>CAWEAF010000012.1:0-38738 GCA_963807095.1 uncultured Acidobacteriota bacterium | reverse complement strand
GACGGTCTTGAGCATTGCTTTCTCGCTGTTGCTGCTGACGTTCCTGATGACGCTGTGGCACGCATTCGCCCTGGACGATGGTAGCGCGGAGTCATCACAGCGGCTGATTGTTCGGCACCGCGTATCTCTCACGTTCAGCCTGCCCGGCTATTATCGAGAGAAGATTCGCTCGATTCCCGGCGTGGTCGCCGTTGTCCCCAGTTCCTGGTTTCAGGGAGTCTATAAGGATCAGAAACCAGAGAATTTCTTCCCTCGCTTTGGCACCGATCCCGACGAATTCTTCAAGGTTTACCGCGATATCACAATTCCGGACGACCAACTCAAAGCGTGGCAGCGCGACAGGCAAGGTGCAGTTGTGTCTGAGGCTTTGGCCAAGAAGTATGGCTGGAAACTTGGCGACCGAATAGTGATCGTGGGAGATATTTATCCGGTTACGCTTGAGCTGTATGTCCGTGGCATTTATCACGCTGATCCAGACCCCAAGTCCCTTTACTTCAATTCCAAGTATGTTGAGGAAGCTGTTTCATGGTTCAAGGGGCAGGCGGGCACCTTCGGCATTCTGGCGGACAGTCCCGCGGATGTAAGCAAGGTCGCCGCGGCCGTGGATGACATGTTTCGCAACTCGCCCCAGCCGACCAAAACTGAGAGCGAGAAGGCTTTCGGTCTCGAGTTCGTTGCCATGATGGGCAACGTGAAGGCGTTCATCCTTAGCATCTGCTCGGCAGTGCTCTTCGCAACTCTGCTGGTGTCGGCCAATACGATCGCGATGTCCATTCGCGAACGGACCAGGGAAGTTGCCGTGCTTAAGACTCTGGGATTCACCAACAGAGGTGTGCTCGGTTTGTTTGTCAGTGAGGCGGTGGCGCTCTCGCTGGCGGGCGGAATTATCGGCTCTTGTCTCGCCAAGGCAATGGTCTACGGCTTTGCCCACGCACCGCAGATGACTTTCTTCCCATTAAAGATGACGCCGGCCATTTGGCTGATGGCGGTGGTGGTATCGGGGATCGTTGGACTTTTGAGTGCAGCTATTCCGTCTTATCACGCCTCACAGGTCAACATTGTCGACGGACTCCGCCATATTGGATAGGGCAATGACGATTGGCAGTTTTGTCATACGCAATACATTCCGGAATGCGCGGCGCAGCGTGCTCACCGTGATCAGTATTGGCTTTTCCCTTTTGCTGCTGACGCTCATGATCTGCATCTGGCGGTCGTTTTATGTCGATCAAGTGGCGCCGGAAGCGGCGCGACGACTGGTTGTCCGCGATCGCGTCTCGCTGGCGTTCTTTTTGCCAGCCTACTATCGGGAGAAGATTCGCGCCGTCTCGGGGATCGACGCGGTTGTACCAATTACGTGGTTTGATGGGCGATACATTGACAATCGGCCGGAACACTTTTTCCCCCGATTCGCCACGGATCCGACCGAATACTTAAAAGTCGCGTCGGACAAAATCATTGCGCCCGACCAGGTTAAGGCGTGGCAAAAGGACCGCGCGGGCTGCATTGTCGATGTCACCCTGGCAAACAAGTACGGATGGAAATTGGGCGACCGTGTGCATATCCAAGGTACGATCTTTCCGATTGATCTGGACCTGACGATTCGCGGCCTGTATCAGCGAGATCCTCCGCAAAACGCGCTCTACTTCAATAGCGAGTACCTGGAAGAAGCAGTGCCGTGGTTTAAAGGGCAAGCGGGGTGGTACTCGGCCCAAGTGGACTCGCCGGAGCATGTGGCACAGGCATCGCGACAGATCGATGACATGTTCCGCAACTCTCCGCTACAAACAAAAACAGAGAGCGAAAAAGCATTTCAACTTGGTTTCGTTGCATCCCTGGGGAACGTGAAGGCGTTCATCCTTGGGATCTGCGGGGCGGTCATGTTTGCCATCATGCTCGTTTCCGCGAATACGATGGCAATGTCGGTTCGCGGCCGGACGCGCGAAGTTGCCGTCCTGAAGGCATTAGGCTTTACCCGACAGAGAGTGCTCTCCATTTTCGTGAGCGAATCACTGGCCTTGGCCCTTACCGGCGGAGTAGCCGGGGTCCTTGTTGCAGTTCCGGTGATCGCTCTTATCACGCACAGCTTCATCGGACTTGGCATTCCCCTGTATATGAAGGTTAAAGCACCAACGGCGATAGTGGCGATCGTGGTCGCCGCGATCCTGGGAGTGGTGAGCGGGTATTTACCGGCGCACAAAGCCTCCCGAGTGAATATCGTGGATGGGCTGCGACATATAGGTTGAGGCAGAGAAATCGATTATGGCGATACCAATCAGCTACAACGTACGCAACCTGCGGCTCCGCAAAGGACTGACCGTGATGACGGCGCTCGGCATCGCGCTCACTGTGACCACCGTCATCTTTCTGATGGCGCTGGTCGCGGGTCTCGACCGCGCGTTCGTGAGCAGCGGCAGTAAGCTCAACGTGCTGGTATTGCGCAAAGGATCCGAATCGGAATTAACCGGCGGATTCGATGCTTCGCTGTTCCCCACGCTGAAGACCCTGCCCGGTATTGCAAAAGATAGCCACGGCGAACCCATGGCCTCCGGTGAGTGGGTGGTCGTAATCGTGCTTCCGCGCAAAGATGGCACGGGAGAGGTCAATGTCACGGTTCGGGGGATGATGCCAGCAGGTCTCGAGATGCGGCAATTCCCGGACGAACCGGGGAAGTTGTCCAAAGTGAAGCTGATTGAAGGACGCTGGTTTCAGACCGGGCAGCGCGAGGTCGTGGTCAGCAAGTCGATTCGGGAGCGTTTTTCGCACGCCAACATTGGCGACACCATGCAGTTCGGCAAGGGGTCGTGGCAGGTGGTGGGCGTGTTCGATGCGGGAGGCTCGGCCTACGAGTCCGAAGTATGGGGCGATGTAAACCAGATGGCGTCCGACTTTGACCGACAGGGAGGGTTCGCGTCGGCCTACCTGCGAGCGACGGATCCGATCAGTGCTGAGGCTTTGACCAAACGGGTCAGTGACGACCAGCGCCTGAAACTCGAAGGCACGCTGGAAAATGACTACTATGCCAAGCAGACCAGTTCCGGAACGCCGATCAAGGTGATTGGCTGGGTTGTGGGCGTAATCATGGCGATCGGGTCGATTTTTGCTGCGATGAACACGATGTATGCGGCAGTAGCGTATCGCGGACGCGAGATTGCGACTTTGCGCGTGATTGGATTCTCGCGGCCCGCCATTCTCACGTCATTCGTGCTTGAGTCGCTGCTGCTAGCGCTGCTCGGAGCGGTGGTTGGCATCGCGCTGATGCTTCCGTTCAACGGCATGCAGACCGGGACCTCGAACGCGGTGACGTTCAGCGAAGTCGTATTTGCGCTGCAGATCACGTGGAAAGTAGCGCTTTACGCCGTCGTATTCGCGCTCACAATGGGCTTTGTCGGAGGGCTTGCTCCCGCCTGGCACGCCGCCCGGCAGAATATTCTGACGGCGCTGCGAGGTTAGCCTGCACGAAACATATGGCGAACTGGAGCCGTAATAGTTCTTATGGCGATTGACACGAAACATGACGATCTGCAGAGCTTACGAATTGACCGCTCGCAGCGCGGAGATAACGGCGGAGAACCTCCAGCGTGGGCACAGAGATACATTGTCGGCGGCGTCGCGCTGGTGCTCGTGATCGGGCTTTCCACATTAGCCTACCGCGCCTTCTCTTCCGACACTCCGGAGGTCGAGGTGGTCCGCGCCTCGGCGCAGACCAGTGGTAATGCTGAAGGCGGAACCGTTCTCTCGGCGACCGGTTACATCGTGGCCCATCACACGATCAACGTGAACTCCAAGGTGACCGGCCGGCTGGCCTGGATCGGCGTCGAAAAAGGCGACAAGGTAAAAGAAGGCCAAGTGCTAGTGCGCCTGGAAGATGAGGAGTTCCGGGCCTCCTACCTCCAAGCCAGAGGTGCCGTCGAGAATGCGCAGGCGTACCTGGAAGAGTTGCAGCATGGGTCGCGCCCGGAAGAGATTCAGCAAGCGCAGCATAACCTCGACGAAGCCCGCGCCACCTTGGTCAACGATAAGTTGACCCTCGATCGCACCAAAGAACTCGCGGGCAGCGGCGTTCTCTCGCGCCAGCAACTCGATGATGCGACTGCGAAGTATGACTCCGACCAGCAACGCGTGAATTCGCTGCAAAGAGCATTCGAACTGGCGAAGATCGGTCCGCGCCCGGAAGAGTTGGCGCGGGCTCGCGGCGCTCTCATGCAGGCACAGGGACAGCTGGACTATGCGAAATCGCAGCTTGACGCCACGGTGATTCGAGCACCGGTGACTGGAACCATCCTGGATCGCACCGCGGAAAAGGGAGAACTCATCACAGCGCAGTTCGCCAGCGCCGCCGCCGGAGGTCCGCAGGGATCGGTCGTTTCTCTCGCGGACCTGAACGATTTGCAGGTGGAACTGGACATTGCGCAGGCAGATTTCGCGCGGCTCGGTCTCAACGAGAGGGCCATCGTTACCACCGATACCTACCCGGACAAACAATACGACGGAAAGATCGCGCAGATTTCTCCCGAGGCAAACCGGCAGAAAGCGACGGTGCAGGTGAAGGTGCAAGTGCTGAATCCGGGGAAATATCCCGACGTCCAGCTTCGCCCGGAGATGAACGCTACCGTGCGTTTTCTGGCGAGCGAAAAGCCGAAGGACACGCCGGGACCGGCGGGAGTATTCGTCCCTTCAGCCGCAATCCGTGACCGAGACGGCAAGAAGATCGTGCTGATCGCGTATGGCGGCAAAGCCGTGGCTCGCGAAGTTCACGTAACCAGCCAGCGTGCCGATGGTGCGCTGGTTGATGGCCTGGTCGGAGGTGAGAGCGTCATCAGCGCGGGTCCAGCCACCTTGAAAGATGGAGACAAAATTAAAGTTAAGGGGCAATCATGAGCACAGTTGCACAACCGAATGTCGCCACCGGCACCAAGGTCGTCCAGGTTCGCGGTGTCAGCAAAGTTTTCAAGCGCGATGCCTTTCAGGTAACAGCTCTCGACGATGTATCGATCGACATCGGCAAAGGGGAGTTTCTTGCCCTCATGGGCCCCTCGGGATCGGGAAAGACGACGCTGCTGAATATGATCGCTGCCATCGATCGCCCGACGTCCGGAGAACTCCTGGTGCAAGGGCAGGATATTTTTCGCTTTGGCGACGCACAGATTGCCCGCTGGCGAAACGAGCACATTGGCTACGTCTTTCAGACGTTCAACCTGATTCCCGTACTCACCGCCTTTGAGAATGTAGAGTTGCCGCTGCTGCTCACCAAGCTATCGTCGCAGCAGCGCCGCGATCACGTGCTGACTGCATTAAAGTTGGTAGGCCTGGAGGATCGGGTGCACCACCTGCCGAAGCAACTTTCCGGCGGACAGGAACAGCGCGTCGCTATCGCGCGGGCCATTGTCAGCGATCCGACGCTCCTGCTGGCCGACGAGCCCACAGGAGATCTCGACAGCCACTCCGCGACAGAAGTGCTGGAAATCCTGAAGCGCTTGAACGAGGATTTCCACAAGACCATTGTGATGGTCACCCACGATCCCCATGCGGCGTCGTATGCGCATGTGACCAGGCATCTGGAGAAGGGGATGCTGCTTCCTCCCGGATAAATTTTGCGTTCAAGAAAAAGGGCGCGGAGAGTGTCCGCGCCCTTTGCATCCGGTGGTGTTCTGTTACACGATACTGCGCACAAGTCTCGCGTCGCTGTCTTGCGCAACCGAATCGACCGGTTGATCTGCAACCCAGCGCCAGGCCCTTCGGCCGTTCGCGACCACGGCTTCCGCCTCGCCATATTCGACCAGGCGATTCAGCACGGTTGTAACCGAGGCCATGGGGTCCTTGTGCCGGGCCAACAAGGCCGGCATTCTCTGCTGGAAGTACTCACAGATGTCCCGCGAATTCATGGCGCGTCCCGCTTCCATCAGGATCATCCGACAGGCTTTGGTAAAGCCGGGTTGGCGGCCGCTGTTTTTGCGATCCACCAGTTCCATCAGTTCCTCGCTCAAAACGCCTTCCCCAAACAGATTGGCCAAGCCCGAGATCGTCTGCTTGACTGTTCCAATCCGCTTCATAATTTCGGCGCGCTGCTGCAGTAATTGACGCAGCTCCTCATGCGCCTGGCGGATCACTTCTTGCACGTGACCCACGTCATATCTCTCGACCGGCCTGAGCGAGCCATTGGATTTCTGAACATTCTCCATGCTATCCCCCACGAAGGTTGAACACATTGATGATTGCGCCGTGCAGGGCAGCGCCTCGGAACCGTATCGTACCCGGCGATGCTTGCCGGCAAACCCCCGTCACCGGTAAACACAACCCCACTCTCTGATACGAACTGCGCGGCCTCACTGTTCCGTGATGATGCGAGGATCGTAGGCCGCATCTGCCACATTAGACGTTGCAACAAGAGATTGGTTAACAAAAAAACAACCTGCAATCATCCCCGCTGCAGTGCCATTCGTCCCAGAACAACGGCGGTTTATTGCAGAACGATGTGATGAGCCGTCGAGGAGAAAATCGGAGAGCCTCGTAATATCCACGCCTGAAAACGCTGTTAATAATCTTCTAAGAATTACGCCGGTTCAAAGAGGCTCCCGCCAGCGTTGCGGAGTCCATTCGGGGAAAGCAGTCTCTCTCGGACAGCTAAACTCCTGCCCCTACATTCCGATAGTAACCATGGAGAGAGTCTTAGGTGTTCAGCGCAGCCAAACTCGCCGCCAAGCCGCTGCAGGTCCTGCTGGTTGGGAATCAAGAAGAAGATTTTTACCAGATCCGCGAAATTCTCGAACGTAGTCGCACTATGCTGGCAGCCGATCTCGACCACGCCCGGTCCCTCGATGAAGCCAAAGAGATGCTGGAACAAAAACCGTACGATCTAGTCTTGTTTCAGCACGAAACCGGGGACGCGCCGGCTATTCAGTTACTGTCGGAGTTCCATCGGGCGGGAATCTCGGTACCTTTCATCCTTCTGACGGAGCACGCCGACGAAAACATCGTCGCTGAAACTATTCAATCGGGGCCGTGGAATTGCCTGGCAAAGTCTCAACTGGATGGTGCGACCCTGGTGCGGACGATCCGTAGCACGATGGCGCTGCACTCATCGCAACGAGAGCAGCAGGGTGCAGAAGAGTCGCTGCGGAAATTGTCACGCGCGGTCGAGCAATCCGCAGACACTGTGATCATTACGGACCGGCATGGCGTGATCGAATATGTGAATCCGGCGTTTGAGGTGTTAACCGGCTACGCCAGCCACGAAGGCCGGGGGAAAACGCCGCGCATTCTGAAGTCCGGGGAACAGGGGCCGGACACGTACAACGAAATGTGGAAGACGATCCTGTCGGGAAACGTCTATCGCGGCATTCTGGTTAACCGCAAGAAGAACGGTGAGTTGTATTACGTGGAAGAAACGATCTGCCCGGTGCGGGACTCCACGGGAGAGATCACTCACTTCATCTCCAATGGGCGTGATCTCACGGACCGCTTACGCCTAGAGGCACAGTTGTTGCAGGCCCAGAAAATGGATGCGATCGGGCGGCTGGCCGGGGGCGTCGCTCACGATTTCAACAACCTGCTTACCATCATCACCAGCTATTCGGAACTGGCTCTGGATTCGGTGCCGCAGCAGAGCCCGCTCGAAAACAAGATCCAGGAAATTCTGCTGGCAGCCAGACGCGCGGCGGAGTTAACCCGGCAACTCTTGGCATTTAGCCGCAAACAACCGCAGGCGCTCCGGGTGATGGAACTCAATCCCGTAATTCAACGGATTGCAAATACGCTCCCCCGCTTGATTGGAGAAGATATTGAGTTCACTTTTATTCCTGGCGAAGGACTGGGAGCGGTGCGAATCGATCCCGTGCAGGTCGAGCAGATTCTCATGAACCTGGCGGCTAACGCCAGGGACGCGATGCCGGCAGGAGGACACCTGCGCATTGAGACTGCTTGTGCGCGTCTCGACAGCAATTACATCCATGGGAAGCCGGCTGTCATCCCGCGCGGAAACTATTCCCTCATCACTATCAGCGACGATGGAGCGGGTATTCCGAAGGAAGATCTGCCTCACATTTTCGAACCTTTCTATACGACTAAACCTTCCGGGAAAGGCACGGGGCTTGGCCTGGCCACTGTGTATGGCATCGTCAAACAGAATAAGGGCTTCGTTTGGGTGTACAGCGAACAGGGCTCGGGAACCGTTTTCAAGATCTACCTGCCGTGCGTGAGTACAAGAAACCAGTCCCTCGCGGTGGATACGCTGGAGAGCGAGAAGGTTGCTCGAGGCACAGAGACTGTGCTGTTGGTGGAAGACGAACCGGCAGTCCGGGCAGCTACGTCAGAATTCCTCAGGCTCCAGGGCTATAGCGTTCTTGAAGCCAAGGACGGCATCGACGCCCTGAGCGTGGCTCGAGGATATCCGTCGCCAATCGATTTGCTGGTGACCGATGTAGTCATGCCCAATATGAGCGGAGGCGAACTGGCCAGAGAACTGGGCCAGGTTCGGCCGGACACCAAGTTCTTATTCGTATCCGGCTACGCAGGAAAAACGATCCTGGATCACAAGGTTGTGGACCTGGACACAAATTTTCTGCAGAAACCTTACAGCCTGAAACAACTTTCGGCGAAAATACGTGCGGCTCTGCAGCACCCGGTGAGCCTATCGGGAACCGTATGTCAGCACCAGACACGGCCCAATCCGCACGTGTAGGTATAATGACTGCGGTCCCGGCCGCTCCATGCTTCCAGGCGCAAGCTGCGCACTATTGCTGATTTCTTTGTCGACTCGCCGAGGCGCGATTCTGGGGGACCTCCTTTTACTAATACTTTGCGGATCCTGGGTGTACTCCATTTTGCAGATCGTTGCGGGTCTGCGCTATCTGCGAGTGCGGCTCCCGTCGGTGCAGTCGTCGGAACCGATCAGCATCCTGAAACCTCTGGCCGGCATGGATCTCGATCTGGAATCCAATCTTCGAACCTTTTTTGAGCAAGAATATTTCGCATTCGAGATTTTGTTTGCGGTGCGAAAGGAAAATGATCCTGCCGCGATGGTTGTGAGGCGCCTGCAATCCGAATACCCTCGCATCGCGTCGCGTCTGATCGTAACCGGAGAGCCGGCGTATCCAAATCCAAAAGTTTTTAGTCTCGATCGAATGCTGGCGGCGGCACAGCACGACTTGGTGGTCATGAGCGATAGCGATATTCGTGTGATGCCCGATTTCTTGCATGCGATCGCGAAAGAATTTCACGATAAGCGGCTGGGAGTGGCAACCTGCCCGTATCGCGCGGTTCCGGGACCGAGTCTATGGTCTCGCCTGGAAGCCACGGGTATGAATACGGACTTCTGGGGAGGTGCACTGGTTGCGCGGATGCTCGAAGGCGTGCATTTTGCCGTTGGACCAACTATCGCGGCCCGGCGCAGCGTATTGCAGTCGATTGGAGGATTCGATCGACTGAGAGATTATCTTGCCGAGGACTTCGTCCTGGGGAAGTTCGCAGCCGAGGCGGGACACGGTGTGATTCTGTCCTCGTACATTGTCGAGCACCACATCGGCAACGCCACCATGGCAGAAAACGTGGCCCACCGCGTGCGTTGGGCGCGCAGCACCCGTCGATCACGCCCGGCTGGATACGTTGGCCAATTGTTCACGATGCCGCTGCCGGTCTCCTTGTTGGTATGCGCCCTTGCGCCGGCATGGTGGCCGGTTCTGCCTGTAACCCTGACGGTTCGTGGCTTAGCCGCCTACGTGATTTCGGCGCGAGTGCTGCGCGCAAAGCTCAACTGGCTCCTGTTGCCAATTGAAGATGTAATCGGATTCTTCTTCTGGTTTGCCGGCTTCTTTGGAAACACCATCACGTGGCGAGATCGCCGTTACCGGCTGTTTGCCGATGGACGCTTCGAGCCGATACCAGCGTCGAACTCTGCAAAGAACTAGAAGTGGCCTGTTAGACGACCGTAGCAGCGAGAGCCTTGGCCCTCAGGGGCCAAAGCCCGCATTTCTATTGAGCTTCTAACGGCACGGCTTGAAGCCGTGCCCTTCCCCAAAACCATTTACGCTAGTAGTTCCATGCCGCCGGGAAGATGCTCTCATCGAGGTCAGTCCCTAAGCGACCAGGCCACGGGCGCAGCCAGGTTCTCGGCGGCTAGGAAGGGAGACGGCTCAATCGTCCGTTCTTCAATTCGAATCGGTCTCCTCGCCAAGTTACGGTGTGCCCGGCGAAGCTCACGATCCACACAGCGACGGCAATCAGATCGCGCAGCGGCACCAGCCACAATCGTTCCACGGTATCCTCGTCCTCCAGCACAGTCCGGCACATCACAAAAGCTACTACCATTCGCAGCAGGAGAACCGTTCCGAAGACTGCCCAAGACCAAGGTGCCGCGCCCGAGAAAATCAGCGCAAGCAGTGCCCATGCTGTTCCAAACGTGGAAACCAGCCCAATGTAGCCGCCAAGGCGCGCATCGCGCACTCCGCGAAACCATCGGAGTTGGTGGCTTAGGAAGCCGCTCAAGTCGTACTCGGGAAGATGCGTCTCGACGACGACATCGGACAGCTCAATCTTTTTCTTGAGTTCAGAAATCCGCCTGCCAAGTTCGTAGTCGTCGGCAAGGAAATCAACGAGCGCCTTGAATCCTCCTATCCGCTCCAAGTCTTCGCGCCGAAACGCCAACGTTGAACCCAATCCAAAATGCAGCCCGCCTTCCAGTTGCCGTGCGGACAAGACACCAGGGCAGAAATCGGTGCTGATGCCGAGCGCTTCGAGTTCTGATCCCAGAGTTCCGGACGCAACGCCCCGGTACAAGCACGTGACCATTCCAATCCCCTCATCTGCCAGAGGAGCGATCACGCGCTGCACGTAATCGCTTTCCACTCGAATGTCGCTGTCGTTCACGATCAGGTGCTGGTGCCGTGCAGACTGGACCATCTGCGCGAGGTTGCTGACCTTGACGTTGGGCCCGAGGAGGTTTCGGCAAACGACAAGCTGGATCGCCCGATCCGGAAACTCCTGCTGCAGTTGCTCAACGCTTGCAACCGCAGGATCATCCGGGTCGCTTACGCCAAAAATGATCTCGTATCCGGGATAGTCCTGCAGACAGTGACTGCGAAAACTCTCATACATCTCGGGATCGGTGCCCTTGAGTGGCTTAAGAATGGAGACGGGGGGGAACGGCTGGACGGACGGTGGGGCGACCCTCGCTCTCTTTTCCCGCAGAAAGGCGGCGACGCTCCACAAGCAGAACAGAAAGTAGGCACAACTCGAGACGCACCCGAGAATCGCGATGACCTGTAGAATCCTGCCAAGTACGTGAATCATGAGCGAACACCGATGGCAAGACCGGGTTTCTGAAGGCTGACAACCCAGCTCTGAGGACTGAATTTGAGAGCTGATGCGGACGTCATTCGTAGCGCAGCGCCTCAATCGGGTCGAGATTCGCAGCCTTCCATGCGGGATAGATGCCGAACAGCAACCCCACCGCAGCCGCCGAGCTGAAACCAAACGATACCCAGAACATCGACAAGTGGGCGGGCAACGAGGGCCACAGTGCGGGGATGATCCACACAAGAATTGCTCCCGTCAAGATGCCCACAATCCCTCCCACAGCGGTGAGCATGATGGCTTCGAGTGTGAATTGCAGCAAGATGTCGCGTTGGCGCGCTCCGATCGCCTTGCGCACTCCGATCTCGCGCGTCCGCTCGGTCACACTGACCAGCATGATGTTCATTACCCCGACGCCGCCGACGACAAGCCCTACACTGGAAATCGCAAACATCCCAACAAACAGCCCGCCAGTAATCTGGTTCCAGACTTCGGCAATCGACTCGGTCGTGAACATCGCGAAATTGTCCGGCTTATCGAAAGGCACTTTGCGCCGGCGACGCAAGACCTCCCTGATTTCATCCATAGCCTTGGGAACGTCCTCGTGCGACGTGGCTTTGGCTACAATCCAGTGCTGTTTCAGCTCCGGATGCATCGACTTAAACGTCTTAAGCGGAAAGAAAACGCGGTTGTCGATCGGATCCTTTCCGCTACTGAACACGGATGTGATCTTGCCCACGGTGCCTACGACCTGAAACAGGCGGCCCTCGATGTTCACTTCTTTGCCTAACGGGCTTTCGTTTCCAAACAGCTCCTCGGTGGTGTCATGGCAAAGAATCACGACAGGAGCGCGATGCTCGTCATCGAATTCGGTGAACCATCTGCCACTGGTCAAAGGCAGATCTTCCACGTCGAGCATCGAGGGCGTGTTTCCTTCAAGAAGCGTGTTCTTCGCCTTGCGGCCCTGGTACTTCACTGCGTAAGTGCCGGATCCGACTTCGGGGCGAAACAAGCGCACCAGCGCCGACACCGCTTTGACATGAGGCAGATTTTCGAGGGCTTCCGCATCCTCCAGCGTGAGTTCCTTGCGAGCCCGCATCTCCTGCGTCATCCGCCCGAACGTAAAGGGCTCCAGATGAAAGGCGAAGACAACGTTGGGTCCCACGGTGGCAAGGCGATCGCGAACATTGTCATCGAGCCCGCGTCCGATCGACGAGACTCCGATCACTACCGCAACCCCAATCACAATGCCCAGTACTGTCAACGAGGATCGCAGCTTGTTTGTGCGAATCGTATCCGCAGCCATGTGGAGGATTTCGCCGAATTCGCTTTTGCGCATCATGCGATGGGCCGCTACGACTGGCAGATGGTAACCGGACTCACCAACACCCGGCCCCCCGGGAATCTGATGAGGCCGGTAGGCTAGTTCTGGAGCGACGCACGCTACTCGTAGCGCAGCGACTCGATCGGATCGAGATTCGCAGCCTTCCAGGCCGGATAGATTCCGAAAACCAACCCGACTCCGGCGGCAGAGCTGAAACCAAATGAAACCCAGAACATTGACAGATGGGCGGGCAATGACGGCCACAACGCGGGAATGATCCATACAATGATCGCTCCCGTCAGGATGCCAACGATCCCTCCGACTGCGGTCAACATAATCGCTTCCAGCGTGAACTGCAGAAGGATGTCTTTTTTCCTCGCACCGATTGCCTTGCGCACGCCGATCTCGCGGGTGCGCTCGGTGACGCTGACCAGCATGATATTCATCACACCGACGCCACCTACAACCAGCCCCACGCTGGAAATCGCGAACATCCCGATGAATAGCGCGCCAGTGAGCTGGTTCCAAAAATCAGAGATTGAATCCGTGGTCATTATTGCAAAGTTGTCGGGCTTATCGAAGGGCACTCTTCGTCGCCTGCGCATCAACTCCCGGATCTCATCAATCGCCTTCGGCACATCATCATGCGAGGTCGCCTTAACACTGATCACATGCTGCTTCATCTCAGGATGAAGCGCTCGAAACGTCCTTAGCGGAAAAAACACGCGGTTATCGTTGGGATCTTTCCCGCCACCGAACACCGACTTGATCTTTGTTACCGTTCCGACGACCTGAAAAAGACGCCCCTCGATATTGACTTCCTTGCCCAAAGGATCTTCCTGGCCGAATAGTTCGTGCTGTGTGTCGTAACAGAGAACCACGACCGGCGACCGATGCTCGTCGTCCACATCGCTAAACCATCGCCCGCTGGCCATGGGCAGGTCGAAAACATCCTTCACCGAAGCGGTGTCGCCTTCGAGAATGGTGTTCTTCACCTTCTTGTCCTGATACTTGACGGCGTAACGACCCACCCCGAATTCCGGGCGAAACAAGCGAATCCCGGCAGATACCGCCTTGACGTGCGGCAACTCCTGAATAGCGAGGGCATCGTCATACGTAAGTTCTTTCCGGGTGCGCATCTCCTGGGTCATGCGTCCAAACGTAAAAAAGTCCAGGTGAAACACGAACACGACGTTCGATCCAATGCTGGCGACCAGGTCGCGAACGTTATCGTCGAGGCCACGGCCGATGGAGGAGACACCAATCACAACCGCAACGCCAATGACGATACCGAGCACGGTCAGTCCGGAGCGCAGCTTGTTGCCGCGGATCGTGTCCGTCGCCATCTGAACAATTTCGCGGAATTCTGATTTGCCAACCATGGGAATAATTTTGTAATTGGGGGATTTTGTAATTGCGTAATTTAGAAACCTGCTGACCAGTCAAGTCCTACCGGCTGCAAATTACAGAATTACTCAACTGCAAAACCTCGCGACCGCCTACATCTCAAACCTTAATGCCACGATCGGGTCCAGCCGGGCGGCTTTTCGGGCGGGATACACGCCGAAGAACACGCCAACCGTGGCCGCGACAAATAGTCCAGCCGCCACTGCCCACAATTTGATCGAGGAGGGCATGCCGATCAGCGCCGTAACTATTTCGGCGATGGCAACGCCAGAAAGGACTCCCAAGGCTCCGCCCACCAGGGCCAACGTCACCGACTCGATCAAGAATTGCAGCAGCACATCATCCTGACGCGCACCGAGGGCCTTGCGTATACCGATCTCGCGGGTTCGCTCGGTGACCGAGACCAGCATGATATTCATGATCACGATTCCGCCGACCACCAGCGAGACCGCCGCAATGCCGATGGTAGCCATGAAGAACGTGTTGCTCAGTCCGGACCATATGCCAAGTAGACTTGCATTGGTCTCGATTTCGAATGTGTCGTCCTGCCCGGGACGATCGTGCCGGTGAGAGCGCAATGCCACTCGCGCTTCATCGATGGCCTGATTCAGCGGAACGCCAGTGGCCGAAGCCTTCCCCCAAATGCCGATGCTGCTGTTGTGGGAGCCGTACTCCTTCAGGTATGCGGTGATCGGGATCAGCACATAGTTATCAGCACTCTGCCCAAGCGTTTTGCCCTTCTTCTTTCCAACGCCGATAACCTGGTAACTCCATCCGTTCACACGAATTTCCTGGCCAAGCGGGTCGGTTCCGGCGAGCAGATGGTCAACAATATCGGTACCCACGACCGCGACCTGAAGATGGTTGTTCAGGTCGGTTTGATTGACCATGCGCCCAGAGGTCAGATCAGTATCGAGAATGGTCGCGATCTCGGGAGTAATTCCCTGGACGTTGGTGTCCTCGATCGATTGCTCATTGTGCTTCACCCGCGCACTGGTTCTCATCAGCGCTCCGACGTAGTCACAGTGCAGGCAGCCGTCGCGCACCGCCTGATAGTCCTCCATGTCGAGGTTCTTGCGCTTCTCAGCTTCCAGAAAGTGATCGACGTTGGTTTCTACCGCCGACATTTTGGAGACGATGAACACGTCGGCGCCAAGGTTGAAGATCTTCTTGGCGACGTAGTCATTGATTCCCGAGACGAAGGTGACGACCGCAATCACCGCCCCCACTCCGATTACTACTCCGAGCAGAGTCAGCACGGAGCGAAGCTTGTTCGCCCAAAGAGACTGCAGCGCCACTCGAATGGCTTCAGCGTAATTCATATGGCGGACGCCCGAGCTGAGAGTTGGGACTCAGGCTAAATGTAATGCCGGTTCGGACGCTATCAGTGTACAAGGGTTTGAGCGCCTTTGCAGGATCTGTCCATGCTCGGGGACTCCGGCTAAAGAAGCCTTTTAGGCTCTCTTCATCGCATATAATGAAGCCGTAGGCAGCCGGACCGGACGGCCGCTTCCCGCCCTTTCGGGTGCGGGGAGAGGAAAGTCCGAACTCCGCAGAGCAGTGTGCCGGATAACGTCCGGGACGCCGGGTTCAAACCTGGTGGACGGAAAGTGCCACAGAAAACATACCGCCTCGGCAACGGGGTAAGGGTGAAAAGGTGCGGTAAGAGCGCACCGCCGCGACAGCAATGCCGCGGGCAGGGCAAACCCCACACGGAGCAAGACCAAATAGGAAGGAAGTTCGCGGCTTTGGTTCTTTCGAATCAGGGCCGCGGACACGTGCCGGCTCGGTGCGTCAAACCTTCGGGTAGGTCGCTAGAGCCGGGCAGCGATGCCTGGCCCAGAGGAATGGCCGTCCCGCAGGAGGAATCCTGCGGACAGAATTCGGCTTACAGGTCCGGCTGCCTAAATCGCATCTACTGTTTGCTGTTCTTCCCTTGCGTGGTGCTGCGCATCCATCCAGCCAGTGAATGATCAAAACTGGTGATCGTTTCAAGAGAAACTTTGAATTGGACTTTGAAGGTGTTTGACGAAAGCCCCCACGCATGAAATTCGGTCCGCGAATCTACAACTCCGGGCCGAGTAACCCATTAACACTTTTGCCAATAGCCAAGTTAGGTACTTGGGCGCGGTCGGATGTTCTGGATGTCCCTCTTCTCAATGGGAACATGCATTGGCGTGTGGGTGTGTTCACCGACATTTAGTGTTACGGCAAGACCTGTCCCAGGCGTTGCGTGGCAGAACGACTGGGGTGGTCGAAGTGTGCCTAACTAATCAGTCAGCTTTGGATTCATCTCGATCGAGTTACCACGACGTAGCCCAATCGATGCTGGCGCTGCACAGCTCAGTTGTCGCAAATCAGAGCAAATCTAGATCAACATGAGGCCTGCTATGTCCCAGGTAGTAACTTGGGTGTGCCTAAGGGAATTCGTGGCGCGTTCCGCTCGGATTGAACGAGTTCTTGGTGTTTTCTGTTTTTCGTTGGCATGCCATACCAACACGATGGAGATACTGGACGCGGTGGGACAATTCCATATCTCGGACTCAACGCTTTGCCTTCTTCCCTTTCTTCTTACAGAGGTCTTCCAACAGGTATTTAAGGGAGGCACACTCCTGGATGACGGCCTCAAGCTTCGGAATTGTCGTTCTCAGTTCGGCTTCTTCGACAATGCCGTCGGCCAAGGTTTGCGCGACGCTCTCCAGCGCTTCTCCTACTTCCCGGATGAGCCGCGAGACGGCGACCAGCTCTTTTTCCAAGGTAATGTTCGGCTCGGGGAGTTTGAATGCGATTCGCCCAGCCTGGCTTTCAAGAAAATCCAAGGCGTCGTAATTCTTGAGAAGAAGACAGATCTGAGGCAGCAAGTGTGCAGGTAGAGGACGTTCTCCGCGAATCCAGTACATAAGAGAGCGGTAGTTGGTTCCCAGTTGCTGGGCGAGGAGCCGGATATCGTAGTCGGCCTTGGTTTCCACTGCCCGGCTCAATACTGTTGAAAGGTCGTCGGCAGACACTATGGTTTCCTGTTGCAAAGGTGGATTGGTTCAAAAACAGGGTTCATTTTGAACAACAAAGTGCTCATTCTAACTGAATTGAACCGGGCCACACCGGCGTTTACATTAGTAACGCTGTGGCAACGAGTTGCCGGGCTGAATGCCGTCTCCGCTGTGGGGTCGACGTATGGTTCGGCAACCGCTCGGAACTGCATGTAAACGTTGACAAAAACGATAAGGCAGATTAGTTTTCAGGGTCACCCCGAGTAGTTAGTTTGGCGTCATTCACGATTGCGGCTGGAGGCAGGGGGCCGAATGTCCAAGAAGTGGTACAACTACATCGTCTCTGTCGACGACGCCAGCAGTGGAGAGCAACCCCAGTCCGATGCAAGGAACCCAGCGGCAGGGGCAAAGAGTCCTGCTCAAAGTGTTGCCGAAATCGCATCCACGATAGCCGCGGAACCGAAGTTCACGACACCGGTTTCGGACTCCACCTCGTTTGATCAGATTTATAAGGCGGCAGAAATTCCGCCCGCAACCCAAGGCTATTCGATCCTGAAAGTCTCGCAGATGCTGGAAAGCGAGCACATTCGCAATCTGCCCTCGGAGGTGAAAAAGTCGTCGGTCCTGGTGGCCCTTGAGGCGGCAGGTGTGGATATAAAGGAGATCATCCAGGATGCAGTGCGGCGAGATCGCGCTCTGGATGGCTACGAGCGGGTGCAGCAGCGCGCGCTGCAAGAACTCGAGTCGCAGAAGAGCAGGGAGAATAGCGAGATCCAGTCGCAAATCGACAAGTACTTGACCGAGCAACGCGCCAAGATTCAGGCCAACAATGATGACGTCTCACGGGAGAAAGAGCGTTTTACCGGTTGGCGTTTGAAGAAGCAGCAGGAAGAAAAGAAGATTGCCGACGCAGTCGGGTATTTTGTGGCGGAAAACCCCATTACTACGGGCGATGTGAATACGCCGCCGTCCCCAACCAAAGCAGTGCAGCGTTCCTGAAACAGGAGGATTCTTATGTGGCAACGGTTGACGAGAGTATTCCGTTCATTCTTCGGTTTCTTCATCTCGGTGGCGGAGGATCCCGAACTCATTCTGCAGCAGAATATCCGCGACATGAATGACCAGGTGCCTCGGATGAACGAGAGCATCGCCATGGTCAAGGCGAATGTGACTCTTCTCGAGAAAGAAGAGGCCAAGTACAAGACGGACCTGGCGAATCTGACCGCCAAGGTGAAGGCGGCGATCCAGGCCAATCGCGACGATCTGGCCGGTGCCTTCGCCACGCAGCTAGAGCAACTCAAGGGCGCACTGGCGCGAACCCAGGGCCAACTCCAGACCGCGCGGGCCGCTTTCGACAAGGCGATGACCGTAAAGCAGGCCTTCATGCGGGAGAAGGATCGCAAGACGCAGGAAGCTCTTAACGCGATTGCAGACCATCGCCGGGCGCAATGGCAGAAGAAAGTGGCTGATGCAATGGAGCAGTTCGAAGTGGCCGGCATCAGCCAGACACATGATGAGATGGTCCGCAAGATCGAGGAGGAGACCGCGGTCAACGAAGCTCGCATGGATATGGCGCTGAGCAATGTCGACCAGCAGAAGATCAAGATTGACGATGAAGCAGAAAAACTGCAGGCCGCCGAACTGGTGAAGCAGTTCAAGATCGAGATGGGACTGGCGCCACAGAGCGCGGCGCCAGCCAGTGCGGAGAAGACCATCGCCGCGAAGGAACCGCAACGAACCTCGTAGTGAGCTTTTACGAAGAAGTTTCTGTTGCGGTGGGACGATTGTTTGAACAGGGCGTGGAGGGAATGTCATGGCCGTGAAAATTGAAAGAGGTGGCTGGGTTCTTATTTTTCTGATTGGCGTAGCGCTGGTCGGCTACAGCCTGAATCGATACGGAGTCATAGACCTGAGCAAGTTCGCCGGCAAAAGCAGCCCAAGCAGCGGTGAAACCGTTGACGCTTCCAAGCCTCTGCTGATACCTGCATCTTCCACCAGCAGCGACGCCGAGGTGCGAGTGCGCGTGAATGTCTGGGTTGGCTGCGTCGGTGGCCTGGTCGCTAACGGAGGGCTCGACACGGTTCCGGACTCGATCTATGGCAAGAAGGGACTCAAAGTCTCGTTCAAGATCATCGATGATTGGACTGAAGGAGCAGCGGCGCTGGCGACTGACAACGTCGACGTGATGCTCACGACCGCGGACGTTTATGCGAAGGACTATGCCCAGTTCAAGGAAAAGGGATTTGGGTCGCACGCGTTCTTGATGGTCGACTGGTCGCGCGGCGCCGATGGCGTCATCGGGAAGCAAGGGATTAACAGCATCGAAGATCTCGCCGGGAAGACGGTTGCATTCGCCCCTTATACGCCCTCGCATTTCCTACTCTATAACGGGCTGAAGACGTCCGGCCTCGGTACGGAGCAGCGCAACGAAATCTTCAACAAAGCGGTCCACACTAAAGACGGCATCGAACCGGCTACGCTGTTCGCACAGGAAAAAGTGGACGCTGCGGTGGCCTGGGATCCGGACATGAGCGACGCGGTCAGCAAGCGCGCTGGATCCAAGAAGATCTACGACACGAAAATTGCGAACCGGCTGATCGCCGACATCCTGGTGGTAAGCGACAGTTTTTCCTCCAAGCATCCGCAAACACTGTTGAAGTTCACGCAGGGTTGGTTAGAGGGCGTGGAGTTCATAAAGACACAGCCGGAGCGCGCCTACAATCTGATCGGAACGGTCAAGGATTTCAATATTCCCTCTGACCTGGCGAAAACCATGCTGGGCGGGGTGAAGCTTGCGGACTATGCCGACAACCGTTCTTTCATGGGCACGCCCGGGTCCGCTTCCGATTACGACAACATCCTGGGCATGGCCCAGGATATGTATCGCGACCTGCGGATTATCAAGCACACCTTCAATCCGGAAGAGAGTCTGGATCGCCGTTATATCCAGAAACTGTCAGACAGCTTCTCGATGGCCTCGACGGAAGCGCCGATCGAATATAAAGAGCCTGCGCGCGGGGCGACTCCGATTGCCACGCAACATCGGTCCATCTACTTTGATCCGAATTCTTCGAAGATGAGCATGGACTCCCGCGCCATTGTCGACGAACTTGCCGGTACCATGCGGGCTTACGAGAATACGGTGGTCGACATCGAAGGGAACACAGATTCGACGGGCTCACGGGCCTTCAATATTCAGCTCTCTCATGCTCGCGCCGACGAAGTGAAGAATTACCTGACACAAAAGTACGGGTTTCCTGCCGCGCGCCTGAAGACGGCGGGCAACGGTCCGGATAAACCGATCGACACCAATGCAACACCGGACGGGCGCGAGAAAAACCGGCGCACGGACATCAAGGTTTATGCCAACCCGTCGAGCTAGCGATTCGCCATGATGAGTGACTGGTTCATTATTCGGAAAGACGTTTCCCCGAAGGCACGAGTGGCCTTCGCATTCCTCAGTTGGGGGACCATCGTCCTGCTCTGGGTGCTTATACCCTACTGGGAAGGGCCACACTTTTCCCTGCTCCCCAGGCCCATGGGGGTCGTCCGTTCGTTTGGCATGCTGTGGACGGAATACGACCTGCTGGGAAATGTCTTCATGAGCTGGTGGCGCATTGCGCAGGCATTTTTCTGGTGCGCGGTGGTCGCCATCCCGCTGGGCATCTTGATGTCCAGCTTCCGCTGGCTTTTTGAACTGATCAATCCCGTCGCCGCGCCGATGCGGGCGATGCCTCTGACCGCGTTCCTGCCTGCGTTCATCGCCCTGTTTGGCATCGATGAAACCGAGAAGGTCGCGTTCTTGTGGTTCGGAATGTTCTTTTACCTGCTGGCGGTAGTGGTGGAAGAGGCGAATCGCGTAGACAACGCATTACTGGAAACGGCCTACACGCTCGGCGCCAAACAAGGAGACGCACTGTGGCTGGTATTTCGCGCCTCGTTCCCCGCGATTTTCTCGTCCTTCCGGATTCTCTATGACATCGGTTGGACGTATGTGATCCTGGCTGAGATGTTGAACGCTCGCAAGGGTGTAGGCTACATGGTCGAGGCCGCCCGTAAAGTTCTCGATTTCGACCGCGTTTATGCGGGCATTATCGCGATCGGCATCGCGGCGTTTCTGTTCCGGTTTCTCCTGACATTCCTGGAAGCCCGCTTGTTCCCCTGGCGGAGAGCAGCTTCCGCTCTGACCGGAGGGGGAGCAGGCGTTCCCAGCGCGACCGCGCACTTGAAAGCGGCGAAACATGGAACCTAAGAAGTCGAAAATCACTGTACGGAACGTCAACCGTTCTTTCGCCACAGGGAAGGGTGACCCGGTCCACGCGCTCCAGAACATTGCGTTCGAGATCGATGACGCCTATTCACGGGAGGGGCGAGACATCGGTGAGTTTCGGGTCCTGCTGGGTCCTTCGGGATGCGGAAAGTCGACGCTTCTTCGCCTGATCGCCGGATTGGATCGGCCCGATAGCGGCGAGGTTCTGGTCAACGACCAACCGGTGCATGGCCCCGGCAAGGACCGGGGCATGGTGTTTCAGAAGTACACGTCGTTTCCCTGGCTGACGGTCGCTGATAACATAGCTTACGGTTTGAAGATCAACGGCGTTCCTGCCGACAAGCGGAAAGAAACGGTCGCGCAGTTGGTGCAGGCGATTGGACTGTCCGGCTTTGAGAATGCCTACCCGGACTCGCTTTCGGGTGGAATGCAGCAGAGGGTTGCAATTGCGCGGACGCTGGCCCTTCGTCCGTCGGTTGTCCTGATGGACGAACCGTTCGGCGCCCTCGACGCCCAGACGCGCAGCGAGATGCAACAACTGCTGTTGAAGATATGGGACGAGACGGCCAGCACGATTTTGTTTGTCACGCACGACGTGGAAGAGGCAATCTATCTGGCGGATAGAATCTTCATCATGAGCGCACATCCGGGAACAATTGTGGAGGACGTGCAAGTGCCCTTCGATCGTCCCCGGGAGTTGAGCCTGAAACAGCGGAATGAATTTCACGAGCTGCAAAACTACGTTCTAGGCCGCCTGCGTTCCGCTCCAGGGAACGGCCAGGTTCGAGTGAGTGTCTAATGGCGGACTTTCCCGACCAGTCCGGCCTGCCCGGCCAGCAGAAGGAAATCAGCTACGTAAAGGAAGCTTTTCATTTGCAGTACAACTGGATTGCCCTGGCAGGCGCGGGTGCGTTCGCATTGATCAGTGGCAGCTTCTTGCCGATTATCCTCGCCGGCGGGTTGGAGCTCATCTATCTGGCCGTTATTCCCCAGAACTGGCGCTTTCAGCGACTGGTCCGCTCCTGGAAGTACGCGGAGGAACTCCAGAAACATCAGCAGCAGCTGGGCGAGATGCTCCGGAACTTGCCGGCTGAGTTGCAGAGCCGGTATGTTCATGCCGCGCAGGTGTGCGGGTCGATACGAAATAACTTCGCACAGCTCTCATCAACCTCACAGATGTTTCTGCAACAGATTGACTCACGACTGCAAGGTTTGCTGAGTGGATACGCCCGGCTCTTGTCGGCAGCTGCACAACAGCAGCAATACCTTAGAAGCACAGAGCAAGATGGCATCAAGCATGAAATCGTGGCTCTTCAAAAGACTCTGCCTAGCGATCCGCCAAAGGTGCAAGAGATCAACAAGAAACGGATTGAGATCCTGACCAAGCGTCTGGAGAAGTTCGACAAGATTTCCGAGAATCGCAAAGTCGTCGACGCCCAGTGTTCCGCGCTCGAAGATGTGCTGATGCTGGTGCGCGATCAGTCCGTCACCATGCGAGACCCGCAACAAGTGAGTGAACGTCTCGATAGCCTGGTGCATGATGTCGAGCAAACCGAGCAGACTGTACAGCAGGTGGAAGCGATTTTCAGTGGCATGTCGCCCGATTTGGACGGACTGATGTCGCTCGACGAAACGTCAACTTCCTCGGGACCCAACCGAGTGCGGATGTCGAACTAGATGCCATCCAATACCACACCCATAGGGAAATACATGGATGCGCTTCCCGCTTGGGCGCGCGAGCTCTCGGAAAAGTACTATTCGCGATCGTTCGCCATGTTTGTGGTCTATGGGAACGTGCGCGACCTGGTGCCACTGCGCCGGCAGGAGACCACGGAATTTGTCTCGCTCGAGGAGTTCATCTCCGGCGCTCTGTTTGGCCAGCGCGACCTGATACTGCACTACGACCGAGGTGGCCTGAGCTTCGGCTCCCCCGACAGTCAAGCCGACTTTCGCCGTGCGCTCGAAGGATATGACAGTTTTCACGGGACGAGCTATTTGCAAGGGGGACTCCCGCGCAATCCAGATGCGGTATTGAATCTGCTCGACAACTATCTTCGGTTGCGGATTGCTGATGGCAAGAAGATCGGGTTGGTGATCGATTTCGCCGAGACCATCGCCCCGGCGGGCGACGTTTCGAGCATGTCGGCGGACGACCGCAACGCGCTCGTCATTCTCAAACGTTGGGCGCGCAATGCGGCTTTCTCTGAATGCAGACGTCACCATTTGCCTGGTTGCTGAAAACCAGATCGAACTGAATCAAAGCATTGTGCAACATCCCGGCGTCTCCTCGATCGGCATTCCGTTGCCCGACTATGCCGAGCGGCTGGAGTTCATCCGCGCGCAGATGAAATCGCAGGAATTGCCCGCCGGGTCCGAAGTGACCGATGAATCGCTGGCCAACCTGGGCGCCGGTTTGAAGCGGGTTCAATTGCAGAGCCTGATTTCCCACGCGGTGCAAAATCGCCAGCCGCTCACGTTGAAATCTCTCTCTGCGCGCAAGAAAGACTTGATTGAGGCCGAATCCGGCGGCTTGCTGGAGTTCGTACAAAGCCGCTTTGACCTCTCGTTCGTGGCAGGGAACGACCAGGCGAAGCGGAAGCTTCAGGATGCCGCAGCCGCAATTCGCGCCGGCAACACCGATGTTCTGCCCATGGGATACGTGATTTGCGGCCCGGTCGGCACTGGCAAGACGTTTATCACCACTTGCTTCGCCGGCGAGGTGGGCATTCCTGCGGTTACGCTCAAGAATTTTCGCAGCATGTGGCAGGGCGTCACAGAAGGCAATTTGGAGCGAGTCTTAACCTTGCTCAAAGCGATGAGCCCGATTGCGGTCATCGTGGATGAAGCCGACGCACAGTTGGGAGACCGGTCCAGTTCGGGTGACAGTGGCGTTGGCAACCGTGTGTTCGCTCAGATCGCCCAGTTCATGGGCAATACGGAGTTGCGCGGCAAGGTGATCTGGTTTCTCCTGACCTGCCGTCCTGATTTGCTGCCGGTGGACCTGAAACGCCAGGGACGCGCCGAAGAACATATCGCTCTGTTCTATCCCGAAACGCCCGAGGAGCGCCTTGCTCTGCTGCGCGCCATGCAAAGAAAAGTCGGGATGAAACCCTTCCCTGCTGACATTGAAAAGTTCTTTCTGGAGCGAGCGGGAAGCTTGTCCGGAGCCGATATCGAAGCAGTGCTGGTACGCAGCCACATGAGGAGCAGCTTGCAGAACAAGCCGGCCGTCGACACAGAAGACTTAAAGGCCGCGCTGGACGATTTCATTCCGCCGTACTACCCCACGGAGATCGACCTGCAGAATCTGGTTGCGGTCCTGGAATGCACCAGCAAGAGTCTGTTGCCCAAGCAATACCGCGATCTCGAGCGCAGCGAACTCATCCGGCAAACCAACGAACTGCTGGCATCTTCACGAAGGATCTCCGGAAGCTAACCCCTCTTCAAATGACAATGCCGTCCATGCGAAAGGCTCGCCTGGTCGGCCTGAAGGGCGGAATGGGCTTGGGTTCGATCCGCGGGGCGTTGTCCCGCCAGAATGAGCGGAAGTCCCGCTTTTCTCCCGTGCGGTAGAAGTGCAACAGGTATCTCTGGTCGCAAGCTGTGTAATCAGAGAACCATTGATCCATCTCGATGATGCAGATCTGGTGGAACATGTCGAGCGCGTAGCGCGCGGCTTCCCCTTCGTAAGCGAGGATTGCGGGAAACAGCTTCTCGTCCACGGGAGGCTGGTACTTCAGCCCAAGTTCGAAGGCCGCGGGATCCACATTCCACTGGACCGTGTGTCCGAAAAGGTGGCCGAGCAGGAATAGCCTCTGTTCCGCCGTCACGGCATAGTCGATGTGAATCGATGCTCCATCGAGATCGCCGGTGAGCGGGTCGGGTATGTCTCGGGTCACGACGCGAATGGCACAGGAATGCTCCAGATGATCTTGAACTCGGGAGCAATAGTCTGCGAATGGAATCGGCATCCTAATATCGCGCCTGTCAGGGCGAGTAGTCAGTCGCTGGAATGGCCGCCGTGTGGCAGGAGAGCACGCGCGATCAGCCCGAGTCCACCGACGAATAGGATCAGCATCACAATCGTATTAAACAGACTCGTCGGCCGAAAATAAATGTGAATGTTGGCAATCACGCCCGCCAGAATGAGGAGTGCACCCGCACAGGTGAGGAGCCAGCCGATGATGCTTTTGCCGCTCCAGAAGAGTAAGCCGACACCGATCACCATCGGCAACAACGTGATACCGAATGTGCTGGTGCCGTAAAAACTTCAGTAGGAACCGACCACGCTTACCTGATTGGCAAGAAGGTATCCCCCAGTGCAGGTCATGCAGAAACCGATCAGTGCCCGGCCGAGGTTTACTCCACCTCTCCCCGCCCTTATCGAGGCATCCCGGAGCCCCATTACCCATTTCACGACCGCACCGTCGTGGTCACCAGCTGCGGACGTCTTTGCTTGTACAACAAGAAGATCAACCTCAGCGTTTCCCTTGCCGGACAGGCCGTCGGTGTCAAAGAAGTCGACCACGGCATCTGGCTGGTCAGTTTTATGGATTACGATCTCGGCCATATTGATCTGGAGGAAAAAACTTTGCAGCCCCTGGAGAACCCCTTCGGGCCAAAAGTGTAACCTATGTCTCCGGAACGTTCTGTTACCCATGTCTCCGGAACGGACAGGGAAGAATTGGTCGGGGAGAGAGGATTTGAACCTCCGACCCCCTGGTCCCGAACCAGGTGCTCTACCAGGCTGAGCCACTCCCCGACTGCTGTTCAGGCGCGGAGAGAAGCGCCGCACCGACATGTTTAGAATTATAACATTCGCTGCGGTGAGCCTGGCTGTTCCGCCGCACTCGCTCCGTCTCGCGGCTAGGTCTTGCGCAGGTCGGCGTAGCCTCGACTCCCCCACGATCCGTTGCTCGCGGTTGTCGAGAACTGGCTGCGACTACGATTCTCTGTCGCGAATGCCATGAACACCGCATTTACCGCTACGCATGCTGTTCACTCCGCTGGAAGAAATTCCGCATCCATTGCTGGTTGTCGAAGATGGACGAATTACGGGAATCTTTTCACAGTCCGAAAGAGACCTTCCCTCGAATACCCAGCTCGTCGATTTCGGGGACACGGTGCTTGCCCCGGGATTCTTCGATATCCACATTCATGGAGGCGCTGGCGTCGATGTTATGCGCGCCCCGGCCTCAGAATTACCTCAGCTTGGGCAGGTTCCTGGCGACGTCATGGCGTGACCGGATACTTTCCGACTACGGTCGCGGCACCACTCGATGCCACTTATGCGCGCTCGGACGTCTCGCGGACGCTATCGAGTCTGCGAAGCAACCCGCAATCACCGGCGATGCGGCTCAGGCTCGGCCATTGGGCATTCATCTGGAAGGACCTTTCCTCAGCCACAGACGGCGCGGCGTGCATCCGCCGGAGTATCTTGTCGAACCGACGATGGAAATCTTCGAGCGCCTATGGCAGGCCGCGCGAGGCCATGTGCGCATGATGACTATTGCCCCGGAAATTCCTGGCGCCATGGAGGTCATTCCGAAGCAGCGCGGCGTGGAGTATGTGTCAGCATCGGACACTCCGACGCGGAACTGCCCAGTGCGAAAGACGCAATCGCGGCCGGGGCGCGACACGCTACGCACACTTTCAACGCCATGCGCCCGCTGGATCACCGTCAGCCAGGGATTATCGGCGAGGTGCTCAGCAACGACAGGATCACTGCCGACATGATCGTCGACGGAATTCATGTGGCTCCCGCGGTGGTGAAACTTTTTCTGCGAGCAAAAGGACCGGAGCGCGCTGTGTTGATTACCGACGCGATCTCCGCGACTGGAATGCCGGACGGCCGTTATCAGCTTGGGCCGATCCAGGTCGACGTCAAAGATGGCAAGTGCACCTCGAATGGCAGCCTGGCGGGAAGCGTGCTCACTATGGACCGCGCCGTCCGCAATGTCATGCAATTTTCGGATTGGGGCCTGCGCGATGCGGTGCGGGCGGCGACGTTGAATCCAGCGCGTGCGGTAGATATGTCACAGAGCGTTGGTTCCCTCGCCGCAGGGCTTCAAGCGGACTTCGTGGTACTGAATTCGTCGGGCGAAGTGGTGAAGACGGTTGTCGCAGGTCGCGGATTCTGAGAAAGTCGAATGGTGAACTGCTGCGAAAATGAATTAGTTTGGCTTGCGCCGCTTCGAATCTGCCAGGTGATGGAGCAGCACGAGTTCGTCGGCACGGGAGAGTTGGTCCAGAAAAGTGCTCTCCATGCGCGGCTTCTCGTCGGTTGAAGTCTTTGCAGAACTTGACTGCCTCAACTTGTCCCCAAGTTCCGGCTCATTGTTCAGCACCTGAGAATAGAACCAGAGGAAATGCCGCATTTGATCCAATGCGGTTCTCAGATTGTCGATGGGCTCGGTTTCAGAAAGAGAGTTGAGCGCCTCCATCAGTTCCGGATCGCTCGGAGCCTGCATAGCCGCGCAATTCAGCTCCTGCTGGATGGTGCGCAGGTCCTCGGTGACGCGCGCGATACGGATGTGCAGATCGTCCATGTCGTCGAAAGCCATTCGGTTTGCCATCTAACCATCTCATCGGCCAGGGCGGGAAAACAGATGTCCCACGGGCATGCGCTTTCGTAATTCTGTGCATTACTTTGGTCCGCGCGAAAGTCACTGTCTTGAAAGACTTGCTGGACACGGCGTTGCCACCAGGAGCGCGATTTGTGATACAAACGCGCGGTGACTGCAACGCTCCCGGAGAAGGTAACTGGCGAGGGGTTGGTTCGCGCAATCGGCCGCTGGAGCCTGATCGCGCTGACCGTCAACAGCATTCTTGGCAGCGGCATCTTCGGCTTGCCTTCCCAGGTCGCAAGCCTGCTTGGTCGCTGGAGCCCATGGGCCGTTCTCCTGGCGGGGGCCGCCATGGGTGTCATCATTCTCTGTTATGCCGAAGTCTCTTCCCAGTTCAGTCAGACCGGCGGGACCTACATTTATTGCCGGGAAGCGTTTGGACGCCTCACCGGATTACAGGTCGGCTGGATGCTGATGCTGAGCCGGCTCACCGCCTGCGCCGCCAACGCCAATCTGCTGGTGATATATTTGGGCACATTCTGGCCGCAGACGGCGCGTCCAGCAGCGCGTTTCGGAATCATCACGGTTCTGCTCGGCGTACTGCTGGTCGTGAACTATCGCGGGGTCCGCAACGGAACTCTGGTCAGCAACTTCTTTGTCGTTGCCAAGCTCATTCCGCTCGGGATTGTGTGCTTGGCCGGAGGATATTATCTGGCAACTCACGCGGCGTCTGCCTGGCCCGCTACACATACCACTTCCGGGACGTGGAGAAGTGCGATGCTGCTGTTGTTCTTCGCCTATGGCGGCTACGAAGCGGCGATGAATCCTCTGGGTGAGGCGCGGAATCCCAAGCGGGATGCGCCATTTGCGCTGCTGACGGCTCTCGGGATCATCACACTTCTCTATACAGCCCTTCAATGGGTCGTGATCGGAATCCTGCCCGCATCCAACACGACGGAGCGGCCCCTGGCCGACGTCGCCCGAATGATCATGGGAGGCGGAGGAGCGGCTTTGGTTGCGGTTGGAGCCCTGGTTTCGGTCTACGGATATCTGGGCGCAAATTTCCTGACCGGTCCGCGCGCCACGTTCGCCTTCGCTGAGCAAGGAGACTTCCCGCGCTGGTTCGCGGCTGTCCATCCCCGGTTCCACACGCCTTACGTTTCGGTTGCGGTATTCGCGTGCCTTTGCTGGGGGCTCGCCCTGTTCGGCAGCTTTACCTGGAACGTTACGCTCTCAGCGGTCGCGCGCCTGTTCTATTATGGAGCGGTGTGCGCGGCGGTTCCGGTCCTGCGCCGGAAGCGGCCGGGAGCGGCATGGCTGCGTCTTCCCGCAGGATCTGTTTTCGCCGCTGCGGGCGTAACGATCTGCGTTGTGTTGTTAAGCGGAGTCGATTTCAGCAAGTCACTAATTCTGCTGGGGACGATCGCGATCGCCCTGCTCAACTGGGTGGCCATTCGAAAGACCAGGCCCGCGAACCCGCCGCCGGCAGGACTTCCACCACCAATCTAGGCTTGCTGTTCCATCTGCAGCAGCGTCTTTTTCCTTGCCGTGCCCCAGCGATACCCGCTCGTACCGCCATCTTTGCTCACCACACGATGGCATGGAATTGCCACTGCGACTGGATTTGTCGCGCAAGCACGGGCCACGGCTCGGCAGGCGCGAGGCTGACCGATCGCCTTTGCCACTTCGCTGTAAGACTTCGTCTGGCCAAAAGGAATCGACTGCAGGTACGTCCACACTCGGCGCTGAAACGCCGTCGCACGAATGTCGAGCGGCAGCGAAGACTCCAGGTCTTTACCTCTCATGTGCTGCAGCAACGCTTCTACCCACGACTCCAGGCCGCCATCATCCCGCTTTCGGGCGGCGAACGGGAATTCGCGTTTCAAGCCTTCGAGCAGTTCGGCGTCGGTACGGGCAAACTGAATCGAGCAGATGCCCTTCTCCGTGGCGGCGATGAGCATGCGTCCCAGAGGAGAATCAGCGCAGGTATAGCGGACGCTCGCGGCAATGGCGCCGCGACGGTACTTGTCGGGCGTCATGCCCAACTGCGATGCAGTGCGTTCGTAGAGCCGGCTGCTGGAGCCGTATCCAGCGTCATACATCGCGCGCGTCACCGAGTCTCCAGACTGCAGATTCCTTTTCAGCATGCGCAAACGGCATGAGTCTGCGTACTCGCGAGGCGTAATTCCCAGGGCCGCCTTAAACCGCCGCTGCAGATGAAACCGGCTCTGGCGAAATTCCTGGCCTAGGCGTGCCAGGGTAACGGGCTCGTCGAGATGCTGCTCGATAAAGCGGCAGATCGCCTGGATGGCGTCCGCTGCGCCGTTCCCGCTGAGAGCTTTGGGACGGCAACGCAGGCAGGCGCGATAGCCGGCTCGCTCGGCGGCGTCCGGCGCGCGAAAGAATCGAACGTTCTCACGCCTTGGCCGCCGGGCCGCGCACGAGGGCCGGCAGTACACGCCGGTTGTCGACACGGCGAACACGAACTCGCCGTCATGGTGGGCGTCGCGCGTGAGCACAGCTTTCCAGCGCTGTTCATCTCCCTCGTTGGGCTTGCTGGTTGGGGCGGGCATTTCGTCCAAGCTTCCTACCGCGAGTATGGCATTGGTTGTCATAACAAGGAAAGCGTAAGCCGCGTCTCCGGAACGGGCTATCCGAATCTTGCGGACAAAGCAAGAATCATCAGGTTGCGGCGCCAAGTCCAGGCCGAGGGCTCTTTGACCAGCATTCAGAGCCTGCAACTCTTTGCCTGTATGATCCCATTTGCGCCGTGTCCACAGAACGGTTACAGTTCCAGCATTCTCATTCTTACGATTCGAGGACTAACTAACATGAAGACCAACCGTTGGATCACGCCGTGCGCTCTGATCTTTGCCCTGCTCGGTGCGGCTGCCGCCCAGCAAGCTTCCAAGCACGTTCTGAGCAGCGAGGAACTGAGAAAGGCTGTTCCTGCGGAATTTTTCTTCTGGGGCCAGAAAGCACCGGTACAGATGCGCAATGCCGTCGGATTTCAACTCGCAGACAAAAAGGTGGCATTGGCGGCTCTGGTTGACGCTTCCGGATACTCGACGGCCGTCCAGCAGAAATATCAGGGCATGCTAATCACAGAAACCAAACTTCAGATCGGCGATGCGACGCTTGCGCCCGGACAGTACGGCTTCGGCTTTACCGCGGACGGGAAGTTCGTGGTGATGGATGTGGCCAACAACGACGTCCTCAGCGTTGCCTATCAGACGGATCAGGCGATGCAACGCCCCGTTCCGCTGAAGTTGGTGGAAGACGGCGCGGGATACAAATTGTATGCCGGAAGGAAGTGGGTGGGGATCAAGGCGGAATAACTTTCAGCCACACGAGTTTCCGTTATGGACACTTACGATTGAGTCAACCGTGGATTCGATCAGGTTCGAACGGCCTCATTGCTTAACCGATTCTGGCCCGTTTCCGCAATTCGTCCAGCAGAGCCCTGGCCGCGTTCTCGTAGGTCTTGCCCGGTTCAGAAGGGTTTGCCCAAACGGCGTCGTAGACGATCTGCGCCGCTTCTTTGAGATCAATATTCAGCCCGGCTTCCAGGATATCCACTCGCTCCTGCAGGCGCTCATAGCATGCTCCGCAGACTGCAGCGGCAGCAACTTCCCCGGGACGATGCTCCTTAAGTTTGCAGGCACTGCCCTGCAAATACGGGGTCTCAGCTTGCGCTTCCCGCAGTTGTGCTTTGAATTGTTTTAGAAACTCTTCTCGCTCCTGCTCAGCTGCGGAGGTCGTTTGCGGCGCAGGCGCAGGCCCCTGGGCGGTTCTTGGGGAAAATTTTGGCGCAGTGGGCGCAACCCGGTCCCTGGCGTGGCAGGTGGGGCAACGATCGAGATCGGCAGCGTAATAGAGGTGGCACTTCGAGCAGGGCAGGCCGTATCCGGACGACTTTCTGATAGGCGCTGCAGGTTTCGGTACGTCTGGCGGTCGCGATGCGTCCGTGGCAGTCGCAGCCTGAGCCGCGGCGCCTCCTCGCTGCGTTCCACCTGGGTTCGCCATCAATCGACCTCTACCGCCGAATTGCCGGGATTCCGGTCACCGCGGACTCGTATCCTTCATCACCTTGAGCAACTCTTCCCTGCGCGCGCGATAGAGCGTGCGCTCGGGATCGAGTTTCGCAGCAATATCCAGCTCCGACAACGCTTCCTGGTACTTGTCTTCACTCATCAAACATGCCGCCAGGGAATAATGGTTGTCGGCAGAGGCACTCACCCGCAACGCCTCGCGGAATTCTCGCTCTGCTTCCTTCAACTCCTGCTGCTGGAACAACACCGTTCCCAGCAGGTGATGGGCAACGTCGGATTCGGGATTGAGTGAAACGGCCACACGCAACTCGTGCAGCGCCTCATCCGCCTTGTTGTCGAGCAGCAATGCTTGACCCAGCGCCCGATGCTCGTTCGCGCCCGCCGGATTGAGGTGTACCGCCATCCGCAACTCAGCCACGGCAGCGTCGTAGTCGTTCTTCGCCATGTAGGCGCTTGCCAGACATGCATGGCCTTGCTGCCACTCGGGATGCTGCTTGTAGAGTTCCTTCATTTCCGCAATCGCAGCATCGAAGTTCCCCTGGTCGCAGTACGTGTTCCCCAGGTTGTTTCGTACGGAAGCCTCTCCGGGCGCAAGTTTCTTGGCTTCCTGATACTCAGCCACGGCGCCAGCCAGATCCCCTTCCTCGTGCCGGATAAGTCCCAGATTGGAGTGTGCCTCCCAGAACGCAGGCCTCAGCCGGATTGCCCTCTGGTAAGCCGCAACTGCTTCAGGCAGCTTTCCCTGCGCATTGAGCGAGATTCCCATGTCGTAATACGTGTCGGGATTATCGCGGTCGCGCTCCAAAGACTCCTTAAAGGCGTTCACAGCCGCCGGGAACTCGCCCACAGAGTAATGCCCCAAGCCCAGGTACTGGTACGCCTCGGCATTCTTGGGATCGATGCTGAGCGCAGTGCGCGCTTCGGCAATGGCGTTTGGGCCGTCATCAAGCCGGTAGAAGAGGTAAGACATCGCGCTGTGATTCTCCGGGAGATCGGGCATCAGCCTCAGAGCTGCCGCAAGTTCGTCGTATGCATCGTCGAACCGATCCTGCTGGCGGAGTATTACGCCCAAGGCAAAATGCAATGCAGAATTGTCCGCATTGGCAGCGACCAGCCCCTCGATGTCCGTCTGGGCCTCGTGCCAGCGCTGCTCGCGCACCTTCGCCGCAGCTTTTAACAGCGCAGTTGGAATCGCAGGCCCGATCTTCGCCGATTGCACGTTGCCCGAACTCAGTACGTGAATCAGGTCCCTGTCCGCGCCAGCCGCCTCTATCTGACGCAGTTCGTTATGGGTCGGTAGTGTGGCCAAGCCCCGTTCCGCAACGAGCCGTGCCAGCCGGGCGCTCGAAACTCCTCCTACCAGCCAGGCAGCCAGTTGCGTCGTCGTAACTGGCGGTGCTTGCGTGATTTGACCCTGAGAGGAAAGGGTTGCAATGGTCAAAACAAAGACGAATAGCAGTAGCGAAGCCTTAGCTCTCACCCGGACTCCCCAACGTGTGGATTGGCTTGCCTTTAACGGCCTTGAGGGATTTTGCAATTGCCAATATGCCCTTCGGAAAGCCTTTGAAAAACATATCTCCCCGGGGAGCTTGAGGGTAAGGTAACGGAGGTAACGGGCGCGATCAGGTGCGATCAGACGGCCCGACGGGCTGGGGTGTGATTCGAGTCACATCCTGCCGTGGCAGGATTCACCGCAGCCTACAGCAGGATCAGCTAAAAGATTGAGAATGCTATTGGAGTCGCGGGCTGGGGCTCTGGTGCTTCCCCGCGAACCCCGATTGGCGTATGATCAGACTTGCTGAGTTCCTCCGGAGGCTCCGATGTTTGAAGGTCTATTTCAACCGATGCACCTGCTGGTCATCTTCTTTATCGCCCTGCTGGTGTTCGGTCCCAAGAAGTTGCCTGAGCTAGGTAAAGGACTGGGCGAAGGAATCCGTGCGCTGAAGGACGGGATGAAGGACAATCCGCCGGCGCAGGCCTCGACCACCGACCAGACCAAAAAGACCGACGTCAAGAGCTAGCTCTCAGGTTCAAGCTCGCTACAGCTTGCAGCCCGCGCTTTGTCTTTTTGTCTGCGGCTTATTCGTCGAGTTTTCGACCCTCAAAACCCTTCTTGTATCTCACTGGGCTGTCACTTCGGAGGCACCTCGTGCTGCGCAAATACCGGTTCTTTATTCTGGTCGCTGTCCTCGGCCTGTCCCCTCTTGGTTTCGCCGATCGGATCACCCTGAAGAATGGGGATCGCCTCACCGGCACCATTGTCAAGTCCGACGGCAAAACCCTCGTGCTCCACACCGAAGCCGCCGGGGATGTCAGCATCAAGCTCAGCGAAATTCAGGAAATAGCGAGTGAAGCGGAACTCCACGTCACCCTTAAGGGCGGCGAGACGGCCGTCGGACCGGTTTCAACCAGCGATGACAAGATCCAGGTGGCGACCAAGTCCGGCAAAACCGTGCAGGCATCGAAAGACGACATTAAGCTTATGCGCAACGATGCTGAGCAGGCAGCTTACGACAAATCACTTCACCCCGGCCTGCTTCACGGGTGGAACGGCGGAGCAAACGTTGGTTTCTCCGTGGCTCGCGGGAACAGCGAGACGGAAAACCTTGCTCTCGCTTTCAACGCCGCTCATCCCACGCTGAATGACAAGATCACGCTCTACGCAAGTTCGATCAATACGACGAACAACCTCGCGCCTGCCGGATCGCAGACGGTCGCGAACCTAGAGCAGGGAGGGATTCGTTATGACCGTAATGTGAGTCCCAAGGTGTTCTGGTTTGGCGCTGCCGATTTCATGGCCAACGCGCTGCAGTTTCTGGATCTTCGTCAGGTCTATAGCGGAGGCTTTGGCTTCCACGCCATCAACAACTCTCGAACCATCCTGGACTTCCTCGGCGGCGTCAACTACACCCACGAGACCTACTCGAACGGGCCGCCCATTGACGGGACTGGCGCTTTCCAGTCATATGGCCAGACCAACCGTTTCGTTGCTCTGACGCTCGGCGAGGAACTCAATCAGAAGCTTGGCAAGAGCACGGTTGTGACGCAGAGTCTCGACTTCTATCCCAACCTTCAGCAAACCGGTGAATATCGATTCACCTTCAATCTAGGCACAGTGACAAAACTAAACAAATGGTTCGGGTGGCAAAACCAATTCGGTGACATCTACGTTTCCAACCCGCCAACCGGAGCCAAGAAAAACGACGTGATCTTTACCACGGGATTGAATATCGCGTTCGCACCCTGAAACCCGCCGAAGGCAGTGCAGGAGAATAGGAACGAGGCAACTCCGGCGCCTTGGACCTGCTTTAGGAATAGCCTGGGGGTTCGGCAGCCTGGTTCGTGAGCGTCGGTCGCCGCTTGTGCCTTCTAAGCGGCTTGGCCGGGAGTTAATGCTACCGGCGGGTCTTGCGTGCGAGTCCAGGTGTAGCGCATGCGGTGGATCACTGTAATGGTGCTTAAAACAGCGATCACCCATAGCACCGGAGCCATGCGGTTGAACAGCGCTCCGAGAATGACCAGAACGAGGCGTTCGGGCCGTTCCATAAATCCGACGCGACAGGAGCCAATCAGGCTTTCGGCGCGGGCGCGAGTGTAGCTCACCATAATGGCGCTGATCATGACGAAGGCGGCGAGGATAACATAGAAAAATCGTCCGCCGCGAGCGAAGAATACCAGCAGGCCGAGAAACTGGCTGGCGTCGGAGTAGCGATCGACCACCGAATCGAAGAAGGCTCCAAAGCGGGTGACGCGGTTGGTTGCGCGCGCGACCTGTCCATCGACCAGATCGAAAAAGCCGGAGAAGATAATGACCAGACCTGCGTAGAAGAACATGCGCTTCTGGTTGTGGCATTGGCTGAGCCGAAAAGAATCGCCGCCCATGTATTGACCACCAGTCCCATGAAGGTGAGCACATTGGGGTTGATGCGGGAGAGCGCCAGCCAGCGAACGATGGTGTCGAGCAACACTCCGCAGGCCCGTCCGAAGGCGGAGGTCCAAGAGACGCTCATCGGCAAGATCCTCGCCGAACGGCCAAGGCACTCGAAAGGCGATCCCAGAGCTCTCTTCTCCGTGTAACTTTGTGCCCTTGGTGGTTCATGGATTTTGGCCTACGCCTGTGCCTTCCGGAGTTCGTCGGGGTCATCATGGATGGTGCTGAGGCTCAGAATCTCAAGTTCCCGTTTTCCATTGGGCGTAACCACGATGGTCTCGTCCCCGACTTTCTTGTTCAGAATCGCGCGGCCGATCGGGCTGGTGGTTGAGATCTTTCCCGCCGCAACATCGGATTCTTCACTGGTGACCAGCTTGTATTCCACTTCTTCGCCTTTTGTATTGTCGTAAACCTTGACAGTCGATCCGAGGCCGACCTTGTCCTTAGGGATATTGTTCATGTTGATCATGGACAATTCGGCGAGGCGCTTGCCGAGCTGGCGCACGCGCGCCTTGACAAACTCCTGGCGCTGCTTGGCCATGTGGTACTCGGCGTTCTCACTGAGATCGCCGAGAGCGGCGGCTTTCTTGATCTCTTTCGGAAGTTCGTGGATCAACTCGTGTTCAAGCGCGTTGATCTCTTCCTGCAATTTTCGTTTGATTTGCTCTGTCATGGATTTACGGCCACGGCACCGCGGGGCTGGCTTATCGGATTATACTCTGCCCGGAAGCGGGTGGGCGCATGGCGCGCGCGTTTTGCCTATGGCCAAGCGAGGGTAGACAATGTCCCCTGACTCATGGAAAGGACGTTTCAATGGCTGATCCTGGGATGATAGTTCCGCCGGAAATATTGGGGGCCGCGCAGCCTCCCGCGCCTCCAGTCCGTCCGAACACTGCATTCAGGGGGCCAAACGGCATCCGCGCAGGATGGCGGGTGCTGATCTTTGTCCTGCTGGTGTTCCTGATCGCGTTGGTACTGGCCAGTCCTCTAATCGCGATGCGCGCCCTGCATAAGGGCGGCGCGGCGGAGAGCCAAGTGATTTCGGGGGTGACGCCCGCGGGCCTGAGCATCACCGAAGGATCGATTCTCCTGTGCACTTCGATAGCAGCGCTGATCATGGCTCAGATCGAACGCCGGAAATTTGGACAATACGGTCTGCCCCTGCGGTCCGCCTTTGGCAAAGACTTCTGGATCGGCGCTCTCACCGGTTTGGTCGCGATCAGCGGTTGTTTGCTGGGCATCTTTGCCCTGCACGGGTTTCGGCTGGAAGGAATTGCGACTCACGGGTTGGTTTTGGTAAGAGCGATCCTCGCCTGGACCCTCACCTTCGTGCTCGTCGGTTTAGCCGAAGAATTCGCCTTTCGCGGGTATCTGCAGTACACGCTGACTACCGGCATGGGCTTCTGGCCGTCGGCAATCCTGCTGTCCGCTCTATTCGGGCTTGCGCATTCTGGCAATCCAGGAGAGAGCAAGGCCGGGCTGCTGTCGGTTGTGATATTTGCTTTGCTGTTCTGCTTGTTCCTGCAACGCAGGGGCAATCTGTGGTGGGCGGTGGGATTTCACGCTGGATGGGATTGGGGCCAGACATTTTTCTACGGCGTGCCGGATAGTGGAATTCCCGCTTACCACAGTCTATTTAATTGCACCTTCAATGGACCGGCGTGGTTGACGGGAGGAACAGTCGGCCCGGAGGCGAGTGTGTTCACTCCGATCGTGCTGGCCATCGTTGCCATTATCTTTGCGACCTTGTGTCCCGGTGTAAGGTACGCGGCGCAAATGTCGGGCGCTGGGCGCCAGAACTCTGAACCTGCGCCGGGAGTTGCGGGCTCGGAATGAAAACCATGGAGTAAAGTCACTGCTCCCGTCAGGATCGACACCTTCGCAACTCTATCTTCGGAAGACCAGCAGACCTTAGTGCGGTTCTGACTCGAACGCCTCCTCGCAGCGATCTCCTGCTGCTCCCGCTAAAGTTGTTCCGCAGGCAACCGATAACTCCTGAGAAGAAACTCGATCAGGTGGAACTTCTATGGACAGCATCTCTGTGCTTATCGTGGATGATTCATCCGTTATGCGGAGAATCGTCGAGCGTTCACTGCGTCAGGCCGGTATAGAAATTTCGCAGGTCTTCGAAGCGGGCAATGGGTTGGAGGCTCTGGCAGTCCTTAACGAGAAGAAAGTCAACCTCGTTCTGTGCGATATCAATATGCCCGCGATGGATGGCTTGGAATTTGTGAAGCAGCTACCCAGGGTGGAGAACGCAAGAGGAGTTCCGGTCGTAATGATCACGACCGAGGGCAGCGAAGGGCACGTAGTGCAAGCTCTCTCCGCCGGTGCGCGAGGTTACATTCGAAAGCCCTTCACAGCCGATCAGGTGAAGGAACATATTCTCCCGGTGCTGGCAGGGAACCAATGAACACTTCGAGAACCGCCGGCGACTCAGCAAATCGCCGCGAATATTGGGCTCCTCTGCTTGAGCTCGCGGCCCAAGAAGTTTTTGGACTTATGTTGGGAAACCGCTTGGAAGCAGCTTCGGAACCGATTCTAGTGGATTCTCTCGATGTGACCTCGATGGTCGGCCTGACCGCCTTCGCGGCCTGCTCACTCTCCGCTGCAGCAGCAAGGCTGCCGGATTGATGGCCACGAAGATGCTGGGCTCGGATCCAGCGGGCGCCAAAGCACAAATGGAAGATGCAATAGGTGAGGTCTGCAACATGGTGGCCGGCAATTTCAAGAACAAAATCTCTGGAGCCGGGAACAACTGCAAACTATCTGTACCTACGGTGATCACCGGCAGTAACTACAATCTCTCACCCTCGCCGACCATTACACGATGGCGATCAATCTTCTATTTCACGAAAATCCCGTGGTAATTACTCTGCAGATCAATAACTGAATGGAGATCCAGTCGTATG
>CAWEAF010000011.1:0-161877 GCA_963807095.1 uncultured Acidobacteriota bacterium | reverse complement strand
TGATTCTTAACCGAAATCGCTCTCCGGCCATAAGACCCGATCAGATAGAATGAAAGCTCCGAAAGGAAATAATATCCTTGAAGAGAAATAAGCCGGTGTCGTTCATGTAATGGATGCCATTAACCACGACGGTGTCATCCGGAAGTCGTGATCAACATGGTGCTAGTGGTGAAGAACATTACGAGTAGAATCATCCCGCCCAGAATGCCTGCTTTAGGCTTAAAATAGCCGATCATCAGCAGGATTGCCGCTGTCCACTCCGTGGCCCCGATCATATCGGATCCAATATAGGGTCCCAAGAGCTTGAACTGCCAGCTGATCAGTGGGCTATGAGTGACGAGCGGAAGGAAAGCCATCGCTCCTGGCGCCGTCATCTTGAATTTGCCTGCCCAGAGCAACATCGCAATCATTCCAATGCTGGTAACAAGAAAAGCAATCTTTCGCCCTACGATAAAAGCCGCGATCTTCGTGAGAAAACTCTTGGCCTGTAGCCCGTTACTTGTGTTCGTGTGCGGTCGGGGCGCACCACCGGGCGACACCCCAGCAGATGTAGTTTCAATCATAAACAGCACTCCTTCCTATCATGATCTCTTTCCGTTTGCCAACGTTGAAGCCCGATCTGGAACACTGTCAACCACGGTCGTGGGCGATTCGATGGCTTACCCGATACAACGCTATCTCAGCGTGTTGCCGCTGATAGGGGAGTATTAGCACACGAAACCTGCGTCGTTTCCCCGACAATACTCTTGATCAACCGCGCCTCCGATGATGCTTGACTTCGGCCCTATCAGATGTCCCCAGTTCTTCGCAAGTAGCAGGGTGGTGCAACTGGCCATCACACCGCCAATAAGATGAATTCAATGCCTCCAGGCAATCAGGATTAGACGCAGATCGCAGCTTCTGTGCGCATTAGACCGACAAAGGTGCGGCTGCGAGTCGCGCCACAGTTGTTCGACCGGCGGGTCCCGTCAGTTCAGCTCAACAAAGAATGCGTTCACCGTGTCGACATCGGACAGGTACGTGTCGATCCGTGAGATCTTGCCATCACTAAGCGAACAGACTGTGGCAAGATGTTCGTCGAGGACAATGCTCCCGCGCCGTGCGGTGTTGTTCAACGAAAGCGCGACGCCGTGTTGCCCGAATAGGATGTTCTTTAAACCGAAGATCAGATTGTAGCTGACGATCAGTTGCGACCGCTTAATCACAGCATCGATGCCGTAGGCCTCGCCGGAGATAAGGCTCGTTCCCGGAAGGCTCCAGATGACGTCGTTGATCATGATGGATCGCATCAATTCCCAGTCGCGGCTGCGTAGTGCTGTCAGGAAGGTTTGAGCAATGTCGTTCTTTTCTCTGTCTGTAACCAGTGTTGAACCTCCGGAGTGTAGAGTCGCCTCTTCATGCAAAAGTCCTCTTGCGTCGAATCACAGGTAAACGGGATAGCGGGTTGTAAGCGCAACCCAAGAGAAAACCCACAGAGCAGCGATCCCATTGAAGCCAACAGGCTTCGGATACTCGCCACCAGTCCCAAGATTGGTGAGGGAACCATCGAACTCGCCGACATGGCATGGCGGCATCGGCAGAGTGGGCCGGAGAGCTGACCCCAATCCATTGCACACACATGATCTCCATCAGATTCTTTGGTCCGGAAAGGAGACCACCGAAATCACTGTAGACAAAGCTACCAGTGAAGCAGCTATAGAAAAGCACAGGCGGCGACCCATTGATCTGTTGGGCGGTTCGACAGACAGGCTTTGCGAACCCTCAATGCAAGCGCCGCAGCTCCACCTGCTCCCCACCGTCAACGTCCAGGACCTCAACCCTGCCTTCCCAGCTAATAGAGGTCTGAAGGAGCTACATATTCCTCGCAATGCGTCAATCACTAACGGGTCAGTCGTCTATTATCGCATCGTGTCTTGGGACTGGGCCCGATTGAGCTAAGTTTCGAGCTTTCATCAAAGCCGCATGGTTCTGATCTAGGAAGGGAAAGAGTTGTCCAGCATTGCTTTCCTCTCCGCGTGAGGCAGGTGAAATCTCAACCAGGTTGACGGCCAAGTTCTGGAGAACGAGGTGTTTATGTCAAATGCGACGGTAATCGGATCGGGACCGAACGGACTTTCAGCGGCAATAACGCTTGCGACCGCTGGCGTCAGGGCAACCGTATTGGAACGGAATACGCGGATTGGCGGCGGATGTTCTACTGCCGAGGTGACACAGCCAGGTTTTCTTCATGACTTGGGCTCTTCCACATACCCCTTGGGTGCAGCAAGCCCGTTCTTCAGTTCTCTTCCCTTTACCATTCCTTGGATTCAACCCCCCGCGGCATTTGCGCACCCTCTGGATGACGGAACCGCAGTCATGCTCGAACACTCTATCGACGAAACAATCGACACGCTGGATGCATGTGACCGCAAAGCATACCGATCACTGATAGGACCCATCGTTTCCAACTTTGCTTCGTTGCCTGAAGAGATTCTCGGTCCCATCCTGCATATCCCAAGAAGTCCATTCGTGCTGGCGCTATTTCGGTCTACCAGCTCTATTGCCGGCGCTTTCTTTAGCTCGTTTCCACTTCGCGGGAAAACGAGCTCGAGCCCTCTTTGCCGGCGTGTCAACCCATTCCGTCCTTCCGCTCGAAACTATCGCGTAGCTGCGCGTTGGCTTAACGATGTTAGCTGCAGGGCACACGAAAGGTTGGCCCATACTTCGTGGCGGTGCACGTCCTTACGGATGCCCTTGTGCGGCATTTGGAAATCTCGGCGGCCGAGTTGAATCGGGTCATGACGTGACCGAGCTGCCTTTGTCCGACCTCGTCCTTGCAGACATCACTCCCCGCCAACTCCTCGCATCGCTGGTTCCTATCTGTCCGCTGTACTATCGAAATCAACTAGAAAGATTTCGGTATGGGGCCGGTGCCTTTAAGATTGACTATGCACTGAGTGCACCGATCCCTTGGACTGCCTCTGAATGTCAGCGAACCGCTACCGTTCACATTGGAGGTTCTCTTGAAGAAATTGCCGAAGCCGAAAGAACCCTTTCACCCAACAAACCATTCGTTCTTCTCTGTAAGTTGTCACTTTTCGATCCTAGCCGAGCCCCATCCGGCCAACACACCGCCTGGGCTTACTGCCACGTTCCGAATGGCAGCACCGAAGACTATACCGAATCGATTGAGCGTCAAATCGTCCGTTTCGCTCCCGCAGTTCCGCGTCATCGGAATCCGCTCCTGCTTGTTTCTTCACCCACAGCTCTGCAGAATTGGAATCCCAACCAAGAGGGGGCGATATTTTGGGTGGAGCGATGAACCTCCGCCAGCTACTCTTTCGTCCAACACGTTCGCTGTATCGCACTTCGCGTTCGGGTCTCTACTTGTGCGGGGCATCTACTCCGCCAGGTGGTGGCGTCCATGGGATGTAGTGGATTTTCATGCAGCGAAGATGGCCCTGACAGACCTAATCGCTCCTGATTCGATCATTTGCATCGACTGCCTTCACGTCAACAATCCGAACGTGATTAAGAATCATGCCCAATGATTTGTACCAGGTAAAAATCTAGCCGCGCGTTTGAGTCGCTTCGATGAAGTTCGGAAATTTCATTCGCGGTAATTACATCCGAGCGAGGATAGGTGGAGCGAACCCGATACCGGGGGGCGCCCGCTTCGGGAAAGGGTTAAGAGCTTGTGATCAGTTGCCGTTCGAAGGCTTCTGCAAACATCGCGAAGTCCTAATCATGCAGTGGACGGTGGCGCCGACCCGAAGAAAACAAGAGTGCCCGGCCTGCACATTTGTATGGTCTCTGCCAGAAACGAATCGCCGATACTGTTCCTATTAGCGTTCGTGTTCGCTACAGACAGAAGTGTGGAGGAAACCCATGGCAAAGAATTTGACGGACGAAGTTGTGTCAGCGTCCCCAAGCGTCAAGAACAAGATTGACGCTGCGGCTGAAACATTGCAGAACAAACAAAACGGCGAGATCTCCGAAACAGACATTCTCAATTTCGCGTTGAACCTGGAGTATCTGGAGCAGTGTTTACTCCTCAGAAAGCACAGGCAAGTCAATCACGAGTGTGGGGATAGGCATCGACGGAGTTGCGACCGGAGCTAACCCGGCACACGGCGGGTCTACTGTGGGAGGGGTACAAGTCAAGTTCGACAACAACGACCTCTTCAGCAAAGAAGTTGCGCTCCAGATCGGGGAGGACGAGCGGGCTCACGTTACCTTGTTGCGTACTGCTTTAGGGGCTGCGGCAGTGGCGAAGCCGAATATCAATCTAAATGCCCTCGGGATCGGGTTCGGTAATCAGAACGACTTTCTAGCCGTCGCGCGGCTCCTCGAAGACATTGGCGTCACCGCATATGCGGGAGCAGCAAGCCTGCTGAAGACACCGGATATCATCAAGACAGCGGGTCGCTTGCTTGCGGCAGAGGCGCAACACGCTGGGGGCGTCCGCATTCAGGTAGCCGCATTGAAGATCCCACAACCCAGCTTGACCTCGCCGACATTCTCCCACCGCCAGCGGCAAACAGACGCAACTCCTTTCCATCAATCCAAGCAACGGGCTGCCGGCAATCCGAACTGCAGGCGAAGTCCTCTATCTCGCTTTCGGGATGAAGTCGGGGGTCACCGACGGCGGCTTCTTTCAGGCGATGAACGTCAACCTTACTACGACTTTGCGCCTGCTACCGCGTTGAACCTGTACGAGAGGTGATATCAGGCCTCCACCGATTGCTATTCCCCGGTAGGCATTATCTGGATGTCCTGTCGTTGAATTGGATCAAGAGACGTCGAATCGCAAGCGGTCTCAAGCCCAATGGCTTCAGGCGGCACGTTTCGCGTCCGGAAGAGTCCTCGCGAATCAAGAGCCACATACACCTGTCGTGACATTCGGCCGAAGTGGATATAGCAGACGTATTTTTCGCGTCCGAACAGGAGGGCGAGGGAATTGGACTACCGGCAATAGCAAAATGGAGGAAATGAAATGGGTGTACCTTCGCTCAGCGACCTGGGCCAACTTCTATGGCTCGATAACATCACACGCGATCTCCTAAACAATGGATCGCTGAATCACTACATGAATGATCGTCGATCACAGGAGTCACCTCAAACCCGACAATCTTTGATAGCTATCAAGAGCAGCACCGCCTACGATGCAGCGATTCTCGAATGGGCAAAAAAAGGAAAGACGGGGAGGATTTTTTCTTCGAACTCGCAATCGACGATATTCAGAGACTGCTGGTCTTCTCAATGAAACTACATGGCGACCAACGGGGTCGAGGTTGGGTGTCCCTTGAGGTTCGCCCTCGCTCGCTTATGAGACGAAGGAACGCTCGCTGCGGCGACATTCCTCTCGCGGCGGGTCAACAGACCGAATGTTTTCATCAAGATTCCGGGCACTCCGGCCGGGCTCCAGGCGGTCGAAGAGGCGATCTTTTCCGGAGTCGCTATCAACATCACGCTCCTCTTCTCGCCGGAGCAGTACGTCGGCGCTGCGACCGCCTATCTTAGGGGAATAGAGCGTAGAATCGCCGCTGGCCTCAACCCTGACGTGCCCTCCGTAGCTTCTGTGTTCATCAGCCGTTGGGACGTAGCCGTCCAGGAACGCTACCCGAAGAACTTCGCGGAAGACTCGGAGTCTCTGTTGCCGCTTGCGTCTATGCACAATACAGGGATGTCCTTGCCAATTCACGATGGCAAAGAGCATTCAATTTTGGTGCCCGACCTCAGCGCTTGCTCTGGGCTAGTACAGGAACGAAAGACCCAAAAGTATCGTCCACGTTCTACGTTGAAGCTTTGGCGACCCCGTTCAGTATTAACACCATGCCGGATGCCACGCTCAAAGCCCTTGCCGGTAAAGAGATTGCTCCCCAATTGATGAGCACCGACACCACGGCTGCAAAAAAGACTTTGACCGACTTCGCAGGTGCCGGAATCGAAGTCGAAACCCTCGGCCATGAGCTACAGAGTGCAGGAGCTAAATCCTTCGTGAAGTCATGGGACGAGTTGATGGACGTACTCATGAAAAGGCACTCTGAACTGACTGAGATCCGTTGATGTCCCCAAGCCCAAAAGTGCCGATCAAAGACTTTAGCCACGAAACCTGGGCGAACTCGGCTCCCAAAGTGGCAAAGTGGAAGCCGAGCTGAATGTGACTTAAGGAGTGGGAAAAGTGGCGGAGACCGCCTACATTACGCTTCTTTTTGCCGCAGCACTTGCTGTTGTCGGAATCGTTGGTGAAGTTTCTGGCTTTCGAGCAATCGTCTGCTCCAGAGGAAATGAGGATTTTGCGCGCAGAGTGGCGCTCGTCGTCACTCTTTATGGATCTGTAAGTCTCTTGCTGGCACTGTTACTCGTCCGTGTGCTGAATTGACCAGCCGCATCTAGTGAAGCCGCCCATCTGCGCTTTAGTCAACGGACATTGCCGGAAAACGAGAGCTATATCGAGACTGAGATCGATTGTCCCAGCGGCTATCAGCAAGAGTAGAGCCAGCTCGCCATGTCCAACGCATAAGGAAAGGATGTTTCCATGCCATACATTCGAGTCAACTGCCCTAAAGGCGCTCTCACCCTGGAGCAAAAGCCAAGCTTGCGCCGCGAATCGTCCACGCTCTCATTCGTCAGGAGATCGATCCCGTTACCGACATCGGAACAGCAGCGACGGGGTTCTTTTTCAACGAACTCGGGGTCGATAATTGCTTTCCTGGGGGCGTTTCCCTCACGCAGCGCTCAAAGGTCTTGGTGACCTCCTATGCTTTTCTACGGGACGTGATTCAAGCTTTTACATACAATCCCAGTAATTGGCCGAATATCTTTCGGGTAGCCCGGCTGCCCAAACGAGGTGCCACATGCTAATCACAAGAGGTTTTAAAGGTCGAGGTAAGCCGCAGATTCAAAATGCCCACCGTCTGCCGCCTGGACAACACTTGACGACTGACTTCCCGGTATTGACCGCCGGTCCCGACCCAGCATACGCCGCTCGATCGATGGTCCTTTTCGTTGTAAGGAAGGACGGTCGTTGGCCACGGTGGAGTTGGGCCGACTTCGGAGCCCTTCCGCAGACCGAGAGTGTGGTCGACATCCACTGCGTTACGCGGTGGACGAAATTCGATACGCGTTGGCGCGGTGTGAGCTTTGACGATCTATTGCGGGCCGCCGGTTTGGAGCAGCCGCCAACCATGTTCGTCATGGCGTACTGCGATGGCGGCTACACGACGAACCTTCCAATCGCTGATTTGATCGACGGCAAGGCGATGGCTTCCGCGAGACTCATTTTGATGGGATGCCGCTGCCGAGCCTCCATGGGCGGACCGGCTCGTCTCCTGGTGCCGCATCTCTACTTCTGGAAGAGCGCCAAATGGGTGCGCAGCCTAAGGTTCGTTGATGCTGATGAGCCTGGTTTTTGGGAGTCGCTTGGCTACCATATTTACGGTGACCCGTTTCGTGAACAGCGCTACGCAGGGGATGTGTGATGGAAACGGTTCCTTCTCGTCTATCCTGGCGAGCAGCTACGGTTATAGAAATCCGCCAGGAGACACCAAGCGTGGCCACGCTCACGTTTGAAGTGCCCGGCTGGCCGGTCATCTGCGGGGCAGCATCTCGACCTAAGGTTGACCGCACCCGATGGCTACCGCGCCGAACGGAGCTATTCTATAGCGTCCGCACCCGACCAAAAGAATATCGAGATAACCGTCGAGAAGCTCAATGATGGGGAGATATCTCCTTTTCTGGTGGGCGAAGTCACGGTTGGGGACGTCCTTGAAGTGCGTGGGCCAATCGGGGATTACTTTACCTGGAATCCGGGAGGCGTAGCGCCGGTGCTTCTGGTAGCCGGAGGCTCTGGAATCGTTCCTTTGATGGCAATGCTTCGTCATCGAGCTCATACGGGCGACCGCACCCGCATGCATCTCCTCTATTCCTCGCGCACCCGCAATCAGATCATCTACAGCGAAGAGCTCGCCTCCATCGCCGCCCGGGGGGATGGGGTGACTGTGACACATACCCTAACTCGCGAACAATCTGACAGCTGGAAGGGCGAGCGCAGGCGTATTGATCAAGCGATGTTAGCCGCCTGTAGTTTTCCGGGTGAGAACGATGTGCGGGCATTCATTTGTGGACCGACGAACCTGGTTGACAGGTCTCTGGGGACTTGATCGCCCTTGGCTACCCAGAACCGAATATAAAGACTGAGCGGTTTGGGCCGACCGGGGAGTCTCATTGATCCAGGGCGGCGTTCCATTGCGCTGTTGTCAATGGAAATCGTATGAAGACTTCTTGATACTGTGGAAGGACGCCGACCCCGATCTCCCTGTCTATCAACAAGCCAAAACCGAGTACGCCGGCCCGCACTTCCGACTCCCACGCACTGAGCCGCGCGGGCTGAGTGGTGTCCCCAGACCGTCCGCACGTAGTTTCTGCAGGCGACTCTGCTCCATCGTGGCGTGTTCCAGATGTGAGATGCCCCAAACCGACTCATTGGCGCTGGATCAGAGAATGGTTTGCAGAATTCCGCAACCGCGCTAGACGGATTGCGAACACCATTTGTTGTTGCTGCACGTGGCCTAACAAGATCACCAAGGCAATTTCGCGTTAACTAGCCATCTCATCAGCGGATCGGAATATCGTTCTTCGGCCTGCCGCCGTTCGCCGGCACGTTCGTTTGCACGGCTGGCATCGCAGCGCTCCCGCCCGAGGCGCAGATCACCATCTGGTTTGCTGTTCGGGATTTCGATGACTTCGACGAAGGCAACGACCCTTCCGGGGAGCGAGACTTCGGCACGATCATTTTGCCCGGGTGCAGGAAAAAATGTTCTGGAAGATCGACTATTTCGCGGATTCGACCTGCACAACCGGCACGGAGCAACCCTCTGATGACCAGCGCAGTTTCCGGCTACAGACCATCGTGCTGGCTTCGGAATATTGAATCGGCATGCGTGCCGATAACCTCTGTTCGTGCGCCCTCATTGGCAAGTGCGTGTCACTGATTCTCGACGAGGGGTATCATGTTGTCGCGAGGTGCGGCGTGAGCAAACTACGTCTGCGTATCTTTGATGGAAGCCGGAGGCTGTTTACGGCGCCCGCGAGCTTCCTGATAACGATCACCGACGGCAACAGGACGCAGCATGTGCGCGATTATTTCAAATCCGGCGAGACCGTTTTCGACCTGCCCTTCTTGAATAATCATGGCGACAACTATACGGTCGTAGCCTGGACCGAAAATCCGAGAAGGCGGCTCTTCCAGTTCGCGGTCCTCTGCAATCAGTCTTCTCGATTCTTAGCGGTCTTTCTTGTGGTTGCACTCTGGTCCAGTCCCGGAGCCGCACTGGATGATCCCAGGAGTATAGCTCAGTTTGCTCATACCGCTTGGAGCGCGAAAGATGGCGTACCGAGCATGATCCAGGCGCTCGCACAAACGAAGGACGGCTACTTGTGGTTGGGAACGCCTGGCGGATTGTATCGATTCGACGGTGTCACCTTTGAGCACGTTACAGCCCGGAAGCGGGCACAAAATCTGCCAACTCCAATGTGAGCTCCCTTCTAGCACTCTCTGACGGAGACCTCTGGATCGGTTTTGCTGCTGGAATGATTAGCCGCCTAAGGGCGGCAGCAGGACTGATTACACGAGCCGCGACGGTGTTCCATCGGAGGGTGCGGGGTCTGGTGCAGACCGGGACGGTACCATTTGGGCCGCGACCACCGGCGGACTTTGCGTCTTGGGGGCAATCGATGGCAGATGGTGGGAAACGATTGGAATTTTCCTGGAAAGTTAGCCGACGCTCTATTTCTCGATCGTCAAGAAACTCTTTGGGTCGCTACCGAAGATACGGTCGTGTTTCTGCCTAAAGGGACAGAGCATTCCGTGGAACCGGCATTCGATATCGGGTTGACCCTTGAACAAATTGCGGAGGCCCCGAATGGCAAGTTATGGATGACCGGATTTCGAAGGACGAGCCGCAGGTTACCCTTTCCTACTCCAACTGTCCGGCCAATGCCCCTGGGAAACAGCAAGCCGCCGTCTGATCGGCATGAGATCCGTGTTGGCTCTCATGAAATTCTCTTCGATAGGGAAGGCGCGCTATGGATCACCACGATTGGTGACGGCATGCGGCGGGTTCCTTCACCGGCTCGGTTGGCAGGAAAACCTGCGCGGTTCAGTGGCGCAGTAGAAGCTTTCACCAGCAGAGATGGGCTAACCAATGATTTTGTTCGGTCGATTCTTCAAGACCGTGAAGGGAACATTTGGGTCGGAACAACTGGTGGCCTGGATCGTTTCCGAAAGACTAACCTGGTCCCGATCAGTTCACCCATTCCCGCCCAGACCGCGACTCTCGTCGCTGGTGACGCAGGCGATTTGTGGGTGGCTGGCGAGGGTCTGGCCCGTGTACACGCGGGACGTGCGGTCTCTATACGCGATGCAGCAAAATGGGGCTACATTTTTGTGGGCACCGCTGACGCGAGAGGCGGCACCTGGTGGGCTGCCGTCGGTGGTATTTTCCATCTCTCAAACGAGCGTTTTTCGCGGCTCCCACTGCCAGATGGAGTCGACACAGCGAACATCGAAACGACCCAACTCGACGGAAGACCGGTCAGGGGTGCTTTGGGCGGCCGTGGAGGGGGCTGGTCTTTCGTATCTGAGCGGGAAGAACACTTGGAGACGATTCGACATTCCTCCAGAGTTGGCAAAACTCGAGCCTACAGCAGCATTCACCGATTGGCTAGGGCGCATATGGTTTGGATACGAGGATGGTTCCGTCATTGATCTTAGAGACTAAGTGGAGTCAGACGTTTCTCATGCGTCGTGATTCGCAGGTCGGAACTGTAAGAACCATTCAAGGGCCAAGATCAACACATCTGGATCGGCGGTGACTTTGGATTGGCTTTGTTTGACGGATCAAGTTTCCGGAAGATCATTCCCTCGGATTCGGTAGCATTTGGTTGGTCTCGGGGATCGAGGAGAGCTCCGACGGGAGCTTATGGCTCGCAGAGAGTCATGGAGTACTCCATATTCCCGAGACGAGGTGCGAAGGAGCTTTGAAGAACCCGCGCACCATGTGAGCTACGAAGCTCTTCGATTCGCTCGATGGCCTTCCGGGACATTTCAAAATATTGTGCGGGGTGGAAGAGAGGTTCAAACAAGAGACGGAAGACTATGGTTTGTTGCAACCAATGGAGTGGCCTGGATCGATCCTGCCGGGATTTCTGTAGAACTACCTTCCTCCACCCGTATCAATACGATCTGTCGAAGCAAATGGTAGCAGTATGATCGCTGGGGTACAGCTGACACTACCGCCCTGACTAGTCGGCTACAAATCAGCTATGCAGCTCTGAGTCTGTCAGTTCCAGAGCGAGTCCAGTTTCGATACCGATTGGAAGGCCTCGATAAGAAGTGGGAAGACGCGGTACTCGTCGAGAAGCCTTTTACACAATGTTGGCCCCGGGGAAGTACCAATTTCATGTAATAGCCAGCAATAACGATGGAGGGGAGGGTCGTTGGACTATAAGGCCGCGATCGATGAGGGTGTGCCTGCAACAGTTCTCACAACTGCGCTCTACAATAGGTTCAGTTCTAGAAGACAGGCAGACTTCTCCGATAGGCTTTTATCCGCCATGCGCTACGAATTCGGAGGCCACCTCGAGAAGCCAGCTCTAAAGTGATCTTCATGGTCAAGAAAAAGCCGCATGCAAGATCCAAACGGCCACTAGTCTCGGATTCGCATATCGCGTTGAATACAAATTCCCGTTGGACAATGTCTGTGGACGGGTACATCCTGACAGTCACGAGCGCCAATTCTCTTGTGAGCGATGTCCATGACCCGAGAGGCACAGTCCAATCTCACTCTCCTTCGCTTTTCCGGTCGCTGAAGCGCGAGGAGGCTGTACCTATGCGACAACAAAAGAAAATACTTCCGAGAGGTGTAGACGCTACCCTCCAGAACGCACAGAGCCTCGGCGTCGCGGGCATACTTGCGCTTCTGGCAATATTCTTCGTCTTTACTCCGGGTCGAATAAGCGCGCTCGAAAGCGATCGGACCATTGCGCAATTTGCGCATACGGCGTGGGGACCGAAAGACGGCGCGCCGAGTGTAGTTGAAGCATTGGCACAATCCTCGGATGGGTATCTTTGGCTGGGAAGTCCCGACGGTCTGTATCGATTTGACGGCGTAGTTTTCGAGCGCTACCAGCCTCAGTCGGGCGGCCCATTCCCGGCTCGATCGGTGAGTTCACTTTTGGCCCTTCCCAATGGCGACCTTTGGATCGGCTTTTCGATCCGGAGGGATCAGCCTTCTGAGGAACGGACGCGCCACGAACTATACCACCCGCGACGGAGTGCCAGGGGGAGCGGTATGGGGCTTCGCGCAGGATCGGGCAGGGTACGATTTGGGCTGCGACTGACAGCGGACTGGCGCGGCTGGAAGGTAACCGATGGAGGGAAGTGGGAAAGGATTGGAATTTCCCGGGAGAGTCTGCCCACACAATTTTTCTCGATCGTCAAGGAACTCTTTGGGTTTCTACCGAAGATACGCTGGTTTTTCTTCCACCCGGCGCGAAGCGGTTTCAGCCGACAGGTATTCGAGTCGGCCAGGTAACACAAATCGCGCAAGCGGCAAACGGAAAATTGTGGATGGCGGAAACGACGAGATCCGTCCGTCCCATCCCTCTATCCGATAAGCGGCAGCCTTCTGACGAAACCGAAATCCAGGTCGGTTCCATCGGAATTCTTTTTGATAACGACGGCGCATTGTGGATCACCAGCGTAGGTGACGGACTCCGTCGTGCTCCGGTTCCTGAGTTGCTGAAGGGTAAAATCAAAGAATTCAGCACCGCGGTCGAGTCGTTCACCGCCAAGGATGGACTTAAGCGACGATGTTGTCCGCGCCATTCTTCAAGACCGCGAAGGAAATATCTGGGTCGGAACCAACAATGGCCTGGATCGCTTCCGCAAAACGAACCTGGTACCGGTCGTTCTCCCCTTCAAGCCCCAGTATGCTGTTTTGGCTGCCGGAGACGCTGGAGACGTCTGGGTGGCAAATCATGGTTTCCATGGTCCGGGTTCACGAGTGGACGCGCCGATCGCGCTGGCGATCCGCTTCCCAGACGAAGCCTATATCTGCGTATCGTGATCCCGCCGGCGCGATTTGGTGGTTTTGCTGTGATGCCATCTATCGCTATACGGCGGGAAACTACACCAAGGTTGCGCTACCGCCGTCGTTTCGCAAGCCTTACCAAGAGCGGAGCGATGGCGGCAACAGTCGACGGCTCCGGTACGCTCTGGCTGGCTGCCCTAAGAGAAGGTTTGTTCTATCGGAAAAGGGGAGTATGGCAGCGACTTGAAACCGCGTCAGAATTCGCAAGGTTGATCCCCAAGACAGCCTTCACGGATTGGATGGGCCGCGCATGGTTCGGATACGAAGGGGGCACAATCATTGTCCTGAAAGATGAAAAGCATCCAGAGAGTTTTTCCCGCTGATGATTCTCCGGTTGGGAGCGTAAGGGCAATTGAGGGTCGGGGGCGACATATATGGGTTGGTGGAGAATTGGGACTGGCCTTCTTTGACGGAAAACGCTTCCGACGGATCGTCCCTGCAGATGCCGAAGCATTCGGATCGATTCTTGGAGTTGAGGAGGCACCCGAACGGGAGCTTGTGGTTGGCTGAGAGCCGGGGTGTAATTCAAATCCCCGCATCGGAAGTCCAGCAAGCCTTGGATGATCCCTCCCATCGCGTAAAGTATCGTATTTTCGACTCTTTCGATGGCCTTTCAGGTACATTCGCGGGTACTGGATCGACTCGAGAAGTAATTCAGGGAACCGACGGCAAACTTTGGTTCGTTGCGTCAGGTGGGATCGTCTGGGTCGATCCTGCCAACATCTCCACAAATCCACTTCCTCCGCCTGTTTTGATTCGGTCTGTGAGAGCGAATGGCAGACAACCTGATTCGCTGACAAATCTCGTCCTGCCCCCGCGAACAACCGATCTGCAAATTGTCTACACGGCTTTGAGCCTGGCTGTGCCGGAGAAGGTACGTTTTCGGTACAGGCTGGAAGGAGTGGATAAAGACTGGCAGGACGCGGGCACTCGTCGCGAAGCTTTTTATACCAGGCTTGGTCCCGGCGAATACCATTTTCAAGTAATAGCCTGCAATAACGACGGAGTCTGGAATGAAGAGGGCGCGCATCTGGATTTCAACATCGCGCCTGCCTGGTACCAGACGATATGGTTCCGTCTGCTTTGTATCCTGGTCGGAATTACATTCTGTTATGCGCTCTATCTTCTTCGCCTAAGTCGATACGAAGCTGCTATGAGGGTGCGATTCAATGAGCGACTCGACGAACGTACCCGCATCGCTCGCGAGTTGCACGACACGCTACTACAAACAATTCAGGGCAGCAAGATCGTCGCAGATCACGCGCGAATCAGCATGTCCGATCCCGGCAAAACCCAGAAGTTGCTGGACCAACTGTCCGACTGGCTCGCACGCGCCACGCAGGAAGGGAGAACGGCGCTTGAATCGCTTCACGCAGCCGAAGCTGGAGACCTGACGGCCGCGCTGCGCACAATTATCGAAGGCTATCGCGCCACCTGCGATATAGAACTGTCGCTATCCGTGAGGGGGCCCAGCCGAGACACGGCCCCTCTCGTTAGGGACGAAGTCTATTGGATCGCACATGAGGCTATTCGCAATGCATGCAAACATTCCGGCGCTCGTCACATCATCACGAACCTTATTTACAGCAAGGATCTCGAACTTAGCATTTGTGATGATGGTCGAGGTATCCCGGAAGATATATTGCGAGAAGGAAGGATCGGCCACTTTGGGCTGAGAGGAATGCGCGAGCGCGCATCCCAAATTGGTGTAGCCCTCACCATATCAAGTTCCGCTCAAAAGGGGACAGAAGTCCGCCTACTCGTTCCAGGCGTGAAGATCTTCGTATCGAAAAGATCTAGACCAATCTTGCCCCCAAGATAAATCCGCGCCCTCCGTTTCGAAATCGCACTAACGATGCATGACGATGAGAAATCCGAAGGTCGCTATAGCTATCTTCTTTGCAATGCGAGTCCTTGTCTTTCTTGTCTTTCAGCTACTGGGGACTTGATCGCCCTTGGCTACCTAGAACCGAAGATAAAGACTGAGCGGTTTGGGCCGACCGGGGATTCTCATTGATTCCGCTGATCCATGCGATATCCCACCTTCGAACTCGTTAATGGACATTGCTGGAAACAAGGCCTATATGGGTATCCTTGAATACGTAATCCTCTCCTGAGGCGAACTTGACGTGGCAGGATTGACATTGGTCTCCGGGCAGGACCGCGGATTTCGTGGCATATGCTGTTCCGTCAGCGAGGAAGCGAAAATATCCCCAGTTACCCGGAGCGTCAGCAAAGCGCTTGCTGTCTTTTATCATTAGGCCCACGCCTATAAAGCTATCCTCGAAAATTCCCACCCCGGCTGGTATAGAGCATGCGAAGGTGACCTTGTCACAATCCTTTCCGATTCTGATGACACCGATTTCCTTTACGATCCGAGTTCCATCAGGCCACTTGCCGCTCCTCTTATACTTCAAAAACGCGGAAGGCTCAACATAGGTGTCCAACACCTGCGGCCTCAGGATGACCGAGCCATCAAGGATGCTCTTCCCGCTGGTTTTCACGCGCGTTCCCACGTGCTCCCATTGCCTGAACCCGCTAGGAAGGTGTGCTTCCCCATCCTCTCCAAAGTCCGCATTGATAGACGAAGATGTCGATGAGTGCTCTGGTTCACGAGCATATCCCGACCAACAGCAGACTAATATAACCACGACGACGCGAAAGGCTGTCAATATTCGTCGGGCTGATAAACGTCGATTGTGCCACATGTTTCCTTTCATCTTTGCCAATCTTTTTGTTTCGCGTCCTTGGCGTACTCACAGACCAGCAGCTTTCTGGGGGCTCCAGTCAAACTTCGAGCAGACCTCTCCGAAATGCAATGCTGACGGCATGGGTCCGATCATTTGCCTGGAGCTTTTCGACAATATTCTTGATATGGAAATTAACCGTTGTCTCACATATGGAGAGGCGGCCGGCTATTTGCTTGTTCCTGTTCCCATCCCGAATGAGTTCGAGTACTTCAAGCTCACGGGGGGTGAGATCCTCTTGGCCCATGTGCTCGGCGACGGCGCTCGCGACGTCTGATGGGATGTACTTACGCCCCTTGGACGCGGTGCGAATGCTTTTCAGCAGCTCATCTTTAGGCGCACTCTTCAGTACGTAAGCGGCAGCTCCTGCACGCAGGGCGCGCTGAATCTCAGCGTCACCTCTGGATGTCAGTGAGCATCACCACCCGTGCGTCGGAGAACTGATGGCGGATCGCAATAAGAGCTTCGGTTCCACTCGCTCCAGGTAGCCTCTGATCCATCAAGACCACATCAGGCCTCAAGCGACGATATTCAACAAAGGCCGCATCCGCATTCAGTGCCTGCGCCACGAGCATCATATCGGACTGTGAAGATATCAATATTTCGAGCCCTTCACTGAACACCGGGTGATCCTCAACCGTCATGATACGAATCTTCTTCTCTACGAACATTGAGAGCCTCTTATCGAGAAACGTCAGCCCGAAATGAGATGGAAAACAGCCATTGCCGCCTGTTGACTCTACCGGTTCTCCAAAATCCCTCTGCTCCTATAAGGTAACGCGTCCGGAGGCGTGCTAAACCATTCACTTCATAGTGTTTCAACTGTGGTTTTCTACAGGTGTCACGGAGAGGCCAACGTTCAGAAAAGCGTGTGTTCGATTCGTCGTGCTCAACCGGCGATTTTCCATCCTGGCCGGATGTAGTGACAGTTGTACCCTTGTGGATAGCCTTCAAGGTAATCCTGGTGTTCTGGTTCGGCCTCCCAGAACGCGCCTGCTCCGGTGACCTCGGTGACGATCTTGCCCGGCCAAAATCCAGATGCCTCTACCGCTGCGATCGTTCTCTCGGCAATTTGTTTCTGTTGATCGTTGTTGTAGAAGATTGCGGAGCGATAGCTCTTGCCTCGGTCGTTGCCCTGGCGGTCGAGTGTCGTTGGGTCATGAATCTGAAAGAAGAATTCAAGAAGCTTGCCGTAACTCAGGACTGCGGGGTCAAAGACGACCTCGATAGCTTCTGCATGCGTTCCGTGGTTCCGGTAAGTTGCGTTCGCCACCTGGCCGCCCGTATACCCAACGCGTGTCGAGATGACCCCCGGATAGCGGCGCAGAAGATGCTGCAGGCCCCAAAAGCACCCACCCGCGAGGACTGCGGTTTCCGTAGATTGGCTCACTTTGTTACTCCCTTTCGTGCTGGCGATTCGAACAGCTTGCGATATTCTCCATAACCTTCGCTCTCCAGTTCGTCGAGAGGGATGAACCGAAGAGACGCTGAGTTGATACAGTACCTAAGGCCGCCCGCAGCACGCGGACCATCGTCAAAGAGGTGTCCTAGATGACTGTCCGCATGCGTGGAGCGGACTTCGGTGCGCGTCATGCCATGGCTCGCATCGGTCTCTTCGACAACGTTCGCGGCATTGATTGGCCTGGTGAAACTAGGCCACCCAGTGCCACTATCAAATTTGTCTGTCGAGGCGAACAGCGGCTCACCGGATACGATGTCCACGTAAATACCGGCCTGTTTGTTGTCCCAGTACTCGTTATCAAAGGGTCGTTCCGTTCCGGCAGTTTGTGTTACGCGATACTGTTCTGCCGATAGTCTGGATAAGGCTTCCGGGTTCTTACGGTACTCTGGCATATCTTTCTTCTCCTTTCCAATTTGAGGCGGCGCTATGCCGCTCGTTTGCCCTGCCCAAGTCGACGTCTCAGGACGACGGAGCCCATACGAACTTGCGCCATCCTCGGTGTCGTCTTAATTGCGGCCGGCCATCACTCCCCCGTCGACCGGCAATATGGTTCCAGTGATCCACGCGCTCTGATCGGAGGCGAAGAAAAGAATGGCTTCCGCTACGTCTCCTGGTTGCCCGATTCTGCCCAATGGATGGAAAGCGTTGAAAGTCGGAAGTACCTTCGGAACCTGGTCCTTAGGGAGGAAAGTAGAGTAGATGGGAGTTTCCACCACCGCCGGCGCGACGGCATTGATTCTGATTTTGTCGGCGGCCAGTTCAAGCGCGAGGTTGTGAACGAGTGCATGCACACCCGCGTTTGCCGCGGAATACGCAGCAGAAGGCGTTGCGCCGACCGCCTGAAGGGCCCAAAGCGAACCGGTATGTACGATGGATCCTCCCCCCCGTTTCTTCATAGCTTTAGCTGCGGCTTGGGCGAGAAAGACTTCCCTTTAAGAATCGTGTCCAGGAACCAATCGTATTCTTCTTCACTCACCTCCAGGAAAGGCTTCGGTTTAAAGACTCCAGCGTTGCTCACCAGCACGTCCAGGCCTCCGAACTCTTTTTCTGCGAAGTCCACGAGGGCAACTCCCGTTGTGGGCTTGCCGATATCTCCAGCAAGGACGCGCACCTGACCAGGGTCGGAGGAGACTTCTTTGGCTGCCGAGTGCAGCTTCGCCTCATCTCTTCCGCTGAGAACGACAGATGCGCCATGAGCGGCAAGACGCTTTGCCGTTTCTTTACCGATCCCTGAACTGCCGCCGGTAACGATTGCAACTTTTCCTTTGAAGTGCATAGCAGATCTCTCCTTTGTGGTGAAGCTGTTTTGAGTGCAAGACCCTGCTGTTCTAGGAGTACAACAGCCGATCGTGTCTAAAATAGGTTGGTGCCTAAATGCGGTCGCGCAGGAACTTAGGCAGGGGGTGAATGGAACTCAGGGCATCCGACAGCGTCCATAGGGCAGCACCCAGCAGAACGAAATCCTTTATCAGGAACTCTCCTACATCGCCTGAAAGAGCGGGGAAGCCACCGAGATCAGCTCCCAACCTGGGGTCGTGATGATGAACGACAACGTGGTCAGAAACATGAGTACGGCGCCCGCGCTCCCGAAGGCAGATGCCTTTGGAAACCATCGGCGAAGGGCAATCAATGTCGCGATGGTCAACTCGACGGCGCCGATGATCATCGTGAAGTGATGCACCGTCCAAACGCCATACCCCCAGCTAAGGAGTGGGCTATGTGCGATCAGGGGTTGAATGCCTTTGGCTTCGTATTCAGTGACTTTCATTGCCGCGATCCAGCCGATTGCGACTACCAGGCCGTAGCGCAGAAAAGCAAATCCCGAGACGTTCAATCCTTACAACGGATCGGCCTTGGGGCTTAACAGTTCCGATAATGGATGGTTCATCGTCGTTCCTCTTTCCATCCGATCTTCATTCTTCAGAGAAGGCCTCGGCGCGACATCACGCATCCGTTCGATCTGCGCACCCCGATGTGGTATTATGCAGTAGTGGTCAGCACCAACAACAGGTCGACTGATTCACTTAAAGAAGTGTCGCGTGGACGTTTCGCAACACCCCTCAACTCGCAAGTAGAAGGGCTGCAGTTTCCTGCAGGGGACGAACTGCGTCGCTGATCTCCAGAAGCAACTGTGATGCTCCTGAGGTGAGCATTGGAAGGCAGCTGTGAGGTATGAGGGTGCGCTCTGCGCGTTGCGGCACAATGATCACGAGCGTCAGGGATGCAGTTCGACCTGACCCTGTGAGCCGCTCTGATAGGTCTATACAGGCATAGGCTCGCTTTCTTCCAGAAACATACAGCAGATCGGGAGAAGGAGGCAGCAGGATCGCTGAGGTCTACGCAGTTCTCGGGTCATATTGTTGCATTGGATCTCAGCTACAGGAAAGGCGCCAAATCGTTCGTCAAGTCATGGGCCGAATTGATGATGATGATTGCCTCCAACAGGCTGCTGCAGGTCGGATAGGTCAAGCGGCTTCGATGTATGTCAAACACTCTTGTTCAAGGGTACTGAAGCCGATCTGACGTGAAGCCTGAGTCTGCCATGGAATCCAGGAGGGAAAGAGGGGCCGATCATGAAGTATGGCAATTGCGACAGCCTGTTGCTTTATCATCGGAGAATTCGTTTATTTCAACCATTTACTTCGACAGGCCATTGCGTTGAGAGACGAAACAATAGATCGCATCGACCAGGCACTTGGCGAGTGCGAAGGTAGCATCCTGCTCCTGTGACGTCGGCCTCCGACTTGCGTTAATTCGAGAATGTCTCAAATCGCGAGGTCCTGATTCCGCGATGCCCGGAAACTTTGACTTTTCGTGAGCCTGGTGAGATCGTGCCGCGGACAACGGAAACGTCGGTGTCGACTCCATTACGCCCCAACGGCACGAACCTGCAGAAAAGCAGAGGCTGAGACCTGCATTTTCTAGAGTTTCAGAAATTGGGGTGCGTAGCTAATATCGCTCCAGCGCGGGAATGATGACACGCAGTATATCTTCCCAAATCGCTTAGCAGCGGCCCCTCTCAAAAAACCTGAACCGTTTCTCTGCTGTTGTAAAGAAAGGGAGATGAACAAAAACATGCTTAATGATTTGGATATGCTCTGTGTCAATACCATCCGAACTCTCTCGATCGACGCTGTTCAAAGGGCAAATTCAGGACACCCAGGCTTGCCTTTTAGGAAACGCCGCAATGGCCTTCGTTCTATGGACCAGGTTTCTGAAGCATAACCCTCGCGATACCCTCTGGCCCGACCATGATCGCTTTATACTCTCTCCGGGGCACGGCTCTATGCTGCTCTACAGCCTCCTTCATCTCACCGGCTACGATCTGCCTCTCGATGAATTGAAGCGGTTCCGGCAGTGGGGCAGTCGTACTCCGGGCTGCATTGTGGACGAGCCAATCCTTGTGATTCTCGTATACCCAGGAGCGCTCAGAAATCTCAAAGGGAGCGGTCCAGATTCCCGGTGTCAGGCCGAGCGCCCGGATTTTCGCTTCCAAGTGCCCAAGACCATCTGGAAACAACACGGCGTCCGGGGTCATATATTCGCCACGCGCATATTGGTATCCCTCGTCCATATGGAAGTAGGTGTACCCAAAATCCTTCAAATTCTGTGAAAGCCACTGGGCATTGGTAAGTGCCGTTGCCTGACTGAGACCGAAGTAATAGGCAGTCCAACTCCACCATCCGGCAAGGCTGGTCGCGTTCACTCGTGCGTGATGCAATTGGCGGATGATGCGGCCGTAAGACTCCAATTGCTGGTGATAGTCGGTACCGATGCTGATGAGAAGAGGTTCAGAAGAAAGATCTGCGTTCGCTGGGACCGGCACGCTCAACTCGATCTGATCTTCGGGCGGGGCTTCGCGCAGGGAGTTTTCTTTGGTGAGCTCCGTGGTTCCGGTGGAATCCACTTCAAAGGCGGAGATACGCGCCTTATCGACGTGCAGGTGAAGAATAGTCAGAAACTTTTCGGACGCGAGTGCCCCGAGGAATAGACTTCGTTTCGAGTCGCGGTTGTAGATCAATTGGCTACCGACACCGCGATGCACGCCGCCGGTGGCATCCCCCAGATCGTGAATTGCGATTCCCGGGCGGTCCTCACTCCAACTGTCCGAGAGCACGCGGTCGGATGCATCCGGGCCACCGAGGTCCGCATAAGGCCCGATTGCCTCGACGCTGCGAAGATCCTCGACCGTGACCGGCGTCGAGCCGGCGTTGTGAACTTTGACCGTGATTGTTACCGAGGGAGGATCTGCACGGAGCTTCAGAGAGTAAATAAGGTCAGGCTGTCCGGCGAGCCCGGTGTTGGAGACGGTCAATTCGGTCGCTTGTCCAAGCTCATCGTTTACGCTCTCCCGCGTCAGGGTGTGTTTCGGATAATCGCTCGATTTGAGCCAACGATGGTTTACCTCAGCGCCAACATGAGAGTGCAGAACCGGCTTTTTGGAAATTGGATCGACGATGGAATAGGTGCCGTCGACGGTATTCACCGAGACCGCAATCAGCTTTTCCTGGAAGCTTTGCACCGTCGATTTCTGCCGGTTCGAAGACTGAGCTAAGACTATTCCGCACGAGCAGAGCGCGAGAATAACGATTGAGCACAACCAGCAGATGTTTCGATTGCTTTCCATTTTGGTCGCCTCGCATTTCTGGATTCGCAGCGCTAATCTACGCGCTCGCGCCGTTTATGCCGGTATCGGATCTCCTGCAAGTTTCTCTTGACAAACGGTACATCTCGAAACTAAAAGTAACCGAACGTAAATATACGGCAATAACGTCGTTCTAGCAAAGTCCAAGGAATTCCCCGGCGTGGCGGCCGCGCTCTTTCAGCGCGGCGTTGCGTGGAAATCTCCTGGCGAAGGAGCGCCCATGATGCCAACTGAGAAGTTACGCACCCTTTTTTGTGTCCTAAGCCTATCCCTGCTCGTCATGTGGACAACTTCCAGTTGGGCCCAAAAAGACACGGGGAGCATCGTCGGCACCGTCAAGGACCCGAGCGGCGCCGTGGTCCCGAATGCCAATGTCACCGTGAACGATGTGGAGCACGGTCAAACCTTCAACATGAAAACCAACACCGAGGGCGAATTCGTCGCCAGCCCGCTCCGCGTAGGACGATACACCGTGACCGTAGAACAAGCCGGGTTCAAGAAGGCAGTGTCCGTGCCTGTAGATCTCGATGTCCAACAGCGGGCTGTGTTGAATATCGTGCTGCAAGTCGGCAAGATTTCCGAATCGGTGGTAGTGAGCAGCGAGGCCCCTCTACTGGAAACGGAAACGTCGGAACTTGGTCAGGTTGTAGACAGCCAGCGGGTCGCGAACCTGCCGTTGAACGGACGGAACTTCGCTCAACTGGCGTTACTGGCAGCCGGCACCGCTCCGAGCGAACCGGGGGCGCGTGACGAGCAGAGCTATGGATTCAGTGCTGGCGGCGCGAGATCTCTCCAGAACAACTTCCTGCTCGACGGAATCGACAACAACTCGAATCTCACCGACTTGCTGAACGAGACGAACTATGTAATCCAGCCACCCGTGGATGCGCTGGCCGAGTTCAAAGTGCAGACCAACGCATACAGTGCCGAGTTCGGCCGCGGCAATGGCGCGATCATCAATGCCGTGATTAAATCGGGCACCAACGACATACACGGCAGTGCCTGGGGATTTCTACGCAACAACGTGTTGGATGCGCGCAACTATTTCGATCCGGTCGGAAAGGGCGCTCCGCCATACGAGCAGTATCAGTTTGGAGGCACATTCGGAGGCCCGGTCTACATTCCCGGTATTTACAACGGCAAGAACAAGACATTCTTCTTCGTGGATTATGAAGGGCTCCGCATCCACCAAGCAGACACGCAGACGCTGCTTCTGCCGGATCCTGCCCAAATATCAGGCGATTTTTCTGCTCTGCTGGACACGACCTCAGTGACCGGCACCGACTGCAACGGAAACCCCACTTACGCAGGCGAGATCTTCGACACGCGCCTGACGCAGGCCAGCGCCAGCAGTCCAACCGGTCTTTGCGGAGTTCCGGTCGGTGGATACACGGCTGGAGGCATTCCGACGAATATCATCCCCTCAGGTTCCGGAAACAACAAGATCGATCCTTTGGCGGCACGAATCCTGGCGCTGCTTCCCCCAGCAAACGTGACTGGCAACCCTGCTTTCAACTACGTTGCAAATCCTGTCGAGAATACGCACCGGGCGAATTTTGATATTCGCGTAGACCACAAGTTCTCAGACAAGGACAACTCTTTTTACCGCTTCAGCTATGAGAACCAGCCTCGCGAGGTACCTTCGCCTTTCCCCGCGAGTCTGATCGACGGCGGCGGTTTCTTCAGCGGGATAGAGGACAACTCTTACCGCAGCCTTGCGTTGAGCGAAAGCCATCTGTTCCGCGCTTCGCTGGTCAACGAGTTCCGCCTTGGCTATAACCGCATCAATTCGCATCGCTATCAACTGAACTTCAACACAGACGTGTCGGGCCAGGTCGGCTTTCCAGGAGTACCGTTCACCGACATTAACGGCGGCTTGCCACAGCTGACCTTCGGAGATGGGAGTGCTCCAACTCTGGGAAGCCCAACGTTTTTGCCATCGGCAGAGGTTCAAAACACTTATGTTCTGTCCGATAACCTGACATGGGTGAAAGGCCGACACACTCTGAAGTTCGGCACTGAAATCCGGCGAGAGGAGTTCACCATCTTTCAACCTGCGTCGCCCCGGGGCAACGAGGACTTTGGCCCAACCATGTCGGACAATCCAGCGAATCCCGCCACCGGCGGATCGGGCCTCGCTTCCTTTCTGCTTGGATTAACCGATGGGGGCACGATTAACAATCTGCATAACGTAGACTATTTCCGTCCACTTTATTCGTTCTACGGACAAGATGACTGGAAGGTTACTCCCAAGCTCATGTTGAACCTGGGACTACGCTACGAACTCTTCACCGAAGTAAAAGAGCGGCACGATGAGCAGGGCACCTTTAACCTGAAAGATCCCAGCAATCCGACCATCATTGTTCCGAAGGGTCAGACGATGCAACTGACTCCGACGCTGGCATCGGAAATCACGGTCTCGCCGACCGGCAGCCGTGGGCTGATTCCCGTGGACAAGAATAACTTCGCGCCTCGAATAGGATTCGCCTATCAACTGACTCCCGGCACGGTGCTGCGCGGCGGCTACGGGATCTTTTACGGGGGACAGGAAAACGGCCCCTATTCGAATCCCAGCCCCGGATTCAATCCTCCATTCTTCGTTACGCAGTCGTTCAACTCGCCGTGCGGTGCGGCTTCGGCCAACCCGGCTCTGTTCGCTTCAGGCAACGACTGCGCAGTACCTGACCTGAGCAATGCACCCGGTGGAACGCCTGGCTCAGCCGGAATTTCGGTGGGCTTTCCCGCGACAGCCTTGACCGATCCCAATACGCCGTTGTTGTTTACGCTCGACCCAGGATTGGTGACGCCCTACATGCAGCAATGGAATATGGGACTGGAGCGCCAACTCGGCAAGGATGCGGTCGTGCAAGTCACCTACGCAGGATCGAAAGGCACGAAACTGTTCACCTTCTACAATGGAAACCAGGCTGATCCTTCTGCTGATCCAAGCGCTCCTTTTGCGCCTCGGCGGCCGGTACCGCTCATCGATACCGGAATCAACTTGTTCAAGTCGGACGGCGGATCGAAATACAATTCCCTTCAGTCCCGTCTGGAGAAGCGTTTTACCCATGGCTTCTCGCTCTTGATGACCTACACATACTCCCATGCGGAGGACAACGCTTCCAACGCGAACCTGGGTTCGCAGAACAATGACGGATTCCGGTGGTTCAAGCATCCGGAATGGGAGAAGGGCAACGCTTCCTTCGACGTGCGCCATCGCTTCACCGCCAGTTACATCTACGAATTACCGTTTGGAAAAGGACAATCCATGCTCGGCGGGGCCACTGGCACGCTGCAGCAAGTCGTCGGCGGATGGCAAGTCGCCGGCATTACGACTGTCTCGTCGGGCAACTGGTTTACCCCGATTGACTCCAACGGCAGTTTCTCCAACTCCGACGGGCTGCAGATGCCCGACGTGATTGCCAATCCCAACGGGAAGCATTGCCAGCCGGGCACGTTTTTCAATACCTGCGCATTCGTCGATCCTGCACTAGGTTCCTTCGGCGATGCCGGAAGGAATTCCATTCTTGGACCCGGCTATCAGACCTGGGACTTCTCGGTTTTCAAGATGTTTCAGATCCGCGAGCGGACGCATCTCGAGTTTCGCACGGAATTTTTCAATATTCCCAATCACACAAACTTCCTGCTCTCCAAGTCTGGACCGCAGGAGAGCAACAACTCGACGGTGCTGGGTGCTTCGCAGTTTGGATTCTTGACCGCGGCTCGGTCACCGCGCCAGATACAGTTCGCGCTGAAGCTGTCATTCTAGGGCGACATTTCTTAGAATCATTCAACCCGAGTTAGCGAGGGCGTCATGTCGAGATGGCCTTGGGCCGGAGCCTGCACACCTGGGATGCGAAGAACCGGCATTCAGTCCTTAATGTTAGGAACCATGCTGTGCCTGTCGATGGTCGCCACGGCGGCAAGACCCTCAGAAATCTCTGCCAGCGACACACCGAGATCCACCGATTCCCAGCAATCTAACCTCACGGAGCTCGCGAGGGGATGGCGAATCATCGCCGCAGACCAGGTGCAGGGCGACGACGCATCCGTTTCCACACCAGGTTTCGATGCCTCACACTGGTACTCCGTTCAACACATGCCTGCCACCGTTCTGGAGATCTTGCAGGAAGATGGCGTCTACAAAGACCTGTACTACGGCACGAATCTGGTCGCGCCCGGAGACCTCTGGAAGAAAGACTGGTGGTATCGGACGACGTTCCCGGCCCCGGCGGGCCGCGAAGTTTACACCCTAGTCTTCAAAGGCATTAATTATCGAGCGGACGTTTGGCTGAATGGCCAGAAGGTGGCCAATAAATGGCAGGTGGTTGGAATGTACAACAGCTTCGAATTCGATGTTTCGAAACTGATCCATCCCGGCCAGGAAAATATCTTAGCGCTGAAGATTACTCCTGAACAGGCGATCCCGAGAGTTGTCCATGAAGGGGATTCCTATCGAGTCGAAGGAACGGTCGAACTGGGGGACACATGGCTCGACTGGCTGAATTGGAAGTACATCGGAGTTCACGATCCGCAGACAGGTTTGGGATTCTCGTTTCCACCCGATCGGAATGCCGGAGTCTGGAAGCGGGTTTATCTAAGCACTACGGGGCCGGTCTCGATCCGCAATCCTTACGTTGCCACCGATCTTCCGCTACCCGCTACGAATCCCGCTTCTCTGACCGTCTACTGCGACGTAAGCAATCATAGTTCTAAGCCGGTCTCAGGGATTCTATCGGGTGAGATTTCGCGGCCAGGAAAGCCTGCGATCCGGTTCGAGCAATCAGTTTCTCTCTTCCGGGACGAAGTCAAAGAGATTTCTTTCTCGCCCGAGGCATATCCCGAACTTGTAGTTCGAGATCCCGATTTATGGTGGCCGTATCGCTGGGGGGAACCGAATCTTTATCATCTGGAACTCCAGTTTAAGATTGACGATCGAGTCTCCGACTCGCAGGCGATTGATTTCGGCATTCGCAAAATCACTCAGAAGCGGGATACCGATACAGGCTTTCCGGAGATCGGCATTGGCGGCAATTTTTATTTGCAGATCAATGGCAGGGATTACCTGATTCGTGGTGCGGCCTACACTCCAGACCTGCTTTTCAAGAATGATCCGCAACGCGATGCGGCCGTCATGCTCTACAGCAAAGATCTCGGGTTAAACCTGCTTCGCTGGGAACTGAAGATCGCTGACGACACTATGATCGAGCGCGCCGACCGCGAAGGCATGCCGGTGATGCTGGGGTGGATGTGCTGCGGCCAGTGGGAGCTGTGGAATCTTTGGACTGCCGAAGACCAATGGGTAGCGCGCGCCAGCCTGCGTGCCCGCATACGGGAATTGCGGTCGCACCCCGCAGTCGTTCTGTGGGCAAACGGCAGCGATGGCCTGCCGCCGGATCCAGTATTGAATGACTACCACAGCATTCTGCGCGAACTGCATTGGCAAAATGCCGTAGTGGATACGGTCTCTCACGTGAACCGCGCCTGGAGCGGGATTCACATGGCAGGCCCGTATGTCTGGCACCCGCCCAACTATTGGTTTAGTGAAAAGTACGGTCCCGCCCGCGGATCTTCAGCAGAGGAGGGCGACAATGAGGTCATCCCGCCACTTGAAAGCCTGAAGAGATTCATTCCCGCGGATAAGCTCTGGCCAATTAACGAAGCCTGGTACTTTCATGCGGGAGCGAACGAAGACAACGCCACGCTCGCAAATTCCCGCAATGTGATGGGCAAGCGGTATGGGCCGTCGTCCAGCGCGGAAGAGTTTTCGAAAAAGGCGCAACTGGCAGCGTACGAGGATGCGCGCGCGAAGTACGAGTCGTACGCGACCCATTGGTCAAACCGGAAGATGACCGTCAACTGGATGTTGAACAACCACTGGCCATCCTTTTTCGGGCACCTATTCGACTACTACTTCAAACAGGGCGGCGGCTATTTCGGAGCAAAGAAAGGACTGCAGCCAGTCGGCGTTGTGTGGGACTACTACGCCACAGGAGACCGTAGTACCGCGCACGTTTACGCCGTAAACCAGGAGCTTCAGCCACTGAACAATGTTCGTGTCAGCGTGCGTCTCTATAATATTGACGGGACGCAGAAGCATTTTGCAGAGGCGAAGAATATCAATGTGCCTCCGAGTTCGTCGACCGAAGCATTGGCCGTCCCTCGTGTATCGGGGCTGAGTTCGGTGTATTTTGTGCGCTGCCAGATGGCGGACCCCGCTGGAAAGATACTGGCGGATAACGTGTATTGGGAGTCGCCGCAAGGAGACGACGTTGGTCCCGCCAGTAACGATCGTCAGTTTGAAGTGAAATGGGAGCACTTGGCCGACATGACGGCCCTGAATTCCATGCTCCCGGCGCGCGTCACCGCTTCCGGTACCTATGAAAATGTAAAGGGCGAGACTCACGCTTACATCACAGTCGCGAACAATTCGAACCATGTCGCTTTCTTCGTGAGAATCGAAATCGTCGGAGATCCGGACGGCCTCGAGGTACTGCCCATTCGCTACGAGGACAACTACATCACCGTATTTCCGCGGGAGAGCCGAACCGTGGAAGCAATCTTCGCGACTTCCCTGCTCTCGGGCCGCAATCCTCAATTGCGAATTGAGGGATACGACGTAGCGAAACGGGTGGTCGCTCTCGCGGAACCCGAGAAGCATTGACTCCACAAGTTCGTGAAGTTCTATTCTCGGGTCAACGGTCTCAGCTTGTGGACTTGTTAATGGGACGATGCAAAAGCCGTGAGAGCGCCATCTCGGCCGCGTGATAGCCGCACATGCCATGCACGCCGCCCCCCGGTGGAGTGGAGGCTGAACAGATAAACACTTCCTTTGCAGAGGTTGCGTAGAGTCGCGCCGTCGGCCGAAAAAGGAACTGACGAAGATCCACCACACCACCCGCGATATCCCCTCCGACAAGATTCGCGTCCATAGCTTGCAGGGCTGAGGGTGTGAAGACATTGCGCGCAAGCACCACTTCCCGGAATCCGGGAGCAAAGCGCTCGATCTGATCTTCCAGCCTCTGCAGCATGTCGACCGGTGATCCATTCGGAACATGGCAATAGGCCCACGCCGTATGCTTACCGGCCGGGGCGCGGGAAGGATCAAACAGGGTGGGCTGGACTAGCAAAACGAACGGCCGGTCGGAGCATGTTCCGCTTCGCACAGCCTTTTCGGACGCCGCGATTTCTTCGAAGCTCCCTCCTAAATGAACGGTTGCCGCTCGCAGACAATCGGACGCTTTCCAAGGAATCGGTTGATTCAATGCGTAGTCGATCTTGAAGCATCCGGGGCCATAACGGAATCCCTGCAGTTGCCTCTTATAGCGGTCGGACAGGCGCTTGTCGGCAATCCTCAGAAGCTGTGACGGGCTCAAATCGCAGAGAATCAGATCATAGCCAGGCAGCGACTCCAGAGACTCGATGCGGGACGAAGTCATCACTTTGCCGCCTAGGGTCGAAAGATGACTGCACAATGCATCTGTGAATTTCTGGGCTCCGCCACGGGGGATCGGCCACCCGACGGCGTGAGCAGGAATCGCCATCATCATCCCAAGGGCGCCGCTGAGGGGCTGGTCGAAGGCAAGAAATGAGTGTGCAGCTAAACCGGCAAACAGCGCGCGCGTCCGGGCATCTCGGAACCGGACTGCTATCGCTGCCGCGGGCAGCAGCGCGTTCATTCCAAACCGAGCCATCAACCAGGGATGCCTGGGAATTCTCAAGGGAGGCCGTAGAACTTCAGGAGCGAATTCGGTCCAATGCTCCACAAATGGCCGCATCAGTTTGTCCCAAGCCCTGCCGTCCGGGCCGAGTCGCTTCACGGCGGTATCGAGATCTCGCTCCAGGACAACCGCTGTACCGTCATCGAGCGGATGAGCCAACGGAGCAGGTGAATGAATCCATTCCAGTCCGTGCTTGTGCAGAGGCAATGAAGAAAAAAAAGGGGACCCGGCGCCCAATGGATACACGGCCGAACCAAAATCATGAAGGAATCCCGGTAAGGTTAATTCCATGGAGCGGACAGCGCCGCCCAGAATTGTTTCAGCCTCGAATACATCGACACGCAGGCCGGACTGCGCCAAAGCGATCGCTGCTGCCAACCCGTTCGGCCCGGCTCCAACTACGCATGCTTTGAAATCTTTTGTCATCTCGCCTCAGATATGCGGCTCGACGTCTGGCCATTCGACAATTTCGACGCGGCCATTCGGCGCCCGTTCCAGAGTCGGCGCGTACCGGCCGAGCAATTGCCGTCGCCACCAGTTTCCGGTCTTCCGTTTTTCAGCCATCGAGGTGAACCAATACTGCCAGAGCAGGGCACGGACTTGACGCGGCGGCCCATCCGGGAAGGGATTGTCCGCGAATAGTGCGAGCACGTCTTTGTCGTTCGATAACAATCGAATTTCCGTATTCGTCACTATGGGATACTCTCGCCACGAGCCTAGAGAAGCGAACCACAAATTCCAATCGAATCGCGGCTGATAGGGAGCATAGATCCGCGGCGACTGGTTCAACTCTTGTGGCTTATAGCGGAAAGGATACGGCGTCCAGTTCTGGCCGTCATCCGAGCCCTGAAACTCGATTTCGTACCGTCCGCGAGTCATCACCGCAAAGAGCCCGTAGCGGTTTGCGATGCGGAAGGGTTCCAGTGCCGCCACCGGAGCGGACGGTAGAGGCAGGTCCGGAAGCATCTCCAACGTTGTAGCGTAGAAAATCCACGCAAGCATAATCGAACTTACGCTCAGAGCTGCGATCTTCCAAAGCCTCTCAAGTCCTCCCTGACGAACCTCCAGCGACGTTGAGACCGCGCCGGCCGGAACGACGACTTGGTCTGTCCAAGGTTTCGGAAGAATCCTGCGCAGAAAGGAATCGTCCAGCAACAACACCCCCAGCGCCAAGACCAGATAGTTGAGGAATGTGTAGTTCGCCGTCAGAATCACACCAATCTCCCACGGAGTCACAATACAGAAGCAGACAATGCGCCAGCGTCGCGGGAGAAAGAACATCCACACCACGCCCAATTCCATGGCCAGCGTGGCATAAACCGTCGCCGCGTGAAACCAGTGCGGCAAATGCTGGACGTACCAGCCAATCCATGTTGGAAGGGGCCCGTTCTGGTAGTACTCGTCCATCGCGGTGAAATGGCGCCATTCGGGATCTCCGCTGGCCAGTTTAGCCATGCCCGACTCGAAGTAGATGCGGAACCACTCCCATTGCAGCAAGAAAAGGCTGGCGCGTGAAGAAGGATGCGCTCGTCCTAGCCCCGGGCGCAGCGCGGGCGGCGCGAAGAACAACGCGATGAATCCGGCTTCCAGCAGCATGCCATCCGATTGGTAGCCAGAGAAATCCTGAGCGGCGCTAACAAAGGAAAGAAAACAAACGAAGCAGACTGCCAGCATCCCACGAGGCCAGAAGTTGAGCGCCAGAAGTACCGAAGCCAGCATCCCAACCCAGCACAGCGCGGTCAGCATTGCGGACCCACTTGAGAACCAGAGCAGAGTGGGCGCATACCAGATGCGTTCCCAGTAGCCAATGGATTGAGCCAGGGTCTGAAGATAGTAATTCGCCGGCAGAATTCCGTCGGCGCCAATTAACCCGCGAATCTGAAAGATCAGGGAAAAGAAGGCAGAGAAGTAAATCGCGCCGAGCGAGCGCAGAAATATCCCACGAGGAATCAGTCGCCTTGGCCCTGTAGTCGACGACGCAAACAGCCAACGGATCGCAGAGGCTGGCGACAGGGTCATGGTGTCTGCAATTATACGAATGCCGCCGACCTGGCTTGTGCCGCAGCCCTCGATCCGAATCTACACCTCCTCCTCGTGGGCGGCGGTAATCTCGATTTCGATCTGCTGGGCTCCTAAAATAGGGTGAATGGCTTTCAATTTCGCCTGACCGGGATGTTCCTGCGCCCGGATCCACACTGCACCCGTACCTCCGATGAGAGAAAAAGGATTGTCGCCAATAATGTCGGATGGACCGTCAAGCTCCAGCCGGATCGCGTCGTTGGCAAATGGCTTGACCGCGCCGAATTCGTCCGTGACGCGCAGCACTACTCGAGTGGCGTCTGCGCCGTCTGCAACGAGTTGTACGTCGTCGGGCAGAACCAGGAATTTCGCATCGACGCCCCTGCCCGACATCTTCTTCGTAATCGCCAACTTCCCGCCGATGTAGCCCTCGATCCGCAGATCTCCCCACTTGTGGAAGAGTTCACCGGTCTCCAGGATGAACGGCGCGTAGCGCAGATTCGCGAACTGCTTACGGTCGGGATCGACCTCCGCGATCAGTTTGTCATCGATATAAAACTTGAGATGTTCACAATTCGAACACACCATCGCTTTTGAAAAGCCCACAGACGCATCACCTCTCGCCCAATGGAAAGCCGGTTCCAGCACGACCTCATCGGCCGGATCGCATTGCGATTTGTAGAACCCGGCAGCCGGTTTGGGCTCGCGAAAGATGTCGGTGACTCCGTGATAGCAAATGCGATCGCCAGAACCGAAGTTGCCGTGAGTGTTGTAGTCGAAGGCGCACCAGCCGATTCCACCAGCGTATTGCGGATTCGACGCCAGCTGATCGTGGACGCGCGCGTGGCGGACCGTATGTTCGGTCAGGCGCTCCACTTGATCGATGGTCTTAGTTGGATAAGTGTGGCCGGCAAACTCGGTGTTCAGGTACCGCGGATGATTCGGCGGCTTCAATGGAAAGCCGAAATCGTTCATTGTGAACACATCTTCCAGAAATTCGGATTGCTGAAAGTTCCGGATGCCTCCGGTCTGGCGAGTCGGGTCGAGTTGATGCGCGAGCGCGTTGGTGCGCGTGTAGAAGTCGTGGTCGTCTTTGGATTCATTGATGCGTACGCCCCACAGGATGATCGAAGGATGATTCCAGTCGCGCCGGATCATGCGCCGGACGTTATCGATGGAGAGTTCCTTCCAGGCCTCGTCGCCAATGTGCTGCCAGCCCGGAATCTCCTCCAGCACCAGCAGTCCCATCTCATCGCAGGCGTCCAGGAAATGTCGCGACTGAGGATAGTGCGAAGTGCGTACGATGTTGCACTTGAGTCTATTGCGCAGAACATCGGCGTCCCGGCGCTGCGGGCGAGCCGGCATGGCTTGCCCCACGAAGGGGAAGGTCTGATGACGGTCGAGCCCGCGCAGCTTGATAACCTTGCCGTTCAGTTCGAAGCCATGATCGGTGAATCGAGCTTCGCGGAATCCAATCCGGCGAGAATCTTCATCGAGTAACTGCGATCCTCGGCGCAAGCGCACGCGCACCCCGTAAAGATTGTGGTTTTCCATGTCCCAGAGTTTGATTCCGCTGAGGCCTTCCAGTCGAACGGTATGTGCGACGGGATCGCTTCCGGGAGATGAGCGCGGCAAGGATTGTGAAGCCTTTCCGACAACGCTGTTGCCGTCCAGCAACTCAACATCGAGAGCGAGCCCGGTCGCGGATTCCGAGTGTTGAATGAAGCACGCGACGTCGAGTGCAGGACGTGGGGTAAGCACATCCTTTGGCTGGGCAAAGATATTCTCAATAAACGTTGGCGGGACGATTCGCAATGACACCTCTCGATAAATTCCGCCGAACGTGAGGTAATCGATTTCGTATCCGAAAGGCGGAATGTCTGGGCGTTCGGTAGAGTCAACGTCGACGGCCAGCACGTTCTCGCCGTCGAAATCGAGATGCGGAGTGAGGTCAAAGGAAAACGGAGTGTATCCGCCTTTGTATTCTCCAAGCCGTTCTCCGTTGATCCATACCGTGGAGGCGGTCATGACGCCCTCGAAATCCACGAAGACTCGTTTACCTCGGGCATCGGGCGGAAGCTTAAATCGACGGCGATACAACGAAACAAATTCGTAAGTCTTGTCGTCGAATCCGTGCCATGGAAGGCGCACGTTCGTGTGAGGAATCACGACGCGGTCAAATCCGGAATCATCGAAATCCTTGGAGTGTCCGCCCTCCACAAAACCACGGCTATAGCGCCACTTGCGATTCATGGGAAGAATGCGGCGGCCACCGGGACTTGACGTGCCGGCCTGCGGCGCATCTCCCGAAAGCGCATAGGGTGCCAAAGTTGCTCCTGCAATAAGAGTTCCTGTTTCTTTTAGAAACTTGCGTCGATCCATGTTGTCCACGCTCCCCGTACTCTTCGATTAAAGGTTAAGACGGTAACCGTTTAAATCAGTAATGGCTCACATCGTCCATGCCAGCAATTGGCGGAAATCAGCGGGCGACGTGGATTCGGTTCCGCGCGGCAATGACGGACCGATTGCGATAGCTTGGCCGTGCCCCTCGAACCACCCGAGAAATGACGATTGCTCCGCTCCTGGCAAACGCTGCTGGTTGACCCAGTTGTAATATGCCCCGAAATCGGCGTCGATGAGAGACCCCAGCGGATCCAGTTCCTGAGGCTTCGCGCCGGCAGACAGCAATTCACTCATCGGCCTTTGTTTTTGTCGAGGCGCAAAACGGACCAGTAAAGTAAGAGGTTGAGCGCGGCGCAGAGCCTCACGGGCGGCCCACTGGGCAAAACTCGTACTGAAAATCTGCGTTCCTGAGCCCTCGGTGAGAAGGCTGACCTGAAATCGATCTAATATTGCATCCCTTGGCTTGTCGCCGCCGGTCTGCATGCCTAGATCCGCGGGACGCATCTGAGCCATGATCGTGCGGAGTGCTTCCGGACCCATCCCTGGACGGTCTAATTCAGACTGCATTTTGCGAAGCAATGTGGCGCGCGCGGGCTCCAGCGCCTTGTAGGAAACACACGACAGCAGAGGATAATGATCGGCCTCTTCGCCGCCGTCGATGTACCAATGGCCATAGGCTACCGGGTGCATTCGCGCACGGGTCGCAACTGCATCCAGGAGCATGCGAAGTCCCTCCTCTGGCTTGACAGCAGAGAAATACGCGCCGTGCGGACGCAATTTGCGAAATAGCGGATCATCGAATGATGCGACCCCTTGTCCAATGACGGTAATCCCCAACCTGGGAACTATGGGACGTTCGGTTGGAACCGCCGCACGCAGCCGATCGGCGTATTCGTTCGACGCCTTTCGAAAGGCGTCCAGCTGGTGAGTACTCCAGAGATGCGCAGACAATTGTTCGACGAACTTAGCAGGAAATTTCACCCAATCGAAGCTCTCTAGTTTGGCGGAGAGCTGAATGGCTGCGAACGCGGAAAACCACTCCTTCATTTGGTCGCGGGAGAGCGAACTAAGTTTAGACAGTTCCCTCTCGTGTGCGTTTCGCTCGGCTGGAAACTTGAAATCGTAATCGATCAATTCGCGCAGTAGCCCAGGCGCAAAACTGAGGGGCAATTGCTGCAATGTGCTTAGGTAATTGGTGACGAATTTCCGCGCTTCCGGCGGGTAGCCGGCAAAGCTCTCGGGTTTGAGATCGCGTGGAAGCACTAGAGTTGTAGCAGCTCGCGAACTGGCTCACCTTGGGCGTACTGCGTGGAGAATCCAAGCATCGCGCCCAGCGTCGGTACCAGATCCGTGGAATCCATTGCCCGGTCGTATACCACCCCTTCGCGAATTCCGGGCCCCATCGCCAGCATCCACGTGGTCCGTGAGAGAGGGTCGCCCGTGCGATGATGCTGAAAGCCGTTTCCTCCCGCATCGTCGTCGGAGTCTCGACCAAAATCCGGCAAGATAAAGAGAGTGGTCTTGCCCGCATATTCCGGCTCGCTCTGAATCGCCTTCCACAGATCCGAGCACAGCCTGTCGGTACGGCGGATGCCTTCGATGTAGAGCGAATAAGCACCGGCGTGCGCAATATCGATGTCGTGCATGGTAATCCAAAGCAGACTCGGAGCAACTTCGCGCATTAGTCGTCGGGCAATGTAGACCGAGAGTTCGTCGGGGCTGGATAGCGTCTGGGCGTGAGCTTTGAAATCGTCGACCGAAAGTTTGAGAATCTGTTCAAGTTGCTGCAGTTGGAATTCGTTGCCCTCGAGTTCCGGAGCATAGAACGGTGTTTCGTAGTTGTCACGGACCAGGTGTTCGAAGTCGCTGCTGCGACCCGATGTAGCGGCACTCAACAAATGCTTCGGCAGAATCACCCTCGCACCCAGACCAGGGCCATAGGAGCGATGACTGCTCTCACCGATTCTGTTGAAACCATTACTCGGAGCAACTACCCATGCGTCAGCGGAGGGACGCCGCAACTCTTTCCGGAAGTATTCAAAGACCGTCGGCGATTGCGGTGGTAACGAGGCGAAGTTGTTGATTGTCTCGTACACGCCTGTCGCCAGACTCGCGGTGGCAACGTAGTGGCCGAGAATTCCCCGATTGACAACTTGGGTGAAGAAACTGGACTGCGGGATGAACTCGCGCATCAGGTGCGGAATATTTTCCTGACCTTCCGGGGCAAAGGTCTCCTGATCGCGCGCTCCACCACCGAACGTAACCACCACGATCTTTCGCTTTGACTTCGAACTTCCGGCACGGGCCCATGAGAGTGGCGACAGAGCACTGCCCAGAGTCAGTCCAGCCGCGCTTCGCAGGAAATCGCGGCGGGTCTGAGCCAGTTTCCGGCTATCTCGTTGTGAGTTCGCGGAAGTCACCGTCCTCCTGGCTCTGCTGTCTGTTCTCCGAGATCATCAACAGTCGTGAACGCAGGTAAATGGGGAAGGCTCACGGCTTCGCCGGTGCATCGGCTTTTTCGGAGTACACAAACTGCCGAATGTCAGCCACTTGCCGGTCCAACTCGAGTAAGTGCTTTTCTCGCAACTGCTGATAGACCCGGAATTGCTCCTGCGCTTTATCTTTGTTGCTCGTGTGCACGTACGCTTGCCCTAACCGGTAGTGAGCGTCCGCCAGGTCAGGATTGGTCTGCAGCGCCTTTTCGTAGAGCGGAATCGCGTCCGCGTATCGTCGTTGATCTGAATAAAGATTTCCGAGTTGTAGTTGCGCGTCCGCCAATTTCGGGTCGAGCGCAATAGCCTTGGAGAGCAGCGCCTCGATCTGATGAGGGTCCAGGCTTGGGTCTTCTGCCCTCTTCCCTTTCCACAAACTCGTTGCATAGTAGTAATAGGCGCGGGCGTTCCCAGGCTGCAGCTCAGAAAACCGGCGGAAGCGCTCGATGACTTGATCCGCCTGATTTGGCGAACTGTCATAGGCCTTGGACAGAAAGAAGTAGCAGCGTGGATCGGACGGGGTCAAATCAGTCGCGTGCAGCAGCGATTGCAGCGCCTCATCATAGTTGCCGCGGGAATAAAGGGCTATGCCCAGGCCTATGGCCAGGCGCGGCGAATCGGGATAGCGCTCGGCGCTTTTGCGGAAGACTGCGATAGCCGGCTCCAGTGTCCGGTGTAGCAGCAGTTCGCTGCCCCAATCGAACAGGTTCGTCTCGCTTGGCTCCTGCTGGGCGGCAGTTTCAAATTCATTCGCAGCCGTGACGAAATTCCCGTCTTTCTCTTCGATCTGCCCCAGAAGATTGTGCAGTTCCGGAGTGTTCTTGCTCTGCAGCAGGTTGTGGACTATTTGTCGTCCAGCAGCCAGTCGCCCGGTCAACAAGTCTGCCATTGCCAGGTCATAGCCATTGTCGTAGGAGGACGGCTTAATTTGTTGTGCGGTACTAAGGAACGGCACGGCTTCAGGGAGTTTTCCCATCCGAACGTAGAGTTCACCCAGATTGTGGTTCGCATCGAAGTTGTGGGGGGCCAGAGCTATGGCGCGTTTCAATTGTGTTTGGGCGTCATCGAGTCTTCCCAAACGGACGAGATTGGCGGCCAGGTTAGTTCGCGCAGCGGCAGATCCAGGCTTGAGGCGGACGGCTGTGGCGAGGTGCTGGCTCGCGAGCGCATCCCGCGATTCCTCTGAATAGATCAGTCCCAGCAGTTCGTGTACCTCGAAGTTTTGCGGGACGTCGGGCAGGAGCTTCTCCAGTCGCTCGGCTGCTTCCGGCAAATGCCCGGCATCGTACTGGGCAACAGCCGCCTGGAATTGACGATCTAGTTCCTGGCCTCGACTCGAAACATCTGAACGACTCTGAGCCAAAGGGCAACTTGCGACCAAGGCGTGCCCCAGGAGAATGGTGAATGCTCTACACCAGAGCCGGTTCCGGAAAGTCACGACGCCCCTAATGGTAACACCCCATCTGGACGCCCCGCTAAGCTGGCGGATCACAAGCGCTGAGCGCGCACCTGGCAGGAGCGCGCTCAGTGTAGACCAGATCATGCTCAGAAATAGAGTTTCAGAGCAAACTGAATCTCTCGCGAATCGTACGGGTTGTCGCGGGTGGATCCAATTTCTCCGAAAGTAGAATCGTTGAAGTTAGTCGATCCCGAGACAGCTACCACCCCGTTGCCACCAAACCCAGGATAGTTAAAGTTCGGGTGGTTGAAGATGTTGAAGAACTCAGAGCGGAACTCCAGGCGCGTGCGTTCCGTTACCTGGAAATTCTTGAACAGCGATAAATCCAGCCGGCGGAAACCCGGCCCTTCGATCTGCGTCGGTGCCGTACCACCTAACGCCAAGACCCCAGGCAAAGGAATGCATCCCGTGGGAGTCGTGGTCGATCCGACCTCGCACGGCTGGGCGAATGCTGCGGCATTCAACATACGCACATTGCCGTCGGGAGTTTTCTGCAGCGACGTGCGTGGATGACTTCCCGCCAGAACAAATGAAGTGCAGTTCGCGCCAGCTGAAGTGCCCGAGGGACAACCCAGCTGGAAGGGTTGCCCCCCTTGCAGGGTCGTGGCCCATACTAGAGCCCAGCCACCCACAATGCCGTTTGAGACTCCTCTAGCATCGCCCATGAATTTCTGGCCCTTGCCAAACGGTAACTGGTAGCTGCCGCTGAAGTGCACTACGTTGCGGATATCGAAGTTCGCCAGCCCGTAGTCGGCATGGATTCCCACGCCTGGTATGTAGGGACCACGGTAACTCCCGCCATTGGCGAAGCCGTTCAGCAAGTCATAGGCGTCGGACCGCACCTTGGAATACGTATAGGCAAACAGGAAGTCCAACCCACTGGAAAACTTCTTGCTTACGGTAGTCTGCAGGCCATGGTAATAGCTGCTGCCCTGGGTGGTAGCGTAGCTTGCATTCTGGCCAAAGTCGGGGAACTGCAGCCCTCCTTTCGATGCTGGAAGTCCTCCCGTTCCGTTTGCACCATTCGTGAGAGTGGTATTGGGCGGCAAGAGCTGTGTGGGTAAATTGGACCCCGGGAATACCTCCAGATGACGCCCGAAGGTTCCCACGTACCCGGTCTGTATCGATAGCGAAGGCGTCAGTTCATATTGCAGAGTGAGGTTTGTCCCGATCGAATACGGGGTTTGATAATCGAACTGAATTCCTCTCAGCTGTAGTCCGGAAGCATTCACAGCAAGAGGATTTAAGGGGATGCAACTGAAACCCGTCTCCAGTGTCATTCCACCGGTGGGAGTGGCCGTGGAACAGCCGGCAAATTGGTTAATCGGACTGGAATCATTCTTCTGCTGGAACTGGAATGAAAATTGGAACGGGTAGTTCTCGCCCAAATTCGGCGAGTAGCCGCGGTTCTCAAATCCGTTGTAGAACATTCCTGCACCGCCGCGGACGACAAGCTTCGGCGTTGCCTGGTAGGCAAATCCAAATCTCGGGGCCCAGTTCGTCGTCTGCGATCGACCTAACCCCTTCCCATATTGTTTCGTGATCGCCAAGCCGATGCCGTCTGCTGCCAGCAGCGACTGGAAACTACCGGAGAGCTGCGTTGCCAGGGGACCGGGCGGAATGATGTAGAGCGGCGCACCACTAGGCGGGCCACCGGGGACGAAGTTCGCTTGTTTGGCGAAGTGATCGTACACCAAGCCAAAGAAATCCCACCGCATACCAAGGTTCAGCGTCAGTTTCGAGGACACCTTCCAGTCGTCCTGGAAATAGTTACCGTAGTAGTTCTTTCCATTGTCGCTGAGCGAGATGTTGGAGGCATAGACGTTGTTCGGACCTCCGACGTAGTCAACGCCGCCCGCGACAGTGGAGGCCTGGGGCGTAAGCAAAAACTGAGCGCGACCGGTATTGCCCCCACCCACATTTGGAATGTCGGTGTAGGTGCCGTCAAAGTTGAACTGCCCACGGGACCATGGCGGTTGCAACGTCGAGAACTTTACGTGCTGCCATTCGATGCCCATCTTGAACGTATGCTTGCCATAAATCTTGGTAAAGTCGTCGTTGATCTGGATCGTCGAACTGACTTCATCGGATGGCAGAAAAGCATTGCCGCCCAGTGTCTGCAAGCCATTAATGCCAAACGCCGGCAAACCGCCATTCTCTTTCTCTTGCGGAATTCCCAGAATGCCATACGTCTGAGGTAGATTGCTGAGATTTGTAGCTTCTGGAATATTTCGCGTGGTATGCAGGTAATTCAGCCCTACACGAGCGTTGTTGACCGTGGTCGGCGAAATCACATGGTTCCAAACCAGCGCGCTCTGCTGTGCCAGCGCTGTCTGGTTGCCCTGATAGAATCCGCCTCCGTCCGCTACGCCTCCAAAGATGGAAGGGATGAATTGTGGATCGTCGACGTAACTGAACCGGTAGAACACCTGGTCTTTTTGGGTGAAGTTGACGTCCAGGCGTGCATCGAAAGCCTTCCGGTTCTCACGAAGAACCGGTGAATTTGTGTAGTTCGAGGTCAGCGCATTGCTGGTTGGGCTTGGGAACAGGTCGAGCAATTTGATGGCATTGGGATCCAGTCTGCCCGCCGGGAGCACGTTAAGGTCGGGACATGCGGCGAGCGTGTAAGTAAATCCAGCCGGTTCGTTCGCGCATGCCGTGGTGAACGGATCTCGCACGAAGCCGGTTCCGGACACCCGCGTGGTCGCCGGATCCAGCACCGTACCGATCGGCATCTTGCGCCCAAGAATGTCGGTGTGCGTTCCCGACTGCCCAGTGATCAGGTCCTGCAAATTGGTGTATCCGCTACTCCGTTCCGCGGCAGTCGGTACCGCGCCGGACTGCACCGTTCCCTGGCGTCGGCGCAGAGCCTCAAAATCGCCGAAGAAAAATACTTTGTTGCGGCCATCAAGAATGTGCGGAATGGCGACCGGGCCGCCGAGCGTAAACCCGAACTGGTTCTGGCGCAGTTCGCCTTTCTGTGTTTGGAAGTTGCCGCTGGCGCCCTGAACCCGCTCGAAGTAGTCGGCAGCATCCAGTTTGTCATTGCGGAAAAACTCCCAGACGTCACCATGCAATTGATTGGTACCCGACTTGATGGTTGCGTTCAGGACGGCGGCACCGGAACGCCCAAACTCGGCGCTGAAATTGGTGGTCTGGACTTTGAACTCCTGGATCGCATCGACTGGCGGAAGGACGACGTAGTTGGTTCCGTTCAGGAAATCAACGGTATCGGAGTTGTTGTCGATGCCGTCCAGCATGTAGTTGTTTTGTGCCGGGCGAAATCCGTTCGCTGAAAAAGCGCCGGTCGAAGCGTTGCCGCGAGTGTCTGACTGCGGCGAGTTCACGCCGGCGGAAAGCTGCGCAAGAAACGTGAAATTACGCCCGTTCAACGGAAGGTTGTTGACGCTTCTCTGGTCGACAACCTGGCCGACGGAAGCATCCTGGGTTTGAAGAACGGGCACAGACGTCGTAACTTCCACGGTCTCGGTGACGCTGCCTGGAGGGAGTTTCAGATTGACCAGAACGTTTGCGCTGACATTCACCACGATGTGGGTTTGGCTGACGGTCTTAAAACCCTGCGCGGAGGCGTCCAGCTTATAGCTGCCAATTCGGACCGGGCTGAATGTATAGCTTCCATCCGAACCGGTCGTGACGCTTAGGCTGACACCGGTACCCTCGTTCGCCAGTGTGACCTTCGCCCCACTGAGCACGGCGCCGGACGAGTCGGTGACGGTACCGGTGATCGACCCGGTATCGACCTGAGCGTAAAGCAGGTTAGTCCCGACCGTTGCAAACAGGGTAATGATCAAAGAACCGCGCACTATGCACGCAAACGCGTTTCGGTTCATGAGCTCTCCTTTGAGCCTCGCTGGCTGACCTCGCGGGAAGCGCAGCGTCACGAACTGCCTAATCTCGAATGTGTAAAACCCCAGAAATCGAATTAACCGTTTAATCTAAAAATACTAGTGGGTCGGAAATATCATGCCGTTCGGATCGTTGTCAAGATTTTATTTCTTGCGTTACACTCCGCGCAGTCTCTAACCTGCGCCATGCGAGTCTTTTGCCACGACAAAAATGTTTACGGCTGTGATCCGGTTGAGCGCCGCAACTCATGAGTGTGACGATTCGAGATGTCGCGAGGGAGACAGGCGTCTCCACAGCGACAGTTTCAAACGTGCTGAACAAAACAGGGAAAGTAGGATTGGACACTCGCCGCCTCGTCTTGCGCGCCGTGAGGCGCATGGGATACATACCGGATGTTCACGCCCGACACTTGGCATCGCGCGATCGCCGCGCTCTTGGCATCATCATCTCCGATATTGAAAATCCATTCTTCCCTGAGGTAGTCAAAGGATTCGAAATCCGCGCGCGCCAGCTCGGATATGACGTCATCATGAGCGACACAAACTACGATCCACGCCGAACGCGCGAGGCCGCGGATCGCATGATGGAGCACAAAGTACGCGGCGTCGCGGTAATGACCTCCGAGATCAACCTACGGCTCATCCACCAACTCGCACGCCGAAAGATCGCTGTCACCTTTCTCGACCTCGCCCCCGTCCGCAAATACATGAGCAACCTGCGCATCGATTACGAGTCCGGCATCCGTCAGATTGTTCAACATCTGTACCAGCATGGGCATCGGCGCATTGCTTTCGTTGCGGGGAGGACCGGGCTGAAATCGAACACGGTGCGGCAAGAGGCCTACGAGAAATCGATGAGAGATCTGGGCCTTGAGCCGGGTCCCGTGCTGTCCGGCGATCTGCGTTTCGAAGGAGGCTTGGCAGCAGGAGTGGCGATCAGCAAACTTCCTGCGCGTCCCACTGCAGTGGTCGCGGTCAACGATCTAACCGCCGTGGGCGTGATTAAGGGACTCTTGAACCACGGATACCGCGTGCCGCACGATATTTCCGTCACTGGGTTCGATCGGACCCGGTTGGCGGAGTACAGCAACCCTTCTATCACTACGGTCGACGTGCACCGCGAAACCTTGGGCCAGATTGCCGCAGACGCTCTGAACGAATTGTCGAGCGCTGAGAATCCTCAGGGACGCGAATATCAAATTTCCGCCGAACTCGTGCTCGGAGGCTCATCGGGACCCGCTTCACAGTGACGGCCCGACTGGAGGCATTCCTCTCTCGAATCCCTGCTGAAGCAAAATGCGCAAGACCCGATGGCTCAGCAGATGCTGCAGATGCTATATTGAGCGCCTCGGAGAACAACGTGCAGACTGTTGATCTGGCCTCGATCTCCGCCCACGGGCCCATCCATCGTGCGTCTTTGGTGTTTCTGACTATAGCCGCTGCGGCGGCCCTATGCTTTGGCTCTGCCCAACAAACTCGTACAGCAACTGTTTCCGCTCGCAAGTCCGCCGCATCCGCATCTCCGTTACACGAGATCGAAGAACTTATAAGAAATGGCGCTCTTGATCAGGCGAAAGAAAAAATAGAAAACCAGTTGAAGGTGAAGCCGTCTGACGCGGACGCTTACAACTTACTGGGAATCATCTACACGGCGGAAAAAGATTACACCAACGCTCTCGACGCATTCCGCCAGGCGTTGTCGCTATCGCCGAACTCCACTAAGACTCACAACAATCTGGGGAATTTGTACGTCGCCGAGCAGAAGATCGATCTCGCGGAGAATGAATTTAACCAGACGCTGACCCGGTCTCCGGCCGATCGCGACGCGAATTACAACCTGGGCTTGCTTCTGCTTGCGAATGGCAAGCCCGCTTCCGCGATTCAACATTTTCAGCGCATTCGCCCGCAGACGGCTGAAACCGGCATGAACTTGGTTCGCGCGTACTTTCAGGCTGGCCGGACAGCGGAGGGGTTACGGGCCGCCCGGGAACTTTCCGCCCAGCACAAGCGGGACGTGCAAGTGCATTTTACGCTTGGAGTACTGCTAGCTGCCGCGAAGCAATACAAGCCGGCGCAACTTGAGCTGCAACTGGCAGACGCGCTGCAACCGGAAACGTTCGAGATCCTCCACAATCTCGGGCAGGCTGATTTGCGATCGCATGAATATGCAGCGGCCGGAATGAACCTGAACCGTGCGCTGAAGCTGAAGCCGGATTCGGTCGACACACTCTATCTTCTAGCGGAAGTTTACTTCGAACAAGCCAGGCCACTCGATGCTCTCGAACTGCTGATCCGCGCACGCAAACTGGCTCCCGAGAACACCGACGTCATTTTCCTGATGGCTCGGGTGAGCATGACCCAGAACTATTTCGAGGACGCGATCCCGCTGCTTGAGTCGGGCGTGAAGATTGCGCCACATCGGCCCGATCTTCACGCAGCACTCGGGGAAAGCTACTTCATGTCCGGAAAGACCGAGAAGGCCATTGAGCAGTTTCAGAAGCTGATCGAGTTAGAACCATCAGCCCGCTCGTACGCTTTCATGGGTCTCGCGTATCGTCATCTGGGACGGTTTGACGACGCGCTGAAATATTTCCAGGAAGGGCTGAAGCGCGATTCCCGGAACACGTCCTGCCTGTTCAACATTGGATTCATCGAAGAGCGCCAGGGGAATTATTCGCGTGCGGAAGATCTGTTGCAGCAGGCGCTTCGCTCGAATCCGGATTTTCCTGAAGCTCTTTTGGAGCTGGCCAATCTCCGCAGCAAGGACAAGAGATTTGCCGACGCCATCGAACTTCTGCGCCGATTCGTCAAGGTCAGCCGCGATCCTGCCGACGGATACTACCGTCTGGCGATGGCGGAGCGCAGCCTGCATCAGACAGCGGCGGCGCAGCGGGATTTGAGCGTCTTTCAAACGCTCTCCAAGAATTCCGCGACGGGACCTCTTCCTTACCAGCATCTCTTTGATTACCTCGACAACCGTGCAACACTCACGCCGAGGCAGCGCGCGCAACTTGACGTTTCACAATTGACCGACCAGATCCAGAAACATCCGGGCCAGACACAGGATTTGTACTTACTCGCGGAAACGTACCTGAAGCTTGGCGAGGTTGACGACGCCCGCTCCACCATCGCGCAAATGACTCAGGCAACCGCCAACGACTATCGCATGCAAACAGGGATCGGGGTATTACTTGCCCGCTATCGGCTGTATGACGACGCGATTTCGCATTTCCAGAGCGCGCTGCAGGCAAATCCCGACTCCGACGACGTGAAATTCGACCTGGCCAACGCCTACTTCCGAGAGGGCAAGTACAGCGATGCACTCGCCGCGGCCCAACAAGTCTCATCAGCCGGTCAGCAGGATGACGCTTTCCTGGCGTTGACGGGAGACATTCAGGCGCATCTGGGAGAAACTCCCAAAGCGATAGAGATCTTCCGCAGCGCGATCAACCGTAATCCGGACAACGATCAGTACTACCTGTCACTGACTTTAGCGCAACTTCGCGAAAATGATCTCACCGGAGCGGAAGAAACTTTGCGTACCGGGCTCAAGCGAATTCCGGCATCTGGAAAGCTTCTTTGGGGCCAAGGCGTGGTTTCGATACTTCGGGGAAATACGGCACAGGCCGCTGAGCGGCTGGAGCGGGCGGTGGATCTGCTGCCGGAGTGGGCTGGAAGCTATTCCACTCTCGGATTCTTTTACTATCAGACGGGACAAACTCAAAAAGCTCGCGAAGTGCTCGACCGATTCAAAGGCAGCAACGCGGGCGGGCTCGATGTGAGGCGCATCGAAGAAGCTCTATCGCGGGCGCCCGAGACTCCTTCGGCGGAGGGCAAAACCATTCCGATGGCAGCCCGCCAGCAGTTGCTGCAGTTTGCTCTACTGATCGCGGACCGTAGCCTGTGACGAACGAGTACTATCGGCTGTGCTGGTAACCTGGAGCTGATTGAGATTGGGACCGAGCAATTGGGGAATACTCGCACTAAACTAAGTCTGATGGGGACTCCTCCGGCTAAAGGCAGCCATATCTCTTTTTTTCGATTGATCGCGAGTCTGGCGCTCGCCCTTGCAGCTGTGCTGGCGATTCGCGGTACAGGCGTCTCAGCCGACACCTCATCTGAATCGCATGTCCCTGTACGCTTCACCGATGTCCGCGAGAGCGCCAGGATCAGTTTCCGGCAAGATTCAACCCAGACAGAAGAGAAGTACTACCTCGAAACCATGGGCACCGGCGTCGCCTGGATCGATTACGACCAGGACGGCCTCATGGATTTGTTTTTCGTCCAGTCTGCCGCGACCGACATTTACAAGCCGCCGCACCCGTTGCGGTCCGCTCTTTACCACAATAACGGTGATGGAACCTTCACTGATGTCACGGAGAAAGCCGGAGTCGGAGGTGAAGGACATTACGGCCAGGGTGTCGCCGTCGGTGATTTCGACAATGATGGATATCCTGATTTGTACGTGACCGGCTACGGTCGCGCGATGCTCTATCACAACAACGGCAACGGCACATTCACCGACGTCACCGCAAAATCAGGCCTTGGCGACGAAGGTGGATGGTCCACCAGCGCAGGCTGGTTTGACTACGACAAAGACGGTTGGCTCGACCTGGTGGTTGCCAACTACATTGATTGGACTCCGAAGAATAATCTCTGGTGCGGCGAACGGCGGCCCGGGTACCGGTCGTATTGTCATCCCGGCAATTACAAGGGCCAACGCATCAAGCTCTATCACAATAATCACGACGGGACATTTACTGACGTCAGCGACGCGTCCGGCGTGGGCAAGCCCGAGGCTAAGGGTATGGGCGTTGTTCTGGCGGACTTCAACAACGACGGTTGGCCCGACATCGCGATCGCCAACGATTCCTGGCCGAATTTCCTATTCATCAACAAACACAATGGGACGTTTGAAGACGTCTCTCTGTTTTCTGGAATTGCCGCCAGCGAGGATGGCCGTTACGAAGCGGGCATGGGAATCGATGCCGCTGATGTGGATGGAGACGGTTGGCAGGACGTCTACATTACCCACCTCGATTTTGAATTGAATCGCCTGTACCGCAACAGCCGGGATGGCACATTCACTGACGAAACCTTCCGCTCGGGCATCGGCAACAAGGCGGTGCTGATGAGCGGAGTGTCGATGAGATTTCTGGATTACGACAACGACGGCTGGAACGACATTCTTCAAGCCAACGGCTCCATGCTCGACAATGTCTCGCTCTACCACAGCGAAGTCTCGTACAAAGAGCCTCTGTTGATGTATCGCAATCTGGGCAAAGGGCAGTTCGAGAAGGTTTCGGAACTGCTGGGCCCGGATTTCCTGCGCCCCATTGTTGGGCGGGGCCTTGCCACCGCCGACTATGACAATGACGGCGACATCGATATTGTCACGAATAATCGCGGTGATTATCCATCTCTGCTTCGGAACGATGGCGGGAATGCGAATCACTGGCTGACTGTTCAACTTGTAGGAACCAAGTCGAATCGCGATGGCATCGGCGCATCCCTGAAACTGACTACCGAAGGATTCGTGCACGTCGAGCAGGCCAAAGGCGGTGGAGGTTATCTCTCGGCCAGCGATCCACGACTTCACTTTGGTCTCGGCAAGCGAACGAAGATCGATTCTCTGGAAATCACGTGGCCGAGCGGACAGGTGGATCGGATGACGAATCTTTCGCCCGATCAGATCATCACGGTGAAAGAGGGTGCCGGTGTCATTCCACGGCCGTTCCCCAGAATTCCAGCACCGAAGTGATAAATTCGAAGCCGCACCGGGAGATGTAGGACGATATTGATACTTAGGACCTGACGATTAACCACCTATGAATTTTCCCCGCCGTCGCTTTCTCGGCTCTTCGCTCGTCGTTCTCGGCAGCACGCTGCTCGACGCCCTGAGTACGCCGGTGTGGAAATGGAATCGTTCTTTGATGCTGCAGGCGGCCCATGCAACAAGTTCTTCGTCGGCGGTTCAATTCGTGGATGTCGCCCGCGAGGCTGGACTCAACACTCCCAACGTGTGGGGAGACCCGAATCACAAGCGCTACATCATCGAAGCCAAGGGCAGTGGCATCGCTTTCTTTGACTTCGACCAGGACGGCTGGCTCGACATTTATCTGACGAATGGAACTGAGCTTGGCAAAACCTGGCCGGCCGGGCAAGCCCCTACGTCACACCTGTACAAGAACAATCGCGACGGCACCTTCACCGATGTCACCGAGAAATCCGGGCTGGCGCGAACCGGTTGGCAAACGGGTGTCTGCATCGGCGACTACAACAACGACGGATGGGACGACCTGTTCTGCTGTTTCTGGGGCCATAACATTCTTTTTCACAACAATGGGAACGGCACCTTCACCGACGTGACCCGCAAAGCCGGACTCTACGATGAGCGCATACGTTGGGGCGCAGGCTGCACCTTCTTCGACTACGATCGCAACGGCAATCTCGACCTGTTCGTCTGCAACTACATCAAGCTCGATCCCGCGAAGGCGCCGGCTCCGGGCGATGCAGCATCCTGCCAGTGGAAAGGCATTCCGGTGATGTGTGGCCCGCGCGGCTTGACTGCCGACACAAATGTTCTTTATCACAACAATGGCGACGGTACGTTCACCGATGTGTCGGAGAAGTCGGGCATTCTCAAGCCCGGCCCCCGCTATTCAATCACGGCCGTCTCTTGTGACTTCGACAACGATGGATGGCCCGATGTCTATGTCGCGGTCGACTCGGAGCCGAGCATGCTCTTGCGCAATAACCACGACGGGACATTTACCGACGTTGCAGTAATGGCCGGATGCGCATACAGCGAAAACGGACACGAGCAGGCGGGCATGGGAGTTGCGGTCGGCGACTATGATTGCGATGGATGGTTCGATATCTTCAAGACGAATTTTGCCGACGATACCTGCAATCTCTATCACAACAATGGAGACGGAACCTTCAACGACGTAACCTTCGCCTCAGGCATCGGCATCAACAATCAGTTTGTCGCATGGGGCTGCGGGTTCGTCGACTACGACAACGATGGCTGGGCTGACATCCTGCAGGTCAACGGACATGTCTATCCTGAGATTACCGGCCATGAAATCGGCCAGACATTCAAGAATCCGCGCATCGTATACAGAAATCTCGGCAACGGACAGTTCAAGGACGTGTCGGCGGCAATGGGCCCCGGAATCACCGAGCGATACTCCAGTCGTGGCGCAGCATTTGGCGACTACGACAACGATGGAGACATCGATGCATTAGTCTTAAACATGGGGGAATCGCCATCCCTGCTGCGCAATGACGGCGGCAATAAACAGAACTGGATCAAGATCAAGCTGATTGGGACAAAGTGCAACCGCAGTGCAATCGGATCACGTGTGCGCGTGGTCACCGGAAATCATTCTCAGATGGACGAAGTCCGCAGCGGATCGAGCGTGATGTCGCAAAGCGATTTGCGGCTCCACTTTGGGCTGGGCAAGGCGACTGCTGCTGACGTGATCGAAGTGAAGTGGCCGACAACGCAAAAGATCGAACGGTTTACTCGGGTCAAGGCGAATCAGATTCTTACCATTCGCGAGGGCAGCGGGATTGTATCTCCCCCTCAAATACCACCAGCAAAATGAAAGCCCTACTGCTATCGCAATATCGTCTTCTCGAATTGGCCGAAGTAGCTGTCCCCGAACCCGGTCTCGCAGAAATCCTGATTCGCGTGGCCGCTTGCGGGATTTGTGGCAGTGACGTGCACGGATACGACGGCTCCTCCGGTCGCAGGATTCCCCCGATCGTCATGGGACACGAAGCTGCGGGCACCGTCGCGGGTTTTGGAGCGGAGGTAAGCGGCTTTTCCGTAGGCGATCGCGTCACATTTGATTCAACCGTCTATTGCGGTGAATGTGCGTATTGCGCGCGGGGCGAGATCAACCTGTGCGATCGCCGCCAGGTCCTGGGCGTTTCGTGCGGTGACTACCGGCGCGCCGGAGCGTTCGCCGAATTTGTCTCCGTGCCAGCACGCATCGTCCATCGTCTACCTGACAATCTTCCATTTGCCGAGGCCGCGATGCTGGAAGCAGTGGCCGTCGCGCTTCATGCCGTGTCTCTTGTTCCAGTCTCTTCCGGCAGCAATGCGCTGGTCGTCGGCGCGGGCACAATCGGACTTTTGCTGCAGCAAGCTCTGCGGGTTGCCGGATGTTCGCGCGTATATGTAACCGACGTGGATCATGCCCGGTTGCAGCGGAGCCGCGAACTCGGCGCGACGGCCGCTGTTCCTGCCGGGCCAGACATCGTTGACCGAATCCTGGAATCTACAGGCGGAACCGGAGTCGACATTGCGGTTGAAGCCGTAGGCAACGCCGAAACCGTCAATACCGCGATCAGCAGCGTTCGAAAGGGCGGGACAGTGGTTCTTGTCGGAAACATTTCTCCGCAAGTCAACATGCCCCTGCAAAAAATAGTCACTCGTCAGATTCGTTTGCAGGGATCTTGCGCCTCCGCGGGCGAGTACCCGCGCGCCATCGGACTGATGTCCAGCGGAGCCATTCGAGTCGGGCCACTCATCTCGGCGGTAGCCCCGCTCGAAGAAGGTCCACAGTGGTTTGAGCGTCTGCATGCACGGGAACCCAACCTGATGAAAGTGGTGCTGACTCCCGGAGCAGAGCCATTGAGTGAAACTGCGCAAGCAACGGGGCTCTTCAATCTGACCGGACGCGTAGCCATCGTTACCGGAACCAGCCGCGGACTGGGGCAGCAATTCGCGCGGGCGCTCGCCAACGCTGGTGCCGACCTGATCCTGACAAGTCGCAACCGCGACTCCCTGTCAACGTTTGAAAAGGAAATCAAAGCTTTGGGGCGACGCGCGACTATCGCTGGAATTCGACGTGCGCAATCAGCAAAGCATTGAGCGAATGGTTGCGGCCGCAGCAGAGCGCATTTGGCCATATCGACATTCTGGTCAACAACGCCGGCTGCAACGTCCGCAAACCGGCGATCGATGTGACGTGGGACGACTGGAATCTCATCCTCGACACAAATCTGCGCGGAAGCTTCTTTGTCGCCCAATCCGTTGCCCGTCAAATGATCGCTCGCCATTACGGACGAATCATCAACATCGGGTCAGTCACGAGTGTCGCTGGATATGCAGGACTCGCACCCTACGGCGCCAGCCGGGGCGGTGTCCGCCAACTCACCATGAGTCTGGCCGATGACTGGGGACTGTACGGAATCACGGTGAACTGCCTTGCTCCCGGCTGGTTCCGCACCGAGCAGAACAAGATTCTTTACGAGGACAAAGAATGGGTCGCCTACCTGAGTGATCGCATTCCACTCAAGCGTCCGGGAAATCTGAATGATCTGGACGCGGCGATTGTGTTTCTCGCTGCCGAGTCGAGTCGCTACATCACTGGGCAAACTCTCCTGGTCGACGGCGGCATTTCGACGGGCGCCGTACGAGCTCTGCCGAAGAGTCGCTGACAATCTATTGATGAATCCGCGCTGCCCAGCCTCCTCCGCTTGCGAGTGGAGAGTTTCAACTTCGTCCCTTTGTTCACCTGCATGGTGATTTTCCGGTAGTCGCTGGCGTTCCGATCCGCGTTGATGCCGTCCTGGTAGGCGTCCATCGTGAAGTTTCCGTCAGGCAGGAACGATAGATCGATATCTAGCGCGCGAGGTGTCCAATCGGTCATCGCTCCCACGTACCAGTCCCTTCCATTTCGTCTCGCGACCACAACGTAATCGGCGATACGTGCATCGACCACTTTGGTATCGTCCCATTCGGTCGGAACCGGCCCCAGAAAATCCATGATCTCCGGCTCGCGGAGGTAATTCGAGGGGCTATCGGACAACATTTGCAGTGGAGCATCATAGACCACGTACATCGCCAATTGATGGCAACGCGTGCCGAGCGCCATTGGCTGGCTGTTAATTGCAGCGAATGTCGAGCGAGTCGCGTTACGCATTGCTCCCGGGGTGTAGTCCATCGGACCAAGAAACATCCGCGTAAAAGGCAAGGTCACGTTGTGCTTGGGTTCAGAGTCAGCGCTCCACTTGCTCCATTCCATGCCACGCACGCCTTCGGCGTTGATCAGGTTCGGCCAAGTGCGGGTCATCGTGGCTGGCTTCTGGTCGCCGTGGAAATCCACTAGCATGTGCCGCTTGGCCGCTTCCCTGCACACGCGGTAAAAATAGTCGATCATGATCTGGTCGCTGCGCTGCATGAAATCGACTTTAATTCCCTTCACGCCCCATTTCTCGAACTGGTCGAGCGCAGGAATCAGTTGATCGTCTAGAGTCTTCCATGACGCCCACAGAATGATTCCCACATTTTTCTTTCTCGCATAAGCGATGAGTTCTTCTATGTTGAGATCGGGCGTCACTTCGAGCAAATTGCCCAACTTGTACCAGCCATCGTCAAGAATGATGTAGGGAATGCCGTATTTCGAAGCGAAATCAACGTAGTACTCGTACGTCTTCGTATTGATTCCCGCCCTAAAATCCACGCCATCTATATTCCAGTCGTTCCACCAGTCCCATGCGACCTTGCCCGGCTTGATCCAGGATGTGTCCGGGAATTGTGCCGGTCGCTCCAGCAGGTACACGATCTGATTGGTGAGTAAATCTCCATCGTGATCCGCGATGCCAATCACGCGCCAGGGAAACGTTCGCGTGCCCGATGTGGCGGCAACATAATCGGCGGTCTCTACCGGTTTGTAATCACGATCGCTGGTTTGGATTTCCTTCAGCGGGTAAGCGGGAAATGTTGCCTCCAGCGCATTACCGGCAGTCCCATGAAGCCACAGGCCGGGATAGTCTTCCAAATCGGATTCCGCGATCGCCACTTTCGCTCCGCCTCCTACATCCACGACGGCCGGAAGCGTAGCGATAAATGCAGGAGCGATCTCGCTCAAATGCTGCGGCAGATACTTGCGTTCGTTGTGCGAATAGAAACTGTCTTCCTGCGGGTAGTAAACGACAAAGTTCGACGCAAAATTGAACTTCGCATCTTCTGTATAAACTTTCACTTTGCCCTGCGCGAGCGAAGTTTCGAAGCGATAGGCGGCGCCTTCGTTATAGGCCCGAAAGACCACTTCATACCCGCCATCGAGGCTTAGCCGCAATTCGTTGTAATGATCCCGAATTCTGGCGAACTTCTGTTTCACAACGGGGTCGACCAGTCCGTCGTATGTGCTCTGCTTCGCGCTGATGACCTTCGGCTCCGTACCGAGCTTCTTATGATCGACATCCATAGCCAGTGTCGAATTCTCGAGTACCGCACGGCCCTTGAGCACGACGTCGTAACGGATGGACCCTTCAGTCCGAATTCTGATCTCGATCCTCCCATCGGGAGAGCGCAAATCGTAGCTGGATTGGCTGAAAGCGTGTTTGTCGGCAAAGGTCAACAAGAGTAGTACGGCAATCACAATAGCGGAACTTCTCATTGGAATCCCTCTCCCAAATGCGGGGTTGCGCACATGGGAAGAGAATCTTACCCGTCGGAGATAACCAGTTCAAACTTCTCTTTGGCAGAGTCGGCACTGACTTGGACGGCGTTACCTGTTTTGAGGCGATGCTGACAGGGAATCGGATCAGGAAGGATCGGTCGGATGATCTTTCAAAACGAAAAGAAACTGTCGAATTTCCCGGCGTTGTCGTTCGATCTTTTCTGCCTCGCTCTTGTCGAGACTCTTGTATAGATCAAATTCTTTCTGCGCTTGCGCTTCATCCCCGGCACGCTTATACGCCATGCCGAGCCTGTAATGAGCTTCGCTGCCTTCGGGATTGGCTGCAATGGCACTCCGATACGCAACAATTGCCTTGGGAAACTCTCCGCTCGCAAATTCCACATTGCCGAGTTGGAGATAGGCGGCGCCGAATTGCGGATCGATCGCCGCCGCCTTCTCGAAGAGAGCTCGAGCGTGCTGTAGCAGACCGACATTCTCTGATCCCCGGTTTCGTTTCCAAAGTGCTAAGCCGTAGTAATAGTTTCCTTGAGCGTTGCCCGGCTGACTCTCCGCAAAACGAGCCAGCTTCTGTTCAGCACAGGAGAGTGGCCCCGAAGTGGCCTCCTGCATTTTTCCCAGGAAAAGATATGGAGCTTGACTGGCCGGCTCCAGATCCGCTGCTTCACACAAGCGTTTTGCCCCTTCTTCAGCAGAGCCGCTGGTAAACAGGGCCGCTCCTAAGCCGGCTAGCATCCTCGCCGAGGCGGAGTGCAGGCGAACTCCTTTTCCAAATACTTCAATAGCCGGAGCCGCCGCTCGGTGCAAGAGCAGTTCCGATCCCCACGCGAAATAGTTCTGCTCGGTTGCATCCAGTCCAGCGGCGCGTTCGTACTCGTTCACAGCCTTCAACGGATCACCCGCCTTCTCCTCGATGTCCCCCATCAGCCGGTGAAGAGCGGCTTGCTGCCTTTTGGTCAGCCCTTCACCGTGGGAAAGAACGCGATCAATGTGCTCGCGGGCGATCGAGAAGTCTGCTGAGTTCGCAAGAGCTTGTGCCAGTTCAATCGCATTTTCAATATTTCGAGAGTCGGCATCGTATGCCGCACGCAGCAAGGGAACCGCCTCACGATCCCGTCCTGAATGGAAGTACAGTTCGCCAAGCTTATGATTTGTATCAAAACTTTTTGGATTCTGAACCAAGGCGAGGGAAAGATCATTCTCAGAAGCTCTGACGTCCGTCTTCGGTTGTATTTTCGACGTGTCCCTGGATTCATCAGCCTTGAGCTTGACGGTCTCCTTTGCCAGTGCCTCGCCGGTCCTCAGGCGCGTTTCCGCTGCATGGCCCCCCGAGCCAGTTGAGTCGGTGATCCCTGCGACAGTGAAATTTGGCTTATCGTCGAGCCCGAATCCGCCGGGTAGGGGTTGTGGCGTCTCCGGTGAAGGCGTTGCCGCAACCTGCAGAATAAATTCACAATGCTTCTTTTCCGCGGGAGACAAGTTGATCGAGCCTTCATTCGCCTCTCGAAAGCCCGGCTTGTCTAGCTTTAGGGAGTAGGTGCCCGCCGTGATGTCTAGAAAAACAAAGGTTCCGACTTCGCTGGTTGAAGACTGCTTCAGATGAGAGTCGCCCTGCGGTTGAAGGTAGACAGAAACGCCAGCGATCGGTTTCCCCGAGGGGTCTCGCACCAGGCCATTGATCTGTGCAGACGGTGGCGTGGAGTTGTCCTGCGCGGTCGCTCGCGCAGGACCTGCTGATAGGGCAATGGCTATAAGAACGAGGAATAAACAACTGCGGCCGGGCCTCGCTGAGGGTTCCAAACTTACACCTGATTCCGCTGTTGGCAGGACTTCCGCGGGAAACAAGAAATTCTAAATCCTCGGAATCAGAGATAGCAAAGCGGAAAGCACGTTTGCGTGGCCTGAGGCGGTCAGGACCTCGACCAGGGTCTGGGAACTCGAATCAAAAACGACGGCTCTGATGGCCGAGGTCCAACGATGATCACGAGTTCAACAGCGACAGTTGCTTCCTCGCGTCCAACGCCTCGTTCGCATCTGGATTCATCTTCAGCATTTTTTGAAACTGTTCTCGGGCCCGCGCCGTGTCACCGCTTTTGGCGTACGCCATGCCGAGATGATAGTGAAATCGAGGATTGTCGGGGAATTTGCCCCCTTGCGTCAGGGTAAGGGCGGCCTGCAGCGAATCGACCGCCGATCGATAGGCTCCCTTCTGATAGTAGACCCAACCCAAGGTGTCGGCGATCTCGGGTGAATCTGGCATCCGTTTTCGCGCGGTCTGGGCCAGCGATAGGGCGATGTCCAGATCGCCGCCAGTTTGGAGCATCACATAGGCCAGATTGCAGGCCGCAACCGGCTCGTCATGTCGGATGCCCAGTGCTTTTTGGTAAGCGTCTGCGGCTTGGCCCCAGTCCCGCTGCGTTTGAAAGATCTGCCCCAGCACTACATAGAAACCGCTGTCGTGCGGATTGTCTTTGGCCGCCTGTTGATAGGTAGTGATCGCTTCTTGAGTTTGACCCTGTTGCAGTTGCACTCGGCCAAGCTTCATGAGGGCATCACTGTTATTCCTGTCGAGCTGTACCGATTTCGTCAGGGCCGCGTTAGCGGCATTCATGTCCTTTTTCTGCTGCAACAATACGGTGCCCAGCAGATCGTAGAAACCGCTGCTATCCTGCACCTTACTGATCTGGACATTTGCCGCTGAGACCGCAGCTTCGATTTGGCCGCGCGCGACATATGTATTCATCAAGCCGCGCAAGGCGTCGTTCGACTTGGCATCTCGATCAAGCGCTAGCCGGTACGAGCCCTCCGCCTCGTTGAACCGCTTCTGAGCGAAATTGAGATTCCCCATCTGCACGTAGCCGGCGGCGCTGCCAGGAGCCACTTCAATCGCCTTCTGCGCATCCGCTTCCGCGGCCGAGAAGTGCTTTTGGTTGATTTCAGAAACCGCCCGCAATGCATATCCGTCTGGAGAAGCTGGCCGCAGCTTGATGATTTCGCCGCTCGTCTGCTCCAGAGTGGTCATATCGCCTCGCCGCATCGCGAGTAAGGCGAGCGCCCGCTGGGCATCCACCAGGTCCGGTCGCAGGCGCACAGCGTCCCTCCATTGGCTTTCCGCGGTTTCCAGATTGCCAGACTTCTGAAAGGCGACACCTAGGTGGTAGTGCCCCAAACCATTGTTGGGATCGTTCTTAATGACCGTTTGGAGCGTGGAGATGGCGCTACTCGTATCTCCCGCTTCTAATTGCAGCTCACCCCGAAAAATTAGTCCATCGCTGTCATTGGGATCAGCCTTGAGAATCTCGTCATTCACGGTCCCAGCGTCCTGGAACTGCCTGGTGTGGATCAAAAGATCGGCGAAATTCTTCTTCACCAGAAGGTCTTTGGGATGTGCTTCATAGAGGGCTCGATATTCTCTTGTCGCTTTATCCAGCTCACCCAACCCCAAGTAGAAGTCTCCCAGAAGGCGATAACCGGCAGAATTCTCTCCGAAACCGTACTTGGCCCGGATCAACAGACCTTCAGCCTCGGCCCTCTTCTGTTGAGCGAGATATAGACGAGCCAGCGCCGCCACCGGTTCAGGATTCTGCGGATTGGCGGCGATGCTTTCACGCAGTTGCCCCTCCGCTTCGGAAAACCGGCTGCGCGCCTGATAAAAGTTGGCCAGCATCAGGCGAGGGGCAACGGCCCTCGGGCTCAGGTCAATTGCCTTCTTGAAGCTGATCTCGGCGAGCTCGGGTTGGCTGTTCCTCAGTTGGATCAACGCCAGTTTCGAATACAAATCCGCGTTTCCTGGATCGAGCGCGACAGCTTTATCCACCTCCTCAAGTGCGGCTGCAAAACTGCCCCGGGCGGCCAGCAAATCCGCAGCCACGGCGTGAGAGGTCGCATCATTTGGGTGGTTCTGAATAAGCCAGTCGATCTGTTCCTGGGCTTGCGCCAGGTTTCCAGACGCAATCAGCAGCTTAGCGATTTCAACCCTTGCAGAAGCATTCTCGGGCTGCAATTCGATGACGCGGGCTAGTTCCTGGCTAGCCCCCAGCCACTTCCGGTTCCTGAGGTCGACAAGAGCTAATTGGTAGTGGGCTTCGGCATACGCTGGGTCCAAGCGCAAAGCGTTGCGGAACTGGATCTCGGCCTCATTCAACCTACCCTCTTGCAGGTAATCCTGCCCGCTCTGGAAGTACTTCTGCTTCCGCACATTTGGATCGCGGGTACAGCCGGTAAACACGGTACCTACGAGGGTCACAATCAGGCACAGACGAACCGCAGCAATCCTCACTGACCCAGACCTCCAAAACCGGAGCCTTGTATGAGCGATTATGACTATAGAGCACGATTCTGAAACCCTCTATGGCCCGTTCGTGTCCTGTTGGTAACCCTTTTCGACCAGTGAGGATTCAGGTTACTTTCGCCTTCTCTTAGCCTCTGGGGGAGAAAACGGATGAAGCCAAATGCTTCATGTTGCAAGGGTTTGCAACTGGTCGCAAGAATTATCATTCTTGACAGGCGCGCATTTCGGTCTAGAGTAATAATCGTTGCAGTGGGCGCACGCTCGTATGGGAGCGCTCAAGCACTCCTCCCCCGTCTGTATCACGAGGAGCGCCGAAAAAATGAAAAAAGCAGTGCAAATCTGTTTTCTGGCTGTAGTTGCAGCGATTTGCGTTGCGAGTACGGCCTTTGCCCAGACTTCCGTGACCCTGACGGGAAATACGTCAGGTCCGGTCTACGACGGCATTTACCTAAGCCCGTATTACGCCACTGTGGGAGGAGTTGCCAATACCCCCGTCATCTGCGATGACTTTGGCGACGAGTCTTTTTTTAACTCAACCTGGAATGCTACCGTCACTTCATTTTCAAGCATAACCTCCAGCAATACATCCTGGGGGTTGGCGGGGGCGAACACGGCATTGTACGGCGCCGTGGGCTACCTCACGAATCTGATTTTGTCAGCGGCTCCCGGTTCAACCGCACAAATCATCGATACTTTCGCGCTCTGGGCCGTGTTTGACCCAGCAGGCGTCGAGAAATATCTGGCTTCGAACCCCATCACTTCGGGACCTCTCACCACAGCCGCTCTCTGTTCTGCCATTTTCGGGACAGTGGGCTGCACGGGTTCCACTGCGCTGGCAGGTGGATTGCTTTACACCGCAGAGCTGCCGGGTAACGCAACCGGCGGATTCCTGGTGTTATCCCCTGACATAACCGGGACAACTAACATCTGTAAGGCCGAGAACGGTTGCGTAGCTCAGGAATTCATCGTGAAGGTGCCGGAGGGTGGGAGCACGCTTGCCTACCTTCTGCTGGCTGGTTTCTGCTGCCTGGGCGCGATCTTCATGCGCTCCCGGCGGCAACTTGCCACCAGAACGACCGCATAAAAAGCGATCGCATAGAAATCAGTCCCTCCAACTAAACAAAAGGCGTGCCGAACCTGGCACGCCTTTCTGTTGTTGTCGGCGTCCCTGTTGGACTTCACATACTCCCTTCCCTAGCCAGTATCCCATCCTTCACACCCTTGAGATGCTCGCGGATGGCAGTAGTCCGCCGCTCGGAAGCTGCGCTCTATCAACGGTGCGATTGGTGTGTGCGAATCGAGGCTAGCGGTGGGTGACGCCATAGGAAACTGCGGCTGCTGATCCGCCTATGTTGACCAGAGACGCAATTCTTTCCAGCTTGTGGTGGCCTGTCTTATGAAGAATGTAACTGGCCCCGATCACACTTGCCGTTTCCAGCGAAAAATTCACGGCCAAGCCGGGGGTGCCATTCCCAAAAATCCGCGTCACCGGATTGAACTCACGTCCTCCCGACTGCAGGTTGGAACGGGTAACGAAGAAGTCTCCGGCGCTCAGAGCCGCAGACGCCGCAAACAACGCGCGGTTCTTGTTGTCCCAGAACCGATGCGCCTTGGCTGTCTCCGATGGAACCCGCACGTAGGTCATCGGAGTGGGTCGAAGCGGCTCCACTGCAACGGTGCTCGAGGACGGGCCAAACGAACTACTTTGCCCGAAGAGCAAGCCCGATTGCGACAGGACAATCACAAAAAGCACGCCACAGATTCTGGCGGATGTGCGAGAGCAGTAAGACTCCATGGCGACCGGCGCCCTGAATCGGCCGGTAACCTAAGTAATATCCGATTCGTGTTACCTGAGGAATGGCCCTTAAGTGGTCCTGAGTGGCACGCTTGGTCCGCCTCCAAGTCAAGGCTGACGACAGATTCTTTATTTGACAGCTTCTGCGTAGCCGAACACGGCTTTCAGTTCCAGAAATTCCTCGATGCCGGCCCGTCCCCACTCGCGACCGTTACCGGACTGCTTATAGCCGCCGAAGCACGCGCTGAAATCGACCCGCGCGCCATTGATGTGTACATTGCCCGCACGAATTCTTTTCGCGACCTGCCGCGCATGCTCCAGGTTGCCTGAACTCACAAATCCCGAAAGGCCGTAGGGAGAATCGTTGGCGATTCGCACCGCATCCTCCTCGTCCTCATAGGGAATGATGCACAGCACCGGACCAAAAATCTCTTCGCGCGCGATGGTCATGTCGTTGCGCACATTCGCGAATACCGTTGGCTTAACGAAATAGCCGCGGCCAACTCCATCCGGGCGTCCGCCACCCCCCGTAATCAGTGTCGCACCCTCCTCAATCCCCTTCTGGATAAGACGTTGCACCTTCTCAAACTGCACTTTGTTTACGAGCGGGCCGACTGTCGTCTCTTCCCTGCCCGGATCGCCGACCTTCGTAAGCTCCGCTTCCTGCTTCGCAACCTGAGTGACTTCCGACATTCTCGTCCGAGGAACCAGCATCCGCGTTGGCGCATTGCAGGATTGCCCGGCATTCCGAAAACATGCCTGCACACCTTCTCTGACAGCGCGGGTGAAATCCGAGTCATCGAGGATAATGTTTGCCGACTTCCCCCCGAGTTCCTGGGCTACCCGCTTCACGGTCGGCGCAGCTACAGTCGCAACCGATACCCCGGCGCGTGTAGAACCCGTAAACGACACCATCGCCACGTCAGGGTGCGCCGCCAGGGCTGATCCTACCGTAGGACCGTCTCCGTAAACCAGATTGAATACTCCGCGCGGAACTTGCGCTTCGTGGAGAATCTCCGCGAACAGACGTGCCGATAGTGGAGCGAACTCGCTGGGTTTGAGCACCATCGTGCATCCCGCCGCTAACGCCGCCCCGACCTTGCAGGTGATCTGATTCATGGGCCAGTTCCACGGAGTAATCAGGGCGCAAACCCCGATTGGCTCCTTCCGCATCAGTGTGGTGCCTTTGATCTCCTCGAACTCAAAACGTTCCAGCATTCGTGCAGCCTCGGCAAGGTGCGCCAGGCCCGCAGGCACTTGGGCTTTTCTCGATAGCGAGATCGGGCATCCCATCTCGCTGGAAATAGCATCCGCCATCTCCGCGCTCTTGGCCTTGTATACCGCGATGATCCGGCGCAACAAATCAAGCCGCTGTTCGCGGGTGATCTCGGAAAACGATTCGAATGCTGCTTTCGCCGCAGCCACAGCCTTGTCGACGTCGGCTGGAGCGCCAAGCGAGATCGTCGCGATGGCCTCTTCGGTCGCCGGATTGATTACTTCGAAGTCTTTCCCTTCGGCCGAGTTGACCCAGCTTCCATTGATGTAGAACTTCCGATAGTCATTCATTGAGATCTCTATCCAGATCCGGCATGGAATACACCGGCACTCTAGAATGGCACGTGCCGAGCCCGCTCCACAATGCCCTGTTGACTCTACGATGACCTGAACCGCCACCAACGCACTACATTTAACGCGTGGGAATTAAGATGGACAATGGTGTGAGGCCCTGATTCAGACCATGGATCAGCTTGAAATAGACGCCCGAGCTCGCAGGCGATTCGGCAGTGCCGTTTTCGTCTACAGCGTGTTGGCTGTCACCGCGATCGCCGGATGCAGCCGGACTTCCCACCCGGAAGATAGAATCCGACTGACTGACGTACCCGCCGCAAAAGCAGCGCAAACGCCGTCCATGGGTCTTCAGGCTTGTCCCGGCCTCATGGCTTCACAATTGAGTGACCTTCACAAAGTCACCCTTCGGTGGAATGCCAGCACTTCTTCCGGCGGCCCCAACGACAAGTCGGTTGGCTATTGCCTATATCGCAGCGATTCAGTGATCCAAGCGAATCGACTGGAGGAGTGCACCGGATGCCAAAGGATCACGCCCACTCCAATCATCGGGACCAGTTGCGTGGACAACTTTGGGGATGGCAGAAAAACCTACTACTATGCAGCGATCGCGATCGACTCTAGAGGACAGAGAAGCGTGTTCTCAAACAAAATCGCCGCCAGCCTCCCCGGGAAGCAGCCGAGCACTCCAGCCACGAATGTCCAACCTCCTCCTGCATGCCGAGTTTCAGACGACACCAAGCAGGCTCCCCAAGCGGTATCGCAGCCAAAACATTAACGCAGACGGTGGTCCGAGACTGACACGAGAGTGTCATTGACCCACGCAGGAGGGTGTCGTAACGTACCTCTTCGACCAGTGTTGATCAATCAGATGCTCTCTCCCCGCCGCCAAGTGTGACCCGAGTATTCAACAATTCGCTCTGCACCGGTTTTAGAGACGCCCCTGGGGCCACCGGCCGATGAAAACCCTCCGGCCAGCATCTGCAACAGAAACCAGAAGGGCGAGTCCGAACGGAACTCAGTACCTCGCGGTCTGCGGCCTGTTTGGCTTGTCACTCCTGTTCTGGTGGGCTCCCATCGTTGCCGATTTGCAGCTTGCGTCATCGAGCGACGCATATACGTATGTTCTCCTCATCCTTCCGCTCAGCATCTCGCTAATTTACTTCGGAGGTAATGGCATTCTTGCTGGCTCCAGGCCAAACCGATGGCTCGGCATCATCCTGTTGAGCGTAGCTCTTATGACGCGCGCCGCTACAGAATGGAATCCGTGGCATTTCTCGAGCAGCGGCAATTTGTCGGTTGGAATGGCAGCGCTGGTCGCCTGGTGGATCGGCAGTGTAATTTTCTGTTTCGGGTCCAAGACATTCCAATCTCTCGCCTTCCCGCTCTGCTTCCTGTTTTTGATCGTACCGTTGCCGGATCGCGCACTGACATGGATTACCGCATTCCTGCAGCAGCAATCGGCTTCGGGGGCGAGCATGCTGTTTGCGTTACTGGGTGTCCCAGTCACGCGCGATGGCATCGTCTTGTCCATCCCGGGATTAACGATCGAAGTGGCTCACGAGTGCAGCAGCATCCGGTCCAGCACAATTCTAATTGTCATGACCCTGCTGCTCGCGCATCTCTTCCTTCGGTCGGGCTGGCGGAAGACTCTGTTGGTGCTCGCTGCTATCCCGTTGTCCGTCGCGAAAAATGCAATCCGCATCGTCACCATTGCCGAACTCGGCACTCGTGTGAACCCCAGCTTCCTTCATGGAACCCTGCACCAGCGCGGCGGTCCCATATTCCTGGGCCTGGCAGTGCTCATGATCATTGCCCTGCTATGGATTCTGAGGATAAGCGAAATGCAGCATCTGCTCTCGGACCAAAGGGGATCCGAGTAAGTCCAGAAGCCCCTTGCGACTGTGAATGCGAGTCGTTCGAGAAAGCAATTCCAGGTATGCTATTGCGCCTTACTCCCGCTGTCTCACGTGAAAGACCAGGCTAACGGTCAACCGCAGGTTGTTTTGGGCTTGTACTGCATCCGCAGAGTTGACGAAAGCCGTGCGTAAATAGTCTCCATCGACCCGGGCTCCGAAGGGCCCATAGATCGAGTGTTCGATTCCCGCGCCGCCGCCATAAGACGGTCGCGCGACCCAGCCATGCAAGATGGTCGTACTGTTCACGGGCACGATACTGTCAACCAGGCCTGCGCCCACAAGTCCGCGAACTGACAGGCGAAAACTATGGCTCTCCACCGGGTAGAAGACGGGGCCGACAAGGAAGGTCATCACGTAGCTGCCATGTCCCATGCCGAGGACGTTAGACGCACGCACATAACTCGCGTCCGCAGTAGCGCCCCAATGCCGCAGAAAATCAATACCGGCAGTGGCATCCAGCCCATTGAGATTGGCGCTGTTGGTGGATGTGACCGGCATGGTCAGGTATGTATATCCCGCGCTAAAGTTGAAAGCTGGGCCGGAGCCCGCAGCAGCGGCAGGCATGCCCTGGGGTATGTTTTGTGCCAGAGCGGGTGCCGCAAGGACGAGCAGCAGAATAGAAATCATTCCTGCGACTCGCGAACCTGAACCAACACCGGAGCGGCAATTGTTCATAAAACTCCTGATTATCATAGCCACGGCACTCTTGTTTGAATCCCCACCGGGATGCATCGATTAGAGTCTTCACATTAAGGGGTGCTCGTGGGGGCAGTAAACATATCCAAGGGCCCGTGAACTTGGGTAACGCGCGCCGTGTGCCGCAAGTAACCAGCGCTTGCGCCTACGGCTTCAACAAAAAACAGTTGTACAAAGTTTTCCCTCGAAGAGTACATTACCTAACGATTTCCTACCGGAGGATCCACTGGTGAGCCGATTCTGCCTGGCAGTGATTTTCTTGCTGTTAAGCACCCTAGCAACCGCGCAGCGACGTCAGCCGAACAAACCGTCTGAGCCAAGCGTCCCTTCCACGCCCACGGGCGAACCGGCGGAAGAGACATTTCCGCCAGAAGCGGGCGTGGTGCCTCCCGCAAAACCTGCCGCCTCGAAATCCCCTTTCGAAGGCATGAAGTACCGGCTTGTCGGTCCGTTCCGCGGCGGGCGAGTTCTGGCAGTCGCGGGCGTGCCCGGCCAGAGCGATACGTACTACTTCGGAGCTGTCGCCGGTGGAATGTGGAAGACCAGGGACGGCGGCCTGAATTGGAAGCCCCTGTGGGACAAGTTCCCTGAAGCCTCCCCGTCGATCGGTGCCATCGCCGTCGCGCCATCCGACCCAAATGTAATCTATGTCGGCACGGGCGAGGCCTGCATCCGCGGCAATATCGTGACGGGCAACGGCGTTTACAGGTCCATCGATGCCGGCAAGACGTGGAAGTATGCCGGACTCCGTGACACTGATTCCATCGGCCGCATGATCGTTCATCCTAAAGATCCAAACCTTGTCTACGTTGCCGCTCTCGGGCATCCGTTCGGTCCGAATGCAACGCGGGGCATTTTCCGTTCGCACGATGGCGGGAAGACCTGGCAACGCATCCTCTACGTTGATAACAAGACTGGGGGTATCGACATTCAGTTCGATCTTTCGAATCCTAATATTCTGTTTGCCGGGATGTGGCAAGCCGTGCGCAAGCCCTGGACTATGGAAAGCGGAGGCCCGGGCAGCGGGCTCTATCGCTCCGCGGATGGCGGTGACACGTGGACCAAGCTGACAGGCAACGGTCTGCCCGAAGGTACCATCGGGCGAATTGGTGTTGCGACCACTTCGAACCCGAACCGTATCTACGCGCTCATCGAAGCCGAAAAAGGCGGCCTGTTCCGCTCCGATGACGGGGGCGAGAAATGGCAACTGACCAACGATGATCGGCGCTATCGTCAGCGCGCCTGGTACTACACCCATGTCTTCGCCGATCCCAAGAATCCTGATGTGGTTTACATCCTGAACACAGGCACCTACCGCTCCATCGATGGCGGCAAGACCTTCACCCAGATTCGCACGCCGCATGGCGACAATCACGGCTTCTGGATCGATCCCGAGAATCCCAAACGGCTCATCAACGGGAATGACGGCGGCGCAACCATCTCCACCGATTGGGGCGCAAGCTGGTCGAGCCTGATGAACCAGCCGACGGCGCAGTTCTATCACGTCACCGCCGACTCCCGTTTCCCCTACTGGCTTTATGGAGCGCAGCAGGACAATTCTACCGTCGCCATTGCCAGTGCCAGCGCCCATGGCGGAATCGGCCAATCGGATTTTTATGAGGTCGGCGGCGGCGAGAGTGGCTATATCGCACCCGACCCGCAGGACCCTGATATCGTCTACGCCGGTTCCTACGGCGGGGATATCACTCGCTACGACCATCGCACCGACGAAACCCAGATGGTCAATCCCTGGCCGCGCAATCCAATCGGCTGGGGGATGGCGGAGTTGAAGCATCGCTTCCAGTGGACTGAGCCTATCGTTTTCTCACCGCACGATCCGCGTACGCTCTATTACGCCGGCGAGGTTTTGTTCAAGACCACCGACGAAGGAAAGAACTGGACCATCATTTCCCCCGATCTGACACGCAATGACAAATCAAAGCAAGCGTCGTCGGGCGGCCCTATTACCAAGGACAACACCGGAGTCGAGGTCTACGACACGATCTTTTCGGTTGTCGAATCGCCGGCTCAAAAAGATCTGATCTGGGCTGGCAGCGACGATGGACTCATCCATCTCACGCGCAATGGCGGCGGCAGTTGGGAAAATGTCACGCCGAAAGCCATGCCGGAATGGGGCACTGTCAGCATGATCGAAGCCTCGCTGACCGATGCAGGTACGGCCTATGCCGCCGTAGAACGCCACAAGATGGACGACTTTGCTCCGTACATTTTCAAGACTACGGACTTCGGCAAGTCGTGGGCATCAATCGTCAATGGCATCCCCAAGGATGTCTACGTTCATGCCGTCCGCATTGACCCAAAGCGAAAAGGCTTGCTGTACGCGGGCACCGAGCGCGGTGTCTACGTCAGCTTCGACGATGGCGGCAATTGGCAACCGATGCAGCTGAATCTGCCAATGGTTCCCGTTAACGATCTGATCGTAAAGAATGACGACCTCGCGGTTGCGACACATGGGCGCTCATTCTGGGTCCTCGATGACCTCTCGCCGCTGCGCCAGTGGAATGATTCTTTGAAAGCGAACGATGTGCATCTGTTCGCTCCAGCCGACGCGAACCACACTACGTTCCCAGGATCATTCTTTGGAGGCGGCAACGCCGGACAGAATCCTCCGGCTGGAGCGGTGATTTATTACTACCTAAAGACGGAAATCAAAAAGCCCGAAGGCAAGAAAGACGACACGGCGGCTGCCCCTGGCGGCATGACTGGTTCTGGCGCTCCGTCCACGCCGGATTCTGCTGGTTCGGATGCAAAGAAATCCGAGGCCCGCGTCAAGATCGAGATCCTCGACTCCTCGAGGAAGGTGATTCGAACCTATCCGCCGAAGCACGCGCCAGAACCGGAAGGCGAGGAAAACTTCTTTTCCCGCAATCGCCCCAGCGAGATCACCACCGAAGCTGGTATCAATCGCTTCGTTTGGGACCTTCATTACGAAGGAGCTCCGCGCATTCCAAATTCGCCGCTTTGGGGAGGTTCAACAAATGGCCCCGTGGCGCTCCCCGGCGATTACCAGGTGCGTCTCACGGTTGACGGCAAGGCGCAGACGCAACCCTTCAAGATCGTGCCCGATCCTCGGCTGAAAGTGACCGCGGACGACCTGAAAAAGCAATTTGATTTAATGCAGTCCATCCTCGGGAAGGTCACAAAGGTGCACGATGCCGTTCGTCAGATGCGCGATATCCGTTCGCAGATGACCGCACTGAATAAACGGCTGAACGAGGAAAAGAACCCGAATGCCAAGGCGCTCGCCGATGCGGGCTCGGCCCTAGACAAGAAGATGACCGTGGTTGAAGAGGCCATGATTCAGACGAAAGCGAAGAGCGGGCAGGATGTGCTCAACTATCCGATTCGGCTGAACAACCTGCTGGTCGCGCTTGGAGGCGTCGTCTCCAGCGCCGACGCGGCTCCGACGAAACAGGACTATGAACTCTTCGACGATCTCAGCAAGCAAGCCGACGAGCAACTATCAAAATGGGACGAAATCGTTAAGACTGACCTCGCCGCATACAACCGTCTGGCTCAGGAGAAATCGGTTCCACTAGTGGGTATCAGCCCACCGACGGAACAGTAAACCAACGAAGCAATGAACCATTCATCGTCATAGGATCGATACGATATCAGGTGACCTTCCCTACGCGATGGGGTCGCCGTGCACTTCCAAATCTTTTCGGTCTACTCCGGCGAACTCAGGCAATGGGAGTCTTCCGGACCAATTCGCCCAACCCCAGAAGATCGCAGTGGTCGAACTCAGCAGTCCGGCGATCGCTCCAATGGTGCGCGGACTGTAGTGCGTGGATGCGATGCCCGCCCCCATCATGGATAGCATCATCATCGCCCAAGTGAATGTCTCCATCGTGGCGAAGACCCTGCCGCGGTACTGGCTCGAGACCGTGCGGAGCAGGTAGGAGTAATTGAGGACTGAATTGATCGCGATTGCAGTGCGGGAAAGCATGATAAAGAGAAGTGCCAGTTCAAATCGCCGCATCTGGCTGAACAGCACATAGGCGCCGCCATGCACCAGGTAATTCACGAAGACAATCTTCTTGTAGCTCTCAAAAGGAAGGCGTCTGCCCAGCCAGTTCGCGATTGCGCCGCCGATCAACAGTCCGACACCGGCGCAACCCCAAATGACGCCGATTCCCGCGGCTCCCGCGTTGAAAACAATTTCGCCGAAAAGCGTGAACAAGATCTGCGCCGCGCCTCCTCCCGTCGCCCAGCCTACTGCGAGCAGGGCAATGGCGAGAACCAGCGGAACAGAACGCATGTAGCGCAATCCCTCGCGATATTCATGCCAGGGCCGGACCACGTCAGCTTCCGTCAAGTCTTTTGGCATTGAGCGAAAGGTCTTCCCTTTCGGTGCGCGCAATTGCCAGATTGCCCAGGCAGAAAAGACGAACGAGAGTGCGTTGAAGACGAAGGCCCACTTATAACCAATCGCGACAACGGTCGCCCCCAGAAATGTGCCGACTGTCAGGGTCGTCCACTGCGTGGTTTGGGTTAGTGAATTTGCGGTATGAAGTTCCTCGGCGCTGGCAATGGTGGGCAAAATTGCCGAACGCCCCGCAGTAAAGAACGGCGAAGCCAGCATCAGCAGGGCACTGAAGACGTAAAGCAGCCAGCTCGCGCGATGGGTGAAGGCCAGAATGAATCCAAGTGCCATCACTGCGCGCACCAGATCGCTCGTGATCATGATGCGCTTGCGGTCGAACCGATCGAGAAGAACACCGGCAAGCGGCCCCACCGTTACGGCCGGGATGGCTCGAGACAGCATGATGCCGGTGACCACCAGCCCCGAGTGTGTGAGCACGATAGCCAGAGAGAAGACGGCGATATTGTTGAACTGATCGCCAATCTCGCTCACGACTTGCCCCATCCACGTGTAACGATAGTTACGGTTCTGGCGTAAGAGTTCGAGAAATGGGCGCATCTGTCAGAAAATATTCGCTGCGGGGGAAAGCCAGGGCGGTTCAAACCCAGAATCGTAAAAAGGCTGCTGTGAAATTCTAGCATTGAATCTCGCGGTCTCAGTCGTCGCTGGTGAAGAGGTATCCTGTAATGCACGGAACCTGCCGCGATGTCCGGTACTTCACTTGGCCGCAGGAGATTCGTAGGAAGCCCGCCAGATCACCTTTGCGCCGTCATCTGAAACGAGTAGTGCGCCATCCGTGGCGACTGCTACTCCCACCGGCCTTCCATAGACTTCCTTCCTGGACGGATCGGGCACGAACCCCGAAAGAAATGGCATCGGCGGACCTGCAGGTAGGCCATTGCGAAAAGGAACAAACTCGACCTGATAGCCGCTCCGGATGCGACGGTTCCAGGAACCATGCTCCGCGATAAAAGCAGCGTGCTGGTATTGCGGGGGAAACTGCTGCTTGTCGTAAAACGCGAACTGCAGGGGCGCAACGTGAGCCCCCAACAACACATCCGGCTCGATCATCTTTGCCACTAGATCCTGGCGCGGCGATACCCGGTTGTCGGGGTGATGAGCGCCGTATGCATAAGGCCAGCCATAAAAGCCGTTTTCCTGAATGCGAGTGAAGTAGTCCCTGGGCACGTCGTCGCTAATATCGTCGCGCTCGTTGACGCTCGCCCAAAGGGCCCCAGAATCTGGGTTGCATTCGATTCCGACCGCGTTCCTTAGCCCGTTCGCATAGACTCGCACATCCTTGCCGTCTGGATCGGACACGAGAATCGCGGCCCTGCGAGGATCCGATTCGATGCCGACGTTGGTTTTGGATCCTACCGCTACGAACAGATGCCCATCGGCGCTGAAGGCCAAGGAGCGAGTCCAATGCTGGTTATAGCCTCCTCCCGGAAGCGCGAGAAGTTGCTCCGCATCGCCCAGCCGTTTCGAGGTGCCCGGATCGTAGCGGAAACGCACGACCCGGTCGGTTTCGGCTATGTATACGTGATCCGCATGAAATGCAATCCCAAAGGGCAGATTCAGATGATCAGCAAAGACATCTCGTGTCTGGGCTCTTCCCTCGGATGTGAGCCCGTGCAGCACGACGACTTCTCCGGCACCCGAGTCGGCGACAAATACGTCTCCACCGGGCGAGACCCCCAACCAGCGAGGACTTCGAAATCGGTTGGCAAAGACCGACACACGAAAACCGGGGGGTACGCGAGGACGGAAGTCGGCCGGTGCCGAAACCACGACCGGATCATTGTCTACACGCGTAATTCTGGCCAGAATTCGCGCTCGCCACCCACCGGGGTTGAAGGAGAGCATCAGTACAATTGCAACGCCTCCGGAAACCGCGCACCACTTAACAATTCGCGTTCGTCCATCTGCGTGCATTAGCGGGCCTAGATGTTCGAACCTTATCACAGTACAAGATAACCGCAGAGAAATCCCCGTGGCGAGGGCATAGGCGTTGCACACCAGGCTCCCCGAACATCTACCGTGATCCCATGCCTTTTCGCCGCTGGAGGTAGCTAGAACGCTAGTTGAACCCGGCTGACTAAGAGATTTTCGCTATGCAACGGCGTCACGCTGGTCGTCGCCATACGGAAGGCCGTGTGCTCGTAGTCGGTTGTCAGTTTGACATAGTGGGTGAGATACCAGTTCAAGGCGATTCCGTGCTCGCCGGCAAATTGCGCTGCGGTTGAAGTGTTGGCGAACCGCGGGAAAGCATCCTTGTCGACGCGGACCTGGCTGTAGCGATATGCGAGTTCGATTGCGCCGAAGTGACCGAAGCCGCGACCCGGTTCGAACGCATTTCGAGATCGGACTCCGGAGTAGGTGTTCTTCTCCCCCGTGAGCATGACCGATCCTGAGAACTGCCACGCTTCATTCCTGATCCTGTCCCTAATGCCTTTGCTTATAACTTCCTGCGAAGAGATTACGTACTCGCCTAGAAGTCCAAACGGGCCGACGTAGTAGTAGGCCTGCGGCGAGATGCGGTTATGTTGCCCGTCGGCCACGGTTGTAGAGGAGTATCTGAAAAAAGTGGTCTGCGCCATGGTCTTCAGACCCGGAATGGAACCGTGGTGCGTTCCCGCCGAACCTCCGACACCAATCCCAAACTGGTGCAGCACGCTTCCTCCGCTCTTGGCAAAAGGATGCAGAAATATGCGAGCCGCACCTTCATTGCCCGGCGACCATTGCGTAAACACGGCGTTTGATCCGTCGCTAGATCCGTTGAAATATCCAGCGGCGTACGTGATGGAATTCGACAGCACCGCGCCTGATAGTTGTGCTCCGATGTAACGCAAGGGGATGAGATCGGAGGCCAGCGAGCGCTCCGGGAAGCTCGAATCTCGGTCCTGACGGAGGACTTCCAGTCCGATCGGCTCTTTGAATTTGCCGACTCGGAGCTTCGCAAAAGGCAGAGTCTTGAGTTCGAGGAATGCCTCCTGAACTTGCGGATTGTACTGCCCGAAATCCGGCATAAAACGGAAGTCAACGTTGTTGAACAGCGTTCCCTCGAACAACGGACGAATGCGTCGGAAAAAGAACGTGTTGAGCGGCTCGCCATGAATATTGGAGGAGAACCAGCGATCATCCGCCTGCGCGTATCCATGGATCTGCACATAGGTATGTCGATCAGCCGTCGAGAACCACAGGCCATCGCGGCGGAACGAAACTGGGCCGCGGTGATTAACTGCGGTGGACGTAGGTTGAACGGGGGGAACCGCGCTGGAAGTGATGAGAGCGCGCCGCTCATCGACTGGGGTTGCGACTGCGGCTTCGGCGACAGGAGAGGTCTTGGCTGCGATTTGAGCTAGCATACTGCCGCTGAGGGCCATGAGAACGACAACAGACATCAGAGTTTTGGATTTCATAAACGTGCCCACCTTCTGCTTTTCTGTTCCTTTCAAAGTTATGAGGGGGGAGCAATCGTTGTTTTTTGTACAAGTATTACAATCATTCTAGTAGACATTCCACACTGGCAAATTCGTACGTAATCTGCAAGCGTTCCCTATCTCACGGCAAGACCGCCGCGTTTCGGACTCGGATTCACGCCGATGTAGCTAGCTGGTCGGGCTGAGGCCCCACCTGTTTTGCAGGTGGCGCTCCATCCCTTTGAAGACAATGCCGTCGACCATATATCCGAGGGCGATAATCAGGATCATGACAGCGATCACCGCACTCATATCATTCAGGTCGCGGCCCATCATCAGCACCTGGCCGAGTCCGAGGCTGAGATAAAGCATTTCGGCGGTGATCAAAGAGCGCCAGGCAAAGGCCCAGCCTTGCTTTAGTCCGGACACAATAAAAGGCAAGCTGGCCGGAAGCAGCACATACCAGAACAGCTTGAATCCCTTGGCTCCCAGATTCCGTCCCGCCTGACTGAAGATTTTCGGCATCTGTTTGCGGCCGTCCTCCATTGCAAGCGTCACTGATAGCAGCGACCCCATAATCACGACAAATAGGATCGCGTTCTGATTCAGCCCAAACCAGAGCAACGCCAGAGGCCACCAGCAGATGCTCGGCAAACTTTGCAGGCTGACCAGCAAGCCTCCCATGGTTTCTTCGAGGAACTTGTTGCTGGCGACGCCGAGCCCAAGAATCATCCCGAGAAGGACCGAGATGCCGTATCCGATCAGTACTCGTTGCATGCTCACGCGAATAGCGATCCAGTAGGTGTGATCGGCAAACCCGGCGTACAGCGATTCTCCGACACCCCAGGGCGTGGGGAACAGGTACGGTGGCCAGATCTTCAATTCGGCGAGCAGCGCCCAAACTCCGAATAGAACAGCGTAGAAAATCAGATACCGGGCAGCGCGTTTCATGCGGACACCCCTGGCTCGATGCGCGGCTTAATGCCTTCGTTGTACTCCGCTTCGAGCGAGCGGTTGATTTCGTCGCGCAGTTCATCGAGCACGGCACGCGCCGCGAGTGCAACTTCGGGATCTTCCAGACTGCGCGGGCGAGGCAGATCAATTGGAAACCCGCTCTTCACGCGGCCGGGGCGGAACGTCAGGAGCACTACACGATCGCCGAGACGAACCGCCTCACGAACGTTGTGCGTAACGAAAATGATGGTGCAACGCGTGTCGCTCCAGATCTTTTCCAGTTCGTCGTGCAGCAGGTCGCGAGTCTGAGCGTCAAGCGCAGCGAAAGGTTCATCCATCAGCAAGACGTCCGGTTCGGTGGCAAGGGCCCGCGCAATCGCGACCCGCTGGCGCATGCCTCCGGAGAGCTGGTGGATATAACTGTTCTCGAACTTCGCTAGATGCACCAGCCTGAGATAATGTCGCACCTTCTCCCGGCGCTCAGCCTTCGAAACACCTTTCATCTTCAGTCCGAATTCCACATTCTGGGCAACGGTTAGCCAGGGGAACAGGCCATGATCCTGAAAGATCAGAATGCGATCTGTATCGGGACCTTGAACTGGTTTGCCATCCGCGAGAATTCGTCCCGACGTTGGCGGCTGCAGTCCGGCGATCAGATGCAGCAGGGTTGATTTTCCGCAGCCGGAAGGACCAACAATGCAAACTAGCTCTCCGGCGCGAACCTCAAGGTCGATGTGATCGAGCGCGAGAAGGCGCTCGCCGGACTGGGTTCTGTAGTTCAGGCAGACCTCGCTTAGGCCGACCTTCGCAACATTGAAAGCATCGGCGCGATTCGTGGGAGTGACTGACCCGGGAGCGAGCTGGAGACCACCGTTCCTCCCACGTTCTACTGAAATCGGACGTGGAACTGTTTGCGTACTCATGAGATAGCCTTTCGCTTCTTCTCGGCGAGAATCTGATTGAGTAGCGTGAGATCGTATAAGCCCGATAGATCTGGCATACTGCGGCCCAGAAACCCGTCGGCAAAAGCTTGCTGCGCGGCCGTGTTCAAAGCCGAGTGCAGCGGATCGTAGGTAACTTGCATACGCGCGAAGGCTTCTTCGAGAACAACCGAAGGCAATGCCTTGCTGGTTTCCCGCCGAATTTGCTCGTTCAGAAGTTTCTTAGCTTCGGCGGAATGAGCGCTGATCCATTCGGTCAGTTCGACATGGGCGCGAATCCAGTTCCTCACAAGATCGGGATTCTCGCTGAGAAATTTGGTCCGGACTACCAGCAGGCCGATGACGAACTGGCCATTCGGCCACAGCGAGCGTTCATCGACGAAGAGCCGGCCATTCCCTTCGTGAATCAGGCGCGTCGCCCACGGTTCCGGAGCCCACGCCGCATCCAGTTCTTTCTTCAGAAAAAGCGTCAACTGATCTGGATTTGCCATGGGCACGATCTGCACGTCGCCGCCCTTGTCGGTGGTCTTCATGCCGCGATTCTGCAGCCAGTTCCGCAAAGCGACATCTTGCGTGTTGCCAAACTGCGGCGAGGCGACGCGTTTGCCGCGAAAGTCCTCCGGCTTGCTGATCCCGGCGTCGTTGCGGACAATTAGCGAAGCCCCACCGCTGGCCGCGCCGGCAATGACCCGCAGGGCCTCCCCATTGGAGCGGACGTAACCGTTGATCGCCGGGTTCGGGCCGACATATGTCATGTCGATGGCGCCGGCGAACAGGGCTTCGATCGCGGCCGGACCGGCATTGAAGCTGGTCCATTGCACCCTCGCCTCCGAGCCCATCGCTTTGTCGAACCAGCCATTGGCCTTGCCGACCATTGCCTGGGCATGTGTGATGTTGGGAAACGCACCCACCCGAATCGTCTTGAGATTCTCCTGGGCAGCGGCGGGCAGAACAAGAAGGGTAAAAAGAAAGGAGACTGCAGTAATGCGCATTCGGATCATGATTTGGCTTGCCCTAGCTCCATTTCCACGAACTTAGCCTACTCCAGATATTATACTATGTCAATTACTATAATAGACATTATTTGATTGATGACTTTCGCAATCGGGCGTATGGCGATCTCGTGTGTTAATGCAGGAAGGGATGGTTACCAAAGTAATAAGGCCTCGGGCGGGCTTCGAAAGATCCTGCAAACTCGCCTTCTCAGACGACCTGGTTCGAAATGATCACGGATCACCCTTTTCGGTATGATATGAGAATGTCTGTCTACTTGATCACCGGTATCGCCGGGTTTATCGGATCTTCCCTTGCGCGAGAGCTGCTCTCGCGTGGCGAGCAAGTACGCGGCGTGGACAATTTTTCCACGGGCAAGCGCGACAATCTGACCGAGATCCTCGATCGCATCGACTTCCGCGAAGCGGATATCACCGACCTCGACGCGATGCACAAGGCGTGCAGCGGTGTGGACCTCGTGCTGCATCAGGCCGCGATCCCTTCCGTGCCAAAATCCGTCCTCGACCCGCTCGGCAGCAATCACGCCAACGTCGACGGCACCGTCAACACACTCATCGCGGCCCGCGATGCCAAGGTGAAACGCGTGGTGTATGCAGCTTCGTCCTCCGCCTACGGCGACACGCCCACCCTGCCCAAGCATGAGGCGATGAAGCCCGATCCCATCTCTCCCTATGCGGTCGCCAAACTCGCCAGTGAGCAGTACATGACCTCGTTCTATCGCTGCTACGGTCTCGAGACCGTCAGTCTTCGATACTTCAACATCTTCGGTCCGCGGCAGGATCCATCGTCTCCGTATTCCGGAGTGCTGGCCAAGTTCATCACCCAGATGTTGCGCGGCGAGCAACCCACGATCAACGGGGACGGCGAGCAGAGTCGCGACTTTACCTACATCGAAAACGCCGTTGAAGCAAACTTACTGGCCTGTAAGGCGCCCGCTGCGAACGCGGCGGGACGAGTCTTCAACATTGCCACCGGACGCCGGGTCACGCTCAACGAGACTTTCAAGGCGCTCCAGAGTCTCACTTCCTACTCTGGTGCTCCGAAGCACGGGCCGGAGCGAGGCGGGGATATCAAGCATTCCCTGGCCGACATCTCAAGAGCCGAATCGGCTCTGGGGTACAAACCAAAAGTAGACTTTGAAGAAGGGTTGCGTCGCACGGTAGAGTGGTACCGAAATACGTCAGACGTCAAAGCCGGTCTGGCAGAGCTTCGAAGCTAGTGCTGCCTGCTAATAGACGAAATCAAATCACTCCCTTAGCGGGGGAAAATGTCCGGGCAGGGTGATCCTGTTAAGTATTCACACTGTTTAATGACCAGCTTCTGCCATCGACGACGGATTACACGGAGAAGGATGTGTATATCAAAGCGCGAACCTACATCCGGCTATAGATCAGATCTCCCAGAACGGCCGTCGCTTTTGGTGGAAGGGCGCGCCACAATCTTCGCGCCGAAGCGCTGAACCTGCTCTCTCGACTTGGCATTTCTCTCTTGGGGGCCGGATAGTAGTAACGAAAGAGCGGAGTCGGGTCTCCTCCCCACTTAGTCTTGAACTGAGCGAGCGCTTCGTGATCTTCAGTTACTTCCCCAAAGTCATACCAGCGAAATCCGCTTCTGCAAGCACCACGGATCGCTTCGATCTGCAGGATGTCGTGAGGATGCAAGCAAAAATCTTCCGGCGCGCAGCCAGTGAACGCGTAGAAAACTGTCTGGCCAAACTGAAGCAGGAGGGAACCGGCTACCATCCTGTTCTTCTCTCCTTCTTTGTCTCGCTCGGCCAGCAAGAGCTTCATTGCGCCGCATGGGCGCAGCGCAGTCCACAATGCCTGGAAGAAGCGAAGGGACCTTGGGGGAACTGCATTGTGTCGCATAGTCAACAAATAAAGCGAATACCAGCGCGCCAGGTCATCTTCTGATTCTGCTTCGCGGACCCGCAACCCGAGCTTGACGGCTTTGTTCACTGCCCAGTTCACGCGATGCTGTCGTTTTGCATTGCCGAACCGCAATCGGCGGCACCCGTCGCAAGACTCGCAGGCTCTGGGCAGACGCAGGTTTTCCCAGAACGGTTCCCAATCTGCGCCCTCCACAGCCGATGGAAGTTCCTCTACATAGGTCGCCCTCCACGATGTGCAATTTAGTACTCGAATCGACTTTTCCAGATCTGGAACATGGGTCTTGATCTCAAGTCGCGCTCCTGGCAGCGAAGCCACCAGCTTGACGGCGTACTGAATGATCGCAACATTAGCTGCGTCCGTTAGTGACAGGGGTCCCGCAATGGGTGTACGCGGTAGGGATGAGAGCCGTCGTCCAGTTGCCATCCCGGCGAGGTTTAGGGGTAATCCTTTAGTGTAGAAGAGTGGCAGAACAGCACAGAAACGGCCTTCAGCATCCTCACATGCCAGGCTCACGCATTGTTGACCGTATTCGGCCTCAAGTGCTGACAACCACCCTGGATGGTGATAGATCAACGCATCCGGATGTGAGGAGATGAACCTCGTCCAGCGGACATCATGGCGAAAGTCGACTTCAACAACACGCAGGGCCTGCTGGACGGAAACGTCGGCTATATCCATCGCTATCAACGTACGCACCTCCGGACAGTGATCTGGAGCATCGGGGGAATGGGAAAGCGGAAGCGCCGCTGGGGAGTCGGCTGTTCTCAGAACTCCGACAAGAATACATTTTGTTCCTCGCTCGGGATGTGATTGGAATCACGCAAATTTGTACCGGCAATCACTCCGAGACCGTATGCTGCAAGGAAATACCCGCCGGGAATTGTCCGAGGACTCTGAACAGCACTTTGCCGTTGAAACCATTCCGGCGTTGCGCTTGCGCTGACGTGAGCTTCAGAGTGGCTAATTGAGTTCCACGAATTGTAGTCCCTGCCCACCTGTGTAATTCTATTTCCCGAATCCTCACGGTTGATGGTGCCCAGAACCGCTCATGAGTGCCGAAATTGACGCAAACTCGCCTCAGTTCAGCATCATTATTCCCGTTTACAACGATTGGGAACGGCTTGAGGAGTGTCTTCAATCACTAGGTCGGCAGTCGGGCAGGTCGCGTTTCGAGGTCATTGTTGTCGATGACGGAAGCGACCAACCGGCCCCAGAATCACTTCCAAGACAGAGTACCTTTCCGTTGACGATTGCGTGGCAGCCGCACGCCGGGATCGCATCCGCGAGAAACCGAGGAGTTGCGCAATCCGTTGGCTCAATCTTGGTCTTCACCGACGCGGACTGCCGTTTCCAGTCTGACTGCCTCGCAGAGCTTTCCGCGACGGCAGAGGTCCTAACCCAGCACAGGTGCTTTCAGCTCCATTTGGTCGGGGACTCGTCCACTATCCTCGGACGAGCGGAAGACCTGCGTCTGTACACGACTCAAGACTACCTGCTTCAGCCGGATGGACATATTCGCTACCTGAATACATCGGGCTTTGCTCTGCGGCGGTCCGCTATCAACCCCGATTCGTTCCTATTCGATCCGGGTGCGCAGCGATCAGAGGACACCCTGTTGCTTGCCCATCTCATGCAGCGCGGAGAACTTCCCTTCTTTGCGGGTAATGCGGTTGTTCGTCACGAGGTCGAGATGTCATTTACCCAGTGCATCCGCAAAGACGTGCGGGTAGCGTGGCTGGAGGCAAGAACTTTCGACCGCATTGCGGCAACAGGAGTAAGAATGAGGATGACGAACCGAGAGCGCATCGACATGCTGCGCGCCACCTGGGCAGTATCCCGCAACCCTTCGATAGGACGAAGCGCCTGGTTCGTACTGACAGCTAGGCAGGGGTTGCAACGGGCAATTTCGCTGCTTTACCAATGCCTTCTCCCGCTCCGATCTTCGGTCTAAGGTACTATGGAACTGGAAGTTGTTCCTTTGTTTGCATTTATTTAGCTATTCAAATGCGCCGAAGCATGCCATAATAGCTTGGTTCGTTCCCCCGCTTCTCTCCCCTGATTCAAGAGGCAGTTTCCCCCCACTGCCCGAGATGCTCGTCAACCTTCGATTCGGAGCTGCATCCGGAATTAAGCGGCCCAACGATGAATCAGAAAATCGCATTTTGATCATGCCCACGACGTATGCAGTCAAATCGGTAAAAGACCAGAATCCTACACCTTTGGACGCTGTCATCGGACAGACGCTGCCCGTCTTCGAACTCGATCCGCTGCAGGATGGGCGATGGGGGGATTTGGTCGATACTCACCCAGACGCCTCAGTCTTTCATCGGGTCGAATGGTTGAAAGCCTTGAAATCATGTTACGGATACAAGCCCATTGCCTTTTCGCTAACTCCGCGGGGATCTCCCTTGGAGAATGGACTCGTGTTTTGTGAGGTGCAAAGCCCGCTGACAGGCAAACGGCTAGTCTCAATCCCGTTCTCGGATCATTGTGAGCCTCTGATCAGTGACTCAGCCGAACTTGAGAGCTTTGTGTCCCATTTGGCCAGAAGAATCGAAAGCAATCATCTGAAATATTTCGAGTTGCGTCCGATCGTTCACACCCTCGACGAGAATAAGAGCGTCGGAATCAGCCAGAACTACTATTTCCATCGTCTTGATTTGCGTCCCCCCGAACAAGTCCTATTTAAGCGATTTCACAAGGATTCGGTTCAGCGCAAAATTCGACGCGCCGAGCGCGAAGCCCTGCGATACGAGGAAGGAACTTCGGAAGCGCTCCTGCATCATTTCTACAAGTTGATGATCATAACCCGGCGACGACAGGGTCTCCCGCCCCAGCCTCTCAACTGGTTTCGCAGTGTTGTCACCTGCCTGGGAAAGGACGCCCAGATCCGAGTCGCGTTCAAGGGGCAAATCCCGGTAGCGAGCATATTCACGCTCACAACCAAGAAGAGCCTGATCTACAAATATGGATGCAGCGACAGCAACTTCACCAATCTTGGAGGAACGGCCATGCTGTTCTGGAATGCGATTCAGCAGGCAAAGACGAATGGGTTGGAAGAACTCGACATGGGACGGTCCGAGATTGCCAACACAGGCCTGATCACGTTCAAGGAACACTGGGGCGCGGAGCGCTCGGCTGTGAACTACTGGCGCTATCCGTTCAAGTCTGCGTATTCCAATCCGGAGCACCTTATCAAGTACGCTAAGAAGCTTATTTCAGTTGCCCCCGACCGTGCGCTGGTAATGCTGGGTGATTTTCTGTATCGCCATGTGGGATAGTTTGCTATGAAAGATCTGGTCATCGATAGTCCGGGAGCTCGCGAAGCTGTGTCACAGGCCGGCACCTCATTAAACATCGAAAGCCTTACCGAGATCTGGCTGCGAGTCCTGCAACTCCCGTCGGTCGCTCCGAACGACAACTTCTTTGATCTGGGCGGCGACTCCGCTTTGGCCGTACAGCTCTTTGCTGAGATCGCGGACGCGTGTGGGCGCGAATTACCCGCGGTAATGATCTACCACGTTCCGACGATCGCCTCGCAACTAACCCTCTTAGACCTGCGCTCGAATCCGGAACTATCTCCCCTTGTGATGCTCAAGTCCGGGGTTCCAGAGGCTTCGCTTTTCATTGCCTCCGGCTTGGGGGGAGGCCCGGCGGAATTCTTTCAGCTCGTAGAGTACATGCGGACTCCGTACGGGATTTTCGGTTTACAGCCGAAAGGCATTGAGGGATTCGACGATCCCTGTGAATCCATTGAGGACATGGCTGATTTTTATTTGCCAGCGATCCTGCGCTTCCAGCCCCGCGGCCCATACTTTTTGGCCGGCTACTCTCTCGGTGGTCTCGTCGCACTGGAGATGGCTCGGAGGTTGACCAAAAAAGGCGAAACGATTGGCCTGCTGACCATGATTGATTCTTATCCCGACATCGATTTCTTGACCGCGAGCCAGCGCATGCGGCTATCTGTGCAGCGAACAAAACAGCGCGCGCTAAATTTCATTCGTCCCCAGGGCACTCGCATTCGTCTTGGAGGCCTACCAAGTCAGGAAGCGATTACCACCTTCGCTCCCGCGTTTGAGCGCGTACGGGAAGCGGCTTACAATGCACTGCGGAAATACAGGCCCAGCTTCTATCCCGGCGCGGTAAGGTTTATTCGTGCCGCTGATGTGACTCTGTTTCCTGCGAATCCGACAGCGATTTGGTCGAACCTCGTAGGCAAGATCGATGTCGACACTGTGCCCGGAGATCACCTGGGCATGCTGACCACCCAGTATGAGAAACTTGCCTCTGTGTTGAACCGCTGCCTGGAAACGGCCACGACGTCCGCTTGAAATCTCCCGCAAGCATGAACGGTGCAGATGCTCTCGTCCGAACTCTGCTCGACGGAGGCGTCGATGTCTGTTTCGCGAATCCCGGCACCTCCGAGATCCACATTGTCGCGGCTCTCGATCGTGCTCCAGCCATGCGATGCGTCCTGGGATTGTTTGAAGGCGTGGTCACCGGCGCCGCTGATGGGTACGCGCGCATTGCTGAAAAGCCCGCATGCACCCTCCTGCATTTAGGACCGGGCCTAGCGAACGGACTCGCCAATCTGCACAATGCGTACCGGGCGCTAGTGCCGATCATAAACATCGTCGGCCAACACGCAACGTTTCATCTGAAACACGACACGCCCCTTACCTCTGATATTGAAGGCATCGCCCGGCCGTATTCAAGATGGCTGCGGACTTCATCGTCGACGACGCGAGTCGGTCAGGATGCCGCTGAGTCGATCGTGGGAGCGCGAACCGCACCCGGCCAGATCGCTACCCTGATTGTTCCAGCTGATGTTGCCTGGGGCGAGAGTGGAGCGGTCAATCCAGCGTTGGCAATACCCGCAGCTGCTATGCCCTCAGGTCAGGCAATCGAAGGCGCAGCTGTCATGTTGCGCTCGGGCGTGCCTACGGCAATGCTGCTGGCCGGAAAGGCTTTGTATGGCCGCGGGCTCGCGGAAGCGGGGCGGATTGCCGGAGCGACCGGAGCCAAGCTGCTTTCTCCCTACCCGTTCACCCGTTTCCAGCGTGGATTCGGCGTTCCGCCGGTTGATCGCGTCGCCTACATCCTCGAACAGGCCCAGGATCAACTGAAGGAATTTCGGCAGTTCATTCTCGTCGGTGCTTCGTCGCCAAGGGCTTACTTCGCGTATCCCGGCAAGGACAGCACCATGACGCCGGCCGATTCCAAAATCCTCACTCTGGCACGCCCGGAAGAAGATTTGGTTGGCGCTCTTTCGGCACTGGCTGATGCGCTGTCCATACGCGGCAACAACGCGGCGAGCCAACCAAGAGTAGAACGGTCTGGACTGCCCTCCGGAGAAATCACGCTGCCCGGGGTGTCTGCCGCAATCGGTGCACTCCTGCCCGAAAATGCCATTCTCGCTGAAGAATCGATGACCTCCGGCCGGGGGCTGATGCCCGCGACGCGCAATTCTCCTCCACACGATTGGCTGGGAAATACGGGAGGATCGATCGGCATCGCGTTACCGCTTGCCGTCGGCGCTGCGGTTGCCGCCCCTGATCGCCGGGTCCTCTGTCTTACGGCAGACGGCAGCGCAATGTACACACTCCAGGCGCTCTGGACAATGGCGCGGGAAGGCTTGAAGGTGACGACCGTGGTCTTCGCGAACCGCACGTATGCAGTTCTTAAGCGGGAGTTTTCGTATCTGGGGATCGGTGAACCCGGCCCGCGAGCACTGGAGATGTTCGAGATCGGACGTCCCGATCTCGACTGGGTTCAACTAGCGAAAGGAATGGGAGTTCCCGCGACTCGTGTCACGTCTCTGGATGAATTCGGGAACGCGCTGAAGGAGGGATTTGCCAACGAGGGACCTTCTTTGATCGAGATACCACTGTGATAGAAACGCGGTGATTAGCATGTCGCGAGTGTTTTTGATGGAAACTAATCCGGCGCCGTGGCGCTGAGATGGGGCTCTAGCAGCGCCAGAAGGTCTTCCTTCAGGAAAGGTCCACTCGCTACGAGACCGGAAAGGCGCGGATTGCGGCGGTTCGCGATCAGCTGCGCTCGATCGAGCGTTGCAACGAAACCTCCTGCGCTCTTCACCAGCGCGGCTCCGGCGACGACATCCCATTCATTTTTCGGAGTGAGTGTAAACGTCACGTCGGCTTTTCCCGCTGCGACCAGGGCGAGCTTATAGGCAACCGATCCCATGGGCCGAATCTGATATTGATTGCCTGAGAATTCTTGCCACTCCCCGCGTTTCATTTCACTGCGGCTCGCCAGAATTACCGATCCCCTGAGCGTCGTTCTCTGGCTGGCGCTCGCCGGCTTCCGGTTGTATTCGACCCCGCAGTCAATCGCCCCCACAATGATTTCATTCGTAACCGGATTGCAGATGCCTCCTGCAACAGGACGTCCATCTTCTACGAATCCGATCGAGACACAGAATTCCGGAATTCCAGCCACGAACTCCCGGGTGCCATCGAGTGGGTCGACCACCCACACTCGGCGCTTGTTCAGCCGCGAAACGTCGTCCACGCTCTCTTCCGATAACCAGCCTTCGTCTTCACGCAGCAGATTTTCTTTCAGCAGAACATCGATGGCGCGATCCGCCTCGGTGACCGGATCAAGGCCAATTTTGTACTCGGCCTCGATTTCACCCGGAGTAAAGCGGTCGAATACGCCTCGGGCAGCCTCAATCCCACTTTCGATGCGTCTCAGGATGTCGCGATAGCGAGAAGAATTCACTGATCCTGGTTCCTCACACCCATAACATCCGCGCCCCCGTAATCAGCAGCAGGGTGCACAGAATCCTCCGCAGCCACAGCATGGGGACGCGCGTTGCCAGGTGCGATCCGACGAGTCCGCCCGGAATGGACCCGATCAATAACGATACAACTAAGCCGGGATCCACGTTTCCCAGCCGGAAATGAAGTAGGCCGGTGACCCCGGTCATCACCACCGCGTGGACAATATCCGTTCCAACATTGTTGTTCGGAGGAAAACTGTAAAACAGCAGCAACAGCATCATGATGATGCTGCCCGATCCCACCGAAGTCATCCCTACCAGAAACCCCGCCAATAGCCCGATTGCCACCATTCCAGCGATACGTTTCATCGTGGGAGGTCTATGCACGATGCGTTCCTCAATCCGTCGCTGAAACAGCAACAACGTGGGAATGATGATCAGCAACACCCCCACTGCCATCTTGATGAAGTTGTTGACCCCGTCACCGTAGAGGTGGCGGATGTGCATCAGCAACTTCACTCCGCCAATCGACCCGGGGATGCTGCCTAGCGCTAACGCCGCCACGACCTTCGGACGCACCGTGTCTTTCCTCAGGTGCATGATGCTTGCGGGCAGTTTGGTGAAGAAATTAAACACCGCGTCCGAACCCACTGCCATCAGGGGCGGCACTCTCAGTCCGAAGATCAGCACCGGCAGCAGCAACACGCCTCCGCCGACGCCGCTCATCCCGATCAGAATACCGACGATAAAGCCAACCAGTACCTTGAGGACTAACAGTTCCATATTGAATCTGAGACCGCTCTACGCCCCCGTTCCATCGACTCCGATAAAGCCTTCCCGCTCCAGATGCAGAACGATCTGCTGCGCTGACTCTTCCGGACTTAGCTCACCAGTATTGATGGTGACTTCGGCGTCCGCCGGAGCCTCATAGGGATCGGAAATTCCAGTGAATTCCTTCACCACTCCGGCGCGAGCCTTCGCGTACAAGCCTTTGCGGTCGCGCTGTTCGCAGATTTCAATCGGGGTCGCGACATGTACCAGGATGAATCCCCCGTAGGGCTCGATCATCTGCCGCACGTGTTTGCGGGTCGCATCGTACGGTGCAATGGGAGCGCAGATCGCGATCCCGCCGTTCTTTGTGATCTCCGACGCAACATAGCCGATTCGACGAATATTGATATCGCGATGCTCTTTTGAGAATCCCAGTTCCGAGGACAGATGCTTTCGCACCAGGTCGCCGTCCAACAGCGTCACGGGACGTCCGCCAACTTCCAGGAACTTGGTCAGCAGCACGTTCGCGATCGTCGACTTGCCTGACCCGGAGAGCCCGGTAAAGAAGATTGTCACCCCTTGCTTGTTCCGCGGCGGAAAACTTCGCCGCAACTCCTGCACCACTTCTGGATACGTGAACCACGCTGGAATGTCGCGCCCTTCGTTCAGCCGCTGTCGCAGCTCTGTTCCCGAAATGTTCAGCACCCGGTCGCCCGGCTTCACCTCGTTATCGGGAACGTAGCGATCCTGATCTTCCAGGTAGACCATCATGTTGAAGCTCACCATGGTCACGCCAATTTCCGATTCATGCTTCTTGAACAGTTCCTGCGCCTCATACGGGCCGTAGAATGGCTTCCCGTCGGTATCCTTGCCGGGACCGGCATGATCGCGGCCGACAATAAAATGCGAGCAGCCATGATTCTTGCGAATCAGTGCATGCCAAATCGCTTCGCGCGGTCCACCCATCCGCATCGCCAGCGGCAGCAGCGCCAGTTTGACGGTACCTTGCGGGAACTTTGACAGCAGTAACTGGTAGCAACGCACGCGCGTGAAGTAGTCCACGTCGCCCGGCTTGGTCATACCGACGCTCGGATTGATGAGAAGGTTGGCTTCGACCTGCTTCGCTGCCCGAAACGTTAGTTCCACGTGCGCGCGATGCATGGGATTGCGCGTTTGAAACGCCACCGTCCGCCGCCAGCCCAGGCGCGCGAATTCGGTGCGCAACTCAGCCGGAGTCAAGCGCAAGGTCCGGAAATCATAGTGAGAAGCAGACTGCAGCCCGTCGACGCGCCCCCCGATATACCACGCGTTGGACTTGTTCATCGTGTAATCGGCCCCGGGATGCGCCTTGCTGGTGCTGTTGAACACCGCCTTCGCTTCCGCCGCTCGATCCGGCTGCCAGACTTCTTCCACATGTAGCACCGCCAGCATCACGCCCTCGGCATCGCGTAGGGCTACTTTGCTGCTTCCCGGCGCGAGTTTCTTGGCGAATTCCTCGGTCACGTCCAGCGTGATCGGTATCGGCCAGAGAACGCCGCTAGCCAGATGCATGTTGTGACAAACGCCTTCATAGTCGGCTTTCGTCATAAAACCACGCAGCGGAGAAAATCCTCCGCTCATCAGCAATTCAAGATCGCAAATCTGACGAGCCGTGAGATCCCACGACGGCCACTCGCGCGAGTGGGCTTTCAGTTCGGCGGCCTTTTCCGGCGCCACCATTAAATCCATCAGTTCCCCGCCATGCGGGGCAATCAAATGACTAATCGTTGCAGACAAGTGCTTGAACCTCCTGGTTAGATGATGTTACTTGAACTGCATTTAAATGCGTGTTTCGTAGAAGAAATCGGGACACTTTCGACATCGTTGTCTGGGGAAGTGAAAGATCGAAGTGGCCAGGACCTTGCAGAAAACGCCACCAATCAGTTTACTCCCGTCGTCTCAACCTTGTGTATGACCCGGAAGTGCTATGACTGCAACTCCCAATTCAGGCACGTGAAGAGTGCCCAGGGTTCCAGTTCTGCTCTGGCGTCTCGATGTCGTTGAGAAGTGGCGCGAACCGCGCGAGCCCGACTGAGCTGGGTTTCGGTCAGCTCGTGCGATACTCTCACAGGGTGACTTGCAGCGTCTTCACGCCTCTGAGCCCAAATGTGTCTGCCCACTCGGGCCGAGGCCCGCTTAACTCCATGTTCGGGAAGCGCTGCACGAGATTCAGGATCGCGATCTGCCCTTCCAGCCGCGCCAACTGGCTTCCGATGCATGCATGCGGCCCCGCGCTGAACGCGAGGTGCTGGTTGTTCAATCTCTTCAGATCTAGTTGATTGGGGTCCTTGAATCGCTTGGGATCCCTGTTAGCCGCGCCTAGCATGCACAGGATCGTCCACTTCTTGGGTATACGCTGGCCACAAAGTTCGATGTCTTCCTTGAGCACGCGAGCCGTAAATTGTACGGGGCTCTCAAAACGGAGAAGCTCCTCCACCGCCGAGCGAATCACCTCGGGATTTTCGCGCAGCTCCGCGGTTTGATCCGGGTTCTGCAGCAGAGTGTACATTCCGTTGCCGATCAGGTTTCGGGTCGTCTCGTGCCCCGCAAAGAGCAGCGAGATGCACTGGGCGTACAACTCTTCTTCCGTCAACACCTCTCCTTCTTCTTCGATGTCGATCAGAAGACTAATCAGGTCATTCCCTTTATGACGCTTTCGTTCGGCAACAGCGCATCGGAAATAGTCGGTCATCTGAGTGAGAGCGTCTTGCGCTGCCTGTGCATGTTCCACCGTGCGATTCGGACTGCCGCGAAAGACGGCGATGGCGCGCGACCACTCAATGAAGGTGCCATACAACGCCTCCGGTATCCCCATCATTTCCGAAATAATGTTTACCGGCATGGGGTTTGCGAACTCGCGCATGAGGTCAACTTCACTCCCCGGCCGGAGCGGCTTGAGCATTCGATCGACCATGCCTTCGACTTGCGGGCGCAGGGCCTCAATCGCCGCCGGCGAAAATCCCTTGTTCAGAAGCTTTCGCAGCCGGCTGTGCTCGGGCGGGTCCATGAAGATCAGCCACAGGCTCAACATGCGCGCGAGCTCGCTGAATTCCGCCTGGCGGCTCAGTGGCAGCGGCAAAAGCATCTGCTGGGCCCGTTTTGCCGAGCATCGCAGATCTTTGGCAATCAGCGAGCACTCGGCATGTCGGAATACGGCCCATACGGGCCACTTGCTGCCCACATCCACGTAGTGCAACGGACCCTCTTCGAGCAGGCGGGTGTACGTAGGATAGGGATCCTGCAGAGCTTCTTCATTGAAAACCACTTTCTTGCTCGGAGCGCTAACGTTCACAACCGTCACCTCAGAAGGCCTGAAATACCTGCACAAAAACCTGCCGAAACGCAGGCGAGTCCCTCACCGGAGGAGTTTATATTCACAGATCATTAACCCGCCTGAATTCGCTGCCATGTCAGTTCGATGATCTGGATTTTCCCATTCACCATGGTTGGCGGCGTGATCAACACGATTTGATTCCCTTGAAACTTCACACTGCGGACGAGTTCCTTGTTCACATAGTTCTGAATCGACGAGATCTCGATGGAATGAATTACCTTATCATCGCTCACCCTGTATCGTCCGGCGTACGCAAGGAATGTCTTGAACGCCTCCGCCGCCTCTTCCAGCAACGCAGCCGCTTTAGCACCGACGGAGAGCGGCTTTCGTCCGCCGTAGCTGATCATGGCGCTCACTCTGCCCTCTACCGTGTAAATGAGAAAACCAGCGGGATTGGGACCGTAAGGAGGCTCATTCTGCTCCCCGGACGCCGCTGCGCTTGTGGCAGACACCAATCTCCATGTGCCCACGAGTTTGCTGTTGTTGTTTCCCGTCATGCTACGCACTCTGCCTGTCTGCCCAACACCTCCGCGGGCGTAAGCGGCGACACGCTTCCGCCGCCCATTGCGAAGAGCTCACAACGCCTCCCGATTCCAGTTTGACGGAGGTTCCCCCAAAGTTTACACTCTGCCCTTCTGTCTCGAGAGTTCGACTCGTATTCGTGAAGGAAGGCCATGGCGGGGGAATTGGAAGGCAAGGTCGGGCTCGTGACTGGCGGAACGTCGGGCATCGGCCGTGAAACAGCCGTACTTTTCGCCAAGTCGGGGGCCAAAGTCGTCGTTGCGGGGCGTCGCGAACCGGAAGGGCAGGAGACGATCGATTCAATCCGTGCCGCAGGCGGCGACGGCCTGTTCGTGAAAACTGACGTGTCGAAGGCATCCGAAGTGGATGCGCTCGTCAAGAAAACAGTCGATAAATTTGGCCGCCTGGACCTCGCCTTCAATAACGCCGGCATCGAGGGTGTTTGGGTCCCGATTGCGCGGCAAACAGAAGAAGATTTTGATCGGACTATCAACATCAATCTCAAAGGTGTATGGCTGTGCCTGAAATACGAAATCCGCCAGATGCTAAGGCAGGGCGGAGGCGGAGCGATTGTAAATGCGGGATCGGTCTATGGTCTGATCGGTTCCGCCGGAGCGGCCGCCTACAGTGCGAGTAAGTATGGAGTGATTGGGCTGACGAAGACCGCCGCTCTGGAGAATGCAAAAAATGGGATTCGCGTCAACGCGGTGTGCCCGGCGGCTGTCGAAACTCCCATGGCCGAGCGGCTTTTTGGCGCCCCGAAGGCCCACACCTACGCCGTCGGTTGCCATCCCATCGGCCGCTTTGGAACGCCACTGGAAATCGCTGAGGCCGTCGTATGGATGTGCTCGGACCGCGCATCCTTCATGACCGGCCAATCCCTGGTTCTCGACGGCGGCTTTCTGGCGGGCCCTAATCCTCCGGGCTAGCTCGCTCGCCGGTTCACACTTAGTGTCACTTCGTCGGCGCCATGGCGCGGCTGCCCTGACGGGTGTCATCGGCAATTCTAGCCAACTCGCTTTTCGCAATTTTCCCGCTCGCTGTCATGGGGAGAGCTGACACTATATGGAATTCTGTGGGACGCTTATACGTGGCAAGGTGTTTTGCGGTATGCGCAGCCAGATCGGTTGAGGTCAGATTGGAGCCAGGCGATGGCTGAACGAACGCCAGAATCTCCTCATTCCCCTGGACCGTCCTGCCAATAACAGCGGACTGTGCGACGGCAGGATGGGCGTTTAGGACGGCCTCAACTTCAGCCGGATAAACATTAAAGCCGAATCGGATAATCAGGTCTTTGGTCCGTCCGACAATGAAAAGATTCCCGTCTTCAAAGCGAGCGAGATCGCGCGTGTTAAACCATCCCTCCGCATCGATTGCAGCAGCAGTCTCCTCGGGCGCGCGGTAGTAGCCTTTCATGATGTTAGGCCCGCGCACGTGTAATTCGCCAACTTCTCCGGCGGACACCGGTTTCCCGTCATCGCCAATCAGTCTGGCCTCAACTCCAGGAAACATCGGCCCGACCGAGTTGTCCTTGCGCGGCGGCACGTCGAGCCTGACTTGCGCCACGTTTGGGGAACACTCGGTGATGCCATAACCATGGTGCAGAGGCAGGCCAAACAGGGTTTCCACCGCGGACTTGATGGCTGGGGGCAGCGGCGCCCCCGAACAGGAAATGACGCGGAGCGCGGGAAGTTTCAAGGACTGCAAGTTCCTCATTTTCGAGTACTGCAGGAACTGCGAAAACATCGAGGGCACGCCCAACATGATCGTGATTCGCTCTTTCTCGAGCGTCAGACGAGCGGCCATAGGATCGAATCGTGGCTCAAGATAGATCGTCGCGCCGCTGAGCAGAGTTCCGAGGAAAACGATCGAAAGGCCCACGATATGAGACAGGGGCAGAATGCCATAGAGCCGATCTTCAGGAATCAAGGACCGGATCTTTGCTGCGCCACCGGCGGAGAAAATCAAATTGTTGTGGGTCAGCATGACACCCTTGGGCAAGCCGGTCGAGCCAGACGTGTAAATCAAGGCGGCGACCCGACTCCCGATATCAGCCTCGATGGGTTCGGGCTTGGCATTTTCATTCAGCGAGCCTAGACCTATCTGTCCTAGGTCGCGCACTTCGTCCACCACCGCTTCATGCCGTTTCGCATGTTGGGTAGCGTGCACAGACACTCTGGTCGTATAAACGATGCGCCGGGCACCGCAATGATCGCGAACTGCATCGATTTCGCGGGTCGCCAAATGTGCATTTACGGGGACGGGCCAGGCATCCAAACCGCCGACTGCCAGCACAATGGCGGAAAATTCGCGGCAATTTTCGCCGACGATCATCACCCGGTCGCCCGCCCGCACTCCGGAACCGCGGAGCCAATCCGCAGTCTGCGAGATGATTCTCTCCAGTTCCCGATAGGTCCAGCTGCCGTTGGGATCAACTACAGCCTTGTGATCGGGCAAACGTTCAGCCCATACCCTCACGACATCGGAAATGCGCATGCAGGTGAACGTGTTCGCCGAAATAGGGTTTGGCTCTGGGATCACGATTGATTTGCTGCGTAGCTGCGATCTACGAGCTCCGGCGCTCGTGCGACAAGACACAGTTTATTGGGGGGAGGGCCCGCCGTCCATCGTCGAAGTTATGCTTTGCTCCGAAGCTTCTTCTCGACGAGAGCCACTACAGTCTTGAGAGTAGCCAGGTTGTCGGTGGTTACTTCTTCATCTTCGACTTCGATCTTGAAGCGTTGTTGAACAAATGAGACTAGTTCGATCACTCCCTGCGAGTCGATCACATTGCCCAGCAGCGGCGTGTCTTCATTGAGAGTTTCGCTGCGTCCAAAAAGAAACTCCTCTGTGAGATAGTTGCGAATTTCCTGTTCGATCTCTGTCGCTTGCACTTCCATATGCCCCCCGTCAGTTGTTACGTTACGAAACCCAGAACTCGTTGAAAACTGCTGCCACGCTAAACAGATCCGAGCCTTAATTGCGTGGGCGCTTCACACGCATCTTCAAACCCTGCATGAAATCCTCGTAGTTCGTGTCCGGCGTTAATGGGACATTCGCTATACCCAATGCTTCGGCAGGCGGAGGCCCCCAAAATGTGTGTGCCGGGACATTGCGGCTCACTACCGTACCAGCCCTGATTACCGCTCCTTCACCGATTACCACATTGGGCAAGATCACACAGTGCGGCCCAATGAACACATCCTTCTCAATTACAACTTTTCCATTCCCGGTTGGCCTTCTTGGCCCAGAATAAAAATGGGAGATGATCGTACTTCTAAGACCGATGATGCAGTTGTCCCCGATCGTCACATCTTCGGGATGTATTTCATCGAGGTAGACAAACTGGCTGATCCATACGTTTTTCCCGATCGTAACTCCGCGCAGGCGCTGCAGCCACGGCCGCACACTGAATCCTCCGGGCGCCACGAAAGCGATTTTGCATGCAAGCCTGCTGAGCAGAACTGGCAATCTCAACGGTTCTGACCCCTCATCCTGCGATCCGAAGCGTAAACTTTCGGATGATCCCCGGTGTTGTCACGAACATTTCTCAACCTTACTCAGCCGCCGTCTTGGCTGGAGCCTCTGTCCGCTTTAGCCAAATCTCCCGCCAGTACGAGAACTCCCCCCGGGGGCATCCCCCGAAAGCTACGCAGGAACACTCGCACAACTCGCCTCGAAGGAACACAGTATTGCGGAGCTGCCTCATCTCTCCCGTTCCATCAACAATAATCTTTTCGGTTCTTTGCTCCACCTTGCGACGCTTGCCGCAAAGAATACTCATCGAGGGAGTGAAATACAACCCACGATTGTAAGCCTTCTGATCAAGCGTCTTGCGAATGCTCTCTAGCGGCTTAATCTCCACAACTTCGCCCGCCCGGAGATTCAAGCTCTCGGCAGGAGTTACTTGACTCTTCCCCTTTGCATACGGACCAAACAGCGCACGCCGGACTTTCCAAAACGTCCATATAGCGACTCGGCGCAATAGCTCAGGAACTCCGGCGTTCTGTGACCGAACTTCGTCGACACACTTACTGAACCGTTCCAGATTCGATAGTTCAACCGTAGCGTTCAGAATTTCGCTTGATTGGCAGAAATATTTGTTTGGGCCAGTGAGGGTCCTCAGGCGAGCACGAAGCCGCTCAACTCCATTTGCGGCCAAGGCGGACATCTCTGGAACTTCGATCTTACGCAGCCATGCCTCGCGCCAGAAGATGTTGCAGGCTTTCTGGCATCCGTCATGGTCAGCGCCCGAGCAGCGCAATCCCTCCAAAAGAACAACATCCTCGCCCGGAAACCGACGCATACCGCTACCGTGCCCGTACCAGCAGGTCTTCACAGCTCGCAGCGAAACATGAAATTGCTTCCCGCAGAACGGGATCATCTCAGGCATGAACGGCAGCCGGTCCGATGTCCCATTGTCATCCAGCATCTGCAGGATCTCATCGGCGGACTTCACCTCAACAAGATCCCCAGGACGCAACTTCTTCGTCATGAATTGCCCCTTGCTCGGAAAGACAACCTCTGACTTCTAACACTGCAACTGTAAGACATCCAGGAAAGAGCAGGCATCCAGCAGAGAACTTGCGCCCACCAGAACAGTGGCGCCCACACCCACGCTCCGCAGAAACTTATTACACGCCTTGAGGGCAATGCCCAAGGGACGCCAGACGGGTTCTTTCAGCAGGGCTACCTTGCGAATGTAATTATCTACTCGCCAGTTCGCGACAGTACCCGCTGGAAAGAAGACGTAGTCTCCCGCGCTGAACCGGCGCTCTGTCCCGTCCTCGTGTAGAAGGACAAGATCGCCCGAGATGACGACAATGACTTCGTCTTGCCCGTAATGCCAGCGGAAGCTACCGGCGGTGCAATCCCAGACCACCAGGCTGGAGGACCAATCTTTGGTGCGCGCCACTACTTTGCTACGCGCCACCGGCTTGCCGCTCAAGATCCATCGCTCATCGATCGGCTCGGGATTAAGCTCGCACGTTTCTGCCGTTCCCATTACGATTCCGTCTAGTTTCACGTTCTTTCTCCTCCACCGATCGGCTCACCCACTTCTCTTCACACGAGCACTCTGCCGGTAGGCCGAGGTCGTAACATTCTTTGCGAACCTATTCCATCCATTGCAGCGTATTCCCACTTCTTCGCACCCCAACCGGGGTGTAGCTGAACGCTTCCGTCTTCCTCTCCGAGATCATTGCCAGACAATTGCGATAAATGCTCACCGCCGAAGCGCGCCATCCATTTTGCAGGCTGCTGGTCAGAAATGTCTCGGGAAACTCATTCATTGCATCTTCGCTCCGGTTCCCTACTGCCTTCTCCCGGAAATCCATCAGCGAACTGGTGGCTTCTTCGCCAAAGTATCCCGCCGGGGCGGTCGGGTACGTTTCGCGTTCATGCCGCAAGAACCGCTTGATGTCTCGCCGGTATTCCTTGAAGAGCGTTTGCGCCTGATATTCCGGATGCCCCTGAAAATGCACAAACAAACTCTGTTTCTTCCTCTTCACAAAGCAGTCCACACCTGCTTCAGCCGATTGAGTCAAAATTGTGTAGCCGCAGGACTCGAGCGACTCCGCTCGCACCTCATTCCAGCGAGAGTGCGGAAAACGAATGGTCGCTCCCACACCCCGCGTCAGCCCGTGCTCTCCAGCGTTCGGAAATCCGAAGACGCCAAATCGCTTATCACTGAGCCGGCACCGCTCAATGCCATCGCTGTGAAGAACGCCCGCATGGGCCGCCAGGCATGAAAGAACGGTGGATAGCGTATTAGTCTCCGCCCAGTCCAGCACATTGGCCAGGTTGCCCCAGTATGGCTCCTGCTGCAACTTTGGCTGCTGCGGCTCGGTCCCCGTCATAATCAGAGCGTCGCATTCGTGGTTCCACAGATCGTCCAATCCGTAGTAGAAGCTGTTGAGACGCCGCATTCCGCGCTCGGTCCGTGGGACACCGGTCAGCGAATACAGCTTCACCACCACCGGAACGTCGCCGGAAGCCGCATCGAGAAGGTCGAAGAACTGCAACTCGGTATCTTCCAGAGCCGCGTCGGGCATATTGTTGACGAGCGCGATCCGAATGGCGCGTCCACCCGAACCGTGGACAGAACTGTGCTGCTGTTTTGTCCACACTGGCCGTCCGCCTAACGCCTCAACAAAAACTGGCATTGTGCACCTCCAGAGCGCACATCGTCTTGCTTCCGGGGAACTTCATTTTGCCTGTGCCAACGCCTGATCGAGATCGGCGAGAATATCGTCGATGTGCTCGATCCCCACGCTGAGCCGAATCATTTCGGGGGTGACGCCCGCCTTAGCCTGCTCCTCAGGCGTCAATTGCCGATGGGTGGTCGACGCCGGGTGACAGGTCAGCGACTTCGCATCGCCCATATTCACCATCCGCTTGAACAACTTGAAAGCGTTGAAGCACTTCCTGCCGCCCTCGTATCCGCCCTTCACGCCAAACGTCATTAGCGAGCAGAAATTGTTACCCAGATAGCGGTGAGCCATCGGATAGAGCGGGTTGTCTGGGAACCCGACGTAGTTCACCCAATCGACCATGGGATGAGCGCGCAGAAATTCCGCCACCTTGCGAGCGTTCTCGACGTGCCGTTCCACGCGCAGAGCCATGGTCTGGATTCCCTGCAAAAACAGAAAGCCATTAAAGGGGGAGAGCGTCGCTCCGGTATTCCGCTGGCACACGGTTCGACAACGCGCAACAAACGCCGCGTCGCCGAATTGATCGACGTACACCACTCCGTGATACGCGATTTCCGGAACATTGAACATGTAAAACTTCTTAGGATATTTCCTCCACGGAAACTTGCCCGAATCGACGATCATTCCGCCAATGCTCGTGCCGGCGCCTCCGATGAACTTGGTCATGGCATGTACGACCACATCAGCACCGTATTCAATCGGCCTCAGCAGAATCGGTGTCGCGACCGTGTTGTCGACGATCAGAGGCACGCCGTGCTTGTGAGCTACATTAGCCAGTCCTTCGATGTCCGCCACATTCCCAGCCGGATTTCCAACGCTCTCGCAATACACCGCGCGGGTGTTCTCATCGATCAGTTTCTCGATATCTTCGGGCCGGTCGGTCTGTGCAAAACGCCCTTCAATTCCGCGTTTTGGAAAGATGTGCGCAAGTAGCGTGTAGCTGGCGCCATACAGTTGTGGAGTCGCAACAATGTTGTTCCCCGATTCGGCGATGTTGATGAGCGCGTATTCAATCGCCGCCATTCCCGAGCTCACGCTCAGCCCGTCAACCCCGCCTTCCAGCGCTGCCACGCGCTTTTCGAGCACGGTGTTGGTGGGATTACCGATCCGGGTGTAGATGTTCCCCTGAACGTCAAGGTTGAACAGCGCAGCTCCGTGTTCGGCGCTGTCGAACTCGAAAGCGACCGTCTGATAAATCGGAACGGCGACGGCTTTCGTTGCAGGATCGCCGTCGTATCCCACATGGATGGCGATCGTCTCTCTCTTCATTCCCAGATAAACCCCGTTAGACTGGCCCACAAACGTTTACTTTTCGTTTACGGCGTACTGAACGGCAGGAACCTGCGCCGGATGCCGGGCAGCTGCCTTCGTCAACGCCGCAGTGATGCGCTTAGCCGCAAAGCCCGCTCCGAATGCGAAACGCATGACCGGGCCGAAACTGTTAGCGGCTGCAAGACCGGCAAAGTACAAGCCGGGCACCGACGATTCAAACCCGCGAGAAAGAATCGGTGAACCGGCGGCGGTGCGAACCTCGGATCGCAGTTCGTCACTCAGAAAGCCCAGGCGCTTGAGATCCACCCTGTAGCCTGTTGCCGCAATCACGTGCTCCGCCACCATTTCCTTCGAGGAACCGTCCTCAGACCGCAACTGGAGATGCACGTTGCTTCCCTTCACCTCGGCGCCTTCAATCGTGTATCCCAAGTGCAACGGCACTTTCCCGACAACCATGTCGTGAACGAAGTAGCCACCCGAAGGTCCGAGCGTGCGTTTTACAAAATTAATTCGCAGGTTCTCGGGCAAGAATTGAAACGCCCAGGGCGCATTCGCGAAAAACCGCGAGCGCATTCCAGGCCCTAATCCAGAGTCAGGATGACGAAGCTTTTTCCACCACGAGCGCGGTTTGCCGGTGGGCTTGCTGTGGAACTTCAATTCCTTCTTACGCGCAACCAGCTGAACGTTTGCACCCGCTTCGTGCAAAAGGCCGGCAAGATCGAGAGCCGAGGCGCCACCGCCAACTACGACCACGTTGCGCCCCTTCAGCGCAGCCACCTCGCGATGCCGCGCACTGTGCGAAAGGAACTGCGCTGGCAGGTGCGAAAGATTCTCTGGCAGATACTCGAAATGTGTGACCCCAACAGCCAGGACCACGCGCCGTGCCGAGAAGGTTTCACCGCTGTCGAGCGTGAGCGAGAAGCCGTCCTGCGTCCGCTTAATCCCAACTACCTTCTTGTTCTCCAGTTCCGGCACCAATCGATCACGGAAAGCCAGTCCGTATTCGGTAAACGTCTCCAAACGAACCGGAAGTCCCATGTCGGCATACGGGATACCGCGCTCGGCACAGTACTTCTTGAGCGTAAGAGCTCCGTCGGGGTCGTATAGATCCGACGCGAAGCCGTCGGACTTCAAGCACATTCCCTTCGGCATGTGCGAAATCCAGGTGTCCATCGCGGGACCAAAAATGCGGAATGACAAACCGCGCTTGCGAAGGTAGGCGGCTATCGAGAGGCCATAGGGGCCTGCTCCAACGATTGCAACTTCATGCATAGTGAAAAAGGCTCCTCTAATTGATTAGAGAACGTGGGACTCGCTTGCACTTTGGGGGGAACGGGCAGGGGATGAAAAACCTTACATGTGATTTATATCACACCGAGATGCTAATTGCCAGAAAGCGCGCTATCGCTACAACTGGCGTATTTTCTTATACTTGCATTACCATAGACGAAGACTAACCGCAGGTGCTCGGCTACTCACGGGGCCGGAACCAACGCCGGATCACCAGTTCGCGCCACTGGCCGATTGACTTCAAAGAAGCGCTTAAATCGCAGGAGCGGCTTCTCCAACAGGTTCCAGGAAAGCATTGCCAATCCGTAGGTGGCAAGGGCCGTGAGCGGCAACACAAGTACGGGATGTGTGTCGACATGCAGCGACATCGCCATGTCTGTCGGAATCTTCTCCAGCAAGTAAATTCCGTAGCTGATCGTGCCCGTATAGATCAGGAATCGATTACCCAGGATCGCTTGCAGCCATTTCTGCTTGGAGCACAAAGCAAGATACACGAAAGAGACTGAGGCCAACGCCGTAAATGAATACACGGCCCACTCCACCCGATGGGTGGTAATCAAAGCAAGAGGTGATGCAATGAGGAGGGCTATCCACGCCGGGCGGACGTAAGCATCTCGAGAGAAAGTCTTCGATCGTAGCGTCAGGGCGAGCAGTGCACCCGCCATTAATCCATCCAACCGGCAGAATGTGTTCGGGTAAACGTTAAAGCCGCGATGCACGAGGAAAAAGCGAAGGACTGGGCTGAAGCAGATCAAAGTAATCGTTACTTTGCGGAGTTGCGCTTCACTGCAATAGCGAACAATGATCGGCCAGACCGCATAAAACTGCTCCTCCACAGCAAGGGACCAAGTTACTCCGAGGAGTCCAGTCGCATTGGTGATAGAGGGAACCAAGAAATTCTGCAGATAAACAAGGTATGCCCACCATGGCATCGATCGAGGCTCGAATATGCGCGATGCTTCCGATGGACGCAGAAGCGGAACGACGACGAACATAAAAAGAAGCGCGCAGTAGTAGAGTGGCCAAATCCGAAGGCAGCGTCGCGCGTAGAACTTGCGGAAGTAACCGTCTGCCGCCTTCGTCTCCAGGAGAATTCCCGTAATCAGGAAGCCCGAGAGCACGAAGAAGAGATCCACGCCCATCCAGCCATACTGGGCCAGGAAGCCCGTGTAGCGATACTTGTCCGTGTTGTGCAGGAGAACAATCAGCACCGCCAGACCACGGACAGAATCGAGTTGCGGGACCCGCTTCATCAACAAACAATTACCACGTCTACCTTGGAAGCCTGCGAAACACGTTGGGTCCGCAGATCAGATCCAAGATAGAAGTGCTGTGCCGCCAGCTCGGAACCTTAACAGGACTCGCGAACCGGGACTCGAGACCTCACACGGCCACCCTTGGCCTGAGGTTCAGCATGAGGACCGGACTTCACGACGTATTTCTTGGCCACTAGATAGGGAAGCATGAGGACCTCCGCCAACGAAGGGAGGATATCCTTTGCGCAGAACACCGACTCCACGCCGGTTCGCCTCAAGCTCCTCAAATATGCTCCGAAACTGAAATCCCGATTCCATAGTCCCGAGACGGCTGTAGGCAGATCGGTGATGAGCCGTAGCCATCCCACTCCCGCCTTGGCGCGGAAATTGCCGGGCGCCTCTCCCACCTGGTCTGCGTACAACAGGTATGGAAAGTCAACACCTGCCGCTGCACCCAAACTGTGGAATCCCCAGGTGCGCGCGTTCACGTCGAGCAACTTGAACTGGCCGTCGCGAGGATCTTGCTTGAACTCGACTTCCACCAATCCGTAGTAGTCGATCCCTCGTAAGAATCGCTCGGAAAGCTCAACCACCTCTGGATTGTCGATAGTCTCTACGTATGTTGCGGCCCGGCCGAATTCTCGCGGGTGCTGACGCAATCGCCTGGCCACTAACGTGGCGTGCGCCTCACCGTTCCGGAAGAAAGCGCAATACGAATACTGTCTTTCCCCACCTCCAGGAATGATCTCTTGCAACATGATTTCTTCCGGCTTTATCTGTTTAGCCGCCTTCTGATACAAATGCTTGAGTTGCGCAGGAGTTTCTGCCCGCCACGCCTTGGCGCCTGTCGCATAGAAGAAATTTTCTTTGATGGCCGGTTTGACGGCTAAGGGTAGGCGACTGTAGAGAGCCTCGAGTTCCCTTTCTGACCGGGGATTATAAGTCCGCGGCACGGGAATGCCCAACTGCTCAGCGCGGGCGTACGAATTCTTCTTGTCCCATGCCCACCGCACCGTGTCCCATTCCGGAGTCGTGACTCGGAAGAACTCGGCGAGTCGCGCCCGGTGGCGCGAAAATGCAGCTACCGTCTCGTCCCGTGTCGGGAACAACACCCAACCCTCTAACCCGTACCGCCGGCCGACCTCCAGCACACTCTCGACCGTGCGATCTTCGTCGCGCAGATCCTTTACCCGCACGACCCGGCTCACGTATTTGGAGAATTGAGAAATGGGGAACTGATCATCAATTACGACGACAGGAATCCCTCTACGCCCCAAACTCCTGGCAATCCCCAGTCCTGGATGATCCCCACCAATTACAACCGCCCCAATGGCCGCCCCTTGCCCCATTTGGCTCGCCCCCACAGTGAATTTTCCCCAACCCCAGACCACGCAGCCCCAAGCTACGCAGGGTACTTCAACAGATACGACATCAACTCTCTTGACGCAAAATCCGTGCCGGCCACGAAGTAGAGCAACGGCCCGAAGCTCCTGGCTGCGGTGGCACCGACAAAGTGCAACCCCGGCACGGAACAGCTAAACCCTCTGTCCAGTTTCGGATAACCGTCAAACTGCTCAATACTGCGAGTCAGTTCCGCCGGCAAGAAGTTATACTTGGCTATATCGACCTGGTAGCCCGTGCCCAGCAAAACGTGGTCGACCTTCCGCTCGCTACCATCGTCGAGTTTGAGCACTACTTCGTCCCCAACCATCCTCGCATCCGCGACGCCACGCCCGACCGTGATCTTCACGCTCCTCAATCGCTCCGGAAGCCATTTGGCGCCGGCGGGCCGCACGGCTCGAGTGCGGATTCTTGTCTCGCAGCTTCAATGGAACCATGCTCATGATCTTCGGATAAGCTACGAGACGGCTTATGCCAACCGGTCCAATGTCGTGAGGAGAATAGAGCATCTTCGAGATCGGTCCCATGTGGTGCAACCAACCGTGTTGGCCGATCCAGTTGATCTGTTCCTGTCGCGCAATGACCACTACGTCTGCGCTCGATTCGTGCAGCAACGCGGCGGATTCTAGTGCGCTCTGCCCTCCTCCGATCACGACGACTCGCTTGCCTGCAAATTTTCGAATTTCCCGTCCCTCGTAACAATGGCTCACATGCTCTGACGGCAAATGCTTGAAGACCGCCGGCTTTTTCTTGAATGGACCTATCCCTGCCGCGATCACGACTCGATTCGCGCGTACTTGCTCTCCATCTGCAAGCGTCAGCCGGAACCCTGGTTCGTCCCTGTCGAGCCCCGACACGGACCTCTGGTCCAGATCTGATCCCAATTGATGACGGAACCAGCGGCCGTACTGAACGAACGTGTCAAGCGGCACAGGAGCGCTGGGCGCAGTCTTTGAAGCCTCTTCGTAAGCGTCCAAAGTAAACGCGCCGTCGGGATCAGACAGATTTGACGCTACCCGCGGCGAACGTAGCAGCATTCCCTCGGGCATCTTCTTGGCCCAGAACTCCATGGGTTCCCCGAAAACCCGCACAGCAATGCCTTTCGCTTTCATGTGCGCGCCCACGGAGAGCCCGTACGGCCCCGCACCAATCACCGCGACGTCACATTGCGAGAGCCCGACAACATTCCTCTTCCCCACAAGAGTTGTGCCCACAGTTTTATTGTTCACGGCTGAACTGAGTCCCCTTTGCTTTCTTTTCCGATCCAACCTTAATTCGCGTTCCCCACCAGACAACCAGGCTGGGTTGAAGCCAATTCGACGACCAGCCGGCCATCCTTCTCGGAGGCATAGGCAATCCGAGCCCGGTCCTTACCCTCACCGTCGATCCGCAATCCGTTTTCGCCCTCAATCAGCTTCATTTCCGAGCGCTGTCTCCACCACGCTGCAACATCCTTCGGCAGCGCCGTCCAGACACCACGCTCATCGCGCACCTTCGCCAGATGTGATAGCAAGCCCTCAAAGACTGCCCTCTCGCGCGCCGTGACACTGTAGTCCGGATGGATGATCACGTTGATCAATCCATGGCTCTCGAGAATGAGGTCAATCTGCTGCTTCCAGAGGTTGATCGAATAGTCATCCAGGATGTGGAACAGCGAATAGTCTTGCGTGGCTGTTACCGGCAATTCCACAAGCTTTCCGACAAAATATGGCATCACTGTGCAACAACCGCCGCGCTGAGGGTCAAGGTGCGCGACGTTCGGGACCGAGGTGTCATAAGAAAAATCAAGAGCGTCGTACCATTCCTGATTCCTGTAAAGCACGGCGGCCCGAAAGCCGTCGGCCCGAAATTCTTTCCGGTAGGCATTAATCTTTTGGGCGCGTTCCATGAAAATCTCGCGGTCTTTGAAAAGGTGGCCGTCGTGATTCAAATCGTGTACGGCAACTTCAAATCCACGCTTCCAAATGGAATCGATATAAGACTGAGGTACCTCATATCGCTTCTCGGGCACAACCTCAAACGAAGCCTTCATCCCGAATGAGTCGTCGATATCCATGAGACTGGCTGAAGAGTCGCGGCCCAGCGTCGTTTCCACATCATGGGTCAACACAGCGGCTCCAGTCGCGCCATTCGGCCAGTACCAGATGAATGGAATCCTGTCGACTCGATGTGCTCGCAGAGATGACAGCAGCAGATCAGACATCGTGCCATCGACTGTCCGGTCTACTGGCCATTGTGGAAACTTCAAATCATGCCAGCTATTCAACCGCGCCTTCTGAAGAACTCGACGGACTCTCACCGGCATCAGCGGGCGAACCAGATAATAGGCTTGCCCGACAAAGGAATTGGCAGGATGGCCATGATCCAACGGATCGCCGTATTTTTCGAGCCTGAGATTGTCGACAACTTCGTCCGCGTCAAATGGAAGACGAACCGTGCCGTTTTCAGTGGTGGATTCCAGATTGGAACCGGCGTCGGTGGCGCTCGTACCCGTTGATTCAGGGCCGCCATGCCGTCCGTAAAGAGTGTTGCCGCTGAACTTGAAGTAGGCGGGCTTCGAGCAAAGAGGTTCCTTCAGGGCGAAGGAAGCATATCGCTCGGGACACCGGAAATATTCACAAAGACGCTTGCTGATGGCCAAGGGCTCCGAAACTCCAAGCCGGCTAGCTGGAAAGGGGGGAACTATCAGACCGCAGCCGTGCACAATATGAAACCAATCTTGAAAACTGGGACTAGGGCCGGGTGTACTTCTTGCTTTTCGACCCCGTCCACTCGGGGTCTTGTCTGGTCTAGAATACCGTTGTTGCCAGGTTATTCAATCCCCCATTTGTGCTATGTCGATGTCTCGGGCTGCAGCGTGTACCGCGATCCGTCGCAATTTGCTGCCAAGGCGCAGCCCTGACGGGCGAGGGGCTGAGACCGCTATTGTTCGCGATCAAGCTCCAAGGCAGGCACCTGGCAGCACGGCCTTTGCCTCGAACTTCACCCTGACTTCCGGAGTCACGCCTCGTAATGCTGTGAAGGTCTAGAGGGATCCGACTCCAACGAGTATTTGCCGCGCACTTTACTGAAGGCCTTTTCATATGCGGCGAGGAGTTTCTCGACCGAGTATTCCCACGCAAGTTCCTTCTCAATGCGTCTGCGGCCGAACGCACCCATTCGCGTTCTCTCCTCCGGATGATCAAGCAACCAGACAATCTTGTCCGCAAAATCGGCGGCATGGTCAGCCCCATCGCTGTACAAAGATGATTCCTGGGCACTGAATCGGCCCTCTATTCCCTCAAATTGCACAATCGGCTTGCCTAGGGCCATGTACTCCATGATCTTAATCATGGTTGACATGCTGTTCATGGGACAGGGTTTGTCGGGATTAACACAGATGTCTGCCGTGGAAAGGATTTCCAGTAGTTCGGCGTCGGGTATTCTGCCAGTGAACGTAAGGATGTCGCCGACATTCTTGATCTCAACCAACTTCCGCAATTCGGGCAAACCAGGCCCACCGCCGACACAGGTAAACTGCACATCAGTACGGCCCGCGTTCTTGAATCTCAAGGCTACATCTATAAGAATGTCTAAGCCTTCCTGGGTACTCATATTCCCGACATACCCAACCAGAAAGCGCTTACCGCGTTTGAGCTTGGGATTTGGTGAAACAGGCCTGAACTTCTCCGGATCTACCCCGTTACGGACGACGAATACGCAATCTTCAGCTAAATCTCCGCGTTTGATTGCCACTTCACGATAGCTATGGTTCGTCGACATCACTACGTCACTGCACCGAAACGTTGCTCGTTCCAGCCAAACCTGCGCCCTGTAAAGGAAGTCCTTCCTCTCGTATTTGGAAAAATACAACTCGGGATTCACATCGTGGTGATCGAATATGTATTTCACACCGAAGAGCTTGAACGGCAACGCAACCAAAAAAATGTCGTCTGGCGGATTGCATCCCTGGATCACATGGAAGCCACGCCGAAGGTATATCCACCACGAGTACAAAAACTCCCAGAATAAAGCGCAGGAATATTCCCAAACATAACCCGCAGGACTATTACCCTCATCGGGCATCGGATGACGGTAAATGTGTATCCCATCTCGCGATTCGTAAGTCTGGTTGGCGCCTTTTCCCTTCGGGCAAAGCACAGTAACCTCATATCCCGCATCGTGCAGCGACCGAGCTTCTTTCCAGACCCGAAAATCCTGCGGAACGGGCATGTTTTCTACGATGATGAGAACCTTCCGTTTCAATACAATCTGCCTTCCTGGAGAAGTTTATAACGCTTAGCAATTGCGCACAGCACGCATTCCTGGCGATCGATATAAGGCTATATCGTTCCTATCGTACTCGCGTTGACTTGCGGCTGACGCACGGGCAGGTCTATCGCTATATACTCGCCATTGACGCTATCGGGCGAGAGCGTACGCACCAAGTCGATACAGGTCTGCTCGCGTCTCATCTCGGAGAAATGTTTGAAGTCCTCTGGCTTAGTCAAGTTCTGCATCACGACCAGAATTTCCGCATGCTGAAACAGGTCCTCGAGGTTGCCGACCAGCAGTTTCCAAATATGAGGAATTGATTTTTCGATGAAACTCAGATTCGTGCCGTGGAGTCGCCCCTGCCCGATTGTGGGCTCGTAGATTCTCACGTCAAAACCTTTCCCGATCAGCCGTTCAGCAAGTTCGACAGCAGGGCTCTCGCGCAGGTCATCTGTCCCTTCTTTGAAGGAAAGGCCCACTAGACCGATTCGACGCCGGCCTGATTCGGCTACGGCCTGGATACAGCGTTTCAAATGGATTTCGTTGCTGTGGAGGATGGAGCCCAGAACCGGGAGCTCCAGCCCACGCTTACCGACCTCGGAGACAAGTGCTTTCACATCTTTCGGCAAGCAAGAACCACCGAACGCAAATCCCGGCTTAAGATATTTTGGTGAGATGTTGAGCTTTGTGTCCTGGCAGAAGACCCTCATCATTTCGGCACCGTCGACTCCCAGTTCGCGGCAAAGGGCCCCGACCTCGTTGCCGAAGACCACTTTGAGAGCGTGAAACGTATTACTGAAGTATTTCACCAGGGCCGCTGTCTTCAGATCTGTCCGGATAATTGGAGCCTTCAGGTTCTTGTAGAGGTCTGCAACGATATCTCCGGCCCGTGCCTCTGTCGTACCGATAATCGTCCAGGGGGCATCATGAAAATCATTCAGGGCTATTCCCTCCCTTAAGAACTCGGGATTGTAAACAAAGCCGAAATGTTCGTCGACAGACTTTAACGAGTGCGCTTCGACGAGTGGTACTAGCTCTTCGGTCAATGCGGTGGGAAGAACGGTGCTCCTGAGGCTCAAAACAAAGTAGCGATTCAAGGTCCGCAGTTCCAGTGCGATGTTTGTAAAAACGTGTCTCAGATAATCCAATCGAATGGAGCCATCCGAGTTGGTGGGCGTTCCCACACAAATCAGAGCTATATCGCTGTTTTGCACTGCATCAGTGTGATCCGTTGTCGCCCGCAGGCGTCCCGCCAGAACCATTTTCCGGATCAAATCGTCAAGACCGGGCTCAAAGAAAGGAGATCGCCCTTCCATGATCGACCGAACCTTGAACGAATCCACGTCCACGCCGATCACGTCGTGGCCTTCCCGTGCCAGACAGGCGGCCGTCACACACCCCACGTAACCAATACCGAACACGCTAACCCTCATGTACTTCCTCCCCTTGTCGATGCGCGCCGATGTGGCGGAGACCCGGCGCGCCGTGGATCCGACCCTCTGCACTGCACTTGAGCCAGCGCAGGCTCGCAGTACAATTATTGCCCATCATAGTCGTCAAATCGCACAATCCGGAATTGTCCGCAGCGATTCCTTGTCATCGGACCCCGGCATCTGCAGAATCAGATTCTCAATCTCGGAGCCGCCATTCATCCTTGACACCAGTTCAAATCGTCTGCCTTCGCCCAGTCGAAAGATTGTTGCGTGATTTACTGCTTTCTGGTCGGTAACGGTGCGACAAACGATCAGAATACCGTCTGTAGCCAAGTGCTGACGGAGGTTGTTCAAAATCTTGGTCAATGCCTCATCGTCGAAGTACCTGCGGTTCAGGATATTGGCTGCACGAATCACGTGAAATTGTCCCTCTAGCCATGATTCCGTCAGGATGTTTCCTTCTTTGATGGTCACCCGCGGATGGCTACTCAAGCGTGGCGTAACCAAATTGATCGGACGAATCGTGGTGGGTATTCCAAACGTTCGCTGATTTCGTCTGTCTTCGGGTCTATCGCGTCTGTGTGCCAAACGAAACAGAGCGCATTTGAAAAAGGCCAATGCGAGGGGATGGCGCAGAAGATGTCTCTTGCGCGGTGGATTTGATAACCATTGCCCATCAACCTCGTAAAGAAGTGGCCACCCGGTATGATCAAGAACGACGTGCAGTCGGTCCCCGAAGGACACCAAGAACCCGCCGATTGTAAGATCATTCCCCGTCATGTGGTAGTTGCGTTTGGCCTGTTCCAAGGACTCTACCCACTCGAGCGTGCTCGTACCCGAGGAAATGGCAACATCCAAGAGCCGAAGTGGCTGTGCTTCTGGCAGGTAATGCGCTGCCCAGGCGTTCAGATCATCGAGCCGGTGGGCATACGTGGTCTTATAGACGCCGTTCTTGAGCCGCAAGCAGTCGAATAGGTTCTTTTCGAGCTCTTCAGACGTCTCGCACGGTCCGTCAGTGTTGATGAACAGGTCTGCTAGTGACGACATAGGATGAAGGGAAATGGGATGGCGACGGCTAACACCGCTGCGCAATCATCGCGCTTGAATCCTTCTACTTGTGAAGGACCCCACTGATAACAACTTTAAACCAAGCCTGCGCGTATCGCCAATCTAGGCCTCACTGGCGAGTCGGCGGTGAATGGCACGCTCGTACACATCTACGATGGCAGCTACAACACGTTTTTGATCGTATCGCAGCATCGAAGAACAACCCACAAAAGACTGGAATTTTCGCCGCTCAAAGACGCGCTTCAATCCACGTGCTAGGCTTTTTACGTTGCCTTCGCAAATCTCGCATCCCTCAATTCCACTCATAATCTCGCGAACATCACCAACATCGGTCGAAACAACTGGGAGGTTGCACGCCAAGGCTTCCTTGACCGAGGTAGGCGAACCCTCGGATTCTGAACACAACAGCATGACATCGGCCGCATTGTAATACCAAGGCATGTCTTCGTTCCGCTTTCCGGAGACTGTGAGTATTTGAGTAGCGGAATCCTGGAGTTCCGCGATCGCCGACTGCGCGAGATCGAATCGCTTGATCTTCCGCTGCGGATCAAACGGAAAGAGCACAAGCCGTCCCTCGGCAGGCAGTCCAAGATGAGCGCGCGCCTGGGCCCTGTCGAGAGGCCTGAAGACCTCGAGGTCAACACCACATGGAATCACCGTCCCGGCGACTCGTGCGGAAATCTTTTTCGAAACGACGATTGTCGCATCCGCGATAGAGCATACGACCTTACTGACGAATGGCTGAACGTGACCAATCAGCGCGTCGCTCCCGTGCAGAGTTACAACTAGCGGCGTCTTGTACCGAAAGAGCGCAGGAAAACCAGACAATCCATAGTGTGCGTGCACTACGTCGTACGCCAGCTTTCTCGTTCGAGCGCGAACCTGCAGTGACGATGTGAGATATTTCAGTCGCGAATGTGTTCCGTCGATGTGAAGAATATCGATTTGGTGGCCTGCTTTTCGAAGGTAGTGCGCTTGTTGGTGCACAAACGCGCCCGCACCGGGGTTGCCAGCGCTCGGATACATGTTCGTTACGAACAGAACTTTAAGGGGCCTTCGAGAAGAGACGTCGCATCCTGATGGCAACTCTGCAAGATCTGTGGGCGCCTGTGGCCCTTCCAAGCTGCCCGCCGCACAAGTCGGTACCCTTTGGATGCACGAGGCTGCACATTCTATTCGGTTCTAAGAACCGGTTGGTTGAAACCCTTTGCAGATTCAATTGCGAGTTCGTAGATCTCGACGGTCTTGTCAACCATGGTACCTAGGGAGAAATGTTCTTCAATATATTTTCTGCCGGCCAACCCCATTCTTCGAGCCTTCTCAGGGTTAGCTAGCAAGTACTCGATCTTCTCCGCGAGCGCGGCATCATCTTGTGGCGGCACGAGAAACCCAGTCTCTCCGTCGCGCACGATCTCCCTTGACCCGGCGCAATCGGTGGCCACAACGGGCTTCGCCATCACCATGTATTCCATGATGGAGTTGGAGATACCTTCGGTAAACGATGCTAGAACCCCGACCGAGAACGACCTCGTGATCCTCTCAACATCTTTTCGTCGGCCCAGGAACCGGACCCTCTCGCCTATGTCCGACATCATCGCTTTCATGGGTTCTAGCGTTTCGCCATCGCCTACGGTGACGAAGACCACGTTCCGCCGTCTGCCTAACACCCGCCGCGCCGACAGCAGAAATGTCTTGAAATCCTTATCTGGCCTGAATTCTGCGATCATTCCAACCTGGTCGTCGCCGTTTGCCCTGTCCAGACCACTGGCTTCCGTTGGGGCATCCTCAAAGTCGGCGCGCGACAGATCAAATCCATTGTGAATGACAAAATTCTTTCCCGAATCCGGCGTAAATCCCCTACTTTCGAGGCCAGCGATTGAATTCGCAATTCGGAAGTCCGACATTGAGAGGACCGCTCGCTCCACCTTCCAGCGAAGTGATGCATTTTGGAAGCAATTTCGAATCGAGCCGTTTATTAGCGGCACATCCAACAGCTTGGCGACGGGGAGGGCGTATGCCGAACTCATCATACTGTTGGTGTGGATGATGTCTGGGTTGAACTCTTTAACGATGCGAAAGAAACCCTGGATAACGAATGGATCCCATCGTATCTTTCGAAACAAGTACTTCATCGGGATCGACAACGCCTTCACATCGGGCTCGTAGAACTCCCCACGGTCCATGCAAACAAGGAGTAAGTCGACCTCTCGATTCCGCAATCCTTTCAGAAGTTCGACAAGTTGACGCTCTTTGCCACCTAGGCGAAGGCTATCGGTATAGTAAAGGACTCTCATCGTTGCACGAGGTTACATGGACGGTCGAAATCGAGGCCGCAGCTTTGTATTTCTAGGTCATCCAGCGTCGGTACCATGACAGAAACATCAGAACGCTCCACAGTTGCTGACTCCATTCATTATCCCCATTAACATGCTCGATCCATTTCTGTTGAATCGATGCTGCATCGAGTAAGCCTGTCTGGGCATCAAGATGTTCTCCCAGAAGCTCTTCTGCCCAAGGCCGCAGTGTTCCGCGCAACCACGCTCCGATTGGGACAGAGAAACCCATCTTGGGGCGGTCATAGAGCTTCTTCGGAACATAGCGCTGCAGAACTTGACGCAGCAGCCATTTGCCCTTTTGATTACGAAAATTCAGAGTTGGCGGCAACTGCATTGCAAATTCCACTACCCGGTGGTCCAGGAGCGGAACGCGGGCTTCGAGGCTGACTGCCATACTGGCGCGGTCTAATTTGGTGAGAATATCGTCAGGAAGATAAGTCACCAGGTCTAGATACATCATCCTGTGAAGCGGGTCAGACGTCTTTGTCCACTGGTCCTCGTCGGTGAACACCGTGATGGGTTCGAAACTATCGGTCACAACGGCGGCTGGTGCCCGCCAGTGGGATAGGCAGTGATGAGAAAGCGATTCGGGCGAACGAGACTCCAAGATGCCGGGAATATTGCGGAACGTCGTCCACATCCGGTAGCTGCCTCCGTTATGGTAGACGTCAGGCGAAAGCAAAAAAGAATTGACCGCCTTCGCTCCGAGTTCCAAAAATGACCGCGGAACTCTGCTCAGCATTCTCCAACGGCGATCGAGCTGCTGGTAGTGATTGTATCCACCAAAAAGCTCGTCGCCGCCGTCTCCCGACAACGATACCGTTACGTGTTCCCGCGTAAGCTTCGATAGAAGATGAGTTGGTATTTGTGACGAATCTGCAAATGGTTCGTCGTACATCTCTGGAAGTTTCTGAACTGACTCAGCCACCTGGTCCGGAGAGATGTATAGATTAACGTGATCCGTTCCTAGGTACTTTGCAACGGCGCTGGCATAATCGGCTTCGTTGTAGTCCTTTTCTTCGAAGCCGATAGAAAATGTCCGGATGCGCTGTTTGCTCTGCGCCTGCATTAGGGCCACAACCGTCGACGAATCAACTCCGCCTGACAGGAACGCTCCCAGCGGGACATCAGAAACCATCTGAAGGCGAACTGCGTCTCGAAGGAGAGTGTCAAGATGTGAGGTCGCCTCCGCATCGGAGAACTGACCATCTTCGAAGGGCTCCAGAGATTTCGCTGACCAGTAAGGCACGCTCTCAAGAGCGTCATCAGTACCAGACAAAGTTAGCGTGTGCCCTGGTGGCAGCCTTCGAACCCCCTTGTAAATTGTGTACGGACTAGGTATGTACCCGTGTCGAAAGAACAACGCAAGGCTATCCCTATCTATCTCTTTTCGGAAAGCGGGGTGCGCTACCAGAGCCTTCAGTTCGGAACCAAATACTATCGTCGTTCCGAAGCGGCCGTAGTACAGCGGCTTAATCCCGAGGCGGTCGCGTACTAAGCTAAGGGTCCGGTTTTTTCGATCCCAGAGAGCGAAGGCAAACATGCCATTCAGCCGTTGCAGCGTCTTCGGCAGTCCCCAAGCAGCACACGCCTCTACAATCGTTTCAGTGTCAGTTTGGCTCCGAAAGGTTTTGCCTTCACGTTCTAGATCTTGACGAATCGATCCAAAATTGTAGACCTCTCCGTTATAGGCAATGACGTATCGAGCGCAGCTTGAGAAGATTGGTTGATGGCCACTTTCGGATAAGTCGAGAATGGAGAGACGGCGGTTGCCGAGGCCTATTCCCTGCTGCTCATCCAGCCAAACTCCCTTATCATCCGGCCCTCTATGACTCAGGGTGTCGTTCATGGCTGAAATCTGCGTTAACAATACATCACGCGAATCTCGAGGTCTGACCCAAAAACCGGATATGCCACACATGAATTATTTGGTTCCCAGTGTTATAAATCTCCGAGATTTACAACGTCCCGGAATAGTCTGTTTAAATGAAGTAGTCATACATTAATTAAGACAACGCAACGGTTTGGCTGATCGCCGGCAGATTCAGGATGAGTGAGCCATTTCTTCTGGTGCATTCTCGGCCCGGCCGAAGCTCAGTCATCGTCCCACCGACCCGTTGTCGAATGTACCTGGGCATGGATTCCTCCGGAATCACCAACGTTACCTCTGGAGTACCGTACTTTTCCGTATCCAGCGAACTTCGGATCTCAAGAATCCTTTTGCCTTCGACAGTACTGGAGTGCACCGTGACGCATTCTCTGGCTTCGCAATATGAGGCCAAGTCCCCCATTGTCACGGCCCAGACATTACCAGCCTCACGCTGCCGCTGAATGATCTGCAGTATCCCGGAAAATTCGGTTTGGAAAACCGAATGCGGATCTGAGGGGTGAAACCACAAATGATAGGCCGACCCACCTTCGATGGCCGCGTCTATGAATAGTTCTGCCTTGTCTCGGTACGTATAGTAGCTCGCGGAGCGAAGGTTCATACTTTCATAAATCTTATATACCCCCGGAGAACTTCGCTCCGGGTACGACAGCCTGATCTTGTCATCCCTGTGGCGGACAGCAATCACGCCGAATTCGTGCAAAAGGTCGTGGTAGCAGTGTCCCATACTGTTAAACGGATAAACGAGCGATCGAAGTTTTAGCCCGAGCGGGCGCATGACAGCGAGGCACTGTTCCAATTCACGCCGTACAAGTTCGCGATTGGAAGTCTGAGGTGAAAAGTCAATGTGGCTGAACGAATGTGACCCTATTTCGTGCCCTACCTTCGCTCGATTGACCTGTTCGATCAGGTCGGGTGCATACCAGAGGGGATCGCGACAAAGATCGGTACGCGGGTCGTGCATGTACCAATCGCCTTGCCACAAATTATTGAGCGGCGGTCGCGGCATTTCCGCGTGGGCATATTTCCCATTACCGTTGCAGGACGAGAGAAAGAGGTGGCCCACCGTCGCCCAGGTGATGGGCATGGAGAACTCGTTCAGCAGGGAGAGAATATAAGGTACATTTTGGCGCTCGGTTGTCCCCAGATGATCGCGTTCATCGGCCAACAGACTCCGAAAGGCCCAATTCAACTCGAAATCTGCCGAGATCGACACCGCCGCGCTGCAAGCGTTCCAAAATGGCGCAATTTCGACTCCGTCAAAAATCTTTTTCGGTGCGGCGATCCCAGGGGCAAAATTCCCCTTTAGCGAGAATATCGACCGTAAGATTTGCTTTTGTCTAATTTTCATCGGGAACGTCCTGGCATCGGGGCCTGTCATGTTCGCCGAGGAGGCCGCGTGCCGACGACTTGGCCCTAGAACCGACTCGCAAGCCTTGCCTCAAAAAACCCCACAGGCCACTGGCCTTCACCAAGAGCTCGTCGAGTCCAGCGTCGTCGTTGATACAAATTCGCTTCAATTGGAACGCCGGCGTGGACCGCGTATTGAAACCCAAGTCGAGCGTCAGCGCGTACTGATAGCCGCTTTTCTTCGCGGACTCTATCTCGCGCTCAGAGTAATCACCGTTTGGGTAGGCCAGGGCATTAATCGAAAATCCAAACCGTTCCTCAAGCTGTGCCTTCGAGTCAGAAATCTCCCTGAACGCCCGAACTCCTGAAGATTGCGGGAGGATCGGGTGAAGAACTGTATGGGACTGAAAATCCACAACGGACCTCATGTCTTGGATCTCACTCGCCGATAAAGCCTGTCGACTTGGATACTCCTTCTGTTCGGAAAACCCGAACTTCTCCAACACATCGAGACGCTCGCTATCGCCAACGCGCTTTAGCTCCTGCCGCGTGCTGCCGGCCATCTCAGTCTCGAACCAGAAGTGCCGGTTCGTGCCGACCAGACCACTGCACAGAAATATTGTTGGCCGGATTCGGTATTTTTCCAGAACCGGTTTGAGCGCATAGTTACCCTTATGGCCGTCGTCGAGAGTCACGATCAGCGCTTTCGGGGGCAATTTCTTTGTGGAGTCCGTCCGGAAATCTGAGTAATCCGCCAGGCTGACAATGTTGTACTTGCGCCGCAACGCGGCGAAGTGGGCATCAGCCATCACGGGAGAGAGTTTGTGATAGACAAGGATTGTCACTCGCCGTCTCTGCACGAATTCACGCAGCAGAAATGGTAAGGCCGAGATCCTCAACAGGAGGAATGCCATCTTTTTGAGGAGCCCAGATTGCATTTTCACTGGTATATATCTTATCGACTGACCAATACATCGAGATGCCTTCTCCCCAGCAACCGGAAAGCAACCGAGGCGGCCAGGAACGCAGAAAACCCGAGTGTAGTCGGGACAAGAAAACGAATGAGCTTGCCTCCAAGCGATTCCGACAGGAATTGGCCGCCGATCGTGTGTCCGATCGCAAATGCACATATCGTGAGCGCCATAACAACTGCCATCTGCGATCCGAACTTCTTAAGCAGTTTCCATCCTAAAGGGCCAAACGCGCGGTGCAATAACGCGGACATTGTCACCGCAGTCATCATAGATGCAAATGAAGCCGCGATCGGGAAACCATAGATTCCTATTGCCCTGCTCAGGAGCACAACCGTGCTGGCATAAAGGCCGAAGAATAGAAGAACGCTGACCAAGGGTGTCTTGGTGTCGAATTTCGCGTAAAACGGTGTCTGAGTGATTCCGATGAGCCGACCGAAGATCACGTACGGTGTCAAAAGAGCAATGATGATTGCCGTGTGAGTGGCGTCAATCCGCGAAAATCGCCCTCGTTCGAAAAGCAACACGATCATCGGCTGTCCCACAAAAATGAGCCAGCAGCAGACAGGTAGTGCCAGGAAGGCGATGAGCCGAATCGCATCCAGAACACTCTTCTTCATTTCACCAAATTTCTTCTCCGAAGCGTATACCGATATTAGAGGCAACGAACTTGTGACGATCCCACCCAAGAGCACTCCGGAAATCGCCTCAACGATCCGACTGGCATAGCGAAGAACTGACAGACTTCCGCCACCGAGCAAAGAGGCGAGAAAATTCTCGATGAACATCTTGCTCTCACTGAGCACGTGCCCGAGCAGGGGATGTCCGAAGTTTTTGACGATCTCGCGAACTTTGGGATCTGTCGGGCGCCACCGGAAGGACCAGTGCAGCCCATTCTTCCTTGCCGCGATCGCCAACTGCAGGAGTTGTACCGTTGGCCCAAAAAGCATCCCGATCGCTACCGAGTAGATGCCGAGTTTGGCATGGTAGAGGCTGACGACCAGAATCGCCGGCAGGGTTGTCATCAGTTTGCTCAGCGATGGGATCACATATCGGTGCCGAGAATACAAGAACGACTGCAGCACTGGAGCAAGTCCCTGAAGTAGCGTCAACCATGCCAACAAGAGGAACAAACGAACGCCCATGTGAATCGCGCTCGCTTGAAAGCCGGGCGCTTGAACTCGGATCAACAGGTGAGCGAAGACTAAGAGCACTAATACAAAAAGACCAAGAATCGCCGCAAAAGTCGTTACCAGAGCGGAAACTAGTTCGCTGGTCGCTTCGTTACCTTCTTCCTCGGTGCACCGCGTAAAGGCCGGAATCAGTATCTTGGGGCTCTGGATTTCGAGCGCCGATGTGATCAGCGTCGGAATCGCGAGGCTGGCAAAGAGAGCGTCCGTTTCGGTTCCCAGCCCAAAATGCGCCAGAATCACCGCATCGAGTATTGCTCCGCTGACAATACCGAAAGCTCTCCAAAAAGTGGTGATACTGGCGTTCTTGATTAGATATTTTGTGCTCATTAGGAAGCGATTAGGCCTTTACCGAGGAAGAACTAGTCGATTGATGCGTGCATAGCGAAAGAAGTAGAACAAGAGGCGTTGTCATGAACTGGAGGCAAGGGCACCCGCGCGCGAGCTTCTACACCGTTACCCCCGAGTTCGCAACTCTCCACCTCCAGGCCTAAACGTTCAAGAGTCGCACCTATCTGGACGCGGGACCGAAAGAATTTGTAGTAGTCGGTCAACCAGTCACACGTGTCCAGTTCGTTCATCTCATAGACAATCTTTGGGTCAACATCAGGGAACTTGTTGTAGTAGCAGGCAATGGGAAGAAGACGCCGCGCGATGCGATCAGCCCATAGGACCTTGGAAGTCTGCCTGCGGATAGGATCGCAGATTGCCGTCAACCGCTTAGTGACTCTGATGGCGCGCTCCGGCTTCATGCGCCTTAAGAGCTCGCGGATCGGGTACGCCATGTCCAGATAGTCGAAGTAACTGAGAAAGCGTCCAGTCTTGGAATCACGCTCTCTCGTATAGTGGTCGATGACCAGAGAACCGCCACGCTTCACGTGACTGGCCAGATTGGAAATGGTCTGTTCCGGGTTAGAAGTGTGCTGAATAACACCGAGGCAGACCACAACATCGAAAAACTGTTTTGGGAGGGGCGACGCGTTGATATCGCCCTGCATGATCAAGTAGGGCGCCAGGGGCCGGCAATTCTTGAAATTTGCATCTACGGCAGCAGAGAGGTCGAGGCAGGTCAGCGCTTCACAATTTTGCAGAAGCAACTCGGTAAAGCGCCCCGCTCCCGAACCGCATTCAAGAACTGTTTTTCCACGCAGGCTCGCAAGTGGTGCTCCCAAACAGCGCTCCAGGCGTTCCCGGGTGAACGACCTCCCGGTAAACGAATCCAGTTCCGTGCGCGGATACTTGTTCCACTGGACTCCGAAAGAGGAGGCATATGTGTCTGCCCCAACGAAACGGGGTATGCCCCCCTGAATCTTGAATCCACATCCCCGTGGGCAAACCATCTCTCCATCTGGCCAAGGTGCGGCAGTTGCTGGAAAAAACGGCTTCATCGTCAGCGGTGCCCCGTGTCTCGGGCACGCCAGGTTTTCTCTTATGTCCGCAAAGACCGCATCCGACATCCGGCACTCTCTCTCATTCATATTGGTTACCACGTCCTAATCCGACGCTATTTTGGTGCGCTGTCTCTGATAATTGAGGCCTATGCTTGCGCTAATTCCGACAAAAAGAAACGTTACAGTGTTGAGCGTCGGGTTAAATCGCATGTCGCCCGACATCGCTTCCCATAGCAAGATTGCAACGAGCGCCATGCTGCTTAAGACAACGTTTCTTTCAAAATCGTATTCTCGCTCTAACCGGTTGCGAATGCGAACGCAGTCCCGCAAGACGAACCAAAAGAGCGTCACGTACAGCGCAACCCCGGGAAAACCCAAGTCGGCGAACAACCCAAGGTAGGTGTTGTGGTTGCCGTCGGTCAGATCTTTTGTCAATTCTGCCTGCTTGCTCGTAAAGTATTTCTGCCAGTTTGAACCGAACTTTCCATATCCAACACCGGTCACGAAGTTCGCCATCCCCATCTTGTAAGTTGTTTCATTGTTAGAGAGCCTGTAATCAATCGTGTTTAGCCGTCTGGAAAAAAGCGTGTCTCCAGAAAAGGAGAACTTGCTACCCACCCCGGCAAAAAAGGCCAGCGTAACGACGATCGCTATTGCACGGGAGGGACGCCCGAACTTTCCTCCCAAAGTTGCAGCAAGCAATGCGGCAATGGCAAAACTTATCCATGCTCCCCGAGTTAGTGTGAAGTAAATTCCGATTATCACTACCAAAATGAGGCCGTGCAGCATAATGCGCCAAAGCGTTTTTACGTATGGGATATAAAGACAGATCGCAAGATAAACGAGGACCAGCCATTCCCCCATGGGATTGGAACCCACCATCGGCCCGCGTGCCCGGCCGAATTGAATGCCGACATGCGGATCGACGATGTACCTCGGGAAAACAAGCGCGTCGAGTCTGTAGTGTTCAAAAGTCGCTGTAAATGCCAGGTAGACGCCGATCCAGACAATCGCGCGCACCAGCCAGAGAACCTTGCTTGCATCATAGCGGCTGTTCTTCGCGACAATATAGACTCCGAATGGACATACGATGAGGTTGAAGAGCGTTATCAACCACTTGAGCCTCTCCCCGCCAGCGTCTGGGTTGTTGATGATGTACGAGACAGCGCACAAGGTTCCAAACGCGATCATGGCCCACTCGATGCCGGAGACGGAAACGGACCGGACTTTACGTCTGGTGAGGGCCGAAACAAAGAGTCCCGCGATCGCGAGAAAAACAATTCGATCCGGAGTAACCGTCGACATTCCGAGCGCGTGATAGTCGAACAACTGAAGGAATAAGAACGTTGCCATCATGGCGGCGGGCAGAGTAAATCCCTTTACTTGTGAGGTCGCGGGCTGATCAATCGAGCCAACCGCTCTCGCAGAAGTGGATTTGCTAGCCTGAAGCCATTTCGCAACCGATTGTTCTGATGTGTCGGTATACGCCATTGTTCGACGATCGTTGCAGGCTCGGCTGCCAGTTCAAATGGCCGTCGGTGTTGTCGATCTGGCTGTCAATAAATTACTTGGAAATCAGCTTTGAGACTGCTCGGTAGGATCGACGGGGCCGAATAGACTGGTGAAAACAGGAAAGTCACGCCCTCGTCGCCACTCGGGCGGCGAGGGCTGATTCTATACGTCATATCAGTTGACTACTGCCTGAAGAGCAGTCGGCGCCGCCGGTGCGGAAGCCGATGTGGTCTGGGCCCATGCACCCAAGCCCCAGGGTGTCGTTCTCGTGGTGCCGAAGTAGTCGTCAGTAAATATGGACGCGAGATCAATCCCGACAGTCGCCACAGGCGATCCCGCTTGCAACGTGAGATTGGAAGCGGAATACGGAGTGGAGGTCGAAACAAACTTCGGGTCCACACAAAGGGAGTTCGGTTCGCCACTCACAGGACAGCTCACTCCTGCGTTGAAGTAGTCGTTGTAATTGTGGGATGCGTAGGCACTTCCGCCAGTGATCCCTCCGCCCGTACCCGAGCAGATGTTATTCTCAGCCGTCACCCCAGTTCCACCCTGAAGCGAAGATCCGGCGACCGCGATGCACGAGTCTTGCGTTGTAACGATGGTGTTGTTGTAAAAGCCAATGGGAACCGACCAGACTTGATTCGAGCCGGAAATGGCGGGAGATTGAATTTCGATTCCGTTCTTATGACCATTTCCTCCAGTGACATTGACGATAATGTTGTTGCGCAGAACACAGTTGTCTTGTCGACCAGCGACGTTGTTCCACGAATCAAACATCGCCATGCCCTCGTGGATCGGTTGCTCAATATAGTTCCCGTCCATCAGCGCACAGGACTCGAATACTACTCCCTGTCCGTCATTGCCCGGAGTATTTGTACCGCAGTTGCTGCATGGTTTCGCCGGAATGTTTGTGTTCCCTACAAACTGAAGGTCCGGGTGCCCGTCTTTGATGTCGGTACCGTCGCCCTGGCCTCCCCAAGAGGCACATGACTCATTCGTGTTGTAACGAATCCGGTGATGCGCTCCGGTATTGCAGTTCGTGCCACAAGTCATCCCGTTCGAGCTATATTCCGACTGTCCCGGACCTCCAGGAGGATCAGAAGTTGAGGCACCGTCGTAAATGCATTCGCCGTAAGTATTGTGGGTCCAGTTGTACTGCACGATCACGTTGTCGGGCCCGCCGGCATTGGACGTGCTGGCATTGCACGGCCCACGCTGCCCCGCGCCGATATAGACTCCGGGGCCGATGTTTCCGTTCACAGCAGTATTCTCGTTGAACTCAAACGTTAAGTCATGGACATAGGTGAGGACAGCGATCTGGCCGCTGGATACGAATTTGAAACCCCGGATATCGAAGAAGCCAGTGCAGTTGTTTACGCTGTTAGGGCCGGCAACGGGGATGCCCGCCGTGACCGTGTACTGGTGCCCTATCCACGACCCATTGGCTGCGCATCGGTAGCCTACGCACGGCGTCAGAGTTACGCCTGGCACCCACTTTGTCACGGTGTTGTTGACACCGTCATTCGAATTCACCATCTCGGTTCCGTTGAGAGTCAAGACGTGGGTGGAGTTGTTCGTGCGACCAGAGATTGAAATCTGACTTGATTGTGACTGAGTGGCGCTAAAGTAGACAGTCACGTCGTTACTAGCGAGCGCGGAATTGATGGCCGACCATCCGCTCGACAACGAGGTCCATGGGTTTGACGCGCTGCCGTTGTTGCCGCCGCCACTGAAGCTCGGGTCAACGTAGAACGTCGTTTGACTGAAACTTGCGGTGCCGCAGAATACTGCAAAAATAATGATTGATACTGTTCGTGCCAGGTTCGCCTTTTTCGCCATTGTTCACCTTAGCTAAAGAACTTGCTCGTCCTGTGCAACGGGGGGAGCAGTACACAGTTCCACAATAGAAGAGACGGCTAAGGTCCGCCAGATTCCTGCAGGACATGCCCAGAATACCACGGGGATCGGCCCGCAAGGACATGACCGGCAAGGAGTTGGCTGAAACTACTTCAGACGAGAACCAGAGGTTTGCATACTTTTGAGGCGGGCGCGGACCGCGTGAAGCCTCGGTTGTGCTGGTTGGAACTGGATTATTCACCACGGTCATCGATGCTGCATGGGATCCGCTAATAGCTATTTCGAGGAGATCAGAGTTGGTTTCTCGAGAGCGCTTCCTGGTCCGAATGATTCTTGTTTCGCGGTGGGAGGCGCTTCGTATCCCTGCTCGAGCATGTAGTCAGCCAGGACCTGATTCAAGACTGACTGCTGCTCGCCAGTCAAATCGGACTCCCATTTGCTATTTTCGCTGCTCACGTATTGTTTTGCCATTCGAGCTGCAAAATCCGTATCCCATGGCAATTCGCAATAATCTGCAATTTTGCGCAATTGCTGAACAGGTTCAGCGCAGAATCTCTCGTACTTGACTTCGAGAATATTGATGTGAGGAAAATTCCGCCGGACCTCTGCCATTTGGTCGATGTGGGCCTTCCACTCAATCCCTGCCAACGCGACAAAAGAGTGGCCGTGACGCTCCCACTCTCGGGCATAATGGGCAGGCATTTCCTCGGGCCATAGACTGAATTGCCTCCAGCCGCGCCAACCTGTCCAGAACGGCGCTTTCATCCGCGAAGCCGCCACCGCACGTCCGTCGCGGGTCACGTGGATGAACTTTGCATCCGGAAAGATCGCATGCAAGAAGCTGATGCGTGGACACCCGGTGATCTTGATCAGCATCCGGTTCCTCTTCGATGTCGTCAGCTCACCGAGCGCTTTCCGGATTCCCTTCACTGCCCGGTTATCGACATCCGAAGCGAGCAGGTCGCGGCACGGATACCCGAATCCGCCGTAGTAGTGATCCCAAAAAGAATAGTTCTCCAGAGGCACAAAACGGTGCTTGAGATAGATATTCACCAGGGGTACGTCGATCAAACGCATCAGCCATCGATTCAAGTAAAGGCGGGCCGGAAATTTTGCCACGAACAACGACAACCAGTTCACGTTCGGATGCTTGGAAAGCAGCGTATGGATGATCGTCGTGCCGCTCCGCCCCAGGCCGGTGATGAAGATAGGTCTGTCGACTGGCTTTTCCGCTTTATTCGACTTCGACCGTCCTTCCGAGCTCGCTTTTGTATTGATTCCTAGAGACATGACTCAGACTCCCATAATGCGAACGCCTAGAACTTGGTGTTGAAGCGCGTTATACAGAGACCACGGACCGGGACGTGGGTGACCCAGCGCCATTCTTGCCCTTCTCCGCATTCACATATTGCTGCAAACTCGTAACCACCAACTCCTGGTCCAAGCGCCTAAGCGTTGGGAACATCGGTAACGACAAAATTTCCGCCGTCACCATCTCTGTGACCGGAAAGTCTCCCTGCTTGTACTGCATCGAAGCGTACGCCTTCTGCAGGTGCAGCGGAATCGGATAGTGGATTCCAGTGCCGATTCCCGCCTTCTTCAGGTGTTCCATCATTCCTTCGCGGTCGGCGACGCGCACCACGTAGAGGTGATACACCGGCTTCGACCATGTCGGCTCATACGGCGCATTCACGCCGCAGTTGGCTGTGGTCAGCAAGCGACGGTATTCTGCGGCGTGGTCGCGGCGCTGAAAATTCCACTTTGCCAGATGACCCAACTTCACGTGCAGGATGCCGGCCTGGATGGAGTCGAGCCGTCCGTTGTAGCCCTCCATATCGTGATAGTACTTCTTGGCCTGACCGTGGTCCCGGATCATCTTGACCTTCGCGGCTAACGCCGGGTCGTTCAGGGTCACAGCGCCCGCTTCTCCGCAGGCACCAAGGTTCTTCCCAGGATAAAAGCTGAAGGCGGCGGCGCGGCCGATCGATCCGGCTTTCATCCAGCGGCCTTGCTTGCGGGAGTAGTATTCGGCCCCATGCGCCTGGCAGGCGTCTTCGATCACGATCAGCCCATACTGTTCGGCAAGGTCCATGATGGGATCCATGTCTGCGGCCTGGCCGTACAGATGTACGGGAACCACAGCCGTGACCGGGCGGCCGCTTCGACGGCTCATCAACTTGCCCGACGCATCCACTGTGCATTGGTTTTCCAGATACTCCTTCAGCTTGGCCGGATCCATATTGTAGGTTTGCTCGTCGATATCGACGAACTCCGGCGAGGCTCCAGCCTGCGAAATCGCTTCAGTGGTCGCAATGAAGGTGTTCGGCACGGTCACGACAACGTCGCCCGCCTGAACGCCGCAAGCCATGAGCGCGAACCGCAGAGCGTCTGTACCGCTGTTCACGCCGACTGCGTATCTTGCGTCGCAGAATTCGGCGAAGGCTTTTTCGAACTCTTCAAGCATTGGCCCGCCGATGAAACCAGCGCTCCGCAATGCTTTCTGAAATACCGCGGTGAGTTCCTGTTCGAGTTCTACATGAGGCGTAACCAGGTCGAGAAAAGGAATGCCGGCAGGATTGCTCATTTTGTCTCCAGTGGTTGTTCGATATAACGCAAAAGCTTTGCGGGATTGCCCGCCACGATGCTGTTGGCAGGCACGTCTTTGGTGACAACGCTGCCCGCTCCGACAATCGCGTTCTCACCCACCGTAACCTTCGAAAGGATGGTCGAGCCTGAGCCCACCGACGCGCCTTTCCGAATCACGGTGCGTTCTACTTTCCAGTCCGCTTCGGTCTGCAGATTTCCACCAGCGGCTGTCGCGCGCGGATAACTGTCGTTGATAAAAGTCACACTGTGTCCGATGAAGACGTTGTCTTCGATAGAGACGCCTTCACAGATAAACGTGTGGCTCGAAATCTTGCACCGCTTGCCGACCGAAGCATTCTTCTGAATTTCAACGAAGGCTCCAATCTTGGTTTCGTCACCCACCTCGCATCCGTAGAGGTTGATGAACTTCGACAGTTTCACATCTTTCCCGAGCTTGACGTCCTCGGAGATGCACACGTATGGATTCATCAGAACGCTATCACCTTTCTCTTGCAGATCCGGGGAGGGAAAAACGGTATTAATCGGCGGTTGCAATGCAGCCTTCGCAGTCATGGCGTACCCCACGACTGGGCTGCCGGAGGAGTTCTTCAGGAGACAACGGAGGATTCACTGCGTCGAGACAGAATTCCCGATGCGTCGCGGCAAGTGCTGCCTGCATATCCTTCTTCGCCACAACCAGAGAAATATTGCATTCGGAGGCGCCATGCGCAATCGCGATCGTGTCTACGTTGGCGCGACCCAGCGCGCAGAACGTCCGACCGACGATCCCCGAGATGCCACGAATATTCTTGCCGACCACAGTGATGATGGCCACGGTCGAATCAATGCTGATGTGCTCCACCTGTTCGTAGGCCAAATCCTGCGCGAATTCCCGGCGGAGATCATCGACCGTGCGCTTGGCCATGCTCGAGGGCACGACCAGGCAAATATCGTTTTGTGAGGAGGATTGCGAAATCAGCAGCACATCCGCTCGAAGCTCACGAGTCGTGGCGAAAGTTCTTCCCAGGACATCGGGTACTCCCGCGATTCCAGGACCGCCGACAGTGATCATCGCCGCGTCGCTGACCGCGGTAAGGGCGGTTACTCCATGCCTGTTGCTCGCCCCCTCCGGCGTAATTTTGGTGCCCGGCTTTTCCGGCGCAAATGTGTTCCGGATCCACAACGGGATCCCGCTCTGCGCCAGCGGACGGAGCGTCTTGGGGTGAAGGACTTTAGCGCCGAAGTAGGCCAACTCGGCAGCTTCGCGGTATGACACTTCCGATATCGTCGCGGCGCTCGGAACCAGGCGCGGATCAGCCGTCAGGATCCCGTCGACGTCTGTCCAGATCTCGACCTCATCGGCGGCCAGCGCCGCGCCAAGAATCGTGGCAGAGTAGTCTGATCCGCCGCGCCCCAGCGTCGTCAGCACTCCTTCCGCGGTCGAGCCGATAAAACCTGTGATGACCGGAACAACCCCACTCCTGACCAGAGGAAGCAAGCGGCTCTCACAACGCTCGCGCGTCAAATCGAGCCAGGGATCGGCCGCTCCATGCGACGAGTCCGTGACCACTAACTCGGTTGCCTCGATAGCTTCAGAAGCTATGCCCTGTTCCTGAAGAGTCGCAGCAACCAGGGGAACCGAAAGACGTTCCCCAAGGCTCGAGATCGCATCTCGCACTCGCGGCGTTAACTCGCGAAGAAAGATCGTCCCTTTCGAGAGGCGATTGGCCTCCTCAAACAGTTCGTCCATTTTCTGGCTGATGCGCGTTTGCTGTTCGGGAGAGTGAATCAAAGATTTGAGAGCCGCATCATGTTGCTCGCGCAATTGCGTCAGTATCGCCGCTACTTTCTCGGCGTTCCCGGCTTCGGCTTGCGATGCCGCCTCAACCAGCTTGTTTGTGACCCCGCTCATCGCAGAAACAACGACGGCGAGATCGGCTTCTTGGGATGCGGAACGAATGATCTCCACCACCTTGGCAATGCAAATCGCATCGCCAACGGAGGTTCCCCCGAACTTCATCACGCGCAGTGGTCTCTTCATCTGTAGGGTTCGGCCTTGGCTCTCCGTAAACTCGTTCAGCGCAGTTTTGGGAACTCTCGTCCTGCCGTTCTTAGGCGGGACTACCGCAAGCTGGCGGCGGGTTCGATTCTTTGAGGCGTCGCTGCTCATCTCAGTTACTCCTGCTCGGTGATCCAGTCCGCAGCCTGTGATTTTTGCAGCTGGGCGAATTACGGGAGCGGAGGAGATTGCGGCTTTCGGTGCTGATTTCGCGGAACTCTGTGAGTGCCGCTTCTGTAGCTTGCTGATACAGGAACTGACCATCGCCGGTTCTGACCAGGGCACGTCGTGATACGCCGAGGTCAGGAAGGTACTCGCCGGGTCTCTCTTCCACTCCTGCGGAAACAGCGCAATGGTGTCATTCTCTGTAATTCTTGGGGCAGGCAGCACTTCCTGGCCAGTGAGGGCTGCATGCAACGCGGCCGGCAGATCGCGTCCCGGGCCGAACACCAAATGACCTACCTGAGTCGTCCGGGGATTGATTTCAATCAGGTACGCATTCCCCGTTTCTGCCTCGAGCATGAAGTCCAGGCCATGAAAGCCTGACAAGTTCAGGCGGCGAGCGATCTTCTCGGCGGCCGATGTCATCTCGGGGTGGTCTATTCGGCGCATCACCGTTGCGTGCCCGGTCGACCCCATCTTCTGCACAACCTCGAAATGAATGCTAGCCAGCACTTTCCCTTGCCAACACAACATGGCGCTAGTAGCTTCGTGTCCGGCGACGAAAGTCTGGGCATTCACAACCGGGCGACGGCGCAATACCGACGGCCAAATCAGGGTCAAATCCCGATCGACAATCGCTCGCTTTACGGCTCGCGCGGCGAGCGGAGGCGCGTGCAGCTTCCGAAAAGCTCGTTCCGCCGCATCGACTGTGTCGACGACTTTGACTCCATCCCCTCCGGAAGTACCGTTCGCCTTCAAAACTGTCGGGAAACCCGTCTTCGCAATCCAGTTCAGAAGATCATCATGACTCTGGATCACTTTGGTTTGGGGAACCCGGATGCCTTCTTCCTTCGCCACAACCATGAAAGCATTTCTCGCTCGGACCACTGGGAAGCTTTCCGCGGCACCCAACGAGCGCTCGATCAACTGGCAAATCCGCGAACTTTCAGCGCCACGTTTCTTTTCGCCAGCGTGGAGCTCGTGCAGATGCCAGGTGGCGAGGTCGTCTCCGGGAATCACCAAGTCCGGATTCGTCGCACGAATCGCGCGAGCGAATGACGTCACCGGCGCCAAGCCGTTGTAGTCATGCAGGTGGCGCGCAGCGCGGGTCATCCCCATCGGGTGGCCCGATGGGCAGACGGCATCGACTACACAGCCGGCGTTTGCTAGAGCCATCGCCATCCGAGCAGTCGGGTACCAGCGGTCCGTCGCGGCCAGCAGGATCGTTGGGCCGCTTCCAGATGCGGTGCGACCAGGCTTATCCGCCGTCTCAATGCCGTGAGTGAATGTCTCGTTCATGAGGCTGGACATGATCCGAATCTCAGAGGTAGACCAGGGCGCCGTGCTGGCGAATCGATTCGTTGGACGCTTCCAGCATCTTCACCACGCGATATCCGGACTGCCCATCGTTCATCGGGTTTTCGCCTTTGGTGATGCATTCGACGAAGTGCGTCAGTTCGTGAGTCAGTGCCTCCGCGCGTTCCAGCCGCGGCGCCCACATGTCGCCTGAGCGGTAGTTCACCAGCAGGTCGTATACGCCCTCGCGACTGGTAACGCTAACGCCCTTGTCGTAAACCTTCACCTGTTCGTCGGCGGCTTGATCGTTCCACACCAGCATCTTCTTCTCGCCGCCGATCAACGTCGTGCGCACCTTCACTGGCGACAGCCAGTTCACGTTGATGTGAGCAACAATCTTGTTGGGGAAGTACACCGTGATGAAAGCCACATCTTCAAACCCGTTCAGGTGACTTTGCCCGGTAGCAACAATGGCTTCAGGACGCTCCTGAATCAGATGGTCCATGATCGACAAATCATGCGGAGCCAGATCCCAAATCACGTTTACATCGTGCTGGAACAGGCCCAGGTTTACGCGAGTGGAGTCGTAGTAATAGAGCTTGCCCAGGGCATTCTCGTCCAGCAGTTCTTTAATCTTCCTGACTGCGCCGGTGAACAGGAAGGTGTGGTCCACCATGATCTTCAGGTTCTTCTTGGCCGCCAGTTCGATCAATTCCTCGGCTTGGGCGGTAGTGCTGGTAAACGGCTTTTCGACAAACACATGCTTGCCGTTTTCCAGCGCGGCTTTGGCCAGTTCGTAATGCGTCCACACCGGCGTTACGACCGCAATCGCGTCCACTTCGGTGGATGCGATGAGTTCGTTCGGATCCGACGTGACGGCGATATGGGGATGAGCCTTCTGCATGCGTTGCCGTGCTTTCGGACTCATGTCGCAAACGCCCATCACCTCGGCGTTTTCCAGCTGATCAAGGTTACGAACGACGTTAGGTCCCCAATACCCATAACCGATGACCCCAAATCGAATGACCGCACTGCCCTGTTTTTGCGTAGCAACCGAGCTCTCGGGTTGCGCGACGAACGTAGCCATTTTGACTCCTCTGGGAGAAGGGTTGGTGGTTTTAAAGGGGGGGACTTACGACTTGAGCGTTAGTGAGCGCCTTCGCCCATCACCACTGCAATCGGCGTGCGCAGCAAGATCTTGATATCCATCCACGGCGACCAGGCCCGGGCATATCGCAGGTCAAGGCGAACCATCTCATCGAATGTCACCCGACTGCGACCGCTGACCTGCCAAAGCCCGGTAATTCCCGGCTTCGCTTCCAGCAAACGCCGGCGATGCCAAACATCGTAGGCCTCAACCTCATATGGAATCGGAGGACGCGGGCCGACCAACGACATTTCGCCTTTGAGAACGTTCATGAACTGCGGCAGCTCGTCCAGGCTGGTCTTGCGAAGGAAAGCGCCAACTTTAGTGATCCTGGGATCTCCAGTCAGTTTGAAGACGCCTTGACCGTTCCCGTTGGATCCATGGCGTTCCGCGTTTCCTGAAATCAACCGTTTTACATATTCCTTGTGAGCCGTCGCGTCATTGCCAACTTTCATCGAGCGGAACTTCAGAAACACGAACGGCTTTCCGTGCTGTCCGATTCGCCGTTGCCGGAAAAATATCGGCCCCTTCGACGTCGCCTTGATCGCGATCGCGATCGCGGCAAACGCGGGAGCAGCAAGAATCAACGCAAATAAGCTGCCGAGAACATCCATCGCCCGCTTCATCGCCCCGGAGGCGCGTTTGTTATCTGCCTGCTTGGACAGGTCCGGATAGAAAACCGGGTTGCTGGGCTTGCGGGACTCCGTGTCCCAATCTTCCGGGAAGACGTGGAACGAGATGCTCACCCGGCTGAACTGCTCGAGTGTGAGGTTGTTGCGCAGAATCTCGCTGAGCCGCGAGATCATTGTGCTGACGATGGTCTTGCGGTCTTCCAGGCATATCTCGGTAAACATCACTCCGACGATTCGGCTGGTTTCATACCATCCGGCAACGTCGGTTTCCCTGGTCGAGACTGAGAGGGCTGCTTGCAGTTTGCTCAGATTCTTCTCGGTCGTTTCCGAAGGCAAGTGATCGCCCATATCGAGCAGCATGAGAAGAAAGGGCTTGCGTGACCGCTCCGTTCTCCGCCGTTCGAGCGATATCACTCGATGGAATGCGTCCTGAGTAAAGAATTCGCGATCTTGAGTTGAACCGGCTTCTCTCCCAAACGGGTCGTTGCCTACGCTAGTAAGCGATCGATGCAAGTTCACGACTTTCTCTCCTGATGTCATGTCAACTATCGAATTTTGGAGTGGAGGTGCTGCTACTTGGGGGGAGGACTTGAAAGACCGAGACGGCTTTGCTGCTATTGGGGGGAGTTTTGGCCGAAATTCACTTCGCTGTGACCGGACTTAAGTACGCTTGATAATAACTCTTAACATTGGAATCTGTACACCCATTTAATACGACGCCGAGAAGTTCCGATTTCTTGATCGTTTCCAGACCCCGCTCCAGCATGGCCTTCCGGGTCTTTCCTTCCCGCACAACCAGCAGGGTCCCATCGGTCATGCGGGACCAAACCGTCGTGTCCGCCAGGGGAAGCAATGGGGGCGAGTCTACGATGATCCAGTCGAAGAGCGTAGGAAGCTGCCCCATTAGCTGGGAAAGGCTCCCCGACTGCATGAGTTCGAGCGGATTGGCCGGAGGATCTCCGGCAGGCATTAACCAGAAATCCGGGCCATCCAAACGGTAGATGTTGCTCACCTTGCGGCGATCACCCTGCAGCCACTCGCCCAGCCCTGCCAATCTGCCGAGGCCAAATTGACGGGCCAGGGAAGGCCTACGAAGGTCCCCTTCGATCAGCAGCACTCTCTGCTTCCTGCGGGCGAGCACTCCAGCAAGATTCGCCGAAACGAAACTCTTCCCTTCCTCAGGAATCGTGCTGGTGATCAGCACTTTCTTCAGTGGGCGAGTCTGCTGAAGCTGTCTTAAACGGACACCCAGAAAACGAAACTTCTCCGCCGCCAGGCTGTCGGGTTCGGTGAAGAAGGCGAGCCGACTGGATTGCGTAACGCTGACATTGATCGCCGGGAATTCCGCAAGTTCCTGGCTGGTCGGCTTCTGTGTAACCAGTTCGTCGGCTGGAGACTCCTCAACAAAGGCTTCAGTTCCTTCAGCAGGAGAAGGCTGCTCTGCCGTTTGGGAAGCCACAGGATCGAGGTCGTGCGGCGCTTCAAGGACTTGGGTGATCACCGACAAAACGTCGGGATACTCCACTCCCGACTGCTCGACTCCAGACCTCTGTAACGCGTCAAATATACGGCTCATTCTCTCTCTCTCTTGCTCCCAGGTTCCGAACTACTCCCCGCAATTCTTCGCCGTTGGTTTGCGCCTGCCGCAAGCTGGCGTACAAATCGAGCAGAGTCTTGGCAGCTTGCGCAACATCTTTTGATGGCTCGCCCTTTACCATTTGTTCCGGAGCGGGAGCCGAGCGCACAATATTCAGACGGAAGTCTAATGCAATCTCTTCAATCATCTGGGGAGTCAGTTTTGTGGCTTGCCTCGCGTATCCGTAGACGAGCGCGTTCTCACAGAGGGTGTTGATCAGACGCGGTATTCCGCGCGAATTGCGATGAATCTCGAGTACGGTCTCAAACGGGAAAAGAACATCCGGGTTCGTATTTCCGGCGACTTGCAGGCGCCGGCGAATATAACCTTCCGTTTCCTCCAACTCCAGAGGATGCAACTGCGACCGCAAGGCAATGCGCTGCTTTAGCTGCCGCAAGTTGAATGAATCCAACTTGTCGTCCAGTTCAGGTTGCCCCACGAGCAGGATCTGCAGCAGCTTTTCTTCCGCCGTTTCCAGATTGGTAAGAAGCCGGATCTCTTCCAGAACTTCTTCCGATAGGTGATGCGCCTCATCGACCACGAGGACGGTCGTGAGGCCTTTCTTGAAACGCGAGATGACAAAACTGCTCAGCTCCAGCAAAAGCTCGCTTTTGTTCTTGCCCGTGATCGGAAGCCGGAAGTCCCCGGCAACGTACTGCAAGAACTCCATGGAATCCAGCCGTGAATTGAACACGTACGCATAGTGCACATTGCTGAGTTTCAGGATCTGCAGCAGGCTGCGAATCAGCAGCGTCTTGCCGGTTCCGACTTCCCCGGTCAGAACCACGAAACCCTTATGACGCCGGACGCCGTAATACAGCGTCGCCAGCGCCTCGTTGTGTCGTTTTGTGGTAAACAGAAACGACGGGTCCGGAGTAATCTCGAACGGATTTCTCTGCAGATTGTAAAAACGCTTGTACATTGAAGAACGCCTATCCGCGCAGATAACTGAACGCCGACCCAGCCAGTATAACGGCAAATACGAAAGCCGCAGTGGCCCATCCGAGCCATAGCTTCTTTCTCATTTCTTCAGAGTCTGCCGTGGTAACAATCGCCGGAATCTCGGCGATCACATCGGGAGGGAGCAGCTTTTTGAGTTCGTTTTGGCTATGCACGCAATCATCCATCATTTCAAAAGCGCCAGCAACAACCACTCCTAACAAGAGACCGATTCCCAGTCCAATGCCGCAGAACTTCAAGCGATTGGGGAACTCGGGCTTCTGAGGCAGGCTGGCGGGATCGACCACCGTAAACCGCTCGCCTTGCTGTGCAATCTCCATCCTTGTCGCCATAGCAGAGTCATTCTTCTTCTTCAGCAGGTCGTCATAATTGGTTTTCGATTGTTCGTAGCCACGAGTGAGGTCGGCTAACTGCTGCTCTCGTATCGGCTCGAGGTTCAGACGTCCCTGATAATCTTCCACCCTCAGCTTTAAGGCGGCGACCGCGTGTTCTCGATTCGCAATTTCGACCTGGTTCGACTTCAGCTGACCTTGCACCTGGAGCAACATCGATGTCTGAGTTGGGTCCACATTTTGGCTGGCTGTGAAGCCAGAATCGCTAGCATCGACTGCACCGTGAGACTTGTCTTTCAAACTCGCCAGGAGTTGATCCCTCATCTTTTGTGTCTTGGCAATCTGTTCCTTGAGTTTCCGAACGTCCGGATGAAGATCTGTGTAGCGCGAGCTGAGGTCAGCGAGTTGGGCTTTCAGTTTATCCAGCTCCTGGTCAATGGCTGGCAGACCCATCGAGTTGCCACTGGCGGTCTTAGCTGATCCTTGGAGGGCACGGTACTGGTCTACCAGAGTCTGCAGATAAACGTGCTGTTGCTTGGCCGCATTCAGCGAATCTCCTTCGCTTTGCAATTGATTCTGCAATCCTGTCAGAATCTGCAGGTTACTCGCCAACTGCCCCGGCATTTCGCCCACATGCTGTGCCTTAAACTGGCGGATCTTATCCTCCTGGCCAGCCAAATTATTGCGGGCAGACTCAAGCTGAGTTTCAAGAAACTTCGTGGTGTCTTCCGACTGCTGCTGCCGCACTTCGAGGTTCTCAGTGATAAACAAGTTCGTCAATTCACTCGTAACTCTTTGTGCAACCTGCGGACTGCGTGAAGCGTAAGAAACATTGAACGCAGTGATCTGGTTGTCTTGCCCCCGCACCAGTTCGATATTGATGTCCTTCCGCATGCGTACAACTTTCTCATCCGGCGACCAATGGGTGTGCGGCGCAGAATACAGATTGAACTGATCGATGATGTGTAGCAAACGGGTCCTGCTCAAGATTTGCTGCGTGATGCTCTGCAACCGCTCCTGCAAGTCTTCAGTCACGTTCGGTTTTATGATGTCTGCAGGCATCGTAGGCTGCGTTACCAGGATGAGGGTCGTCGACTGGTACCGCGGAGGCAACACCCAACTTGCCCCCCAGACCAAGATCCACCCGAGAAACAGCGGGATCAGAAAATGCAGATGACGGCGACGCACGATGCCAAGGTAGCGCGGAAGGTCAAAACCTTCAGTTTTCTCGTCGAACTCTTCAACCATGTTTATCTTCCCAGTGGTCTTGAAAATTGGTAGGAGAACGAAACGTACTCCCGGTTGGTATCGGGAAATGCGGAGATTAGCGGGATGCCCGCATAGCTTTGGTGCAACCGAGTGTATCCGAGGTCCACGATTACATGCTGCCCGAGTTGCTGCTGCAACGAGGCTGTGCCTGAGACGGAATGCCCGTTTTGCGCACCCGGAATGAAGCTGCCGATAATCTTGTTCTGGGTGTAGCCGCCGCTGATGGACCCGCTCAACGTCTTGGCGAATTGTTGCCGAATCACTGCTGTCCCATTGTCCATGTGCACGGCTCCAACCAATCCGCCGCCCCCGGAAATCACGTGCGAGTAGCTGAGAGAGACACTGCTCAGGCGCCCTTGCCAATTCATGCTGCCTCCAGCGGCCGGCGTCCACGCCTTTGCGGCAGGCACTGTTAGGTTCAACGGAGGCACTGGAGGTTGTACCGTATCCGAATATTGGGGACCTCCGAAGAATGACATCGAGAAGTGCGAGGCCGCATACAACGTGTAAAAGAACATGACCGCATGCGTCTGCGTCTCACTCAACCCTGCGGTCGGATACGATAAAAGCCGCTGATACTGATATGTCGCACCCAGGTAGTGCATCTTCGAGACGCGAAGCGAATAAAAGGCCGAGCCGCCCTGAGAGCTCGAGTCAAAAAGTCCGGGCACCTGCGACGGATCCAGATAATGCAAGTTCGTGAATGTGCCGTTGGCGCCGATCATTCCGTTCAGTGCGAATTGATAGGTGAGACCGACATTCCCGGAATTATTTAACTGGCTTGCGATGGGGGCAATTAACGAGAAATTCGGGACTTGCGCTCCTCCTGAAACGGCGCCGGCCGATCCAAAATTCGGCTGGTTAAAAACATTCGAGCTTTTCTGAAATCCGTCCCGAACGCTGAAGGTAACGTGCGGGCTCAAGCGGTACGAAAAATTTAATGCGGCGTTCTGATCGGATTCGTTCCGCGAACTGAGGCGCTGATAGAACGTAAATCCCGGGGCATAGGTTGCCACCCAGTGCATCCTCGGTGTGCTCTCATCGATTGCCACGGTAGGGGCCACCGAATAGCTAACGTCACTAACCGGGTGGCCGGTTGTTCCGGCCCCGCCCAGCACATTATCCGAATACGCCGGGGTGAAAACTATTCCATAACGCAGATAGTTGGCGCGCTCTTCCGACGTGAAAGCTGTCGGATAACTTTGCCCCGTAACTGGAGGTGGCGTCTGCATCCGGTCTTCGGGATGATCTGAAGTCTGCTCCGATGCTGGCGTCGTGGTCGATCCGGCCTGCTGGGTCGAATCCGTTTGGGCCCAGAGAGGCATCCCGGCGAACGCGAGAAAGGCTACGCAGATGTTGTGTATGCGATTCATGCTCACGGAACAACGATGGTGTCGCGCGGCTCCAGCTTCACGTTTTGCTCGAGATTCTTTCCCTTCACCACGTCTTTGTAGTTGAACGGAAGTCTCGTCTGGGTTCCGTCTGGATTCTGGCGCAACACATACATTGATTTCTGTTTGGCGAAATCTCGGAAGCCGCCGGCAATCGCAATCGCATCCAGCACGGTCGCATTATTCGTGATGGGATAGGAACCCGGACGATTGACTTGACCCAGGATGTTGAACTTTTGACTGTTGACTTGCTGAACGATAACCGTGACTTCGGGCTCGGCAATGTAGTTCTTCAGTCGGGCCGCAATATCCTGCTCCAGTTTGAGTGGAGTGCTTCCGGCCGCCTGAACTTCTCCCACCAGCGGAAGTGAAATCTTCCCATCGGACCGCACCGGAATCGATCGCGAAATGTCCGGCTCTTTCCAAACATTGATGGCCAGCACGTCGTCGTTACCGATCACAAAGGTGTCGTCGTGAGCTTTCGCCGAAGGGGCAGCCGTCTTCTGATCTGCGGGTTGGGCGCTGGACTGTGCCGCCGGCGACGGACTTCCTTGCACTGCTTGTGCACACAGCAAACCCGACACAAGTAAGCTGGACGCTCCTGCCAACAGGCAGCCTCTCCACAGTTTCATAGTGGATCCCTGGGCCTTCTCCGCTCCGACAATCCTCGAATGTCTCAATGTCTTTTGAATTCCTTCCCCGCGCCGTTTGTTCCCTGGTAAGACGATCCGCCAAGGTATGGTTGCGGGGCAGTCATGTGGTACTGGTCGATCTTGTACAGCAACGTCCGATAGCTGACGCGCAACAAGCGAGCGGCCGCCTTGCGGTTCCAGCCAGTCTTTTCCAGGGCCGCCGCAATCGCATTGCGTTCCGCTTCCGACTTTACGCTCTGGATCAGCGATTTCAAAGAACTGGGATTCGCGCTCGTTTCGTTCGGCTTGTGCAGCTCGACTTGCATTCTCAATGCGTGGGAATGGCCGTTCTCCGGATCACTAACCGGCACGAACGCCGATCTCGTGAAATCAAGCTCTTCGTCTCCCCCCACCAGATAACGCTTGACGAAGCTTTCGAGTTCCTGAAGATTTCCCGGCCACGAGTGATTCATGCAGACATCCAGCGCAGCCTGGCTGAATTCTGCGGTAGGCAGCCCGTAGTAACGGGCCAATTTGTGCATCGTGTAGTGCAAAAGCATCTTGATTTCTTCTTTGCGCTTCCGCAGAGGAGGCACATGCACGGTGAATGCACTCAGGCGATAATAAAGATCCTCTCGCAGTTTCTTTTCTTCAATCGCGTGGTCGAGTCTCGCACTGCTGGTAGCCAGGATACGGACGTCCACTTGCACCGGCTTTTCTTCACCCGGCCTGAAAAAGTGTTTGTCCTGCAAGACCTGCAGTAACCGCGCTTGCGTACTCAGCGGCATTTCGGTGACTTCTTCCAACAGCAACGTGCCTCTCTCGCCGAGCTGAAGTTTGCCAAGGCTCGCTTGCCCTGTGCCACTGGATGCGGACGCCCTCCCGAAAAGTTCGGCTTCAAGCCACTCTCCGGGGATTGCCGCGCAATTGACTCGGAGAAACGGGAAACCGGAATGCAGTGAGAGCTTGTGAATGAGGCGCGCTACCGTCCGCTTTCCGCTTCCCGGCTCTCCCAGAATAAGCACCGGGACATCAGCCTGCGCCAGCAACTCTGACTGTGCGCGCAACTTCTGCATGGCCGGGCTCGCACTCAGAAAAAACTCGTCTTCCCCCACCGACTCGACATCGTCGCTTGCAATTTCAACTTCATCCCCGCAGCCTGCATCGAGATGCCTGAGAATCGCAGCCTCCAGTTGGCCCTCATCGAAGGGACGCACCATCACTTCCTCAGCGCCCAACCGGATCGCTTCTTTTTTTCTGCCCTCGTCTTCGGGATGACAGGTCACTACAACGGGAAGCTCGGGACGCAATCGCCGTAGCCATCGCAGAATATGCAGGCTGTCCTTTTCGCCACGCGGCAAGTCCAGCAGCAGCAGGTGCGGCGCTCTCTCCGATTGCACGCGCTCCATCGCCTCCCACCCGCTCGGCGCGGCTTCCACTTGCCATGAGTTTGACTCTCCGATGCTGGAGAGCGGACCCAGTAGTGCATCCTCTCGGCTTATAACCAGCAGGCGTACGATTTCGGCTGTGGTGTTGGCCACGGGGTGGGTGGCTCCTTGGACTTGGAAGAATTTGGACAAAGTGGAATTAGGCGAGCTGGGAGTAAATGGACACAGAATGCAATGCGTCAGGCAGGTTCTACTTCATAGCCTTCGACGCGAACCGACAGGGACCGCTGGATGGCGTCGATCGAAATCACCAATGTGCTGTCACCATTCCGGTTGACCAGGATTCCCTCCAGGCCGTCCAAGGCTCCGCTGCGCACCCGCACCCGCTGTCCAACTTTTAGGAAGGGATGCGTGGAGCACGGCAAGCCACCGTCAACCAGAGCACGGACAGCATCGATCTGGGCTTCCGGGATCGGCGTTCCCTCTCCACCCGGACCGACAAAGCTGAACACTCCGTCCACGCATAACACTCTCAGACGGTCGACCTTGGTCGGTGCCAGCTTGGCGAACAGATAACAACTGAAAAGAGGGAGCTGAACTTTCTTCTTGCGGTCACTCCAGCGATGGACTTCCGTCACCATCGGCAAGTAAGTCGTGACGCCCTTTTGCTGGAGCCGCTGCTCCGCCACTTTTTCGTGACGGGCGCGGGTATGCAGCGCATACCACTGTTCCGTCTGCTCGATCGCAACGAACGCTGCTGAAGGATTTTCTTGCACGATTTCAGTGGCCGCGGCCATAGCTTCGCCCTCTGAGTCACACCTTCCGGTTTGACCCTGAATTTCCAAACAAACGAATGCGTCGATTGCTAGATCTGGGGGTAGATCTTTGAGTGATTCCGGGGGAGGAAGTTCACTTGCGCTCTTACGAGGAACTCACAAATTCATACGCAAACCGATACGACTCATAAGCGTAACCCCGGGGCCGACGGAGGGAGAAGACTGGTACTGGGCCCTAAGGCATTTTCAAAATAGCTCACCCATGCACATTGCTGCAAGAGGTACAACTCCTCTGCCATGTATTTCCCTATTCTGCGGGAGAATATATTCCTGCGCCATGGCCCGAACGGGCTAGAGCATTTCTTCTCTGGCATGAAAGTACCTGACCGCCGAGTTCCCTGTTCTGACGAAGACTGGCCAGCTTGGCCATCCTCAGCAACTTCATGATTACATTGCATTTAGTTTACATCTGTGGGTGATTGAGGGTTGCTCGTGTAAACTCTTTTCTTCCCGCCATACGGAACCCATGGTTACTAGAGAGCAACCCGCGAAACTGCGAAGTTGCAGACTCTTGCAGCAGTTGCAAATTCCAGCACTTTGCGCCTTGAATGGGCCTCGCCATCGCGCTAAGATGAGGTCGTTGCTGGATAGTGATGTAGTCAGGCCGAGCGTTTCAACTCTCTTAAAACGAGGTTGAACCCGGCTTTGGTCTGGATCCGGTGAGTTCCTCCCTTTTTCTCCCCCGAGATGCCGGTGCGCGTTTACTTTGGCGACGTCGCCGAAGGGATGTTTGGTCCAATCTTGTCTGGAGTGTCAATGGATTCCGCTCAAAGCCGGAAAAAAGAGAGGGTTCGCGTACTGGTCGCGGGCAACTCTCGAATGCATACACAACTATTGTCTGACGCCCTCTCTCGCGATCCCGAACTTCATGTCATCAGTTGGGATTGGAGTCCCGCTAGCCTGATCCCCACCGTTCTTGAACAGAAAATTGACGTGATCGCCATTAGTTCCACCCTGGATGGCGAAACTTCGCAGGGCCTTGAAGTGGTGCGCGAGTTGCGCAGTGCCAGCCCGGAAACCAAGGCGGTGGTTCTGCTCGATTCCCAGCAAGAGCAAGACGTCGTTAGCGCTCTTCGCGCAGGGGCGCGGGGCATCTTCAGCAGAGACAGTTCCGTCGATCTGTTCTGCAAATGCATGCACAACGTTCATGATGGCGAGATCTGGGTCGATAGCCGCGGTGTGGCACTCGCGATCGAAGCACTGGCATCTGCGCCGATTGTTCGTGCGGTTGGCGCGGATGGCCTGAGCCTACTGTCGAAACGTGAACTGGAAGTCGTGCAATGTCTCGTCCAAGGCCTTACCAATCGCGAGATCGCAGATCGCATTGGGCTCAGCCAGCACACCGTCAAGAACTACTTGTTCCGCATCTTCGATAAATTGGGGGTATCGAGTCGCGTGGAACTTCTATTCATGGCTCTCAGCCAGAGCACAAACTCGGCCGATGCCTCAGTTTCTGAGCTTCCTGATAGCTTGTTGAATGCTTCCGTAGCTGACGAAGCTGCTCTGGCCGCCCTCCGGAAAAAAGCGGAAAAAGGGTCTCCGGCCGCTCAGTTGGCGCTCGCTCAGGTCTATCTCGCGCGCCGTTCGCAGCCGGACGATCTGGTGCAGGCCTATACATGGTTCTTGATCGCTTCCGAGCGAACCTCTCAAGCGCGTTCGTTTGTGACCAGAATGCTGACCTCGAAACAGATCGACGAGGCTCAGCAAAAAGCCAGCGAGTGGCTGGCCCGCATGCAGCAAAGTTCGGCGCCCGACGCAGCCAAACCGAGTGCTTCCCCCCTCAAGATCGGCAAACCGACGGAGAGAGCTCGATAAGCAAGTTCACCAGACCGATGCTTGCACCTGCGAATCACCCAAATTAATTGACCACAATCCACCGCAGCCCCTTGCCCTTAGCGCAGGAATGTCTCATACTGCTTGCCTGGAACCCACATCAAGTGACAATGAAAACTCAGTTGAGAAGATTTTGGTCAGACGAATCCGGGCAAGACATTGCGGAGTACGCCGTCATGTTGGCAGTAATCCTAGTTTTGGTGGTTGGAACCATCCGTCTCATAGGCTCTAACGCCAACACTGTTTTTTCGAACGTAGCAAGTTCCATCCAGTAACCGGAACTAGAGTATCGGTACTCGCGGATCTGACGGTTTTTCGGCCAAGATCGCCCGAAGATCGCGGAACCGCACCTTTTAGGGCTCCTTGCAACCATCAGATCTCGGGCCTCGCAAGACACAACCGCTGCGCTGGGAATTGAGAAACCGGCGGCTGGGATTCAGTTCAACTCATTCAATAATAAGGAATTAGCTCCATAACTCGAGCTGGCGCAGTCTCTTGAACTCTAGGATTACGCCGGCTCACTGACGAAGCACCTTGGACGGTAGGCGTTTGGGCACGGCGGGGGTTGTACCTCAGGCATCTAGCCGTTCCCAGGTGTTACAACCAAACTAGAACGGTGAGCCAGTCCCCCAAATGCACGCTTAAGGCCCCGCTTCAACTGACGGCGGGAAGAGACTTAAAACCTCTGGAACGAGCAGCCGGAGTACTGCTGCTCGTAACGTTGATGGCATTCTTGGTTGCTTGCCAGGGCGTCAGTGCCGGTCCCTCGCTCCAGCAGTCTCCGGGACAAGGGAGCACTCTGTCGCTGACAAACGGCACGCTGAACTTCGGCAATGTGACCGTCGGCACCACTGCCACTCTCTCTGTGACGGCAACCAACTCCGGGCCAGCTTCGGTCACCGTCAGCAGCGTCTCGATCTCCACCCAGTTTTTCAAGCTAGTTGCGCCCAGCCTTCCGGTCACCGTTGCCTCGGGACAGAGCACTACCGTTACAGTCACTTTCTCGCCAAATGCGGTGGGAACGTTTAACGCTACCGCGACCATCACCAGTGACGCGTCGAATGCGACGAGCAATCTGAGCCTGACTGGTGCGGGAGTTTCTGCCGCGCAACCTGGAACCCTGAGCGTCAGCCCGACAACATTGAATGTCGGCAGCATCACGGTTGGCAGCAGCGGCACGGCCTCTGGGACCCTGAGCGCTACCGGGGCAATCGTCACCGTGACCGCAGCCAGCACGAATAACACCGCCTTCACCGTAAGTGGCTTGACGCTCCCAGCCACCATCCCGGTTGGCGCCAGCGTTCCCTTCACCGTGACCTTTAGTCCCACCGCTGCAGGAGCTGCCAGTGCGACGCTGACATTCACCAGCAATGCGCAAACTCCGACTACAACCGAGTCGCTGACCGGGACAGGAATCACAGTCGGCCAGGCCGGACAACTCACGGTCAGCCCCACATCCATGAATCTCGGCAGCATCGTGGCTGGCCTCAGCGGAACCGGTTCTGGCACTCTCAGCGCCACCGGCGCGAGCGTGACGGTCACAGGCGCAAGTTCGAATAACTCGGTCTTTGTCGTCAGCGGCCTGACCCTACCCACGACCATTGCCGCCGGTCAGAGCGTTCCGTTTACCGTCACATTCAGCCCAACGGTTGCGGGCGTTGTGAACGCAACCTTAACGTTCACCGCCAGCAATGCGCAGAGCCCAACCACCACCGAGGCTCTCACAGGTACCGGCACTCCGGCTCCAGTACATTCTGTGAACCTGTCGTGGACCGGTAGCTCAACGTCGGGCATTTCGGGGTACAACATTTACCGTGCCGTTTATAGTCCTGCGCCGGTGAGCGCGTGCGCGGGCTTCTCGAGGATCAACACTCAATTAGATACGGGGACTTTGTACACCGACAACAACGTTGTAGACGGTCTGGCTTACTGCTACGCGGCGACAGCCGTGAATACGAGCAACCAGGAGAGCGGGTACTCGAATATCGTAAGCAATGTCCAGATCCCGCCGCCGTAGTCTGAAGGCATCACGAGTCTTAAAATCACCTCACGTTTAAAAGAACTCGCCCCGTGGCGAGTTCATTTTTTCGTCTCCATTGACCCCGCATCAGTTCTATTACGGAACGATTTCCCTTTCGTAATCAGCCTTGTGGTTTCTGTGGGTTTCCATCCCATTGATATCTATCTCGCTGCAAAACATACGCGCACACTCGAAGTATGCGACTCCCCCATCGCAACACCCGATCTCTCTCTATCCGTGCCCTTACTTTATTTTTAATAGCAGTTGGATTGATCATCCCCATTTGCGCTCAGGCGGCAACTCAACAGCTCACCAGTTCGCCATCGTCCCTCAGTTTCGGCCAAGTGCAGGTCGGCACATCTCAAACGCTAGTGGCGGTCCTGAGCAACTCCGGAAAGACCAGCGCGACCATCTCCGGGATCCGCGTGCGTAACTATGCATTCAAGATTTCTGGACTGAGTCTTCCGTTTGTTCTTACCTCCGGACAGAAGGTCGGAATCAGCGTGACCTTTACCCCGACGACGAGGTCATCGACCAGCGGGACTGTCACCGTTAGCAGTAACGCCTCGAACTCATGGCTAAAGATTCCCGTCAGCGGTACGGGGACCAGCGCCCCCGCGCCAAGCGGACAGCTCTGGGTCACCCCATCCACGCTGAATATCGGCAGTGTAGCGGTGGGAAGTAGTGGAACCGCATCGGGCAGTCTCAATGCCACAAATGGGAGTGTGACCGTCACCGCGGCGAGCACCAACAATTCTGCATTCAAGGTGAGCGGTTTCTCCCTGCCGCTGACCGTAGCGGCAGGGCAGACTGTTCCCTTCACTGTTACGTTCCGCCCAACGACCGCCGGATCGTCGGCTGCCACGCTGTCTTTCATCAGCAACGCGCAGACAGCGACGATCACGGAGTCGCTGACCGGAACGGGTACTGCGCCGGTCGGACAACTCGTCGTAAGTCCAGCTTCCCTGAGCCTCGGCAGCATTGTAGTGGGGAGTAGCGGAACGGCATCGGGCAGTCTCAGTGCCAGCGGCGCTGGCGTAACCATCACCGCGGCAAGCACGAACAACTCCGCGTTCAAGGTAAGCGGCTTGTCCCTACCAGTAACTGTACCGGTGGGGCAAAGTGTTCCCTTTACCGTAACATTCAGCCCCACCGCAGCGGGATCCGTCAATGCCGCGTTGTCTTTCTCGAGCAACGCGCAGACTGCAACCATCACGGAATCGCTTAGCGGAACTGGGACTTCACAGGCTGGACAGCTAGCAGTGAGTCCGGGGACATTGAGCTTCGGAAACGTGACGCTTGGCTCAAACGCAACCCTTGCCAGCACGCTCACCGCAAGTGGAGCCGCCGTTACCGTAAGCTCCGCGGCGATGACCAACTCACAATTCGCGCTCTCGGGAGCTTCCTTCCCGATGACGCTGAATGCGGGCCAGAGTGCCGAAATTTACGTGATCTTTGCTCCCACGGCAAGCGGAACAGCCTCCGGGACGTTGACGCTGAACAGCAATGCCTCGACCACAAAGTCGACCGAGTCGCTAACCGGAGTCGGCGTGGCTCCGCAATACAGTGTCAGCCTGTCCTGGAATGCGAGTACATCCTCGGTGGCCGGCTATAACATCTATCGCGGAACCAGCCCCGGGTCCCTCACCAAGCTCAACAGCACTGTGGATGCGAACACGGCCTACACGGATAACAATGTCACCGCGGGAGTGACGTACTACTATGCCGCCACCGCCGTGACTTCCAGCGGACAGGAGAGTACCTACTCAACGCCGATTCAAGTATCGATTCCCTAATCTGAGAGGCGAGCACTGGCCACAGCACGCCTACCTGTTTCCGCGGGCGACACCGCTTCACTTGCCGGATTTGTTGGGAGGAGGTGCGGGCTTTAGTCCGTCGAGCGACTTCTGCAGTTCGTCCACCGATGTGGCCGCGAGTTGGTACTGGGTCGGCTCATTTTCACGCTCGGCGATGTAATTCGACCCGGACTTCGCAATCAGTATCTTCTCCGTGCGTTTCCCGTCATTCGAGGTAACGGTTGCCTCAATTTGAGGGGTCGTGAAGCCGGAATCAACGAATTTGTCGGCGGATAAATCGCGCAGATCCGAGATGAGTGATTGCACGCCCGACTCATCCATCTTCTTGCCGTTATCCCACCAGTCCTGTCCGCCTCGCATCAGTGAATACGCTTTCGAACCGCTGTGAATCTCGATTTTGTTGGGCTCGGAATACCCGAAGTCGAATAGCTTTTTGTTGCGGAAGTCTTCCAGCTTCTTATTCAGGGCATCGGCCAGATCGGAATTGACCTTGTATGCGCCCTCAGCCACGCTGGATTTCGCGTAATACAAGTCTTTGTTCTTACGAAGTTGAAGCTGCTCATTCGACGATTCGTCGGCGACCTTTACGACTGCAACCGGCACGCCCTTGGCAAATGCTGAATCCGCTTCTTTTGCCGCTACGTCTGCGCCGCTCAGGTCCATGCGCGCGTTGGTCAGCTTGCTGACCAGATCGCTCACAGCGATGGCATCAGCGCGCATCGGTTTCGGCCTGAGTATCTGCCACTCGTCCTTATTGTGGCCGAACTCGATATCGCCGTTCTTGCCGGAAATCTGAATGCTGCTAAGCTTGTCGGCGTTCACGGTCAGCAACCGCTTGTCGCGTAGGTCGTTCAGCCCCTTATCCAGGCTGGTCTTGTGATAGCTGGCGATTGTGAAGACCCGTGGATCTCCAGCCAGGGCCGCATAGACTCCGCTGCCGGCTGGAGTGTCGTCGCCAAGCAACAGCCGCTGTGTCTTGTTATCTTTCTGCGTTACATCGAGCTCCAAGGACGGCTGCGCGAGCCCGTACCGCTGCAGATCTGCGCTTTTCTCATCCACTAACCGCTCCGAATCAAGCGCAGAAACCGTGGACAGCATGCTTGAAACGGTACTCTGATCGGCGCCGTAAGGCTTCGGCTGCGTGATCTTCCAGTTCGAGCCGTTCTTCGTCAGCAGGATCGGCGGCGCGTCCTTCTTCTTCAACTCCAGTTTCGTAATGGAATCCTGGTCGAGCTTCAGGATTGGCGGGGCGGTAGCGTCCGGCTTGGCGGCCTCCGCGCTGGGCTTGCGGTGATCCGACCAATAAAGAAGTCCGGCAAGTATGGCAAATGCGAAGGTTGCGACCAGCAGACCACGAATCTTCATGCTTTACCCGATCGTTATTTCAAAGTTGCAGCTATCTCCTCTTCCACCACACGGAGACTCCCATGATTACCACTACAAAGGGCAATCCAAACTGGCTGACCGCACGCACCCAAGCTAGCTGCCGGCCCGTCATGGTGATGCGCCGGTCCTCCGGTGCCTTGGGACGAATTGAAATCAGGTCTTCGTCGGACGACAGCCAATTCACCGCGTTGGACGCCAGGTCATCATTACCGTTGAAATTGATAAACCGGTTCGCGGCCCACGTGGAGCTGCCAACCACGACAAATCGTCCCTGCGAATTCTCCTTGGCCGTGTTGTACGTTCCGGCGGCGGCCAGGGTGAGCGGACCCTTTCTGTTCTTGGGATCGTTTACGTTGACCGAGGGTGAACTCAAATTGCTGGTTGCCAGGCTGGTGCTGGAACTGTCGAACAGCTTCTGGACGCTTGTCTTGTCGGTGTTCTTGATTTCCAGCGATCGCGACAGCGGAAAGCCCGTGGCCGTGCCACGTAACTGATCGACAATCGGTTGGGATTCGTAATGCGTGACCAACGCCACCTGCGGACCCAGGCCGGCGATCTGTCCCAACGGGTTCAGGTCGAGGATCAGATCCTTATCTAAAGTCACTCCCCAGCTCTGCAGCAGAGTCGTGAGCGCGTCGTTTTCGGCAATTTCCTCGTGTCCTAACTTGAGCGGCGGGTCCAGCATAAAGAAGGCGCGTCCGCCACCTTCCACGTACTTCTTGATGGCATCGACTTCCGGCTGTTCGTAATTCTTGGTTGGGCCCGCTACAACCACGGTAGTGCAGTCGCTTGGCACCTCTGCTTTAGAGAGCAGATCCACCGATTTGGTGTCGTAGTTGTCCTTGGCAAGAAGATCTTTGAAGTGTGAAAGGCCCTCGCGATTGCTGTCGTCCAGCTGATGTTCGCCACTCCCGCTGGCAAAGCAAACCGTACGCGTCGTGCTCTTCAGATCGCGAATGAACGCGCCGGTGATGCCTTCCTCGGTCATGCTTTTCGCTTCTTCGTGCTTGGCGCCGATCTGAATGACAGCTGTGCCCATATTGCGAATACCCGCCTCGCGTGCCAACTCCGGGTCCTTATCCGGATCGACGTACTTCACCTGCACCTTAGGCGAGAGATTGGCGTATTGATCGAGCAGGTCTCTACCGTCACGAAAACGGGTGCTCTGATTGAAGTAGGTGATGACCGCGTTCTGCTTCAGGCCTTTGACGATCTTCGCGGTCTGCTCCGAAAGGCTATAGCGCTTGTTCGAAGTCGAGTCGTAAGACTTGTTGTAGCGGTCAGCCAGAACGTTGGCAACGACCACGACGGCAATGACAATCACAATGTAAGTAGCCGCGTACGCCGCGTACTTGGTTTGCCTCGCCTTCAACCATTGATCCGCCATCTATGACCTCCACCGCAGCGATTCCATGGAACGTACCGTGAAAAACAGTCCCAGGAAAATCACCGTGACATAGAAGATCGCATCCTTCGAATCCAGGACGCCCTTGCCGAATGACTCGAAGTGGGTCGCAACCGACATATAGGACAGCACGCGAGCCCAGAGTGCGGTCTCATATCCGCTCACCCAGCCAAACACATACAACAGCAGGCAAACCCCAAACGTAACAGCGCCGGCGATGATTTGATTCTTGGTGAGGCTGGAAATGAATGTCCCGACCGCCAGCAGCGCTCCCGCCAGCAGGAGCAGTCCGAGATAGCCAACCAGCAGCGGCTTCCAGTCGGGCTTTCCGTATTGGAACAGGAACGCGAAGTTCACCGCCGTAAACAGAAGCAGACAGGCATAAAGCACGACCGCGGCCAACCACTTCCCAAGGATGATTTCAATATCCCGCACCGGGGACGTTGCCAGCAGTTCAATGGTCCCGGTACGTTTTTCTTCCGCGAAGAGGCGCATTGTAATCAGGGGTATGAAAAATAGCCCAATCACGCTCACGTTGTTCAGCAGAGGCCGAATAATGAATTCATTCAGATTCATCGGGAACGATTGCCCGGTCATCTGCGACTGAATGCTTTCGTAGACGAAGGCTCCGAGCATATTCCAGAAGAAATATCCAACGATCAGCCCAAACATGATCAGCAGGATGTAGGCCACCGGCGAGACAAAGTAGCTTCCCAGTTCCTTCCGACAGATAACCCAAACATTTCTCATCAGGCTTGCACCTCGACTGGCGTTTCGGTCTGGTTGGCTGCCTCGCCTCCGGTCAGTTGCAGGAAGACTTCCTCCAGGCTCATCGCACTCGGACGAAGTTCGTTGAGGTCCCACCCGGATTCGACGACAGCGCGCGCGACGTCGCCGCGAACAAAACTACCCTTTTTGCTTTCCACCTCAAAAACTACACGCGAATCGACTTGCTCTTTGCAGAGAACACGGCTCACACCAGCCACTTGCTCCAGTTTGCGCTGCACGGACGCCGCTTGTAGATTCCCGTTGCGGCCTGCGACTTCGACCAGCACGGATTCTGCTCCCCGGGCACGCGCCTGCAGATTACGGACCGAGTCCGTCGCCACCAGTTTTCCCTTGTTGATGATGATCACCTGCTCGCACGTCTGCTCTACTTCCGGAAGGATGTGCGTGCTCAGAATGATGGTGTGTTCCCCGGCGAGATCCTTGATCAGGTCGCGAGTTTCGTTGATCTGCTTGGGGTCGAGACCGGCAGTCGGCTCGTCCAGAACCAGAACATCGGGGTTATGGATGATGGCCTGCGCCAGCCCAACGCGTTGCCGATAGCCCTTCGAAAGCTTTCCCAGGAGTTTGGTCTTCATGTCGGCGATCGCGCAGCGTCCACACACATAGTCGACTCGCTTTTCCAGATCCGCGCCCGACAGTCCCTTCAACTTCCCGACAAAGCGCAGATATTCGACGGTGGCCATCTCCGGATAAATAGGCGGCGTCTCCGGCAGGTATCCGATGTGCTTCTTTACGTCCAAAGGTTGTTCGAGGACATCAAAACCGGCCACGGTGGCCGTTCCTGACGATGGAGGCAGGAAACAGGTCAGCATGCGCATCGTGGTCGTCTTGCCGGCGCCATTGGGACCAAGAAATCCGACAATCTGTCCCTTGTCTACCTCAAACGAGATCTGGTCGACGGCAGTCGTCCGCGCATACCGTTTGGTAAGCTGTGTGACTTTGATCATAAGTTTTTGCTGTCAACGGCGAGTGATGCGACCGTTGGCCCACGCCAGAACCGGGCGGGGGTGGACTTTATGTTAGAAATTGTGCGTTTCCGATGTCAATTCTCAGCGACGATTGCATAAAAACTCTCAATATCGTAACACGATGCACTGTCGCCTTACTTCGGTTGCCTGGGTGCATTGCAATCTGTGAATTTCTACTTCTCGCCAGTGGCCAATCATCCCGCGAACATCCGCAAGTCGAACTCAAACGGCTGCGGGCTCTGAAACGTGATCTTGGCGAAATCGACATGGGCAGGATTCAGCAGCAGGTTCCATTCGCCGCGAATTGCCGCCGAGGGCACCATGAACACCGCCGTCTTCCCCGCTTTCACCCATTCGTCTCCGAAATGATGCAGCGACTCGTCGCGTGTTACGTGCCATTTTTTCGGCAACGTTGTCAGATCGAAGTGGGCGATCTCAACGGTGTCCGGGACCTCTCCCTCGGTAGACACAAAGTCCGCCGGACGGAGATTCGGCTCCAGATTCACGAAAGTCTCAACCGCCGCCAGCGCCAGCGATGTCGAAGCATAGACTACCGCCACACCGCGGCTGTTCCAGCGACCGCCATATAACCGGGCGCCTTCACCGCTTGCGGCCTCGGCGGCAAAACGCCGCCGGCAGACTCTCCAAAAGCGCATCAGCTGTAGACACCATATGCAATGCGGCCGAGGATGGCTTCGATCGTTCGCGCACCCACATCGGTATCCAAGTGATCGAGAGGCCGTCCTCCGCCCAACGCCCGGTTCGGCGTTTGCAGCCACTCCGAAGCTTTTTCTTCGTCTCCGATCATCTCGACAGCACCGGCGTACACGCGCGCCAGGCGCACTGTTCGGTCCGACTCAGCCGGCGTCAGCCGGGACTTCCGGCTCAGACGGCGAGTTAAGGTTCGCAGCGGAATACCGAGCTTTCGCGATAGGGCGGTGCTGCCCAGATCCAGCTTTTCCGCGAGAGCTGCAATGGAAGTTGCCGGCAAGCCCTCCCGCACAAGCTGTGCCAGATCGTCCGGCTTGTTGATCGTCCGGTGGAGCACCCTGCGACCACCCAGCGCTTCTGCTATCGACCTCGATTCCATATTGGCCTCTTGGCCTATTGTACTACGCCATTTGGCTTGACGCTACTCGTGCTCGCGCCGCGCTTTAATCAAAAAACCAGGAAATCTCCACCTGCGTGAACCAAATCTAAGCTGGTTTTCGCCTTTCTAAGCAAGGGGCAGTGCTGCAGTTTGCTTCGCACGCATGGAGAATCTGGGGGAAACACGATGACCGCACTCAATAACGCACCAAGGCTGGGAGCCGTAGCCCTTGGGATCGTTCTCTGCACCGCCGGCGCATTTGCTCAATCGGATGCCCTCTGGTCGGGCAGCGCGCAGTGCCAGCTCACGACGCAGACGGATACCTACACGCACCAGGAAGTGCAGACTTGGACCATCCCTCCCGGCACACAGCCGACGCAACAAGGAGCAATTTCGGTCTATCCCGCGACTTGGACCGTCTCTGGCACCGGCAGCACGCAACGGCCGCAAGGGTCACAGGTTTTGGCCGGACAATGGAACAGCAACGTTCCGGCCATGAATGCGCCCATCGCCATTTTCGTTCGGGCCTCGGACGGCCGATTAATCATCAAATCCTTTCACTCCGGGCTTGTTGCTCCGGGCGGCATCAACGGGGTCAAGCAATTTGGTGGATCGCAGGCGAGCATTGTCTTGGCGGCGTCTGAGTGGCAGTTCCCTGCGATCGAAGACGCTGGAATCAGTACGAACGTAAGTGGCTCGGGAACGATTGTGATCGCCGGAACCTTGATGCCAATGCAGGTCGCGGGTGCGAGTGGAACGGCGAACTGCACCTGGCAATTCACGAAAGGCGGCACTGGCACCGGGCTTCCAAACCGCACGGGAGTTCCGTCGCAGATGGCAACGAATGGAATGCGATCGTTGAACCCGTTGAATTCGACAACTTCAGCGAATGGCAACCCCTCCACCGCTGGTTCAAACACAGCTGCCGGAACAACTTCGTTAGCCAACGGTAACCAGCCCAAAGCATCCGCCCCGAATGCTCTCGCAATCGGCTCTGGCCTGCCCGCTCCCACAGGGTTCGTCGCGCGAGACATGGGGGATGGTTCGGTGCAGCTCTCATGGCAGTCGGTCAGCGGTGCAGTCCAATATCGCATCGACGGACCTGGGATTCCCTCGAGCGGCCTTCTGGTGCCGGCTACAAATCCGGGGGCCAAGTATCCAGTGGCTATCGCGGGTGTCGGTCAACCCGCGTCAACGCGAGCCGGAACCCGTATTCAGAAGGTTCCGCTCGGACCTGGCACATGGCAAATCGGCAGTATAGATACACACCCTCTGTTGCCTCCCAAGGCGACTGCTACTGCCTCCGCGGTTGTTCGCTATGTTCCGCCACACGCCGGGCAGTGGCTCACTAAGAACAACGGAGCAGGCAGCCCTGCCAAAGCAATCGCACACTACGTATCTCTTTGCCCAACCTGCGCTGTCGGCATGAGCTTCAGTGACTTTCTCACCGCGATGGGAGTTTCAAGCGATGCCCTCGCGGACGGGAACAATAGCGCAGACGATTGCCTCAATTTGGGCTTTACGCCATCAGTTTGCACCTGGACCGACATCCATGCCGCGCGCTATTCAAACGCGACGGAGTTTGGAACAACTCGAGTATCGCGCTGCTGGGAGGCGTTGCCGGGAACCGGTGGCATGCGTACAGTTTGTTATTCCAAGAGCGGAGACCACGGAGTAACCGTTATTGTGAAAGATTTAAGTCATGCGTGGTTTCTGACCTTTGCCTGGAATAACAATGCCGGCACCAACTTGCCCAACACCGCGAAAGAAGTCGTCAACTGGTTTGGCGCCCAAAGCCTGGGTGTCCCCATGCAATCGAACTACGTTCTCACGACTCAAGTAACGCTCGATTCAGAGGGCCCGAAATCGGCACCTCACGCCTGCCTCTCCTGTCATGGGGGGACGTTTAATGGCGGCCTGGTCAGTGGAGCAACCTTGCTGCCCCTCGACACGGGCCTGCTGCGGGTCGACGATCGAAGTGACGGAATGGCGGCGAACTTTGCCGGCGTGAATCAGACCGTACTGTTGCACGGGCCATCACCCGCAGTGCAACGATACTTGACTGGTCTGTATGGGGGATTCCCCACTCCCGCGTCGGGCTGGGGAGATCTGGACTATGTCCCGCAAGGTTGGAGACAGCAGTCCGACTTTTATAAGGCCGCGGTCAGACCGTACTGCATGACGTGCCACCTGGCGACGCCGAGCAATCTTGACTTTTCCACTTACGGCAGCTTCGCTCAGAACAAGGCCTTGATCAACGCCGAGGTCTGCTCCGGACACACGATGCCGCACGCTGAGTATCCCTTCAAGCAGTTCTGGACCAAAGACACTGGGAACCTGTTCATACCGGGATACCTCGTGGCAGCCTTGGGGATAACTAGCTGTCAGTAGGCGCGTGACCCGGGGACAAGCGGAATGTTCCCCAAGCTTTTCCGCGCTTGCCCGCTGCCGACTTCGTAAAAGCGGGCCTTTTTAGCGTTCCGTCTTTCGTAAACGGTGGGGCCATCAATCTTACGCCGCTGTTTCTTGTGCTAGAATCTGCGGCTTCTATGAATAGCCCTACGACCACCATCGAAAAGCGCGAAATTCGCATTCTTCCGATTCTGCTTCTCATCTGTAGCATCTTTTTTCTTTTTCTAGAGCCCAGGATCGCGACACTGCTGCCAGACGGTATCCCTACGCCCCTAGCCATGACCTGGACAAAGGCGGCGCATATCACCGATCCGCAAGGCAGCACCGTATCCCTCGACAATGCCCTCAGAAGCGGCTGGGTAAGCATCGATCCAAAGCTTGAGTTTGGCCACATCTCAGGCTACGAGATTTCAAACAGGACCGAGAAACCGTTTCAGCTTCAGTTTTTGACCAAGAAATATAGCTTCCTTACCCAACTTGAAACGATAGCCGTTCCTCCGGGTGCCACCAGAGAACTCGTAAAGCCTCAACAAATTTATCCAACGTCCGGAGGCGCAGTGGTCAGTGATGAAACCTCCGCAATTATGCGCGTCGTCATAAGCATCCTGCTCCTCGGCGGGGCTCTGTTCGTCATCCTCCTCAAACGCTATACACCTACCGACCGGCATTGGGCGTATGGCACGATCGGCACCCTCGTAGGCTACTAGCTGAAGGGATAAGCTCTTCGCGGTCCCCTTTGGATTCGTGCTGCTGAAATCCCTATACCCCCCCGGCCATGCTTGACGAGGAAAAACTGGGAGGGAGAAGCCGTGAACGTTACTTTTTCCGCTTTGCCTTCTTGGTCTTAGCTGTCATGACGTTATCGTATCTCCTACCTCGTCATGACGTTATGTTCCCGCAGGAACATGTGGGCGAGTGGACTACCCTCTGTCTTTGTTGAGTTCACAGTGACTGAGGATCCCTTGCGTTCTTCGGAAGGGTGGGAGTCTCGGAACTATACTTCTTGGTGTTGAGCTTGTAAGTCGAAACCCCTGTGCCGCCCACCCTTTCGCACAAACCACGAAAGGATGGGGCACCCTCCTCGCGAACAGTGTCAGCAAAAACAAAACCGACAAGGCCAATTCCTCGCCGCAGAACACATCACGCAATACTCACGGCAGCAATCTCGTAGTCCTCAACACTGGGAATCGCGAAGTGCAGAACACCGCCTTCGATCTGGAATGGAACCTTCCGCTCACTCCGCAACAGTTCCACGCTCTCGACCTTCACACCGCCCGGGAGCTTCATCTTGACCGTCTGCGGACCCAGCGCGTACGTCGATTCCAGCCAGCCATGGTGCGCGTTGGGATTTGTGTAGTTGAGCAGGTGCACCGCATAACCCGGGGCCGTTTCCCATGCAAACAGTTCGAGAAATCCTTGGCCTTCGACGGATACGACTCGCTCGTCATGCGTGATCCAACGGATGGTGTTGTGCAGCAAGCGCTCCAGGTCGCCGTGTCCGGTGAGCCAGAAAGTGCGCTCGATGTCGCCGGGGAAATAGGCGATCCGGCTCAACCCCACCTCCCGCAGCACAATCGCAGGCTCATCGGTATGCGACACCGGCGGATAGGCCAACTCAGGCGGATACTGCACGAATCCCGGAACGACGGTCAGCACCGGATCCGGCACCGGCTTGACCGGCACTCGATTCTGCGCTCCCGGCAGCCAATTGGTGTTCGCGAAGCCGTCAAGAATTGGATGGCTTCTCTCAATCCGGCCGTAATACGCGTTGCCGTTGGTGCCAATGATGTCTCCGGCTTTGGTGATCCCGAGCAGGTCGGCGAGGCCAAAATCGGATCGCGGCTTCATATTCTCGTCATAGAGGCTGGTTTCGAAGCTGGCCATGATCGATCCGCCCGAATGAACGTAGTTGCGAATCTGTTCGCATTGCCGGTCGCTCAGCATGGCGATGTTGGGCAACAGAAGGGCGCGATATTTGCCGAGTCTTTCGGGTTCGAGCCGGTCTTCATGCACGAAGTCGAATGCGCAGCGGCCGCGGAGAAGCGCGTCGTACATGCCATGAGTGGTCTCGCGCATGTAGTGCTGCGAGTGCGCAGCCGCCGGGCCGGGATACAGAAGTTGCGTGCTCTGGCCCATCACGACTCCAATGTTGGCGATAGACCGTCTGGTCTTGAGCTGAGCATCGTGCTTTGCGGACCACTGAAAATAATCGGCACCGATCTTGTGCCAGCGACGATCTTCTCCCAGCCCGGCCTCGGAGCCGATGAAGTGCCAGTACAGCGCCATTCCGCTCGCGAGGGTTTCGTTCAGCCACATCGTGGCCTCGGCCGGATTCTTCGAGGCGTTGCGCCAGCGCACACCGCCAGTCGAATAGGCGGCAGTGACATTCGCCGCGAACTTGCCGTCCATCACCGCACTGCACACGCGGCCCTGCAAGCTGCATCCCCAGACTGCGGGATCGTCGTACGTGCGCCCCTGGTTGTCAGCCTGGAACCATGCCGCGGTCTTCGCGAGCCGATCCAGATTAGGCCCGCAGCGTACGTTTCCGCCAAGGTTCGCAAAATAAAAGCTGTCCGGCTTCTTCTCTTTCGCGATGGCGTCGTACCGGTGCCACAACTCCAGAACCCTATCGTTGAACGCGTTCCAGTAAGCCACCGTGTTGGGCCGCGGCAGCTTGCTGCAGATCGTGCAGTAACAATCGGGCAAGTTCCCAATAGGCGGCCATCCGTTGGTATAGAAGCAGTCGACCTCGTAACGAGAATTGATCTCGCGCATGATGGCGGGAACGTAGTCGTCCATGTACGTCGTGAACATGCAGGTACGGAACAGGCGCGGATCTTCTCCGCTGAACTGCACGGAGCCATCCGCGTGGCGCATGGCCCACTCGGGATGCGCCTCGAGCGCATCACCCCAGTTCAGGTCGGGACTCATGCGCGCTACAACGCGCATGCCACGTTTTCTGGCGGCAGCAACGCATTCTCCGAAGAAGTCGCGGCCGTTCAGGAACTTCCCGTGGCGATGGAACTTCACTTTGGATGGGTAAAAAGCCAGAATGCCGGTAACGCTGATGAAGACAATGTCGGCCCCAGCCGAATGCCAGTAGTCCGCCCATTCCTCGATATTCATGACCGCGGGATCGTGCTCGGTCATGTTGCTCTGGCCGACCCGCCGGATCTTCTGCTGCCAGCTCAGGGTCGCCGGGTCGAGGGGAGCCAGGCGCGGCGGCAGAGAAATCAAGTTATGAGTGGCGCCTCCGCCTACCGCGCCATCGGCAACAGTACCGCCCGCATGTGCGGTCGGTGCATGGAGAGCTTCGATTGCGGCCGCAAGCGGAAGCGCGGCCGCGCCGGTCTTGAGAAAGTTGCGCCGGTTGAGCATAGGGCGTCCATTATGGCACCGGTCGAGTGCAAAAATCCTAAATCGATTAGAAGCAGAAACCGGTGAACCTAGTTGAGTTCTCTTACCCAGATGTTCCGGAAACTGATCGGCTGACTCGGATCGCCGTGCGCTTGTAGCTTGATTGGCGCGGAGTCGAATTTCTTATAGAAGGGCTGGCCGATGTATCGCGTTTCGCCTTTCAGTTGAAAGTGATTCTGCACGAGCACTCCATTGAAGAACGCAGTCACGTACGCCGGAGTTTTCAACGAGCCGTCATCGTTGAACGTCGGTGCGGTCCACACTACGTCGTAGACTTGCCATTCGCCAGGCTTGCGCGTCGGATTAGCCAGCGGAATGCTCTGCTTGTAGATGCTGCCGGCCATGCCATTCACGTAGGTTTTGTTGATGTAAGAATCAAGGATCTGCAGTTCATATCCGGCGTCACCGGGACCAGTCGAGGCCAGAAACAATCCGCTGTTGCCGCGCAACTGGCCGCTGCCGGTGATGTTCTCAGGAACTTTCCACTCGAGGTGAAGCTGATAATTCTTGAACGACCGCTTGGTCTCGATATTGCCGGCCTTCTTGTTGACGGTCAGGACGCCATCAGCGACGATCCATTGTGCGGGCGACTTATCCTGCGCCGACACCCACTGGTCCAGATTCTTTCCGTCGAAAAGAACGATCGCATCGGAGGGTGCTTGCCACTCGGTTGCGCCAGGACTCACAGCCTTGGGCTCCGGTTGCCACACTTCAGTATCTTCGGGTTTCGCCGTCTCCGCCGACTTCTGTGGCGTGGATGCTTGCTGCGCGAAAAGCTGAGCAGTCACCGCAGTCAGAACTGTGAATACAACGAGGATCGCAAATTGATTTCGCATTTTCTTATTGTGCTCTCTTTCCTTCACTATTGTGACCGCCTGCCGTTTCGTCGATCTGCAGCCGCAGTCCCCAATCGCGATCTTCAGGAAAATCCGGCAGATCGATGATTCCCGTGGGCCCCGAATGAAGAACTCCGCCAGGGATCTTGCGCCACGTCCCGTTTCGGGGGTCAAACCAATCCGCTTTGTATGCAGCATTCAGGCGAGCGGCGCGGATTTGGGCACGAGGCATCCCCTTCTCGAAGTACGCGAGAAAGACACTCTTGTCGGGCGTGCGGGCGCAGTAAGCCCAGCCCTCATACGACTTCACATTATGATCCTTGTCGGGTGACACCAGATCAGCGTCGGGCTCCAGTTCGAGATACCGGTCACCAATCGAAAAGGCGAAGTCGCGAAGATATTTGACCTCTGCTCCGGAAATCCACTGGAAAGCGTCCCACATCTTAATGGGGGCGGCCGGTTCGATGTCGGCGCCCCATATGCCCTCTGCCCCATATACATATCCGCCGAGCCCTCCCGACAAGAAGCTGCCATACATCGACGAGCGTACGTATTGTGCGTCCAGTTCCGTTCCGCCGGGCGCGCCATATTTGTAGCCGTTGCCCCCGAGTCCGCGGACGTCCGTATAGCCGGAGTAATAGGGCTCGCCATTGATCGCCGGTTGGGCGGGAGAGGCATGGAAAATTTCGGTCAGATACCAGTAGCTATTGTGCTCGCGCATGTTTCCGATTTGTTGCAGCGTCACCCATGAGTTCTCACCCCAGTTCTCCAGCGTGGAGGGATTTGCATTCGCAGACAGAAGCGTCCCGAACGGCGGAGGGCCGTATTTGTCGAGCACCAGACGAATCGCCTTCGTGTACTCCGGTGGACCCACGGTCTCGCTGATGATGTCCAGGTGAATCGGACTGAGCACCATGTTGTTCGCCTGATACCGGGACCAAATGTACTGAATGAAGCGGGCGTAGGAATCCGGCCATGGATAATATTTCTTCCAGCAAAGGCTGGCATCGCGGCGGGAGACTTCGAGAAAGACGACGAAGCCCTGCGAATTCAGGTAGTCGATCTTTCGATCGATGTAGTCGAAATACGCGGGATTGATGCGGTCGACATCGGAAAACGTGTTTTCGTAGCCGGGTACTTTTCCCGGAAAGAGAAAGGGACGGCCACCTTCGTTGTCCATGTTCTTGGCGCTGCCCGTGCCGAACTCCAGCCAGGCGGAACGGACTGTGGTTTTTTCGGAATCGTTCATGACGACGTGCCAGGGAGCCCCGTCGGTGATCCAGTTGGGGAAGGCGGCGATCATGTTGATCCAGTTGTAGCCCTGAGCCTTTCGGAACCTGACGAAGTCCTGGAACCCTGCGTCCGGTCCGATCAGGTGCTCTTTACCATCCTCATGCCAACGGAAACGATTGCTTCCTGCGGCCCACCACGTATCCCCGATGACGAAGAACGGCGTTCCGTCGGCGAGTTCGAGCGAATGGCCATTGGCAGACGAGCGCAAAAATCCGCGGCGTAGTGGATTCTCGCGTTTTTCTGGTTCGCTCCAATCGACCGCCGCAAAGGAACCATGCTTGTCGGACAGGCCAGGGTCGTTCGGCTTCGATCCACTAGTCCAACGCCACAAACCCGGCTCGGTGGCCAACAGTCGCACTTTGAAGGTATGTCCGCCGTCCCAGAATCCGTAGACTCGTTTGTTGAAATGGGGGCCTTGCAGATCAATCCACACGGTTAGGTCCGCATACGGGTTCGTGAAAGACGCAGTAGATGTGAACGTCAACTCCTGCTTCTCCCAGACGTGAACTTCGGCACCAGACACATGAGTACCACAGAAGGGCAGGAAGGCGAGCGCTGCGCCGCACAATGAAATCGATTTGAGAATAGCCCTCACTGGTAACGACGACTCGCCAAGATGTAGTCTGTCATTCGGTTCCCGCGAATATCTAAAATACTCCGAGCGAAGTGACTGTGGTTGATTTCCTTTTGCAGAATTCCGGCGATTCCGCCGGCATGAGGGCTCCAATGAAGAAGCTAATGCTCCTTTTCCTGCTTGTCACCTGTCTGGCACTAGCAGCCCAAGAAACTCGCCGCGAGGTCATCCATTCCTCAGCAAACCCGGCCGACGATCGCAAACCGAATAGCGATCAGGTGCCAGGTGTGTATGCCCTCAGCGGAAATTTGAAGCGCGTGGTAGTACTCCGATTCAAGTACGGAACCGACCTGCTCGCCGGACTGCAGCAGATGGTACGGCAGGAAAAGATTCGAAATGCCGTGATTCTCTCCGCGGTAGGCTCCGTGCGGAACTTTCAGGTTCATCAGGTCGGGAATGGGGACCTGCCTCCGAAAGATGTTTTCGTGAAGAACCCGGCGGCTCCTGCCGATATCATCTCGATGAGCGGAGTCGTAATCAATGGCCGGGTGCATCCGCACATCACGCTCGCCAATCCGGATAAGGCTTTCGGAGGGCATCTTGAAGCCGATACGACGGTGTTTACTTTTGCCATCGTCACTTTGGGCGTACTCGACGACAATCTGGACTTCAGCAAACTCGATGACTGGAACTACCGCTAGAAAAAGAAGATGAGTTGATAGACTGTTCGCCGTCAGCGCAAAGAAACTCCAGTCAACCCAATGCCTTCTCCAACAACGAACGCAGCCTCATCACCCCTCGCCGGAATCCGTGTTCTGGATTTCTCCCATGCACTGGCGGGGCCTTATTGCACGCTTCTGCTCTCCGATTACGGGGCCAAGGTTTACAAACTTGAGGCACAGGGTGGCGACATGGGGCGCGGTTGGGGTCCGCCGTTTGCTGGAGGCATTTCCAGTTTCTTTCTCGGACTGAATCGCGGCAAGGAAGGCATCTCGATCGATCTGAAACAGCCTGAGGGACTCGATCTCTGTTTCCGCATCATCGATACCGCCGACGTTCTGGTCGAGAATTTCCGTCCCGGATCGATGGAACGGCTGGGACTCGGGTACGCGGCGGTTCACAAGCGGAATCCGCGTCTGATTTACTGCTCCATCTCCGGATATGGCCAAGAGGGTCCATCTCGCGATGAGGCCGCGATGGACCTGGTCGTCCAGGCCTCGAGCGGACTACTGAGCATTACCGGAACCGAGCAAGGGGATTCGGTGCGCTGCGGATATGGCGTGACCGACGTGACCGCGGGTTTGTTTGCCGTGATTGGGATTCTGCTCGCGTTGCGCTCGAGGGAGAAAACGGGGCTGGGACAATTCGTCGATGTTTCCATGCTCGACAGCATGATCTCGACGATGAGTTCCAATTACATGACGTATCTCGGGTCGAACGTTACGCCACGGCCGATGGGAACGTCGTTCCCTACCGTGGTTCCCTACCGGGTGTTTCACGCCAGTGATCGGGAGTTCGCCGTTGCGGTCGGAAGCGACAGGCTCTGGTCGGCGTTCTGCCGAGCAATCGAGCGGCCGGATCTGGAAAAGAATCCAGATTTTGAAACAAATGCGGATCGGATTCGAAATCGCGAAATACTCGAACCGTTGCTAGGTGGGATCTTTGCGCAGAGCACGGTAAGCGAATGGATTGAGCGGCTGCAGGCAGCGGGCATTCCTTGCTCGTTGGTGCGCACTTTTGCTGAAGTCGCTGCTCATCCGCAATGCGAAGTCCGGCAGATGTTTCCCTTCATCGACCATCCCACTGCAGGAAAGCACCGGATCACGGGTACACCGGTGAAGTTATCCGACGGTCCCGGCAGGCCGTCATCTCCAGCTCCTCTGCTCGGGCAGCACACGCGGAGCGTGCTGAAGGACTTGTTTGCGCTCGAGGATAGCCTGATCGACGATCTCGTGGAACGGCGAGTGGTGTTTGAGTCGACGCTTCCACGAACACAACCGTAGCCGGAAGTAGTCTTCCCTGCTACGGTTGCGATTTCTGAGGCGCTGCTGCCGCGGGGTTTCCCGAACCTATTTCTGCTCGGAAGAGTCCGGAGGCGTTGTGGAAGGCTTCCCCATGCCACGGTGTTCCATCCGCTGCTCTTGCCGGCTCTGCATCTCATCCCATTTTTTCTGCTGGTCTGAATTCAGTAAAGCGCGAATCTGATCGCTGGATGCCTTGTGAATATCCATCATCTTGGACCGGCGATCCTCCGGCGCAACCGAAGTGTCCGAGAACAGGCTCTGCATCTGCGATTGTTGGGATTTCAGAACGTCCTGCACCTTGGACTGTTGATCCGACGTGAGGTTGAGTTGTTTGGTGAGCATCTCGGTCCGCTTTGCAGGATCGAAACGGCCGTGCTCGTGACCGTGCATGGGTGGCGCGGCCTGCGGTGTCGCTTCCTGGTTGCCGCCATTATCCTGCGCAAGCACCGGAATGCCCGCCATCAAGGTCACCAGCGCAAGCGTCAGTAAAAATCGTTTGAACATGTTGTCTCCTCTGCGACCTGAATTGGTCCTGTTGGTATGAACCAGATTATTCACCCATAGTTCTGAAAACGGGCCGTGTTTTACGAATCTTTACCTGCCACGCTCCCTCGGACGATAGTCATCCAAAAAACAGTGCCGGATTGCTATTTGTGAAGAAGATCGCCCCGGTCTGACAGGAATAGACAAAATTCTACGATTCACGAGCGCACGTCCGGCTATGATTTGGCAGGGCGTAACACCATTCGCAGCGGGAGAAATTATGTTTGACACGCGCAGGCCGGAATTCTGGCGCCTGCTCATGAGCTTCGTTGTAATGCTGACGGCGAGTTACGCCCACTCGCAGGCGGAAGCCAATCAGCTCGCACAGGCTCAGCCCGCCGGAACGATTCGCGGAACCGTGAAATCGGGCAACATGCCGATACCGGGCGCAGCGGTATCAATTACCTCGCCCTCAACAACAACTACAACCTGGACTGATGTCGACGGCCGCTACTCCGTGCAGGTTCCGTACGGATCATATTCTGTCCGGGTGGAGATGGTTGCGTTTGCCAAGAGTACGCAGCAGGTTGTGCTCGATGCGTCACACCAGAATGCGCAGGCCGACTTCACCCTGACTTTGCTTTCGCGGACGCAGACTGTGGCACCTCAGCCGAGGAGACCGGGAGGCCCGGCTGCGGGTCAGCGCGGATTTCAGACTTTGTCGATCCTGCAGAGCATGGCTGGGCAGGACTCTGCGGGAGCCGCCAGCAACGACGTTGTCCCAGCGGGCATGCCGGTCCCTGGCATCGATCCGAACAGTGCAACGGAATCGGTGGCCGTCTCCGGAAACCAGTCGAACTCTTTCAATTCGATGAGTTCAGACGAACTTCAACAGCGGATCAACGATGCTCGTCTGCAGGGCGGCGGTTTCGGAGGTCCGGGAGGATTCGGGGGGCCAGGAGCCTTCGGAGGTGGTCCAGGCGGCTTTGGTGGGAGTGGCGGGGGCGGGCGCGCCGTGTTTATTGGAGGACGGCGAGGATTCGACATCAATCGTCCGCACGGATCGATCTACTACGGCATCGGTGATTCTGTGCTCAATGCTGCGCCTTACGCGCTCACCGGCGAGCCGGCCACGAACCCAGCGTATGTGCAGAACAGCTTCGGCGCCTCGGTGGGCGGGCCCTTAAACATCCCCAAGCTTTATCACGGGGGCACCAAGACGTTCTTCTTTGCGAATTACAACGGACGGCGTGGAGAGAATCCGTTCGATCAATTCTCGACGGTGCCGACTCTGCTGGAGCGGCAAGGGAATTTTTCGCAGACGACCTACACGACGGGACAGATGAAGGGCCAGGCGGTAACCATCATCGACCCTGCGACCGGCACACCTTTCGCGAATAATACGCTTACACAAATCAATCCGATCGCGCAGGGTTTACTGCAGTACATCCCAACGCCGAACCTTCCCGGCGCCTTTCAGAACTTTCACTTTGTCACCTCGGCGAACAACAGCGGCGACGATCTGAATGTACGGGTAAATCACACCTTGGGCGCCGCACCGACCGGTGGACGGCGCCGCGGACCGGGTGCGCCGCGGAATAATCTGAACTTTGGTTTCCACTATCACGGCGCAAATTCCACGATTACGAATCCGTTTCCGAGCGTCGGAGGAAATACGAACGTTCGGAGCTTTGACGTGCCTCTGGGGTACATACGAAGTTTCGGCAAGCTGACCAACAGCGTCCGTTTTGATTTCAATCGCAGCCGGACGAGCACAGAGAATCTTTACGCATTCAATAACAACGTTGCAGGAACGCTGGGGGTCGGTGGGATTTCGAGCAACCCATTCGACTGGGGCCTGCCGAACCTGGCCTTCACCAACTTTGCAAGTCTGCAGGACGTGAACCCACAGCTGACGCGAAACCAGACTTACACGTTTTCCGACAGCCTTGTCTGGATCCACGGGAAACACACGTGGAGGTGGGGCGGTGATTTTCGGCGTATCCAGCTCAACACCGAGGCCAGCGGGAACGCGCGCGGCTCGTTCGTATTTACTGGCGTCAATACCGGCTACGACCTGGCAGACTTCCTGTACCAGGGTTCGCCGAACGGTCAAGCAGCGTTTGGATTGCCCCAGCAGACTTCGGTGCAATATGGCGATAACAGCTATCACTTCCGCGGAAACTACTGGGATCTTTATGCCCAGGATGAATGGAAGGTACGCGGCAATCTCACTCTCAATGTTGGGGTGCGATATGAATATGTTTCGCCGCTGAGCGAAGAGAACAATCGAATCGCGAATCTCGACCTTGCGCCGGGAGTACTGACGCAACAGCCGGGACTCACCACCTCGGCGGTCGCATTGCTCTTGCCAGGGCAGACCGGCCCGTATAGCGGCACTGTACCCAACAGCCTGATTCGTCCGGATCGCAACAATATTGCGCCGCGCGTTGGTTTTGCTTGGAAGCCATTGTCGAAGACGGTGGTTCGCGGCGGATATGGCATCAACTACAACACCGGCGCGTATCAGGGCATTGCGCAACAGATGGCATTTCAACCTCCCTTTTCGATAGCCGAGACCAACATTCAGGCAGCGGCAGGAGATCTCACGCTGCAGAACGGATTTCCTGGGACCTCTCCGGGTGGCGTTACCAACAATTACGCGGCGAATCCGGACTATCGTCTCGGCTACGTACAGATTCGCAACCTCGATATTCAGCAGCAGGTTCGGCCCACACTGTTGCTCAATATCGATTACACGGGAACGAAAGGTACAGCCCTCGACGTCCTGGAGGCGCCAAACCGAACCGCAACCGGCATTCTGATACCCAACGTGCAGGCATTTACGTACGAGACGTCGGTCGGCGATGCCGAGGCGAATGCCGGCTCGGTGCGACTCCGCAAACGTCTATCGAATGGCTTTTCGATTGGCGGAATCTATACATTTTCCAAGTCGATCGACGACGCGTCATCGATCGGCGGCGGAGCGACCTCGAGCGCCAGCCGTGGTGGACTAGGCTCCGGGGGCACGGGGCCGGGCGGCGGGGCATCCGCGGCAAGTGGAAAGTCGAATGTCGCACAAGATCCCACAAACCTTTCTGCGGAGCGCGGGCTTTCCAGTTTCAATCAGACGCATCGTTTGACCGCGGATTATTTGTGGGAGTTGCCTTTCGGCCAGGATAAGCGCTGGTTGAGCGGCAAGACCCCACTGCGGGCAATATTAGGTGATTGGCAATGGAGCGGCGACGTCTCGGTTGCTTCAGGACTGCCGTTTACGCCCCGAGTGCTCGGCTCGGTCGCGGATGTCAATCGCGGCACGAACGGGACTCTGCGCCCCAACGTGATACCGGGCGAGCGGGTCAGCCTTGCGAATCCGTCGATTTCTCAGTGGTTCAATACGGGCGCATTCGCGGCACCACCGGATGGCCAGTACGGCGATGCGCGGCGCAACAGCATCACTGGACCGGGTAGCGTTCTCTTTGATATGGGTTTCACGAAAATCGTTCCACTGAAGGAAGCGCGACTGTTGGAGTTTCGCGGTCAAGCGACGAACATTTTCAACAAACCGAATTACACGTCGATCGATACGTCGGTGACTTCGCCAACCTTCGGCAGGGTGACGGGTGTGGGGTCCATGCGGCAGATCACGATGACGGCGCGCCTTCGTTTCTGACGGGAACAGAAAAATGGCTTCGAATCTCAAACGTTGGCCGAAGAGAATCCTGAGCCTGGTGCTCGGGCTCTCGATGTGTGCTGGCCCTTTGGGCTCTCAGCAGGCGGCCGATTACACATTCCGCACGCAATCGGAACTCGTGCTGGTCAACGTGACGGTTAGGGATAGAAGCGGGAACCTCGTCCGCAATCTGAAGCCCGAGGACTTCACCATCCTGGAAGACAACAAGCCGCAGAAAGTTGTCTCGTTCGACATCGAGAACATGGATGCGGTAGCCACTCAGGATGTGGCACAGACGAAGGCTTTGCCGGATGCTGCAACCCCGACAGCAACTCCGGGAGCATCCGAACCCAACCAGCAGTTCAAGGACCGCCGCTTGATCGTGCTTTTCTTCGACCTCTCCGCCATGCAACCGGACGAGATCGATCACGCAGTCACAGCCGCCGAGCGCTATGTGGATGCCCAGATGGCGCCGGCCGATCTCGTCGCGATTGTGTCCCTGGGAAGCTCGCTGCTAGTCAATCAGGACTTCACGGCGGATCACGAGGCGCTCAAGAAGCAACTCCAAGCCTTTAGCAGCGGGAGCGGCCAAGGTTACGAGGAAGGGACGACCGGCACGACCGAGGGTACGGCGGATACGGGGCAGGCTTTCACCGCTGACGATACGGAATACAACATCTTCAATACCGACCGCCGTCTTGAAGCCCTGCGCTCGGTCGCCGAAAAGCTTTCACATCTGCAACAGAAGAAATCGCTGATCTACTTTTCAAGCGGCATGGACCGGACCGGCATCGAGAATCAATCAGAACTGCGCGCGGCCACGAACGCGGCAGTGCGCGCCAACATGGCGATTTACACGATGGATCTGCGCGGCCTGCAGGCGCTCGTCGCCGGCGGAGAGGCGCAAAATGCCAGCCTGCGCGGCACCTCCGCCTATTCCGGGCAGTCGATGATCAATGCATTGAATTCGAATTTCACCACACAGGAAACGCTGGTCACGCTGGCGAGCGACACGGGCGGGCGGGCATTCCTCGACTCCAACGATTTCGGCCAGGTATTTAAGGGAGTCCAGCAAGACACTTCAACGTATTACCTGCTTGGATATCACACTACGAATCCGGCGCGGGACGGGCGGTACCGGCACATTACCGTGAAAGTAACCGTTCCGGCA
>CAWEAF010000010.1:0-17376 GCA_963807095.1 uncultured Acidobacteriota bacterium | reverse complement strand
GGCAGCCCGATCCACGCCGGGTACGTGATTGGAGGAGAAAGACGCCTGGATCCGCTTTATGTTCTGGACTGCACCAATCCCGGCGCACAGGATTACTTGCGAAAAACTTACCAGACTCTCACCCGCGATTGGGGTATCCGTTACATCAAGCTGGATTTCATGGAAGACAGCGCGATTGAAGGCTTCTACTACAAGGCCAACACGACTGCCCTTGAAGCGCAGCGAATCGGCTTGCGCGTGATTCGTGATGCTGTCGGTGAGAACGTTCTGCTCGACAAGGATGGCAGCCCAATGCTCAATCCCGTAGGAATTGTCGACACGGGCCGCATTTCGGTCGACACCGGCCACAAATTCGAGGCCAGCAAGGAGGCCGCTCCGGGTATTGCCGCGCGTTATTACATGAATCGAAATTTCTATGTTGCCGATCCCGACGCCTTCACGGTATCCCGCCAGACTGTCGATGAACAGGCGTGGCATGGCGGGCAACATCCGCTCAGCCTGGACGAAGCACGCGTATCGATCGCGTTGTCTGCCGTCTCCGGTGGCATGTACGAGATTGGTGACGATCTTCCCACGTTGGGAGCCGATTCCGAGCGGCTTGCCCTGGTGAAGAATGCCGATCTCCTCAACATGGCCCGGATAGGTAAGGCGTCGCGGCCTCTTGACTTGATGAGTTACGCGCCGGAAGACGGCCTGCCGAGCACGTTTCTTCTGCGAGAGAGCAAGCGGCAAGCCATTTTGACCGTTTTTAACTGGACCGATGAACCCCGCGAACGGAAGTTCGACCTGGCCCGCGATCTGGGAGTGCAGCTCAAAGGGGGAAATCAGGTCTTCGACGTTTTCAGTCCTAATGCACCAGCCGAGAACAATCAGAGCACGATTGGTCTGCAGCTTCCGCCTCACTCAGTAAAAGTTGTGAAGATCGTCGACGCGTCCGTTCCGCCGAGTGCGCCTGAGGTAACCGTGCACGCTCCGGAGCACGGACAAGCAGGAGACCCTGTCGAATTCTCAGCCGAATCTGATCCGGAGGGAACGCCTGTTCTCGCCTATCACTGGGATTTCGGGGACGGCACGCGGCTTGACAGTGGTGCGCCGGTTCATGCCTACACCCATGCAGGAGAGTTCACGTTGCGGCTGACGGCCGACGGTCTCGATGGAATTCCGTTCGACAGATCGATGTCGGTCAGAATTGAAGGAAAGATCGACACTCGCTTCTATCCTGCGAAGAAGAAGCGAGGAAGTGCGACACAATAGAGCGTAAGGAGTGTACGAGAATTTCGCCGAAGTCCTACCCGTTGGCCGCCACGCCGGGCATTTGTACGTGAGTGCGGATGAACTGGACGATCTCATCCATCGCGGTCCCGGGCTGGAAGATGGCGGCGACGCCGGCCTTCTTGAGTCCATCGATATCCTGATCGGGAATGATCCCACCGACAAGCACGATGACGTCATCCATCTTGTTCTGTTTCAGCAGGTCCATGACACGCGGCACGATCGCGTTGTGAGCTCCGGAAAGAATGGAGAGCCCGATCACCTGTACATCCTCTTGTAGCGCGGCAGTGACAACCATCTCCGGGGTCTGCCGCAATCCGGTGTAGATGACCTCCATGCCGGCGTCCCTGAGCGCGCGGGCAATCACCTTCGCGCCGCGATCATGCCCGTCGAGTCCGGGCTTTGCCACCAGCACTCGAATTTTGGCCTCAGCCATCGCACACCATTTAACCACAGAGCACGCGGGAGATCACAGCAGCGGCAACGGGCGCAGTCAAATCGTCTTGATATCCAAACTCCGCCACAAATACCAGCAAGCCACACTGCGATACGGCGCCCACGCCCGCGCGATCTTTTCCATATCCTTCGGCTTCGGCAATTTTCGTTTGTTGTAGTTTTTCTTGATCGCCATCTGGATACCGTAGTCGCCCGTTGGCAGCACATCGTGGCGGCGAAGGGAAAATATCAGAAACATATGTGCTGTCCACACCCCAATGCCTCTGACCTGGGTCAAATGCTGGATCACTTCCTCATCCGGTAGTTCGTGAAGGCGGGAGAAGTCGAGCAGTCCGGCTGCCGTCTTTGTCGCGAGATCTTTCAAATAAGAAGATTTCTGCTTCGACAGTCCGACGCCGCGAAGTTGCTCGTCGCTGAGCTTGAGAATGCCTTGTGGAGTTAGAGGAGCTCCCGCCAGCGCGGCGAAGCGGTTGAAGATGGTGACTGCCGCTTTGCCATTCAGTTGCTGGTAGACGATCGCCTCGGCGAGGCTGCAGAACTCCGCCGGCCCATACTCCATGCGGCACGGGCCGACACGGTCGATGATTGCGGCCAGGATGGGGTCACATTTCTTGAGATGATTTACGGCTTTGCGCATGCCTTATACATCTACCACAAGGGCAGCCTCGCAGGCGAATAAAAAACGAATATCTCCGGTCGCCTAGCGCGACTGCTTGACGGCAATCCCCAGCACTTCGTATTTTCCCCGGCGCAGAAGTCTCTCCGCTCCAATGAAGGCCCGCGCTGGATAGTTATCGTGAAAATATGTCTTGTAGACCCCGTTGAATGTGTCATAGAACTTCAGATCGGTGCAGAAGACCTGCAATGAAACCACGTCGTCCATCGATAGTCCCGCCGCTTCGACGGTCTTTTTGATGCCGTCCATGACCAGTCGTGCTTCCTGCTCCGCATCCGCGGGCGCTTGCCCGGTTTTCGGATCCAGCCCGATGTGGCCGGCGATATAGAGGGTGTTGCCCACCAGGACGCCGTCGCTAAAAGGCAGCGCTTGGGTATCCGCAGGCCGCGGATTCACGATGTATTTGCGATCTGCCCCACTCGCCACAATGCTAAACAGAACGAAAGATCCGAGAACGATCGCGCGTAGTTTCATATACCTCCTCGCGGTTCTGAAATGCGACATCAATCACGACAAGAATCTGATCGTCTGTTCGATCAGTTCTGCAGTTGGTTTGTAGGGATCCCCGGGACGGTCGTATTCGATGGAGCAATAGCCCTTGTATCCATGCTTTCTCAGGATGCCGAACGTCTTCGGCAGATCGACCTGCGAAGCTTTGCCGTGGTCGTCGACTTCGCCATCCTTGATGTGGCAGATCCCGTAAGCATGCGAGAACATCGCTTCCATGGCGCGATCTTGAAACTGTTCATCGTGAGCCGCGAGTGAATTGCCGAAATCCGGCAATGACCGCAGCCACGGGCTGTTGACCTTCTGAATTACTTGCACGATAAAAAACGGATCCTCGCTAACCGGGTTGTCGTTTTCCAGATGCACCACGACATTCTTCTTCGCCGCGTACTCGGCGACCCGCGAGAATGTGTCGGCAGCGCGTCCCACATCCGGCATCGAATCCTTGGCGCCCTCGATGTGCGTGCGAATGCTGGGTGAGCCCAGAGCCACGCCCACATCCACCCAGTGTTTGCTATCGATTACCGCTCGCTTGCGCTCAGACGCATCCATCGCATACTGACTGTGCCTACCGTCCACCGCGATATCGACGACGGCAGACCGTGCCTTCTCTACGGCCACTTGAAACTCCGCCAGGTATTTTGGATCAGTCGAAGGGAAAATGGGGCTCCATGGTTCTATGTTATGCACATTGAATTTGTCGGCCACGTGCGCGGCAAAGTCTTTCAGTTCCATCTGCCGCGATCGCAGTATGGTGCTGGGTGTCTTGCCGTCCCACCCCTTCCATCCCACAATAAACTCCCGGAACGGATACGCCGCCACCGCCACGCGCTGCTGTGGCTCGACAGGGAACTTGAATGAAGGTCCAGAAATCGCCGCCTGCGCTGGCTGAGAAGTCCGAGAAAGAAGATAGGCGCCTGCCGCTACACCCGCACATCGTCCAACAAATTCTCTCCGTGTGGTTGCGCTCATGCGCGCAAGTGTAGCAGATGGGGCAGAAACGCTTGGTGCGGACCTTTGCTGGCCAAATGCAGGGAAGGGTTTCGCCAGAGCGAAGTGGAGGTTCGCTCCGAAATGCCCGCTGCGCCCACTGTACGCCTTACTAAGACACAAGAATCATCTTGACGTTGGGGACGATTCCGCACTATAGTTCACGACGCAAATTATCTCGGCCACGAACTACCGCGGTTGCCCCTGCGCGTGAAGTATCCCTTCCGCAGCAATTTGAAACAAAGGAGATCCCACCATGTTTCGCTCCGTCGCTAATCACAAAATCGGTTTTCTGAAAAGCGTTGTTAGCCCGCTCGCTTTCGCGATTGTTGTTCTGCTGTTTTTCTCGCTCGGCCTGCAGGCGCAGACCGTGGCAACGTATGGATTTGAAGATGGAACTGCCGATGGATGGACCTCATTCAATTCTGCCAGCACGCCGACTGCGAGCAATGCTGCGTCGCACAGCGGAGCTTTCAGTCTGTTGACGACGACCGGATCCGCCGGGCAAGGTGGGCCTTCAATCAAGGTGGGCGGACTGCTTCTGCCCGGCGCGAAGTACACTATCACCGGTTGGGTGATGTTGACCTCTGGCGAGAGCGCCACAAATGCGAACCTTACCATCGCCCGCAGTGACCCGAGCTGTTCGGGCGGCACCTGCTTCGACACGATCGGCACCTTTAAGGTGCCCGTTACCTCTGGCCAGTGGGCGCAAGTCGGCGGCTCTTACACCGTCAGCACGACCGAAACCGGTCTCTTGCTATATGCCCAGCTGGTGGGAGCTACGAGCGCGCAGTCTTTCTATTTAGACGATGTGGTCATCACCGAAACGGCTCCTCCGCCGGGCGGAACGCCGGTTGCCTCTTACACATTTGCCGATGGAGGGCTGGATGGATGGGCACCCTTCGGAACGGTGACGCTCACCAATAGCGTTTCTCCGACTCCTGATCCCCAAGGGAATACCAACAGCCTGCTGACCACCAACCGGTCCGCTACTTTCATGGGCCCCAGTCTCGATCTGCTCAGTGTGAAAGGCATCGTTGCGGGCGCGGTCTATCACGTGAGCGCTTATGTCATGCTGGCCTCGCCGGACAGCACCAATCCGACGGTTACGATGTCCACCAAAACAACGGACTGCGCGAGTTCGTCAGGAGTTTTTAGCAACTTTGGAACTTCGGCAGCGTTGTCGAATACGGCATGGACACAGGTGCAGGGCACGTTCAGCTTCAGCGACCTGCCAGGGCCGCCCACCAGTCTCACTCTCTATTTCCAGTCGAGCAGCGCGACGGACGCGTTTTACGTCAGCGACGTTTTAATTGGTGAGATCGCGCCGCCCCCGCCGGATCCCAGCCAGCAAGACAACAGTGGGATCAGCACCACGTTTGAAGATGGAGGTCTCGACGGCTGGAGTCCGCGTTCCGGCAGTTCCGTCCTGACCAACACCACAGCACAGGCCCACGGCGGTACGCACAGTATCCTGGTTACGGGAAGAGTGGGCAACTTTGACGGGCCGCAGATCAGCGTCAGCAACAAAATGTACGTGGGGTCGGTTTACAACATTAGCATGTGGGTCATGCTGCAGCCGACGGACGGCTCCAGCCACATTTTGAATGTCAGTCTGCAGACCACACTCAATGGCACCACCAGCTTTCCGGGCGTCACTCCATTCCCAGGCGTGACCGTTCCGGCGGATGGTAATTGGCACCAGATCAGCGTCAATGGCTATAACATGAGCAGCGGTTACGATGTGGGGAAGGCCTCCCTCTATATCCAGACCTTTCCGTCATCGGGTTCGGACCTGGTGTCGTTCTATGTGGACGACTTCCAACTCTCCTTCGTAACTCCGCCCACCATTCAGACGAACATCCCTTCGATCTTCCAGACGCTCAGCAAGTTCTTCCCGATCGGAGCGGCGGTTGACTCGACGGACCTTTCTGGTCCCCATGCCCAACTATTGACGACGCACTTCAACAGCATTACGTCAGGTAATGACATGAAGTGGAGTTCTGTCGAACCCAATCTTGGAAGCTTTAATTTCGGACCCGCGGACAGCCAAGTCGGATTGGCAGTTTGTCACGACATGAAAATTCGCGGTCACAACCTGGTGTGGGCGACGGGCGCGCAAACGCCGAAGTACGCATTCGGCGACGGGACGAATTCGCCTGTCAACCAGGCTACTGTAACGGCAAACATTCAGGAGCACATCAAGAGCGAGGTCGAGCACTTTGGCAGCCAGGTCTACGCCTGGGATGTCGTGAACGAGCCGCTTGACCCTAACCAACCTGACTGTCTGGTCCATGGACCGTTCTATCAGGTGCTCGGCAAGAGCTACATTGATGTCGCGCTTCAAGCAGCCCGGCAATACGCGCCGGAGGGAACGAAGCTCTTCATCAATGACTTCAGCACCTACGATCCGAACCGGTTCGCATGTCTGGAGAAAGTTGTCGCAGATCTCAAGGCACGAGGCATCCCTCTCGACGGCGTCGGACATGAAACGCACAACGCGATCAATTACCCGCCGCTGCAAGCCATGGCAACCACCATTCGCACCTTCCATCGGGATTTCCCGGACCTCGATCAGCAGATCACCGAACTCGATGAAAGCGTTTACAACGCGGGAGACAGGACCTCGAACTTCGGAGCCAACATTCCACCGTCAGTACTGGCAGAGCAAGGCTGGCTCTACAAGGGATACTTCGACCTGTTCCGCCGCATGAAGCACGACAGAATCACAGGTGTCACCATCTGGGGTTTTGCCGATGACGACACCTGGCTCGACGGCTTCCCAGTTCCGCGTACGGATTACCCGTTGCCGTTCGATCACCAACTGCAAGCGAAACCGGCGTACTGGGGAATTGTCGATCATACGATGCTGCCAGGATTCGGCCTCAAGTTCGCCCTGTCGAGCGTGACCGGCGATCATGACATGCGTACGTTCACCATAACCGCGACGAACGGCGATGTCGGTCCGGCGTACAACACATTGATCACCGGATTCGAACTCAAGCAAGTCGAGGGCCGCCCTTGCACTCCTGTTGTGACGCCACCTAGTGCTCTTCCAGTTTCGTTGGGAGACATCGACGTGAGCGCCTCCAACATGGCGGCATTCACGGTCGACTTCAAAGGATGCTCACACCACGCAGAGTTTGTTCTGAAAGTACCGTGGACTAACGCCACCTATCACACCGGCACGCTCGTCGCGTTCCCGGAAGTCTTTCGGGACCACGACCGGGATGATCGCGATCGTGACGGGGATCAGGACAGACACTAAAGTCGTTTATTTAGTCTTGTGATCAATGGCTGTCATCCTGAGCGGCGCTTTTCCGCGAAGGATCTGTGCAACTCGACTGTGAGGTGCACAGATCCTTCGGCCCGCACAGAACGTGGGCCTCAGGATGAAACCCGCACTTTGCGGAGTGCCCATGTCCGTCGCTTTTGCGAACCATGGGCGCGTGAGACTGTGGGAAAGCTGGGCGCCCTTACTGCACGTCCGGCGAACGATCGCCCTCGTAATGCATGATGTGGTAGTAAGCTTCCCATCCGTCCCACAAAATCGGCGGCGCAATGTGAGTCTGGGGATCGTCCAGGAACTTCGAGAAGACCTGCAACATTTCGCGCGTGCGATAAATTCCAGTCAGCCAATCTCCCCGGTACCAGTTTTTCCATTTGCCGTATTCTGCGGCCGCCTCGGCGGTGCGGATCTCATCCAAGGCAGCGATCGCCTGATTCACCTCATCCCGAGCGGCTGATTTGTCTCCCTTTTCGGCGTCCTGTATAGCTTTCGCAAGAGAAAAGAGCATCCGGTTGCTGTCGCGATTGATCGCAATCATCGCCAGCACCTCAGAACGATAGAAGGGAAGTCTCTCCGCCGGAATCAGGGGTTCGATCTCCAGCGCTTTCTTCCCGACCTCATCCCACCGGGCTTGAGCTTCGCCGCATTGCTGGAGTTCTTTCGCTGCTGTTTCCTGCAGCCATTCTTTTCCGATCGGCCGATTAGGCGTGGCGCTAAATCGCGGCCCCAGTACACGCGGCGTTTCCCATTTCGGTGCCTGGCTCGGGATCGCGTACAGAGGGGAATCAATCATATGAATCAGCATCATCGTCCGCGCCTCGGTGTGATAAAGCTGATCGCCGTATTCATGAAGCGGATCGCCAAAATGAGCTGGCGCGTGGAAATATTCTTTGTACAGTTCGGTAAGCTTCGAACTGGCCTCCTCGCCGAACTCCTGGGTTGACCACTGGCGATAGAATTCATCCACCGGATCGGCTCCCTCCGGCAGTCCCTTCCACACCGCATCCATCACCGCCCGAATCGACATGGTTACCGGGCGGATGTCGCTGGTATTGACAAGGAAATAGTTCGTGGCTCCAGCCTTGATGTAGCGCCCGATTTCCGAGAAGCTGCGTTCAATAGGAACCATCTCAGTGAGTTGGTTCGCGCGCCCATTCATCATGGCAACGTGATCGTAGATGCCCTGGCCAGTTGCGACTTCTCCGTGATCTTGCAGATAACCGTACCCGTCATCGGCCCAAACCGTACTCACCTCAGAAGGAATCTTGAGATCGCCTTGTTGAACCAGCCTCGCGCCTTCCTGCCACAGATTCGTCACGAATTTTGCGTCCGGATGAACTGCTCGCACGATGCTCATCTGATCGGCGATCGCTTTGCTGATGAGCAGCCCTAACGCTTTGTTGTTGCCGCGCACGCTGGGATCCATCGACTCGTAGGTAACATCCGACAAGCCCCGTAGGCCTACCGACCACAGCACCTCCTGATCCGGTGGGTAGGAGCGAACCGCATTCTTCCATGCGCGTTCCAGAATTTCGGGGTTCGTTGTGTAGTTGTAGGGCACGTCTTTCGGCCAGCGAGCCACGTTCAGCCCCAAGGGAATGGCATGATGTTGCGTCACGATCAGGCCCCGTTTGGCTGCGAGCTTAACCTGCGGTTCGTCTGGAAAAATCCATGTTCCGGGCGCGACCATGTTTCCTTTCAATCGGAGAGTGGTTTCATAAATCTTGTTCCAGATTTCGAGAGAGATTCCCGTTTTATCTTTCTCTTCACCCGGCGCCCACCCAGTCAGCAGGTCTTCATCGTTAATGAAGAAGCCGCGATACTTAAACACCGGTGCGGGGAAGCTTCGATCCAGGGACGCCGGAATCTCAATTTGGGTGCGATGTAGCGGCTGGCGGTCTGTCCAATAGTAGAGCGGGTCAACGCCGAGAAACTGGGAAGAGAATTCATAGACCGCATACATCGTTCCGCGCATGTCCGCGCCGGACAGCAGCAACACGGCGGATGCGCGCTGCGCGTTTGCCCTGTGCACCGAAATGGAAAAAGACTCCGGCTTCGTCAGATTCGCTGAGCGCATATTCTCAGGAATTCTTGACTGTTCTCCGACAAGAATGTGGACGTCAGCGGCAGCCGTATCGTGATTTACAATTTTCGGCCGCTTGCCGGTTACAGCCTGAAAATCAGCCGCCAGATCTTCCGCCGCTTGCTGCACAGGCTCGGGTTCACCGGGAGCAACGACGATCGCGATTGAAGGGCCCAAGACTACGACGTCGCGCTTCGAGGCACGGGGATGCTGCGTTCCAGTGCTATTTTCCGCAGGAGTCTGCGTACGTGCCGAAACCGCCAGGCTGCAAGCCCCGACTAGTACTACCGCAGCTGTGTTCCGAACCATCGATCGAACCACCCAGTCCTTCTTCATCGGTTTTAGCTCTCCTGGTAAGGTTTGCAGCAACAACAAAAAAGGAGTCCGATCGTTAGCATTCGAATGAGAGTAAAGGCGCAGCTAGTGTCGCCCTATTGCTTTCGAAAGCCAACCGGACTCCCCGTCATCGATCTGTTTCTGCGGCCATCGCTCCCGCCGAAGCGGGAGCGATGACACGCTCTTTAGAATTTCACGGTTGCGCCGAGCCAGACGGTTCGCGTGCCCGGATCTGGTCCGAAGAAACCACCGGGCGTAAGCGTGCCGGTAATTGTCCCGAAGTTGCTCGGACTCTTGGTACTGCCGGTAACGCATACCCCGCTGCTGCCGGGACACCCGGCGTTCGGGTTTCCGAAATGGGGAGTGTTGGTGAGCCCCGAGGCATCGGCCCGTATATCCATCGAGACCCGCTCCGTAAATTTGAAATTACGAAGTATGCTCAGGTTCATGTTGAAGTATCCCGGCCCTCGGAATTCGTTCCGACCGGTATTGCCAAAGTGAGAGGGGGTGGTTCCCGCAGGGCACGGGAGCGTTGTACAGGTGATAAAAGGTTGCGCGAACGCCGTCGGATCGAAGAAGTGGCAACTGGCATCCGTCTCGAGACACGTCTGCCCTGTTCGGGGCGGCTTGCCACTACTCAAATGAAAATTACCGACGAGATCGGCGGTCTGTGTGGAACCATTCGCGTTCAGGTTAGGGCCGCTGCCGGTCACCGTGAATGGTATGCCGCTCATCTTGCTGATGACTGGATCGATGAGCCATCCGCCCAGGATCCAATTCGCCACGCCAGATTGAGCCCAGCGCTGCCCCTTCCCAAATGGCAGCGCCATCACTCCCCAAATCTCGAAGTTGTGAGTGCGGTCATACCCGGCCAGTGCCTTGTTCATTTGCCAATTCGCGGGGTAGGGAAAAGCCAGGGAACCTAGGTCCTCGTTGTCGGCATAATCGATCGCCTTCGACCATGTCCAGGAAAACCCAGCGCTGGAACCGCCAGTGATCCTGTAGGTGACCTTGGTCTGCAACGAATCGTAGCGGGCGTGTTGAAAAGGATTCAGCTCGTTGATGGTTCCTGTATAGTTTGTTGCTCCATACCTCTGGCTCAGGATGCCTCCCAAGCTGCCGGTTGCCGGCGCCGATGCGTTGGCATTCATGTTGACGACTGGCCGAACGTTGTACGTACCGACGTAGCCGGTTTGGAAGGAGAGGTCCTTTAAGACCTCCTGTTCAACCATGACGTTGTACGAATTGATGTACCCACGGCTAAACGAAGTCGGGATGGTTGTGGTGCTGGCGTTCGTGGGAAGTTTGACCACCCCATTCAAGGTCGGAAGCGGCGACAGAGTGATGCCCACCGGGACGGTGTAAGCCCCCGCGCCGAGCCCAGTGGCGTTCAGCCCGGTGAGACTGGCGGCGGGAATGTAGTTCGCGGTGTTGGCTGGAGTATTCGTGTCAAGAATCACCGCCGGGTACGCATTGCGCAGGACGTGCCAGGTATACGGGTCGCCGCTCATTCCGTAGCCGGCGCGAACCACTGTCGTTGACCGAACCCGATAGGCGACACCAACCCGCGGCAGGAACTGCCCGTGTCCAACGTCGACACCATCGTTCTTAGGAACGTTGTTTAACCCGCCAATGCGGACGGTGCCTGTGTTCAGATCGAGAACGCGTAGACCGGTGCCGTTGTCGCTATAGCCAAACGGGTAGTATTCCCAACGAACCCCTAGATTCAGAGTTATTTTCGGAGTGAGCTGCCACTGGTCGCGCGCGTACCACGCCCATTGGGACCAGCGCAGCGCATTGGGGTTGAACAGCGCTCTGGCTTTGCCGGTCCCGCTCGGCAGACCGAACAGGAAATCAGCCCAGGAATTCGCCCAGTTCGGGGTGAAACCCTTCAAGCCAGTGACGAAGCCGTTGAATTCAAACGCGCCACGGGGCTCCTGAAAGGTTCCGCCCTGTGGCTGGAAGTGGTTGATCTGGCTATGGTTCCACTCGATGCCGCCGCGGAGTGAGTGTTTTCCTCTGATCCATGTGAGGTTTGCTCCACTGACGAACTGTTGGTCGCGAAACAGGAACGGGTTGGCCGGCTGCGCATTGCCCAGAGCCGCGCCCGTCCCGCCACCAGTTCCCGGTGATGCTGTGCCGGTGGGGAAGACGAAACCCGGAAGTCCATAGTAGAGGCTTGCCGTTCCTGTCGCTCCGGCGTTGTTCGTCCCGGGTATCTTCAGATCGTTGAGCCCCTTGGCCGAGGTTAGATCGAAGGTTGAACCCAGTCGCTGTCTTGTGAAACCAAAGTTCCAGTCGAGAAGCAGATTGGGATGAATCGCATAGGTCGCGCCCAGCCCGACACTCTGAACCAAGCCGGGAGCGTTGCCCAGTTGACCTCCGTTGGTGGCATCTCCGATCGCAGCGCCAAGGAGGGGCGGGTCAAGGATAAAGGACTTGGAGAAACTGTAGCGGCCGAAAACGGTCGATTTTTGGTTGGGAACGTAGTCGACCTTGAAATCGGCGTTGTTGCGGTTCGAGAAGGCCGTCCCGCTGCCCTGGAAGTTGTTCTGACCCAGGGGAGCGGCGAACTCCTGCGCGATCTTCGGTTGTAACAACTGGATCATTGCGCTAGCAGCCGGATCGAAACGGTTCGAGCAGATGACATTCTGGACTCCGTTGCAAGTGACTAACTGCTTGTTGGCGCCGGTGGCATCGCCCGTCATTGGATCGTAGATACAGCCCGGTGCTGGCGTGGAAATGCAGTCGACAAACGTCTGCCCCGTTTTTGGGTTGATAACCGAGCCTACCGCCGGAAGCCAGGCTGTAAAATCCCCGCCCGCCATGGCGGGCGTTGGCAACACGCGCGAATCAGGGCCCGCCTTCTGCGACTGTGTTGTCCGCTCGTAATCCACGAAGAAAAACAACCTGCTTTTTATAATCGGACCACCAAAAATACCGCCGTATTGGTTTTGGAGGTTCGCGTTCAGGTTCTTCGGGAAACGGGTAAGGTCGGTCTGAAAATAGTTTCGTGTCTGGAAGTGCTGGTCGGTGTGAAATTCGTGAACGTCGCCGTGGAACTGGTTGGTGCCAGACTTGATTTGCACGTTGACGGCAGCACCGCCAGCCATGCCCTGCTCGGCGTCGAAGGAGTTTGTCACGACATTGACCGCTTCAATTGCATCCGCCGGTGGAACATACGCGACGTTGGCCGGCAACCAGGGATAGGCGTCCTGGGCGCCGTCAATTCGAGTGTTGACCCCCTGGTTTGACTGGCCATTAACGTTGCTGTTGATCGCGCGCTGCGGGTTACCAGCTTGCGAATTGGTCTCCGCAGTCAGTCCTGCGCCCGGGATGGTCCGCAGCAGCGATTGAAAATTCCGGCCCTGGGACCCCATGGTCGGCAGATCCTGAATTTGTTGTGACGTGAGATCGGTATGCACATCCGACTTGTCAGTTTGCAGCAGCGGCGCCTCGGTGGTGACGGTCACGCTTTGCTGCGCGTTTGCTACTTTGAGCTGTGCATCGACGCGCGCGACTTCATTCCCTCCGACGTGAACACCGGACGTTTCTTGAGTGGAAAAACTCGGCGCAGCAATGGTCACTTTATACGTGCCCGGCAGAAGCCTAGTGAACCGGTAAATGCCGGTGGTGTCGGTGGCGGCCTGCGAGGTGACCCCCGTCCGAACCTCCACTGCCGTCACTCGAGCCCCGCTGACTAGAGCGCCGCTGGCATCTGTAACCGTTCCGGTGAGTGAGCCGTACAGAACCTGTCCATAGGCGCTGAGCGCAAAAATGCTGAAGACGAAAATGCTGAGCATCAGGGAGCAGAGCAGCATCCGCTTTTGTTTGAGATTCATACTATATGTCTCGGTAGATCCCATCTTCCAGTTCGACATCGGAGTCTCCTTAAATTACTTCTTGATTGTTTCCTCTAATCAGGGAAATCGGTTCTCCCAGTACTCAATTCGTTAAAGTGGTTCGTAGATCTCTTCCTTCTGCGGCGCTGCTTGTGAAGGCTTCTTCACTGGCCGATGGCCCGAAATGCTTCTGCAGAACTAAAGCAACCGTGCCGCGCAAACGTGCGGTACGCGGATCGCTCGCCGGTCGGATGCGGGGAGGCTTTCCCACCAAAACAGAAGCTGCAACTTCCGCTTCAATGACCGGGCCAAACCTCGGCCATTGCCGCGTAAACTCCCCGACCACGACGATTTCTTCGGGAGCCAGCCCGGCCACAATCATGCGCATTCCCCGGCCTACGGCATGAGCCATTCGATCAAGAGCGCGCAAAGCCAAGGCGTCACCTGCCTCCGACAGCGTCATCAGATCGTGAAACGTCAATCCTTCCGCGGTTTTGCCCGACTCGTCGTAATAGCGGAGGGCCGCCCGGTTTGAGGCAAAGACCTCCCAGCAGCCCCGTCCGCCGCACGTGCAGGGCGGGCCTCCGGCATCCATCGACACATGGCCAAACTCACCGGCCATCCCATTCAAGCCGCGGACCAGATGGCCATTGGCGAAAATTCCCGCGCCAATGCCCTCCGAAATCGTGACCACCACGAGATCCCGAATGTGATCGTTGTGGCCAAACCACATTTCTGCCAGAACGCACGCATTCGCGGCGTTCTCCATATCCACCGGCAAGCCGGTAGCGTCTTCGATGGTCTTGCCCAATTCGAATTCCGTCCACTTCAGGTTCGGGGCGAACACAACCCGTTGGGTAGATTGATCAAACCTGCCTGGCAAGCTGATTCCGATGCCTTCGAAGACCAGTTCGCCGTCAGTCTGCATCAATTGACGGATTCGCGTGGCCAGTTGCGATGCCATCTTTTCGGCGGTGCTCGGGGTGGGCATGGCTTCCTGCGCGAGGAAATTCCCGTTTACGTCTGCGATTCCCACTGTCGTCTGTAGAGGACGCAGGTCCGCGACAATAATCGCGCGCCGGTCGTTGAGCCGCAGATAGGTCGGCCTGCGGCCTCGCGGCAAACGTCCGACCGGCCCGTAAACGATCCACTTCTCACGCATTAACTGTTCGGTGATCAGCGACACGGTGCTTCGCTGCAGGCCTGAAACCCGCGCCAGGTCTGCTCTGGAGATGGGTTGACGGCGCCGGATAAGATTGAGAACGACACTTCGGTTAATGTCCCGAGCGGTTTCGCTGGAGGCGACTTCGCGGTTGGTGAAATTGATTCGGCGCACCTTGCAGCCTGTCCGAGCTTCCCAAAAAGATCGATCGTACGACCGATTAAGTTTGCACGTCGAACTATTGGACCTTGATTGGACCACGACTGTCAAGAAAAGAGTGCTTCAGGACCGAAATCGCCACCGGGACGCGAGAATCTCCCCTCTAGAGCCGCCACCTGCGGACCGCTCCCAAGTCGTGCGCCGAAATGTTGGATCTGCCCCGGGGTACTCTTAGTCGCCCGCCAGTTCCTGAATTTCGGGCACCCACGCGTCCTGAGCCAACGGTATCGCCTCGCCTGCGATCTGTTTAGAGCGCAACTCCGTTTCTAGAGCCGCAAGTTGTTCCTCAATGTCAAGCTCCGCCTTCCGCTTGCGAATCACCTCTTCGCGATACCGGCGCAGGAAATAATCAATGGTTTCGACACGAATCCTGATCGAACCGGTCGGCTTATTTTCATCCAGGTCCTTGAAGCAGAAATAAGGCGTGCCGGACTGCTCGATGATGCCTTCGATAACCCCATAAATCGGCGCGTCATGGCCGCACTTGAAACTTGAGATCTCAAGCGCCACCAGGTTCGGGTGTCGCGCTGTGAACTTCGCGGCCCAGACTTTGTGATTCGTGCTGCACGAGTAGGAGTTCTTCCAGGCATCGGTGATATCCAGGGGACTGGTGATCAGTCCCGCTCGCACTTCCTCTCCGAACAATCGCTCCAGCAAATCTTCGTCCAGCGGGAGGGTGTTCTGCGAAAAGATGGGATAGCCAAGCTTTTGGAATTCGTCCAGGATTTCGTGATTCAGCCCGGGATCGTGATGGTACGGTCTCCCAAGCATCACGATGCCGATACGGTCTTCGCGTTCCAATTGGTCGAGGACTTGACGCGCGCGGCTGCGGATGTTGGTTTCGTAGTCCCTTAACGCGGCAAATCCCGCCTCGACCGCGCGATCGTTTTCCGCAAGCGAAAGGCCGAGCACCGGCTGCCATGCTTGCAGCATCTGGTGCGCAAATAGCTTTCGGTCCGAGAAATTCAGAACCGGGTCGATGTATCTGACGTTGTGCTCGGCGAAGACGTCATTTTCTTTCGTGAATGCCGCTTTCACCGTTTCCGGCGTCGCGGTCACCGTTGGACAAGCGTTTGCCCCGACAATCTTGACCAAGGGCGAGTGCAGCACGTCATACATCGGAAAGAAGATCGCGTCCAGCGGCTTCTTGCGGTGTTTTTCCTGAATCAGGTTATAAACGTGCGAGATCCCGATCTTGGCAGGGAAGCAGGGATCGATGGCGCCACGACTGGCTCCAGCGCGATACAAATCTGAGCTGGTGTAGTCAGAGTAGATGATGTTCTCAGGTTCTACACCGAGGCTCTCGAAATACCCATTGAACAGCGGGGCATAGGTATAGATATTCAGTACGCGCGGGATGCCGATGCGTAACTTCTTCCGATTCTCCATCAGCGCGCGTCGTTCTCTGGCACCGTTGCTCCAGCCGGCCCAGCCGCGTGTGGGCAGCGGGTCTGCGACGCTCTTAGCATTCACCGGACGAAAGACTTCCTTCGCGGCGTAATCCACAAAATTCGGATGCTGAGCCCGGATCGAGTCCAGGCCCGCTTTGATCTCCTTCATATCGTTGAGATCTTCCACCGTGCCCTTTTCGCACGTCGCGATAATCAGTCGTTGTTCGCCGTGCATCAGAGGAACTTTGGTGACTTTCTGGATGGGCACGAAGCTAAGATCGTTTTTCGGTTGCGTGCGTATGTCGATAAACGTCCGCAGGCAATCGTTCTTGCAGAAGTGACAGCGAGTATCTTCGTTGCGCGTAGTGCGGTATTCGATTTTGCGCACAGCATCCAAGCCGACGAACGTGCTCTGCTGTCCGTTTCGCCACAGGCGTAACGCTTCCTGGGCCGCGCCGATTGCCCGGACTCTCCGCAATGTTCGTGAACAATGATTTCCGGCTGCTTCCCCGTCGCCCGAAAGCTGTTGCGGATAAAATCGACCTCAGCCTTCACCACCGCAAGATTATTCTGGGTCCCTCCCTGAAGAACAAAGCGAGAGCCGAGTGCCGCCAGATTGGGGATGCTGGCTACGTACAGGAAAACATTCTTGGGAAGTACTGCGGCCAGTCCCGCGAGTATTTCTTCGGCGCGCCAGCCTTGGCGCTGGAAGTTCACAATGTCCGATTGCATGAAGACCGCACAGCCATAGCCGAACACCGGCATAGCCTGCGCGGAGAATGCCAGGTCAGCATACTGATTCACCGTGAGTCCGAAGCCTTCGGCGGTCGATCGCAGAAAATATCCGTTGCCGGCCGAGCACTGGGTGTTGAGCTTGAAATCCTTCACTCGCCCGTTGTGCAGGATGATGATCTTGATATCCTGGCCGCCGACATCGACAATCACGTGTGGATCCTCGTAAAACTTCAGCGCTGACTCAGTGTGGGCAACCGTTTCCACCAGCGCCACATCCGCATTGAGAACATCTTTCAAGATGTCCTTGGCATATCCTGTCGTGGCGACCCCGAGCACTTCCAGTTTTGCGTTCTGCGCCTCCACCTGTCCTGAAGCAAGCACCTGAACGAGCCAAGAAGCGGCAGAAAAGTAAACATTT
>CAWEAF010000009.1:0-13340 GCA_963807095.1 uncultured Acidobacteriota bacterium | reverse complement strand
AATTGCTGCGGAGCGCGCGGTGATTCGCCTTTTGCACCGTGCAACGCGCCCGGACTGGAATGGCCGGGCGAATTTGATGCAGTGTCCGAACGCCTTCTGCCATCTGCTCAAATGCGTTTGGGATTCGCCGGATACTGTTGTGGATCGCCGGTGGGCCGTCCAGCGAGACGATGACATCATCAACACTCTCGCTGATTAGATTCGCCTGCGACTCCAACAGCAGTCCCGCACTCAGCAGGGTGATGCGGCAGCCCACTGAACGGAGCATCTGGGCCAACCAACTCCACTTCTCATTCAGTTGTGGTTCCCCACCGGAAAATACGACCCACCGCAATCCCAAGTCCCGAAACGACTGCAGGTGTAGGTCGAGATCTTCAGGGGTAATTTGATTCGCCTGGCGAATCCGCCAGATGTCACACATCATGCAACGGCAGTTGCATTGGTTGTGCGGAAAAAGCACGAGCACGGGCATGGTACGGATCTTGTGCTTCGCCAAGGTGCCCGCATCCGCAACGCCATCGATCGAGACCAGTGTGCTCATCATCTACCCATCTCCGTCGGCACTTCCGTCCGCTGCAGCCGCACCAACACGTGGTCCGCAAGCAGGCGAAGACCGGGACAGCTCGCCAAGCAGCGATCGGCGAATTCGCAAAGTCGCATCAAGTGCGGATGGCATAAGGCGAGTGGCTCGAGATAGCTGGGCGGCACGGCCAGCCCTATGCCCTTGATAGACTGCAGCCGAAATCCAGGTGAGAATGTGCGTGCCACCGTCCTTACCGAGGGATAACGAACCTGGACAAAAGCTTCCTCCGCGATCCTCGCAGTGGCAGGAGTGCGCCGAAGGCGCCGCAACGCCTTTTTTCCATTTCCGTGAGCGAGATACCACGCGATTTCCCACGCGCAGCAGGGATTCATCCAGCAAAGCAAAGCAATGGCCCCCGGCTTCAGCAGGCGGCCGAGATCCCCCACGAGTTGCGACAAGTCTTCCACACAGTTCAAGGGGCCGAAATTTGAGAAAGCTCCATCGAACAGCTCGCCGTGCAGAGTGGAAATCTCCTCGGCGCGAAGCACCATCGGTTGCACAAGTCTCTGCAGGCCGGCTCCTATGACCCTTTCGCTTGTGACTCGAATCATTTCGGGCGAGGGATCGCTCGCAACAACCCGAACGCCACGTACCGCCAGGTAACAGGCATCCACGCCCGTTCCGCATCCGATCTCAAGCACGCGGTCGCCAGCCTCAAACACTCGTTCCAACCCGGCCCACACTGCTGATCGTTGAGCCTTGCCAATTCTAGAATCGGTAAATGTCAGGTCATATCGATCCGCGACGGCATCGAATGGAGCCAAATAAACCTGGGATTCGATCGTCGACACCGTTTAGGCCTCAACTTCGGAGAACGTCGCATGAAGGCCGGCACGAGCTTCAGCGATTCCGCTGCGCATCTCGGTAAGCGTTGTATGGTCCGTATCGGGCTTGCTCGCGAGCCGATTCAACTCAACTTCACTCCGGAGCAACTTGTCGGCAAAGCGATAGAACTGGCGGGAATGACGACTGCGGATCCGGAAATCCCGATCAGAACCGTTACGCCACAACGGAGGACTTTCCACTCGTTCGGCAACGTCAGAGAAGTACGGTGTCCCCTTGATGGGATAGGCAACCGTGGTGAAGAAGATATCGGGATCCGATTTCTTTACGTGCTCAACCGTGGCTTCGATATCGGAAATATCCTCGCCTTCGTAGCCCCACATCAAGAACATTCCACTCTGGATTCCAGCAGATCGGCATAGGGCAACCCCGGTCTGCACTTCTTCGACAGTCACGCCCCGCTCCATCGCGTCGAGGATCCGCTGCGAGCCGCTCTCCGATCCGATCCACACTCGAAAGCATCCCATTTCCGCCAACGTTTCGACGACCTTAGAATTTAACCGGTCAGCCCGCGAGATGCATTCAAACGGTAACTTTATACCGCGCTGCTTGAGCTCGGCCGCATATTGAAAGAGCCAGCCATGATGAATGGTAAAGACATCGTCCGCCATCCACGCCATTTGTGGCTGATAACGTTGCACCAGCCATGCGAGTTCATCGGCCACCAATGCCGGGTTCCGGCGGCGATGAGTTTTCCCGAATACTTCGTGACTGCACCAGCGACAATGATAGGGACAACCGCGAGCTGTAATCAGCGACACGGAGCCCATTCCGTGATGCTGGCGCCAGGTGTCTACATATCGCGCCACGTCGATAGCCTCCCGTGCAGGCCAAGGCTGAGCGTCAATATCTTTGATCTGAGCGCGCGGTTTCGTGCGCATGACAGAACCGTCGATGCTACGAAACGCAATTCCGTCAATCTCGCGCAAGCGCTCGAACGCGCGAGCTCGAAGTGTAGGTACAAGTTCCTCCAGCGTGATCTCCCCCTCGCCAATCACAACTACGTCGGCGCCTGACGCGAGATACTCCGCTACGTAGGCGCCCGGCTCCGGTCCACCAACGACGGTCTGCCAGCCGAATTGCTTCGCCGTGCGCAGAATCTCGACCACATTCGGGCGCGTCATGAGATTCGCGTAAACACCCAGAACGGACGGAGTCTCTTTCTCCAGCCGATCCCACAATTCCTGTCGTGATGAAAACGTTGAATCGAATACTTCTGCGCTCAACCCCTTGCTGCGCAAATGAGAACAGATGTACAAAAGACCCAACGGCGGATAGGGCTTCATAATCTGAAGCTCCTTGGGATCTTCGTACAGGAAATAGCCGTGGGTAAGAAGAATATCCATGAGGCAATCAATCGGCTAAAACGTTTAGCAGATCTTCGAAGCTGGCTGCATAAACGGGGCCTGCAATTGCACCAGTTGCTCATGCGAACGGTTACTCAGGACAGTAGGCCTGGGATTGCGGCAGGTCTGTTCTAAGTGCATGACACGCCTCCATAAATCGCCGGCTTTGCCGTGCGAGCGCTGTTCTTTAGCCTGGTCGGACGCAGCGCATGAACTCCACGACTCAATCTGCGCATGCAGGGCGTCGTGCAAAGCACGATAGAACTCGTTCGTATAAGCGCCTTGGAACATTATTGACAAGTCTTCACTGTCGGACCAATTCCTCTTTTCCCCAAGTTGTGCTTGGACTCGTTCGAAAAACTTCGTACCGGGCAATGGGTAGGAAACGGAGACACCGACATCGTCCGGCCGCGTATCTTGCACCAGCCGGATCGTGTTCTGAATGTCTTGCCAAGTCTCGCCGGGATATCCGAATTGCAGGAAAAAGCAGGCCCGAATGCCCTCCTGCCGCAGATTCTCGCGAGCTTTGGCGACTTGCTCGACCCGCGTTCCCTTGTCCATGGCATCCAGGATCTTTTGCGACCCTGACTCCACGCCCATCCATACCTCGGCACAGCCCGCACGACGCAAGGCGGAAACATTCGCCCGAGTCATCAGGTCCACCCGCGACTGCATCTTGAAAGGAACCGCGGCATCCCGATGCTCGACCTCTGCGGCCAACTCGCGCACCCATCTTGGCTGCAATCCGAAAATATCGTCGGCGAACCAGAGGTGATCCACTTGGAACTCGTACTTCAGTTGGCGCATTTCTTCGGCTACCAGCGCCGCAGAGCGAACAGCGAATGAATCGCCATAAATAGGCTTGGCACACCAGTTGCAACGGTACGGGCACCCACGGCTGGACACAAGGTTGAGAGAAAAATATCCGTGCGCAGTCTTCCATGCGCCGCGGTATTTGTTAGCGTCCATCAGGTCGCGCGCAGGAAACGGCAACTGATCGAGATTGCGCATCAGACTGCGGCCCTCAGTTCGTACAACGTCGCCGTTTCGCTTGTCGAGGTATGCCAGCCCTGCAACACGATCCAAGCCGTCTTCATCTTCCTTGAGAACATGCGAAACCGCTTCCAACAATGTCCATTCCGCTTCTCCGAGCAGGACACAACGGCACCCTCGCCGCAGATAATCACCAAGGTGATCGGAGACATCCGAACCGTTGGCTAACACTGTCGCTCCCGCTTCGCACGAACTTTCAATCATCTGGAAAGCGACTTCCCTCATACGTGTAAGGCACATCTTCGTCAGAAAATTGAAATTGTCTTCAAAGATTGCGACGACTTTTGGACGGTGCTGGCTGATCGCATCCCGGAATCCTGCTTCCGGATCGTTAAGCATGGTGTCGAAGAGTTCGACTGAAATGCCTTTGCTGCGCAGCAGAGCGGCGGCGTACAACGTGCCGAGAGGCGGATAAGGCTGCATCTTCCGCGTTTGCTTGCGGTCGTAGTGAAGGTAATACGAATGAGTCAGTAAAACATCGGTCACGTTTACCTCTCGGTATCTAAGAACTGATCAACACACTTGCTGAGGACGTTCCGCCAGCACCCGGCCGGTGAGCAGGGACCGTCGCGTCACCACCTTTTCGATTCCACGCGACAACCACAGTTCCCATGGAAACGAGTAGCTGCTCCGGCCAATCCGCCATCGGACCGGCGCACCCAACAACTGCCTGACTCCACGCTTCGCCCACGGAAGCTTCTTCGTCACTTTTCTGATCTGGTTGTTCAGCAGGAAGTATTCAAGGCTTCGGCGCAACTTGCGCAACTCCTCGCCCCGCAACCAGGGCAGAACATTGGTTCCCAAAGCCAGCGTCTCCCACTCCTCCAATGACTGCGGCTCGCGCACACCCATCTCCTTCAGCTGCGGCCAAATTGGTATCCCCGGATAGGGAGTAAAAATGTTGGGGGAGAAACTCACGTTTGGATACTCTCTGGCGATTTCGCTCATCACGCGAAACGTTTGTTGGCGCTGCGCCTCAGTCTCGCCGGGATATCCGAGAATGATGTTGAACACTATGTGAATTTTGGCGAGATGCGTCTTGCGTGCCGTCTCGAACATCTGTTCTACATGCTGGAAACGCTTGTTCATGAGGGCCAGGACTTCTTGTGACGCGGACTCGGTACCGAACCCGATGTGATGCACACCGCTTTCGGCAAGCCATCTGACGTCGTCTTCGCTCATCAGAGCCAGGAAGTCCGTGGACGTTTGAAAATCCCATTGAAATTTGACGCCGCTGGAAATAATTCCTTTAGCAATCGACACGGCGCGCTTTCGGTCTACCAGGAAATTGGAATCGAAGAAAGGTACGTGCTCGATCTGGTAGCGAGGAACGAGATCACTCAATTCATCGACTACGCGGTCGACGCGGTACGCATTGAACCGGCGTTTGTAGAAGACCTGGTCGGTGCAGTAATTGCATTGGTAGGGACAACCCACGCTACTGGTGTACGCCAACTGCCTCACTCCTGAAACCGCAGCATAAATTCCAGGATCGGCGAGATGATACGCAGGCGGCGGCAGAGTGTTTACATCTGCGACGCGGCGCTCAGGTTCGTGGACGATTGCTCCCTTCGAGTCCTTAAATGAGAGACCTAGCACGCCATGCCAGTCCTGTCCGTTCGCGATCCGTTGAACAAGTTCGAGCAGCGTTAGCTCACCCTGTCCTCTTACGACTGCATCTACGTAAGGTTCGCGCAACGTTTGCTGCGTGGCTAGACTGGCGTGCCATCCGCCAAACACTATCGGCAGTTTCGGGCGTAACTTCTTCACTGCACGAGAAATCCGCACGGCTGCTCCTATGTGCGGCCCGGTCAGTACCGAAAGGCCTAAACAAAGAGCGTTTTCGGTTTCACGGAGAATCTCGTTCTCGAAATCGGGGCAAAGCAGATTGTCGACGAGTTTGACCTCAAAGCCAGCCTGCAACAAAGGAGAGGCGAGACAAAGAAGGGACAGCGGCGCACCCAGCGGCGGGCCGTCATAGGGGGGATAAAACAGCACGATTTTGTGCTTCGGGGGCAATCTCTTCACGGGCTGCAGTTCCTGCACTTTAGGGCGAGGCGAGACGGCGACTTGTCAGTGGATTGTTAAATTTCTGTCACATCTGGAAGCGCGGGAAGCTGGGAAAAAATAACGATCTATTCGCTTCGGGAAATTGCATAACTTTGACAAATCAGCGACAAACGTCGTAGCCGGGATTGTTTAGCTTAGCCTCTACCCTTTGTAACCCGCCTGCGTAAATACCCGACGCGATGCGGGGAAAGCGAACTCGGCCGGATGATCCTGCTCTATAACCCGAAAGCGACCAGGCCTCGCAATCGCCGCCTGCCACTATCGATTCTCGCTATCGCAGCAGTCGTAGAAGGCAAAGAGGAATACGCGATCGTAGATGGCAACCTCGATCCAAATCCAACGGAGAGCCTAGTCAGAATCATCAGCGAACGATCGGTTGAACTCCTGGCGGTGACTGTTATGCCCGGGCCCCAAACCGTTGGCGCGGTGGCAAGTTGTCGCGAGATTCGCGCTCGGTTTCCGAGTCTGCCAATTGTATGGGGCGGCTACTTCGCCAGCAATTACACCGCTGCAGTACTCAACGCGAAATATGTCGATTACGCAGTGCGAGGTCAGGGAGAGCAGACTTTTCTTGACCTGCTCGACTCGATTCGCGGTCATCGCGAACTGAAAGACGTTCCGGGCCTCTCCTACAAGCTTCCGGATGGTACGCACCGCCACAATCCAGAGCGATCAATGACAGGGGTGGATGATTTCCCCTGGTATCCGTATAGCAGTCTGCCGGTCGAGAAATACCTTCTGCCCACGTTCTTAGGACGTCGCACAGCGGTGCATCAGGCAAGCATCGGGTGCCCCTATCGCTGCAATTTCTGCGGTGTGGTCACATTTTCGGGCAGCCGCGAAAAGATGGAATCACCGGCTCGCACGGCAGGCATGCTGCGGCATTTGGTGGAAACCTATGGAGTCGATGCTGTCCAGTTTTATGACAACAACTTCTTTTTGCGCGAGGACCACACCCGCGAGTTGGCTGACCGGTTGTCGCCCTTGAATCTTCGCTGGTGGTGCGAGGGCCGGGCTGACATCATGATGCGGTACTCGGACAGCACGTTCGAAGCACTGCGCCGTGCTGGCTGCACCATGATCTTCTTTGGAGCTGAATCAGGCTCGAACGAACGATTGAACGCGATGAACAAGGACTTGCGGGCCGAAGACACGCTCGCCTTGGCGCCGCGGATACGCCGTTTCGGTATTATCCCCGAGTTCTCGGTAATTTTTGGAGATCCGAACGATCCTGAAGGCGACACCCGTGACTGCATTACGTTTATACGGGAGTTGAAAAGGCTCAACCCCGATGCCGAGATCATAGTCGAGCACTACACTCCGGTACCTCAACGCGCCCGCATGTATGGGGGCGTAGAAGACAAGGTGCAGTTTCCGACCACGCCCGACGAATGGGCGACCGAACGGTGGCAACGGTTTGCAACCCAAAAGGACCCGCAGACGCCTTGGCTTCGACCGACAACCAAACGCCTAATTGACAACTTTGAACTGGTCGTGTCGTCTCGGTGGCCCACTGTACAAGACATCCGCCTTCCCCATTGGGGACGTATGACCCTGAAAGCATTGAGTAGTTGGCGCTATCGGTTGGGCATTTACAGAGCTCCACTGGAATTGAAGTGGATGCAGCAAGTCATCGAGTTGCGAAAACCCAAGGCGGAGAGCCTATGAACACTGCCGCGAATTTCGAGCATGGGCATGCACCGCACAACCGGCAGGAATTCAGCGCAGAGGCGGGTTCCTGTTCGATTACGGTTGCCGAGGGCTACGAACGGTGGGCAAACACTTACGATCGCGTGCCGAATCCGCTCATAGCTCGGGAAGAACGCTACCTCCTTTCCATCCTTGGAAGCCTGCAGGGCAAGCGGGTTCTCGATTTGGCATGCGGCACCGGGAGATGTCTCGACCTGCTCATGCGACGTGGCGCGGACTTTGGAATGGGGATCGATTCCTCACCCGCCATGCTGCGCGTCGGCCGCACAAAGGCCAGACTATCGGGCCTGTTGGTGGAGGGCGCTTGCGAGTCTCTTCCGCTGCCTGCTTCGTCCTTCGAACTGGCAGTGTGCTCTTTCGCCTTGGGACACTTCTGGGACCTGAGCAGCATCGCCCGCGAATTAGCACGTGTCACCAAACCAGGAGCGGATGTTCTTGTGAGCGATCTTCATCCCGAAGCTTATGCCCGAGGCTGGCGCATTGGGTTTCGGGACGCGCAAGTGGCGTTTCGTATTGAAATGTTGCCGCGCACTATGGAAGAAATCACTTACTGCTTCGCGGCGAATGGTTTCGAAGGTTTGAGGCAGGAGTCGCTATGGCTCGAGACACCCGAGGAACCGCTATTCGAGCGAGCCGGGAAGTCCCAATCGTTCGCGACGGCTTGCCAAATCCCCGCAGTCTTTGCCTGCCACTTGCGCCGTAATCAGTACGTTCCATACGACCGCCGCGCTGCCGCCACTGGCTCCCCGGCACGCACCTCGGATCCGAGGCCATGAAGCAGCGTTTAGCAGAGAGCATCGTTGATTTCTTAAGTTTCTCTGATAGCGGCCTGGATCGCATCAGCGCTCTGTCGGACCTTAGCTCAAGACAGTGGGACCAACTGCTGCTATGGCTGGACGATACCGGGCTGAGTTTCTATTTTCTTCAGCGCCTGAAAGAGCGCCGCGCACTGGCTATTGTGCCGACCGAGGCCGTGTCTCGCCTGGAACGCAATTTCGCGGCAAACCAGGACCGCGCGGATCACATGTGGAATCGCTTCGATTTCCTGAATCGCGAGTTCGCCGCCGCAGGAGTGCGTCATGTTGCGCTCAAGGGCCTCACTCTTGTGCCGGAGTTTTGCTCAGACGCTTCTCTCCGACACCAGGGGGATTTTGATTACCTCGTTGACGAACAGTCACTTTCGGCGGCAAAACGAGTCTTGCTCGATGCTGGATATCGTCCGAAGGAAGCGCAGGGCAATCTGGAAACAATCTTTGTGACTCCACGCGCACCGGAACCATCACGAACGGGGGAGCAGTACAGTGCCCAAGCTGCTCACGCTATCGAACTGCACCTGGACATTTGGCACACTGACGTGCACCGGCTCCCGTCAATCCCCAACCTGTTTTCAGTCGATCGAGCGGAGACACATCAGCGGAACACCTTCTCTTTCGTGGCTCTCGCCGCTGAGGACGCATTTCTTTTACAGATTGTGCATGCCTGCTCCCACCTGTTCACACACTGGATTCGAATGTCGTCTCTCTATGAAATTGGCTACTTCTTGTGCCGCCGGGCGTCCGATGACGAACTGTGGACTCGCATCGCGGAGCGAGTGGGCCATAGCTCAGTTCTAAAGGAGCTAGTCGTAGTCGTCACCGAACTCGTTGAGAAGATTTTCGAACCACCCATTCCAACAATCATGCGCGAGTGGAGAGCGCAGATTCGTCCAGCGACGCGAGTATGGATCGAGCACTACGCCAGGAATTGGGCATTTTGCGATTTGCCGGTGTATCAGTTCAATTTTCTGCCGAGAACAAAGTTTGCTCTTTTTCTCCTTCAGCAATATCGCGCGGAAGCCAGGAACCAACCATCTTTACTAAGCGTCCAGCCGTTGGCACAGTCGCGCCTGTCACGAATCGCTCGCTCGCTTAAAGAAAAACCGTCGCGGACATTCGACCTCCACTGGTGGAGACGCCAACTTTTGCTTCGGCGCGTCATTTTTCATGCGCTTGCTGATCTTCGATACCTACTCGAAATCCCGCGCTGGCTGTGGCTCACGCGTCGCGGTCACGATCGGGCTTCTAACGCACCGCTGGGTCCGGGGCATCGGGATTTTGCAGAGTTTTGACAATTCTGAGACAAACGGCGAACGCTGGGTTGATAGCGTTTGCCTAAGTTTTTTCAAGCTCTATTCATCGCGCGCACGCACCGCAACCGCGAAAAGGCACCGAAGTGAAATCCTCGAAGAAGATCGTGTTTTTCGTAGCCTCATTTTCCAGCATCGAGGCCACGGCTCCCCTGGGCATCCTCGCCATCTCGACTCCGTTGTTGGAGGCGGGCTACGAAATCTGCATCATCGACGCCTCGATCACACCCGACTACAAAAAGCGAATCCTCGAGGAAGTAAAAGACTCGCTTTGCCTCGGTATTTCTCTGGTTACCGGGCCAATGATTCGCGAGACCGTGGACGTCGCCAGAGCCATTAAGAAGTGGGATCCTGATTTTCCGATCATCCTTGGAGGGTGGCACCCGTCGCTGCTGCCTACGCAAACGCTCGAAGCGCCGTACGTGGACATCATCGTGCGCGCGCAGGGCGAAGACAGCATGCTTGCGGTCGCGGAGCGACTCCGAGATGATGCTGCGCTCGACGATGTCCTGGGCATCGGTTTTAAGATTGATGGAAAGCTTCACTTCACACCCGAGCGCCCTCTCCAGCGACTTGAGCAGATGCCCGTGAAGGCCTACCAATTAGCGGACTTTGACGCGTACGAAAAAATCTGCGGACGCCGCTGGGCGATGTACGTTTCCAGTCTCGCGTGCCCGTTCAACTGCGCTTACTGCACAAACGCTGGCGTCTACGGCCGGAAATGGAATGCCCTGCCCGTGGAACAGGTGGTGGACGAGACCATCGATCTGACACGGCGATATCGGCTCGAACTCTTGTGGTTCGCGGATGACAACTTCTTGGTTGATCTCGATCGTTCGCTGAAGATCGCGGAGGGACTGATCCGGAAGGGCGCTGACTTCAAGTGGAGCATTCAGGCCACTACGAACCTGACGGCGCGCTTGAGCATTGACGAACTCACTCTATTACGGCGTTCCGGCCTGCACCAGATCTGTCAAGGGATTGAAACCGCTTCGCCTACCGTCATGCGGATGATGAACAAGGATTTTCAGGTGCTTGGCGACATTTATCAATCCACCGAGCGTTGCATTAAAGCGGAGGTCATTCCGTCGTTCAACATCATTTTCGGATTTCCCGGAGAAGGTCCCAAGGAACGGCGCGAGACAGTGAACTTCATGATGGATATCTGTCGCAGATTCCCCGGCGCCGAGTTTTGGACCAATATTTTCACTCCATACCCTGGCTCGCCGATCTTTAATAAGGCGGCGCAACTTGGAATCGAGGTGCCGCAGACTCTGGAAGGCTGGGCAGATTACTTCCCACGTTACACCGTATTGCCCTGGCTCAAAGGCACGGATCATCAGCGAGTGCAAACGATGCGGGATTACCTGCGCATCGCATTTGATCGAGCACCGATTGCAACAAAAGGCCACGGTTGGTTTGCACAGGCAATTCAGCATCTCACTGCCTACCCAGCGCGAGTCCGCCTGAATTACGACTTCTACAGTTTTCCGGTTGAGCTCTGGATCAATCGTCAGTTGAAAAACATCGTGAAGCTACCCAAGCCAAGTGTCGACGCAAAGCGCTTACAGCCGGAGACGGCACCGAGTTGCACGTAGCCGCTGCGCGAAGTTAATCTTGGTCGCCTGGCGGCGAAGGCAGCTTGTTAAGCGCGCTGTTGTGTTAATTGTAACCTTTTTGCCACCAAGGCGCCGACGCAGGAGAAGCATGTAGGGTCATTGCAGAACACTCAACTTGGCCAGTGCGGTTATTCCAAGTCCGCGACCGCAATCCGTCGCATAGATTATGCTCTTGGAGTCCAGAGTCCATGTTGGATTGATTGAATTACATTCGCCATCGGTAAGACTGATTTCATCTTCTGTACTTAGGTTCATCGAGCGCAAATGCGAATACCCTCGTTCTTCACAGGCGAACGCCATTGACTTCCCGTCAGGAGAAATCACTGGATAGCGTGCCGAGCAACTTGGCTTGTTCATCTTTTCGATGGCGCCCGAACTCAGCGTCGCAACATACAATCGGAACTTGCCGTCTCTTCTTGAACTAAAGACAACGCGATGATCCGGGAAGAAAGTCGCTTCTCGAGCATCATAATCGGGGCCAGCAATCTGATAATCCGGGCTGGCTGGCGAATTGAGCTTGTGAATCCAAAGACTGTTTCGGCCCCGCACCTCTCGAATAAAAGCCAGCTGTTCGCCATCGCCAGAGACCGTGGGTTGCTCGCCATCTTCGACTTCAAGTGCTGCCTCCGTTGCTGAGGGAAGCGGAGCAACTGGAGAGAAACGAACGATTCTAGATCCAGTCACGGATGCGACTTCGGCCCATCCGTGCTCATTCACCACGGCTGGGTGGAACCAATCTCCACTAGCAGCAAACGGACTAATTAGGCCCACCCTTGATCCGTAAACCGCATACGCGTTGGGAAACAAGGGCTGGCCTGCGACCAATCCCGTGAAGAACAACCCGCCGGATCCAACAAGGGGGTCAGTAGCTATTGCAGAACCGGCCACGGTGACGACTCTGGAGGCATAATTATCAAACTGACCACGGAAGCGGCGAAGGTTTGCAGGCAGACCGACGGCGAACAGAACAAGAAATGCAACTGCCGCAGCCAGCGAACGACGGGATAGTAATCGGAATCTGGCCTGCTCGAATCCGATCGACAACTTCACCAGTAGGCCTCCATACAGCAGCATGAGAAATAGGCGCGGAAAATACAGCGGAACGACCCAGCCAGTTGGCTCACCGGAACCCAGACGGATGCGGCAAGCGCAAACCAGAATGTAAACGATGGTGAATATGCCCGCAAACGTTCTTTGGTGTTGTCTAAGGAGATAGTCCACAACAACTACTGAAGGAAGGATGAGCGCTACGAAATGATATGGCGCCGGCTGGGAAGACAACAGCAAAAGCAAGAAGAGAAAACCTACCCATTCAAGGTTTTCCCGGTCTCGATCACGACCCCAGAAACGCGTCGCCCACAGGAACACCACAACTATAACGCTCGTAGCGAATGCATACAGGAGCGCATACATCCAAGGCAAGTGCGCCACAGGCGATGGGTTCAGTTCAGGCTCTGCAATGAAAAGCCGAGCCAACAAAGCATTCAACGAACCCCAGGCAACACTGTAGGGATCTATAGTCTGGGATCTCATCGCCCAAGGCAAAACCTGCTCGGCATAGGTACGGCAGGCATCCATCCCAAACAAGGAGATGGACAATAGTAGGCTCGCGGCGATTCCGATCGCGATGCCTCCTGCCGCTGTCCATCGCCGCTTAATCGCTAACCACACTAAGAACAACGCTGGGTAGATCTTCAAGGCGGCTGCAATCGCCAGAACTATGCCTGACCAAAAATACTGCTCCTTTAAATGAAGCAGGTAGGCAAGTGTAAGAAGAAGCAGCAGCAGCAAATGCATTTGACCATACAAAAAGTTGCTGCGCAGTGGAAGAAACGCGAGGAAGATCAAGAGGAGCACTCGGGTCCAACCCAGATCGGTGCACCGCACCAGCAACTTTGCTGTCAGCAAAACGAATCCGATATTCAGCATCAGCCAGCAGCGCTTTGCTGCTAATGGAGAAAGCGACGAAAGTGGTTCTACGACGAGAGCCG
>CAWEAF010000008.1:0-228360 GCA_963807095.1 uncultured Acidobacteriota bacterium | reverse complement strand
ACGTTTTGGAATGGGGGCGGAAGTACGGGCATCTCGTAACCTGCCTTAAGGAAGCTTCTCGTCACGCCCGATGCCGCGTGCGCGGTTTCCACGAAATGACAGCCGCCGAAGTCAGTTTCTTGTGTGATCTTCCGCTAGACCAAGCTGCCCTAGCCAAACTGCGCGAATATGACGAGCCGTTTCGTGTTCTTGATATGGAACGAATCGATCAATTGCTGAAAGCCATCGAGAAGCAAGACTTATTTTGGACCAGAGGGGGAAGGTTCTGGCATATCACCGGCGAAAACGACAAGGCGATTGCCGTTGCTTCTCTGCAGCACCTCTTCGAGCGTGCTTATGGACCTCTGAAAACAATCGGTCTGGGTGACGCGATCAACGATGCTCCCTTCCTGAAGCTTGTCACACTTCCGGTGTTGGTCCGTTCCCGCGGTTCGGCCAAGCTGAAAGCCGCGGTGCCTCGAGGAATACTCACCGAGCAGCCTGGTCCGGCTGGATGGAACGAAGCAGTTCTGAGAATGATCGCAGACTGACCCATTTGGTCTGCTCGCAAACTCCTCGCTCTCCTATTTCACAAGTGACTCAACACAGAACGCTCATTCGGTTCGCCTGTCTCCCGTGCTTTCGAGTACAGAAAGTCACGCACAGTAGTGCTGGCTCCCATGCCTATAGCCAGTCCGGCGGCCAGCACCGCACCACCAACCAAGATCACAAATGCTGCCAAGAAAACGCTTTTGGCGAAGTCCAGCTGGTTGGCAGCTACCACGACTGCCACAAACATGATGACCACTCGCACAGCGGCTGACAGCCTCCGGGGAAACGGAACGTTTTCGTTTACTGCCCAAACCAGCAAGCTCCTGCCCAAGTACCGGCTCAGCCATGCCCCGCCGAGCAGAATCAGACCGGCAATCACGAGCTTTGGAGGTAAGAACACAAAACTTTGCACGATTTGGGTAGTGATGTCTGTCTTGAACACCGTTAGGCCAGTCAGAAGACCGGCCAACAGCACACACCAATACACGGATTCAGCCACCAACCGCGTGGCTCGCAGCCGCCCAGAAGGATCGACCATGAATGCGATGCCGCTCTGGCGCAGAAACTTATCGATGGCTGGACCCTTGAAAACCTTGTAGAGGAGCCACCGCAGCGCTACAGCCGTCAGCCAGGCGCCGACCACAAATACGAGCGCCGCCAATATGGAAGGCAGGTATGTGGTCACATGATAAGAGAGGTTATCGAGAGTTCCTTCCAGAACCTTTTTGATGGTTTCGATCATGAGATTCATACCTCCACCGTTGCCTGCGGCGCCGTTTCTACAGCTCCAGTCTTTGGCTTTGGGGGGAGCTCAGCGGCTGCGGGCAATTACTGATTCCAATGTTCGAGCAGATAGGGCTTGAGACCTTCGAATTTCAAGCATAGTTGCTCGATCTTCTCCTCCACCTCAGCCGAGACACAAGGCTGGCTTTCAATCACGAAAGACGCGACACGCCCGAGATACAGGGGTGTCAGCGAGCTCAAAAGCAGTCTTTGCTGCAGTGTTCCTCGGTTGTAGGCCGAGGCGAAATCCATCACGGCTCGTGTCCACAGATCGTCGTCCAGATGAAACCTGCCAGTTCTCCCGGCACAGTCGCGACTGCCCAGACGCTTCAGTTCAGTCAGCGTCTGCGGGCGAAGGATTCGTCCCCACACTTCCCCTAGCTCCTGGCAGCCACTCCGGAACGCAGTTACCATCCGCTCGATGTCCACCTCGATCGGGTCGAGCCCCACGTCGTAGCGGAACCCGAACAGCTCCGCCGGTTGACTTCCGATGCGAATCTGCCAGACCGGCTCATACTCCCGCATCAACATAAAGACGCTACCGATCACTTGCTGCAACATCGTGCTCAGGTCCGCACCGGGATCCTTTGCATCGTGCAATTTCGCACCCAGAAAACTCTGGCACACTCGAAATCCCTCAGCAATTGCGATTGTCGTCATCCAGATATCGATTCCGTATCGCGCGACATCCGTTTCCCAGTCATCGCGTGAGAGATAGCGGGCGCATAGTCTAGCCGACAGGCCGAAGTCCCCGCCAATCGGCTGGCGCACTCGCAGTCCGTACAAGCTTCGCGTCAACGGATACACAATGCTGTTGGTGATAGTGCCGTCATATTTATGGCGGTGGTAATAGGGAGCGACGAAGTCATACCCCGCAAACAGAACAGGACGGAGCAACAGGTCGACCCATTCTGGTGTTATAGAGCGGATGTCAGAGTCCACTACCGCACACGCCTTTGCTTGAAGTTGAGCCGCCATCTGAAACATCAGCCGAAAGGCGCTCCCTTTCCCGGGCACCCCGTGATAGGGAAACGAGAGGCGATGCGCTGCCACTAGTCGCGTAGAAACGAGCATAAGATGACTATCCTCGACTCGGGTCCCGACAGCACGGCTTCGCGGGTATTGTCGGTTGAGCCTCCGTCGGAATTGATGACTACTCCTGTAAATTGCGGGAAGTACTTGGCCAACCCAGCATAGGCAGCCCGCACAACATGCCCGATCGTCCTCGCATTGTTGTAGCTTGGTATCCCAATCACAATGTCCGCTTTGCGGATGAACTCGGCGGCGCGACGAGCTTCATCGGGCAGCGCGATCCCTGTCATGCCATCTCCTTTACACCGCGACTTCTTCTGGCTGCTTTTCGTCCTTATCCACCGCATCGAGCAAGAGTTCAAAAAACTCGGGGATGGCGGCCAGCACTCGATTCCAGTTCGGGATCAGTGGGAGTCCAGTGGGATCCTCGACGAATTCCGTCGCTGCCGCACGGAGGCTCTTGGCAAAAGCAGCTACGGCCATTTCCTCCGAGTGACGATCAAACCTGAGGCCATTCAACATGGCATCGGCGTAATAACGTGCGATGGTGTCTTCGGCCATTCTCACATAGCGGACCTCCAGGCTTCGAAAGTGATCCGCCGTGAACACCACACCTTCCGCCGCCAGCGTGCGGAACAGTGACTTCGCAATGTCCGCCGCCATGCGAGTCAAACCTTTGGAGCGGTCATCTGAAGACAAACTCTGGTGCTTATGCTCGTAGTTGTCCGTTAGGTCGACCTGACACGTCCTCGCCAAAGCACAGTTGCGATAAACTTCCGCCAAAACACCGACTTCCAGACCCCAGTCCGCCGGGATGCGGTTGACGCGCGCCAGATTTATATCCATCGCAAACTCGCCGGCGAGTGGATAGCGGTAGCTGTCGAGGTAGTTCAGAAATGGTGTCTCCGGAGCAATGCTTTCCATAGCACGAATCAGTGGAGTCACGAATAGGCGTGTGACCCGACCGTGCATGCGATCGGTAACTCGCGCGTAGTAGCCTTTGCAGAACTCGAACGCCAAGTGGGGATGCGTTACCGGATAGCAGAGGCGTGCCAGCAGCTGGCGGTCATAGTTCACAATGTCGCAATCGTGGAGAGCAATGACGTCGCAGTCGCGGCTCGCCAGAAGGTAACCGTAGGCCATCCAGCAGGATCGTCCCTTGCCGTCTTCCCCAGCTGAGAGGCCACGCTCCTGCAGCAGGTGAAGAAGGTTCTGAATACGCTCGCCATCCATCCACAACGTGGTCACCGGGGTGTAGAAATCCTCAAAGACTGACCGTGCCCTCTGATATTGCTCGTGGTCTGCTCTGCCGAGCGTGACAACGATCCGCTGCAGGTATTTCACCTGCTTGAGTTCCGGAATAATGCGCTGCATGGCCGGAGTTTCAAACTCGGAGTAGAGCGCGGGCAGAACCAGGCCGATGGGCCGGTTCCGTGAGAAGCGCTCAAGATCTTGCTCCAGCCTTTCGATGTTGTTGGGTTTCAGGCGATGGAGGGTGGTTACGACCCCGGTTTGATAGAAGTCCGCCATGGGATTCTCCGTCGAACTCAGCGTAGGCCCGCGGACGATGGCGGAGAATCCCGCCCAGGAGTGAAGAACCCGTCCAAATTGCCGTAGGCTGCTGCCCGCCACAGCTCATCTTGATTTGAGGAATCCAGTCAGGCACAACACTGCGGGATGCTTGTACCCTTCCATCAAGGCACTAGGCCACGGGCAACTCTTCGTTCGAAGGACGAGACTTCACGACTTTTTTGTAAGTCAATTTGAGTAACGGCGGTGCAACGAGCGTAGTCGTGATTGCCATGAAAACCACCGCATCGTAAATCCTCCCGGTGATCACCCCGAGCGATAACCCGATCTGTGCCACGACCATACCGACCTCGCCACGCGGAATCATCCCTACCCCCACCCTTGTCGCATCCGTCAAGCCCAGTCGGTATGATCCCAACCCGCAACCTACAAACTTCGAAACCACTGCAACGAAGAAGATGAGAGCTGAGAACAGAACCATGTGCCAGGCAGCAAAACTTGCAACATTGAAGCGAAGGCCGATTCCAACAAGGAAGAAGGGCACCAGCAGTTCGGTTACGCCCTGCGACAGATCGTGGACACGCCGGTCTACGCTTCCAGACAGGGCCATGCCAGCCAGAAAGGCGCCAATGATGGCGGCTACGCCCGCATAAACGGCCAAGACCGACAACACGAACATCAGCACCATCGCAGCGGCAAACTGCCCTTCTCCTCCGCGCATTTTCTGATGAAGACGTGGGATTACTTTTCCGGCTGTCTTGGTGCCCCACTTCACCACAATGACGATGAAACCCAACGCAAGACTTGCAGTCAGACCGAGTTCCAGCAGATTAACCTTGCCCTTGGCCATACTGCTCACGAGGGCGAGAATAAGCAGACCGAGTACGTCGTCGATCACGGCCGCCCCGAGAATGATTCTGCTCGCTCTCTCTTGAAGCAGTCCTTTCGCCGCCAGCACCTGTGCCGTAATTCCGACGCTTGTGGCCACCATTGCGGCTCCCACGAAAATCGCATCGATTCGGGGCTCGCCCCAGGCGGAGACAAGTCCCCAACCTGCAAAGAAAGGAACAGCCACTCCAAGGACGGCTACTACGGTGGCGGTTGGGCCGCTTTTCATCAGATCCGATGCTTTCACCTCCAATCCAACCTGAAAAAGAAGGAACATCAGGCCGAGTTCGGTCAGGGCGGGGAAAAAATCCTGTGGAGATAGCCAGCCCAAAACACTTGGCCCAAGCAGCACACCCGCCAAAATCTGCCCTACGATCCCAGGCTGCTTGAGACGTTCGAATGCTTCATCCAGCAGCTTTGCAGACCCGAACACCAAGAGCATGGCGAGCGGGAGCTTCACCTGATCCGTTGCAGTGGATACCACAAAAGCGCTATAGGCGGCTGTCATTAGTTGGCGGTGGCAACCCTGGCTGTGCTTCTTGCCACTGAGACGCCAGATTAAATGCCAAGTTCGGGAAGTGGTATCCCTTCCATGCACTAGTTCTAGGTTCGGCTGGTTGCCTTCCAGGCACTTCATTGTCTTGAAAAATAGTCCCCCGAACCCAGCAAACTAATGTCAGGGCGGTATCGCCTAGGGCGGTGCTTGGAGTTCCACTATATGTGGAATAGCTACTGGAACGAATGGAACAAGAGCGGCCAAAGCTTCGGAAAGGACGACTGTCATGCATCTCTCCATCAAGGCATTAGGAATTACCAGCGCACTATTGTGGGGCGGCGCCATTCTTGTGTGCGGCTTAGCAAATCTCGCAAGCGCTTCCTATGCCGCAGAATTCCTGAAAGTCATGAGTTCGATTTATCCAGGCTTCCACGCATCTCGCACAATTGGCGATGTCCTGATCGGAACCTGTTACGGGCTAGTTGATGGCGGCCTGGGCGGCGTGGTGTTTGGCTGGCTCTACAACTGGTTGGCAAGGGGGACTGGCTAAGCGGCCTGAAGGAGTACCCGTGACGACCACACTCACTCGGCTACGGTTATCGCTAGAGGACATTCTGTATGCGACGGATTTCTCAGATTCTGCTCGTGCGGCTCTGCCATATGCTGTCTCTTTAGCTCAACACTTTGGATCGACGTTGCACCTTGTCGACGTTGTAACGCCGCTCACCAATGTGATCCCGTTCGAACCCTTTCCCGTAGACACTCGCGGCACAGCTGAAGAACAAATGAGGAAATTACTACGCTCCGATGCTCTTCGGCATGTTGTGCATGACGCCCGGCTGGAAGAGGGCAATTTGTGGAACGTGTTGCACGAATTAATCCTGGGGGGCGATTTCGATTTGATCGTCGTGGGAACCCATGGGCGGAGCGGTGTCCGGAAGCTAGCTCTCGGCTCGGTGGCTGAAGAGATCATCCGCTCCGCACACGGTCTGGTTCTCACCGTCGGTCCAAACGTACACGTGAATGCTCCAGCTGATGTCAGATTGCAATCAATCCTGTGTGCTAGCGATTTGTCCCCTGAATCCGACAGAGCAGTGGACTATTCCGTACTGTTCGCGGAGGATAGTGGCGGCTCGCTCACTTTGGTCCACTCACTCTCCGTGCCTGGCGACTTAGCTTGCCTAAATGCCGTGAAGTGGGCTACCTGCCAGAAACTCAAGAGGCAGCTGCCGACGGAAACCAGTCTAAGGACTCCTCCCAGTCTCGTGGTTGATTTTGGTACTGCATCACGGGTGATCGTGTGCGCTGCTCAGAAGCAGCGCGCTGACCTGATTGTTATGGGCGTCAAGCATACTGAGCATCCATGGCTCTCCTCCCACGCTACGTGGCTGACCATTCACCAAGTACTGGTTCAAGCGAGTTGCCCGGTCTTGACGGTTCGAGTCTGAACTCGCTCTGCCGGCAATTCCACGGAACTGTTGCCTAATGTCCATCGAACCCCAAAGTGGAATTGCGATTGCAGGCCTAAGGGGCGCTGCGGTCGGCTTGGAGCGCGAGGGGTCCTGTCACGCCAGCGGCCCGGAGGCCCACTTCGCTGGCATCCGAACCTTCACTTTGCTCGGTGGGTCGCTAGGAGTAGCCGGTTGCCTCTGGACTCGGCATTTCGAATCTGCAGCAATTGTTCTCCTGGCTGGTGGGACAGCCCTCGGTCGTGGCCGCTTATGTCGCGGCCAGCCGGCGCCATGTGGACGGCACTACAGAAGTCACGGCCCTGGTGGTATTAGCCGCAGGTCTGCTGGCTGGAACGGGTGCCATCGTCTTGGCCAGCGCACTATTCGTTGTCACCACACTCCTTCTTGTCGAAAAGCCGCGCTTACACTCCATCGTTGCGCGCATCGACGATGCCGGATTACGAGCGGGGGTTCGGTTCGCAGTTATGGCAATCGTCATCCTTCCCCTTTTACCGCGCGGTCCTCTCGGTCCTCTGGGCGCGGTACGGCCTCGCCAGCTGTGGTTTTTTGTCCTTCTGTTTTCCGGATTGAGCTTCGCGGGTTACCTTGTGCGTCGCGTTGTCGGCACCGAGCGTGGCTACTCTGTCGCGGGCCTGCTTGGCGGGTTCCTCTCGTCCACGGCTGTGGCGTTTACTTTTGCGCGCACCAGCCGCGAGAATCAGAGCGCATCGTTTCCCTCGCAGTCGGTTCGTCGCAGCCTGCACGGTGATGAATTTAAGAGTGCTCGTCGCTACCGCCATACTTCGACCTTCCGTTGCCATCGCCCTCGTCCCTTACTTGGTGGCGCCCCTTCTCGTGGGCTTGATCATAGTTGTAATTAGTCTCAGGGCGCCGAGAGGAAAAAGTTTCTGTAGAAACTCCGTCGAACCCGCTCCAAGTCACGTCAGCGCTCCAAATGGCAGTTCTATTTCAGGCGGTGCTGTTTGCTGTGTATGCAGTCCGCTCCCATTGGGGGAACAGCGCGGTCTTGTTGTCCGGAGCCGTCTTAGGGTTTACCGATGTGGACGCCCTTACTATTTCCATGGCGAAAAGTGACGAAGGGCAGATTGTCACTTCTGTTGCCGCCGAAGCGATTGCGATAGGAATACTCTCCAACACAGTACTGAAGCTGCTCCTGGCAGTCGCGCTGGGAAGAGCGAGTTTTCGAAAGCTAACACCAATCTGGTTGACCGCGATGGCTACCGCTGGCGCAGTGTCTATTGCGCTGTTGCCCTGATGCGCCCCATCTCCCTTGGGCTAACCGGTTTTTTCACAAAATCTAGCCCCTCGGGCGTATTTGCTTTACTCGCTTAGCACTCCAAAATCAATACAGACGCTCGGACGGTCCAAAACCTGGGATCGTGGCTGTGAAAACTCGAGCGGCGAGGCGGCTTCTCTCGCCTCAATGATCGGGCGCGTCAGGTGCGAGTTCGTAGCGCTTCTTGCAGTTGCGACAGGGCTCTCCTTCCTAGACGCGCAAAGGCGATGGCTCGCGTGACATAGTTTTGCCGGTGCTCTTGCACTGGGAGGCGAGAGAAGCATGGCATGAGCTCCAACAGATCGCGTTCGACAAAACTCCGACTAGCCGCCACGGAGAGCTATGGAACTAACTTTTGAATTAGGCTCGGTCCTGCTGTTGGTTTCGGCCGCAGTGGCCGTAATTGCCCTCCGGTTCGGTTTGCCATACAGCGCGGGGCTGGCAGCCATTGCCATAGGACTAGCCCTGTCACCACTATCGGGAAGAGTCGTTCTTACCCAAGAGGTTTATGCTTTTCTCATTCCGCCACTGGTGTTCACGGCAGCGTTTTCACTGGATTGGCACCGACTGCGTCGAGAACTTCCTCTCGTCTTTTCACTTGGAATCGGGACCTCCGCTCTATCCGCCGTGCTTGTGGCTCTCGGAATGCATTATCTGGCGCACTGGCCATGGCTGAGCGCTTTCATGTTTGCGGCCATCATTGGAGCTGCCGATCCGGTCTCAGTCGCCAGACTGTTTGGACGAGCGGAATCTCAAGGCCGCTTGCAACTCTTGATTAGTGGCGAGAGTCTGATCAGCGATGCCTTCGCTGCACTCGCGCTTGGTCTGATCTTGATGGTCGGGCTTGCAAACAGAGTCGGCGCTGTCCAAGTCTCAATGTCGCTCGCGATTGCAATCGGTGGGGCAATTCTGTGCGGAGCCGCAGTGGCGGCTATCGCTCTGTTTGTAGTCCGTCGAACAAAAGATAGCTTGGTTCAGATCGCGGTCACGACAGCAGCAGCCTGGATTTCATTTCTCATTGCGGAACTTTTACACTGCTCTGGGATCCTTGCAACGATTGTCACCGGTGTAATCGTCGGGACTCGCCTCCTGACGGACCGGATTTCCGATCATCAGCACGCCCCGGTAAACGCTTTTTGGGATGTTGCCACTCTGATTTCGAGTTCTCTCGTGTTTTTGCTGGTTGGCATTCACGAAGTGCATTTGCGGTTTGCATCTATATGGTTTGCCGCATCCGTTGGCATCGTGATGCTGCTTGCGGGCCGCGCGTGTGCCGTTTACTCCATCTGTCCTCTTTTCAGGCGTTCGCCTCGAGGAGTAGACAACCAGGAACAACGTATCTTGACTCGATATGGACTGCGCGGCGCACTTCCTCTTGCGCTGGCCCTGTGTATTCCATCACAAGTACCGGGGAGAACAGAAATTATCTCTGTCGGCTTACTCGCAGTCGCTTTCTCACTTTTTATCGAAGGGGGTCATGATGTCGCACAGCTTGCGACCGCCTACCGAAAGAAACATTGTCGCAGGTGCTGTGCGCCGCTACTACGAAATGGTTGATGCCCGCGGTCTACCAGCAGTTTACCCGCACTTGGCGCTTCAGCCTAGACTTTAAGAAAGGCTTGTATTCGATTGAAAAAATGGTGGCCAGGGACGGAGTTGAACCGCCGACGCCAGCCTTTTCAGGGCTGCGCTCTACCACCTGAGCTACCTGGCCACGCTCGAAACCCGCTCGGGGCGGGCCGCGACGAATGTCTGCTTCACGCTAATTGTGGCGGGAACGAATCCGATCCGTAAGCGTGCGGAACGATTCCGATTATAGCAACCTGTCTTCATTTCCCTCAACCAAGGTTCTCATATCGCATTCCACCACAAACTCAAAGAAAAGATTCATTCTAGCGTCAACGCAATGTTGCTGGAGATCACGACCCGTCCAGTTCGCATAATCTCTCAGCCCGCAAAGCTCTTCACAAACTCCACCAGACTGCGCAGCGCGATTCCGGAGGGACCTTTTGCGATCCACGGTTTTTGATCTTCCATCCAAGCCGTACCTGCGATGTCAAGATGAATCCACGGAGTATCTTCCGCGAATTCTTTCAGGAACATCGCAGCCGTAATCGCTCCGCCCCAGCGCCCACCGGTGTTCATGATGTCGGCAATCGAAGAACGAATCTGCTCTTTGTATTCGTCGTCGAGCGGCATGCGCCACATCTTTTCGCCGGCTTTCGCGTTGGCGTTGTGGAAACGGTTATACATGTCGTCATCATTCGCAAAAATTCCCGCGTTGCTATATCCGAGCGCGACCACGACCGCGCCCGTCAGCGTCGCTGCGTCCACCAGGTGCGTGCAGCCCAACTGGCGCGCATAGTAAAGACCGTCTGCCAGGACGAGCCGTCCCTCGGCGTCCGTATTGATGATCTCGATCGACTTGCCCGACATCGCAATCTGGACGTCGCCGGGCTTCTGCGCTTTTCCCGACGGCATGTTTTCAGTCGCGCATACAATGCCAATGACTTTGACTCTCGGCTTCAGCAGCGCGATCGCGCGCATGGCCCCGATCATCGTCGCGCCTCCAGCCATGTCGTACTTCATCTTCTCCATGCCGTCTGCGGGTTTGATCGAGATGCCGCCGGTGTCGAATGTAATTCCCTTCCCCACCAGGCCCAGTACGGGTTTCGAGGGCGCGCCCGAAGGCTCGTAGGTCATTACAATCAGCGCGGGAGGTTCGTCCGAACCTTGCGCGACACTCCAGAACGCACCCATCTTCATCTCTTTGATTTTGTCCGCGCCGTACACCTCGCATTTCAGTCCTACTTCGGCGCACATTTTTTTTGCGCGGTCTGCCAGGATGGTCGGCGTCATGCGATTCGAAGGCTCGTTGACCAGGTCGCGCGTGAAGTTCTGCGACTCACCCACAATCCGTGCTTCGTTCGCTGCTTTCTCCAACGCAGCCTTGTCTCCACTTGTCACGACCGTGACCGCGTCGATCTTCTGATCCTTGCGGTCGCTGCGGTAGTAGTCGGGATCGAAATTTCCCACGTGCGCTCCCTCGACGATCGCGCGTACCGCTTCGTCGGCGGAAATGCTGGAAGGGGCAATAAATGCGAAGCTGCGGATGCCGCGTGACTTGAGCGTCCGCACCGCAGCGCCCGCAATCCGCCGGAGATCGTATGCGGAGAAGGACTTCGCGCTGCCGCCCGAAATCAGCAACACCCGTCGCGCTTTAAGGCCGGCAGGTTTGTGCAACAGGTTGGTCTCGAATGGCTTGCCGCTCAATTCACCGCCCACGAGCAGATCCGAAGCGGCAGACTGCACCGCTGAATCTGACGATGCCACCTTCAACTCGGGCTTCTTGTTCTTTTCGGTTGAAGTTGAGTGGTCCAGCACTACTGCGACCAGTGCCTCGGTTTCAACTTGAGCAGGGGTAAAAAGAGAAATAGTCGTATTCATAGTTGGAATTGTTTTGGCCCAGCAACATTCCAGTATCCTAGGCGAGGAGCCAAAAGCGCAAGCGGCGGACCGAGTTTGGCGATATTCATTGAACCGCGGAAGTCATCGAGGCATTCAACTGGCAAGCGCGCTGGGAAAACGCGTCTGGAAGTCGAGCAATCCCACCCATTCCGGGGTGATCCTGATTCGCACCATCGACGAGATCATCGTCCGCAACTGATCCACCCACGCCTTCCCTTGCTCCGCCCCGAAATACCGTTCAGACGCACTCACGTATTCCGGAACAATTCCGTCCACCGGTTCCAGGCGCGCGCTGCCGCGAATCAGCAGCACCTTGTGTGGAAACGTGTTGTCATCGATCGTCAGCGAAACTTTCGGATTCTTCGCCAGCGCCTTCAACTTCGGAGCTTTCGGCGGAGTCGCCATCACAATCTCGTGCCCGTTCCAGTGGAACCAGATGGGTACGACGCGAGGAGTGCCGTCAGTCCAAACGTAGGCCAGGCGCGCGGGAATTTTAGAATGCAGCAGCTCTTGCGAAGCTGGCTGCTGGAGAAGGCTGAGATCCCCTTGTGGAACGGAGCGCATAGCCACCTTCCTTTCGCACCGGATTGTACTCTCCCCCGCAACCGTGCAGTTGGGTTCGCCGCGATGAAGCAGCGAGGGCTACCCATTGCAGAAGGAGCTAAGCGGCATGCCGCTCCAGACCGCACTCACCGCACACCGCCGAAGGATGACGCCATCCCGCCCCTGCGGTATGATTCAAAGCCGCAGTCACCACATGTGAGGATTGCATGCTGATTCGATGGAAGTTCGCAGCTCTCGTCGTCGCTCTGGCCCTACTCTCTGTCACAGCTCTGAACCGGAAATCTGCGTCGGCCGCGCCGCAGGCCGCTGCTCCGGCGAAGACTCCGAACGCCAAGGGCCTAGAGCAGTCCGATGCACTCTCTATTCCTGACACGACGCTGGCCATCAACTCGACTACACCAATGTCGCAGCGCGTGGTGCACTATCAGATTGACGCGAAATACGACGCGACCAAGCACATCGTCAACGCCACTGAAGTCCTCACGTATCACAACCTGACCGGCCAGGCCCTCGATCACTTCCCGTTCCATCTCTATCAGAATGCATTCCAACCGAACGCGACGTTTGTCCGCGATGCCAAGCTCATGGGCAGCCGCGATACCGGGTATACGAAGTGGGAGGCCAAGGACTACGGCTCCGAGGAAATCAAGAGCATCGAGGTGGTCGGTCAGGGCGACCTGACGAAGAACCTGCACTACATCTCGCCCGACGACGGTAATAAAGATGATAAGACTGTCGTCGATCTGCCGGTCAGCACGCCGATTGCTCCCGGCGCCTTCGTGCAATTCAAGATCGTGTTCCAGACCAAGTTTCCTGAGACGCAGGCGCGGTCAGGATGGAAACGCGACTTCACCCTCGGCGGCCAATGGTTCCCAAAGGTCGGCGTGTGGTGGCATGGAGCCTGGAATTGCCACCAGTATCACAACACTACAGAGTTCTTCGCCGATTTCGGCGTCTACGACGTGAAGCTAACGGTGCCGCAGAACGAAGTCATCGGCGCCAGCGGTGTCGAAGTGTCCAACCTCAACAATCCCGACGGCACAAAGACGGTTACTTACCACGGCGATGACATTCACGATTTCGCGTGGACCGTCAGTCCCCGGTATAGAGTCCGTGAAGCCACTTACCAGGCGCAAATGGGACCCGTTAAGCTGTGCTTCCTGATGCAGCCCGCGCACTGGAGCCAGGCCGAGCGCCATGAACGCATCACTCGCGAAACGCTCGATCATTTTGAAAAATGGTATGGACCTTATCCCTACAAGACCCTGACGGTGGTCGATCCCGAGCCCGACTCCGCTGCCGGAGGCATGGAATATCCCACATTCATTACCGGCGATACCAGTTGGTTCATGCCCGAAGGCGTTCACCTTCCCGAGCTGGTGGTCGAGCATGAATTTGGACACCAGTACTGGTATGGCATGGTCGCCACCAACGAGTTTGAAGATGCCTGGATGGACGAAGGCATTAATAGCTATACCGAAGTCAAAGTGCTGGATTCAATACTGGGCAAGAACACGTCGATCTTAAATGTTGACGGCATAACCATGGGCGAACGTGACCTGCAGCGACTCGGCTACATTGGCGTAACCGATTACGACCCCATGGCCAAGAACGCTTACGCTTACTACAATTCCAATTCCTATGCCGGCGTCACCTACGGCAAGACAGCCAGCGTGCTGCTCACTTTGGAAGGCATCGTCGGCCAAGACACGATGGACAAGACGATGCACACGTACTTCATGAAGTACCGCTTCACTCATCCCACCAAGGAAGATTTCCTGAAAACGATTGAAGAAGTTGCCGGCAGGGACCTGCATTGGTACTTCAACCAGGCGGTTTATGGCACGCAGGTCCTCGACTACGAAGTCAGCAAGGTCAACTCGTATCCCACCAATTGGTACGAGGAGAAGAAGGGTCGTAAGTCAGACGACAAGAAGGACACTCTGTATCAGTCCTATGTGTCGCTGCATCGTAAGGGAGATTTTGTGATGCCAGTGGAGGTGGAGATCAAATTTGATAACGGCGAAAAAGTCCGTGAGCATTGGGATGGGCAAAGCCGCTGGACCCGCTTCGGCTATGTAAAGAAAGCTCAGGTTGTTTCGGCGGAGATTGATCCCGACCATACCGTGCAACTCGATCGCAACAATTTCAACAACAGCTACGTCGTCAAAGAGAAGGCTCGGCCTACCTATAAGCTGTCGAATTATTGGCTCTTTGCCTGCCAGTGGATCGCTCAGGCAATGGCATGGTGGGCGGTCTAGCAGGCCCTTCATGAAGGATAGAAAATGATGAATGACAACCAGGGTTTATTAAGTACCGGCCTCGCGCGTTTGATGCGCAACAAGCGCTACATCTTCTGGTTCTGGCTGATGAACCTCACGCTCGCCGAATTCGGCACAGCAAGCTTTCGCAAAGCCGCTCACCACGTTCTCGATCACAGCCTCGCCGGCGAGCGCTTGACGCAAGGATTTCACCTTGGCACGTTCGTCGATCTGCTGAGCATGCCCGAGTTCCCGCATATGAATGCGATGACGACACCGGCGCTCTACTTCGCTTTCCTTTTCTTTGTCTTCACTGCCCTGTTTCTCCCTGGAGTGTTTGCCGGATACGCCTCCACCTACCGCCTCCCCCGTGAGGATTTCTTCCGCGCCTGCGGGAGAAATCTCTGGCGTTTCGTCCGCCTCATGATCCTTGCCGGCATCATCATGGGAATCGTCGCCGGTGTTCTGTTCGCCATCAATGGCGCCATCGTCAAGAAAGCTGGCGAAAGCACCAACGAATTACTGCCGTTCGAATTGCAAATGACCGGTCTCGCCGTGATCTTCCTCATCCTGTCGACCCTCCGCATATGGTTCGACCTCGCGGAAGCTGATATCGTGCTCAATAACCAGCGCGCCGTTCGCAAGTCCATCGCCGCCGCATTTCGTCACACTTTCCGCAGCCTTGGCAGTCTTCTCGGCAGCTATGTATTGACCACGATCGTCGCCGCGGTCGTTCTCGTTGCCGGCTTGAAACTCTGGATTGCGATCGTCCCCCCGCACAGCGTAACCCGAGCCTTCATACTTGGCCAAATCATTCTCTTTCTGCTGCTCATTCCCCGCTTCTGGCAGCGCGGCATCGCAGTCTCCTACTGGCAGCAACACATGCTGGCTCCGGTCGTCGCGGTGAAGCCGGTCGACCCTCAGCCGATTCCAGTAACCGCAGCTCCCGATCCGACGCCCGCACCTGAGATTCCGGCGACTCCGCCAGAAACGCAGGGATCATAGCCCTCAAAGATGAGAGTGAACTGGAAGTCAGAGGGCCCACAGTCAAGGCTAAACTCCGTTCTATAGCACGACGATCGTGATCCCCAGATTCTTCCGCCCCAGGTCCGGATCGTTTTTCAATTCCGGCTGCGACTGCAGTAGTCGCCAGGTCTGTTCTGATGTCTTTGACCAGTCTTCCCCGAAGATGCAGGACTGCATCTCTCCGGCGGAAACCCTCTCTGCTAATCGCTTCTGCACCGCGATGCGGATGTCTCCTCCGACACCGGAAGATCCGTAACCGTGAACGACTTTCAGCAGCGAATGATTTTCCTTGCGGGCAGCAGCAATCTCGCGCTCCAACCGCTGCAGGGCCTCATGAACCGTCGGCCGATCCGATTTGAGATTTACGGTCTTAATGAATTCTCGCCAAGAACGCAGCCGGAGGATAGCCGTCTCCCGTGGTTCTCAGTTTCCCTTTCTGGCAAGTTCGCTCTAGTTCCGGCTTCTCCCTCTCGCTACTGCTTCCCGCGCTTCCTTATCTGCCGTCCGGCGCCGCTCGGTCTCGCGCTTGTCCCAAAGTTGTTTGCCCTTAGCCAGCGCGAGTTCCACCTTCACGCGACCATCTTTGAAATACATCCGGGTTGGAATTAGCGTCAGGCCCTTCTGCTGTGTCTTCCCGATCAGTTTCCGGATCTCTTCCTTGTGCATCAGGAGCTTCCGCGTCCGCAGCGCGGCATGATTCGAATAGCTCCCATGCTCGTACGGACTGATATGGCAATTCAGCAGCCACAATTCCCCATCCTTGACCAGCCCGTATGCGTCCTTCAGGTTAGCCCTGCCCCCGCGAATCGACTTCACTTCCGTACCCGTCAGGGCCACTCCAGCCTCAAATTTTTCCAGCAAGAAATAGTTATGTGAAGCGATCCTATTAACAGCGGCATCCCTCTGCCCGCTGGCCGTGGGGTCTCGTCGCGGTGACTTTTCGGGATTCGGCTTGGTCTGATGTGTGGATTGACGCGCCATATGGGCCTTTGCAATCTTAACCCACAGCGGATGTCGGACCTCGGGTTTCGGACCCGAGACTCCAGCGAAAAGCGTCAAGAATCAGGATTTTGTAGATGCAGAAGCCAAGTACGGGTTTGAGCTTCGACTTTTGCAGATCGAGGCCTGACTGGCGAAGCCGCATTTGCTCTCTGACTCTGGTAACTTATTACTGCGCAACTACTTCGGACGTGCGAAATCGCGATGCTATAATCGCCGTACCGCGAACTTACTTTTGTGCATCCCGTGGATTTCCCGCGGAAAACGCTGTCGGGATTGAGCCACTATGCAGGAAACTGCTCATCCTGCGAACATCTGAATTTGTGAGGTTTATCTCGTGAGGACCTTCGAATGAGACGCTTAATGCGCCCGGCATTGTTTCTGCCGCTGGTCGCCCTTCTGGCTCTTCCCGCTATCGCCGACAAAGCTAAAGACCTTTACGCTAAGGGAGAGGATGCGGAAGCTCGCCAACAATACGAAGCTGCCTACGATTTCTTCAGGCAGGCCTACGATCTCAAGCCCAAAAACCTCCGCTATCGTGCCTCCTTTGAACGGGTTCGCTTCGAAGCCGGCGCTTCCCTGGTGCACCAGGGCCAAAAGCTGCGCGAGGACGGCAAACTCGACGATGCGCTCGCTGCTTTTCAGAAGGCTTTAACCATCGATCCAGCGTCATTCATCGCCAAACAAGAGCTCAATCGCACTCTCAAGATGATCAACGACCAGCGCAATCCTGCGCCGCGCGCCGCCGGACCTCCCTCCGAGCTCCGACGCGCAGTCGAGGAAGCTGGCGGCCCGGTTGAACTTGCGCCCATTTCCAACGTCCCGGTCACGCTGAAGATGCTCAATCAAAAATCCGACGTCGTGTACCGCACCGTTGGACAGCTGGCCGGCATTAACGTGCTCTTCGACCCCGATTACACTCCGCGCCCCATCAATGTCGAGCTCAACGGGGTTTCTCTGCAAGAGGCGCTCGAAATCAGCGCGCTCGAATCGAAAACCTTCTGGCGTCCGGTCACCTCCAACACCATTTTTGTCGCTGCCGATAATCCTGCGAAGCGCAAAGAGCTGGAACAAAGCGTCCTAAAGACTTTTTATCTTACGAATATTTCCCAGCCCACCGAACTTCAGGATGTCGTCAATGCCATTCGGGCCGTGCTCGACGTGCAACGCGTGCAGCAACTGCTCTCGCAAAATGCAGTAATCGTTCGTGGAACTCCCGATCAAGTCGCGCTCGCGCAGAAGATCGTCGACGATTTGGACAAGGCCCGTCCGGAGGTCATCGTCGACATTGCCGTCATGCAAGTGAGCAAAGATCGGTCCAGGACTCTCGGCCTCAACCCGCCAACCAGCGCCACCGTCACGCTACAAAGCAATCTCAACAACACGACTACGCCGACCACTAACCCCACGACCGGAATCACGACTCCATCCACGGGCGGTACCAACGGCATCAACCTGAACAGTCTCGCCAATCTCAACGCCACCGACTTCCAGGTCACGATCCCTTCCGCCAACTTGTCGGCGCTCATGAACGCCAGCGATACCAAGCTGCTGCAGAATCCCCAGATTCGCGCGCTGGATGGGCAAAAAGCCTCTCTGAAAATCGGCGACAAGGTTCCAGTCGCCACCGGATCGTTTCAGCCGGGCATCGGCGGAGTTGGCATCAACCCGCTGGTGAATACCCAATTTCAATACCTTGATGTCGGCGTGAACATCGACATCACTCCCCGCATCCACGCTAACGGCGAAGTAACTCTCAAGATCCTGATGGACGTATCGGCGGTCACAGGCCAGTCCAACATCGGCGGCATCAGCCAGCCCATCATCGGCCAGCGCAAGATCGAACACGAAATCCGCCTGAAAGACGGCGAGGCCAACCTGCTGGGCGGCATCATGGAAGATCAGCAGACCAAATCCCTGTCCGGAATCCCGGGCCTCGCCCAGATTCCCATCCTGCGTTATCTCTTCGGTCAGACCACGCAAGATCATTCGCAGAACGAAATCGTCTTCGCCATTGTGCCTCACATCATTCGCGGCGCGGATATCAACGAAATCAACCAGCGCGAGATCGAGATCGGCACCGGCAACACGATTCAGCTACGCCACGTCAACAAGCCGGCTGCGGCAGCTCCTGCGGGACAGACGCCCTCGTCCCCGACTGCATCGGCTCCCTCGAGCCCGGCGTCTGTTCGGCAAGCCGTACCGGCCGCGAACACGAACTCGCCCGGTCCGGCAAGCTTCTTGTTCGATCCGCCAACCATTCAGGCGCAGAAGGGCAACACATTTGCCGTGAACCTACTGATCTCCGGCGCGCAGAACGTGTACTCGGTTCCGGTCCAGTTGAACTATGACCCCAAGATGCTGCAACTGGTGAATGTCTCCAATGGCGGATTCCTCTCGCAAGATGGACAACCTGTTGCCCTCGTCCATCGTGAGGATGAGGCGGTTGGACAATCCACGATTACCGCGACGCGCCCGCCCGGCGCTGGTGGAGTTTCCGGCCAGGGCGCGGTCGTCACCATGACGTTTGAGGCCAAGGCAAGCGGACAAACTCCAATTACGATCACCCGCGGCGGCGCGCGGGATCCCGGTCTGCAGGCCATCGCAGTCAACGGCGCCCAAGCTGCCGTCACCGTGCAATAGCGGAGAATCCGGTCGCCGCGAAAGAGCGGCCCTTCAAGGCCACGCCCGGCATCACAATTAGAGATGGGGGACTAGCCCCAGTTTTACAAATGAAATCCCGAACCAAACTCGCTTCTCGCCGCGATCACGGTTTCACGCTGATGGAACTCATCGTCGCGACCGCGATTCTCTCCATCCTGACCATGATGGCGCTGCCATTGGCTCGTGTCACCATCCAGCGCGAGCGGGAGAAAGAACTTCGCCGCGACCTGTGGGAGATGCGCGACGCCATTGACCGCTACAAGGACGCTGCCGAGCAAGGAAAGTTCCAGACCAAAGTCGACAGCATGAACTATCCCCCGGACCTCGAAACTTTAGCGAAGGGTATCGAAGGTCAAGGCGACAAGAAATATCGGTTCCTGCGTTCTATCCCTACGGACCCAATGACCAAGACGAAGGAATGGGGCCTGCGCTCGATGCAGGACGACCCTGACTCCGATTCATGGGGCGGACAAAATGTCTTCGACGTCTACACCAAGTCGGAGGGCACTGGCCTCGACGGCACCAAATACAAGGACTGGTAAATGCAACTGCGCGTGAACAAGTCGGAGCAGAGCACCGCGGCATCGGCCATCAACCGTGGCGCCGAAGCTTCCCCGGTGCGGTGCCGAAGCGTCCTCGCCGGCCAGCATCGCACCCGCGGCTTCACCCTTCTCGAACTCATGGTCGTCATCAGCATGATGATGATCCTGATGGCGATCGCCGTCCCCATCTACAACCAGTCCGTGGTCCAGGCGCGTGAGTCCGTCCTGCGGTCCAATCTGGCTTCGCTGCGAAGCGTCATCAACCAGTACACTCTCGACAAACAAAAGGCTCCGCAGTCGCTCGATGATCTGGTCACCGCCGGCTACCTTCGCCAAATCCCAATGGATCCCATGACCAAGGCAACCAACTGGGAAGTTGTCCAGGAGGACGTCATGATGGCCGTCGACCAACAAGATCCCGGCATCACTGACGTCCACTCCGCCTCGAGCGGCACCGCGAGCGACGGTACCGCCTATAACACCTGGTAACCCCTGGCAACGATTATGTAGGGACGGCCGCCCTCAGCTGTCCGGTCGAGGGAAGCCGAGTCCGCATGCAACAAATTTCAGCTTTTGCAGTCCGGACCGAAGCACTGCCCGAGGCGCCGCGCAAGCAAATGCGAAGTTGAAGACTCCTACCCTTGCGCCCCACTTCTGCAGCATGTTGAGGAATCCCCGCCGCCGGCGCACGTCCTCTCGAATGGTTCGGAGAGGGACCTCCGAAACTGGGCCGTCACTTCCAGTGGCGGGAAAGCCGCCACTAACGATACCCTGTGCCGTAGGCCCAACTGAACGATGATCACTCTCTCTGACCTCCATTCCGCCCAATCGCGCTTACAAGGCGTCACCGTCCGCACGCACCTCATCGATTTCCCAAGGAGCATGTGGGGACAGCCGCTTTCGACTGTCCGACCGGCGCAGCCCGACATCGATTCCGAGCGCCGCCTTCTCCTCAAGCCCGAGAATCAGCAACCCATCGGCGCCTTTAAACTGCGTGGAGCCTACAACAAGATCGCTTCCCTTTCCGATGCTGAGCGCCAGCGCGGAGTCATCTCCTACTCCAGCGGCAATCACGCGCAAGGGGTCGCTTATGCTGCGCGCGCTCTCAAAGTGAAGTCGGTCATCGTGATGCCCAACAACGCACCCACGATCAAGCGCGAAGCGACCGCCAAGCTCGGAGCGGAAATCGTTCTGGTTGGCCCGGGCAGTGACGAGCGCAAGAACAAAGCCGAGGAACTTGCCGCTCAGCATGGATACGTCGTCGTCCCTCCCTACAACGATGAGAAGATCATCGCCGGACAAGGCACCATTGGACTCGAGATCCTCGAAGATCTGCCGGAAGTTGAAACCGTGCTCGCTCCAGTTGGCGGAGGAGGATTGATCAGCGGTGTCGCAGCGGCGATCAAGCTCACTAATTCGAAAATCAAAGTGATCGGCGTAGAACCCGAACTCGCCGCCGACGCTCAAGCGAGCCTGCGGTCCGGCAGGATCGTTCAGTTCCCTGCCGAACAAGTGTCCCGCACGCTTGCCGACGGACTTCGCACGCAGAGCATTGGCCCGATCAACTTCGACCACATTCGCAGATACGTCGATGACATCATCACGGTCACGGAGGACGAAATCCGCGAAGCCATGAAGATGCTGGCGCAGAACCCGCAGACCGTCGCCGAACCCAGCGGGGCGGTCTCCGTCGCCGGATTCATCTTTCATCGCGATCAACTTCCAAACACAAAACTGAACGTCGCGATTATCAGCGGCGGAAACATCGAACCACAGATGCTGGAAGGCTTCCGCCGTCCCTGAACGGTATCCCGAACATCCGACTCCTGCGAAATGTCATGCTGAGCGAAGCGATAAGGAGAGCGCAGCGATCCTCACCGGGCAGTCGAAGCATCCCTGCAACCTAGCGAAATCTTGGTGTGGCTGCCGACAAACTCTGCGTCGAATAGCTTCTGGGTAGGGCACGACTTCAGTCGTGCCGTTAAGTCCTCTAAAATCGGCGCGCTTCAGCGCCTGAGTTCGGCTTTCTGCCGCCAAAACGAGTTCTTCAGCAGCGCGAATCGCCTCAGTCACTCGCGTTCCCATACGTAGGAACGCTGTTCTGCACGTCAAAGATCAGCGTCTGCGCGCGGTTCGCCCAATCACTCTGTGCATATTGGCTGACGATTCTCTGGGCGAGATTGAGCGCGCGGTTCTTCGCTTCTTCGGATTTCTTTAGATTGGCTTCCGTCTTATAGATCTCGATCAGCGCCGACTCCCGCCAAGCCGCGTTGTACAAAGCTTCCGGCGCTGCCGGCGACTGGGCGTGCTCCTTCGCATACTTCTCGTACATGTCCGATTCCTTTTCCGGACACTTGGAAGCGCCCTGCCAGTCGCCGCAGAGTTTGTTCTCGATCAGGTGGAAAGCGGCGAGATCGGCCCATTTCGTGCCGGGATATTTCTTCATGACCAGCTTCATCCACTCTTCGTCGATCTGTCCGCGCATGTAGGCTTCGCGCTCGCGGGCCGAGGGGCGCGTCAACACGTCGGACCGCTCGACCTGCCAGCGGATATCCGCCGCGCGGTACAGCCCTTCCCCTGCGAGCGGCGACGTGGGAAACAAATCGTAGACGCGATAGTAGAGTCGCATCGCGTCTTCCGCCGCGTCGCGGCGTCCACGGCGCCGGCTGGCTTCATCTTCCGACGCGGTGGCTTCGCCGAAGATGATCTTGTCACCATTGGGTGTGCTCATGCCAACCAGGGCGTTCTTGCGGACCCAGCCGGTGATGGTCTTGCCCTGCGATTCCTCGTCGTCTTCATCGTCGTCTTTTCGAGGCTCTCGGAGTATGGCTTCGACGTGAACCCAGTCTCGGCTGGTGTCGATGATGATCAGTTCGTGTCCGCGTCCGGCTTCGCCCAGTTTGGCGGTGTCTGCGCTGGGGGACACGCGAATAGTCTCTTCGTGCACGAGAGTTCCGCGCTGGGCTTGGGCAAGGAGAGGTGCCGTGGAAAAAACCGTGAACACCAAGATGAACGCGGGCACCGCGTTTTTAAGAAACGAGAATTTCGGGGGTACCCCCCCTCCCCCCTGGTCTATTGGAATGATGGGGTTAGAGGGAAATTGGAACAAGATCCTAGAGCCACATTGAATTGCGGACAAAATCTTGAGCCGCAGAGACTTGCGGGAGCGATGCATCGCGTTCGCCATGGATTTTGGGTCTGCAACCTCAGAATGAACTTTTCGCCTTGTTGAAGTCAAGGTTATATGAACATTGAAGCGCTGTGGAAAACCCGAGACCGTGTGACAGGGGTGGCGCTTTGTGTCGTTCCCAGAGGCTGGGCCAGCAACCACTCGCATCCCCGCCCGAATCGGCACGGGAAGCAACCTCGGATCATTCCGAGGTTCCAACAGGAATCAGAGTTGTGACCTAAGCGCGCTTCCCTGTCGAAAGCCCCTTCCGGCGCTTTTGCCGGTACATCAACGCATCGGCATGTCCAAGCAGAGTTCCAATATCACGTTGGTTTGTAGAATTGGCCGAAACGATCCCGATGCTGAAGGAGAGACGATAGAGGCGATCTGCCGCAGCATTGCAGGCGTCCAGACTCTGCTGAATTCTGCTGGTGATGCTGGAAATCCTATTCGCGTCATCCTCCGCGAAGAAAACGGCGAACTCGTCGCCTCCCAGCCGGGCGAGGATGTCCGATTGCCGGAAGCAATCTCTTAGCACGTGGGCAACCTCCAGCAGCGCGCGGTCGCCTTCCTGGTGGCCAAACTCGTCGTTGATTTGCTTCAGGCCGTCAACGTCGACGAATGCAACGGAAAAGGGTTTCCGGTCTCGATACGCCAGTTTTACTCGATGCTCGGCGAGCGCAAGGAAACCCTTGCGATTGTAGAGTCCGGTGAGATCGTCAGTCAGAGAGAGGTTCTCCAGGACCGCATTCGACATGGCTAACTCTTGCGCGTTTGACGCAAGTTGCTGCTCCGCGACCCTGCGTGCTGCGATGTCTTTTTCGAGAAGTTCGTTAGCTCGCACCAACTCGGCAGTCCTTTGCGCAACCAATTCTTCGAGGCGAACCCGATACTGCTCCAGTTCACGCTCTACTCGTTTGCGCTCGGTGATGTCGCGAGAAATTCCCATCGTGCCAATGATTTGTCCCGCATCGTCCATCAGCGGCAGTTTCGTCGTAAGCACCCACGTTTCGCGTCCATCGGGCCAGGTTTCCTTTTCCTCCTTTTCAATGATGGGCTTACCCGTGCGGACAATTTCCTGCTCGTCAGCAAATGCCTGTTTCGCATGTTCCTGCCTGAACATATCAAAATCAGTCTTGTCGATTGCCTGGGCTGGGTCGCTCAGTCCAAACCGAACTGCGAGCGAGCGGCTGATGCGAACAAAACGGCTCTGGCGGTCCTTGAAGTAGACCCCATCGGGAATGTGTTCGAGAAACGTCCGGAGGAGATGCTCCTCCAGTCCTTGAATCAGGCGCATAGACGTGTCTAGGCCAGCCGCACTTGGGACAAATAGTACGCCCAACGAGGTGTTCTTATCCACACCAGAAGTAACCGCTATGGTGCGCCGCTGGGGTCACCCGCTGAATGCCTAAGCGCCTTTAGAATCAACAGGTAACGAACCATTGTCGACCGCTGCAGCGAAATGCCGCAACAGGAAGAGACGCCTTCACCCCGTGGCCGTCGCGATGCGGCGGCATGGGCTTCTGAGATACTGTTGGCTCACTTCTCGGGAGGATGATTGAACGCTTACCTGCTCTCTGTGATTTTGGGGATTGTTGAAGGCCTCACTGAATTTCTTCCTGTCAGTTCGACCGCGCACTTGCGGATCTCGGAAGCGCTGCTGCACATCAGCCTGTCCGATGGCTATTGGAAGATGTATTCCATCGTCATCCAGCTCGGGGCCATTCTGTGCCTGCCGGTATATTTCTGGTCGCGCATCGTCAAGTTTTTCTCGACCTTTCCGCGCGGGGAGAGTGGTAACCGGAATCTCCTGACCCATCCTCTGGGACTCACCACCGTCGCGTTCGTGGTGACCGCGATTCCGTCATACCTGCTGACCAAGGTCATCGGCAAGCATCTCGAGGACATTAATATCATCGGCTGGTCGCTGCTGGTCGGTGGGATCGTGATGTGGATCGTCGATGCCGCGCACGCCAAAGCCGAGGCCGCGGGGCCCAGTGGCAACAGCCGCATTCACACCTGGAAGATGGAAGACATGAGTTTGGGACAATCCTTCTGGATCGGCTTCTGCCAGATCTTCTCCGCTGTTTTTCCAGGCACGTCGCGGTCGATGTCGACCATCGCTGCCGGCCAGATCGCCGGAATGTCGCGCGCTTCCGCTCTGGAGTTCTCGTTCTTCGTCTCCATTCCGACCATGGCGGCTGCAACGCTCTACACGCTATACAAGTCTCTCCGGGGCAAAGGTGAGAATCCCATCGGTGTGTCCCAGATCGACGCGCATGGATGGATCGTGCTTGCCATCGGCTTTGTCGTCTCGTTCATCGTGGCCTACGCTTCGGTAGCGTGGTTCATGGCCTATGTTCGCAAGCACGGATTCGTCCCGTTCGCGGTGTATCGGATCATTGTGGGCGTGCTGGTGCTGGTGTTTGCGGCTAGACTCGAGTAGACGTCCCCTGCGGTCAGTGTTCACGCGGTTTTTCGCCATTTACCGCCCGGTGAACTTGTATGAGGTCAGCGTAACGGTCTGGACGAGCAGTTGCTTACCATGTGTTTTTCGGTAATACAAGTACAAAACAGGGCCGAGGTCCCGTCCATACGTTGTCACGATTCTCAGGCCACTCGCGGATGCATCGTCGTCCTCAATGGTGGTGCAATCGGGAATCTTCAGATTGCCAGCAGAACATGGCTTGCTTGCTGAGAGCACCCGAAACGTGCGTGAGCGATGACCATCTTTCGGTTGACCGGCGGTCCATGTCTCGTTCGCTCGTATAGGGAACTTGATGATGAACGTGTTGATGGAGATTTCCTTGATGCCTTCACCAGAAACGGCCAATTCGATTCCTTCGTCGTCGGATTGCATGGGCTTTGGCCAAACCTGATATGTTTCGCCAGCGTGCGTCACACGCCACACGACCATCGAGTCGTGCGCTTTGGGAGATACGCGATGAACGTTGTAGGTCCAGACATTCCCCAAGGCCAGAGGGTAATATCGGGCGTCTTTGGGCTTGGTCGTCTGACCCGTGCAGAACAACGTCAGCGCCGCTATGAGCGTAACGATTGGCAGCCTGACAGTGCGCAGTATCAAACGCATCAGGCAAGCACTTTACGCCGAGTTGCCCATACGTTCCATGTCAACTGTCGTAACCAGGCCACAGCACGTTTTGATCTCAGTTCTCGGCATGAAGTCACTGGGAACACCAAGCGCTCAAATCAGGCTGTTTACGCAGGTAAAGCGTCCTAAACGCCCTGATTTCTCTACAAGATAACCACATCAACACCGCCTCAGAATTCCCTCATTGTCGGAACCCCTACTTCTTGTGATAATAGAAGCGCTCTGGCCGATTGCGACGCCGAAGGCTTGCCTTCGGCGGTTTCAACTGGCCTACATGGATTACTTGACGACGATTTTTGTACCAACCGGGAACCGGCGGCTCAACGAGTTGATCGGATTCCTGATGTGCGTCTCCGCGCTCCTCCTGTTCCTCGCGCTGGTTTCCTACTCTCCGCTCGACCCATCCTGGAACAGCGCTTCTGTTCTGACTGGCTCCCATGCTGCCCGGAACTGGATCGGCATTGTCGGCGCCTACACCGCGGACGCGCTGCTGCAGTTCTTCGGCATTGGAGCGTTTCTTCTGGTAGTTTTTCCAGCGCTGCTGGGCGCGCGTTGGTTCCGCTCGATCAAGGTGCAGTCTCCGCTGGCCAAAATGCTCGGCGGAGTCTGGCTGGTCATGTTCGTTCCCGCGCTCCTCGCGCTGCTGCCGGGGAATCTGCGCTGGATGAACCTGATTCCCGTCGAGGGCCTGATGGGACGCGTGCTGGGCGACTTCCTGATCCACTACCTCAACATCACTGGCGCATACATCGTCTGCGGCACGATTCTTGCGGTCGCGCTCTATCTCTCGACCGCGTTCTCATTCTCGGCGATGAGGCTCTGGGCTCCGACGCGCTTCGCCTTCGTTACCGCGCTCTGGAATCGCTATAAAGATTGGCAGCAGGAACGCCGGAAGAAGCGCCAGCAGAAGGAACTGGAACAGCGGCGGATCTCGAAGCCATTGGTGAAGACGCAGCTCATTCAGTCGCGTCCAGTCCCGTCCGTAGCGTCGCCCGAAGCGCGCCGCACTGGCATCGAGCGCATGCTGGAAGAGGAAGCGGCAACGGGCACAGCGAAATCGGCGACGGGCGGAGTCCTGCACGAGCAACCTCTGGCTGCGAATTCAGATCCCACGACCGATCCTGAGGTCACCGAGCGCGCCGATAGCGGACAAAAAGCCAAGACCACGATGCCGCGCATCGCTGCCGGAGGCTACAAGCTACCTTCGAGTAGTTTGCTGCAGCGTCCTGACGAGCAGCAAGCGGTCGATGCCGACGAACTGAAATTGCTGGCGCAGGTACTTACAGAAAAGTACGCCGAATTCGAAGTGCACGGTCAGATCACGCAGATTAACCCTGGCCCCGTCGTCACCACGTTTGAGTTCAAGCCGGAAGCGGGAATCAAGTACAGCCGCATCACCAATCTCTGCGACGACCTGTGCCTGGCGCTGAAGGCGGAAAGCATTTTGATCGAACGCATGGCGGGAAAGAGCACGGTCGGGATCCAGGTGCCGAATCGCCAGCGCGAGATTATCTTCCTGCGCGAGAACATCGAATCGCAGGAATTCATGGGCTCAAAGTCGAAGCTCACCATGGCGATGGGCAAAGACATCAATGGCCGCATCGTCACCGCCGACCTGGCCGGAATGCCACACCTGCTGATTGCCGGATCGACCGGCGCAGGAAAAAGCGTCGCCATCAACGCGATGATCATGTCGATCCTGTACAAGGCGACGCCGGAGCAGGTGCGCCTGATCCTGGTGGATCCGAAACGGCTGGAACTGGGTAACTACGAAGGCGTTCCGCATCTCTACACGCCGATCATCACCGAGCCCAAACTGGCGGCGAATGCGCTGCGCAACGCGGTCCGCGAAATGGAACGCCGTCTGAAGCTGCTGGCCGCCAAGGGCGTGCGCAACATCGATCAATACAACAAGCTGTTCGACCGGGGCGATACTCCCAGCTTGTTCGACGAGGAATCGGACGAGAAGCCGATCCCGTACATCGTCATCATCATCGACGAGTTGGCCGACCTGATGATGCTCGACTCCAGCAATGTGGAAGAGTCGATCACGCGTCTGGCGCAGATGGCGCGCGCAGTCGGCATTCATCTGGTGCTGGCGACGCAGCGGCCTTCTGTGGACGTGATCACCGGGCTGATCAAGGCGAACTTCCCTGCCCGCGTTTCCTTCCGCGTGGCGACCAAAGTCGACTCGCGCACTATTCTCGACGCTAACGGTGCAGAAGCGTTGCTGGGCAAGGGAGACATGCTGTACCTGCCATCCGGATCGGCTCGCGTGCACCGCCTGCATGCCCCGTTTGTGACCGAAAAAGAGATTGCGGCAGTGGTAGAGTTCTGGAAGGCGCAGGCCCAGGCGGAATACATTCACCACTTCCTCGATGCCCCGAAAGAAGAGCGCGAGGCCGCCGCCGGGCTGAGCGGAGAGCCGGGAGCAGAAGGCGAGGGCGAAGACGATCCCATGTACGCCGACGCGGTGAAGCTGGTGATCGAATTCGGCAAGGCCTCCACTTCCCTGCTGCAACGCCGCTTGCGCATCGGCTACGGACGCGCCGCTCACCTCATCGACTTGATGGAACAGGATGGAATTGTGGGCGCGGCGGATGGTCCTAAACCGCGCGAGGTTCTGAAGCGTCCCGACTGGATTTCAGAAATCGAAGAGTCGATGCGGTAGTCGATTGCGCAAAAAATGAGGGCGGCCCGAGAGCCGCCCTTTTGTTTTTGCAGAAGCGCTTGCCTAGTAGCGAACTACCAGCCCCATCAGCATGCGCAGGTTCTTGCCGCTGGTGCTGCCGTTGCTGTGGATCATCATCCAGTCAGCCGCGCCGCGGAAAGCCAAATAGCGGTTCACGTTGAAATCCGCGCCACCACCAGCCAGCATGGCGAATCCGTTGCCGGTACCGGTCGCTCCAGCAAACGAGGCGGAAGCATGGTCTCCACCAATCAAGGCATGGACGAACGGCGTATAGCCCTTATTGGCCCGCAGCGACAACACCGGCCCAAAGGTATAGGTGTAGTTCTTAATGCTGATGCCGCTCTGGGTAGTGTAGGCAGAACCGAAATCGGCAGCGATCCCGAAGTGATCGCTGAAGTTTCCGGTCGCGGAGAAATCGAATCCGTTGGCGTTGACACCGCCTTCCAGATGCTAGTACTGATAGCCGCCGAAGAATTCTGCCTTCGGGTAATTCCCGGGCTCAGCAGCCAGGGCTGACGCCGCGAAGAGTCCTAAGAAGCAAGCCACCACGATAAATTTACGCACTGTTTACCCCTCCAAGAGTGAGCGAATTTGAACAACTGCGGGAGAGTAGCAGTGAAGCACTTCGCCTCGCGTCGTGCTCGAACACGGTCCCAACTAGTTGAATTTAGGAATGAGTAATGGGCAAGTAACTGGAAGGAGTGGACCTTGGTAACGGCGATGATACTAGGTGAGTACCTCTAAGTTGCTGTTTTATAAGTCGTTAGCAGGACACTGCAATGTAGGTTTCCCAACAAGGGAAGAATATCCCATTCAGACGCCGCAGCCACTCTGGCACCCAGCTGCCATAGTGCAACCGCAGGGTTGAACTCACGTTTTTAGCAGTTGTGGTCGAAGACCGATTGCTGAAGACCAAGTAGTAGAGTCCTGCTCCCTCTGACAGTTGCACATGGATTTTGCCTTGTGAGGCTACCCCGCTGTCGTAGACGGACCCAGAGCTCCGTCCCCTTTGCCACTCCTGGAACCCCGGCGCCGTGAGAATCAGAAGCTCGATTCCGGCCTCAGAGGGGTCGGTCCCATTTTGATCGTGACCCGACGCTGCTGAAGACGTGAATTCGCCGACCAGGGACACCTTCGCAGATCGGTCGGACAACGCGAACTTGTAATAACGGAAGCTGCGCGGCGACACCGTGAAAGACTTCTGCAGGACGGTTTGATCGGTCTTCACTCCTCCCAGTTCGCGGAGACCCTGCGCAAACGGGTTGGCGCTGAACACCGCCCAGAGAATGAAAAGCACGAACAACACCAGAATCGTCCACAGAACGATGTGGCGCTTACGTTTCGGTCGAGCCGGAGCGGAGGGTGAGGAGTTTGAGATGTTCGCCGATGACACCGTGAGCCGATGTTAGCACGGCCCTTTCATACGTGGCGCTGAGTCCGGAGCCCGCGTAGAGCGAGAAGCATCAGCGCCAGTACGGCGACGATCATGGCCGTCCACAGGATTCCCGGATGGCGCTCGGACCACGGGCGCTCGTCCGGGCGTCCTGTGTATTGCGGATTGTGTGCGCCCGGCCCTAACTGCGCTTCAGCCGGCGAAGCCTCGGCATGAAAGAAGCGTGCGTAGTCGTAGATGGGGGCGTCAAGCTTATCGTCTCCGTAATAGAGGCTCAGCGTGCTCTTGCCCCGCGGATCGAAATAGACGCGGCGCTCGAGTGAAAGCGCCTCGGCGTAGACAATGGTGAGTGGCGGATTGTCGCCGTTGTCGATGTTGACCGTGATCTGCCCGGAGTTGCCGGAGATGTTCACCGAAAGTTCTTCGTTGGTGACCAGGGTTCCCCCTCGATTGATGCGCACGCGGCTGATTTCTCCGCTGGCGAACTGCTGGCCCTTGGAGTCTTCGACGCTCACCAATCGGCGGAAATTAACTTGCGCGAGATCGACTTGAAATGCGATGCGGCTCAGAGGCACCCTCTCCCCAACAGCGCACGTAATTACGGTCCTATGCGGCCTCTGTTGTGGGGCTGCGCAGGCCCCCACCTTGGTCCAGCGAGCCTGCTGCGAGCGCAGGTTGTAGATCGCCGCGCCTTTCACCTGTTGCGGACCGACTCCCGCAGAGAGTTTGACGTGCAGGTAGCGGAAGCTGGAAGTCGGCAGCTTGAGTTGCGAGTTGGAACCCAGTTGCTCTTTGGTGAAATCGTATAGCGACGACGGAGTTAGTTGCACTTCGGTCGCTTTTCCGGGCGCGCTGCCACCCGAAACCGAAGCAGTGGCGACGAAATCATGAGCGTCGAGGCGTAGCCGGACGCGGTCGTATTCGGGCAGGCCGTTGGTATCCAGATCGAATTCGGTGTGGCCGGAGACACTGCCCAGGTTGAGGATCTTCGCGTCAACTTCTTCCGAGGAGACTCCTGCGCGCTGCTCCGAGATCGCGTACTGCACGGGAGAACCGGCGTCGTATAGCCGCAGGTCGGCGAGGTCTGTGCGGGAGTGGTTCCAGAGTTCCTCATCGACTATGAAGAAGTTTTGGCGGTCGGACTTCGCGATATGCACCTCGCGAACGTTGGTGAAGAACGGGATCCCCGGCTCCGGCCGCGTCGGCCCGTCGGCCAGAAACAGTAAGAACAGAAGCGATGCACGGACTCTCATGCGCTGGGAGCAGTCCCTTCTGCTTTGGCTCGCTTGCTTGATAGCTGCAGCCAGTCGCGCTGGTATACAAAGGAAATCACCAGCAGCAGTATGCCGAGAATCAGGAAACTGACGATGCGGTAGCCACGATCGAGTTGCGAGACATCGTAAACAAAGACCTTCCCAATCGTGGCTGCGATCAGAATGAGCGCCTGCCAGCGCACGAAGGCGCTGCGGCGAAGGAATCCGATCACCATCAGCATGGCGCCGTACGCCATCCAGAGCGCAGAGTAAGTGAAATCGCGCTCGATATCGAGGCGGTGAAGATCGACGTACGCCGTCCTCCAGCCTTGATGGAGCACCGTAGGCCGAAAAACGGCCATCTGGCGAGAATAGTAGTCGGAAACCTCGCGGCTGAGCGCAATGAGCGCGAGTACGTTCAGGGACACTACGGCCATGGCTGCGATTGTCCGCGCCGAATCATCATCCCGCTTCGCCGCGTACCCGGCGACCGCTCCCAAGACGACTATCGCAACCACGTACGTCGCCATACGCAGATTGAAAATCAATTGTGTGGTCTGGAAGTTGTCGAACACCAGCAGGCGCACAACTCCCAACGCCAGGGCGCCCAGGGCGAAGACATTCATGAAATCCGAACGGATGCGGTTCGCAATCCAGAGCAGTACGCCGGCTTCGATGAACCATCCGATGGTGATCCAGTGAGCGTCCAGCTTGATCGGGATGGCAATGGTGATGAAGCCGATCGCCACTGCGAGATGCAGGAAATACAGGATCTCAGAGGCGCCCGGCGTGAGATTTCTGGCATGTACCTGGCGGCTGAGAAAGATATAGACCGCCGCCAGCGCCAGCGCGAACCACGCCATGTAGGTCTTGTTGACTTCCTGGATCATCCCGTAAGCCTGAAGGAAGTAGACGCCGGCATTCACGAAGGCCAGAACTGCGGGAATCGAGGCGAACAGCGGGATCTCATCTTCGGGCTGCAGCGTCACCAGGGGGGCAACCGCGAAAATGGCAAAGAACAGCGTTGCGAAGCCCAGCGTAGGGCCGAGCTGTGGCCGGGTATAGAACTCCGAATACCATGCGAGGTACAGCAGCAGCGTGCCGGCATAGCTCATCACCAGCAAGCGGCGCCACGGCTTAAACGCCACCAGAAGCAGCGTTGCGAAGTCGAGTATCGCGACATAAGAGAAAAGGGCGATTTCACGATTCTGGCCGGTCGAGAGCAGTAGCGGAGTGCTGAAGCCGCCAGTCAGAGCGAAAGCCGCAAGGATTTGCGCGTCCTGCGCCAGTGCCATGGCGGCCGCCGAGGCCGTGACCAGCAGCATCATCGCGAACGCGACCTCGCTCGGAATCAGGTTATAGAGATGGAACGCCGCCCATAACGAAAGATAGAGGGTGCCGATGCCGACGGCTTTCAGCGAGTACGAAAACGCTTTGTACCCTTTGATCCGAAAGCGCTCACTCCAGAAGACGATCGCGATCCCTGCGATAAGGCCGATGGTGACGCGGCCGCCGGCACCGATCCAATTGCTATCGAATGCCAGCTTCAGAAAATAGGAAATCCCAACCAGCAGCGCGGCGATGCCGATGCGATTGAGCCAGTGCGAACCGATGCGGGATTCGAGGTTGAGCTCGGGCTGCACCGCGCCAGGTTGGGAAGTCAGCTTTGGAGCCGGGGACGACGCGTCGGGGAGCGGCGCAGCCGATCCTTGCCCGGCCGGACGGCCGAGGGCGGCCGTCCCTACATGTTCGGCGGGGATGACAGCCGGCGGGGGTGCCGCTGACGGGACTCGCTGCGGCGGCGAAAGTTCAGCCTCCATTCCGAGCTTGCGCTCGATGCGGTAGATGCGCGCAGTCAGGTCGGCGAGAATCCGCCGTACCGATTCCAGGTCGCTCTGGGACGAGTCCATGGGAGACAGGCGATTATCAGCCAAGGGCCTCAGGCTTGCACGTTATTTTTGTCGCTGGATGACGTGACCGCCGCGCCCCCGTCCAAGCCTAATTCCTTCGCGATCGCCCTCATGGCTTCGATGCAGAAGCCGATATGGTCGTCGAGATCGACGCCCAGATCCTTGGCGCTGTTGACGATGTCCTCGCGGTTGACCTTGCGGGCAAAAGCCTTGTCCTTCATCCTTTTTCGGACCGACTTCACGTCGACTTCGGCAAGCGACTTGCCCGGCTTGATGAGCGCGACCGCAGTGATGAATCCGGCGAGTTCGTCGCAGGCGAACAGGCTCTTTTCCATCGGCGTATCGCGGGTGACGCCGGAATATTCGGCGTGCGACATGATGGCGCGGCGGATGTCGTCAGAATATCCGCGCTCTTTCAGGATTTCGTTGCCCTTGTAGGGATGCTCCTCGGGGGTGGGCCAGCGCTCGTAGTCGAAATCATGGATCAGCCCGACAATGCTCCAGAGATTTTCGGCTTCCGGAGATCCATCTCCATACTTGCGCGAGCAGGCCCGCATGCAGGCTTCAACGGCGAGCGCATGCTTGCGCAAACTCTCAGACTGGGTGAATTCGGTCAGGAGTCTCCATGCTTCTTCACGGTTCATTGCGTTCATCTTTGAGGGCACCTGCCGGGCCGCAGCCAGAAATCCAACCCACTCTTCTGACAATCTCTTTACATCCTTCTTACAACGGAAAAACGAAATGTGAGAGCATAATACACAAATAGTTTCTCCAGGTTGGGGGCTTGGAGGACCAATGGTCTACGCCACCGAATACTTCTGGGTCGTGATCTGCAAGAATCATCGGTATCACCACAAAGAAAATACCTCCTATGCGCATCAGATCGCCTTGGGCGAAACGGATGCCTTCTCCCCTCTTCCGATGCTGACGGAGCAGCTTAAAGTGCGCTGCGATGGTTGCGGCATGGAGTATTCGTACCGGCCGACCGAGGTTCTGCGAAACGAGATTCCGATTCCACCCGACTTTGTCCCCCATCCCCTGTTTCGGTGATGCGTGTGGAAATCAAGGCATCACAGAGGAATCGAATTGGTAAACATATGACACCATCTCGTCGCCAATGGGCGCCCCTATTGACGGGCGTCTGCAACCTGCGCGAGGAAAAGTGGCGGATGTCGCGCTTATTGTGCATTTTACCCTTGACTTCCACAGGCCGCATGCCGCAGATTGAGCCTGCAGTTGAATCTCTCCCCCATAAGAGTTCCTGCAAGGCTGTAAGGAGGGCCCGCTCTGGCACTCCCACAACCCGATGGCTACGACTCTGGCCCCTGTTGACTCAAGGGAAGTCGTTCGATGTGACCACTGCCTGTTAGTTCAGTTCCGTACATCCAATAACAATTGCCGACGCTGCCACGCGTCTCTGGACGAGGAACCGGAGCCTGAACCGATCATGGTCGCTCCCCCGGTGATGATGCCCATGCCTGGCACCGGGCGAGGGCACCTGAACCTCGCGACCTCCATCCGCTCGCTTCGGCTGCGCAGCGGCCTCAGCCAGCGCCAACTCGCGGGACGCATGGCGGTACCGCGAACCTACGTGTCGAAAATCGAAAACGAGAAGGCCACGCCTACGCTGTCGTCCCTGGAACGGCTGGCGCGTGCACTGGAGGTCACTGTGCCCGAACTGCTCAGCGGCGGTGAACGCAGCCGCCAGGAAGAAATCTGCGAATTGATGAAGGATCAATTCATCGCCGAAATCTTGCCGTTCGTTTCGCAACTGAATGGGATGCAGATGTCCAGCATCCTCACCCAGGTGCGGGACCTGACGATAAGGCCACGAAGAAGCGCGTAGCGGCAAGTTTCTAGTTTCATAGAAACAGGGATCTCAGACTTTATCCGGGCAACCAGCCAACACTAAGGCCGGGACCAGAGATGGTTCCGGCCTTTTTTTGCCTCACATGTAGGGACAGTCGCCCTCGGCTGTCCTGCGCAACGAAGCTCCGCAGCCTCTGAATCCAATTTAGATCGACCGTCATCTATCCAGCATGAATCTGGAAGACAGTGGAAGTGTTTTGGAAGCTGAGTCGGGCTGCTCTCACCTGAACGGAACCTCGCGGGATGGAGCCTTTCCGCCCAGATCCGGCGAGCACCCGGCTGCGTCCGATGCGCCCCTGCTCGATGCGTATTCGGCCGCCGTAACCGGGGCGGTCGAGCGCATAAGACCGTCAGTGGTTCACATAGAGGTGCATCAGAACGCCGGAACGACGCGGTCAGGAGAGCCTCGCGAGCGACAAGGTGGCGGCTCGGGATTCGTCTTCACGCCCGACGGCCTCATTTTGACCAACAGCCACGTAGTGCACGAGGCGGCGCGGATTGCAGTCACTCTCTCGGATGGAAGCCACATGCCGGCGACTCTGATCGGCGAAGATCCGGCCAGTGACCTGGCGGTCATTCGTGTCGATGAGCCAGGTCTGATCGCGGCAGAACTTGGTGACTCTCAACGTCTCCGCGTCGGGCAAATTGCCATCGCGATCGGTGCGCCGTATGGCTTTCAGTCGACGGTGACGGCAGGCGTGGTAAGCGCTCTGGGAAGGTCGCTGCGGTCGTATTCGGGACGGCTCATCGACGATGTCATCCAGACCGATGCCGCCTTGAATCCCGGCAATTCAGGCGGCCCGCTCGTGGATTCCGCTGGACGCGTCGTGGGTGTCAATACGGCAACTATTCTTCCCGCACAGGGAATCTGTTTTGCGATCGGAATCAATACGGCGAAATTTGTTGCGAGCCGGCTGCTGCGCGACGGACGCATTCGCCGCAGCTACGTCGGAATCTCGGGTCAGACCGTTCCGGTGCACCGCAGGGTAGTGCGCTTTTACGATCTGCCTAAGGAAACGGGAGCGCTCGTCCTATCGGTAGAAAAGAATAGTCCGGCAAAGCGTGCGGGCCTGCGCGAAGGAGACATCATTGTCGCCTTGGCAATGCAGCCCGTTGCCGGGGTAGACGACCTGCATCGCTTGCTGACGGATTTGCGCGTTGGCGTGAGTTGCGTGCTCACCGTGCTGCGCTGGACCGAGAAACTCGAACTGAAGATCGTTCCCGAGGAAGCGCGCTAGCGCTATCGCCGGCGAAATGCCGCCGCGTTCCTCTTATTTGGCGAGAGACCCGGTCTTTGAGGGCGGAACAGACCCCGGATGTTCCGGCACGGGAACAGCACTCTCCAGCCAAGCCGTGTACCACAGGTCCAACAGCATCTGCGCTCCCGCAGCAAGCCGGTGCGTGGTGAATTCGAAAGCCTCCGGCGATCCCTTTCCTGCGAAGCCGCCCGCTTTTTCGAGCTGATAGACCTTTTCCACCAGAGAATTGGAATTCTTCAAGTAACCGATGTAGTCCGCGAACGGATCATGCAACGGCTCCGGAGCCTTTACGAGTGCGGCGAAATCTTTGGCTGCAATGTTCGCGCGCACATAGTCGCTTTCGAATAATCCATGGATGTGGTGCTCGACGGTGTATCCGTTGGGATTAGGCCCGACCCAGCCGTTGTACTGAATGGTGGTGTGCAGCGGCTGGGCAGCATCGGCGGCATAATGGCCGAGCCATCCGGCATAAAAGATGATGGCTCGCTGCACGGCATCGGTGGGCTTGTGCGCGGCCCGCATCTGCCGGTAATCGCGAAACGCCGCCTTGAGGCGCCCGTACACTTCCATAGTGATATACGGCTGCAGGCCGACGCGCTCCGGTAAATAGTCGTCTGGATGGTCTGTAGTCGCTGCCCGCTTTTCGTAGAGCTTGCGGTAGAACTCGTAACGCCCGCGAGGCAGCGGATCGAGCCACGCAACTCGCTCGAGATCGATGAAGTGATCGGGCTCCTGCGAATTCTTCAGCGCGAACTCCGACGGACTCCTCCACCGATCGGGCTCAGGACCGAGATATGCGATCTCAACCACGGCGCGTCGCAGAAACAGGGGCATGCTGGCCGGAGTCATCTGGGCAGCGACACGGTTGATGTAAGTATGTCCCTCATTGCCCCACGCGGCCGCCGGCCGAGCCTGCAAAAGAACGAAACTTATGAGCGTCAGTGTTGCAAGGGTGCGTGTAACCCGCGTCGCCATGCCTTCGATAAGCAAGATGAGTTCTCCAGTAAGCAGATGTTGTATCAGAAAGTGATGAGCGTGCACAGGTCGGCTAAGGAGTCGTGACAGGGTATTCTTATTTTGTGACAGACGAGGGTCGAGCCAATCTGAACGTCGGTCTATGTGCCGCCTGCCGGTTCGTTCGGGTGATGGAATCGGATCGAGGGTCAAAGTTCTACATGTGCCAGCTCTCGGCCACAGACTCGAGATTCGCGAAATATCCGCGGCTGCCGGTGCTGCAGTGCAACGGATATGCGCCCGTCCAGGAGCCCACCGAAAACAGCAATCGTCGCAAATAGTCCATTCCTTCTCAAAGCCGCGCGGGCGTGATTCCTGTCACTGCGGAACAACTTAGAATTCAGCAAGATGATCGGGTCCGTACCCAAGGAGCAGTGATGCTGCTGAAGACTCTCGCAGTGGCCGCAATCGGTCTTTTCGTGGTTTGAACCGTTGCTGTGCTCCAGGCCTGGAGCAAAAGCACAAACGCCGATCGGGCAATCGGGATCTTATTCATGGCATTGTTCGCTGTAGGTGCCGCATGGGGAGCGAGGACACTGGGACTATGGCGGTGAAAACGAAAGTCAAAGAGACGAGCCAAAGTTCGTCTGCGTCACTCAACGCCTTTGCCGGTCAGACCGAACCGCCAACACAAAAGGCGGTCGAGTCAGCCCTGGGAAAGAGTTACGGTCTCTGGCAGCAGCTCGTTGAGGAACTGAGGCAGGAACTAAAGCTCGACGGAGACTGGCACTCATCAGGTGTGAAGTATGGCTGGGCTCTTCGCCTGCAACTCAAGAAGAGAAACATTGTCTATCTGGGACCGCGCGTCGGATCCTTTATGATTGCCTTCATCCTCGGGGACAAAGCAATCGCGGAGGTACGTAAGAGCAATCTTCCCGCCGATTTACTTCAGACCGTAGCGAAAACGAAACGCTACGGCGAAGGAACCCCCGTGCGGGTCGAAGTGCGGAGGCCAGAAGACTTCAACACCATCAAGATCCTGGCCAAGATCAAAATCGAGAATTAGAGCCCTTACTCGAGCCCGAGTTCTTTTGCCAGGGCCTTCCACTTGCTGTCGACCCGGGCTTTCGTTTTCGAATCCATCACAATCTCATCGGGCCACGGGCGCGTGAAGCCTTCGCTTGCCCATTTGCGCGTGGCATCAATGCCCATTTTCGATCCGTAATCCGGCAAACGGCTCGCATGATCGAGCGAATCCACGGGCCCGAGAGTGAACTGAATGTCGCGCTTGGGATCGATGTGGTTGAACACCTTCAGCGTGACGTCGGCGAGATCCTGCACATCCACATCCTCGTCAACCACGACAATACATTTCGTGAACATCGCCTGGCCCAGCGACCAGATTGCATTCATCACTTTTCGAGCCTGTCCGGGATAGGACTTCCGGATGGAAACGATCATCAGGTTGTGGAAGACGCCCTCGATCGGCATATTGATGTCGACCAGCTCAGGGATAGTCAGCCTCATCAGCGGCAGAAAGATGCGTTCGACCGCCTTCCCCATATACGCATCTTCCTGCGGAGGCTTGCCGACGATTGTCGCGGCGTAAATTGGATCTTTGCGATGCGTGACGCAAGTGAGGTGAAACACCGGATACAGATCTTCCAGCGAATAGAAGCCGGTATGATCGCCGAACGGGCCTTCAGTGCGGAGTTCATCGAGATTGATGTAGCCCTCGAGAACGATTTCGCTGGTCGCCGGAACCTCGAGATCGACCGTTTCGCATTTCACCAGATCGACCGGCGCGCCACGAAGAAAACCGGCAACCAGGTATTCCTCAATGTCAGGTGGGGCCGGAACAATCGATGCAAAAGTCACGACAGGATCCGTACCGATTGCGACCGCGACTTCCATTTTGCCCGACGGGCGCTCTCCTTCCGCGAGAACGCTGCCTCCTGAAGACCGCGCCATGATGTCGACGGCCGCGCGCGCAGACTCTCTGTCAGGCAGTGCGGGGCTTTGCCCACGCTGGACAGCCGAGACGGCTGTCGCTACATGGTCCGAGACCGCATCGCGCATACGCTGGCGAGCGTGCTCCGCAGCCACCTTCTGGCGTTGCCAGTGCATTCCCGTGGTGCGCTCGTCGTAGACCTGCATGCGGTACATGCCGAGATTGCGTTTGCCGGATTTCGGATCGCGCGTGGTCACGCACGGCAGCGTGATAAAACGGCCACCATCTTTTGGCCAGCATTGCAGGATCGGAAATTCCAGCAAAGAGAAGCTATCCCGCTTGATCACTTCTTTGCACGGGCCGCTGGGCACCGTTCTCGGAAAGAACTTCCCCGCTTCGGCCAGCAGCGGGAGCATTTTTATCTTGTCGAGAAATCCCTGCGGCGACTTCATCTCCATGAACATGCGGATGCGGTCGGCGATCTCATCATAGGAATCGACGCCGACGGCCATCTTCATGCGAGTTTCAGAACCGAACTGATTGATCAGAAGCTGTGAGCCGGGATAGCCCACGAGATTCTGAAAGAGCAAGGCGGGGCCACCGTTCGCTCCCTTGGTGTTGCGACTCTTCGACACGCGATCGGTGATTTCGGCGACTTCGAGCACGGGATCGGCATCAGTCTGAATGCGTTTGAGTTGGCCGGCGCGGTCGAGCGCGGCGATCCACTGACGGAGGTCGTCGAAGGGCACTGGTTTCCTCGTGTGTGACCGACGATTATAAGGGATTAGTGACCGCGAAGGCCTCTCGCCTCGCCGAAGTTGGCGCGTCCAGGTTTGCCGCCTCGCGCAGCGTCCGCTTACTCGTACCGCAGCGCTTCAATCGGATCAAGATTTGCCGCGCGCATCGCCGGGATCATCCCGCTGATCACGCCTACCACTGCCAGGATCATCGTCGCCACCAGGAGAATCATAGGAGATACAACTAGGCGAATATCCCCTGCCTCGGCATGCTTGGCCATGGCGCTGTAAAGGGTGAGCCTGCCAACCGACACCGAGACAAGGTAGGAAAGCGCTACTCCAATCATCCCACCGATGGCAGTGATGACCATCGCTTCCGCCAGAAATTGAAAAAGAACGTCGCTGCGGCGAGCTCCCAGAGCCTTCTCTACTCCAATTTCACGCGTGCGCTGCGTTACCGAGACCAGCATGATGTTCATCAAGCCAATCCCGCCGATGCTCAGCGTCACCGTTCCGATCACTCCGAGCAGGACCTTGAGCATTGCGGTCATGATTCCGAATTGCGAGAGTTGCTTCTGCGCGTCAAACACGAATACCGCGCGGGCGTCTTCCGGCTTGAAGTTGTGGGCAAGAGCGAGACTCTCCTTGATCGACTTGGCCATTTTGTTGTGGTCCAGTCCGGCCGAATCGAGCCACATTCCATCGAGGTAGTGAGTATCCTTTACGACGTCCATAGAGTTGAAGGGGATGTAAACCGCGCGATTGTCGTCGCTGTCGCCTTCCTGCATACGTGGCTTGAGTACCCCCACCACTTGAAAGGTGACTCCAGCCACTCGGATGGTTTCACCCACCGCGTTCATCCCCGAGAACAGCCGGTCGCGTGCTTCCGAACCAAGCACCGCATACAATCCATGCTGCAGATTGTCGGCATCGTTAATAAAGCGCCCCTGGGCCACTTCCAGATTCCAAATGTCCAGAATCGCGGGATCCAATCCCATCGCCGGGAACGTGAACGAGCGGTTGTTGTTCTGCACCGTGGAGTCCTTCGACACCATGCGAACCACGTTGCGGCACAGCGGCACGTTGTTACGCAACAGTTCAATGTCGTCGTTGGTGAACCTGACCAGAACACCGGCCTTGTTGCCCCCCGCTTGCAGGGAGGTGCGCCCCGGGAAAACGCCCACCGCGGTTGCCCCAAAACTCTCAAAAATATTCTGTATGGCGTGGCCGAAGCCGTTGCCGTAAGCCAGCAGCAGAACCACCGTGGCGATTCCCCACGCCATTCCTGCCATGGTCAACAGGGTCCGGCGAAGGTCGTGGCGCATCGCTGAAACCGCTTGCCGCAGAAGATCGCGATAGGAAGGAACCACCGGCACCGACCGCGCCCGCCGGCTTTCGCGAGCGGCCGCAACGCTCTGACCTATCCCAACCGGCGACGGATCCACCATTTCGTTTGACCACTCATTCATGGACTATTCCTTGCGCAGAGCTTCCACTGGTTCGAGCAACGCAGCGCGCCGCGCGGGATAAAGTCCGGCCGCCACTCCAGCGACCGTCAGCGAGATTACCGCCAGCGCCGCCGTAGACGCGACCAGCTTCGGTGGATCGAAGTTGCCCATGTCCACTCCCGACAACGAAGCCATGATAGCCGCTGCGGCTGCAATACCAGCCCCGCCACTAAGCAGCGTTAGAAACGCTCCCTCGACAAAAAACTGAAACATGATGCTGCGGTTGGTCGCTCCAACCGCTTTGCGCAAGCCAATTTCGCGAGTGCGGTCCGCAACCGCAACCAGCATGATGTTGACAATGCCGATCGCTCCCAGGGCGAGTGTTACCAAGCCAACCGCCCCGAGGAACGTGTTCATGGCATCGAAAATCTTGCCGATCTGGTCCACCTGCTGAACCGTGTCCCACTCGTCGAACGAATCGGGATTGTTTGGGTCAAACCCATGATTGCGGGCGATAACGCGGTGCACTTCCTGCTTGGCCGTCTCATGCAACGCGCGGGATTTCGGCTGGTAGTTGATGAAGGTGATCACGTCGGGAGCTTCGCCGACGTTGATGGGCGGGAAGTACTGGTGCATCGTGCTAAACGGAACGTAGCTCTGCAGGTTCTGATTGGTATTGTCTCCATGGCCGATGCGCTGCAAAGTGCCGACCACCTCGAAGCGAATTCCGTTGAGCAGAACCGTGCTTCCGATCGCGGGACGGCCAAGAAACAGCATGCGCCGAGTCTCATCGCCCAGCACAATCACCGCACGCCTTTGCGCGTCGTCCATGTCGTTCAGCCAGCGCCCTTCATGGATCGGTAAATAGCGGATTTGATTAATGGATGGCGGCGCACCGTTGATCCGCCCGCTGGACTGGTAAAAATCGCTGACCGCCCGGATATCGCTGCGGCCGATCACCGGTGCGGCCGCGCCAACACTGCGACAGTCGCGCAAAATGTCCCGGTAATCGCGCTCGGTCAAGTAGTACTGCCGCAACGCCGTAAAGCTGCCCTGCAGCACCGGAGCTCGCCCGGACCAGATGAACAGAATATTCTCGCCGATGGAGGCAAACTGACGACGATTTCCCGCACGAAATCCTTCCCCAACTCCCACCAGCAGCAGCAGCGAACCCACGCCCCACGCGATTCCGAACATCGTCAGGAATGAACGCAGCTTGTGGGCCCACAAGGCACGCAGCGTTTGGCCGAAGATGTCGAAGAGCACGCGCACAACGTCAATTATACGGGGGAAGGAACACACCTCAGCCAGCAGGACAGGTCATGTAGAGACAGCCGCCCTCGGCTGTCAGTCGAGCGAAGCTCGACCGTTTTATGGCACATCGCAGACTTTCCGAATTCCGAAACAGAATCTGAAATCCCAATTTCGGCCCCGCCTGCTACTTTTTCTCAGAAAGCCGTTCCGAATTTCCCCGGAGTTGTTTATTCTCTAGCCACATGCGCACTCTCGCCTTAACCGAGTTGCTCGGTGCCCGGGTATACGACCCGTCCGGCGCAGCAGGACGCGTACGCGAAGTCACGCTCGCCCCGCAAGAAGACCGCTCGCGAATCTCCTTCTTGATCGTTAAGACAAAGTCCGGCAATCGCATGCTGCCCTTTGCCTCCGTGACAGCGATTAACGGCGGAGTTCGGTCCACCACTGGGGCCGGAGACTGGGTGGCCGCGAACGGCACCGAAGGCCTGTTTTTGCTGGAGCGTGACCTGCTTGATCAGCAAGTCATTGACGTCAACGGGCGGAAAGTCGTGCGGGTCAACGATGTAGACCTCGAATTCGAGCCGCCGGGCCCCGAATCGAAGCGCGCCATACTCCGCGTGCATTCGGTCGACGTAGGCGCTCGCGGCGCGGTCCGGCGCCTGCTTCGCGGCATGGCGCCCGCCAAGGCGTTGCAGGCTCTGCTGGGCAAGATTCCTCCCCGCAGCATTCCATGGAACTTTGTCGATGTCATCGAGACCGATCCCGCGCGGCGAGTCAAGCTGAAGATCTCTCATGACGGTCTGGCCAAGTTGCATCCGGCCGACATTGCCGACATTGTCGAAGATCTGGCCCCAGACGAGCGCCAGGCTGTCTTCCAGACTCTGGACGAAGAAACCGCAGCCGAGGCCCTCGAGGAGGTCGAACCAAAGGTTCAGAAATCGATCGTCGAGTCGCTCGATTCCGGCAAGGCCGCCGACATTGTGGAGGAAATGGACCCGGACGCGGCCGCCGACCTGCTCGCCGATCTTTCGGAGGATCGCACCGAACAGATTCTGGTCCAGATGGAGCCAGAGGCCCAGCAGGAAGTCGCCGAGTTGCTGGAGCACGCAGAACAGACCGCCGCCGGCCGCATGACCACCGAATTCCTCGCCCTGCCTGTGAACGCCACCGTGCAGAATGCCATCGATTCGTTGCGGGAGTTCGAAGGCGGCGTTGAGGCGGTCAGCACCATCTACCTCGTCGACTCCAACGGAACTCTGCTGGGAGCCGTCCCGCTGGCCAGGATCGTTCTGGCCCCGCTTTCCGCCCCCATGCTGTCGCTGACCCAGGAACCGCTGGTCTTGGCCCACGAGGGTGTTGCGGAGAATGAAGTAGCCGAACTGTTCGACAAGTACAACTTGCAGACCCTTCCGGTCGTCGACGAGCATAACAAGCTGACTGGCGTCATCACCTCCGATGACGTGATCAGCATGCTCCGAGCAAAGCTCTAGACGGTTACTGTCGAGCGACTATTTTGCGATCTTCCCCGCTGAAATTTGCAGCACTTCGTCTATAATTAGGCAATTGTGCCCAAGTTCTCGATCGTAGTTCCTCTACATAACGAGCAAGAGAACGTCACCGATCTCTATGACCGCCTGAAAGTGGTCATGGAAGCTCACGGCGAAAGCTTTGAAATCGTTTTAGTGGACGATGGATCGAGCGACCAAACCTTCGCTATGCTGCGGGAAATCGCAGCCGTCGACAGCCGTGTGACGGTGGTGAAGCTGCGGCGTAACTTCGGCCAGACCGCAGGATTGGCAGCCGGCTTCGACCATGCCCGTGGCGAGTACATCATCGCCATGGACGGCGATCTGCAACACGATCCCAACGACATTCCCTTGTTCCTGGAGAAGATTGCCGCCGGTTACGACATTGTCAGCGGATGGCGCAAAGTCCGGGTCGACAACTTCTGGCTGCGCCGCTTCCCTTCGCGAGTTGCGAATTGGATGATGGCCAAGATCAGCGGAGTCGACATTCACGACTTCGGCACCACCTTCAAAGCCTACCGGCGCGACATTCTGGAACAGGTTCCTCTCTACGGCGAACTGCATCGTTTCATCCCGGCACTCGCCTCCTGGCATGGGGCGACCATCTGCGAAGTGCCTATCCGGAATATAAATCGCGAGCGCGGAGTGTCGCATTACGGCATCGCCCGCACCTTCCGCGTCTTCTTCGACCTGCTGACCATTCGTTTCCTCCTCCGGTATCTCTCACGGCCGCTGCACTTCTTTGGCGGACTGGGAATGATGACCATCATGGCAGGCAGCGGAGTCGTGCTCTGGCTGGGGATTGAGAAATTTCTGCGCCAGGTCCCCGTCATGGCCTCGCACGGTCCGCTCATGATGGCGGCTCTCGGGCTGCTGCTGGGAGGCTTGAACCTGCTGGCGATTGGCCTGCTCGGCGAGATGCAGGTTCGTCACTATCACGAACCCAGCCGCCGCGCCCCTTATTCCATTGACCGCGTCCTGCGCTCGCAGAACGAAGAGCACAGCGTCTCCGACTAGCTAGCTATCGCAAGCGCAGAATCATTGCCAGAAATGTAGGGACGGACGCATTCGTCCGTCCCGCCGAGCAACGCGAAACGTTTGACCCCGCCCTGGTCGCCGCTTTCACTGCCACAGCCCACTAGTTCCGTCTGCGTGCACCCAGCCGTCTCCGCAGGGCCAAGCCCTTGCTCCCGTATCCACAAAGTTAGTTATCCACCGCCGGGGTCGTGCTAGGCTAGGGCTTCCGCCGTAATAACTCAGCGAATGAACCTCGTCGGAGGCCAAATGCCTGGCAAACAGCTTTGCATTGCAGGGATGCTGTGCGCGACATTGCTGGTGGTCTCCGCGGTGGGGCAGGATGGCAAGAACGAGTTAGGCGGGGTCTTCGGCCGAACCCTCATCAGCGATCAAGGCATCACGAACGCGACCTTCTTCGATCCCATCATTCATTCCGGAGCCGGCGTTAGCTTCGATGTCGAGTACGGCCGGCGCTTCATCGTCACTCCACTCTTCTCGTTATCCGGTGAGATCGTGTTCATGTACAACCCGGACGAGGACCTGAACGGCGGAACTTACGGCAATGCCGTCGTTCCCCCGGACTACAAGCAGCTTTTTGTGACCCCTGCTGCGCGGCTCAATTTGTTTCCCACGACGGCGGTCTCGCCCTGGGTGAGTTTCGGCGGAGGATTTGGCCATTTCAGCCAGGCTGGCACGCTGGTGTATGGCGGCACCAATCCCGGCAAGTCGACCACCACCGGAACCTTACAGGGAGGAGTTGGCCTCGACGTCAGGGTTTGGAGGAATCTGACGCTGCGCGCAGAAGCCCGTGACTTCTATTCCGGCGAACCGGATTTTCCACTGGCTCCAACCGGACATTCAAGGCAGCACAACTACTTCGTAGGTCTCGGCGCCTTCTGGCGTTTCTGAGCGCCTCAAAACCTTTAACCACAAAGGACACGAAGTACCACGAAGGAAGCCCAAAATTGGTTCCCTTTGTGGTCCTTCGTGTCCCTTGTGGTTTACGACTTAGAACTCGAGCGCGAGGAACGACCTTCAGATCGCCATCACTCCGACTTCCTTTTCCACCTCAGCCGTGTCGACCATCGCGATAGCGTCCCACGGACATCCATCCAGGAAGCAGCCATCTGGCCCTTTGCTCACGCATTTCTTGCAGCCGATGCAGAGAATCGGATCGATCTGAATCCTGCCGAACGGCGGATTGTCTTCGTCCGGTACCCAGAACATGCAGTCTTCCACCGGACAGTACTCCACACATGCCGGCGATCCCGCGCATCCCGTGCAGCACTCCGTGATGACCGCCAGTTCTTTGGGCTTCTTTTTCCGAGGGGTGGCAAGTCCTTTGGACTTGGGCTCAAACTTGAGTTCGTCGGGGACCATCCCCACGGCCTTGGTGGCTCCAGGTGCGGCAGGCATGGCGGGCATTATAGCCCAAAAAGAGCGAGGCGGCCGAGCTTTAATCTCCGCCGCCCTCCCCTAAAAAGACCGACGCATTTACGGATGTTCGTTCTCCGCGTGCTCACGGTGCGCCCGCTTTAGGTCCTTGTGCCGCCATCTCCAGTAGTCTTTCTGCGTCCTTTCGCTGAGCTGTCCGTGGAAGACGTAAGGCTCGCGCTCTTCGTCCAGCCAGCGGCGGTAAGCTTCCTCTTCCCGGGCATCCCACACGTGGTAGTCCTTGTAGGCCGGGTCGTAAACCCGGTTCTCCTGCTCCTCCTGCCCGTTCATGCCCTGGCCGTCCGGCGTGGCCAGCGCGCCCGTCGATGCTGCTGTAGCTGCCGCCAAAAATACTGTCGCCCACAATTGATTTATACGACGCATTGTCTTCCCTCCATGAGGTAGCAGGGGCAAACCCACCTATGGATGCGGAGCGGAGATTTTGGGTTGGAATGTTAATCCGAGGAGAAATCCCCGGCTCTAACTCACTAGTTCCTGTACGCGCTACGAGTCTACGTACTCGCTCTCTTCGGGGGAATCGGTGGGACTCTCGAAGAAAATCGTATACCCATCCGGGTCTGTCAACTTGGTCACCCACAGTCCGTTGCCGACAAATGGCCTTTCGGCCAAAATGCCGCGCGCCTTCACTTCGCGGTAGATGGCCAACGCGTCTTCGCATATGAAGTAGACACTCATGCCTTCGCCTAACTTCCCACTCGGAATCCGCTCCTTCAAGAACTCCTGCAACATCAGCGAAGCCCCACCGTGCTGCAGCCAACACCACCGTACTCTGCCCTCGACAACCCATTTGTTCGCCATCTCGAAACCCAGTCCGTCCACGTAATATTGGAGCGAAGCCTCCATGTTAGTAACCCCAAAGAATGGCACCGCTTTCTTGACGTTCGCCGCAGTCACCGTTTTCGTGATCGTTTCAGCGCTCATGGTGTGTCCTTGAATCGACAAATCGGTGTTAACGTATCACACACTGGACTGTGCTTCATTGACCAGATTTCACGCTGCCCCTAGCATGATTTGAAAGGAGGTCTGCTCGTGATCGGCCAGATCCTCGGCCACTGCCGCATTACCGCCAAGATCGGCGAAGGTGGAATGGGTGTCGTTTACCGTGCCTACGACGAAACCTTGCACCGGGATGTAGCAGTTAAGGTCGTAAAGAAGGATGCTGGCCTCGACTCCGCCGCTGGCCAGAACCTTCTGCAGGAAGCCCGCGCCTCCTCTTCGCTCGCTCATCCCAATATTTGCACGATTCACGAAGTCGGCGAGACCGGCGGCGATCTCTACATCGTTATGGAGCTGGTTGAGGGCAAATCCCTGCACGCCATGAATACAGGCGCAGGGCTTCCTCCGGAATCCGCTCTCCGCTATGGAGTTCAGATCGCCAGTGCTCTCTCCCGCGCCCACGACCGCGGCATCGTTCATCGCGACCTTAAGAGCTCGAATATCGTCGTTACCCCTGACGGGCTCGTCAAAGTTCTCGATTTCGGACTTGCCAGGCGCGTCGGAGGCGGCATTCTTGATGCGCCTACCATGTCTTTCTCGACCGTCCAAGGCGCATCCAGCGTCAGCGGAACTTTGCCCTACATGGCGCCCGAAGTCCTTTATGGAGATCCTGCCGACGCCCGCAGTGATCTCTGGGCCCTCGGAGTTGTGCTCTACGAACTTGCGTCCGGACGCCTTCCCTTCGAAGGCCGGACCGGGTTCGAGATCAGTTCGGCAATCATGCGGGAGATCCCTAAGCCTTTGGGAGCGCCGGTGCCGCCAGGATTATGGGCCGTTATCCAGCGCTGCCTCGCGAAAGAACCCATGCAGCGGTACCAGCGCGCGAGTGAAGTGCAAGCCGCGTTGGAGGCGGTGCAATCGGGTGCAGTGACGGTTCCCGCTGCCGACCAAGCCGCCAGCCCTCTCCGAACCGCAACCATACATAGCGTTCGGCATGCGCACATTAAGAAAGGAGATTTCGTCCTTCTGGTGGGCACGACCAAGGGAGCCTTCATTTTTCGCTCCAACGCCCAGCGCACTCGGTGGGAACTTGGCGGCCCCTTCTTTCACGGGCATGCCGTCTATGCGCTCGCCTACGATGCCCGCGACGGCCAGCGTCGCATTTGGGCGGCGACCTCAAGTTTCTGGGGAACCCTGCTGCGCTCCAGCGATGATTTCGGCAAGAGTTGGACCAATCCGCAGCAAGCCCCTGTGCGCTTCCCTGCCGATACAGGCATGTCCCTGAAAAATATCTGGCAGATCACGCTGGGCCCACCGGACGAGCCTGACGTGCTTTATTGCGGAGTCGAGCCCGCCGCTCTGTTCGAAACTCGAGATGCCGGCGAGAACTGGTCGCTGGTCCGCGGGCTGTTTGATCATCCCCATCGCCCGCGCTGGATGCCTGGCAATGGCGGCCTCGCGCTGCACTCCATAGTTCTCGATCCCGCAAATAAGCAGCGCATGTACGTAGCCATCTCCGCGGGAGGCGTTTACCGCACCGAGGATGCCGGAGCCACCTGGACCGCGCGAAACCAAGGCATTCGCGCTCTCTTTATGCCTGACAAGAATCCTGAATTCGGCCAGTGCGTTCACAAGATCGCCTTGCATCCCGCTCGTCCAGAACGACTGTTCCTGCAGAATCATCGGGGCATCTATCGCTCCGACAACTGCGCCGAAACTTGGAAAGACATTGCCAACGGCGTGCCTTCTGATTTTGGCTTCCCCGTCGTCATGCATCCGCACAATCCTGATTGCGCCTATGTCGTTCCCGTCGAATCGGAAGAGTTTCGTTGCTCCTGCGATGGCCGCCTGCGCGTCTATCGCACCCGCAACGCCGGAAGCTCGTGGGAACCGCTCAGCCGCGGCCTGCCGCAGAAGCAGGCGTACGAAACCGTCTTGCGCGATGCTATGACGGCCGATAATTACGATCCCGCTGGACTTTACTTTGGGACCCGCAGCGGGCAGCTTTTCGGCTCGCACGACGAAGGCAAGAACTGGCAGAAGATCCACGACAGCCTTCCTTCCATCGTCTGCGTCCGCACCGCGATCATCGAAGACGGCTCGGTCATGCTTGTGCGCGCGCCAAAAGAAGCGCGCTCGACTTCCTCTCAATCGAAATCCGCGTCGCGAACAAGATCTGCGAGTCGCCAGAAATCGCGCCGCTCTTCCAGCACATCGACCAGGAGATGACTCTGCCGGTTACGATTCACATCCCGGGAGCTTTGCGCGAATTCACCGCGGAACGCAGCACCGTCGACATAGCCTTCTCCCGCGGAACCGTTGCAGACGCCTTATCGGCGCTTTGGATGATCTACCCCGGCGTACGCGACCGCATCGTCAACGAGCAAGGCCAGGTGCGCCAGCACATCAACATCTTCATCGGCAACGAAAACATCCGCTACACCGGCGGATTAGCCAGCCCGCTCTCGGAAGGTTCCGAAGTTTCCATCGTCCCCGCCGTCAGCGGCGGCTGAAGCGGGGAGTGCGTAGCACGCAGGGCGGGCCTGCTCTGAGCGAAGCAGAACTGTGCCGCACCGTCTGCAACATACACGACCAACAACCGCGCAGGGGGCGCCGTACGCTTTTACATGAAACGGGGAAAAGCCGCTTATGCGAACCTGGCACGTACCGCGATCTGAAAACAACTGCCTCCCCAACCGTGGAAGAGCGGCCCTTCAGGGCCGCGTTGCAGACCAAAATAAATGCGGGCTTCATCCCCTGCTAAAGGTCGCTAATGCACCGCGAGCGCCCGTTCATCGATCTAGACACGTAGCCATTTCCTTCTTTACTAGGCTCCGAGCGCCCGAGCGTCGCAGAATCCATTGCACGCGCCCAATGGACAACTCGTGAAAGTCCTCTTCTCCGAGGAGTACTTCACCCTGCTGGATGGAAATTGAGATTAAAATTCGGATCAGGCGCCTGCGCTTTCGGCACCGAGCTGATAAAGAGGACTTCATGGCCGCGCTAATGGATGCGATTGCTGTCAAGCGTAAGACGTTGTTTGAACTTGAAAACACTCCTTTCTGCTGCCTGGAAGCAGAAGTGAATACGCCTACCGCTCGTGGCGGCCAGACCCTGGTGCGCTTGAAGATGCGCAACCTCCTCACAAACGCCGTCTTTGAGAGGACTTTCAAGGCCAGTGACAAATTCAAGGAGCCAGACCTGGAGTCGGTGCAGGCTTCGTATCTCTACAGCGACGGAGACGGCTCTCATTTCCTGGACCAGGAAAGCTACGAGACCGTGACCCTTGACCGTCAGATGGTCGGGGATGCATTGGACCTCCTGGTCGAAGGCGCATTGATTGAGCTGCGCAGATTCAACGGGAATCCGATTGGTTTAGAGCTGCCAATATTCGTTGAGCTAAACGTTGCCTTCACGGAACCTGCGGTTCGGGGCGACTCGTCCAGTGGCGCTACCAAGACCGCCCGTCTGGAGACAGGCCTGGAAATCCGCGTTCCCCTCTTTATCAAAGAGGGCGAAAAGGTGAAAGTGTCCACCGAGACCCGGGAGTTTGCGGGGAGAGCTTGAGCCGATTGCAGATCGATCGGGGAGCGCTAGCAACAATATCGCCGGTACATTCAATCAATGGCGAGCGGTCAAAACGTGTAATGGTTTTTGGCAACTATAAAAAATCGGCTAAACGCTTCGCTATGGCTACAGGCTTTGAACTTCGCGAGACACCAAGCGGGCTGATAGTCAAGTCGAAGATGCAGCATGCTCATTCGCATGCGGTTTTGTCCGGCTGTGTGTCAGCTTCCGCAGTCGCGATTGTGGCCTATCACTACGCTGCTGCTTCCATCGTCATCATCGTGGCAATACTCGGCGGCATCTTCGGGTATGTCGAAATCATTCGTCAACGGTCGGTGCAATTGCGTGCGACAAACCTTGAATTTCAGACGACAACCGGAGACTTCTATCGGTCGCGCGCTGCAATACCGCGAGCAGACATCGAGTCATTGGAGTACCGCGAGGAAAAGGGAGGGCCTGACCACTATGAACCCGCTGGCCTCTACGCGGAATTGAAGGACGGGAGTAGGTGCATCCTTCCGTATCTGAACGAACGCCAAACGCATGCCGTAGTCGAGGCCATTTACAAGCGTTTTCCTGATATGCCTATTGCCCGAAGGGACGTGAAGTCACAGTTCGACATGCACTTTACAACTCTCGGCATTTAGCCGGGTGCCCCATCCTTTGCGTTTTCTGCAAAGGGTGGGATTCTCAATTGTGAACCACTTGGGATTTTGACTTAGTCTTTTCGCCGTGACTGTTATCAGCGGCAATGACAGGCATCGAAATCCGGTGAAGTGCGGATTGGTGATGGAGCCAGGACAGTGGAAGTGGCTCAGCTATCGCAGCGCTGCGAAGGAACCAGCCGGCACAGCGAAGATCGATCAGTAGCCCGCGGCGGTGATGAAGATCCAGACTGTCGCTTGACTGGAGGCGCTATAGGGAGAGAGCATCGATTTCCCACCCTTTGCAAAAAACGCAAAGGATGGGGCACCCGGCAATTGCACTACGAACTCAAGTACTCCAACACTCGCCCAATCCCTTCGCGAAACTCTTCCTTCGCGGTGATCAAACTCAGCACCAAATACCCATCGCTCGGAAAATCGTAGAAATGTCCCGGATGCACCACCACCGCCTTCTCCTTCACTAACTCAATCGCCAACTCCTCGTCCGACCGAGTCACCGGAACGCGCAACACCGCATACCATCCACCTTCCGTGCATAGCCGTTGGCAAGCCGTTTGCCCCGCCAACTGGCGATCCAGTTCGTCCAAATTCCTCCGAACTCGATCCAGCAATTGCTGCTGAATGTCTTCTCCCTGCTCCAGCAACACCGGCACAGCCCACTGAATGGGAGCGTTCATCGACAGGTATGTATCTGCAATCACCTCGAGCCTCGCCATCGCTCCGTTCACCTGCGCCGACGGTCCGCTTGTCACGATCCAGGCAACTTTCATCTGCGGCAGCGCCGATACCTTCGATAGCCCGCTCAGCGTAAACGTCAGCACCTCCTGATTCCCCACGAAACTCCGTACTCTGTCATCCCGACCAAGCCCATGGATCGGCGCATGCCGATCCGTGCGCACGTGGAGGGACCCAGCCTTCCCTTCACCGCGCTCCAGCGCATAATCCAGAAACACCTCATCCACAATCAGCGCCAGCCCATGCTCACGGCAAAACGCATTCAGCGGCGCAATCTCGCTCTGATGTACATACGACCCCGTCGGATTATTCGGATGCACCAGCACAACGCCTCGGGTCCGCTCCGTTACCGCCTTCTCGAGCGAGGGAAAATCCATCTGCCATCCGTGGTCATAAATCAGCGGATACGGCACCAGCCTCACATCCTGCAAATCCGCCAGAAACTCGAACAGCGGATAACTCGGCTTCGGCACCAGCAATTCATCTCCCGCATTGCACAGCAGACGAAACACAAACGAATACCCCTCGCTGGTACTGGTCGTAAGCACAATCCGCTCCGGATCTACGAGAGCCGCGCGGCGAATATTCTCTCCCTGACTGCCTCCGTAGTACCGAGCTACTGCCTCGCGCGCCGCCAGCAAGCCCTTGGCCTGCGGATCGTAATCGAGCGTCCGCTCCGAATTCAGTGCGCCCAGAATCGCGGCGGAGTCATACTTCAATCCCACCCGCGTCGGATTCGAAGCGGTGAGATCGAGTACTGGCATTCGTCCCCGCACTTCCTCGACCGCCTCAGTAAACCGGTTCCGCGCCAGCCGCCAATTGGTCCGTTCAGAAAACAGGCGTTCAGAACACATGGAAGGATTCTATTCGATGCGGTACCGCCGGCGTCCCGCCGGCTGTCGCGCGGGCGTCCGCGCCTGCGCATAAGTCGGCTGACCGTCCACTTTCGTAGGTATTACGAAAGAGGACTTGACCCTCCTCCCCGATGGCCCTATCTCTCGCAGAGGACGCGAGAAATGAAGAAAGGCACGTACATTCCCGGCCTCGATGGAGTCCGCGCGATTGCCTTTTTCATCGTCTTTGTCGCCCACTCCATGCCTCACCGCCAGTTGCCCGGAGGCTTTGGTGTCACCGTCTTCTTCTTTCTCAGCGGATACCTGATTACCACCCTGTTGCGCAGCGAAGCTGAGCATCGGCAATCCATCAACCTGAAGAATTTCTACGTGCGCCGCCTGTTGCGCATCTTTCCGCCCTGCTACGTGACTGTGGTGATCGTCACCAGCCTTGCCGCCTTCGGGTTCCTCTACAACACGGAAAGTTACCGGTCTCTGCCGGCCGCATTCCTCTACTTCTCGAATTACTGGAACATCCTGGGTTTTGGAAATCTTCCAGCCGGCATGGGTGTGCTCTGGTCCCTCGCTGTCGAGGAGCACTACTACCTCTTGTTCCCCGTGCTTTACGCCTGGTTCGTGTACGCCGGAGTTAGCCGAAAACGTCAGGCTGCGTATTTGTTGACACTGTGTGCCGGAGCACTGGCGTGGCGCTGCTGCCGGGCCGCTGTGTTTCATTCGCCCTGGGAAAATATTTATGAGGGAACAGACACTCGCTTTGATTCGATTTTGTACGGTTGCGTCCTGGCCATCGTGGCCAATCCCCGCCTGGGCGATAAGGTCGAGTGGTGGACGAAGCATGCCCGTCTCCTCGCATCCGCAGGAACGCTACTGATTGCTCTGTGCTTCGCCTATCGCAACCCGTTCTTCCGCGATACCTTCCGATACACGCTGCTCGGCATCGGACTGGCCCCCATTTTCTTCCTGATCTCGCTGCCCCAAAAAAGTCTCCTCACCCGCTGGCTGGAGTGGCCTGTTCTGTGCTGGCTGGGTCAACTCTCCTATACGATGTACCTCATTCACCACACGCTGTTTCACCACTTCTACCATTTCTACCGCCCCGGTTTCCTGCTCGCATTGGGCATTCTCGCCGCTACCATCCTCTACGCGCAGGCCATGCGGACCATGGTTGAACTGCCTCTCCAAAGAGCCCGCAACCGCTTTCGTGACAAGGCACGAACCGGCGCAGGTTCTCCCTCGAGCCGGCATCCCGGCTCAGTTTCTAGCGTCGAAAAGCAAAACGACACGACCCCGCTCGCCGCCGCATGATGCACGCGAGCGCACGCCTGTCTGTCGCAAAAGACCAATCCCACACTTGACAAACTGGCGCTCCGCTCTCTACAATTAGCACTCAGTAGGCGTGACTGCTAACAGAATGCTTACTCCCAACCGAATCATAGGGTTACCAACTGATTTCAACTGAAGCAAACAACCTTCTACCATTTGAAAGGAGTTCGAACCATGGCGAAATTTTCACCGCTTCACGACCGTCTTTTGGTCCGTCGTGTCGAGGAAGCTACCACCACCCGTGGCGGCATCATCATCCCCGACTCAGCCAAGGACAAGCCCCAGGAGGGCGAAGTCATTTCCACCGGCAAAGGCCGCACCAACGATGAAGGCAAGACCTTCCCGCTGGCCGTCAAAGAAGGCGACCGCATTCTGTTCGGCAAGTACTCGGGCACCGAGATCAAGATCGATGGCGAAGAGTTCATCATCATGAAAGAAGATGAAGTCCTCGGCATCCTGACCGGCGCCGCCAGCCCGGCCAAGAAAGAACTCGCCGGCTCGAAGAAATAGCTCTCAGCCGTCAGCTGTCAGCCATCACGAGACATGGTTCTGACGAGCGGCGGCGAGAAGGTCCAAGCTGAAGGCTGATAGCTGAAAGCCCCCAGCCAAGAAAAACATCGCAGGCATCACCTGCAAACTGATTAGGAGAAAAAGCAATGGCAAAGCTCATCGTTCACGGAGAAGAATCCCGGCAGGCGATCCTCCGCGGCGTCAACCTTCTGGCCGACGCCGTGAAGGTCACACTCGGCCCCAAGGGCCGCAACGTGGTTATTGAAAAGAAATTCGGTTCGCCGACCATCACCAAGGACGGCGTCACCGTCGCAAAAGAAATCGAACTGAAGGACGGCCTCGAGAACATGGGCGCCCAGATGGTTCGTGAAGTCGCCTCCAAGACCTCCGACGTCGCCGGCGACGGCACCACCACCGCCACCGTTCTTGCGCAGGCCATCTATCGCGAAGGCGTGAAGACTGTCGCTGCCGGAGCCAATCCTATGGCCCTGAAGCGCGGCATCGAGAAGGCAGTGACCGTCATCGCCGGCAAGCTCGACAAAGAAGGAAACCGCCTGCCTGGCGAACTCGACAAGCTCTCCAAGCCCGTCACCGGCGAAATGATCGCCCAGGTTGGCACCATCAGCGCCAACAACGACGAGACCATCGGCAAGATCATTGCCGAGGCGATGAAGAAGGTTGGCAAGGACGGCGTAATCACCGTCGAAGAGTCGAAGACGCTCGAGACTCAGCTCGAAGTCGTCGAAGGCATGCAGTTCGACCGCGGATACCTCTCGCCCTACTTCGTGACCGATCCCGAGCGCATGGAAGTGGCTCTCGAGAACGCCTACATCCTGATCAACGAAAAGAAGATCAGCTCGATGAAGGATCTGCTCCCGCTGCTCGAGCAGATTGCGAAGTCCGGCAAGCCACTGCTCATCATCGCGGAAGACGTCGAGGGTGAGGCGCTGGCGACCCTGGTCGTCAACAAGCTGCGTGGCACGCTGCAGGTCGCGGCCGTAAAGGCTCCGGGCTTCGGCGATCGCCGCAAGGCAATGCTGCAGGATATCGCTATCCTGACCGGCGGCAAGGCCATCACCGAAGATCTCGGCATCAAGCTGGAGAACGTACAGATCTCCGACCTCGGCCAGGCCAAGAAGATCACCATCGACAAGGACAACACCACGGTGGTCGAAGGCAAGGGCAAGCACGCTGAGATCGAAGGCCGCGTGAAAGAAATTCGCAGCCAGATCGACAAGACCACCAGCGACTACGACCGCGAGAAGCTGCAGGAGCGGTTGGCGAAGCTGGTCGGTGGCGTAGCCGTGATCAAAGTCGGCGCCGCAACCGAAACCGAAATGAAGGAAAAGAAAGCCCGCGTGGAAGACGCCATGCATGCGACGCGCGCGGCCGTGGAAGAAGGCATTGTCCCCGGCGGCGGCGTGGCTCTGGCGCGTTGCGCGGCTTCGCTCGAAAAGTTGAAGGCCGAAGGCGATGAGCAGATCGGCATCAACATTGTGAAGCGTGCTATCACCGAACCGCTGCGCCAGATCGTCGAGAATGCCGGCGAAGAAGGCGCTGTGATTCTGGGCAAGGTGCTGGAGTCGAAGGAATCCAACTACGGCTTCAACGCTTTCTCCAACGAGTACGAGGACCTGGTCAAGGCCGGCGTGCTCGATCCCACCAAGGTTGTGCGCACCGCCCTGCAGAATGCCGGATCGATCGCCAGCCTGATGCTCACCACCGAAGCCCTGGTCGCCGAGATTCCAGAAAAGAAGGAAGCTCCGGCGCCCGGCGGACATGGCGGCGGCATGGGCGATATGTACTAAAGACAGCTTAGCTGGAACAAAGACGTAAAAGAGTAAAAGGGTGCCCCACTTCTGGCCGGTTTTGCCAGAAGTGGGGATTCTTATCTGTGGAGCGCTGGACACGTCCCGCCGAGCAAAGCGAATCGTGCGCCCCCGACCGCAGTGTCATCCTGGGCGAAGGCTTTCGTCAGGTGCAGCGAAGAGCCTGCCCTGAGGTTCAGCCGAGGGGATCTCGGTCTGATCGGCCGTCACGTGTTAGCCGCAGCCAGAACCAAGCCGCGCCGCAAAGCTTCCATGGAATCTCGCCGCTAGGGGTGCGCGGTCCAGCGTTGCTAGTTGACCGGGATAGAAGACCGCGTGTGAAGATCGAAGCGATCTCCAGGCGATAGATCGTAATAGGGTTTGTTGCCGTGAACCTTGCCGTCATAAATGCCCACATGGCCATCGCCGATGACCTCCAGCCGGTTCCCTTGTACAACCGCGGCCGCCCCTCCATCGATGGCAACCCCCAGCACACCAGGATGCGCAACGACGGCCGGTGTTACATCCGGTCGATCACGCATGCTCCAGTGGGGCATAACAGTTGAATTGCTCAGCAATCCCCAGCACATGTGAGTCCCGTCGACACGCAGGGTCTTGCCGCCCGGCGAATCCACGATCGTGAAAACTAATGCGAGCGAGCTCTCGATCACGGCGCCGGCTGAACTGCCGGCGACGACCCCGCCGCGACCCAGTAACGCCTTGATTTCAGTCTCTACCCGCGTGCCCACGTAGGCGTCCCAGAGGTTCGCGTCCCTGCCACCATCGATCCAAACCCCGTGGCCCACTTCAGAGACGCCACGAACTCTGGTGAATCCGCTTGCCTGCGATCGCGCGTGTGCAGTATGGTCACACGATCGACGCCCATTGTCTTCTGCACGCCGGCGCGGAGCTGTTCCAGGTGTTCTGGGGTAACCACTACTCGACCGTCGCCGAATTTGTCGTTCCAAGCAGTGGGGATGACCACGATCCTGGCCCGTGAACCGCCAGCCAGTTGCACGAACTTGTCTATAACGGCGCTGCGGTTGGTGGCCGTGTCAGTCATCGCCCCCGCGTTCGCGGGGAAGAAGCCCGCTGCGCCCCGAATGACTCACTCGGCTCTTCCGCCGTCCAGTACGAGTGCGCCTCGCTCTGGCCCGGCGGTGCCGGGCGCCTGCGCCAGCACAGGGATACCGCAAATCGTTGCGAAGAAGATAAAGATGATCGACGTTGTGCGCATGATGCTCCTCACCGCTTTTGCGACTCTCACTTCGACGAATCCCAGCCACAACGGTTAGGATGACTTGCTCATTCCTTTGCTCGAAAGTCCCTACGTTCCACGCGAAAACCATTCGGCCAGGCTGCATCGCGGTTTCCGGGTCTGCTGTCCCACGCTTCGCAAACACGGCAAACACGACGAGAAGTTGAGGCTTAGAAAATTCAAACGCAGGCTGCCCCACCTTCCAGTTTTCTTTCCTTACACACCGAGGGCGCTCAAGACGGACTCACCGAACGCTTACTGGAACAACGACAATTACAACACTTCAAATGAATTTTATGTATACCCGCCCCACTTATTGGAAGGAGAACGTCTTCGCGTAGCAATTCGCGTTCGCGGGGATTATGTTGACAAGCGCGTATCGTTCACTTTCAGCACTAAGAATAAGGGATTCGTAATTGAATCCTATGATGAAGACGGAGTACATCCAGGAGCAACAGGCCATTGAGAACTTTGAGAAAGGCATGACAATCCTCTTCAACGTTCCCAAAGACGAAGTTGAGAAGGCCGAGAAGCGGGGACAAAGAAAAAAGCTGCCCGCGCCCGCAACAAAGTGAATAACCGCCTGAGTTCCTCTACTTCACACCGCCAGCGATCCGCTTTGCATGGATGACTTGATCGATCTTCAACGGGCCACCAGCTTCGCCGCCGTACAGCGTTTGCGTAAATGCTTGCGGAGTGATGTCGCCAAAGACTTCCTTGAAGGTGAGTTTCTTCCCCTTCACCTCATAATTTTCGGTGAGCACGAGATTCGGGCCTTCCCAGTGCAGGACATTTCCAAAACTGATGCAGCCTCCAGGGTTGGTGCTGTCGCACCAGATGGTCTTGAATCCATGCAACGCGTCATCCCACCAAAACACGCCAACGCCGCTGATGTCACGGTTCCCCTCGCGGGATTGATACTCTTCGATCACCGAGTACCCTCCCGGCCCGAAGCGCCACACGATCTGTCCTTCACCCTTTCCGCCGCTTGGCGACGACGCGTCCGGAGCGAGCTCCTCGACGATCGACCACTTCCCTTCCAATGCCTGCAGCATTTTCTGCGCCCCGGCTAGTGGTTTCGCTTGCGGTTCCGCGGCTGCCTTGCCAGCCGATCCAGCCTGACCGATGGCGGTGGCTCCAGCGATGACGAGATACGTTGCGACGATCAGCAATTCTTTTCTCACGATGCCCCCTGAACCAAAGCTCTCTATTCCTGAAGCGAACGCTACTCGAATACTGCTTTCTCCAGCATCCCCGCTGTTACCAGCTTCTTCTCGATATGCCGCTGCAGAATCTGAACCAGAAATTTCCGCAAATCCGCTCCCAGCGCCTTCGGCCAGGCGATTTCGGTAAAGCTCTCCACCGGAGCGCGGAACATTTGCGCGGCCAGCATGCGCGACTCGCCGGAAATTTCCGATGACGCCAGCCGTTTATCGTCGGGGCACATCAGCCCGTCCGCCAACGCATGAAAATAGGCGCGGCTTCCATTCAGGCTGCGGCCGCAGACTACACACTCGTTGAGTTCGGGCAAGAATCCCACCAGCCGCGTCAGCCACAGTTCGAAATAGGTGATTGGCATCCATATGTCTTTGCCCGTGAGCACGTGCAGCACGGAGAGGGTCAGGCGAAAGATTGCGTCATTGGCCTCGTGGTCGGGCAGCAACTCGTCCAGCAATTCCGCGACGTGGCCCAGAGCCACCGCGCGGGCATAGCCAACTTCAGCCGCCATGGGAGATTCCAGCACTTCGCAGGAATCCAGCCGCGCCAGGTCCTGCCGCTCGCGCACATCGTAAAACGCGCGCACATACGTCAAGGGCTCAAGGGCTCCGCCGAAGCGCCGTTTTGACTTCTTGGCCGAGCGGGCGACCCCGTGAACCTTGCCTTCCATCCTGGTGAACAGCGTGACCAGCAGATCGGCCTCGCGCAGCGGATACGTGCGCAACACAATCGCCTCTGATTCTCGCAGTGCCATGCCTCGAAGAGATTCTAGCGGAAGCGGGCTCTCGCTAAGTCTATTTCCATCAATGCCTAAGGAGCTTCCAATGACCGCCGTAATAGCCCAGTCACCAAACTTCGGGACTGTATCGCTCCGTGCGGGAATGCGAGACAGTACTAGTCCTAGCGGCCAATAGGGGCCTGGACTAAAGTAACCATGAACAAAGCTTCTTGTTTCGGATTCCGCCAACTGTTGCTGGTAGTCGCGGCCGCGTTGTCCGTTTCGCCTGCTCTGCTGAACGCACAATCGCCCATGGACCTGGCCACCGTCAAGCAGGTGGCGCCAGCGACAATTGAGATTGCGTCCGCCGAACTTCCGTCAGCACCAGGAATCCCGGAGCCTACCAGTTGGTCGTCCAGCCACGCAGAACCTTATATCAGCGGGGCGGCGCCCATGGTCTCGTTTATTGCTCCCGCGCGAGAGGGTGTCTCCCACCGTTTTTGGGATCGTGAAAATCGCGTCCTCTTCACGCTCACAGCCGGAGCCGCCGCCGCCGATTTTTGTGTGACTCGCGCCAACCTGGCCAATGGCGGCAAAGAACTCAACCCGGTGACCCGCATCCTGAGCGGAAGCACTCCCGGCCTGGCGGCCAACTTCGCGCTGGAAACCGCAGCCGTTGTCGGCACCAGCTACATGTTTCATAAAATGGGGCACCACAAACTGGAACGCATGACATCGGTGGTAAACATCGGGGCGTCGTTCGGGGCAGTGGGCTACGGGCTAAGCCACAGATGATCGAGGCGAGATGATTCAGGCGAGATGATCTCGGGGACGGGTTCTCGGCGCCAGTTCCCGACTTTTCGATATACTTCGAGAATCGTGAAAAGAATCCTTCTCTCTTCCCCAGGTTTCGCTCTCTGCCTCTGTCTCGTTCTCGGTGCGATTTCGCCCGCGCATGCGGACGACGAGTCATTTCAGCGCGTCAAGATCCCCGACGCAAAGGGCAAAGAGATTATTGGCACACTGACGTTCAGCGACCGGCACAAGGCCGTCGAGATCCGTCCGGTGAAAGGCGATCCAGTGAGCATTCCCTACGGCGAAATCGACCGCTGCGCCTACGAGTACACCAAGCAGCACCGCATCAGTGAAGGCAGCGTCGCCGCTGTTCCCATCGGCCTCGGCGTAGTACTCATGCTGACCCATTCCAAAAGCCATTGGCTGGAAATCGATTACGAAGAGCAGAATATCCGGAAGGCGTACGTGCTGCGCATGGACAAGCACGATTACCTGCGCATTCTCCAGGCGTTCGAGGATCACACGGGGAAGAACCCCGAAGTTCTGGGAAACGCGGACAAGCGAAGAAGGTGAGGTTCGCGACTCGGTAGAGCGACTCGAGAAATGGAGAAGGCGCGCGCCTGATGACAGACGCGCGCCTTTCGATTTTTAAGGACTGCCGGCCAGCTATTACCGACCGAAATACTTGGCATTGCGCTCGGTGAAGGCGGCCCACTTCTCCGGCAGGTCATCCAGGGCAAAAATCGCCGAAACCGGGCACACCGGAACACAAGCTCCGCAGTCAATACACTCCACCGGATCGATATAGAGCAATTCCTCGGTCGCGTACGCAGGCTCGTCCTTCTTGGGATGAATGCAATCTACGGGACACGCATCCACGCAGGCGGTATCCTTCGTTCCGATACACGGCTCAGCAATCACATAGGCCATAAGGGTGTCAGTCTCCTGAGAGGTCTGCGTCTAGTTTACTACCGCAGCCGTTGAGCGACGGCCATTCTAGCAAGAAAATTACATGCGGGTACAGCGCTAGGCGGCAAGGTGACCCGCTCAAAAAAGAAACGGCTGGCACGCCGCCAGCCGTCCCGACTCAAAACCGCGAACTATCGGCGTCCGCCGCCATGGGAACCACCACCGCGGGAACCACCACCGTGGAAACCGCCGCCGTGGGACTCGCCGCCGCGGAAGCCGCCACCGTGAAATCCGCCGCCTCCTCCATGGAAAGCGTTTCCGCCGTGAAATTCACCACGGGAGTACCCGCGGCCATATCCGTGAGCATAACCGCGTGCGTAGCCGTCGTGGCCATAGCCCCATCCGCCGCGGTTCCAGCCGTGCTCCCAACCTTCATGCCGCCATCCGTCGCCCCAGCCGCGACCTACGTAGCCACGGTTCCAAAACCCGTCTGGGTGTCCCCAGTGGTACCAGGGCCCGACGCCGACGAAGAAACCGTCGACAAAGTAGTCAGGACCGTAGTATCCGTAGGGCGCGCAGGCGTAAGGGTAGTAATCGTAGTATCCGTATGAGCACACCGGCGGACCCGCGTATCCGGGACCGACTGCCACTCCAATGGGGCCAATGCCGATTCCAACTCGAACTTGCGCCTGTGAATACGCCAGCGGCACCATCAGCACGGTCAGCAAAGCCACATATTTCAGATATCGCATACTCACCTCCTGGCCTGGAATCCGCCTGCTTTCCTAGGCGGTCCGGGTCGATGTCGAATCTTGCTACTCATTGGAACCTCTCCGGAGCAGAAAAGTTGCAGGAATGAGGGTGGCTGATTTCAACCATCTTGCTTAAATTCAACCACTTGCGCCGAATCCACTCGGCTCTTTGCTGGACCGCCCATCGAGGGCTGGCTACCTCAGCCGGGCAACTTTCAAGAGTATGCGCATGGCTAAGAAAACTAAAGTGACCTATCCGCTGTTGTTGACATTGCGTTAATGTTAAGAGCAGAAGTGCGGTTGTGGTCGATCTCACGCTGGTGGGCCCACATGGAAAAGCTGAACGTCCTGGTTTCCCTGGTCACGGAAGATAACGATTTCCAGCTGGAGCAAGCGGCCTCGGCGCAGGCAGCCGCCCTGAAGCTTGGCGCGTCGATTCAAGTCGTTTACGCGAACAATGATGCCGTTCAACAGACCCAACAGATCCTCCAGTTCATCCAGGAACCCTCAAAGCGTCCAGACGCCATCATCGTCGAGCCGGTCGGTACGGGCATGCTGCAGGTGGCGAAGGCGGCGGTCTCAGCCGGAATAGGCTGGGTCGTGGTCAATGCCGGTGTCGATTATCTTTCGCAGCTTCGACAGCACTCGATGGTCCCGGTTTTTTCTATAGCCTCGGATAACGAACACATCGGAAAGATTCAGGGACAGCAGATTGCCGCGATTCTCGGGGAAGAAGGATCGGCGCTATACCTTGAAGGTCCCTCGGTTCGCGACGTCGCAAAACTCCGTACCAAGGGAATGATGTCTACCAAGCCTCAGCGGGTCACCATCAAGACCCTACGAGGCGATTGGACGCAGCAGAGCGGATATCACGCCATACACTCCTGGTTAGCGCTGAGCACGTCGCGCGAGATGAATATCGGGATGATCGTCTGCCAGAACGATGATATGGCTAGTGGCGCTAGGCGGGCGTTTGAAGAACTCGGCGATCTCAAGGAACGTGACCACTGGCTACAACTGCCAATTACCGGTTGCGATGGCGTCCCTAAGGCAGGGCAAACATGGGTGCGCCAAGGTCGTCTGACGGCGACCGTCCTCTCTCCGCCGCTGGTTGGGGATGCGATGCAGCTTCTATACAACTCCCGCAAAAGCGGAGCACAGCCACCGGAACGCACTCTCACAGCACCGAGTTCGTTTCCACCCCTCGCAGATTTGAAACTAAAGGCCATAGTCCCGCTTGCCAAAGAGACCAGCTCGCAAAAGCCCAAGGGTAGCTCCGGCCCGAGCTCCCCACCATCCTTCAAGACTAAAGGTCAGGGTTTGTAGATCCAAGATTGGCGAACACTGAAGATCGGTTGTAGCGCCCGGACTTGACGATCAGTCCCGACACACGTGTGTGAACTCTCCTGACGGAAGCCGCTAAGCTCTGACCAGTTCGCTCTTCTGGCTCGGCTCGTACTCGACAACGTATCCTGCAATCGCGCTCGCCGCGACCGTTAATGGCGATGCCAGGTACATCTGCCCCGGGCCGCTGCGGCCGGGGAAGTTCCGATTCTGTGCGCTGATCACGACCTGATCTGGGCGCGTCGATACTCCAGGCCCCGCGTTGATGCAGGCTCCGCAACTGGGTTCAATCACCTGCGCGCCCGCTCTTCTGAAAATATCCAGATAGCCTCGTCGCAGACAATAATCGCGGGTTTCCTGCGATCCGAACTGGATGTAGAACTTCACCGATTCGGCAACGCGCTTGCCCTGCTTGAGCGCATCGGCGAGCACGAGCGCGTACATGTCCATATCCTCGTTCTTGCCCGCGGTGCAGGTTCCTCCATACGCAATTTCGATGGGCACGGGCGTATTCAATTCGCGCACATACTTGCCATTTCCAGGATCGCCCGGAGTCGCCACCATGGGAGCAATCTCAGATGCATCCAGTTCGATGACGTGCGCATATTGCGCCCGGGGATCGCTGCACAAGCCCTCAATCATCGCTTCAGCTTTCTTGCGATCCAGGCTGCGCCGCTCCACAAGAAAGTCGACGGCCTTCCGATCGGGCGCAACGATGCCGGTGAAGCCGCCGATTTCGGCCGCCATGTTGGTCATGGTCGCGCGCTCGTCCACGCTGAGTTCTTCGATTGCCTCGCCTGCATACTCCATGACTTTCGCCAGCGCCTTGCCGCTGCGCACATACTCGAGACTGAGAATCTTGAGAATGAAATCTTTGGCGGTGACGTTCGGGTGGCGCTTACCCCGAATCACGATCTTCACAGATTCTGGAACTTTGACACGAACGTCTTTCGTGATCCATGAATTGAACACGTCAGTGGTGCCGATGCCAAAAGCCACACATCCGATCGCGCCAACGTGCGGAGTGTGGGAATCGGATCCGATATTCAATTGCCCCGGCAGCGCATAACTCTCGAGCACGATCGAATGGCAGATTCCCTCCGAGCCTTTGCGATCTGACAGCTCGCCGTGCAGCCGGATTCCCTGCTTCTTCGCGAAATCCTGCTGCTTCAGTTTCAGTTGCGTCGCCAGATCGAGCAGGCCCAGCTTCTTCTTCTCTTCGGAAATCACTTCGTCAAGAAACGTCAGATGATCTCGGAAAAAGAGGATCGTCGAGGGATCGTTCACCTTGGCATCCTTCCCGACGTAATGCTCGAAGAAGATCGCCGCCATGGGCGTGACATATTCATGGCTGAATCGCAGATCGGCGCGAGCAAAGCCCGTGTCACCCGGTTTGACTGACGGGACGCCACCTTCACCCTTTTCGTTAATCATGTGTCGCGCGAAAATCTTCTCGGCAACTGTCATGGCCGGTGTGGCGCGGGCGCCCTCGCCGGCGTTCTGGATCGGCGGCAAGAAAACCTTCCCCTGCATGCGCGCCACATTGAATGGAAACAGCCCCCCGTACTCGATGACCTGCCGCGTAATCTCGTCTTCTCCAGCAGTGAATTCGCTCAGCGGAATCTCTTCTCCGCTTCGAATGCGATCGATCAAGGAGAAGTCTGTGGACGTCAGCAGGCCCAGGTTCTGGCAGTTCTGTTTGTAGATACGCTCGATGTTCTCTGCGATTACAACGCGGATCCCGGCGCACATTTCGGCATAGGGAGACTGCTCGCGGCTCGATCCCTTGCCGCGCCGCTTGCCACTGACCGCGCACACGAATCCTCCGCGCTTCACGTCGCCTCGCGCAATCGGCGTTACATTCCCGCACTTGAGTCCGAGATACGGAATCTCTCCCAGGGTTTCGTCGAAGTAAAAACAGTAATGCGCGGGAGTGATTTCGTCGGTGGAAATGTCGTCGCGGAGCTTGGGATTGTTGGCGGGATTCTTCGTATCCCAGGGCAGGTCCTCGCCGGCAAGCTGGCGCTGGATGAATTCCGAATCTTCGGTGAGAAACAGAATGCGCCCTTGCAGCCGCACTTTGTCGGGCCGTTTTTCAATTTTGCGTTCGAGAAGTGAGTTGATCACGCTGAGCCTGAGTTGACTGAATCGCCGGTGCGCAGCCCGGCGTCCCCACTTGCTTTATTGTAAACCCCAGAGTCTGACGCCAGATGCCCAGTGAACATGTGGGGATAGCCGCCCCCGGCTGTCCGGCGGAGCAAAGCTCCGCGCCTCCACTAAATGAAACGAGCACACAAACGTCGAATGTTACCGGTATGCCCGAGGGTCCGGCAAAGCGTCAAGCCCGCGGCCATCGAAGATGCGCTGGAATTCCTGCACTAGCGCGTCGTGCACCAGGCTATTCGATCCCAGCGTTTCGCTGCTGTCGATTCGGAATGGAGAGCCATCGAAGCGAGTGACTTTGCCTCCAGCTTCTTCGATGATCAGCACACCCGCGGCAGTATCCCACGGGTTCAAGTTGAATTCCCAGAAGCCGTCGAACCGTCCACAGGCCACATTGCACAGATCGAGCGCCGCCGAGCCTGCCCGGCGCACGCCATGGGTCCGCAGAGTGATCTGGTGATAAAAGTGAATGTTCGGATTCTTGTGCCGCTTGTGACTCGGGAAGCCCGTCGCCACCAGGCATTCTTTCAGCTGTGCCGCCTTGGACACGTGAATCGGCTTGCCATTCAACTGCGCTCCCTTGCCCTGTTCGGCGCAAAACAGCTCGTTACGGGTCGGATCATAGACGACCGCCGCAACGCGCTCGCCTCCCGAACCGGACCGGCGCTCTATCGCGAGGGAAACACAAAACACCGGATAGCCATGAGCGAAGTTGGTCGTGCCGTCCAGAGGATCGACATACCACCGGTACTCACCGCCACGATCATTTAGTCCCTGCTCTTCTCCCAGCACGTCGTGTCCCGGAAACTGTTTGCCGATTCGCTCGCGGATCAAGACCTCAGATGCACGATCGGCGGCAGTCACCAGGTCGGCCTCGCCTTTGTACTCAATCTTGAGGCCCTGATGAAAGTACTGCATCAGCAAAGCGCCAGCCTCGCGCGCCATCGCTGACATGGAGGGTAGAAAGGTGCTATGGAGAGATTCTGGCAAAGTCATGCTCTCGGTTGGGTCTCGGGTCCTAGGTCTTAGGTTCTAGGTTCTAGGTTCTAGGTTCTAGATCTTTGGTTCTAGGTCTTTGGCCTTTGCGCCCAGCGCCTCAACAATGGCTCCATCACCTGTGTTTTCTGAACCCCTCAGGCCTGCAATCTAGACCTGAGACCTAAGCCCTGGCTTATTTCTTCGTTCCGCCGTCTTCGGCGATATACATGATCTCGTGCTTGAAGATGAAGAGATTGGGCGCGCCGTGGCGCGTGAGCCGGACCATGTTCTTATCGTAGTACTCGATCCATCCCTGAACCGTCTTCCCATCCATCAACTTGACTGAAACTGGCTTTTGCTTTTCTCCAAGGGCTTTCAGGAAGGATGCTTCTTCAAACGTATCTTCTGGAGGCGGAGTCCGCCCGCGCTTGGCGCCGGGATTGCCGTGTGGTGGCCGAAACGACATGCAGGCATTGTACACAATCCGCGACTCGATGCTCACCAACCCTCGGCTTCAGCGAGTTCCCGCGATCTTTCCAAATGAAGGATGGGTCCCCATCAATTTCGCGTCCGTGAGTTGCTTGATCTTTCCTTCGGCATCCATGGCGAATATCTGGTATTCCCCGGTCCATTGCTCACATCGCGGCTTCTCCTCACTCACGACGATGCCTTGAGACCCCAGCCGGGTTAACGCCGAGAACACGATGACCTTGCCGTCGGGTGACCACGATGGAAAACAGAAGTCCTGGTGTTTGGAGTGAGCCAATCCATGAGGATCAGATCCATCCGGCCCCATCAGGAATAGGCCACGCCGATCATCGCCAGTTGCGGAAATATAAAGAATGGCACTGCCATCGGGAGCCCAGGCAGGATTGGAATCCTCTGACTTGTTCTTGGTCAGCCGGCGGACGTTCGAGCCATCGGAGTTCATCGCATAGATCTGGAAAAGGCCGTCACGGCGCGAAGAGAAGGCGATTTGACGTCCATCGGGCGACCACGTCGGATCCATACCGTGCTCTGTGAGTTTCTTAGGGTTGGTTCCATCTGCGTCCATCAGCCAGATCTCCGGATTCCGGCTGGGCTGCGTCTGCGCGAACGCATAGTAAGCGATTCTCTTGCCGTTGGGAGACCATGCCGGCCCACAAGCGTCCCCGTTATTTGAATTCGTCAGTCGTTTAGCTCCCGATCCGTCATTGTTCATGACGTAAATCTGCGAATAGATCGACTCGCGCTCCGAGCAATACACGATTCTGGTGCCGTCCGGAGACAGCATCGGATCCGAACCGAAGACGTGCAACGGAGTTACCGAGGAACCATCTGCATTCATCAACTCAATCTCATTCTTCATCGATGCATTCGAGGCCATCGTATTCATTTCGGGAGCTGCAATGGACCCCGAGACTGATCCACTGGTGGAGTCCACCTGCGTGATTCCCCGCTGGGCTGCCAGGCTGATCGAGGGATCTGCCCGAACAAACACGATTTTTTCCTTGAGAGCGAGCGCAGGGCTCGTCGCAGCCGTTGCAGCTTGCCCGAATGACGCAGCCGGAGACAGCAGAAAAATAAAAACGACGGAGTTGAAAGAAGAACGGCGACGCAACATCGGATTATCCTCCGGCGGAGATGCTAGTCCCGTTGGGGTGCGGTCGCAACAGCTGGATTGACAGAAAAAAGGCCACCAGCATTTGCTGGTGGCCTTAGGTAAAGGAAAGAAGGTGAGCTAGAACACCAACCGCAGACCGAATTCGATCTGCCGCTGTGCCCCTAAAGCGTAAACGCCCGTTCCGTTGCCGACGCGGAACGAATTGTTATCGGTCTGCGTGGTGCCGTTGATCGAGCCGCTTCCGTTTCCGAACAAGATCCCATTCATGGTGTTCGGCGGTAGGTTAAAGTTGCTGAAGTTCGGCAGGTTATAGAAGCCCACGCTCGGTTCCACTGTATACCGATCATGGAACGTGTGCCGCCACGCCAACTTCAGATCCAAGGCTCGCAGCCATGTGTAGTTCACCTGATTGCCGGGCGAATCCGGAGACGAGCAGCTCGGATCGGGATCGTTCGCTGGTGGCGGCAGGCAAATGTGCGGTGCCACTCCACCTAAGGCAGCCAGATCACCAGCGGTCATCAAGTTGTGCTGGATCAGGACATTCCCTGCGGGAGTAGGCTGGCCAGCAATATTGGTGTTGTATTTGTTAATAAGTCCAACCAGGCCCGCCGCATTCGTGCCTCGGTCGAATTGGCCGAAATGCGTTCCCGGAACCGGGTCGCCGGTGGTCCCGTCCCCGGTGAAGTCGGTGCGGTAGATTTCGCCTACATCGCCGAAGTTAGGCGCCACAATCGCACTGGATAACGGGCTATAGAAGTGAGAAATCAATCCCAGACGAAATCCGCCGGGCACGTCAGCGTACCCACCGAACGAGATTTGGTGAGTTCGGTCCAGCAACGACGGGCCATAATACCTGCCAGGATTGTTGTTGTCGGCCGTTGCAAGCACGAAATCTTGATCGTTGTCGGCCGGGGTACCGGTCAGTGGAGCCCCGCCCGTATTGTCGAAGCGTGACAGGCTGTAAGCGATTTGGAAGTTCAACGACTTCACACCGTGGAACGGGTTCGCTACATTTTCCACGAGTTTCGTTTGCAGGGCGTTGTAGACAGAGCGGCCGACCGGCTTCAGGAACAGAGCCGTGTTCTGCATCGGGTTCACTCCACCAAACGCGCAGGCAAAGCCCAAACCTCCTGCTGCGCCGGGTTGAGCGCAACCTACGCCGGCGACATCACTCGGCACTCCGAGGCCATTGCCGACATAATCATCGATGGAGGCAGGATGAGCTGGATTTGCAGGGGTTCCGTATGTTCCACCGTCGTTGCTTCCGTCGAAGGGATCGTTGACACAGTTTCCCGAGTACGTTGAAGCAACCGAGCCACCTCGTCCGCAGTTTGCGATTACCGCGTTGATCGCATTCGTGGCGCCGCCTTGATTGAAGGTGGAAATGTCGCCGACCTTGTTTACGTCGATCGCCAGCAGAGTGCGGGTCTCAACATTCCGCAGGAAGTCGGCACTAAACACCATCCCATGCCGAATTTCCCTCTGGATGCCGAAATTCATTTGCACCGAAACCGGCGTCTTGTAATTCGGCGCGAACAAGAATGCCGGCTGTCCAAGACCCTGAGCGATCAGCGCGCCGGCATAGTTCGGGTTCGGCGTTTTGGGATCGAAGGTGTTTCCGGCTAGAACCTGGCTCCAGAAGTTCATGATTTGTGGAACCACATCCCCAATGTGAACGTTGTTGCCGCAGATCCCAGCCGCTGGAGAGATCGATCCACTGGCTACCGGAACCGGCTGTGCCGCGCCGCCCAGGCAAGCGTTGCTCACGGCGTTGAACGCGCCGTTTTGCAGACGGGCCGGGCGATCGAACAGAACGTTATTCCAGATCACGTTCTCGTAGAACAAGCCGACACCGCCGCGGACCACCGTCTTCCCATTCTTGTTGGGATCCCAGGCGAACCCGAACTGCGGCGCAAAGTTCAGATTCGGCTGCGCCACGCGGTTTCCGTACCCGGGGAAAGCTGCATTGATGCTTGGATCTGCCGGCAGATCGCTGTCTGTACGCCCGGTGTCGCGATCGTACCGCAATCCAAGACTAAGGGTGAGGTTGGGCTTGACCTTCCACGAGTCGCCGACATAAAGGCCAATTCGGTTGTCGGGACCCAGTCCGCCAGCCGGGAATCCGAGCGCAGGCTCCAAGGTGCTGAACCCCTGACCGTTCCCTACTCGGAGCCGGTTCATATCCCAATTCAACGGGTTCGCGGCGCCCCCTGGGTAAGGTCCGCTAGTTGCAAAGTCAAGGCATGAATCCTTACCGGAGGCCCCACAATTCGATGCTGTGGTACTGAAAGAAACTCGCGGCGCGGTTCCATAAAAATTGGCGAACCCCCCGCCCTGGATGTGGTTGTAGGAGATGCCATAGCGGAATGTGTGCGAGTGGTAGATCCGGCTGCCGTCGTACTTGATTTCCTTGTTGGATTGCGGAGTGCTCTGGGGAGCCAGCAGGTTCGGACCGACAAAGAACGATCCTGCACTTATTTCCAGCCCCGTGCAGCAATAGGGGAGCGACTTGTCATTCAAAGTCGCATCCACGATCTGATTCTGAAACTTCAAATAAGAAACGCGAATGCTGTGAGTGAAGTTCCCGGAACTGAAATCAATCCCGCCGACATGCTGGCGAGTGATGTTGTTGGTATCGTAAACGGAGAATCCCAGTCCGAATGTCGCACCCAAAGAGTTCTTGAAGTACGAGTACCGGTAAAACGCTTTCGCGCCGTTGCTGAGGTTGTAATCCAGTTTGCCAATGAGGTTGTCCTCAATGAATGGCTGAGTAAACCCTCCGCTGTTAAAGGGCGTGCCGGTCAAGTTGACCGGAGCGAACGAGTTCTGTTTGGTCCGCTCGCCGTCACCGAAGAAGAACAGCTTGTTCTTAATAATTGGTCCCCCGAGGCGCGCGCCGTACTGGTCGCGCTGGGAGTACAAGTCCTGTCCTCCAACCGATGCCGCTGCCATGGAATGATCGCGGAAGAATCCGAAAGCTTCCCCATGGAGCGTGTTCGTGCCAGAGCGCGTCGTCACGTTGACGGCTCCCGAGGATGTCAAATCCTGGGAGAGATCGAGAGACGATTGGCTCAGCTGAAACTCATCGATCGCACTGGCAGGAATATCGGCGGTTGTAGTTCCGACGGTTTCGTCGCTGACATCGACGCCGTCCACGTTGATGCGCGCGGTTCGGCCAAAACGGCCTCCGAACGAGATCGAAGAGTAGCCCGCCTTCGTCGGATCGAAGTTCTGCCCATCCTGAATCTGCACGCCTGGTTCAAGCTGCGCCAGATCAAGAAAATTGCGGCCGTTCACCGGCAGGTTTTCAATCTGAGACGACGTGAGCACGCCTTGCACGGTCGCTTGTTCCGTGTTGACCGCTACGGTGGTTCCCTGCACATCGACTACAGTGCTCTCCTGGCCCACGACGAGCTTGGCATTCACGGTCGAGGTGTTGCCGACTTGAACGGTCACGGTCTGATTCTGCGTATTAAAACCCTTCGCAGAAACCTGGACCTTGTAATTACCAGGCGCGAGCGGCCCACTGGTGAATGAGCCAGCAGCATTACTTGAAAGCTCCACTTTCTGCCCGGTCCCAAGGTTGGTGATCTGGACCTTTGCATCGCTGATAACCGCGCTAGTGGGGTCGCTTACAGTCCCGGTAATGCTACCGGTGCTGAGCGTGGTCTGCCCAAAAAGTGTTGTGCAGGTAAGAAGTGCAAACAGGCAAGCGATCGCCATCGTGAAACACGAATTAGCGAGGGGGGATTTCCGTTCCAGCATCTTCGACCATCCTTTCGGAGTGCTCACAATAATGTCTTGTTGAGTTTCTCTAGAGAAGTCCTGGCTGCGGACAGGGAACGAGTCCCTTGAAAGGCACGTTCGAGGCTACACAATCGGCCGACTTCTGAACTAAAACGTTTAATTTCCGCAAACCTGGGCTGCTGTTTGACGTCTTGTTATGCAATTCTCACGCCAGCTTCACTCACAATTACTGTCTGTGCCCGATAAGTCATGCATGTTCTGTTAATTACGACTGTCTCTCGCAGGATACTTGGTGCAGAATTCAGTGCTCGTAAGCCTCTGGATATTCCAAATAACGTAGGACATTTCTGTGAAACAGGAATTGGTGACGTCGATTCCCCTCCCGGTCGAACATTCGGAAAACAAATGTTTTGTTTTGTAAAGGATAACTCCGGCCCGATTCCGTCGCGCTCCAGCTAAAACTCAGACTTGACCGTGTAATAGCCGACGCGATGCCGTACATGATAAGCCGACGCCTCCGGTACACCGGCTACCTTTACCTCAATGCGTCGAAATTCCGAAAACGAGGTGTGCTGTGAAGGATAGTACGCCAGCAGATATTGCGTACGCAGCTCATCGCTGATTTTGTGGAAGGCGTCGTCAAGCTGCGCCGTCGAGGTTGCGTAATAGTATTTCCCGCCGGTGTCCTCTGAAAGCTGGATCAGAGCGTGCTCGCCGCCGGTTTCGCGTCCGGCGCTGCTCTCTATCGGGACTACGATGATCGAGTACACCAAGGCTTCCGCCTCTTCCGCCGCGCGTACCGCTTCTTTGTAATCGACCCTGCTGATGGTGTCGCCGCCATCCGTGATCAGTACGATTACTTTGCGCCCCTTGCGATGATCGAGGGTCCGAGACGCCAGGTATATCGCGTCGTAGAGAGCCGTCGCTGCGCCGACACGGATGTGATCGATGCCCTCGTCTATGCGCTTCAGGTCCGACGTGTAGCCCTTTGTAGCCTCGTAGACCACTTCGCTGAAGGCATACACCGAGAGCGCGTCCACAGGGCGCAGAATCGCGTGCGCGAAATGTTTCGCCGAAGCCTGTTCCAGTGGCAGATCACGCCGCGTGCTCAGGCTGGTGTCGATGGCTAGCGCAATCGAAAGCGGGACTGCAGATTCTTTATCGAAAACCGCGATCTTCTGATCGCGATCGTCTTCCTGGAGAGTAAAGTTCTCTTTCTTGAGGCCGCCGATCGGAGCGCCATGAGCATCGGTGACCGTTACAAACACGCTCACCAGATTGACGTCCACCTTCAGGGTAGTCGCGGGCTCGGTCGGGCGTTCCTCAGGTTTCTGAGATGCCGGAGTAGAACCCTGTTGCCCCCACGCGCCGCACCAGCAAACACTCACAATGATCGGAAACAAGATAATCGAAAGCAAGCTGGTGGCGGGTTTTCTCATCCGGGGCTGAATTATACCTTTGGATTTTTCCTGCATCGACCGTTTCGCTATCGCAGCAAGCTGAATCCCGGCAGGAGCTTGGATCGAGCGAGCGTCGTTCGATTAGATGCGGGCTCTATGGCAGGGCTGCCTGAAGCTAAGAATTCGCACGCTGGATCTCGTCCGGAAACGGTTCGCCGTCGGCCCAAACCGCGCCGTCTTCGAAAAATTCCTTTTTCCAGATGGGGACCTTGCGTTTCAGTGTGTCAATCAGCCAACGGCACGCCTCGAATGCCGCCGCGCGATGGGCGGAAGCCACGGCAACCAGCACGCTGGTCTCACCAATCCGCAGCCGCCCCAGGCGATGAACCAAGGCAACGTCTCGAATCTTGAAATCTTCGAGCGCCCGGTGGGCTAAGGCCTCCATCTGCTGCAAGGCCATTTCTTCGTAGGCCTCGTAGTCCAGGTAAAGAGTCCTGCGCCCACGGGTCTGGTTCCGAACTATTCCCTCAAAGACCAGCGCAGCGCCATCTTCTCCGCGCTTCAGCCGACTCAACGTCTGCAGCGTGTCAATGGGCTGGCGAGTAATCGAGGCATAGTTCGCCTTTGAGTCATCGCGGGCTGGTGCTCCTCCACTCACCGGTGGCAGCAGCGCCACTTCGTCGCGCTCTCTCAGTCTTGTGTCCGGGCCGGTGTACTGCTGGTTGACGGCCAACGCGAGCGAATTTATCGACTGCTTGAGTTGCGGGATCTGCGCTTCATAATGCGCAATGAGTTCGCGGATTGAGGCGCCTTCGGGCAGGTCGATCTCATCCGCGGCCTTCCCCGCAATCTCCCGCAGCATCCCGAAAAAGAGCACCCGCACTCGCATCGCTAATCAGTGTAACGCGAGATGGAGAACCTGCCTCCGCGGGAAATCCTTACCACGTATTCGAGACGATTTTGCTTCTTGATGTCTCTCTCTGTTTGGTTTCCAAAAATTCTATTTCCTTGCGCTTCAATGTATTTGGCGCCTTCTCTCAAGAACGGAACTAAGAATGCTTCATTGCTGTTCAGGACTCTGTTCTGGGTCCGTTGTTCATCTCCGGGTGCCAGGTTGGCCGAGGTTCTGCCATGCACAAAACTGCAGGATTCTGCACACTTGCTGTCAGTCTGCTTGTCTCCGCGCTCTATTTTTCGGGTTGCAGCAGCAATTCGAAATCGACTCTAAGCTCGGGGGCGATGGTCAACGTTCGCATTAGCGACCCCGCCACGTGTTCTGGACCGAAAGGTGCGTTCAGTCACATCTACGTCACGATTACTGACGTCCAGATCAATGCCAGCGCCAGCGCGGGAAATAACGACTCCGGCTGGATCGATCTCACGCCGACCCTTTCTCAAAGCCCTCAGCAAGTCGACCTGCTCGGGCAAGCCGGGAATCAGTGCTTCCTGGCAACGCTCGGCGCGACCACTGCCCTCCAGCCAGGCAGCTACCAGCAAATTCGAATCACACTCGCAGGTAACGCAACCGTAGTCGCCAACAACCTTTGTGGTAGCAGCGCCAATTGCGTCGTTCTGTCGAGCACGCCCAAGACCGCGCAACCGCTCTTGCTGTCGAGCGAGTCCAAGACCGGCATCAAGATTCCGTCTGGGCAGATCGCGGGGGGACAGTTCGTGATTGCCGCGGGAGAAACAAAAGATCTCGACATTGATTTCAATGCCTGCGAGTCCATCGTGGCTCAGGGAAACGGTCAATTCCGCCTCAAACCTGTCTTGCACGCCGGCGAAGTCAGTCTCACGTCCACGTCCATCAACGGAACCGTTGTGGATAGCGCGACCACTCAGCCGGTTGTGGGAGGAACCACGGTGGTTGCCTTGGAGCAGAAAGATAGCTCGGGCACTGATCGGGTAATCATGGAAACAACGGCAGATGCTTCGGGCGCGTTTTCGTTCTGTCCCGTCGCTGCCGGGAACTACGACGTGGTGGCCGTTGCAGTCAGCGACGCACAAATCGCGTACGCTGCCACGGTGATTACCGGCGTACAACCGGGAGACGCGCTGGGGATGTTGCCAGTGACGGCTCAAACCGGGACTACGACAGCGCCAGCCTCGATTACCGGACAAGTCACGACCAGCACCGGCAGCGCCGCCACCGCAGCTGACATCTCGCTCTCTGCCCTGCAGCCGATCAACTCCTCGGTGATGGTGACCATACCGCTGGCGGGACAGTCCGCTACCGCGGCAAACCTGACCACCTCGGCGGGCACGAGTTGTCCGGCCAAAACAGATTGCGCCAGTTACACGTTCTCCGTTCCCGCGCTGAATCCAAGTGTTGGCGCTTTTGTGGCTGGCGCAACTCAGAAACCTGCTGTTCCTGCAACGGGAGCAGTGAACTACACCATCGACGCTTTCGCGTTCGCAACGGATGGGACGAGCACTCCGGATTGCAGCCCCTCCGAGATGAAGACGGCTTCTACAGCAACCAATACCCCGTTGACCGTCACCTCGGGCATGAGCAGCGCCGCAGCAACGTTGGCGTTCTCTGGCTGCCAGTAAAAAAGAAAAGGCCAGCCGTGAAAGACTGACCTTTACAATTCGACTTCGTTTACGCCCGTGTCAGCACCCGATCCGGCACTGGCTCGGTTTGCCTCACCGGCGGCGCCGCAGGAATCATCTTAGCGGCAGTGCTCTCGGCAACTTGAGGCAAAGAGACGCCGAGTGCTTCATCGATGGTCTTGACGTAATGGACCGCTAAATTCTCGAGCTGCTCGGGCGTGAGATCCTCTTCGACATTCATCCGGTTTTCCGCCGGAAGAATTACGTCGCGAACTCCAGCGCGTTTAGCGGCGAGAACCTTTTCTTTAATGCCCCCGACGGGCAGCACGTTCCCGCTCAGCGTAATTTCCCCCGTCATCGCGATCAGCGGCGTAATGCGCCGTTTGGTCAATAGCGAAACGAGAGCCGTGGCCATGGTCACGCCTGCGGATGGACCGTCTTTCGGGATCGCCCCCGCCGGCACGTGGATGTGAATATCGTGGCTGGCGAAGAAATCCTCGGCCACTCCCAGACGGTCCGCATTGGATCGGACCCACGTCAGTGCCGCCTGCATCGATTCCTGCATGACCTGGCCAATCTGGCCGGTCATGGTGAATCCGCCTTTTCCCTTCATGGCGTTGGCTTCCACGAAGAGCACATCGCCGCCAGAAGGAGTCCAGGCCAATCCCACCGCAACTCCTGGCCGTTCGGTGCGCTCGGCGATTTCGCCTTCGCTGCGGATCTTGATTCCGCCCAGGAATTCCTGAATGATTTCCTTCGTGACCGTGAGTTTCCCGGTCTTCCCTTCTGCCAACCGTCGCGCCTGCTTGCGGCAGATGGTTCCGATCGTGCGTTCCAGGCTGCGCACGCCCGCTTCCCGGGTGTAATGCCGGATGATGTGGCGCACTCCCTCTTCCGGAAACTCGATCTGCTCCGGCGTAATGCCGTTCTCGTCGATTTGTCTCGGGACAAGATACCTGAAAGCGATGTGAACCTTTTCTTCTTCGGTGTACCCCTGCAACTCGATGATCTCCATGCGATCGCGCAGCGGCTCGGCCACTGGATCGAGCATGTTCGCGGTCGTGATGAAGAGCACTTTCGACAAATCGAAGGTTACGTCGAGATAGTTGTCGCGGAACGTCGAATTCTGTTCCGGATCGAGCGCTTCGAGCAGTGCCGACGCCGGATCTCCGCGGAAGTCGCGTCCAACCTTGTCGATCTCGTCGAGCATGAACACCGGATCTTTCGTTTCTGCCCTCCGGATGCCCTGGATAATCTGGCCAGGCAATGCCCCGATGTAGGTGCGACGGTGCCCGCGAATTTCCGCCTCGTCATGCACGCCGCCCAATGACAGCCGCACGAACTTGCGGCCTAGCGCTCGGGCAATCGACTTTCCCAGCGAGGTCTTGCCCACACCCGGAGGTCCTACGAAGCACAGGATCGGCCCTTTCATGTTCGGCTTCAACCGCCGCACGGAGAGGTAGTCAAGGATGCGGTCCTTCACTTTCTCGAGATCGTAGTGGTCGGCGTCGAGAATCTCTTTCGCTTTCGGTATCTCGATTTCCTGGCCCGAAGTCTTGGCCCACGGCAGCACGGCCAGCCACTCGATGTAGTTGCGGGTGAGCGAATAGTCCGCAGCCATCGGCGACATGCGCGACAGGCGGCCCAATTCCTTCAAAGCTTCCTTTTTCACTTCATCGGGCATGCCCGCTTCTTCAATCTTTTTCTTCAGATCTTCGACGTCGCGCTGGCCTTCATCCTGCTCTCCCAACTCTTTCTGGATGGCCTTCATCTGCTCGCGCAGGTAGTACTCGCGCTGGGTTTGCTGCACCCGATCCTGAACTTCGCTCTGAATCTTGTTGCGCAGCTGCTGGACTTCGAGTTCCTTCGCCAGATGCTGGTTGATCTTTTCCAGCCGTACGTGGATATCAAGAGTCTCGAGCGTGTCTTGCTTGTCCGGAGTCGAAAGCGACGGCAACGATGAGGCGATAAAGTCGACCAACCGTCCCGCTTCATCGATGTTCATCGCAACCGTCGAGAGTTCATCCGACAAGGTGGGCGATCCGGCCACGATTTGCTGGAACAGGGTCAAAACATTTCGCTGCAAGGCTTCCACTTCGGAAGTTGCCAGCGGCGTTGCCCCCTCAGGCAACGCAGAGTGGTGCGCGATCATGAATGGGGATAATTGCGTGAATTCACCTAGCTTCACGCGCTCCAGGCCTTCGGCAAACACGAACAGGCTCTGGTTCGGCATCTTCACGACTTTATGAACTACTGCGGAAGTTCCAACCGTATAAAGATCGCTCGGTTGAGGAGCGTCTACCCGCGCTTCGCGCTGGGCCACCACAATGATCGTCTTGTCTTCTCCCAGAGAATTGATCAACTGCACTGAACTCTCGCGCCCCACCGTGAGAGGCAGGACGGCGTGGGGAAAAAGAACCGTGTCCCTTACCGGGAGCACAGGGAGAGCCTTGCTCTCTTTAGTCTCTTTTGTTTCCTTATTCTTAGGAGCGCGCTCTACTGGCGTCTGTTGGCTCATCATTTCTCCTTGAGTGTAACTCGCTCAAGTTTAGATGTTGCGGCTTCCAGAAAAGTTTCACAGTGCCCGGAACGTTTCCCGCAAGCCCTTGAATTCTATTTCGTTATCGTATTTGCCGAATGTCTCTAAGGTGCAGAGGCTAACGCGCAGGATGCCCCGGCGCAAGGGTTAATTTGGAGACGGAGACAAATGATTAATGGCAGGAATTTGTCAGCCCAATAATGCCGCAAAAAACTAACCCACGGACCTCGAACCCGCCGTAGAGGCCGCGTGGGATGGGCTTGAAGACGATTCTAAAGAGCCTCAAACGCTCTAGAAAACGTGCTTTGCGGTATCGCCGCGGAATATCAGCTCGCGCAACACTTTCTCGTTTCCGGATGTCAACTCGAAGACCTTCTGGTCCTGATCCGCTTTCTGGGACAGTTTAACCAGAGTGCATTTCACCTTGAATACATCCTTGCTGCGGTCGCGCTGGAAGGCCATTACATGCTCTTGCCCTTCCATGGAGTGACGAATCGTGTACTCTCCTACGGGTAGAACCACTGAGCCGATGCGGGTGGGAGCGTCAAACTGGACGTGGGTTACTTCACGAATTCCCAGTTTGTTGTCAGACGCGATCGCACATACAGATATGAGAAGCACGAAAATGCCAACCGTTCGTAAAAAACGCATTCGAACCCTCCTAAGAAATGTTCTCCCGAAGTTTCGGGACAGGGATAGTCTAGGAGTCTCTTTTCCCTGGGTGATGTATTTGCAGTCACAGGTAGGTGTGATGAGAGGCGCACGGCTATTCAAGCCGCCGGGTAGATGCCCAGTACTTTGACGAACTCCGCCACTTCGCCCAGATGCCGCAGGGCGTTCTGCGCCGGTTCATCGTTGCCGCGCAGGAAATCGACGTAAAACACGTATTCCCATGGCCGTCCCCGCATCGGCCTGGACTCGATCTTGCTCAGGGTGATGTCCCGCAGGGCAAATACGCTGAGCGACTTGAACAGCGCGCCCGGAACATTCTTCACTTTGAACGCGATGGAGGTCTTGTTTGCACCCCGCGGAATCATGCGCACGTAATCGGCGTGCAACGAAGGGTGCCCCTTTTCTCCCCGCTTTTGGGAGAAGCGGGGATTTTTCCTCGCCGCAGACAATTTTCGAATCAGGAAAAAACGCGTGAAATTGCTTTTCTCATCCTCGATTCCAGCTTGCAGGATTTTGCCGCCGTATTCGGGCGCGGCTTGGCGGCCGGCGATCCCGGCAGCATCTTTCAACTTGCTCTCAAGGACGTGCTTCACACTCCCAGCAGTGTCATAAAACGGGACCGCCTCGATGTGGGGATGGCGGTGAAAGAAATTGCGGCATTGATCGAGAGCCACCGGATGCGACAAGACCTGCCTAAGAGCTGCCAGCTTCACACCCGGTGCTGCAATCACGTTGTGCACAATGCGCAACAGATATTCCGCCTGGATGAATACATCCCGCACCACCAGTAGGTCGGCGTGTTCGGCGACGGTTCCGGCGAGCGTATTCTCGATTGGAATCACTGCGGCTGCGACCGATCCCCTCTCCACCCTGTCGAACACCTCAGCGGATCTCGCGCACGGAACCACCGTACACCGCGGCAGCATCTTTCCGGCCGCTTCGTGACTGAATGAACCCAATTCCCCCTGAATGGCAACTTTCATCATTAGGAAAACTATCCGGCGAAGGCCATCGAGCGCAAATTTCCTACCCCGATCCCGCGACAGAAGCCGCAAGCTCCTTCCTCATCACCAGCGCATCAACTCCATTGGAATAGTAGCGAGGCCATGTGCGAACGACACTGTATCCATGCTTCTTGTAGAACGACAGTGCGGACAGATTGTCGACTGCGGTTTCAAGACCGACGGCACGGGCTCCCGCCGAGAGCAGCCTCCCCTCGGCAGCTCGCAGCAGCATCGATCCCACGCCCGTCCGTCGCGCTGCCGGACTCACGTCGATGGTGATGACATGCCCTGTGGGCCCGGCGTGCGCCACGACGAATCCCATGAGTTCATCCTTCGATTCCTCAACTGCGACCAATGTGAATGTCCCACGGCTGCGGATATAGGCGCGTAATTCCGGCTTCGAGTATGAGATTCCCGGCGGGAAGCATTCCTGGTCCATGCGCCATAGAGTCTCGAAGTCCTCGGGGCGGAAGTCGCGTATGACGACGGGCATGGCGCCATTGTATCGACCCTGCAAGCCAATTTGTCGCAGCCCGACGTGCGAAATTCAGTTTTCGGACTCATTTTCCACAAGGATTTGCTCAGAAACCCGACAAAAAGCGGGCATTCGGGCCTAACGCCCTCTTGCTCTTCCCGCAACCTCGGACGTACCATCGGCATCAGAGGAATAGCGAAAGCGAAGACGTTGTGGGACGCCTTCTTGCCATCGACGTAGCTTGCACGGTCGCGGCCCTTTCTCTGTGGTATGTCTTGTTCTCAGCCTACAACCGCCGCAGGGGTGCGGAGGCGATTCGCTGGGTGCAATCTGCCTGTGCCGGGAAAGGCCGAGTCGTCGATTCCCGCTGGTTGAACAGTTCGCGCCTTTGTGCTCATCTCCATTTTCCCTCGCGCAGCTTCGACAATGCCCTGGTCACAATGAAGTTCCGGCCTCGCCCCATGCCCGTTCAGTGGCTGCTCAGCCGGCTGCATAAACAGAAGGAGACCCTGACCTTCGAAGCCGACCTCGGCGGCTCTCCCAGTTTCCATTTGGAGGTGGTGCGACATCGCTGGTGCGCGCATAGCCACGGAATAACTGCCCGCAAGCGCGATCAGCGCGAATGGGATTTATACGAACCTGGCCCCATCGTTCTCACTACCCGCACCCATTGGAAAGAAGATTCCACGCCCGAGATCAATACGCTGATGACCGTGCGTCAGCAGGATGTTCTACAGGTCAGATTCCGCCCCGAGTCTCCTCAATTCTCCGCCACCATCGCGCTCGACGCTCTGCACGATGCCAGTACCGCCGCCGGATTCCTGACCACCTTGCGCGAACTCGCGGCAGGAGCCTCGGCCCACCGGCAGTAATTCCAAAGAAACTGAAGCAACGTATAATCCTGTGCGTCGCATCTGGCGCGGGGATGCGGACAATCGTGGTCTCGGATTTCGAGGAGCTTGGGATGAAAGGTTTAACTATCTTGGGAGTGCTGCTGTTGGTGTTAGGAGTCTTGTCGTTCGTCGTTCCAATTCCTCAACGAGAGGAACACTCCATGAAAATCGGGGACGCCAGGATCGGAGTCCAGACCGAGAACAGCCAGAAACTGCCGACTCCAGTGGGCGTGGTGCTGGTCGTGGCCGGGGTTGCGGTACTCGCTCTCGGCACCCGCAAGGCATGACCGCCGTGTAATCTGAGACCGAAGAAATGCAGTAGACTGCCTTATGCCCACTCGCCAGGGATCGGTGCACCTGTTTCGTTTTTCGGGGATCGACGTATTTCTGCACTGGTCCTGGTTCCTGGTTGGCGTGTACGAAATCCAGAGCCGTTCCGGTCGGTATTCCTCCATCACGTGGAATGTGCTGGAGTACCTGGCACTGTTTCTGATCGTGCTGCTTCATGAGTTCGGTCACGCCTTAGCTTGCAGACAGGTCGGCGGGAGGGCAGATCGCATCGTACTCTGGCCTCTGGGCGGAGTCGCTTACGTCGATCCTCCGCCGCGCCCCGGCGCCACGTTATGGAGCATCGCCGCGGGACCGCTGGTGAACGTGGTGCTGCTGCCGATTCTGATTCCGCTTTTGATGTTCGGCCGGTCTGTAGGATGGCCGGACGCAATGCCGAATGTCTACGTCCTGCTGCGCACTGTGGCCTACATTAACGTCGGCCTGCTTGTCTTCAACATCCTGCCGATTTATCCCTTGGACGGCGGCCAGATCCTGCGCTCTGTTCTCTGGTTCGGGTTGGGGCGCGGCCGCAGCCTGCAGGTGGCCACGATTCTCGGGCTCATCGGCATTGCCGGGTTCATCGGCTTCGCTTTCTGGCAAGGCTCGCTGTGGTATGGCGCCATCGCCGTCTTTATGCTCATGAACTGCTGGGGCGGCTTGAAGCACGCCCAATCCCTACTGCGAATGGCGAAGTTGCCACGCCGTGAGGGATTCTCCTGCCCCACCTGCAAGACCGCTCCGCCAGCGGGTGCTTACTGGAAGTGCGGGCAATGCGGCCAGCCTTTCGACACTTTCGCAACTGGCGCCGTATGCCCGAACTGCCGCACCCAATTCCCCGTGACGCAGTGTCTCGACTGCGGACGCCAGCATCCCTTGAGTGAATGGGCTTCCAGCGCGCCCATGAGTTCAAGTTTCGTGATCGATTCGCAATTGCGCTAGTTCGGCCATCCCCCGAAATAAATCCCTTTTATCGCTTGCATCAGCTTTTTCGATTGGCTGACCCTCTTCCCTCGCGCTATTCTTCCGTGTTCTTGACTGAGCGTTGAAAGCAGCCATTTCAACTTCCTGCGTGCGGATGCGGCTTTTGCCCGAATCCTAATTTCTGAACTAAAGGAGACTGACCCACTTCCATGTCCACCGAACTGCGCAACTTCCTGGCACTGACCTACGACGAACTCGAAGAACTTAACCTTAAGGCAAAGGAGCAGCGCAGAAACCGGACCGCGGCGCACAAGATACAGGAAGAGCGCCTGAAATATCTGACCGACGAGAAGCGCATCAAGGCCGTGACGGTTCTCTTCAGCGACCTCGAAGGCCGGCTGCACATGCTGGACTACGACAAGAAGTTTCTGCTGAAGAGTTGGGACAATCTCACTTTCGACGGCTCCTCGATCCGCGGCTTTACCGCGCAGCGCGAAAGCGATCTCCGCCTGGGCATCGATTGGGGAGCTTTCTATTGGGCGCCGGCTGACGTATTCGGCTCCGGCAAGGTCCTCGTATTCGGAGAGGTCATCGACAAGGGCGGAACCTCCTACTCCGGCGACATCCGCGGCGTGCTCAAGAATTACGCCCAAGATCTCCATAAGAAAAAGGGCTACACCCTCAACGCCGCCAACGAAATTGAAGGCTTCCTCTTCAAAGGCTCCGATGCGGAGCGCCACTATCACGAAACCGGTAAGTTCGAATACGTGAACACCGGTGGCTACTATCATTCCTTGCCCGGCGACCCGCTTCGCACCTTCATCGATACCAGTGCCGAAGTGCAGCGCGCCATGGGCTTCCAGAACGAGAAGGACCATCCGGAGGTCGCGCCTTCGCAATTTGAAATCAATTATGGATATGGCGAAGTTGTTTCCGCCGCCGATCAGATCCAGCTCTACAAACTGATCTGCCGCCAGGTCGCCACCAACATGGGCCTGACCGCCTCGTTCCTGCCCAAGCCGGTGGTTGGCGTCAACGGCAGCGGCATGCACACCAACGTCTCCATCAGCGAGAACGGCAAAAATCTTTTCTGGGACGCGAAGGGTGAAGAGAAGCTCAGCAAGGTGGGCTGGGCATTCCTCGACCGCATCCTGACTCACGGCAATGATATTTGCCTGCTGCTCAATCCGAGCGTGAATGCCTATCGCCGCCTCGATCCGCACTTCGAAGCGCCCAATCAGATCAAGGCTTCGCCCGTCGATCGCGGATCGATGATCCGCATTCCCATCGGCAACGAGAAGAGCATGCGCGTGGAAGTACGCTCGGTCGCACCCGATGCGAACCCGTACCTGGTGATGCTGGCGATCTTCAAGAGCGGCATCGACGGCGAGACCGCGAAGATCAAGAATCTGCGCCAGGCCGAGCGCTACTTGCCGGACAACATCTACGACGCGCTGGATAACTTCCGTAAAGCGGAGTGGACCTCAACCCTGCTCGGAGAAGACGTCAAAGGACGGTATGCCGACCTCAAGCAAGCGTCCGCCGACCGATGCCCGCGCGCGCTGGGGACTTTCGTCAAGGCGCAGGAAGTGCAGTTCCATCACGAAGTCTACAACCAGTTTCTCTGGAATCTGTTCTAAACAACACGCAGTTCTGCCATGGCCCTGGCGCAAGCCGGGGCTTCTTCTTTTTCCGTATAATCGTCGAATCCTGGTCACCCCACACGCTCGCCGTTGACTCCCGCCTCATCCATCCCTAAGATGGCAGCCCGAGTTCGAATATTCTTATCGAAGGTTTCATGTCGCTAGAACGCACTCGCAAGTTTCTTCGTGCTGTTGCCACAGACATTCACTTCTGGATTCCGCTGAGCGTTCTTGCCGGCGGTCTTCTGCTTCTGGACAAGCTCCGTTGAACTCATCGCCGGCAAACATGGCCATCGGTTCGGAGGCCGCCCGCGATAAGTCACACTCCGCGCGCCTGCGGAGCCTGCAGGCTCTCGGCATCTTTTGCGGATTCGCCGCCGGCGCATGGCTGGGCGGCGCGGAAGCTCCCATCAAGCTCGTCAATCCCGACATCTCCCCAATCACCGTCTCGCTCGTGATGGTGTGCGGAGTATTCCTGGCTCGCTGGAGCGTTCCCGCGTTGATTCGGGGCACGTCTCATGTTCGGACCGATCTTGGGCAGGCTCCGCACCTCGTGGTCTGGGCGATCCTCGCCGGATGCATGTGGGCCGTCGCCAACACGCTCACCATCTACGCGATCCGCAATGTCGGACTCAGCATTGCGTTTCCTTTGTGGAACTCCAACAGTCTTCTAGGCATTTTCTGGGGAATCGTGCTGTTCAAGGAGTTGCACTCCGCGGGATGGAAACGGTGGCTGGGCGTCCTCGGTGGGGCACTGTGCATGTTCGGCGGAGCGTCCTTGCTTGCCCTAGCTTCTTCGCATGAAGCTGCGTCTGGCAAGGCGGCTCTGGGCGTCGCCGCCGCTCTGGGCGCGGGAATCCTCTGGGGCACGATGTACATTCCCTACCGCAAAGCCTATCTCACGGGAATGAACCCGCTGTCGTTCATCACCTTTTTCACGGTCGGCGAGCTGGTGACGATGCTGGTACTCGCCATCAGTTACCGGGGCGCGAGCCCTCTCTGGCGAGAGATGAACGGCGCCCGGCCCGTGCTGTTCTGGCTGATGCTGGGCGGATTCGTGTGGGTCATCGGAGATCTCTTCCAGCAATACGCCACCAAGTATGTTGGCATCAGCCGCGGCATACCGCTTTCCAATACCAACCAGCTCTGGGGACTTCTCTGGGGAATCTTTGTCTTCCACGAACTGCGGGGAAGCAGTCACACGACCTACGCCCAAGTCGCAGGCGGATCGCTCATGATGGCGCTGGGCGCGGTCGCGATCGCTCTCTCTTCCGCGACCGAGCGCGAGCACTCCTCCTGGCGCTCCGCGGCGGAACGGGAGGGGCAACGCTACGGCGTCGAAGAAGAGTACGTCCGCGCCGGCATGGAAGGCAGGTCCTTCGGTGCCGCCTCCAACTCAAGAACGCCGCTAGATTGGCTTCTCATTCTTGGCACCACCGGCCTGTTCATCGCTCTGGCGATGGTGGCGCGATTGCCGCATATCGAAATTCGTCTCGGCTGGGCGATTGCCCTGACGGCAGCAATGCTTCTTCTCCTGACTACATGCGCCATCGCGCTCTGGCGCACAACGCGATTCCGGTGATGCGATTCGGCGAATCGCTAGATTCTTTGATGGAGGGCGCAAGCAGCAACCTGCAACCCCTTTTGCAGGGGTCAATAAGCGTTATCCCCATTTTGCAGCAACTATCCTGTCGCAAGGGTCTGAATCGCTTCGGCTACTTGCTCGCGTGTCGAGACTCCTTTCTCAAAAGCAAGAAAGCTAAGAATCGAAACCGGTTTGCCAAGTTCGCAAGCTGCATAGACCTTGTGGTGTCCATCGAGGAGATAATGTGACAAACACCAGTGCTCTGTGATATCTGGGTCGCCGTCCCAATCGGCTGGTCCCTTCACATCGAGAATCGAGATTGCAAGTGCCGTAGGAACAATTCCCTCCGACAAAGCGTTCCGGTACGAACTGATTGCATCCGTGTGAAGGTAGTTTTTGGGAAACATCGGAACGACAAACTCAAAGAAACCCCGTCGATTCGACATCTTCACTGAACCAGTGCGGTAATACTCAGTCTTTGTGTAATGCGGTAATCCCCAAAAGCCGTCGATACCCCACAACGCCAACTGTTCTTCGAAGAAGTAATCTCCGTTCTTGGATGGAAGCACGAGACGAGGCACAAATTTGAGGAGCAGCACGTTGTAGCTCCCCGTTGGCAGTGCGGCCGCTGCGGTGCGCATAACTCCCTCTTCGATTTCGGTAAGTCCTCCTCTCAGTTTGGCAGACAGTTCGGTGGGAGAGAGTTTGTCGTTTGCACCCGGCAGGCGTTCAAAGACAAAGGCGCAGGTCCCGCAGATATTGCCAATGTGATAGGCCTTTTTACCGTCGAGAGTGATGAACCTGTCCCACTCTGCCCATTGGCCGCCACCTTCCGTGGAGAACCCAATCCGCGACTCCACCGCAGTGCTCGTCGCCTCACTGGCTGCAATTAGGTTGCTCATAGCGACATGATATCGCCGTATCGACCTGTGAGTGTGTGCTTTGAAAGGGAGCGGCTTTCAGCCGCGCCGTAGTCGGAGCACAAGAACGCGGGCTTCAGCCCCTGAGGGAACCGCTCGTCATCTAGTATAGTGCGTGGGAGATGAGGGCATTTCGAGGAGGCCGCAGCCACAAACCGCTCGACTCGCATTCCCTCGGCGGCTAAAGCCGCGCTTCACTTGCTTCCATATACGGATGGGCTGAAGCCCATCCCTTTCAAAAACAAATGCAAGTCAATCAGTGTGACGCACAACACAGAAAGAACCTACTCCGCGAATTGCCGGCACGATGCTAGACTGTTGGCCGCTACAGGAGGCCCTGTGAAAGCAATTCTGGCCGCATTCTCTTTCTTCGTACTCGCCGCGTGCGCCGTCCCTACCTTCGCCCAAGTCAATCCTTACAAAGAAGGGACTCCCGGCGTCACCGGATACCGCTCCGAGGTGTTGGCCGAAGTCATGATTCAGGATGATAAGTTCACGCGACTCGCCGAGGCCATCCCCGCCGAAAAATTCTCCTGGCGTCCTACGCCGGATGTGCGCTCGTTCGCTGAGGTCTTTCTGCATGTCAGCGCAGCCAACTACAACCTGTACAAGCTCGTCGGCACTCCGCCTCCCGCCGGGCTGGACATTAAAACCCTGGAGAAGTCCACCACCGACAAGGCCAAGGTCATTGCCACGCTGAAGGATTCTTTCGCTCACGCCAAAGCCGCAATCAAGGCCATGCCCGACGCAGACCTGGAAAAGAGCCTGGACTGGTTCGGAGGGAAAGATACGGAGCGCGGCATCCTGCTGTTCATCGTCCGCCACGCCGCTGAACATCTCGGCCAGTCGATCGCCTATTCCCGGATGGCTGGAATCGTTCCTCCGTGGACAGAGGACGCAAAGAAAAAGTAGTCCATGCTGGGGCAGGAACCGCCGCACTTTAAGGCTTGCTCTCTAAATGATGTTCGGCGAGTACTCGCCTGATATCCAAGGCGATGTCAAGCAGCTTCGGGCTATCCGTGTTATCGAGAAGTATGATGACCTCTTTGTGGCTGGGAATTCGTTCAACCACGGATTGAAATCCAAAAATAGCACCTCCATGCATGGGAATGGATTCGCCGGCATAGGGTGAACCCGGCTTCGGAATCAAGATCCCCAGCCATAGCCGCAGTTCTCAAGATTGGGCTTGAATAGGAGTCCCGGAGACGAGCTGGCAACAAACGCTCGCCGTATAGTGCCTGATCCCATAGCCACAGATCTCCCACCGTGGAATACATTGCTCCGGCGTCGAACGGAATCGACATATCGTAGAAGCGCGCATTTCGCAAGCGGCCTCCGGCACGCTCATATCCGGCAGCGCGGTGCGGAATGATCTCCTCCGAATGCGCGTACCCGGAGTTCCGCATCCCCAGCGGCTCGAAGATTCGCTCCTTCAATAGTTGCTCGTACGCCTTGCCCGACACCTGCTCCAGAACTGCTCCCAGCACGAAATATCCTGAATTGCTGTACTCGAATTTCGTGCCCGGTTCAAAGTGCAGGTCGCCACTGCAATATTTCTCCACGAAATCCCGAACTGCATACGTGGTGCGGCTTGCCGGCCCTTCCAGGAAACCTGGAAGGTTGGTGAAATTCGGTATACCGGAGGCGTGAGAGAGCAACTCGGTCACCGTCACCCGGCTGCCCGAGTCTCTGCGATAAAAAGGAAGATAGTCCGAGATGTGTCCGTCGAGATGGATCTTGCCTTCGTTAACAAACTGCAGAACGAGCAGAGCGGTAAACTGTTTCGTCATCGATCCGATTTCGAACTTCGTTTCGAGATCGTTCGGAATCTTCCACTCGACATTCGCAAAGCCGAAAGCTCGCTGATACAGAATCTCACCGTTTCTGCCCACCAGCACAGCGCCATTAAAATCTCCGGCGGCAGAGCGCGATTGCACTATCTGATCGATCTCGCCGGCAGGCTGACTCTTCTCCGTGTTTTGCGAAAAGCCAACGCAAGCGGCGCCTAGCGTGAGCAGGTATGCAATAACTCTTAAGATCTTCATCGGATCCGGTTTGGAATCGTGGGCAATCATAAAGCCGCCAGCCCCTGCGGATTGTCACAGGGATGGTTCCTGCCGCTTAGGGTGCAGCCCTTTCGGTATGCTAGATTCAAAGCTCCGATGGACCTCGCGCCGACAATCGTTACCCAGGCCCTCACCCGCCGCTTTGGGGACCTGTTCGCCGTCGAAGAGGTGAATCTCCGGGTTGCGCCCGGACAGTTCTTCGGCTTTTTAGGCCCCAACGGGGCGGGGAAATCCACCACGATCAAGATGCTCACCGGCCTATTGGCGCCGACCTCCGGCCGGATCGAAATCCTCGGCCTCGACCTTGATCGCAATCCGGTCGAGGTGAAACGCCAGATCGGTGTTGTCCCGGAAGGCATGGCGCTGTTCGGGCGCCTCACCGGCTCCGAATTCCTCAGCTTCGCGGGACGCATGTACGGCCTCGATCGTGAGACCGCTGCGAAACGGGCGGCCGAGTTGCTCGACTTCATGCAACTCGCCGATCAACCCAAGAAACTGGTCACCGATTATTCCCATGGCATGCAGAAGAAACTCGCCATGGCTGCGGCCGTCATTCACGGACCTAAAGTCTTATTTCTTGACGAACCCTTCGAAGGAGTCGATGCAATCGCCGCGGGCACTTTGAAATCCATGCTGCAACGCATGATCGCGCGGGGAGCGACCATCTTTCTAACCTCGCACGTGCTGGAAATCGTCGAGCGCCTGTGCAGCCACGTCGCGATCATTCATCAGGGACGCCTCGTTGCCCAGGGCTCTCTGGAAGAACTCCGCGCAGGGGTGGAAGCCGAGACACACGCCGAGTCCGGCAATGGAGCGCACGGTGCCGGCGAGAAACTTACATTAGAAGAAATCTTCCTGCGTATCGTCGGCGGTACTCGTCCCGCCGAGCAGGAACTTTCCTGGTTGGGATAAGCAGAACTACCGAATCAAGCCCGGCCGGATCGCCGCATAATTTTTTTTCGACCCGCGTCTAGCCGGCGTATCGCCGCCAGGAACTTGCGCCGGTGTCTCATCGACATCGTTTCAAGCGAATAGTTGAAGGTTGCTCCGCAATCGCAGCAAACCTTGTAGCTGTGCCCGTGAATGGTGAACACTCGACTCAGCTTCCGGTGATGGCACCCAAAAGCAAACTCCAGCGCGTTCGCAAGCGGCCGCGTAACGCTGTCCCACAGCGGAACCTTTTCGGGCGCCGACATACTCAGTTACCTCCAGACTCGACTTCAGTCTTTCACTGCATCGGCGGCCCTGCTTGTGAGCACTCCCACGAACACCTGTGATGAGAATCACGACGAGCTGTTTCGGAGCATCAGTCGCTGACGACAGAAACCTTTGTATCAAAGAAATCCAGCCACCTCAAGCATTTCCGCGAAAGATGCGGGCTGCTACTCGGCTGTGCAAGAATTGGAAGTTCCCAAAATGAGATCCCTCAACTCCGTTCCTGCACAACTTATGGCCGTAGCGGACTTGCGCTGGCGAATGTTCGTCAACGGATTGCGCACGCGCCGCGGCAAGGCCGAACTCGTATCCCGCATTCTGGTGACCTCCGCCTTTTGTTTCGGCGGAATAGGCATCTTTGCACTCGCCACCGGTACGTCGTGGTATTTCGTTTCGCAAGGCCACGCAGAGTACCTGCCCCTCGTGTTCTGGCCACTTCTTTTCTTCTGGCAGCTCTTCCCCTTGATGGCGACGGCGTTCACCAATAATCCGGACTCATCCGAGTTGTTACGCTTTCCCCTGACCTATCGCTCATACTTTCTGGTCCGCCTGGCGTACGGATTCTTCGATCCGGCCAGCGCCATCGGCGGCCTGGCGCTGGTCGGAGTCCTCATCGGTATTACCGCTGCCCGTCCTCTTCTGTTTCCGTGGGCGTTGATCGTTATTTTTACGTACGGACTATTCAATCTCGTCCTGCTGCAGATGATTTTCGCCTGGCTCGAGCGCTGGCTGGCGCAGCGTCGCACCCGTGAAATTCTTGGCGTTCTCTTCATTTTGGCAATGCTGAGTTTCCAGCTCATCGGGCCGATCCTAGGACGCGTGGGGCACCGTCCCCATCCGGAGTTCAATCACGCTCTTGAAATTACGGAGGAGGTCCAGGCCGCCTTGCCTCCTGGACTCGCAGGAAGTGCGATCGCGCAGGTTTCACACGCGCATTTTCTGTTGGGGCTCGCTTCCCTGCTCTTCCTGGCCCTGACGAACTTGGCCATCGGATCGCTTTTGCATCTTCGCCTCCGCGCTCAATTCCGTGGAGAAAATCTCAGCGAAGCTGCCGCCCGGCCGATTGTTCAACAAGTTCAACAGCAGCAAATCGGATGGGACTTGCCCGGCTTCTCCCAATCCGTGGCCGCCGTCTTCGAAAAAGAGGTCCGCTATCTGGCGCGCAGCGGACCGATGCTCCTTACGCTCGTCATGCCGGTTTTCATGCTCCTCGTGTTCCGGGTGGGTGCGTTCAACGCCATGCACCATTCGAGCGCGTTCAGCCGCACCCCCGACCTGGCATTTCCCGGCGCAGCTGCGTACTCGCTGCTCGTGCTGACCAATCTTGTCTACAACAGTTTCGGAGGGGACAGTGGAGGCATGCAGTTTTTCTACGCATCGCCCGTTCAATTTCGCCAGATTATCCTGGCGAAAAACCTCGCGCATGCCGGTGTGCTGGTGCTAAATGCGGCCTTCGCATTGGTTGCGGTGACCTGGCTTTACGGTGCTCCTCACCTCGCGGTTACCGTAGCCACCATCGCCGGGCTGGTGTTCGCAGCTCCTCTGAACTTCACTGCGGGAAATCTGCTGTCGATTTATTCGCCCAAGAAACGCGACTTTTCTACTTTCGGACGGCAGAACGTCTCGCAGACAACGGTTCTCGCCAGCTTCGGAATGCAGATTGTACTGGTGGGAACGGCGGCAGGTGTCTTCGCGCTCGCGCGTCTTTACGGGAACCTCTGGCTGGCTGCCGCCCTGTTTCTGATCTTGTCCGCGATTTCTGTCCCGGTGTACGTTTCCGTCCTTCGCCGTCTCGACCACATCGCACTGCAACGGCGCGAAACACTGCTTGCGGAACTGTGCCGGGCCTGACCAGGTTGGACAGCACGGTCAAAAATTACGAAGCCAAATGCAGTGCCGCCTGCAACCTGCTCCGCAGATCCTCGGCGCTAAACACGGGAGGTTGGCAGGCCGTCCCCGAGCAGAGCACAGCAAAGGATTTTCCCTTGCCTAACGGTGGAAGCTTCGGAAGTGTTTCTGCCAGCGCTGGCGGAAGATTTTCGGCTACCACTTGATTCGCCGCCAGCCGCAGCGCGCTCTTCGGGAAAGCAAAACGTTCGACAGCGCCGGTCCATAATCCGTCTGCCTTACCGTCGCCTTCATCAATGACTACGACCTCGGTGGGATTGTCGAGCAAGTGCACCGTGGCAATGCCATAGGTCGCGGCGAAAATTCCGAACTGCCCCGCCACTCCGGCGAATGTTTCCAGTGTCTGCTCCGCCTTGTCGCGGTATCCCGCATCTCCCGAATAGTGACGCATTCGCAGCAGAGCAATCGCCGCCATCGGATTTCCCGCCGGCGTGGGCGAGTCCTGCACCGGCTTCCGCCGCGTCGCCAGCACGCCAAAATTCCTCCCTTCAGGCTCGGGCTCGCTGTCAAAGAATCCTCCTGAGGTCGAATCGAAGAACCGCGCGATCATCGCGTCCACGATTTTCTGCGCAAACTTGTAGTAACTGAAATCCGCCGCAGCTTCGTATGCGTCCAAACAAGCCAGCGCGGTAAAGGCATAATCCTCCAGCATCCCTGGGACTTCCCGGTGTTCCGCCTTTGGATCGGAGTAGGCCACCACATGCAACAATCGTGCTGCGCCGGCACCCTCGCCCGAGCCACCGGCGGTATCGCCGGCCTTGTAAGCCTCGGCCAGCACCCGGTCCAACGAGCGCAGGGCAAACCGCCGCGCCTCTGGAAGCTTGAGCACCTTTGCCGCTTCCAGATACGCCGATACGCACAAGCTGTTCCAGCCTACGTACACCGTCTTGTCGATATACGGAGTCGGACGCTGCAGCCGCGCCGCATACATTCTTTTCTTCGCCGAAGCCAATAACTCTGTTACGCGCAGGAGATCGAGATTCATCCGGCGCGCAATCTCCTCGACTGACGCGCGCACGTGCAGCACATTCTTCGCCGGATTGTGATGCATCTCTCCCACTTCGTTGATGTCATAGCGCAATGCGGCGACCTGTGCCTCGGGTTCGCTGAGTACGGCGCGCGCCTCCTCCAGCGTCCAGGTGAAATAGTCTCCGTCGTCCTCCATCGAGATATCCGCATCCTGCGAAGCGTAGAATCCGCCCCGCTCCCGATCTGACAGCCACCCGTCCATCCATCGAACGATGTCCCGCGCGACATCCGCAAACAATTCCTCGCCTGTGGCCTGATTCGCGTGCACATAGTTCTTCAGCAGTTCCGAATTGTCGTAACACATCTTCTCGAAGTGCGGGACAACCCAACGTTCGTCGACCGAATAGCGATGAAATCCCCCCGCCAGTTGGTCATACACGCCGCCCCTCGCCATGTTCTCGAGCGTGGTCACCACAACATTTCTGAGCTGAGGATTACTTGCGGGACCCGTCCCCAGCTCTCCCGCGGAAGAAGGCTTGGCCTCGCTGCTTCTCGCATATCTCTCAATCAGCAAGTCCAACACCGATGGATGCGGAAACTTCGGCGCTTGTCCAAACCCTCCATGCTGCGGATCGAACATTTTCAGCGCAGATTCCTGCATCGCGGCGACCGCTCCCGCCGTCACTCGCCCGCTCCGCCCGGCAAACGATTCCGACTGCGCAATCGCCGACTCGACCATTGCGGCCTGCTCAACCACGTCCCCGTGCTTCTCTTTGTAGGCCGATGCAATGCTCAACAGCACTCGCCGAAAGCTCGGACGTCCATACCCATCCTGCGGCGGAAAATATGTTCCTCCATAAAACGGCTTTCCATCCGGCGTCAGAAACGCAGTCAGAGGCCACCCGCCCTGTCCGCTCACGGCCTGCACTGCTGCCTGATAGCGGCTGTCGATATCGGGACGCTCATCCCGGTCCACCTTCACCGCCACGAAATGCTCGTTCACAATTGCCGCCACTGCTGGATCGTCGTACGACTCCCGATCCATCACGTGGCACCAGTGGCACCACACTGCCCCGACATCAAGCAGCATCGGCTTGTCCTCGCGCCGGGCCGTGGCAAACGCCTCCTCGCCCCACTCATGCCAGCGGATCGGCTGGTGCATCGCAGATCGCAGGTACGCCGAAGAGGCTCGGGCGAGTGAATTGAGGGACGCTGTGGTCGTCATCGACTCAGTCTATCTTTGAATTCCGAACCTCTTCAAATCCCACCCGCACGCGGCAGAAGTCCCCAGACTTCCTCCGCCCTTGGCCGCTATCAGGAGGAGGGTGGCGAACCTGACCCAAAGCCCAATCTCCCCAAGAGGTTACTAAAGTCCATAGACTATTCCTTGACTTATATGTTTTTTGGTATCAACAACAGAACATTTGTTTCTCAACTCACTGAAAACACAATGTCTTAACGTCCGATTGTCTTGGATTGTTACTTGCTAGTAGATTGTTGCGCGGGCAGGCGTTTGAAGGGGGCAGTCCATTATCGCTTGCGCTTCCCAAGGCGGTCTATCCCTGATCGGTTCGAAAGTTCGACTTCTTAGGAGAAGAGATCAATATGAAACAGGGCGTGCAACGCTTCAGTCGATTTAGAGCGCAATGGCTCATCGCAGCTTTCTCAGCGGTTCTGTGTGTATTCCTGGTCACCTCGGCCAACGCCGACGAACTCTACGGCCGTATCCGCGGGGTCGTGACCGACGCCACGGGGGCATCCTTACCCGGCGTCCAACTCACCCTCACTAACGTTGGAACGGGTCTGGTAAAGACGATCACATCGGAGCCCGACGGCGGCTACATCTTCGTGAGCTTGACTCCGGGTACCTATAAGCTCAGAGCCAGCAAGGCGAGCTTCAAGGTTTTCGAGGCGAGCGGTATCCAGATTATCCAGAACCAGATTTATGTCCAGAACATCGGCATGCAACTGGGCGCCGTCTCCGAGACTCTCGAAGTCTCGGCGAATCCGGTGCAGGTCGAGAGCACAAGCATGCAGTTGGGAGCGACGATCTCGGCCAATGCAGTCATTCAGCTTCCTTCGCTGAACCGCGACTGGATCGGCTTGCAGCAGACCATGCCGGGTGTGGTAACACCTGATACGCGTTTCGGAACCAACTACTCCACCAACGGCAGCCAGGCCCAGCAGAACAGCTACCTGATCAACGGAAACGACGCCAATGATCTGCCACTGAACTCGCCCCTGGTGCGTCCCAGCCCCGACGCGATTTCGGAAGTCCAGATGATCACCAACACGATCAATCCTGAGTTCGGCCGTAACTCGGGAGCGATCATGAACGCCACCACCAAGTCCGGAACCAACAAGTTCCATGGCAGCGCGTTCGAGTTCTACCGCGACACTTTCCTGAACACGGCCAACTACTTCCAGATCAGGAGCGGCGTAAAACAGGTTCCAAAGATTCACCAGAACCAGTACGGAGGAACGATCGGCGGCCCAATTTGGAGAAATAAGCTGTTCTTCTTCTATAGCCTGCAGAACACCCGAGCCGCTGTCCCTCAGACGGTGAACACCCAGAAAGTGTTTACCAACAATCAGCTAGCCGGCACATGGGCCGAATCCAAGGGCTCTCTCAGCACTAAAACCATTCCAGCGAGCCTAACGAGTGTGCTCGCCAGTTGCCCCGGCCAGACGACGTGGGCGACCTGCTTCCCGGCGACTGCAGGTGTCGTGACGGTTGCTCCTTCTCTCTACAACGCGACGTCAGCCGCTCTTACCAGCAAGTACGTTCCCACGACAAGCGACGCCGCCGGTGCCTTCTCCTGGGGGCCCCTTACCCGGCAGAAAATCAACCAGCACATTGGCCGCATGGACTTCACCCTGAGCCAGAACGATGCGATCTGGTTTAACGCCGCTGCGAACGATCAGTCGAACCTTAACGATCTGCCGTTCTCGGGTGCAACACTGCCCGGTTTCGGCGACTCCAGCATCCCCTACACCAAGATGTTTACCTCATCTTGGACCCACACCTTTAGCCCCAACATCCTGAACGAGCTGCGAGCCGGATACACTCGTCTGAATTTCCCGACCGGCCAGCCCCAACACGTGAGGCTGCCCAGCAGCGCCGGCTTTAACATTAACCCGCAGGCGCCAGCGCAAGCCGACTTAACCACCGTCGGGGTCTCGGGATACTTCACTATCGGAGGCACCACCAACGGACCGCAACCCCGCAAAGACCAGACCTACCAACTCACGGACAACTTCAGTTGGACCAAAGGAAAGCACGCTTTGAAATTCGGCTTTGACGGCCGTAAGTTCCAGGTGTGGAACCCATTTCTGGCCAGAAACAACGGCTCCTACTCGTTCGCCACATCAGGTGCATTCTCGACCGGCGACCCCGGGCTGGACTTCCTGTTAGGCGTTCCGGCCACCTACAATCAGCAGTCTGGCTCCACGATCATTGCGCAAGCGTACGAGTATTACGGGTATGCGCAGGACCAGTGGCGTGTTCGGAACAATTTGACTCTGACGCTAGGAACCGGCTATCAGATCGATACTCCGATTGAGGAGTTCCAGGACAACGGTCTTTCCCGCGTTTGCTTCCAACCGGGCGTTCAGTCCAAGGTATTCCCGACTGCTCCAATCGCTTACACCTTGCCGGGAGACCCGGGCTGCAACAAGTACGGCGGCCCAACCACCAAGTACAACCATTTTGGTCCGCGTGTTGGCTTTGCCTGGAGTCCGGATATGGGCCGGCTCACCGGCGGCGCAGGCAAGACATCCCTTCGCGGCGGTTTCGGCATGTACTTCAACCGCTCCGAGGAGGAGATGAACCTGCAGGACCTCGGAATTCCGCCGTTTGGTTTAAGCACCAACGGAGCCACACATCCTGCGTTCCCCAACCCGTTCGCGGATATCAACAATGGAGCGAGTGTTACGCAGCCATTCCCCTATGCGCCGCCCGCTCCGGGAGCAACGCCTGATTTCAGCCAGTTCCTTCCAGTTATTATTAGTGTGAACGGAAAGAACCTCACTGTTCCTCATGCCTTTAACTGGAACCTAACCCTGCAGCGCGAATTGCCGGGCCAGATGATCGTGAGCCTCGGCTACGTCGGTTCTCATGGCTCTGCTCTGGTCACCTCGAACACCATGAATCCGACGACGCCTGCTGGCGTCCAGAATTGTCTCACCCTTCCCACCGTTGTTGACGGAGTTACCTGTGCCCAGGACCCGGCCGACCTAGCGGTTCTTTTCCCGAGTTACACGACATATCCGGGCGACGTCTGGGCCAGTAGTGGCCAGCAAACCAACGGCGGCTGGTCCAACTACAACTCGCTTCAGTTCTCCGTGGACAAGCACATGAGTCACGGGCTGGAGTTCACCAGCGCCTACACGTGGTCTCATGCACTCGACGTCAGTTCCAGCTTCGAGGACACCTCGTTCCTGGCTGCCGGCGGCGTTGATCCGTATGGCCGGTTCGGGCGCGATTATGGAAGCTCGGCATTTGACGCTCGCCAGCGTTGGGTGGTGGCCTGGATTTACACCATACCCAACATCGGCCAAAACTGGGGTGGCATCGCCAAACGAGCCTTTGGCGGATGGATGTTTACCGGGGACAATGCCCTTCAAGCTGGTTTCCCCATCAACTTCCAGGACTCCAATTCGCTTTCAATGACCTGCTCGGAGAACTGGACGTTCTACTCGTGTCCGGACCGTCCGGACGTCGTCACACGGCCAACCGCGCTGAATCCTCGTACGGCAAAATTCGGGGGAGCGCCCAACTACTATTTTGATCCCAGCAGCTTCACCGATAACGCACTGGGAACCCTGGGCACCACGCCTCGCGGCTACTTCAAAGGCCCTGGCCTCTGGAACGCAGATGCGAGTCTAGCCAAAGAAACGATGATTACTGAAGGCAAGTTGCTGCAAGTGCGCATCGACTTCTTCAATATCTTCAATCACACCAATTTCGCTAACCCGGTTGGAGACGTGGCCGATCCTCGCTTTGGCCGCAGCGTTGCCATTCGGAGCTTCACCAACTCGCGCCTCATCCAGTTGGGTGCGCGATTCTCGTTCTAACTGCTACGCTGTTCAACGGGGGCCGGGAGCAATCCCGGCCCTTCGTCTTTTGTCACACGCCGTATTTTATTGGGTCCCGACACCCTTCTCATTTCCGGCAAGCCTGCACTGGTTTGAGGAAACGGAATAAACAATACATCCTCGCGGGTGAATTGTTGCATCTCCCAACGTACAATCTCCAGTCGTCCAGTCATGGGGAAAACTCTGACATGAATGCATGCCCGAACAAGGCGTCGTCCGCATTAGCTTATCTATTTGTTGCTCTTCTGTCCGCCAGTTGCATGTCTGCGCAAGAATCGCGTGCCGCGCTTTCCGGCACTGTTACCGACTTGCACGGGAAAGGGATGCCGAATGCGCAGGTCACCATCAAGAACTTATCCACCGGCGAAACCGCGGAAGCCGAGACTGACTCTTCGGGACACTACAATGTCTCCGATCTACCGGCCGGCGACTATGAAGTGTCCGTCACGAACGAGAGTAGCTCAGCGTCGCAAAAAGTGTCATTGACTGCTGGAGCGCGGCAAACGTTGGATCTAACCCTGTCTCCGACTCCGAGCGGGTCTTCGTCTCAGAACCTGCCCAACGCGCCGGCTCCGAACAAGTCTGAACCATCCTTGGAAGACCTTGGCTTCTCGAAGTCCGAAACGCAGGCCAACGCCCAGGAGCAGGCGCTCCTGGACAAACGTACTCACATGCTGAAGATCCATCAGCGCATGGGATTGATTACCACCATTCCGATGATTGCGTCGGTCGTGACATCCCTTAACGCTGGAGGAAAAAGCGAAGGCACGGCGTCCCGCGATCTACACGTAGCTCTGGGCGCGCTCACGGGCGATCTGTATGGCATTACCGCGTACTATGCGATCCGGGCCCCGCGAATCAAGGGAACCAAGAAGCGCGGCCCAATCAAGTTCCATGAAGCCATGGCATGGATTCATGGCCCGGGCATGATCGCCACGCCCATCCTAGGAGCAATCGCCTTCAGCCAGAAGAACAATGGAGAGAAAGTGCACGGCATCGCCCAAGCCCATGGTCCGGTGGCGATTGTCACCGCCGCAGCTTTCGGCGCCGCACTGTTATCCGTTTCGTTTAAGTTCTAGGGACCCATGAACAAGAAACTGCCGCTGCTGTTCGTCCTGCTCGCCGCTTCGACTCTCTTCGCCGCCGACCAACAATGGGTCCTGAAACAGAGCACCATCACGTACCATGTCTCGCACCCGCTGCACCAGACCGACGGAACCAGTCACACTGCCCGCGGCAAAGGCATCTGCCATGACGGGCAATGCGATTTCCTGATTGCCGTTCCCGTTAAGACCTTCGATTCCGGCGACTCGAACCGCGACCTGCACATGATTCAGGTCACCCGCGGAGCCGAGTTTCCCATGGTAACGGTCCGTACTCATCTCCCCGAGTCTGTAGCCTCGTCCAGCACCATCAAGGCCGATCTTGAAATCCAGTTCGCGGGCCAGACCGCCCACTTTCAGCAAGTCCCACTTCAGGTGACAACTGAAGGGGCGGATAAACATATCGTCGGAACCATCCCGGCAACGCTCAGCGATTTCAAAATCGAACCTCCTTCCCTCCTCACCATGCCGGTTAAAAATGAAATCCCCATCCACGTGGATATGACTTGGGGTCTGCAGTAGATGGTGGTTCCGCGTCGCACTCGCACAGCGAGCGAAAAGGTTCGTACGCGACCCTGCGCGTGCAACCGTACATCAACAACCGTAGTGCGCAACCATGCGTGCGACCGTCCGCGTCCGGCCGCGCGTGCGCGATCGTGCGCGTACGATCAGGCATCCGCAACCGTGGAAGAGCGGCCCTTCGGGCCGCGCTAATCCCCGGTACTATCGGGTTTTAGCCCCTGCAGTTCCTTCGCAATTTGGCAATACAACGCAACCGCGTCGCGCAATTGACGCTTCTCGATGTATTCGCCTTCGGTGTGGGCAACATGAATCGATCCCGGACCAAGCAGCAACGGTTCGCCCCAGTTTGTCAGCTTTGGAATGTCGGTCGTGAACGCGGCGATCATGGTGGGCAGCCCGTCCACCGTCCGCAAACGCAGAAATGGAAGCTCCAGGGGAAACGTTACCTCGACCTCATTTCCGGCGGCCGCCGCAATCTGTCGCCGCAAATCGGCCGACTCTCCGACGAGACGATAAAGCAGGTCGGCATGCGCGTAGTCCGGAATCACGTTGGGCGCGCGTCCGCCCTCAAGCAGCCCGATGTTCAACGTGCAAGGACCAACCTGCGGATCGGAAGGCAAAGGCATTTCCCGCAATCGCGACAGCGCCGGAATCAGCTTGTCGATCGCCGACACTCCCAGCTCCGGATACGCCGAATGCGCCATCCGCCCGCGCGCCGTGATCTCGACTCGCAGCGTCCCTTTCGAAGCCAGGGCAAGCTGATTCTCGGTCGGTTCGCCATTCACCAGGAATTTGCATCCCGCAGGCGCATGTTGGTTGGCGACCGCCGCGCCCAGGCTGTCGCGCTCTTCGCCGGCGACAAACAAAAGACCAACATGGATTCCGCTATGGCGCAAGCGCTCAGCCGCTGCGACCTGCGCCGCGATAATCCCCTTGGCGTCGCAAGATCCGCGACCGTAGATCTTTTCCGCATCTTCCGACGAGGGAATGAATGGAGGTACCGTATCCATGTGGGTCGAAAAGGTGATCTCCGGATTCGCGTGTTCGGGTGAAATCGCGTACAGATTGAAGCGATCCCCCTCGACTGGCATTTTCTGCGTGTGATATCCCAGCCGGCAGAGTTCTCCATACAGATAGTTCCCCGCCGCGGCTTCGTTTCCGGTGATCGATTCAATATCGACCAGTTGTCGCGTTAGCGTGACAGCGTCCATGGACGAAAGAATAGCAAACCTGCGGACCTCAGACCTGGATCCCAGTACTTATTCGCCCAAGCAATGGCTAACCGCTGAACACGAGCCACGCCATTGTGTAATCTGGATTAGTGATCTCATCGAACTCGACGATTCGCTCGCTCTACCTGAACGGTCCTGCCGGGCGCCTGGAAGCGTTGCTGAACGCAGGCGCAGAGCACCCGACTCATGCAGCGCTGGTTTGCCATCCGCATCCGTTGTTCGGCGGAACGCTACACAACAAAGTCGTTTTTCACACCATGAAAGCGCTGAACAGCTTCGGATTTCCGGTGCTGCGCTTCAACTTCCGCGGTACCGGATTGAGTGAGGGCGAGCATGATCACGGCAATGGAGAAGTCGACGACGTTCGCACCGCCCTCGACTGGCTCGATAAGGAGTTTCATCTGCCCTTGATGTTCGCCGGATTCTCTTTCGGCGCAGCCATCGGATTGCGTGCTGCGTATGCAGACCCGAGGGTCCGTGCGTTGATTGGAGTTGGAACTCCCGTCGTGCCCGTAGCCGCGGATGCAGAAGCACCGCGTGTTTACACGTTTGATTTCCTTCACGACTGCCGAAAACCCAAGCTTTTCATCAGTGGAGCTCGCGACCAGTTTGCTCCGAAAGCGAAGCTTGAAGCTCTGGTCGCATCCGTCCCGGAGCCAAAGAGGCTGATCGTCGTCGAAGGCGCCGATCACTTTTTCGAAGGCCGGCTGCGCGAACTGCGCGAATCGATTGAAGACTGGGTGAAAGCAACTCTTAGCGTTTAGCTCTGAGTTCGCGGCTCTTAGCCTTATCTCGGCACTTTCAGCTGTCGGCCCGGGACCGCGCCCTATTTATAATTGACGCCCATGTCCGATCCCGCACGCGAAGCCCACTTCCGCTCCATGCGGGAAGCCGCTCGTTCCATCTTCCTGGAAGCGTTGAATCAGGCATCAATTGCCAATGCATTTGACCGCCATGTGCAATGTGAGCGCGGAGTCTTGCGCGTCTGCGAGGACCTTTACGACCTGCACTCGTACGCGCGCGTGCTCGTTCTGGCGCTGGGAAAAGCTGCTCACACCATGGTTGAGGCTCTGGCCAATCAGGCCGGCTCCTCGCTGGAAGGAATCGTGGCAAGCTCGGTGGATCCACAGACGCAACTACGCGGCTTCCGTTACTTTCGCGGGGGACATCCAACTCCGAACGAAGGGTCGATTGCAGCGGCCAGTGCCATGCTGCGCGCGCTAGAGGCGCAAACCGCATCGTCGCTGGTCATCTTTTTGCTCAGCGGAGGAGGGTCGTCCATTGTCGAGAAGCCCATCGACGATGAAATCTCGCTTGCCGACCTGGTGACGACCTACGCCGCGCTCGTGCATTCTGGTGCTCCGATCGCCGAGATCAATGCCATTCGCAAACATCTCTCCGCCATCAAAGGCGGGCGTCTGGCCAGAACCGCGTTTCCGGCGCAGCAAGTCTCGATCCTCGTCTCCGACGTTCCCGACAGCACTCCCGATGCGCTGGCTTCTGGCCCCACCATGCCCGATTCCACCAGCGTCGAAGATTGCCAGCAGATCGCTCAGAAGTACGAACTTCTGCCGCAACTACCACCCTCGACTCGGGAATTGTTCGAGCGTCGTGCCCTTGAGGAGACTCCGAAATCCGACGATCCCGCCTTCACACGCGCGCGCTGGTGGACCGTGCTTTCCAACCGGACGGCAATCGAGCAGGCCAGCCTTGCGGCCGAGCGCGCCGGCTATTTTGTACATGTCGACAATTCCTGCGATGACTGGGACTACATTCGAGCCGCAGATCACCTCTTGGCAAAGGTGCGTGAGCTAAGAAAGCAGTACTCTCCGGTGTGCCTGATATCGGGAGGAGAAGTCACCGTGAAGCTCACCAAGCCCGGAGTCGGAGGAAGAAACCAGCAGTTTGCCTTGGTGTGCGCCGAAAAGGTTGTGGGAGAAGACATTGCTGTTTTGAGCGCCGGAACCGATGGCATCGACGGAAATAGCCCCGCCGCTGGCGCAGTCATTGATGGGTCAACGGTCGAGCGCGCTGGAAAACGTGACCTGAGTGCTGCATCGGCGCTCGAGAGTTTTAACGCGTATCCACTATTTTGCGCACTCGGCGACGCGATTGAGACGGGGCCGACCGGAAACAACTTGCGGGACCTGAGGATCTTGTTAGCCCACTAAAATGAATGTTCGCCGTCGGCCCGCCTAGAAGAATCGGGTTACGCCTTCTTCCATCACTACAACGCGGTCCAGGATTCCTGCCGCACGCGCTTCTTCATCAAGCAACTGCAAAGGCTCTTCCACCGGCTCGTGCGAGAGCCGGAACGTGCCGTAATGCATGGGAACCATCCAGCGCGATTTGAGATCGAGGAATGCCTTGGTGGCGTCGGCGGGATTGGTGTGGACGTTGCGGAATTGCGGCGGATTGTACGCCCCGATGGGGAGCAGGGCTAGTTCGGGACTCAGACGCCGCCCGATTTCGCTGAACCCGCTGAAATACGCGGTGTCTCCGGCGTGGTAGACCGAATGCCTGCCCGATTTGAGGACGAAGCCACCGTAACCGCGGTGCGAATCTTTCAGGATACGTGCGCCCCAATGCCGTGACGGAACATGCGTCACCGACAGGTTTCCGTGGCGGGAGTTCTTCCACCAATCCAGCTCGATGATTTCCGAGAATCCCAAGTCCGAAACCAGGTCGGACACGTGCGTCGGAATGACGACCGCGGGAGCGACGCCGCGAGTGCGCAGGTTGTTCTGCACCAGGGCACGAAGCGACGGACGATGCAGGTGATCGAAGTGCGCGTGCGACACCAGTACGATATCGATCGCGGGCAGATCGGCGATCCGCAGGCCGGGACGACGCAGGCGTTTCAGGACAAACAGCCACCGCGCAAAATTGGGATCGATGACAACGTTCTTTCCGCCAATCTGTACGAAGAAGCTTGCGTGCCCGATAAACGTGACGCCCAGTTCCCCGTTGGTGACCAAGCGAGGCTTATGGGTTTCGCCGGAACGAGGAGTGACCGCCGAATGACGCACCAGGCGTCCGAACTGGGTGGCGCGCTTGCGAAGAGCCGGATTGCGAAGCGTTTGCTTGATCATCCTTCTACAGAGCCTGGGGCTGAACTTCTACCCGATGATCTTACTTGCTCTCGACCGGAAAACCCGAGTAGCAGCGGCGATGCTGCCAAAAGTCATTCTCGCCCATTGATCTTAGATGAAATGGCCACATAGAGGGCTGCTTTTTACTTATTTGCGCAGTGACGGGAGTAATCTTGGCGGAGCCTTGCCGAAGCATGGCCGGGATGGTCACTGCGCGGAACCGGCGTGCGACCACACTGGCAGAGTCTGCTTGACCTCGATCCGTCAGGTCATATCTAATCCGAAGGCGTTCTTCAAGCCTTGGATTTAGAAAGAAGGAGAAAGTCTCGATGCGAGTTGCGTTTCTAGGATTGGGAATTATGGGCCAGTCGATGGCGACAAATCTGGTCAAGGCCGGTCATGAAGTGACGGTGTGGAATCGAACTCCCGGAAAACTGGTGGAAGGCGCTGGAGTCGCTCCGACGCCGGCAGCCGCGGCCCAGGGCTCGGAAGTCGTGTGGCTTTGCGTTTCCGATACCGATGCGGTCGAAGAGGTGATCTTTGGTAAGGAAGGCGCGGAGACATCGCTGGCAAACGGCACGATCATTGCGGATTCGAGCACGATTTCTCCGTCGGCGACTCTGAGATTTGCCGAGCGCCTTGCAGCGAAGGGAGTGAGCTGGGTCGATGCTCCCATGACAGGATCGAAAATCGGCGCGCGCGATGGGACTCTTGTATTCATTGTCGGTGGAGCCGAAGAACACGTTGAACGCCTGAAGCCCCTGTTCGCCGCCATGGGAAAGAAAATCTTCCGCATGGGCGAGACTGGGAAAGGCCAGGCGACCAAGCTCGCAATGAATCTGCAGATCGCGCTGATTTTCGAGGGTTTCGCCGAGGCTCTGACCCTGGCCACGAAACTGGGAGTCGACACACAACAACTGCTCTCCCTGATCGAGGCCACCATGGTGCGATCCGGAGTCGTCGACTACAAAGGACCCTTCATTTTGCAAAGGGACTTCACCCCGAATTTCCCCCTGCGGCTGATGCATAAAGATATTCGCCTGACGCTCGAAGCCGCCAAAGAAGCGCGGGTGAAGCTTCCGGCGCTTGAGACCGTCGAAGAGATCTATGAAATGGCGACCGAAGATGGCCACAAGGATCTGGATTACGCCGCTACTTTGACCCTTCTCGAAAAATGGGCGGGTGTGCAAGTGAAAGGCAAGGCCGCGTAGACACAGCGTGCACTTTTCCGATTTGCTGCTCCCTCACGACGGCTCTTAGAACCGCAGCCCTTGTGGTTCTTTATAGCCGTTACGACCGTAATTCCCCTTAAAACCCTATTACACAAGTATTACAGTTTCGCCTCATCTCTCCTGATAGGTTAACGAAAGTTTGCTCATCTAAAGTTTAAAGGGACCGGGGACCCTCCTTCCAAATGCAGCTGGCAGATCTGGAACGAACTCAAGCTCAGAAAGACGAAGTCAACTGGATTACAGCCCTCTTTATGGCTGCCTTTCACGTCGGCGCGATAGCGGCGCTCTTCTTTTTCACCTGGAAGGCCCTGCTGGTTGCACTGTTCTTGTGGTGGGTTGCGGGCAGTCTCGGAATCGGCATGGCTTACCACCGGCTTCTGACGCATCGCGGATTCAAGACGCCGAAATGGGTAGAGTATTTTTTGACGGTTTGCGCCACTCTCGCGCTCGAGGGCGGTCCGATTTTTTGGGTGGCCACGCACCGGATTCATCACCAGTTCTCCGATCAGGAGGGCGATCCGCATTCGCCGATCGATGGCAAATGGTGGGCGCATATGGGATGGATCCTGATGGGCAAATCGATGCACCATGACGCCACCACCCTGGCTCGCTACGTGCCCGATCTGGCGAAAGACAAAGTTCACGTCTGGCTGACCAAGTATCACTACGTTCCGCAAATCATTCTGGGCGTCGTGTTGTACGCGATTGGCGGCTTGCCGTGGCTGCTGTGGGGAACTTTCCTGCGGACCGTGGTCTTATTGCACTGCACCTGGCTGGTGAATTCTGCGACCCATACATGGGGAACGCGGCGCTTTGCGACCCGCGATCTTTCGACCAACAGTTGGTGGGTTGCGCTGCTCACTTTTGGCGAAGGCTGGCACAATAATCATCACGCTCATCCGACGTCGGCATCACACGGGTTTACCTGGTACGAAGTCGACATGAACTGGTACGGCATCTGGATCCTCAAGAAACTCGGATTGGCATGGGATATCAAGCGCATCAACCTCGCCGAGATTGAGCAAGGGCTGGTCGCGGCTCCGAACGGAAGGCTGATCGCTCCGGCCGTGGAACCAGCAGGCGCAGCAGCCGGAGACTAGCGCCGGACTCCGAGATTCGCGGCATAACCTTGAGGTTTCGAAAGGGTGCGGCTTCAGCCGCGCCGGACTGGGGTCTAGAAACTCGGACTTTTGCCCCGGGCTTTTCCGTCTGATCCTGTTTCAGAAATATGCTTCTCAAACGCGGATGATCATCACTTCGGTGGCTTTGATCAGCGCGGCGGCGGTTTGGCCCTTCTTCAGTCCCATTTCGCGGACAGCGCCCGAAGTGATCAGCGACGTGATCAATTGTCCTCCAACGGACAACGTGACCTGGCCTACCAATCCGCTGACCCGCACGTCGACGATCCGCCCGACCAACTGATTGCGCCCGCTGATTCGCTGGTACGTAACCCTCCGTTCGCCTTCGTTGCGGCCTCGCGTGCGATACAGCAGCCGGTCAATCTCGGACTGCGGGATGCGGTAATGGCCCCCGGGAGTTTGTACGGCGCGGAGCTTGCGGTGGTAGATCCATTGTTTGATGGTGGGATAACTGATTTGCAGTTGAACGGCCGCGTCGCGGGGGCGAAGCAGCATTTGTTCCTCAGTTCTGCGGGTTCGATGAGCGGGCATTTGGTCTGGCCTCCGGCGCGCCATTGTCTGCCGCTATCTTAGAACGGGAAGCGGACGGAGAGTGTCGTCGCGTGATTGTACTGGTGAAAGTGAGATACCGCGATCTGCTCGCCGGCTCCGATGGTCATCCCCATGCGCCCCCATAGGTGAAAACGTCCCGCAACCAGCGCGGGAGAGATGAAGACTTGCTTCTGTCCAGTCAGGGCACTGTCTCCATTCGGCCAGAACGTGGCATTGCATTCGACTTCGGGCCAGAGTTTGTGGAGCAAGCGATATTGGAGCGCAAAGTTTTCGGCGATCGGAGTCCCGCTTTTCTGGCGGCCGCCGGTGGGAATCGTCCACCCAAGAGTGTTCTGAAAATCGAAGCCGTGGTAGCCCTTGCCAAAGGCCAGGGCTGGGGTAATGGAACCGTGGGGAGTGGCGAAGCGACCCACGGGAATGCTGCCGCCTAGGAATGCAGTCACTATGTAGTTGTGCGCTTCCTCGTTGCTGGCAAGCAGGCGGTATTTCAAAAGCAGCGGTATATTGCCGCCGCCTGCCGGACCAGTGGCGGGAACCAGGTACGGAGGAACTCCGAGGATAATCTCGGTATGCTCGGATGGGATCAGTTCCAAGCCCTTGCCGCCGCCATAGTTCAAATTGTCGCCTGCGGGCGTCGGCGTCCAGGTGATGTCGGAGCGGAACTCTTCTTCGAGTCGCGGGGTCACCGTGAAGAGTGGAGTGATCCAGTGCGGCTGTTCGGACTGAGTTCGGTCGACGCGTGAAAACCAGCTCTCGAAATATCCGCTTTGGGCGGCGGAAATGGATACGGTCAGCGGAAGAAAAGTAAGAAGTGCAAAGAAAACAGCAGTGTGTCGGGATGCGATCAAGCGACCCACAGTTCCCCTCAGAAATACTGTGTTAATAATACCATTTCAGTTAGCTCATCAATACGATCTAATACGATCATAACTAGACAACGAAATGGGACGTATGTCGATCACCCCGTCAACAGGGTGCGCCGCGAGGTTGGTTCCAAGGGAACGTACTGACGTCTGGGATTTTGCGATGCAAGCGGTAAAATCAGCAGGAAGCCATGAGAATCACGAGCCGCCGCGGAACCATTGTGTTCTTCCTCTGCCTGGGCATTGGCCTGGTCGCGCTGGCGGTCGCCCTCAATGTGGGGTGGATCATTCTCAACTGGCGCGAAGGGGTGCTGCTTTTCTTCGGTATTGTATTTTTTGCGCTGATCATCGCTGGGATGGTGGTGAATACCATTTTCCTGGTGCGGGAAGTCCGGCGCAATGAGCAGCATGACAGCTTCATCAATGCCGTGACTCACGAATTGAAGACCCCGCTGGCATCGATACGCTTGCATCTGGAAACGCTTCAGCGGCGCGAACTACCCGAAGCCCGCAGGCAGGAGTTTTACAAGCTCATGCTGAGCGATGCTGACCGGCTGACCGAGACCGTGGAGCAGGTATTAAGAGCCGGCAGAGCCGGACATAAGAAGGCGGGACGGGAAAAGGTAGATGTCGATTTTGCGCGCCTGGTCAGCGAGTGCATGGAAGCCACGCGGGCCCGGCATCATTTGCAGTCGGAGGCCCTGCGCTATGACGATGCGGGCCGCAATGGAAACGGAGCGCATGTGTTGGGCAACCCGGAGGATCTGCGCACGGCGGTCTCGAATGTTCTCGATAATGCCGTGAAATATTCCGGCAGTCACGTCGACGTCCGGGTGCGGCTGGAGACTCCCGACCAGAAGCGGCTTGTTCTGAGCGTACAGGATCGGGGGATCGGAATCGCTCCCGAAGATCTGAAGAGAATCTTCAAGCGCTTTCATCGGCTGGGCAATCGCTCCCTGGCGCACATCAAGGGGACCGGGTTGGGATTGTTTATCGTGAAATCGATTGCCAAGAAGCATGGGGGCACGGCGTTTGCCCAAAGCGAAGGTGAAGGCAAAGGCACGACCGTCGTCATCGAGTTGCCCAGTAAAGATTCGCCGATGAAGCAAACCCCGGGGGCCAACGCGTGAGCCGCGTTCTGGTGGTAGAAGATGAAGCGCATCTGGCGCAGGGATTGCGCTTCAACCTGGAAGCCGAAGGTTATGAAGCGGAAATCGTAGGCGACGGTGAATCGGCGACCGATCGCCTGCTGGATAAGAAAGAGAGTTTTGATGCGGTGGTCCTCGATATCATGCTGCCCGGAAAGGACGGATTTCGGGTTGTGTCGGAGCTACGGGCCGCGCGGAATTACGTCCCAGTGCTCATGCTGACCGCGCGGGGCCGTCCGGAGGACGTGCTGAAGGGATTTGCCTCAGGCGCGGACGATTATCTCGCGAAGCCGTTCGAGCTTTCCATCCTGCTGGCACGGCTGCAAGGATTACTGCGGCGCCGCGAGTGGATGCGTGGGGGGCAGTCTACGGCGGACAAAGACTCCCGGAAAAACGCCCCCACGGCCGGGGACTTCGATACGTTCTCATTTGCCGGCCGCACCATCGATTTCGGCGCCCTCGAGTTGCGATCGCAGGACAGCACGATTCATCTGACATTAATGGAGTCAGAGCTGTTGCGGCACCTCGTCCAGAACGACGGCAAAGTCGTTTCCCGCAAGCAAATTTTGGAAGAAGTGTGGGGACTGAAAGAGGACACCGATACTCGCGCAATCGACAATTTCGTGGTGAGGCTGCGCCGCTATATCGAGGATGATCCGGGGCATCCGCGGCATTTGCTGACCGTGCGGGGCGTCGGTTACCGCTTCTTTGCCAACCCCGAAACCGCGTAGCCAACAACTACGGCGCAGAAAAAATAAGGGCTGACAGGTTCTAATGTCCGTCAGCCCGAAGATTGCATGCCCTTTGTGTTCGGCCTAAATTTCAGTTACGTCAGGTTACTTCGGTTACTTGCTATGACCTCGTCCCTGAGTTTTACTAGCGCAGCAGGGTGGTTTGACAGTTTGGTTGTCGGGGTGGGCACAGATAAAGCGGGCCACCGTCAGCGGCTGGAACCTGTTGGACGGCGGCTGCTACAAAAGTGCCCACTAATCCTGCCATCAGGATTGCGATCCTGATTGTTCGTTTCATGGGTCGTCTCCTTGTCCGCGTCTCAGGTCTTACCCTGATTGAAGCTCAGGCTTCTACCCGATTTACGCGGACACAAATTATAGGGCCCATGTCAAGGCCCTTCGGCTGGATCCTTTTTCCTGTCCGTCCCATTTTGCGGAACCCCCGAATCGACCCGGCATCGAGCACCACTCATCTGCTTATATTTCAATTAGATACGTGGATTTGGAGAGGCTCATTCCGACCCGGGTAGGTAGGTTCGTCGCGCGGCTATCATCTTTGGAATCTTGTTACGAAATCCGAACAAAGAAAATTGGGTCCGGAAAACGATTTCCTCCAGGGGATTCTACGGCTTGGAAATGACTCGAATGATTTCACCGAGGCCGCCCGTCGCAGCGGCAGCATGAGCTTTGCCCGAGGCGGAGACCTCCACGGGAGCGTTCGCTAATGGCGGTTGAGTGCGCGAAAGGGCGCGATCGACCATACCCTCGAACATCGGAATCAAGGAGTCGACAGGAAGCGGATGGTGAATGTCGGTGAGACTCTGCTCCCAACGTTGCGGTTGGAGCAGCGATAAAGCCCCATCGCGGGCGGGGCGTTTGACCGCGACATAGCTGAGCCAGAGTGCCAGGCTGCAATTATAGGCAGACATGTTGAGCAGACTGATAGCGGGACCACTCAGGTGATTACCAACCCAGGAACAGATAAGGATCAACTCGATCACCGCGAACGAACCGAAGCCGAGGGCGATACCGAAGCTGTACTGACGCCGGCTGACACCGACATAGTGCGCAAAAAAGAGAAGGAAGAGCACCATCCCAATCTGCACCATGCGCACGCAGCGCTGGGACGTAATGATGGCCTGCATCCAGGGCGCCAGCTGAGATGAATCGGTGGAGACCGACACTACACCGGCTACCAGAAGCATCACCAGTCCAGCCCATTTAAAGAGCACAGTACCCAGGTCTCGTAGCGTGTGGAATAAGCGGAAAACGTCGACAAAGATTTCGTGGATCACGAGGAAACCGAAGGCGGAGCTGACCGCCATGCTGATCCAGTAGAGATAAAAAACGGCGGCATAACTTTTCCAGACCGCCGCCGGGAAAACGATGGCAAACGAAGCCAGCTGCGTGAGGATGTAAGCGAAGAAAAACTTGAATCTCTTCAGCAGACCGCGGCGCAGCAGAAAACCAGCAATCCCTACTTGAAGTAGGGGATGCATGATCCAAAGCGCGAAATAAAAAACCCTCATTCTTTCGGTCATGCTTCTCGTCTCGGAACGGTATGAAAACCGATAAATGCTGAGCGCCGTCTCAACAGCTTCGAGCATCCGCCCCCCGGCGTGATGCCTCGGTCTGGTAATGCAAAGGTACCCTGTCAGACTCCCCCGTTCAATGCACTGCCGTAATCCTTCGTAACGTTACCTTCCGGGGCACCGGGCAGCAAGTTACCTTCGTGCTAAGGGATTAAAACCTGTAGGGGGTAGAGGCAGCGTGATGGATAGGCGCCAAAAGATCCGCAAAGCCCTGGGGGCTATCCACCTTACGCGTCCGGCATGGAATGGATGTAGGCACGCATCATGCGGACTTCGTCGTCTTTTTCACTGAGATCATGCAGCAGAATATCGCGCAAAGAAACCATGCCAACCAGCTGTCCATCATGGCAGACGGGAAGATGGCGGAAACCGTGGCGGCGCATCAGGGCCATACAGTTTTCGAGGTCCTCGCTGGTGCTGACGGTCAGGGGATCGTCGGTCATCACTTCGGCCAGACAGGTAGAGCGCGGGTCGCGGCTTTCCGCGACCACTCGGCGCATCAGATCGCGTTCCGAGAAAATGCCTACCAGCTTGCCCTTGTGGACGACGGGAACAGCGCCAATATTGCGCTCCACCATGGCACGGACGGTTTCCAGGACCGTGAGGCCCGGTTCCGCTTGATAGGTGTCCTGACTCTTGATCAGGTCACAGATACGCATTTGGTACCTCCCGAGGTTCCGACGAGGGAGCTGGCCCTAAAGCATCCACCGGGGCGCGAGTATATGCCGAAAGGGAGATGGAAGGAAAGCGAAAAAGGTTGGCGAGAGACCCTTATTTGGACCACATTGGCACAAACCGGTGCGCGCGAGACTCTCACTTCCGGATTGACTACGTGGGCGGCAAGATTTTCCCTGACGAATGGGCGCCAGAGGTCGGCTGGCTCCTCGCCGACTCCACATCAGCCACGAAAACGAAGTACGACGAATTCCATAGAGCCGTCGGAACGGTTCCGCGAGGGCGTGCCGTGACGACGATGTTGTACTCGTCGGTGATATTCATTTCGCAAAGTGGGTCCCTGGCACTTCCCTTTTCTTCGCGTTCTTTGGACTCCCTCACAGGCCTGATCACCGCGAGCGTGGCGAGGAATTCGTGCAGGTCGCGGGTGCGCGGCGTGCCGGGGAGCAAGAAAGAACTTTCCGCGTCCTCGTGCGAGAAGTGCCAGGCTAGAGACGCCGTAAGCTCGACAGCTCTCTCGTAGGAATCCTCAGAAATCAGTTCGACCTGTGGGTTGTCAAAGACGATGCAAAGCTTGCGTGCGTCCTCACGCGCGAATTCGCGCACCATGAGCGAACCCGATTTGGCAGTCGCCTTCCAATCGACCAGACGGGCGGAGTCTTCCGGGAGATATTCGCGAATGCGGTAGAGGTCGGAGCCGCGCCCGCGCACGAAGCTTTCCCACTCGCCGCGAACCAGGGGCAAAATCTCGAATACTTCCTCAGTAGGCTCGATGCGGGGATACACCAGCACTTCCCTGCGCAAGGCGATATGGCGCGTTTTAATCAAAAAGGAGAACGGGAAGCCGGTCGCGACTCCAAAGCTGTCCTCGTGATGCCGGCCGCGACGATCAAACTTCAACTCCAGGTCAGCGACCGCCTCGGCTCGTGGACGAAGGAATGGGAAGTACGCCATCCCCTGAAAAATACCGGGAGGCGGCGGCACGACCATGACCCGACGCAAGCGGCGGTCTGGCAGTCGCAGCCACTGTTGGTCGGGCGGACGATTGAACGGGAAATTGAAGGTGGTCGCTTCCCACCGCCATTGGGTTGTCGCCTTCTTTTTCTTCTTTCGGGTCGACACGACGCGAACGGAAAACGATGGCAAGAAGCGGCGCGGATTGTGGAGCACGATTCGCCCCAGCACCGGCCGCCCCGCAAACACGTGCTCCGGCAGCTGGATATCAAGTTCGAGATAGCGCAGCACCCAGGCAGAGGCGAGTCCGGAGACCAGGATCGCGGCCAGCATGGCTGCAACCACGATGTAGAGCAAGTTGTTTCCGGTATTGAGCGCGGCGATGGCGATTACGACCGTGACCAGCACGTAGATGATTCCGGCGCGAGTGACATCGTAATCGAACGACTCGCGCAAGCGTTCAACGGCAACCCGCCGCGCCAGGTAGGGAACGGTCACCAGTCCGACCAGAGTCGCGAGAACAAGCGAGGTTGAGGCCAGAACCATGGTCGCCCAGAGATTGCCGGCATCGCGGGAAACGGTGGAGAAAAGCGCAGAAGCGAAGGCCAGCCCCAATCCCACCAGCGATAGCAGAAACTTTGCCCAAACTTCGGCCTTTGCCGATTGCAGCCATTCCGCGACACGGCCGGGAGTGGAAGATCCCGATTTCAACGGATTGGCGACGGCAGAACCCATTAGTTTCGAGGCTAGCATTCCTGAACAGAACGGACAATCGGCAACGGATTGCAGGGAAAGCGTTCGTAACCTCAGGCTTTCGATAGCGGCGATCCGGTCGTTTGAGAATGATGACCCTGAGGTTATTCCAAGCGCCGCGGGCGGTTTTGGCGGAATGTACGCACTTGGATTCCCTGGTCACTCGTTTCGCAGTGCCACCACGGGTTCTACGCCCGCAGCACGCCGCGCCGGGATCAGCGATGCCAGCAGCGCAGCCAAGGCGAGCATCAAAACCGCCAGCGCAAGCCTGACTGGGTTCCATGGCTTGACGCCGAACAGTTGATCCGACATGAGTTTGCCGGCACCCACCGCTGCGGGAATCCCAATCGCCATCCCGATGCCTATCTGCGAAAAGGCACCGCGCAGGATCATCTTTAAGACCCGCGCACGATCCGCTCCCAACGCCATCCGAACCCCAATTTCCCCGGTCCGTTGTTGTACGGTGTACGCCATTACTCCGTACAGCCCGACCGCAGCCAGGACCAGCCCAAGCAGGCCGAAGAGTGCAGTGAGAGTTGAGATCATTTCTTCCTGCTGAAAGTCAGCGCTCACGACCTTGGTATACGGATCAACGCCATAGAGAACCAGATTGGGATCGATGTTTGCCAGCGTTTTTCGCACGCGATCTTCCAAGCCCGGCGGGTCCCCCGGTGCCCAAAAGCCACGTGCCTTTCTCAACGGCCGCAAGGCGTCCCGCAAATCGGTTAGCATTCGTTCGGCACCCTCGCACCTGGACTCGAGGCCGACCTCATTGCGCTTGATGGTGATCCACTGAAAGACATCGCCGCCGTGCGCCGCGTCGCTTTCGTGATGAAGGGCAGGGTGGTCTACAAGAACCAGGCCCACTCGACGCCGCACACTAGCCCGGATCTCAGAGCTGTCAGATGACTGCAGGTTGACTTAGCGACGCGCGAATCGCTCAGCCTTTCCAATCATTTCCTTTATCAGAACGCGCGTTCTCGACATGCCCGTCACTTCTTGACTCGCCGATGGCGCGCGCGGGATGTAAACTCTGTCATTCGTCATGGTAGAGAGATTCGCTCCACTCAAGGCGATGAAAGCACCTTTAAGAATAACGACACTGTTGTGCGCCTCCGTTCTCCTGCCGCTGGCGGGCTGCACCCGCATCGCCCGGTCCTGGTACCTGAGCAGTTACGATCGCGACATCACCAGCGCCACAAAGGCAATCGAGAAAGCTCACGACAACGCGCAGCGCGCCGAGGCATATGCAAAACGAGGCAGTGCCTATTCGGAAAAAGCTCGCTATAGCCGGGCTTTCAAGCTGATCTCCACGGATGACTACGATCACTTATTCGGCCTTGCCGTGAAAGATCATGACCAGGCAATCTCGCTTGATCCCGCCCGCGCGGAGGCGTATTACACCCGCGGGGTAACTTATTACGACCGGGCCGAACTCGATGCCGTGGTTGACGGCCGTCTGGTGGGAAGTGAAGCCGACCGGAAGGCGTGGTTCGCCCCGGCGGCCAGCGATTTCAAGAAGGCTATTGAGAGGGACAGCCAACTCTATCTCGCGTGGGACAGACTCGGCTTGATCCATGAGACGACCGGAGAACTCGACGAGGCCGTCAACGACTACACGCACGAGATGGCGCTCAATCCACTGGGCAGGGCGCGTCTGGCCGACGCCTACTGCGCCCGCGGGTCCTCTCACCAAAAGAACTACGATGCCGCCATCGCGGATTACGAGAAATCAATCGACACCGGCGCTACCACCGACGCCTGCTCCTGCGACCCCTACAATCCCCTGCTCATGCTCTACGCGGACAGCCACCGCTACGACCAAGCCTGGGGAGTCGTCTCCAAGGCTCGTAAGTCCGGGAAATGGATCGCCCCCGAATCACTGGATCGATTGAAGAAGGAATCCGGACGCAGCAGCTAGCCTCAGTTTCGGAGCACGCGATCGCGTCGGGTGCGTTCAATTTCGTTGACCCGGCGCATCACTAAAGATACGAACTGTCCGATTCCGAACGTCTGTTTTCTCGTTTGGACACTCTTTCAGGGGCTCTGCAGGGCGAGATCGGTTCATTTCACGCGTTTGCATCCAGCACAGGATTGGCACCGCGATTGCCTTGGAGAAAGCTGAAAAGGTGTGACTGCGAGGGAACCGAATGCAAGTCTCAATGCAAGACATTCGTTATGCTGTGCGTCAACTGCGCAAGAGCCCGGGGTTCACTGCGGTGGCCGTGCTCACTCTCGCGCTGGGAATTGGGGCAACCACCGCGATTTTCAGTGCAGTCAGCGCCGTGCTTTTGCACCCACTCCCGTACAAGGATCCCAACCAGCTGGTTTACGTATGGTCAGCGGAGAAGGCGCGAGGAATTAATCAGAGCACGGTGTCGAGGCCTGACTTTCGCGACTGGCAGGCGCAGGGCCATGCCTTTAGCGGCATGACGGCGTTGTATTCCAGCACCTTTAATCTGTCCGGCGCGCACGAGCCGGTACAGGTGAACGGCTGGACGGTCGGAGCCAGCTTTTTTGACGTGCTCGGTGTGGCTCCCCAATTGGGGCGAACCTTTGCCCCCGACGAAGAGCAATGGGGGAAACATCGAGTCGTCGTGCTGAGCCACAGTTTGTGGATGAAGTCCTTTGGCGGTAGCTCTGCTGTTCTGGGGAAAACGGTGACGGTCAATGCTGAGCCCTTCACCGTTATCGGAGTGATGCCCGCCTGGTTTTCGTCGCCCAACCCTGGCGTTGAGCTTTGGGTACCGATGAGTACTCCGCCGGGCATACCGTTCGGCCGCGACCAACGCTTCATGAGAGTGATTGCCCGCCTGCAGCCCAACATGACCTTGCAGCAAGCCAATGTGGAGATGGGCACGATCGCCCAGCGCCTGCAAGAAACATACCCAGAGGACCACGGCGTAACGGCCTACTTGGTTCCCGTCGAACAGCAGATCGTGGGCGGCGTTCGCCCCACTCTGATGCTGCTGCTTGGCGCGGTCGGTTTTGTTCTGCTCATTGCCTGCACCAACCTGGCGAATCTGCTGCTGGTGCGTTCGGCGGCTCGCGCGAAGGAGTTAGCCATCCGCGTGGCGCTCGGCGCAAGCCGCGCACGCTTGATTCTCCAATTGATGACGGAGAGCCTCCTGCTGGGACTGCTTGGCGGCACACTCGGATTGTTTGTGGCCAGCTGGGGAATCGCAGGTCTAAGGGCGCTCGCCGCTAAGGACGTTCCGCGCGCACAGGACATCAGCATCGACACGGGAGTTCTCACCTTCACCGTGGCCTTGTCCATATTCACGGGGCTCGCCTTCGGGCTGATTCCCGCTCTGCAGTCCTCCAGGAGCCAAGTCAACGATCCATTAAAAGAAGGTTGGCAAAGCGTCGCGCGGGGGATGCGCACGCGTTGGGTGCGCGATGTTCTCGTGGTTTCGGAGACCGCCTTGGCGCTGGTGTTGTTAATTGGTGCAGGCTTGTTGATTAGCACCGTCCACCATTTGCGATCGGTCAACACGGGATTCAACCAGGAGAAGGTGCTAACTGCGGAAGTCGCACTGCCTTTCACGAAATACCGCGACGAGCGGCAGCGCATCGAGTTCTTTCAACAACTGCTGGAGCGAGTTCGTCCGCTGCCCGGAGTGAAGTTCGCCGGCGCAACTCTGACTATGCCCCTCGGTGCTGGAGGCCGATATTGGACAGATATGCAGATCGAAGGACGTCCAGCGGCCCGGAGCCGCGAAGATATACCCGTCGTGGCTTTCTTTCAAATCACCCCCGACTATTTCCAGGCGATGAGCATTCCATTGAAAAGAGGACGCCTTTTTGACGATCACGATAACCAGACCAGTCCCAAGATAGCGATCATCAGCGAGACCCTCGAACGGCGCTATTTCTCCGGCACTGATTCCATTGGCAAGCGGATTCGCGTCGCGGGTGTACCGCTGACCGTAGTCGGCGTTTCGGCGGATTCGATTATCGACAACTTGACGGATCAGGCCCTGCCCGAAGTCTATACCGTTCACTCGCAGGGAGTCACTGGCGCTTCCGGACGCATGGTGCTCGCCTTGCGCACCAACACCGACCCCTTGAGCCTGGCCGCCTCTCTGCGGGAACAGGTGCACAGCCTGGACAAGGAACAATCCGTGGCCAATGTCGAACCGCTGCAACGGGTCGTGGATAACTCGATCACCCAGCCCCGTCTAAACACGATGTTGTTCGTCGGCTTCGCGGCGCTTGCTCTTCTGTTGGCGGCAATCGGCATTTACGGCGTGCTCTCATACTCAGTGGCGCAGCGCACTCGCGAGATCGGCATTCGCATGGCGCTCGGCGCCGACCGGCATGACGTGTTGCGGCTGATGGTACGCCGGGGGCTTTTCCTGACTCTGGTGGGCGTGATCTCTGGGTTAACCGCAGCTTTTAGCTTGACGCGCCTGATGGCCGGGCTGCTTTTTGGAGTTCGCCCAACGGATCCGGCCACATTTGCGGCGGTGTCGGTGTTACTTGCCGGCGTCGCTCTTCTGGCCAGCTATCTTCCGGCGCGGCGTGCAGTCAAGCTCGATCCCATGGTGGCGCTGCACTATGAATAGCCCGGTCATTCCTTGGGATGAGACTCAAACATAGAGTGCTGCAGGAGGGTCGGGGCACCGACAACCGCAGGGCAGATGAACATTTGAATCCTCGTCAACAAGCTCAGCGAAATATATGGCCTTTGTCGCAGATTTGTCTGTCATTGTTTCAAGTAACGAAGCGCAACACATCCTGATTTAAAAGTCTTTGTCTCAACCAGTTTTAACTGCAATTTCTCTTGCAGGTTGATACCTTCAAACAACCGTCTCCCTTCTCCGGCAAAGATTGGCGCAACAACAAAACGATATTCATCAACCAAGCCGAGCTTTATAAGTTGCGAAGGAACATCTACACCGCCGACCAAAATATTCTTGCCTTGCTCTTGCTTCAGTTTAAGTATTTCGTCGCGAAGGTTCGTACGAACAATCTTCGTTTTGTTTCCTTCAGGGCTGTCTATTGACTGTGAGAAAACAACAATCTTTTTGATGGCGTCAAAAGCCTGAGCAAATTCGTAATCTGCTTTTGTCTGCTGGGAAGGGTTTTTCGCCACATCGGGCCAATAAGGAACCATCAATTGATAAGTTTTACGCCCGTAGACGAATGTGTCAGCATCCAGCGTGAGGTGCGTGAAATACTCAAGCGTTTCTTCATCGGGATGGAATTTGGTATGGTCGCAACAGCCATCTAAGGTCGTGTCAATTGCGTAGATCAGATTTCTCATTTGATTTCCTATTTTGAAGTTTTGATTTTCCTCAAAGCAGCTCACTCCTTTTGCCGTTGGTTTATCTCTGGATCGAGGTCCATTACCATCGGGAGCCCGAACGCCGGGAAGTTTTCCGGCATGAACACCACGATCTCGGTGATCAAGCCGTCCTCGATTCGAAGAACGTCCAGCGCCATGGCGCGCCAGGTAGAATCGCTGGGCCGCCGCACGTAAGCTGCGACCGCCGGCTGCAGGTTGGCGTGGGTCACAACGCAGTGGAGGCGACCAAATCGTTCGGAGCCAAATCCGCCTTCGACCCATAGCTTGAACATCTCTTCGCGGCCAGCGGCGGTGCCCGGCTCGGGCGGCATGCGGAAGGTCGCGTCCGTGCGGATGATCGATTCGAAAGCCCGAAAGTCCGCCGCTTCGCTCGCCTCGACGTATTTCTTTAGCAGGTCGCGCTCGGCCGCGCTGGCATCCACGTTGGCAGGCCACGGTGGCTTGCGAGAGGGCAGACGCTCGCGGAGCCTGGCCCGCGCGCGCTGCAATGCACTGTTTACGGCCGGGATGCTGAGGTCGAGCAAATCGGCAGCATCCTTGGCGGACCAGTCCAGCACGTCGCACAGTATTAAGGCGGCGCGTTGCTGCGGTGTGAGGAGCTGGATTACCGTCAGAAAGGCGATCTCGATGGTTTCGCGCATCAGCGTCATCGCCTCCGGCGTCCTCGCTGGCGGGGTGGCCGGTTCGAGCACCGCGTCCGGAATCGGGCCCAGCCAGACGACATCTTCCGCTTCGCCGATCCTGCCATCATCCGCCGCAGCCCGGGCCGCGAGGACCGCTCGCCGCTGATCGCGGGCAATCGCATCGAGGCAGGTGTTCGTGGCCACGCGGTAGAGCCACGGGCGCAATGGCGCCCCCTCCTTCAGACTGTCGCGATAGCGCCAGGCGCGAAGCAAAGTTTCCTGCACCGCGTCCTCGGCGTCAGGAAAAGATCCGAGCATGCGGTAACAGTGGAGCAGCAGCTCGCGGCGATGACGCTCGACGTCGCTAGCGAACTCGTTCACCATGTGCCTCCGTTTCAGTGCCGTCGATGGATCAGCATCGATTCTTACTTGTAATACCGGAGCGGGATCAAAAACTCATCGCGGGTAGCTTCCCTGCGCTCACTCAAAGCGATAGCGGAGACCTTCTGCGACGGCGCGATATCCAATTCGCCGGTAGATGGAATTGGACGTGGGATTCGCCAAGTCAGTGTAGAGAATGCAGCGATATCCCGCGTCACGCAGCCGTTTCGAAAGAGCGTAAACACACGCCGCTGCATAACCCTGTTTCCGTTTTTCAGGGGGCGTATAGACGCCTGACAGCCGGACTACTCCATCGACCGCTTCGCGGGCAACAGCCATCGAGACCGCTTCTCCGTTTCGATCCCACAACCACAGTTGTCCGGCCGCCAACCCGCGATCCACACGCAGTTCAGTGTCGTCAGCAGACTCGCCAATTTCAATCTGGAAAGCACGAGTCCAGAGAATCAGCAAGCCGCGATCGTTCGGACCCGCCTGCCGTAACGTGCCTTCGATGTCAGGAACTTCTCCGACCTCCAGAAGTTCGTAAAGGCGGTTTCCCTGGAAAGGCGTTGCTGCCGATTTGGAACGCTCGCTCCATTGGCCCGAGAAAATCGCCGCCGTCGCCGCCTCTCCGTTGACTCCTGGCAAAGGGATGCCCTCGTCCGCAATCGCGTCGGCCATTGCCGTCGCTACCCGCGGTTCCATCGGCGTCAGCGTGGCTGGGAATGTCAGAGGCGACTGCAGTGCAACGCCCACCACGTCTTCCCCTTGAATTGCGACCCAATAACGGCCAGGATCGCCCTGTGCAACTCGCGCGTGCAGGATGGAGAGAACCAGATTGTGCAGAACCGGTTGCGAGGAAAGGAAAACTCCAGCTCGGCTCAAAACGAAGGCAGGATCTGCACTGAACACAACCTTGATTTCCATTTCGGAGATTTTACTTGGCTTGAGCACCGGCCTGATGAACTCAAGGCAGATGCCTAACCCAATCGGATCGCCTGCGAGAGGATCTCAAGCCCTATTTTGCTTCTGGTTTGCAGTCCCGTGTGCTAGGCTTTGGCTCTCTTCGATTCAGCTGGGCAGTTCTCTTCCCAGCTCAAATCTTTTCCAACTCAAAATCTAAGGAGGCAGGCCATGCCAATCGGTAAACGTGCAGCGGCGGAATTCTTTGGGACATTCTGGCTTGTTTTCGGTGGGTGCGGTTCGGCCGTGCTGGCCGCAGCTTTTCCCGGACTCGGGATCGGATTCGCCGGCGTCGCGCTGGCGTTCGGTCTCACCGTTCTGACCATGGTTTATGCGGTGGGCCATATTTCTGGAGGACATTTCAATCCGGCGGTAAGCGTGGGTCTGGCGGCCGGCAAGCGCTTCCCGGCTTCGGACCTGCCCGCCTACATCATTGCGCAAGTCGTGGGCGCGATCGCAGCGGCGGCCGTACTGTTCGTCATCGCCAGCGGCTCGGCGAACTTCAATGTGCACGCTGGATTCGCTTCCAACGGATACGGCCTGCACTCGCCGGGAGGATATTCCCTGCTCGCCGGATTTACGGCGGAAGTCGTGCTCACTGCGTTTTTCATCATGGTGATTATGGGATCGACCGACGAACGCGCACCCAAGGGGTTTGCCGGGATCTCCATTGGACTCTGCCTGACCCTGATCCACCTGGTTTGCATTCCCGTCACCAATACTTCCGTGAACCCGGCGCGCAGCACCGGGCAGGCGATCTTCGCGGGGGGATGGGCGATCCAGCAACTGTGGATGTTCTGGGTGGCTCCGCTGATTGGCGGGGCGATCGGCGGAACCGTGTACAGCGTGCTATTCGGAACCGCGGGGAAGCCAATTGCAGCAGTCGAGTCAACGCCTGTGGCGCAAAGAGTCAGGGCGTAGTCTCCGAGTTCGTGTGCTTGCTGGATGCGGCGGCGAGACGCCGCCGCAACAGCCGGCAGGATGCCGGCGCTACGGGATCAATACTTCGCCAAATCTCTCATCGCTAAATACAAGTCATTGGGCTGGGGAAGGATCGCGTCTTCCAGGATGGGCTGGTAGGCGACGAACGTGTCCTTGGCCGCAACCCGGCGAACCGGGGCGTCCAACTGGTCGAAGAGCCGGTCGGCAATGCGGGCGGCGATCTCGGCCCCGTAGCCCCAGCTCATTGTGTCTTCGTAAGCCACCAGCGCCCGGTTCGTTTTTGCGACCGACGCGGCGATGGTTTCCCAGTCGAAGGGATTCAGCGTGCGCAGATCGATCAGTTCAACGCTGACACCTTGTTCGCGCTCCAACTTTTGCGCGGCTTGCAGGGCGCGGGGAACGACAGCGCCGTAAGTGATCACGGTGAGATCCGTTCCCGGATGAACGACTTTCGCCTTGCCGAACGGGATCATGTACTCCGCGCCGGGATAAGCGGCCCGCCCGTAGGACTCGCGGTAAAGCCGCTTGTGCTCCAGGAATAAGACTGGGTCGTCGCAGCGGATGGCAGTCCGCAACAATCCGGCGGCGTCGAGCGAGTTCGAAGGGAAGATAACGCGCAGGCCGGGAATGTGCGTGAAGATGCTCTCGCCGCACTGCGAGTGATAGATAGCGCCTCCCGTGAGATATCCCCCAATGGCGACACGGATCACGACCGGGCAGGAGAATCCATTATTCGAGCGCCAGCGGATCACGCTGAGCTCGTCGCGAATCTGCATCATCGCCGGCCAGATGTAGTCGAAGAATTGAATCTCCACAACCGGCTTGAGCCCGCGCGTGGCCATGCCGGTGGCGCGGCCCACAATGGCAGCTTCGGCTAAGGGCGAATTGAATACGCGGTCATTACCGAACTCGTTTTGCAGGCCGAAGGTGAGCTTGAAGACGCCGCCCTTCCCTTTCACCAGCTTTTGCTTCAGATATTCTTCGCGGCTGCAGTCGGCCACGTCTTCGCCGAAAATTACGATGCGCTCGTCGCGCTTCATCTCGTCACGCAGCGTGGCGGTGATGAGGTCGGCCATAGTTTTGGCCGCGGGCTTCTTCCCTTCCGTTACGAGCTCTGCCGCGGGCTGCGTGTCAAAGATCGAAGAGGTCACATCGAGATCTGGGGAGTAGACAAAGTTCATCACCGACTCAGGCGCAGGCGGTAGGGCTTCGAGAGCACGATCGACTGCGATTTGCAGCTCCGCCTCGACTTCCTTCTCAAGCTGAGTGATTCCCTTGTCGTCAAGAATGCCCTCCCGCAGCAGGAACATCTGCGTGCGGCTGACGGGATCGCGTTGGGCGTCCCGCTCGCGCTCGACCTCAGGGCGATAGAGGCGCTCATCGTCAGACAGCGAGTGCGAATATGGCCTGATGACATGCGCGTGGACGAACGCAGGCCCTAGCCCTTCACGGCAATACTTGGCGGCCCGTTGGAATGCGCCGAAGCTGGCGACCGGATCGGTTCCGTCCACTTCTTCGAAATGAAAATTCGGGAATCCGGAAACCAGGCGCGAGATGCTGCCGCCGGCAGTCTGCGCTTCCACCGGAACCGAAATCGCGTAGCCGTTGTCTTCCACGCAAAAGATAACCGGCAGCTTGCCCAGAGCGGCGGCGTTCATGGCTTCCCAGAATTCGCCTTCGCTCGAGGTCCCGTCTCCGAGAGAGACGTAGGTGATCTCGTCTTTCTGGGAGGAAACCGTCTTGAAGCGGCGATAGTCCGGAGTCCCGGATGTGGGAATTTCTGCGGCGTTGGGATGGTGCGCCAGGTAGCGTCCCCCCTCGGCGCATCCCACTGCCTGCAGGATTTGCGACCCGGTTGGCGAAGACTGGGTCACGATGTGCAGGTGGGGATGGCTCCAGTGCGAAGGCATCTGCCGGCCACCGGAACTGGGATCGTCCGCCGCGCCCACGCCTTGCAGGAACATGTCGTAGGGCTGGACTCCCAGGGCGAGACACAATCCGCGGTCGCGATAGTAAGGATAGAACCAGTCGTAGCCCGGTTTGAGCGCGAGGCCGGCGGCAACTCCAATGGCTTCATGGCCGGCGCCGGACATCTGAAAGAAGATCTTCTGCTGGCGCTTGAGCAGGATTTCCCGGTCGTCGATGCGCCGGGACATATACATGAAGCGGTAAGCCTGGATGAGCTGCTCGCGGGTAAGCCCTTCGTAGAACTTGGCTTTCTTTGTGCCGTTGGCCGCGATGGCCAGCTTGGGATCGGTTTTCGTCGCCATCCGGATCCTGGTTCCCTGGTCTCTTAGATTCCCACCGGTCCTGCAGCGATTCCTGCATCTCGCCGAACCTGTTGGATTGTATATGGGAACGAGAGGTTGGAAAAGTAGAGAAGTGAAAACAAATACCGGTCGGACCACGTGACCAAAAGGTTGTTACCTGCGCGCCCCTACCCCCTCGAAGGTGCCGTTATGGCGTCGCGGCAACGACCTCTCCGAAGTAGCGGCGCTGGAAATAGAGAGCGACATTTACCAGGGAGATCAGCGCTGGGACCTCAACCAGGGGTCCGATTACGGCGGCAAAGGCAGCGCCAGAATTAATTCCGAAGACCGCGACGGCGACGGCAATGGCAAGTTCAAAATTGTTGCTAGCGGCGGTAAACGACAGAGTCGCCGTCTTGGAATAGTCCGCTCCCAGCTTACGTCCCATGTAGAAGGACACCAGGAACATCACCACAAAATAGATCAGCAGCGGGATGGCAATGCGCACCACATCCAGAGGCAGGCGCACGATGTATCGGCCCTTCAGGGAAAACATCACGAAGATCGTAAACAGCAGTGCGATCAGGGTGATGGGACTGATTCTCGGAATGAATTTCCTCTCATACCACTGCTTGCCTCGGGCGCGCAGCAGCAAGAATCGCGTGATCATGCCGGCGAGGAACGGCACGCCCAAATAAATGAAGACGCTTTGGGCGATGTCGCGGATGGAAATGTTGACCACCGAGCCGTGCAAGCCGAACAACTCCGGCAGCTTGGTGACGAATACCCACGCATAGACGGAATAGAACAGCACTTGAAAGACGGAATTGAAGGCCACGAGGCCGGCGGCGTACTCAGTATCACCCCGGGCCAGTTCGTTCCAAACGATCACCATGGCGATACAGCGCGCCAGCCCGATCATGATCAGGCCTGCCATGTACTCGGGATATCCGCGTAGGAAAATGACTGCTAGAGCAAACATCAGCAACGGACCGATCACCCAGTTCTGCAGCAGGGAAAGAGCAAGAATTTTCTTGTTGCGAAAGACTTCGCCAAGCTCCTCATACCGTACTTTGGCCAGCGGCGGGTACATCATCAGGATCAGGCCGACAGCAATGGGGACCGAGGTGGTGCCCACGCTGAAGCGATTGAGGAAAGGCACGATGCCGGGCAGAGCCCATCCCGCCGCCACGCCGATCAGCATGGCCGAGAAGATCCATAACGTCAGGTAGCGGTCCAGAAAACTGAGGCGGGATGAAACCGTAGACGTCATGAGATTTTCAACCTTTGGTCCGGGTCGGCGATGTGCCGGTTCGAGTTCATTGACGTCCGATATCTCGCAACTCTTTCTGTAGCGCCAGGCTGTCAAGAGTGGCGAGAGGAAGGCACAGAAACAGGCTAATCCTTCGGTCCAGCAGAAAGAAAGCCTCCCGGAAAGCCTTCCCCACTGCTTCGTCCGTGCCTCGCACTTCAGCCGGATCGGGAATTCCCCAATGCGCCGTCATCGGCTGTCCCGGCCACACGGGGCAGACTTCCTTGGCCGCGTTGTCACAGACCGTGAAGACGAAGTCAAGCTTGGGAGCGTCAGCTCGTTCAAACTCGTCCCAGCTCTTGCTGCGCAATCCGGCAGTAGGAAGATGTGCCGATTCCAGCTGCCTCAGCGCCTCTGGACGCACTCGCCCCGCAGGATGGCTACCCGCGCTGTAGGCAGTGAAGTTCGCCCGGCCTTTCTGATTCAGGATCGCCTCCGCCATGATGGAGCGCGCCGAGTTGCCCGTGCAAAGAAACAATACGTTGTAGTGTCGCGGCATTGTGTTCGTGCTCGTTTTGACTAACGTTTAGTGACAGCAATTCCCGGCGTGATTTTTTGATGCAGTCGGCTTCTGGGCGCGGATGAAGGCACTCATGAACTTGCCATCCACCTCAGCCGCAATCACGTTAACGTCAATGTGCTGGCCGGAGAGAAATTCCAGGGCATCTTCGGCGCGGTATATGCGAGTGGGCTCGATTCCGACCTGCTCGAATCCAGCCGCCGACAGTTTGCCGCGGTACTCGTTCTCTTCCAGGGCACCCGCAATACATCCAACCCAGGCCATTACGCTCTGACGGATTTCAGGCAGCATTTCGCCACGGGTCACAACATCGGAAACGGCAACGCGTCCGCCAGGCTTCAGAACGCGGAACGCCTCGCGCAGCACTTTATCTTTGTCGGCGGAAAGGTTGATGACGCAATTCGAGATGATCACGTCGACGGAATTGTCCGGAAGCGGAATCTTCTCAATTTCACCCTTCAGGAATTCGACGTTCTCGATGCCCGACTTGCTTTTGTTCTCGTTGGCGAGAGCCAGCATCTCGTCGGTCATGTCGAGTCCGTACGCTTTGCCGGTGGGCCCCACGCGTCGCGCCGAAAGCAACACATCGATGCCGCCTCCGGAGCCGAGGTCGAGCACGGTTTCTCCGGGCTTAGTTCGGCAAGCGCGGTGGGATTGCCGCAACCCAGCGAGGCCAGCAGCGCCTGCTCCGGGATCTGGCCGATCTGCGCCGCATCGTAGAGATTCGCTGGTGATCGGGTCGGCGCATCCGGTGTCGGGCAGCGGCTCCACAGCAGCAGGAACTGCCTCCGGTCTTCACGCGCAGCGCGGCTTCGCCATATTTCTGTTTTACGACTTCCTTGATGTCGGCGGTTTCAGTGTCTCATAAAGACTCCTATTTGCAGATTTGCACTATGTCCTGCGGTTTGACGGCTTTGTTGCGGGTGCAGCATTCGGCATAAAGGAATTGCAGCAGTTCCTGGAGAGCGCCGGTGTTCGCCGTGTAGCGCAGGAAGGTGCCTTCGCGTTTCACCTCGACCAGGTCTTCGGTTCTCAGCTTGTCCAGATGATGGGAAAGTGTGGAGTTGGGGATTTCAAGTTCCTGCTGAATCTCGCTCACGACCAGGCCTTCGGGATGCGCGCGAAGCAGCAAGCTGCATGATGCGAAGGCGAGGCTCGGTGCCCATAGCCGAGAACATGTCAGCGTAGCGGGCGACTCGATCATTCGAAGGGGATGAAGAAGTCTTGGTGGACGCGCTCAACATATTTCGATACTACTGGAAATATGGAATATGTCAAGCTCAAATTAAGATCTTGCGCAGCGAGGAACGCGAATGGATCTTAGCCTGGTGAAAAAGCGAACGATTAAGGAGCTTATTTGGTCAGCAGTAAGCTTCTCCTTTCTTGGAGGGGCGTGGATTGGGATGGGGCTAGAGCAGGTTATCCTCAGCCGTCTGGCGTACAGATGGCCTGAGATCTGCTCTTTGGCTTCGCTTTCTTATCAATGGGAACCTTTTGGACCGTTATGCTTCTTCGCCGGGTTCGAACGGATCTTCCACGATAAGTTGCGACATGGATCATTTATCCTGAGAGTGCATGATTCAAACCCGCCGCTCTTTTGACCCGCACACCATCAAACTGGTGATCTTCGACCTTGACGGCACGCTGATCGATTCGCGTCTGGACTTGGTGCATTCGGTGAATGCGGCGCTGCGGCACATTGAACGCCCGGAGTTGCCCGACGATGTCATCGCCAGCTACGTTGGCGACGGTGCCCCGATTCTGATCAAGCGGGCGCTGGGGTCCGAGGCGAACGATGAGGCGCTGGTTCGGAAAGGCCTGGAGTTCTTCCTCTCCTACTACCGGGAACACAAGCTAGATCACACCACGGTTTACAAAGGAATCGTAGAGGCGCTGCGAGCTATTCAGCAGTCGTCCAATGGCGAGCCGCGCAAGATGGCCGTGCTGACCAACAAGCCGGTGAATCCTTCGCGCGCAATCGTTGAGGCGCTGGGAATGGGAAAGTATTTTTCGCAAGTCTACGGGGGCAACAGCTTCCGAACCAAGAAGCCCGATCCCGAAGGAGCGCGCCAGTTGCTGGCCGAGAGCGGAGCGCGTCCGGAGCAGTCCGTGATTGTTGGCGACTCGCATGTGGACGTGCGCACCGGACGCAACGCCGGCCTCTGGACGGTGGGCGTCAGCTACGGCTTCGCGCCACACACGCTCGAGGGCGAACCAGCGGATGTCACGGTGGACCATCCTGAAGAGCTCGCAACGGTGCTCGCGACGCAAACTGCATAATGTACGTGCCAAAAACTCGCGATGTGAATGCGGGCCCAGCAACACTCGCGCCGACGAATTGCTGGAACGCTGCCGGTTTCTTCTGTAATGTCCCGACCGAAGCCAGACCGCGACGTTAACCTGGTCTTCCTCGAACTCAGCCTCGAAGGCCATTGAGTTGAGGATCGGCGGGTTTTAATCCAAGCAGTCGCTTCCTAACGGTCTCATTTCCCATTCGCGGAAGATCCAAAGGTTCATGGTCCGAATGACTAGTGCATCCTGCGTTGCACTGCGCTCTGCGCGCCCTATCATCGAGTTGCAATTCTTACTTAAATCCTAACGAAACGGATGAAGCGACTCCCCCTCGCTCTTCTGGTTGTGGATCGTTTCTGTATTGGGCCATGTGTAGATTCATTCGGGTTCTCTTAGTATCTGTTCCTCTTCTACTCGTCCTCCTCGTCGCGCCTTCGGCCTTTGCACAATCGTGGATCAGTGCCGTCACCGCGACCACGACCACGACCACCGCTACCATCACCTGGGCAACCGCCGTGCCTGCGAATTCGCAGATCACCTACGGTACGACGACCAGCTACGGCAGCGGCAGCGCCCTGAACTCGAACCTGGTTACGGCGCACTCCGCTACCCTGACGTCGCTGACCGCCGCGACAACCTATCACTATCGCGTGCTGTCGGCCGACTCCACGGGCGTGCTGGTCACGAGCCTGGACAACGTCTTTACCACTCCGGCCGCCATCAGCGTCTCGGTCTCGCCAACCTCGGCGACGGTGGCTTCGGGGGGAACCCAGCAGTTCTCGGCTCAAGTCACAAACATCGGCAACACGGCGATTACCTGGTCGGCCACCTCCGGCACCGTGAGCACCAGCGGACTATTTACAGCTCCCACCGTGACCGCGACGAAAACTGTGACCGTAACCGCCACCAGCGTCGCCGACAATACCAAATCCGCCAGCGCCACCGTGACCGTAAATCCGGCGGCGGGCATTCTGACCCTGAATCCCACGAGCATCAGCTTCGGCAGCGTCACGGTCGGTCAGACCAGCCCTATCCTGACCACCACCTTGACCAACACGGGGAATGCTTCGTTGACAATTACCAGCAACCCACTTTCCGCCGGCGACTTCAATTGGGGCGGCACCGGCACCTGCAACTCCGTCAACAACACGCTGGCTCCGGGATCAAGTTGTTTGTTCAGCGCAAAGTTCACGCCAACAGCGGCCGGGACTCGGACGGCCACCATCCTGATCTCCTCGACGGCTTCGAATTCGACCGTAACGCTTCCACTCTCGGGGATTGGAACGACTGCGACCGCCGGCACTCTCGGCGTCAGCCCGGCCACCCTCGCCCTGGGTAGCGCGGTCGTGGGCGCGAGCGTAACCGCATCCGGGACTCTCACCGCGGGCGGATCGAGTATCACCGTCAGCGCGGTCAGCAGCAACAACTCCGCATTCACCGTCGGAGGACTGTCGCTGCCGGTTACCATTCCAGCGGGAAACAGTGCTGCGTTTAGGGTGACGTTCAGCCCCCAGACCGCTGGCGCCGCGACGGCCGCGCTTAGCTTCACGAGCAATGCCCAGTCCTCGACAACCGTAGAAACCCTTACTGGAACCGGTACGGCTGCGCCCGTACACTCGGTCAACCTGTCGTGGAGGTCAAGCACGTCCTCGAATGTCTCTGGCTATAACATTTATCGCGCGGCGTATGCGACGACGTGCGGATCTTTTTCCAAGATCAACGCATTGCTGAATACAAGCACCTTGTACACGGATTTCGCCGTGGTCGACGGCGCGACCTATTGCTATGCCACAACCGCAGTCAATACCAGCAACCAGGAGAGCGGGTATTCCAACGTAGTCTCCAACGTGCGCGTGCCTGCTCTTTAGTTGTCTGAACGGGGAAGGGACTCAAAGAGTGGCCGAGGATCATGCCTCAGAAAATGCGAACGCTGCTTGGCGCCAATCTCGGCGTCTTTTAGCTAGCATCCAGCCCGACGGACGGCAGGTCTGCTTCGAAGAGGGAGATTGGTAACCGCTCCAACGCTGAGTCTATCGGGCATCAGCGGCAATCTGATTTTTCTGCATGGGTCCCTTGCGGTAACCGCCGTCCTTCTTGGATTTCTCGCGCTGGACTCTGTGTCTCTCTTCCGCAGTTTTTGGAAATACGGCTGGTAACGGGGCTAACGATTGCAGCGCTTGAACTCAGAACGCTGTCCCCGACGGAAGACGAGTGAAATCGGCACTCTTCGCCAATTGACAGCTTCCGAGTCGCCGACCAACCACGAACTGGCTTTGTTCTCGCTACGAGTCATCGCAATGCATCGCTATGATGACTCAGGTCTACCGGTAGATATGGGATCATCGAGGTAGCAGGAAGGTGCAGGCTAGCCGAACAGCGACTGCGTGGCATGCGCCCAAGTCGGGCTGCCGAGCAGAGCGACGCGCGCGACGACGCCCAGCACGAGCAGCGCCAGCCCCCACCAGTACACCGGGTGGACGCGCCCGCGTGACCACCGGTCGTACACCGCGCCGGCGATGGGGAACACTAGCATAAGGCCGTAGGAGACCAGTGCTCCAAGGGCAAGGACGCCGGGCCAGCGCACAAGCGCCGCGGCCATCAGGCAGGCGGAGGCGAGGATCATCAGGCGCTTGTGCTTGTCCTTGTCGTTGCGCCAGAGGACGGCGCCGACGAAAAAGATGGCGAAGGTTGTGATGTCACCGAAGGGGATGGCGATGAAGTTCCACGGCTTGGCGCCGGGAGGGACCGCTCCCAGCCGCGCCGCTTCGATCGCGGTGCGGCCGCCGACCACGATCATTGCCGCCGCCAGAGCCACCCCGAAGTAGCCGAGCTTGCGATGCACTTTCACGCGGTGCGTGGCGACCAAGTTCGTCTGCACAATGAACAGGACCAGCCACGACATGAACAGCAGCGCGTGCAGGTGCACGGTTACGTTCGGAACGCGGCCGGTGATGGTTGTTGCATGCCCGGAGACCAGGCCGAGAAAGTAGGTCCGCGAAAAGCCGATCAGAGCGGTGAGCAACATCGCGATCGCCATCCCGGTGTAGAACTTGCGATCGCGGGCAGCGGGTGAGACGAGCAGACCGGGAGAAGCAGCAGTGGTAGCCATGGCGGCAACGATACTAGCACGGGTCGCCGGGCGGCGTTGCACAATCAAATGCCGCGCCCCGCTGCTGCAACCAAAGAGAAACAGTTCCACTAGAAATGTCTCGTAGGGAGGTCTTCCGAGGCTCTGCGGGCGGATTACGGGCAACTCTCACCTTACAGTCGCGGTACTGCTCTGATTATTGATCGGTGGCACGGAATCCACGGTCATGAAGCAGAGGCCCAGTTCCAGAAGAAAACGCAGTAGCGCGTCAGCCGTCAATAATCGCATTGGCATCGAGCCTAGTCCTTGAGTTGGGCGCAGCTGTGGGAAGGTTAGCCGACCAAATCGACCGCAATAACCCGGTCTACGCTATCCATTGCACCCACCACGATCCTGATGTAGCTTTTCTTCATGAAAGTGGTGCTGTTCCTCACCGTCGTCGTCGTATGCGCAGGTGCTGGAGCTCAAAGCAAGCACTCCCGGGCGCACGAAAGCCGCATCCCGGTTCAAGGAACTGCGTTGTATTGCCGCGAAGTCGGACGGGGCACGCCAATGATCGTCATGCATGGCGGCCCGGACTTCGACATCTCCTATCTTCTCCCTGAGCTGGACAGCCTTTCTGACAAGTTCCATCTCATTTATTACGACCAGCGCGGGCGCGGCCGCTCGGCCGATGGCGTGAAGCCTGAAGACGTTACGCTCAAATCTGAACTGGCTGATCTCGATGAGGTCCGAGAGCATTTTCATCTCGACAAGGTGGTGCTGCTGGGGCATTCGTGGGGCACGGTGCTGGCGCTTGAATACGCGCTTCGCCACCCGGAACGCGTCTCGCGTCTCGTGTTGATGAATCCCGCGCCCGCCTCCGCCGCCGACATCAACCGGTTCCGCACGGAACGAGTCGAGAAATGGCCCGATCTCATGGAGCTGAAAAAAGCCATCTCAGACACTACTGCTTACAAACAGGCCGATCCCGACGCTGTCGTTGCTTATTATCGTGTCCATTTCAAACCCGCACTGGCGCGATCAGCGGACTACGAAAAGCTCATCCTAAGAATGCAGGAGCGCTTCATCGAACAGGGGAAAGATGGAATTTTCAAATCGAGAGCCATCGAAGACCGACTGATGAATCAGACGTGGGCCTCGCCCGACGGCTACGACCTGCATCCCAAGCTCAAGGGCCTGAACATCCCGGCGCTGGTCATCACGGGGGACAACGACTTTTTTCCTTTTGCTGCCGAGCACATTGCGCAGGCGATTCCCGGTGCCCGCCTGGTGACGCTCAAAGACTGTGGCCATTTCCCCTATCTCGAATGCCCCGCTCCTCTTCGAGAGCAAATTGACGCCTTCTTTCGTGGCAGGTAGTCGTGCCGATTACCGCCGACTCGAGGAGTGATCGCGGGGGCGACCTTGAGCGGATGACGCGCAACCCGGAAGTCAACTGCTATTAGCAGGCCATCACACTCAAAATCCGCGCCGCGGTGACGATTGCGTGTAACTGCGATGCTACGTCAACCATCGGGATAGTTTCCGGTTTACCCGACAATCTGCCCTGAAAGCCGTCCTCTTAGAACCTTCTCGTGACCAGCCGCGGTGACGGAGTTGCGCTACACTTTTCTCGATGATCCGCCAGATCGCGCCTTTGTTTTTCACCACGAACATTCCCGCCACCGTCGCCTATTACAAGCACAAGCTTGGCTTCGAATGTCCCGGGACCTGGCAGGATCCGCCGGTCTATGCCATCGTGGCGCGCGACCAGCATGCGATTCACTTCCGGTGCGCGGCACCGCCTACCGCCAATCCGGACAAATACCCGGACGAACTGCTCGACGCATACCTCTTTGTCGAAGATGCGGACGCACTTTATGCCGAGTACGCCGCCAACGGCGTGGAGTTCACGCGGGGACTTGCCAACATGCCATGGCACTCGCGGGAATTTGTGGTGAAGGATTGCGACGGCCGTCTGCTGGCCTTCGGCGCAGATTTGTAGCACCCCCTGGCTGTCAAGCCCATCTCCCCAGAGCGCTGCACCAGTTGTGGTGCAATGCCTCTGCAAGCCCGTGAGCGCACAGCCGTTACAGCCCTAATGACCTGTGCTAAATATTCCCTTTATCTCCATGTAAACACACGACTTATATTCGGACGTTAAACCGATTTAACCTGCCGCTGGCGGGTGATCCGGATGCGAACGACCTCAGCTCCGTCCAACCCAGTTTGTGACCCGTAGCGCTCACAATCATCGCTGCACTGGGCATTCCCTGACGCAATCCGGACACGCTAGCGAATCCGTCGTTACGTTACACTGCTCTGTCCCCGGCAAAAGGCAATCGCACACGAATGAACTCCGATCCCAGTACTGGATTCACCGGCAAAGAACTGCGCAGGTTGCGCAGCATGAAAAATCCTTACGGCATTCAGAAGTTTCTCGATGACATGCCGTATCACCTGGAAGACACCGCCTGGTCGCCGCGGAAAGTGTTGGCCGAGCGCTCCGCGCATTGCCTGGAGGGAGCGATTTTCGGGGCAGCGGCTCTGCGTGCGAACGGGTATCCACCGCTGCTGCTGGATTTTGAGGCCGATCACGATACCGACCACGTGCTCGCGATTTTTCGGCAGAACGGCTGCTGGGGCGCGGTTGCGAAATCGAATTACACCGGATGCCGGTGGCGCGAGCCGGTCTACCGCACCCTGCGCGAACTGGCGCTCAGTTACTTCAATAGCTACTTCAACCTGCGGCGCGAGCGGACCCTGCGCCGCTATTCGAATCCGGTCGACCTGAAGCGCTTCGACGCGCAGCACTGGATGACCACGGATCAGCCGGTATGGTTTATCGTCTATCACCTGTTCGACGTCAAACATCACTCGCTGCTCACGAAGGCGCAAGAAAAACAACTGCATCGGGTGGACGAGCGGCTGTTCCAGGCGGAATGTCTGGGAAAAGCCTACAAAGTCAGAGATTAAAACCGCCTCGTTAAAGTTCTCTCCCGAAAAGCCGATTTTCAACGAAGAGCCTTGCAAGTCTGGGGAAGAGTTCGTTATGGCGCCAGGCTGGGTTATCGGTGCAAACTCGCCGCTATGCCCGCTCGGCGCGAGGAGTTCTGATTGGACCTGACGAATCAATTTGCAGACAGCGAGCGGCGGGAAGGTTTGGATGCCCGCCGGTATCCCCGCTACAAGCTGGAGGTCGAAATCTGCGTGTATCCCCGCAACTCGGACGCGGTGTGCGGATATACCGTCGACATCAGTGAATCGGGAATCTCGGCAATCCTGCGCGACGAAGTCCCGCTCGGCGAGGTCGTGCGGCTACAATTCACCCTGGACTTCGAGGAAGTGGAGGCTCTCGCCATGGTTCGCCAGCGAAGTGCCTTCCGCTATGGCTTTCAGTTTGTGGAAACCAGTTCAGCTCAGCACATCATCGCGCGCACCTGCCGCCACTTGGCAGTAGGACTGTCCACCAAAGACCTCCCCCGTCATTGAGCGCCGGAACTCGCTCCTGACGCCGCGCAACAACATTTTTCATCCCCTGAAAGTAATTTTGGGCAGGTTTCCAACGTCTAACCTGTAAGGTAACGTCATGACGATTCGCAAGTTCGTCTGGCTCGTTGTATTGCTGGCCGCGAGTCCAGCCTTCGGACGGCAGCAACCTTCGGGGGAGATGCAGAAGACCGCCGCGACGGATGGTACGCGAGACACGGAACAGCCCCAACCGGGGGTGGCAAAGGATACTGCCTCGGCTCCGGCTTCCCCGGACCTGACGCCCGGTCCGGACGGCAAGCTCTCGCAGCAACAGATGCAGGCGCTGTTCCGCGTCGTAGCCGACAAGGACTCGGAAAATCAAAAGCTGGAACGCGAGTACACCTACGTCGACCGTGAGGTTCAACACAAGCTGGACGGTAAAGGGAATACCAAGTCAACGGAAGTCAAGACCTACGAGATTCTGGACATCTACGGCGAGCAGGTTCGGCGCCTGATCTCAAAAGACGATAAACCGCTTGCTGCCAAGGACGCAGCCAAAGAAGACGCCAAGATCCAGAAGATCATCGACAAGCGAGAGAGCGAATCGGAGGCGGAACGCAAGAAGCGCGAACAAAAGGAAGAGAAGAACAGTGAACACGACCGCCAATTCGTGCACGAAATCGCCGACGCCTACAATTTCACGCTTGTCGGAACCGAACAGGTCGATGGGCGCGATACCTGGATCATCGATGGCGAACCTCGCCCCGGCTTTCAGCCTCATATGACGGAATCCAAGTTTTTGTCCAAATTTCGTGGACGGGTATGGATCGACAAGACCGACCTGCAACTGGCAAAGATGGACGTCGAGGCCATCGATACGGTGTCTTTTGGACTGGTGATGGCCCGAATTCACAAAGGAACGCGATTCATGCTGGAGCAGACGCGGGTGAACGACGAGATTTGGCTGCCTCAGCGCATGACTTACAAGATCGATGTGAGATTAGCCTTGGTGAAAGGCTTCAACTTCGCCGGCGAAGATACGTTTCGCGACTACAAGAAATTCCGCACTTCATCGAAGATTGTCGGCATGGGCGAAGTCAAGAACCAATAGTATTCGATGTCATCCACAGAGCAGACCGCACTTGATTTGACTTCTGTTGACCCCGGTTGTATGTGTTTATGACGCTTGGCCATGTGGAAGAAGATCTCTCTGCTGCTGGCATTTCTGCCCTCCTTCGCCTTCGCCCGCGATAAGGCGGATGGCTGGACCGAGGTGAGCAGCCCACATTTTGTTGTAGCCACAAATTCCAGCGACAAGCAGGCGCGGCGGGTGGCGGATCAGTTCGAGCGCATGCGCTCGGTGTTCCATAAACTTTTCCCGGAAGTACGGATTGATCCGGACTCTCCGATCATCGTGCTCGCCATCAAAGACGAAAAGGAATTTCGCGCGCTCGAACCGGAGGCGTACCTGGCGAAGGGACAGCTCAAACTTGGCGGACTCTTTGTGCGCGCGGCCGACAAGAACTACGTCCTGATGCGGCTCGATGCGGAGGGAGAACATCCCTATTCGGTCGTCTACCACGAGTACACGCACTTGCTCTTGTCGAAAGCGGAGTGGTTCCCTCTTTGGCTGAACGAAGGCTTGGCGGAATTCTACGAAAATACAGACATCCACGAGAAAGATGTTTCGCTGGGACAGCCCAACGCAGCCGACATCCGTCTGCTGCGCGCAAACAAATTGCTGCCGCTCGCCACGCTGTTTGCGGTTGATACCAATTCGCCTTACTACCACGAGGAAAATAAAGGATCGATCTTTTACGCCGAGTCCTGGGCTCTCACGCACTACATCCGGGTTAAGGATTACCAGGAGAAGACCAACCGGCTCTCGGAATACGCGGACTTAGTCGCCCAGAAAGTCGACCCGGCCGCGGCGGCAACGACCGCGTTTGGGAACCTGAAGAGCCTGGAATCGGACCTGAACCAGTACATACAGCAGGGCCGGTTCAGTTACTTCACGATGAAAACTTCCACGGAGATCGATGACTCGACCTTCAAGACGCAGCCCCTGACCGGTCCGCAGGCGGATGCGCTGCGTGCCGATTTTCTGGCCCATGACCAGCGCGCCAAAGATTCCAGAGTCCTCCTCGATCGTGTGCTCCAGGAAGATCCGAACAACGTCCTGGCGCATGAAACCATGGGGTTCCTGGCATTCCATGAAGGCCACGTGGATGAAGCCAAGAAATGGTATGCGCAGGCGATACAACTGGATTCCAAAAGCTATCTGGCGCACTACTATTTTGCGTCGATTGCGATGCAGGGGGCTATGAACCCGCCGGAGGAAAAGCAGGCGGAAGCAAGTTTGCGGCGCGCGATCGAGTTGAATCCATCATTTGCGCCGGCTTATGACCGGCTCGCCATCTTCCTGGCGATACGACATCGGAATCTCGACGAAGCGCACATGATGGGGCTGAAGGCAGTCAGTCTGGAGCCGAGCAATGTCGGCTATCGGGTAAACGTCGCCAACGTTTTGATGACCATGGAGCGCCCGCAGGACGCGATCACGGTCCTGCGCAATGCCGCCAAGCTGGCGAACAAACCGCAGGAAGTGCAGTGGGTGGAGTCCGGAATCAAGCAAGCGGAAAACTATGCGGCAACTCAAAAGAGAATTGCCGAGGAAGAAAAGCGCATGAATGAAGCCGGCATGGAAAAGGCGAAAGCGACCTCGGCCAGTGCTGACGCAGTAGCCCCGCATCTGACCCGCCGGGAGTTTGTGCCTAGCGGTCCACATCGTTTTGTGACGGGCCTCCTGCGGAGCGTGCACTGCGAATCGTCCAACTTGGATCTCGCGGTAAGAGCGGGAAGCAAGACCCTGAGCTTGCATTCCGACGACTACTACCGCATCGAATTCTCAACGCTTGGATTTCAACCGAAAGGCGACCTGAAGCCGTGCAGCGATCTTGAGGGCAGGCTGGCAACCGTCGAATACCTGGAATCGGCAGACAAGTCGGGGACGGGCCACATGATAGCGATCCAACTGCACAACTGAAAAAGGTCAGCGCTCCCCCGCTCACGCTTCTATAATGCGAGGTCCGGCTGCTGTCCTGGATTTCTGTCAGTGTGACCGGACGGAAATTCATCCCAATTCTTCTTGTGAGGCACAGGCATGCCCTCTCTTACCCGTCGTGATCTGCTTCGATCCGGATTGGCATTATCGGCATCAACCGTAATCGCTGGGTCTGTGGAACGGGCGCATGCCTTGCTGGCGCGCTATCCGTTTGCGGCTTCGGCGGAAGCATCGAGTGCTGTCGCACCGCGAGAGCACCTGCTGTTCGACTTCGGCTGGAAGTTTCTTCTGGGCAACGGCGCCGACCCGAGCAAGGACCTGGGCTTCGGCATGGGCCAAGGGGACTTCGCCAAATCCGGTGAGTTCAAATTTTCGACCGGCAAATTTGATGACTCGAAATGGCGCGATCTCGATCTGCCGCATGATTGGGCGGTTGAACTGCCCTTTGTGCGCGATGAAGAACAGCAATCCCACGGCTACAAGCCGCTGGGACGGCGGTATCCGGAGACTAGTATCGGATGGTATCGGCGGACCTTCGATATTCCGAAGGGGGATGAGGGCAAGCGAATCAGTGTGCTGTTCGACGGCGCTTTCCGCAGCGCGCTGGTATTTCTGAACGGCTACTTCATTGGACGCAACGACAACGGCTACGCTCCGTTCGATTTCGATCTCACCGATTTCGTGAATTACGGCGGCAAGAATTTTCTGGTTGTCCGCATGGACGCGAGCTTCGGCGATGGATGGTTCTACGAAGGCGCAGGAATTTATCGGCATGTTTGGCTGACGAAGACGGATGCGCTGCACCTGGAGCGGTGGGAAAGCTATGTGAGACCGGCAGTCAAAGGCAGCACGGCGGCTCTGAGCCTGGGTGCCGTGGTGCAGAATCAGGGCCAGCAAACGGAGAGTTGCCGCGTGCGCTGGCAGATTTTCGATGCAGCTGGAAAGGTGGTGGGGACAGCGGATTCGCCCGCACAATCCGTAGCCGCAGATCGGTCCGCTACATTCACCGCCAACGCCAATTTAAATTCTCCCGCGCTGTGGTCGCCGGAAACTCCTAGTCTTTATTCGGCGGTTGCGACAGTGGAATCCGCTGGAAAGACGCGGGATGCGGAGCGCGTAAGTTTCGGCGTGCGCGACATCAAGTGGGACCCGGACAAAGGATTCTTCCTCAACGGAAAGTCCGTCAAGATCAAGGGTACCTGCAATCATCAGGATCATGCAGGAGTGGGCGCCGCCGTGCCCGACCGCCTGCAGTGGTACCGGTTGGCGGTGCTCAAGGACATGGGCGGCAACGCGGTGCGCACCTCCCACAACATGCCTACGCCAGAGTGGGTAGAGGCCTGTGACCGGCTGGGCATGATGATGATGTGCGAGACGCGTTTGATGAGCGCCAATCCCGAGGGCATGGTGCAGCTCGAAGTGATGGTGAAGCGTTATCGCAACTCGCCCTCGATCATTCTCTGGTCCATGGGCAACGAAGAGTGGACCATGATGTTTCAGCCGCAAGGCGTACGCGTGATCGACGACATGATTGCGCGGACCCACGAACTGGATCCGACGCGGATGTGCTCGGCTGCGGTGAATACAGCTTTCCAGACTCATTTCCCCGAGCAACTCGACGTCATGGGATTCAACTACAACCTGAAAGAACACGATCCCTGGCACAAAGCGCACCCGAACAAACCTTCTGTGGGATCGGAGACGGCGAGCACGGTTTCGACGCGGGGGATCTATTCGACCGACAAGCTGCGCAACTGGGTCAGCGCCTACGATGTGAATCACACGGCATGGTCGCAGCTCGCGGAAGAGTGGTGGAAGTTTTATGCCGCCCGCGAATGGTTAGCGGGAGGGTTCGCCTGGACCGGATTTGACTACCGCGGTGAGCCCACACCCTACGGATGGCCGTCGATCAATTCGCAGTTCGGCATCGTCGACATGTGCGGCTTCCCCAAGGATAACTTCTATTACTACAAATCGTGGTGGGGATCGGAGCCGGTGCTGCACCTGCTTCCCCATTGGAATTGGGATCAGCGGGAGGGTGAGCCGATTTCTGTGTGGGTACATTCGAATCTTGACTCGGTGGAACTGTTCCTAAACGGCAAGAGCCAGGGATCGCAGAAAGTGCAGCCTTTGACGCACCTGGAATGGAAAGTTCCATATCAGCCGGGAGTCCTGGAGGCCCGCGGGATCAAAGATGGCAAGGTTGTCCTGACTGAGAAACGCGAAACCACGAGCGAGCCGGTGGCAATCCGGATCACTCCCGACCGCGCAATGATCAATGCGGACGGCGAGGACGTGGCGGTGCTGCATGTGGAGGTACTCGACAAAGAAGGACGCGCGATTCCGACCGCGGACAACCCGATTCAGTTCAAAGTTACGGGAGAAGGAAAACTGATCGGCGTGGGAAATGGGGATCCGAATTGCCAGGAATCGGATAAGGGGGCGCAGCGCAGCCTGTTCAACGGACTGGCCCAGGTAATCGTGCAAGCGACCAAGACGCCGGGGATAATCACGGTTGAGGCATATTCCGGAGATTGGCCGCCACCCAAGTTGCCTTCCACTCAGATCACGATCACGACAAAGAAAGCGGAGTTGCGGCCAAGCGTTGGATGATCCAGCACCACCGTAGTGCTGTCAGCGGTGGGCCGATTTGGCGATTGTTGAAGGTCTTGCGGGTTTACCGTTCGCCTTGGCGTTCGCCATGAACACGAAAGCTTCTGGGATTTGGCGTCCCTCTACTGTCGTGGCCCAAAGGTGAAACCCGCCTTCGTGGGAGGATGCGTTTACGCCCAAGAACGACTGCACCAGATCGGTTATTCCTCGCACGAAAGGATCAGAGCCGTGAACAACAGAAACTCGCTCGATCGCGGACAGGAAACTTTTGTCAACCTGATTCAACAGACGTGATGTAAGGTCCTTTATAACCGAACGCGACCCTAAAGAGTCCATCCAGGGAGCGCTGACAACGAGGTTCCAGCGATCAGACAACTCCGTCGGCATGAGCATCGCCAGACGCAGGTTTCCGCGTTCCTCTTCCAATTGACCCAGCACGCGCTGGACCTGCACCCTTGCTCGCTCGCTCACCATCTTCTTGTCAGCCACGTCAGCACTCCATTAGGCCTGTCTCTAAGACTAGCCAGGACTTCTGCTGCTTGTTTCCGATTATAAGTGCCGACCCGTACATATCGCTGGTCTGGTTCCCATTTGGTTGCAGTGGACCAGTTCTCAAACAGCTGCTTGTTCCTAGTGACGTCGATCTCGCTCTGTAGACCTGCCAGCAATTTCAGAAGTCCGAAATCGTGCGTCTTGAAGATCCGGCTGCGATCTCCGCGTGCCGGATAGCTGGCAACTCCAAGAAACCGGCAGATCCTCGCCTTCACGGCACACTCTACCACGTATCCGCACAGGTACACGCACCCGTCATACATGCGCTGCTTATACAAGCACTCCGCTTCCTTCAACCTCAATCGAGCCAATTTCTTCAAATCGTCACGGCTCAGAATATCCAGAGTGGGCAAGCGATAAACTCCCGGTTTCGATCAGTTACAGTACTCAACTGCACCAGAATAGCACCGCGTCCTCTTAGTCTAAGATGGCTCAGTTGAACTTTGAAGTCCGATCTGATACTAAAATTCCCGATTTGGTTTATACATGCCGAAATCACGCAGAGATTTTCTGACCTTAACCTCGCTGGGCGTACTAGGGACGGCCGCGCTATCGCGCATCTACGCGCAAAATCCGTCGGACCTGCCGCCCGGCGCTCCGCCCGCATTCGGGGCTGGACCCGCATTTGGCCCTGAAGTATCGGCCGCAACGTTTGCCGAGGCCGAGAAACTGGTGCAGTTCCCGATGACCGCCTCGGAACGCGAGATGGCGGCTGCAAGTTGGCGTCGAACACTCGCTTCCGTATATGAACGCCGCACGGGACCGCGAAAGCTGGCGCTGGAATCGACGCTGTCACCCGCGACGCAGTGGAATCCGCTGCTGCCGGGAGGGAATGCCGCCGCGCAGCAAGACAGATTTGTTCGCAGCCAGGACGAGACCCTGCCTCTGCCCGCGAAGGACGCAGATATTGCCTTTGCGCCTGTCACTCAGCTCTCGCGCTGGATCGAGAAGCGGCAGCTGACTTCGGAGCGGCTGACCAGGATTTATCTGGAACGTCTGGAGCGGTTCAATCCGCAGCTAAGGTGTGCGATTACTATTACGCGCGACCTTGCGCTGCAGCAGGCAAAACAAGCGGATGAAGAAATTGCGAGCGGAAAATATCGCGGGCCCCTGCACGGAATTCCCTTTGGGGTGAAAGACCTGCTCGACACCGCGGGGATTCCGACGACGTGGGGTGCCGAACCGTACCGCAATCGCATTCCAAAAGAGGATGCCGCCGTCGTCAAGCGATTGCACGCTGCGGGAGCAGTTCTGGTCGCGAAGCTGAGCCTCGGCGCGTTGGCGCTCAACGACATCTGGTTCGGCGGGCAGACAATGAATCCGTGGCTACCAGAAGAAGGAGCTTCGGGATCGAGCGCGGGACCGGGAGCCGCTACCGCAGCAGGATTGGTGGGATTTTCCATCGGCAGCGAAACCGGCGGCAGCATTGTGAGCCCCTCGATGCGCTGCGGAGTTACCGGGCTGCGGCCTACGTACGGCCGCGTGGCGCGCACCGGAGCGATGACGCTCTGCTGGTCACTCGACAAGCTTGGCCCGATGACGCGTGGGGTGGAAGACGCGCTGCTGGTACTCCGAGCGATCTCAGGTCCGGATCCGGGAGACACCGAGAGCGTGCCCAGCCATCTCGATTTCGACGCGAATGCAAGCGTGAAAGGATTGCGCGTGGGCTACTTCCCTGCCTGGATGCACGAGAATCCGGCAACCGAAGTAGATCGCGCTGCTCTGGACACGGTCAAGAAGATTGGCATGGTTCCGGTTGAGGTCTCCATTCCGGATTGGCCGTATGACTGCCTGAACCTGATTCTGTTCGCAGAGGGTGCCGCGGCATTTGAAGAACTGACTCTGAGCGGAGGTCTGAGAGAACTGAAGGCCCAGGTTCCCGACGCGTGGCCCAACCTGTTTCGCCAGGCGCGGTTTCTTTCTGCCGTCGATTTTGTGCAGGCGGACCGCATGCGACGCAAAGTTGCGGAAGAGATGGCACGGGTGATGGCGGAGGTCGATCTGCTACTCGTTCCGTCGCTTCGAGACGAGATGCTGGTGATCTCCAACAACACGGGCCATCCGTCGCTAACGCTGCGCGCGGGATTTGTGGAAGTGAGGAAGGCTAGAAGCGACTGGGCTCCGGACCCGAATCATCCGCTGCCGACATTTTCGACGCCCCGCCGCGTGCCGCACGGCGTCACGCTGATCGGACGATTGTTCGATGAAGGCACGCTGGGAACTGTGGGGATCGCCCTGGAGCGCGAGTTGGGAGTAGTAGGCGAGCGGCCGCCGGGATTCTAGCTTCCGGATTCTCTAACCACGAAGGACACTAAGAGCACGAAGGAAACCACCTTCTACCTTCGTCTAACTTCGGGTCCTTCGTGGTGAATCACGCTGCCATCCGCATTTATAATAAGAGGATTCTCTGCCACCGAAATTCGGTTTTGTGGAGCTTTCGACGAAAATCGGGCTGAGCTTTGCTTGGCCGGTGGCTATCCCTTACATGGCCCTGATCGAGGACCGAATTTGTCCTCGACGAACCGTATCGTCTAGAGGCGTTTGACCTGGAAGCTAAGAGCTTACAGCTAGAAGCTGCTTTTCCCATGGATTTCAAACTTATTTCCACCTACAAGCCGCAAGGAGATCAAGCCGCCGCCATCCAGGCGCTGACGCGCGGAGTCTTCGATCGCGAGCAACATCAGGTGCTGCTGGGCGTGACCGGCTCCGGCAAGACCTTCACCATGGCGAAGGTGATCGAAGCGCTCAACCGTCCGACGCTGGTCATGGCGCACAACAAGACTCTGGCGGCGCAGCTTTATCACGAGTTCAAGAGTTTCTTTCCCCATAATGCGGTCGAATATTTCGTTTCCTATTACGACTACTACCAGCCCGAGGCGTACGTTCCGGCCGCCGATCTTTATATCGAGAAGGAATCGACGATCAACGACGAACTCGACAAGCTGCGGCTGTCGGCAACGCGGTCGCTGTTCGAGCGGCGCGACGCACTGATTGTGGCGTCGGTGAGTTGCATCTACGGCCTGGGTTCGCCCGAAGCGTATTACGGCATGATGCTGTTCCTCGAAAAAGGCCAGAAGATCAAGCGCGAGGACATCACGCGCAAACTGGTGGATATTCTTTACGAGCGAACCGATGGCGATTTTCGGCGCGGGACGTTTCGCGTGCGCGGCGATGTCATCGAGGTCTTCCCTACTTACGACGATATGGCGTATCGCATCGAGCTTGTGGGGCGATGAGGTGGAGTCGCTTTCGCAGATCGATCCGCTGTTTGGAACGGTGAAGCAGAAGTACATGCGGCTGCCGATTTATCCCAAGACGCATTACGTGATGAAAGAGGAGACGCGGGCCTCGGCAGTGGAGTCGATCAAGAAAGAGCTGGCATGGTGGGAAGCGGAGTTGGAGAAGCAGGGACGGCTGGTCGAGTCGCAGCGCATTCATCAGCGGACCATGTTCGATCTGGAGATGATCAAGGCCATGGGTTACTGCCATGGCATTGAGAATTATTCGCGGCATTTTACTGGACGGCTGCCGGGAGAGCCTCCGCCGACCCTGCTGGATTATTTTCCGCGCGATTTCTGATGTTCATCGACGAATCGCACCAGACGGTGCCGCAGTTGCGCGGAATGTATGCGGGCGACCGGTCGCGCAAGGAAGTCGCTGGTGGAGTATGGATTCCGCATGCCCTCGGCGCTTGATAACCGTCCGCTGACGTTTGAGGAGTTCGAGCATCGGACCAATCAACTCGTCTATGTCTCGGCGACGCCGGGGCCTTATGAGTTGACGAAGTCGGCGGGCGTGGTGGTGGAGCAGATCATCCGTCCGACAGGGCTGATTGATCCGCCGGTTGAGGTTCGTCCGGTCAAGGGACAGATTGACGACCTGCTGCACGAGATTCGCGCACGGGTCGAAACGGGCGAGCGCGTGCTGGTGACGACGCTGACCAAGCGCATGTCGGAAGATTTGGCGGAGTATTACGCGGAAGTGGGCGTGAAATGCCGCTACATGCATTCGGAGATTGAGACGCTGGAGCGAGTCAAGATTCTGCGCGACCTGCGCAAAGGCGAGTTCGACGTGCTGATCGGCATCAACCTGCTGCGGGAGGGACTGGACCTGCCGGAAGTTTCCCTGGTGGCGATTCTGGATGCGGACAAGGAAGGATTCCTGCGATCGGCGGGATCGCTGATCCAGACGATTGGGCGTTGCGCGCGGCATCTGAACGGGCGAGCGATTCTGTATGCCGACCGCATGACCGATTCCATGAAGCGCGCCATGGACGAAACTTCGCGGCGGCGCGCCATTCAGACCGCATACAACGAGGAGAACGGAATCACGCCGGAGTCGATTGTGCGTCCTCTGGATATGACGCTGGCGGCGATTGTAGCCGCAGACTATGCAGACCTGACCGCGGGCGAGACCGAGGGCATCCCGGAATTCAAATCGCAGGAAGAAGTCGATACCTATATCGGCAAACTCGAAAGCGACATGCGCGAAGCTGCCAAACGGTTTGAATTCGAGAAGGCAGCGAAGCTGCGGGATACGATCAAGGAGTTGAGGACGAAGGAGTTTCTGTTCGCGTGACGCTCGGGATAAACTCTCTCAAGGCCGCAACGGCGTCGGGCCTGTTCTAATAGCTATACTCAGGTCAAATGAAGAACACCCTCCCAGTTGTCTGCGGGAACTGGCGGGCTGGCCCAGCTGGTTACAACAGTTGACTTCGGTTTTCCTTGATCCGCCATCTCCGCGGGGATCGTGAGACGCCGAACGGTCATCCCATCACCTTGCTGGCCAGCTCCCGGTACATGCGCACTAGGCGGCGGGGCAGCGCGGAATCGATGACCCGCAAGCAGAACATCGTTCTGCGGCCGAGCCAGTAGAGCAGTGAGACGCGCCTCCGTCGCTGGAACCGCCTGAGCGCCGCCAGTTCGAGCACCTCCAGCGTCGGGAGCGAACGCGCCGGGGTCAGCGGAAATCCAACCGCCCGCCCTAAGACCGCCTCGCGCAGGCAGGTGCCGAGGGCGCAGCTCTGCGCGTCCCCTTGGTGAATGACGAAACGCTGACCTCCCTCCGCGAAGAGGCGGATCACTCGATGGAGCACCAACTCGGTTTCGTTGGAACTCAAGATCAGAACGATGTCTCCTGGGTGCACGTCTTCGGCGATCGGCTCGATCATCACCCTGGTCCCCTGTTCGATCGTGGGGGTCATGCTCCTGCCGCCGACGTCGACCGCGACCGGGAGCCCCTGATCGAGGACCATCCTGACGGCCTGTGGATGCAGGTTCACGAGCGCGTAGTATACGGCACGGGCGCACTATCTACAGTCGCAGGTCGTTGGCGAAAAGCGCTTCCGCGCATCGGTGATGGTGATCGTCCTCATACCTCTATGATCGACCAAGAGAGAAGCACTGAAGTCCTCGCTCGCAGGACAGCGCCGTCACGATCGCAGGTGCCGTTGCGGTCGGGCTTGCGTGGCCGGACAGCCGAGGGCGGTTGTCCCTACAAGCTCCGTAGGAATCACACTGATTTCGTGTTACACTGTTTTCGTGTCAGAGAAACTCAAACTCCGCAATGTCACTATCACCCTGGAAGAAGACGTGGCCCGGTGGGCTCGCATCGAGGCGGCGCGGCGGGATACCAGCGTTTCCCGGCTGCTGGGGGAACTGCTCAAGGAACGCATGACCGCTCAGGATGGTTATGAGCGGGCGATGCGGAGGGCGCTGGGACGCAAGCCTTTTCTTAGGAGCGCCGGCCGATACCTGACGCGCGAGGAAGCGCATGACCGCTCCCGTCTTCGTTGATTCCAACATATTCCTCTATGCCGTGGACGACGCCGACCCGCGCAAGCAGCAGGTCGCCCGGGATTGGCGCGCCGAACTGTGGAAGAGCCGCCTCGGACGGGTCAGCTTTCAGGTGCTGAACGAATTCTATGTCAACGCGATGCGGCTCAAACCTGGCGGCAGTGACCAGGCTCGAGCGGAAGTTCGCGATCTGCTGGCGTGGAATCCAGTTGCGGTGGACGCGGCAGTGATCGAGCGGGGCTGGAAGTTACAGGACCGGTATCGGATTTCGCACTGGGACTCTCTGATCATCGCGGCGGCGCGGGCGGCTTCCTGCGGATTTCTTCTCAGCGAAGACTTTCAGAACGGGCAGCTGATGGACGGAGTGGAAGTGGTGAATCCATTTTTGCGGGGGCCCGGGTCGGTTCTGTGATCTGGCTTTTGCCCTGTGGAAGCTCGCACATCAGCCAAACCCTGCCGGGCTTTGCCCGTTTGGACAGCCGAGGGCGGCTGTCCCTACACCGGTCTTCTATCTTCCGTACGCTGCTGACGCCGCCAGGGGCTTGCGGTGGAAGGTGTATCCGTCGTAAGTTTCCGGACGAAAGTTCAGATTGGTGACGCAGAGTTTTTCTGTCTGGCTGAGGAACAGGTAGCCGCCGGGCTCGAGATAAAGATGCAGGCGCTCGATCAGGGCGGCGCGTTGCGAGCGGGACAGATGCGGCAGCACGTCCATGCAGAAGATGCAATCGAAGCGGCCGATGTAGACCGGCTTGGTCAGGTTCATGGTGTTGAAGGTCACCATGCTGCGCAGGCGCGGCTTGACCAGCAGGTGCGCAGAAGAAGTCGCGCCGTTCCCCGAGGTGGGCACCGAGGGTTCGACCAAAGCGCTGGTGGCACTCGAAGTTCCATTGCAGGCTCCAACCTTCGAAAAAGACGCACGGATGATTGCCGGCGGCAGTCCGGCGAGAGCGGATTGCGGGTAGAGTCCGCGTTCGGCGACCGAGATCGACGAGGGCAGAAGATCGGTGCCCACGATGTGGATCCCCCAATCTTTGGCGGCATCGGTGGGCGGGTTCGGAACGGGAGTTTCGGAAATGCCTCCACTCCGGCTCGCCACTTTCGATTCTTTCGTTGCGTTCCCGTTCCCGTTGCCATTTCCATTGCTGAAGCCGTTGCCGTTGGCATTCGCATTGGCGGCAGGCAACCCATCGCAAATGGCCATGGCAATTGAGTAAGGCTCTTCACCCGTGGCGCATCCCGCGCTCCAAATGCGGAGGGTGCCCGATCCCTCAGCCGATTTGCGGGCGTAGATTTGTGGAATCACCTGACGGGCAAGAGCATTCATGGCGCCGGGATGGCGGAAGAAGCCGGTATTGACGTTCAGCACTCCATCGAGAAATACCGCCAGTTCCGCAGGGTCGAGTTCACAAGACCGAAGGCGATTGAGCAGGGCGGCCGCTGATTCCAGTTCGCGCTTCTCAAGATAGTCGGCCAAGTGCGCGGCGAGGGCGCTGTTGGGGCAATCGAGCAGGATCCCGGTCTGGCGCTCGACCAGGAGGCGCAGCTCCGAGAGTTCGTGCTCAAGAATGGTGATGCCGGCCATCAATCGATGCATAAAGATCCTGCCTCAAAACGTGCGGCCTCTGCGCGATACAGCCAGCCACATCTCCGGGGGAGGAGGATTTCAGTTCTCAGTTCTCAGTTCTCAGTTCTCAGTTCTCAGTTCTCAGTTCTCAGTTTCCGGCGCTTGTGGCCGCATAGGTTTTGCCTGAATCTTGTACTGCCTGCTGCGCCACCACGTTCATTTCCTTTTCCAAAGACGAGAAGCGCTGCATAATCTCGTGAATCCGGAGAGTCATGTTGCGGATGGTTTCGATCTGCGCGCGGGTCTGCGCGGATAGGCTTCCGGGCTCGAGCAGCAGCAGGTCGGAGTTTCCCAGGACCGAAGTCAGAGCGTTATTCAGATTGTGGCGCATCTCCAGCATGTAGCGTCCGAGCGTGGCCTGGCGCTCGAGAGCGGCACACGATGCCTCTGCCACGCGGGCGCGGCCTTCGGCTCGCGAGCGGTGTACAGCCTCGGCCGCAGCCAGGACAAGGGTTTCCAGCCAGTGCTCGTCTGCACGCAGAATGGAGACCCGCGGCCAACGATCGCGGATCAGCTGTGCAGTCGCCGAATCCTGGCAGACACAGAAGACCGGCTGCGCGGTGGAATGCAGAGGCTCCAGCACCACCGAAAGCAGATCGCGCCGCAATTGCCCGAGAATCGCAACATCAAAGACGTCGACAGCGAGGCGCGGCCACAATTCGCCGCTGAGCAGCGTAAACGTGGGAACGTTGCGCTCCATTTGCCAGCGGGCGGTGATGCGGCGCGAGAAATCAACCTCGTCGGAGATGATCAGTACAGTGGGCGTGTCCACGAACGACTTCCCTTCTTTCTCTTGCGAACCGAGCTAATGTGCCGCTTTCTGGGTGATAGCCGTATCCCTCAGAGCTAAAGCCCATGTTTCCTGGTCTCCGCTTACGGCGCGGCCGAAGCCGCCTTTCAGAGCCTCAAACTCATGCGACGAGCTTCCGCCAGCCTTCACCGCCGCTTTCGATTCTTTCGTCACTTCTTGTTATTAGAAGAAGCGGCAGCGCCTTTCGCAGCCAGAGGCGCCGCCTTGGCAGCGGTTGCCGGCTTACCAGGGACAGGCTTGGCCGCGGAGCCGGGCTTCGCTTTGGCGTCAGCCTCGGCAGCCTTGCCGCGTCCCAAGGCGTGCTCGACCGAGGCTCGCAGATCCACCAGCATGCGCAGCGGCGAGCCGGAAGAATACTCTGCCTGGAACATCACCTTCCAGGACTGGCAGATCATGCGCAGCCGGATGATCGGTTCCTGGGCGGAGAACTGGGCACGGCGGCAGTCGATCGTGGCGACGCCCTTTTCTTCAAGCTCGGTCAAGCCGTCGAGAATCGTGTTGAGGTCGCCGAGCATGAGCCGGAAGAAGGCGCGGCGCATGAGATATCCAAAACGCGTGAATGCAACCAGAGCGATCGGCAGGTAGAACAACTCTCCCGCCTGATTCTTGGCCTTGCGTCCCTGCTCCAGAATGCCGGCATGGAGCAATTCGTCAAGCGAACGGCAGCGGCGCGCGGATTCCAGGACGCGATCGAGGGCGTTGAGCCACACCGGAGGCTTCAGTTCGACTTGCCCGAAAACCGGCTCCAGAGTCTGCGCCACGAAACCGAGATCAACGTCGGAATCGTTGGTTCCGCTGGGAGCGCTCTGGCTGAAATACTGCACCAACAGGAAATCGATCTTGTCGCGGATGATGTCGGTTTTGGCCGGCTTCGCCATGAAGTGCTGCAGCAGGTGGATGATGCCTTCCTGGGTGACCAGAGAATTGGTTTGCAGGAACTGGCGAAGCTGGTGCACCTGTATGGAGTTATCGAGTTGATCGAGCCACTGGTTGGCCTGCTCGACGGCGTCCTTACCCGGGGCCTCGACTCCGGCTTCGAGATCGGAGCAGGCTTTGACCTCGATGGCGAATTCGCGCGCAAGTTCGAAGTAAATGGGATAAAGGCGGCGCGCTGTAATCCATTGGGCGGCGAGGTCTTGTACGGGGGTTGTTGGCGTCATGATTTCACGATCCAGTTGGGCACGTCGCGACGAAAGCGTGCGGCTACGAGAGTTTTGCCCGGGTGATACTGAACGGCAACGACTTTCGCTTCTTCATCGAGCGAGCCATCGGAATTGCGCAGCCGCAGAATGTCGTCGAATTCCAATGGAGTCTTCGAGGCGAACAGAATCTCGCGCGTGGTACCGAACTCAATCACGGTAGTCTCGCTGAAGTTGGGGGGATCCCCGGATTCCAGGATGCGGGCGAGCTGGACCGTCATTCGCATCGGCGTCGCGTCGGGGAAGAAACGAGCCAGCACCGCGACACCGTTGGGGTCGTAGGCGGACCGTCCGAGCGCAGTGGCTTGTTGCGCCAAGCTAACAAACTCCTAATTCCCGACTCGACTGCTGTGACGGAATGCGGTAGGGCTCCCCCTCTTCCCGGTTAGGAAGAGCATGTGGGGAGCCGGCATCCGCGTTTCGCAGAGGATTCAAGCAATGGTGCAACCATCCCTGGGAACGGAGGTACTAGCACTGAGGTGAATGGGTTTTCAGGAGGTTAGAGGAGCATCCGCATGCTTTGGACGAAGTTGGAGCGGGTGCAGCGTCTCAGCGTGAGACGAATGTCTCAGTGTGAATGACGAGAATTCGCATGGTCGCGAATTTCAGGCTGTCAGATGCAGTCGCAAAGGACATAGAGGAAACGCAAGCAACCTGCGTCGGGTACTTCGTGCACTTGGTGCCGCACTCACTGCAGGGTGTGGCTGGATGACTCGGCCGCGCCGGTGGTGATGTTGTAACGCTTCAGTTTGCGGTAGAGGGTGGCGCGGCTGATGCCGAGCATACGTCCTGCAAGAGCCTTATCGCCATTTACCTGCTCAAACACACGTTGGATGGTGGCACGCTCGATATCTTCCAGATCGGTAGTAGAGACCGGAGAGCGCGCGGAATGGGGCGAGGACGGGACCTCGGCCAGATCAGGATCGAGAATCGAACTCTTCACGGAAACGCGAATCGAGGTGGGAGCCGCGGGGAAGCCCGACGCGATCGACGGTGGAAGATCGCCAAGATCAATGACTTGTCCATTCCCCAAGGCAACCGCGCGTTCGACACAGTTTTCCAGTTCTCGGACATTGCCGGGCCAGTCATATTGCATCAGGGCCTTCATGGCGGCACTGGCTACATGCATCTCTGCTCCAGGGGCATACCGCTCCAGGAACCAGTGAACCAACATGGGGACGTCGCTGCGTCGCTCGCGGAGCGACGGAACGTACAGAGTAACCACGTTTAAACGAAAGTAGAGATCCTTTCTGAAGGTACCGTTCTTGTAGGCCGCTTCGAGATCGCGATTGGTGGCTGCAATGACGCGAACGTCGACCTTGACACGCTGGTTGCTGCCGACAGGGCGCACTTCTTTTTCCTGCAAGACGCGCAGCAGCTTGGCCTGAAGTTCGAGCGGCAATTCACCGACCTCATCCAGGAAAATCGTACCGCCATCGGCGGCCTGAAACAGCCCCTGCTTCGATTTCAGAGCGCCGGTAAAGGCTCCTTTCTCGTAGCCGAACAGTTCACTTTCGATCAGGGTGGGGACCAGAGATCCGCAGTCGACGGCCACGAAGGGTCTGGCGGCGAAGGCGCCGCGGAAATGCATGGCGCGCGCCACCAGTTCTTTTCCGGTACCGCTCTCACCATAGATGAGCACGGGAGTACGCGTGTCTTTCAGGCGCGCAACCATCCGCAGAACTTCCTGAATGCGGGCCGAAGATCCGACGATGCCATGCGCGGCCGTTTCGGAATCAGTGCGCTGGCGGAGGAATTCATTTTCTTCGACCAGCCGCACTTTTTCCGCCATGCGACGCAGAAAGAGGCGGAGTTCTTCGAGCGGCGAGAACGGCTTGGTGATGTAGTCGTAGGCGCCCAGTTTCATGGCCTGCACGGCGGTTTCAATGGAACCGTGTCCGGTCATGAGAGCGACTTCGGTACGGGGCAGAAGCTTCTTCACCCTCTCCAGAAACTCGAGGCCCGACATGCGGGGCATGACCATGTCGGTGAGGATAATGTGGACAGACTGCTCTTCGAGCAGAGCCAGCGCCGACTCGCCGCTTTCGGCCTCAAGGCATGCGAATCCCAGCGCCTCGCCGACCGTAGAGCAAAGTTTGCGGATGCTTTGTTCGTCATCGACGATCAGCAGGCGGATTTGCAGATCTTCCCTGGCACTCGTGGTATTCACTCGGCCTTCCCAAATGTTTTTGAAATAACATCAATGAATTGTTGGACGCGAAAGGGTTTTTCCACGCAGGGCGCGCCGGTTTCTCGCAGAGTGGCGACAGTTTCCTCGTTGGCAATATCGCCAGTGATAAACACAATTCGCGAAGAAAGATCGGGGCGATGGCGCGAAATCCAGGCATACACCTGGCCGCCGTCAACCCCTCCGGGAGTCCGCATATCGGAAACGACACCGAGATAAGATCCGTTTTCGAGCAGGCGAAGGGCATCAAGGCCGGACTCGCAGCAGACGACCGGATAGCCGCTGCGTTCGAGAGCGGCCTGCACATAGGCCATCACGGCGGGCTCATCTTCGATAAGCAGCACAGGGAGGACTTGGGGCTGGAAAGCTGGCAGGCTCATGGTTTGTTGACTCCGGCGGCCACACCTACCGAACCGGTGTGGGATGCAGCGGGCAGGCGCACGATGAAGGTTGCGCCCTGTCCGGCGATGTTGTTGTGGCAGAGAATCTCGCCTCCGTGCTCCTTGACGATGCCGTAGCAGATGCTGAGGCCGAGTCCGGTGCCCTTGCCAACTTCCTTAGTGGTGAAGAAAGGATCGAAAATCTTGTCGGGATGCGAAATTCCCTTGCCGTTGTCGGAGAAGGAGACCTCGACTGCATCGCCGGACTTGGTGGTCATGATCTCAATGCGGGAGGAGCGTCCCACTTCGTGGACGGCATCATAGGCGTTGTTCAGAATGTTGAGAAAGACTTGCTGCAACTGCTGGGCATCGCCAATCACTTCCGGAAGTTCCTCGTCCAGATGTTCGATGACGTCGACCCCGTGGTTGGTGAAGTCGTAAGAGCGTAACTGGATGGTGCGGCGGAGAATTAAGTTCAGCTGCAAGGGATTCCGCTGCGGCGGCATCTGGCGGGCGAAGCTGAGCAAGTTCTGCACGATCTGCTTGGTGCGCTGCGCTTCCTGAAGAATCACACGAAGGTCCTTGCGGGCCGTCTCGGGCAGTTCCGGATTCTCCATCAGCAGATCGGCGAAACCGAGGATCGCAGTCAGCGGATTGTTGACCTCATGCGCCACTCCGGAAACGAGTTGGCCGACCGCCGCCATCTTTTCTGCGTGCACCAGCTTATCGCGGAGCACGGCCGAATCCGTGATATCAGTGAGGACGAGAATGATGCTGGTGACGGTTCCCTGCTCGTCGCGCATGGGGCTGAGGTTGGCCGAAAACTTGCCCAGGGCGCCGCTGCGCCGAACGATTTCCAATTCGAGGTTATCGATCTGCTGGCCGCTCAACGTGCTCTGCACTCCCTCAGCCAGAGCGCGGCTGAAGCCGGGCGCGGCCAATTCGAGCAGCGGACGGCCGAGCAGTTCACGTTGCTCAAAGCCAGCGTCGAACCATCGCCGGTTGGCGTAGCTAACGAGACCGGCGGTATCGGCAACCAGAATCAGGCTTTGCGTGTTACTGAGAATCTTTCCGGAAAAATCGCGCTCGCGGTGCAATTCCGATTGATAAGTGCGAAGTCCGGTGACGTCGAGCATCAACCCGCGAATCTGGAGCAAGTGCCCGGCGTTGTCGTATAAGCCGAAGGCGTTGATCAGGACGTGGATGGGCGTGCCGTCTTTGCGGCGAAGAGTGGCTTCGAAGTTACGCAGAGCGCCCTGGTCCTCCATGGCTCGAGTGTGCTGCATGCGCTGCTCGGGCGAGAAATAGAGCTGGGTGGGAATGTCGATCTGCAGCAAGTCTTCCCGGCTGGAGTAGCCCAGCATGCGAACCATGGCATCATTGACTTCGACGAAGCGTCCGGCGGGCGTGCTGAAGAACAGGCCTTCCTGAATGTTATCGAAGAGTTCTCGATAGCGGCGCTCGGCTTCGCGGCGATCCGAAATGTCTTTCAGAACGTGAACCGTCTGCACTCCTTCGCCGGCTACGCCTGGCACGCGGGAGGTTGAGACCAGGTAGGTGCGATCAAACACAGGATGGGCGAACTCGCCCGAATCATCGGCCATGGAGCGGCAGAAGGGACAGGAGTAAGACGCGTTTTCGCTGGTCAGCGCCATCAGGGCGCGCATGTTCACGCCTACGAGTTCTGCGGGAGGAACCCCAATCATCGCGGCCAGCGAGCGGTTGACTCGTACCACTTTATCGGCCGGATCGTGGACCACGATGAAATCGGTGATCGCGTCAAAGATTTCCATCCAGTTGCGATTGGCCTGCTCGATCCGGGCGAAGAGGCGGGAAGTCTCCAAGGCCGTGGCCGCATGTGCGGCAATGGTTTCCAGAAACGTCCGATCTTCCTGCTTCAAGCTGGCAGCGCGGCCTGAAAGACATAGAACGGAGGGCAAGCCTCCCTTGGAACTAGGAAGGCGCACCAGCGTGCAGTCCGGCCAGGCAAGCCTGGCGGCGGCTTGCGGGCCAAGGATTTCCGCAGCCTTGTCGGATGCCACCTTTTCCGAGTGACGCGCCAGGAACTCATCCAGGGCCGTCCCCAGCGAGCGTTCAAGGTCGTGATCCGCCGGTACATTGGAAGGAAGCTTCGGCTGAGAGCTTTCCGCAGGAATGGGCGAATGGGGTTCGAGTGAACCTTTAACATCCGGTTCTCCCGAAGAAAGCAAGCAGGGCGCCGCCGCTTGCGGCTGCTCAGCCGGAGAATGCAGGGCCTCGGCGCGCCAGTGGCCTTCATGCGGAGTCAGCAGCAAGCCGGATCGAAAACCAGTCAACTCCGCGATGCGCGATACGAAGCGGCCGGCGAAGTCGGGAAGGCGCAGAGATCCATCAATTTCCCGGGACAGGGCGATGATGGCCTCGGCACGGCGACGGTGTTGCTCGGAGAGGTGGAAGTTGCTGGCGACCTCAAGCATCATCGCGGCCTGGTTCGAGAGGGCACGGGCCCGCCGGATGTCTTCCTGAGAGATTCCGGTTCCATCCATGCGATCAAGAACGCCGAACATTCCCAACAGCTTGGCGCCGGTTCCCAAAAGTGGGACCGCAAGGAACTGCTGGACCTTATATTGCGCAACCACGTCGAGATTGGCTCCGGGAGTGCGGCTGGCCTCGTCGGTCCAGAAGACTTCTTTGGCGCGCAAAGTTTTCGTCGCGATGCCCTCGGGGAAAACGTTATCGATGCGGCGCGGTTGCCCTTTTTCCACACCGTAACGAACCCGAAACTGTCCCTCTTCCATGAGTGCAATGAAGCAGCGGCCAAATCCGAGGAAATCGGCGGCGCGCATTGCGAATGCCTGAAGAAAATGCTCCAAGTCCGCACTGGAGCTGAGTTCCGTGCAAATCTCCAGCAGCTGATGCAGTTCATGCGCCTGCGCGTGCGAGGTGGAGTGCAGTTCCGCGTGCGCCAATGCCACTGCGCCAAAACCGCTAATGGCCGCCACCAGGGCGCGTTCTTCGGCATTGAAGACTCCGTCGGGCCGAGGGTAGATCAGGATCGCGCCCTGCGTCCGGGAGGTACGAAACGGAGCGGCGATGAGCATCCCGGGAGAAACGAGATTGCCGAGTGAGTGTACGTCGGCGCCAATGGAGAGCGTGATGGGCTCTGCTGCCGCAACAGCGCGCTGGGCGAGATCGGCGGCAAAACGCAGAGTCTGCCGGTCATGACGGGCGCGGGCCGAAGTTGCCAGTTGCGGGGTCTCGGCAGAAACTGCCTTCAATTCAAAAGGGCCTTCGCGACGTAGCAGAACGCAGACCAGGCGCGTGCGCAGAAGCAGGCGCAGGCGATCGGCTAAGGCTTCGATGACCGCCTCAACGTCGGGAGTCCCGTGGAGCACGTGTGCAACGTCGGCCAGGATTTGAGCCCGGCGGTGCTGTTCCCGTGACTCCTCGCCAAGCCGCGCCGACTCCAACAGACTCCCGAGGTGACCTGCCAAGAGGGTGATCTTGGCAGCGATGTCACCGCTAAAAAACTCACTGTCGGAGTCATGTACGAAGGTGATTGCACCGATCACATCGTTAAGAACGATGACCGGAGCAGCTAACAGCGAGGCAACCTGGAGGTCCATCGCTGCCGGGAAGGACGAGGCGCTGAGACCATTGGCAAAGACCGTGCGGCGCTGGCGTACCGCGTCGGCAGCAGCGCTGCTCTCGCTCGCACCAAGCCGCATGCCCCGGCAACGGTCTTCCATTTTTCCGCTCGCCTCTTCGCCGATCAGTTCCTCTTCGCTCTGGCAGCGCCAAAAGTAAACGCCGACGAGATGGAAGTGCTCACAGGTGAGGCGACAGAAAAACCGGATCAGGAGATTCGGATGAATTCGTTCTGCCGCTTTCGCCGAGAGCAGCAGCAGAAGGTTCTCGAACCCAGTATCGGATCCGGGAGGCAAGCCGCTTTCCTGGGGGACGATCGGACGGCCAGCAGAAAGCCCCACTGCGGTACCGAGAGCCGATGAGAGGTTGGGCTGATTCACAAGTACTTGAATCTGTGTGGGAAAGTAACGGTCATCTCAATTTGAGTCAAGGGAAATGGGGGACGAGGTGCCTGGGTGTGAAATCCCGAGAAACGATTGAGATTCCGTCTCACGATGAGAAGTATAGGGCGGTTTCGAGGAATGAGACAGTACTTAGCTTGAGTATCGGGTTGAGATTTATGGGGACATGCCATTGAAAACATTCGTTATCAGCCAGATACGGTTCATTACTTTGGTTTGGATGGAGCGGGGGTAGGTGGCCCGGATTGTGCACTCCTTCTCACGCCAGGCTTCTTATCCCTCAGGAGGAACTGTGTCTCGAAGAATTGCGATAGCAGCATTGGCAGTGCTGGGTTTTGCAATGGCGATGAGCGACTTCAGTGCACGGGCGCAAACATCGCAAACCAACGATGAGATCGTGAGACGCGCGAAGAACAAAGTGCAACCTCTCTATCCGGAATTAGCCCGCAAGATGAACATCACGGGAACCGTGAAGATTCAGGTCACGGTTGCGCCGAACGGCACGGTCAAGGAGGCGCGGATCATGGGTGGGCATCCGGTCTTGGCCACGGCCGCTTTGGATGCCGCCAAGAAGTGGCGGTTTGAACCGGCACCAACCGAGACAACGGGGATTATCGATTTCAAGTTTGAGTCTCAGTAGCGACGTGGCCGCGGAGGAAAACGGGCATGACAATCGGCAAGAAGTTATACATGAACTTCGGCATCATCCTCAGCATGGTGGTGGTGTTGTTCCTGGTGAACTGGTCTGCGGTACAGCGCGAGCACGCGGCCAAAGCAGCGGCGGCAGCGTCACTGGAACTGAAGGACATCACTAATAACGTCCGCTTCCAAATGATGCAGAACCGGTTGTACCTGAGCAATTACCTGCTCAGCGGCGATACCCGCGAAGTGGACAGGATGAACGAGGGCCTGCGGACGCTGAACCAGCAACTGGAAGACGGCAAGAACAAGGCCAATTCCGAGCAGGTGAAGACCTCCCTTGGCAAGGTGCAGCAACTGGAGCAGGCATGGGGAAAAGAGTTTGCCCAGCCGCTGATCGAAAAGCGGAAAGACGTTGACTCCGGCAATGCGACGGTCGCCGAACTGCAGATCTACTACTTGCAGAAAGATGCCTCGTCCTGGGTGAAGAACTCGACGGACTCGCTCGAACTCGCCGATGGAGAAAACGACAAGACAGTAGAAGAGCGCCAAAAGTCGGACAATAGCGCAGCTACCTGGACCATTGTGGTTTCTCTGATCAGCACCCTGCTGGCGCTTTCGCTCGGGGCCGTGATCGCCTTCCGTACCGCCAAATCGATTACCGAGCCGCTCACCAACCTGATGAACGTGGCTCGGGCCATTGGGAATACCGGCGATCTGGAACACAACATCGATCTCGGACGAGACGATGAAATCGGGGAACTGGCACGCACCTTCCACAAGATGGTCACCTACCTCAAGGAAATGGCGGGAGTCTCAGAAGCCATCGCCGGGGGAGACCTGAAGCTGGAAGTGAAGCCACGTTCCGCGCACGACACCCTGGGAAACGCGTTTTCGCGCATGGTGGAAGGCCTGGCCGGGCTGGTGCGCAGCGTGCGGGATGCGTCGTCGCAGGTGGCCAGCGCTTCCAACCAGGTGGCGGGAGCGTCGGACGACTCCGCCAAGATCGGACTACAGGCGTCGTCTGCCATCGATGAAGTGACCAGCACCATGCACGAGATGAGCGTCAACGTGCAGAACATGGTGAAGAGCACGCAGGTGCAGGCGTCGAGCGTGAGCGAGACGTCGGCATCGATCGATCAGATGGTTGCTTCCATCCAGCGCGTGGCCGATACCGCCAAGGTGCTGCTCGACATCTCGAACCGTTCCCGCGAGGAAGTCCATAACGGCATCGGGACGATGGAAAAGGCGACCGATGGCCTCAACCGGATCAACACCACCATCAATTCCTCGGGCGAGATCATTGGCGCCCTGGGCCAGCGCGCCGACGACATCGGCAAGATCATCGAAGTCATCGACGACATTTCCGAACAGACGAACCTTCTCGCCCTGAACGCCGCGATCGAAGCGGCTCGCGCGGGCGAACACGGCCTGGGATTCGCGGTCGTAGCCGACGAAGTGCGCAAGCTGGCGGAGAAATCGGCTCAGTCCACCAAGGAAATCTCCGAGCTGATCCAGAGCATTCAGAAGGAAGCGCGCAAGGCGGTCGAGAACATGGACCGCTCCACCACGATCGTGAACGAGGGCCTGGAGTTGGGCGGGGAACTGAACGGGGCCTTGAAGAAAATCTCGAACGTGGTCACCGAAGTCTACAAATTCGCCCAGGAAATCGGCGCGGCCACCAACGAACAGTCTCACGGATCGTCTCAGATTGCGCGGGCAACCACACGGCTGAACGAAATCACCCACGAAATCAACTCGGCTGTCGAAGAGCAGGCATCCGGAGCCCAGGCGGTGGTCAAGGCCATGGAGCGGATGCGGGAACTGGTACAGCAGTCGACCTCGAGTTCGACCGAGCTGGCGGCGTCGTCGGAGCAGATGTCGAAGATGTCGCGCAGCCTGCTGGAATTCATGGACCGGTTCGCACTGTCGGAAGTAGGGCGAGCACAAGCCGCCGAAGCTACCGGCCGCAATGCCCGGCGGGCGAGCGCGGGCGCGCAGTAATCGTGGGAGGGGCCTGAGACATGAGCCGCGAACTCCATATTGTCGGTTTTCAGGTGGGCCGCGAGACCTACGGCGTTCCCATCACGTCCCTGCATGAGATTGTGCGGGTACCCGAAATTACCGCCGTGCCGGACGCACCCGAGTACCTGGAGGGTGTGATCAACCTGCGGGGCAAGATCGTATCGGTCATGGACCTGCGCAAACGCTTCGGGGAAAAACAAGCCGAAGTCAAGAAGCACAACCGAATCCTGGTGGTTGAACACGCCGGGCGCCTGGCGGGGCTCATCGTAGATTCCGCCTCCGAAGTCTTGAAGATTCCCGCAGACGCGGTCGACGCTCCGCCAGCGGTGTTTCAGGAGGGTGGCCTGAATTGCGTGACTGGCCTGGGCAAAGTTGCAGGCCGGCTGATAGTGCTGCTCGACATGAGCAAACTGCTGGCTCCCGCGAGCCTACGGGCAAAAAGCGATTCTGGGGACAAAAAGACAGCGCCCAAGGCGGAGGCCAAGGGCGCCGGGGCCAAGTAGAAGTCTGGGGACAGGTTCGAATTCGCTTTCAGGGTAACGAGAGACGCATGAGCACATCCGGAGCGGCACCAGCTCCCATATTGACGGACGCGGAACTGAAGCTGTTGCAGGCACTCGTGTACCAGGAGTGCGGCATGCACTTCGACGAACGCCGCACGCATTTCCTGCAGGACCGGCTGCTCCGGCGCCTGAAGGAATGCCGTGCCGACTCCTTCTATGCCTATTACCGGCTGCTGATCAGCCAACAGGGCAAAGAGGAACTCGCCAAGCTGCTGGAAAACCTGACGGTCAATGAGACCAGCTTTTTCCGGCACAAAGCGCAGCTCGATCTTTTCCAGAAGACGGTGCTGGAAGATCTGCTGAAGTACAAAAGCGCGCGGCGGGAGTACTCGATCCGGATATGGAGCGCGGGCTGTTCGACCGGGCAAGAGGCTTATACGCTGGCCATGCTGGTGACGGACGCGCTGGCGTACTACTATTTGCGGAATCCACTGCCGGTCGAATTGCCGCTGCCCAAGCCGCTGATACCTCCACCGTGGCGAGTTGAAATCCTGGCCAGCGATATCAGTTATTCGGTCCTGAGGGCAGGACAGGACGGCACCTACAACGAGCACCAGATGTCGATGGTGGACTACGGCTACCGCCTGCGCTACTTCGACAAGATCGCCGACCGGTACGCCATCAAGAAGGCGCTGCGGGAGTTGGTGCACTTCGACTTTCACAACCTGAAAACCGAGTACCTGCCGCAGCGCAACGATGTGATCTTCTGCCGCAACGTGATGATGTACTTCGATGAAGCCGAGCAGAAGCGGCTGATCGAAAAGTTCTACCGCTGCTTGAATCCCAACGGTTTTCTATTTGTCGGCCATGCCGAGAGCCTGCTTGGGCTGACCAGCAAATTTCAGATGGTGCATAAGGATAGCGGCACGGCGTATCAGCGAGTCGAGGTGCGAGAGTGACACATCCCCCGGACGAGCGCGGCGCAGAGCTTCGAGATCTCTTTTACGAGACCTCGCAAGAGCTTTTGCAGGCGCTTAACGACGAGGCGCTCAAGCTGGAAAAGCATCCCGGCGATGAGGAGATCGTGCGCAGCATCCGGCGGACGGCGCACACGCTCAAGGGGGATTCGGCGGCCTGTGGCCTGCGCGAACTGAGCGAACTGTCGCATCAGTTCGAAGATGCGCTCTCGATGGAAGGGGCAGCGACGCAAAATGCCGTTGCCGAGATCGCATTCGCCGCAGCGGACGTTTTCGCCGAAATGATCGACGCCTATCACAAAGGCGGCAAGCTGCCTTCCACAAAGAAATTGAGCAAGCGAATCGAGGAACTGACCTCGAGTCCGGGAGCCAAGAAGTCGCGGAAGAAGAAGACGGACGCAAAATCCAACTCTGCGGCCAAGCCGGCAGCGGGCTGGACGGAATACGAAAAGCTCGCCATGACCCAGGCACAGGCGAGCGGGCAGGACGTGCTGCACGTCGCGGTGAAGATTGATCCGCATTGCGCCATGCCGATCGCAGGACGGCAACTGATACAGAATGCCGTGGGCAGCATGGGTCCAGTGCTGGCGGTACGGCCGGACGCAAAATCGGCCGCCGCGGCCAAGCAAGTGGAGTTCGTGCTCGCCAGCGTGCAAACTCCGGAGCAGATTATCGCGAAATGCAAGATCCCAACCATTGCGGAAGAGGTGACCGTCGATCTTCTGCTGGCGGCAGCGGTGGGCGATACCGGAGTCGCGGGACAGCCGGTCGAACCTGAGACGCAGGCCCAGGCTCCCGGACAAGTCCCGGAGGCAGAGGCGCCAGCCACAGGTTCGGGCCCGGAGACCGCGAGCACAAGCACCGTCGAAAACATTTTGCGCGTCGAGGCAGGGCGGATCGACAGCGTGCTCAACCTGGTAGGAGAGCTGATCATTGGGAAATCGATGTTTCAGCAGGCGCTGAATGAGTTCTCGAAGCGCTATCCGAAGGATCTGATGCGCGGCAAATTTGCCGATGTCATGGCTTTTCAGGCCCGCATCCTGAACGACCTGCAGCGCTCGGTGATGAAGATTCGCATGGTGCCGGTCGATCAGTTGTTCCGGCGTTTCCCGCGCATGGTGCGCGACGTGTCGCGGCAGTGCGGACGCGAAGTGGAACTGGTGGTCAGCGGGCAAAACACCGATCTCGACAAGGGAATCCTGGATGCAATCGCCGAGCCGCTTACCCACCTTGTGCGGAACGCGATCAGTCACGGAATCGAATCGGCGGAAGAGCGCCGAAAAGCGGGCAAGCCGGCACAGGGCAAGCTCCGCCTGAATGCCTATCACCAGGGCAATCAGGTGGTCGTGGAGGTCAGCGACGATGGTCGGGGGATAGACGCCCAGAAAATCCGAAGCAAGGCGATCGAACTTGGCCTGACGACGCCGGAAGAAGCGACCAAGATGACGGAAGCGGAAACGCTGAACATCATCTTCCGTCCGGGCTTCAGTACCGCCGAGCAGGTTACGGAGGTATCCGGACGGGGCGTAGGCATGGATGTTGTGCAAAGCGTGCTGCACCGGCTGAAGGCCTCGGTCAGCCTGGAGACGAAGCCGGGACACGGTACCACCTTCCGGCTGAAGCTGCCACTAACGCTTGCGATTATCAAGGCGCTGTTGTTCTGGGTGGAAGAGCGGCTGTATGCCATCCCATTGAATGCCGTACTGGAAATCTCCCGGACGTTTGAGACCGAAGTTCATCAAGTCGACAACTACGAAGTTTTGCAGCTGCGGAACCAGGTGTTGCCGCTGCTGCGCCTCGGCCGGCCTGCACCCCAGGAGATCCAGAAAACCAAGTTGTTCGTGCTGGTGATAACGGTAGCGGAAAGGAAGTACGGATTGATTGTGGATGAACTGGAAGGCGAAGAAGAACTGGTGATCAAGGCGCTGGACGACCAGACATTCTCGACCGATCTGGTGTCCGGCGCTTCCATCCTGGGAGACGGCCGAGTGGTGCTGATACTCAACCTGCCCGCGGTGGTGGAACACGTGTCACGCTTGCGGCCGCAGGTGATGGGAAACACAAATTCGGGACTGCTGCTGACACACACCGACCGTACGCGGCTGGCGATCACTCCGGCGGTGGGAGGCCAGATATGAGCAAGCCCCGGATCCGCGTGCTGGTGGTAGACGATTCGGCGCTGATGCGCAAGCTGATTCCGCAGATGTTAGCGGCAGACGAATCGCTTGAGGTAGTGGGCACGGCGATGGACGGGACATTCTGTCTAAAGAAGATCGAGGAACTGAAGCCGAACGTGGTTACGCTCGACCTGGAAATGCCGGGCATGAACGGCATCGATGCCTTGAAAGAGATTATGCGGAAACAGCCCGTTCCCGTGATTGTCTTCAGTTCACACAGCACGGAAGGCGCTTCGGTGACCATGAAAGCACTGGGGCTGGGGGCATTTGATTTTGTTCCCAAACCGAAGGACGCCACCGCGCACATGGCGGAGACCGCCCGGGAACTAATTGGGAAGATAAAGGCAGCCGCCGAGTGCAAATTGAAGCCGCGGATTCTCCCCGGCTTGCCGCAAAGGATGCAGAAAGCGGCTGCCCCCTCAGGATCGCCAAACAAGATTGTGGCGATCGGAGTTTCTACCGGCGGGCCGCAGGCCCTGGAATACGTGCTGTCGCAATTGCCGGGAGACTTCCCGGCGACGATCACGGTGGTGCAGCATATGCCGGATGGATTCACCGACATGTTCGCGCGGCGGCTGGATGAAGTCTGTCCGCTGCGGGTGAAGGAAGCGCAATCGGGCGATTTGCTGCAGCCTGGGCGGGTGCTGATCTGTCCCGGAAGCCGGCACATGAAGGTGAAGCGGCTGCCGTTAGGCGACATTGTGGTGCTGAGCGAGGAGCCGCGAGTGAACGGCCATCGGCCCAGCGCGGACGTCCTGTTGCGCAGCGCAGCCGAGGAGTTCAAGTCGAATGCGGTCGGTGTGCTGATGACCGGCATGGGCGATGACGGTGCGGAAGGGCTGGGAGCAATCAGAAAAGCAGGCGGCATGACCATTGCGCAGAATGAAGAATCCTGCGTGGTTTACGGGATGCCGAAAGTTGCGATCGAGCGCGGATATGCCATCCGGGTAGTCGGGCTGGAAGTGATGGGATCCACACTGCAGGCCGTATGCGGTGGCAATGCGGGCTCTGAGGTAGGAGCGAGCGGCCGGGCAGTGCGCGCCGGACATTAGAGATCAGGCAAGAAAGCCCGTGACCTGCGTGATCTGGTCCAGGCCGAACGGCCATGATATTGCAGTACAAGGGGAGGTCTGTATGGAGCAGTTTGCACCAGTAAAACGAAGCAAGGACGGGCAGCCGGTCCGGTATTTGATTGTGGACGACTCGGTGTTTGCCCGAAAGAACCTGGCCCGCATGATCGAAACGTTCGGCGGGCAGGTGGCGGCTGAAGCCGGGGACGGCTTGACTGCCATCAGCGAGTTCGACCGCACGCATCCCGACATCGTGCTCATGGATATCACCATGCCGCAGATGGAAGGAATCGAAGCGGCCGAACGGATCGTGCAACAGCATCCCGAAGCGCGCATCGTGATGGTTTCCTCGGTGGGATACCAGGAAAACATCGTGGCCGCGTTGCAGCGGGGCGCTCGTCATTTCGTGCAGAAGCCGGTGAAGCCGGAAGTGCTGTATGAGGTAATCAAGTACGTCTTGGGCGAAGATGGAGCGGTAGCGAACGCCGCAGGAGCGGGGGCGTAAGTCCATGAAGATGGAATTGATCCAGCCGTTCATCAACGCGGCGGACGCCGTGTTGTCGCAGGGCCTGCAAGGCACGACCAACGTGGGCAACCTCACCATGGAAGAGGATGCCTATCGCCGGAAAGGCGTGGCGGGCATGATTGCGCTGACGGGCGACATCGAAGGCCGGATTATTCTGGACCTCGAGCCGCAGACGGCAGTGCGCGTGGCCAGCCATTATGCAGGCGCGGACCTCCCCGAGTCGGACGGACTGATCAAGGAAACCATCTTCGAACTTGCGAACCAGGTCGTGGGCAACGCTATCTCGGCTCTCAACGACCAGGGATTTCACTTCCGCGTTCATCCTCCGCTCCTGCTTACCGCTCAAGAAGGCGACAAAACCAGTGAAGACACCGAGGCCCTGATGATTTGCTTTGAGACCTCCCTGGGCAGTGTCTATATGAATGTCGCCTTGCGCTACAACAAGCGGCGAATGGCCGATCACGCGGCCGCGAGGGCGTAGGTCGGTCCTTGCTACCAGTCATTGCTCATCGGTGGCCGTTCGTCAGAAATGTTCCCTTCACATAGACGCGTGAGTGTCCTCTTATCTTGCTCTAGTTTTCGGCCAATCGGGTCAGTACGACAAGATAGACATCGTTGGTTCGAACCGGCAGATCGCCGGAATATCTGCCATCCTTGATCGATAGCACGTCCTGAGCAACCGCTGCTCCGTTGTCTTTCTCTTTCAAGAATCGAACCTGCTTGGGGGTCAATTGTGATCCTGCACCCATCGCGAGATAGTCTGAATAGGCATCGTTGATTCCGTATCCGATGCGATAGATTTGCCGCCCGTAACGACCATTCGCCAAGTGGCTGAGTTCGAGGTGTACCTTGCCTTTGTCGTGCGCGGGGAGGTTTTGCTTGTAGTAGGTCTGATCGTTTTGCCCTTGTGGAGGAACTTCCGGGGAGTAATCCCAAAGCAAAACCTGAACTTGTCCATCGCCTGTCGTTGTGATCCATGACTGCGGGTCGCTATCGACGACATCCGTAGTACCCAGCTTGCTCAAGTACTGGTAGGCATAAAATGCCGGTTTGCGAATGCCCTGATAGTTCATGAGGCCAAAGCCACCGTGGAAGGGTGTAAAGCGGGGCCCGCCTTCCTCAAAAATGTCGGTGAAGGTCCAATAGGACATCGAATCCACGTAGGGCCAGGCATGCTTGATCTTGTCGAGGATAAAGCTGGCCTGGTGATACTGGTCGTGCATGTAATCGGTGGGAGTGTAGGCTGAACTCCATTCCGTGAAGTGCAACTGGAGTTTCGGCATGGCGGACTGCCGGACCAGTTCACGGGAGTGCTCCATGCGGCCAACCACGGAATCCGGGGAAGGATCGAGAACAGTTCCTGCGTTTCCGGTCTCATCGAGATAACCCTGCTTCACTCCGTAGACGTGGGCCGAGAGGAAATCCACCGGGACATGGTTGTCCACACAGAATTTCACGAATTTCTGCTCGTAGTCGTAGGACATGGCCGTCGCGGGACCTCCGACGCGGCAGTCGGCGCACTCGCCTCTGATCGCTTCGGCAGTGGTCTTGTATAAGTTCAAATAGTCATCGAGTGTTCCGGAGAAGAAGCCTGAAAGATCGGGTTCATTCCAGATTTCGTAGTACCAGGTACGGATCTCTTCTGTGCCATAACGATCGCGCCAGTGCGCGATTAACGCGTGAATCAAGCCCGACCATTTAGCCTGATCTTTGGGAGGCGTGACGTTCCCTTTCCACCAGAAGATGGTCTTGGTGCCGCTGGCCAATTTCGCCGGCATGAAACCAAGTTCGACGAACGGCCGGATCTTTAGCCGCTGCAGGGCGTCGTACAGAGCATCGACGTACTGGAAGTTGTACATCGGACGTCCGGAAGCGTCCTCGTTGTACACGCCCATGTCGTCCGTCAGCACACCGTGCATGCGGACGTAGCGGAAACCAATGTCCTGCTGAACTTCGGCGAGTTGTTCCTGCCAATCGGCACGCAGGCCCTCGTTGGCGCGGCCAGCGCCTACTGCCATTAACGGGACGCGAGTGTGGGGACCTTCGACTCGAGAGACATCGGCGACGATCTGGCGGTCGGATGTTTGTGGCGTGGCTGCCGATACTGAGTATGTAAGCGGGAGAACAAAGAGAAGGACGAGAATTCTAAACGGGCGCATTTCGGTTTAACCTCGGAAGGTGGTTGTCCGTTCCTTACTAACTCGGCGATCCATGCGCCGAACGGCGGAATCTGGATTTCGCTCGCGCTCATGGTAGCGCTGCATCACGAAAGTGTTTTCGTTGTGGGCTATCCAGTGTAAACCTTGACACGAACGCGAAGGGGCTGGAATCCCTGTGGGGTCAGGCCAGGAGCGGCAACTGGGGACCGGCAAAAGAATCATCGGCAGGATCAGCGATCTTTCTCAGCTCTGGATACTTTTGAATCAGCGTGGGCGGAGCCTGCACGCGCTTGCCGGTAACCATGGCCTTGAGTTCCAAGGCGTTTACCCCCGCCTTGCTTTCAAAATGATTGTTGGTAATTACGTACGTGGTTTGAGCTTTTTCCGCAACGCTTTCGATGCGCTCCTTCCAGCCTTCCAGTTCCCGCTCCTTGTAGAGATAGTTGTAGCGGTCGTTGCGATTGTCGGAGTCGAACCACTGGTCATAATTGCGCCCGTGCAGGCGCACGTATCCAACCGCCGATGTGACGTGTTCCGTGGGAGCAAGCGAATTCCCGAGCAGAGGCTGGTCGATATTGCAGAAAGCTACGTTCTTCTGGGAAAAAGCGGCAAGAGTTTCGGCATTGTCCCAACTCGAGTCTCGCACTTCGACGACGCACGGATACTCGATGAACTGCCGCAATAAGCGGTCGAGATATTCGCGATTCAGCGAAGTGTTTTTGAACGAGACGGGAAACTGGATGAGGAGCGCGCCAAGCCGGTCCTCGTTTGCCAGGGCGTCCAAGCCTTCGCGGGTCTTGATCTCATCTTCATCGGTAGGACGAATGCTCGCGGCCGAGGTGGGCTCCATGACCGCAAGCGGAGAATGGGTGAAGGCGCGATAGAGTTTGGCCGTAAACAAAAACTTTGGATTCACGGCCGCTACCTTGCGGCACCAGAGCTTGGCCAGTTCGGGCTTGATGGGACCGTAGAACGAAGTATTGATCTCGGTGACATCGAAAAAGCGAGCGAGATATTCGAGTGGGTGAATCTTGCTCCGCTGCATGCCTGGGGGATAGAAGATTCCGTCCCAGTCTTTGTAAGCCCAACCTGCAGTGCCGACGCGGATTCTATGCGCTCGGGAGGTCCGATCTTGAGGCACGTCATCCATTGCATGAACAACAGACGGAGGGCAATGCAAGGTTAGCATAATGGCGAAGCACCCTCCGGCGCTGGCCAAGCGCCGTCGACTCGAGGATGACACCGCTGGACTTGATTGCTGATGGTAGGCTAGGGACTGGGTATCGAATTGTGTCGATGGAATTGATGATCAGCGGGGGCATCGGGCTGTTGTTCGGAGTCCTGCTGACCTGGCTGGCACTCCGCTCCCGCAGCGCTGGACTCGAGGCGCGCTATTCCCTGACCGAGAAGGAGTTGACGGGCGCAAAAGCGGATCTGGCGCGGGTTTCAGGACAGATTCAGGAATTGCTCACGACCTGCGCGCGCCTGGAATCAACCCTGGAGGGCGAGCGCAAGGTCAACACCGACAAGCTTGAATTACTGACGAAAGCCGGGGAACGCGCGGCCCAGGATCTGCAGAATGCTTTCAAAGCGCTGGCTGCCGATGCTTTGAAAAACAACAGCACGTCCTTCCTGCAGATCGCCCAGGAAACGCTCAAACGATTCCAGCAGCAGGCCGAAGGCGATCTGGAAGCCCGGCACAAGGCAGTGGCCGACCTGGTTACGCCGGTACAAGAATCGCTTGGCAAGGTTGACGCGCAGATTCGGCAAATGGAGATCGCACGCGGCCAGGCTTATGGCGACCTGAAGGCGCAGGTGCAGTCGCTGATCACCACGCAAAAAGAATTGCAGTCGGAAACGGGCAATCTGGTGCGGGCCTTGCGGACTCCGAATGTCCGCGGACGCTGGGGAGAGATTCAACTGCGCCGCGTGGTCGAAATTGCCGGCATGCTTCCGTACTGCGATTTTGCCGAACAGGAAACGATCTCGACCGAAGCCGGGCGGATGCGTCCGGACCTAGTGGTGAAACTGCCCGGCGGCAAGCAGGTAGTGGTCGATGCCAAGACACCGCTGCAGGCGTTCCTCGATGCTTTTGAGACCACCAACGAAGAGGAGCGGCGAACCTGCCTGGCGAATCACGCGCGCCAGGTTCGCGACCACATCAATACGCTCAGCGGAAAAAAATACTGGGAGCAGTTCGAGGCGACGCCGGAGTTTGTAGTGATGTTCCTGCCGGGCGAGACCTTCTTCAGCGCCGCCCTGGAGCAAGACACCGGACTGATCGAACACGGAGTGCTGAACCGGGTGATTCCGGCATCGCCGACGACCTTGATCGCCCTTCTCAAGGCGATCAATTACGGATGGAACCAGGAGAAACTGGCGCGCAACGCGCAGGAGATCAGCGCCTTGGGGAAGGAACTGCACGAGCGGTTGCGCAAATTGGCGACCCACATCACCGGAGTGGGTGCGAACCTCGATCGTGCCGTCGAGGCCTACAATCAGGCAGTCGGATCCCTTGAAAATCGCGTGTTGGTATCGGCACGGAAGTTTGCGGAGCTAGGCGCGGCTGTGGCTGAGGACATTCCCGAATTGGAACCAATCGAGACGACAGCACGTGCCTTGTCGTTTGAGTGGGACGACGAGCCTACCGAAATCATCAAGAACGGGCGCAAGGCGGGCTAATCGGTCCCAAGATTCCGCCGCAAAACCACATACGGAATCTCACAGAAACCTTCAAAAAGGCATAGTTTGTGTTCTAAAATGCATCTACAATTGTGGAAGTTATTTCTTCCAAGGTACTTAGCACGTCTCGAAGGGGTCGGAACGTGGCAGCGAAGTTGCTCATTGCGAATCCTAGGGAGCTCTCCTCCCCAGCCACCCCTGCGCCGAAAGGCTCGGGGCCAACACCCAGATACATGAATCGGGAAAGCCAAGCTCGGTTTGTAGCGGTGCTTCTGTTTCTGCTGACGGTGGCTGCGGTGGTGTTTGCCGGCTTTAACTTTCAGAAAGAACGGGACTCCGCCGCTCCGGACGACGGGGTATGGTGGATCGAACGCGGAGGCCATCTTTTCGCCGACCGGGTCGACCCCCGGGGACAGGGCGCGAGAGCCGGGATCAAGCCAAACGATCAACTGGTTGCGGTGAATGGTCGCGAGGTAAAAAATACACCCGGACTGGAGCGGCAGCTCTATTCGACGGGGGTATGGCGAAACGCGACTTACTCGATCCTGCGCGGGTCGGTAGCCTTGGATTCGAAAGTTTTGCTGGAACCGGCCGACCGCTCGCTGAACAATTCCCTACGCCTCATCGCTCTGATCTACCTGGGAATCGGATTGTACGTTCTGCTCCGGCGCTGGACGGCGGTCGGATCGACGCACTTTTATATCTTCTGCCTGGTATCTTTTGTCGCCTACTCGTTCAAATACACGGGCAAGCTCAATGACTTCGACTGGATCATTTACTGGAGCAACATTGTTGCCTGGGTATTGCAGCCAGCCCTGTTCCTGCACTTTGTTCTGACGTTCCCGGAGAAGCGGCAGTTTGTACGGGAGCGGCCATGGCTTCTGACCCTGGCATATGTTCCGGGCGTGGTATTGCTGGGAAGACACATCATTGCGCTGCGACTGGCGCAGGCCAGTGGAGCGTTGCGGTGGGACATGGATCGCCAGGAGATGGCTTATGGCGCATTGCTGTTCGTCATCGCCGCTGCCGTGCTGGTGTACAGCTACCGGCGAGCCAGCACGACCATCCTGCGGCAACAATTGAAGTGGGTGACGCGCGGAACGGTTCTGGCAATTGTGCCTTACACGCTGTTCTACGTGGTCCCCTACCTGATGGGATCGCTGCCCGGCACATGGATGAAGTTGTCCGTGCTCTTCCTGGGACTGCTGCCGCTGACGTTCGGCTACGCCATCTTCCGCTACCGGCTGATGGACGTTGACCTGATTTCGAAACGAGTCGTGGTTTACACGGTAGCCGCCGCAGCGGTTGTAGGAATGTACTTTGCGCTGGTGGCCGGCGTGGCGGAACTGGTCCACATGCAGAAACCCGGGACCGGTCCACTTGGCCTGATTCTGGCTGTGGTGGTCACAGCGCTGCTGTTTGATCCAGTTCGAACCTGGATTCAGGACCGTGTCGACCATCTGTTCTATCGGACCGTGTATGACTATCGCCGCACGCTGATTGAGTTCGGGCGTGAACTCAGTTCAGAAACAGACTTGAACGCGTTGCTTTCATCGGTGGTCGACCGCCTCTCACGGACATTATCGGTGGACCGTTTGGCGATTTTCCTTCGGGTTGGCGAAGAAGGCGAGTCATTCGTTCTATCCAAGTCGCTGGGCATGAATCCGGTGGGAAAACTGGATTTAACGTTTCTAGGCGCCCCTCGGGCCGAGCCGGGTGGACACATGTTCTTCGAGAACGCGCACCAGGTTCCGCGCGAAACCCTGGGCTCGCAGGAATCTATTGCCAGGCTCGACTTGAACTACTACATCCCCTGCCGGGCGCAGCAACGAACGGTCGCGGTGCTGGGATTGGGAAAAACGAACCGAGGCGACTACCTGTCGAGCGAGGATGTCGAGCTTCTCGAGACCCTTGGCGGTTACCTGGGAATCGCGATTCAGAATGGCCTGCTGTACGCGTCGCTGCAGAAGAAGGTGGCCGAATACGAGCGACTCAAAGACTTTAACGAGAACATTGTCGAGTCCATCAACGTAGGAGTGATGGCGCTCGACATGGAGGACCGGATCGAGAGCTGGAACGCGCAGATGGAAGTCATGTACGCGATGCCAAGATGGCAGGCTCTCACGCAAAGCGTTCGGAACGTGTTCCCGGCGGAATTCGTCGAGGAGTTCTACCGTGTGCGGCAAATTGCGGGAATCAACAACCTGTACAAATTCCGGCTGCAAACTCCGGCGGGAGAGACACGCACCGTGAACGTGGCAATCGCGCCGCTGGTTACGCGCAAGTTCCAAGTGATTGGCCGCCTTGTGATCATGGACGACATCACGGAACGCGTAGAGCTTGAAAGCCAACTTTCTCAGGCGGATAAACTTTCTTCCATTGGCCTGCTGGCGGCGGGAGTCGCCCACGAGGTCAACACCCCGCTGGCGGTGATTTCGTCCTATACGCAGATGCTCGCCAAGCAATTGCAGGGCGATCCGCAGAAATCGGGGTTGCTGGAGAAGATCACGCGGCAGACGTTCCGGGCGTCGGAAATCGTCAACAATCTTCTAAATTTCTCGCGGACGAGCGGCACGGAGTTTACGAGCGTTGACGTCAACAAGGTCATCACCGATACGCTCGCGCTGCTGGAACATCAGTTCAAGACATCGAAAATCCAGGTGAATTCCGATTTGACCCACGGCATTTCGACCATTGAGGGAAATGCAGGCAGGCTGCAGCAAGTCTTCCTGAATCTGTTTCTGAACGCAAAGGACGCCATGCCGGGCGGAGGCCAGCTGAGCGTTGCTACCAGTAATGGCGAAACGGTAAGCGTCCGCGTTTCCGACACCGGCTCCGGTATTGCTCCGGAACATATTCAGCGAATTTACGATCCATTCTTTACGACCAAGACATCTCCTAAGGAAGGTCAGAGCCGTGGAACAGGGCTAGGCCTCTCCGTGACCTACGGCATCATCCAAGAACATGCAGGGAAAATTCGTGTGGAAAGCAACCCGGAAGCGGGCACGACTTTCGCGCTGGATTTCCCGCTAAGCAGGAAGGCAGTCCATGTCTGAAGCAGCAGTCATTGCGCGCGGCACGGTTAACGGGGATACGTCGCCCGCAGGCTCGGTACTCATCATCGATGATGAGGCTGAGATCCGGGAGTCCCTTCAGACCCTGCTCGAACTGGAAGGCTTTGAAATAGAAACGTCGGAGTCGGGCGAAGAAGGCCTCTCGCACATGGCGGAACGCCCGTTTGATCTGGTGTTGCTGGATCTGACTTTGCCCGGGCGCAACGGTATGGAGATTCTGTCGGAGATCCGAACGCACGACCCCCGGCTGCCCGTCATCATGATCACGGCCTATGGCACGGTGGAGAATGCGGTTCGAGCCATGCAATCCGGGGCGGCAAATTTTGTTCAAAAGCCCTGGGACAACGAGAAATTGCTGGCCGACGTGCGGGCGGCTGTCGGTTGGCGGCGGGCCGAAGAAGAAAACATCCAGCTCAAGCGCGCACTCAAGCAGCGCTATAACTTCGAAAACATTGTGGGCAAGAGCGAGCCCATGCTCAAGATTTTCGATCTGGTCGCGCAGGTGGCGAACAGCCGATCCACGGTGCTTCTGCAGGGGGAGAGCGGGACCGGCAAAGAAATAATCGCGAAAGCAGTCCATCTCAATTCGCCCCGGCGAGACAAGCCTTTCGTCCCGGTCAATACCGGATCGATGCCCACGGACCTGCTCGAGTCCACGCTGTTTGGCCACGTCAAAGGGGCATTCACCAGCGCCATTGCCTCAAAGAAGGGCCTGTTCGAGGTGGCAGACAAAGGAACCTTGTTCCTGGACGAGATCGCGACTATGGGACTGGAAACGCAAGCCAAGATCCTGCGCGTGCTGCAGGATCGCCGGTTCATGCATCTCGGAGGGATTCAGGAGATCCAGGTAGACGTCCGCATTATCGCGGCGACGAACATCGACTTGCGCCAGATGGTGCGGGAAGGACGCTTCCGCGAAGATCTCTTTTACCGCCTGAATGTAATCACGGTCGAATTGCCGCCGCTGCGCCAGCGCAAGGAAGACATTCCTTTGCTGGTCGAATTCTTCCTGAGAAAGTACGCGGAAGAAAATGGGCGCACACCGCCCCGAGTTACCCCTGAAGCGCTGCGACCGCTGATGGCCTATTCCTGGCCGGGAAATGTCCGCGAACTGGAAAACGTGATTGAGCGTGCGGTGGTCCTGTCGTCAGGGCCTGAGATCACGATGGACCTGCTGCCTGAGTCCTTGATGGGGCGCGGTTCGGCGCTTACCCTGCACGATCCGCCCTCCGACGCTTCCCTGTTTGAGATTGTCGAGGATGTGGAGCGGCGGGTGATCACCGACATGCTTGAGCGCTGCAATTGGAATCAGACCGAAGCGGCCGAACGCTTCCACGTACCGCTCTCCACGTTAAACCAGAAGATCCGCCGACTGAATATTGAGATCAGGAAAAAAGGGAGATAGGTGGCAGGTCTTGGGTCCTGGGTTTCAGGTGTTAGGTTCCTGGTCTCGGGACTTCGCTCCAAGGCAAGTTCCCCTCTCCACTTCCAACACGAGGGCCTTTTCAGACTGCGATTCACTGGCTGATGGCTGGCAGCTTTCTCTGTTATATTTCGTTCAAGCCCTGCGTTACCCGGATTCAGCGCGCGCCGGACTGCGACTGCATGGAACTGATCTCGCCAAGCGAATTCGTTAAGCAGAAAGTGCTGGCGGTTCAGGAATACACGTTCATGTCGGCGGAGGCCGTGGCTAATCTTTTCCGCAAGCCGATCTACTTCGCGGATATGGCGCAGCAGGCGGACCTGATTGGCGTGGGCTCGCTCCCCATTGTGCTGCTGACCGGTTTTTTCACCGGCGCCGTGCTGGCCGTGCAGAGCGCGAACACGCTACAGCGCTTCGGTTCGATCACCCTAATTGGTCAGTTGGTTTCGCTCTCGATGGTGAGGGAGTTGGGTCCCGTTCTCACTGGCCTGATGGTGGCGGGCCGTAACGCATCGGGCATGGCCAGCGAACTCGGTTCGATGGTGGTTACCGAGCAGATCGATGCCATGCGCGCCTTGGGCACCGACCCCCTGAAGAAGCTGGCAACGCCGCGAATCGTGTCAACAGTTTTCATGTTGTTTTTTCTGACGATTCTCTCGGACTTCATTGGTCTCGCGGGCGGACTGTTTGTATCGAAGATCCTTCTCAACCTTGACGCGCGCCAGTACTGGAGCAATGCGTGGCAAGCGCTCGTGCTGCAGGATGTGTTTATGGGCTTGGTGAAGCCGGTGCTGTTCGGGTTCATCATTGCCACGGTCGGTTGCTATTACGGAATGACGGCGCGGGGCGGCACTCAAGGCGTTGGACGAGCCACGACACAGGCGGTGGTGGCAGCGTCCGTACTGATCGTAGTCGTTGATCTTTTCGTGACACAATTCCTGATGAACGTTCTTTCGTTCAAGTAGCCTTATGTCCACTCTGGCGCTCGACAGTGCAACCAAACCCGCCCAAGAGCCAGCCGGGAGTGCGATCGAATTCAATGACGTGCACCTCGAGTTTGAGGACAACGAAGTTTTGCGAGGGGTCTCGTTCCGCGTAGCGTTGGGGGAAACCAAGGCACTGTTCGGGGTGGCGGGATCGGGGAAAAGCACGATTTTGAAACTTGCCCTAGGCCTGCTGAAACCTGATTCCGGACGAATTCTGGTGCTGGGAAACGACGTCACTCAGACGCCGGAACAGGATTGGTTTGGCTTTCGCGCCAAGATCGGTATGGTCTTTCAGGAAAGTGCCCTGTTCGACTCGCTCACAGTGCGCGAGAACGTCGCTTACCGGTTGATCGAAGAAAGGGGCGCAATCACTGAAGAGATCGACCGGCGCGTCCGCGAATCCCTGCGTTTTGTGGAACTGGAGCATACCGTGGACCTTTTTCCTTCCGAGCTTTCAGGAGGCATGCGGCGGAGAGTCGCCATTGCGCGCGCGATCATCACAGGGCCGGAGTTGCTGTTGTACGATTCCCCGACAGGCGGGCTTGATCCGGTCACTTCGAACACCATCGTGGAATTGATCATGAAGCAGAGAGATGTATCTCGAACCAGTTCCCTGTTGGTGACGCATCGGTTACAGGACGCGTTCACCCTGGCGACCCATGAGTTCGATAAGCAAACAAATCGAGTGCGCGCCCTGCCGCGCGGGCAGTATTGTGATGTACCCATGAGTTTCCTGGTCTTGCGGGATGGAAAAGTGACCTTCGACGGGGACATCCACCAACTCGCGCACACCAAAGACGAATACATCCGGGAATACGTTTCGTAGATCCCGCTTCCCGAAATACTCCTCGACGCGCTTAGCTTACGGATGGGCTGAAGCCCGTCCCTTTCAAAACGAATACCGTGACCCTTTGTGACGCACTGTAAGCCTTACTTCCCTGCCATTACCTTCTCTACATCTTCCGACTTGGAGGGCAGCGCGCCACTGAGGTCAATGAGCTTTCCGTCGGCACCGACGAGAAAATCATCTTCAATGCGCACGCCAATGTTCTCTTCGGGTATGTAGATGCCGGGCTCGATGGTGAACGTCATGCCGGGACCAAGAGGAACTGAGTAGTCCCCAGGGTCGTGTACGTTCAGACCGATGTAGTGGCCTAAACCGTGAATGAAATATTGATCCAGCGGCTGTCCATGCAGGTCTTTGCCATGCGTCTTGATGTAGTCTCTCGCTACTTTGTTCAGGGAGCTCTCGCCTTCGCCGATCAGGGTCGACGTGCCGGATTGGAATGCCGCGATCGCGGCTTGCTGCGCTCCTAATACGATTTCGTAAATCTCTTTCTGCCGCGGGGTGAAATGACCGTTGACGGGTAGCGTGCGGGTAATGTCAGCGGCGTACATCGAGTAGTCGGCGGCCGCATCGATCACCACGACATCGCCTGCATTCATCGTGTTGGTGTTTTCCGAGTAATGGAGGACGGTCGAACTATGCCCTGAACCCACGATGGGCGCATACGCGGGTCGCTCACAGCCACGCCGGTCCCATTCGAACTGCATTACCGCAGAGATTTCATATTCCTTCAGGCTGGGCTTCATCGCCTTCATCGCGGCGAGGTGCGCCGCTACGGAGGCGTCGACAGCTTTCCGGATCAGGGCGATTTCTCCAGCATCTTTGGTCGTGCGTAGTGACGACAGCATGGGCTTCACGTCCTGAAAAGCGACCACAGCGTTGCTGTGCCGGAGGAAGCCCAGCATGTCTTCACTGGCCGGATAGTTTCCCTGCGAGGGCATCTCGGTATAAATGAGGGGGCGCTGATTCGCCAGTAGTCTGGTTACTTCTTCCGGCAGCCTGCTGATTTCCTCAACCCGGTCGAAGCCAGTAATCCGGGGAGCGTTGGGATCATCGGCTCCCAGTTGAGGGCCAGTGAACTTCTCCATCCTCAGATTCGGGGGCGGTAGAAATAGAATTTCCGTGTATGGCCGAGCCGGGGATTCGCCTTTGGCCTCGACCGGCGCGGCGATCAAAAGCCCCGCACCTGGCGTAGTCATTCCTGACAAGTAGTAGAAGTTATCTTCCTGACGAAAGTGATAGACCGGATCCGGGCCCTCCAAAGGAGCAAGCAGAGCAACCAGGCCTCCGGCTTTTCTGGCTAGAGCTTCTCGCCGAGCACGATAGTCCGCGCCAGACTGACGGTCGAGAGCGCGCCCAAGCGGACAGACAGATGCCACGACAAGAAGGTACAGAAGCAGCTTTCGCATTGTGGTTTTCCTTAGGAGAGGCGGCTTTTACTGTGGTGGCGATGACAGATTCTTCCCTGCTTGAATGAAGGAACCGACGTTGCTCTTGTCGATCAGGTCAGAGCCGGTATCCACAAAACTTGGGATCGGCGCAAAACTGTCTTTCGACCAGTCCTTCTCCAGCGACGACGGCTTGTGATGATAGAGATTGTCGAGCATCTGCAGGCCGACAAATGCCATGGTGTAGGGCTTCTGCCCGATAGTGGCCGCGATAACGCCTCTCTGAATCCAGTCGAGCGTCTCCTGATCGGTATCCATGGCCATCACAGTTTTCCCGGTTATGTGATAGCTATTCAGGACACCGGCAACTTCTTTGCCGGATTGAGCCTCCAGGCACACAAAGGCGTCCACTTTGTCGCGTTCCTTGCCAACAATCTGGGTGGCGGTGTCGAACGCGATGCGAGGATCGCCCTGGATATCGACTACGCGCGTGATCTTGATCCCCGGAGTCCGCGCCAGCGCATTCTTGTAGCCGCGGAGACGATCCTGCAGATTGGACTGGTCCGGCATGGTGAAGACCACCACATTGCCCTTACCCTTCAACTCCTCGGCGAGGCGCAGCCCGCCGGTAAACCCAGCCTGATAGTTATTTGTTCCGATAAAGAACAGCCGCTTGCTGGAGGGCGCGTCAGAGTCAACCGTTATGACGGGAATTCCAGCGGCAATGGCTTTGTCGATGCTGTCTTTCAGCAAGGCCGGATCGGTGACTGCCAGCAGGATCCCGGTGGCTTTCTTCTGGACAGCCTGATCCAGGGCGTCGCGCTCGGCCTTGGGATCATAATTCTGCGGACCGGTGAAATCGGAGCGTACTTTGAAGTGACTCGCCGCATTCGAGAAACCCGCGCCCGCGGCCTTCCAATAGGGCAACTGCAGGTTCGCGGAGACAAAAACAAAGTATTCCTCGGAATCATGAGCGGTTCCGCAACTCAGCCCAATCAGCAGGAGCATCAGGAGGGGAAAGGAACGGAGAATTCTCTGCGAGCGGAGCATCGTATCCTCCTCTCTGAAAATTCGCCGACGGGCGCGGTAGCGCCGCGTGGAAATCTTCAGCGAGTGGATTGTAAATCAGATTAAGGCGCATCTGAAGACGATGCCTTTGCCGCACGATTTACCTCAGGCCTATACACCGACCGGGAACGGTTTGGTATGTGCCGTAGTGCGGACGGACTTGCCACCGAACCGGCCTTGCAGCAGCGACATCAACCCGGTGTACCAGTATCCGACCACGAACAGCAGCAGGAATGGAACGGTGATGTAGTTTTCGTTCTCCACGGCGTAGTAAACGGTCAACGCGAAATATGCGCCGATCAATAATTCCACCCAGGGAACCCATCCCAGCCGCTTACGGTACTTGGTTGCCCCCACCTTGTCCTGCTTGGAGACCACGCTGTACTTGGGAGTGCGGGCAAAGGCGGTTTCCTTGCCGATCAGAGCCTCGATCACGGCTTTGGTATTGGTGATCGTCAGCCCTATGCCGAGCGCCATCAAGAATGGAATATACAGCAGGGCGCGAGGCCAACTGCGGGGAAACAGCTCGCGTTGCGACACGAGATAAAAACTTGAGATCGAAAAGGTTGATGCCATGAACAGAGGCAGGTCGATGTAAAGCATCTGAAACCAGCCCTGATAGAAGCGAATGATCATCGCCGGGAGCAAGAGGACGGAAAGCATGATCATGAGGGGATAACTGATGTTTGCCGTGAGGTGATACCAGGCCTCGATCTTGGTGTGTAGGGGCGCGTCGCTGCGCAAGACCCGCGGCAGAATCTTTTTGCCGGTCTGGATGAGCCCCTTCGCCCAACGCGCCTGCTGGGTCTTAAAGGCAGTCATCTCGACCGGCAGTTCGGCGGGACACTCTACGTCCTGAAGATAGATGAATTTCCATCCTTTCAACTGGGCGCGATAGGAGAGATCTGTGTCTTCGGTTAAGGTATCGTGCTGCCAGCCTCCGGCCTCATCGATCGCTTTGCGCCGCCACATGCCCGCAGTGCCGTTGAAGTTGAAGAACAATCCAGTACGGGCGCGGCCGGAATGTTCGAGCACAAAGTGGCCGTCGAGCAGGATGGCTTCGACTTCAGTCAGGAAGGAATAGTGGCGGTTGATGTGGGTCCAGCGTGTCTGCACCATGCCGATTTTCGGGTCCGTAAAGTGGTGGATGGTGCGCAGGAGGAAATCCTCTGGCGGAGTAAAGTCGGCGTCAAAAATCGCGACGAATTCACCTGTAGCGGATTTCAACCCCTCGGCTAAGGCGCCGGCCTTATAACCGTGGCGGTTGGTGCGATGGTGATAGCTGATGGGATTGCCCAACGCGGCATAACGCTCGACCAACCCGCGAACCACGTCGACGGTCTCGTCGGTGGAGTCATCCAGCACCTGAATGTCGAGCTTCTCGCGCGGATAGGAGAGCTTGCAGACCGCGTCCAGCAGTCGTTCTGCGACATATTGTTCGTTGTAGATAGGTAACTGAACGGTAATTCGAGGCAGATCCTGAAAGTGCGCCGCAGGCTCTGTAGTGCGATTCTTCCGGTGCTTGTAATAGAGATAAACCAGGATGTAGCGATGCCAGCCATAGCCAGCGAGCAGGATCAGAACGATGAAGTAAGGAATGAGCAACGCCAAGTCAAACCCGTTCGCGTGATAGAGGCCCCGGAACGTGGTGTCGAGGAAGTGCTGGCGGATATACGGACCAATGCCCTTGGGGCCGCCCAAGGCGGTCCAGTGCGCCGTCGCGATTAGGTGAGCAATCAAACAGGCAATCCGATAAGCGATCCATTTTACCGGATTGCCGGCCCCACGCGATGTGTGGCTAACCCGGAAGCGGCCGTGAACAAATCCGGGGCGCATCCGCGTAGAAACAGCACCAACATGGTCAGGCGAGACTGGAATTCAGCGCCCCGGTTGCTCGAACCGGAGGCCTCAGATACAAATAGAACCACACATGGAACCAGCGCACGCGGCAGACCGGACGACAGGCTCGGCCCGACGTTCGCGCCTGATACAGATTGGCAACTCGCCTCTCTGGATTGCCACGATTGCCCTGCTTCTTCGAATCGCCTGGATTGTCATTGGTCATACCTACCGTTTCAAAACCACGAACAACAATTTCGGCTTTGGCTGGGAGATGGGACGCATCGCTGCGTCGATCGCGAGCAGCCACGGCTTCAGCAGTCCCTTCGGGCCCGCAACTGGCCCTACGGCGTGGGAGCCGCCGATCTATCCTTATCTGGCGGCCGGGCGTGTTCCACCTGTTTGGAATTTATTCCAAAGCGTCGGCGTTTGTTCTTTTGAGCTTCAATAGCTTGTGCTCGGCATTGACTTGCGTTCCGATCTTTTTTATTGCGCGAAGGATGTTTTCGCAGCGGGTCGCGGTCATATCGGCCTGGGCCTGGGCCCTGCTGCCCAATGTGATCTTCTGGTGCACACGCTGGATTTGGGAGACGAGCCTATCAGCGTTGTTGCTGGCCTTTACGATCTTGGCTGGCACTAGCCATGGTGGAACGCGAGAGACTACGTGACTGGTGCTGGTTCGGCTTGCTTTGGGGCGCCATCGCTCTGAACGGCACTTCCCTGCTTGCCTTTCTCCCGGCCGAAGGCCTGTGGGTCTGGTACCAACGATTTCAACGCGGCAAGCGATCCTTCGGAGGAGTGGCGCTTGCGTCGCTGACATTCTTTGCCTGCATCACACCCTGGCTGGCGCGAAATTACGAGACATTCGGGCAGTTCATTTTCATTCGCGACAACTTTGGAGCCGAATTGCGGCTGGGCAATGGAGATGGGGCAGACGGCACGTTGATGCTGTATCTCGACCCTCCGCACGATCATTTCGCGATGCGGCAGTTCGAGACCATGGGAGAGTTGAGATATATAGCGATGCGAAAGCGGCAGGCGCTCGACTACATCGAAGCAGACTATGGGCGCTTCGCGTGGCTGTCAGTAAAGCGCTTCGTTTATTTCTGGGCGGGTGCTCCGCGGGAAACGGATCTCTGGTGGCTGAGCCAACTGAAGAATTCCCTATTTCTGGCTTCCTCGGTGCTGGCGGTCTGGGGGATAGGGCGCGCCATGCGGCTTGGCAAACCGGGCGCGTGGCTGCTGTTCTGGCTGATCCTGCTGTATCCGGCAGTCTATTACTTCGTGTATCCGGGCGCGCGCTACCGGCATCCGATCGAACCGGAAATGACGATCTTGTGCGTCTTTCTAGTGATGGAGGCCGTCAAGAAACCTACTTCTCATCCAACTCGATCTTGACTACATGAATCTCGTTTAGCTTTGTATCCAGCATGCCGTTGATCACTACGCGGTGTCCCTCAAAGCCATGCACCAGGTCTGCGCGATCCAGACGGTAGACGTTGTTCCCAGACGAGAGCACCAGATACCCGCCAAGATTCTCGATGCAGTACACCGAGCAGGTATTCGAGGTTCCGCCCATCGATTTTGACTTGAGCATTTCCTGGTGCGAGCGCGTAAGAGAATGGACGTTGAGCGCGCATTGACTGTCGGATACTTCGCCGTGGAACACGCGCGGACTCTGCGCGGATGCGGCCGCGGCCAGCACCAGCGACATAACTACCCACAAAGTGACTCTGGCTTTCATAGCTACTCCTAATTCGCACTGTCCGATGGCAAGACCGTAAATTTCATGTGCATGCCTTCGTGTTCATCACTGCAAATCACTGTACAGACGACCTCGTAATCTCCAGGCTCCATGGGAGCCGTCATCGTGTATTCCTGCTTGCCCGGTTTGAGCAACAAGTCCCAACCGTCAACTTTGGTGCGATCCTTGGCGCGCAGCAGGGTAAAACCGTGAATAGAACCGTCGCGATTCCAGGATTTGCCTCGATTGGCGGTGATCCGCAACAATACCTGTTCCCCCGCTTTGACCGTGATCTCCGGAGTGCGTTGTCCGGGAATCTTGAAGCGGCTATCGTGGTCGGCCGTGATCTCGATGATTCTTGCTTGTGCATGCAGGCGCGGCGTAATGGCGAGCAAAGCTCCGACCGCCGCCATCCACAGAAACATACGATGAGTGTTCTTCAGGTGTGTCATGGAAGTGTTAAAGGGCATCTCGATGGTTACTGGGTCATGTAAAAGAGGATCAGGCGCTGGTCCTCGGCAGTGATCGTCGCTCGCACGCGCATGTGGCGGACTATGGTTGCCATTATCCGTGGGGGAAATTTCTGAGGCGCGGCATGACAGCGACCGCAGTTTGCGCGAAAACGCTGCTCACCCTGAATTCGCATGCTGTCGGCGTCGGTGGGACGCACCACTGGGACCGCAGAGGCGTCTTTCGGGGGCGCTGCCGATCCTGCGAAGAGCGACGGGATGAAAGCCAAATTGAACAGGAGAAGCGCAAGCCGTGCTGCATAGAGAGCGGTGTTTCTCATTGCGCCTCCACCGGGCCTGCAACCCGGCCTAGGGGAATCAGGAAACGATAGGCCAAACCAAAGCTCCACTGATTTGCGTTCCCTGCCGAACTGAACTGGCGGCCATAGCTGGCGATCCCCTTCAGACCATCCCGGAAGAAGTAGTTCACTCCGAAATCGGCCTCGCGCATGTTTGCACCAGGAAGATCAAAATCGGCTTCTGCATCAGCGCCAACTGCGCCGACAAAGAATTGTTGCGCGCGAGCGACTAGCTCAGTGCGACGCATCGCTTTTTGCCAAAAACCAGCCTGGCTGAGGCGGTATGCGCCCTCGATCCAATAACCGCTCCCATCGAACGAACGGGCAACCTCCGAACGCAGGTTCAGCGGAACGCGAGCCGGTTGCCAGGCCATGTGGAATCCGAATGCGTTTTTGCGATCGTCCTGGAGAGTACGCTGCCAGGAGCCGCCGACTTCGAGTCGTGGACGGGGAAAGAAGAATCCCACACGTCCGCCGACGTGGCGCTCGGAATCGACGCTATCAAAGCCGACGCTGGCGGCCGAGAGGTAGACCGCATAATTCATGTTGGCCTGACCGCCCCACGGAAATCCGCCGCGGAACATGACGCCATCGCTCGGAGCGGTATTGATCGGGAGAATCAAGGGATCAGGCTGCAAGGCGCGAATCCAGACCGGATACAGGCGCTCGTTGAAGATCCCAAAAGGAGTGAGGAACCGGCCGGCTGTTACCGTTAGGTAAGCATTCGCGATGTAGTCGACCTGAGCGTAGTCAACGTGCTTGTCGACTGGGCCACCATAAGGACCACCGTCTGGAGGACGCTGGAATTGTCCCTCAAATTCGGCGCGCGACTCGATCAGCCAGCGATCTCCCAGCGGCACTAGTAAGACAGGATTGATTTGGCTATCGAACAAATTATGGCCGGCGGTAACGAAGCTGAAGTTGCCGACATTCCCGGTCAAGATCGGAATCGGTTTGTCGGCATTGGTCGATTGCGCCCAGGCCGAGGCAGAGATCAAGGCAAAGACAAAGATCCCTGTGACGGCGCTCACGGCTTTCCCGCGTCTTTTGGACGTATTTTGTTGCTGCTGGTACAGCACGTCTACCCCACAGCTTTCAACGTAGGCTTTCTGAAGATTGTCGATGAGCAGGTATGCGAAAGAAACATCACCGAGGTAACGTTTTGTCGAGGAATGCGGGCCTGGTCTTTTTTTCGGAGCCACCCGCTGACTATTCGTAGACGGGCACGTCTAAGCCATTGAAAGGAAGACAGCCATGAGCCGCTATCGCCGATCCGCTACCTGGATGGGAGCCCTTCTGGGCTCGATCTGTGCACTCTTTGTTCTATCCCTGGGAGCGCATGCCTCCGACCATCGGGGCGCGCTTACCCAGGAATTCCATCAAACCTACGCCATCACGGGAAACGGCCGGATCGAACTCAGCAACATCAATGGCGATGTGCGCATCTCGAGTTGGGACCGCAACGAAGTCAAGGTTGACGCTGTCAAGTACGCGGATTCCAAAGAAAGGCTGGACGAGGCGAAGATTGAGATTGATGCGGGAAAGGACTACCTGTCGATCCGCACCAAGTACCCAAATCACGACAACAATTGGAATTGGGGTTCGCACAATAATCCAGCCAGCGTTGAATACACGTTAACCGTACCGCGAACGGCGCGGCTCGATGGGATCAACCTGATCAATGGCTCGCTGGACGTAACCGGGGTAAGCGGAGAGGTTCACGCCTCTTGCATTAACGGCAGGCTTGAGGCCCATGATCTTGCCGGACGCGCCGAATTGTCGACGATCAATGGGCGGCTGGACGCGAGATTCGCTCAACTCGCCGGGCAATCCGTCGACTTGAACTCGGTGAACGGATCGGTGGATTTGACGATCCCATCGGACTCGAATGCCGAGGTCGAGGCCAGCACGGTTTCCGGCGGCATTCACAATGATTTCGGGCTGCACGTCAATAATCACCGGTTTGTGGGGCACGACTTGCGAGGAGAAATCGGCAAGGGCGGCGCTCACATTCAGCTGAAGAATGTAAACGGCCGGGTGGATATTCATCACGCGCAAGATGGACACGCCATGAGCCCGGTCAAGGACCGCAATAGTCACGACGACGGGAATGACAGCGAGATCTAAGGCTGGCTTCCGGGGCGAAAGAGTAGCTCTCAGCAGGCATTAAAGCCCCGACAGCCGCGTCGCTGATTCACTTCCGATTGAGACCGGTCCTGAGGTCTCTATTCCTGGGGAGCGCTCGCCGTGCGCGTGCTCCTCGCTCTCTGCTCGTCCTCGATCAATTCTTCGCTCTTAAACCCAGCCCGGGCCATCGCCACGCGCGCTTCCCTATTCTTCATAAAAGTATGCCACACAAATTTGCTGCGATGATTTTCGGCCATGACCATCGTGATCCCTAGATCAATTCCAAGCACAACGTTGTCATACCAATCCGTCAGCGGATTAAAGGCGTCCACGAATCCGTAGTTTCCCCAGGCGCGCCCATAGCGCTCGCGAATGTTCCGCAGAACCTGCATGCACTCGGGAAAAAGAAAGGGCAGCGATCCGCCCGGCGCGCAGGGAACCACGGTCCCGTCGATTCGCCCTTGCCGTGGAGGCCCTCCCCATGCGGTGTATCCCCGCGGCGAGTCCGACGCGCTGATTCCCCACAGCCGCTCGCTGTAATCCGGAAATTCCGGATGCAGGGAAATGCAGAAATCCCGATTGGCCATCGTCGCGGTAATCGAATTCTGGAAGTAATTCGCGTATGCATCCTGCCGTCCGCGAAAATCGAACCACGCCTGCGAGTACTGGTGCGTGAACAGCGGATCTTTTCCCGAAATATATTGATAGCCGTTGAAATCAATCACCGGCCTTTTCCACGCGGTCCAGGTCAGCGGGCTAAGGGGATACGTCGGCGACCCGATTGCCAGCAGATAGATCATCATCAACTCGCAATAGCTCACCCACCGCGAGCGCAAGAAACCCGACTCCGGATACCATCCCATGCTCACCGTAGGACCGTGGTCGAACATCCATTGCCAATCCACGCGCTCGTAAATCTTCGTTGCCAGATCCTGAATCTCCAGGTCCTTAAAATGCTGACGTGCAGTCAGCACTCCGCACACAAGAATGGATGTGTCGATCGAGGAGAGTTCGCTTCGCCACATGCGATCCCCACTCTCGATGTCGACAAAGTGATAGTAGAAACCGTGCTCGTGCGGCATCCTTTCCCAGATGAAGCGCAACGTTTGCCGAACCCGATCTACGATCTCGTCGGGATTCCTGTATCGTCTCGCGTGTCCAATGGAGAGTCCGGTCAATCCGAAGCCGGTTGCCGCGATGCTCGCGATGGTGTGGGTATCGTGGCCATTCAGCAGAGCTCGGTCTTTTACCTGTCCGCTTGTACCCGCTTCCGTCCAGAAGAAATCAAACGATGCCCGCTCAATTTCTTCCAGCAATGCATCGTCAGTTCCGCGGTAAGGAATCCGTTTCGGCTCTTTGAATCGGGGCGTTCTGGCCAGCGCATCCAGCCGCCAGAAGGGTAGAAAGGCTAATCCCGCAGCTGTTCCCCGCAGCAACTCTCGCCGTGTCAGCCTCCCTCTCTGGCTCATACTTGTCGGGGCACACACTTCATGGGCGGTCGACCTCCATTAACAGATGCCCTGCCCCCCGCTTAAGATGGTAAACCTCATCTAGGGGTTATTCCGTACCCACACAGTGGAACTAATACCTCAGCCCTCCAGCCCTGACCGGTTGACGGTTCGCGGGTTTTTCTGCAGGCGCGTCAACCGCGTACAATACTTTTTATCCTTGGAATTTGAAGGGGTTCTATGACCACTACGCATCAGCCGCGCCCCCAGGTGGCGGCGGAAATCCCGGCGGTCCCGCTGACCACGGAAGGCTATAGTGTCTTGCATCAAATGATGCGCCTCCGCTGGCCCTCCTGGCGCGCCCTCTCTCCTGGCGAAAAGAAGTCCATCGCTCTGGAGGCCTCCGCAGCCCTGGAGAAGATGGAGAAACATTCGCCCGGCCAGTCCGCCCTCTATTCGCTCATCGGGCACAAGGGCGATTTGATGTTGATCCATTTCCGGAACTCCTTCGCGGATTTGAATCAGGCGGAGCTTCAACTCGCCAATCTTCGCCTGAGCGATTATCTCGAGCCGACCTCTTCCTATCTCTCCATTATCGAACTAGGGCTTTACGAAAGCACCCTGAAGATCTACAAGGAACTCATGGATCAAGGCATCGAACCACATTCGGATCAGTGGAAGGCCGAGATCGAATGCAAACTCGAGCGTCATAAGGAGGCGATGCAACCCCGGCTATTCCCCGGTATTCCACCGAACCGATACGCCTGCTTCTATCCCATGGACCGGCGGCGCGGAGAGGAAAAGAACTGGTATCAGCTCCCTATCGAAGAGCGTGCCCGGCAAATGAATGAACACGGGATGGTTGGCCGCCGCTATGCGGGACAGGTCAAACAGATTATTACCGGATCAATCGGATTCGACGACTGGGAATGGGGAGTCGATCTCTTCGCCGATGATCCGCTCGTCTTCAAGAAGCTGATCTACGAGATGCGCTTCGACGAGGTCAGTGCCGTGTACGCGCTGTTCGGACACTTCTACGTCGGCGTCCGCGTCGCCGCTATGAAGATCGAGAAACTGCTAGCTGGAGAATTGCCGGAATAACTCCCACAGACACGTTTCACCCCGGAGTCACAGAGGCACGGACAAATCTCCAGCAATGTTTCTTCCGTGAATCTGTGTGTCCGTGGCGATCGTATTGTCGTTCACTTCAAGCCTGGAGATCTCATGTCCACTCTCGGTTTTATCGAATACAAAGATGCGTCCCCTGAAGTCCGTGCCGTCTACGACGACATTATGGCGACCCGCAAGATCGATTGGATCAACAATTTCTGGAAAGCTATTGCCCACGATCCAGCTACACTGAAACGCACTTGGGAAGACATCAAACAGATCATGGCTCCCGGCGCTCTCGACCCACTCACTAAGGAAATGATCTACGTTGCAGTCAGTGTCACGAACCAGTGCAACTACTGCATCGCCTCACATACGGTTTCCGCCCAAAAAAAGGGGATGACAGACGCCATGTTCAAGGAACTTATGGCGGTGGTAGGCATGGCGAATGAAACCAACAAGATAGTTACGGGATACCAGGTCGAAGTCGATCCACAGTTCAAGAAGTAGCCACCGGGAGACCAGGCCCGCACGGCCGCCAGGAACCTCTTTTCTCAATGTCCTGGCTAACGGCGGCGGCGCTATGATTGAGCAAAGCCGGAGGTGTAACGGTGAGTACCATCTCTTCTGCCCGGCACAGCCTGGTCTTCGCTGGCTTGACGTTTTGTCTCTTCCTGATTGTCGGATACATTTCTGATCTCATCCTGTTGCGACACCCCGGGTGGATGATCGCTGACGATATGATCATGGCCGTGGCCGCAGCAGTTGTTGTGCTTTTGTATGAGAGGGAACGTGGCCGCCTCCTCGCAGAGAAACTGCGAGTGGTCCGCGAGATGAATTCCTTTGTCCGCAATGAACTGCAGATTCTCTACGCGTCCACGGAGCACCTGGATAAGGCGCGAGTCTCAGCCATTGAGAACAGCGTTGAGCGTATCGATTGGGCTCTCCGCGAATTGCTTCCGGGAGGCCGGCCGTTGACCGCTCCGGTGAAGGTAATCGGCGAGCGCAAGGGCGACGCGGAGCGGTCCGCTTAATGAGGTGGCTGGCTGCGTTAGCCGTCCCGTGACCCGGCAAGGAGTCGGCTCAGGTCTTTTTTCGGGAAGATCGCTTGGTCGGACGAGGACGGCTCTTCCCGGATCGCGGGTTCTTGAGTTCGTGCAATTTCATGTCCACGCGCCGTCCGCGGAAACGCACTCCCTCAGCTTCGAGTCGCAGCCGCTGTTCGATTGCCGAGTCCCCGGTTAGCTTAATTTGTCCGCCCGCTCCCAGCACGCGCTGCCAGGGCAATCCAAAGCCCCGGCGAAGTATCCGTGCCACCATGCGGGCCGCGCCCGGAAACCCCGCTGCCTTCGCGACCCCGCCGTAAGTCGATACGCTCCCGCACGGAATCGAGCGGATCGATTGCTCAATCCGCATCACCATGTTTCCGGCAGGGCTCTTCTTCTTCGACTTCTTCATCAAGAGCGTTCCCTTGGATTGTCGTCAACTCAGGAGAGTGTCCGTTCTAAACGTCGCCGCAGTTGGGGACGTTTAGAACGGGAATTTCAACGTTGATAGGAAACGAAGGTGTTCTGGAACCGGATAGCGGCACAGTCAGCCGTTGTCGAAAGGTGCAGCCGTACCGCAGTACTACGCGATCTGACGAAATGCTTCGAGCGCTTCGTACTCCGAGTTGTGCACCTCGAAGACAGTCAGCAGCTTCGTTACCTGCAGCAAATCGCCCACCCGCTTGGTGAGACTGGCCAATTTGATGTTGGCTCCGGCAATGTGCGCCGTCGTGTGCAGCGCCACCAGGGTTCCAAGCCCGCCCGAATCGATGTAGTTGACCTCGCCAAGATTCAGCACGATCCGCTTACTGCCATCCGCGATAGCCTTCTTCACGTCATCGCGCAGCAGAGACGATTCCTCGCCGAAAACAATCCGCCCATTGCACGAAATCACCAGAATTCCGTCCACAGTTCTCTTTGTAAGCTTCAGTTGCATCGCTCTCTCCTCCGCGGCCGCCCGTGGACGATGCCCGCCCCCGCCGCATCCGCCTTTATTCCTAAGGCTTCCAGCCTACCGCTTCAAATCGGAGTGTGCAACTCTGATTTGTGACAGTCTGATTGTGACAGTCCGGCTCGGTTGCGGCGATTATTCTATGTCCGCGCCCCGAACCAAAACTCATCACGTATAATCAACTCTTCGGCTCATGAGCTACACCGTCCTGGCCCGCAAATACCGTCCCCAGAAATTCTCCGAGGTCATCGGCCAGGAGCACGTTACCCGCACCCTGCAGAACGCCATTGAGCAGGGACGCACCGCCCACGGCTATATCTTCAGCGGCCATCGCGGCATCGGCAAAACCACCGTCGCTCGCATTCTGGCCGCGGCGCTGAACTGCCGTTCCCAGGATCATCCTGTTCCTGAGCCGTGCGGCGTGTGCGAATCCTGCACCGAGATTCGTGCCGGGAATGCCGTCGATGTGATCGAAATCGACGCCGCCACCAACCGCGGCATCGACGAGATCCGCGAACTGCGCGAAGCTGCCCGCTATCGTCCAGCCCGCGATCGGTTCAAGATCTACATTCTCGACGAGGCCCACCAGATCACCGATGCGGCGTTTAACGCGCTGTTGAAGACGCTGGAGGAGCCTCCCGATCATATCGTTTTCATGCTCGCCACCACTCAGCCCGAAGACATTCCCCAGACTATCCGCTCCCGGTGCCAGCACTTCAGCTTTCGGGCTGTAAAGTTCGATGACATTGTCGGACAGCTCCGTGATCTGGTCACTCGCGAAAACATTGAAGCCGACAATGACGCGCTCGCTTTGCTCGCCGAGGCCGGCGACGGCTCCATGCGAGACGCGCTCTCGATCCTTGACCAGGCCATCGCATCTTCTACTGGAAAATTGACAGCCGATTCTGTACGCAACCTGGTCGGAGCCGCTCCCGCGCACGTCCTCGAGCAAGTGATGCACGCGGTCTCCGAGAGCAAGAGCGACGAGGTTCTTCGCCAGGTGGACCATCTCATCAGCGAAGGACATAGTCCTACGCATTTCGCGCGCCAGATGGTGCGCTTTCTCCGTAACGCTACCGTCGCGAAGATCGCGGGCAAGGATTCTCCCCTGCTGCAAATCTCCAGCGAAGAGCGGGAGCGCGTGGCGCGGATCGCCGGACTGTTCGGCGAAGAAGATCTCACTCGCCACCTGCAGATCATGCTTCGCACCCATGGCGAGTTGGGATACAAGCAAGAGCAGCGTTTCCACCTCGAACTCGGCCTGCTGAAGATGGCGCACGCTCAGAGGCTGATCCCGATCGAGCAACTGTTGAGCGATGTTGTGGCGAGCCCCAGTACTCAGAAACCGGCGCCGAGGCCATCCATCGTAGGCGGTTCTCCGGCACCCGAACAACGCCGCCAAGAACACGCGCCTGCCCGCTCGAATTACGTAAGCCCGTTCGCCGCCGATTCTGCGCGAAAAGGAACTCCCCACCAGGAAGATTCTTCGGGCTCAACCCCGATATCCGGTCCGCGCATTGTCGCGCAAACCAGCCAGCCGGAACCGGTGATCATGGGTTCGGCCGCCCCGGTGGTGGAACCGCGTCACTCTGGTCGTAGAGACGTTGCTGACGCTGTCTCTGCCTCGATCGTCTCCGTATTGGAGGTCGATCCGTCACAAGAGCCGTACACCCAGTCGCTGCCGGCCATGGCGGCGGACCCCTCTGACATCGAGAAGCTGCAATCGGCTGTCCTGCAAGCCCTAAGCGACGCCAACCAGCGCATCCTGGTTTCCATGTTGTCCGGCGGCGAGTGGAGTGTTCAGGGGAACGAGGTTGTCATCAAGGTCGGCGAGTCCCAGACCGTCGTCGATATGTCGCTCGGTCCGGAAGGAAAGCGAATCGCTATCGCGGCGGCGAGTGGCGTTCTGGGTCGAGCCGTGCGCCTGAGGGTGGTCCCGGGAGCGGAGGTGGCTCCCCAGGAAAAGAAGAATGGCGCACCTCGCTTCGCGCCTGGGCCCGGCGGGCGAAGCCGCGCCGAACAAGACCCGATCATTCGTCGCATGCAAGAGAAATTTGGCGCCGAGATAAGAACTGTTATTGATTACCGCGAGAAGCGATGAAAGAAAGGATCGGGACATTGGCAATTTAGTGATTGAGTGAATTGGTTTCAATCCATGTTTTCGAAGTTGGCGAGAGATCTCCCGAATTTTAAAAAATCGCTCAATCACACAATTACCAAATTTCTATGGGCGGATTCAATCTGCAAGAGCTGATGTCGAAGGCCAAGGCGCAGTACGAGTCGCTGCAGCGAAAGATGCAGGAGACTGTGGTCGAGGGCTCGTCCGGCGGCGGAACCGTCACGGTGAAGATGGATGGCCGCAAGCAACTCCTCAGCCTGCGCATCGATCCCGAAGCCGTGAAATCCGGCGACGTCGAAATGCTGCAAGACCTCGTCCTCGCGGCCATCAACGAAGCCGCCCGCAAGGTCGACGCGCAAATGCAGTCCACGCTCGGTGGCATGCTCGGCGGGCTTAACATCCCGGGACTCTGAGGGATTGAGAATCATGAATATGTTTCCCTTTGCTCGCCTTGCAATCTTGCTCATTTTCATTGCACCTTTTCTCGGGCAGGCCCAATCTGCACAGCCAAAGGAGACGCTCGTGGCAGTCCACGCGACCGGACCATTCGAGGCGAAGACGACTCCCCTGGACGAAAAGCCAGCCGATCCGCTGCTCGGCCGGTACGCGCTCGACAAGCAATACCATGGCGATCTCGAGGCCACTGGAAAGGGCCAGATGCTGACCGCAGGCACGGACGTCAAAGGCTCTGGCGCCTACGTGGCTATCGAGAAGGTCGCGGGAACTCTGAAGGGCCGCAGCGGCAGCTTTGTCCTTCAGCATAGCGGCACCATGACCCAGAATGCCCCCCAATTGGCAGTTACGGTTGTCCCCGACTCCGGCACGGGCGAACTCAGGGGAATCGCCGGGAAAATGATCATTACCATCGCGGCGGGCGGGAAACATTCCTACGATTTCGAATACACTTTACCGGACACACACTGAGAAACACCCTGGTTTTGTCGTCCGCGGTTCCGTCATCCTGAGCAAAGCGAAGGATCTCTGCACTCTGCTGCTTGCAGGAAATTGCGTAGATTTTTCGCTTCGCTCAGAATGACTGGGCAGGACTTGTCCAATGTCTAAATTTGCCGAACCGATGTCGCGCCTGATCGATGAGTTGAAAAAGCTTCCCGGCGTTGGCGCAAAAAGCGCGCAGCGCCTGGCGTTTCACATTCTGCGCTCCAGCGATGACGACGCTGAAGCGCTCGCAACCGCGGTTCGCGATGTCAAAGCCAACCTCCGTCTGTGCTCGGTCTGCAATAACATTACTGACGTGGATCCCTGTGTTTACTGCACCAGCCCGACACGGAACCAGCGCCTGGTTTGTGTGGTCGAAGAACCGACCAACATCGCTGCTATCGAAAAGACCAAGCACTTCAACGGAGTTTTCCACGTGCTCCATGGCGCCATCTCGCCGCTGCACGGAATCGGCCCTGACCAACTGCGCATCGGGAACCTGATCTCGCGCGTGGACTCGGGCAATGTCGATGAGGTTATCCTTGCCACAAACCCCACGGTCGAAGGTGAAGCGACCGCGGTTTATCTCTCCCAGCAACTCAAGCGCGCCGGAGTGAAAGTCACGCGCATCGCCATGGGTATTCCCGTCGGCAGCGACATCGAATACACCGACGAAATCACCATGCTGAAGGCGATGGAAGGCCGACGGGACATGTAGAGGTTAGCAGGAGATTTCTGGTTCGAGAAAGACGTTCATCTCTTCTTCGGCCGCACTCAGCCCCTCTGGCAGCGTTCCGCGGTTGTATTCCGCCATGCGGTTCTTCCATTTCAGAAAGTCTGTAATGCTCTGCGGCTCGATCCGAACCTCGACGCGCCGCAAACTGGCGAGCAACAGATTCATTTCGTAGCGGAACCCGGTCGACGTGCGAAGATTCTTCGCCGAAGCATGGAGCATCTCAACTCGCCCGCGCCTGAGTTCCAGCAATCCCCAACCGGCGGGCAATTCCTCGATCTTCGCCAATCCGGCAGGCGTCAGGTAGAAGCGTTCGCTGCCCACTCCCTTTTCCGGCTTTTGCCGAAACGGCTTCTCCCGGTCCGCTAGAAAATCCGCGCGCGTGACCTTGCACTCCACCAGCACTGAATGGCTGGCCTGCTTCCATCCGATCGCGTCCGGCATCTCACCGCTGACGCAAGCTTGTTCCGACAGCACCACTCCGCAGCGATATCCTCGCAGCCAGCGCACCGCTTTCTCGACCAGTTGGGCGTGAGTCATAACGATCCTTCAGTTCTATCCCGGTAGGCGGTTGGAGGAAAGTGCCTGCGTAGCTTCTAGCGGATTGCAGCCGTCCGGAGCGCCTTCACAATGACCGGCCTTCGCAACACCGTTTCCAGCAGATATCGCTCCGCCGCCACGGCCTGCGCTGTCGGACTCCCCTCCGCATATCCCTCCGCGGCGATCACCAAGGCTTCATTTTTCGCCAACCCGGGAGCTTTGCGTAAAAACCCGTTTGTGCGCTGCTTCGCCTGACCGGGGATGTTTTCGACCTTCACTCTTCGAACCCGCCCATCGTGTGCCGAATCCAGTGCGTTGGCCAACCGCAGGACCGCCGCCAGCCGAATAATCGCTTTCTGCTCCTCCGTCAAAAGAAGGCGCAGATCTGCCCGGTTTCGAACCGGCAATGCCCCGCAATGGAAGCGCGCCACGATCGCGGCTCTCTTCAGGTTCTCCGCTTTCCACCCCAGCGGCGTTCCATGCTGGTTGATCAGTTCCAGTGACTCTTTGTGATGTCCCTTGTTGCCCTTTGACTTTCCCACGTCATGCAACAAAGCCGAAGCGTACAGAGTCTCTCGCAGATCCGCGCCGTCGCCATTTTCTGAGGCAGGAGGATCTACTCCGAAAAATCCGCACGCGACCAGCGCATCGTAAAGTTCCAAAGCCAGTTTCGCCACCCGTTCGGAGTGCCCAAAGTCAGGGTCCAGCACCTTCGCCCAGAGCTTCATCCTTCGCGTGGCAAGATCCTGAATCTGCTTGCCTTGCGGCAGTCCTGCGCGCCAGGTGTCCCATAGGGATTCGGGACCGCTGGTTCGGCCGCGGTATTCTTCGATGCGCTTGCCACGTTCGTCGATGATTCGTGAATACCAGGCTTCTTTGGAACCCTCATCGAAGAAGATGTGACAGGAGAGTGCCGTCCCCCAGAGCACATCCAGATCATGCACCTCGCCCAGCAGATCCTGCATGTGCTTCAGGTCATCGCTCCAAAGTCTGTGCTCTTCTGGCAGGAAATTCTCGACGATATAACGGAACCGCTTGATGCCGATTCGCAATGTGTGAAAAGCAACCTGCGATCGGTTGCGCAATGCGCGCCGGTGCAGTTCGCGTGCCGTGGTCCATCGCTCCAGGGCCAGGTGTTTGAACACAGCGCTTCCCGGACGAATGCGCGTAGCTCGCGTGGGCAGGGTCTTTGCCCATTGTCGCCATTGTTTACGGTCGAAATCTTCAAGCGCCGCTCGAGCCTCGTGTGTCAGTTCCGCCTCTCGCGCTCTGAGAATTCGCACCAAACTTGCAGCGGGATTCTGCGGCGGATGGGACTCTGTCAGGGGAGCAAATTCAGAAATGGTCTGGGGTTCCGGCGGCATAGGCGAGGACAGCTTTTCCAAATCCAGTTTCTCAAGCCACTCCATCATTACCTGGACATCGCGCAATGCGCCCAGGCTCTGGAAAAGCTTCTTTCCGGCCTTCTTCATCGCCTTCCAACTCCGGTCGGGATCCATCGCCATCATGCCGTCAGCCAACGAGCGGCAGCGCCGCAAGGAGACGCGCAGGTCGTGCACCGGATCGGCTCGGAAGTTGGCGGCGACGTTGTCACACTCTTCGAGCACCCGCAACATCCAGTAGCGCAAGCCGGTCGTTTTCGATACGGTCTTCATCTCGGCTGTGAGTGTCACGATTTTACCGCGAGTGCCGTGTGGGTTCTGCCGCGACGGCTTTCCAGCCTGCGCACAACTGGTTGCCGCGCCTGACCGGGCGTGCATATAATCCGGATTCGTACGAGGGACCTCCTTTGCCCATTGGAACCGCATTCCACGAGAGAACTTTCCCCCTTTGCCATAGTTTGAACTATCGCGAGTGGTCAGGCTACTACACCGTCAGCGTGTATGAGGTACATCACGAGCATGAGTACAACGCGATCCGCAATGCGGCGGCGCTCATCGATATCTCGCCACTTTACAAATATCTGGTCACGGGCAAGGACGCGACTCGCCTGGTGAACCGCGTGATCACGCGCGATATCAAGAAGGTGAAAATCGGCCAGGTTATCTATTGCTGCTGGTGCGACGAAGAGGGCAAAGTCATTGACGATGGAACCATCTCGCGCCTGGAAGAAAACGTGTATCGCTGGACCGCTGCCGATCCGAGCCTGCGTTGGTTTCGGCAGAACGGTCTCAATATGGATGTGCAAATCGAAGACATATCGGAGAAGGTCGCGGCGCTCGCGCTGCAGGGTCCCACATCGGCGAAGCTGCTGAAAGCCGTCGCCGACGCCGATATTGCGAATCTGAAGTATTTTCGCGTCACGCGTGGCAAGATTGCCGGCGTTCCGGTCGACATTTCCCGCACCGGCTACACCGGAGACTTGGGGTACGAAATCTGGATTCCATGGAACCAGGCGGTGACCGTCTGGGACGCCCTGGCGGAAAAAGGCAAGCAGTTTGATCTGCACGCGGCCGGCATGCTCGCTCTCGATGTTGCGCGGGTGGAAGCCGGCCTGCTGCTCATCGAAGTGGACTACACGAGCTCCAAGAAAGCGATGATCCCTTCGCAGAAATTCTCTCCCTACGAACTCGGATTCGGCAAGATGGTCCATCTGGAGAAGGAGAACTTCATCGGCAGACGAGCTCTCGAAAGGGATGCGCAGCGTGGCGTCCCGCGCCAACTTGCGGGCCTTGAAGTCGATTGGACCGATGTCGAGCGCCTCTACGAACGCTACAGCCTGACTCCGGCCGCCCCCGCCCAGGCCTCGCGCGTCGCGGTTCCGGTATATTCCGGCGACAAGCAGGTTGGCAAAGCTACCACTACGACGTGGTCTCCAACCCTGAAAAAGATGATTGCCCTCGCCAGCCTGGAAACGGAATATTCCAAGCCGGGCACGCCGCTGGAGATGGAGATTACGATCGAGGCCATCCGGCTGAAGGCCAGCGGGAAGGTGACGGGTCTGCCATTCTTTAATCCTGGGAGGAAAACCGCGACGCCCGTCTGATTCCCTTATTGGACGCCGCTTGACGCGCGCCGTGATGAATAGCGTTCTCTTAGGTTATCTCGGATTGTGTAGACGAGAAGAAGTTCGGATCTTGCCAAAACCGTTCGTAGCACTCCATGCAGAGCCAGTCATGCCCATTGGTGTACCCCATGGCGTGCTCCCCTTCCGATTCGAACAGTTCCCACCGGCAAACAAAGCAGTAGTCCTTCTTCCAGCCGTTCTTCACGAAGTCAAAACTGGCGGTGTCCTCTGCCTGTTTTAAGTCAAATGAACACAAGCCGTCTTTGCGGTGCACCACGATGTCACGCGGCTTCCACCGCGCTTTGTGCCAATACCAGTTTGAGGAACGGCAGAGGTTGATGGCATCGCGTACGCAGTCGACGTTCCACGCGGCTCCGTGGATCTCCACGGTCTCTCGTGAAAGAGATCGAAACCCGTAGTCACGATATGATGCGCGCTGAAACTGCGACGGCTGCACTAACGTACTTTGCCTCGAGAGTTTCTCTCTCATCTTGGCGGCGTCGGCTCCCCCTTCATGCAGGAGTTTGGCGGCTAAGCAATCTTCGACGCGGAGAATCCCCAGGAAGATGTGCTCCGTTCCAATGTGCTTGTGTGCCAGCCGACCCGCCTCTTCTCCGGCGAACTTCAAGGCTGTCCCGGCATCGGGACTCAACGGTAGGTCAACGCTTGTGGATATAGGAGCGAGATGAAGCTTCTGGGCGTCAATTCGCTCGCGAACGGTGTCAGGGGTCAGTTGAGGCGCCCATGAGAGAATCCCCGCCTCGCGTATCAGTCCCAGCAGGAGATGCTCAGTATCAATTTCCAGCGAGCCATATTGGCTCGCTTCATAGCGCGCGAAGTAGATTGCGCGCCGAGCTTTTTCTGTATATCGCTCAAACATAGCCTACCCAGCTGGAACGGACTTGGAGCTACCGCGCTTCCAATACAAAAATCCCGGTATTCCAAGCACCACGATCGCCGTTCCCCAGAAGGCTTCGGTGGGACGGGTGATGATCGTATTCAACGTCCATGCGACGCCGATCAGAACATAAATCGCCGGAAGCCACGGATATCCTGTGCACCGGTACGGCCGCGGAATGTCCGGGCGCTTCCACCGGAGCCAGAACAGTGCGATTACCGTCAGCGTATACGAGAGCACCATCCCATAGATGACGTAGGTGTAGAGCTGATCATAGCGGCCGCTGAGGGTTAACAGGGCAGCCCAGATTCCCTGGCCGATGAGGCTGAACGCCGGCGTCCGCCACCTGGGATGGATCTCCGCCATGCGTTTGAAAAAGACGCCGTCCTGCGCCATTGCCAGATATACCCGCGCTCCCGACAGGGTGCATGTGGCTGCCGCGCTGAAGCACGAAACCGCGATCATCAGCGACAGCCAGGCGGCCGCGCCCGGCGAGAATAGCGCCGCGGCGGCTGCGTGCGCGATGGTCTCATGCGCGGCAATCTCTTTCAGCGGCAGCGCGTACATATAGGTCAAGTTCATCGCGATATAGATCACGCCGACCGCGAGTACGCCCAGCACCATGGCCAGCGGGACATTCCGTCGCGGCTCTTTCACCTCGCCGGCCACCCAGGTGATGTAAACCCATCCGTCGTAGGCCCAGAAGACCGCAATCAAACCCACGCCCAGAGCCGAAATCAGGGCAGCAGGATGAAGTCCCATGGTCAGGGGAACGCCATTCGCGTGAAAGTTCGACCAATGACCCTTGCCGATTGCGAATCCCAGAAAAACGAAGGCCGCCATCGCGATGAATTTTGTCCACGTAGACGCGTTCTGGAGCAGTGCGCCCCAGCGCAGGCCGAGCACGTTCACGATGGTGAGCACCGCGATCAAAAGCAGGCCGAACAAATGCGCTCGCGTGACGGCTATGCCCAGAATCGAGAACGCTACGTGCGTTTCGGAGACAAATGGGACGACTTGGCCAACGTAGGCGGCCGAGGCAACCGACAGTGCGGCGATAGTTCCCCCATTCGCCACGGCGAATAGCATCCAGCCATAAAGAAAGGCGATCAGATCGCCGTAGGCCTCTCGCAGATAGATGTACTGACCGCCGGAATCCGGAAACATCGACCCCAACTCCGCGAAGGCGAAGCACGCACACAGCGAAATGAGCGCTCCCAACACCCAGACCAGAAGAAACAGCGCGGGTTGAGGCAGGGGACCGGCGATGTCCTTGGCCGTAAGGAAAATCGACGATCCAATGATTCCGCTGACCAACAACAACACGGAATCGAGCAGTCCAAGACCGCGGATCAGCGTGGGTTTGTTTTCCGGCGCGCCGCCTTCCGAAGCCGGGCTGATCACAGGCGTGACCTGGAGAGGTTCCATTTATCCGATACCGAGTTCGTCCGGCGATTCCAGCGGCGTGCCGCAGCGCCGGCAGATGACCGCCGAGCAGTCTCCGCAGGTCAAAGGGTCGCTCACCTCCTGCGCACAATTTGGGCAGTAGAGCGGCTCAGGCGCTGATTTCGACGGGTTCTGCGGAGGCGGCGCCATCGGGTAGAGAACTCTAGCATAGACCTGATTCTGCCGTCTGTTCCGGCGCCGATCCAGCGATACAATCAGATCATGCCCGAAAGACCTCAGACTCCTGACGACAAGCTGCAGCAGGAATTCAACCGCTGGGCAGCAGCCGGAGAAGGCGAGAAGATGCGACAGCACCATCTCGACATCACGGAAAAGACCATCCGGTTGATGAATCTTCGTCCGGGCGAGCGCGTCCTCGACCTCGGCTGTGGATCGGGCTGGGCCACTCGCCTACTAGCGCGCCTCGTGGGCGACGGCCCCGAAGGATTTGGCCAGGTGGTTGGCCTCGACATCTCCGATGAAATGGTGCATCAGGCCCGCGAGGGATCGAAGGATTTCGAAAATATTCTTTATGTCTGGGGTTCGGCGCAGCAGATTCCCTGGGAAGAAAACTTCTTCGACAAAGTCTTATCGGTGGAATCTTTCTATTACTATCCCGACCAGGATCGGGCGCTCATGGAACTGTTTCGCGTTATGGCGCCACGGGGAAGGCTGTTCATTCTTATCAATCTATACAAGGACAACCGCTATTCGCTCCAGTGGGTCGATAAACTGAAGGTTCCGGTACACGTTCGCTCGGCGGCGGAATATGAGGAATTGCTGAAGAAACACGCTTTTGAGAACGTCGAGACGCTCCGCATTCCCGACGACACTCCAACGCCCGACGACTATCAGACAAAATCGTTCGATAGCCTGGAAGACCTGCGTGCGTTTAAGAGAGAAGGAGCCTTGTTGCTCATGGCCTCAAAGCCCGACCTGCGTACGCCCGCCCCCGGTTACACGATTTACTAGAGTCGCAATCGGGAATTTCGTGGCATAGCTTTGACGCTTTGAGATGGCGCGTCTTCCGGGAGGCTATGACTAGCCTCGCCATTTTTCAGCATGCACGTCAGAACCTGGGACGCCGGTCAGTTCACGCCGACCGGCGTTTCGATTCATGGAGGCTAGAAGCTGAACCGGGCTCCGAGCGTGACCACTCGACCTGACAGGGCAGCGGTTTCGGTGCCGAAGTTCGAATTCGAAATGACGTTCGAAATCGTGTTCGGGTTGAAATTCAGATTATTAAAGACGTTGTACGCGTCGAGCCGTAACTCGAGGCGCGCATTCTCGCCGACGATCTTGTTATTGGGGAAGCCGAATCCTTTCATGAGAGTGAGGTCCACGTCTTTGTAGCCGGGCTGATTGAGCGAATTGCGCTCAACGCCTGGAGTCTGAGGAAGAGCGGTCCCGAAGCCACTGCTAAAAGCGGTGTAGGCAGGAGTGGAGAAATAGGCGGCGCCGCCATTCGGGAAATTCGCGCTCACGGGCCCCTTGAATGCGTTGTTACTGGTGTTGTTGCCCGCGCCGCCGAGATAGGTAGCCGGGAAGAGCTGGGTGTAGCCGCAGGTGCTGCAGTACAGGCTCCCGCCGACGACGTTCACCAAGGGAGAGTAGGGGAAGCCGGAGTGCAGATTGAAGATTCCGCTGAGCGACCAATTGCCCACGATCTTTTCGATCCAGCTGCGGCTTCCGTGGAAGAAGACTGGCTGCCACATCCCGTATAGCTTGAACGCTTTCGGCACGTTGTAGTCGGAGCGTCCGTAATTCAAGTCGATGCTATAAGGATAGGGCTGCTCGAAATATGGACCTGAACTCGTGTCCATACTCTTGGCGTAGGTGAATTGGGCATCGGCCATGAATTGACGTGCAAAGTCGTGCTTCAATTCAACCAGCAAGGCGTCGTAGCGGGCGTGTCCCAGAACACTCCAGTAGTCCCCGCCACCGACCTGAGGGTTCAAGCTGTAACCCAAGGTTGCAGGAACAGCATTGGGATTCTCGTGGAAGAAAATGTTGTGAGAAGCGCTTCCCTGATATCCAACCGTCGCCACAAATTTGTAGCCCAGATTGACTTGCGTATCGAGGGAATAATGATGTACTCGCATGGTGGGAAGCGTGTTGGGGAAAATGGAGACATTGAGCCCGGTCCCGCTTGTTGGCAGTCCATTTGGGCCGAAGCTCAAAATTGTGTTCGGATTTGGCGGATAGTTATTGAAGGAATGAACATTGGTGGAAGTGGCGTAGACAATGCCCGGGTTCGGCGAGGTCGGCGAAGACATGCTCAGGCTTGGGAAAACAATCAGCCCAGGGTTGGCCTGGATATTGGCAGAGATCGCGAGTTCCTCCTGGTTATAGTTGAGGCCGTATCCGCCGCGGATGACCACTCGATTGTTGAATGCGGCCGGGCTCCATGCGAATCCGAGTTCCGGTCCAAAGTTGTTCTTCTCCGGAGTCCAGGAATTTCTCTTGTGGACGACCAATCCAGTCATGTAGCTGGCACCCTGACCTGGGGTCGCGACGAGCATGTTATTTTCTTTGGAATACAAGGGGCCGAAGTAGGACCAACGCAAGCCCAGGTTGACAGTCAGATTCGACTTGATTTTGAAGTCATCCTGAACAAAGAATCCCGCAATATTTTCACGATCATCCTGTCGCTGCGTGGTCGGTAGCCCGCTCCTGGGATCGAAACCGCCACTTTCGGCGTGGGGAGCATCATTGAGGAAGTCCCATAGATTGAAGAAGGTGTACGCGGGGACGCTGCATCCGACGCATTGGTTGAGATAGAAGAGACGCGTGAGTTCGCCACCGAATTTTAGCGCGTGGCGCCCGATGATTTTGGTAGCTACGTCTTTGTAGCTGTAAGTCCATTGATTCAGAATGCTTCCAACACTGGGTCCGAATTTGTTTACGGTAATGCTGCCGATCGTTCCAATCGTGTCGGTGGGAAGGCCGACCGGGGACTGGGGATTCGAGGTGACTTCGTTCCAGCGCCATCCGGCGGCGTTGACGCGAGCTTCGTTCAGGAATGTTGAGGAAATCGTACGGTTCCAGATGGCTGAGAAAGCGTCGTTGATCTGATTGTGGTGGAAGAGGTCATAGGTACGGTTGCCGTTGTAGGTAGTATTCGAAAGAGGAACCCAGTACAGGGCAAAGCCGAGATGGTCTTTCTGGCTGAGATTCGCGTCGACGCGGCCGTTGTACTGACTCGCGTTAAACGTGGTGGGGTTGGAGGTTATGTAATTCGCAATGTCCGCCGTAGTTCCCAGGCCGTTACCCACGCCGGGACTGCTGGGGCTCGTCCAGCTAAGGTCCTGCGAACCGAAAGGCGTGGTTAGAGGCGTGCCAATATTAATTCCCTGGCCCGGAATGGTGACGCAGTTCACTCCTTCGGTCAGTCCCGCGGCTTTGCAGTCTCCATTGGGATTGATGCCCTTTGCGATGACACCATTCCCAGGGAACGTGAGATATTGCGAGGCGATGCTTCCGGCGGGCGCCAAAGCGTCGAAAGCGGGGGTATCGTACCACCCGTTGCCGGGAATGTTGGAATTGGGCTCGCGAACGGTTTCATAATTGAAGAAGAAAAAGACTTTGCTTTTCCAGATCGGGCCGCCGATACTGCCGCCAAACTGATTGAATTTATTGTCATCTCTCAACACCGTGTTACCGAAGCCGTTGTAGCGCTGAAAAGCATTCAGATTCGGCTGGTGAGCGGTAAAGAAGAGACTGCCGTGGAACTGGTTGCTGCCGCTCTTGGAAGTGATTTGAATCTGGGCACCGGCGAATCGCCCGCTCTCCGCATCGTAGCTGTTGGAGACGATCTTTACATTTTCAACCGAGTCTTCCGACGGGGTGATGACCGTCGCCCCACCCCACACCGCGCTGGTGGTGCTAATGCCGTCGATAGAGACCCCGTTATTCTCAGTCTGGCTTCCATTCGCGATGACCTGCACGCCGTTTTCTGTTTTGAAGATGCCGTCCGCACCGCCAGACTGGCCTCCACCGGATTGAGTGCCCGGAAGGTTGTAGTTGTTATTACCGGATGCCTGGGAGTTATCGCCGAAAGAACCGGGGGCGAGCTGTGCCAAGCGGGTTACGTCCCGCCCGAACGATGGCATGTGCTGAATCTGGTTATCGGTGACGGTACCGTTGACGGAAGCGGTTTCGGTATCGAGTAGCGGCTCAGTCTGCGCATTCACTGTGACGCTCTGGGCCGCAGAGCCTACCTGAAGTTGCACATTTACTGCGTTCGGCTGCTCGGGAATGAGGTCCAGATTGTCGATGACCTTCTTCTGAAACCCATCCTTGTCCACTTCCAGGCGGAAGCGCGCCGCCGCCGGGAGCGCGTTGAAGTTGTAGACACCGTTCGCGTCGCTGGTTCTGACTTGCTTTTCGCCGGTAGCGGGATTGGTCAGGGTGAGGCTGGCGCCCGGAATCACCGCACCCGTGGTATCAGTCACAACTCCCTGAATTGAGGTTCGATACTGGGCGTGAGCCAGACTGGCAGAGAGTAAGACGAAAGCGGCGAGCGTTATATGGCGAACTGCTGAAACGGAGTGGCTCATAACGAACTCCTTTGACCGTCGAATTGCGGGGTTCTATAAAGCGTTGCAGAGCAGGTGACTGGCAGATAAGTCTGCGTGCGCGGTGTATGTTGCCAGTCTGCGGAAATTGGTTGTTCAATAGAAATGTTGCACTTGCACGCCAGCCCGTTGGACGCGACCACGCCGGAAACTGCCGGTTACTATCCACAAGCTATATGTCGAATATGCGATAGGCGGACGGTGGTTGCCGCGCCTGGAGCAAAGTAATCGCAACATTGTAGACAGGACTTCCCCCGGTGGTTTTGCCCTCCAACTGTCCGTGGTGCGCGTGTCCGTGCAACACAAGATCGGCTCCGTGACGATCCACAACTTCAGCCAGTCGCGAGGTGCCAAGGAACGGGAAAATTTCCGCAGCTTCGCCCTGAACGGTCGAAGCGATAGGCGAGTAATGAATAACGACCACGCGCTTCGGTGTGCGGAGCTGCGCCATGGCGCGTTCGAGCTTCAACGCTTCGTCGATGGAGGCCTGCACAAACTGTTTGATTTCGGCTTCTCCAAAAGCGGTCAGGACACCGCGACCGAAACCGCCGACGAAACCCTTTGTGCCTGCGAATCCGACTCCATCCCTCTCATAGGCGGTGCCGTCCAGAACCTTAATGCCAGACGATGACATCATTCGCATTAACTCGACCTGCCTGCCGCCCTCGTAGTCATGATTACCGAGCACAGCTACCGTAGGGATGCGAGAGCGAACCACAACATTCAGGAGAGAGTCCATTTCGTCAGGCTGGCCATAGTTCGTGAGGTCGCCAGCAAGGACGAGGACATCGGCCTCATCGCGCACATGACTGAATTGGTCATGCAGTGCAGCTTGGCGCGAAGCGGAAAAATGCAGATCGGCGGTAGCGGCAATTCTCATCGGTTCTTGCGGATTCTGGAAACATGATCGAGGCGCCGCTGGCGGTGCTCCTCCATCAGGTTGGCTAAACCCCACTCGTTCACGTCGATTGCGAACATTTTGTCGTCGATGAGGCTGCCACGAAATGGCGCTTCTGGATCTGGACTGCTAACTGCGCCGTCGAACCGGTGGATTAGGTCACGCCATACCTCCATCGGTACGAAACGGGTTTGTGCAGGATAGGCATAGCGAAACAGCACCAGATTCCAGAAAAGCACTTCCCAGTTCTCACCGGCGAGATCGAGCAGGCGCTGCCAATCGATCTTTCCTCGGGTGCCGTAAATGATGTGGGCAATGTCCGCACCATCGAAGCGCTCGCGGCGCGTCACGAATAGCTTTGAGGCCAGGAGATCTTCAGCCGATAACACGCGCGTGCGCACGCCATGAATAACCGCGCCCGGAGCGCGATCAATCCACGATGTTTCGACCACGATTGCCGCGTTGCTCATGCCAGTAATGAGGTCTACGAAGAAATTGTCCCGATGAGCCTTATGGAGCCAGATCGGATCACAGGTCTCGCATTCGAAGCCTTCCGCACGCAAAAGCTTCATTGCCGAAAAGACGGATTCTGAGGTGAGGAATAGATCAAGATCTTTGGTGTCGCGACAAATGCCGGTGTGTTGCTGCAGAGCGAAAGCGCCGCCTACTGCATATGGCACACCCTTGCGTTCAAACAGGGTAAGTATTTCTCGGAACAGGAGCTGTTGCTCCCTCGGAATCTTCAGGGGAGAGGACGAGGTTTCGGGAATGATAGCGGGTTCCCGGCCGGCCATAGGCACACTTGGATGTGAAACGAACATCGACGGTTGTCGCACTCCTCGGACTGGAATCGAATAAGCAGCGAATCAAGCTAGTATGCCCAGAATGGCCCCTTTCCGGCCGGAGTGCTGCGCGCGTCGATGGCAGTGAATACGACGCGACCGTAAAAGAAGGGCAGGCCCCAATCGAATGTACCCGGATTGGGGCCGCCCAAAGTGACGAAAACAGAGTCGCCCGCGAGATGAAAAAGGCCATCCGCGTTGTTGATGCTGAAATTCACGGTGGCCGACGGAGACCCCGATGAGGTCATCGCCGACAAATTCACGGTGGAAGCAGGACAGTAAAATCCCGAATTGTCACTGCAGGTGGGCAAACCGGTGCCCGAGGAATCGAGGAAAAAGAATGCGTTCGAGCCGCTATCAATGAACGCGGGATAAGATTGTCCCTTGTAGCTGGTATTGAATTCGCCGCTAGCATTAATTGGAAACACCTGAGCACTCCCGACACCATTGTTCGACTGGGTGCCAATGCCGAATACCATCGATCCGGTCAGCGAGGGTTCCGCGTTCGTAACCGCCGGCAGCTGCAGAATCACGCCGTTGTTGTCGGTACTGAACAGAACGATGGGATTCTGCACCTGCTGTGCCAGAGCGAGTGCAGAGACCTCGCATGCGCTTGAGGAGCACTCGTAATAAAAGCCAGGATTGCCCTTTCCGGGCTGAACACAGGCGCTGCCGCAGTCTTCGGCAAAAGGACCTACCCCAAGTATGCCGTTGGCTCCGAGAGTCTGCAGCGTATCGTCAGCCGGAACTCCGGTATTCTTGCAGCCGTCTGGAACAGTCAAATAACTGGGATCGATCACTTGCACCGGTACGCTGCCAGCATGCTCGCCCGCCAGTAAGACATCGGCCGTCGTCACTGGGCCCCACGTATATCCGCTGACGAATGGAGCACACTCGGCAACGGCGCTGCCGGTTGGCCCATTCTGTGCAGGAAGAGAGAGTGTGAGTTTGCCTCCTCCTGACGCCGAAAGGATGCGAAGCCCGTAGGAACCTGTGTCCACAAGAACGCCGTCTATGGTTTGGCAATTTGAAGTCGACGGTACGCAGACCGTTACACTGGTGAAGACACCATTCGCGTAATTGCCGGCGGGGCCCGCATTGACCAGAACCGGCTGAACATTGTTGCCCTTCGCGTTGACCGGGGGCGGACTGCTGTTGCTGTGCCCGCTACCACCGCCACAACTTACGGCGATTCCCGCAAACACAAGCAACGCCGCACCGGAAGCAGCAGTGAGAATCGGAGCTCCAAGCCTCAACGGATTTCCTCCTCGTGAATCCCCGCAGGAAGTTGATCGGGCAGATACGCACGCCCTACAAAGCTCCGCATGTGGCCACCCATTTCGACGACCAGTCCCGGCTGGTGGATGATCAGGGGACCTCTGCCGAAGCGGCGGTTTTGAGCTTGCGCGGCAGCTTGCTGAAATTCTTCAAAGTGCGAGCCGAGCAATTGCTTCAGGTCGGGCAGATTGGGAGTCTGCCACGCCACTGCGAATACTTTTCCCGCTGACGAGATGTATTCCCGAACCACCGTTCCGGAAGGCGATGTCAGTTCCTGAATCGTGCAGTTTTGGGCCGGGGTGACGCGCAGGGCAGCATGAATGCGCGCCTGATCAGCTTGCACAGATGCCGCGTCGCCTCCCAAGGCTGCGAACGCAGAGACGCTCCAGAGGACGAAGCAGACTTCAAGCCACGACTGCCTGCTGATGGTGAGGGTGGCCAACGTTTGGACGCTCCACGATTAAGAATCGTGAGCTTAGAGTTTCTTCCTTAGGCGCGGGTTGCCATGGAAACGCAGCGACAAAGACTGACGGCGCGCGCTGGACGTGGGTACCAGATTCCCCCGAATGACAGCGCAGGCGCTTAAAAGTATTCTCGACTTGGGAAGTTTGTCCTGACCGTGCGTGGGCGATAGCGTACCCCGGACGAAAACGAAAGGAACAATTCGATGAATCTGAGCAAAGTAGTCAAATCGATTTTAAAAACCGCTATCTACGTTATGGACCAGACGGCGGACACTGTGGATCGAGCGTCGGACCGCGCCTTTGAGATTGCCGATGATGCAAGAAGCGCCATTTATCCCCGGGAGGATCAAACTCTGAGGAGGGTTCTTGCATTCGCCGCTGGTGTGGGCGTCGGGGTTGGCGCGGGAATACTGTTGGCTCCCTCAAGCGGAACTGAGTTGCGAAACAGCATAGGCAACAAGGTGCATGAGATAAAGACTAAAGTCAGAAACAAAGGCAACGAAGCATTTTCGACCGGGACCGAAGCTCGGTAAGAGTCAGCTCGCCGCTGATACGACGTTAGGGTGCGATCTTGGCAAGACGACCTTCACCGAGCATCCGCGCGTACCGTGGCGATTGCTGATCTCGATTCGTCCTCCGTGCGCCTCCGCAATCTGGCGCGAAACGACAAGCCCAACACCGCTTCCGTTGGGCTTTGTCGTGTAAAACGGAGTGAAGACGTTGGCAGGATTAGAGAGTCCCGGCCCGTTGTCGTCGATGGTCAGAACCACTTCGTTCGGGTGGGCGTCCCAGCGCACTCGCACGTTCTCAACCGATGAATTTGAGGGAGGGCCGTCCGCCGCGCAGGTCTCCAGCACGGCATCAGCGGCATTGCGGACGAGATTGATGAACATCTGCTCCAGTTGATCGGGATCGGCGCGAAACACGATCTCCGGCCCCGGATGTACAAATACCTTGATTCGAGTTTCCAAACCTGCCGCCCGGGCTATCAGTGGACCGAGGGTGACATCCCGCATGGCCGGGGCCGGCATTTGCGCCAGACGGCGATAGGCTTCGAGGAAGCGGTGCAACGAAGCAGAGCGAGCCTCGATAATTTCGAGCCCGCGCTGCAGATCCGTACGCACCTCCGGATCCATGGGCGTGGCGGATACTCGCGTACTGAGACTGCCCGCAATCGACTTGATGGGAGCAAGCGAGTTGCTCAATTCATGCCCGAGGACACGGATCAAGCGTTGCCAGGCCTTTCGCTCTTCTTCGCGTAAGGCGCGGCTGACATCCGACAGGACCACCAGCGTATGTGGAACGCCGTGCTGACGAAACGAACTTCGCCGCAAAAGCCAGCGGGCCTGCGAATCATTAAGATTCAATTCGACGACGCTCTCATTTTCCTCAGTCAAGCAGGGCTGCAAGTTGAGGTCGGTGGCGCTGCGTCCCAGCATGCGAGCCCTCGTCTGGCGAAGCAGATGCTCGCCCGCCGGATTCACCAGGCGGAGGGTGGATCCCAGATCAAAGGCGAATAAAGGAGCGTCAATTTCATCGACTACCCGCTGCAGCAACGCAGTAGCCTCTATGGCTCGCACCTTCTGATCGGAAAGCATGTCGGCGAGAGCGTTGACTTCGAGCGAGAGTTCGCCGAGGGCGTCGTCCGCCACCGCATTGCGGGCCCGAAAGGAATAGTCTTCTTCGCGCAAAGACCCGATTACATTTGCGAGGGTCTGCAGCGGCCGGGTGGTTTGCTCTTGCAAGGCAAGGGCAAGCAGCCACCACACAAACAGTTCAGCGCCAATCAGGCTGAGGCGAGATCCCGTGGTCCAGGGCTGCATCCAGACGAGTATCCCGCTCACGATCAACGCGGGCAGCGCCACCAGAAACGAGTAAAGGCTGATGCGATGTTCGTAGAGAAGGCGGGTGCGTTTTCGCGGGCGGGAAGGCTTGGGGCCGATGGAGCTAGACCCCATACTTCTCCATTCGACGGTAGAGAGCCCCGCGACTCAATCCCAGAGCTTCGGCGGCCTGGCTGACGTTTCCCTGAAAGCGCTGGAGGGCTTTGCGAACCAGCACTGCCTCGACGGCCTCCAGGCTGAGGTCTTCAAGGTTCTGCGATGGAACACGCTGCGAGCTGAGCGAGAGGTCGGCGGGTTGAATCTCCTGAGTGCGGCACATCAGGACAGCACGTTCTATGGTGTGTTCCAATTCGCGGACGTTGCCGGGCCAGGAATACTGGATCAGGGACTGGATCGCCGCCGGATCGAACTTTTGAACGGGACGACGGTAACGCGCTGCGTAGCGCCCAAGAAAGTGTGCGGCCAGCACCGGAATATCCTCGCGGCGCTCACGAAGGGCCGGCACGTGAATTTCGACCGTATTCAGACGGAACAGCAGGTCTTCGCGAAACTGCCCGGCGGCACAGGCCGCGGGAAGGTCCGTGTTCGTGGCGGAGAGAACGCGCACGTTGACCCGACGCGGACGCGACGAGCCTACTCGCTCAATTTCGCCGGACTCAAGTACGCGCAGCAGCTTCGCTTGTTGGCGCATTGGAACGTTGCCAATCTCATCGAGAAAGATCGTGCCACCGTCGGCCAGTTCGAAGCGGCCGATGCGGTCGGTCCGCGCGTCCGTAAAAGCACCCTTTACGTGGCCGAACAATTCGCTTTCGAAGACTCCATCGGGGATAGCGCCGGTGTTCACAGCAACGATCGGGCGCGAAGCGCGGCCACTCAGCGCGTGCAGCGTCTGCGCGACCACTTCCTTTCCAGTTCCATGCTCGCCGGTGATTAAGACGTTGGCGTCCGAAGGCCCCACGCGGGCAATGGTGTCGAGCACCGCCTGCATCGCGGGCGCGGTCGCCAGAAACTCGGGCCGTCCCTCCGCCCGCAGTAAACGGTTTTCCGCTTCCAGGCGCGCGGCATTTTGCAGGGCGCGATGCAACTCGATCTGGGTGCGAAGAATCGAGATCAACCGCTCGTTTTCCCATGGCTTCTGAACGAAATCGCGTGCCCCGCGACGCATGGCCTCGACCGCAAGTTCCACGTTGCCCCATGCTGTCATCACAATGACGGGGACGGTCGAATCCAGGCTCACGATCTGGGACAGCAAATCCAGACCTTCCTGGCCTGACGTCGTATCGCGGGTATAGTTGAGGTCGATAAGGATTGCGTCGTAGGAATTGCTGGCCAGCGCCTCACGAACCAGCGCTGGAGAACGGACTTTGTCGACACGATAACCTTGGGGTCGCAGCAGAAGATCAAGCGCTTCCAGAATGTGTTCCTGATCGTCGGCAGCCAGAACACGGACCGGCACTTCCGATTCCGAGCGAATAGATTTCAGCTCTACATCACCGGCTTTGAGCGAAGTTGGCATATTCCTCTAGGGAGTCTGATGCGAGACCACGCCGCTGATCGCATCCTGAATCAGTATGCCATTATGTTCCAAAGTCGTGCCGGTGGCGCGATCCAACTCGACTTTGGCTTTCTCGTAGGTCGTCATGGCGCTGACCAGGTCCAGTTCAGCCAACGCAAGGTCGCGCTGCGCGGATAGGGTCTGGTAGCTAGAGCCGGCCCCCAGTTCCTGCTCCTTCTTGGTTATATCGAAAGTACGCTGCGCCAGGTCACGAGCCTTGCGGGCTGCCTCGACTCGCGCTCCAGTTTGATCGAGCGCGTACTGCGCATTGCGCACTTCGATCCTGACTTGCTTCTTTAACTGCTCGAGACGCAGTTCCGCTTGCCGATATTCGAGCTCCGAGCGAAACTGATCGGCTTTCGCAACGCGATTGCGAATCGGAATGTTCAAGTTCAGCCCCAGATAATAATCGGGCGATGAGTTGTTGAATGCATTCTGAAGAGCCCCGGCGAAATCGGTGGGAACAGTCGACGTGTTCTGGCCCAGGCTGTAAACAGGATTCAGCGGACCTGCCAACCCCGAGCCCCCGTAGAAGCCGATCATGGATAGCGCCGGCAATAGCGCGTTGCGCGCAGCACGACGACTGATTTGCCGGTTTACCAGGTCGATATCGGATTCGGCAAGCTCGGGGCGATTACGCTGCGCTTCGGCGACGAGATCCTGAATCGGCTGCGCCGACTGTATGGCGACAGTCTGCAACTTGTCCGTAGGAATCACCGGCATGGATTGCAGGAGCGGATCGTCCAGGCTCTTGGTGACCGCGTTCTTCATCAACGTTTCCTGTAGTTCGAGACTGGTGCGGGCGACGGTCAAGTCTTGATCGCGCTTGGAGACTTCAGCTTCAGCGCGCATCACGTCCATAGCCGGGATGCTCTCCAGATCCAGCTGCTTCTTTGCATTGTCAAGCGTCTGCTGCGCGAAGTCGAAGGATTGCTCATTCACTTGCGTTTGCTCGTAGGCGCTGACCAGGTCCCAATAGATATTCTCGATTTGCGTGATAGTCGCGATGACCTGGTCTTTAAAGGCGATGTCGGAGATCTTCTTGTTATTTCGTGCGATCCGCAAATATCGCAGGTTTGGCCCGAATCCAAAGCCGGCCAGTAATTCCTGCTGAATCTGAAAACGAAAGCCCGAAACAAGACTTGGGGACAAATTAAAAAATGGACTGTTGATCGTCTGGCGCGAATTATTCATCGAGAAGCTAATGTTCGTGCCGGTGGGAAAAGCTTCGGAGAAATTTGCGTTGAGCTGCCCGGTGTTTGCCTGAAGAGACTGCACGCCGAAATTCTGTCGATTGGCTTCGGGGGAGGTCAGATGCTCTACGCCTCCGTTTAAATTGATAAATGGATCAAAGGATGAAACGGCAGTTCCTGCGCCCAGCGTGGACTGCACCAGCCCGGATGCGCCAGCGCCTGCGCCTCCCGCTCCTCCAGTGGTGCCGCCGGCGCCTGCACCCGGGGCTCCCGTACCGAAGCCACCTACGCCTCCGCCAGGCGTTCCCTGCACAACGCCGGTATTGACTCCGCGGAAAAATCCACCCGCCTGCGTTCGCAAAATATCGGTATTCGCGATGGGGAGGTTGTAACGCGCGATCGCCAGATCGAGATTGTTCTCCAGGGCGAGTTCGATCGCATCTTTGAGAGAAAGATAGAGCTTGCCGTCGCGCATGCGCTGATCGAGACGCGGTGAATTCGTCAAAACAGGTTCCGGAACCGAGTCAGGCGAATACGCATTCAGTGGATTGCGTGACTTCGGCATGTCGAACTGGACCGCTGTGTTCACCGGGACAGAGGTCTGCGCTGAACCTTCCGTACCGGGTGCGACCGTTTGACCAAGCAACGTAGAGGCGAGCAGAGCCTGCGAAATGACGAGGAACGCCCCAACCTTTTGGACCCCTGAGAATAGGCTCACGATACGCTGACCTCCGTGGACTGGGAGAAAGAGGGGTTGGAGGTGTCGCCAACCATCCATCCGTCGCGCAACTGAATGGTGCGGCTCCCGTAGCCGGCGTTGGTTTCCGAGTGCGTGACCTGAACGATGGTTGTGCCGTGCTGATTCAAATCGCGAAAGAGTTCCATGATTTCCTTTGCCTGGCCGGAATGAAGGTTGCCAGTGGGTTCGTCGGCTAGTAACAAGGGCGGCTTGTGAATGACGGCGCGCGCGATGCCGACAAGTTGCTGCTGTCCGCCGGATAGCTGACTGGGATAAAGATCCTTCTTCCCTACAATCTGAAAACGATCGAGCGTGTCGGCAACCAGACCCTGGCGCTCGCGGCGTGGGATGTCTTTGTAAGAGAGCGGCAGATCGATGTTCTCCTGAACCGTGAGATCGTCGAGCAGGTGGTAGCTCTGGAAAACCATCCCGATATTGCGTTTAGCCAGTTCGGCCCTCTGCTTGCGTTTCAACTCATGGACGGGCTGCTCGCCGAACCAATACTCTCCCTCCCACGCGTCATCAAGCAGCGCCAGGACGTTTAGCAGAGAAGACTTCCCTGCCCCGGAGGGCCCCATGATGGTAATGAATTCTCCCTCGCGAATTTCGAGGTTGACGCGGCGCAGTACCCAGGTCTGCCCGGCGGGAGTTTTATAACTGCGTTCCAGGTTCTTGAATTGAATCATCGTTTTCTCCAATTTCTTTTCTTATTCGTAACGCAGCGCAAGCACGGATCGACCTTGGCGGCAGCGGTGCTAATTGCACGGTGTCATTCGCCTCGCAACGCTATCAACGGGTCGACTTGCATCGCCCGGCGGGCAGGGAGGTAGCACGCCGCGAGCGTCACGAGGGCGACCAACAGGGAGACACTGACATAGGTCACCGAATCCATTGGGCTGATGCCGTAAAGCTGGGTCACCAGCAAGCGCGCTATGAAAAATGCTCCGGCCAGGCCGAGTGAGATACCGAGGAATGCGAAACGTGCGCCCTCTTTCATGATCAACAGCAGGACATCCCCCCGCTGGGCGCCAAGAGCGATGCGAACCCCCATCTCCCGCTTGCGCCTGGACACCAGAAACGAGAGGACGCCATAAACGCCAACGATGCCGAGCACCAGAGCGACCCCGGCAAACGACGCAAAGAGAAACGTGGTCGAAGCCGGAGCAGATGCGGCTTCAGAAACCACATCCTGCATCGGCTTGACTTCGCTCACAGGAATGTTGGGGCTCGCTGCGGCCAGCGTGTTGTGAAGGAACGCCGCAGCATCGCGATTGTCGTAATTCGTGCGCACGGCGATGCTCATTTCCGCCGGCACGCGGCCGTCTTCGAGCGTGGCAGTTGAAGTATACGGAACGTACGCAGTGCCCCTCATGAAGTCAGGCTCGCTTTTCTGGAGATCGTATGCCCGGACATCGGCAACGACTCCCACCACCGTCCGCCATTCTTTCTCCCCGACGAAGCGCACATGCTTGCCGGCAACATCGCCCTTCGGCCAGAACTTGCGGGCCGTAGTCGCGGACACAATCACGACTGGAGGCCCGCCGGTTTCGTCGGACTCGCTAAACCGGCGGCCCGAGACCAAAGGAATGTGCATGACGTGAAAGTATCCCGGAGTTACGATCTGAAGCCAGAACAGAGGCTGGCTCTGGGCTGACGACGCGACGCTGAAACCCTCAAGATCGAACGAGCGCTTGGCCACACGTCCCCCGAGTGGAAGAGTGTTCACCAGCGCCGCGCTATTGACGCCCGGAGAAGATCGCACGCGCTCGACGAGATCCCGGTAGAACGCGAGGCAACGCGTACTATCACGGCAAAAGGATTGCTCAGGAGTAATGCGCGCCGTCAGCAATTGATCCGGCTGGAACCCGGTGTTGACGTGGGACAGTCTCCAGAAGCTGCGGATCAAGAGTCCCGCGGCAATGACCAGCATCACCGATAGGGCGACTTCCGCTATGGCCAACGATCCGCGCAAACGCCGCGACACCGAGACGGAGGCACCACGTCCGGCGGCGTTCAGGGAATCCGACAGAGCCGTACGTGAGGACTGGAGCGCCGGCGCTAAGCCGAAGGCTAGTCCTGCGAGGATAGCAAGGCCACCGGTGAAGACCAGCACGCGCCAATCCAGACCGACATCCAACAGACGAGGGGTGTCGGCAGGCAGGGTGGATTTCAAAGCTGCGAGGCCAGCCGCCGCGAAAGCAAATCCCAGCACCGCGCCCAGAGCCGACAACAGAACGCTCTCGGTCAGCAACTGTTGCGCGATGCGCTTAGGTCCTGCACCCAGTGCAGCACGGATGCCCATTTCTTTTTCGCGAGAGGCAGCACGGGAGAGCATCAGGTTCGCAACGTTGGTGCAAGCAATCAGCAGCACCAGGGCGACCGCGCCTAGCAGCAGCAACAGCCGAGTCCGAATGTCGGCCACCATGCCATTTCTCAAGCTGATGACGGTCACATCGGCATTCCAAGCGTGCGGCATGGTCAGGGAAACAGCGAGAACACGTGGGACTGGAACAGGCGAATTTCCGCGCCCGCCTGCCCCATGCTCGCGCCGGGATGTAGACGTCCGATCACGGGCATGTAATCTCCCGCCCAATACGTCTGTGGATCCTGCGGCAGGTTGTGTAACGGAACCCAAAGCTGCGTTTGGCTCGAGGGGAAACGGAAGCTGCCGGGCATGACGCCGATGACTTCCCGACTCACGCCTTCGAGTTCGATCGACTTCCCGACAATGTTCGGATCCTGGCCGAAGCGCTGTTGCCACAGATCGTGACTGAGAATCACGGAGTTGTCTCGGCCCGGCGCGTCGTCCCCCGATGAGAACGTTCTCCCCAACTCGGCCGGCGCTTCGAGAACGGAGAACAATTCCGCAGATACGGCGGTGCCAGCCAACCGAACCGGTTCGCCCACGTGCGTAAGGTTGAACTCGTGTCCCTCGGCATAGGCGGCGACGTTCATGGTGTGAATCTGCTCGCGCATCGCAGCAAATGCGCCCTTGGGATAGGTCCCAGTAATGCTGACCAGTTCCGAGGGATGCGGATAAGGGAGAGGCCGCAACAGAATTCCACTGACCAGGCTGAAAATTGCGGTGTTTGCCCCGATACCGAGGGCAAGAGTGAACGACGCCACCGCGGTGAACCCGATGCTCTTCCGCAACTGGCGAAACCCGAAACGAATATCCTGAAATAGACCCATCATTTGAACTGCACCTCATCATTCAATATTCACTCGTAGCGCAGCGCGACCATGGGATCGACTCTCGCCGCTCGTCTCGCCGGGATATATGCAGACAAAAGTCCTACCAGCGCCACTGCGAGACAGACGACAACGATCACTCTGGGGTCTCGCGCTCCTGCTCCGTACAGCATGCTCTTGAGCACAGAAGCCGCGCCCAGCGCGGACACGGTGCCAATTGCAATTCCCACAAAGAGCAGGATGGCCGCGTCCCGCAGCACCATTCTCAGCATTAACGAGCGCTGCGCCCCAAGTGCCATGCGGACTCCAATTTCACGGGTGCGGCGCGAAACCGAATATGTCATCACTCCATAGAGGCCCACGATCGTCAAGATGAGCGCCAGGCCGGCAAACGTGCTGAGCAGAACCACGGCGAATCTAGGTTGTGAGAGTTGCAGGAACAGAAGCTCGTTCATCGTGCGAACCTGCGTAACGGGAATGTCTTTGTCCAATTGCGAGACGATCTGCTGGACGCTGGCAGTGAGACTGGCTGCGTCCAGCGACGTGCGCACCGTGGAGTATACGCAGCACCACGTGCTTAACTGGCTCGCGGGCAGATACATCGCCGGGCGCATCTCGCGCTGAGTCGCGCCCAGACGGATATCTCCCACGACTCCTACAATCTCTCGCCAGGAAGGACCTCCAGGCGCTCCGTTGCCGGCACCGGGCTTCAATTTTTTGCCCAGCACTTCTTCTCCGGGAAAGAACCTGTCCGCAAATGCTCGATTTACGATCATGACCTGCTGACTTTTGGCGTCGTCGCGCTCGGAGAAGTCACGCCCTTCGAGCAGAGGGATTTGCATGGTGGAGAAATACTGCGGCGTCACCGGGTCGAGATCCGCACTGGGCCGCTGCCCTTCCGAAGTTGGGTGCTCAGGATCCTCAAAGCTGATGATGATAGCGTCACTGGTCATGGGAAGCACCATCACTCCGGCGGCAGACTTCACACCCGGCAAGGCGCGGAGCCTATCGAAGTATTCCCGATAGAACTGGGGACGTTTGTCGTTGTTGTTGTATTGAGCATCGGGCGTTTCGAAGAACATCGTCGTCAGCTGGTCCGGATTGAATCCTTGATCGCTGTGCAGGAGCCTGGAAAAACTTGCTACCAGGAGGCCGGCAGCAACCGTGAGGACGAGGCCCGTTGCCACTTGAGCAACGATGAGAGAGGATCGCATCCAGTCGCGCCCGAAAACCTCGCTTCTGCCGCCTTCCTTCAACGTGGAAACGAGATCGGTTCGAGATCCGGTGATGGCTGGAACAATACCGAACAGGATAGCGGCTGCGAACGATAAACCTACTGCGAACATCATCACTCGAAGGTCGACGCCCGCATCCGCCGCCCGCGGCACGCTGTCGCCCACCAGCGCCAGGATAGCCGGCGTGCAGAGAAAAGCGAGACCGGAGCCCGCAACCCCGCCGCAAGCGCCCAGAACGATGCTTTCAGCCAGCAATTGGCGAACGATTCTTCTCTTCCCCGCACCCAGAGCGGATCGCAGGGCCATCTCGCGCTGGCGCTCGCGCATCCGCGCCAGCAGCAGGTTGGCAATGTTGCCGCATGCAATAAGAAGAACGAGAGCGACGGAGCCGAAGACGACCAGGAGCGTTGTTTTAGTATCACCAAGCAGCGCGTCGACCTCGCTTAGCACCCGGGCAGAATCGTGTTTGGTATTTGAGTTTGGATATTCCCTGGAGAGGTTGATCGCAATCGCCCTCAGATCCTGGTCCGCCTGTGCAATGGAAGCCCCCGGCTTCATCCTTCCGAATGCGTTCAGGAAATGCGATCCGCGATTGCGCATGCTGGAGTGCGGGTCCTTGGGGTCATCGTCGACCGCAAGAGTAGTCCAGATCCCGTTTTTCGGACGATCCATTGGAAAGCGGAAGGCGCGAGGCATCACTCCGACCACCGTGTAAAGCTGCCCGCTTAAGTGAATCGCCTGGCCGATGATCGAGGCTGATCCACCGAACTCGGACATCCAGAGCGCGTGACTGATCAGGACGACCCTGGTACCCGCTTTTTCTTCGTCAGCAGTGAAACTGCGGCCGAGTTCGGGACGGACTCCAAGCGCAGGGAGCAAATCCCAAGAAGTAACCTCGCCGTCGATTTGCACAGGCCTCTGGAGCCCGGTGAGCACGAACTCGGAATCGTGGTACGAAACCAAGTGTTCCAGCGTCTGGTTCCGGGATCGCCAGTCGAAGAAGTCCGGATAGGAAATGCTGATGGGCCTCGACCCGTGCGAGTTAATCGACTGCGCTTCAATCAGCCGCTCGGGCTGGTAGTACGGCAGCGGGCGCAACATGACCGCATCGACCACGCTGAACACGGCGGTATTCGCGCCGATGCCAAGAGCCAGAGTGATCACCGCTACGGCGGCGAAGCCAGGATTCTTGCGCAACTGTCGTAAGGCGTAGCGAAAGTCTTGCGTTAGATTCGTCAGCACCATTCCTCCTATTCGTACCGCAGCGCCTGCATGGGATCGACTCTCGTTGCCCAGCGCGCGGGAACATAGGCCGCCACAGCCGCGACCGTTGCCAGCAACGTGGTCAAGACCACAAACACCCAGGGATCGACCTGCACTACGCCGAAAAGGGCGCTCGAGAGGGCTCGCGCCAGCAAGAACGCAATACCGAGCCCAACCGCGAGGCCGACCGCCGCCATTTTGACCGCTGACGTCACCACCAATTTGAGAACGTCCCTACGTTGCGCACCCAATGCCAGGTGCACACCAATCTCGTGAGTACGCTGGATGACTGAGTAAGCCATGACGGCGAAGATGCCTGCGGCCGCCAGAGTGAGAGCAACCATTCCGAAGATCAGCATCATGCGCGCGGACGACTCCACTCCGCTGGCGCCGTCGGAGATGATCTGCTCCAGGCTGCGAACGTCGTAGGCGGGCGTATCCGGATCAATACTGCGAATCTGCGTGATGACCGACGCGGCGAACTGGTTGGGATCACCTGTGGTTCGGATCACGAAGGACGAAGCCCTTCTCGGTACCTGCGATATTGGAACGTAGGTGGTCGGGCCGGGATTGTTCTCGAACAAGACTCTGCGGATATTGCCCACTACACCGACAATCTGACGCTCTGGATCATTCCCGTCAGGAGGGCCAAGCTTCACATGTTTTCCGATAGCACTCTGCTGAGGCCAATTGCGCCGAGCCATGCTCTCACTGATTACGGCCACTGGGGCGGATGTGCGAGTGTCCTCGGCCGAAAGCGCGCGGCCTTCTATCACCGGAACACGCAAGGTCGCAAAGAAATCGGGGCTGACGAATTGCGAGACGGTGCTTGGCCTCTCACCCGGCTTTACCGGCGGTGCGCCTTCAGCCCGGTACTCCGTCCAGTTCCAGAACCAACTGCCGGGCACACTGGATACGCAAGCGGCAGATTGAACTCCGGGCAGCCATTGGAGCCCTCGCAACGCGCGATCGTAGTAACCAAGGATCTGATCACCTTTCTGGTACTTCCCTTCCGGCAGCGCCACTTGGAACGTCAGCACCCGAGTCCGATCAAACCCCATCTCAAGATTGAGGAGATTGCGGAAGCCCTTCACCATGAGACCCGCACCCACGAGCAGAACCAGGGCCAGAGCGACCTCGGAGGTCACGAGCAGAGCCCGGAGCTTGCCCGCGCCTGCGCTCGCGCTCGTCCCCCGAGAGTTTTCTTTCAGCGCGTCACTTACATCGTGGCGCGAGAATCGAATGGCGGGGGCTAAGCCGGAGAGAATCCCACTGCCAAGCGCAGCTGCGACAGTGAAGGTCAAAACCTGCCAGTCGGTCTGGACATTCTTCAGACCCGGCACATGGAGCATGATGAAAGGGGGAATGTTGCCTCGAAGCAATCCCATCCCCCAACTGGAGAGAACGAGACCGGCGGCAGCCCCGGCCAACGCCAGCAGTGTGCTTTCGACGAGCAACTGCCGCACCAGTTGCCAGCGACCTGCGCCCAAGCCGATACGAACCGCCATTTCCTTCTGCCGGCTAGCCGCACGCGAAAGCTGTAAGTTCGCAACATTCACGCACGCCAGCAGCAGCACAAAAACCGCGGCACCCATCAGCACCATGACGAACTGGCGAGTTCCGAAGGTGGCGTCCTCCACCAAACTCACCACCCGAACACTGTGACCACCGTTTGTATCTGGAAATTGCCGGGCAAGGCGCGTCGCGATGGCTTGCAGATCTGCGCCCGCACTGGCAACGGAGCTGTTCTTTTTCAGCCTCCCAAGAACAAGCAAGAAATGGTTCACGCGATCGGCCTGTTGGGCAGTGAGATCCAGAGGGACCCAAAGCTCCGCTCCGGCGGGAAAGTCCGCTTCCTTGCCGGCGACTCCGACAACCGTAAACTTCTCCCCGTTCAACTGCAGAGCCTTGCCGATGACTCCCGAATCGCCCGCGAGGTGCCGCTGCCAGAATCCGTAGCTGACAACGACCACAGGCGCGGCCCCGTGCTGATAATCCACTTGTCCGATGTTGCGGCCCATCTGCGGCGTCACTCCGAGCAGCGGAAAAAAACCGGAAGTGACTCGATATCCCTCAGCCCGTTCAGCCACGCCCTCGCCGGTTAAGTTGGCATCCCATCCATGTATGGCGGTAAGATGCTCGAAGGAACTGCTTTGCTCCGTCCACTCCCGGAAATTCGCCGGCGCGACCCTCACCTGAATGGCATTGTCCTTGGGAGCCGTCTCCCAAATCGCCATCACGCGATTGAGATCGGGAAGAGCAAACGGGTGCAGAACAAGAGCATTCACATTGCTGAAAATCGCGGTGTTCGCGCCGATTCCAAGAGCCAGCGTGACGACCGCGACCGCAGTGAAACCAGGATTTTTTTTCAACTGCCGTAAGCCGAAACGAACGTCCTGCATGAGGCCTGTCATTGTTATCACCTTCATTCGTAACGCAACGCAACGATCGGGTCGACCTTTGCCGCCCTGCGAGCGGGGATGTAGCAAGCGAGCAATGCCACTGCGATCAAAGCGCTCACTACCATGGCGAGCGTCAGCGGATCATCGGCGCTCACTCCGAACAGGAATGCCTGCAGAGTGCGGCTGATCGCCAGCGCACCAAGCACCCCGACTATCACTCCCACAACGGTCGTGCGCAGTCCCTGCCGGATGACCATCCCCAGAATGTTGGCGGTGGAGGCCCCCAGAGCCATGCGCACGCCGAACTCCCCCGTGCGCCGCGACACCGCGAAAGCAATAACACCGTACAAACCTGTCATGGCCAGCAGAAGTGCGGTTGCAGCAAACACTCCGACTAATGTCAGGGTGAATCGCCGTGACTTCAGCGAGCTCACGAACACGCGATCGAAGGTGTCGAAGGCGGGAGGAACGTTAGGATCCAATTCTCGAACGATCCCGCGCGCCGCAGTCATCACGGTTCCCGGATAGGTCTCGGCCTGAACTACTGCGGTAAAATGTCGTGTCGATTGCGGCCGCTGGCGATAGTTGACGTAGACGGTCGGCTTCGGCGGAGTCTCCAGGCTGTCTTCGCGGACATCTCCCACCACTCCCACGATGGTGAGCGGCCGCAGGTCGCCATCCATATTCCCAAACTCGATGATCCGTCCAATCGGGTCACGTCCGGCCCATTTGGACTTTGCGAGCGCTTGATTGACGAGAGCCACGTGCGGAGCGTCGATGGTGTCGCGCTCGTCGAACCAGCGGCCCTGAATCAGGGGGATGCCGAGAGTACGGAAATACCCGGCACTAGTGGCGTCGTAGTCAGCGTAACCAGTCCGTTGAGTATCGTGAAACCACCTCTCGAACACTCGCATATCCGTGGGAGGCAGTTCGCCAGGCGCCATCTCGACGAAGGCGCCATCGGAGAGACCTTCAGTGAGAGGCAACTGGCCAGCGCCTCCAACGTCGGAGACTCCGGGAATGTTCCGCAACCGATTGAACAGGTTGTCGAGGAACTGAACGCGCTGGACCTTATCCGCGTCCTTCTCAATCGAAGGCAAAGCCAGATCAACGGTGACAATGTGCTCGGTTCGAAAGCCAGGATCGATGTCCAGCACGTGGAGCAGGCTGCGCCCCAACAGCCCTGCGCCGGTCAGCAGCACGATCGTGATGGCAACTTGCCCGCCGACAATGATCCTTCCCAGCCTCTGCGCCGGAAGAGAGATTGTCTGCGAACGTCCGTGTTCGGCTAAGGCTTGTTGCACGTTTCCCGAGGTCGCCTGTAGTGCATTTCCCACGCCAAGAGCAATCGCAACCACAATGGATAAGCTCAAGGCAAAGCCAAGCACGGGCATGCTGATGGACACATCCGAACCCAGCGGCAGATCCGGCGGCGCCAGCCTCACTAATGCGGCGACGCCCCACTGAGCGGCGAGCACTCCGGCGATTCCACCAGCCAGGGACAACAGCAGAGCTTCCGTCAACAACTGCCGGACAAGTTGTCCGCGACCGGCCCCGATTGCGGTGCGCAGCGCAAGTTCGCGCGAGCGGGTTGCAGCTTGCGCCAATAAAAGGTTCACAACATTCGCGCAGGCAATCAGCAGGAGAAACCCGACCGCGCCGAGAAGCATGAGCAGCGCGGGGCGCACCTGACCAGTCATCGCCTCTTGCAGGCGAACAATCGCTACATCGGTGATGTCTGCGTCCCGCCCATACTGTTGCTTGATCGCGCGCGCAATCGTACTCAGTTCGGCACGCGCTCTTTCGGGGGCAACGCCGTCGCGCAAGCGTCCGATCACACGCCAGTTGTGCGCTGTGCGGCTCGAGTAGTGTTCGTAGAGTTCCCGCGGGACCCAGATTTCAGCGTTCTCCGGAAATCGAAAGCCTGCAGGCAAAACACCTACGACCGCGACGGCCTTTCCCTCAATGTTCAGCTTGATAGTGGAAAGATCCGGATTGCTGCCGAGGAATTCCCGCCAAAATCCATAACCCACGAGTGCCGCAGGAGCCGCGCCAAAGTGTTGCTCATCCGGAGTAAAGCCACGACCGAGAACGGGACCGACGCGCATCAACCGGAAGAAATCCTGCGATACGGACGCTATGGGAATCCGCGCCGGCTGCACTCCGCCGGAAACGGACTCGGTACCGTAACTGTATTCCGCGAGTCCATCGAGGGAGTGGTTTTGCAGCTTGATGTCGTCGAAGTTTGGATCGGTAAAGTTCACCCGATTCGCGGATCCATTCAGTTCCCATAGGCGCACGATCTGATCCGGCTTGTCGTAGGGAAGCGGCCGCAACAGCACGCCGTAGACAACGCTGAAGATTGCGGTGGTCGCGCCAATCCCGAGTGCCAGCGTAAGGATCGCGAGGGCGGCGAAGCCGCGTGATTTATGCAGCACGCGCCAGCCGTAGCGGATGTCCCTGATTAACGTTTCCATTTCACCTGTCCTTACTCTTGCGGAGACTCGCCCGCCTACGACGTTCTCTCAATTCCAGCCCTGGTCTTCTCACTCGTAACGCAGTGCGGTCATGGGATCGACCATGGCGGCGCGGCGCGCGGGAATCATCGCCGAAAACAATGCAACCATCGTCACCAGCAATGTCATAACTGCCAGCGTCAGCGGATCGCTGCTGGAGACGCCATACAACTGGCTGCGGATGGAGCGGGCGAGCAGCAGCGAAGCCGGCAGGGCCAAGGCCGTGCTGATACCGGCAAGCCACAGCACCTCTATCAGAACCATCCGTATCACAGACCCCCGGGCCGCTCCCAGGGCAATACGGACCCCAATTTCCCGAGTCCGTTGTGCCGTCGAATAGGCCAGCACTCCATACAGGCCGACAGCCGCCATGAATATCGCCAGCAAAGCAAAGCTGGAAGCGAGCATGGTAACGACGCGTTCGGCATTCAGGTTGTCATCGATCTGTTCCTGCATGGTGCGGAAATTGTCCAGAACCAGCTTCGGGTCAAGCCCTTGCATTGCGCTTCGTATCGTGGACTCGGCAGATTCGGGCGGCTCTACGGTCCGGATGTAGAAGGCCATGCGCCGATCCCCCTGCTCCTGCAAGTAAGGCCTGAAGGTGGTGAGCAGAACACGATCCCGGACCGATGTGTGCTTGGCGTCCTTCACGACGCCGACAATCTCGATGTCGGTCTTCACCGAATTGCCTCCGCCGTTGCCGAAGTAGTGACCGATCGCCAACTGCGCGTTCCCGAAGAAATGACGGGCTAAGATTTCATTCACCACGGCGACATTCTGGGTACCGTCGCGGTCCTGATCGTTCAGTTCCCTGCCGGCGATCAGAGTCATTCCCATAGCCGAGAAGTAATTGGCGCTGACCCTCTCTACTTCCACGTCCATGTCTTCGTCTTCTTTTTGCTTGTAGCCGGCGATGGTGATGTTGTGGCCGGTGTTGTCATTGGACAGTTCGGGATCGGTAGTGGCCGCAACCGAACGCACTCCCGGCAATGTCTGCAAGGTCTGTAGCACTCGAGTGTCGAGAGCAGTTCGTTGACCAGGTTCGTAGCCGGCAAGTGTGGGATCGACGGTGAAGGTCAGCAGATGATCGGTGGCGAATCCAACATCCACCGTCTTCAGATTGCGTAGCGTGCGAACAAATAGCCCCGCTCCGACTAACAGCAGCAGGCTCAGTCCGATCTGCACACCGACGGAGACTCGCCGGAAACGCAGGGTTCCGCTTGCGGTCGTGAGTTGTTGTTTCAGTGCGTGAGAAACATCGGGGCGCCAGAACTGCATCGCCGGCGCCAAGCTGAAGAGCAGGCTCGTGCCTGTGGCCAGCAAGAAATTGAAAAGGAGGATCCGGCCGTCCAGGTGAGATGACAACGGAAGTTCACCCTTCACCGATCCCCAAATCATGTGAACCAGGAACTTGGACGCGGGCAGTGCCAACAGAATTCCAAGTGCACCTCCGACTCCTGCCAACAGCAAGCCCTCCGCCAGAAGCTGCCGCACGATGCGACTGCGCTTCGCACCGAGCGCATAACGCACCGACATCTCCCGGATGCGTCCCGCCGCCCTGACCAGCAGCAGGCTGCCCACATTGGCACAGGCCATGAGCGTCACCAGTCCGACCATAGCCATAACGATGAGGAGTGGCGTAGCGATGTCGGTGCGGAGCGGGGACATCCCCTTCGCGCCGTCGAGCACCGAAAGATGGGACTTGGTCAGGAAGGCTTCGCGGAATCGCTCCGTCTTATTGGTTATGAGCTTCAGCTCGTCGGCACGAATCGCATACCAGAGCGGTCCGACACCGGCCTCGGCTTGGGCAGCGCTCAGACCTGGCTTCAGCCGTCCAATAATGTTGAGCCAGCGGGAGCGGCGGTCTTCCAGATCATTCACTCCGGGCATCACTTCCGCTTTCATCATCATGGGAACAAAAATACCCGGCGTGTCTCCCATGACCGCGCTGTGGAATCTTTGCGGTGCGACTCCGACCACCGTGAACGGATGCCCATTGATCAAAATGGTCTGGTTCACAACGCCGTCGTCGGCGCCGAAGCGGCGTTGCCAATACCCAAAGCTCAAGATCGCCACTGGATTTGCATTCGCTACCAGGTCATCGGAAGGCACAAACAATCGCCCCGCTGCCGGGGAAACTCCGAGGACATCGAAATAGTTCCCAGAAACCAGCTCGGCATCGACCAGTTCCGGCTGGTTGTGCCATTGCACCCCAACCTGCGCCGCGTCGGTGGCAATGAGGCCGCTGAATACCGAATTTCGATCCCGAGAACCAGCCGCACGACGACCTGCTCGCGCACGCGAAGTACATGCACGACACCGTGGTTCCGGCGATGGAGGAGGCGCGCACTGCGGCCGACCGGCTCGAGAAGGTCGTCGCCGACGACCTGTGGCCGCTGCCGAAGTACTCGGAGATCCTGTTCATCAAGTAGGCGAGGGCGAGGACCCGGAGGGAGGGAGCGAATGTCGAAGGTGAAGCACAAGCACGGGAGCGCGGCCGCGGGTGCCACCTCGGCCGACCAGGCGATGGATTTCGCCAAGGACCGCGGGGTCGAAGATGGTCGACCTGAAGTTCGTCGACCTCCCTGGCACCTGGCAGCACATGACGCTGCCGCTGGCGGCGCTCGACGAGGACGACTTCGAGACCGGCCTCGGCTTCGACGGCTCCTCGATCCGCGGCTTCCAGGAGATCCACGAGTCCGACATGCTGCTGATGCCCGACGCGACGACCGCGTTCATCGACCCCTTCTACACGCGCACGACGCTGTCGCTGATCTGCTCGATCGCCGACCCGATCCTTGGCGAGCCGTACGGACGAGACCCGCGTTTCGTCGCCCAGAAGGCCGAGCGGCACCTGATGCACACCGGGATCGCCGACGTCGCCTACTTCGGCCCCGAGGCGGAGTTCTTCGTCTTCGATCACCTCGCCTACGAGCAGCGCGAGCACCGCGCCTTCTACGAGGTCGACTCGAAGGAGGGTTTCTGGAACACCGGCGAGGTCGGCACACCGGCCCGAACCTCGGCTTACAAGCTGCGCCAGAAGGAGGGCTACTTCCCGGTCCCGCCCGCCGACTCGCTCGCCAACCTGCGTGGCGAGATGGTGATGACGATGGAGTCGCTGGGGATCAAGTGCGAGTTCCACCACCACGAGGTCTCCTCGGGCGGCCAGGGCGAGATCGACATGCGCTTCCAGCCGCTGCTGCAGATGGCCGACCAGATGATGATCTACAAGTACGTCGTCAAGAACGACGGCCGCGGCGGCGGGCAAGACCGCGACCTTCATGCCGAAGCCGATCTTCGAGGAGAACGGCTCCGGCATGCACGTCCACCAGTCGCTGTGGAAGGACGGCGAGCCGCTGATGTTCGAGCCAGGGCGGATATGCGCACCTGTGCCGACTGCGCGGCACTACATCGGCGGGCTGCTCGAGCACGCGCCGGCGCTGATGGCGTTCTGCGCGCCGACCACCAACTCCTACCGGCGGCTGGTGCCCGGCTACGAGGCGCCCGTCAACCTCGTCTACTCGGCGCGCAACCGCTCGGCCTGCGTGCGCGTGCCGATGTACCACGACTCGCCGAAGACAAAGCGGATCGAGTTCCGCTCGCCGGACCCGACCGCGAACCCCTACCTCGCCTTCAGCGCGCTGATGCTCGCCGGGCTCGACGGGATCAAGCGCGGGCTCGACCCGGGCGAGCCGCTCGATGCCGACATCTACGAGCTACCGCGCGGAGCGGCTCGCAGACGATCGGCACGCGTGCCCGATTCGCTGGAGGCAGCGCTGGACGCGCTCGAGGCCGACCACGACTTCCTGCTCGAGGGCGACGTATTCACGCCCGGCCTGATCGAGGGTTCATCCGCTACAAGCGCGAGGCGAGGTCGACGCGATCCGGCTGCGGCCGCATCCGTGGGAGTTCGCGCTCTACCACGACGCATGAGCGGCGGGGCGGGTCTTACCCGCCTGGCTGTTGAGCAATCAGCTCTGGTGGCTGGTCACGGCGTAGCCGTAGGGGTCCACGGCGACGCACAGCGCGGTGGTCGCGCAGGCGACAACGGTGAGCGGGATGCTGCGGTTGACATTGGTCCGCCTCCACGCTGATGCGCCGCCGGTGGGGTTCGTAGATGTGAACGCGTTACCCGCGGCGTCCACGACAACGCACAACCTGACCGACGGACACGAGATGTCTGTCGGTCCTAGGAATCCGTGGGGGCCTGGGTCGACCTTCACGACCTTCCACGCGGACGCGCCCCCACGCGGCTGTCGCGAGCTGATCACGTCTCCCGCGCTGTCCACGCCAACGCACAACGACACCGACGGACAAGCGATCGCGGTTCCGCCTATGGAAGAGCTAATGATTTGGGCCAGCCGCCAGTTCCCCGAAGCGGGATCCGCAGTTGTCGCGATCTGGCCCGATCCCGAGAACGCGACGCAGAGCGACACCGACGGGCACGAGGCCGACGGCCCTCCACCGTTAGGGAAGACGGGGACA
>CAWEAF010000007.1:0-71360 GCA_963807095.1 uncultured Acidobacteriota bacterium | reverse complement strand
TCGCGCTGAACCTGTTTGCTCCAGGAGTCGAAACCGAAGTCGTGCCCTTCGATCAGATCATCCCGCAGGTGCTTGAAGGAAAATACGAAGCTGGGCTCATTATTCACGAAGGCCAGCTTACCTATGAGAAGTCTGGGTTGCACCGCATTGTGGATCTCGGCAAGTGGTGGCACAAGGTGACCGGTTTGCCGCTGCCGCTCGGGGGCAATGTCATACGCCGCGCACTTGGTCCGCAATTGATGTTGACGGTGACGGCAGCTCTGCGAGAAAGCATTCAGTACGGCCTCGATCATCGCGAAGAAGCGCTTTCCTATGCCATGCAGTTCGCCCGCGACCTCGACACGCACTCGGCCGACAAGTTCGTTGGCATGTACGTGAATGAGCGCACCCTCGACTACGGACCCGACGGCCGCGAAGCCGTCCGCCGCCTGCTCGATATGGGCCACAAAGCGGGTATCATTGGGCCGGAAGCCCGCCTGGATTGGGTGTAGGCAATTCCTTGGCTCTTAGCCATTAGCTCTAGTGTTGACAATTTGCCATTCCGCACAAATTCTACATGACGAATTCGAATTCAGCCGGTTGTCAGTCAATCTGCAATCCACGAGCTCGCTTTGGTAAAAAGCCAGGAGCTACAAGTCTGTCCCCAGACTCTCCTCATCGACGCCGACGACACGCTCTGGGAGAACAACATCTACTTCGAGCGGGCCATCGCTCGCTTCATTTCGTTCCTGAATCATCACAAGTTCACGCCCGAGCAAGTTCGCGAAGTGCTCAACGACGTCGAGCGCGAATGCATCGTCAAGCACGGATACGGCCTGCACAGCTTCGCCCACGCGCTGGTCGACACCTTCGAGCGGCTGAGCCCGCCAGCCGGTCACGCCAGAGATGCATGCGCAGATCAGCAGCTTCGCCACAGCATCGAAAATCATCCCATCGAATTTCTGCCCGAAGTTCCCGAAACTCTTGAGTACCTGGCAACTCGCCATCGTCTGATTCTTGTCACCAAGGGCGCGATCGCCGAGCAGCAGGGGAAGGTCGAGCGCTCGGGACTCAAGAAGCATTTCGCCGCGATCGAGATCGTCGCCGAGAAGGATCCTGCAACCTACGCGCACATCACGAAAAAATACGAACTTGTGACCGTCTCCACGTGGATGGTTGGCAACAGCCCCAAGTCTGACATCAATCCTGCGCTCGCCGCCGGCCTTCACGCTGTTTTCGTCCCTCACGGCGACACCTGGATTCTGGAGCACGAGGAAGTGAATCCCGCCCCAGCGAATCAGCAATTACTCATCGTGGGCCGCTTCGCGGAATTGCGCGAGCACTTCTAGGGAAGCTCTGATTACCTCGTCTTTGTCATCGCGAGCGGATTCTGTCATCCCGAGCGGAGCAAAATTGCCGATTCGTCGGCAATTTCGCGAAGTCGAGGGACCCCGTGTTCGCTTTTTCAGCCCAAGGATCAAAGCCTTCCCAAGTTATTTCCCGGCGGCCTTCCTCAATCGGTCAAAAATAGGAACCGTCTCGAAATTGAACTCCGCCTGAAAGCGGCTGCAATCCAGTACCTGAGGATTTCCCGCTGCCCGCGCGTCCCCAAGCGTCGACCGTGATGTTTGAATTCAGGTCTTCTACGACGCGTTTCAGATCCCCGACAGCAACGGAAAGGCATGGCGCGTTGTATACCGAATACTTTGCGCACGGGGCCCGAAGCAACGCTACCAGCATTGCCGCCAGATCATCGACGTGCAAGACCAGAATCCGCTCCGAAGGTCCGTAGGGCACCCGGATCTCGGCGGGATAACTTACCTTGAGAAGCTCGAAAATCTCGCTTCTCCACGGGGACGAGACTGACTGCGCTCCCGGCCCCACCACTCGTGCGATGCGGAGGCTGACAAAATCCACGCCGTGGCAATCGCGATAGGCCTGTCCCAACTGCTCCACATACAGCTTTGCCGCGCCGTACAAATCCTCAGGTGCAGCCCGGTCGAACTCTGACACTGTCCGGTCAGCCGCGTATGTTCCGTAGATGCTCAGCGAACCTCCGAAGACCAGGCGCTGCACTCCAAAGTCCCGTGCCATCTCGAGAAGATGGACGCTTCCCTCGATATTCACCTGAGTCGCCAGAAGCGGATTCCGCTGCGCGGCTGTCGGTAAGATCGCCGCCAGATGAATGATTCCACCAATGCGCTCTTTCTCAAAGACGCGCTTCAACTGGGAGGCGTCGGCGAGGTCGCATTGGACCTGCAGGCAAGACTCCCCGGGTACTGGCTCCGCTCCATTTCGGTCCAAAGAGACGACTCTGAATCCGGAATACTGCAGCAGTTTTGCTGCTGCCCGTCCGATGAATCCACGTCCTCCGGTCACCAGTATCGAACTGTCTTCGTAAGAATCCATTTCGAGTCACTGCCGTCCATGTGTCACATCTTTGTCACTACCGCATCAAACTAACCAACATGCGCCTCTCGCGCCCGCTATTTCCCGCATGTTAACCTCATTCTGCTCTGCGATCTGGCTCCCACTTCGTCTGTGGCGATTCAGACCAACAATTTACGGCGGCTGTTGCATACCGTCGAGGCGCTTTCCGAACTCGGGCCGGCGCTGACGGCTGAGCGCGAGTTTTCGGAAACCTCTCGCCTGATGCTTTCTGCCATTATGGAAGCGGCGGGCGCGCGCGAAGGTACGCTATTTCTGTTCAGCGACAAGCCTGCCATCCTGACCTCCGCGGCCACCATGGGATTCGCGCTGATGCCCGATCCCGCCTTCATTCCTCTCCTCCCTAAACACGTGCACGCGCTCTCGGCGGCGCATGGACCCGTCGTCCTGAACTCGTCCACCTATTCGGTCTTCCTGAGTTCGAACGGGAACGTTGCGCCGGAGCTGTTCAAGTGTCTTGCGCCCCTGAAAGCCGGAGGCCGGCTGGCCGGAGTCATCGCCCTCGGACGCCGCCCTGGCGATTCATTGTACGAAGATAGCGAACTGGACGCCCTGGAGTTGCTCTGTAGCTATGTGGCGCTGGCGGTGCAGAATCACGCGCTCACTCAAACCATCGCGCAGCGGGTCTCCGAAAACCTGCGCCTGATGGCCTCGTTGCACGGCTTCTACGACAACGCGCTGGAAGCTTTCGCCACCGCAATCGATGTGAAGCATGTGAACATTCACGGCCACTCGCTGCGCGTGGGACGCTACGCTGCCGCCATCGGGGACGCGATGGGGATGGAATCCAGCGAAATTGCCGCGCTGCGCAGCGCAGGATACCTGCACGATATCGGAAAAGTCGCGGTGGATCGGCGCTTGTTCGGCAAGACCAGCGCGCTAGACCCCGAGGAGTTCCGCGAGATGGCCGACCACACCACCGTCGGACACCAGATCGTCAGCACCGTGCAATTCCCCTGGCCGAAAATTCCGGAGACCGTGCGCTGGCACCACGAACGCAGCGACGGCTCGGGTTATCCCGACAAACTCGTGCTGGAAGATGTCCCCCTGCCGGTTCGGATTGTGGGTGTCGCCGACTCGTTCGACGCCATGACCAGCGAGCGTCCCTATCGCGCACCGATGACGGTTGGCGGCGCCTTGAGCGACCTGGTACGCATGTCCCCAGAAAAGTTTGATCCCAACATCGTGCAGGCGCTGCTGATTCAAGTGCGCCGTGAGGTGGTTGGCAGCAGCCGCCAACCGCTCCTCGAATCGCTATCGTTAAACATTGCCGCCGCCGACATCGACCATCTCGCCGCAACCCTCCAGTACAAAGTCTCCCGCGGGAAGGCATTTCTCACCCCCTAGTGTAGTTGCCTCACGCCGATGGCCCCGTATTCGTCTTGAAAGGGATGGGCTTTAAGCCCATCCGCAGGCCGGAAGCAAATAGAGCGCGGCTTCAGCCGCGCCGTCAAAAACGAGAATTTCTATTTCCAGATAGCCGACCACCCGCTCGGAGATCGAGAATCGAGGCACCTGCGATCTGAGATAATCTGTGGAGTGAGCGAGTTCGCCCCAACCGAGGTGCTTCGTCAGGCACGGCAGTTCGTGAAATCGCAGCAGTACGCTGAAGCTCTCCAGAAATACATTTGGTTTCACGATCACGCCTTGGATAACGACCGGAGCCTGGTCGGAGTGCGGCTGTCCTATGCGATCTCAGAGTGGGTCGAATTGGGGGAGGTCCATCCGCCGGCTCGAAGAGCACTTGAAAGCGTGAGGGATACAAAAGCTGCATCGCTGACACGGGGCACTAACGATGCGACCCTCTTTCACGATGTAGCCTCAATAAACCGTGCGCTGGGACAGGTTGAGCGGACCCGCGATCTTTTCAAAACAATGGCCGGCGCTGATCGCGGTGTTGCCGAAAAGTGCTTTCGCTTTGCTCTTGAATCGCTTGTTCGTACGAAGGAATTCGAGCTCGCACGAAGCTTCATGCCCGACCCGCGGAAAGAAATCGATCAATTCGCGACCCCGCTTAAATTTGCCTCGCAGCCCACAGCATCGGTCTCGCCCGAGATGCTTCAGGAGACCCTCGTAACAATCTACGTCAAGAAGGTTAACCAGATTCTCCAAGTATTCATAGGAGTTGGCGAAGAGGACGTTTGCAGCCATCTGCGCCAGTACGCGCTCGAATGCGTCCCTGATACACAGCTCAGGGACAGGATCATGGAACGGCTATATTCTTCGCTCCCTTCAAAGGGAATCCAATAGTCTCGGGCGGTCAATTGTTGTGAGCAGGTCCGACGCCCATTTGCCGGAGAGACCGAGGGTTCAACGAGTGTAACCGTCAGTGGGTGTTGAAAAAGTCCCTCGACAGAACGCCTTTTCATCTAGGGGATGCCGTCGCCGGGTTTCTTGTGTCCGTTCGACTAAGTGGTGGCCGGCAGAACCGATGCTGTCGGCTGACTGAGGAAGCGCACCAGTCGCTTGATGTTCTGAGCTACCGCTGCCAGGAAGAACTGCTCCCGCACAAACCGTAATCTCCGCAAGCGCAAGCGACGCAATCCGATCTGATTCTTGAGTTCCGCGAACAAGGCTTCCACCTTTTTTCTTTCCCGCTGTGCCTTGGCAAACTTTGGGGTGTTCGCCAACTCTCGTGCGCGTTGCCGGGCGGGTTCGTCCATGTGGATGGCAAGAAAGCGGAACACTCCGCTGGTGCATTGGGCTTTTAGCGCACACGCGCCGCACTTTTTGCGAGTCCCGATGTAGGCATAGGTGCGGTTCCGCATGCTGCGACCACCATAGTTCAGTTGCTCCCCCGCCGGACAGCGATAGCTGTTGCTTTCGGGTTGATAGGTGAACTGCTCGGGACCGTAGAACGGGCTGTTCTTTCTGTGGATACTGTCGCGGGTTCGCATATAGGGCGTGATGCTGGTAACTGGCCTTCAGCTTCTCCCGCACAAAGGCAAAGCTGATGTGCTTTTCGATCAGCCGCAGCAGATGAGTCTCAGGAACCTGATCTTCCAGGCGGAAGTAATAGAACAGAGCTTCGGAGCGGTCGTGTTGCCCCATCATGATCAGCAGGCCTCCGACGATGAGAATCCAACAGAGCATGGGCGAATGCTTCCTTCTAACATGCTTCTGACCAATCTCATCCTGCTAATCGACGTGACTTTTTCAACACCCACGTCATTTTACGCCAATGTTCCTTGACGAAACGCCGGAGGCGTTGGACTATTGTTGCCGCGTTATGTTCAACGACCTATTTGATGCGTTCTCATATTTGTGGTCATGGCGATGGCCTGTAGCAGATGGGGAGGTCACTGCCGTTGATATTGAACGGATCGGAGAAGGGCGAAACAAGACTTTCCGGCTGGCGGTAGCCTATGAGTTTTCACTCGGCGAGGATGGGCCTTATACAGGCGAATCATTTTGGCGACCCGCATTTTTAGCCAAGACGCGAGTACAGAACAGAGCACGAAGATTTCACCGGCGTCAGCAGGTTGCCATCAGATACCGTCCAGATGATCCCAGCATTAACCGACTGGATCGCAGCGTATGGCACAAAGAACAGAAATAGCGGACAGTCGCCGTATGCAATGCTGCATCTCCGTTTTACGGTTCCTCTGTGACCTCTATTTCATTGCCTTCCAAGTCTCGCATTACGAAGTAGCGCGTTCCTTGCCGATCCGATTCAATCGGCGTGACGCTTACGCCGCGAGAAGATAAGAGATCTATCGCCTCTCCGATGTTGGTAGCGTACAGGATCGGCTTTTGATCCGTAGTCGAATCGCGGGGACCAAGGATAATCGCTGTTTCGTCTCGCTTTGAGAACGCCAACGAAACACAATCTCCCGCATCGCTTGTGGGGGCCACAACCTGTTGAAGGCCAAGTTTCTCTCTGTACCACAAGGACGCAGCGACGGCATCAGTAACGCCGATGTAAATGGGATCAGGAATCTGGAGTAGAGACATGAGCACCATTGAACCTCACGGGGTAAAGAGCGTCAACGGACACAGCGAGGTAGCCAGCGATTCGAGCAGTTGGTATGGTAATTGGCGAAGGCCATTACACCCATCTACCTGGAGTTGTTTCCCGCTCACTTTTTCAACCGCTCCTCGTATTGCCGCCAATCTTCATCAATGATTCGACGCCGTTCCTTTTCTGGCAATTCCCGAATTCGAAATCCAATCTTGACATCAGCACGATATTTCGCTGCCGCCAAGGTGTCTCGATAGTCGCGCTTTGCCGAATCGACATAAGCTCGCACCTTCCGCACGCTGCCGTTAGCCTTTTTTATTGCCGCAAGCTGCACGCGAGAGGGTTCGCGGTGCCGCGTCTCTGTTCCGAACTCACCCAGCATTGCCGTGACCGCTGCGTATTTATCAACCGCAAACTCTCGGCTTACGACCCTTTCCACATTGTCTGGTGTGACCTGCGGAATAGGCTGGCAAATCTCCGCATTCATGCGGAGCAGGCGTTTTAGCCGCTCTATGAGTGGCATTGGGCCAAATTATAACCTTGAAGACCGGCGCAACTTTTCTCCCTCCATGGGTTCATAATCAGGAGGTCCATCTGGGGAGTCTCCATGAGATTCAGGGTTACCCTGTTGTCGGCCATCCTCGCATTCCTGTGCCTCGCCTGCGCGGTTCCACAGTTGCTTGCCGGAAGGAAGGACAAGGAAAAGCCCGCGTCCGGTCTCAAGGAGGAGAAACGCGCGGTGCACGCGCTGAACCGGCTCACCTTCGGCCCGCGACCCGGCGACGTGCAGCAGGTGATGGCCATAGGCGTTGATCGCTGGATCGACCTGCAATTGCATCCGGAAAAGATTTCAGACAGCGCTCTCGATGCCCGGTTGGTTTCTCTCCGCGTTCCGCACATGAGTCCGCATGAAATCGCCGAGCAATTTCCCGACGGCGCATTGATCAAGCAGGTAATGGATGGGAAGCGCTCGATGCCCTCCGATGCGGCGCGGCGGGCGATCTATCAAGTGCAGATCGCGCGGCATGAAGAGAAGCGGGAGAAGAAGAGAGAGCTGGCAGAAGCAGCCCCTTCCGCTCCCGTGGCTTCGACACCCAGCGCGGCGGAGGGAGCAAAGTCTGCCGAGGAACTGGCGGCCGCCGCCGCCAGCCCGGACGCCGCGCCCAACTCAATGGCCAACAACTCGATGAGCGCGGGCGAGCCCGCTTCGGGCGCGGCAGTCCCCGCGCCAGAGCCGGCGGTCGTTGAAGTGACGCCCCAAAAAATGACGCCCGAAGAAGAAGCGCAGGCCCGCCGGCGCGAAGACCGTCTCTATGCTGATCTGAAGATTCAGAGCTTGATCGACCTGCCTCCAGACCAGCGCTACAAAAAAGTGCTTGCCATGTCTCCTCAGGAGCAGATCGCGTTCGCCGATTCGCTGCGCGGAGGCAAGGGCCAGGAATTCTTCGAGGGCATGGATCCGGAGCAGCGGGAAACGCTGCAGGCCATGAACAATCCGCAAGCCGTGATCGCGGAGGAACTGGCACAGGCCAAGCTGCTGCGCGCGATTTACAGCGAGCGCCAGCTGGAAGCGGTGATGGCCGACTTCTGGTTCAATCACTTCAATGTCTTCATCAACAAGGGGCCGGTGCGGTTGTATCTTGCCAACTACGAGCAGGACGTGATCCGTCCGCACGCGCTGGGGAAATTCGAAGACCTGCTGGTCGCGACCGCGAAGAGTCCCGCCATGTTGTTCTATCTGGATAACTGGCTCAGCGTCGGTCCGAACTCCATGCAGGCGCTCGGCATTCCCGCCCATCCGGGTCGTTATGGTCCGTACCGGTATCCGCGCTTTCCCAGGCCCAATGCCAAGCGGAAACAGAACGCTGGATTGAATGAAAACTACGGCCGCGAATTGCTCGAACTGCACACCCTCAGCGTGAATGGCGGCTATTCGCAGCGCGATGTCACCGAGGTCGCCAAAGTCTTCACCGGCTGGACCATTGAGAAGCCCAACGATGGCGGAGGGTTCCAGTTCGATCCGCGGAAACATGAGCCTGGACCAAAATTCGTGCTCGGACATCACATCAAGCCCAAGGGCGAGGACGAGGGCAGGGAAGTGCTGCACCTGCTCGCCACCAGCCCGCAGACCGCCCATTTCATTTCCCTGAAGCTGGCCGAGCGCTTTGTTTCCGACGATCCGCCGCCGGCCCTGGTCGATCGAATGGCGAAGACGTTTGAGAAAAAGAAGGGCGACATCCGCGAAGTGCTGAGCACCATGTTCCATTCGCCGGAATTCTGGGCGGCCGACACGTATCGCTCGAAAATGAAAACGCCGCTGGAGTTTGTGGCTTCCGCGGTTCGCGCTACCGGTGCCGACGTGCAGGATGCAATGCCTCTGGCGCGACAACTCAACAATATGGGCATGCCGCTCTACGGGGCGCAGCCGCCGACCGGATATTCCATGAAGGCCGCGACCTGGGTGAGTTCGTCGGCGCTGCTGAACCGTATGAATTTCGCGCTGAATCTTACGGCAGGCAGGATGCGCGGAGTCAAAGTCGATGCGCTGCAGTTGGCCGGAGACCCTCCGTCAGCAGACGCAGCGATGACAGTCTCTGCGCTTGAGATAAAGCTGCTCGAATCAGACGTTTCAAAGCAGACGCACGACTCGATTTTGGCGCAGATGGAATCTCCGCCGAAAAATGGGGCAGGTCCGGATGCGAGAGGACCGCAAAATGGCAAAGCGCCGCCGCAGCCCAAGCCGCCGGACGCCAGCACAATCGCCGGCCTGCTGCTGGGCTCTCCGGAATTTCAACGGAGATGAGTGATCGCCATGGTTAAGGCCAAGTACCTGTGGCTGGTGACTGAGAACTGAGAACGGGGGTTCTTCTATGGCAATCACTCGTCGCGTTTTCGTTCGCAACAGCGCTCTCGCCGTGGTGGGGACTGCTGCGGTCCCGAGTTTTCTGACCCGCGCCGCTTTCGGAGCCACTGAAGCGATCGGCCGCAACAGGCGCCTCGTGGTGATCTTCCAACGTGGCGCCGCGGACGGCCTCAACATCGTGGTTCCTCACGCTGAGCCGCAGTACTACGCGATGCGTCCGAGCATCAACATTCCGAAGCAGTCGATGATCGATCTCGATGGCTTCTTCGGGCTGCATCCCTCCCTGTCGCCGTTTCTGCCCTTGTGGCAGCAGGGGCACCTCGCCATCGTTCATGCCGCAGGCTCTCCGGACGCGACCCGCTCCCATTTCGATGCGCAGGATTTCATGGAGACTGGAACCCCCGGTGTGAAGGCCACCGAAGATGGCTGGCTGAATCGTTCGCTGCACGGCATGCCGGTTGCCACCCAGGCTTCGCCCTTTCGCGCGGTCGCGCTCGGCCCTTCGCTGCCGCGCATTCTAAGCGGCCCGGAACCTGCTGTTGCCATGAATAACATCAACGACTTCTCGGTGGGAGGACGCAATTCCAAACCTTCTCTTGCTGCTAGCGCGTTTGAATCCATGTACGATCACTCGTCCGACACGGTTCTGCACGGCACCGGCGAAGAGACTTTCGACGCGGTCCGGATGCTGCGCTCTGCGGATCCCGGGAAATATACGCCCGTTTCAGGAGCCGACTATCCGAAGGGACGTTTCGGGGACAGCCTGCGCCAGCTCGCGCAGCTGATCAAAGCCAATCTCGGGGTGCAGGTGGCTTTTGCCGACATCGGCGGATGGGATCATCACGTGAACGAAGGCGCTGCCGAAGGGCAGCTTGCTAACGTGCTGCGTGATTTTTCCCGGTCGTTGGCGGCGTTCTGGATCGATCTCGGAGATCTAGGGGAGGACACGGTCGTGGTCACCATGTCGGAGTTCGGGCGCACCGCACGCGAGAATGGCAACCGCGGCACCGATCACGGCCACGCCAACGTGATGTTCATGCTCGGCGGTCCGGTGAAGGGGGGCAAAGTGTATGGCCGCTGGCCGGGCCTGGATCAGTCACAACTCTACGAAGCCCGCGATCTTGCGCTGACCACGGATTTCCGCCAGGTCATTGGCGAAGCCGTCGTGAGGCACATGGGGAATCAGATACTGGAATCGGTCTTTCCGGGCTTCAACGGTCCGCAGGCCAGGTTCCTGCGCTATCTCGGCTGAATCTGTAGTTTCGAATGTGGGGCAGCCGCCTCGGCGGTTCGATCGATCACGCCGCGGCCGACGTTTCGACCGTCACCTTCCCGGCCGCTTGTTTGTCAATCCCGTGAGCCCTGGTGTAATCGATCCAGGCCTCGGCTGCCATAAACGTAATCGTGAACCCAAGCCAGAACGCAATTCCGAAAAATTCGTGCGGTGTCATCCGGCGGAACGCGAAAAACATCCCTACAATCGGCCGCGTAGTCGCAACGCCGAGCCCGACTCCGTAGGCGCGAATCATCCATTCCCGATGCCGCGCCACCTCCTTCCGGCGGATGTACTGATATGCCTTGCTCAGGCAGATCAGAAACACAATCGCGAATAGCGTGGTTGCTGCAGTTTCGTTGGGCCCGCCAATGTTCATCGTGAAGCTCATCACCAGCGCCGAGACTCCGATGATGAGGCCGGAGATGATCAGCACTCGCCCCGACCAGCGATGAAGCTGTAGGTGCTTTTGGCGGAAGCTGCGCGCGAACTGCAACGGCGCAAGCCCAAGGAACAACGCTCCGGGCACAATGTGAACGAAAGTCAGCGCGGCGTACCGCGCGAAGCCGGTGTCGAGCACCGCCGCGGGATTCGAGCTGCCGCCGCCAAAGCGCTGCGGCCAAATCAGTACCAGGCTGCGCCGCGTGACCGCGGCGACCCCGATTAGAACCAGAAAAATTACGGCGAACCAGAGCAGGCGGCTGGTTGACCTGGACACAGACATAAGAAATCTCCGTCGCGCGTGAGGACACTTACTTATGTTGACGGAATTCGGGTAGAAATATTGTACCGGTCTGAGATGCTAGATCTCGATCAGGACGTCGCCGTTTTCAATCTTCAGCGGATACACGGTGACCTTCGCATTGGGAACATGCACGGCCCTGCCCGTCTTCGGATCCCACTCCCAGCCGTGCCAGGGGCAAACCAGTTTGCCGTCCAGAATCACGCCCTGGCCGAGTGGCCCGCCTTGATGCAGGCAGGTGTTGTCCATGGCAGAGCAGGTGCCGTTCACGTTAGCGACGCAGATTTCTTTATCGCCGCAGAGAAATTCTTTGGCTTCGTTGGTAGCTGGCAGTTCGGTTTCGGAAGTGAGCTTCGTGAAAGTTGGCATGCGGATGTCTTCGTGACGCCGCGCTCACGCTCGGCTGGACAGCCGGGGCGGCTGTCCCTACGCGATTCATTTTGGCTGCAGGGTCTGCGCGATCATTACCTGGCGCTTGAAGTTCTCGACCATGTTGGGATCAAGCCGCACTTCGGTGGGCTTTCTCGCGATGGTCATCGTGTCAATTTTGTCCTGCAACTTCAGCAGCGCGTAGAACAGGTTCTCGGGACGAGGCGGGCATCCGGTGACGTAGACGTCAACGGGGACAATTTTGTCCACACCTTGCAGCACCGCATAGGTGTTGAACGGGCCGCCGACCGACGAGCAGGCGCCCATCGAGATCACCCATTTGGGATCGGGCATCTGATCGTAGATGCGCTTTACGACGGGAGCCATCTTCAGCGTGACGGTGCCGGCGACAATCATCAGGTCGCTCTGGCGCGGGCTAGGCCGGAACACTTCCGATCCGAAGCGGGCGATATCGAAGCGCGCGGTGGACGAGGCGATCATCTCGATCGCGCAGCAGGCCAGGCCGAACGTCATCGGCCATACCGCCGACTTTCGCGCCCAGTTGAAGACGTAGTCGACCGTCGAGATCAGGAAATTCTTCTCAAACTTGTTTTGCAGCCAGGCCATGCTTCCACCTCAATGTGTCAGGTGCTTGTAAGGCGTCCCCATGCAGTCTAGGTAACCGTGAATCCAGTGTCAAACCTCAGACTTGGCGCCCCACGGCGGCGGGAGCGCGGTCGTGGCGCGCCGTCTGCCGCGATGAGATTTGCGTCACCACTGCAAACACCAACGCAGCGAACAGCAGAAGGATGCCAACCTCGGTTGCGGCGAGCCCAGCCATCGCGGGCCAGCCATTGGTGTAGATCACGAATTGCAGCGAGGCTGCCGACGCCGGATGGGCGGCGCGCTGAAATTGATCGTGCTGTCGTGACAGTATCCGAGGATGAGTCCCAGCCCTATTCCCAGGAAGACGATGGAGGCGATCACGCTGCGTTCACAATTCATAAGGGCGCCGCTTTCTTAAGCCGAGATAATATCCCAGCCGATCCGGCCCGCTTCACATTTTTTCGGATCTCCTCGCGCAAAATATTCAATCCATTGGCCTTGCGGCGTTTGGGGCTGATTGCTCTCCGCAAAATCTTGAGACATAAATACTTACGCGGAAAATATTGCAGACCAAGAACTTAGCGCGTGCGGCGCAGCACTTGCCAGACAACGTCCGTGAAGCGGCATCGCTCATGTTTGCAGTGTGACTCTTTCTGGGGTCTTGGGTAAAGGTTGTTCGTCACAATGCCCGAATTGATCTGTGGAAAACTGTCCACGGGGGCTAAAGTTAAGGAACAGTCCCGGTTTGCCCGCCATCCGATGTAAATCCGAATGCTTCCCGGCAATCGCGAACGATTGCGCGACAGGGTTGTCTTTCGTTAGGAATCCAGACTACAACGTGAACTAACTGCGCGGAATTCCGATTCGGCGGACGAGGTCCTGGAACCTGGGATCGCTTCGCAAAGGGTTGAGTCGGGGATCCACCCCGATCCATGGTATTCAAGTCGATCTCTGCAGGAAGGCTTGCTGCAGGGATTCCAATGCCTTTTCGTTGTCTCCCAGTTCGGTATAAGCGGTTGCCACGATGAAGCGGCAGACGTACTGTCGCTTCGCTTGTTCCAATGCCCGATCGAGGAAGTGCCGGCCTTTGGTTTTCTCGCCGACCTGAGCCAGTGCCGAGGCCGTAGTGGCGTTGCCACTCGGGAAATCTGCGAAGCGGCTAGCGTCTTCGGTAGCCCGTAGCGTCTCAGCGCGTTTCCCCATTTGCGCATAAGCCATGGCGAGAACAATGTAAGGCGTGCCCGCCCCAGGCGCGATCTCGATCGTCCGATGACATTGGTCTATTGTTTCCGGCATTCGACCGGAGAAGTAATAAATCCAAAGCGCTTCGTTACGACTTTCGACCGCCAGCGGATCGTAAACATACGCCTGTTGCACACGGGACAGCGCCTCGTCAAAACGCCCCAATGTGCCCAGGTAATTGGCATAGCCCAGCTGAGCTTCTGGAGAACTCGGATTAATCTCAAGGGCTCGGCGATACTCTTTTTCCGCCGCTAGCCAGTCCCAATCAAAGAACAAGTGAACATAGCCAAGCTTGACGTGAGCGCTGGCAAGACTGGGATCGAGTTCGACCGCTTTGAGCGCAGCTTCTTTCGCGCGCGGCATCACGTCGGCAGGTGAACTGTAGTACGTAGTTGCGGCATCGTAGGCCTGGGACAATGCGGAATAGAGGCGCGCGTCTTTGGGATCTTCCTCGATTGCTTCCTGGAAATACTGAATAGCCTTCGTGACACTTTCTTTGGTGCCTTGCCCGAGTTCGTGCAGGCCGAGAAGGTATTTGTCGTAGCTCTCCAAATTGATATGCGCATTCGCATCCGATTGTGCTGCGGCAGGCAGTAGTTCAATGGACAAAGAGTCCGTTATTTTCTGCGCGATTTCTCTTTGAATGGTCAAAACGTCATCGAGGGGACGTTCATAGGTCTCGGCCCATACATGCGTTTGTTGGGCTGCCTGAATGAGCTGAGCGGTAATTCGCACGCGTCCGCCAGAGCGCCGAACGCTCCCCTCCATCACATAACCAACTCCTAGTTCCCGGCCAATTTGTGCGATCGACTCCTTGGTGTTCTTGTAATGAACGACCGACGTCCGGGCGATTACGCCCAGTCTGGAAGGCTGCACCTGCCCCAACTGAGCAATCATCTCCTCCGTGAGACCGTCGGAGAAGTAATCCTCGTTAGCATCGCCGCTCAAATTTTCAAACGGAAGAACAGCCAGCATAACCCTCTGAGGAGAGACGTTCGCGGCCCGCCAAAAACGTAATGCGAGCATACTTGCTGCCGCGACCAGAACAGCTGCGAGCGCCCATACCGGCAGAATTTTCCGGCGCTTGAGACGAGGAGCAGGTAGCGGCGAATCGATTGGCGACGGTGCTGGCACCGAAGACTCTGAGCTATTGTCCCGCTCCTGCACTGACCCGACAAACCTGTACCCGCGCTTCGGGACGGTCTCGATGTACTTGCGCCCGTCCGGGGCATCACCCAGCACCTGTCGCAGGTTGAAGACTCGGCGTGCAAGATTGTTTTCCTCGATGAAAACCCCTGGCCAGACTTTTTCCAGTAGCTCTTCTTTCCCGACGATGTGTCCGGTCCTCTCGACCAGCACTACGAGCGTTTCCAGATCCTTCGGTGGAAGGGCGACCGGCTTTCCCTCGCGAACCAGGACCTTTTCCTCGGTGTCGAGGTGGTAGGCACCGAATTGGTAAATGTGCTTTGTTTTCAAGGAAGTGCCCGCAGGAAGAAATTCCCAATAACTTCTTCAGAACTCCTTAAAGACATTTCAGGCACGTTGCCGGCACCTTGCTCAGAACACTGCAAGTTGCTCTGGCCTTCAGCCCACAAGAATGTCGGCGATTTTAGCGCATTCCGGGGGGTTTAGGAACGAGCTTCGTGGATGGCTGAATCTAGTTTTCGCACCGGAGGTTTGAACAATGAGGATCGGAAGGATCCCAGCACAGTATTTTCTCGTGGTTCTGATTCTGGGCTTTATGGCTCCCGGACACACCACGGCTCAATCTACACATAACCACGCAGCAACTTCGAAAGCTCAACCACTTTCGGCCGCTCAAGGCGCGCTCCTTCAAGCCGTGCGCGAATCAACAGTAAGGTTTAAAGATGTCTCGGTAGCCGAGGCCGAGGGGTACTCTCTACTGTTCGGTTGCGTGACTGGCCCCGATTCAGGCGCGATGGGCCTTCACTACGTGAACATGGCTCTAGTGGGCAGCGGTGTCGTCGATGCCACCAGGCCCCAAATCGTCATTTACGAACCGCAACCTGACGGTCATCTCCAATTGATTGGCGCGGATTTCTTGGTCCTGGCGGATCAGTGGGACAAAGCCCATCCCGGGCAGGGCGCGCCACAGTTGATGGGCCAGCTTTATCACTACTTCGAAAGTCCCAACCGCTTCGGCCTTCCGCCGTTCTACACCTTGCACGTCTGGGCGTGGAAGCCAAATCCAAACGGCGCGTTCGTGAACTGGCATCCCAACGTCTCCTGCGCGGCGTTTTCGGGCCAAGCTCCGTAAACCGTTTCCATAGAAAAACGAACATGGAGGAAAAACCATGATGCGGCATTTCGTAGTTCTAACCACAATTGCCCTGCTGGGGATCTCTGCGGGGCACACCGCTCATTCAGATTGGGCGATCAATGCCACGGCCATTGAGGCATGCAGCTGTCCCCATTTCTGCATGTGCTATTTCAATTCGCATCCGGCGGCCCATCACGATCACGGCAGCATGGAGCACTACTGTCGATTCAACATCGCCTACAAGATCAACAAGGGGAATTACGGCAGCACAGATCTCGCGGGATCCAAACTTTGGCTGAGCGGGGACCTCGGTGGCGATTTCTCAACGGGACAGATGGACTGGGTGGTCGTCACCTTCGACAAATCGGTCACCCCGGAACAACGGCAGGGAATCAGTGAGATCCTGCCACGCGTTTTTCCGGTTAAATGGAAATCGTTCCAAGTAGCCGAGGGCAATATTGACACATGGACGTTCGACAAAGACCAGGCTCACGCGACTCTGAACGGCGGCAAAACCGGGGAGGTGAAACTCAAGGGCTTCCACGGTATGACCGACGAGCCCGTCGTACTGAAGAACGTGAAGTACTGGGGAACGCCGCGCAACGATGGCTTCATCATGATGCCGAACGAGGTTGAGGCTTACCGTGAGGGCCCAAGAGCTTTCGAGTACAAGGGCACGAATGGTTTCATGCTTACCTTCGATATGATCTCAAAGGATGTTGCCAATCAAACAACGGCCGCAAAGTACTAAACGAGGCGTCCACGGAAGGCGGCCCGGAAGGATCAACCTATCGGGCCGCCCGTTCTATTTGACGATAAACATCACGCTTAGACCTCAGATCGGTCGCAGTTCGCGTGTAGTCGGCGACTCGGAAGTCAACCGCGAGAGAACAGTCCGAAGCGACCAATGTCTGGCTTGACGGGTATTCAGTTAGCTTATGGGGCTGAGCCCTCGAGGCAACAGTTCTGTACGCGGCCTACAAGTGTGCACGGGAGATCCCCTCTTTCGGCCCGCTGGGGCTCAGACATTTTTCACTGGTGCGCACTCTTGCGAAGTGACGCGCCACCTCGGAAGCGTAGCGCATGCCCAGGCGATCTCGATTTTCGGCGAGCCATTTGCTCAAGCGGGTTGTCCCGGACGAAGGTCCTTCCGGAGCCAGCAGCTCACTCATCAACCCCTGATACTCCTCCCAGGTGAGGATGGTGTCTCGAACAAACCACCCGGTCACCAACGTCGAAAGATATGCCAAAGTCGTGGGCATGTGAACGAGATGCACGGAACACTCCAGTTGTTGAGCAATAAGCTTTACCAACCCCTCGAAAGTGAAAGTTTCCGGACCGACCGCATCAACCACGGAGTTGTCCGATTGACCGACAGCCTCGGCGACGAGTCGCGCCATGTCTTCGACGTAAATCGGTCGAACATGGTATCGGCCATCCCCGGGAATGCCGAAAATAGGGAAGCGACGGATAAACCAGGCAATGTTGTTGACGAGGATGTCTTCCGTTCCGAAGATTACTGTTGGCCGCAAGATCGTGTAGGAGAGACCGGACTCCATCACCGCCTGTTCCAGTTTGGCCTTGCCGCGGTAGTAGCCAAGCCGGGATTCGGCGGATGGGTTCGCGATGCTCACGTGCACAATGCGTCTGACTCCCGCGCTTTTTGCGGCATTGATCAGAGTGCGAGTGTTTTCCACGGCGGTCTCGAAGGTGGAATCTCCGCGCGGGAAGCGCACCCAGTAGGTATTGATCAGAGTGGATGCTCCGCTAAGAGTCTGAGTGAGCGCAGCGGGATCCTCAAAACGATAGGGATAGACTTCGACCTGATCGCCGAACGGATTCTGCCGGTCCGGATGGTACGTCAGGGTTCGCACTCTGTATCCGCGATCGAGAAGGAGCCGCGTCGTGTACTTACCTGTGTAGCTAAATGCTCCGGTTATGGCGACCGTGCTCGTCGGGCCAGTCTCTTTCTGCATAACCCTCCCTTTGACTCAGACTCCCGCCGCCTCTACCAACTCCAGGGCGGACTTCCGCAACGGCTTCATCAGTGGTAAGGCGGAGAGGCGAAGCAGGTTTACCAGCAAAGCGAGGCTCTTTTCCATCAGCCGGCGGGTTCGTTCCTGATTGGGGGAATGGTCGTAGAGCCAGAACATGATCAGGGCCATATGGTAGAGCCATAGCAAATAGGGCATGCGGGGCTTAAGGTCGGAGGGTACCTTGGTATCGCTGCCTTCAAGAGCAATGCGCAGATGCTCAATCGCTCCTTCCCGGATGGGACGAGTCTCATCGCTGAAGGGAGAGAGCGGATCGGTGCGATCGGGAGCGTGGCGGAAGAGCGCCGCACAGAATTTGCGGTTGGGTTCGAGTAATTCCAGCCGTTTCTCCACCACGCATCGCAGCCGGTCTTTGAGCTTTTTGTGGCCGGCGAGGGCGGCGAGCACGGGTTCGTCGCTGGCTTCCTGCATCTCGCGGTAAAAGGCGAGCACGATGGCGTCTTTCGAGGAGAAATAGTAGTAAGCGCCCCCCAGCGCCACGCCGGCCTTGGCTGCGATGTCGCGCATGGTGGTTTCCTCGAATCCCTTCTCGCGAAACAGTGCCATGGCGGCGTCATAAATCTTGCGGCGGGTATCTCCCGCGCGCGGCGAGGGTCTGTGTTTCAGGGTCGTGCTCGTCATCGTTGTTGTCGTTGTCATGGTTGTCATTGAAGATAGTCCCGAACCGCTGGCGGAGGTACGTTTTTAGGCAGCGGACACGGCTGCAGCTCAACTTTTCCGAGTTCGCCGGCGATGTTTGCCGTGTCCTCTGAATTCATCAGAGAAGAGATGAACCTGCGACTCCTGGAGAGCGCTGCGAAAGCCTGCCGCGCCAGCGGCATCAGCAGCGGATGCGTCAGGCGGGACGCCCAGTCGCGGTATTCCACCATGGCGTACAGAACCATAATCCAGGCGCTATTGTTCAGATAAACGGCTCCTTCGTCGCTGATCACGGCCAGATCGTCGGTGGAGGCGATCCTCTCCAGGTCGGGGAACAGGCTCTGGGCCTTTTCTGAGCCGGCCTCGACGACGGCTAGGCTGATCCAGGAGCGCTGCACCAGAATCCAGTCCTTCAGCCGGCAGCAGAGTTCACATTTCGGATCGTAGAGTACGTAGAGCTTTTGCATGTTCTCGTCCATTAGCGCTTGCTCTTCCTGCGGGTGCTTGGGGGAAGGGCCGCCTTGAGCCGCTGCCGCCCAGAGTCGACAACCCGCTCGCGTTTATCCCTTCCCACGCATCCTGCTCATCTCGGGATGGCGACGCTGAGATGGGCGTCAGGAGGGACCGGCGGGTTTGGCACCAGTGGTCGACGCGGGCCTTGCGAACTCCTGCGGATCCGGGAAAAGACGTACAGGTTGAAGAAGTGCATGCCGCCGAGGATCAGCAGGACCATGCCCAGCTTGTCGCTCAGCAACTCGATGGCGGCGCGGGAGGTCGCAATAGTTGCTGCCGTCTTCAGCGCAAGCGAGACGTAGCCAATGTTAATCAGATAGAAGCCCACGACGAGCAAGTGGTTCACCGAGTCGGCGAGTTCCCGGTTGCCGGAGAAGGCGTCGACCAGGAAGATGGCGCCGCGTTTGTAGAGAGTGCGGGCGACCCATATGGTGATGGCGATACTGATCAGCAGGTAAGTCAGGTACGTGGCAACGATGATGTTGTTGGCGGTCTGCACAGTGCCTCCTGTTCGGCTAACTTGAACGTGTTCAAAACAAATATAGGCCGGGGCGGTACGGCCGTCAAGAGAAAAATTGAACGTGTTCAATATTAATGAATTCAATGACTTCGGAGGAGGGTCCGCACACACGCTAACTTCGGAGTTGTGGTATTTCCGGCATCGCCCGTTCTCCGCCCGCGAATGGCAAATTCGCGCGACGACCCTCCGGTTCGCGACAGGGTGTCGCTGCATGCCGCCGACATGCGTGAATTGCGCCTTCATCGCAAGTTTCGGGTGGTAACCATACCCTTCCGGCCGATGCAGCACATGTACACGGTCGCGGATCAAGTTCGCGCCCTGAGTTCGGCTGCTGCCCACGTCGACGAAGGCGGCCTGCTGGCCTTCGACGTCTTCTATCCGAAGTTCGACCGCCTGGCTCAGGGAATTGGTACCGAAATGCTCGAGGTGGAGTGGTCACCGCCATCAAGTCCGGAGACCGTAATTCGCCGCTGGTATCGCAAAGACGCGATCGACAAGATCAACCAGGTTTTGACTTTGACGTTCATCTTCCGAACCTATCGCAATGAACAATTGGTGGCCGAGGAAACCGAAACCTTGAAGATGTCCTATTACACCTATCCTCACCTGCGAGCTCTGTTTCGACTTGCCGGTCTGGAGCCTGTGGGGGAATACGGTTCCTTCGCGAAGACCCCGCTGGATAACGATGCTGAGGAAATGATTTTCCTTCTTCGTCCAACTCAGTGACGCCAAGGGTGAAACTCTGTCGGGTAACATCAGAGCATGGCCCAAACCCCGGCTGCACAGATCTCAGGTTGTACCGTAAAAATTTCTCCCCGCGGCGCGTCCCGCCTGAAGTCTGGGCACGTCTGGGTGTACCGCTCCGACGTGCTGGGTGCCGACGATGTTCCGGCAGGGGCCCTCGTCACCGTGGCGGACCAGCGCGGAAAGCTGCTGGGCACCGCCTGGTACTCGAGTTCCTCACAAATCGCGATCCGCATGATTTCGCCGGAGATAGTTTCTGATCTTCCAGCCCTCCTACGTCAGAGGATTGCCGACGCCACTGCGTATCGCGAGCGAGTCGTTCATGACACAAATGCATACCGCGTCATTTTCAGCGAGGCAGATTTCATACCCGGCCTTATCGTTGACCGTTACAACGACATTCTTTCGCTGCAGATTCTTACTCAGGCAATCGACGCCAACCCTGTACGTGAAACTGTCATCTCTCAGTTAAGCGAACAACTCAAACCAGCATCCGTCGTCGAACGCGTCGACCCACGCGTCCGGGAACTCGAAACCCTGCCACCCCGCGCCTCCGGCTTACTGCAGGGAGAGCAAACCGCAACTACGTTCAGCATGAACGGCGTCCACTTTCATTTCGACGCCCTCGAAGGCCAGAAGACGGGAGCCTTCCTCGACCAGCGGGAAAACTACGCCGCCGCGGCCCAGTATGCGAAGGGGGATGCTCTCGATACCTTCTGCTATCAGGGCGGTTTCGCCCTCCATCTGGCCCGTGCCTGTGAGCATGTCACCGGGGTCGACAGCTCCCGTCCCGCGCTCGAAGTTGCGGACCAGAACGCCGCCCTGAACGGCCGCGACATCGAGTGGATCGAGGCCAACGCCTTCGACCTGCTCAAGGACTACTCCTCCGAGCGCCGCCTGTACGACACAATCGTGCTCGATCCCCCGGCCTTCGCCAAAAGCAAGCGGGATCTCGACTCCGCCCTGCGCGGCTACAAGGAACTCAACCTGCGCGCGCTGAAGATGCTTCGCCCTGGTGGAATCCTGGTGACGTGCTCCTGCTCGTACCACGTGAGCCAGTCCAACTTCCTCGAAATGCTCTCTAGCGCTGCGCTTGACGCCCACCGGACCTTCCGCCTGCTGGAAGTGCGCGGCCAGGCCAAAGACCATCCCGTCCTTCTGAACGTGCCGGAAACTGCCTACCTGAAGTGCGTCATTGGGAACGTAAGTTAATACAAATAAGGGCCAATTTTGCTATTGACAGTAATACACTCAAGTTTTATGCTTCTTTCACGCTAACTATGCATCTAACGAAGTGATCGCAGCCAAGAAGCATTCAGCGCGGTCGCGAATTTCAATCATTTCTGATCAACACCCATTTCTGAAGGAGGATTTAGTCATGACCGTATTAACCCGTTGGGAGCCATTCCGCGAATTCAGCACGCTGCAGGACCGCATGAACCGTCTGTTCCGTGAGTCTTTCAGCGATGCGGGGCGCGATGAGTCTCTTACCACTTCAAGCTTTGCCCCAGCCGTGGATGTCTACGAAGACGAGCACCAGGTCACGCTGAAGATTGAAGTGCCTGGAATCGACGAAAAAGACATCGATGTCCGCGTCGAGAACAACACCCTCACCGTCACCGGCGAGCGCAAGATCGAGAAGGAAGAAAAGGAAGAGAATTATCGCCGTGTGGAGCGCCAGTATGGCAGCTTCACTCGCACCTTCACTCTGCCGCAGACCGTGGACGCCGATAAAGTCTCGGCGAGCTACGAAAAGGGCGTTCTGAAGATCAGCCTGCCCAAAAAGGCGGAAGCCAAGCCGAAGCAGATCAAGGTGAACGTCGGTTCGGAAAAAGGCGAGAAGACCCTGGAAAGCAAAGGGCCCAGCAAAGCCGCGTAATCGGCAAAGCTCGGGCAGAAGAATTCGCTGACGTGGGGACAGCCGCCTCGGCTGTCCCGCGACGGCGAAGCCGAGCGGCAGGGCATGAGCCCTGAAGTTACCGAGAGGCGGCGCCGCAACCGCTCTCCGTGTTTTCATCGCCGGATTTCTCATCGCCCGTACGAGGAAGATTCAATGTCGCTTTCAGCACTTCTCCAATCGGATGGCTATAGCCATATTGCGCTTACCCGCAACGCGGTGGGACACTTCGAAACTGACGGCAAACTTTCCAGCCGCCCGGTGCGGATTCTGATCGACACCGGAGCCGGGAGCACCGTCGTGAGTCTGTCGTTAGCCCGGGAACTCGGCCTGGAACTCATATCGGAAGGAAAAACGGGCGGAGGAGCCGGCGGCACTCAACTGGAGGTCTTCAGGCTGGCCAATGCCAGGTTGACCCTTGGCCACGCCGTGCCAAAGCCGAAAGCGCTATGCGCCATGGACCTCAGCCATGTCAATGCGGCCCTGGCCCTGAAGAAAGCGTCGCCGGTCGACGTGATTCTTGGAGCCGATGTCTTTGAGAGACAAGCGGCCGTGATCGACTACGGAACGAGTTCATTGTTTCTAAGAGACGCCCATCCCGGCGTTGCGGAAACCGCCGCCAGTGGAGAAATCGAGTTCGACGAGGGCGCGACTTCAGTCGTGCCGCCGCATGGCCGGTAGCAACGTGGCTCTTGCCCCTGAGGTCTGCGGGAGGCGACCGAGAACTGACTCCAATCATTTTGCGATTGAGAAATTTGGTAATCGGGTAATTTAGAACCATTGCATAGAATGGGACTTCAAATTATTCGATTACCAAATTGCCCAATTACGAAATCGAGGTTTCATTCATGCCAATACGTTGGGACAAATTTACTGTTAAGGCGCAGGAAGCCGTCCAGCGTGCGAACGAGCTCGCCTCGGAACACGGAAATCCCGAGCTGCAGCCAATTCATCTGCTCGCGGCATTACTCGAGGACAAAGAGGGCATTGTTCCGCCCGTGCTGGAAAAGATCGGTATTGGCCCACAGGCCGTGCTGAACCAGATTTACGGCGAGATCGAGAAGCTGCCGAAGGTTGCGGGAGCGACCGCGCAGCCTGCGCTCTCGAACGAAGCCAACAAGTTGTTGGACCAGGCGTTCAAAGAAGCGTCCAATTTTAAGGACGAATATGTTTCCACCGAGCACCTGCTGCTCGCCATCACGCACCTGAAACGCGATGCGGCGCAGCAGATTCTCGGGCGCAATGGCGCGACTTACGATGCCATCCTGAAGGCTCTGACGGTCGTGCGTGGCTCGCAGAAGGTTACTGACCAGAATCCCGAGGCAAAGTACCAGGCACTGGAGCGCTATGCGCGGGACCTGACCGAGCAAGCCCGTCGCGGCAAGCTCGATCCCGTGATCGGACGCGACGAAGAAATTCGCCGCGTTGTCCAGGTGCTGTCGCGTCGCACCAAGAACAATCCCGTGCTCATTGGAGAGCCCGGTGTTGGCAAGACCGCAATCGTCGAAGGACTGGCGCAGCGCATCATCTCCGGCGACGTTCCGGAAGTACTGAAGAACAAGCGTGTGGTCGCACTCGATCTCGGGTCCATGCTCGCTGGAGCGAAGTATCGCGGCGAGTTTGAAGACCGCCTGAAAGCTGTCCTGAAAGAAATCGAAGATTCGCAGGGGCAGGTCGTCCTGTTTATCGACGAGTTGCATACCCTGGTGGGAGCAGGAGCGGCCGAAGGCGCGATTGACGCTTCCAACATGTTGAAGCCGGCGCTGGCTCGCGGCGAGCTGCGGGCGATCGGTGCGACTACGCTCAACGAATACCGCAAGTACATCGAGAAGGACGCCGCGCTCGAACGCCGCTTCCAGATCGTCTTTGTAGGCGAGCCGAATGTTGAAGACACGATCTCGATTCTTCGCGGGCTGAAAGAGAAGTACGAAGTGCATCATGGCGTTCGTATCAAAGATTCAGCCATCGTGGCTGCCGCGACGCTTTCGCACCGCTACATCTCCGACCGCTTCCTGCCGGACAAGGCCATCGATCTGATCGACGAGGCCGCGGCCTCGCTGCGCATCCAGATTGACTCCTTGCCGACCGACATTGATCAGCTCGAGCGAAAAGCCACGCAGCTGGAGATCGAAAAGCAGGCGTTGAAGAAGGAAGATGACCCCAACTCGCGCGAACGTCTCGGAACGCTGGAAAAGGAGCTGGCCGAAATTCGGGAGAAGTCGAACGCGCTGAAAGCGAATTGGAAAAAGGAAAAGGACTTGATCGGGCGAGCCCGGGCTCTCAAGGAAAAGATCGAACAGCTCAAGACTGAAGAACAGGCCGAAGAGCGCAAAGGAAACCTGCAGAGGGTGGCGGAAATCCGCTACAGCCTGATCCGGCAGGCGGAAGAAGAACTGGCCAAGCTCACCAAGCAGATGGAAAGCAAAGGCGCGGCTCGCATGCTCAAAGAGGAAGTGGACGAGGAAGATGTTGCGCGCATCGTCTCCAAGTGGACGGGAATTCCTGTTTCCAAGATGCTGGAAGGCGAAGTCAAGAAATTGGTCAACATGGAAGAGCGGCTGCGCCAGCGCGTGGTGGGGCAAGATCCGGCGCTGGAACGGGTCGCCAATGCCATCCGGCGTTCGCGCGCCGGGTTGAGCGATCCCAAGCGGCCGATCGGATCTTTCATTTTCCTCGGGCCGACAGGCGTGGGCAAAACCGAACTGGCCCGCGCCCTCGCGGAGTTCCTCTTTGATGACGAGCGTTCAATGCTGCGCATCGACATGTCGGAGTACATGGAGAAGCATTCTGTCTCGCGCCTGATCGGAGCGCCTCCGGGATATGTCGGCTACGAAGAGGGCGGACAACTTACCGAGCAGGTGCGCCGCCGTCCCTATGCGGTTGTGCTCTTCGATGAAATTGAGAAGGCGCATCCGGACGTTTTCAACGTTCTTTTGCAGATGATGGACGACGGCCGCCTTACCGACGGCAAGGGCCGCGTAGTCGACTTCAAGAACACGATCATCATCATGACCTCGAACATTGGGTCTTCGTTCCTGCAGGCGGAAGGCCTTCGCTCCGACGCAGAGTTTGAGCAGGCTTCTCAGCAGGTGATGAATCAGTTGCACGCGAATTTCAGGCCTGAGTTCCTCAACCGTGTGGACGACATCATCATCTTCCGTCCGCTCGGCAAGGAGCAGTTGGTCAAGATCATCGAATTGCGCCTTGAGGATGTTCGCAGGTTGCTCGCGGATCGGAAGATCTCGCTCGAATTGACGGACTCCGCCAAGGACCTGATGTTCACCCAAGGTTATGATCCGAACTTCGGAGCGCGTCCGCTGAAGCGGGCGATCCAGAAACTGATCCAGGATCCGCTGGCACTGAAGATTCTCGACGGGGAAGTGCTGCATGGCGACCACGTGATCGTGGATGCGGACAAGAGAGCGGGAAAGATGACCTTCGAGGTCAGCAAGCGAGTGGGGGAGAAGGAAGCGGCTAAGGCTAAGCCTCGCTAAGAGTTAAAACCAGGGCGGCCGAGGGCCTGTCGCCAGATGGCCTTCGAAGGACTTGAGTCAAAGGACTTGAGTCAGTTGTGGATGTGAGGGCTCTGGGCGGGATTACGCCGGCCGACGCTCTTCTCTTTCACGACCTTCATATCGATCCTCACCGGCAAAGTCTTTGGCGGGAAACACTGGGCGTTGTCGCAGGCCTGGTAGCGCAGGACCCCGTGCATCACATATTTCCCTGGAACCACCGAGCGCAGCGGATGAATGGCGAGATTCACCGCGAAATCTCCGCTGTAGACACTGAGCTTCTCGTCGGGAGAAAACGGAAAGTTGACGTCCTCGCCGGCAGGATACTCAGTCTTGCCGAGAACGATGTCGGTGGGTGGATCCATCTTCAGCGCGGTGGGGATGAGGAACTCCGATTTCGGAGTGTTGGAATTGATGTGAAAGCCGCGCGCCACGCGGAAGTTCAAGCTCACCATAGTCTGAGTCGTGCGCGTGGCCGTGACCGGGGGCACGGGAGCGATTGTGACTCTTTGGGGCGGTGAGGCTTGCCCAAGCGCTGTGCCCGCGAACAGCATGAGCACAGGAAGAGTTACCGCGTTGTGTCTTGGCGAGATCATCGTCTTACTGCGCCAAGCTGCCATAGCCCCATAGTAGACCAATCAAATCGCGTACTTGTTATCAAGGCTGAGGCTCCGCTAACGCGCTCGTCGAGGGAGCCTGAGTCTTCAGCGCTTCCTTGATAGCGTCCTCGATATCGGCGCGGCCTTTCAAACCGATGATCCGGTCGACGATCTTGCCGTCGCGGCCGATGAAGAAGCTCTCGGGCAAGGCCGGAACGCCGCCGTATTCATCGCCCACAGCTTCTTTCCCCAGCAGGACGGGGTAATTGACGCCCATATCTTTCGCGAATTTCGCGATGTCGTCCTTGCCCGAATCATCCATGGCGACTCCGATCACTTGCAAACCCTGGGAGCCGTACTGTTTCTGCAATTCCACCAGCCAGGGTGTTTCGATCTTGCACGGTCCACACCATGTCGCCCAAAAATTCAGCAAGACAGCTTTACCTCGCAAGTCGGAAAGTTTCATGTTCCCACCATCGAGCTTTTCCAGCGTGAAATCCGGGGCTGGCGTCGATTTGCTGAGAATCATCGGGGCGTCCGCGTCTGAACGGCGGGCCATGTGGAAGCCGAAGTACAGCATTCCTGCCGCGACTACAGCCACGAATACTAGCGCGAGCGGATTCCGGCCACGTCCAGGAGTGGGCGTTGGGGGCGCGATGGAGGCGTCGATCGGCGGCTGTGCGGCGACCGAATCGACGGAGTGGATCTGAGCTCCGTTCCCTGAGCCTTGAGCATTTGGCTGACTGGCAACTGTTTCTTTCGAGTTTTCAACGTCCGACATAAAACAAAATCCTCACAGAGCGAAACGATTCAAAAACGACAACCAGCTCGAAATCAAAGTAAAGCGGCCGATAACGAGTAGTATGCCGAGCGCGATCAGCAGGCCTCCACTGGCGACTTCGAGCGCGTGCATGTGCGAGCGGAAACGGCCATAGAATTTCAAGAAGCGCTCCATCAGGAGCGAAGTCAACAGGAACGGCACTGCCAGCCCGAGAGAATAGACCGCAAGCAGGAGGATGCCTTTCGCCAGGGTGTCTTCCTGGCTGGCGAAGCCGAGAATCACCGTCAGAATCGGACCGAGGCAGGGAGTCCAGCCGAACGCGAAGGCGAATCCGATCACGAAGGCGCCGAACCAGGTGCTGCTTCCCTTCAGATTGTGGAGCCGCGCGTCTTGGAGGAGCCACTTAATCTGAAAAAGTCCCGTCAGATGAAGCCCGAAAATGATGATGACTACTCCGGCCACGATCGAGAGCGTGTGCTTGTAGCGAGCCGCGACTTGACCAATTTCGGTCGAAATCGCGCCCAGCGTCACGAACACAACGCTGAAGCCCAGGATAAATCCGATGGAATTGACCATTACCCGCCGCATCAACTTCGCCTGGGGAGACTTCAATTCCTCAACGCCCGCGCCTGAGATCAGCGAAACATATCCCGGCACCAGTGGCAGGACACAGGGCGACAGAAAAGAAATCAGGCCCGCGAGGAAGGCGGCAATCGGCAGTGGGAGGCTTGACATTTCGTCCTTTATTGTACCTGCAGGCGCCTTCTACCTGAATAAGACTCATGAAAAGGGATTTAGTTTCAGAGATGTGGCTGATCGGGATTTGGGACCGAGGGCGGCGGTTGGACCTCGGACGGCGGACGTGTGACTTCTGGCTTCTGAACTCTCTGTCGGTGCTTTCTCGAGTTCGCGGGCTTCTTTGGCGGAGACGACTGCTCGTGCTCCTCTGTGGGAGGCATCGTTAGCCCCGGAAACTGATCGGAGGAGTCCACGAGTTTCCGGAAAGCCCCGAGCGGCAACGTAGCGATGAGGATGGCGCGGCTGTCTTCATGGCGAACCGCAAGACTGTCAAAAACGGCCTTTACGTCGGCATCGCTGCCCGGCGATCCGACTGAGATTTCCGCACTGCGAAATAGGGTCAAGAAGGTGGTGAGTTTATCGGCGATGGTTTGTGCGTCCTCTTTGCTGCCAGACCAGGCCTCAGCTCGGAGGTGCAGCACGCCCGAGCGGAGCGGCAGATGCAGCGGATTGTAGCTGGCGGAAACAACCAGATCGGTGGCCTTCGGAAAAACACTGGACCAGCCCTCAAAAGCGGGCGCCGAGGGCTCGACGTGCGCCACTACCCACGCCGGACTGGCTAACTGTACCCGTTTGTAGAGTCGCCGCAGGAACGCGGGGCCTCCAAAGGGCGACGCTAGCCGGCGGGATCTGTCGACCATTCCGCGAATTACGGCCGGGTCGTCGTGATTGGAAGCGGCTACGGTATCGACATTCAGGATGGCTAGGCGAAAAGTCCGGCCCGAGATCGGGATTGTGTAGATGTCGACGGAGTTATAGGTTTCGATCGATTTTGCCAGCTTCCGAAAGTATGCGGAGCACCTGCCCGCATCGAAGTGCGCGATGAAGACTTCCGAAAAACGCGGCTCGGGGGCCCCGCCGCCGGTGCCACCTCCCGGCCAACTTTGAGGGTAGTGGACGGCGAAAGCCACCGACTCGAGATCCCGTTCGTAGTCAAAGCCCGTTTCCTGAATGAAGCGATCATATTCAGGATCATGCGTTGCCGGTAAGAAGGTGTTTCCGGAGTTGCTGGTTTTGCGGAGCCAGCTGAAGTCGGCATAGAGAAACGCGTCGGCGCTGGGCAATAGCCGGGCCGGTTCGGGAGGAGCAGCCTTGCGCAACTGGACCGCGACCGTAACTGCCGCGGCGATAATGACAACCGCCAAAAGAATGGGGAGCGTGCGTCGGATTCGCATGAAATGCGGCTAGGAATGAAATGATAGCACCCCGGGGAAGGAAGATGAGGTTAACCGGGGCACAGGAATCTCGCGATAGTCACTCTTAATTCGCGTTGAAGGGCCGCCGCGCTATCCTTACTTTACCGGCAGTCGTTTAGCACCCTGCTTGCTTGCACGTAAAGTTCCCAATGTGATACCTTTTAATATTGTCCCGGACATTCGGAAGGGATCAGAGGGATTGGTTTGCGCGAAGGCGCGGCTGTCCCCAGAGTTGCTGGCGTAGCTCAGTCGGTAGAGCATCTGATTTGTAATCAGAGGGTCGGGGGTTCGATTCCCTTCGCCAGCTCCAGAGTTGAGGCGGTTTGCGGGCGTGAGCGAAGCGGGAGCCAGCAGCCGAAATCCCGAGCGCTCTATGCGAGGGAACTCAAGATCCCAAAAGCTTCGGGAAGTAGGCGAACGGCGGACTCGGTTAGCGGCGCAACGGTTTTTCCAACGCACTCCATTCGGAACTTTTCCCGGCGTGCAGTGATCTTCGCAGTCTCTTGTGCGCGACCCTGGTTTTCCTGATTTGCGAATAGAGAAGTGTGATGTGCTGCGTTTTGGTTCGCAGACTCAGTTCGAATGTTCTGCGGATGGAAAACGTGGTCTGCCGGACGACGCGACGGCCGCATCGCCCGAAAGTTTTGCACAGGTGGGTGAGTGGTTAAAGCCGACAGACTGTAAATCTGTTCCTCCTAGCGAGGTACGGAGGTTCGAATCCTCCCCTGTGCACCAGTGATCGGTAAGCCCCAGCGTTTGGCGCGAGGGAGCATGTAGGGAAATGAATCGCCTGGCAGCAGCTTTGATCGCCTACGTTGGGTTGGGAGTCCTCACCTGGCTGACGATCACGGATGCGAAGCTTCGCGCAGGCACTTTGGTGATTCTGGTTTTGTTCGCGGTGAAGTCGATCTTGCGTCGGCATGACGTGATGCAGCCCGACAAATCCGAGAACGAAGCCGGTAAAGATCTGGCTGAAGGTTGATCGCTGACGGCTGGTTTTTGAGCCGATGTAGCTCAGTTGGTAGAGCACTCCCTTGGTAAGGGAGAGGTCACCAGTTCAATCCTGGTCATCGGCTCCAGAGATTGGTTTCGCAGGTTGCGGCAAGGTTTGGGAAGGGCACGGATTCAGTTGTGCCGCTGAAGTCGGGGTTGGAAGCGGCTTTAGAAGCCGCTGAGGGCTGACGGCTGATAGCTGACAGCTGTTTTACAGGGCGGGAGTAACTCAGTGGTAGAGTCACAGCCTTCCAAGCTGTTGGTCGCGGGTTCGATTCCCGTCTCCCGCTCCAAGATATCAGGCGTAGGGGATGACGGTGGGTTTTGAGCAAGCTGCCATCAAGGTTGAGAAGGCCCGGGAGTTCGCCAACCTGCAGGCTGCGATTGAGCAGGCATTCCTGGCCGACAAGGTTGAGCGATTCCTGAAGCAGTTGGATCGCAAAGGGATTCGCATTCGGGACTTCGATGCGGTGCTGGCGCAGCGCGTACTCGAAGGCTTTGGCGAGGCGGGGCTGGATGCTCGGCAGTTATATGGTTCGCTGCCAGTCTCTGATCAGGCGCTGATGCGCGAATTTTACCTGTCGAAGCTGGAGACGGTTGAGCGGGCGCTGCGGCACAAGTTTAAGAAGCTGTATCAGTATTACTGAGTGGTGGCGCAAGGCAGTTGCATGGGTCCTTCGCGCAAAGAACGCGCTCAGGATGGCAAAGGGTTTTAACTGAGAGCTGACAGCTGAGAGCTGACAACTCGAGCTAGGAGCTAGAGGCTGGGAATATGGCGAAAGAGAAATTTGAGCGGACTAAGCCGCACTGCAACGTGGGAACGATCGGGCACATCGATCATGGCAAGACGACGTTGACGGCTGCGATCACCAAGGTATTGCAGAAGCACAATCCGAAGATTGTGTTCCGGTCGTTTGATTCGATCGACAACGCTCCGGAAGAGAAAGCGCGCGGCATCACGATCGCGACCGCACACGTGGAATACGAGACGGCGAACCGTCACTACGCGCACGTGGACTGCCCGGGCCACGCCGACTACATCAAGAACATGATCACGGGCGCGGCGCAGATGGATGGCGCGATTCTGGTGGTGGCGGCGACCGATGGTCCAATGCCGCAGACGCGGGAGCACGTGCTGCTGGCGCGGCAGGTGGGAGTGCCCTACATCGTGGTGGCGCTGAACAAATGCGATGCGGTGGACGATCCCGAGTTGCTGGACCTGGTGGAACTGGAAGTGCGCGAGTTGCTGAAGAGCTACAAGTTTCCTGGCGACGATGTGCCGGTGGTGCGTTTGTCGGCGCTGGGCGCGCTGAATGGGGAAGCCAAGTGGGAGAAGCAGATTGACGAACTGATGGCGGCGGTGGATAAGAGCGTGCCGCAACCGACGCGCGAGTTGGACAAGCCGTTCCTGATGCCGATCGAAGATATTTTCTCGATCTCGGGGCGGGGCACGGTGGTGACGGGACGAATCGAGCGGGGCAAGGTGAAGGTGGGCGAGGAAGTGGAGATTGTCGGTTTCCGCGAGACCCGCAAGACGGTAGTGACGGGCGTCGAAATGTTCAAGAAGCAATTGGACGAAGGCATGGCGGGCGACAACGCGGGACTCTTGCTGCGCGGCATTGGCAAGGACGACGTGGAGCGCGGCATGGTGCTGGCCAAGGGTGGATCGATCACGCCGCACACCAAGTTCAAGGCCGAGGTCTACATTCTGACGAAGGAAGAAGGCGGGCGGCATACGCCGTTCTTCAAGGGATACCGTCCACAGTTTTATCTGCGAACGACGGACGTGACCGGAGTAGCGGAGTTGCCTTCGGGGACGGAGATGGTGATGCCGGGAGACAACGTGAGCCTGGTGATCGAGTTGATCACGCCGGTGGCGATGGAGAAGGGCTTGCGGTTTGCGATTCGCGAAGGCGGCCACACGGTGGGCGCCGGGACGATCGCCGAGATTGTTCAGTAGGGAAGTTCCCGAGTCCTGAGTTGCAGGTAAGGCAGGCCTGCCTGCGGCGAGTCGGCTGAATGAAAGCAGTATGCCTACGAAGTCGGAATGGGATGCGCTTGAGGCAATCGGTGTGGTGGTTTTGTGGGTGCTGCCCGTCGGTATCATCTGCAGGTTCGCACCTGAGCTGTGGCGAACATGGAAAGGCAAAAGGCCGAAAAAGCCACAGCCCCGAAGGGGCGGGATGGGTTAGCCCAGGGCGTTAGCCCTGGGTGAGCTGAGAACAAGGACGAGTCCCGTAGGGACGACAGAAAAGTGCACAGATCCTTCGGCGACAAAAAACGTCGCCTCAGGATGACAAAGAGTTAGGAGCTGTTGAGATGCCCCGAGAAATTGTGACATTACAGTGCGGTGAGTGCAAAGAGCGGAACTATTCGACGACCAAGAATCGGAAGACGACGACCGACCGGCTGGAATTCAAGAAATTCTGCCGCCGTTGCCGTAAGCATACGCCGCATAAAGAAGTTAAATAATTGAGCGATTGTGTGATTGGTGATTGTGCGATTGAAAAATCGCTCAATGGCCCAATCACAAAGTCACTTAGTGTTAACAGGGGCGTAAGCTCAACGGTTAAACTGTCGGTCTCCAAAACCGAACTTGGGGGTTCGAATCCCTCCGCCCCTGCCAGAGTTTTTTGAGGGAAGGGCCAGAGCCGGGAGTAGCGATGGCAGTCGAGACAAAAAAAATGGCGAGTCTTGCAGCAGGCAGTTTTGGCGATCGCATCAAGTCCTGGCCGGAGCGGATCAGGTCCTTCTACAACGACGTGCGCACGGAAATGCGCAAGGTGACCGCGCCCAGTTTGAAGGAGGTGCGAGGCACGACCGCGGTGGTGATCATCACCGTATTCATCTTCGCGCTGTACTTCGGCATTATCGATTTCGTGATCCAACATGGCGTGACCGCCTTGTTCAAGGCTTTCCGGGCACACTACTGAGGACGCGAGAAAAAACCAGAAGAAACAACTAATTATGCTGGACGAAGAAAAAAGCGAAACCACAACCAGTACCGCCAGCGAGCCGCAGAACGCTGCTCCGGCGGAAGGCGCTCCGGCAACGGAGGCGCCGCGCAACCCGAACATGAAGTGGTACATCATTCACTCCTATTCCGGGTTTGAGCGCAAAGTGAAGGAATCTCTGGAGTCGCGAGTCGCGGCATTCGGGCTCCAGGAAAAGATTGGCAAAGTGCTGATCCCGACCGAGTCGGTTACCGAGGTGCGCGGAGGCAAGAAGTACACTTCCGAGCGCATGTTCTATCCCGGCTACGTTCTGGTCGAAATGGACATGGACGATCATGTGTGGCACGTCGTGAAGTCGACGCCACGGGTGACCGGATTCGTTGGTACCGGGCAGCAGCCAACGCCTCTTTCGGAAGAAGAAGTTCAGCACATCGTTTATAAGGTTGCTGACAGCCGCGAGAAGCCGAAGCTCAAGGTCAAGTTCGAGAAGAATGAATCGGTGCGGATTACCGAGGGACCCTTCTCGAGCTTTACCGGCGTGGTCGACGAAGTGAACGAAGACCGCGAGACCTTGAAGGTGATGGTCACGATTTTCGGCCGTTCGACGCCGGTGGAACTCGAGTTCAACCAGGTGGAGAAGGTCGCGTAGTGTATCGATCCTTCGGCGACAAAAACCGTCGCCTCAGGATGACGAGTGCAGGATGACAGGTACAGAAAGGCGAGCTTCAAAGTTGCTGGGCCGAAAATCCTAGACCCGGAGTTGAAGCGGAAAAGAGATCATGGCAAAAAAGGTTACAGGTTACGTGAAGCTGCAGATCGCCGCGGGCAAAGCGACTCCGGCGCCGCCAGTGGGACCGGCCCTTGGCCAGGCGCAGATCAATATCATGGAGTTCTGCAAGCAGTTCAACGCCCGGACCAGTCAGAAGGAGATGGAGGGATTGATCATCCCGGTCGTCGTTTCGGTGTACAGCGACCGCTCGTTCACTTTCATCACCAAGACGCCTCCGGCCTCGATTCTGTTAAAGCGCGCTGCAGGGATCGCCAAAGGATCCGGAACGCCGAATAAGGACAAAGTCGGCAAGGTCACCGCAAAGCAGGTCGAAGACATCGCCAAGCAGAAGATGCCGGACCTGAATGCCGCATCGGTCGAAACCGCGATCAAAAGCGTTCGCGGGACGGCGCGGTCGATGGGAATCGAAGTGATTGGGTAATTGGGTAATCGGGCCATTGAGTGATTGAAATCAAGATCGCCCAATCACCAAATCGCAAAATGGCTGAATAGTCAAACGCACCACGGCTCCTCAAAGCACTGTCGAGCGGTGGGAGACAAGGAAAAGCAGATGAATAAAAAAGAAGGAAAGAACATCGCCAAGGCGCACGCTGCTATCGAGAAGCGCCCCTATATTCTGCAGGATGCGGTTCCACTCCTGCAGAAAGTGAAGTTCGCCAAGTTTGACGAAACCGTCGAAGTCACCATGCGGCTGGGAGTCGATCCCAAGCACGCTGACCAGATGGTCCGCGGCACCGTTGTCCTGCCACACGGTCTGGGCAAATCGAAAAAGGTTCTGGTCATCGCGACCGGCGACAAGATTAAGGAAGCGGAAGCGGCGGGCGCTGACTTCGCCGGCGGCGAGGAAATGGTCGAGAAGATCACGAAAGAAAACTGGACCGACTTCGACGCCCTGATCGCAACTCCCGACGTAATGAAGTCTGTCGGACGGCTTGGTAAGGTGCTTGGTCCCAAGGGCCTGATGCCGAATCCGAAAACTGGCACGGTGACCTTTGATGTGGGTAAGGCGGTGCAGGAAGTGAAGGCCGGCAAGGTCGAGTTCCGCACCGATAAGACCGCGCTCGTGCACTGCCCGGTAGGGAAGATTTCGTTTACTCCCGACAAGCTGATCGAGAATGCCACGGTGCTGATCACCAGCGTGATCAAGGCGAAGCCGTCGGTCGCCAAGGGCAAGTACATCAAGGGCTGCTACCTGAGTTCGACCATGGGGCCTGGGATTTCGCTGGACGTGGCGCCAATCGAGGCGGCTGCGAAGGCTTAACGCGGTGCTGAAGCGCCCTGAACGGACCAATGCGTCCGTCCTGCAAGAGCACACAAGATTGCGAGGAATTGGATCATGGCGGTTACGAAACAGAAGAAGGCAGAGCAGGTCGAGAAGCTGAGTAAGGATCTGAAGAGCGTCTCAAACGTGGTGGTCGCGACCTACACGAAGATGACGGTAGCCCAGGACTACGAGTTGCGCAAGGTTCTGCGTGGCGCCGGGGCGAAGTACCAGGTCGTCAAGAACACACTAGCGGAGCGTGCGGCGAAGGGAACCAAGGTCGAGGGGGCGCTGAAGGATCTGGCTGGCGTCACCTCGATCGCCTATACGACGGGTGATCCGGTGGCGATGGCCAAGGCGCTCACCAAGTACGCCAAGGACACTCCGGATTTTACCTTCAAAGTCGGCGTGGTAGAAGGCCGCGTGGTCTCAATCAAAGAGATCGAATCGCTGGCGACCATGCCCTCGAAGGAAGAGTTGATGTCGAAGCTGCTCTTCCTGATCAACGCCCCAGCGCAGCGTCTGGCCACCGCCATCAATGCGGTGCCGAGAAATCTAGCGGTTGTGATCGATCAGGCGGTGCAGCAGAAGAAGTTCAAGGAAGCCTAAGAGATTGAGTAATTTGGCAATTCTGTGATTTGGTAATTTTTAAACTGGGCAACTCTCGATTACCAAATTTTCAGATTACCCGATTACCAAATGGTTTGGTTGTTCGCAATTCAGGGGTTGCGCGGTCCTTTCCAACCGTTGTCTGGCGTGAGGAAACGGGGCCTGGTCGCACTGGAAACCTGACTTGTGGATGGCGAAAAAAAGACGTAGCAAGCTGCGTCTCTACAAAAGACTAGGAGAAACAAAATGGCGGATCTTGCACAGTTAGAAGAATCAATCGTAGGGTTGTCGCTTCTGGAAGCGGCTGAGCTGGTAAAGAAGCTGGAATCGCGTCTGGGCGTATCGGCGGCTGCAGCGGCTCCCGTGATGGTGGCGGGTGGCGGCGGTGGGGCGGCAGCAGCGGCTCCGGCGGAAGAGAAGACCGAGTTTACCGTCGTCCTCAAGGAAGTGGGCGCCAATAAGATCAACGTGATCAAGGCGGTCCGCGAGGTCACCAGCCTGGGCCTGAAGGAAGCCAAGGAACTGGTGGATGGAGCGCCGAAGAACGTGAAGGAAGGCGTCTCCAAGGAAGAGGCGGAGACCATCAAAAAGAAGTTCACCGACGCGGGAGCTACCGTCGAGGTGAAATAACAATGCGGTGTGGGGGACGGCCGCCGTCGGCCGTCCAGCTGCGATAAGACTTGTCGAGCTTTGCTCGACCGGACAGTCGAGGCGGCTGTCCCTCATGGGCTCGGCAGGTCGCACCAAAAGCAGTGCAAAATCGATTATGTTGCGAGTTCCTACTTGTGAACCTTGGGCGGCGATGTTAGCATCTATATAACATCGCTTGTCTGAGGGATTCACTCGAGCGCGAGCGAGGCTCGCGAGGGCAGTAAGGCAGGCTGCTCCGCAGGCAGGCGGAGCGGAAACAGGCCGAAGAACTGGCGCGAAAGAGTTCAAATCAGAAATGGCAAAACGCCTTGGTTGGCGTCGGCGGGAGACACTGTCCCTGCAGGCGCCCCATCGTCTTTTAGGTTCTAAGTTGTTCCGGCTCTGCACGTAGCAAGTCCCGCGGCGCGACAACGACAACGCGCCCCAAACATTCCGCCGTACGAGCGTGGCCTTCGGTCGCGCGTGAGATTGGGAGTTTCTTAACGATGAAAAATGCCTTCCGCAAACGCTTTGATTTTTCCAAAATCCCGGCCACCATTCAGATCCCGAACCTGATCGAGGTTCAGAAGCGGTCTTACGATCGGTTCCTGCAGATGGACAAACTGCCCAGCGAGCGCGAAGACGGCGGCTTGCAGGCGGTGTTTCAGTCCGTTTTCCCGATCACCGACTTTCGGAACGTATCACAACTTGAGTTTGTGGATTACGCCATTGGTAACTGGGAGTGCAAGTGCGGACATCTCAAAGGTCTGCATCACCTCCGGACCACTTGTAAAAATTGCGGCAACACGGTCATCACTGATCCGTTCCATCCCGGCGAGGTGCTGTGCTCGAAATGCGGCACCTATAACGCCAACACGCCCGACTTCTGCAACAAGTGCGGCGACCCGGTGGGTCTGCAGCTGAAGTACGACGTGGCCGAGTGCGAAGAGCGCGGGATGACGTACTCCGCGCCCTTAAAGGTCACGATGCGCCTGACGATTTTTGACAAGGACGCAGAGACCGGCAATCGCTCGATCCGCGACATCAAGGAACAGGAAGTCTTCTTCGGTGACGTTCCGCTGATGACCCAGAACGGCACGTTCATCATCAACGGCACCGAGCGCGTGATTGTCAGCCAGTTGCACCGTTCGCCTGGTGTTTTCTTCGAGACTGCCAACAACCGCACCTACTTTCTGGGGAAGATCATTCCGTACCGCGGTTCATGGGTGGAATTCGAGTACGACCAGAAGAACGTGCTGTATGTTCGCATTGACCGCAAGCGCAAGTTCCTGGGCACGATTTTCCTGCGCGCTCTTGGCCTGCGATCCGGCGAGGACATTCTGCGCGCGTTCTACACCGTCGACCGTCTTGCCATCCGCGACAAGAAACTTTATTGGACGTTGGATCCGGCCAGCGAGAAGCCCACGAACCTGCTGGGCATGAAGCTGGCGCGAAGCATCAAGAATAAGTCGGGTGAGGAGATCGCACATTCTGGCCGCAAGATCAACGCCCAGGTGCTGAAAGACATTCAGAAGGCAAAGATCACCGAAATCGAAGTCGACATCACCGACCTGGAAGGAGCGTGGGTGGCCAGCGATGTCGTCGACACCACCACCGGCGAAGTCATGCTCGAAGCGAACTCCGAGCTGACGGCCGATAAGCTGTCGAAGATTCTCGACTCGGGCGTAGTTGAAATGGGCTTGTTCTTCCCCGAGCGCGATGACGTCGGAACGGTGATCAGCCAGACGCTCAAGCGGGACGCGATCAAGACTCCGCAAGAGGCGCTGATTGAAATCTATCGCAAGCTGCGTCCCGGGGATCCGCCGACGCTGGACACAGCGACCGCTCTATTCCACGGCATGTTCTTCGACCCGCGGAAGTACGATTTCTCGCGGGTGGGCCGATTGAAGTTCAACATCAAGCTGTTCGAGAACCAGGAAGCCACCAGTCTCGACAAGCGCACGCTCGATCCGGACGATTTCTACGCCACGATTTCGTACCTGTTGAAGCTGCGCAAGAACCTGGGCGCGGTCGACGACATCGATCACCTGGGCAACCGCCGCGTGCGCGCAGTCGGCGAGTTGATGGAAAACCAGTTCCGCATCGGCCTGGTCCGCATGGAACGTGCCATCAAGGAAAAGATGAGCGTGTACCAGGAAATGTCGACGGCAATGCCGCACGACCTGGTCAATGCCAAGCCCGTGATGGCAGCGATTCGCGAATTTTTTGGATCATCGCAGCTGTCGCAATTCATGGATCAGACCAATCCGCTCTCCGAGATCACGCACAAGCGGCGTCTCTCGGCGCTTGGGCCGGGCGGCCTGTCGCGTGAGCGCGCAGGATTCGAAGTCCGCGACGTTCACCCAACGCACTACGGACGTATCTGCCCGATCGAGACGCCGGAAGGTCCGAACATTGGCCTGATCTCGTCGCTGAGTTGCTATGCCCGCATCAACGACTACGGCTTCATCGAGTCGCCGTACCGCAAGATCAAGAGTGGACGGGTGATCGACTACGTCACCGTGGTCAACGTCGGCGACAGTGATTTCAAGGTTGGAGATCACGTCGAGAAGCACGAAATCGAGAAGATCAATGCCGACCTGAAAGAGAAGCGCAAGAAGCCGGCGGCGATCGAGCCTTTCTCGTTCTATCTCTCGGCTTGGGAAGAAGACCGTCACACCATCGCACAAGCGAACGTGGAACTCGATGACAAAGGCCGCATTGTGGCCGAACTCGTCAATGCCCGCAAGGCCGGCAACTTCGTCCTGGTGAATCGAGATGAAGTGGACTACGTCGACGTCAGTCCGAAACAGCTGGTTTCGGTTGCGGCATCGTTGGTTCCGTTCCTCGAGCACGACGACGCGAACCGCGCGCTGATGGGCGCGAACATGCAACGCCAGTCCGTGCCGTTGCTCCGCGCGCAGGCGCCGATCGTCGGTACTGGGATGGAGGGCGTTACGGCTCGCGACTCGGGCGCCGTGGTTCTCGCTCGCCGCAACGGCATTATCGATTCGGTCGACTCCGAACGGATTATCGTGCGCGTCGAAGGAGAGCATCATCCTACGCAGCTGTCGCGTGAGGTCGGCAGCGACATCTACCAGCTGACGAAGTTCAAGCGTTCAAACCAGAACACTTGCATCAACCAGAAGCCGGTGGTGAAAAAGGGACAGCGCGTCCTGAAGGGCGAAATCATCGCGGACGGTCCTTGCACCGACCACGGCGAGCTGGCATTGGGACGAAACGTCCTGGTGGCCTTCATGCCGTGGCGCGGTTACAACTTCGAAGACGCGATCCTCGTTTCCGAGAAGATGGTGAAAGACGACTACTACACCTCGCTGCACATCGAGGAGTACGAGATCGAAGCGCGCGACACCAAGCTGGGTCCGGAAGAAGTCACGCGCGATATTCCGAACGTTAGCGAGTCTATGCTCCGCAATCTGGACGAAGCGGGCGTGATTCGCATCGGCGCGAGCATTAAGCAGGGCGACATTCTGGTCGGCAAGGTGACTCCCAAGGGCGAAACCCAGCTCACTCCGGAAGAGAAGCTGCTGCGCGCAATCTTCGGCGAAAAGGCCGGCGACGTGCGCGACGCATCGCTCTACTGCCCTCCGGGCATTGAGGGCGTGATTGTCGATGTGAAGATCTTTTCGCGCAAAGGCCAGGAAAAGGACGAGCGCGCGAAGGCGATCGAAGCCACCCAGATTGCGAAGTTGGAAAAGAACCTTTCGGATGAGATCCGGATTCTTACCGACGAGCGATTGAAGCGTCTCGACAACATCCTGGGCGGCAAGGAGGTGCAGGCCGACCTGCACGACGAGCGCACCAACAAGCGCCTGCTCACCAAGGGCACGATGCTGACTCGCGAAGAAATCGAGCGCATCTCGACCCGCAACCTGAAGCGCATCAAGTATGCGGATAAAGATCCGCGGGTAAACGAGCAAATCGACGAGATCGAGGAAATGACCTCGCGCCAGATCGACGTGCTCAAGAAGATCGTCAACGAGAAAAAGGAGAAGCTGACCAAGGGCGACGAACTGCCGCCCGGTGTGATCAAGCTGGTCAAGGTTTACATCGCCATGAAGCGCAAGCTGAGTGTCGGTGACAAGATGGCTGGCCGTCACGGCAACAAAGGCGTCATCGCTCGCATTCTGCCGGAAGAAGATATGCCGTACCTCGAAGACGGAACCCCGGTTGAAATCGTCCTGAACCCGCTTGGCGTGCCTTCCCGTATGAATGTGGGCCAGATTCTCGAAACCCACCTGGGATGGGCCGGTTTCGAACTCGGCGAGAAGATCAAAGGGCTGCTCAAAGAGAACACGCGGACTGAAGCCATCCGGCGCGAGTTGAAAGCATTGTTTAAAGACTCGCAACTGGCTGACATCATCGCCGACATGAGTGATGAGGAATTGGAATCGGTGGCTCCGACGCTCACGAAAGGCGTGTTCATGGGATCGCCGGTGTTCGACGGCTCCAAGGAAGGCGAGATCAAGGCGTTGCTCGAACACGCCGGATTGCCGACCTCGGGTAAGACAAACCTGCGCGACGGGATGACGGGCGAGAAGTTCGAACAGCCGGTCACCGTGGGCTACATCTACATGCTGAAGCTCTCGCATCTGGTGGACGACAAGATTCACGCGCGGTCGATCGGTCCGTACTCGCTGATCACGCAGCAGCCGCTGGGTGGGAAGGCGCAGTTCGGCGGACAGCGCTTCGGAGAAATGGAGGTCTGGGCGCTGGAAGCCTACGGCGCGGCGTTCATCCTGCAGGAGCTGCTGACGGCGAAATCCGACGACGTTTATGGCCGCACCAAGATTTACGAGGCCATCGTCAAGGGCGAAGCCGCCATGGAGCCCGGCGTACCGGAATCGTTCAACGTATTAATCCGTGAATTGCAGTCGCTCTGTCTCGACGTCGAACTGATCAAGGCGTCGGAGAAGAAGCCGACGGCAAGCGCGGCCGCTGATTGAAAGTAAGTTCTCAGTTCTCGGTGCTGAGTTCTCAGTTGCGGCTGAGACTAGATCGGGAGCTGAGAACACCTAGAGATTGTGAATTACGGCCACTGCGGCATCCGAGCTCAATGCCGCATGATCAGGCGAAAAGTTCGACTCGGTTTAACTGAGAACTGCGAACCGAGAACTAAGAACTTGTTTTAGAGCTCCGTCAGCGGTCGCGTCAGAACCGTAGGAAGCGGAGGAACACCTTGTTTCGTTCGAGCCCATTCGAAATGGCAAATGTGATCGCGGACTTCGATGCTATTCGCATCAGCCTGGCCTCTCCGGAGAAAATCCGGAGCTGGTCGCATGGCGAAGTCACCAAGCCCGAGACCATCAACTACCGCACCTTCAAACCGGAGCGCGATGGATTGTTCTGCGCCCGCATTTTCGGCCCGGTCACCGACTGGGAGTGCCTGTGCGGCAAGTACAAGCGCATGAAGCACCGCGGGGTGATCTGCGACAAATGCGGCGTAGAAGTCACGCTCTCGAAAGTTCGCCGTGAACGCCTTGGGCACATCGAGTTGGCGTCGCCCTGCTCGCATGTGTGGTTCTTCAAAGGATTGCCCAGCCGGATCGGGCACCTGCTCGATATCTCGCTACGCGACCTTGAGTCCGTGCTCTACTTTGAAGCTTACGTTGTGGTCGAGCCCGGCGACGCTCCGGTGAAGGACCACGAGGTGATCAAAGACGAGGCCAAGTTCCGCGAACTTGATCAGCAATACCGTCCGGCAGGATTCAAGGCCATGATGGGCGCTGAGGCGATCAAGGAGCTGCTCAAGCGGGTCGACACCGACGGCCTTTCTACCGAACTTCGCGAGAAGATGAAGAACGAGAGTTCGCTGCAGAAGCGGCTCAAGTACGCCAAGCGGCTGAAAGTCGTTGAGGCTTTCCGCAAGAGCGGCAACAAGCCGCACTGGATGATCCTCGACGTCATCCCGGTGATTCCGCCGGAGCTCCGTCCACTGGTTCCACTCGATGGCGGCCGCTTCGCTACGTCTGATCTGAACGACCTGTATCGCCGCGTCATCAACCGCAATAACCGGTTGAAGAAGCTGATGGATCTGCACGCTCCCGAAGTCATCGTGCGCAACGAAAAGCGCATGCTGCAGGAAGCTGTGGACGCGCTGTTCGACAACGGGCGCCGTGGCCGCGTGCTGCGCGGGGCCAACAACCGTCCGCTGAAATCGCTCTCCGACACGTTGAAGGGCAAGCAGGGACGCTTCCGCCAGAACCTGCTGGGCAAGCGCGTCGATTACTCGGGGCGTTCTGTCATCGTGGTCGGGCCGGAACTCAAGCTTCACCAGTGCGGTCTGCCCAAAAAGATGGCGCTCGAGTTGTTCAAGCCGTTCATCTATCACCGGCTGGAGCAAACGGGCAACGTTACAACGATCAAGCAGGCCAAGGAGATGGTCGAGCAGCAGGAACCGATTGTCTGGGACATCCTGGAAGAAGTCATCAAGGATCACCCCGTCCTGCTGAACCGTGCTCCTACGCTGCATCGCCTCGGTATCCAGGCGTTTGAGCCGGTGCTGGTGGAAGGCAAGGCGATCAAAATCCACCCGCTGGTGTGCACTGCCTTTAACGCAGACTTCGACGGTGACCAGATGGCGGTACACATCCCGCTGTCTCCGGAAGCGCAGGTAGAAGCCAGCGTTCTGATGCTGGCCTCGCACAACATCCTTTCGCCGGCATCGGGTCAGCCGATCACCGTGCCCACGCAGGATATGGTTCTCGGTCTCTACTACCTGACCAAAGCCAAGCCGGGTGCGAAGGGTGAAGGCCGCGCGTTTGCCAACATCGAAGAAGTGCTGATGGCGCTGGACGCGGGCGAAGTCGAAACGCTCAGCCCGATCCGCCTGCGTTACTCCGGCGAACTAATCGACCTGGCCGCTGCGTACGACGATCAGGACATCATTCACACCGATCCGGTGCACGTGGAGCGGGCGTTCATCAACACCACTGTTGGCCGAGCGATTCTGAACGATCAATTGCCTGACGGTATGCCGTACATTAACGGCTTGCTGAAGAAGAAGGGCATTGGAGCGCTGGTCAACTATGGCTATCTGAAGTTCGGGCTCGAGATCACCGTGAAGATGCTCGACGAAGTCAAACAGCTTGGCTTCCGCTTCGCCACGCGGTCGGGCTTGTCGATCGGCATCGATGACATGGTTATCCCGGACAGCAAGAAGATACTGGTGCGCGACGCCGAGAAGCAAGTGGTCAATGTCCAGCAGCAATATCTGGATGGCGCGATCACCAATGGCGAACGCTACAACAAGGTCATTGAAATCTGGTCGGCGATTACCGAAAAAGTGGCCGATGAGATGTTCGGTGAAATGCAGCGGCGAGACAAGGCCGGGGAACTGAATCCGATTTACGTCATGGCCGACTCCGGCGCCCGCGGATCGAAACAGCAAATTCGCCAGCTGTCCGGCATGCGCGGACTCATGGCGAAGCCGTCAGGCGAAATCATCGAGTCTCCGATTACCGCCAACTTCCGCGAAGGATTGACGGTGTTGGAGTACTTCGTCTCCACCCACGGCGCCCGCAAGGGTCTGGCCGACACGGCGCTGAAAACCGCCGACTCGGGATACCTGACCCGCCGTCTCGTAGACGTCGCGCAAGACGTCATCATCAGCGAATACGACTGCGGAACCGTCGACGGCATTTACGTGCAAGGTATCGTGGAAGCCGGCGAGATTATCGAGCCGCTGCGCGACCGAATCGTGGGCCGCGTGTCGCTCGAGAAAATCAAAGACTATGACGGCAACGTCGTGGTCGACATCAACCATGAGATCACCGAAGACCTCGCGGGAGCGATTCAGGCCGCCGGTATCGAGCGCGTGAAGATCCGCTCGGTGCTGACCTGCGAGTCGAAGCGCGGCGTTTGCGTAATGTGCTACGGCCGCAACCTTGCGTCCGGACGGCTCGTCGAACTTGGCGAGGCCACCGGCGTCATCGCGGCACAGTCCATCGGCGAGCCGGGAACGCAGCTCACGATGCGTACCTTCCACATCGGCGGTACAGCATCGCGAGTTTCCGAGCAGTCGCGTCTCGATGCCAAGAACAACGGCACCGTCCGCTTCATCGGACTGCAGACCGTTAAATCGAAGAGCGGTGATCTGGTCGTCATGAACCGTCAGGGCTCGATCGCCGTCGTTGACGATAAGAACCGGGAACGCGAGCGCTATTCGGTCGTGTACGGCGCCAAGCTGAAGGTCAACGAGGGCGATCCGGTTACGCTCGGCCAGGTTATGGTCGAGTGGGATCCGTATACCTTCGCGATCCTCACGGAAATTGGTGGCACCGTTCAATTCAAGGACCTGCAGGAAGGCGTCACGCTCCACGAAGAAGTGGACGAAGTCACCGGGCTCTCGCGCCACGTGGTGGGCGATTCTCCCGATGAGAAGCGCCAGCCCGCGATCGTGGTCAAGGGGGGCAAGAGCAGCAAGCGGTATCTCATGCCGTCCCGTGCCCACCTGATGATCCAGGACGGCGATGCCGTGACTCCGGGAGATGTATTGGCGAAGATCCCTCGCGAAACCACCAAGACCAAAGACATCACTGGTGGTCTGCCGCGCGTGGTCGAGCTGTTCGAGGCCCGCAAGCCGCACGAAACCGCGGTCATCAGCGAAATCGATGGTACGGTGAAATTCGGCGAGGTCTCGAAAGGACAGCGCAAAATCTACGTGGTCGCCGACAACGGTACCGAAAAGGAATACTCGGTTCCACGCGGCGTTCACATCAATGTGCAGGAAGGCGAGCGCGTCAAGGCGGGCGAACCGCTGATGGATGGCCCGCTCAACCCGCACGACATCCTCGCCGTGCTCGGCGAGAAGGAACTGCAGGCTTACCTGGTGAACGAAATCCAGGAAGTCTACCGTCTGCAGGGCGTCAACATCTCCGACAAGCACATCGAGGTGATTGTGCGCCAGATGATGCGCTGGGTGAAGGTGGAAGACGTGGGCGATACCCGGTTCCTGCTCGAGGAGCAGACCGACAAGTTTGCCTTCCGGGAAGAGAACGAACGCGTGATCGCGCAGGGCGGCAAGCCGGCCACGGGACGGCCGCTGCTCCTCGGCATCACAAAAGCGTCGCTCTCAACCGATTCCTTCATCTCGGCGGCCTCGTTCCAGGAGACCACGCGCGTGCTTACCGAAGCCAGCATTAATGGCAAGGTTGATCACTTGCGCGGCCTGAAAGAGAACGTGATCGTCGGACGCCTCATCCCTGCCGGAACCGGCATGGAGTACTACCGCAATGTCCGCCTCTCGCCAGAGATGGAAGAGGCTGCCGCCAAGGTACAAGCGGAAGTTTCGGCTGCCTATGAAGAGGCCGAACGCGCTCTCGAAATGATGCGTCACGAGGGCGAGACCGATGAACTCACGGCGGAAATGCCAGCAAGCGAGTAGTTCTAAATAGAACTGGTTTCGGGGGCGATTTTCGCCCCCGGAGCCGCATTTGCGGTCATCCAACATCCAATGCACGCTAGCCCCCAGCGATTGCCCATAAAGGAACCTCAAGCACTTCCTTCTTTGCGTCCAGTACCTCCCCGCCCTAAGCTAGCTCAGGGCATGTTACGGTTCCTTCGCCTTCTGCGGCTCGCCTTCTGGCGAGCGTTTGTCCACGATGCCTTCGCCATTGCGAAAGCATCGGCCTATTCGTCTATCCTCACGTTCTTTCCCGTCCTTCTTATCATTGGTTCGAGCCTGGCGAGTTGGCGCAAGGGTGCGCCATACTTGCGGGAAATTTCATACGCGATCAGCAGTATTCTCCCAGCCGGGAACAATACGGTCTTAAGTTATCTGAAAGGTAGCGGGCAACATCCGGTCCGATTTCTCACTACAACTGCTCTGATCACGCTGTGGACCGCTTCCGGCGTAATGATTTCCTGGATGGACGGCTTTCGCCGTTGCTACGAACTGCCGAAGACTTGGGGGCTGGTAAAGGAACGCCTGATCGCATTCCTGTTGGTCATTTTTGCTCTCGTGCCTATGACGTTCTCTACCGTCCTGGTAGCCGTGGGCAGCAAGTTCGAGACCCGGTTAGTGCCATATCTGGACCCCGATTTCAGTCCGTATGTTCTCTTGATGTGGGGCGGCCTGCGCTGGGTGATTGCGACTCTCACCAGCATTTCTGTGATCGCGCTGATTTATCACAATGCGGTTCCGCGGACGCAGCCGTGGCACAGCGTGATTCCCGGGGCAGTTCTCGCGACCCTTTCGTGGTTCTCGGTAACGGTGGGTTTCCGCGCGTATCTCCAGCACTTCGGAGATTTCGGGACGATTTACGGCTCCCTTGGCGCCGGTATGGCGTTGCTGGTCTGGATGTACATGATCTCTCTGGTGGTACTGGTAGGCGCGGAATTCAATGCCTTGCTGTTTCCGCGCGCCATGTTAGGTAAAGAACTTACGGCGATTGCAGCCACGTCGGAAAGAAATGGTCTTAGCTCTTAGGTCTTGGGTATCAGGCTTTCGCTTCTGGAAGCGCTTCTAAGCCCGCAACCCAGCCTAAGACCGATTGATTCACTCCTGTCGAGGAAAACAGTTGAAATTCAGCGCTCAAAACGGCGAGGAGAACTCTACCCAAAAGAACGGGGCCCTGCGCCGAGCCAAAATCATCTGCACTATTGGGCCTGCCTGCGGCAATGAAGCAATGATGCGCGAATTGCTGCGTTCAGGCATGGACATTGCACGCCTCAATTTTTCCCATGGAGCACATGAAGACCACGCGCACAGCATCCAGCGGTTGCGGCGTGCCGCCCAACGAGAAGGGCGAACGGTCTGCATCCTGCAAGATCTGCAAGGGCCGAAGATCCGCACCGGGCTACTCGAGCAGCGAAAGCCCGTCTCGATTAAAACCGGCTCGGTGGTGACCATCACGCCCCAGGAAATCCCGGGGAACGCGACTCGCATCTCGACGACTTTTCCCGACTTAGCCCGCGAGCTCTCGCCCGGTGCCCGCATTCTGCTCAGCGACGGCCTTATCGAACTGAAAGTTCGCTCCATCCGCGGGAAAGACGTCCTGTGCGATGTGATCAATGGGGGCCTGCTGGGCGAACATAAGGGTATTAATCTGCCCGGAGTTGCGCTCTCCATACCGGCTCTGACACAAAAAGACCGTGAAGATCTGGAATTCGGTCTGAAACACGGTGTTGATGCGGTAGCGATCTCGTTTGTGCGCACGGCAGCCGACGTGAAGATGGTCAAGCACATCATTGCCACGCACGAGAGCGATGTCCCAGTCATTGCGAAGCTGGAAAAGCCGCAAGCCATCGATCATCTGGAAGAGATTCTTGAAGCCGCCGACGGAGTGATGGTCGCCCGCGGTGATCTCGGAGTCGAAGTAGCACCGGAGAAAGTTCCTGTCATCCAGAAGCACGTAATTCGTCGCGCGGCGACATGGCGGAAGCCAGTCATTACCGCGACCCAGATGCTGGAGTCGATGATTGAGAATCCGCGGCCCACTCGAGCCGAAGCCAGCGACGTCGCCAACGCCATCTTCGATGGCAGCGACGCCGTCATGCTGTCAGGCGAAACTGCAAGCGGGAAGTACCCGCGCGAATCGGTCAGCATCATGTCGCGAATCGTGGTCGAGGCGGAAAGCAACATGGAGGATCTCGGCCAATTTCGCCGGCGGCGCGAGCGTCGCAGCTTGTCGGTCGCTGAAACCATTTGCGAATCCATCGCACACGCCGCGGAAGACCTTCCCATGGGAGGTATCGCGATCTACACCGAAACCGGCAACACCGCCCGGATGATTTCCAAGTATCGCCCACAGGCCCCGATTTACGCTTTCACTCACATTCCGCGGGTCGTGCAGCGCATGAATCTTTACTGGGGGGTCCATCCCGTCCGCTGTCCGCAGGCTCGTTCCGCTGAGCAGATGGTCACGATGGCTGAGCAGGACTTGGTGCGCCGGGGAGTGCTTGAACCGGGTGACGTGCTTGGAGTAGTTGCGGGAACTCGCCAGGCTTCGGGATCGACCAATCTTATGCGACTGCACGTGGTCACGGAACAGGAAGCCGAACGGATCGTGCATCCAGGGAAGCGAGCCAAGAAAGCGGCCTCAGCGCCTCGGCGCACGCTATAATCCCACCTTATGCCGCAAGAGATACTCTCGGTGGCTGTCTGGGAACCGATCCCCGAAATGGAAGCTGAAGCGCTCAAAACGTTTCAGGAACTCACGTCAATTGTCGCCGCCAAAGGATACGGCCGCGATCTTCTTTACCGCGACCGGGAGTCGCATTACGTTTTTCTGCGGTACTGGAAGTCGGAACAATCCCGCGGCGCCGCGCAGGAAGATCCCGATATGCTGCGCTGCTGGGCGCGACTGGGCAACCAGATTCAAATTGTGAAGGTTTACGAGATCCTCTCTGAAGTCGTTCTGCCGGCATAAGAGCGCGCGCGGGGCCGGATACGAAAAGGGGCTGGCCGGATCTGCCTGCCGGATCTGCCTGCGTTGACTATCCGGACGCGCTCAGCGAGAATGATAAAGGCCGTCCGAACGGACGCGCTTTCTAGTGTTTCCGAACAGTGGGCCTGTGGCGCAGCTGGGAGCGCGCTTCCATGGCATGGAAGAGGTCGTCGGTTCGATCCCGACCAGGTCCACCAAGCCTCCCAGCAATGCGCATTGTCCCCTCGTCGTTTCGGTTGTAGCGCGGGCCTGAAGCCTGATTTGCTAGACTCCCGACCGACGCTCCGCCGTAGCGGTTCTCCGTGCGAACCACAAATACACCGGGATCCCGAGCAGAATTACCATGACCCCCGCGGCAGAATCTCTCAGATTGCTGGTGAAGGTGTAATAGAGCAGCACAGCCGCTGTGCCGATGAACAGTGCTGGAACAAAGGGATAGCCCAGAGTCCGGTACGGGCGGTTCACTTCGGGCTCACGCTTGCGAAACACGAAAATCGTGCTCGCTGCGACCATGTAGAACAGCCACTCGGCAAAAATGGCGAGCGAGAACAACTCGCGGAACGCGCCCCCGACGACAATGAGAAGGATCGCGACCGCTCCCTGAATGACCAGCGCTAAGGCCGGCGTATGGAATTTCGGATGCACCTCTCCCAATGCCTTGAAGAAATATCCGTCGCGCGCAACCGCAAACGGCACGCGTCCGCCGCTCATCACCGTACCGTTCAGGGTTGCCAGCATGGAAACGATCATGCCGATCGAGACCAGGGAAATCCCGATTCTTCCCAACGCTGCCTCGCTTGCCGCCGATGCCGGAACTGCCGCGCGGGCAATTACCTCCGCCGGAAGTGCCCGCTGAATCCCGGCATTCATGCCCATATACAGAATGGCGACCAGCCCGACGCCGGCAATTAAGGCTATGGGAATAGTCCTCTCCGGCCGCTGGATTTCCTCGCTCACCATATTCAGATCGTTCCAGCCGTCGTAGGCCCATAAGGCTGCGACCAGAGCGGCCATGAATCCCGCCACTCCTCCTTTGGCCCCGAGGAAACTCGTCCCGAAATTGTTCCATGATGCCGACGATGCGCTCAACGCGACAAACGAGATTCCGATAATCATTGCCACTTTGAGCACGGTGAAAGCGAACTGGAAATTTCCCGCCTTGCGCACGCCGACATAATTTAAGGCAGTAATCAGAACCGTGGCCGCGATCGCCACCAGGTGTCCGTAGGTAATGACAAGCACCCGGGTAGGAGCTATGTGCAGGCCTACCAGCGTGTGCGGGAGAAACTGGAAGGTGGAAAAAGTCCCTAACACCCGAACCAGTCCCGCTGTCACGGTCGCAATCGACGCCGGCTTGGCGATCAGAAACCACGTCCAGGCGTATAGAAATGCGGGCAGGGGACCGTAGGCGTCCCGCACATAGACATACTCGCCGCCGGCGAATGGACGGACCGCTCCGAGTTCGGCGTACGTCAGTGCCCCGAAGAACGAGAGCAGTCCTCCCACCACCCATGCCAGATAAACGAGTCCGGCAGAACCGACGGCCTGCATCATCTCCGCGGGAACAAGAAATATGCCGCTTCCAATAATCGTCCCTGCCACAATCGAGGTGGCGTGCCACACGTTCAGCCCTCGGACAAGTGCGGGACGGCTCGCCGAGACCGCCGCTTCGCTCCGTGGAGAAGATGTTTGCAGGCTCATAGCTGGTTACGGCCGAATCTCGATTGGCGTCCCGTTAGGTACCGTGGCCCAAATTTCATCCATTTCCTTATTCGTCACGGCAATGCAACCGTCCGTCCAGTCTTTCAGCCGATGTGACTCGCCGACCCAGGCATAGCCGCGTGGCAAACCATGTATAAACACATCTCCGCCCGGTGACACTCCCCTTGCCAGAGCCGCAGCACGGTCGCGTGAGCTTGGATAGGAAATGTGCATGGACTTGTAGAACTGACTGTGCGCATTCCGCGAGTCCAGAACGTAGAGTCCTTCTGGAGTCTTGTGATCGCCTTGCCGACTCTTCGGGCCGACTGGATCTCCACCCAACGCCACTCGGTAGCTCATCATGACATTTCCGTGGCTCAACACTTCGAGTGTTCGCTCTTTCTTGAGCACGAGAACTCGGTCGGCGTGGATCGGCTTATCCGCGGCATGCGCCCAGGCCAGACACAGCAAGCAACCCACGACAACCGTAAGAACTCGGATGCGCATCGCAGGATTATAGACTGCGCATCCCGAGTGTGATGCTACGCTGATAACGTGAAGTTCTGGACCAGACCCGTGCCTGCGGAGCGACAGCCGCCTCGACTGTCCCGCTTGGGCAAAGCCCGGCGGCTGCGCGCAAGCATTGTTGTCTTAGTCTCCGCTCTGTTCTTTTGTTCTATATCTCCTGCCGAAGCCGTTCCTTGGATAGTAAGCGCGAGTCCTCCGAAGCTCCTCAATGGAGCGCCGGTACTTTTCCGGGTCCGCGCTCCCGCCAAACTGGACTCGCTGACGGGAACCTGGCTTGGACACCAACTCTCCTTTAGCTACAATCCGGCGACTAAAAGGTGGTTCGCCCTGGCCGGCGTCAGTTTCGAAACCAAGCCCGGAAAATACTCGCTCGAGCTCACAGGGGAACGCGCTCCGGTCGGACGGTCGCTGACCTTTACGCGCAGCTTTATCGTGGGCCGCGCACTGTACCCAAAGATCAAGGTGCAACTCGCGGTGGAAAAGAAATTTACCGCGCCCAGCCCGGAGCAGCAGGCCCAGATCGCCGAATCTGTGAAGGTGAAACAGGACTATCTCGACCGCGTCACGCCAGGGCGGGAATGGCAAGGCGACTTCACGGCACCGGTGGACGCCTCCACATCCGATGTCTTCGGCTCGCAACGCATCTTCAATGGAGTGGCTCAACGACCGCATCTCGGACTCGATTACCGCGTCCGGACTGGCACTCCGGTCGGCGCCATGAATGAGGGCACGGTCTTGCTCGCACGATTCCTGTATTTCGAGGGAAACTGCGTCGTCATTGACCACGGTCAGGGGTTTCTGACTCTTTACTTGCACCTGTCCGAAATAACGGTGAAGGAAGGAGACACCGTGAAGCGGGGGCAGGAGATCGGCCTGAGCGGTGGCACCGGCCGGGCGACGGGGCCGCATTTGCATGTCGCGGTCCGCTGGCTTGGAACCTATCTCGATCCCGCTCGCTTGCTAGAAATGCAGTTGCCGTAATCTGTTTCCTAATGACCACGCTGTGCGCGGTCTAGCATGGCTGCGGAAGAAGCCGAGCACAGTGAAAACCGCTCACGTCAGGCGCTAAAGCGCGAATGTATTTTCAACGCTTACGGCACGAGTGGAGCTCGTGCCCTTCCCAAATCCAGAACGTATCGCCATCGTTTCAGCAACCAGTGAAGCCGCGCTTTCAAACCTGAGTGCAGTTACGCCCCGAATTTACGGGACACAACACCAGCGGCTATGTGCAGGTCGGGCGTGAGGCCTACGAAACTCCTCCCGACATCTTCCCACGCCCATGCACAGCGCGATTCAGTTCGTCCTTCATGGCCAGGTTTCGAATGAGGCGGTGCAGATAGTTGGGATGCACCCCGAGGATGCCGGCGGCTTCCACGTAATTACCGCCGGTTTGTTCCACCGCATCCATGATCAGGCGCTTCTTCAACTCTTTGACGCCTGCGTGGTATTTTCCCTCGTTGAACTCATCGGGTGGGGCCTGTTCCAGCAGCGATTCGGGCAAATCCTCCAGCAGAACCATGTCTGAGGAACCCATGACCAGGGCGCGCTCGATGGCATTCTCCAGTTCCCGCACATTTCCCGGCCACTCGTAATTTACCAGCGCCGACATGGCTTCGCGTGAGACCGGCTTGGGCTTCACTTTGCAGCGTTTGGCATTCTTCTGCACGAAGTGCCGCGTCAGCATGGGGATGTCCTCACGCCGCTCCCGCAACGGAGGCATGGTCAACTTGACCACTGCGAGCCGATAGTACAGGTCTTGGCGGAATTCACCTTTCCTTACGGCCTCTTCCAGATCCCGGTTCGTCGCCGCGATCAATCGCACATCGATCTTGATGGGGTGGGTTCCCCCTACCCGCTCGAATTCGCGTTCTTGCAGAACGCGCAGCAACTTCACCTGTAGCGTCGGAGCGAGTTCTCCAATCTCGTCCAGAAACACGACACCGGTGTCTGCAACTTCCAGACGCCCTTTCTTCTGGGCGGACGCGCCGGTGAAAGCTCCGCGCTCATGTCCAAACAAGTCGCTCTCCAGGAGTGTCTCTGGAATGGCCGCGCAGTTGATTGCCACAAACGGCTTGCCGCTGCGATGACTGTTGCGGTGCAATGCCCGTGCCGCGAGCTCCTTCCCGGTACCGCTCTCTCCGGAGATCAACACCGTGGATTCCGTCGGAGCCACGCGGGCCAGAAACTGAAAAATCTCCTTCATTCGGGAGCCTTCGCCGACCAGGCTCTGCTCCTGCCGCACCTCCATCGTGAGCCGTTGATTCTCCTGCTCGAGCCACTGAACTCGCCGCGCATTGTCCAGGGCTACGGCCGAGATTCCGGCCACCGCCGCCATGAGTTGGAGGTGATCTTCACTAAAGCGGTTCGCGGCGCTCGTGCTGTCGAGATAGATGCATCCAATGATTCGCTGAAACACGCTCAGAGGGACGCATAGCAGGGTTCTCACATCGGAGGCAACCAGGCTTTCCACCTCGCGCAGGCCGCCAGTCGTGGGCACGTCAACTCCCAGGATCGCGACATTCTCCTTCATGACCCGGCGGGCAATGGTCCGGCTCACTCTTACCAGTTGTGGTTGGCCTGCGTGCCGCGTGCGCGCATAGAGGCAATTGAATTCCTGTGCGGGTCCTTCCGAGAGCAAAATCGCTCCACGCCCGGCCGGCACAACCTCGAAAATCAAGTCCAGCAGTTGAGCCTGCAACTCCTCTAAATCCCGGATGGCATGTACGACGCGGCTGATCTTGAGCAGCGCGCTCAGATTCCGCGCGACCTGCGAAGTCGCAGGCAACTCCTGCAGTAACCGGTCCGGCTGCAGGTAGAGCACTTCTTTGGGATAAATGACCTTGGTCTCAGATGCCGGGCGACTGTCGTCGAATTCGACTCGGCTGGCGGGAGCCGCCCGATCCTCTTCTTCCGTCAGAAATAGGAAAGCGGAATCGCCGGTCGCGATTTCGTCCCCATGCCGGAGCCACTGTTCCTTTACCGGCAGGCCGTTGACATGCGTACCGTTGCGGCTGTCCAGGTCACGAATCTGGACTCGGCCGTCCTCTTCGCGACGCAGCAGGCAATGCTTTCGGGAAACCGACGGGTCGACGATGGCCACCACGTTCGTCGGGTCGCGGCCAATAGTTGCTTCCCCATCAGGTAACGGAATGGTGGAGTTCTTCGAAGGTCCCGCAGTCACCAGTAGTCTAGGCCGCAATCCAAGGGTCTCCCATTCCGTGCACAATTTCTTATCACAGCGGGCGTCGAAATGCATACCGGCGCCAGATCATTTTCAATATCCGAACGGTTAGCGCCCCTATCTCATCGGATAGCGATTCGCGTCCGTCAGGCTTGGAAGGGGTTCGGGGCAGGGGCTCACGAACAACTGGAAGCTATTCTGCATCAATCACTTACGAAAAACCAAGCAAAATTGACAGAACTCTCCGAGATTGGAACGGCGAATGCTTATTAGAAAAGTGCGTATGTTCGGCAAAAGCGATGGGGGAAGCGCTTTTCATGTAGTTCTCGCCGACATCGTTGGTCAGAGGCTTGGGGGACCCCCTCATCGAGCCTCTGACCCTTTTTCAAGTTTAGACCGCTTGGGGGGAGCGGCGAGCCGGAACCGCACGGCTTCAAGCCAAAAAGTCGAGTGCGAAGCCGTGAGTTTTCGGAAGCGACCGACCCCTCGTTCGACTGATCACGCCGCGATCTCAACAACACACTTCAGACATCTCCAAAGAATTCCCGGAATTCGGTCATAACCCGGTCAGGCAATTCCTCGTTCCGAGCTTTTCCCCTAAATCCAAGGTCGTGGCCAGCACCTTCCACCGCTATCAACTTCGTCTTCGCCGGGATCATCTTCAAAGCGCGCCCCAGTTCATCAATCGAGCCGAAGGGGTCGCGCGTCCCGTGGACAAACAATGCCGGCGTGCGCAGATCCGGCAGATGCTGCGTCCGTTGCTGTTCGGGACGGCGCGGCGGGTGCAGAGGATACGACATAAGAAGCAGTCCAGCTGCCAGGTCCGGTTGCTCGGCGCACAGCATGCTGGATTGGCGGCCCCCGTAGGAGTGTCCGGCAAGGATGACGCGCCCGTGGGCCACCTTTTGGAGCGCCACAATTGCCTGCTGCAGACCAGCGCGGTCGTGCGCGGCATCACCGGGTCCGGGTGGGCCAAACGGGCGGCCTTGGCGGAAGGGGAGATCGCAGCGCAGAACAGTCAGGCCCCCATGGGCGAATGTTTCAGCGAGCGCCCGCACCAGAGGTGCCTGCGCGTTTCCGCCAGCCCCATGAGTCAGTACCATGCCGTTGCCGTTGGGCGTTTCAGGAACGTGAAGAAATCCGCGCACGGGTGGTTCGAGGCTGGTATCGGCGAACTGGCTTATGACTGCTGTCATGGCGATACAGCATTCTAGACCACCCTCGTATGCCCACTTAGACGTGCTTGGAGGTCGCCATTGCGAGGATTGGGTCAAATCACACCGCGAACGATTTCTGCCATTTCTTTCCACAGGGCACTTCTGCCATAATTGATCGTGCACCCCACCTGCACAATCTTTCAAAGACAATTTAAAGCGAGGAAGAGATGCCAGCGAAGTACATCTTTGTGACCGGCGGAGTTGTGTCTTCACTCGGCAAGGGACTGGCCGCGGCTTCGATCGGATGCCTGCTGGAGAGCCGCGGGATCAAGGTCAACCTGATGAAGTTCGATCCGTATTTGAACGTTGACCCAGGGACTATGTCGCCGTTTCAGCATGGCGAAGTCTTCGTAACGGATGACGGAGCCGAGACGGATCTCGATCTGGGGCATTACGAGCGGTTCACCCACGCCAGGCTTTCCCGCGACAACAACTGGACCACGGGACGGCTGTATGAGCAGATCATCGCCAAGGAGCGGCGGGGCGACTATCTCGGCAAGACCGTGCAGGTCATTCCCCACGTCACGAACGAAATCAAGGCGGCGATGAAGAAAGTCGCGCAAGACGTGGATGTCGCGATTGTGGAGATCGGCGGCACGGTGGGTGATATCGAGTCGCTACCGTTCATGGAAGCGATCCGCCAGATGAGGCAGGAATTGGGACGCGAGCATACGTTGTTCGTGCACGTGACGCTGGTGCCGTTTATTGCCGCGGCGCAGGAATTAAAGACGAAGCCGACGCAGCACTCGGTGAAAGAATTGCTGAGCATCGGAATTCAGCCGGACATCCTGTTATGCCGCACGGACCGGTTCCTGGCGAAAGAGATGAAATCGAAAATCGCCCTGTTCTGTAACGTTCCGGAAGAGGCGGTGATAACGGCGAAGGACGTGGCTTCGGTCTACGAAGTGCCTCTTGTGTTCGCGAACGAGAACGTCGACACGCTGGTGCTGAAGTGCCTGCACATGGAAGCGAAGGATCGGGATCTGTCGAAATGGGAAGACATCGTTCATCGGGTCTACAACCCGAAGGACACGGTCACGATTGGTATCGTGGGCAAGTATGTGGAGTATGAAGATTCGTACAAGTCGCTGAAAGAGGCGCTGGTGCACGGAGCTCTGGCGCACAATCTCAAGCTGCAGTTGAACTGGATCGAAGCCGAAGGGTTGGAGACGCACGACAAAAGTTACGAGGCGCAGCTCGAAGGCTATGACGGGATTCTGGTCCCCGGCGGATTTGGGAAACGCGGCATCGAAGGAATGCTGATTGCGATTCGATACGCACGCGAAAGAAAAGTTCCATACTTTGGGATTTGTCTTGGAATGCAAACCGCTTGCGTTGAATTTGCGCGCAACGTAGTCGGTCTGGAAGAGGCCAATTCAAGCGAATTCGACCCGGCGACACCCCATCGCGTGATCTACAAACTTCGTGAACTGCGCGGCGTAGAGGAACTGGGCGGAACCATGCGACTGGGCGCCTGGACGTGCAAGATTGAGCCTGGGACCCTGGCGCACCGGATTTACGAGAAGACGGAAATCAGCGAGCGACACCGGCACCGATACGAATTCAATCGCGAATACGAAGAACCCATGACGGCGGCCGGGCTGCGGATTTCCGGATCGACGCCGGATGGAACTTACGTCGAGATCATAGAATTACCGGATCATCCACACTTTATCGGGTGCCAGTTCCATCCCGAGTTCAAGTCAAAGCCGCTGGAGCCGCATCCCATGTTCAGGACATTTATTGGCGCGGCCTACGAGTACGGGGTGAAGCGGCGCGCGGAGAAAGAGACGTCAGAGGTGGAAATGTTTCATCGTCCGGAAAAGGTCGGACGGTTGTAAGATTCACCACGGAGGCACGGAAACACGGAGGTAGAGAGATTCTCTCCGTGATTCCGTGCCTCCGTGGTGAGAAATGCTTTGAAGGAATGTCAGACTGATTACCGCTTTCCAAGTCGCAGACATCCATGTCGGCTCAGGCGATCTTTTCCTCATCGCCGGCCCTTGCGTTATCGAGAGCGAAGAACACACTCTGCGGATGGCCGAAATCATCAAGGGAGTGGTGAGGTCCCTCAACGTTCCATTCATCTTCAAGGCGAGTTACGACAAGGCGAACCGGACATCAATTCGCAGCTTTCGCGGGCCGGGGCTTAAGGAAGGGTTGCGGATTCTCAAAAAGGTCAAAGATGAAGTCCATCTTCCGATTCTGACCGACGTGCATGAGACGGCGGATGTAGGGAAGGTGGCGGAAGTTGCGGACGTGATTCAGGTTCCCGCGTTTCTCAGCCGGCAAACTGATTTGGTGGTGGCGGCGGCCCTGAGCGGGCGCGCAGTGAACATCAAGAAAGGCCAGTTCGTGGCCCCCTGGGATATGCGGCATGCGGTAGAGAAGTGCCGCGATGCAGGGAATTCGCAAGTCTTTTTGACGGAACGCGGAGCCAGTTTCGGCTACAACAACCTTGTGGTCGATATGCGGTCGCTGGCGATCATGCGGAAGTTTGCGCCGGTTGTCTTTGACGCGACGCATTCGGTGCAACTACCTTCGTCACAGGCCGATGAAAAAGCACCCGCGACCAGCGGAGGACAGCCGGAGTTCATCCCTGTACTCGCGCGGGCAGCGGTTGCCGCCGGGGTTGATGGCGTCTTCATGGAAGTCCATGACAATCCCAAGGAAGCGAAATCCGATGGGGCGAATGCATTGGAGTCGACGAAGCTGCGCGGCGTGCTGAAGGAATTACTGGCGGTGAGGAAGGCATTGGCGGAGGCACATGCCACGCCATGAAGCGAATCCTAACCGCAGAGCACGCCGAGTTCGCAGAGGTGAGACGACTTCGCGTTCTCTGCGCCCTCGGCGGTAGATTCTACAGATTTACTCCAGCACGAAGATGTTCTTCTTCGCGCACATCTCCTTCAGGATTTTCGGCCAGACTGTCACACTGACTTCGCCCAGGTGCGCCTTGCGAAGCAGAAGCATCAGGGTGCGGGATTGCCCAATGCCTCCACCGATTGACAGCGGCAGGATGTTGTTGACGATCCCCTGGTGATACGGGAATCTCAGATTGTCGAGCAGGTTCGACATCTCCAGTTGTTGGCGCAGCGTTTCTGCGTTCACGCGGATCCCCATCGAGCTGAGTTCGTGCCTGCGCTGGGTGACATGATTCCACACCAGGATGTCGCCATTCAGGCCGTGAGTTTCGCGGTTCGTTTGACTGCTGGTATCGGTGACCCAATCATCGTAGTCGGCAGCACGCATCTCGTGAGGGTAGCCGTCTTTCAGCGGCCAGCCAATGCCGATGATGAAAAGCGCGGGATACTTCTGCAGGATCACGGTTTCGCGGCGTTTCCGAGGCAGGTCGGGATACATTGCCAGCAATTCTTCGGCGTGCAGGAATGTGAGTTCTTCCGGCAGATTGGGATAGCGCGGATTTCGCAGCTCTGAGAACATCTCCTGGGCAAATTTCTCCGCACCAACCAATACCTTCCAAATGCTTTTCACGATCGATTTTAGAAATTCAAGATTGCGTTGCTCGGCAGTGATCGCCCGTTCCCAGTCCCACTGGTCGACGTAAGCGGAGTGATCGTGATCGAGGAAATAGTCTTTGCGGACCGCGCGCATGTCGGTGCAGATGCCTTCCCCAGGGCGGCAATCGAACTGCTTCAAGGCGACACGTTTCCATTTCGTGGCGGCCTGAACGACCTGCGCATCGAGGGGATGCTTGCCGCGATCATTCGAGATGTGAAATTGGATCGGAGTGCGCGAGCCGTCGCGGTCGAGCATGTCATTGACCCCGCTCTCGGCATCCACGATCAGCGGTACCTGAACCATCTGCAGTCCCAGTTCCTTGCACAGGTTATCTTCGATGTAGCGGCGCAGGTGGAAGATTGCTTTTTGCGTTTCTCTGGCAGTCAGGAGGGGATGGTAGTTGTTCGGGAGAATCTTCTCGAGCTCTGAGTAATCGCCGATACCGGGTCCGGCGAGATCCGCCATCTTGCTGGCCTGAGTGTCGGCCGCAGGTTGAGAGTTGGACGAGGTGGCTTCGACATTGCCGGTAAGCGTGCTGCTGTTTTCGTTGGAGATGAAAAGACTCATGTGAGGCATGCTCCTTCCGACCGCACAGCGGCGATGGGCCGCTGAAGTCTATGACATTCGCATCTATTGAACGGCTGAGCGCGGCGGGCAGCCGTGATAACGATCACAGGGTACTGTGTGCGCAGCACGCAGGTCCTGCCTGTATGGTAGATTGAGATTCCTGTCATGAAATACGTCGCCGATTGGGGACTCAATACTGCTGCATTGCGTGGCGCGAGCTACGCCGATGTCCGGGTGGTCGCGCAACGCAGTCGCGCTCTCACCACCAAGAACGGGAAAGTTGGTAGCGCTTCGGATGCAGAGTCGGTTGGCATGAGCGTGCGTGTCATCGCCGACGGGGCTTGGGGATTTGCGGCTTCGGCGGACCTGGGCCGGGGTGCGGTCGAGGCAACTGCAGCCGAGGCGGTGGCGATTGCGCGGGCATCGGCAAGAGTCAAGCGAGAGGACATACGACTGGCGCCGGAAAAGCCCTCGACTGCAGAATGGAGCACTCCTTACAAGACTGATCCCTTTACGGTTTCGGTCGGGCAGAACATAGATCTGCTATTGAGAATTGATGCTGAACTGCGCTCGGTGGCGGGCATCACATTGGCGGAAGCGAATCTGAATTTCAACCGTGAAGAACAGTGGTTCGTTTCTTCGGAAGGCGCGGACATTCATCAGACCAAGCTCTCGACGGGCGCGGGTTATGCCGCATATGCATTTGCGGGCAACGAGATACAGAAGCGGTCGTATCCCAACTCGTTTGGCGGGCAGTGGCAGAACAAAGGATACGAACTGGTTGAAGAGTTGAAGCTGGTGGAGAATGCTCGGCGGATCGCAGAAGAGGCGGTCGCGCTGCACAGCGCGGACCAGTGTCCTGAGGGGAAATTCGACATCATTCTCGACAGCTCTCAGCTGGGATTGCAGATTCATGAGTCGGTGGGACATCCCATTGAACTCGACCGCGTCCTGGGGATGGAGGCCAATTTTGCGGGAACCTCCTTTCTGACACTCGAGAAGTTGCGGAAGTTGCGCTACGGTAGCGACCTGGTGAATGTGGTTGCAGATGCCCGGCAGGACCATGGTCCGGGGCTGGGGACGTTTGGTTTCGACGATGAGGGCGTACCCGCACAATGTACTCCGATCATTACGAAGGGGCTGTTCACCGGATATCTGAGTTCCCGCGAGACGGCGCACACCATCGGCGCGAATCGATCGGGCGGGACCTTGCGTGCGGAAGGCTGGAACCGGCTGCCGATGATTCGCATGACCAATATCAGCATCCTGCCGGGAGAAAAGCCGCTGAATCTGGAGCAGCTGATTGCGTCCACCGATCATGCAATCCTGATGCAGACCAACCGCTCGTGGTCGATCGACGACAAGCGCTACAACTTTCAGTTTGGGTGCGAAATTGGCTGGGAGATTAAGAATGGCCAGCGCATGCGGATGGTGAAGAATCCGTCGTACTCGGGAATCACAACTGAATTTTGGAACTCTCTCGACGCGATCTGTTCGCGCGATGAGTGGACGCTGTGGGGGACGCCGAATTGCGGCAAGGGCCAGCCTCAACAGGTGATGGGTACAGGCCACGGCGCGGCCCCGGCGAGATTTCGAGGAATTAGAGTTGGAAGCGCGTTTCGGGGAAACTGACACACCACAGAAACACCGAGGCACGAAGGACGACAATCTGAGCGCTGAATGCTGACTCACGAACAATCCGCTGATATTTTCGACCGCATCAGGAAACTGTCCACTGCCGACGAGGTGGAAGTACTTTGTTCAGGCGGACGATTTGCCCTGACCCGGTTCGCGAACAATACCATCCATCAGAACGTGGCCGAGGAGAATCACGTTGTTTCGGTGCGCACCGTGTTTGGGGGTCGGACGGCGCGGGCCACCACGAACAAGTTCGACGACGAGAGTCTGCGAAGAGTGGTGCAGTCCTCCGAGAGCTTGGCTAAAGTGCAGCATCCAGACCCGGATCTGTTGCCCATGCCTGGCCCTGGCGAAGCCGCTGCCCTCGGTCCAGACGCGACGGGCGAGGCTCGGGCCGCCGCATGGTCAGGGCCTCCGCGACATTTCGAGCAGACCGCGGCGATCACTCCGGAACTGCGGGCGCAGGGAGTGCGAAAGATGGTGGGTGTGGCGGATCGTTACAAGCTCACCACCGCCGGAGTTTTTTCCACCGCCGACTCGTTCGAGGGCATTTTCAACTCGCGAGGGCTGAGCCGCTGGCATACGCAAACCTCGGCTGAAGTTTCTATCACGATGCTCGCAGCGGATTCCTCGGGGTGGCAGAAGGCCAACTCTCCCGACGTCACGACATTAGATCCGTCGATGTTAGCGGAGGTTGCGGCGAAGAAGGCGCTGGAGTCGGCGCATCCCCGCGAGATTCCAGCGGGGAAGTACACCGTGATTCTCGAGCCGGCTGCGGTACTCGACATTATCGGATTCATGTTCTGGGATTATTCGGGTATGGCGATTCTGGACCAGCGTTCATTCTTAACGGGACGCATCGGAACGAAACTATTTGGCGACAACATCACGATCTGGGATGACGCAGCGCATCCGCTGCAGTCGGGTGCTCCCTTTGATGGCGAGGGTGTGTCGCGTCGCAGAGTCGCGCTCGCAGAAAATGGAGTGGTGAACCGGGTTGTATACGCGCGCGCGACGGCCGACAGGATGAAGCACTCGAAATACAAAGACACCGTGGGCCCAATCGAGGCGACAGGGCACGGGTTCCCTCTGCCGAACGAGACGGGCGAGATGCCGGTGAACATCGTCTTCGCTTCAAGCGCGGATCCACAGACCGTCGAGCAGATGGTAGCCGCGACCGAACGGGGCGTATTGGTCACGCGCCTCTGGTACATCCGGGAAGTCGAGCCCTTTGAGAAGATCCTCACCGGTATGACACGTGACGGCACCTTCTATATAGAAAACGGACGGGTGCAGGGCGGGGTCCGCAATTTTCGATTCAACGAAAGCCTGATCCATATGCTATCGAACGTTGAGTCGATGAGCTTGCCAGTGCGATCCGCCGGAGAAGAGTCGTTCGACATGGTGGTTCCTGCCATGAGGGTCCGAGAATTTAACTTCACGGAAGTAACAAAATTCTGAGCCGCCCGGACATTTACCTTCCTTCGCAGCGTCGGTTTTTGAGCACCTGAAATCACCCGAAATTGACCCCCAAATCTAGGTTTATGGCGGCCTGTCGAAGGCTGAATCGGAGTTGTCGTAGTTGCCGCTAATCCGTTCAAAGAAAAGCAGTTAACCTCACTTGTTCAATGACTTCGGTAACTTTGTATGCGTGGTTCCCCGGTGTACGCTTCGCTTTGAGTTGGACAAATCCGGGCAGCCAGCCGAAAGCTGCCGGAGCAAGGTAACGCGAGCGTGACTGCGGGAACAAAAAGAGCGATGACCGAGGCGCAGATGAACACCGGACACTACGAAGATATGCAGAGTGCGGCGCGCTTCCCGCTGCATCTGGCGGCGTCGGTGAAAACGCAGGACACGGCATATTCGGCAGAGACAGAAAACATTTCCGCAAATGGCGTGCTGTTCGCCATGGATAACGACGTCCCGGTGGGATCGATGGTTGATTTTACGATTCTGCTGCCCGCTGAAGTTCTTGGTTCGCGGCGCAATGTTCAGATCGATTGCCGTGGACGCGTGGTGCGCAGCTTTGAAGACCGGGGACGGCGCGCGGTTGGCGTAGTCATCGACGAATACCATTTTGAGCGGTCGTAGGCCAGGGAACTCAATGGCTACTATTCCAGTGGATGTCGAAGAAAATTTCGGGGCGGGAGACAACGGTGGTAAGGGCCAGTTTGTTCGTGTGATCGTGGCCGACACACAGGCGATCTTCCGTGCCGGCTTGCGAAAAATCTTCGCGCTGGAAGATGACATTCGTGTGGTTGGACAAGCCGAGACCCTGGCGCAGACTCAATCCGCAGTGATCAAGTTTTCCGCGGATATCCTGATTTTTGAAGCGGCGCTGACCCCAAATCCAGTCGACGCCGTAGTCGAGCTGATGCGCCAGAATTCTCAGCTGAAGGTTGTAGTCGTGACACCTGGCGCCGACGAAGAGTTGACGCTGGAATTGTTCCGACGTGGGGCGCACGGCATTGTTTCGCGGGAAGTAGAACCCGAGCTTATGGTGGACTGCCTGCGAAAAGTAGCAGCCGGTGACTACTGGCTCGACCACCAAGGCGTGCGCTGGGTGATGGAGGCATACCGCACTCAGGGCAGCCGTCCCGCCGGAGCCCGCCCGAAAGTTCAACTCACGCCCAAAGAAGCGCTGATTGTTTCGTGTGTGACCCAGGGCATGAAGAACAAGGAGATTGCCTTGCGCGTGGGGACGACCGAGCAGGTCGTGAAAAACTACCTGCGTAAGGTGTACGACAAGCTCGGCGTCGCGGACCGGCTGGAGCTGGCTCTGTATTGCCTTAACCATCACGTGGTCGACAACACAAAAGTACCTCCGCTGCCCGCATCGGCCACGAATGGAGAAGCGGCGAAGGCCGCAGCGGCCGGAGCTTCGGCATCAGGAGGGGGGCTGCCGAGTGCCCCTGCACCCGATAAGGCAGATCCCGAAAAAACTTCTTAACAGCTTCGTCTCGTCGCCTTGTCCCCTTTGGTTGAAAGTAGACTCGCGGTTGCGGTTTCTCCACATTCACCCATAGAATTGAGAAGCAGTTCCTCCGCTAGTTCGCGTTGGACGATTGTTGTGCACGACACGGGCCCGAACGCGATTGAGCAGAAGACCCCGTCGAATCGGATTCAAGCCGGAGAGATGGCCGAGTGGCTGAAGGCGCACGCTTGGAAAGCGTGTTTACTCGAAAGTGTAACGTGGGTTCGAATCCCACTCTCTCCGCCATATTTTCAACCACTTGGCTGAGCTGTGATCCGTAGCGCGATCCATTAAGCGCGTGGCAGAGCCAAACCCACGATCTTGCTGTGTGCCTCTGACTCTTGGTTCGTCACCACATCGCCATAGATATTCATCGTCGTGCGGATGTCCGCATGTCGCATCAGCTTCTGCTGCACGGCTATCGGGGTTCCCACCGCGTCAAGCCACGATCTGTAGCTGTGGCGCATCGTGTGGGTAGCCAGCTTGCCGACTTTCGCTGCTTCTGCCGCTTTCTGGAATACTCCCCAGACTCGCGGATAGGACCACGGAAGACGGCCTAGCCGCGTCGGGGAAGCGAAAACCCAGTCTCCCGGTGCGGAAAACTGCGTTGTTTGCTTCCACGTCTTGAGCACTTCCAGCAGACTGCCATCTATGCTCAAGTGCTTTCTGGAACCTGCAGTCTTTACGTCATCCACTCGTTGCCGAACAATCGCACGTTCTACGCTGATCTTGCTGGCAAGCCAGTCAATGTCTGCCCACTTGAGTGCCAGGCATTCACTGATCCTGAGTCCCAAACACAGACACAGCAGAGCCATCGTGCGGAATGGTTCCGGGAGTTCAGAAACGAATTTCTGGAACTCCTCGAACGTAAGACTACGCGGAGCATTCGTCCTTTTGGTTGCACCGCGCACAGTGACCAGAGTCATCGGATTGCGCTCTGCCGGCACATCACCGCGCCACATAGCGAACTCCCAAAGTTGATGCAGAACGCCCCGAATGTGAACTCTGCTCTTGGGAGACAGCGTGAGAGAATGCAGCCACAATTCAACCGGGCGCGGTTTTACGTCAGTGATCGAACCCTCTCCCCAGTGAGGAAGTATGTGGTTCGTCAACCACTGATCATAGCTGTACCGTGTGCTGAACCGTTGCGGCATTCGTTCTGCCCGATAGACCTCAACCAGGCTGCTGACCGTGATCCCGGTCGCTTGCTTAGGTTTCCTCGGCATTAGCGTGCTTGCTGTCTTCCACGCTGCTGCTTTGGTCGGCAATTCCTGCTTCGTGCCGAGTGTTTGTGATCGTCGCCTGCCGTCCACCCATTGCAGGAATCTCCAAGTACCTCGTCCCTTGTCGAATAAAACACTTCCAGTAGTGTGCCGTACTCTTCTCATTTGATCCTCCCATCAATCGAGAGCACGGCGGGCACGCTCAGCATAGCATCCAAGTCTGAGGTTTTGAATCTCCAAACGTGGCGTTGTGTGCCAGAGAGGATGTAGGCGCGGACCTTTCCTTGCCGGACCCACTGCAACAATGTGCGGCGTTCGATTTTTAGGTATAGCGCAGCTTCGTCGCTCGTCAGCCATTCAGTTGCTGAGGCGTAAGCATCTGTTCTCCCGGTTGTGCTCTGCATTGTGTACTTCTCCTTCAAAAACAATTTTTTTCTTCGCGAAACCCGCGACGGTTTGGGGGCGTTCAGCGGCGCGGACCTGTCAAGGGCGCGGTTTCTCACGCGTTCATCGAAGACCCTTGACAGGGAGCACCGCTGGAATAACGCCGGTTTTGAAAGGCGCGGGTTGAGTGGGGAAAAAAATGGAAAGAAAAACGTCTTCGGCTAAGAACACCGAATTGGAGAAGAACTCCGGGCAGTGAATGCTATTGGTGTCGAGAATTCTTGGATCGGCGTGATCTTAGAGGTTTGGAAGTTTTCCAATTAGCACGTACGAAGATGCGGTCTCTGCCGGATCGGCGATGCGACGCTCTTGACCACTAGTGCTCAACCATCAACATGCCAGGTCTGGATACGTGGTTGCCGAACCAGAAATGCATGTAGGAAAAAGCCTGAGTCCGTAAGCGAAAGAGAACCTTTGCCTTTTCAAGATCACTGACCTTTGCGCTATAAACGAACAATGCATTCAGGAGCACGTAAAACTCCTTGTTTTGGTGGCCTGGGATGTCCACATTCATGTTCCAAACTGTCATAGAGAGTCCGCTCGCTTGATAAAGCGATAGTCGCTTCTTTTGGCTTCAGGATGTTCCTTGCCCGAAACCGTGTCCCACCACTCAGCGGTCGCACGAATCATGGCAATCATTCTTTCTTCCCAACTGGTTGCCGCCTCATTCGTGTTCCTAGGCCGAGATTCTTTTTCAAGCTCCGACTTTGGGACTAACAGTCCCGCGATCAAGCGCCCCACTTTGACTTTTCTTTGAGCGTGGTCGCAGGTCGGATTCGATTCCAGTAGTATCGGGACGCCATTGTTCTTAAGGAACTCCAACCCGTACTTCTGCTCCGCAGGGGGGGCATTCAAATAGCCGCTCAGGAACTCATTTAGGCCGGCAGGAGTTCCCAGTGGCGTAAGTTTCTGATTGTCTGAAAGCAGGTAGACGTTCCCAGCATAGAACTTATCGAGGTGCTCGTATGAGCAATGCAACATCGAGTTGACCTTGCCAATTGCAATAGGTGTGGTCCGCTCAAAAGCCTCCTTGCCTATGATCTCCGCCGAACAATGTCGAACCTTGTCGCACAGATCCCCACGTTGCCCTTCAAGTTGATCGCTATGCAGCGGACTCAATGCGGACGAAAAGAAGCGACCGCAGCATCACCGTCCTTTAGGTTCCGTCTTCCGGCTTCGGCTATCGCTAGGCAGTTTAAAAGACGAAGCATTTGTGTCTTCCATGTGGCACGGAAGTCAGTAGGTGTTTTTTCAATATCCGCGCCGGTCAATTCGGACAGTTTCGTCGTAACGGAGGTCGCTGCGTCAAAGCATGAACCTTCCCAAGTCTGCAAGAACAACAGGGGACTCGCTTCAGCCAGCTTCGCAGTTAGTTCCGTCTTGACTTTCCCCAAGTCCCAATTCTCCCCGTCCTTTCCTTTGCATTCATCCTTGTCAACTACGGCAACCGCAATCGGACGAGGCACATCGCTTGTATTGAAAATGTATTCTTCGAACTCTTTCACTAATTCGGTATGTTTCGTCCAAGCTACAACCGAGTAGGGGCCATTGTTTGGAGCCAGAATCCCGCGTAACATTCCCACAAGCGCTGACATCTTTGATTTGACATCAATCGTTCCAGGCACGAGATCCATATCCAAGAATGCTAGGCGCACTCCAACGAGGCGTTCCTCCTTTTTGGGGGGCGTCTCGGGTCCAGAGAAGTAAATCGCAGGGATCAAACGCTCCCAAAGGGCTTTGATTATTTGGAGTCCTTCGTCTTCGCTGTCATCCAGGACGACAACGCGAGTGAGCTTCAGGCCTTCCATTTCCCGCCTCCAAACACGAGTGCGACCACAGCGCCATCCAGTCCCTTTGGCAACTCAATGTCACCTTGCTCCGGAAATTCTAGTCTTCCACCCTGCAAAGTCATCACTTGGTCGGCTAGATGTAAGCCGAGGCCCATCCCGTCAGGCTTTCGTGAGAAGAAAGGTTGAATCAGGTATTCGCGAGGATCGCTGAGGCCAGACCCATTGTCTGCGACGACGATTGCTGGATCGCGGAGCTGATTCGTAGTGCCTATGAATAGCTTCTTGCGCTTTGGGCGTTTATCGCGTCCCCAGCGGTTATCAATCCACCAGATCGAATCGTCAATGAGATTCATAAGCGTCGATATAACCAAACGTTTGCTGCATACTGCTTCAAAATCTTTGTCGATGTCAGTCAGCAGATCATCCGATGCGCTTCGAGACGGAGCTCAGTATTGAACTCGGCTATTCGGACCAGTTCACTTACACGCTGGCGACTCGTTCCCGAACCACGAGCGATGGCGCAGACCCTCCACCAATTTCGAGATGTGCTGAGCGAGGGACACGAGTTTTTCACTACTGTGTTCTCGCTCGACCGCTCGTAACAGTTCTGCTACACCCTTTTCTACCTCATGCATAACCACCATGAGGCTAAGACCGGCACTTGCCGACGTTAGCAAGCGATCGCGAACGTCGCGGTAATCCCGCTCGATACGGTCCACATATCTGATTACATCTTCGGGGAGGCCTGCTCGCTCAATTTGTGTGCGTAATTCCCCAAGGTCTGCGAGGACAGGTCCCGAACCCGCTTGCTTGAATATGCGCTGCGAATGCGATCTTTGTCCTTGTTGCGCTCTGAAACAATTTGCGCGATAGCGAAATTGAGTGCCTTCGTGAAGGCTCTGAAGGTAGAATTCTCGACGAAGCCTTCCCGGTTCGTCTTTTCAATCAATCCGAGCGACGCTTCATCCTCCTCGTTTTCAGCTACAGCAATGCCGGAGCTGCTTTTCAACGAAAGAAATACCCTGCCCACGACAAGATTGTTGCTGATTCTCGCGGCGGGAATATTAACTCGTCGTTTGTCGAGATTCAGCCAATCGTTCCCGGGCTCGCCATAATCGTAGACGCGGATGCCATCGCGATAGACGCGCACGCCGCCCGATTGGTTAAGGAAGTCTCTGAGACCAGCCTTATCGGAAACTCCTAGGCTAAGTATTTGTGGTTCCCGATCGAAGATATAAAGGTCCGCACAGAACGGACCAACATACTCTTCCAGCAGCCTCGGATGATCATCGTCATCGAAAGAGATTGACATCGGTTGATCGTCAAGGCCTTTCTCCTCGTGACGTTTCCTGACCTTGGTCATTGCCGGAAAGGGCACAAATCGGTAGTCATACCTCAGAGTCGCGCCTTCAATTAAGCAGCGAGCCCTAAACAGGGAAAAATCCAGGACTTTCTCAACCGACAGCAACCCCTTAAGCCAATCTTCCGCGTCGGGGAGAACCAGGTTGGCCTCGAAACTTCCCTTGATGCGCTCTTGATCCTCAATCTTTAGACGTGGATCAAAATCGTTGGCGGCGATCGTGAATGGCGAACAAATTGAAGTCACGGAGCGATGAAGGTCGCGCACCATCGCTCTGTTCCAGGAAGATCTGAGCTGAGTGACTTGAATGCGAGTCCCGGTCTTCTTTCCAGGAAAACGCTTTGGCTCTCTCTCCTCAACCGTCACCGGCACGTCAGAGAGGTACCCCCCTGACTGGAACTTCATCCAGTCAATATCGACGACTACCTCTGGATTGCCTGCACTTCTCGTGACCATGCGTATGCGATTACCCAGTTTGTGCGCGGCGAACCGTCCGACGCCTTTTTCCCCCATTGGCAAACGGCGGAAGATCGGCGTGCGCTTGGAGTTCCCCTTTTGTTGCGCCCTATAGTCGGTACCCGGCTCAAGCCAGACTTTCGTGACGGTTTCAAAATCCATGCCGACACCGGAGTCTTCTACGACGATTTTTCCTTCTTCCCGACTCTCGACATCTGTCATGGTGACAATCGCGTCCGGAGAATCAGCGTCGTAAGCGTTTTTCACCAATTCAAATACCGCGATGCCAGCATCACGGATCAGTTGGTCCCCTAGGAGCAGAAGAAGGCGAGCGCGCGGTCTGAAAGCAAGCTTTGCGGTTTGCAGGGCCATTTGTGGGGAGCGCCTCCCGGTCTAAGACGCCGTCAGAGATCTAATCACACTTCGCATTACGGGTGGACAGACCCCGTTTCCCAATAATCTTATTTGGTCTCGACGCGTCCCAACAGATAGAAGGTAGGTTCGGTTAAAACCCATCGCGCGTTTGAGCTCTGGGACCTGCAACATGCGCATCACAGGTCCACAGTCTGAAGGTCTAACAAGTGCGAACCGATCCAGCGTCGTTATGGTTCTAAGGGGACGATTCAGCGGCTGCCACCCACCGCTGCCGTCGATTCCGTAGTATACGATCAAGAACCTTCCATTCGGACCCAGGGATTCAAATGCGCGATGAGCCCGTTCAAGGGTTCCAGGGGCGCGCCCCCTCACGTACAGGGGCTTCGTCCTCCACCTGTCTTCCGGGTCCAGGTTCGATTCCGCCGTTCTCACATGTGTCAGACGGGACGGAACCGCCAATCTCGGAGCCCTTTCCATGTCGCGAACCAAGAATAGTCTTCTGCGACTCTGAGGCACACCGAATTGTGACGCATCAAGAACTTGTTCTGCGAGTTTGTAACCCAGGCGGATAAGCTCATTCTTCAACTCGGCGTATCGACTCCAGGGTCGCATGTGAACGACATTTTCCAGCACGAGCCACCGAGACCTAAAAGCACGAGCGAAACGTACGACGTGCATCGCCGTAGCGCGACTAGACTCATCTCGGGGCTTGGCTCCTTTGGCACAAGTGTGGTTTGTACACTCGGGCGATGCAAGCAGAATATCTATCGGTCCGATATCGCGTTCAATGCATGGACATTCACATCTTCGAGCCGGCTGGTAAGAACTCTGGTTTGCGGAAAGTTCACCTTGTACGTTGCAGTCGCAATAGGACACCTGTCAATCGCGCCCACCATTGTGATTCCAGCCGAGCGCGCGCCAGCGCTGCTTCCTCCCGCGCCGCAAAAGATGTCCAATCCAGTTAGCACAATTGTAGACTCCGAGAAAACGGATTTTCTACCGCTAACCAGGTTACCAGGTTTTCGTATTTTGGCCAGGCCAAAAGGCCTTTTAATTACATACGGCATGTGTTTAGTATTTGGCTTCTACATGGAGGACCGATGCAAACCATTTCCCATCGGAGCTTTCAGAGGCCGACCTTTGTGTGGACGCAATCTACCAAGGCGGTCGGAACCGCAATGCCGGAGACGATCCTTTATCCGCATTGTTGAAAGTGAGCAACCAAGGAGGATTTCGGTACCGAGGAACTCTAGCGCGTCCTGAAATGGTCGTTCTGACCTCAACGCTCTGCGATCCCGACTGGCCCGATTCGTTGGACTTGGAGACTGGCGTGTTTACATATTTTGGTGACAACAAGTCGCCCGGCCGCGAACTGCATGCGACCCCGAGACACGGTAACAAGCTTCTGCGCCGATTGTTCGAGGCTGCTCAGGAAGGTAGGAACGGCCGTGCGTGGATTCCGCCTGTGCTTGTTTTTTCCAACAGCGGCCAATGGCGGGACGTAGTTTTCCTGGGTCTGGCTGTCCCTGGCACTGTCGATTTGAGGCCCTCCGAAAATCTTGTCGCCATTTGGAAAACGGCTCGTGGGCGTCGTTTCCAGAACTATCGAGCTCGGTTCACAATTCTCGACGCCTCTAACATTTCTCGGGAATGGTTGAACGACATCATCCGGAACAAACCGGACACGCAAAGCGCTCCACGAGCATGGAAGAGATGGAGG
>CAWEAF010000006.1:0-1011633 GCA_963807095.1 uncultured Acidobacteriota bacterium | reverse complement strand
GATAGCAAGGTTAGCGGCTGATAGTTGACGAGGCCATGTTCGTGAGCGATGTGATCCCACTGCCTTTGAAACCACACCCATTCATACACTCTCTCCAGGGGATACCCCTCGCGATAGAGCCGTGCGACCAAATAGTAGTTTCGAAAATCTGAATTGAGATGCCTCCAGGCTGGAATCATTGCCAGTACGACAAACGCGACAATCAGGCCAGCCAGAATGACCCTTTCAATCAATGTGCGCATGGTCGAGGCTGAGTCGGTGACTCGATCTACCTGACTGCCGGGATCCGAAGTTCTGGCGATAGGCATTACTAGGTTCCAATCCCCAAGCACAAAACCGAGGGTTTACTGGAGCAAGGCCCGTACCAACTGACCAGCAGTCGCCGGATCGCTGAAGCTCAGCTCGTATCCCGGGGCCCGTGCCAGCATGAATGCAATTTTTTCGGCTCGATTGCGAAATTGATCATCGTCCCGATATAGGATCGCGTTGAGGAAACGCTGTCTCAGTTCGCTCTCTCGTATGCGCGCGATTGATGTTTTGCTTTTTTCTAGCCGATTAAGGAACACGGAGCCAACGGGCGTGACCGGATGTGCTCCCGGGCGTCGAAATGGTTCCTTCGATAAATAGAGGACAGTCAGTTCAGGATAAGAAAACAGGCGCGTTGAAGTTCGAAGCTCGGGAAGGAATTGCACAGACTCGGGGCGAAAAATTGCCGGCATCAGGTCGCCCCACGCGCGCAGTTCTCCCGCATGCATATCTAAGAACACCGCCTGGTCTGAATGGAACTCCAATCCTTGCTTTGCGGCCAGATAGCTGGTAGTTGTCTTTCCGCTGCTCGGAGGGCCAAATATCAGAACACAGTTTGCGTTTTTCCCCACACAGCCGCCTGCCAATACGGTTAAGCCTAACGCGCCGGAACACATGGAAAACAGCGTGTCGAAAACAGATCGGCAGGAGAGCGTGGGCTCGCATTCGACAGATGCCGGGTCCACAAAACCAACGGCCTCCCTGCGCTCAACGTCCACTGCAAGGAAAGCTCTTTGGCCCAAGTTCGCAAAACGTAATCCTCGATCCGAAAACGCCAGACAGTCTATGCTCGCGGCACACCTTTGTGGATCAGCTTCTCCGACTATGCGCCATTGAAAGTCTGGCTCTGCGCCGGTCTCGCGAGGGTACCTACCGAAGAACTGCAGCGCCACCTCGACGATGAGCGGACTGTTGCTCTCCACTCGTATCGCCTTCCCCATAATGGTTAAGATTGAGCTGTGCTGGGTAGAGGTAAAACGGCGCAGTAGGTCGGAACGCTTTGTGTCAGCACCAACGCGGTGAGTTGGACGGCGCTCACGCAAGAGATCGCCGCGCTGAAACCGTCGGGTGGTCATTACCTTATGCAGTCAACTCGCTGTCCATCGTCGCAACGCGATTCGCAATTTCTTGAGCGATACTCCGCGGCTGCCCTCCGAAACATAACTTCCAGATGGGCAGTGCTGCCACACTGTCGAGTACCCTCTGTTGTTCTTGAATCGCAGCGGGGACTTCGGCCAGCAGTTCAGACTCGATTCGCAGCATGACTTCTCTGGATTCCATGCGCGACATTTCGAATCCCTCCGTCTGTTGCCTGTCGAGAACGATCACCGCCCGTGGGTTACAGACAAACCGTGGTTGGCCCAACTGCCGGCTGGGCTCCCAATAAAATACAGGCTCGCCATTCTGGAATTCTGTCGGGACTCGGTCTTGAAACTCGCTGAACCATGGGGCAGCTTCGGGCCTCAACTTAAGAGGCCGCGGCAATCCATAGGCCAGCAATCGACCATGCTTAAGTGCGCAAAACGTGCGATCGTCTGACAGCACACGAAATCCGTCCTGCGCCATTGCCATGGCAAGAGTTGATTTGCCGGAACACGAGGGCCCCATCAGGACCAGGCCTTCGTCGTCTCTGGCGACGCAGGAGGCATGCAACTCCAGAATTCCTGCAGTTCCAGCAATGACAGAAAGCAGTATTGGAAAAACCACTGACCGCCAGTGTTGGCAATCGTCGGCCATCGTGGCCGAGAATCGGCCGATCACGCGCCGTGTGCGGAGGTCGGCCAGCAAAGAACTCCTTACTCCAAATCCCGCGAAGACCAGGTCATTGAGGCCGCGCACGTAAGGTTTAGACCACACCCCGCGGTCTTCATCGCTGCCGTCGATCCAAAAGCATAACGAGAACTCAACAGACTCTCCCTGGTCGAGTGGCAGAAAGCTCTCTCGAGCTGATTCGATCAACGGTTGCGAATTGGTATGCAGGCTGCAGGCCACTCCGGCCGCGATGTAGTTCTCATGCAGTGGGGTCTGAGCGTGCTTATGCAGGAAATCGGAATGCATTTTCAGTTTGAGTACCCAAAACCGCTGCCAGCCTGGAGAAACGCCGTCAAATCAATCTATGCTCGTCTCTTGGAAGGATTGGCTTGTCACTTTTGTGTCAAGAACTTGTAAAGAGTTCTCGATGCCACAAAAACTTGCGCCCGGCAAAGTGCGAGGCAATGATCTTCTTTGGGTTTCGGTGGGTGGGCTGCCTCACTGCACTACGATCTTTCCGGTCATCTTCGGGTGGAGGGAGCAGTAGTAAGTGTAGGTTCCTGCCGTCGTAAATTTGTAGGAGAATTTCTCATCGGTATCACGAACTTTGGATTTGAACACTCCATCGGTGCTCACGATCGTGTGCGGGATATCATCGCGGTTGATCCATGTGACTTCTGTGCCCACACCTACGGTGAGCGACGCGGGCCCAAAACTGAAGTTGTCGATCGTCACTTCTGCCGCCGCAGGCGACGGTTGGTCTGCAGCTCTGACCTTCGGCGCCAGCAAGAGCAGGCTGCCGATCATTACCAGCATCGCGAGGGCCTCAATCCAAACTTGTTTTCGAGTCATAGTTTCCTCATTTCCTCTCTTCTGCTCCAATGCGCAGGGTGCACGCTCTATCCAAGCGTCGAATCAACGACTGCCAGCGAATGCTGCCGCTGGACGTAGTTCACATCTGTGATTCCAAGAACGGACTTCAACTGCTCGGCAGGAACTTTCAGCGGGCCCGGCGAATCCGCCTTCCCTGGCTGCGGTTGTGGAAATGCGGTCGACATCGCGGTGTGGAAAGTTACGCTGCCTTCCACTTTCTGCATCGTCTGGTGGATGTGCCCGTTCAGCACCGTCACTGATCCAAACTTCTTGAAATACGCAAGAGCCTGCGCGCTGTCCTCGGTACCCCAACCCCATTCGGGATACACACTCCACAACGGAATGTGTGCGAACACCACGATGGGCGTGCTTGACTTCAAGTGCCTCACGTCGTCTTCCAGCCATTCGAGTTGATCATGACCAAGCGAACCAAGACCTCCGGCCTTGAGATACATGACATTCACCAGCCCGATGAAGTGGACACCTTTCTGGTCGAAGCTGTACCACCCAGCGCCTTTGGCGTTCTTGCCGTAGCGCTCCAGGTATGATTCTCCATCGTCGTCGAGGACGTCGTGCTCTCCGGGAACGAAGAAAACGTTCTTCGCGCTTGCGCTCTTCAAAATCTGGTCGACCGTATCGAACTGTTCCGGACGAGAAAGATGGCTGATGTCGCCCGTGTGCAGCAGGAAATCCGGGTGCTGAGGCAGATCATTGATCTTTTGCACTGCCAATTGCAGAGTGGCGGCAACATCCGGATTGGCGGGCTTATTGAATCCCATGTGGCTATCGCTGATCTGCACAAAGGTAAAGTCGGCGGCCTTGTGGACGCTCGCATCGCTCATCTTCTTCGCGAACGCCCGGGACGCCGGAATACCGCCACTGACCGTCCAGACCAAACCCGTGCCCGCCCATGCCATGCATTTCAGAAACCCGCGACGGTCGATGCCATCACTGTTTAAGCCGTTCAACCTCTCGTCGATCAGATCGTTTTTCTGGTTCGCCATCTGTCCTCCATGTTCGACTTTCTGAAGTGATAACTGGCCCGACGCACTTTTATTCCGTCGGAATCGTCGAAACAGATGTGGATCATTCCCGCTCAATCCACACTTGCAGGTACAGTCCTACGAAACAACTGTCTAGCTAGGACCGTTGACACCGCTGAGGAACCCACCCAAGTGCGCGGTCAGAAGAATTGCCAGCGCCCCTATTGCTTCAATTGCGCCAAAATGCCGTGGAAGGGCTTTTCCCTGTCGGCGCGATCGGTAGTGCATCCACCAGACCGCCCAGATCATCACAGTTGAGACGCCCGCAAGCGCGATGTGCAGCAACAGGATTCCTTTTACCTTCTGACCTTCCAGTTGAAACTGCCACGCGAGGACTCCAGTTGCCAGCACGGGGAGAAGCGAGATCGCCGCCCCAAGCAGGTTGTAGTAGGCTGCTTCCGCGAGCCCGTCGCGCTTGGTCTGCCTGGCAATAAAGCTGAACAGAATGGCTGAGACGTACAGCGCGATGGGAAAATGGATCAGGGCGACATGCTGAGCATGCTTTGCCATGATTACCGTTTTCGGATCGAAAGGATTAATCAAGGGTTGTCCTTGGGCGCGCCGCGGTTGCATCACGGATAACCAGAACATCGAATGCTTTATTCCCCCAACTTCTTGCTGGTTGGATGGAATAAAAGCAGCAGCCTGCCGGTTACATTTCATGTGGATGTCGGATGCTGATGCACAATCCGATTCGTTTGAGCAGTTGGCGATGCCGCTTTTCGATCAGCTGTACAACTTCGCTCATTGGCTGACGAAGGACCGGCACGAAGCCGAGGATCTGGTGCAGGAAACCTACGCGAAGGCCTTGAAAGGATTTTCTTCCTTCGAGCTGGGAACCAATTTTCGCGCGTGGATGTACCGCATATTGCGGAATACATTCCTGACGTCTCGAACCGGCTTAAAAGCGAGTGTTGCGCTTCACATCCACATTGACGAGAGCGAGCCAGCCTTGCCGGCCGAGGAGGAGACACCCGAGTCGATACTCATCGAGCGCTCGAGCCAACGCTTGTTGCAGAACGCCCTGGAGGAACTCCCGGTTCCCTATCGCGAGATACTTCTGCTCTGCGAAATGGAGGAGATGTCGTACCAGGAAATCGCGCAGACGCTTTCGATTCCAATCGGCACGGTTATGTCGCGATTGTCCCGCGCCCGTAAGGCATTGCGTGCAAACCTGGGAGCGCAGTTGAAAAAAGGTTGAACTATGGCTTGTGAATCCTGGAAGGCAAAGCTCGACACTTATCTCGATGGAGAACTCCCTGAGAACGAGATGCGTGCCTTCGACGCACATCTGCGAAACTGCGGTTCATGTGCCGCGCAGGCATTTTCAAGCCTCCAGGTGAAACGTGCTGTTCAAGCTACTGGAAAACGGTTTGCTCCAAGCGCGGAATTCCGCAGGCAAATCCGGCGAAGCATTGCACCCCAACCGCGGCCTCGCCTGTTCTCGGCATGGAGCTTGGCTGGGGCTTTCGCCTTTGTCTTGATTGCTGCATTCTGGATGTACCTGGCGCGCACTCGCGCCCAGTCTGACGCGGTCTACCGCGAGGTCGCCGATCTGCATGTTGCGACCCTGGCCAGTTCATCGCCGGTCGACGTAGTTTCTAGCGACCGACACACCGTGAAACCATGGTTCCAGGGAAGGATTCCATTCACCTTCGATCTACCGGAACTGCAAGGCTCGGAATTCTCGCTGGTCGGAGGCCGTGTCACTTACCTTGACCAGGTACCGGGCGCGGAATTGATCTACCAGATTCGGAAACATCGCATTTCCGTGTTTATCTTTCCGGAAGACTCGCTCAAGACAAAATTTCACATGGACTCTAGCCCCGCGCGAAATCTGTCCTTTCACGCGGAGACATGGAGCCAGGGCGGACTTCGCTTTTTCCTTATCGGAGACGCGGGCCGGGCCGACCTGCACGATCTCCGCGGACTGTTCAATAAGACCTCTTCCTGACAATGACCTTGAGCCAGCCGGTTGCTGCGAACAATGCAACTCCCGAAGCGCTGCTTTGACAAACCCGAATCAATCCAGTTAAATAAACGGTTTCAGCAAACGTTTACCTTGGCGGCAGGTGCAACCAGATAGACTGCAGCCGCGCTCGAAACGAGCAAACGAAGGCGAGGCGCTAAGACCATGGGCATTGTGGCGGGAGTAGACTTCGGCACGCTAAGCGTCCGCGTCACCATTGTTGATAGCAGCCGGGGACTGCTGGCTTCTGCAGTGTCGGAGTATCCCCTTCATCGCAAGCGGGAAGACCCTGATTTCGCAACCCAGTCTCACCAAGACCACATGCGCGCGCTCGCCGATGCCACTCAGCGGGCGGTGAAATCCGCTGGAATTTCGGGCGCTGAAGTCCAATCCATTGCGCTCGACACTACCGGATCCAGCGTCATCCCCGTGGATGAACAAATGAATCCTCTCGATGATTACTACCTGTGGTGTGATCATCGCGCCAAGCGGGAAGCCGCCGAAATCACCGCGCTTGCGCATCAAGAGAAACTTGAGGTGATCAATTGGTGCGGTGGCGTCTATTCGTCAGAATGGGGATTTTCCAAGTTGCTCCACTGGCTGCGTCATAATCCCGGCAAGCGAGATAAATTCGCAAGCGCTTTCGAGCACTGCGACATGGTGGCCGCCACTCTGTGCGGAATCAAGAACCCGAGCGGCGCCAAACGAAGCGTCTGCGCGATGGGCCACAAATGGTTGTGGAACGCGAGCCTCGGCGGCCTTCCCCCGGAGAGTTTCCTCGCGAAAGTCGATCCGCTGCTTTCCGGTGTGCGCGCAAAACTCGACGGAGAATACGCCACCTCCGACAAGATCGCCGGGACCCTGTCGCCATATTGGGCCGAAAAACTAGGGCTGCGCGCCGGAATTCCCATTCCCGTCGGCGCCTTCGACGCCCACTGGGACGCGATTGGGGCGGGCGCGAAATCGGGCGACGTCGTGAATGTCGTTGGAACATCCACTTGCATCATCGCCTACACTCCAAAATCAAACCTGATCCCGGGAGTCTGCGGCGTTGTGCCGGGCAGTGTGCACCCGCAGTTCACCGGCGTCGAAGCCGGACTTTCTGCGACTGGCGACATATTCGCCGCGATTGCCCGCCGCGCCAACACGACCGTCGAGGAGTTGAGCAAAGGTTTGTCCAGCTATCGCGCCGGCCAAACTGGTTTACTGCGGCTGACTTGGGACAACGGCGACCGCACTGTTCTCGTCAACCCCAATCTCGGAGGCATGACGCTCGGTTGGAACTTGATGCACACCCCGCAGGACGAACTGTTTGCCGCCATTGAAGGCACTGCTTTTCACACTCGCGTGATTCTGGATCGGATGAGCGAGAACGGAGCGCCGACGAAGAGAGTGATTAATGGCGGAGGCATTCCGCAAAATAATCCCGTTCTCAACCAGGTCTACGCAAATGTGCTCGGCCGGCCCGTTCTGGTGCCAAGCAGCAATGTCACCGGAGTTGGTTCGGCGATTTTTGCGTTCCTGGCGGCAGGAATCTTCCAGTCGATTGATGAGGCCCAGCAGCACGTGTGTCCTACACATACAGTGTTCGAACCGCAACCGCTGGCGGAACGCACATATAGCGAGTTGTACGAACTGTATCGCAAGCTCTACTTTGAATTTGGCACTCCGGCCGCGGGATCCGCTTTCGGCCGTGTATTGCCCACGTTGATCAGAATCGCGCGTAGCTCTTGACGGGATTCCTGTCGTATTTCAGCGTCAGCGAGTCACTAGTTGTTGGCAAGCCGGTAGTACACCTCGTTCCAACGAAGCTCTTTGGCAAACCCGTTCATGTCGGTTTTGTCATCGATGAGCAGGCATTCCATCCCGGCCATGTCAGAGAAATCCTGCAGGTGTTCCGGGGTAAGAGCGCGGCTCAGGGCGGTGTGGTGCGCGCCTCCGGCAGAAATCCATGCCGTCGCCGCCACTTTCAGGTTTGGCTCTGGGACCCACACTGCCCGCGCAACCGGCAACTTCGGAAGAGGTTGCTCGGGCCGGATCAAATTCACCCGGTTCACAATCATTCGAAAGCGATTGCCCATGTCTACGATGGACGCATTTACGGCTCTTCCTTCTGCTGCGGTGAATACCAGGCGAACGGGATCCGCTTTGCCGCCAATTGAAAGCGGATGTATCTGGACGGCCGGCCGCTCATCGGAAATCGTGGGGCACACTTCGAGCATGTGAGCGCCCAGCACCTGCCCGCCATTCCTCAGGTGGTACGTGTAGTCCTCCATGAAGGACGCTCCGCCTTTCAGGCCATGGCTCATGACCTTGACCGCTCGTACCAGGGCCGCCGTCTTCCAGTCGCCCTCAGCCCCAAAGCCGTAACCATCCGCCATCAGGCGTTGCACTGCAATGCCGGGCAACTGTTCGAGCCCGTGCAAGTCCTCGAATGTATCCGTGAAAGCATTCGACCCGGTTTCCTTGAGGAAATCGCGCAGCCCGAGTTCGATCCTCGCAGCCTCACGCAGTGATTGTCGTTTACAGCCCCCCGGACGCAACGCTTCCACCGTTGCATAGGTGTCATCGTAACGGGCCGTAAGGTGGTCCACTTCCGAATCCGTTACTCGCTGCACCCGCTTTACGAGATCACCCACTCCATACCCGCTCACCGCATAGCAGAGGTCTATCTGTGCGCTAACCTTGTTGCCCTCGGTCACGGCCACGTTCCGCATGTTGTCACCGAAGCGAGCAACTTTTAACGATTGCGCATCGTGCCACGCACAAGCAGCGCGCGCCCATATCCCGATCTCCGCGTGTACAGTTGGATCTTGCCAGAAGCCAACGACGATCTTTCGCCTCAGCCGCATACGAGTTCCGATAAAACCAAATTCACGGTCGCCATGTGCGGCCTGATTCAAGTTCATGAAATCCATATCTATGGTCGACCAAGGCAAGTCGGCGTTGAATTGCGTATGGAGGTGCAACAACGGTTTGTTGAGGGAACGCAAGCCGGCGATCCACATGCGGGCGGGCGAGAACGTATGCATCCAGGCGATCAGGCCAACGCAATTCTTTGCCCCGTTGGCTTCCAGACACAATTGCTGAATCGCTTCGCTGTTGGTCATCACCGGTTTGCAGACGACTCCAACCGGGATTTCGGGTGATGCCGCAATCCCTTTGGTCATTGTCGTGGCGTGTTCCTGGACCTTCTGCAACGTTTCAGGTCCATAGAGATGCTGGCTTCCGGTCACGAACCATACTTCCAGATTCGCAAGATCAATCATCATGGCCTCTCGTGCGGGAAAGCTGGGCATTGCTTCGGTCGGTCGTGCGATACGCAGCATAGAACCAGACTTCGGTTTCTCGCGTCTGTGACCGCCAGCATCGCGCGATCGAGGATTCTTGTCCCCAAGGTAAACGTTTGCTGCATTTTACTCCAAACCGCCGTTCCTGAACGCCAATGTTTCCTCCAAGTCCCGACCCTGTAAAGCCTGAGTGCTCTTCGAGATGGCCTTGTGGGTCTGGTAAGATGTGCCCGCATGGTTCTGCAATAACGATATGGATATCCGCGAGATTGCGCGGCGGGCAAAGGTTTCGACGGCTACCGTTTCTCGGGCCATCAACCACGTTCCGACCGTGGACCCTCAGCTCGCCAAACGGGTTTGGCGGGTAGTTGACGAACTTGGCTATTACCCCAACACGCAAGCACGCGCCCTGGTCTCCGGCAGAAGCCGCATCTTTGGACTGATCGTTTCCGAAATCACCAATCCTTTTTTCCCGGAGATCGTTCAAACCTTCGAAAACCTGGCGGTTGACAACAACTACGAAATCCTGCTGACCTCGACCGTGCACGATCCTAAGAGGATGGAGTTGTCGGTGCGGCGCATGATTGAACGCCGCGTCGATGGAGTCGCGATTCTTACCTTTGGCATGGAAGAATCCCTGCTGGAGCATCTCCGTTTCCGCAAAGTGCCGCTGGTTTTCGTCGATGTCGGCCCCGACAGTCCGCGCGTAACCAACATCCGCATCGACTATCTGAGCGGAATCCGGCAGGCGGTGCAGCATCTGGCAGCTCTGAGACATAGCCGAATCGCTTTTATTTCCGGGCCCCTGCATTTGAGATCAGCGGAGGCCAGAAAGAGCGCTTTCGAGCAATCCATGGCCGAGATCGGATTGCCCGGCAATCTGATCGTCGAAGGAGATCACACGCTGGAAGGCGGTATGGGAGCGCTCAACAAGCTGATCGGCCTGCCTTCACGTCCGACGGCGATCCTTTGCTCCAATGACATGACCGCCATCGGCGTCATCCGCGAAGCCTACGACCACGACATCAAAGTGCCGACCGACCTCTCGATCATCGGCTTCGACGATATCCGGCTGGCGCAATTCACGACGCCACCTTTGACAACGGTCCAGATGTCCCAGACGGAACTAGCCAAGCTGGCATTTCGAGCGTTGATGAATGAAGTGGAGAAGGTCTCGCAAAACCATCGCATGAGCGAATACCGCCTGATCACCAACCTGATTCTCAGGCGTTCTACCGCATTGGCGGCTCCTGTGAGCGATCGCCGAAAACTCAAGACAGTGTAAGCATTGTCATCTTTGCTATTATTCTTGCGATATTGGAGAACTGAGAAAAGGTTTACCCTTCTTGCCCGATTCGGTCACTCTTTGGCACGCTATGCGCGCTTGGAAACGCAGTTCCCATTCGTTCGTTTTCATTGCTCTTCAACTGGTCCTGGCAATTGGGTGGAGTGCTCCCTCTTGGTCTCAGGGACCTGCCGAGAGTGTTCAGATAAGCGTGCATGCCGGTCAATCGGACGGGACGCTTTCTCCGGTGTGGAATTTCTTTGGGTACGATGAGCCGAACTATAGCTACGCCCCGCACGGACAGAAGTTGCTTGGCGAATTGTCGGCATCGAGTTCAGGTCCGGTCTATGTCCGGGTGCACAATCTCCTTACATCTGGAGACGGATCTGCCTCACTGAAGTGGGGCTCAACGAATGTCTATACCCAGGATACCTCGGGACATCCGGTTTACAGTTGGACCATCCTCGACCGCATTTTCGATGCATTTCATGCGGCTGGCATTAGACCACTGGTCGAAATAGGTTTCATGCCTGAGGCGCTGTCCACACATCCTCAGCCATACCGCCACACTTTTCCGGTTGGCTCGATCTACACAGGATGGGCTTATCCCCCGACCGATTATGAGAAGTGGTCGGAACTCGTCTTCCAGTTTGTGCATCATCTCCGGGAGCGCTATGGCGACGCCGAGGTGAAAACATGGCTCTGGGAGGTCTGGAACGAACCCGACATCGGTTATTGGCAAGGAACACCCGAGGAGTTTCTCAAACTCTACGACTTTTCTGCGGCTGCCGTATTGAGAGCCCTGCCCGGCGCCCGCATAGGAGGTCCCGATACCACTGGGCCAGCCAATCCCAAGGCGGCGGAATTTCTTCGGCGGTTTCTGGACCACTGCGCTCACGGGAAGAATTACGCCACGGGAAAGTCAGGGGCGCCCTTGGATTTCGTCTCCTACCATCCAAAAGGATCGCCCTCTTGGAAGGGAGATCACGTGCAGATGGGAATCGCCCGCCAGCTAGCGTCCGTGGAAGAGGGATTCAAGATTGTTGCTTCGTTTCCTGAATGGCGCCAGACGCCGGTTGTATTGGGCGAGTCGGATCCGGAAGGATGCGCCGCCTGTTCGGCGAAAAACAATCCGCAGAATTCCTACCGCAATGGTCCGTTGTATGCGGCTTACACCGCAGAGGTCCTCCGCGACACAATTGCGTTGGCAGCGCGTGAGCACATCAACCTTCTCGGCTCCGTAACATGGGCATTTGAGTTCGAAGATCAGCCGCCATTTGAGGGTTTCCGCGAATTGGCAACCGACGGCATCGATAAACCGGTGTTAAATGCATTTCGCATGCTGGGATTGCTCGGCACCAAGAGGGTGAAGACGGTGAGTTCCCGTTCTCTCTCGGCGGCAGACGTTCTTCAATCGGGCGTGCGCACCCAACCCGATATCGACGCTATTGCGACTCGGAAGGATCACGAAATTGAGATCCTAATCTGGAATTATCACGACGATGACGTCTCCGCTACTCCCGCCGTCATCGACCTGAGCATGGACGACTTGCCGGCAGAAGCCAAGCGCAGCCAGGTTCTGCATTTTCGGATCGATCAGGATCACAGCAACGCGTTCACCGCGTGGAAGGAAATGGGCTCTCCTCTTTCGCTTTCTGAAAGTCAGGACGCCGCGCTGGAGCGGGCTGGACAGTTGCAGCTTTTAACCTCTCCCCGGTGGGTCCCGGTCGAAGGCCGGACGGTGCATCTGCAATTTGCATTGCCACGGCAAGCTCTGTCACTGCTCACAGTGTCATGGTAAGGATGAGCGCGAAATCGTTGGGCTATTTCGCCGAATATACCTTGTTCTTCCCCGTTCGCGAGTTGAACACTTCAAACTTCCCGTCTGGCGAGGCGACCAGTTCCAAAGAGTTACCAGTATCTTGCCCTTCCAGGTTGGCGATGTAGTCCGCAGGCACGTTATGGGCCCTGCCTCCTTCCTCGGAAAAATGCACCTGCCATAGATCGGCGAGGCGCGGCGACTTTTCGATGATCTCCCACGCGGACGGCGTTCCACCCTTCTTCGCGCCGTTGTCCATGATGGCCACGCGGGGGGCAATCGCATTCACGAATTCCGGACTTCCACTCTGGTACCAGCCGTGATGGGACACGATATAAATATCGACCTTCCCTAACTTATTTCGCGGACAAACCAACTCCGCTTCTTTGTCTTTCGTCAGGTCCCCGAGATCCAGAATCCGAAGCTTGCCGAATGTGATCAGAATTCCCAACGATCGGGCATTTTCGGTCTGGTCCGCGGGAGACTTCTCGGCGCCGTTACAGCTTGGATTCTCTTGGCCCGCCCCAATCAGCGGGCGATCAATGACTGCGCCGTCAGCACTGATGACCATGGCGCGCATTCCCTGAACCGGCAGAATCTTGCCCGGCTTGGCGGTGATGTGCTTGTATTTGCCCGTGGCCAACAGTTGCTGGTAAGCCTGCCAAACCTGCATGGTTGGAGCGTCGGTGCTCTCTCGATTTTCGCCGTGATCAATGAATGTTCCCACGGGAAAGCGTTCTGCGAGTTGCGGCGCGCCGCCGACGTGATCCTCGTGAAAATGAGTAATCAGAACGTAATCGATCTTCTGAATCCCCGCACTCTTTGCCGCGGCTACAATCCGGTCGGCGTCTCGTCCTTGGTGACCCGGCCATCCGGTATCGACTAACATCGACTGCCCCTTCGGCGTAACGAATAATGTCGCTTGCCCGCCTTCCACGTCCACAAAGAAAATCTTCAGGACATCCGGCTTCGGAGCCTGAGATTGAGCTTGCACCACGGCGCTGCAGCAGAACAGCCCAAGCAATGCGCACACAAATGTCGCGAAGGACCTGCACGCTCTAGGTAATCGCCGAAAGCTCCCGTTCACGTTCACCGACGCCATAGTAGTACACGCTCCGAAGTGATTTATTTTTGAAGCCAGAAGATCATCCGTCGTGCTTCAATTCTCGTCAAGTTTTTTGAGAGTTGCGTTTTGCTCCGGCAGTCTTACGATATGATCAAAGCGTTCTTTCTCGCGGCACGCTTGAAAATCGAGAAGCATTCATATGACGAAACTCCGCAGTCAGGAATGGTTCGGGCGGCAGGACAAGATGGGCTTCCTGTACCGCAGTTGGATGAAGAACCAGGGCTGGTCTCACGATCTGTTCGACGGTCGCCCGGTGATAGGCATCTGTAACACGTGGTCTGAGCTTACGCCGTGCAACGGTCACTTTCGCGAACTCGCCGACTTTGTGAAACGTGGCGTCTGGGAAGCCGGCGGATTTCCCTTGGAATTTCCCGTCATGTCGCTGGGTGAGACGCTGTTGCGCCCAACCGCGATGCTATTCCGCAATCTGGCGAGCATGGACGTGGAAGAATCGATCCGGGGCAATCCCATTGACGGCGTGGTGCTGCTCATGGGCTGCGACAAGACTACCCCTTCCCTGCTCATGGGCGCAGCCTCCTGCGACCTTCCAACCATCGGCCTTTCCGGGGGGCCGATGCTCTCCGGAAAATTCCATGGCCACGATCTTGGCTCCGGAACCGGTGTATGGCAGATGGATGAGCAAGTGAGAGCGGGCACCATGAAGCTCACCGAGTTCTTCGAAGCCGAGAGCTGCATGCATCGCTCCAAAGGTCACTGTATGACCATGGGGACCGCATCCACGATGGCTAACATGGTCGAAGCGCTAGGCATGAGCTTGCCCGGAAATGCCGCAATCCCCGCGGTTGATGCGCGTCGTAGCACTCTGGCGCAGATGACTGGCCGGCGTATTGTCGAAATGGTGCGTGAAGAACTCTGCATGTCCCGGATCTTGACTCGGGCCGCCTTTGAAAACGCAATCCGCGCCAATGCGGCAATCGGCGGCTCGACCAACGCCGTCATCCATTTGATTGCCATCGCAGGTCGTATTGGAGTCCCGCTGGAACTCGACGATTTCGACCGCCTCGGTGCGAACCTGCCCTGCCTGGTCGATCTTCAACCTTCCGGCAAGTATCTGATGGAGGATTTTTTCTATGCCGGTGGCTTGCCGGCTGTGCTGCGCGAGATGGCGGAGTCTGGTGCGCTCAATCGCGAAGCTCTCACCGTGAACGGCAAATCCATCGGAGAAAATGTCGCATCTGCACCCTGCTGGAATCGCGACGTCGTCCACCGCTACTCCGATCCCTTCAAGCCAAACGCAGGAATCACTGTATTGCGAGGCAATCTCGCTCCCGACGGCGCGGTTATTAAGCTATCTGCCGCCAGCCCGCAACTTCTGCAACATCGCGGGCGCGCCGTGGTGTTCGAGTCCATCGAGGACTTTCATGGCCGCATCAACGATGAGAATTTGGATATCGACGAGAATTGCGTGATGGTTCTGAAGAACTGCGGACCGCGCGGTTTTCCCGGCATGGCGGAAGTCGGCAACATGGTTCTGCCGCCTAAACTCCTGCGCAAAGGTGTAACCGATATGGTGCGGATTTCCGATGCGCGTATGAGCGGGACGGCATACGGCACCGTGGTTCTGCACATTTCACCGGAGGCGGCTGCCGGAGGCACGCTGGCGCTGGTGCAACCCGGGGACTTCGTCTCGCTCGATGTCGCGCAGCGAGCCATTCGCCTAGAAGTTGATGATGCGACTCTCGCCAGCCGGCGCGCCAAGTGGACTCCTCCGGCTCCTCCGGCCCGCGGATACGAGAAGCTTTATGTCGAGCATGTCCAGCAAGCACATCTTGGCGCAGATATGGATTTTCTTGTCGGCCGCAGTGGAGCAGGCGTCGCCCGCGATTCACATTGAATAGGCTAATGGCCAAATCGGTAGACGGATTTCCCCTGCCGCAGTGGTCTCGGAATTGCTGCAGGCGAGTCGGCGAGATCGAGCGAAGCGCGAAAGCGGGTTGAAACCAGCGGCGCCGACTGAACGGCATTCAAGAGCGCGGTCGCGAATGTGACCGCGCCTGTCATCCCAGACTCGAGTTCGAACCGCGTGACAGGTTTATGCACTCTTCGCGTGTTCGGCAGGGCTTCTCTCGGTCGCCTGGAATTGTGGCGGACGCTTCCTGCTTGCCTGTGCCAATGCGGCGATCACGCCCTCGACATCATGGTCCGACGTATACACCGGGGTACCGGGTTGTTGGCGCCAGGATTCATCGAGGCCGCCGGAATCAACGGGATCGAAACCCAACTCGTCCACCAGCTTCATAACGACCGCTTTCGCCGCCGGGTCATCGCCAGCGACCGGAAGCGCAATCCGGCCTACGGCATTTGCAGGACGCCCAAGCTCCATCAGATGTCGCGCATAGATGTTGTTGAAGGCTTTGACCACTGGTCGGCCAAGTTGTTTTTCCACCCAGCGGCTCTCCGGCATTCCAGTTTCAATCTCCGGAATGCGAACGTCGCGATGTTGTGGATAGTAGTTGCCGGTATCGACGACGACCACGTTGTCGGGAACCCCCTCAAACAAATCGGTGGGCAAGTCGGGTATATGTCCCTCGGGGATGGTGACGATCACTACCTCTCCTGCTCGCGCCGCTTCCTTGGCCCACACCGCTGTCGCGCCAGTCTCTTTTGCAGGTTGCGCGAGAGTCTCGGGACCTCGTGAATTCGCCACCGAAACTTCATATCCTAATGCTCTCAAGCGAGCAGTCAGAGTTCCTCCGATGTTTCCCGCGCCAATAATGCCGATTTTCATAGCTCCTCCTGGTTTCGTAATTGCTAGTAACGAAGCGGCAGATATACGCTTCGCAGTTGAAAGCTCAGATGCCAACGCGGGGTTTCCAGTTCTTTTCTTTTATTATCAAGATTAGTGCTGAGAGGGAACTTCTTTGCGGGATCTTCGGATAAACGGTTCGAGCAATAATTGAAAACGTGGAGTCAAGTCTAACTGTTGTTTCTCCCTTTCAAACACTTCGGGCGCATTCGATGCTCTCTTGAGCACGTACCTCAGGTAGGAGAGCCGCATGAGCCAGTACGCATGCTGCAAGCCGTTTTCACCCCCCACCCGATACGTGATCCAGCCGGAGTTCGGGACCCAGTGGTGCTCTTCCGCAAGTCCCTCGTCCAAGAGTGCGTCCCGAACGGATCGCGGAAATGGAATATCGAGGATTCCGCCAGTATGAATATGTCCAATCTCGGCGTCCCCGAGCCGGAACTCCCAGCCTCCGAACCTGTGCGGGTGAACATCAACGTCCGCCCACGACGATACTTGGCGTTCAAATTCGTCGATAACACTCATATCTTTTCGATGCATGAATCGGCATACTCGATTCATCGCGATTCCTCGGTTGGCAGGGTTCGGCTGGGAAGCATGCGGCCCGTGAATCGCGGGGAAACCTGCGGATGCCGGCTCTCGGGCCTGCGGGTCAGAGCTCACACTAACGTCAGTTGTTAGCCACGCCCAGATAATTGCCGTAGCCGACAATCACGGTAGACGCGACCAGTAGAAACAACGCCAACGTAAGGAGAGATCCGGCGCGAACGCCGGCACCTTTCCATTCCTTGAAGCCGATCCCCCACAGGCTGCTGAAGATGATGATGCTAGCCATGTGGAGGGTCCAGCTTGAAAAACCATAGCGGCCCATCTGGCTTTCGCCCATGGTGTAGAAGAAAAACTGGAAGTACCAGGTCGTGCCCGCGAGTGCACACAGGAGATAATTACGCAGCATCGGCGCGCGTGGATGTAACTCCGCGGCAGGTGTCTGTGTCAGCACGGCAACCGGAGCGGAGCTTTGGTGGGAACGAACGTTCTCCACTACTTCCCGGCTGGGCGCGTCCAGTGCGGTTTCAATGATCGGCTCGTCGATGTGTCCAACTGTGCGAATGTGGGCATTGAAGAACTGATATCCGGTCTTATTGCGCCGCAACAAGATGAGGCACCAGATGAAGTTTGTGAGAAAGCCACCGACCAATACGACGATTAACACCGGCAACCCTTGCCAGAGCTTCGCGGTGCCATGCTGTATGGTGAGTGCCTTGATGGGATCGCCTGCGGCCAGGCCATAAGCGAAACACGCGCTCATCACCCCGGAGAGAACGGCCACCCCGATTCCCTTGCGAAGATCAAACTCCTCTATCGCTGCTTTCTGTTGTTCGGGAGACATGACGCGTTCTTTCGCTATGCCTGCCAGGCCGGCGGCTGTAATCCCGACGAGGCAAATAAAAATCCCAAACAGAATCACGCGCCCCGAGCTCGTCCCCACGACTTGAGTGATGAACTGACCACGGAAGATCGGCGGCATCAGCGTGCCGAACGCAGCACACAGTCCAAGCACAACCGCCATGCCAAGCGACAGGCCGAGGTAGCGCATGGTCAATCCGAACGTAAGTCCGCCAACTCCCCACAGGAGCCCGAAGAAAAAAGCCCAGAACAGAGCGGCCGGAGGAGCCTGGCCCAGCACTGCGAATAAGTCTTTGGTGAGAAAGGAAGCCAGAATCCACGGAGCGATGATCCAACTGAAGAATCCTCCGGCCAGCCAGTAAGTCTCCCATGCCCACAGTTTCACGCCTTTGTAAGGAACGTAGAAACTGCCTGAAGCAAGGCCGCCGAGCCAATGAAAAAAGACACCCAGTGCCGGGTTAGGATTCATTTCGTCCTCAAATGCGAGCTACAAGTGGAAGACTTCTTCCAGCGGGCGCATCGCGCGATCCGGAAGAACTCCATCCGGTTGAACGAAAAAGCCTCCCATCTCACGTTGCCAACGATCGTTCACTTCGCGCCCCGCCATCCCGGCCCGCGCCTGTTCAAAATCCTCAGTCTCCAGATACCCGACCAGGAGCCCATCGTCGCGCAGAAACAGGGAATAGTTGCCCCATCCGGTTTCACGGAGCGCAGCTTGCATTTCGGGCCATACCTGCCGATGACGTTCCCTATATTCTTGAAGCCTCTCCGGTTTGACCTGCAGCACGAAGCAGACGCGTTTCATTAGAATCGCTCCTTTAACGCAAGTACGCTTCGGTTAAACCGCCATCCACCGGAATCACGTGTCCCGTCGTCTTCCCGCTCTGATCTCCGGCAAGCCAGGCGATGGCATTGGCGCAATCTTGCGGCAAGATCGGGCGCTTGGTCAGAGTTCGCTGGGCATAGAAATCAGCTAACTTGCTACGAAGTTCCTCCGTAGTTTCGCTCTCCGAGAAGTCGATCTTGTACTTCTGCAGTGATTGCATCACACGATCACGGGGAAACATCGTCGAACCCGCGACCACCGTGGCTGGCGCTATTCCATTGACCCGAACATAGGGACCGAGCTTGATGGCGAGCTCGCGAATCAGATGATTCAGAGCTGTCTTACTTGTATCGTAGGCTTCGCTTCCCTTCTTGGGGACTACGGCATTTGCCGAACTGGTCAGTACCATTGTGGCAGGCAGGTTTTGATCCTTGAATACCCACTCCGTCTGGTTGGCAAGCAGGTAGTTTCCGGTTACGTTAACCAGGAAAGTCTCCGCCCATTGCGCTTCGGATAACTCGCCCTCGGCTCCAGCCACCGGATAGATGGCTGCAGTGTTCACAACGATGTCGATGCCGCCGAATTTTGAGATCGTGAACCGGACGGCGTCGGCGAGAGATGCGGAGGAACTGAGATCAACCGCAGTCAACGCTACAAATTCCGGTGAGGCAACCGCGCCAACTTCATCCGCTACCTTGACTGCCCCCTGCTGGTCGAAATCAGCGACCACAACGTGAGATCCTTTTCGCCCGAGCAACAGGGCAACTTCCCGGCCGACTCCACTGGCTCCGCCGATGACCAGCGCAATCTTTCGGCTAAATTCCGCTTCAGCCGGCATGCGCTGCAGTTTGGCTTCCTCCAGAGCCCAGTATTCGATCCGAAACGCCTCCGACCTTGGCAGCGCGACATAATTATGAAATTGCGTGAACTGCTGGGATTGTTCGGTATGACGCGCCTGCGGCAACGGATGAGGAACGTCTCCGTCTTCCAACGCAGTGGCCCCCGCCATCACGTGGATGGCATTGATGAAGAACTCGGTCGTAATCCGCGCTTCTTTCTTGTTCTTGCCAAACCCGAACAGACCCAGGCCGGGAACAACAACGACTGAGGGATTAGAGTCGCGCAGCTTCGGGGAATCGGCTGTAGCCCATTGTGCGTAATACTTTTTGTATTCCGCGCGATAGCCCTCGACCTCGCCGCGAATGTGGCTCTTGAGAGTCTGAATGTCTTCTTTTGCCGGGTCCCAGCTCAGGAACCACGGGCAGACTCGAGTCCGCAGAAAATGGTCGGGACAACTGGTGCCCAACGAACTCAACTCCTTCGCCCACTTGGAGTCGGCGAAGGTCAGCGCGTCATCGTCATCGGCATAATGCGCCACCACTCGGCGGTTCGAGGAAACCACACCACGCAACGCAGGTAGGACCTGAGTCGCAATTTCCCTGCGATTTTGAAGCGGCGAACATTTGGCTCCGCCAAACACAGGGCCTTTCTTTGCCTGATGCCGAACGATGAATTCTCCCATCTGGTCGATGGTATGAATGCTGTTCAAGTAGCACTCACGTTGGGTCATCCCCCAGGTGAACAGGCCATGGCCTCCGAGGATCAAGCCTTCGGCGCCGGGATTCTTTTCCACCGTTCGTTCGATCAGAAGCGCCAGTTCGAAGCCGGGCCTCTGCCAAGGCACCCAGATGATTTTGCGATCGAATTCCTTATTGAACTGTTCCAGTTTGCGGTTGCCGTTGGCGCTGGCTGCCAGCGCGATAGCCCAATCTGGATGCAGGTGATCGACGTGCAAGAACGGTAAGAAGGCATGTAACGGGGTATCAATGGAGGCAGCAACCCGGTTTTCGCCAAATGCCGAGAGCGGATAATAGCGAACCATCTCGTCCTCATACTTTTCGCCGCGATACAGTTCCTTCAACTGCTCGAGACGATCGAGATAGAGAAGAGCAAAGCCTGACTCGGTGATCGACCCTATATCGCCGCCGCTTCCCTTCACGGCAAGGACGCGCACTGGATTGCCGGTGAATGGATCAGGGAGTTCGATCTTCGAGCTTGTATTTCCACCCCCGAAATTGGTGATGCGGAGATCCGCGCCCAACAAATTCGAGCGGTACCGCAAGAGAGCCAATTGATTTCCATTCAGTTCGCGGGCGCGCTCCTCGTTCCACAAATCTTTCAGGTGCGTAGTTTCTTTGATTTCAGGCATAGATCATCTCGCAATATTGCTCGAAGCGTACGATATGTCGCTCCCACTGATCGGTGTCACGGGCCTCAAAAACTTCTGTGGGGAAAGACCGGTCAATGATGCACCGGACTTCCTCAAGCGACGCCGCTTCGCTAGTTGCCAGAATCTGGATGCCGATGTTTCCCAGCGCCGCAGCCTCAGCCGGACCGGCAAGTACTCTTCTTCCCGTCGCATCCGCCGTGAATTGATTCAACAAATGGTTCTTTGAGCCTCCGCCGATTACGCGGATTTGTTCGATTCGCTTTCCGCAAAGCTGCTCGAGACTCCGCAGAACCAGCCTATACTTCAACGCCAGGCTCTCCAGAACACAACGCACGTAAGCACCGGGAGTTTTTGGCACAGGCTGATTTGTCTTTTTGCAGAAATCGTCGATGACGGAGAGTACATCCGCGGAACGAAGAAAGGCCTCGTCATCCGGGTCCACGAGATGCGCAAATGCCGGCTCGCGGCCAGCCAACTCGACAAGTTCGCGATAGTCAGGCGACTGGCCTCGTGCCGTCCAGCAATTTCTACAGCCCTGCAATATCCAGAGCCCCATCACGTTCTTCAAGAGGCGCGTCGTTCCGTTCACCCCACCTTCATTCGTGAAGTTCAGCTTGAGAGCCTGCGGAGTAATGATTGGCCCGTCCAGTTCGATCCCGATTAGCGACCATGTTCCAGAGCTAAGGAATGCGGTGCCATTGCGCGCCGTAATTGCTGCCACGGCCGAACCAGTGTCATGGCAGGCCGGAGCGATTACAGAGGTCCCCACGAGAGATGAATGTTGAGCGATGCCAGGCAGCAGGGTTCCGATGATCGTGCCAGGCTCGACCATTTGAGCAGGTAAATCAGACGGCAGGCTCAGCTTTTGCATTAGATCCGTCGCCCATGCGCGCCGCACCGGATTGACCAATTGAGTCGTCGTTGCGTTGGTGAATTCGCAAACGGCATTTCCAGTCAGCCACAAATTGAAGAGATCCGGTACCGTCACGAGTTGCTTTGCTGCCTTCAGAATGCCGGGAGTATCTCGCTGCGCTGCAAAGAGCTGGTAGAGCGTATTGATGGGCATGAATTGAACACCGGTCGCCCCGTAAATCTCCTCTCTCGGCACCTTCCGAAATACTTCTTCCATGATGCCTTCGGTCCGCCGGTCGCGGTAGTGATATGGATTTTGCAGTAACTCGCCACGTTCGCCGAGAAGCGCATAGTCCACCCCCCACGCATCGATGCCAATCCCCGACAACTCGACGCCTTCCAATTTCGAGAGTGCCTTCCGCATCTCCAACCACAGCCGCACAACGTCCCAATGAAGTGAACCCGCGTATTCCACGGGTTCGTTCGGGAAGCGATGCACTTCTTCCGTGGTGAGAACTCCCGATTGCAGACGCGCAAGGACGGCGCGCCCGCTTTCAGCGCCCAGATCGAAAGCGAGGTATGGTTTAGAGTGAGCGGGGTTAGGCATAGGACGAAACGTTGTGGGCATTCTTCGCCGCCCGCTCTTTCGTGATCCGCTCGAGATAGCCGCTTTGCCGAAATGCCTCCATCGGATCTCTGGGTAAGCCTTTGGAATCTCTCCAGTCTTGAATCACCGCTCGGACATCGGTCGCAAAAGCATCTTGAAGAAGCGATTCCGCTCGCACGAGATCGCACCTGTTCTGCGCCACGGCGAGTTTGTCGGCATCAACCAACGCTGCTTTCGCAAAAAGCTGCTGCGCGGTCGTCACGGTCTGAATCATGGCCTCGATCTTGCCCTTCAGATTGTGGCTCTGATCCACCATGTAAGCGACGTCCGCCCGCTGGCCGGTTTCCCACTCGAAAAATCGAATCTCGTGAAAGATCCGGAAGACCTGATAGGGATCGATCGAGCCCATTGTCAGGTCGTCATCTGCGTATCGCCGGTCATTGAAGTGGAAACCACCGAGCATGTTCTCGGAAAGCAGCCATGCCACGATTTGCTCGATGTTCTGCGCGGCATAATGGTGTCCGGTATCGACGAGCACCTTCGCTTGAGGCCCGGCCGCTCGGGAAAGAAGCAACGCCATTCCCCAGTCGCCGATGTCAGTGTGATAGAAAGCCGGTTCGAACGGTTTGTATTCGACCAGCATTCGCTGGTCTGGTGACAGCTCTCGATGCGCTTCTCTCAATGTGTCGGCAAACCACTGCTTGCGTTGTCTGATGTTAGCCGTGCCGGGATAGTTCGAACCATCTGCAAACCAGAGAGAAATGTCTCTACTGTTCAGGCGGTGCGCGATTTCAATGCTGTCTTTGGTGTGCTGCAAAGCGTGTTTGCGGATCGAGGCTTCGGGGTTACCGAACGATCCGTACTTGTATTCTTGATCCTGGAAGAGATTAGGATTGATCGATCCAGCCGCTACGGCGTAGCGACTGGCAAAGCGCCTGATGTCTTCCGTGCTTTGCACGCCATCGGGGCAATCCCACAACACATGCAGAGCCACGGTCGGACAAACCCCCGTCAGAAGGTGCACCTGGCCTGCATCGCTAAACTTCTCTTCGGTATTGGTAGCTGCCGCGGGTTGGATGAATTTTCCGAAGCGAGTCCCGGTATTGGCGAAACCCCAGGATGGCAGTTCAATACGAAATGTCTCGAGCGCCGCAAAAACCTTCTCACTTATAGATGAGTTCACGCGAACCTCTCCCCGGGACGGAAGATTACCTGCGTTTCGGCGTGGCCGTCACGGTTTTCTTGAACGATCCTCGCAGTTTCGCGCTGCGAAATATCGCCTCCCGCACGCACGACCAAAACCGAGCACAGCGCGAGAGTTCTGTTTCGCAATAACTCACACGATCAGGCGGTCACGATGAGCGAGCGTCCTCAATGATTTTACTTTATAGGATCGTCCCTCGAATGTTGGTTCATGCCGGAGATGTGCTGACACCGATGATTCGCACCTGAGGACAACATTAGCGATCTTATTGGGAATTCTCGGGAGGTGCCGTCTTCCGGCCGAGAATCCCTGCGCGGCCACGACTTTTCCTGCGGGTGAACTTGTAGTTTCACTCCAGTCCGATTAGGGCAAACGCCTCCAGCGCTATTCCACGGATTCGACGCAAATTTCGCTTTGCAAAATGCCAAAAATGGATCATCATGTCCGAATCCTATGAGCCCCGCCGCTCAGCCTCGGGATCGATACCTCGTTAAATCCATCGTTCACTCCTCTCAACTGTTGACCGCGTTTCGCGCTCCTGGCGAAGCGCTGGCCCTGAAAGAGATTTCCCTACGTTGCGGCCTGCCGAAAACCATGGTGTTTCGACTTCTCTATACGCTTGAGAAATGCGGGATGATCGACAAGGTTGGTCAGAATCTTTATCAGTCGCGCGTCCGTCCGTGGAAACAACGACTTTATCGCTTGGGATATGCGGCCCAAGGCACCGACTACCAGTTCTCGAAGGAGGTCTCAGAGAGCCTGCAGAGAGCTGCAGTTGCTGAGAGCATCGAACTGATCTGCCTCGACAACCGCTACAGCGCCAAAACTGCGCAGCGCAACGCCGACCTGTTGGTGCGGGAGAAGGTCGATCTGGCGATTGAGTTCCAAACTGACGAGGAGGTCGCGCCTATCGTAGCTGCGAAGTATCGTGAAGCCGGCATTCCTATGATCGCCATCGATATTCCTCATCCGGGCGCTACCTATTACGGCGCCAATAACTACGAGGCCGGTTTGATTGCCGGGCGGTATCTGGGACGATGGGTGAAGGAGCGCTGGCACTCGGAGGCCGACGAGATTCTTCTGCTCGAACTTAAGCGCGCGGGAAATCTTCCTCGGATGCGGCTATCGGGTTTGCTGGTGGGTCTCAATCTGGTCTTGCCCTCCGCTGCAAATTGTCGTGTCACTTACCTCGAAGGCGACGGAGAACTCGGAAAGAGCTTTGAGGCGGCACGCAGACACTTGCGCTCCTCGCGCTCTAAGCACGTTCTGGTTGGGGCTATTAATGATCCAAGCGCGCTCGGCGCCCTGCGAGCGTTTCAGGAGGCGGGCAGGGCAGATAACTGTGCCGTGATGGGGCAGAATGCTTCACCAGAAGGACGCGCGGAACTCCGTCAGCCCAAGACTCGGTTTATCGGTTCGGTGGCCTACTTCCCCGAGCGCTACGGAGAGAACCTGATTCGCGTCAGCCTCGACATCCTCAACCAACGGCCAGTCCCTCCGGCGGTATTCGTAGATCACAAACTCATTACGCCGGGGACGGTAGATCATTACTATCCCAATGATGCTCTAGCGAAACTAGCAAGGACAGAAGGGCAAGAACCAAACTTCCAACACGTCACTCCCTGAAGCTGGATGCAATGCAGAAAATATCGGCCCGTCTGTAAGTCGTACGCCCTTGGACAAGCTGCATCCGGGTCATGCGTGATGCAGCTTATGAATTCGGAGAGATGCTCCGCGCGACGGAGACAGAGGCCATTTATGAACCGCTCTCATATTCTCAACACCATCGGAATTGCAGTGTTGTCCCTCGCTGGAATTCTGGCGGCGCCGGTCTTCGCACAGAATACGACATCCGCTCTCGAAGATGGTTTCAAGAACCCGCCAAACTCCGCCAAACCGCGGGTGTGGTGGCATTGGATGAACGGCAACATCACCAAGGAAGGCATCAAGCTGGATCTGGAATGGATGAACCGTGTCGGGATAGGTGGATTTCAAAACTTCGACGCATCGCTGAGCACCCCGAAACTGGTCGACAAGCGTTTGGTTTACATGACAGCCGAGTGGAAAGACGCGTTCCTTTATGCCACAACCCTGGCAGATCAACTTGGGCTCGAAGAAGCGATTGCCGGATCTCCGGGATGGAGCGAATCCGGCGGTCCATGGGTAAAGCCGAATCAGGGCATGAAAAAAGTGGTGTGGAGTGAAACCAGAATTGAGGGTGGTAAGGCTTTCAGTGGCGTCCTTCCTCATCCTCCTGAAGTAAGCGGTCCTTTCCAAAACATACCTTTGGTCGCGATCAGCGCGCATGCCGAAGACGCTAGACCATCCTTCTATGCTGACACGGCGGTAATCGCCTACCGTGCGCCTGGGAACGATGTCCCGCTGTCTGCTTTGCAGCCCAAAATCACTTCGAGCACTGGAGCCCTCGATTTGCCTCTTCTTTCCGATGGCGATCTGGTTAGAACGGCACAACTGCCCAAGGCACCTGTGGGACAACAGGCATGGGTGCAATATGAATTCTCTTCTCCGCAAACGATGCACGCCGTCACGCTGGTGCTTAACGATCCCGCCGCAGTTGCCACGAACAGGTTTGGTGCTGCCGAGTCCGTGGCTGACGTGGAGGCCAGTGACGAGGGCCAGACCTTCCGCAAACTCGTCGACATTCCGAACGACGGCGGCCGCGAACACACCATCGGATTTCCCGCCGCCAGCGCTCGTTTCTTCCGGGTGGCGTTCTTCACTAAACCGCCCGCAGCTCCCAGAGAGACACGATTCGACGTCGAGACTCCTGTTGGCGATTCCAGCGGCATGAAGCCGAACCCCAATTTTGAGATTGCGGAGCTCGTCCTTCATCCTGAAGCCCGTGTCAGCCGATTTGAGGAAAAAGCGGGCTTCGCCAACCTCATCGGGCTCGATTCTTTTCCAACTCCGCCAGTTGCGGCCGCCGACGCTATTCGAAAACGTAACATCATCGATCTCACTTCAAAGATGCGGCCCGACGGTACTCTCGAGTGGACGCCGCCAGCCGGAAACTGGGTCGTGTTGCGTTTCGGCTACTCGCTCACAGGGGTCACGAACCATCCAGCATCTCCGGAAGCTACCGGCCTTGAAGTCGACAAGCTAAACCGCGAGGATCGTAAAGCATACATGACAATATCTCGACAACTACAAGAGCGCGGTCGGTCCCCTGATGGGCAAACGCGGCCTACACTACGTGATCACTGACAGTTGGGAAGCCGGCACGGAGAACTGGACCGACGACATGATGGCCGAGTTCACCAAGCGCCGCGGCTACGACCCGCGCCCGTGGCTGCCCGTACTCGACCGGCCGCGTCGTCGAGAGCGCCGAAGGCAGCGATCGCTTCCTTTGGGATTTCCGCAAGACCATCGGCGACTTACTCGCCGAGTATCACTACGATCAGATCACTGACATCCTGCACGCAGCGCGGCATGGGCCGCTACAGCGAGTCGCACGAATCAGGGCCGCGCCTTCATCGGCGACGGCATGGAGGTCAAGCGCACGCCGACGTCCCCATGTGCGCCATGTGGACGCAGAGGCCGGGCGTAAACAACGAGCAGTATCGGCTACAACGCCGACATCCGCGAATCCGCCTCGGTGGCGCACATTTACGGCACAGAATCTGGTAGCCGCAGAATCGCTGACTGCCAGCCGCGGCGCCTGGACCTGGTCGCCTGACACCCTGAAGCCCACCGCCGACAAGGAATTGGCGATGGGGCTGAACCGCTTTGTGATTCACACCTCGGTTCACCAGCCGTCTGCTCGACAAAAGCCCGGGCTCGGCCTGGGACCCTATGGCCAGTGGTTCAACCGCAACGAGACCTGGGCGGAACTGGCGAAACCCTGGATCATCGTACCTGGCGCGCAGTTCCTATCTGCTGCAGCAAGGGCATGTTCGTTGCCGATGTTGCTTACTTCTACGGCGAAGATTCCAACATTACCGCCCTGTTCGCGGACGAAGCCTGCCGGATGTTCCCGCGGGCTACAACTTCGATTATCGTGAACGCTGATGCGCTTATTCACGCTATTCACATGCCACGACGGTCATCTGGCTACGCCCAGTGGCATGCAGTTATCGCGTTCTGGCGCTTGATCCTCGATAGCCAGCACATGTCTTTGCCGGTGTTGCGTAAGATTCGCGACCTGGTTCAGTCTGGCGCGATAGTCACAGGCGTCAAGCCAACGGACACCCCCAGCCTGAGCGACGATCCTAAGGAGTTCCAAAACATTGCGGACCAGCTATGGGGCTCTGGAAGCGGCAGTTCCCTGGGCAAGGGCCGAGTGCATGGGGACAAAAATCTTGCAGAGACCCTCAGCGCGATGGGAATCGCTCCCGACTTCGACTACACCAAACCCGAATCGGACACCAACGTGTTGTTCGTTCATCGCAAGCTGCCAGATGGAGATCTCTACTACGTCGACAATCGAAATGATCACGATGAAACTCTGGACGTCACTTTCCGCCTGACAGGAAAAGAAGCTGAGTTGTGGCACGCGGATACGGGAACCATGGAGCTGCATCCTTTCAAATCGCCAATGGGCGTACGACCGTGCCCTTTCGCCTGGCCCCTTGGGGTACAGTGTTCGTGGTCTTCCGGAAACCCGCGAAAACTCCCTCGCGAACTCTGCCCACAACCATCGATTCCACGCTGGCAACCATCGATGGTCCCTGGGACCTCAGCTTCGAGGCGAACCTCGGCGCTCCGGCGAAGATCACGATCGACAAGTTGATGTCCTGGAACGACAGCAGCGACGAAGGCGTCAAATACTTCTCCGGCAAGGGAACATACACAAAGACGATCGAAGCTCCATCCGACTGGTTTGCCCCAGGGACTCGCCTATCGATCGACCTCGGCGATGTCAAGAACTTGGCTGAGGTCGCAATCAATGGCAAGCCGCTCGGGATTCTCTGGAAGACTCCCTATCGCGCCGATATCACCAGCGCTTTAAAACCGGGAAGGAACATCCTTGAGATCAGAGTGACGAACGCCTGGGTGAACCGCATTATTGGAGATCGTCAGCCGAATGTCGCGCAGACTTATACATTCACGTCGCCAAAGTACTACAGGGCAGACTCGAAACTCGTGGCCTCCGGTCTGCTTGGTCCGGTAACGATGATTCGCTCGACCAAACACTGACGGACAATTTGAAGCCGCCGTTCTCGGGCGGTGAGTGCCAGAATTCTTCAGTCCGCCGCCACAAGACCCTGGCCAAGTTCCATCTCCGGCTCTGCAACCCTCTCTTCGCCGAATCGCAACGCAAGCGCTGAGAACGCGACGCCGACGACCACAGTCCCCAGAATGAAGAATGCTGTTGCTCCAGAGAGACGTTCTGATTTGAACAACATGGCAGCAAACACTGCTCCGGCATTACCTCCCGCACCAACAATGCCGGAGACCGATCCTACGGCACGAGGGCGAATCAGCGGGACCACGGCGTAGGTCACGCCACAGGCCATACACACCAGAAGCCCAAACAGAAGAAACGCAGCGACCGCAGGACCGAGCGCGGTCATCCGCGAGAACAAGGCCATCAGCAACCCCTCAAGGAAGATCGTGAGCCCAAGCAGGCGCGAACGGCCATTGAGGCCCCATCGATTCCCGGCCCAATCGCCAACCATGCCTCCCAGAGCACGGGCGAAGAGATTCATCATACCAATCAGGCTGGCGAGAATTCCGGCGAGCTTTAAACCCAGATGAAAGGAATCCTTGAAATACAGAGCCGCGACGTTATCCACCGTAATTTCTACTCCAAAGCACGCGCCGTAGAGCAGGAACAGAACCCAGACACGATAATCGCGTGCCGCTTCCCAGAAGGCTGCACCTCCGGTCCGTGGCACAAACGCTCTTCCATCGGGAGTGTCCTCGGTCAAACGATAATAGGCAACGCTCGTGAGCAGCATGAGCACGCCGGGAACAATCATTGCCAGTCTCCAGCTCAGGTACTTGTCGGCGGTCAAGCCGACGAAGGCCCCGAACACAAGAGGCATTAGCCATTGCGTGACACCCCCACCAAGATTGCCCCACCCGGCGGTGATGGCGTTCGCGGTGCCCACTACGGAGCGAGAGAACATCACGGAAGTGTGATATTGGGTCACGACGAAAGAGGCGCCAATCAGGCCAATGGCGAGGCGAAAGAGCAAGAAAGAATGATACGAATGGGAAAAGCCGATCCCCATCACAGGGAAAGAGCCGAACAACAATAACGCGGAGTAAGTCCGTCGCGGCCCGAATCGATCACAGAGCCAGCCGGTGAGCAAGCGCGCAAAGATGGTGATGGCCACTGATGCGATCACAGTATTTCCGACCTGAGCCTTCGTCAGTTTCAGATCGTCACGAACGATGGCCATCAGGGGCGCGATTCCAAACCAGGCAATGAAACTCAAGAAAAACGCAAACCAGGAAAGATGAAACGCACGCATGGGCATGCTGCCGAAATCGAGCAGATGAATACGTTGGACTCTGCCATCGGAATCAGTCGTCGCTTTCACAGTTCCTCCAATTTGGATTGGCCCGAGAAACCTCGGAATATCGAACAATGCGGCTAGAATTGGCGCCGCCCACCCTTTGTGCGTCCCTTTTGCTTCGCAGACTTGCTCAGCTGCACCGACACTGCGCACTGCTTATAGTTCGGTTCGCGAGAAATCGGATCGAAGGCGCTTTGGGTTATCTGGTTGGCGTTGGACTCCGCAAAATGAAAGGGCATGAATACCTGGCCGGGTGCGACGATCTCTGTCACCCGCAATTCGACATTCGGAACCCGGCCTCGCCGCGAAACTACATCAACGCGATCGTGTGGTTTCAACCGTAAAGCTTGCGCATCGCGGGTATTCATTTCCAGCCAGGCATTTGGCGCCATTCGCTCCAGGATCGGGACTTGGCCCGTCTTCGTGCGGGTGTGCCAATGCTCGACTGTGCGGCCAGTGTTGAGGACGAAGGGGAACTCCTGGTTGGGTTGCTCGGGAAAAGGAGTCCACTCTACGCAGAAAAGCCGAGCCTTCCCGTCTTCAGTTGGAAAGCGTCCATCACTGTAGAGGCGGGTGGTACCCACCTCAGAGGCGCCTTCCGGAAAGGGCCACTGAATTCCGTTATGCCGATCCAGCAACTCGTAAGTAAGACCCGAGTAATCGCAGAGTCGGCCTTTCGACACCCGCTTCCATTCTTCAAACGCGTGCTCGGGCGCTGTCCAGCCGGGAAACAACTCGTCACGGCAGCCAAGCTTCGACGCCAGCGTCCAGAAAAATATCGAAATCCGCTTTCGCTTCGCCCGGCGGGCTGACGGCGCAATTTACCTTGCTGACGCGCCGCTCGGAGTTGGTGTACGTTCCCTCTTTCTCACCCCAGATCGCGGCTGGAAGACCAGATGCGCGATCTCGCGTGGTCGGTGTGGGATGAAATCCATCCTGCACGACGAGAAAGTCCAGTGTCTCCAGCCCTTGCTTCAGGACATCGAGATTCGGAAAGGAAACAATCGGATTGGTGGCAATGATCCAAAGTGCACGAATCTTCTTGCCGACGGCGGCCTCGATGATGTCGGGATAGGCCAAGCCTCGTGAAGTCGGAATACGATCACGGATCGATCTTCCACAAGCGCGCCAACTGCTCTCGATCTTCGCGCATCTTCAAACTTCCGGTATCCCGGCAAAGCTCGAAGCGAAGCCGGCCTCGCGAGTGCCCATCGCATTGCACTGTCCGGTGATCGAGAAAGGAGAAGCGCCGGCGCGACCGATGTTTCCCGTGATCAGCGCAAGATTGTTAATCGCATTGACCGTCTCCGCGCCTTGGGTGCTGTGGTTCACCCCCATGGTCCATCCGATGAAGGCCGCCTGCGCATTTCCATAGAGATCTGCGGTTTTGATAATCAGGTCTTCACTTAAGCCCGGTAATCTGTGCGACGTACGTAGGCGTATATTCCTCGACGAACCGTGCGAGCTCCACGAATCCGCTGTCGTGTGCTTCGCGATGTACTCGCAATCAATTTGCCCCGTCGAATCAGCAGATGGATCAATCCGTTCAGCAGAGCGATGTCGGATCGCGGTTTCAGCGGCAAGAACAGATCGGCCATCATCGCGGTCTTGGTGACTCGCGGATCAGCAACAATCAAGGTTTTCCTGGAATTTGCTTCCAGATGCTGGCATAAGAATCGGATGGTTGTCGGCAATGTTGGCGCCAATCAGAAAAATAACGTCGGCTTTCTGCAGGTCTTCATAAGCGCCCGGCGGCCCGTCGCTGCCGAATGACCGTTTGTAGCCAGACACGGCGCTCGCCATGCAGAGAGTCGTATTGCCGTCGTAATTCTTTGTGCCCAATCCCAAGTTGGACGAGTTTCCCAAGCGTATAGAACTCTTCCGTGACCAATTGTCCGGTACTGATCACGCCCAGAGCGTCGGCGCCATATCGTTTTTGCGTGGCTGCGAAATTTCTCGACCATCGCGCTCAGAGCCTCGTCCCAAGCTCACCGGCACCAGTTTGCCGCTTCTTGCGCAGCAGAGGATGCTTTGCCCGGTTGGGAGGCTTCGAGCGTGTAGTGCTCCGACAAGCCCTTTGGACAAAGCTTTCCGAGATTGACGGGATGCTCGGGTTGCCACGCACGGTAACGGCGCGACCATGCTTGACTCCGACGAACATTCCGCAACCCACCGAGCAATATCCGCAAGTCGTGGCACCCAGTGTTCGGGAATCTTCTGCTCTGAAGTGTAGCCATATTGCGGATCTCTCGCCGTACGCATACTCATTCGCGAGAATATCCAAGTCCTAGCTTTCGGCAGAGATTCATGCTGCGCGCTCCCTTGAGCCGCGAGATAAGGGGCAGCCATGTTTTTCGGGACCACGCTGACGTAGAACAGATAGCGGCCAAGGACTTCTCCCGTAACAGCGATAGGCAGAGCAGCGAACCGGCGTCAGATGCGAATCCGGACAGGGGAAGAGCGATTCCGCCCGACGAGCAGAAGAACTACATCGCAGCAACAATGGCCGGCCGAATGTCGTAGACAGCAACCGTGCGGAAGCCTGCAGTTCGAATACGTCTGAACGCAATCAGCCGAATAAACCGCAGTGCCTGGTTTAGTATCTGCGCTGAAGCCGCGACCACTGCAACCAGCATTAGCAAACGCACATGGGCAGCCCCGATCCAGACTGCGAACAGCGGCCCGAGCACAACCGCGGTCAAAAAGAAATCAGCGATGGTGAACTTGCTATTCCACGAAGGGCGCGCCGGGACCAGGTAAATGAAAGCACTTGCTGCGATGCCACAAAGTCCGCTGAACGCAGTCACGCCCCCAAGCGGCGCGCTCAACGGTAATCCGAGCAATAAGGACGCGGCATACAGTCCAGCCAACCCAGAAAAACAGCCGAACAGCAGAACTTCGCGGCTGAGCCAGGACCGTCTCCACATCTTCAACGCGCGATACGCGTAGATCGGGCGCCCAAGATGCGAGGTTGAAGAGGCCAGTGCCAGCGCCCCGATCGCCAGCGATGCAACCGCTGCCACTTTCAGCCGGGTCACAGCGCCCAGCAGCTGCAACAGCCAGATCACAGTGAATGCGCCAACCGACAGCTGTGTTAGGACGGTCATCAGAACCAGCGGCCAATGTGGAGCTTCAGGCCGTACGCGCCAGTAGTCCGCCTTCTTCATATCGGAAGGAAGTTTCTCGGGAAGCGTGATTCTTGTCGTGGAAATACTGTCATCCGCAGAGGGAAGCCCCGGCGCATTGGCGTTGGCGGAGTACTCAGTCTGCCATTCATTCACGGTTGACGATCTCGATGCGGATCGCGCCTTGAGGACAAGCGTCAACGCAGGCCGGCTCGCGGCCATCGGTCAGCCGTCCGTAGCACATATCGCATTTGCCCACCACACCGCGATCGGCGTCGTATTGCGGTACTCCGTATGAGCAGTTCCAGGTGCAGTATTGGCATCCGATGCATCGTTCGGCGCTGTGTTGCACAATGCCCGTAACAGCGTCCTTCGTGTACGCTTCCACCGGACAGCCAATCAAACACGACGGCTCCAGGCAGTGATTGCATCCCATCGACAGGTAGGATCGTTGGGTGTTCGGATACCATCCGCCCTCGATCTCCCCCACCCGGCGCCAGTTGATGTGCGCGGGGTTTCCATTCTGCTCGTTACAGGCCACGACACAGCACTTGCAGCCGATGCACTCCGTCATATCAAAGTGAAAACGATATTGCTCCCCCGCTTGTGGAAGCCGCCGGGGAATGCGCGAGTCCGCGTCCAAAGTCGCGATCTGATGCAACCCTAGGTTGACAGTGTTCGACCGGTCAGGGGTCAGAACAAACTTGACCCCGTCATTCTGCGCGCGTTCAATCAGTGGCAAAGACATCCGTGTCCCCCAACAACTCGACTGACCCACATCAGTCATTCCAGCAGCTAAGCTCAGAGAGCGATCCCGCGGAACCTCTCCCTGTAGATTCCCTGTAGGGCACGGATTGAGGGCTGATTGGATACGACGCAGTATCCGAGAATGTTGCAGAATTGTCGGTAACGAGTACGCTTCAACCTCGGCCCGGAAGCGAAGCGTGCCACAGAATCCACTCCAGAGCCGCTAGCGCTCTGGTTTCTGGGACTCTAGCGAACGTCCGTTGCGTCAAGAAATCAAAAAAATCTATAGGCGCGATTATCCGGAGCTTGGTGCCTCAGAGCGTTGATTTTGTTGCTGGCGCGGGTTCAGGGGATTTGGGCTCCGCTGATTGCCTTCTGGAAGCTATCGCTATTTTGCATCATGGACTACTAGCTCTGAGAACCAAGCTAGACGGACACAAGTTGACCAAGTATCCGGACGACCCGCAGGAAAGCAACATCAGCCACGACGATCGTGATTCCAAACAGACGACGCCCCCAAAATGCTATGTGGGCGGGGAGCGACGTTCCCCGCCCACTCGGAACTCACGACGTTACGATTACGGCTTGTAGTTAACCATTGTCGGCGGGCTCCACCTGCCGCCATTCACGTCGGCGCTGTCCTTACAGTGGAACCTTATCTTGAGAGGATCCGTCTTGTCGGTGGTCGAGAAACCGGGCGCCGCCGGAGGGTTTCCGATCCCGTTGCTTTCTCCCAAAGCGCTAAAATACGACGCCTTCGCAACACCTTCGCTGCAAGCAGCGGCCGTCGCAGAGCCCTGATAGACCGACGGATTCTTATGGTCGGCTGACGGCAGCCAGGAGTCGTCATTGGCCGAGATCGAGTAGGACTGGTCCGGGATTGGGACGGCCAGGGTATAGGACGTGCCATCCGAACAGAAGACGTCGGTCTGCACGTTCCCTCCGGTAAGCGAAACTGTCGCCGCCGGGTGAGCGTCGGGTATCTTCAAATCGTAGCCTGCCAAAACCGTGGCTCCCGAATCGATTTCGAGAGGCCGGTTCGTGGAGATACTTAACGACCCGTCTCCCGGGTTCCAATTGCTCGGAAATTTTGGATACACGAGTCCGCGGGAGCCGTCATCGTCGCCCCATGGGCCTTCATCCTGCGCAAACCCGAAGTCGTGGTGTCCGTCTCCTCCCCACCATGCGGTCCATCGGCTGTAGTCGAGAGCCGGATACGGCGTGACCTCCACGTCCGTGTTCACGTCCATCTTCCCCAGCATGAATTTGTCGACAAACGATGCTATGGCCGGGGCCTCGGCGGGAAGTGTCGCGCAGTGGTTGTGCCCGCCATCAACGTAGAAGCCGAACCGGTCTCCTATTCCAAGTGTGTTGTAGACCCGCTGCGCCGCCCGAGCCGTGATGTAGTTGGATCGGTTGGAGAGCCAGTAAAAGTCTGTGTTGCCGCTTTCGAACAAGGCTCTGGGAGCAACCATGGCCATCAATTCGTGATGGTCCACCGGGAGTTTGTAAACATTCGGAAGAGAAAACTGCTTCATCTGTCCAGCGAACCAGTTGTAGTCCGTCCGCTGGACGTCTTCCGAAGCTCCACCGGCCTCGATCTCATCCGTGATACGCCAGGCGGGTGCCCCACCACCCCCGCTTTCCTGCGCGAACGTAGCGGCAATGCGCTCGTCCAACGCACCGGCAAACAGCGCCATCTTGCCGGCATACGAACACCCGGTCACCGCGATGTGTTTCACATCAATGGGCAGAGGGTTCACGGCCTGATGAGTGGCGATCTCGATGCCGTCGATCAGACGGCTCACTCCCCAGGCCCAGGCGGCATATTGCCCGGAGTTGCTGGTACCGGTGCATTTTCCTGCGCACAGTTCGGGATAGAGCTGGTAGAACGGGTCCTTGGTGTGGTCGTTCACTCCGAAAAACGAATACACGGTGACGTCGTTGTGGAAGTAGTCGATGGTGGCGATGGGACGGGTGGAAAAAACGCTGGAGGGGAGACTGCCATAGTTGGGAATTGGTGGAACGAAGAACGGCGGGAACGCCAATGACATGGGGATCAGCACCGGGAACGGACCGCTGCCCATCCCCTGCGGAATGTAAACGCGTTCGTTCAAAGTGACCGACTTCCCGTTCCTGGTAACAACCACTTGCAGTGAACCAGCGTTTGAACCCGCCGCCGCGGGCGTATACGTGGCAGTAATGGTGCAGTCCGAACAATCAGGCTTCGGGCCAATCTCATAGTTCTCGACGGCAGCTTTGATCTCGTTACGCCGACGCTCCCAGCTCGCGAAGGAAGTGTCGCGCCTCCCATCGACGAACCGGAAAGGGTCCGGCAGAGGTCGGATGATCGGGAGCTGAGCAAAACTCGGGAAGACAGGCGTCGCATAGTGGGCACCCGTATTCTCGACGCTGTAAACCAAGGGACGTCTCCAGTCGGCGGACGTATTCTCCTGAGCGAATGCTCCTAGCGGCGCAGCCGATACAAACAGCAACACCATCAGCGGAACAGCAGAGGCTTTGGCAAAACTGAAAATGTTGTGGAACTTGTACATGGCGATCCTCCTTCTTCTTTTCGTTTCTCTCGCTTCTCCTAGGTGGGTTCGAACTGAAAATTCGCGAGCGTGATCCAGACACTCCATAAGTCGCTCCTCTGGGGATTTCTCCCTGCGGGTCAGGTTGGGCGTGGCGAAACATGCTCAGCTCGCCTCGCCAGGTTTGGTGTGCCGAGATCACCCTGCTTGCGGGGGCCGACCTTTGAGTTGGGAACTAGCTTTGGGAACCGTGGTATCCGATTTAGTTCGTGTCGACTACTATATGCCACAGCGTAATCAGCATTGGCGTTGAGACACATGAAGGTCCCTTTTGAGGCGGAAGGGAAATTCTCCCGCTGGCCCGGCTAGCAGCGAAGCGCGCGGGGCGCGTCTCGGAAGGTTACTGCCCCGTCACAACGTGCCTGCGGCGGAGGTGGGTGGTTTGGGAAAACAGCTTTCGCAAGCTGTTTCGTTTAATTCGTGTCGGAAACTATATGCAGGTGTTTGCCCTCTGTCAAGAGCGTCTCGACGGACCATATTAACGTCGCCTGCGACTCGCATCGCCAGCCATGGCCGGCCTCAGGCCCTTGTACAGGCGTTCTCCAGTGAACTTGGCGTCCGGTCCAGCGGCTAGACAATCCGTATAAGAGCCCTCACTCCCCTTGGCTTGGTGCAAGGTCGTTGGAGTGGGTCGCGTAGCCATCATACCGTTGTGCCCTCTACCTTCGTGCGCTGAGAAGTCGGCCTATTCGCTAACACTAGGCACCGTGCGTGCGATGAACTCCTTGTAGGCACATCTGCCACTTCAATTGCCTAAGGAGTCATTAATGCCGCGTGTGCTGAGCTACTTCTACCCGTTCTTCGCTCCAAAGTTTTCCTTTTACACCATCACGGCGTGTCTCGTGCTCCTCGTTCTACCGATGTGGGGCATCGCTCCGACCCGGTTCAACGGCGTCGCGGCAGCGCTGCCCACGGGCAGCGTAACTCTCACCCTGCCTTCCGACACTGCCGTGGACCTTTCGGGAAATATTTTCATCGCGGACACTGGGAATAGTCAGATTGTGAAGATCAATCCCCAAGGGAGTGCCTCCGCGTTGACGATCAGCGGACTAACCACCGCGCTAAGTTTTCCCACTGGCATCGCGGTGGACGGCGCAGGAACGCTATACGTTGCGGACTCAGGCAATCACCGCGTCGTGACCATCACGGCAGCGGGTGTTGGGGCGATCGTATCCACGCCGAGTATCACACTCAACTCTCCCCAAGGCGTTGCTCTGGACCAATCGGGCAACCTCTTCATCGCCGACACCGGGAACAATCGGATTGTTGAGGTTTCTGCGGCCGGCGCGGCTTCCGTATTCGCCATTACTGGCTTGGGTACAGCTCTCAATACTCCGACCGGACTGGCCATCAATCCAGCCGGGAACCTGTACATCGCCGACTCGGTGAACAGCCGCATCGTCAAGGTGGCGGCGGGAGGAATGGCCGGAGCTGCCCTCGCCATTTCCGGCTTGAGTACGGCGTTAGATACACCCAGGGGAGTAGATGTCGACGGACTCGGGAATGTCTACATTGCGGACACCAACAACAATCGCATTGTCGTCGTTACGAGCGCAGGCGCGGGCTCGCCGCTGGGCACCGGCTCGGTTACGCTCAGTTTGCCCAAAGGTGTGGCGGTAGGCGCGTTCGGGACCATCTATATCGCGGATACCAGCGACAACCGAGCGGTAACGGTGGGGACAACCGCGGTCGGGTTTGGTCATCTGCAATTGGGAACAACCTCAGGCGCGACTCAGACATTGCCCTTTACGGTGAATATCTCTACGACTCTCGGGGCAGTTAAAGCTTTCACATCTGGCACCGAGAATCTTGATTTCACAGTAGGGAGTGGGAGCACCTGCACCGCGGGAACCACTAACACCACCTGCACGGTGGACATCCAGTTTCTGCCGACAGCTCCCGGTTTGCGCAGGGGCGCTGTGGTGCTGTATGACAACGGAAGCCCGCAGGCGCCGGTTGTAACCGTTCCCCTGTATGGCTTCAGCGACGCGCCAGTCGCGGCTTTGGCGCCGAATACCGCATCACTGATCAACACTGGCGGGGTCGCCACCTACTACCCATTCCAGCTCGCCCTGGATGGCGCGGGAAACATGTATGTGGGGAACTACGTTCTTTCAGGCACCAATCCCAAGGTGGTGAAGGTACCCGCGGGTGGCGGCAGCGCGTCTGTCATCAGCACTCCGGGTTTCACCCTCAGCGCGATTTGCGGAGTAGCCCTGGATGGCGCCGGCAATTTGTTCATTGGAGATCATGCCAATGTTCGAATCATAGTAGTGACGCCCGGAGGTGTCGCCTCCCAGTTGGCGATCAGCGGACTGAGCCCGGCGCTGGGTGAGCCCACGGAACTGGCCTTCGACGCGGCGGGCAACCTGTATATCGCAGACTACTCGCCGAACGCCCGCATTGTGAAAGTGTCATCCCTGGCGGTGGCGGGATCGACTTCCTCCGGGGTTGGAACCGTGCTCGCCACCGGTAGCTATTCCTTGACCGCAGGCAAACTCTCGGGCGTAGCCGTAGGTCCGGACGGGACGGTCTACATCGCATCAGGCACCGACAATAGCAGTCATGTTGTCCAGGTAACGGCTGCAGGCGTCGCCTCCTTGTTGAATTCGTCCGCTCTAAGCTTCCTCAATCCCCAGGGTCTAACCACCGATGGCATGGGAAATCTCTACGTGGCGGATTCCAACCACAATCGCATCGTAGAAATCACCACGGCAGGAGTTGCTTCGGTGGTGAGCGTGCCCGGCTTGACCGCTCCCTCAACGCTTTCCGCGATTTACGGCATCACCGCGGATGCCGCGGGAAACGTCTACATTCCAGATTGGACCAACAACCGCCTTGTCTACCTGAGTGTCGCGGGGTCTTCCTTGTCCTTTGCCAATACGAAGCAGGGCTTTACCAGTACCGACAGCCCGAAGACAGCGACCGCAACCAACCTGGGCAACCAGGATTTAGTTTTTGCGGCCGATCCAACCTATACAGCAGATTTCTCTCAACCCACCGGAAGTTCCAGCCAATGTTTGTCCGGTACCTCGCTGACGCCGGGTACCATGTGCAACGTCTCGGTGCAGTTCGTCCCACAATCGGTTGGCAGCCTCAGCGCTGGCGTCACCTTGACTAACAACACTCTGAATGTTGCCAGTAGCACGCAGCAGGTTTCGGTAAGCGGCACCGGCCTCACGCCCGGAGATACGACGGCCACGGCGCTTGGAACCAGCGCTTCGACGGTTGCTATAGGCGAGTCGTTCACGATCACTGCTACGGTGACCGACACGACAGCGGGCCACACCTCGACGGTTCCTACCGGTGGTGTGACACTCACGGATACGGTGGGATCGACGGTGCTCTCGCTCAACAGCGGCGCTGCGGTGACTCTGATCAGCGGAGTCGCAACCCTGAGCGGCGTGACGCTGAGCGCTTCAGGTGCGCACACCATCACCGCCAATTACCAGGGTGTCACCGGATCGTTCTTGGCAAGCAGCAACACGGCCGCGCTTGCCGTTGCCAAAGACAGCGCAAGCGTTTCTGGCCCTTCCACCCAGCCAGTCACAGCCGCAGTGGGTCAAGCGGGGTCCGTGTCGATTACAGTCGCGGGTCCATACAGCGCAGTCCCGGTACCCTCCGGGAGCGTGAGCTACGACCTTCTCGATGTCTCCAGTGCAAGTGTGGCGTCCGGAACGGCTACCTTGACCGCCGGTACTAGCAACTCCACTGCGGTCGTGCCCATCCCCGACACGTTATCGGCTGGTGACTACACCGCTAGCGTGAGTTATGGCGGCGACAGCAACTATGCTCCCAGTTCCACCCCGACCATCGTTCAGGTGAGCGTGGGCCGGGTCCTGCCCACCATCAACTGGACCCAGCCCGCTGGGATCACCCACGGCAGCAACTTGAGCGCTATCCTCAACGCTACCGCGGTGAACGGATCGGCAAGCGTGGCGGGCGGATTCGCCTTCACGGCTACTCTCCAAGGCGGCAGCGCGGTCGCGGTAAGCAGTACTACCGTCTTGGGCGCGGGGAGCTACACGCTCACTGCAACATTCACCCCAACCGACGCAGTAGCCTACGCTTCCGCAACTGGCAGCGTGTCTCTAACCGTCGCCAAAGCAACCCCGGCGGTCACCCTGACTTCCTCGGCAAGTACGGCCTTGGTACAGGGCGCAATTACCTTCACTGCGACAGTATCCTCCCCGGCGAGCACGCCAAGCGGTTCAGTCACTTTCTACGACGGGACCACGCTTTTGGGCTCAGGCACGCTAACGCAAGGCGCGGCAACCTACGCCTCGTCGAGTCTGGCGGTTGGGTCTCACCCAATCACAGCGGCGTACGGAGGCGACAGCAACTTTTCAAGCGTGACTAGTTCCGAGGTCGCTCAGATTGTGTCAGACTTCACCATCACGGTGGCGAGCGGGAGCAGTTCAACAGCCACTGTCGCGGCGGGCGGAACGGCAACTTATTCATTGACCATCAGTCCTTCCGCAGGGACGACTTTCCCGGCGGCAGCGGCGCTGACGACCGCGGGCGCACCGACTGGATCGATCGTGACAATTACCCCGTCGACACTGCCAGCCGGCGACGGCGTCACCAACGTCACCGTCGCGATCAGCGTGCCAGCAACAGCAGCGGCTATGTACCGTTTAGGCGAAGTAGTTCTCGCGCCGATCATGGCGGGGATGTTCCTGCTGCCCTGGGGAGGAAGACTCCGCCGTCGTCTGGGCAGTCGCGGGCTGATGGTATGTGGAATGTTCTTCGTTCTGCTGGCAACAGGCAGTTTGTCTGGATGCGCAAGCGAAAGTCCAGCCCCTGCTGCTCCGGCGTCACGAAGCTACACCATCACGCTGACCGCGACGTCGGGGACAGTGACAAACTCAACCACTCTCCATTTGACCGTACAGTGAGGGAAGATAGGGAAAACCTCCGACGCTTCTGAAAAGTGCTGGGGGCCGCAACGGTTTAAGGTCAATTTGTTTCGAGGGACAAGGGGCACGATGTCGATTCGTGCCCCTCCTAGCTATTTCGGTTTGGGGTAGTACAAGAAGTTTGCAATCTCGATATCGAGGTCTGGGGGAATATTGAATCCGAAGAGTTTCTTCGAGTTGAACGTGAACAAGACGCGGTTGTTATCGAGAAAATCGAGCGAGAGATTTGCCGCACCCGAACGTCGTGCCATCGGTGAAAACTGTTGATACCCGATGGCCGAAAGATCGATTCGGCCCGATAGCGTCGTCGCCGAGCCAACTGCGGGCGAAACTGTGCAGAGAGTCTCGGTTGTGTCTCGCCGCGCTCGTGCTTCAAGCCCCTCTCGCTATTTCCGCATGCTGCCGTCGACCATCCGCCATATCCCCAGAGGATTGGCTTCCTTGAGTTCGTCAGGCAGCGCATTGTCGGGAAAGCCTTGATAACAGACCAGACGGGTGAAGCGGAAAATTGCCTGACTTCCTACCGATGTCGAGCGTCCATCTGAAGTGGAAGGATACGGCCCGCCGTGGACCATGGCATGCGTAACCTCCACACCCGTGGGGAAACCGTTGAAGATCAACCTACCGACCTTGGTCTCAAGAACCGCAATGAGATCGGCAAAGTCGCGCAGATCCTGTTCGGTGCCGTGAACCGTGGCGGTCAGGTGGCCTTCGAGAGAACGGGCGATCTCCAGAATCTGAGCACGGCTCGAATGCCGCACCAGCAACGTCGTGGGCCCGAAGATTTCCGCATCCAGATTGGAGCCTAAGAAGGACTTCGCGTCGGTCTCGAAGACTGCAGGATGGGCACAGAATCCTTCTGCTCCAGAAGGGTGCTTTTCAGCCAGAATCTTTACTGCCGAATCGGCCCTCCTCTTGGCGATTTCTGAATCATACGAGGAATGTATGGCCTTGGTCAGAAGGTGAAAATGCGGCGAACCGGTGACCAACTCTCCCAGCTTGCTGGCGAAGTTATCTGCATCGGAACCTGCTGCCAAAAAGACCATCCCCGGCTTGGTGCAGAACTGTCCCGCGCCCAAGGTGAAGGATGCATGTAATCCCGACGCAATAGTTTCCGCGCGCTCGCGCAATGCTCCGGGCAAGATGAAGACGGGATTGGTGCTGCTCATCTCCGCATAGAATGGGATCGGTTCGGGGCGCGAGGCCGCCACGTCCATCAAGGTTCGCCCAGCTGTGCGCGATCCCGTGAACCCGCCCGCGCGGACCAGTGGATGCTTCATCAGAGCAGTCCCAATCTGGGCTCCATGACCGAACAATAATGAAAAGACGCCCTCGGGCATGCCACATTCGCGCATGGTCCCTTGCAGAGCGCGGCCGACTAGTTCGCTGGTGCCTGGATGCGCAGCATGCGCTTTTACGATCACGGTATTTCCGCCGGCCAAGGCCGACGCCGTATCCCCGCCGGCAACCGAGAACGCCAGCGGAAAGTTACTCGCCCCGAACACAACGACGGGACCAAGCGGCCGCATCAGCGAACGAATGTCCGGCTTGGGGATGGGCTTGCGATCGGGTTCGGCGTGATCGATCCGCGCGTTGACCCATGATCCTTCTTCCGCGACCTGCGCAAACAGCCGAAGCTGGTTGCAGGTGCGGGCAGTCTCGCCCTGAAGCCGCGCTGCCGGCAGGGCCGTCTCTTGTACCGCCCTGTCAACAATTTCACTTGTGATCGATTCGATCTTCGCAGCCATCGTTCGGAGCACCGCGGCGCGCTCACGACCGGTCGTGCGGCTATACGTTTTGAACGCATCCGCTGCCAGTTGGACGGCACGGTCGACTTCCTCAGCCGTCGCCGGGATAAAGGCTGGCTGCAATTGCTGACCGGTGGTCGGATCGTGGGCATATAGAGGATCGCCAGAACCAGTCCCTTCACGAAAACCAATCAGCGAGCGCCCCGAGAGTTTTGTCATTGCACCTAGCATGAGCTCACTTCCTGTTCGGTAATGCGTACGAACTTACCGGCTCCGGCCGGGTTCGTAGTGCTTCACGAGTGATCTTTTTTGCCTGTGCCAATTCGCTGCCCACCAACTCAAGTCGTGGAGGCCTTACACGAGTATTCCCCATTCCGACCTCCGCTTGCACCAATTTGATGAGCTGAACGAATTTTGGGACCGTGTCCATTCTCAGCAACGGCAAAAACCAACGATACAGTTCAAAAGCCTTCTTGGCTTCCCCCTGGATTCCGTAGTTGAGCAGATCCACGGACTCGCGCGGTAACGCATTGGCCAAGCCGGCGACCCACCCCGTAGCCCCGACTCCGATCGCTTCCAGTACAGCATCATCCACACCTACCGAGATTTCGATCCGCTCATCCACTAGCGCTCGAATTGCAGACACGCGCCTGGCATCCGTACTCGATTCTTTCACTGCCTTGAAATTCTCAAACTCCGCAGCGAGTTCCTGTATCTGTTCAGGAACGAAATCGGTTCCATAGGCAACCGGATTGTTGTACAGCATGCAGGAGAGCGAAGTGGCCCGAAGCACGGCGGCCACATGTGCTTTCATCTCGCGCCAGTCACCGAGATACACGTAGGGGGGCAACACCATCAGCGCAGAACAGCCGAGATCGGCCGCAGCTTTTGCCAGTGACACCGATTCAGTAGTGCTGAGAGATGAGATAGAGGCGACCAGAGTTCCGTATCCGTTGGCCGCTTTTCCCAGCGTATGGAGAATGTCCGTCTTCTCGTCGAAAGAGAGAGTCGCGCCTTCACCCAGAGAGCCTAACGCAACCACGCCGCTGCACCCTTTCTCCAGCAGCCAGCGGCAATGTTCCGCCAAAAATCCGTGATCGACTGTCAGGTTCTCATTGAAAGGGGTGGTGATCGCAGGGGTAACGCCTCTCCAGTTCATTGAAGCCCTCCTGTCATTGCTGGGATCGACGGCTGTACCGGTGGAACGGCCAGGCTTTCGATGCGTGCCGGAAAGACTGGTGGCCGAACCGAGTCCGGGTTCCACCCGAAAAGAAACTGCGTCACCGGGCCACAGACTCGTCCCTGGCAAGGTCCCATTCCACAACGCGTTTGCAACTTCGCAGCGCGCCATGAGCTGTGCTCTTGAAGACGCGAGTAGGGAACGTCCTCACACCGGCAGATCAAAGTATCGGCCGAGACCAGACTTCTCAATTCAGAGCGTAAACAAAAAGTTTCGTCCAGAACACGCGCGAAGTGGCGGCACTTCTCCCGTTTTCGGAACAACGCATGTGCCTCGGACGTTCGCCCGGCAGCGGACAGTCCCGCGATCTGTCCCTCGATAAGAGCCAGTTCCACTCCTCCGATACCTGTCGGTTCGCCTGCGCAGAAGACTCTTTCGACAGTAGTCTGTTGGAACTCGTTTACCTGGACGTAGGCTTTGCGAGTTCGGCAGCCCAAAAGATTCGGCAACTCTGAGTTGGGTACCAGGTGAAATCCGCAGGCCAGATAGTCGCAATTCAGCGTTTCGGATCTTCCAGATCGCGAGATCGTCACCGCTTCAAGACTTTTCTGGCCATGAGCCGCGATGGGCCAACTGTTCGCTGCGAATGGAATGCCCAAAATATCTTTTCTGAGTTGTAGGCCTTGACCGATCTTTTCCGGGTAACGGATCAATGCGGCGCCAAACCGTGCGAGTTTGCTCCACCGAGCTTGCTCACAGATCAACAGAATCTCCGCCCCGTGCTTGCGAAGATACGACGCAACCGCAAGCAAGAGAGGTCCTGTCCCCGCAACCACGACCCGCTTGCCGTGAATCGGCAAGCCGCACTTCACCAGGGCCTGCAAGCCGCCCGCACCCATTACGTTCGGCAGCGTCCAACCGGGAAATGGCAAGAACCGTTCGCGTGCTCCGGTCGCCAAGATCAGATTGCCGTAGTTCAACTCAGAAATGCCGTCGAGACATTCCGCCCACAGGATGCCGGGCTCAGGTTGATGAAAAACTCTCTTTCCGCCCAGGATCATCACGCCGCTGTTCTTCAGTCGAGTGTTCCATCTCGAAGCCTCTGTCGATTTCTGAGCGGCACCGAGTTCGCCACGCCAGATCTGGCCTCCGAGAGCAAAATTCTCGTCAACAATCCCAACACGCGCACCAGCTTCTGCGGCGCAGACGGCCCCTGCGATGCCAGCAGGCCCTCCGCCCACGACCAGAACATCGAACCGTTCTCGCGAATAGTTATTCATCCGTCCGTACATCCATCTCCGGTTCGCACAGGAGCTGGCAACTGCGAGAATGTGGTATCCCATTCACCACCGCACGGCACTCGAAACAGATTCCCATGCCACAGAGCGGACCTCGCGGTTGTCCGGTAATCGAAGTCCGGCACGGCTCCCCGGCCATCGTCATGGCAACCGCCACCGTTGCACCTTCGGGTACCAAGACCGTCGCCCCGTTCACTCTCAGTTTGAGTTCGCTAGGCATGTGCGTATGCCGTCACGGTTCGCGATGGCAAATATGGTCCAACAGGAATCTCGGGTTTCGAACCCGTCACTTGATCCACCAGAATTCTAGCGGTTCCCAGGGAAGTAGTAATTCCCAATCCTTCATGCCCGGTCGCCAGAAATAGGGATTTATGCCCCGGGTATGGGCCAATCAGCGGCAACTTGTCCGGCGTCGCCGCACGAAAACCAGTCCATATGCGCACAGCCGACATGACTCCGAGCCCCGGCATGTATTCCTGAGCGCGGCGGATCATACTTGCAAGGATGTTCTGATCCACTTCTTTGTGCTCAGCGCCGTACTGCCGCGACGATCCGATTAGAATCTGCCCCGTCCGCCGCGGTTGCACGTTGAAAGCAACCGAATCGCGACTCACTGCATGTGCACTCTTCAAATACCCAAGTTCGACCAGTTGATGGCGAAGGAATCCCGGATAACGGTCCGTGATCACGAGATGGCCTTTGCGCTTTTTGACTTCAATGCCGGGTGTAAGTTCGGCTGCACTCGATCCGGCAGCATTCACCACCACATTACCCGCGATGCCCTGACCGTCATTCAGTCGAACCTGTCCTTCCAATATTTGCAGCACGGACGCGCCGAGCATCAGCTTCGCACCGCGTTGCCGCGCACGATTCATAAGGAATCGTGCAGCACACGGCGGGTATAGAACCGCATCTCCTGGAACGAGCAGACCGCCAGCTAGGCCACCACGCAGGTTCGGCTCTGCTTCTTTTAGTTGGGCGGCATCCAGAACCTCCGCCGCAACTCCGCGCTTCTGGTAGTAGTCGCGCTTGCGCAGCACCTCTGCCATCTCCTCTTCATCCGCCGCTACCCAGATCGTGCCTGATTGCTGGTATTCGACATCATCTGGCAGTTCTGTCCGGAGTTCCTGCCACAACCGCTGCGAGTAATTCGTCAATGCAAACTGAGCATCAGAATCATCCATGACGACGATGTGGCCCATGCCGGCGGCGGTCGCGCCACTTCCGACCATATCGCGATCCACAACCGCGATGCGCAGTCCTCGCCCCGCAAAAGCGTCGGCGCAAGCTGCTCCGACAATTCCTGCGCCTATGATCACAACGTCATATGCTTCTGTGGCCATGCTTGTCAGACGCGAATCCCCATGAAGAGAGGATCTTTTGCATCCAGCACCAGCTCCGCTTCCGCATTCACAAACGCCGAACCTCTAATACTCGGATAGATCTTGCCTTCTCTCACCCTTACCGAGCCTTCAAAAACGCTGCCGACAATGCTCTCCTGCTTCCAGATCTGGCCTTCTTGAATCTTTCCGTCGGCATAGAGACAAGCCAGTTTAGCGCTGGTGCCGGTCCCGCAGCGCGAGCGACTGAAGGCTTTCCCCGGACAAAGCACGAAATTCTTGCTGTCCACTCCGGGAATTTGCGACGGAGCAAACAACTCCACGGGATCGATTTCTTCTCCCTGATCACCGGTAACCCCAGGTTCCCGTAGTGCTGTCAGTATCGCCCAGGTCAAAGCCGTCAACCCTTAACGTTCTGCAGCGCAAGTTGCATTGCATGGTTGCGAATTAGAAAGAACCAGTTCCCTCCCCAGGCGACATCGCCACGCACCTCTCCGTGGCCGGGTACATAGAGCAGTTGCTGCTACGAATCGTGTAATACCTCTGCCTGGAGTTTCAGCGATAACGAAGATCGGGGCCATGATCTTTGCGCGGAGTATATCCCCAGGCGTCGTCAATCTCCAACCGCGCATCCCGCCGTGGCCGTCTTGCCCGCGTCGCTCTCCGCTTGAGCTTTAAGAGTCACCGTGGTTTGTCCACCGGATCGAAGGCGCGAAAGATACACATCGACTGGCAGCGTATCCCCCGCCTTGACAGCGACAAGTGCATTCGGCAGTTGCGCTGATCATTCCGGGCTTTCTATCGCGGCAGACAGTCGGAAAATGTCCTCCTGCGAAAGTTTTGTGATCCCTGAATTCATGACGACCGTCGATTCTGCGCCGCCGGCACCTTCATCCTGTGGTTGCGGCACACAAAGCGTTTACGCCTGAAGGTTACGACTGAGCGACGCTCGATCAAGAGCGCCATGCACTTGGTGTTGTTAGGAGGGAGCCGCTATCAGTGCGGCAGCCGCTTAACCTGCGTGCCGTGACCGACTCCGGCAAAACAACGGGCAAAGAAAAAGATGGTGAGCGCGGAAGGAATCGAACCTTCAACCTACTGATTAAGAGTCAGTTGCTCTGCCAATTGAGCTACGCGCCCACAATGGGAAATTCCTCGGTGGGACAAACAAAAATTATAGCATCTCGCCGCTGCAAGGCTGTTTCGAGAATCGCGTCGTTTCGCGCGAAGCGAAGGCTCTCTGCGCAAACCTTCCTACCCCTGGGCAGTTGGAAATCCCCACACTACGTCTCGAATTATCGCGCGATTCTGCGAGTGGAACTTAACCGCATTCTTCAGGCGGCCGGATTTGCCGATTGCCGCTGATTTTCCCATCCGAGAGCGGATTCTACCAACCGATCATCTTGGCTAAAGCAGGATAGTCGCTGCTCGATTGCAGCCCGTCACCGAGGAGGGCGCGCGGGTTCGAGCTCCCACGCATTACTTCGATTCCGGTAACGTCCATGCGAACAGGACACTGCCGCTGCTGGTCAGAACGAATTGGCGTCCGTCAAGCTCGTAACTGGTCGGGGAGCTGGCAATCGATGAGCCGGATCCTGCATGCCAGAGCGTCTTACCATTCGTTGAATCGAGCACGAGGAAGTTTCCCATGGCGTCGCCGGTGAATGTGAGCCCGGAATCTGTCGTCAACACTCCGGCGCCCGAGCCGCGTGGACCAAGTTCGTGGCTCCAGCGAATCCTGCCTGTCTGATAATCGATGGCATCGATGACACCTTTGCCCCACACGCCGTAGTCCGCGCCTGCCCAGCCGTAGACCCCGTCCGCCGGCTTGGCGAAGTAAATGCTCCAACTCGGATGGGCGTCAACGATAAACAATCCATTCTTGGTGTCGAAACTGGGCGAACGATAGTTCGTCATTCCGCCCTCGTCGGGCGCAATGAGCCGTCCATCGGGGGCAGGTTCCTTCGCGGGATTCGGGATCGGGCGGCCCTGTTTGTCGACGCCCAGCGACCAGTTCACCGGGCCATAAGGGACGCTGAGAAGGTTCTTGCCGTCAGTGCGATCGAGCACAAAGAAGTAACCGTTGCGCGAGGTCTGCATCAGCATCTTCGTCGGCTCGCCGTGAAAGTCACCATCGACCAATACCGGAGTTTCCACAGCATCCCAGTCATGTGTATCGTGCGGCGAAACCTGGAACGCCCACGCGAGTTTTCCTGTGTCTGCATTGAGGGCGACGATGGAGCAGGTGTAGAGGTCGTCGCCGGGACGAGTCGAACCATTCAGCACCGGAGTTGGGTTGCCGGTGCCCCAATAGACAAGGTTGAGGTCGGGATCATACGTTCCCGTCATCCACGTCATTCCCCCGGTGGTTTGATTCGGTGTTCCCGCCGGAGGAGTCACATTCCACTGCCATTGCGTTGCTCCGGTTTCGGGATCGATAGAGCGGATGTAGCCTGTGAGATTGTCGAAATCTCCGGAAACTCCGACCAGTACGTGATCCTTCACAACCAACGGCGCCATGCTGGTCCAGTAACCCTTGCTGACATCCGCGATTTGTACTTTCCATCGAACGCTTCCATTTTTTGCGTTGAGAGAGACTAGGTGCGCGTCGGGAGCCATAAAATAGAGATATTTCCTATACATCCCAACGCCTCGATTCCCGATGTGCTCGCCTGGGCTGCGCGGATACACGTAGTGCCAAATCTGGTGTCCGGAGCGCGCATCGACCGCCCAGACGTTTTCGGGAACCGTCAAATACAAAATGCCATCCACGAGCAGAGGCGAAGACTTAATCAGAGCACTCTGATCGGTCTGGAACGCCCAGGCGAGGGTCAGATTCTTTACATTCTGCGGATTGATCTGAGTCAGCGAAGTGTGGCGGCGCCCGGAGTAGTCGCCATGATAGCCCGGCCAACTATTGGCGGGCGGATGCACCAGCGTTTGCTCGTCCACTCCCTGCGCGCAACCAACCCGGGATGATGCAAAGCCAATAAGCGTACAAAACGCTATCAGGAACGTAGTTCTCGAAAAACACATGGTCGATTGGGCCCCCAAAGTCTCCGCACAGACAGACTTCGGCGCTAACGCAGAGTCTGCAGATACGCCATCAGGTTATGGACGTCGGCGTCCGTGTATTTACCGAAGAGTTCAACGTGCGCTTCCACGGGCGCGTCGATCTTGTATTTCACGTCTTGGGTACGCCAGGATCGATAGACTCCCGTAGCATCGATGAGTCCAACTGTGAATTCATCGAGGTATGCGATCGTGCCCTCGACGCTTTCGCCAGACTGCGGAGTCACCGTAACTTTCGATTTTGCGTCCCTGGGATAAAGCATCTGCTCTTCCAGTTCAAGGCCTCGGTAGCGCGATGCGATGCCCGCAAGATCTCCGGTTGGTGAGTGGCAACTCGCGCATCCGCCGGCGCCATTGAAATACTGCCGGCCGGCTACGACATTCCCGGTTTGCAGGTCCGAGGGATCGACGCCTTTGCGCCCGCCGGTGCGGCCGCCGCCTGCCAGCGCCCGGTTCTGCTGGGTGTGAATGAAGGCCACCAGGCTGGCGACCTGTTCCTCGGAACGATCGAAGGGAGGCATTCCCTTCTCTGGGCGTCCATTGCGAACCACCACAGAGATCTTATCTCCGTCGACGTCTGCCTTAACCAACTTCGATCGCGTGAGATCGGGGCCGCTCTCGCCACCGGTCGCATCGCGGCCGTGGCAGAAAGAGCAGTCCTCGCGGAAGAGCGCTCTGCCCTTCTGTACCAGGTCGCGCGAGTAAGACCTGGAGACCGCCGCGTTCTGTGGACTCTCGCCCCCAGCCTGCTTGTTCTTGGCGGGTGTTTGCGCCGCGGCTACGATAAAGCTGACGAGAACCGTTAATACAACGACCCAATAAGCTGTCGATCGAAGTGTATTCATTTTCGCGGGATCAGTGCTCCACCCCGGTACCCGCCGGGCGAGTATGGGAAGCGGTGCTTCCCTCCGTCATACCTAGCACCCACTTGATTGCTTCAAAATACATTTTCCGGATGTCGGGATCGCTCCACGACTCCTGGGTGTGACCGAGCGTCGAGTAGAAGACTCGCCCCTTGCCGTACATTTTGTCCCAGGCCACGGCAAAATCGTGGTCCGTTCGGTGGACCCGCGGGTTGTCGTAGTTGAGCTTCGTGGGATCGAGACTGAGCAGAACGTGCACCTTTTCGCGCGACCACTCTTTCGGCTGATAGATCTCATCCCACTTCACGAACGCGCGGGGAAGGTGCCGGACCGCGGGAAAATTCGGATCCTCATTAATGATGGGGGCATTGAAGGTGAACCACGGATGCTGGTCAAACCAACCGCCGATCATCTCGCCGTATTCCGGCCATTTGTAATTTGTATCGAGGGCGGCATGCACGCCGACAAAACCTTTCCCATCGTTCTTGATGAACGCCATCATGTCGCTTTTTTGGCTGTCGTCGAGGTCAAGCTCGCCCGTGGTGCTCACGAACACCAGCGCGTCAAAGTAATTCAGGTTCTTCGCGTTTCGTCCCAGATCTTTCTTCGTGATGAGCTCGGTATCGGTTCGCAGCATGGCATCCCACAGACCCGTTTCGTGGCCCATGTTGTAGATGGCGGCCATCCCATCGGTGATGGAATCGTGCTCGAAGCCCTTCGTCTGGCCAATGACCAAAAGGTGTTTTAAATGGATTTCCTTCCCGTGCGGCGGGAGCGGCATAGAAGGATCTACGGCGGGTTGGTTCTGGGCGGACAACTGGATCGTTGCTGCGATAAACAGAAACAAAACAATTCCGCGCTTGAGCAAGAAACCTCCCTGAGAGCGTGAGCCCTTTTGACGGTCCAGTCTGCTGTGCTGCAGAACCCTCACGCTCTGACGATGGTTAAAGTTAACACAGGCGCGGTCGGGTACGGCTCGATATCCGTGTTCGGTGGGGTAACAACCTTCAGGAAGGCTGCGGCGTCGCGGTCAGTTGCTCCAGGCAAGAACCTGCCGATCAAAATCGAAGCTCAGTTGCTTGGGATGAAGGAGCGAGACGCCGATAAGACCGTCATATTCTCTGCCAACTTCTGTCTGACTCGCCACAACGGAGGCAGCCTGGGCCCCCACATCCTCCCCGCCTAACTTTGCCTTCGGCAAAATGACGGTTCGGTACGAAACCGTGCCCGACATCGTCTCCCCCGCTCCGGTCACCGCAGACGGGTCGTAATCGAGGTCGCGCAAGGCATTTCTGAATAGCACCAGGCGAGGCGTGCCGGTATCGAGAAGCAGGTGCAGTTCCTTGCCGCCAGTCTTCAAATTCAGCGCGATGAACTGGGTGCCTACCGTGAAGGTCGCAGAGTGGCGTTCCGGGGTAGCGTGGAACAGGATCCGATTCTTTCGATAGTCGATGGTGAAGTTCATGGCGCCGAGAACATCGAGGCCAATCACTGCATCGATCTGGGTACCCACTTCCCTTCCCATCTTGGAGAAATCTTCGACCATCACCGGGAAGTTCGTGCGATGTAGGGGTCCAATCTGAATGTCGGGAATAACAACGGTCTCAGCGGACAAGTCTTTGTTAAAAAGCGCAAGACTGCGAGGACTAGCGCGCAGCCCCAGTGCCGCGGAAACCCTGGTATCGATAATGCTCGGGCTCGTGCCCGTATCGATCAAAAGCTTTTGGTGCTCGAGATTCCCAAGGCGGCCCTCGATGACGATAAGGTATCCGTGATGAAGGCGGAACGGGATCTCTGAGTCCTGTAGCACTTTCGGCGCTGGAACAGTCAGGTCGCCTGCCAACGATGCAGCGCAAAGCGCGAATTGCAGCGCGGCTGCCCAGGCTCGACTCGCGAACCTTCCGTGCGCAGAAGACAGTTTCGAAATTCGCACGAAGCAAACCGCCATGAACGAGGGCTTGTTTCGAAATACGCGAGCCGAGCCGAATCCCAAGCGATGCGACATGCGATCAAGACGGCGAGCGCTAGCGCGCGATTGCCCATCGCGGGATGTGTAGACAATTTCGCGGGACGAGAGGCGGAGAAATGACAACCCACATCAAGCTGAGCGGGTTGGCAAAGCACGCCAGCACGCTCGATTAACGAAACATGGCTTCAACAGCGCATGTCTGCGGTAGAAGCGTGATGAAGAATTTGCGACTCTGATGTTGCGGAGAATTGCCTGGAGGACTTACGAGTGCTTTTCGATCACGCGCTGCAACATCGAGCGGTAACCGCGGCTGCAAGATAGTTCCTTGCCATTCTTGAGAACGACGACATATTCGCTGCTGTTGACCGGAATCAGTTCTTTGATTTTTCGCACATTCACGATCGTGGAACGATGAATTCGAACGAACTCGTTGGGATTCAAGCGCTCCGCAGCCCGTGAGATGGTCTCGCGCAACAGGTACGATTCCTTGCCCGCATTCAGCCGCACATAGTTCGCAGCCGCTTCAACCCAGTCGATGTCAGCCAGGTCCAGAAATACGACTCGCCCTCTTGTCTTAATGACCAGCCGGTTCTCCGCTTCAACAGGTTTCGTTGCGCCATTGGGATTCAAGTGAGAGAGCAACTGCATCAGACGATGAGTGATCTCACGATTTTCCGACTTCAACAGTTCGACCCGGGCGCGTTCAATGGCCTGATGGAGTCGGTCCTGGTCGAAAGGCTTCAGCAGGTAGTCGAGCGCATGGGCCTCGAACGCGCGAATTGCGTACTGATCGTAGGCGGAGGTGAAGATCACCACCGGCAGATCCGTCGGAGGAATCTCCTTGAGCACCTGGAATCCATCCAGGTCGGGCATTTGGATGTCGAGCAGTAGTAGGTCAGGACGAAGACAGTTGATTGCTGATATTGTCTGGCGTCCATCCTGGCACTCGGCCACAACCGTGATGTTGGGTTCGGAATCGAGCAGGATCCGCACCTTTTGGCGCGCCAGACGCTCGTCATCGGCGATGACGACGCGAACCGGTTTGCCCGGCAACACGTCCGCAGGCGCCAGGGGCGCGGAATCGGGCAGCATGGTCATACAGGTAATGTAAGGGGCTCCCCAGTTACTGATATAGACGCTCGCGCCACTAAATCGTTTGACAAAAGAAATCGAAAATCTTTCGGCAAGCACCTATCCCCGGCAGAAATGCTTCTATCCCGGCGCTCTGGAATCTGAATCGAATCCTGCACATAATGGCGATCGATCATGTCTTCGATCAACTATTCCCGCCCTCGGACAGAGAATTCCGCCTCCGAAGTTCTCGATGCCGTGAGGAGAGAATTCGAAGAGCTTCGCGCCAGGTACAAAGAGGTTACAAACCGCATTCGAGTGCTTCGCAGCGCAATTGATGCCCTGCGGGAGTTGAAGTGCCGTTCTATGGATGCGTCCGTAGATCCAGCGTGCTCTTTGAGCGCGCCGTTAGACAGCGGATCATATCGGCCTCGCGATATTGGAGCGCGGCGTGTGATTGCGAGAGAGAGGGAGCCCTCTCGCACCGAGAATCCCGAATTGCGACGCGCCTGCCGCATCGCTCTGATGGAGACTACGGCCGCAGTCTCCGATGACGAGGTCCATGCGAGAATCGTGCGTCGCGGCTCATTCCGTTTCGCCAGCGCCGCATTTGCCGCACAGGCGATTGCCCATGAATTGACCCTGATGGCCGATCAAGGCGAGGTGCGGATTGTGTCGCATCCCTCCAAACGGCTATGGCGGCGTATATATCCTGATCATCTTCAGCGGAACCCAGAATGATCCCGTGCCTACCCGCAGCGGCATGACCACAACTTCATGGGACAAGAGGCGTAACTTCCGGGACAGATGCCCGTCTAACAGGGATGCAATCCGCCAACACCGCCGAGACAGCGTGATTGAATAGTTCCGCTCGCGAGGCTCCCGTAGATGAAACAAACCTGCGAAGGCTGCGGAGTGGCTCTCTTGGCGGACGCTGAAGCGTACATCTGTTCCTGCGAAAGTACGTTCTGCCTCGACTGTTACCAGAACAACAGAAGCACCTGCACCCATTGCGGCAACGAGTTGGCTCGAAGGCCTCGCAGGGGCAGCCCTATGCACACGCATGTCCGGCCGCTTGCGAGGTCCTCCACTTCCCTGGTCTGGATTGTGAGCTGTGGTGTGTGGGCGTTCGTCGCATTGGCCGCCACCTTAACTATCTGGCGCCTTTACCGCTCCACCGACATGCCAATGTCGTTCACGACCACTCTTTGGCTGGAGTTAAGCCAGGTCCTCACCTTCGCTCCGTTGACCCCTTTTGCCTACGGCTTCGCGAACCGATATCCCATCGGCCGGGATAACTGGAAGCGCATGCTGTTCCTATACACAGCAGCGGGATTGTTGTTTTGTCTGGCGCACGTTGCCCTGCGAGGTCTTACTCCGTATGCCATCTATGATTCCAAGCATCGCGAATGGTCATCGGCGTTTTGGAATCCTTCGGCACACCGGATAGGCATTCAGTGGGTCGCCCTGGGAAGGCTCTTCCTGTATAACGTGGTTGACGACATAACCGGGACGTTCCTGCCCATAGCGCTGGTCGCGCACGCAGTCTCTTACTACCGGCGGCTGCAAGACCGCGAAAATCGGGCTGCGCAACTCGAAGGTCAGCTTGCCAAGGCTCATCTGCAGGCGCTCAAAAGCCAATTGCAGCCTCACTTCCTGTTTAACACGATGCATTCGATTTCGGCATTAATGCTCACCGACGTGCAAGCGGCGGACCGCATGATCACCCGCCTGGGCGATCTACTACGTATGAATCTCGAGTCCGCGGGGACCCAGATCACGACTCTGAGCCGCGAACTGGAGTTTGTGAATTGCTATTTGGGAATCGAACAAGTCCGATTCGAAGAAAGACTGACGCTTACCTTCGATATCGCGCCGGAGACTCTGGACGGCCAGGTTCCACTGATGCTGCTGCAGCCTTTGGTAGACAATGCAGTGAAACACGGCATCTCCCGCCTGCCGCAGGGCGGGGAGATTCGCGTCTCGTCCTGTCTGCAAAACGGAGACTTGATGCTCGAAGTCCGGAACAGCGGACCGACTTGTACCCAGTCGAGCGAACGCCCCGGCGGACTCGGATTAAGGCTTACCAGGGAACGCTTGGAAACCCTGTATGGGGCCGATCAAAGTATGGTGTTGGCGTCGCCGCCGGAAGGTGGCATGTCAATCCTCGTGACCATTCCCTTTCGTGTCTCATCCGATTCCGCTGACGACCGTCTTCCGGGCGCGCGAGAGACTGGCGGCTCCGGCGGAACGCGCCTCGTGAACGTCCAGCCCCCACAGTGGCAATCCTGTGGTATCGGCCGAGATCCTACGGAGCAAGCAGCGCAGAGTACCTGCAGCCTGTATCGCGGTGAAATCTTGTCTGATTCCCATTTCTGACCCCCTGTGATTGGTGTCACCGTCCGATGTGCTCGCAGTGACGGTGTGCTGTTTCGCCCATCCCTACACTTCAAGAGAACGCAAGTACATCGCGTCGGAGGAGTGTCCATGCAAACACCCTCGCCCGGCGGGCTGTCCGCCGAAGACCAGACTTTCATCGACAAAGCCATCGTTAGCCGGCGGGGTCGCCCCGGAGCTCTGCTCGGCATTCTGGAAGCCGTTCAGGACCGGAATGCCAGTAAATACCTGCCACTGGAAACCCTGCGCTACATCGCGGGCAAGATGGAAATACCCCTAGCGCGCATTTACGCCGTTGCGACCTTCTATGCGTTGTTTAATCTCCAACCCCAGGGCGATAACACCATCTGCATTTGTCGCGGTACCGCGTGTCATACGCGCGGTTCCCGCAATCTGCTGCAAGGTGCGCGCCTGGAGCTCGGCCTCGGCCTGGAGGATGGTGAAACGGACGGAAACGAAGCCGACAAACTCCTGCTGACCACCGAGGACGGCCACTTTACGGTGCGAACCGTAGCCTGCTTCGGCCAATGTGCCATGGCTCCGGTGGTTGAAATCAACCATCGCATTTGTGGTCACGCCACCGAACGAACCGTGCAGCGCGAGATCGAAACTATTCGAGCGGGAGAGTAAGTATGCCCCGAATCCTGGACTTTGGAGCATTCAACGCCGTGCGCGAGGCGGGACTGGCCAAGCTGGTCCCTGCCGTTCCGCGCGTAGCGATCGGAATGGGCACCTGCGGACGCGGCAACGGCGCCGAGGGACTTTATCACGCGTTTGCCCAGGCCATGGAATCCAGCGGCGACAATCTGGTGCTGGCACCCCTCGGTTGTTTTGGAGCGTGCTTTCAGGAACCCATCGTCAACGTTCGCTTGCCGGGCAATCCGCTCGTGATGCTTCGCAAGGTGCAGGCAAACGATGCAGCGCGTCTGCTGCACGACATCACCAAAGGCAATCTGAGCCCCGACCTGATTTACTGCAAGATCGAAGAGTGGGATCACATTACCGGTCATGTCCGGTATGGCGCGGGCTATCCCGAAGTGCCTTCGTGGAACGATGTGACCTTCTTCAAGGGTCAGAAAAAGATTGTTCTGCGGAATTGCGGAATCATCAACCCCGATGACATCGAGGAATACATCGCGGTTGGAGGCTATCAGGCGCTGTACAAGGTTTTGATCGACGCCAATCCCGGCAGTGTAATCGAGCAGATCAAAGCTTCGAAGCTCCGGGGGCGCGGCGGAGCCGGTTATGCGACCGGCAATAAATGGGAATTCCTGGCGAAGGCCAAAGCAGAGCCCAAGTACGTCATCTGCAACGCGGATGAAGGCGACCCCGGTGCGTACATGAATCGCAACGAGATTGAAAGCGACCCGCATTCTCTGCTCGAGGGAATGATCATCGGCGGCTACGTCATGGGAGCGACCGAAGGCATTGTTTATGTGCGCGCCGAGTATCCCCTCGCTGTACATCGCCTGAATCGCGCCCTCGAGCAGGCCCGGGAGTACGGCCTGCTTGGGGAAAACATCCTGGGGCGCGGATTCAAGTTCGATATCGAGTTGGTAGAGGGTGCGGGGGCCTTCGTTTGCGGCGAGGAAACCGCCCTGATCGCGTCGCTCGAAGGCGAAGCGGGAAGACCCCGACCCCGCCCGCCTTTCCCTGCCCAGAAAGGACTCTGGGGCAAACCCACCAACATCAACAATGTCGAGACCTGGTACAACATCGCGCCCATCGTGATGCGCGGTCCGGCATGGTTCAGCGAAACGGGAAGCCCAAAGAGTTCGGGAACCAAAGTATTTTCGCTGGTTGGCAAAGTCAAGAATACCGGCCTGGTCGAAATGCCGCTGGGTACGCCGCTGAAAACATTCATCTACGACATCGGCGAAGGCACCGTGGACGACCGGCAGGTTAAGTCCGTGCAGACCGGTGGACCCTCCGGCGGCTGCATTCCGCAGGAAATGTTCGACACCGCGGTGGACTACGAAAATCTCGCGCAACTCGGATCGATCATGGGCTCGGGCGGCATGGTCGTCATGGACGAAGACAATTGCATGGTCGACGTGGCCCGTTACTTCATCGAGTTTACCCACTCCGAGTCCTGCGGCAAGTGCGTCCCATGTCGGGTGGGCCTTAACAAGTGCCTGCGGATTCTGAACCGCATCACCGAAGGAGTGGGACAGGAACGGCATCTCGAGATCTTGGACGAACTGAGCCGCTACATCCGCGATTGCTCCCTATGCGGCCTTGGACAAACTGCTCCCAATCCTGTGCTTACTACGCTGCGCCACTTCCGCAACGAGTTTGAAGATCACATTCTTGCGCGGCGTTGTGCCGCCGGAGTTTGCCAGGAATTGGCCCTCTCTCCCTGTGAGAACAGTTGCCCGCTGCACATGAATGTCCCGCGGTTTCTCCAGTTGTATAAGGAAAATCGGATTGAGGAAGCGTTCCTTTCGATCATTCTCGATAACCCGCTGCCGGCGTCTACGGGCAGAGTGTGCCAGCATCCCTGCGACAACCGCTGCCGCAGGCAGACAATCGATCAGCCCGTGAATATGCGGGAGGTGCATCGCTTCATTGCAGACACCATCTTTGGATCGGAGAAGTACGATCCGATGGTGAAAGCGATCGTCGCATTGAAACTGGAGCCTACTGGCAGAAAGATCGCCGTTGTCGGAGCCGGACCCGCCGGACTCACCGCCGCTTTCTACCTGGCCATGCTCGGCCACGATGTCACGGTTTACGACAGCAAATCGGAGGCGGGCGGAATGCTGCGCTTTGCCTTGCCCGAATACCGGCTGCCGAAGTCGACTCTGCGGCGTGAGATCGAATTGATCGAGGCGCTGGGCGTGACCTTCAGCTTCAACACCCGCATTGGCGTCGACCTGGCCCTTAACGAACTGGACGACCGTTTCGACATGGTCTTCCTGTCCATTGGGACATGGAAAGAATCGTGGGTTTATCAGTCGGGGACGGAGTTGAAAGGTGTCTATCCCGCGTTGAATTTTCTGGAAGCTGTCGCTGCCGGACAGGACGTCAACCTGGGCAAGCGGGTAGCAATTATTGGTGGCGGCAATGCCGCGATCGACTCGGCCAGGACCTCATTGCGCAAGGGATGTGACGTAACCGTTTTCTATCGCCGCGAACGTAAAGACATGCCGGCTATCGAAGAAGAGACCAGAGCCGCCAGGGACGAGGGCGCCAAGTTCATATTCCTTGCCGCTCCGCATCGCGTGATCGGCGATCCCAAAGGCAACGTGAAAGCCATTGAGCTCGTGAAGACGCGCCTTGGCGAGTACGACTCCTCCGGTCGCAGAAAGCCGGTTCCCACGGATGAGATTCAGAGATTCGATTGCGACTCTGTCATCTTCGCCATCGGCGAGACCGTGGACCTCGACTTTGTTCGCGCTTCAGGACTCGTCCTTAAGGAGAGTGGCACGATCGACGTAAACCGGTTCACGCTTGAGACCAGCCGGCCTCGCTTCTTTGCCGGCGGCGACCTCGTTACCGGGGCTTCCAACGTCTCGAATGCGATGGCGTCAGGAAAACAGGCGGCACGCAATATCGACTTGCAGTTGATGGAGGCGGACCGCTGGCAGAAGCTCTATCCGCAGTTTGAGTACGAACAAACACCTCCGGAAGACCCTAGCCCCAGCCGGCGGCACTCGGGCCATCCATTGGCGGCGGCCGCACGCGTCCGTTCGCAAGATGAGGTCGTGGCGGGATTGGCAACGGAAGAAGCGATGGATGAAACCTGCCGCTGCCTGCGTTGTGATGTGAAAACGGCAACTGTCAGTTAGCGCCAGGTGAAAGGAGCGGACCTTGCCGCAAAAGAAACTATCGATCCGAATTGACGGAGAGCTGATCAGCGCGCTGGAGGGACAGACCATCCTGCAGGCAGCCAGGGCCAACGGCAAGTACATTCCCACTCTGTGCGCCCTCGACGGTCTTACCGACGTGGGCGCGTGCCGCATCTGCCTGGTAGAAGTCTCCGGTACGGAGCGGCTGTTCCCTGCCTGCACCACTCCCATCCAGGAGGGAATGTCAGTCACCACGAATTCTCCCAAGTTGACGCGCTACCGCCGGATTTCCCTTGAACTGCTGTTTATTGAGCGGAATCACGTGTGTGCGGTATGCGTCTCGAACGGACACTGTGAACTTCAGTCGATGGCAACGGCGCTGGGCATCAGCACAGTCGAACTGGCCTACAACTTTCCCAAACTCTCCATCGACATGTCGCACCCGCGCTTCGTAATCGATCACAACCGCTGCATCCTGTGCACGCGTTGCGTTCGAGTATGCGCGGAACTGGAGGGGGCCCACGTTTGGGAGCTTACTTCGCGCGGTATTCATGCCCGCATCGTCAGCGACATGAATGAGAAGTGGGGGAAAGCGACCAGTTGCACCAGTTGCGGAAAATGTGTGCATGCTTGCCCCACCGGGGCGCTGGCAGAAAAGGGATTCGCCGTGGAAGAAATGGTCAAGAAAATCGACGCTGTCACCTCACTGGTGCACCGGAGAGGAGTTCAGGTATGAAGAAGGTGAGAGTGGCCACGCTCTGGTTAGACGGCTGCTCGGGCTGCCACATGTCCTTGCTGGATATGGACGCCGCGATCATCTCGCTGAGCCGCAAGATTGACCTGGTATACGGGCCGCTGGTCGACGCTCAGGAATTCCCCGAAAACGTGGACGTTACGCTGGTGGAGGGAGCGGTCAGCTCGCAGGACGATCTCAACAAGATTCAAAAAGTCCGGCAACGGACAAACCTGCTCATTTCACTGGGAGATTGCGCTGTCACCGGCAACGTGCCGGGGATGCGTAATTCAGTTCCGGTTTCAAAACTGCTGCAACGGATCTACGTCGACGGAGCCGACGAAAAGAAAGCCATTCCCTCAGATCGTGTTCCAACTTTGCTGAAGCAGGCCCGGCCCCTGCGCGAATTCGTGAAAGTGGATCTTTGTCTTCCGGGATGCCCTCCGCCATCCAAGGCCATCTTTACCGTGATCAACGATCTGCTGGAGGGAAAGACGCCGGCAGCCAACCTCAAAGTAAAGTTCGGATAGGAGCGTGCCATGAAGCGCATCACCATCGAACCAGTGAGCCGCATTGAAGGACACGCCAAGATCACGATCCAACTCGACGATCAGGGGCACGTGGCCGATACCGAGTTTCACGTCACCCAGGTTCGTGGCTTTGAGAAGTTCACCGAAGGTCATCCCTTCTACGAGATGCCCGGCATCACGGCTCGCATCTGCGGAATCTGCCCGATCAGCCATTTGCTCGCGTCAGCCAAGGCCTGTGACGCGATCATGGCGGTTCGTATTCCTCCGGCAGCTCGAAGACTTCGCGAGCTGGTGCATTTCGCGCAGATCGTCCAGTCGCATGCCCTCAGTTTCTTTTACCTGTCGGCTCCTGACTTCCTGCTGGGCATGGACTCCGATCCGGCCACACGCAATGTGCTCGGACTGATTGCCGCTCATCCGGAACTGGCGCGCGAAGGCATCGAACTCCGCAAGTTCGGCCTCCTGATTATCGAGGGCCTGGCTCAGGAGCGCGTGCATCCTTCATGGATCGTACCCGGCGGTGTCGCCGCACCGCTCGCCAGCGCGACGCGAGATCGTGTTCTTGCCGAATTGCCCGCGGCACGGGAAATTGCAGACCACACGCTCCGCTTTTTCAAGGGAGCCCTCGATAAATTCAAAGAAGAGATTGAATTCTTCGGCTCGTTTCCCACGATGTATGCCGGCATGGTTGATGGCAAAGGAAATCTGCAACTCTACGACGGAGACTTGCGCTTTCGCAGCGCGACCGGAGAACTGATCCAGGATCACATTCCTGCGGAGGACTATTCGCAGTGGATCGGCGAAGCCAGCCTGCGCGAATCCTATCTCAAAGCCCCATATTTCAAGCCGCTTGGATTTCCCGCCGGCATTTATCGAGTCGGCCCTCTCGGTCGCCTCAATGCGGCCGATCAGTGCGGCACACCCAGCGCCGACGTGGAGTTGAAAGAGTTCCATCAACGCTTCGGGTCGCCCGCGCACAGCGCTTTTCTGTATCACTACGCGCGGCTCATTGAGATCGTCTACGCTTTGGAGAGGATCGAAGCTCTGCTCGGGGATCCGCACATCCTGGATACCCACGTACGCGCCACCGCCGGCGCGAACTCACTCGAAGGTGTGGGAATGATTGAGGCTCCACGCGGCACACTCATCCACCATTACAAGGTGAACGAAGAAGGTGCGATTACCTGGGCCAACCTGATCGTCGCTACCGGACACAACAATCTTGCGATCGGCCAGAGCGTCAAACAGGTCAGCGAACACTTCATCGACGGGACCAAATTGAACGAGGGCATGCTGAACCGGGTCTCGGCCGTGGTCCGAGCCTATGATCCATGCCTCAGCTGCTCGACTCATGCTTCCGGCCTGCTGGCGATGCAGATCCGCCTGATTGACTCGAACGGGGCACTACTTGATCAAATCGCGAGCGACTAAAGCCAGTGTCCCCTGAAAAGCCTGCGCCCGCGTGCTTATGAAATAATTCCGTTCACCACGGCATACATGCAGATCGACGCTCACCAGCACTTCTGGAGATACAGTCCGCAGGAATATGACTGGATCGGCGATTCCATGTCGATGCTGCGCCGGAATTTTCTGCCGGACGATTTATCCCCCGAGCTAAAGGAAAACAGGTTCGACGGATCCATAGCAGTACAGGCACGCCAGTCGCTGGAGGAGACTCGCTGGCTATTGGACCTGGCAGAGCGAAATCCGCAGATCCTGGGAGTAGTCGGATGGGTTGATCTACAGGCCGGTGACATCCAGTCGCAATTGAAATCCTTAGCTGGGAATCCCAGGCTGGTCGGAGTCCGCCATATTGTTCAGAGCGAACCCGACGATCGCTTTCTCTTGCAGCCTGGTTTTCTCAGGGGTATCGCGGCCCTGGAAGAATTCGGCCTTGCCTACGATATTCTGATCTACACGAAGCATCTGCCGGTGGCTGTTGAGTTCGTGCAAAAGCTTCCGCGGCAGCGCTTTGTGCTCGACCATCTCGCCAAACCTCCGATCAAGAGTGGGATGATCGACACGTGGGCACACGGCCTCCGGCAACTGGCTGCCTTTCCGAATGTGTACTGCAAGCTGTCCGGACTGGTCACCGAGGCCGACTGGCAGCAATGGACTCCCGAGCAGATTCAACCGTTTTTGGATGTGGCCCTCGATTGTTTCGGTTCCCATCGCTTAATGATCGGTTCGGATTGGCCCGTATGTCTTGTCGCTGCATCTTACGCTCGCGCCCTTGGACTGGTGGAACGCTGGGTCGCCCAGCGAGTGCCAAACTCGCGCGCCGATATCTTGGGAAACAACGCTGCACGCTTCTATCGCCTTCCTGGCCGCTGAAGACCGCTGACCGACCGATGCTTTACAATGGGCGGGCAAATCTGGCACCGTTTTGTGCTGCGGGTGATGTTCTCATGCCATCCAGCGTGCTCCAACTCGATCCTCGCGACAATGTTCTGATTGCGCTCACCAATTTAAGCGCGGGCGACCAAGTGCCATTTGATGGCCGCACTTATGCGCTCTCGGGCAACGTTCCCGCAAAACACAAGTTCGCAACCCGCGACTTCGCCGTTGGCGATGACATCATCATGTACGGCGTACTCGTCGGTAGCGCTGCCAAGCCCATCAAGGCTGGCGAATTACTGACTGTCAGTAACATCAAGCATCAGGCGGCACCTTTCCGCGAACAAGCGAGCCCGTTCCGCTGGACTCCCCCTGATGTTTCCCGGTGGAAGCAGCAAGCCTTCAAGGGATATCAGCGTTCGGACGGCCAGGTCGGAACGCGCAATTACTGGATCGTCGTTCCCCTGGTATTTTGCGAGAACAAGAACATTCAGGTTTTGAAACAAGCGCTGGAAGAAGAACTGGGATACGCGGCTCCCCAGCCTTATCGCTATCAGGTTGCTGAACTGGCAAGCCACTATCGCGAAACGCAGAAGTTGCATCCCTCTACATCGTCAGAAAGCTCTTCTCCCCGCAATCGGCTTTTCGAAAATGTCGATGGCATCCGTTTTCTGCTGCACGAGGGCGGTTGCGGGGGCACACATGAAGACTCACTCAATCTGTGCGGCTTGATTGCGGGCTACATTCATCATCCCAATGTTGCGGGTGCGACGGTCCTCAGCTTGGGGTGCCAGCATGCCCAGATTCAGATTCTGCGGGATGAAATCCGCAAGCGCAATCCGAAGTTCGACAAACCTCTCGTTATCCTTGAGCAGCAGCGCAGTGGCTCCGAAGCCGCGATGATGTCGGAAGCGATCGAAAAGACCTTCTCGGCTCTGGTCGAAGCCAACAACATTCGGCGCACGTCCGCTCCTCTCTCGAAATTGTGCGTCGGATTGAAGTGCGGGGGCTCTGACGGATTTTCCGGACTTTCCGCAAATCCGTCCATTGGGCATACTTCTGATCTTCTCGCCGCCCTTGGTGCGCGGACGATTCTGTCCGAGTTCCCGGAATTGTGCGGGGTTGAGCAGGAACTGATTAATCGAGGAAGGAATCCGGAAGTCGGGAACCGCTTTATTCAGCTTATGCGCGACTACGCCGCTAGGGCCGCGGCGGTTCGCGCTGGTTTCGATATGAATCCGTCCCCCGGAAATAGGCGCGACGGCCTGTTGACCGACGCAATGAAGTCGGCGGGAGCGGCGAAAAAAGGCGGCACTTCTCCTGTCACTGCCGTACTCGATTATCCCGAGTATTCCAGCGAACCCGGACTTCATCTGCAATGCACTCCCGGCAGCGATGTCGAGTGCGTAACCGCGCAGGTGGGCGCCGGAGCATCGATCGTGCTCTTCACAACGGGTCTCGGCACTCCGACCGGGAACCCAATTACGCCGGTTGTAAAGCTCTCGACCAACTCGGACTTAGCCAAGCGCATGCATGACATCATCGATATCGATACTGGCGACGTAGTCGCGGGCCAGCGAACCATCGAGCAAATGGGCGAGGCCATCCTGGAACTCACAATCCATGTCGCCAGCGGTGAAGTGAAGACCAAAGCCGAACAGAAGGCGCAAGAAGACTTCATTCCCTGGAAGCGAGGCGTATCGCTCTGACCGATCAGAATAGCAGGGCAGGAGTTTTCCGCCTGGACGGCAAGGTTGCAGCCATTACAGGCGCCGGGAGTGGAATTGGACGGGCCATCGCTGTCAGATTTGCCGAACGTGGGGCTGCCGTCCACATTCTCGAACTGAACGAAGCCGCAGGTGCGGACACTTGCCATCAAATCATTGCGTCAGGCGGTTCGGCCACGGTTCATCGGTGTGATGTCACCAACAACGCGGAAGTATTCGCCACATTTCAAAAACTGTGCCGCCGCGAAAGAGTTCACATCCTGGTGAACAATGCTGGGGTCTCGCATATCGGAACCATCGAGAGCACGCCGCCGGAGGACTTCGACCGCATCCTGCAGGTAAATGTGAAGGGCTTCTACAACTGCATGCGCGCCATGGTCGGGCACATGAAACAGTCTGGGGGCGGCGTCATTCTGAACCTTGCATCGATCGCCGGATCGACCGGGCTACCCGACCGCTTCGCGTACTCGACGAGCAAGGGAGCAGTCATTGCGATGACGTACTCCGTAGCTCGTGATTATCTCGCCCACAACATTCGCTGCAACTGCATCTCTCCCGCTCGCGTGCACACGCCGTTCGTCGACGCCTACTTGCAGAAAACTTATCCGGGGCGCGAGATGGAGATGTTCGACACACTGGCGCATTCCCAGCCAATCGGGCGAATGGCGGAACCTGAAGAAGTCGCGTCTCTTGCCCTGTTCTTGTGCTCAGACGAGGCTTCATTCATTACGGGAGCGGATTACCCGCTCGACGGCGGCTTCTTCAACCTGCGAGGCTAGCGAATGGATTTACAGCTGAAGGGTAAGGTCATCATCGTCACCGGCGGAGCCAAAGGTATTGGCGCCGCAATCGTGCACGCCTGCGCCGGCGAAGGAGCAATCCCCGTCATCGTCGGTCGCGATGCTGAAGCCGGCAAGCAAGTCCAGGGTGAACTCCAGAAGATTGGAGCGGCCTGCGGACTGATCACCGTCGATCTGGCCACTCCGGAAAGCTGTTCTCAGTCAGTCGCACAAGCGATGAAGGAGTTCGGACGCATTGATGCCCTGGTGAACAATGCCGGCCGTAACGACAAGGTCGGACTGGAGCACGGGAAGCCGCAGGAATACATCGCCTCGCTCCACCGCAATCTGGTGCACTACTACGCCATGGCGCACTATGCTCTGCCTCACTTGAAACGGGCACGTGGATCGATCGTGAACATCGGCTCAAAAACAGCGGTAACCGGCCAGGGGAGCACGTCCGGATATGCCTCTTCGAAAGGCGCCATCATGGCTCTGACGCGTGAATGGGCCGTGGAGCTTCTTCCCTATGGAATCCGCGTGAACACGGTCCTTCCGGCCGAAGTTATGACGCCTCTGTATCGCAGTTGGCTCGACACGTTTCCGAATCCGGAAGAAAAGCTGAAGAACATCCTGGGGAAGATTCCACTGGAAAAGCGCATGACCACTTCCGAAGAGATCGCGGCGATGGTAGTCTTTCTGATCTCCGCCAGATCGAGCCACACGACCGGACAGCATCTTTTTGTGGATGGCGGTTACGTTCACCTGGATCGCGCTCTAACATAAGGTCTTCTGCTTGACAGCTTCCGCCGCTATCACCGAACGGCGCTACGTCTTGCCGCTGGTTTTGGTCACCAGCTTGTTTTTTCTATGGGCCATCGGCGTCAATATCAACGATGTCCTGATTCAGCATTTCAAAAAGACTTTCGGCCTGACCGATACCGGCTCATCATTGATTCAAGTAGCGTTCTTTGGCGGGTACTGTCTAGCCGCCCTGCCCGCAGGATGGCTCATGCAGCGCCTCGGCTACAAGCGCGGCATCCTGATTGGCCTGATCACCTGCGCCACAGGCGCGGCTCTTTTCATTCCGGCAGCCACCATCCGTCTTTACGGATTTTTCCTTTTCGCGCTCTTTGTGATGGCATGCGGCCAGTCGTTTCTCGAAGTGGCAGCCAATCCTTACGTCACCACACTGGGGCCGGAACCAAGTTCGGAACGCCGGCTAAATCTGGCCCAGTCGTTCAATGCTGCCGGAGCCGTACTGGTCGCAATGCTGGGCTCCAGATTCATCCTGTCCGGCATTGAACACACTCCTGCAGAAATCGCTGCGATGACCTCGGCGCAACTGACGGCGTACCGCGCTTCCGAAGCGAACATGGTAAAGACGCCGTATCTGCTCATTACGTCCGTCTTCCTTGTCGTTGCCTTGTTGATCTTCCTGACCAAGCTTCCTGAGATCCGCGAGACCAGCGCGGAGCAAACCGAACCACCCAGGCTGAGCGGGACGCTCGGCTTCGGACACCTGATCAGAGGCGTGATCGCCCAATTCCTCTATGTTGGCGCCCAGGTCGGTGTGGCCAGTTTCATCATTCGATTCGCCGAGTTCACTCTGCCGGGCACGCACGAGAAAGTCGCTGCCCATTACTTGCAGGCGCATCTCGCCGGCTTCATGATCGGACGCTTCGCTGGGTCGGCCATCATGCAAAAAGTCGCGCCGCCGCGTTTGCTCAGCCTGTTTGCCGCCGGATCCCTGGTCAGCCTGCTGGTTGTACTGTTCGCCACGGGCGCGGCACCAGCCTGGGCCATTGTTCTCGTGGGCTTTTTCCACTCGATCATGTTCCCCACGATTTTTGCTTTGAGCCTGAAGAATCTTGGGCCTTACACCAAGCTGGGATCTTCCCTGCTGGTCATGTCCATTCTCGGCGGTGCTGTCTGCCCCGCGATCATGGGCCGCATCTCCGATGCGTGGAACATCCAGCACGCATTCATTGTTCCTCTGCTCTGCCATGCTTACATTCTCTATTTCGTGCTGCGTGGATACCGCCCTGCGGCCACGCACTCTCCCGCAACGTTTTCAGTTCCCGTCGCCGAGGTCGAATGACACGCCGCTTCTGTCTCACGCTGGACTTGCAAGACGATCCCAAACTGATCGCTGAGTACAAGCGCTACCACCAGAAGATATGGCCCGAAATCACCCAAAGCATCAAAGATTCGGGCATCGAAAGCATGGAGATCTACCTTCTCGGCACCCGGATGTTCATGATCATGGAAGTGAACGATTCCTTTTCATTCGAAGCGAAAGGCGAGGCTGACCGCCTCAATCCCAAAGTTCAGGAATGGGAGAAACTGATGTGGCGCTTTCAGCAACCCTTGCCGCAGGCTAAGCCCGGCGAGAAATGGATGCTGATGGAACGGATCTTTGAGTTAGAACAATAGGATTCCAATCCGTCCGCCGGACGAACGCCACGATATTCTCCAGTTTCCCCATTCGTCAAAGAAATTCCCAAACCCTCTCCGCCTCCACCGCACCCAACAATCTCAGCTTGAATCGTTCACACAAAATTAACTCAGCTAGGTTTGGCACTGCACGTCGTTCGGGCATACGCTATACGGATAGGAGTTACTCATGAGCACCATTGAAATCAGCGCTCCAGCCGAAATTCAGGAACTAACCCCCTATGGTCCAACGCGGTCGACGATAAAAGAGAAGCCTTTAACGGCCGATGAGCTGCGCAAAACCGAGATCTATTGGCGAGCCTGCAATTATCTAAGCCTGGGAATGATCTATCTGCAGGAGAATCCCCTGCTCACGGAGCCGCTGCGTCCCGAGCACCTCAAGAATCGTCTGCTCGGTCATTGGGGATCGAGTCCGGGATTGTCGTTTATCTACGTTCATCTGAATCGGCTGATCAAGAAATATGATCTCGACATGATTTTTCTCGCCGGACCGGGACACGGCGCGCCCGGCGTTCTTGGCCCTGCATATCTGGAAGGAACTTACTCCGAGATCTATCCAGAAAAGAGCCTTGACCCCGAAGGCTTGCATGAATTCTTCCGCCAGTTCTCTTTTCCGGGCGGAATCGGCAGCCATTGCACGCCGGAAACTCCCGGCTCGATTCATGAAGGTGGAGAGTTGGGATACGTTCTCTCTCACGCTTGCGGCGCGGCATTCGATAATCCCGAGCTGATCGTTGCCGCAGTGGTAGGCGACGGTGAATCGGAAACTGGTCCACTCGCAACTTCCTGGCATATCAATAAATTTCTCAACCCTGCTCGCGACGGCGCGGTTCTGCCCATTCTCCATCTGAACGGTTACAAGATCGACAACCCGACGCTCCCCGCAAGGATCTCTGCATGAGGAATTAGAGAGCCTGTTCCGCGGCTATGGCTGGACGCCCTACTTCGTAGAAGGTTCCGACATTGACAGCATGCATCAGGCAATGGCAGCAACGACGGAGCATTGCGTTCGCGAGATTCGCGAACACCGGCAAGCCGCGCGGAAGCAGGGTATTTCAACTCGCCCGCGCTGGCCGATGATCGTCCTCCGCTCCCCCAAAGGATGGACAGCCCCGCGCGAATTGGAAGGACATTTCCTGGAAGGCTTCTGGCGCGCTCATCAGGTTCCCCTGCCCGCGGCGAAGAAAGATCCGGTGCAACTCCACACGCTTGAAAACTGGATGCGCTCGCAGAAACCGGAGCCGTTCTTTGACGGCGAAGGCAAACTCGCGCCGATCTTTGTCGAACTGGCACCCGCAGGCATCCGGCGCATGAGCGCCAATCCTCACGCCAACGGTGGGCGCCTGAAGAAGTCTCTGCGCCTCCCCGACTTCCGCGACTATGCCAACCCCACCGACAAGCCCGGCCAGACGCTGGCCGAAAACACACGCTCATTGGGCCGCATGCTCGCCGATGTGATGCGGATGAATTCACGGAACTTCCGCGTCTTCGGACCGGACGAAACTACCTCCAACAAGCTCGACGACCTCTACACCGCGACCAAGAAATTCTGGATCGAAGAGCGTTTTCCCGAGGACAACGACGGCGGCAACCTGGCGTCCGACGGCCGCGTTATGGAAATGCTGAGCGAGCATACTCTCGAAGGCATGCTGGAGGGTTACTTACTCACCGGGCGGCACGGCTTTTTCTCCACCTATGAAGCTTTCGTGCACATCATCGATTCGATGTTCAACCAGTACGCCAAATGGCTGGAAATCTGCAACCATCTATCCTGGCGTGATTCGATTGCTTCTTTGAATCTCCTGATTACTTCTACCGTCTGGCGGCAGGATCACAATGGCTTCACGCACCAGGATCCCGGCTTCCTCGACGTCGTAGTCAACAAGAGCGCAAACGTTACACGCATCTATCTCCCGCCGGATGTGAATTGCCTTCTCTCCGTCGCCGACCATTGCCTGCGCAGCCAGAATTACGTCAACGTGATTGTCAGCGACAAGCAAAAGCATCTGCAGTACCTGAATATGGAGGCCGCAATTACCCATTGCACCAAGGGAATCGGCATTTGGGACTGGGCGAGCAACGATGAGTCCGGCGAGCCCGATGTTGTAGTCGCCTCGGCTGGTGACATCCCCACGCAGGAGGCCCTGGCTGCGACCTCGCTCCTGCGCAAAGAGTTCAGCGACCTCAAAATCCGCTTCATCAATGTCGTCGATCTCTTCAAGTTGCAGCCGACCAGTGAACATCCTCACGGACTCCCCGACCGCGACTTCGACTCGCTGTTCACCGTAGACAAGCCCGTGATGTTCAACTTCCATGGCTATCCGCAGCTCATTCACCGGCTGGCGTACCGCCGTACGAATCATCACAACATTCACGTCCGCGGCTACAAGGAACAAGGCAATATCAACACGCCACTCGAACTCGCGATCAACAACAATGTCGATCGTTTCAGCCTGGCGATGGATGTTGTGGATCGCGTGCCCAGGCTACAAAAGATCGGCGGGCACGCTAAGGAGAGATTCCTGAACCAGCAGATCGAGTGCCGCAATTACGCTCATCAGTTCGGCGTCGACAAGCCAGAGGCAACGGACTGGATCTGGCCTTACTAGAACTGGTCTCGCAAAGGGCTGTGGGGAAGGGCACGGCTTCAAGCCGTGCCCTTAGAAAGCCCAATAAATGCAGGCTCTAGCCTGAGGCCAAGCTCTCTTTGCTATGGTTACCTATGAGACCAGTTCTAAGAGAGGACAGCAGCGAAACAGAAGAATGCGGAAGTTGAGACCTACTTCCACATTCGGACTCCTTACTTCTGCCTTCTACGATGGGTGCGGCACATCACGAATGACCCGCACCGTGTCCCGCGCTATCAACAATTCCTCATCTGTCGGAATCGCGTACACCAGCAACTTGGAGCCTTCAGCGCTGATCTTTTCCTCGCGTCCGATTGTCGCTTGATTCCTCGCGGCGTCGAGATGCAGCCCTGCCCACTCCATGCTCTCGCAAATGCGAGCGCGTACATCAGGCGAGTTCTCTCCAATTCCACCGGTAAAGACCACCGCATCGGCTCCGCCCATGGCGGCGAGGTAAGCTCCCATATACTTCCGCGCGCGGTAGCAAAAGATCTCGACGGCCAATCTCACTCGCCGGTCATCGTGCTCCTTCAACTCTGCCTGCAGTTCCCGCATGTCGTTGGTCAGCCCGGAAATCCCGAGCAGGCCGGACTGCGTATTCAAGAGCGTATCCACCTCCGACGACGACATGCCTTCCTTCCGCGCGATCACGCTGACTATCGCCGGATCGAGATCGCCCGCGCGCGTGCCCATCACTAGGCCCTCCAACGGCGTCATCCCCATGGAAGTGTCAATCGAATTTCCCGCCTTGATAGCAGCCGCCGAGCATCCATTCCCCAGATGAAAAGTGATGATGTTCGTCTGCTCCCGCGTGAGTCCCCGCAAAGCACGGTAACGAAACGCCACATAACGATGCGAGGTTCCGTGAAAACCATATCGGCGAATCCGATAGCGGCGATAGAGGTGATAAGGAATCGCGTACAGATAAGCCTGCTCGGGCAGGGAATGGTGGAACGATGTATCGAACACGGCAACCTGTGGGACGTCTTTCCCGAACAGATCGCGAGCCGCCAGAATGCCCTTCACGTTGTTCGGATTGTGCAACGGTGCCAGGTCGATGCACTCTTCAATTCCCTTGAGCACGCGATCGTCAATCCGTGTCGATTCCTTAAACAGTTCGCCACCATGCACCACTCGGTGTCCGACCGCATGCACGTCCCCAGCGCTCTTGATTTCAGAAATTCCGGATTGATCCGACGCAATGTATCGCATGAGATAGTCCAAAGCGGCGCCCACATCCCGAAGGGCAGCGGTGAAAGTGCGCGCGGGCTCGTCGCGATGCCGAATTCGAATGACCGCCTCTCCGCCGATCCCCTCCAACTCGCCTTTGCAGATTCGATCGTCTTTCTGCTCCTTGATTTGTTCTAAATCGGTGGCAATGATCTGAAATTTAAGGCTGGAACTGCCGGAGTTCAGGACGAGTACGTTCATCGTGAGTCTTTTCTTGAGGAGGAATCCACTTCAGAAGATAAGCTCTCGTCTGGACCGAGGCAACTGCCGCGGCTGTCTCGGGTCAGGCGCCGCTCGACCACTCAGGCGGGGATCAGTCCCTGATAGATTGCCATGCCGACAACAGTGTCGATTCCCATGGCGTGCAACTGATCGATCTCTGTCTGGGAACGAATTCCCCCGGCCGCAATCAGTCGTCGCTTTGTCGCGTCTCTTAACGGACGGATCGCCTCTTGGGGAAATCCTTGCAGCAGTCCTTCCGTGTCAACGTGCGTATAAAGAAAACCGCCGCACCACGGCTCGAGGACTTGAATCATTTCAAGCGGAGTGACCTGGGTGATTTTCTTCCATCCATGAATCGCGACTCGCCCTCCAATCGCATCCAGAGCGAAGACGAGTCGTTCCGCGCTCACAGCTTCCGCCAGTTCCACAGCGAATCCGGTGTCCAGCTTGCCTTCTGCAAACAGCGCCGATCCCACAATCACCCGCTGTGCGCCAGCGGTCACCATCGCCTGGGCCGCCTCGACTGAGCGCATGCCGCCGCCAACCTGGCACGGCAAGCGAAGACAAATTTCCCTTACGAGGTCGGCGTTACTTCCCTGCCCCATTGCGGCGTCTAGATCGATCAATTGCACAAGCGGATACTTCGCGAAACGCCGAATCCACTCCTCAAAATTGTCGAACTCCAGTTGCTTCTTCTTGCCCTGCACAAGCTGGACGATTTTGCTACCCATCAGATCGATGGAAGGAATCAGCATGGCCACCTCACCGGAATTCCTTGCGATCCCAGTTCCTGCTTTAAATCCGATAGCCGGCTGAATCCGTAATGAAAGATCGAGGCCGCCAGCGCGGCATCCGCAAACCCATCGCGAAACACTTCGACAAAGTGCGCTGCCCCCCCCGCGCCTCCAGAAGCAATCACCGGAATCCGTACTGCCTGGGCTACGGCTCGCGTCAACGCGCAGTCAAATCCAGCACCGGTTCCGTCACGATCCATGGACGTCAGTAGAATTTCGCCCGCTCCGTTCCCTTCCGCCTCCCTCGCCCATTCGACCGCATCACGGCCGGAAGATACTCTTCCTCCATGCGTAAACGCTTCCCACCGGCTACCGTCGCTAGAACGCTTCGCGTCGATGGCTACAACCACCGCCTGCGACCCGAAGCGCTCGGCAATCTTGGTAATCAGAGCGGGATCATCTAGCGCCGCAGAATTGATGCTGATCTTGTCCGCTCCAGCCGCGAACACCGCGCTCGCATCCTCCAGGCTGCGGATACCTCCGCCAACGGTAAACGGGATGAACAGTTGCCTCGCAGTTTTACGAACCGTGTCGAGCAAAGTCTTGCGCCGCTGATGCGCGGCCGAGATGTCGAGCAGCACGATCTCATCTGCCCCCGACGCACTGTGTACCTTCGCCAACTCCGCCGGATCGCCGGCGTCGCGAAGGTCAACAAACTGTATCCCTTTGACCACGCGGCCGCCGTCGACGTCCAGGCAAGCGATAATTCGTTTCGTCAGCATCTCAGATTGCACAAAAATTGCTGAGCAGTTTCAATCCAATCTCGCCGGATTTTTCCGGATGAAATTGCACGCCAAACAACTGACCCCGCTCCACAGCCGCTGAGAAATTTCCGCCGTATTCGCAGCACGCCACAGTCGCGTCGCCGACCGGTGCGCGAAAGGAGTGAGTGAAATACACAAATGAAGAAGACGGCACATCGCGAAACAGCCGCGAAGTGGCATTAACAGCGAGCGAGTTCCAACCCACATGCGGAGATTTCACGGATGCCGGAAACCGCTCACACTCCCCGCGCAACACTCCGAGACCCGCGGTCTCCGGAGATTCCTGGCTGGTTTCGAACATCCACTGCATTCCGACACAAATGCCGAGAAACGGCGTTCCTCGAGCGACCGCGCGGGCAATCGCATCTCGCAGCCCGGAGCGGCTCAGACTTGCGGTCGACGCGAAGTGGCCCACTCCCGGGAGCACGACCTTGGTTGCATCTGCTACTTTCGCAGGATCGGACGTGATCTCGCATTCCTGGCCAAGCCAGTCGAACGCTTTCTTGACCGAAACCAGATTGCCCGCGCCGTAGTCGACAATTGCAATCATCACAGCACGCCCTTGGTGCTTGGCAATAGGCGGACCATTCTCGGATCGCGCCAGCAAGCCGCGCGCAACGCCCGCGCAAATGCCTTGAACAGTGCCTCGATCTTGTGATGGCTCGATCGTCCATACAACACCCTGGCGTGCACATTCGCCCGCGCTCCGCGGGCGAATCCTTCGAAGAAATCGTCTACCAGTTCCGTCTGCAGATCGCCCACCAGGCGCGTCTTCACCTTCGTATCCACCACCGCCGCCGTGCGCCCGCAAAAATCCACCGCCGCCATACCCATGGTTTCATCCATGGGCATCAAGAAATAGCCGGCCCGCAGAATGCCGCGCTTTGAACCCAACGCCTTGTCAAACGCTTGCCCCAAAACGATGCCGACATCCTCGACGGTGTGGTGCTGATCGACATCCAGATCGCCGCGTGCCTTCAGCTTCAGGTCAAATCCGCCGTGATGGGCAAACAGTTCGAGCATGTGATCGAAGAAGCGAATTCCCGTCGACACGTCATACTGCCCACGCCCTTCGATCGTGAGCGCGATCTGGATCTGCGTCTCTTTGCTCTTGCGCTCGATTGTGCCTTTTCTCATCGTGGTGACGCTCCCTGGAGGAGTCCGAGTTGTTCGAACGTCTCGTGCAGTGCGGAGAGCAACCGCTCGGCGTGCGCTCGTGGCCCGAGGGTGATTCGTACGCATCCCCCGCAGCCGTGATCGCTGGACCTGTCGCGAACAAGCATGCCCCGCCTGTGCATTTCCTCCACAAATCTCGCCGCTTCCATCTTCGAACTTCCGACGCGCATCAATATGAAATTGGCCTGGCTGGGCCAGTACCGAATTCCGCTGGCCTGAAGCGCCGACTCCACCCGAACACGCGACTCGAGAACTTCCTTCACATATTGTCGAATGTAGGGTTGATCCTCGATCGCGTCTGGCAAGCAGGCAAGCGCGACCGCGTTTACGTTGTAGGGCGAACCCATCCGCCTTACAGATCGCATCTGTTCCTCATCTCCGACAAGCACGCCCACCCTAAGTCCTGCGAGTCCGTAGACCTTCGAGAATGTGCGTGTCATAAACAGGTTCGGCACTTCTCTGCGCAGGTCCAACATCGTTTGGCCATAGAACTCGAAATACGCTTCGTCGATGAGCACAGCCGCGCTTGGCGCGGAGCGCGCGATTTCCAGCAAGTCTTCGCGCGAGACAACTGCACCCGTGGGATTATTTGGATTTGCAATCGCGATCAGGCGAGTCTGCGGAGTGACACGCTTTTTTAATTCTGTAGCTGGAAACTGAAATTCTTTTCCTGCAGCGATGTTGACGACGTAGGCGCCGGCCGCCGTCGCATAAATCCGGTACATCGAGTATGTTGGAACCACGATGAGCGCCTCATCTCCAGGCCCAAGATAGGTCTGGCACAGCAGGTGAATCGCCTCGTCGACACCGTTCGTCAAAAGCAACTCGGCCGGGGAGACTTTTAGGAACTCCGCCACTCGGACTTCCACGGGCCCGCGTTCCGGATATTTCGCTAGCACTTCCATGTCCAGCCGCCGCAATCGTTCGAGCACCCTCGGCGAGCATCCGCTCGTGTTTTCGTTGAAGTCGAAGCGCAATCCGTCTCGCCCCGCCAGTGGCGGATGATAGGCCGGCACATCCAACGCCGCTTTCCTTGGACTAAGCACGCGCGCACCTCACTCGCACAGAATTTGCGTGGCCCGGCAAGCCTTCCGCAGCGGCCAGGCATTCGACACTGGGAGCTATCTTTCGCAGGCCCGCTCTCGACAGCTTCTGCACCGTGATGACTTTCACGAAGTCAGCCACGCTGAGCCCTCCCCGAAATCGCGCTTGTCCCGAGGTAGGCAGCACGTGGTTGGGTCCGGACGCATAATCGCCCGCTGCCTGCGCAGAATAATCTCCCACAAAGACCGAGCCGGCATTCTCAATAAACGGCAGATCGTCCGCAGCAATGGTGATGTGTTCCAGAGCCATGAGGTTCGCCCATTCACGCGCCTGTTTCCGGGAGGCTGCTACCAGGATCGAGCCACGTCGCCCCAAAGATTCCTCCGCAATGCTATTCCCCTTCGCAAGTCGGGCAACACTGAGGGACACAGCCTGAGCCAATTTCCGGGACGTGGTGACGAAAACCGCCAGCGACTCCACGTCGTGCTCGGCTTGTGCAACCAGGTCGCCGGCAATGAAATCCGGATTGCCAGAATCACTCACGATCAACGCCTCGGTCGGCCCCGCGAGAAAATCAATGGCGCAGTCGAACGAAACCAGCTTCTTCGCCGCAGTGACGTAAGCGTTGCCCGGTCCGACAATCTTGTCGACCTTGGGAATGCTCTCGGTTCCATATGCCAGCGCCGCGATAGCTTGCGCTCCGCCCACGCGATAGAACTCGCGCACGCACAGCATCGCAGCCGCTCCCAGCACTTCCGCCGAAGGCTTGGGCGAGACCACCCGGATGTTCTTCACTCCCGCAACCTGCGCCGAAATCACCGTCATCAGCACGGTTGAAACCAGCGGATAGCGTCCGCCGGGCACATAGCATCCGACCGATCCCAACGGCCTGATCACCTGGCCCAAAGAAATTCCGCCCTGCGTCCGCATCCACGACCGCGGTTTCTGCCATTCGCAAAACTGCCGGATGCGCGCCGCCGCGGTATGGAGAGAGCGTTGCAGATCGCGATCGAGCGACTTCCAGGCGCCCGCCATCGCTTCTTCTGAAACTCGAAGCGGCTGCCCTGGTTTCAATCCATCCCACTGCTCCGCATACTTGCGCAGTGCTCGATTTCTCTTGCGCCGAACGTCCTCCACAATGCGAACCGCCTTGTGCTCGAACTCTGCGAGCTGCTGCCCGCGTGTCGCGAGACTTTCCACCCGGGACGCGGCTTCCTTCCCCGCGAAGATCCGCATCACAACACCACCTTGTTCAGCGGATACTCCACAATCCCTTCCGCTCGGGCTTCCTTCAGCCGGGGGATCACTTCCCACGCAGCGCCTTCGTCGATCACGGTGTTCACAGCGAGCCAGCCCTCGTCGCTCAAGTGCGAGATGGTTGGCTTCTGCAGCGCCGGCAGCACGGCGAGCACACCTGCCAGATCCGTCTTGCGCACGTTCAGCATCAGTCCAACGCGATCCTGCGCTTCCATCGCCCCCTGCAACATGAGCGCGAGATTATCGATCTTTCGCCGCTTTTCGCCGTCCGCGTACGAACGCTTGTTGGCAATCAACTGCGTATTTGATTCCAGCACTGTCTCCAGAATCCGCAGCCGATTCGCTTTCAGAGAGCTGCCGGTCTCGGTCACTTCGACAATAGCGTCGGCCAGCATCGGAGGTTTTACTTCCGTTGCTCCCCAGGAAAACTCCACGCGCACGTCCACTCTCTTCCTTTGGAAATAGTCGCGGGCCACTTTCACCAGTTCGGTCGCAACGATGCATCCGGAAAGATCTTCCGCCCTCTTCACCTGTGAATCTTCAGGGACGGCCAGCACCCATCGCACTTTCCCGCGGCTGCGCTTGGCGTAAATGAGATTGCTGACGGTGGCCACTTCCAATCCACTCTCGATCACCCAATCCAAACCGGTCAGGCCGGCATCAATTGCCCCATGTTCGACGTAACGCGCCATCTCCTGTGCGCGGATGAGCATGCAATCGATTTCTGGATCGGCGGTGGTCGCGAAGTAGGATCGGCCATTGGTGTACGCGGGAAGGCCCGCCCGCGCGAAGAGCTGCAGTGTGGCTTCCTGCAGACTGCCTTTCGGAATCCCGATGCGCAATTTCATCGTCCCCCCTCAACTACATCTGCGCCGTGCACCGGGACAGGCTCCGTAAAGCACGAACGCGTACCGCGATGGCATACGACTCCGGCGCCCTCTACCTCCACGCGCAGCAGCAAGGTGTCGCGGTCACAATCCGTTTGCGCCGAAACTACCCGCAGGCGGTTACCCGAGCTTTCGCCCTTCATCCACAACTGGTTCCGAGTCCGGCTGAAGAATGTAACGTAGCCCTTTTCCAGCGTCTGCTCGAGGGCCTGGCGATTCATGAAGCCGACCATCAGCACTTCTCCGTCGCGCCAATCCTGCACAACTGCCGGCAGCAACCCGTTCATTTTTTCGAAATCAAGTTCCGCATTCATAGATATCTCATCCTCGCAAAACAAAAAGCCCGCTGAGCATTCGCTTCAGCGGGCCTGACTCCTGATAAGTGCTATTAACTATTCAGCAATTTCAGGCACCCCCGCCGACGCGCTGTGCGCGTGATGATGGTGGCGGTGATGGGCGTGAAACTGCATCTCCAGAAGAATACGGTTCGGAGACCATGACGGTCAACAAATTTCAGGCGCACTAAGACGGATTTTTCGATAGCTCCAATCGAAATTTCACATGCACGACTCTGCTGAGAATTCCCGGAATCTTCGGAGCGAAAGGCCCCGAATTGGCAGCAACTCTTTGGCCAGCGTAGCATGATTGGCTGATTACGTTCACTGGTGACGCTCGCTTGGTCACGCCGTGATTGCTTGTTACGCGATTACGCGGGAGACTTCATGAAGATTCGCTTTAGCTTTCGCCTTCCATTTCAATTTGCCTTCATCTTGATTCCTTTACTCGTTCTCAGCAAGCACAGCCAATCTCAATCGACAGTGACCAACGACCCGCCCTTCTACGGTCCCTACAACGCGCTATTCCTTCCCGACGGGGATGGGCTCAGGAAGCCCCTTTTGAAAGAAGACTCTGTCCTGCGCGCCGACTCTCCCTGGACGCTATACGCATGGGTAAAACCCAGCGAGGCTTTGAAGACGTCAACACTCATTGCGGGCATCGGGGATCCTGCAGACGAATTTCCGCGCTATCTCGCCGTCATTGATGGGCGTCTGAGTCTTTGGATTGGAAAGGAGAATACTCTATCCTCCTCCGCGTCGCTGGCTCCAGATCGCTGGCAGTTCATCGCCGCCAGCTTTGACGGCGAAACCTTTACCCTTTACGCCGACGGAGCTCAGGTTGCCCACGGGAAGCTCGATTTGGGCTCGGCGAGTCCAGTTCTCCAAATCGCCCCTCCGATTCCTTCCTCCTTGCCGTTTCATCACTTCGGAGGAACAATCGCCTCTCTCAGCCTGCTTCGCCGAGCCCTGACGAAGGATGAGCTTACTCAACTTTCTCAGTCATCTCCGGAATCTTCACCGATTGAATTCGAAGAAGGGTCGAAGCCCTGGCCGGTGCAGACTCGTGGACAAGCGGGCTATCGTGCTCCGCAGGATCCCTCGACCATGCCACACACGAAGGCTCCCTTTTCGCGACCCATCGCCAGAACGCCAAGCGCGAAAGAAGTAGTCCAGCAGACCGGAAATGCGCAATGGACGCTCGCCGCGGGCTGGACAATGATTCCCACGCCGCAAGTGAGCGCGGACGGCGCCTCCATCTCTAAGCCCGGCTACAAAACTGGCGACTGGATGCCTGCGACGATGCCGGGAACGGTGCTCACCACGATGATCGACCGCGGCATTTACCCGGATCCTGACTACGGGCTCAACAATCTCGCCATTCCCGAGAGCCTCAACAAGCAGGACTACTGGTACCGGGTGGAGTTCCGCCTGCCCAAGCCAGCTCGCGACCACCGGCTCACTCTCACATTCGAGGGGATCAACTATGCGGCCGCAGTGTGGCTGAATGGCACATCGGTAGGCTCGATCAAAGGCGCGTTCATCCGTGGCGTGTTTGATGTCACGGCAATCATCAAGCCGGACCACGTCAACGTTCTCGCGGTTCGCATCTCGCCGCCTCCGCACCCAGGCATTCCGCAGGAACAATCCATCAAGGGCGGCCCGGGAGAAAATGGCGGCATCATGTGTCTCGATGGACCAACCTTCGTTGCCACCGAAGGCTGGGACTGGATTCCTGCGATCCGCGATCGCGACACCGGAATCTGGCAACCCGTTACGCTCACCGCAACCAGCGCGGTCAAGATTGGCGATCCGCAGGTCGTGACTACTCTTCCGCTGCCGGACACAACTCACGCCGAGATCGAAATTACCGTCCCACTGGAGAATCTCACCACGTCTCCGGTCTCCGGGACTCTGAAAGCCTCTTTCGGCGATGTTTCGGTCACCAAGCAAACCACTCTGCCCGCAGGTAAGGGGACGATCACGCTATCGCCTACCGAGTTCGCGCAATTGACCGTGCAGCACCCTCGGCTCTGGTGGCCCAACGGCTACGGCAAGCCGGATCTTTACACGCTTCATCTGAGTTTCACGCAAGGCAGTATTCAATCGGATTCCAAAGACGTCCGTTTTGGGATTCGCGAGGTCACCTACGAACTCAGCCTGCTCGACAGTACTGGCCACCTTCGCCGTGTGGAATACTCCCCAACCGCTGCCCTCGCCAAAGGTGAGCAGGTTGTCGATGTCCGCCATCAAGCCATGCGCGAAATACCTGCCGCCGATCCTTTTCCGTCTTCCTTTCCCCCGGAATGGCGCGAAGGGTGGAAGTCATGGGTGGCGTCGCTAATGCCGGCCGGCGAGAAATCTTCCGCTCTGAAGATGCTCGACGATACGCGAACCGCACCTTATCTCGTCCTCAGGGTGAATGGAGTGCGCATCGCAGCTCGCGGCGGTAACTGGGGCATGGACGACTCCCGCAAGCGCGTTTCACGCGAGCGTCTGGAACCTTATTTTCGCCTGCACCGCGATGCTCATCTCAACACCATTCGCAACTGGGTCGGCCAGAACACCGAGCAGACTTTTTATGATCTCGCCGACGAATACGGACTCATGGTGTGGAACGATTTCTGGGAGTCTACGCAGAACTACAACGTCGAGGCGGAGAACCCTGCGCTGTTCCTCGAAAATGCGCGTGACACCATTCTCCGATTCCGCAATCATCCTTCGATCGTAGTATGGTGCGGCCGTAACGAGGGCGTACCGCAGCCCATCATCAACGAAGGTCTGATCGATCTGACTCGTTCCTTAGATGGAACACGCTACTACTTCCCGAGTTCCAATCAGGTTAATCTTCAGAACAGCGGCCCGTATAAATACATGGACCCCACGCTGTACTATACGGCTCTCAATCACGGATTCTCAGTCGAGACCGGCACCCCTTCGTTCTCCACTCTCGAGGCGTTCCGTGCGTGGGTACCAAAGGAAGACCAGTGGCCCATCAGCGACGACTGGGCCTATCATGACTGGCACCAGAGTGGAAACGGTGATATGGCGCCTTTCATGGCGCAGATGCAGTCGGAGTTTGGCGCTCCCACCAGCCTCGAAGATTTCGATCGCAAGGCTCAGATGCTCGATTATGTCGACCATCGTGCCATCTTCGAAGGCATGAACGCTCACCTATGGGCTCCCAACAGCGGGCGTCTCCTGTGGATGACCCAGCCGGCATGGCCCAGCAACACCTGGCAAATTCTCAACCACGATTACGATACGCAATCTTCTTTCTATGCCGTGAAGGAAGCTTGCGAGCCTCTTCACATCCAACTCGATCTCTCGAGCTACAGCGTGCAGGTAGTTAATACGACCGCCGACCCGCGCCCCAAGGTGTCGGTCGTCGCCGATGTCTACTCGCTGGAGAACAAGCTGTTACTTCACCGCGAAGAGAAGCACGATGCGCCGCCTGACAACGTCGCCGACGGCTTCACTCTGCAACTTGCTCCCCTATTGAGTTCTGACGAGGTAGTGCTCGTCAATCTCGAGCTAAAGAATGATTCGGGTGAAATCCTGTCGCGCAATTTTTATTGGCTAGGCGCCGAGAACCGTTCGTACCGCAGTCTCAATCGACTCGCGGCCGCGACCCTTTCCGCCACCGCCAAAACCGGCGCAAAAGCGGGGGATAGCATCCATCTCCAAGTCGAGTTGCGAAACACGGGAAGTGTCGTTGCGCTGCAGAACAAGCTGACTCTACTGAATGCCAGTGACGGCTCCCGGATTCTCCCCGCCTACTACAGCGATAACTATGTGTCGTTGCTGCCCGGCCAAACTCGCAACATTGAAATTGAATATCCGGCAAGTGCGGCAACCGGTCCTGCGCAGATATCGCTGCGCGGCTGGAATCTTGTTACACAAACAATTCTAGTGCATTGAACAGAGTAGGTCGAAGAACACTCCAGTGTCGTGCGTCACGCAGATTGACCTGTATTCGTTTTGAAAGGGATGGGCTTCGAGCCCATCCTAAGTGGCCGTACAGGAGAGGCGGCTTCAGCCGCTGAGGGAAAGTCGCCGGACCAGCCGGACCGTTTTTGACTTTCGCGGCCCGTCGCACGGGTTCCTATTTTCCGACGCAGCACTAGGACCCCGACGAGTCCGCCTTGATCTCAGCCGCCTTGCCATCCCGATACTCGATCACCAGCGGCTTCCCTCCGTTGGGATAGTGCACTGTTTTCTCGTCCGAGCTGCTCCCCGCATCCGGCACTCCCATGCCAATTGCAAAATCCGCTTGCAGTTCGTTCATCCCCGGCTTCACCTGATGCTGCTCTACAGCCTGCCAAACGTCTGCGGGCCAGTGCTTGTAGAGAGCGTGGGGATCTTCTACGTAAAACATTTCGTCGGAATAAATCTTGTACTCTCCTTCGCCCTTGTACCCGATCGGAACCGCAAAGCTCTCTCCGTCCTTCTCAAATATCGCCATTACCTGAGGCTTGCCGCCCGCTGCTGGCGCGGTCGCGGTGACTACGTCTTGAATGGCCAGTTTCTCGATTGGCCCCAGCAGTCCCGCCTCATGCGCGAACTCGACCTTCTTTTTCGCGGCATCATAGCGGTAGTAAGCATAGCGATATCCTTCCTTCGTCCACACCGGCTGCTGCGTGAGTTGCTTCGCGCTTTTCAGATCGTAGGGGAACAGTTTCTTCGGATTGACGTAGTAGTCTGGATTGGAATATCCAACGTTTTGCGCGGCCTTCCGTCGTTCGGCCGCCAGCCGCTCTTCGTGACGCTGGTAGAAGATGAATCCCGCGCGTATCGTCGCCAGCGCAAACGCCACCAACAAAGCCAGCTGGATTCTCTTCTTCGCTTCTGGACTTAGCATGAAAAGACTCTATCAGACGATCAACTCAGCAGACCAAGACCCCGCCCGTTGTAAACTGGAATAGAGGTCCCCGTATGCCGGTCACCGAACAAGACGTCCTTAGCGCCCTCAAGAGTTGCTATGATCCCGAGATTCCGGTCAACATCGTCGATCTCGGCCTGATCTACAGAGTGAATTTTGCGCCTGTGGAAGAAGACAAGCAGGACGTCTCCGTCGATATGACCCTCACGGCTCAGGGCTGTCCCGAGCATGTCAACATAAGCATGCAAGTGAAATCCCGCCTGGAACAGTTGCCGGGGATCCGCAATGCCGCTGTTAATGTGGTGTGGACGCCGCCGTGGACGCCCGAGCGCCTGAGTCCAGATGCCAGAAAGCAACTCGGCATCGAATAAAGGCGGCCGCGCGTACCTCAACTTCCTGGCAGCCGAGACTTAGCCGCCTATCTCGTCCCAGGCTTCCGCTGCGCCCCGCCCTGCGGACTCCGTGATTCGTCTGCCGGCTTTCGCTGCCATCTCCATCACTTGCAAGCTGCGTTCGTAGTACTCTGGCAGCTTCCGGCGGATTTGCTCAAATTTCTCCGGGTATTCCGAAGCCAGCACCGCCAATCCCACTCCTGTGGCCAGGACTCCTGCAGGATAGCGCTTCTTCATAAACAAAATCGCCGCCGCCCCAATCGAACCCAGCACCGCCGCTCTCTTCCAGCTGTCCATCTCGAACCCCCAAGGTGAATCGATCTTTATGCGATTGTACGCCAGAAGATTTTCTCGGCTGAAACGGCAGCCGGACCTTTATCGCGCCTTTCGCGACGGCTAGCGACCCGGGCTTTACCCTTTTCACCAGGCACCCGCTGCGAATCCTTTATACTGCCTGTTTTGTCCCAGGGAGGCCCGATGTCGAGTCCACAAATCCGTCGCTCTGCCCTCGTCGCTATATTCAGCCTTGTGGCCGGAATTCTTTCCGCGCAGAGTAAGCCTCGTGCCCGCGATCTCGGAGTACCCTTCGACGGCAATCCTGGGCCTAACAACGCCATCACCGATGTCCAAGGCGTCGAAGTCGGCCACACAACCCTGATCTCCGGCGAGGGCAAGTTGCAGATTGGCAAAGGCCCGGTACGAACCGGCGTAACCGCAATCCATCCTCGTGGGAAGAACTCCAACGACGCGGTTTTTGCCGCCTGGTTCACGCTCAACGGCAACGGAGAGATGACCGGCACGACTTGGGTCGACGATTCCGGATTCCTCAACGGCCCCGTAATGATCACTAACACTCACAGCGTTGGAGTTGTCCGCGATGCCGTTATCGCGTGGAAGGTCAAACAAGGCTCGCCCGACATGGAAGGCTACTGGCGGTCCCTCCCGGTCGTCGCCGAGACCTGGGATGGCTACCTCAACGACATCAACGGATTCCATGTTAAGCCCGAAGACGCCTTTCACGCGCTCGATACTGCCCATGCCGGTCCGGTCGAAGAAGGCAACGTCGGCGGCGGTACCGGCATGATCTGTAATGATTTCAAGGGAGGCATCGGCACTAGCTCTCGGGTGCTTGATGCGCAGAGCGGCGGCTATACAGTTGGCGTTCTCGTGCAATGCAATTACGGATCGCGCGACCAACTCCGCATCGCCGGCATCAATGTGGGTCGCGAGATTCCCGAGCATACGATTTGGCAAACCGACATTGGGTCCATCATCGTAGTCCTTGCCACCGATGCTCCTCTCATTCCCACACAACTCAAGCGCATCGCCAGAAAGATCTCGCTGGGGCTTGGCCGGGATGGCAGTTATTCCGGTGATGGCTCGGGAGACATCTTCATCGCGTTTTCCACCGCGAACCCCGGCGCCGTCGGCACCAAGGGACTGCACCAAATCACCATGCTGCCTAACGACTCTCTCAACCCCATTTTTCTGGCAACTGTGCAGGCCACCGAAGAAGCTGTGATCAATGCCATGGTCGCGGCAGAAACCATGACCGGAATCAACAATCACACGGTCGTCGCCCTTCCCCATGATCGTCTGCGTGAGGTCCTGAAAAAATACAACCGCCTCACGAAGTAATCACGGCGATGGTCTGTAATCCACAGCTTCTCATCCTGAGTCGCGTCTTTGGGGGCGAACGATCCATGCAACCAGCTGGCACCTTCGTCACGGCGGGGGAGGAAACCGGTCCTTCGCGGTAATAGCGCCCCTCCGCATGACCTCGCAAAAGAGCACGACACCATTTCCTAAACCGCTCTCAGCAGCCAACTTTAGCTATTCCCCGCCAAATGTCCCATCTCCACGCCGGAACTCCTGCGGCTCAATCCCGAATCGCTTGAGCATCGACTGCAGCGTAGTTCGTTTTAGGCCGAGCCGGCTAGCGGCTCCCTCAGGACCCGACAACACCCCTTGTGTTGCCCGTAAGACCCGAACCAGATGCTCGCGCTCAATCTCCGTCAGATTCTCTTCCGCCCCTTCCGCATCGGTCTCGAGTTCCGACGGAGGCGCTGCCAGCACCCGCCCTTTCGTCATGATCACCATCCGCTCGATCATATTTTCCAGTTCGCGGATATTTCCCGGCCAGCTCCACCTTCGAAGAATTTGCATGCTTTCGTCTGGAATGGTATCAATGTGCCTCTTCATTGCGGCCGCGTGCTTTTCCACAAAATAGTGAACCAGCTGCGGAATATCCTCGCGCCGCTCCCGCAAAGGCGGCAATTCGATAGGAAATACATTCAGCCGGTAAAACAGATCTTCGCGGAACTTCTTATCCGCAACGTCCTGCCCCAAGTCGCGATTGGTGGCGGAGATGATTCTCACATCTACTTTGAGGGTGTGCACGCCGCCCAGGCGCTCAAATTCGCGATCCTGCAATACTCGTAACAATTTCGGCTGCAACTCTGGAGGCATTTCACCAATCTCATCAAGAAACAAAGTTCCCTTATGCGCTAGTTCAATGCGCCCGACTTTCTGGCTGATCGCTCCGGTAAACGCTCCCTTCTCGTGCCCGAAGAGTTCGCTTTCCAGCAACCCCGATGGAACCGCGGCACAATTGAGCTTCACAAACGTTTTATCGCTTCGCGAGCTCAGCCCATGGATGGACCGGGCCACCAATTCCTTTCCCGTCCCGGTTTCGCCCAGCAACAAGACTGTCGAATCCGTCGGAGCTACGATGCGCGCTTTCTTCAACACTTCCCGTAAGGCCGGGCTCTGCCCAATGATCTTCTCGAATCCCAACTCGGATTTGATCTCCTCTTCCAGGTACGTTTTCTCCTGGGCCAGCCGGTCTCTTGCATCTTGCAAGCGGTCGGTCAGTTCCCGCAGCCGCGCAATGTCCACGGAAGCACCGGTAATTCCGGCCACATTCCCATCGGCGTCGAACAGAGGCTCGACGCTCACATCAAACACATTCGTAGAGCCGTTGGTCGATGTCGCCACTTCTTCGCGTGCCGACACCCCGCTCTTGATGACCCGACGTTTCAGTGCGGTCAGAGACGCTGCCCCCTTTTTTCCCAGGAGATCCTCATCTGTCTTTCCCAATATGTCGTGCTGCCAATAGAGTTGCGGGTTGTAGACCCACGTGTACCGTAGCTCGGAATCCTGATTGAAAACGGTTATGGGAGAATCCTTCAGGGCCACGCGAAACCGTTCTTCGCTGCGCCTCATCTCTTCCTCAGCCCGCTTACGCTCAGTCATGTCACGTACAATTCCTTGCACTCGTCCGTCGGGCAGTCGTTTGCCGCAAACCTCCCCTGGGAACAACGATCCATCCTTCCGGCGGAACATCCACTCGCTGCGGACCGTTGCACCTCGACCAAGCCGCGCTATCTCAGCTGGAATCCGTTTCATCTCCTGCGCTGCAACGGCATCGGCAATCGAAAGGCCCAGAATCTCCTCCCTCGAATATCCCAGCATCTCGGCCCCGGCAGTGTTCACGTCAAGATATTTTCCTTCCGCGTCCGCTATGAAAATCCCGTCCGAAGCTTGCTCCACCAAGTACCGAAAGTGTTCTTCGCTCTTGCGCAAAGCTTCTTCTGCACACTTGCGCTCAGTGATGTCGATGGCCGTCGCTTGTATTACCGTCTGCAGACCTTCAGAGCGGACCACTGAATCGTAAACAATCCAGACCGGGGCTCCATCGGCTCGCCTCAGCCGCAACTCCCGGCCCGCTGCGACCCCGGTCCGCAACAGCTCCGACCTCACAGGCTCGCGATCGGACATATCAAAGTAAAATTCCTTCGCACCTCGCCCCCGGATCTCGCCCGCCGATTTGTAGCCTAACGTTCGTGCCCACGCATCATTGCAGTCCAGCAGTACTCCCTCCAACGTTGAAATGGCGACTCCCGCTACATTCTGCTCGAATAACAGGCGATATCTCCCTTCCGAACTGCGCAACGCCCCTTCCGCTCGCATCCGTTCCGTCACGTCATGGGCGATCCCGCGCACCAGAGGTTTAACAACGCCATCGGTACGCAACGTATTGTGGTACTCCCAGATTTGGCGCTCGCCGCTCTTGCTCATCACGCAAAGCAAACCATGGTCCGTCCCCCTGCTCCGGATGCGCTCCAGATATCCGTCGAACTGTTCTCGAAACTCCGGGGCGACCATCTCCCGCATGGTCATGCTGAGCAACTCGTCGACGTCATAACCCAGTGCTTGCGCCGGCGCTGGATTTACCGACAGCAACCTCCCCTCCAAATCATGGATGCACACCAGGTCTGCACTGTGTTCGACCAGGTCGCGATATCGGTCTTCACTCTCCCTCAAAGCCTGTTCCGCCTTCTTCCGTTCACTTATGTCGCGGGTCACGGCAATCACATAGTTCCGGTCAAGCGCCACATTCTTCAGACTGACCTCTACCGGGTAGATGGATCCATTTTTTCTCCGATGAATCGTTTCCTTCAGCAGGCTATCCTTCGAAAGCAACTCGGAAATAGTGGCCCGGCGAGAGGCATCGTCAGCAGTCGGGTCAATGTCGCTCACGCTCAACGAGAGCAACTCCTCCCTCGTGTATCCGAAATCCCGGCACGCTTTCTCGTTCACGTCGAGAAAACGGCCTGTTCCCGGGTCTACTACCACCACCGCATCACTGGAATGGTCGATTAACGTCCGGAATAGCTTCAGGGCGCGATCCGCCTTCTTCGTTTCTGTAATATCTCGAAGCACGCATGCCACCCGGTCCACGCCTCCCCGTCGGGTAATCGGAAGATAACTGATCAGCAGTTCTCGTGGCCCTCGATCCGGATACTGGTAGGTCATTTCAAACTCGACAGGTCTCCCTCCAAAGCATTCGTCAAGTCGTCCCTTGATCTCGGACTCGAACACGCCGGGGTTCAAAATCTCGGGCATGCGCCGTCCGATTAGCTCTTCTTTCTTTTTTCCCCTATAAGCCAGAAACGCCCGGTTCGCGATCAAATATCTGTACTCGCGATCCACGATGACGACCATCTCCTCCAGGCCTTCCACGGCCCTCTCATACTCCCGATCTCTGCTTTCGTGGCGCCTGTAAAGAGTCGCCAGGCTGCTGAGTCCGGCTCCGAACCCGGAGAAGACAATCACGGCCGCGACTTCACGTGCGCGGCTGGTGGCTAACACACTCAAGGATGCCTGTGAGAAGACAACCACAGAGGCCGAGGAAAGGATCGTCGCGGCGAGTCCCGCGCCGAACCCCGCTCGTATTGAGACCAGGAGCACCGCTAAAACGAAAACAAAAAACGGCGGAAACTTCCCAAGGGTGAGCACTAATACATAGTTTGCGAGCGTCGCCAAAGCGACGGTCAACACTGCGAACGCGTAGCGCCGCTGCGGTGCCGTGTGGAACCAGTCCGCGAGAAGTTCCTTTCGATCGGCTGAATTCATGCCAACCTCGATTGTCAGTTTCTTGGGACCCACCGCGGCACCTTGGCGTCAGAACAGCTTCAGCCAGGCGCAACAGCTTGCGGCAACGCTTTGCAGACTCGTTTCCGTGCAATGACTCAGGCCGCGAGGATGCAGCCAGACCATTCGCTGCATCATCAATCGAGGAGGCTTCTCTGGTCTGTGATGGAAATCACAGGTGGCTATCGGGAGATAACATTGGGTCAGCTTTATCGCGAGGGGAGCAAGTTCCTTGCGAACCGAAACGAGGGCGAGTCGTTCTTCGATCCGCCAGCACGGGCAATTCTACTGCGCTGCTGCCGTTAACTCGTTCTTCAACACGCTTACTTCCACTCGGCCGCCGCTAACCGGTCTCGTGCCCGCAACCGAAGTGTTCCCCAGATCGATTGTGTAGATGCGATACACCGGAATGTGGTGCGTCAAAACCAGATACCGCACCACCGAGTCCGACATCTTCTGCGAACTGGCGATGGCTGCCTGTCCGTGGCCGCCGGAGAATCCGCGGACTTCGATGATATAGCTACGCTCCTTCTGCAGAGGCGCGGCCATCTCATCGAGAGCATCCTTAGCCGCCTTGCTCAGTACGCTTTGCCCCGAACGAAAGCGAATTTCCGTTTGAGCGCTTCCTTTGTATTGATCCAGGTTCCCCACCATCTGTTCCGCTGCGGACACCCGCGTCGCAGACTGGGTCGCCGCCATCTGTGCCGACTGAGCCTTGCCGCTGGCATCGCTGGCATGCTGGTCCGCAAGGTTCACCTTCTCCGACGCCAACTGGAGTCCCTTTTGCGACCGGCTGTCCATATCCTTAATCTGGTTGGCGCTCTCCGACGTAATCTCGTCCAGTTCATTCACGCGATCGCGAATGGGAACCGTCTGTCGCAGCACATACTTCTTGTTGGCGAACGGATGTGTGAACAGATTCACCAGGTTGGGATCGTCTCCGTCCCAAAAGTTTGTTGCCCTCGGCGCTGCCAGCGGTTCCCTATCGCTCTGCGCAACCGGAGCGCCTTGTCCCGGGGCTGGCGATGTTGCAGACCCGTTCTGTGCCACCGCAGGAAGCGCCAGCGCCAACGATGAAATCATCAATAGAAGTTTGCAGTTCCTCATATCAACCATCCCTTAAGCGAGCTTCGGATTCGCTTGGCCCAATCGGGCCGTTTCTCGATCCATAATTGTGCCTTTCGCCGCTCAAATCCGCAAGGGGCAAGGCTTTTCGAGTGGCCGCCCTTCCCGCCTCAGCCGTGATCGGCATCACTGTCCGTCGCCCGCCCCACGTTGTAGGCTCACGGGTTAAGGCTTTCGCGGGAGGCAAGCATGTCTACTCAAGTTTCTCTTCAGTCCATCGAGACTTTTCTGGCCCAGAAACGAATCGCAATGGTCGGCGCATCCCGCAATCCCGGCGACTTCAGCGTCTCCCTGTTCGATGAACTCTGCCGTCGCGGTTACGACGTCATTCCTGTGAATCCGGGCGCGACCTGCGTTCGTGATCACCGTTGCTTCGCTCGTGTGCAAGACATTCAACCCCCGGTCATCGCAGCGCTACTGATGACCTCGCCCGAAGTAACCGAATCCGTGGTAGCTGACTGTGCCGTGGCAGGGATTAAACACATTTGGATGTACCGGGCCGCAGGCAAAGGCGCGGTCAGCCCCAAGGCAATCTCATTCTGCCAGGAGCACGGCATGGACGTCATTCCCGGCGAATGCCCCTTCATGTTCTTGTCCTCGGGCGGAGTACATCGCTTGCACGGCTTCTTCCGCAAGATCACCGGCCGCTACCCTCGCCGGGCAAAAGCCGCTTAAGTCGCAGCTTCGGCATTGCCTCATGCAATCGGGTCTAATCCTTCACTGCCCGATCCGTGATCTCCAGCCCCTTGTCGATGATCGCGAACGCCTCCCGCAACTGCTGCTCGTTAATGCACAGTGGAGGATTTGTATAGAAGCTGTTCCATCGGACGATGGTATACAGTCCCTGCTCGCGGAAGAATCTTCCCAGCGCTGCCATCTCCTCCGACGCGCCGTTGAACGGGGCCATCGGCTGCTTCGTCTTCCGGCTGCGAACCAGTTCAAAGATTCCGAACAGGCCGATCGATCTCACCTCTCCCACTGATGGATGTTTCGCTTGCATCTCAGCTCCGAGCTTTTTCATAATCGCACCCATCTGCTTCGCGTTCTCGATGAGATGGTCCTCTTCATACACGCGAATTGTGGCCAGCGCGGCCGCGCATCCCATCGGATGCGAATTGTAGGTCAACCCGCCGTAGAACACCTTATCCTGGAAATGCTGCGCAATGTGATGCCGCATCCCAACCGCTCCCAGCGGCAGATAGCTCGCCGTCAGTCCTTTTGCCATGCAGATCAGATCCGGTACGACCTTCCAATGGTCGATTGCAAACCACTCGCCCGTGCGTCCAAATCCGGCCATCACCTCATCCGCAATCATCAGGATGCCGTACTTGTCGCAAAGCTTGCGTACCCCCTGCATGTATCCATCCGGGGGAATCAGTATGCCGTTCGTTCCCACAACCGTTTCCAGGATGAAAGCAGCAATCGTCTGTGGACCTTCCAGTTGGATGACTTCCTCGATCATTGCTAACGAAGTCTCTGCCGACTCCCACCCGCGCTCGATCCCGTGATACGGATCGAGCACCCGCACGACTCCCGGAATGCCCGGCTCGGCGGCCCACCTGCGCGGATCGCCTGTGAGGGTAATGCTCCCCGCAGTCGCACCGTGGTAGGAGCGATACCGCGCCATGATTTTGTGCCTTCCGGTGAAGAAGCGCGCGATCTTGATCGCATTCTCATTCGCCTCGGCGCCGCCGTTAGTAAAGAAGAAAGTATCGATGTCGCCCGGCGTGATCTCCGCCAGTTTCGCCCCCAGCCGCGCCCGCGGCTCGGTCGCCATGAAGGGATTCGCATAGCAGAGCACCTCGGCCTGCTCGTGAATCGCGCGGATCACGCGCTCATCCCCGTGACCGATGTTCACCGACATCAGCTGGCTGTTGAAATCGATGAAGCGCTTGCCTTCCGGCGTCCAGAAGTAAATGCCTTTAGCCTTCGCCACCGGAATCGGGTCGACCTTGGCCTGCGCCGACCACTCAAACAACGTGTGCTTCTTGGTGAGGTCAACTATCTCTTGCCCTGTCATCGTGGGTGTTGCGAGTGTGGTGGTCATGAGTTTTGTCTCGGCTAAATGTGCGTCCTCGGCTTGGGCAGTCCCTTTAATATAGCGATTGTTCTTTCTGCGTTCCCTCGGAGGGCAAGGTCAGTGATCTTGTCACGCTTCTTGATCAGATATCTGATTGCTGCTGCACGCGAAGCGATTCGGGTCGTGAGCGAGCCTTCAAGTCTCCACTCAACCGGTCCGTTGATCTCAACCAACCGACCGTCCGCCCCGAGTTCCCAATGCTTTCCGGTGCGGACCAGATTGAAGATATGTATGACACCCTCAACTTCGGACTCCTGTTTTGGTGGAGGGTGAAAGCGAAATTTCGAATCTATGGTGCCAATATCGTCAACCCACTTCTGAAAAGCGACGGCGCGGTCGCCCGTCGTGCCCATCGGCCCGTTGCCCAGAGGGAATCCAGTCACTACAAAGAGGACTTCCTCGTCGGGTCGCGAACTCTGTCGTTCGAACATTCTCGCGCCCCGCGTCCAGCCATCTCGAGTAAGAAGCGCACCATCGTTGATCAGCCGGTAAAACCGATCGAGAGCCTCCTCAGGCGATCCCTTCTTAGGCTCGATGCCTTGTAGAGGAATCGCTACTGCCAACAGCAGCCAACAGACCACGAGGGTTCTTGACCGCCACCGAGCCACGCTTGGTTGACAGATCAATGCTGGAATCATAAGCATGTTCTCGTACCTGCTGAAGCGTGTCAGAATTTCCTTGAGTGCTCTTTAGCCCAGCGCTCCACAACGACTTTCTTGTCCGTATAGAAGTCAATCGCGTCCCGGCCCTGTCCATGCAGGTCGCCGAAGAAGCTGTTCTTCCACCCGCTGAACGGGAAGTAGGCCATGGGCGCCGCAACTCCAATGTTGATCCCGATATTCCCCGCTGGTGCTTCGTAACGGAACCGCCTCGCTGCCGACCCGCTGGATGTGAATAGAGATGCCTGGTTGCCGTAAGCGCTGCGTTCTAGAAACGCCAGCGCCTCGTCCATGCCGCTGGCGTGTACCAGGCTGAGCACCGGGCCAAAAATCTCGGTGTCGGTGATCTCGCTGGTGGCCGGCACGTCATCGAGGATCGTGGGCTTCACGAAATTGCCGAATTCATGTTTCGGAATCCTTGCATTCCTCCCGTCCAGCAGCACCTTGGCCCCTTGCCTCTCGCCAACGCCGATCAGCGACTCGACCCGTTCCTTGCTTTGCGCTGTAATCACTGGCCCCATCTGCACTCCATCTTCCAGGCCATTGCCGACCTTCAGTTTCGAAGCGGCGTCGGCAATCGAATCGCGAAAAATCTTCTGCGCTTCCCCAATCGTTACTGCAACCGACACCGCCAGGCAGCGTTGCCCCGCGCATCCAAACGCGCTGTCGCTGATGATCTGCGTCGCCATCGGCATGTCGGCGTCGGGCAATACGATTACATGGTTCTTCGCACCGCCCTGGCACTGGCAACGCTTGCCCTGCTCAGCCGAGCGGGCATAGATATAACGCGCCACCGGGGTCGACCCAACAAAGCTGATCGCGCGAACTTTCGGATGATCGATCAGCGCATCGACCGCCGCTTTGCCTCCGTTGATCAGACTTACTACTCCCTTGGGCAAGCCAGTCTTCTCGATCAATTCGTAGATATACCGCATGGTCAGCGGCACGCGTTCGCTCGGCTTCAGGATGAATGTGTTCCCAGTCGCAATCGCATAAGGCAGATACCAGAACGCAATCATCCCGGGGAAATTGAACGGCACAATCGCAGCGACGACCCCAAGCGGCTGCCGGATCATGATCTCGTCGATGCCCCGCGCCACATCTTCGAGGTTGTAGCCCTGCATCATCATCGGAATGCCGCACGCGACCTCGACATTCTCGATAGCCCGGCGCATCTCGCCCTTGGCCTCGGCAAAAGTCTTGCCGTTTTCCATCGTGATGATGCGGGCGATGTCGTCGATATGTTCTTCCAGCAGCCTCTTCAGCTTGAATAGCGGCTGGATCCTGTCTTCCGGCGGTGTCCGGCGCCAGTCAGGAAATGCCACAGCCGCAGCCTCCACCGCAGCATTTACGTCCCCCGCGCCCGCGAGCGGAACACTGGCCAGGACCTCCCCGGTCGCCGGATTTACGACATCGCGCCATTCCGATGTCTGCGAACCGGTCCACTGGCCATTGATAAAGTTGGCGATTTTATTGGCGGGAGGTGCTGCAACGCTCATGATGACGCCTTTCGCGACTGCGAAGGATGAATCCGCTATTTCCAGTTGTGGTACGGCGACGAGAACGGGAAACTGGCAATCAGTATATTCCCTCAACCACTGGTTAAGAGTCACTGACAACCGGTCCCAAAATCAAGCCGAGCCGTCTCGAAATCAGTTTTGAAAGGGCTCGGGCTTCACCTGAGCCGTTTCCGAATCAGTTTTGAAAGGGCTCGGCTTCAGCCGAGCCGTCTCCGCGCCGCCGAAGATGCGGGCTTTAGCCCCTGAGGAAGAGCGGTTCCTATCTTCTTGGTTCCTTGCCGATGGGCGTGCATCTGGGTCACCACCGCGGTTCTACACTAGCTGCGCCACCGCGCCCTTCAGATCGCACACGCTGGCAATGCCCGATTCGAGTACGCCCATGGCCTCCTCCATCTGCCCCTCGGTAATAACCAATGGAACCAGCACCCGAATCACGTTGGAATATGTCCCGGCAGTGATTGTGATCAGCCCATGCTCGTAACAGTATTGCGATATCTTCTTGGTCTCATCAGTTGCCGGAGCTTTTGTCTCCTGCGACTGCACCAGTTCAATCGCCTGCATCCCGCCCAGTCCGCGCACGTCGCCGACAATCGGCCAGCGCCGCTGCCACTCGCGAGCGCGCCCCTGGAATCGTTCTCCGAGCTCGTTGGCACGCGCCAGCAGATTTTCGTTCTCGAATAAATCCAGCACCGCCAACGCTGCTGCGCAGGACAGCGGATTCCCGCTGAATGTACCGCCAAGCCCTCCGACCCCGGGCGCATCCATGATTTCTGCGCGTCCAGTCACCGCAGCGAGGGGTAGTCCTCCGCCCAGTGATTTCGCCGTAACGACAATGTCTGGCTCGATTCCATAGCGCTCGCTGGCAAACATCACTCCAGTCCGTCCGAAGCCCGACTGCACTTCGTCGGCGATAAAAAGGATGCCGTACTTATGGCAAAGATCGACCAGCACCTTGAAGTAGTCGGGTGGCGGAACCACAAATCCACCCTCCCCCAGCACAGGCTCGGCAATCACCGCAGCCACATCTTCATTCGCAACGACCCGTTTGAATGTTTCCTCAAGATGCCGCGCGCAATGCAGTTCGCACGACGGATACTTCAGCGAATATGAACACCGGTAACAATACGCATAAGGAACGCGGTACACCTCGCCCGGAAACGGCCCGAATCCTGCCTTGTACGGATGCGTCTTGCTGGTAAGCGCCAGCGTCATCATCGTCCGCCCATGAAACGCATCTTCAAACGCGATGATCCCTGGACGTTTGGTGTAGGTCCGCGCGATCTTCACCGCGTTTTCGACTGCCTCCGCGCCGGTATTCAGCAAAATCGTTTTCTTTGGAAATTTCCCCGGCGTGACTGCATTCATGCGCTCGGCGAGTCGTACATAGTTCTCGTACGGCGTCACCTGCACGCAAGTGTGCAGGAAGCGATCAAGCTGTCCGCGCACCGCGTCAAGAACCTCGTCCCGCCGGTGCCCAACGTTCAAGCAGCCGATCCCACCTGCAAAATCGAGATAGCGGTTGCCGTCCACATCTTCGAGCCAGGCATCTTCCACCTTGGCAACATAGATCGGCGTGCCATGAGACAGCCCGCGAGGCACAGCTTTAGCGCGCCGCTCAGAAAGTGCCCTCGACTTCGGACCAGGAATCGATGTGCGCAATTGAATCGTAGGCATTCCAGAAACTCTCACTTCGTTATTTCCGAATCAAATTCGCCGCAGCCAGATCCAGTCTTTACTGGCAACTGACCACTGACAACTGGCCACTGCCCCTCAGTACCAGCCAATCGGCGTTTCGTTCAAATTGATGTGCACCTGCTTGGTTTCGAGATATTCCTCGATTCCCCACGGCCCCAGTTCCCGGCCGAAGCCAGATTGTTTGAACCCACCCCATGGCGCTTCGACGTAAGTCGGCTGCATGTGATTGACCCAGACAATGCCCGCGCGCAGCGCCTTCACCGTGCGCATTGCCTTGAAAATGTCACGCGTCCAGACCGCTGCCGCAAGTCCGTACGGCGAATCGTTGGCAATCTTCATCGCGTCTTTTTCATCTTCAAACGGGATCACCGAGGCAACCGGCCCGAAGATTTCCTCGCGAGCGATACGGGCGCTGTTCGAAACGTCATAAAAGATCGTGGGCTGCACGTAATACCCCTTGGCAAACTTTTCCGGACGCCCGCCCCCCGAGGCCAGCTTCGCCTCCTTCTTGCCAATCGCCAAATATTCATTCACGCGATCGTACTGCTCCTTGCTGACGAGCGGCCCCATCTTGGTTTCTCGCTCGAGCGGAGGACCCAGCTTGATCTTCTTCGCCTTCTCCGTCATCGCATCGACAAAGTTCTTGTAGATCGATTTCTGTACCAGGATGCGGCTGCCAGCTGAACAAACTTCGCCCTGGTTGATGAACACGCCAAACAACGCTCCGTCGATGGCCGCTTCGAAGTCAGCGTCGGCGAAGAAAATGTTCGGAGACTTCCCTCCCAGCTCCAGCGTGACCCGCTTCACCGTGTCGGCGGCCTGCTTCACGATAATCTTCCCCACCGCCGCACTGCCCGTGAACGCGATCTTGTTCACATCCCGATGCTGCACCAGCGGAGCGCCGCACGTCTCTCCGAAACCTGTGACCACGTTCACCACACCGGCAGGCAATCCGCAATCAGCAAAGTGCTTGGCAAATTCGAGCGCGGTGAGCGGTGTTTGTTCAGCCGGCTTGAGGACGCAAGTACATCCGGCGGCGATGGCGGGCGCGAGCTTCCACGCAGCCATCAGCAGCGGATAGTTCCATGGAATGATTTGCCCGGCCACTCCGACCGGTTCTTTCAGCGAAAGTGACAGCGCGTTATCGGGAACCGGATTGACCTGCCCGGTAATCTTGGTGGCCATCCCGCCGTAGTACTCGAAGCACGTGGCAACATCGTTGATGTCGTATTCGGCTTCGACGATCGGCTTGCCGGTGTTGCGGCATTCGAGTTCCGCGAGGGACGACAGATTCTGCCGCACCTTTTCTGCTATGCGAAACAGAACGCGGCCCCTCTCCTGCGCCGTCGTAGTCGCCCACGGACCTTCTTCAAACGCGACCTTGGCGGCAGTCACCGCACGGTCCACATCCTGGGCGTTGCTCTCGGGAACCTGCGCGATCACTTCTTCCGTCGATGGATCGTAAACCGGAAAGGTCTTGCCCGATTTGCTAGCCACCCACTCGCCATTGATGAACATCTGGTAAATCTTCACGTCAGTCTGAACTCCGCTAGGCATCGTACCCTCCTGCGAATATCACTCCTGTCATCCCCGAGCGAAGCAGAAATTGCCATTCTGTTGGGCAGTTCCGCGTAGTCGAGGGACCCTGTGTTTTGCCTTAAACACAAGCAGAGCGTCCCTTAGTCAGTTCCCTCGCGACATCCGTACCCGCAGCCCGGCTCGCGCGCTCATCGCCGCGCGCCGCTCACCGGCACAGCAGCAACGTCAAACCGAGACCGCTGCACCGCCTTCCGCCGGCCGTAAACAAAAAAGAAGAACGCGGCCAATCCGACAAAGAACAGCGTGCCCCCAAACATCCACAATTCGTACGACCATAGTGACGTAATCTGCTGCGCCGGAAAAAAAACCAGGGCGATTCCCAGGATCGTAGTCAAAAGCCCCGACAATCCGGCAATCAGCATCGTGCCCTTCCCGTACTGCCCCTGCGGCGCCGACTCGGTCACCGCAAACTTCACCAGCGCTCCGAACATATAAAGGAACGGAACCAACTGCAGCACCACCGCCAGCGACAGCAGCTTCTGAAATGTCTCCTGCACGCCCGCACCCGCGAAATTCAGGATAACCAGTACCGCTGAAACGATTCCCTGCAGGATCAGCGCCGCATAAGGAGTCGCGTAGCGCGGATGCACGTTTCCCAGCCACGACGGCATATACGAATCGAGCCCGGCAACGAAGGGAATGCGCGCCGATCCCCCCATCCATGCCGAACCGATCCCCGCAATCGAGAGACTCAACAACACCGCAAATGGAATCGAGATCCAGCCCAGGCCCACTCGCCCCGCCATGTGAATCACCGCCTGCACAATCCCTTGCAGCACGTTCACATTCTTGCCGACTGCAATGAGCAGAGTCAGAGTCGCGCCAATATAAAGAGCTCCGGAAAGCACTCCGCCCAACGCAACGGCACCCGGTAATGTACGTCGCGGATCCTTAATTTCATCGCCCATCACCGACGCCAGTTCGAGGCCCACCAATCCGAAGCAGATCACTCCAAACGAATTCAGCACGAACTTCGGATTCGCAGGCACCTTGAAATCCGCAGCTGTAATCGTCGTCCCGAATCGCGACCAGATCACCACTCCCAACCCAATCAGAACGGCCGCAGCCACGAATGTCCCGATCGCGCCGAGATTGTTGATCCACTTGCCCACGCCAAGGCCCAGAATATTGAACAGGGTCAGCAAAGCGAGCAGCGTCAGCGATGCGATCGACGCGAAGACTCTGTTATCCGCCAGCGCCTGGTGTTCCGGGCCGAGCACGTACACCGACACGCCGACAAAGTACAGCATCACGGTGGGCACATACAGCATGTTGTTGGTCCAGTAGCACCAGCCCGAGAGAAATCCGTGAAAATCTCCGAATACCTCCTTGGCCCAGAGATATACGCCGCCCTCCCCCGGATAGCGATGCGCCAACTCGATTACTGCGATGCCCTGCGGCCAGAAGAATAAAAGCAGAGAAATGATCCATAGCCACACCGTGACCCCGCCGTTCGCCGCGATCGACGGAACGACATTCAGATTGAACACAGCAACCACGAACAGCAGCACCAGGTCGCGCCGCCCAAGGGCACGGATCAAGTGCGGCTGCGCATCGGATTGTGATGTGGCGGACAAATCATTTCCCAGCGATGTACTGATTGCAGGGCCCTCTTGGGGGGCACGCCTGCAGCGCGGCTCAAATCACGGCCCACAGATTCTTTGAAAGGGCGCGCCTTCAGGCACGCCGCTCAATCGCGCAAAAGACGCGGGCTTTAGCCCCTGAGGGAAACTGACTCCGGTTCTCGTGCCCCCTAATGCGCGACTTCCGCCGGCACCCGTTCCGAACGTTCCTGCTGCGCCTTGGCCAGCGATGCGGCGATGTCGTTGAACGCCGCCAGATGCTTATCGATATCAGCATCAGTATGCTGCACCGAAATCGTCCACTGTTCATCCCACCAGTAGGGCTGCGGCATCACCCCGCGATTCACCATCCCGAACCAGTAATGCCGCCATAGATCGACATCAATCACGGTCCAGTCGCGATAGTTCAGGATCTCCTTGGGATAAAGCATCAGCGCACCGTTGACCCCCGCTTGCGCAATGTAAGCCTGCAGGCCGGACTTTGCGATGATCTTGCGATATCCATCCGCCAGCTTCTTGCTGAGTCTCTCGACGTTCGCGTAGTTCTCGCGCGTGAGCACTTCGCGGAAGGTCGCGATACCTGCGGCCATCGACACTGGATTCGTATTGTAGGTTCCGCCATGAAAAACTTTGTGCTGGGAAATCAGGTCCATCACGGACTTGTGCGTCCCGAATGCGGCGAGCGGCAATCCTCCGCCGATCGATTTCGCCAGACAGATCATATCGGGCAGGACGCCGAAATATTCGCTGGCGCCTCCCCAGCAGAGTTTCGCGCCGGTCTTGACTTCATCAAAGATAAGCAGCGCTCCGTATTTCGTTGCGATTTCACGCAGTCCCTTCAGGAAACCGGGTTGCGGCATGCAGAGGCCGACGTTCATCATGATCGGTTCGAGAATGATCGCGGCAATCTCTCCCGGATTTTCCTTAAAGCGCCGCTCAACCGTGGCAAGATCATTGAACGTCGCCACGAGCACATTGGCGATCGCGGATTTCGGAACGCCCAGCCCTCCAGACACGGCAGTCGGAGCATGCACGTCTCCATATTCCGGCGCGTGCGGCTTCACGCTGACCAACGCGCTATCATGCAGGCCGTGGTACCCGCCTTCGAACTTGATAATCTTGTCCCGCCCGGTCGCTGCGCGAGCCAGACGAATGGCATGCATGGTCGCTTCCGTCCCGCTGTTGCCGAAGCGGCACATCTCAATGGGGAACCGGTTACAAATCTCCTCTGCCAACTCCCATTCCATATCGTGCGGCATGCCAAACATCGTTCCCGTCGAGAGCCTCTTCTCTACGGCTTTCATGACTGCTGGATGGCAATGCCCCGCCATCAGGGCGCCAAAAGTCAGGTTGTGATCGATGTATTCGTTTCCGTCGAGATCGCGGAACTTGCTGCCGCTGGCTTCCTTCACAAAAATCGGCCAGGGATCGTACGCGCGATAATTGCTGGCAACTCCTAGCGGAATGCGCTTGAGATTCTTCTTGTGGGCTTCTGCGGACTTGGGCGTTCGCCGCTCAAAAGTGGCGAGTTCTTTCTGTAGGTCGGGGTACATCGAGGTCTCCGAGAAAACTCAGGCCATCTTAAAGGCCATTAGATTGGCCGGGCAGCCGAAACCGCCCGGATTCGAACTCTACTCTACTCCTGACTGAGGGAAACTCTGATCAAGCCTATTTTGTGTCATCCCGAGCAGAGCAGGATTGCCGTTCCTTTCTGCAACTCTGCATCGTCGAGGGACCTTATGTTCGGCCCTTGCACGACTAAATCAAAGATCCCTCAGAAGTAGAACTTCAAAGCAACCTGCACCAGTCGCGGTTGACGAGCCTGCAGCACCTGGCCGAATGTGGAATTGGAGAAATTCCCGTCCGGATTCACGAACTGCGTCTTGTTAAACAAGTTGAAGATATCCGTGCGGAACTGGAAGTATTTCGATTCCGAAAACGAGATCCGCTTCGCCACGGTGATGTCCCACTGGTTCTCGCCCGGTCCACAACAGATGGACCGCGGAGTAGTCGAAAACTGGCCCAGATTGGAATCGGTGAACTTGGCTTGGTCCGCGTTCAGATAGTAGTGCCCCGTTACCGGTCCGTAGTTGTACGTGTTGTAGGTTTGAACTTGTTTCGGGTTGACAATCTGCAGCGGGCCGTTCAACTGGGGTGTATTCGCGCCCAGGAAAAAGAGACTGCTGATCAACTCGGTATCGTCCTGCGACTGGATGCGAATCGGAAAACCGCTCTGCAACTGCACAATCCCCGAAAGCTGCCAGTCGTCCAACACCTTACCTGCCACTCCGCTGTACTTACGAGCAGGAATATCCCACACATAGTTAATGACGAATCGCTGCGCTGAATTGAACAGTGACAGCGCCCGGCTGGATTTGTAGTTGAAAGGATTCACGGTCTCTTCAAAGCTCGACGCCCAGTCCAGCGATTTGCTGAATGTGTAAGCCGCCTGGAACTGCATGCCGTGCGAGAAGCGTTTTTCAAGGCTCGCCTGGAACGAGTTGTACGCCGAAGCCGCAATCGTATCCTCAGCAAAGATATTGCTGAAGATCGAGATGCCGTCCACCGGGCAGCCGCTGCCCACTCCGCCACCTGTCATCGGATTGCAGTTTGGCGAAGAGTACGGACGCAGGCCCGGAAGGAAGATCCCGTTCGGCGCGACCGAGCCGATTGACGTCCCAGCCGCTATGACCGTCGCGTTGCCTCCTCCTTTTCCCGAGTAGGGCACGACCAGTCCGCCCTGCGGCGCAACTGCCAGCGGGCTAATCAGGAATGAATTGTCCTCCGCGAACGGCCCGCAGGTTGCCTGGTTCCCCAAGCCGTCTGTCACCCACGTCGGATCCGTGTTGGCAAGCGCCATAATCCCCAGACAACTTTGAGGATTCGCAGCGTTGATGTCATGCGAAGCCAGCAACCGGTGTCCTTGAGACCCAACGTACCCCACCTGCATCACGAGATCTCGCGCCAGCTCTCGCTGAAGGGTCAGGTTGTACTGGGAGGTGTACTGCGTCCGCATCTTGGGCTGGAAGTCGCCGTACAGTAGCATCGGGCGGAAACTTGCCCAGTCGGTTTGCGTACCCGGTTTCGGACTCAGTAAGCCGTTAAACGGATTCGGATTCGAGCTGCCGTTCTGTCCGACGAACGGAGTGTTAAAGAACGTGGACGGCAGGTACGTGCTTCCGCCGAATGGGGGCTCGGCGCCGAACTGCTCCAGCACCAACTGCTCCATCGGGTTGTAGAACAGGCCCCAGCCCGAGCGAATGCTGGTCTTTCCGTTGGCACCGAACAGCTTGCCCATCAAGCCGCTGTTGAAGTTCGGACTGTAAGCAATCCCGATTCTCGGCGCAAACGCCTTGACGTAAGTCTGCGTCAGGCCCGCCGGAACGCCCTTATCTCCAGGCACGACCAGTCCCGTCGGCAGCACACCGGCATCGGCGCATGTGCTGGCGCCAAGGCTCGTTTGCTCGTCCGCAGTTAGCGTGCATGGATAGACCGTAGTGTCTTGTCCCGGCCGGAACGTCTGCACGTGGTGCAAAACATCGGTGAGCGGCGTATCGAGTTCCCAGCGCAAACCGTAATTCAAAGTCAGTGTGGGTTTGACCTTCCAGCTATCTTGGGCGAACAAATACAAGCCCGTCGTGCGTACATTTTCCCGCTGCCCCGATCCTTGCGTGTAGCTGTCGGCCAGTCCCAGTAAGTAGCTGGGATAGTTGTCAGCGGACTGCACAGCGTTGGCCGTCGATCCGTCGAACGTGAACTGCCCGCTGACGTTGTAGTAGAGCGTCTGATCAAAACGGTCGCGGCGTACGTCCACTCCGAACTTTGCCGTATGTGTGCCTTTCACCCACGTCAGGTTGTCTACCCACATGAACGAATTGCCGACCTGGGGCAATTCGCCTTCCCACCCGTTGCCAATCGCGAATCCACCACTGACGCTGACAAACGGCAGTCCGGTACGATCGGTAGGCAGCCCTGTCGTTATGCCGTACTGGGGACTGGTGCCCAATGTGCCGGTGATTGCGCTCGAGTCCGAAGTTCCGTTGAAACAAACTGCCTGTGCCGCGGCCGACGAACACGAACTCTGCACTGCTCCGGTCGATTGCGGATGCTGGAAGGTGAGCTGGCCTTCGCGCATATAGGTAAACCGGGCCTCGTTCACCAGCGAGTTGCTGATCGTCCAGGTATGGCTCGGGTTGTACTGTTGATAGCGCGAACCGACGAGCGTGCCGAAGCCGGGAATATTCGCACCCGATGCCTGGAAGTTATAGAACGGCGACAGATTCTTCTCGTCGGTGTAGTAGTAGTAGAAGCTGAAATTCTGGCGCTCGTTAAAGTGGTGATCAATACGCACCGTGAATTGATCGGCGTTCTGCTGCATCGTCGGCACTGCCTGGTAAGTCCCGTCCGGGCGATTCGACCCAGGGACAAAGCGCAGCAGGTCCAGCGCCACCGGATCCATGCAGCTTGTCGGAATCACACTCGTGGGAAATACCGAACTCCAGGGCAACGGGTTTGTCGTGCTGTACCCGCCGCTCGTATAGAGGTCGGAGATCCCGCCCTGCGCCAAGCCCAACGACGCATCGCAACTGGGTCGGCCGTCCAGCGCCTGCGCCACGAACGAATCGGAGATACCTCCGTTAAACGCACCATTTCCAGAGAAATCCCCCGTCCGTTCGGCCGAGGTGGGTACCGACACGATGTCCCCCGAAATTCCCTGCCGGATGCGCCGCCCCTCGTACGACGTAAAGAAGAATGTCCGGTCCTTGAGGATTGGCCCTCCGAACGTCCCGCCAAACTGGTTTTGGTTGAACTGCGCCTTGCTTGTGTCGAAGAATCCCTGCGCGTTTAGAACCTTGTTACGGAAATATTCGTAGACGTTTCCGTGAAACTGATTCGTACCAGACTTGGTGACCACGTTCACCACGGCGCCCGAGTTGCGTCCATACTCCGCGTCAAATGTGTTGGAAATGACCCGGAACTCCTCGATCGCGTCGGGAGTAGGCTGAATCGTGGGCAGATTCACAAACTGGTCGTTGGCGTCGCCACCGTTCACGCTGAAGTTGTTCGCGCGATCTCGGCCTCCATTCACGGAAACGGAACCCGCGCTGTCACTCCCGTAAAAAGTCCCCCCGCTCGATCCCAGTTGCGATTGCACTCCTGGCTGCAATTGCAGGAACTGATATGTGTCACGAGCGTTGAGCGGCAGTTCGTTCACCGAGCGATTGTTGACCACAGCGCCCAGCTGCGTGCTGCTGGTGTCCACCAGCGGAGCCTCCGAGGTCACATCGACAACTTCCTGCGCCGCGCCCAACGTCATGGTCATGTTGAGGGTGATCACCTGATTCACATCCAGGGCAACCGAGCGGCGCACTGCTTTCTTGAATCCCGTCAAATCGAAGGTCAGCGAGTAGGTTCCCACCGAAAGATCGGGGAACACGTAGTCCCCGGTGTCGTTGCTGACGGCGGTATGGCTCACGCCGGTGGCCTCGTTCGCGGCCGTAATTTTCGCACCGGAGAGCACCGCTCCCGACGGATCGGCCACGCGGCCGAGAATGCGCCCGCCCGTGCCTTGGGCACAAAGCGGGATGGAAGCGGCGAATAACAGCGCCAGCGAAATCGCGCTCTGACACAACACGCGCAGACACAGGTTCGAGAACCAAGCTCGCTCTGACCGCATGGGGCCTCCGCACAACCGGAAGGTTTGGGATTGTCTTTTGGTTGAAAAGCGACTGCTTGTATCCTGCCACAACCTTGCTATAATCCCGCAAGGTTAGAGAACTGGGGTAGCAGCTGTCAAGGGTAAAAAAAGCGTCCAACCCATAGAAATTTCTTATCGCGTGATCGCGAGCACCACGCCGGGAGAACTGATGCCCGAACCTTACTTGAAAATCGGAGAGGTTGCCCGAAAGGTTGGCGTCTCTCCTTCCGTGATCCGGTCGTGGGAAAGCCTTGGATTGGCGCGGCCTCATCGCACGGAGAGCAAGTACCGCCTCTATTCCTCCGAGGACGTAAAGCTGCTGAAACGCGCCCGTTTCCTGCGCAAGGTGCGCGGATTAAATGCGCCTGCGATCGTTCAACTTCTCAGACGCGAAGGCAAGGTTCGTTCGGCCACCGATGGAAATGGTGGTCCCATTGCCGGCCATCTGAGACGACTGCGCGCCAAGCGCGGCCTCTCGCTCGCTCAAGTCGCCAAGGCTGTCGGCATTTCCGTCGGCTTCCTCAGCGCGATGGAGCGCTCGCAGATGAGCGGCTCGGTCGGCACGTTACGCAAGCTGGCGCGTTTCTATAAAACCAACATTCTCGACTTCTTCGATGCCCGCGGCGCCAGCGGCCACAGGGTGCGGCCTTCCGACAGGAAGGTGCTCGAGGCGGGCGCCGGTGTACGGATGGAACTGCTGGCGTGGGGAAACACCGTGATGGAGCCTCACCTGTTTCGCATCGCTCCTCAGTCCGGCAGTGGAGATTCTTACGCCCATGAGGGAGAAGAATTCATCTACGTGTTGCGCGGGGACCTGGAAATCAGTCTGGATGGGGAGCAGTATCGCCTGAAGACGGGCGATAGTTTCTATTTCGAGAGTGCAACCCAGCACCGTTGGAAAAATCCCGGCCGCAAAGACACGCTCGTATTGTGGGTAAACACCCCGCCGACGTTCTAGTTCGAGCCGCGAGCAACTAAACGCAGCGCCGGAAGACAGATGGAACCACACAGGGACAGCCGCCCTCGGCTGTCCTCTCGAGCGAAGCTCGACAGTCTCACGGCAGCCTGCACCTACGGCGATACGCGTGACTACGACCGTACACTGGCAAACATCTCTCGCAAGCTGTTCCTAAGGAACATTCCCGGATTGTAAATCGCCTCGGGATGCGGAAACACCCGCTTTACCGTCGTACCCACTTTCGTTCGCACCTTTAAGAATCGCATTTTGATCCAGATCATCGCTTTGGCCAATGCCAGGTGCCGCTCGTTGAAGGCCACGAAGGATGGGTTCAGAAGCCACGGAACCAGGAATCGCGGGAGCGCGCCGAGTCGTCGGCGAGTAACCTTTCCCTCCATCATGAACATCAGGCAGTTAAGGTAAAGATTCTTTCGTTTCCAGGCGTGCCCTTCATATGTAAAGCCGCCGCGAAACTGCAATTCATAGCCGCTGTCGGACTTACCATGGATCATTCCCGTTGAAACAGCTCGGTCGTACAACGTGCTTCCCGGAAAAAAGATCAGATTGAATACTTGAACGAAGAAAGGCGCGGGAAGTTTCAGAACAAGTTGGATCGTCTCCGTAAGGTCTTCCCGTTGCTCAAACGGATTGCCGATGATGAAGTAGTAGGCCCGAACCAGCTTGGGATGGCGCGCCAATACTTCGGATGCCCTGATCACGGCTGAGTTCGGCATAGCCCGGTCGTAGATTTCTCTCTTCGTTCGCTCACTCCCGCTCTCCACTCCCATGCGAATCCGCCATACTCCGGCCTTTACGAGTTCGTCAATCCTCTCCGCATTGACTCTCAGCGGCGACACATTGCATTCGAAGGGCAGCTTCACTTTTTTGGGAAACGTCTCGGCGAACTCTTTCAGTTCCTGCATCTTTCGATCCAGAAAATCGTCGTCAACAAAGAAAATGTATTTGCCTTTGGGGAAATAGCGCTCATGGATCAGGGCGACTCGATCGATGCACTCCGCGATGCTGTTTTTCCGGACGTAATAACCGGCGCCGTCGTACACCTTTTTTAACTTGGCGTTGCAGCAATAGGTGCAGCGGAACACACACCCCCTCGAACTCACAAACGGAATCTCCTCCGTTGCGATGTGGCTTAGATCCGTCTTTCGCACGACGACTCCCTCTTCCAGATGAAATTCATCGGTGCAAGAGAAGTCCAGTGGGGGCAGTTCGTCCATGTTTTGCACCAGCGGACGCAACGGATTTCTTATAAGGGAATCGCCCTTTTTGTAGGCAGCATTCCGCACCGCTGTCCAATCCTGGTGCCCTTCCAACTGGTGCACGAGATCGACGATCATGTCTTCGCCTTCGCCGAGACACACCACGTCGGCAAAGCTGGCGCATTCTTCGGGATTCAGAGTGGCGTGCACGCCTCCCCAGACCGTGACCTGTCCCGGTATGTGGATGGATTCGAGAATCTGCCGCGCCCGCTCCGACCCTCCGGAACAGCAACTGATTCCCAACACAGCGGAATCACTCACCAGGTCGCGGAGTTGCTCAACTTCGGGTTCGGAATAACTCCTCTTCCCCGTCCCCATGCAGATGATCCTCACCTGATGCCCGTGCTTCTTTAACATGGACGACAGAATGCGTGCGCCCCATGCCCATTGACGATCGGTATCGACTAGTGAAATGTGCATAAGCTTTCGGATCACTCCACCCTGGAGTCTGATATCACTTTCGATTTGTCATTCAATCTGTAGAAAGATTGGAGGCGCGGGCAGGATTTGAACCTACCTAAAGGGCTTTGCAAGCCCTCCCCTAGTCACTCGGGAACCGCGCCCTTTTGTCGGCCAGCGGAACACATTGGCAATATCTTCACCTTGACGATCCGTTGGCACTGTGAGCACATGAGTACTCCATGAGCTCTACGTTCGTAAAACTTTCCTGTAATTCCTGTTTGCAGCCTCGTTGCAGCAGATAGTTGGCGATGATCTGGCGCTCGTCGCGACCGATGCTGCCCCAATGCTGCTTCCTCGCGGTAAATACAAACCATGCGTTTGCGAACTTAGTGGAATCGACTCCGCCATGTTGAACGTCATCGACGACATACGCGCGTTCGGATTCGGCGCCATCTAACTCAGGCTCCACTTTCCTTGTGCAGCAAGGAAACCCGGTTTGTCCGAAATACACATGCTCAGGTTTCCACCCCAGCATCCTGAAATACAGTTGCGCGGGTTCGATGAGCGACGCGTGGACGTACACGATATCGTCGGGCTTCGCCTCGGACTTAAGATTCTGGAACACAGCAGCGGCGTCCTCATCTTCAGGAACGTAGTTCGCCCAATAATCGGCATGCGTGCCGACAATCAGGACAAGCACGATGCAAGACAGGCTCAAGAAAAGACTCAGCATCCCTGCCCGATCTACCTTCGCTGGAATAGTTAGCCGATCCCACGCTGCCTGCAAAACCACCGTGGTCGCCAGGGCGATGCACGGAAATATGAAGAGCGTCAGACGGCGTACGCTAACAGGATAGAGGTGTAGCAAGTTAATCCCAGCGAGGGTAAGCACTGGCAGAAAACACAGCAGCAACACATCTCTGTACGGTTTACTCCGTCGCAGCACCGGTCCGGCGATCCACACAACCACAACACAGGCGACGCCGAGCGCAACTAAGGGTGCGTATCCTAACGCCGAGAGAAACCCACGAGCTGCTTCCTTCGATTGGCTAGGTAAATAGAACTCGATCCCCATCCCGACGAAGTATTCGGCGTAAAAATTCAGTAACGAGCGCAGCCTGCTAAATGTCGGGTAGCCTTCTGCCCAAAACTGGGTGAGTTGCGGCGCCGTATTGGGTCGAACAAATAGCCAGTAATTCAACGTCGAGATCAGAGACGCCACCAACCCGACTCCGGCGGGCCGAGCCCAGCTACGGCGAACTCGATCCGGTCCCGTTCCAGAAGATGGCTCAGCGGTGAGAACGAGCCACAGCACCAAAGGGACAAAGCAGACTGCAGAGTACGAAAGGAACAGCGCAATACTCAATCCCAGAAATAAGAGAACATAATGGCGTCTGTCTGGTGACTTCAGATAGATCCAGCTCAGGAACAGAACGAAGCAGGTTGCCGCCAAGTCGCCAGAATATTGTTTTACCTGCTTCGCGAAAACGACAGCTGGCGGAGAGATGGCAAGCAGCGATACGCACAAGACAGCGAAGAACGGCGTCCGCAGTACCTTGTGGCTCAGCAGTGCCAAGAAAAGAAGAGACAAAATTGACAGCACGAACGGCACGGCCCGTAACGTGAACGTGGACAAGCCAAAGACGTGCACGGTTTCGCGAACGATCAGCAGAAACAGTGGAGGGGTGGTCTGCAGCCAGCCGTCATAGGTGAAGATCTGCCGCAGACTAGTCGAGAGTGCCGAGTTCACCACCCAGGCTTCCGAGGTCCACAGGCTCTTCCCAATGTGGTTAAGCCGTGGTATCGCGCCGGCCGCAACCGTCAAGGCCAGCAGTAGTATCGAGATCCATGGCCCTTCGAAGATTCCGGCAGTTGAGGGCAGAGGTTTCTCATCCGCCTCGATCTTGCGTTCGACTTCCGGCATGACGGTCGCGCGGCCTGCGGAGCCCAGAGAACCTTCGTCAACATCGATCACGCTATGCTTCACAGGTCTCATCGTTCCAGCCGCTCCAGCCACACTTCCCGCCAGTAGTGATAGTTGTTTTTCGGGCATCCGCCGCGGAGGATATGACATCCGTCGCAAGTTACGTTATCCAGGATCACCGTGCCCTCCACCCGAATCAGCCTTCGAGTTGGCTCGTTGATCATCTTCTCGAGTCGTCTGAGAACACGAAACGTTCGCCCGCAAAATGGCAGCATTTCCACGGTGAACGCCAGCCCTCGATTCTTGCCTTGTTTGTTCAACGTGTTCGCAATTTGGTCCGCGCTCTTCACCCGGACCCACTCCCCCGCTTGGAGGCCCAGACTCTCACGCGGTGTCTTCGTGCACTGCCCTTCGAGGAATCGGTGAGACTTTCTCTGCACCCGGGAGCGAATTCTGTGGACAATAGCGCGCGACAAAACCTTCGCCAACTCGGCGGGAGAATAAGTCCTGGCGCGGATGTCGCGAACATACGACCCGAAGTCGAGTGGCGAAAGGCGGGAACTGGCGCGCAGCAACTCCGTCGATTGGCAGCTATATCGCTGATCGGCAAACGCGTATGGAAACGGATACGCGCCCAAGCTGCCGGACTCATTGGCGGCCACGCCGCCTGTTTTCGGCTGGCGAAGCCACGCATCTTTCCACAAAATGCAGCAGCCCTTTTGGCAGCCGCCATGCACCGAACCGTCGCAGCGCAGATCATTCAGGAAAACGACATTGCGGATTCTCCGCATGCCCGCTTCAATGTCCTCACACGTCCTTTCCAGGCGTTTTGTGATGGTGAGCTTCTTCCCGCAGTACGGAAGCATTTCGGGCATGAACGGCAAGCCCTCGAGAGTTCCCGCATCATCGAGAGTGTTGATTAGTTCGTTCCAGGGGAGGACCTCCACCACGTCGCCTGCCTTGAAGCGTCGGACCGGTCGCGCGGGCTGAAAGCTGTCTTTCCTCTGCAGAGGGACTTTCTTCTGCACAAGATTATCCGAGGTGAGCTGCATACTCTGCCTCCTCCTTCGGCTGACCGGCGCTCAAGAACGCGCCCTTCGCCAGTTTTGCAACACTCCTGGCGATCACCTCGGCTCGCGCGATTGACAATCTGCGATACAGCGGAAGCAAGACAACATTCTTAGCTGCCCAAAGCGAGTTCGGAAAACGGCTCCACTCGTCGTGCCCGGGCAGGGGCAGTTCGTAATTCGTTTCGAGATACAGTCCCCGATTCAACGTCTCTCGCAGCAGTTCGCCTCGCTCGATCCCGGGAACGACGATCGGATAGCGAAGAATGCCGCTCTTGTCATCCTCGTCGTTCACAAACGTCTGAATGCCGGCTTCCTTGAAAACGCTGTCGTAGGTAGAGACCAATTCCTCAATGTGCCTGCCAGTCCCCTCTCTCCGACGGAGACTGCGCAGGACAACGGCGGCCTGGTAGGGATGGAACTCGCGGCCATAGTACGGTGAGTCGGCCGGAGTTTCGCCCGGTTCTGCGGTTGCCGACGAGCAAGCATGACCTCGTAACAAAGAGGGCAGCACGAATCTCCCGTATATCCACGGGTGGGTCGCGGCGTTGTAGAGCTGCGCGAAGACGAGTTCCTTGAAGGGAAGCTCTTTCCTGGTCGGAACTACATTTCGAGCGGCTAATGCCGCCGGACCAAGTACGCCATCATTGTTGATGAGGATTGCGGCGCCGCGAAAGGCCGGGAACCTCTTCGAGCGCTCGAAACTGAAAACACCAATATCTGCAAACGTGCCCAGTCCACGGCCGCGCAGCCGGGCTCCGAGCGCCGCGGCCGCATCTTCTATGGTGATGCACCCACGCCGTCGTGCCAGCGTGCAAATGTCCTCGATGTCGGTCGGGATCCCAAAAATATGCGTGGGCAGTAGTATCCGCCCGGCTCTCGCCTGCTCCCCATATTCCGCCGATCCACAGTTCAGGTTCTTTCGGCTGATGTCCACGAAGTGGATTCGCTTCCCTGCAAATTCCACCGCGGTCTTCACCACTGGACACGTAAATGCCGGCATCACCACTTCCGACTGGGGCAACAGCGAAAGCACGTTTGCGATGGCACATCGGCCTGAAGGCGCGAAGAAGACGTGCTTTGCCCCCGTAAGTGTCTTGAGTTCGCTACGCAGATCCTCCAGGACGCCCGTGGACCAACTGCGCCTGAGTTCCCAGATCAGTTCCAGATTCCCGCTGTCCAGCCGGTTCGGAGGCACAGCCGTTCCTCGTCGATACGGAATGCGGCCAACTGATCGCAAAGCTTCTGCGTAGCCGAGTTCCATTCAAATCCTCCTGGAATGACTGCGTGGCGACAAAAGCACCGAGCCATCGGTATTGAGTCGAGCAATGGCTCCAATGAAACGCTACCTACTTGTCGTGCCGGGGGGATTCAGCAGAAAACCGCGAACTATCTCAGCACCCTTGTCTGGGGGAGGAACGCTGGGCCCAGGCGCCGAAATTACGAAACCTTCAGCTATGAGCCTATCCGCCGTTAATAACGATGTCTGTGATTCCAATCACAAGGCACTGATCCTCCGCGAAGGGCGATGCCAGCGTCGTCGAAGTCGCATGGGGTTTCGAAACGCGGAACTAGGCCTCCATCGCATCGCGCCAAACTGCGGCCGCGCCAGCCGGAAACTCCAGTAACGTCCTCCCACGTAGTAAATTGATAAGAGCACACAAATAAGGACGGATCTCTTTTGACTTCAAGCATTCGTAACATCGCCATCATCGCGCACGTTGACCACGGCAAGACAACGCTTGTTGACGCCATGCTCCAGCAAAGCGGCACGTTTCGGGACAACGAACACCACGTCGAGCGGGTCATGGACTCCAACGATCTCGAGCGCGAGCGCGGCATCACCATTCTCGCGAAAAATACCGCGATCTTTTATCACGACGGTGAAGATCAACATCGTCGACACGCCCGGCCACAGCGACTTCGGCGGTGAAGTCGAACGCGCGCTGAAGATGGTGGATGGGGTTATGCTGCTGGTGGACGCCAGCGAAGGCCCCCTGCCGCAGACTCGCTATGTTCTCGGCAAGGCATTGGAAGCCGGGCTGCCCCCGATCGTCGTTATCAATAAAATTGACCGCCCCGATGCGCGTCCGCAGGAAGTACTGAACGAAGTTTACGACCTCTTTATTGATCTCGACGCGAAGGAAGAGCAACTCGATTTCCCGTGCTCTACACTAACGCAAAAACGGGCACGGCTTCGACGGAGATCAAGATTCCGCGGCGAGGACCTCGCGCCACTATTCCATGCGATCCTTAAGACCATCCCGCAAGCCAAAGGCGATTCCTCCGGACCGCTGCAGATCCTGGTCGCGAATCTCGACTACAGCGACTATCTCGGTCGGCTTGCCATCGCTCGCGTGTTCAATGGAAAGCTGAAAACCGGCGAAGACGTGGCCATCGCGAAACTGGACGGCAGTCTGCATAAAACAAAAATCACCAAGCTGTTTTCATTTGTGGGTCTGAAGCGGACCGACATCACCGAAACTAAATTGGGCGATATCATTGCGGTCGCCGGCGTGGAAGGCATCACCATCGGCGAGACCATTACTGATGCGGAGAACCCTTCCCCTCTTCCTCCTATCACCATTGATGAACCCACCATCGCCATGCTGTTTACGGTGAATACTTCCCCGTTTGCGGGCAAGGACGGCAACTATGTCACCTCGCGAAATTTGCGCGACCGTTTGGAAAAAGAGTTGCTGACCAACGTATCTTTACGGGTCGAGGAAACTGGCACCACCGATTCGTTCGTAGTTATGGGCCGCGGTGAACTTCAGCTTTCGATTCTTATTGAGATGATGCGGCGCGAAGGCTACGAACTTATGGTCGGCAAGCCGGAAATTGTAACGAAGCGGGTGGGCGGCAGGCTGATGGAGCCGGTCGAGCGCCTCACCGTGGACGTACCGGAAGAATTTGTAGGCGTCGTCATGGAGCAGCTCGGCACCCGCAAAGCAGAAGTCGCAAACATGCACAATCACGGCTACGGCCGCGTCCGCATCGAGTTCAAAGTCGCCAGCCGGGGATTGATTGGTCTGCGTAGCCAGCTGCTTACAGACACGCGCGGCACCATCGTCATGAACTCGCTTTTTGACGGCTACACCGAATGGCAGGGCGAGATTCCGCATCGCCTTACGGGCGCTCTCGTTTCCGATCGGGACGGAGTGACAACGGCGTATTCTCTTTATGGGACTTGCAGGAACGTGGCGAACTTTTTGTCGGCCCGACAATCGACGTTTATGAAGGCATGATCGTCGGCGAAAATGCCAAAGATAACGATCTGGACGTAAATGTCGTTCGTGAAAAGAAACTGACTAACATGCGTTCCTCCACCGCCGACGAAGCGGTCCGCCTTGTTCCTTTCCGCCATTTGAATCTGGAGCAAGCCATCGAATTCATTGCTGACGATGAATTCGTGGAAGTCACGCCCAAGTGCCTGCGTCTTCGCAAGAAGGTTCTACAAGTCAACCTGCGAAAGAAAAATTCTTTGGTCGCTGTCGAAGATCGAGAAAGTGCGCAAGCCGGCAGGCAAGCAGCACTGCAAAGAAGCTGGCCTCCGCATGTTTCTCGTTCCATGCAGTTGCGGGACCACCTTCGCCGTCGCCCAGGATTACGATCATCGCGGAACAACATTGAGCCGTTATCTGCCTCTGCCCGACTTGCGGCAAACGGCATGATCCCAAGAACCGGCTCCTGCAATTGAGTTATCAGGCGAACGAATATTGGTATGTGGAAGAGTGCTGCACATGGTAATCCGTATCATTAGAGATACTTCCGCTATTGGCAAATTTCTTGAAAGCCCATTCGCGAAAACCTGCTATACTTCCTGCCGCATTTGACTGTTCGCAACTCCGGTCTTTTTCAGGAATTCGGCCTCCCGACCTGCCAAGTTCGCCGACGTGCTCGCACTTCAGACAGCTCAATTCAGAGGCACTCGCTTGAAAAATATTTTTGTAGGGAATCTGGACTTCAACACCAGAGAAGAAGAATTGCGGCAGCTGTTTGAGGCCTACGGTCAAGTGGACCGAGTCAGCATCATGACCGATCGCGACACCGGACGGTCGCGCGGCTTCGGATTCGTGGAAATGGCCAATGCAACGAAGAAGGCGAGAAAGCCATCGCCGCCATCAACGGCTCCGCAATCGGCGGACGCACGCTCAACGTCAACGAAGCGCGCCCCAAAACCGATCGCAGCGGCGGGGGCGGAGGAGGAGGCGGCCGCGTCGCGGCGGGCGCGGGGCAGCGGTGGTGGAGGCGGTCGCCGCGATCGCTGGTAAACCACGTCACTAGTGAACTGTCGCAAAGACAACCTTATTGCGGGAAATGTAGGGGCGGACGCATTCGCCCCTCCGCGAGCACAGCGAGGCGTGACCTCGTCATGGTTCGCCCTAATGCTTTTATCGACAGTCCGCCAGATAACTAAGCGTCTTCACTGCCCGCAATTCCCAACTGCCTCGACCCTCAATTGAGCTCTTGCATGCTGGCAGTGTAGACTCGTTCTAGCGGGTTGCGCCCGTAGCTCAGCTGGATAGAGCGGTTGCCTCCGGAGCAACAGGCCGGGAGTTCGAATCTCTCCGGGCGCACCATTCTCACCCCTCTTCCATCTTCAATTGCTGGATTGCCGCGAAGAAAGCGTTACCGCAAGCGATGTAGGGGCGGACGCGTTCGTCCGTCCCGCCGGGCGCAGCGAGGCGTATGCTCGCCATGGTTCGCCGCTAACGCTTTCACTGCGAGAGTCCACTAGTGGGTCCAGCAGGAATACCCGAGCCAACCGGCGCAGCCTCCTCAGAATTCACCCTTGCTTGTTGCCCGTGCCCAGAACCCGCTGGATACAGCCTCAAATAGCACCGTTCTCGGTGCAAAGAAACCCTATATAGCGCCCCAGATTTCCGAAGGCTCGGTTATTAACTAAATTTATTTGCCATCCGACTCTCCCGGCTTTATTCTCATCCGCTCCCCTACGTTCCGCACGAAACCAACCCTCTCTGGAGGAATGATGAATACCTTAATACTGCGTGGTAAGTTCGCAACAATTTGCTACGTTCTCTGTCTCACCACAGCCGTCCTCCTGGGCCTGCAAGGTGCCAATGCGCAAAGCGCTACGGGTACCATCACCGGCACCGTATCTGACCCAACTGGGCTCTCCATCGTGGATGCGGGCGTAGTGGTGCGAAACGCCGACACCAATACTCAGTTCCATTTCGTGACCAACAGCGACGGAGTCTATGTCGCCCCCTACTTGCAGCCAGGCACATACGAGGTCACGACGAATAAGGAGGGCTTTCAAACCGTGCTGGCTAAGAACGTCGTGGTCCACGTTGGCCAAAGCCTCACCTTGAACGTTCGCATGCCGGTGAGAGCGGAGAACACGTCAGTCACCGTGACCGAGGAAGCTCCCGTCCTTGAGACCGACAAGACCGCGCAGTCGCAAACCGTAAGCCAGAACCAGATTGAAGGACTGCCCATTGGGACGCGCCGCTGGGAAAATTTCGTCTTGCTCACCCCCGCCGTCACCACCGACGGAAATAGCGGCCTCAGCAGTTTCCGCGGGCTCTCTTCCCTCTACAACGGCAATTCCGTCGATGGCGCCAACAACAGCCAGGCATTTTTCTCCGAGGCGCGCGGCCGCGCCATCATCGTCTCCTATGTCTATAGCGCCGACTCCATCAAGGAATTTCAAGTCGCCACCAGCAACTACAGCGCGGAGTTAGGCCAGGCCGCCGGAGGCGTCGTCAATGCCGTGACCAAGTCCGGCACCAACCACCTGCACGGGGACCTTTTCTATAACTTGCGTTACCCCTCTCTGAACGCGCTTGATCCCCTTGGCAAGTCCCGCGGAATTTTCACCCAGACGGTGCACCAGCAAAACCAGTTCGGGGGCAGCATTAGCGCGCCCATCATCAGGGACAAGCTCTTCTTTTTCGGCACCTATGACGGATTCCGCAAGGTGAATCCCATCCTCTATACCTCCACTCAGCCGATTTCCACCATCAACAGCTTCTTATGTCCTGCTGCTGTATCCGCCTCGGCTTGCACCAATGCCAAAGCCTTCATCACGGGGGATCTTCTGGGTGCATTTCCGCGGAATCTGAAACAGGACGTCTTCTTTGGAAAGCTCGACTATCAGTTGAATGGCAACAACCATCTCTCTGCCGTTTTCAACTTTCAGAACTGGCAGGAGCCTTTCGGCTACAACACTTCTCCCACCGTCAACAACGGCGGAGCCACGCAGAACGGCAATGGCGCCACTCACGAGCGCTTCTTCATCGGCAACTGGACCTCAAATTTCTCCACCAACAAGGTCAACGAGCTGCGCTTCCAATGGGGTCGCGACTTCGAGTTCGATACTACGAACTCGCCCGGCCCCAGCATTTTCATGCTGAACATCGCCTCTTATGGCGAAACCTCCGCCCTTCCCCGCCCGGCTTTCCCCGACGAGCATCGCATTCAGATTTCCGACAACTTCTCCTGGGTCAAAGGCCGGCACCTGCTGAAAATGGGAGTCGACTTCAACTTCATCCACGAGTTGCTGATCAATCTTTTCCAGGGTGACGGCAACTATAGCTATAACGCGACTACTGCCTTTGCCGGATGCCCCGCCGGCGCCAATGCCACTTTCTGCCGCTGGGTCGCCGATGCAGTCGGAGCGGACGTGGGAAGCGGCACTGTCGGCCAGCACTACAGCAGCTTCACGCAGGTGAACGATCCCATCACCCACGTCGGCAAAGACGACTTCTACAACAACGACTACGCCGGCTATCTGGAAGACACCTGGAAGGTGCGGCCCAACATTACTCTGAACCTGGGCGTCCGCTACGACCTGCAACATGTACCCGCTCCGCCCAAACCTAATACCGGATCCCCGCTGCTGACTCTTTACACTTCGACTCTCAACATCGATAAGAACAACATCGCTCCCCGCTTGGGATTCTCCTGGCAGTTTCTGGGGAATACCGTTCTCCGCGGCGGCTATGGGATGTTCTATGGCAAGACGTCAAACAGCACCTACTACGCTCTGCGTGTGGAAAACGGCGTCTATCAGCAAACCTTCAGCGGATGCGGCCCCAGCGGTATCACGTCTTGCGCTCCTACTTTCCCGAACGTATTCTTCACCCCTCCCGGCCCTCCGGTTGCCGCTCCTTTCGCGGGCGCTCTGACCCCGCAGGTCGGGATTCCCGGCGGCACTCTCCCCGCTTCCTCCGCTGCCGCACACGGTATGACTCCAAGCTTCGTCAACCCTATGGCTCAGGAAGTCGAACTGACCATCGAAAGACAGCTTCCCGGCCGCATGACCTTTTCCGCCGGTTACTTGCTTACGCACGGCGCTCGTCTGCCGTCCAGCTATGATGCCAACGTCGCACCTTCCACAACCACCAAAAGCTACGACGTCCTGAACTCCGCCGGTACCACTGCCCTGACAGCCACCGTCCCGTTCTACACCACGCGTCTCGACACCGGCACCGGACTGATTCTCAATCAGTACAGCGTCGTCTATTCCAACTACAACGCCTTGGTGCTTTCTTTGCGCAGGCAAATGAGCCACGGCCTCGAATTGCTCTTCAACTACACCTACAGTAAAGCGCTCGACGACGGCCAGACGGCCGGCAGCAACGGGACTTTCTTCGGAACCGATGGCGTTCTCGATCCCTACAACCTCAACCGCGATTACTCGTATTCTGATCTCGACCAGCGCCACCGCCTCGTCGGCAGCGTCGTCTACCAGCCCTTCTTCGGGCATGTGGACAATCCTGTCATGCGTCAACTGGTCAACGGGTGGACCGCCTCTGGCATCGTTACTGTCGCCACCGGACAGCCCTACAGCCCCCAGATCGGCACATCGATTCTCGGCACCGCGCTTCCCGGAGACGGCGGGATGACCGGCGCCGAAGTCAGCACTTTCTCCGGACCTACGGGCGGCCGCGCTTCCTGGATTGCGCGCAACGCTTACAACCTTCCCAACTACTACCCAGTCGATTTCCGTCTGGGACGCTCCATCTCCTTCGCGGAACGATACCGCCTTAACTTCATGGTAGATGCCTTCAACCTCTTCAACAGCACCATCGTCGGCGGCGTGAACACCACCGCTTTCACCTACTCCGGAGCCGGGGTCGGATCCTGCGCCGGACACACCAACGGATGCCTCCTGCCGTCGTCCTCCTTCGGCAGCCGCTCCACAACGTCCAGCCTCCTCTACGGCGCCCGCCAACTGCAGTTCGGCGCCCGCTTCGATTTCTGAGGAAGCCAGCAAGAAAAAATGCGACCGGCGGAATCCACATTCCGCCGGTTCTTTTATGCACACGATCAATCGCGTTGAGGCTGCGTTTCACCCGCCCCAGAGGCACGCCGCTCGCGCCACCGTGGAGGAGCGGCGCTTCAGCGCCGCGTTACGATTAGTCGAGAAGTGGGCTTTAGTGTGTACGTGAGAATTCGTCCGGCAAAGCCCGGCGGGATGAAACCGCCCATCGCAGCAGCCCCAAAGGGGCGGAATACGTTAGCCCAGGGCGTCAGCCCTGGGAAAGGAGGGAAATCGGAGCGAGTTCCGGAGGAACGGCACCAACGGTCAAGTGCACTCACCACCAGTATGCGTTCCTCGACGCCTTTCGGCATGCACTCGCAGCAGGCCACGGCACCTGCGCAGCAGACAGTCGAAGGTATGTGGTGGAAAGAAGAGAAAGACGTAACCGGATTCGTCGCACTGGCCAATGTCACGTCCCAGCCGGTACAGGCGACTGTGCAGGTCAGCGACAATCAGGCAAACAGCCTCGCGCAGCACACAGTGACAATTTCGCCGCACGGCATGAAGCTGGTGAACCTCACAGAATTGCCGTCAGCCCTCGGAACGGAAGGCGGCATCAACATTACATACACCGGACTCCCCGATTCGCTGGTCATCAACGGCGGTGTTCAAGACGAGGCCGTCGGCTACTCGGCTGGCCTGGCATTTGCGTCGTCGCCGCTGCAGCCCTCGCAACTGCCCTCCAACATGAAGCTGACTGAATTCAACAGCATCGCCGAACTCGGCCTCATGGCCGGCGCCGCCGATCCCATGATGAATTTCCCGGCAGGCACCACCTTTACCCCCTTCTCGGTTCTGCGCAACATATCGAATGCCCCGATCTCCCTGACCCCGACAATCTGGTGGATGCAAGCTGGTCAGGCCCACTCCGCTCAGCTTCAGCCAGTGCAACTGCAGCCCTATCAGAGCCAATCTCTCAACCTCACGCAGATGCTGGCGCTATCGGGAATTCCCAACTACAACGGGAGCTTTAATATTGTGTTTAACGGAAGCCTGAAGCGCGGAGCTCTGCTCACTGCAGCCGGAAGCGTCGACCAGACCAAGAATTACGTCTTCCAGATCGTGCCCGGAGGAGTAGCCGAGAGCGCATCTAAATCCATACAGTACTGGAGCACCAACAACGGCGACGACACCATGATCACTCTCTGGAATCCGACCGACGAATCCCAGGACTTGATTCTGACGTTGTACTTCACCGGCGGCCACTATCTAGTTCCGATTCATCTTGATCCCAGAGCCACCCGTATGATCAATCTTTCTGAGATCGTGCAGAGTGCTCCCCCGGACTCGGAAGGAAACACGATTCCTCCCACAGTTCACGACGGCAGCGCCAAGATCACGGGAAATCTTGCCGACAACCAGAACATTCTGATCGCAATGGACGCTGGCATCTACAACGTTCGAAAAGCAACCTGCGGATGGGTTTGCTACACCTGTAACGGTTGGGTAGACGGGACTAACTCGGTGACTCCCAATCCATTCGCCGTCACTGTCGATGGCGGCGTGCAAATGGATTTCACGGACCAATGGAATGATGGGTCAACCCACTACCTTACTGATGTTGCCACCTGGTCCGGCGGAAACGTCAGCATCTCGGACTCCGGGTACCTGACTGGGTTAACCGGTGGTCAGACCGGTATCGAAGCTCAGGACTCGTCGGAGCCTGTCTACGCTACACCCTGCAGCGGAAATGGAGACCCTTGTCCAGTCGCGTATGGTGTTGGTGGCGGTGCCAGCGGAACTGTCGACGACAGCACGCCGCTGGTAACCGGAATTACTCCAAGCGATTGGCAGGCGGGCACGACTCAAAGCGTCACCTTCAGTGGCCAGTACTTCGGAACCAACGCTCCTACGCTGAGTTTTTCGCCGAGCAGCGGAATCACCTATTCACTACAACCGGGCTACAATGACACACAGATAGTGGCAAACGTGACCGTCGCCTCAGGTACACCGAACGAAACGGTCAGCGTCAGCGTAACCAACAATGGTTACGGCAGCAGTGGTTTCATCGGCGCATCCGGCACGCCTGCAACGAGCTCTCCGGCTCAAGCGAACGTACACGCCCCCCTTAACGCACCTGAAATAACCGTGATCGCTTGGATAAACCCGAACGCCCCAGATCTAGTGAGTCTACCCTGCTGTGGAAACCAACAGCTTGTGACAGCGCTCAATTCGAGCCCAGGAAGCTGTGCCGGGGTAGTTTTCTATTGGTCCGTATTCCCGAAGCAGCCGTTGTACATATCTAGTCAAGGCGACAAGGACTATGCCAACGCTTGGCTGATGGCGAACTCGGCGAACACGGCACCGCCACCGACAATTGACCCTTCAGCCCAGTACAGCGGAGGAAACTACAGGCTGTTCAATGACTTCGGGAACGGAAAGGGTGCGTACAACCTGGGAATCACTCCTGACCCATGCAAAACAGGCATCGTTCCGGGCTGGGCGGCAAAAGGGCAACCCAGCCAATATACAGGCCCCGGTACGTCTGCCAGCGGGATGCCGTTTCAACTAGTGGAGGGACGAATCGGATCGGTGGGTCAGGCAGGTAGCTACACCATTAACGGCCGCACAGTTCCTTGGGTATGGAGCGTGATTGAGTTTGACTCGTCTGGCAACCCCACCTACTCCGATCATGCGATGTTCCCGACGTACTCCGTTTACAACAACGGCTCTCTTGTCGCCACCTATCCGCAAAGTTCGACAGCAAGTTTTGCGGCCAACGATCAGACATACCAGCGTACACCATCTCAAATTCCGTGATACGCCTAGAACTGAGTTAGCTATATGGAGAACAGAATGCCAGTAACCATAAAGTTCCATTTGGATCTGGTCATGCGCGGGGGTAGGAATCTCTTGGTCGTGGTTCCTTTGTTAGCCGCCTTCGCACTCAGCCAGGCAGAGCAGAATCCACCCGCCAAACGGATCTATGAGGCTGACAGAACCAACGTTGCCAAGGCCATTGCAAAGGTCAAATCAGGCAATTTTGGGGGTTCGGATGTAGACATGATCGAAAGGGGAGGAGCGGTTGAGGCAATTCCCATCCTCGAAGAGCAGTTTAAACGCATCGAGGCATCTCCCAGCGAGCTCCACACTGGGGAAGACCTTATCAGGCTTCTCGACAAGGCAAGGATCGCAACTGCGCTCCTCAAGCTTGGGGTCAAGGATGACACATATTGGGATTTCATATTGAAGGTGGCGACCCCGGCTCTGCAAAGCGATGCCCCCGACTTCATGGTTTATGACGCACAAGGGAAATCCAGTCCGGGTCCCTCATCTGCGTTTATTTCGTGGGCTAAAGCCCACAATGTGCCCCCGAACGGGCCCAACGGCACAGCGGCAGAGGATTCCGTATACATATTTCCGGGCGAAGTGGCGATGTTAGGTGGCACAGGCGATCCGAGAGCCATCCCGTTGCTGCGGCAAGCTCTGTCGTCCCCAAATCACATGATTGTGAGTGCCGCCGCTGAAGGATTGGCTGAGCTTCAGGACAGGCAATCCATCCGGCTAGTTATCGAAGCATGCAAAGAGGCCCCGGCAGAAGAAGCGTCAATGATCGCGGAATCCCTCGTCTATTTCGACGACGCCGATGCACAAAAAGCGGTCGATATGTATGTCCCAAAAGACAAAGCCAAGATGCTCCGGGAAGCAAAGGCTCAAGGAAGGAAAACGCCCTTTAAGTATTGAAACTCGCGACAGTAATGAAGCCAATTCTCGGGGGCTGGCCCAGGTTTGAGTTTGCGGACTCTATAACCAAGGCGGGTGGCCCACTCTTTGCGGTTTTGGCAAAGGGTGGGATTTCCGGGGCGCTATAAGCGTTGGCCTTTGCTTTGGTGCTGCACAGTGAGGCTGTTATCGGAGCCATGAACATCCAGAGGAGCGGAAGGTTTGATTCAGTTACGTGATCGGAGGTCATGCAGGTTCGATCCGTGGCCAGAGAAAACCCAAGAGATCAGCAGCCCGACTCCCCACCCTTTGCAGACCACGCAAAGGGTGGGCTACCCGCCCCATCCCAGTTCCGCTCGGATCCGCCAACTGGACATGGAACGGCGATGCGACACTAAACACTACGACGAACACGTGGTCAATAAACTCAGGAAGCGCTAGTGCAAACTCGTTCGTCAATTCCGCCACGTACCCGACCTGGCAAACCGTCCTGACGTCGAGCAATGTAACGTGCAATTGAAACCCGGAGGAGGTAGATCTTGAAAACTTCAAAGAGACTTCTAGTGCTTGCAGTTCTAATGGTACTGGGATGCACCTTCGCCGAAAGTCAACAATCGCCCTTCGCAATGACGATGCGCGTACTGTCACCCGAAAGCGGCGTAACAAACTCATCGAAAGCGGACAGCGTAGCTCTGGAAGTGACCATGCTCAACAGCTCCGACCAAACGCTGTTGATTTTAGAAGGAAATCCAGCAGAGGATTATGTGATTGATATTCGAGATTCCTCAGGCGCACATCCTGCCGATACCGAGCATGGGCTCAGGCTAAAGAAATCGGTGGCATCGCCGTTTAAATTCCGCAACATATCGTTGAAGGTGAAACCGGGCGAGAGCGGCACCGACGTGATTCCTATCGGCTTGATGTACGACCTGCGGGTGCCGGGGAAGTATTTCGTGACCGTTCAGCGCAGAATGCCGAAAGAACTCGGCCTAGGAATGGTGAAGTCGAATTCGGTGGTAATAACAATAACTAAGTAGTCACAATCGAGAATGGAGTGTGAGAGGGGGCCAGTTGAGTTCGGGGGGCTGGCCCAGGTTTGAGCCCTTGAATTCTGTAACGAAGTGGCTGCCCCACCTTTCGCGGCGGCTGGCCCACCCTTTGCGGTTTTGGCAAAGGGTGGGATTTCCGGAGCGCTCTAAGTGTTGGCCTTTGCTTTCGTGCTGCTCGTGAAGCAGTTATCGGAGCCATGCACATCCAGAGCAACGGAAGGTTTGATTCAGTTAGTGATCGGAGGTCATGGGGGCTGGCCCAGGTTTGACCCTGCGGATTCTATAACCAGGGCGGCTGCCCCACCTTTCGCGATTTTCGAAAGGTGGGCACCACGGACCCCGATCCGCTGTTCGGTCAGCGGCCAAGAACATTGTGACGATTCGGCGAGCTAGAGTTGAGAGTCTCCTGATTTCAGCGGCGCGATGAGTCAACCCTTCGCAAAAATCGTTACCCTGGTTGCGACCCTCAGCACGTTCTGTGCATTGGCTGCCGCTCAGCGAAGTCCAGCGGTCGCGATTCAATGGGACTCCGCGACCCTTCAGGGCATCCGCGACGCCAAGCTCGGCGCCCCTGTTGTGGCGCGCTCGCTCGCCATCGTCCACACCTGCATGTACGATGCGTGGACTGCCTACGATGACCGCGCCGTCGGAACTCAGCTCGGGGGAGCGCTTCGCAGGCCCGCTTCTGAACGCACTCTCACCAACAAAGAACAAGCCATCACCTACGCCGCCTATCGCGCCCTGGTCGACGTGCTCCCGGTCGACACCAACTCGGTCTACATCCCGCTCATGAAGCAGCTCGGCTACGATCCCAACGACAACTCCACCGACATCGAAACTCCAACTGGGATCGGCAACGTCGCCTGCGCTGCGGTGCTCGAATTCCGCCATCACGACAAATCCAACCAGCTCGGCGATCTCGCCCAGGGCCCTTACTCCGACTGGACTCACTACCGCCCGGTGAACCCGGCGGGCACGGTTCCTGCGAGCGCGTACTCCGCAAAGCCTCTGAATCCCGAGCATTGGCAGCCGCTGAGTTATACAGACTCAACCGGCAGTCTGGTTTCGCAAATGTTCTCTGGCGCGCAATGGTGTTTTGTAAAGCCGTTCGCCCTGACCGCAGGAGATGAGTTTCGTTCCGTCTTGGAACCCGGTCCATTCAAATACGGCTCGACCGGGTACCAAGAGCAGGCGGAAGAGTTGGTTTCGATCAGTGCAGCATTGACCGACCAGCAAAAGATGACCGCCGAATACTGGTCCGACGGGCCCAACACCGAACAGCCCCCCGGCCACTGGATGCTGTTCGCGCAGTGGATCTCCGCCCGCGACCATCACACCCTCGATGACGATGTCAAGATGTTTTTTGCCTTAAGCAACGCGATGTTCGATGCCAGTATCGCGACCTGGGACGCCAAACGAGCCTACGATTCCGTGCGGCCCGTGACCGCCATTCCCCTGCTCTTCCGCGGCAAGAAAATCCGGGCGTGGGGCGGTCCCGGCAAGGGCACCGTCGAGATGGATGGAGCACAATGGATCCCTTATCAGCCGGCGACGTTTCCCACCCCGCCGTTTCCGGAATATGTCTCCGGCCACAGCGCATATAGTGCCGCCGCAGCCAGGATTCTGGAGCTTTGGTCCGGAAGCGACCGCTTCGGCTATTCCGTCACGCTTGCCGCAGGTAGCTCAAAAATCGAGCCGGGAATCACTCCCGTGCATCCGGTGACGTTGAGCTGGCAGAACTTCACCGAGGCCGCCAACGAAGCTGGCATGTCGCGTCGTTACGGGGGCATCCACTTCCGCGCCGCCGATCTCACCGGACGCCTGCTCGGCCGCCTCGTCGCGCATCAGGCCTGGACCAAAGCGCAAAGCTATTTCGATGGCACAGTCGCGAACATCCCGGCATCCAGCGTCGCCAGCCAGGGTCCCGACCAGACACTCTCCCCGATGAATGCCCCGTGAACCGCAAGACGGTTCTGGTCGCCTGGTTCCAGACCCAGCCCTCAGGAAATCCACAGCCCATTGTGACATCTGACCTTGACCCTACCCACGCAACAAGCAGAGCATAGTCAAGGCAGGAGCGCTAGACGCCAGGTCACAAGAAGGGCCTGCAACTCCCCTGTTTTCAAGATTTTGACTGCTAAGGGCTACGCGCTCAAGATTTTGCAGACACGTTTTGCAGAACCCGCGTCAGTCAAGCCTTTCAGAGGCGTGGGGGGAGGGGGGTACCGCGACAACTCCCCGGCTTCCCAAAACGGAACTCGTTCATCCACATTTCCACGCCCCCCGTTAAACTATTTCCGCACGAGAATTCCACAGGCGATTCCCAATCACCCACATGAACTACGACGCTATCCTCGTTGTCTCCTTCGGAGGTCCCGAGTCCCGCGAAGATGTCGTTCCGTTTCTCGAAAACGTCCTGCGCGGAAGGAATGTCCCCCGCGAGCGCATGCTCGCAGTCGCCGAGCATTACTACCACTTCGACGGTAAAAGCCCGATCAACCAGCAGACCCGCGAGCTGATCGCCGCTCTCAAGAACGAGTTGGACCAGCACGGTCCGAAACTCCCTGTCTACTGGGGAAATCGCAACTGGCATCCGCTGCTCGCCGACACTCTGCGGCAAATGAAAGATGACGGCGTTCGACGCGCTCTGGCGTTCGTCACGTCCGCGTACAGTTCCTATTCCGGATGTCGTCAATACCGCGAAGACATCGCCCGCGCGCAGAGCGAGATCGGCGAGGCCGCGCCACAAATCGACAAGATTCGCGCGTTCTTCAATCATCCCGGATTCATCGAGGCCACCGAGCAGAGACTCCGCGACGCGTTGCGCGAACTTCCCGCAGACGCGAAGCAGAATATTCAGCTGGTCTACACCGCGCACAGCGTTCCGCTGTCCATGGCGAACACAAGCGATTACGTGAAACAACTGGAGGAAGTGCGCAAGCTGGTCTCGACGCGCCTGCGGATATCAAATGACGCGCTGGTCTATCAAAGCCGCAGCGGCGCGCCCGGACAGCCTTGGCTCGAGCCCGACATCCTCGATTACTTGCGTGACGTAAAGACGAAAAGTCTCGCGAGCGCAGTGGTCTTGGCGCCGATCAGCTTCATCTCCGACCACATGGAAGTGCTTTACGATCTGGACATCGAAGCGCGGCAACTCTGCGAATCACTCGCCCTGCCGATGTCGCGCGCCAAAACCGTTGGTGTCCATCCCAAGTTCATTTCCATGATCCGCGAACTCATTCTCGAGCGCACCAGCGGCGCAGAACGGCGCGCTTTGGGATCGCTGGGCCCGCGCCACGACGTCTGTGCAGACGACTGCTGTCCTACGCCGCAGCGTCCAACCCAGATGAAAACATCCCCAAAATAGATATGGGAGCACGTAGTTTCCATGTGCTCCCTGTGAACTCCGCGTTGAGAGCCTTATCGGTGCGCAGGCTGCGGAGTGGGCTGATCGTACTCGGTCGCTTTAGGTTGGCCCGCAACCATTCCCATGGTGTCCAGAATCGTCTTCACCACCGCGTCGTTGCCGACCGCAGTGTTGATCATCATGTGATACAGCGACCGAGTTGGCCAGTCGGCGTTGAAGTAATGTTTTACGTAGGCAATACGCTCACGGTCGATGCTCTCGACTCGTGCCTCGGCCTCATCGCCGGACATCCCGTCCGCAATGACTCTGCGGATCTTCTCCACCCGCGGCGCATAGAGAAATACGTGGAATGCATCCGGATTATCTCGCAGGAAATACGGTGCGCCGCGACCCACGATCACCGCATTCCCTTGCTTCGCAATTCCATTCATGATGTCTTGCATCATGGCCACCATGCGGTCTGTGTCGAACATCTGCCCAGCCAGCGGAGAACTGCGCTCGTAGCTGCCACGCCAGAACACTTTAGCCAGGCGGTGCAAGCGGCTGTCCATGCGTTCATCGCATCGCAGAACAGCTTTTGGATCGACATTCGCCAGGCGCGCAATTTCCTCGGTGAGGAGTTGATCCCACAGTTTCCAGCCTAGCTGCCGGGCGAGCTGCGCCGCGATCGCGGCGGCGCCAGAGCCATATTCACGCTCGATCGTGATCAGCTGAAACATGGTTTGCTAGTGTACCGCCATTCCTCCGCCGGGTTTCGATTTTTTGATCAGGAACACCATCGGAACCATGGCGAGAATCGCAACTCCCAGGAACCAGAAACAGTCCAGATAAGCGAGCATAGTCGCCTGCCGCGCTACCGTGCCTTGAATAAGGGCATAAGCTCGTTGAGTTCCCTCCGCAGGACTCGCGCCGTGCGCCACCATCGCGCGGGAAGCTCCCTGAATCATCGACCGGAGGGCTGCATTGCCGGAACTGAGGTGCTCGACGAGATTGCTCGTATGCATCTGGGTCCGCCGGTCGAGCATTGTCGTCACTACAGAGATGCCTACACTCCCGCCAATGTTGCGCGCCAGATTCATAAGACCCGAAGCGGCATTGTTCTTCTCTCTGGGCAGAAATGCGTAAGCGGCAGTATTGATGGGAACAAACAGGAACGCCATCCCAGCCGCTTGTATAAGGCGCGCCGTGGCCACACTTCGGAAATCCATTTGAAGATCGAAGCCCGTCATATGAAACAGCGAGAATGACAGCGTGATGAGGCCGATGAGAAGAAGCCATCGCGGTGGGTATCGGGAAAGCAGGAAACCCACCAGCGGCAACAGCAGAATAATCATGAAGCCGCCGGGCATCAATGCCAGCCCTGCCTGCTGCGCTGTGTATCCCAGCAGCGTTTGCGAGAACAGAGGCAGCAACAAAGTACTTCCCAGTAAGGCAAAACCCAGCATGAACATCAGCAGGTTCGAGACGCCAAAGGTTCGATCGCGGAACAGATGCAGATCGATAATGGGATCCTTGTGTCTCCACTCCCAGACTATGACGAAGATCAAGGCTGCCGCGGAAATCAGCGACAACGTGACAATAAAGTTTGATTCAAACCAATCATCCCGCTGGCCCTTGTCGAGAACGATCTGCAACGCTCCAAGCCCTAGCGCCACAAAACTTAGTCCCACGTAATCGATATGAGTTTCACTGAGTTTGCGGCGCTTGAAGTAAGGCGGATCCTGAATCAGGCGCGAGGTCAGCAAGAGGGAAAGAATTCCAACCGGAATATTGATGAAGAAAATCCAGCGCCACGTGAAGTTGTCGGTGATCCAGCCTCCTAAGGTTGGCCCGATCGCCGGGGCTGTCACAACAGCCATGCCGTATACGGCAAAGGCCATTCCCCGTTTAGCTGGCGCAAACGTGTCCGCGAGGATCGCCTGCTCACTGGGCTGCAAGCCGCCGCCGCCCGCTCCCTGCAGCACTCGGCAGATAATCAGTACCGCCAGGTTTGGCGCCAGGCCACACATGAACGAACTGATCGTGAACAGCGCCACGCAGCCCATGTAGAAGTTCTTGCGGCCGACGATGGAGGAAAGCCATCCGCTGAGTGGTAGAACGATCGCATTGGAGACCAGATAAGACGTCAGGACCCATGTGCTTTCGTCCTGGCCCGCGGAAAGACTGCCCGCAATGTGAGGAAGCGCAACGTTGGCGATGGAGGTATCGAGCACCTCCATGAAAGTTGCCAGGGTGACCGCGAGCGCAATGACCCAAGGGTTTACGGCGGGACGCGAAGAGTCCGCACCGTCAAAAGCAGTTGCGGCCGAACTCATTCGCGAATCCAGACCTTGGGTGTGACGGATTCGCCGGGCCGAAGTTGGTGATCGTTGTTCGAGCCGGACTTGAGATCGATCTTCACCGGAATGCGCTGCACGACCTTCACGTAATTTCCGGTGGCATTTTCCGGAGGCAGCAGGCTGAAACGGGCTCCGCTGGCCCCGGCAACGCTATCTACGTTGCCTTCGTACTTCCGGCCATTGGCGTCTACTTCGATGGTGACCTTCTGGCCGGCCCGCATATTTCGCAGCTGAGTTTCTTTGAAATTCGCTGTGACCCAGATGTCGTCGAGGTTAATGATTTTCATCAGCTCTTGCCCGGGAGCAACGTTCTGGCCGACTTCCACCGTGCGATTGCTGACAATGCCGCTCACGGGAGCGACGACTTTGGTGTACTGCAGGTTCAACTCGGCCTGCTCCAGATCAGCCTTCTTGCGCTGGGCCTCGGCCAGCGCAGAGGTCGCTTTGGCCCGCGTGATCTGCATCTGCTTGGGCGCGGTATTGGCGTAACGGAAGTTGGCTTCCGCCTGCACCAGTTTTCCTCTGGCCTGGATCACTTGTTGCTGCGCCGCGTCGGAACTGGCGCGCGCTGCCGCTACGCCTGCGGTGCTCGCCCTTGCCGCAGCCACAGCTTGATCATATTGCTGCTGAGAAATTTCCTGCTTTTCCACCAGTTGCTTGTAACGGCCCAGATCATTCTGCGCTTTTACATCGTTGGCCTCCGCCTGCTGCAACTGCGCTTTGGCGGCCTCGAACTGCTGCTCGGCGGCTTGAATTCCCGCATGTGCGCTGTTGACGTCGGCCTCGCTGGCAGAAATCTGGCTGCTGGTGTTGACGGACGTGATGGGGACGTTGACGCCCGCTGCCAGCGCGGCGGCTTGCGAGTCCGCAAAGTCAGCCTTCGCCCGGTCATAGGCGACCTGATAATCCTTCGGATCAATTTCGACCAGAACTGTCCCCGCCTGTACGTACTGATTGTCCTGAATGTTGAGCTTGATCACATGCCCGGAAACACGAGTGCTGATGGAATTGATGTGGCCATCGATCTGCGCGTCATCAGTCGACTCATAGCTGGTGAAGTATCGATACGCGAAGAATCCCACGACCAGCAAAACGATGACCCCGATGATCAGAGCAATGCGGAAGCCGGAACTCTGGGTGCGGGACGGGCGCGTGCGATAGTCCTCCTCGGTCGCCGGCAACGGCTTGTTGACCGGTGCCGGATGCTCAGCCACAGCGCGGTCGGCTGAACCAGCAACAGGGCTCTGAGTGGTTTGATTCATACGTTAGTGATTGCCTTTCAGATATCGCCTGACACCCTGCTCGGCATCGCCGATGGCATAGGCCAGTTCGACCTTCGCGAGATTATGAGCATAAAGACTTTGGATGTACGTTTCATGAGCGCCGGCAACCGCTTCCTGGGCCTGTACGACCTCCAGATTATCGGTAACTCCGGCCGTAAACCGGTCGCGGGACTGCGCGAGTGCCTGCTCCGCTAAGTCCACGGAACTGCTTGCGACCTCGACCTGGTCGGCAGCGGCCTGAAGGTCGAGCAGTGCGGTGCGGACCTGGTAGTCAATCTGGCCGCGCAGATCGCCCAATTGCGAACGCGCCTGCTTCAATTGTGCATCCGCTTGCAGAAGATCAGCGTGTACGCGGTTGCCGGCGAAAATCGGTATATTGACACCGCCAATGACTTGCCAGGTGCCATTGGAATGCCCCGGCGTGGTCCCGATGTCGCCGTAGTTCGCGGTCAAGTCTACCGAAGGATAGCGCCCGGCTTCGGCGGCCTTTCGGCTGAACTCAGCGGAGATTACTTGAGCGACCGCGCTCTGGTAATCCGCGCGATCGGCGTAGGCGCGCTGGAGATATGCTTCCAACGGCAGCGGCGTAAGCGCCTCAAATGGGGCTTTCTCGGTAAGTACAAACCGCTGCCCGAGTGCGAGACCGATGATGCGGGCCACGCTCAGATTCGATTTCGCCAGGTCATTGCGGGCGACGATGAGCTGCTGCTGGCGATTCTGTAGTTCCACTTGAGAACGAAGGGCATCGATCGCGGGAGTCAGGCCCGCGTGCTGCTGGTCAACAGCTTTGTCGCGCAGCGCCTGGGCCGCTGTGACCTGGGCCTCGGCGGTTTCCACCCGCGCCGCCGCCGCGATCGACTGCAGGTAGGCGTTTCCCACGGCAAGCACCACGAGTTCGCGAGCATCTTTGAAATTCAGCTGCGCAGCTTTGAGACGCTCCACCGCGGAACGTTCGTTCTGAAGGTTGCGCCAGTTGAAAACGGACTGGCTGAGGTTCGCGCGCAGGTCGAAGTAGTTGAATGGGCCGATCACCGAAGGAATGGCTGTGTGTAGAATACTTGGCTTCAATCCAAGCGCGGTCAAGCTCTGGGTTTGCACGGCCTCCATGGCATGAGCAGAAACGTTCGGTAGCAGTTCGGCCAATTCTCTCCAACGCTCGCCACGAGCGGCCTGGGCATGGTCGCCTGCCAACAGCAACCCGAGATTCTGCCGCAATCCGCGATCGATGGCGTCCTTGAAGTCAATCTGCAGGATCTCGGAAGTAGGTTTACCCTCTGGTTCGCTCCCCAAGAACGGATTCTGCGATCCCGGGAGCGAGACGTTCGGAGTGGTTGTGTTTCCTCCCGCTGATTGGGAAGACAGGCGCTGCGGAATGAAAACGAGGAAAAGAGCGAGCGTAAAAGCTACCGCGGGGAGAGCTTTCAGTGAGCAGTGCATTTATGTATCAGGATCGCTTCCGCTTTCAAACGATAACCGGGGAGAACCAAACGTCCTTTCCGTTCTATAGCATACATTCGATTCGTTTTTGAGGCCTTGCGATGCAAACGATCTCGACTCAGCGGGTTTAAAGCAGCACCCAAGGGCAAAGCCTTCGGTGCGTTGCCTCGCACGAAAGGCGCAGCTATCCTGAAACGTCAAGAAAGGAACCGAAGACGTATGCGGAGGATCGTTCTCCTGCTGGCTGGGATAGGTGCGCTGTTCGCTACAACTATAGTCGTGGCACAAGCTTCTCCTTCGGCCAGTTCCAATCGAAAAGTTGTCTCCCGGGCAACTCCGGTTTATCCAGAACTGGCCAAGAAGATGCACATCCGTGGGGTGGTGCGAATTGAGGCTACGGTGCGACCGAACGGAGTTGTGAAGTCCACCCGTGTACTAGGCGGAAACCCGGTGCTGGTCGACTCCGCCAGGGAGTCGGTGGCGGGGTGGAAGTTTGAACCAGCCCAGACTGAAACCACTGAGATAGTGCAACTTACGTTCGATCAGCAGTAAACCGCTACTCCACTGACCATTCGCCCCCTTTTTTCCCCGAACTTACATGAAGCGTTGAAATCCACAGGTGTCCGATGCGCTGATGACTTAGGTCATCTTGAATGACGGTGACTCCCGGTTCAAGCTGGTGCAGGCGGGACCCGATAGATAAACAAAGAAGTAAGGACTGCAAAAGGATGAGCGTGGCCACTGGAACCGACTGGACTCGAATACTGTCTGACCCTGACCTTGTGCGGCAAGTAGGGAAGTTGCTGCAAACCTACCGCGAAGCTCCGGTCGATCAGCGCGAAGAAGCGCTCCTGGCGGCCATGCGGGAAATCAAGGCGGGAGTTGCCGGGACAGCGGCAACAGCATCTGCGGCGGAGCAGCCAAGTTCTCCACAGCCGCAACCGGTCCCGACACCTACATCGTCGACCCCTCCATTCGAGCCCGACTTGTTCTCTCCTACCTGGGGAAGCGATCGTCGCCGGCATCCTCGAATCAAGTGCTTCGTCGCGGTAGAACTACGAGTGGATGACGTGCCTAATCCGATTTGGGGCAATCTCTCGAATACCAGCGCGGGCGGTTGCCTGGTAGAAACGGCCTCGCCGGTCAAGTCCGGAGCCAAGGTCGAAATCGGGTTGTGGGTTCCCAACGGCAAAATCTGGATCAAAGGCTTCGCGCTCAGCGGAGTCGTCACACGGAGCGGCCCCACCAGCGGAGTACGCGTCCGGTTTGGCAACATGGCACCGGAAGAACGCGACAGCCTCCGCCAATTCCTGAAATTCATTCAGGAGACGACGAAGGCCTCCCACAGCGAAAACAGCTATATCCAGCTGCTGAAATAGAGCGATTTTCCCTATCCCTCACGCGTTTTTCACCGCAGCACAATCCGCGCTGGCGCGGAAATTGATACACTTCTGCTGGTGCACCCTTTCCCCGATGGAAAACTCTAATTTGCTGTAAATCGGCAATCATCCCGCCTGAAGGAGCAGAGTCGCATGGTAGCCAGTGATCAGATCCTAGTAACCGGCAAGCAACTCGACACGCTTTGCATCAACACGATCCGGACCCTGGCAATCGATGCCGTACAGCAGGCTAATTCTGGACATCCGGGCGCGCCCATGGGGCTTGCGCCCGTCACTTATTGCCTGTGGCAAGAGTTTCTGCGTTATGATCCCGCGGATCCCACCTGGCTGAATCGCGACCGCTTCGTTCTCTCCAACGGGCATGCCTCTATGCTTCTCTACGCCATGCTGCACCTGGCAGAGGTGCGGCAGGTCGATGGAGACGGCAATGTGACCAAGGATCTCGCCGTCTCCATGGACGACATCAAGCACTTCCGGCAATTGGGCAGCCGCACGCCGGGCCATCCTGAGTCGCACGTCACATCGGGAGTCGAGACCACCACTGGCCCATTGGGACAAGGCGTAGGAAACAGTCTTGGAATGGCGATGGCGGGGAAATGGCTGGCGACGAATTTCAACCGTCCCGGTTTTGAGATCTTCGACTTCAATGTCTACGCAATGTGCTCAGACGGCGACCTGATGGAAGGGATCGGCGGCGAGGCCGCATCGCTGGCGGGGCATCTGAAGCTGTCGAACCTGTGCTGGATGTATGACCACAATTCGATCACGCTTGACGGTCCGGCGAATTGGTCATTCAGCGAAGATGTTGCCACACGCTTCATTGGATATGGATGGAACGTCACGCGAGTTGCTGATGCCAACGATCTGGAGATGATTGCTCGGGCCCTCGAGACTTTCCACAAGACCACCGACCGGCCAACCCTGATTATCGTCGACAGCCATATCGGTTACGGATCGCCGCACAAACAGGATTCGAATGCGTCGCACGGCGAGCCTCTGGGAGAACAGGAAGTCAAGCTCGTCAAGAAGTTTTACGGATGGCCAGAAGACGCCAAGTTCCTGGTGCCGGATGGCGTGCGCGAGAATTTCCGCGACGGAATCGGAAAACGTGGGCGCGACTTCCACGCCGAGTGGTCAAAGGTATTTGCAGATTACTCGCAGAAGTATCCGGATTTGGCGGAGCGACTGCGCTTGATGCAACACCACGAGTTGCCCGCCGGGTGGGACAAGAACCTGCCGACGTTCCCTGCGGATCCCAAGGGCATTGCGACCCGCGAGAGTTCCGGAAAGGTGCTGAACGCTCTGGCACAGAACATTCCGTGGCTGATCGGCGGGTCGGCGGACCTGGCGACTTCAAACAAGACCAACTTGAAATTCGATGGCGCGGGAGATTTTCAGGCTGACGACTACGCTGGGCGTAATTTGCACTTTGGGGTGCGTGAGCACGCGATGGGCGCCAGCGTGAACGGAATGGTCCGGTCGGGCATCCGCGCGTTTGGCGCGACTTTCTTCAACTTCAGCGATTACATGCGGGCCAGCATGCGGCTGGCGGCGCTGATGCAGATTCCGTCCATCTTTATTTTCACACACGATTCGATCGGCGTCGGCGAAGATGGGCCGACCCATCAACCGGTCGAGCAATTGGCATCCCTGCGAGCGATGCCGAACATGATCGTGCTGCGGCCTGGGGACGCGAACGAAGCGGTAGAGGCATGGAAGGTGATTGCCCAACTGAAAGAATCTCCTGTGAGCCTGGTGTTAACCCGGCAGGCGATGCCTACCCTGGATCGGACGAAATACGCTCCCGCCTCAGGTGTGGCCAAAGGAGCGTACGTGCTGGCGGATGCGCCGGGCGGAAAGCCGGAACTGATCCTGATGGGGACGGGCAGCGAACTCTCGCTGTGCGTCGAAGCATACGAGACTCTGAAGATGGAAGGCATTAAGGCCCGCGTAGTCAGCATGCCATCATGGGAGCTTTTCGAAAAGCAGGACGCAGCTTACAAAGAGAGCGTGCTGCCCGCTTCTGTAACCGCACGGATGTCGGTCGAGATGGCCGCCACGTTCGGCTGGGAGCGCTATACCGGAAGTAAAGGGCGGAACATTGGCATGCACCGGTTCGGAGCGTCGGCCCCGCTGAAAGATCTTCTGAAGTACTTCGGCTTCACGATCGAAAAGGTTTTGGCGGAAGCCCATTCCGCGCTGGGCAAATGATTTTGCAGTGAGTGTTTGCCGGCCAACGATTCCGTTGCACCCGGCATCGGACAGCTGTCATCCAACAAGAGTGGAGGGATTCATGCAACCTACAGGAATTCTGGAAAGCGCGAAAGCCACGAAGAACCCGTTGAAGGAATTATTGAATTACGGGCAGTCGATGTGGCTCGACTACATCCGGCGCGATCTTTTCACCACCGGGAAATTGAAACAGATGATCGCGGACGACGGACTGCGGGGGATGACGTCGAATCCGTCGATCTTTGAGAAGGCAATCGCGGACAGCTCTCTCTACGACGACATGCTGAAATCGCTCGCCGCGCGGAAAGATCTGGACGCGACCGGCAAATTCGAGCAGATTGCGATCCGTGATATTCAGACCGCGGCAGACACACTGCGCACGGTGTACCAGGAATCCAATTTCCACGACGGATATGTCAGCCTGGAAGTCTCGCCGTACCTGGCCCGCAAGACACAGGAGACCATGGATGAGGCGCGGCGGCTATGGAAGGCCGTGCAGCGCGAGAACGTAATGATCAAGGTGCCGGGCACCGCCGAAGGAATTCCGGCGATCCGGCAGTTGATCAGCGAGGGCATCAATATCAATGTGACGCTGCTGTTCGCGCAGGAAGTTTACGAGAAAGTTGCCGAAGCGCACATTGCCGGACTTGAAGAGTTCGCCAAACGGGGCGGAAATCTGAAGAAGATCGCGGGCGTGGCAAGCTTTTTCATCAGCCGGATCGACACATTGATCGATTCGCTGCTGAACGATCGCATCAAGAAGACGTCCGACGCCAACCAGCAAGAATTGTTCAAGAACCTGCTGGGCAAAGTTGCCATCGCGAATGGCAAGCTCACCTACCAGCGGTATCAGCGCATCTTCAGCGGGCCGCGGTGGCAGGCGCTGGCGAGCAAGGGAGCCCAGACCCAGCGAGTTCTGTGGGCGAGCACCAGCACCAAAAACCCTGCCTATCGTGACGTCATCTATATCGAAGAACTTATTGGGCCGGATACCGTCAATACCATGCCTCCGGCAACGATCGACGCGTTCCGCGACCACGGAAAGTTACGCAACAGTTTGACCGAAGACGTCGCGGGAGCGCAGAAGGTGATGGACGATCTGGCACGCGCGGGAATTTCGATCAGAGAGGTCACTGACAAACTGACCGACGACGGCGTCAAACTGTTCGCCGACGCGTTCGACAAACTGCTCGCCGCGGTTGAGAAAAATACGGCACAAAAAGGATAGACCGATCGTGAGCCGACTCAAGACCTCCCTGCCAGAATCGCTTGCTGCGACGGTGAAGGCGACTATTGCCGACTGGCAGTCGGACGGAAAAATCAAACGTCTTTGGAATCGCGACGCGAGCCTGTGGACAGGCGACGACGAATCGAAATGGCTGGGATGGCTCGATATCGTCGAGGAACAGATCTCCCAGCACGAACAACTGCAGAAGCTCGCGAAAGAAGTTCAAGCTCGCGGCTTTGAGCATGTGCTGCTGCTCGGCATGGGTGGTTCCAGCCTGTGCCCGGAAGTCCTGCGCATGACCTTCGGCAGGATTCCGCACTTTCCAGTTTTGCATGTGCTGGATTCGACCGATCCGGCGCAAGTGAAAGCCTTCGAACACCAGATCGACATCGCGAAGACCCTTTTTATCGTTTCCAGCAAATCGGGCAGCACGCTCGAGCCCAATATCTTCAAGCAGTACTTTTTCGAACGCACCAAGCAAACGGTTGGAGCAAACAAAGCGGGCAGCCATTTCGTCGCCGTCACGGATCCGGGATCGAAGATGCAGCAGGTAGCGGAAGGCGATCGTTTTCTGCACGTCTTCTTCGGACGCCCATCGATCGGCGGACGTTATTCGGCGCTGTCCAACTTCGGAATGGTCCCCGCCGCCGTAATGGGACTCGACACCAGGAAGTTTCTTTCGCGCACGGCGGAAATGGTCCACGCGTGCGGCGCAGGCGCTGCGGTGGAAGAGAATCCGGGCGTAATGCTGGGAATTATTCTTGGTGTGGCAGCCAAAGCCGGACGCGACAAAGTCACCTTAATTACCTCTCCGGGCATTGCCGACCTGGGTGCGTGGCTGGAGCAGTTGCTCGCCGAATCCACCGGAAAGATTGGAAAAGGAATCATCCCAGTGGATCGTGAGCACATGGGAGCGCCGGAGGTTTACGGCAACGATCGCGTATTCGCCTACGTTCGACTGGAGAATGGCGCCAATGCGGATCAAGATGCGCATGTAGCGGCGATCGAAGAAGCGGGATATCCCGTGATTCGCGTCAGCATGGCGGATATCTACGAACTGGGCGCGGAATTTTTCCGCTGGGAAATCGCAACGGCGGTCGCTGGCTCCATCATCGGCATCAACGCGTTCAATCAGCCGGATGTCGAAGCCAGCAAAGTTGCGACGCGCAATCTCACTTCGGAATACGAAAAGAGTGGGGCCCTCCCGGCGGAAAAACCGGTGCTCGAGGATGCCGGGGTGAAACTATTCACCGACGAGAAGAACACGGCAGAACTGGCTAAGGCCGCGGGGAACGATAAATCGCTGGCGGGATATCTCAAGGCGCATCTCGCTCGCATCAAGGCTGGAGATTATTTCGCAGTGCTCGGCTACATACAGATGAATGAAGAGCACGAGCAAAGTTTGCAGACGATCCGGCACGCGGTTCGAGACAAAAAGAGAGTCGCGACTTGTCTGGGGTTCGGACCGCGGTTCTTGCACTCCACCGGACAAGCGTACAAGGGCGGCCCGAATTCGGGAGTGTTCTTGCAGATCACTTGCGACGATGCAGTCGTGCTGCCGGTGCCCGGCCAAAAGTACACGTTCGGGGTGGTGAAAGCGGCGCAGGCGCGCGGCGACTTTCAAGTGCTGGCCGAGCGCGGGCGGCGAGCGCTGCGGGTGCATCTGGGCAGCAATCTGAAGGCGGGACTGAGCACGCTGCAAACGGCGATTCAGCAGGCGCTCTAGTTTTCTGGAGACCTCAAAGCGCAGGGGCGAGACCCTGCGGCAGCCGGCAGGATGCCGGCGATACCTAGACACGGTAAGGAGCAAGAAATGCAATTGGGAATGGTGGGATTGGGGCGCATGGGGGCGAATATGACTCGGCGGCTGATGCGCGGCGGGCATTCGCTGGTGGTTTCCGATCTCAGTGCAGAGGCGGTCAAGCAACTCGGCAGTGAAGGCGCGACCGGATCGTCTTCGCTGGAAGATCTAGTCGGGAAACTGAAAGCTCCGCGCGCGGTGTGGATCATGGTTCCCGCCGGCGGGCCCACGGAAGCAACGGTGCAGAAGTTGGCTCAGTACCTTCAGGCGGGCGATGCCATCATCGATGGCGGGAATTCGTACTTCAAGGACGACGTCCGGCGGGCGAAGGAACTAAAGGGCAAAGGCATTCATTACATCGATGTGGGCACCAGCGGTGGCGTGTGGGGCATCGATCGCGGTTACTGCATGATGATTGGCGGCCCGACAGAGGCGGTGCAGAGGCTGGATCCGATCTTCAAGACGCTGGCGCCGGGGAAAGGTGAGATTCCGCGAACGCCGGGCAGAGAGAAACTCACGGGGACCGCAGAGGAAGGCTACATCCACTGTGGGCCTTCGGGCTCCGGACACTTCGTCAAGATGGTGCACAACGGCATCGAATACGGCATCATGCAGGCTTACGCCGAAGGCTTCGACATTTTCAAGAATGCGACCAGCAAAGAATTGCCGGAGGACATCCGTTTCGATCTGAATCTTCCTGATATCGCAGAGGTCTGGCGGCGCGGGAGCGTGATCAGTTCGTGGCTGCTGGATTTGACGGCAATGGCTCTCACGGAAAACCCCACCCTTTCCGAATACGAAGGCTATGTACAGGATTCGGGCGAAGGGCGATGGACTATTCAGGCGGCGATTGAAGAAGCGGTTCCAGCCGAGGTTCTGACGGCGGCGCTCTACGTGCGCTTTCGATCGCGGCAGCAGCATACCTTCGCGGAGAAGATGCTTTCGGCAATGCGGCAGAAGTTTGGCGGGCACGTGGAGGCCGATCCGGCCAAGAAGAAGACGGCGTAGCTTGCGGGAACATCACGGCTCAAAGGGACTGATCTATGGCTGAATTGGCAGAAAAACCCAGCGCAACAGCAGCACCGCCGCGAATTGGAAAGCAGAGCGATCCATGTGTGATGGTGATCTTCGGCGCGGCCGGCGATTTGACGGGACGCATGCTGATCCCGGCGCTCTACAACCTGGCCCGCGCCGGACTGCTCTCCCGCGAGTTCGCGGTTCTCGGAGTCGCGCGCACGCAATTGTCGGATGAGGACTTCCGCAAGCGGGTTTACGAAGACGTCAAGTCATACTGCGGCGAGTGCGTCGACAATGATCTTTGGGAGTGGTTTTCGCAACGCTTCTACTATGTGCCGGGCGATTTCAATGACGACGGTCTGTACGCAAAGCTCAAAGACTCCTTAACCAAGCTGGATCAAACTCACTCCACGCACCAGAACTTCTTTTACTACCTCGCGGTCGCGCCCAGTTTTTTTGGCCCGATCGTGGAAAAGTTATCCGCCGCCGGATTGATGGAACAGAGTAACAATCACTGGCGGCGAGTGGTCATCGAAAAACCGTTCGGGCATGATCTGGAGTCGGCGAAGCAGCTGAACCAGCAACTACTCAAAGTTGCGGACGAAAGGCAGATCTACCGCATCGATCACTATCTGGGCAAAGAGACCGTGCAGAACATCATGGCATTTCGTTTTGCCAACGGGATCTTTGAGCCGGTGTGGAACCGCCGCTACATCGACCATGTGCAGATTTCTGTCGCCGAAACAGTGGGCGTAGAAGGGCGCGGCAGTTATTTCGACCATGCCGGAACCCTGCGGGACATGGTGCCCAATCACATCATGCAACTCATCAGCCTGACCGCGATGGAGCCTCCGATCTCATTCGATGCAAACGCGGTGCGGGATGAACAGGCCAAGATTCTGCATGCGATTCAGCCCATGAGCGACGAGGAAGTGCTCAGCCGCACGATACGCGGCCAGTATGGCGAAGGGACGGAGGACGGCAAGCGGGTCGGTGCGTATCGCTCGGAACCCGATGTGCCTCCGGATTCGCGCACGGAAACGTTTGTCGCCATGAAGCTGTCCATCGATAACTGGCGCTGGGCGGATGTTCCCTTTTACCTGCGCACGGGCAAGCGCATGCCGGTGCGGAATACCCACATCGTGATACAGTTTCGGCGAGCGCCCTTTGTGCTGTTCCGCGATACCCCGGTGGAACACCTGATGCCGAATCAACTGGTGCTGCACATTCAACCCGAAGAAGGAATCTCGCTGCAGTTCGCAGCCAAGGTTCCCGGACCGGTGATGCGGCTCGGCACGGTAGACATGAACTTCGAATATCAGGAGTATTTTGGCAAGCAGCCCAGCACCGGTTATGAGCGACTGCTGCACGATTGCATGATCGGCGATCAGACGCTCTTTCAGCGCGCCGACATGGTGGAGGCGGGCTGGTCGGTGGTGAACCCCATGCTCGATTTGTGGCACGCGCTGCCGCCGCGCAACTTCCCCAATTACGCATCGGGAACCTGGGGACCGAAGGAGGCCGACGAACTGCTGGAACGCGACGGCCGCCGCTGGAGGAACTTCGAAAAATGATCCTGGCCGGCGATATTGGTGGAACCAATGCCAGGCTGGCTTACTTCCAACCCCAGAATGGTCGTCTCAAACTTGTTTCCGAACGGATATTTCCCAGCCGCGAGCACCACGAGTTTGGGGAAATCGTGGTGCAGTTCGTAAACGAGTCGGGGACGCGTCCCGAGGCCGCTTGTTTCGGCATTGCGGGGCCGGTGCGGAATGGTCGCGTCGAAACTTCGAACCTGCCGTGGGTGATCGAGCAATCCAGGCTGGCTCAGCAGATTCATCTTCCTGCCACGCTGTTGATTAACGATCTGGAGGCGAATGCCTGGGGCATTGGCGCCCTCGATCCAGGAGATCTGGTCACTCTGAACCGGGGAGCCGGCGCTGCGATCGGGAATCAGGCGGTGATCGCGCCCGGAACCGGCTTGGGAGAAGCCGGATTATTTTGGGATGGAACACGGCACCACGTCTTCGCCTGTGAAGGCGGGCACACTGATTTCGCTCCGCAGGGGGAACTGCAGATCGAGTTGCTGCGGTTTCTGCACTCACGGATTGGACACGTAAGCTACGAGCGAATCCTATCTGGCCCGGGATTGGTGAACGTATACGACTTCCTGCGGCAGACCAACGGCGGGAAGGAATCGGAAGAGCTTGGGTTGGCGATAAAGAGCGGCGATCCAGCGGCAGCCATTTCGCTCGCCGCACTTAATCGAACCGACGCGCTCGCGGAGAAGGCTCTGGATTTGTGGGTCTCGGTATACGCAGCCGAGGCATCCAATCTGGCGCTGAAGATCATGGCCACTGGAGGACTGTTCCTGGCGGGCGGAATCTCGCCGAAAATTCTGCCCAAGCTGACCGGAGCCTTGTTCATGGAAGCGTTTCTCGAAAAAGGGCGTATGCGTCCGCTGGTGGAATCGATGCCAGTGCAGGTGGTCACCAACGACAAGGCAGGGTTACTGGGAGCCGCGCGCTGCGCGGCGGTCCGTGCCTGCCAAAGTTGAGGTTTCGTTGAGCTCTTCCGCCCAGATTCGAATTCTGACCACGCCGCAGGAATTGTTTGCCGCAGCGGCGGAAGAGGTGGTCCGATCCGCGAACGAAGCAGTTGCGTCCCGCGGCCGGTTCACCCTCGCATTGTCGGGTGGCTCCACTCCCAGGAGCCTCTACACCCTGCTAGGCACAAACGCGAAGGCCACATTTCCTTGGGATCGTACGTACTTTTTTTGGGGAGATGAGCGGCACGTTGCGCCAACCGATCCTGAGAGCAATTACCGCATGGTGAATGAAGCCATGCTGTCCAAGGTTCCGGTCGCAGCCAGCAACGTGTTTCGAGTGCCGGCGGAAAATCCCGATGCTGCGGCGGTCGCGGAACAATACGAGAAGACGATCAGGAAATTCTTTCAGCTGGGAGCGGAGGATGTCCCACACTTTGACCTGATTCTTCTCGGCATGGGCCCCGATGGACACACGGCCTCGCTGTTTCCCGGAACAGCCGCACTTCAAGAGAAATCGCGGCTATTCGTCGCAAACTCTGTCGAAAAGCTGAAAACCAGCCGCCTGACGCTGACCTTGCCGGCGCTGAATGCGGCTCTCTCGGTAGCATTTCTGGTCAGCGGGATCGACAAGGCGGCTGTGCTACGAACGGTCCTGGAAGACGCGGGGGCGTCGGGAGAGCAGTATCCCTCGAAGCTGGTACGGCCAACCGATGGAGAATTAATCTGGTTCCTGGACCGGGCCGCGGCCAGCGCGCTTTCCACCAAGGCGTGAGAGGCGGTTAGGCGACGTATCCTCGCCAGCCGCAAATTTCCTTCAAACCTTTGCCTCGGGCGTGTTCGAAGAGCCGCACCCGGTGACGAGTGTGTTCGAACTCGTGAATGTCAGCCCAGACCTCAGCCTGCCAGCCGCTCTCATGGGCAGCACATTCTCCGCAGGTAGCGCAGCGAGTGTGAAGCGTAACCGGATCGGCTTCCGTGCCCACGGGGATGGTGCCCGGCAATTCCACAAAGATGCAACGCACTTCCTCGACTTCCTCGTTGACGCCGAGCAGGTGTTCGTAGCGTAGCAGGTAGCCGAATCCGAGCTTGTGGGCCTCTACCTCGGCCTCGGAGCGGGTGCGGAAAGGGCCATACTCTGCCCGCAGCTGGTCGGTGGAGTCACACGCCATCCAGAAAGTTTCTATGTAGGCCATTGCTGGTTTCGCCCCGGGTTGCGAAGCCGGCTCCGGGCTGCTTGAGCCGCCCTGCACGTACGGGATGATTTCAGCAATCGCGGTGCCGCTTGCTCCACCGCGTCAAGCCCTTGTAAACACGAGTTTTGTCGAGTCTTGGGGCTTAGTCAGGATGCCTGTGGCGTGAAAGCTTTTGCAGAAGTTATTCCGGTAATGGCACCCATGCGACGGCCGTCTGCAAAGGCACGCTGGCCCCCTCGGAATCGGGCCAGTTCTTTCCACCATGGCTGGCCACGTACATGGCGAGTTCCAGGCGGCTCCAGACCCCGAGTTTGTCGAATGTACTGCGCAGATGATTCTTGATGACCTGCTCGGTTGTACCCACCGTCCGTCCGATTTCGCGGTTGGTAAGCCCCTCCCAGACCAGGATGGCGATCTGTATTTCTTTGGGCGTGAGGCATTCGCGCGGCGTCATGACTGGGCCTCTTCTTTGTTGAACATGGCGATGGCCAGCTTGACCCGCTTGCGGCCTTCGCGGATTCCGGCGCGCAGGAACAGCGTGCGCAGATGTTGTTTCACGGTGCGCGGGCTGATTTGGAGCTGCCCCGCGATTTCTTTATTACTGCAGCCCTGCACCAGCAGGGTCAAAACTTGCTGATCGCGAGGCGTTACTTTGACTTCATCAAGGTTGATCATTGCGAATTCCCTCCTGCCGAATTGGGCACGGCATTCGGTAACTTGTGAAGCAAGACTTTCGCCAATTCTTCGACGCGAGAAGGGAGGGAGACCTAAGTAATTCAAGAAGCGAGGGTTGGAGGCCAGATTATAGTTTTCAGGTGGTTTTCAGGAGGTCCGTGGTAGGCTGTGCCAGTTCCGGATTGGTCTTCGATTCGAATAGCGAAAGGCGCGCCCGGCACCGGAATCAGCGTCGGCCCAACTCTTGGGAGTGCTCCGAAGGACGCCTAGCGAGGGATGCGCGGAGCCAACTTTCGGGGGTAACTGGCTGGGATCGGCGGGGTTAGGGGCAAACACGATGGCCCTCCGCTATCTGAGGTGAGTGATGAAACCAGTGCAGACAAGCGCTCAAAGCGCAAAGCATGCTGAATCCCATACTGGACTACTCCTGGGCTCCTCGATTTTCATTTTGGTTCTGTGCGCAACCGCCACTGCAGGTTTTGCACAGGCTGCTCCAACGGCGCAGACTTCGGCCCCGCTCACGCTCACCTTTCAAGATGCGCTGCAGCGGGCGCGGCAGAACACTCCGGAGTATCGGGCAGCGATGACCGATCTGGGCCTGGCACACGAAGACCGTGTGCAGGCTCGCGCGGGACTGTTGCCCGGGGTCAGTTACGACAATTCCTTCATCTACACCCAGGGAACCGGCCCAGTTCCGATTACTTGTCAAACCACGCCGGCGGGGTGCCCTACATCCCGGTTTGTCGCCAACAACGGGGTGCACGAATACATCAGTCAAGGTGACGTACACGAGGCGCTCTCGCTGACCAACGTGGCGGAGTACCGGCGGTCGGCGGCGGCGCTGGCCATGGCTCAAGCCAAGGCAGAGATCGCTGCTCGCGGACTGGTCGTCACCGTCACGCAGGCCTATTACGGACTGGTCGTGGCGCAGCGCAAGTACGCGAACGCGCAACGCGCAGCGGCGGAAGCGGCGCGGTTTCTGGATATCAGCCAGAAGCTGGAAAGAGGCGGCGAAGTTGCCCACGCGGATGTGCTCAAGGCGCACATCCAGGCTCAGCAGCAGCAGCGCGATCTGCAGGAGGCACAAATCGGGATGGAACGCACGCGGCTTGACCTGGCGGTGATTCTGTTTCCCGACTTCAACCAGGACTTCAGCGTGGTGGACGACCTGCAGACTCCCGAACCTCTGCCGTCCTTTGCAGAAATCGAAGCCGCAGGAAAGAAGAACAATCCCGACCTGCGGGCGGCGCTGGCCGCCTACCAGATTTCCACCCAGGAAGTGAGGGCGGCCTGGGGAGGCCTGTTGCCGTCTTTGGCAATCGACTATTTCTACGGAATCGACGCCAACCAATTCGCGCTTAAGACCGATGGAGTTCGCAATCTGGGATACTCCACGGTTGCCTCGCTGCAGATTCCTATTTTCAGCTGGGGCGCAGACCGCAGCAAGCTGAAGCAAGCGGAACTGCGGCGGGACCAGGCGCACGTGGAGCTGTCGTTCGCCCAGCGGCAACTGCTCAGTCATCTGCGGGAATTTTATAGCGAGGCTGAAACCTCGCGTTCGGAGATGGAGTCGCTGGCCAGTTCCGCCGAAATGGCGGCGGAGAGTTCGCGGCTCACCACTCTCCGTTATCAAGCGGGAGAATCCACCGTCCTGGAAGTGGTCGACGCGCAGAACACGTTGACACTGGCACGCAACGCATACGACGATGGCCAGTCGCGTTATCGCGTTGCGGTGGCCAATCTACAAACTCTCACAGGAAACTTCTAACCCGCATGAATGGGATCAAGAATCTGCTCCACGGCAGGCTTCAGAAAGCGAAACCACTTGCTCTGGCCGTGATCGCGGCAAGCGCTGCCTTCCTGTCAGCCGGCTGCTCCTCGGGTGAAGCCGATAAGGAGCCCATGGTCACGGTACAAGTCGCCCCGGTCGAGAAGACAACGATCCAGCAGACGATCAGCGCGCAGGCGATTCTCTATCCGAGACAACAGTCGGCGATCGTGCCCAAGATCAGCGCTCCGGTACAGAAATTCCTGGTGAAACGCGGCAGCGCGGTACACGAAGGCGAACTGCTGGCCGTGCTCGAAAACCGAGATCTCTCCGCCGCAGCCCAGGATACCAAGGGAGCTTACGATCAGGCGCAAGCCACCTACGAGACCACAACTGCTGCCAGTTTGCCGGAGGAAATTCAGAAGTCGGAAGCGGATGCGCAGCAAGCCAAGCAGTCTTTGGAAGCCCAAGAGAAGGTTTTCGAGAGCCGGCAGCAACTATTTGAGCAGGGAGCGTTGCCGCGGAAGGAGCTCGATCAGTCGCGGGTGGATATCACGCAGGCTCGCAATCAGTACGCAATTACGAAAAAACATCTGGACTCGTTGCTGGCGTTCGGCAAGCAGCAGGAACTCAAGGCCGCCGCGGGACAATTGGAGTCCGCCAAGGGCAAATATCTCGCGGCGCAGGCGCAACTCAGTTATTCGGAGATTCGGAGTCCAATCAGCGGGGTGGTGACGGATCGGCCACTCTATCCCGGGGAAATGGCTGCGGCGGGAACGCCTCTGCTTACCGTGATGGATCTTTCTTCTGTCATCGCCAAAGCCCACATTCCCCAGCACGACGCTGCTGCGCTTAGAGTGGGCGATAAGGGTACGATGACGGTTCCCGGGATCGAAAAGCCCATTGAGGGGAAAGTGACCGTCGTGAGCCCGGCGCTCGATCCCAGCAGCACCACGGTGGAAGTCTGGTTTGAGACCAAGAATCCCAAGCATGCACTTCAGCCCGGAACCAGCGTGCAGCTTTCGCTGACCGCGCAGACTCTGAAAGACACGATAGTCGTGCCCACAAGCTCGGTTCTCACCGCACCCGATGGCTCGACTACGGTCATGGTAGCCGGCTCGGATGGCCGCGCTCATCAGGCACCGGTCAAACTCGGGATTCGCAACGGCGACGACATTCAGGTTATCGATGGCCTCAAAGAGAACGAGAAGGTAATTTCCAGCGGTGCCTACGGCCTGCCCGACAAGACCAAGATCAAGGTCGAGGCAGCTGCGGAAGGAGAAAACTCAAAGCCAGCCGCGGGCGGGTCGAAAAGCGAGGACGCGGGTGACAAGTAATCGCCACGGAGCGTCCAAGTGAGCGCACCGAAAGTCGCGGGTTCGGGACAGCATTGGATCGCCCAGCACTCCCGCCCGATCATCTTCCTGATTCTTACGCTCGGGTTGCTGGGAGCGTACCTCGCATTCACGATTCCTGTCTCGGTTTTTCCGGCGACGAACTTCCCCCGGGTGTTGATCGCGGTCGACAACGGAGTGATGCCCATCGACCAGATGATGGTCACGATCACTCGTCCGCTCGAAGAGGCCGTGAACAGTGTTCCCGGACTCCTTACGGTTCGATCGGTAACCAGCCGCGGTTCGGCGGAAGTAGATTTGTATTTCCGTTGGGATGTGGATATGTTCCAGACGCTGCAGTACGTGAATGCGGCGATTTCACGGGTGCAGCCGGAACTTCCTTCGACCGCCAAAATAGAAGCGCACCGCCTGACCTTTGCAGCCTTTCCGGTCATCGGATACAGCCTGACCTCCGATACAACGCCCCAGACGCGGCTGTGGGAGATGGCCACCTACGAGATGAAACCGCGGCTGAATCGTCTCGAGGGCGTTTCCACCGTGATCGTGCAGGGCGGTCAGGAACCGGAATTCCAGATCATGCCCGATCCAGCGAAGTTGCTGGCAGCGAGTGTGACGGTCTCCGACATCCTGGATGCCGTACGCAAAACAAACCTGATTGACTCGCCGGGACTGCTGGAGCGGAATCACCAGCTTTATCTCGGCCTGGTGAATGGACAAGTACGCACGCCCGAACAGATCGCGAATGCGGTCGTCAAGAATACTCCGGCGGGCATTCCCGTGCGGATTGGCGATGTGGCCAGCGTGAGTCCCAGCGTGAAACCGGTGTACACCGTGGTCACAGCGAACGGCAAACCTGCCGTGCTGCTCAACATCAATCGCCAACCCGACGGCAACACCGTGCAGGTGGCGCGGGAAGTTCACGACGAGATCGAGAGCATCCGCAAGAGCCTGCCGCCTGGGATTGTGATCGAGCCTTTCTACGACCAATCGGTGATTGTCAACGCTTCCATCAAGAGCGTTCGAGACGCCATCCTGCTCGGCCTGATTCTGGCTTCCGTTATCCTGGTCGTTTTCCTGCGGGACTGGGGCACGTCGCTGGTGGCCGGATTGGTCATTCCCGTGACCGTGATGGTCACGTTCATCGCATTGAAGTTGATGGGCGAGACGTTCGATCTGATGACTCTCGGCGGGCTGGCGGCGGCGGTTGGACTCGTGATCGACGACGCAATCGTCGTGGTGGAGAATATCGTGCTCCACCGTGATCTCGGGCAGTCGCGGTTGGAAGCAATCCAGAGCGCGCTCAGAGAACTCACGGTCCCGCTGATCGGGTCGACCATCACCCCCGTGGTCGTGTTTATTCCGCTGATCGTGATCACCGGCGTGACCGGAGTCTTCTTCCGCGCTCTCGCGGTAACGATGACGGTTTCGCTGCTGACCTCGCTCGGACTAGCGGTGACTTGGACTCCAACGCTGAGCCAGTACTTCATCAAAGGAAGCAGGAATGATGCCGGTTCGGAATCCGAGCCTCCACTGGCAGGCGGCTCTCCGGCCGAACCGGGGTCCGCAAACGTTGCTGCGGAAGGCGATCCCACGGCTCTGCTCGCTGCTGAGGAAAAACATCTGAGCGGGTTCTTCCTGCGCGTGGTGAATTTTCATCAACACTGGTTACGGCGGGCGCTGGAACGACGTTGGCTGCTCGTGGCCTTCAGTGCTTCGCTGATCGTCGTTTCTTATGTTTGTTACACCTTCTCCGGCTCAGACCTGCTGCCGGAAATGGACGAAGGCGGATTCGTTCTCGACTACATCATGCCGGCGGGGAGTTCCTTGTCTGAAACCAATCGCGTGGTGGGTCACGTGGAACAGATACTCCACGAAGTGCCGGAAGTCGAAAGCACTTCGCGCCGCACCGGCATGCAACTCGGCCTGGCCGCCGTTACCGAAGCCAACAGCGGGGACATTCTGGTAAAGCTGAGAGACAAGCGCAGCCGCGGCATCGAGGACATCATCTCAGACGTTCGCGCCGACGTGAAGCAGCAAGAACCGGCGCTGGACATCGAGTTCATACAGGTTCTGCAGGACATGATCGGCGACCTCACATCGGCTCCAGAGCCGATTCAGATCAAACTGTTCTCGCAAGATCCGAAGCAATTGGAGGAGTGGGCGCCCAAGGTTGCCGATGCTATCGGCAAGATCCACGGCGTGGTCGATATCCTGAATGGAATCGACAACACCATCAGCGGTCCTGCGGTCACCTTCCAGGTGGATCCCAGTGTCGCCGCCCGTGCCGGATTCACGGCGGAGGAAGTTGCGCTGGACGCATCGGCAATTCTCGAAGGCGAACCTGCTCCTACTCCGGTGGTGGCCAATGACCGCGCCTACACGGTTCGGGTGCGATTTCCCGCAGCCAACCGGGCATCGCTTGAAGCCATGCGCGATACCTTGCTGGTGAGCAGCACCGGGCATACGGCGACGCTTGGCGCCTTGGCGGCGGTGATTGAGAATCCGGGACAGACCGAGATCCGGAGGGAAAATCTGCAGCGCGATGTCGCGGTAACTGCGCGGCTGGAAGGCAGAAGCCTGGGCAGCGGGATGTCGGACGTGCAAAAGACCATGGCAGGCTTGCACATCCCTGCAAGCATTCGCGTGCAGTACGGCGGCACCTACGAGGAGCAGCAGCGGTCGTTCCACGATCTGGTGATGGTTTTGATTCTCGCGATCCTGCTGTTGTTCATCGTGTTGCTGTTCGAGTTTGGAAGTTTCGCTGCCCCGGTTGCGATTCTCTCGTCGGCATTGCTCTCCACTTCTGGAGTCTTCATCGCGTTGCTGGTCACGCGCACCACGTTCAACATCTCGTCCTTTATGGGAATGATCATGGTCATTGGCATCGTGGCCAAAAACGGAATCCTGCTGCTGGATGCAGATCAAAAGATGCGATCGCTCGGACTCTCGGTCGAAGACGCCATGCTGCAAGCCGCGCGGCGCAGGCTGCGCCCCATCGTGATGACGGCATTGGCTACTGTCGCCGGGATGCTGCCGCTGGCATTCGCCATCGGTGCAGGCTCGCAAATGCTGCAACCGCTGGCAATTTCGGTGATCGGCGGGGTCCTGATTTCCATGGTTCTTTCGCTGATCATCACTCCGGCCGTGCACTTTTATCTGAGCGGCACCCACGAACCGTCTGAGCATGCCGTTTCGTAGACAGAGGAAATAAATTGCGACTATGCGCAACTCTTCGCAGATTACTCCCCATTACCAATAGGCGGTTACTAGGCTCAGACCGGATTTTTAGGGATCGAGATTCCCAGCTACGCACTCGCGCTGACCACGCATCGGCGCTAAACTGTGGGTAGATCTCTAGGTCCGCATCTGGCGGCAACCAGGGCGTACGCATTCCTCAAAATTATGATTCTGCAGTCGAATGCGATGTGGAGTTCCGTGTTGGCATGGGACTTGCACTAGAATAGGCGCATTCCGCCCGTTCGCGGAGTGCGCGGGGGCGGACTGCAGTGACGGAAACTCTTGTGTCCCAGGATAACAACAAGCCTGTTTTCGACGAGCAGACACTCGCCAAGCTATTGGAAGCAGCTTTCATCCTGCAAGAACACGGTCACGAACTGCGCAAAGCAGAAGTGAGTGCTGCACCCAGGCGCGATTCCAAGCCTGCCCCACAGGTGCAAGCAGCGCCTGCTGCAAAACTCCCGGCATCGGAAAAACTGTCTGCATCCGTTGCCCTGCCTCAAGGACTCATTACCGATCCTCCGATCGAGCATGAGGATTACTCGTCCACCTTAGCCCAGATCGTGGAGACCGGACATCAAATCGAAGTGAGGCAACTAAAGGGCAATGATGCGTTGTCTTTGATTGCCGCGCAGTTAATCGAAATTTGCGGCGCGGCGGGAGCTGCGATTGGGGTAGTCAACGGAAGTTCCGTTCGCTATCGCGCGATTGCCGGCATGCGCACTCTTCCTGCCGGATCCGAAGTTCCCATCGAAAAGGCGCTCTGCGCTGCCTGCCTGCGCTCGGGTGAGGTCTTCAGTTGCGCCGACTTAAATCCGCAGTCTCGCAATGACTCGGGCGAATGCCGGCGGCGGGGGATCGGATCCCTGATCATCGTTCCGGTTTTGCACGAGACGGAAGCAATCGGAGCCGTCGAAGTGTATTACTCCGATCCGCGCTCATTCTCGGAACAAGATGTGAACACCTGCCAACTGATGGCAGGACAAGTCGCCGAAGTGCTTGCGGGCGAGGAAGTCCCCGCGCCAGGCGCAGAAGCTGCTTCGAGTTTGGCTTCCGACGATGCACAGACGTCGTTTCACGAGCGCGAGTTCACGCGCGATGTCTCGAAGACTTCGATGGCATCCGCGGTGTGCCATCAGTGCGGACAGAAGCTGGTAGGCGAAGAGCAGTTCTGCGGCGAATGCGGAGCCGCTCGTACCAGGGCGTCACAACCGGCGGGCAAGCCTAACAAAGCGATCCCTTTCTGGCTGCAGGCGAGAAAAAAGCAATCGAAGATTCCCGATATTAAAATTCCGGACGAGCCCCGAACCGACACGACTCAAGCAGAACCACTTGTCATTGCTTCCAACCAGGGAGTGCCCTCGGCAGCGATCGTGCACGCCGATTTGCAGAGCAGCGGGCCCGACCAATCGAAGCCTGCGAAGCAAGAAATCATGATTCAAGCAGTCGAGGCAGCTGCCAACGATTCAGAAGCTGAAACCAGCTCTTCTGAAGGAGTGCAAGCTCCCTCGCCGGACTGGAGTTCCGCTCTTTCTGCGCGGCAGTTTCTGGAGCAACTGGCGGCGGGGAACCGAAAAAACACGCTCATTCAATTCTGGAATGCACGCCGTGGGGACATCTATCTGGGGATCGCGGTGATTCTGGTGATTTGCGCAATCCGCTGGGGTATGTGGTCAAACCGACCCGTTAACCCCACGCCTGCGCCAACCACGACTGCCGCGACTCACAAACCGCCGGCCGAGCCTGAGCTCTCCCCGTTTGATCGCATGCTGGTCAGCTTGGGACTGGCCGAGGCGCCGCAGCCGCAGGAAGACAAAGGCAATCCCACCGTGCAGGTGTGGATCGATCTGCACACGGGACTTTACTACTGCGCAGGAACCGATCTCTACGGTAAGACTCCCAAAGGAAAGTACGCATCGCAGCGGGATGCGCAGCTCGATCAATTTCAACCCGCCTACCGGAAAGCCTGCGACTAAACTGAAATTTCTGCGTATTCTCCGCTGATTTCAAAGAGCTTACACCTGACAACCCCAACTGCCGGACGGCAATCATATTTACCGACTATCCACAGAAACCAGAGAATTGTTCGATCGGAGGATTTCTTGGCGAATGAAAGCGATCGGTCTTCGGGTTCCAATACCCTGCCCGCCCCTGAACTGAACCCCTTGTCGAATCCGCTTTTGGCCGAAAATCTGCGTCGATGGGCCGAAGTCTACTTTAATAACCCTCCAGAGCAGCGAGATCGGGCAGTTCTGAAACTAGTGCACGAGCTGGAGAGGGAAAAGATGCAGGCCGATGTGGTCAATCGCACGTCTGCCAATTTGGCGCGAGCCAGGGAGGCTTTTGTGGGCACGTCAACGGAAGCCAACCAGGCGGGATTGGTCCGTTGCAAGTCGTGTGGCCACGACAATCCGAAATCTCAGAAGTTTTGCGGCATGTGCGGCACGACTGTGCCATCGGACGAGCCGCAGACCCCGGTCTTGGTGGATCGGGATGCCGCGCGTAATTGGGACCTGCAGGAGCGTCCGCCTTACAATCAGGATGAAGCAGAGGGCTGGCGCTCAGAACTGGACTCAACCTCGATAAACTATGACTCGACGGGCTTTGAAGAGTCCGCGGCGAATGCCAATGAACTCTCGTTGTTTCAAAGCGTTCCTCCCAGGGATTACGACGTGCCCGACTGGGATTACACATCGTCTACAAATCAACCGTACCGGATCTACATCGGAATCGTATTAGCGGCAATTCTCGCCGGACTGGGCTACATGGCATGGCGGGGAACGCTGACCAGCAGCCAGTCGAATGAAGTATCTCCCGCGCCGCCCGCAGTAGCTAAAGAAGTTGATAGACCTTCCACTCAAGCTGCAGCGGCTCAAGCTGCAACGGCGCGACCTGCGGATACCGCCGAGGGTGTTCCGCCAGCAGCAGCGAAGAATGCAGCAGACGAAGCCAGCGACACAACTCCAGACACAACGAGCAAATCAGCTACGAAGACTGTTCGGAAGCACTCGTCGGATAAGCCCATTCCAGCTGCCGAGTCAGGGGGAATCGAGCCAGCTGCGAGCCGGGAGGGCAAAGGCGAGGAAGAACTCTCGATTGCGGAACGGTATCTTTCAGGCACGAACGGCGAGCGGCGAGATAATGCCCAGGCCGCCAAGTGGCTGTGGCGATCGGTTGCCAAACACAATGACCGCGCCTCAGTGCTTCTGGCGGATCTGTATTTGCGGGGCCACGGCGTCTCGAAGAACTGCGATCAGGCCCGCGTGCTGCTGGATTCCGCAGCGCGCAAGGGCATGCCGGCGGCCGGAGTACGCTTGCGGAATCTCCAAGCCTTCGGCTGTCAATGAATAAAAACGATGTTTTCAGTATTGCGAAGGTGAGCCCAGTTGCGCTCGCCCCTGAGATACATCACTGCGTCATCAACGCAGGGAGTGCAGTTCGTCTCGACTCATACCAGAGGGCCAGCTCGACGCGGTTCCACAGTCCGAGCTTGTCGTAGATCACACGCAGGTAATTCTTGACCACATGCTCGGTGGTTCCGATGGCTTCGGCAACCTCTTTGTTTTTCAGGCCTTCGGCAACGAGCTCGATGACGCGGTGCTCACGTTCACTGGGGGTACGGCTGCCATAGCGTCCATTTGCAGACATGTTTGCCTCCGATATAACAGGGTCGCGAGTTTGACTCGCTTGATACCGCCGGTAATGCCGAAACGCAGAAACAACCGATTGAAATGGGCTTTCACGGTTCGCCGGGCCATATTGAGTTGAGTGGCAATCTCGGCGTTGTCGCAACCTTGCAGGAGCAACTCGACGATTTGCTGTTCGCGGGGACCCAGTCGAACAGTCTGTTCCTTCATCTCATCCACCTCGTTTTGGGTATTGCACGCCCGGGGGAGCGTGGTGGAACCTTTCACATTGTCATAGCATCCCGGTTGCCACTTTTGGCAAGAGATGATCGAATTCTTCCCAAGACGATTTTCCACAGGCACTTGCACACGGTTTTGGCATCTCGTGGATTCAGAATGAAGCTCTGGAACTCGCCGAAATATCGTCATATCACCTAGCTGAGCTCTCGAATCATGCGCCAAAACGCGCTCTGCGTATTGAGTGTCTACGCTGCTGTTCTGAGATAGAGCAAGAATCCGGAATCGGGACTTAAGACCGTTTAATTCCAAGGCGTTTCGGACCCGTTTCGGGAACCTGTTGAAGTTTTATTTTTCGTCAAAGAAATAAAGGGCGAGGATCGCAGAACTCAGGTAAACACCTTAGACGAAAATTCAGGGATGAGCCGAGTCGCTGGCATAAATTACACGATTGAGGAGCGGTTTGCAGCCTTAGCAGGTCGGTTTTCCACAGGACATTCCGGAGTTCACTTCCGGGAAAACCCCAAAATCCGCCGTGGGCTAAGAGTGAGGATCAGATCGGGTCTACAGGTTGTATTTCTTCATCAGGTGACGAAATGACCGGTAGGAGATCCCGAGGAAATCGGCGGCCTTGGTTTGCACTCCTCCGCTCTGGTGCAAGGCACTTTGCAGCAGCGAGCGTTCGATTCCTGCGACGTACGTCTCCATGCCGACCCCGTCAGGAAGGGCAAAATCGTTCCCGATCACGACGCCGGTGGAACCATCGGCGCCAGCGGCTGCCGCCCGCGCCTTTGGACGCTCGGCGGGAAGCTCCACGTGGAGTTCATCGGTAGTCTCCAGAGCAACTGCCCGTTCCACCGTATTTTCCAGCTGCCTCACATTACCGGGCCATTCGTAGCCGCAGAGTGAGTCCAGGGACGGAGCGTGCACACGCAGGATGCTGCGGCCGGCCGCGCTGGCATATTTCTTCAGGAAGTGGTTGACCAGCAGCGGAATGTCTTCCCTGCGCTCCCGCAGCGGAGGAACGCGGACGGGAATGACATTCAATCGGTAGTAAAGGTCTTCGCGGAAGGTATTCTCCGCGACCGCTTTGTCGAGCTCGCGGTTCGTGGCCGCGATGACGCGAACGTCGATTGAGATTTCACTGGTACCGCCGACCGGGCGCACAGTCCGCTCCTGCAGCACGCGGAGGAGCTTTACCTGCATGGCCAAAGTCATCTCGCTGATCTCGTCGAGGAAGATGGTGCCGCCATCCGCTACCTCGAACAAACCGCGCTTGTTCTGCGTTGCTCCCGTAAATGCGCCTTTGACATAGCCAAAGAGCTCGCTTTCGAGCAGCGTTTCAGGGAAGGCTCCGCAGTTGACGGAAACGAAAGTGTCGGCGGCACGCGGAGAGCAAACATGAACCGCGCGCGCGACTAATTCCTTGCCGGTGCCGCTCTCGCCCTGAATCAGGACAGTACTGGCGGTGGAGGCGATGGTGCGAACGGTTGCCTTCAGCTTCTCCATAGCCGCGCTCGATCCGATGATATTGTCCAGCGAATTGCGGGTTGCCGCATCGCGGCGCAAGGCGAAATTCTGCTTGCTCAGGGTCTGCTTCTCAAGAGCGCGGTTGATGGCGAGCTTGATTTCGTCGACCAGGCCGGGACTTTTGCGGATGTAGTCGGACGCGCCGCCGGCCTTGACGGCTTCGACAGCAGCTTCATAGTCATCGACTGCCGTGATCAAAATAACGGCGGAGTCCGGAGAAACGCGATGCGCGTGGCGCAATACCTCGATGCCGTCAATGTTGGGCATCTTAATATCGGTGATGATGACGTCGTAGAGAGCGCCATCAATTTTGTTTTTCGCGGCTTGCCCGGACTGAACCGTCTCTACGCGATAATTTTCCCGTCGCAGTGAAATGTCGAGCATTTCACAGATGGAGCGTTCGTCATCGCAAACCAGGATGTTAGCCACGCGAACCTCCTGCCGCTACTGCAGCGGTGTGTGGAGTAACATGCACCGCTTCCACCGGCGCGCGGTCGCCGGTCTTCACCTCGGTGGCCTTATCGAGGCGGTGCAGCCTCAAAACGAACGTGGTTCCCTTCCCCGGTTTGGAGCGTGCCCACACTTTGCCTTCGTGCGCTTGCATGATCTGGTAAACGATGGCTAATCCCAAGCCTGTGCCGCCCTCGAAATTCGATTGAAAGGGCTCAAAAATCTTTTCGGTCTGCTGCGGAGTCATTCCCGCACCGGTATCCGTAACTCCAATCTGCCAATCCTCGCCCACGGTTTCGACGCTGACGGTTAGCGTGCCGCCGTTCTTCATGGCGCGCACGGCATTTTCGCAGAGGTTCCAAAAAACCTGTTTGAGCTTATCGCCGTCGGCCATCGCCCATGCTTCGGAAACAGGAAATGAACGTTGGATGTGGATGCCGGTCTCCTCGGCGGTCATGCGGTGATCCATGAGCGTCAAAGTGTCTTCGACCAGCTGAATCAGATCGACCTTGGCGAAGTGATATTGCTTGGTGCGCGAATAAGCCAGGAAGTCGGTAATGATGGCATTCAACCGCTGGGATTCGCGAGTGACGATGTCGAGCAGGCGGCGGTGGTCCTCGTTCATTTCCGGAAGCCCCGAGAGCATGCTGACCGAGCCCGCGATCGAAGTCAGCGGATTTCGGATTTCGTGAGCAATCGCTGCCGCGAGCCGGCCCACCGCAGCCAGACGATCCTGCATGCGGACTTCGCGCTCCAGGCGGCGAATTTCGGTGAGATCGTCGAAGACATAGACGTACCCCTGGTTGCCCAGTTCGGGAACTGTAAGGGCCGCGACTCGGACGCGCAGTGTCTTGCGGAACCTGGCTGCCTCGAAGCGCACCTCCCCGTGGGTGTTCTGCGATTCCACGGTCGGCAGGATATCGAGAAAAAGCTGGTTCACGGGCTGCCCCAGCAGTTCCGAAGGCAGTCGCTCCAGCAGCCTCTGCGCCGCTGTATTTACGAGGGTAATCCGGCCATCGAGATTCGTGGTGATGAGGCCGCTGCTAATCGAGTGGATGATGTTCTCGTGCAGTACCTGCAGGCTCTCGAGGGCGCCGCTGGTATCTTTCAGTTGTACGCCCACCTGCCGCAACTTGGCGGTGAGTAGTCCGGCGAGGTAAGCCACCGCCAGGAAGGCGAACAGATTGACAAGGATGATAGCCTGCAGCGCCTTCCATCCAGGATGCGTCGAACAGTAGGAGGGGATTACGCCGAAATAGTTAAGCTCCAGCACTGCGCCATACAGGATGAACGCGAGAGCGGCCACGAGTTGTGCCCAGATTCGCGACAGCAGCACGCTGGCAACGATGATGACCAGCGGGTACAGGAAATTGAGCGGACTGTCCCAGGCTCCGGTTTCGTGTACGACGAGGGTAACCAGAAACAGATCCGTGATCATCTGCAAAGAAGCCTGCAGGCGATGCTCCGGCCAGAGCGACAGCAGCCACACGTAAAACACCGAGAGGCTGAACCAGAACAGGATCGTCGTGACGAAAAGCCGCATGGGCAGCGGCGTGGGACTGAACTGTGCGACCGCAACCTCAACCGCCAGCAGCAGGGTCAGAATGAAGATGCGGACCCGCACCAGCCAAACCAGCCAATTGCGCTCGTCAAATGTGGATTGCATGCAGGACCAGGTTTCGGAGTCTCAAAGTTTCAAGGTTTCAAAATCCACCCCGGTGGACCTTGAAACCTTTCCCCTTTGAAACCTGCTTCTATCCAGACAGTTTGGCGATCATGGCGAACAGCGGCATGTACAGCGAAATCACAATTCCGCCGACACTGATGCCGAGGAGTCCAATGATCACCGGCTCCAACATAGCCAGCATGTCTTTGGTGGCTGCATCGACTTCTTCTTCGTAGAAGTCGGCGATTTTCTGCAGCATGGAATCCATGGCTCCGGTAGCTTCGCCCACGCCGATCATCTGCGTCACCATGTTGGGGAAGACGCCGCATTCGCGCAGGGGATCGACGATGGTGCGGCCTTCTTCGATGGCTTTGCGCACTCTCATCAGCGCCTCTTCGAGAACGGCGTTGCCCGACGTTTTGGCGGTAATGGTCAAGCCTTCCAGAATCGGAACGCCCGAGGTGATCAGAGTGCCTAGGGTTCTGGTGAAGCGGCCAACGGCGATCTTGCGCAGCAACATTCCCATCACGGGCAGGTTCAGCATCATCTTGTCGAGGTAATACCGTCCACGGGGATGCTTGCGAATCTGCTTGACACCGAAAAAAACCACGAAGCCGCCGATGAAGAACATCCACCAGAAAGTTTGCACGAACGAGCTCAAGCCAATGACGATTCGCGTGGGCAGAGGAAGGGCGACGCCCAGTCCGGCAAACAGATTGGCGAAGATCGGCACCACCCACTTGAGCAGCGCGCCGACGATCACGACCGCCATGCTGACGACGGCTACGGGGTAAATCAACGCGGACTTGACGGCCGCCTTCAGGCGGACGGCTTTTTCCACGTAGGTAGCCAGGCGCTGCAGGATGATGTCGAGAATACCTCCGGTTTCACCGGCTTCGATCATGTTCGTGGTCAAGTCGTCGAAGACCGTCGGATACTGCCGCATGGCATTCGCCAAGGTCGCGCCACCTTCCACCGTTGTGCGGACCCCCGTCAGCGTTTTTTGGAAGGAAGGGTTCTCCTGATTGGCGGCCAAAATTTCAAGACACTGCACCAGCGGCAAGCCAGCATCGATCATGACCGAGAACTGGCGGAAGAAGATCGCGATGTCCTTGACTTTGACCTTGGTGCTGCCGAATGTGGGCATGGAGAATTCCTTGCCCTTTTCGCGAATGGCGCCTGGGGTGATGCGCTCGCGGCGCAGTGCCTGGGCGAGCGATTGCTTGTTCACCGCCATCCGCTCTCCGGAGACCTTCTGTCCGGAAGCGTCTTTGCCTGAAAATGTAAAAACTGGCATGGTTTAGCTCCTCACTACCGTTGCAGATGCGTAAATGTTGTGCTCGTTCAAAATCGTTGCTTCCATGCGGTTTAGTGCTTGGAAGCCGCTCCCCGGGCCATCGACGCTCCGGCCGTTGTCGGCCGGCTCAACAGGCTGGCTCCGCGGTTAATCATTTCCTGCAATTCATCCACGTTGCTGGAACGCGCCATGGCCGTTTCCAGAGAGATATGCTTCTGGAAGTAAGCAGTAGCCAGCGACTGGTTGAACGTCTGCATTCCGAACTTCTCTTGTCCAGACTGCATGGAGGAATAAATCTGGTGAATTTTGTCTTCCCGGATCAGGTTGCGCACAGCGGCGTTGGGGATCAGGATTTCCATAATCATGGCGCGTCCCTTGCCGTCGGTCTTGGGCACCAGGCTTTGGCACATGATGCCTTCCAGCACCAGCGAAAGCTGGGCTCGGATCTGCGGTTGCTGGTGGGCAGGAAAGACGTCGATGATACGGTTAATGGTCGAGGTCGCCGAGTTGGTGTGCAACGTTCCAAAAGTGAGGTGGCCGGTTTCTGCGATGCGCAGCGCCGATTCGATGGTTTCCAGGTCGCGCATTTCGCCGATCAGCACCACGTCTGGGTCTTCACGCAGCGCGGCTCGCAGTGCATCGGTGAAACTTTTGGTGTCGGCGTGCAATTCGCGCTGGTTGACCACGCAATTCTTGTTCATGTGAACGAATTCGATTGGGTCTTCGATGGTCAGAATGTGGTCGTGACGCTCGCTGTTGATCTTGTCGATCATGGCGGCCAGAGTTGTAGATTTGCCCGACCCAGTCGGTCCGGTTACCAGCACGAGGCCGCGCGGCTTATCGCAAAGTTTGCTGACCACGGGGGCCAGCCCGAGTTGGTTGAACGATTTGATCTCAAAAGGAATGACGCGGAACACAGCCGCCGTCGCGCCCCGCTGGTTGAAAACGTTGGCGCGGAAGCGCGCCAGCCCTTTCAAGCCGAATGAGAAGTCGAGTTCCAGGCTTTCTTCAAAGCGATGCTTCTGCGAGTCCGTCATCACGCTGTAGGCCAACTGCTTGGTCTCTGCCGGAGTCATTTGCGGAAGATCGAGCGGCACCAAATGGCCGTGCACGCGGATCTGGGGCGGCGAGTTGGTGGTAATGTGCAGATCGCTGCCGTTCATCTCCAGCATTCTCTTGAGCAGATCGCTTAACGACAAACCCATAAGAAAGTTCCTTCCCTTTCATGACTACCGCAACTCAGTGAATGGTTTCGCGAGCGACTTCCTCAAGCGTGGTCATGCCCGCCGCGACTTTGATCAAACCGCTTCGGCGCAGCGTGATCATGCCGCGCTCGATCGCCTTCTTCTTCAATTCCACAGCCGAGGCTCCTACCAGGACCAGTTCTCGAATCTCGTCGTCGACTTCCATCACCTCGTACAGACCGCAGCGGCCCTTGTATCCGGTGTTGTTGCATACGCCGCAGCCTTTTCCTTTCTGAATCTTGATGGTCCTGGATTCCTCGGGGCTGAAGCCCGCGTCGAGCAGCGTCTGGGGCGGTACGTCCTGCGTTTCGGTGCAGTCTTTGCAGATGCGCCGGACCAGGCGCTGCGCGCAGATCAAGTGCACCGACGTCGCCACCAGGAATGGTTCAATACCCATATTCATCAGGCGGGTGATGGTCTCGGGAGCGCCGTTGGTGTGCAGGGTGGAGAGCACAAGGTGACCGGTCAGGGCCGCCTTGATGGCGATTTCAGCGGTTTCAAAGTCTCGGATTTCGCCCACCAGAATGATGTTGGGATCCTGCCGCAGGAACGATCGCAGGGCAGCAGCGAAGTTCAAGCCGATCTGCTCTTTCATCTGCACCTGGTTCACGCCCTGCAACTGAAATTCAACCGGATCCTCGGCAGTCATGATGTTGGTGTCGGGCTGGTTCAGCCTGGAAATCGAGGAGTACAAGGTATTCGTCTTGCCCGACCCGGTTGGCCCGGTCACCAGAACCATGCCGTACGGCTTCAAAATCGCCTTCTCGAACTTCACCAGCGATTCGGCTTCGAACCCGAGCTTGGTCATGTCGAGCCGCAGGTTCTCTTTATCGAGCAACCGGAGCACGATCTTTTCGCCCCAAAGTGTGGGCAGGGTGCTGACACGGAAATCCAGCTGCTTTTTCCGGCCGGCGATATTCATCTTCAGCATGATGCGGCCGTCTTGCGGCAACCGCTTTTCGCTGATATCAAGCTTCGCCATGATCTTGACGCGGGAGGTAATTGCATCCTTTAACTTCAGAGGCGGCGACATGATCGCCTGCAGAACGCCGTCAATACGGAACCGGACGCGGAATTCTTTTTCGTAGGGCTCGATATGAATGTCGCTGGCTCCGCGCTTGACTGCGTCACCGAGGACCACGTTGACGAGTTTCACGACCGGCGCTTCGTCGGCGGCCTTCTCCAATTCCGCCAATTCGATCTGCTGCTCTTCCGACGCCAGCTCGACATCGTTCTCGTTCATCTCCGTCATGGACTGCATGACGGCTTCGAGATCCTCTTCCTTGGTGGAGCCGTAGGCTTTTTCGATGCCCGCGAGAATTGAGCTCTCCGAAGCTACAACCGGCTCGATGTTGAAGCCGGTCATGAACTTGATGTCGTCCATGGCGAAGACGTTCGTGGGATCAACCATGGCGATGGTGAGCGACGCGCCCACGCGGCTCAGGGGCAGAATCTGGTAGCGCTTGGCGGTCTCGAAGGGGATCAGCTTGACGACGGCGGGGTCGATTTCGAAATACGAAAGATTGATGGCGGGGACGCCGTATTGGCGCGAAAGAAAATTGGTGACATCCTCATCCGAGAGAAAGCCGAGCTTCACCAGGGCGGAGCCCAGGCGACAGCTCTGTTCTTTCTGCACCTTCGTCGCTTGTTCCAACTGCTCTGGTGTAATGATCTTCTCTTTGACGAGAAGGTCACCCAGCCGTTGAGACATACGCAGATCTCCTCACCACGCGGATAGAACAATGCCCTGAAACTGCGGAGGCATGGCGCGAACGGCAGCCCAATCCTTGGGAGAGAAAAGCAAGTCGATTCGCGTTGACATAAATTGTCACCGCAACCCGATTACTGCAAAAGTAACTTAAGTACTTGCCCTTCTCAGAAGGCCCGCCTGAGAGCGCGCTTAGCCGGGTTGATTCGCCACGAATGGCCCATTTTTCGGCATTTCTTGGAGAAAACTCCTAGTCCTAGTACATGCACTTCAGTAAGCCTGCGCAGGTTCCGGAACAGGCATCAGGCCAGCTCATTTACACTCGAGACCAGGAATCCTCGTGTGTGTGCGCTTTCCAGCGAAGACGAAATCCGGAAGTATTACGATGTCCTGTACCGCGCGTGGGGCGCGCAGCATTGGTGGCCGGCGGAATCACAGTTTGAGGTGATTGTCGGAGCCTACCTCGTCCAGAACACCGGCTGGACGAATGTCGAACGCGCTCTGCGCGATCTTCGTCACGCCCAACTGCTGAGCGTTGAGGGCATCCGCAGGGTGCGAGTGGCGCGACTCGAGCGTCTGATTCGCTCCTCTGGATATTTCCGCCAAAAGGCGCGGCGGCTGAAGATCTTCGTGAAATTCCTCGACCAGCGATACGACGGCTCCCTCGATACGATGTTTTCGCAGCCGACCAACAGCCTGCGTGAAGAACTACTCAGCTTGAATGGAGTGGGCCCTGAAACGGCGGACTCGATCCTGCTATATGCCGGAAATCATCCCGTCTTCGTAGTGGACGCTTACACCCGCCGCATTCTCGACCGCCACGGGATTCTGCCGGTGAAGTCCGATTACGACGAGATTCGGCATCTCTTTCAAAGAGCACTCGCTCCGCTGGCAGATGAGCAGCAAAATGAACTCCACGATTCAACACTGCGCCTTGACGTCGGAATCCGCGGAGCCTCTCATCCCCCATCTGCCATGAGCACCGCGCACCGAGTCCCGCTGGTTCAGGTCTACAACGAGATGCATGGCTTGATCGTGGGCGTGGGGAAACAGTACTGCAAAACAACGGCAGCATGTGAGGACTGCCCGTTGCGGCCATTTCTCCCTGACCCAGGGCAGGCCCAAGCCCTCGAAGGTAGCTAGACTTTAGGCGGCTTTACCGCGCTCCGTCCTGCCCCTACAATTTTTTCTCCCCGAAGGAGAATGCTATGAAGATCGTGGGCGCCGAGAATATGTCCCCGGACCAGCTCCGTTTTGAGATTCAGCGGGGTGCGAAACTTGTGCTCTACCAATACTGCATCTCGATCCTGGTGATGACATTCCGCAGGGGCTCCAGTATCTACTTGATTCCTTCCGGGGAAAGCGCTATCACGAAAGGTCTGCCATGGACATTCCTGAGCTTGATCGCAGGATGGTGGGGAATTCCGTGGGGCCCGATTTGGACGATTCGCTCTTTGGTGGTGAATTTTCAGGGCGGCAAAGATGTGACCGCTGAAATCAGCAGCCGTTTGCAGCCGCAAGCTGCAATGGCGGCGAAAGCTGGATCCCGATCCTGAAGGAATGAATGGCGCTTCGCTTCTGTCTTCGCGCCGGCTCGTTCTGGGTGCCGGCAATGCTTCTGCTCTCCGGCCCCGGCATGTTGCGTGATGCAGCAACTTCGGCGGGCATGCTGATCGGCGCGGCCGTACGGCCTTCCCTGTTCTCCGAGGCCGCTTATTCCGCGACTCTGGGTCGAGAATTCAACATGGTTGAGGCTGAGGACGCCATGAAATGGCCGGCCATCCGGCCCGACATAGATAACTTTGATTTCCGCCAGGGCGACGATGTAGTTCGCTTCGCCGAGGGACATCGGATGAAGGTCCGCGGGCATTGCCTAGTTTGGGACCACAACAATCCTCCATGGCTCGCGGAGAGCCACTTCACTCCAGAGCAACTATCGCGACTTCTGCAGGATCACATTTCCACGGTCATGAAGCATTACGCCGGCCAGGTTTTTGCCTGGGATGTGGTAAACGAAGGGCTCGATGAGAATGGCAAACCCAAAGACTCCCCGTGGTACAACCAGCCCGGCATCGGGCTGTCGGAGAAGGGAACGGCATACATCGAGCAGGCATTCCGCTGGGCGCGCGCGGCGGATCCCAAAGCCCTGCTTTTCTATAACGAGGCTGAAGGCGAAGGGATGAACCGCAAGTCCGATGCCGTCTATGCGATGGTGAAGGACTTCAAATCACGGGGCGTCCCCCTCGACGGCGTTGGCCTGGAGATGCACATCTCGCGGCTTGATTTCGATACCGAGCCCGTTGGCGCCAACATCGCGCGCCTCACGGCGCTGGGGGTGCAGGTCCACATCACGGAACTCGATGTTTCTCTCCCTCTCGACGGGGGACAGGCGCGAAACGAAGACCTACAGGGGCAAGCCGACATCTACGGCCGCGTTGTGCGCGCATGTTTGCAGAACCCTGGGTGCACGGCAATCCAGACGTGGGGCTTCACCGACAAATACTCATGGATCGGCTCGCACTCCCACGGTTCGCGAGGCGCCGCGCTCCCCTTCAGTCGGACGTATCAGCCTAAGCCCGCCTACGACGCCATGGTTCAGGAACTTTCCCGTAGGCGCCTGGACAACTAGACAACTCTTCTCCGCTCATCGGCGAACCGGCCTATGCAGGATGCATGTGCGTGATGGATGAAGCGCCATCATATCCTCGGGCATCTATAATGGCTGGCACGTCCCCGGGGCGGGCAGAGAAACAGAACCAGTGGCGCCACCAATTCCAAGCGAAGTCGCGAAGACCTCATACCGCAAGCAGGTCATCATCCTGCTGTCGATTTCTGTTTTCCTGTTACTCGCCATCCTGGTGTCGCAAACCGCATTTGACCTAAATTTCCTGCATCCCGGAAACAATCAGGAAATTATTGTATTCGCGGCACTCTCGGCTTTAATTTTCTTGCTCTTTGTTGCGCTCACCTTTGTGCTGATGCGCAACCTGCTCAAGCTTTTCGCCGAACGCCGCCTGGGCGTTCTTGGATCCAAGTTTCGTACCCGGATGGTCGCCGGCGCTCTGCTTCTGTCTTCCGTTCCCGTGATGGTGATGTACTGGTTCTCTTACGGCCTGATGAACCGGTCGATCGATAAGTGGTTCTCGACGCCGGTGGAAGAAGTTCGCGCCGACACCCACGCCATGGCCACGCTCCTGGCCAGCTATGCGATGCAGAATGCGCGAGCCGAAGCGCTCTCGATTGCCAGATCTCCGGAAGCGGACCGCGACTTTTCCGGCCATGGATTCTCTGGTGTCGTAACCGAATTTCAGCGCCGCGAACCTACGCTGCAGGGAGGGTTTGCCATCGCAGTGCGCGACGGCAATGCGGAGGCCAGCTTCAATGCACCCGCACCCTGGCCTGTTCTCAAAGGAGTCCTGCCGCTGGCAGATGCAGAGGCGGGGCGTCCCGCGCAATTCATCTGGCAGAATCGGGATTACACCCTCGGAAGCGCTCCCGTTGATGCTGGCGGAACGATTCTGATTGCGGTTCCACTGCCGCCCGAATTTTCTCAAACCGTTCGACAGGTGGAGGCCAGCCAAAAACGATATTACGACCTGGCCCGTGAGCGCCGCGTGGTGCGTCGCACTTACATGGGATTGTTGTTGCTGCTCACGATGACCGTGTTATTCGTCACCACGTGGCTGGCGTTATTTCTTTCCAAGATTGTGACGCGTCCGCTCTCGGCATTGGCCGAAGCGATCCAGGAGATTTCCCGGGGGCGCCTTGACTACCGCGTGGACGTGAGTTCAGCGGATGAAATCGGCGATCTGGTGCGCTCTTTCAACCGAATGGCGGAGGATCTAGAGGGCAGCCGCCATCAAATCGAGGCGGCCAGCCGGGATTTGAGCGCGGCCAATGCCGAACTCGACCAGCGCCGCCGGCACATGGAGACGATTCTCGAGAATATTCCGACGGGCGTGCTCTCGCTCGACGCCAACCGGCGGGTCACCCACGTGAATCAGGCTCTGCGCCGGATGTTTCATCCGGACGGGGTGCACGATGCTTCGTCACAAATCGTGTTAGGGGCCACTTTGGAAGAAGTGTTCCCCTCCGACGTGCTGGAAGACTTCGAACCCCTGCTGCGCCGGGGGGATCGCATGGGGATGACCACGAGCCAGATGGAAGTACAACTGCCTCGTGGAACGTTGAATGTCGCTGTCACTGTGGCCACACTCCCGCACCAGGGCGAGCGGTCCGGATATGTGATCGTTTTTGAAGATCTCTCCGACCTCTTGAAAGCGCAGAAACAGGCGGCGTGGCGGGAGGTGGCGCGCCGCGTGGCGCATGAAATCAAAAATCCACTCACACCGATCGCGCTCTCGGCGGAGCGAATTCAGCGCCACCTCGATCGAGCGACTCCAACCGATCCGGCATCGACCGTGGTGGTGCGCAGTTGCGCAGAGACCATCGCGGGCGCAGTGGAAACGGTTCGCCGCCTGGTCGATGAGTTTTCCACCCTGGCTCGCTTTCCGGTGGCCAAGCCGCAGCCCGCCGACATCAACGACATCATTGAGAGCGCCCTGTCGATGTTCAATGGCAGGCTGGAGGGCATTGGCCTGCACAAATCTCTGGCCGCGGATCTTCCTAAAATCATGGCAGACAGCGAAGCGATCAAGCGTGCCGTGGCCAACCTGGTCGACAACGCCGCCGAGGCTTCAGAGAGTTCCCTGGTGCGCGAAATCCAAATCTCTACCGCATTGGTGGCGAGCCGTGATGCCGTCGAGATCACCGTGGCCGATACCGGGCAAGGTGTGACCCGCGAGATTAAAGAGAAACTATTCCTGCCATACTTTTCGACGAAGAAGCGCGGCACCGGCCTCGGCCTTGCCATCGTCAGCCGTATCGTGGAAGATCACCACGGCTCCATCCGAGTGGAGGAGAATCGTCCGGTGGGTACGCGCTTCATCCTGGAACTGCCCGTCGTGCCCGAGCCTGCCTCGGTGGGGGCGGCCATTCAACATGCCTGACATACTGATCGTTGACGACGAAGCCGGAATCCGCGATTCGTTGGCGGGCATTCTGGCGGACGAGGGGTACTCCGCATCTGCGGTAGGAAGCGGGGAAGAGTGCCTCGAAACACTCGGCAAGACCGCCTATGACGTCGTGTTGCTCGACGTCTGGCTGCCTGGCACAGATGGACTGGACACGCTAGCCAAGATTCGCGAACTCGAGAATCCTCCAGAGGTCATCATGATTTCCGGCCATGGAACGATCGAGACCGCGGTACGGGCAACGAAGCTCGGCGCTTACGACTTCCTCGAAAAGCCGCTTCGGGTGGAAAAGACTCTCATCCTGGTCAAGAACGCCGTCGAAGCCAAGAAGCTGCAGCGAGAAAACGTCGACCTGAAAAAACAGCTTCAATCGAAGACCGTCATCGTCGGCGACAGCATTCCGATGAAGGCTCTGCGCCAGCAGATCGCGCTCATGGCACCAACGAATGGCCGCGTGCTGATTTATGGCGAATCTGGCACCGGCAAAGAACTGGTGGCGCACACCATCCATGCGCAAAGCCTGCGCAAGGATGAAACTTTCGTCGAGGTCAACTGCGCCGCGATTCCCGAAGACCTGATCGAAAGCGAACTGTTTGGGCATTACAAAGGATCTTTTCCCGGCGCGGCTTCCGACAAAGAAGGGAAATTTCAGCGGGCACACGGGGGCACACTCTTCCTCGACGAAATCGGCGACATGAGCCTGAAGACTCAATCGAAAGTACTGCGTACCCTGGAGGAACAACGGTTCACCCCGGTGGGCAGCGACGAGACGATCACGGTGGATGTGCGCGTGATCGCTTCCACGAACAAGGATCTGGAAGAAGAGATTTCGCGCGGCAACTTCCGCGAAGATCTCTTTTACCGCCTCAATGTCATACCCTTCTTCGTCCCGCCGCTACGCGAGCGTAAAGAGGACATCCCGCTGTTTACTCGCCATTTCCTGAAGGAACTGGCGGCCACCTACGGGCGCCGCCCGCGCGAGATTACGGATGACGCGATTGAAATCCTGATGCGCTACTCCTGGCCGGGCAATGTGCGCGAACTGCGCAACGTGATCGAGCGCATCGTTATCATGAATCCCACGACGACGCGCTTCGATGCCAAGCATCTGCCTCCGCTGGTCTACCGCGACGGCAGCCGCCGCATACCGAAGGGCGAATTCTCCACGCTGCACCAGGCGCGGGATGCCTACGAACGCGACTACATTCTCAAGAAACTGGATGAAAACCACGGCAATGTAACCCGCGCCGCCGAGGTGCTTGGCCTCGAGCGCAGCCATCTCTACCGGAAAATGAAGACGCTGGGGATTGCGGCAAAAGAATGAACGAAGTGCGCTGCCTCAGATGTGAATCAGAAAGAATATCCCCAGGCCAGTTAGCGCAAGTCCATACCAGCGTTCAAGCTTTGCGGCGCGGGTGTTGATCGCGAGCCGGGCACCGAGATGAGAAAACGGCATGGCTCCAGCTGCGACGAGAAGTGCAACCAGCCAGGAAATGTGCCCGAGGTAAGCGTGCACAACTGTGCCGGGAATCGCCAGCACCGCGGAGACCGCCAGGGAACAGGCGAACGCTTTCTTCATGGGCTGCTTCAAAAAGGTGGTATAGCTTGGCACCAGCAGAAAGCCGCCGGCGTTGGCCAGCAAACCTGAAATCAGTCCCACAGCGGTCGCCACCAGGATCATACGTGCTCGCCAGAGGGACGGCCGTTGTCCCGCGGGATAGAGGGCCGCAGCGGTGGCAAGGGACAGGTCGCGCGGGAAAAACAGAAAAGAGATTCCAAAACCCAGAACCAGAATGCCAGTTACGATTAGTAACGGACGCGCTCCCACCGCATGTGAAAGAAACGAGCCAGCAATGATCGTGGGCGTCCCGACGCCAACGCTCCACCAGAAAATCTCCCAGTCAATCAGGCTCGACCGCCAATATGCTCCGGCGGCCACCAGCGTGCTCGGAACGGTCGCGGGAAGCGGCGAAGCCACTGCGATAAATCCCGGAAATCCCAGCAGGCTCAGCAGCGGCGTCGCTACCGCGCTGCCTCCTTTACCGAATAGCCCCCCTAGGAATCCAATAAGGGCTCCGGTCAGAAGGGCTCCTGCGTGTCGCCATAGCACGCGATTATCTCTTGACCATGTGAATCTCTGTCCCGTTCTTGCGGAACTGCACCTCGTCCATGAGTTGATTGATCAGAAAGATACCGCGGCCGTGATTGGAATAGAGATTCTCGCCGACCGTGCAACTGGGAATTGTACCGGGATCAAATCCCGAACCGGGATCGCGGACGATGATCAGGATGCCGCGCTGCTCGTCGCAGGCTACAAGACACTCCACAATCTTGCTGGGATCTTCCTTGGCGCCATGCACTACAGCGTTAGCCAGCGCCTCCTGCAGCGCCAGTTCGATCGCCTCTTCCTTACCGTCGACACACTTCATTTCCCGGACCGCTCGCATCACCTGTTCGACGACTGGCTCCACTGACTTGCGGTCCGCCGCGAGTGTGACGCTCACGCGTAAACTCAGCTTTTGTGGATCAAAGTCGTGCTCCGGGTAGGGTTGTTCGGAAGGTTCCCCAGCTTCCATGGTCAGCTCGTTTATTCTCCGGTCTTCTGCTTTCTTGATTTTAGTGCCCGGCGGCGGATTGGGCAATGTATTGCGAGGAGCGCTCCGGACATAACTTCAAGTCTTTGTGAACCGCAGGCGTCCCGTCCCGGCCTCCGAGGACGCGGGCGCGTCGATTCCCTGCTCCAACATGCGGTGTTCCAGTTGGCGTCGCCAGTCAAGTTCTTCCACGAAGCGGCGCGAATCTCGCCACCCAGGCTCGGCTTTAACATAGAGTTCGAGGAAAACCTTCGTGCCCAGCATCCGCTCAATCTGGATGCGCGCGGCGGTGCCGATCTTCTTGAGCATCTGTCCGCCTTTGCCCACCAGAATTCCCTTTTGTCCCGTGCGCTCACAGTAGATTGTGGCGGCGATGCGACTTAGCCGCGCGTCCTCTTCGAAACTCTCGACGATCACAGTAGTCGCATATGGAATCTCTTCGCTGGTGTTCAGGAGGACCTGTTCGCGGATGATCTCCGCGGCCATGAACCGGGCGGGTTGATCGGTCACCTGGTCGTCCGAAAAATACGCGGGGCCGGCAGGAAGAGCGCCAATGACGTTCTGAAGCAGCGTGTCCAGTCCCTTGCGCTTGAGCGCCGAAATAGGGATCACCTCGGCAAAGTCATAGAGCTTGCGATATTCCTCGATCAGCGGAAGCAGTTTCGATTTTTCGTGGACCAAATCGACTTTGTTGAGGATCAAGAATGCCTTCGCGCGAGTGCGCCGCAGCAGATCGAGCGCAAACTCGTCTCGCGGATCGAATCTGCGGGTCACATCCATGATCAGGAGAACGAGATCGCACCCTTCCAGCGCCTCGCGAACCTCCACCATCATTTTGCGTCCCAGTGAACTATCAGGCTTGTGAACTCCGGGAGTATCGATGAGGACGATCTGGCCGCCACCCTTGCCATTTCGCCTGGGAACGTGAACCACTCCCTGGATGCGGTTGCGCGTGGTCTGCGGCTTGGGCGAAATGATCGCCAGCTTTTCGCCCACCAATGCGTTCAGCAAGGTGGACTTGCCCGAATTAGGGCGTCCGAGAATGCAAACGAAACCAGAGCGGAATGGCATGATTCGGGTCTTCTACATCAGGTGTCAGGTCTTGGGCTTTCTGGCCCGGTGCGGCAAGGCAAGCCTAACACCAAAGACCCAATGCCTGTGACCATTCAGATCAGCTTCAAGCGTCTTGGCTTCATCGCTGTCACTCGCACTCGCTCAATTTTGCGGTCAGTGGATTCCAGCACTTCGAAGCGCAGACCATCCTCCTCCACGGTCTCACCCTTGCGTGGAATCCTGCCTGCGAGTTCGCTGACCAGGCCCGCGATGGTCGCGGAGTCCTTGCCTTCGGGCTTGGTGCCGAAGAGTTCGTCAAGCCGGTCCACATCCATGCCGCCGGAAACGATGAACGCCCGGTCGCCATCGCGCACGATCTCGGGCTTGTCGCGCTCGTCGCGAATCTCGCCCACGATCTCTTCCACCAGATCCTCGATGGTCACCAGCCCGGCTACACCGCCGTACTCATCGACAACGATGGCCATGCGAATGTTCTGCTTCTGCATCTCCCGCAGCAGATCGCTGCCTAGTTTGCTCTCTGGAACGAAGTAGGTATCGCGTCGCATGATGCTGTCGAGTGTTCGCAGGTGCGCCTCACTGTCCGGAACCTGCAACACATCCTGCGTGTAAACAATCCCCTTGATGTTGTGAATGCTGGCTTCATACACCGGTACGCGCGAATAGTGCCTGGTGCGAAGCATCTCGACGAAATGCTCGACCGTGGTGCTCACGGGAACGGCGAACATGGCCGGGCGCGGCTTCATCGCCTCCCGCACAGTTTTCCCGCTGAACTCGACCACCGACTGGATCAGGTCGCGATCGCCTTCCTGAATAATGCCTTCTTCCTGCCCGGCCTCGATCAAAGCATCCACGGCCTCGGCCGGACTCTCCGGCTGTTCGCCTGCGTTTTCTTTGGTCAACGCGGCAACGGATTGCAGGAATCCGAGCACGACGGTCACCGGCAGCACCAGATAGATGAGCATCCGCAACACCAGCGTCCAGTGCATCAGCCATTCGCCCCGCGTTCGCGAGAAGAGCACAAAAGGCAAGAAGCGATTGCAGACAATCACGATCAACACCAGGCTGATTGCCACTTGCAGAATCTCGTAAACGTTCCAGGTCTCGTCGTTGAAAAGCAGGAATCCGATCAGAAGGGCGATGGTGGCCGTGGTTAATTGCGTGAGCACCGCCATCGATAAAGCTGCGCGGGTGCGACCGACCTTCAGCCGGGGCTCGATCTTTTGCTCGAAGACGTCGATGTTGTCCTGGAATTCGCGGGAAAGGAACTTCCCCACCTCCTGATAAACCCGGTCCACATACGACACCAGTGTTAACAGCCCAATCAGGAGTACCAGCGAGAAGACGACGGCAATGGTCATGCCGTCCTCCGGGCACGCTTGCGGGGAGCGGGGGGACGCACTCGCCCTCCAGGGGCGAGGCTGCGTTCGATCAGCGTGCACGGCAGCCTGAGTTTCCGGCGGAGAAGCGCTTCTTTGCGCGCCATTTGACCATTATCGCGCTCATGGTCGAACCCTGCCAGATGGAGCAGTCCGTGCAAGGCCAAAATCTTGATTTCAAGTGCTGGCGCATGTCCAAGTCGGGCAGCATTCTGTGCTGCGATCTCCCCTGAGATCGCAATTTCCCCGGCGAAGCGTTCGTTGGCGCCTGGGGCCGCGGGGAAAGAAAGCACATCGGTGGCTTTATCTTTTCGGCGAAATCGAGAATTCAACGAGCGCATTTCCCGGCTGCCTGTCACCAGCAAATGGACGCTGCCACTAAGCCCTATCGAACGGCGCGCGCGCAGCAGGAAACGCGCCAGAGAGACCTCACTCAGACCTTCGACTTTTCTCCGCAGAATCACCAAGGCCAAAACCCTCGAATCTTCGCTGGAAATGGCAAACAGGAGGGCCGCGTTTGCACCCTCCTGTGAACTCCTTGATTCTAGTTTTCGGCAGCCGTTTTTTCCTGAACCGGCGTCACCGGTGGAGATTTTTCCGTTGTGCCCGCCGGTTCGCCGCTCTTGGGCTCAGCCAGCAGCAGCATCTGCTGCTCAGCCACTCGCGCCTTGTGTTCGTCGTAAGCGCGCACGATGCGCTGCACCAGGTGATGGCGCACTACGTCACCTTCATCGAAGTGCACAAACGCCAGGCCCTCCACGTTCTTCAGCACGTCGATTGCTTCGAGCAGCCCGCTGCGCCGTGCGTTGGGTAGATCGATTTGCGTAATGTCCCCAGTAATCACTGCCTTTGAGTTGAATCCGAGGCGGGTGACGAACATCTTCATCTGCTCAGAGGTCGTGTTCTGGGCTTCGTCGAGGATGACAAACGAATCATTCAGCGTGCGGCCGCGCATGAAAGCGATGGGAGCGATCTCAATAACATTCTTCTCCAGATAGCGATCCACTTTCTCGGGATCGAGCATGTCGTAGAGGGCGTCGTACAGAGGACGCAAGTATGGATCAATCTTGTCCTGCAAGGTGCCCGGCAAGAATCCCAGCCGCTCACCGGCTTCCACCGCCGGGCGCGCCAGGATAATGCGGTTGACGCGCTTCGCCAGCAGCGCGGAAATTGCCATCGCCACCGCGAGGTAAGTTTTGCCCGTGCCCGCCGGCCCGACGCCGAATACCATGTCGTGCTTTTCGATGGTTTCCAGATAGCGACGCTGGTTGCTGCTCTTGGGCTGGACCGTCCTCCTTCCGAAGGAGCGCTGGCGCCCGGCGTCTGCCAGGCCGCGAAGAGTCGAGTTTGGATCGGACGTCAGCACCCGCAGCATGCTGTTGAGGTCGCCGTTGGTGAAGGCATAACCGGAGCGCTGAAGGCTTTCGTAGTCAGAAAAAACCTGTTCGGCGCGGGCCACGTCGCGGGCCGCGCCTTCCAACTCAATTGCGTTCGAACGCAGGTTGATCGTGATGTTGAGTCCGTCTTCGAGCACGCGCACATTCTCGTCCCGCGTACCGAATAGCGTCTCGATGTTGGGGCTAACCCCGATGCTTTTCTTCATGCGTTTGTTTTACGCGGGCGCGAACGCGAATGTTGGGTCGCAAGTTGCAGGCACAACTCCACCGCATTCGGGACGCACCCATAACTGCTCAAGTACAAAGCAGGATTTTTCTCAGAGACGGGACTGTTCGAAATGCAGATGCCCAGAGGGCAATTCACTACCATTGGGTTAAAGCCTACCCCGCCGCAAAGTGGCGAGTCAATGGGAGGAAATCCTCAGGCGCTGGCCGAGTTTGCGTCACGCGCCGAGGCCGGGACAGCCCGCGTTCTGGCCCACTCGCGCAAGGCGTCAATCTCCTCCGCACGGGTGGTCGAGAGTGGCACCGTCTGACCTAAGGCGTCAAGCAGCGACTGGGTTGCGAGCGGCTTCTTCTCCGCATAGGCCGCGTACAGCGCACCCTGTACGGCCGCATCGATTTCGGCTCCGGAATAGCCATTGGCTGCAGCCGCGACTTTGTCGAGATCGAATTCCACGGGATTGCGTTTACGCCTGGCAAGCTGAATGGCGAGGATCTGTTTGCGTTCCACATGGTTGGGTAAATCGACAAAAAACAGCTCATCGAAACGCCCTTTGCGAATCAACTCTGGCGGCAGGACGGTGACGTTATTGCAAGTCGCGGCGACGAACACCGGGGACTTCCGGTCCTGCATCCACGACAAGAACGATGCCAGCAGACGCGAGGAGACTCCGGCATCGGCTGAGGCGGAATCCGGGCCGCTTCCGGCGAACACTTTTTCCAATTCGTCAATCCAGAGAACGCATGGGGCGAGGCCTTCGGCGACCTGAAAAACCTTACGGATGCGTTTCTCCGTCTCCCCGATGTATTTGTCATATACCGCGGAGGTGTCGAACTTCACCAGCGGCAGCTTCCATTCTCCGGCGACCGCCCGCGCACAAAGTGATTTCCCGCATCCCTGTACGCCGAGAACGATCATGCCGCGCGGAGGCTCAAGGCCGAACTCTCGCGCCGAATCCTCCCACGCTCCGCGACGCTGTGCGAGCCAATGCTTCAGATTCTCCAAGCCTCCAACCTTCGCCATGTCGTCGGAGGTTTCGATGAACTCAAGCATCCCGGAATGCCGCAGCAGTTGCTTCTTTGCTTCGAGCACATCCGTAACCGTCTCGGGACAGAGCGCATAGCGCTTCACCAGCGCCTGGGAAACCGCACGTTCAGCTTCTTCCTCGGTCAGTCCGCGGAGGTTCGCCGACATGGCATCGACGCCGGCGGCATCGAGCTGTAACTTGAGCGTGTAAGTCTTCGAGAGGCGGGTGAACGTTTCATGCACGATTTCATGGAGTCGCTCGCCATCCGGGAGCGGGAGATCGAAGTACTCCACCAGGGTCGCCAACTCCGGCGGCATGGAGAGTTCCGGAGAAGTAATGACGACCGTTCGCCGGTTGGCTGAAAATTTCTGCCCTACATCACGGAGCCGACGTACCACAACGGGATCATCCATGTGACGATGGAAATCTTTCAGGATGAAGACCGCCTCGATCGTCATCGATTCCATGTTCGCCAGGGCTTGTACCGGCTCTCGCGTGTTATAGATCGAACCTGCGGCCGCTGCGGAAGCACCGTTCGACCCGATCGCCGACATCATGGCCTGGGTCAGCCGGTCCGCTTCTCCGCTGGCCGGGCTGAGGACGGTTCGAGGCTGCGCAAGATTTCGGCTCCCCTGATTCCAAACTGTCGTCAACTCGGCGTGCGCCTGCGGCGGAGTCTTCTGCTCAACGGGCGCACCGGATCCCGAGCGCACCAGTCCATCGGCGATGGTCCACTCGAATGTCGCCATGTTCAATTGCGAACAGGCGGCACGCACCATACTGACCGCGAGCATCTCCTCAGACGTCTCCATCACGACGATGGGCGTCGAGGAGTTGATCAGCACTTTCAGGCGATCGAGCGTGTCACTCATGCAGGACTCTGCGTTTCTAGCCTCCAAAACCATTAACCACGAAGGACACAAAGGTACACGGAGGAAATCTCTGGAGCATCTGATGTCCGAGGAGCTTTGCGGTCATTCACGAGCTTTCCACCCTCTCTTCGGTTTGACCGTCTCAGAGATGCTCCCATATAATAAGAAGTTCGGACCCACCCGAATATCTCTCTGAGTACACGAAGGTAACGAATCAGACATGGCTAATCATCTTTCGGCGCAGAAGCGCGCCCGCCAGACCGAACGCCGCACTACCCGTAACCGCGCCAATACTTCCGGCCTGCGCACCCAGCTACGCGACCTGCGCGAAGCCATCGCCAAGGGCGACAAGGCTGCCGCCGAGCAGATGTACCGCAAGACCGTTTCTGCCCTCGACAAGGCCATCCAGAAGGGCACCCTGCACGAGAACACCGCATCCCGCTACAAGTCCCGCCTGGGTGTACGTGTCGGAGCGATGAAGTAGCTCTTGGCTTCGGTCCCCCAGAATCAGCTCCTCAGAAAAGCTGAAGCTTATCTTCGTTTCGGCGCACCCGACAGAGCTCTCACCGGAATCGAAGCCCCAGGGCCCCGCGCGTCAACGTCCCCTTCGATTTTTGAACTAGAATGAAACGCCATGGGTGCCGCTCCGCGTTCTCTCATTGTTGCTCTCCTGATCAGTCTGATGGCCGCCGCGAGCGTTTGCCAGACTCCTGGGTCGCCGCAACATTCCGATCGTCCAACGCCACCTACGCGTGACCCGAATACTCCCGGATACGTCTCCGCGAAGGAGTTGCCGGACGGCACAATCCCTTCTCCGACTGAAGATGGCAACTTCGTCATCGGACCAACGCACAATCCCGCGCCGGAACTCTCCGGCCAGGACGGCACCCCGAATGGCTCGGTAGTTGAGTTCACCATGAACTCTTCGGATAGTAAGATCTATCCCGGCATTGCTCGCGAGCCGAATACTTTTGGGACGGTCGATCCAGCGAATCCTGCGAAGCTCACTGTTACCACAAGTCATCCAGCATCGTACACGCGGAAGGTGGCGGTGTATGTCCCCAAGCAGTACGCCGCGGGGAGCGTTGCGCCGTTTATCGTCGGTGCGGACGGGCCGGATCGAATGCTGTTTTCGGCGCTGGATTCCCTGATTGCCGAACATAAGCTGCCGGTGATGATCGGGATTTCAATTGGCAACGGCGGCGGGGACGCGCAGGGCAGCGAACGTGGCCTGGAGTACGACGCCATGTCCGGTGTGTACGCCGAGTTCGTTGAGAAAGAAGTCTTGCCTCGAGTCGAAGCAGAAGCTCACGTAAAGCTTACGAAAGATCCTGAAGGCCGGGCGGCCATCGGCTACAGTTCCGGAGGCGCCTGCGCGTTGATCATGGCGTGGTATCACCCTGAACTCTATCGCCGCGTTCTTGCCTACTCCGGAACATTTGTGAACCAGCAATGGCCGTTCAACCCGCAACTTCCACATGGCGCGTGGGAGTTTCACGAGCATCTGATCCCTGAGAACCCGGCGAAACCGATCCGAATCTGGATGGAAGTGGGCGATCGGGATCTTTTCAATCCCAACGTCATGCGCGACGGGATGCACGATTGGGTTTTGGCAAACGAGAACATGGCGAAGGTGCTGGCGGCAAAGGGATATCACTACCAGTTTGTTTTTGCGCGCAACGCCGTTCACGTCGATCGAGCAGTGAGACAGCAGACTCTACCGGAAGCGCTTGAGTATGTGTGGCAAGGGTATGCCTCGCGAGGTGAGAAAAGGTAAAGGGCTGGAGTCGGTCATCAAAGCCTGCTTGACTTTCTGTTAAGATCTCGCATCAGAAGTGTCTTGGGAGGCTGATCAGCGAAGACCATGATCCCCAGACCAGAATCCCCCGTACCAGTGAAAGACCGTTCCCGGCTGCGAGTGTTGGGCATCGTGCTCGCAGGCGGCAAAGGAACGCGGCTATTTCCCCTCACTCGCGAGCGTGCCAAGCCTGCAGTTCCCTTCGGCGGCAAATACCGGATTATCGACTTCGTCCTCAGTAACTTCGTAAATTCCGGAATCTACTCGGTCTACGTGCTCACCCAGTTTCGCAGCCAGTCGCTGCTGCAGCACCTGAGCGAGGGATGGCAGTTCAGCGGACTTCTGAAAAGCCAGTTCATCATCAACGTCCCGGCGCAGATGCGCTCCGAAAAGGAATCGTGGTATCAGGGGACGGCCGATGCGATTTTCCAGAACATCAATCTTATCGAACAGTCCGATCCGGACATGGTAGCTATCTTCGGTGGCGATCACATTTACCGCATGAATATCGGGAGCATGATCGATTTTCACCTGGCGAAGAAGGCCGCGGTGACGGTGGCCGCAATCCCGGCGCCGCGGCAGCATGCCATCGAGTTCGGCGTAATTGAGGTCAACGACGAGGGAGGCGTTATCGCGTTTCACGAGAAGAAGGCCGCCGCGCCCACGATGCCGGGGGATCCTGCTCGGGTCTATGCCTCGATGGGCAACTACATTTTTTCCACGCGGACGCTGCTGGATCTGCTGAATAGGGATGCCAGCGATCCTCACAGCCACCATGATTTCGGCGGCGACATCCTCCCAAAGCTCGCCGGCAAGGCCCCCATCTACGCTTATAACTTCGAGAGCAATCGCATTCCCGGCGAGGAGGATTCCGCTCCCTACTGGCGCGATGTTGGAACCATCGATGCGTATTATGAAGCGAACATGGACCTGAACCACGTTAAGCCCGCTCTCAACCTCTACAACCGCGAATGGCCGGTGCGCAGCACCAGCTATCCCGATCCTCCGGCGAAGTTCGTCTTCGATGAAACGAATCGCAGGGGCGAAGCGCTGGACAGCATTGTGTCGGGTGGATGCATTCTCTCCGGAGGCGTGGTGCGCAAATCGGTGCTGGGGCGCGGCGTCCGGGTTCACACCGGGGCATTGGTGGAAGGCTGCGTGATCATGGACAACTGTGACGTAGGCCGCCACGCAAAATTGCGCCGAGCCATTCTGGACAAGAACGTCCGCATTCCGGCGGACACGCAGGTGGGCTACGATCTCGAGGCGGACCGCGCCCGGGGATGGCATGTGACCGACTCCGGCATCGTCGTCATCGGACGACAACACAGCCCGGTGCCGATGGCCTCGATGTTCGCTTGAGCCCTGCGTCTTTTCGGGTTACCTCTTCAGAGTCCGAAGATGACGAGACAGGGCAATCCGTGCCCTCGGTGAACTAAGCCACCAGTTTCATGGCATCCGGATCCCACTTCACCACTGCACCTCGTTCGACGCTGAGGTTGCTGAGCAGCGCTGCCCCAGCGGCGCGGAAGCCGAACACTGCATCCTCCACTACTGGCTTGCGGGAACGGACTGCATCGAAGAAGTTCTTGCAGTGGTCGTAGCCATCACTGTAGCCCTCGGGAACGACGTATCTCTCGTAAGCGACCGAAGGCGGTGCGGATGCTTGCGAGACCGGGTACTTCCGGTGATAGATCGCGAGAATCCGCTTCTGCATCTCTTCCGGGAATGTTCCGATCGTCAAGCCGGGCTCTTTTTCGCGGGGCGTGCGGCTCAGGGCAAGAGTGTTCCAGCCAATCTCCATCGTGCCCTCTGAGCCAGTGAACTCCAGGGCCTCGCTTTCTTCGCCCCCATCCACGAAGTTCACGCGCAGGCTAAGGTTGAATCCCTCCCGATAGTCAAACAGGCCGAGGAGCACGTCGTCGGCGTCGCGGCCGTCTTTCCAGAAGCGCAAGCCGCCGGTGGCCATGGCACGCGCGGGACCGTTGCTTCCGGTGATGAAGTGGGTCCCGCTGAACAGGTGCACGAAGAGGTCTCCCGCGACTCCGCTGCCATAAGCTTTCCACTTCCGCCATTGAAAAAAATGCTCAGCATTGAACGGAATCTTGGGAGCTGTGCCCAGAAATCGAGCCCAGTCGCAGGTTTCGGGCGAGGCATCGGGAGGAATCGTGTAGTTCCACGCTCCCATCGAGGAGTTGCGATCCCAATGCGCCGTAACCATGTTGAGCTGGCCGATAGCGCCCGAGGCAAGAATTTCTTTCGCCTTTGCATAAATCACGGAGCTGACACGCTGGCTCCCGATCTGAAGAATGCGGCTGGTAGCGCGAGCGGTCTCGATCATCTCCGGCCCATCGGCGTAGAGATGGATCATCGGCTTCTCGCAATACACATCTTTGCCCGCCTTCATGGCGTCGACAGAGACCTGTTTGTGCCAATGATCGGGCGTTCCGACAATCACGGCGTCGACCTCCTTGCGCGCCAGGATCTCGCGGTAGTCGCGCGTGGTGAAGATGCCGTCGCCCCATATCTCCCTGCTGCGCTCGAGCCGGCCATCGTAGCAATCTGCAACGGCGACGAGTTTGACGCCCGGAATCTGGAGCGCCGTTTTTGTGTCGCCCTGTCCCTGACCACCAGCGCCGATAAGCGCGATCTGAATGTGATCGTTGGCCGCAAGCGGAGCGGCAGGGGTGGCCTGCGCTGTGGCCAATGTATGGACCTTTGCGCCGACAACAGTAGCCGCAGTCGCGGTGCCTGCCAGTTTCAGAAACCTTCTGCGATTCAACATCTGTATCCCCCAAGAAGTTCACGCAGTCTGTAACGATAGCCTTTTTGGCGGAGTCTTGCGCAAGGGATTTCCAAGTTCTTGTCACATTTGTAGGTTAGGTGTGACTTCAAACTCCGCAGCTGAAGCCGCGCCCCTTCAAACCCGTTCAGCTTGATGGCATGGCCGCAGCCATACCTTGCCTCGGAATAGCTCGTCCTCGAAGAAAATTAAACCCCGCGGCTTGCTCGCGCATCTCTTAACTTTCCCTTCTGATCGCTCTTAGCGGGACACACGAATGACACCTGCGCAACAGGCACCAGCTTCGGGCATAAAGAATCCCTGGCTGATTGCGATCGCCGTCATGCTGGCGACCTTCATGGAGGTTCTGGACACCTCCATCGCAGCCGTAGCGCTGCCGTATATCGCCGGGAGCCTGTCGGCGACGAACGACGAAGCCACGTGGGTGCTGACCAGCTACCTGGTGGCCAATGCCATCGTCCTGCCGGCCAGCAGTTGGTTTTCTCTGCGGTTTGGACGAAAGCGATTTCTCATCGCCTGCATCGTGATCTTCACCGTTTCCTCGTTCGCCTGCGGCGCAGCCACGAGCCTGGCATTGATACTGATTGCGCGAGCAGTGCAAGGCGCTGGCGGTGGAGCCCTGCAACCGCTCTCGCAGGCGATCCTGCTGGAAAGCTTCCCGCCACAAAAGCGGGGCATTGCGATGGCCGTCTTCGCGCTTGGCGTAGTCGTCGCGCCTGTACTCGGTCCGACACTAGGTGGATGGTTAACCGACGCTTATTCCTGGCGCTGGGCTTTTTACATCAATGTTCCGGTCGGCATCTTCGCCGTATTCATGATCTCCCGTTACGTGGAGGACCCTTCCTATGTGAAAGAGGCGCATCCCGGGAAACTGGATAGGATTGGCTTGGGATTGCTCGCCGTCTGGCTGGGATGCCTGCAGATCATTCTCGACAAAGGGCAGGAAGACGACTGGTTCAGCGCCACATGGATCCGCTGGGCGTTCGCGATGCTGATCACTTGTTTCGTGCTTTTTCTGATTCGCGAGCTCCGCCACAAGCAGCCGCTGGTAGATCTGAAGGTCTTCCGCCACCGCAACTTTACTCTGGGGTGTTTGCTGATCGGACTGTTTGGCGCGGCGATTTACGGAATGATCACTCTGCTGCCGCTGTTCTACCAGGAACTGATGGGCTACACCGCGCTGGCGGCGGGATGGGCCGTAAGCCCGCGGGGCATTGGCGCAATCTTGGCGATGCCGATTATTGGCTATCTGACGGCAAAGATCGACAACCGCTGGCTTATCATGTTTGGCTTCCTGCTATTCGCGATTGCAAGCTTGTGGTTCGGAGAAGTCAATCTTGCTATCGGGCAATGGTCGTTCCTTGCAGCGATCCTGATCAGCGGTTTCGGGTCGGGATGCGTCTTTGTGCCCCTCTCGACGACCACCATGGCGTTCCTGAGGAACGAAGAAATCGGAAATGCCAGCGGGCTCTATAACCTGCTGCGCAACATCGGCGGCAGCATCGGAATTTCGGTGGTAAATACGATTGTGGCGCGCCATCAACAACTTCATCGCAATCAACTTGCCGCTTCGCTGAATCCCGGGCGGGTTACCGTGCAGGGCACTATTCACGGGCTCCAGGGTTATTTGTCGGCGCAAGGAGCATCCTCGGTAAATGCATTGCAGCAAACCTACGCCGTGATCGAGCGGGGTCTCAATGGACAGGCACGGCTATGGTCCTATGTTGACGATTTCCGCTACATGGCGTTAGTCTGCTTCGGGTGCATTCCTATCGTGTTTGCACTCAAGAAGTCTGTAGGAAGGAGAGGCGCCATAGGGGCTGGACATTAGCATGAGGTCAGTCTGGTTCCCATTGCTGCACCCAAGTACGGAAAATCGCGCTCAAATAGGGACAAACGAATGAGTGTTTTGACCCGAATTCGAATGGCAACGACCTCTCGGCAAGAGAGGACGTCGATTTTTCAGTCACTTGGGATGAGTACCCGATGTGGCAGTTGGTTTGCTTATCGAAACTTCGGAGGTACATGTGAGCGCTCGATTGTTGCAGTTCTCCCCCCAAGCGAATGCTCCCGCAGTTGGTACTAGAGCAAACACGGAGTTCCCGAGCGGATTATCTGGATCTCCCATCGATCTTGGGATCGTGCGGTCCTGGTTTGAAACGGACTGCGATTTTAGCGACGCCTCAGAGAATCGCATCAACTGGGGCGGAATCTTCGGCCTGGCGCTGGCCGTAAGTTTCAGCGTCGCGTTTTGGACTGGAGTGGCCTTTATCGCCGAACGACTTTGGAAGTAACCAGTTTTCGATCGATCACGAAACATGGGCCGGACGCCAACCAGCGCCGGCCGGTTTTGTTTATGCTCTACTGGTCGTAGCGCAGCAGTGACATCACTTCATAGCCTTTTAGCCGCTCGCGGCCTTTCAGGAAGTCCAGTTCCACTACAAATCCTAGACCGGCAATCTTCGCTCCCAGGCGTTCCGCGAGTTTAGCCGTAGCTTCCGCAGTCCCTCCGGTAGCCAGCAGGTCGTCGACAATCAGAACGCGCTGTCCTTTCTGGATGGCATCTTTATGGATTTCCAGCGTATTTGTGCCATATTCGAGGGCGTAATCGTATCGCACGCACTCGGCTGGAAGCTTGCCCGGCTTGCGTACGGGCACGAATCCAGCGTTCAGACGATAGGCCAATGCCGGCGCGAAGATGAAGCCGCGGGCTTCCATTCCAAGCACCAGGTCGACGTCCTGCGAGATGTAGTGCTCGGAGAGCTTGTCGATCAGCGTGGCGAATCCGGTCTTGTCTTTCAGCAGCGTGGTGATGTCGTAAAAGAGAATTCCCTTTTTGGGAAAGTCGGGGACCTCGCGGATCAGCTTCTTGAGTTGGTCGGCATCCAACGGCGCGACAGGGGACATTTACCACGCTCCTTCAATGCGAAATGAACTGAGGCCCGAAACAGGACTCGCGTCGGAAACTTCCACCGCATCGACGCGAGCCGCCCGCGGGCCTTCCCGCAATCGCGAGTGGAGTCCGGAGAGTTGGTCGCGAGTACCCTGGGCCAGCACCTCGACGCTGCCGTCGTGGTTATTGCGAACCCATCCGGCGATGCCGAGGATGTGAGCCTCGCGTTCAACGAACCAGCGGAAGCCGACGCCCTGCACGCGTCCGCGAACGATGAAGCGACGAGCCAAGGTCGGATTTTCAACAGGACTCACGGGTAAGTTAAATGCAGAAATTAGAAGGTCAGAATGCAGAAGTAATTGTTGCTCGTGCATTTTCCTTTACTTTTTGATTCCTACTTCTGACTTCTGACTTCGGCCTAAGCTCTCGACAAGTACGCGCCTTCGGAAGTATCGACCTTGATCTTCTCGCCTTCATTGATAAAAGGCGGCACTTGAACTATGAGCCCGGTCTCGGTCTTGGCCGGCTTGGTCACACTGGAAGCCGTCGCGCTCTTGAGCCCGGGTTCGGTTTCGATCACCGTAAGTTCCACGGTCTGCGGCAGTTCGATGCCGACCGCTTTCCCGTCGAAAAATTCCACTTTAATCTGCAGATTGGAAATCAGGTAGTCGACGGCGTCGCCCAGAATCTCTTTCGTCAGATGGGTCTGTTCGTAGTTCGAGGTATCCATGAAATAGTAACTGTCGCCATCGTTGTAGAGGTACTCCATCTCGACTTCGTCGACATTGATCTTCTCGATAGGGTCGGGCGAGCGGAAGCGGTGCTCGAACATGGCTCCGGTGCGCAGGTTGCGCAGCTTGGCCTGGATGAACGCGCGGAGGTTGCCGGGAGTGCGGTGTTCGACGCTGAACACGGAGTGCAGATCGTTGTTGTGCTTGATGATCATGCCGGGACGAAGCTGGGTGGCAGGGATCGACATCGCTTGAACAATCTCCTTGTGCGATTGTGGTTTGACTCCGGCGGAAGGCGGGGCAAGCCACAAGTTCCGCCGCCACGAGGGCGAAAGCGTTATTTTACACTGAGCTACGTCTGGAAGGGAAACCTTCGCCTGCGCCTTCTCATCGAAGGACAGGCGGAAATGGCTTGTACTGTTGGACATCGCCATTCCCCCGGCAGGACTAGAATGGATAGTGCTTGATTGTATAAGCCCGGGATTTGGGCGGAATGCGAGGTTTTAATCGTATGCGCAGCAGCGGACGTTATGAATCTTCGGAAGGCAACAACATCGGGACGGCAATCACATTTTTGCTGATTGGATTGGGAGCGGGAGCCCTCATGGGACTTCTGCTGGCTCCCAAGAGCGGCAAGCAGTTGCGCCGCGATCTGCAGCGCGGTTACGAAGACGCCAAGGACAATCTGGGCGAGTGGGCCGAAGAGGCCAAGGACCGCGTCCGCGAGGTGGCCAACCGCGGTGCGGAGTTTGCTGACGATCTACGGGAAAAGGCCGAGCCTCTGCGGAGAGCGATTAAACGCGGTTAGCGGGCGGTGATTAGTGGCCGGTCTGCCGACCACTAATCACTCCTTTAGTACAGATGAAAGTCTACCTGGACCGCGATTTGGGTCGCTACTGGCTGGCCGTTTAGAGTGGCGGGACGGAAGCGCCAATGGCCGACTGCCTCGATCGCCTTCTCATCGAGTCCCATTCCCAAACTTTGTCTCACGTGAATGTCGTAGGCATGCCCATCCTTCCCTACGACAACTACGAGAAGAACGATCCCTTGCGCCTTCGCCTTGCGTGCCTCTTCGGAAAAGCTCGGCTCGGGGCTGTAAAGCACTTCCGGAACCGTCACGCCCAACCTACCGGCGGGATAGATTCCTGATGGTCCGGCGCCGATTCCGGGTCCAGTGGACGGACCGACTCCTCCGCAGCATCCAGTGCCGATGCCGCCGGGTCCACCGGGACCGTTCGAGAGCCAGCGTGTAAATTGTGAGCTGGGATCGCCGAGTTGCACGCCTTGAGGAAACTTGATCTCCGGAGCAGCAACTACGGTAGGTTCCACCGGAAGCTTCGGAGTTTCTTTAGGAACGATCACCGTTGGAGGCACGATCTGCGGGTCGAGAGAAGCTCGCGGCAAATTGCCGCGCGACGCCGGCGAAGGATCGAGGCCTCCGCCTCCACCTCCGTTGTGACCCGAGAAGATCAACGGTAAGTCATCGAACCTGCGCAAGGCGTGATCCAGCTTGGGTGGTTTCGGAACGATGTAGGTGAGGCAGATGATGACAGCCAGAATCGCAGCCTGCCCGACAACGGATAATACGAACGGTTCCCGACGGGTACGACCTAGTAGATGATCGGCTCCGGAAAAAATCGAAAACAGATCGGGGCCCTGAGATACAGCCGTCATGGCGCGCTCCTGCGATCGACCAGCCTGGCATTTCAGCCCAACTTGTCGTAAGACGCGGGGGATCGCGAAATGGATATCCAGGGGTTGCGGATTCTGGTTGCGCGGAGCAGGGCATGTAGACAGCCGCATGGCATCGCTGCGATGTTGGAAGTAGACCGCTCGGCTTAGCCATCGCGGGACAGCCGAGGCGGCTGTCACTACATGAACATCTCGGCTACGCGCGAACACCCGCCGGATGGCGGCGGTGCGAAGAATTGTCGCGCTAAGACTTGTGGAACATCGAGGAGAAGACCCCTTTTATCTTGCCAAAGAAACTCCGACGTTGCGGTTTCGGTTTGGCCTCTGGAGGGGGTGGGGCTTGAATCACGGTGTCCAGATGGACACGGCGCTCTGGTGAGTCATCCAGCGTCAAGCTTCTTGCGGCTTCCATCGGCGCCGGCGGTGCCATCGCAGCCCTGTCCTTCCTGCTAAACACGAGCGGCGCATCAATCTGCGCATGCACCTCGCCCGCTTGCGAAGGTGGCAGTGGAGCAGTCTCGGGGCCGTTCGACAGTCGCGTTGCCGATGAACTTTCCTGCGAACCCTGCGCCGACGATCCGGAACTTCCTCCCAAGCTGACCTTCGAAGGCAACTGCGACTGGGGAACTGCTTGCGCGGGCGGGTTGGCAGTTCGCATCACAGGTGGAGGGGGCGGACAACCACACTCAAGCGGGATGTCGGTGTCCACCTTGTCGATTTGTCCTGAACGAAAGACGACTTGTTCGGAGGGCCGGACTTGATAAATGCGGTCTCCCATCAATTCCGAGACGACGGCAGACGAGGTGTTGCCGCGCAGCGCCCTCACACACGTGTTGCCGTGTGAATCGGCACTGATGGCGAAGTGGAAATCTCCTGGCCCCGCAAACATGATGCGGAAGTCGGGCGTCAACACGGCATCCACCGAGGAAGAAAGCGAGTAGTTCGCTTCGATCGCGCCGGTACTCATGCCGAACATCAGATCGCGCTTGCTCTGTGAAGATGTCACCGACAGGGTCGTGCCCGGGCAGACGCGCATTTCGCCGCCGCGAGGAAGATGCAGGATGGTCGTATCGGATCCCGCAGTTACTGAAGAACCGGCGGCGATCCGGTTTGTCGACATCGCCGCACTTCCGGACTCTCCATTCACCGGAATAACCGCGGCATCCGCCGTCAGCGCAAAACCAGAAGAGGTCTGCGGAGCACTGGACACGGGCTTCTTGCCGGTATCGGTATCCTCCGGGGGCCTGAGATGCACGAGCAGGCGGTGACCAGAACTATCCCAGGAGTGCCCATAGGGCGCTGCCAAATCGAGCACGATGCGAGTCGCAGGCGGCTTGGCGCGGTACTGGTCGATGTGAACGGCGAGGATATTTTCTTTTCGAAACTCGATCTGTTTTTTCGCCGTTCCGAGACGAGCATTGCGGAGATCAATTACCATGCGCGGCGGATTGTCGAGGGTCTGTATGTCAGGGACAAGCGCGCCACTGGAAAGGATCTCAACTGCCGGGACACCTTTTTCGTGAACGATCTGCACGCTGGTGATAACGCGGGCCGGGCCAAAATTCTGCGCGGTTACCGCTACGGCCAGCAGCATCAGACACAACACGATCGTCAGAGTACGCGACACAACCATCCTCGCGGGAAGCTTGAAGGAAACATATCAGGCGCGAGGGGTCAGCGGCTAGGGGGCACGAGCCAACGGAGGGATCTGGAAATCAGGGATTGCTGTCAGATGTGAACAATGCGCGAACAGTCGCGAGCGCTTCAGGATTGCGGCAGGAATTCGTATTCCTCGATCACGGCGGCGACCGCCACCTTGCCCTCAGCACGCCCATTTTCGACCCGCACCACACGGCCTTTGCACTGCACCCGGATGCTTTCCGTCAGCGTGATTTCCGGAGGAAGGGTTAGGGTAAATCCGATTGGCGAACCTTTTTCGATGCTGGAATCAAGATAGAAGGAGATTCCGCGGGCGCTCACGTCGCGAATTTGAGCAGCTTCGTTTTGAGTAAGCGAGGCGCGGTTGACGGTAACAGGAACGCGAAGCGCAAACCGGCGGGCAGCCCGCTTTTCCTGCTGGGGCTCGGCCATGCATCCTCCAAAGTGGCGCGTAAACGATAGCAAGGATGCGCTGTTGGGTCCCGAACGTCAATACCACCCTCGTGTCAAGGAGTGGCCCTTTCAGGCGGCAGCGTGAGCACAGTCGAGGGCAGAGCCCAGCCGCTGCCACTGGTGTAAGCTCGTATCAGGAGCGCCATCCCGTGATCTTCGTCCTCGACAACTACGATTCGTTCACTTACAACCTGGTGCAATACATTGGGGAATTAGGCGCAGAGGTTGAAGTGCGCCGCAATGATCAGGTTACAGTGGAGGAAGTCGAAGCGATGAAGCCTGAGCGGATCGTGATCTCGCCAGGGCCGTGCACTCCGCATGAAGCGGGGATCAGCATCGATCTGATTCGCCATTTCGCTGGAAAGATACCTGTGCTCGGAGTTTGTCTGGGACACCAGGCGATTGGCGAGGCCTTTGGCGGGCACGTCATCCGGGCCCCACACCTGATGCATGGAAAAACCAGCGCGGTCGTACACGACAACAGAACCGTGTTTCAGGGCCTGCCGATGCCGATGACGGCCACCCGCTATCATTCCCTGATCGTCGAAGAAAAAGATTTGCCCGCAGAACTGGAAGTCAGCGCCTGGACCACCGAGAAAGATGGCACCCGCACGATTATGGGATTGCGGCACAAACGCCACGCCGTGGAAGGCGTACAGTTCCATCCGGAGAGTGTGCTCACCGATGCGGGGAAAAAGCTGGTTGCGAATTTTCTGGCGCTCTGATTCCTAGGCCCCGCGCGCCAAATCAACAGCTCGAAGCACAGCCCCAGCTTTGTTCATCGATTCCTGAAACTCGGTTGCCGGATCCGAATCCGCGACAATACCCGCCCCGGCTTGAAGAAACGCCTTCTTACCCTGCATCAGCATGGTGCGAATCCCGATGCACGAGTCAAGATTCCCGGCAAAATCGGCGTACAGCACCGACCCGCCATAGACACCACGGCGGGTCGGCTCAAGCTCCTCGATAATCTGCATGGCGCGAACCTTCGGCGCCCCGCTTAGAGTGCCGGCAGGAAAACATGCGGCAAACGCATCGATCGCGTCGAGATCCTTGCGCAGGGTACCTTCCAGAGCCGATACCAGATGCATAACGTGCGAGTAGCGCTCCACGTACATCAGGTCTTTCACCTTGACGGAACCGTACTCACTGACGCGGCCGAGATCGTTGCGCCCCAAATCGACAAGCATTACGTGCTCGGCCCGTTCTTTTTCGTCATTGCGCATCTGCTGCTCGAGACGAGCGTCTTCGGCCTCATCGCGCCCTCGCGGATGCGTACCGGCGATCGGACGATATTCCAGCTTGCGGCCCGTAACCCGCACCAGCATTTCCGGAGAGGACCCGAGGATGTGAGTTTCGCCATTGCGCAGGAAATACAGATATGGCGACGGGTTCACCTGGCGCAGTGCGCGGTAGAGATCGAATGGCGCGACCTCGGGAGTAAAGTCGAGCCGCTGCGAGAGTACGACCTGAAAGATGTCACCCGCGCCAATATATTGCTTGCACCGCTCCACGCCTTTCATGTAGGACTCGCGGCCAGTTGCGGCGTGCACTTTGAGCTTCCCGTTCTTAGGCTTTGCGGAATTGCGCCACAGCGCCGGACTCAGACCGCTCAAGAGCTTTTGCTCCAGCGCGGCAATGTCGCGGAGGGCGCGATCATAAGCTTTACGTGGACTCTCCGCCGCCACGTCGGCGGCCGCGATGATGTGAATTTGATGGCGCAGGTGATCGAAGGCTAGCAGGCGATCGAAGAACATCAACTCCGCATCGGGCAGGTGCAGGTCGTCTTTTGCGTGTTGGCCGATTTTTTCCAGCTGGCGGATCACGTCATAAGCGAAATATCCTACCGCTCCTGCCGTAAACGGAGGCAATCCTGGAACGCTGGCCGGGCGGTGCTCGTGCAGCAGTCGCTTTACGGTCGCGAACACGTTCTCGGTGACGGCTGTGCGCTTGCGGCCCCGCTCAATTTCGACTCTTCCCCGCTCGGCCCTCATGCGCATGTAAGGCCGCGCACCCAAAAAAGTAAATCGTCCGATCTGCTCGCCGCGTTCGATCGATTCCAGCAAAAACGCATGAGACTCTTTCTCGGCAATGGCCAGGAAAGCGGAAACCGGCGTAAGCAGATCGGCGCTCACCGACTTGACCACCGGTATCAGTGTGGCCTCGCGAGCCAACCGCGAAAACTCCTTGAAATCAGGCTGAAGCATAGATTTGGAATCCGGGATCGATCCGATCGGTCGACGAGCGGCGGCAATCCGCAGGGGAATTCATTATAGGGGAACCACACTTAAGCCGGCCCGTCACGACCAGGATCTGCCAATGACGGGCGGTAGCCGTCTCGGAGAATGAGTCGCTCCGGCCATGGTTTAGTTTCCAGTGTCAGGGCAAACTTTAGTCACTAGGTTGAATTCACAGGCGAACGATAAAATCCTGAGTATCCTTAGAATTGTGTAGTTTAGCGCCGCTCTTTTGGAAAGGGCGCCGCTGACGGTGAGCCGGACCGGCGAGCAATCGAATGGTACTCGCGGTCGGAAGGGGCTGCTGCAGTCGAAAACGGCTGAGTAAATAGGCTATGCGAGTCAAGTTCTGGGGCGTGCGGGGTTCTACGCCCACTCCACAACCCGAAAACATGCGGTACGGGGGCAATACCTCCTGTGTCGAAGTGCGCATTGAAGACCAGATTTTTATCTTCGACTGCGGCACGGGTTTTCGCGTGCTCGGCCAAGAATTGGACCGCGAATTCGGCGAGCGTCCATTCGCGGCACACATCTTCGTCTCGCATTTTCATTGGGACCACATTCAGGGCGTTCCCTTCTTCCGCCCCCTCTATGACAGCCCAGGAAGCCAGTTCTTCTTTCACTCCTCCAGCCGCACCCGCAGCCTCGAGCAGGTGATGACCGAGCAGATGTCCTCGCCTTACTTCCCGGTAAACCTTGACGAAATGCAGGCGCGGCGTGACTTCTGCAACATCGAAAACGGATGCATGAATATGGAAGATGGCATCCGCATCAAGACCGCATGGTTGAATCATCCACAGGGCTGCCTGGGATTCCGTCTCGAAACCAAAGATGGAGTGCTCGTCTATGCCACCGACAATGAACCGGGCGATGCCCAGTTCGACAAAGGGGTGCGCAAGCTGGCCGAAGGCGCCGACATTCTCATCTATGACGCGCAATATCTTCCCGACGAGTACGCTGCCCGACGACGCGGCTGGGGACACAGCCACTGGCGTGAGGCGGTCAATGTCGTGATGGAAAGCGGCGCCAAAGAGTTGATCCTGTACCATCACGATCCTGACCACACCGACGAAATCGTCGACAAACTTGTGGTCGAGGCGAGCAACTACTATCCCAAAGTGCGCGCTGCCGCCGAGGGTCTGGAACTCAAGCTGTAAGCCGCATATTCCTCTTCCCGCCCTCCTTCCCTTCCACTCCAAAAGTCGTTGACGCGGCCTTCGGAAACGGGTCATATTGACCGGTGCGTCCGACCCGGAGGAGATCATGAGCAAAACTACGGAAGGCAAGGCTACGCGCAGCAACCGGCGGACGTTCCTGAAATCTGGCGGTCTGATGACGGCGGTCGCGATGGGCTCCGCCGCGCTGCCAAAACTCTCGACCGCGACGGCCACACCTTCAGCATCTCCAGTTGGCGAGGCCATGCCCACGCGCAACCTCGGCAAGACGGGATACAAGGTCGGCATTTTCAGCCTTGGCGGGCAGGCCTCGCTGGAGCATGCGCACAACGAAGACGTTGCCGTACCCGTTATCGAAAAGGCACTCGATTTGGGTGTCAATTACATCGATACGTCCTCGATTTACGGCGGCCCGGAACGCTGGAGCGAGCAATACGTTGGCAAGGTCATGAAGGGCCGGCGTTCCGAGGCTTTTCTCGCCACCAAGACCAAAGAGCGCACCCGCGACGGATCGAAGCGAATGCTCGAGACTTCGCTGAAGCTGCTGCAGACCGATCACATCGACTTGTGGCAACTGCACGACATCGGCACAATGACCGATATCAACGAAATCTTCGCCAAGGGCGGCGCGATGGAGGCGCTGCTCGAGGCGCACGACCAGAAGATTGTTCGCTATCTCGGAATCACAGGGCACTATCGGCCGGACGCGCTGATGGAGGCGATCCACCGCTATCCCTTTGACACGATTCTGATGGCCGTGAACGCCGCAGATCCGCATCATTACAGCTTTTCAGAACAATTGCTACCCCTCGCGGTCGAGAAGCAGATGGGGATCATCGGGATGAAAGTTCCGGCGCGGGGAAGGATTCTTTCGACCTGGACGCCTCCGCCGATCGAGCAGCAGAAGCATATGTGGGAGGGGATGGTACTGGCGCCGACTCCGGGCACGCTGGTCATGCGTCAGGCGATGTACTATTCGCTCTCGCTACCGGTGAGCACAGTGATCATTGGCTGCGATTCGATCAGTCAACTTGAAGAGAATGTGCAACTGGCGCGCGAGTTCACGCCGCTCAGCCAGCAACAGATGGCGACTTTGACCGAAAAGGCGCAGCCAGTATCGAAGCAGTCGCTCTTCTTCCGGTTCTACGAACGGGCCTAGGCCGGACAGGTCACGGATCTAACCTTCGACGGATCTAGCCTTCGACGGATCAGCCTTCGAAGGTGACCAACGCGCCACTTGCCGCAGGCAGGTCGACGTTCACACTCCCGTTCTGCCCGGGAATTGTTTCCTCCCGCGCCGCCGACCATGCCCCGTCTGCCCCGACGGGAGCCCCGCCGAAAGTCACGTCTGTGGCGTCGTCGATTCGCGGGGCGTGCAAGCGCACGACCTTCACCTGCCGGGCCCCATTTCCCGGATTCAACGACAAACGAATCTTGCGGTCGAGATTCTTGTTGAAGATGGCGGCTTTGATCTTTCCATCGTCAGTGCGCAGCCCGTACGCCGTAAGCAGTGGCGCTTGGTCGAGTCCTTCAATCTGCGCGTCGATCAGTGTTCCCGCGCCAGCCTCGGCGAACAGCAGCATGCCGTAGAAGATCGGCCGGGCCAGAAATCCATCTTCACGCGTGCCCGCGATCGGCGTGTACCAACCGTAGCCTCCGCCGTGGAAGTTGATCCCCATTCCGCCTTCGGACGCCAACTGATACATCAGATCGGCTCCCCAAAGTGACGATGCAAACGTGTCGCTCACTCCGGGCTTGCCTCCCTGGTAGCAGGAATTCGTTTCGGCCAAGCGGAACGGCAAGCCAGTTTCCTGCATCGTCTTCTTCATACCGTCGAACTCTTCCTGCAATCTTGGATTGGGCTTGAGCAGGCGTTCGATCGTCATCGAAGGGTCGGTCGGCGGACCTTCGGCATAGTAGTGCTGGGAGAGAAACTTGGCTTCATTCTTGAATCTTTTCGCGAACGGGACCAGCCACGAATTGTTGTATGCGGTGTCCGGTCCGGCAAAGGGCGCGTTGGGAACGCGCGCGCGAATCGCATCATAGAAGCGCTTCCACTCATCCCCGAATTGGGCAGCGTTGTAATCCTGCTTGCGGATTCCATTGCGAAAGAACAGGTCGGGCTCGTTACACAGTTGAAATGCGATTAGCTTTGAACCAACGACGTCCATCACGTAAGCCGCCTCGGCCGCGGCATCTTCGGCCGTCCCAGTACCCATGTTCAGGCCATAGATCAGCTTCCATCCGGTGGCGTCGATAAAGTCCCTGAGATTGCGGATGGCCACCGGAGTGATCTTCACCGGAGCAGGGGCGCGGTGTCCCGTGTCCGGCCCGACCGCGAGCCCGAAGGCAACGGGATTCGCCTTGTCCCCCGTGCGCATGCTCTCATCATTGGGCAGGTTCTTCTCTTTCTGGGAATCGGGAGTCCAATAGCAGTACTCGCTGGTGTTGCCGCCGATGCGCAAGACACCATTCGCTCCCAGGCGCCGCGTGAAGCCGATGAGTCCGGTATTGTCTCCGGCGAAAAAATGTGGATTGCCGAGTTGCGCGGACTCGTAGCTGAGCCCGGTGAAGTCGGGGCTGATTTTGTTTCCCAATCGGTCGGGACGAAGTGTGAGCCGCAAGGACGCTGGAGGATTCTCTTGGGCAAAATCTCCGGGAAGGGTGAAAGCAGCGATTGATGCGGCGGCAGACAGACGCACAAACTGGCGGCGATTCATGACGATGATTTCACCACACGAAGGCAGGAGCCGCAACGGCAGCACCGCAGATTGCTTTGAGTCTTCACTCACACATCCGTTGCCTGAACAAATACCTCACGTCACATTGCGTGCGCGGCCCAGCTTGCTTCCGGTCATCTGGCTTTCATATACTCTGAACGTTTGCCCGCTTCCGGCCCAAAACGAACCTCGCGGCCCAGGCCAGCATCTCACGTAATGAGTCAGGAGAAGACATTATGACGACGATGGTTACCGCTCCGCAGGTGGACAAAGAAGCGAATCCGTGGGAGTCGCAGCGCGCCCGCTTCGATCTCGCGGCCCAGAAACTCAATCTCGATGAGGGCCTGTGGCGGGTGTTGCGCTATCCCACCCGCGAGGTAACGGTCTACATCCCGGTGCAAATGGATGATGGGCATCTGGAAGTCTTCACTGGTTTCCGGGTGCAGCATTCCATCGCCCGCGGCCCGGCGAAAGGGGGAATCCGCTACTCGCCCGACGTCACGCTCGACGAGGTCCGCGCGCTCGCCAGCTGGATGACCTGGAAATGCGCAGTGGTCAACATCCCGTTCGGGGGCGCCAAGGGCGGAGTCATCTGCGATCCGCACAAGATGTCCATGGGCGAGGTCGAGCGCATGACCCGCCGCTACACCGCCGAACTGATCGAATTTATTGGTCCCGAGAAGGACGTTCCCGCCCCTGATGTCAACACCAACGAACAAATCATGGCCTGGATGATGGACACCTATTCCATGCACATGCGCGCCACGGTGACCGCGGTCGTGACCGGAAAGCCCATCAACATTGGAGGGTCTCGGGGAAGGCGCGAAGCGACTGGGCGCGGCGTGATGATCGTTTGCGATGAGGCTTGCCGAAAACTGAACATCGATCCGCAACGGGCGCGTGTCATCGTGCAGGGCTTCGGCAACGTGGGTTCGAATGCCGCGCAGCTCATGCATGAGGCGGGCTACAAGATCGTTGGCATTGCCGAGGTGGGTGGAGGCTTGTACAACAAGAGCGGCATCGATCTGAAGGCTTTGATCGACTTCCGTCAGAAGAATGGCACGGTGCATGGTTTCCCTGGCGCCGAGAAATACGATGCCGCTGAACTGCTGACCACCGAATGCGAGATCCTGATTCCCGCGGCTACAGAGAATGTCATCACCAGCCGCAACGTGGATCGCGTGAAGTGCCGCATCCTGGCCGAAGGGGCGAACGGGCCGACTACATCCGCAGCAGATGATGTGCTCACCGACAAAGGCGTGTTTGTGATCCCTGATATTCTGGCGAACGCCGGGGGCGTGACGACGTCATATTTCGAATGGGTACAGGATCGCCAGGGCTATTTCTGGAAAGAATCTGTGGTCAACGAGCAACTTGAAACCATCATGAAGTCTTCGTTCGAGGATGTTGTCCGTTATGCGGAGACGCACAAGGTGAACAATCGCATCGCCGCCTATATGTTGGCCATCGACCGAGTGGCGTACACTATCCGCCAGCGCGGGATTTACGCGTAGAGGAGCACTCATGAAATCCATTGAAAAGAAGTTGATGGCTCAAATTGCAGTCCTGGTATTTGCGCTCTCTTTGGTCAACAGCTTGGCGTCCGCGCAGGCTACTAGCGCACCAGCCACCTCGTCGATGGCGGCCGCCGGCCAGATGGCGAAAACTGCGGCAGGCAAGCTCGACATCAACACCGCGAGCGTAGATCAACTGAAAGAGATCCCCGGCATTGGCGATGCCTATTCGAAGAAAATTGTCGATGGCCGTCCCTATCGCACCAAGCTTGATCTGGTCCATAAGAAGATCATTCCCCAGGCGACGTACGACAAGATCAAGGACATGATCATCGCCAAACAACCCAAAGCAGACAAGATGACGCCCGCCGCGAAGTAGAGACTGTAGAGATCAATCACAGAGAACACGGGAAAAGGTCCTGTGTTCTCCGTGGTGCGACTAAAGTGTCTACAAATCGGCTTTCCTGCATTGCGTTCCCCTGGTTCGTGGAGGATAATCGAGTTGGTTACCGGCCGGCCCCCGGACCTCCCGTAGTGTGAACCTGCCCAACTCCATCACGCTGTCCCGGATTCTCAGCATTCCTCTGCTGATGTGGATCCTGTTGAGCCCCCGATTTAACGGGATCCATGGCGAGAGAGAACTGCTGGCATCGCTGATTTTTATCGCCAGCGCGATGACCGACGGCATCGACGGGTACCTGGCGCGCAAGCGCGGGCAGATCACGACGATAGGCATTCTGCTCGATCCGCTGGCCGATAAGCTTCTGATTGCCGCGGCCTTTGTGACGCTGGTGCAACTGAATCCCAGCCTGGTGCCGGCGTGGATTGCCGTGGTCGTAATTGGCCGCGAGTTCCTGGTGAGCGGATTGCGATCCATTGCCGCGTCTGAGGGCTTCACGATTGAGGCCAGCGAGCTCGGCAAATTGAAAATGGTGGTGCAGATCGTTTCCGTGGTCGCCGTGATTCTGGATCACCACTGGAAAGCATGGCCGGTCTACGGCCCTTACGTTTTCCCCATTCACTGGATCGCCTATGTCGCGATCTGGTTCATGGTATGCGTGTCACTGGTGTCGGCAATCGACTACTTCGTGGCCTTCTGGTCGAAGATTGACCGGCGTGGAGTGAAGCGCCGCCGCCGCGCCTTCATTCTGAGCCGGCGCAGAAAGCCCATGCCTGCCCCGCCGCAGGCCGATCGTGATGTCGCTGCCTCGACCTAGCTCGCCTGAAGTCGAGTTGTCGCGCGGAGAGTTCTCCCCGGGAGAGAGAACCCAACTGCTGCAATTGGCCCGTGAGTCGATCCTCTCTGCGCTCGAAGATCGGCGAATATCCCTCGATCCTCCCAATGTTCATTTCGCTGAACCTCGCGGCGCCTTTACCTCCTTGTATCTGCACGACGAGCTGCGAGGATGCGTGGGGTACGTTCTGCCCGTCGCGTCTGTGTACCAGGCCGTGGCCGATACGGCTCGGGCCGCGGCATTCGAAGACACACGGTTTCGTCCTGTGACCATTGATGAGGCGCGCCACCTGCGGATCGAGCTGAGTATCCTTTCTCCTCCCAAACCGATCACCCCGGAAAATGTCGGAATCGGCATTCATGGCCTGCTGATCAGTATGGCCGGACATCGAGGCCTGCTCCTGCCGCAGGTCGCCATTGAACACGAGTGGGATCGGGTTACTTTTCTGGAACAGACCTGCCGCAAAGCGGGTCTCCCGCGGGATGCCTGGCAGAAAGGCGCCTCTGTGGAAGCGTTTACGGCAGAGGTGTTTGGAGATAGTACTGCGCGGGGTTGAAATCCGTCAGTTGGCACGGAGCCGACACCTACGCGGATCATCCAAGACGTTTGCGACGGCGATCGGCTTTGTAGTCGTAGCTGGGATCGAAAGCGAACGTACCAAAAGCCGCAAGGATCCGGCGCTGCCTGTGACGCCGGAGGTATTCCTCAAGCGCTCTGGTGACCGCTTCCTTCTTCGTGCGGTGTCCACCAATCCGACGCGCCTCTTCAATCAACCGGTCGTCAATCGCCACGTTTGTTGCCATGTCTAACGTCTTATACATTGAGGATGGATGATGCAAGTCTTCGCAGACAAAAAACCGGGAACGGTTGCCCGTCCCCGGTCTGGTATTTAACTGAGCGGAGAGCTAGTTCACCGCATCGAGTTCTACGTGATCGCCGGCATGCACGTCTTCCAACGCAAAAACAATCATTCCGGTCGCGGTCGTGTTGGTAACGCCGATGATCACGATTTCGCCAACCGAGTGACGCGGCAGGTCTCGCACGTGAATCTCAGGTCCATTGGTTTTGGTCAGGAACTTCGGATCTACTGACGGAGTCTTTTTCTGCGTGTCCTCGGCGATTGCGGCCTTGAACGACAGTGAATCGACCGGATCCTTCAAGTCTTCGTCATAAGAGCGGACTGCGCGGAAGTAGTCGCCGATTTTGACACCTTGGTTCGCGCCAACATTGAGATAAACCTTGTGGCCGGTACCCAGTTGGGAGTCGAAGTCCTTGCCCATGACGATGCGGCCGGAAACCTTGCTGCTGGCCGGCAGGAAACGATCGAAACGAATGGCATTGTGGAAGTTCACCATTTGCTTCTCGGCAAACGGGATCACCGTGTCCCCTGGATTCACTCCGTCGCAGGCGAACTCGATCTGCCCGATGGCGGTCCGGCTGCGCGTGTCAATGATTTTGACGCGGGCAACTTCCTGGTAGGGCTGCCCGGTTTCTTTCAGCAGTTTGCTCTGGCCGGGAAACATTTCGTATTCATCCATGTCGCGCAGCGCGCGCAGGATTTCATATTCGGCACCCGCGGTAAAGCCTGTGCCGTGCAGGTAAACCAAGTCGCCACGCGTGAATTTGGTGGTTGACGGTGTCTGCAGCCCGCCAGCAACGTAGTTAGCGTCCGGCAGGATCTGCTTGCTGATAAAACCCGCGCAATACATGTCGGAATACGTCGGAGTCTGCACCCGCAACGTGGGAAAGCTGTTCGTGGTTGGTGACGTCCCCTGCGGAGCTTCGAATGGGCCACTGTCAAGTGTCGTCTGTGCCCATGCCGCCGTCGCGAGCAGCAGTACTAACAATCCTGTTTTCTTCATGTTACCTCCGGAGAAGAGTCTGGCGTCCTTCTCCCCAGTTAAATGCCAGAAAAGAAAGGCTTCAGCCGGAAGGTAACAAGAGGGTAAGGGTGGGTCAAGGTTACGAGGGTGTTGCGCACCTGCGGGCATATTTTTCTCCTGTTTTCTCAATCCTCTGTTGCATATCTGATTAAGCCCCTGTAATAATTCGCCGTTCATTCGACGTGTGCTAAAACCATTCACTGAAGGACGATGAATTCCGTTCCCCCGTTTACGCCGCGACTTTTCCCCTTGCGCTTGCCGCGACTATGCGTGGCAGTCATGGGCTCCGATCCCAATGAGCTCACCGATAAGGCCGAGGTGTTGGTGCGGGATAACTCCTTGCTGGAGTTCAGGTTAGATTACCTTTCGAAGCCTGGGTTGGCGCTTCCGAAGATAAAGCGTTTCATGGAGTCCCATCCCGGAACGGTGGTAATCGCAACCTGCCGCCGTGCGGCAAGCGGAGGCAAATTCCGCGGATCGATCCCCTCCCAGCTGGACATTCTGGGCAAAGCCGCAGGCGCTGGCTGTCAGTTGGTGGACGTCGAACTGCAAACCGCGTCGAAGTGCAAACCGGGGCAATTGCAGAAACTCCGCACCCGAGCCGGCGTAATTCTGTCTTTTCACGATTTCCGCGCGACTAAGAAGCTCGACGAGACGCTGGAAAAGATGCTGGTCTACCCGGCGGATTTCTATAAGGTCGTCAGCACCGCAACGACGCTCTCGGACAATGTAACCCTGATCAAGTTCCTGGCGCGGGAGGGGGATCGCCATTCCCTGGTCAGCATGTGCATGGGAGAGCAAGGCATTATCAGCCGGGTTCTGGGTGTACGAGCAGGCAGCGTATTCACCTTTGCCTCAGCCGGGGTTGGGCAGGAAACCGCTCCCGGGCAGGTTTCCGCGCAGGAATTGCGCAATGTCTATCGAATCGAGCAAGTCGATGTCGCGACCCGTGTGTATGGGGTTGTGGGAGATCCCATCGCGCATTCGCTATCACCGGCAATCATGAACGCGGCCTTTCGGCGCGAGAATGTAAATGCGGTGTACCTGGCACTGCATGCCAAGACGTTGAAGGACCTGCTCGCCTGCATCCGGGAGATTCCGATCCATGGCATCAGTGTCACCATGCCGTACAAGGAAGCAATCGTACCGCACCTCGACAATACCGACTCCCACACCACCAAGATCGGAGCCTGCAATACGGTAGTGCGGGCTCAGGATGGAAAACTCTACGGCTTTAACACGGATGCGGCGGGAATCGTCAGGCCTCTGGAACGCCGGCTGAACACGATCGAAGGGGCCCGGATCCTGGTGATTGGAGCGGGCGGCGCCGCCCGCGCTGCCGTCTTCGGCCTGAAAGAGCGAGGCGCCGAGGTTTACATCATGAATCGCAGCGCGGCCCACGCCAAGAAATTGGCCCACCAGGCGCGCGCCCGCATCATGAAACGGCCGGATCTCAAGAAGATGGCCTTCGATGTCATCATCAACGCCACCCCTGTAGGAATGGGAAATTCACGCGAAACTCCCCTTCAAGACAAAGAGATCAATGCGCGTTATGTGTTTGATATGGTTTACGATCCGGCTGAGACCCGGCTATTGAAACTGGCCCAAGAACGGGGAGCGCAAATCATCCCGGGAATCGAGATGTTTGTCCACCAGGCCGCCCGGCAGTTCGAGATCTGGACGGGGAAGCCCGCTCCCTGGGACGAGATGCTGCGCGTCGTGCTCCTGACTCAGCAGGAGCGCGCGAACCGCTCGGCAAGCGCGAAATGAGCGCCCGCGATGCTCCTCGGCAACAAAAAGTTGCATTTTCAAGATGCCCAAAGTAAGATGCATTTAGGAAGCGTGACTGTTAACGCTTCTGGTTCGTCGCCCAGTACCGCCCGGTTTCTTACTTCCAACTTCGCTGTTCAAGCTTTGGCGAAAAAACTCGACGTGAGAGGTGGCTTGGTCCGCCTCCAACCCGGTTCGGAGAGTTCAACATGGCGTGGTACGCGTATTGTCTTACCGAGCATCAAACCCTCCCAAATGGAACCCGCACTCGCCGCCCTTTCCTGCTTGAGGGCGTGCAAGGAGTGAATGGAGCTGCGGTTCTGAGCTATCCCAGTGGTGATTTCGCTGTAATTGTCAGCGAATATGACCACACAACCACGGAACTTGATCAAAAAGCGGCTATTGAACACGCCCGCGTAGTCAGCAACTGTTTCCGCAACTCCACCGTTCTTCCCTTCAAATTCGGCACCATTTTCGAAAGTGACGACGCGCTCCGGCAAGCCGTCCGGGTAAACCGGCGGGCCTTCGGGCTGAGCGTAGCCAGGTTGCGCGGCAAATCGGAGATGCACATCAAGTTAGTCGTGCGGGACGGGTCCTTACGCGAGGCCATGATCGACATCGAATTACCTGACACGGTCGGCGGCGACTACCTCTCCAAGCTGCGGGTTAAGGCCTCCCGTGAGCGCGAGCGGCAGACCAAGGCTCGAGCACTCTCCGTGCAGGTCCACAAGCTTTTCAACCCTCTGGAAGAGGAAGTCAGCTGCAAGAAGGTCGCTCCCGAGGGCATGCTGATCGACATCGCCCACCTGATCGACAACAAGAGTGTTGAGAAATATCAGAACCGCTACAACACGGCCGCCAAGCAGTTGAAAAACTGCGAGGTTTCCGTCAGCGGCCCCTGGCCTCCGTATCACTTTCTTCCTGGCAAGTTGCGCACCGTCGCGGGCAACAGCTAGGGTCTAGCGGTTTTTCTCACGAGCCCGTGGCAGCTGCCATGGGCTTTTGTATTGGTGCTGAATCCTTTGGTAGGCGTGTGCAGTGAATATGCAGAGTTCTGCACTTACCGTTGACACGCAGGTTCGCCCGAGACCATCGATCAAACTCAAGCCAAACAATGGAAGTTGTTGAATAATCTACACTTATTACGAGAGCAGACTGCGGATCGCAAGCGTCCGGAGTTTTGGACTGGCAAGTGCATCCCTCACCTGTAACAAAGAGGCCGCAAACTCTCGAATGACATTCACCTTCTTCGACGACTTCGTGCGTCACTTCTCACACAGTCGTTCCGGCCGCCGGAACGGCGTCTTGCATCGCCTTTCCTGACACTACCTACCAACTCTCGCCTCTTGAAAATGTGGCCCCAGGAATGGGGCCATTTTTTTGCAAGGGTGGAGTTTTCCATTTCGCGTTCCCCTTTCGATACACTGAACGTCCCATGAGCCATGTGCGCCTTGCTTTCAGTATTCTTTTCAGTCTGTCTTGCCTAACCGAGATGTCGGCCGCTCAAACTCAGTCGAGGCCGGCGCAACCACCATTTGGCGCCATCCCTCAAATGACACCAGCGCAGCAAGAGAACTTCCCCGCGCAGCTACTCGATCAATTGGTCGCGATTAAGACTGCGGCTCTGGCGGATGACTACGCCTATCGTCAGGTTGCGCACCTTACGGAGAACATCGGGCCCCGTCCCAGCGGATCGGCGCAGGCCAGGTTCGCGGTGGATTACGTCGCCGCCGAACTCCGGCAACTCGGGTTGGATGTGCAACTCGAGGAGGTCAAAGTTCCGCACTGGGTGAGAGGCGCCGAGACCGCGGAGCTTACGGAATACCCAGGCCAAGCCCCGGATACAAAACAGAAGATCGTCCTCACGGCACTTGGCGGCAGCACTTCGACTCCCGCCGAGGGACTCACGGCTGAGGTGGTTGTGGTCAACAATTTCGATGAACTTAAGGCCTTAGGGCACGATCGCGTCGCGGGCAAGATCGTTCTGTTCAACGAAATCTTCGACAAGCAGAAAGCGGCCGGCGGACTCGCCTTCGTCGCTTACGGGGAGGCCGTGCGCTATCGCGCAGCCGGCGCCCGCGCCGCAGCGGAACTCGGCGCTTCTGCCGCTCTGGTGCGCTCTGTCGGCAACGCGGACTATCGCCTTCCCCATACCGGGTTCAGCATGCCGGCTGGAATTCCGGAAGGCGCCGTCACGGCTGAAGACGCCGACCTGATCGCGCATCTGGCCGCGGAGGGAAAAGTCCGCATGCATCTTACCCTCACTCCGCAGAAGCTTCCTGACGTTACCGGGTACAACGTGATCGCCGACTTGAAGGGCAGCGAACATCCGGAACAGATCGTGGTTGTCTCAGGACACTTGGACTCGTGGGACTTGGGAACTGGAGCGATTGACGACGGCGCTGGAGTAGCTGTCGCGATGGAAGCCGCAGAGATTCTGCAGAAGCTGCACCTGCATCCCAAACGCACCCTGCGGGTGATTGCGTGGATGGACGAGGAAAGCGGAGGCGCCGGAAGCCAGATGTATAGCAAAGATCATGCCATGGATTTCCCCAAGCACATCGCCGCCATTGAAAGCGATTCCGGCGCGGCTCATCCTCTGGGCTTCGAAAGTAAGATCTCGCCGGCGGCCGCCGAACTGTTGCGCCCGGTGCTGTCGGTTCTTCAAAGTTTTGGAGGGAACGCGCTGCAACCGAGCATCTATCCGCCCGGAGCCGACATCTCTGCGATGTCCGAAGCTGGAGTGCCCGCACTCGGCCTCATGCAGGACGGCCGCATATACTTCAATTATCACCACACGGCTGCCGACACGCTCGACAAGATCGTTCCGTCCGAACTTCGCGAGAATGCCGCTGCCATGGCGGTGATGGGATATGCCCTGGCGTCGATGAAAGATCCGCTCCCGCGATGAGGGGAATTTCTCTCTTAGGTCAGCCATATACTGTTTGCATTAGTGGCCTTGCTCCAGGGCTACTTCTGCTGTGGTCAAAATCTTCGAGCCGACGCGCACCCATTCGGGTGGTTGACGCATCTTAATTCCCGCGCTTATCATCTTCGTTTGGCTGTAGGACGACGGACGCCTCGGAGACGGGGCGTCCTAAGAGTTTGATAAGCATTTTTTGGAATGCAGTTTTAGATGTGAAGTGAACATATGGATAAGAAGAAGCTCGAAGCTTTCAAGAAACGTTTAGAATCCCGGCAGCAGGACTTGCGCCGCACCGTCACCCGGAACCAAGCTGACGGCCGCACTACGGACGAGGACACTGCCCAGGACATTGCGGACCGTGCCGCCAGTTCGTATACCAAGGAATTTCTCTTCAGTCAGAGCAACAACGATCGCCAGTTGCTTCAGATGGTCGACAAAGCGCTCGCCCGCATCCGCGAAGGCAGTTTCGGGGAGTGCATCAGCTGTGGCAAAGAGATCAATTCCAAACGCCTGGAAGCCGTGCCGTGGACTCGACACTGCATCGAGTGCCAGGAAAAACTCGAGCAGGGAATGCTGGAGGAAGCCCCGCGGTAGAAGATTCCCGATGAGATGAGCGCCGCCGACACCCTCGGCGGCGTTTGCTTCTTCAGCGCCCTTACGCTTTATATTGAAACGGCAGCTTCCGCAGCCGCTGCCCTGAAGCTGCGAAGATGGCATTCGCCACCGCCGGCGCGGCGGGGGGCAAAGCCGGCTCTCCCATACCTCCCGGCTCTTCTTTACTTTTCAGCAAATGGACTTCGATCGGCGGCGCCTCGTTGATGCGCATCGGTTCATAGCCATCGAAATTCGTCTGCTCCACTGCGCCGTTCTTGATCGTGATCTCATTCTTCAGCGCCGCGCTGAGCCCGTAAACAATGGCGCTCTCCGCTTGCGCGCGCACGGATTCCGGATTGACAATCTGGCCGCAGTCGATTGCGGCCACCATGCGGTCAATCTTGAATCCTCTGCCGTTCACGCTGACTTCCGCGGCCTCGGCGATGTAGCTGCCGAACGAATGATACGTGGCAATGCCGCGTCCTCGGCCCTTTGGCAGCGGTTTGCCCCAGCCGATCTTCTCAGCCGCGAGGTCAAGAACTCCGCGCAGGCGGTCTGGATCCGGATCTTCTTCATTCTTCGCCTTCCAGGTGGCCGGCTTTACCAGCAGACTGCGGCGAAATTCCACCGGGTCTTTACCCGCGGCCGCAGCGAGTTCGTCAATGAAGCATTCGACCACGAATCCGTTGAACGAGTGCTCCACCGAACGCCACCACAGCGGCGGAACTGAACTGGCGACCGGACTGTACTCGAGTCGAACATTCGGAATGGCGTAGGGCATCTGCTCAGCGCCGCCAACTTCCGACCGCTCCGCCGCGCTGGGAGAATTCCAGAATGCCGCAATGGACGTGGAAGCCATGCCGTGCGACCAGACCAGAGGCCTGCCCGAACTATCGATGGCGCCGCGCATCGAATGGCAGGCCGCCGGGCGATAGAAGTCGTGCGTCATATCGTCTTCGCGCGACCATACGAGTTGGACCGGTTTCCCCGTCTTCTTTGCGATCTGCGCGACCTCAGCGGGATAGTCCGCCATGTAGCGACGGCCAAAGCCTCCGCCGAGAAGGGTCGTGTGGACGATCACCTTCTCTGGCTTCAGATCAAGAATTTTGGCGACTGTGCGCTGCACCCAGTCGGGCGACTGCGTCGGCGCCCACACTTCGGCCGAACCATTGCGCGCATGCGCGGTGATGTTCATCGGTTCCATGGTGGCGTGCGCCAAATAGGGAAACTCGTACACGGCCTCCACGCGCTTCGCACCATCCGGCAGAGGGAGATCCACGTCGCCATCATTGCGGACGCGCTTGCTGGGTTTCGCTGCGGTCGTCCGCAACGCCTCGTACAGCTTTTCGCTGGACTCAGCGGCGGCGGGGCCCCGGTCCCAACTAATTTCGAGCGCCTCGCGGCCTTTCATCGCGGCCCATGTGGAATCGGCGACCACAACGATGCCTCCGGCGGTAAACATGTCCTTGCCGAGGGCAGGAATTTCAAAAACGTCCTGTACACCGCGAACCGCCTTCGCTTTCGCGGGGTCGAATTTCGCCGGCTTGCCGCCGAACGTCGGACAGCGCGCCACGACAGCAAACAACATGTCAGGAACGCGCACATCGAGGCCGAACTGTGCGCTCCCGTTCACCTTCGATGGAATATCGACGCGCGGAGTGGCATGCCCGATCAGGGTGAATTCCGCCTCGTCTTTGAGTTCGACCTTTTCGGGGTCCGGCAGAGGCAGCTTCGAAGCCGCTTCCACGAGTTCGCCATAGGTTGCGCGGCGCGACGATTTCTCATGGACGACGGTTCCCTTGGTCGCCTCACACTCGCCGACAGGCACATTCCATTTCTGCGCTGCCGCCGTAATCATCAACACGCGCACGGTCGCCCCGGCACGACGCAACGGCGTGAAGTTTTCCATCGTGCTGCCGCTTCCGCCGGTCCCCATGTGCACGTAGATATCGGGCCGCGTCTCGGCCTGCTCCACCGTCACCGTGTTGAAATCGACGTCGGCTTCCTCGGCAAGAATCATCGCCAGCCCGGTCTTGATTCCCTGCCCCATTTCCGACTTCGCCACGATCAGTGAGATTTTGCCGTCGGGTTTCACGTGAATGTAGGCATCGAAGGGATTCGGCGGAGCTTTCTTCTTGGCCTTATCCGATTCCTGAGAACGCAGCTCAGGTACGGCAAACCGCAGCCCGATCACGAGTCCCGCGCCTGCGACCGCACTTCCCACGACGAATTTTCTGCGATTGATAGCCATGACTAAGCTCCTTCCCCGGCCGCGCGGTGAATGGCGCGCCGAATTCGCTGGTACATGCCGCAACGGCAGAGATTGCCGATCATCGCGGAATCAATCTGCTCGTCCGTGGGCTCGGGAGTCTGCTTCAGCAGCGCCGCAGCCGACATGATCTGTCCCGGTTGGCAATATCCGCACTGCGGCACCTGCTCGGCGATCCACGCGCGCTGCACGGGATGCGAATTGTCGGCCGACAGCCCTTCTATGGTCGTGATCTTCTTCTTGCCGACCGACGCCACTGGCGTCTGGCACGAGCGCACCGCTTCGCCATCGAGATGTACAGTACAGGCGCCGCACAGCCCCATCCCGCATCCGTATTTCGTGCCCGTCATGTTCAGTTTGTCACGCAGGACCCACAGCAGAGGCGTATCGGGAGCGATATCGACCTCGTGGGGACGGTTGTTGATCACCAGGTGAATAGCAGCCATAGGAGACTCCCCGGACGGAAGGATAGAATTTAGACGAGGCTACTCCAAAGTGGTTAACGGGAGCAAGGCGGCGCTTGGGTGAAAACAAATGCAATAACCACAAAGGACACGAAGGATCACGAAGAAAGGCAGCTTTTCTTCGTGATCCTTCGTGTCCTTTGTGGTGAAGGCTGTTTCCGGTTCACATCCCCGGCTTCTTTTCTTGTTCTTCCGCCGCCTTTTCCGCTCCCGGCATCACGTTCTTGAGCGGAGCCTTGCGCTGCTCTTCGAGCTCCGGATGCGGCATGGGCTTGCGAGGCAGCATCTGGTCGCGCATCGCCGTGTTATAGACAAAGATGGCTTCCACGGTCGCCGCCTGGGCCAGATCTTCGGGCTGCAGGCGCTCATACAAATCCATGTTGGAATGGTGGGTGCGCGAGCCGTAATCAAGCGGCTCCTGGATGAACTGGAATCCCGGGATATCGACCGAATCAAACGCCTCGTGATCCGTCCCGCCGGTATTCCTCATCGTAATCGTGGTGACGCCAAGGTCGGCCAGGGGAGCCATCCACTGCTGGAAGACCGGCGCGATCGCAGCATTCTCCTGCAGATAGATGCCGCGAATCTTGCCTGATCCGTTGTCGACGTTGAAGTATCCGGAAATCTTCTGCTGGTCTGGCTTGAGCTGCACCGGCCCGGCAGGCTTGCGCATGAAATCCGGCAGCTTCAACTGGTCGGGAGCAGTCGAGAGCGGGACAAACCCGAAGTGCTGCTTGACGTAGCCATACGACCCGAACTCGCCTTGCTCTTCTCCCGTCCATAGCCCAACGCGGATGGTCCGCCGCGGCTGTACATGCAAGGCATTCAGGATGCGCATGACCTCCATGGCAACGACCGTTCCCGCGCCGTTGTCGGTCGCGCCGGTGCCCGACGCCCACGAGTCCAGGTGGCCGCCGACCATGACCACTTCATCTTTCAGTTTGGGATCGGTTCCCGGTATCTCCGCAAGGGTGTCGAAGCCGTGCTCGTGATCGCCGGTGAATTCGGTCTCTACGTCCATTTCGATCGAGACGGGAACATTCCCCTTCAGCAGCCGGTAGACGCGGCCGTAGTGCTCGATGGCCATGACGACGATCGGCAAGGCTTCGGCGTGTTCGCGCTGGTAAGTGAACCAGCCCATGCCCGAACCACCATCGTCGAAGATGGTTCCACCCGATCCACCGCCATCGCGCCCGTCCCGGCTCGGCACGACAATGGCTGCGGCGTGTTCGTCCGCGAAGAACTTCCCTGCTTTTTCGCGAAACTCCAGCCGTTTGAGGAACTCCTGAAAGAAGTCTGGGCGTTCGCCGACCCGCACCGGATATTCGGTAATTTTCTTCAGGTCAGAGTCGTCATCGCGCTTGAAAAGAGCCTTGTCGACAGGCTTCACATCCCGCATCGGGCCCAAGAAGATAACTTTCCCCGCGAGCTTGCCCTTGTACTTTTCGAGATCCTTTTCATCCTTGGCGTCCACCCAAACCGCGCTCCCGCTGATGGCGCCATGGCTCGACGGGGACCAGGGCAGCGCCTGCGCGATGAACACGGCCGTGTCGGGCGCCGACATCCGCACCCAGGTGTTGAGTTGCCGCCAGCCGATGCCGAATTCGCCCCAGTCTTCGAGGTGAGCGTTCGTGCAGCCCATGGCGGTGAACTGATCGCGGGTCCACTCGTTGGCGCGCTTCAGATTTGGAGACCCGGTCAGCCGCGGGCCGATCCCGTCCATCAGCCCCGAGGCATAATCCATCACGTGCGAGTGAGACAAGCCTTCTTCGCGGATGTGCTGGTACATGTTGAGATCAAGATTCTCTGTCGCCGGCTGCGGCTGTTCGTAAGATGGCTTGCTGTCTTCCGCTTTGTTTTCTTTGGATTTCTTGTCGGCGGCGGATAACGAAAAGGCGAAACACAACAGGACAGCAAGGGTTGAAAACAACCGCTTGTGTGATGGCATCGTTGCAGGTTCCTCCCTGGAAAAACAGAAGTCGCAGGGTAGCAGAATGCCATGGGAATGTGAAAGACGAAACGGCGGCGCCCAAATGGAGCACAACAGTCATTTGTTATGTCAACATACTCAGCCGAGAGGCAAATCAGTGACGGGGCGACTTTTCGGCAACCATGAGTCTTTATCCAAATGCCCTTCGCCTTCCGGCAAAGTTAACTTGTAGGTGCACAGAGACTTCGCTTCGGGCATACTGAAGTCCGGCAGAAAATCGCATTGCTGACTCTATGGAGCTATTTGGGATCGCTCTCTCAATTCCCGTTGCGTTTGTGGCCAGCATGCTGTACTGCTTCTTTCTGGACCGGGTGGTGGTGAAGTTCGAGCAACCCCGCCGCTGGCTCTGGTTCACATCTTCTTTGGTACTGGCATTTTTCGCGGCGGAGCTTGTCATGTTGGTTACTCTTGGCGCCGTGCGCAGCCGTGCGATTCTCGGACCCAGTTTCTATGTTGTTCACTTAATCCTCTTCTTTCTCGGCGTTCCGGCCTTGGCAAATGTTCTTGTCCTAAGACAGCGTCGTGGATTCGTTGCTAGCTGGTATATCGCCGGTACGTTGTGTACCATAACTGCATTTTTCTTGGTGCTGCTCCAGTACAGCGTTTCGGAGGCGCTCTACGGGATTGAATGAAAGCGGCCCTCTCCAACTATGTTGCGGTGAAAGTGGTGAGGTTGGTAACTTTCGATAACAGCCTTACGCTCACCAAAATGCCGCCCGACTGTTCGGCCGCCGATCGCCGCTCTCCGCTAGCATCCTCGCCTAGCGTACTCCGCTTTTGACCCCCAGTTTTACGCCTGTTAGACTATTGGTTTGGCCAGCCATTCCTACCGTTAGAAGGGAAGTCCGTGCGCGCAGAAACCCGCCATCAACTCAAACAGGATGCTTTTAGCCGTGGCACCATCCGGGCCGCCGAAAAAACCGCCGACTGGACCGTTGAACATCGTTCTACCCTCATCATTTCCGCAATCGTTGCCATCATCGTCATCGGCGGCGTCGCCGGCGGCTGGTATTACCTGAATGCCCAGGACGCAAAGGCCAGCCTTGAACTCTCCCAGGCGGTACGCACTCTCGATACCCAGTTGCGACCTGCTGGTGCGCCGGAACAGCCTGATTTCCCGACTTTCACTTCGGCCAAAGAGCGCGCCGAAGCGGCCCAAAAGAAGTTCCAGGCCATCGTTAGCAACTATCCCCACACTCGGACCGCCGACATGGCGCACTATTTTCTGGGTGTAACAGCGGCCGATTTGTCGGACAACGCCGCCGCCGAGCGCAACTTCAAAGAAGTAGCCTCCACCGGAAATCGCGAAGTGGCCTCTCTTGCCAAGGACGCCCTTGCCTCCCTCTATGGCCAGACCAAGCGTACAAAAGACGCCGTCGCCCTGTATCAGGAACTGATCAACAAGCCGACCACCTCGGTCAGCAAAGTGACGGCGCAATTGCAGTTAGCCGACCTCTATCAGAACTCCAACATGCCGCTCGATGCCAAGCGCATGTACGAGCAAGTCAAGAAAGAGAATCCTGCCAACGAAGCCGGACAACTGGCCACCCAGAAATTGGCACAGCTGAAATAGATCAGATGCCAGGGCACTCGCGCGACATTCAGATTCCCCAAGAGGCTGCAGTCTGAAGTCCGCCTCATTTCCCCTTTTCCTTCCGGTTGAGTACCATGTTGTGCTGTTCCCAAGACAACCGGGTGAACATGGCCGATATCACGCTCCGCGTTAACGGAAGTGAGAAGAAAGTCTCTGTCTCTCCTGAAACCCCTCTGCTCTGGGTCCTCCGCGATACCCTCGAACTCACCGGGACAAAATACGGATGCGGCGCGGGACTTTGTGGCGCCTGCACCGTGCACGTCGATGGCAGTCCGATCCGCTCGTGTTCGACGCCGGTATCACAGGTCGCCGGCAAGAGTGTCACCACCATCGAAGGACTTTCCGCCAGCGAAGGCCTGCCCGCCGATCAACTGCACATCCTGCAGGCAGCCTGGATCGCCGAAGAGGTTCCGCAGTGTGGGTATTGCCAGACCGGACAGATCATGTCGGCGGCGGCGCTGCTGAAGAAAACGCCGCACCCGACGGACGAGCAGATCACGCAAGCGATGAACGGCAACCTGTGCCGCTGCGGGACTTATGAACGCATCCGCAAGGCCATCCATTCGGCCGCCGACGCCGCCGAAAAGGGCGTCAAGAAGATCGCCACGTACCGGCCCGAACTGCCGCTGAGCGGGGGTGCGCGATGAGCCCACTCTCGCGACGCGATTTTGTGGGCGCTGGAATTGCCGCCGGAGCCGGGCTCGTGGTCGGCTTTTACCTGCCGCACGGAAGAAGCCGGCAGGAATCTTTCTCGCCCAATGCCTACGTTCGCGTCACTCCCGACAACAAAATCACCATCGTCGTAGCGCGCTCCGAGATGGGGCAGGGCGTCCGTACTGCGCTGCCCATGATTCTCGCCGAGGAACTCGAGGCCGACTGGAAGCAGATCGAGATTGAGCAAGCCGGCGCAAGTACCCTTTTCGGCGATCAGACCACCGGCGGCAGCGCCAGCATTCGCACCTGTTGGGATCCGATGCGCAAAGCGGGAGCGACCGCCCGCGAAATGTTAATCTCGGCCGCCGCTCTCACCTGGAATGTTCCTCGTTCGGCCTGCAAGGCGGAGAACGGGCTCATCAAGCATGCCGCGTCCAACCGCAGCCTGAGCTACGGCGACCTGGCCGAAAGCGCTTCGAGATTGCCGATCCCGTCCGACGTGCCACTGAAGCCGAGTGCAAGCTACAAGATCGTCGGCCAACGCTTGCCGCGCCTTGATACTCCAGGAAAAGTTCAAGGGAAGGCTGTATTCGGAATCGACTTTCGCGTTCCCGGCATGAAGTATGCCGTGCTCGCGCGCTGTCCAGTCATCGGCGGCAAGGTCGCAAGCTTCGACGACAAGGAGTCAAAAAAGATTTCCGGCGTCAGCTACGCAGGGAAGATTGGAGACTCGGCGGTCGCCGTCGTCGCTGACAGCGTGTGGTCCGCAATGGAAGGCCGCCGCGTGCTGAACGTAACCTGGGAGGAGGGCCCGAACAAAGAACTGGACACTGCGACCTTCATGGCTTCGCTGAAGCAGGCCGCATCCAAGAAAGGCGCTGCCGTGTTCTCGGCGGGTGATCCTGCCAAAGTTACCGGTCGTCATATCTCCGCCGAATACACGTTGCCCTTCATGGCCCATGCTCCCATGGAACCAGGAAACTGCACCGCCGATTATCGCGGCGCAACCTGCGAACTGTGGGCCCCGACCCAGGTGCCACAAGATTGCCGTGACTCGGTGGCAGCAGCGCTCGGACTCGATCCCGACCAGGTCAAGGTCAATGTCACCCTGATGGGCGGAGGCTTCGGCCGGCGTCTCGAGCATGATTACGCCGTCGAAGCTGGATTGGTGTCGAAAACGATCAACGCTCCGGTAAAAGTGATCTGGACGCGCGAAGATGACATGCGCTTTTCGACCTATCGCCCCGCGAGTATCCATCAACTCAGCGCGACTCTCGACGGTTCAGGATTCCCGGTCGGACTCACGCACCGCCTGATCGCTCCGTCGATCAGCGGCCAGAAAGGCCAGCCCGTTCCCAACGGGGTCGACCCCGACCTGCCGGATGAGGCCGGGCCTGTCTACGGAATTCCCAACTACCTGGTCGAATATGTGATGATCGAAACTCCGGTGCCGCTTGGCTGGATGCGCTCGGTCTATGCGCTGCAAGCGGCGTTCGCCCTGGAGTCCTTCATCGACGAGCTCGCGGCCGCGGCGGGGAAAGATCCTCTGCAATATCGCCTTCACTTGCTGGCCAAGGACCAAGATCTTCCCTACTTCACGACCACCTGGAAGACGGCTCGCATGCGCGGCGTCCTCCAACTCGCTGCGGAAAAAGCGGCATGGGACAAACCTCTCCCCGCAGGGCACTACCGTGGGATCGCCTGTTTCGGCTGTTTTTCTTCGTACATGGCAGAGGTCGTTGAGATCACTATGGAAGCCGATCAGCCGCGCATACATCGCGTAGTGGCCGCCGTCGATTGCGGTCAGGTAATTAATCCGGCGATTCTCGAACAGCAGATTCAGGGCGGGATTGTCTACGCGCTGGCGAATGCGCTGCGGGCGAAGATCACCATCGACAAAGGCCGCGTCGTGCAGGGGAGTTTCGATGACTACGCGCCGCTGCGGATGGAGGAGACGCCAACAGTGGAGGTCTACGCTGTACCAAGCCAGGAGGCGCCCACGGGCATCGGCGAGCCATCGGTTCCGCCGCTCGCTCCCGCCTTGGGCAACGCGATCTACGCGGCGACAAAGAAGCGAATTCGCTCTCTGCCGATTTTAGGTTGACAACGCGAGGTAACGCCGGCGTCCCGCCGGCGGTCGCGCGGGCGTCTCGCCCCAGCATTCGCAAGCTGCACAAGCGTTGGACGCTTCAAAGAGGAACCCATGATCCGCAACTGCATCGCTATTCTTCTGCTCTTTTCCGCTGTCTCATTCGCGCAAACGACTCCGGCCTCTTCCGTCCCGCCGTCGCGCCTCGCTCACCTTCGCCACGGAATCAACCTCAGCGAATGGTTCGCACAGGTCTACGACCCTAGGGGATACACCAAAGAGCACTTCGAAACCTGGACGACTGCCTCCGACATCGCGCTGATCAAGTCCGCCGGATTTGACCACGTCCGCCTCAGCGTGAATCCGCAACCCATGATGGACGCCTCTCGTCGCCCCGGCGGGCGCGACGAATATTTCGGCTATCTCGACGCCGCGATAAAGATGATCCTCGACTCCGGCCTCGCCGTCGAACTTGATATCCACCCCGACGGCGATTTCAAAGCTCGGCTCAAAGAAGACGACTTCGTCGAACGCTTCGCCGATTTCTGGCGCACCGTGGCGCGGCACTATTCTTCGTGGGATCCCGAGCGGGTGTTCTTCGAGATTCTCAACGAACCCGAGATGCATGACCGCTACCGTTGGTATGGGGTCGAGTCCAAGCTTGCCGCGGCGATTCGCCAGGCAGCGCCTGCTCATACCATCATCGCCGCCGGGGCCAACTGGGACGACGATACCGATATGGTTTTTCTCGACCCGCTTCGCGATCCCAACGTGATCTATGTTTTCCATTTCTACGATCCGCACATCTTCACCCATCAGGGCGCGACCTGGGGAGCGTTCTATTGGCATTGGCTGAAGGGCCTGCATTATCCTTCCGATCCGCAGAATGCGGCGCAGGTCGCCGAGCTGGAGCCGGAGGCGATTCACCGTCTCGACGTCATCCGCTACGGGCAAGATCACTGGGATGCCTCGCGGATCGACGCGGAGATTAACCAGGCTGCCGACTGGGCCCGCCGCAACAGCGTGCCGTTGATCTGCAACGAATTCGGCGTCTATCGCCATGCCGATCCGCAAGATCGCGCTGCCTGGATCAAAGACGTCCGCACCTCCCTCGAGCGCCACGGCATTGGATGGGCCATGTGGGATTATTCCGGCAGCTTCGGTGTGGTCACGAAGGAGAACGGCAAAGCGGTGCTCGACGAGAACACGGTAAAGGCGCTCGGGCTGAAGATGCCCTAGCAGAACGACGGGAACTACGTTTTCTCACAAGAGATCTGGAACTCTTTCCTGATCCTCGGTGTCTCAATACGCAGGATTATTTTCGCTGTTGCTCGACCGCCCTTCTCGATCGCCTTCGCATGTGGGGGGGTTCCATGCTCGAAGCTGTACACCTTCGTAAACACTACGCGTCTGTGCCTGCCGTCCAGGATCTCTCCTTCTGCTTGCGTCCGGGAGTCGTACTCGGCTGTCTTGGTCCGAACGGTTCCGGCAAAAGCACGACGGTGAAGATGCTTACCGGACTTTTGGAGCCGACCCGCGGTGTGGTTCAGTTCGATGGCCACCGGATTCAGGACGATCTGCAAGGCTACCGAAAACGCCTCGGCTACGTTCCGGAAGAAGCGTACCTCTATCCCTACCTGACCGGCTGGGAATACCTGGAGATGGTCGGAACGTTGCGCGCCATCGACCGCCCTCTGATGGAGAGCAAAATCGACGCCTTGCTCGAGCTCTTCTCGTTGCGCCCTCATCGGCACGCTTCGATCAGCACATATTCGAAAGGCATGCGCCAGCGCATTCTGCTGATTGCTGCCATCATGCACGACCCGGAAATTTTCATTTTCGATGAGCCGCTCTCCGGGCTCGACGTGACTTCAGCCCTGATCTTTAAGAACCTGGTGCAGGAACTCGGGCGCGCCGGCAAACTCGTGTTCTATTGCTCGCACGTCCTGGAGGTCGTTGAGAAGGTCTGCTCCGACGTATTGATTCTGCGCAAGGGATCGGTAATCGCTCAGGATTCCGTCTCGAACATTCGCGGAATCCTTGGCCAATCCCTGGAGAACACGTTTCTGCACTTAGTGGATGACACGGATACGATGAGCGTGGCCCGCGAAATCATCGATGTAATGAGGGCGGCATGAGCCTTGCAGACGCCTTCCAGGACAGGTGGGCGATCTATCGGGAGCGTCCCTTCTGGCGCTTAGTCGAACTATTCACGGCTCGAATTTTTCGAGGCGGCGGCGATTCCGACAGCGAGGGCGTCAGCATCGGGATCGGCCTCGTCCTCACCTTCCTGGCTGTGCCGGGAGGATTCGTTTCTATCCTCCTCTTCAACAAATACGGCTCCCTGTTGCAATGGTTGCGTGGGCAGGCTCATGTCGACACACTGCTGATCGCGTTTCCGGACGAGTATTTTTTTGTCGTCCTCTCGATGACGGTAACGGGAGCAGTTGCCGTGTGGCGCTGGGACGCCATCTTTCCCGACCGCCGCGACTACATCAATCTGGTCCCCTTGCCGATCTCCACGCGCACGATCTTCTTCGCCAATCTTGTCGCAGTGCTTTTTCTGGTGAGCATCGTGGCCATCGATGTAAACGCGGCATCCTGCATCCTGTTTCCCACCGTCGTCGCCGCTGCCCAAAGTCAGTTCGTATTCTTTCTGAAGTTTGCCGCCGTGCACGCCGTGGGGGTCGTTCTTTCTAGCATCTTTTCGTTTCTGGCCGTGTTCTCGATGCTGGGCCTGCTCATGACGGTGCTCCCTCCGGGAGGCTTCCGCCGGGTATCCACCTATATTCGCGGGATGATTGTGGTCTATCTCGTCGCGCTCCTCTGCACCAGTTTCGCCATACCGGACCTGCTGCGCCGAGTCAAAGGACCTGCTCCCTTCTGGACATTCCTGCTGCCTTCGTGCTGGTTTGTCGGATTGTGTCAGTCCTTGCGCGGATGCGCCACTCCCGTGTTGAGCGAACTCTCCAGGCTGACTTTTCCTGCGATCGCGATCTTGACCGCATTTGCTCTCGCCGCCTATGCCATGGGCTATCGTCGTCACTTTATTCGGATCGCCGAGACTAGCGAAGGAGCGGCTCTATTGCACAACCGTAAGCCTCTGAGGTCCGAGTTGTGGGACCGTTTTGTGTTGAGAACGCCGTTCCAGAAAGCCTGCTTTCGTTTTGTGAGGACCACGCTCCTGCGCAGCGAGGCACACCGCCTGATTCTGACTGGCGTCGCCGGCCTGGCACTCGTGCTCGCCTCTCAGGCCCTGATGGCGGCTTTTGAAGGCGCCCGGTCGCTCAAGAAGGCAGCAGTGTCTCCTGCTGCCCTGTCAGTACCGTTCATCCTCACCTTTCTGGTTATCGTGGGTTTGCGCATCGTGTTCGAGATTCCCGTCGAACTGCGCGCCAACTGGGTCTTCCAGTTGATGGTCGATCCGGACAAGCAAGAGAGTGAGAGCCTGGCAAGGCGAATCATGCTGGTCGCAGTCTTGCCCGGGATCCTGGCCCTAACGATGGGCGCCTACATGTATCTGGAAGATCCGGTAATTGCGGTTCTGCATGCCTCGCTTGTCGGTATCTTCTCGGTTCTGTTGGCCAATATCGTACTCATTCGATTCCGCAAGTTGCCCTTTACTTGCACTCTTCCGGTATTCAAGCAGCATTCCATCGTCATCCTTCTTTCCTGTTGCTTCGGATACCTCATTTACGCGATGTCGATCCCGGAGTTCGAAGCGTCAGCGCTTGCAGAGCCGCTGCGCCTGCTGAGCTTTGTGCCACTTGCAGCCGTGGCATGGTACATCCCATACCATCTGACGAGAACGACCATCGACATCGACAGGAAATTGATCTTCGAGGAAACTGCGCCGCGAACCATCGAACTCCTGAGGCTCAGCGACTAGGCAAGAGCCCGCTATTTTTCTGGGGAAACCGACAGATGGGAAGTTCCCTGAATTTGTCCGTCAAGAGCTGACGACACGTTTTTCCTTCACCCTGATTCGCTTGGGGGGCGGGGCGTCCGCTTCTGCACAAACATTCGTCTTCCAGAGATCATCCCCACTCTAGCCTCGCACTGAACACGCCGTTAGAAATGGACCCTCGATTTCCGCTTTCATCGCGGCTTTATTGTCGATTTAGAAAGTCACAGCGCCCAGCCATTTCACCGGAAACCGTGGCGCCAGGGCGTTGGCGAGGCGTTCGTCGGCGGTCATAAGATCCATCCGCGATTCGCGAGCCAAAGCTACATACAGCGAATCGTAAGCGGTACGTCCATAGATGATTGCAATCTGCATGGCCGAGGGGACCAGGTCAAAGCTGGCGATCGTCGGAATATCCAAGTCTGCAATCTTGGTGTATCCCCTCTCGGCAGTCGCAGCTTCGATCTTGCCCTTCCGTACTGCCTTCCACAAGGCATTCGACAGTTCGATCCAAAAGAGATCTGGGACGACAAGTGGAATTTCCCCGCGGAGGTAGGAAGCGAGCAGGCTTTCGGCCTCCTTCACAAACAGTTCGTCACTGGCTGGCAGGCACCATTTCAGAGCCACGCTGGCGTCGATAACGAATCCGCTCACCGTTCCCGGTCCTCGCGGATCATTTCTTCAGCGGAGGGAAACGGGCCTGGGCCGGCGGCAGGTTTGGCGCGGAGTTCGGCTAAGTCGTCGTAGAGTTTCTGGCGGCGTTTCAGCTCGGCGCGCGTCGGCACCCATCGTTCCAGCAATTCGATGACTTCTGCCGCTATCGATTTACGGTTTTTGCGAGCTCGCTCGCGCAAAGCCTTATAAATGTCATCGGGCACATTCTCGACATACAACGTCGCCATAGGGATCTCCTAGGAATAGTCTAGCACTCTCATAGGCTGCATCCAAGCATGAACTTCTTGACACTTCGTCCACCTAGCCTTTATCCTAAGTCTTGCTCCTTGCGGTACTTACGCCTCTTGGCGTGCTTCCGCGGGCTGCTGACCGGCGCGATCGCTGCGGAGGGTTTCGCCATGTTCCTCGACATCAAAGATTTGGAACTTCATCCTCTGGATTTTGAGGAGGAATTTCAGCCTGATGCCGTCGACCTGGGAGGCGAAGCCCGCCAGCGTACGCCGCTTGAAAGCGTCCGGGCACGCGGAAGTGGTCGAGGAGCATCACGGCAAGCATCAGATCATCAAAGACATCCGGCTGAGAGGGCGGCTGTCGACGGGGTTGGAACTGCAGTGCGCCCGCTGCCTGGAGCCGGTGCCACAGGAGTAAGCGCGGACTTCGAGTTGCTCTATCGTCCGCTGGGCGCCGACGCTGGCCGCGACGAGCTCTCGGTCACCGATGCCGAAGCCGAGATCGGCTATTATCAGGGCGACGGAGTTCTGCTCGAAGATGTTTTGCGGGAGCAGGTCCTGCTGGCGCTGCCCTTGAAGATCACGTGCCGCGAGGAGTGCAAGGGTCTGTGCCCGCAGTGCGGCAAAAACTTGAATCAGGAGCAATGTTCCTGCTGCGTCCGGTGGAAGATCCGCGCTGGGCGGCGCTGAAGGAAGTCCGCGGCCGAGTTGGAGCACTAGAAGCAATTGTCAGCTTAGCAATCTGGCATGCTAGCCGCGCCGTTCGTCGAGATCAATTACAGGTCAAGGGATTTAATTGACACCAATTAAGATTGAGCGGCAGGCCCTTCAGCCCCGAAAAGGAATTCGATACCATGCCGAATCCAAAACGCAGACACTCCCAGAAGCGCACTTCCACCCGGCGCGCCCACGATGCTCTCAAGGCCCACAGCCTTTCCGAGTGCCCGAACTGCCACGAGAAGAAGATGCCGCACCGCGCCTGTCCCAAGTGCGGGTACTATAAGGGACGCGAAGTTCTCGACGTCGAAGAAGCCAGCTAGTCTTCCCAACACCATGCCTAGCGTGATCGCGCTGGATGCGATGGGTTCGGACCGCGCGCCCAAGACCCGAAATCGAGGGCGCGATTCATGCCGCGCGCCAATACGGCGTGCGCGTGCTGCTGGTTGGTCCGGAGACATCTCAAGGCCGGAACTCGGCCGCCACCGCGCCGCTGCCCGCCTGCCCATCGAAATCGTCCACGCCAGCGAATACATCACCATGGAAGACAAGGTGGAGGCGATCCGCGCCAAGCGCGATACTTCCATGCGCGTCGGCCTCCGCCTGGTGCGCGAAGGGCAGCGCTCACGGCTTCGTCACCGCCGGCAACACCGGCGCAGCCATGGCGACCGCCAAGATTGTGCTGGGCGCGGTTCCCGGCGTGGACCGTCCGGCGCTGGCCGCGGTTTTCCCGACCGCTCCGGGCAATCCTGCCATGCTGCTGGACGTGGGCGCCAATGTCGATTGCACGGCCAGAATCTGGAGCAGTTCGCGGTGATGGGCGATGTCTATTTCCGGTCCATGTTCGGCGAAGAATCGAGCATCCGCGCGTCGGCTTGCTCTCGATCGGCGAAGAAGAGACCAAGGGCAACGATCTGACCCGCGAGGCCTTTCAGTTCCTGAAGCAGCTTCCGCTGAATTTTGTCGGCAACGTCGAAGGCCGCGATCTCTACAATGGAGAAGTCGATGTGATCGTCGCCGACGGATTCGTCGGCAATGTCGCCCTGAAGATTTCCGAAGGCGTCGCCAACCTGGTCCGCACCGCTCTTAAGGAATCGCTCAAAGCAACCATCACGCGGCAGGTCGGAGCGCTGCTGTCGCGCAGCGCGTTCACCGATTTCAAAAAGCGCCTCGACCACACCGAGTACGGCGGAGCGCCGCTGCTGGGCGTCAAGGGCGTCTGCATCATCACGCACGGATCGTCGAATGCGAACGCCATGAAGAATGCCGTGCGCGTGGCCGCAGAATTTTCCGAAGCGGGGCATCAACCGATCGATCGAGCAGGGACTGGCGCGCTCATTCAGCCCGGCTGCGGTTGAAGGCAGTGACACAATCCGAACTTAGTCTTCACGTCATGACAGAACCAATCAACTGCATCGCATCTCTCTTTCCCGGCCAGGGCTCGCAAGCAGTCGGCATGGGCAAAGATCTCGCCGAGAAATATCCCGTCGCCCGCCAGACCTTCGAAGAAGCCGACGACGCTCTCGGCTACAAGCTCTCGCAAGTCTGCTTCGAAGGCCCCGAAGATCAGCTTCGACTGACCGAAATCACGCAGCCGGCGATCCTCACCGTATCCATAGCAGCACTCCGTGTGCTGGAAACGCGCATCCCCCGGCCCGCGTTCGTTGCCGGCCACAGCCTGGGAGAATACTCCGCCCACGTCGCCTCCGGCACCTTCACCTTCGCCGACGCCGTGCGAACGGTTCGCAGTCGCGGCAAGTACATGCAGGAAGCCGTTCCCGTCGGAGTCGGGCGCCATGGCTGCGATTCTGGGCATGGACTTCGACAAAGTCGCCGCCGTGTGCCGGGACGCAGCTCAAAACGAAGTCTGTTCACCCGCGAACATCAACTCGCCTGAGCAGATCGTCATCTCCGGCAACACCGCCGCAGTGGAGCGCGCCGCAAAACTCGCCGATGAACGCGGCGCGAAGCGCGCCAAACTCCTGCCGGTCAGCGCACCGTTCCATTGTTCGCTGATGAAGCCCGCGCAGGACCGCCTGGAGAACGATCTGAAAAAAGTAGGAATGCACAAGCCGGTCTATCCGGTGGCCTGCAACGTTGCTGCGGAACTGGTCACTGACGATTTGCGCGCCCTGGATACCCTCGTGCGCCAGGTCACCGGATCGGTGCAGTGGGATCCATGCATGCGCCTGCTGATCGCGCAAGGCGTCCAGACATTCATCGAAGTAGGTCCGGGAAAAGTTCTATGCGGATTGATGCGGCAGATCGACCGCTCGAAAACGGCGCTCAACGTAAACGATGACGCCAGCCTGGCGAAAACTGTAGAGGCACTCAGCCAGGCACCGGCATAGACCGGCTTTCAGTGGAATATTAATTCACACGGTGGAAAGCTCAGCGTAGTGTCTGATTTCTCTACCCAGACCTGCGCGTGCTCCGTGCGATCGTTCACGATCACATCGACCACGACTCCGCTGCCCGGCCCCGGACAAGTGCTTGCGCCATAGACTTTGTAGGTCTTGACCAATCCCCACTCTCCGCCCGGACCCCAGTCGCGGTAGAAATCGTTGTACGGATACTTTGCGTGGTCGTTGGGATGTTGGGCCCAATTCTGATCGTGCATCCAGATGGAGTAGGCCGCCTTGTAATCCTGCTTTTGGAGATCGCCGAAGAAGCGGCCCACGAGATGTTCCTGCGGCCAAAACCGGAACCACCATCCCAGAAAAAGCAGGATCAGAATGATGACGATTGCCGAAATGATTCTCGTGCGTTTTTTGCGCGCTTTATCCGCGTCGTACTCTCGAGCGTCCAGGAGCGTCATACCTCACTAGCATAACGGACACAGCGGACAAAGCAAAAGTTCCCGAAAAAATTGAGCGATTGAGTAATTGAATAATCGAGCAATTTTGTAATCGCACAATTGAAAGGCAGCGGCTCTTGCGCTTTCTAATTACCCAATTGCCAAATCTCCCAATTACTCAATCTCTACAGGGTTCGCTTGAACAACGGAATGGCGATACCTAGCGTTACTGCCGCGAAGATCGAGAGAAACAGCATGTCTCCCCAGACGGCCGCGAGATTCGTCTCCTTCAGCAGCAGGCATTTGAATCCGTCCACAGCATAGGTAAACGGATCACATCTCGCGATTGCCCGCAGCCAGGGCGGAAACGCCTGAATGGGATAGACCGATCCGCTGGGAAAAAACAACAGCGTGTTGAGAATCCCGAACATGGCGCGCGGGACCAGCGGATCCTCGATTCGCACCATGAGCAGAAACATCATGGTATTAAAGGCCAACGATGTCAGCACGATCATGACCAGCAGCCCGATAACGGTCGCGGGATGAAAGATCGTGCCCACCCCGGCCAGCATCGATCCGATCACTACAATGATCACGCCGGTCATCACCGCTTTGATCGCCCCCGCGGCATTCAGCCCCAAAACCAGCTCGAGTTTGGTAATCGGGGTGACCAGGTAGCCTTCGTGCACACCGCGGGCTTTATCGTCGATGTATAGCATCCCGCCGCCGATCATCACCGACACAAACATCGCCAACACCAGCGAACCGGGCAGGAGGTACTTCATGTACTCGATGTAGGGATAGAGTTCCACGATTTCAAGCGCGGTCTGTTGCAGGATGCGCGGCGAAACCGTGGGCTGATTCAAGGCGTTGGTCAGGTCGCTCAACTCAGACTCGACCGCCGAACTCATGAAGTTGTCGCTGTTGTCGACCACCAGCGCGATCCGCGGATGGTTGTCTTCGTACACTCGCCTCGAATACTGCGGCGGAATGATCACCGCTCCCTGCAGTCTTCCGTTGCGCACATCCTCCATCGCCTGCTTGTCACTGTTATAGGGGATCGGCGTGAATGTGCGAATATTCGCCCGCACCGAATCGAATGCTTCTTTCACTCTCAGCGCCTGCGGTCCACCGTCCTGGTCCACAATCGCAATCTTGGCATCGTGGATCTTCCCCCCAAATGCGTTTCCAAGAATGATCAATTGCACCAGCGGAAAGATCATCGACGCCAGCATCAGCGCCGGAGAACGGAAGAACTTGCGCATTTCGCGCTCGACAATGGCCATCATGCGGTTCATGGGTTAGTCCTGGGACCCGGGTCCCGAGTCCTGAGCACGGTCGTGATCCCTCAGCGAATTAATCAGTCCGCTCAATATGCGCCCTAATTCGTCGAGGTGGTGGGCTAGCTTTGTTGCTATGGGATCAGGCAGATATTTGCGCTGTTGCGCAATCAGAACCTGCGTTTCGATCTCGGCGAGAGATCCGCGTGCATGGCGAAGGAATCTGACGAAATCACGGTTGGAATAATGGGCCTTTCCCTCGGCAATATTGCTGGGAACCGACACGGCGGCACGGCGAAGCTGGCTGACAAGCCCGAACTGCTCATGCGATGGGAATCCCTCCGTAGCGTCATAGATCATTGCCACCAACTCCATTCCCTTCTGCCAAGCGATCAGATCTCTGTAACTGCTCTGACTCATAATGTTTCCACCAATCCTGCATCAGGTCTCAGGTCTCAGGTCTCAGGACTCAGGACTCAGGTCTCAGGTCTCAGGACTCTCACGGCTGCAGCCCCGGCCTCTGCGGCATCACGAAGGCATATGCTTTCTGCAATTCGTCGCGCAATTGCCGCCCCGTGTAGTGCACGAAGACATCGTCGAGCGTCGTGTTTTGCACCGATAGCGATTTCACCGGTACGCCGACCGCAACCGCGGTCTCGACCAACTCCGTCGTGGTTCGCGAGCCATTCCCGGTCAAGACGCGATACATGCCCGCGCCTTCGTGCTGCACCGACGTGACCTCGCTCAGCGCGCGCAGCTTTTGTTCCCAGTCCGCTGGAGGATTCTCGAACTGCGCCTCAATCACATTCGAGCCCGGCACACTCGCCTTCAGGGCCATGGGCGCATCGAGCGCGACCAGCTTTCCGTGATCCACGATCGCAATCCGGTCGCACAAGCGGTCCGCTTCGTCCATGTAGTGCGTCGTGATCAGAATCGTCAATCGCCGGTGCTCTTTGATGTTCCCCAGCATCTCCCACACTGCGACACGCGATACCGGGTCCAATCCCGTTGTCGGCTCGTCTAGAAAGAAAATTCGCGGGTGATGCACGAGCCCGCGGGCGATCTCCAACCGGCGCCGCATGCCGCCCGACAGCGTCTTGGTTTGCGCATCCCGCCACTTCGTCAAGTCCACCAACCCCAGCAATTCGTCGATTGACTTCTTCCGCTCCTTGGCGGGGACGTCATACAGCTTGGCATAGATGTTGAGGTTCTCTTCGACCGTGAGATCCAGATCGCTGGTCAGCGCCTGCGGAATCACTCCAATCATGCGCCGTGCGGCGTCGGGTTCCTTCGCCACATCATGCCCTGCGATTCGCGCCTTACCCGACGTAATCGGAATCAGCGTGGTCATCATGCGGATCAACGTCGACTTCCCGGCACCGTTCGGACCAAGCAATCCGAAGATTTCGCCCTCCTTCACGCTGAACGAGACGTCGTCGACTGCCGTAAAATCTCCATATCTCTTGACGATATGCTCCACTTCGATTGCGGGCGGGGCCGCCGGATCATAAACCGTCTCCTCCGTTGCCGGGTCGGGACGTGCTGCGCCACCGTTCGCTTTCGAATTGAGATCGCCGGTCATTGCCGCTCCGACGCTGCGGCAGTCTGCGTGCTGCTGCCCTTCAATTGTTCAGGCGAGACCAGCACCTCGGCCGTCATCCCGGGGACGTAGGCTCCCTTCGGATTGTCCAGCCTCACCTTGAGGACGATGGTCTTGATGTCGCGCTTGCGGCGGCTGACGTCGCGCTGTGTGGCGAAATCGCCCTCGACGCCTTTGAAAAATACTTTCCCGTTGGTGACCGTTCCCCCAGGCAAACGAACGCGCAGCACGTCGCCGTAGCCAATATGATCGGCGTAGGTTTCGGGGATCGCCGCTCGCGCCCAGGTATCGCTCAGATCGACGATGGTTACGATCGGGGTTCCGATGTTAACCACCTCTCCCTGCCGCGCGGCCCGCACCGAAACCGTTCCACTCACCGGCGCGTAGACGTTGGTGTAACCCAGTCGCACCGCGGCCTGATTCTTTAACGCAATCGCATTCTTCAGATCCGCTTCGGTCGCCGCCACGGTGCTCTTCGCCGCATTTGCCTGATAGGTTCGGGCCTGGGCAGCTTTCACATCGGCCTCAGCGGCAGTGACCATATCCTGTTGGGCCTGCACCGTGGCTTGCGCCGCCTGCAGATTCGTTTCGGCTTGAACACGTTCCTGATCGGAAGCGATTCCTGCTTTCGCCAACTCAATGGCGCGTCGGCTGTCGCTCTCGATACGATCGAGCGCGGCTTTCGCCTGCATCAATTGCGCCTTGGCTGATGATAGCTTCGCTGTCGCGTTGGCCACATCGCTGGAAGTGGAGCCCGAGGTCGATTTCTCGGTGTGTTGCATCTCCTCGACTTTCTGCCGCAGACTCGCGATGGTCGCCGTGGCCGCAGCCTCCTGCGCCTGTAGTTCCGAGGCATCCAAAACCGCGATCAAATCGCCGGCTTTTACAGGTGTTCCTTCATCGACCAGCAGTTTCTGAATGCGTCCCTCCACTTGCGCGCTGACGATCACCTGGTTCGCGTCGACCGTGCCGATCAGGACCAGGTCGCGGGAATGATCGGTGGAAAAGAAGTAATAGCTCGCCGCGATGACGAAGATGATGCTGAGAAGAATGAAGAATCGGTTGCGCGCGCTCATCAGCGTGCTCCTTGCGCAGCGTTGTTTTTGGGACGAAACAATGCCGCCGAAATGAAATCCAGCACTGCGGCCCGCCGTTCGGCGATTCGCTCTGGAGTCAGGGGATTGAAACCGACAATTTTCTGCATCATGGGCGCGCCGCTGAAGTAAAAAATTATGATGGCGATCATGGACGGAACGAAGTGGGCCGGATCCACGGCGCGAAAATCGCCATTGTCAATCCCTTCTCGCAGCACGGCACTCACCTTGAAAAAAATCGGCTGGATATAGTTCTTGATGACCTTTTCTATGTGTTGCGACTTGCCTTCCCGCGCGCGCATCATCTCGCGCTGCATCAGCCGCGGATAAAGCTGGTTGGAGGCGATGAAATCGAAGTAGGCTCCCGCGTAGGCCAGAATCTTCTCCCGGGCGGGCATCGGGCTATCGAGGACGCTGAAAACGGCCGCCTTCAAACCGGCAAAGGAGTCGTCGAGCACCGATCCGTACAGCGTTTCCTTGTCTTTGAAGTAGTAATAGAGGAGTGCCTTGTTGACGCCGGCCTCGCGGGCAATGGTATCGGTGCGAGCACCGGCAACGCCAAATTCCGCGAATTCTCGCGCCGCCGCCGCCAGAATCGCGGCCCGGCTCTCTTCCGGCTGGCCACGGGATCCCATGCGGCGGCGCAGGGCCTGACGATGATGGAGAAGTCTCGCCATACTTAATTAACCAGTTAGTTAGATTATACACGGGTAGTGCGGGGATGCAATCCGATTGGAAGTGAGTAAGCTCCGGCGGGACTGCGCGTTCGCGCACTTTGGAGTTCAGGAATCCCCCTGGGCAGGGATCACCGGATTGTTCAGTGCGAGACGGCTTGCACGATTGCGAGTTCTTTCCGCGTCGCCCCGGCGAGAGATCCCCCGGGGTCTTCCTTGAGAAACACCCTAAGCTCGGCGATGGCGCGGTCGAATTGCCTTTGCCGCTCGAAGGCCCGCGCCGCCACGCGATGAGCAAACGCGTGCGGCTTTGCCAGCGCATGTGCTCGCTCACTGGCGCTAATCGCGCCTTGCAGATGCCCTTGCATGAATTCAGAATATGCCAGCAGCACGATCGCTGTCGGATCGCCCGGATCCAGCGTGGCAACTTTGTCCAAAGCCTCCTCGGCATCGGCAAAATCGGAACTGGCAAGGTTCATGCGCGCCCAATTCAAATATGCCAAAACAAAATGATCGTTAAGCTCGATCGCCTTCTGCAGCGATTCCCGCTCGCACTCGACCTCTCCGAGGTGGGCATAGACCACGCCAAGATTGTTGTAGGCTCCGGGGAATGCAGGATAAATGACGACTGCCTTGTTCAAGTGTTCCAAGGCCTGCTTCAGCTCTGACTTCCGCATCAACGCAACCGCTTTATCGAATTCCTTTCGCGCCTTCGAAGGAATCGACAGCTCAGGGACCGTAACCAATCCGGCGCTTGGTTGGCCGTTTCCTGCAGTAGAGTTAAACCGCTTCTCGAGATCTGCGCCTCCCATGGGAGCTGTGTCCAGGTCGAGTTGTGCCGCTGCAGAGGCTCCAAGCAGAAAAACAGCCAGAAAAAGGCGAAGCTTCATAGCGCACCTCCACAGCTTCCTGCAACGAATCGGGAGCGCGTCTCATCCGGGGAGCGCGGGGATTCGGAGGACAACTTGGCACATGAGACGCACGGGCAAATAAATCGGTAGCATTTCTGGGACGAGTCGCACGCGAGTCTTCTGCGCACGCCGAGAACCCAACAATGACCATCGGGAGACAGTCAAATGAGAACAGAGTTGTGCGAGTGATCTGTTATGCAGTGGGACGCAAAGGGAAACTGTTTCGAGCCGGGTTTGGGAGACTGCTAGTTTAGACCGCCTGCGATCGAAGGCACGAGCAACACTTCGTCGCCTTCCTGAAAGGCATAGGTCTGCCCGCCAAGAAAACGAATATCTTCTTCGTTCACGTAGATATTCAGGAAGCGGCGGATCTGGCCTTTGTCATCGCGTAGATGCGGCTTCAACTCAGGAAACTTTTCATCGAGCACAGAAAAGAGCTCGTTGAGGTTCGAGGCCGCGCAGGTGATCGAACCCACTCCGTCGGTGTGGCGACGCAGTGCAGTTGGAATTTGGACGGTGATTGGCATGACTACGCTCCGACGCCCGCCGCTTCCTGCGCGGCTGCAACCACGCCGGGAACTTCTTCGACGTCGAGCGTCCGCTGCAGGTAGGCTTCAAATTCCGTGAGCTTGGGCGCGATCGGGCGCTCGGTCTCGTAAACTCCGGCGAGCACATCGGTCGTTTTCAAGCCATTTCCGGTGACGCACAGAACGGTTGTTTCTTCCGGCAGGATACGATCCTGGCGATAGAGCTTGCCTGCCGTTCCAACTGTGACTCCGCCCGCGGTCTCGGTGAAGATGCCTTCGGTCTCGGCGAGAAGGCGAATGGAATCGATCACTTCCGGATCGCTGACGTCTTCGCTCCAGCCTCCGCTACCTTTGATGGTTTTGATTGCGTAATGTCCGTCAGCCGGATTACCGATGGCCAGCGAGCGCGCGATGGTGTTCGGCTTCTGCGGCTCAATTTCACCACTGCCAGTCTTCACCGCAGTGGAAATCGGCGAGCATCCGGTCGCTTGCGCGCCGAAGAATTTCACTTCCTTCGGCTCGACCAAACCGAGCTTGATCAGCTCATCGAAAGCTTTCTTGATCTTCGTGATCAGCGATCCGCCAGCCATCGGGCAGACGATGTTGTCTGGCAGGCGCCATCCAAGCTGCTCGGCGATCTCGAATCCAACCGTCTTCGATCCTTCGGCGTAGTACGGACGAAGGTTCACATTCACGAATCCCCAGCGATGTTCGTCCGCGATCTGCGAACACAGACGGTTCACCTGATCGTAGTTGCCGGCGATGCGAACCACCTTCGCTCCGAAGACGTTTGTGCCCAGAATCTTCGCGGGCTCCAAATCGGAGGGAATGAAGATCCAGGCCTTCAGGCCCTCGCGTGCGGCGTGCGCCGCGACGGCATTTGCCAGGTTCCCGGTGGACGAACAGGAAACAGTGTCGAATCCAAAGGCGCGAGCTTGGGAGAGGGCAACAGCCACAACTCGATCTTTAAAGCTCAGGGTCGGCAAACAAACTGCGTCGTTCTTGATGTATAGATTCGCGGAAGCCGCGGTTCCACTCAGCCGCTGGGCGAGTTGCGGAGCCTGAAACAACGGAGTGAAACCGACGGGCAATCGCGGGGTAAAGCCCTGGGGGAGGGGCAACAGATCGGAGTAGCGCCACATGTTCGGAGGCCGCTGAGAAATGCGCTCACGGGTGACCAACGCTTTCAGCGCGTCGTAGTCGTAAGCCACTTCCAGAGGAGAGAAACACTCGTCGCAGATGGAGCGGGGCTGGTTTCCCCACGTCCGTCCACATTCGCGGCACCGTAATTCGTAATGAGACATCGGGCTACTCGCTTTCATTTAATGCAGCGAGTAGCTGAAGACGAGCCGGAAAAAGTGGCCTAAAAAGAATGGCCTCTTTTTCCAGGAAAGAGGAAAAGAGGCTATCGGATGCAGCTACAGCTCGCAGCCGAATCCCATGTTCCCTGTTTCCAGGAGAGAGTTGGCACCAGACATCCGGGATATATGATCTCGGATCGGTTGCCGTGGCGTCTCAGGGCTCGTCCCTCAGCCACTCTGCATGAAATTCAGGTTCACTCCGAAGAGTGAACTTGTTTCATTGATGCTACAGACTGCAGGAGCGGACGTCAAGCAGGAATTTGAGGCAAAATGCATCACCGAGGTGACGGGAGAGAAGCGGAAGTTCAATAAGAATAGCCCCCGAAATAAGCCTTAACTTGGCTCAAGAAGATGCCCGATCGCTAGTTCCCTGCCGGATCCCCGCCGTATTGCTGCAGCCACTTCAACTCTTCGCGAACCTTGATTTTTCCGTGCCAAGGATTTTTCGAGAGCGAGTGCCCTTCTCCGGGGAAGATCAGCAGCTTGTTGGGAACCCCGAGAGAGTAGAGGGCGTGCTCCAGCAAATAGTCTTCGAGCACGGCGACGCGGATGTCGTTCGCGCCGCCGACCATGTGAGTAGGAGTCTTCACTTTCTCGATCTGGAAGATGGCAGCTTCGTCGTGATAGCGCTGCGCGGCTTCCCACGGGCGCCCGCCGAGGAAATAGGCGTCGTCGTAGGTCGTGTCGTCGTTGCCCCAGTTGCCGATGTGCTCAACTGCCCCCGCGCCCGTGACTGCAGCCTTGAAGCGCGTGGTCTGCGTGATGAGCCAGTTGGTCATGTAGCCGCCGTAGCTGTATCCGCCGACCGTGAGCCGGTCGGGGTCGGCGATGCCGTCTTTCACTAGCGCATCCACACCTTCGAGAATGTCTTTGCCGGGACGCGAGACAATCTGGGGCACGATCTGCATCAGGAACTTGTCACCGTATCCGGTGGAGCCCCGGTAGTTGGGTTCGAAGACCAACCATCCATTGGCGGCGGCCAGCGCGGCCCACTGGTACCAGTCAGCCTCGAAGTGATTGCCATCGGCGTCGGCAGGACCGCCGTGGATGAAAGTGAACGTGGGCAGATGCTTCGCTTCAAACTTCCCTGGAGGGTAGAGCAGCATGCCTTCGACCGTGGTCCCGTCGTCGGCTTTCCATTGATATGGCTTGCCCTGCGGCAAATCTTTCTCGGCCAGGGCTTGATTGAAATGAGTGATTGGACGGGCTTGGTCGAGATGCTCGGCGCTGTCGGCGAGGTAGACTTCTTCAGGCTTGCCGAGAGAGGAATAGATGAATGCGACTCGAGGGGAATGTTGGGCCGTGGAAATGGTCTGATAAGTTCCGGCCCACCCGCTGACCCGGTGTAGGGATTCGGAGGGTTTCATCACGGAGTACATCTGGACTTCAGTGCCGAGGCGTGCGGAGGCGAGCACGTCATTTCCACCGACGGCGTAGTGCTCGATTGGGCCAATGAAGTCTTTGCTCCACTGCTCGCTTTTTCCCGTGTCGCTATCGACCCAGTAAAGATGAGGCTGCAGGTCACGGTAGGGGCCAAGAGGATCGCCGTTATCCACGGTGAAGAAGATGTGGCGCGAGTCGTTCGCCCAGCGTGGCCGAGTTTCGACTGCCTGGTTGCTGGTGATGCGGCGCGCGATGTGACGAGCGAGGGATCGATCAAGATCGATCACATAGAGTTCCACATCTTCGTATTTCTCCTGACGCTGGTTGCGGGCATTGGTGAGGAAGGCGAGTTTCTTGCCGTCGGGAGAAATGAGCAGGTCGTCGACGCGAAGCGAAGAAGCCGCAATCATTCGAGCACCCGGGGTGAAGCCGGCAGTTTCGTCTTTCTCTTTGTCAGAACTGACGGATGCCGGTGCGGCCGCCTTGCGCCCAATGGCAGAGGCCACGTTGAGCGCGTAAATGTTATCCCCCCGCCCTGCGGTGCGGTATTGCAGCACGTCTTTCCATTCTTTCTTGTAGTCATCTTTTTGTGACTTGCTCCAGGGTTCGCGGGTCGCAAAGAAAATTGTTTGCGAATCTGCCGACCAGCAAAAGGCATGAACGTCTTCTTCGCCTTGCGTGAGTTGAACGGCTTCGCCGCCGGCGGGGGAGATCAGGTAGACCTGCGCGGCGCCTTCGTCCTTGCCACTAGAGTCGTCGTCGCCGTCCCCGCCTTTGCCGCCGGATGATTTTCGCTCGGAGAGAAAGGCGATCCATTTTCCATCGGGCGACCACTTGGGCTCGGAGTCGTGGCCGGACTGCGTCAACTGGATCAGGGATCCGCCATCGGCACCATCGCGGAATAGCCAGAGATCTTTGCGGAAAATTTGCTGGTCCCAGTCGGCGCGCTCGGCGGCAATGATGACGGCGTGTCCGTCCGGAGAAATTTCTAACGCCGGAAAACTGACGGCATTGAAGAAATCGTCGAGAGTGAGTTCGGGTTTATTTTGCGCGAATCCGGAAAGAACGCACGTCAGAAGGAGGAAAACATGGAAAGCTTTTCGAAATGGCATAGGGCCCATGGGGAAGAAGCGTTATACACCTCGCAATTCGCCAAAGGCAAGTTTCGCGGTGCGGGGTTCGGCAGAATAGAGAATCCACAGAATCGCGAAGAATGCCACAACGGAAAACTGAACGTGAGTCCAACGTGCCAAGGGGCCGAACAGCGGAAGCAGGCATGCAAGGTACAGCAACCAGCGAAGTGCGGGCGTGCAGGGATGCTGCGGATTGTTCAGAGTCCAGTCCGCAAGGAGTATCACAGCGGGAACCAGCACGAGCAAATCGTAGATATAAATGTGCGGGTTGACCAGGACCGCAGCAACAATAAGCGCGGAAAAACGAATCTCGAGCAGTGACGAAGATTTCCAAACGGCAGCCGCTATTCCAATCACGGCTAACGAACTTAGGATGTAGAGTGCCCAGACGCCTGACGGCCACGGGATCAGCAGTTCCCAGAAGCTGCGCAAGGAGTGCATCTGGATGGGCGAGAGACCGGGATCCGTGGAACTCGGCCGACTTGCACTGCGCAGCAGCATAATGCAATACGAGCGCATGACGGCACGGCCAAAATAGAGGAACGTAAATGCCAATTGCGCACTCGCCGATGCGACCATGCCAGCGAAGGCCTTCCACGCTTGAGCCAGAAGCAGCAGCAACGGAATGGCGACCAGGAATTGCGGTTTAAACATCAGGCAGCCTAAGGCGATTCCTGCGAGCCAGTCCTGTCGCGAAAGAAATGCCACGTATGCACCGGTAAAGCACAACAGCACCACGGCGGAGAGTTGGCCGCGCACAAAGAAATGAAACAGTGATGGAAAGGCGACCGCGCAGAGTGCCACCAGTCCCAAATGAGAATTCAGCGCAGGGCAAGACTTCCAGAACACATAGACGCATCCGAAATACAGCAGCAGAGAGAGCACCACCCACAGTGATGCCTGAGTAAGGAAAGAAAGCCGGCCAAACGGGACGAATGCTAACGCGACTTGTGGGCCATAAAAATATTGCAGATGGACTCTGGTGTTTCCGGTAATCTCGCGAATTCCTTCCGCTAACGCATGGTCGTCGTAGAGTTCGCTGGAGCGCCCTTGCGCGATGAGGCGAGCCGATATCGGAAACACCAGCAAGTCCTGAAACTTGATATTTCCGGCGCGATCGAAGACGCCAGGCGTGGCGTAATCCACCGCACAGACTCCCCAAAGGCAAAGGGCCAGAACAGTAGCATGGGCGCGAATGCGTCGGCTGGTGAGGCGAGATGATGTTGAAACAAGCCAGGAATAGAATCCCGCCAGGCGCGCGGTCACGGTGTCGGCTCGGCGCTGTTGAGCGCGTCGCTCATGTTCTGGGCAGAACGAGGAGCGGTCTCGGCGATGCGCCAACCGTCATCGAATTGGCGGAATCCCGCCGTCGACTTGTAGTGCATATCGCCGGAGTACAGCGCAGCGCCGACCTCATTGAGCGGAGCCCACTTCCAGGTGAACTCAACATCGGCGGTGCTGCCCTGCTTGCTGATGCCCGTCACGGCAAGTAGTTCCCGGCGAGCGACGGGAATGGCAAGCGATGATTTGTCGGCATCTTCGGGCGAAATGAGAGGGCGAATGGTTTCAACCCCGGAGGGAGTGAGAACGACGTCCCAACACGGAGGCGGAATGACACCAGGCGGACAAGGGCCGGCGCTGGCCGATATCCAGCCATGATGTTGAATGACCAGATACTCGGGTGAAGGATAATCCCTGGTCGAGACGATTCCGGTTTGCAGCACGAATTGTTGTGACGTTTTGAATTCGTTGGAGGTAAGGATCAGGTCGGTGGCCAGGCGGCGAGTGAGGTAGTCACGGGGAGAGCAGGCGGCAAGCAGGAGCAGGCCAGCCAGCACGATCGTGAGGTTCTTCGACATTAGTTCAAGAGTCCGCGTTCCGTAGCATTCCAAAAACGTTTACAGCAATCCGGCCGGGCTTCGCCCTTGCCTGACAGCCGAGGCGGCTGTCGCTACGTGCTCGGTTATCACCCGTTCGTTGTCGCCCCCGCGCTCAACGACTTGTGATTGTAAACAAACGGGAGCGCTTGTGCGGAAGGAAAGGATGGGAGGCGATTTGGCCGTCGAATTCAGCGGTCCAGCGGCCGGGGATTTGCGCCGAGCAACTCGGACAACGGCCCTCAGGAGTGAGGTGGTACTCTTCGATGAGGTATCCATAGCGCCGGATCACGGTCTGGCCGCACTGCGGACATCTCGTATTCTCCGCATCGTCCACCATGCCGGGCAGGTTCCCGGCATAGATGTAGAGCAGGCCCGCTTCGCGCCCGATCTCGACGGCGCGAAGCAGGTCTTCGACGGTGGTGTCGCGCTGGCCATCGCCCTGCATCTTGTAATCGGTGTGGAATGCCGTCACGTGCCAGGGAACTTCAGGCGAGACACTGGCGACAAATTCGGTGAGGCGGCGGAGTTCGTCGGCGGAATCGTTGAAATTCGGAATCAGCAGGGTCACGATCTCAAGCCACAATCCCATCGCATGAACGCGGCGGATCGTGTCTAGGATAGGGGCGATGCGGCCGCCGAGCTCGTGGTAGTGGCGATCGTCGAAACTCTTGAGATCGATTTTGTACAGATCAAGCCACGGGCGCAGGAACTCGAGCACCTGCGGAGTGCCGTTGCCGTTGGAGACGAATCCGGTGAGAAGGCCGGCGGCCTTGGCTCCTTTGAAAACAGCCACTCCCCACTCGCTGGTAATCAGCGGCTCGTTGTAGGTGCTGACCAAAACTTTTGCGCCTTGATCGAGGGCGTCGCGCACCATCGCCTGCGGAGATGTTTCGAGCGGTGGAGAGATCGCGTTTGGATCGCGCAGCGCTTGGGACGTCACCCAATTCTGGCAGTAGCCGCAATGCAGGTCGCATCCCAGCATGCCGAAGCTGTAGGCCAGGGCGCCGGGATAAGCGTGAAAGAACGGCTTCTTCTCAATGGGATCGCATTGCATTCCCGCGGTATATCCCCAGGGAACGTAGAGCTTTCCGCCGCGATTGAAGCGTACTTTGCAGACTCCTGCCTGGCCCTCGGGAATGGGGCAGCAGTGACCGCAGGAAAAGCAGCGGACACGACTGTTGCCGAGATTCTCGACCAGCGATGGATCGGCTTCGCGGACTCTCTGACCGAGGATGTCGCGCAGGGTGGGCACTGGAGCCTCTTACGGACATTCTAGCGCGCGGAAGTCAGGTTAGAGCTACATTCGGCCGTGCCGAGTCGGTCGCGGTCTACGCGTTATGGCTTCGCGCTGGCTTTAAGCTGGCCGGCTGCAGGCTTGGGTTTGGGCTGGTGCTGCTGGAGCCAGTGGTCGGCATCGAGTTCGATGGCGGTAACCTGAGCACGTGTCAAGCGGGCCCGAACGAAAGGCGCCAGAGTTGTGCTGGCATCGTCGCCGCTAAGACGAGCGACAACCATCCAGAAATAAGCGCGGGTGGAATCCTGGGGTACGCCGCGGCCGCTGTAATAGATGGAGCCAAGCTTCGATTGAGCCGGAACGTATCCCTGCTCGGCCGATTTGATGAACCAGCGAACGGCTTCGTGTTCGTCGAGCCGGACTCCGTCGCCTGTGGCGTAACGAAGACCGAGGGCGTTCTGCGCTACCGGATTACCCTTAGCGGCGAGTTGCACCAGTTGATCAAAGGTTGCGGTCTCGACGGCAGGGCCGCTCTCGACTTTCGGCGGCTGCGAAGAAGCCAGCACGGTTGCCAGCTCCACGCGTTCCCGCGTGTGAAGTCGCTTCTGAATCCAAGGGCCGGCTTCGCTCTGGATCCACGGAGCCAACCCCCACCCGAGGACGAGTGCAATCGTGGCAGCCGCTCCCACCAGAATGATCAGGTACGAACGGGGGAGCGTAATCCCCGAAGAGCTCTTGTCTTCCGGCTTGGGTTCTGGTTCTTCATCTTTATCGGGAGAAGCGAATAGAACGCTGCCGGGCGGTGAAAAAGGTTCTTCCGGACGCGCACCGACGCTGGGCAAGTCTTCGGCGTGAGTAGCCTGGTTCACGGCTTCGAGGACGATTTCGGCGAAGCGTTGCAGAGCTTTTTCATCGGCATCGGAAAATGCGTTGGGCAAAGTTGCGAACGCCTCGATCAATCCCACAGATTTCTCTCCGGCGCGAACCGGGGCGGCGAGAATAGAGCGAATGCCGAGACCGCGGCAACTGCCGCGATCGACGCGTTCGTCTACTTCCGAATCGTCGCAACGCAGGGCCCTGCCGCTCTTGACGCACTCGCCTGAAAATCCTGAGCCAACCTGCAGCCGCGCGCCGACAGGAGGAGCATCGGGGCCGGAGCTGGCGCGACAAATCATGAAATCGGGATCGGAATCGGCCAGCGCAATCGCCGTCCCGGAGGCGCGAAGCAGTGCCTGGGCACGCTCGGAAATGATCTTGAGTGCTTCCGAGAGATCCGCGCCCGCTGCCTGAACTTGCCGCTGGACGGCATCGAGAGCCGCAAGGATGTCGCTGTATCCCGGTCGCGGAGGATCGGCATGGCGCAGCCCGGTAAAAGCGGCGACTTCAGCCTCTCCATTGGCCACTCCGGCCATCACGTTCACGAAGAGCCACTCGCGCAAGCGCGACACGGAGTCGGGGGGAAGTTTTGAAAAGCGGACTCCGGCGCGGCCGGACTCATTCGCCCAGATCACCTGTCCCGTGGTGTAGATGCGGGCGGGGCAATCGTCGAGGTCGAGGCACAGGTCGACGCGCTCTTCGATGTCGAGCGGGGAATGGCACTGGATCGCCATGCCGTCTTCACTGATGTCGACGATCTCATGAAGATCGAGCGTCGAGCCTTTCGACTCATCGGCGAAGCTGGCATACGCGGGCGTCTGGATTTTGTGGCGCACGCGCCGCCGCCGGTTCGATGCGGCGGTTGGCAAAATTGAGTTCATCGCAGCCATGGGGAAGGTCCGCAAGCCGTGTTCGGTACATATTAGCGCGGGATGGCTGAAAAGTATGCAGGGAACAAAATTCGGTAGGACGACAGAGTCGGGGGGACTTGAACTCTGCCGGCAGCCGTCGGATGAGGAACGAGCCGTCCCCGCGACCGCCTGCGGGACGCAGCCGCTACGGACTAGCCGACACGTTGTAGCGGTTGGGAACGCTTCAGGGTGGAGATGCGGGAAATGGCGGCTACCATCATGCTGGAAAGAAGCTGCATGGTAGCGACATCCCGCTCGTCGAAGGCTCCGGGAGTGGAAGACAAGACCTCGAAGACTCCAAGCGTGCGGCGGTAGTGGCGCAAGGGAGAGACCAGAATGGAGCGAACACCCAGGCGACGGCAACTGGCCAGATCGACGCGGGGATTGCGCTCGGCATCGTGACAGAGCATGATTTCGCCGGAACGAACGGCCTCGGCGGAAATGCCGGCGTCGGTCTGAAGGCGGACACCGAGGTCGGGAGCGGTCCGGCCGGCCCGCGCGCGGCAGACGATTTCGTCTCCTGCACGTAGAGCAATAGCCGCACCCGTAGCCCCCGTCAGGTGTTGGGCGCGCTCGGTAATTGCGCTGATCGCCGGCTCCAGATCAAGCTCAGCCGGATGGATCTCGACTTCTTCGGGCAGGCACACCGCCCGGAACCCGGACGCGGGATGGGCCGCGTTGGCCACGCGCAATTGGCTGCGTCGGGCGACGGAAGGGGGCCGCGAGTGATCCAATACGCCCAGCGATTCCGGGTCGGGAATGGTACGAAGCAGATCCCGGACCAGGTTATCGAGTTCGACGTCGGTGATCAGGTGCGCCGTCTGCTGATTGCGAAGCGATCCCCCGAGCACGCGCGATAAGCCAAGCAAAGCCTTGCTGCCGCAAGCCAGGCAGGATGGCTTGCTACTGGTGGTAATCATTTCACATTGAACGCAGAAAGTAGCGGACTGCAATGGGACGAAATTGATGTCCCTAAAAGTGTCGCCATACACAGTGTTACCAAACATGGTGGATGATTCCTTCCCGTCACGGTGGAGTTGAAAGTAAATAGGGTGCGCCGGGCGCAAAAGTGACGGTAGTGGTTCAGGGTGTGGAAAAGCGGGCTTAAAACCCTGAGCGGACGCTCCTCACTGTGCAAAAGCCTGCAGTGGCCGCGAGACGAGGGTTAAATGCGAAACTCGAATCTGCCGAATCGAACTAATGACGCGTGATGATCTTGGCGATGCGGTCCGAGGCATGCCCGTCCCAGAGCGGGATGGGCGGTTTCTCGCGGTGCGCACTTCCCTTTTCAGACTCGGCTGTGAGGATCTCGGCGGCTGCAGTTCTCAATTTTTGGAGATCGCGTCCGACCAGTCGATTGGTTCCGTGCGTGATAGTGACGGGACGTTCCGTATTTTCGCGGACGGTCAGGCAGGGGACGCCTAGAAAAGTCGTCTCTTCCTGAATTCCACCGGAGTCGGTGATAACGAACCTTGCGCGTTGCTGCAGGGCAAGAAATTCCAAGTACGGGATGGGTTGCAGCAGGCGCAGGCGTCCGTTGGCCGATAAAGGCGACGCGAGAGCATCGAGTCGCTGGCGGGTTCGAGGATGCACCGGGAAAATCACGGTCAGACGCTCGCTCAGTTCAGCCATGGTGGCAAGCAGTTCGCGCAACCAAGGGAGATCGTCGACGTTGGACGGCCGGTGTAGAGTCACCAGCGCATAAGGAGAAGAAACATCCACGGGAACGTGCTGTTGCGCCCGAGGAAGGAGGCGCACCAAAGTATCGATCATTACGTTGCCGACCAGGTGAATCGTGGAGGGATCGACTCCCTCGCGGAGCAGATTGTCGTTTCCGTCAGCAGAAGGCGTGAAGAGCAAACCGGATAGCTGATCGGTGAGCAGGCGATTGATTTCCTCGGGCATGCCCCGGTCACCGGAGCGCAACCCGGCCTCGACATGGCCGACGCGGATTCCAAGTTTAGAGCACACCAGAGCGGCAGCGACTGTGGAGTTCACGTCCCCATATACGAGAACGAGGTCCGGCTTGCGCTCCAGGAGGACGGGTTCAATGGCGGTCATCACGGCGGCAGTCTGTTGGGTATGGCTGCCGGAACCGACGCCGAGATTGCAATCCGGGAGCGGCATCTCCAGTTGCTTGAAAAACACGTCGGACATGGAAGCGTCATAGTGCTGCCCGGTGTGGACCAGGGTTTGTCGCACCTCGCGGTGGCCCGAGAGCGCACGCAGCACGGGAGCGGCCTTCATGAAATTCGGCCGCGCGCCTACGACGTGGAGAATGTGCATAAAAGAAGTGCTGAACAGCGGGATTGTATCTGTTTTAGGCGCAGAGGTCGCGGGCTACCCTGCCTGAGCTGCGATGAAGGAATGGTCCTGGTCGGGAATCGGGATCAACTGTGCGGAGTGCGGGAGCGTACGGTCAAGAGCGTCCGCCAGGGCAGTGGGAAAAACAGAGGTCAAGAGATTGACATCGAGTTGCAGGTCGCGCCGGGAGTACAAGCGATGGACAACCAGAGTTCCGCAATGATGATTCCCAGAACTCAGCAGGGCGAGAGAGATCGTCCAAACAGTTGAGCGATCGAGAGTGTTCCTTAGGCCAGGTTTTTTCCAGCAAAAACTGCTTTCGCCTTGTTCGCCCGTCGCCATGGAGACAGTTTTTTCGGAGGTGGGATTGAGGGCGAGTTCGAAGGCGTCGAAATCGTTGCTGCCGAAAGCGGCCGTGAGAATACGGCAGACCTGGTCGTAATCGCGAGCGACCTTCAATTCCTCGGTGGCGCGGCGAATGGCCAGGTTATTGACGAAGATCTGCGGCTGATCGAGGGTGCGCTGCGCGACGCGCGCCAGTTCACCGAATTCGAGATAGCCGAGGTGCTGGACGCCGATCCAGATGCCGATGCCGAGCACGGCAAGCACCAGGCCGAGGGAACTGCCGGTTGGCCAGAGCAGAAACAGGCTCAACATGGCAAAGATCGCCGAGACGCCATAAAGAAGAATCACGACCTGGCGGTGCGTCATGCCATGCTGCAGCAACTTGTGATGGATGTGCTCACGATCGGCGGTGAAAACGGGGCGTCCGCTGATAAGGCGGCGCGCGATCGAAAGCACCGTTTCCAGGATCGGGAAGTCCGAAAGAAACGATCGGGATGGCAACCGCAACGATGGTAGGCGATTTCTGGGCGCCGTAGAGGCAAGGGCGCTGAGCAGAAAACCAATAAATAGACTTCCCGAGTCGCCAAGAAAGATGGTGGCGGGATTGAAATTGAAACGTAGAAATCCCAGGATCGCGCCGGCGAGCGCGATGGTCATGATTTCAACCAGAGGACGCCCGCTAAACAGGGCCACCACGAAGGCGACCAAAGTTGAAAATAAAGCTGATCCAGCGGCCAGACCATCAAGCCCGTCGATCAGGTTGAACGCGTTGGTGATCGCCAACACCCAAACCACGGTGATCAGTAATCCAACGTACCAGGGCAGTGCACGATCACCAAATAACACGGGGACATTGGTGATGCGCAATCCACCCGCATAAGAGCATAGCCCCCGCGATTCCCTGCACAGTGAACTTGAAATAGGGACCAACACCATGAAGATCGTCGTACACGCCGAGCAGAAACACTAAGCTGGCGGGCACAAGGATCGTAAACATTGTTTTAAGGAAAAAGGGAGAGTGGGGATCGGGATGCCAGAGGGCCCACAAAGCCGCCAAGGACATGCACGCGGCGAAACTGAGGAAGATGGCAACTCCGCCAAGCCGGGGGAGCGGATTCGAATGCAGATGGCGTTCCTGGGTGGGAAAAGCAACCCATCCGCGTCGGTTCGCCAAGTCCCGTACAAAACGGGTCAGCGCAAATGACGAGAACAGCCCCAGCAGAAATATCCCAAGGAAAGCGCCTGTCAAGCTATGCCGCCTTCTTTTGCAACCCGACGCGCCTTCATGGTGCGCCTAGGCCATTCCGCACAGAAAGTATCACAGCAACCACCCACGGCTGATAGTGAGTGAACAGATTCCTGCTATGTGTCGGTGATTGCAGTGAACTCTAGCAGCAAAGAAGAGCGACCTTCAATCCAGGAGAGGAAGAATCCTGTGGAAAACTCCGCCCTTTTGTGCAGAATTACTGGAGAGCAACCAGAGCTGCTGTGCTAGACTTCTCGTCAAATCTTCAAGTTCAGTAATCTTTAGAGACGGTGCATGGAGTCAAGGATTTGACCTTTACTCGTCGCGGGCGGTTGTCTGTGATTTTGCTGACGGGATTTTTCGGCACCACCGTCGGATTGCATGGTCAACAGTCAGCGGGTGGCACCGGTCCCGAACAGAAGTCTCCGAACGAGTCTGTTCCTACGGTATCTCAGGCGGCCTCCGGTTCCGCCGCGCAAGGAATCTCTCCGGCTATCAACGCGCAGGATAACGACGCCAAGAGCGCGCCCGAGCAGGCCCGAGTAGTCAAATTTGGGGCGGGGGATTTGGTTCAGGTAAGCGTTTATAACGTCCCGGAACTAGCCACCCGAGCGCGGGTCAGCAATTCGGGAGACATTTACCTTCCGTTAATCGACTACGTTCACATCGAGGGACTCACCCAGGAAGAAGCGCAGGCGCTGATTGAGAAGAGGCTCGCTGACGGAGGGTTTGTTCGCAATCCGCATGTGACGATCTTCGTGGAAGACGCCACATCCCAAGGGGTAACTGTGATGGGCGATGTAGCCAGGCCTGGCATTTATCCGGACATCGCCGACCACAGGCTTTACACCGTCATTTCGGAGGCCGGCGGCTTCAGCGCGACGGCGTCCCGCAAGATCTCGATTCTGCGCCGCAATCGAGCCGATCCCATCCGCATCGATCTGCCGCGCAACCTGGCCGACGACGTGAGTGGAAACGTAGAAATCCAGCCCGGGGACACAATCAATGTGCCCAAGGCACCGATCATTTATATCGTAGGCGATGTGAGTCGCCCGAGCGGCTTGCTGATCGATAACGGCCAACTGACTGTGCTCCAAGCCTTGGCACTGGCGGGGGGCGCGAATCGAACCGCAAAGCTGGGTGCATCCCGGATCATTCGCAAGAATGCGAATGGTGTGATGACCGAGACCCGCGTAGAAATCAAGAAAATGCTGGAAGCCAAGGCCCCGGATGTATCACTGCAAGCGGACGACATTCTTTTCATCCCGGTGAGCGGGAGAAAGATTGCCGCCACCCGGACCATAGATACGGCAGTATCGGCAGCGCTGGCAATCTCCATTTACACCATCCACCCTTAAGAGATCGGAGCGTTTCAGGATTGTAAAGGCGGACCGCCTTTTACTACCCGTTCCATCAGCCGGATGTATTTTTCAGCCGTTGCCGCCCGCGAAAAATTCCCGAGAATATAGTTCCTTCCTCTTAGTCCAAGAGCGTTGCCCAATTGAGGATCGGCAGCAAGTCGACGAATTGAGTCGGCTAACGCGTCGGCATTTTCCGGTTCGATCACGAGCCCGCATCCAGCCTCTTCCACGATCCGCTGCGCCTGGCCCTCGACGGCGAGAATGACCGGCCGCGCGCAGGACATGAATTCCAGCATCTTGGTGGGAATGACGGTCTTGAATATACCGCTCTTCTTGAGAAGCACAAGACAGGCATCGGAGACGGAGATCAGGGCCGGGATGTTTTCGTGAGGCTGCTGATCCATGAACCGGACATTACTGAGATTTCGGGATTGCGCTAAAGACTGGATCCGCCCCTTTTCCGCGCCTTCGCCGATGAGCAGGAACAAGACATCCGGATTTTCAGCCTGCAGGCGCGCAGCCGCATCCAACAGGGTCTCCAGGCCGTGGGCCATCCCCAGGGTGCCGATGTAGCACACTAGAACGCGGGATTCGGCTCCAAGTTGTTGCCGCAGTTTTACTCGCTGACCGGCGGAGCAAGGCGTGAACAGTTCTGTTTCCACACCGTTTTCAACGATGTCGATTCTGCCGGCAGGCACCTGCCAGTGCTCAATCAGGTAATCCTTGAACGCTGGGCTCACGACCACGATGCGGTCGGACTGCTGATAAAGAAACTTCGCAATTGCGGCAAGGCCGCGGTGGAGCGCGGAGTCTTCCCTTCCAACTCCGACTGCGACCAGCGACTCCGGCCACAGGTCGCGCACTTCGAAAATAAATGGGACCCGGCGGGCAAAAGAAATCCAGTACGCGGAGAGTGCGACCAGCAACTGCGGAGATGAGCCAATGATGACATCGGGGCGCGGAAGAGCAAGTCCCCGCACAGCGGAAGAAAGGAAGAACGAAGCATAGTTGCGCATTCGCTCGTGAGCCTTGCGATTGGGCAGAGGCCAGAGCCACGTGCGGTATACGTCTACGCCTCCTGACTCTTCGTGATATGTCAGCCGCCGCAAACGGGGACGCCATTCGGGTGGAACGACTCCCGTAGGGTGGTTGGGAAACCCGGTAAGAATGGAAACCTGATGTCCCTGCTCAGCCCAGTGATGGGCCAACTCAGAGGCGCGAGCAGCAGGCGCGCCCATCTCGGGCGGATAGTATTGCGAGACGTAGAGGATGTTCACGCGGTTCTAGTAACAAAAGAGCTTGAATGCGGTTTTATAGCACAGGGCGCGAGTGCGGTTACGGCGCCTCTGTGCGTATCCTTGCCAGCGATCGGCGACCTCCCTAAATCTGGTTTCCCCCGTCAGGCGATGCATGATGCGCAACTGCACGATGTGCAGCTGGTGATAGAACGGGCTCGCTACCATCGGCAAGCGTGTGCCGGATTGTTCGTAAAGGGACCAGAATCCGAGATCATAACGATCCAGATTGTGCAGCAACGTCCGGACGCCGCAGGAAAAGAGTTCCCGTGCGGCAGCGTCGTTGGTCGCGAGGAAGAAATCGTAGACACCCCAAAGCGCCCAAATGAATCCGTTGAGAATGTGCGTAGGCGGAAAGACGATGTACTCTTCGAACCAGAGGTCGCCGGATTTGTCGGTGAACGCGACTCCACCCTCCTCGATCGAATATTGAAAACTGGCGAAGGCGCGTCGGGCGGCCTCGAGATATCGCGGGGTGCCGGTTTCTTTGTGGGCGCGCACCAGGACGGAAATTCCCTGCCCTTGTGCGAGCGCGGAGTACCACGGAGCCTTGAGCGGGGTGCGATATTCCCAATCGAAGTGATGATTCCAGACGGCGAACCCGCGCGCGTTCTGCTCCAGACACGAGCAGAGCCAATCCGCAATAAGGAAGAATTTTTGTTGTCGCGCTGGATCGGCCTCGCGCTGCCAGAGGTTGTAGTTTCCGAGACCGTATTGGGCAATGGCGATGGGGTTGTACTGCAAACCGATGTGGCCGCGATAGTCAAGTTGGGGAATGCCGGAAGAGTCAAAATGGCCGTGATAGTCCGCCTTCTCGCTGAAAAGCATGCAGTACTCCCCCAATTTTCCGGGCGAAAAGTTCGGATTCTCCGCAGGTTTCTCGTGCCAAAAGCTGAGATGGCTATTGCCCCCGACAAGATAGGCACTGAAGATGCGGCGATAGTAGTTGAGGTGTGGCAAGGGTTCGGTCTGGCGGACTTCATCTTACGTCAAGGCTTGAGGCTGTAGATTGAGGTGCTCATGTCGTCGGACTCAACCGCTGCGGTGGTCAGGGCGAGATAAGACGTCGAATTGGCTCCATCCGGAAAAAACGCATTGCCGTATTGGAACAATCCGATCGGCCAGCGATCTTTCCGCCAACTGAGAATCGGGTGCCATCGCTCCGGATCGCTCACTGCGCCGCGGTAGACGCGAACCATGCGGTCGCGGTTGACTTCGCTCGGCTCAATCATGGTGGAGAAAAACAACTGAGGTCCGAGGCGGCAGCCATAGATTGAGGAACTGCTGATCTGAGCCAATTTTGACAGTCTCCCTGCATCGTCCAGACGATATATATGGTTCGCCTCGAGCGGAGTGTCAGACGAGAAGTAGAGTCCGTCCTCACAAGGGATGGCGGCGGCCGCGCGGGCCTGCTGCCTGCCTTGAAGCACAATTTCGACGCGGCTGAAATCGCAGGCCGCACGCAAAATGCGGCACTCATCGCCGTAGTCACCGGTCAGCAACCACAGGCAATTCCTCCACGGATCATGAACGACATTGTGAACATGACGGATGGCTCCCTTGGGGAATGTGTAAGCGACGTTCCACGTCTCCCCGGCGTCGGTCGAAGCGTAGATGTGTACCTCTTCGCGGGAGGGATTATCGAAGTATTCTCCCCACAACACAGGGCCATCTGGGACCGCAGTAACGTGCAGTGGACGGCTACCGCGGCGAATAACATGGGTCCGCCGGAATTCGGAGTCATGGACTCCCAGCGTAACCATTGCGCCGGGCACCGCTCCAACCAACGCGCCTGAAGGCAGGACCGCCAGCGCATGAAATCCGTCGCGGAACAGGCGAGCTGTGAGTCGGTTGGCGACAGAAAACTTGCGTCTCCATGAAGGCTGGAACGCTCCCAGGCGCTGCCAATTCAGGCCGCTGGAAACATCTTTAATTTGCGCCCGGACGAGTTGGTAGCCACGCGAGGCATAAAGAATATCTGCCGACCATGCCAGAGCGCGCAGACCGGGAATCCGCGCGCAACGGGTCACGCAGCCTTGCAAGTCCCGATCCGGAAATGTGGACGGCGGGGGCAGCGTCATCGTGCCCGCAAGCTCGAGGAAGTGTAGATGCAACAGATGACCCCGGTTTCGTTTCCATACTCGCGCGAATCCCCGCGCTGGGCTCCGCAGTAGGTGGGGACGCTCACCCAATGCCGAGCGGGTACCTTTAACTTGCCGAGGATTTTCTGATGCTTGAGATCGAAAGATTTCTGTGGACAGAGTGCCAGCTTAGGCATAAGACAGATGGTAGCCGCCGCGATGCAGCCCAATCAAGGGACGGGTTAGAGTTTTCGGCAATGACTGCCGACCTGTCGGCAAGCTTGCTTCTAGCAGACGCAGAATTGCAGACGCATTTGACCCGGAAGATCAAAGCCTAGTCTATTCGGAAGCTCTGGCATCGCAAATGCTCGTCAAATCGGTCTAAGCGCTCGTTGATGGTGTGGGCGAGCCGGAAAAGCGGAGTTATGCTGAGCCGATGCGCCAATGCAAACTGCGGCAAGCCCTTTCTTAAACTCAGGGAGGGCAAGCTGTTTCTGGTTGAAACCGAGCGGCAGATGAAGCCGGGAGAATCAGTCTCGCCTCCATTTGTTCGGGCCCGTCGACAACAAAGGCTGGTGGAGCACTACTGGCTCTGCGACGACTGCGCCGAACACTGGACTCTGGCCTACGATGATCGGGGCGGCATCGCTCTAACTCCGCTAAGGAGGCCAGTTGCGGTCTCGGAATCGAAGCATAGCGCGGCGCAGAGTGGAGCGGCATAGGACGGTGCCTACTCGTAGCCGCGCTTCTTCCAATCCTTCCAGTCCCCGCGAACCGCTTCGAGCATGGCTTGGGTAGCCTTGTGCAGCCACTTCCCTTTCTGCTTTCTCATGTGCGTAAGAACCTGCTTGCGGGCAGCCTTCGTCCCCAAATGGACATTTGCAGTTTCATATCCCATCGCGTGGAGCAGCCGCATCTCAGCGTGCACCGCCTTCAGCGTGGATAGCTCAATGCGGGAGCAGTGCGGGCTGAGCCTGCGAACGATCCAGCGACCCCGGAGTTGGACAAAGGGATCTGGACAACGCACCGCCCGGCTGATGACGGTCTGGTACAGGATCTGCGACGGATCTCCATTCCCTACCGCCCAGTAATAGACCGAGGAGACAAGCGCTTTCGCTTCACGCGCGATTCTGCCTCCGTTCCACTCGGCGATGGCGACATAACGGGCATGCCCCAGGCTGCCAAGACCAGCTACACGGTGGGTGAGCCGGTATCGCAGGTCACGGGCGGGGAGAAGGTGCTCGATGGCATCGATCGCGCTGGCCGGGATGCCTCCTTTTACCGGCTTAAGGGCATCCATCTTTGCCCAGAAATGGACGGGATCCCGGAGTTCACTCTCGGCAATCCGGCGCAACCACTCCTGCTTCTCTCCCAGCACGAAAGGAAGTCCACCTTGCTGCATGCCCTCGCCATAGCCTTCCAGGATCGCGTCACAAATATCTGATTGTTCCAGCGGCAGATGCCCGGCCTCCACGGCGAGATGAGCGCTTACGGCGAGTCGAACCAGATCGTTGGCATAAGCGGCAGGATGAGCCTCGTCGAAGTCGTTCACCCCCCAGATCAGGCGGCCTTCAATGTCCCGCCAGGTTCCAAAGTTCTCGACGTGGAGGTCGCCTACTGCCAGTACATGGGGACCTTTCGCCAGGTCGGCGCACACCTCTGGCCAGATTTGCGCCCAACGGTAATAGGTTGCTCGTAGGAACGGAAACACCGCCTCCTTCATCTCGGAGTGCTTCAAGCGGAGATCCTTCTTCACGAGATTGGTGCGATGGCCCAGCCAGTCCTCAAACTGGCGCGTCGCTTTGACGACGTTCATGGGGCGAACATATCGGCGGAAGACGGAGAAGTCAACGAAGAGTTGTCACTGAGGGCTGGAGGTGAAAAAGACGCTCGCCGGGGGTTGGACGATGATGGTCAACGTCCGTCCGACGCCCGGCGAGGCTGAGGCTAACTGCCGAGTCGAGTCTCTACTGTTTTATTTCTTGAAGAAAGCCGCGTTCCTCTCGGCAAACTCCTTCTTCTCTTCCGGCAGGTCTTCGAGCGCGTGAATCGAGTCGGAGGTGCACGCGGGAATGCAGGCTCCGCAATCGATACAGCCTTCGGGATCTACGTACATCTGAGTCGCGGCTTCGAACTCAGGTTCGTCCTGCTTGGGATGAATGCAATCGGTTGGGCACACATCGACGCAGAGAGAGTCTTTAATGCAGGTATCAGTAATTACATAGGCCATGATGAATCGATCTCCACAGTGGAATGAGCACTTCCGGACCGCTCAAGAAAGAGTGTAAGGAGGGGCTGCCTGGGAGGCCGTGATTTCGATCACACGCGGTTGTGTGTGAGAAAAAGGCGGTGCGAGGGTGCCCTTTCCACAAAATCGGAACTGCATGATGCCAATCACGATCAACCGTGACCGCGGTCACAGATTTACGCAGCCAGTCAGTCTTAAATAGTCACAATTGAACTAGGCCTTCTAGTCATAGGATCGCCCGGTCGCACCCACAGAACCCCACAAGCCGTTACCCCAGACGGCAGCGACCGGGCGCTTGAAGGCTTCAGAAAGCGCCCTCCTCCCCGTTGCTTGCTTCTCACTCTTCATAGCTAATCAAGCACTGAACGTGTCCCCCCTGTGTGTCTGCAGACACAACCGTGAACCCCACGCCACAGAATTGATCCCGCAATTCTCCGTTAACGTGCTTGTTATCTGCAACATAGATTTTGGCCTTTGCTCTGCCCTCTGCAATAGCGCGGTTGATCAAGCGAGGAGACAGACATGGACCAGATTTCCGGTACGAGATCGGGAAACAGGGCTCTTCATTACCTTTCTGCCTTGGCAGTCGTCATCGCGGCCATCCCTTCAGCAGCTCAGAATCCTCCGGCCATTATTGACGTGCACCCCAGCCGCCTGGTCGTAGTCAGCATTCCGGATCGCAAACTGGCGGTCGTAGAAGGCGAAGTTGTAACGGCGACATTTCCGGTGGCAGTCGGAGCCGAGAGAACGCCGAGTCCGACCGGGGAATTCCTGATCGTGAACCGTGTGACAAATCCTACTTACTACCACCCAGGCGTGGTGATTCCCAGCGGCAAGGACAATCCCGTCGGCACACGCTGGGTCGGGCTAAGCCTGAAGGGATATGGGATTCACGGGACGAACGTTCCGAAGTCGGTTGGCAGTGCAGCTTCGCATGGATGCATCCGGCTGCGAAACCGTGATATGGAGCGCCTGTTCGCGATGCTGCGTGTGGGCGACCGTGTCGAGATCCACGGAGAGCGGGATGAGCAGGTGGCGAAATTCTTTGGACCGCAGCCGGAGCAGCAGGTCGTGGCTGTGGCGCAAAGCGTGACCGCATCGGGTGGGCAATAACACGAGTAGAGCAGAAATCAGAATCTTCAGGAGGACGTTATGCAAATGGCAATCACATTTATGGCGGTCGTAGCAGGAATGGTCTTCTCGCTGGCGGTGGCTCTACTGGCTGAAGAACTGATCTTCGGGCAAGTGTTCCGACTGTTCTTTTCGCGGCAGGTAGCGCCGGCAAAGTCCCAACAAAAGCGTTGAGGCCGGCGTTCGCTCGGTTTGGATATGGCGCGGTGTCCAAACAGTACAGAGGCCGCACTCGAAGAGCGCAGGGAGCGGTTTATAATTTGGCCATTCCAGACACCAAGTTGAACTCAGTGAGAAGTGCGCCACACAGGAATCCGGGTTTCCGAACTGTGACGCTGCTTTTGCTGGTTTGCGCCGGATTTGCGACGAACGCAGCGGCTATCGATTGGAGCACCCCCGAGCAGCAATTTGCGCGAAAAATTGTTGCAGCGTCCGGCGGTGGGACCGTTTCTGTGTCGTTTGAAAACCGTTCGTCCCTGGGGCGGCGTGACGCCGATATTATTCAGAATGGATTACTCAGTGCGCTGGAGAGCGCGGGCGCGCGAATCCAAAAGGCCAGCCAGACTTCGGCCGCGATCAAGATTAGCTTCTCCGAGAATCTGACTTCCTACGTGTGGGTCGCTGAGGTTCGCCGCGGAGATGAAGAAACGGCGGTCGTAATGGTTTCCTCTGCTCGGCCGGATAGGACAGCGGGAGCGCAGGATTCTGTGCCGCTGAGCCTTCGCAAGATTTTACTGTGGACGCAGGCCGATCCGATACTGGATGTTGCAGTTCTCGAAGAGAGTTCCACGCCGACGCGGATCGCGGTTCTTAGCCCTGAGAAAGTTTCACTTTACAGGTCAGCGAGCGGACGATGGCAGGAGGAACAATCTGCCGCAATCGCGCATTCGCAACCCTGGCCACGAGATCTGCGCGGCCGGCTGATTCCGGCGAAAGATCATCTGTTCGATGTCTACATGCCGGGAATGGTCTGTCACAGCAGTGCAGCTGTGCCGATAATTCTGAACTGCCAGGAGGGCGAGGATCCATGGCCGCTGACAAGTGCTGCATTCGCGGGGCCGGGCTTGGGTGCGGGAAACTCGAGTGAGATTCCTGCGGTCAAAGCTTTCTTTGCGCCTACCCGCAACTTCTTCACCGGCGCCTTGACTCCAGCGATCGGGAAACTCACCAGCGTGCCAAAGTTCTATTCTGCTGCGCCGGTTTCGCGCGAGAAGTCGGTCTTGTGGGTGTTGGCCGGAACGGACGGATTCGTGCATCTCATTGACGGAGCCTCCGATCAGCCAGAGCGGCTCGCGTGGGGCAGCGATCTGACGAGCGTCAGAACCGCGTGCGGCGCAGGCTGGCAACTTCTAGCGACCGGGTCCGATGCGGCTTCGGGCGATTCGGTACGGGCTTTCGAGATTCCCGACCGGGATCCGGTCGCGGTCAGCGCCCCCGTAGATTTTCCAGGTCCGATCTCAGCCCTTTGGACCGAATCCAGAGGCGATACAGCAGTCGCGGTGACAAAGAATCCGGCGACAGGAAACTATGAGGCGTTTCGGTTGGCAGTGGCTTGCAATCAGTAGCGCGATGTTGAGCGCGATGTTGAGCGTGATGTTGAGCGCGCTGTGCGCCAGCGCAGAGACGCGCCCGCAATATGGCGGTACCGTACACGTTGTCATGCGCGCCTCTCCGTCGTCGCTCGACCCCAGCGACACCAGGCAGACAGATTCTGTTGCCCGCCGAACGATTGCCGCGCTGCTTTTCGACACCCTCGTAACCGCTGATCAAAACGGACGAGTGAAGCCGGCGTTAGCGGTGTCGTGGCAATCCGCGCGCGGGAACCAGCGCATACAGTTTCGATTGCGGCATGGAGTTAAGTTTCACGATGGAACGCTACTTACCCCCGAGATTGCGGCATCCTCCCTGCGGAGGGTCAATCCGTCGTGGAATGTGACTTCCGAGGGCGATTCGGTGGCGATCGAAAACGGAGGGTCGGAAGCTGAACTGTTACAGAAGCTGACTTTGCCACGAAATGCGATCGTTAAACGAGACTCCGAGGATAAACTGGGCGGCACGGGACCGTTTCAAATTATCGATTGGCAGCCCGGAAAGAAGCTCACGCTGGCCGCGCACGACAATTGCTGGCGCGGCCGCCCGTTCCTCGATGGGATCGAGATCAGCCTGGGATCGAGTTTCCGTGATCAGATGACGGCGCTCGAATTGGGCAAGGCCGAAATCGTGGAGGTGGCGCCCGACCAGGCAAATCGTATTTCGCAGGAACGTTTTCGCGTTGCTCGCTCCCCGGCGATTGATTTGGTGGCCTTAGTCTTCACGCGGGACGCCGCCAACGATGGAGAAAGGACGTTGCGGCAAGCTTTAGGACTGAGCGTGGAACGCTCGTCGATGCACAACGTACTTCTGCAGGGCACTGGGCAGGCTACAGCTGCACTGCTGCCCTCGTGGATGAGCGGGTACGGATTTGTATTCTCCGTGGAAGCGGATCTTGCGAGGGCCCGGCAATTGCGCCAATCGGTGCAGTCTGTACCAACCTGGTCCCTCTCGTACGAGGGCGGCGACCCGCTGGCGCGTCTGCTGGCCGAGCGAATTACTCTGAACGCCAGGGATGCAGGGGTGTCGCTCCGGCCAACGTCCTCCAACGGTGCAGATCTGCGGCTAGTGCAAATTCCGCTAGCGTCGCCAGAGCCATGGACTTCGCTGCAGGAATTGTTGGACCAGTTGGGTCTGCCGGTAGCGCAGAGTAAAGGACGTTCAATCGAAGATCTGTACGCCACCGAGCACGTGGCGCTAGCGACGCAGCGCGTCATTCCTCTGTTTCATCTGCCGGCCTCGTATGCAGCCGCATCGGACTTGAGAAGCTGGGTCGTTCGCGCCGACGGGAGCCTGGACTTGCCCAATGCCTGGTTGAAGCGCGGGCAGCCATGACATTTCGACGAAAACTCGTGGCCGTGTTCGCGCTAACCGTCTTTTTGTCCGTGGCAGGCGTCGCGTTGCTGGTTCTCGAACTGACGCGGAACGCGTTCGAGAGCACCGAAAGCCAACGAACCGCCGCGCTGGTTGAGCAGTTTCAGCGCGAGTTCTCGCGCCAGGGTGAGGACGTGACGCGCCGCGTCCAGGCCATCACAGCATCAGACGCGGCGATTCGGATGGCCGCGGCGCTGAACGGGACGCCCGCGGACTCGGCACAATATTTCGACCTCGCGCGCTCGATGGCAGACAGCCATCAGCTCGATTTTCTCGAAATTCTCGATTGGAATGGCATTATCATCTCGTCCGCGCAGTGGCCGGCGAAGTTCGGATATCCGGACAGCCAGTTCGAGAATCTGTCTGGCTTGAGCGAACAACCGGCATTCTTGAAATCGGAAGAATTGCAGGATTCGACGGCATTAGGACTTTTTGCCTTGCGCTATATCAAGGCTGGCGATAACCCGGTGTATGTGATTGGCGGCCGGCGGCTGGACAAGAGTTTCCTGGCTGCGCTGGATCTCGCGCCGGGGATGCGCGTTCTTCTTTATCAGAACCGAGGAGACAAGTTTTCTCCCGACCTGCTGCTCGACCCGGCGTCAAGTGGCCGCGCAGACGGCACGCGTCCGGCTGAGAAGTTCGCACCCCTGATTAATACGGTCCGCCAGTACAACCAGGAGACGACCAGCACGGTGAACTGGTCGACGGATCAGGCGGATCAGGAAGTGTTCCACGCGATTCCTTTGCCGGGCGTGGGGAAGGATCACCCGCTGCTGGGGATCCTGCTGGTGGGAAATTCGCGCCGGCCATACGTTGAACTGAAGCGGCGCATTCGAGATTCCGCGCTCCTGGTGGGCGGCGCGGGAATTTTCCTGGCGATTGTGCTGAGTAGTTGGGCGGCAGCTCGCGTGACGCGTCCGGTCGAAGAGTTGGCGCGTGCGGCGCAGGACGTCACTGCCGGGAATTGGAACGCCACCGTGGAAGTCACTGGCAGAGACGAGGTCGCGCAGCTCGCCGAGGCGTTTAATCGTATGACCGGCGAGTTGCTGGCGCAGAAAGAACGCCTGGTACAGACGGAAAGAGTAGCGGCGTGGCGGGAACTGGCGCGTCGGCTGGCGCATGAGCTCAAGAATCCTCTGTTTCCCCTGCAACTTACCGTGGAGAATCTGATTCGCGCGCGGAGTCTGAGTCCTGAGCAATTCGATGAAGTGTTCGGCGAAAGCTCGCGCACGCTGCTTGGGGAGATCGCAAATCTGAAGGCAATCATCGGGCGATTCAGCGAGTTCTCGAAGATGCCGCAGCCGCAGCTTCAGCAAATCCAGATCAACGATGTTCTGCGGGCGGTGGCCCAGTTGTTTCAGGCACAATTGCAGTCGCAAGGGCGGGCGCCAATCGCTTGCAAGTTGGAGTTAGACGACAACCTGCCCGCGACAACCGCCGACCCGGAGTTGCTGCATCGCGCCATTTCAAACCTGGTTCTCAACGCCATGGACGCAATGCCGAATGGTGGCACGCTCAGCCTGCGCAGCCAGGCCGATTCTGACAAGTTACTGATTGAAGTTGCCGACACAGGCTCAGGCCTGACGCGAGAGGAATGCGAGCGCATCTTTACTCCGTACTACACCAGCAAACAACACGGAACCGGACTGGGGCTGGCAATCGTGCAGTCTGTCGTAAGCGATCATGGAGGGAGAATCAGCGTGCACAGCGCGCCGGAGCAAGGATCAACTTTTATTATCGAGTTGCCGCGGGATCGGGAGCACAAAGCCGTAGCCAGTCCGAATCATCCCGAGAATATGACGACGGTTGAGTCCAGGTAAGGAGAAACGTTTGCCATCCAAAGCGCATTTGCTGATCGTCGATGATGAGGCCAATACGCTGGCGTCGCTGTCGCGCGCGTTCCGTCTGGCAGGACACGAGGCTACAGTATGCGACAACGCAGCCCGGGCGTTGGAACTGGCGAAGGCTCAAAACTTCGATCTGATTCTTTCGGATGTGGTCATGCCCGGCAAGGACGGCCTTGCGTTACTCGAAGAATTGAAACAGCAAGGGGTTTCTTCTGCTGTCGTAATGATGTCGGGGCAGGCACACATCGAGATGGCGGTGCGGGCCACGCGGTTGGGCGCCCTCGACTTCCTCGAAAAGCCAATCTCGACCGACAAGTTGCTGCTGACGGTCGACAACGTCCTCAGGCTGCAGCGCCTGGAAAGCGAGAACCGGCAACTTCGGCAACGGCTGGGCAAACACGAAATCGTTTGGAAGGGCGAGGCCATGCGCCGCGTGATGGCTCAACTCGAGCGGGTCGCCGCCAGTGAGTCGCGGGTTTGCATTCTGGGAGAAACCGGCACTGGGAAGGAATTGGTCGCACGCACGATCCACGAACGCAGCGCGCGCGCAGCGGGACCGTTTGTCACTTTGAACTGCGCCGCGGTTCCGGCGGAATTGATCGAGTCTGAATTGTTTGGTCACGAGAAAGGATCCTTTACCGGGGCTTCAGGGCGTCATATCGGCAAATTCGAGCAGGCCGACCAGGGAACGGTTTTTCTCGACGAGATTGGCGACATGCCTCTCAACATGCAGGCAAAGCTGCTGCGCGTGCTGGAAGAAGGAGAAGTGGAGAGGATCGGTGGAGATAAACCGATTGCAGTGAATGTTCGGGTGGTGGTTGCGACCCACCGCAATCTGGAAGCGCGGGTGCGCGAAGAAAAATTCCGGCAGGATCTGTTTCATCGCATTTTTGTATTCCCCCTAGCACTGCCGCCGTTACGAGACCGCCGAGAAGATATCCCAACATTGATACAACACTTCAGCAAACAGGTCTGCACGCAGAATGGATGGAAACCGGTGCCGTTCTCCCCCGAAGCAATGGAGGCGTTGCAGTCGCAGCCGTGGCCGGGAAATGTGCGGGAGTTGCGCAACATGGTGGAACGGCTGATGCTGCTCGCGACAGACGGGCAGGTTGATCTGTCGACTGTGCAGATGGCGTTGCCAAAGAGTTCCACGGGTGCAGCGTCCTCTTCCGCGGAGAGTGCGTCGGGTCCGCTTTCGGACCGGGTGCAATCGTTCGAGCGTGAAGTGATTCTCCAGGAGTTGAAACGCAGCCATCACAATATGAGTCTGGCCGCGAAAAATCTGGGGCTGGAACGCAGTCACCTCTACAAGAAGGCGGAGCAACTCGGAATCGATCTGCGCGCCCTGCGGCGGGAATCCGGAGTTAACGACTAAACCGCGCCCCTGGACCCATTCGGTATTTTCGCGAGCGCGGGCGAGTGAGACTTGAGGTCGGCGGCAAGCAACCGGTGGAACAAGTGTTCTCCCGCCTCGCGTCGAACTGATAGACGCCCCGCTCCATAGGCGCGCGACTTCAACCCGCGCTGCACATCCTCGCAGATTCCGAGATCCTCGTCCTGAACGCGGTTGCCAACGTTCACCGACTCCATGTTGTACGCGCGGCTTGCCTCGCTTACATCCTTGAAATAAAAATCGAAAATCACGCGGCAATGATCGGCGTCTACGGGAATCACGCAATTCGTATCCATGTATCCCTCGTAGCAGTTGATCATGAGATTGGGATATTGCCAGAAATACCACGCGCGGTCTCCTTTGCGGGTCGCACCGGTCGTGGCGTCTTCGGTCGAGGCAACCATGGGGCTGGACTGCAGGCAGTGGCGACCTTCGTTTTCGATGGTGTAATGCTTGTAGTCGAGTACTGAATCCAGGCCTTTGTGCAGATGCGGAACGTGATATCCACCGTCGAGGTAGTTGTCGACAAACACCTTCCAGTTGCAGTGAATGTCGTAGGTGCGGCGATCGAAGAAGTGCAACTGGCCGACGCCAAGCGGCGCTACGCGCTTCACCAGGCCGCCAAGAAAGTCGTGCAGTGAACATGCGTCGGAGTCGAGATTCACAAAAACGAAGCATTCCCAGGTCTCGACGCGAATCGGCACCAGACCGTTATCGGCGCGTTCAAAGTGCTCCACGCCTTCGAATTCCGGCGCGCCCTTCAGCGAGCCATCCAGACCGTACTTCCATCCGTGATACGGACACTGCAGGGTCGAGGCCCGCCCGCAGGACTGCGTCACCACAGCAGCGGCATGATGACGGCATACATTGTAAAAAGCACGCAGGACGCCGTCCGATCCTCGCACGACGACAACCGGTTCACTCGCGATTTGCGCGGTGACGAAATCCCCCGGCTTTTGCAATTGAGTGGCGCGAGCGACCAGTTGCCACGTCCTGCTGAAAACGTTCGACCGCTCCAGTTCAGCGATCCGCGGATCGAGATACCATGACGCGGGAATCGTGCTCGCCCGGGACAGCGGCGCACGATCGTCGTAGCTGGAAAGGATCTGCTCTATGGAAGCTTGCATGTTTGGTGAACGCCCAGAGTGATTTTAAGTCACGTCAGCATATAGAAAGGCAGGCGAAAATTTCAATTCGAGGACTTTGCGGGAACGGCGGCGTGAAGGTTTCGATTCCGCAGAACGCAACGATCTGGGCCCACGGTCGGGACGGTACCGAGGCGGCGACTAAATGGCGAGCCCTCCGAAGAGGGCCCGCGTTGGAGTCGCGAGGAATCAGCCAACTTTCCGCAGGCCGGGATCTTGTGCATGCACGAGTGGCATCTGCACCAGATGTTCGCTCAAAAACCAGGATTGCAGCTCGTTGGTGCGCAGCACATCGCTGACAGCCATGTCATTGGTACCGTCATCGCCCAGTTCCGCTGCGCGGGCGGCCAGAGTACGACACTGTCCGATGATCACTTGGTGCGCATCGAGCAGGCGCGAGATCTGCACCGGCACCTCTTCCCTGCCCCGCGGTGGACGCTCGATCCTGGTTGTCTCGGCAACATCCGCGGCCATCGCGATCGAAATTCCGCCCAGCAATTGAATGCGCTCGGCGATCGTATCAACAATCTCGACCTGCTCGCCGAAATGCTTGTCGAACAATAAATGCAGCTGATAGAAAGTGGGGCCAGCAACCTGCCAATGCGATTTCTTGTAGAGGTCGCGTAAGGTCATGCTATCGGCCAGCAACTGATTCAACTGCTCCGTCATTTCCAGACGCACAGGCTCATCCAGATCGAGCGGCAAGGCGTGTGAAACGGTTCCGTAGGACTGAATTTCGGCGGCGCGCTGATGGATTCGCGGCTGAGCATTGATCGGCGACTGCGGCCCGCTATTTTCTTTTCTCGGCATGATGAAGTCCTCCTGTCCTCAGAAGTGGAAACAAACTAGCCCTAAAGAGAAATCACGATCATCGGGGACGGACAATCCTTGGATTGCCGGAACTGCTAGGAGGATGCTTACTTTTTCGGAGTGTACAGACGACCGGAGAAATTGCCGTGCAGCGCGAGGTCGAGCACAATGCAGAATGCGATCCGGGGACATTCGATCGAGGGCAGCGATCCAAGACAAGCAGTTTGACGCTGCGACGGGCGGTTGCTATCATCACAATGCGGGGTGGAGCAGTCTGGTAGCTCGTTGGGCTCATAACCCAAAGGTCGGTGGTTCAAATCCACCCCCCGCAACCAACGCAATCATAAGGTTACGAGGAATTTGGATTTTCGCTTGTGGTCTGAAATGGTCCAATAAGTTAGAAGCGCAAAGGCCGTCCCGGTGACGGCCTTTTGCTATTTGGTCCGGTCTTGAAGCAGCACCCGTTGCACGACGGATGTGTTGGCTTTGCGCTTCGCTTCCATGAAGGCTCCGCCGTACACGTTCATCGTTGTTGAGATATTGGCGTGACGCATGAGTTTCTGCTGTACGCCAAGAGGAGCACCCGTCTCGTCGAGCCAAGCGCGGTAGCTGTGACGCAAAGTGTGCCAGCCGCCCGGGCCAAGAATCTTTGCTCGCGACGCCGCACTCTTCAGCACTTTCTTCCTCAATGAACCCGAATCGTAGGGTTTGTTCGTCCGGGGACTGGGAAACACCCAATCCCCTTCCGTCGCCGGGCACAGCCGCTTCCATTCGAGCAAAATGGTCGCCACGTCCGGATCTAGAGGCAATTCGTCCTGAGAGTACTCTGACTTCAGCTTCGTAACTTGGCTGCGAGCAAATCCTTCTTTGATTTCCATGACCAAGTTCTCGAAGTTGATCGACATCCAGCGCAAGCCCATCACCTCGCTGATACGAAGTCCGGTGCAGCCAGCCAGCAGGACCATACAGCGATAGGGATAGACAAGTTGGTTGAGCAAAGCGCCAAACTCCTCTTCCCTCAAGATTCGTGGAGGTTTGAGGCGCTTGCTCACTCCTTTTAGTTCGACCAAGCTTATCGGGTTGCGTTCCAAGGGGATCAGCTCCCACAGCATAGCCTTCTCGAACAGACGGTACATGAGACTTCGAATATGGCCTCTGGTCTTCGGGGCCACAGGCAGTTTTCGAAGCCATTCTTGGACCGAATAAGGTTTGACCTCTCCCAGCATGAATGTGCCCCACTTCGGAGAGATATGCTTGTTGATCCGATTGAGATCCGGTTCTTTTGTGGTGTGTGCGAGGTCGCCTCTCTCGATCTCTTCGCTCACGTATCGATCGATCAGGCCTTGAAAAGTGACCGCCTCGCGCAGTGGCAGGCCGTGGTTGATTTCCAGCCGGAGACCTTCGGCCGCACGCCTGGCATCCGCCTGCGTCGGGTAATCTTTGACGGTTCCCAACGTTATCGAGGGTCGCGTTGCTGATGGGTTTTGTCGATCCCAATAACGGAATAGCCATACGTCAGGACCTTTGGTCCTCTTGCGAAGTTCGAGACTTCCGAACTGATAACGGTTTCGTCTAGGCAACTTGTTCTCCTTTGCCTTGACGACGCCGGGATGAATCGGAGCATACCTGAGCTCGCAACCAATCGTCCAGTTCAGAGATGTAGAAGAGCCACTTCTTGCGCTGCCCGTATCCGATGGGATGTCCTGGGATGTGGCCCGCCCCAGCCAGTCGCGTAATGCTTCTCACGTGCATCTGCAGGAACTCAGCGGCAGCCTTGGCGCTTACGGGCCTTTCGGAAGGTTGGGATGCCTTCTTAGGTGTTTCATCTGCGAAGCTGATCGGGGTGCCCATGCGCGAAGATGTTGCCGGACGTTCGCAGTGGATAAGGAACGCAATACCCAATCTGAATCCATAGGGAGAACTTGTCCAATTACTTTTCGGCTCAGGCTTATAACCAGCGTTTATAACGATGGATTGTCATAAAGAAATCAAGGTTTCGATGACCGCGAATGTACCAGAACATCGCGGATGTTATTTGCCAACAAGCGTTTGCAGTGCGGATTGTGTTCGTTTCGATTGGACCGACGTTTTCCTCGACTTCCTGCTCCAGAGATCTTTTTTGGGATGTCCTGAGGTAGACAGGTCTTGGTAGATCAGGAGAGCACATCATCCAGGTCCTTGACGTGAGTGGTCTTTCGACGTTCTGAATCCCTTTTCACAGGAGCAATCGAGGGTACAAGGCCCCCCTTATTACTCGCAGCTATGAGTGACCGATGAAAAGTCATTAGACTGCAGTGATCGAGCGGTGTAGCTTTGCCCGAGAGACTCGGTCTCGCTGAGGGGCGTACGGTGCTTCGCACCGGGAGAATTTATGACACTCCATCCCTGGAAGGGTACACGTTCGCAGACTTCCGTTTACGTTCGTCAACTCTGGTCGTTGCAACCACATAACGCCGCGCTGTGTGCGTGCGGTAAACAAACGCAAACCCCTGGAGAACTAACATGGATGCACCCTTAGTCACAAAACCACCCAACGGAGCGAGGCGACCGCTCGCTAGAACACGCACTGTCTCCGCGCGTGTAACTGAGGACGAATACGCAGACCTCCAAAGTCATGCATGGGCGACTGGGAGAACTGTAGGTGATTGGGTACGACACAGCCTGTTACCCCAACTTGAAACCGGGTGGTCTTACCACTTGGAACAATATGTGTTCACCGAATTGGTTGGAGTTCAGCTGCTCTTGATGAACACGCTTGGTCCTCTGCTTCGTGGGGAACGAATGACGCCCGAGCAGATCGACAGCGTGCTGCGACAGGTGCAGTCCGCCAAGGGAAGAAAAGCGCAAGAACTTCTCAACAAGCGACTCAATCAGGAACGAAAACCATAACCAACGCGATTGCGAAAGTTATACCTACGGCCCAATGTCTCCTTCCTTCGTTTCGCGGACTAGGATGCAAGCCGGCTAGGAACCCGTCAAGGCTTCCCTGGGACTCGCTCCGCTCGGCCTTGACTGAACCCTTGCCTGCTTGCCGAAACTCCTCAGCTAGAGAACGAAGGTATGCAACCCAAGGGCAGGTTTCCGGTTCTGCAACGGAAACGTTTTGCCATCTCTTCAACCAGGAGAACCGCATGCTTCTCATATTTGAGGGGTGCCCCGCAGCGCAGCCGCTGTCACAGGGCGAGCGCAGCGAGTCGCGCCAGCGAGCTTGACCCTTGACGGTGGCGAGCAGCGGTTGGCAGTCACGTCCACTCTGATACTGGTTCGGGTCTTGAGCCCAATTTGGCTCGGGTTCTCCGCTGCCCCGAGTCTTTTCGTGACTTGGCTTCCGCGCCTGCCCAGCAGTACTAGCAAACTACTCGTTTACATTCGAAAGCGTGTTTGAGTCCATGTATCGGCCTCGCCAGATGTTGACGATTGGAGACGGGCGTCTACAAACGTGAACCCTTTCAGGGGTGGAGTGTCATAAATTCTCCCGACGCGAAGCGTCGCAAAGTTCTCAACCTTGCTCTGGCGACAGATATCCCTCACTCCAATTTCGCACCGCCATAGCTTTGCACCATGTGACGGGTCCTTCAACAGAATTACAGAGAGTCCGTCTTTGCATGGCAAGGGCCTATGCAGGCTGGGAGTGGGATCGTCCCGAGAGCGGACATCCCTGAAGAACTACCACGAGGTACTGACCTGCTCCCCGTTTTCCGAACAAGTCCGAGTATGATTTCGGACCTAGACACGCTGTGGAACCTTGATCACCTTCTGACGCATATACTCGGGGTGACTCTATTCCGTTTGGGACACGCTATGCCGTATATGATCCCGTACTATCAGTCTGGATCATTAGTCCAATTTCGCTGCACCGACTGCGATTGGACTTACACTATCCAAAACCCTTGTTCATCTCCTGTCCCTCGCGACGAAGAGGAGAAAGCGAAGGAACAGTACGTGGCTCACCGGTGCTCCGAGTTTTCGAGCGAAACGGCAAACAAGTAGCTGGCAAAAAAGACTAGCTGAAAAGCGGTTGTAGGAGCCTTTTGAGTCTGGATTTCTCCAAAGAGTGCTCACACAACATCCGGTTCGATCATGCGATATGTCCCGGATGGTCGGCAACCTCGGCCAGGAAAGACCATTCGCAATCAGAGGAGCGAAAGCCCAAGCGGTACTCCAGGCTGCGAGAAGGTGCCTCGGTCCGGCAGCATTGGTTTAGATTGCGTTTCCGACACCTCGGCAGCCTGTGGTGTTGAACTGTTGGTCAAGAAAGGCGGGACCTTTTTTGAGCAGATTTGACCCTCGCCGGTCGAAAGCCAATTCTCCTAAGTATCTTTGCTAGCAGGTTCCGCTCGGACGCGTGGGTGTCCCGGATTCCGGAGTGGGAAGGGCCTGCGTGGTGGGCACGATGAACGGTATTGTTCCAGCCAGATTGTTCTCACATTGTAAGATTGCCTGCGTATCGCCTTGCAGAGTAGATGGCAGACTAGGAATTGAGTGGTCCGGATTCTTGAAATTGAACGCGCTCGTCAAATCTCCGACGGTGGCCCGCCGCCATGAGCTCAAATTGGGCACTTCAGCCCCGAATCGAGTTTCGAGAAATCGCAGCACCGAAGTGTGATCGAACAGGTCCGAGGACACGAAACCGCCGCGACTGAACGGCGAGATGATCAACAATGGGACGCGAAAGCCAAGCCCGATCGGCCCGGCGATCCCTGGATTGCCGACTACCGTCGGATCCGGAACCGCAGGCGCAGTGACAAATTCGCCAGGCGTGCCGGGAGGCGCAGTAACCGGTGGAACATGATCAAAAAATCCGCCATTCTCGTCGTAATTTACCAACAAAACCGTCTTTGCCCACAGTAAGGGATTCGCGCTGAGCGCCCTGACGATAAGGGAAAGAACATTCTCGCCAAACAGAGAAGGCGCGGGCGGGTGATCCGAAGTTAAGACCGAGCCAATCAGCCAGGAAACCTGAGGCAGATTCCCTGACGCCACATCGGACAAGAAGTCGACCGGAAACTGAGGGACAAATGCATTTTGATGCAGCGGCGAAGCAGGATCCTGAAAATTCTTGAAATAGGAGAGCACATTGTCCGACAGAATCCCGCCGAGAATACTTTCGTCCGGCGACGAGTACACCTTCCAGGAAATCCCCCGAGCCTGAAGTTGCTCGGGCATCGTGGTATAGGTTAGACGGCCGTATATGGCCGAGCGGTTAGCAACGATCGTCTGCAAAATCGGTCCGCCATTTTTTCCATCTGGGTCGAGCGAGGCGGCCATCGAGTAGAGGCGATTGGGATCGGTCGGGCCCATTACCGAGCAAAAATAGTTATCACAGATCGTGAAGCCGTCTGCCAGGGCGTAGTAATAAGGGAGGTCCGCGCGAGTGTAGTAACCCATGCTCAGTACAGCGTCGTTGGAATTAATCGGTAGACGCGAAGTCACAAAACCATCCATCTTGCCGTTGTCCCAGCTCTGGTGTTGGGGCACCCAGTCGTGGCTGATGTCGTGCGTGCACGAGGCATTCGCTTTGGTGGTGTCCAGATGATACGGCAGGAGTTGTCCCACTGGTGAGATCGCGGTGTTCGCTGGATCCGGTTGCTGGAATGCCGCGCTTTGATCGGAAAATCCACGGACTCCCCGGTAGCTTCCAAAGTAATGATCGAAGGAGCGGTTCTCCTGAGTCAGGATTACCACGTGTTCGATGTCACTCAACTTGGAGCAGCCGGATACAACGGACTGAGCCAGGTTGGAAACACCGCAACCGTGCAAACCCAAAGCCGCCAGCTCGGCTGCTGCCGCCGTCCCAACTTTAAGCAGTTCCCGGCGAGTGAAATTGCGCATAGGCTCTCGAGCTTAGATGCACTCGTCCGAGTTGCGGGGGCCACTGCTCCGGAATAGGCAAGAAAACAAGCGGGCAACCCGCCCAAGGCTATACTGGCAGGGGTTTACCTCAGAGTAGAACACTTGTGTTTTCACAGACTTCGCTGTTGACCCAGAATTGATTCGCCCTGCATTGCTTTCCCGCTTGATTTCAAGCATCAAGGTCATAGAACACAGTCGACAGCGGCTGGATATCGTTTTCCCCTCCTCCGCGCGTTCTTACGGCGGACTGCCGAAAGGAAGAATGACGCCCCAAATGTACCGGGATGCACCGCGCCCTGCCACGTTTTCTCCTCCGCCGCTCAACTCCTCTGACTGTGCCGCAGCCGCCGCGAGCACCGCGAAAAGCGCAGCGCGCCAGCTCGGAGGTTTGCTCGCGCTGGCGATGGGTGTTCTCCTTCTTCTGACAGAACCAGGTCAGCTTTTCGCGCAGCAAACCCCGCTTGCCGATCAGGGATGGTCCCAGAACGATCAATACAACGGACAATACGAGCCCAATCAGCAATCCCACCCGCGATCGGACGACGGACAGCAGTCGGACGCGCAGCGTTCTTTTTCGGATTCTGGTCAGGCGTATTCGCAGCAGGGTTACGGCCAAGCGCCGGCTCAGCCGCTCGATGCGGCGCAATTGGAACAACTCGTGGCACCGATCGCACTTTATCCAGACACGCTTGTGGCGCAAGTCGTGGCCGCGTCGACCTACCCCGGTCAGATCGCGGATGCCGACCAATGGCGGCAGATGCAAAGCGATGCCTCCCCTGACCAGATTGCTGCCGGCACCGACACGCAGAACTGGGACCCAAGCGTAAAAGCGTTGACAGCGTTTCCCCAGGTGTTGGCGCAGATGGACCGTAATCGGAAATGGACCACCGACTTGGGCAATGCCTACTACAACCAGCCGCAAGACGTACTCCAGGCAGTGCAGGTGATGCGCCGGCGCGCTCAGGCCGCCGGAACTCTGGAGAGCACGCCGCAGCAGGCGGTCGATTACGACCAGGGCTACATCCAGCTGACGCCGGTGAATCCCCAAGTCGTGTACGTACCCACATATAACCCGTGGACCGTCTACGGAGAGCAAGTTTCGCCCTACCCCGGTTTTTCGCTGCTGGGTGGAGTGCAATCATTGCTCGGCTCATCGCCGATCAGTTATGGGCTGGGGACCGCGATGAACGCCTTCAGTCACACGACTTGGGGCTGGCTGGCGTGGGGCTTGAACTGGTTTGCCCAGTCCGTGCTTTTCAACCAATCGAACTACTATTCGCACAGCAACACGGTGGTCGATTGGGGATTCCGGCATGATGGGCCGCATTCCTACGCCGGAAGGGGCGCGTTTGTGGGGCATAACTACGGCCGCACATGGGAAGGCTTCCGCCGGTTCGGCGCCGCATACAACGGGAACCGCGGGCAAGGATCTGGTCGCCAGCCGGACAGATTTGCCGAGAACTGGCGAGGAAACTCCAACAACGGCTTGCACGCATTCGTCGGCGGCTACCACGGGACTCAGCGCGAGGCCCACAACTACACGCGGGCGCCGGGACCCTGGCGGCAGTTCGCCCGCAGTGGCTACGGATCCAACTGGAACCGCGGGACCGGTGAAGGCTACCGCAGCGGGGCGCGCCCATCCTACGGCCGTTCGATGCAGGCCTATCGCGCGCCGGCCCCAAGTTTTCAGCGCGAATTCCGGGGACAGTCTTCCAGGGCTTTCGCGAGCAGCAACTTTGCGCACTCAGCCGGAAAACCACCGCACTCGGGTGGCTTCCATCTATTTGGTGGCGGGCACGATTCCAGGACCGTTAGCAGCCGGGGTTCGGGCGGCTTCCACATGGGAGGCGGCGGGCATATGCGGAATAGCTTCCGCGGCAGCGGGAGAAATTTCGGCGGGGGGCGCTCGCACGGCGGAGGAGGTCACTCCGGCAGTCGCGGCGGCGGCAAGCACCACCGCTGAGGAGGCAGAGCCGCGGCTACAGGTCGCGATGAAGTACCGTTAAAACATGGACGCGAACGGGGCTCACAGCCCTGAAGAACGCGCCGCTCGACATCTTGAACTGGCTGCGGATCGATGATCGTCACTATGTCCACGAGTTCGGCCAGGCCCAGATAGGATGCTCAGCTGAAGGGAGGCGAGCCGGTACCTCACGGCTCTCGTGCGAGCCTGAAATACCGAAAAAGGAGTGCGTCGAGGCGAGCGACGAGGGAGATCGTCGCGCCTCGCTCACCGATGATTTTGCGCAGCGTCTACGTCCTTATCACCCTTGCCCTTGGAGAATGCCGGGCTATCGATCGTCCCGCCGATCCGGAACGGAAACTGCAACTTACCATCTTTTAACGTAGCCCCGGATAGCCGGGCAACTGTGTTCGTCAGGAAACTCTCCTTGGTTGTGATCTCCGCCAACCCGCGATAGTTCAGCTCGTCAGAGCCTGACACGCTGACATTGCCCGAGCCATCCACATCGACCCCGTAGCCGTCGAGGTCAATCACCTTACTCGAAATCCGCTGATTGTCCAATTCCAGGTCGGTTGTGATCAGCTTGAACGAAGAGGGATCATCTTTAGCCGGGCCAAGATCGTTGAAGTGAGCCAGCTTCATCAAATTTGCGTTCAGCTTCAGACTCGGCAGTTGGCCGTCGCGCACGGTCACGTGTCCGGCCCCGTGCATTCCCGCCAGTGGGCGGAGCGAGTGCGCGATTTCTCCCGCCAACTTTACGTCTCCTTCCATCTTCCCGGTCATCTTTCCACCACCATTTGGGAAGGCTGCCAGAAGTTGGGCGACATTGATTCCGGTCAATCGCGCATCGGTCTTAAAGCTTACGTTCTTTGTCGATAAGTCGAACGAGAGTTCGCCCACTGCCCTCCCGCCGTAGACTTCGGCTTTGATATCCGTGAAAAAAACGTGTCTTGACTCCAACCGCAGTTTGGAATTCAGATTTCTTGCCTCAACAGCGCCGAAACGCAGAAGACCCGCCCTCAGGTTACCTTGGCCGTCCATCGAGGAAGAAGAAGGGTCGGTAATCCCGGCTAGGCTCACTTGCTCCAGTTCGCAGGAGATCTCGTGAGCTTCAAAGAAAATTGGACCCGCCGCATCGGACGGCAAAAGATTCGACGCAATCACTGTCGCCCGTCTGATCCTCACGTTCGAAATGGGGCCGAGCGGAAAGGTATTCGCTGAAATTTTGGCTTGAGGATTCTCGAAGTTCCAAGGGCCGTCTGGATCCGAGGTCAGATTCAAGACTGGGTTCTCAAGTACCACGGACGTGATGACCAGTTGGCGATGCAGGAGCGCTGCGACGCTGAGTTCAGCATCGATCCGCGCCACCTGGATCACATAACCGGCGGGAAATATCGGAGGGTTCCTTACACCGATGTGATCAATGTGAATCGTGAGAGGGAGAAACGTCAGTGCCAGCCGACCGATTTCAACTGGCTTTCCCGTCTTCTCTTGCAGATAGGAAATCAACCGGGGCCGGTAACGATTTACGTTAATGAGAGCTGGTGCGACGAAAATGAGCGCGATTAAAAGTAATGCTGCGATTCCCACTACAATGGGAGTTGTTCCGCGACGGAGGAGCATAGTCGCTCCTTAAAATAGAAACAAAATGTAGTTCGTGGAATTACTGACGCCCACCCGACCTTCGTTTCATCATCCAGCGAATGAGTGCGCCTGCGGTGAAGCCTGCGGCAAGCGTCGTCGCAACAATCAGTACACGGTGTCGCTGGAGACGCTGAGTTGTGTCATCCAGGAATTTCTTGGCAGCATCGCTGCTACGCCTTGCGGCACGCCTCACTATACCTATGCGATCCTCTATTGCATCGGCAACCGCATTAGCTGCACGAGATGCGTGGTGAGTCGATTCGGCAATGTGCTCAGCCGCTGTTTCGACTAAGGTCTGTGACATAGCACTCTCCTTTGGGTTTGCGAGTCCCGGTTAATATGCTTTCTATTTGTAGGGAGCCTCGGCCTCGTAGGCACGGCCTACGTTTCGAAGCCTATCTGTCCACCCAGGGATGTATCTGTCCCATATTGCTCAGGCACACTGAACTCCCAAGGGAAGACCTTTCGTGTGCTCTCAGTTCTGACGCTTGGAAACCGGCTGCGTGAAGAACTGTCTATTCAGGTTGCAGTTGCGTTGAGTGGCCTGATCCGTAGGTTTAGTTTCTGGGACGGGACGGCGGAGGATTCCGGAGCTCGCGAGCCCGTTGGCCTCCGACATGTTGAGATCACCGGGAACCATACGGGGATCTGAGTGGATCTCGTACTCCTGTTTGCTGATTGGTCTTGAACAGAGCGAGACGTCCCGACAACTGCACGTTGATCAAAGCGGTCTTCCATGCGGCAGGTCCGACCTGAAGACGGGTGGTTAGACTATGTCCAAACTGCTTCAAGCTTTCGACCATTCTTTGTTCACGCAATAATGTGAGCGTAATTGATCAGAATACCCAACACTGGTTGGGTAAAGTTGAGCCTGGGGTAGTCGTACTCCAAACGGAGGAATGTCTGTCACAGGTCGGTAACGCCACCAACGCTTTCCTTCGTTGAGCCTGATCATGAATCAAAGGAGTTTGTGAATATGGCTACAAGATTTGCTCCACTCCACGACCGCATCCTAGTGCGGCGCACCGAAGAAGCTGGCACCACTCGGGGTGGAATCATCATCCCGGACTCTGCCAAAGACAAACCACAAGAGGGCGAAGTCATCTCGGTTGGCAAGGGCAAGACCAACGACGAAGGCAAAGTGTTCCCTCTCGAGCTGAAAGAAGGCGACCGCATTCTGTTCGGCAAATATTCTGGGACCGAGATCAAGATTGATGGAGAGGATTTCCTCATCATGAAAGAGGAAGAAGTCCTTGGCGTTGTCACCGGTGCAGCGAGGAAAGAAACCGTAGGTACCAAGAGATAGCTTGCTCCCTTGAGCGTCCGTTGTGGGCGTATCTGCCCAAGGTACCCACAAGCAATCTTGCTCGTGGTTGCAGTCAGGCGACAGGAGCACTTCAGAGTTGAAAATTTCAGCATTTCTAGGAGAGTATAGTCATGGCAAAGCAAATCGTGCACGGCGAAGAGTCCCGACAGGCGATCCTGCGCGGCGTCAACCTAATGGCAGATGCGGTAAAGGTGACTCTCGGGCCCAGAGGCCGCAACGTTGTTATTGAAAAGAAATTTGGTTCACCGACGATCACCAAGGACGGTGTCACGGTAGCCAAAGAGATCGACCTGCAGGATGGTCTTGAGAACCTGGGCGCACAGATGGTCCGCGAAGTCGCCTCCAAGACCAGCGACGTCGCCGGCGATGGGACCACCACGGCGACGGTTCTGGCGCAGACCATTTATCGCGAAGGCGTGAGAACTGTCGCTGCCGGAGCCAACCCGATGGCGATGAAGCGCGGCATTGAGAAGGCCATCACCGCCATTTGCGGCGCAGTCGACCCCAAGACGGGCGAGCGCGCCAACGGTGAACTCGACAAACTCTCCAAGCCCGTTATGGGGGACATGATCGCGCAGGTGGGCAGCATTTCCGCCAATAATGACGACACGATCGGCCAAATCATCGCCGATGCGATGAAGAAGGTAGGTAAGGACGGCGTCATTACCGTCGAAGAGTCGAAAACGCTGGAGACTCAGCTCGAAGTCGTCGAAGGCATGCAGTTCGACCGCGGGTACCTTTCGCCGTACTTCGTTACAGACCCGGAACGCATGGAAGTTGCCTTCCAGAACGCCTACATCCTAATTCACGAAAAGAAGATCAGTTCTATGAAGGACATCCTTCCTTTGCTTGAGCAGATCTCCAAGAGTGGCAAGCCGCTGTTCATTGTCGCTGAGGATATCGAGGGAGAGGCTCTGGCGACCCTTGTCGTAAACAAGCTGCGAGGAACGCTGCAGGTTGCGGCCGTAAAAGCACCCGGGTTCGGCGATCGCCGCAAGGCGATGTTGCAGGACATTGCAACACTCACAGGAGGGAAAGCCATTACCGAGGATCTGGGCATCAAGCTGGAAAATGTGACGATGGAGGATCTGGGACAGGCCAAGAAGATCACCATCGACAAGGACAATACGACCATCATCGAAGGCAAAGGCATGCATGATGATGTCGAGGGCCGGGTAAAGGAAATTCGGAGCCAAATTGATAAGACGACCAGCGACTACGACCGCGAGAAGCTGCAGGAGCGGCTGGCGAAACTAGTCGGCGGCGTGGCCATTATTAAAGTTGGCGCGGCAACTGAGACGGAAATGAAGGAAAAGAAGGCCCGTGTTGAAGATGCCATGCACGCGACCCGGGCAGCGGTCGAAGAAGGCATCGTACCCGGCGGTGGCGTGGCTCTGGCCCGCTGTATCCCTGCTCTTGACAGGCTGAAACTCGAAGGCGATGAGCAAATTGGTGTGAACATCGTGAAGCGTGCTCTGCAGGAGCCGCTCCGCCAGATCGCTCAGAATGCTGGTGAAGAGGGTGCGATTGTGTTTCGTAAAGTGACCGATTCCAATGACCCGCACTTCGGCTTCAATGCTTTGACTGGTGAGTTTGAGGACCTGGTTAAGGCTGGCGTGCTCGATCCGACGAAGGTCGTACGCACAGCCCTGACCAACGCGGGCTCGATCGCTTCGCTGATGCTCACCACCGAAGCCTTAGTTGCGGATCTACCAGAAGAGGACAACGGGGCTCAGGTACCGGGCGGGCAACGCAGCATGCACTAAAAACTGGCCACCCCAGGTTGTGCATTGGCCAGCGCGACTTGGTTCCGACAATTGGCAACGGCGCTGGGTCAGCATCTTCCACGAGTTTGAGCCGGGCGTCGGGCAAAGGGTAAAGGACCACACGCCGAGGTTCGCGTTTAAAATCGAAGAGCGCACACCCCACGACCAGAATCTGAAGGAAGCTGTCTACAGCCGGGCGGCTCGATGATTTTCCAGAATGGACATGAGTGAGCGTTCAGCGTACTCTTAAGGAGTGAGTGAGCAGTTCCTTTCCTCTTTTCAGGTCCTCTGAACTAAGTCAGTTCATCTGAAATACTTCCTTTCTTAGTCGCAGCAACCAGAGGTGTCTCCTAATGATCGTTTCCAAGGTGCAGCACAAGCAACCGAGACCAAGTGTTGCTGTCGACCTGCAAACCTCCCTTCGTACAGTGGCAATGAAGCCAGATGCTCTTCCATCCCAAGACACAGAGACAGCGACAGCTAGGATAAGGGAGCGCGCCTATGAGCTGTATGAAGTCGGCGGTCGCAGACCAGGCCACGACGAACAAGATTGGCTCCGCGCCGAGCAGGAGATCCTCAAACGAGGGATGTAAAGAATTACATTCGCACGCGCAATGCTGCAGGAGGGGTATGCAATGGATTGCTTAACCTGCAAGAATCTCGAACGAGCGCTTGAATCAAGGCGTAGCGAGTACATTCAAGCCCGTTCCTCTGCGTATTATCGCGTCACCACGGAGTTCGCAGCCCTATAAGAACGTCGACAAGGAACGCGCCAAGAGCGACTTGGAAGAGCACCAACTGGTAATGCATTTCCGTCGCTAAAATGAAACAGCCTCTTCTTCTAGGCAGCCTGGATAGGGGAACGCCAAGCGGGGCAACTGCACGCGAGTAGCGCCTAAGCTCCCCACGAAGGCCCAGGCGAGGACGGAAACTACCACTAGTCGGTCCGGCAGGCTTCCTCGGTCCTGCGTTGAAGTGGTAACCCATGATCACCAAGGTCACTGCAGCGCCGAAGGCATGGCGGTACCGGGTGGCAATGAGCAACTTCCAGCAACTTGCGCGTGCGTCAAAGAATTAGTCTCGCGCAGCAGGGTCCTAAGTGGATGATTCATGTCAACACGTTTCCAGCCAGGAACAAGAGTGCGCCGCGCGTGGACACGAAAATGAGCCTCTCTCAAGCCGCACTCTTTTTCTTGGCTCCTTGCTCTGACGCGGGCGTTGCCCGGTTGTCGCACTGCTCGGCGTGCAGTTTCGCGGCTTCGGCGTCGTGGTGAATTGCCTGTTGATTGTGTCCGTGAGCCAAGTATGCGTGATGCGCGGCCTTTTCATGCTCCTCGGCCTCGTCGTATTTCGCTGCCTGTTTGTAATGGTAGGCCGCGCGCTCATGATGACGGGCAGCGTGATGGTAATGCTCCCAAGTCTTTGACATACGGTTCTCCTTCGAGAGATGTGCGCTGTTGAGTTCGCTACCATCTTCGCTTCCTTAGCGAGGGGACTGAATGAGGACTGTGCCGCTGCTAACGCCTGAGTCGACTGAATAGTCAGCAGCGGCACCCCAAATTCTGCAAGCCTTACTTCTTGTCTTTCTCTTTAGCTTCCTCTTTCGCTTCAGCTTTCCCTTCGGCTACGGCTTGTGCTTTTGCACCGCGAACTTCCGCGAGGAATGGCTCGGCTACGGCTGGAGGCGCCACTTTGCCCAACAGCAAAGCTCGAGTTGTGACATTGCGTCCATAAATCGCGTGCCGGGAATCATTGTCTTGGCGGATCGACGCGCCTTCCAATGTGAGCCCCGCGAATGCGCCCTTGGCACGGGAGTAGGTCAGGATCTCTGTATCCATCTTCCAATCCGTACCGGCTTCGGCATGCCGTCCAACTGGACCCGCTGCCGCTGAAGCGTCCGCTCCAATCTGGAAATTGCTCTCAAGCAGCTTTTGCATCCCTTTATCGTTCTGAATGATCAGTACAACGTCCACGGCTTCTACACCGATCTGCAGTCCCCAGCTTCCACCCGAAATCGTGACGAACGCCGGCGCACTCCAGCCATTCGCCGTGCGGCAAGTGGCTACGCCCTTGCCTCCCTTACCACCGAAGACCAAGCCGCCTTTGACCATGTGCGGTATGACGGCGACGCACTTCGCATGCTCCAGCACCTCTTCTGGGATTCCCTTGTCGGGCATTCCCATAATTTCGTGTAGCACCTGCTTGGCGTTGCCTAGTCGTTCCGTGGCGTCTTCTCGCCCCGAACCTGCCCAGCACAGTGTGCCGAGAGCAAACATTGCAAGTACGAACATTACCTTCTTCATTGAACAGCCTCTTTTCTATTACCAGTGCGCCGGTTCCCCGGTTCGTGCTGCGTTAACACTCGCACCCAAATCCGCGTAGATAGCTCGGCGCACCAGGACAGTTTCGACCTTAGCAACTCACGCCTGAGGAAGTCTGAGCAAATATGCTCATCTGGTCCCCATCAGCTTTGGGGATCGGTCGATTGCTTGTCCGGCTTCTGTGCTATCTTGCGGGCACGTCCCGAACTCTTGACCCACTTTGTGCCTGCGGAAGGCTTGTCTTGGGTGGTGCCGAAGCCCGTCTTGTCGCGAACCTCAGGGCTGACTCCGAGTCTATTGGCGGTCTCTTTGTCAAGCTGGCCGGTGACTGGCATATTCTCAGACTTCTGATACGCGCGAATCCCGGCTCGGGTCCGGAGACCGAACACTCCGTCCACCTTCCCCCGGTAGTGCCCTTTGTCCCACAGAGTCTGCTGCATCCTACTTACGTCGTTCGGATGCGCGACCGCCGGCCCTTCTTTGCTGAGGTCGACTCCTGAAGTGAGCAGCGTCGGGCGTGGTCCCGAAATCCCTGTCGCTAGCAAAAGGAAGACGATCCCAGCCCACGCGACCTTGCCTGCTAAGAACATTCCATCCTCGATTTGCATACCGGCAATAGATTCGCGCATCTGTTGTAGAAATACTGTGCAGAATGGCTCAGGCAGTGGGTTTCGGACCCCCCATTTCCGGCATTCCGAAACGTCGAAACTATTCAAACAAATGCAGAGTGTGCTGGTGGTTTTTGGAGATGTACTCTGTTCGGCAGCGTAGTAAAATATGAAAGCCGTGCTGTAAGCAGACAGGTGCCTGAAGGAGGTACCTATGTCTCCTGCTCTCCAGCCCAACGCTTCTCCAGGCAGAATGGAACATTGGCCGCCAAGCCTTAATCGGCCAGATCCCTCCCAACCTCTCGTAATTCTATTGGTCCGAGTCTAGTGGCCAAGAGGCAGCGTGATTTCGATCCCCATGCGTTCCTCGCGACAATCGGCGAAGGTAGAAGAGTTCTAGCGTTTCCGAAGAAACGGGCAATTTTCGCGCAGGGCGACGCAGCTGACGCTGTGTTTTATATCCAGCAAGGCGGGGTTCGACTCACTGTTGTGTCCAAGGTTGGAAAGGAAGCAACGATCGGGATGCTAAAGGATGGAGACTTTTTCGGCGAAGGCTGCCTTGCGGGCCAGTCGCTTCGCATGGGCTCCGCAACCGCGATGACGGATTGCGCTATTTTGCGAATCGACAAGAAAGCCATGATAGAAGCTCTTCATCGTGAACATGAATTCTCCGACCTGTTCGTAGCCTATTTGTTGGCGCGGAACATCCGTTACGAAGAAGATTTGGTTGATCAGCTTTTCAACTCGAGCAAAAGAGGCTGGCACGGATCCTTTTGCTGCTCGCTCATTTTGGCAAGGAAGGGATACCCGAGACTGTAGCGCCCAAGATCAGTCAGGAAACGCTGGCGGAAATGATCGGCACCACTCGCTCGCGGGTCAGCTTTTTCATGAACCGGTTCAGACAATTGGGCTTCATTCATTACAACGGCGGGCTACAAGTCTAAAGCTCGCTGCTCAACGTCGTTCTGCACGGCTAACCCTGTTTTCCATTTCTCGAGAAAAGAAACAACTGCCGTTCGACCGAGATGGGTGCTCGTCCATCGGCCAAAAAAGGCGCGTCATGCCGGTAACGGAGATCCGCCCGGCGGTCTCGCAAGAAGACACGGCTTTGAGCAATTTTGCACAGCTTCTTCAGCCTAGGCATTGAGAATTGGTTCGTGAGGTGAACTATGCCCGAAATCACTTACGGGGAACTGCCGGGCGGCGTACTTCTTTGCATCGACGATAACGAAGACGTGCTGGAATGCGAGAAATTGTTCCTCGAGAGCTTCGGGTATACCGTTCTGACCGCTCCGAGCGGCGGCAAGGGGTTAGAACTGGCCGCCGTATACCCAGTTGACGTAGTGATCGTAGACTACCTCATGCCTGAAATGAACGGGAAAGAGGTGGTGCTCGAAATGAGAAGGCTCAGGCCTCAAACGCCCATCATCATGCTATCGGGAGAAGTGAATGTTCCCGAGCAGGTCTTGAAGCGAGTGGACGCTTTTGTAGCCAAAGATCATTTAGCCAGCCGGCTGTTGCCTGCGATCGCGCACTTGCATAGATGCGGACGCATCCCTCCGTCCTGCTATGACGCATAAACGGCGGAGACGCGATCCGTGAGAATCCTTGCCGTTTCGGGCTAGGCAGGCTAAACCGTCAAAAGACCTGAATCCGAATTGAGGAAGTCTTTGAAGGCGGTACAGCTCGAAGAAGCCGTGCGTGGCCTCCTGGCATCCATGCGAAAAAGGCCGACCTCGCGTGAGTCCGGCCTGAAAGGTACTGAATGCGATACTGATGCGCGGTCGTGAGGGTCTGAATGGTCGGTGTTCCGCCGCTAACCCATGACCGCGCCGTGAATCTTTCTTACTTACGATAGATTACTTGTTTATGGATCTGATAACTGCTCACTTTTATACATTTTCCAAAATAGGCTTGATTCACACTGTCATTACGTCCCGAAGAGAGGCTATGCCCTATGACTCCGACCGAGCATTCTGTTTCCCAAAAGGTGTTACTGGTGGATGACGACGCCGCCGTTCGCGACATGATGACTGCGACCCTTGAGCACAAAGGGTTCAAGGTGGTCTCTGCCTCCAATGTGACAGAAGCGCTGAGGTACATCACTGCAGAGAGCTTCGACGTGCTCTTGACGGATCTGCACATGCCGAATCCCGGCGACGGCTTCACCGTGGTTACTGCAATGCGCCACTCCCAACCGGATGCACTTACACTGCTAGTCAGCGGCTACCCAGACGTGCAGAGCGCCATGGCGACTATCCTTTTGGAAGCCGACGAAATCATCGTGAAACCGTTCGAGGTCGGGAAACTCGCCGATCTTATCCGCGAAAAGATGCTTACCCGCCGACCTACTCCGCGGCTAGAGAAAGTGAGAGTGGGTGCGATATTGCAACGCTGTATGACTCGTGTCGTCGAAGACTGGTTGGTCCGCGCAAAACAGAGTGGGGAACTCAATCACCTTCAGCTCAGCGACGAGGAGCGGACCGGGCACCTTCCGAGGCTGGTTGAAGATCTGGTGGTCCGCCTGAGCAGACCCTGTGCCACAGCGAAGGACAGTGATGCCGCCTTTTCCGCCGCCGCCGTAGCCCATGGCAAACTGCGATATGAACAAGGCTACACTCCTGCGATGCTGGTGCACGAATCACGAATACTCCAGGTGACACTCTTCGGCACGTTGCAGAACAATCTGAGGTTTCTGGACTTTAGCCTCCTCTTACCAGACGTCATGACCATTGCAGATGAAGTGGACGCTCAGTTGACGCAGTCTATGGATAGCTACATGAACGTCACTCGGACGGCTGCAGCGGCATAGCTGGGCATCGAGTGTCTAATCAGAGTTCATGCCGCTTGTGGTGCCAATTGGGTCGCAGGTGTGGCCCGCGGCGTTGGCCCATTTGGGGTGATCGGCAGAACTATGTTGTCGAGTTTTGGTTTTGTGCCCGTGTAGGTGCTCCAACGCCTATGTCGAATTGCCAATTGAGCGTCTCGCGAATGGGCCAACAACTCGCGAAACTTAATTCTGGCCTTGTAGAGTTGGGATTTTGAATTGCCCACGGAGCAACTCAGGATCTCCGCAATTTCTTGGTGCTCATAGCCCTCGACTTCGTGCAACAAGAATACCGTCCGGTACCCGGGGGGAAGCTCTTTCATTGCGCGGGCCAATGCGAGGCGGTCGAGGCAGCCTGCCAGATCCTTATCTCTGGTTCCGAATTCGCGCGGTATCTTGGCGCCGTTTTTGTCGATATGCGGATCGTCCAGCGAAATCTGGTTCAGCGCATTCTTGCGAAAATGCATGAGTACCGTGTTGACCGCAATCCGGTGAAGCCATGTCGAAAATGCTGAATCTCCACGAAATCTTTTGATCTTGCGAAATGCCTGCAAAAAGGTATCCTGGGTCAGATCCTCCGCCTCCGACGCATTGCTGGTCATGCGTAAACACACAGAGTAAATCCGCGACCTGTGCGCCTGAAACAGAGCGCCAAACGCATCCGAATCCCCTTCCTGTGCACGCTTGATCAAATCAAGCCCTAGTGGAGAGGTATGCGTACCTGCAGAGTCGCTGTTCACGACGGTCTCCGTTTGAGTCGGTCCGTTTATTGGTTGGAATAGCGGCCTGGGTCTTGTTTGACTCATGCTTGAGAGTAGAGGGGCAACCAAGGAAAGTTCTATCCTGTGCGGTCAGTATGAGATTCCAGTTGTTGCTGTAAGACATGGAAAGCGCAAAGCATTTCAAGCGCGAACTTTAGGAGTGCGACTCGCACTGGCAGAAACGTAGCGGAACAGTTCCGCATAAATACATACTCGGCACGATAGCCTAACTTGGTACTACTCATTTATTGCTTAGTTAGCCCCAACGCGAGGGGCCGAAGGCAGGCGTTGGGCTCGAACCTCCCTGTTTGCGACCAGCGCTCGCCTCCTTATCCTGCAGTATGGCCGTTGGCATCGCCCTGTTTTCCAACCGCAACAAGTCAGCACGAGTTGATCTCCACGCAACTGGTTCCGCTTTAGATATGAAGCCTCCAATCTGGTTCATCCACGATGCTTGCCTTGCGGCGGTAGTCGCGGAGCGTGAGCAATTGTGCTCAGGCAGCATGTACTGATCTTGATACATTGGCCTGAGTACAGGGGGGTTCTATGGCTGCATTCCGCATTTTGGTGGCTGACGATCATCCAATATTCCGGTTCGGTCTGTCCTCGCTGCTTAGATCTCAGGAAAGCTGGGAGGTTTGTGGTGAAGCCGTTGACGGACGCGACGCCGTGGAAAAGTGCGGGCAATTGAGACCCGACCTTCTTATTTTGGACATCTGTCTGCCCATACTGAATGGCGTGGACACGGCACGGCAGATCCTGAAACGCAATGCTGCACAATCAATACTTATCCTTACCGCTGTGGACTCCGAGCAAGTAATCCGAGACTGCCTGGAAGCGGGTGTTCGCGGTTGGGTCTTCAAGTCCGACGGGGCTGAGGATTTAATGGCTGCAGTAGAGGCAATGCAGCGGGGTAAGAGCGTGTTCAGTTCGCGAGTGTCCGATCTAATTGTGGACGGGTACCAGCGCCATCGTGTTGATCCAAATGCGCCCAGGGTGCCGAAGTTGTCGCCCCGTGAGCGCGAGGTTGTGCAACTCGTGAGTGAGGGCAAGGCTTCCAAAGAAGTCGCGGCGATCTTGAACGTGACATTGGCAACGGCGGAAACGCATCGCAGCAACATCTTGCGCAAGCTCAAGCTTCATTCGATCGCCGAGTTAGTGCTGTACGCGGTGAGAAACGAAATTGTACACGTGCAGTTTCCACCTGTGCTGCACTTTCCCAACCCGGCAGAGGAACAGGCCCGTCCGCCGGCCTATGGTGCGTCTCCCAAAGCCGGGAATGGCCGAGCCGCAGTTGGCAGCGAGAGCTTTAACTAAGAATTACGATTGAGCACGATTCGATTCGCACGGGAGAAGCGAGATCTTCCGGCGGTTCGTCGTAACGCTCGACTGCGCGGACCGCCGCATCCGGCTTGGGTGGAAACCCAGTAGAGAATAAACCGGACCTGGTGGGACGTGGGACAACTCGCGTCGACTTCTCATCATCTCAGACAGTCTTATAAATCCTGCATATTAAGGTCGGCACCCAATGCGTCACAAGCAGCAGAGGTTTCCTACGTTATTGGTGTTGTTTGCGCTCGCGGGACTGATGATGTTGTTGAACGGTTGCGGAGCGTCCGCCGCAAGTAATCCGAAGGGCAATCCCCCACCCAGCAAGAAGGGTCTGGAGAGCATTAATCATATCGTCTTTATGATTCAGGAGAACCGGAGCTTCGACCACTACTTTGGCGCGATGCGCCAGTATTGGGCCAACAACGGCATTCCAGACCAGTCGTTCGATGGACTAGCACAATTCAATCCCACGACCGGCGCAGCGCCCCTGCGAGGTGCCACCCCGACGAACCCCGGCTGCGACGCTGCATTTTCTTTTCCCGCGAATGACTGCACTGTAAGCGGCAACAGTCCGCCGATTGCTGCTTTTCACATGACTTCAATGTGCAGTGAGAACCCGAGCCCATCCTGGAATGAAGATCATGTGGATTGGAACCTGACCGATCCGCTTTCCGTTACGCCCATGCTAAACGGATTCGTGTTTACGGCGGCCCACGATGCGCGAGCTATGCAGCCGCCATTCAGCGACACCAACGGTATTCGCGCGATGGCGTACTACGATGGTGGAGACCTGCCATATTACTACTTCATGGCTTCCAGTTTCGGCACTTCAGACCGATGGTTTTCGCCGGTCATTACACGGAGCCCTGCGAACCGGATGTATGCGGTGGCTGGCACCTCAATGGGGCACGTGTATGGTTGGGGTGGTCTGACCAGTCCGACCATTTTTGATTTGCTCGAGAGTGCTGGACTTACGTGGAAAATCTATATTACGGACCTGACGTACGCTACGCCTCCGGTTCAAGACAGCTACCTCAACAACTTCACGATGGCCGCTAAGTACCCGCAGAACTTCGTGCCGATTTCGCAGTTCCTGTCAGATGCGAAAGACGGGACTTTGCCTGCGGTATCGTACATTGAGGCAGGATACAACAGCGGACTCGATGAACATCCCGGCCTGGACGACGGTGCTCCTGGTGGGAGTGTGCAAGTCGGATCGCAATACGTGTCTACCGTAATAAACGGGCTGATGCAGAGTTCGTCTTGGCAGGATTCGGTCTTCATACTCACCTTTGACGAGTCCGGCGGGTTCTATGATCACGTTCCGCCCCAGCCGACTGTGAGTCCCGACGGAATGAAGCCGTTGGATCTGTTGCCGGGGCCGCCGCCGAATGGTCCCGACATCTGCGTGACCACAACCGGACCTAATTGTGATTTTGTTTACACCGGATATCGGGTGCCGTTGCTGGTGGTATCCCCCTTTTCGAAGAAGAACTTTGTGTCGCACACCGTCGCGGATTACACGGCGTGGCTCAAGCTGGTTGAAACACGATTTAACCTTCCCACCCTCACCAAGCGAGACGCTGCCCAAACGGACATGACCGAGTTCTTTGATTTTACGAACGTCCCCTGGCGCACGCCGCCCGTGCCACCCACTCAACCAACGGGCGGGCAATGCTATCTCGATCATCTTCCATAGCAGAGGCAAACGGATAATTGCCGCCCGCCACCAAGTGCCATTCCGTTACAAAATCTCCCTCGGATGAGGGCTCTTGCTTCAGACTAATGCCACGTCGAGTGTTACCGTCAAAGTATGAATCCAGCGCGAATTGCGGATGAACCAGAAAGATGCGTTCCGGTCGGCGGAATTGAGCTATGTGGATAGCAACGCTTAGGGACTCGACTGACTAGAATGTGAAATCGCCCCTGAGGTGGGTGTGTTGAACGTCGCTCCTCCCGAGCAAAGCCGGCTTACAACTGCCTCGTGATGTGTGGCGATGGCGTCACTCAATTTTCTGTGCGTGGACGATCTTCCACAAGTCTTGGAACGGCGCAAAGCAACTCTGGAATCTCATGGTATCGCGTCGAAATGGCGCCGAGCATCTGCACTGCATCCGAACGAACGGTGTCAGCAGGGCGTGGAAGTACCGTAAAGTCTGCTTCCGCGATCAACCTTCATTTTCCGGTTATGCAATTCTGCATCTCGCTGATTGTGAGCGATCCTGCTCAGACTTGTCTCTGTCCATCTGTCATTCTGTACTTTGCTGAGTGCTCGACCTCGCGTGAGCGTGTCGGTAGCTCTCGTCGCCAGTGCGGGGAGCAGCAGAGGCCCACGCGCCTCTATATCTCAACTGGTTGTTTGCGTCTTCTTGACCCAGTCGAAGGTGTTGGCCGTAAGCAGTGTACAAAGCGATTGCGTGTGGGAGGTTCACGTTCGACCGGTGATGAGCGGTGTCAGTACCAGAAAAAGGGGTTACAGTGCGAGCACAAACGTCTTTCGCGGCAAGAGAAGTCTGGGGTCAATACAACAACTACCGCGCAAACGGCCTAATGGGATCGGGGATCGTTCACGCTGTATTGTTGGCCGTTCTTCTTGCGAGTGCTGCGGTTGGACATCGGGTCGTGCAGCTGGCTAGCCAGAGGGAGATCGTAACCCTCATTGCACCTTCTCCTGACTCATACATACTTCAAGCGACGAGGAAGGTGGTCGGAGGTGGCGGCGGGGGAGGAGATCACGATTTTCTACCAGCGCCCAAGGGAAGACTGCCCAAGTTTGCGATGGTTCAGATCACTCCGCCGCAGATTGTGCTGCATAACATGAATCCCAGGCTTGCAGTAGAGCCAACCGTTATTGTTCCGCCACAGGTACACGTCGCGGATAATCACATGCCAAACCTTGGCATTCCATCGGGTGTGGCTTTGCCGTCAGCTCCGCCTTCCAATGGGCCCGGTTCAGGCGGCGGTATCGGATCCGGCTCTGGCGGCGGTGCGGGGGTCGGACACGGCTCAGGTGTTGGAGCCGGGAGCGGTGGTGGTATCGGTGGTGGTGTCTTTAAGGTAGGAGGTGGGATATCGGCACCCCAACCAATTTCGACACCTGATCCCGAATACACAGAGGAGGCCCGTAGGGCGAAAACTCAGGGTACTTGCACGCTATGGTTGATTGTCGATACGGCCGGAAATCCGCGCGACCTTCGGGTTGTCCACGGACTTGGGTTCGGACTGGATGCAAAGGCGTTGGAGGCGGTGAGGCGGTGGCGCTTCGAACCTGCCCTGAAGGACGGTAAGCCAGTGACTGTGCAAATTAGTATTGAAGTCGAATTCAAGCTTTACTAGTACGAGGCCCCGTACGTGCGTGGAGCACAGCCGATCAGACGGTACGGAGAGACCTCCAACGCAGGAACGAAGAGATGGCCGCGGGCGGATGGCGGACTTGATGCCTGTTAGGTAGGCCGGCTGGCGCCACAAGAGCAAAACGACCGTGACATCGCTTCTGGAAACAGGACTACGCTAAGCCATTTTGGGGAGACTGTCAAAGACTGCTCAGTTTCTGAAGTAAAGCTCTGCGCGCCAGGCCCTTCCCAATTTCTCTTAAGTTTCGCGCTCGTTGTCCAAACGAAAAGGCCAGCATTCGAGTGCTGGCCTTAGAGTGACAGAACTGGCTTCATCCGCAATCGACCAACCGCTGGTTGGCCGCTCATGCACTCGATCGGGGGTAACTCTCGCCTACTTCGTCACCACCCCCGAGCCCAGGAGGCTGTCTTACACAACCTCCACCTTCTCATCCACGAAAAGAAGACCAGCTCTAGGTCCCGATCTAGAAACCCGCCCACTTGCGTGAGGGTGTTAGCCAATGCCTCACGGGCAAGTACAGCCCGTAATGACATCGGTGTCCAAGGTGACCGCGCCATTCCGCGCCAGCGCCCTGCCCTCCAGGTTCACGCCGGTGGTTATTGTGATTGACGTGAGCGCCATGATGTTTCCCTTGAATACAGAGTTTGTTCCCAGGGTCGCTGAGCTGCCGACCTGCCAGAAGACGTTGCAAGCCTTGGCGCCGTTGGCCAGGACGATATGACTACCGCTCCCCGTCGTTAGCGTGGACGCGATCTGGAAAATAAACACTGCACTCGGATTGCCCTGAGCATCGAGAGTGAGGTCCCCGGAATTTGCCAGCGACGACGTTGATTTATAGACACCAGCTGTGAGTGTTTGCCCAACCAAATCTCCGGCCACCGAAGTGCCACCCGTTCGTCCGGCAGCATCGATATACCCCGCAGTCAAAGTGGCCTGAGCCAGGGAGGCGACGCCGTCCGCAATATGAATCGTCCCGCCGGTTGACCCTGGCGGAAATCCAGTCACGGCCGTACCCGGACTTACGCCGACATCCCCAGACACTACGGTAGAACCGGTGTTGGTGACAGTGCTTCCAGCCAAGACCGAGAAGTTTCCTATATTAGGACAAAGAGCTACCGGCTGTGTTTCAGCGCCCTGGCACGGACCGGTTGTAAAAGTCTGTTGTAGTGGTGCAACCGGCACTCCGCCCATGTCCAAGGCTCCGGCCGTGACCATAATGGTGTATTTGGTGTTCGCTGCCAGATTAGCCGAGGGTGTGAGAGTGGCCTGTTGGTTGACCACGTCATAGGTCACGGTGGCGGTCACACCTTCAATGAAGAAAGTCCTCGGATTGATAGTCAGCGACTCCATCTGCTCGTCAAAAGTGGCCAAGATTGTCTGGTTCTGTGGCACGCAAGTGGCCCCCGCGACAACGTTGAGGGCAACAATGTACGGGGCAGAAGTGTCGCCCGTTGCTCGCGTAGTAAAGGAAAAAGTGAAGGGCGCGGCAAGCGGAGTTCCGCTCATGTCTTGGCCCCAACGGTAATGCTCGCGTTGTACTTCGTATTCGGGGCGAAGGTCAGGGGAAGGTTTGAAGGCGCCAATCTTGTTGGTGGCGTCGTAAGTGACCATGCCAGTCATCCCCGGGATCGAAAGGTGCTGCTGTTGATGCTTGCCGGATCCATGGCGTCGCTGAACACGACAGCAATGTCACGGTTGGTGGCTACTCCGTTGCTCTGGGGAACCACCATCGATACTGTAGGAGCATCGCCAGAGGGCGAGGCGGGTGGGTTGGGAACGCTGCCACAGCTCACCAGAAGAGCCGCTACCAGAGTGGCGGTCGATACCCTAAATGTCTGACGGATTGACATACGATTCCTTTCACAGAATCTGGCCGGGGTCGGCGGAAACACACCAGGTGCTAGAGCCGCTTTCGTAACGACACGCACAGTAACTGTGGAAACAAGAACGCGAGGCTCATCTGAAGCGCGACCCCTCCGTTTTCATTCGCATTATCCGGCCGATATCCCAGGTTGTCTGTGCAGAATCGCTCACTTCTTTCGTCCTATATCGGTCTACGGGGACGAACTGCTCCAGCGTAATGGGCAGTGAAAGAATGAAGCATTGGATTTAGAGCGCAAGCCGCTATTGGGTTTGAGGGAGGACATACTACGAAAGGCAACCCAGGCTCTGCTATTACCATCGAAACCGCGCCTAGTGGACGACAAAAGTGGCTGCCCTATGAACTTTGACACGAACGATAGTGATCATAGCGACGAAGACCAGTCGCCTGCGTTCCAGCAATGGCGCGGTGTGATGCTTGTTGGAATGTGCTTCTTCTTCACCCTTGTAACTCTTGACGTCGAGGGTCAAACCCCGTCGTCGACTTTGGCGCCGACTGCACCCGATGCCGCGCAACCGGTCCCAGCCCCCAATGCCGAGCCTGCGCCTCAGGCCGATGGCGAGACACCGCAGGAGCAACAGCCGAACGTACAGCCCGATGTTGATCAGAGCGCCGTTTTCGTGTTCAAGACGCAAGTGCGGGAAGTGATTCTGCACGCTACCGTCGTAGATGAGCAGCGTCGTCTGGTAACCAACCTCAACCGACCAGCATTTACGGCTTTCGAAAATGGAGTGCCACAGGCAACTACATCCTTTCATCGGGAAGACGTCCCAGTGGCGATGGGTATCGTAGTCGATAACTCCGGCTCCATGCGCGAAAAGAGAGACAATGTGAATCAGGCTGTGCTCAATTTGATTCGTGCCGGCAATCCCAAAGATGAAACCTTTGTGGTCAATTTCAGCCAAGATTCCTATCTCGACCAGGATTTTACGTCTGACGAGAACCTGCTCCAAAAAGCCCTGCAGAAGATATCTGCGCGAGGCAGCACCGCCCTCTATGATGCCATCGTTGCCTCCGCAGTCCATTTGCAGAACAATAGCCGCGTGGAGCGAAAGGTTCTGCTGGTGATTACGGATGGCCGGGACAACGCCAGTCAGGAGACGCTACAGGAGGCTACGCACCGCTTGCAGCAGGAGCATGGGCCGACGCTCTACGCTATCGGGCTGCTGGGAGACGAACTTCAGCAGTCGGATACTGGCGCACTGCAGGGTCTGGCCGAGGTCACGGGCGGAGTTGCCTTTTTCCCGAACCGATTGGACGAGGTTAACGACATCACCCGGATCGTGGGGCGCGACATTCACAGTCAATACACAATCGGGTACAAACCAACCGAACGCGCCAAGAATGGCACCTACCGCGCCATTACAGTGAAAGCGCAGATACCAGGCCATCGCAAGCTAACCGTTCGCACGCGGAGTGGGTACTACGCGGGCGAGGCCATCCACTGAGTGTGAACCAGCTCTTGGTCGTTTGTAGTTGCACGCAGGAAGCCTGAAAGCATCACATTGCACCCCAGCCGCGATTCGTTTCTTGCAGCTCTCCGATTTTCCGGATTCCGTGAGCGATCTGATCTAGATTGACCAGACTCTAGAGCGCAAAAGGTGGACAGTAATGTTAGCAGGGCTCGACGAATGTGAATCTCGCTGCTAAAGGAGAACAAACTTGCAACGAGGATACCGATATCTCAGTTCACTTCTTCTGACCGCCGCCCTTGCGACACCTGTTGCGATGATGGCCGCTGCCAGTCCGCAAGACGACGGGAAACGAGACAATAGACCGGCCCGAGTCCAACAAGCGCTACTATGACAAGAGCCACAAGGACTATCACACCTGGGACGCCAGCGAAGACCGCTCCTACCAGCGGTTCCAGACCGAGCACCACCAGAGGCGTGCTTTCGTCCAGTTGAACACGCGGCAACGAACCGTCTACTGGAAATGGCGCCACAGTAATCCAGACAACAGATAACGAAGCAGTGTGAGTAGGTTGTAATCGTCGGTTATGTGGACGCTGGGTCGCAGCGTCCACGCGCTGAGGAGCAGACCATGACTTACACGATGACGAAACCCTGCCCGACTGCAAATTAACTAAGCAGAAACCCACGGAAAGCGTGCCGTGCCCGTGCGGTCACCCTACGTGGCAGGGATAGACCAGATCCAAGTAGTTGCCAACTTTGAGCATCGTACGCTGAGACTCTTTGACGCCAAATCTGCAGACTATTTGGGCTACCAAACTCCCTTATCGCTTCCCGTGATCTTGTGCCCAACCGCGGCTGCGGTGGCTAGACATGGCAATAAACTAAGTCGGACGCTGTTCCGTAATTCCCGATTGAGCAGCAGAGTGGTCAGTTGTGAGCCATAGAGTGTCGCGGACTGAGGCATAATCGGAATACGCAAGAACCCTCGGCTGAAATGAAGTTGATCGCCGCCGAATCTCGCTGAGGCCCTCACGAATGGCGGGAGGTCAAGACCCTTACCACGGTAGTGGTTCAGGTAGTCCGATATGACCACAAGATAGCTCGCCACGCCTTTCCAGATGCCAGCAACTTTGGACGAAAAGCGCAGACTCTCGTAATCGAGGGTGTCCGCCTTCAACAGGGTGCCAGTTTCAACAATGTCGCACAGGCGGAAATAGAAATGCCGGTACATCCTCTGCAAAACAGAGATCATCAGCCGGTCCTCGGCGCAGGGCACCTTGAACATGTGATTTCCAACAGCGCGGAGCCGAGCACGTCTGGCCAAGGAGGTCGCGATGCCCTCCTGTTCTCCGGTTTGACCCAGGCGGCCCATATGAATTTCAACCGCCTCGGGTAATCCGGCTATAACGAAGTTCCATTTGCGCGCTAGGCGATCGCCCCAACTACGCGCTGCAACTTGTGCTTCAAACATCCGAGACATAAGTTGGAGTACATCAGTCGGGTTTGCATTTGTGTACAGATCCAAGTCGCTGCCAAGGTCGGGCCAGTGATCCAGGGATTTGATAACCGTGATGTCGTATCCTTCCGTTTGGAACGCAGCACAGATTGTCTGCAAGAACGACATTGCGTTTTTGATTCGCGCGCCCTCCGTCGCGAGTGCGGTCGCCGCCCATTCTGCGCGGCTGTCGTCACCTCGGCGGCGCATGATCTGGAGAAGGTTCTCTAGCCCGCGTACCACCACGTGATGGGCTTTTGCCAACGCCAGCACATCTTCAAGTTCTTCCCGGTTGATTTCTGAAAAGACCAGGTCAGGCCCGGCAGCGTTGTGCGGAAGTGGCGCGTCTGGTGGCAGTAGAAGCTGCGAAAGGACGATCAGAGATTTACTGGAACCGAAGGGAGAAAGCGTTATCGTCATATTGGGGAGAATGCGTCGATGCTATCGGAGTGCCGGCGACCCTGATGGTTTGGAAACCGATGATGGAGTCAAGGAGGACTGCGGCTTAGTAGGCGACTGTGCGGGTTCTACTACAGCCGTATTGTCGCGGTGCTTTAGTTCGATCGGAGCCGAGTGTTGGCGTCTAGCCTGATTTTCCAAAGCCATCTTGTCGCCAACTTTCCGGTCGCTATCGGTGACAACTGAAAGAAGCTGCTTCCCTTCGTCGGAACGGCGGGTCGCAAGTCCAACGCGGTCGTTGGCGTGCTCGGATTGTCGGGCTTTTGCGTAGAAGAACTCCGCGGTCTCGAGGTCGCCATCCTTTTCTGCCAGATAACCGACGTTGTTGAGTGAAAATGCGCTGTTTGGATCAAGAGAGTAAGACTGGAGAAAATCCTCCCTCGCAGCGGGCCAATCATTGCGATTGGTCGCTGAAACTCCGCGTACAGCGAGCAAGGCAGCACGGGCCTGGTCAGTGGCTGCGTTTTGCATGCGCGCTCTCAGTTTTCTCGCGCTATCCGCAGCCATCTCACTGACCGATTTCCCTCTCCAAGCGCGATTCATTGTGACGATGACTGGTTCCGAGGAATGCGAATCAGCGGCCGCCATATAGTATGTCAGCGCCTGTTCGTAGTCTCCTCGCGACTCCTTGGCAACGCCCATGTTGTTCAAAGTGAATGTATTCCGCGGATCCAAAACCAGCGCTTTCTGCAGGAGGACATCAGCCTCTGGAGTCCGGTTCGCTGACAAGAGTCGGAGCGCCTCGACATTCATGCGATTGACCTGCATAGGGGCGTCGTTCAGGTTGCCGAATGCCTCTCGCATAGGCTTTCCTTCTAAGCGCTTCGCGCTGCTTCGGTCGATAACCGCATCACTCGCCTGTTCCGCCGCCAGACTGTAGAACTTTTGCGCGCGCTCCAGCAGGCCCTGCAGTTCAGAAATGTAGCCCAGGTTGTTCACTGTAAACGGGTCACCCGGATCGAAGAGATACGCCTTGTAAAAGAGGGTTTCGGCTTTCTCATACTGTTGCTTCCGGAGAGCCTCAACCCCGTCGCGATTGAGACGCTGCACCAGTGTAAGTTCGCTTCGCTTGGGGAGTATGAGTTTAAGGTCTCCTGCCCAGCCGTTCCTGGGCGCCAAAGCGATCGTGACGACAATGATTGCTAGTGAGGCTAGTCGTTTCCCAAACATGTTGAGTCCGTCCTGAAGTGTGAGTTGGATGCACCGGGGGAGAATGCGTTGCCTAGCCCCCGAAGCAACATTGTTTGTTGTGCAAGAGGCTTTGAGACCACTGCTTAGCACATATGACCATCCAAAGAGACAACGAAAATCGGGTCAACAGGTAGGGGTGTCCGCAATGGGTCGTCTTTTAGCGACAGTCATTCTTAGCAGCGTGTCATTTGCTCAGTCGGTCTCATCTGCCGGCTCGAAGCCGGTACGAGGTCATAGTGTTCAAGCTGCATCCACGTCGGAAAGCGCGTTAGGCAGCCCGACCGGACTGCCGCCGACTCCCCGGGGAAAGAGCACAGTCATCGGCGGCGCAATTCGTTCGGTGGACCGGGTTCGCGACCAGTTCACCCTGGATGTGTTCGGTGGGCGGACGCTGAAGGTTCTCTTTGATGAACGTACCCAAGTCTATCGCGACGGACTAAGAAAAAATACGCGCGATCTGCGCACCGGCGACCATGCCTCGGTCGAGACAGTGCTGGACGGAACCGCGGTGTTTGCACGCAGTGTCCACCTGTTGTCGGCATTGCCGGAAGGAGAGTGCCAAGGTCAAGTGATGAACTACAATCCCGCCGGCCGTGAATTGACCTTGCGTGACGTTCTCTCTCGTGAACCGCTCAAATTGCGCGTGCCGGCTAGCACAGTCGTTGTTCGCCAGGGCCAGAAAGCTTCCGGGGATATCGGCTCCTCGGACCTAGCCACGGGGAGTCTGATCTCAGTCAAATTCCAATCCGACAATAAGGGTCATGGTGTGGCCAGTCAGATCGCCATCCTGGCGACTCCGGGAAGTTCATTTGTTTTCTTTGGAAATGTCGCCTTCCTTGACTTGCACTCCGGGCTGTTGGTGTTGGTCGATCCCCGTGACGAGAAACACTATGAACTATTCATTGACTCCGCTCGCTTCCCGATGAGCCGCGAGGTCCACGAAGGGGCGGATGTGACTGTGACCGCAGCCTTCGACGGTGCTCGCTACGTGACGACAGCGATCACGATCAACTCACCTTCTGACAAGTAGATCAGGCGCAGGCCAAACGGGCCCGAGTCAGCGGGCGTGCTGAAGCAAGATGGCTCGCGCGGGTCAGGGCCTTTCTCGAGCTAACATCGGTTGCGTAACCCGATGCGCATGCCATCGCAGTGTCCTGGGAATCGCCCGCCTTGTCTGAGACCAAACCTGCAAAAACGATCCAACCGTGCGCTCTCCTGCTTAAAGCCGCATTTCTACTCACCCATGTTTTTCCAAAACCCCGGGAACCGAGATTCCGGGAATCCCTGCGGTCGATCAGCATAAGAAGACGATGCACTTTCGAGTGGACTACGGCATTTCCCGGTTGACCTACCAAGAACCCTGTATTACTGTTCGGGCAACATCTCCTGAATCTCCGAATCTTACGATTGATCAGCGGATTCTACAGGGGCCATGTCCCGTTCGCGTCGGGCCTAGTCCATTTATTAAGGCAACTCAGAACTTGCGATTCCGCAAGCACGCGTTCCCACAATAATTCGGAGGCATGGCATAAATGAAGACTTTCTACTTCGCTATCTGCATGCTTCTTAATGACTGGCGGCATCCGCGTTCGCAAATGTCAATGTCAGCAGTCCAAGCAATGGCGCTACAGTTGGTTCGCCGGTGCATTACGTGGCGACGGCGACCACGAGCACTTGTTCGAAGGGCGTTGCGTCCATGGGCATCTATGTGGACAACCAACTCGTCTACGTCGTGAATGGAGCAAGCCTGAATACGAATTGGCCCTCAGCCCGGGAAACTACAACACTGTCGTGGAAGAGTGGGACTACTGTGGCGGTGCAACCTTCACCCCGCTCACGATCACGGTCACCAGACAAACGGGCGTATGGGTGACATCGCCCGCGAACAACAGCAAAGTGAGTTCGCCAGTGAATTACGTTGCAACAGCGAGCACGACCACTTGTTCGAAGGGTGTAGCCTCCATGGGGATTTACGTGAATAACGTACTCCAGTACGTGGTGAATGGAGCGAGCCTGAACACCAAGTTGAATCTGAGTCCAGGAACCTACAATACCGTGGTGGAAGAGTGGGATTATTGTGGCGGAGCCGTCTTACACTCCCGTCGACCGATCACGGTCCAGGGTGGAAATGTACTCTCCAACTTGCAGGCTAGCGGTGGATGGAAGAGTTGGGGTGAATTGCCTCCATACTATGCCATTTGTTCAGCACCATGTCCCGGGGGTGACCTGGTCAATGGTGCAAGGGATCAAATCACCCTCCATGAGCGGAAATGTCGACGCAGTTCAATATCGGCGGCACGACGCCTTATTCCGACATTCTGTGGAGCATTCCTCTGATCGGCCAGAATTCGACCCAGGGCCTACCCGACTCTGGTCACACGCTCCTTCCGACGCTGCACAACTTCACTTATGACGCCTACTTTTACCCAACGAACCTCGGGGTGACACAGGTCCTGGAGTTTGACATCAGCATGTACTTCAATGGCCTCGGATTGATTTGGGGAAACCAGTGCCGCGTCGCGGGTGGAAACGAATGGGATATTTGGGACAACGTTAACTGCGCGATGGGTTCCGACCGGCGTCGCCTGTAATCCAGTAAACAACTTCTGGAACCATGTGACGATTCAAGTGCAGCGGGAATCGGACAATTCGCTGCTGTTCCAGTCCATAACGCTGAATGGAGTGACCAGTAACATTAACCAGACGCTATGCGCCGGGCTCCGCTCCTGGCTGGCTGGTGGGGCATTACGGTCAACTACCAGATGGACGGAAACTATCAAGCAGACGGCGAATACTACGTATCTGGACAACTTCAGCTTCACCTACCAGTGAAAGGCCAGCACAGGGCAACCGCGGCTCGGTTGTCACTCTAAGGCGGTCGGTGCCGCATCAGTCGAAAGCGGGGACGTCGGCCGGCCATTGAGAGTCAGTTCGCTTCAGAACTTTTTGCGAACACCTGCGCGCTCGACATCCTGAACTGGCTGCGGAGCGATGACGGTCATCCCACCCACCAGTTTGCTCAGAGCCAGATAAGACGCGCGGCTGCTGTGGAGAAAATCGAGTGGATACTCGGGTTTTCGCGCACGAGCTTGAACCGGATCGGCATCCAGTAAATAGCTGACATCTGGTTGCGGAACGAACGGCAGCAGCAATCGAATGTAGGCTCGCGCGATTCTATTGCGCAAGGACAAGTTCGCGAGTTCGTCGTAGAGATATCGGTCAAAGATTACGACGTCTGCATCCGTTCTTCGTGTTTTCGCTACCACGATGCTGAGCGAGATGGCATCCACGAAGTAAAGACCGAATCGCACCGCGGTCATATACCAGGATTGGACGTTCTTGTCTCGTCGGTTTACCGGCCGTGCCGGCGTTCCAACACCCTTTGTCTCCCTTGAACAGGGTGTGGCCGGTCACCTCTCGGACCCACGTGAGCCGGGCAACGTCGTCCCAGAAAGTAACCAGCAAAACGCGGGCACCGGCCATCATTCAATCGGGCACGAAGAGCTTCGATTTGAGTAGCTTTTGCCAGCGCCGTCGATTCCAGAGAAACTCACAAATCCAGGGCGCCGGTTTTCTGATGTTTTCCGGATGTGTTCACACAGCTTCCTTCTGAGTGCTTCGCTGGCCACGTGCTCGTGCGGCCGGCTGGGACTAGCACTGGACAGCGCCACAACAGTTCCGACGGCAACGCCAGCACCGGCGATGGCGCCAACCTTGATCAGGATGGAGCGCGCTCGCCTCTGTTTTGCCGGCGCGATAGCCGCTCCGGCCGGTCTGGAAGCCGCAACCCCGGTCGTCTTTACAGACTCTGCCGCAGCTGTACCTAGGGGTTCCTGTGTACCATCTTGCTGTTTCGGAGAGGGCTGTTGCCCGCTGGACAGTCGGTCTTGCGAACGGATCATGCCTGGGCTGTCAGGAAGCGCTTTCGAGCCTGGATCCTTCAGTGTTAGCACGTCTGTGGCCCATCTATCGAGTTCAGCTGAGCCTGAACGGAAGCTACGCCTCCAACCTCCTGACTGGACGTTCGCCGCTTGTTGCGGTGCTGGGGCTGCAGCCGCAACCGGCACAACTAGTAACAGCATGAAGGCAACCGGCGATCTGCCGCCACAGCCAACGCCCCGAAGTTCTCATTGTTACCTAGAACCAGAACCGCACTGTGCGCGAGTCAGACTGACAGGTCTTCAAAGCCCGCTACGCCGCGCTCCGGACGCGAGAGTTGAATCCTCCGGCCCAAGGACCTGCTGGAACGCATGTATCGGGAACTGGTCGAAGCTGTTGACCGCGTCAGCGGTATTGTCAAAAGCCTCGAAAAGACGGTCTACCCTTGTTAGTTCCAGAATCGCTGCTGCTGCTGGAGGAGACTGAAGCAAGTTTGACGTCGCCATTCCGCTTCATGGCCTCTTCCAGGCAACGTAACAATACCTGGATTCCCGCACTGTCGAGTTGCCGACTCTTGGAACAGTCAAGCACGACACGAGGCCGGTCTGCGTTCAAGCAAGACTCTATTTCGCGAAAGAAACCACGGCCTTGCTCTAACGCTCAACTTCTCCGGTAATTGTTTCACCGCAACAAGTCTTCGCACTGGTCATATTCATGACCCCAGTGTTCCAACAATGCCATTCTCGCGTCCTGATGCGAAAGATGGCTTAGTCCCACATTAGACAATCTAGATTCGGCGGCAGCGCAGGGTCTATCCTGTCTGGTCAGTAGAGGCGGACGGGTTTGCGCTAGAGAGGTTAAAGCCGCATTTTTGGTCAAAAGGAGCTCTACAAGAGTCGCGCGAGTTCGGCCTCAGGATCGTGCACAACGTGGGTTAGCAGGTTTGTGCCATAGCGGAAAAGCGTCGCCACATTGGTGCGGTACCAACAACACTCCGTCATCCTTGGCGATAATCCGCACAAGAACCGAAACTCTCGGTATGGTCTCCGGGGATGTCAGGATCGCCGCCACGAGCCGGTGGTTTCCATCCAGGATCGTAAATGGTTCGCTCTCGTTAAGGCCGATGAGAAGCACAGCCCCCGGGTCGGCATCCTGGCGGAGCCAGTCGCGCAGCGAGCCAATCTTCGACTGAGAATGCTTCTTCGGCGGCATTCTGGCCGCGAAAGGTGCGGAGGCGTTCGGCCATGGCTGTGATGCCGAAATTGCCCCGCGCGAGTTTGCGCCATTGTGCCCGTGGAAAGACGCGAATCTGGGCCAGGTCTGCTGGCCGGACCTCCACCTCAAACCATTCCGTTCCCTCCGGCAGCTCTCTCCACAACGAAAAATGTCGAATGAACAAGCAGCGCACGCCGCTTTGCATTTTCGCCAGCATCGTCGAGGTGCGGTGTCAGCACCAGCCCACGCAGAGTTGCCTGGTACTCTTCGAATGCGGAATTACTGAAATCGTTCTTTAGAAATTCCGCAATGACCTCGTCCTCTGAGACCCGCCGAATTATCCTGATCGCCTGAGATGTCGCCATTGATTGCACATGGTCGGGTGCGGGCCAGCGAGTTAAGAAGGAATGGCACCGCGACAACAATGAGCAGAACCACCATCAGCACCAGTTGTATCCAAATGACTTGTTGCAGAGACGAATGGAAGCGGCAAATGCCAGCAACGACCGCGCCACTGAAGGCCAATTGCACCCAGCTAGTGTTCGCAATCTTGTAGGACATCTCGTAAGCAATGATCACAACGCTAAGGGAGTAGATGACGGCGGTGGCTGCATACAACGCGAGCAGATAGGGAAGGCCGTGTTTCCCGGCTATTTCGAACTGCGGGCCGAAGAAGGTTGTCCAAATCCCGGCGGGCGCCAGGCGAAGGCCGAGAGCCAACGCCGAACCGATTCCCAACACCAGCAGGAGCGAAGTCAGCAGAACCCTGTGACCTTTTCGTCTCCTCGTTGCGAGTGCCCGCGACAAGCGGAAACATGGTATTCACGACCGCTGAGGAGAAAGCAAAAATCACTCGGCCCACCAATGCCACGGCAGCGTACAGCCCTGCCGTCTGTTGAGGGAAAGAAGTGCTTTACCAGCACGATGTCACAATTGTTGATGAGCACCTGGCCGGCAAAAAAGATGATTGCCTGCAGCGCCTCGCGAAACGCATCGGGGATGTGGAGATCGTGGGGAACCTCGGCCGCGAGTTTAGGCGCGGCGGCAAGATAGGCCACTGCGACTGCGGCGGCGTTCGCGGCAATCACTCCTGGGACGCCGAAACCCAGCATGATGAGCAGGAGAGATCCACCGAGTCGAACCAGTCCTTCAAGGACCAGATTGGCGCCGAGGCGATGGAAACCGTATAGCGCCCTGGATGTATCCTCGCCGGCTTCCCAGCGGAACGTAGAATGCTACTCCGACTGCGAGCATGACCACGAGCACTGGGCTCGGCAAATTGAGGTAGTCCGCAATAACTCCCTGAAACAGCAGCAAAAGAAGCGCGACGATGATGCCGCATGCCCATGCACTCCTGTGGAATCCTCGATAGACCGCGCTTTTCCCCTCCAGAGAACTCTGTTGCGCGACAACTTTTGCGGAAACGATTTGAAAGGAAAGCGTAACGGCCGATATCAGGATGAGAAGAGTGTAGACAGCCGTAGCGTGGCCAAACGCCGTAGGACCCAGGAATCGCGCAACCGCAATGTTGTAGGCGAAGTTGATCGCGGTGGCGAGCCCCGAAGCGGAGAGCAATACGAAGCTCCCCGACAAATACGCGGGCTTGGAGAGTCTTCGATTTCGACATTCGAATCGTTCAAATTCTGCGGCTCCGACTCACCAACCAGCGAAAACTGAACAGAGGCAACTAGCCACTGAAAGTGTGAAGCGCGTGAGAAAACGAATGCTAAGGGACGGATTCTACTGGCGTGGCAGCACTTCTGATGCGGAAACCGACGATCAGGCTGCTTCCAGCCCGCCTAGCTCGACCTTTAATTGCCGTCCTTGCTACAACCCGAGGGTGTTTGCACCGCCTCTAAGGTCCAGAACCTTATGATGAATCGCTACTGGGTGATCTCTGCGTTGATGTTTCTGCTGCTGCAGGGATGCGCCCATCCCGGCCTGCGTCAGGAACTGCGCCGGAGTGTGCCGACTGCCGCACGCTTCACCACGAATTCTGGCCATCTATGAGCCCTGGTTTGGTCATCCCAGGCACATCAGCGTTGGCTATTCGTCGCATGATCCCGCGGTGATTCGCAAACAGATTGACGAAGCCAAGGCGCTGGGAATTTCCGGGTTCGTGGTGGACTGGTACGGGGATCGCGAGCCTTTCATCGATCGGAGCTATGCCCTGATCCAGACCATTGCTGCCGAGAAGAACTTCCATGTTGCGATGATGTACGACGAAACTGACGATGAAGAAGCCGAAGCAACGGACGACGCTTTCGCGGCGTTCAACAAGTTCAACGAAACCTATCTTTCGCCAAATGCACCCGGGCGTCAGGCCTATCTCACCTACAAGGACGGCCTGTGATTTTCATTTTTCCAAAGGCAGGGCACACCAACTGGAATCGAGTGCGGGCAGCGACCGACAAATGGGCACGTCCCCCTTTGCTTGATCTACGAAGATCAATCAAGCCCTTCACAGCCGCGTTCGACGGTTTTTATGCGTGGATCAACCCTGGGAGAAAAGGGTGGGCAGCAGATGGCAGCAACTGGGGAGAAGATTACCTGGGAGATTTCTATCGCAAGATGCAGTCAAAATATCCTGACAAGATTGCCGTAGGAGCCGCTTGGACGGGCTTCGATGACAGCAAAGCCTCATGGGGTCTGAATCGGCACATTTCTCAGCGCTGCGGCGCTACCTTTGCGGATACCATGAAGTTGTGGCGGCAGTATTACCCGGCCGATCGTCCGTTGCCTTTCTTGTTGGTTGAAACCTGGAACGACTACGAAGAGGGCACGGCGATTGAGCGCGGATTGGCCAAGTGTGGATCCGGCTCGCAACCGCGACCGGGGCAGTGAACTTTCTAAGCCACTCGAATTCGGTTTTTCCGATCCCCTGCTCGGCGGCTCAAGCCTACTTGCACTGGATTCTCCCTCGAAGAGTCGTAAATCTTGTTGATGATCGAGAGGGGCCGGCTGCGCACCTCGTCGTACACCCGTCCTAGATATTCGCCAAGCACGCCCACGGACAGAAGCAGGAATCCCCCTACCAGAAAGACTGCTGCGGCCACCCGTAACCCAAAGGATTCACGGCGCTCTTCGAAAAAACAGTGCACATCGCCAGAATGACAGCCACTGAGATTGCAAACCCAGCTAACCCGAAGCTGAGGCGGAGCGGCTTGTAACTGAAGCTAGTAATCGCGTCCATGGCATACTTGATCCGGCTCATGAAGGTGAGTTTGCCCTTCGCCACCTGCCCGCTCTTGCCGGTCGTAAAGAACGACGCCCGGTCTTGTAGCCCACCCAGGCACGCAGCCCAGGCAGGTACCGGCTGCCTTCCCGCAGAGAGTTAATCGAATCCACCGCTTGCCGATCGAGAAGGCCGAAAATCCCGGCATTGAGCGGGATGGGAAAGTCGGAGAGTGCTCCCAGCAAGCGATAGAAGAGGGGAAACAGCTTGGCCAGGATCCTGCGCCGTTCTTGCCGGCTTCTTCTCACAGCGGTTACGACTTGTGCGCCACCCCGCCAGGCAGCGACCAATTCCGGCACAACTTCTGGCGGGTCCTGGAAATCGCCGTCCATTAAGACGACCGCATCGCCGATGCGCAGTCTGCAAGCCCGCTGAGATCGCGCCCATGTGCCCCCAGTTGCGCGACAGGTCTACCACCACTACGTGTCCATCTTTGGCTTGCAGTTCTGTCAGCAGTTTCAGGGACGAATCCCTGGAGCCGTCGTTTACATAGACGACCTCCCAGGCTTCGCCAACTTCTTTCATGGAATCGGCCAGCGCGGATGAAATAGATCTACGATTTCCTCTTCATTGAAAATAGGTACCACGACTGAGATCATCTACGGCTCCTGAGTCGATCCGTAAGAACAGCACAGTGCCCGGCGTCTGCATGTACGATGCGTAGTCTTATCGCAATCCAAGGTCGAGTTCGAGATATGCATCATTCTGGACCCCGCCTGGAAGACGCGCACTTTCCATCGCACTTCGGTGGGGGTCAAAACCGCAACGTAGCGCGCCCGGACGTGCTGCGTCGTCTGAACCTTGTGGCCATCCAGCATTTGCACGTCGTATTCCACTCGTGTCTACCAATTGAATCGACAGCCCTTCCGGTGAGTAAAAAACTAGTTGAAGTCGTGCGCACTGTCCCGATAACGCGTATGAATCCCAAGCTTCGCTTGCTCCCGAATCGTGTCCGCCAGCTTCTCTTTGGCTGCACCGGTAAAGTCCCGATCGAGCAGATCCGCCCGATTCTGCTCGAATGCAGCGCTCAAACTGCCCCACGCCTGCAGATAGTCACGAACCACCGCGGCCTCAGTTTGCTTTTCCAGAAGCCGCGGCCCAACAGAATCCGTAGGTTCAACGCGCACGGCAGGTGGGTCAGATCCCACGGCAAATATCGCGGCGAAGAATGAGCACACGATGATGACGAGGGGCCGTTTCATTGTTCTCTTCCCCAGCGAATCTCATTCCCTATGAAGACTCCGGTCGCAACCGAGATTTTTGCCCCGCTGTAAGCGGGCATGTCCGCGCGTGCGACCCCTTGTTTGAGAGGCACGTCAACCGTGGATTCGCTGCCGTTATAGGTTTCGGTGAAGGTGACAATCGTTCCATCGGGCAGAGCGTTGCCGCTACAGTCGCGCACCGGCTCCGTTTCCACCGCAAGCCTCTGACCCGACGGCTCGAGCGCTCATTCGAAGGTGGCAGGGGTCGCCCGGAACTTGCTGGATCACGCGGGTGCTGGCAGCATTCCCAACTCGTAGCTACAAACTGAGAGACGCCTTCCCTGGCAGCGGAATCCATCTTTGTCCATGCAACGCCGTTGCGTGTCGAGAGCCGTCCGCGTCTGACGTGCCACCGGCAACGCCCGACAGTTGAAACGATACTTGCGTTGGCGCTAAGACCAGATTCTGATAAGCTGTCAAATACGTAAACAACACCGCTGATGCCATCGTGCAAGTCGACCGCAAGACGAGAAGGTTTGGCAAGAAAACTCAAAGTCGCCGGCTGACTCGCAGCGAGTACGTCGAATTCGCGCCGTCTTCCGTGGAGGAGTCTTCCACAAGAGCGGCAAGATAATGGCCGGCATTGTGGAGATCCCCGGGAGCAAAAAGCGTCGTTTCCCCTAGTTGCACATTGCGTCGCAACACCTGCCCGGCCCTACGATGTAGAGAACTGCTTTGCCGCTGCCGGTGCTTTGAATCGAGAACGCGCTACCGGCTTCGACAGTTTTGGGCAAGCGCAGGCCGCCGGTTTGCGCCAAGGCTAGCGGCATCGCGGCAAGAACCAAACCGACCAGCAAGAATGTAAATCTGAATTTCATTGGAACCGGCCCGAACTGTACGTGGCGGCGATCGCGCGCTCGCTGCTAACTTTGCTGGCGATGTCCGCCGGAACAGACATGGCAAAGGAAACCGGGCGTCTGTGGCAATAGTGCGCGGTCGACATATTGGTCCGCTACCCAGACCAGTTGGCCACTTTTGTCATAGAACGTACCAAGAACGTGCGCCACATTGACGACCTGACCGCTTTGGTTGACAAGTTTCCCGCTCAGTGAAGCTCCGGGAGCTGAATTCAGATGCTGATCTTCGATCTCGATCACAGGATCCGCCGAGGCGCGCGATCAGGCTTGCGGACGGCTCCATGTGAACGCTGTCCACTTCCGACAGCGGCAACATCGCGAAACGCAATGAGAAACGGTGTAACTTGCTTGGGCAAAGAACGTGAGAAATCTTGTCGAAGCTGCTCTCAGTCGCTATCGCAGATCCGTTTTTCGCCAGTAGTGTCGCTTTGACCGTCACAAAGGCGGGAACGACATCCTCGTTCAAAAGTTCGCCCATGATGAGCACTCCGCCATTGCGGTCCACCGGATGCATGTCCACGATACGCACGTGCGGCGCCTCTACGTCTTGAGATCCCCAGTCGTCTTCGGGCCGCGGTAGATCACGTCCCAGCGCAGATACGTCACCGGGATCACTTGCGGTGGCACTCGGGGTTCTTTTACGATGGGCCACCATACGCCCCAGCGGTCCCCGGTTCGAACCACTCGCAGGTCGCGGGTTTCCAGAAACGCTCCAACGACGGTCGACCACCGCAATTTGAGCTGAATCTGGGCTTCGTCGGCGGATGCATGCAGGGACCGGGGTCAAAGCTATCGAGAGTCGCGTATGTGCGAAGGCTAGGGTAGCTTCCGGTCAAATCGCGCACGAACTCCGTTTCCGTGAATTCGCTTCGATTGGCGAGGCTGGAATAGGCGTCTCCCCAAGCCTGGCGGCCGATTTCGGCTGCCAAATTCTCGACAGCTGCTTGCGGCGACGAAGACGAACGCAGCAGACTGGCCCCGGAACCAGCCATGGCTTTTGCGGACGGAACGGGCCAAACCGTACCCACGACAATGAGTGCCACCGTAACCGCGGCGATGATGATTGCGAGGAGGCGTCCCTTGTTCATGAGGCGACCCTTCCACGGACGAGGTTCTCACTAGCGGTAACCGGTTCGATAACCCGGTGTCTCAGCCATTGTCTTTCTGGAATCAGCACCAGCAGCATCGCGAGAATACTGATGCCGATGGGGAGAATGCCCCACAGGAGACCTTGCCACCGCGGGGGAATTTGTAGCGCGTTGACTGGTACCGCAGGCGCCACATCCTCTCTGCTCCAGATGGTGATTGTCTTGCCTTCAAGATCATCAACCCTCCGCCACCCAGCGAAGACCAGAAGAGGCTCGTAGTAAGGGTCTCTTACGAACACCCATTTCAGGCCGTAGCGGTCGGCGTGATGAAGTGTTGCGCTCAGGGCGTCGAGCCCAGACTTGCCAAAGTATTTCGAGCTGGTAAGCGCCCCTCCGCCGAACTGAGTCAATTCCGGCAGCATGCGGCCGGAATTCCATTCGCCGTCTACGCTGCTGGCGTCTGTTAGAACCGCAAGTCGTGAAATCTTGTTTCCAAATCCGAGCGTGACATAGCGGTAGCGGTCGTGACCGTCACGATTCAGCCAGGAAGCCACCGTGTCCACCTTGAAATCTGCGGCATCCGCCGGCCGATAGCTTGCCCACGATACCGCCAGAGCACAGCTCACTGCAGCCGCTGTGGTTAGACCTGCCACTGCTCGCAGCCCAAATCGGTCAATCAGTTCTGTGGCCAGAAGGCCAACAAAAGGTAGTGCGAGCAAAGTTGCCCAATAGCTGAAGCGCTCCATGGTCAGTACGTCAAAGGCTCGGCCCAGTACGAACCGGCCCACGGGTGTGGTCCCTCCGAGCCCCACCAGGAATGCCAGCCAGAAACCGATCAGCAACGGACGCAGTCGAGCGATGGAAGAACCACGCAACAAGATGAATGGGAGAGCGAGAACCATGGCTCCGTAAGGAACCACGAAGTAGTTCAGGCCCCACTGAGGACTCAGTAGGTAATTCGCACGACTGGGGTGCGGGATTGGCGCCTGAGTGACGGGATAATGAATGAGCGCAATCCAAAACGGAAGAAGTACCAGCGCAACCGCGGCACCGACAACCAGCGCAATGGCAAAGGTACGGAGAAGGAATGACGGAGGGGAAACCCGCTCGCCCTCTCGCCGGTCAGTGATTACCAACACAAGCACGGGCAGCGCGAACAGCAAAGACCCAAATAGCAGCGTGGCATGATGCGCAGCAGCCGCAGCTACAAAGAGTGCTCCGCCTTTGAGAAAAGATCGCCACTTACCATGCCGCACCCACTGGAAGAGGTAAGGCAACGCGTTCAAATAAAGGGGAGCAGCAAATGTGGTAGACAACTGCCCCGCGGAATAAACCAGAAAACACTCTGAGCCGAGGAAGACACTGGCCAGTGCGGCAAACGCGGCCGCACGTCGGTCTACCCAGAGCAATGAAAACCGATAAACGCCCAATGCCAGAAGCAAAATAGCGACGAACTGAATCGCCATATACGCCATGTCCAACCCCAGGACCCGGGAGACTAACGCGAGCCACTGCTGCGGCAAAGGAGGATATGTGGTCTGCGAAAAGCCGGCATACCACTTAGGGTTCCATGGGTCGAACCAGTTGTGCAGGTAGTGAGATGCGAAGAAGATATGGAAGTTCGCGTCGTAGGACTTCAACGGCAACTTCATGAGCAGTAGCGGCAAGTGAACCACAAGCGCCGCCAGATAGATCATGCTCAGCGGTATCGGCGCTGCTCTAGGTGCGACGGACTCAGTTCTCTGCACATCTCCCTTTCGGTTGGTTGGTCTTGGATTCGAGGCTGTTGTTTCGGGTTGTATCACCGGGTCGTCTTTGGGCCGTTGTAAGAATGCAATTCAGCCGACCAGTCCAGCCAACGCAGAACACCTTTCGCGAATCGAAGAGCACTTGCAATCAACTGATCGGGTGGTAACACCTTGAGTTCGTGCCTTCGGATGCCTGAGGACCGCGTATGTGTCTGTGCTCGTCCTCGTGTTTGCCTCTACCCTCCGAGCGCAAACATATAAGGTGGGGTCAGGTTCTCCAGGCGACGCCCCCAGTCAATACCGATCCAAAGCCACCTCCGAGCAAATCATTAGGCTGGGGATCGAATATTCAAAACGCACGTCTTGCAGGAGCTGCAGAGTTGGCCCTGAAAGACGGGAATTATTCGATTGCTGTGGACTATGCTCAGCGTGCGGCGCAGGCAACACCTAACGAAGCCCAACTCTGGTTCCTCTTGGGATATGCGGCGCGGCTCAATGGGAAGTTACTAGTCTCAGCGGATGCCTACAGCCGAGGTCTTCGCCTGAATCCTGCCGCCCTCGACGGGATCTCAGGACTCGCTCAAACCTACAGCACGATGGGTCGGACTGCGGAGGCTGTGCGTCTTCTGAACCACGTGCTTTCGGTGGACCCAAAACGAATCAACGACGCGGCGTTGCTGGGAGAACTGCTCCTGCGTTCCGGAGAGTACGCCGCTGCACTCGATGTACTAGGGCGAGCAGAGCAGATTCAGCCCGGCGCGCGACCGGAATTGCTGATGGCGTTGGCGTACAAGCACCAGAAGCAGCCCGATCTAGCGAGCCGGTACCTCGAGTTGGCCAAGCGGCATGCCCCGGACAATCCCGATGTTCAGCGAACATTGGCTGGCTACTATCGAGAGACTGGAGACTATCCGGCAGCCATCGCCGCTCTTAGTTCACTCCGCAGCTCGAAGCCCGACGTGACAAGCCGAGCTCGCTTACACCTATCAGCTCGACGGCCAGCAAGATGAGGCCGCGAAGCTTTACGTGCACGCCGCCAATGCCGCCCCGCACGATTTGGGTTTGCAACTTTCCGCAGCGCAGGCCGAAGTGGCTGTTGGTTCTGTCGAACATGCGAAGCCTTTTCTCCAGCGTGCTGCTGCTCTCGATGCAGAACACTATCGGTTGCACGCCATCCGCGGGGAAATTGCCCGACTTCAGGAACACAATGAAGACGCTGTCCGCGAATATAACGCCGCTTTGGCTCATTTACCCCAAAGCCCCGCCGAGGGGCCTCTGTACGGCATTCAGCTGCATATGAATCTGGCAGAGCTGTATAGGAGCTTGGGAGATGACGAGTGCCGCTCGCGACCATCTTCAAATTGCGCAGGGGCAAATCAGCGGGTTGGATGACAGCGGCGCGAGCAGGCCGCAATTTCTTGCGCCTGCGGGCTGTGATCAAAATGAACGTCGGCGACCTCGATGGCGCCAGCAGCGATATCAAGGAAGCGCTGGCGATCAATGCACAGGATCCCAACAGCCTGCAACTCGACGGAGATCTGCTGGTGAAACTTGGCCGCACCGAGGAAGCCATCGCCGTATACATGAAGATCCTCGCGATTGATCCAGTGAACCGATCCGCTCTTATCTCCCTGGGCTATGCCTCCCGCAATGCGGGGGACGATCAGGACGCCGAGAAATATTTTCAGCGGCTGGCGGCAGCCTATCCAACTCTGTACGTGCCCTATCTTGCGCTTGGCGACTTGTACGCAGCGCGCCGGGACTTCGCAAAAGCTGAAGCCGCTTACAGCAAGGGCTATGAACTGGCTCCCAGCAACAGCCTGATCGTGGCCGGAGGGATGAACGCTGCGATCGAAGCGCACCACTTGCCCGTCGCGGCGGAGTGGTTGAGCCGCGCGACGGACGAAATGCAGCAGGAACCTCACCTCATGAGAGAAAAAGAGAGGTACCTGAGGTTCAAGGGCGAGTATCAGAAATCTGCGGACGTTGGCCGAGAAGCGATCAAGAAACTTCCGAAGGACAGGGATGTGGTCGTCTATCTCGGGTACGATCTGCTCTATCTCCAACAATACGACGATCTTCTGCAATTAACTTCGCAGTACGACACCGTGCTTCCCAAGGAACCCGACATTCCGCTGCTGGCCGGTTATGCGCACAAGCATGCTGGGCAGCTCGATCAGGCGCAAAACGACTTCACCCAGGCTCTGGAGCGGGATCCCGAGATGGTTACGGCATACGTGAACCGCGGATATGTTTTGCACGATCTCCGCCAACCGGAAGCCGCCGCTTCAGATTTCGAATCAGCTCTTAAGCGAGAGCCGAAGAATGGCGAGGCGCATCTGGGACTCGCTTATGCCAGCCTTGATCTGCATCGCCCTCGAGTGGCCCTGCAGCAAGTGCAACTCGCGGAAGAAGAAATGGGCGATTCAATGCCCATACACCTGATTCGAGCAACAGCGTACGGGCAAAACGGAATGTTGGTGAAGTCCGCCAGCGAGTATCGCGCCGCGTTGAAGTATTCGCCAAATGACGGAGATCTTCACCTCGCATTGGGGGACACCTTATATGGCCAGCGGCAGTACCACGAAGCGATCGAGGAACTGCAGGTTGCGCAGAACTTTCTCCCGACAATGCTGTCATCTACGCGCAGCTTGCTCGCGTCTATGCCCAACTGCAAGACCGAGAGGAAACACTCCAATATGTGCAACTGGCAGAGCAACCCACCCAACTATCGCGGCTAACGACAACAGATCAGAAGCCCGGCGAAAGTCGAGTCCTCGTTTCAACGGGACAGGCTTTGAGTTTGCTGGGAGACCCGAAGGCCGCTATGGAGCGGTTTGAAAGAGCGCTCTCAATACCAGGCAGCGATCGCATCAGCGTAAGTCTGGCGATTGCCCGACTCATGGCTGGCGAAGGTGAGAGAGACGACGCACAGCGGCAGATTGCCCTAGCTCTGATGGAGGGTCAGACAGACGAGACGCTACCAGCTACCGGCGAGCAACTGATGGAGGCCGCAGACGTATTTCTCGGCATGCACGATTACCAACTCGCGCAGACGTACCTCAAACGCGCCTTGGCGGCGGGCGCACCGCAGACATCCGTGCGGATCGGCCTCGCCAACAGTTATCTGGCCCTAGGTGACACTGCCAGGGCGCAGGACCAACTCTCTCTGATCAGCAGTTCGGCCGAAAGCGAGCCTGGCTACCAGTATCTGCTGGCCAAAGCCAACGTGCTTCGCCAGAAACACCAAAACACCCATGCGCTCACTGCCTTTGCCCAGGCCGCTGCCGCCGCAGGTGAACACCAAACCGCTGAGCAGGATCTGCTCCAAGCTGGCGCTAACGAAGGACTGAGGATTAACCACAGAGCAAGTTTCCTTTCAGATTTTTCCGTGGCCCCCATCTTCGAAGACACGACGGTCTATGTTCTGGACTCCAAGCTGGATGTCACAAAACCAGGACTAGGCAGGCAGAGCTGCTTCCACCGCCCCGTTCCTCCCTCCAGACGCAATGGACCGGCGCGTATCATGTCCACCTCGGAGACTTGCCCGACGCGAGCGGATTCTTTCAGGTACGGAACGCCCGCGGCGAAATATCGTTGCCTAGCGAGGAATCGATCGTCAATCGTAATACGACCGATTACTCGTCTAACTTGGGCCTGAATCCTACCCTGCATCTGGGTACCAACGTATTGACCTTCAACGCTGGCATTCAGGAAACAGTTCGCCGCGATTCCTTGTCCCCGGTGGAAATGAATCAGAATCTGTTTCGGCAGTTTTTGTATATGTCTACCAGCTCATTTTTCAACATAGTCTCTGTGAGCGGTTATGCCATTCGTGAGGCCGGGCCCTTCACTGAGAGTGCACAGCATTCGCGGCGTTTGGCTGGCGCGCTCAATTTCCGAGTCGGGCGGCCCTGGGGAAATACTGCTCTGGTGACCGGGTGGGGTGCTAGAGACGAGCAGTTCTCTCCAGTCATCAGCGAGGATTACTACACCTCCGCTTACGTCGGCTTCGAACACCGGTTTTCCGAGCGAATCCACTTCAGAGCCATTGCGGAGGATCTGCGGGCATGGCGGATATTTGGGGAGAAGTTCGCGATCGCACAGGCACTGCACCCGGCCGGAAGCGTCGAGTTCTCTCCAACGCGCAATTGGAGCCTGCAGGCATCGGCCGCCTATTCGCGGAATATGGGTTCCCACGTCTATGACGCGTTCCAGGGCGGCTTCGCGATCTCCTATGCGATGCCTTTCCACCGCGGATACAAGGATGAGCGCGGGAAAGTCGAACTGCAGTACCCAATCCGCTTTTCAGCCGGCCTGCAACAGGAAACCTTCTTTAATTTTACGGCTGGGAAGACTGAGCAATTCAGACCTTATGTAAGCATTAGCTTGTTTTAGATTGGGATAGATGAAGATTTGCCTAGTTGCGGCTTTTCCTCCCAGCGGACGCCAGCTGAACGAGTATGCACTTTATATCGCGCGAGAGCTGCAGCGCACTCCAGGCATCAGTCTGACAATTCTCGCCGACGAACTGGCCGACTATGAATTCGCCACAGACGAGAATGGAAAGTCCCTAAACGCCCCACAACAACCGGAACTGCCGGGCTTCGACATCATCCGCTGCTGGAAGTTCAACAGCACGACAACTCCCGTGCGTTTGTTAAGACACCGTACGCAAATTGAAGCCAGATGTGGTGTGGTTCAACCTCGTATTTTCGAGCTTTGCTACTCCAGATTACCCGGTTGCGGCCTTTGCGGGTCTGTGCGCTCCCGCTCTGACGCGCGCTCTGGGCTATTACACTCATGTCACCCTGCACCACATCATCGAACACGTCGATTTTGCCAGGACCGGAGTGCGCCAGGAAAAGATTGTTCCGTCTTGGCATCAGACATCGCCACCGAGCCTTGCTAAAGGCAAATTCAGTGTCAGTATTACTTTCCGGATACCGGCGAACTCTGGTCGAGAAATACTCGGCGCAGAACGTTCTCCTGGGTACACACGGGACTCTTCGCGCCTTGTCCCAGTCCTCCCGATTTCTCGCAACGGAGTAATCCGGAACATCGCATTCTGGCAATCGGACACTGGGGAACATACAAACGGCTGGAGACGCTGATGGACGCTTTTCCTGCTGTCTTGAGAAAGATGCCGAATGCCAAGCTGATCATCGCGGGTGCCAATCATCACACCAAGCCGAGATATTGGGAATCGATGCGCGAGTCACTCAGCCCGGGATCGGGTATCGAGTTCCGCGGATATGTACCACGAAGAAGCCATTCCTGAACTCTTCCAGACATCCACGGTCGTGGTTATGCCATACGATTCCGCAACCGGCTCCAGTGGCCCAGCTCATCAGGCTTGTGAGTACGGAGTTCCTATCGTAAGCGCTGACATCGCCGATTTTCGTGAGATGGCCACGGATGAGGATATGGCGATCGATTTCTACAAAGTCGGGGATGCGGTGGATCTCGCCGCCAAACTAGTGGCCATATTGCAGTCTCCAGAGCGACAACAGCGAATGGCGAAGCATAATTTTTCAGCGGCAATGCGGATGACCATGAGCAGTGTCGTCCGCAATTATCTCCGTTGGTTTGAGCTCAAGAGGTGCAAGAAGGCCATCGGTTCCGCACCGTTATTCCAAGGTTGGCGCAACTTTTGGCGGCGCCCTGTAGGTCCGCGTCTAGTTGCGGGTTCCTCAGACCCGACTTTGCGTGCAGATCTCTTAGCCAAAGGCGACGGGATCAACAACGGCAGCCAAGGCGGCGAATTCACAGGAAGAGCCCTCAATCCGTCCTGCTGACGCATCCGCAGAAGATGCGGGCATGGCTCCTCTTGGCGCGTCGGGAGATCAGAGAATGGACAGCGACGTGAACGCCATGCGGGTCCACATTCCCGAAGTTGCGAGGTGATATAATGATGTCGAGGTCGATACCACTTTCTCCTCTTTCAGGTTTCCTGAGCTAAGTCAGCCCATCTGAAGCTTTTACTCCCTTAGGCTTTCTAGAAAGCCGCGTACCCCATGCATTCGAATGCAATCCTGCACGAAGCGACTCAACTCTACAACGTAAGTGACCGTCTTGATGTGCTGGCAGACGAACATCCCGTCGTTTCAGAAGCACTCATCTCCATCTCGGGAAGCGTCCGCAACACGGCAACTCTGTTGGAGGTGCTGGTCGCGACGAAAATGGGCCCGCTCTCCGGACTAGATCCAGCGAGTGCCTGATTTGCTCATTGCTGTCGTTGAGCTGGGTTTTGGGAGTTTGGGACGAGGCTAGTCGTGGAGAACGACACTCAGAAGCGAACTATGAACCTGCAACCCGCTCGTGCCACTATAGTCAACGAAGCCTAGCTTTCTGAACCTGTTCATAAAGAAACTAACTCGCGACCGGGTTGTACCTATCATGTCGGCGAGGGTCTCCTGGCTGATCTTGGGGACTACAGTTTGGGGCACGCCTTCCTTGCCGAAGTGGGCAAGCAAGAGCAGAATGCGAGCCAACCTCTTTTCGCTCGAGTTGAAGAGTTGGTCAACCAAATCCTCTTCGTATCGAATGTTGCGTGCCAGCAGATAGGCTACAAAAAGATCCGAGAACGTATGTTCCTGGTGAAGCGCCAGCATCATCTCCTTCTTGTCTATGCGCAGAAGTTCGCAGTCCGTCATGGCGGTTGCAGATCCCATACGGAACGCTTGGCCGGCAATCGACCCCTCGCCGAAAAACTCTCCCTGACCCAATATGGCAAGAGTTGCTTCCTTGCCACTCTTGGACACGACAGTGAGTTGAACCTTGCCTTTCTGAACATAGAAGATAGCATCTGCTGGCGCGCCTTGTGAAAAGGCGGCGGCTTTCTTTTTCAGATGTACAACCGCTCTGCCGACACCGGCTTTTGCGAGAAAGGCCTCGGCGTCAAAGCCCATGCTCAACTTCTTGCCCCCAACCTTAGAACTTCCCGAACTCGTGGGGGGGGAGGCGCTCAATGTGGTTCTCATTGCTTTGTTCTCCTGATTCACCGCTGACCGGTTTGTGACCCGTGGTTCCACGGGGAAGATACACTACCGCAATCTGCATGTAGTGTGCTGCGAATGGAAGAGGCGGAGTATCGGGGATGCTACTAATAATGAGGGACTGTGTCCGGGGAACCCTGACAAAAGACCCAAAACGCAACAGATATCGGCGTGGAAAAGCGGCCTGACGCGCAAATCGGTACCATCTGAAATCTTAAGACAGTAGCCACAAATCCTACCGAGCCGATTGACCCGGTTCACTCTCCAGCGCTTCTGGGGTCAATAGACCCATTTGCACGGCAAAACGAATCACATCGCGGCGCGTGCGCAGTCCGAGCTTCTCGGCAAAACGGGAACGATAGGTCTCGACAGTCTTCACTCCCACAAAAATCTCTTTGGCTACTTGCGCACTGGTGTAACCACGCGCCACGAGTTTCAGTACCTGCAGTTCGCGGTCGCTAAGGATGGTTACAGGGCGTTTGGACCCAGCTTTTATACCTCTCCTCGCCAGCACATCCTGAACAAGAATGTTGGCCAAACGCGGGTCCACAAAAATCCCTCCGCGACTCACCGCTCGTATGGCGGCCAGCAGTTCCGCATCCACCGCCCTTTTCAGCAGGTAGCCAGCGGCCCCGGCAGCAAGTGCCGATCGCAAGTATGCAGGGTCATCGTGCATCGTGAGGACTAGCACCCGGATTCCGCTGCAGGTACGCGCCATCTGTTGCAGGGCCTGCATTCCCCCAACCCTTGGCATGGTTAGATCCAGCAAGGCCACATCCGGTCTCGTTTCCCGCGCGGTATGAACCGCCTTCTCTCCATCGGAAGCTTCCGAGATAACCTCCATGTCGGGCTGGGCATTGACCAGCATTTTCAGCCCGGCGCGGAGGATTGCGTGATCATCCGCAATCATGACTCTGATCTTGTGGGTTCGCGCCGGCATTTCAGGTGCTCCTCTGCCTCACCGAGGGCTGGGAGTCCTGGTTGGCAAATGGGACTTGTACCAGAAGCTTGGTCCCCTTGCCCGAAGTTGTGATACGCACCGTTCCGCCTAGCATTGCCGCCCTTTCTCGCATACTCTGAATCCCCAGACGGTGCGAGGAGATAGCCACAGCCTTAGCGTCAAAGCCACGTCCGTCATCGATTACTGCTATCTCCAAAGCTGCGCCCAAACGGGCGAATCGAATGCTGACGGACTCGGCTCCCGAATGTCTGGCTACGTTGGTCAGGGCCTCCTGGAGAATGCGATACAACGCGATTTGGACTGCAGGCGACAGGTCTCTCGCGTCGAGTTCATCAAGGGTAAGATTCGCTGCTATATTGTGGGTCTTGCTGTACTCGGTAACGTATCGGCTCAGGGCAAAAGCCAGGCCGTGGTCGTCCAGCACCGTTGGATGAAGCCCGCGGGCGAGCCGGCCGACCTCGTCGATGGCGTGGGCCGTGATTTCCCGCAGCCGTCGTCCCTGTACCTTAACATCGGCTAGTTTCCGAGCGTCTTCCAGGGCACGTAGGCCTACCAAAAGAGCGGTCAGCAACTGGCCGGCTTCGTCATGCAATTCGCGCGCAATCCTTCGCCGTTCCTCCTCTTGCGCGGAAAGCTCGTGTTCCAGAAGGAGCCGGTGCATTGATTCGGCCTGCTCGATTTCCTCTGCCTGCTTGCGTTTTTGCTCGCTCAAATCGGTTATGACCATGCCTAGGGCCTGGCCCTTGTATCCACGAAACTGGTTCAGAGACAAATAGACCGGAACCAAACTTCCGTCTGCGGAACACAATTTGAATTCGCCTTTCGCAACCGCCCTCTGAGATTCGGCAAGCAGAGTTTCAAATCGGTCTCGCTCTGTTTCCGCAACCAGCGACTGAACTGCAAGTCCGACGATCTTCCCAAGCGGCCTCCGGATCAGTTCTGCAAACCTGCGGTTGCAGTAGAGCACAGCCCCCTTCCGGGACAGGGTAGCCGCGCCTTCGCTCATGGCCTCCACCAGCATGCGATATGAGGGTTCGCCGCCTTTTAGAGAGACCACCTGCTCCCCGCGACGACCGGAAACTATCAAAGCATCCACTTCGCCGGACTGTATGGCGCGTAGAGTTTCTTCCGCAGTCTTCAGCCGAGCGAGGAGGTCTGTTTGCTGTTCCGGTGACGTGGATGACTGCAGTTTGCGTGGAGAGGGTCCGAGGCTTCGACGTGACAGTCTCGGCGCACCGGCTTTGCTGGGCCCATCGGGACGCGCTCGCTTGATAGCCATCTGCTATTTGCGCCCTTACTTCACCGTAACCGGCTGAAGATCCAATCCCACAATGACACTCTCAGTCTTGGAGAGGTTTCCAATGATTTTCTTGACTGGTGGCGGGAGCCTTCTCACCAGGGTCGGAATGGCGATGATTTGATCGCCCTTGGCCAGTTGCGGTTTCTCCAGCAAGTCGACCACTTCGATGCGGTACTTGCCCCGAAGCTTGTCCTCACAGATATTCTTTAGGTTGGCGATCGCAGCGATCGAATTAGGGGTTTGGCCTGCAATGTACAGCCGCAACCGGTAAAAGTCCTTCCGGAGGGTCTTGCGAGGGCGACGCTTCCTTGAGGAACTCTTCTTCATGTCGGTATACGGTACTGGTCCAGATGGCCAACCTCTTAGTTAGCGGACCTGACTGCGCTTGAACCTGCGACGGCCGAGCCCAGCGTGTGGTCCGTCAGCACGACGCCCAATTCGATGCCTCTCTCACTGACGATTAACTCGCGAGGTTCGCGCGAATGTGCCATACCGCGGGATTTCAGAACGTAAAGCTCGCGTCTTGGTCGTCCATTGGGTTTGCTGTCCCGCAACACAATCCAGGCGTCCATGAGAGAGGAGACTCCCGCCGCAGTTCCCTCATGAGGGTCTCCTGAAAATGTCAGATTCGTGAACATCGACGTGATCTCTTCCACCTTCAGAAAATCGACCAGACGCATGAGCATCGATTTAACGTCATAGGTTCCCGAGGCCGATATCAGGTTCGTGATCGGGTCGATGACCACGACCCTGGGTCGAAGCTTGCCGATCATTTTGTGAATTGCGGCCAAGTGTCCTTCCAGGCCGGTGCTGGTGGGCCGCATCGCATGGAAGTGCAGTAAGCGCTTTCTTACAAACCGCTCCAGATTCAGGCCAACTGAGCGCATGTTACGGAGAATCTGGCTGGGAGACTCTTCGAACGCGAAATACAAGCAGTCTTCGCCACGGGCGCAGGCTGCGCTGGCGAAATTCGCCGCAAGGCTGGATTTCCCGGTTCCCGCCGTGCCCGATACCAGCACACTGCTTCCACGGAAGAACCCCTTACCCTCCATCATCCCGTCCAAAGCCGGAATTCCCGTTGAAACACGCTCCGTCAGTGCTTTGTGCGCAAGTGCCAGCGAACTGAGCGGCACCACCGAGACGCCCTCGCGATCGATCAAGAACGGATACTCATCGGTACCGTGGGAGGTGCCCCGGTACTTGACGATTCGCAGCCGGCGCGTGGAAATCTGTTCCGTTACCCGATGGTCCAGCGCGATCACACAGTCGGCGATGTATTCCTCCAACCCGTGACGGGTCAGCGTATGTTCTCCTGCTTCCCCGGTAACGACAGCGGTAAGCTTGCGGTCTTCCAGCCAACGAAACAGCCGGCGGAGTTCCGCTCGCAGTTTTGTCGAGTCGGCTAATCCGGAAAAAAGTGCCTCTATGCTGTCCAGGACAACGCGCTTTGCTTTGATCGTTTTGACCGCATGTTCCAAACGGATGAACAAACCCTCGAGATTGTATTCTCCCGTCTCGGCAATCTCGTGTCGTTCGACAGCAACGTAGTCGACCAACAGCTTCTTGTGTTTGGCAAGCTCACGCAAATCAAAACCCAGCGATGCGACATTGGCTCTTAGCTTCTCTTCGGTTTCTTCGAAGTCCATGCAGACGCCAGGCTCGCCGTATCGCACCGCGCCGTGCACGAGAAATTCCATCGCGAGCAAGCTCTTGCCACATCCTGCGCTACCACACAGCAGCGTGACACGACCTTTCGGCAGGCCTCCGCCGGTGACCTCATCGAGTCCTTGGATTCCTGTCGGGGCCTTGGCGAGCGAGGGGGAAGCGACTTTTGGCCTGGCACGGGTCATGGCGAGACTCCTGAATCAAGTCCCTTTGGCTTGGGAGTCAGCACAAACATCGTATCTTAGCATGATGCCTGATGATGGCTTGAAATTTTTGGCGCGGAAGCTAGTCGTGGAGAACGACGTTTAGAAGTGAGCTGTGAACCTGTAACCCGTCCTTCCCATAGTCTAGGAAGCCTAACGCTCTGAACCGATTCATAAAAAAGCTGACCCGTGATCGGGTTGTGCCTATCATCTTGGACAGCGTGTCCTGACTGATCTTGGGTATCACAGTCTCGGGTACGCCTTCCTTGCCGAAGTGGGCAAGCAATAGCAGAAGCCGAGCCAGCCTCTTTTCGCTGGAATTGAAGAGCTGGTCGACCAGATCCTCTTCGTATCGAATGTTTCTTGCCAGCAGATAGGCTACGAACAGGTCGGAAAATGTGTGTTCCCGGTGAAGTGCAAGCATCATGGCTTTCTTGTCAATGCGGAGAAGTTCACATTCCGTCATGGCGGTTGCAGACCCCATCCGTAGGGCCTGTCCCGCCAGGCTACCTTCTCCGAAAAACTGCCCGTCGGTCAATATCCCCAGAGTTGCTTCCTTACCGAGCTTGGATACCACCGTGAGTCGAACCCTGCCTTCCTGGATGTAAAAGACCGCGTCAGCCGCATCTCCCTGCGCAAAAATTGTCTGTTTCTTGGGAAAAGCTACGAGTTTCCTACCCTCACAGATGGTGGCAAGGAATCTCTTCATGTCGGAACCGCGATTCTTCTTGGCCGACGTGGTTGATGTCATAAGATATTTCTCTCAGCCAAGGTACACTTAGTAGAGAGTGTGCCAAATAGGACGCCGCCAGGAATGGTCACTTTTGCTCACAATGGCAAAACGAAGTCTGACGCACCGAAATCAAAGCCTGCCCTTATTTAGCATGGTGGAAATGAGCAATATTGTGCATTCTTGCTCATGGCCGCGTTGTATTATGTGGTGGTGAAGACCAAAGAGCTCACCCCGAAGCAGATATTGTCCGTGCCTTGTACTACTTGCGGAGCCACGGTTGGGGAAGCTTGTGAACTGCATACCGGCGCCCCGCGCACCGAGCCACACCGAGACCGGAAGCTCTCCGCAGCCGAGGCTGTCGAAATGAAATCCGACAAACGATCAAGTCGGTGAGTCAATGCGGCACCCGTTTGCGTAGGCGGATCATCCCCCCCCGAATGTGTGAGTTGCGTGTTGCCGGAACTACGACCCCACAAATTGAAGACTGCTTTGCCAAGTCGGTTGAGACAAACCTATCGATCTAGCAGCACTCCCATCTCATCGCCCTCGCCCCGAGCCTTTACGTATTGTGCTTTTCCAATTGTTCCTGCGCCGTTTGGCCCCATCTCGTAGAAAACCTTCGCGTCTAATGGGAACTTCTGCAGCACCTCTATTAGTTGTTTCACTGTCCACTCTTGGGCTTGCACATTTCCTCCCCCTCACGCGGCCACGCTAGGCTCCTCGTATGGTTTCGCTTCAGGCGCCAATCTCCCTCTAGCTTCCTGTATGAGTTCTGCATTGAATTGGGCGCCGATTAAGACTACGAAGCCGGTCCAGTAGAGCCAAATGCTGAAGGCGAGCGCTACTCCGAGGCTGCCATAGCCCTTGCTGTATGCAGAAAACTCGTGGAAATAAATTCCGAGCAGGTACGACAGTCCGATCCAGCCGCCCACGGCGATTAACGCTCCGGGCAGCGTGCTCACGAATCTGCACTTCGCATTCGGCGCAACGAAGTACAGGAGCTCAACCGCGAGGACCGTGCACCCAATTGCGACTGCCCATCGAACATAGGGCCAGAGATGCCCCATTCCGAATGCTTCCGTCAGCCTTGCGCTTAGGCTTGGGCCCACAAGCAGCAGGCCGAGGGCCATGACGAGCAGACAACCAACCGAGAACGTAAGGCCGACGGCGAGACTTCGCGTTTTCCAATAGCGCCTCGTCTCTGACACATCATAGGCAGTGTTGAGCGCATCGATCAAAGCCGTGAACCCGCTCGAGGCCGACCAGAGTGTGAACAGGATGCCGAAGGTAAGCAGTCGACCGTGCCTGGACAAAACCGTCTCCTTTATCAGGTTCCTGAGTGGGCCCATGCTGGAGGCAGGGACTACTCGTGCGATCAATCCCATGACCTGGCTAAAGAAATCGGGAAGAGGCAGATAGGCGACGACCGCGGAAAGAAAAATCAGAAAAGGAAAAAGGGCAAGAACGAAGTAGTACGCCAGTGCAGCGGCAAACGCCATGGTGTGGTTCTTTTCCATGTCGCGAACCACGTTGACCGCAGCGTTCTTGAAGTGAAGTAAACGCACGGGAGTTCACTGTGCGGGGCTGTCCGCGACAGTCGGCGCCGTAGCTACGGCATTCAACTGGTCCAGCTCCGTAAGCAGGGCTTGCCAGCGAACCCCGTCCTTCTTCGTCTCGATCGGCAGCGAGAGGTCGGAATAAAACTGCAGTATGTTATCGCGCAGCTCCTGCGATGCGAGATCGAACTTCCGCTCTGACAGCCGGGCGAGCAACTTGGCATACGTAACGTCAGTCAGCGAGTATTCCGCCGCCTTGGTCGCTTGGCCACTATCAAAATCACAGTTGGCCAGCACGAGTGCGTCAGTGCGCACTTCTTCGAGAAATGCCCGGTATTGATCGACTGTTGTATTGATGCTCTTGATATACAGGTCCTCGGTTTGCGGGGTCGGGTTGTTGAACGCCAGCCCTTTGAAGGGACCGATTTTCGGCATGTAGCGCAGTAGCGTTGACAAGATCCTCGTTCCCACGCCCGGCTTCACGTAGTCTTTCCCCCATTCCTTCTCATAGTTGGATCGGGAGAGCCGGTACAGGAACTTTCGCTTCGCAAAATTCGGCGTCTCGCGCATCAAGTCTTTTTTATGGGTTTGCAGTGCGACCCTCGTCATTTGCGGAATCAACCGGCTGACTGCGAAGCGGTATGAACCCACCGCCATGTCCTCGTGGGTAAGCACATCTTTCAACTCCACCCCGTATACAACCGGGAAGACCCGCTCGAGCAAAGATTTGGACACCTGGAATCCAATGAAATCGTGATACTGCTGCGACGCATATCGATTCTTCGCAACCTGCACAGTGTCGAAGCCGAACTCCGTTTTCAAGTGAGCCGTCTTGTCTTGCGCATAGCGCACCGACTGGCCAAACTTTGCCCGTAGCTTCGGATATTGAATGGCGACGGACCGGTTCACGGCCGGGTGGCCGGCAATATCCGACGCATAGTGCGACAGGGCTCCCAAAGCGAAGGCGTACTCGTTGACATCCTTGCTCTCGATCAGCAACTCACGAACAAAGTCTCCGCTGCGGACGTAGTGCACCAAGTCACTGAATTCTCTGCTGCCGAAGGGGTAGTACCCGAGATCCTGGATGACCGCGCCTCCATAAGCGTAGGCATGCGCCTCGGTGATCTGCTCCTCCGTCAGTCCCGGATATCTCTTGAGCAGTAGCGGCCGGAGTTGATCGGTCCACAGCAGGTCCACGATTTCCTCGTGCGTCAAAACGGAGTACGCGGGCGAACTACCCAGGCACATGAGCACGACGAGCAGAATTGCCAACACGTGAATACAGGGCAGGCGCCAACATCTTGCCTTGGCGCCTGACGCGATTGGCGGACGGCGCATGGCTCAAATCCTACCGAGAGCCAGAAGAACCACAACCACCAGAAGAATGAGGCCAAGCCCTCCGGTCGGCGCATAGCCCCAGCTTCGGCTATGCGACCACCTTGGGAGCGCGCCGAGAAGGGCGAGAACCAAAATGACGATCAATATAGTTCCAATCATGTCTTGCTCCTTTTCCCTGCGTTTGTATCGGGGAGTTCATCATAGGGGCGCATCCTCTCCCGAGGCTTCCACACGTACACCGCTACATCGAGATGCTGATCGCAATTCCGACGTTGGGATACCGGCGGTTATACAAGTAATAGCCGTTGTCGGCATAGGTGACGTAAACGTCGTCGTTGTCATACCAATCATTCCCCCAGTATTCCGGCCATGGATCAACAAGACTTATCCAATAGCCCTGATATTGGAAGCGCGGGGACCCAGCAACAACCAGGAAGGGGAGGCCATGAATGCGAAACCCATGGTTCCGACCGAAGTATCCGCGATAGCGGTCGTCGGGAATGCGGTAGCCGTTGTAGCCCCCACGCTGTTGCCAGTTGCGGTGGTCAGAGTCCCAGCGTTGTGACCGGTGCTCTTGCCACGCGCTCTGGCGAACACGCTGTTGTTCTTGAGTGCGCCGCGAATGGTCGTTGTCGCGCTGTTGAGCATGCTGCTGACGATTATTTTGGTCCTGCCGCTGCTGTTGTTGAGCATGTTGTTGCTGCTGATTCTGTTCCTGCTGCTGCTGTTGCTCAGCGTGCCGATTGTTCTGGTCCTGCTGTTGCTGAGCGTGTTGCTGCTGCCTGCTCCGGTCCTGCCGTTGCTGCTCCTCAACTTGCTGTTGCGGCTTGTTCTGGTCTTGCCGTTGCTGTTTGTTCTGCTCCTGCCGCTGTTGCTGTTGCGCATGTTCGGGTTTGCCTTGGTCGTGCTTATTCTCCTGCTGCTGGGGATGGTCTTGTTTGTCACCCTGCTGGTCGCGTTGTGCAAAAGCCGGAGCAGCGATTCCCAGCAGCAGAGAAAGAACCGCGGCGCTGGTGATCTTAATTGTATTCATGTGTGTGCCTCTGTTTCCTTCCAGATGCTCGCGCTTGCTCTTAGCGCAGGCTTCCTGTTGTCGCGTTTACCGGGCTGCCGATGGCTTCTCCAGACACGAGAAGTTCGACGCGCCGGTTCTGCTGCCGGCCCGCGGAGTTATCGTTGGAGGCCACCGGCAGAGTGTTACCGAAGCCTCTGGCTGAAACCGAATTTGAGGTTACGCCTTGTTGCACCAGATAATCGCGCACTGAGCCGGCGCGGTTTTCGGATAGTGTTTGGTTCATTGCATCTCCGCCCACATTGTCGGTGTAGCCACCGACTTCAATGTTGAGTCCAGGGTAAGCGAGCAGAATGCCGGCTACTTTCGCCAGCTTCTCGCGTGCTCCCGCCTTCAGCGAATACTTCCCGGTGTCAAACAAGACATCGGACATGCTGACGATTAATCCGCGCGCGCTGTCGCGAGTCTGAAGAATGGAATTCAATTGCTCGGACAACTTCGCGCGCATAGCCGCTTTGTCGGTTTCCGCCTGTTGCACGTTCAACTGCGCCTGCTGTGCTGCCAAGCGAGATTGGTCCGCATCCGCCTGTGCTGCCGAGATGGCCGTTGCTGAAGAGGCCTGATTGGCGGCCAAGTCTGACTGGGCCTTCGCGCTGGCGGCTTGTGCACTAGAGGCGTCGTCTCGGGCCTTAGCAGCGTCGGACTCAGCCTGTGCCTTCGCGCTTTGAGCTTTTGCTGTATCGTACAGAGCCTGCTCTTTCTGGCGATTCGCGTCATCCGCCTGTCCCCGCGACTTCGCTTGAGCGTCCGCTGAATCCTGACGTTCGTTGGCGAGCCGAACGTCGTCCATCTTCTTGACTGCAATTGCGCGTGCATCTTCGGCAGTCTGCACAGCCTCGCGGGACGTCGCGATCAGCGGCTTTCTATCGATATGTTTGTTGGTGGCAGCGCTGTCCGCATTGTTCATCAATTGAGCGGCGTGCTGGTAACTGTCTGGAGCGTACTGTTCGGCACCCTCGGATTGAGCGATGCGCAGTGCGTTCCTCGCCTCGAAGAATTCCAATGGCAACTTGGCATTCAGGATCACGGGGTCGAACTTGTAGCCAGTAGGAATGTAGCCACCACGTTCCATCAGTTCGTACTTTGCGTTCACCGCTTCGGTCGTTCCCTTGGTCTCTTCGCGAATCACATTCTCGAGCACGACCACATTGCTCGGTTGGCGCACGGCATAGTAAGGCTCCGCGGCAACGATCAGCGCGAAAGCTTGGAGATCTGTGGTCACATCCAGTTTGCTGCGATGGTTGTCGCCGACCAACACTTCACCGAGATTGACCGCGCGGCCTTCTGGCGAAATCGCCCACAGAATGTAAGTGAGATATTCGTTGCCAAACGTGGTGGGCTTTTGCAGGTTGCCGAACTCCACTTCGATTTCGATGTATCCTTTCTTGCTCTCTACTTTGGCCTGGCCGTTAGCGGCAGGCATAAGATCGGTGCCCGCGAAATCGACTTTGGAAGCTCCGCTCCGATGCTCGTAGTTGACGGCTTGCACGCTCCGACTGATGACGGCGACGCGGAATGTAGGCGTCGGATTCATATGCTCGACGTCCCCGGATGTCTGAGAATTGGTTTGAGCGAATGCACTCAAACTGAGGGTGAGGCCGACTGCTAGTAGAAACTGAGTCTTCAAAGCGTCTCCTTGTGGCAGATGTCTGCTCGTAATGCATGGTGAGAAATCTTGGATTCATCCGTTCAGCTTGTGATCCCCTACGGGAACATCAGAGTGCCGACGTGAATTCGGGACAACGAATGAAACAGTCCAAACACGTTCAGCAACCACAAGACCACTCCGATGACCACGACGCCGTTCAGGATGGACTTGATGGATCCCTGCATGGGGATGAAACGATTCACCAGCCACAGCAGGACACCGACCACGATGAGAACTTCCAGAATTTGAATTAAAGGCATGGTCCTTAAACCTTCCCTGTTTCTCGGCTACGATCCTCATTCGCCTGGAGGCGTTTGCCCTGATTTCGATTCTCGAAAACCCTAGAGTCGACTGGTGTGTGCCGCAAGGTTTGGCGGCACACACGCGAACGGAGTTGATTCGTCGGATGCGGTCGCTCTGCGTGACCTTGGCTCGGACACGAAACCCAGCGACCAAATACGGAAAGCTGCGATTCAGAGACCGCAGCCTCTGTCTGCACGCTCAACAGAATGAAGAATGACAGGAGCGGGCTTTCGCGTCTGAGCAAGATAGCTCACACTCAGAGATTGGGAGTCGGACCTGCGAAAGGCCGGATCACGTTGCTGAAACATCGCCGCGCTTTGCGCATCGTGGTAACGCCAACAAGTCGAGGTCAAGGCAGCCCACTCGTCTTCGTCCCACCTGCAAGACATCGCGATCAATATTGATCAGTAATCAAAATGCAAGTGCCCGATACTGGGCGTCGGATAACTCTCCACGGTTCTGAAAACAAGCCGGACTCTCCGGCTGTAGATCTCTTGTGAAAGCCGACAGCATAAAGAGCTCTTGCAGCACAAACACGCCGGGCGAGTTTGTCGGAGAAAAACACAGGAGAGATCATGAAACTGCTTAAAGGGCTGGGAATAGCACTGTGCCTCGTTGTGCTCTGCGCAATCGTCGTGCCCACCGCAAGGGCGGATGACTGGAACCGGAAGACCGTTATCACCTTCAAAGACCCCGTCGAAGTTCCGGGCGTGGGCCAACATATCCTGCCGGCCGGCACATACGTCTTCAAGGTTCTGGATTCACAATCCGACCGTCATATCGTCCAGATCTTCAATCAAGACGAAACGCAAGTGCTCACAACAATCCTCGCAATTCCGAATTACCGTTTGAAGGCGACCGACAAAACAATAATCACTTTTCGCGAGCGACCTACCGGAGAGCCTGAGGCTTTGAGGGCGTGGTTCTACCCCGGACATGAGTGGGGCGAGGAATTTGTATACGCAAAATCGAGAGCAATCGAGTTGGCGAAGGAAACCAATACGCCTGTGCTCGCTACCCGCATCGAACTGGCAGCCGCTCCAGTCGAAGCTTTGAAGACAGCGCCTGTCGAGGCTGTTGCTCCAACCGGAGAACCCATTGAACCAGCTCAGGTTCTTGAACCGCCTCCTGCAGCCGCCACTCAACCAGCAACCGTAGCCTCTAACGAACTACTACCTAAAACAGCCAGCCCGCTGCCCTTGATTGCACTGATTGGGCTGTTGACGATTGGCGCGGGCTTTGGTCTGTCGGCCTTGTCGAAGCGAGCAAGAACCAAGTAAAGAAGGTGGGATCAGAGTGCAGACTGATCCTGTGAGCTAAACGGATGATTGCCGGACGGCGCGAAGCACTGCGCTTGTCCGGCATCTCCGGCACGACTCAGATTGCAGGAAAGAATAGTCGGCTCGACAATGACACCGTCGGCAAAGCCGTCCTGCCGCAATCGTTGAAGAACGTTTGCCCCACCTACGAGCGTAGTGCTCGCGATATTCGCAACCAGCACCTCATCGAGTACGCCCGCAGGAACGGGAAGGGCGACGGAACATAGTGAGTCGTACAAGTGAAAGCAAGCACGCCGGGCTGTGGACGCTTGTCGGTGCGCGCTCAAACCGGCTACTTCTCACTTCCGGACTTCCAATCAGAAGCGGCAAGGGCAACCGATCATGACACAAACAACTGAAGGCGAGATGCTCCACAAGCGACGTCGATGGCTTCTTCGCTGGAGTCAACGCCTTCTTTTCATCACCGGCTCTCTTGCGCTGGCTTACGTCAGCTCCACTCTGCTCGACGCAAGGCTGTATCAAGTCTCTGCGAAACGGTCCCTGGAAGGTCAGATCCGCGAGGGAAAAGAGCAGCAGCAATCACGGCCTAAACCAGCGGTCAAAAGGGGTGACGTTCTCGGTCAAGTAGATATTCCTAGGTTGGGAATTTCCGTTGCAGTACTCCAAGGGACTAGCTCGCGAATGTTACGGCTGGGTGTGGGACATATCGAAAGTACTCCACTGCCGGGAGAAACCGGGAACATCGGAATTGCTGGGCACCGCGACACCTTCTTCCGTGAACTGAAAGATATTCGCAAGAACGACGAGATTCAATTGCAGACGGCAACGGAGCTTCTCCACTATGAGGTCGATTGGGTCAAGGTCGTCGATTCCGATGACATCACGGTCCTGCAGACTTCAACATTTGGATCCACACTCACACTAGTAACGTGCTATCCATTTTATTTCGTCGGTTCGGCACCGAGGCGGTTTGTGGTGCGCGCTCACAAGTACTAGCCGGACGTGGCGAAGTCCGCGACGCGATTGAAGATCTTCTAGACAAATAGAGAATCATCGTCGCGAAGCGAGGAGCGGATCCAGCGTGGGCGGAGTTGTGTCTTGTGCAAGAATCAAAACCCGTGCTAGACGGCCGCCCGGGGGCTAGCGGACCGTATGGGCATGTGTGCATCGGGCAAGTCGAATTCCCGTCCGCAGTCGAAGCAGACCTTGTGCGTGCGGTGTTTAATCGTGACCACACGGCTGAGGTGACGATGCCGGCAGCCAAAACTAAACCGAAAAACATTCAGCAAGAGTTGCATAAATCCTGGGCGCGCTGGCGACGTTTGCAACATCCATTCGCATCCAGCCACTCGAGTAGAGAGCGAACGCTGGCCCGAGCGAGGGCAATCGCGCAATCCGCCGCTCCGTAGTAAATGTTGAGCGTGTCGCCATCGGCGTCCATTGTGTACCCACAAGGAAACACGACATCGTCAACGTCGCCGTGGCGTTCGTAAGACGCCCCTGGCCCGAAGATCGGATAGCAATGTGGGCTCAGTATCGATGTGCCATCCGTCGACTCCGTTTCCTGATACGATTTCACATCGTCTTGTGCGAGCGACCTTCGCACTCGATCTGGATAGTCGTACCCTTCTTCAGTGTCGTTGACCGGGAGCGCCAACAATCGCGCTGATCCACACTCCGTCAATATGGCTGCGCACAGGTCCGTGATAAAGGTAGCGATCCCGCAGTGTCGCGGAAGATAATTGCCAATCACTGCAATTCGACTGGGCAGGGATGCCTTCGATTGCAATCTCAGGCGAATTGGTGCAGCTTTTCGTTGAGCCAGAGACTTGGGACCGACCTCTTCCGCGAGGACTCCGGGTAGCACTATGTTGCCTAGCGACATTCTCTCCCCTAATCCTGGCGAAAAACAGCCACGGAAGGTTCGCTCTTTCAACGTTGAGTGAGGGATAATTCGCCCTCCCAGATGGCCGGTCTCAGCGTGTTTTGGCTCCTTTTCAGGTAATACTTCCAACGCTGGCGTCTTCTCTGGTTAGTATTCAACGACAGTCAATCTGCAGACTGATCACAATTGACCAGTCGCGACTCGGAACCGCAAACATTGGGAGGCCCGTGACTGGAGCGGTTTGCGTCGACTAGGCACTGACCTGCACGGGTACTAACTCCGGGACACACTTTGAGTTTCTGGATGGATTTGGCGGCATCTTCGGCCGTGAATTTCCCCATCATCAAGGCTAGCTTGCGGTTGGTGGTCATCTGGACGGGTATCCGATCAATCCGCTGCACGAACGCAGGGGCGAGACTGCCCCGGTTTACTTTCACAACAAACTTGATGTTTTTCATGTGATTCCTCCGTCTGGCTGGGTTCTGAACGTCTAGGGAGCGATACAAACAGCGCCCTCCGCGATTTTGGAGATCCGACAGCTATATGCCTTTATAAGGCTCGTACGGAGCATCATGGGGAGTCGGCTTCTCGGAATATGGCTTATATGCAGGCTCAGACAAGGATGGCGGCTCGGCGTAAGGCTGGTAAAGACCTTCGCGCGTCGGTGGTTGTTTGCTGTCTTCCGAGTCGGACGGCGCCTCTGGGTGTGTCAGTGGCGTTTCGGGGGATTTGCTTGCATCCTTGGTCACTTGATTGAACATAAGGGTCGCTCCTGACAAGAGGGTCGGGGAAGAACGAAGCTATTAACGACTCTGGCGTTATACCTCCACCGCTCCCAGAATCATGACGTGCCAAAGGGAGTATTGCGGATGGTCAGAATTGACCATTTTCCTGGGGCGCACGCGTGCATTGTGTAGTCATGAAGGTCAAACCGAAAGAGGCGCTCGCAGTTCGTTGTCCTACGTGTGGGGCGAAGCCGGGTGAAAAGTGCGAGCTGAGCACCGGTTTGCCTCGAACAGAACCGCATAGAGACCGTCGTTTGGCAGCGTCGGAAAAGTAATTGGTTGCGGAAACGCTCAGGCGACTCCAGCCTCTGCGAGCGACTAAGACAGACGGTCGAAGGCTACGTCTATCATCGCGGAGGCCGCCGCTCTTTCTTGTGCAGCAGGTATTGGAATCTGGAGCAATCCCTGGCGGCCGAGGTTCGGGGGAAGAACGAACGAATTCTGGTGTTGCATCGCGACTTCCAGAACGTGCGAAAGACCTTCAGACTGATATCCATTCTCAAAATCGATACCGGCGGCGTGAAACGTGTTCGCTGACATCCAATACTGACAAGCCAGAAGCCAATGACCTCGGCTGAGAGACGACCAGACTTTGAGATAGTCCAAAGTTCCGGCGGCAGCAAAACCGTATTCAATATGAACCAGGCCAGTGGGGCTGCCACGCATCAAATCGGGCCAAGAAATGACGACTGCCGATTCAAGAATTCGTTCGAGATTTCCATTCGGGCTCATAATGGCTTGTTTTCCGCAGGGAAACACCCGGCCAGGAACATCGAACTCACGACCACCCCGGGATAAAGATCCATCCCTCAGTCAAACGACAGGTCCTGCCTGCCGATCTGGCGACTGGTTGACGCGCAAGTCAACCCTTGGCCCATTCCGCGTTGTCTTGTGACGTCTTGCGCGCTCCAGCGCTCTCCAGATTGCAGCTGTGTTGCATGTGGCGAGAATGCGCGGAAACGGTCACGAATGGCATGCCGAGAAAACGCCGAGCAACAATTTTAGTGACCTCAAGACCATTGAAGTGCTCCGGTTTCGCTTTCGCCAAGATCCGCTTCAAAGCACTCTGCAGCTTCGCCGCTCCGAGAGACCCGAGGAACACCGTCTTGACCTCGGTCGCCATGAAGAAGAAATTCCATCCTGCCTCGTGGATCCTGCGATCGAGAGCAAATCCATCGAGCACCTTTACCACGCCCCATTCTCCGAAGCACGGTTCAGTTTCAAGCCCAGGAAGCTGCGGCATTCCGGGGCACTGCTTCATGAGAATTGTGCCGACTTGAACGGTTGATGGCATCAGCAATAATTTCCTGTCTTCTGTGACGATGTTAGATCGGGGGAAAAGCAGAAACTGCTCAAAAGTGATCACTCTCGCTGCGAGTACCGTGCAGATCTTGTCGCCGACTGACGGGTGATACCGATTTATGCGGTTGCCGGTCATCAGGGGACTATACTTGCAGGAGAATGACCCCCTCGGTAGCAGTCAAGAAGAACGGCGGATTTGACCTTGACACTTTTCTCGCGACCATCGGAGAGGGCAGGAAGATCCTGGCTGTTCTCAAAAAGCAGTCGATATTTGCGCAAGGCGACGAGGCGGACGCTGTCTTCTATGTGCAGAAAGGTAAAGTGCGGCTCAGCGTCGTATCCAAGATCGGCAAGGAAGCGACGATTGGCATCGTCAACCAGGGGAACTTCTTCGGAGAGGGTTCGCTGGCAGGCCAACTGCTACGAATGGGCTCCGCCGCGGCAATGACAGATTGCGAAATTCTCCGCGTGGAGAAGCGAACGATGATAGATGCTCTTCATCGTGAACCCGCGCTTTCTGAAATGTTCGTGGCTTACTTGCTGGCGCGTAATATCCGCTACGAAGAGGATCTTGTCGACCAACTGTTTAACTCCAGTGAGAAACGGCTGGCTCGCGTCCTTTTATTGCTCGCTCATTTCGGGAAGGAAGGCATTCCGGAGACTGTCGTTCCGAAGATTAGTCAGGAAACTTTGGCCGAAATGGTTGGGACCACTCGTTCCCGCGTCAGCTTCTTCATGAACCGATTCAGGAAGCTGGGCTTCATTCATTACGCCGGCGGCTCGGAAGGCGCTCTGCAGGTCCATAGTTCGCTGCTCAATGTCGTTTTGCACGACTAGCTTTGCTCCGCGCGGAGGTTGACAATTCTACTGACTACGCCTCCGCGAAGGCGATCTTCTGACTAAGCCGTCGGCCCGCACTTCAGGTCCCCCATTCCATCGGCGAGAAATGACGGACAGATGCCGTCGCGCTCGCATCCTGTTGCCGATTGCCGCAGGACAGGCAAATCGCTCCCACTTGCCGGATGTCAGTTTCTTTCGAGATTGCATTCTCGCGAACTGCAAGCGAAGCCGAAACCACCAATCCATGACAGCTATCACACGCATACGCGGAGAGGTGAAGGTATTGTTTTCTCATGGGTGCTTCTCGAAAACTTAAAGATCCAGGGCTGATGATACGGTGCCGGGCGCGACGCGTCTGGTCACAATTGCTCGAATTCGGAGTACTGGTCCGAGCAGCCTCGGACTGTTTCCCGCAAGTGCAAGGCACTCAAAAAGACGCTGTGGTCAAGATTGACCAGTAATGCATAAAGGTAACGCTGGATACTTGTAGTGACTAGTTCTCAATATTCAGCAGAATGGCGGTCTTCGGGCGCGAGTGTCTTGTGAGCTGTCAAGGACAACGGTTCTCAGAACCTGCCCACTACAAGCACTTCGGAGACTTAGAGGGGAGATAATGAAATCGTTTACGACTTGTGCAAATACACTTTGCCTGGCGGTGCTCTGGGTGCTCGCTCTGCCGGAAGCGTCAGCCTTGACTCTGCCACTTCACCTTCCAAAAACCAGCAATTCGCTAACCGTACCAATCATGTTGGCGGCGGTGTGCTGTGCGTGGTGGTCGGCGTGGCGCTGCGGGCTTTCTCTAAGCCTCCTGCTGAGCTGAGCCTCAACCAGCGGACAAAATGAAGCAATGTAACGGCTGGCTTCTGGGATGATCCGACGAACTTTTCTGAGGCGGAAGTTGCGGGTAATCCACGCGGCACCTCGGCGTTTAAGCTGGTTTGAGGATCTTGCCGCATTCCAGGCAGCAGGATTGATGGCGCGGCGTGATCAGTCCACAAAATGGGCACATCCGTTGTGAAGCGAAGTCGCCATCGTGTCGTTCCATTCTCAAGAATTTCCTCAGCGAAGCGGCCATGTGGGCCCGAAGACTACGAAGTTGGGAAAGAAATGGATGCGAGGCAGAGGTCATAACGAATTCCGGGTTCTTAGACGACTCTAATGTTGGCACATCGTGGCCCCCGATTCTGTGCAAGATTGCTCGCTTTGCCCAAAGTTGGCGTTGCGCGAGATCGAAGGTCGAAGCTCCAAGTGAGCAATTCGGATCAGCTATTGCTTTCTGCCTGAGCGATCATGATTGCAGAGACGAGCACGTCTTCTCGCTCGTTGCTGGTACGGATTGGTCTCACGAGGAGGCACAAAATGCGCAGTTTTTGGGAACAGACAGGCGTCCTGGGCCCGATCTATCGATTACTAGGTGAAGGCTTGAATGACGACGATATCGCAGTGAAACTAGATCTAACCGAAGCAAAAGTACGAGGCTGCATAGCTTGGATAGTTCATTTCTTGGAGCTGAAGAATCGTCAAGAGCTGGTGCTATACGCCTCAATGCCAGCGTGATTACCCGATCGGTCGAAAGGCAGAACGAATATGAAAGTCAGCTTACGGAAGCGTTTTGGAGTGCAACTAGCATATCTCAGCCTTTGGCCGATTTTGGCAATCGCTCAGGCCTCTGATCTTTCGCAAAACCTGGCGGATTGCAAAGCTGGTCGCGATAGCTGCGATCACTCCAGGTTGAGCCCGTCGGAAACGATGGATGTGGCTCTCGCTGCCCACGGGCGAAACGTTGTGAACTGCCGAGACGGGTACGATTCCTGTGATCGCTCAAAACTCACGGAACCAGAAACGATTGCGTTGGCCGTGGCCGATCACCGGCGGAATGTGTCGGCTTGCAACGACGGAATGTTGTCCTGCGATCGGTCCAAACTGACCCCGTTCGAAGCTCGTGAAATGGCCGCAGCCGAACAAAAACATAACTTCACCGCCTGCAAGGATGCTGCGGGAGATTGCGATCGCTCCAAACTGACTCCGGCGCAGATCGCGGAAGTGAACATCGCCCGGAGCCAACTAAATGCATCCGATTGTCAGAACGGTGCTGGACTATGTGACCATGCTCAGTTAACTCCTTCGCAAACCCAGGAAACGACCGCTGCGGAACTCCGGCGCAACGCGCAAGATTGTGCGAATGGCTGGGATGAGTGCGACCATTCCAAACTGACTCCGCAGCAAGCGAAACAGACAGCCTACTCGGAGCACCAGCGTAACCTCTCGGCTTGCAAGGACGGGCACGAAACTTGTGACTACACCAGACTGACTGCCTCGGAGACCAAGACCCTGGCCGACGCCGAACACAAGCGGAATTACGTCGCATGTCTGAAAGGGTACGGCTACTGCGATCCTTCGCGGCTCACGGTTGACGAGTCTCGCACGATCCGCCCTGCCAACTAATCTTCCCGAGGGGCAGGAATGTTCTTCTGCAGAAGCTTATGATCCAACGAAAGTGTCCGCAGTGCGCTAGCGAACTGGTGAGGGCGAGGCACTCTGATCAGCAACCATGGTCGATACCCGTCCCCGCGGCGTCACCTGCCTGGCGTTGCAGCGTTTGCGGAGGCGAGTTCACCATAGAGCAAATCCGTGACAGCAAACGGCAAGAAATCCACAGCCATTAGTCAGCCGGTGGCCACCTGTCCAGCGAGGCCGCAAGAGACCTAAATCGAGAGTCGAAGGGCGACAGTTCTATGGTGCACACGTGGTCCGACTGTGGTCCAATGAGTATGTTTTGCTGTCTCTTCAATGACTTTCTGTCGTTCCCGGCGTCATCAAGTCTTTGAAATTCACTGCTGTCCTTTATTATGTTGGCCTCATAACCCAAAGGTCGGTGGTTCAAATCCACCCCCCGCAACCATCTCAAACCGCCCTACCTCCGGCACCCACGATTTCGGCGCAAGTGGGGCGTTTCCAAGTAAATCCCAAGCACCCTCTGCAATGTAGCAGAACCCCTCCCCGTCTTCCGAGGGGTACATCTGCACGCCGAGCAGGTGGCTGTGCAACTCTTGTTTGGCTAGCGGAGCGTTCTCACGCAGGAGCTTACCGAGGTTCGAGACTCCATCCTCAACGAAATGCTTCAGGTCCTCGATTCGAGCTTCCATGGAGTCCGGCGAGGAAGCCAGAAGGCGATCTGTAATGCTCGCAATTTCTCGCTCGCGCACAGCTATTTCTTCCACGATGTATTTCGAGTGCCCGTTCTCCGCAATCGCATTCGTAAAGTTGCGAATCTCCCGCTCAAGTCTTTCCTTCCGATGCCGCATCTCGGATAGTTCGTCTGATAGATTCCCAAGCGATGAGCGCAACTGACGCCCGAATTCCTCGATTGAGAAGTTGATCCTGTCGGGCTGCAATAGGTCGTTGGCTAGGTTGCTGAGCAATTGGCTTTCGACCTCCTCAGCGCCGATTCGGAGATTGTTGGTGCAGATGCCGCGATTGATGTATCCGGTGCAAACATACGTCGGCTTCTTCCTACCGCCACTAGATACAATCAGGTTGCTGCCGCATCGCCCGCACTTCAAACGATTGCTGAAAAGGTAGGGGCTGGTTACCGACCGGGAAAGCAATCCCCGCTGGGATTTATGCTTACCGCGACCATCAAATGACTTGAGGCGGCGTTGCACTCGTTCCCACAGTTCTTCTGAGACTATCGCAAGCTCTGGGACAGAGAGGCGTGTCCATTCGCTTTGTGGGCGTGGCCTGCTTCGCCGCTTGTTTGTGCCCGGCACCTTCAGGTACTTCGTTCGATTCCAGACATCATCTCCCTTGTAAAGCTCCCTCTTCAACATCTCTCGAATTGCAGTTGGGCACCAAGTTCCATGTTCGGTTCGTGACCTCGGCGGTTCGATACATTCTCCATTGAGGCGTTTCGCGATTTTTTTGAGAGAGACTCCGGAGGCGGACATCTCGAAGATTCGTCGGACTTGCACAGCTTCCGGCTCGTGGATTACTTGTCGGGTTGATTCGCCTTCGCCAGTGGGAACAGTACGATAACCGTAGCAACGCCCCCCAGTGTGGAGACCACGAAGGGCACAACTTTCTAAACCACGATGGGTCTTCTTCGCGAGTTCCTTAACATAAAGAGAATCCACCAATCCGTGGACTGTCATCTGCACGTCGGACTGCTCCGAGTGCGTATCGATGCCCTGCGAGATAAAAATCACCCGCAGTCCCGCAAACTTTAGCTTCTCGATAGTTGTCATTGCTTCAGGCAGACTGCGCGACAGACGGCTGGTGTCGTCTACGAGTATGGTGTCGAACGATCTCCTCGGTGAGAGAGCCGCGTTAAGCAATTTCTGAAACGCAGGCCGATCCGATCCGACACCACTGAGCCCTTCGTCAATGTAAATCTGGTCATCAAGAATCAGGAAAGCGTTATCGCGACCGTATTCGCGGCACTTGCGTACTTGGTCAGAGGGAGAAAGGGGGTTCTGTCTGTCGCTCGAAACTCTGGCGTATGCCGCGCAGAAATTGTTAGGAGTCATACTGGCATCTCCAATGAACTAGCTGAGGTCTCGTTGCCTCGGCGGTCCGCAATGTACCGCGCAACCAGAATGGGCACAAGCACGTGCTGGATGAATTGTTTGGTGATGCTAGCCATCGGCTTCGTTGATTGAGATGAGAAAGACAGAATGGTTGGAACGGAGTTCCTACGAATGATTTTGGCTGCCATCGCCATTCCCATGTGACGAGGAAGCACATCCCATTGCGGTTCTGGAAACCAAATCGGCGGCTGGTCAAGACATGGTACGCCATTCACAACCAAGCACCCCCTCTGGGAAACGAATATCGGCGAAGGACAGGTTGGAACTTGAATTGGAAAGCACTCTGGCATAAATCCTCTATTGACCTCAGTGTTCACGTCCGTGCAAGCCTACGTTTATACAATGCTCCCTCACGCGCCACGGTCTTCGTTTGGGTTGTTCAGGAAACGGAAGCCCTTTGAATTCCTGAATGCTCCCGAAATTGCAAAACTCCCATAGAGGTTAATACCGCCTGTCGAAGCGTGCTGTGCTCACAATTGTTAAGGCGAGGGCAGAACGCCACGGTTTGCGGTTGCAGAGCCCAGACTTAGAGAAGATTGGCGAGTCTTACAACAGGCAGCGACGCCAAATTATGTTCGACCGAACACAGGGCCTAACCGCAACCTATAATCGATTCCACGATCCGAACAACCACGATCTGGATATTAAAGAGCTGCTTTCGGGCACATCCGCATACACGCGCCTCCGCATGAGCGCGCGCTGAGAATGACAGTTGACAATCAGGAACGCTGGCGCGCTTCCGCGGCGAGACTCGCGGCCTCGCGCGCTGCGGGACGACGCGGCGGCAGCGAATGAGCCTCAACCGGCCGGCGCTCAACCGTCCCGATCACCGGAACTTCATCCAAGCCGTCGACATAGGCCATCGACTCGAATCGCTGCTCGCTGCACATCCGGTCAATCATGCGCTGTTGACGTGGGTTGAGGACTGCGTGTGGAAGGATGGGGAAGTTGCGAAACATCCACAACAGATATACCCGCTGAAGGAATGATGGCATTACGTATCGCGGACCGATCGGCGTCTGTACTCGCACGACGCCGCCCGCAAGTTTTTCGATCACCATACCGGGCCCACCTGGGACTATGAATTGGCCAGAGCAATTCTAGGGCCGCCATTATTGCACTAAGAACGAGGCAATGGGAAGCCTTTTTTCGAAAATTAGGCATATGGTACTCGAAAAAAGCCCCAGCGCGCCTGTGGAAGAATACCCTTTTGGACCTTCTTGGTTCGAATATGGAACGGGGAGGGTTCCGCCGAATCAGACGCTGACTTCGGGAAGGATGTCCATGCGGCGGATCTGGGCAGCGACTCCGAACTCCGGCCCCTCTTCCACGCGAACGACGGTCGCCTGGCAGCAGACCCAGCATTTCTCCCCTGAAGTGAGTTCTGGGGGGAGAATCAACACAAGTTCGACTTCCGTTCCCTTTTCAATCTTGGACTTAGTATAGAGAAAGACGCCGTTCGCGCTGACATCGCGGGTTTGTGCCGGCAGGTCCGAGCCTTGCGACGTACGCAGGCGGGTCGCAACCCGCGTGGCGATTCGCGTTCCAGAGCGGCGTTCGGGTTGGACTCTCATAGGCGGCAAAGTGCGCACCTACTCTACACCAACCTCGAAAGTTGAAGGGGATAATTCCAGGCTCCGCACCGGAGCCCGGAAACGGAAATGGGACTAGATCACCGGCCGACGGGCTAAGGCGGCCGGAACGACCAGGGCTTGCTCCATCGTAGGGACGTTGGTGCCGCGTAGCCGTACTTCCACCTCGTGCAGTTTTTCGGTTTGAGACGTCTGATAGTACGCCTGTACCAGCAACTCCAGGGTGAATGGGTTGTCCCGATCCTCTTCGAGGAAGGGGATGGCCTGCTCGTATTTCTTCTGATCCATCAAGACCGTTCCAAAGGCTCCCTGGTACGAACTGTTGATCACGCGATTGCGGCTGCCGCTCGCCAGGGTCTCAAGTTGATGCAGGGAATTCTGTGCAGCCTCAAGATTAGCGGCGTGGCCTTCGTGAACCACACGATCGCGCAAGATCCGCGACAGTTCCTCATCGCGGTCGGAAGCCGCGATATTCGACTGGTGATGCAGGGCCTCTTCGGCCTGCTTCAGCTCTCTTAATGCCACGTTGTCATCGGCCTGATACTCGGACAGGTGACGGTAGGCTTGCGCTTCCTGCAATCCCTGCTCTTTGGCGTGGGCATTTCTGGCGATGTCTTCGAATTGCTTGTCGGCTTCGGCGAAGTTGCTGTCGCGGACGTAGGTCATCGCCTTTTGCATGCTGTAGCCCAGGCGGTCAGCCTCATTGTGAGCGAATCGGATAGCCTTGTCGTACTCCACACGAGCTTGTTCCTGGTTTCCCATCAGCGCGTAGGTGTCGCCAAGCCCAAGCTGCGAGGTCACGAAATCCGGATCGATTTTGAGCGCGGCGCGATAGTGTTCCAGCGAGCTCTCGAAATTGTCCCGCCATGCGCTTGAGTTCTCCGTAAGAGTCCTGGGGATTGGGTTCTTTCGGGAGTAGCGCGACGTAACGATCCATGGCGACGAACGCCCTCTCGAACTGACGATCACGCGCATCGACGTAGGCCAGATCGTTAAGCGCCGCGGGGAAGTTCTTATCGATGGCAAGAGCCTTTTCGAAAAAGTGCTTTGCCTGATCGTTTCCGTTTTCTCCCATCAGCCAGTTGCCGGCGAGATACAGCAGGTGCTTGTCGCGCGGATACATCTCCAGAAGGTCGTTCATGGCCGTGATGCCGCCGATGTAATCGCCCTCCTGAACTTTGACGATCCAGGCGATCATTAACTGTTCGCCAGGGCTGAGCTTGGGAGCCAGAGCCTTGGCTTTCTCTCGGGCGGCGGTGACTTCCTGCGGGTTGGAGCTATTGAAGGCGATCCAGGCCCACGCGACTGCAAGATTCGGATCTTCTTTTACCGCAGCACGCCAATCGTCGTTGCAGCGCTCCAGATAAAGATTCTCGTAATCCACCATGCCTTTGACATAGAGTGCGCGAGCCTTCGCGGAAGAGGTTGTTACGGGAAGACTCCTGGATTCGGCCTGCTTCACATGATGCGCGAACAGGGGAGCAGCGACACAGAAAGCGAGTAAGAAAGCTGCGCAGGACTTCGTCAAACCGTTGCGGGACATGAAGGATCTCCGGAACAGATGCTTAGTGGGGAGGATTACGAGATGAGGGTAACATCGGCGTAATAGTGGGACGAGGTGACGAAAGGCGCAGGGAGTTGGTAATTGGGAATTGGGTGATTGGGTGATTGGGTGATTGGGGAATCGAGTGATTTCAGAATGACGCCTGCGGACTTCTTTTTTGGCAGCAGATTACTGATTGATAACCCCTCCCCCCTCCCCCTTCGATTCCTTAGAATCAGAGACTTAGCGGAAAACCGTGAAAAGATCTATGCGGCTCAGCGAGTTGCGGGCAAAATCTTGAAAAGAAACGGAGTTGAGATCCGCGATCCACCGCCTGCACAGTTCTACCGCGATGATCTGACATCAAGCCTGTGGAAGGCAAGGTCAGATGTCACAATCATCTGTGAATATCTTGGAGAGCGGACTTAATCGCACGGGCATGTGCCGGGCTTTGCGGTGTCGTGAGGCAGAAATCTGAGGAAGCGCCATAATGACGACCGACCGCAGTCGATGGGCCGCACGAGGGTAAGCTGCGCAAGCGAGAGCTCATCTTCCGCCCTTTTGGGGTTGATTCAGGTCCCCGAATTCACCCACGGCTTACGTCATGGGCTGCATTCTACCGCCGCTTCGCGGCTGCAAACCTTGTTGCTCCACTTGCGAGTGTGGACAGACTCACTGAATTCAGAGCTGGGCCGAGCCCATGGGATCGAGTACTGCAATTTCGAGAGCTGCGAAGCGTAGGCGTCCGGCTTATGCTATGTTGCAGCGACGCTAAGACTGATGGCAGCGGGGGCACGATGGAGGGAACAGATCAGGGCAGACTAGAAGTAAGAAACCGGAGGAAAATTACCGCGGCGCTCCTGCTTGGGATCGCCCTCGGAGCGGTGGGGCTGATGGTGATCGCCCGGCAGGCCGCTCCCTCGTTCTGGAACGGATGGACGGGACGATTGCTGGGGCGCGGCACGCAAATCGATGTGAGCCAGCCGACGGTGGTGAACAGGATCCAGCAACTGCAACGGCTGGAGACCGTGGTGTACACGATGGACAAGGTGGTCACCGGAGAGAAAGAGAACTCGATCCTGCCCAATTTCCTGGTGGGGGATCGGTTGCTCATGGTGGTGCACGGCGAAGTGGTCGCGGGAGTGGATTTCAGCGGTCTGAAGAGCGGCGACGTGGCCGTGAAAGACAAGAGAGTAGTTATAAAGCTGCCGGACGCGCAGGTATTTACCACCCGCATAGATAATCAGCGCACCAAGGTGTATTCGCGACAGACGGGGTTGCTGGTCCCGGTGGATCCGAATCTGGAAACACAGGTGCGCCAGGAGGCGGAAAGGCAGCTACTGCAGGCGGCATTGCTGGACGGAATTCTGAAAACGGCGAACACGAATACCCGGAGCACAATGACGAGTTTGCTGCAGGGGCTGGGATTCGAGCACGTGGAGTTTGAGTGAGATAGCACTGCCGAGAATTCTCAAGGTGGCGGAAAGCGTTCGGCCGGATAAATTGGGTGTGGCCAAGGGGCATCGGCAAGGCGCTCTCCAAGGTCGAAAAGCAGAAAGACGTGCCCATCCACCTCATGGAATGCAAACGTCTGTTGGTAGTCTGCGAATACCGCGGCTGTGCCGCTTGCGCCAGAGTGCTGAGGCTGGTAACTCCTACGATTCCAAGAATTGCAGCTAGAGATTTCATTCGTTGCAAGATGGAACCGGAGAGTGTAGCCGTGAGTGGCGGCGTGAATACAGAGGGGAATCAAGCGGCGCGGCTGCCAGCCGCGCCCTTCAGAAGGACTATTGAGATGACGAGGCCTGGTGGCTTCTAGTGTCTCCGGGCTGTTTAACTCAAGTTTTAGAAGCGGAAGAGGGCAGCGAACTGCACGCCGCGGGGGCCGCCTCCTCCCAAGAACGGATTGCCGATCCCGACATCCCCCGTCGCGGTAAGCGAATAATAGGCGGGAGCTCCGCTGAACACGTATCCACCAGTAGCAGGATTTGGCGCGCCGATGTTGCCGATGAAATTCGGCAGCAGCGGACTGGAGAAATTGGGGTGGTTGAAGATGTTAAAGAACTCGGCACGAAGCTGAAGATTCAGGTGCTCGGTCAGGTGGGTATCTTTGAAGATGTCGAAATTGAATTCCTTGAAGCTCGGGCCCTTCAGCGAATTGCGGCGCAGACTCCCGAAATGGCGCGTGCCGGGGACGCAATTGGTTTCATCTGAGCTGCCATCGTTCAAAGGATTACCCCAAGTGCAAGGCGCGGCAAACGCGGACAGGTCGAGAAAACTATTCGGCCTCTTCGAGTAGCGAGGAGCAGCGATCAAATCCGGACGATCGAAGCCTTCACCCGCTCCTGAATAGTCCCCCTGAAACTCATAGTTCAGGTGCCACGGCTGGCCGTCCTGTAGATTGAGAATTCCATCCAGGCCCCATCCGCTGGTAAGCTTCGCAGCACGGTTGAATTTCGGAAACGCGTATCCGAAGTTCCAGGTGAAGCGGCGGCGAATGTCGAAACTTGAGTTGCCACGATCACCGGCGGGATTGGTGCTGTTCTGTGGCTGCGCCTGGTTCGGCTCGAAATCTTCCAGATCGCTGGCCGTATCGATGGAATGCGACCATACGAAATTTGCCTGCGACGTCAGGCCGTGCCAATTGCTGGTACGGAGGCTGGCCTGCAAAGCGTGATAGATCGAACTTGCCGAAGACTTTTCCTGGTTGATATAAAACAGTCCGGAATAGGTTCGAGGCACGCTGTACGACGCAGTGATGCTTCCTCCGGGACACGGAATGGCGGCTGCTCCATTCGGACAGTCCGACGCCGTGATCTGGGCCAGGCTGGGTTGATTGATATCGAGGAACTGAAACAGCTTCGTTCCTTTCGCACCGACGTAGCCGATCTGGACCATGGCCCGGGTGCCGAGTTGCTGTTGCACATTGAGGTTGAAGTTCTGCACGTAAGGCGTTCTCATTTTCGAATCGACGCCGAAGAAATCTCCCTCCGGGCCATAGTTGGAGTAGACCGGTTGGCCCTTGGCCAATGCGGTACCCGTCACGCTGCCGGTGGCAAGCGCCTGCGTACCAGTTCCGGGATAAGCAGCGCCCGGACAGAACACACAATTCCAGGGCAGGTGGCCAAGAAAGATGTCCTGAGAGAATGCGTCATAGAACAAGCCCCATCCGCCGCGGACCACGGTCTTCCCTCTTCCGGTGACGTCGTAGGCAAACGCGAGGCGCGGAGCGAAATTATTCAAATCCTTTGCATAAAGCTGACCGGTGGGGACGTTGTCTCCGGCGCCACCGTTGGCATTGGGGTCAAACGTGTACATAAGCCCGTTCTTTTCGCCGGCAACTCCGAAGTAGTCCCAACGAATGCCGTAGTTCAGTGTCAGCCTGGACGACCAGCGGAAACTGTCCTGGAGAAAGAACGCATGGCTATTCTGAAAAGTATGGCGCCGCGAGTAGCCGCTGACCTGCTTACCGCCATCAGGCAATCCGTTGAGGAAATCGGTCAAGCTGGCAAAGCTCAGAGTACCGCGGAAATTGTGATCGATGACCTGCATGATGGTCGTTCGCCGGAATTCATATCCAAACTTCACATCATGTTTTCCCGACTTCCACGAGTAGTTGTCGACGAAATGCCAGTTGGCGTCGACGCGATTGCGAGGTACGGAGCTGGCGGCACCGATTTGCGAAAAACTCGATTCACTCGCAGTCGCGCCATCAAAGTTGATCGCAGGCAAGCCACCGTCGTATGAACCAACTCCCGTATCCAGGCCGATCGAGGATGGAACAAAGCTCTTGTCCTCAGGGAAGAATCCTTCGGCAAAACGGTTCCATCCGATTCGGGCCTCGTTGACCTGGCTCGAGTTGACCACCTTTACCCAGGAAAGTGAAACCAGCTGCACTCTCGTAGGAGTCACTGTGTTAAAACCGGGCAACAGTCCCCCGGCGAGCTGCGCAAAGGGAAAGCTCTGATTGCTGTCACCGAAATAGTAGCGTCCGGTGAGAACGTTATTGGCATTAAAGTTGTGATCGATCTTGGCGATCATGCTGTCGACGCGGTTGAAGAAAGCTGTCGAGGTAGAGAGATTGGGCCCGTAGGGGCATCCTGCATCGAAGGCTGAGGCTGGCCCGAGGACATCCGTCGGCAGCGGCGCGCCGCTAGCGATGTTTGGCTTAGGCCAGGGATTCCGGGCCAGCAGCGCCGCAGTGACCGGATTCGTTGCCCCTAAAGCGGTCTGATCAGCCGCTATTTGCCCCGGATCCGGTACGCAGGTCGTCCCGGCCTGGCCGCCGTTCTCGCGTTGCCCCTCATAATCCGCGTAGAAAAAAGTTTTGTCCTTGATGATGGCGCCGCCGAGAGACCCTCCGAACTGATTGTTATTGAACGGGCTTTTGGGATCCGGAGCAAAGTTGAAGTAATTTCTGGCACCCAGCTTTCCAGTGCGGAAATATTCCAGAGCGGAACCGTGCCACTGGTTCGAACCGCTCTTGGTGACGATATTGATGACAGCACCGCTATTGCGTCCGTACTCTGCCTCGTAATTCGAAAGCACTCGCAACTCGGCAACAGCGTCGATGGGCAGAATCGTCGCGGGATCTCCGAACACGCCAGCTTCGTTGATGGCGGGATCGTTGCGATAGCCATCATTCATATCAGTGCCATCGAGCAAGAAGTTGTTCGACCGGCCGCGTGACCCATTCATGGAAAATGTGCCGTAGGAACCGGGCGAATCCGAGATCTGGTCGGGAGAACCGGCGATTCCAGGGTTTAGATAGATCAGCTTCTGGTAATCACGTCCGTTGACCGGAAGGCTTTCGATTGTTTCGGCAGTCAGCGTTCCTCCGAGCTCGGCTGAAGTCGTCTCGACCTGAGGCAGGAGGTCGCCGGCGACCTCAACCTGAGTGGAGATCTGGCCAGGCTTGAGCGCGGCGTCGACCCGTCGTTCGCCGGCGACGTCTACCGTGACGCTCTTGGCCACGAAAGTCTGGAAACCGGACTGCTTGACAGTGACATCGTAAGTGCCGATGGGCAATTCCGGGATCGAGTAACTGCCATCGCCGCTCGTTCGCGTTGAGCGCTCCAGTCCGGTGCCGGTGTTCTTGGCGGTGACGGTGGCGCCTGCGACTACTGCGCCGGAGGGATCGGTCACAGTTCCGAGAATGGTTCCGCGAAAAGTTTGCGCCGACAGGCTCACCGCTGCCAGAAACAGGAACAGCAGCATCGATCGTGCTCTCATGGGCTCTCCTTGCAGCTGAATCTGTTGGTTTGTGGGAGTGATGGTTCTTCGCGGGAGGGTTCGCGAGGTTATTGCCAGCCTCTGAAAAGCTCGCAATTCTTTGCCTGCTGATGAAGACGCCCCGTCTCCGCAAAGCTTTAGGGCAGAACGATAGTCAAAGGAGACAGCTACAGTCAACCGCGAAAAACAGTTCCCAGTTCTCAGTTGTCAGCTCTCAGTTAGATCGGAGGGGCATTCCACTCTGCGATGCGCGGCACGATCAGAAGAAAAACGATTTCGCACGGCATTGTCGACATGCCGCTTTCAGTTAACCAGGAAGAGTCGGGGGACGGCACGGCTGAAGCCGAGCCATTTTCAAAAACTACTGTCTGCGGGAGTTTTGATGGGGGGTGCCGACTGCTCAGAAGGTAAACGAGACGCCGCCGCGAATCGAGCGGGCAGAGTCGACGAGATAGACGGTCTGGCCGTCTTGCCCCAGGACGGGGACGTAGCCTTGGGCGAGAAGGTTTCGAATGTCGATGAGAGCTTCCATGTGGTTGCCGAAACAAGGGATCGGCTGGCGAATAAAGATGTTGAAGAATGGATCGCTTGCTCCGGCGGAGGTGTTGAACATGTCGACCGGAGTCAGGGCCGGACCGTTGATCCAGCGATAAGATGCGATCCACCGCGTACCGGTACGCGGTGCGGTGCCGCTCAGCTTGGAGGTCAGGGCGTGACGGCGCTGGGTGGAAATCCACTGGGGCGCGTCCTGCAGTGGGACGTCGGAATGCGAAAGATCGAGCGTGCCTCCGTAAGCGTAATCGAGTGTAGCCACTAGATCGGAAGCGAACTTGTGCTGCAAAACCACCCGCATGCCACTGGTCTCAAGATTCGGCCCCGTGAAGCTGAAGGTGCCAGACGACATGTCTGGCAAAAGATATCCTCCGGCAGCGGTGACATCCCCTACGCCGGTGAGGGCGGGATTGGCAACGCGATCGGCAAATACCGCGACCTGCACATTATTTCTGCCAGCACGATGCGAGAGGCTGAGTTCGTGATGGCGGACGCTTTCGATTTGTGGAGCGAAATTGAGAAGACTGACGCGGGGATCCGCCTCGCTGAAATCCGCAGGGGCAGAGTCAAAACCTTTTTCGGTGCGAGGATCGCGGCGTGAAGTGGAATACCCGTATTCGACCACTGTATCAGGCGAGACGTGAAGATCGACAGACGCATGCGGACGAAACGCGCTGAGATGACCGAGGAACTGAATGGTCTGAAGCTCACTGCCGAACTTGAGTTCGACCGTGTCGCCGAGAGCGAATTCATCCCCGGCCGAAAGCGCCAACGACTGTAGCGCCGCGTTGTGCAAGCTGGGGTCGGAAGGCGAGAAGCGGCGCACCGTCAATCCGACGGCAGGAGTCGAGCCATCGGCAAGGTGATGCGAATAGCTGGTACGCACCACGGCAGCGGGAAGTGTCTGGCCGTATCCAACATTGCCGCTGAAAGCGAGGCGCCCGGTAGAAAAGACTGAGCGCTCAACTCGAAAGCTAGTACTCATGTCGGAACCGGTGCCGTATCCACCCGCGGCAGAGCCTGCCAGGAATGAGAGCGAACCGCGGGTCTCGTGAGTTTTCTTTTCTACGGCGGCCGAAGGGTCATCGAAGACACGGAAAACAGGACGATTGGCGACGGATCGGAGCGTCCACTTCCACTCGTCCTCGTCGGGAAGACTGCGAGCCGGGCCGAGTTGCATTACGCCCAACAGCGTGCTGAGCGTGACATTAATGTTGAGGCTGGCGCCTGGGCGCAGGCCGACTTTCTCGCGCAAGGCGGGTAAGAACGACGGAGCGCTGACTTTCAGAGTGTATAGCCCAGGAATTAAGCCAGAGGCGGTGTAGAATCCGGCAGCGTCAGTGAAGACGGTCAGGCTGTGATCGGCCGTGCCGAGGATTTCCACCACGGCGCCCATCTGAGGAGTGCCGGTCGAATTGCGAACGTATCCGGAGATCGCTCCCGGCTGTGCTGCCCACATGGGGAGCGACAACCCAACTACGAAGGCGACAGTTCCGAGCTTACGCAGTTTCAACTCTGCCCCACCCCCTGGGGGAATGCAGGGAGTTACTCTACGGCAAACACCGCAGACGGATCAATGGTCTGCTTGGAAATATTGTCGTTCACTTTGATTTCAATTTTGTAGATGCCGGGCTGCAGGTTGGCTGAAGCAATCGACTTCTGCAACGTCACCTGGTCGCCCACATTTCCCATCGTGTCGGTGCTCTCTGTTTTCTGAACCACCGACTTATTGGTTTGAAGGTTGGTGATGTCGTACACGAAGGTGGCGGAAGGCTTGTGAGTTTTCTCGTCCACGCCAAGATTATAGACCTGCATCCAGAAATTGAGCTTCTGATCTTTGTCGCGTTTGAACAGAGCCGGCTTGCCGTTAGCGGGAGCCACCCGCGGGCGAACCTTCGTGGTCCCAATCACAAAATTGCCGCTGCCGATCGCCTTGGTGGGGACCGGTTCCATAAGATCAGCGACGATCAGACTGGAGGTCGACAATTTGTCGTCGGAGTATTCGGGAACGTGGATGCTGCGGCTCCATACGCCCTTGCGATCGCCATTCACGTCTTTGATGGCGACGTTCAACTTGTACAGTCCTGGACGCAGCGGCAGCGCTTTGGGATAAACCGAAGCGTTTTCGGCGGTGCGCGGCAGAAGTTCGGGGGGAACGTCCACCTGGACAGTGTCTTCGAAAGTCTGAACGATCTTGCCGGTCAGAGTAGAGAGCCGCCCGAAAATGTTGACCGTACCGCGCTCCACGCCATCTTTATTGACGAACGTGATGTCGCGGTTCTTCATCTGAATCGTGATCGGCACCAGAACCGTATCGCTGGTGACCTTCACAAAATCGACGCTCACATCGAAGGGCATCGGATTCAAGATCATCTTCGAATTGACAACTTCTTCCAGATCGGTGAATTTGACCTTGGGAGCCTGCTGCAACTTGGCAAACTGCTCGAGACGATCGAATTGCTTCGTCTGCAGCATGCTGCTCTCGGGCCCCACACCAAGACGCTCCATGCCTCCATTAAAGCGCTGCGCCTTGCTGGCCATCCCCATCTGCTCCCAGATGGTCAGGCCGGCGTTGGGGGTCATCAGGAGAGCGTCCTTTTCGGAGCGATCCATGGTCATGTGATATTCGCCGCACATGCAGGTATCGACGAATTCAATGATGACTTCCTGGCCGATGCCTTCGAGATAGCGATAGCGCCACTGCTCAAAGGGGAAGGTGGAAGTTTCGCCACCGCCTTCTTCCATGGGCCGCTCGTAGGTGCCGCCCGCCGGGTGAGACTCGATCTCGTCGGGCTTGCCGAACACGATGTACATGTGGCCGCGATCGGTCTTCCAGCCGGGGACACCGGCGGCAAAGTGCTCGTTGGCGTAGGCGATGCGCTGGTAGTGCTCTTCTTTAAATTCGTTTTCTTCGGTATCGGGAGTGGGATCCCGCCGCTGCCAGAACGCCTCAATGAAATTGTCGCGCTCTTCGTCGTTGGAGAGTTGCCTGAAAGCGGCGCGCTCTTCGTCTGTAATGATGTAGGAGACGTCTTCGTCCAGCCACTTCTTATAGGGCTTGCTCAATTCCTGTTTCAGGGCCCGTTGGTTCTTCTTTTTCAGCTTCTCGTCCGGAGGGCGCTTCAGCGGATCGACTGCGGGAGCCTGGGCCTGGGCAGTTGAAGCCTCTTTCGATGCATCCTGGGACTGATCCTTGGCCGCATCCTTGGGTTGGTCCTGGGCAACAACTGCACCAGTTACCAGGCCCAGCGACAGAATCAGCAGAATTCGGAACAGAGATTGAGAAGAAACGACCCGCAACATGAGAGGGACTCCTGCCAAGACAATCGTCTATCTATTCTAGGCCGTTAAACCCTGTGAAAGCAAGGTTAAGTCTTACCCGCAGAACCGGCAAAACAGGGCCGACTCCCCTGTCTAAGAAGCTGCGGTGTCGGGGATAAGTTGCCTGAGTCCCGGAAGGTTTTCTGACGGCAAAAATGGTTCCGGGAAGGCTATAATGATCCGTTCCGGGGCGCAACTATCACTTGCCCAACGTAACGGGTTTCGGCCACTCTTTTTAACTCTGATCGGGAACTTTCTCGCCGGCAGGAACGTATTAGAAGGTGTGTGTCCGTCGCCTGACCAACGCAGAGGACGTTTTTGTCGCCAAAAGAACGATTTGGCGGGCTCTGCCCACCATGGGAGATAAGTCACTCCGGAGTGACGGGAATTATGAAAGCTTGGAAAAAGATTGCAATTGGCGGCGGCATCGCGGTTCTACTGATCATCATTGTCGCGTTTACGGTTCATCAGAGCCGTAAGAATGTGGCCACCGTCCAGACTGCCAAAACGCAGCGTCAGGACCTGGCAACGGTGGTAAGCGCCTCGGGTGAAATCAAGCCGAAGACGTACGTCAACGTAGGCGCGAACGCATTTGGCAAGATCACCCATCTGTACGTCAAGGAAGGGGATCACGTAAAGAAGGGCCAGTTGCTGGCGCAGATTGAGAATGTACAACCAGAAGCGGACGTGAACGCTAACGCGGCGTCGCTGCAAGCCGCACAAACCGACACGCTCGCGGCAGATGCGGCGGTCAAGACTTCGCAGGCGGATGTGTTGCGTGCCCAGGCGGACTACGACCGCAACAAGCTCGACTGGAGCCGCGCCCAGAGCCTGTTCAAAGATGGCCTGATTTCAAAATCGGATTTCGATAGCCGCAAGAATGCGTGGGCAACCGCAGATGCCGGATTGGTCCAGGCCCAGGCCCGATTGGCGCAGGCCAAAGCACAGAAGGACTCGGCGGACCAGCACGTGGCTCAGGCCAAGGCCACATTGACGCACTATGCCGACCTGCTGCGGAAGACCACCTACCCGGCGCCCTTCGATGGCGTGGTAACGAATCTTCCCGTCCGCGAAGGCGAGACGGTGGTCATTGGAATTCAGAACGCGCAAGGCAGCACGCTGATGACGATCGCGAATATGTCGGTCATCACCGCGGAAGTGAAGGTCGATGAAACTGACATCGTGAATGTAAAGTTGGGGCAACCGGCCGAGGTCACGATAGACGCCATTCCGAAGAAGATTTTTCACGGAAATGTTTCGGAGATTGGCGACAACGCCATTGTGCGGTCCAGCGGAGTTTCGACCTCACAGCAGGCAAGCGCCAGCGAAGAGGCGAAGGACTTCAAAGTCGTTGTAACGCTGACCGACGCTCCGCCCGATCTTCGCCCTGGGCTTTCGACTACGGCAAAGATCACGACTGCGACCCGGAGCAATGCGCTCGCGGTTCCGATCCAGGCGCTGACGCTGCGGACGAAGGCGCAGATCGATGCCCAGAATAATCCGCCGGGATCGGTTCATGCAGCGTCGCCCGCCGTGAAGGAAGCTGCAGCCAAGAGCAAGAAAGAAGATGAGATCCAGGGAGTCTTCGTAATTCGCAATAAAAAGGCGATGTTCGTGGCCGTGTCAACGGGAATTACCGGAACCACCGAGATTGAAGTGCTCGACGGCCTGAAAGAAGGCGACGAAGTGATTACGGGCAGTTACAAGGTCCTGCGAAGCCTCCGTCCCGGCAGCAGCGTCAAAATCGACAATAGCGTTCCCAAGAAAGAAGAAGAGGAAAACACATAACGTTAGACAAGCTGGAACGTCCAACGGAAAAGCCGTAAGCGGTCTCAGAATCGGGGCCTAAGGGGAATTGAACTCATAGATCGGATCGGAGAGGTCAGTGGCACCGGACCAGGAGAAAAACATGGCAACCGCAGAAGTCATCAGCATGCCCAACACCACGAGCTTAGCCCCGCCGGAATCCTGCATGATCGCGGCGGAAGATCTATGGAAGACATACGACATGGGCTCCGAACAGCAGGTGCACGCGCTGCGCGGCGTTAACCTGAAAATTCAGCGGAATGAGTACGTCGCCATTATGGGACCGTCGGGTTCCGGCAAATCGACTCTAATGAACCTGATCGGCTGCCTGGATACTCCCTCGCAGGGCAAGTATTGGCTGAATAGCCAACTGGTCAGCGAACTGGACGACGATGAACTGGCGCGAATCCGCAACAAGGAAATTGGATTCGTGTTCCAGACCTTTAACCTGCTGGCGCGAGCCACTGCCCTGCACAACGTGGAATTGCCGTTGATTTATGCCGGAGTGCCAACCGAAGAACGAGTGGAGCGAGCGAAAGGCGCACTGGCCGCCGTGGGCATGGAATCGCGCATGCTGCACAAGCCCAATGAACTCTCCGGCGGACAGAGGCAGCGCGTGGCCATTGCACGCGCGCTGGTGAACAAGCCGTCCATCATCCTGGCCGACGAACCCACTGGCAACCTCGACTCGCAGACCGGTATCGAGATCATGGCACTGTTCGACCGCCTCCAGCGAGAAGGCAACACCATCATCCTGGTGACCCACGAACACGATATCGCCGAATACGCGCATCGCGTCATACACATTAAAGACGGAGTCATCGCTAGCGACCAGAGGAGCCAGAACCACCAGTAAGGGTGAGGGATTGGCAATTTGCGAATAGCATTTGGCGCTCAGCTACGGCTGGGCGCTTTGCTTTTTTGTCTCCATACGGCAGGCCGGCTCTCGAATCCGCCCGGCATTTCGACAAGTCCATAGGCGAATAGATAGCGAAACTGCTAAGCTTGCCTCCCTATGGCGCGCCGTCCCGAGATGGGGGAAGAGAAGATATGGACATCCGAGGAGTTGAAGGAGATCGCGCACAATCTGGCCTTGCTGAGCGCGCAAGGAGTGACTGAATTCTACGAGCGGGCATATCGCGAGTGCAGGCTTTCGGGACGCGACTTCCCTCCCGCCCGCGCCGTGCAGGAACTGGTACAGGCCTGGAAACTGCTGAGAAAGTGGCGCAGGAAAAAGTGAGGTTCTACCACTGCAGACCTGTACCGCAAAATGACTCCGGAAACGCAAGCTGACTTCGCTGGCCGAAGACAGAACTGCTGCCGGCGGCTGCTTTTCCCCACGGCACGAAACCCGCGGCTCAAACCGGCAGTGCACTTCTTCCTGACCTTTCACATCGGCGCGTGATTGGAATCGCCGCAGTGTGTGATTGCAATCACTAATAGTTGATTCTTAGTAATGATTCGATCGCCGTCCATTCCTAGAATGGCGCGACGCCTATGACTTGTGATCGAGTACTCAGAGCACTCAACACTTCCCTGCTCGGTTGCACGTTGCTCTTTTCCGGAGCGCGTGCCGCGGCCGTGGAGCATCCGGGAACGCTGGAGAAAGACGCGGATTGCACCTCATGCCATGAAAAAAAGGTGACAGGCGCTTCGGTGCATTCCGCAATGCGCTCCCCGTGCGGGGTGTGTCATGTCACGACTATCAAGGGCGACATGACGATTGTGAGTTTATCGATGCCAAAGGAAAAAATCTGCTTCGCGTGCCATGAGCAATCGGCGGAATCGCAACTGCATAATCCAGCCGTAAAGGGACAATGCATCGAATGCCACGATGCACACAGTAGTGAACGCCGAATGTTGCTGCGCAAGGAAGGCGGACTACTGCTCTCGATATTGAAGGCGAAGTAACTATTCTCTGCCTATCAAAGTCCCCACTTCTCCCAAAATCAGGTAGAAGTGGGGCACCCATTCATTGACACACAGAAGCAACTAGATCTCGGGAAAAATACTCACTGCGATCGGAATGCTGGGAGCGGCAGCTAGAGCGGAGGCCAATTCGCAGCACAATCAGATGCACCCTCCGATTTCGTAGGTTGGTAGGGCAGTAGCAAAAGATCGCATACAGGATTTGCCCGAGTCTTGCGCCTGCGGCAGGGAAGCCTTTGCCGAGCGAGAAAAACAAAAAAAATGAATGATTTCATCGACGGTTTGCCGGCACTTGCATCCAAGAAACGCTTTGTTGCCGGAGACATGGCTTGCGCAAAAATCCGAAGACCCCTCTCAGATTCGTATTCTGTTTGCTGTGTGGTTTGCTGATTTCTCTGCCGCTGTCGGGACAAGGCATCTCGTCCGATTCTCTTCCCTCGGCGCCTTCGCCATCCCCTGATTCCGAGCCCGTTACCGCGTTGCAGTTCGACGTCTCCACCTTTCCGCCCGGGACGTTTAGCGAAGATGCCTGCGATCCGCAAAGGCAGAGCTCGGATCACCACGGAATCGTTCGGCGAGCGGTGAAGCGAACCATGGAAGACCAGAAAGCACTGTATGAAGGTCCGTTCAAGTCCTCAAACTTCAAGTGGGATGCGGTGGTATTGGCTGGAACAACAGGTTTGCTGATAACCGATCGACGCATTGAAAGCCACATTGGGACGGCACACTACCAGTTCTTTCAAGACACCTCCAATATCGCGATCGGCGGCCTCGCGGCTACACTTGCTGGAGTTTGGATGTACGGCGTCAAGACGGAGCACCACCATGCGCGCGAGACCGGTTTCCTGGAGCTGGAAACCCTGGTAAACACCTTCCTGATTTACACCCCGATGCAGTTGATCGCAGCAAGGCAGCGTCCCGGCGAGGGCACGGGACGAGGCGACTTCTTCAAGCATCATGCAATCAACACATCGTTCCCAGGTGGGCACGCAATGTTCACGTTTGCCATGGCGACCGTGGTTTCACACGAATATTCACAGAAATGGGTGCAGGCACTGGCATACGCAGCGGCTACAGCGGTCTCGGTCAGTCGATTCATGGCGCGTGATCATTGGGCGTCCGATATGTGGGTCGGATCCGCATTGGGGATCGGCATCGGGGCCCACGTCTTTCATGCCCACTGCGACCCGGAGTTGAGCGATTCATGCAAACGCCATACCCGCTTTATCTTCTGATTCGTGCAGGGCGCTCACTATCACACCCGAAACATTTGTTATCCCGGTAAAGTTCGACTCGCCTGATTTTGCTCTTGACGCTGACCTTTCAGCTGAGTAAAAGCTCTTGTGCACTCCAACATGACGGTGCATCGCCGGCAACAGGTACTCCAGCCGGCGCTTCGAGGACTTTCTAATGAAATTTGCTCGTCAGTTCTGCTTTTCTGCGGCTCTTGTTTTTTCCTGCGCCCTTCTCTTTGCACAATCAAACGGCGGCCCACTCGCATATCCAAAGCCGAAGACGGTCGATCAGATTGACGACTATCACGGAGTAAAAGTGGCAGATCCCTACCGCTGGTTGGAGGATACCGACTCCGCGGATACCAGGTCCTGGGTTGAAGAGGAGAACAAGCTGACGTTCGGATATCTCGATCAGATTCCGTACCGTGGCGCGGTCCGCGAACGCTTGCTGAAGCTGTGGAACTATGAGCGGTTCACGGTGCCCCGGCAGGAAGGCGGGCGCTATTTCTACCAGCACAACAACGGGCTGCAGAATCAGAACGTGCTGCTGGTGGCCGAGTCTCTCAACGCGGAACCGCGAGTGCTGCTCGATCCTAATACGCTATCTTCCGACGGCACGGTCGCGCTTGCGGGAACCGCGCTCACCGACGATGGCAAATTGCTGGCGTACGGGACGGCCGCGTCCGGGTCAGACTGGATGCAATGGCATGTCCGCGACGTGAGCACCGGCAAGGATCTTCCCGACTTGATCAAGTGGGTGAAGTTCTCGGGAGCCTCGTGGACCAAGGATGGCACGGGCTTCTTCTACAGCCGATATGACGAACCCAAAGGCACCGCGTTGCGCGACACGAACTATTTCCAGAAGCTCTACTACCACAAGATCGGAACGGACCAGGCCGAGGACAAACTCATCTACGAACGGCCCGACAACAAGGAGATGCTCTTCAACGGGAGCGTAACCGATGACGGCCGGTATCTGATCATCACGGTCTCGCAGGGGACTTCTCCGAAGACCCGGGTGTACTACAAGGACCTGGCCAAGCCGGATGCCGAGGTCGTCCGGTTGCTCGACGACTTCGATGCGCAATATCAATTCGTCGACAACGATGGGCCGGTCTTCTGGATGCAGACTGACCTGGATGCACCTCGCGGAAAATTGATCGCGATCGATACCCGGCATCCGGAGCGGTCGAATTGGAAAACCCTGGTTCCGGAAGGCAAGGACAAGTTGGAGGGCTCGGGCGTCGTTAACGATCGATTTCTGCTGAGCTATCTGAAAGACGCGCGCTCGGAGGTCCGCATCTACGATCTCAAAGGACAGTTCGTGCGCAATGTGGACTTGCCGGGAATCGGCACTGCCGGGGGCTTCGGTGGAAAACGGACGGACAAAGAAACGTTCTACTCGTTCACCAGCTTTATTTCGCCGACGACGATTTACCGCTACGAACCGGCCTTGGGCAAGAGCACACTCTTCCGGCAGCCCAAGGTGGACTTCGACGCTTCGAAATACGAGACCAAGCAGGTCTTCTATAACAGCAAAGACGGAACGCGGGTGCCGATGTTCCTCACTTACAAGAAAGGATTGAAGCTGGATGGCCAGAATCCAACATTGCTGTACGCCTACGGTGGATTCGACATCTCGCTGACGCCGGGATTCTCGGTGCCGACCCTAGTGTGGCTGGAGATGGGCGGCATCTACGCGCAGCCCAACCTTCGGGGCGGGGGCGAATACGGGGAAGAATGGCACCTGGCGGGCACGAAGGCGCATAAGCAGAATGTTTTTGACGATTTCATTGCCGCGGCAGAGTGGTTGATCGCCAATAAGTACACCTCGACGCCCAAACTGGCAATCCGCGGCGCCAGCAACGGAGGTTTGCTGGTCGGAGCCTGCCTGACGCAACGTCCCGATCTCTACGGTGCGACGTTGCCGCTGGTCGGCGTCATGGACATGCTGCGTTTCCAGAAATTCACCATTGGCTGGGCGTGGACCTCGGATTATGGATCGTCGGACAATCCGGAGGATTTCAAGGCCCTGTACGCCTACTCCCCGCTACAAAACCTAAAGCCGGGGACGAAATACCCCCCGACCATGATCGCCACTGCCGATCACGACGATCGCGTGGTTCCGGGACATAGCTTCAAGTTCGCCGCCACCATGCAAGCCGATCAGTCAGGTCCGGCTCCGGTACTAATACGGATTGAGACGAAGGCTGGACATGGCGCGGGCAAACCGATCTCGAAGCAGATCGATGAGACGGCCGATGAGTGGGCGTTTGTGGCGAAAAATCTGGGCATGGACGTGAAGCTGCACTAACCGCCGCATCGAGTCACCGCCGAGTACGCAGAGCACGCCGAGGAATTTCCATCTCTTTTTTCCCCCGACGTCTCGGCGGTATCACCTTTCTACAGGACCACTCGGGGAATGGCGTCGTGGTGTCAAGCTTGGAACCCCTTGCTATCTATTCCTTGTTGACCTGGCAGCGTAATATCCTCATGACATTCCAATGTCTTCCGGAGGATCATGCGCGAACTTCTGCCGCTTCTACTGGTTTTCCTACCTTGGATATGCGAGGCGCAAACGGATGCGGCTTCTTTTGCCGCAGAACTGTTTCGTTACCGGGCGCACCCCAACATCGTTTATCACACGGCCAACAATTATGAGGACAAGCTCGACCTGTACACGCCCGAGGAACCTGGCCGGCCGAGGCCGGTAGTCGTGGTGATCCACGGCGGCGGCTGGGTAGAGGGCACCAAGGAAGATCGCGTGCTCGAGATGATGCCGTACCTGCAGATGGGGTTCGCGGCGGTGAACGTCGAATATCGGCTGGGGCGGGTGTCGCTTGCGCCTGCGGCGGTGGAGGATTGCCGGTGCGCCTTGCATTGGGTCTTCGTGAATGCCAAGAAATACAACTTCGATCCGGAGCGCGTGGTGCTGCAAGGCGGATCGGCGGGCGGACATCTGGCACTGATGACCGGTATGCTCACTCCAGAGGCAGGATTTGACCGCGAATGCCGTACTCCACAGGACAATTATTGGAGCGAGAATCCGGGAACCAGCAAGGATCCGCGGGTGGCCGCGATCGTCAACTGGTTTGGCATCACGGATGTTCCCGACGAACTTCACGGAGCCAACGCAAAGGGATACGCGGTGGCGTGGGTAGGCGACCAACCTGGCGCGGATGAGATCGCCAAACGTGTTTCTCCGATCAATTACGTCAGCAGCAGTGTGCCGCCCATCATCACGATCCACGGCGACAAGGACACCCTCGTGCCTTACGCGCAAGCAGTGCGATTGCACAAAGCGCTCGATGCAGCGAAGGTTCCAAACCAGTTGTACACGGTTGCAGGTGCGGGTCATGGCGGCTACACGTACGAGCAGAATCAGAAGGCTTGGGAAGCCGTGCGGCGATTTCTGCAGGAGCATGTGAAGGGGTTGGGCGCAAAGGAATAATGGCGCGAAGTGGCCCAGGTACAAACAGGGAAAACGAGCCTTACTCCTTGTTCCGGCTCCTTGTTCCGGCTCCTTGTTCCTGGCCGCATGGGCAGAACTGGCTGCGCTGAATAGCGAGTCGTTGCTTTAGCAGGTTGCTGAAAAACTCGTCTTGGGCAGCAGAAGGTCAACCTCAGGCGCTAAAGCGCGCCCGATTTTAGAGGACTTTAACGGCACGACTGAAGTCGTGCCCTTCCCGAAACCTATTCGAGACAGAGTTTTTCAGCAGCCTGTTAGAGGGTCTGCCACTGGGGTGATAAAACGCACCCTTTCGGAGTACACCCTTTCGGAGTTTGACCGGCCCTACCTAACGTGTTATAAATGCCCGTTTTGCGCTGGTACGCTGTGGCTGGAGTCTTCCTTACTCTGGCAGTTAAGATGCAGCTTTGGAGGACGAAATCCAGCGCGGGGCTCCGACGCGGCCAAGCTCCAAACACTCCTTTCAGGTCTTGCAGTGGAAGCGTGCTCGGAATTCCGGAAACATGTCTTTCAGTTCCTTGAGTTTAGGCGGCATGGAGTAGTCTGGCCTTGGCTTGGCGAGCTGCAATCCGGCCGGTTGAACCTAAACACGTTTTCTTAATTCTCTAATCCAGTCTTAATTCTCGGAGGACTTATCTTATGTGTACATGGCTTGCCACTGCGGCGTTCGTCACTCGCCGCATGGCTATGAAAATATCCGCTGCGGCTGCGCTGCTTACCCTGGGCGCGACGGCAGCTTTGGCGCAACCGGCGGGCGAATCCGCTGGCGGCGAAGCAGCCCTGAAACTCCCCGATCTTTCCCAAGTCAGTTTTTTTAACGGTGCGATTGATGGCCACAAACTGCTGCTAATCGGGATCCTGTTCTGTCTCGGCGGTCTGGGATTCGGCATGTGGATCTACATGCGCCTGAAGCACCTTCCCGTGCACCGCTCCATGCGGGAAATTTCGGAACTGATTTACGAGACCTGCAAAACCTATCTGGTCACGCAGGGCAAATTCATTCTCTTCCTGTGGGTGTTCATCGCCATCATCATAGCGGCATACTTTGGCTGGCTGGCCCCGGTGCCCGGCAAGTCTGTGGGAGTCACGCTCCCCATCATTCTGGGATTCAGTCTGCTCGGTATCGCCGGTAGCTATGGCGTGGCGTGGTTCGGAATCCGCGTGAACACATTCGCCAATTCGCGAACGGCTTTCGCTTCCCTGCCCGGCAAGCCGTATCCCGTCTATCAGATTCCACTTGAGGCCGGCATGAGCATCGGCATGATGCTGATCTCGGTGGAATTGCTGATCATGCTGTTCATTCTGCTCTTCGTGCCCGGAGACTATGCCGGACCGTGCTTCATCGGGTTTGCTATCGGTGAGTCGCTGGGCGCAGCGGCGCTGCGAATTGCCGGCGGCATCTTCACCAAGATTGCCGACATCGGTTCGGATTTGATGAAGATCGTCTTCAAGATCAAGGAAGACGACGCGCGAAACCCGGGTGTGATCGCGGATTGCACCGGCGACAACGCGGGCGATTCCGTTGGCCCCTCGGCCGACGGGTTCGAAACTTACGGCGTCACCGGCGTGGCGCTGATCACCTTCATCCTGCTGGGCGTGAAAACTCCGGAAGTGCAGGTGCAGTTGCTGGTCTGGATCTTCGTCATGCGTGTGATGATGCTGATCTCCAGCTCGCTGTCGTACTTCCTGAACGCCGTCATTGCCAAGGCGAAGTACGGGTCGGCGAACGAGATGAACTTCGAGGCGCCTCTTACCTCGCTGGTATGGATCACTTCGATCGTATCGATCGCACTGACGTATCTGGTCTCGTACTATGTCATTCCCAGTCTGGGCGGCGATGCCTCGCAGTGGTGGAAGCTCTCGACGATCATCTCGTGCGGCACACTAGCGGGCGCGCTCATTCCTGAACTGGTGAAGGCCTTCACCTCCGTGGAATCGCGACACGTGAAAGAGGTAGTGACCTCGGCACAGGAAGGCGGAGCCTCGCTGGGAATTCTTTCGGGATTTGTGGCGGGCAATTTCTCCGGATACTATCTCGGCTTGTCGATGATGGCGCTGATGGCCATCGCCTACGAGATGAGCACCAAGGGTTTGGCACCCGCGGCTGGAATGCTGGCTCCAGCTGTATTCGCCTTCGGACTCGTGGCCTTCGGATTCCTGGGCATGGGACCCGTTACGATCGCTGTCGACTCCTACGGTCCAGTAACTGACAATGCCCAGTCGGTGTACGAGCTATCGCTGATCGAAACCGTTCCTAACGCCAAAGCGGAAGTCAAGAAAGACTTCAACATCGACGTGAACTTCGAGAGAGCCAAGTACCTGCTGGAGGCAAACGACGGCGCGGGCAACACATTTAAGGCCACCGCAAAACCGGTGCTCATAGGTACCGCCGTTGTCGGCGCGACCACGATGATCTTCTCCATCATCATGGCGCTCACCAACGGACTAACCGATACGGAGAACGTGGCCAAGCTCTCGCTGCTGTATGCGCCATTTTTCCTCGGCCTGATTACCGGTGGGGCCATGATTTACTGGTTCACGGGCGCTTCAACGCAGGCCGTCACCACGGGCGCTTACCGAGCCGTCGAGTTCATCAAGGCCAACATCAAGCTGGAAGGCGTGGAGAAAGCTTCCGTCGCCGACAGCAAGAAGGTGGTCGCCATCTGCACACAATATGCACAGAAAGGCATGCTGAATATCTTCATCGCAGTCTTCTTCGGCACGCTGGCCTTCGCCTTCGTCGACCCGTTCTTCTTCGTGGGATATCTGATCTCCATCGCGATCTTTGGCTTGTATCAGGCAATCTTCATGGCCAATGCCGGAGCCGCATGGGACAACGCAAAGAAGATTGTTGAAGTCGAACTGAAGCAGAAAGGCACCCCGTTGCACGATGCAACAGTCATTTGCGATACCGTGGGCGATCCGTTCAAGGACACGTCTTCGGTAGCCCTGAACCCGGTGATCAAGTTCACGACCTTGTTCGGGCTATTGGCGGTCGAATTGGCCGTCAGCCTGGCCACGAACCAGAGCGCGACCCTGAGCCGGGTATTGGCCCTCGTGTTCTTCCTGGCTTCGCTTGCCTTCGTCTACCGGTCGTTCTACGGAATGCGGATCAAGCAGGCCGCGGACTAGTCCTCAACCCAAAAATACGAACGCCATCCGGACCATCGGATGGCGTTTTGTTTTCCTGCAATGTCAAACGGAGCACGTACCCATCGCGGGGCGGTTGCGTTAGTTGATCAGAACGATTGCTTCATCTTTGACCGCAAGCTCTTCGCCAGCTTCTCGATCTGCTCGGCTTTTTTCAGCGCATCGAGCGACATGACCGTTTCGCTGTTCTTCTGCAGATAGTTGTTTAGTTGCTGTGTGAGCTCCGCCATTTTCTCGCTATCGCGCTTGATCTCAGCCTGGCGTTGATGGTTGGCCGCGATGGCTTGCTGCCTCTGCGTCTCATTCCCCGGGGTGACCGGCACGCCACCCATGCCCTGGCTCTGCGATACAGCCGGTGGCAAGTGAATCTGCTGCGCCGACGCATGGCCTGCGGCTCCTACCAATATGCAAAACGAAATGCAAAGTGAACTGACCCTGAACATTGCGGCCTCCTGTGAGCGCGAAACTCACTCTCGCGCTTCCCCCAGCAAACTCACGTTGGGATTATGGCTCGGAAGTAAGCTAGACACAATAGAGTTTCTTCCCAAAGGCGGTGGTGGCAAAGTCCCTGCATTCCAAAAGCAAAAGGCTGCTGAAAAACTCGTCTTGAGCAGCAGAAGGTCAACCTCAGGCGCTAAAGCGCGCCCGATTTTAGAGGACTTTAACGGCACGACTGAAGTCGTGCCCTTCCCGAAACCTATTCGAGACAGAGTTTTTCAGCAGCCTGCTAGGATTCCGCCGATAATTAACGATGATCCCAATACAGTTGGCTGCGATCCCTATTCACGTCGCGGTACTCGCCGCGAAGTTCGCGGCGCTCATGCCGCGCGGCTCGATAGTTGCCGTTACGGAGATCGCGGCGCAGTTCACCGCGATCGTGCGCGATCTTCGCCTGATCGTGGCGGATGTCCCGGCGAATGCCATGGTCACCGTCCCAGGCAAGCGCGGGAGCAACGCCCATTCCCACTAACAATAGAATCCCAGCAATCACGCGTTTCATGAGTTTTCCTCTGACCCCATCCAGCGGGTTCTGAAGATGCAAACACTCTTCGGTGACGGATGTTGCGATGAGGAGATGGGCCCGGAAACTACTGAAAAAAGAGCGGATAGACTGACCGATGCGACCGTTAGTTCGGACCCTTCATCTTTTCTTTAACGCTCTTGGCCAGCTTTTCGATTTCGTCGGCCTTCTTGATCACATCGAGGGACAGGACATTTTCGTCAGATTTGTCGACGTAAGCTTTCAACTCAACCGAGAGCTTGAGCAGTTTGTCAGTATCACTCTTAAGTGCGGCCACGCGCTGCTTGGCGGCTTTCTTTTCCATGTCATGCACCATGCGGTTGCGGGCATCGTCGGCATCGGTCGGAGGATTCGCGTCGTGCCCAGGCAGGGGAACTTGCCCGCCCGGAGTATTTTGCGCAAAACATGGAACACAAATCAGGAAGAGAAGCCCAAGGCAGAACTGAATTGGAGATCGCACGGGAACCCTCGCGAGCGCGGCGATTGGCGCGGCTCCTCGAAATTATACGTCCTGGTAAAAGGAACTTCACTACGCATGCCGGAGAAGGGCGGCTCGCTGCGCTTCGCCGGACAGCCGAGGCGGCTGTCGCTACGTCAGTTGTGAAGTGAAAAAGCCAGACTCTCGTCTGGCTTTTTTTCGTGCGAAGCTGCGATCCGCTACAGCGCGCTCATGTTGGCGAGGAATTCGCTGTTTGACTTGGCCTTGTTCAGCTTGTCAATCAGCAGTTCCATCGCTTCGACAGGCGAAAGAGGATTCAGCACTTTGCGAAGGACCCAGATGCGCGAAAGATCCTCTTTGGGGATCAGGAGTTCTTCTTTTCGCGTGCCGGAGCGTTGGATGTCAATGGCCGGGAAAACACGTTTATCGACGAGTTTGCGCTCAAGGATGATTTCGCTGTTGCCGGTACCTTTGAATTCTTCAAAGATCACGTCGTCCATGCGCGATCCGGTGTCGATTAGAGCGGTAGCGATAATCGTCAGAGAGCCGCCTTCTTCGATATTGCGGGCCGATCCAAAGAAGCGTTTCGGGCGCTGCAAGGCATTGGAGTCGACGCCGCCAGAGAGCACTTTGCCGCTTGGGGGAACGATGGTGTTATAGGCGCGGGCGAGACGCGTAATGGAGTCAAGCAGGATCACCACGTCGCGCTTGTGCTCGACCAATCGTTTGGCTTTTTCGATCACCATCTCCGCGACCTGAACGTGACGCGCGGCGGGTTCGTCGAAGGTCGACGAGATCACTTCGCCTTTGACCGAGCGCTGCATGTCGGTGACTTCTTCGGGCCGCTCGTCAATGAGCAGCACCATCAGGACGACTTCCGGATGGTTCGCGGTGATCGAGTTTGCGACATTTTGCAGCAGCATAGTTTTGCCGGCGCGCGGCGGTGAAACGATCAGGCCGCGCTGGCCCTTGCCGAGCGGGGTCAAGAGATCCATCACCCGGGCGCTGGAGTTCTCACGCGTAGTCTCGAGCTTGATGCGCTCCTGCGGATACAAAGGCGTCAGGTTGTCAAACAGGATCTTGTTGCGGGCTTCGTCGGGAGACTCGAAATTGACGGCTTCAATTTTGACCAGCGCAAAATATTTCTCACCTTCGTGTGGAGGGCGTACCTGCCCGCTGATGGTGTCGCCGGTCTTGAGGTCAAACTTGCGGATCTGGGACGGGGAGACGTAGATGTCGTCAGGGCCCGGGAGGTAATTGTAATCGGGAGAGCGGAGGAAGCCATATCCGTCAGGCAGGATCTCGAGCACGCCTTCTGCGAAGATGTGGCCTTCTTTTTCGCTCTGCGCTTGCAGGATTTTGAAGATGAGATCCTGCTTGCGCATACCGCTGGCACCGGGCAGATCCAAGGTCCTTGCGATCTTGGTCAGCTCAGTGATGTTCTTCTCTTTTAATTCAGCAATGGTCATGATTCACCTGAACCCGTGCACTAGTACGTAGTCAGTAGTGTCTACGGGAGATTTTCAAAGGAGGGGACTCAGGAAAGAACAAACACAACGCCGGGGAGGAAAGGCGGGGCTGGGTTAAGCAGCCCGCCGTTGAGCCTCGGCTACATTCTCTGGTTCCGACAAAACCGCTTGCCGCTCCGAGTCAGCGATCCGATCCAAAACGCCGTTCATAGTTTCCTGGATACGAGTGCTGGGCCGGTGGAACTTCCGCGTGGCCTTGGAGGCAAGCTGACACAGCATATAACGGTTCCGTAAAGTCTGTAAAGCATCAAACACACGATCAGAGCGCATGCGTGGTATTTCTCCTTACTTTATGATTGTGGCCTTCCGCCTTCGTCCTTTCGCCAAGGGAGGCGACCGGAAACCCCAGATTCCGACCTAAATCATTGATTCCGACTAGGTTGTAAAGGATTAAGCGTCAAAACTCACTCTTGTTGAATAGATGCGTACAGGGAATCCGAAGATGCTCGATTTTCTGGGCTTGGCTCCGGATAGCGCAGGTGAGACAACAGGTCGGAGCTTCGGATGTCCCTTGGAACTGGTTAATGTAGCTGCAACCGCATTTCCGGTCAAGTAATTATTTGTAAGGAGGAGGGCTAATGTCGTTGCCTGCGGTTCGGAGGAAGAACGCCTTCCCGACTCGGAGGGGCTGAGGGCAAGGCGAAAGGCAAAGGTTTGCGATTGGCGGTGACGAAAGGCAAGCTATTGATCCATAAAGGTTTAGATGCTGTCCGGGAAGAGCGACTACTGAAGCCTTCCAGCATATGGCCAACCTCAGCGAAGGACTTTTGCTCTAGATTTCATCCTCTCCCAGTTAGGGAGCGGGGCTAGCTGTCCGCTCTTCCGAGGAGAGAGACCTGCGCAAATTCGACTCGTGAAACCCGGCGGGATGACGGCGCCGTGATCCTACTCCCAGATATAAGATGTAGCCATGACTGGCGTTCGAATGGACGCATGGCTTTGGGCCGCGCGCTTTTTCAAAACACGGACATTGGCGAAAAAAGCGTGCGAATTGGCGAGAATCCTGTCGAACGGGCAGACAGCCAAGGCCGCCCGCGAAGTACGGATCGGGGACATGCTAAGAGTGACCACTGACGGTGGGGATTTTGAAGTTGAAGTTCTCGGCCTAAGTGAGATTCGCGGGCCGGCGTCGGAAGCGCAGAAGTTGTATCGCGAGACCGAGATGAGCAAAGAGATGCGGCAAAAAGTGGCGGCGGAGCGCAGAGCGGCGCGCGAATTTGAGATTCTGCCTGCGGGCCGACCATCGAAGCGCGACCGGAACAGGATCATTCAGTTTCGTGGGCGAGGATGAGAGACTAAAATCTTCCCACCCAAAACATCCTGATCCCCAACTCATTGGGACGTGTTGCGATCTTTGTTTTCTCGGGGGGTTCCGGTAGGGCATAACGTCTTCTATCCACGCGCTACATGCTGCACCCACGCGGCAAAGGCATGCCAGGCAGCGGTCTTGCCGATCGGCAGGCGGACCTGCTGAATGAAAATCAGGAAGCCGCATGCCCACATCGTCGCGCGATGCACTTTGCGAGTGGAATAAAGATCGTACCCGATAAGAAGCAGGAGGAAGGCATAGGAGACGATAGCGGCCATGGGCGCCTTGCGATAAACGAAACTCCAATGCCAGCGCGCGATGGCGGCGATGAGCAGGCCAACCGTCGCGACATAGATGTAGCGCTTATGAGCGGCAGAGTCGCGGCGAGACCGGTACGCCAGGGAGATCAGCGTCGCAAAGATCACCATGTCGGTCATTGGCACGATGTAGAAAAAGTACGGATCGAAGTTCCCCGGGGCCGTACCTCGGGCGAGGCGGTCCGTGGCCGCCCACCATCCCAAGAACGGCATCAGGCATGCCAGCCCGAAGCCTGCCAGTCCCAACTTCCGGTGAATATCGACCCGCCCCGCCGAAACCAGTGAGGTTTGCGTGACCAGCAGCAGAATCCAGCAGGAGAAGACAGCGCCGTGGACATGAATGATGGTGCTGGGAAGGGGCGCGCGAAATGCTCCCGCCAGATAGTAAGTTGGCGCAAAGCCCACGAATACTGTGCCCAACATCAACCATGCTGTGGTTGCGAAGAAAACGTGATCGAATCGCCGGCCCGGCAGAGTTGACGGACGAACACCCGCGTACGGCTTCGCTATCGTTGTGGCCATAGTGGCTCCGCACCAAACTGTGAACTGTGAGGCTTACAGAAGAACCGCGGGGAAGTGGAGGAATTATATCCCGGAAGCGTGAAGAGCGTGACGATTTATACGAAGTTAGTATCGCGGTCGGATACAACCCGTGGAAGATCGTAAAGAGTGTGGGCCACAATTTCCGGGTTGTTGACCCCCGGAGTCCTACCCACCTAGTATCTGTTAGCCGTGGTTATCCCATCTCAAATGATCGGGCAGACCATCTCCCACTACCGCATCGTCGAAAAGCTCGGCGGCGGGGGGATGGGCGTGGTGTACAAGGCCGAGGATGTGAAACTCGGTCGATTTGTCGCGCTCAAGTTCCTGCCGGATAACGTGGCAAAAGACATGCAAACACTAAGCCGGTTTCAGCGCGAGGCGAAAGCGGCATCGGCGCTGAATCACCCCAACATCTGCACGGTGCATGAGATCGACGAACAGGATGGCCGGCCGTTCATCGTGATGGAGTTTCTGGACGGGGCAACCCTCAAGCACCTCATCGGGAACAGGCCTCTGGATATCGAACGTGTGCTTGAGATCAGCATCGAGGTTGCTGATGCGTTGGAGGCTGCTCACTCTGAAGGCATTGTTCATCGCGACATCAAGCCGGCGAACATTTTTGTGACCAAGCGCGGGCACGCGAAGATTCTCGACTTCGGGCTGGCGAAGATGGGTTCGCCAAAGAGCGCCGACGCGGGAATCGAGGCAACAGCGACGGAAATCCGTGATGAGCATCTGACCAGTCCCGGTAGCACGCTGGGCACGGTCGCCTACATGTCTCCCGAGCAGGTCCGGGGACTGGAACTGGACCGGCGCACTGATTTGTTTTCGTTTGGCGTCGTGCTCTATGAGACGGCGACGGGAAAGCTTCCCTTTCGCGGCGACACTTCCGGAATCATTTTCGATTCCATCCTGCACAACACTCCGGTCGATCCGGTGCGGTTGAATCCGGATCTTCCGGCAAAACTGGACAACGTCATTTCCAAATCCCTGGAAAAGGATCGGGAAGTCCGCTACCAGTCCGCGGCGGAACTCCGAGCCGACCTGAAGCGGGTAAAGCGAGATACGGAGTCTCAGCGAATTCCGGCCGCAGCTAGGAATGGGACGAAATCTTCCGCACGCTCCCGCAAAGTGTGGATGTGGCCCGCCGCGGTTCTCGTCGCCGGAGTTCTGGCGCTCGTGGGATTCCGTGCATACGACTACACAACCCGGAAGTCTCGATTTGCAGCCGTCGACGTGAAGCCGGCGCCTCAGACCATTGCGGTTCTTCCCTTCCACGAAATCTCAGCGAACGCCAGTGACAGCTGGGCGATCGGAATTACCGATGCGATCATCAGCCGGCTGACATCGCTGCAGAATCTTGCGGTCCGGCCAACCACTTCCGTGTTGAAGTATGCGAAGGAAGCGCCGGAACCGGTGGAAGTAGCAAAAGCGCTGGGCGTGGACACTGTGCTGGAGGGGACGTACCAGAAGGCGTCGGGCGTAACCCGAGTGACGGTGCAGCTGATTGACGGGCGTACCGGCGCGGCGAAGTGGGCACAGCGCTACGATCTGAAAAGTTCCGATATCTTGACTTTTGAAGATGAGGTGGCGACCAAGGTTGTGGAAGGTCTGCAGATCCAGATCTCTCCCACGGAGCAGAGGGCGATTCAGCAAGCCGCGACCACCAGCGTCGAAGCCTACACCGACTACCTGCAGGCACGCGCTGATTTTGCCCAGTATTTCGTGAGCTCTCAACTCGAGAGCATTGAAAAGGCCAAGAGCTTGCTGTTGCATGCGATCTCCCTGGATAAGAACTTCGCCGACGCTTATGCGCTACTGGCAGAGGTCTATTCGTTCCAGGGCGCAAACTTCACCGAGAATGCTGAGACGAATGTGAAGCAGGCGGAGGTCATGGCGCAGCGAGCAATGAAGATCAATCCGGATTCCGCGGAGGCGTCCATCGCTCTGGGCGGCATCTATGGGGAGGAGGGCCGGGAGGCGGAGGCGATCCGCACGCTGAGGAAGGCGGTCGCCCTCGCACCGAACAGCGAGACGGCGTGGCAGATGTTGGGATATGCATACTATTACGCCGGTCTGGGCGAACTCGCCGAGCAGGGGTACCGCCGCGTCGTGGAATTGAATCCGATTCCTCCTCAGCCTCATTGGATGCATGCTCGGATGTTGTTGTACGTGGGCCGGGAGGCGGAAGCGGAACAGGAGATGCGGCAAGTGGTTGCGCAGAATCCGAACCAGTTCAAGGCATTGGCATACTTTGGCGCCGTGTTGTACTACGAGGGCAAACTGGACGAAGCGGAAACCGCGCTTACGCGCTCGATTCAGCTGTCTCCCTCGACGAGTGACCTGACCGCGCCGATCATGGCGGCGTTCTTGTACGCATCGCGAGGGCAACGAGCAAAGATTGACCGCCGCATACTTGAATCCCGTCCCGCACTGGTGATCGATGGAGATCAGGCGTACTGGACCGGAGGCATCTATGCTCTCCTCGGCGACAAGCCCCATGCCCTCGAATGGCTCCGGCGCTCGGTTGCGCTGGGAGACGTGAATTATCCCTGGTTCCAGCGCGACAAGACTTACGACAACTTGCGTTCTGACGCGGAATACCAGTCGATCATGGCCACGGTCCGGCAGCGATGGGAAGCTTACAAAAGAGAATTTGAACCTGTTGCCGGAGTCTCGTAGCAGAGAGTGGTCGATGTCCACGCGGAATCCTATCCTTCCCTCTAATTCCATGTTTCGACAACCCAAGAGCGCTCCCCACATCCGGTTGTGATGGGAGTCACAGCGCCTCTGCGTCATGCTCCTATACCGTTGAAGGCGATCATCTTAAGCATTTTGTGAGGACTCATACATGTCTACTATTCCTGCGACTACTTCACGCATTCTGGACCCAAAACTCGAACGAAAAATCATGAGCGCCGAGACGGCGGCCAGTCTGATCCAATCGGGCGATCAGATTGGAATGAGCGGATTCACGGGCTCGGGATATCCCAAGGTGGTGCCGGTACAACTGGCCAAGCGCATTGCCGATGCCCACTTCCGCGGGGAAAAGTTTCAGGTCAGCGTGTTCACCGGTGCCTCAACCGGGCCGGAACTAGATGGGGCCCTGGCGATGGCTGGGGGGATTCAACTGCGACTGCCGTACCAGTCCGACCCAGAGACGCGAAAGCGAATCAACGCAGGCGAGATGGATTATATGGACATCCATCTGAGCCACGTAGCGCAGTTTGTAGAGTATGGGTTTCTGGGCAAGTTGGATGTCGCGCTGATTGAAGTGACCGCGATCTTGGAAGATGGGCGCGTGGTGCCGAGTTCGTCCATCGGGAACAACAAGACCTGGGTCGATTGCGCCGAGCGGGTAATTCTGGAAGTGAATTCCTGGCAGCCGATGGCTCTGGAGGGAATGCACGATATCTACTACGGGCTGCAACCTCCGCCGAATCGTGTGCCAATCCCGCTGACTAAGACCGGGCAGCGGATTGGGACACCGTATTTGAAGATTCCGACGGAGAAGATTGTCGGCATCGTGCTGACGGATTCCCCGGACCGCAACAGCCCGTTCAAGGCTCCGGATGAGGCGTCCAAAAGGATCGCCGGGCACATTCTCGAATTCCTGAGCTGGGAAGTAAAGAAGGGGCGAATGCCGGAGAACCTGCTGCCGCTGCAATCGGGCGTGGGAAATATTGCCAACGCGGTTTTGTTCGGACTGGAGGAAGGCCCCTTTGAAGAACTGACCTCGTATACGGAAGTGATTCAGGATGGAATGATTCGCCTGCTGAAATCGGGGAAGTTGACTTGTGCGTCGGCGACTGCATTCTCTCTTAGTCCGGACATGCTCAACGAAGTGAACGCTGATATGGCGAGCTACCGCGAGCGGATTGTGCTGCGGCCGCAGGAGATTTCGAATAATCCCGGGATCATCCGCCGGCTGGGTGTGATCGCAATGAACGGCATGATCGAGGCGGATATCTACGGGAACGTGAATTCCACGCATGTGATGGGATCGCGGATCCAGAACGGCATCGGGGGATCGGGTGACTTCGCGCGCAACGGCTATCTCTCGATCTTCATGGCGCCGTCGGAAGCCAAGAAAGGCACTATCTCAACCATCGTGCCCATGGTCTCCCACGTTGATCACACGGAGCACGATGTGCAAGTGCTGGTGACGGAGCAAGGCCTAGCCGATCTGCGCGGGCTATCGCCGCGGCAGCGGGCCAAGCTGATCATCGAGAAGTGCGCCTCGCCGGAGTACCAGCCCTTGCTGCAGGACTACTTGTCGAGATCGGAACAGCTTTCGTACGGCCGGCATACGCCGCATCTGCTCACCGAATCGCTGGGATGGCACAGCCGGTATCTGCGGACCGGGAATATGCGGCCGCGGGAGGAGAGCTGAAGTAGTTTCGAGTTTAGAGCTTTGAGCTACGAGCTTTGAGCTTCTGTCCCGCCTCAGTTGGATATGGAGAAAGCGTTCGTCCGTTAAGACAACGGAGCGAACGTATGAGGAAGGAACGGAAGGATTTCACTCCAGAGGAAAAAGTAGCTATCCTGACGCGGCATCTTGTGGACAAAGTACCCGTTTCGGAGCTGTGTGAAGAACTGTGCCTGCGGCCAACCTGTGCGGCACATTCTATTACTTGTGCATCATTCTGGATGGGTTCAGTCGTTTCCTCGTGCATTGGGATCTGCGGGAGTCCATGCGAGAAGCTGATGTCGAAGGGATCCTGCAGCGAGCCAGGGAGAAGTACCCCGGAAGCGAAACCGCGAATCATCTCCGACAATGGCCCGCAGTTCATTGCCCGCGATTTTAAGGAGTTCATTCGCATCTCGGGCATGACGCACGTCCGAACCTCCCCATACTATCCACAGTCGAACGGCAAGATTGAGCGCTGGCACAAGTCGCTGAAAAGCGAGTGCATTCGGCCGGGAACGCCGCTGTCGCTCGAAGATGCGCGGCGTCTGGTCGAGGGCTATGTGGAGCATTACAACAACGTCCGCCTGAACAGTGCCACCGGCTACATCACGCCGAAGGACGTGCTGGCATGGCTTCAGCAGGAGATCCACGCGGAACGCGACCGCAAGGTGGAAGCCGCCAGACAGCAACGCCAGAGTCACCGCCAGCAGGCCGCGCGAAGGGCGAAGCGGCCAGACGCTCGGAACCTCCACGCGACTCAGGCCAAATCCAGCAAGAGTTATAATCCACTCAATTTCATGGCCGACGGAAGAACGCTCGACGAGTACTATAGGGCCCACACCGACCAGGAGCTTTTGAAGCTTAGGGCGGAAGGCGTCTTCACAGCGGAAGCCGAGCAAGTAGTCGAGAAGGAACTCGCGCGGCGCAACATCTCGCCCGATGAGATGAGGCACCACGTTCCTCCACAATGGCTGGATAAAGCTGAGGTGGGCACCGTCGGTGTCCTCACCCTTGAGAATGGCAAGCGGATAACTGCGGAGGTTGTAGGGCTAAATGAAGAGGGTGATCAGTTTATTGTCGATGTGATCTCTCGGGACAGACCTCATCGAGACGGTCGTCGCCGTGACCGTGCCATTCCGATCCATGAGATTACTTCATTCGAGCCTCAACCTCACTTTGCGCGGCAGTGGCCATACTCCGATCCGTGCCGAGACCGGACCTTTTCGCCTCCACGCTTCGTCCTTATGGCGACGATCTTTCTCTGCCTGATCGTCGGCAGCCTGCCTCTCTTCCTGCTCCTGGCAAGTAAGCCCTATGGATTGCAGGAGGCGTCTATCATCAGCTACACCCTTTTCGAGTTGTTCTTTACGTTTGCCAGAACAGGCAGTAGAGGGGGCCCTGATCTGCCTCCCTTCAAGTTCAAATGCCCAGCCGTGCGACCGCAAATCCCGCGCCTTCTTTGGCGTCACGCTGGGTTTCTAGTTGCGCTTTTCGCCCTTCAAACCGCGATGCTGGCGTCCCGTACTTACTTGCCTGATTGGTGGAACATAAAGGACAGGAAGGGCGCTACCCCTTTCGACCTGGTCCTTGTGTTGGTGTGTTTCGGCCTCGGATACGCTCAGGTTTTCACAAGCCGCTCGCTTCTCGACCGTGCACACCGGGAATTAACTGCGACGGTGCAGGTTAACGGGCCAACCGGATGTTGAGAAATCGCAGGTCGTTGCGGAGCTACAATGATCTTGCCGGGCGAAACGGAAGCGGCACTGCGGGGACGCAACCATGCCGAGGGATAGTCCGGTGGGCTCATCGAGACGATGAACGGGGGCGTGAGGACTCGTTCTTGCGCCGCCCAACCTCCATCGGATCGAAAGACCCCATGCCTTGAAAATCCCCGCCCGTAGGGCGGAATCTACACTAACGGAGAACGTCGCTTCTCCATTTCAGGCTGAACCAAGACACTTTGAGCTTCGTCTCGCGATCGGACGTTCTTCTCGACACGCGTGAGCGTCTGCTTACGCTTTGAAATATTGAAACTTTAAACGCAAAAACTCTGCTCTATCTGGGCCAGAGCCAGCCGAACGTTCCGGCGGTCAGCAAGGCATAAATGAGGCCGTCGAACACTTCTTTGATCACGTAGCCCCAGGGATATCCTCTCCAAATCCCGTTGCTCAGATTTCCCAGGCCGTAAGCCAGAAATGCGGCCGTTCCGACCACGCGAAATACTGCCAGATAATTCGTCCCCACCGGGACGGTATGCGCGGCGAGGTACGCCACGAAGAAGGAAATAACCAGGCAGTACCCGAACCACTGTCCCAGAAACTTGGGCATGAAGGGCTGCCCGGTGGGAAAAACGGTCATCATGCCGACGGGACCTTGGTTATATTTCTCTATGTTCGGGGGAGACTTCATTTCTTTGGGAGTGCAGTGCGGGAAGACATAGAGTCCCCGCGTCAGACCGGTTGCGCGCAGAGCGGGCAGAACCTTGTCTTCATCGGGCAATTTCTTGTAGTCGCTGCGATGATAGGGCAGCACCGTGTGCATGATGGAGCTGGCAATAAACACAATCACGGCAGAGAGAACGATCGGCAGCCACAGACTGGCGAGTAGGGACATGGGGCAATGCCTCCAGTTTTTCGCTAGGGAGGCTACGCTGAAGAGTGCAAGAGGTCAAGAGGCGGGCGATCCCTGGTGGGAGACGATCTTGTAGGGGCAGACGCATTCGTCCGCGCCGCGAGCGCAGCGAGGGGTAATCTCGCCACGGTTTGCGCTAATGCTTTCACCGCAACAGTCCACTAGGCCCAGTAAGTGCGGTCGAGGCTGCGGTACTGGATCGCTTCGGCGATGTGCTTAGGTTCCAAGTTAGCGGAATCTTCCAGATCCGCCACGGTACGCGCCACCTTGAGGATCCGGTCGTGCGCGCGAGCGCTAAGACCCTGCTGCGTCATGGCTCGTTCCAGAAGGCGCTCGCAATCCGCTGAGAGGTCACAGAAGGTACGAATGTGGCGGGAACTCATCTGGGCATTGCAGTAAAGCTTTTCGCGGGAACCGGCAAAGCGGAGCAGTTGTTTCTCGCGAGCATGGACCACGCGCTCGCGAATTTTTGCGGACGCCTCTGGCTCGGAACTGGAGCGCATTTCCTTGTAGTTCACGGCGGGAACATCGATGTGAATGTCGATGCGATCCATCAGAGGTCCGGAGATCTTCGAAATGTAGCGCTGGATCATGGGCGGGGTGCACTGGCAATCGCGCGTCCGGTCGTTATGAAATCCGCAAGGGCACGGGTTCATTGCGGCCGCCAGCATGAAACGCGCCGGAAAGGTGACCGACATGGAGGCGCGCGCGATCGAAACGGTGCCGTCTTCGAGAGGTTGGCGGAGCACTTCCAGCACGTTGCGCGGAAACTCGGGAAGTTCGTCCAAGAAAAGCAGGCCATTGTGGGCGAGGGACACTTCGCCGGGACGCGGAATCACTCCGCCACCGATGAGGCCCGCGTCGGAGATGGTATGGTGCGGGGAGCGATAGGGACGCGTTCCCACCAGCCCGGTGCGTTGGTCGAGCACCCCCGCAACGCTGTGAATCTTCGTGGTCTCCAGAGCTTCCTCAAACGTAAACGGCGGCAGGATCGTGGGCATCCGCTTAGCCAGCATCGTTTTGCCGGAGCCGGGCGGGCCGATCATGAGGATGTTGTGGCCTCCGGCACACGCGATCTCAATGGCACGCTTGGCCGTCTGCTGTCCCCGGACGTCTTTGAAATCGATAAAGAACTGCTGTGATTCGCGGAGCAGCGAATCGCCGTCCGCTTTGATGGGGACGATGCCATTGCCGGAGTTTACGAAGTGGATCACGTCAAGCAGCGAGCGCACCGGATAGACATCCACCCCACCCACCATCGCAGCTTCCTTGGCGTTGGCTTCGGGAACAATCATGCGAGAGATCTTCCGTCCACGAGCCTCAATGGCGATGGGAAGAGCACCGCGAACGCTACGGACACCGCCATCCAGGGAGAGTTCGCCCACAAAGAGGCAATCAGGGATTTCCTTCTTGATGAGGCCGCCATAAGCTCCGACAATGCCGAGGGCCATTGGCAGATCGAAGCCTGAGCCCTCTTTCTTTATGTCCGCGGGAGCCAGATTGATCGTGATCTGTGTGGGAGGGATGTCATAACCGCAATTCTTGAGAGCGGCGCGGACGCGATCACGGGACTCACGGACGGCGGCGTCGGGCAAACCGACAGTGTGGAAGTGATCCTGATCACATTTGATTCCGGAGCAGTCGACCTCCACCTGAATGATGTTGGCGTCGATACCATAGACGGCGGCGCTGAGGGTCTTGTACAGCATGGGCGAAAGTAGGCCGTTGCCACCTTGGGAGCACGAAGGGTGGACCCTCGATAAGATCCAGTGATCTGGTGCTGACCTTCCAGGTACACCTTAAGGATTTAGGGTGGCTGCTGGCTGTGACGGATGTCACCAGCGGCTGTGGAAAACTTCCGAGGTGGCGGGAAAGGTTCATGGTCCTTCCGTGCCGCGTGGCACAGGTCCCGTTCTGCCACGCAAGCTATAGAATTAGAAGGCCCCCTGCCCCAAACGATTTAAATGGTCTCCGACCGAAACAACCTATCCCGCCCCTCGCCTCCGCCTGGACATCTAGAACGGGAGGAATCGCAACTCTGGCGATGGACGTTGTGGTTCATGATTCTGCTGGCCGTTGCGCTGGCGGGATTGCTTTGGGAACGTCTGGAGAATATTCCGTTCCACCTTCGCGCAATCCCCCTGGGCGTGCTCGCCTTGTCGGTCCTATTCGCGATGTATGCCTACGGGCGCCGTCGCGAAGTGAGCGAACTGAAAGACGCCCTGCGCGGATTGCAGGAACATGTGGGCGCCGCGCCCTCGGAAGAGCAACTCGACCAACTGAGCCAGGTCATCATGCGCTCCCAGCGCAATTTCAAGGAATTGATCGATTCCTTTGATGAACCGGCCTGCGCAGTGTCACTCGACGGCACGATCCGTACCGTCAATCGCCGCACTGCGGAACTGGTGGGATTGAAATACTCGGAGGTTGTGGGACAGAAAGTCTTCGAGTTGGTCGACGAACCGGAGCGGGAAGACGTCGAGCGCGGACTGGGACGCTTCCTGGAAAAGAAACGCTGGGCGGGAACGGTCCGTCTGCGGCTGAAGAACAGCACCCGGGTTCTGTATTTCGACTGCGTGCTGAACGCCATCATTAAAGGCGATGAAGTGGTGGGAGCCAGTATTCTGGGCCGCGATGTAACCGAGCAGCGCGAAAAAGAACTCCGCTTCACTGAATTGTTTGAAACTCTGCAGGAGGGCGTCTACTTCAGCACTCCTGAGGGACAACTGCTGGAGGCGAATCCCGCGCTGGTCAGCATGCTGGGCTATCAGGAGAAGAAGGACTTATTGGTGGTTGAGCCCTCGGCGTTGAACTTCGATCCCGGACAACCGGTGCTGGGGCGAGCGGCGGACGATCGCGGTGGGCTGCGGACACGAGAAATCAAGCTACGTCGAAAGGACGGGAAGGCGGCGGTCTTCCTGGACTCCTCGCGGGCGGTGTGGGATACGTCGGGGAACATCATTCGCTATCAGGGCACGCTGGTCGACATCACCGAAAAAAGAAGCATGGAGCGGCAACTGGCGCAGCAGGAGGAATTCCGCCGCCGGTTGCTGGAGAGTTTCCCGGATCTGATTCTGGTTGTGGATCTGAACGAGCGTTACACGTTTGTCAGCGCTCGGTCGCTCGATCTGCTCGGCTACGAACCGAAAGGCATGCTGGGCAAGAAAATCAGCGACGTGGAAGATCATTCGCCCGAGCTGGCAGCGTTGTACCACGACGTGGTGTCAGGCCGTGAAGTATTCGGCTCGGCGGAATTCGGGGCCCGGCACCGCGATGGCAACTGGCGAACGATGCGCGCTTCCGGCAGCCAACTGGTGGATGCCGAGGGCAAGATCAGCGGAGTCATCTTTTCGATCCGCGATATCACCATCGAGCGGAAACTAGAGCAGCAGATCGTACAGAGTGAGCGACTGGCCGCCATGGGAGCGATGATCGGAGGCGTGGCCCACGAATTGAATAACCCGCTGACCAGTATCCTGGGGGTGAGCGAATTGCTGCAGGATACGGAGACCAACGAGACCTCGCGCAAGCAACTGGCGATGTTGCAGCAGCAGGCACGGAGGGCAGCGGAGATCGTACAGAATCTGACCTATTTCTCACGTCCCCCAGCGCCTGGCAAGAGCAAAATCAACCTCACGGAAGTGTTAGAGCGCACTTTGAACCTGCACGCGTATTCGCTACGCAAAAACAACATCACGGTCGATTTCTTGAAAGAAGACGGCGTGCCATATGCCCTGGGCGATCCGCACCAGCTCATGCAGGTGTTTCTGAACTTGATTTTGAACGCGGAGCAGGCGATCCGCGAGGTGCGGGAAAAGGGAACACTACGCATCCGGCTGGGGCGTAGCAATAATACCGTGTGGGTTAGTTTCCAAGATGATGGCCCCGGGATTGCGAAAGAAAACCTGGCCAGTGTTTTCGATCCGTTTTACACGACGAAGCGGCCCGGCCGCGGAACAGGATTGGGCCTGAGCATCTGCAAGTCCGTGATGAAAGAGCACAGCGGCAGCATGGAAGCGGCGAACTCTCCGAATGGCGGTGCGATTTTTACGGTGACTTTGCCAGCAGCGGTCATCAACTGACGAGGGCTTGGCGTCCTAGCGCACCTTTTTCGCGGTATACACCATGGTCTGGCCGTGTTGCTTGTTGGCCATTTCCACTCTCATCGACTTGCCATCCCGGGAAACCGTCGAGCGCGTGACGCTGATGATCTTCCCCTCCAGTTTGTCCGTTTCCTCCAGCGTGTAGGCATCGACCAGCCGGAGCGATACCGTCGCGTTGCCGTAATCTCCGAGCGGGTAGTCTTTGCCGTCGAGCTTCGCCTTGTAGCTCTGGCTGCCATCGGAGATGGTCATCGTGCCCATCTTTGTCCGGTAAGTAGTCAGCGTGCCGGCGCGAGTCGCGTTCTTAATGGTCTGCATCGCCCATTTTCCGGAAAGCACATGAGATCCGGGGGGACCGGCGCTCACGCGTACAAAGTTTGCCTTTCCTACCACGGCTTCACGTTGCATGTTGTTCGAGAATGTCTCGATCATGGTGCGGTCGTCGGGAGCAACGGTTTCCGTCGAGATAGCGGCAGGCTTGCCTGCCTTCTTGAAGGTGAGTTCGACGGAACTGCTGTCGACCACTCGGGCTGCGATTGAGTCGTAAAAGAGTTCGTGGCCCGCAACAGCGTGGTCGGCGCCATCGGCTTTGACGTCTACCTGCGGAATGCAGCTCAGGCAATGATACATCCCGTCCGCGATCAGATATTCCTCGGGCGTGCCGGAGAACTGCAGCGTCTCCATCTTCATCTGCCAGGTTCCGGTGAAGCGGGACTGGCCGAAGACGGATGCCGTCAGCAGCAGAACAAGAGCTAGACGGGATTTCATGCTTGTCCCTCGTTGTCAGGCTAGAGTCACAGGTCGTTTGGTGTTTAGCGCGGCGCTTCGCGCCTGCTCGGACAGCCGAGGCGGCTGTCGCTACGTCGGTCGTTAACGCTCGACCGCCATCGCCACCGCGTTCCCGCCGCCCAGGCATAGCGCGGCGATACCGCGCTTCACATCACGACGGATCATTTCATAGATTAAGGTCACGAGCACACGCGCACCGCTGGCGCCAATCGGGTGCCCGATCGCAACCGCGCCGCCATTGACATTCACCTTTTCGGGATTGAGGCCGAGTTCGCGCATCACTCCGAGCGCCTGCACCGAAAACGCCTCGTTCAGTTCGTAGAGATCGACGTCCTCGTTCTTCCATCCAGTCTTCTGCCAGATCTGACGCACCGCCCCCACGGGGGCCATCATGACCCATTTCGGCTCAACACCGCTAGTGGCCTGAGCAACGATCCGAACCATCGGCTTTGCGCCAAGGTCCTTGGCACGCTGCGCGCTGGTAACGACCACGGCGGCAGCGCCATCATTCACCCCCGGAGCGTTCCCTGCAGTAACCGTGCCATCTTTCTTAAACGCCGGCTTCAGGCTGCGCAGGACTTCGATCGTAGTGTCCTCGCGCGGGCTCTCGTCCTTATCGAAGATCGCCGGAGGCGCACCTTTCTTCTTGGATGGAATCTCTACGGGAACGATCTGCGACTTGAATCGGCATTCCTTGATTGCCGAGACCGCCTTGCGATGCGAGTGGACCGCAAACTCATCCTGCTCTTCGCGCGTGATGCCGTACTTCTCCGCGACGTTCTCGCCGGTGATTCCCATGTGGTAGTCGTTGTAAATATCCCAGAGCCCATCGTGCACCATCGAGTCGATGATCTGCGCGTTGCCCAGACGATATCCTTTGCGCGCCTGCGGCAGAAGGTACGGAGCATTGGTCATCGATTCCATGCCGCCGGCAACGACGATGGAACTGTTTCCCGTCTGCATGGCTTGCGCCGCGAGTGCGACGGATTTCAATCCCGAGCCGCACACCTTGTTGATTGTCATGGCACCTGTCGCGGGAGAGAGTCCGCCGAAGATTGCGGCCTGTCGCGCGGGATTTTGTCCGAGTCCGGCGGAGAGGACGTTGCCCATGATGCACTCGTCGACTTGTGCGGAATCGATGCCGGCACGCTTCACGGCCTCGCGCACAACCATGGCGCCGAGCTGTGGAGCGCTGAAGTCGGAGAGGCTGCCCTGGAATTTTCCTACGGGAGTGCGGCAGCCGGAGATGATCACGACGTCGTCAAAAGAGGCCATGAATCGGGCTCCTGCGAAGGTTTCGCTGGCTTCATTATAGATGCTGCATTGCGGGAATGCTTCCCGGCATGACACCGGCCGGAAGTTCCGCTGAATCGCGGCAACGAGCGTGCAGCGACTGCGATGTCAGCTCGGCCGGAGTGTTGCGCGTCGCCCAATCGCAAATTTTCGGGAGAGAGTGCGCGCGTCTCGAAAAGATTTTGGTTGACTTTTGACATCGAAATTCTTTTTTCGTGACTTTGGTGTCGCGACTTGCGCGAATCGATGATCATTTTTTTCTTGACTTCATTTTTCAATAACTCTATACATCAACTAGTTGCAGTAGAACACCGCTGCACATTTTCCATGAAGAATGGAAGGGAGAATAGGAACAATGGCAACCAAGAAAAAGGCAAAGAAGAAAAAGAAACACTAAGTACGCTGTACGAAGTCAAAAGGGGACGCGCAATGCGTCCCCTAAGTTTTTTGGGGAGTACACCCAATGAAGCCATTGCGGCAGGGATTCTTCGCTACGCTCACCATGACGTGGTCGATGGTCCTCAGAACCCGCACTCATTCTCAGTCGGGCCGGCCAACTACAGCCTCCACGCGATGCGGAATGCGTTTCTCGCGTTCCGGACACAGGCTGCGATATGCACAGAAGTTGCAGTGGTTCCCGGGATTCGCCTTGAACGCTCCATCTGCAATTCCCTGCGCGGCGGCTTTCACGCGTTCGCGCGCGGCGAGCAGATCTGAGGCTGTGCGCGACGTAATGACCGGAACATTCTGATCCAGGTTGTGGAAGATCAGCGCTCCGATTGTGTATCCCCACTTTTCGTGAGCGGCAATCGCGTAGAGCGATAATTGCAGGCTCTTATCCGCGTCTTCCTGATCGCGCGCCTTGCCGGTTTTGTAGTCGATGATCGCGACCGTGCCGTCAGGGCGGCTGTCGATGCGGTCGATTCGCCCTGCCACCACCGTATCCCCGAGGTGAATTTCGAACGATTCCTCGGTATGCAGCACCTGGGGAGCTGCGATCGCGCGCGCGGCGGACAGGAAGTCGCTGAGCTGGGTAACGCCCTGTTTCTCGTACAACTCGTGCTGGTAGGCTTCCTGGATTTTCGCCGCTGCGAGATCCAGTTGGAAGAGTGCGATCAGTTCTTCGTCACTCTTAGGCCGCCCGAGGCGGACAGAATCGAAATATGTCTTGAGCACGCGATGGATAGCAGCACCGTACTGCATCGCTGCTGCCGGCCGGGAGCGATGCGCCAATCGCGCTCCAGCTTGAATTGCAATCCGCAGCGCTCGTAGGTATCGACTGCCGATGCGCTCAGTCGCTTGTGCAAACCGTCGAGCACTGGCAAGTCGAACCAGCGGTTTGTTCGCGACTCGGTGGGATAGAGCGGAGAAGTCGCGGCTTGAATATCGAACGTCGCCTGCGCGCCGCCGGCCGGAAAAGCGCGGAAATAGGGAGCCAGGGTGCGGTTGTGGATCAGATCGCGCAGGTAACCGTCCGGATCCTTGGTGACCTTTCCTCTGCCCTGCCGGGCGTAGATGCGCAGCGAGTCGCGAGCGCGAGTCATGGCCACGTAGAACAGGCGGCGCTCCTCTTGTCCGTGCAGCGTCTTGTCATCCGCCTCGGTGAGCGAGCCGACATCGCGAAGTTCACGGGGAAAGGCGACGAGCGTTTCTTTGTACGATGTAGGAAAGGAGCTGGAATTGGCGCGAAGGATGAACACGTGCGGAAACTCCAGTCCCTTGGCGCCATGCACGGTCATGAGGCGCACCGCGTTCTCGGATTCGTTCGCCTGCAGCGGGATCACGCCGCCGGCCTCGCGGAAGTACCCGAGATACTCGATCAGTTCTTCCAGTTCGGTTGTCTTATTGACTTTCTTCTTCTCCCATTCCTGGACGAAGCTGAGGGCGGCCTGAAGAATCGGCGACGCGGCATCGAGCGTGAATTCCTGGACAATGACCTGCAGAGCGGCACGGGCCTTTAGCCCGCGGCGACGGATTTCATCCCGTGCTCGCGCGATAGCGGCAAGGACCTCAGCTCCGCCTGGAATGCGATCCAGCGCGGAAGAGAGAGGAATGACCTGCGCCTCGCGATTCTCGCGGGAAATGGAGCGCATGACTTGCCGCAACTGCTGGGGATCGACTTGGAAACGAGGCAGAGCCGCAACTCGGAACCAACTTACATCATCCCCTGCGGAGACTACAGCGTTGAGACAAGCGAACAGGTCGCGAGCCTCAGGAGTGTCGGAGACGTCCATACTCTCGATCACGAATGGTATGTCCGCTTGGGCGAGCTCCTGGACGACCTCGTCGCGCTGATAGTGCGAGCGGTAGAGAATGCCGAAGTCCGACCACTTGCATTTCGATTTCTTCTGGGCGTCGCGGATGAAGTTGACGATGTCGGGGCCTTCGGCGTCTTTCGTGGTAAAAACAATTGCCGAGACTGGAGGACTGGGAAGCGTTTGGCCATTCCTGACGGCGTCTTCTTCCCGCGCGGATTGCAGTGGCGACCGTTTATACACAACCGATCCACCGGGAAGACTTCGCAAAAACCGGCGGATTCTCGTTGATGACGGCGAACGCCGTGCGGAGAATCGGGGTCGTCGAGCGGCGATTTTTCTCCAGCGCCACCAGCTTGGTGGCGGGACAATTGCGCTGAAATAGTTCGAAGGCAGCGGTCGATGCGCCGCGAAACCGGTAGATTCCCTGGTCGGGATCTCCAACGGCGAAGATATTCCCGCTCGGGCCAGCCAGGCGGGTCAGGATCTTAATCTGAGCGAGGTTCGCATCCTGAAACTCGTCGGCCAGAATGAATCGCGCGCGCGCGCGCGCTTCGGCGAGAAGATTGTCGTCGCTATGCAGCAGCGCGTGCGCACGCGTGATCATGTGGCTAAAGCTGCCCAAATTCTCTTCCAGCAACCAGCGCTCCATGGTCGAGAAGACGCGCGAAATCTCGCGACAACGGCCGAGAACCTCAGCATCCTCTAAAACAGTTTTTGACTTGGCGACTCGCGGGATGGGAACTTCTCCCCGCTCGAGACGTTCGACATACTGCGCGTAATTTTCCGGCGTGACCAGTTCGTCATGGCAGCGCGTCACGAACTTCAGCAGATCGTTGAGGAACTGGCCGATGTTTGCGGCCCGGATATAGTGCTCGAGATGCAGCTCGCGCATGCGGCGGCGCAAGTAGATCCAGAGATCTTGCTCATCGAGAACGCCGAAGTCCTTGTGGGCGCGCCGAAGCAGATCAAGGCAATAGTCGTGGAAGGTGGTGGCATGGATCGTTTTTCCACCGAGCAACTTGCGCACACGGGCGCGCATTTCCTCGGCAGAGTTCCGAGTGTAGGTGAGCGCGAGGATCTCGTCCGGTTGAGCGTGACCGGCGCGAATCAGGTGCTCAACGCGATGGGTCAGAACTGAGGTCTTACCGGTTCCGGCTCCGGCTACGACCAGCATGGGTCCGTCAACATGCTCGATGGCTTTGCGCTGTTGTTCGTCCGGGATGAACGGAGCTGGCCGGGAATTCGACTTCGATGACGCCATTGAGGGTCAGGATATCACCGGGAGGGTTGAGGAAGGTTGTGAGCAATAGCTCTCGGCGAGCCAGCTTGATAGTTGTGGCGGCGCGGAACTACGAGAGAGCGATCGCCACAGCCGCGATGGCGGCTGTTTCCGCCCGCAGGATGGTGGGGCCAAGGGAGGCGGAGATCCATCCCTGCTTCCCGAAGAGATCGAGTTCGTCTTCTGTCCAGCCGCCTTCCGGGCCGATGGCCAGAGCAATTTGGTTGTGAGGATGGGAAGTCACGACCTCACGAACCATGGTTTCCGTCTCGGTCTCAGCGAGGACAATTCGAAGTTCCGCGTCAATATTTACTGCATCCCGCAGTTTCGATGGAGAAGTGATCTCAGGCGTCGTCGCCCGGCGAGATTGCTCTGAGGCCTGCGTCGCGATTCTACGCCAGCGCTCCACCCGTTTCATCGCAGCAGAGGGAAGATGGGCGTCCGTGCGGCGGGCAATCACAGGAATGATTCTCTTCACTCCCAGCTCCGTACATTTCTCGATCGACCACTCCATCCGGTCGAATTTGAAGATGGCGAGCAGGAGCGTAAGGCTGGACGTGACTTCCGAAGGAATCTCGTCACCGAGTTGAAACTCCACCCGTCCGTCCGCAATGGAGACGATTCGCCCGCGGCGGACGACCGCATCGGCTACGATATCGAACTCTTGTCCAACCTGCGCGCGCAGCACACGAGCCAGGTGATCGGCGTGAGGGCCAATCAGAGCGGCATGATTTTCAGAGACTTCGTCAGCGATCCATCTTCGGCGGGTCATCGGCGGTGAGTGATCAGGGGAAGTATGGCTTACGGCCTTCAGTCAGGAACCTTATCCGAACATATCTTTCATTTTGCCCAGCAGGGAGCGCAGCACAGGCTGGTTATCGACTTTCGAGAGAGCGTCAAGTTCCTGCAGCAACTCTTTTTGGCGTTTGTTCAGCTTTGTCGGAACCTGCACGTGGACTTCGACGTAAAGATCTCCCTTGCCGTGCCCATTGAGAACGGGCACGCCCTTGCTGCGGATGCGGAACACCGTTCCCGGCTGCGTGCCCTCGGGAATCCTGAGGTTGTGCTCACCCTCCATGGTCGGTACGCGAATTTCAGAGCCCATCGCCGCTTGCGTCACCGAGATCGGAACCACACAATGCAGATCATTGCCTTCCCGGATAAAGAACGGGTGCTCTTTGACGTGAAGAACGACGTACAGGTCGCCGGCCGGACCTCCGAACTGCCCCACTTCGCCCGCGCCCGCGAAACGAATGCGAGTTCCGTCTTCGACTCCCGCGGGAACTTTAGCATCGACCGTGCGCTGGCGCAGAATGCGGCCCTCGCCCTTACACTTCAGGCATGGATCGGTGATGACATTCCCCGATCCCTGGCACGTCGGACAGGTGCGTGCGATGCTGAAGAATCCTTGCTGGTAACGGACCTGGCCGCGCCCGTTGCATGAGCGGCATGTAGTCGGGCCTTTGCCGGCAGCCGCGCCAGAGCCGCGGCACTCTTCACAAGCTTCGTGGCGGCGAACCGTCACCTGCGACTGAGTGCCGAAGAAGGCTTCCTCGAACTCGAGTGTCGGATCCTCGCGGAGATCGGCTCCGCGCTGCACACGGCTGCGACGGCGGCCCCCGCCTCCAAACATATCGCCGAAGCCGAAGAATTCGCCAAAGATGTCGCTGAAATCCTGGAAGACGGTCGGATCGAAGCCCGCGCTCTGCCCCGCGCCCCCATTCAGTCCGGCATGGCCAAAGCGATCGTACGCCGCGCGCTTTTCGGAATCTGCGAGAATCGCGTAGGCTTCGCTGACTTCTTTGAACTTTTCCTCGGCGTCCGGGTTGTTGGGATTGCGGTCGGGATGGTATTGCAGCGCGAGCTTGCGATACGCGCTCTTGAGCTCAATCTCAGTCACAGTGCGGCTGACGCCAAGAACTTCGTAGTAATCGCGTTTCGTGTTGGTAGCCAAATAGACCTTTCCTAAGAAACAGCGCCCATGCGATCCGGTAGAAACCAACGGAAGCTTGCAGCTTTACGACTTCCCCGGATTCTTCGCGACCTTCACCATGGCCGGACGCAGCAGTCGATCTTTGAACTTGTAGCCCCGCTGCCATTCCTCCAGGACTTCATGATCCGCGACGTCGGGGTTTTCCACCATCTCGATGGCTTCGTGAACATGAGGGTCGAATGGTTGACCTTTGGCCTCGATCGCGCGCACTCCCAGCTTGGCCAGCACATCCTGTAGTTGCTTGTAGATCAGTTCGACTCCGGCGCGGAAATCTGCCGCCTCGGACTTCGCCTGGAGGGCGCGCTCGAAGCTGTCGATCACGGGCAGCAGGGATTTGATGGCGTCAACAACGGCAAAGTCGCGAAAGTCCTGCTGCTCTTTGGCGGCGCGGCGGCGGGCATTCTCGAATTCCGCTTGCGCGCGGGCCAGCCGGTCGAGCAACGTGTCGCGCTCGGCTTTTACTTTTTGTAGTTCGGCCTCAAGTCCGGACGGCTCCGCACCTGCAGATGAGACTGCGTTAGCGGCAGTGGCGCCGCCTTCATCCCCATCTCCGGCAGGAAGCTCGTGCTCGAGATCCAGGCCGGTGACTTCTGCTTCTTGCTTCCCGTTAGATTTCCCCATAACTGCGAGTGTTACTCCGATTCGTTGAGAATTTTATCGAAGAGGCGCGCGATATACGACACCGCGGTAATGGTGTGCTGGTAGTCCATGCGCGTCGGGCCGATGACCGCCAGTGATCCCATGACTTCATTTCCGGCATGGGCCGGGGCACCGATCAGCACGAAATTCTGCATCGAGGGCATCGCCTGGTCGAGTCCGATGACCACGCGGACGGCCTCCTGCCTGACGTCGAGATAAGCGCCCAGCAGTCTCACTACTTTTTCTTTTTCTTCCAGTGTCTGCAGCATCTCCTGCAGTCGCTCCCGGTCTTGCTCGGAGGCGACGAGGTTGGCCGCGCCTTCGACGAAAACCACCTGGGATCCCTGTTCCGCCGCGAGAGCGCCCTGCTTGTAGAGCTGCTCGATCGAATTCATGAGCCGGTCGTACTCGCTCCGCTCTTTTTCGATACGGCGGGAGATCTCTCCGCGCATGGACTCCATGGTCCATCCGCGGAAATTCTCGTTGATGTAGCGCGCGGCAAGATCAAGGTCCCCTTGCGGTAGATCGAGGCGCAGCACCCGATCGCGCACCAGGCCCGAGCGAGTCACGAGGACAGCAAGAACTTTCTGGTCGCCGAGCCGCGAGAAGTACACATGCTCCAGCGCGTTTTTCGGGCCGCTGGTTGCGATGGTTACGCCAACATTGCGGGAAATCAGAGACAGCACGTGAGAGGTGCGCTCCATGAACTCCTGCACGTCCGTGACCCCGGCCAGCGAGTCCGAGATCATCGTTTCTTCTTGAGGCGCCAGACGTGCGTTGCCGGAAATCTGTTCGACGTAGTAGCGGTAAGCCTCGGTGGTCGGGACTCGCCCGGCGGATGCATGCGGCTGCTCGAGGAATCCGGCATCGGACAAGTCCGCCATCACGTTACGGATGGAAGCCGGGCTGAGTCCTTCCCGGTTCGAGCGCGCCAGCGTGCGCGAACCAACCGGCTCGCCCGTCGAGATAAACGTCTCGACGAGGGCAGTCAGTATTTCGCGTTCGCGATTCCCGATATTGGGTTCAGCGGGCATGAATCGTTATGTCAGTTGTCTCAGTCCGAGCGACCTCAGCCGAGGGGAAACACGTCCCTAATCCATTCTACCTAACTATTTTAGATGCAGGAGGATGGGATTTGGGAGCAAGGCTGGGATTCTGTGGATTTTGCGTACGATACGGCGGCGTCGCGGCTGAGGGCACCGGAATCGGAGGATCCGCGCAATCAACTGGGTGTAAATGTAGGTGTTTACGCCAACCGTAAGAAGACGCATCGCGAGCTTGCGGTTGAAACATCTCAGATGTCCATCTAAAATGCCGCCAGTCAGCACGCGGATGGAGCGTGCCTACCGCAATCTCGGCTATGTCCTAATTGCCCTTCTGCCGATCTTCGTCGCGGGTTTCTGGATTCCCTATTTATCCGAGATCCCCCACTTCGACCAATCCATCACCACTGCTGTCCACATTCACGCGGTATTGCTATTCTGCTTTCTTCTCTTGTTGATCGTGCAGCCGCTTGCCATACGCTACCAGGCGTTCTCGACCCACCGCGTTCTTGGAAAACTGTCGAACATCCTCATGCCCTTGGTCCTCGTTTTCTCCGTCGCGATGTTGTGGAAGGAATATCACGAGCATTTGAGCGACGGCGCGACTGCTCATATGGCTCGCAACGCCGAGTTCCTCTCAGCTGCCCAGCTTCTGCTGTTCGGCATGTTGTACGGCTTTTCGATCGCATCGATACGCCAGAGAAATGTCGCGGCCCACATGCGATCCATGATCTGCATTGCTCTGGTTTTGTTGCCCGCGGGCTTGGCAAGGACTCTGGGATACTGGTTCAACATTCGGCAATCTTCGTCCCAGACTGTCTGCCTGGTGTTGATCGATGCCCTGCTGCTTGCCCTAATCGCGTTCGACAGGCGTCGACGGTTGGCTGGGCGTCCTTACATTGCGGTTCTGTTGGTGTATGTCGTCATTGAAGCGCTCTGGATCGGGCTGGGTCGCCCCGTCTGAGACTCCGGTCATTTGCTGTACCCAAGGCGTTCACACTCATCGATCTATCCTTCTTACCGGACTCAAATTCGTCCGGCCTGCGACATCGAGCCTAAAACCCCGAAACTTGAGACCCTTCACAGATCGAACCTTTGAAAACCGGGGTACTGATATGCTTTATCGCTTCCGATGCGATCCAAAACTCACATCGCCGTCATCGGCGCCGGCGCATTCGGCGGATGGACTGCCCTGTCTCTGCTGGAACGCGGGGCACGCGTTACGTTGCTTGATGCGTGGGGGCCGGGCAATTCGCGGTCTTCGTCGGGCGGAGAAACGCGGGTCATGCGCGGGACCTACGGGCCGGACCAGCCTTATACGGAACTGGCTGCCCGGGCGCTTAAGCTGTGGGCCAAGTATGAGCGACGATGGAAGCGACAATTCCTCCACCGGTCCGGCGTGTTGTGGATGGCTTCAGAGCGGGATGACCAGTTCGAACGTGGATCGATCAAGATGCTGCGGGCGGCAAAGATTAAGTATCAGGAGCTATCGCCGGCGCAGATGCGGAAACGGTGGCCGCAGATCAACTTTGAAGGCATCCAGTGGGGGATCTTCGAGCCGGAGTGCGGCTACCTCGACGCCCGCGCTAGCTGCTCCGCGGTCGTAGACGCGTTTATTGCCGAGGGGGGAACGTATCGACAGGCGGCAGTTCTCAGTGACGGACTCGAGGAGTCTCGATTGCGAAGCCTCTTACTGTCTGACGGCACCCAACTCAAGGCCGACTTCTACGTCTTCGCCTGCGGCCCGTGGCTCGGCAAGCTGTTTCCGAAAACCGTCGGCTCGCTCGTGCGCCCCACCAAGCAGGAAGTGTTCTTCTTCGGGCCGCCTGCAGGCGATTCGCGGTTCACTGACGACCACATGCCGGTGTGGGCGGATCATCACGGGCGATTTCGCTATGGCATTCCGGGAAGCGACCGCCGCGGATTCAAGATTGCCGACGACACGCGCGGGCCGGAGTTTGATCCGACCTCCGGCGAGCGGGTCGCCAGTCCCGAAACGTTGCGAGACATCCGCGAGTACGTCGGATTCCGCTTCCCTGCCCTGAAAGGTACGCCCCTGATCGAGACTCGCGTTTGCCAGTACGAACAGACGCCCGACAGCCATTTCATCGTAGATCGCCATCCCGCAAATGAGAACGTCTGGATATTGGGCGGAGGCTCCGGTCACGGATTCAAGCACGGGCCGGCAGTCGGCGAGATGATGGCCGAAGCGATCTTGGAGGATCGCTCGACCGATGCGATTTGGAGCCTGCGCAGGTTTCACAGAAAGCAAGCATGGTCATCCTGAGCGGCGACTTTTGCCGCGAAGGACCTATGTACCTTCCCGCGAGTTGCCTGGATTCTTCGCCGCATACAGACGCGGCTTGATTGCATAGCGACGTTGGCCCATCGCGAGTAGATTGGTGCGCGGAATCCCCCATAGGATGTCGGCTTTCCCGGGGCTCTGCGCGCAAGAGTCTACACCGCAACCAGACACCATTTTCACGGCCTGACGTGGCCCTTGCGTCATGTGGGTTTGACGACCGAACGGGAGAAATAACCGCGGGGATGACGGGGCACCGCCGAACGGTCAGGGCGCCGGGCGCTCGTTGGCCAGCCCGCGCACGATCTCCTTGAACATCTTTCCGCGATGCTCGTAGCTCTTGAACTGATCGAAGCTGGCGCAGGCTGGGGCAAGCAGGACAATGTCGCCGGATTGAGCCGCGGCATTGGCTTTGCGGATGGCGTTCTCCAAGGTCTCGGCCTGGACGATTTCGGAGCCCTTTATTTGAGACTCGATCTTGGCCGCGGCGGCACCGATCGTGTAGACACGCTTCACCCGCTTGCGCAGGAGATCGTTCAGAACGGTGTAGTCGCTGCCTTTGTCCTTGCCACCGAGGATCAGGTGGATATTGGAGGGGAACGACTCCAAGGCTTTGATGGTCGCATCGACGTTGGTGGCTTTGGAGTCGTTGTAGTAGTCCACGCCGCGAATCGTGGCCACGAATTCCAACCGGTGCTCCACGGCTTTGAAGCTGTGGACAGCTTGGCGGATCTTGTCCGGAGCGCATTTCATCAGGGCGCCGGCACAGACGGCTGCAAGCACGTTCTCCAGGTTGTGCGCCCCCTTGAGGGGGATGTCGGAGACTTGCAGGATCTCGCGCTGCCCGCCACCGTCGCGAAAGACGATGTTGCCGTCGCGCACCCAAGTCCCTTGCTCGACTTCTTTCTGGCGACTGAACCAGAAGACCTGCGCCCGAGTGCGGTTGCCCATCGCGGCGCAGGTGGGGTCGTCCGCATTCAGCACGGCGTAGTCGGCCGGTTGCTGGTTTTCAAAGATGCGAGCCTTGGCGTCCGCGTAAATGTCAAATGTGCGGTGGCGGTCAAGATGGTCCGGCGTGATGTTTAGCACAACTGCAACCTTCGGACGGAACGTTTGAATGGTTTCCAGCTGGAAACTGGAGATTTCAAGAACGATTACAGTCTCTGGATTGGCTCGCTCGGCAAGAGAGATTGCGGGCGTTCCGATGTTGCCGCCTACGAGCGCGGTAAATCCGGACGCGGTCATGATTTCGCCGACGAGTGTAGTCGTGGTGGTCTTGCCGTTCGAGCCCGTAATGGCAACGATGGGACCAGGCAGAAACTGCGCTGCAAGTTCGATCTCGCCGATGACTTTTTCGCCCAGGGAGCGGGCCTGCACCAGGGGCGGTGCGTCCACGGGAACGCCCGGGCTGACCACGATCAGGTCCTGGCCGCGGAAAGTGCGATCGCCATGGCCTCCCGTCTCGACGGTGATGCCATTGTCGAGCAGCACGGGTATTTCGTTTCGAAGTTCGTCTCCGCTCTTCGTATCAGAGACTGAGACGCTCGCGCCTTTTTTCTTCATGAAAAGCGCAGATGCGACTCCTGACTTGCCGAGACCAACCACCAGGACGCGTTTTCCGTTTAGTTCCATCAAAGCTATTTCACCACAGAGTCACAGAGACACGGAGAGCCAAATTCACTTGCCACGGATTCACACAGATCCCACGGATTGAAGCGGATCAAGCAAGTAATGAAGAACTTTACCCCAGGTTGATCCGCGAAAATCCGTGGCTCGAATTTTCTACCTCAGTTTCAACGTCGTCAGCGCGAACAGGGCGAAGACGAGAGATGCAATCCAGAACCGTACGATGATCTTCGATTCCGACCAGCCCATCAACTCGAAATGATGGTGAATGGGAGCCATTTTGAAAATTCGTTTCTTGCGCAGCTTATACGAGCCTACTTGCAGGATCACCGAGAGGGCTTCGATCACGAACACCCCCCCGATAAAGGGCAGCAGCAACTCCTGCTTGATGATAACCGCGACTGTGCCGATCGCACCGCCCAGGGCTAATGATCCCACATCGCCCATAAAGACTTCGGCGGGATGAGCGTTGTACCAGAGAAATCCGATGGACGCTCCCACCATCGCTCCACAGAACACGGTTAATTCGGCAACCTGCGGCATGCGCTGCAGTTCAAGATAGGTGGCGAAAGTCGCATGGCCGCTGACGTAGGTAAGCACCGTCAGCGCGCCCGCTGCTATGACCGTGCAGCCGATGGCGAGGCCGTCGAGGCCATCCGTGAGGTTCACTGCATTGCTCGAGCCGACAATGACGAGCACGACGAAAGCCATGAAGGGAAGGAATGCCAGAGGCCACAAATGCGGGTTGCGCTCCCACGTGCTAATCACCAGATCGGGGTGAAACTGCTTAAAAAACGGCACAATCAACCTGGTGGAATAGAGGTTATGCGTCTGCATCGTAATCAGCAAGGAGGCGATCACGATGCTGGTTGCGATCTGGAGCCCCAGTTTGGCGCGCGCGGTCAATCCCAGATTGCGACGACGCGTCACCTTGGTATAGTCGTCGGTAAACCCGATAGCGGCGTAGGCGCAGGTGGAAAAAACAGCGATCCACACGAAACGATTACTCAGATCTGCCCACAGCAGGGTGGGAACAACGATCGCGATTACGATGAGCAATCCGCCCATGGTGGGCGTGCCGGCTTTTTTCTGATGAGCTTTAGGACCTTCTTCGCGGATGTATTGGCCGATCTGGAAGTCGCGCAGACGTCCAATGACCAGCGGGCCGACAATCAATCCGGTAAACAACGCGGTGAGGCTGGCGAAGGCAGTGCGGAACGTGACGTAGCGGAAGATACGAAACGGGGGGACATAGTGCTGCAGCTTTATGAACAAGAGCCAGTAGAGCAATCAGCCTCCGAGATGCCGCTATCAATTTTCAGCCGTAAGTCGTTAGGCGCCGAGTGGACTATTTCTTCACTGCACGGTCGCGTTGCGCCTGCCATATTGCAAGTGCCTTTTCGAGTTTCACCCCGCGTGAAGCTTTCAACAGAACGACATCTCCGTCGCGCGCCTCGCGAGCGAGCCACTCGCCGGCTTCCTCAGGGGTTTCCACAAACTCGGCCCGCACGCCTTTCTGCCGGGCAGCTTCGACCATGGCTTTCGCTGGACCATGCACGCCGAGCAGCGCATCCACGTGGCGCTCCGCGATGTGCAGGCCGCTCTGGCGATGGAGTTCCTCGCTCGTCGGCCCCAGTTCCAGCATCGCTCCGGCCACGACAATGCGACGCTTCGCCGGTAGCGAGGCCAGCGCATCAACCATCGCTTTGAGCGCATTCGGATTGCAATTGTAGCAATCGTTGATGACCGTGATGTTACCCAGTTGGAGAACCTCTCCCCGTTTGTCGACAGGCTTCAGGGTTGCGAGTGCCGCCACGGCGTCAGCGAGGTTCATCTCACGCGCGCATGCGACGGAAACGGCCGCCAGCGCGTTCAGCATGTTGTGTTGTCCGATCAGGGGCAGGTGCGCGCGCTCGCGTCCGCAGGGGGTGACTACTTCGAACTGCGTACCTTCGGTACCGTGGGTGCGAATATTCTGCGCGCGAACGTCGGCGGTGTCACTGGTTCCGTAAGTGATGACCTTGCCTTTAAAATCGCGCCCGAACTGCGAGACGTAATCGTCATCTGCGTTCAATACGGCGGTCCCCTGGAAGGGGAGCGATTCGATCAGCTCATATTTCGCCCGGGCGATCCCAGCCAGGGAATCAAAGAACTCAAGGTGAACCGGCGCCACGTTTGTGACCACGCCGATTTCTGGCTGGGCGATCTTCGCGAGCGCACGAATTTCGCCGGCATGCGACATTCCCATTTCAATGACAGCCAAATCGTGCTCGGGCTCCAGTTTGAGGAGCATCAGCGGCAGGCCGAAATGATTATTGAAGTTGCCTTCCGATTTGAGGACACGCCAACGCGTGGCCAAAACGTGGGCGATCGCTTCTTTCGTGGTGGTTTTGCCCATGGATCCGGTAATGCCGATCAGGGGCTTGCCCCAGAGTCGCCGAACGGCAGTGGCCAGGCTTTGCAGCGCGACCAGAGTGTCGTCGACAGCCAGCAGGCGCGACTTATCGGGATAGCGCGCGATTTGACTACTGCACACCACCGCGGCGAGAGCACCTCTTTCCAATGCTGCTGAAACGTAGTCGTGGCCATCGAGGCGTTCGCCTTTGACGGCGAAGAAGAGTTCTCCTTTGGCGATGGTGCGGGAGTCGATCGAGTATCCCTGGGCGATGTCTTCGGAAGGGCCGACGGCTCTCCCCTTCTCTGGCGCAGCGGAGATGAATTCGACAATTTTAGAAAGCGGCAGCTTCATTGAAATTCTTTCTTAAATCAGACACTCGCAAGTCGAGATCGGCTCAGGAGCGGCGGTGCACAGCCGCCGAGACGGCGCGGCTACGGATTCTGCCCAGTATTCGACACCGCGTCACATTCAAATCCGTTCGCCTTCAGGCCTTCCCGGGCGACCTCCACATCATCGAACGGGTGAGTTCCCTCTTTTGTAACTTGCACCTTTTCGTGTCCTTTCCCGGCGAGCAGGACGATGTCTCCAGGGCGTGCCTCGGAGATTGCAAGGCTGATGGCTTTGCGGCGATCGACTTCGACGCTGTACTTGACTCCGGTCTTTTGCAGTCCAACCAGAGCATCGTTGATGATCGCACGCGGATCTTCGCTGCGGGGATTATCGGAGGTGAGCAGGACGAAATCGCTGCCCCGCCCCGCGGCTTCTCCCATCAGCGGCCGCTTGGCGCGATCGCGATCGCCGCCGCATCCAAACACGGTGAGGACTCGGGCTCCACCGCCATCGCGTGCAACGAACTCGCGGGCGAGCGAGGTCAAATTGCGCAGCGCGTCGTCCGTATGAGCGTAGTCCACAACTACCGTGAAGGGCTGGCCGCAATCCACGCGCTGGAAGCGGCCGGGGACATGGGTGAGAGACGAGACACCGTGGACAATCGCCTGAACATCGCATCCTCGCGCCGAGCAAGCTGCGGCTGCTGCGAGGATGTTGTACACATTTACGCGCCCGATCAGCGGAGAGAAGATTGCGAGTTTTTCCTGCTGGGCAACCAGGTCGAAGCGAGTGCCACGCGGGGTGATATCGACGTTTTCGACATGGAAGTCTCCGCGGTCCCAAGCGTAGGTAAGAACGAGGGAACTGCGCTTGCGGCTGAATTCGGCCAGCGTCGCGCCGTATTCGTCATCAAGATTCGTGACCGAAACGCGTGGCGGATCGGTGCCGCATCCTTCGAACAGAGCGCGTTTTGCGCTGAAGTATTCGTCCATGGTCTTGTGATAGTCGAGATGGTCGCGCGTCAGATTGGTAAAGACAGCGACGTCAAACGGCACTCCGAAAATGCGCTGCTGAGCGAGAGCATGGGAAGATACTTCCATGACGGCGTCCGTGGCGCCCTGGCCAACGGCTTCATGGAAAATGCGGGCCAGTTCCAGAGCCTCCGGAGTGGTGTGCGGCGCCGGGTGCGTGCGCCCGGCCACGTGGTATTCGATCGTTCCGATCAGCGCGCTCTTGCGGCCAGCCGCGGTGAGGATACCTTCGATCAGGAACGCGGTCGTACTTTTTCCATTTGTCCCTGTAATTCCCGTGATCGCGAGCCGCTCGGCAGGGCGCTTGTAGAAGTTCTCGCTGATGCGCGCCAGCGCACGGCGGCCATGAGGCACCAATGCCCAAGCGACTCGATCACGAGTCTTTTCTGATGACGAGTCCGTGACTATTGCGACCGCACCCGCGCGAACAGCCGCATCGATAAAGCGATTGCCGTCAGAGGTTTCTCCACGCATGGCCAGGAAGAGGGAGCCCGGCTTCACGCGCCGCGAGTCATATTCGACACCGCTGACGTCCGGATTCCCGCTCTGGCTGAGAACTTCCGCGCCATCCAGCAGATGTTCGAAGGTCATTGTCGAAATTATAGGGCACCGGGAAAAAGGACCGCCCGAAAAGCGGCACTTCCCCCAGTCATTTGGCCATCGGGCCGATTACGAAGGTCATTTCTTCGGACATGGTTGAGCGCGCTACATTATTCCCATGAGCACCGAAAGTTCCACCAAGACTCGTTGCGCACAATGCGAACAGACCGAGAGCTCATGTCTCTGCGAGAAATACTGCGTGCTGTGCCAGTCGGTCATTGACGTGCGGCTTTGCACGGATGGCCTGATGTACTGCGAACCTTGCCGGTCCGCTTGCGACTACAAGGTGGCGGGCTAAACACACCGAACCGCGGGGAAGAATGTGCGCCCTAACTCGTGAGCGCCAGGATCGACTTCTCTTTGAAACTGATTGTTGGCCCCAACAATCCACACAACGCCTCGACAAAATCGTTCCTCTAAATAAATGGAGTGGAATTGTGACTGCGTTCCTTGGCAAGCGCGGTCGTTTTAGGGCAGAATAAAGCGCGTTTTCTCTTTTCAGCCCTTGTTCTTTCCGGCTCCCAGGAGACCCGATGGCGACCACATTGCACATCAGCGACGTTGCGGAGTTGCTGAGCGAAGGCCGGACGCACTTCAATCTCTCTCCGGGAGTGCTGGTGGAGCACGCCATCCGGCGCAACGAGGCAAAACTGGCAGCCAATGGATCGATCGTCGGCTATACCAATCGAACCGGCCGGTCTCCCAAGGATAAATTCGTCGTCAAAGATGAGATGACGGAACACACAGTTGCCTGGGGCGCAGTGAATGCGCCGATTGAACCGGAAAAGTTCGACGCCCTATACGCGCGCGTGATGGAGCACTTGCGGGGGCGCGAACTTTATGTGCAGGATTTGTTCTGCGGCGCCGATCCGACTTACCGATTGCCGGTGCGCATGGTGAACGAATACGCCTGGCACAATCTATTTGTGCGACAGTTGTTCATCCGGCCCACGCTTGAGGAGTTGAGAAATCATCATCCCGAGTTCACTGTGATTGCGGCGCCGGAGTTCAGGGCCGACCCGCGGCGGGATGGGGTGAATTCGGAAGTATTCATCCTGCTGAATTTCATGAGGCGTACCGTGCTGATCGGCGGCACCTCGTACGCCGGCGAGATGAAGAAATCGATATTCAGCGTGATGAACTACCTGCTACCCCCTCGCAATGTCTTCCCCATGCATTGTTCGGCCAATGTTGGGCACAACGGGATCAGTGCGCTGTTTTTTGGATTGTCGGGAACGGGCAAGACCACGCTGTCCGCGGATCCTTCGCGCGATTTGATTGGCGATGATGAGCATGGCTGGAGCGCCGACGGAGTCTTTAACTTTGAAGGCGGATGCTACGCCAAGTGCATCAAGCTTTCGAAACAGAACGAGCCACAGATCTGGAATGCGCTGCGCTTCGGCTGTGTTCTCGAAAACGTCACCCTCGACGCCCATACGCGCATCCCCGATTACAACGACGACAGCAAGACGGAGAATACGAGAGCGGCGTACCCGGTGGATTTCATCGATAATGCGGTGATTCCGGGAATTGGCGGCCATCCGAAGAACGTTGTCTTTCTTACCGCCGATGCATTTGGCGTTCTGCCGCCGATCGCGAGATTGACACCGGAGCAGGCGATGTATCACTTCCTTTCCGGCTATACGGCAAAGGTCGCAGGAACCGAAGCCGGCGTGAAAGAGCCGACGGCTACGTTCTCGACGTGCTTTGGAGCGCCATTCTTACCCTTGCGTCCGAAGATTTATGCGGAAATGCTGGGACGACGCCTGCGCGAGCACAACGCACAATGCTGGCTGGTGAATACCGGTTGGCAAGGCGGGCCCTATGGGGTCGGGAAACGCATGAGCATTCCCTATACGCGCGCCATGGTCGATGCGGCGGTGGAAGGCGAACTGATTCGCGAAGGATTTGAAGTTGAGCCTACCTTCGGCTTCAGCATTCCAAAATTCTGTCACGGCGTACCGCCCCAGGTGCTGAACCCGCGCAACGCGTGGCCGGACAAAGGGGCTTACGACAAGGCAGCCGAAGATCTGTGCAACCGGTTTGCGAAGAACTTTGAACACTTCGATGTGCCCGCCGAAGTGAAGGCAGCCGGACCAAAGCGGCAAAAATAGCCAACGCAGCCGGCTACGCTTTTTTGATTTTCCGGCTCAGCCAGATTAGAAACACGGCTCCGATAATCGCAACAATGATGGAACCGATCAGCCCACTCGCATGGATGCCAAGCAGTCCCAGAAGGACACCGCCAACGATGCCACCCACCATGCCGAGCAGGATATCTATGCCGACGCCGTAGCCCCCGCCCTTCATAATCCTGCCGGCGGCCCAGCCTGCGATCAGCCCGACAACAATCCACCAGATCAACCCGAAGAGCATGCTTTCCTCCCGGTGCAACCGCAACAGCTTACCCTATACGTGCCGTCGGTCATAGCGTCGCTTCCATTTGAAGCGCCTCGACCATGGTATTCAAGGCGCTTTGGGCGGCGTCGCGTCTCTGTTGCATCTCGGCAATCTCGCGGTGCAGAGCCTGCACCCGGTCTTCCTGCTCGTTGAGCTCGCGGACGTAGCGTTCGACCAGTGCCTTCTCTTCCGAGCTGCCCTTCAGAGCTTTCATGTTCTCGCGAACGCGCTGCTGGGAAGCATAGTGTAGGCAGGGAGATGGCCGAACATGAGAAGAACGACGGCACGTGTGGTTAAATCAATTCATGTTCGCGCGCAAGATTCGTGTGGAGTACGAAGAGGACGGCCGCCTACTTCCCTGCCCCTTGAAGTGGCTGGATTCCTTCTCCATGCGCAACTTCACGAACGCCAGCGTTTTCGACGATACCCTGCCGCTGGCGGATGGGCGGATGGAAATCGGCTCCGCAGTGCCAATCGATCAGCTCAGAGAAGCTATGGAGGATTGGTTCCGTCGCAAGGGCTATCTGCCGAAGGCGTCGAAATTGGTGATCGCGGCCGAAGGCTAGGCCGCGCTAGCGTAGTGCGCCGGAGACAAGGTACTTATGAAGGCCTGCGAAAGCCAGAAAACATCCGACTGGAATTCCCTCAGCGGCTGAAGCCGCGCCCTATTTGTTTCTGCTTACGGATGGCCTGAAGTCCATCCCTTTCAAAACGAAAACCGTTCAATCTGTATGACACACTATGCTAGACGGGCAACTGCTCCTGCATCCAGCCTGGCATTTCCAGCTTGGGCTCGGTGGTGAGGTCGATGACAAGCCGCTCCAGCACCATGCGTTTGCTCACGGGATTTGAGCGCAGGGCCAAATCGGCCTTAGCGACCAGACGGATTGCGCGTGTAAGTTCGCGGCGGGATTTGTACCGGCGGGCCTGTTTGATAATGTCGTCGGCGGCGAAGGGAGGAACGCGAAATCCCTGCCAGAGCGCGGCCCAGAGCATCCGCTGATCGCGGACGTTGCGCTCGAGAATGATCAGCATCTGGCGGAAGGTCTTCGCCAGCATGTAGACGTGCCCGATGGCTGCCTCTTCGCCTTCGCCGGAGATCAAGATCGCGTCCAATACTTCCAGCGCGCGGACGCGGTCGCGGCTCGAAATCGCATCCGTCAGCTCGTAGAGCGAGCGCTGCTTGGCGGCCAACACCATGGTCTCGACATCGCCCAGCGTAATGCGTTTCTTCTCGCCGACATACAGAATCAGCTTCTCCAATTCGTTGGAGACCATCATCATGTCGCCGCCGAGCGCGTCCACCAGCTCGCGAGCGCCATCGGCTTCCATTTTCACTCCGCGGCTGGTGCAATAGTCGCTAATCCAGCGCACGGCTTCGCCCTCTTCCACCCGCGCCAGCTCGACGATACCGCAGTATTGCCCCATGGTCTCGCGGATGCGTTGATAGCGTTCTTTGTCTTGCATCTCCATGCGGCGAACGTCGGCGGGAATGCTGATATGGTCGGCGACGAAAATTATGAGCGCATCAGGATTGGGATTTTTGCAGTAGTCCTCGATGGCTGCGAGTCTCTCTTCATTCGATCCGCGGCCAAACAGGTTCTTCACGCCGCGCACAAAGAAAACCTGGAACGGTGCCATCAACGAGGGCGTGCGCGCCCGATCGAGAACCTCGGCTAAATCTGTTTCGCCAAGATCAAATTCGAAGAGGCTGAAATCTCGCAGGTCCGCGGGAACCAGATGCTCGAGAATGGCGTCGCGAAAGCGCTTGCGAAAGAATGCCTCATCGCCGACGAAGATATAAGCCGCGCGCAGCTTGCGGGACTCCAGTTCGCTGACGAACCGATCGGCTTGGGCAAAGGCGCGCATTCAGAAGGCAGCGTCGATGAAAGTCACTCTGTCAGAATTTAGCATCGGCCGAGCGGCTCGCAAAGTGACAGGATCGTACCTGTTTAACCTGTCGAGCTTCGCTCGACGGACAGCCGAGGCGGCTGTCCCCACATCACCGTAGAATTCTACAGCCGGTTCAGAAAATCGATTACCTCAGGCGAGTTCCAGTCTACAGGGCCCACGAACTTGCGGCGCAGCACGCCTTGACGATCGATGATGTAGGTCTCCGGCCATCCCGTGGTGCCGTACATGTGCGCAACACTCTCGTCGGGATCGCGAACCGTCAAGAAGTTAATATTGTGCACTTTCAGAAAGCGGTGGTAGGCATCGCCGTCGACGTCGATACTCACTCCCAGCACCGTCACACCGCGCCCGCGCATGCGGTCCTGCAGGTTCATCAACGACGGAAGCTCTTCCACGCACGGAGGACACCAGGTCGCCCAGAAGTTCAGCACCAGAATCTGTCCACGAAACTGATCGAGCGTGACTTTGCGGTCGGAGTCCTGGATCGCGAACCCCTTCGCCGCCGAGCCAACGTGGGGCGGCCTGGTGCCCGTGTAGCAACCAGCGAACATCGCTATTAGCGAGATGGCCGCAATCAGACGGAGCCGCTTCACGATCAGAATCCCTCCAAAATATTCGACACCAGTGTACGAGCAAAGTCTTGCGAGAGGCGTCGGAAAGCCGGGGAATCTTCTTCAAAAAAACTGGCCAGATCCTGCGAGACCTCATACTGCTCACGAAAGAGGTAGGCTGGATTCTGGTATAGCACCTTGCCGTTGCGGTCAGTCAAAACCACCTTGAGGCTCACCACCACAAGGACGCTGGCGACCCGCCCACTGGCCGTGTCGTAAGTGAGCGGAGATGCCACCGTGGAGAGCACGGTTCCACGAAGAACTGCATCGGCGTCATCTCCCGCATCGCTGATGACTCGATAGCGAGTGCGAGTCGTGAACTCGTGAATTACCGAGGCAGTCAGTGCCTGCTCGATACGGTAAGTGAGTGTCTGGTTTTTGAATGCAGGAACGGCGATGGTTCTGACGCTCTCTGGAAGCTGCGCCACATGCCCAGCCGTGTGATATCCGCAACTGGAACTCAGGCCAAAAAACATGACAGCGAAAACACTGGCGGCGCCGGATTTCACTGGATTTTCCCTGTAGGACGAGCCGCAGCCATACTCTCGGCGCATTCCACCGCGGTGAGAGCCGAGATGCGGAGGTTATCGGCCGCAGCCCACAACCAGACTCCCTTGGGGTGTGAGGGATCGATCTTGATCGACAACTGGATGTCCGCCTGTCCCGCGGAACTCACATTGCTGGGTGCTTCTTCTTCTGCCTCCGGAATCACCACGTGGTCACCGGAAAGAGCCTTCGAAAGCGCGGCCGCATCGATCTCCTGGTCCATCTCCAAGAACACCGCCATCGCATACCCGTGGAAGATGGGCGCCTGCAGCAAAACGAGGGCGGGTTTCGGCGCATCGTCCCCGACAATTTTCCCGTAGTGGCGAAGTATTCGTGCTTCTACCGAATCGAGCGCCGGCTGGGCCTTCAGCCCGTAGCGCGCCACCATGTTAAATGCGACCTGCGCGTCGAATACATCTTTGGGCAGCGGCTGGAACGACAACAGATTCACTGTCTGCTGGTGTAGTTCATCCATCCCCCGCTGCCCGTGCTCGGAAGCGGGCTCGAATGCAGTTGCCACTGCCCGACGAATCATTCCCTCCTTCTTTGCGCGCAGTAACAGGAGCGCCAGGGTTACGGCAACCGGATGCGCAGTCACGCAAGGTCCGGGCTGCAGTTCGGGCGGAGTAACTTGTCCACGCTCGCGCTCGATCCACAACGAGCGCACGGTCGCCCCACGCTGATCTTCCAATACCGACGATAAGTCGATGATGGCGCTGCCGGCGTCGCGAGCGTCCTTCCAACTGCGGCGCGTGCTTTCCTGATCGGCGGCGAAGAACGTGAAGTCCACGTGCTCGAACTGCTCGGCGCGGACGCGCTGGACGAAGCTGATCTCATCGCCCATCGCTTCCAGTTGTCCCAGGGACTCATCGTCGTCCAGGAGGCGGATGTCGGCCGCCGGGAAGTTCCGCTCGTTCAGCATCTCGGCAACTTCTTTTCCCCGCAGCGATCCCGCGCCCACGATCGCAGCACGATAGAGTTTTCCTCGCGCAGCGGGGTTCGGTGACCCGGTCGCCGGTTTGACGGTCTCGCTCATGATGTCTGCGATGCCTCCTTGTACGAGGGAGGAGGCGGGCCCGGGCGCCGGCGGAATATCCACTGCACGCGCCAGAAGACGCCAGAAACCATGTAGACCAGGGCGATTACGAAAAGGACTTTGCGGGAGAAGAAGAAGATCAAGGCGAACAAAGCCGCCAAAAGAACAATCAGGCGGAACGGGTGCCGCGAGCGAAAGTCGATGTCCTTAAAACTGTAGAACCGCCAAGTGCTTACCATGAGATAGCCGACAGTTGCCACCATCGCCAACCAGGCAATCGCGGTGTAAGTTGAAACGATCGGATCTCCCGCCTCGAAGTGAACCACAGCCGCGATGACCCCCGCGCCGGCGGGAATCGGCATGCCGACGAAATATTTCTTTCCCGGACGCCCTGGGTTGGAGGGCTGCGGGTTCGTGGTTATGTTGAAGCGTGCCAACCGGCTGGCTCCGGCGATTAGAAACAGGAAACTGGCGATCGCCCCAAGCTGCGCCAGCTTGATGTGCCATTGTCCCTGGGTGAGCATGATCGGCGGCATAAGGTGAAAGCCCCACGTCCAGGCCAGCATGGCGGGAGCCACCCCGAAAGTGATGGCGTCAGCCAGGGAATCGAGTTCACGGCCAAAATCGCTGCTGGTGCCGGTCATGCGGGCGATGCGGCCGTCGATCCCGTCGAATAAAACGGCGAATCCGATGGCTATCGCGGCATTGTCGAGATGCCAGAAATCTATCGCCGACGCATGCATGACCTCGAGAATCGCGTAATACCCGAGCGCCATGTTCGCAGTGGTGAATAGCGAGGGAAGGATATACATCCCCTTGCTCAACCTGCGGCGCGGTCTGGGGACGCTTGATGCCATCAGTGCGCCCTCTCGCCGGCAAGAACACGCTCCACAGGCTGCGGAGCTGCCTTCGCCTGCAAGTACGCCACGACCGTTTCGCCGCCCTTCACATGGTCACCCACCTTGACGTTTGCTCGCGCGGAAGCATTCATCAGTACGTCGACTCGGGAGCCGAATTTGATCAAACCCACGCGCTGCCCGCGTTCCAGGCGATCTCCCACCTTCGGGTAAAACACGATCCGGCGTGCCAGCAGACCCGCAATCTGCTTGAACTGAACCTTTTGTCCGTCGCCTTCGACGGTCACGATGTTCTGCTCATTGAGTTCGGCAGACGTGATGTTCATCGCGTTCAGATACTTTCCCCGCTGGTAGATCACTTCGCGAATCACGCCGGCAATCGGGGAACGGTTCACGTGCACGTTGAAGACGTTCAGGAAAATACTGATCCGCAGCTGCTCCTCATTTCCCACCTTAACAGTGACGACATCAGTAACCCTGCCATCGCCGGGGGAAACTACCGCGCCGGGGTCGGCCGGAATGAGCCGCTCTGGATCACGGAAGAACCACAGAAAGAAAAACGCCAGCAGGAATGGCACCACCGCCCAGGCAGGCCGCGTCAGCCAGCCGAGCAGAATACCAGCGGCGATCAGCGGCAGCGCATAGTAGTAGCCATCACGAACCATGGGGAGACACTTCAATTATAGCTGCTGCGGACGGTCGCGTAAGGCCGCGCAGACTCTGAAGGCGTGGTAAGTATAAATAAAAAAAGGCGCTTCATCGCGCCCTTTGGAAGATGCTGACCTCCCTCGACGGCCAAGCCGCCGGGAGGTTCGCCAGATTCTAATTACGCTACGTTGACGCCGTAGTGCAGCCGATGCTCGCGCTCAATCGATTCCATCTGATCTTTGAGGCGAAGTTTCAGTTTCTTCAGACGAACTTCTTCGAGCTTTTCGTCTTCGCTGAGATATCGTTTTTGGGTAAGTGTATCGAGACGTTGTGCGTACTGCGTATGCTCCTGGGCCAGCCGACGGAATTCTTCGTGACTGGTCAGGAGTTGGTCTTTTGAAGTCAGCATCCAGCAGACCTCCAAACCGGGATTATGAACAGACGGTAACACAGCCCAAATATCGGTTCAATGCCAAAAAAGTGGTGCAGTCTCACTATGAGAACGGTTTAGCCGAGGTTCCGACGGTAAAGGATGGCGTCCTCTAAAGGCTTTGTGTAGTAGGCCTTCCGCCGTCCAGTCTGGACGAATCCGGCGCTTTCATACAAAGATCGTGCGGGCAGGTTCGATTCTCGAACTTCCAGAAATATGGCATCGCTGAGGGTCTCTCGGGTGCGTCTGAGAAGAGCCTCTAAAAGAGCCCGGCCGATTCCATGCCGTTGAACACTAGACAAGACAACCATGTTTTCCAATTCCCACTCCGGCGAGAGATGCGTTGCCACCAGGAAGCCCAGAATGGCGGCCGGGTTCTTGTTCGGAACTTGTTCCGCAACCAGCACCATCCGGCTGAAAGCTTGGTCAGTGGGGCGAATCGACTGCCGGTACTGCTCCTCGCTCCAATGAGACGCGCTGGCAGACTGCCGTTCGAGATTCAGGATGTCGGGGAGGTCGTCGATGGTCGCCGGACGGACGGAGATGGTGGATTTGGTATTCAAGATGAAGTTAGAACTGGCAGCTAGGAGCCAGTGGCCGGCTTTGTGAACAATTCCGCATCCGAGCGACGCATGTAGTTCGCTTCCAGTTGCTCGGGTGAGACCACCTCACCGGTGCGGAGTTTTTCCCAGCCAATGCGCGCGATCATCTCCGGCCGTATGACCTCAAGTTGCACGAGCAGTGCGTCGCTAGCCGGCCCCTCCGCCGCCAGATTCGGATCGGGAGTCACCGCCACGCAGGATCGCGCCATCGTCAAGAATTCTTGTTTCGGCAATAATTGCTCTTCGATCATCCGGGCCGTAGCCCCCTCCACGTGATAGCTTCCGACGTAGAATTCTCCGCGACCGGCATCAAGCGCCGCCAGAACCTTTCCTTGCTGGCCACCCGCGATCGCGAGGGCTTCCAATAGCGAAACGGGGACAATCGGTTTGTGGAGAATCTCCGCGAGGGCCTTGATTGCGGCCAGGCCGACGCGCAGCCCGGTAAACGATCCCGGGCCGGAAACGACGATGAAGGCACCGATGTCCCCTTTCTTGAATCCGTGCTTCGACAGGAGTCCGGCAATCTGCGGTACCAATTGCGCAGAAAACGTGCCCCCGGCCAGCGGTACGGACTCGATCATCCGAACCTCGTGCGAGCTGGGTTCTTCCTCAGCTTTCGCTAATGCGACGCTCCCGTTCTTGCCCGAAGTGTCGGTGATGAGAAGAAGCATTCCTTCGATCTATCCCTGTGAATCCGCGAGGATCCGCGGCCAGCTCAGCCTTGCACCAGCTCCAGCAGCACTCCACCAGTGCTCGCAGGATGAACAAAAACATACTGGTGACCGCCAGCCCCGGTTTTGATGTCTTCCGACACAAGCCGCACGCCATCTTGTTTCAACCGCGCCACAGCCGCCGCCAAGTTCGGGACTTTCAAACAAACGTGATGCAGGCCTTCGCCGCGCTTGGCAATGAATTTCGCGATCGTGGAAGTTTCCGAAGTGGACTCGAGCAGTTCTAGGCGGCTGTCTCCCATGGGAACCATGACCACTTTCACCTGCTCCTGTTCGACAGTTTCCTCCGGTGAGACGCTCAGGCCCAGCTTTTCATAGATCGCCTTGGCCGCTGCCAGCGACTTCACGGCGATTCCGAGATGATCAATGCTGAAGTTCATGCGATTGGAGATTTCAGATTGCAGATTTCAGATTTAGTCGAGTGCGCCTTCGGTCTTCGCAATCTGAAATCTACAAACTGAAATCTGGAATCAACCTCGTTTCCCCGCAATCTCGTCGATTAGCGTATACGGATCGCGCTTATGCTCGGCGACTTCTCGCGCCATCACCGTGAGATTCCCACCTCCGAGTTGCGCACGGGCTTTCTCTAGCATCACGTCGCGCAACATCTGCACCAGCCGCTCCTGCCAGTTCTCCACGCTCTTCTTCAAGGCGCGATTGTCTTTCCGCAGATAGCTCTCATAGTCCACAATGGCAGCCGCCAGTTCCCGCACGCCCTTTCCTTCGCTGGCCACCGTCTTTACGATCGGAGGCGTCCAGCCGTCGTTGCGCACCGCCAGCGATTGTAGCGCGCGGATTTCCCGTTCCACGCGCTCGGCGCCCTCGCGATCGCTCTTGTTGATGACAAAAATATCGGCGATCTCCATGATGCCGGCCTTGATGGTCTGCACATCGTCGCCCATGCCGGGGACAAGAATCACCACTGTGATATCGGCCAGGCGCACGATCTCGATTTCGTCCTGACCGACACCGACGGTTTCGATGAGAATGACATCGCGGCCGGAGGCATCGAGCACGCTCGCGACGTCGGCGGTTGTGCGCGCTAACCCGCCCAGCGACCCGCGCGTGGCCATGCTGCGAATGTAGATTCCGGGATCGGCAAAGTGATCCTGCATGCGGATGCGGTCGCCCAGAATCGCCCCGCCGGTATAGGGACTGGTGGGATCGACCGCGATGATCCCGACGGCGAAGTTCTCGTCGGGTGCGCCATTGAAGCCGTGCCCTTTGCGGCTGGAGTTGGGATTCTTTGTGTTTCGGTACAGCCGCGCGAGTTGATCGACTAGCGTGCTCTTCCCGGCTCCGGGCGCGCCCGTCAGACCGATGACGCGAGCCGTGCCGGTGTGGGGAAACAACGCTTTCAGCAGATCGGACCAGCCCGGGGCACGATTCTCCACGGTGGAAATGGCGCGGGCCAAGGCGCGGGCTTCGCCGGAGCGCAGGGCTGAGATCAGGGCTGAGTCGTTAGAGTCCAAACCGGGTCCAGTGTAAAGCACCAACGCAGGAAACGCATTGCTTGGGCACGGATTCACTCAAATTGATGGGGCGTATTGGGTCACTATCGTCGGATCGATATCACGTCTTGCTCAGCTGTTGTGAATCGTTCTGCGGTGCCTTTGAATGTGAGCGACACTCGCGAAGCAGCGGTCCCAGACTGTCCCTCGCATTTGGGGTAGCTACTGGTCTGGATCAGGATCGGCAACCTCGGGGCTACCCACTGTCCACAGTCGATCACCTTACCAATATCTCCGGTTCGATCCACATCGCCCTCATAGAGCAGCAGATACGAGTGAGCCTTGTCTTTGTCTCTTCGGGTCACCAAAGTGGTTCTTCGGCCAGCCAGCACATCGCCATCAATCGCCGCCCCATTGACCTCGACCGTGCAATGGCCAGCACGAAGCAGTACGATGAATCTGCCGCTGATGTGAGCATAGGCAGCTATGCAGATAAGCAGACACGATGTAGCAGCGATCAGGGTAGCCCGCCTCATAAGAATATGGGACACCTGCACAAGATCCAACGTTCCGGGCCGAAGGGGGCTGAAAACAAGTTCTACGGTCGAGATGCCGTCCCCACTAGTCCCGCAGCAACTGCCTGGCGATCACCAGCCGCTGGATCTCGCTGGTGCCTTCGCCGATGGTGCACAGCTTTACGTCGCGGTAGAATTTCTCCGCCGGATAGTCTTTGATGAAGCCGTAGCCGCCGTGAATCTGCACCCCTTCATTGGCGCAGCGGACAGCAACTTCGCTGGCATAGAGCTTCGCCATCGACGACTCCTGTGTGGATTTCATCCCGGCATCTTTCATCGACGCGGCGCGCATGGTGAGCAGCATGGCGGCATCGATTTCGGTGGCCATGTCCGCCAGCTTCCACTGGATGGCTTGAAAGTCGCTAATCGGCTTGCCAAACTGCTTGCGCTGTTTCGAATACTTCAGCGCGGCTTCGTACGCGCCCTCCGCCATGCCCAGCGACAAAGCGGCAATCGAGATGCGGCCACCGTCGAGCACGCGCATGGCGTCGGGGAATCCCTGGCCCTCGCCGCCCAAGAGATTCTCCGCCGGAATCACGCAGTCTTCAAAAATCAGCTCCGCCGTGTCGCTGGCCCGCAATCCCAGTTTGTTTTCTTTTTTCCCCGGACGAAACCCCTTGGTGTCTTTCTCCACCACAAAAGCGGAAAGGCCATGCGTATGCGCGGCGCGGTCGGTGACCGCGAGCACGACGACCACGTCGGCATGATGTCCGTTCGTGCAAAACGTCTTGGTGCCGTTCAGCACCCAGCTGTTTCCCTTTCGAACTGCGGTCATGCGCGCGCTGCCCGCATCCGAACCCGACGATGGTTCGGTCAATCCCCATGCGCCGATGAATTCGCCGGTGGCCAGTTTGCTGACATATTTCTTTTTCTGCGCTTCATTTCCGGCGAGAAAAATGTGATTCGAGCAGAGGGACGTATGTGCCGCGACGATGATCCCGACCGAGCCATCCACGCGAGAGAGTTCTTCAATCGCGGTGACGTACTCGACGTAACCCATTCCAGCGCCGCCGTACTCGGGAGGAAAAACCACTCCCATCAGACCCATCTTGCCGAGTTCCTTGATGGTAGCCAGGGGGAACTCGCCCTTCTCATCCCATTCCATGACGTGCGGCTTGATTTCGCGCTCGGCAAACTCGCGCACGCTCTTCTTCAACTGCAATTGCTCTTCGTTCAGTTGGAAGTCCAAGTGTCCCCCTCCCACTTAATCGCCGAGGGCGCGACGCCCTCGGGACAGCCGGCAAGATGCCGGCGCTACGACGGCAAACCAGTCAAGCGAAAGCCGCAGTCACGCAGATTTCGATTAGAACACAGCGCTGCTGAGGGAAGAAGTTACCCCGGTGGAAGAAAACACAAAGGCCGCCAACCTGCATGAATGCTGATCATTTCATGGATCGAGCGGGTAGGTCCGACCGACCGGATGGTTTGCCAGATTTCGGATTTCAGATTGGAGACTTGGGGTTTTAATCAGTCGTTGGAGCAAGAAAGCGTTGAAATACTTCATTGGAGAACAGTCTCCCTCGGGCGGTGAGCTGAATTCGGTCGGCGTGTTCCTGCAGCAAGCCTTCCGAGACCAGTTCGGCGATGACAGTTTGAAGCCCGGCAAGTTGGCCCGGATCGCCGGGAACTTCTCTGAGGTTCACACCCCGATTCAGCCGTAATCCCAAGAAAAAGATTTCTTCCAACGCTGAGGTCCGGGACACTGGAGTCTTCTGCAGGGTTGCGCCTGCGACGTATTTTTCCAGGGAATCCGAGGTTGAAAAGCGAACCGCCTCTGACCCCCTCGAAGGACTTTTCAGCATCGAGTGGGCATCCACGCCAAATCCCAGATACGGCTGCCTAGTCCAGTACTTCAGATTGTGCCGCGACTTACGCCCCGGGCGCGCAAAGTTCGAGATTTCGTATTGCTCCACTCCTGCCGCCTGCAGCCTTTCGCACGCAGCGAGATAAAAGTCTGCGATCGCATCCTCATCGGGCACGAAGTGTGCGTGATAGCGAGTTCCGCCCGCAATCAATTCCCGGCCCAGGCGCGAGTCGTCATCCACTTCCAGCATGTAGACGCTCACATGCGGCGCGCCCGTGTTAGTCGCGTCTTCCAGAGATCTCTCCCAGCTCTCCGCCGTCTGGTGCGGCAATCCGGCGATCAGATCGATATTGATGTTCGTGAGCCCGGCAGCGCGAAGGCGCGCAATATCGTCCAGCACGGTCACGCGTTTGTGCAGACGCCCGACCGCAGCCGACTCGCCATCGACAAACGACTGCACCCCGAGGCTGACACGATTCACTCCGCAGCGCAGCAGAGTTTCGACCATCCCGGGCGCCACTGTTCCCGGCGCGCACTCTACCGTGATCTCCGCGTCCGGGCTTACCTCAAACCGCTTTTGGACCGCGTCAAACACCGTGCGCAGTTGCGCGCACTCAAGCACCGTTGGCGTGCCCCCGCCCAGATAGATCGAATCCGCCTCGCGCTCGATCTGCCCGCCCATCTCTTCAGCCGCCCGCGGCGCATTCGCAATATCGATACAAACTCGCTCGACATACTTCTGGAACACCGCCCGCGAAAAAACGTCTGATGCGAAATTGCAGTAGCTGCACTTGGTGCGGCAGAACGGGACCGAGATGTAGATCCCCAGGCTCACGCTTTTCATTATCCCAAACCTTTTCCATCCTCCCCGGGTCTGGAACCATCTATTTGAGGTACCCTGTTGGAAGGCGTTCCGCAGCCCCGCCCTCCGCGCTCGACTGAGAACTGATGGCCCAGGAAGAGGAAGTATTAGGCAAAGCGTATGACAGCCGCCTGATGCGGCGGCTGCTGACCTACCTGCGTCCATACCGCTGGCAGGTGACGATCGCCATCGTCTCGATCATTCTCAAATCGGGCGCCGACGTTCTTGGGCCCTACCTCGTCAAAGTTGCCGTCGATCGCTATCTCGCCCCGGTGCCAGCGGCGGCATCAGGCCTGTGGAGTTGGCTCGATCCCAGCCCGGTGCGTGGAATCGAGCAAATCTCGGCGATCTATCTCAGCCTGCTGATCTTCACCTTCGTTCTCGAATTCCTGCAGACGTACTTCATGCAGTGGACCGGCCAGCAGGTCATGTTCGACCTGCGCAGCCAGATTTTCCGCCATTTGCAGCGCATGCACGTGGCCTTTTACGACAAGAATCCCGTCGGACGCCTGGTCACGCGCGTCACCACCGACGTCGATGCGCTGAACGAGATGTTCACCTCGGGCGTGGTCTCGATTTTCGAAGATTTCTTCGTTCTGGCGGGAATTCTGACTGTGATGCTGTGCATGAACTGGAAGCTCGCGTTGATCACCTTCGCGGTGCTGCCTTTCATTGTTTTTGCGACGAAGATCTTTCGCGACAAGGTTCGCGATTCTTACCGGCGTATTCGCATCGCGATCGCTCGCATCAATTCATATTTACAGGAGCACGTCAGCGGCATGGTCGTGCTGCAACTGTTCAATCGCGAGCGCAAGGCTTACAGACGTTTCTCGGAAATCAACCGCAGCCACATGGACGCTTACAAAGACGCCATTCTGGCCTACGCCTTCTACTATCCAGTCGTTGATTTTTTCTCCGCGGTGGCGATCGCTTGCGTGATCTGGTACGGCGGCCTGGACGTTATGGGCAAACATTCGGTAACCAGCCTGGCCATTGAGTTCCACCAGCACCCGCTGGTTTCTCTCCATCCCGTTGAGACGGTGGCGTCCCTCGGCGTCCTGATCGCGTTCATGCAATACGCGCAGCGCTTCTTCCGGCCGATCATGGACTTCAGCGAAAAATACAACATCCTGCAATCTGCCATGGCTGCCAGCGAACGGGTTTTCAAGCTACTCGATGCGGCGGTAGCGGTCATTTCTCCCCCAGTCACGAAGAAGCCGGAGGGCCGCGGCCGCATCGAATTCGACCACGTATGGTTCGCATACCGCGAAACCGAACACCGGGGGACCGAGCGCGAGCTGTCTTCCGGAAACGGCGACTCGGGGTCCTACGAACCCGACTGGGTTCTGCGTGACGTCACCTTCGCGATCGAACCAGGGGAAACAGTGGCGGTCGTTGGTCATACTGGCGCGGGTAAGACCACGCTCATTTCGCTTCTACTGCGCTTCTACGACGTCCAGAAAGGCGCCATGCGCATCGATGGCGTCGACCTGAAAGACATGGATCTGGCCGACCTGCGTGGCCGCTTCGGCGTCGTCCTGCAAGATCCATTCCTGTTCAGCGGAACGATCGGCAGCAACATCCGGCTGGGCACAGAGCGCATTCAGGATGAGCACATCGCACGCGCCGCCGAAGACGTCAACCTCGGCGAGTTTATTCGGGCACTGCCCAACGGATTCAACGAAGAAGTGCGCGAGCGCGGATCGACGCTTTCCACCGGACAGAAGCAGCTCATCTCATTTGCGCGCGCGCTGGCGCACGAACCGAGAATCCTGATTCTCGACGAGGCAACTTCCAGCGTCGACACCGAGACCGAATTCCGGGTCCGCGAGGCCCTCGCGCATATGGTCGAAGGACGCACATCGCTCATCATTGCCCACCGCCTCTCAACAATCCAGCGCGCCGACAAAATCATCGTTATGCACAAGGGCCGCGTCCGCGAGATGGGCACGCATCAGGAGCTCCTGGCGAATCGCGGCATCTACTACAAGCTCTACCAACTCCAGTACAAAGACCAGGAGATTGAGAATGTGGCGCGGGCACCCTCGCCCGCGAATGCCGGATCATCGACAGTCAGCGCGGATGATTAAGAAACCGCCGAATGAAGTCGGGAGTCAGAAGTGAGAATTCAGAAGTAAACCGCGACGTCTGAGGTCCGCCTTTACTTCCCCGCCGCGTTTGCTACTCCTCGTGCGCGGGTTCTGGCAGCCACCACTAGCGTTCCACCCTGGCCTAATATCGATCCCAACCACACCAGTGGCAGAGAGAAAGCGGAAATGATTGGGGCGGAGATGCCGCTGACAATTCGATCCAGCATGGTTCCCCGAACTTTGTGGCGAGCCAGATAATCAAAAAGCACGTTGGGAGTCGGAAGGAAAGAATTCAACGCGCTTTGCCACCAGCCAATCAGGTCGTATTCGAACTCCTGATGCCAGTGGGCGACAGATTCGAAGTGACTGTGGGCCAACATCCGGTCCAAAGAATCACTGGTGAAATGATAAAGATGTCTCGGAAGATCCAGATGAAGCCAGCTCTTGCCAAAGGCCCTCGATTGGAACCCACTAAAGTTGGGAACGGCAATCAGGACAACTCCATCGTCGGCAACGAGCTCGCGGATTTTCATCATCACCGCCCGGGGATCGGCCATATGTTCCAGACTGTGCCATAGCGTGATGCAACCGTACGGTCCTTTGTCGGCGCACTCCTCAAGGCTGCTGTAGACCTCAAGCCCAGAATGGCGCGCCGGCTCGGGGTTCAGCTCGGTGCCGGACACGTTCCAGCCGCGCTCCCGCGCCATCTGGAGAAACAGGCCGTCGCCGCACCCCACATCGAGCAACCGCTTGCCGACACCGGCCCCTGCCATCTTTGTGATCAACGCAATCCGCCGGTTGGCACAGAATTTCGCCGTGACTCCGTGTCTCGAGCCGTAGTATCCAGCGTAGTAGCGGTCTAACTGGTCGGGGAATGGATCCGTAACACCGAGGCCGCACGCATCGCACTTCAGCACGCCGAACTGTTCGCCAGTCACGGAGTCCGGAACGCCTTGGATGTTGGGAGTCAGACGGCTCGAACAGACGGGACACATTCCATGTGCGACAGCTGGTGGTTTCACATCCATCATTATTTGCGACCGCTGCGACGCGCCGCCAGACAATTTGAGATATCCGTAAAACGAAAGTACCAGCAAGCGATGTAGGTTCGAAGAATGTTCCTGGGCGAATACCTTGATGAAGTTACCACCTTCTCACACCCTTGCAATAATCTTCCTGCCGAGAATTTACAATAGCTCCGGTGCAAATCCTGATCTCTGCCGGAGAAGCTTCGGGTGAAATGTATGGCGCGCAACTCATCACATCGTTGCGGCGGCTCGATCCCTCCCTCACCTTCTTCGGAGTCGGCGGAGAGCGCATGCGTACCGCCGGGTGCGAAACCGTAGTTGACGCGAAAGATCTCGCCGTCGTCGGCATCACCGAAATCGTCAGCCACCTCCCGAAGATCCTGGGCCTCTACAAGTGTCTCATTGACGAGGCGGACCGCCGCAAGCCTGACCTAGCCATCGTCATCGACTCCCCGGCATTCAACTGGCGAGTCGCCCGGCAGATGAAAAGGCGAGGGATTCGGACGGTCTATTACGTCGCCCCTCAGTTCTGGGCATGGCGTCAGGGGCGCGTCCGGCTAATTCGGGATTACATCGATAAAGCCCTGGTTATCTTCCCCTTCGAAGAGAAGTTCTATCGCGACCGAGGAGTGGACGCGACCTTCGTTGGCCATCCGCTAGCGGCATTGCCTCAGCCGGCCGTCGGCCGGAGCGACTATGCCGCACAATATAGGCTCGATCCCGCTAAGCAATGGATCACGATCATGCCGGGAAGCCGGGTCAAGGAAGTCCGCATGAACCTTCCGGCAATCCTGGAGTCCGCCGCGGTTCTGGGCTTCGGCCACGAATACTTGCTGCCGGTCGCTCCCACCCTCGATCGCAGTTTTCTTGCGGGCCTTGTGGGCGGGCGCAAAGTCACATTCGTAGTAGATGCCCTTCCGGCGCTGTGGCACTCGCGGGCGGGCATCGTAGCCAGCGGCACCGCCACGGTTGAGGCGGCCATGATGAACACTCCCTTTGTGATGGTCTATCGCGTCTCGCCTCTGACCTACCTGCTGGGAAAACCCCGCGTGAAAGTCCCCCGATTCGCAATGGTGAATCTGATCGCAGGGGAGGAAGTCGTGCCCGAACTGGTGCAGCACGATTTCACACCCCAGAACGTGGTCGCGCGCCTGCAGGAAGTTCTTCTCGACGGCAAGGCCCGAGACCGCATGCTGAAGGGCCTTGCCCAGGTAAGAGACCGGCTGCGCGCTCCTTTTCCGCCCAACGCGCCGGATTCGCAGCCGGCGGACCGTGCAGCGGATGTCATCATGAAGCTGCTGGAAGCAAAAACTTTGGCGAATCCCTAATATGGGCAAGTGGCGGCTTGTGCCCCCAGCATCTTTTGCGTCAGAATCCTCATCATAGAAAATGGGTTATCATTCTCTGGAGATCCTCCTGAATGTCTAATAATTGGCGCGTTCGCGGCGTCCTTAGTAGTTCTCTGGCTCTGCTGATCATTCTTTGGCAGGCCCCCTCCTCCTGGGCAGCAGAAAAGCCGCGCCTCCGCGTCGATGACTACCAAATCAACGCTGTGCTGGAGCCGCACCTTCACCAGATCACGGCCACGGCCAAAGTCAAGTTCACCGCGCAGCAGGATCTGAGCGTGGCAATCTTCGAATTGCATAACGACCTGCGGGTCACCAGAGTTCTGGACGAGAAGAATCAACCCCTTTCCGCGGAGCGCGTCACCCAGGATTCCACGGTCCGCGTGCCGCTTCCCAACGGCCTCAACAAAGACGCGTCTACCACGCTAACCTTCGAATATGAGGGACGCCTCGAAAACGCGGACAATAGCCCGGTCCCGGGCCTCAGCCTCGCCTACATTGGCGATGACACCAGCTATCTTTTGTACGCGGGACGATGGTTTCCGGTGAACTCCTACGGTCTGAATCGCTTCACTTCGACCATCAGCGTGACCGTTCCCGCTCATATGCTGGTGATCGGCAGCGGGAAGGTCACAACGTCGGATGCAGCGGCTTCCAAAAAGCCGAACACCAGCGGTCTGCCAACCAAGACGTTCACCTTCGTCTCCGACAAGCCAAGCTTCCCGGGAACCATCGTGGCCGGCATTTTCCAGGAATACAAGAGCGACGAGGCAGGCATGGACCTGCATGTTTTTTTCAAGCCCACGCACCAGAGTGTCGCTCCCGCCTACACCACGACCGCAGTACAAGAGTTCACGTACTTCATCACGCTCTACGGCCTGCCTCCGTCGCAGAGGCTAAATCTGGTGGAGCTCCCGGGCGACACATTGCCGTACGCGTGGGCTCCGGAAATTGTCGGGATAGCCGGGCCGTCGATCACACAGAAAACAAACTACCGACTGCTGGCCAACGGAATCGCGCATCAGTGGTGGGGCGTGTCAGTCAGTCCGAGCACCAAAGACGACTGGTGGTTGAGCGACGGGTTCTCGCGCTATTCCGAAGCCCTGTACGTCGAGAATGCAGCCGGCGCTGCGGGGCTGGAAGAGGCCGTGAAGGACATGTCTGTCGGTGCACTGGCTTATGACACCGTACCGCTGTCGAGCGCGAGCAAGCTCGATCTCTTTTCCACCGAATTCCAGTCCTTGAGCACCGACAAGGGAGCAATGATTCTTCACATGCTGCGCTGGGTGCTGGGCGAGGACAAGTACAACAAGACCATGCGGGAGTTTGCGGCCCAGTACGCCGGAAAATCCGCTACCACCGACGATTTCCGGGAAGTAGCCGAGAAAAACTACGGAAAGCAGCTTACCTGGTTCTTTTCTCAGTGGCTCGATTCCACCGGTGCTCCTGAATTCAAAGTCAAGTACACGACCTATCGCCTGGGTGGCGCCGCTGCGATACAAAATGCTAAAGAGGAAAAGGTGCCTGGCTTCCGCGTGACGGGTGAGATCTCGCAGGATTTGGATCTTTTTCGCATGCCGGTCGACCTGCGCATCGATACCGATGGAAAGACGGAAAACAAGAACATTGAAGTCGTTGGAACCAACTCACCGTTCTCCATCGAAACGTTCGGACGCCCCCGTCGAATCTCTGTCGATCCCGATCACCACGTTCTAACCAATTCCAGCGACGTGCGGTTGCGGGCGTCGATTCTCCGCGGGCAGGCGCTGCAACAACAGGGAGACCTGTCCGGAGCGCTGACCGAGTTCAACAAGGCCCTCGATCTCAACAAGAACAGTTCGCTCGCGCAATATCGGATCGCCGAAGTCTTCTTTTTGCAGAGAAACTATCAATCTTCGGCGAACGCTTACAGGTCTTCCATCAACGGCGATGGCGACCCGCGCTGGACGGAAGTCTGGAGCCACATTCAACTAGGCAAGATTTTCGACATCACCGGCCAGCGCGAACGTGCCGTCAACGAATATCGGAAAGCTCTGCAGACTAACGACAACACCTTCGGCGCTCTCGAAGAGGCAAGAAAATACATGCAGAAAGCCTTTGAACGTCCGAAGGAAAGAACGCAGTAGAACTGCCCTACTGCTCCATGTCTGCCGGCATCTCTAAGCCTTGAGCCAGCGTTCCACCTCTTCGTAGGAGCGAAATATCTCGATGTTTCTCTGAGTGCGTAGAATTTTGTGCATCCGAGCCGCGTGGCTCTGCACGGGCGTCCGCACGATGAATGCCCGCTTGGCACTCACGGAGAACGGGTCGATCTGATCGGCCAGCCGGAAGAAGTCTTTGGCGTTCAACTCCACCTCTTCTGCTGCACGCAAATCAACGACTTCCGAATACGTAGGCTCGAACGATGGGTCCAGCCGCAGGCAATTGGCATAGTGCTCAATGTCGCGCTCGGTGACTTTTTTGCCAAACTTGACATGCACCAATCGTTTCGCAGCATCGATCGAGAACTGGACGGGCTTGGTTCCGTCCGGTTCTTCTTTGCGGGCGCGCGCCACCCCATACCCCGGCATGCAACACCTCCGACTAGTTCCTTACTGTGTTTCTATCGGCAGAGTCGCGGTTCAACTTGTGTTGCCAGGATTATTTCGATGTACTTCCGTACCAGCTAACCTTTTTTGGATTGGACGGGTCTAATCCACTACAGTCAGCGCGGAACTTTTCGAAGTTCCGCTGCGTATCACTGATCAGATGTTAGGCGGGATTGAGACCCCTCGCCTGAACGTTACCCGGGTGCCCCCATGCTCCTCCCCGGAGGCGTGGGGGCATATTACTCTGCCGAGATTCCTGACCAAACTGCGCCTGGTAGTTATGCCGTGTGCGCATTGGTTACAATCCCGAGGTGGCTGAAACAGTTCGATTGGAGCGAGTCCTCGCGCAACTTCGTCTGTACGAACATCCCTTGCTGAACTTCTCGGCCCGCGTCAAGGCCGACGGGGTCGAAGTGATCATCCAGTTTAAGGATGAGACCGTTCCGGTCCATACCTACTACTTCGATCTGCATCCACGCGATCTCGATGATCCGCAGTTTGAGTGGAGCTTCCAGCGACAGCTATACGACGCACTCCATGACTATTTTGTCGAGATGTTCATTCGCACTCCGCAGGATCGATTGGATCGGCAGAAAAAAGGACTGTGAGCGAACTGCGCGGAATCATCGAAGAGGAAATTCGCGGACGCGGCCCGATCCCTTTCTCGCGCTACATGGAGCTATGTCTTTACCACCCGCAATTTGGCTACTATTCGCGCAATGCCATGCAGTTCGGGAAAGCGGGCGACTTCTTCACCTCGAGCGATGTGCATGCGGTGTTTGGGCGTTTGATGGCACGGCAGTTCGAGGAGATGTGGCGCACCCTGGGGTCGCCTTCAGCGATCACGATCAAGGAACTTGGCCCAGGACGCGGACTCTTCGCTCAGGACGTTCTGGACTGGTCAGAGAAGAAGTTTCCAGAATTCTTTCAGTCGTTGCGTTACGTCCTCGTGGAACAGTCAGCGGCGCTGCGCCAGCGGATCGAAGAAACTCTGAAGCGCCATTTCGAGTTTGGCAAGGCGACATTCGATCCGGCAGACAATCGGGCCGCGACGCCGGTGATTGTATTCGCCAACGAGTTTTTCGACGCACTTCCAGTTGACGTGGTCAGTTCGAAGGGTTCACTGCGGATTGATGCTCGCGAGGGGCGTTTCGTCGAAATATGGAATCCCTCCCCACCAGAGGAACTGGAGTTTCTCGACCGCTATTCGATTCATCCCGAAGAAGGTGAGCGAGTGGAAGTTTCCCTTGCAGCGCAGAAACATGTTGCTTTGCCCTGCAATTTCGAGTGTGGCTTCTTCGTTGCCATCGACTATGGGTACACGCGTAACGAGCAACTTGCCGGGCGCCATCGTGGAACCGTGAAAGCGATCCGGCAACATTCGGTGAGTGCAAATCCGTATGAAGCACCGGGGGAACAGGACATCACCGCGGATGTGAATTTCACCGCGCTGGCGGCTGCGGCGGAGAGTCGGGGATTGAAAGCGGAGAAACTCATCACGCAATCCCAGTTTCTGATGGGAATCGGAGAGACGAATCAGTTTGCCGATGCATTTGAGGAATGCCGTTTACCCCAGGAGCGAACCAAGGTCGCGCTGCAACTGAAACATCTGGTCACGCCTGCTGGGATGGGCGAGAGCTTTCACGTACTGGTAGCGAGTAAGCGGATCGATGAAGACAGATTGGCGAGGCTTTCGGGACTGAATTTTGGACGGACTCTGCGATAACGTTCGGCACAGGTGTGAACAGGTCTCCCGACCGACAGCCGCCTTACGAGCGCTTTGCCTCTGGGTATTCGTAGACTCCACGTCCGGACTTCCGGCCGAGGCGGCCGGATTTCACATACTGCACGAGAAGCGGAGCCGGGCGGTATTTTTCGCCTAACGATTTGTGGAGATATTCGAGGATATTGAGGCGCGTATCGAGACCGACTAGGTCAACTAATTCGAACGGGCCCATGGGATGATTCAGGCCCAACTTCAGCGCCTTGTCGATGTCCGTCGCTGAGGCAATTCCTTCCTGCAGCATGTAGAAAGCCTCATTGCCGATCATGGCGTTGATGCGGCTGGTAATGAATCCCGGCGACTCCTTGATGACGACCACTTCTTTACCCATGCGCTTGCCGACGGCAACCGCGCTGGCCAGCGTGTCGTCATCGGTTTCCAAAGCGCGCACGATTTCGAGCAGCTTCATTTTGTGCACGGGATTGAAGAAATGCATGCCGAGAATCTTCCGGGCGCGGTAAGTGACGCTAGCGATTTCGGTCACGCTGAGGGATGAAGTGTTCGAAGCGAGAATCGTAGTTGGACGACAAATCTTGTCGAGAAGGGTGAAAATCTCGATCTTCGATTCCATCTCCTCGGGGACAGCCTCGATCACGAGATCGGCTTCGCGAGCGGCTTCTTCGACCGATCCGGCGTACTGAAGGCGGTGGAAGGCCGCATCCGCGTCGGCGGCCGTCACCTTGCTGAGTTCTACAGCCTTGTCGAGGTTGGCGCGGATTTCGGTCTCCGCCTTGCGCAGAGCGGCGGGAAGCAAGTCTTCCAGGATGGTGCGATAACCGCCGACCGCGGCCGCATGAGCGATGCCTCGGCCCATAATCCCGGCGCCGATCACCGCGATCGTCTTGATTTCCGCCACCTACTTCTCCACCTTTTCCAGATCAGCGATGGCGGCATTCACCGCGTTCCCGGCCCCGCGAAGCGATTCGGCAAGACGCTTGCGCTCCTCCGGACTCATGCTGGGAATGTAGATGCAAATACGGCGCAGAGTGGCCGTGATGTCCTCGACGTAGTTCATTGCTCGAATCAGTTCACCGGTTGCAACTACCATGAAAGCTCCTTGTCGTGATCGATCCGATCGGTCGGAGTCGAACTTTCTATTTTGGACGCGCTCGCGACTTTAGTAAAGCAAGGCTGCAAGCCATCTCAAAAAAACCGCACGTATACCGAGTGCCCGCGAGCGTGAGGGTTTGCACAGCGAGGGCTATCAAAATTAGACAGCAAGATGATCCAGGACAAGGCGAACCCGATCCTCGATTGGCGAACATGGAATCTCGACCAGTTGATAATCAAGAGCAGCATACGTTTCCACCATGGCGTCATAGGTGCGAACCGCCTCTTCGAAGTCCTGTTTTCTCTCCCGATCCTGTCGAAAAATCTCCGGCCAGGGCGGGACGATGAACACTTTGCGGTTGTAACGAAAAACTTTGGCAGCTTTCTTCATGTAGGCCGACGGGGACTGCCCGACAACACGCAAGTAGCCGAGTACGTCGGGAACACCGCGATCGAAAAACACGATGCCGGGGCTCTCCTCAGCAAGGCGATAGGAACGCATTTCCGAGGACAGCATCAGTTCAGCGAACAATACGGCATTGCGCCAGGGCAATCCATCGCCCCCAAGCGCGGCCTGGTCCCGGATGATCCCACGTCCTGCCTCAATGGAATGGGCGTAACCACGTTGATGGAGGGCCGCGATCAGGGAGCTTTTCCCAGATCCGGGCCCCCCGGTGAAGACATAAAAGCGCTCGGCATTTTGACTCATGCCCCCTCCGATGCGATTGTGAATTTCCATTGAGTCCACCACTCACAAAGATTTAGTCGCTGGGGCATATAATCGCAATCAATTCTTTTTGGAGCCGGGACGCCGGCGATGCGCGAACATGCTGCGCGATACAAATCTGATTCCGCTTTCTCACCAGCACCAGCATGCGCTCGCGCTGTGCGTGCGGATCGAGCGAGCCTCGCCGATTCCAGAAACTGATTTACCTGCGTGGCAGGCTGAGGTCGAGCAACTCTTTCAAACAGAGATTCAAATTCATTTTACGGCCGAAGAGCAGGTGCTGTTCCCTGCGGCACAGAAGTTTCAGGAGTTGATCCCTCTGACGACGGAACTGCTGGCCGAGCATACGAGCCTGCGGGGGAGTTTCAGTCGTGCGGGGACTTCATCTGCCGCCAAGATTTCCTCTCTGGCGGGGCGGCTTGCGACACACATCCGAAAAGAAGAGCGCCTGCTCTTCGAACGCATGCAGCAGTTATTGAATGAGGAAGAACTCTCAATCATCGGCGGGAAATTGTTAGATGCGCTAAGAGATGCGGCCAAGACGTGCGCGGTACCGAACCCCGCCACACGGTTGCGCCCGGCAAAGTAAGTCTGGTCAAGACAGCTCGGATCCAGAAGTAGAAGCCATTCCGTGAAGCTTGCGGAAATCTGCCGCGGCTGATCGTCCCATGTAACGCTCCAGCACGGCGGCGGAGGCCCGCCGCAGATCAACCACAATCAAACCATCCAGCACATTCGAGAACTTCCGGTCGACGTTGAAGCCAAGCAGTTTGCCTCCAATTTTCGCGTACTGTCGCAGAAGGATCGGAAGGCCCTTGCCATCGGCTTCCACGTCGGTAATCGGCTCGGAAAGCTCTTCCAGGTCGCGAAGCGCCCGGCTCATACTGCGGCAATCCCAGCGGCGCAGGATTCCGGCCCGGAAGGGGCGGCGCGGCTGTACCAGTCCTGCGAGATCGCCGTTCTGCGTGCGCGACTCGAAAAATTCGTAAATCATTTCACGCGACGCCCTGGTGTAATCGTTGCTGATGCTCACGGCGCCAAACAGAACCGAAGTTTCCGGATGCATTGCCACCAGGCGCGCGATTCCTTTCCATAACAGCAGCAGGGGAGCGTACTGGCGTTGGTATTCCGGGCGGACAAAGGACCGCCCGAGTTCGAGGGCCGGCCCCAGTTTTTGGAATAGCTTCTCGTTGTAGTGGAAAAGCGTGCTGGTGTAGAGTCCAGCAATCCCGCGCTGTTCGATGATTTCGGCAGTGTTGCCGGCACGATAGGCTCCTACGAGCTCGTGCTTACTCTTATTCCACAGCAGAACATGCCCGTAGTATCGGTCAAACGAGTCCAGGTCGCGACCCTTGCCGGTTCCCTCGCCTGCCGCGCGGAAAGTGAGCTCGCGCAGGCGTCCGAGCTCGAGCAACAACTGCGGAATCTCGCGCGCACTACCTAGATAGACGGCGAACGTTCCGCTTTCGGCGAGGCAGCGATCGTCGGGCAATTTCTCAATTTCTTCCGCGAGCGTAGCGGGTTCGGCCGGAGCTGCAACGGGCTGTTGTACCTTGGAAGCGAGTTTTGATCTCAGAACCGCTGGCCACGAAGACTCCGGCTTACTGCGCCGCGCCAGCAGGTAGGTACGCCAGCGCAAGTATTCGATGGCTTCGCGATCATCTGTCAGAGAGCTGAGGGTGTCAGCCGCGATCGGGCGCCCGACGCGAACCTCAATCGTCTTTCCCTCCTGCTGAAGGAATTCCTGCAACAGAAACGTCGTGCGTAGTCTGGGATGGATCATTCCCAGAAGTTGAAATGCGACTCCGTTCTGCCCGCAAAAATAAACAGGCAAGGCAGCAGCCCCGGTGCGGCGGATCAGGCGGATCGCGGTGTCGTTCCATTGGGGGTCCGCGACTTGCGTGCCGGGCATTTGCCACTGCGAAACTTCTCCGGCTGGAAAGATGCCGAGCATGCCCTCGCCCTGCAAGCAGGCGACGGCATGACGCAGCGCTCTGCGGTTGATTTCGATGGAACGGTCGGCGTGAAAGGCGTCGACGAAAATGCAATGACGCTGAAGCTCGGGAATATCTTCGAGCACAGAGTTGGTGAGGACTTTTACATCGGGCCGGACGCGATTCAAGAGCAAGGTGAGAATGGCGCCATCGAGCACGCCATTGGGGTGATTAGCGACCACCACAACTCGCCCGGTATTGGGAATACGTGCCCGGTCTGCATCGTCGATGCGCACGTCAATGCGCATCTCGGCCAGAAGTCCTTCCAGGTCCAAGCCTTCGGGGGACTTTTGCACTCGGCGATAAAGATCTCTTACCCGGCCCACCGGGGATAACTTTCCCGCCAAACCCGGAAACTGGGTAACGCGGGGAAAAACTTCATCCTGCCGGCGGTCCGTCTGGAGATGGATGGATGGCATCTTCTATGAATACTGGAGTCGCGTTTCATGCCCATGAAGGGCAAGTTAAAAGGCGATGAAATTTGGGACGAGCAGAAACCAAAAAGTAACCGGCAGTAACCGATGAAGATCGTGCTTAGGTTTCGAGACGGAAGCGAGTTTCGGCAAGTGTGTAGAGGCGGCGCCAGAGCAGGCGATTGATGGTGACCACGGTAGCCGCCATCATGATGGTAGCCAGGAGGAGAAGTTCGAAGTTGCCGCTGTCGGTGGCTTGGCTGATGGTGGCCCCCAGACCGACCGTGGTATAGATGTGACCCTTGAAATGAAAGTATTCGGCAACGATGCTGGCGTTCCAAGCGCCACCGGAGGCGGTGACCATTCCGGTGATCAGGTAAGGGAAGATGCCCGGGAGGATCAGCTTCTTCCAGCGCTCCAGCCCCTTGAGGCGAAAAATGGCACAGCATTCCTTTAGGTCCGTCGGGATCGCGATGGCGCCAGCGATGACGTTGAACAGGATGTACCACTGCGTGCCCAATAATAGTAGCGCAATGGATCCAATGCCAAGCCCGCCGCCGACACGAATGAGCAACAGGAGCACGACCGGAAAAAGCGCGGTCGCGGGTACTGAAGCAGCGATTTGTGCAAGCGGCTGCGCGATGCGGGCCAGGCGAGGATTGAAGCCGATTGCGACTCCGGCGGGAACAGTCCACAACGCGCCGAGAAACAGTGCCAGATTCACGCGCAGGAACGTGGCAAGAAGGCCGATACCCGCTTCATGCAGCTCGGCTCTCTGCAGTCCGCTGAGAAGCATTGCAACTCGGACGACTCCGAAGCTGATCGCCGCCAGGATTGCGACGGCCAAGCCACGTATGAGCCAGGTCTTCCATCGGCTCATCGACTCTGATTGTTCTGGAGCGCGCCTGCTCGCGAAATACAGCATCACGCGCTCGCGGAGTGGATGGACTGTGCTCTTCTGAAGGTTCGCCAGGCCACGAGAGTGGCGAAGCCAGTCGAGCACCCAAGAGCGAGGAGCGTTGGTGCTTTCCACCTGCTCGACTTTGAATTTCTCGGCCCAGGCGATGACGGGCCGCCACACGAATTGGTCCAGCAGGACGATGACCGCGATCATGGTGCCGACGCCCCATAGGATGGAGCGCGTGTCCCCCGAACTGGCGGCAGTTTGCAGGTACGATCCAAGGCCGGGCAGGCGGAAGTCGCGCGAACCGAGCACAAACATTTCGCAAGCCATGAGGAAGAACCAGCCGCCGGCAACCGACATCATGGAATTCCAAACCAGACCAATGGCAGCAAACGGCAATTCCATTTCGATGAATCGCTGCCACCAGCTGAAGCGGTAGATTCTGGCGGCCTCTCGCATTTCGTTCGGAATACTGCGGAGCGAGGTATAGAAACTGAAAGCCATGTTCCAGACCTGGCCGGTAAAGATGAGCAGGATGGCGCCAGCCTCGACTCCGAGCTGACGACCGGGAAACAGTCCCACCATCGCCAGCATGACCGGAGGCAGAAAGCTGAGGACAGGAATCGACTGAAGCACGTCCAGCAGCGGAATCATGAAGCGCTCTGCTCGCGGACTGGAAGCCGCAACATATCCGTAAACAATAGCGAAGCCGAGACTCAGGAAATAGGCGAGAGCAATACGGAGTAGCGAGTATCCCGCATAGGCTGGAAGCATGAACAGGCTATGCGAAATTTCGACTTCGGGGGTGAACGGGCCGAACCAGCTTCGCCCGACGACGAGGACACCATAGAACAGAGCGATCCCCGCCCCGAACATGATGAGATCGGGCAAGTACGAGATTTCAATGCTGGGCAGCTGTGACCAGATGCGGTAGGCGGAGAATCCACGGAGGCTGACGGATTTCTTCATAACGTGCTGGGCAGATTCTCAGGATTTCGGGGCTGAAGATTCTTCCTTCGAAGTACTGGCATCCGTAGCAACAGGCGGCTCAGCCTGCAGCAGTCGGCCCCTTTCGCGATCGTAGTCGAAAATCTCGGCATACCGGCCCCAGTTCATCGCGGTCTCGAGCTGGCGCTGGACTTCGTCCTCGGCAAAATGCTCGTCGAGAATGTCGTGGAAGAACTCATCGTTAATGGAATGATCGGACTTCCGCTTCAGAATGCTGTCAATCTGTTTGAGAATCGTGACATGTTCCAGGGCAGCCTCGCGGAATAGAACCTTACGCTGTTGAATGTCGGCGTCAGCGAATCGGACACCCGCTGGAGTAATTTGCACGTCTCCTTCGGTGAGTGACGCAAATCCCAGCAAGACGCAGGCTTCGAGGATTGGCAACAGATCCTGAACGTCCATGACAAGCTCTTCGGCAAGGCGGAACAGATCTTCGCGTCCGCCCCGGTCGTGCAGGAGTTCGATCAACCCGGCGATGCCTCCGACGCGCGCATGGGGAAGCATTTGATAGCGTGCAGTGCGAATGGGAGATTGCTGCTTCTGAAAGCCTCCGGGCGGCACGATGATTTCAGCAGTGGTCTCGGCGTCGGGCAGGGCGTGCTCGACTTCAGGCTCGGTCATCACCTTGTAGATGTAATCGACCAGTTCGACAAACCGGGCAGACTTGCGGTCCCGAGGATGCTTGAGCCGAATATTGAAGTCGGAGCGAACGCGCGCCGGATTCCGGCCGAGCACCATCACGCGGTCCGCCAGCATGACGGCTTCTTCAATATTGTGAGTGACGATGAAGATGGCGCTCGTCGGGATCTTCTTGCTCAACCAGAGTTCCATCAGTTCGCTGCGCAGGTTTTCGGCGGTCAGAACATCGAGCGCAGAAAAGGGTTCGTCCATGAACAAGACTTCGGGCTCCACTACCAGGGCACGAGCGAAGCCGACTCGCTGTTTCATGCCTCCGGAGAGTTCCTTCGGGTAAGCCGTCTCGAATCCGTCGAGGCCGACGGTGTCGAGCGTGCGCAGGGCGCGTTTGCGGCGCTCGACTACAGGAACGCCTTTGGCCTCGAGCGGCGCCTCTACATTCTCGAGAACTGTCAGCCAGGGAAAGAGAGCGAAGCTCTGAAAGACGATAGCGACGTTTGGAATTTGGCCACCGAGCGGCTTGCCGTGCCAGGAAAGCGTTCCGTCGGAGGGCTGCGAGAGACCGGTAAGAATCCGCAGGAGCGTCGACTTGCCGCAGCCCGATGGTCCGAGCAGCGCGATGATTTTTCCGGGCTCGATGGCCAGACTGGTCGAACCCACAACCAGGACGCGGGTGCCGTCGGACTGCGGATACCATTTTTCGACCGCGGTGGCTTCAATGATGGCTTCGCTCACGAAATGCTCCCGTTATTTCTATACACGATTTGCGGGGGAACCGTGTGGGTTTGTAACCTTGGATTCACAATCTGACGGTTGAGCTGTGCACGGGGTCAAAAGCGGGTGCCTGGGGGCTGCGCATAGGGACAGGACCGCCGGCGCTACGTTCTCGACCCCTACGTTTTTTTCGGGAGGCGATCGCTGAGTTCCACCAGTTTCGCCAGTTTGGCAGCGAGATCGGTACTAAGGTTGCCTTCGTGGAAGCGCCAGCGCCAGTTCCCGCCATCGGAACTGGGGATGTTCATGCGGGCCTCGCTGCCGAGACCAAGCACGTCTTGCAGCGGCACGATGCTCATATTCGCCGGGGAACAGTGCACGGCACGAATGAAAGCCCAATGGATGCCGTCGTCGCAGCGTCCCACATAGGCTTCAGCGTTACGCCGTTCGTTCTCGGTAGCGCCGGAATGCCACCATCCTACAACCGTGTCATTGTCATGCGTGCCCGTGTACATGACTTTTCCGGCGGCACGATGCGGCAAGTATATGTGCGCGCCTTCGTCACCGAACCCGAACTGCAGGACGGCCATTCCGGGAATCTGAAGACGGTCGCGCAATGCGTGAACTTCGGGAGTGATGTATCCCAGGTCCTCAGCAAAAAAAGGCAGGCCGCCCAGAGCTTCTCGAAGCTTGACGAACAAATCGTCTCGGGGACCGTCGACCCAGCGCCCGTTCACGGCCGTAGCGTTGCCGGCTGGTATCTCCCAGAACTGATCGAAGCCGCGGAAGTGATCGAGCCGAATGTAGTCGCAATTCCGCGTTGCCCAGCGCAGGCGCTGAATCCACCATTTGTAGCCGCGTTCTTTCATCACATCCCAGCGGTAGAGCGGATTGCCCCAGCGCTGTCCGGTCTTGCTGAAGAAATCGGGCGGGACTCCGGCGACCACCTCAGGATCGAGATTCTCATTCAGGCGAAATAATTCGGGCGAGGTCCAGACATCGGCGCTGTCGTGATTGACGAAAATAGCGACGTCGCCCACGATGTGGATGGCTCGCTCGGCACAATAGCCTCTGAGGGCCTGCCATTGTTCGTAAAAAGCGAACTGCAGCGCGCTGCGAACGCAAATGTCGTCGCCAAGCTCCTCACGTTCTTTTTGAAGAGCGGAATTGTCGCGATGAGCAAGCTCCTTGGGCCATCGATTCCAGGTTAGAAGCTTGTACCGGGCCCGCAGGGCATCGAACAAAACAAAATCGTCGAGCCACCATGAATTCTCACTGCGGAAAGAATCGAACCGGTTGCGAAGCTCGCTGGACCCGGAGCGTATGAAATTCCTCGCCGCTTCAAAGAGCAGTGGCATCTTCTGGGCGAAGACGCGATCGTATTCGACAAGCCCATCCGCAGGCGGCAGCTTTTCGATTTTGGAGCGGTCGATCCAGCCCTGATCGGAGAGACGCTCCAGGCTGATTAGCAGTGGGTTGCCGGCGAATGCCGAGGTCGACGAGTACGGTGAATTCCCGTATCCCAGCGGACCGAGAGGGAGAACCTGCCAGATGCCGTGGCGCGCCGAAGCCAGGAAATCGGCAAAACGGTACGCCGCGGGACCAAAGTCCCCAATTCCGCCGCCGGAAGGCAGAGACGTGGGGTGTAGCAGAATTCCAGCGGCGCGCGGAAGTGACATGACACTGCGGCTCTACATTCCTGGCTCGCCGCCGGAGCGGCTCAGGGCTTTCAATTCTTCTTCGTTGCGCTTGATCTTGCCCGATTTTGTCATCTCATCGACGATATTACTGACAAAGAGCTCAAAGCGCTCGCGTTGCTTCTCCTGACGCAACTGGTCGCGAATCTGATCGCGTTTCGCGGCGAAATCGGCATCCGAAGGCGGCTGGACTTCCTGCACCTGGAGCGCGGACGCATCCCCACCGTTGCTGATGGGACCGCTGATCTCTCCGGGCTTCATGGTGAATGCCACAGACGCTTGACCTGACATGGAGCCCACATCAGGAACCTGCCCATCCGGCAGAACGAAGTCGCTGGTCTTCAGGGTTGCGCCCAGCTCCTTTGCGGCGCGCTTCAGATCGTGCTCAGCCTTGGCCCGATCAGAAAGCTCCTGGGCTTTTTGTGAAAGCAAGATGCTCGAGCGCTCGGTCTTGAATTCCTCTTCGATCTTGCTGCGAACCTCTTCGAACGTAGGTGTCGCTGGGGGCTTGATAGCGAGTAATTGGTAAACCACAATGCCTTGCGAAGAAGAGGCCTCATCCGGCGGAGATTTCTCCTGTTCGGTAAAAACCGCGTCCATAAACTGCGGCGACGGCCCAAGACCCGGCAGCATGTCTTTGCGAGAAAAGAAGTCCGACGTAATCACCGGAATCCCCATCGCCGCCGCTGCAGCGTCGAGGCTCTGGCTACGCGCCTGCTTCAGCAGGTCGTCAGCCTTTTTTTGTACCAACTGCTGCACCATTTGGTGCTTCAGGGCCGGCTCAATTTCCGACTTAACGTCGTCAAGGGACTTCACGTGGGCGTCCTGCTTGTCGTCCACACGGATGATGTGAAATCCGTAGCTGCTCTTGACCAAATCGCTCATCTTCCCTTTGGCGAGCGCGAATGCGGCTTTTTCAAATTCTGGGACAGTCTGGCCGCGTCCGATCCAGCCGAGGGATCCACCCTGCTTGGCGCTGCCGGGGTCTTCGGAATACTTCTTGGCGAGATCCTCGAAATTCGCGCCGCTCTTGACCTTAATGAGTAAGTCTTCGGCACGGCGCTGCGCTTCGGCAACGCCCTTTTCGTCAACCTTGCCGTCCGGACCGGGAAGCGGCGTCTTGATCAGGATGTGGCTGACTTTCACCTGTTCCGGCACGCGGTATTGCTCACGGTGATCATCATAGTAGCCGCGCAGGTCGCTGGGAGTGACCTTTACATCAGCCTCCAGCTTTGCGGTATCGATGACCGCGTACTTAACTTTGCGCTTTTCCGGAATGGAGTTCGCGTAACTGGCCTTATGGCTATCGAAATAGGCCCTTAACTCTTCATCCGTGGGGTGCAGACCCTTCTTGAGGTCGTCCTGCTTCAGGACGGCGTATTCGAACTTGACCTTGGTGTTCTGCTTGAGAAAGAGATCGTGAACCTCGGTATCGGTAACGCCGGCGGTGCCGGAGATCAAAGCCTGGAGCTTGGTAAGAAGGATATCGTCCGCAACGGAGGACTCGAATTTCGTGGGCGTCAGATTCGCCCGCTGCAGCATGTCTTCATATTCCACTTGGCCAATAAAGTTGCCACCGGGGAAGAAGGTGGCAGCGTACCGGCCGTGCTGCAGGTCATCCTTTACTTCGTCGGAACTGACGCGCAGACCGATACGGTTGGCCTCATTGATGAGGGCCTGACGGGTGATGAGCTGCTCAGCCGCGCGCTGCGTAAAGAAAGGCATGAGCATACTCATGTTGGCGCTGCTGCCTTGCGGCATTTGTTGCTGCAGCATCTGGCGGGCAGTCTGGCGGACTTCGTCCGTGGTGATGTCTTGGCCGCCCACTTTCGCAACGATGCCCTTGCCGGGAGCGCCGCCGAAAACGTCCCCGCCAAGACCGCCGGGAACCAGCGTGATGACCATTGAGGCGCAGATAATCAGCAACAGCCCGCCGAGAACGTACTTGGTGGTTTGACCACCCGTTTGCAGAAATCGAATCATGTTCTTATCGCTCCAGGAGCCACGAAGCCAATTTTTGATTATAAACGAATACGAATGAGGCGACCGGAGAGGTCTCGCCGGGGCTAAGGCTCCCAGGGGATGAGGCACTCCTCAACTCGGTCTTGCAGTCGACAACTAAAATCAGAGAGGAATCGCCAACGGATAGGTGCACAATTGCTCTGGGACCGAGAAGGCTCCGGCCTGGCCCGACTCCTCGCTTTGCGCTGAAATTCGGCTATTGAAACGAATTAATAGAAGTGTTATCCATTCTGCGAGGCGTTTTCGGGGAATGTCTCGCAGCTGTATTCAAGCACGCAGTCCACAGGAGCATCATGACCTCAGGCATACGTTTGGCCCTCGCATCATTTCTGCTGTCGCAATTGTTTCTGCCGTCGTTCGCCTCGGCTCAGGAGAAGGCTCCGATGGCGGCGCCAAGCCGCCACACGAGCGAATCGAAGATCATCTTGCACGAGGGATGGGCCCTGCAAACCTCGGCAAAGGTCGAAGCCAAAGGGGAAGTGATTTCGACGCCGACCTTCTCTACCAAGGGGTGGCACCAAGTGACCGTGCCCACCACCGTGGTGGCTGCTCTGGTGAAAGAGAAGGCGCTGCCCGATCCGTTTTTTGGGACGAATCTCCGGAGCTATCCCGGAATGAATTATCCGATCGGCGCAAATTTCTCGAATATCGCGATGGCGCCGGACAGTCCGTTTGCCGTCTCGTGGTGGTATCGCAAGGCGTTCACGGTTCCACCATCGTACAAAGGTAAGGCGATCTGGCTGAAGTTCAACGGCATCAACTACCGCGCAAACATTTTCCTGAACGGGAAGCAAATTGCAAACTCCGACGAAGTTGCCGGAGCATGGCGGACTTATGAGCTCAACATCACGAGCACTGCCAAGCCGGGATCAGAGAACGTGCTGGCGGTGCAGGTGTTTGCTCCGACGGAGCACGATCTGGCGATCACGTTTGTCGACTGGAATCCGGCGCCTCCGGACAAGAACATGGGGCTGTGGCGCGAGGTCTATTTGACCACGACTGGTCCTGTCGCATTGCGCTATCCCACGGTTGTTTCGAAGCTGAACCCGCCGGCGAACGACAGCGCTCGACTCACCGTAACTGCGCAAGTGAAAAACGGCACCAACAGCCCCATTCACGGCAAACTCTGGGGCGGGATCCACTCCTACCCGCTCAATGCGCCCGCCCATCTGGATGAGCCTCTCGTTTTCGAACAGGACGTCGAACTCGCGCCCAACGAGACAAAAGACATCACGTTCACACCTGACAACTTCTCGCAGCTTGTCGTCACCAATCCTCACCTATGGTGGCCCGCGCAAATGGGCAAGCCGAATCTGTATTCGCTCTATCTGAAGTTTGAAGTCAAGGGCGCGGTAAGCGACGAATCGCATTCGGAATTCGGCATTCGCGAAATTACCTCCGACCTCAACGCGATCGGCGGGCGCGCCTTCCACATCAACGGCAAAAATATCCTGATTCGCGGTGCCGGCTGGACACCAGACATGATGCTGCGCGAAAACTCGCAGCGGCTGCAGGACGAAATGCGCTACGTAGAGGACATGGGCCTGAATACGGTTCGCCTGGAGGGAAAGCTGGAGACGAAGGAATTCTTCGATCTGGCGGACCGAAAAGGAATCCTGGTCATGGCCGGATGGTGCTGCTGCGATTTTTGGGAACGATGGCCGCGCTGGCAACCGCAGGACTTTGAGATCGCCAAGCAATCGCTGCGAGATCAGATTTACCGCCTGCGCAACCATCCCAGCCTGGTGATGTGGCTGAATGGCAGTGACAACCCTCCTCCGCCGGACGTGGAACAGATGTATCTCGATGTCGAGAAAGATCTGTTTTGGCCGAACCCTGTGGTTTCGTCGGCAACCGGTAAGAAAACGAGCGTCACCGGCGACAGCGGCGTGAAGATGACCGGTCCCTATGAATACGTCGCGCCGAGTTACTGGCAAATGGACACACCGCAGGGTCAGCCGGGGCGGCGGCAGTGCAATGCCGGAGGCTGCGGCGGCGCGTACGGCTTCAACACCGAAACCAGCATGGGACCGGCCGTTCCGCCGATAGAGAGCATTCGTACCATGGTCGGCAAAGACCACATGTGGCCGATCGACGATGTCTGGAATTATCACGCTGGCGGCGGCGAGTTCAAAACCATCGGAGTGTTCAGCGATGCCCTTGCGAATCGTTACGGCAAGTCGGACAACGTGCAGGACTTCGCCATCAAGTCGCAGATGCAAACCTACGAAGGCGTGCGGGCGATGTACGAGGCCTACAGCCGCAACAAATACCAGGCCACAGGCGTAATCCAGTGGATGCTCAACAACGCGTGGCCTTCGATGATCTGGCATCTGTACGACTACTATCTGCGACCGGGCGGCGGCTATTTCGGGGCCAAGAAGGCGATGGAGGCGCTGCATCCGATCTACGGCTACGATGACCATTCGATCTGGGTGGTCAGCAGCCAGTATGAGGACGTCAAAGGGCTCAAGCTCACGACCAAGATCTATAACCTAGATATGACCGAGAAGTTCACGCAAGAGAATACGGTCGATGCCGCCGCCGACAGCACGGCGAAACTATTCACGCTTCCGAATGTGGCGGACTTGAGTCCGGCCTACTTCCTGCTGCTGCGGTTGCAGGATTCGAGCGGCAAACTCGTCGGCTCGAATTTCTATTGGCTCTCGACCAAGCCCGAGAATCTCGACTGGGCGAAAACAACATGGTGGATGACTCCGACCGCCTCCTACGCGGACTTCACGTCGATCTCCCAACTACCGAAGGTGAAACTGAAAACCACCGAGCGGACCGAACGGAAAGGCGAGGACGCGATCACGCACGTGACGATTGAGAATCCCAGCAAAAGCCTGGCGTTCTTCGTCCGGCTGAAAGTTGACAAAGGGCTCAAGGGAGAGGAAATCCTTCCCGTCGTTTGGCAGGACAACTATTTTTCGCTGCTTCCGGGCGAGAAGCGAGAGATCAGCGCGACCTACCGGGCCAGCGAACTGGGTACAGCAAGGCCTGCGGTGGAGGTCGGTGGATGGAACGTGGAGTGAGGCAGATTTGGTAATTGGGCTAATTTGATAATTGTGTAACCGAAAACGCGCTCACTTCGTCTTTGCCTCACAAAGAGAGGCAGCGTTTTTCTACAATTTCTACGCCTGCTATCCGGACGAGGGACAGCGGATTCCCGTCAGGATTCACGTCGCGAGTCGCTGAAGATGATTATCGAGGATCAGCTTTCCTCGGCGGGCAGTTCGAAATTAACCAGGTCGCCACGGAAACCACGGGTCTTCCACGCCCCGACAGCGACTCCTACGACCATCCAGATGCCGCCCACAATCCATGCCTTCCAACTCAAATTCTTCCAGAGGAAAAAGCAGATCGTGAATCCTGCAAGGGGCGGAGTCCAAATGGCGATAACGGCGAGCGCCACGGCGGCTCCGATCAATAGAGTCCAGTGTGATCCGGGCCACAGTACCAATCCGATGACGATCGCGGTCAGAATCAGCGGAGGGATACCGTTGTGGCCGCCTTCGCGCACGTAATAGCGCACAAAAGCTGCCAAATTCACGCCCATGAACGCGATGAGAGCTCCAAAATTCAGCATCTCCGCGCCCAATCCATAACTGAAGAGTCCGAAAGACACCAGCAGGGCCCCGGCAAGAGCGACGACTCCCACGAAGATGACGTTGTTGCGCGGGACATGCCGTTTCGGATCAACCACGCCGAAAAATGATTGCGGCAGCGCCTTGCTGCGTCCCATACCGTAGAGCAGACGGGCAGCGCCGATCTGTGCACCCATGCCTGAGCCGAAGTTGGCTACCAACAAGGTGAATCCAAGGATCGCAAACATTGGTTTCCACGCCCGCCCCGCCACGTAGGTGAAGGCCGTATCACTGTTAGGAAACGGCTGGCTGGCGGGCCATACAAGCTGCGCAGCATAAACTTCAAGCGCTGACAGTATGCCGATGACGAGGCAAGTCAGCACCGTTGCCAAAAGTATGTTCCGTCTGGGATTCTCTGCCTCCTCCGAGAGAGTGGAGATGCCGTCGAATCCGATGTAGCTGAGCACAGCAATTGAAGTCGCCCCTAGAACAGCCTTGGAGTTAAAAAGCTGGGGATCATAAAAAGGACGGCTGAAGAAGGAAGCACCATCATGTGGATGCCCAAAGATATAACGCGCGGCGACCATGAAGAAAACCGCAACGACAGCACCCATCCCCGCGGCCAGCACCGTATTCACCCGTGCTGACGTCTTGATGCCCTGAATGTTTAGGAATGTAAAGATCCCACCAAAGAAGATCGCCCAAGCCCAATAGGGAAAGTGCGGTGCAAAAACGAAGGCCTGCTGGCTGCACCAGATGATGCAGATCATCGGATTGAGCATGTAATCCATGGTCATGCTCCATCCGGTGACATAGCCGAGCGCGGGATTGATCTCTTGCCCTACGTAGGTAAACGCGGAGCCAGCGCTCGGGTAAGCACGCGCCATGCGGCCGTAGCTGAAGGCCGTAAACAACATCGCCACCATGGCGATAAGCAGAGTAGTGACCACATGCCCGTGCCCAGCATCGCTGAGCACCCCGAAGACCGACATTGGCGCAACCGGCTGGATGACGATGATTCCATACAGAATCAGATCCCACAGAGTGAGCGTTCGGCGCAGACGTGGAGCGGCAGCAGAAGCAGCGGTTGTGGTTTCCATGAGAACGGCTATTGGAGTATGGAAGCCGAAGGAATGTCAATATTAAAACGATTCTGTACGCAACACTCTCAGCAGCAATCTCATAATTTGACTTCGGAAGGTCACGGCTCGACTGGGGAAGGGCACGGCTTCAGCCGTGCCGCCGACAACCATAGAAATACGGGGCTTTAGCCCCTGAGGTTATCGGTCGTTTGGCCCGCATAGCCCGACGTCACTCGATCGGGACCGGTAGCAATTCTCCCGCGTCCTTGCAGCCACCAATCCTCGACAAGCAAGAGGTGTTGAAACTAAGGAACCGATTTCGCTCGGCGGATGGGGCTGTGGGAGAAGCGTCGATCTGAATCCTCCATGGACGGCCATTTTGTCCATTCCGATGTCGCACACAGACGTTCCGTCCACACTCCGGCTCATAATTCGCTACTTGAAAGAACCGAACCTCGGCCGTATTCCCAGATTCTCCGATTTCCCAGAATATTTGTATTTCGTCGATGATTCCTTTTTCGGCTCCTATGTGGATCATGACGCCAGCAATCGGAGCGAGCTTCAGATGGTACAGCAGATCGTTTTTCAGCAACAAACTGTAGCTAGATTCTGGGGCACCAGTTCTCCAAAGTCCCGGAAGTCTGTCAATCACCTCTTCAACGCGCGTTTTTCCTAACTGTACGGTCCACAAACTCCGAATCACGCGCTCAGCTTCGCGCTCTGGTCTGTCGCTCACGTACCAAGACACCGCCAGAACAACGGTAATAGGTACAAGAATTGTCAGCACAAGTCCAAGCTTTCTTCTTTTCACTGATGGGTGCACTCAGGGTTCCATGAGAACTCATTGCTTAGGTGACTGCTAACAGTTGTCCCATTGCCGCGCTCTGGCGAGTGTGCGGTTACCGAGCAGGTATAACCATGACCGTCGATCAGCGGTTCACTTGGTTCCGTAGCCAATTATCTATTCACCGCTGTTTCTTTAGCGGTGACCTCCAAGGATTTCGTCCCTATCGCTTCCCGCCGTAGTCGAACCAGTAGCCACGCTGCTCGTTCCCCGACATGTGGCGCGTGTTGTACTCGAGCAAATAATTGACGTGCGCATCGTCGAGCGGGAACGATTTTTTCGGCGAGTACGGGTACTCGCCCATGCTCAGAAACGGAAGCGGGGCAACAAAGTTGCCATCGGCAGCGTAAAAGTCCATGTCCTTTTCGTAGCCATTCGCGGCAAAGAAGTAGTCGCGCACCCAGCCGTGCGATAGCGCAGGCAGATTCGAGGGATCGAAATCGAGACGCACTTCGTCTCCCGACCCGAACACGGCGAGTTTGTCATCGGTCGCGGTGAGCAACGGAAGGACATCGCCGTACCGCGTGTACGTGCCCAGCGGGCGTGTATAGGGGCCGGTAGCGCTGGTCTTCTCGTAAACGTAGTGCACGTTGCCCGGTGGCAGGCCCTCGATCTTGTAGGGATAGCCGTGGAATTCCAGGTCGGCGCGGACCAGGGGGATGGAAGTAAGGCGATAGTCCTGGTGATTCGCAACTGCATTGATTTCGCCCGAAGATGCGTGGGCGGGACGCCCCCGCGACAGCCGGCCTGCGTCCGGCGCCACCGGTTGCGGTGTGCGGCTGACCAGGATGTTGTCCCAATAGATTTGCAGGTTGGTCGTAATTCGAATCTTCTGGGTGCCCGGCGGCACCTTGCCAGTGAGGTCGGCCGTCATGGTGCGAGGGCCGCCGGCGGGGAATCCCATGTCGTCGATCACGCGCTTCCATTTCCCGTTTGCACCGAGCGCGTCTACGTACGGAGCGATAGCTTCGATTTTGGCTTGGGACGCGGCGTACATGCTGTTCGCGCTGAAGTATTCGATTTCGCCGTGAAGCAAGAGCCAGAGCGGGCCGCCATGGTACGGCTGGCCCAGATCAAGCATCAGGGAGTGCGGCTTCGCGAAGCCCTGGAACTGTGTCATCGAGAAATCGCCGATGTAGCGATGTGCGAGCAGATCAGGCAACACATTGTGGCCGTGCTCATCCCACGCTCCGGCGACGGGCTGCGCGTTGCGGCTCACGATGACTTTGAATGGGGGATACGGCGGGTTCGAGGCAAAATACTCGTTAGGGTAAACGTCTTCATCGGCCGGATGGTCCACCGCCAGCAGGCGCACGCGATCGAGATAGACGGCTTCTTCCAGCGGCTCCATGAAGCGGAAACTCAGCTTGCCATCCTTTTGACGAACTGAACTGCGAGGAACCCTTATGTACTCCACCGGCCGCGGAACATCGCGCTGGTTGGGACCGACCCAGTGTCCGACTACGCCAGCGCCGAGCATATCGGCGACGAACTCGTAGCGCTGGCCATTCCAGGCAAACAGCGTCGGACAGGAACTGCCGCGGCGGTCGATTTCCTGGAAATTCTGCAGCTTATCTCCGGCAACCTGGATTTCGTCCTGCAGGACGCCGGTGGGCCAAAGCATGCGTACGATGTCGGCGTCTTTCGATTCGCCGAGACCGACGACGATGTCGATGGAATTCTGACCAAGGTATCCGTTCGAGCCGTAGATCTCGAATTTCTGCCGGTTGCCGCCGGAGAAGACTTCGACTTTCGTCCCGATCGCCGACTTGTTGTCGTTCAGACCCTTGAGCGAGAGCTTGAGCCAGTGATTCTGGTTCGCTCCTTCGTTGCGCAAAAGGACGGCTGGCCCGTGGTTCTGCGTGATGAGCAAGTCGGTGGCGCCGTCATTGTCATAGTCGCCAGTGATGATGGCGCGCGGGTCTTTGAGCTGAATCTTGTCGAGGCCGACGTCGGTCGTAACGTCTTTGAAGCCGTCAGGGCCGAGGTTGCGGAAAAGGCGGACTTCGCCCTTGCCGTCTTTGGTTTCGCCGACCGCAACGAGGTCGACCCATCCGTCGTTGTCGTAGTCAAAGGCTGCGATGCCGTATGCGCGCGCCCAGTTCGTATCAGGCAGCATTATTTGATCAAATCTCTTGCCGTGATCGTTGTGCCAAAGCGTGATTCCGGGCGAGGCATCGTGCGTGAAAGCGAAGTCCATCCAGCCATCGTGATCGAAATCGAGCACCGCGGCGCCCCTGCCCGCGGTTGGCATTGTCGAGCGCCAAAGAACCCTCGCGGGAAACTTCCCTTCACGTGGATTTTCCAGCACAACCGGATGGATGTGAGGAACGAGAATATCAATTGCCCTGTCGTTGTTGTAGTCGGTTCCAACTGCGCTCACGGCGCCAGACGCCACTACTTCGTCAAGTCCAACTTCTCTCGTGACCGCGGTGAAAGTTCCGTTGCCGTCATTGCGGAACATCTCAGCCCAACCCACCTTATCGCCGCCGCGCGTAACCAACAGGTCAAGGTCGCCATCGTGGTCGTAGTCAATGAAAGTCAGACCGAGATTGTTGTTATTCGTGAGAAGATTCGCTTCCGCATGAACCTCCTTAAAAGTGCCGTTCTTCTCGTTATGGAATAGAAGGACCTCGGCGTTGGTACTGACTACTAAATCCGAGAATCCATCATTGTCGTAATCGCCTGCGGTACATGCGATGCCGTGCATCGTTGAATCGAAACCGGCCTTCTTGGTGACATCTTCGAACTTGCCGTTTCCAACATTGCGATAAAGCGACATGCCGCCGCTGACACCGTTGTCGGGAAAGAAAAGATCCGGCTTGCCATCATTGTCGTAATCGACAAAACAAGCGCCTGGTCCCAAATCGGCGCCCGGGCCACCTGTACCGCCCGCGGATGTAACAATTCCGGCCTCCTTCGTCACATTCACGAACTGCACTTTGATCTGCGGCGGCGGTTTCAACTGTTGCAGAGGCGACTCCACCGCCTTCGAGTATTGCCCTTGCTCGCCGTAGGCGAGGCTCATCGGCGAGCCGATCTTGTTTTGCGTGATGTACTGGAATCTCTTCAGGTGCTCGCGGGCGTGCTCGACATCGGAGGACTGCTGGTAGGCGCGGGATAACCCGAACTCCCCGGACGCATGCAGCGGGTTGATCTTCAAGGCGTGCTGGAAGGCCTCGATGGCTTGCGGAAACTGCTTGGCTTGCGCGTACGCCGTGCCGAGAAAATACCAGGTATCGGCATCGTTGGGATCAATCTCGGTGACGCGCTTGAAGGCATCGATCGAGGCTTGGGCATCGCCGGTATTTTTCGACAGCAGGCCAAGGCTGTACCAGGCGTTCGGATTGTTAGGATCCTGCTTGAGGGCGTCTTCCAGAGCGACCTTGGCTTCATCGATCTTCTGCAGATTCAGGTAGGCGACGCCTTCGTTCAGACGGGCGATGGCGAACTTCGGATCGGCCTCGGCAGCCTGCTGGAATTCCTTTAACCCCTTTTCGAAGAGTTGCTGGTTCATGTACGCCACGCCGAGATTGTTCAGACGTGCGGCTTCGATGGAATTGGGCTTGGATGCGGGCGCGAGAAGTCCGAAAGCCGCCAACAGCGCGGCGAAAAGGGCAGCAGAAATTCTTAGATTCATTCCGCTAAAGATTTAACCACAGAGGGCACAGAGGAACACAGGGAAAAACCCAACTCTTGTCATCCTTGTATCTATAGATCAGCGACGGATTTTAGAAGAAGATGTCGCGGTGGGGAGCCGAGGCATCGGCTCCCCGCGGGCGGACGGCTCCCGTTCATCCTGTGGTGATCACTCACCGACGCTCAGCTCCGGGACCGCTGCCCAAGTCACGTACGACCGAACAGTCGCAAGACCCATTCCATCGCACGCACAAGGTAGGTTACCGTGGCCAAGATCATTTGTGGAGTCGATGTTTCCTCCCAGTTCCTCGACGTCTTCCTCAACCCGCGCTGCCATCGTTTCCCCAACACCGTCACTGGCATCGCCGATCTGTTGGCCCTCTGCCAACAGCACCACGTCGATCTCGTGGCCGTCGAAGCCAGCGGCGGTTACGAACGCCGGATGTATCGCCAGCTCTGGGCCGCCGGCCTGCCCGTCGCCCTCTGCAATGCGCGCGCCGTGCGCGACTTCGCCAAGTCCATGGGGCGGCTGGAAAAGACCGACCCCATCGACGCCGCCATCATCGCCGAGTATGCCGCCGCCAACCAGAAGCTGGTCGCTCACCCGCCGCAGTCCAGCGAACACGATCAGCTCCGCGCGCTCGTCACCCGCCTGCGCCAACTCACCGAAACCCGCGCCACCCAGCTCCAGCAGCGGCTTCTCGTCACCGACCCGGTCGTGCTCGAAACCTTCACCCGCCTGCTCGCCTTCCTCACTTCCGAGATCCGGCAACTGCAGGAGCGCATCGCCCAACTCATCGACGCCGACCCGCTCTGGCACCAACTCGATCGCGCCTTCCGCTCCATCAAGGGCGTGGCCGACCGCACCGTCGCCTGCCTCATGGCCGAACTTCCCGAGATCGGCACCCTCTCCCACAAGGCCGTCAGCAAACTCGTCGGCCTGGCCCCGCTCGCCGACGAGAGCGGCCAACGCCGCGGCCATCGCTCCATTCGCGGCGGCCGCGCCACGGTACGCCATCTTCTGTTCATCGTCGCCAGCGTGGTGCGCCGCTACCATCCCGATTTCGCCGCCTTCTCCCAACGCCTCGCCGCCGCCGGCAAGGCCAAAAAAGTCATCCTCGTCGCCCTCGCCCACAAGCTCCTGATCCGACTCAACGCCAAAGCTCGCGACGCCCGCCGACAGCTCTTGCCCATGGCCTCGCTGGCCCTTACCACCACGCCCCCGTCGTAGCCGCCGGTGCCGTGGAAATGTGGGAAACGCTCCCGTGCTCTCCGCACCTCCGCACCCGCCTGCGCGTTTTCCACATTTCCACGGCACACTTTCCCCTTGACGAATCAGACAGTCGCTGAGCAGCGGCAAAGCGGCTGTGAAGGACCTTAGGACGTTGGAATCGCAAGATGCAGCAAGCAGAGCGCCTAGACTGCATGCACTGAAATCCTCACCCGCGACCGTACCTGAGTCCTCGCTACCTAAGGTCCTTCGGCGCGCTTTTCGCGCTCCTCAGGATGACATCACTAGGAGGGATGGGCCGCGCATACGCCCGAGTTCCCGTGATTCCCTTCGCTTCTTGCACCGTGACCGTTTGCCCAGCGTCGATGTTTGAAAGTTTGTCGAGCTGCCCGCTGGGCCACTGAATCTCGATATTGTCGGCTTTCGCGTGGGTGCCCAAGCCGAAGGTCAGGACCAATTCACTTTGCGAAAGATAGCTCGATCCGGAGCGCAGCATCTTCCATTGCTTATCCCCGCCGGAGGTTACGCGAACGATCGCGCCAATGCCGTTGCGATTCGATTTGATTCCGACGAGCTTGATACGGAGGCTGTGATTCGTTCCACCTTCGTTGTGGAACAGATACGCCGGCCCTGCATTCGTGGTGAGAAGGACGTCGAGGTAGCCGTCGTTGTCGATGTCGGCGTAAGCCGCCGAACGCGCCACCTTCGGAGCGGCGAACGATTTGCCCATTTGGGGCGTGACTTCAGTGAACTTGCCTCCACCGAGATTACGGAACAGGTGCGGAGGTTCGGCATAACTTACGCGCTTCTGCACCCGCTCGATCTCGTTTTCAATATGGCCATCAGCGACAAAGATGTCGGGCCAGCCGTCGTTGTCGAAATCGAAGAAGAAGCAGCCAAACCCGAGCGTGACCAGGGTGTCGCGGCCGATCTCCGACTGCGGAGCTTCGTCGACGAAGAGGCCGTTACCCTCGTTGTGATACAGAGACACCATCTGGTTGGCGAAGTTGCTGATGAGAATGCTGGGATGACCGCTGCGATCGTAATCTGCAGCGTCGACTCCCATGCCGGCGCGAGCCACGCCGTCTTCGCTGAATCCAATGCCCGCAGCGACTCCGCGTTCCTCAAATCTGCCGTTTCCTTTATTTAAATAGAGCTTGTTGGGTTCCGTGTCGTTGGCAATCAGGATGTCAGGCCATCCATCGCCGTTGTAATCGAGAATCGCGATGCCGAGGCTCTTCGAGGTGGGATCACCGAGGCCAGCCTTTTGAGTTGCGTCTTCAAATTTTCCGCCGCCCAAGTTATGCCAGAGGCGAACCGACGTTCCTTTATAGGACTCGGGCGTGCAATAGGATTTATGGGCGCCATCCAGCGTGCAGTAAAGGTCTCCCTGCTCGCTCCATTGCACGTAGTTTGCGACGACAAGGTCGAGTTTGCCGTCCCGGTCGTAGTCGACCCATGCCGCGCTGGTCGAGAACTCGCTGGGCCCCCACATCCCGGCCGTTTTAGTGACGTCGGTGAAGGTGCTGTTGCCGTTGTTGTGGAAAAGATGGCTCTGGCCCAGCGCGGTGATGAAGATGTCGTCGAAACCGTCGTTGTCGTAGTCGCCGACGGCTACACCGAATCCGAACATGGGAACGGCCAACCCTGCGCGGCGGGTAACGTCGGTGAAGGTACCGTCGTGATTGTTGTGATAGAGCTTCAGCGTGGTCGCTCCGGCATGCGGGTGGCCGGGGAAATCGTCGCCGTTCACCAGCAGGACGTCGGGATATCCATCGTTGTCGTAGTCGATGAAGGCGCAGCCGGGGCCCATCGTCTCAGGCAGCCACTTCTTGCCGAACGCGCCGTTGTTGTGCCTGAAGTGAATGCCCGCCTGCGCGGTAATGTCGCGGAAATGGATTTGCTCTTGCGCGGGCGCAGCAACAGACAGTGCAAGGAGAACCAACCACGGAGATAGGGAGGCACGGAGAAGAATTGAGACGAGGCCCGCTCCGGGTCTCTGTGACTCTGTGGTGAATTCTTTTTCAGCGAACATTTATTTAGAGCCTCCAGCGGATGCTGCGGCCGTGCGGCTCGCTTCGCGTCGCCGGACAGCCGAGGCGGCTGTCGCTACGTGTGCCGCAGTGAGAATCGGCAGGGGCGCCGACACATGCTCGTGAATTGATTGGCGCTCGTTATTGTCCTCGGGATGATGCTGGCGATATGGCCCGGTGATCGCCTGCGAGGATTCATCCGCCTTGAAGCGCCGATAGCGTTCCTCGTGCTCTTTCGCAAGCTTTTCGTTGCCCAGCCCGTTATAGCAAAGCATCAGGTTGTAATGCGCCTGAAGATCTTCGGGATCGATCTCGAGCACCGATTGCAGCACCTTGACTGCTTCCTCGTACTTGCGCTGCAAGAAGAGAATTCGGCCCAGGTCATTCAGCGCCACTCGATCACGCGGATATTGCGCTAAAACAATCCGCAACCGTGCGGCCGCTCCATCGTAATTTCCGTCGGACCGGAGGACCCTGGAGTAGAAGTAGTTGGCCCGCGCAAGCTGTGGGGAAAGTGATAGGGCTTTTTCCAGTACAGTGCGAGCGCGCGCCATGTCTCCTTCTTGCACGGCGCAGCGTCCAATGTTCACCCAGCCGTCGGGATTGTTGGGATCGGCTTCGGTCACTTTCTGGAAAGCGGCGGCAGCGGATTTCAAATCTCCCTGCAGGAGTAATCCGATACCGTAGTCATTCCAGCGCTGCCATTCCTGCTTGACGGCAACAGTCCTGGGTTCGGGCTCCGGGGCGTTGTGGGCTGCGACTGGTAGGGTCACTTGGTCTTCGGCGATGGCGACGATGGGAAGATCAGGAATCTTTTCTTCCTTGGCCGAAATGCCGTTAAGCGACGCGGTGAAGGTCACCGGTCGATCGTCGTGATCGGACCCCACCTCGCCCGCCTTGCCGGGATCTGGCTTTCCTGCAAATGCAAACTGCGTATTCCACCATGCGAACTTGCGGTAACACAACCGGGCATGAAGCGTGATCTTGTTGCCCGCATTCTGCGGAATGAACATGCGGTAGTGCACGGTGTCGGCGGCACCGGGAGGAATCAAACGCACATAGACCACGGCTCGCGTTGCCCAGGCATTTCTCTTGTTGATCGGATTGCCATGGGCATCGATCTGCAGTGAGCGGTAGAAGTGCGCTCCCTTTTCGACAGGTCCATGGCCATTATCCTCGACCATACCGCTCCAGAAAATTGTCTGGCCCTTATCGTCGGTGCCTTTAAGTTCGAGCCAGGTGTCATAGGCGTCGACGGTACCGCCGGGAAAAAAGTGGCCGACCTTCTTTGTGCGCACGACTACATCGACGCGAACCGTGTCGCCCCGCCGCAGCGCAGGTTGCACTCGGTTCAGCGGAGCGGTGATGGGCGCCGCCTCGCCGGCAGTTTCGGCGTTCACTTTGCTTTCCGCTTCTTCTCCGACAGCAAAGGTTGTCGATAAATCTGACTGCATCGACGCGCCCGGCTTCAAGGGAGCTTGCGCTGGAGAGAGCGCAAAGATGTCGACCGAGACGATGCCATTCTTCAGGAAGTCTTCCGTCAGCTTAAGCTGCGGCGCGTCCTCATTGGCGGTAGGCACCGCCGTATTCGCCGCCGGGAAGCGGTGCGAGTGGATAAAGCCCTTGATGTTTCCTTGATCCCTAGAGGCCTGCAGTGGCATATGGCAATCGGCGCACTGCTGCGGCTTCGGCGGATAGTAGAAGGACCGGGCACCTTGACCTGAGACTCCGCTGGCCTGCCAGTTATCGTATTCGTTGAAGCCACGCACCCAACGGTAATGGTTCACGGGTTCGTCGAGATGAACCTTGTGGCAGGACGAGCAGAATTCCGCCGTCTGGTCGCGCATGAAGGGCTTTAGGAAAACACGCCGATGGGGTTCAGGATTCAGCTGAACCAGGAAATCATGCAGCGCACGGGCGACGGGATTCTTCGTGGCCGCGAGCTCGTGCAGCTTGGGATATTCGAGATAAAAATCCGCCTGCCCCATGGTGCTCTTCACGTGGGCGATGGAGTGGCACATCATACAACCGAGCCCGGCCTGCGACTCCGGACGATGCACGATCTTCTTAATCGGCGTATCCATCAGGCCGGCATAGAGGACTGCTGGATCGTGGCATCCGCCGCACCATTTCGAAGGTTTGGTCCCGATCGTATCCTGCATGTACTCGATTGATTTGCGGTACCACTGGTTGTTGAACGACGAGAAGTGGTGCGCCGAACTGAACCAGTCGTTGTAGATATCCTCGTGGCAGCGCTTGCACGAGTCCGATTCCATGAAGAACTTGCTGGGGATTTTCTGGTTGCCGTAAACCTGCGCCGAACTTGGAAAAAACGAGCCTTGGGGGCCGTCTCCTTCGCCATTCATCGTGGCGGGAGGCATGCCCGGATTCTCAATACGGTTACGGGATTGCCAGCTCTGCCGGATATAGTTGGCTCCGTAACCCATTCCGGCCACGACCATGAGGCAGGTCGCAACTTGAGCGATCGAAGCAAACACGCCCGAGCTCGAGGTGGTCGTGCTTCGGCGGCGGCCCCACCAGTCCGCAACCAGCAGTCCGACACCTGCCAGTGACACCACGATGTGAAGATAGAGCTTGTTCCACTCCGAACGTGGCGTTCCGGTTTTGATCAGGATCAAGCCCACGACTGCGCCTGCCGCGATGAGCACCCAGCCAACTCGCGCCGGAACGCTTCCCGAGCGCACCAGTCTCAGCAGCAACGGGATCAACAGAATTGCGGCCAGCACGCCGCCTGCGGCATGCAACAGTACGACGCCGGCGTAAGGAATGTTCGGCTGAGGAAATGCGTACAGGTAGGCGGCGGAAATCGCAAGGAAAGCTACCAACCAAGCCAAAAGCGTGGCTATCTTCCCCATTCTTTCATTTCCCCCATGATAGATGAGTGCACCGAAAGGATTCGGCCCACAGTGCCGAAATCCGGTGACGACAAATTACACACTCATGGACAAGTGAGGAATAATGTAAAAGTACTAACGACTTGTCCCCTTTGCCCCCCCTCAACTGCTTTTATTGCCGGGAGAGAAAGTGGCGCTGGTCACGATCACGCGAGGGGAGGCTTTTTCCATCCGCCGCACGCTTTCTCCACTTCGGCGGCGACCATCAAGACCTGTTCTTCCTCCCAGGGTCGACCCACGATCTGCACCCCCGCTGGCAATCCTGCAGAAGACTGAGCGACCGGGACGACGGCGGCGGGATTCCCCAGCAAGTTGAACCATTCGGTGTAACTCCAAGCATCGAGATAATGGACCGTTCGGCCTTCTACGCTCCAGGTACGCTCGCCGTGTCGAAAGGAAGGAACGGCTGCCGGAGGACATAACAAAATCGGATACTCCCGCATTTGGACGAGGAATTCCACGCGCAAGGTGTCGCGGCGGATCCAGGCTTCGAGCAGCGATTCGCCGGTGCGAGCCGGTTCCGCGGCGGACCATTCGAGGAACTGCTTCATGATTGGGCTTTGGTCATATTTGCGTCCGGCAAACATTGGATCAATGATCATGCCACCGGCACCCACAAAGAACTTCTGCCACAACTGTCGGGCTTCTTCCAGGCCAGCGGGGCGGAAGGCCTCAACGTCGAATCCAGCGTGGCTGAGAGCGTCGGCAGCGGTTCGTACCGCCTGCCGAATTTCGGGCGCAACGGGTGTGCGCCCATCATCCTCGAAGTAGCCGATCTTGAGGCGTTTAATCTCGCCGGCGCTTGGCCACCGAAGCGGGACGGGGGCGGCGCAAGGATCGCCATCATCGGGACCTTGCATCACTTCGAAGAGAACTTTCAGGTCTTCCACGGTTCGCGCCATCGGACCGACGACTCCGATGAGCGCAAAAGGCCCACCGGACGGGGGGTAGTGGCCGGTAGCGGGGATTCGTCCCGGAGTCGGCTTAAGTCCGCAGATGCCGCAGAAATGAGCCGGCACCCGGATGGAGCCACCGCCGTCACTGCCCACGCCCCCCGCCGACATTCCTGATGCAATCGCCGCCGACTCGCCGCCGCTGGAACCGCCGGGAGTGCGATCGAGGTCCCACGGGCTATTCGTTCGTCCATACAGCAGATTGTCGGTCTCCCACGCCATCAACAGCTCGGGAGTATTGGTAACCCCAAGCACGATCGCGCCAGCCTGGCGCAGACGTGCAACCAGGGGAGCATCTTGCTGTGCTACCTTTCCGGAGCGAAGACGCGTGCCGGACTCACATCTCATTCCGGCGACGGCGATCGAACTCTTAATGCTGATCGGGACTCCGTGCAGCGGACCAAGAGCGCGATCGCCCGTCAGTTCCGCTTCGGCCCGCTTGGCTTCGAGGCGCACACGTTCGGCGTCGACTTGCACAAAGGCATTCAGCCTTGGATTTAGCTTTCCAATCTTCGCCAGGTGAGCTTCCACGAGTTCGACTGGCGAGATCTTCTTCTCGCGGACCTGGCGCGCCATTTCGACTGCGGGAAGGAATGTTGGGTCGGTCAATGCGGTTTGCATGCAAGAAACGGAGTCTAGCACGCAGGCTACATCAGGCCTTCTTCATCGCACGATCGATCGCCAGCTTCTCATGCGATGTGAGATGGCGGTAGGTTCCTTTAGCTAGCGTTCCGAGCTGCAGCGGGCCAATAGAAATTCGCAGCAGCCGCAGAACCTCGACCTCGAGAGCGGCCATCATGCGACGGATCTGGCGGTTCTTGCCTTCGTCGAGCGTGATCTCGATCCAGCAGTACTTCTCTCCAGTACGGAGCAGGCGGCAATTCCTCGCCCGCACGATTCCACTTTCCCCGATGTCGATTCCGCGAATCACTGATTGCAGCAATTTCTCGCCGGCAACAGTTCCGATCTGAACGTGATAGGTCTTCTCAAGATGCGTTTCCGGCGAGGCTACAGACGCCGCCCATTCGGAATCGTTGGTCAACAGCAGAAGTCCCTCGCTGGCCTTGTCGAGACGCCCAACCGGAGCTACCCATGGCAAAACCTCGCCCGTGGCGGCGAGGACCGAATAGACCGTCTCGCGTCCTTTCTCGTCAGAAGCAGTCGTAACCAGGCCGCGAGGCTTGTTCATGGCGAGATAGACTTTCCGGGCGGATTCGACGGTTCGACCATGGATCGAGATGCGGTCATGCTCGACCCTAACCGGCGTCTCCGGATCCCGCCGCACGCGTCCGTTCAGAAGGACGCGTCCGCCGCGGATCAGCACACTCGCTTGCGAGCGTGAGCAGTACCCCAGTTTGGAAAGGGCCCTGGCCAGTCCAATTCGACGAGATTCGTTGCCCGAAGTCACGCCAACATGCTAATCGAAGCCTCCGCGATGCACGATTGGCTAAGGCTTGCTACCATGTTCACGCATCAACGCCCCTGCAAAGCACATCGAAAGGAGAACGTTATGGCCCACCAGCATCCTCCGCGATTTCTTAGCATCGTTGACGACGCCAGAAAGCGCATCCGCGAGACCAATGTCGAAGAAGTAAAGAAGAGAATGGATCGCGGAGACAACTTTCTCCTGGTGGATGTCCGGGAAGAGAGCGAATACGCCAACGACCACCTTCCAGGTGCCATTCACCTGGGCAAAGGCGTAATTGAGCGCGACATCGAAGAGCGGGTTCCCAGACTCGATACCGAGATGATCCTCTACTGCGGCGGCGGATTTCGATCAGCGCTCGCGGCCGACAATCTACAGAAGATGGGTTACACCAACGTGATTTCGATGGACGGCGGCATTCGCGGTTGGCGGGAGAAGGCTTACCCGCTGACGAAAAGCTGAGCTCGAGTTCTTCCCGTCTAAGTCGCGGTGAATCGCTAGGGTTCTGTGGTAAGCTCCGTCTCTCTCTATGAACGGACGCATCTTCTTCTGGTCGTTGACCTCCGCGCTCGCCGGATTCCTGTTCGGCTTCGATACGGTCGTCATCTCCGGCGCCGAGAAAACGATCCAAGTTCTTTGGGGACTAAGTGACAACTTGCACGGTTTTGTCATGGCATCGGCCCTCTACGGAACCGTTGTCGGTTCTCTCCTGGGTGGCTGGCCAGCCGATCGCTTCGGACGCAAGGCCACCCTGCTCTGGATTGGAATGCTCTACTTCGTTGGCGCCGTTGGTTCTGGACTGGCGCCGAACGTAGAAACGTTCATTGCGGCCCGCGTGATTGGCGGATTTGGCATCGGAATTTCTACTGTAGTCGCGCCGATGTACATTTCTGAAATCGCGCCGCCAAAGTATCGTGGACGCCTTACGGGGATGTTTCAGTTCAACATTGTTTTCGGCATCCTGATCGCTTACGTTTCGAACGCCATCCTCGGGGGCGTTGGAACGAATTCCTGGCGATGGATGCTAGGCGTAGCCGCATTTCCGTCGCTCTTGTACGCGCTGCTCTGTTTCGGACTGCCCGAAAGCCCGCGCTGGCTGATCAGCAAGAAAGGGGACCGGGAGGCGGCTCTGGATATTCTGCAGAGAACGCGGCCAGATGCTCCTGCGGCCGAAATCGCAGCCGAAGCCAACGAGATCGCGGCGGCATCGTCGGGGCAGGTATCCTCTGCAAATTTCTGGACAAAACGGCTCCAAAGACCGATTCTGCTCGCCATTCTGATTGCATTTTTCAACCAGTTGTCGGGCATCAACGCCATCTTGTACTTCGCACCCCGGATTTTCGAGCTCACGGGTTTGGCCGCGAAAGCCGCCCTGCTGCAATCCATCGGGATTGGCATCACCAATCTTGCATTCACGTTTGTGGGCCTATGGTTGATTGACCGGCTCGGGCGACGGACCTTGCTTTATGTGGGCTCGTTTGGCTACATCGCGTCGCTGGGATCGGTAGCGTGGGCCTTCTTCACACAACATTTCTCGATTGTGCCCGCGTGCATCTTCGCTTTCATCGCAGCGCACGCGATCGGTCAAGGTGCCGTAATCTGGGTATTCATCTCTGAAATCTTCCCTAACCGCCATCGTGCCGAAGGGCAAACGCTGGGGAGCTTCACGCACTGGATCTTCGCCGCGCTGCTAACGAACATCTTCCCGAAAATGGTCCATGCTTTCCCGCCCGGCTACATCTTTTCGTTTTTCACCGGGATGATGGTTTTGCAGCTGATCTGGGTGAAGATGCTGGTCCCGGAGACGAAAGGCGTGCCCTTGGAGCAGATTCAAAAACAGCTCGGGATTGCCTGAACGTCAATAGCAACAGCGGCCCTTAACCACACACGTTTATGAACGCACCAAGGTCTGAAGTCCTGATTGAAGTGTCCGTCGATTCTGTTGCCTCAGCCCTTACGGCACAACGCGGAAGGCGCCGGCCGCGTGGAACTCGGCAGCGCCCTGATGGAAGGCGGAACCACTCCGAGCGCCGGGCTGATCGAAACCACGAGAGCCGCAGTAAAGATTCCCCTGCACGTGATGATCCGTCCGCGTGGCGGCGACTTTTGTTACGACGCACACGAGTTCGACGCGATGAGGCGCGACATCGAGCGGGTGAAGCAGTTCGGAGTTGAGGGCGTTGTGTTCGGCATTCTCGATCTGGATGGCCACGTCGATACTCCGCGTGCGCAAGAGTTGCTGGACCTGGCGCGTCCCCTCTCGGTCACGTTCCATCGAGCCTTTGACATGACCGCCGACCTGTTTCAGGCTCTCGAAGACTTGTGCGGCATAGGGTTTGATCGCGTATTGACATCGGCCGGTCAGCGCACGTGCCTTTTGGGACAGGAAAAGATCGCCGATCTAATCAAGAAAGCAGACAGGCGGATTATCGTCATGCCGGGCGGTGGTATTAAACCTGACACTGCAGTGGATCTCGTCCACAAGACCGGAGCAAGCGAAATCCATGTCGGGCTACGGACTGTACTCCCGAGCCCTATGGTCTTCCGGAATACCGAAGTTATGATGGGAGCAGGTGAAGGTCGCGAGTACCAGCGCTTCGGAGTTCTCGAAGAGGATGTCAGGAAACTGTGGAACGCGGTGCGCCCTCATTCGCAGTAAAGAGCCTTTGATTCAAGGTTAATCTTTACTTTCGACCCGCCATTAGCCCTAGGCCTACTAGTTTCTGCTTTCACCAACCGGGAGAGCTTTTTTTTCATCAAAAGGTTGTTCGGGGGCTGGCCTTGCTCTGTATATTAACTTTGTTTTTCCGAGTCGCTAAAATGGTTCACAGGGCCAGGACACTTGTCACGTCATGAAAGAAGGACCTGAGTTTTGGAGCGGATGGCGGGACCGGTTGTCGGCCCTGCGCAACGTACCTGTCGTCCTGCGATTCGTCTGGGAATCGGGCCGCGCGGTCGTTGTCTTTGGAGTTATTTCTCGCGTTCTGGCTTCGCTGCTACCGGTCGCGCTGTTTTGGGTATCGAAACTCATCATCGATACGATAGTTCGCCTTGTGACTACTCATCAGCCGGTCGGTCACCGGCTCTGGTGGCTGGTCGCTGGGGAATTCGGGCTGGCGGTAGCCACTTCACTGCTGGGACGGGCGATCGATTATTCCGATGCGCTGCTCGCGGGCAAGTACATGCGCTACATCAGCATTCGCGTGATGGAGCACGCCGCCAGCCTCGATCTGCTTGCCTACGAAGATCCGGTGTTCTATGACCGGCTGGAGCGAGCGCGCGTCCAGGCGACCGACCGTCTGTACATGATCCAGGCGATTGGGCGGCTGATCCAGCAGGTCATCACGACGATCACACTATCAATCTCGATCATGCTGTTTTCGCCGTGGCTTCTTCTGCTTCTGGTCATCGGCGTCATTCCGGCGTTTGTGGGAGAAACCCATTTTGCATTCCTCGGATACGCCAAGAACTTCCGCCAGACACCGGTCCGCCGCCAATTGGATTACCTGCGAATTCTGGGGGGCAGCAAAGAGGCCGCCAAGGAATTGAAGCTGTTTGGGCTGAAGGATTTTCTCACCGGCAAATTTACACGGCTCGCCAATCAAGTCTACGAAGAGGACATCGATCTCGCGCGAAAAAAGGTCGCTGTCGGCTCGGTTCTCTCGGCCATCGGAACTGCCGGTTACTACACCGCTTATGTGTATGCGGTATGGCGCACAGTCACTGGCGTTTTCAGCCTGGGCACATTGACATTCCTGGCAAATGCCATTCGCGATGCGAGTTCGAACCTGCAACAGACTTTCTCCACCTTATCGACCATCGCAGATCAAGCTCTCTTCCTGACGGATCTGATTGCTTTTTTCGAGATGAAGCCGACGATCCGCTCGAGGCCCCATGCCCTGCCCGCGCCGCGCCCCATCCTGCATGGATTCGAATTCAGAAATGTTTCCTTCCGCTATCCGGGATCTTCACGGCTCGTGCTCAATGGATTGAATTTTCAACTATGTCCCGGAGAGCGGGTTGCGCTGATTGGAGAAAACGGTGAGGGCAAGACGACGATTGTGAAGTTGCTCTGCCGCCTCTATGACCCGACCGAGGGACAAATTCTTCTGGACGGCGTGGATTTGCGCGAGTACGACCTGGGGGATCTTTACAAAGAGATCGGGGTCATCTTTCAGGACTACATGCGCTACGAGATGACGGCGCGGGAAAACATCGCCGTTGGACGCATCGAGGAAGTTGACAATCTCGATCTGCTTAAGGAGTCCGCGCACAAAAGCATGGCGAACGAAGTTGTGGCCAAGCTGGCTTCCGGCTATGACCAGATGTTAGGCCGCCGCTTCGAACAAGGCGTGGATCTCTCGGGCGGCGAATGGCAGAAAGTCGCACTCGCCCGCGCTTATCTGCGGGACGCGCAGTTGTTGATTCTCGATGAGCCCACCTCTGCTCTGGACGCGCGCAGCGAGTATGAAGTGTTCCAACGCTTTGCCGAACTCACTGCGGGAAAGATGGCAGTGTTCATTTCCCATCGATTTTCAACCGTCCGGATGGCCGATCGGATCGTGGTGCTGGAACACGGGCGCATCGCGGAAGAGGGCGATCACGAATCATTGACACATCTCGGCGGGCGCTACGCCGAGATGTTTGAACTGCAAGCTGCAAGCTATCGCTAAAAGACAAACCGGCGCAGACGAGATTAGAAACGAATTGAGGAATGATGGGGCCCAATATTCAAACCGGCAGCGTTATTGGTGAAGAAGAGCGGCATGTGGAAACGCCCGTCGATCGAAGCGAGACCTGCACCTTGCGCAGCACGGCGCTCGAACTTGCTGCACGCCTGAGTTGGCTGCCGGACCGGCCTTCCGGAGACATGCTTTCGCAGCGTTGTGAGGACCTCTCGGCTACCTTTGCGAAGCTGTTCAAGCAGGTCACTATCGCTTATGAAAAGGATAGATCGTCGGAGGACCTGCTGTGGCTCCGCGACAATAGCCAGCAGCTTTCGTTGGCCGCTCGCCAGCTTGAGGGTGAACTCGCGCCTCAAAGCACGTTGCCAGTCGTTTCGAACCAGATCGACATCCTGCCGCGCGTGCTGGCTATTGCAGACGCGTTCCTCTCCGAGGCCAGCATCGACTTCTCGAAGGAGCAGTTCACCGCGTTTTGCCTTGCGTTCGAAGAACACACTCCACTGAAGTTCCATGAGATCGGGGCTCTGGTGCCGGCCCTGAAGTTGATCATTCTCGAGAAGATTGCCGAATCCGGCATGGAGGTCATCAAGGCGCATTCCACTTCCATAAATCAGGTGCTTCCATACATTCTAAGTTTCCGCAAGATCGCTCAGACATCGTGGAAGGAAGAACTGCAATCGCTGCTGCCGTTCGACGGAATCCTTCGGCAGGATCCTGTCGGAGTTTTCGCCTCGATGGACGCGGAGAGCCAGAATCTGTATCGGGAGAAGGTGGCGCAGTTCGCCGCCCGCTCAGAGCAGACGGAAGTCGAAGTCGCAAAAGATGCACTGGCTCTAGCGCGGCGTGCAAAAGCTAGAAAATACGCCGATCCTCGCATTGCCGTCCGCGAATCGCACATCGGCTACTATCTTGTCGCCGAGGGTGCTGTAGACCTGCGCCGCAGCATCGGCTATCACCCAACTCTCGGAGAAAGGCTCCGCATATGGTTGCGAAGTAACCCGGACAAGTTCCTTTTGGTCGGAACGGCAACTCTGAGCCTGGTGATCATCACCGGGATCCTGTGGTTGCTGACTCCTCCCACCACACCGTTGCAATTGGTATTGCTGTCGATGGCGATCCTGGCAATTCCCAGTTCGCAGGCGGCGGTTCAGGTCATGAATTACTTGACTACAAACCTGCTGCAGCCGTCGATCTTGCCGAAGATGGACTTCTCTTGCGGGATTCCGGATGACTGCGTCACCCTGGTCGCAATTCCCACCCTTCTGCTCAGCGAGAAGCAGGTTGAGCATCTGGTCGAGCAACTGGAAGTCCGCTACGTCGGCAATCACGATTCCAACCTCCACTTTGCGATCTTGTCCGATCTGCCGGATTCGCGCCAGCCTGCGCCGGAAGAGAGTGAACTCGTCGCGCTGTGCTCCCGGCTCATTTGCGACTTGAACGAGCGATATGCGTCCAAGGGTGCAGGGTCGTTCTTCCATCTTCATCGCCACCGCGTCTACAACCCGCACGAGAAGGGCTGGATGGGATGGGAACGCAAACGCGGAAAGCTTCTCGATCTGAACCAATTTCTGCGGGGACACTATGACAGTTTTCCGGTGAAGATTGGCAATCTCTCGATCCTGCCGAAGGTCCGCTTCGTAATCACGCTGGATACCGACACAGAACTACCTCGCCGATCGGCGCAACGCATGGTAGGCGCGCTCGCGCATCCATTGAACCAGGCGATCGTCGATCCTGATGACAACATCGTTGTGGCCGGCTATGGCATATTGCAGCCCAGGGTCGATATCAGCGTGCAGTGCACTGCTGGTTCCCGCCTGGCGACTATTTTTGCGGGTGAGACTGGCTTGGATCCATACTCACGGGCCAGTTCCGATGTGTATCAGGATCTGTACGGCGAAGGTTCGTTCACCGGCAAGGGTATTTACGAAGTCGACACCATGCTTCGCGTGCTGTGTGGACGCTTTCCCCGGAATTCCCTGCTCAGTCACGATCTGATCGAGGGAGCGTACGCGAGGGCGGGACTAGCCAGCGATATCTCGGTCATCGAAGACTATCCGTCACATTACAGCGCTTATGGCCGCCGAAAACATCGCTGGCTGCGTGGGGATTGGCAGGTTGTGCAGTGGCTGACGGATCGGGTTCCGGATGAGTCGGGCACACTAGTAAGTAATCCGATCTCTCTGGTTTCGCGCTGGAAGATTCTCGATAACTTGCGCCGCAGCCTGGTCGAACCGGCTATGCTGGTCCTCCTCTTGTTCGGGTGGTTTGTGATGCGGCACCCGATTTGGTGGACCGTGGCTGCGATTGGCATCCTGTTCGTGCCAGCCTGGGTGGAGTTTCTCTTCGCATTGACCCGCGCCGTAGGGTCATGGCAGTCCGGAATCGCGATTGACGCATTCCACAATCTGCTGGAATCGAACCTCACCGTTCTACTCAGCCTGACGTTGCTCGCGCACCAGACTCTCTTATCCATGGATGCGGTTGTGCGCGCACTTGTTCGACGACTGGTCACGCGCGAGCGACTGTTGGAATGGGAAACCGCGGCGGAAGCGGAATTGGGGAAGAAGCGGGCCGCCATCGATCGATACATTAACTGGATGCCCTTCGTGGCCATCGGATTGGGAGCGCTGATCTGGTTCACGCACCACCATTCGTTCTGGGCCGCGCTGCCAATCCTGGTTCTGTGGCTGTGCAGTAAACCATTTGTCCTTTGGCTGAATGCGAGTCCAACGAAACCGCGCCCCGAGATCGCGGCGCGGGACCGGTGGATGCTGCGCCGGTCCACGCTCCATATCTGGCGATACTTTGCGGAATTCTCCACGGAAGAACACAACTGGCTCATCCCAGACAATATTGAAGACGAACCGCGCAAGGTTGCCGCCAGCGTCTCTCCGACGAATCTCGGACTTCTGCTCAACGCCCGCCAGGTCGCCGCCGAATTTGGATATCTGACCATTCCCGAAATGCTGGACCTTACGCGGAAGACATTAACCAGCCTGACGCAGCTCGAGAAATATCGCGGGCACCTGATGAATTGGTACGAGACGCGCACCCTGGAAGCAAAGAAACCAGCTTTCATTTCTTCGGTTGACAATGGCAACCTGGTGGCGTCTTTGTGGACATTGCGTCAGGGATTCCGCGACCGACTGCGACGGCCGCTGCTTCCGAAGACTTTAGCCGATGGACTCTTAGACCACCTCCAAGTGCTGGTTGACTTGCGAGCTTTTCCCAAACGCGCTTTGCGGAGGTGCGAAGAACAGTTTGAGCGGGGCGAGTGGCTCTCTGCTGTCCTGAATTTCGGCGAGAAGTTGCTACGGCAGAATAAGAGCAGCGATGCATCGCGCTCCGCTGACGTTCGCTGGTTTCGAAACGAAGCACGATTGCGAGTTCGGGCCATTTACGATCTGGCGGAGACCTACATGCCCTGGACCTTGCCGGCGTTTGCGGAACTCGGAGAGTCTCTGCTCGAGGCTAGCTCCGCGGAAACAGTTTCCATCGAGCAACTTCCTGCGCTCATCACGTCGCTGGAGTCGCGTCTCGACCTGGCAGCTTCTAGCGCCGATGGAAGGCAATCGGCTGGCGAGCGGTTGCGGGGCATGCTCGCTAACGCCCGATTGCATGCGCTGGAACTCATCGATCAGATGCGCGAAGTCTGCCGGCAAGCCGACGAACTGGCTGACGCTATGGATTTCAAATTCCTATTCGACAACGAGCGCATGCTGATGTCGGTCGGGGTTGACGCGGAATCCAAGGAATTGCAGCCTTACTACTACGACTTGCTGGCGACCGAGCCGAGGACTGCCATTTTCGTTGCTGTGGCCAAGGACGACATCCCGCAAGATTCATGGTTCCAGCTTCGGCGCGCCCTTCGCCACCCATCAAGGCCAGACGGTTTTGCTCTCGTGGACTGGAACCATGTTCGAGTACCTGATGCCCGCCATCTGGATGCAACCTTATCCGAACACGCTGCTCGATCGGTCATTGGTTGCGGCTGTACGTTCACAGCAGGCGTACGCGAGCAATAAGGGGGTCCCATGGGGGATTTCAGAATCTGCATGCGCCCGGCGCAACGAAGCGGGAGATTATCACTATGAAGCGTTCGGCGTTCCGAACCTCGCGATCAAGAAAAGCGAGTCGGAAGCGCTGATCATCTCTCCCTACTCCACCTTTCTGGCGTTAAGCGTCGATTTGCCCGCCGCGCTCTCAAACCTGCGGCGTATGGACTCTATGGGATGGTTTGGCTCGTACGGTTTCTACGAAGCGGCGGACTACACGCACGCACACAAGCGATTTATGGGCCCGCGATATGAAGTTGTCCGGCAGTGGATGGTTCACCACCAGGGCATGAGCCTGCTTTCGCTGGCCAATTTACTCTGCGACAATGTTGTGCAACGGTGGTTCCATAAGGACCCGCGGGTGCAGGCGACTGCGTTGCTATTGCAGGAAAGACCAGTGGCGAAGCCGGTCTAACGCACCGCTATTCGGTGGTGTAGTTGATTTCCATCCTGCGCACTTGCAGAGTCGAAACATAAACTGCGACCAGTGCGACGATCACGAGCCCTGGAATTGCCAGGATCGGCGAAATCGGATCGGAGTTGGAAATCAGCAGGGCCAGCAACGCCGGCGTATCGGGCGGCACCGGGATGTCCACCGGGCAGAGCGCTTTCAGGTAATAGATCACGCTGAACTGTTTGAGTACCGAGGGCAGAAAGGGATTCGCGGCTTCCCAGATCAAGATGCCCGCGGTCGGCAGGATCGGGTTCCGAAAGAGCATTCCCGCGATCAGGAAGAACGCGCCATACCCAATGCACGCGAGGACTGTCACTCCCATATACGCCGCGGCGTGCTCCAATCCGTGGTTGTGATACAGGTAAAGATCACGCGCGGAAGCTGGAATATTCCAAAACAGTATTAGGTTCTGCAGCAACTCGCTGGTCACAAAGATGACACAAGTTGCCAGCAGGCCCGCCAGAAATTTCCCCACGGTCAGCACCTCGCGTCGGATGGGCGCGAGAAAATAAAAATGCAGGCTGCGATCAAGGATCTCGCCCCGAAACAGGTTCATGAAGATTCCCAGGCAGCCGAAGAAGACCGCGAGACGAAGAAAGAAGAACTGGAAAACTCCGGCGAACACTACTGATTCCTGATTGAGATCGCGGGCCGCGTTGTAATCACACTCTGCGACCTGTATCCCGGCTCACACTCCGCACCGTGTCACCAGTGAATCTGATGAAAATGTCGTGCTCACCATCCGAATATCGGTACTCCTCCAGCGAGACAGGCTCTCGCTGGTTCGTCTGACCGCGGGGCGCTTGTCCCAATGCAACACGATTGGCGGCTTCCCTAGCGTCGCCAACACTTCGTCTTTGGACATTCCGGGATGGATAGCAAGCAGGTCCGCGTAAGTCAGACGTTTTTCGCCTTGACGGGCGCAATTTGGCCGTGCGGCGCTCCTGGTTTCTGATCGCAACCCCGTATGCAAAAAAAAGCAAGACCGGAAAAGTGCAAGAACATAAATCCAGAGACCACGGCGGGCAAAGAACGTCTTCTTCATCTCCAGGCGGATGACGGCTGTGATTTGTGCCCACCACATGCTCTTCATCGCGCGACCTCGTCGTTGCCGATCAGATATTCGTAGACGGAAAGCACGTCATCATCCGCCGGAGCTACGGACTCGATCTGAATCCCGTTCAGCGCTATTTTGTTCAGCGCCAGATAGAACCTGTCGGCGTCACGGGTTTTCAAAAGCAGGCCACGTTCGTCCTTGTGGACAGCAGATTTCGATTGTGTCCTCGGACGCCAGCATCTTTGACGCGAGTTCGCGCGGACTGTCGCAGCGAACCATGATCTGCGTCGGATGTTCGCTGATTTCGTTGCGGACGCTCTGGATCGCGCCCTCGGCGACGATGTACCCGTTGCTCATCAGAATGACCTGGTCGGAAATGACATCCACTTCGTGGAGAATGTGGCTGGAAATCATCGACGTAGCAACCCTCGGCGGAGGCACGGCGAAACATCGCAATCATCTCCGACCGGGCGAGAGGATCGAGGCCGTTCAAAGGCTCATCGAGAATCAAAACCTTCGGATCGTGTGCCAGCGCCTGGGCTAGTCGTATGCGCTGCCGCATTCCCTTGCTGTATCCCGCAATACTGCGATTCGCCGCCTCGGCGAGGCCAACCCGCTCGATGGCTTGAAATGCCAGTTGCTGTGCCGTTTCGGAATCTCTCCCCGGAGAGCCGCAGGTAGGAATACACAAACTGCAGACCGGTCAGGCCTTTGGGGAAAGCGTCGAACTGCGTGCTATAGCCGACGATTTTGAACAAGTTCTCGGGATCGTTCGTGCGGCATCCCAGAACTTCGATTCTCCCTTGCGTCGGACGGATGAGTCCGGTCATCAGGTTCATCAATGTGGTCTTGCCCGAACCGTTTGGACCTACGAGCGCTGTGATCCCGGACGGAATAGACAGGTTCACGCGGTTGACGCCAAGAATCTCGCCGTAGAATTTCGAGACGTCCTCGAAGATGATGCGATCGCTCATCGCACGACCTCGTAGGCGCGCACCTTTTTCATCAAAAGTGCAAGACAGATCGTGCAGTACAGCGAAACGGCGCCGATCGCTTCCGGAACTGGAATCGCATGTTCGGTATCAACCCGAAACAGCGCGTTCCACAGCGTAATCATCAGATAAGCCACATTTACGAAATGGCCGGCATCCGTCCGCATAACGGCATTGATCGCCTGTGCGAACCCGGCGCCGAAGAACAGCAGGGCTAACAACAGGGCTCCGGCAACGATTCTCCACTTCACCCACGCGGAGAGGGCCATCGCCAGCAGCGAGAGGACCGCGATCCAGATCACGGAAGAAATGACCAGGCTGGCGGCAATCCACAAGTGATCCCACGTCCAGCGCGGGTCCAGCCAAGCTGCCCTGCACGGCGAAAAGGATCAAGCCTGGTAGCCATGTGATTTCTGAAAGCAGAATGGCCAGCACCGAGGCCTTGCCCAGTGCGTACTCGGATCGTGAGAATGGCCGGCAAAAGTACAGCGGCAAGGCTCCATTGGCAAGGTCGGGAGAGATCAGGCCCGGTCCGGCGAATGCGGTCATCAGGAAAGCCAGCACACCCTGCACCGTCATGAAGCGGAAGAAAAACACGTTGTCAATCACGATGAACTGGCCAACGCCGCCGAGTCGCTGCAGGAATGCAACGTTGTTGGCCAGGTAAATCATCGCGAGGCAAATAAGCGGCCAGAAGAAACAAGCCACGAACAACCCCGTCTGAAAACGTGACTTGAACAAGCTCCGCCTTGAATAACGGAACAGAACCAGGAAGCGCGACCATTCCGGCGTCAGACGTCCGGAATACGCAGCATAGGTCCGCCTATAAACTGCCATGGGCGTTCTCCCGTGGTCGCGCGAATGGTTGCATCTCAGTTCTCCATGGCCTTGAGGAAGATGTCTTCCAGCGTGTCGCGCCGGAAATTGAGCCTCCGGATCCGGACATCGCGTTCAGCAGCCAGCCGAAAAATGTCGCGAGTCTCAATCCCCTCCGGAAGAATCATCTTCATGCGGTTCGCGGCAACCGCACACTCACAACCGAGACTCTCCACGGCTTGGGTGAAGTCGCCGTTTTTTGAGCCGTAGAATTCGAGCTCCACGAACCGGCGGTTGGCGCGACGCTCCTGATCCAGATCGGAATAGTGCGCGATTTTCCCCTGCTTCAGGATCAGAACCTCGTCGCAGATGTCTTCCACATCGCGCAGCAAGTGGGAACAGAGCAGAATTCTTACTTGTTTGCTGTCGCGCATCTCGCGAATCATGCGGATCATGCGCTGTCTCGCGGAAGGATCGAGCCCATTTGTGGGCTCATCGAGGATCAACAGCTTCGGCCCGTGCACAATCGCCTGGGCTAATTTCACCGAACTGCTTCATGCCGAGAGAGTAGGTCCCCACCTGCCGGTATCGCGCTTCGGCCAGACCGACATAGAACAGCGCTTCATGAGCGCGCTCCAACGCGATTCCAGTGGGTAGGCCGGAGAGTTCGCCCATCATTTGCACTAACGAGACTGCACTCATTTTCGAAATGAAGGCGTCGTTCTCGGGCATGTAGCCGACCAGGCTGCGAATATTTCTGATCGCGTGTTCAATGTTGTGCCCAAACACTTGGGCGGAACCGGCCGAGGGTTTGTAGAAGCCCAGCAGAGTATTGATCAGGGTAGACTTGCCCGCGCCATTTGGACCTAACAGGCCGATCGCGCGCCCGCGCAGGGAGGCTGTCAGACCGTGCAAAATCTCCCGGTTTCCAAACTGAACCGAGAGACCCTGCATTTCAACCAGCGGTTTCGCAGGAACAGCCGGAAGCGCCTGAACCTCGCTCCCGGCTGCTTCGCGTTGTGGCGTGGTACTCACTGAGTTGGGGCGGCCGGATGGTTCACGGCACCTCCAAGCAACATCTGCGGCAAGAATGGCCCATTATGGCCCATCGTCAGCAGAGTGCCTAGATCGAATCCCATGAAGCCCGTATTGCTCGCCACCACGATTCGGTTGGGTTCGCCATAGGCATAGATCAGTCCAGGAGCCGAATTCGCCGTCAGCGCGTCAATGGATTGCCGCTGCTGCGGAGTCAACGCCCCACTGCTCTTTAGCCGCTGCGCAATCGGCCCGACAACCGGTCCTATGTTGTGATAGAAGATCCCGGAAAAGTTGGTGTAACCGTCATTCGGCAACAAGGCCTCGAACGCCGATGAATGCGGAAGGCTGTACCCCGCATGCCGAATCTGAATGGCGCGCGAAATCGTAGCCGTGTCGGGAGCGGCAATCAGATAGTTGTCGACGTAGCTGTAGTCGATCTCAACATTGGGCTCACTTGAACGGGCGATGCTGAAGTAGGTCTGCGAACCGATTTTCTTTTCAGACAACTGCATCGGGTGCCCGCCCTGGTCTTCCCGGTTATAGGCGTCGACCAGCTTGGCAATGGTGGATTGCAGCGTTGTCGGGTCGTATACCTCGCAGATCAGCTTCCAGCGCGGGATCGGCAGCACCGGGCCATCGAAGGCCATCGTGAGTTCTCCTCCAAGCGGCGCCGCGACGTCGTTGAGCACGTTAACCCCGGCTTTCGCTTCGAACTCGGCAAGATGCTGACTGAAGTTCGCGTCGCTGCCACCAATGGCCTGGAACAATTCTTCCAAAATGCTCCGCGGGTTCTTGATGACCACCGAGGTCACCATGCTGGCGTCTGGCGAGACGAATTCCAGCGATCCCATCGAAGCCGGGGATCCGAGCCAGGAGGGAACGCCCTGCCGTGCCGACGCGAAACTCAAAGCGGCCTGCGTCTGTGTCTTTCCTCCCACTTCGCGATGCTGCATGGTGAGATAGCGCACGTCCGCCATTCCGGGCGGCAACTGGTGATTGCCGCTGGTAGCATGTACGTTCTCCACCACGATTTGTTCCATGTCAGCGCAGAAAAGCCACTCTGCCCCTTGTTGGTAGGCCCGGGCAATCTGCTGGTAGAACGGGGTGCTGACGAAATTTCCGCTGTTTCCCTGCTTGGCAAGCAATGCAGTACGTTGCAGTTGCCCAGGATCGGGACTGGCGATCAGAAGATTGTCATCCAGGTAAACGAGTAGAGGCGCCCCTGGCGTCCGCGTAAGTCCAAGTGCCGATGGATTGTGGACAATCTGCAATCCGGGTTGCGGATGGTTCGAACTGAGCCGCGCGTTTTCTCCCTGCAGGAAACTCTCCAGGCCGGGCTGGCGCACCCGGGCCAGGATCACTGGGGCTGAATAAGTCCCGGCTGTCTTGCCCACGGCAAATACGACCTCATCACCCAGGTAACTGCTGAATGTCTGCAACTGGGTCAGCATGTCGTCCATTTTCTGCCCAGAGCCCTTCTGCTGTTGCTGCCACCAATCGCGCAGTGCAGGACTCTGCTGCAGCCGGTCGTGGAAGAGCCTGGTAGCTTCGCCCAGGGTATTCGAAAGATTCGGAATCGCAGCATACACGACGGTGTTGTCCGGGACGTAGGGCAACAGATCAGAACTGTAGCGCAGGCCGGGACCGGGGATGGCCGCAATCTGTTTTTGCAGGACCGCAAAATCTCCGAGGAGAGCCAGATATTTCGCCGAATCCTTGCTCCAGGCGATTTCGTTCTGAATGGGCACCTTCGAGACATTCGCGCTGGATGTGGCTTCCTGCCCGGGGCTTAAATCGGTCTCGGTATCGCCATAATTCACTTTGACCACGCCTTCGATCACGGCAACGCGCGAGCCCTTGATGCCATGGTTCACAGAAAAGATCGTGCCTTTGACCGAGACCAGGCAATCGTCGGTGGCGACAAACAGGTGTCCGGAGCGTTGCTTCGCCGCTTGCACGATCAACTGTCCGCCATCGAGACGGATCGTAGTTCCCTTCCATCCACGGGATACGGAAACGCCGGCGCGCTCGCCCATCTCGACCAGAGAATCCGTCTTCTAGGCGGACCATAGCGGTCGACCCCTTCGCGGTGCGGATTTCATCCCCATTTCGGATCGAATAGCCGGCAGGAATTGCACGTACTTGCGGGCCCGAAACCGAATACAGCTTACCGTCTACACTCTCGACTGCGCCGCGCACCGGGTGCTGCCAGGGAAGCATCCCCAGGTTGAGCGCAACCGTTATTGCCGCGACTGCCGCCACTCCCGCGGCTCCCAGCAACCAGTTCCAGACTTGCGAGCCGTGAGACTTCCTCTCAAGCCGGAGCACAACCTGGCTCTCTCCAGCGCGGACGCGTTCCAGACCGTGCCGGCACTTGACGCATGAATGCACATGATCTTCGAACAGCAGCACGCGAGCCGCACCTAGCCGCTTGTCGATGTACGCGGGAATGAGTGCCTGAAAGTCGTCGCAGCTTCGCAGAGCATGAGAGTTGGGATCGGCAACCGTCCCTGCTCCGGCGATCGAATTCCAGACGCGTCCGCCGGCTTCGGCAACAACCTGCTCGTCGACATGCTCGTTTCGAATTGCCGACAGCAAACGATCAAATTTTTCGCTCTTCATGGTCTGCCTCCTAAGTAGCTGCTAAGCTGCTTTTGTAGCTTTTGCCGGGTACGGTGCACAGTAACGGCTACCAGCACCTGGGACATACCCAGCATTTTGGCGATCTCCGGATTGGTAAATCCTTCGAGAAAGCGCAACGTGAAGATTTCTGCCGCCCGTGGCTTCAATTGCGCTAATGCAGCCGACAGAGCCCGCCGCAGTTCAGGGGTATCGTTTCGCGACAGGTCGTCCGGCAATTCAACGGTGCGGCTTGCGTGGCGCGAACGGATCACATCCAGCCCTGCGTTGATCGCGGCCCGCCGCAAGTAGCTTTCAGGATGGTCCATCGCCTCTGCCTCTGCCTCTGCCTTTCGGCGAAGTAGCCGCAAGAAGACGACCTGCAGCACATCCTCGGCGTCCGCGGCATTGCCCGTGATCCGGTATGCGGTGCGGAAGACGAGTCCGTGATATTCCTGAAAAGCAGACTCAAGTTCACTCGGAACCGCAGTGCTCGTTTCCTCTATCAGTGCGCTTGGCAGATTCGGCCTCCCGCTGTGCTCTTTCATGACTAATGACGCCTCCGGCCTGGCGATTATTACAGCTGCCCAGCTCTTTCTTACATCAAACCCTATCCCCTTGATTCTGCTGCACGTAAGGCCACAAGGGCCGACGAAGCCAAAGGATTCTCCTCGGTGATCCTTCGTGCTCTTTGTGGTTCAAGCACTTCTACGATGAAACCCGTTCCGAAGTTCGGTCCAGACACTTGAGTTTGCAGCTTCGGCGCGCGAGCGAACAATCTGCCGTTCACGTAGACTCTCTCTCTCTGACTTTTTTTGGAGGCTCCATTGACGCGGTTCACCAAAATCCCTCCCGCACTCAAAAAACGAGCGTCGCAGATCAAATTAATCCTGATGGATGTCGACGGCACCATGACCGACGGCAGTGTCACTTTGCTCTCGCAAAACGACGGAACCGCTCTCGAGATCAAAACTTTCGACGCGCACGACGGCCAGGGACTCACCTTGGCCCATGCCGCCGGCCTGCGCACAGGTTGCATTACGGGCCGGGAGAGCGCGGCGCTACTGCGACGCGCCCACGAAATGAAGATGGAATTCATCTACATGAAGCAGCCGTTAAAGATGCCGGCCTTTCAAGAAATTCTCGGGAAGGCAGGCGTCGACGACTCTGCGGTAGCATTTATCGGAGATGATCTTCCCGACATTCCGCTCATGCGTCGCGCCGGGCTGGCCGTCGCGGTAGGAGATGCGGTCCCGGAAGTCAAAAAGGTCGCGCATTATACGACCAAAGCAGTCGCGGGCCGCGGGGCCGTCCGCGAAGCGGTTGAACTGATTCTGAAGTCGAAGGGGATTTGGGACGCGATGATCGATAAGGCGCGGGCTTAGGACCTTTCGGTCCCCTGAACCCAAAAGCCGGCCAGCGTCATCTACTGTCCATTGATGTTTGGTTCATGATCTTTCCTAGGGTGAATCCATGTCTACTTGGCCTGTACCCAGCGCGCTCGATGCCAACACTCAGATATTCCCCGACTTGACACTGGCGCAGACCGAGCGGGTTCGCGCAGTTAGTAAGTCGCGGCACGTCGTAGCTGGAGAGATTCTGTTTCGCCCAGGCGATACTGCGGTGCCGTTTTTCGTCCTTCTCTCAGCCGGCATGGAGATCATTCAGCCGGATATCAAGGGAGACAAGCTGATTACCACGCATCTTCCCGTCTCGTTCACCGGCGAACTTAGCATGATCTCAGGTCAGCGATGCCTGGTGCTCGGACGCATCACCGAACCGGGCGAGGTTCTGGAGTTGAGCGCGGAAGGTCTGCGGTCCCTGATTGCGCGGGACGCGGAACTGAGCGAGATCATCATGCGGGCATTCATCTTGCGCCGTCTTGTACTGATCACAAAACACCTCGGAAACGTCATCCTCATGGGATCGCGTCATTCCGCGGCTACGCTGCGGCTGCGCGAATTTCTGGGGCGAAATGGCCACCCTTACACTTACGTCGATCTCGACACCGACAAAGTGTCACAGGAACTGCTGGATCGGTTCTCGGTAAAGGTGGAGGAAATTCCCGTCGTCATCTGTGACGGCCAAAACGTGTTGCGGAATCCCTCCATTCAAGAACTGGCAGATTGTCTCGGCTTGAACGCCAGCGTCGACGGATCGCAGGTCCGCGATGTGATCATTGTAGGAGCGGGCCCCTCCGGACTGGCCGCCGCCGTGTATGCGGCTTCCGAAGGGCTGGACGCTCTATTGATCGAGACGGAAGCCCCGGGCGGACAGGCTGGATCGAGTTCCAAGATCGAAAATTATCTCGGCTTCCCCACCGGAGTGTCAGGCCAGGAGCTTGCATCCCGCGCGCTGACGCAAGCGCAGAAGTTTGGCGCCAAGATGCTGGTCGCGCATAGCGTTGTGAAATTGAACTGCGATCGCCGGCCGTATCGCGTCTTCCTGGATGACGGGAACTCGCTTCCCACCCGGGCCATCGTGATTGCAACCGGGGCGCAATACAACAAGCCGAATCTCCCGAATCTGAAGAAGTTTGAAGGGCAGGGAGTCTATTATGGCGCCACTTATATCGAGTCGCAGTTATGCGGCGATGAGGATGTAATTGTGGTGGGCGGCGGAAACTCCGCCGGGCAGGCTGCCATCTTCCTGTCTCAGTCCGCGCGTAAGGTTTACATGCTGGTGCGCTCTGGGGGCTTGGCGGAAACCATGTCGCGATACCTGATTCAGCGGATCTCGGAAAATCCCGCGATTGAATTACACTTCAACACCGAAATTGTAGGCTTGGAAGGCGACGCTCAGTTGGAATCCGTTCGCTGGATCGATAAGAGCACCGGCCAGACCTCGCTCCATCCGATCCGGCACGTGTTCATCATGGCCGGGGCATCGCCTCGAACCGAATGGCTGCGCGGGTGTCTCACCATGGACGACAAGGGTTTCATTCTCACCGGGCGGGATCTGGATTCTGTGGCTGCAACTAACGGTAATAGTTTCCCGCTGGCACGAGGTCCGCTGATGCTCGAAACCAGTTTGCCGGGTGTATTTGCGGTGGGCGATGTGCGTTCAGGAAATGTGAAGCGAGTGGCCTCGGCAGTGGGCGAAGGTGCAATCTCTGTGCACCTGGTGCATCGGGCTCTCGCGGAAATATGAAGCTGAAAGGAGAAGCAGGATGCCACAGTGCACACATCTGAATGAGATCAAGGTCACCGGTACAGGCACTCATGTTTGCGAGGAATGCGTAAAACTCGGCGACACGTGGGTCCACTTGCGGCTCTGCCTCGAATGCGGACACGTCGGGTGTTGCGACTCATCGAAGAACCGGCATGCTACAAAACATTTTCATCACACCAAGCATCCCCTGATGCGCTCGATCGAACCCGGCGAAGCGTGGGTTTGGTGCTATGTGGATTCGATAGCTCCAGGGGAATTCAGCGGAACGAAGTTCGTCCCTAGCGTCGGTTAAGGTCAGGAGAATTCCAACATGGCAGGCAGATTCGCCGGGAAAATTGTACTGGTGGCCGGAGGCACGGGCGGGCTTGGGCGAGCGGTCACCTTGGCGTTTCTGGATCAATCCGCCAAGGTTATCGTGACCTATCGGTCTCCGGAGGAATTCGCCGCCGTAAAAAAACAGGCGGGGCCGCAAAATGCCTCATTCGAAGGCTACCCGGCGGATGTGACAAATGAGGGCGCAGTCCGCGAGTTTGCTGAAGGAATCGTGAAGAAACACGGTCGGATCGATGTATTAGTCAACGCCGTCGGTGCCTACGCTGGCGGAACGAGCCTGTGGGAGACCGATCCAAAAGTCTTCGAGCAGATGCTGGCACTCAATCTTCGCTCCGGATTTCTTCTGTGTCGCGCGATCGTCCCAGTGATGTTGAGACAGGGGACGGGTGCAATCGTAAACATTGCGTCACGAGCCGCTGTGGACCACGCAGCGGGTGCCGTAGCCTACGCCGCCTCGAAGGCGGCTGCAGTAGCGATGATCGATTCCTTAGCTGCAGACCTGAAGGGGACTGGTGTGCGCGCAAATTCCGTGCTTCCCAGCATCATCGATACGGAAGCGAACCGCAAGGCAATGCCCACGGCTGATTTCAAGCAGTGGCCGAAACCGGAAGAGATCGCGCGCGTCATTCTTTTTCTGTGCGGCGAGGATGCGGAATTGATCCACGGAGCCTCCATCCCGGTCTACGGCAATGGCTAACCGATTCGTAGCTGGGCGTTTCTATATTTTGAACGCAGGGACTTCCCTGCACCGGAGTTCCACATGTCCATTCGACCTGTCAGGCGAGTAATCAAATCGAAACCAACTCTTGAAGGCGCGGGCGTGCATCTCCGTCGCGCGTTCGGATTTGGAAACACAAAAGATTTCGATCCATTTCTACTGCTGGACGACTTCCGCAACGACGTTCCGGAAGACTATCTGGCGGGATTCCCATGGCATCCACACCGCGGCATCGAGACGATCACGTATGTGCTGGCCGGCACCGTGGCTCATGGAGACAGCATGGGCAACAGCGGAGAGATCGGTGCCGGAGATGTCCAGTGGATGACCGCCGGAAGCGGCATCATTCATCAGGAAATGCCAAAGGGCGATCCAACCGGGCGGATGCACGGGTTTCAGCTCTGGGGCAATCTTCCCTCCGCGCTCAAGATGACGGCGCCCCGATATCAGGAAGTGAAGTCGCCGGAGATCCCCGAAATCACTGACGATGATGGAACGCATGTGCGGGTGGTGTGCGGGGACTTCTGGGGCAAGAAGGGACCGGTAGAGGGAGTCGCGGCTGATCCGACTTATCTGGATGTTTCGGTCTCTCCGGGAAAACGCAAAACGCTCCCGGTCGAAACGGTCCGGCACGCCTTCGCGTACATCTTTGCCGGGAGCGGAAAGTTCTGCAACGCCTCGGCGCCCCTTGCGGTCCCGACTGAGGCCATCAAATGGCTCGATACCACCCCTCCGGTGGAAGCCGATAACCGCTCCCTTATTTTGTTCGACCGAGGCGATGAAGTAACGGTTCAGGCCGGCGAGGATGGAATTCGCTTCCTGTTGATTTCGGGGAAGCCTCTAGAGGAGCCCGTGGCCTGGTATGGTCCGATTGTGATGAATACGCAGGAACAATTGCAAAAGGCGTTCTCGGAGTTGCAGGAAGGGACATTTTTGAAAGTGGGCCAGTCCCGGCGCAATTCAGGCCAATGAGACGGTGGGGTGTCAGTGGCTCTGCTCAAAATCTGGATGGGAACTCCCTGGCAAACCTAGGGAGTCGCTTCTTGTTTTTGCGGAGGGCAGCCCTGGGGTTTTTGCTGAAAAGAGAGACTGCTGAACTCGAGGTCGCGAGCGGCAACGGATACTATGTCCGAGCCGGGAAGATTCACTCGAGTGCTCAGTTCGAGAACCGAACCACGATCGTCCCGGGTGCACTCCACAAATCCGCACTCGAGCAAGGTCGATCGCAACACTGCGTTGCGCGGAGTCGTCATGTAGGGTGCGCGTATGGTATCGTACCCCGCCGCTAAGGCAAGGCCTGCCAGCCATCGGAACCACGCGTTCTCGAGCTTCTTCTGCGCCACCCGGCACGACAGAACGAAGTCCTTTAGCACTGCGGCACTGTCGCTCACAGTCATTGAGGAGAAGCCCACGATGCCGTAATCGCCGAAGCGATCACGACAAGACGTACAGATGGCGAGGACAGCCTGATTTGCGAGAAGTCTCTCAAATTCGTCGCGTGTGTAGCGATAAGTGGAGAGATTCAGTTGGTTGGAGCGATGCAGCAACTCCAGACATCGTTCCACCTGCTCCGGCTCAGTCGGCCGAAAAAGTACGGCTTCCATATTGCAGGACTTCAGAAAGGTCTCGTAACGATCGCCATATTCGAGGGACTCCCTCCTGCGCTCGGAATCTGTTACGTATGAGGTCCTCCGCTGCTTGCTCTCTTGCGTGATCGGAACATCGAATTCCGGTCGTTCCAGCAGTCCCGGCACATCGCGGTCGGAGAGAATCCGAATTCCCGGCACATCATGGCCGACTTCTGCTCTCTCAAATGTGGAGTCGTCAATGAACACACAGCTGTCGGCACCAATGTTGAGCGCACTTATAATCTCCTTGATGTTGGCACTTTTGGGCTTCCAGTTGATTTGAGGGTAGAGGAACAAGTGCGCGACTCCCAGTCCCTCCAGGACGTGCCACGCCATTTCGTAATCGTTCTTGCTGGCAATACTCTGAAGGATGCCCTTTTCATCCAGGGCAAACATCGTCCTTAATACATCCGGGCGTATCGAGACCGCCTCAACGGCTTGCTCACCTAGGATTCCATCCCAAGCGGTCTGGTCCAAATCCCAGATCACGCACTTCACCTTCGGAGAGGACAAACGGGCTGCTGCGTGGGTTTCAGCGGCGGGCTCTGTAATGTCCGGCTCGAGTGCGGTCCGATATTTCACGAAATCGAGCCAGGAAAAAGCAACATGAGCCTCGGCGTCGTTCTCGGGATAAACACGAATCATTCCGAACGATCCGTAAAGATCAACATTCATGGTTGCGGCCGGAATGCGTCGAATAGTTCTGCCGGGTCCTAGATCGATAGACAATCGGAATTTGGGACCTTGCTGCCAGCATTCGAGCACAAGACGAACCGGTCTGGGGTCGAGATTCCACACATCAATTACGAATTCGTCGAATTCTTCTTTGTGTCTTCTGGTGGCTCGTTGGAGTAAGAGTTCGCGGAGTACGGCATACCCCCCATTGATCCGATAAAACGGGCTCAAACTACGGGCCATATGCGACACCGGCCGTATGCACGAGAGCACCGCACGATCAAGTCGATCAAGCAACCGGGCGCGCCGGGTTGAAACCGATCCGAATCCAAATGTGGTTTCAAGTTTTCCCCATCTGCGAAACTCGATCTCGGCACCGTAGGAAAACAGTCCTGGAAAATCAAAGTTCGGCAAAATACCCCGTTGAAAACGCGCGCATTTACGGTCGAGGCGGCGAACGTATAGAGGACAGAGATTGAAGCACTCCGGCACAGCACATTCGATGCAGTGTTCGCACCAGGAAAGAAGATACACAGCGGCGACGCTCGCGGGTTCGATGGAAGGAGCGCGAGGCGTGGGGGAGGCAATCGGCCCAACCTTGTCAGCCCAATCGGTCTGCCACATTTCCCAAGTCCTGCCTAAAGGTTCTCGTAGCTGATAAGCGATACGTCATACGAAAATCTGCCGGGCCATCCGCTTTCTAGCAAGGCTGTCTCCTCGTTGCGCGGCAACGAGCCGGGATGAGTCATCAGTTCCACGCTTGCAGCTTGTGGAGGATTGAGAGCACACACTCTGACAAATGTAGCCAGGTCGGTGAAAATCCTGGTGGTGCGAAATCCAATCGCCCTCAACGCGAGATTGTAAGCACGTTTCTTCACGAGCAAAGATTGCGCGGGACGTTCCACGTCATCGTACATATTGCGGCTGATTCTAATCTTCTCGATCTTGTAACGTCGCCTAAGAGCCGCCAGCACGGGGAGCATTTGCGGGATTGTGTGGACATGATGGTGGGCATCTAGATGCGAGGGCTGAACGCCCATGTGCATCAAGCTTTCAATTTGGCAGCACCACTCGCGAAAGATCGCCCCCAGCATACGTCTTCCAATGCGAACTTCGCGAATGGAATTGCCATTAAAATGGCCCTCCCGGTTCAAAATGCCTGCCAACGCGACGGGGCTCTCGCGGAAGAGCGGTTCAAATTCCGTCACATTGAGGTGCACGCCAAAGGAACAATTGGAGAAATGACGTAATTCTTGTGCCGCAGATTTGACGGCAGGGCCGTTAGCGAGCAACGTTGAAGAGGTGATAGCCCCGCTTCGCATACCTTCAAAAATGGCTTGGTTCACGGAGTCACTCATGCCCAGATCGTCGGCGTTGACGATAATTTTCATTCGCTTCGGCGAGCTTCCAGCGCAGCAGGATTCCGATCGTTGCAGAGCAAACTTCCGAGTATTTGAGGCATCTTAGCACGACGCGCTCGGGGCTCTCCCTACCCGATGCGCTTTGCGGCCGTCGGAGCCGCGGCCTCCCCTAGTGAAGCGCATAAACTCAGTATCTGCTCCACGTGCTTCCACCACGAAAATTGATGGGATTGGGTAAAACCCCGAACCGCCATCCCGGCTGAGACTTCCTTTGACCGAGCAACTTCCGACACGGTTCTTGCTAGCCCATCCGGAGAGAATTTTTCAAAGTAAGCTGCCGCGTCTCCGCAAATCTCGCGATGCACAGGAAGATCCGACGCGATTACAGGCAAACCGCTGGCCATCGCCTCGACCAGTGGATGAGCGAATGTCTCGGTGTACGCGGGAGTGACGTAAAGATCGGCGCGCGCGTACAGATGATGGAGCTTCTGGTAAGGGATGGTCCCGAGTTCGACGACCATGTCCGCGACTCCAAGTTGTGAAATCAATATGGACGTGGATTCAGGGCGATATGCCCCTGGATTTTCAGCGGCTTCAAGCCGGCAAGTCAGGAGAAGTTTCACTGGGCGGCCGTTCAATCCATCCCGCAACAAAGGCAAGGCGCGGACTAGCGTTTCGAAATTTCGGTAGTAGTTGTAATGGCTGACAAAAAGAATTTTCAGTGCCCCTTGCGCAGCCGACAGCTTCGATTGAACCTCGGGATCAAGCGGGCTCGGATCCCGGGTGAAGGCGTCATGGTCGAACCCGTGATGAATCGCCACGGCTCTCTTACCCGTCCACCTGGTCAGTTCGGCAGCAAACGCTTCACTCGGTGCAACCGTGATATCGGCCCAGCGAATGGACCTTTTCGCCAGGAGCGCGCGAATGCGCGTATCCAGCCACATTCGGTATTCGCGCCGGGAAAGCAGGTCGCGATAGAAATCCGCCGAAGTGTAGATGGAATTGCGCGAAAGCAGGATTTGCGGTATTGGAGAGTTTCGCAAAGCGAAGTTGCCAGCCGAAAGCAGCACATTTGCCCCAGATCGGCGAACCAAGTTCGGAAGCTCAGATTGCTCGAACCAGAAGCGCCGGGCCGGTGGAACTTCCAATTCCTGGAAGTCCACCTCGGAAAGACTCCGAAACTCTTCGCGCAAGCCCGGCGTCAAAGCTACAGTGACTCTCACGTCGTGCATTGCGGCCAACACCGGGAGCACGTTGCGAATGTAAGTCAGTCCCCCGCCCGCGCTGGCTGCAAGGGAATTGATGAACAGGTGCGTCATTATTGAAGGGGAGTGACAGACCTGAACTGCGGAGGAATGAATCGCGCGCTCCAGAGAAAATGGCTCTGGGACCCGGAAACGCCAAGGGACAGGACCTGATCAACAAAGACGAAAGCCATGCTCCAATAAAAAATGCAGAGATGGTAACCCGGAGCGAAAAGCCAATCTTCAAATCCGGCGTGTACCATGCCAGCAACCATCACCATGGCCAAGGGCGCCATACCGTGTGCGGGATCACCCGTTCTGTACATCCAACGCACGGCTTGAACCACTTTGCCCAACAAGATTATCAACAAAAGCATGAATGGCAATACTCCGGCCATTCCGACCCACTCCGTGATGGCCAGATAACTGCTGCCGTGCTCGCTCGAAGTCTGGCCAGTTGTAACGTCTAGATGTACCGCTCCGACGCTTTCCCCCTTGTCGGATGTTCCGAAGCCTGTCCCGAACCAAAAATGTTTCCGAATCGAGTCCATGGCGTTTTCCCAGGGAGATGTGCGAGAGTAAAGAAGGCCTTTTTCCGGATCTGCGCCCTTGAAAACTACATCTGAAGTCACCGCCGGGACCATTCGGAAAAGCGTTTCCGGTTGTATGATCGCCATGATCGCCGTCAGAATGACTACGAGGCCAAAACCTTGCATCAAGAGCTTGTATCTGCGTAAAGCCAGGCACAACAGGCTACTGGAAACAAAGGCTGCAAGCATCCCGGCACGGGCATGACTTGAGAGAACCAGGTACATCGAGATCCCATAGAACAGTAATCGCCGCTTTTGAGCGAACGGCTCCTGCTTCAACAGGGTCCCCCACAATAGAACCGGCGCAGCCACGACTCCCATCACGGCTCCCAGCGAATTGGGATTGCCCAGGATGGCTCTTCCGAAAATGTAACAAATGGTCACAATCCCGACAAATATCTCGCACCCGATCAGCAATCCGGAAAAGAAGCGATTTTCACGTCCGATCACTGCAAGCCGTACCCCGGTTGCTGCATAGACGAACAACAACGTTAGGCTTAGGACCTTGAGACTTGAAATCAGGGTGTACCGTGAGACTGCGGCGGAAACTAGGGCCGCCAGCACTGCAAGTGCTGCTGTTGCGTGGAACAGGCCAAACTTGTATCGCCGTTCTTGGAGCATCATGGCAGCGCCGACTAGCGCACCCAAGCCCAAAACCACCCAGCGGGCAGTGTTCCAGGCTGCCCCGCCGGGCAAATCCGTTCCTGCCAGCGTGAAGACAACAACTGTGACGACGAAGTAGATCTTGCGATATAACCAGACGGACGCCAGCATCAACTCAAGAAATAACAGGCCAGCAAGGTTACTTTGACTCGTGAAGTTTTCCGGGCTTTCGTAAGCCACCCAGGAGATTGCCAGCGCTCCCACCAGAGCGGCGCAGATCACCACGGCTTTGGGGATCCGTTCAGTCACGAACGCCTCGGCAGGATTGCATCATACGATCGATCCCGGCAGACCAATCCCCGGGCGAACAACTGGAGATGCGTTCCCGGCTCTTTGCAGACATGGTTAGCCGTAGCCCGTCCACGATGGCGAGATCTTGCATGGCTCGCGAAAGACCCGGCACATCCGCCGGCTGAACCAGGAATCCATTCGAGCCGTCTGTCACCAGATCGGCGGCGCACCCCGCTGCTGTACTTAGAATAACCGGTAAGCCGCACGCCATGGCCTCATTAACGACCAGTCCCCAGGTGTCGGTGTGCGTAGGCAAGACCAGGGCATCCGCCAGAGCATAGTAATCGGCTAATTGTTCGAGCTGAGCGAATCCTGCAAATCGAATCGCTCCGGGAGAGATCGACAAAGATTGCTTCTCCATGGCCTCACGGCACGCGCCATCGCCGACAAATACCAACCCGACCTGCTGCCGCACCGATTTGTCCACTTTGGCATAGGCGGATAGCAAATCGAAAACTCCTTTTTCCCGGACCAGTCGCCCCACAAAAAGGAAAAAACGATAGGGCAGCTTGAGTTCAGCACGGACTTGCGCACTTCGCTGGCGCGCCGATGCGGCTGCTTCTGCGAAGAACTCGTTGTCGACCGCATTGACTGCAGTAAAAACGGAGTCCGCTTTGATTCTCTGGGCAAGCAAGTACTCGCGCGCGGACCGACCGGGAACCACGAATCCGTTGCAGCGGTGCAGGAATTCGTATTTCAGCAGTTCCATCAAAGCGTGCCCCGCACGCATGTCTCGCAGATTGCTTTCTGACCAGAGAACAAATGGAATGCCCCGGGCCCGCGCCCAACCCTGCGCCTGCCATGACGCGATGTAATTGTAACCTCCGCACAGAATCACGTCCGGACGTGCAGCCTCCAATGCCGACGGCATGCCGAGATTCAAAAGCGCGTTATATCCTCCAATTCGGCGTCTCCATGAGGGAAGCACCTGGCACGAGAATCTGATTTCATTCTTGTATACGCGCCATTGCCGCAGGTTAGGATCCGTTTCCGCCAAAAAGATCACATGTAGCTCAACCTCTCCACTCTCCGCTAGCTTGTTAAACAGCGGAATTCGATAGGGAGAGATAATTTCGGTAATGATCACAAGCCGCCGGCTCATGTCACGCACTCCCGGTAGATCCTCGCGAGACTCTCTGCCTGCTGTCTGAGGGTGAATCGGTCGAGAACCGTGTCGCGTGCGGCTGTGCCAAGCGCTTGGCGCCTGGACTTGTCACGGAGCAGCATCGCGATCGCCAAGGCCAGTTCCCGGTCGTTGTCAGGCCCAACCAGGAATCCATTCGAGCCGTGGCGAATGACTTCAGCAATACCCTGCCCGCGGCACCCGATCACAGGCTTACCCACGGACATCGCTTCGAGATAGACGCAGCCCAGCCCCTCATACCGGCTTGGCAAAGCGAATACTGTGCAGCGACGCATAGCGGCGACCACCCGCGAGCGCGACTGGCGCCCGAGGAAACTCACTCGCTCGGCAATTTGAAGCTTCGCGGCAAGACCCTGCAAGGCGGAGCGTTCGGGCCCATCGCCGATAATCTCCAACCGAAGTTCAGGATATTCGGCACCCAGCGATGCGACCGAGCGGATCAGAACATCGTGACCCTTGATGGGAATCAGATTGCCGACGCTGAGAATCACGGGTGCGGACCCGACCGCTTCCGGTCCGGGCGAAAACTGCTCCGGATCCACACCGTTGTACACCACCGAAGTCCGGCAAGCTCGTCCCATGCCTTCGAGAACGCGCTCCCGCACCTGCTCACTGATGCAAATCACACGGCATGACGCCCGGTACGCTCGTTGCGAGATCCGTCGGCACAATCTCCCTGCACGCCCGCTGACCTGCTGGTCCGAGAAGGCGTCGAGCCCGTGGACCGAAATGGCAAATGGAATCTTGAGTTCTTCCTGCAACAGCATCGCGGCATGTCCACAGGGAAGCGCGCCGTGGGCGTGGATTAAGTCGATCGGGTCGCGCCGGTGCAACTCGCGCAGACGGCCCACGATCCTCGCAAATGCGAAAGCTCCCGCAGTGGATAGTCCCAGGTTCCCGGGAAACGCAAAATAGCGGAGCCAGTCAGCAGGTACGCCGCCTGCTGCGGGATGCAACCTCGCGCGATGGAGTGGCTGCAACGCGAGAACGCTGTTTCGAACACCTGACTCCGCCAGCCATTCGAGCGGTTCGGAGACAAAGCATCCCCCGGCGTCATTCTCGCGTGACGGGTAGAAAGGGGTGAGGGTCAGAATGTGAAGGTCAGCCGCCATCATATCCGCTGAGGAACAGGCTCAGAATCCAGCCACAACGCTCAGTTCCCCTGGGCAGCAATTTCGAGATATACATCTTGCCATTGCTTGACCACTATATCCCAATCAAACTTCTTTACGTGCTCCCGGGCGGCGGCTCCCATTCGTTCCCGCAGGGGCGGGTCGCTGATCAGCCTCCCTAGTGCCTGCATCATCTCGTCGACCGTGCCAACCTGGAAGCCGGTCACGCCATCAATGACCGAAGGGGTCTCGTAATCCCGGAAAACGATGCAAGGCAATCCTGTGGCGGCAGCCTCCAGCGTCACCTTGGGGATGCCTTCTAACCGGGATGGCAGAATGAAAATGTCGCTCGTACGCATGTTCTCGACCAATTGCGCCTGGCTGCAAGGGCCCTCGAGTCGAATGTTTTCCAGGCGAAGCCGCGTGATCTTGTCCTGCAAAACCTTTGCGAACCCATCCGGCCCCGCGCCGACTAGACGGAATGTTGCCTCCGGAAATTGAACGGCCGCCTCGACCAGATATTCTGGCCCCTTACGCTGAATCAGTGTTCCTGCAAAAAGCACTACGGGATGGGAATTCGCGCGCTTCAAGGGAGGGGTGAACACCTTTGTGTCCACGCCAAGCCGAATGATGTACGTCGCTTTCTTGCCCCAACTGTTTAGAAGATCACGCACAAGGAATTCCGTGAGACCCGTGTAAACATCGCACCGGGATACGACTCCCTTGTAAAGGAAGCGCAGAGTGCTGGGAGCGTTCTCCAACTGCGCTGACGGACCCTCGGCTTGAAGAACCGTCTTCGCGCCACGCCGGAGAATTCGAGGCAGATGAACAAACGTATAACTGGCAGGGCTGGCATCCGTGTATGCAATGATGTCGTACCCGCGCACCATTTCGAGCAGGATTCGTAACGTTTTCCTGCTCGCCGGAAGCTTTAGCAACTGGAGGCCGGGGCGGTTGAGCAAACGAGGATCTGGCTGCCGTTCGTACCAAAGCGTCATGCAGAACAGGTTGGGATCAAGGCGCAAGGCGATTTCGCGAGCAGTGAGGCTTTGAGAATTCAGATTCTCTATATCGACAGTGGGCAAGAACAGCAAACGGATTTTATCCATGTATCGCTTGGCCTCGCAATTGCCCGTAGAATGGCTTGCCAACATTCATCTTCAAGCCTTGGATTGCCGGATCTCACGAACGCGCGCGCGCATAACCAAATCGCTATCGCGGGTTTGCCGCGATTCTCGAAGATGGTTTGCGGCCACCCTGAGCAACCGGGCACGCTCTTTCGTAGAAACAGATTCGGGTACTGTTGAGCACTCATCTGGATCGTGCTTCACTTCGTATAATTCGTCCTTTCCTCCTTCGAAACGCAACACCAGTTTGTATTGACGATCCCGGATGGTAAGCAAACGAAATCGCGTTCGATGGTTTCGCTCGGTCGGATTATCGCCGGTTCCGATGGACTCCACGATGGCCGGCTCACAGTCCAACGCACCCGACGAAATCGGTTCCCAAAGACTACGGCCCTGAAAACTGGGCGGAACAGACACTCCCAAACCCTCCAATAATGTGGGGGCAAGATGAATCAGGCTGAAAGGTCGTTGCGACAGGCGCGTCGGCGGTATCGAGGCGGCATGCAGGAGCAAAGGAACATGAATCAGCTCCTCTGAAGAACTCGCTGGCGAATGAAACCGGGTACCGTGTTCTAGAAATTCTTCACCATGATCGGCGGTGAGAACAAACAACGTCTCGTCCCAGCGCTGAAGATCCTGCAGCGTACGGACAAGTCTGCAAATCTGCTGGTCCACCCATCGCACGCTGGCGTCGTAAAGGGACAGCACTTTCGGCGTATAGGGCCCTAATCGCTTGGCAGGCAAATCCCGCCTGTTCCAAACGGTATTGAGAAATCGAGCGCGGGCCAGCGTCACACCCGGCAGTCCAAGTGAGGCGAGCGCTTCAGGCGGAGGGTAGTAAGGATGATGTGGATCCATCAGATGGATCCACAAAAAAAAGTTCTCACTGCCGAGACTGCGCAGCCAAGAAGAACCGGCATCGATGATCACGTCCGCCGCAGGGTAGGGACGCAACTGATCGATTGAAACTCGTTGCCGCGAAGCGCGCCACTGACAATACCAAAAGAGAAGCTCGTTGTAAGCCACCTCCGTCAATCGAGTTCGCTGCGCCAGTTCGGCAAGCAGGTGATTGAGATCAGACAATCGTTTGTGAGGGGCCGGTATGATACCGATTCGTTCAAAATCGTTAGAGTTTAGGAAATCATTAAACGTGTCAAAGCCCTGATCGTACCCGTAGTGCGGAGTGAGATATGGATTGCCGGCTTGGAACGCCGCCGTGCGGTAACCGGCATCCCGCAATGCAGTCGTAATCGTAACCTCATTCGGGGCAATCCCCATGACGCCGCGGCCCAACCCAAGCGGATAACGCGACGCGAAGATCGCCGGAAACGAAAAATAGGTCGGCACGCCGGCAATGATCGCGTCGGAGACGATGGCACTGTCTTTTGCAAGCGAGTCCAGGAAGGGAGTAACGGGACGAGGATATCCGTTAAAACCGACATGATCGGCACGCAGGCAGTCGACTGTGACCAGAACCAGAGAGCGCTTCTTCATTGCGTCAAGTTTTACACGGTAACACTTCGTCGGAGTCCGTGGGGGCTGGAAGTCCGGCAATTCGGGAGCGTTCTAAATGTAGCCGAGATCGCGAAGACGTTGTTGAACGATCTCTTCCTCCCGCTGATCGAGCGCGCTTCCGTCGTCCTTTAGAATTTCCTGCAACAAGAAGGCGATGAGGGCCTCAAGATTATCAAAGCGGCCATTCAACCACCGCTCGGCCTGTGCACAAAGATCCTCCGGCAACCGCACCGTTCGATATTGAGTCATAAAAGTCTCACCTCCTCCGCCAACTCCCTTTCAGCTGCGACCACGCAGCTTCGACAATCATGCGGTCATCCTGATCCAAGGAGAGCTTAGTTGCCGATACCGCGAATCCCAAGTACGCGAGCGTCAATGCGACCAGGATCGCAAGCCAGGGGTGCGCATTGGACGTTGTCCACATCCGAACTAACAGCACAACCCCCGCCGCAAGCGCTCCCGGAATTGCAAGCCGAAGATAGCTTCGATTGAACGGGAAGATGTCCAGAGCCTTTCTCACTTCGATCAGATTCCACAGATTGCCAGCCACATTCACGCAGGCCGCAGCGAGAGCAGCCCCGATGATTCCAAGAACCGGTATCAAGGCAATGTTCACCACGAGTGAGATTGCCACCATGCTGAATTGCACCTTCATCAGTTTTCTCTGATTCCCGGACATCAGCAGCAGGTAACCGACGGAGCCGACTCCACAATTCACCAGCTGCCCAGCCGTTCCGATCACCAGCACGGGCCATCCCGCTTCAAAACCCGGCCCGAACAAGCGCATCAGAGGAAGGGCGAATGCGATCATCACAAAAGCCAGAGGCATGGTCAGCCCAAGAATCCATTTCGTCAGGGTCTGGAAGAGACTTTGCAGTAAATCCTTGCGCGCCTGAGCATGTAGATCTGCAATAACCGGGGCAAAGATCTGATTGACCGACTGAAGAACAATTGCGATTAGCGCGGACAAAGTCGAAGCAACTACGTAAATGCCAACCAACGTCGGATTCAGATAGAAGCCGATAATGATCTTGTCGGCCTGCGCAACTATGAAATCCAGCGCACTCATGCCGAGGCATGCCGCCGCAAATGCTTTAATCTCCGGATCCATAGCAGGCAGTGCAGCCCATGAAAATCGCGCCGCCGGTGGAGTTAATTTCCATGCAACCGCCACTAGTAATCCCACCACCGCGATCGAATTCAGGATCTGGGCCCACAGATAACCTGGCATCCCAAATCCAAGCACGAGGAAGGCAACCGTCAACACAATCACCAGCGTGGTGCCGATGAAATTGGTGATCACCGTTCGCTTCGCGACATCCTTGAATCCCGCAAGCACCTGGCAATAGAAAACGTTGAGCGCTCCCAAAAGCGCGAGCGCAGCAAACCATGGAATGTACTGGCCAAGTTCTGCGGAGTGATACAGTCGCCTTCCCAACCAGCCGCCGACAAAGAGGATGCCGACCGATGTCGCAACATTCAGCAGGAGAACGATTCCAACACTACGGGTTAAGAACCCTCGCAGTTCGTCGTATTTATGCGTCGCGTTGTACACCGCGACATATCTGGCGGCGGTGCCATTCAAGCCCAAGGTACCGACTAACTGCGCGAGGCTGACCAGCGTCATCCCCAACGCGTAGACCCCGAGCAACTCAGCGCCCAGCATACGGGCTACATAGATCTTGACCAGGTAGCCGGCACCCATCGTGAAAACCGTCCCGGCAAAGAAAGTGAGCGATTGCCGAGAGATCTGCCCCATGTTGCGCCGGAACCCCTGGCGCAACAGATCGGTTGCGGCGGCAGGAGTCGCAACCGGGTCGGCAGCGGATACTTCGCTGGGAAAGGGATTCATGAATTCAGCTTTGCTGCTCCCTACAGATAACGGACGAATGGAACAACGGCATCAGCACACGCACGTGTCCACACGAGCCGGGCGAGTCGCGGACATGATCTTATCCAGTTGGTTGGGATCGGCTGGCTGCCAGAGCCGATGCAGGTTCTCAAGATTGGGTCGATAGTCCGCGACCTTTTCCGGAATCTGCAGAAGTTCCTCCGGAGATTTGAGAACCTCTGCGACCCCAAAACGGGCAAACTGCTGCAAGTATCCCAAGCCGGTAAAATCGAGCCATCCGCACAAGAAGAATGGGATTTTCCGCAGGGCACACTCGACCGCCACGCTCGAATCCACAGTAACACCACACCAGGCGCGCGCCATGACTTCTTCCGGAGGCGTCCCTTTAACAACCTCCACCTCACCGCCTGCTTGCCGTTGGAGAATCGAATCTACCAACTTCTTCCGACCCCGTTGGCTTTCGAACGGATGCAGCTTTACGACCAGCTTTCGTCCGCTACGCAGCGCCGCAGAATACAACGGGGGCAAGATCTCACGATAGATCGAATCGGCTCGACCGCAACTCACCTCGTACGGCTGGGAAAAAAACAAGATCGCTTCGCCACGCCCATTCTCGGCATTGACGATTCCAGTGGTTTCCGGGGCTCCGACCAGGATCTTCTCCACCGGAATAGCGGATACTTGCAGCAGATAGTCGCGCTCCATTTCTCCTTTGACGAGGTAATAATCTGCTATCGCTGTTTTGACGAGAAAGCCTCCATCGAGAGCACCGTGGCTGCAATAGCCAGCGGGCCTCCCGCTGCGTCGCGCCAGTCGCAGGGGCAAGCGCGTGTGATAGTTGAGATCGTCTCCACACAAAACTCCGGTGACTGGCTCAGTATCAAGCAGGTGCTGCCAGGCGTTGCGTAGCCTCAGGCCTTGCTCAAACTGCGCTGGAACAAAATCCCATAGCCCGGCATCTATGGCGCTCTTGAAATCTGAGTATTGAGAAGCCACGATGCGGGAAAATTCATGCCATGCACGGCTCAGTTCCGTGGCCTCTTCGACTACAGCAGTCGAAGACATGGCGTACGCTGCCAAAGGAACCATCGTGACGTTCGCGGGCAGCCGATCCGGTATGGCGCTGTGCCGGGTTGTGGCCAGCAAGAATTTCCGGTCGGGTAACTGAGTAGCGTAGGCCAACGCCGAACGGGTCACATTGGTGTACGCCGAAGGCAACAACATTACCGGCTCAGTAATCCCGGCCGGACTCTGATGCGGCCAGTGACGCCGTATCCTGTATCCCGGATCCCACTTATCAAATGCCACCTCGACAATCTGCAAGGGTCGCAGGTTCCGGGCAGACCGCCAGGCAAGCAGAATGCGCCGAGCTGGTCCTTCGCGACCGCGTTGAGCATACCGGCATTGGCCAAATACCTGTTCGGCCATGCGAATAAAACGATGGGAACGGACGGCCCAAAGCTCGACGGGTTGACTGATTTCAGCACCTAGGCGTTGAAACAGCCAGAGCACGTGGAGATCGAAGTAGCTGCCGACTACGAGAAGATCCCACCAGTCGAGGCCCATTCGGTCCAGAAGCTTCCCACGGCCATGATTAAAGACTTCATTGACCCAGCGGTAGCTTTCCAAATCAGTCCCGTACTCGTGAATACTGAGCACGCGCGTATTGAACCGCTGACTCCATTCTGCGTATGTGGGCCGTCCCGCATACCCCAAATCCACAATTAAGTCCCAGTGCTCCCGGGTCCAAGATCCATTCACAGATGAGATCTCGGGATGCAGCAACAGAACGCGCATGCAGGCAAATCCCTTTCAGAGAATCACAACTGCTCAGGCCTTTCGCAGTAGTTCCCACGCAACCGGCGTGCCGCGCTCGATATTGTCCGCAGCCGCCCGCCCAATCACGTCCGACAGATGTCTCGGGTGAAGTCCATTGGCGGGACGGATCGAACGTACGTTCTCAGCGGTAAATAACTCGCCCTTCTTCATGTCACGCACCACGAACAGCGAGCGCCGGTAGGCGCGCGTCTTGAGTTCGTGCGCCGTCGGACCGTATTGAATCTCCCCGAGCGATTTCTCCGCGGTCCTCACCGCCTCGACCAGCGATTTGAACTCCGCCGGCTCAAGGGAAAACTCGCGGTCAGGACCTCCGTCAGCGCGCGACAGCGTCAAATGCTTTTCGATCATACAAGCGCCAAGAACCACCGCGGCCACCGCGACCGAGATCCCTGGGGTGTGATCCGAAAGTCCGACGGGAACGCCGAAGCGCTGCGCCATATCCGGGATGGATCGCAAGTTCATTTCCTCCGGCGGTGCCGGATATGCGCTGCTGCAGCGCAGCAACGCAAGCTGGTTCGCTCCGGCCGAACGGGCTGCGGCAATCGCCTCCTCGATTTCTTCGAGGGTGGCCATTCCGGTCGACATGACCAACGGTTTGCCGGTGCGGGCCATCTTCTGAATTAGCGGAATGTCGACAAGTTCAGGCGACGCGATCTTGTGGGCCGGCACGCTCATTGTTTCCAGGAAGTCGACCGCTGAATCGTCGAAAGCGCTGGAGAAGAAGTCCAGCTCCAATTCACCGCACAACTGCTTCAGCTTCGGCTGCCAATCCCAGGGAGTGTAGGCCTCACGATAGAGGTCGTACAGAGTCCGTCCGTCCCATAACGTGCCGCCCCGTAGCCGGAAGCACTCCCGATCAGACGGAATCGTGATGGTATCGGCGGTGTAAGTCTGCAACTTGACAGCATCGGCGCCGGCCTCTTTCGCCGCTCGCACGATTTGTACGGCGCGATCGAAGCTCTGATTGTGATTGGCAGAGAGCTCGGCAATAATGAATACGGGGTGCCCGAGCCCGATCTTTCGCCGGCCAATTTGGATCTCTGCATTCACGATTGCTTCGCCTCCAGCAGTCCCGCCGCAACGTCTTCTGGTCTGAGCGGATCGCGACGACCGCTTCGGATTACATCCATGGCGCCATCCCCCTCGTTGAACATCAGGTCGATCGTGGAGGCAAACGGAAGAAATGGGGGAAACAACTGCCTGTAGTGTGGATGTGTGTAATTGTGAAAAAACGTTTGGACACGGCAGTCCGAAATAGTATCCAACTCGTCAAGCAGATATGAGGCCGAACCCAGCGGGGATATGTACTCGGTAGCTTTAAGTTTTCGGCAAATGTCGGCCAGCATATACGTGCGCTTCCCCTCCGGATCCAGCGATGAAGCAAACACCAAAGGGGTAGTAATTCCGAGTGCCTTCCTGAAAAAGTGCAGCAATTCCAGATTCAGATTGACCAGCTTCGTCACCGCAGAGCATTGTCCCAGCACCATTGACAGGCCGGGAAAATACGAGGAAAAGAAACTTGCGCGAGCGTAGTTAGCATTGAGCGTACGAAGATGTTTTTGCGCAAATCTCGGCTCGCTGATCATCGCGCCGCTGATGGCCTGTTCAAATCGTCCGTGCACCGCAACCGGCACCGTCAACCATTGCAGACCCGTGGCCGTCTTGATGCGGTTCCGCTGCTGCCACGAACGTTTCTCGAACTGAACAGTATCCAAAACGACGAAGATATCGACCTGATCCATCAGGTCGAAGTAGCCAAGCCACGGGAGGTACGTCGGCTGTAAGATAGCGACCTTCATTGTCCTTTTTCGTCCCCTGGGTATATGGGTAGCGAACCCTGGGGACACTCTGCGCTCAGCAACGCTCCAATGTATCGAAATACCTCAGCCGGAAGCTTCAGACAGGGTCGGGCCTTGTTCGCAGATGAGGTGCATTTTAGCGACAATCCGTTCCGCCCCTTTGCCGTCTACAGTCTTCCGGGCATTCTCCACCAGCTTCTTACGGATGTCCCGATCGCCGATCATGGTTCTCAAAGCTTTTCCTAAATCTTCACGTGTCACCGATGAAAACGAACCCCCATCAATAGAGGCGCCGATAACATGTAGAGCTTGAGCAAGGGGGTTCTGATTTCTCGCCGTGGTGATGAGAAACATAGGCACCTTCATTGAAAGCTAATTCGTAGCAAGTGCCGCCACCCGCAGTCACGGCCATTTCAGCCTGCGCCATCAGCACGGGCATGTCGGGCGCATCTGTAAACAGCCTTACTGTGTGCGGCGAGTTCTCGACGATCGCCTGCAAGAGCGCAAGGTGAGGATTACTGGGGCCAACGATGACTGTGAGGCTCAGTTCCAAATCGGCAAGGTCGCCGAGCGCCTGCAATACGCGACCGGTAACGTTATGGGCGTCACCACCGCCAAGAGTCACCAGGATGCGAGTCGCTATTTTGGGGCATCTATCGTCGACTCGCGGAGACTGTAGGAACTCCTCTCGCAGGAGCGCGAAGCGGGCCCCTAAAAGGAATTCCGTCCTTTTGTTAGAACGCCCATGCGAAGTATCAGAAAGCGGATCTGGATTAACTAAAATATCGCAGTCCAACTCGGGTGGCTGTTCTCCATCTGCAATTATTAGAAGACGTGGCCTCGTCAGGTTCAATGCCCGGGCGTAGTCGGGAGAAAACTGATATCCGTCCAGAACGATCCATTCAGCAGCACACTGCCTGCCCAAGTCCAACGTCTTAGCAGCGTCGGCCTCGCTCCCAGGCGTGCATGGCAGGGTTCTGACTTCCCATCCATGAGAGCGGATTCGCTGCCCTAGTTCCCTCGCTCCTGTCGCTAGTGCGAAAATCGCTTGCCCTCCAGCTTTTTGCCACGCCTGGGCTAGGGCGATGCATCGCATCACATGTCCCACGCCTATTTCAGCACTAGCGTCGGCGCGAATTAGCAGGTTCCGGAGCGACATGTCGACGAAAGTCTCCCGCGTTCACAAAGTAAAGAGGTAATCGTATCTGAGCTCAGCGTCTCTGGCATTCCCCGCCTGATCGATTCCTTTGGGCCGAGAATAAGATCTAAGGCGCAGGCCGCAGCTCTCCGCCAGTCCGATCATCTTTTGCGGTGTAGCGTAAAAGATGCCGGCAGAATTCAGCACGATTTGTTCCTTGCCGAAGACCGCCTTCAACCAGCGGCGGGTCATGCCGAAGAACGAGCGGGCCCCATTGCGCGTCAACAAGTGCCAGAGAAATGCGAGCATCGAGTTTCCGCGGTACATGCCGTAGTGTTTGTATTCATCGACGTCGGGGACCTCGCCAATCCAGATGGCTGCACCCGGGCGGGCAATCCTTGCGATCTCTCGTAAGGAGGCCTCCACTTCAACCTCGAATTGCAGATACGCCAGAACGGCATTGCAAACGATCTTTGTAGCGCTCCCCGACTCAACCGGCAGAGATCGAAGGGTTCCGGCTCTGACTACCAGCCCGGGAAAAGTAGCCTCCAACTTCTTTTGCTCTTCCAGCGTGCTAACGATGCCAATGCTCTGCCGCGTGACTCCATCCGCCATCCGGAGCAACGAGGCATCTCCGCAGCCGATATCTACGAGAACGTCGTCCGGCCCCGGTTGTAGGGAATCCAGAATTCGATGATTAATAAATTCCGTGAGACATGCTTACCGGAGCGGCCCGACATTTCGTGGACGTCTTCGGATTGCGCCCTTAGTCGATAACCATCGAGGTAGTTGTTGATTCGAAAAACTGGCATAGTGGTTTCAGCCTTCGCTAGGAGCCTTCTGCCGAACGTGGGAATTGATGGCGGGTAGTTCCGGCCTCGTCTCCATAAGCCACAGTATGTCCTTCCAGCCGACGTCCCCACGCTGGTTGAAATGCCCGTAGATCGCCTGATCATCGCCAGATCCTCAGGCGTATCCAGAGTCCAGCGATAATGGCTGTAATTCCGGTCGGCAGTAAGAGAGACAATTTTGAACATGCCGGGATTCTCGTAGAGGTAAGGCGTCACGTGGGTGCGCTGGTACGGTTGAGTTGCGGAGCGCCACGCACATGCGAGAGCTTCAAAAGTGAAGACCTCAACGTCGAGGCCGCGAGGGTACGTTGCAACCAGTGAATTGGTAGCGTAGTCGGCTCTGCTGCTCAGGAAAGCTCGAACCGTATCATTGATCAAGTCCGGATCAATCAATGGACAATCCGCCGTTATACGCACGATAGCATCAGCGGAGAATTTTTCTGCCGCGCGATAGTAGCGATCCAGGACATCCGCCTCGGCGCCGCGGAAAAAAGCAATGGGGAGGCGCTCGCATTCCTGATGATGAGGTCATCAACCTTCTGCGTGGAAGTTGCCACCACAACTTCGTTCAGAAGAGTAGATCGGCGAGTGCGCATCACGACCCTGCCCAGTACGGTTTTCCCACCGACATCCTTCAGCACCTTTCCTGGCAAGCGAGTGCTGCCCATCCTGGCTTGAATAATTGCGACAACTTCCATGTTCTCAAACGCTTCTTTCAGACGGCCAGTCTTTCAGTTGTCTCGGCGGAGCATAAAGACCGTGTCCACATTGTCGTTGTCTACATATGAAAGCCGGTCTTCCCGCACTAATGCCAAGTTCGGGAACTGTTCCATATAATGACGCGCATAGTCAGTCTTCCATAGCAAAGAATTGTGGCCGCGATAGGTAACCTCGGTGGTCTGTTGCGCGAAATATTCAAATCCCCAGATCCATTCTCGCGTACAGCGATGAAGTTCCTCAAGAGCTCGCGGAAGGTCGGCGGGAGTGATGTGTATCAACACTCCAGAGGTAAAAACCAGATCGAAGAATCGATCGGGGTACGGAATCGCAAACGCCGTTGCCTCAGTCAACAGCGCACCGGGCACCCTCTTCCTAGCCAGTTCCAACGCGTACCTCTGAACCTCAATCCCGTATAGGTTGCAGTACCCCATCTTCTGCAGAAGCTGTAGTTGATTGCCCATGTTGCATCCCACTTCGAGGATGCGAGCGTTTGAGGGAATGCCGGCCAGAAAGCGCTCATTCACCTGGGTGCGTGTGATCCCATAGTTCCGCAGATAGAGTTGATCCAGTTCCGCGGGAGTATATGCGTTCCGGTCGGTGTACTCGCGCCCAAAATCGCCTCTCCAAGCGCGAATCTGCCTTGTTTCTTGAACGGTGCTAGGCACCGACGCCGCCTTCGGAACTTCACCACTTGCCAAAGTGTTCGACCACCTTTCTTACCGCGGCAACGACATCTTCCGCATCCTGATCACTCATCCCAGGGAACATGGGCAAGCTGATCAGTCGGGAGTAGGCATCCTCGGCGATCGGGAATTCTCCACCCCGGTACCCAAATTGCTGCTTGTAATAGGGATGCAGGTGCACCGGAATATAGTGCACGTTCGCTCCGATATTCTCGGCACGCAGCGCGCGAAAAATCTCGGCGCGATCGGCTGTTAGTTCGCTGAGATCGAGTCGGATCGGGAACAGGTGCCATGCGGGCAGCGAGTCCGGTCGCACTGCCGGAGCGATCACGCCGGGGATTTCGCCAAATGCGGCGGTATAGCGCGCCGCGATTTCACGCCGGCACGCGAGGTTAGCGTCCAGTTTTTTCAGTTGCTGAATCCCCAGCGCGCACGCAAAATCCGGCAACCGGTAGTTGTAGCCGAGCAGGACCATCTCGTAATGCCATTGCCCAAGGCGTTGACGCTGCCGCGCCTCACTGGAAATTCCATGATTTCGGAAGCGCCGCAGGGCCACGGCAAGCTCTGAATTGTTCGTCGTGACCATCCCGCCTTCTCCGGTGGTGATGTGCTTCACCGGATGAAAGCTGAAGACCGTCATATCGGCGATGCTGCCGACTCGGCGTCCACTGTGTTCCGCGCCGAGCGCGTGGCAAGCGTCCTCGATCACCAACAGACCGTGCTCCCGCGCAATTTCGCAGATCGCATTCAAATCTGCTGGATGCCCTGCATAGTCGACCGGAAGGATGGCCCTTGTTTTAGGCGTAATCTTCTTCATGATCTGTTCGGGATCAAGATTCAGCGTATCGGCGCTAACATCGGCAAAAACCGGAGTAGCCCCTTGGTACAAAACACAGTTCGCCGTGGCGGCGAAGGTCATGGGCGTTGTAATTGCCTCATCGCCTGGCTTGAGTCCCGCAGTGAAAGCAGCACCATGCAAGGCGGCAGTTCCGGAACTGAAACTAACCGCGTACGCGGCGCCCACCCGCGCCGCAAAGGATTCTTCGAACTCGCCGACCTTGGGCCCAGTGGTTAGCCATTCCGAGCGGAGAACATCGACTACGGCCTGAATGTCCTCCTCATCTATGGACTGGCGCCCATACGGGAGCAAAGTGGACCGCACGGGCGGGCCGCCGTTGATAGCGAGGGCCTGTGGGCTGACCGTGGTGTTCATACGTTTCTAGGCCGGAATGCGCACTGGAACGGGCTGTTGTTCGCTGGCGCCTGGCGAAATAAGCTCCTGCAGTTCCGAGCCGGTGAGCCAACGGTCGTTCGTATCGCTCGTGTATCGGAATCCTTCCGGGAGGGACGCACCGTTCACCCAGTTTTCGCGCCGCCACCAGGAGTGCGCCGGCTGAATGACGTAGCGGTCTTCCACCTCGAGCGTGTTTCGCGCCTCGTCCTCAGAAATGAGCACCTCATGCAACTTTTCTCCGGCACGAATTCCGATGGTTTCGATCTCGCATCCGGGGGCAATGGCTTCTGCCAAGTCAATCAGACGCATGCTGGGGATTTTGGGCACGAAGATCTCGCCACCATGCATTTGCTCGATGCTGCTCACTACGAAGCGGACTCCTTGCTCCAGGGTGAGCCAGAACCGGGTCATTCGGGGATCGGTGACGGTGATCCGGCCGCGGCGCCTTTGTTCGAGAAAAACCGGAATCACGCTTCCCCGGCTTCCAACCACATTGCCGTACCGTGCACAACTGAAACGGGTTTCTTGAGCGCCGGCATAAGAATTCGCCTGCACAAACATCTTCTCCGCGCACAGCTTCGTTGCGCCGTACAGGTTAATTGGATTTACAGCTTTGTCGGTGCTCAGGGCCAGAACGCGGCGGACCCCCTGATTGATGGCCGCATCGATGACGTTGCGTCCACCCATGATGTTGGTCTGGATTGCTTCAAATGGGTTGTACTCGCAAGCAGGGACCTGTTTGAGAGCAGCCGCATGAACCACAATCGTTATCCCCGCGAGTGCGCGCTCCAGGCGTGCCTGGTCGCGAACATCACCAAGGAAATAACGCATACTGGAATGGTCGAGGCCAGCAGCGCGCATGTCGTGCTGCTTGAGTTCGTCGCGGCTGAAGATGACCAGGCGCTGGGGCTGGTACTCCCGCAGCATGATTTCGACGAATTTCTTCCCGAACGACCCCGTCCCGCCCGTCACCAGAACCGATTGATCCGCCCAGTTCATCCTGCCCGCCTCGCTGGTTGATTCGAGAGATCGCACTCCTACGGCAACTACGCTTGCACGTGTGTTTGCATTTCTCCGTTCAGAGCTGCCCCGAGCAAGACGGGAACAGCTTTGGCTGCCCTTACGCTGCCCGTTAGTATAGCGGACTTTTTCATGCCCGGCCGGTACAAGTGAGACTCATGGGGTCAGAAAAATGGGATCAAATGCTGAAGCGGAATGGTAAAATGACCGCCGAACTCTCCAACTCAACGTGAGAATCAACTCCCTGCAGCGTAGGGCTAGCCTCTTCGACTCAGCAGGAAGCACTTTGTCCGCTAGACCGGGCCATTGAGGCCTGGAAAGCGATGGCAGAGATCAAAGAGATGGAGATTAAGGTGAGGAACCGGCATGGATTTTGGGCCTCTGGTACCCGCGAGTAGTCCGAATCTTCGGGAGATGCAGCCTGCTCAGGGGCTGGACCTGACAAGATCCGGTGGCCCACGTCTATATCCGGATCTGCCACCTCACGACTCGTCCATCGGCGAATTGTTTCGCGTGCTGCTGAAACGGAAGTGGGTCGTCGTGATCACCCTGGTCACAATCTTCTCGGTAGTCACGATTGCGAGCCTTAAGATGACTCGCGTTTACGAGGCGGGTGGCACGATCGAGATCAATAGGCCTGACACGAGTCTGTCATTTCAAAATACCGGAACGGTCAACTTCGATTACTACGATCCGACGGATCTTGAAACGGAACTGAAGATTCTCCAAAGCGACATTCTTGCGACCCAGGTGATCCGGGAGTTGAATCTGGAACGGCGGCCCGAGATTGCCGGGCAGGCTCCTCCGGCTCCCGGCTCGCTGGAACTGACGAGTGACCCGCTCCAGAGCGATCCTGCGCGGGTTTCGTCCATGGTGGGAAGTTTTAAGTCTGGTCTACGTGTCGCTCTCAGCCCCAACACTCGGATCATTGAGGTGCACTATCGCAGTGCTGATCCACAAATGGCGGCGAATGTCGTGAACACACTGATGCAGACGTACGTCGAAAACAATTTCAAGGCACGTTTCGAGTCGACCATGCAAGCTTCAGACTGGCTCTCCAAACAGCTGGTCGACTTGCAGATGAAAGTGGAGACTTCGCAGGAAAAGCTCGTCCGGTATCAAAAAGAACACGAGATCGTGGGAACGGACGAAAAGCAGAACATCGTGATGGAGAAACTGGACGAGATTAACAAGCAGCTCACCACCGCCGAGACGGACCGGATGAATAAGGAGGCCATGTATCGACTGGTGCAGGCGGGCGACTCCAACACGATTGCCTCGACCGCCGGCGACATCGCCGAACAAGGCGGGGGACAATCCGCCCCGGGATTGCTGGACAACCTGCGCGCCAAGCAGGCCGACATCAGACTTCAGGCAGCCGACCTTAACACGCAGTTCGGCCCGGCGTACCCGAAAGTTGCTCAGTTGAACAATCAACTGAAAGAACTCGACGTCCAGATTCAAGCGGAGATGACTAAGATTGTAAGCAAGATCCGTGGCCAATACACCGCCGCCCTGCAGCGCGAGACCATGCTGCGGGAAGCACTTGATAAGCAAAAGCAGGAAGCCAACAAACTCAACGAAAGCGCCATCGAGTACAGCCTGCTCAAACGGGACGTGGACACCAATCGGCAGATCTACGAAGGCCTGCTGCAGAAGTTGAAAGAGGCGGGGGTATCGGCCGGTCTGAAATCGAATAATTTCCGGATCGTCGATGTCGCGCGGACTCCCACCGGGCCCATTGAGCCAAACATCCCTCGAAACTTGATGTTTGGCGTGGTGTTGGGACTTGCCTCGGGTATCGGATTAGCCTTCTTGCTGGAGGGACTCGACAATACAGTCCGGAGCACGGAGCAGGCGCAAATCATTTCGGGGTTGGCGTCGCTGGGCATGATTCCGCTGGGTTCCAAGTCTGCCCGCGAAGGAGCGGGCACAAAACGGCTCGTCATCGCTAGTTCCAAGGAGGCGGTTGAGTTGGTGACACAGGTTCGACCCCAGTCTCAAATGGCTGAGTCCTACCGGGCGCTGCGAACCTCCCTGCTCCTCTCGAATCTAGGAGCCCCGCCAAAAGTGATTATGGTCACGAGCGCTCTGCCTCAGGAGGGCAAAACGACCACGAGCATTAATACGGCGGTGGTGCTGGCGCAAAAGGGGGTGCGCGTCTTGTTGATTGACGCTGATTTGCGGCGTCCCAGCATTCACAAGACGCTCGGCATGGGCCCACACAGCGGATTGAGCAACGTTCTCACTGGCAGCATCCGCCTGGAAGATGCCATCACCGAGAGTCCGATTCTTCCGAACTTGAAAGTGCTGCCCGCGGGCACGCCGCCTCCCAATCCCGCCGAACTCCTGGCATCCTCCAACATGCGAGATGTGCTGGCCGAACTGAGCGAGCAGTACGACCACATCGTGCTCGACACGCCCCCTTCGCTCTCGGTGACGGATGCAGTTGTGCTTTCGCCTCGTGCGGACGCGGTCGTTCTCGTGATTCGATCGGGGCACACTACCAAGCAAGCGCTGCGCCGCTCACGGGATATTCTTATGCAGGTGAACGCTAAGGTGGTGGGAGTTCTGTTGAATGCCGTGGATCTCAGTTCGCCCGACTATTACTACTACTACGAATACCAGAGCAAGTACGGAGGCTATTATCGAGATGAGTCGCGGTCCGGGCATGAGGACGACGACGAGATTGAAGAGATCTCTCCCTCTTCGAGCAGCGCTTAAACCGCCATATTCCAGCCAGGAAAAACATGACCGTGCCCCTCAATACGGCCCCGCGCAAATGGATCATTCTCGCCGGTGCCATGGTGTTTGCCCTCGGGTTCATAGGCTTGGCAGGGCTGGAGTGCGCCGCGTCCCTGCTGGCGAGACGGCCTGACCTGAAAAGTCTGCAATTGGCCGCGCGTCTCGATCCTGGCAATGCGGACTACCGCGATCATCTGGGCCGCTATTACGACTTCGTGGCGCGTGATCCGTCCTCCGCGCTGGCGCAATACAAAATGGCAGTGCAACTGAATCCTCACTCGGCACGGTACTGGTTCGACCTGGCCACCGCATACCAGATTCTGGGCGACGCCAGCAACCAATCTGCAGCTCTCGAACACGCCATCCAGGCTGATGCCATGACCCCGGATGTTGCTTGGGAGGCAGCAAATCTCTTCGTCGTCCAGGGAAATACCCAGAGGGCGCTTCGGGAGTTTCGGGTGGTGATCGCGAACGACCCGTCTTTAGGCGATGCAGCGCTGCAGTTTTGCTGGCGCATCGAACCCGATGTGGACGCGCTTTTGCGCGATGTGATTCCCGCGAGTAGCACCGGCTATCTGGGCTTTCTCTCCCTGCTCGAAAGCAAGGAAGAGACCGAAGGCACCGTCAAGGCATGGAATGCTTTGTTCCAAACCCATGAGTCCTTCGAAATTCGGCACAGCTATACATTCATCCGCTACCTGCTCCAACACAAAGCTGTCGATGAGGCAGCCTCGGTATGGCGGCAGACCGCCAGCCGGTTCGGTCTGTCCTCCTATCTGCCGTCCTCTGCCAATCTGGTTGTAAACGGCACCTTCAGCCTCAATGTGCTGAACGCCGGATTTGACTGGCAGTATCAGAAGCAAGGCGGAGTCAGCCTGAGCCTTGATCCCAGCGATTTCCATGCCGGGAAACGGTCCCTGGAAATTGCGTTTGATGGTCCGGGAATCTCGGATGCCGGAATCTACCAGTTGATCCCGGTGCAGCCCAACACGGCATACGACTTCACGGCGTACTACAAGAACGGTGAAATGGAGGGTGCCGGTGGCCCGCACTTCACGATTCAGGACATGTACGACCAGAAGGTCTATTACGAGAGCGACGAATTAAAAGATGCGGCCTTTTGGAAGTCGGCTGATGGAGAGTTCACCACCGGTCCGGACTGCAAACTCCTGCTGTTGCACATCAGGCGACTTCCGGCGGGAAGTCCTATCCGTGGTAAGCTCTGGGTCGACGACTTCCGTCTCACGCGGAAAGCGTCCTGACCGGTCGGGCCGAACCCAGATTCTCATGCGGATTCTAGAAAAGAAGAGTGCGTTGACCGGATCCGAGGGTGCCAAACAGATTGGCACAGTTCTTTTCTACGGGATTCTTGCAACACTATTGTTTGGACCGGCCGCCTTTGGAGCAGTTGAACCCTGGTCCATCTTTGTTCTTGAAACGCTTGCGGTGTTGCTCGCTCTCCTGTGGCTTGCCAAGCAGTGGATGGAAGGTGAGATCACGACCCTGTGGAATCCGCTGTTCGCCCCCATGGCGGCATTCGGGACCCTCCTCATTCTTCAGATTGTGCTGAAGACTAGCGCCTATCGTCACGACACTATTTCTGGTGCGATGCTGTACTGCAGCTATGGCATTCTCTGTTTTCTGGCTGCCCAAACCTGGATTCGCAGTTCGCAGGCTCGTAAGATCGGCGTCATTCTCGCCGTCTACGGCTTCGTTATAGCGGCCTTCGCCCTTCTGCAAGGTATCTCGCCAAACGGCAAGTTGTATTGGATCCGACAGCCGCAACTCGGCGGCTGGATCTACGGTCCTTATGTGAACCACAATCACTATGCCGGACTGATGGAGTTGTTAATTCCGATCCCCCTGGTGATTTCCCTTTCGCACCTCGCCGATGAAAAAGAACGGATCGCCGCCGGCGTTGGTGCAGCAGTAATGGTCGGTACCGTGTTTCTCTCCGGCTCGCGGGGCGGCATGATCGCCGTTCTTGCGGAGCTGTTCATCCTCGCATTTGTGGTGCTGCGACGCCGCAGAAGCATGCAGATCGTGATCGGCTTGACTGCGTTCGTCGTGCTGTTAGCCAGCATGCTCACCTGGCTGGGTGGAGAGCAACTGGCGAGCCGCGTCTCCAGCATCGGCACCGAAACCCACACTGAATTGTCCGGCGGCATGCGGGTTTCGATCGATCGCGACGCCCTGAAAATGTTCGCTCGACACCCGATCCTGGGTTGGGGACTGGGAACGTTTCCGGTGGTCTACCCACAATTCCGGAGTTTCTACACAAACTTCTTTGTCAATGAGGCTCACAACGACTACCTGCAACTGCTCGCTGAGACGGGCATTGTCGGCTTTGGAATTATGGTTTGGTTCGTGGTTGTTCTGTACCGGGAGGCCTTGGCCAAACTGGAACATTGGACCTCGGACATCAGTGGCGGTTTAACCATGGCATGCGTTCTAGGATGCACGGGGATTCTGGTGCACAGCTTCTTCGATTTCAACCTGCAGATTCCAGCGAATGCCGCACTTTTTTACGTCCTGTGCACTCTGGCCACTGGTAGACCATTTATTCAGCGTGCGCGCAAGCGCCACCCCGTGCCGGCGGATTTAGCGGAGCCGTTGCCAGCCTCGGAAGTATCGTAACCCCTCAAGAAACAAGTGTCGGGAGCGCCGGAGGGGACGCGTCACCAAACCTGCTTAGTCGATTCCGTGAATACGCATGTTGACCAGCTGATCGATGCTCAGGTCGCGCATTCCGCGCGAACGCATATCGCTGATGTACTCCGGCGTCACATTGTGGATGCGCATGGTTACGAGCTGGTCGGGCTCGGGATGGCGGTAGCCCAGACTTTGTAGCTTCTCGATGAATTCCGGCGAGACGCCGTGGATTCGAAACGCGATCAGCTGTTGCAGGTCGACATGATCGTAGCCGTGCTTCTTCAGTTCGTCCATCCACTCTGGAGTCGCGCCATGAATTCGCATCGCAATCAGAGTGTCTTCGTCCGGCGAATAGCCCGCTTGCCGGAGAAAGCGCACCATCTGCGGCGTGACTCCATGGATGCGAAAAGCAACCAGTCTGTCGCTGTCTGAAGCGTTCAGTCCAGCCGCGCGCAGTTCGTCGATAAACGCAGAATCCACTCGGAAGATGCGGAACGCCATCAGTTTGTCAGTATCAAGGTCGGCAAGATGCTCTTTCTGCATCTGGCGCGCGAAATCCAGGCTTACATCCTGCACTGCCAGTCCATACTGCTTCTCTTCGTCCACGGGGAACCCGAGCTTCCTCATTTGGTCGGCATAGTTTGGGTCAGGGTGAAAATGAAAAATGCCCGCGCCTTCGCCATTGTCCAGAAAACCTTCGCACTCCAGCTTGCCCGCATCGCGGGAGATCGTGAAATGCACGTCTTGCCGGCCGGGCTTGGAGAAATCAACTCCACTGAACATGGCCGCCGGCCAGTCAGACTCATGGCTTGAGCTGTGTCCTTGGCGATGCTCGATCAGCGAGAATTCCACTTTCCCCGCCTCGTCGGAGTGCCGGATCGTCCAGTCTCCACTGCGAATATCGCTCCGATTGTCGGCGCGTACATGGATCGTGCGTCCCTTAGTCGCTGCCAGCACGACGAACAGAGCGAAAACTAGAAAAGCAAGTGTCCGGCGCATTCTCATAAGAATTTTCCTTTCGATGTCACAGCAGCTTTAAATGTCGGCTCGCGACTCCAGGATTCCCAGTTGCTTGAGCTGGATTAGCTTGTCGAGGGTAAGGTTCTGAAAGCCGTGCTTGACGGCCTTCTCGATGAACTCCTGCGTGATCTGCTGGATCTTTGCACTGATGACGTCATCTACCGTGAATTTGAAGCCGGCGGCCTGAAGGCCCCTGATGTACTCCGGCGTCACGCCCTGGATGCGCATGGAGATGAATTGGTCGACGGTGGGCTTCACTCCGAGCGCTTGAATGTCACGAACATAGCCTGGGGTGACGCGTTGAATGCGCAGGGAAATAAGCTGGTCGGCGTCGGGCTGTAATCCTTGCTGATGAAACTCGCGCACCTCATCCGCCGTCACCCCTTGAATGCGCATGGACACCAGTTGATCGACGCTGGGCTGGATGCCGGCATCTTTCAGCCCTTTGACATATTCGGGACTTACCTTTTGTATCTTCATCGCGACCGTCTGATCGGCGGTCGGCGTGAGGCCCAGGTCATGCAGTTCATGAATGTATTCCGGCGTTACCCCCTGAATCCGCATCGAGACCAGTTCGTCGGCATCGGGATGTAACCCTTGCTCGTAAATTCCGTGCACGTAGTCCGGAGTTACGTCCTGGATCTTGAGCGCGATCAGTTGATCGGCGGTGGGGTTTCCAAGTCCAGCCGCCTTCATGGTTTCGACGTACGAACCGCCGGAGGCCGGCTCTGGCTTGGCCTGCGAACGCGCGGCGGAAGGTTTCGCCGATGTGGCGGGAGATGCCGCAGGCGCCGCAGTAGATTGTCCCGAAAACTTCGCGACGCCGAAATATCCGTAAGGACTGTGCACAATCGAAGCTGCACCGGCATGCACTGTGGGGTAAGCGAGTCCGAACAATGCGTTGCCGGCGGCCAGCGCCGCGGTTAGACACAGAATGCCGCCAGCCCATCCGATGCCGCGAGTTCTGGAATGAATTGAATGCAGCCCCAGCACGCGGAAAACACGCTCTGAAAGCGGGCCGCGATTCGCCGCCATCGCCAGCACCGGCGCGCTTCTCCACTCTTCCATAAGCGTGAGCGCGCGGGCGTACTCGATCGGGTTACCGCAAAGCGAGACGGCGGTATCGTCGCAACAATGTTCACGCTCAAGGCGTATGCGGCGGTTCAACCACCACACGGCAGGGTGATAGAACAGCAAGGTTTCGACTGCAACCTGGAACGCATTGACGAAGGCATCGAAGCGCTGGATGTGCGCCAGTTCGTGCGCGATCACCGATCGCAACTGATCCTCGGAGAGCCCTGTGAGAGCTGTCACCGGCAGCAACACGACCGGCCGAAACCACCCAATAACCGCCGGCGCCTGCAGCCATTGACACTCACAGTATTGAATCGCCCGTTGCAAGCCGATTCTCTCTTGCAGGGTCCTGCAAATCGCCAAAAGGCGATCGTTCACGCGGACGGAGTGTCGGCGCCGTTCACGCTCGAGCAAAAGAAATCCGCCTGCCGAGCGCAGACTGAAGAACGCCACGCCAAGCAACCATACCTCCACCAGCCATTGTGAAATGTCGGTGGAAGGTGACAATCGGTCGATCGCAGACAGCGTGGCCGCACTCACCGCGCCAAAAGAAGCGCTCGGCATGGTCGGGATGAACGAGGACTCCGGGACCGTGGCAGCCCGTGAACGCGTGAGCAGCAGGAACGTGCCGGTGGACGCAACCAACATCACGCCCAAAGCGCACACTCCGATCACATAGCGTGCCTGGGCGCGCTGGCTTAAGCTCATGAAAAGTCCGGCCAGCGCTGCGATCACCGTGCCTTGCCATAAGAAATACACCAGGGTCCATCCCAGGGAGTGAAGTGCAGTCGGAGAAATCCACTGTATGAGGCTATTCATCGCCGGCTCCTTTCATATTCGTCCAGCAAGCGGCGCAGTTCTTCAATCTCCGCGTGCGAGGCCTTGCGTCCGGCCAGGGCGTGCATCATTAACTGGCTGGCGGATCCTTCGAACACGCGCTGCAGCACGTCCCCGGCTAACTGGCGCTTCGTTTGCTCCGCCGGCAGGCATGCTTCATAGACGTGGGCCCTCTGGGTTTCGTTTCGCCGAACCGTGCCTTTTGCCGTCATAATCTGCAGAAATTTCAGCACGCTGGTGTAGCCCATGACCTTTTTCTCCTGGAGAGCGTCGTGGACTTCCCTGACGGTGGATGGGCCCCGCGCCCATAAAACACGCAGGATTTCCAGTTCCGATGCAGTTGGCTTCTGCGGAGTATGCTTCATGCGGGAGACCATACTACGAAGAACTTCGTAGTGTCAACGAAAATCTTCGTAGTTGCTGAGATTACCGGCGTCCTGCAAAATGCGGCGCTGCCCAATAAAGTACGGGCCTCTATACTTCAAGTTGTCAGTCGTCGGTTTCCCCCTGACTCGAAGTTCCACATCGATGACGATTCCCTTCTTCCAACTTGAAGAGCAGAGATCCGTCCGGATCATCCGTTTGCAATCCGAGGATGGAACCAACCGCTTGACGTTCGACCGGGTCCTGTCGTTAGTCGAAACGATAAGCCGTATGGCATCGGACCCGGCACCCTTGGTGATTGCTGGAAATGATCGGTTCTTCTCTGCCGGCGCCGAATTGCAGGAGATTGCGGCGCTTGATGCTCCGAAGGCTTACGAATTTTCCAAACTCGGACAGGCGCTCATGGCCGGAATCGAGAACTTCCCTGCGCCGGTATATGCGGCGATTTCCGGTTACTGCATGGGCGGGGGTCTCGACTTAGCGCTGGCGTGTCACCGGCGAATCGCCTCTCCTCATGCGGTCTTCGGGCATCGCGGGGCGGCTCTCGGCCTGATCACAGGATGGGGAGGAACTCAGCGACTGCCTCGCCTGATCGGGAAAAGCCGCGCACTGCAAATGTTTGTGGCTGCTGAAAAGATCAGCGCGGAAAGAGCCTTAGGCATCGGACTCATTGACGCCATCGCGAGCGATCCCGTTGCCACAGCCGTGCGGCAGATTACCGGGGCCTAGTTGCCGCGCTTTCCTAGGCCGCCGGATTGCGCGGTCCGACCCGGCTGGTATACCGTAATCAGTCCGCTCATCGCCTTTATGTCCGATCGCCACGAACCTCTCGCCGTGAACTCGTCCGCGTCCAACCATGTGCTGGCGACAAAGGTCGACCCCACGTCGGCGCGCTTTGAAGCCAATATGCGATTTCTGGCCGATCTCATGTCGCAGGTACGCAACGAAGGCGAGACCATTTGCGAAGGCGGAGGGGCCAAGGCCATCGAAAACCAGCACGCCAAAGGACGCCTGACCGCGCGCGAGCGGATCGCCCGGCTCGCCGATCCAGAAACTTTCTTTGAATTGGGCCTGTACACCGCGCACGGGATGTATGAGGAATGGGGAGGCGCCCCGCGGCGGGCGTGGTTACCGGATTGGCGCGAGTTTGCACGCGTATGGTCATGATCATTGCAAACGATGCCACGGTGAAAGCGGGCGCGTTCTTCCCCATGACCTCGAAGAAAGTGATTCGGGCACAGAACATGGCGATCGAGAACCGGATTCCAACCATCTATCTGGTCGATTCGGCTGGCGTGTTCTTGCCGCTTCAGGAAGATGTTTTTCCCGATACCGACGATTTCGGGCGCGTCTTTCGCAACAACGCGGTCATGTCAGCCCTGGGCATTCCGCAGATTGCGGCCATCATGGGAATGTGCGTCGCTGGTGGAGGCTATTTGCCGGTCATGTGCGATCACGTTCTGATGACCGATGGCAGCGGATTGTTTCTGGCCGGACCAGCATTGGTGCAGGCCGCCATTGGACAGAAAGTTTCGGCGGAGGATTTGGGTGGAGCAGCCATGCACTCGGCGATCAGCGGCACCGTCGATTTTCGCGAGCCCAATGATGAAGCCTGCATCTCACGCATTCGCTCGATTGTCGAGAAATGGGGATACCGGCGGATGTCTCCGTGGGACCGCAAGAAGCCGGTGGAACCGGAACTGGCTGCGGAAGAGATCTATGGCATTTACGATCCCTCTCCGGCGCGGCCTTATGACATGAAGGAAATCCTAGCGCGGGTGCTGGATGGTAGCCGCTTCGACGAATACAAGCCGGAATACGGAAAAACGCTGGTCTGCGGTTACGGACGTATCGGAGGGTTTGCGGTTGGGATTGTCGCCAACCAAAAGCTGCACGCGCAACAGACCGATCATGAAGGCCAGAAACGAGTCGAGTTTGGCGGCGTGATTTATACCGAATCCGCCGAGAAGGCCTCCCGCTTCATCATGGACTGCAACCAGAACCTGATTCCCCTGGTCTTCTTCCACGACGTGAACGGATTCATGGTCGGGCGCGACGCGGAGTGGAGCGGCATCATCAAAGCGGGGGCGAAGATGGTAAATGCCGTTTCCAATTCAGTCGTACCGAAAATCACGGTGATTGTGGGCGGATCGTTCGGCGCAGGCCACTATGCTATGTGCGGGAAGGCGTACGATCCGCGCTTCGTTTTCGCGTGGCCGACAGCTCGCTATGCAGTCATGAGTGGAGATTCAGCAGCAGGAACGCTGGTCGAGATCAAAGTCAAGCAACTCGAGCGCGGCGGGAAGAAACTGAGTGAAGAAGAAAGAAAAGAACTCTATGAATCCGTGAAGCGCACCTATGACGAACAGACCGATCCTCGATACGGAGCCGCACGCCTCTGGATCGACAAGATTATTGATCCGATAGAGACGCGAGAAGCAATCACCGAGGCGCTGGAGGCAGCCGCGCTGAATCCGGACGTGGCGGAGTTTAAAGTGGGCGTGTTGCAAACATGATTAACCACGGAGACACCGAGACACGGAGCACACTTCTTCATGAGGAGTTAACTGAACGTGTGATCGGTGCGGCTATCGAGGTACATCGCGCTTTAGGACCGGGCCTTCTCGAATCTGCCTATGAAGAATGCTTATGCCACGAACTTCGTTTGCGTCAAGTTCCGTTTACTAGTCAGGTAAGCCTCCCGGTCGAGTACAAGGGTGTCAAGTTGGACTGCGGTTATCGCCTCGACTTAGTTGTTGAGGACAAGTTGATTTTGGAGATCAAATGTGTTGAACATGTCTTGCCGGTACATGAGGCGCAGCTTCTCACTTATCTCAAGATGACCGGCACACGGGTCGGTCTGATCCTGAATTTCAACGTGCCGCTTCTGACGCGGGGCGGAGTGATTAGAAAAGTTCTGTAACTCCGTGTCTCAGTGACTCCGTGGTGAATCGATGTCTGATCTCGTCAAACTGATCGAATGTCCCCGCGATGCCTGGCAAGGGCTGAAGGGAATCATCCCTGCCGATCTGAAGGCGGACTATCTCAAGGCGTTGATCAGCACGGGATTCAAGCACATCGATGCTGTTTCTTTTGTGTCTCCCAAGGCCGTGCCGCAGATGGCCGATTCCGAAGAGGTACTGAAAGAGCTCGATCCGCCCGACGACGTCGAAATCATCGGGATCGTGGTCAACGAAAAAGGAGCACAGCGGGCCATCGACACCCAGGCCGTCTCCACGCTGGGGTTTCCATACTCGATTTCAGAGACCTTCCTGCGAAAGAATCAAAACCAGTCGGCGGAAGAGGCTTTGGAAGCGTTGGAGAAGGTACAGAAGAAAGCGGACGATGCCGGATTGGATGTGGTCGTCTATATCTCCATGGCGTTCGGGAATCCTTACGGCGATCCTTGGTCCGTGGACGAAGTATTCGGTGCAGTCGAACTGCTGGAAGTGGAGAACCTGCACATGATCTCGCTCGCCGACACCGTGGGAATGGCGAGCCCCGAGCAGATTCGCGAACTGGCGGGCGCCGTGATTTCGAAGTATGACTATCTTGAAATCGGCGTGCATCTGCACAGCCGCCCCGATCAGGCCGCGGCCAAGATTGTCGCCGCCTACGAGGCGGGCTGCCGCCGATTTGATTCTGCCCTCGGGGGGCTCGGCGGATGTCCCTTTGCACAGGATGCGCTGGTCGGAAACATTCCGACCGAGAAGGTCATCGAGACTCTGCGACAACTGGGCGCTGAGTTGCCAACAATGAAGCCACTCGATACTCTTCTGAAGGCTACCGGCGGACTAGCGGCGAAGTATTCGGAGTCCCTCGCCGCCGATTAGAGCGGCGAATTTTCACGATCAGCAATGTCCCGGCGGCGCAGGGCGAAAGCACCGATTCGCATGATCTACAAAACAGTCCAACTCGATTTTCAAGGCGGCATCGCGACAATAACGCTCAATCGCCCAGAAAAGCGAAATGCGATCAGCTTTGAATTAATCGATGATCTGCTGCTCGCGTTGGATGAGGTGGCAAAGTCGGGCGCGATCGTCCTGATCCTCACGGGCGCGGGCAAAGCTTTTTGTTCCGGGATGGATCTCGACAATCTCAAGGCACTCCTGGGAAGGACGCCGGAGCAGAATCTGCACGATTCGCGGTCCATGGTCCAACTGTTCCGCACCCTTTACGAGTTCCCCAAGGTGACGATTGCTGCCGTAAACGGGGCCGCAATTGCCGGTGGAACCGGGCTTGCCCTGCTTTGCGACTTTACCCTCGCCGTGCCTGAAGCAAAGTTCGGCTACACCGAAGTGCGCATCGGATTCGTCCCCGCCATCGTGTCGACGTTCCTGCTGCGACAAGTCGGAGAAAAGCAAGCGCGCGATCTGCTGCTGACGGGGAGATTGTTTGGCGCAGAAGAAGCTCTGCGGATGGGGCTGGTGAGTGAGATTATCCCGCCAGAGAATCTCCTCACCCGAGCTCGGGAATTGGCCGCCCTCCTCATGGAGAACAGCGCAGCCTCACTCCGGGCCACCAAGCAACTGCTGACCAATCACGCTCGTGCGGAACTGGACGCACAAATAGAGTCGGCGGTGCGGGAAAATGCCGCAATCCGCACGACTGCCGACTTCCGCGAGGGAATCACGTCATTTCTGGAAAAACGCAAGCCGGTGTGGACTGGCAAATGAGCTCGAACAATCACCATGCCGTGAATGAAACCCGGCTGCGTGTCCGCTATGCCGAAACCGATCAGATGGGCGTGGTGTATCACTCCAACCATCTGATCTGGTTCGAAGTGGGCCGGGTTGAATTGATGCGCCAGATGGGCCTTTCTTATCGCGACATGGAACGCCAGGAAGGACTCTATATTGCCGTGGCCGAAGCGAAGTGCCGCTATCGCGCGCCGGTGTACTACGATGAAGAAGTCGTCGTACGCACGTGGTTAAAGGCCGTTCGCTCGTCCGTCATCATTTTCAATTACGAACTGTTACGGGCCGAGACCGGTGATCTGCTGGCGGAGGGAGAAACCGTCCATATTGTTACCGACTCCAGCATGAAGGTCTCATCCCTTCCGGAGAAATACTCCAATGTGTTTCCGCGCTGCCGCAGCACGATAGGCGTACTCGGGTACTCTCTTGAACGCACTCCACATCAATGGCAATGATTTAACTCTGCAGAACGTCCGCGAGGTGGCGGACGAGCGCCGCGCCGTGTTGCTCGCGCCCGATGCGCGTGAGGCCGTGAACCAGGCCCGCGCCGTGGTCGATGAGATCGTGGCCAGCAATAAGGTCGCGTACGCTATCACCACCGGTGTGGGAAAGTTGAGCGATGTCCGCATCGCCGGCGACCAGATCCGCGAATTGCAGGTGAACCTGGTCCGTTCGCATGCGGTGGGAGTTGGCACTCCCCTGGACGCACGGGAGGTCCGCGCCATGATGCTGCTGCGCGCGAATTCGCTGTCCAAGGGACACTCCGGGGTACGCGCGGTGATCATCGATACTCTTTGCGAAATGCTCAATCGCGGAGTGACTCCGATGGTCCCTTCGCAGGGCAGCGTGGGCGCGAGCGGAGATCTCGCTCCTTTGGCGCATCTGGCGCTGGCCCTGATCGGCGAAGGCGAATGCTTCGATGAGAAGGGATCGCGGATTCCAGCTTCTGAGGCCCTCAAGCGCGGACAGGTCAAACCACTCGTTCTCGAGGCAAAGGAAACCATCTCACTGATTAATGGCACTCAGGCGATGCTGGCTGTGGGCACATTGGCCTTGCTGGCGGCGGAAACACTCGTGGATTCGGCAGACACCATAGGCGGCCTGAGTTGCGATGCCCTCAAAGGGACCGACACGGCGTTCGATGAACGGATCCACAAAGCACGCCCACACAGTGGCCAGGTGAAAACGGCATCCAATCTGCGGCGGATGCTGGAAAACAGCCAGATCCGCGAATCTCACCGCCAATGCGGACGCGTCCAGGATGCGTACTCACTCCGTTGCATCCCACAGGTTCACGGAGCAGTCCGCGACACTCTGGCACACTGCCGCAATGTGTTTGAAATCGAGGCAAACTCCGCCGTCGACAATCCGCTCGTGTTTATCACCGACGCTAAGAATGGAGATGGCGACGTGGTCTCCGGCGGAAACTTTCACGGCGAGCCTTTAGCCTTCGCGCTGGACTTCCTCGCAATCGCGCTCAGCGCCCTGGCCGGGATCAGCGAACGTCGCATTGAGCGTCTGGTGAACCCCGCGCTCAGCGAAGGATTGCCGCCGTTTCTTGCTCCCGGAGCGGGACTGAACTCGGGATTCATGATGCCGCAGGTTACGGCCGCCGCACTGGTGAGCGAGAATAAAGTGCTGGCGCATCCCGCGTCGGTAGACTCCATCACCACTTCCGGCAACAAGGAAGACTACGTGTCCATGGGCATGACGGCCGCGCTCAAACTCCGCCGCGTCGTCGAGAATGCGCGCAACGTCCTGGCCATAGAAGCGATGGCCGTGGCGCAGGCGCTCGACTTCCTGGCTCCCCTCAAGACCTCGAAACTGGGTCAAATGGCGCATGCGGCTATTCGCGAGGTCTGTCCGACCATGGAAAAAGATCGGGTCATGTACGCCGATCTCGCGCGAATTTCGGAGATGATCGCCGGCGGCAAACTGGCGGGCGTCCTGCGATAAGCCTTGCCGCGAAGGATCTTCCAATGAAAACTCTTACCGAATATTTGAAGTTTCACACCAAGACGCACCGCGCTTATGTGCACATCACGCCTCAGGTGGAGCAAATCGTAAACAAGAGTGGTGTGCAGGAAGGCATGGTGCTGGTTTCGGCCATGCACATTACCGCGGGGATCTATGTGAACGACAACGAGAGCGGATTAATCGAGGACATTGATCAATGGCTGGAGCATCTGGCCCCGTTTCGCAAGAACTACAAGCATCACGATACGGGTGAGGACAACGGAGACTCCCATCTCAAAGCGCTGCTGATCCACCACGAAGTAATCGTGCCGATCACGGCGGGCAGACTGGATCTTGGCACCTGGCAAAGAATTTTCTATGCGGAATTCGACGGCCGGCGCGATAAGCGGGTCATCGTGAAAGTCATGGGAGAGTGAAATACGGACCGCCTCCCCCCGCTAAACGCTGCTGACTCTCGGAACAGCCCCCTCCGTCTTCCCTCCGGCGTTTTCCTTCACCACCATAAACGGCCCGATCGCCAGCACATCCATGCGCGTCCGCTGGAAGCAATCAATCGCCTCTTCTGGCGTGCACACGATCGGTTCGTTCTCGTTGAAGCTGGTATTGAGGATAACCGGAATCCCCGTCCTGCGATGGAATGCGGAGATCAGGTCGTAGTACATCGCATTCTCCTCGCGGGTCACAGTCTGCAGCCGGCCAGTGTCATCGACATGGTTCACCGCGCATAGTTCTTTGCGTTTCTCCGGCCGGATTTTGTACACGTGCAGCATGAACGGCGAAGGATGATCGTGCTCGAAGTATTCGTGCTGATGTTCTGCCAGGATCGATGGCGCAAACGGTCGGAACCACTCCCGATGCTTGATGCGCGCGTTCAGGACATCTTTCATATTCGGAAGACCGGGATGGGCAACGATGGATCGATTCCCCAGCGCTCGCGGCCCCCATTCCATGCGCCCTTGAAACCATCCGACAACACTGCCCGCGGCGATTTGCTCCGCCGTTTCGTGCAGCAGAGTCTCCCGCTCGAGTTTGCGAGCCGGCAGCCCGGCCTTCTCGAGCGCCGACTGAATGCATGAATCTGAGAACTCCGGCCCCAGGTAGGAATGTTTCAGCGCATGGCGCCGGGGCTGCTCAAGTACCGAGTGATACGTATGCAGGGCCGCGCCGATCGCCAGCCCCTCGTCCCCTGCCGCAGGATGTATATACGTCTTCTGGAAGGGCGTCCGATCGAAGATCTTCCCATTCGCGACGCTGTTGAGCGCGCACCCACCAGCCATTGCGAGTTCCTCGAATGGAACACGAGCGTGCAGTTGATTCAGGAGATGAAAGAAAATCTCCTCAAACCGGTGCTGCAAAGCGAATGCCAGATCCATATCGCGCCGACTGATTTCGCTGTGGGACTTGCGCGGATCCCCGAACAGCTTCTCCATGCGATCAGAAAAGTGCCGGGCGAGCTGAACGGTTCCATCAGGCAGAACCTGCATTCCTTGATTGCTGCCCAGCGGCTTGAAGTAGCTCAGATCGAGTTGGAAACCATCATTCGCCGGTGAAGCGATCTTGCCGATCTCCTCGCAATACGTCTTCCTGCCGTACGGAGCCAACCCCATGACCTTGCCCTCATCGCCGTATTTCGAGTAGCCGATAAACTCGCAGATCATCGTGTACAGGCTGCCCAGGGAATGTGGAAGGAACACGCGGTCGAGAACCTCGATCTCGTTACCCTCACACCTCGCCATCATCGTGGAAACGAAGTCCCCCGAACCGTCATAGCTGAAGCCGGCGGCCTTCTCCCACGGAGAGCAGTAGTAGGCGCTGGCGATGTGGGCGATGTGGTGTTCGAGATGATGCTCGCGGAAGCGGAGTTGTCCCAGATCTACGTCCAGAGCTTTGGCGAGAAGCGAGCGCACGTCGCGCAACACTTCTTTCCTCTGTCGCAAACGGATGAAGTTCAGGATCTTCGCGGGATTGGCGAGAGCGTACTGAACCTTCTTTGCCAGGTTCGCATCACTATCCTGGCCGACGGCAACGTGATCGATGTCCGAAATTTTCGCGCCGACTGCATCCATGCACGCTTTCACTGCGAGCGCGGGGAATCCGCCGAAGTGCTTGTGCCGGTTCAGGCGTTCCTCGGCAATGGCGAACTTCACCTCGCCATCAACCACAAGGGCGGCCGACGCATCGGCGTGAAACATGTTGAGGCCCAGGATCAGCATGTGCTACGCAAATCTCCTGTGAGGTCGAATGGATGCTCGCGTCATTCGTTCCGAGGGGGATTGAAATTGGCAGGTCGTTGTGCGGCCTCGATGAATTCCGCGGTATCCACGGCAAGGCGCTTTCCGGTCGTTCGGGACTCGTCGACCCGCAAGGTGGCCAGCGTGGAGCACACGAGATCGTTGAACGAGATTGGAGGATCGCCACCCGGCTCCACAGCCGCCGCGAAAGCCGCCCACTCAGCGCGGTGGCCTTTATCCTGACGCCAGCGGGCATGAACGGTCTCCTTGCGTCCGTGGCGCACCAGATCCAGCCTGCGAAAATCCTCCAGAACCGCGGTGCTGCCCCCGCCGAACACTTCAATCCGCTCCTTCGAAAAGGATCGATCGCCATTGGCCAAGTAGCTGATCGACGCTTCCGAGCCGTTAGCAAAGGCAAGAGAGACCAGCACGTTGTCGCCGCTGTAGCGTGCCGTTGCCCCAACGGCCCGCGCGTCGACTTCCACGATGAGCGAGCCGGCAAGAAACATGAGCAAATCGAGGAAATGGCAGAGCTCGCCTAAGATGCGTCCGCCGCCCTGCTCACGATCGTTCACCCAATGATCCGGCGGAAGATATCCAGCGTTGATGCGGTAATGGAGAGCAAGCGGCTCTGAGATCGGTGCGAGAAATGCTTTCATCTTCGCCGTCATTGGGGCAAAACGGCGATTGAACCCGACCATCAGCAAGGGCCGCGCAAGCGTTTGGATTTCCAGGTACCCCCGCACAATCGATCTCAGGTCGTCTTCTGACAGGCAAAGCGGCTTTTCGCAGAAAACATGCTTGCCGGCGGCTAGTGCGGTCAGAACTTGATGGGTATGCAGATGATGCCGCGTCGCAACCACGACGGTGTCAATCCGCGGATCGCGTATTAGTTCAGTGTCGGCAGTGGTGCACGTGGGAAATCCAAATTTTTGAGCCGCATGATGCGCGTGCGACCCATTTGCGGCGCAAACACTTACGAGGGATGTCTTGGGCGACGCCTTCATCGCTGGAATCAGAATCGAAGTAGCAAAACTCCCCGCTCCAAGAAGTCCGACTGCAGGAGCTGCCTTGCCACTGGCTGGCTGAGAAGACGGTGCAGAACCCGGTACCAGCTCTAGAGTGCGAGCCACACCTCCGGGCTCGCCGTACTGAATCACGACGCCTAGAAAAGACTCGTGCGATCGTCCTGTAATCAGATCGTAGGCGCTTTGAGCGCGTTCGACGGGAAAATGGTGTGTGATCATCGGTCGCAGGCTGAGCTTCTTGTCAGCAAGCAACTGCAGGAAGGCTTCCATGTTCCGGGTTTCGGTCCAGCGCACATAGCCGATCGGATAGTCGCGGCCCTTTTGCTCGTAAGCCGTGTCGTAGCGCCCAGGGCCGTAGGAACGCGAGACCCGGAAGTCGAGTTCCTTCTCGTAGTAATTCTTTCGTTCGATATCGATTCCGACCGTACCGACCGCTACCACGATCGCGCGGTCACGCGCCACCGCGCCGGCCAGATTCACCGGATCGCTGCTGGGAGTTTCAGCGGCAATCAACACCGCATCGACTCCCGACCCGGAAGAGGTCCCGGAACAAAGATCACGAAACTCCGATGTCGAGCTGGCCACGGCGTCCGCACCCATTTGCCGAGCCAGCTCCGCGCGTGACGCATCGATATCCATTCCCAGGACACGGCACCCTGCCGCTTTCAGCAACTGCACGGTCAACTGTCCAAGCAGGCCGAGGCCGATGACCGCGACCAGATCGCCCAGTTTGGCTTCGGCAGTGCGAATTCCGTGAAGCGCAACCGCTCCCAACGTGGCAAATGCGGCTTCTTCAAAAGGAACTTGTTCGCCACCGACCGGATCCCGGTATGGGATGCGCGCAACCAGCAAGCGTGGGACGCAGGCAATTTCGGCGTGGACGGCAAATCCTGCGCCGGCGCATGCTACGCGATCGCCCGGTTGAATGTCGGTCACGCCCTCCGCAACCGCGAGCACGGTTCCGGCGCTGCTGTACCCCGGATTCTGAGGCTGATCGAGACGGCTGCGAACCGCCTGCACCGCCGCAAGAATTCCGTCTCGCTGCACTTTGCTGATGACCTCGCGTACGAGATCAGGCCGAGACTTGGCCTTTTGCAGCAGGCTCTTGCGCGCGAATTCCGCCGAGGCGCGCTCCGTACCCGCCGAAACCACGGAAGCGGCAACGCGCACCAGCACACACCCAGGGAAAAGCTGCGGCGCGGGAACTTCCTCCACCGTAATCTCACCCGTCTGCGCGTGTTGAAGGACTTGCTTCATGCGGTCGCTACCTGGCGCGGTGCCAGAGTCTCTGGTTCAAACTTCTGTGCCTGGCCATCAAGGAACGTTTGCATCCACAATTCGAGAGTCAGGAATTGCCAGATTTGCATCGACCAATCGTGCCGCCCGCTACGGTGCTCAGCTACGAAGTGTGCAACCGCTTCCGGCTTGAACAAACCCCGTTTCTGCAATTGAGCCGGCGAGAGCAGATCATCCACCATTCCTTTAAGATCGTGGGCCAACCAATAGTCTACCGGAGCAGCAAATCCGGCCTTGGGCTGTTGCAGCACCTCACGCGGCAGAAGGTCGCGCATCGCACGCCGGAAGATGTACTTGGTGGTGGGACGCAGGCTACCCTTCAGCTTCATCCGGGCAGGTACGTTCCAGGCCACGAATTCGGCCAGTTCGCGGTCGAGAAAAGGAACGCGCACCTCAACCGATGACGCCATGCTCATTTTGTCGTTGTACGTGAGATTCAATGTCGGCATGAAGATCTTGGTGTCCAGATAGAGCATCTGGTGCAGGAAGTCTGCATCCTGCACACGTTCAAACGCGGCCAGATGCCGGCATGCAGGATCGAAGGTAAATGCCTCTCCGGCCAGCCCGGACGTATAAAGATCTGCCTTTTGTGCGCCATCCAAATAGGTGCAGTTTGCGATGAAACGATCCGTCGGGCTCAGGGAGGCGCTGCGAGCCATCTTCTTCGCGAGGCGCACTCCACCCTTCAACCAGGTGCCGCGAAAACTTGGAAGCATCGTGAGCCCTGCTTCCATCGCGCGGCGAGCAAGCAAGGGCACGCGCCCATAGAACTGCGCCCAGTAGTGCGCGATGTGCTTGCGATATCCAGCGAACAACTCGTCGCCACCGACGCCCGAAAGCAGCACGGTCGCTTGCTTCCGCGCCTCCCGGCAGACAAGATAGGCCGTAATGATCGCCGGGTCCGCCGTGGGCTCATCCATGTGCCACACCAGTTTGGGCAACAACTCGGTGACGTTCGGCTCAACGATAATCCGCTGATTCTCGCAGCCAAGACTGCGCGCCAGTCGCGTGGCCACCTCCGGATCGTCGAGCGTTGTTTCGCCGACGCGGTATTTTTCCGGAAACGTGATCGTGTACGTGCGAACTGGCTGATTCGTCGTCTGCCGCATCATGGCGACGATGCTGGAAGAATCGAGCCCAGCGCTCAGAAAGGCGCCGATCGGCACATCGCTGACCATCTGCGCCTGGACCGAACGGCGAAAGCGCTCCTGTATCTCCTCCGCTAGATCATCTTCCGAGCGGCTGTAACTGTGATTTGCAGTGGGGAATGTCAGGTCCCAATACTGCTTAATGGTCAGCTCTCGATTTCGCCAGATCGCGTAATGCCCTGCGGGAAGCTTCAGAATGCGGCGGAACATCGTTTTGGGATCAGGCACCCACAGAAATGTCAGATACTGATGCAGCGATTGCGGATCGAGTTCCGCTTCGATCTCCGGAATCTGCAACAGAGCTTTAATCTCAGAAGCGAAAGCAAAGTGCTCGCCATCGTGGAAATAGTAGAAGGGCTTAATGCCGAAATGATCGCGCGCCATGAACAGCATGGGAGTCGGAGAACGAAGGTCGCAAATGGCAAACGCGAACATCCCGTTCAGGCGCTTGACGCAATCCGGCCCCTCTTGCTCGTACAGGTGAATGACGACTTCGGTGTCTGTGTTCGAGGTAAAGCGATGCCCTTTGTCTTCGAGCTCGCGGCGGAGGTCGGCGAAGTTGTAAATCTCGCCGTTGTAGGTGATCCAGACGGTGCGGTCTTCGTTGCACATGGGCATGTGCCCCACTGAAGACAAGTCGAGAATGGCAAGACGGCGGCTGCCCAGTCCAACGTACGAGCCATCGGGAAACTTGCGATCCCAAAGACCGAAGTCGTCCGGCCCGCGATGCGCTTGCACCAGCGTCATCCGCGCCAGAGTCTCCCGGTCCCCGAAATTAACTACCCCTGCGATGCCGCACATACCAGAGCTACTCCTGCCCGGCGTTTCCGCGCGGGCGGCTTACTTCGTAGATCTTTGCCTTGGTGTGAAACATCTGTACAGCCTGGAAGCCACAATAGATCAGACCTGGAACACCGTCCAGAAATCCTCCACGAAGAATGTACCGATACAAAAAGAGCAACACCGGAGATCCCGGAACGCCATAGAGCTTCTTCTTAAGCCAGCGACGGCGCTGAGCTTGCGTTCCAAATAACGCAGGAGGCAGATCCGAATTGCCGAGTTCGCCCTGTAGAAGAACGCGCGACTCCCAGTTCGAATACTCGTCGTGCTTCTGGATATAGCGGGAGAGAGAGTCCACGTTATGGTGGATGAGGGGGCTCTCCAACCTTGCCTTCGGACCGTTGACCACAACATGCTCGTGAACCTCCATATCGGCCATGGACGGGTTCTGATCCCTTAAGCGGCATTCGTACCAGCCCTTGCCGCGGCGAAAAAGAGCGAGTTTCCAGAAATTGGCGTCGCCGTGGCGCAGAACCCGGCCAAGGAAATGCATTCGCAGTGGAACGTAATAGCCTTCTACCTCTTCGTCACGAATCCGCTGGCGGATCTCTCCTGCGAGTTCTGGAGTCAGTGCCTCGTCAGCATCAATCAGGAAGATCCAGTCATACGTCAGAGGAAGAGTGTCCATCGCCCATTGACGCTTCTTCGGCCAGCCTCCCTGGTATTGGAACTGGACAACTTTGGCGCCGAACGACCGGGCAATCTCCAGTGTCGCGTCGGTACTGCCGGAATCGACCACATACACTTCGCCTACATCCGCGAGCGATGAAAGGCAACGCGGCAGATTCTTTTCCTCATTCCGCGCTGCGACGATCACGCTGACCGGAAGCCTGGCGACAGAGGATGATCCCGATGGCGTGGCGAGTTCCTCGACCCTGGGCATAGAAGGACGAATCACAAATAAAGTTCACACCACCGCTGCAGCACGAACAAAGACCACGGACGCGACCACGATACCGCTCTCTCCAGAAAATCCGCCCAGACCTTTTGTACTTCTCCCCCGTTCAGCACCGCGCCCAGCGGGCCTTGATCGATTCTTTTCGCTTGCAGAACAGGCTCGATCTCGGATCGCAGTTCCTTGCGCATCCAATGCTCGAATGGCAAGGTGAAGCCGCGCTTCGGCCGGTGAAGGATATCGTCAGGCAGCGACCCTTCAAGCGCCTCGACCAGCAACTTCTTCGGCGTTCCGTTGACCTTCAACTTCCCCGGCAGAGCGAGCACCATCTTTGCTAACTGATGATCGATGAGAGGAACGCGGACCTCCAGCCCCTGGGACATGCTCATGAAATCGGCGTCGCGCAACAGTGTATTGAGCATATAACAGCGCGACTCCAGGTAGGAAACCCGATTAATTGGATCGAGCGAGAGAGATCGGTTGAGGCAGTCGCGCTGCGAAGCAGCAGCCGCGTCCGAAATCGAATGATCAAGATTTCGAAGCAACAGCTCCCTCTGCTCGGGGACAAACAGCATACGGGATACAAAATATGGATGGAGAACATCGCCGTTCCCGAGCATCAGCGACGCCAGTTTGCGGTTCTGATCGCTCCTGGGCGTCAGGGCGGTAAATGCTCCAGCAAGCGATCCGCGCGCCACACCAGGGACGTGGTTCCACATTCGCCCGATGCGCTCCATCTGCGGAACCGTTCGAAACGACGAATACCCGGCGAAGACTTCGTCTCCGCCCAGGCCTGACAACGCGACTTTGATGCCCGCTTTCCGCGCCTCTCGTGAGACGAAGAACGTATTGATCCCGTCCATGGTGGGCAGGTCCATTGCCTGGACGGCGTCCGGGATTGCGGCCAGAACGTCTTTCTCAGATACGGTAATCTCGTGATGGTCGGTGTGGAACTTTGCGGCGATGGCACGGGAATGCTCCGCTTCTGAGAACTCTGCCTCACGAAAAACAACGGAAAACGTGCTGGGAGTCACTCCTTGGCGACTCAGAATGCTGACCAGCGCGCTCGAATCGATCCCGCCTGAGAGGAACAGGCCCACCGGCACGTCGCTGACCAACTGTAGTCGCACTGCCTCTTCCAGAACCGGCTTCAGGTCTCCCGCAGAAAACGTCCCGTTTGACGGCGCCGCTGACGAGCCTATTTCATCGACGAAGTCCCAGTAGCGCGAAATCCGAACGGTTCCCTTCTCCCATGTAAGAGTGTGCCCGGCCGGCAGCGACTGAATGCCCTGAATCAAGGTGAGGGGATCGTATGCCGAGCCGAACGCCAGGTAGTTGGCCAGCCCAGCTTGGTCGATTTGGGTTGGGATGAGTCCAGTCCCCAACAGTGACCGCACTTCGGAAGCGAACAAGAAATAGGCACCAGTATCAGAGTAGTAGAGAGGTTTAATCCCGATCGGATCGCGGACCAGAAACAATTGCTGTCGATCGGCGTTCCAGACTGCAAAAGCAAACATCCCGCGGAATTTCGTCAGGCATTGCTCGCCCCATCGGGCATAGGCCTTGAGCACAACCTCGGTGTCGGAATGGCTGACAAAACTCGTGCCGAGAGCTTCCAGTTCGCCGCGGACGTCACGGAAGTTGTAAATCTCGCCGTTATAAACGATCCAGTTTCCGGTTGCCGGATCGTGCATGGGCTGGTGTCCCAGCGGCGAAAGATCGAGAATCGCAAGACGCTGGTTGCCCAGGCCAACCTCGACGTGGCCGGCCGCCGAATCCCGCACAACGATCGTGCCCGAATCATCCGGACCGCGATGCGCAAGCGATTGTGTGCCGCGCTCCAGAACGCCTTCCGGAATTCGCGTATTGTGTGCCGCGATACCGAAGATTCCGCACATTCAGTATATTGGCTCCCTGCAACAGCAGGTCATACCGCTCAGACACTGCCGTCGCCGCTGTTCCAATGCATTGCTGTCGAATTCACTCACCCGATATAAGATAACGCTTCATCCTTATGAAGCTTCGCAAACTGGCTGAGACTCTTAGCCGCGGAGTCGTTCTACGCAGACGACTCCCTAAGCAGTTCAGGCGGCTGCCCGTGTACGTGACCCCCGAAGCCGGGTTGCGCTATCTCGGAATGATGTCTCGGGTTGACCCGATTTTATACCGCATGGCAGAAGAACTGGTCGAACCGGGATCGGTAGTGTGGGACATAGGCGCGAATGTCGGTCTCTTCACGTTTTGCGCCGCGGCCCTCGCCGGCACGTCGGGATTGGTGCTTGCGGTGGAACCGGATTTTTGGCTGGCTCATTTAATGACGCGGTCTTGCCGCAATTTACCAGTAGGACGAGCGTCGACCGTGGAGGTGCTTTGCGCTTCGATCTCCGATGCAAACCGGGTTTCCAAGTTGGAGATAGCAGAGAGGGCTAGAGCTTCGAACCACTTGATTGAGGCTGTTGGTTCCACACAGGCTGCTGGAGGACGAGACCGGCAACCGAGTGTTTCGCTTAGCCTTGATTTCCTGCTGGATTATTTCCTCGCCCCGGCGCTGGTCAAAATTGATGTCGAAACGCACGAACTCAAAGTCTTGCAGGGGGCGACACGCCTTCTCAAAGAAGTGCGCCCAAAGATCTGGTGTGAGGTTTCACCCGAAAATTCGTTAGCCATTACCGAACTCTTGCACTCTGCCGGGTACTCGCTCCTTGGCGCGGAGGTTCAGCCTCACCCGCAGATCCAGAGAGCGTGGTTCCACACTCTGGCGGTTCCGGGAACTTGATGTCATATGTCTGCTCTGCAGTTGATGGCTGCCCCGATTCTGTTGTATTGGGTGTTTTGCTCCTCTGAGATTGCGACACTCCGACTCGTTCCTGCCGGGTGGCCGGACGGCGCAGCGTGGCGCTTCCATCGGCAGCGGCGTGGTGATTCTCGCGGTGTGACCATCGGAGAAAAAGCTTTTGTCGGGGCTGGAGCAGTCGTAACTCGTGATGTACCCGACCGCCAGATTGCGAAGGGTGTGCCAGCGCCCTTGGGCCGCAACATTTCGGAATAGTTGGCGTGTCCGCAAATCGCACGGAGGAACTTCGATCCGTTATCGGAGTCATCGGCTACGGTTACTGCGGGTCCAAACCTGGTCCGGAACTGCTACGAAGAGGCAGAGGCGTAGGTCGCGTGTGTCAGCGATCTCCGGGCAGACCGGCTCGCCCTGTTGCGCAGCCGGTATCCGAGCGTTCCGACAACCGAGGATTGTCGCGAGCTGATTGCAGATCTTCGATCGATGCTGTCGCGATCGCTACTCCGGTGTCCACGCATTGACGGCACAGCCGGGCTTCGAGTGGTCGAAATCCTTCAGGCCGCATCGCAGTCCATGGCCCGGCGCGACCGGCCCGTCGATCTGCGCCTGACGAGTTTGCAGGCAACCGCCTAGAATTTCTGGCGAATGAGACAATAGATTCCGCATCCCATGGCAAACATCAAAGTCCCTTATCTCGACCTTAAAGCGCAGTATTGGAGCATCAAGCCCGAAATCGATGCCGCCATTGCGCGTGTCCTCGATAGTTGCCACTTTGTGCTAGGGCCGGAGGTCGCGGCATTCGAACAGGAGTTCGCGGCATATTGCGGGACATCCGAATGCATCGCGCTGAATTCCGGCACGAGTGCCCTCCATCTCGCTCTGCTGGCGGCCGGAGTCGGTCCCGGAGACGAAGTCATCACCGTGCCCTTCACCTTTGTCGCCAGCGTTGCGGCCGTTCTCTATGCCGGAGCCAAGCCCGAGCTGGTGGATATCGATCCCCAGTCGTTCACCTTAGACCCGGCGGCGATCGAGAAGGCGATCACTCCGCGCACCAAGGCGATTTTGCCGGTCCACCTTTATGGTCAACCTGCGGACATGGACCCTATCATGGAAATCGCGCGCCAGCGCGGCCTGGTCGTGATCGAAGACGCCGCCCAGGCACACGGCGCAAAGTACAAAGGCAAGCCGGTTGGCAGCATTGGCGACATGGCTTGTTTCAGTTTTTATCCCGGCAAGAATCTCGGAGCGTACGGCGAAGGTGGGGCGGTGACCACGAGCAATCCCGAGTATGCCAACACCGTGCGCATGCTTCGCGATTGGGGCCAGGACCGCAAGTATCACCACGTGATGCGCGGGTACAACTATCGCATGGAGGGTTTTCAGGGAGCAATCCTGCGGGTAAAGCTTCGCCATCTGGAACATTGGACCGAGGCCCGGCGTACAGTCGTGCGGCAATACAACCAACTTCTGGCGAACTGTGATGTCGAGACGCCCAAAGAAATGCCGTGGGCTCGCCACGTGTATCACGTCTACACGTTACGAGCGGAAGATCGCGATGGCTTGCAGGCGGCGTTAGCGGAGCAAGGTATTCAGACTGGCATTCACTATCCTGTACCGGTGCACCTGCAGCCGGCGTATGCTGACCTCGGCTATGGAGTCGGCTCGTTCCCGCATGCCGAAGCGGCGGCGAAACACGTTCTCTCCTTGCCGCTGTATCCAGAACTTTCGTCCCAGGCAACAGAAACAGTCGAGGCCGCTGTAAGAAGATATGTAATTAAGGCACCGAGCCCTACGTCGTGTTGAACAGTAAATGTATTGGCGCAGTATTTTCGGATCGAAAAGCAGCAGCGGCGGAATAATCCGTCGGTTTTAGACTGCACGCCGCGACTGACGGCTTCCGGCGCGGCTTTTCCCTGATCGCGCTCCGGACTGGCGAAGACACAGATCGCTGCTAATGGCGTAATACCTATGAGTGCGGGAACGCCGTGGTTTCGACTACGGCTTGTAGGGGCTGGCAGGATCTTCGCGCGGCATTATCGCCCATCGGACCAAAAAGTAGGTCCCCACGGCGCCGCCGGCGCCAAGAGCCCATGGAGAGTTTAATACGCCACCACTGGCGCTGCTGGTAGGGCCGCCCTGAGTACCTTTTTGCTTTCGACCGTTGCCGGATGACTCGTCCACGGTAGTTTCCCGCCCTTGCGCCAAAGTGGTGGTTTCCTTGCCGTTGCTGATCGTCAGATCACCTTTGCGGGCCGCAATTCTTACAGTTCCATCGACGTCGGTGACGTTGAATTCAGTCCACGTGGTCGAAACCGGGCTCACCGTGACGCCTCCCGTGACCGTAGAGACCTGGCGTGAGGTCGAAACAGTCACTCCGCCGTGCTCCACCTGCAGCGAATTTCCCTGGAACTTCACCAGCGAATCCGCCAGAACTGTGATGGTCGAGCCCGCCTGGTTGATGTTAGCGACAGAATCGGAGCGAGTTTGGAGAAGATCCCCGGAGAAAATTGCCGAAGACGAGCGTGGTACATACGTTCCGTTGATCCAAGCGGTCCCGTTGGTATAAACCATCGCCGCGTCGGTGTCTGCCGCGATTAATGCACAAGGGAGCAGAATCACGAGCACGCAACAAACCATACTGCGCGACACAGACTCGCCCATTCCACGCTCCATTAATAACGCTGTTGATGACCTTTCTCGAATCGTATCCTTCTCGTCGTTTCACCGTCAATTTGTTTTATGGTGGCTTTTGTGGAAAACTTTCCTGTCCATCGGCGATTTCCAGCGCTGGATGAGCGTTTCAGCGCCATTTGTCGATTGCACTCCACCACAGCAGCCGTAGCCACTCATCCACGCAAGTCTTGGCCCACTCCCGGCGCGCCCACCAGCGAGTCCCAAACGCCGAACTGTCGTGGACAGCGGCTACAGAGAACGACTTTCCCCGTATTTCGTGGCGAAAAGTGCTTAGCGACCGCCTGGTGTGGTAGTCCGAAGTAACGATCAAGATTCTCGAGCCTGGCTCCTGCGCGAGACAGTTGATCACGTCACGCGATTCGTCGCGTGTCGAGAGTCCGCGGATGGGGCAAATTCCTACTCTATCGGCTTCAGGCTTTCGCTGGATGTAATGTTCAGCGAGCTCAACAACCGTCGAATCGTAAACCCGAACCCCTTCCGGAACATCGAGCAGGACTCGCCTCGCATAGCCTTGGTCCAACAAGTGTAGGGCGTGCTCGGGCCGACGATCGTTTTCTCCTGCCAGCACGACGATGATGTCGGAGCGCTGCGGATCATCAACCACCAGCAGCCGCCCTGCCCCAGCGGCGAAGGCAACTGCACCCGCAACCACAAGTAGGCCCAGAAACCACCAGCGAATTCTTCCAGCCAGGATCTTCATCTTGAATTAAGGAGTCCCTTCTAAGCCGCCCGTAGTCGGAACTTTAGTAACTTAAGCATTCCAACCGGGCAAAAAGCGTTCGAGCCGTGCTCATGCTAAAATCGTGATTCCCCCCTCAACAGTTGGAACTCTTCATGACAACATACACTGCCGCAGATACGTCCATCGATCAACTCAAGAACAGGATTCGACAGCGCCAAGCACGGGTCGGCATCATCGGATTGGGCTATGTCGGCCTTCCTCTGGCCCTTCTCTATAGCGAGCAGAAGTTTCGCGTTACCGGCTTCGATATCGACGCTCGCAAGGTCGATACTCTGGCCAAAGGCGGCTCCTACATCTACCGCATCGCGGCCGCCGAGGTTCAGGCGGCTAAGAGCCAAGGCTTTACCGCCACCTCGGACTACTCCCAACTCTCCGACATGGACGCCGTTATTATCTGCGTCCCCACCCCGCTCAACGAATATCACGAGCCGGATCTGAGCTTCATCACCGACACCACTCACTCTATCGCTCCTCATCTCCGTGCCGGACAACTGGTCGTGCTGGAGAGCACCACTTACCCCGGGACCACCGAAGAGGTGATGATTCCGATCCTGGAAAAGGAAAACAAGCTGGGACTGAAAGCGGCTCGGGGCACAACCCTCGGCGCCAATGAGTTCCTGGTCGCCTTTTCCCCAGAACGCGAGGATCCCGGCAATACCTCGGTGGCCCGACGTGACATTCCCAAAGTGGTGGGCGGACTTAACCCGCCTGCTTCGGAGGCGGCTGGCGCCCTTTACGGTTCCATCTTCAACCGCACCGTACCCGTTTCCTCGCCCGCAGTCGCGGAGATGACCAAGCTGCTCGAGAACATTTACAGGTGCGTCAACATCGCGTTGGTGAACGAACTGAAGATGCTGTGCCTGCGCATGGGCATTGACATCTGGGAAGTCATCGAAGCCGCGTCCACCAAGCCTTTCGGCTTCCATCCGTTCTATCCCGGTCCCGGTCTCGGCGGACACTGCATTCCTGTCGATCCCTTCTATCTTTCCTGGAAGGCGAAAGAGTGGGACTTCCGTACCCGCTTCATTGAGCTGGCGGGGGAAATCAATACCAACATGCCCTACCACGTTCTGGCCTCGGTAAGCAGCGCCCTCAATTCCCAGAAGAAATCGGTGAACGGCGCCCGCGTGCTGGTCCTGGGAGTGGCCTACAAGAAAGACATCGACGACCTGCGCGAGTCGCCTTCGCTCACTATCATTGAACTCCTCCAAAAGGATGGAGCCCAGGTTAGCTACAACGACCCCTACTTCCCCACGATTGGCAAGGGGCGCAAGTACGATCTGCAAATGAAATGCGCTCCCATGACCGATCTGGGAAGCTACGATTGCGTGCTGATCGTCACCGACCACTCCGATTACGACTACCGTCGAATCGTACAAGAGGCCCAACTGGTGGTCGACAGCCGCAACGCTACTCGCGGCATCGACAGCCCTAAAATCGTCCGCTGCTGAATCAACTCATCCCGTTGGTAAACTATCCCGTCAGGGTGTAAGTTTTGTGCAAAGCGAGGTTCGACGGACCTCTCTTTTCCGCTTGTGGAACTGCTAACACTCTGATTTTAGGGCGCTTACCTCAGGTCCTAAATCTATCGAGTGGCCTCTATCGTGCATCCCCTCCGTTCGGGTAGTACACTTTGCTTAGCCTAGGTTCCCGCCTCCGATCTGGACAGGGACAACTTTTACAACCGCAACCGGGTTTAGAGAGACTGAAATACAGAGCTGATTATGACGTCGCCGCGGTCCGACGAATCAATCTTGTTTTCTTCGCTGCCAAGATGGCGTGCTCCCTGGCATGAGTTCGTTCTCAGCTACGGAGTGCAAGCCGTTATGGTCGCGATTCTTGTGTGGATACCGGTACTTCACCCTGAAATTCTCGAGGCACCTGCAAAGGACTACCATGCAATCGAACTAGTACCGACACCGGTTCCGGAAAATCACGAACCTCAGCGTCAGCTGCGGAAGCCGGTTTTTCAAGCGAAACTTGATCCACCCTCCGCTGCCTTACGGTTGCCTGCTCCTCAGCCTCAGCCGAAACGACGGGTAGAAGACGCTCCGGCTCCAGAAGTAAAGATTGCTACGAAAAAGCTGGAGCCCGTACCCACGTCCGCTCCAGCGGTTCCGAGGCAAATCGTCCGAACTAACTTATTCTCGACTGGAAGTTCAGCTCCACAGACGATTGAGCGTCCACCGCAACAGGTACAGACTGGGGGTTTTGGCGACCCCAATGGCGTCCCCGCAAGGACAACCCAGACCCGTGCCGTGAACATCGCACAGGCAGGCGGGTTCGATATGCCCGCTGGCCCAGGTTATGGCAATGGAAGCGGCGGAGCCAATGGTGCAAGAGGAGTGGTAGCCAGCTCGGGATTCGGCGGCGGCGTTGCCGTTAGCCCAAGGAGCACATCATCCGGAACTGTGCGGCAAGCCGGTTTCGGAGACGCCGATGTTCCTGCTCCTCCGACCGTTCAATCCCATCCCGCTCTGCAAACCCCTGCGAAGGTGGTTCCGGCCGAGATACTCTCCAAGCCGGTTCCAGCCTACACTGAGGAAGCCCGCGCCAAACGCGTCGAAGGCGAGGTCCTTCTCGAGGTCGTTTTTGAAGCATCAGGCAGGCTACATGTAGTCAGAGTAGTTCGCGGACTCGGACATGGTCTGGATGACGCAGCCATCCGTGCTGCTGAGCAGATTCGCTTCCGGCCCGCGCTCAAGGACGGTCTGCCATCGGACTCGACCGCTGTCGTGCACATCATTTTCCAGTTAGCATAACTTGACTCCCGGAAGGTTCTTTATGCGTACGCTTCGATTGGGTTTTCTTTGGTTGGTCGTTTTTGCGACCTGCATCTTCGGGTCCGCTCAGGATTCACCTTCTTCCCCTTCCGCGGATAAGGCTGCATTGAGCTCTGACGCTACGGTGACGACCTCGCCCACCCAAAGTTCCGAGGCCGCTCCGCCGGCTGCGACGCTCAACGATGTGATCGACCGCGTCGTGCAGCGAGAGCACTATTTCATGGCGCAGATGCGTCACATGCATCCGATGGTCGAGACCTATCTGCAGAATCTCAAGAACGATGCCACCGGAAACCCAGAGCCCGTGAAAGATGAGTATTTTCTGGGTCGCCTCGAAATGACCGATGGAGCTGAGGATGTTTCCTTCGTCGGCCAACCCGGATTCGGGCATCGCATGATGGCGAAGCTCACCGGGCTTTACTCGCTGCACTACCTGCCCATGGGATTTGCTCAGATGGTGGTCCTGGACACCGATTTCCAGAAGAAGTATTACAAGTTCAACTTCGTGCGGCGCGAGTTTCTCGGGGAAATCCGCTGCCTCGTGATCGACGTGCAACCGCGCGCAGGTGAAAAGTCGGTACGGTTTCTAGGCAGGATCTGGGTTGAAGATCAGGACTACAATATCGTCCGCTTCAATGGAAGCTACTACCCGCAGCCCAAAATCAATTTCTTCTTTCATTTTGACAGTTGGCGCCTGAACATGCGCCCCGGAACATGGCTTCCAGCCTACGTCTACACCGAAGAATCGAACCTCAAGACAGGGCTCACTAAGACACTCCACTTCAAGGCCCAGACCAGGCTGTGGGGATACGATCTGAAGGGGTTGAACAAGAACGAGGAGTTCACTCAGATTCTGGTCGATTCTCCCGAATCCGTAAAGGACCAAAGCGACGCCGCAGCCGATGCATCACCCGTGGTCGCTCAACGCATGTGGGAAAAACAAGCCGAAGATAATGCGGTCGATCGTCTGCAAAAAATCGGGCTACTTGCGCCTCCCGGTGAACTCGACAAGGTCCTTTCCACCGTCGTCAATAATCTTCTGGTCACCAACAACATCGACCTGCAGGGCGACTTTCATACTCGAGTCTTGCTGACTGCTCCGCTCGAGTCGTTCACCATCGGCCACACGATCGTCATCAGCCGAGGCCTGCTCGACGTTTTACCCGATGAGGCCTCGCTGGCGATGGTACTCGCCCACGAACTCAGTCATATCGTATTGGGGCATCCTTTTGACACGAAGCTGGCATTTAACGACAAACTCTTCTTCCCCGATGAGCAGTCGTTTCAGCGGCTCGATTTCAAGCAAAGTCCCGCAGATGAAGAAGCAGCCGACGCAAAGGCAATGGAGCTTTTGAAGAATTCGCCCTATAAAGACAAGCTGGCCAATGCGGGATTGTTCCTGAAGGAACTGCAGCAGAAGGAAGCTGACCTGCCCAAATTGATTCGCCCACATCTGGGCAATGGCTTTGCGGGCGGCAAGCGGATGTCCGCGTTGCTCGCATCGGCGCCAGCCCTGGAAGAGAATCGGCTTGATCAGATTGCCGCGTTGCCGCTCGGCGGACGAATCAAAGTGGATCCCTGGACCGACCAGGTGGAACTCTCGAAAGCGAAACCCGTCGCGATCACGTCCGCACGCGAGAAAATGGAGTTCGAGATCACTCCATTCTTCCCCTATCTCACTCGGTTGTCCACGGGAGGCACAGAGAAGATGGCACTTACGACCGCGACTCCAGCCCACGATCAGCCCAAGTGATTGGGCCGACGACGGCAATTCGCGCGAAAGCACCCGCGCAGAAGGGGTTCTCAGTCTGATGAGCGGAAGGCGTTCTACTGGATCGAGCTGCCAACTTGAGAAAACACATTGTTGGCGTTCGATCCGATCAGGCGGATCGTACCCACGACAATGACGAGAATCACGGCCAACATCACCGCATATTCAGCGATGTCCTGACCCTGTTCATCATTCCATATTTGTTGTAGACGTTTTAACACGGGGCTCCTATTCAAACTGCACTACTTCTGGTCAATCTCCGCACAAAATGCAAATGGGGGACGACCGACAGACTTCTCGAATACAGTCCTGCCCCAAGCCGCTATCTATTCAGATAGTCTAATATCCACACGCTGGAAGGCCAATGGCACGGAAGTGCCACGGAAGACGAGAAGAAGCCGCCTCGGTTCCCTTCGCAGTACGTAGGGTCGGTTGTGATCTGCGCCTTGAGCCCTATGCGATGCTCTTCAGCGGGAGGGCCTGATTCACCGCAAAAAGAGCGAGTTCCAGGCGAGTAGAAACTCCTAATTTATCAAAAATGTTGCTGAGGTGGTGCTTGACGGTGTCCTCGCTGATCTTGAAGTATTCGGCAATTTCTTTGTTGGAGTAGCCGGCTACCACTGCAGACACAATCTCCAATTCGCGCGGAGTAAGCCCAAACTTCTTTTGCCGGGCCTCGTCATGCGAGGATTGCATCAGAGTCCGCAGATACTGCACCAGATTCGAAACGCTCTCCCGGCCAACCCAATATTCGCCCGCCATGACCGTCTGAATAGCTTTCAGCAACAACTGAGTGGCGGAATCTTTCAGCACCACTCCCCTGGCGCCTAACTGCAACGCCTCGACAATCTGGCTCTTTTCCGCAGCCGCAGTCAGAAGAATCACGCGAACCGGGCTGGCATTGGCAGGAACGCTCAACTCCCGCAGGGCCTCGAGTCCTGGGTGCTTCGGCATGGCGAGATCGAGCAGCAGAATGTCGGGCTTCAGCTGGCGCGCCAGCTTGACCGCCTCCGCGCCGTCGGACGCTTCCCCCAGAACCTTGAAATCTGCTTCTGCCTCCAGCAAACGTCGCAGACCATCGCGAAAAATTGGATGGTCATCAGCAATTACCAGACGAACTTGTTGCGCTTTTCTAAAATTCATGCGGCATTTCCCCGTTCCGAGGCACGGTGACTTCCAGACGCGTTCCCTGTCCGGGATTTGATTCTACCGTGAGTTCACCGGCGATCAAACGTACCCGTTCCCTTATGATCATGGGGCCCTTTCCTGCTTCTTCCATTTGCTGTTGATTGTATCTGCCTTCAAAGTTAAATCCCTTCCCGTCATCTTCCACGGTCAAGTTCCATCTGTCCCCGCTGGAGGCCAGTCGCACCAGCGCATGCCGCGCCCCGCTGTGTTTTCGGACGTTCACTAGCCCCTCCTGCACAATGCGCAACAACTCGCGGCACATTCGCTGCGGCATGTCCAACTCGTCCAGATCGGTAACGAATCGCGCATTAATTCCCGTTTCTCGCTGAAACCGTTCGACCGTGTCTCTTAAGACTGGCAGCAGCTTCTGTGCGTCCACGTCGATCGCTTTCATCTGTTGCATCAGTTCCCGCAGCTTCAACACTTCTTCCCGCAGCAGGCCCTGAATCCGCCCCAATTCTCCGGTGATTGGCGTATTGGCCTCAGCTTGCCTGCGCAACACATCCACCTGCATTTCCACCGCAATCAGCGATTGCACTGCGCCGTCGTGCAGTTCCCGGGCAAAGCGCGCCCGCTCCGCCGCCGATGCCCGCCGGCGCAACCGGTGCAGCAGGTATACGTTGTACACCGCCGGCCCTACCTGCCGCACCAGATCGAGCAGAAATCGTACCTGCTCCTGTTTGTCCCCGCGCCGGGTGGGGTTGAACAAAAAGATGCGCCCTCGCCAGTCACTCCCGAAAAGAAATGGAGCCGTAATCACCGAATCGAATGTCTGCATTTGCCGCAAGTGGGAAATCGCTGTCAGGTTGCTCACCGGAACCGGATGGCCTTCTTGATCCAGGGCCAATGTACTCCAGTCCGATCCATTCCGCTTCGCGAAGCACACCTGTCCGGGAAAATCCTCCAGGCAGATCTTGACGTCACGCAGTGCCGATTCCAGCCAGCGGAATTCGGGTTTCCCCGCCCCAGCTGTCTCCGTCATCTCTCCGACAAACACTCGCTTGCTGTGAATCTCCTGGGATGCAATCATGACTCGGGACGCCCTGTACATGGACATGACGTCCTCGAATATCTGGCTGATCGTCCCGGTCAATCCCGCCTCTACCCGCACCCGCGAGAGCGTCCCGGTGATCACCGCTTTCTCGGCGCGCAAATGCTTCTGTTGTTCCGCCAGATATCCCAGCAAGAGTCCCATCACGATCAGATAGATCGACAACATGAACAGTGGTTCGGGCTGGAACTCTCTCACGTTAATCTGCAAGCCCATGATCGCTCGCAGGGGCAGCGAACCCCTCGGCCAGAGGCGCAATACAACTACCCCTTCAATCCATAACAACGCTACCTCTGCCGCCGCCGTGCCCAGCGTTTCCCACAGACCCCAGCGGTAAGCCGCAGCTGCCAGTGCGAAAAAGAAGAAGAGGAAGAATGGGGACCGGGCGCCCTGGGCAAAGAGAGAAATTAACGCGGGCCAAGCAATGTCACCCGCGTGCACCAGGAATCGGAACGCGGCCGTGGACTGTTGCCGTCTCCGCAACAGCATCAGAATCAGGATTCCGTTCGCCATATAAAAGACGAACAGTCCATAGGCTGCCCACGAATAGCCCAATTCCGTGGGGTCCATGCGCAGCGCGACCAATGTTGAAACGGCCAGAAACACCCGCGCGGTGGCGAGCCAGCGCTCGATCCGGCGAGTCTCGCTGGGATCCGGGGGAACTCCTAATCTCCAGGATTGCTGATAGCGCTCAATGTGAGGATTCAATGGGTCGGTTCTCCACGAGCGTGGCGGCGATGCATATTATTGAATAAAAAAGCCTTAACAGCAAGTGAGGTATTGGCCGCGCCCCACCCATTTCTCAGCAGTTACTTGAGTAACCGTGGCTGCTCCGTCATGCCATCTAGAATGACTCCGAAGGAGTGTTTCTGAACAGGTATTCCAAGCTGCGGTTGGCCGCAGTGGGGGGCTTGCTGGCGGCGATGATCGGGGCCGCCCTGGTACTGCCACGCTCATTCGCCCTTACGGCATTGAGCGACCTGGTTCAGAGTGTGCTGTTGGTTTCGGGCACGATTGCGTTCATTCCATTAGCTATCCGATCTCACGGTCGCGTGCGATTGTTTTGGGCCCTCATCTCGCTGGGAATTGGATTGTGGCTCGCCTACCAACTGTTCTGGACGTACACAGAAGTTCTGCTGCGACAAGATGTACCTGACCTCTGCGCCTGGGACGTAATTCTCTTCCTGCATTTCGTTCCATTGATGGCAGCAATCGCGCTGCGGCCACATGTTCCGCGGGATGAATATTCCGCGCGCGTCGGACGCCTCGACTTCGCCCTGCTGATGGTCTGGTGGCTCTATCTTTACGTCCTCATCGTGATGCCGTGGCAGTATGTCGGGTCCGATATCGCCTCGTATAACAGCAATCTGGATCACCTGTATAACATCGAGAAACTGGTATTTCTGGCCGGACTACTGGTTTGCTGGCTCACCAGCAAGGCGGCTTGGAAAAAACTCTACGCCGGATTGTTCATCGTAAGCTTGTGCTACTCGGCCGGATCTACCTTGGCCAACTGGGCGATCGCGCGCAAAGCTTACTACAGTGGCAGTCTGTACGATCTTCCACTGGTAGCGGCCATCGCGGGCCTCACCTGGATCGGCTTGCGTAATCGCGCCGACAAACCTGACACGGACTCCGATCAGGATTCCACGATTTACGGAGTCTGGGTCGCTCGCGGCAGCATGATCGCAGTCTTCTCGCTGCCGGTTTTCGCAGGCTGGGCCATGCTGGACCATGAGGTCTCAATCCCGATCCGGGTCTTCCGCCTGGTCCTGACGTTCCTGGCTGGCTTGCTGATGGGAGCCATGGTTTTTGCGCGCCAGCAACTGCTGGATCGCGAACTGGTCCGATTGCTGAATCACTCCCGGAGTTCTTTCGATAACCTGAAGCGCCTGCAAGCGCAGATTCTTCAGTCTGAAAAGATAGCTTCGATCGGACAGCTCGTCGGCGGTGCCGCGCATGAGCTCAACAACCCGATCACGGCCATGCTCGGATATTCCGATCTTCTTCTAAGCACGACTTTGAGCGCGGAACAGCAGCCAGTCGCGCTCAAGATCGGCCAGTACGTGCGCCGCACGAAATCACTGGTCGCAAGTCTCATCAGCTTCGCGCGCCAGACGCCGGCGCCCAAAACCCCACTCGACCTCAACACCCTGGCCCGCACGGCCGTTAAGCTCACCCAGCCACAGTGGGACGCTCACGAAGTACAGGTTAAAACCCAACTGGATCCCGCCTTGCCTAAGGTCCTGGGAGATTCGAACCAACTGCTCCAGGTCTGTCTGCAGCTCGTAGCCAATGGCTTGCACCTGCTCGCTGAGCGCGGCGGCAACGCAATCATGATCAGTACCGAAAAGCGTGGCGCGGCTTGCGTGCTGCAGATCGCGACCGAATCCTTGGGCGGCACGAATGCGATCGCGGCCGGGGACACTGACAGTGGACTAGCCCTCAGCGCATGCCAGGGCATTCTTCGCGAGCACCAGGGCCAAGTCCTGCGTGAAACCCGCGAAGACGGCGCCGTGGTGTTGCGGGTTGAGTTACCCGCCATCGACTCGGTCACGCCCAAGCCGAAGGACGCTACGGTACCGGTGCTGTGGCAATCTCGACCGTACGCTTGAGTTGGCCGCACGCGGCAAAAATATCCCGCCCTCGCGGGCGCCGCACATACGCCGGAATGCCCGCCTTCGTTAGTAGCTGCTGGAACGCTTTGACTCTCTCTTCGGCGGGAGTGGAATAATCAATCCCCGGCCCCGGATTTAACGCAATCAGGTTCACCTTGCAGCGCAGCCCGCGCAACAACTCCGCCACTTCCCCGGCATTCTCCGGCGTGTCATTCACACCGCCGAGCAGAACATACTCAAACGTGATCCATTCCCGTGTGCGCAGCGGAAACGCCTTGGCCGCTGCCATCAGCATTTCCAGATTCCACTTCTTGTTCAGCGGCATCAGCCGGGAGCGTAGTTCATCGTTCGAAGCATTCAGCGAAATCGCCAGCTTTGGACGAATTTTCTCTTGCCCGAAATCCTGGATTCGCGGCACGATTCCCGCAGTTGAAACTGTCATCCTCCGCTCCGCGATGCCGACTTCCTGCGCTAGCAGCCGTGCCGCCTTCATGAAGTTGTCGTAATTCAGAAACGGCTCGCCCATCCCCATGAACACCAGGTTGATGCGATCCTCGGGCGGCGACGCCCCTTGATCCTTTAGGACAGCACACACTTGCCCCACGATTTCACCCGCCGTCAGATTCCGCTTCACCCCGAGCAGAGCCGTCAAACAAAACTGGCAATCGACCGCGCACCCCACCTGACTCGAAATGCAGATCGTCGACCTGCCGGGATTCTGTCCCTGGCTCGGCCTGCGATTCTGCGTCCGATCTAGTTCGTGATTTTGTACGGCAGCATTCTTGAGTTTGCGCCCTGGTTCTTGATTTTGGGCGGCGCGGCGTTTCAGCGCTGGGGCAAAATCTTCTTCGGATGGGGCTTCAGCCCCCAGCGGATCAGAACTCGCACTGAATCGCTCCGCCGCTTCCCCCGCTTCACTTCCATCCCCGGCTTCGCCGCCGTCTCCTTCGGGCATCCAAACGGTCTCGACACTCTGGCCGTCGGCAAACGCCATGAGGTAGCGAACGGTCCCATCCTGCGACAGAAACTGTTGCTCGACTCTGGGGAATCCAACTGAGACGCCGCTCTCCGTCAACTTTCGGCGGAGTGCCTGGGGAAGGGTCGAAATCTCGTCGATCGAGTCAACCCGCTGCCGGTAGACCGCATCCAGAAGTTGGTTCGCGCGGTAGGCCGGCTCGCCCAAGCTATCCACGAGCGAAGCAACTTCAGTTCGATCCTGCCCAAGCACCGTCTTTTCCGGGAGATGGGTCATGACTTGAGAACGACTCGCCGCTTCGGGAACAGCTGATAACTCACTGATTGCAAAGTACTAAACTATTTTCGCACGTCCATGGCCTGTATGTCAGAATAGATCCAGACCCGCAGCAAGTTTCGTTCTGAAGAAATTTTGGATGGCAGGATTCGCCACAATGGCCCAGGAAGTACGTAATATTCGTCGTCAAAAGCTGCCCAACGGACTCACCGTGATCACCGAACAGATGCAGCACATTCGCTCGGCTTCGATCGGTGTGTGGCTGCAGACCGGGTCGCGCGACGAAGAGGCCGAATGGAACGGGATCTCGCATTTCATCGAGCACATGGTCTTCAAAGGAACCAAGCATCGCAGCGCCGAGGAAATCGCCCGCCAAGTCGACTCCATTGGCGGCAACATGGACGCCTTCACCGCCAAGGAATGCATCTGCTTTAACGTCAAAGTCCTCGACGAGCACGTCCCTACCGCCCTTGACATCATCAGCGACCTGGTTCTTAACCCGGTTTTTGATGTCGCCGATATCGCTCGCGAACGCGGCGTCATCATGGAGGAAATCAAGATGGACGAGGACAATCCCGATTACCTCGTCCACGAGATCTTTACCCAGAACTTCTGGAAGGATCACCCCTTGGGCAAACCGATCCTTGGCACCAAGGAGACGGTGAAGCGCTTTGAACGCGAGCCAATTCTCGACGCTTACCGTCACCGGTTCGCACCCAATAACATCATCGTGTCAGCCGCGGGGAATCTCAATCATGACAGCTTTGTCGAACTCGTGACCGGCCATTTCCAGCACATGAAGCCGCTCAAGAACGGGTTCCATTCCTCGGCTCCCAAAATCGTTTCCCGCATCACCTTGCGTAACAAGAAGGCGCTCGAACAGGTGCAGCTGTGCATTGGCGTGCCTGCCCATCCGATTGCACACGAGAAGCGCCATGCCGGATACGTCCTCAGTACCCTGCTCGGCGGAGGCATGAGTTCGCGCCTGTTCCAAAACATTCGCGAGCGCCAGGGTCTGGCGTATTCCATTTACAGCGATCTGAATCCCTACCGCGACACGGGATGTCTCGCAGTTTATGCCGGGACTTCCCTGGCTTCGGCATCGAAGGTCGTACAGTCCGTGGTCAGCGAATTTCGCAAGCTGAAGACAGAACCAGTGCCGGAAGAAGAACTGCGCCGCTCCAAGGCTCAACTCAAGGGAAGTTTGATGCTCTCTCTCGAATCCAGCACTTCGCGCATGTCGAACCTGGCACGGCAGGAGATGTATTTCGATCGCTACTCCGATCTCGACGAATTGATCCAACGCATCGAAGCAGTCACCACAGACGACCTGACCAGCCTCGCCAACGAATTCTTCAAAACCGAATCCGTAGCCGTGACTGCGCTCGGCAACCTGAATGGCCTGAAGGTGACGCGCGATCAGTTAGCCTGCTGATTTCTTCTGTGGACCTCGGCGTCTCCGGTGGTAAGTTTTCGCCGCATGCTGTAACCTTCCGGCTGCCCACACATCCCATCTTTGCTCGCAGGCAGTGCCTGCCGACGCGATTCGAACACTAATCTCAAGGAGACATTTATGAAAAAGCTTTTCAGCAGTATGACGCTGGCGTGTGTCCTGCTCGTTTCCATGGCCGTTTTCGCCCAGGACGAGATGAAACAAGACAACATGAAGAAGGACGACGCCCAGCACGAAACCATGAAGAACGATTCGATGAAGAAAGACAAAAAGAGCAAGAAGGCGGCGAAAAAGGACCAGATGAAGAAAGACAACATGCAGGACAACATGAAGAAAGATGACATGAAACAAGATCAGATGAGAAACAACCAGTAATCTGACCGCAAGATTATGGCGCCGCGTCAGACTGTAGCGCCGGCATCTTGCCGGCTGTCCCGAGGGCGTCTCGCCCTCGGAGCGGCGGGCGAGGACGCCCGCCCGACAGCCGCTGCTTTTTCTATTCCGGGTGTGCCTCCGCCTCCAGTTCCAGCGTGGTGTGCTCCGCCTCGGCTGTCTGCAAATATTTCCGCATGCACCTTACGCAGGGAACATATCCTTCTCGCATAGCTTCCTTGGCCGTTACTGTCCTCTCCCGATCCTTGTTGTGGATGAACTCGCAACCGGGCACATGGAATTCCTTCGCGCCGGCAGAGACCACGACAACCATATCCGGCGGAATACCGCGCCCCGGCTGAGCATGCGCCGATTGCATGGGGCGAGGGACCGCTAACGAACTCGCCAGTCTCACTCCCCAGGCCACTAGCAGCAATGCGGCCACCGGGATCAACCACGCGGACCAGGTCGACCAGTCGCGGCTATGAACTCGGGAACTCCGCGCCAGTCGGCGTTCCAGCCTCCGCCCAAATCCGGATGGAACGTCGATCATGCGCTCGTCGCTGCACAACCGGATCACGTTGCGCGTTCCTTCCAGCACGGACCGGCAGCGCTGGCAAGTGTGGAAATGTTCGTCCATCGCCGCCCGCAGACTGGCATCGACTTCGCTCTCCAGATAATTCGAAATCTCCCTCCACACTTGTTCGCAGTTCGCTACCATGGCTTGGTTCCCTTCTCGAAGGGGAGCCGGCTGAACCAGCCCTCCTCCCACCCTCCGGCGAGCAGATCGCGCAACATCAGCCGCGCCCGCAACAGCCTTGTCTTCACGGAAGCCACAGAGATTCCGAGCGCCTCGGCAGTTTCCTGAATGTTCAACTGCTCCATATCCCGCAGCACGAAAACCTCCCGGTACTTGCGGTCGAGTGATGCCAGAGCCTGAGCCAGTTTTTGCCGGACCTCTTTGCGTTCCAGAGCCTCGGAAGGAATCTCGCGCCAGTCGGCGAAGTCGCGCGGCGCATATTCGCCTTCTTCGTCGCGGTGCTCATCAATCGCTTCCGTCATTGCGGTTCGCTCCCTTCGCCGCCGCATCAGTGCCTCGTTCACAGTAATCTGAATCAACCACGTACTAAAACGTGCTTCCGCTCGAAACTGCCGGATGTGCGCCAACGCCTTAAGCATGGCCTCTTGCGCAGCGTCTTCGGCATCGCTCTCATTGCGCAAAATGGCCAGTGCCGCCGCGTACACCCTGCGCTCATAGGGCTGGACCAGTTCGTAGAACAACTCGGAGTCTCCGCGCTGCACCCGCGCTATCAAGTCCTGCTCGCGCGTCGTTCCCGCCGCCCCCGGGTTGTTCAAAACCGCGTTCGCTTCCGCCATCTCGCCCCGCGTCAGTATTCCGGATCCTTTTTCCAGCCTGTCAGCATCGACACAAAATTGTTCCAGCCATGCAGAATCACCATCACCAGATGGCCGAACACAAAGGCCAGCATCGCCCACATGATCAGGAAATGCCCGAAGCGCGCCAGGTGAAAACCACCCATAAGCCACGCCAGCCAGGAGAACTGCACCGGCTTCCAGATGGCCAGCCCGGTCAGCACCGACAGCACGCCCAGCCCAATCGCGCTCGTGTAGGCATGCTTCTGTAACGGGTTGTAGGCGTCGCTCGATTCAGGTTTACGGCCGAAGAAAAAGTAATGTTTCACCATCGGCCACACTCCAGGAATATCGCGATGCGTGAACAGAACCTGGCGATAATTGCCGCTGAATATCTGGTATCCCACGTAAAGCAATCCGCTGCCGATGTAGATCCACATGAAGGTCAGGTGCCACTGCAGCGCGCCACCCAGCCAGCCGCCGATGGCGAGCGACTTTGGCCAATCAATCAGATCTTTCTGAGGAATCTTGGCTCCGAAGCTGGGAAACGCACGAAAGATCTGCAGCCCGCTGCCCACCATCACAAACAGCGAAATGGCGTTGATCCAGTGGCATAAGCGCACCACCAGTGGATGTTCGTAGGCCGCGCGCCCCACACTCTCAGACTCATCGCCCTTCGCGCGAACGATTTCAAAAACCGCACCGCTCATGCATCATCTCCAAACCCAGGATTGGCTTCTTCTCACAACCCGTAAAACGACGAATATCCCTGGTCTTCCCAATATCCAACCTTCTCGAGGACATTCGTGACCTTCAGATCGGTCAGATATTTGGCCTGCTTGTAACCGATTTTCGTTGGAACGTTCAGCCGCAGCGGCGCGCCGTGTTCCCGCGTGAGCGGCTTGTCGTACATTTCCCAGCACAGCAATGTTTGGGGATGCAGTGCGGTCGCCATGTCCAGCGATTCGTAGTAGTCATCCGCGCAGCCAACTGTGATGAATCGCGCGGAGGTGTCAGCCCCGATCATCGCAAGAAAGTTCGATAACCGCGTGCCCCCAAAGCGCCCAATCACATCCCAGCCTTCCACGCATACGTGGCGGGTGTTTTGCCGAAGGAGCGGCAAGGCCTGCATCTTGTCCAGTTTGTAGTCCCCCGGTTTCTGCACTAGGCCGCTGACGGTCAATGTCCAGTTCTCGAGGATCACTCCCGGATCGTCCACGTCGTAGTCATTGATCGGGAACCTCTCGAATGGAGTTAAGTCTGCGTCGCTGAAAGTCGGAGCAAGGTGCCCTTGCCGAAACAGTCGGGCCGAGGCCCAGTCGCTGAATCCCAGGCCTTTCTTGAGCAGCAACTCCTGCACCCTTGGAATCGCAAACGCGCCCAGGGCGAGCACTGGGACGACCTTCAACAGTTCGCGGCGCGAAAGCTGCTTCAGCCTGCGCTCATCCATCATGCGGCCTGCGGCCTTCACGGGCGCTGCTATTGCCGGCGTTGGACCGGCAATGATCTCCGCTTCAGCCGGAGGCTCGGGGTGCGGGTCTTCCGGTGGCAGCCCAGCTTGCACGTCGGCTTTGACGTCCTTATTCTGCGTTTCAGGCTTGTCGTTTTCAGGTTTCATACAGGAAAATCCGATGCAGCCCCAGCTGATGAGATTTGCCAGGCCCCAAAAAGTTACGCCACCATACCACAGCTGCCAAAACGGTTGAGGTTGCCCATCCGGGTATAGCGGATGATGGCGTTTTGCTGGTTTTTGCCGCCGGGACGAGGCATACTATGCCGCAGAGTAATACGACGAACCCTGGCAGGGCGGTATGCTCGAATCGAAACCTTCTTTTCCCGGAAGCGGTCGCGATGCTTTGGAGCGATCGGGCACGCGTGCGCATGATCCCGCAAAGCAGCAGCGCCTCATGCTGGCAGCGCTTGGCCTGCTTCTATTCGCTTTAGGATTCGTTCTCTACAGCAACCGGGATTTCTGGTTTCCCGACGCTTCCACTGCCGTGGAGCAAACTTCTCCCAGTTCACCGGCAGCGACGACCGCGCGAAAGCCTCTTGAATATCATCCAGTGGCTGCAGCCAGGAAGTCTCACTCTCGCGCCCCGGTATCGAAACTCGCTGATCCGCCGGATCCACCCGGTGCCACCGTGACCCGGACCGTGCTTCCGCCGCTGGAAGTGCAAGTGGTTGCAGGGAATACTCCTCGAACCTTGCGCCCGACCAACAACTCGGTCCAGATCGACCTGCAGTACGGGGCTGCTCCGTCTCGGGCGCTTCCTGAAACGCCCGTCAAGACAGACGACACCGCAGCCACTATCACAAGCAACGCCGCCGAGCGGGCTGAGGTTTCTGCCGACACCTCCGAGGTGGTGAGCCATTCGGTGACGCCCGGATATCCCACGCTCGCGCGCCAGATGAAGGTGCAAGGATCCGTCGTCCTGATGGCGCTGATCGGACGCGATGGCCTGATTCAAGACCTGCACGTTCTCAGTGGACCGCCTATTCTCGCCAATGCGGCACAGGAAGCCGTGCGGCAATGGCATTTCAAGCCGCACTACGAAGGCCTGCAAGCCGTCGAGACTCAGGCCCGCGTCACCGTCAACTTCACCATCTCCACCAACTGAAATCCTCTATCGGTGGACCTCGTGAAATTTATCTGGACCAGCGCGACGAAAGGCCACATTCTCGCGCGGGGCGGTTACAAACGCTGAAAGTTCTTGCCTTCAGATCAGCCAAAAATAGCGGGCACCCTGGATCACTTGCAGATCCAGGGCGCCCGGGCAGCCCTCCCCCAAGTGCTGCTCAATCACGACAATAAACCGGTTGCAGTCCCATGCAAATAGCACGTCCCGGCCATGCCACCCACCAAAGTGACATCGTAAGTGACTGATTCGGAAGTACATTTTCGCTGTATGTTGGGGCGACCGCCTGAAGTCCTGTGAATTTCCGCCGATAACTCTTCATAGCGGTTTCGTGTTTCTGCGCATACGCATGTCTCCATTCGACGATCCCGAGATTTGTCGCGGCATTCTGGAAAACCTGCCGACTGGGCTGTGCGTCGTGGATCTGCAGAAAAGAATCATGTTCTGGAGCAACGGTGCCGAGCGCATCACCGGGCACCTGCGGCATGACGTGATTGGTCACTCTTGCGTCTCTGAGCCGCTTCTGCACTGCGATCAACCGGGGTGTGAGTTCTGCAACGATCACTGTGCCGCGGCCCGCGCGATCAAGACGTCTCACCCGGCTGAGGCCACGGGGTTTGTCCATCACAAGGCCGGATATGAAATCCCGGTTCGCATCCGGGCCGTTCCTGTCCACAACCAGCACGGCTCCGTAATCGGCGCAGTCGAAACTTTTGATGACCTGCAACCCGCGGCAAGTCCCGACCGGGGAGAACTGGTCCGGCCCCTGCCCGACTGCATCGACCCGGCTACGGGGGTCGCCAGCCGGGTAATGATGCAGTCTCATTTGGGCCACAGCCTGGCAACCTTCCAACAGGCACATCTTCCGTTTGGCGTTCTCCTGCTTCGAGTGGAAGGATTATCCAATTTCCGCGCCAGTCTCGGTGCGGAGGCCGCGTCCTCACTGTTGCGTGTGGTCGCTCGTACATTGGAGAGCGCCCTCTGGATCACAGATTTCATCGGACGATGGGATGAGGATCAGTTTTTCGCCATCGTCAACGGCTGTCGCGAAGAAGCCATCTCCGCGGTGCGCGAACGCATCCGCCGCAGCCTTGCAGGAGAAGCGATTGAATGGTGGGGCGAACGCCGCTCTCTCCCCGTCACCATCGGAGAAACCACGGTGCAGCGTGACGATACGGCGGAGATTTTGCTGGAGCGAGTCACGAAGTCGCTCGAAGCGTCTTCGGCGTGGCGCATGCCGCCGTCCACAATTGCGGGCAAGACGCCGCCCGGGAGCTAGGAATGTTCGCGATCATCGGCATCGTAATTGTCTTCGGTTGCATCGCGGCCGGCTACCTGATGGAGCACGGCAACATTCGCGTGCTCCTGCAACCCGCCGAACTGCTGATCATCGGCGGCGCCGGGCTGGGGACGATTCTGGTCGCCAATCCGCTGCACCTCATCAAGAAAATCATCGCCGGCATTGGCGGCGTTTTTGGCGGTTCGAAATTTGGCAAGCAAACCTATATCGACGCGATGAAGATGATGTACGACCTTCTCAACAAAGCCCGCAAGGATGGCCTGATGGCTCTCGAAGCCGATGTTGAAGAGCCGGAAAAGAGTCCCATTTTCTCCAAGAATCCAGCCTTCCTGAACAACCATCACGTCCGCGATTTTGTCTGCGACTCGCTCCGCATGGCGGTCACCGGGGTCGACGCGTTCGATCTTGATCAGATGCTCGACCTCGATCTCGAAGTCCATCATCACGACGCCACTCAGCCCACCACCGCGTTGAGCACCATGGCCGATTCCCTTCCTGGCCTTGGCATTGTCGCCGCAGTCCTCGGAGTTGTCATCACCATGGGTGCATTGGGCGGACCTCCGGAAGAGATTGGGCAGAAAGTAGCCGCGGCGCTGGTCGGCACTTTTCTCGGCATCTTGCTGTGCTATGGCCTGGTCGGGCCCATCGCCTCCAACATGGCGAAAGCCGCGGAAGAGGAACATGCATTCCTTTATGTAATGCGGGTTCTCATGGTCTCTTTTCTGAAGGGCACGGCCCCGATCATGGCGGTTGAGGTCGCGCGCCGCGCTGTCCCGGGCCATGTTCGCCCCTCATTCAAAGAATTAGAGCAGGCCTGCCGCCACGGCGGAAGTTCGGCAGCACCAGCAGCGGAGGCAGCAGCCGCCTCTTAGGGTTCGCACTAATTTCTCATGGAAAGAAACGGCCCCATCGTCATTGTCAAGAAAAAAGGCGGCCACGGCGGTCACCACGGCGGCGCGTGGAAGGTTGCCTATGCCGACTTCGTTACCGCCATGATGGCTCTGTTCATCGTCCTCTGGTTGCTCAACAGCAGCAAGCAAGTTCAGGTAGCGGTAGGCGGATATTTCAAGGATCCCAGCGGATCCTCGAAGAAAGTCGGCTCCAACATGCAGGGCGCCGGGGAGAATTTCACCCTTACCCGCGACAACATGCCGAAACTGAAAGACCAACTCCAAATCGCCATTCAACAGATGTCGGACTTCGAAAAGATCAAGAGTCACATCGAGATGACGGTCACATCCGAAGGCCTGCGCGTCGAGTTATCGGAATCCGCCAGCGGCACTTTCTTTGATACCGGCAGCGCCAAACTGAACGCCGACGGCGCCGAACTCCTGATCACCCTGGCACAGGAACTGGGCCAGTTGCCTAACAAGATTTCCATCGAGGGGCATACCGATTCCCAGCCGTACGCTCCTTCCGCTACCTATGGCAACTGGGAACTCTCCGCCGATCGCGCCAACGCTGCGCGCCGCGTCATGCAGGCCCACGGCATTCGGGGCGACCAGATCAGGCAAGTCCGTGGGTTTGCCGATCAAAGCCTGCGCAAGCCCGAAGCCCCGCTCGATCCCGCGAACCGCCGCATTTCGGTGATCGTCCAGTACATCGTAAAAAACGATGACGAGGAAAATGCAAAGCCTGCCTCGGGAGAAGCAGAAAAACAGCCGGCCTCATCGGAGAAACCGGCCAGCAAGTAGTCCTTGGTGGAACTGTGCGGCCTTTGATTCCCGCAATTCTGGACAACAAATAACTTTACAATTCCGCCCACAATTTCACTCGAATTTGGGCTGTATAATCCCCGATTGATTTCCGCATAGGAGCCGATCATGAAAAGGTTTGCGCCAATCGTCTGTACTGTTGCCGTAATCTTGTTTGCGATTTCTGCAGCCTTCTCCCAGGAAAAAGTTGATCTCGACGCTATCACCCGTATCCGCTACGAGGGCTTCCACAATTCTCAGGTGATGCAACTGGCTTCCGGTCTGATGGACTCCATCGGCGAGCGCCTAACGGGATCTCCTAACATGAAACGCGCTAACGAGTGGACTCGAGATCAGTTCACCGCCATGGGATTAAGCAACGCGCATCTTGAGTCCTGGGGTCCGTTCGGCCGCGGATGGGCTAATCAATACACCAACGTCCGCATGACTTCTCCCGACCTCGTACCGCTGATCGCCTACGCGAAAGCATGGACTCCCGGAACGAACGCTGTCGTGAGCGGCAAATGCATTCGCGCCAACATCGAAGACAAGAAGGATTTCGACAAGTATCGCGGCAAGCTGGCGGGCATGATCGTGATCTTCGGACCCGACGCTGAGGTGAAGCCCATCATCGAGTCTCCTTACAGACGCCTCACCGATGAAGATCTTTCCAAGATCGGCGAATATCAGATTCCCGGCGAGCGCCCGCCCTTCCGCATGGCCGAAATCCTGCGTCGCCGCCAATTTCAAAAAGATCTCAATCAATTCTTTGCCGATGAAAAAGTTCTAGCCGTGATCGATCACAGCCGCGGCACCGCCGGTGGCGGCACCGTCTTCGTTCAGGCCGGCGGCTCGTACAAACCCGGGGAGACCACGACCGTTCCCCAACTCACCATGGCGTCCGAGCACTGGAGCCGTATCGCCCGCCTGCTGGACCAGAAAAAAGACGTGACCCTCGAATTGAGCGTCACCAATCAGTTCTACGACGAAGATCCCATGCAATACGACACCATCGCCGAAATTCCGGGCACCGACAAGAAGGACGAAATCGTGATGCTCGGCGCCCATCTCGATTCCTGGCACGCAGGCACCGGCGCAACCGACAACGGCGCAGGCAGCGTGGTCATGATGGAAGCCGTCCGCATTCTGAAGGCACTCGACATCAAACCCCGTCGGACCATCCGCATCGGCCTGTGGAGCGGCGAGGAGGAAGGTCTCCTCGGATCTCAGGGATACGTCGAGCAACACTTCGGATCGCGCCCGCACATGGATGATCCCAACATGAAAGGCGTGCCGACCCTCTTGCGCCGCGAGGCCGGCCCGGTCACCGTCAAGCCGGAACAGGCGAAGGTGTCAGCCTATTTCAATGTCGATAACGGTACGGGAAAAATTCGTGGCGTCTATCTGCAGGAGAACGAAGCGGTCGCGCCGATCTTTGAAGCCTGGATGAAACCCTTCAAAGATCTCGGGATGACAACCCTCACCATGCGAAACACCGGTGGCACGGACCATCTTTCCTTCGATGCCGTCGGCATTCCGGGATTCCAATTCATCCAGGATCCCGTCGAGTACGAGACACGCACGCATCACTCCAACATGGACGTCTATGATCGTCTTCAGCCCGAAGACCTCAAGCAGATTTCGGTGATTGTCGCCAGCTTCGTCTACGATGCCGCCATGCGCGATCAGATGCTGCCTCGCAAGCCGATCGAAAAGCCTCTCCCGCGCGAGACAGAAAAGAAAGCGGAGTAACAATCGGAGAAGCGGGACTGGCTTCAGCTGGGCACGTCCAAATCGTGTAGCACAGCCTCCTCGGCCATCCAGTCGAGCGAAAGCTGAGTCGACTGGTCAGTGCTGAGGCTCGCCGAGATCCACCGGCTGGCGATACACTTTCAATATGTTTTCACCCCAAGCCATCGGACACATTCGCAGCCCCTACAAAGACACGAAAGAGATTCCCAAAGGCCTTGGCGCCAAACACGAGACCGAAGGCGTTCTCGAAATTATGGCGCAATTCGAAGCCGGGCTCACCGACATCGAAGGCTTTTCTCATCTCATCGTGCTTTGGGTCTTTGATCGGGCCCAGGGATTCGATTTGCTGGGCACTCCTCCCGCGGACAATCGTCCGCACGGCGTCTTTGCTACCCGCTCGCCGCGCCGCCCCAATCCAATCGCATTCACGGTCGTGGAACTTTTGCGTCGCGAGGGACGCGCACTCCATGTGCGTGGTGTCGACATGCTCGATGGGACTCCCATCCTCGACATCAAGCCCTATCTTTCGAGTATTCCGCAGGAGAAACTGCGGCGCGGATGGCTCGCCGAAGCCGAAGCCCGAAACGCGAAGTAGCGGTTCGCAGATCCCACTGTGGCGGCAGCGACGATGGAAGAACGCTTCTTCAGGCCCGCGCAGGTCGCGATTCATTGAGCCGGGCTTTAGGCCTCGAGGCTTTTCGAGCCAGACTTCTTAGTACTCAATCTTATTCGGCTTCTGCCCCCAGACATGAAATGCCGCCAGCGCTTGCTCGCGCATCATGGGGATCATCGGAATGGATCGCTTGCGGAGAACCTGCGCGAGTTCTCGATAGATAAACGAGTCGTCGAATCCGATCCTGGAAGCGTCTGAGGCTAGATTCCCAAAATACACGCGCGCCAACCGCGCCCAGTAGATCGCTCCCAGGCACATCGGACACGGTTCGCACGAACAGTAGATATCGTAATCTGCCAGATCAAACACTCGCAATTTCGCGCAGGCCTTCCGAATTGCAACCACCTCCGCATGCGCCGTCGGATCTTTGTCCGTCGTAACCCGGTTCACGCCTTCCGCGATGATGGCGCCATTCTTCACGATCACTGCGCCAAACGGCCCACCCTGGCCCGACACGACGTTGTCGATCGACAACTGAATCGCGCGCGACATGAAGGGGCTATCCATGAACTGAGTTCCGTCTGATGTCACAACTGAGAGTTCGGTTCCCGGGATCGCAACCCACACCGAGCCACATGACTCATTGAGATCGGAGTATAAGCCCGATCTCCCCAATTAGTAAGTACCGCGACGCGGCCTGCCTCGGGCAGTCTACGGGACGCGAGGAATCGCAACCGCGCGCTGCTGCCAATGCTCGACGATATCGCGAACGACCTTATCCCCCACGATCTGTGCCGCTTCCAGGGACGGTAAATACGCCGAGTAATTGCCCGACACCATCTCCTGCAAACTGTCGGCGGCGCCGGCGCCCGGAGCCTCCCGATCATAATTGCTAACTGTCCGCAATACGAGGACCCGCTGCAAATCGACGCGCCCAGCCTGGCTCAAGAAGGTCAGCGCCTGCAGCGTACCCGTATCCTCCATTGCCGCGACCATGTAATTTCCCTTTCCGGCGGTGTAGTAGCGAGTCCATTCGTTCGCCCACTCATCCAGTTTCGACCCATGCCAGAACGTGCTCGCCGAAGCCATGACCGCGCCTCGCGTCACAAACGGAGGCTTCATTGCGTTCGGCAACCCAGCAAACCGCGACCGGACTCTGCGCAACTTATCCGAATCCGGCAGCGCCGTTTCCCGTGCAGCCGCAACGCCCAGCTCACCAGTTCCGAATTCAGCGTGTACACCTCGCCATAATTCGATCGCTGCCGGCTGCTCGTAAGGCTTGCCCTTTGCGCAGTGGAAAGTATCCGGTCGGCCAGTTCTCGGGAATCTGCCGCGCATCGATCTCAAACGCGAGATCGCCGTCAACGACATGGTCCGCCCAAACCGCCGACCCAACCGAAACATCCGCGGGATCGCCCGCCGCCAATTCCCGCGACAATCCAGTACGCCTTCGAACAAATCAAATCGCGGATCGAGCCCCAGCGCCATCACCGACGCTGCCGCCTTCGCCGTTCCCACTCCCGTAACCATTCCCAGCACTCCATCCTTGTTCATGCGCACGTGGTGATAGCCGGAAGGCAGCGGAAGAATCTGGTCAAGATGCTCGCGTTCCACCCAAAGCTGAAATTCCCCGGGCGTATCACCGGTGTCCTCGCCGCGCTCGAACATCGTGACCACCACAACCTTGACGCGGAATCGGCGAACTCTGTGTCGCAGACTGCGCACATAGCAGGCCCGAAACACACAGAAGAAAATAAATCCTGACATGAACCATGGAATGAAGTCACATGAAGTCTAGCCCGCGGACTTACGAATGCCGCGCATAACCTGGCTTGATAGTCTGAGTAGATGAACTCAATCCGCTGATCGTAGGGCAAGAAAGCGCTCTTCATTGCATTGATCGTGATCTTCTCGAAAGTCATTCACCGTCAAGCCCGAACGTCTCCGCCGCAGCCTCGAATTCCTTGCGTCATCGAAGTGCTGCTCATCAGCCGGTTGTCCGTATTCAGAGTCACGCGAAACTTTTCCTGGTAAAGAATCTTGAACGGATGCTCCGCGAGACTCGGCGTCGCGCCGGTGTGCACATTGCTCAACAGGCAAATCTCCAGCGGAATTCGTTTGTCCAGAACGTACTGCGCCAGGTCGCCCAGCTTCACTGCCTTGCCGTCCGCCACCGCGATGTCATCAATCAGCCGCGTGCCGTGCCCAATGCGATGCGCCCCGCAGTATTGAATCGCCTGCCAGATCGACTCCTTCCCGTATCCCTCGCCCGCGTGCACCGTAATGTTGAAATTCTCCCGCTGAATGTAATGAAAGGCCTCCACATGCTTCTTCGGAGGATAGCCGCCTTCCTCCCCCGCCAGATCGAAGCCCACCACCCCACGCTCGCGGAAGTCGACCGCCAGTTCCGCCATTTCCAGCGACACGTTCATATTTCGCATGGCGCAAATGATCAATCCCGACCGCACGCCAAAATCCTTGCGCCCGCGTTCCATTCCCTTCAGCACCGCGGAAACGATCTGCTGGTGGGTCAACCCCTTGCGGGTGTGGAATACGGGCGCGAACCGAGTCTCAAAGTAAACCACGCCGTCCCGGCTCAGATCCTCAGCCTGCTCGTAAGTCACCCGCTCCAACGCCTCTTCCGTTTGCATCACCGCGATCGTGTGCGCAAAACCCTCCAGATACTTCGCCAGGCTCCCCTGGTTAGCCCCCTGAGAAACCATTCCGCCAGCGCCTCGCGGATCTTCGGTGGGAAGTTCCGTATATTTTGCCTCGCGCGCCAGTTCAATAACTGTTTTCGGACGCAGCACCCCGTCCAGATGCTCGTGCAGCAACACCTTGGGAAGAGACTTCAAAACAGCGCGATCCAATTTCATGGCGAACTTCCCTGCCCTGAATTCCACATAAGGGATTGCAGATAGTATCCCACTCCGGCGGGGCTGGCAGATGAGCCGGAAGGATGGCGGGCTGGTGCCTTAAAATTTTGCTGCCAGCGGGAAGCGGGGGTTCCCGTTGCGATGGTCGATAGCGTAGCTGGAGCTAAGGGATCCCAAAATACATGATGAAAATGAAGAAGCTCAGGGCTTGGCTTGAATCGCAGTTTCGAAAACGCAACGTCACGGCGTGGGCGTGCATTTGTCATCATGGATAAATTCGTTGTACCAATTGGTCTCCCAGGTCTTGCCGTTGTCCGTCGAGAACGCCTGCTCCCACTTTGCTACGACCTGCGAGCCTCGGGGGTTTAAAGCCTGCTCCCATTTTGTCTGAACCGGTGGGCCTTGGGGGCTCACCGTCCAGGTGAAGCGGACGAGGATTGGTCTGCCGTTGAAAGTATCCGGTCCTTCGAAAATCCCTACGTTGCCGACAAACTTGCCGACCACCGGCGGCTGAATGACACCTTCCGAGAACGTATTGTCAACCCAGTAGATGCGCCAGAGACCGGTCTTGGGATCGTAGGTACGAACGGTCACTCCAACGAAATCTTTCCAGAAGCTGGCTTTCCAGTAATCAATATCACCAATGCCTCCAGGCAGCGGACTGCCTTCATCACAGGTGATGAAATCGTCCCATTCATGCGACCCGGCTAGGCGCTTCTTCAAATGGTGATTAGGCATTCTCCATTTCCCGTAAATGAAGTCAAAGTCGTGAGAACCGTCTCTCACGGCTGCTGGCTGCCCGGCAGTGGGGTCGTCACCTGCAGCAACAGACGTGAACGCGCAAAAACCAAAAATTGTGAAGATGCCGCAAATTAACGCAACTCGACTGAATATATTCAAATGCGTGCTCCTTTCCCAGAATGACGCCGAATTAGGAAAGTGGCTCTCCACAATAGCCACTCCTGTCCATTCTCATAGTCCACTCTGGGTGGCTCGGCTGTGAACCTGCGGATTCTATAACACAAGCGATGGTGATTCTTGCCGCGGCAAACCTGAGCCAGCCCCAAGCAGCATCGAACTCGGACTCTGGCAGAATCGTGAGAAAGAGATCGAAATCCTTCCGCAAACAACCCTCAGTGGTCTTTCAGTTGGTTAAGGGTATTCTGGAAGGCGGCGCACCATACAATCCCACTCGCCGCGCCGGCGAATGGTTGACGACAATGGTCCCCAAGGACTGACATGTTGCTTGCTAAGGTCGGCTTTGCTTCAGGGTTGCTGCTGCTCCTTGGTCCAGTCCCCATTCTTCCGTTTTGGTTTGGACAGGCTTCGTCACCGACTTCTCCCATCGCGTTCGAGCTCAAAAGTATTCCTTTCCGCCTGGAGAACGGCGTCACTCCCGCAAAAAACCTCCGGAGACCATGCCCGGCGGCGTCGCCATCTTCGACTACAACGGCGACGGACGTCCCGACATCTTCTTCACCAACGGCGCCAACATCGCCACGCTCAAGAAGGATTCGCCGCAAATACCGCAACCGCCTTTTCCGCAATGATGGCAATGGCGTTTTCACCGACGTGACCGATGCCGCTGGCCTTGCCGGCACAGGCTACGACATGGGAGTTGCCGTCGCCGACTACGACAATGACGGCCATCCCGATCTTATTTGTGGCCGGCCTGCACCACAGCACGCTCTATCACAACAACGGCGACGGCACGTTCACCGACGTCACCGTCAAATCCGGGCTCGACGCTGCTCTCAATCATCCCGACCCGGAATTCGGCCCATGTGGTCGATCACCGCCGTCTGGGTCGACGTGAACAACGACGGCCTGCTCGATCTCTTCGTCGTCAACTACATGCAGTGGGCCTACTACCCGGAGCCTCGATGTGGATTTCGACCGGTGGCCGACTACTGCAGTCCCAAGTTCTACAAAGGCCAGCCCAACCAGCTCTTCCTGAACAATGGCGACGGCACCTTTCAAAGATGTTTCCAAAGAATGGGGCATTCGCGACCACGTCGGCAAAGGCATGGGCGTAGGCATGGCCGACTACGATCTTGACGGCCGCCCCGATCTGTTCGTCACCAACGACGCCTCCTACAATTCTCTCTTTCACAATCTGGGAAGCAAATTCGAAGAAGTCGCTTTCGAGGCCGGAGTCGCCCTGACCGAAGATGGAAGCTTCATCTCCGGCATGGGGCTGGACTTTCGCGATTTCAACAACGACGGCTATCCCGACATCGTGTTCGTCGCGCTGAATCAATCAGACTTTCCCGCTTGTTTCAAAACGCCGGCAAAGGAGACTTTCGCGAAGTCACCACCCGAAAGCGGCATGCGCGACCCCAGCCTTCAAATGTCCGGCTTCGGCGCCGGCTTCTACGACTTCGACAACGATGGATGGAAAGATTTGTTCGTCAGCGCGCGGTCATGTGGAATCGATGTCCCTGCCGGGCCAGCCCGTCGATCAATTCAACACCGTTTCCGCAATCCGGGACGCTAGGGAAAATGGATTGCGCTTAACCGAAGAAGCTGGGCTTCGACGCCTCTCCTCGCGGCCCGCCACCGCGGTTGCGCCTTCGGCGATCTGGATGGCGATGGACGCATCGACGTCGTGGTGACCGCGATCGGCAGGGACGCCGAGATCTGGATGAACCGCAGCGAGAAGTCCGGCCACTGGCTCGATATCGCTCTGCGCGGAACCAAGAGCAATCGCGACGGCATTGGCGCGCGCATCAAAGTCGTGACGAAAAGTCGGCACGCAATACAACCACATGACCACCAGCGTCGGTTATGCGTCATCCAGCGACGGCCCGGTGCACTTCGGCCTCGGACCCGATTCCCGCGCGGAGGAAATCGAGATTCGATGGCCGTCTGGTGTAGTCCAGACTCTGCAGAAGGTCGATGGGGATCGTGTTGTGGAGGTGATCGAACCGGGATCGAGGGTGAAGCCTACGGTACACCACTAAGTCAACAACCTCTAGCGCCAGGCCAAAACCGCGGGTGCGCTCTTGGTCTTCCAGTCTAGCGGTCGCCAGCTATTTACCGGGCCCCTTGGCCTGTTGTTCGGCGGTGAGGCGGTCGACGATGGCACGCTCTTTCGCGCCATCCGCGGGCCTGTGCAGTTTGTAGTACAGCGAGGTGAGTTCGACGTGCGGCTCGAGCCAATCAGGATTGTCCCTCACCACACTTTCCAGTTCGGTTGCGGCGGCTTCGTATTCCCCGGAGGTACTTTTCAGCATCGCTGATTCGTAGCGAGCCATCGTGTCGCCCGGTTTCAGCTTGACCGCGTGCTCAAGATAGACTTTCGCTTCCTCCAGGTGGCGCTGCTTATAGAGGAGCGCGCCCAGGTAAAGATTCGCTTCGAAATCGTCCGGATTTTCCTGGAGGGCCGCGCGGAATGCGGGCTCCGCTTCTTTCTGATCGCCCGTCTTATCTCTTGCCATCCCCACCAGCGTATGCAGGCCCGTCAGCTTGGGGGCTAACTGCAGCGCTTTTTCGAGATCGCGCCGCGCCTGCTCAAACTCGTTGAGATCCAAAAGCGTGGCGCCGGCCAGCATGTATGCATCTCCGCTTCCAAGCTCGCCCGACTTCTCGAGACGGGGAACACCATCGCGCCGGCGTCCGGACTTGATCATGGCGAGGCCGAGCACGTATTCGAAATCGGGATTGCGGGAATTCGCCTTCTCGAGTGGTTCAAGCATGTTGGCTGCGGATTCGGCGTCCCCCAACTTGATCTCTGTGTCGGCCAGAAGAATCGCCGCCTGAACATTGGCAGGGGACACCCGGTGCAGCGCTGTAAATTGCTCGCGCGCATTCGGCAGATCACCCTTCTTGTAATACGCGAGGCCAAGATTGAGCAGTACCATGCGCTTGTCCGTCAACGAAGGGAGCGCGGACTTGTACATGGCGACGGCTTCGTCAAACTGGCCCACGTGGGCCAGGGCAGCGCCCAGATTCACCTTGGCTTCAACGTTATCGGGACGCAGTTGTAGAAGTTCGCGATACCCGGCTATCGCCGACTGGTAATCGCCGCGCTGCTGGGCTTGGATGGCGTCACTCAAGAGCCGGTCGGGATCCCGCTGCTGGGCCGGCGAAACGGTCGCAATCAAGACGAGGAACAGGAACAGCCGCATGGTCATTAGGATACAGCAGCAGTTTCCGTAGACAGGAGTGCTACCCTCGCGGCCTTAAGATTCTCGAATGGTCTCTCCGAAGCTTTGGAGACGATCTGGTGTCGCTGTCCCAGAAATTCGCGCAGTAAGTTCGCGGCCGTTCTTCTGGATAATAGTCATTTCCACAGAGGCTAAAGCCCTCGATTCTTGGGCCTAGTCACGGCGCGGCTGAAGCCGCGCCCTTTCAAAGCTCGAAACTTATGCCCCGAAGTTCCAGGACGCCATACTTAATTTGGACTGGCACTTCCAGAAGTGATCTTCACTGAGAGCGCCGCCTCCGATGTCAATGTCCCCTGCTTGGCAGAGACTACCACGTCGCACTGACCGGGCTCAGGATTGATCCGCAAAAGCATAGGCATCGAACCGTCCGCCCGGCGCTTTTGTGCGGGCAGCTGTTCTTTTCCTATTTCGCGGCCATCCCGGTACACACTAAGCATGACCGTTGGATCAGATTCGGATGTGGCCGCCGGGTATACGACAAAATACAGATTGACCGGTTTACCAGAAGGCACCGACTCCGCCAGGGTTGGCACGACACGCCCGGCGTCAATGTCAAACGGATTCTGGACATCGCGGGGTCCAGATAATGGCTGCACCGATCGCACCATTTCCAGCGAACTTACGCCAAACTCTTTCCCGGAATCGACAAAGACCGACAATCTCTTCACGGCCGTCTTCTCTGCCAGTTCGTCGGTTACGGCGGTGTCGATCAAGTAATGTCCGCCGGGCAACTCGATGGGCTCGGAATAAAGAATGTGGTCATTTCCCAGGGACTGCAACTCCGCGGTCGATACCTCACGCTGCAGATCACGGCTCACTTTGCCCACGACTTCCCCGCTAGTTTTGTGGATGAGCGAGACCACGGACATCCGAATCCGCCCCTTCCCCGTTTTCGGGTCGGTGACCACCCGCAAGCTGGACATGGGAACATCAAAAGTCATCTCGTAGTCGACCGCAGCCGCTTTGGGACGGAACTTGAGCAGAGCAGTCTCGTAGGGAAATTCTACGGGCGGCGGTTGGGTGTTGATCGCATGCAGGGCCGCCAATTCAAACGTCTGCAAAGGCTCGCCATTGAGCTCGGGTACTGCAAAATATCCCGAACGGGTCTGCACGGTGGAGTGCGGGCGGCTGATGCGAACCTGTATCTTGCGAAAATGTCCGTCATAATTCGTCGCGGAAGGAGTATAGGCAACCTCGTAGTGCGTGCGGATGTCCTCCATCACACGCTGCATGGGCAGTGAAATCTCATTGGTGTTGGTAACGGCAAACCCTCCGGTCGACTCTGCCAGTTCCTGCATCGCCAATTGCCTGTTAGAACTGGTGGAAAGTTGAATGTCGTCGCCCTCAGTATGTCCGATTTGTGGACTCACCTTGTTCGCAGAACTCTCCGCTCCTACCCGTTGCTGCTCAGCGAGCGATTTCATCAAAGGATCTTCAGCGCTTAGCCCGCGCGTGTCTACAGCATAGAACGCCACTTCCATCTGGTTGGCATAACTGATCACGCTGTCTACGATATCGCGGCGATCCATCGGTAAGGTCAATCCATCCGCAAGGTACAAAACAACTTTTCTGCCCGGAAGTTTGGACTGAACGCGTACCAATTCCCGCAGGGCGCTAAAAGTGTCCATGCCGTTGGACAGACCCTCCGCGAAGCGCAGTCCGGTTGAAATTTTGGCCTGAGCCACGAGGGCACTGGTCACAGCAAGTGACGCATCTTCAGAAGCGGCATTTCGCGCCCATAACGGGTCGGTCACGATCGCCTGTATTGGATCGGTGAGCAGATTCTGTGCGACTTGTCCTTGTTGGACGCTAGTCAGTGGGGAAGCCACCAGATTCGCGACCGTAGATTGGACCGTTGTGTCCACAGCGGACGCCACTGCGACGGTGTTGCCAGACTCGCCACCGAGATTCACGCCTTTCGCCGCCGCGTCGACGGCCTTCACCAGAGCTCTATTGTCGGCCGTGTAGGGCTGAACCAGCTGCAAAGACCGATCCAACCGGTAAACCGTCACGTAAGTGTTCGGCAAACCTCCACTCTTGAGGAACTCCAGCACCGCCTCGCGGGCAAATTGCAGGTTGAGGGGCGCGATTTGGGCAAAGACGATGGAAACGAAATTGAGCTCGCGAAGTGTGTTGGCAGGCGCTTTGGCTGGTCCAGAGGAAGCAGCTGAAGCGTTGGAAGAAGGAGAAGAGCTGCCCTTCGCCTGCGCTTCTTCCGTTTTCAACTGCTCAGCACCTTGCACGTTGCGAAATGCGTTGATCTTCTGCTTCACGCCGTCCTCAAAAACTTCTATTTCCTCCGGGCGCAGGTCTGCAACCGCATGGTGATGCTTGTCACGTACGATAACGTCGAGAATCACTTCTCTGGTTGTCGTCCGAATGGTCGTTCTCGGCTCGCTCGCGGGTTCTTGGGCAAGCGCGGGGCTGACTAGGCTGTTCAGGATGAACACTGCGAGGGCGCACTTCCACATAATCTCTACCTCATTCCGCGTTAGCAGCTCAGCGGTATCGGCCCTGATCGTCGACAGCCCGGATTGTATAACAGCCGCCGCCCTTGGGTTTTGTCAAAACTCCCTCTGCCTCTGACCGGCGTTTAAGTGTCCGAATGGTGAGCGTCGACACATACTTGCGACACAATAAAGAGATAATGTAGATATAAATATCAGTATTCAGGAGTACTGTAATGACCGGTCGCGCAGCATCTTCGATTCTCACTTCGTTTCTTCTTTTCTTCAGCCTGAACGCCCTGGGACAGGTCACTTCGACTCCAACACCAGGCGGCACAATCACTCGGCCAGGGTCAATTCAAGACAGCGGCTTATACGATTACTGGGCGGATATGTCGGGCCAAGGCCGCGCCGGAGGTGCTCTCCTGGGCAAATTGGCTGTGCAGGGAGAGCCTCTGCCTTGGGAGCCTCTGCTCGTGACGGTCAGTTGCGACGGAAAGGTTGTCTATACCACGCAAAGCGATGCTAAAGGCAGTTTCGGGATTACTTCTGTGACACTTCCGGGGGCCCTTGGCAAGCAAGGCGATTCCAAGCGGCAGATGGAAACTCACCTCGAAGGCTGCCTGGTGCAAGGCGCCGTATCTGGTTTTCGTTCCACTGCCGTCACCATAACCCAGAACAATCTGCGCGACGAGCCCGATATCGGCACCATCACGCTCTCGCGCATCGGGCTTGACGCGGCTACCATCTTGAGCCACACCACCGCAACCGCTCCCGCAAATGCTCTCAAGGCTTTCGAAAAGGCTCGGTCCGAGATGCTGCAGCACGATTCCGACAGCGCTAAGCGCAACCTCGAAAAAGCCGTAGAGATCGACCCGAAGTTAGCCGAAGCATGGCTGCAACTCGGGAAACTACAAGTTTCTTCGGACCCAAAGGCGGCACAGGATTCATTTTCGAAAGCGTTGGCGGCGGATCCTCAATTTGTACTTCCTTACGAGCAACTCGCTGCTCTCGCCGCGCAGAGTGGAAACTGGCAGGAGGTCCTGAACGATACAAACCGCGCGGCTCGCCTCTATCCGGAAGGAACTCCGCAATTGTGGTATCTCAACGCATTGGCGAATTTTCAGATGGGCAAGCCTGATGTTGCCCAAGCAAGCGCACTGAAGTCCATGGCTCTCGACCCACGGCATTCCGTCTTGAATACGGAACAATTACTTGCGGTAATCCTGGCAAGAAAAGGCGACTTTAAAGGAGCTCTCGATCATCTGCGTAGCAGCGTGACCTACGTGCCGCCCGGGCCAAACTCGGATCTGCTAAAGCAACAAATCGCGCAGTTGGAACGCCGGGTTGGCGCCAAGTAATTTGCACTCCACAACTCATTGTCGTTTCCTAAGTTCCTGACATTATGCTGAGATTCTTTGTGGGGATGATCTCAATGGCTGGTAGGCGGGCTTTGTGCCGTGCCATCGTGCCTTTCGCGCTCACTTTGTTCATTGGCGGCTCGCTTTGGGCCCAGCGGCATTCGGCGCCGATTCAGAATTCGCGGCCGCACTCTGCGGAACCGTCCGAGGACCAATTCAGGTTCAAACTCAATGTGAACCGCGTGGTTGTCGATGTCGTCGTGACCGACTCAAACGGAAAACCTGTGCGCGGTCTCACCCAGCACGACTTTTCGATCGACGAGGATAACGAGCGGCAGAAAATTTTGTCCTTTGACGTGCACAGCCTCGACTCCGACCCCGGCTATTATGCGAAACTCCCGCCGATGCCTCCGAACACATTTGTGAATATCGCCACCGAGCCGGAAAAAGGCCCTCTTTATGTCCTCGTGCTCGATCTGGTCAATATCGAGCAAAACGATCAGCCCTATGCTCGCCAGCAGTTGCTCAAATTCGTCAAGAGCAAACCTGAAGGCACCCGCTTTGCTGTCTTCGTCGTTAGCGATTCACTTCACCTCGTTCAGGGTTTCACCGCAAATCGAGATCGATTGTGTGCAACCCTGGATCCATCGCACTCCATACCGCACGTCCCGCGAATATTTCTCTTGGCCGCGAATTATGGCAGAAACGATTCTCTCACCACGATTTCCGTCTTCAAACAAATCGCTCTCTACCTCGACGGTTTGCCGGGCCGGAAAAACATAATCTGGGTATCGGGATTGTTTCCCTTGGATTTGTTTCCGCACAACGATGACCAGCCGGATTTGCGCGCCCAGGCGGCGGAAACGCTGGATGCACTTGCGCGTAGCCAATCCGCCGTCTATCCCGTCGATGTCGCTGGCGTACAGGTGTTTCCTCCCGGCAGGCTAACCGGAGCGACTATCGGCGCGGGACCGGCCACCGGCCCTCCCGGAGCGGTTGTGTCGGATACCAATTCACTCTCCTCACAGATGCAGACCGCGGGTCAGGACACCTCGATGTCCACCGGCAACATGATCCAGGATGCGGTTGCCACAATGACGGGAGGGCGAGCGTTCTACGGAAGAAACGACCTGGGAAACGTGCTCGAAGAAGCCACCGAAACGGGCTCCAACTACTACAGCCTGACGTACTCGCCGTCGGATCGGAACTTTGACGGGAAGTTGCGAAATATCCGAGTTCAACTTAATCCAGTGGAGAAGGGTTACCGCTTGGAGTACCGGCACGGTTATCTCGCCACTGGACCCCAATCACCGATCTTGCCCGATCGGTACAAGCACGGTCCGAAAGAAGACAATGTCAACGTCAGGCCTATCGGCGATTCGCTTGCCGCCTACATGCAACATGGGGCTCCGAGTGCACGCCAGGTGTACTTCCGCGCGCGCGTCCTCGCCCAAAGCCCGCCGCATCTGGCAACCCCGCAACAAATGGCTAACCTGGTGGAGCAGCCGACTTATTTCCGCGAGCGGCAAAGGAAACATCCCAAGAAGCCTCTGCCGCCAATTCAATTGCAAACGTATCTGATCGAATATCAGGTAATCGCCAGAGTTCCGAACCTCGAAGTTGCGGCCGGAGTCTACGACGACGAAAGCCGGTTGCTCAACGGAGATGTCGAGCTTGCCACATCGGCCAATCCGGCGCCTTCGGATCCAAAGTCTACCTTCACTTACTTTCGTGTCCAACAGCACATTGATGTGCCCATCAACGCGACTTCTCTTCGCCTCGCGGTACGTGATCGATCGACTGACCGCATGGGCACTATGGAGATTCCGCTGCCACTGGCTCCGGAAAACGCTCAGGCCGCTGTACCTGATTCTTCCGGCTCCACAGCGGTGCCGGAGAGAAAACCTTAAGATTTCACGGAAGGCGGGATGACTGGTTCAGCGAAATGGCCGACCCTTTACAATTCCCTGACCTTCGCGAATCGTAAGCAGTTGATCGGCTGCGACACCTTTTAGAGCTTCTTTCACTCCGGTGGGCCAATAAACGTCGACGTCCACAGTTGTTACTTTGCCCAAGCCAAAATGCAACCGGGGATCGTTCGACGATAAGAAACTGCTCTGGCTGGTCAGGCACTGTGCCTGGACCTTTCCGCCATAATGTACGAGCACGCGCGATCCCAGGGCGCTCCGGTTGCTCTTTGTTCCTTCCAGCCTGACTTTGATCCAATGGTTTCCGGAAGGCGCATCATTCCGCAAAAGTGAAGGCGGCTCATTGCGATTCATGATGACGATATCAATGTCGCCGTCGTTGTCGAAGTCCCCGAAGGCAGCTCCACGGCTCTGATGCTTGGCGGAAATGCCCGGTCCAGTTTCGTCACCCAGTTCCACAAATCTGCCATTACCCTGATTGCGGAACATAATGCGTTGGCTGTGCGCCGGATACTTTGCGTACACGCGTTCAAGCTCCGGATACACCGTCCCAGTAATGATGGGGATATCGGGATAACCGTCATTATCCAAATCGACGAGTGCCGTTCCCCAGCTGATGAAGCGACGTTCCATGCTGAGGCCGGCAGGACTCGTAACATCGTCAAACTCTGCTTTTCCATTGTTGCGGTACAGTCCAGTAGCTTGATTCTGAAAATGCGTTTTCACCAGGTCGATGTGGCCGTCGAGGTCATAGTCGCCAGGTCCTACACCCATACCTCCCATCAGACTTCCTCCCGGACCTAGCGCAACGCCTCGGAGCAATGCCTCCTCACGGAAAGTTCCGTCGTGATTGTTCATCAGCAACAAGCTCGGGGTTGCATCACATGCGACGAAAACGTCTTGCCAGCCGTCTTCATCGGCATCAAAAGCCACCGCTGTGAACCCGTACGAACCTCGGATGGCCGCAATTCCCGATTCCTTAGAAACGTCAGTGAACGTTCCGTCACCATTGTTGCGGTAAAGAAAATGCTGCGGCGGGGTTAGCCCTGCTGGGCCGCAGAAGGTGGCGACACCTTCGTAATTGCAGTTCGGTATATCTAGAGAAGGTTTAGGGGCGGTAGCGAGATCAACATCTACGTAATTGGCGACAAATAGATCGAGCAGTCCATCGCGATTGTAGTCAAAAAATGTGCATCCAGATCCAAAGCGCGTCGTGGGATAGAGTAGTCCCGCTTTCTGGGTAACATCGGTGAACGTGCCATCTCCGTTATTCCGGTAAAGACGATTCTGGCCGTAGTAGGTTACGAAAAGGTCTTCAGATCCGTCGTTGTTGTAGTCGCCGACACATACTCCGCAAGCCCAGCCACAATCCAACAACCCCGCCTTTTCGGTAACATCCGTAAAGGTCCCGTCCCGGTTGTTGTGGTACAGGCGGTTGCTTGCCCCGGCGGGAGCACCATCTAAACGCCTGCCGCCAAGGATGAAAATGTCGATCCAGCCATCATTGTCGTAGTCGAAGAATGCGCACCCGGCCCCGTTCTGTTCCACGACATAGGTCAAGCGGTCAGGTTCGCCATAAGGCATGGCTTTGGTGAGGCCAGCACTGGCGGCAACGTCCACAAAACGGGAGAAGGGAGCAACCGAAGACTTTTCCTGAGTAACTGCGAAATCGAGTTGCCATGGAACTAAAGATGAGGCCAAAGCACCTGAAATTGTGCGCAGCGTACGCCGCCGTGTCCAATTCCCGGGCTTCCAAATGGGCATACTCGACCAAATCCTAACAGATCAGAATTGACGCGGATCACTGCTTGACCTGACCAGCAGCGTTCGCGAGTTCTTTCTGAAGCTCAAGGGCGTTTGCGTTGTGAGGATCGATTTCCAGCGCCCGCTGCACCGCCTGTTCCGCCTCGGGCTGGCGAGACTCCGTCGCTAGCGTCGCCGCCAAACTGATCCAGGCGTCTGCGTATTCGGGGGCGGCCTTCACCGCCGAACGAAAGTGCTCTTCCGCAGTTGCGAAATCTCCACCATTAAAAGCCAGGTAGCCGAGTTGGCGATGGGCTATCGCCATCGTGGGATCTATCTGCACCGCCTTCTCCAACGCCTCTCGCTCCGCGACGGTGTCGCCAACTCGATCCAGCGCAAGTGACAGCTTGTAATTGAGGAGCGCATTCTCCGGCATTGCGGCCGCCGCTTCACGATAGAGTTCGACCGCTCTCTTGGCATTCCCGTCGGCGAGTTCCTTATCGGCCTGTCCTCCCTTAACCGCCGCGAGGGTGCGGCCGGCTTGCGCCTTCTGCTCCTGCTGGTACCGCGCAAGTTGCTCCGCCGCTAGTTTTGATTCGCCAAGAGTGCGAAGCACCTTCGCATATTCAAAGCGCACTCCAGGTTCGGGCGACCCTAACGCTATAGCCTTTTCGAACTGTTCCTTCGCTCCGTTGGGATCGTTAAGATTGGCGAGCGCAATTCCGAGGTTGTAACGGCTGTTATAGTCGTTGGGATTCAGCGTCACCGCCTCCTCGAGAAAAGTGCGCCCCTTCGCATAGTCTCCTGCCCTGTTTTCGAGAACCCCGTTGAGATACACGACATCAATATCGTGGGGTGCGCTGGAAAGCAATTTGTGAGCTAGAGGCTGCGCCAGATCCTGGTCGTCATTCAGCACCAGCACATGCAGGTAGAGTATCTGCGCATCGAGATCTCGCGGAGACTGCTCCACCAGCTTCGCCCCTAATTTCGCGGCGTCCTGGTTGTGCTTCTGCAAAACCAGATTCCTGATAAGTGCACGTGTCAGGCCAGGCGAGGACGGGTTGGATTCCAACCCCTTCTTTAGCACTTCCCCCGCTTCCGCGGGCGTCCCTTGCCCCTCATAAGCCGATGCCAGGTCCAGAATCAAATCCTCATTCTTGGGTTGAGGTGCAAGCAGAGCGATCACGGAATCGAATTCACGCGCAGCCAGAAAGTTCTTGCTGACCCCATCCAGCGCCATGTCCGAGTGCGGGTCAATCTTTAGGCCTGCCATCCATTCCGTGCGCGCTTCGGCGGGCCGGTGGAGTTCCTCCAAAGCGGTTGCCAGCAGAAGGTGAGGCTTGAGAATCTCAGGGCTGATTTCAATGGATTGTCGAAGAGGTTTTACAGCGTCGTTGAAGTCGCCCTTTCGAAGCAGGTTGAGGCCTAGAAGGTAGAAGAACTGCGCGGACTTTGGTTTTCGCTTGAGAGCGGCCCGATACGACTCAACGGCGCACCCATACTGGCCATGATCTCCGTACCACATCCCAACTTCTGCGTAGGTATCGGCGTTGGGTTGAGCCTGGAGCTTAGTCTGAAGTGCCTTTGGCGGCGCACATGCGCTCGAGCTAGCGGCACATACCCCGGAGATCGCAAGCAAAAATCCAAGATAGATGTACAACCGATGCATGTTTGGAGTGGGCCTAAGCACCGCTTGAGTCGACTATAGAATAGACGGGCAGCCCGCGCAACGTACCCGCTTTTGCTCGACTAGCCGCGAAGAGCCCGCTGAACACTGTTTTTCAGCCGCCCTTAACCGTCCGTACGCAGTTCGTCAGTCAGGATACGGCGCCCCCGGTTTCACGATGCGGATTTCGTGGTCGTGGAACGTCATCAGCCCATTCGGCAGTTTTATTTTTGGCATGTGGCAGGTCACACAACCTTTACTGGCCACGGTACATGCCTTTGCATCACCGTGAGTCGCGGCCTTGGCGGAAACGTACGCCGTTTCATTCTTCGACGCGTGGCATGCCAGGCACTTCGTGTCGTAGGCGTCGTCTTTTCGTACCAGGTCCTGATGCGGGTCATGGCAGGCAATGCAGCTTATACGCGGGTCAGTACCATCAAAGCACTTGCTGTTGGCCAGACGATACGGTTGGAAGCGCACATTGATTTCACCACGCCAGCGGCTGCGCACAACCGTTTCCCAGGTTCGGTGACACTGCCCGCAAAAATTCGAGATGTCTTCCGACGAAAGTTTTCTCAAGTTCGGGGGAGCCGTCTCGTAAGCCTCGCCCTGGGATGCCGCCACCATATGCGTATCCGCTCCAGCGTGACAGTGTTGACAGGTAACCCCTGGCTCCAGCGTCTCGAGATGCAGTTTGCCCGCCGAAACCGCACCCGTGGAGTGGCAGCCGAAACAATCTTGCGGTTCCCCCTCCCGGAGTTTCCGCCCCACCGCTTCATCGAGAGTTTGGGGCTTCAACGACTCATCGCCGGTTGTAATCTCCAGGCCATCAATCGAGGGGTAAAAACTCACCATGCTCTCGTAGAGCTCTCCTGCCTGCTCAAGCACCCAGGTCTGGGCGCCTTTACCAAAACTCCAGCGAATCGGCAGAGAAATCGTTCGAGTCCCATCAGTCACAGAATAGACAGGCTGACTCGCCTTGGTTTCTACCTTGTATATGTACTGCCCTTTCTGCACCCTAAGTGCAGGATGGCTCTTGAAGAGAGGATCGGCATCCGGCCACTGCATTCCGCGCCCCATGGGGGTGTCAGGTTGGGGTTTGGATTGGGAGGCATGACAGCCCGCGCACGCCGTTGCGCTGTTCCGATGAGGTGACTGCGCCGCCGCATTTACAGCGGCCGCCAGAAGCATAACCACCAGGAGTGTCCTACGGGCGCTCAATCTTGGCGTCATTGCTGCTCGTCAGCCGGAGGCAGAGAACTCGTTCACGCCGCGCGTCATCTTTCCGGCCAGATTCTGAGTATGCCTTGGCAAGAGCAAGGTGGGTTTCGAGATTGTCTGGTTCCAGTTGAAGCGCCTTCTCCAGGTGCTCCATGCCGTCCTTCAGGTCTCCGGTTTCCATCAGGGATCTTCCGAGCACCAGTTGCGCGGACGGAAGTGCCGGTTTCTGATCCGCGGCCCTCTGTGCGTAGGGCAGCGCCTCGGTCGACGCACTCCGCATTAAGAGAGCCCATGCGGTCATCACTTCTGCGTCTGTATTCGACGGCACGATTTTCAACTCTTCCTGAAACTCTGGCAATGCTGCGTTGGGATTGGTGGCGAACAGCAAGTAGCCGTAAAGAAAATGTGCGTTGGCGGCGTTTGGGAAGCGTTGAAACAATTCCTGAAAAGATTGCGCCGCTGAGGTTTCATCTCCCGCCAGGAATTGGTACGCGGCCGCCCCTGCCGTGGAGACAAGTTCTTGCTGCTCGACCGCCAAATCTTTAGGCAAGAAGGGCATCCGCAGTCCGGCCAGCCCGATCGCAGCGAGCAGCTCTGGGTTGGTGACGCCGTTCTTGGCAAAGAATGAATATGCCTTCAACGCCGCGTCGTAGTTTCCCAAGCGCGTGAGCAGCAAAGCTTCGTGATACCGAAGGATCTGTTCATTGCGCGGCTGGTTCGCCGCACCCAGCGAAATTCCGTGCTGAATATCTGATAACGCTTGCGGATAGTCTCCTGTCTCGAATTCGCACAACCCCCGCAACGCGAGTGCTGGACCTGCGCTGGGAGTCATCTCAATGTAGTGGGAGAGAGCGCCGCGGGCCTCGACATAGGCGCCGGCCCCATATTGCAAAGAGCCCAGGAACCACCAACCCTCGCCCCATTTAGGGTCTTTCTCCAGCGCCTGCGAATAAAGCTGAATGGCTCGAGGCACGTCGTTTTGCATTCGTGCCTCCGTAGCTTGGGCAACTAAGTCATTCTGACCGTGAGAAGCATTCTGAGCCGTTGCTCCGGGCAAGAATGAAAGCAGACAGAATGTAGCCATCGCGAAAGGGCAGAGACGACTCTGCCGCCGTCGGTTCGACGTAACCGCGCGCCTGTCCCTTTTTGGCCAGAAATTGCTGTCCGCGAAAAGCACTGCTAGGCCCCACCCCACATTCTGCTCGTTATCCTACCACCGCGGGAAGGAGGTTGGTGCAGGTCGGCTCGCCCGTCAGGCCCGCAACCATGCTCCTGCAGGCGATTACTTTCGCAGGCTGAACTACACAGCTAGGCAGAGGAGAGAGCATGAACACTTGCGTGTGATTGAAATCACAGCGCTGCCGCATGCCCTCCATTAACGTCGGGACCATCTTTATAGCTATTTCGCTCTGGGTTTCAGTTTTGCTTTCCCAGCGCAGGTGGGATCTGCATGAACCGAATTCTCTTGCTCGTGGTGTTGAGCACCGCTATCGTGGGCAGCCTCCTCGCGGCGGCACGACCAGCACCAGCGCCCGGCACAATCGTTATCGACTATCCGAGCCAAGGCTCACTTTTCCCGCCGGACATAATTCCGCCGCTCTTTCAGTGGAGGGATAGTGCATCGAGCGCGACCGTTTGGCGCGTTGAGGTCCGGTTTGCGGAGCGAGCACCACGCGTAGATTTGTGGTCATCCGGCGAGAAAATGCAAATCGGAGAACTGGATAGCAGCCTGGTGGGTTACGTTCCTCCCACTCTGACGCCGGAACAGGCCGAAGCTCACACCTGGCGCCCGGATGTGAAGACCTGGGAAGCCATCAAGAACCATTCGGTTCGCCAGCCCGCAACTGTAGTTATCTCTGGCTACTCCAGCCAGACTTCCCGTGAGCCTGTATCCACCGGGCAGATCGAGATTCAGACTTCCATTGACCCGGTGGGCGCCCCGATTCTCTATCGTGACGTTCCTCTCCTCCCTGCGACGAAGGAACAAATCGAAAGAGGTGTGATTAAACCCTTGCCCGACTCTGTTCTTCCTGACATCAAGTGGCAACTGCGGTACACCTCGGCTACTAAGAGCAAGGTTGTGATGCAGGCGCTTCCGACCTGCGCCAACTGCCATTCAGTTTCGCGCGACGGCAAGTCCCTGGGTATCGACGTGGACGGCCCGCAAAATGACAAAGGACTCTACGCCCTGGTTCCGATCCGGAAAGTGAGCACCATCAGCACCGACTACATCGTTCATTGGAGCTCGTTTTCGGATCCCGACAAGACTGCGCAGAAGCGTTTCGGATTCATGTCCCAGATCTCGCCGGACGGCAATTATGTGATTACTTCGATTGACGTTCCAGGAGCGCACGGCAGGCGTATTGCCGACCGTCTTTATAACGGTTCGTTCACCTTCTTTGGTTTCGGTCAGGTCTTCTTTCCCACCCGTGGCGTACTAGCGTGGTACAGCCGCGAGTCCCGCACCTTGAAAACTCTGCCGGGCGCAGATGACCCCGATTACGTTCACACCAGCGCGTTCTGGAGTCCCGACGGCAAGTATCTGGTCTTCTCGCGGGAAAAGGCGCGCGATCCATTCGCGCCGGGCCAGCCTCCGGCAAAGTATGCGAACGATCCCAACGAAACTCAGATGCAGTACGACCTCTACCGCATCCCGTTCAACGATGGAAAGGGAGGAAAAGCGGAGAGAGTCATTGGCGCTTCGGAGAATGGGATGAGCAATAACTTCCCCAAAGTCTCTCCCGACGGCAAATGGATCGTGTTCGTCAGAAACAAGAACGGCTTGCTGATGAGGCCCGACAGTCAGCTATACATCGTGCCCTTCGAAGGCGGCGTGGAGCGGCGCTTGAACTGCAATCTGAAGGTGATGAACTCATGGCACAGTTTTTCACCCAACGGACGTTGGCTTGTGTTCTCGTCAAAAACCCCGTCGTACTACACGCACATGTACCTCACCCACATCGACGAGGACGGAAACGATAGTCCGGCGATCCTGGTTGAGAATGCGACCGCCGCCAACCGCGCCGTTAACATCCCCGAGTTTGTGAATATTTCGCCTGGCGGACTGGAGCGAATCGACGCTCCTGCGACCGACTTCTACAAGCTCTTTGATTTCGCGGTGGCATTTTCGGAGAAGAAGAAATTCGATGAAGCCGTGCCAGCCTGGAAGAAAGCGCTGGCGCTCGATCCCGACGATCCTCGTGCGCATGACAATCTCGGAGTCGCTCTCGCCGAGACCGGCAAAATGGACGACGCGATCGCAGAATACCGAAAGTCGCTGGAACTGAATTCCGGCAGTTCTCATACTCACAACAATCTCGGCACTGCGCTCGCCGAAAAAGGAATGTTGGATGACGCCTTCCAACATTTCGAGAAAGCCGTCGAACTCAATCCAGACAATGCCTCCGCGCAGATCAACCTCGGCAACGTGTTGGCGTTGAAAAAAGAGCACCTCGACCAAGCCCTGGTGCACTTACGACGCGGAGTAGAGCTCGATCCTGATTCGGCCAGTGGACAAAACGATCTGGGAATTGCGCTCGCTCGCACCAACGACTTAGATGAATCGATCACCCACATCCAGAAAGCCGTCGCCCTTGCACCAGATGCGGCGGATTATCGCTACAACTTTGGTCGAGTGCTGGCTGCAAAAGGAAATTTTGTCGACGCTCTGACCCAGTTTGAAGAGGCGTCTAAACTTTCCCGCGCGCCGAGGCCAAGCATCCTGCAGATGCTGGCCGCGATGTATTCGGAAAATGGTCGCTACGCAGAAGCGATTGCAACGGCGCGTCATGCGCTTGAACTCGCCAATCAGGAGCAGGACCAGGCGCTCGCCGCATCGCTCCGGGCGAATCTTCAGCGGTATGAGGCGCAAGCGAAAAACGCAGAGGCGCAACCAGCGATACAGAAACAATAGACGGATAAGAAACGATTCGGCGGCAAACTTGGCAACCATTCCAGGGCTGCACTTCGCAGAAAGGTTTGGACTCTCACGTTGGTCTGATTGGATAAAACCACAGACAAAGCCACGCCCGTCGGGAGGACAAATCGCCTCAGTTTTGGCTCTAAAAGGGCGTTTCACGGAAACGTTATCGAAAACGTTTACGTTTCTTTGAGATTCTTTGTGATTCTGATCACTCCAGAGAACGTTTACTTCACGGTGTCGACCAACCATAAACAACCTGTAATCATTGGCTTACACCGAACAAGCGCTAGTAATATGACTTCTCTAACAAAATCGTTTTTTTTCTTGACACTGCTCATTGACCCACGATAAAAGTCCAATCCAGCAGTGGAGTAGTACTTTTGTATGAGTCCCAGGTTGCAAGTTTCCTCGATGTAGCCGGGGCACCGTAGAGCTCCGACTGCTTGACGATAACGCCCCTGCAACGCTGTTCACACTGCCTAATTGGAGGCTGTTACATGACTTCGAAGTCACTTCGGTCGGCTTGGAAGAAAACAGGCCTGCTTTCGTTCTTGGCCATTTTCGTTTTCATCTCCGCCCTCAGTTTCGGTCAGCAGTTGACCGGAACCTTAACGGGCACAACTAGAGACACGACGGGCGCCGTGGTGGCGAACGCCAAAGTAACAATGACAAATCAACTCAACGGCGATGTCCGTACGACGGTGTCGAACGGTGCCGGTTACTTCACCATCACGGCCGTTCAGCCGGGAACCTACACGGTGACGGTTGAAGCGCCGGGTTTCAAGATGTGGAAGCAAGCAGGTGTCGACTTCGCGCAGGGCGACAACCGCACGCTCCCGCAGATTGCTCTGCAGGTCGGACAAGTCAGCGAAACCGTAGAGGTTTCCGCCGGCGCCCTGGCCGTGCCGACCGATAACGCCGAAATCAGCGCCACTGTGCCTGAGCACATGGTTGAGGCCTTCCCCATGGGCAACCGCAACGCAGGCGAGTTGCTGAAGATCATGCCGGGCATGGCATTTTCGAACGGGGCAACTCAAGGCTCTGGCTTTTCCGATAAGGTAGTCAGCTCTGCCTCTGGGCCGGTCGGCGCCTTCTCGTCAAACGGCACGCAGCCCAGCGGCGCAATGTCGCTCATGCTGGACGGCACCAACCTGGTTGACCCGGGTAATGCCGGCAGCCAGATGGCCAATATCAATCAGGATATGGTGCAAGAAGTTAAGGTCCTGATGTCGAACTACAGCGCCGAATATGCCAAGGGCCCCACGATTTTCCAGGCCTTCAGCAAGAGCGGCGGCTCACACTATCACGGCGAAGGCTATGTGTATGCGCGCAACAGCACCCTGAACTCCATCGACGCTTACACCGCCAGCCAGATCGCCAGCGGGGCCACAACGGCCTCTCTTGCCGCTCCCTATGAGAGCTACTACTACATGGGCGGCAACGCGGGTGGTCCGGTTCCGGGCTTGTCCAAGGGACGTCAGAAGCTGTTCTTCTGGGGCGGCTACGAGTACATGCGCCAGCACCCGGCGGGCAGCATCATCAACTACAACATCCCGACTACCGAACAACTCACCGGAGACCTCAGCAACAATACGGTCAATGGCGTTCCGGGCAGCACCATTGTAAGCACTGGCAGAACTCTTGCTGCGCAACTCCAGAACAGTTGGGGCGCCGCCTACAATGCCATGAACAACAACATTCCGGCGGGCGCCACTGCGACGAGCCTTCCGTCGTCAACATGGGATCCGAACGGAGCCATTTACGCCAAGTTACTCCCGACGACAGCTAATCCGAGGGGCGGGACTTTCATCACCCCGGGTGCTGGAAACGGCTGGAACAACTATCAGTTTGTCACCACCTCTCCTCAGAACCGGTGGGAAGCGACCGGCAAACTCGACTACGCTATCGGCGACAACACCAAACTAACCGGATCGTACTCTCGCCAGATCGAGACGGATCAGCACCCGGTTGGCATTTGGTGGACTCCACCGTGGACACTTCCGTACCCCTCCAATGTCGTCCAGAATCTGAACTCGCAACTGGTCATGATCAACGCTACCCACGTGTTCAGTCCGACGACAACCAACGAGGCAGTGTTTACGTATACGCGCTTCAACACTCCGAACACTCTCGCCAATGCGGCTGCCGTCAGCCGGTCGAAGCTGGGAATGAATATCCCGGGTCTCTTTGGTGCCCAGATTGATCAGATACCAAACATCCAAGGACCCTGGGGCGGCGCATTTCCGGACATCGGCAACATGAACCTGACGGGCGGTTTCGCAGCGAATAAGCGAGTTCCTGCCGTCTACGACAACTTCACTCGAGTGATTTCGTCCCACACCCTGAAATTTGGCGTGTACTGGGATAACACCAAGAACGCGCAGCCGAGCAGCGGCTGGGCGAGCGGGGCGAATGGAAACTTCAACCTGGGCGGCAATTTCGCTACCAACAACTCAGTGGCCGACTTCCTCCTCGGGCGAGCCAACTATACGCAACCCAGCCAGGACGTCGTCAACACGATTCAGAACCATATGTTTGCGATTTATGCGCAAGACTCGTACAAGGCCAACCGTCAGTTGACTATCAACTACGGCTTGCGTCTCGATCACGAGGGCCAGTACTACATCGGCGGAAACGGAATGGCCGTTTGGAATCCCGGCACTTACACCAGCGACCCAACGGTTAAGAACCCAGGGTTGCTCTGGCATTCCATCGATAGCTCCATCCCGACTTCGGGCTGGGTATCGCCACTGTTCTACTATGAGCCTCGCGTCGGTCTTGCCTACGACGTTTTCGGAAACGGCAAGACGGTTATACGCGGCGGTTTTGCATCGTTCCGCTACAATGTGTCCGTTAACGACGTGGGGGGACCCGCAAGTCTTGCTCAAGGGGTCTTCACGGCAAATGCTAACAACCTGCAGGGCTACGGCGCCGTCGCCGGCTTTGTACCACCTCCGGGTGGGGGAGCCAGCGGCACGATCTCGGCGTTCCAACGTGGAGATAACAAGACTCCATATACGAATAACTGGAACGTCAGTGTCGCCGAAGCCTTGCCCTGGCGGTCGGTATTTGAAGTTTCGTGGGTTGGCAACAAAAGCGCCAACTTGCTGCTCAACGGCGGAAACGGCAAAATCAGCGATGCCAACAGCAACTTCCCAGCATCGTACTGGTTACCGGATCCAACACAAACCCTGAACGGTCAGCACGCATTTGTTTCTCCAAACAGCCTGCCGTGCAGTGCTAGTGGCACCGGCGGCTCCGATTACACGGGTTGCACCGCGAATGGGCCTAACGGCGTTCCGGTGTTACAGAACTATCGCCTCTCCTTCAACGAAAACAACTATCGCCGGCTAACTCGCTACCAGGATATCTACGTCATCACGCATGGCGGCTACGCGAGCTACAATTCGCTGCAAATGTCCTGGCAGAAACAGTCCGGTCCGATTAACTTCATGCTCAACTACACCTACGGCAAGGTGCTGGGCATCCGGGATGGCAACACGAACCAGGCTGGAACGACGGGAGCAGTGCTTGACCCGTTCAACATAAAAAATAACTACGGACCTTTGGCGTACGACCACACGCAGATCCTCAACGCGACTTACGTGTGGAGCTTGCCGAAGTTCGTGCACGGCAATCGCATCCTCCAGGGCGCCGTCAATGGCTGGCAGTTGTCCGGCTATACGACGCGCCAGAGTGGAGCGCCTCTACAGGCTAACGGTACGATCAACTTTACCTACGCCGGCGGCCTTACTGTTCCGGTCAATGGGCTGGCGGGTACAAGTTATCAACTGCCTGACAACAGCATCCAACTGCCGAATGGCCTGAAGTCCAATAGCGTCAATCAGGGCACTTATTACGGCACATCCCAAAACGGTGGCGGCTATGCCTCCATGTTCCCGCTGGTCACCTGCGACCCGCGCAAGCATGCTTCAGGCTTGTATTACAACCCGAACTGCTTCGCAACTCCGGCTTTCGGACAGCTCGGCACTTTCAACTGGCCGTACATACATGCGCCTGCCTACTTTGACAGTGATCTGGGTATCTACAAGAGCTTCAAGATCTCTGAGAGTAAGTCGGTACAGTTCAGGGTTCAGGCTACGAACTTCCTGAATCATCCGCTTCCGCAGTTTGGGTTGGCGGGTACGTCCGACACCACCGTCAACCTGCAACAGAACACAAATGTGCAGATCCCCCTTAGCGCAGTTCCGGCTGGCACCTGCAGTTCTTTCGGAGGGCAGACGGATTCGGGGAACGCCGCGATGTGCGACTACACGGTCCACTCGATTGCGACAACAAATCAAAACAACGTAACAACCGGCAAACCGAAGTTCAAGACCGGTCAGCGCGTGGTGACGTTCTCTGCGAAGTTCTACTTCTAAGGCGAGCGTCAGGTAAAATCGAAGGGTGGCTTCGGCCACCCTTCTTTCTTTCTTGCAGATGCCTAAAAAATCCTTCCTGGTAGGTTGTTCCATCCTGTCGCTTGCCTGTTGGCGGATGCTTTCGGCCGCGCCGTCCCCCAAAAGCCCATTGCACTTTGAATTGAAAGCGATCCCCTTCGTCTTGCAGAACGACGAAACCCCGGCGCGTAATGCTCCGGAAACCATGCCCGGCGGCGTAGCCGTGTTCGACTACAACGGAGATGGTCGTCTCGACATCTTCTTCACCAACGGCGGCAACATCGCCACCTTGAAGAAGGACGACCCCAAATACCGGAACCGTCTTTTCCGGAACGACGGCAATGGCGTGTTCACTGACGTCACCGATGCCGCTGGCGTCGCGGGAACTGGTTACGACATGGGCGTCGCCGTCGCCGATTACGACAACGACGGGCATCCCGACCTTTTTGTCGCCGGCCTGCATCATGGAACCCTCTATCACAACAACGGCGACGGAACCTTTACCGATGTCACCGTCAAGTCTGGCCTGGACGCGGCGATCAACCATCCCGATCCGCAGTATGGCGCCTTCTGGGAAATCACTGCCGTGTGGGTAGACGTCAACAACGATGGCCTTCTGGATCTGTTTGTCGCGAATTACATGCAGTGGACCTACTCCGACAAGGCTCTCTGCCAGGTCGATGGCGTCGCCGACTACTGTCATCCCAGGTACTACAAGGGACAGCCAAATCAGCTTTTCCTGAACAATGGCGACGGCACGTTTCGCGACGCTTCCAAGGAATGGGGAATTCGGGACCACGTCGGTAAAGCCATGGGTGTGGGCATGGCGGATTACGACCTCGACGGAAAGCCTGACCTCTTCGTCAGTAACGACGCGTCCTACAATTCGTTGTTTCACAACCTCGGCAAGAAGTTCGAAGAGGTTGCCCTCGAGACCGGTGTTGCCCTGGCAGAGGACGGCGGTTTCATTTCGGGAATGGGCGTGGATTTCCGTGACTACAACAACGATGGCTATCCCGATATCGTCTTCGTGGCCCTGCCCAGCCAGACCTTCCCTCTTTTTCAAAACACCGGTAAAGGCGACTTCAAGGAAGTTACCAGCTCCAGCGGAATGCGCGATCTGAGCCGTACCATGTCCGGCTTCGGCCCGGCTCTTTACGACTTTGACAACGATGGGTGGAAAGACATCTTCGTCAGCGGCGGACATGTGGAATCCCATGACATGCCGGGACAGCCCGTGAATCGCTACAACACGATCTTTCGCAATCCGGGCTCGAGTGGAAAGTGGGAGGCGTTCACCGAAGAGGCCGGGTTTAATACCGCTCCTAAATCCCGCCACCGGGGCTGCGCTTTCGGCGATCTGGATGGAGACGGGCGGGTCGACGTAGTTGTGTCCGCCCTGGACGCCCCGGCGGAGATATGGATGAACCGGAGCCAGCAGACCTCGACCCACTGGCTCGACATCGCTCTACGGGGCTCTAAAAGCAACCGCGATGGCATTGGCGCGAGGATCAAGCTCGTCAGCAAGACGGTTGGAGCCCAGTACAACCATATGACCACCAGCGTTGGATATGCTTCCTCGAGCTATGGGCCGGTGCATTTTGGTCTGGGACCGGACAATCGCGCAGATCTGATCGAGATTCACTGGCCATCGGGAATCGTGCAGACGCTCCGCGACATCCCTGCCAACCAAACATTGAAGGTCGTTGAGCCGGAGCGATAGTGACACGCGCAGTGCGCAGAGGCTCACAGGGATCCGGAGAAATTCGTAGCATGGCATCTCGAGACTGGTATCAGGGCGCGCCGTCACAGGTTGCGGAAAAAACGCCGATACGCGCCGGAATTGGGAAGGGCACGAGTTCCACTCGTGCCGTAAAGCCATGAAAATGCGAACGCGCTTCAGCGCCTAGGGTAAGCGATTTTTCGACTCATCCGACTCTTCCCGCCACCTGTTCAGGCGTTCCAAAGTAACCTGGAAATCAAACACGCCTTCAGGCGCTGCTGCAACTTCCATCCGTCTTTTCACTGCACGAACGTAGCGATGCTTTGGCCCGGCAGCGTATACGTAAATTGATTGCCCACGACGCTGACCGCGCTCTGCTGGGCCACTGTAGAGGCCGCCGTCGTCAAGTATGGAGTCATCGAAGTGACGTTCTGATTCTGAATGGTGATGGTCTGGTTCACGCTGTTCGAGTTCATGTTGATGGCCACAATCACGAAATGGCCGCTTCCCTTGTACGCCGAGAGGAAAACGTTCGCGGAGGGGCTGTAGCTCACATTGCTTCGAACGTAACCTGGACGAACGAAGCGCGAAAACTGCGCCATCGCCCATCCGAAGTACGTTGGCGCATTGTTGGTGTCGACGAGCCCCGTGTTGGTGACAGTGGTTCCCGGATTCCAATTGGCGACCCACCACCACAGATACGCGTTGTAATTGCCCACCGTAAGCGAATCGTGAATCTCCTTGGCAGCCTGCAGTGCGTCCGCAATCGCCGGCGCCGAGCCTGACGGGTTAAGGTAGTGCTCGGTCATCCACAATTCTTTGCCGGCGGTTACAGCATTCGCGTAGGCCGACGGAGACGTTCCATAGAGATGCCCTGCAACAATGCCGATCCTCGCAACCGCTGTGGGATCGCTGAGCGCCGGGTCAGAATAGGACACATTGAAGCCTTCGGACTCCGGCATGATCAGCTTCGTCGTCAGCACAGACGACGAGGTCGCCACCCACGAGTCCATCTGCGCCGGAGTCCAGGCGCACGACTCGTACGTCACGTTGGCGTCGGGCTCGTTCTGCATCGAGATGCCGTAGAGATTCACGCCCGCACTGGCCATGTAGTTGACGAAGCTCTCCAGGTAGTTCGCGTAATCCCCATAGTTAGCCGGGTTGAGCGATCCCATTACCAGGGGATGAGTGGGATCGGGCGGATTCATCTTCCATGCCCCCGGAGGCGTCCAGGGTGTGGCAATCACGCTCACATTACTGCCGGCAGCGATGGCGGCTTTCGCGTTGCTGACTTCGGTGTCCCAGTTCGTTCCTCCCGTCACCGACGTCGGATCGATGCGCGCGCGTAAAATGCTCAAGCCGATCTGGTTCGATCCAGTTCCAAACAGCGCGTTGACCTCGGCGCTGGGCATCACTGGCATCCACGCGTCCGATCCCCCAAAACCACGGATTGTCTGATTCGAAGTTCCAAAGTCGACGGTCGCGGAGTTGGTCGCCGGTGGATTAGTAAACGTTGCAGGACTTGACCCTCCGCCTCCGCATCCAGACGCGAGAAGGATCAGAAGAAGGAAGAATTCAGGCCTGAATTTTCGCATAGTGGTCCTATCGTGAATAACTTTTGCAGAACAATTCTGTCGCAAAGGTGCTTTGAAAGGGCGCGGCTTAAAGCCGCGCCGTTAACGCCATACAATCGAAGCGGCTTGTAGCCGCTGAGGGACTCTGGCAAGCAATATGGCTGCTAATGCGCAGTCTCGGTAAACGTCGCCACGGGATGTCCCAGGCCGAACGGCCCCTCAGCCGTGACCGTCACGACGCTAGCGCTCCCGGGCAATGTCAGAGTTACCGACGCAACTCCAGAGCTGTTCGTCACCGCGGTGACCTTCGCGCCGCTGATAGTCCCGTTGGAAAGCGAGCCGGCATTCGCACTGAAGAGGACACTCGCTCCCGATGCAGTTCCGCCCGACGATCCCGGACTCAGCGTGACCGAGAGGCTCAGCTGCGTGCCGACGGCCCCATTCTGATTGTCACCTGTCTTGGTGAACGTCGCCGCCGGCTTGCCCACCACGATCCAGCCTCCCTCAGTCTGCGTCGCGATCCCATCGTTTCCCGTCACTGAGTAATGACAGAACCCTGGAGTGTTCGGTGCGTTAACGGTGATCTGGCCGCTGGTTGCCGTTGTAATCGTCGAAGTTGTAAGAGTAATCGCTCCGCCCGTACAGGCCGCCGCTCCCTCGAAGGCGTCGAACACCGCCGTGGTCAATGCAACGTTGGCCGTTCCTTTTGTGATCACGGGATTAAGCGTCACCGTGCCGCCCGCCGGAACCATGATGGTGTCCGGATTCAAATCCCACTCTGAGACCGGAGCCGTCGCCAGGCTGCCCGGAACCACCAGCAAAGTCGCCGTGTAGGGAGCAAAACTCTGTGTCGCGGACCAACTTCCCGAGCCCGCCACGATCGCTGTCGGAGAACTCTGCGAGAGCGTGTATGTGCTTTCAGTGCCGCCAGGAGTAAATCCTGTCGTCGTGAAGGCTACTTGCGCGGCGTTCGCCGGATCTTTGTTCACCACCATGATGGTCAGCGACGTTCCCGTCGAATTCAAGGCCGCGTACACGCTAAACAGGTTCGGATCGGCAGTGTGCGTCGCCTGCACCGACGTGCTGCCAAACCCGTGATGTGCTCCGTCATAATTTGTAAATAGTTTCAGCGCCTGGTAATTGGGATTCGTCGACACAGGAGCGGTCCACCGCGTCGAAAGCGAAACACGCTCCCGGCCTAGCAGGCCGTAAGCATCGGTATCTCCCAGCGCCGTCGAAAAATCCGACGCTCGCTGCGCCCCCGTGGTCCCGGCAAGCTCCGCGCTCCACTCCGTCATGGCGAACGCCGTGCCCGGATAAATCTGATTGACCAGGGCCCGCATCCGCGGAATACGGAAGGGTTTCGAGTCAACCGGCTCGATGCTGAATCCGCCGTTGGCGATGTAGGACGCCTCGCTGGTGTATGTCGGATCCCACCAGTCGCGATAGATGCGCGTGGCCAGTGCCCGCTGTTGAGCCGGCGTCAACGTCGTCGCGTCTGGACCGTCAGGATAGGCATGGATGTCGAACATATCCAGCGTTCTCGAGCCGGACACAGCATCCGACCACGCAACCTCGTTCAGCCACCACGGCAGGAAGTCCACTCCGCCGTGGCTTGAGGTATCGCTCGCCCCGGTCGCCGACCTCCAGTAGAAATACCAGCAGCAACTCACGGGTCCAAGCCGCACCGCCGCCGGATCCCAGCCCTTCAGCGCCGCGGACTCCGTTACAAAGATATCTCGCAACTCCTGGTATGTCGTCGGGCTAGGGTGAACATCGCGATGCGTTCCACCCCAGATATCGATTTCGTTGTCCATGTCATAGAAGTGACAGGAACTGATCTGGAAATAGGGGATAGTGCACGTTCCGCTTCCGAATGCCGCCGCCAGTGCCGTGGCCCAGTCCTTTCGGTAAACGCAGTTTCCCGAGGAACAAGTCTGGGTGTTGTCATCGAGCAGGGGGAAGTAGGTCCGGTTCAGGTCAGCGGCAGTCGCAGTGATGAAGGTCTGCGGGTTGTTGTTGCACGTTCCAGCCACGATGCCGTTTCCAGCGTCACTGTTAAACGGATCGAAAGCACACTGGTTGGGATACTCGGTTTGTGGGAAACTCCAATGGCCATTTCCACTGGCGCCCGGAGTCTCCGCGCTCTGTGCCACCCACGGCAACATCACCATGGTCATCAGCGGGACGCCACCTGCCGCCTTCACGTCGTTGATGAACTGAACAGAATCGCCATCGGTGTTGCCCAAGCCAGAGAAACTGAAATCCTCGAAGTAATAATCGTTATCCGCGTTGTAAGTGTGTAACTGCCAGTTGTAGGTTGAGGCCGCATTGCCGCCCCACCGCACTACCGGCAGGCCGCTGTCTGTTATCTTCGCTGCGCTCTCCGGAAAAGCCCCGCCGTATACGTATGGACTGATCGTGTGCCGATTCGCCAGCACGTTAATCGTCACGGCCACGCTGGCGCTTGAGGCTGGGGTGGCCGAAGCCTGACTCGAATTCGCGCTCTCTCCGGTCGCGTTCACTGCCGAAACTACGTAGTAATAAATCGTCCCGTTCGTCAGCCCCGTATCGGTCTGACTCGTTGCGGTTGGGCTTGATACTGTTGTGTACGGCCCACCGGAAGCCGTCGCTCGCTTGACGTTGTAGCTGGTGGCGCCCGCGCTGGCGTTCCATGTCAGGCTGACCTGCTGATTCCCAGCTGTCGCAGTCAATCCCGAAGGGGCACCCGGAGGATTCTGCCCTCCTCCACCTCCTCCGCCGCCGTAACCCGATCCTCCGCAGGCCGGAAACAGGAAGAAGGTTGACAGGACTAGAACGCCGACTGGCACGCGTGACTTGCCGCTGGGACGACGGTTTGCCATATCGATTATGTTACTCAAGTTGTCGGGTTTTTATGTCAAAAAATCGCGGAACGTCCGTACCGCGAAATAACCGCCGCCGCATCCCCACTGAACAGATAGAGAATCCAAATTCCGTATTGCCGAATCCAATCTTCATGCGCCTTCGAAAACGACTGGTCGCGTTCCTCGCAATCATCCAGTCCATTCTCCTCCTGGCCCACTTGCTCCTTTATAAAACCTGGACGTTCGCAACGACAGGTGACGTAAGTGCAGCCAGACCGTGGCTGCAGGCCACTCTTTTCTTGCTGTCCGTCAGCTTCGTCGCCGCTTCCCTGCTCGCGTTCCGCTACACCAATGCCCTCGTGCGCACCTTCTATCGCGCGGCCGCAGTCTGGATGGGCTTCCTCAGCTTCCTCTTTCTCGCCTCAACTTTCGCCTGGATTGTCTTTGGTCTCGCGCATCTCAGCGGAATATCCCTGAACTTCCATCGCCTGGTTCAGTTGCTGTTCTCCGCGGCTGCCGCGGTGGGTCTGCTGGGGGTCTTCAATGCCGGCTGGACCCGAATCACCCGCGCCACCATTCGTCTGGCGAATCTACCCGAGGCCTGGCGAGGCCGCAAAGCGGCTCTGATCACCGATGTCCATCTCGGCCACGTGCGCAACGGGAATTTCCTGCGCCGCATGGTCGCCAAGATTCTGGACGAATCTCCCGACGCCATCTTCATCGCCGGAGACTTGTATGACGGCACCGCCATCGACGCCGACCGCGCCGCCCAGCCGCTTTCCGAACTGACCGCCCCCCACGGCGTCTATTTCGTAGCCGGAAATCACGAACAGTTCGGCGACGACAGCAAGTACCTGAACGCGATTGCTGCCGCCGGCGTACGCGTGTTAACCAACGAAAAAGTCGAGGTCGATGGCTTGCAGATCGCGGGCGTACCCTACCGCAATGCCGCCCAGCATGGCGCGTTCGCCTCTGTGCTGCACCGTCTTCACCTCGATCGCAACCGAGCCAGCATTCTTCTCACCCACGCGCCCGACTATCCCGAGATCGCCGAAGCAGCAGGCTTCTCTCTGCAACTCTCCGGGCACACCCACCTCGGCCAATTCATCCCCTGGAGTTGGATCGCCCGCCGCATTTACCGCCAATTCGTCTATGGCCTCAGCAAAATCGGCGAGATGCAGGTCTTCACTTCCAGCGGCGCCGGAACCTGGGGCCCTCCTTTGCGACTGGGCTCCAATCCAGAAATCGTGATGCTGAAGTTCGAGTGAGGTTCGAACCGCGTAGCGCAGGCGTTCGCAGGACAGTTGCCTCGCCCATCGCGCATACCTCCGGCATGCTACAGCGTCGGGCTTACACCCAACGTTGTTGAAACATGCAGCCCACGTTTACGCCGTCTTTTCCGTCGGCGCGCCAATCGAAAATTCGATAACGGCAGCCGTGTAAAGCACAGCAAGCCGGGAATCACTTTCGTTAACTGGCAACAGGTACATCGATGGATAGCGAAAACGCACGACCTAGCACGGTTAACGCGTTCCAACCTGAGAGGGAAACCCGGGCCTACGACCTTTCGTTTCAGTCAATTCCTTGGACATCTCTTTCACAAATATGGTACTTTTATCCCCATCAGGGAAGGCGGTCGCTGGTCGATGACCTGCGATATCTTCGTGTCAGGTGTTGGGTTGGAGCAGTGCGGTAGTTTCCCATCGCAATGTTTCCGGCCAGATCCGTAAGCGAACGCAGTGGTCGCATGAGAGGGGGAACGTTTCATGCCCCTGCGTGAGCGCAAGAACGTGGAGTAGTGAATCTTCCTCCGAGCTTGAAAGTTGGCGCCTACGGGTGCGGTGTAGGGCCGTTGTTTGTGGTGTTTACTGCAGCGGTTTTTGCTGAACATCAACCCTGTCCGCGAGCCGATGAAGTCGTAACGCTTGTATGGAGTGAAGACTATGTTGTTGAAGGCGGAAGGCTTCAGCCTTCCAGCGGCTGCAAGCTTTCAGCCGGGTAGCAGCGAGCGGTACTTCTTAAGCATTTGCCGTCCTCAGGGGCGAATCGCTAAATCGATTGTGTACGTCTGTATTCCCTCTCGTTTCGATCATCCACGTGGTGCATTTGTAGAGGTCATGGGCAAAGTTGGTTTTCTGCCATCGCAGTCCCCTCATCCGGTTGCGGTTTGGGAACACGATGTTCGGCCTCCCAGACTAAAGCAGCCGTCACTTCATACGCGAGAGGTTTGTCTCGCCGATGGTTTCGACGGGTTTCAATCCGTTCGCTCTCCCATCCCGAAAAGTGCAACAAAGTATCGAACCCGGTGCGTTCGAAAATCCACTGGGGGCCAAAAATTATGATGTCTCGAGTGTATTTTTATAATCTTTCGCTGCGCATTCTGATTTACATCCTGCCGTTGTTTGCCTTTGGACTGTCTTCATATCTGCGATTTGGCGGTTTGTATTCCAGCCTCCCCAGTCCGCAGCATTATTTGATTTTGTTGCTGTTCACCGAAGTGGCATGGATTCTTGCGGCGGACCGTTTCAAGCTCTCCACCGTGGCGGACTTATTCTGGGAATACACCGGGATCCGCGCGGCGTTCGCGGCGTGCTTTGCCACATTCCTTTTGCAGACTGCGCTGCTGGTGTTTGCCCGGCAATTGCTCATCTCGCGCAGTTTCATCCTTCTGACGAACGCCACCCTGTTCCTGATGGTGGTCGCTGGTCGAAACTTCTTTCGGCTTACCTCGCGTTCCTCGATTTGGCCGCGGAAATGCGAAAAGATTCTGGTCGTCGGAACCGATCAGTATGCCAGACGATACGTAAAGCTTCTCCGCCGGATCCCGTTCTTCCATTGCGAAATCCAGGCCTACCTGCAACTTCCCGGACAGCCGATTCTGGTAGAGGACGCTCCAGTTATTAATTCTGCCGACCCACAGGAGTTGCAAAACTATCGCTTCGACGAAGTGGTAGTTGCCCTGCCGCCGTCGCGCTATCTGCACTTGCCCGCGGTTGTCGAGAGCCTCGAAAATCTCGCCAAACCGATCCGCGCTCTTTTTGATCTTGGCCCACGACTTTCGTTTGGCAACAAGCTGTTCCAGGCCGGGCGATTGCAGATGATGAATCTGGCAATCTCTCCGGTAGAGAGCTTCGCCTATACCGTGGTCAAAAGAAGCTTTGATCTGGTGGTCGCGACCGTGAGTGTTTTGCTCCTGAGCCCGCTTTTTGTGATAGTGGCAGCACTAGTGAAGCTCAGTTCCCAAGGGCCGGTCCTGTTTCGCCAGGAACGGGTGGGACGCCATGGGGAGCCCTTTACTCTACTGAAGTTCCGCACTATGCGCTGCGGCAGCCAGACTGAGAGTGACACCGTTTGGACAACCAAGAATGATCCCAGGATCACTCCGATTGGTGCCGTTTTAAGAAGATTCAGTCTGGACGAACTGCCCCAGTTGTTCAACGTCATCCGCGGAGAAATGAGCCTGGTGGGCCCGCGCCCCGAAAGACCCTACTTTGTCGCGAAGTTTGGCGAAGACATCGAGAAATACCACTTGCGCCACAGCTGCCAAGTGGGACTGACGGGCTGGGCACAAGTCAACGGGCTTCGTGGAGATACGTCGATCTCCGATCGCCTGCAATATGACCTGTATTACATGCGGAATTGGAGCTTTGGCATGGATCTGCAGATTATCCTTCGGACCGCCGTCGTGGCTTTCACAGGCACGCACGGGTATTAACCTTGATCAGATCTCGGACAAGCGGTTTTCCCGACTCACCTTCAACCGGCATATGACGTGAAACCCGAGTTTCCCGATAGCCGGGCGCGCCGTACTCTGATAAAGCGATCCAATGTTTAGCCCATTGCGCTTGTCGGTTTCAGTGGTCCTTTCACGTATAAAGGCACATATCGCGTCGGAATCGCCTGGAAGCGCCTGTGCAGCAAGCCGCACAGGCTGGATGTCCAAATTCTGGTCGTGAACGATGAGTCGACGCGTTTGTCGATACGGGAAACTGATCGCAATGACAATCATGCAGGTGAATGCAGTTGCTTCCAGCAATCGCCGGGTCTTCCCGTCGGGGCGTACAATTGCTCCACATTCCATAGTCCCGACTCTTCTGCGGCGGTTGCCCAAACGATCGTGGTTAGCAAAAACAATACCCCGATTTTAGGATGGCAACCCCAGAGGACAGTCCGGGGAAAAAGAGTGAAACCCAGCGCACCTTGACGGCGATGAAGTAAGAGAGGGCAGGTATCAGAAGCGTCAGGATTCTAAGGATCAAGCGCAAATAGCTAAGGCGACTGCGAATCATTGAGATTAGCTTCCTCTAGTAACATGCAACAGCCTTGGTGTTCGAGTCGGACGTCGCTGCTATTCACTGTCTTGATGCGGCAATTTTCGCGCACTAACGGCGTTGCCAACGAACAGTCGGCACAGACATTTCGGAGGGAAGCACCAACCAGACCCCTCTGCGGGACTGAAAAGTCTGTCGCCACCGGTAACCTCTGTCGGCTGACTGCCAGACAATCTAGATGACACGAATTCGGCTGTCAATCGGAGGCCATGCTTTTGTGCATCCAATCACAACCCTCAGTGACCCGCATCAGTGAAGGCCGAATGATGAAGCTCGAATCGGAACTGCGCCAACGTGAAAACCCTGAGGCGCGAATCGGGCAAACTCGTTCTGAGGGAACAAATGACGAACGTCCCGGAATCCTCTTCTTTGTTCATTCAAAAACGCGAAACGCGCTCAGGCGGCGCTTAAGGGCCAGCGGCAAGTACTTCTGATTCAGCCCCAGAAACAGCCCGAGCGACTTGGCTATATCCTGCTGCATACCTTCGCCCGCCAGTCGTCCAGCGGGCCTGTCGCTCACCTGCCTGACTTTGTTCTTCAGCAGCTTGCCAGCGTCCCGAAGCATCGTTCTCCTCGTCCCCGGAGCGTCCCATATTTCCAGACGCTTAAGGGTGTAGCCAATATCGAAGTAGCGTTTGAGCAATCCGATCGTAGTGTGGGTGTGGGAATGAAAAACGGCAGACTTGGGCTCGTACACGATCTTCCATCCTTCGTCCAAAATGCGCTTGGCGATGCCAAGGTCTTCAAACACTCTAAGATCCTCAGGGAAATTGATCTTCTCCCACACCCTACGGCGAATTGCGGCATTGACGTCCGAAAAATGATAAAACTGGTATCCCAGTCCATTGCGTCGAGCCGGATCCTTCACTATTCTCTCTTCTCCGTATAGTGTACCCAGAGCATCCCGCCGCTCCAGCGACGAGCCGGCCTTGGGCAGCTGTTTGCCATAAACTGCGCCCACACCGGGATCGACAAAGTTGGCGGTCATTGTGGTGAGCCAAGTATCAGCAGCAGGAATCGCGTCCGCCACCAGAAACACCAGAATCTCTCCAGCAGCAAGGCTGGCTGCGAGATTACGGGTCCGTGAGTGGTGAAATGAGTCCGCTGGAATCTGTTCGATCCGCACCGGGAAACGCCCTGCAATTTCCAGAGTCCCATCGGTTGACCCGGAGTCGACAACGATAACCTCGAATGGATCCGTCACCTTTTGAGAGTAAACACCGCTCAGGCACGCTCCGATATTCCTGGATTCGTTCTTGGTTAAGATGAGAACTGAGGTCTTCAAGATGTTGGAAGGACTCCGGACCTTTTAAATACACGCTCTACTCGCAAGAAATTTCGCCAACTCGATACAAGCTTGCCTTAGCGCCTTCAGTTTTCGTTTACTGCTATGCCCGGACTCCTGAATCCAAGATGGCAGGAGCAACGGTACTCCGTAAAAGGTAATCCCGCAGTCCTGCCTTCCAGGATGCAAACGAGTTCAAGCCAATCCTTTTCAGTGCTCGATTCTCGAGCACCGAGTAGTGCGGGCGCGGTGCCTTTGACGGAAACTCACCTGGCGCTGCCGCTTCCAGCCGGACTTGGACTGCGGCAATGGAGAAGATCTCGGTCGCAAACTCGTACCACGAACAGCTGTTTTCTGAGGTCGCATGGTAGAGACCGTAGGCGTCGCAGCGACTGAGGCGCACGATCTGGCGCGCCAAATCCACGGTCGGCGTAGGACTCACGTACTCGTCATCGACCACTCGCACTCGATCCCGTGTTCGTGCCAATTCCAACATGAGATCGACAAAGTTTCGTCCACCCTTCGCCCTGCACGGACGCGTTCCGTAAAGCGCCGATGTGCGAAGCACAAAGTGTTTCGGATTGATCGTCCGCACGTGGTATTCACCGGCCAGTTTCGAAGTCCCGTACACGTTCAGAGGAACAGGCGCGTCGTCTTCAACATAGGGCGTTTTCTTCTTGCCATCGAACACGTAGTCGGTGCTCACGTGAATCAGTGCCGCACTGAGGTCGCGCGTGACCACTGCGAGATTCCGAACACCAATCGCGTTGACGGCATAAGCGCGCTCGGGATCGAGTTCACAATTCTCCACATGATGCATTGCTGCCGTGTTCACCACAATTGCAGGGCGGCAACTTTCCAGGCAAGTCCTAACTGAATCGAGGCTGCTGATCTCAATCTGAGCATGCGTCAGCGAAGCAACACTGTCACAGTTCTGGGAAAAAGCACTCACCACGTCGCTGCCGAGTTGCCCGTTCGCGCCGACGACCGCAATATTCATTGGGAGCACACCATGACCGGTGCTTCAACTCGCGAATCTAACTCCTTGAACGTCAGAATATTGGAGTAGAGCGGATTGTCCCAATCCTGGAACTTGTTCATGTTTTCGATCAAGTCGTCGACAATGGACCTCACGCTTCCGGTCGGATGAAAACTCAAAACGTTTGCTGCCTTGTGTACGCTCACCTTGTAATTCCGAAAATCTTGAATGTGCTTGATGCAGAGATTTATGCGTACATCCAGTCGTTCCTCGATCCTTTGTCTCACCACATCGGCTACTTCGCCGACGGTGTAATTCCCCGAGGCTAGATTAAATACTCCCGAGATCTTCGCGTTCGCTTCAATCGCCCGGATGTAAGCCGTTGCGGCGTCTTCAATACTGAGGATTGGACGCCAAATCGATGGGTTATTGACTGTAACAATGCCGTCACGCAATGCCGTTTTGAACATGGTGTTGACAATGAGATCCAGGCGCATCCTGGGGCTATACCCTGAGATTGTCCCCTTGCGTAAGCAGATGACTGAAAATTCGTCGTTCGTGAGCTGTAGAGCTGCCTGTTCTCCCTGAAGCTTCGAGATCCCGTACGGATAGCTCGAACCTACCGCGCGTGTTTCGTCGTAAAGCTCATTCTCCGTATACCCGTAAACCGAACAGGAAGATGCGTAGATGTAGCGCTTCACTTTAGCAATCTTGGCAATGTAGCCCAAATAGGCAGGAGCTGCGGCATTTAGGACGAAGTTCTTGCTTGGCGAGTATTCCGCCATCGGATCGTTCGACAGGCCAGCGAGAAAGATCACTTGGTCGTAGGACTTGAGATCTCCGACGCTGAGGTGGAAGATGTCTTTATTCAAGACGCCGACTTCCTTCGGCAGATGACTGCCAAACCAGAACAACTCCACGACATCCACGTCATATCCTCGATCCAACAACCTCGGAATCAAGACAGAGCCCAAGTATCCCGCACCGCCAGCCACTAACAATTTCATCCTCTAACTCCTTCTCGCGCCTTGTAATTCAGGTTCTGCGAAGTATTGAAGATTCTCTGACTCCGGTGAAGCCAGCCAGTCGGCCAGTGCGCGCGCATTGCGGTCTTTGTCCGAAACGAAAACATCACTCAGCGGCCATCTGATTCCGATAGCAGGATCACTCCAGCGAATCGCGGACTCAGCTTGCCCGTTGTAGATACCCGTGCACTTGTACTGAATCTCCGCGCCCTCGGAGAGTGCGCAGAACCCGCGAGCGAATCCTGCTGGCGCCCATACGCAACGCCGGTTCTCTGCAGAAGCTTCGACCCCAATCCACTGGCCAAGAGTTGGGGATCCCTTTCGGATGTCGACAGCAACTAGGAATGCCGAGCCCACCGTGACACGCATTAATTTGCCCATGGGTGGCTCCCACTGGAAATGCAGTCCGCGAACGACGCCCTTCGCAGATCGGGAATGATTGTCTTGAACAAACTCTGTTGGCAAACCCAGCGCCTTAAACTGGTCCGCTCGGAATGTCTCCGAAAAGAAGCCTCTCGTATCCTGAAATATCTCGGGCACCACGACAACAACATCACCGAGGCCTCGACTTTCCACCCTGATTTGCATACCGGATCCTTCTGAACTCCCGATAGGGGAAGCACTTTCGCAAAGTGGTCTATCTTGTTAAGACAGAATGCATTATACGCGTGTCAAGACGTCCACTACGAATCACCTTTCACGAGTATCCCGTATAAGGAAAATTAATCGCCTTCCGGTACCCTGACAAGAAACGCCTGAGGCTCCGTCATCATCTTAGTGGGTAAACCTCCGCCAGGTGGGCTACGTCCATACTGAGCGCATCTTCTTCCACTTGTCGAGAAACAACGACTGTCTCAGGATTGTCCTCATCTGCGAATTCGTTATCGTCCTTCTATTCTGAATCTCTCTCCGCTTCCGGAGAATCGATGGCAAGTTCTTCAACACGCTGAGCTTTGCCCGAAGGAATGCAAAACCCGTGCCTTGCCTGCTGAAATAGATAGCCGCCCCAAGCTCATAAAGGAAGCGTTGGGGCGCCCATCGCAGAACCAGGCCCAGGGGCATGTTTTTCAGGTACACGAACTCAGCGTTCCGCTGGGAAAAGAAAACTTGCCGCGATGGAGCTTTGCCGATTGTGACCCGATAGCGGTGATACACAATGGCCCTGGGAATGTAAACGCACCCATAGCCACAAAGTTGCGCACGAAAACTTAAGTCCACATCTTCATAGATCATGAAGAAGGCGGGATCCAGAAAGCCGATGTCTCCCAGCATCCTGCGGCGATACGCCACCGCTCCGCCGCAACCGCCAAACACGTTTCGCGGTTCAGCCCACGTCGGCCCGTCGGGCTCGTCTCTGCCAAGGTCTATCGTCGTTCCAGCGATCCCCATATCGAACCCGCAATTCTCCACCCGGCCCCGTTCGTCGAAGTACATCATCTTCGAAGCAAAGCTTCCCGCATCTGGGTAAGCCTGACTCGCCCTGTGGATTTCCTCCAGCCAGCTGGGATGCGCTTCGGTGTCATTGTTGAGCAGAACGATCAGATCCCCGCTAGCTTGCGCATATCCCGCGATATTTCCGCCCGTGAAGCCTAGGTTCTCCGGTAAAGCCAATATCTTCACTTCTGGAAACTGCGTCCGAACGTAGTCAACCGAGCCGTCCGTCGAGCCGTTATCGACTAAGATCGACTCGAAATCCCGGAATGTCTGTCGGCCCATCGCGACCAAACAGTCGTCCAGCAAGTGCTTACCATTCCAGTTCACGATAATGACGCTGATTTGAGGCATGTTCACGCACACACCTTACCGGTGCCACCGCTCCAGTCATCGAGTATTGTCTCGCCCGGTACGGCGAACTTCCTGTCGAGGAACTGCATAGATGGTAGTTGTGGAGGCTCGTCCTATCCGCTCCGAACAACCCACACATCTTGAATTCCCGCCAGGGGCAGTTGCGTTTCGTGCCGGATCAACCCGATTCCAGGCACACTGGACAGGAACCTCTGCTGGACGAAAGCGGGGCTCTGAAAAGCACCGAAACTTCGGTTCCCTTCTTTGCGGCTGGCCCGGACGACGATTTCACCAGCCTCGTACCTCCGAAGCTCAGGCGGGAGTAACTTCTGTTTCAGGCGATCGCCCGCGGTCCTCCGACCCGTTGGGCAAAAAGCGAATCCCAAGCCTCCCGGCTCGGCCGTCTTGGAATCCCAAGAACATCATCCGGAGGCACTCACGCTTGCGTCGGCCGAAGAGCAGGATTCCTGCGGCATGACGTAGAATCTTTCGGAGAACATAGAGTCTGCTTTTCCAATCCGGATAATAGCTCCAGATGGTAAATGTTTGGTTTCGTACAAAGTAGTATTCGCGCCACGGAGCGTGGTCTGCCCAAGTTCTGGAGAGTCCCAAGAAGGTCGCGGTTCGGGGATGACCGATCGAATGGTGCAACACACTTCCGCAGACCAAAGCTACTCGGATCCCTTGGCGCCGCACACGAAGACAGTACTCAAAATCCACAAAGTCGATAAAAAAATCCTGACGCGGAAGGCCGACCTTTTCGACTGCTTTGCGCCGCACCAAAGTGCCCGACGAAATAACCGCATCGACGAAACAGATAGTCTGGCGCAGAAGAGCCGGGGAAGGCCGAGCGAAGCCTCTCTGCCACAGCAAACCTGGATAGGCCAAGCCACTTCCGTGGTGGACCGGAAGCGGAGCAAGAATACCGATATCGTCAGTCGAGCCTTCAACCAAATCCAAGCCTCCCAACAGCCTTTCGATCGTATCTGGCTCGGGAACGCTGTCCTGGTCGAACAACCACACCCAGTCGTGCGGTCCTTTTTCCATCGCAAAGCTTAACCCGCTTGCATAACCGCCCCCAACCCCCGTATTGAGAGGGAGGTCCAGCACCTTTACCTGCGGATAGCGTTCTGCCAGTAATCGCAGCGTGCCATCCGTTGAAGCGTTGTTCACAACTATGATTTCATCGAGTGGGCGACTCTGGGCAAGCAAGGCATCAAGGTGTCCGGCCAATAGTCGCTCGCCGTTGTATGCGACGGTTACACTAGCAATAGATGCCGCTCTTTCCAGTTTTCCCTCCAATCTGTGCACGCCACCCAGGGCGAGGACTTCAAATCTTCCTTACAACTATAATGTCCTGGTAACTCAAAAACTCTTGCCGACCACACCAGAATCCGGACCGGAAGGCTTCCACGGTAAGTCGCAAATCGTTATAGAGGGCTCGAATGTACTGCTCGTCGAAAGCAATGGCGTGCTCGGGGACAATTTTGTCGTCTGTCCAGCAGCCGTCTAGCAGATATTCGAAGTCGAGCGAATTCTGTCCGGTTTTCATGAGTGACCGCGACTGGTCGTTTAGCAAGAAATAAGTTGCCAGACACACTCCCCTTGGCCGCAGCGTGCGCGCAATCTCGCACACATAGTGTTCCATCTCCCGTTTCCGCATGTGAGTAAAAACAGAGGTTAGGTAGATGAAATCAAATTCCTCGTTCCCGAATGGAAACCGATATTCGGCCGCCTCAAATTTTCCGCGCGGGTTGTACATCAAGTTCCGAACGTCTGCGAGCTGAAAACGGAAACCCGGATACCTTCGGCTAATATTTCTCTGGCACCAATCGATCCCTTGCGGAACAATATCGAGGCCCTCGTAGCTCCCGCTGACCAAGTACCGCGTCAGCGGCCTCGCCATTCGGCCAATGCCAGAGCCTACTTCCAGCACCCTGTGCGCAGGATCCAGTCCCGCCAGCTCAACAAAGTATTTCAGGAACTCCTCTCCACTAGCCTCAAAGTCCCCATCTCCCGCGAAGTTCATGTAGCGCGGAGGTACCAGCTCCGCGCGCCGGCCTAACAAGAAATCGAGACCATCCATCGGAAGCATCAGCAGTCGCTTCAACCGACGCAACAGGGGCCTGGGGGCGTGCTCTGCCAGCAGTTTCTGCAAGCCAGCCGTCCGCCTCTGCTGGTAGACGAAAGATGCTTTCACCAATGGCTTTTCTGCTTCCGACATAACTCCTTCCCGAGGGGCGAGAGGTTGCTTCCCGCCAGAACCTCAAGTAGCCGGTGCCTCCATCATAATCCGCTGGGTCCTTACGCCTGGACTGGCGTCGGAAATGGTGCATTCCGCGCTCGGTTCGAACTTCGCATTCTGTAAAACATGGCCATAAACATCCCGAACGTGGCTCCGGCAAAAGAGGCCGTTAAGTGCGGGTTCGTCCAAGCACTTAACAGCCACAGCGCAAACAGCAGTATCAACCATGGCTTGGCGGGATGCCGCGCCCGCAGCAGATCACGAGTTGAAACGCCAATCAGAAGGAGAATTCCTGTAATTCCCAAGACTCCGAACTGCATCGACAAAGACATCCACTGCAACTCATAAGAATATCGATTCTGCTCACTTCTAATCAGTCCATTTACGTGAGTACCTAGTCCCTTTCCCAAGAACGGTCTCGCTTTGATCTCCTCGATCAGCGATCGCGCCTGCTCAACACGTATTAGGTCCGAGTCGGTGGTTTGAGCAGAAAGGAACCTCGCCTCAAACAGTGGTTGGAGTGCCTCGTAAGAGACAGCCACGATGGGAATCATCGCGAGGAGGACTGCGACCAACAGCTTGAACCTGCGCTCAATAATCATCGCTGCAACGACAGAAAATACCTCGAGGAACCATATATAGCGTGCATACGCCAACACTCCAGACGCCAGCAATACAATAACGAGAAACATCAGGGGAAATCGCCGCAACCGGATGCCGCTAATGCTGGGACAGAGAATGGCGAACAACACAAAACCTCCTATGACGTCGGAGGAGAATTCCAGTCTGCCAAAGCCGAAAGCGATACTGCCTCCAATCAATGCCCCCTCCCCGAATACGGACACTAGAGTATGGATGGGATCAACCCCTGATCCAAACATCGCCGCTACCAGGGCGAGCTTCACTACCGCCATCGCCGCCATTCCGTAGACAACAGCAGCGATGACGCTTTCGGGGCGCAGGAGATGACGGCGAATGAAGAGGATGCACATCCAGGCAATCACAACCGTCGTTGCAATGTCCTTGATCTGCAGGAAGACCTGCGCGGTCTCTGATTGCCCGTTGAGGAACGCGACTAGACTCCAGAAGCAGAGACACGCGATAAAGACGTCAATCCCAATAACCTCAGCCCAGGTTAGCGCAACGGGCGATGTCGGAAGGTAGGATACGAAGAACGCGAAGAACACAACGAACATAAGGATCTTTACGTTCAATCCGAATATCGATCCTGTTGGGAGACACACGGCGATGAACAATAAAACAAGAAGCAGGCTAGCTGCTACGGGTTTCGTTCGACCCGGGGTGCTGGGAATCATAGAATCGATGTCGCTCGCCTTGCAATGTAAGGTCAGCCTTACTGGATCAACCAGCCGGGTCGCATCGTACCCCAAAAAACAAATGGCAAACGATTCCGGATAGAGGGAAGGGGAATAGCGCCGAGCAAAGAGATTACTCTCACAGCTAGCGTAGCGATTCGCTTCCCACATAACTGCAGCGAGCCTGTTTCTTCCGAATCTCCTTAAACCTCACAACGTGATGTTCCTCCGAAGAGGCCCTTCCGGTCGAGGACGATGCAACGACCTCATGCACCCAATCCCATTCTCAGCATAAGCCTGCTAAGCGGGAAAGTCTCTCCTCAGGCAGTTGGACTGCAACAAAGTCGCAGTCCATCCATGTGAGTAAAGAAGGATTATTCACCTCTGCGAACGGCCTTACTTCAGTTTACTTTACTGTCGGCGAAATCGGAGCCGAAAAAGATTTCCCCGTCCGGGTACTTTCAGAACTGCAACGTACTCCCGAGGAACAAGACTGGGAATCCGACAGGCCCCGATTGACCTGCGACGGGAGCGGGATGTCCATTTGCCCAGCCGACCGAGAAAGTGGACGTTTGGGCGTGTCCTCCTGTACTGGCTGTGAACGAAGACGGGGGCAGACACGCAAACCAAGAAAACGCGCAGAGACCAGCACCAGTCCACAAGGGGATGCGGCGTTCGTTGGCCAGGTGATCCAAGAGCTTCTGGGGGTGGTCTGTAGTTCCGGTACTGTGAATTCGCGACGACGTACCGGCTTGGTTCTCTAGGCATTCTGCGATTCCTTGGCGTCCCCCTCTCCCATATAGGTATCGATCGGCGTTAGAAACGCACTCATACGCATCCAGTTGCGCAATCCGCGGAAAGCTCTACCGGTGGTCTTTGTTCCATGATTTTGTCCACGCGATAGAAGGAAACGCTTCGAGTTCCGCCCTCGTAAGAGCTCGTTGGAAGTGGTTGGCAGCGACTACGATTCCACGCTCACGGCCAGATCGATTCGGATATAATTTTGTGGAACGCCTTTCGTCTCTGTCGCGTAGGCTGACAGATCTGGGCGGGCAATCTCAATGAGCTGCTGTGACGTTCGCAGGCCTTGTAGGGCGACCGGTTGGGGCGGGGCCAATCAGGGGAGTGATATCTGATGGGAAAGACGGCTTTAATTACGGGCATTACCGGCCAAGACGGCTCTTACCTGGCCGAACTCCTGCTGAACAAAGGCTACGTGGTGCATGGCATTAAGCGCCGCTCCAGCAGCTTCAATACGTCCCGGATCGACGATGTGCTTCCAGACTGGCATGAGCGCGACGCGAAGTTGTTCCTCCACTTTGCGGATCTTTCAGACTCGACAAGCCTGGTGCGGCTACTTTATCGTCTTCAACCCGACGAGATCTATCATCTCGGCGCCCAGAGCCACGTTCTGGTGAGCTTTGAAATCCCCGAGTACACTGGCGACGTTACGGGACTGGGCACGGTTCGCTTGCTGGAGGCAGTCCGAGAGTCGGGCATTAAGACCAAGTTTTATCAAGCCTCGAGCAGCGAGATGTACGGCAAGGTCGTCGAAACTCCTCAGCGGGAAACCACCCCGTTTAGACCCTGCAGTCCGTACGGCTGCTCCAAGCTGTACTCTTACTGGACGACGGTCAACTACAGGGAGGGATACGGTCTCTTCGCCTGTAATGGCATTCTTTTTAATCATGAATCTCCCCGGCGAGGAGAAACGTTCGTCAGCCGAAAGATTACGCGCGCGGTGGCCCGGATTCGCGCTGGCTTGCAAAAACAGCTGTACTTGGGAAATCTCGACGCCAAGCGGGACTGGGGGTACGCGCCAGAATACGTGGAGGCGATGTGGCGTATGATGCAACTCGACGAACCCGGCGATTTTGTGGTCGCAACCGGCGAGACTCACACAGTTCGCGAGTTTGTCCAAATCGCTTTTGACTATGTGGGCCTCGACTGGAAAAAATACGTCGAGATCGACAAAAAGTATTTCCGCCCCAATGAAGTCGATATACTCCAGGGCGACGCGAGTAAAGCCGAGCGCGTCTTTGGTTGGCGGCCTAAGGTCAGGTTGAACGAGTTGGCCAAGCTTATGGTGGACGCGGATTCAAAATTGCTGTCGGACCAGATGGACGGGAAACTGACCACGCAAATGTCGGCTCCGGAGTGAAGAGTCCTAACTGAAGCCGATCCCGGTCGCTACCACAATAATGGCGTCATCAACGATAAATTCCTTCCGACACCCAGGGGTTCTTTCCGGCTTTAAGATCGATCTGCTTGCAAATCTGTCCGGTTCAGCCTGGACGATGCTGGTCCAGTTGGTGTGCATACCCCTGTACATTAGGTTCCTGGGCATCGAAGCGTATGGTTTGGTGGGATTCTACCTAATGTTGCAGGCCATGCTGCAGGTGTTGGACTTTGGGTTAAGCCCCACAATGAACAGAGAAATGGCTCGATATTCGGTGCAACCGGAGAAGGCAGACGAAGCCCGAGACCTTGTACGCACGCTAGAGGTGGGTTATTGGTCCATCGGTATTGTCGCCGGCATAGTTCTCGTCGGTGCTTCTCCGTGGGTCGCGAACCGTTGGATCAAAGCCGGTAGCATTCCAATCCGCAGCGTCACACAAGCTGTGGCGCTCATCGGAGTCTTAGCTATATTCCAATGGCCTGTCAGTTTCTACCAGGGAGGGATGATGGGGCTACGCAAACAAGTTCTGTTCAATACCCTCCGGATCTTTGGAACGACTGTAAGCAACGTGGGAGCTGTTCTCATTTTGTGGCTTGTTTCCCGCACGGTTCAAGCTTTTTTTCTGTGGCTGGTGGCCACGAATGCCCTGATGGTTTCTTTGTGGACAGTTTTCTTGTGGAAAGGCTTGCCCTCCGGGGCGCGGGCTCCTCGATTCAGCTTTCAGTTGCTGCGAAAGGTCGGGCGCTTTTCTGCAGGTATGAGCGGCATAACTGTTGCGTCCTTGATCCTCACCCAATCAGATAAGGTAATTCTCAGCAGGGTGTTTAGCTTGAAGGTTTTTGGTTACTATACCCTAGCGGCGATGCTTGGGGCGGGATTGATCGTGATCGTCTCATCGGTCTTTAACACCATCTATCCGCGATTCTCGGCGCTCGTGGCTCAAGGAGACGAGCAGGAATTAATTCGGCAATATCATCGAGCAACTCAATTAATGGCGGTGCTAATTTTACCCGTAGCAGCCGTCCTCGCGTTGTTTTCCACAGACATTCTGCAACTGTGGACTAGAAATTCTGAGATTGCACGTAATGCAGGCCCCATAGCAGTTCTATTGGTGATCGGCTCTGCCCTGAACGGTTTGATGAATTTGCCTTTCTCCCTGCAGCTCGCGTACGGCTGGACCAGTGTCGGCCTGCGCATCGCAATCTGTCTTACTCTCGTTTTTGTTCCGACGATCTGGTTTATGGCGACGACTTACGGTGCAGTGGGCGCCGCGTCGACGTGGGCGGGGCTAAACTGCGTTTATATGGCGATCGGAGTTCCGCTCACTCATCGCCGTGTACTGAAAGGGGAAGCCTTCCGATGGCTGCGGGACATCGCCTTACCCCTCCTGTCCGTCTCGCTCATAGCGGCGCTCGGCAGGGAACTAGCTACAGCCACGCTTTCGGCGCCGGTAGGAGTTGTTGCGCTACTAGGACTGCTTTTCTGCTCAACAGGAGCAGCGGTGTTATCCTGTCCCTTGGTAAGGCCATGGCTGGTCAAACAACTATTGAGGACGAGGGCTGTTTGCTAACAGACATCAAGACCCGCCTTAAGCGCCATCGATCTCTCGTGGCGTTTCACAGTTGGCTCAAGTCAGGTGTTATGTCGGATTGGTTGAATACATATTTTGTTAGACGGAGGACTGCGGTCCTTACCCCTTTGGGTTTCAAATTGGTATCGGGCAACTACGTCGCAAACCGCGCGATGCAGGCAGGAACATTCGAAGTGGAGGAAACGGCGATCATTCGCCATCACCTGAGCAGTGCCGACATATTTGTGGATGTGGGTGCCAATATTGGCCTTTATACGTGCCTAGCCCGTTCGGAAGGCAAGTATGTTGTCGCGATCGAACCGCAGCCGCAAAATCTCGCGTGCCTTTATGCCAGTCTATCTCTGAATAACTGGACAGACACGGAGGTATATCCCTTAGGATTAGGCGCAAGTTACGGCCTAGCTGTTCTGTATGGTGCAACAGGAACGGGGGCATCATTTCTTCCTGGTTGGGCGACCTATTCGCAGCGGTACCAGCAGACGGTCGCCAAAACAACGCTCGATACTCTAATCGGTGATCGCTTTGACGGGAAGAAGCTTCTAGTCAAAATAGATGTGGAAGGGGCCGAATACGGAGTGTTGAAAGGTGCAGAAAAGACTATCAAGATGTCACCTCGACCTACTTGGATAGTTGAAATCTGCTTGGGTGAATTTCATCCTGCAGGGCTGAACCCCAACTATGCCGCCACTTTCGAAATATTTTGGAGCCACGGTTACGAAGCGCGGACCGCAGATCAACATAACCGGCTAGTCACCCCGGCAAACATTCGCGACTGGATATCCGCAAGGAGATCTGACCAAAAGGCAATTAATTACATATTTACCCCAGCCGGGAAGTAAAGTCCACAAGGCAAACTTTTCGGCAACCGTTGTTGGAGATCAGAAGATGTCGATAGACGTGTTGAAATCGAAGGCGGAAATAAAGAAGGCACGCTGCAAACTGCGTAGCCGGGAATTGTCTTTTACAAGTTCATGGTGGATGCGCCTTGCGCGCAAAACCGGAATATCCAAGACACTTAATATGGGCGATGAGTTGAAGAGTTGGGATGTTCTGAAAACGGTCGAGTTTATCGAGAAGAACACTCACAGGAACGCAAGCATCCTAGATATCGGCACCTTTTCGTCAGAACTTCCTTGCATCCTACACAAACTCCGCTACACAGGCATCGTCGGCATCGACTTGAACCCTGACGTTAAGAAGATGCCGTACTCCGACGCGGTACGCTATGAAATAGCGAATTTCTTGAACACGAAGTTTGCCGATGAATCATTTGACGCAATCACCGCAATCTCTGTCATCGAACATGGATTCGACAGCACTCGCTTGCTCGGGGAAGTCGCGCGGCTGCTTCATCCCGGAGGATACTTTATTGCGTCCTTCGACTACTGGCCAACCAAAGTCGATACCCATGGGATTTTATTCTTCGGGATGAATTGGATAATATTTTCTGCTGATGATGTGCGCCAGCTTATCGAAGACGCTAAATTGTACAATCTCTTCCCCCCAGGGAAGATCGACCTGACGGCCGGCGACAAGCCGATAAAGTCTGCGCAAAGGGAGTACACATTCGCCTGGATCGTTTTGCAGAAGGGCGCCACAAATGTGGAAGTTCGATAGCGCCCACGCATATTTCAATTATGAGGGTTCTACTTGTTTCGGGTTCGCTACCTCCTATGAGATGCGGCGTCGGGGACTACACGGCAAGCCTCGCGAAAGCTCTGAATCGAAGAGGCGACACATCTGTGGCGGTTCTGACCGACGTCGCTGCGACGCCCGTTCCTTCCGACTTCGATTTCGAGGTATTTCCAGTAGCTCATGGATGGGAGATCGCCGATGCTGTCAGGGTTGCAAAGGTAACGCACCGTTGGCGTCCGGACTTGGTTCACGTCCAGTATCCAACGCAGGGCTATGGGCGCAGCTATCTGCCTTCGCTGTTGCCCGCGATGTTCCGGGTTATGAATCTGCCAATTGTCCAAACTTGGCACGAGTACGATACAAAAGGATCGAAACGCCAACTGCTTAATGCAGCATTGGGCGGTGGTCTTATTGCGGTGAGGCCAGATTACAAGGCTAACATGCCAGATTGGTTCAAGTGGCTCAATAAGAGGAAGCGTTTCGTTTTCATACCTAATGCGTCTGCGATTCCGAGAGTTCATTTGATCGAAAGCGAGAGGATCGCAATTCGTTCGCGGCTTACATCTTCCTGTGCTAATTTAGTGGTCTACTTCGGGTTTGCATACCCTGCCAAGGGCGTCGAATTTCTTTTTGAAGTCGCTGATCCTCGGCAGCACTGTCTCGTTCTAATCGGCGATTTGAGTGCTGAAAATGATTACCACAAGGAAATTCTTAAATTGGTCAGTAACGGACGGTGGGCGGGGAAAGTAATGATCACAGGCTTTCTGCCTGCGGACGAGGTGGGCAGAATACTGGCGGCGGCGGATGCGGTCGTACTGCCATTTCGCAAAGGTGGCGGAATGTGGAATACATCGATTCACGCGGCTATGTTGCAGGGAACATTCGTCCTAACTACGGCACAGGAAAGACACGGCTACGACTCGATGCACAACGTGTACTATGCGCGCCCCGACGACGTTGCGGATATGAGACATGCCCTGCAAACTCACATCGGCTCTAGAAAAGAGGCAGGAAATGAACACGCTGCGTGCGAATGGGAGGCCATCGCGGAGGCGCATCGCGAGTTTTATTCTTCTGTTTTCTCAAAGATTGCTGGCTAAATGAATCCAATAATCCTCTCAATCTGCATTGCAACCCGAAACCGCGGTGCTTATATCGGTGCGACTCTGGGGAGTATTGTCTCCCAAGCGACCGATGAAGTAGAGATCATTGTATTGGACGGCGCTTCCACCGACAACACCGAGGAAGTGGTTCGATTTTGGGAGCAACGATTCCCACGACTTCGGTATTTTCGCCAGCCAACAGCTATGGGCATAGACCGCGACTTCGCAAAGGCAGTCGAGTTGGCGCGGGGAAAATATTGCTGGCTTTTCTGTGATGACGATCTTCTGAAGTCCGGTGCTATACGAGTTGTCCTCGATGCTCTCAAGGCCGATTATGCCCTGGTCATCGTGAACAGCGAAGTGTGGAACGCTGACTTGTCGGAATTGCTGGAACCTAGAAGGTTACTGCTCAATGCAAACCGCGTTTACAGATCTGACCAGAACGACCTTTTGTTGATTGAGAACGGAGACTATTTAACTTTCATCGGCTGCGTTGTTATCAAACGAGAATTGTGGGATTCACGGAGCAAAGAGAAGTACTTTGGTTCTTGTTTCATCCATGTGGGTGTCATATTTCAACAATCCCTGCCGAGCGACGCGCTGGCCATTGCCGAGCCTTTGGTCACGATTCGCTACGCGAACGCCTCATGGTTGGGAAGATATTTTGAAATTTGGATGTTCAGATGGCCGGAACTTATCTGGTCATTCACCGACTTTTCTGATTCCGTAAAACACCGAGTGTGTCGGAGAGAACCTTGGCGAGATCAAAAGACTCTTCTCCATCTGAGAGCTAAGGGGGCCTACACAAAGAAGGAATACGCTGAACTGGTGAAGCCGCGGTTGGCCTCGAACTGGGCTCGCGCAGTGAGCAAAGCGAGCGCTTATTTTCCAGGGCGATTTGCCAACCTGCTTGCTTTCCTCTACTACTCAACCCTTCGGCATCCGTCGGAGCGTCTTCAGATTCTGTCGGATCTTGCGAACAGTTCTTTTTGCTTTTGGAAGTTGCCCGCAAAGTATCGAACACTTCTGAAGCGCGCTCCGTTGTGCTGACGAATCGTATTAGGGCACGTTCTTATTGGGGCATGCAGATAGATTAAGATGCGCAGAGCGCTAATTACGGGGATCAACGGTCAAGACGGCTCGTTCCTCACCGAGTTGCTGATAGAGCAAGGGTACGAAGTCGCAGGAACAGTGCGCAGCGGAAGCGATTTCAGCCGTATTGGTCAACTACCAAAATCTGTGGAAATTATTGAGAACCAGCTTGTCGGGGGTCTTTCTCTCGAAAACCTGATCCGTCAAGTTCGACCGAATGAAGTTTACAATCTGGCCGCTCGCGCGTCGAGCAAGGAGTTATGGGCTGAGCCTGTTGCCACCGGAGAGGTAAATGGCTTGATGGTTGCACGGCTACTCGACGCCATTCACCGAGAGAACCCAAACATACGCTTCGCTCAAGCTTCCAGTAGCGAAATTTTTGGCGATTCCAGCGAAACACCGCAGACGGAATCGACGCCACTTCGGCCCCGCAACCCTTACGGAGTCGCCAAAGCCTTTGGACATTGGATGACTGCTGTATACCGGGAGCAAAAAGGACTCTTTGCATGCTCCTGCATCTTGTACAATCACGAAAGTCCTCGCCGCAGGAAAGAATTGGTAACCCGCAAAATCTCACACGGCGTTGCGATGATCAAGTTGGGATTGGCGAACGATCTTACCCTGGGCAGCCTCGATGCCAGACGGGACTGGGGCTTCGCCGGTGACTACGTTCGTGCGATGTGGTTGTCGCTACAACACTCGGAGCCCGGCGACTACATAGTTGCTACTGGGCAAACCCACTCGGTGCGCGAGTTCTGCGAAGTGGCGTTCTCGCATGTTGGATTAAGATATCAAGACCATGTTATGCAAGATCCCCAACATCTGCGCTCGTCCGACGCTGGCCTGCTCGTTGGAAACCCGGGCAAGGCTAAGCGAGTCTTGGGATGGTGTCCCACTGTAACCTTTGAGGAATTGGTCGTCATGATGGTAGAAGCTGATCTCAGAGTCCTCGAAGCCAGTCTCAAAGAAAACACAGACACTAGCCAACTGAAGACTGAATCCGATATTCGAAGCAATCAGAGAGGAGATCGAAACGGTAGATGAAGATCTGGACTAGCTGCCGAGTTTGCAGTAGCTCACTCGATCCGATTCTTTCACTCGGGGATCAGTATGTATCGACGTTCTTGGGGCCGGATCAGCCCGATGGAACTAAAGCTCCGCTGGAATTGGTTTTGTGTCAGAAATGCTGCCTACTGCAATTGCGGCACACCGTTCCAGGCGACATGATGTACCAGCAATATTGGTATAAATCGGGAACCAACCAGACGATGCGGGATGCCCTGGCAGACATTTCAGGAAGGGCTACGAATTTGATGCACTTGACGGCGGGAGACTCTGTTCTGGACATTGGCTGCAATGACGGTACTCTCCTCGGTTCTTACACAGTGCAAGGGCTCTACAAGATCGGCTTCGATCCGGCGGAGAACTTGGCAGTATTTTCAAGGCAAAAGGCCGACAAGGTCATCGTTGGGTTCTTTGACGCAGACCGTTTCATTGCAGAGGTGGAAACTCGTCGCCCCAAAGTGATCACTTCTATTGCGATGTTCTACGACTTGGAGGAACCGCATAAATTCGTAGACGACATTCAACGGATTTTGCACCCGAATGGGGTTTGGATTGTACAAATGAGTTATCTCCCTTCGATGCTAAGTCAAAATGACTTCGGAAATATCTGCCATGAGCATCTGGAGTATTACTCTCTGTATTCTCTGGAGTACCTTCTCGGGCAACATGGCTTCTCGGTCGTGGATGTGGAGTTGAACGATGTCAATGGGGGCAGCATTCGGGCTTACATTCGACACCGAGCGGCGGATCCAAACACGATCGGCGATGAGACTTACCGGAAAGAGGCTGCGGCTCGAGTTTCCGCAATGCGTATGAGGGAATCAGCCATGGGGTTGGGCAGCGTCACTCCCTATCTTGAGTTCGCAGAGCGCGTTCGGGAGATAAAGCGTCGAATTCGCGACTTCGTTAAGAATGAAATTGACCGAAAAAAGAAGATCTTCGTTTACGGCGCTTCGACCAAGGGCAATGTGATGCTTCAATATTTCGAGTTGGACCATTCGGTGATTGGTGCCGCGGCGGAGCGAAATCCGGACAAGTGGGGAAAGGTAACCGTTGGTACTCGCATTCCGATTATCTCAGAAGAGGAGGCCAGAGCTGCCCGACCCGACTACTTCCTAGTATTGCCGTGGCATTTTATCGACGAGTTCAAAGTACGAGAAAGCGAGTACCTGTCATCGACAGGGAGGTTTATTGTGCCTCTTCCAGAGTTCAAGGTGATCTGAATTCTTGTGACGTCGAGAGGCGTCCCGCACTCGCTCTGGATCTCAGTCGTTAATGGGCACAGCGAGGCTACGCCAGGGCGACATCGAAGAGGTCCAGACGAAACAGCTGCCAGAGGCTTGTGCTTGTTCCGGACACTTCGACTGGTCTACCGTCTCAGTGCACCACTGCCAGCGCCGCCGCCGTCAGGGCCAACTGCGACGCGATCTGGGTCCACTGTTGCAGTCCGCGTACAAAGGCTCCGGTCGGAAGCTTGTACGGAACCACGATTTCATCGCCGGGATACAGACGGAGATGATCGAATTTCGTTCCCGTAAACAACCCATTCACGTTGTTAGCGGCCACGACCACTCCATTCGCGCGCAATACGAACGCATGGTGCAGATCTGAGTTGGGCTTGCCCTTGCCCGCCATCTCCAGATACGCTCCACTGCTGGTGTGCGGATCAAAAATGAACGACCCGGGGCTGTACACATTTCCTACGACGGAAACCGTTGACGGAGTGTGAGGAATGATAATGCGATCGCCGTCTTCCAGCAGCATGTTCGGATAGTCAGTTAATCTCCTATCCGAAGGCCTGACTGGAAGCGCCACACGCCCCGTGGCCCGGGCCGTACGAAGTTGCGAGACAATTCCCTGCTGCAGTTGCATCAAAGCCTGCGCATCTCCCCCGGTCGCAGAGGCGGCAACGGCCAATGCGGATTGTCGAACTTGCACTTCCATATCACTTGCCAGCTTGTCGATACTGTTCTGCTGCTCAATGCGTGCCGACTCCCGTAACAACTGTGAGCCATAAATGTAGGCATTCGGCGTTAATCCTCCGGCGCGCTGCAGGGCAGAGTGCAGCGTTTCATCTGGATCCAGTTTATACACGCCGGGACGCTGCACCTCACCTTCGAGTACAACGTAACGAGATCGCTCGCTCTGAGGGACGCTGATGTCCTTTTGGGAAAAGATAGTGACAATATCCCCGGCCAGCAGTTCGAGGTTGCTGGCTTCGTCATGTTCGAGAATTGCTTTCCGCGGGCTTAGCCAGAGCAGCGTCGACGTGAGGTCAATGGGATTCACCCGCTGGATAGTGGCATAGTCCCAATTGATTTCTGGCGCATACCGTCGCAAATCCCCGGTCATACTGGTCGCGGTACGCAGGGTCGACGTCATATCTTCCCGTGCTTCAGAGCGTTGCTGGTTCGCCAGTGGCGCGTAGTCGTTGCCCCTGGCAACCGCACGGTCGGTGGGTTGTTCTTGTTCCAACGGCTCACAAGGAATGTAGGTCACATTCGATGAATCCGTGGCGTTCGAAAGATAATTTCCGCTGTACACCCCACTGATGCCTTGAGCGCCAGCTGTTTGTCCATTAGCGGGGACGGGCGAGGTTCCATTCTCGTTAGACCGGTTCCGCTGTTGCCCGGAGAGAGGAAGGCAGCGCACGTTAAAACCGGGTTGAACCGGATATTCCGTCTCGTGGCCGTTACCAATCGCCGCGCGGTCCAGCCAATATCGGCGGGTGAGCAGGGCCTCCGGGCCGGGAATCAGGTCGCGAATGCGCATTCCCGGCTTCCATGGATAACGGCCGGGATTTGCGACGTTTCCTCGCAGAGTCACTGTATCCTGAAAACTCGGCACGATGGAGAACACTCGAACGATATCGCCGTCCTGCAGGGCGAGGGCACGGGAAGTCTCGTCGTACGGAAACTCCAGAGCTTTGCGTGTCTGGTGATCTGCCACGCGCTCGATCGTAATCCGGCCGGTATCGGCGAGGCTGCTCAGGCCGCCAGCAAACTGAATGAGGTCGCTTAGGGTCGAAGTTCCCTTTAGCTCATAAATGGCAGGAGTATTTACCGACCCCGAGATCGCCGCCAGCGGTCCGACCGGCGGGATGTAGAGAACGTCCCCGGGCTGCAGGCGAACGTCTTTCGATTTGTCGCCTTTGATCAGCAGATCGTAGAAATCGAAATCGGTGATGGTTGCGCCATCTCGCCGCACTTGGATGTGCCGCAAGGACCCTTGGGGCGTTGGCCCTCCGGAAGCAAAAATCGCGTTGACCAGAGTACTTAACGAACCGATGGTATACGTCCCCGGATAGCGCGCATTGCCGACCACCAGCACTTGAATGGAGCGAAGCCGCCCGACATTCGCCGTGAGACTAAAATTTCTGAATATCTTTGAAATCGCATCCTTCAGGTACGGCTCCAGTTCTCCGTAGTGCACGCCCGCGACCGACACTTGCCCAACGCGCGGGATGTAAATCTGGCCAGATCGGTCAACTGCAGTCCGCAGGTCAGCTTCCAACTGTCCCCAAACCCTGATCTGTAGCTCGTCGCCCGGCCCGATGACGTAATCGCTGGGCACCTGCAACTGGTCCATGGGTGCAAAAGTGCTCGGAGCTTGATCAAAGAGCGACTGCCCGAATAATGGCAGTGGCCGACCGGCCGAATCCGCAGCCATCTGCTCAAATTCCGTTTGCGGCCACGTTGGAGCCTGCGGTCGCCGAATCTGCGAAGGATTCAGCGGAGTCGTCCGCGGGGGATACTGGCCCTCGTAGGAACCGAAAGGATTCCTCAGCTGCGGCACCTGTCCCACGGAGGGCGAGTACTGGCCTCCTCGGATGCCGGTCGCATTTTGACCCTGCACAGCACATTCGGGACTCGCCGCTTGAAACGGGTCACGGCAATCCACCGAGATGTTCGGAGAGGTCGCGCCTTGCGCAGAGGATTCCGGAAGGGCCTGAGAAAAGCAGACTCCAGCAGTCAGAACAACCAACAGTGCAAGCGACGGCGTTTTTGGCATGATGGATTCAGGACGCGCTGAGGTTTCGGAGACCCAGATCCCGAAGCATGTAATTCTACCAACTGCCGTATCAAAACGGGGCGTTTGGTGAACGAATTTGCTCTAAAGCGGATATTCAGCAGATACTTTGGACGGCCGCCCAGCACCACATCGAAGGTGGCTTTCTCAGTTGCGGTTGTTAAGAGTGGCGGCTAGTCCCCTTGTGCGCTGCGGATCTGGGTTAAGCCCTGGCTGGCTTTGGGATTATCGGGGATTGCGTTCTTTTCGTGCTGGCTCCCCCGCAACAAGTACTTCGATAACGTGATGAAGCCTTTCAGGTTACGCTGCAACTCGCGGCGATCGGTGAGAGACTGTTTCAGCTTGTACAGCAGATACGATGGGCTGAGATAGAAGCTGCGGCGAGCGCGATCGCAGAAGCTCACTAACTGCTCGTGCGTGATGTTCGGCAGGTTGACAACGCTGTTGTGAAGGCCATCCTTGGTGAGCCATCCGCCCCAGTCTTCGATCTGGATGTAATTCCGGTCCTTGGCCTCCTGATAAGCGGTTGTCCCCGGGTACACCATGATGGGAAAGAATTGTGCCGTGTCGGGCTGCAGCTTCTTGGCAAAGGTCAGCGTCTTCTCCATACTGGCCGGGGTTTCATTCAGGTTGCCCACCATGAAGCAACCGTGGACCATGATGCCGGATTCCTGGCAGCGGCGCACAAAACGATGGGCCTCTTCGTGGTATTTCACATCGCGCCGGTCATCGTTGTTCTTCTTCATGCCATGGATAACTTCCACGTCGCCGCTTTCGAATCCCACGCAAAACAACCGGGCTCCTGCCTGGTGCAACGTCGAAAGTAGTTCCGTATCGGCGCCAATGTCAGCGCGGCAGTTCGCATCAAACGGGAGTTTGTTTCCCCGCCGGATCAACTCCTGCGCCAGTTCCATCGTCCGCGGCTTGCTGATGATGAAGGTGTCATCCTCCAGCCATGGCGGTCTTTATTTCGGGCATTTCGCGGGAGACGAAGTCGAACTCGTCCGCCACATTGCTCACCGAGCGGTACCGCATCTTGTGCCCGCTGAAAGTCTGGGGATATACGCAGAACGAGCAATGACACGGGCACCCCCGGCTGGTATCGAAAACCACCAACGGCCACAAGGAATGGCCGTAGAAGTAGTCAGGGGTGTGCAGGAATCGCTTGTAGACTTCGGACACGAACGGCAATTCGTCGAGGTTTTGGATGGCCTCGCGCGCCGGATTGCTGACAATCTCTCCGTTGGCCCGGCGCCACACCAGTCCTTCCACGGTTGAAAGATCCGCGCCGCAGGCTTTGGCGGCGAGCCAGTCCCGCACAGTGTACACCCACCGTTTTCAACGAACCCGGGTGAAGCAATTTTGTCGCGCTAGAAACCCCAAGTGTTTACGCTTCAGATTTCCTTTTCCAATACATCTTGATCGCGTCGAGCCGCCTGCGGTTCTCCGGCAATGCGAATGAACGCTCAATCCCTTCCTTGACTACAACCCAGAAGACCGCCAAAAAGAAAGCCAGAATTGTCGAAAGCACTACAATGATGGATCGGTGTGGAGACGACTTCTTGTCTGGCGGCACTGCCCCATCGACGACTTGCACGATCTCCCCTTCCTTCGCCTCGTCTAGTTTCGCAACTTCCAGTCCCTTGACCAACAACTCGTAGACCGTCTCGTTGTACTTCAGATCGCGATAGCGACGAAGGTATTCCATGCCAACTTGAGTCACTCTCCCTTTCGAGAGCACGATGTCCGTCCCAGTATCGCGCTGCGACCCAGCGAGTTGCTCAAACTGCTTTTGCAGCGCGGCGAGCTCCTGCTTGGCCAGAATCAGATCCGGGTTGTCCTCGGCCGCGAACGACCGCATGCCTTCGATTTGCACTTCCTTGGCCGCCACTTGGCCGCGCAGAATTGCGACTGATTCGATTAATGCCTTTGCCTGGCTGTCGATCTGGAGAACGCCTGTAGCCTGCTGAGTTCTTCTCATTGCCTCTTCAGCAGCTGCCAGGTTTTCTTTTGCAGGCTGCAACTGTTGCTCGAAGAACAACCGCCTGCGGGCGGCTTCCGTTATGGCCAGCGACTCCGACAACTTGCGGAATTCTTCTACATATCCGTTTGCCATCTCAGCGGCACGCTTCGGATCTCGGTCCTCTACGGTGAGTCGAATCAGGCCGTCTTTCACTCCCGCGACCACAGTGGTCCGCTGTTCGAGTTCCTTGCGTGCGTCCGACATTTTCTTTTGGCGATACTCTTGCATCAGCCCGAAACGTCGGACCATCGCGTCTTCGATCGTCCGGCTTTTGAGGAAAGATACGTACATGTCCGCTTGGGACTTTATTCCGAATCCACCCGCCAATGAGGTGAGCCCTCCTAGCCCTCCCATGTTCGCAATTTGCCCCAACATCGCGGATGCCATGGATGTGTTCTGAGTCGGTGGAAGCAGCACGGTGGTTGCTTCGTACTGAACCGGCAGGACCGATGCGATGACGATGGATAAGACGATCGCGCCCAGAACGAATCGAATGATGAACCGTTTGTGCCGGACTACGAGTACCGTCAACTCCAGCAACGTCACTCCGCTCGCTGGCTCGGGCACTCCGGTGTTGTCTTCACCCAGAATGGGGTCGTTCTGAATCAGCGTTTCGGTATGGCTCGGCACTGTAGGATTATGACATTCTGCGGGCGGTGATTCTAGATTCTACGACAATTTGAGTTCCGGCGTCTTGCCGCCAAAACAGACACCCGAGGCCTAATCCCGCTTGGCGCCTCCCAAGTGATTTCAGGTAAGACCCATTTTATGCTAGCTTGGACGATCCGAGATTCTGCGACGTAATGAACTTACTGTCCCTCAGGCCGACTCAGAATTGCCAGCCGACAAAAAACAAGGGACATCTTGAGGGCCAATTGTCGAGAGGGTTGAAATGAAGTTGGGCGTCCGCCCCCCGGATGGGGTCATTGAAGAAGTCAAGGTTTCATTGTTTCTCATTACGCTCCTTGTAACCTGCAGTTTGGCGCTCCCTGCTCAGGAACCGGAACAGAAAGATTTACCCCCTCAAACTCCGGCGATGCGGACTAAGGTCGCCGACTTCTCTCCGCCGTCGGTCAATATCAAATCTCTCCCCAGGAATCTCTTTCTAGATCAGAAACAGTTTTGGACTGCTCCTCTCCATATGTCACAGAAGCAATGGGAATGGGTTGCTCCGTCCATTCTTGTTGGAGGACTATTCATCAAAGCTGACCAGACCATCGAAAACCACGCCCCCACAAGCAAAAGCACTGTTTCTCATGCGGCGACTGCCTCAAATGTGGGAGTCGCTGCTCTTACCGCAGCGGGAGCGGGATTATTCCTGTTAGGACACATTCAACACAACGATCAGAAACGTGAAACCGGAATCCTGGCTGGAGAGGCCGCCATTGGAGCCCTTGTCGATACCGAAGTCTTCAAATATGCCGCCGGACGCGAACGCCCCTTCACCGGCAGCGGCACTGGCCGATTCTTCGTCGGCGGGAACTCCTTCCCTTCCGAGCACTCCTCCGTGAGTTGGGCAATCGCCAGCGTGATTGCCCACGAGTATCCGGGCTGGATGACCCAATTGCTGGCCTATGGCACCGCTGGCGGCGTAAGCGCAGCTCGCTGGGCAGGTCACAAACACTTCGCTTCAGATGTCTTGATTGGCGCGGCTCTTGGCTGGTACATGGGACGGCAAGTCTATCGCGCGCACTCTCATTACAGCGATGCCGACATGGCGCGATACGGCAGGTTTTACAGAGCCGAAGAGAGTGAGGAGGTCCAAGCTCTCCGCAAGACGCGGATTATGGGCTCGCCTTACGTCCCACTCGACAGCTGGGTATATCCCGCTTTAGCGCGTCTGGCTGCTCTCGGATATGTCCGCTCCGAGTCGCTCAGTATTCGTCCCTGGACCCGCCTGGAATGTGCCCGTCTGCTCACCGAAGCAGGTGGCAACATCACGAATTTCGACGCTCCTGCCGAAGTTCAGCACCTCTATGCCTCGCTGTCAGACGAATTTGTTTATGAGTCCGAACTGACCAACGGAGAGAGCAATCTCCACGCCCAGTTTGAGTCCGCCTACTCCCGTTTCCTCGGGATATCGGGCACTCCGCTCACCGACAACTATCACTTCGGACAGACTCTTTTAAATGACTACGGTCGGCCCTACGAGAACGGATTTAACACCGCGGACGGAGCCTCCGGCTATTTCACCGCCGGTCCCCTCGTTCTCTACGTTCGTGGAGAGTATCAGTCAGCTCCCTCCGCCCCTGCGCCAACCCAAGCCGAGCTCGATTTTTTCAACCGCACGGACGGCTGGCCGACTGGCCCTGCGCTGCCCGTTAGCTCTATCAGTCGCTTTCGACTGCTCGATACCTATATCGGGCTCAACCTCGGCAACTGGCAGTTCTCCTTCGGAAAAAACAGCCTGTGGTGGTCACCCAACGATGGCGGAAGCATGATCTTCAGCAATAACGCCGCCCCTCTGAACAATATGTTCACGGTCGACAGAGTCAGCCCGTTCCGCCTGCCTTGGATCTTCCGCTACCTCGGCGATATCCGCTTCGAAGGGTTCATCGGTCACATGACTGGACTGCAGTTCCAAACAACCGTCAATACCGGCACCACCACGCCGGTGCTCCTCGGGCAATATGGAAAGAACCTGCATCCCCAGCCCTTCCTGAGTGGTGGAAAACTCAGTCTCAAGCTAACGCCGAATTTCGAATTCGGTATGTCGAAAACGACAGTCTACGGAGGCCCCGGAAATCCGCTGAATATCACAACTTTCTTGGATAGCACGTTCGGCAAACATTCCCACGGCGATGTTTTGGGAGACGGCCGGACCACGGCCGACTTTTCGTATCGTCTCCCCGGGCTCCGCAACTGGCTCACTCTCTATGGCGAAGCTTTCAGCGAGGACGAGATTTCCCCCATCCCCTATCTGCGGAAGTCGGCCTCGCAAGCAGGGCTCTACCTGTCCCGATTCCCTGGGATTCCGAAACTCGACCTCAAGGTGGAAGGCGGGTACACCAACCCTGCAGTGTTCTGCGGCATCTGTATTTACACCAACGGGCAATACAACAGCGGCTACACCAATGACGGTCGGCTAATCGGAACCTGGATCGGACGCGCTGCTCAAGGAGAGCAAGTCCGCGCGAATTATTGGCTCAGCCCTCGCCGCAGAATCGGCCTCGAACTCCGCCATCGAACCCTTGATCCGGGCTATCTCCCCCAGGGCGGAAACCAGAATGATGTCGCAGTGAATGCCGACATCTTCGCGGGTCAAGGTTTCCGCTTCACCGGCAACGTGCAATATGAGCGCTGGCTCATCCCTTTCCTGGCAACCGGCCGCCAATCTGATGTCGCCGCGTCTTTTGAATTCAGCTTCTGGCCAACGCCTCATAAACACTGAAGCGCATGCACCGCTTGCATTCTGCTAAACTGGCCAGAAATTCCAGCGCTGTGAATTGCTAAACGATGTTGTTTCGAGGCTTTCATCCCGTTAGTTCCACCTGTGATACAAAACCCGCCTCCGCTCGAGGTAGGGGTCTGCGACCCGCCGGCACTATCTCGCGAACCAGCACCTTGCTCGCCATGCTTCTATTGGCATTGCCGTTTCAGGCTCAGTCCACCGGGAGATCTCCCTTCGGGCTCTGGAATGCCAGCCTTACCGCAAATCCTGGGCATGGACCGGTTTCCTTTTTTCCTGTTTATAGATTGAGAGAAGGGTCTCAGCCCGCCGCTTCCATCGACCTTGCGAACCTCAGCTTCGTCACCGACCCTCCCTTAAACGCGGCCGAATCCAGCGTGGGTTTCGAGGAGATCTACTCCGCTCACACCGAAAACTGCTTCGCTTCGTTCAGTTCGGAACAGCCAAGCCCCCCTTCTGTCGGTCAGGAGGCCGTGCCCGATGCAAAAACCGACCCCCCGGGGGAAAGCGTAAAAGCTTCGACTGCCCTGATCGCCCATCATCGGCCATTCAACGACAGAAATCTTGACATCTACTACAGGAACCGGCGGGAGTTCAGCCTCGAGGTCGGATGGCATCCCGTCAATATCCCGTTCATTTACGATTTTGCGGTTGGCGACAGCTACAACATGACGCCGCTGAAATATACCTTGGTGCCGATTATCGCTTCCCTCCGCTGGCACGTAACTAATGTGGGCTGGCGATGGATATTCCGCGGCAATATGGACTTCACCTTCAGCGGCTCTCTCACCGTCATCCCCCGCGGACCTGAGACCCATTTCTACTCCTTTGACTTCGGCATCCGCCGGAATTTCGTCTACCGCAACTGGAAAGTCGTACCGTTTTTCGAACAACGCGGCGGCGCCGGCATTATCAATGCGAAGGAACCCTTGGGTGTCCTTTTCGCACAGGGACAAAACCTCACGTTTACCTATAACTTGGGGGTAGGGGCGCGTTATAACATCGATTCTAAGTATTCTTTTTCCGCCGGCATGAATTACATGCACGTATCGAATGCTTATTTGTCTCAACCTCAGTTCTATAACTATGGGATCAACGTCTACGGTCCCATGATTGGATTGGATGTTCGACTAGGCAAACCCCACCGCCATGCCGCAGAATAGCTGCGAAAATTCGACCCTTGCGATTCAGAAGCCAGCAAAGCCGTCATCGCCTGCCACGACGAGTGTTGGTCGGTTCGGATTGAGGAAGCCGGACAGGGACCGCTCACACCGAACCGTCGACCTGCGACGAGCGAGATGCGTGGAAACATTTGTGGTCGGCCTCATCGTACTGGCAATGCTTGGCTGCGGCACCTCGCACGCAAACCTTGTTATAACCGCTCCCTCAACGGCTACGGCGGGTATTCCCTTCGATGTCACCGTTAATGTCATGTACGCTGGAAAGCCAGACACAGTCATCAACAGCATGATAGAATTCAGCAGTTCCGACGGCGCCGCCGTCCTTCCTGGCATCTATCAATTCACCGCAGCGGATGCAGGCTCCCACACATGGCCTAACGGCGCTACGCTGAACAGTCCTGGCAATCAAACAATCACCGCGAACATCATCATGGCTACAGGAATAACGGGAACTGTGAACATCGCAGTTTCCGCGCAAAGCACTACGCAATAGGGGATTCTGCCGGATTCAGTGTTGTGGCCCGACTCAAAAGCAAGCAGCAAGCGTCCAGACACTCTGCGGCGGCAGCATGCCTATCGGATATCCACGCTCCAGAAGATGTTTCCGTGCGCGCGTTACCTGAAACAAATATCGGGTCTATACGACGGAGGATTTTGCGCCTTGGTTGGCAGTATAAAGAATTGTCAACCCCATTTGGGATTCAAAGCTTGGCGAACTTCATTTGCCGTGGGTCATCAGGATCGCGCGGCGCATTTCCCTTCATCCGAGACTCAGTCCTATGTGCGGACAACAATTATGTCAATCTTGTGGGAAGCGGACGTCCGCTAAGTGGCATTTAGGTCGAATATTCTGACCCGGAGTTACTGATCAGCTAGCGATTCGAACGAGCCGGCCGAACCGCTGTGCTGCCCGCTCCACAACCAACGTGACTGTCAACTCACGGACTCAGATTTCTCATCCTCCGTTACACTATTGGCCTGAACATGAAAACAGTCCCCGCATCCAAATCGATCCGTTCCCTGTTCCTGGTTCTCCTCTTCACGGTGACTCTGACTGCGGCTGCGCAGGTCCCCTCAGACCTGTTCAGCAGCCTCCGCTGGCGCTTGATTGGCCCCTTTCGGGGCGGCCGCGCGGTAGCAGTCACGGGGGTTCCCGGGGACGCGACTACCTTCTACTTCGGCGCCGTCGATGGAGGAGTCTGGAACACCACCGACGCCGGCGTGGTCTGGATGCCGATCTTCGACAGCCAGCGGATCGCTTCCATCGGGGCGTTGGCCGTCGCGCCATCAGATCCGAAAATAATCTACGCCGGCACTGGCGAATCTGACATTCGCTCCAATCTCTCCTCCGGCGACGGAGTCTACAAGTCACTCGACGGTGGCCAGACCTGGCAGAACGTGGGGCTGCGCGATTCGCGACAGATCAGTAAGATCGTGATCGATCCACGAGATTCGGGCGCCGTCTATGTCGGCGTGCTCGGCCACGCGTATGGGCCCAACGACGAACGCGGCGTGTACAAGTCTTCCGATGGCGGAGCGCACTGGGCGCGGGTTTTGAACCTCGGGGCCAAGATCGGCGTCGCCGATTTGTCGATCGCGACTGATTCTCCCAACCTCCTGTTCGCAGGCACATGGTGCACGCAGCGTCCGCCTTGGAGTACCTATGCTCCCATCGATTGCCAAGGCAGCGGAATCTATCGCTCCCAGAACGAGGGACAATCCTGGTCTCGCCTCACCGGCAACGGCTTGCCCGACGGAGACTGGGGACGCGTCGCAGTGGCCGTTTCGTCCGACGGACGGCGCGTCTACGCTCTGGTTGATGCTGCGCAAAAGTCGGGCCTCTACCGATCCGACGACGGGGGCAACACGTGGGCTCTCGCCAACGCGGACAAACGCCTGACCAGCCGCGCGTGGTACTTCGGAAATATCACGGTCGATCCAAACAATCCCAATGTCCTCTACGTTCCGAATGTTGCCCTCTACCGCTCGCAGGATGGCGGTAAAACGATCTCGATCGTCCGCGGAGCGCCGGGCGGCGATGACTATCATCAGCTATGGGTCGATCCGAAGAATCCTGCGCGCATGGTTCTCGGCACAGACCAGGGCACTACGATCAGTCTCGATTACGGCAAAACCTGGAGTACTTGGTACAACCAGCCGACAGCCCAGCTCTATCATGTGATCACCGACAACCGCTTTCCGTATGTCGTCTACGGCACGCAGCAGGATAGCGGCACCGCCGCTGTTTTCAGCCGCACCGATCATGGGCAGATTACTCCCCGCGACTGGTTTCCCGCCGGCGGTAGCGAGAGCGGATATATGGCTCCCGATCCCAGAAATCCTGACATCATTTATGTCAGCCAGACTTATGGCGGCGTCGCCCGCTACAATCTCCGCACTTCGTTCAGCCAGGACATCACTCCCTGGCCGCTGCAGAGCTTCGGCTCCGAGATTTCCGCGCGCAAATATCGTGACCCTTGGACTCCAGTCCTTCTTTTCTCTCCAATTGACAAAACAAGACTCTACCTCGGAACCCAATATGTGATGGAGACCGTCGACGGTGGCCTGCACTGGAAAGAAATCAGTCCCGATCTGACCGGCGCAAAACTGCCGCTGTCAAATGGCGCAGGCAACACGACGGTCGAGAACGCCGCGCAGCGTGGATATGGCGTAGTCTCCACGATTGCGCCTTCGAATCTGGATGCGCGATTAATCTGGGCCGGCAGCGACACGGGACTAATTCACCTCACACGTGACGGCGGAAAAACATGGAAGAACGTAACGCCGAAAGGAATCAGCAACTGGAGCAGAATTTCGCTTATCGAAGCGTCGCATTTCAACGCTGCGGAAGCGTACGCAGCCGTTGATCGGCACCGCCTCGACGACCAGGCTCCCTATCTCTACCGCACGAGGGATTTCGGGGAGACCTGGCAGAGCATCACCGACGGCATTGCGCCTGCGTCGTTCGCGCGCGCGATTCGCGAAGATCCGGCCAGAAAGGGACTACTCTTTGCCGGCACGGAACCGGGTATCTACGTTTCTTTCGACGACGGGGATCACTGGCAATCGTTGCAGCTGAATCTTCCACCTGCCTCGGTGCAGGATATGGCGATTCACGGGGACGACCTGATCGTTGCTACGCACGGCCGCTCCTTCTGGATTTTGGACGATATCACTTCCCTGCGCCAGGTCTCGGATGCTCAACAAGCCTCAGGAGCGTGGCTCTATCGTCCCGCAACAGCCTACCGCATCGATAACGACGGATTCTCCGGAACTCCGCTTCCGCCAGAGGAACCGACTGCGGAAGATCCCCCGAACGGCGCGATCATCGACTACTTTCTGAAGTCGCCCGCGGAGAACATCAAGCTCGAAATCGTCGACTCCAGGAAGAATCTCACGCGCACTTTCTCTTCCTCCATCCCGCGGGATCAGAAGCGTCCGCCTGTGCCCATCGCCGAGCGCTGGTTCCCCCAACCGCAGCGCCTGGAGATGTCCACGGGCATGCATCGTTTCGTCTGGGACCTTAGATGGACCGATGGCGGAAGCCCTGGTGCGGATAGCGAATACGGTGCTCCGCGCGCCCCGCGTGCCATCCCTGGAACCTACGAAGTCCGGCTCACGATTAACGGCAGGACTTTGACGCAGCCGCTCACTGTCGTCATGGACCCTCGATGCCCGGCGACCGCCCATGAACTCGAGCAGCAACTGGACCTCGGCCGAGAGATTTATGCCAAGGTCCGCGAGAGCCGCCGCATTTTGGCGGAGGTCCATTCGGCGCAAAAGCAGTTGTCTGATTTGCAGTCCAGCCTCAAGGAACACGGCGGCCTGGAAGCGAGCATCGTCGACGCCGGAAATTCGATTAAGAAGATTCTGAGTGGAAGCGAAGCACCACCTCGTATCAGTGGCCTGGAGACCGCGAACACCGGACTCGCCTCGGCCTTGAGAGTTGTCGAGACTGGCGACCGAGCGGTGCCCGCCCAGGCTCTTGAAGTATACCGGGACTCAAGCGCTGCTATGAAGATTGCGGTCGAAAGCTGGAACTCCTTCAAGACAACGCAGCTGCCACAGATCAATCAACAATTGCAGCAGGCGAACCTGGCTACGATCATAATCGCCGAGACGCACAACTGAGTTGAAGCCGTAGATCCCGAAGCTCCGCTTTTTTCGAAGCGAACACGGCGCCCAAGCTATGGCTACGGAATCTGTACGTTGGACAGTGGTTGCGAAGTCACTTTGCCGTCTGGCTCTCAAACCATTTCACCACGCCGGCATCGAGCATCTTGAGATTAGGTTTTTGATGCGCGACGGCGACCGATTCCTCCCATTCCCGGTTCAGATCACCTAGATCAAGCGCCGATCCGTCCCTTATGTAGAGCGGGATCTGGTGCACTTCGACATGGGCAGTAACTGTCTGCCCGCCGTCATAGACTTTCTTTGGATTCCACGCGTCACGCCACTTCGCGCCAGCAGGCAAGTAAACCTGCACTTCGCGGTCACCGATTTGCCAAACATGCGAAACCAACAGGTCCGGCCCATACAAATAAGTCCACCAATTCGCCCAGGCATCGCTTGCCGTCGGATCAGCCATGAAGAGTGGCCGCACAATCGGCATGCCTGTGTTGTGCGCTTGCTGGGCATATTGATAGCTGTAGTCTGCGATCCGCTGGTGCAGGCGCGCGTAAAGCCGCCAGACCGCAATGAGAGTCTCGTCATAACTCGGAGGCCGCGGCAGGTTCCAAAACCCTACGTTTTTTGTCGGCCCTAGTTCCATGATCGGAGTAAATGCGCTGAATTCGAGCCATCGAGCACAGGTTTCCTGTTCGAGCAGTTGCCGGTTGTATCCGCAAGTATCCGAACCCCAATTGGGATAGCCCATCACCGCCGCTCGCTGCACCGCTACGATTTCGGCGCGCAGGCCGGCTTGAGTTCCGCCGATGTCGCCGCCCCAGAAAACCCCGTACCGCGAGCTGCCAGTGTAGGCGGCACGCGGCATCAGGACATAGTCACCATTGGGATGATATTTCTTCGCGACTTCGTCGCCAGCCTGAACGTACTCGACGGGATACGCGTTGCGATTCTCGCGCAGAGATCGGCCGTCAAAAAGCTTCTCGGGTCCGTCATCGGGGATGTTCTCTTCGCTTCGGTCCATCTTGAAGCCGACCACGCCCAGCTTCAGCAGCTTCCCGACCCCGTCTTCCCAGAACTGCTTCGCTTCAGGATTGGTAAAGTCCACTAGCGGATAGTTATTGCGCGCCGGTACCTGGCCGGGCATGTTGTAGTGTTTCGCGAGCGCCTCGTCGGCCATGTGGCCCTGAAAATACGGGCCGATCCACAGCATCATTTGCGCTCCCTGCTGATTCAGCCATTTGATCGATTCTTCAAAGTGCGGCAGGCGTTTCGGATCGATCTCAAAATCGTCATACCCTTGTTTGCCCGGCCCCCAGGGACGATCAATCCAATACACTCCGTTTGGAATCCCATACGCCTTCATCATCAGCACGTCTTCCATGAACTCGGAGTTGAACGGGCCGGTGACGGGTGTTCCGTCGTAATAGGCGGCGCGCTGGGTGTGTTCATCACGCCACCTCCATGGCGAGTACATCCATTTGGGAGGGAGCACCGGCGGGCCTGCATCCATGGCGTGCTCGCGGACAATCGCAGCAGGATCTTCGGATGTATAGATCTTCATATCCAGCGACGGGCCTTCGAATTCAACTTGTACCTGGCTCGAATCCGACGCACAGAAATCGAAATGCCCGGGCCACGTGCCTTTGACAAATAATCCGTATCCTCGCGAGGAAATATAAAAAGGGGCATAAAGCGAAAGAGTCGGCTTGACCAGCATATCTACGCTCTGGCCACGCAGATTTAGCGACTCGGTTCTTCCCGGCTTCCAGGTTTCCTGTTGCGGCCCGTCGACCAATCGCTCCATAAGGCCAGTGAGATATTCGCCACCGGTGCAGTCGAAGGAAAAATGCCACCGGGTAATGCCGGTGTTGGGCAGCGCCGTGAGGCGCACCTCGTAGTTGGAGCCTTGCCGCTCCGAGGTCAGAGTGAGAACGCGTCCGTCCTCGGTGCGTGCCGTCCCTTTGAACTTGCCATCCGCGCGCCACTTTGCGGTCAATGACTCAGGCATGGAAATCTTTCCCGCGCCAGTCTCGTAGGAAAGGTTGAAGAATTTCAAATCCTGCGTCAAACGATGAGCGTTACCTGCACTGCGAGGTAACGAAATCACTACTTTCGCCCCGCTCGTACTTTGGCCCACCAATGAGGATGCAGACGAAACCAATGCGAGGAATATCAGTGTGGCAGATCTCATTTTCGGACTCACCATGAAAAGCACTCGTTGTAAGAAGGAATGATTGGCAAACGGTGACAAGAGGGTGGCAAGCAGATAGTTCGAAATCATTTTTGCGAAGCCGCTGACACTGTCACCTGCAACGGCGCACGCACTCGTTCAGAGAACTCTGCCACCTGACGTCCCCAATCTTCCGACGTCGCGAATCCCGCTTCGCTCCACCCGAATCCCGCGTAGTAGGAGACGACATGGTTTTCAGGAATCTTCATTATGGCTAGAAAGTTCTTGGCGTCCTCAGGGAAAGCAGTGAGCATGGCAGGGTCAGCGATGACCGCGCAGCCGAGTTTGCCGTGACTATCCAGCGCTTCCCAGCTGCGCAGGGTGCCCGCCTCTCGCGAATTTGACGCCACTGCGTCCTTGCCTTTGCGAATGCCTGCGGCGCTCGACACGCTGGCAGCGCCTTCAATCGTGTAATGACTCTCAAAATGATCGAAGTTCTGGCCGGCATCGAGCGTTATGCGTTTAATCTCAGACACGCGGGTACCAGCGGCATCCCACGCGGGATACGTCAGTTCGAATATCAGGCGGAGAGGGCCGTTCGCCAAGACTCGCGAATTATGAAAATTCACCGAAGGGTATAAACGGTCATTGGCCCAAATGCCGTTTCCGCCACATCCGCGAGTGCTTCCCGCCGAGTAAAAATCGGCTCCCTCCCCGTGATCGTGGTGGTAGTCGTCAACCATATACCAATCGTTGATCACGAGCCTCGGAACACGCTTGACCCAAACGTCAATGGCGCTGCTGGTGAGAGGCTCTTGCGGCCAGGTCTCGAGGGCCTCGCCGTACGTTCGATGCGCGATTCGGTCGTTCTCCCACGCAAAATCGTCCTCACGCTCGCGCACGAACCTGCCATACACCTTGAAGTCTGCCGGAGTCGGAATGCGCCGCTCGCCAACGCTCAATTCAAAAGTACGGGTTTCGCCGGGCCCCATATTAGTCTGGAACAGTAACTCATCCGTGCTCCCGTTGCCGTCGTCATCGACAGCCTGGGTAAGCAAGTCGTGCCCGTCCTTTTGATCCCTGACATGGACGCGCCGAATGTCGTCCACTGATAAAGCCTTCTTCAACTCGTTCGCTTGAATCGAAATCGTCTCATTGCTGCGGGTAAGTTGAATCGGGTTGCGAACGGTAACTATGGCGCGCGGGCCGGAACCCTGCTGTGCACCGGCGACCGACAGGCAACACAACACACCTACAAATACCGAGCATGTCTTGATCAACTGTATTCTCGCTCTCTACTGAGGTCTCTCGCAGGACGTATGCAAGGAACGTGTTCTCACCGAAGACTTTTGAGGAGTCTCTCGCGTGTCATGCTCTGCGCTCAGCGGGCAAGTATTACACGAAAAGCTGAGAGCTGCGGTGATCAAACAGCAACTCTCAGCTACACACTCACCAGTGCAGTTTGACGGCAAGCTGCAGAATGCGCGGATCATAGTCACTGGGGAAGAAGCCGGCCCCGGGTGCCGACGTGATGAACCCGAAAGTCGAACTGTTGATTCCCGCTGCTGCTCCGATTCCACTCGTGGGCCTGATGTTCATCTTGTTAATCAGGTTGAACGCCTCGAAACGAAGTTCAAGTTGCGTTATTTCTCTGATCGGAAATGTGCGGCTCAGACTCGCGTCGACACGCATCATTCCGGGCCCATAAAACGCGTTTCGGCGAACCGGGGTGTACGCATAAACATTCCCCAGTTTCGGGGTAATGACGACCGGAGCTGTGGCACTGGTCGGATCAGCAAATGCCGCTGGGTTGAACAGCTGGTAACAGATATTCACGCCGCCGGTTCCGCAGCTCACCCACTTCTTCACATAGACCGGTTGTCCCGGCACCAGTTCAGGCCGGGCGCCTACGTTTGAGCCCGAGCTCTCGTTGCCGTCCGCCAGCGAGTCCTTTCCGTTCACGACGTTGACTGGATAGCCGCTCAAGATGCGGATTGACGGGGCAACCTGCCATCCGCCCATCAGCAACCTCATTGCCCCGGTACCGTGAAATGGGGTGCTCGCAACCACGGAGGTATTGAAGATGTGCCGAATGTCGAAATTGCAGTTCCCGTACTCCAGGCGAGGGTCGCTCTGAACCATGTAATAGCTCTGCCGCAGGTCGCCGTTGAAGTCGCCGTTGCTCAGGCAGTGCGAATACGTGTAGTTTGCCTGGACGCTGAAATCGTGGCGGAAGCGGTGCTGCACGGTTGCCAGTAAGGCGCTGTAGTTCGAATACCCTGTGTCATCCGCACGGTCGATCGCCCCAAACCCCTCGGCATACTGCGGCGTCGTTTGACCCGCCGCCGGCGGACTGGTGAGGTTCGCCGTGGCAATCTGGTAAAGGTGCCGCCGCTGTGGTTCATTCGCAGTCGTGCAACCGGTAGCTCCGAATTCAGCGCAGACTGCCGCACTCGTGTCGATGAAATTGGCATCGAACGCCAGCGGGACATGCAAGCTGCGGCTCCCCAAGTAAGCCACCGAGAACGACCACTCGTTCAGGAACTGACGCTCATAGCTGAGGTTCCATTGCTGCATATAAAGAGGCCGCATCTGGTTCGGCAGCGTCACCCAGAACGATCCTGGCGGAAAGGACGTAGTCCCCCCGGGGAACGGATTCTGATTCGTTTTGGAACCGGAAACGCAACCTGCCGTGGTGCTGTAGTTCTGCCACGGGTTGCTAAAGGTTCCGCACCCCTGGGTCGTGTCGATTTGGTTCACGAACGGCGGATTGGAGGCGAGTCGTTGTGAAAACCAAACCATACTGGAGTCGTAAAACAGGCCATACCCGGCACGAATGCTCTGATTGCCTTTCCCGGTAGGATCCCATGCGATTCCAAATCGCGGTGCAAAGTTCAGGTAGTGATTGCTGGTAAATGACGCCGGCACTCCTCGATCGCCGGAGTACAACATTCCAGCGGGAGGCGCGGAGGTTGCCGCGCCGCTTGAGGGGTACACCCCACTATGAACATTGTTCAAGAAGTCGTTGAGGTTGAAGAGGCTGCCGCGGTGGAAGAAATCATGCGGCCAGAGGCTGGGCTCCCACCGCACTCCGGCGGTAATGGTCAGGCTCTTGTTTGCCTTGTAAGTGTCCTGCGCGTACAGGCTCGGAATCCTCTCTCGATATGCGACCTTCTGCGCCCGGCTCTGCGTAAAGCCCGATTGCTGGCCAAGCAGGAAGTCGGCGAGCCCATCACCGCTCACATTCCCCGTAAAGGAGTACGTGCCGTTTTCGTCGAAACCCGTGAGCGTGTTGTTCTGCGTCTGAATGTAATCCACGCCGAAGGCAAAGTGATGTTTCCCTCGCATCCAATCAATGTCATCAGCAACCTGCAACGTGTTTACATTGAAATATCCTGGGGCGCAGGTGCCGCAACCCACATTGAAATAGCTGCTGATACTGAATAACAGAAAATCCGGTACGGCGGAAAACATGTTCACGCCCAGCGTCCCCGGATTAATGTCCCTGGGATCCGGCGCGCGGTTGTCGCGCCTTCGGTTGATCGTTCCGTGAAACGAGTTCACGAGCATGTCACTGAACGTGTAAGTGTGGCCCAAGGTAAAAGTCTGTGCGCGCTCCCCGTTCCCGGGCGTGGTTGTCTGAACCAGATTGTGAATATCAAAAGGGGCCGGATGCTTATAGTTGGCGATGAAGTAACGGCCGAAAAACGACTGCTTCTGGCTGACAATATAGTCGACCTTCCCGATGATCTGGTCCTCGTTGTCAATGGAAGGGAGCTTGTAGGTGAACAGGCCGCAAGGGTCGGTCGAAATCGGAACGTAGCCGCCGCTAAATAACGTCAAAGCGGCAGAATCGTAGCTTGACGGGCTGATCTTATTTGCCGTGAAGCCGCCCTTGAGCGTTCTTGCTTTTGAGACGCAAGGACTGGCTTCCAAGGCCGTGAAATCGCCACTAAGGGCCTGTTGCGTCACGGTGTGGGTTTGCGCACTGGTCGACGAGCGGGACCGCGTAGCCTGATAGCCCGCGAACCAGAACAATTTGTTAGGGATAATCCTTCCCCCGATCGTGCCCCCAAATTGATTCCGAAGAAGAGTGTCCGGCGCCGGTGCAGCGGTGCTCGTCGCCGGCACGAACCGTTTGGTCGTCGCATTGAAGATACCGTCGCGGTAGAACTCAAACACATCGCCGTGAATGCGGTTGCCTCCGGATTTTGTAACGATGTTCACCACGCCTCCGGGGTGCAACCCGTTCCGGGCAGGCAATGCACTGGTCTCTACGCTGAACTCCTGCAGCGCATCGGGGAAAGGAAAAGGCAGGTTTACATTGGAGAAAGTATCATTATTGTCGCCGCCGTCGAGCAGGTAGTTAGTTCCGTTCGCCTGGCCACCCGCAACCGAAATAGTCTGCGAGCTGTAGAAGTTCTTGCTGCCACTTTCGTCTCCGCCCGGAGCGTTCAGTGATGCTCCGGCCAGCAGCACCAGTTGCGTGGCGTATCGGCCGTTAAGCGGCAGGTCGACCATGCGCTGCGAATCCACCACGTTGGAGATGGCCGCGCTTTCCGTTTGCAGAAGTGGGGCTTCGCTCGTGACCTCAACCGTCTCAGCTACTGACCCAACTTGCAGGGACGCATTCAGCGAAACGTGATCGTTCACGTGCAGCACGACCTCGTTCAGCACGAACGTCTTGAAACCTTGCTTCGTCACCTCGAGCTTGTAGTGACCGACGGGCAAGCCGGGAAAGAGATAATTCCCATTCGCATCGGTCGTCCCCGAGTGAACGACCGCGCGGTCGGTCTCTGTCATTTTGACACTTGCCCCAACCAGCGCCGCCCCGTTGCTATCGCTGACCTGCCCCGCGACTTGGGCGACCGCGACCTGCTGCGCGAATACGGCTGACGGGAGCGCACACGCCAGCAGCAAACCGGCCAGCACCGCGAGATAAGATGTCCGAGACATTTTCGCATTCTCCTTGGAATGTTGTTGAGCGGCCGCCCGCTGCCCCGCGAGAGAGATCTTTCGCATTGCGGAGCGGCGTATAAAACCCCACGAAATCGCCTGCAAAGCATTTTGTTGCCCGCAAACGCCGTTTCATAGCCGGCAAAAGCGCGATTGCGGAAAAAACAGTTATCTTTTTCGGCGCGAACCCCAATAACCCTTGTGTGCTGGAAAATGGTTTTTCTTCGACACGAGGGCCAATGCGAAGAACTAGATCATCGCAAATCCACCACTGTCAAGCAAAATTTCAGCGTTTACGTGAAAGATTTCACGATGCGAAATAGCGGCTGTGCGGATCTCTACTCCGCTGGCGTGCCCACCAGCAATGCACGATTTTGCACATTGCCGGCTCCTGAAAGCGGGGCGCAGGATTCTCGTCGGATCAGGCGTGTAGGCAACTCCGCCGTGACGGTTTGGGCATTGGGATTGGCGATCCGCTCCAGTAGAGTTTCAGCCATCTGTTTTCCCAGTTCGTCGGTAAAGACGTGCACCGATGTAAGCGGCGGGTTGAGCGCCGCTGCTTCTGGAGTGTCATTGAAACCGACGACGCTTAGGTCCTCAGGAATCCGAAGTCCCCGGTCGCGTGCCGCCTGGTAGACGCCGCGACAGGCTGTGTCATCCCCTGCAAAAATCGCTGTCGGCACGTCGGGCTGTTGCAGAATCAACTTGGTAGTCAGATAGCCCATGTCCTCGCCTTCACGAAAGGTCCTGTCATGGAGTCGTGTCTTGAGTCCTGCCTCGTGCATGGCACGGGCATAGCCTTCATATCGACGCACAAACCATGGAAGATTCAGGTTTCCGATGAAGGCGATCTCGCGGTGCCCGAGCGACAGTAGATATTGCGTGACTTCATGGGCCCCGCTGATGTCGTCGAAGTAAATCGCACCCCCTCCGGAGAGATCTGCCGATTCGTGCTGGAGCACATTGTTACCTAGTGCCACCCACGGAATGCCCTTTCGCGTCAGCAAGCGCAACAGCGTTTTCGAATTCGTGCCCGCGACAATGACCCCCGCCACAATCTTGCGTTGGAGAAGGATCTCGGGGAGCGTAACATCATCGGTTCCCGCCGTGGTCGGATAGTGGAACGGAAGAAACAGCGTGGCGTAATCGTGCTCGCCACAATACATTTGCGCGCCCATCAGAACGGCCGAGTGAAAGGGATGCAGAACGCTGCGATTGCTCAGGAGAAAGACGATGATCCGCGACTTCCTGCCTTGCTCGATGTCGAACCCAAGGCGCTCGGCCGCCGCGACAATCCGGTCGCGCGTCGCCGGGGTTATACCTCCGCGCGCGCCGACGAACCTGGAAACTGTTGCAGTGCTAACCCGAGCAGCCCGGGCAATATCACTCAGCTTCACTTTTTTTGATCGTTTTCCCACGGTGAGATGGTCCCTGGACTTCCTAAACAGTCTATCAGCGATGTAAATTATCACAAGTCTCGTGAAAATACGTCCTGCAAATTCAGAAGACCTCGCGCTCTCGATCAGATTAGAAAATCCGGGATTTAAGCTGCGCCTACCTCAGCCTCGCCTTCGTCTTGGCTGCGTTCTTTTGCTTGGAATTCTCGCTTGCACCGGGCGCACGTTGGCAGATGATCTGGACCGCGTGCGCGCAGGATTTCGAACTCCCCCCGACGATTGCCGGATCATGATGCGGTGGTGGTGGTTTGGTCCAGCAGTATCGAAGGCTGAACTCGAGCGCGAGCTCACGGCCATGAAAGATGCAGGCATTGGCGGAGTTGAATTGCAGCCGGTTTACCCTCTTCAGCTCGACGATCCCGAGCACGGCGTTCGTAATGTCCCATTCCTGTCCGGGGAGTTCCTTGACGATGTCCGTTTCGCGGCCGACAAGGCCCGCCAGCTTGGTCTACGGTTCGATGTGACGCTCGGCAGTGGTTGGCCGTTTGGAGGACCCCACGTTCCAGTCACGGAAGCTGCCGGCAAGCTGCGAATCGTCAGTTCTCACGTAGCAGTGGGGCAAAACACCATGGCCGTTCCAGCCGTCGATCAGGGAGAAGAACTGATCGCTGCATTTGTTAGCGACTTGAAGTCGACCGTTCGCCCGCAGATGCTTGACCTGAAGTCTGTCGGAAATGGGCGCTTGAGGTTGCCCGAAGATTCCAGCGGCGAGCGCATCATCACGTGGTACATTTCCGGCCGGACGGGAATGATGGTGAAACGTGCCGCCATTGGTGCGGAAGGATTTGTTCTTGACCACTTTGATCGCACTGCCATTGATAATCATTTGCGCGCGGTGGCCGACTCGCTCCTCGGCGCGTTCGGAGACAACCCGCCTTATGCAGTTTTCAGCGATAGTCTTGAAGTGTACGGCTCTGATTGGACCAGCCATCTGCCGCAGGAGTTCAAGAAACGCCGCGGGTACGATCTCCTGCCACTTCTTCCCGCGCTGACCAACGACCTTGACCCTGAGAGCGCCGGCGTCCGTCACGATTGGGGAAGGACTCTCACCGAACTCATCAACGAAAACTACCTCATGCCCATACGCGAGTGGGCTCGGCAGCATCACACCCAGTTTCGATCCCAAACCTATGGAATTCCGGCAGTCACGCTTTTCAGCAACAGTTCTGTCGATCTCCCCGAGGGTGAGGGGGACAACTGGCGAGCATTCTCTCCGTCGCGTTGGGCGTCTTCCGCAAGCCACTTGAACAAGCTGGATGTGACTTCCGCTGAGACCTGGACATGGCTCCACTCGCCAGCATTTCGGGCAACGCCCATCGACATGAAGGCGGATGCGGACCGCTTCTTTCTACAAGGAATCAACCAGCTCGTCGGACATGGTTGGCCATATTCTCCGCCGCGAATTCCCGAACCCGGTTGGAGTTTCTATGCTGCCGGAGCTTTCAACGATCACAATCCCTGGTGGCCCGCGATGCCCCAACTGACCGCATACCTGCAGAGGATCAGCTACCTCTTGCGCCAGGGGGAAGTGTCGAACGATGTCGCCATTCTGATACCGACAGACGACGTTTGGTCTGACTTTAAACCGGGGACGGATTCGGTCAGCGAACTGCTTGAGAAAAATCTCTCCAAAGACATCATTCCTGAAATCCTGGATTCCGGATTTAATTTCGACTTCATCGATGCCGAGACCATCGACAAGATAGGAATTCCGCATCCCGCGTTGGTGCTCCCGAATGTTGAGCGATTGCCGCTTGCCACCTACCGGAAGATCCTGCAGTATGCGCAACAAGGCGGAATTGTGCTCGCGACGCGGCGAGTTCCAGCACAGGCGCGCCGGATTGGTCGAGGCGCAAAAAGACTCCGCAGAGGTGCACGCAATCTCGCAGGAACTGTTTCAGAACACGGGCGCCCGCGGCCTATTCGTTGCCGACGAACGACAATTGGGCGCCGCTCTTGCGCAGCATGTAGTTCCCGATGTCCTGGTCTCGCCTAAAACGGGTGAGTTTGGCTTCGTGCATCGCACGCTCCCGTCAGCGGACATTTACTTCCTGGTGAATGCTGGCAATCAACAGATCTCCGCCACGGCAACGTTTCGGACCAGGAAACTCAGCGCCGAATGGTGGGATCCGTTCTCGGGCAATATCTCGTCAGCTGGAACGGGGGCGCAAATTCAACTCGACCTCGAGCCGTACGAATCTCGCGTTTTGGTGTTCAGTAATCTGCATGCGAAGCCTCATTCCTCTCTCACGAAGTCTCCAAAGTTGCCGCCTTCACCAATGGAACTGGGAACCGACTGGTCTCTGACAATTCCCGCGTTGCACAAGGCCGTGCAGGTTCAGCATTTGAACTCCTGGAGCGATGAAGACGATGCGCGTTATTACTCGGGGAATGTCATTTACGACCGAGACTTTTCGTTTTCTCCGAAAACGCATCAACAGGTGTCCCTGGACTTCGGGCCAGGTGTCGCAATCGAGCCGATTGATAAACACGGGCGATTTTTCGCCGGGATCGAGAGCCCGGTTCGTGAAGTCGCCCAGGTGTACGTAAACAATCAGTCTGTCGGTTGGATTTGGAAACCTCCATACAGGTTGGACGTCACCCATCTGCTACACGATGGTCAGAACCACTTGCGAATCGTGGTTTATAACACCGCGATGAACGAGCTTGCCGGCAGGTCACACCCTGACTTCCGTCTGCTGAACAGCCGGTATGGAACACGCTTTTCTGCGCAGGACACGGAAGACATCAAGCCGCTTCCTTCGGGAATGCTGACGCCTCCCCGTCTGATTTTCGCGCAGAGAGCTAACTGAAAGAGTGGAAGCGTTCAACGTAACGAGAACTGGTTTCCTAAATGGTTTGGGAAGGGCACGGCTTCAGGCCGTGCCGTTTAGAAGCCCCATAAAGTGAGGCTTTAGCTCCTGAGGGCCAAGCCCTCTCTGCAACGGTTATTTGTGAGACAAGTACCAGTTTCTAGCCTAAATTTTGACACCGGAGCGTAAACGTGATTAGAAATCCTCGTCACATACTCGGAGTCGCATGCATTTTGCTAATTGCCGCGTCCCTGGGCTTTGGTCAGGAAAAGTATTTCTCGAACTGGCCTGCGGGAACTTCTCCGCTGGAAGTAGGCAAGCGAGTCGCGCAACATTTCGTGACCACCCCGCACCAGGATCCGCAGAGGATTATCTATCCGGAGGTCTGCGCGTGGTACGGCGCGCTGACCTTCGCCCACCTTTCCGGCAACAAGGAACTCACGGCCGACTTGATCAAGAGATTCGAGCCTTTGCTCACACCTCCGGGCTCAGAACTGATCCATCGCGAGCGCCACGTGGATTTTTCCGTGTTTGGTGCTGTGCCTCTGGAGATTTATATCGAGACCAAAGATCCTAAGTATCTGGAGCTAGGAAAGTCTTTCGCCGAGACTCAATGGGAGAATCTGCCGCCCGGCGTTCAGGTTCGCGAAGGCATGAAGCCCGAAAGCCTTGCGCCAGGTCTTTCTCCGGAAACTCGCTTCTGGGTCGATGACATGTACATGAGCACGATCCTTCAAGTACAAGCATTCCGCGCAACCAGCGACGCCAAGTATCTCGACCGTGCCGCGCTGGAGATGGTGGCTTATCTTGACAAGCTGCAGCAGCCCAACGGTCTCTTCTTCCACGCGCCGGATGTCCCATTCTTCTGGGGACGCGGCGACGGCTGGTTCGCCGCTGGGATGGCGGAATTGTTGCGTTCACTTCCCGCCAGTCATCCGAGGCGCGCACGAATCCTTGACGGTTATCGAAAAATGATGAAGGCGCTCCTGGCGAACCAGGGTGCCGATGGAATGTGGCATCAGCTCATTGACCACCCCGAGGCGTGGCCGGAAACTTCTTCCACGGGAATGTTCACCTTTGCCATGATCACGGGCGTAAAGAATGGTTGGCTGGATGAAGAGACCTATGGTCCTGCGGCGCGCAAAGCCTGGATTGCTCTCGTCGGTTACATCGATCAGAATGCCGACGTCACCAATGTTTGCGTCGGTACGGGCAAGAAAAACGACCTCGAGTATTACCTGACACGGCCGCGCCGTACCGGCGACATGCACGGACAGGCCCCGGTGCTCTGGGCCGCTTCCGCCTTGCTGAGAGATCAACATTAGATGTCGGGGATTGATTTGCGCCTGGCGGCCCGCCCCGTGTTGGTTGCGGGAGAAGGGCGGGACGTGGTCATCCCCCTAACGCAACGCGTCTAGCGGCTACCATTTGGATCAGAGCAGCGCAGTTCGGAGACGGGCGCAATCGAGCTAACCCATTGAAAGAATGGCTCCTCAGGTAGGACTCGAATCCGCCTGAAAACGTCGAACAAAGGACTTAACCGAGCACGGTCAGCAATCTTAGTCCTTGCAGATGCATGAAAAACCGAGAACTGATTTTCCGTGATTTGTATCGTCGGAAGACGTGGACTTGATCCTTTCTTCCTCCGTGAAGCTGCTGCCGTCAACCGTGGTTCATGCAGTTGAAATCCTGCCGCGCCCCTCTTTCAGCCCCTATTCATCAGTGTTTTCAGCATCGTCCATTCTCCAGATGGTGCATTCGGTTGACCTTCGGTGACGACCTGTTGCGAGGCGTCGGGCATGATTTCGGGCAGCATTCTCGCGATTGTGGGAAAGAAAGTTGTCGTATTCTTACGTGAACAAAAATTGGGGGCAGGTCAGTGACTGCCGGGGCCTGTCTGAAGCTTCGATTTCACAAGAATCTCAAGCCTAGAGTTCAATGTAAGGGGCCTTCCCGTAAGACGATGTCCGATAAAAGCCGGTGACCTGACCGGTAGTAATGCCGACCGCAAGCTTCGGGTCTGCTTCAAACCGCAGCGGGAAGATTGCCCCCGGAGATTTTCCAGTGGCGTCATAGAAGTGTTTCCGCTTTTCAACCGGAATACCCTTGCGCCCCCCCCAAAAACTGAACCGCTGATCTCCGACGAAGATTTTGGGGTGTTGCAACCCCAATATAGCCAGATCACCCCCGTAGCGTTCGCTAAATTTGCCGACATCAACCATCCCACCGCCTCGCGTTCTTCTGGGGGGCGGCGGCGCATCCCAATCGGTATTCAAGACCGTGAAGTACCCGGGATACGTGGTGGTGTCGCGTAGAGTGAACGTCGCGGAAACCAAAACTATTCCCCGCGTGGTTGACGCCGGAAAATCGCCGGTCCATGGTCGAAAAGTAGCTTCATTCGATTTTTCGTACCACGGTTTGCCAAAATCAACATTGTGGACGCCAATCCATACTGGGTGCCGCTCAAAATCGGCGAGCGTAAAGTCCCAGGCCTGCTTTAGTTCAGGGATCGAGGCATTTGTCTCTGCCGTCATTTCAACTCGCATCCTTCGCCCCCGCATTAGCGACAATTGAGGAGCTTGGTCGCACATTCCGATCTTCTCTTCCGCTCTTTCAGTCGAATCGTGGCTACTTGCTCCCTAGTAAAACAGACCCACATCGCCGAGGGTCTTGAGCCAGGCATCTATACTAGCCAGTACGTCCGGGTCTGCGGAATGTATGTCCATCAACACTTCCTTGATGACCTGAATGTCCTGCTCACAGGGCTCTCCTGCTAGATCCTCTTCCGAGTTCCACAAATAGTCGAGCGCATCATGGCTCCTTGCATCCACGGCAAGGGCTATCATCAGCCCTTCGGTAACGCCAAACAGACACGCAAAGCGCTTGGGGATAACATGATGGAATTCCATGTCTTCACCTGCCCTGCCAAACAGCCTTCCTCTGGTTGTTAAGGTGTCATAGAAGTCTACCTCCCCATACTCGACGGTATCAGCAAGTCCTGTCGGATCGATCAGGTTAACTGAATTGTTCCTGGTGTAGACGTACGAGTGCAGCGTGCCAGGACTGAAGATATTGCCCCTCGCCGGGTCCATGGTTTCGAACCGGCCGGTGAGCATGTTGTAGTAGCGGGCGCGCAGGTGGTAGAGATTCAGAGCGCTGTCGAAGCGCTCGCCGCTGTAAAGGTATGGATTCGGCGTGGTCCCCGTGCTGGCGATCTGCGCGCCGAAGGCGTCGAACGTGTAGCTGTCCGTGATCGTACCCGCAGTGTTTGCCAGGAAGCGCGCGTTGCCGTGGCCGTCGTAGCCGTAGAAACTCGGCGTCCAGGTGCTCCCCGCAAGCTGGTTTTCACTGATGAGCTGGCGACCGTAGGTGTAGGTTCGCGTCACGGAGCCGTTCACGATTTCATCCATGACCTGGGAGTAGCCCGTGGGGTTCTTGTCATCCACGAGAAACTTGGTGGTTGTTCCTCCGACGGTCTCGCTCACCCGGTTGCCGTCGCCATCGTAGACAATCGACGAAGACCATCTCTTAGTTCGAGGTCGCCTTGGGAGGGAAGTCCTTCGGCGGGTCCTGCGAAATCAGTTCAATCAACGTTGCTGCTGAGTGATCAGGCTCAGCTCGCGCAATGTGTGCCTCGCAATTGGCCAAGTATCTTAAGTAGAAGTTCTTTTGCCTAGCCCTTTCCAATCGCTCTTCCCAGCCTTTAACAGCGGCGATCGCTATATCCGGTCGGTTCTGCGATGCCGCAAGTTCTGAGGTCTTCAACATTGTTCTCAGGGTTGCGAGATCCGCATGTGCTTTCCATAGTTGTCGATAGAGGACGCGGAAAGCTTCCCACTCTTCAGTTGACACTTTCAGATTCTCCTCACCAAGTGACCTGCCAAGAGCACCCACTCGTTCTCAAAACTCGCCCTAGTCAAGCTCTTCTAACCTATAATAGTCTTCCAACCACTGCATGGCTGCCGGGTCTTCCTCATACACTTCCAGGGCAGCAGCAATTACATCTTCAGTCTTTGCGCACGAGGTCTTGCCGTAAGCAATTTCATCGCGCCATAGAGTGTCGTAGAGATCGTGCATCGTCTCTCCGTCCATCAATGCTGCAGTCATCAGGCCTGCCGACTCGCTCAATAGGCATGCGAACCGTTTTTGGATGAGGTGGTGCTTCTCTTCTCCGACGTATCTCGCCGCATCCTCCTCGTACACTATGAGATCCTCTTCTTCGACCTGTTTTCCAGTTGGATCAACCCGATTTACTGGATTATTCGCGGCATAAACGTACTTGTGAAAGGTACCAGGATGGGCGGTTTTACCTTCCACCGGGTCCATGGTCTCGAATCTGCCGGTGAGCATGTTGTAGTAGCGGGCGCGCAGGTGATAGAGATTCAGGTTGCTATCGAAGCGTTCGCCGTTGTACAGGTACGGGTTCTGCGTAGTGCCGGTACTGGCGATCTGCGCGCCGAAGGCATCGTACGTGTACGTGTCGGTGACCGTCCCCGCAGCGTTCGCCAAGAAGCGCGCGTTGCCGTGCCCGTCATACCCGTAAAAGCTGGGCGTCCAAGTGCTGCCCATCAGCTGGTTCTCGCTAATGAGCTGCCGCCCGTAAGTGTAAGTCCGCGTGACCGAGCCGTTGACCAACTCGTCCAAGACCTGCGGGAGTCTTGTGGGGTTGAGCGAATCAATCAAGAACTTCGTCGTGGCTCCGCCGACCGTCTCCGAGACTCGGTTGCCGTCGCCATCGTAGACCACGACAATCGCACCCTTCATCAGCAAGCGATTCTCGAAGTCATAGCTGTACGAAATACCTGATGAGGAGACCGTGTTGCCGTTGGCGTCGTACGTGTCTGTCGTCAGCCTATCGTTCGGATCGTAGGAGTACGAGACGGCTCCCGAAAGCGACGGGATGGTCGAATTCAGCGTCAGGCGATTTCCGACGTTGTCGTAGGTGTAGCCTTCCGTTCCGTTGTTTCCGGCCGGGTCGCTCGCGATGGTTTCATTCTGCAAGCGATAGTTGTTGTCATAGCCGTAGGTGACGTTGCGTCCACTCAGTTCAGCAACCGTGTGGACATTGCCGGCCGGGTACGGAGCATAGGCGAAGGTCGACAGAGAAGTGCCGCTCTTCTTCCAAGTGAGTTGGTTGAGCCTGTTCAACGTGTCGTAAGCATATACGGACTGGAGCCCGTTCGCCGAATAGGTGTATCCAGCGGCTCGCCCTCAAGCCAGTCAACTGATTTGCGAGTGATTTGCGCGGCTGTAAGCCATTGAAAGAATGGCTCCTCAGGTAGGACTCGAACCTACAACCCTTCGGTTAACAGCCGAATGCTCTGCCATTGAGCTACTGAGGAGTGTGGCACGGCCTGGCGGCCTTTGACTCGATCATCATAGCATTTCACTGCGCTCCCTGAAAACAAGTCGCGGCTCTCGTTTCTGATACGCTGAAGCCTGCGGTTCGGTGCTTCTGAGGTGAGTATGGCGGGGGGACGCTTGCTGCTGGGTGTTTTGTCGATCTGTGCAGTCCACGCTTTTGTTGTGGCGGTGATTACCGGAAATTCGAAGCCGTCATCGTCATTATCAGCGGCTCCGTCCGCTTCTTCCGCGCAAAGTTCGGAGCACGTGCCCGATGCGCCTCCCGTGGCCGAGCCGAAACCGATCGCGGATATCTTTCACGGCACTCGTGTCATCGACAATTACCACTGGCTCGAAAAATCAGGCTCGCCCGAGACTCAGAAGTGGGTTGCCGAGGAGAATGCTTACACTCGCGCGCTGCTCGATCCGCTCCCCGGGCGTCAGGCGCTTCACAAGCGGCTCACCGAACTGCTTTCCATAGGGAGCGTGACTCCTCCCGTGATCGCGGGACGCCGCTATTTCTACACGCGGCGCGAGGGCATGCAGAACCAGCCGGTGCTGTACGTCCGCGACCAACTGAATGGGCCGGATCGCGTGCTGGTCGACGCGAATCAGCTTGCCGCAGACGGCACCATCGCGCTCGACTGGTTTCACCCGTCGGATAATGGCAGGTACGTTGCCTACGGAACTTCTCCGAGCGGATCGGAGATGTCCACACTTCACGTCATCGAGACCAAGACGGGAACGATTCTCCCCGACACGATTGAGCGCACCCGCGCGGCCTCCGTTGCCTGGCTGCACGACAACTCCGGCTTCTATTACACGCGCTATCCGCAAAAGGGAGAAGTGCCGGCGGGACAGGAGATGTACAACCGCCACGTCTTCTTTCACCTGCTCGGCAGCCCGGTGGAAACCGATGATCCCATTTTCGGCGAGGGCCGCGATCCCGAGGACTGGCCGAGCGTTTCGCTTTCGAATGACGGCCGCTGGTTGCTGATTCATGTCTCCGAAGGATGGACCAAATCGGAGCTTTATCTGAAGGACCTGAAGTCGGACAAGGCTGCGAGCCGGCTCACGACGGGCAAGAATTTTCTCTACAGCGCAGACGTGTGCGAAGGCAAGGTGTACATCACCACCAATGAAGATGCGCCCCGTTATCGCCTGTTCGTCACCGATGCTGGCAACTTCGATCGCGAGGCTTGGAAGGAGATCATTCCGCAGTCCGATGCGGTGTTGCAGGGTGCGGCCGTTTTCGGCGGGAAGCTCGTTGCGCGATATGAGCAGAACGCAACGTCGCAGCTGAAAGTCTTCGATCTCGATGGAAAAAAGATCAGTGACATCGCGCTGCCGGCGATCGGCACAGTGTTCTCAACCAGCGGCCGGTGGAATCGCGACGAAGCATTCTTCGGATTCCAGTCGTTCACGGTGCCACCAAGCATCTACCGAGTCGAGCTGAAGCCTGCGCAATTCGTGTCAGGAAAGAACAGTTACGACGTCGTCGCGAATCCGTCTCTCTGGACCAAAGTCGACGCGCCTTCCATCGATCCTTCAGCTTACGAAGTTGCGCAAGAATGGTTCCACTCTAAAGATGGCACGCGTGTCCCGATGTTCGTCGTGCATAAAAAAGGTCTTCAGAAGAATGGTAAAAATCCCACGCTGCTCACCGGCTACGGCGGATTCAACATCAGCCTGACGCCTTCGTTCAGCCGCACCGCGTATCTATGGATGGAGCACGGCGGCATCTTTGCCGTGGCCAACCTGCGCGGCGGAGCCGAGTTCGGTGAAGACTGGCACCGCGCCGGCATGCTCGACAAAAAGCAGAACGTCTTCGACGACATGATCGCGGCCGCCGAGCACCTTATCGCCGAAAAATATACGGACAAGCATCATCTGGCCATTCAGGGCGGATCAAACGGCGGCCTCCTGATGGGCGCCATGATCACGCAGCGTCCCGACCTGTTTCGCGCCGTCATCTGCCAGGTCCCGCTGCTCGACATGCTGCATTACCAGGATTTCCAGATCGCGAAACTCTGGATCCCGGAATATGGGACGTCGGAAAATCCCGAGCAGTTCAAGTGGCTCTACGCCTACTCGCCGTATCACCACGTGAAGGCGGGCACGGAGTATCCCGCGATCCTTTTTATGACCGCCGACACGGACACGCGCGTCGATCCCATGCACGCCAAAAAAATGACAGCTCTGATGCAGGCCGAGGCGAGAAACGGGACAAGCAAGACGCGTCCGATCCTGCTGCGGATCGAGTCGAAAGCTGGTCACGGAATAGGCAAGCCCGTGACCAAGCAGATCGAAGAGTTCACAGACGTGTATTCGTTCCTGTTCTGGCAGCTGGGCATCAAGGACTAGAGGGCATTGGAGGGGCACGGCTTTAGCCGTGCCGCGGATGACGCGATTGAGATTGCGGGCCTTAAGCCCCTGAGGTTCCGTGTTGAGCTTCTCATTAGACACAAGTCCTGTCACCAGACACAAGTCCTGTCATCCTGAGCGAGGATTGGTCTTTGCGCCCAGCGCAAAGACCAACCGCAATCGAAGGATCTCTGCATTCGGCTCTCCCACGAGGACAATAATGCCTTCAAGAAGAATCCCAGTACTCGCAGCCCTCTGCCTCTTAACTCTCACCGTCACACCTTCGGCGCAGGCCCCTCGTCCGTCCGTCCCTTGGCTCTCCCGCCTCAACCAGGAACTCCCGCTTCTCGGCCACCGAAACTGGATCGCAGTCGTCGACTCCGCTTACCCGTTACAAACCAGTGAGGGCATAGAAACGATTGAGACCGGTGGCGACCAGCTCGACGTCGTCAGGAAAGTTCTGAATAAAGTTGCCAACGCCGCACACGTCCGTCCGGTGATCTTCACCGACGCGGAACTGAACGTTGTCCCGGAGAGCGATGCTCCGGGCGTGACCGTGTATCGCGAAGAGCTGACTCACTTTCTCAGTCAGTTCGACGACGTCAAGCCCGAGGTGCAATCGCTGCCGCACGAGGAGATCATCTCCAAGCTCGACGAAGCCGGTAAGACGTTCCACATTCTCGTTCTCAAGACGCGGATGACGATTCCATATACCTCGGTGTTCATCCGCCTGGATTGCGGGTACTGGACCGACGAGCAGGAGAAGCGGCTGAGGGAGAAGATTGGGAAGTGATTGTTCGTCGACAGCTTGGACGGTGGCCCATTCAAGCCCGATTTTGGCTTGAGTGGGGATGTTCAACGCCCCGGACAGAATCTTCCCGCTGCTCGGGGGACTGGCCCCCCTATAAAATCCACAGACTCAAATCTGAGCCAGCCGGCGACCAGGCGGGACGCGCCCCGCGGGTTGAGCCTTACTTCGGCTGCCCACTAGACTGCTGCACCCGATAGGGAGCGAAGTCTTCGAAAATCCGAGTCACCGTCTTTTCGTCCAGTTTCTTAGTGAATGCCTTGTTCGGATCTTTCTCTCCGTAGAGGGTTAACACTACTCCACCGCAGGATGGGCCGATAGAGTCGGCCGGATATTCGTAGAAGCCTTCATAGGTTGCGTCCGTCGCATTAACCAGTCCACTACGAACATCCACCACGTGAGCTATTTTCCCTGGGAGTACCGGCACTATCTCCTTCGCGCCGCACTCTAGCTTCATCTTGTAGAAATCTGCCTTGAATCGCATTTTTGCCGGGACGTTGTATGCTCCTCCCGAAGCAGCTAAGGATCTAAGAAAGATGGAGCCACCGGTCTCCCTTAGTTTTGGAGTGGCTCGGATGAGTAGCACCGGTTTGTATTCTCCAACATAGACCTCCCAGTTCTTCAGATCTTCAAGGGGTCGAAAGCTGTCCTGCACAGCGACTTCGCTCTTTCGGTTACGCTTGCCCTTCTCTTTTGCGGCCCTGATATCGGATTCTCTCTCTGCGCGATACTTAAGAGGAGGAGTAATCATTACAAGGTCAAAGTCGCCAATACCCATGCTGTACGGTTTAGCATCGAACTTTTCCTGGAGCAGCGTGCTTTTGATGGCGTCGATCGGGAACGCGTCAGTCGGTTCGACAGGCAGAAGTTCTGGACCCGGACGTTTCGTGCTCCCCATTTTTGATCTTGCTTGCTCAACGACCGGAAGCGCTTCTTCGATCTTCAAGATGCCTGAAACACCCGGGCCCCCGTGAGAGGTGAAATCACCGAATGTCGTGATTCCTACCACCTGCCCTTGTGAGTTGAATAAGGGCCCGCCGGAATTGCCGTGATTTATATTGACGTCTGAGATGATTGCGTTCTTTTCAACTTTGCTGGCAATTCCGCTTGTAACAATCTTTTGCTGGTTGAGTGGGCTTCCGATAGTAAATACTCTCTCACCCTCTACTAAACTCGGGTAGAGCTCGTCCTTCTTAGCTAGCTCTAAGCTAATAGCCTTAGGCAGGGCGCTTAGATCACACCAGAGCACGGCAACATCACGTTTGGCGTCGTACGCCAACAATGTGGCTTTTACCTTGCGCTGTTGATCAAACTGGAGCGCAAGGTATTCCGATGGTCCAACTACATGCTGATTTGTTAGGACGAGGCCGTCATTGGAAATTATGAAGCCCGTGCCGTGACCAAACTCGCTCCACACGGTGACGACACCGTTCTGAAGTTGCTTGTACTTAGTCGCCATTTCATCGACAACCCGGCCTGGCCGGGACGCCTCGGGCACACTGAGATGTGGGTTGATCATGACCTTTAATACTGCGTCGCTCACTTTGGCTTCCTTCAAAGCCTTCAGCGCGTCAATGCTGGTATCGAAGCTAGCGGACGGGGCGGATCGAATCTTTTCGATGATTACGTCATCGGAAAGCCCGAGGGAAACCATTTGAATAACGTCATCGTCTGAAAGTGGCTTTAAAGTGTTTTGTGAGTTCGCGACGATACTCAGACAAATGCAGAACACAAACATCATGATTCTTCGCACTTCGCACCTCAATAATCGAGAGCTACAGCAGAACATATGGGGGGCATCCAAAGTGTCCAACAATGCCGTGAGCACGTCAGTGAGGAGAATCACAAGCGCGCAGACGGGCGCTACGCGGGGGGGCCCAAAGCGGGAAGGTTGGCCGGTGGCCCGCTCAACCCCGATTTTGGCTTGAGTGGGGAAGTTCTTTGGCTGGACAGGTCTCCCCGCTGCTCGCTCGCGCCGGGATATTTCGGGAGCTTCCCCGAAAAGACGCTCGACTGCGCGTGATCACTGGCAAGCGTGACCGTCCTCACTGACATCTCTGATGTTTTCTGCAAGTGTAACTTAGCCACAAGTGTGGCTCGGCCTCCACGGATTCCGGTCCGATGGGGGTTTCGTTTTGGGCGGACTCAGTCCAGAGTCGCGGGACGGGAGTCCTGAGTCCTGAGACCTGAGGACTGAGAACTTGTTCTCGAGATCTTTGATAACCAAACGCGGGAAAAAGGCCGGCTCCTCACTGTCAAGCGAGGCGCGGCCCGGGCGGAAGTTGTCTGAGGTCTTTGAGACTTTGAAACCTGACTCCGCAACCCCTGCCCTTTCAATATTTTCCCTGCATCTTGTTGCAGCCCTTGGATCAAAATGCAATTTTCTCCCAACCCGATGATTCCAAAGAACCAGGGGGGAGGGGGTACCCTTTTACCGTTGCGCGACAACCACGATCATGAATGTTCCCGGCTTCATCGTCGGACGACCTGTGGCTCCCGGTTGCTGCGGTTCAAACTCGGCAGTCGGCAAATAGAGCTTGTGCGTGTCCGGATCGACGTCCATGGTGCGGGCCCCGACAGGAGTGCTAACGGTCTGCGAGATTTCGAATTTACCGCTCGCAGTCTCGCTGGCGACTTCAAGTTTGCCGTCACGGCAACTGGCGAATGCCTGGTGATTGTCGAAGCGCGTAGCATCGACTCCCACTCCAATCGGCAAGTCCGCGAGCACCTTGCCGTCATCCGTGCTCATGACAATCATCTTTTGCGGATTCCGGCATCCGATAAAAAGCCTGTGCTTCTGCGCGTCGATGGCAAGCCCAACCGGCGTGCCGCCAGGAGCGACCGGCCAGTGCGCCAATACCTTCCGGGCTTTGATGTCGACCACTGCGACCTGGCTCTTGTCCTCCAGATTCACGTAGACCTTCCCTGCCCCGTCGGACGCCAGAAACTCCGGCTTGCCGCCCAACTCAATCGGCGGATCGATTGCCGCAGTTTTCGGATCTGCATCGGGCTTCAGCGTCATCAGAACTCCTTCGTCGCCTGATACGGCGAGGACAAGCCCGCTGGCTTGATCGAAGATGATGCCATCGGCATCGGGTTTTGCGGCGACTGTGCTCAGGACAGCGTTCGTCTTCAAATCAAAAATCACGATCGAGCCTGCACCGTCGGTGATGAATCCTCGTCCCGCTTCCGGCACAAGCGCCACACCGTGGTTGTGCTTCTGGCCGGGAATATCGGCGATGGTCTTGCCAGAATCCGCGTCGATGACCATGGTGTGCGTACTCCGTGGAACATAAAGACGGTGATTCTTCGCATCGACGGTGATGTAGTCCCAGCCGCCCTCGCCGCCGATGTGAAATGTCTTCTCGACCGCCCAGGTGCCCTGCGCTACGGCGCGCCCGAAAAGCGTGAAGGAAACAACAAAGATCAGGACGAGAGCAAATGCATTCCGAAGAGACATGGGATTCTCCGAGCGGACCTGTTCGACATGGTCCAGAGGTTTGCAACCGCGACCAACGCTATTCGCTCAACATGAAAATAACCTGAAGCGGTACGCGAAAGGGCAACGCCAAAATAATTCCGGGCAAAGGGCATGTATATTGATATTAACTCTGGCCGACATTTTATCTCTCAGGAGAACATCGATGATTTCATGGCGGAAATGTTTCCGCGTCGCAATGGCGTGCGGCCTCAGTTCCCTCTTCGCGGTTCCACAGAATTTAGTGGCACAAACGCACGTGGTGAGCTCGGCCGAACTGCAGAAAGCGACGGTCGCAGCCACCGAAGCGCGTCAGCGCAACATCGAGACGGTCCAGAAGTTCCTCTCTACTCCCGCGGCCGAAAAGGGATTGAAGGCGGCGCACATCGATGCGCGGCAGGTGACGCAAGCCGTGTCGTCGTTGAGCGATGCAGAACTGGCACAGCTTGCGACTCGCTCCGGCAAGGCGCAGGCTGATTTCGCAGCGGGGCGTATCAGCGACCACGATCTGCTAATCATTTTGATCGCGATTGCGGCCTTGATTCTGATCATTGTCGCGGTGCACTGAGACCTGGCCTATGTTTCGCAATTTCCCGAGAGGGCTGGTGCTGGCCTGCTGCCTTGTGAGCGTGCTCTGGGCGGCGGAGGCTGCGGTGTGGATCGATGTCCCTTTTGTGAAGCAAGAGCGGAACGCTTGTGGCGCTGCCAGCATTGCGATGGTGATGCAGTACTGGCAGCGACAGCAAGGACGGTCCGCGGACCCGCAAGCCAACGCCGGCGAAATTCAGCGCGCGTTGTACTCTGAAAAAGCGCATGGGATCTATGCCTCGGAGATGGAGCGATATTTTGCGGAGCATCAGTTTCAAACTTTCTCATTTCGCGGAGACTGGGCCGATCTGAAGCAGCATGTGGAGAAGGGCCGTCCGCTGATTGTGGCGCTTAGGCCGGAATCCGGGACCGAACTGCACTACGTGGTCGTAGCCGGAATCGATCAAGAGCACAAGCTGGTGCTGGTGAACGATCCCGCCGAACGCAAACTCCTCGAGCGAGAATGGCAGATATTCCAACTAGAATGGAAAAGTGCCGGCAATTGGACATTGCTGGCGCTTCCGCGAGAGTACGCGTCTTCCGTCCATTAGCCATTGCCGCGCTGCTCGTGATTTCGTCTGTGCTGAGCGTAAGCGAGACGCCTGCATCAAGCTCCGAACTCAAGACTCGCCTCCAGCAGTTCGCTGAGCAATCTCGCTGGCGGGAGATCGTCGATGCGGTTCGCCCTCTGCCCGCCCGGGATGCCGACCTCGATTACTTCTACGGCACTGCGCTGGCGCAACTCGGGCACTGGGATAATGCGCGAAGAGCGTTGTTGGAGGGCGGGCGTCACGCCGCACACGACAAGCGATTTCCCATCGAACTGGCGGGAGTCGCGTTCCAGCAGCAGCGGTATGCGGAAGCCGCGAGATGGCTGCGACGCGGATTGCGTATCGACCCCACCGATACGTATGCCAACGATTTTCTCGGCACCGTGTACTTTCTCCAGGGAAACAACGAGGCTGCTCTCAAGTATTGGAACCGCGTTAACAAGCCGCAAATCGCTTCGGTCAAGACGGAGCATGCCCTGCAGATTCGCCCGGCACTGCTGGATCGTGCGCTGACATTCGCGCCGGGCGAGGTGTTGCGCCTCCCCGACCTATTGGCAAGCAGGGCGCGAATCGATGGGCTCGGTATCTTCTCTGCACCGAATGTGCAGCTCGCGGCGCGCGACGACGGAGAATTCGACGCGGTGCTAAATCCGCCTGAGCGCAATGGATTCGGCAGCAACACCTGGGCAGTGCTTCTCTCCACGTTCAGCGGAATCGGTTACGAGACTGTCTATCCTGAATATTTCAACTTTGAACATTCCGCGATCAATTTCCGGTCACTGCTGCGATGGGACGAACAGAAGCGACGCGTGGGAGCAGATGTAACCGGCCCACTGCGCGGCAATCCTAAAAGAATCTACCGTGTTGGACTCGATCTGCGGAACGAGAACTGGGCGATTCGTCAGTCTTTCACCGGAGTCGCTCCGGTGCTCGGCGCGCTCAATCTTCGCCGCGAGGTCGGGGATTCCGAGATTCGCTCGATCGAGAGCGGACGGTGGCAGTGGTCCGCGGGGTTAGAGATGTCGCATCGCGACTACCGCAGCGTCGATCTCGGGACTGCGCTCACTTCGCAATTGCTAATGCAAGGTACGCAACTCAAGGCGCTGGGCCGTATCGACTACGAACTCTGGCGGGCTCCAGAGCGAAGGTTAGTCGTGGACTCGGGTGCCTCTGCTCAATTCGCACGCATCTGGTCCCAGAATGCTGATCTGTATTCCAAACTGCGAGGATCACTGTCGGCGCGGTGGTATCCCAAACCAGCAGGGGATGACTATTCAATGAATGTGCGGATTCGGGTCGGAGGAGCGGCCGGTACAGTTCCGTTCGACGAGCTATACATGCTCGGGATGGAGCGCGACAACGATCTCTGGCTGCGTGCGCACGTCGGAACACGGGACGGAATCAAGGGCAGCTCACCCTTGGGTACGGGCTATTTTCTCGGCAACATGGAAGTAGATAAGAATCTCTATGGCAACGGGCTGTTCACCCTGAAACTAAGCCCGTTCCTAGATACCGGAAAACTCTCTGGCGGATCCGCAGAATTGAGCGGCCAGAAATGGTTCTGGGACACCGGTCTCCAACTCAAGCTTCGGGCGCTGGGCGTGGGAATGACTTTTACGTGGGGAAAGGACCTGCGTACGGGAAACAACGCGTGGTACTTCGCCAGCGGCAGATGAGCCGGCCCGGCGACCGATACGGTCATCACTCACCCGTTAAACAAAATGGGATTTTCAGGTCGCGGTTTGATAACCTTCATCCTGCATTCACATCTTCGGACGCGGTGAATTTATGGCCACCAAATATCGGGTAGTGCAGGTGAAAGGGACCAAGCCAGAAACTTTTGTTGTCGTGGGCATCGATTTCGAAAAAGGAACGATCACGAGCACATCGGAATCCATGCAGGAAGCCCAAATGCGGTTGTACCTGGCAAAGTCGGGCGCCTCGAAGGAAGATGTAAAAGCGTGGGTCGATCAGGCGCGAAAATATCCAAATCAGTGAACCTGCTCGCGACCGTTCTGCGTAGCGGACTAGCTCATGAAACTGAAAGCCCCCGTCATTGTGCTGATACTCATTGCCCTGGTCGCGGGATGGGTCGCGGTTGCCCCGGCGAGCCACCGGAATAGCCAGCGTCACGCCCAAGGACAACCTGGCGTATTTGATTACTACGTGCTGGCTCTGTCCTGGTCGCCGGAATTCTGCCACAGCCATCCGTCGAGCCCCGAGTGCGAACTGAAACACTTTGGATTTGTGGTGCACGGGTTGTGGCCGCAGTATGTGAACGGCTATCCCGAGCATTGCTCGATGCAGCCGGGATTATCGAATCCCGCGAGCATGACCGATATCATGCCAGGCGCTTCGCTGGTTGAGCATGAATGGACAATGCACGGAACCTGCAGCGGGCTCACTCCGGACGAGTATTTCCGGCTGGTGCGACAGGCTTTTGAATCGGTGAAAATCTCGCCGCGCTTTTCAGCGCCGCGGCAGGCGTTTTCGATCACGCCGCAAGAACTCAAAGAACAGTTCATAGCGGCGAATCCGCGGCTTAAGGCAGAGAATCTAAGTGTGATTTGCGGGAATAACTATCTCACTGGAATTTCTGTCTGCCTCGACAAACATCTGCAGCCGAGAGCCTGCCAAGCGTTGCGGGACTGCCGGGCCAACAGCATCCGAGTCGCGCCGGTGCCGTAGACCACTGGTGGTATGCGTCCAGCCGGGACGGAAATATTTCCCTTTGAAGTCGCCTGAATTTCCCACTTCGTTCCCGTCGACCGGCCGCTCTTCATTTTCGTTCCAACAGGTTACGGGATTTGGCATCTATAGTGCATGGAGTATTGGCTACCAACCAAAATCAAAGGGGTCACAATGGCGGTCGCGCTTCGAACGGCCACATTCGTCGTCATGCTGGCTGTATGGCTGGCTCCGGCCGCGCATGCCGGAAACCAGGTCATGGGAGAGCTTCAGTTCGAGGGCAAATCGAAAGTGGAAAAGACCTCGGGTGTCTGGATCGACGGAGGCTACGTCGGATACCTGAAGGAACTGAAAGGGTCGAAAAAGGTTCTGCTGCTGCCAGGTGAGCATGTGATCACGGTGCGGCAAAATGGGTATCAGGATTTTACCCAACGAGTGTTGATCCGGCCGGGAGAGAAAACAGCAGTGCGGGTGGCCATGGAGCGCGGGCCCTCCGGGGCAATGCCGCGGGTGATGTCAACCGTGAAGCTATGGGTGAATCCCTCGCGCGCCGCGGTATTCGTGGACGGACTCTTCGTTGGCCATGTGGCAGAATTCGAAGGCGTTGTGCACGCAATGCTGGTCGCTCCCGGTCCGCACAAGATAAGGATCGCGCTGCCCGGATACCAGACTTTCGAGACCGAGATCAACCCGCTGCCGAATCAGAAAGTGGAAGTGAAAACCGATTTGATCAAGGACAACGCGGAGGTTCGGGATCCAATGTTGAAACCGGGCGCTGAACCACCGCCACCTCCGCCGGAACCGGACAGCCCGCACTAGAAGTATCCCTTCGGGCGCCGATAGGGGACTAGCGATCGCGCTCGAACCGCGTCGAGTGGTCAAACTCTCGTATGTCGGATCTTCCTACCCGATGGAATTGGGGAGGGACGCGGCCTATTCGTAGCGCAGGCTTTCCACGGGATCGAGCTGCGAAGCGCGGCTGGCCGGCACAGTCCCGAAGATAATTCCGACAACGGATGAAACAATGATAGCGATAATCGGCGGCCATCCACTAATCGGCACGCGATAGTCGGTGAAGATGCGCAGCGAATAAGGAAGCGCCAGGCCGGTGACGATTCCGGCAAAGCCTCCAGTAAGTGAAATCAGGATTGCCTCCGCCATGAACTGGAAGCGGATCTCGCGATTGGTCGCGCCAATGGCTTTGCGGATTCCGATCTCGCGAATGCGCGACGTCACGGTAGCCAACATGATGTTCATGATGCCGATGCCGCTGACCAGCAAGGTGACGAACGCGACCAGCAACAGGATGATAGTCAGGGCATCAGCGATGCGAGCAGCCACCGTGAGCAATTGCGTGAGATTCTGCACGCTATAGACGGATTCCGGTCGATGGCGGGATTGCAGGACACGCCGGATGGCCGCCGTGGCGGGAGCAACATCCTGCGGGCTGGCTGCCGAAAAATAAATCTCGTACACCGCGCCGGTTGGCATGAAGAAGCGGCTTACGGTGAACGGAATCAGCATGGTATCTTCCTGAATTTCCGACTGTCCGAAAGTGTCGACGCTCTCCTTGAAGGACCCGATGACGGTGAATGGAAGTCCTCCGCTGAGTTTAATGATCTGGCCGATTGCGGCCCTGGGAGAGCCGAACAGTTTGTCGGCCAGCTTCTCGGTAATGACTCCGACCTTGTTGCGGCCTGCAGTATCTTCCTCATCAAAAAAACGTCCGGCCAGGACGACCAGATTGCGCACGCGGCGATACTCCGTTGAAACTCCCAGCACGAGGATATCGCTCTGCTTGCCGCCTCCGACGCTAATCCGATCGTTCAAGGCGATAGTGGGTGAGGCCGCAACCACGCTGGGAACCTGCTGGCGGATTGCGTTGACATCGTCGACCGTCATGGGATCGGGTGTGGAATCGATCCGCTGCGATCCCCCCTGGTAGTCGGCATAGATCATGTTGGCGCCGATCGACTGAATCTGGCGCAGGATGTACTGCTTGCCGGTCAGGCCGATGGTGACCACCAGGATGACCGACGCGGTGCCGACCGCCATCGCCAACGACGTAAGTGTGAACTGCAGCTTATTGCTGGAGAAGGCGTCGTAAGCGAAATTCAGAATCTCGCTAAGGCCTATGGTAAAGCGGCGTTGAGTTGAGATGGGCGTGGCGCTCGCGATCGGCATCTAAGGATTAGATGTTAAACCTCGCTCGTAAGCACCTGCAATGCAGGTCGTTTGCTGACCCCAGTGTCAAGTGTGGACCCCCACTAGCACAGACCCGGGAACCGCGACTACGGGACGCTGGCGCTAGCTGACAGTGCCGGGTTCCGGATGCTGCGCTAGTTTTCCTCCCGCGATTGCCACTGCTGCCAGGATGACGATGATCGGGTCGACCGGGCGGAAGTAGTACGTCTCCGGATGAGTGATGTAGTAGGTAAGCGGGAAGAAGAGAAGCACGATGGCGAAATGCACGCCCAGCGCGGAGTCGCGCTTGAACACGCGACGCAGTCCGAACAAGCCCAGGATCGTCAACGTGGTGTCGACCAGGATGTTGGGCGGATCGAGAGGCTCGTCCTTGAGATATTGCCGGCTGAAACTCCAGTAGCCGGTCCACATGTAGACGATGCGGCGACCCGTCATCCACGCAAACCAGCCAGGATGGCTCCGGATATAGGCCTTGCCCTGCTGAAGCTTGTGATCCATGTAGGCAATCTCGCCGACACGCTCATATTCGGAGAGTTCGGCGTCGTTGTGGTTGGGATGCAGGCTGCTGTTCACCCAGCGCTCGGAATATCCGTTATTGCCGATGTAGAGCTCGAGGCCAAATCCGCTGCGCACGGGAATGAAGCGGTGAAAGAGTGCGTAGTTGCGGATGAGCCAGGGCGAGAGAACCGCGAGCGCTGAGAGGGCCGCCGCGAACATGGGTACCTTCCACGACAAGCGTTGACCATGGCGGCGATACAGGGCCCAAAGACCGAGCAGCGGAACCACGGACAAGACCACTGGCTCGGTCAAGGCTGCGAATCCGCCGAGCAGGCCGAAGAAGATCCAATCACCGACCCGAGAAGATTTCTCGAGCCGCCACGCCAGAAGAAATAGCCATGCGAGCTCCAGAGTGACTAAGCATGTCGACCACGCCCAATCTGCGCCGTAATAAATGCCGTAGGGGGAGAAGGCCCATCCCCAGCCCGCCCACTTTGCAACGCGCTCCCCGAACACTTGCCGCGAGAGAAGAAATACCGGAACGCACGTCAGGGCGGAGAAGATGCTGTTCAGCGATAGCGCGGCGAGGATCGAAGCCCTGGTTTCGATCCCGAAAACTTTGAAGATGCCGGCAAGCAGGTAAGAATACACCGGCGGCAAGAGAGCGGAAGCACCGGTGGGAGCGAAGGGGCTGCCGAATCCGTGTCCGGAGGCGATGGAGCGAGCGATGAGTCCGAAAGCCCAGTGCTCAAGAACAAATGGATCCAGCCAGTCGCGGTACACGAAAGGAATGACCGCTAGGCGCACGGCGAGCGCCATCAGCACCATCAGAAGATAGGAGCGGCTACGCGAGGATGGTTGAGTGCCAGTCATTAGCGCAGGCTGCACACCTTCACTTCCGGGTTGGCGTACGGGCACATCATAACCTCCGGGTCGGGATCGAGAAACTCAGCATCGGAGCGTGAAAGGATGATCCACGTCACTGCGAAGTTACTCTTGAGACGCTCGAAATCTTTCCTGCGAAAATGTTGCCAGCCTCTCGTCGCCGTCACTTCCGCGAGCCAGCGCGGTGCTAGGCTGGGGACGCGAGCGGCCATACCCCCATCTTTTTCGTAGTCCGCCAGGACGCTGCGCTCGGCGAGCGCGCGAAATCCGTGGGCATCTTCGCCCGGCAGAGTCTCGTAATGCGGGTCGAGCGCGAATAGCGCGTCCGGTGGAGTGTTTTGGCGGATCCATTGGAAGGCACGGAGCCAATCGTTGCCCGGCGACATAAATGGAAGCTCCAAGTGCGGCGACGCTGCATACATCTGCTCCTGGGCGTAGAACATGCTTGCGCTTAGGGGAATAAATAGCAGGGCCCAGCGATAGAGATGTCGGCCAAGAATGTACCTTCCGGCAAGTCCACCGACAATCAAAAAGAAAAGAAGGTAGACGAGATGCAGGTAGCGCATCGGCTCCAAGGGACGCAGCCGCTCGAACACGGGCGGGAGCATGATGGCAATGCCCACGACGGTTTGAAATACGCCGAAGTAGATGAGAGCGGAGATTACCGGAGGCAGAGCCGAGCCAGTATCGGCATCATTGCGATTTTGAACCAGCCGCCGAAACACACCCAGACACAAAAGCGGAGCGAAGACACCGAGCCATTCATACCAGTGCCAGCTTCTCAGAAAATAGAATCCGCGAGTGGCTGCCGCTTGCCGCCACGCATCTGAGGCGGGCTCGAACAACCATCCTAAAGGAATAAAAACCATCGACGACACGGCTACAGATGCGTCGAGCAAAGGCTTGCGCAGAGTCCACCACAGAAAAATGCAGAAAGAAATTGCGAGGCAGGCCATGATGGCGTGAATCGCAAGAGCCACAGCAAGCCACACCATCGCTCGCCATGACTTGCGGTCGAGCACGGCGACGATCGCTGCCAGGATCGCTGCTGTAGCCAACGTGCGCGGGTGCAGGTATTGATCCCCGAGGAGGATAGCCACGCCCGGAAGCGGCAGCGAGAACACCGCGGCAATCATGGCGACCGCTCCCCATTGCCCTTCCGGTCGCCGAAAACACCGGCGAGCAATCCGCCAGCATCCGAGTAGTACGAGGAAGATTGCAGCAAGCTGCCAGAGCAGTTCACTCCACGCGATCGGCAAGTGAGTCATGCGCGTCGAGAACGCGATCAGCTTGTCGAAAATCGTAGCCTGAAACTGCAGACGGAAAAAGTCTGGATCGTGCGGGAAGAGCGACGGGTTCAGATGCCGCTCGACCGCGGCCAGGTAGAACGAATCATCTTCCAAGCCAGGGTGATATCCCATGACGACAAACGTGAAGATCGTCAGGCCCGCCACGATCGAGAGCGCGCTGCGCGAAAAATCAGCCGAATTCATCGATGGGCCGGGAGGTGCTTGTAGGCTCTGTGGCATCTGGGACAGGAGGCGGAGCGCTAGACTGGGCGCGCAGTCTCCGTGCCTGAAGCGTAGTAGCTTTCGTCTCCGGCTTCAAGTTTGAGCCCGTTCTCGCTAAAGCGCGGCAGGTGAATCAACCCCATCCGCTGCAGCGCAACTTGAAAGGTCGTGGCCAGCACTCCGAAACCGTACTTGACGCTCCGACGGAAGTTAATGGACGACGCTTCGCCAAAATATTTCGTGGGACAGGAGACTTCTCCGATGCGAAAGCCGAAATAGACGCACTGGGCGAGCATCTGATTGTCGAAAACAAAGTCGTCAGAATTTTCGAGCAGCGGCAATTCCGTAAGAACTTTGCGGCTGAAGGCACGGTATCCGGTGTGGTATTCCGAGAGCTTGACTCCCAGAAACAGGTTTTCAACAGCGGTGAGCAGCCGGTTCGCGATGTACTTGTAGACGGGCATTCCGCCTCGAAGCGTGCGACCGCCAATGATGCGGGATCCCAGGACGACGTCGTACACGTCGTAGGCGATCATGCTAGCCATCGCCGTAGCCAGCAAGGGCGTGTATTGATAGTCGGGATGAACCATGATCACTACGTCCGCACCGGCCGCCAGCGCTTCGCGGTAGCAGGTCTGCTGGTTGCGTCCGTAACCGTAGTTGCGGTCATGGCGAAAGACCTGCAGCCCCAGACGATGAGCCACATCCACGGTATCGTCGTGACTGTGATCGTCAACCAGGATGCGAAAATCCACCAGGTCTGGAAGCTCCCCGACCGTGACTGCGAGCGTCTTCTCCGCGTTGTAAGCGGGCATGACGACCGCGATGCGCTTGCCATTGATCATGAGTGGATGGCTATAGTCTACCCGAAGGGCTTGGGTACCCGGTCTCAGCTGTCAGATCTGGGGCCATCATTAGTCGTTGGCCGCAGGTCATCGGCTGTCACGTTTCGCGGCAAGCCGGCGTAAGCAGCCAAAGACCTAAGGCCTGAGACCTGAGATCTACCGCATATTGTTCAGAATCGATCCCACGATGCCACCGACCACTCCGCCTTCCGCAGCTTGTCGATTTACCTCGCGGGGAATGTACTTTTCTATAGCGTGCGCGAGCTTCGCGATCGGCAGTGTCTGCAGCCAGATTCGTCCGGGACCAGTCAGGGAAGCCAGGAAGATTCCGTCGCCACCGAAGATCATGTTCTTGATGCCGGGCACGGTTGTGATTTCGAAGGAAACGCTGGTTTGAAAGGCCCCGACGTGTCCGGGATGTACTCGCAGGTTTTCGCCAGCCTGCAAGTCGCGGACTACGAGTTCGCCGGAAAGTTCGAGCCAGGCGGTTCCCTGCCCGCTGAGGTGTTGCAGCAAGAAGCCGTCGCCGCCGAAAATTCCCGCGCCCAGGGATTGCTGGAAAGCAACGCCAATCTGAATCTGCGAGGTGGCGCAGAGAAAGCCCTGACGGTGAATCATGTATTCATGGCCAGGCGAAACTTCTACCGGCACAATGTGGCCCGGGAGCTTTGTCGCGAACGCCAGTTCGCCGGGATAACCCATGGCGCGGTATTCGGTCATGAAAATCGATCCGCCGCCGGCCACGCGCTTCAACACACCGAACAGCCCTCCGCCACCGGCGAATTGCGTGTGAGTCGTCATTTGGATCGAGGGCCCCATCCAGGAAAGTTCTCCGGCTTCGGAGATGATGCACTCGTTAGGTTCCAGCGTGAACTCCAGAACTGGCATGGTGGTACCGGTGACGCGGCTCTGCATCGAGGCCTCCTGAGGTTCCGTTGAGAGTATCAAAAAGTGATGTCCGGCTTCAGCTAAACATTATGAGGGGCCGCTCGCGGGCGCGCTCGCAGCTTGTAGCGCTGCACTTTGCCGGTTGCCGTCTTGGGAAGCTCCGGCAGAAATTCAATCCAGTGCGGACGCTTGAAAATCGGCAAACGCTGGAGCACAAACTCCTGCAGTTCGCGCGCGATCTCAGGAGTTCCATCGGCTCCGTTGCGCAACACGACACAGGCAGCCGGCTTCGATAACTCGTCGGCATCTTTGCGGAAAATAACAGCCACTTCCTGCACCGCTGGATGCTCGCCCAGAACGTGCTCGATTTCGATGGGGCTTACCCACACACCGCTGACTTTGAGCATGTCGTCGGTGCGGCCGTCGTACCAGAAATATCCGTCGGTGTCCTGATGATATTTGTCGCCGGTTCGCAGCCAGTCACCGGCGATAGTGGCCTTGGTCTTCTCGTGTTCGTTCCAGTAATAGGCGCATGTCGAATCGGCCTTGACCAGCAGATTCCCGACTTCGCCCGCGGCCACAGGCCGGTCGTTATCGTCGACAATTTTCGCCTCGAAGCCGGGAAGGACTTTTCCACTCGAGCCTGGGCGCACCTCGCCAGGGATGTTGGAGATCATCATGTGCAACGCTTCGGTAGAGCCGATGGCATCCAGGATCTCGACTCCGAAACGCTCTTTGAAGCGATGGAACACCGCAGCGGGAAGCGCTTCACCTGCGGAGATAGCGTGGCGGATCGAGGAAAGATCAAATTCGCGATTGGCGGCCGCGTGCGCCAGCAGCTTGACGTAGTTGGATGGGACTGAGAAAAACAGCGTTGGACGATGGCGTTCGATGACCTCGAAAACGCTCTGCGGACGCGGCGGCCCGGGCAGCAAAATGCTGGTACCACCGACAGCCAGCGAAAAGTACAGTCCGTTTCCCAGACCGTAGGCGAAGAAAAGCTTGGCCACGCTGAAGAAGCGATCCTCTTCGGAGATGTTCAGGGTGGCCTTGGCATAGCGTTCGGTGCTGACGACCATGTCGTGCTGCAGGTGGACGCATCCCTTGGGCTGTCCCGTGCTGCCTGACGAATAGAGCCAGAAAGCCGCGTCATCTTTGCGCGTGGGCGCCGGATTGAGATTGGGCGAATGGTTCTGCAACAAATCGTGAAAAGAAAGCGTTCCCGATGGTGCTTCTCCAAGCACGACGATGATTTCCAGATGCCGCAACTCACCGCGGGCGATCGACTGAATCAACGGGAACAGCGATTCGGTTACGATGAGCACCCGCGCCCGTGAATTGTTCAACAGATACTTGTAGTCATCCGGCTTGAGCAGGGTGTTGACCGGGACCGGGACAGCGCCGATCTTGATCGCGCCAAAGAAGCTGACGGCAAACTCGGGCGTGTCGAGCAGAAGCAGCAGAACGCGCTCCTCCATCCGCACTCCCAGACTCTTCAGGGCATTGCCGAACTGGTTGACCAAAGCATAGAGCTGTCCGTAGGTGACCTTCGCCTCGCCGCATTCGATGGCTATTCTCTGCGCGCGGCCTTCGCGCAGGTGGCGAGCGATGAAATAATCGGCCGCGTTAAACTCGTCGGCAAGCGAAATAGGAAGTGCCAGGGCCATTCCGGAAGAAGGTCCGAGACTGCAACTCGGCGTAGCTTAGCAGTTTTCAGATGAACCGGGCAGGGGCAATCATGGATTTGAATGCTCTTGCCGATCTCCCAGTCTCGTCTAAAATAGCGCGATGATCACTCCGCGTAACAGCTCCAAGTCGAGCAAGATCCACGCCGATCAAAAGAAAACCTCTCGCCGCGATTTTCTGGGACGCAGTTCCGGAATCGTGCTTGCCGCTGCGCTCACCGGAGCCAGCCACGGCCAGGATGCCCAGAAGAGCAGACAGGCCGAGCGCGACAAAAGCGCCAGCGATGCCGGCCCTGAAAATGAGCTCTTAAAGCAGGCCAATCCGAACACTTTTCTGCCTCCGGCAACCGATCATGGCGAGGTGCCGAGCTTCTGGACCTCGTTTTCGACCTCGCACCGCCGCATCCAGGCGGGCGGCTGGTCGCGGCAAGTGACAGTCGCAGATTTTCCTCTCTCGAAAGATATTGCCGGCGTAAATATGCGCTTGACCGCCGGAGGCATTCGGGAATTGCATTGGCATGACGCTGCAGAATGGGCTCTGATGCTGAGCGGAACGGCGCGTATCACGGCGCTCGACAACGATGGCAAAAGCTTCGTCGCCGATGTGGGCAAGAACGATCTTTGGTACTTTCCCACAGGGACTCCGCATTCGATCCAGGGGCTCGCGCCGGATGGCTGCGAATTTCTCCTCGTGTTTGACGACGGATCATTCTCCGAAGGCAACACCACCCAGATTTCCGATTGGACGCGCCACACTCCTCCCGATGTGCTGGCCAAGAATTGGGGCGTCTCTCCAGACGCGGTAAAGAGCGTTTACGACCAACCGGCAGACGGCCACTACATTTTCCAGGGAGGAGTGCCGCCGGCGCTGGAAGAAGACATTCGCACGGCGAGCGGGGCCAACGGCCGCTCTCCTGTGAATTATTCGTTCCTGATGAGCAAGATGCCGCCTTCCGTCAAGGCGCGCCTGGGAGAAGTGCGAATCATCGATACCAGAAATTTCCCGGTTTCCACTACCATTGCGGCGGCACATGTCATCGTGAAGCCGGGTGGATTGCGTGAACTGCACTGGCACCAGAATGCCAACGAATGGCAGTACTACGTGCAGGGCAAGGGACGCATGACCGTTTTCTTCAATGGCGGGAAGGCGCGCACCGCCGATTTCAATGCCGGGGATGTGGGCTACGTGCCGAAAACATTTGGACACTACATCGAGAACGTCGGCGACACGGATCTCATCTTTCTTGAAATGTTTAAAACGAACCGCTACACGGACCTGGCATTGTCAGAGTGGGTTTCGAACACGCCTGCGGAATTGGTCATGACGCACCTGGGCATCAGCCGTGAGACATTGCAGGCGATTCCGAAATCGAAAGCGGTAATCGCGCCGGTGTAAGTGTGATGGCGGCTCGCGGGAAACGCCTGTGCCGCCCCCTCGCGTCTCGAGGACTAACCACACGCCGGCAAACATCCGACGATTACGTAGAAGTTTTCCCATCCAGTCAGCGCGGTCATGTCTGTCACGTTGAATGGTCAGGCCCAAAGTCTTGTATCTTGCCGCAACCGTGCGATGTCCCTGGTGGGCGCACTCCCAAAGAAGCGGCTGTATTCCCGGCTGAATTGCGAAGCACTGAGATATCCTACGCGCTGGCTCGCCGCGCCCGCGTCCATCATCGTGGACAGCATCAGGCGCCTCGCCTCTTGCAGTCGCAGCACCTTCTGATAGTGCAGCGGGCTCATCGACGTGACCGACTTGAAGTGCTCATGAAAAGAGGAAATGCTCATGTGCACCAGGTCGGCCAGTTCTTCGACTTTTATGGGTTGGGAGAAGTTGGCGCGTAACCATGCAATCGCCTTCGCAACCCGGTCCACGCTCGACTCAGCGAATCCCATTTGAGCGACGCGCACGCCAATCGGACTGCGAAGCAGCCGGATCAGAATCTCATCCATAATGAGCGGGGCAAGCAGTTCGGTATCCCCGGGATGAGCCAGGCACTCCATGAGCCTTGTCGCGGCGTTGACGATGCTCGCTTCGATCGCAGTGACATAGACGGCTGACCTCTCCTGCACCGAAGGCAACCCCTGCGGATAGACCTTTAACACAAGATCGGCAATCTTGTGAGGATCGAGGTCTAGTTTGAAACCAAGGTACGGCTCGGAATAGCTCGCGCGGGTGACCTGGGAAGCCACCGGCAGAGCAACGGAAAACACGATCATTCTCGAGGCGTCGTACTCGTATACATCTTGCCCCACAATGACCGTCTTGGCTCCTTGCACGACCATGCACAGCGAGGGCAAGCGGAGGGTGTGAAAGCATTCGGCGTTAATACGCGACATGCGGCTGGCATGCAGGCCTGGGATGGACAACTCAAAACTGCCATCGTGGGGAGCGTAAGCGGCAATCAAGCGCGCTAACTTGGCCTTATCGGGATTACTTGGCTGCGCGCCGTGGTCTGCCCGCAAGGATGTCGCTCTGCCATTGCTTTTCACGAGCTTCAGAATACCTCTTTGCCTGGTCGTGGTGGCGGTCATTGCTGTGCGCTCCGTGACTTCACCCGCATCCCCACCCGCGCAAGCTTTCATCGGACGGCATGCCTTACCCCGTGCTGCGCGTTTTGAGCAGGACCGAAATCAGCGCGTCTGCGCGACAACGGCAACGTCGAACTTTGAATAGTATTTCTTTACATCGTTGGCTCCGTATTTACCACGGAACTTCTCGACCACGGACTTCACCTTTGCGGCTTCCGTAATAGCAACGACGTTACGGTCGGCCTTTGCGCCGCCGGCTACGATCCGAATCGAAGGGTTCTTGAGCACGTTCTTATACCACTGCGTATCCGAACCCTTTACCGGTAAGAGGTACAGCTTGCCCTCATCCCACACAAACCAGATTGGCCGGGAGATGCTGCGTCCTGATTTCCTGCCGGTCACAGTAATGGTGACTTCGCTGGATCGAGAAAGTCGGTCTTCCAGAGCATTGTTCCGCGTCGGCATATACGCCCTCCTGTCTCGACCAGGGTAATCGTCATTGATATTGCTGGTCGTTGACTCTTTCCATCCAGTCGACAACCTTGCCGTCAAGTTTTTCCTGGATGGCGATGTGCGTCATGGCCGTTGTCGGCGCGGCCCCGTGCCAGTGCTTCTCGCCCGGTGAAAACCAGACCACATCACCGGGGCGAATCTCCTCCATCGGGCCACCCCATCGCTGTGCGCGCCCGCAGCCCGCCGTCACGATCAGGGTCTGGCCCATGGGGTGGGTGTGCCACGCGGTTCGAGCACCCGGCTCAAAAGTTACGCTGGCACCTTGGACAAGGGCAGGATCGGGTGCCTGAAACAGTGGATCGATGCGCACCGTGCCAGTGAACCACTCGGACGGGCCCTTCACGGAAGCTTGTGAGCCAGCTCTTTTGATCTCCATATTCTGATTCCCTCACAACTGAAGTCGAGAGCTCCGAAGATAAATCCAAAGGCATTTAGTCAGTAGTGTTCCCACGTGACCGACCAATGTTCGTCTGCCCTGGCTGATTTGATGATCAGGCGGCTGCCGGCAAACTGATACACACGAGTCAGGTCTTTCCCCACAAGCCCCGGCGTGATCGATCCCTCGACGTGATGGGTTACGGTATGCGCCTGCTCATTGACCTCGTAGCGGCCGAAGGAAGCCTCATATCCGTCGCGAACGTAATCGTTCGACACAGCAGCCTCCGATTTCGGAAACATAATCTGTACCGACATGTGGCCGTCGCGCGTGTACAGCAGAGTGCCCTTCCGGTCGGTAATGCGATGCACTTTCCCGTCCGCCCCGGGTTCTTCCATCGAGACCAGATGCCATGCGCCAACCAGCCTCTCCTTCGCGGATGTAGTATCGGCAGTCGTGCTTTCTGCTGACTGCCTCAGCGAGACGCCGCTGAGCGCCAGCATTAATGCCAACGTACAACTGAGTGCTTTCATGCGAGACTCCCTCTTTCACAATCGGGGCTTCCTGCGCGGCACGCGCATTCTGCTCACCGGCCCGTCAATTGTTCATGGAACTCAGGATATCGAGCGCCTTCTACCTTGATCTTTGACGAGGCAGTCTCGATATCGAGGAGATCTTGTGGCGTAAGCTCCACGTCCACTGCTCCAAGGTTTTCTTCAAGACGATGCAGCTTGGTTGTGCCCGGGATGGGAACGATCCATGGCTTCTTTGCGAGCAGCCAGGCCAGCGCGATCTGAGCAGGGCTCGCCTTCTTTTGTGCGGCGAACCTCCTCAGCAGATCAACCAGCGCTTGATTCGTTTTGCGATTCTCCGGTTTAAAGCGGGGGACAGTATTGCGGAAATCTGTACTCTCAAACTTTGTATCTGCATCGATCTTGCCGGTCAAAAAACCTTTCCCCAGAGGGCTAAATGGAACGAATCCGATGCCGAGTTCTTCCAGAGTGGGCAGCACCGCCTCTTCCGGCCGTCGAAACCAGAGTGAGTACTCGCTCTGAAGCGCAGTCAGGGGTTGAATTGCATGAGCACGGCGGATGGTCTGTACTCCTGCTTCCGAAAGACCGAAGTGCTTCACCTTGCCTGCCTGAATCAGTTCCTTCACCGCTCCTGCTACGTCTTCGATCGGGACATTCGGATCGACTCGATGTTGGTAGTACAGATCGATCGCGTCAACCTTGAGTCGCTTGAGCGAGCCTTCGACGGCCTGCTTGACATGTTCGGGCCGGCTGTTCAAGGCGCTCCACCGCTGTCCGTCAGCGGGAGCAGGCGTCCATCCGAACTTGGTTGCGATCACTACCTTCTCGCGGAACGGAGAAAGGGCTTCACCTACCAATTCTTCGTTCGCCAGCGGGCCGTACACTTCGGCAGTATCAAAGAATGTAACTCCGCGCTCCATGGCTGCTCGGAGAAGAGAGATCATCTCCTGCTTATCTTTGGGCGGGCCGTAGGACCAGCTCATTCCCATGCAGCCGAGACCGATGGCCGAAACTTCCAGGTTGCTCTTTCCTAGCTTGCGCTTCTGCATTACTTCTCCTCTATCCCTCTCTCAGCGCCCCGTCCGCTTCTCCAGTTCCTCGGGATAACGTTCGCCTTGCACCGGGATCTTTGCCGCCGCGCTTTCGAGTTGGCTGAGATCTTCGGCGGTAAGGTTGACCGCAGCCGCTCCAATGTTTTCCTCGAGACGGTGCAGCTTGGTCGTGCCCGGGATGGGCACGATCCACGGCTTCTGAGCCAGCAGCCAGGCAAGAGCGATCTGGGCAGGCGTCGCCTTTTTCTGCGCAGCGAATCTGCCTAGCAGCTCAACCACGGCCTGATTCGCTTTTCTATTCTCTGCGCTAAAGCGAGGGACGATGTTGCGGAAATCGCTCTTGTCGAACTTCGTCTCCTCGTTGATCTTGCCCGTGAGGAAGCCTTTACCCAGAGGGCTGAATGGGACGAATCCGATCCCGAGTTCTTCGAGCGTGGGCAACACGGCTTCTTCCGGACGCCTCCACCACAGGGAGTACTCGCTCTGCAGCGCAGTCACGGGCTGCACGGCGTGAGCACGACGGATGGTTTTCACTCCTGCCTCGGAAAGGCCAAAGTGCTTGACCTTGCCTTGCTGAATCAGTTGCTTCACCGCTCCCGCCACATCCTCGATGGGCACGTCGGGATCAACGCGGTGCTGATAGAAGAGGTCGATGACATCGGTCCCCAGCCGCTTCAACGCTTCTTCGGCGACCTGCTTGATGTGTTCTGGACGGCTATCCATGACGTTCATCTTCAGGCCGCCGTTGGGATCGTGCGCGAAGCCGAACTTGGTCGCGATCGCTACCTGGGAGCGAAATGGAGCAACCGCTTCGCCCACGAGTTCTTCGTTCTTGAACGGTCCGTACGCCTCGGCCGTATCGAAGAATGTGACGCCGCGTTCGAAGGCGGACCGGATTAGCGAAATGCCCACCTGCTTGTCAACGGCTGGCCCGTAGCCGTAGCTCAGTCCCATGCACCCGAGTCCAATGGCCGAGACTTCCAGATCGCTTTTGCCAAGGTTGCGTTTTTGCATTGTTTCTCCCTCGAACTGCACTCGATGAAAGCGCGAATCTCGCAACGTTCACTCTGCAAGGCTCGATAAGAGAGTGTAGATTGCGCGCACTCTGGGGCCTTGCCTATTTCGCTGAAGTTCTTGCCAGATTCTCCAGGCCTCGCCGGTGCAGCCCGTGATTCAAATCCTTGTGGAACGCTTGCAAGGCGAGTATGGTCTCGCTCATTGGAGACGACATGCCGGTGCAATCTGAGATCAGCCAGCAATCTGAATCTCTTTCGAAATACGAATCGCCTGCGGATCCGCTGGTTGCGAATTCGCTTTCCCAGTTGCGAGCCCGTATTGGCAACGGCCGCCTGTCGTGGCTCGGGCCCTTGCTGTTAGTGACAGGCCGAACCGCACTGGTCATTCTGGCGCAAGGAGTGGTCGCGATCATGTTTCTCTTACGCGGAAAGCCTCATCCCTGGCTTGCCGCCGCGCCCTGGTGGACGGTCTACGGCACGCTCGTCGATGCCGGTTGCCTCATGCTGCTGTGGAGGTTCACGCGTAAGGAAGGAATTCGACTGCGCGATCTAATCGGCCCGGTTCGTCTACGCCATGGTCGAGACTTCTTTCTGGCAATTGGAATCCTGCTGGTGATGTTCCCGCTGTTTGTCGCGGGAGCGGCGATCAGCGACCGGCTCATTGGCCATTACCAGCCATTCCCCGGAATCCTCGACGGGCGGGTGCTTCCCCTTTGGGCGACGATTTACAGTTTCAGCGTCTGGTGGATGATCTGGTCTCCGACGGAAGAACTGACCTACACCGGGTACGCGCTGCCTCGCCTGCAGGCGCTGGGCGGTACCTGGATGGCAGTGGTTGTGGTGGGCTTCTGGTGGACTATCCAGCATCCCTTCCTGCCCTTCATTTTAGATTGGCACAATTTTTGGTGGCGATTCGTGGCGTTCTTGCCGGCCATTGTCGCCCTGGTATTGATCTACTTGCGCCTGCGCCGGCTGGCTCCGTTGATCCTGGCGCATTGGGCGATGGACATTGCGGCGGTGCTGATGACGTTGCACCGTTGAGACGGCCCACGGCGCGACTGGAAGCCGCGCCCTTTCAAACCTACGGTGCTGATTTCAAGAGTCGAGGAGGTTCGATTCTCACTCGCAGCGCAGCGCAGGCATCGGATCGACCCCCACTGCCCTCTTTGCCGGCAGGCAGCAGGCAATCAGCGCCACCGCGCCTAACAGCGCCGTCACCGCCAACAGGATGAGCGGATCGCGCGAACTGCCTTCCGCCCACTTGGCTAATACCTTGTTGAGCGCGAACGTAAGAATCACTCCCACGGCAATCCCGGCTCCCACGCTGCCGACAATCGATCCAAACACAATCTTCAATACGTGGGCGCGCTGGGCTCCCAGTGCAATGCGAATCCCGAATTCATTTGTGCGTTGGGCAACCGTGTACGAGACCACGCTGTACAGCCCAACGGCCGCCAGGGCAAGCGCCAGCAGCGCGAACGCGCCAAACAGCCACGCCACCAGTTGCTCTTGCTCGTATTCCTGCTGGCCTGAGATCCAGTGATCCAGGTCCTGGCACCTGCCCGTTGATCTGCTGATCCGGATCCACCGAGTTCACCTGCATCCCGATGGCATGCAGCAGTTTCAGTGGCGAAGAGTCGGAGCGCACCAGAATCTGTGTCCACACCCTCATCGAGAGCGTGTACGGAACAAAGACCTCGGGAAGGATCGGGTTCCTTAAGCCATCGTCCCGTTTGTCAGCCATGATGCCGACGATCTGCAGCCATCCGTCCGCACCCGGCGCAGTGTTCACGTAAGGTGGCGCATCCTTCATGTCGGGAACTCGCAGAGATCGCCCAATCGCGTCGCCCTTCGGAAAATACTGCCGCGCCATGGTCTGGTTGATGACAGCCAGATGCGCCGCATTGTGATTCTCAGTCTCGTCCCAGATTCTTCCCTGCTCCAGAGGAATGCGGAGCAACGGAAAATATCCCGGGCTGACGAAATTGACGCGAATCTGCTGTCCATCGCGCCTGGCTTCGCCCAGAATCTCGACCCCGGTCTGCCAGCCGTTCGAAGGAGGGGTCGCATTGCTGGAGATGGCTGTCATAGTCACTCCGGGCACAGTTGCCGCACGCCGGTGCAGTTCCTCGAAATACGCTTCCCGCGCGTTCCACGTGGGATAGGCGCCGTCATGCACCGGAATTCCCACCGACATCACGTTATGCGGATCGTATCCCAGAGGCGTATGCAGCAAGTGGAGGAATCCCTGCATGGCCGCGCCTGCACCGGCCAGCATGAGCAGAGTCAGGGCTGCTTGCGCCCCGATTAAAACCCCGTGACTCATGCGGCCCCGCACTACGCCCACAATCTTGCGCGTGCTTGATTGCATCACCTGGCTGACCTCCGGACGTGAAAGCTGGAGAGCAGGCCATAAGCCAAACAAGATTCCGGTGAAAATCGCGACTACCACGCTGAACCCGAGTACTGGCAAGTTAATCTTGATCGCAGCCTCGTGCGGGAAGGAGTATTTCGGCAATAACCCAATAATCACCGCGAGCGCGCGGTAGGCAAACAGGACCCCCAGGGCAGCGCCGCTGAACGACAGCAGCATCGATTCGGTCAAAAGCTGGCGAATAATGCGGCCGCGGCCAGCCCCAACCGCCGTACGAACCGCCATCTCGTGCTGTCTAGCAGTACCCCGCGCCAGCAGCAGGATCGAAACATTTCCGCAGCCGATGGCGAGCAATAGAGCTACGGCGGTCAATAGCAGGTAAAGCGTGCCCCCGAGGTCGCGCACAAAGTCGTCGTTCAGCCCAACCATGTGGAACTTGAACTGGTCGCTGGGAAAATGTTTGGGCGTTTCTTTGGCGAAGTCCCGAATCAACGGTGCCAGCGCCGCGTCCGCCATCTGGTGGGTCACACCGGGCTTCAGGCGCAGCCCTACGTAATAGGCTCGCACCGGATCCAGCGTTGACCTTCAGTGGCAAATACACGTCACCGTCGTCCCAGGTAAACCGCGGCGCCGCAACTCCAACGATGGTGTAATTCTTGCGAACCAGTTGCAGAGTCTTTCCGATCACAGTGGCATCCGAATTGAAGTGCCGCTGCCAGAACTTGTATCCCAGCACCACGACCGGCTGCGGATCTTGCCCATCCACCGAATCCGACGGAACCAGCCCGCGCCCCAGCGCCGGAGGCACACCCATGAACAGAAAACCGTTCGACGTCATGTAGACGCCTTGCACGTCCTCGGGAAGATCGTGGCCCGTAACCGTGAGGTTCCAGTCATCGGAAATGAAGGCGTCTTCGACCACCGGCGACTTCCGAATCTCCTGCCACTGCCCTCCGGTGAGCCCGAATCCTCGCTCCTGATTGGAACTATTCCAAAGCCGCATGTGCGCCATCCGGTCCGGTGCGGCATAGGGGTAGGGATTCATCAAGATGGCATAGATGACGCTGAACACCGCCGTCGTCGCGCCAATTCCCAGCGCCAGTGAGCCAACCGCGGTGAGGGAAAATCCTGGATTCTTGAACAGCTGCCTTAGGCTGTAGCGGAAATCCTGCAGGAGCGTCTGCATGCGCGTTTCTCCTAAGAAGAGCAAGGCCTGGCATGCACGAATCCAGCCAATGCTTTGGACGCGTAAGGTCTTGGATTGTCAGCCGGAAACGTTTTGTGGAGAACGATTCGTTTCGTCCAATTTCGCGGGAAGGTGTCCGGCAGCGGACAGGCGGCTGGCCCACTCTTTCCGATTTGGAAAGGGCGGTTGCCCCATCCTTGGCTCCGCGTAGTTTGCGGAGTCAGGGTGGGCTACACTGTCAGCGAATGACGCCGAAGGCGGAGTCGAGATCGAGTGTCCATCGACGGCACGAAGGGGAGACGAATGGGTATTCCGCCAGCCATCGCAGCGGCCCACCCTCCCGCCAAGAACGCGGGAAGGGTGGGGCAACCAGCCCTCAAAAGCCCTCAATACAGCCCCTTCTCCCCCTCCGGCCGCGTCTTCCACCTGCGATGCACCCATAGCCACTGATCCGGATACTTCCTCACATAATCTTCAATCACCTTGGTGAACAGCTGCGTGTTGGCGACGATGTCCGCCTCGAGCTCGCCGGTCCGAATCAACTCCAGCGCGGGATCAAACCGCAGGCGGTACTTACCGAGCGCCTTGTCCCAGATCGTGAATCCCGGCACGACCGCCGCATCCGTGCGCAGCGCAATCCGCGCCAGCCCGCTCGCGGTGCACGCCGGAATCCCGAAGAAGTCCACGAACACTCCTTGCGGCGGAGTCATGTTCGTATCCATCAGGATTCCGACCGTCTCCCCAGCCTTCATTGCGGCCAGTAACCCGCGCACGAAATCATCTTTCGGAACGACCATGTTGCCGTGCATGGTGCGCTGGTTCTGCAGCATGCGGTCGAGATACGGGTTGTCCATGGGACGCATGACGATGTTCACCGGATGCCCGTGCAGCGAATGCACGAAGGCAGAGAGTTCCCAGCCACCAAAGTGCGCCGTGACGAACAGCACTCCTTTGCCGCGCGCGTAGGCCCGCTCGTAATTTTCGAGCCCGTCGTACACAACAACTTCGTCCACGTTTTCGCGGGTGTACTTGGGAAACTGGCACAATTCGGCGAGTTGACGGCCCAAGGAAGTGAACTCGCCGCGCAGGATGCGCTTGCGCTCGGCAACCGTTTTTTCGGGGAACACCATGGCCAGGTTGCGCATTCCTACCTGGCGCAACTTGAAATGGAACAGATAGACCAACTGGGCGATCCCGATGGCGAGCGCCCGTGAGAGGGGCCGGGGAAGGATACCGAGAATCTTTATGAACGGCCAGGCTGCCGCGTATTCGAGTTTCCGCCGCATCAGGAAAGCGTCACTCTAACACGCGGGGGAAGTTGATTTCAGCGATCGTGAATGCTATCCACTCGTAAACGAAAGTAGTAATTCTGCAGAAGCCATTCCCTCAGGGGCTAAAGCCCATTGATTGTGCTGGCTTTACGGCACGACTGGAAGTCGTGCCCCTCCCCAACCCGAGACCGTACCACTGGCTGCTATTCCTGGACCAGTTCCGAGTCGTGCCTCTCGAACACCGCCGACAGCGCCGCGGGAGTCCGTTCCGTCATCGCGTGGATGGCTTGAATGAGCGAATAAATATTCGATGTCATGATCAAGAGATATCGGACCAGCCCCGGACCCGGATTCCAGTAGGTGTGGACCGTTCCACGCGGTACGAAGACCGCAGACCCGGCTTTTGCCTCCACTACGTCCTTCCCAACCCGAACGCAGAGTGCGCCCTCGAGGACATACCAGGCTTCGTCGTCCGTGCGGTGAAGATGTAGAGGAGCGATCCATCGCGGCGGACCGGGCGGACCTCCCGCGTCCTTCCACTCGGCCACGACGAAATTCTGCCCCACTGTGCCCAGCACACTCCCGGCAAGCGGGGGTGCAATGATCGAGGGTGAAATGATCGAGGAACTCACAGGTTAACTCCGATCCCTCGCCGGAAAACTACTTCGCCGCTTCCTGCGCCCACTTGGCCAGCGAACTCAAGAACGGATAGGCGGTCGACGGAGGCTCGACCTCTCCCGTCAGTGAGGCCTTGAACGTCACCATGTGCCCGTAGAATTCGCGCGTGCTGTCTTTGTCCTGCTTCAGGACGCCGCCATTCAGGCTGACTCCGGCAAAGACTCCGCGCGCCCTCGAATAGGTCAGCACCTGCGCGCGCATCTTCCAATCGGTGTTGCCTTCCGCGTGGCGCCCTACCGGACCCGCGGCTACCGATGCGTCGGCGCCCAGCGCTACCTTGCTCGTCAGCAGATGCTGCATCCCGTCGTTATTCATGATCAGCATCACCAGATCGACTGCCTGTCCGCCGATCTGAAATCCGACGCTGCCCCCGGTGATCGTAAAGAAAGCCGGAGCGCTCCATCCCTTGGGCGTGCGGCAACTCGCCAGGCCGCGACCATACTTCGCGCCTACGATGAACCCGCCTTTCAGCATCGATGGCACCACGGCCACGCACTCCGAGCGTCCCAGGATATCTTCAGGAATGCCGGAGTCCGGCGCAGATTGGATCTCGTTCAGCACATCCGCGGCTGCCTGCAGGCGATCGGTGGCTTTCGATTCCTTGGGTTGTGCATCCGCGGCAAAAGCAAACGAACAGAGCGACACGGCTAGGGTCAGCAACAATAGCTTTTTCATGGTCCTCACCAGCAAGAATTCTCGGAACTGTGGATGAATTGTAAATGAAATCTAAAGGAGAGGTTTTCGGCCAGAACCGGGAAGGACATGGGTTTCGCGTGCCGCTTAGCGAGCACGATCGATAGGGACCATGAGATTTGGCCTTGGATGAACGACTCGGGACAAAAAAATGCGGGGCTGAAAGCAGTGACCCTAATCGCCACTCTCAACCCCGTCTCCCAGGTTCTGTGGTAGGTGAGGTGAGTATGAGGTAGGGCCAAAATCCTGCCAAGATTACGAAGGTAAGTGGCCTTGAGATTACGGATTCGCTTCGAGCCGCGAGCGACGAGCTACGAGTTCTGTGATTTCCAGCTGATTTGCCCTACTCAAGAACCTTCTCCGAGCGGTTTGCCCGAAGCTCGTAGCTCAAAGCTCGCAGCTCAAACTTACTTGGTGGTCACGAGCGAATGCGTGATGGCATGCACTGACAGGGCAATGCGGTTCTGCACGCCCACTTTGCGCATCAGTTTAGCAACGTGCGCCTTCACGGTGCGTTCTTCAATTCCCAGTTGAGCACCAATCTCTTTGTTGGAGCGTCCGGCGACCAGCATCTCCAAAACTTCCTTCTCGCGGTCGGTGAAAGTCACGCGGCCCGCGGGAAAGATCCTGCCCGGCGATGACGATACCCGCTCAATAAACAACGACAACACTCGCCTGGGTGCCCACACCGAGCCCTGATTGACTATGCGAATCGCCTGCGCGAACTCCGTTGGCGTCGCGGCCTCGTCTACGTACCCCTTCGCGCCCGAAGCAATGGCCTTCAAAATCGTCTCTTCGTCAATGCCCGACCCGGTCACAATGATGCGCAAGTCAGGCCGCGTCGCTTTCAAGCTGGCCATCACGTCGAAAAGATTCTGCCCAGAACGGTTGCCCAGCAGGATGAGATCGATGTTCTGCAGCACGCTGATCTCGGGCAGCGCCGCAGAGACAAGTTCAAATTCGGGCTCGGAATCAAACAGGGCGCGGAAGCCGACAAAGCGTAGAGGATCGCTTTCGACCACTGCGATTCGAATCACTGGTTTTCTCGCGACTGCTGCTTTCATAGTTTTCCCTTGTGGGCCAGATTCTTTGTATTCAGAATAGTGATAATCCGACTGAATGCAAAGAGAAGGTGACCGAAGGGAAATTACGGGAGTAACATGGAATTCAGCCGCGAAAAGGCGGGTACGAACACTGTTTTCTTACACGTTAGTACATCTCTAAGGAAGTTGTCTCAGGGAGAACGCTTCGCATGAAATTGTCCACGGCAGTTGCCGCCATCCTGACTTTATTCCTGTTCGGAGCATGCATGTTGTGGGCGCAGCAGACTCCGCCGCCGGAAACGCCGGCTGCCCAGGCCGCGCCTCCCACGGCTCCCCCCTACATGCCCAAATTCAAAGGAGATCCAGCCCGTTCCGACTCGGAAGCTGCGGCGCTCGGTTACATGCGGGTGGTCATCCGTGCCCAACACCAGTTCGAAAAACAATATGCGCATTTTGCCACCACGCTCCCCGAACTCGTGCACTCGGGATCGTTTACCAAGCGCATGGTGAATCCCGACCGCGGCGACTACACCGCAAGTTTCAAAGGCAAAAAGGACAGCTATATTCTGACCATGACTCCGAAGAACATGGACGCAACCCACCGTTCGTTCTATGCCGAAGACGACGGCAAGATCCACGCCGACGATGCCAAACCCGCCGATGCCAGCTCCCCAGTTGTGAAGTAGAGATTAAGGATTCGATAAAGAAGAATCCCCATTATCAACGTCGGTGCCGCATGCGGGGGAAGACAGAAGTGCAGCCAGGAAACAGCTTCCCGCCACCATTTCCCATCTCGCCAGCCTCATACTCGGTCCCTTTGGGCAGAAGTCCAGATGCAAGGCTATCTGATTGGTACTGGGTGTCTTACGGCACCCGAGAGTATGTTCACCGAGCCGCGCAGTGGAATCAGATCAGACGTTCCGAGCAGAAGCACGTCTAAGCCAGCATCCCTGCTTGAGTCTCTGTCCAGAGGAGAAATCTACAGTGAGAAAATTTGCCTACCTTTGCCGGTCTGCATCAACGTTTATCCTCTTGGCCTTGTTTCTCGGGACGATTCCAGTCCTTCAGGCACAAACGCAGGCGGTTCGCACTGCCTCTTCCCGAGCCGATGAAATGATCGAACGATGGAACTATATCGGCAACAAGCTCGTCGCCATGGCGCAGGACTTTCCCGAAGACAAATACGATTTCAAGTTGCAGAAGGACGAGCGCACCTTTGCCCAGAATCTTCTCCACGCCGCCGCTCTCGATTTCGTTTTGGCGCGCATGGTTTCCGGATCGAACCTCGGGCCCGATTTCGGCCAGGGCGATAACCCGTCGCGTGACGCTTTCAAGACCAAGGCCGACATAGTGAAGTTCGTGCAAGAGGCTGTAGCGGATGGAGCACAAGTGATTCGACAGCAGGGTGACGCGGGGCTGGATAATACATCAAAGTTTTTTGGGAACCGGCTGGCCCACAACTCCGCCATCTGGATGTTCGGCATCGAGCACAGCGGCGAGCATTACGGCCAGCTGGTTGTCTACTATCGAGCAAACAATCTGGTGCCGCCAGATTCAAGGCGTTGACGACGTTTCCGGCTGTCATCCGTTCGACTATCCATCAGGAGGCACACCAGTGAACCAAGGGACACGAATCTCCTCGCTTTTGCCTGTACTCATCTTGATCGCGGGTTCCCTGAGCCACAATGCAACCCGAGCCACAGCCTCGCCCCAAGCGCAGCCGCCGCAGTCTGCGGCAACACTGGCTTCGGTTGTGGACCACGAAATCAGCGTGATCGAAAAGCAGGTTGTGGACGCCGCTGAAGCCATGCCAGAAGAGAAATTCAACTTCACTCCCGAAAGCTTGAGTATTCAGGGAGACGACTATAAAGGAGTGCGCAGCTTTGCCGTTCAGGTGAAGCATGTCGGCGCTTCCAACTATTTCATATGGTCGCCGCTGACCGGCGATAAGGTGCCAGAGAGCATAAAAGACGGCAACGGGCCGGTTGCGTTGAAGAGCAAAGCCGAGATCATCAATTTCCTGAAGGATTCTTTTGCGTTGGGCCACAAGGCTGCTGCCACGCTGAGTCCAGAGAACATGATGCAGACCGTCGGCAAAGGCAAATCCACCCGGCTGCATCTGGCCGAATTTGGTGTCGCCCACGCTTATGATCACTACGGACAGATGGTGGAGTATTTGAGAATGAATGGAATTGTGCCGCCGGCCAGCCGAGGAAGGCCTGACTAGCCTGGAGTTCCCCCGGAGAGTTACCGCGAATCCTCTGGTGAGTGCATGGCGGATAGTTGGACGGCTTTCCTTTCGCCATCGCTCACTTTGAGCGCTGTTCCCTGCCCTTCATAGTTCTTGAGAAAATCTGGGTCGTAGTACTCTTCGTCTGGGACGCTTTCCCAGGCAATCAGCGTGTAGCTCCCGGGCCGAATTCCATGCAAGCTAAAGCGCCCGCTCTGATCGCTGACGGTCTGTCGATACCGATCTTCGCGCCCGCGCCATCGCGACTCAGGTGCGGCAACCACCACGGCATTCGAAACCGGCTCGCCTTTCTCGTCGGTGACCACGCCGTCGACGACTCCGCCGTTCGCGCTGGCCACGAAATCCAGGACAACCAGCCCGCCATTCACGCTGATTCCCGAATCATTGACCTCGCGCCCGCCAGACAGCACCGATTTCAGATACCAGTCTTCGTTTGGTCCCGCGTTGTTTGGTCCCGCGTTGCCGACCATCTGTACGAAGTATGTTCCGGAGGGAACGTCGCTCCACTCCACGCTGCCGTCCGCCGCCACGTGCGCCACGTTTGAAAATTTCTCCCCTCCCGCGAGCGTCCCCTCGTCCTCCTCCGCCGCACTCAACTGCAGAAAGATCCGCTCCGAATCGAGCCGCCTTGAGCCATTACTTTCCAGTCTCAAGCGTCCGCGAACCGATGCTCCCGGCTGAGGCGTAAGCCGTAGTCCTTCCACGTTGCCTGCGCCGACCTGCAGCGCCTGGCGCGCCGTCATCGGCACCGGCGAGCCCTCCACCGTCGCCTGAATGGTGTAGCTGCCGGGAGATACATCGCGAATCACGAAGCTGCCATCTTTGTGCACCTCGGTGCCATTCATCACCAGATTGAAATCGCGCGACTGCAACATGATGGTGGCCGACGTGCGTGGCGGCAGATTCACCACCGATCCCTTGATGCTCACACTCGGGCCCGGTGTCAGAGAGAAATTCAGGGGAAAATCGTCTCCGGCATGGAGCTGGATCGGTGACGCCTGGCTGCGATCCGAAGTGCCGGGATAATAGGTCGTCTGATACGACGGCGGCGCCGCCTTCTCGGGAGCGCCTGGGCTGCGGGCCTCCGCTGCCGCTCCGCCACCCTCGATCAAGGTGCGAAAGTCCGGCGGCGGATTCACGGACACGTACACGTTTCCGGGCACGAGGGAGGCCACACGATATTCTCCGAGATCGTTGGTGCGTTCCGCTCCGACCTGCTGCCAATGCCGATGCCCCGATGCGAACGTTTGGCGCATCACGGTCACTTCGGCGCCTTGCATGGGATCGCCATCTTCGTCCGTCACACGTCCCCGGATTACCGCCACGGCTTGAAGCCGAATGTGCACATCGTTGACTTCCTGCCCCTCCCCCAGCGATAGCACCCGTCCATCCGAACGCCGTTGCTTGTCGATGTCCAGAAACCCAGTGCGCTCGGCAAACATGCGATAACGCCCGGGAAGAATGTTTTCGATTCGGAATGTGCCGTCAGCAGCGGTCTCGGCCGTGTAGTTTCCGCCTTCCGACTGGTTCTCCGCGATCAACTCGATCAGCGCTTTCTTGACCGGCTCGCCATCCGGACTCTTGGTAACGATTCCTGCAACCGTGGCTCGCTTTGCGCCTGGAGGATTACCTGATCCTTGCGCGATGGCACACGCGCTGAGCAGCAGGATCGCCAGGTATGTGGAAGCGGCTTTCATAGGGATGGAGGCGAAAAGAATCCGTCCAAGCGGGGAGGATCACTGGCAGACAACAAGATTCTATCCCGCCGGAGCCCGCATTCAAAGCGGGTTTCACCGCCCCGAGTAGCCACTGGCGTCTGGATGGGTTCGGGGCGGCCCTTCTCCCGTACCAGGGAGCGAATGATTGATCAGACGCCCCCTCGACATCCCGCACCGTCAGGCGAATAATTCGATGGATATCCAATAGAACCAATGAGATCGCCGCCAGAGGGTGGCTAGGGCCCCAGCACCGTCGCGGGCAAGTGTAAGAAAGCTGATTCCGCGTCGACTACCTAGATGTGAACGCAATTGACGATGTGAGCGCAATTGACGCCATTCCCGAGGCCGGGTCCGCGCAAGACCAACTCTACCGGGACGCAGCCGAGACCTATGGCCCCGCCCTGGAGCGTCTGGCCCGCGCCTATGAAGCCGATCCGGACCTTCGCCTCGACCTGTTGCAGGACGTCCATGTCGCGCTCTGGCGCAGCTTTCAAGGATTTGATCACCGCTGCTCGCTGCGCACTTGGATTTATCGCGTCGCGCACAACGTTGCCGCCACCCACGTGCTGCGCCAGCGCCGCTCCCGCACCCAAACGCTGGTTGGCCTCGAAGAGCTTGAGAACTTGCCCAATGCCACCGCGGGAGAACCAGTCGCGGATCGCAGCCAGGCTCTCGACCGGCTCCTCGCCCTGATTCAGCGACTCAAACCGCTCGACCGCCACGTCATCCTGTCATACCTCGAAGGACTGGACGCCGCATCCATCGGAGAAATCACCGGGCTCTCACCCGGGAACGTCGCCACCAAAATTCACCGCATCAAGACCGTGCTGGCTCGCCAGTTTCAAGAGGGAGGAAACCATGTCTGATAATTCCAACCGCTCCGTGCAGTCAGTCTGGCAGGCACAGCCCGTGGGGGGTATCAAGATGTCGATCGAAGAAGTCCGTGGTCACGCAGGATCGTTTGAACGCCAGGTTTCGCACAGAAACATGAGGGAATATCTCACAGCAGCCCTGGTCGCAGTGTTTTTCGGATATTGCATGGTCCGGGCTCATGAGATTCTGCTTCGTGCGGCATTCGCGGTCTGGATTGCCGGTCTCGCGTACATGGCGTTTCAACTCCATCGCAAAGCTTCCGCGAATCCACTGCCGTGGACGCTGGGAGCAGTTCCTTGCGTGCTGTTCTATCGCGGAGAGCTCGAGCGGCAGCGGGAGGCCCTCGCTGACGTTTGGTCCTGGTATCTTTCCCCGCTCATTCCCGGCTTCGCCGTCTACACGCTGGGGTTCTTGCTGCACTATCCGTATTGGTGGTCCCTAGCCGCTATGGCAGTGATCGATGGGGTGGCCGCGGCACTATTCTTCGGAATCTGGAAGCTGAACGAGCGGGCCGCTGGCTCGCTGCAGAGACGGATTGACGAACTGGATCGCTCGCAACAGTAGGATGCGAAGCAGCGAAGGCGAAAAGAAGAGGAAAACTCTGACTTCGTGACCTTCGTGGTTCATGAATTTGAAACTGTGGATAGAGTTTTCGAACTGGATTCTGAAGCAGTGATCTGAGCTATCCATGTAGGGACAGCCGCCTCGGCTGTCCGCCACGCGCAGCGCGGCCCGTCAGCTGTCTTTTCGGTAAAGCAGATCCCGCATCGCTTTTTTCCGCTCCGCGTTCGCGCCCTTGTCGCCCTTCCAACCATCCGCAGCCGGTTTTGCTGCATCCGCCGATTCCTCTTCACTGCACGACGGACACCGGTTGGCAAACCCGGGCTTGCCCGGCTTTAGCTCGAACTCCTCTCCACAAACGACACACTTTTTGATCGGAAATCCCATTAGCTCATAATAGCAGCTGCCATTGGGGAGAAAGATGGACAGCAAACAACGCTTCTGGGACTGGTTTGTTCAACATGAACGGGAACTCTTCGAGTTCGATCCCGCGGTGGAAATCGAACGGGAGAAGTTGTTCGATGAGATCGCACACGAGATTCAACAGGTTGATCCACACCTTACTTTCGAATTTGGGCCGCGCGGACCTAAACGGGAGTTTGTGATCTCTGCCGGAGGCATAAAGAAATCTTTCCCGGCCGTGGTTCGACTGGCAGACCTGGCACCGCAGCTCCCCCGCTGGCAAGTCACGTCCTTTCGCCCGCGTCGCATGCCAGTCAACACGATTGAGATCAACGGCAAACGTGTGGGCCCGAATGACGTCCAATTTTCACTGGTGGATAACGGAAAGATGGCTGGGCTTTATCTGTATATTCCAGGGTTTCGAAAGAATGACGTCGACCTAAAGCAGATCGGTTATTTATTGCTCGATGAAACACTCGGTGAGTACGACGTGGAAACCCGACTTGGCCTGATCAAGATGCTATCTCCCGACGCCGATACGGGAGCGAAGCGGTACTCGTTGCCCGATCTGCCGCGACATTTTGATCGGTTAGTCTCACAACTGGAAGAGCGGTCTCCCTCGCCTTCGTAGAGAACAATCGAAGCTGACACCCGGACTAGTTCAGAAAATACTGCCGGTACAACGTATCCCTCTGCGCCGGCCGGAATCCCGCATCCCGGATAATCCTTCGCAACTCTTCTTCGGTCGTGCAATTGGTCACGCCCGCGGCGCGCACCACGTTCTCTTCCAGCATTACCGATCCCACGTCGTTCCCGCCAAACCGCAGCCCCATCTGGCAGACCTTCAACCCCTGCGTCACCCAGCTCGACTGCACATTGAGGAAGTTCGAGAGATACAGCCGCGAGATCGCCAGCACCTTCAGATACTCCACCGCCGTCGCCTCGTCCCAATGCCGCCCGCCCAGCGCCGTGTTCTGCGGCTGGAAGCTCCATGGGATAAACGCCGTAAACCCGCCCGTCTCCTCCTGCAGATCGTACAAGCGTTGAAAATGATTGATGCGGTGCTCATCGTTCTCCCCCACGCCAAACATCATGGTGGCGGTCGTGCGCATGCCGATCTGGTGTGCCGTGCGATGCACGTTGATCCAATCGTCGGTCAGGCATTTCAGCCGGGCAATCTTGTAGCGCACTTCGTCATCGAGAATCTCAGCCCCGCCGCCGGGAATCGAATCCAGCCCGGCATCGCGCAGCCGCAGAATGGTGTCGCGAATCGAGAGCCCGCTGTACTCCGCTATCGCAATGATTTCTGACGCGGAATAGCAGTGCAGGTGAATTTTCGGAAAGCGCTCCTTGATCCCGCGCAGCATCTTCTCGTGCCAATCGATCTTCAGGTCCGGATGCAACCCTCCCTGCATCAGCACGCCTGTCCCGCCCAGTTCCACCGTCTCGCGAATCTTTTCGTAGATGGTGTCGAGGTCGAGAATGTATCCTTCCTTCGCCGCCGGGCCCTTTAGCGGGCGGTAGAACGCGCAGAACGTGCAGTATTCGGTGCAGAAATTGGTGTAGTTGACATTGCGATCGATGATGTAAGTGACGACGCCCTCGGGATGCAGGCGCCGACGCACCGCGTCGGCTTCCATCCCAATGCCGATCAAATCATCGGACTCAAACATCTCTAGCGCCTGCTGCTTGGTTAAGGACATAGCGAGCCCCACAGAACCGTCTATTTTAACGGAGTGGGGTCTCTGGCGTCGAAGGGGACGCGTGTTCTACTTGGCCAGCAAGGGTCGCGTCTTGTTTCGACCCTATTGCAGCGCTGGCGGCGAAGCCTGGACGGCGCTGTTGTTGCCCACGCCGCAGCTTCCTGCCGAGCCCAGAGTGGAGAGGTAGCCTCGGAGGTGCCGAGTGCGCGCGGTGCGGCTAAGTTATCGATAATGATCCAACGAGTACCACCGGAAACAGGTGGGGCGTGGCTTGTCAAAGAGCCCGCCCTTCCTCCATTGCGAGGCGCCCCTGCCCCATAAGCGCTCGCTTAAGCAGCATTCCCTCTGGTTTGCCGGCCATTCGTCAGGGAGGCTCCCCAACCAAATTCACAAGGTCATTTGCTATAAGAGACGAATGCGCCAACACGATTACGGCCCCCGACCCGCGCAACTTAGATGGCTGCTGGATTCTGATCCCGCGATTCGATGGCAGGTCATGCGGGACCTCACCGATGAAGCGCCCAACGCTGTAGCAGTCGAGCGCTCTCGCGTTGCAACCGAAGGCTGGGGAGCACAACTTCTCGCTCGCCAATCTCGTGCAGGCAACTGGGGCAAGCCAAATGAAGACCGAGGATTGCTCATTACGCTCTACAGTCTGGTCGTCTTGATGGACCTCGGCCTCGACCCCGCCAGCAAGCAGGCCCGCAAAATGATCGAGCGAGTCGACAAGCAGCTCGTATTTACGCCACTCAACAACCGGCCGTTTCTTCATGGCGAAACCGAGCCCTGCATCAACGGCAGAATCCTTGCCCTGGGCGCGTATTTCAAAAAACCGAACCATTCGCTGGTCAATCAGCTTCTGGACCAGCAGCTCGACGATGGCGGCTGGAATTGCGAAGCCGTTGAACCTTCGCCCAAACGTCCGAAAAGCCGGCGCTCTTCGTTCCATACCACCATCTGCGTGCTCGAAGGACTGCTCGCATACGAACAAGCGGCGCGCCAACGAACAGCTGTCACCAGGGCCCGCAAAAGGGCCGAAGAGTATCTTCTCGATCGCCGTATGTTCCGCTCGCTTCGAACCGGAGAAGTCATTGACGAACGTTGGCTGCGCTTCTCGTTCCCGACCTTTTGGCACTACGACGTCCTGCGCGGATTGGATTACCTGCGGAATGCGGGAATCAAACCCGACAGCCGCGTTCGTGAGGCGGTCAAGATCGTGGCTGAGCGTGGCCACCAGAATGGCCGCTGGCCGCTCAACCTGCTTCACCGGGAGCGTATTCCATTGGAGATAGAGACCGGTGTCGGGAGGGCAAGTCGCTGGAACACCCTGCGCGCCCTCCGAGTCCTGCGTTGGTACTACAACTCAATGTCCTAGTGGTGGGCTCGGTTCTGCTCGCCGTGGCTGAGGTCGGAATCTGCGCGGCTCAGCTTCTCTCTCAGCAGGTCCAGCATCGGCCTGGAATTATCCAGACCCTGAATCTCGACTCCGGCGCGGGCAATGGGAAGCAGAACGCGGCCAGTGCCGCAACCCAGTTCCAACACTGGTCCGCCAGACTCTTTAGCCAATCCAACGTAGAACTGCGCATCTACGAGGTCGTGCATATTGGAGTAGGCCCCGTCGTAATACTTGGCGGAAACGCGATAGGAATCGATCACTGGCGGCATTGAGAAGACGTATTGGGCCGGAAGGCCGATTGTCGTGTAATTTTACACGGCGCGCAGGCGGGTCTTTTTTTGCGGTGTCGAGCGACCGGCCCTCCGTATTTCGACAAGATCGCAGCGCGATTAGCGTCGGAACGGGTACGCGCCCGGCGACCGCGCGTCCTCCTCGCTCCAGCCCAGTAGCTTGCGGACATCGGCGGGAATCGTCTCTCCCTTCGGAAGCGGCTGCAACAATTCGTACCGGCTGAGGTCCAGCCCCTTGAAAATCGACCGCGGAGTCCGATCGAGCTGTTGTCCGCTGGTGTCGAACGTGGGCATTAGCTTACGGAACTCGTCGAGCGACCCGAGCGTGGAGGTGCAGTTATCTCCTGCCACCGGGCTCCACACGACGAGAGGCGGCGGAGTGAGCGCCTCCGGAGTTCCTGCGCGCACGTAGACGTTGCCGTTGACCTCTTTGACCTGGGGACGCGGTAGCCTCGCACAGAGCGACGCGGGCTGTTCAAACCGCAGCAGGGGCTTGAGGTACGCGTCGCTCGCGACCAGCAGGTTGTTCACAAACACGTGACCCGCGCGCTGATCTACGTCCGGTCCCGTGGTGGGATGCCAACCGAAGTGGTCATTGGTCGCGCTCCGCTCGTTGCGCTCGAACGATGCGGGCGTGTCCACAAACGTGTTGTTGTACACCCGCACCTCCGCGGAGTTCAGTACGCGCACGCCCTTGTCGCAGCGGACAAAAACATTGCCGGCTACGGTTGCCCCTCGGGATATTTCAAAGAAGAAGCCGTCGAGCGCCCCCTCGATCCAGTTGTTCACGATCACGCCGTCATGGTTGCCAACGTCGTACCAGACGCCATTGGAATAGGGTTGCTCGATGATCAGGTTGTCACGGAAGGTGACGCGGCGCGTTTGGTTAAAGATTTTGACCCCGGCGGGATAATAGCCGGTGAGCTGTTTGATGTTGTTTCGCCGGATGATGTTCCTCTCCAGGAGGACGTCGGAAGATCCGATCACATAGATACCTTCCGTCCCGGTATCGCTGATGAGCGAGTTGCGAATGACCAGGCCATCGCCCCGGAAGTATCCGGCCACGCGCGAGCAGTAGCTGATGGTCACATTTTCCAGCACCGTGCCGGTAACCTCCTTGCCGAAAGTGGCAGGATCGGAGAGGCCTACAGGCTCATCCGTGGGCTCGTCGGCCGCGGTGAAATGTTTCTTTCCTTCCACCTCCAGCGCACGATAGGCGTACTGCGTAAACGTGATCCCGCGGATGATTGCGCCCTTGTGGTCGTTTATTTTTCCATGGACCGGAGCAGTGGTTCGAACGAGGGCGCTGTCGAAGGCGGTGATTTCGATCAATCGATTGGCGGGATCGGCGCCGATGTACACATAGCCGTGTTGATAGTCAACGTAATAGGAGTGGGAATCGAGCGCTCCCTCCCAACCTTCCGATCTGAGCAGTTCGCCGTCGATAAACACCATGTCGTTGTTGAAGCGGTGCAGCGGGGTTCGCATGCCCTCGCGGTCCCGCCGCCACCAACCCAGGGGCTGCGCCGGGAACAGCTTGGTCCATGACGTCCTCCACACGTTATTGCGAAGCGCCTCCCACTTCGTGGCCACCTGCGTGCCCTTGAGGATTGGCCGTTCGTCGGCGTAGGGCTGCAGGGTGATGCCCTGGTTGAGCGTCAGGCCACCCGTGCGGTAGATGCCTCCACGCATCACGATCGCGTCACCCGTAACGACACGCTCGATCGCCGTTTCCAGCGTCGTCGGCTGTTCGAGGCTTGTCCCTGGAGAGTCGGTTTTCCCGTCAGGAGCAACGTAATAGATGTGCGCGGCCTTCGGGATCTCGTAGCGCTGATCAACAGGACCGTAAGGCCCGCCGGACGGCTGTGCATTCGCGAACGTCGCTGCAAATGCAGGAAGAAGTAGAGAAGCTACCAAGCCGCAGTAACGGAAGCATTGTGTTGCTTGTGGAAGTAAACGCATCGCCGTCCTTTTTTGTAGCCGACTCGCCTCATCCAGCAAGAAGGCAGCGAACTACTATACGCAAGCACACCAGTGTTGTCAGCGATTTGGCGCAGATCGGCCGCAAAAACTCACAAACCCTAAACGCAGGAAAGTAGAAGTACGGTTTGAAGTTAGCTGGCGGCCTGTTCGGTAGGAGCGGGAGCCGGTGCCGGCTTGGAAGGCGATCCCGACGAGGCTTCGTAGCGGGCTAGATCAAGGTCGGTATTCAAGGAATCGAGGATCACCATCGGGAGTTCGGCGCCGAAACCCTCGAGTTCTTCTTCGGTCCAGAGGCCATTGAGACGTGTCGATCCGGTGAAGTCTTCCGGAAACGCCTGACGGAAGTCTCCCTCGCGGATCAGGATATCGCCGCGGAGGCGCCCGGTGTGAATGTCGTACACGCGGCGGCTGGCCTGGCCGTGGCTGTTGGTGAAACAAAGGAATACCTCGCCATCATCGGCAAACTCAGGGCGATAGTACCAGGCTTGCGCAGCATCGATTTTGGGATGATGCCGCTTCGCACGGTGGAGCGAAGGCTTCTGCTCGAGCAGTTCTTCTTTAGGATCGAAATATAGGATGCGCTGGCAGGAATCACAGAAGACGGTTTCCTTGCCGGACCGGACTTCGTTGTACGTCTGCGGCCGCAGCATCACCTGGCAAGCCATACATTTGTGATCGCGCACTTCAGAGATGCCACTGCCGCGAAACTTGGATACCCGCTCGTAGTGACGCAAGAGATCTTCCCTGACACCAGAGCGAAGCTGATCGCGCTTGCCGCGCCACTCTATCAGCAGCTTCTCGTCCTCGGCAGTGCGTTGTCGGGCTTGCTCTTTTTCTTTTTCGATCTCCGCCTTCTCCTCTTTCAACTCGGCCTGCGCCGCTTTGACTTCCTTGTCGCGAGTATCGGCGTTGACCATCAGCTCGAGAATCTTATCTTCGTTCGCCGAGATTTCCTTTTCGGCAAACTGGATCTCGTGCAGCAGGGCCTTGTACTGCTCGTTAGTCTTCACGTCGAGGGACTGGTCGCGATATTTGGAGATCTTGGTGCGCAATTCGCTGATGTTGGCGTCGTACTTGCGGCGGGCGGCTTCGTCGGCCTTAACCGCGGCTTGGGCTTTATCGAGCTGCGCCTGGGTTCCGGCGAGCCTCTGTTCGATCGCGGCGACGCGCTTGGGTAGCTCGGCAACTTCGTCCTGCAGACGGCGGACTTCCTTATCCACTTCTTGCAGTTTGAGAAGGTTTTCGATTTCTGGGAGCATCGACTGCTCTGATTCTAACACGCGGGAGACATTGATTTGACGCTGCTTTTCTTGTTTCCCGGAAGCAAGAATTCTACCTGGGCTCGCCGAACTAAAGCATGGAAAGCTACCGCCGTGCAGCCCGGCACCAGCGCGGTGTACACTCGTTCGTTCGCCTGTGGGTTTGGTGTAATCACTTCCAGTGAGGTCGCTTCGTGAAACGAGAGATCGCCGCCTTTTCGTGCCTTTTTGCGTCCCTGTTCATAGGCTGTATCGCGCTGAATGCCCAAACCGTTCCGACGAAACCGTTGACGATCGATGCGCTGTTTCAGGCGGGAGGTCTTGCTGGACGAGGGCCAGAAACGACGGAGTGGAGTCCCGATGGGACAAAACTGTCGTTCGTCCAGCGCGACGAAAAAGGTGAAAAGGGTGAACTGTGGTATGTGGACACGGCGACCGGCGAGAAAAGAGTGCTGGTCAGCGCAGAGAGCCTGGCCCGTCTCGATCCAGACGTGAACAAAGTCAAGAACGAGCGCGAGAGAGAGCGTCTGACGCGCTATCGCGTGGCCGCGTACCTATGGGCTCCAGACTCCAAGCATCTGCTGTTCGATTCTCAGGGGCAATTGTGGCTCTACGACCTTGCCACACAGACATCGGTGCAGTTCACATCCGCGAGCGACGACCCCAGAGATCCAAAGTTTTCGCCAGATGGAACCAGGGTGGCTTACGTCCGCAAACACAACCTCTTTTCGCGCACGGTCAAGGGGAATGAGGAAAAGCAACTCACGAAGGACGACAGCGATAACTTGCTCAACGGTGATATCGACTGGGTGTATGCCGAGGAACTGGCGGTACGCAGCAATTACTTCTGGTCTCCCGACAGCAAAGAGATCGTATTCCTGCACATGGATGAAACCAAGGTGCCCACTTATCCGATCACTGACTGGATGCCACAACATCCCAGTGTCGATCAGCAGAAATATCCCGAGGTGGGCGATCCCAATCCCGTAGTGAAGCTGGGAGTGGTCGACGCGGATAAAGGAAAAGTCCGGTGGATTTCGCTGACGAAGGACGAAGACACTTATATCCCGCGTTTCGGTTGGGTCAAGGATGGGATCGTCTGGGCGGAGGTGCTGAACCGGACCCAGGACAAGATGGACCTCTACTTCGTGGACGCGAAATCAGGAAAATCGAGAATCGTGCTGACCGAAGACACTCCGGGAGCGTGGATCGACTTTGATCGCGTAGAAGTACGGTTCCTGAAGTCCAGGCAGTTCTTGTGGCCGAGTTGGCGCGACGGGAACATGCACATTTATCTCTACAGCTTCGACCTGCAGAATCCGATGGCGGCGGACGCCAAGCTGGAGCGGGAACTGGAGAAGGGTGACTACGAAGTCCTGGGCATCGAAGGTGTCGACGAAAAAACGGGGTCTGTCTTTTTCGAGGCGAATAAAGACGATCCCCGGCAGCGGCAGATTTATTCAGTGCAACTCGATGGCTCGGGATTCAAGGCATTGACCACGGAAGAAGGCGAGCACTCGGCGGAGTTCAGTGATGACGGCAAACACTATACCCACATGTATTCCGGACCGCATGCATCGCCATCGATGACCCTGTGCACAGTGGGGGGATCGTGCAATCCGGTATGGAAGGCCCGCGACGAAATCGCCGAGTACGGCCTGCGGGCGCCGCAGTATCTGGAGTTCAAGGCAGACGATGGCACGACCCTCTACGGACGCTTGTTGCTGCCTCCCGATGGCACGGTCACGGGAAAGATTCCTGTGATCATAAATATTTATGGAGGGCCCGCGGCGCAGATGGTCACCAAAAGCGTGCCTTCCGCCTTCGATGAGATTCTGGCGCGCAAGGGATTTGCGATCTTTGCGGTGGACAATCGTGGGACGCCAGGTAGGGATCGCAGATTTCAGACAGCCATCCGGCACGAGTTTGGCGCCATCGAGTTGAAGGACCAGCTTTCGGCGCTCGACCAGTTGCTGGGACAGTATCCGCAACTCGACAAAGACCGGGTGGCCATCTGGGGCTGGTCCAATGGTGGATCGATGACCCTGTATGCGATGACGCATTCCGACCGCTTCCGCGCCGGGGTCGCTGTGGCTCCGGTCACGAATCAGCAGAATTATGATTCGATTTATACCGAGCGGTACATGGGACTACTCAGGGATAATAAGGCCGGATACGAAATGTCGGACGTGAGCAAGTCGGCCGATAAGTTGCATGGGGCGCTGCTGCTGGTGCATGGCACCAGCGACGACAACGTGCACTTCCAGAACAGTATTCAGACGATTGCGGCGCTCATCAACGCCGGTAAGCAGTTCCGCCTGATGATCTATCCCAATAAAACGCATAGCATCGCCGGAAAAGACGCGCGGGTGCATCTATTCACCATGATCGAGGATCACTTCGAGCGGGAATTGAAAGCGCAGTAGCGTAGCCAGATGTCACTCACCCGCGGTCAGCGGTCAGCACCCAGCGCTGGTGTCTTCCTGAGCGAAGCGAAGGATCGCTGTAAATCGCCTGCGTCGACTGGCTCGCAAGTGGGTTGCATCGATCCTTCGGCCCGCAGATGCGCGGACCCCAGGATGACAAACTCTAGGTCTTATTTGTGTTTCTCGGACTTTTTTGAGGACGCGTCCTTGCCACCATCTTTCGACGAGCTCTCGGCCTTCTTGTCTTCCTTTTTCGATTCTTTGGAGTCTTTGCTCCCGCCATCGGAAGACCCGAGTGTTCCCGATTTTTTAGCGTAGTCAGTGACGTACCAGCCTGATCCTTTAAATTGAACGGCCGGGGCAGAAATGGTCTTCTCGACCGGCCCCCCGCAATCGGGGCACTTCTTGATGGGCCTGTCGGAGAACTTCTGGATTTTTTCGAAGAGGTGGCCGCACTTCTTGCAGCGATATTCGTAAAGTGGCATGAGTCTGAGACAGTTGTGAGGAACTACTTATTGATTCTAGGGGCGAGGCTCCTGCGGCGTCAATTTTCGCAGGATGCGCATGAGGCAAGAAGACGAAACGCCCCACCTCTTGCGCAGCGTCACAAGAGGTGGGGCGGCCCTGAGTAATCCTCATCTCTATCAGTTTCTATTGGGAACCGGCAGCGTCTGACGGACCGCTGGAGAAGGCTTAGCGGTTGTCGGCTGAGAATCAGGGGAGGCCGACATCGCACTCCCGGAGGAATTCGCGGCCTGCAGATCGGCGCCTTTGTATTTGGGCTCGCTGACGTAGCCGTGAATGTGGTTCTTCGTGATGTTGTTGATCACCAGTTCGACGGGCTGCTTGGAATCCGCCGAATAAAAGACCACCGGCTCGTAGATGTTTACGTGCTTCTTTGAAACTTTGAGGTCGTCGACCAGCATCTCAAGGTCGGCATACTCATGCTTCGTGTTGGCCTTGTGCAATCGCACGCCAACCGGCCCTTCGCGCGTAAACTGCCCGCTCTTGTCGAGATCGAATTCGAAATAGCTCCGCTCGCCCTTCTTCTCCAGCAATACGAGTTCATCGTGCGTGGTAGCGATAGAGCCTTGCAGTTCCGTACGCGCGGTGTTGAGATCCTCGCGCGTGGAATCGATCTGCTTCGCCTGTGCGTCCAGCTGGCCTTGCACTTTCTTCCAGCGCGGGTCGTCAACGCGGCGGCGCATGCTCGCCGCCGCCATAGGCTTGCGATAGACCGGCGCCGCTGGTTTTTCCACAGTGCGTTCCGCCACCATCGCATCCAGCCGGGTGGTCAACGCGCTCACCTGATCACGAGTTGCGTTCAGGGTAGAGGTCGCGGCGGCGTTCTGTTCACCTAATCGTTTCGAGAGGTTGCGTTCGTGAAGGGCATAGCCGGCAACCACTACGATCAGAACCAACAAAGCCGGTATAGCAATGCGCAATTGAGTGGCAGAACCTGGAACTGAGGGTCGTTCTTCAGACATTGGGAGTTCTCCTGGAAGGACTTGAACCAGGATTTGCAGCAAATGAAGGACCAGTAGAGGCGCAGTCTAACCTATTGGGACAATTGGAGTTTTGCTGACGAGCGCGGATTGGAGCTGGTGCATTTTTTCAGGAGCCCGGGAAATCTCTGCTCTCCGCGCCTTCGTCTGCCATCTGTGTTGCCGCGCGGAAGAAAGCGCCTTCTCCGGAGCGTTCAGACAGTGGTCGCGGTTCCTTCGTTCTTACATTCGGAGGATCTAGTCGGAGGCTTCGAGGCGTTCTTTGCTCCCCGGAAATTCCTCTTCCATGCGCTGGTCGAGCCAGTTCTCGAGTTCCGTCTGCGAACTCTTCGGGATGTGCTGAAAGCGCAGTCCGGCGAAACCCTTGAGGTCGGCCCAGGCTACTTCGGCGGCAACATCCATGTGGATGTCACTACCGGGCAACGCGAATTTGAGCTGAGGAGTAGCGCCCTTGGGGAGAGCGTCGTGCATCATCACTGCAATGCCGCCCTCACTGATGTTCGTGCTGGTGGCAGTCAGGATCTTGTCGTCGAGTTTCAACTTCACCCGCATCTTCACCGGCTGGCGGAAATAGCGGCGGCGCTCTTTCAGCATGAAATTCAGTGCGGCGTGAAAACAGCGCGACGCGTTCACAGCGCTGATCGGTTTCTGCAGAACGAAATTAGCCCCCATGCTGAACGCTTCCTGAGTGGTTGTCTTCTTCCCGTTCAGGATGGCAAACGCTACGGAGTTCTTGTTGCTGGGAGTGTTTCTGAGGCCCTGCAGCAAGGCCAGTCCGCCGTTCATATCGTCACAATCGACGATCACTGCGTCGAACTTGTCGGCGATCAAGACGTCGGCGCCCTTGCGAGGTTCCTCGCAGATCTCCACGTCAATGGATAATTCTGCGAGCGTGGGCCGAATCACGCGCACCAACTCCGCGTCATGGCTCAGGAGGAGTGACTCCAACGTCATGGTTTTGATTCTAGAGAGGGCATTGGACTTAACGGTAGTGACCAAGGTGATGGGCCTTCTGTAAAAAGCTACACTTAACCGATGACCAACATCGCTTACCTCTCTCTAGGGTCGAACCTGGGCGATCGGGAGAGTCATTTGCGAGAAGCAATCCGCAACCTGCAGGAGGTGGGGCGGTTAAAGGCCGTATCCTCGTTTTACGAGACGGAGCCCGTAGATTTCCTGGATCAGCCCTGGTTTCTGAATTGCGCGGTGGCCCTGGAAACAGCGGCGACTCCTGAGCGGCTCATGCTCGATCTCCTACGGATCGAGCAGACCATGGGCCGCGTACGTGTTCAAAGAAAAGGGCCGCGCACCATCGACATCGACATTCTGATCTTCGGCGAACTCGTCGTGGATACTCCCGACCTGAAGATCCCGCACCCTGCAATGCAGGAGCGACGATTCGTGCTCGAAGCGTTAGCCGAGATTGCTCCCGAAGCCCGCCATCCGTTGTTGGGGAAGACGGTCCGCGAGATGCTGAAGGCATTGTCTGCCGGGCAGGCAGTACGCCGGCTCGCCACCGACCAACGGCCGAGAGCCAACGACCGCTCTAAGGCAAAATGATCCGGCTGCCGGCTTCCTGGGGAGTGAGCACCGCCGGTTCCTTCTCGGGAAACTGCGCGAACAGAAACTCCACGACAGCCCGCGACTTGGGCCGCCCCGAGGTGCGTCCGTACGCCAGGCGCAACAGGAAGACCAACGCCTTCAGGACCTCTGAATCGTGCAGGCTCGAATAGCCGGCGTGCTTTTGTTCGGCCTCACGGTATTCCTTGACCATGGTTTCGATTTCGGCGGCTACCCTGCGCTGAGAGTCCTTGGTCAGCGGCTGCTCGTAATGCAGCCCGGAGTTCACCCGTCGCTCGTAGCTTTGGGCCAACATAGAGAGCGCCCCAATCAGATCCTGATCGTTCAAGCTTCGGTCGGCACGGGCGGCCTTAGCCAGCGCGTAAGTCAGACCCATCAGCAGGTGCTCCTTTTCGTACATGAACTGGTCTGAAACTTCGATCTGCAAGAACAATCCCGCAGGATCGATCTGGTCGGCGGAGCGAGGCCGCTCATGCTCACGAGCCTGAATGAGATAAGGACAGTCACTCGGGCAGTCCAGCGTGACTTCGCGCTGTTCGCCGCAGCATTGCGGGCAGATGCGTCCGTGGACGGCAGGGCAGAATCGCTTCTCTTTGCGGATCTCACAAATCGGACAGCTCAATGAAAGCTCCTGTAAACATTATGTCATTTGGCGCGAATAAGGGTCCGAGTCGAAGCGATTTCAGGTTGAAGATCTTAGATTGAAGATTGGGTTGGATGGATTGCATGGGGCCAAGATCGCCTGCAAGAATCTGCAATAGCAAGTCTTCCATCTGGATCTCCACCTCCGCATGAACCGCCCATTTTGGAACCAGAGGTATCAGAACCCCTGTAAAGACGGCCCTTGGCGCACGTCGAATCAGAAAAACCCTGTAAAATAGCGACCTTTTCCACAGCCAACAGGTATAAGATAGGCCGCGCTGGTATTAAAAAAATCAAACCGATTTTCCCCGAGGAGGATGTATGGCTGCAGGTCTGACCAAAACTCAACTCATCCGGCAACTTGCCGAGAAGACAGAACTCCCCAATAAAACCGCGGCGGCATTTCTGGAGCATCTCGCCGACACCGCCATCAAAGAAACCAAGAAGAATGGAATTTTCGTCGTGCCCGGTTTGGGCCGCCTGGTGAAGGCGCACCGCAAAGCCCGCGTGGGCCGCAATCCGCAGACCGGCGAGCCGATTCAGATCAAGGCGAAGACGGTTGTGAAGTTCCGTGTCGCCAAGGCCGCCAAGGACGCGATCGCTCCCAAGAAGTAGTTGCTTGTTCGCTTAGAATCGGAGGCCGGCCTTGCGCCGGCCTTTCTTTTCTCGGAAGAAAGTATGTAGGGAAAGCCGCCTCGGCTGTCCGGTCAAGCGAAGCTCGACAGGTCTCGCGGGAACACTCTGATCATGCTTAACTGGCTCGTCATCGGAATCGGAGACATCACGCGCAAGCGCGTCATCCCTGCCATTCAGGCTGAGCCGCGAAGCCGGCTTTATGGCCTGATCACCCGAGACCCGGCAAAAGCCGCTGCCTACGGAGTGAAAACCTGGGCAACGCTAGACGGCGCATTCACCGATCCCGATGTACAAGCCGTATATGTCGGCACGCCGGTATTTCTGCATGCGCCGCAGGCGATTCAATCCCTGCGATCTGGTAAGCATGTCATCTGCGAAAAACCGATGGCGATGAACGAGGCCGAAGCCCACACCATGGTTCAAGCCGCGGTAGAGAGCCGGGCAACTCTCGGAGTTGCCTACTACCGCCGGTCCTACCCGAAAATTCAGCGGGCGAAACAATTGCTCGCGGAGGGCGCGATCGGGAAACCAGTCTTTGCCGAACTCACTTCGCACATGTGGTTCGATGGAACCGGCAGCCGCAGTTGGCTGGTCGATCCCACAAAAGCGGGAGGCGGCCCGCTGTTCGACATCGCTTCCCACCGCATCGATGTCTTGAATTTCCTCTTTGGACAACCCCAGCGTGTCACGGCGCAGCTCTCGAACCTCGTCCACCGTTACCCGGTCGAGGACAACGCTACCGTGATGATCGAGTACGCAGGCGGAGTCCGCGGAATGGTTGACGTTCGTTGGCACTCCCGAACCGCTCGTGACGAGTGCCGCATTCGCGGCACCGAGGGCGAGATCGAAATGTCGCCTCTCAACGGCCAGGAACTCGTGTGGCCGGGCGGCCGTGAGAACCTGCCGCCACACCCGAACCTGCATTATCCGATGATCGAAAATTTCGTGGACGCCGTCGAAGGCAAGTCGTCGCTGCTGGCCAGCGGCGCTTCATCCTATTGGACGGACTGGGTCACCGAGCGAGCGAAGTCCGCCAGTCGATCTCGCGAATGAACGCAACTGCTACTTCGCATATTCGTTCTTCACCACTTCCCCGCCCTTCATCACGAACTTTACCCGTTCCAGCGTAGTCACGTCCTTGATGGGATCACCATCGACTGCGATGATGTCGGCCCAGGCTCCGGGTTCGAGCGTTCCAACCTTTCCGGACCAGCCCAGCAAATCGGCGGCATTCAGCGTCCCGGCCTGAATTGCCTGCAAAGGTGTGAGCCCCAACTTCACCATGACGGCGAATTCGTGGGCATTCAATCCGTGCGGATACACCGCCGCATCCGTACCGAACGCAACCTTCACCCCGCCGGCGAATGCGCGAGCGATATTCTTGCGGGCGGCCGGAATCACCTCCTGCGCCTTGGCCAGCAATGGCGGCGGCAAGCGCGTAAGCCCGGCGTTGTCGATCATCCAATCCCCAAGGTAGAGCGTGGGCACCAGATAGGTGCCGTGCTCCTTCATCGCCGCGATTCCGGCATCGTCGATGTACGAGCCGTGCTCGATCGAATCGACGCCGGCCTCGGCTGCCCAGCGGATCCCTTCCGCGCCGTGCGCATGCGCCGCGACCTTGCGTCCCAGGCGATGCGCGTCGGCGACGATGGCCTTCATCTCCTCCAGGGTGAATTGCGAGTGCTGCGGATTGTCGCCCAGAGACAGCACGCCCCCGGTGGCGCACACCTTGATCAAATCGGAACCATACTTAATGTTCTCGCGCACCTTGTGCTGTACGGCCGCAATGCCGTCGGCCACTCCGTCACTGGTGGCGTGATATTCGAATGGCAGCATGTTGTTGTCGCAATGTCCGCCAGTAATGCTCAACGGAGGGCCGCTCACCAGCATGCGGGGACCGGGGACGTCGCCTGCATTGATGGCATCGCGAAGGGCAACGTCGCTGAATTCGCGCGCTCCAACATTGCGCACCGTAGTGAAGCCGGCCAGCAGCGTGATGCGCGCGTTCTTGGCCCCGATCAGCGTCTCTCGCGGCAGGGACAGTGCCAGCCGCTCGTAGCCGAACTTCGGGTCCATCGTCAGATGCGTGTGGGCATCGATCAACCCGGGAAGCACGGTTGCGTTGGGCAAATCGATGCGCATGGCATCGGCGGGAATCTTCGTCTCGGCTGCTCCGCTAACGCCGACGATCTTTCCGTCTTCGATCACCAGCACTTGATCGGCCAGCAACTTGCCCGATTTCACATCCAGCACGTGTCCTGCATGTATCGCGATATGTCGGGCGGTTTGAGCGAGCGACTGAATGGCCACACAGAACAACGCGAAAACGATCGCAATGCCAAGTTTCTTCTTCATCAGGAGCTTTCCTTTGTCATGTTGAGTTGAAACAGCGATTCGGTCCGTCAGTTACGAGTGGCGGCCGTCCAGTCCCCAGACTCGTCCGGCATCCGCCGCAAAAAAGATAATCAGTAACAGCAGTAACGGCAGGTGATCCAGTTCGGCGCCGAAATAACGCCACAGCGGCGCTCCATGGCCCGGCTCCCACCACGTTGCCAGAAGCATGTTCAGCAGAAACAACATGCCGAGAACACAGCCAGCGCGCACCTTGAGTCCAAGCAGCAGAGAGAATCCGACCAGCAGTTCGACAATCCCCACAACGTACCCAAAGAAAATTGCGTGAGGCAAGAATAGATGCGACAACACGGGACGATAAAAGCTGACCGCGCTGTTGGCGATATAGCCTTGCAGATAATTCTGCAATCCTCCATGGGCAAAGCCGGGACCAGCTATTTTGTATTCGCCGAAAAGAAGAAAGAAGATGGACGTCACAATGCGAATTGCGGCAATGGTCCGTGGCAAGGCGGAGGTAGGCATCAGTTCAAGGGCGAGAACGCAGCTTTAGCCTCCCGGTCCGTCGTTCGATACGTATTGCTCAAGAGATTCAAGCTCGCGGCTGAGATCGTCGACGCGCCACTCCAGCAGGTTCCGGATCGAGAGAATGCCCAGAAGTTTCCCGTTGTCGTCCGCTATCGGCAGATGCCGGAAATGACGTTCCAACATGATGCTCAGTGCCTCTCCCGGTCCCGTGCCCCGAGTCGCCATCTCCACCGGAGTCGTCATTAACTCGCGGATCGAGGTCGTCTGCGGATCGAGTCGGGTCAGAGACATCTTTCTCAGAACATCGCGCTCGGTAAACATACCTGCTACCCTGAATTCGCTGTCGACCACCACCACCGCTCCCACGTGATAGTCGAGCATTTTGTGGATAGCGTCGGCAACGGTTGCCTCAAGGCCCACGGCGGCAATCTCACGGTCGCACAGATCAAGAACGCTCATAAGTACCTCCATCCGGCACCCGCGGGCAGAACCGGAATTGATCGACCGAAAGTGGATTGAGGCATTATGCTCACGGCGAAACAGTTGTCAAGAAAATTAGGAGAATTGGCGCGCCAGGTGTCAGGTCGTGGGTCTCAGGTGCTAGGTCACCGGCCGGAGGAATTAACTTGGTCGGCACGAACATTGGCTCAATGCCGAGCCCCACTACCTGAAACCTGAGACCTGTGATCTGAGACCTGCCTCACTCCATCCCTACTTCCCCCGAAACACCCTCCCATCCTTCATTACAAATTGCACCCGCTCCAGTTCCTTGACGTCGCGCAGTGGGTCGCCGTTCACCGCAATAATGTCCGCAAAGGCCCCCGGAGCGACCACGCCAATCTTGCCATCCATGTCAAGCAGGGTGGCAGCGCGCGAAGTAGCTGACTGAATCGCATCCATGGGCTGCATGCCGAACTCGACCATGCGCGAGAATTCCTGTGCGATGGGCTCAGTCCAGGGAATTCCACCCATGTCGGTGCCAAAAACAATCTTCAGCTTCGCCTTGAGTGCCTTCTTGAACGAGACTTCGTGCACGGATGCGCGCAGCCGGTCCCGTTTCCCGTCTGCGGTATCCGCCGCGGCCCAATCGGTGTAGTACACGGCAAGCGTGGGAACATACCACGTCCCTTGCTTCTGCATCTGAGCGATGGCCGCGTCATCGAGGTCGAGGCCATGTTCGATCGAGTCGCATCCGCCGTCCAGGGCGCGATGCAGGCCGATTCCGCCATAGGCGTGGCAGGCGACTTTCTTCCCCCACCCGTGCGTCTCGTCAACAATGGCGTGGAGCTCTTCCACGGTGAGCGTGGGTTGTGAAACCAGTTCGCCATTTTTCCCCACCCACGATCGGTGGGTCATATAAACCTTGATCCAATCAGCGCCGTGATCCAGTTGTTGGCGGGCGGCCTTGCGGGCCTCGACCGGACCATCCACGATCTGGGCTCCCTTCGGCATCTCCAACTCGGGCGCGTAGCCATCGAGCATGTACCCGCCAGTCGTCGAGATAGCGCGGGTCGCTACGAACAGACGCGGCCCGGGAATGTATCCGCCTTCGATTGCCTGCTTGATCCCAACATCGCCATAACCCGCACCTTCGGTCTCGACGTCGCGCAAAGTCGTGAATCCCTGCTCCAGGGCGCGGCGAGCCGAGACGGTGGCTCGGGCCGCACGAAGCGCCAGGGGCGCAGTCAGAATATTCGCGTCGTATCCGCCGTGGGCAGGATCTTCTCCCTGCAGAAAGATGTGCGTATGCGAGTCAATGAGTCCTGGCAACACTGTCTGCTTCGACAGATCAATGACGGTGGCTTCCGCCGGAATCTTGGCGGCCGCCGCATCGGACACGCTCTCCACCCTATCTCCGCGGATGACAATGACCTGATCGTGCCGCGGCTGGTCCGACTTTCCGTCGATCAAGGTACCCGCGCGAATAACGGTGATCCTTGGTGCCGGTGCTTCCTGCCCGCTCACCCTCACGACCAACACTCCGAATAACACAATTAGGATTCTCCTCAAGTTGGCCTCCGCCACTGACCGCCGCCACTGACCGCCGCGAATGCGGCTTGGCATTACTGGCATTCTCGCCCGATAATCGGGCGGCAAGGATTTTATACCCTGGAAAAAGGGAAATAGCCTTTCCTTCCTGGACTTTTTCTAACGTTAGGTGGACGGGGATTCTAGGGCTCTGCTGGAGGCCCCTAGTGTAGTGCGTCACAATTAACAACCTTTATGTATCCGTGAGCGTCTTATGATAGAGGAGACGCTTGCGGATGCGAATTGCCCCAGCCATTACGTTGACTCCGGTGCAACGGACGGTGTTGGAATCCCAAGCCCGGAGCCGATCCGTCCCGGTGCGAGTGGCGGAACGGGCTCGCATCGTGTTGTTCGCGGCCTCCGGCCAGCAGGACAAGGAAATCGCCGCCCGCATGGCCATCACGCCGAAAAAAGTTTCCCGCTGGCGCAAGCGTTTTCTGGCGCTGGGCCTGGCCGGGTTGGAGAAAGACGCGCCCCGGCCCGGCCGCAAGCCCACCATCGGCGCTCGCCTGACCAAACGCGTCGTAACCCTGACCACGCGCCAGCAACCGACCAACGCGACCCACTGGAGCACGCGCACCATGGCGGCAGCGGCGGGCATCAGCGAAGCTAGCGTGCGGCGCATCTGGCGCGCTCACGGATTGAAACCACATCGCGTGGAAACTTTCAAGATCAGTAACGATCCGGCGTTCGCCGAGAAGTTGGAAGACATCGTCGGCCTGTACCTCAATCCGCCAGAGCACGCACTGGTGCTGTGCGCCGACGAGAAGAGCCAGATTCAAGCTCTGGACCGTACTCAGCCCGGCTTGCCGTTGAAGCGCGGACGTGGTGCCACCATGACGCACGACTACAAACGCAACGGCACAGCCACACTGTTTGCCGCGCTGAATGCGGCCAACGGCGAGGTCTTTGGCCTGTGCCAGGAGCGCCATCGCCATCAGGAGTGGCTCAAGTTTCTCCGCCTCATCGACCAGACCATCCCCGCCGATCGGCAACTGCATCTGATCTGCGATAACTATGCCACCCATAAACATCCCAAAGTGCAGCGCTGGCTGGCGCGGCATCCGCGCTTTCATCTGCACTTCACTCCCACCAGCGCGTCTTGGCTGAACATGGTGGAACGTTTCTTTCGCGACCTCACTCACAATCGACTCCGGCGCGGCGTCTTCCGCGATCTGGAAGAACTCATCATGGCCATCGGTACTTACATCGACCGTCATAACCAAAGCCCGAAACCATTCATCTGGACCGCGCGAGCCGCCGACATCCTGGAGAAAGTGAAACGCGCTCGACGCACCCTGAATAAACGTCAATCTGTCTGACGCACTACACTAGCGTGCACGTGCGCATTGCGGACATTCAAGACGCCGATGCCATCATGGCCGTGATCAATGCGGCTTTCCGCAAAGCCGAATCCTTTCTCATCGACCGCGATCGTGTTGATCGCGGCGCCGTGAACACATTCATGGAAAACGGCAAGTTCCTGGTTGCCGACGATCGCGGGACTGTGGCTGGCTGCGTCTACGTCGAACTTCGTGGCGAGAGGGCCTATCTCGGCCTGCTCTCCGTCGATCCCCAACGTCAAAAGTCTGGGCTCGGTTCAACCCTGATGACAGAGGCCGAGCGCTACTGTGCCGCTGCAGGCTCCAAATTCATCGACCTGCGGATCGTCAGCGTTCGGCAAGAGCTTCCCAGCTTTTACCACCGCCGCGGCTACGTCGAAACCGGGACAACTCCTTTCACCGCAGGCCTGACTACAAAGGTACCTTGCCACTTCGTGAACATGTCGAAGCCTTTGGCCTGACACTCAAGACACGAAGGCGTCGGCCTCGATTTCCACCAGAATCTCGGGCGAGATCAACGCACTGACCTGGACCATCGATGTCGCTGGGCGGATGTCACGGAAGAACTCGCCATGCGCCTTCCCTACCTTTTCCCATTCGGCGATGTTGGTCACATACATGCGCGTTCGCACCACATCCTTCATGCCGCAGCCAGCCTTCTTCAGAGCACTCTCAATATTCTTCAGCGTCTGCACCGCCTGTGCATAGACATCGCCGACACCGACTATCTTTCCGTCGGCGCCGGTAGCCGTCGTACCAGAAACGTGGACGAACCCACCCACCCTCACCGCACGTGAGTAACCGACGATGGGCTCCCACTTGGTGCCGCTAGAAATCAGTTGCCGTTCCATGAACTCCTCCGTGAGCAGAGATTTTATCGCGAGAAATGCGCTAGTTAGGCGAATTAGCAGCCGCGAATTTCGAGTGCCAGCAAAATACAGGGAATTCTGTCGTCGAATCCTCCACGCCCAGGACCGTTCTAACGGAACCGTGGCACAACGCATTTGTGTGTCCTCACCTTCTAACTGATTTAGAAAATGAATCCTGCCGATAAACAAAAGTCACTTGCGTCTGAAACCGAAGTAAGTTATTTACTCTTGCATGTGGATGAAACTCCGTCGTTGGTGCGGAGTTCAGGGGGGCCTCGATGATTCCGGAATCGCACCCGTTGCAGCAGTTGTTTCAGGACCTGGTGGGGCAACACTACGCCGACGAAATCGGCATTCGCGATCCGCAGATTGTCTCCTACGTTTCGCACCTGTTGACCGAGTTCTGCGACGCGGATCAGGTTTTCAAAGTTCATGACGGGTTGGATCGTCCCCTGTCCGATGTGGGAGAGATGCTGCTGGAATCCGATCCGATCTATGGCCCGGCACCGTCGTTCGATCGCGAGCGCCAGGTCCGCAAACACATTGGAGACTACACTCTCTTCTTCGCGGGCATGTTCCCGGAAAGCATCAACCATCTGCGTCTGCGCCGCCAGCGCCTGGAGAATTTCGTCGAGTGGGTCAAAGCCGGAAAAGAAAGCTACTACATCGTCTCGAAATTTGAGCATTTCGAGTACGCCAAGGTCGCACCGTTGTTCGCCACTCTATCCCAGAAGTTTGAGCAATGTGTCTACGGGCTCAATATGGTAAAGAACGACCTCGAGGAGATGCAGCATCCGATCGTCCGGCGCACTGACGAATTCATTATGTAGGTTGATCGCAGGCCTCAGACTGACTTTCGTTCGCGCTTTCCAGGCGATAGAAGCTCAGAGCGGCACTGCCCTGCGTCAGTAGCCGATATCGCCGCAACCCGGCAAATTCCTGTCCGGGATCAAACTTCTTCTCGTGCTCCGCAATTACAACCGACCCAGTTCCGATCAACGAACAACCAGCGAGGGCTCCCAAGGTGCTGGCGTACGCATCCGTCAATCGATACGGAGGATCGAGAAAAACCACGTCGGCGCAAACGTCCTGTTTTTTCAAGTGTGGCAGCGCACGCGCTACTGCGTCCCGCATCAGGCGAAAACCGCTCGAGACGCCGAGGCCGCGAAGGTTCTTCTCGATCACGTCTGCCGCGGCTGAGGAGTTCTCCACGAAATAGACATACTTGGCTCCGCGGCTGATCGCTTCAATGCCCACGGCACCGGTCCCGGCGAAGAGGTCGAGCCAGACGGTACCCTCGAGCGCCGAAGGATTCCCAGCGGTGAACACGTTAAATAGCGTCTCCCGCAGACGATCCGACGTCGGGCGGATGTCCAATCCAGGCAGTGAATGCAACGTTCGGCTGCGGTACTTGCCTGCAATTACTCGCATAGCCGTGCCCCCTCGGGTACCGCGAGCCCCGCATCCATACATGTAGAATAAAAGCAGCGAAGCCTTATGCGAAGCTGGTCTATCTCCGTGGGACGCCTGTTCGGGGTCGACATACGCCTGCACCTGACGTTCATCATCCTGCCCATGTTCGTCTATTGGACGGAATACGCGGTCCATGGCCGTTCTGCCAACGGCCCCCGCGACATCGCCTTGGTGGGGATCATTCTAGCTTGCGTTGGCGCACACGAATGCGCACACATGCTCGCCGCGCGGCGTTTCGCGATGTTTCCCAAGGCGGTGATCCTCCTGCCACTGACGGGCGTCGCGCTCTACGACGAATCGCGCATTGAAAAACAGGCTCCGGTATCGATGTGGCAACGCGAGCTTCGGCTCGCCCTGATCGGGCCGCTCGCGAGTTTAGCCCTCGCTGGTCTGTCGGTGGCTGTTCTTGCCGTTGTGGCTCCCACGATCGATCTGTGGAGTTGGCCATTCCTGTCTCCCCGGAACCTGCCCCGCAGCGTGGTGTGGGCCAACATCTATATCGCGGTGCTGAACCTGATGCCCGCTTATCCGCTGGATGGAGGCCGCATCCTCCGCGCCTTCATGGCGCGAACCCTCGACCTTCCGTCGGCGACCCGGCGCGCCGTCTCCATCAGCACCGCCATTTCGATGGTGCTGATCCTCGCAGGGTTATTCAGCGACGGCTGGCTGACCATGGTGGGCGTGATCATCTTCTCAGCGGCACAACTGGAAGAGCGCGCGCTGGTCTTTCAGTCCGTGCTCGACAACGTTCGCCTCGAAGAGGTAATGCTCACCGACTTTGCCACACTCTCGCCCGCCGACACGCTGGAAGATGCTCTCGAAAAAGCGGTGCATTCTCTGCAAGACGATTTCCCGGTCGTACGCGGCAGCGACATGGTCGGCGTCATCTCGAGGCAGCGCATCCTCGACGCGCTTCGAGCCGAGGGCAACGGCTACGTGCAGGCTGTCATGAACAAGATCTTCGATGTTTCCGCGCGTCACGATTCTCTCGGCTCGGCGTTCCGCAAGCTCACCGCGCGCAGTTCCAGTATTATCCCGGTAGTTGAAGATCAGCGCCTGATCGGCATCGTGACCCTGCAGAATCTCATGCACTCGATGGCCCTGCTCGCCGAGAGCCGCAAGCTGAAGCGGGACGAAACCGAATCGTAGGAAAACCGAGTCAGATTGCAGATTGCAGATTTGGACCTGCTGCAGCTCTACTCCCACATAATCTGCAATCGTAAATCTACAATCTGAAATCTCTTAGAATAGCCTTACCGCCTTCGCCTGCTGCACGGCGAGAATCGCTCGCAACTTCGTTAGCACTTGATCCGGCACGTGTCCGTCCACGTGCACAACCGCGATCGCTTCCCTTACCTGGCCCGATTCCTTCTCCACGCTTCGCCGTCCCAGCGAGAAGTCGGCGATGTTGATCGACTCTTCGCCGAGGATCGTGCCGACCTTCCCGATCACGCCGGGAACGTCCCGGTTGCGCATGTAGATCAGATTGCGCTCCAGCGGAGCTTCCACGTCAATGCCATCCACATGCAGAAGGCGCGGAGCGTCTTCGTGCAGGACCGCGCCCTTTCACCATGTGCTCTTCGGTCGCAGTCTTCAAGAAAATCGAAAGCACGCTGCCGGACCCGCCTGTAGAAGCTTTCGGCTTGTGCGACTCGATAACGCGCAGCCCGCGTTCGGCGCAATGGTGGCGGCATTCACCAGGTTGGCCTTCTCTTCCAGCGCCTGGTTCAGAATGCCTTTGATGGCGCCGTTGCGGATCAGTTCCGTCTTCCACTCCGCGATGTGGCCGCTATAGCGCAGTGAGATTTCTTCGAGGCTTCCCTCCGACACCTGCGCCAGAAATGCGCCCATGCGCTCGGCGAGCACAATGTAGGGCTGCATGGCGGCATATTCCTCGGCCGAAACCGAAGGCACATTGACGGCGTTCTGAATCACGCCGTGTTTCAGGTACTCCTTGACCTGACGGGCGATCTGGACGCCGACCGCTTCCTGCGCCTCGTGAGTTGATCCGCCCACGTGCGGAGTGAGCACGACGTTCTCAAGGCCAGAAGGGCGAATTTTTCGGAGGCTCTACGGCGAAGACATCGATCGCGGCGGCGGCCACCTGCCCCTGCTTCAGTGCGTCGGCGAGATCGGCTTCATTCACCAGTTCGCCGCGCGCGCAGTTCACCAGGCGAACGCCTTTCTTCATCTTGGCGATCGAACCTGCTTGATCATGCCGGCGGTCTGCGGAGTCAAGCCGACATGCAGAGTGATGTAGTCGGCGACAGCATAAAGCTCGTCAAGCGAGGCCAGGCGGATTCCCTGCTCTTTCGTAATTGCGACGGAAACAAAGGGATCGTGGCCGACCAGGTCCATGCCGAAGGCGCGGGCGCGGCGCGCGACCTCCATGCCGATGCGGCCCAGGCCGATGATGCCGAGAGTCTTGCCGCGCAGTTCGGTGCCCTGCAGCGATTTCTTCTCCCACTTGCCGGCATGCATCAGGGCGTCGGCGCGGCACAGGTGGCGGGCCATCGCCAGCATCATCCCCATGGTCTGCTCTGCCACGGCCACCGCGTTCGCGCCCGGAGTGTTCATAACGGCGATGCCTTTGTGGGTCGCGGCGTCCAGATCGATGTTGTCCACGCCGACGCCAGCGCGGCCAATCACGCGCAATTTGGTCGCGTGCTCCAGCAGCTTCGCGTCGGCCTGCACCGCCGAACGAACAATCAGTGCGTCTGCGGACTCCAGTTGTTCGTTTAGTTTGCCGTCGAGTTGATCGGCCGTAAGGACGGTCCAGCCCGGTTCCTGCAACTGAGCAACCGCGGACGAAGAAATTTTTTCTGCCACGATAATCTTCACGAGTGCGTCCCTTCAACAAGCTTTTATGAGACATCCGATCTGACAATCGTTTGACGGCAAAATGACAGGCTCTGACACCACCCATGGGTGATTTTCTACACTGATTTCAACCTAGAACACCCTCGGGAGAACTGTATGAAAACCGTCCAACTGCACTATTAATGGCGCTGGCCACGATGACACTGGCTTGCGGCTACGGCAACAATCTACATGACAAGCGCCGCCGCCATGCCAGTCATCGCGCAACTCAATCCGAAAGCGCGACCGCCGGAGAACCGGCGTTCACCATGTCAATTATGGCAGCAACTTTGCTACGCAAGCGGTGGTGAACTGGAACGGCGCCGCCCAAGCCGCGAGTACTACATTCGTCAGCGCAGGCCAGCTCAATCCGGCGGTCCCGGCGGCGATGGTCATGCACTCCGGCACAGTTCAGATAACGGTGACCAATCCCGCCATACCCGGCCGCGGGAATGTACGGCAGCGGCGGCACGCCGGCCGAGACCTCCATGCCGATGAACTTCACCGTGAACTAAGTCCGCGGCCCGGGCGAGCCTTACGCGCCGACCAGTTGCCGCTTTTCCGATTGAGCCCGGCGTAGACCTGCTGCGCCGCCCGCACGGCCGCGCCGTATTCGACGTTCTTCTCGGTGACTTGCGCCAGCACATGTTCGAGCGCGCCGAGAATGCCGACCGTGTCGAGATAGTCGTAGTACCCGATGTGCGCGATGCGGAACAACTTGCCCTTCATTTCGCCCTGCCGTTGGCCACGACCGCATCGAACGATTCGCGGAACTCTTTCACGATCTTGCTGGAATCGAGCCCGTCGGGCGAGCAATCGCGGTGAGCGCTGCCGCCGGAGCTGAGGCATACAACTTGAGTCCCAATGCCTTGGCTCCGGCGCGCGTCATCTCGGCGCAGAGCTCGGCATTGTTCACCAGTTCTTCCCGGCCCTTCGCCAGGTCGCCATTGCCCATGGCCGCGGACGAAATCGAGTGCCGCTCCCAGCGCGGCAAACAGCGACGTCGCCGGCGTGTAGGCCGTCTCGCCCTTCGCCGCCGACTTCCGCTCCTTGCGCAAGTCAAAGTAATAGCGCGGAGAAGTTGTCTTCTCCATCCTCTTCCATGCCCGCTCGCTCACGGCGCAATAGCCCAACCCCGGAGGCATCATCAGAGCTTTCTGCGATCCGCCGATGATTACGTCGATCCCCCATCCGTCCACATCGAGATGCGTCGTGCCCAGGCCGGTGATCGCGTCGACCACCAGCAGGGTTTCGTCGCTGTGCTCGCGCACGATCTTCGCGATGCCTTTGATGTCGTGCCTCGCGCCGGTCGAACTCTCGGTCGCCTGAACGAACACAGCGCGCATATCGGAAGTCATGCGCGCCCGGATGTCATCCAGCGAGAAAGTTTGCCCATACGGGAGCTTCAGCTCCTCCACATGGCAGCCAAAGGCTTTGGCGAGCCCGGTCCACCGCTCGCCGAATTTCCCGGCGGTAAGAACCAGCACGTTATCGCCCGGAGATGTGAGATTGCTGACCGAAGCCTCCATCACGCCCGTACCCGAACAGGCGAGCACCAGCACATCGTTCTTCGTTCCGATGAAGTCCTTCATGTCGGCCAGCACGCGCTGAAACAAAGCCGTAAAATCAGCGGTACGGTGATGCAGCAGTGAACGAAGCCATGGCCGTCTGCGCCGCTGGCAGCAAAGGCGTCGGGCCGGGAGTAAAAAGACGATTTTTATGAAGCATTTGGCAGAATCCTTTTAGTAGAAATGGGGGACTTCCAGTTTATAGGAAACTGCCCGCCCCGAGCAGGATTTCACGCGGCTTGAGCGTGTGAAGGGTAGCGCGCAACCGGATCGCGACGAGCGCAGAAGAAATCATCGTGGCAATAATCTCGCCCGCTGCGCGATGATCAACAGCGTGGTCAACGTTATGATCGCAAATGCAGCCACGCCGATCTGATCGATCCGGTTGTCAGCTGTTGCGAAAAGTCCGTAGGAAGAACTGACCAGAACTGCGCCGAAAGCCCCACACCGATGAAGAAGCCAGGCCTGCGCGTTACAAAGTGGTTAAACGATATTCCAGTGGAGGCCCACTGCTCCGTCTGTCCTGGCGTCAGCTTTCGGGCAAAAGGCGCAGGACATCGCCCGAACCGCGAAGAGTACCAGCGATCTCTACAATCGCAATTTGATGTTCATTTGAGCACGGCTCACTCGCGACCGGATCAAAACGACGAGGCTTAGCCATCTTGTAAGTTCCTGAAGCTGGTAGGCGCGGCAGGAATCGAACCTGCAACCCTCGGATTAGAAATCCGATGCTCTATCCTTTTGAGCTACGCGCCCTCTTTTCAAAAACATAGCACACATCGAAATCTCCGTGCATCGATTTGAATTGGCCGCGGCCTCGCGCCCCGCGCTGCCTGACTTTCTGGGCCTGAAGTGCGGACGTTAGGGTCCCGTCTCCAGAGCGACAAGTGTTATGTCAGGACAGAGATCGGCTGGATCGACGAACTCCGGAAAGTCTCGACCATCGCGAGAACCTTCTGGGACAGCCGCCTCTCCTGTCTGATTTTGGACAGAATCGTCCAGCAGCGGACGGTTCTTCGCTCCTTCCCAGCGCCTCCTGCATTGCAGATATTGCACTTTCGCTTTGCCCGCTGCGGAACTCCGATTGCTCGGCTCCTGCCAGACCGCGGCGGAGAGGTGTCGACCTATGAAGAAGACAGAGCGCGTTCGACAGATGGTTTCGGGGCCAGTGGAAGCAGCGGACCTGCTGCAGCAGGCCGAGAAGGGCTGGAAGATGGTCGCGATCGAGTGGGAGCGCGAAATCGACATCGCCGAAGACCAACTGCCGGGTGACGTGCCCTACGGCCTGCAAGTCGCGCCCGAGGCGCAGCGGCTGGAAGAAAATCCGGCTGAACGCGAGATCCTTGTCGAACTGCTGGAATTGTTGGTTCAGGAAGGGTCGTACGCGCGCGTTGCCGAGGAGATCAACCGGCGCGGGTTCCGCACCCGCGAAGGCGCGAGGTGGACTCCGGTATCGGTGTTCGAAATGCTCCCGCGCCTGATCGAAGTCGGACCGCATGTCTTTCGCAGCGCCGAGTGGCAGCAGAGGCGGCATGCCGCGACCAAGACGCATTGAGTTCTTGGTTCAGCGGAACACGACCTAACGCAGGGTTTGCACTAATTCAAGGTCCTACTTCGAACTGCGGAGCTTCGCCCCGCCGGACAGCCGGGGGCGGTTATCCCCACAAGTGCAGAAACGTTCCCCCTACTTTGTTGCCACATCCCATTCCTGCTCGCCGCGATGGATGAGGGCCTCGCGGTCTTCGGGAAGAATCCAGCGTTGCTTCACCAGATCGTCCACTGCACTTTTGTAGCGAGTCATGTAGTCTTCGCGACTTGCGTAACGCTCCGCGATGGACTTGCGCGGGTCGGCAGTCTTCTGACGATCGGCGGCGGTCTTTGGAAATGGAATGTAGGAGGCTTCGAAGGACACGCGCTGATCGGGCGCGCCGATGGCAGGATCGCGAAGATTCCAGCTGGCGTAGGTCGCCAGCGGGACCGTGATCTCCGGCAAGCGGACGCCGTCGCGTTCGTTGCCGTCGGCATCGACCTGGGGCACAAGCACGGGGAAAGGCTCGCCGACTTTCGGCGGCTGGATGGTGAGAATTCCGTCGCGCCAGTTCGGGCCGAAATCGAGACGCGATACGCTGCATTCGCTTCGTGCGGTTGGTTCACGCCTGGGATCTTGGGAATGCATACTGCGACAACGGGACGAGATTCCGTCGGCGATCTTCGGATAGCTGCTCGCGGGCGGAAGCGTGTCGCTGCGCACCCACGCGTCCATGTTCGCGATCATGGCGCGCCAGAAATACTTGATGGGAAGCGGCGATTGCGGCTGCTGGCCGAGCAAGTCGCCTTTGCCCTTTCGCGGAGGGAACGGGCCGGGGAAATGCTGCAGTCCGGTGAAGTGATAGATGCGGACGTTGTCGGAGATGGGCGCGTCGTGCCTTGCCATCGGCGCTGGTGTGAATCAGCGCGGCAGCGCGGCCCCAGTATTCGTAGGAGGTATTGGAGAAGAAGATCTTCGGGCACAACTTTTTCTGCGACCGCGCGATCGAGCAAGCCTGCCAGTCTCTCCGGTGACGGGATCTTTCTCGGGCTGATCGGTGAAAGGAAAAATGTCGGTGGGAAAGAAGACCGATGAAGTTGGCTGCGCATCGCGCGAGGGCTGGGCGAAGCGGTAATTGAAGCTGCCGCGTCCCGCTCCGGCCACATGCGCGAGAACGCCGTCGAGCGCGATGCGGCCTCTTCGTCGGCGTTGAAGCCTTGATAGAGGAAGTCGCGGAGAAAGCGTCCGTTCTGCGAGATGCCTTCGCCGTAGACGCGCGCCGCGGGGTGATGGCGTCCGGGGAATGCTTGGCGTAGGAGGCGAAGTCGCGGATGGCGGCGAATCCGCCGTCCGGCGACCACGGGATCAGCAACAACGTAGACGTATTCGTAGATCTTGCCGGGTTGAAATCCGCCGTTCAGGTGGATGTGGCGGTCGCCGGGCACGAGTTTGCCGTCGACGGTGTGGGCGAACTGCCATTCAGCTGCGCGGAATGATGGTGCGCGGCGCGCTCGCGCGAATCCCGGACCGTGAGCGACGTTGCGCGGATCATCGGGCTCGGCCACGGGATACTCGGTGCCGCCGATGTTTCCGAGGATCAGATGTCCAAGAGGAATCTCGGGCATCGGTTTCGATGGCATCAGATCGCCGCGCAGCAGTCCGGTGATTGTCTTGCCATTCTCCTTGGCGACGGGCGCATAGAGCTTGAGAGCATCGGCATCGGCCGCGTCCCACTGCCAGCCCAGGCTGACGAAGGTGAAACCCTTGCGCAGTAGCCACCCGTCTCCGGCGTCATTAACGAGCGTCCCAATCGCCACCGTCGACGAGAGAAAGAATGCGGCTGTGCCCGCGATTGGGACTTTCCAGCAGCATCGATCCGTTGCCCTTGTGCGGATCCTTCGGGCGCACCGCAATGAAGTCGGCGGAGAACTCGACCTCGCCGTTCTTCAGATTGACGGCATTGCGCAGATCCACGATGCGCCGGTTGTGCGGGTTGTCGACGGCAACCGAATAATGTACGCGTCCAGTGATTCGCTCGTAGGCTCCGGCATCGCCGAACGGTTTGCCGTTTGCGACTTCACCACGCGACGTGATCTCAACGCGAACGACGCGCGCGTAAAGAGGCAGAAGGTGCAGAAGAACACACAGCAGGGGTGTGATGCGACGGACGCTTCGGAACATGGGCGGAAGGATAACACGCGCTTCCAGACGGCACGGGAAGAGGCACGCAGATTCGCGGCCGAAGCGCCCGCGCCACACCGATTCTATCCCGCGGCAGCTACGAGAGACGATCCAGGAACCAGCCCTCCGACCTTCCTCGTTTTGAGCTTGCTCAAAACATAATCGAGCAAGGGACGGTCACCGCGGCGAATTTCCTGGAACTCGACGCCCATCCCTAAGTTCCCGACCATGTTTCTTACTTGCGCTTTTAGCGCAAGGCTTACATCCAACACATTGAGCATGAGTCGGAAGTCGGTTCCGGGGCGCAACGACTCGCCGGCAGAAATCCGGGCTCCAAGTTCGGAAATCTGCTGGACTTCACCGGCAAGCCGCTGAACCCCTTCGATCACCTCCGCCTGGCCCTGAACATAAAAGCGTGGACGCCTGCGCCGGTTGGCCTCGGTCTCAACGAACGCGCGCTTAGAGGATGCTCGCCGCGGTTGCTCACGAATGAGCGGCTCGTACTGCTCTTCCATCTGGCGCAGTTCGTCGTCCCACGGCGTTTTATTCTCCACGCAGCGCACCGCGAATTGCCCGCGCAAGGGCGAGTCCGGGTCGCCTGCCCAAATCACCTGGCAAAGAGCTTTGTTGCGGCCTCGCTCCATGATGAGGAGATCGCCGATGTTGGCGGGGCGCGCGCTCAACAGGCGAGCGCCATTGGCGTGAATGTCGTAAGTGCAGGCCATCTCGACCGAGCCGCGGCCTTCCTGTCCGGCGACGCTCCAGCGCACCGGCAACGCAAGGTGGACGATCTTTCCCGTCAGAATTCTCTCTTCGGAAGGCATGGTGGCCCTGCCCGCACTGCTTTGTTCTGAGGCGAAGTTACCAGTACATGTCCGAACGGGCAATGTACCGGCGTAATCTGAGGAGTGGTTACTTGCGGCATCGCGGAAGGCTCAGCCAGACGGCGATCGACTCCGCGGCCGCGAGACGCGAGGCACTGCAAGGGTCGTGAATCAGGCTTGCAGGAATCGCTCGTCTCGGTGAAGATGGAAATTACTTTCCCGGTCTGCAATGAAATCTTCCGTATTGACGTCACCGTCTGAGCGAACGCTGTCGCCCTCGGCTGCAAAATTGCGGTTGCTCAAGAAGCTGCGGTGCACGTTACGCTACGAAAAGAAGGCATGGCAGCAAGGAGCGCGGCTGGTGGCCGGCGTGGATGAGGTAGGACGCGGATCGCTGTTCGGGTGCGTAGTGGCCGCGGCGGTGATCCTGGATCCGACTTACCGCATACGCGGGTTGCGCGATTCCAAGCTGCTCATGGCGGACCGGCGAGAGGTACTTGCCGAACGCATTCGGGAGCATTGCATAGCGTGGGCGATTGCCGCCGTCGATGCGGCGCGCATCGATCAGATCAACATCTATCACGCTTCGCGAGCCGCCATGCGCGAAGCGGTGATTCGCCTCGCGCCCGCCGCGGATCATCTACTGGTGGACGCGGTACGGCTTGACTGCAACCTGCCGCAGAAACCCATCATCCACGGTGACGCGCTTTCAGCATCGATTGCAGCAGCCTCGATTCTGGCGAAGGTGGAACGTGACCGCATCATGTGCGAGTGGGACGCCGTGTTCCCCGGGTACGGGCTGGCTTCACACAAGGGCTACAGCACACCCAAACACCTGGCGGCACTCCGAGAGCTGGGGCCGACGCCGCTGCACCGCCAATCGTTCGCGCCCGTGTGGCAGAACCCGGTCCCCCAGGAAGCCTTTGCCTTCATGCAAGAGGAGACTGAGGAAGCCATTTCAAATGAAGAGGTTGCAGCCTCGGAGAGAGCTGGCTGAGCGAACAAAAAGTTGCTCATAATGTTCCTGAAGGAACACTTCATACAGATTTGTATGTACAGTAAATCTATGACAAGGCAACAAAGAGCTAAACCGGGTTCCAGAAGCGGTCGCGGTACTACTGGAGTCCGGGGACGCAGCGGTTCTAAGAACTCGCGGGTGAAACCTAGCCGTCTAAAAGGATCGTCTCCGAGCGCGTCGAGGGAGGAATCAAAAAGCGAAAAAACATCCACCGTTGACCTTGCAATGTACCGGCCGTTGAAGAGACCGATCACCGTGCGCCTCGACGCCGACGTTTTGGCCTGGTTCAAGAAAGATGGCACCCGGTATCAGACCCGCATCAATAGCGCGCTCCGGCAGTTCATTGAACGCGAGACGAAGTTGCGCTGAACCTGGCTTCAGCTACCCCGCCTTCAGAGTTTCCGCGATCTTCTGGTTTCTTGCTGCGTGCGCTGAATCACTGACTTAACCCCGGCAAACACATAGAACTCCTGCGGGAGTAATTTCTCATGACGCGACGGTCTTTATTGATCTTGCAGAGGTGCATTCTTCGGTTCGCCATCATCCTTCCATTATTTTTCATCGGCAGCGGTAGTTCGCTGCTGGCCGAGGACGTACCGGCCCCCGTTTCGTACAACCTCAAGGTCGGGATTGAGCCCGCTGCTGGAACGATCGCGGTTCGGGGGACGATCGAACTGCCGGTGGAACCGGGATCGAAAACGCTGCAGTTCAAGCTTCATGAAACATTCGCGATTCGTCGAATGCTCATAAATGGGAAACGAGCCAAGTTCTCGTTCCGCCCAACTGAGCCGAACCCGATGCTTCCGGCTACTAAGGAGGTGACCGTCATTCTGCCCGTGAACACGACCGGCGAAGCAAGCATGGACATTGAATATGGCGGGAAGCTCAAAGTTCTCCCCGAATTCGGGACCTTCCCGGATCGCCGGCCCGCCATGGATGACCAGATCAACTCTCGAATGGTGGAATTGGCCGTCTACTCTTCGTGGTATCCGCTGTTCGGACAATTCGGGCATCCGGTCGAAAGCCAGCTGGAAGTTTCGTTGCCCAAGGGGTGGATGGCAATCTGCTCGGGAAGGAAACTGGACGAGGCCGCGAAAGACGAGCGATCGATCACGCGATGGTCATCACGAAAAGACACGGATCTCCTGATCACGGCCGCGCCCAACTACAAACTTCAAGTGGTTTCGACTGCCGATGGACAGGTCGAGGTCTACTACACACAATTGCCGAAGGAGTTCATCGAGCGCGAGGGCGCCGATATTGCAACGGTGTTGGGTCTGCTAAGCCAGGGACTTGGCGCACCGCCGATCAACTCCGCCGTAGTCAAACACGTCTTCTCTCCCAAGCACAGAGGGCAAGGACGAGCGGGCATTTCACGGCCGGGGATGATCGTGACATCAGAAGGCATCGTCCTGGAAGAACTCTCCAGGAATCCGAAATTCTCCCTGTTCCAGGACCTCGCGCACGAAATCGCGCATTTCTGGTGGAACTTCGGCGCGGGACAAGGAGACTGGATCAACGAAGCTTTCGCGGAATATTCTTCGGCGGTCGCCGTGAGGCAGGTCTTCGGCAGCCCGGAATTTGAAAAGATTCTTGCACGATATCGAGACCAGGTTCGGCAGTTGCCGGCGGACGCTCCCTCGCTCGCGAAGGTGCCCTTCGATGGCTCAGGATTCGTCGTCCGCTATTACAAGGGATCGTTGTTGCTGGAATATCTGCGGCAGACGATGGGTGAAGATCAATTCTACAAAGCGACGCTCGAGTTTTATGGAACCTTTAAAGGGAAAGCCATGGGGACGGCGGAGTTCCGCGAGTTCTGGAAGCAGAAGATGGGTGACAATAAAGATCTGATCGACCTGTGGCTGGATTCAAGCGGTGGCGTGCCCGAGACCACAAAAGTATCCCGCCTGAGAACCGATTGCAGACGGAGTTGCTAATAGCGTAGGTTCTCGTGCCAGAATCCCCACTTCTGGCAAAACCGGCCAGAAATGGGGCACCCAGAACATACTCTTTTAGCGGTCTACGCCCCTACGCAGTTGATCCAGTAGTTTTGCGTTCGTCTCCAGCGCACGCTGAAGGATTTCGGCCTGCTGCTTTGCAGTGGGCCAATCCTGCTTCTCAACCGCTTCAGTGAGTCCTGGCAATTCCAAATGTGCGTACGTGAAGCGGGCTCCGTACAGGATGTGCTTGAACCAGGGGCGTCCGGGGATGCCGTCGGGGTTGAGCCAGTTGCGCTCGACTTGCATCATGCCATGATTCAGTTCGGCGGCGAGTTTGGGATCTAGCTGTCCTGAAGTGACTTGGTGGCGGAGCGATTCGTTCAGCGACTTCCCTGCTGCTTCGAACAAATCGATTTCCTTTCTTACTCCGCTGAGATCCAGATGGGTCATGTCCTTGTCTTTCGCAAGATCGTTCACGAATTGGCGTATGTTGCTGGCATACGTGGCAAAGTCGAAGGGCAGCAGATCGGCGTTAGCGAGCCGCAGGGCGGTCACTCCCCACAGTTGCGACATTAGGGTGTGATAGCGGTAGCCCGGGTCGCCGAAGTGATTCATCCAGTAGAAATCGTCGTAAGCGGAGTGGTAGACGCCATAGTCTCCCTCGAACCCCAGGCCAATGACCGGCACACCGATGAAGTTGAGGAAGACGGTATGATCCGATCCGCTGCCGATACGCGTATCGGCGAGGTCTTCACTGATCACGCCGGAATCGCTGAACTGGGTGGATCCCTTGCCCTCTTTTTCGCGTTCGACCGCTGCCTTCCAGGCGTCATGCAGACTCATTCCTGAGGGATCCTGCAAGGTCTTTGTCGCCTCAACCAGCATGGGCGCGAGCGAAGCCACGGCCTGGCCGTGGAAATTCGGCCCGGACGTGGCCTCATCGACATTGATGTACGCGACAGCTTTTGCGCGCAGCTCGTCGGCAAATTGCTCTCCCCACTCCGTGGAACCCGTGAGGCCGACTTCTTCGCCGTCCCAACTGCAGACCACCAGCGTGCGGCGCGGGCGCATGCCGCGCTTGGCAAGCTGGCCAAGGGCGCGCGTCATTTCCATCATGGAAGCCGTGCCGCTGGAGGGATCGACTCCGCCGAAAGCCCATGCGTCGCGGTGATTGCCGAGCACGACCCATTCGTCCGGCAACTCCGAGCCACGGATACGGCCTTCAACCACGTAATAAGGCTGGGTACCGTTGTCCATCTCAATCTTGAGGTGGACTTTTACGCGCTCGCCGCCGAGGTGATATTCGAACGGCAGTCCGCCCTGCCAGTCCGCCGGCGCCGCAGGGCCGTCCATGCTTTCGAGCAGCGGCTTGGCGTCGTGCCAGGAGAGCGGCAGTGCCATGATCTTTGGAGCGGAGATCGCCTCTGAAATCGGGATGCGCTTCGCGCCGGAAACAGAGGCCCAGCCGGGAGTAAGCGGATCGCCCGGGACCATGAAGTCGTACGTGATAGCGCCACGCTGGATGTGATACTCGGGACCCCACGGTCCGTCCGGATCGACTTTGCCCTTCTTGTATCCGTCTTCTGCAGGATCGCTATAAATCAGAATCGCGGCGGCCCCTTCGCGCTGGGCAGTGAGGGCTTTGAATCCGCGATAGCTGTAGGGATTCGAATATCGAACCAGCACGACTTTTCCGCGCACGCCGATTCCATTCTTGCGCAGCAGGTCGTAGTCTTCAGGATTTCCACTGTGCGCATAGACCACCGGCGCGGTGACTTCTCCGGAAATCGACATGCCCAGCCATGCGCCGCTGATCGCAGGATTCTTCGAGTCAGGATCGGCGCCAAGCTCCGTCTCTCGAAGAATTGCTTGATAGTGTGTGGGCGCGATCATCTCCAGTGAAGTGCTCCTGGGATTGGTGCCGTACACGTCATAGCGGCGGAGGACGACGTCTTCCAACCCCTGCTTCCGCCATTCGTCGGCAATGTAGTGAGCAAGCTGGTTGTTGCGCTTCGATCCGGCGACGTGCGGCTCGGCGGTGAAGATGCGATGCTGGCGGCGCTCCTCGTCGGGTGTTGGAATGGACTTGAACTTGGATTCGATAGCAACCTCCCGAGCAGAGGAAGTGGGAGTGAAACCGAGGATGGACTGTGCCTGAGCGATGTTACATAGGGCGAAGACAACCAAGAAAACAGTGCAGGTTTTGTTGACCATGGTGGATGGCTGAGCGGCCGCAGACATGCTAGCAGGTGGCGGCAACGGAAAGCGCAGGTGAGACCGCGGAAACATAAAGATTGTCATCCTGAACGACGGCAAAGCCGTCGTGAGGGACCCTTACGACAGCAGGGTGCTTAGTTGCTGCAAGCCGGGAATCGTGGGCCCGAAAGCGGTATGGATCCTCGCGACGCCATCGCCGCTACATCCGCCATTAAGGTCCATCGGAGGGTACGCCCTCCTCAGGATCACATCTCCACACGTGACACGCTGCCTGAGACTCACTTCATTTTTTGGTCAGGTTGGTAGCGATGGCGTTGATACCAGCCGTAGCTTAGGTCTGTCCACCTTGGATTTGCGGACTCGATCAACTTGATTTTTTCTTCTCTGCGCCAGGCTTTCATCTCCTTTTCGCGGCGGATCGCGGTCATGACGTCTCCGTGACGCTCAAGGTACACAAGGATGGTTACGTTGTACGTCGCCGCGAATCCTTTGAACGCATGCGTTTTATGCTGGAAAACCCGCTGCTCGATATTGCTGGTCATTCCGATGTACAGTACGCGCCGCTGGCTGCTGAGGATGTAGACGTAATAAGTCTTCTGCATCCCTCGAGAATGCTGCTGTGACTAGCTTCAGTCTGTGATGAATGTCACAAAACGCTGGGGCAAGTTCCAAAAGCGGAACTCACTGCAGTGATGTCATCCTGAACGACGGCAAAGCCGTCGTGAGGGACCTCACGACGGCAGGGGACTTAGTTGCTGCAAGCCGGGAATCGTGGGCCCGAACGCGGTATGGATCCTCCCGACGCCATCGCCGCTACATTCTCCATGAGCTCCCTCGGAGGGCTACGCCCTCCTCAGGATGACATTTTTGGGTGCAATACCTATTTTGCTTTCAAAATTTCGCTCAGCAGATCCGGTTTCGAATCGTCCCGCACCAGGTGCGGGTACATTTCGCCGCCGTGATAATCGAGTTTGTAAGTTTTGTAGTAATCGGTGTTTTCGACCAGCAGGTCGATGGTGGCAGAACCGTTCTTTGCGGCTTTAATCGCATCGCGCAGAACATCGGGCGTGAACTTACGTCCGTTGACCGCGACTACCTTCATCCCCGGACCGATTCCAGCCTTGGCCGCAACTTCGCCTTCGATCGTGTCGCTGATCCCGCCATCGTCGCGCAGGTCGAGACCGAGTGCTAGTCCGGCAGGCACGACGTGAAACATTCCCGCAGCGCTATTCAGCATGTCAGACGCATTCTGATCATAGGTCAGCTTCCATCCGCTGCCTTCAATGCCGTCCAGCGGAGCGCCGGGACCGCGGTTGGTGAGACGCTCGGTCCAGAAGCCGCGCCAGTCGTAAGGCACGACCTGATTCAAGGTGCTCACCACGTCGTCAAACGTGTACGTCTTGAGTGCGGGACCCGTGCTGGGCGCGCCATGAAAGAGGTGACAAAAATCGTCAATCGACTTTTTGCCCTTGCTCTGCTGGCGGATGATGACATCGACCCACAGCCAATTCAGGGTGTCTTCGGAGTAAAAATCGGTTCCGCGCCTCCATGAATACCAGGCTCGTGGCGAGAAATAAAGCTCCGGGGCGGCGTCGGCGGTGTCTTGCAGATTTCGCCACTCGCGTCCGGGAAGGTGATCGAGTTGGGCAGCAGTGATGGCCAGGTCGTCGCGATCCTGCTCGGCGCTGAGCAATCCGCTGCGGGCTGTGAGTACGAACCCGAGATAGTTTGTCAGGCCTTCGTAAACCCAAAGCAGGTCATCCTGCATTTTCTCCTGGTAGTCGGGCGTCGCCAGGTCGGCCGGGCGACGGTATTTTCCATTCCAGGAATGTACATATTCATGGGGCAGAAGACCGGCCGATAGCTTGCGCGCGGTGTCGTCGACCAGGGCGCGTTCATCCACCCGGCTGTCGTCGGATTCGTGATGCTCCAATCCGAAATGCGCGACGTGATCGCTCAGCGTATAGAGGAAGTGGTAGTCACGGTAGTGATGTGCGCCGAAAAGCTTCTGCGCCTGGTCTACCAGGCTCTTGTAGTGATCCCAAACTTCTTGCGGCGGGTCGAGGGCGGCGGCGCTGTCGGCGGCGATGTCCATTTCCGTCGGCGGATCCTGCGCCAGGGGAACGACTTTCAGGAATTCTCCCGTGATCACCGGGGAATCCACGAGAGTGGTCAGCGGCGTGGTGGCGAAATGAATTTCGTTTCCGCTCTGGCTGGCGATCGGAAGCGGAGTTCCGAACTTCCATCCGTCGGGAATCTTGAGCGACGCGGTGTAGTTGATCTCGTCCGCTTTCCAGCCTTTGGGATACAGCAGCACCTGGTTCCAACTGATGACCGCGAGTTTGTCCGTCGCCGAGGAACCGGCCGAGAATCCGCCTTCGAACGTTGCCGGCGAAAGGAAGTCGAGTTCAGCATCGACTTCGGAGACTCCGGCGGGAACGTCAACGTGAATCGTGAAACCATCGAGCGTATCGCGCCGCCATTTGAGCGTCTGCCCGTTCGCCTTGAAAAACAGGCCGGCGAGATCGACCACGGGGCCATCGGGAGCGTGTTCGCCGGGAATCCACTTGGGATAGTAAAGAGTCAGAACCCCGGGAGTGGCCGGGATTTTCAATGACGCGTGAAAGATCTTGCGCGGAGCGTGGGTAGCGTCGACTGCGAGGATGACGGTTGGCGCACTGGCGGACCAACCAAATGTGGAGCAGAAGGCAATGCAGAGAACTCCCAGAATTGTGGCGCGTTTCATGGCTCGGGCTCCCCGGATGTTCGCAATGGAAGTGATTCGATCGTGCAGCAGATGAGTAAAACTATAGCAGTGGACAAGGTTGAGCGTACAGAGGCGTAGCACTGGTATCATTCCGCTGAATGTCGAAGCGCGGAAAATTCATTACCTTCGAAGGGCTGGATGGAACCGGCAAGAGCACGCAGATGCGCAAGCTGGCCGCGTTACTGCGTGACGCCGGACATAAGGTTGTCGAGACCCGCGAGCCGGGGGGTACTGCGACGGGAGAAAAGATTCGCAGGCTGCTGCTCGATTCCGGTACGGCTGGATTGTCGCCGCTAGCGGAGATGGCGTTGATGTTCGCCTCGCGCGCGCAGCACATCGCCGAGGTGATCGAACCGGGATTAGCCACGGGCGCGATTGTCCTCTGTGACCGCTTCACTGATTCCACCGAAGCGTATCAGGGCAGTGGACGGCGGCTGGGCAGTGGCGCGGTGCGAGAGTTGCATCGGGTACTGTGCGGAAATCTGCAGCCGGATTTGACCCTGCTGCTGGATTCCAACGCGCAGGCGAGCGTGAGCCGGGCACGGCGGCGAAACAAGCGGGCTTCAAAGACTGTCAGCCATAGCCACGATGAAAACCGTTTCGAATCCGAGACGCGGACATTCTTTGCGCGGGTGCGCGAAGGATATATGGCGATTGCTAAGCGCGAACCGGGACGCGTGGTCACTATCGACGCGCGGGGAACACCGGGACAAACACATGAAAAGATCGCGGAAGTAGTGCAGAAGAGACTGAAGGGTTGAGCATTCGGCACTCCGAAAACGCAGGATGCGATTGGACCCCATGCGGAAGCTGCTTTTAGGCCAGAACGCGAAGACGTAAAGATCTATGCCATTTTCTGATTTTCAAGGAAATTCCGGAATCGTGAACCGGCTGCGGGAAATGCTCGCGCGCGATCACTTGCCTCATGCCATTGTGCTGGCCGGCAGTGCGGGCTGCGGGAAGTACACGCTCGCGCTGATGCTGGCGCAGGCAATGAATTGCCTCTCTCCGGCCGAAACCGACGGCTTGCCCGATTTCTGCGGGAAATGCGCCAACTGCATGCGCATCGCGCAGGCCGGCGACCTCAAGGCGCGATTTGCGGAGGCGGTTGAGGCGCGCGAGAACCTGCGGGAGACTGACAAGAAGGAAACACGAATCTTCGTCCAGACCCATCCCGATGTGCTGGTGATTCCTCCCGACCCACCGCAGATGATGATCAAGGTCGATCAGGTGAGACGGGTAATCGAGACGCATTTATTACCGCCCGGCCGAAGGGCACGAGCGGATTTACATCTTCACCGATTCGGCGTTCATGAAGGAAGCCGCGAACTCGCTGCTCAAGGTGCTCGAGGAGCCCCCAGAGTTTGCCACGATTTTCCTGCTGACCGAGAATCCCGGGGAGCTGCTGCCGACGATCCGTTCGCGGTCCATGGTGTTTACGCTGTGCGCCCTGGCTCCGGAACAGATAGAGAAAGATCTCGCTCAGCACCATCCCGAGTGGAAGGCGGCGCAGCGTGCCCTGGTGGCGCGGCTGAGCGAGGGAGCCGTGGGGCGAGCTCGCAGCTTCGATCTGGATGCGTACACCGCGGCGCGGGCTCATGCTCTCGCCATTTTGAATTCCGCCATGCGCGGTGGTGAGCACAGCGAGCTGTTCAAGATCACCGAGTCATACCGGCCTGGAGCCGAAGGGCGGGAAAAAATCGAAGCCCTGATTCGAACTCTTTATTTCCTGTTGCAGGATTTGGTGTTCATCGAGTCCGGCGCCCCAGAGCTGGTTCGGAACACAGATGTCACATCTGAGTTGAAAAAGATGGCGGAGTCTGCGGATTTTGCCTGGATTTCTGCGGCGTCGGACCGCTTGGCAGAAGTCGAGCGCGGTATGCGGCGGAATCTGTTACGGTCGCTGTCGCTGGACGCGTTTGCGGCGGCGCTGGAAAAGTAGGGGGAGCAGGAAAGAGATCCGGGGTACGGCGGCAAGACGCCGCCACGACAGCCGGCGGGACGCCGGCGCTTCGTTAAACACCAGTGCTACGGTTTGAATACTTCTTTGGCTGCGATTACCGTGTTCGCGTGGATCGTGACAGTGTCTTCCACGTTTCGAGCATAGCCACCCGCAAACGTGACCATCACCGGAATATCCCTCGTCTTCGCGATGCGGAACATCAGCTCATCGCGTCTCTTCAATCCATCAATGGTTAGATCGAGTCCGCCGAGTTGGTCTTCGCGGTAGGGATCGGCGCCGGCGACGTAGCAAATCAGGTCAGGCTCGAATTGGCGCAACCCCGAACTCAGCGCGTTGTCGAGCCAGGCCAGGTAGTCGTCGTCGCCGATGCCGTCCGGCAGATCGACATCAATCGAGGACGGCGGCTTGTACAGCGGGTAATTGTTGTGCTGGTGCAGGGAGATGGTAAAAACGTCGCCGGCATGGGCTCCGCGCATGCGGGTTTTGGAAGCCCATTTCTGATCCAGAGTTGAGGGTGAGACGGACGGAAGCGGGACGCTTTCCGTGCGCGTACCGGCAAAGATGGCGGCCGTGCCGTTGCCTTGATGGACGTCGCAATCAACCGTCATCGCCGTACGGATCTTGTCATCGCGCTGCAAGCGCCGGATGGCGACAGCAACATCGTGAATCATGCAGAATCCTTCGCCATGGTCGGAATGAGCATGATGAAATCCTCCGCCGATACTGATGCAGATTTTATCGCTGAGGGCGTGGCTGGCGGCGAAGATCGATCCCCCGGCTGCCAGCCAGAAAGCTTCGACCAGATCGCGCGAGTAAGGGATCTCCATTTCCATTTCTTCGCGCGGGCTGAGCGTACCCGTCTTCAGCTTCTGCACGTATTCGGGCTTGTGAACCAGCAAAATATCCTGATCGGTTGCCGGCTGGGGTTCGAGGAAATCGGTCGCGTCGGCAACTCCGGTGGTAGTCAAACGATCACGGATGCGGCGATACTTTTCGGCGGGAAAGACGTGGTTGCCGATGGGCAGGTAATACGCGTCGCTGTAGATGAGCTTGAAGGGAAGCATCTCGTCGGTCGTCGGCTCCGGGTGCGGAGTTCAATGATACGCGGAAAGCAGCGCTTGGCAATTCGCGCGGCCTACCGCGCGTCCAAAGCGTGCCATCCTGAGGTCCGCGGTGTTTGCGGGCCGAAGGATCCATGCAATGTTGCCGCGCCTCGGGTGGAGTGCAGGGTCTGTCGCCTCGCTCGGGACGACCGGCCGAAAATGGCGGCCTAGCGTTTTTTCGACGGCGGAACGTTGGGCGCGACCATCGGCCTTCTTACCGGCACAATCGCGCCTTTCGACGGATCAGCGGCGGCGCTGGCGCGGGTCAAGACTTCCTGCTGGATGTATTGCACGAACTCCTGGATCTGGCGCTGCATCTCTTCCATGCGTTCGCGCATTTGCAGAATGATTGCCATGCCGGCAATGTTCACGCCAAGATCGCGAGCCAGCGACAAGATGAATTCGAGGCGGAGCAAATCCTCGTCGGTGTAGAGGCGCGTATTGCCTTCCGTGCGGGAAGGCTTGAGCAGGCCTTCGCGCTCGTACAAACGCAGAGTCTGAGGATGGATGCCATACATCTCGGCGACGGCCGAGATCATGTACGCACCTTTTGATTTCCGCTTAGTCATGGGCTCCCTTGACGAGATTCTAGCAGGCTGCTGAAACACTCCGTACGCGGTCAGTTTTGAAAAGGCCCGGCTTCAGGCCGCGCCGTAAGTCAATGCAAATCAGTAGCGGCTTTAGCCGCTGAGGGAGATCATGTCGTCGGAAAAGAATTTTTCAGCAGCCTCCTGGAGCAGCCGTTCCCTTTTGGTCTACTTCAAAGGTTGTGACAGGACAATACCCATTGCGCATTTCGCAAGCTATCACCATGGTGCCGCGTGCCCAGGACGCCACTGAAATCGTGAGCAAGCCATTACTTCCGTTTAGGGACATCCCTCACGTGCTATTGATCCTCGCTGAGAAACTGCTATCGTGAGCCTACACCCTGAAAATTTGTTTCCAAGGAGAAGTAGACAGTGAAAAAACTTGGGTTTTCGACGGCAATCGTCGGCAGTCTGCTCGCGATCACTTGCGTGGGTTTCAGCCAATCGTCCGACTCCGGGACTTTCGGCATCGGCGTAAAAGTTTCAACGCTCGGGGCGGGCGCCGAAGCTGCTGTGCGGGTTACACATCACACCAACCTCCGGGCCGGCTTCAATGCGATGGTATACAGTCGCACGTTTAATAAAGACGGAATCCCCTACAACGGTGAATTGAACTTCAAGAGCTTTGAGGCGCACTACGACATTTTCCCGTTCGCCGGAGGTTTTCACATCAGTCCCGGCGTCCTCGTTTATGCAGCCGATCCAATCACCGGTACGGCCAGGATTCCTGGGGGCCAGAGTTTCTCGCTTGGAGGCGTGGATTATGTCAGTGACCCAGCAGACCCGGTTTCCGGCAATGGCAAGATTATGTTCAATCGCGCTGCACCTACGGTCACAGTGGGTTGGGGAAACCTGGTCTCTCGTAAGGAAGGTCACCACTTCAGCGTGCCGTTTGAAGTAGGAGTCGCTTTCCAGGGCGCACCCAAGGCAAGTCTGGCTCTGACAGGGAGCGCCTGCGATCCAACGCTGCTGGTCTGCCACTCCGTTACAGATCCAGCCATCCAGAGCAATGTTGTCGCGGAACAGAACAAAGTCAACGACAGCATGTCGTTCTTTAGGGTCTATCCGATTATTTCGGTGGGAATCGGCTACAAGTTCTAAAAACCTCAGCCACAGATTTGCGCAGATCTCCACGGACTCAGAATCCGTGTGGATCCGCTGGATCCGTGGCTTATCTTCTTTTTACGCGGCCGGCTGCGGTTTCTTCGAGGAAGGAACCGACCATCCTTCCGGCTTCAGCGCGTGATTCACGAAATAGGCGACGAAGCCCGCAGCGATCAGGATCAGGCCGAAGGCGAATGAGCTCATACCCAGGATCGCTTCGTGCTCGCTGCGCACAATGGAAAACCCGAGCAGCAGCGTGGGCGGAATCCCAATCGCAATGGCGCCGAACAACCCGCCTGGCACGCGGAATGGCCGCTTCAATTCCGGCTCACGGAAACGAAGCACGGCCAGGGCCATGAATTCCAGAAACAGGCTGGCGCCGTAGAGCAGGATGTCGAGCGTCACCAGCCGCGCGAACCCGAGACCGAGGCACATCGCCCATCCCATAGCGAGGGCGAGGATCGCAACCCAAGGCGCACGTGACTTTCTTTGGAGCTTGCCGAACACAGCAGGAAGCATACCGTCTTGCGCCATGGCAAGCGGAAGGCGCGAGTAGCTCATGACCAACGCGTTGAACATCCCAAAAGCGCTGATCATGCCGCCCAGCACCACAGCGATGCGGAGCAGCGGGCCTCCCAGAAGCGCCGCGATATCAGCCCAGGAACCGGTTTCCCAAGCCGTGGCTTTCAGGCCGGTCGCCCACATTGCGGCAAAGGGCAGCACATAGCTGACGGCGACGATCGTCACCGCAACCAGCATGGCACGCGGATAGGTGCGCTGTGGACGTTCCACTTCCGTGGCGATCGTCGAGGCATTGTCCCATCCCATGTAATTCCACATGCAGATGAGCAAGCCTCCGAGGATGTCCACCGTCGAGGTGGTCGGCTTGGTCACGGCACTCGCCAGCGTACCCAGCTTGAATGGCGCCAGCACCACGATTGCAGCAAACGGCGCCGAAAGAGCGAGGAACAGCCAAAGCGAGGTCAGGGACACCACTTTCACTCCGGCAATATTGAGCAACGCGCAGGCAACAACCACCGCCAGGGCCACCCACCATCCGCGATTGCTCTCCTGAAACCACGGGAACATCCGGGTCAGATAGGCCACGAACAGGGTGGGATAAATCGCCATATCGAAGATTGAAGCAATCAGCGAGAGCCAGGCTTCCTGGAATCCCCAGAAGTTGCCCATGGCACGGCGTACCCAGGCGTAATACCCGCCTTCGAAGGGCAGCGCGCTCGAAAGCTCGCCAATCATGAAGGCTGTGGGCAGGCTCCAGAGCAGCGGCGTGATGAGCAGGATCAGGATGGCGCGCCCGTAGCCGGCGCCATGTACGATGTCTTCTGTGCCATAGGTTCCGCCCGACACCATAAAGAAGGTGGCGGCGACCAGAGGCCAGAGCGTGAGGCGGACGAATTTCTTCCGGTTGGGGACGACGGTAGGCTGGGGAGTTTGCTGTGGACGCTGCGCGCTAGCTGTTGCCAATTTCTATGTCTTCCTCCGCGAGCGACTCACTCTCGCCACCGCGTCTCCCTTGTGTCTTCGAACAAGACATGTTGCTCGCGGCTCCCGGAATTAAGCGATTTCCCGGGCATTTCGGCGGAGTTAGTTCGCTCGTAAGAGATTACGGAAAATTTCCACAGATGCAATAGTTTTCTGAATTTATTTGTGAAATTTTTGCAAGCGAGCGGTGTGGTACAGAGGTAATGCGGAGCGGAACCTGCACTCGTGCGGTCCTCCTTTTGATTTCTCTGGAAGTGCCTCGCGGCAAGCAGGTTGCATAGTCCTTGGCGCAAAATGCGCTGGATGACAAGTCTCACACCCTCAGTTCCCAGGTTTCGCCGATCAATCCGCTGCGACCCCAGCTATCATGGCGCTCTTGGGCGACGCGCTGGAAACCGGCAGCTTTGTAGATGCCGCGAGCGGCTGCGAGCTCGCTTTGAGTCCAGAGCATGATCCTCTTGTATCCCGCTTCCCGCGCGAAGCGGACGCATTCCTCGACCAATCGCCTACCGATCCCCAAACCGCGGGCGGACGGTTCGACGAGCAACAGTCGAAGTTTCGCCACGGTTGCCGACTTCTTCACCAGAAAAATGCAGCCCACATTTTCTCCGTCTCTTTCGGCGATCCAGCAACGCTCACGTCTGGGATCAAGATTCTGGATGAATTCGGCGACGATCTCGGCCACCAGCGCCTCGAAACGTTCCTCGTAGTGATACTCCCGCCAGTACAGTTCGCCATGCCGCTGGACGACCCAGCCCATATCCCCGGGCCGGTGCGGACGAAGAAGATAGGATGCGGAACGATCTGTGTTTGGGGAAAGGATAGATTCGATGGTCTGCATCGCACCGACCAGGGCCTTTTGTCTGGATGGTCCCAATCGGCTCAACATTGTTTCCACTTGTTGGCCAGACCTGGTGTTGAGAGGCGCGAAAGCCTGCCGGCCCTTCTTTGTGAGCGCGAGCAGGGTGCGGCGACCATCCTCACGCGAAGTTTTCTTCTCGATCAGACCTGTCTTCTGGAAATCAGCCAGGATTCGGCTGAGGTATCCGGCGTCGATTCCCAGTTCCCTGCACAGTTCCACCGCAGTCGTTTGTCGGCGATGAGCGAGTTCGTAGAGCATCCGGGCCTGAGTCAGGGAGAACTGGCTGCTCAGCAAGCCCTCATTCAGCAAACCGATCTGGCGAGTGTAGAACCGATTGAATTGCCGGATGGCGGCAATCCTCGGAACGGCATCGGTTGCATCACGCGAATCCATGCCTGAAAGTGTCTCTCACTTTATTTGACTTAGTCAACTATTTATATGACCCCGTCATATTTTACGAAAAGGAACCCGGTTGCTGTTGCGACCTGCAACAGCGGCTATGGTGCGGCGCGGAGGCGGGTACTACGAGATCACCATTTCAGGTTGTGGGGATGGTCCGAGCAAAAAGAAGCAGTACTGCCATGTCATCCTGAGGCACCGGTTCTGCGCCGCAGGATCCCTGCATTTGGCCGGGAGCGGCACGCTGCTTGCAGAAATGCACAGATCCTTCGCGGCAAAAAGCCACTCAGGATGACAAACATTTTGCGGCGATAAAAGGGCTGTGTCACTCAGCGGTTCAAGCCCTTGTCTGACGGCTCAACTGACAACTCTTCGGATCACTGAGCCTTTTCGTTTTTCCAGAACGCTGCGAGGTCCCCCGCGATTCGCTGCCCTTGTTTTCGTCCGGCCTGGGCTGCTGGACGCCGGGTCTCCGGCGACAATGGATTCAGGCCGATGGCCCGTCGCGATTTCGAATCGGGATTGACCAGGCAGGTTTTGCCGCCTGCCTGCTCCAGAACTTCGATCTGTTCGTTGAGACCGCCTCCACCGATTCGCGGAAGTGTGGTGCCCATCGGAGAGAGAATCACGATTCGACTGTAACCCTTCGCCAGGTCGGCGTTCTCGGCGGAGCGCACCCCGCCGTCCATATAACGCCTGCCCCGGATTGTCACCGGAGGCCAAATGCCGGGCACCGCGCAGCTCGCCGCCACGGCATCGACCAGATCAACTCCCGACTCCCGATCGAAGACCGTGGTCTCACCGGATTTCGCGTCAACCGCCACAATCAGAACTTTATTGTCGGGCCAGGTATGACTGGGCAAACGTCCCGCTACGACGGAGCGCCGATCGACTTCTGGCACGGTCGGCGTGTCGATCGCCCACTGTCCAATGCGCTGGATTCGTTCTGCGGGGTCTGAGGTTGCTGCGAACGTCGAACGCGCACTCTGGAACGCTTCAAACAAACGCGGATCCGGCGTGATCTCCCGTTGCTGAACTAGCGGCTCAACCATCCGCCGAAACAACTCCTCAAGCGATACCTCGCTGCCGAGTTGAGCCGCCAGGGTGGCGCCCGCGGAGGTTCCGATCGTCAAATCGGCCGTGCGCAGGTCGACCCGTTGCTCGCTAAGGCCCTTCAGCAGGCCGGTCATCCAGGCAATGCCGGCGACTCCACCTCCGCCAAGAACCACAGCGCGATCTTTCATTTCAAGTTTCAAAATGAATGATGAAAAGGCGAGAGCAATTTACACCTTGCTCCACAATTCTGCGCGTGGGTCTTCCGGGTTGAGTTTGGCTAGTTCGCGCAGCAGTTCTTTGGTGCGTTCGTCGCGGGGCATGGGAACGTGAACCGTGATCTCTACGATTTCGTCTCCCCGTACGCCTTCTCTGGTAGCCGACGGGACGCCTTTTTCCCTGAGACGCAGCTTCTGGCCGGACTGGGTTCCGGGCGGAATCTTCAGCAGGGCGCGGCCGTCGATGGTCGGGACTTCGATCTTCGCTCCTAAGGCGGCCTCGACCGCGGTGACTGGCACGGTCAGCGAAATATCGTCCGCCTCGCGATGAAAGATGGGATGATCTCCGGCACGGATGATGACGTAGAGATCGCCCGGAGCACCGCTGAGGGATCCTGCATTGCCCTTGCCGGGCAGGCGGATGCGCTGTCCGTCGCGCGTGCCAGCTTTGATGCGCACTTCGAGCGGTTCCGTCTTTGAAACCGTGCCTTCGCCGTGGCACGTGGGACAGGTGGTCAAATTCTTTCCGGTGCCATGGCAGCGCGGGCACTGAACGTTGAATTTCATCCGCCCGCCGGTTTGCGTAATCTGCCCTGTGCCATGGCACTCGGGACATTTTCCTGGCGCCTCGAGCGCACCCTGACCATGGCATTGCGGACAAACATCCTGCCGCGTGATGTTGAGGCGCATGACGCCGCCGCGAATTGCTGTCCAGAACGGCACGTTGACCTGGTACTCGAGATCGGTGCCGGGCTCGGGGCCCTCTTCCTCCGGCGCTCGCCCGCGCCCGCCTCCGAACATCGAGCCGAAGATGTCGCGAAAGCTTCCTCCGCCGGAACTTCCCTCTCCGCGACCGGCATTGTTGACCATGTCAGAAAAATCGAAGCCCCCAAAATCAAAGTGAACTCCGCCTTGACCTTGCGGGGCACCGCCCGGAGGTCCTCCGGGAAAGCCGCCGAAACCGCCGCCACCGGTGGCGCCTCCGCGGGCGTAGGCCTCCGCCACAGACGGATCGATGTTGTCGGAGTAAAAGCCGACTTGGTCGTAGATCTTGCGCTTCTTCGGATCGCTGAGTACTTCATTCGCTTCGGAGAGGGTCTTGAATTTCTCTTCAGCGGACTTGTCCCCGGGATTTACGTCGGGATGGTACTTGCGGGCCAGCTTACGGAAAGCTTTACGAATATCGTCGGCCGAGGCGGACTTCTTCACCCCAAGAATCTCGTAGTAGTCCTTTTTGGTTGCCGTCGCCATTCCTAAGTAGCTGCTTCCGCGCGACGCCGTGGCGGCGCCGGCTACACGCCTAGTTCACAATCTTTCGCCTATCTTTGTCTTCCACCAGCACGGGCAGATCGTCCGAGCTGGGCGCATCCTCGTACACCGGCAGTTGCCGCGTTCCGGTTGGAGTCTCCACGAACACGAGCCATTGTCTCGCGTCCTCGGAGAGGTCGAGAAAATAAGTTTCGTTGTTTACCTGAAAGTCCAACTTCATCTCCTCCATGTTTCTATCGCTGTCATCCTGAGCGGAGTTGTCGTTCGCGAAGCGAACGGCAACGCAGTCGAAGGACCCCTTGCCAGTTCACTGCTCCGCTGGCCCGTCGAGGAGTTCTCACCTCGCTGCGGCGGCATCGTGCGAATTCCCTGCATCGTTCATCTCACGGACTGCGGGTCAGGGGTCCTTCGACTCCGTAGATGCTTCGCATTCGCGAAGCATCCACTCCGCTCACGACGACAATTCGTACTGAAAGCTGATGGCTGAAAGCTGACCGCTTACTTCTTGTCTTCCACGTCCACGTACTCCGCGTCGATCACGCCTTCGTCTTTCTTGGCCTGGCCATCACCGCCCGGTTGTGGACCTGCCCCGGCCGAAGGCTCCGGACCTGCCTGCGCTCCGGCGGCTGGTTGAGCAGCTTTGTACATCTGCTCCGCCAGCTTGTGCGAGGCAGTCGTCAAACGCTCTCGCGCCTTGTCCATTTGCGATTTGTCGTTGGACTCAAGCGCTTTCTTGGCATCAGCCAGCGCGTTCTCGACATCGCCGCGTTCGGAGCCGGAGATCTTGTCACCATGCTCCTTCAGCATCTTTTCGATGTTGTAGACCATGGAGTCGAGTTGGTTTTTGGCTTCAATCGAGTCGCGCGCGGCCTTGTCTTCGGCAGAGTGCGCATCGGCTTCCTTGGCCATGCGCTCGACTTCTTCCTTCGACAGACCGGAAGATGACGTGATGGTGATCTTCTGATCCTTTTGCGTAGCCGTGTCCTTCGCAGTCACGTTCAGGATGCCGTTGGCATCAATGTCGAACGTCACTTCGATCTGCGGCACGCCTCGCGGCGCCGGAGGAATCCCGGTGAGGTGGAACTTGCCCAGAGTCCGGTTCTGTGCGGCCATGGGGCGTTCGCCCTGCAGCACGTGAACTTCAACCGAAGTCTGGCTGTCGGCCGCGGTCGAGAACGTCTCCGTCTTCTTCGTCGGAATCGTCGTGTTGCGCGGGATCATCGGCGTGGAAACGCCGCCCAGCGTCTCGATCGAGAGCGTCAGCGGAGTCACGTCGAGCAAAAGCAGGTCTTTGACTTCGCCCTTGAGCACGCCACCCTGAATCCCGGCTCCAATCGCCACGACTTCGTCCGGATTCACGCCTTTGTGCCCTTCGCGCCCAAAAAGCTCTTTCACCAACTGCTGGATGCGAGGCATGCGGGTCTGTCCGCCGACCAGTACGACTTCGTTGATCTTGCTGGTATCGACGCCGGCATCCTTCATGCACTGTTTGCACGGGCCAACCGAACGCTGAATGATGTCTTCGATCATTCCTTCGAGCTTGGCGCGAGTCAGTTTCTTAACCAGGTGCTTGGGACCGCTCGCATCGGCCGTGATGAACGGCAGATTGATTTCGGTCTCCATCGTGGTCGAGAGCTCGATTTTGGCGCGCTCCGCGGCGTCACGCAGACGCTGCAGGGCCATCTCGTTGCCTTTGCCACGCAGGTCGAGACCTTCGTCTTTCTTGAATTCGTCGATGAGCCAATCCACCAGGCGCTGGTCGATGTTGTCGCCGCCCAGATGGGTGTCGCCGTTGGTGGCCTTCACTTCGATCACGCCCTCGCCGACTTCGAGAATCGAAATATCGAACGTTCCGCCGCCAAAGTCGTAGACAGCGATGGTCTCGTCTTTCCCTTTATCAAGGCCGTAGGCCAGCGCGGCTGCCGTGGGCTCGTTGATAATGCGCTTTACTTCGAGGCCGGCAATCTGTCCGGCATCTTTGGTCGCCTGCCGTTGCGCGTCGTTAAAATACGCGGGCACGGTGATGACGGCTTCGGTGACTTTCTCGCCGAGATAATCTTCCGCGGCCTTCTTCAGCTTTTGCAGAATCAGCGCCGAAATCTGGGGTGGGGTGTGCTCCTTGCCTTGCGCCAGGACTGCGACGTGATCGCCCGACTGGACGACCTTGTAGGGCACCATCTTGATCTCTTCCTGGACTTCGTCGTAACGCCGTCCCATAAACCGCTTGATCGAATAAACCGTGTTCTCCGGATTGGTGATCGCCTGCCGCTTGGCAACCTGTCCGACGAGGCGTTCGCCGGTCTTGGTGAAACCGACGACGGAAGGCGTGGTCCGCCCTCCTTCTTCGTTAGGGATGACCTTCGGCTCTCCACCTTCCATCACCGCCACGCAGGAATTGGTGGTTCCCAGGTCAATTCCGATAATTTTTGACATAAAACATCCCTCCTGAACTAAATAAGTGCTTTTGAATCAATATTTACATGATTGCGCCGAAGCCTATCTTAGGACTTGAGTCGCTTGTTGTCAATCTTTAGATGCTCACGAATAGTTGAGGTTGCGGGGATTTTGGGGGGAACGACTCACCACCGAGCTGCTGTCGCTCTCGGCAATTTGGCTGTGTCGCGTCGCTTTGTTCTAGTGCGAGATGGGAGCGTTTTTTCTCTGGTCGTGAACAGGATATGGCGGAAGCTGAAACAGCTGGGCGTCGGGTTCGCCGAGTGACAGTTCCGTGATAGTGAAGGTCTGCTTGCCAAAAAACGGGCTTGACCGAACTGACAGAAGATTGATCCCGAGTTGATCGGAATGCCAATACTCACTCAGGCTGGTTAGCGGCTGATCGTTGCCCAGGACACCTGTGTTTGTGACTGTAGTTTCTCGAACCCCGACCGTATCCAATCCAAGAATATTTCTGGAGCCGAGATCCTCCCAGCTTCGGCTTCCCTTCTCAGTCTGCACAATGTGAGGACGGCCAATGCGCTGCTTCGATGCCGAGAGATCGTCGGCGGGATCGTAGACCAGCAGATCGCAAATTTTCCTTTGGAGGCTGCAGTTGTAGAGCGTTCTCTGCCTCGGATCGGCTATCTGGATCCAGTTCATGTACGACTTTACGTGCGAGTTCTTGGGAACGAGCACCCAGCGTTCCTCGTAGATCCGGCCTTGCCCGTCGCGCGCGATGTGGCGTTCGTTGACAAAGGTCATGGTTGCACCGTCAGCGGAATACTTCACTGACTCGGTCGCGAGCGTCGCATAAAAAGGAGCGTTGGGGATTGGCGTGATGACGATACTTTCCAGCGTCTCGCGCACGCCGCCATCCAGGGCTGGCTGATGTGGCAGCAGAGCAGGAGACAGCTCGCTTCGTTGTGCCCGCGGAGGCAGCGGCTCTTGGGTTTGCGCCGCGCAGATGGAAGCAATGAGCCCGACAATCCCCGCGATAAACAGCCGCATTGGAACCCCTCCCGGTTGTTTGCGATGGTATGCCGAAGCTCAAGACGGGGTCAATGGAATGCCCCCAGCCCTAATCCATGTCTTCTTTCCACAACGGTCGTCCGCCGAGCGAATGATAGAAACCCCAGCCCGTGATCGCAACCACGCTGAGCAGAGCCAGAATGGACGTGGTCATGTACCAGGAAGAGAAATCCGCGGAGATGGGCACGTTCCCCAGCATGTCAACGGTGAAGATGGCAACCACCAGCGGCACCAGGCCAAAACGGATGACGATCAGCACCGCGATGGCATACACTAGGCCGAGTGCCGGAAGGTCGACGGACATATGCGAACTGGCAAGGCCACGTGGGCCCGCGAAAAGAGCGACGAACACCAGAGCAGCAAGCCACTGGTTGCGAAGTAGATATTTCAGTCCCAGGAGCAAAAGAAAGAAGAAGAGCGCGCTTTCGATGGATTGGGGCCACTGCAGCAACCAGCCTCCGAGCGCGACCCGTCCGCCCATGAGAGCATCGGTGCTGCCGAGCCCTGGGGACGCTCCGAGATGCATTGTGACAATGTAGCGAACCGTGAACAGGAGGATCCAGACGACTCCCAGGGCAGAACCCAGCAGAATGTCGCGGCCAAGCACGGGATCGCGGAAACTGCCCGCCAGGAGCCGCGTCCAGGAGACGATCGTGTTAGGCCAGGTTCTGCGAACCCAAGGCTCGATCGCCATGTACAACAGCCAGATCACTCCCGAAATAAACAAAGCGGTACTGATCGTGATAACAGTAAGTGAAATCGTGTCGCCTACCGTCGCAAAGTGACTGCGGCAAAGGAATATGGAGATCTCCAGGAGGAAAATCGCGATGGCCAGCCGGAGAGCGCCCTGCCGATCGCCCCTGCCCCGCAAATAGTTTCTGCGAGCGAGGAGACACGACCAGGTGAGCCCACCAACCAGCAAAATGATTCCGATGATCCTGCCCGCCTTGTCGCCAAAGGATTTCTTCTCAGTGCTCACCATTCGCTCCGGCTTCGTCCAGTCGCCAATCAGCCGGAAGTAAACAGGCTTGCCGTGAAACGATGCCGCCTCCACTCGCAATGGACGCGTCGTGCCCGGCCAGACCCCGGTCCAAGCCAGGCGAGCATCCGAGGCAGCCAGCGAATTCCAGGTCGACTCCGTAGGCTGGAATTTCGAAGGGTCGAGCCCCGCGGCGGTGAACAGAACGTGCCAGTCGAATGGTGCGACAACCGCAGTCGGAGTTCCCGCGTCCTTCTTTGCTTCGAGTTTCTCCTGCGGAATCGCCTGGAAAAAGGTAAGACGTCCTTGAGGATCGAGGTGCAGATTGATCATCCCCGACAGCACAATGGGGGGATCGGTTTCGGTGACGATGCCTGGAGTCAATAGGTTGTTGCGAAAACTGCTGGCCTGCATGTCGTCGGGGCTCTGCCGATACCAGTACTGCAGCAGAGAAGGCCTCGCCGCAAGCACCGCATCCCAGTTAGGGCGGGGCTTGTCATTCTTCTCCACCGACTCCTGAAAATCGCCGTCGATATCGAGGCCAAAGGCGCTGTCTGCAGGGCGACCTCCATATCCCAGGCGGGCAATAACTTCATGGGCCTTTTCGGTCAGCACCTCAGGAGTCAGTTCTAAACTCATCTTGTCGTACGCGTTGTACCGCACAGAAAAATAGATGGTGATCGCAAGTCCGAGCAGGACCCCGGCAAGAATGGCAACGGCAACTTTCGGCTTCAGTCCCTCTGTCTCCCCGGAAGCTGCGACCAGTTGGGGCGACGGAGTTTCTCCGGCAGCCAGAGCCGCTGCGAGCGGATCTCCACCCGGCAGGGCCGCCGCGACGGCGAGTGCAGTCGCCGGACGTGCAGCCGGATCGGGCTCCAGGCAGCGGAGAATCACTTTCTCGATAATCGGATCGAGGTCTTTGACCACCGAAGTCGGGCGGCTGGGAGTGCGATCGACGTGGCCGCGCAGCGAATCCGGGACTTTATCCGCGAAAGCGCGCTTGCCGGTGAACACTTCATAAAGCACCAACCCTAGAGCATAGATATCGCTTCGGGTCGTGACCTCTTTCCCGGCTAGCTGCTCTGGCGCCATGTAAGCCGGGGTTCCGCTGCGGACCTCCGGACCGCGAATATCGTCGGCAACACCCGCCAGTCCAAAATCGGTAATGACCACCTGGCCTCGGCCGTCGAGCATGATGTTGGCTGGCTTCAGATCACGATGCAGAACCTCCTTGGCGTGGGCGGCCGCGAGGCCCGCGCAGAGCTGGCGAGAGATTTCGACGGCCTTGTCTTGCGGCAACCGGCCGATCCTGCGAAGAAGCGAGGCAAGGTCTTCGCCGTCGACGTACTCCATCGTGAAAAAGGTCTGCCCATCGACCTCCCCGACGTCGTACACGCGGCAGACGTTGGGATGCGACACGCGTCGCGCGATTCGCACTTCGTTGCGAAAGCGTTCCTGCAGTCCTTCGTCTTGCACCGCGGCGTCGGGCAGAAACTTCAAGGCGACTGCTTGACCCAGCGTAAGATCGTCCGCGCGGTAGACTTCGCCCATGCCGCCTTTGCCCAACAGCGCGATGATGCGATAGCGCCCAGTGATCAGCCGTCCAGGTAAGAAGCGGCCTTCGCTCACCGCGTACTCCGGAAAGGTCGAGGCGCGGGAGGGCGAACGGGATGTTCCCGACGCAGACTTGGGTGGCAGCGGCGACACCGCTGTTGCAGCATAGTCCAGAGTTGCAAGGTCGTCGGTGTTCGCTGCCGGCGCTCCGCAAGAAGCACAGAAGCGCACGCTGGCCGCGAGTTCGGTTCCGCAGGAAGAGCAGTAGGACATGGGAGAATCCCGGTACAGGATAACTCAAGTATCGGACTGCGGACCTCGACCCTCGGCGCGACCAATTCGGTCTCAGGTCTCCGGTCCCAGGTCTTGGGTCTCAGATCTTGGGTCGGATTTCGATGTTCGGCGCACGCGACCCAGAGGCCAAAAGCTCGCTTTGTATTACCATCTTCTGCGATGAACTTCCGCTTGGGGGTATGGTTCCGCGATCCTCTGTTTCTGTTGTGCCTGACCGCAGGACTGGTCGCATTCGTGGTGCAGTCCGGAGAACTCGGCAGCGCCGACACAACGTACCGGCTGCAAACGACGCACTGGCTCTGGACTTCGGCCCCGCCGGTCCTGCCCAGCGATTATCCGGAGTTCGGCTTGCACGGACGCGGCGGCCGCCTCTATCCCTGGTTCGGCATCGGCCAGTCCTTGCTTATGTTGCCTGCGGATCTTGTCGGCACGTGGATGGCGAACTGGCGCATCTTCGCCGGATACCAGGACGATCCCGGCGTGCGCAGCATCATCGTCGTCTATAGCACGAGCATTTTGATTAACGCCCTGACGGCGCTGATTGTGTTCCGATTTCTGCGGCAATTGAAATTTGGAGTAAAAGAGTCCGTCGCGGGCGTGCTGGCGCTGCTCTTGTGTACGACCCACCTTCATTACACCCAGAACATGATGGAGAACAACTACATCATGCTTCTGACCTTCGTCGGACTCTCCTATCAATACGAATGGCTGCGCAGTGAAAGCCGGCGGGCACTGTTTTGGGGATCGGCGGCGTTCGGGCTGAACATTCTGACGCGCATTACCGCGGGGCTCGATCTGCTGGCCGGGGCCGCGTTCATCCTTCTTGTGCTTTTGTTTGAAAAAGCGCGCGAAGGGCAGTTCTGGCCGCGTCTGTTGGAATACGCGAAAACCGCGGCGCCGATCTATGTTGTCTTCGGAATCATCGAACGGCTCTATAACTTCTACAAGTTCGAAACCTGGGGAACATACATTCCGATTTTCGCCCGGGAACAGAAGGCGGTCGATCCCACTCTACCGGCAAACTTTCCCTGGAGCACTCCACTGCATGAAGGCATCCTCGGAGCGCTATTCAAGCCCGAGAAGTCCGTATTTTTGTTCGATCCGCTCCTGATTGTCGCCGTCTTTCTGTTGCTGCTGCTGTGGAAGAATCTGTCGGCAGAGGTCCGCGCGTTTGGCCTAACCTCTCTTCTGCTCATGATGGGGTACATCACGTTTTATGGCCGGTACGCGTACTGGGCGGGTGACTTTGCCTGGGGCGATCGCTACGTTTCAACTTCGGTAGAAATTGCCACATTGCTGGCGGTTCCTCTATTACTCCAATTTCGCGCAAGTCTGTCGCGCTGGATTTGGCGCGGGGGAATTGCCTTAACTGCTGTCAGCCTGGTGATTCAGTTTGCGTCTCTCGCGTTCTGGCTCCCGCTCGAGATCTACCAGATGGAAACCTTCGGGCATCCCACGTTCGTGATCGCGTTGCGCTTCAAAAATATTGCCGCGTTCGCCTTGGGCAAGATGGGCGCCTGGGGGCTTAACACCGAGGCCATGGGGCAGGATCCCTGGGACTACGTTCACATCACCACGTGGAATTTTCTGCCGTTCCTTTTGCGCCGCGTGGGCGTAGTACCGCGGTGGGTGGTCGACATCACGTTTGCCTTATGGTTTAGCTCGGTTGCGGCGCTCCTGGCTGCTCTAGCGCGACTGAAGCACAGTCTGCGCATTATTTCGTGACGGGTTTCATAGGCCCCAAACCCTCTACGATTGTGGATGCTGCATTGCCACGTGGGAAAACAGTCCGCCGCTATTCCACCGTCACCGACTTTGCCAGATTCCTGGGCTGGTCCACGTCGCAGCCGCGGCGTACCGCAATGTGATACGCCAGCAACTGTAGAGGAACAATCTCGAGGATCGGAGACAGTTCCTCTGGCGCGGGCGGGATATAAAGGACATGATCCGCCGCCTCTTTGATCTCATCGTCGCCCTCGGTCGCTAACGCAATGACCACTCCTGATCGGGCTTTCACTTCTTTCAGATTCGAACACGTCTTCTCGTAGCGCAAAATCGAATCCGGATTTGTCGTATCCCGGGTTGCGATCACCACCACCGGCAGATTCTCGTCGATCAGCGCATTGGGGCCGTGTTTCATTTCGCCTGCGGGATATCCTTCCGCGTGAATGTATGAGATTTCCTTCAACTTCAAGGCACCTTCGAGCGCGATCGGATAGTGAATCCCCCGCCCCAGAAACAGGAAATCATGAACCTTCTGGTAGCGCTTCGCGAGTTCGTCGCAAGCCTCATCGTGCGTGAGAATGTTCTCCAACTTGGCGGGGATGCGGGTGAGTTCCAGCATTGCCGCACGCGCCTTTTCGAGCGGCATCACTCCGCGCACCTGCGCCAGGTACATGGCGAAGATGTAGAGTGCGGTCAATTGCCCGGTGAACGCCTTGGTCGAAGCAACGCCGATCTCCGGCCCGGCGTGCGTATAAATGGTGCCGGCGGCTTCCCGCGTAATCATCGAGCCCACCACGTTGCAGATGGCGAGCGTTTTCGACCCCTGGTTTTTTGCTTCCCGCTGTGCGGCAATGGTATCGGCGGTTTCGCCCGACTGGGAAATCACCAGCGTGATCGTGTTGGGTGCGACGATGGGATTTCGGTAGCGCCACTCGCTGGCATAATCGACTTCGACGGGAACGCGCGCCAGCGACTCGATCATGAACTTTCCTGCCTGGCCGGCGTGCCAACTGGTTCCGCAGGCAATGATGTTGATCTTCTGCGCGGCGCGAAACTCCGCTTCTGTGATCTCCATCTCATCGAGGAAAATGTGACCCGTGTCCTGGGACACCCTGCCCAGAGTCGTGTCCCGAACGGCGCGCGGCTGCTCGTAAATCTCTTTGAGCATGAAATGCTTGAAGCCGCCCTTTTCCGCCAGAATCGGGTCCCACGTGACGCGCTGCACCTGCCGGATCACAGGCTGGCCATCGAAATCCGTTAACTGGACACCGTTCGGCGTCACCACCGCCATGTCGCCGTCCGCGAGAAAGAAGATATCGCGCGTGTGGTGAAGAATCGCGGGAACATCGGAAGCGACGAAGTATTCATCATTGCCCAGCCCAATCACGGCGGGCGGGCCGTTGCGGGCAGCGACGATCTTGTTGGGATCATCGCTCGAGATTACGGCCAGAGCAAAAACACCGCTGAGTTGCTTCACCGTCTTGCGCACCGCATCTTCTAAAGAAAGACGATGACCGTTGCCGGAACCGGCCGAGTGCTTCTCGATCAAGTGGGCAATTATTTCGGTGTCAGTCTCGGTCGTGAACTTGTGGCCTTCCTCGATCAACTTTTTCTTCAGGCTCAGATAGTTTTCGACGATGCCGTTGTGCACCACCACGATTTTCCCCGTGCAATCGCGATGAGGGTGGGCATTCTCTTCTGTGGGACGGCCGTGTGTGGCCCAGCGCGTGTGGCCAATGCCGTAAGTGCCCTCCAGAGGCTTCTGCTTAATAGCCTCCTCGAGATTGCGCAGTTTGCCCTCCGCGCGGCGGAGTTCCAGTCCTTCTCCGTTGCCGCACACCGCGATTCCCGCAGAATCGTATCCGCGATACTCGAGCCGCCGCAGTCCCTCGATAATTACCGGGACAACACTCTTCTTGCCCACGTATCCGACAATGCCGCACATATGGAAACCTCGATGGATTCCCGGCCGGTATCAGTCAGCCAGGGAGAAACGGAATTCTTCAATGACGGGGTTTGTCAGTACTTCGCGGGCAATCCGTTCGACTTCGGATTGGGCTTCTTCCCGGGACAAGCCTCCGTCAAGCGTAAGCTCGAAATATTTCCCCTGGCGCACGCCCTCCAAGCCCTTGTACCCCATCTTCTTCAGAGCCCCTTGAATGGTTTTGCCCTGAGGATCGAGAACACTCTTCTTGAGGGAGACATAGACGTAGGCTGTCATAAGAAGACAACCTATTATACGTGAGGGCGCGGATGACCGACTCTTTTAGACCTCGGGCGCGGAACTTCGGGGGCCGCCCGCAATTCAGCCTGCCGACCGCTTCAGCCTATTCTCTAAATCGGCCAATTCGGTTTCGAGCAGCTGACGATGCCTCGGATTCTGGCTTTCTTCCAGTTGCTGGAGCACTCTCTGGCGTGCAAGTCGCAGACTCTCCTGTTGCCGGGCGCGCGAAGCCTCTTCCGGGCTCAACCTCTTCTGCGGCTTGCTCGGTCGTTCTCCGGCATCGGCCTGCTGTGCTTCGACGGACTTGCTCTCCCATCCCCGTGCCATTAACGAGAATTATAGTTTGGAGTTGTCTGACGCGTGACTGGCACGTTCCGCGGGATATGTCTGGTATTGCGCCTTGGTGTTCCACCCCACTAGATGTGGCTCTAACCGAGGGGCTCATTCTGCTATTTGACATGGCCGCTATAATGTTTCGTTACGGTGTTCCGGGATTCGCCTTTTGAGGGGGAGGCGTCCAGGGAAGTGGTATTACTGTGTATCTGTACCCCTTTATCGCGAGCCAAGCGAGTTGTGTAGTCTCCGTCGAGGCCTTGGCGCGGGCGTTCGATTGTTTGCGGGAAAGCGAGACTCACCCTTATGCCGAGTGAGTCCTTTCTCCCACCTGGCGATGGCCTTCCTTCCTTTGTGCCGTCAACACTTCTCAGTGATCCCGAACGCCTGTTTGCGGCATTTTGGACCACGGCCGGACTCTGCATTCTCGACTCTGACTATCGCTATTTGTGGGTGAATCACACGCTGGCAAGCCTGCACGGCGTCGCGGTTGCCAATCATCTGGGAAAGACACCCGCCGAAATTGTGGTTGGGCTTGCTGGCATTATGGAGCCCCACTTAGATCGCGCGTTTTCTACCGGCGAACCGACAATGGATGTGGAGATTTCGTTTTCCCCCTCTCCCGGTCAAGAACTCGTCCACTGGGTCCAGCACTATTTTCCAATCCGCACAGCAGACGGTAAGGTCACGCGCGTGGGCATCGTCGCCGTCGAAATTACCGAAAAGAAGAAGCTGGAAGAAACGACTCATGATCTTGGCGCCAAGCTGCGCAAGGGGGCGGACCGGCTTCAGGTGCTCCTTGATACCACCAGCTTGCTGTCCTCGAACTGGGACGTACGGTCAGTCTTTCCCACGATCTCAGCTCGCCTGCGCCGTATCCTGCGCCAGGAGTATGCGAGCTATGCTCTTTACTATCCCGAGACGGATACATTGGTGCGCCAGGCGATCGATTTCCCTTTGGGCAAAGGACTCATCTCTGCCGCTCCCATCGCCGCGAACAAGAGTCCAGCAGCCCATTCGCTGCAGGAATCTATTCCGACGATCTTCACGAAGAGCGATCTGCAGGGCTTTAATATCGAAATTACCGCCAGCCTTCTGGCTGAGGGGATGGAGTCTCTGTGCTGCGTCCCCATGATGCGCCCGAATGGCCCGATTGGAGTCTTGATTTTGGCCAGCACTCGGGAGAATGCCTTTGAACTGGAAGATTTGCACTTATTGAGCCAGGTGGCGACGCAGCTTGCTCTCGCCATCGAAAATCATCGCGCCTCGTCCGAAATTAAGGACCTCCGGCAGCGCCTCGGCGAGGAGCGCAAGTATCTTGAAGTCGGGATTCCGGTGCAGCGCGAGTTTCCCGAGATTGTAGGCAGCAGCACCGCTCTGAAACAAGTGTTAGACCAGGTGGAAACCGTTGCGGGCAGCGGCGCGACCGTGCTGATCTTGGGAGAAACCGGGACCGGGAAGGAGCTCATAGCCAAAGCGATCCACCGCTTAAGCCCGCGAAAGGACGGGCCGCTCGTCAAAGTGAACTGCGCCGCGATTCCAACGGGGCTGCTCGAAAGCGAGCTCTTCGGACACGAAAAAGGAGCTTTTACAGGCGCGATCAGCCAGAAAATTGGGCGGATGGAATTGGCCAACGGGGGCACATTATTCCTCGACGAAGTCGGCGAAATACCGCTCGAGGTACAACCCAAGCTGCTCCGCGTGCTGCAGGATCAGGAATTCGAGCGCCTCGGCAGCAACCGCACCATCAAGGTGAACTTGCGGGTGATTGCGGCCACAAATCGAAATCTATCGGAAAGCATCGAGCAACGCGAATTTCGCAGTGATCTTTACTACCGCTTGAGTGTCTTTCCTATCTTCGTCCCTCCCCTGCGGGAGCGCCCGGAAGACATTCCGCTGCTGGTGCGTCACTTCGTTCACCAGGCAGCTCGCCGGATGAATCGCTACATCGAAACCATTCCCAGGCAGGCCATGGAAACTCTCACAAACTGGCGCTGGCCCGGAAATGTACGTGAACTCGAAAACCTCATCGAGCGTTCGGTGATATTGAGCGAAAGCACCGCCCTCTGCGTGCCCTTGTCGGAGTTGCGCCCGCTGGCAAAGGACAATTCCGATAGCTCTGACCTGACGCTGGACACCGCGGATCGACAGCACATTATCCGCACGCTCCGCGAAACCCGCGGAGTGCTGTCCGGGCGGGATGGTGCAGCGTGCCGGCTGGGCCTCAAACGAACCACCCTCCAATCCAAAATGCAGCGTCTGCGCATTTCTCGGCAGGACTATTTGGATTCTTCCCGAATCTGAGTGTTGCCGCTGGTGACGATTAGTCGGCGAGAGCGCCGATTCTACGGCTAGCACTGGAAATGATGCAAGTAGCTCAATTCAGAACTTGTTCCAAACAGGGAAGTTCCGGGTCCCATTCCTGCAGCCCCTTTCGGAACCTCGCATGCATTAAGTGAGGCTTCTCTGCCTCTGGCCGGTCAAGATAACGAATCCCTGCCTTGCAGAGATGGTCCCAGAAAGCCCCTACTTCTCCCCCAGGGGAATTTTGTTCGAGTGGAGCCGTAGCAGTGTTACCAGCCAGCATGCCCCAGGCGCTCGTCAAGAGCGTTGAAGCCGGAAGTGTCCAGTCACTATTCGCCGTGGCCCAGTCGTGGCGTCAGCGATTTCTCTGCTCCTCCAATCCTCAGATCACAGAAGCCAAGGCTTCTCTATCGGAAGTTTCCCAACTGCAAACCGCGACGCTGCCGGCTTCTGGATTCGCACCTCTGGCCATTCCACAGGAGATCGACCCCGTCTACCTGTTCGCCTGTCATGTGGAGTGGGAACGACGCGAAGATGCGAGCGCCGGCTGGGAATTAATCGCGGCCGCACAAAGTCACAACAGCGACACCCGTGCACACGCCCGCGCTTTGCTGGCCGCTTCGCATCATCTTGGCGGATTCGGCTCTAGCAAGACTGTCAGAGCTTCCTCTGCCAGAAAACGCTCGCTCACAGCGGAGGACGAAATGAAAACGCCCTACGGGCTCGACATTGTCGATAACTGCACGGAGTGCAACCATTCGCAACCCGGTCACTTCTGCGGTTTCTCCGATTCTGTCCTCAGTTCTCTCGATAAGGCAAGCCACAAGAGCACTCTTCCCGCGGGTGCAATCCTGTTTGTTGAAGGTCAGGAGCCGCGAGGAATGTTCATCATTTGCTCGGGCAGAGTGAACCTGTCCACCACCTCGCGTGAGGGCAAGATCCTGATTCTCAAAACCGCTGAGGCAGGCGAGGCTTTGGGCTTGAGCGCAACCATATCCAGCATGGGATACGAGACCACGGCCGAGGCTGCAACTCCGTGCCAATTGTGTTTCATCGATACCAAGCACCTTCTGCAACTGATGGACAAGCACAGCGAACTGGCGGTACATGCGGCGCATTGTCTGAGCCGGGATTACCAGTCCGCATACCGCGACATTCATGACTGGTCCTCACCCGGTCATCCGCGGGCAAATTGGCGAGATTGTTGCTCTCGCGGTCTCCCACCCTGGAAACAGAAGACGAAACGCGTGTTCGGTCAGGTATGACTCACGAGGAAATGGCACAGCGCATTGGGGCTTCCCGTGAGACGGTGACACGATTGCTCAGCATCCTGCGCAAGAAACAGTTAATCCGGTTGGATGGCCCGACGTTGATCATTCGTGACCGGAATGGATTGGAGGCACTCACCACTTAGCCCTTCCCCCCAAACACCGGAGGACAGCTCGTGTAGCCTAAGCTGTCCTCCGCGTGAAAATGTTCCCATTGAAGAGAAATCGAGTGGAAGCTTCGGAATGTATACCGGTACCCTGATCGACGATTTGTTGGCCTTAGCCGAGCACATCTTGAAATCAAGGACGAGAAAAGAATCGCGAGAAAATGCTGGCTTGCGGCTGACGCCTTCAGAGTCCGAACAATTCCCGCAGGCGTTTCGTCTGAGCGCGGCTGACGGGAATCTCGGTTTGCTTCTTGTCGTCCATCCGCAGTTGGTACGAGCTCTTGAACCAGGGGACGACTTCTCGGATGCGGTTGATATTCACCAGATAGGAACGGTGAGCACGCCAAAATAGCTTCGCATCCAGGCTGTCGAGCAACTCCTCAAGAGTTCGGCAGTTGGATTCTCCCTCCATCCCCGTAGCACCAGCGGTCACCACAGTGATCACGCCGTCTTCGATCCAGGCGTAACAGATATCTCTCTGATCCACCAGAAACATGCGGCCGGCAGTCTTCAAGAGAATCTTTGTGGAGGGCTGCTTCTGCGATTCGAGCATCCGCACCAGAGTCTGAAATCGCTCGGCGGGTGCATCGTTCGCATCCTGCTGCGCGCGCGCTTTCTGGATGGCCTGCGTCACCCGCTTCTTATCGAACGGCTTCAGCAGATAGTCGACGGCATTCACTTCAAAGGCCTTCACCGCATACTGGTCGAAGGCCGTGGCAAATACAATTTTCGGGAGCGGAATCTTCTTGTCGAGGAGCTTCTTGATCACTCCGAACCCATCGAGCCCTGGCATCTGCACATCCAGGAAAACCACATCCGGAGCGTGCTCTTTGATGAGGTTCACGGCTTCCAGGCCGTTCTTGCCCTGCGCCACGACGTTCACGTCATCGGCGTTCTTCAACAGGTATGCGAGTTCGTCGCGGGCCAACTGCTCGTCGTCGACGATTACCGCGGAAAGAGACATTCTGGTCCTGGAGGAACGCGAATCTGACAAGAGTATAGTGTCGGCTTTTTCGCCGCGCAATGCGGTGTTCGCTGGACTGTTGGGAACCGGGTCCAGAGTGCGCCAGCTGCGGCTTGGGCTGTAAAAAAACTACACGACATTTTCCAGGGCGACTGCCATTCCCATACCGCCGCTGACACAGAGAGTCGCTGCCCCTCGTTTGGTGTTGCGCTTCAGCATTTCGTGAAGCAGGGTGACGGTGATGCGCGCGCCGGTGCACCCGATCGGATGCCCCAAGGCAATCGCGCCGCCATTAACGTTCAGGCGGTCGCGATTGAAATTCAGAATGCGATCACAAGCCAGCACCTGCGCGGCAAATGCCTCGTTTATTTCGATCAAGCCAAATTCATGGGGACGAAGGCCGTGCTTATCTTCAAGTTTCTGCAGAGCCGGAACCGGGCCGATTCCCATAGTCTTTGGATCCACCCCTGCCGAAGTGATGCCAATAATTCGCGCCAGCGGCTTCAGATTGTGTTGCTTGATGAAATAGTCGCTGGCCACGACCATGGCAGCGGCACCATCGGTGATCCCCGAAGAATTCCCGGCCGTGATCGTGCCGGTCTTGGAGAACACCGGGGGAAGTTTCCCGAGTTTCTCCACGCTTGCGTCCGGAAAGGGATGCTCGTCCCGCGCAAAAATGGTCGTCCCCTTCTTGGCTTCAATCGTGACGGGCACGATCTCGGCGTCCAGCCGTCCGGCTCCAATCGCTCGGGCCGCACGCGTTTGCGACATCAAGGCGTATTCATCCTGCTCGTCGCGGGATATCTTGTATTGTTCCGCGAGCGCCTCAGCCGTCTCACCCATCACCATCTTGGCCAGCGGACAGAAAAATCCGTCCCGATACATGCCGTCGACCAGTTCCTGATTGCCCACCCGGTATCCCCAGCGCGCGCCGTCCAGATAATAAGGAAGCCGCGACATCGATTCAGTGCCGCCCGCCAAAATGCATGCCGACTCACCCAGCGTGATCGCCTGATACGCAAGCGCGATCGCCTTCATTCCGGACGCGCAAGCCTTGTTTACGGTGAACGCCGGAACTTCCTGCGGGACGCCACTACGCACCGAGATCTGCCGTGCGGGATTCGGTCCTCCGCCGGCCTGGCGCGCATTGCCGAAAATCGTTTCTTCCACTTGATCCGGACGAACTCCTGCACGCTCCATCGCGGCCTTGGCCGCAACCACTCCCATGTCGGCCGCGGTCAGTGAGGCCAGCGATCCGCCAAACTTGCCGATCGGAGTCCGCACTGCCGAAAGAATGTAGATACCTTGCACGTTCCTTCCCTCCAAACCCCTGAGTCTAGCAGGAGATTGCACGACAAAAGCCTTCAGCGCCGAACGCGTTCTCTCGATATTCCCGGGCCAATCTGCCATTGGCCCCACGAAAAACGAAACCTGCCCACGGGTGTAGCATCTACTGAAAAGCGCAAACAACTCACTCCAGACTAACCTTCTCACCAAGTTTATTGGAGGCTCTCCATGTCATACGTCGATGTCGGTAAAGAAAATTCCACGTCCATCCACCTCTACTACGAAGATCATGGTTCAGGACAGCCCGTAGTCCTGATACATGGATATCCGCTGAACAGCGCGTCCTGGGAAAAACAGGTACCGGCGCTCTTGGCAGCTGGCTATCGTGTTATTGCCTACGACCGCCGCGGGTTCGGAAAGTCCAGCCAACCTACAACTGGCTACGACTACAACACCTTCGCCGAAGATCTGCATAAGCTGGTGCAACACCTCAAGCTCCGTGATTTCGTTCTGGTTGGCTTCTCCATGGGCGGAGGCGAAGTCGCTCGTTACATCGGAAGGTATGCCTCTAAGGATGTCTCCAAGGCAGTGATCATCGGAGGCATTCCACCCTACCTGCTCAAGTCCGGCGACAACCCCGAAGGAGTCGATGCCAGCGTTTTCGAGGGCATCCAGAAAGCAGTCGCTGCCGACCGGTACGCATTCTTCACGGAGTTCTTCAAGAATTTCTACAACAGTGATGTTCACCTGGGAAAGCGCGTCAGCGAGCAGGCGATTCAGGCAAGCTGGAATGTGGCTGCCATCGCTTCTCCGACCGCTAGCCTCGCGTGTGTGCCGACCTGGCATGAAGACTTCCGCCAGGACCTTGCCAAGATCGATGTTCCGACCCTGGTCATCCACGGCGACTCCGACCGGATCGTGCCCTTCACCGTCGCAGGGCAGCGCACCGCCAAGTTGATAAGCGGAGCCGAACTCGTGGTCATCAAAGACGGACCCCACAACGTGGCATGGACCCACGCCGATGAAGTAAACAACGCCCTGGTGCAGTTCCTGGCAAAACCCTCAGCCAAGGGCGAGGTGGGGCCGAAAGGAAAAGTCGCGTAAGAATTTAAGAAGACGATAGCGTTTCTGTGACGGATCCGCTGTCATCCGGAGCAACGCGAAGGACCTTTGCAGTCAGCGTCAGGCTGCATCGATCCTTTGCGGTTGCCCTTGCCTTTCCGCCTAAGCTCCTGCATAATAATAGTTTGTCTTGACCTCGCCGGACTCTTCCGGAACAAGGATAAACGTCTCGTGTTAATGATTCGTCTGGCGCGCCGGGGTGCGCGCAAACAACCGCACTATCGCATTGTGGTCATTGAAAAGGCGCGCGCGCGCAACGGGCGGCCGGTTGAAGTCGTGGGGACATACAATCCCCGCACCAATCCCGCCAGCATCGAACTGAAGCGCGATCGCGTGGAGTACTGGGTATCGAAGGGCGCGCAGATGTCGGAGCGGGTGAACAAACTGTTCTCGAAGGCTCCAGCCCCGGCCACTGCCGGATCGGCCGCCTAGAATCCACGCAACCGGGCTTCCCCGGTCTTTGCTCTCGTCCACAGTGAGAATTTTATGAATGAGTCTTCTGGAGATGTCTGCGCGCTGGTCGAATTGATTGCGAAGTCGCTGGTCGACGCGCCGGATGAAGTCTTCGTCGAAAAATTCGACGACGGCGTGATCGAACTGGAAGTCGCCGAGAATGACGTAGGCAAGGTGATCGGGCGCCAGGGACGCACAGCCCGCGCGCTGCGCGCATTACTGAACGCCGCTGGCTATCGCGCCCGCAAGCGCTACACGCTCGAGATCATCGAGTAGTCGGGCACCGGCGAAGTAGAAGCGCGGCGGATTGGTGCGGCAGTTGCACGGCGCCGGAGCCTCAGGTGGTGGAAGAGCGGCTCTTCAGCGCCGCGTAAGGCTGGCAAGAACTTTTGGGCTTTAGCCCCGGACAACGTTTGAGTCCTGATCCAATCGGCGACTTCATCACCTTGGCCCGCGTGGTGAAAACGCAGGGGCGCCACGGCGAGGTTGCAACGGAAGTGCATAGCGATGTTCCGGACCGATTCACCGAAGGAATGAAGCTCTCCGCGCTGGATTCGAGGGAAGCGCGCCGCGAAGTAGAAGTCGAGAGCTTCTGGCCTCACAAGGGTTTGTTGGTCCTCAAGTTCCGCGGCGTCGATTCGATTTCCGATGCCGAAGCGTTAGTCGGGACAGAGTTGCAGGTTCCGCGGTCCGAACGCGCGAAGCTGGACCAGGGTTGGAATTACGTTAGCGAGCTCATCGGATCTGTGGTTTTTGACCGCAATCTTGAGATCGGCAAAGTTGAGGACGTACAGTTCGGAGCCGGAGAAGCACCGCTCCTCATCGTAGCGGCGGGCTCGGACAAGAAGTTTGATATACCGTTCGCCGAAGCGTATCTGGAGAGCGTAGACGTCGCGCATAAGCAAGTGCGAATGAACCTCCCCGAGGGCATGCTGGAGGTTAACGCTCCGATGACGGCAGAGGAAAAACAGCAGCAAGGCCGGCAGAACAGGCCCTAACGTCTTGGCAGGGGGCTCTCGGAGGTTTTGTTTTCTCTGTGTCTCCGTGCCTCGGTGGTGAGGATTCGTTGGGTTCCGCAAATGAAGGCCGACATTGTCACGATCTTTCCGGACTTCTTTCGCGGGCCTTTGGATCACGGTATTACCCGCCGGGCCAGCGAAATGGGTCTGGTGAAAATTGAAGTCCACGATCTGCGGCAGTTCACGCACGATCGGCACCGCACCGTGGACGACCGCCCATTCGGCGGCGGCGAAGGCATGGTCCTGAAGCCGGAACCGATCTTTGAATGTTTGGAGTCACTGCAGGTTGCTTCACGCAACGACCGGACCACCGGCCGGGTAAAGCAGAGCGTGGTTATCTTGTCGGCGCAGGGTCAGAAATTCACCCAGGCGATGGCAGCCGAGCTGGCAGCGCTTGACTGGATGGTTCTGCTCTGCGGGCGCTACGAGGGCGTGGATGAGCGAGTGGTCGATTTTCTCGCCGATCGCGAGCTTTCGATCGGCGACTACGTGCTCAGCGGCGGTGAGTTGGCTGCCGCCGTTGTCATTGAAGCGATCACGCGGTTGCTGCCAGGCGCAGTCGGGAATGAGGCATCGACGCGGCAGGAGTCGTTCACCGCGCATGTCGAGACCGAACCCGTCAACGGTGCGGATTCGACTTGCGGCTCTGGCGGATTGCTCGACTATCCGCACTACACGCGTCCCGCCGATTTTCGCGGGATGCCGGTGCCCGAGGCGCTTCTCAACGGTAACCATGAGGAGATTCGCCGCTGGCGCCGCGAGCAGGCATTGAAGAAGACGCTGCGCAATCGTCCGGACTTGCTGGAGAGCGTGCAACTCAGCGACGAGGACAAGAAAATTCTGGCCCGGATTAAGGGCGGTGTAAGGTCGTAGGTGCGGGAGCCAGGTCTCAGGAATCACGCAAGGATCCGTTGCAAGGACCTGGCCTGAGACCCAACATCTAAGACCTGAGACCTAAAAAGGAAACGATCATGTCAAACCTCATCATCGAAAAGCTGCTGGCCAAATCGCACCGCACCGACATTCCCGCGTTCCGTCCGGGAGACACCGTCCGCGTCCACGTAAAGATCAAAGAAGGCGACAAGGAGCGCGTACAAGCGTTCGAAGGCGTGGTCATCAAGCGCGATAACGGCCCGCAGGCCAGCTTCACGGTGCGCAAGATCAGCTTTGGACAAGGCGTAGAGCGCATCTTCCCTATTCACTCCAAGGTGATTGACAAGATTGATCTGGTGCGCTCGTCCAAGGTGCGCCGCGCACGCCTGTTCTACCTTCGCGGACTTCGCGGCAAGGCTGCCCGTCTCCGCGATGTCGAGAAAACGGCGCACGCCTGAACATCAAGGGCGGCAACCGCTCGGTTGCCGCTCACTCCGTTTGTGTCTGACGCGCACATTTGCCTCGCCGGCGGCGAGCGTACATGATTTTCCCGATTCCCTGCTCTAGCGTTTTCTGTAACTGTAGACACGGAGCGATGATCGCGAAAAGCAAGCTCAGAACACTCATCGATTCATGGCTGAGCACGACAGCATCCTCAGCTGCACTAATCCTCTTCCTGCTCCTCCTCGGTTCCACTCCCGACCGCGCTCAAGCGCCGCCTCGGCCACAAAGGAAGGGCGATAAGACGGCTGCGCCATCGATTCCTACAACGCAAGCCGACGTTGAACGCGGCAACTACATCGTGAACAACGTGGCCATGTGCCCGCAGTGCCATACTCCACGCGACGCGAACGGAGCACTCGACCAGAGTCGTCCCCTCGACGGAGCCCCTGAATTGTTTCAGCCGCCGTATCGCGATCCAAATTGGCCTCTGAAGGCACCGCGCATTGGAGGAAATCCTCCGGCCAGCGATCAGGATATGATCCGGCTGTTGACCACCGGAATTTGGACCGACGGCAAGCCTCTGCGTTTGCCGATGATGCCCTTCCGCATGAGCGAAGCTGACGCGAGGGCAGTGCTCGCCTATCTGAAATCCGTGAAACAGGAACACTGACCGGCCGGTGCCGTGCGATATCTGGCGGGCTCGCTTGTATCCGCCCGGCGCGGTTCGCTCAAGCCGCCTTCTTGCGAGGGACCTTTGCGCCCTTCTTCCGCGCCTCGGAGAGTCCGATCGCGATCGCCTGTTTGCGGCTTTTCACCGTGCCGCCTTTTCCGCCTTTGCCCGACTTCAGGGCTCCGTGTTTCTTACGCCGCATTGCACTGGCAACTGTCTTCTGTGCTGCCTTTCCATACTTTCGGGCCGACGACTTCTTTTTCCTGGGCATGATTTTCCTCCTGAAACTTAGAGGATTGATTGCAGCCCAAGGTTGCGAACGTTCAAAACCGGCAACGATCACGCAGCAAGATTGCCCTGTGAATCTGTTCGTCGCTGAATCGGACGCGTGTCTCCCGATCGTTCGCTCGCATACGCCCAATCGAGTGGAATTCGTGCCGACCGGGCTCGGGAAATCGCCCTCCAGGAAGCGATTTTGAACGCGATCCGGGCGGTGGACGCGACACTGCAGGAGTGCGATTAGGATCACAGACCGCCCCGGACTGCCACGGCTAGAGTAAGTGTGGAGGTATGTCAACATTGGCGCAAATCGGTCCGCCATCAGGAACTTTGTTCGCATAACCTTCGTATCCTAACTATGCGCTGGCTTATCGACAGCTTCGGCCAGGTATTGGGCGCCATGTGGGCGCACAAACTTCGCTCCTTCCTTACCATGTTTGGCATCGCGTGGGGAGTTGGATCGCTGTTGCTTCTCGTGGGGTTAGGAGAGGGATTTCGCGCGGGAACCGAGAAGAGTCTGGCGAGCTTCGGCGAAGATTTCATGCAGATGTACAACGGCCGCGTGCCGGCGATTGGCGGCAGCCAGCTTTCCTCTCGTCAGTACTACTTGAACTACCAGGACTATCTCGACATTCGCAGTTCGCCCTATGTCCGGAATGCAACGCCGGTGATCTACCGCGGCGACCTTCGCCTGGTAAGCGAGTATGGCAGCAGCAACGGCTATGTGGATGGCTCCGAGCCGCAGTTCTACAACATTCGCTACCAGCCGATCGAGCAGGGGCGCTGGCTCAATTGGGCTGACGAGACCCAACGCAACAACGTGTGCGTCATCGGTAGTGAATTCGTGCGCTTGCTGTTTCCCGGCCGGCCAGTAATTGGCAGCAGGCTCCTAATCAATGGCATCCCTTTCCAGGTAATTGGGACCATCAAGAAGATCGGCCACGGCAACAACAACGACCAGAACATGCGCCTGATCATGCCTTACACCGTCATGGCCACGTATTTCCCGCTGAAGGGACAAGGCAACGCGAACGCCGTCAAATATATTGCTTACCAGCCGATTACGCGAGAGCAGCACGCACAAACCAGAAAATCCGTCCGCAGCATTGTTGCGAGAAATCACGGCTTCAATCCGGAAACGCCCGATGCGTTTGACGATTGGGACTCCATCGCCAACGCCGAGATGGTTGGCAAAATTTCCGATGCCATGGACGCGTTCCTGGGAGCGGTGGGTCTAGTGACGCTCGCACTGGGGGCCATGGGCGTTGCCAACATCATGCTGGTCTCCGTAGCCGAGCGTACGCGGGAGATCGGCTTGCGCAAGGCTCTTGGCGCCACCAGACAGAGCATCCTGTTTCAATTTTTCCTGGAAGGGCTGATGCTGACGGCGCTCAGCGGAGCCATTGGAGTGGGCGCGGCCTACGGCGCAACAAGGCTCTTCGGACTCGTGCCGCCAATCGATGGGTTCGAACTGCCGCACATCTATCCAGCGACCGCTGCGCTCGCGATGGGAAGCCTCGCTATAGCAGGCATCGTCGCCGGACTGTATCCCGCGCAACGGGCGGCCTTGCTCACCCCCGTCGAGGCTCTCCGTCAGGAGTAATCAATGATTCTCTCGAAGGACGTCTTCGCCGAGGCCTACGGCGCACTTCGGCATAACCGTCGACGCAGTGCGATCACCATCCTGGGCATGGCTTGGGGAATCGCCACCGTGGTGCTGTTGCTCGCTTATGGCACAGGCTTCTCAACCGCCATCGTCAACATATTCAAAGCCTATGCCAGCATGCAGGCCATGGGCATTGCGGGCGGGCGCACCTCGATGCAGGCGGGAGGCAGCAAGGCTGGCGTCAGTGTCCGTTTGACCAACGAAGATATCGATCATGTTCTGGCCAATGTTCCACAAATCCTCCGGATAACTCCAGAATCCTTTTACGAGGCTCCCGTCAGTTATGAAGGGCGTTCTTACACATGGAATGTCAGCGGCAGCAATCCCCCGGTACAAGGAATTCAGAATCTGAACGCGGATGTCGGGCGTTTCTACAGCGCCGAGGATATACAACTGCGCGCCCACGTTTGCGTACTGGGCTCGGAATCCAAGGAGAAACTGTTCTCGGGCCGCTTCGCCTTGGGAGAGAAAATCCGCATCAACGGTATTCCGTACGAGGTGGTTGGTGTACTGAAGCCAAGGCCGCAGGAAGGTACTGAGAACAGCATCAACCGCGTCGTCTACATTCCATTCCCAACCATGAGTGACTTCCGCGATACGCACTACATCGACATGATCTGGCTCGACTTTCTCGGCTATGACTATCAAGGGGTCGAGAGGTCAGTTCGCAACACCCTGGCAGCGCAACACAATTTCCGTCCCGATGATAAGCGCGCTCTGTTCGTTTTCAGCCTGATGGAGCAACTCTCGCAATTCCGCATGATCAGCCTGGCTCTGCAGGTCTTGCTTGCCTTTATCGGCACTCTGACCTTGGGCATCGGCGGCGTCGGGCTGATGAACATCATGCTGGTGAGCGTGACTCAGCGCACGCGGGAGATCGGCATCGAGAAGGCGTTGGGCGCCAGCCGCCTGGATATTCTCGGTGCGTTCTTATGCGAAGCGCTGGCAATCACTTTCCTGGGCGGCCTGCTAGGCATTGCGCTCGCCTACCTGGTTTCGTTCTCGGTAGGGAATCTTACCTTCTACAGTGCGCTGGCTCAGCACGGCGAGATGGGTGACATTCGACTGATAATTTCACCAGCGAGCGTGTTAGTTTCTACCGTGATCCTGGCGCTGGTTGGGTTGATCAGTGGAATGATCCCCGCGATTCGGGCGTCACGCCTCGATCCGATCGAGGCACTGCGCTACGAATAGGCCTACGCTATTCCATGCCGAACTTCGCAATCACTGGCGCTAACGCCCTGGCTATTGCGGCTATGTGATCCGGCGTAGTACCGCAACACCCGCCCATGATGTTCGCTCCTGCCTTCAGTAGTTCGGGAATACGCGAAGCCATCCACTCCGGAGTTTCTTTGAATACTGTTTGGCCGTCTTCAAGCATCGGCCTGCCGGCATTGGGCTGAATTAGCAGCGGCACGTTTGGGCACGCGGTTCGCATCTGCTTCGCGATCTCGATCATGTCCTCAATCCCGAATGAGCAGTTTGCGCCAACGATGTCGGCACCTGCGGCCACCGCTTCCCTGGCCGCGCGGTCAGGTTTGACTCCCATCATGGTGCGGGGACCTTTTGATCCCATTTGAAACGTAAACGTACAAGCGACCGGAAGTTTCGAATTCCCCTTAGCAGCTCTTATGCCCTGAACCGCCTCAGACAACGAAGACATGGTCTCCATCCAGATGGTATCGACACCGCCGTCGACCAGCGCCAGAACTTGTTCCTCGTATGCGTCGTACACTTCGCCCACCGTTATGTCTCCACCTTCTGCTTGCAGAATTTTCCCCGTGGGTCCGACGGAACCGGCCACATAGGCTCGGCTGCCAGCGGCGCTCTTGGCCAGCGCGGCGGCAGCTCGGTTGAATTCTGAAACCTTGTCCGCGAGTCCGTACAGCCTGAGTTTGAGTGCGTTTGCGCCGAATGAATTGGTGCTGACGATCTGGGAACCCACGTCAATATAGGCCGTCGCGATTCCCCTTACGACCTCGGGATGTGAAATATTCCAGGATTCCGGACATTCTCCCGGCTTGAGGCCATGCTGTTGAAGCATGGTGCCCAGCGCCCCGTCGGAAACGAGAATGTGCCCTTGGGCCAGCCGCGTAAGCAGAATGCTAGGGACCATTCTCCCTCGCTCCTACCGCGCTCAGATCGACCGGCTTCTTCAACAGCGTCCTCAAACTCCACCGCATTCTCATTCGCTGGTCACCGCCGCATATGACATCCAACCTGCGGACAGCGGTCGCAAGCCGAACGGTACGTGGTAATGGCTTCTTCCGGCCCTAACCCGACCAATCCGGAAATTGATTTCAGTGGCTGCATCAGCAATGACGGCAGTAGCTTAACGCCAACGGAGTCCGCCTTAACTAAAGCAAACAACTTAGTTTGCTCAGACGTCTCCATGCCGCAGTAGCCGGGGCTGTAGCGGAGGGTAAGCGCTTCCCCGTCCTTGAGATGGCGCTGAATCAGTTCGGTCAGCGCGTCGGCGGCGCCTTCCGCCGCCCATGAACCCAACGCGTCGACCACCCACGCAGCGAAAGCGTCGTCGCCTTGCCGAAAGCGGATCGCGCGCTGGGAGATTCCGTCGCCGACCGTCACCACGTATATCGCAACTCGGTCGGCGTGCTCCATATATTCTGCGATATTGCCGCAGATGGTGACACCGCCGACGCACATAGAGTATTTCTTCCGTTCCGTTACCGCGTAGACCGAGAAGGTCCCCCGGGGTTCAACGCACGACATGGACTCCTCGACCAGACGTTTCGCACGCTCGGCTATCTGCGAACCGGGTGAGGCGCCTTGGGGATAGCCGAGATACGGATAGATCTCCGTCATCTCTGGCGAAACCAGCTTCAAATCCGCGCAAACTTGTGTCGGCAGCGGCGAGACAAACTCATCTTCGGCGCCGCCGCGGACCGAATTGGCTTCGGAAAACTTCAAGATACAGCCTGGCGGGTCAACTTGCTGACTGTCGAAATCAAGGCCTGAATGTTTTCGCTCGGCGCACCCGGAGGCATGCCGCCCCCGCAGGAAACAATGATTCGGGAATGGTCCTCGAGCGAGTTGAGCATGTCGGTGACCGAGCGGACCACATCATCCGACGTTCCACCCGCGAGAACGTCTCTCGGAGGAATATTACCCAGGAGCGCAATCTGGTTCCCGGTCCACTGCTTCATTTCCGCGAGTGTGTGCTGGACGCCGAAGTTCAGCAGATTGATTCCAGCCTGCCGTAGCAAAGGCGCACAGGCTTTGCACGGAGCATCATTGTGAAAGAACTTGATCGCAACATCCGCGCTGAAGGCTTTCTTCAAGTAGGGCAGGCCGAACGTCTCAAAGTCGCGGCGGCTGATGAAACCGACGATGTCGTCGAGAAGCAAGATACCGTCAATGGACGGGAAGCATTCGCGTTGATATTCGATCCAATCGACTAGAAAGTCGGTAATGAGCGTTAGCAATCTATGGATCGGTTCAGGATCGGTTTTGAGAGCGGTCAGGAACTCGGTCGTGCCCATCAGAAAGGAAGCGATGTTGAGAGGTCCGCGCCCAACCGCGAACCGGATCCTGTGCCCCCTGGCCTCGATTTCGGGCTGAAGGTGCTTCAGTCGCTTGATCACAAAGGGCAGCAATCCATGTTTTCTGGGATCGGGCTTCTTGAGCGTTTCGATATCCCGCACTGAGGACAGCACTTTGTTGGCGAATGGAAATTCGTTTTCTTCCCACACGGACACGGCTCCAAAGGCTGAGGGCTCGGTGCACATTCCATATTCGGACCAAAACCCCGGCAGCATGATGGCCTGGGGAAACGCGTCTATCGCCTTCAGATTGTCCGCGAGGAAAATTCGCTCATCGGTGAAGTAGTCGAGGATGGTATGTCCAGCCCACTTGGGAAGCCACGGACTGTCAATAATGAAAGCAACCGGAAGCGGGCAGCGCGCCTCGCCCTGGACAACGGAAAGAATTGTGTCCCACTCCTGGTCAGTCATCGCTTTGTGCGATCCGCCGCTGTTAATGCTTCAAGCGCCGATCAAGCGCAGCGCGAGTTGCACCGATGCACCGGCGTTCTCGCCATATCCGTCGGCGCCGATCGACTCTGCGTAGCTTTTTGTGACGGGCGCCCCGCCCACCATCACTTTGATCTGCCCTCGAAGGCCCGCGCTATCGAACGCATCGAGTGTACTCTTCATGGCGGGGAGGGTAGTCGTGAGTAGAGCTGAAAGACCGACGATCTCCGCTCCCTTCTCACGGACGGCAGCAACAAATCTCTGGGGAGCGACATCCACGCCGAGATCCGTGACCTCGAACCCTCCACCCTCTAACAGCGCGGCGACCAGGTTCTTGCCGATATCGTGCAAATCGCCCTGCACGGTTCCGAGGATGACGCGCCCCTTCGGTTTCGCTCCAGCCTGCGCTAGCACGGGGCGGAGAATGCGAAAAATCTCCTTAGTTGCCCGGGCAGCGATTAATAGTTCCGGGACAAAGTACTCGCACTCTTCGAAGAGGCGTCCAACCTCGGCCATGGCCGGATTAATGCCGTCAGTTACGATTCGAAGAGCGTCTGTCCCGCCGGCAAGGATTTCGCGAGTCTCGGCGACCGCGGCGTCAGCATCTCCGATCACAATCGCCTGGCGCAACTGGGCCATGTCATCCATACAGTTGTCCGGTTCCTCGGAGGTCGCCCAACTTGTTCGGTCAATCGAGCAGGTCGGAACAAATCTGAGCCTTTCGCAGTCTACACCGCTCTGTCTTACTACACCGCCTGTCAGCTCCAGTGAAATTCGCGGAGAATATCGCCGAAGCGTGTACGTGCCCGCGCGAATAATCAGTACCTATAGCGGCGGACGGGTGGTGATCATCTCCCGGTTTTTGCTTCTGCCGCCTTCCACGGACTTCCCGACAACCCGAATCGCCAGTTTGGCGTGGCACAAGAGCGCCTCTGATATAAGCTAGTAAGCGATTTCATGGATTTGCTGATCCATTTTCACTCTTATTTTTCATATCTCAAAGCTTAGAGGACTTTCATGGAAACACGCCGGCTGGGAGACAGCGACCTCACCGTCACACCCATCGGAATTGGCGCTTGGGCTATCGGTGGAAGCGGTTGGAACGGAAGCATGGGGCCGCAAAACGAAGATGACTCAATACCGGCAATTCACGCTGCCTTGGATTATGGTCTCAATTGGATTGACACGGCCGCGCTCTACGGTCTCGGGCATTCGGAAGAAGTAGTCGCGCGCGCACTCGAGGGACGCTCGCCCAGACCCTACGTCTTCACCAAGTGCGAGCGGGTCTGGGATGCACAGGGCACGGTTGGCGCATCTCTCAAGGCTCAGTCGATTCGGCGGGAATGCGAAGATAGCCTGCGCCGGCTGCGAACCGACGTGATCGATCTGTACCAGATTCATTGGCCGGAGCCGGACGTAGAGATCGAGGAAGGCTGGACAGAGCTCGCACGCCTGCAGACCGAGGGGAAGGTCCGATATATCGGAGTCTCCAACTTCAGCGTTCGCCAAATGCAGAGGGCGCGGGCCATCGCCCCCATCACTTCCCTGCAGCCGCCCTACTCGATCGTCACCCGTGCCATCGAGAAAGAAATCCTTCCTTTCACCGTCCAAAACAATATCGGCGTCATTGTGTATTCGCCGATGTCCGCCGGATTGCTCACCGGGGCCATGACGCGCGAACGTGTTGCGAACTTCACCGCCGAGGACTGGCGCAGAAATCTCCCCAACTTTCAGGAGCCCCTCCTTTCCAGGAATCTACGTTTGGTCGAGCGCCTTCGGGAAATTGCCAACCGGCACCAGCGCACTCCGGGAGAAGTCGCCATTGCCTGGACGCTGAACAATCCTGCTGTGACTGGCGCGATTGTCGGTTTCCGCAGCGCAAAACAAGTCCGTGGAATCATTGGGGCGGCGGAGTTCCGGTTGAGTGCAAGTGAGGTCCTGGAAATCGAGAACGCGCTGAAAGAAGAAGTAGCAGCCTGAACACGAGGCTGCCTGTGGCCGCGCTAGTACGGCGTCCTGGAAATTCGTGGCATAAGTTTCCAGTTTTGAAAGGGCGCGGCTTGAAGCCGCGCCGTAAGTAGGGCCCAAGGATCGCGGGCTTTAGCCAGAGGCCGATTTCAGTAAACGTTTGCTATAGAAGAAACTTCCGGAGACCTACCCCATGGCCCCTCGCGTCAGCCGCAGAACCTTTCTCAAAACCGCCACCGTTGCCTCTGCAGCCACCCTCGCGGCCCGCGTAATTCCTGCCCACGCAGAAGTGGACAAGGGCACCGTCGCCATCAATACTCCGCTTACGACCTTTGCATACTCCGAGGTGGAGTTGCTCGACGGCCCGATGAAACGCCAGTTTGAGGAGAACCATGCTCGCTTCCTCAATCTGGACGACGACCGCCTGCTCAAGGTCTATCGCCAGGTTGCCGGCCTACACGCGCCCGGCGAAGACATGGGAGGCTGGTATGACCTCTCCGGCTTCAGCCTGGAGCACAACGACTTTCATGGCTTCATCGCCGGTCACAGCTTTGGACAATATCTTTCCGCGCTGGCGCGCGCGTATGCGGTCACGGGGTCAGAGCCCACCCGGGCAAAGATCAATCGCCTGGTGAAAGGCTACGGCGAGACGCTCGACCCAAAGGCCAAGTTCTTTGCCGGCTATCGATTGCCGGCGTACACATACGACAAGCTCTCCTGCGGCCTGATCGATGCTCACGAGTTCGCTCACGATCCCCTGGCCATGCAGATTCACGAAAAACTCACTCACGCGATTGGGGCCTATTTGCCGGAAAAGGCCCTCTCACGACAAGAGCAGCGCTCCCGCCCGCACAAAGACACCTCATTCACCTGGGATGAGACTTACACTTTGCCCGAGAATCTGTTTCTCGCCTACCAGCGCAGCGGCGACACGTTCTACCGCGATATGGCCAAGAAGTATCTTGAGGATGATACCTACTTCAACCCGCTCTCCGAAGGCAACAACGTACTCCCCTCCGAGCATGCGTACAGCCACGTAAACGCCTTTAGCTCCGCAATGCAGGCCTACATCACACTGGGAAGCGAAAAGCATCTGCGGGCCGCTAGGAACGGCTTTGAAATGCTGCTGAAAACGCAAAGCTTCGCTACGGGCGGCTGGGGGCCGAATGAATCATTCGGCGAACCGGGAACGGGTCAACTGGGCGACAGTCTTTCGTTCACTCACGCCAGCTTCGAGACGCCGTGCGGCGCGTACGGCCACTTTAAGATCACGCGCTACTTGCTACGCGTCACCAAGGACTCGCGATATGGCGACAGCATGGAGCGCGTCCTTTACAACACCATCCTCGGGGCCTGGCCGATTCAGGCGGACGGCACCTCCTTCTACTACTCGGACTACGCCACCACCGGGAAGAAAGTCTGGTACGGGCAGAAATGGCCGTGTTGTTCCGGAACGTTCCCCCAACTCGCGGCCGATTACCACATCAGCGCGTATCTGCGCTCGGCTGATGGAGTCTACGTAAATCTCTTCGCGCCTTCTCGCTTGCATTGGAGTGACGCTGGCGGACGGTATGGGTTGAAACAGGAAACCAGATATCCGTTCGACAACAAAATCCGGATCGAAGTGTCGGCGTCACAGCCCAAAGACTTCGCACTCAATGTTCGTATTCCGGGTTGGGCCACGCCCGATCCAGTACTTTCCGTCAATGGCAAGCGGGTTTCCGACGCGATTCAGCCAGGTACGTTTGCGAGCATCCGCCGCACATGGAAGGACGGCGATCGGGTCGAACTCGAACTCCCCATGCCGGTCCGGCTGGAAACTGCGGATCAAAATCATCCGAACCTGGTGGCCTTAGTGCAGGGCCCACTGGTCCTGTTCGCCATATCTGATTCCCAGCCCAGCTTCGCTCGCGATGGGTTATTGCAAGCCAAACCCGCGGACAACGCCACAGGAGACTGGATCGCGACCTCGGCCGACGGAACCAACGTGACCATGCGTCCGTTTATGAACATCGACAAAGAGAGCTACAGCACGTACGTGCTGTTGAAGTCCTAAGAACGACAGCGAGGTCGCCTGTTATTTCTGTTGGCTGTCCTCTTCCACAACTTTGTGCTGGTAGCGCTGGCTCTCGGCTTGGGACGCTTGCCTTCGAAGCTGCGCCAGACGTTTCAGCAGGTCGGCAATTTCCTCTCGGTCCCCAGTTTTCCCAGTTCTCCTTAGAGCCTGGATCGGATCAGGTGATACAAGGCAGTTTGGTCCCCTGCCTTTGCTAAACCCATCCTCCAGAACCTGCAAAGCTTGGTGGAACGTAGCGAATGAACCGCGGAACAAAAACTAAGGAAGCTGTAAAGCCCACCGCGCACCTAGTACTCACTCGTTCTTAAGTGAATGGCGCGATGCTCGCACCTCATGCGGATTTCCTTGCCGGGCTACGTCTTCGGCGAGCAAACCCGCCCAGCCCCTTGCCTTAGCGACTGGGATTCCTTACCGCTCCGCCGACGATCGGCGCCACGATTCGGTTACCCTACCCTGATCGGAAAACAATTTCACACTGGCCGAATACAACAGCTGCAGAGAGCCAAATCTGGATGTCTGAATCACTCATTACGATTCCTATCTTGGCTCGTAGAAAGCAACTTCTTATGTGCTAGTTCGTACGCTCCAATGTCGCAATTGGGGCCCTGGGGGCGGCTGACGCCACGCTGATCTGTAGTGACGCGATTTCCGAAGGTGTCGGTGCAAGCAGAGAGCGGGATCGCGTTCACGGCTGAACTGGCCGGGAGCAGTTCGATGGTCTGAGTAGGCCCGCCGTTACTCTGCAGTCCACTCGGGCTAAGCTCAGCGTTGGTGTTGTTATTTTGGTCCCCGGTTTGGGTGAGGAAAGCGCAGGTGTCGTCGTCAGACACGTTATATCCGTCTGAAGAGGGACTACTGAGCACGCTCTCGTAGCAGTTTCCGCCCGAGGTTTGACCTACCAGAAGCGCGCCTTTCAATATCAGGTTTCCGCTGTTATCGATGGCCCCTCCCAAATCGGCGGAGTTCTCCGATAAAGTAATGAAGCTCATCGCGAGTGTGCCGCTGGCGCTGTTGTAGATGGCGCCGCCCCAACCACCATCGGTGGCGGAGTTACCAGACAGGGTGCTGTTCGTTACCGTCGCCACCCCGCTATTAACCATCGCCCCACCGTTGTCCCCGATGGCGCTATTGCCCGAGAGGGTACTATTTCGCACCTTCAGCGTGCCATTGTTATAGATACCGGCGCCCTGCCCAAAGAAATCATCGTTGTCTGAGATGGTACTATCTAACACCTTCAGTGAGCCACTATTGTAAATGCCGCCGCCCTGGCCACCGTCGTGGACGATATTACCCGATAGCATGCTATTAACCATTGTAAGCGTGCCACTGCCACTGTTGTAGATTCCACCGCCACTAGCGCCGGGTAAGCCGCCGCCATTATCCGACAAGGTGCTTCTGATCAGCTCCATCGTGCCAGTGTTATAAATTCCAGCGCCGTCATTCGAGGAGAAGTTGTCCGACACGATGCTGTTGAACAACGTCAGGATGCCGCTGTTATAGATGCCTTCACCATTGGCACCGTCGTCGCCGTTGAGGTTGTCCGATACGGTGCACTTGACCAATGCCAGCGCGCCTAAGTTGTGGATGCCACCGCCTCCGCTGGCAAAGGTGGCATACCCGTGCTCAATCGTGATACCGGATACAACAACCGCCACGCCAGAGTCGACCTGCAACACGGTGAACGTGTCGGCCCCGCTAATAAGTAGGTTGGCCGCGCCAGGTCCGCTGACGATCAGAGTCTTGTTGATCTCCAGATACCCCCGAATGAGCGTAATAGTACCGGTCACATTGAACACAATCGTGTCCCCTGGAGCCGCGGCCGCAATAATTGAACGGAGTGTTCCTGGGGAACCGTCATCGGCCAAGCTGGTCACGTTATCGGTCGCTGCTAGAGTAGGCGACGCCCCGCCGATGAAAGACAGAATTCCCGTCAACGCGTGCAGGACGAATTTCGACCATAGCTGTCGCTCTGATCTCTTTGAAGTGAAAGAAGCGAGTGTTAGAAGGCGGCGCATACACGTCCTCCGAATCAAAGCAAACTGCTCTTAGATGATGCTCCTGGGAACCTGCAGATGGTGGTCGTAGCAACGGGGGGAAGTACGCTCTCTAATGGCGTACTTAGGATCCTACCGACAATCATCCACTTACAATGTTCATACATTAGTCGTAACACCCTGTGGAAAGCAAGTGAAAACTAGGTGCTCTTACCACGCTTATGCGTTTTTCCAACGTCATGAAGCTTTCGCGCAATCTGGTAAGAGACTAACGACACTAGAACTCCAAGTTAGTTTGTTCCAGTCGCACTCGCTTCTCGGTTTCACAGAATGCCTAAATCGCTGGGGCGGTTCCAACTAGGGCCGAGCCTGCGTGATATAAACCCGCAAGAAATCTCATTTGTCGGTTCAGTCTAGAGATGGAAAAGAAGGATACCGGTCTGCCTCCGAAGGCGCGGAAGAAACGTTCGATACTCTCGATCATGGAACCTTCAAAGTCAAACTGCCGGCTAACGGTCGACGCAAAGGCAATCGCCTCCCACATTACTAGGCTGCCAGCGCCACTATTTCGCAGGCTTGGATCGCCACCCCCAATCAGGTAATAAGCACAGTTCTCGTTCCAGACGAGAAAGGCGGCAGCATGGATCCTCCCATGTACATCCTCGGCAAAAAACATTCGGCGGCAGTTGCGCTGCGCGCAGGCAAGATCGACACGACGGAGCAGATCAATGCTCACCGGCAACCGAGTTCCCTGACGCGCGAAGGTCAAGGCCCAAACGCGGGCAAAACAGTCGATATCGAGGTCATTTCGGACGACAACAATCTTCTCAGCCTTGCGAATCTCTCGCCGAATATTCTCACGGAGGGCCGTCCAGAGACTCGCCCGGTCAGTCAAATCAAGCCGGTAGGTGTATCGGGTCGTTTGGCTGAAACCACGCCAATAGAATGGCAGCCAGTTTGTCACCTCGGGGGCGAAACTCTGCCGGAAGAGATCAAACCGTGGAAGAGCATCGATCAGTTCTTGCATCAATTCTTTTTCTTCGGCGATCCGATTCGTCAGTTTCGCATTCGAGGGGCGCAGCCATGGGCCGAGCCACTTCGTGAGTTTTGGCTGCAGCAGCCACGTGCTTCCAAGTCTTTTTCGGCGCACGAACGGTAAGCGAGCCGCAACTTGGCCGCCGCGCTTCACGACCACTTCGTCCCATTCGCCCGCTGCCACCGCGTCTAGCCACCACGGTTGCTGGAACAAGTTGTAGTAGGTCGCAGAAGCGGCAGGGGCCGTACTCTTTTCTGCCCCAGTCGAACTGAGATCAATCACCGTTTCTGGCATCAGGGAATCTGGAAATTTTGTGATTTGTGTCAGGGGCAAATGAGCCATAGGTGTCCTTCGCGCTTCGTATCTCCCAGTCATGCCACCACCATCACGGTGCGCCTGTACGTCGAAACCACCTGCTCAATAGTTCGAACGATGCGCTCGACCCCGTTATCCGCTAGAGTGGGATAAATGGGCAATGACATGCAGCGTGCGAACGCATCCGCTGTTTTGGGAAAATCCCCAGGCTGATAGTGGTGGGCCCGCACGTGGCAAGGGTGTAGATGCAGAGAGTGATCCTCACCTTCGATATGGGCTGAGCCGAGGTGAGCCTCTCCCTTGGCTGTCGCGAAAAGCTGCGTTGAGTCCTCTGTATGCTCGTCAAACATCGAAGTGCGTTTTAGTTTCCGGATTCCCGTGCCCGTAACTATTGAAAACCCTAAGTTATTCCTTCTGCTTTGGTGTAAGCCGATCCATAGCAGCTTCCGCCGCGCCAATCTCCGATAGTTTTGCTTCAATGAACCCTCGGATGAGGTCTATGACCTTCCGCGCGAAGCGTAACATGCTACTTGAAGCGCCAAAATCCCAAATTTGTGGCGGTTTCTTGGTCCGACGTCTGGACATGCAGTTCCCTTTCAGGCCACAGTTGGACGGAATTACTCGGCCAATGTCTAGTAGTTCTTTGTATCTAGAGTTCGGGGGCAGACGCTGTTTTCTCCCATTGATGGCGGTCCGGGTTCCCTTCCTCAATGTTTTTGATTCAGCCATGTGCCACTCTGAAGCACTCAACGACCCGCCTAGCTTTCTCTCCCTACGTCGGCATGTAAAATGGAGTATTAAATCGCTGACGACAATCAGGTTTTCTATTTAAGGATGGCTTAGTGATTATGCTGTAGTTCGTTCCGGCCAGTGGCCTTTCTCGCAGCGGCCTACAAAGAAGCTGAGCGGAATTGAGCGAAGGATGGGCTCAACCTTTGATTCTTCAGGGGTTGCGTGAAAGAAGCGGCTGCCGACCTTTGCTGGTTTTGGATGACGTGGACGCCACCGAGGCCGATTTCATGTTCATGGTCACAGCCAACCAGTTGCGGTTCCGCGTTATGTGAGTGGCAGCGCGCTGATGCTCACGAGCGTGCGATTGAATGCCGGAAGGTCTTCGTCCATGAAGGTACGGAATTCAGTATCTACTCCGGCGATCTGACTTTCGAATGTCTTCAGCAGCTCCAATTGTGTTTCGGTCGGAGCGAAATCAGCGCCACCGGCGACGTCACCGCCACCCGTCCCGACCTCCGCATTGAGCCAGATCAGATTCAGATAAAGCTGGTACGGTTCCACGAAGTATTTGTCGTCGCTGTTCAGCAGCGCCTGCGAAACCAGTTTGTGCTCGATGGATTGCAGTTTCTTGTCAATATCCTCAGCGGCCTTGAGAACATTCGATCTACGTTGCGTCTCCGCTTCGCTTAAAACCTGGGCAGGCGCCGGCGCAAGCTTCGGACCTTCGTATTCATCTTCCTCGTCAGAAGCGGCACCCTCTTTTTCCCTTTTCTTGGGCGGCCGCAGCATGGCTTCGATATCTTCGATCTGCTTTCGCAGCCACTCAATTCGATTCACCGTATCCGAGACGTGGCTGATGTCGTCGCGAATGGCCAGTAGCGTCTTTACGGATGACTCGATGTCCGTATCGGACGCGCTGATTCGAGGATCCCGCATGATGGTCAGTGGCTGAGTGAAGGATTGACCGTCAACCTTGAGGCGAACCGAGTACTTTCCCGGCGCTACGATGGGGCCTCCTTCGGCGGGCTTCGTTCCCCAATGCGTGATGGGGCGCGAGTCGGAATCGCGAAAACGCGGCTCTTGCCAGATGTGAGGGTTGTCCGGCGCCACTGTCTCCAGTGCAACCAGCCTGGGGAGTCGTAGCGCAAATCCCATGGCACGCGGTTCATTCCGCTTCGCGCCTTGGTGTCCAGCTTTCGGACTACTTTGCCGTCCGAATTCAGGATCTCGAGTTGGACGGCATGATCTTTCGGAGCGCTATTCAGAGAGAAGTTGAGCAGAACCTTGCCACCATGAGTGAAGCGGTAGGTTTGGCGGGGCTCAAACAGCACGACCGGCGCGTCGGACTTCCCCTTTGCCAGTTGTTCCAGCGGTGTAATGTCGTCAAGTATGTAAAGTCCGCGACCGTAGGTCGAGATCACGAGATCGTGGAAATTTTTCTGCACTACGGCCCAGGTAACGGGAGCGTGCGGCAAGCCTGCATCCAGCGCGGTCCAGTGGCCACCATCATCGAGTGAGTAGAAAATCCCATTTCCCGTGCCCGCAAAGATCAACCCCGCACAGTTCGGGTCTTCGGCGATGGTGCGAACGTACGAAAGTTCGTGCCTCGGCAAGTCTCCGGTGATCTTCTTCCAGGTTTTTCCCATGTCCGTGGTCTTGTAGATGAAAGGATCACGGTTATCCATCAGGTGGAAATCGACGCTGACGTAAGCGATACCAGCGTCGAAACTCGAGGCCGCGATGCTCGTGATTGTGCCCCATGGCGGAAGTCCACTGATGTTATTCGTGACATTGACCCACTGGCCGCGATCGTCGGTGTGCCAAATCTGTCCGTCGTTTGTTCCCGCCCACAGAAGCCCTTTTCGCACCGGCGAGGGAGCGATCGCGAAAACGACCTCTCCGTAGAATTGGCCGAGATTGTCTCCCACGATCCCCCCGGACGGGACGATGCGCGACGGATCCTGCGTGGACAGATCCGGACTGATCACCGACCAGCTCTGCCCGTTGTTGCTGGTTTTGAAGATGACCTGGCACCCGTAGTAAACCGTGTTGTGGTCGAAGGGATCGATCGCCAGCGGTGAGGTCCAATGGCATCGATACTTGATCTGATTCGGCGGGGAATCCAGCGTCATCATCCAGGGGCTGACGGAATGTGCATGCTTGATCCGTCCGTCCCAGCGAGTCACCTTGTTCCCGTAACAAGTCGCCCACACAATGTTTGGATCGGTCAGGTCAGGGATTGTGAATCCCGATTCGCAGCCTCCCATGCCGTGGTCCCATCCCGTCTCGTTCCCATCGATGGGCACGCTGGGACCTCGCATGTTCCCGTCATCCTGCATGTTGCTGTAAAAGTAGTAAGGAACCTGGTTATCGACGGCGACGTGGTACATCTGCCCGATCGGCAGTTTGACTCGATGGAAGCCGCGGCCGTGCACGGTGGTGATGCTCATACCGCCGTCGTCGGTGATCACAAACCGGTCGGGATTGGTGGGATCGATCCAGATGTCGTGAGTGTCTCCGCCCCAGGGAACTTCCTCGAAGGTCTCGCCACCGTCCAGAGAACGGTGGAACGAACTGTTGGCGACATAAACCTCGTTATCGTTCTTTGTCGAAACCGCAATCCGAATGTAATACCCGGCGCGCCCGATCAACGCTCGCTGGTAGTTAATCGCCTTCCAGTGTTCTCCTCCATCGTCAGAACGCCAGAGAGAACCTTGGTCTTTGGTTTGAATCAAAGCAAAGACTCGATTGGAGTTTGTGGGCGCAACCGCCACATCGATCTTGCCCTGCGGTGAGTGCGGCAGGCCGTGTTCTTCGATGCGGGTCCACTTCGTTCCGCCGTCGTGGGACACATAAACGCCACTGCCCGGGCCTCCGCTGAATTCTCCGTAGGTATGCATCTCCGCCTGCCACATCCCGGCGAACAAGGTGTGCGGATTCTGCGGGTCCATGGTCAGGCCGGAGCAGCCTACATTCTCGCCGGCAAAGAGTACTCGTTCCCAATGCGCGCCGCCATCGATCGTTCGGAAAACACCCCGCTCCTGTTGGGGCCCCGTCAGGCGGCCCAGGACGCAGGCGAAAACGATATCCGCATTCGCCGGGTGAATCACGATTCGCCCGATTCTTCCGCTGTGCTCGAGACCCATGTTGGCCCATGTCTTGCCGCCATCGACCGACTTGTAGATTCCGTTGCCCATCACGTCGATATCGCGAATCGCCCACGCCTCGCCGGTTCCGGCCCACACCGTGCTGGGCTCGGAATGCGCCACCGCAAGAGCACCGATGGCCGCCGCAGGTTCTTTATCGAATATCGGCTTCCAGGCGTTTCCCCCATCGGTCGACTTCCACACACCGCCCGATGCCGCTCCTGCATAGTAGGTACTGGCATCGCCTGCAATTCCTGCGATCGCGGAAACGCGATTGCCGGCTTTTGGCCCAACGAAGCGAAAACGCAACTGTCCCTCCTCTTCCGCGGAATCCGCCTGCTGGGCCGCTGCCCTGGCGGGAACGAGCGTCAAAAGGGAAACCGCACATAACAACACGGCGAGGGCGAGGCAGACGAAGTTTGTCTGGCGTTCGATGCTGGATTCGATCTCATTTCGTTTTGCGTTCACAGTCATTTTCATTTGGATCAATCGCTTTACCAGATTTGCAATCGTCGGAGCCGGTCGGAGCTGGCGCTAGAGCGGACGAAACATTCATTGCCATTGATTTCTTTGGGCGATTCTTTGGGTCTGACAAAGGCCTCACATTGTATGCAATATCCACCCACATTTTCTACCGATATCCCTCCCGCAGTCGCGCCTATGCCAAAAAGACTCCAGTCCGCTATTGCGGGCATTGCCCTTAGGTCACTACCCAGGGTGGGTGTCCACATGACTTGGGCACAACTTGTTGACCGGGTCGGACCGCTTTTGCACAGATGTTCTTCACGATGCAACAGAGATTTCACAATTTCGTAATCACCGGGAAACCTGCGCTCCATAAATTACTGCTGCGTGACATGTATCCATTTTCTGTTCGCGCCGAAGGAGAAAAAATGAAGATACACTCTTCGACAGAGAAATCTCGCCAGCGCGGGTTGTGGCTGGTTGCCCTGGCCTTGTTGGTGTTAGCAGCCCTACCCATGCTCGCTCAGAACGGAGACGACGATGATGACGTTAAGAAGTCGCCGACGCCGCCAGGTCTGTACATAACGCCAACCGCGCTTGATCACAGCGTCCAGCAGGTATTAAACCCTGGCCTCCCAAATTATCCGAACTTTGTCGCCGGTGAGGCCGTCAAGGCGGTGGTCAGTCCGGATGGCAAGACTCTTGCGATCCTGACGGCCGGAATGAATTCGTTGTTGTTCCCAAACGTCGGCGAGCCTGCAACCAATCCCCTTATTGGTCAGGTGGACAAAAGCGCTTCCACACAATTCCTCTTTCTCTACGACATTGGGGGTGCACATAAGACCCGCCCTGTCCTAAAGCAGGTTATCCAGCAACTGAATTCGCACGTCGGTCTGGTCTGGGCTCCGAACAGCCAGACCATCTACGCTGCGGGTGGCTGTGACGACGCGGTGTATGCCTACACCAACAACGCCGGCACTTTCGCGTTAAGCTCCAAGATTCCTTTAGGACACGCTCCCAGTGGCTGTGTTTCCAACTCTGCCAATCAGACCGGTCTCGGTCTCAGCGTCGAGCCCAATGTGGCGGGTCTCGCCATTTCAGCGGACGGGTCGACACTCGTGGCCGCCAACAACTACAACGATTCGATCAGTGTGATTAACACCGCTGCCGGCACGGTCAAGTATGAATATGATCTGCGGCCCTTTGCGACTTCCGGCGCCCCCGCCGGTACCAGGGGCGGTACGTTTCCCTTTGCCGTTGTCTTGAATGGCAACGTCGCCTATGTGGGCGCCGACCGGGATCGTGAAGTTGTCGCCGTCAACCTTGCTGGCTCCGGCTCACTGGTAGCCCGCATTCCACTGGACGGAAATCCTAACGGAATGACGCTCAGCGCAGACGGCTCCAGGCTCTTTGTCACCCAAGATAACCAGGACCAGGTTGCTGTCATTAACACGGCAAGCAATACGATCATCCACAAAATCGACACCCGCGGACCCGTTCGCCTGAATTTTCCCGAGAATACGACCGGCGCCGCGCCAACTGCCGTCACCATCAATCGCGCCACGAACACGCTCTATGCGGTCAATGCGGGTTCGAATTCGGTAGCTGTAATCCCGCTCAGCGGTCCGCACGCTTTCACAACCAGCGGTCTTCTGCCGACCGCATACGACCCGACCGATATAGCGTTTAGTGCCGACGGCCGCTGGATGTATATCATCAACGGAAAGAGTGACACTGGCCCGAACCCGCTGTATGGATACGGCAATATGGGGGTAATCCAGTTCAAACAGGTTGACCCGCCAGAGAGCAATGCCGACGAGTCCAAGGAGCTCAACTCCAACAATCAATATCAATTCCAACTGGAGCACGCTTCGCTGGTGAGCGCTCGCGTTCCGGACGAGGACGATCTCTGGGACCTGACCTCTCGGGTCGCAGCCAACAACGGCTACCAGCATCGGCCCTCCGCTGAGGATGAGAAAGTGATGGAGTTCCTTCACTCTAAAATCAAGCACGTCATTTACATCGTGAAGGAAAACCGCACCTTCGATCAGATTCTGGGAGATCTGGGCAATGGCTCGAATGGCGATCCGTCGCTGGCACTGTTCGGCCAACAAGTCACACCCAGCTTTCACAGCATGGCGCGGAATTTCGTAACCCTCGACAATTTCATGGATCCTGGGGATGGATCGATGGACGGCTGGTCCTGGTCGATGCGTGGCCGGGTAACCAATACCGAGACGATCACGCAGCAGGAAAATTACGCGCGCGTGAACCGTGGGCTCTCCTACGAGGGCGAAGGCCAGAACCGGAATATTCCAAGCAACCTGAATACGACTGCCGCACGAGACTTTTTCTTTGACCCAACCGGAGCAACCACTCCCTACACCACCCGCACTTCATCCCTTAAGGGGGGCACCGACAACATTTTGGCTGGCGACGGTGACCATGCTGCCACTGACGGGCCCAGCGGGTATCAGCAGGGATATATCTACAACGCCGTGTTGAACGCCGGGGGAACGGTTCGCAACTACGGCTGGATGGCCAATACCCCGGGCAGCATTGGCACAAAGGCAAACCCGATCTACGATCCGTTCAACCAAGGCAAGGTGATCCAGACAACGACAGCCAATCAACTTCTGTCCGAAAATGGATACTACGATCCCTACTTCCGCGCCTACGATCAATCGTACCCGGATGTTTGGCGCTTCACTGAATGGAACCGCGAGTTCCAGCAATTTGTTGCCAACGGGAATCTGCCGTCGCTGGAAATGATCCGCGGACTCAGCCACGATCACACCGGTAATTTTGCCCAGGCTCTGGGTGGAGTGAACACTCCGGAACTGGAGCAGGCAGATAACGACTACGCAGTCGGCCTCTTGGTTCAGACGGTCGCCAATAGCCCCTACGCGAAAGACACGCTGATCATCATCATCGAAGATGACTCTCAGGACGGCGCGGACCACGTGAATTCGCATCGCGCCACAACCTACTTCGTCGGGCCCTACGTCCGGACACGTGCGATCGTAAGCACGCGCTACAGCCAGCCCAACGTGCTTCGCACGATCGAGGACATCTTCGGCACCGAACACATCAACCTCAACACTTACTACGCCCGTCCGATGGCAGACGTCTTCAACATCAGGTCGTCGGGCAAGTGGAGCTTCGATGCCGTGGCATCCACGCTTCTCAACCCAGTGCTTACTACTCCCACCTCAATGGGAGGATTGGGCCTCGACCCAACGAAGGTCCAGTTCGCTGCCGGTCCAAATTTGAAACCGACACATGACTCGCAGTACTGGGCGGCAAGAACCAGCGGCTTCGACTTCTCAGGCGAAGACCGCGTTCCGGCCGAACTCTACAACAAGATCCTTTGGGAAGGTCTTAAGGGAACTCCTGCTCCTCCCATCAAGACCAGTGTCTCGAGGGTAAGCGCGAATCAGGAAAGGGACGACGACTAGACCACTTTCGACTCGGTGGGACCACCCGGTCCCACCGATTTTCTTTGTGCGACAATTTCAAATCGATTCACGCGCTTTTAACGCAGTGGTTACGCAGTCGTAACATGGTTTTCCTGGAAATGCACATGAGAATCTCGATGAAAGCCACGAACCCAATCCTCACGATCTTCTTGCTGGCTCTATCGCAAAGCATCTTCGGGCAAGTTGCCAAAACTCCAAATCAGAATCTATTTCCCCTTTATCTCGAGATTCAACCCGACAAGTCAGCCAAATTGTCGTCTTTGAAGCCGGGTGATGTGGTCGAAGGTGCTTTGACCCGCGACGTTTATTCGGCAGATCGGAAGGTTCTCGCAGCGGGTACTCACATCGCCTTGACCACGGATCGTCTGGAGCGCCAGAAGAAAGAAGTGAACGGTCATTGGCCGTGGGTGGTCCGGATTTTCGCACGCCGCCATGAGAATGTTCCTGTTTTCAAGGAAGCCAAAGTTCTGAAATCCGACGGCTCCCAGGACCTCTTGCAGCTTCGCTTCGTCTCGATCGGCAGCAGAATTGAAATTTCCCTCCAGTCCACTCGATCTCAGAGAAAGAGCAGGCAGAATAGTGAGGGGAGGGGTAATGGCTGGGCCCATCACTCCCGGAGGCGCACTTCGCGGCCCCTGATATCCCTGGAAGCCCGTCAGGAATCAAACGACATCTCATTGAGTGCCGGACTTGTCTCCACGCTCCCCGCGCGATCGGTGACTCTGCCCATCGGAACGGATTGTCGAGTTCTTTTGCTGAACAGACTCAGCGCATCGAAGAACAATCCGGGAGATGCGGTTCAGGCCCGCCTGCTCGAACCCGTTCTGCAGGGCACACAGGTGATCCTGCCCGCCGGAAGCCTCTTTGAGGGAGTGGTGCTGAGAGCAAAGCGGCCGCAGTCTCTGAGTCGGGCGGGTTCACTCGCAATCAAATTCGACCGCGTGATCTTGCCGGATGGCGCATGGTTTCCCCTATCGGCTTCGCTCTCAGGCGTTGAGCTCAGCCGGGGATCCCATACGAAGATCGATGCGGAAGGTACCCTGCGCGGGGAGAGACCTGGCCTTGCCTGGACGCTGATCAACGGCGGAGTCAGCGCGGGTATCGCGAAAGAAGTCGATGACGGTACACAGCTTGTGGTCGAAGCCATCCTGGCGGGCGCCACCGACGCTTCCACAGCAGGAACGGCCCGCATCGCGGGAACGATCGTTTCCGGAGTCTTCATGCTGACCCGGCACGGGCGCGACGTAGTCCTTCCGAACTTCACCGACATGGATATCACCCTGAACCGTCCTCTTACTTTGTTCGTTCAGGTAGCGTCATCGTCGGGACCGTCGAATCCGTGAAGAGAAAACCAAAACAGCTGAGGAAAACCCCTGCAAACTAGTTATCTTCGAGCAGCGAGGTTCTGTGGATGAGCAAGTTAGCGAAGCCATGTGATCATGCAAAGAAATGTCATTTCCCGACCGTAGTATTAGGCCCAACCACAACCGGCACAAAATACTTGGGCACTTTGACTTCTGTATTCGGAGAGACCGCCTTCACCTCCGCAATGAAGGATTGAACCCTGTCGATAGCAGGCTGTTGTGAGACATCGTAACCAACGTTGAAGCGATCCCAATGGGTCGGCAGCACCAGAGGTGGATACCCGAGGGCATGAAGCAAGCGTTCCGTGTAGCGATAGATCTTACGACGTTCCGGCATAGCACCGATCAAGGCCACATCCGGCCGTACCCTTCCACCTCGCGCTCAATATAGTTCATCGACCCGAATACGATGATCTGGTGACCGGCGATGCGGATAAGGTAAGCGAGTGTCCCTCCCTCAACAAAAAGTTGGCCTAGCCGGAACGGAGGTCTTGCACTTGCTGGGAAAATAGTTGATGGGGGCGGAAAGCTGCTGGGAAGAATGCCGTGCAGGCTGGGAATAACCTGTACGGAACAACCATGCAGCTGCAAGTCGTCACCTCCCTTTACGGTCAGAATCTGAGCATCGGGCACTCCATTGTCGCGGGCGAAGTTGCTAGTGCTTTCCGTTCCGATCACTTGGGCGCCTGTCTTGCGCGCAATATAAGGCATGTCAAGCACATGATCCAGGTGGGTATGTGTAATCAGAATGTAATCCGCCTTGCTGATGTGCGCGTCGATGACTGTCCGGTCAGATATAGCGAAATCGTCGTCCGTGACCAGTGGACGCGGATCGGAAGCAAGTGGCGGATCATTCGGCGTTTCGGTTTTGAGCCGCGTCAAATATGGGTCGACTAGGATCACCGTTTGGCCATCCGTGATCTCCCATCCCGCTGTTCCCATGTATGAGAGGTTCACAGTTCCCTGCGCCAGTGCGACAGCGCTGGAAGACCACAGAAGCAGCACAAGGGCGCAGGTTCGAGTACACACCACCATCTTTTCCTCCGTTTGCGCGAGAATACTCCAGACGATAATGCCCTAATCGAGAACGGCTAGGGAACGAAATCAGTCTGGGCTCTGACAAGCCCCGTCCAGTCCTTCGAGCTTCCCCTGGAGGGTCTGAGCGCATAAATCGCAAGTCACCCACCGACTACGGATCGGGAACGATAAGTCGGCCTGTGTTGACGAACTTCTGGCAGCGAAAGCTCAGTTGGCGAGAACAATCGGTTCGGTCTCTCGACGAGGAATTGCCTGCAGCTTAGGAGAGTGCTGAAAGCAGTTTTCGCTATCGGATCGCCAGACGGACCACGCGTCCTTAAGCTATTGAAAAAAGGGGAAGTGATCCGATAACGGATCATAGGCTGTTGAAAAGATGGTGGGCGCTATAGGATTCGAATTTTTGGGTAGATGTAGTTTCAACAACATGGAGACCACGGCGGGCACCATAAAACAGCAGAAGACAACGGTAAGTTGTGCAAACGGATCACAATGCAAGCGTAGTCTAGCGACTACTACACATTCCAATTGCCAGCGATTGGCACGCTCTCTGGATTATTTTCCTAGCACAGTCGCAGGGCATGCTGGTGTGAAAACCTGATGTGAATGTTCGCGCGGGTACGTGCTCATGCTTGACACCCAGATGGGAGACTAACCACGAATTAGGAGCAGAGTTTACAACCGCGCCCAGTTATATTTTGTCCGCAAAATTTTCCCGAATCCAGTCTTCAACCTGTGTACGGACCTGTGCCGCTACCTTGCCCGCGTGATCGGCCTCGCCCTGGGATACAAGCCCATAGTCATCATAGGCGCCTGTGTTGCGTTTGCGTCGCAACGTGTCTAACGTGCGAATGATCTTCTTCTCCGGATCAATGGAAAACTCGAGCGCCTCAATGGTCCGGTAATGCTCACTGCTGCCCCGTACCACCCGGTAGCCGGCTGCGCGCAGCGCGGCTGTGGCGGATGCTCGTGCCGCGTCATACGCCAGACCCAGCTGCACGTCTGTCGACAATTTTCCTTTAACGGCCTTCCGATAGTCATCCAGACGGGCGTCCGCGATCCCAAGCAAACGCCCGATCTCCTCGCGGTCCGATGATTGCTTGTCGAGCCAACTATTTTTGACCCAGTTCTCGTACGACACCTTCGTCTCCGATCAGAAATAGCTTGTTTTCTGAGAGAATAGTCTTCAGAAAATTGCCGCGGAACTTTTTCCCAAATTCTCGTGTCGAATACACTGTAGGATTGATCTCGCGATTCAAAGTTCTCTGGGCGTCTGCCAGATGCTCGATGACATCTGGAAAATGAACCTTCCCCACAATCATCAAATCGACATCACTTTGAGTATTCTCCCTCAATCGTGCGGTTGAACCATAAACAAACGCGAGACTGATCTTTTCTTTAAGAGGATCGAGCGCTGCCAGGAGAACATCGTGGATTCCCACAGTCTTCGTCACCAAGCCCTTCATCTCTGCAAAGACGGGGCTTCGTTCATTGGCGCTATAGAGGACATAGTTCCCCAATGTCTTGCGCGTAACCAATCCGGCATCGACGAGCTGGCGCAGTTCGCGCTGGACCGCCCCGAGTGTGATTCTTGTCAGTCGAGAAAGCTGGCGCAAGTGGAATGAATCGCCCACATGTCCGTAGAGAACGGCGAGCACAGCACCGCGGGTACGTCCGAAAAGTGTCCGGGAAAGCGCGCTGACTGTACCCATTTAGGGGTCAATCGTACCCAAAACGGCTACACGGAGTCAAGCGCAAGCAGAGTGCTGAAAGAGTCTTCGTTATCGGATTACAGAACGGACCACGCGTCCGTAAGCTATTGAATAAATTGCGTGATCCGTTAGCGGATCGTAAGCTATTGAAAAGATGGTGGGCGCTATAGGATTCGAACCTATGACTTCCACCGTGTGAGGATGGCACTCTACCGCTGAGTTAAGCGCCCTGCTGTTACAGATCAACAACTTACGGTACCCGATTTTAGCAGCGCGAGGCCATTTGGGTCCAATAAGCCCACAATGCCGCGCCGTGCTTCGTACTTCGCGTTTCGGCAACGACCACATGAGCTATCGCGCTTGGGCGCTTGTTTTTGGCCAGGCACCGGTTTGAGCTATTTCCTGCAGCGTTGATGATCTTCTGGCTGGCAGCGATCCATGAAGCACGCCGCATACGGCTGCAACACTTCAGTGGACGTTAACGGCGTACCCTCTCCGCGCCCCGGACTTAGGAGGACGCCTCCCCTGGTGCGCGCTGCCGTGGCCCGGACTTCGCGCCGGCCCTCACTCCGCAGGTCCGGCCTGCTGAGGACCGCCCTTCCGCTCGACTCCGCGAGATTCACCGAGTTGGAGGCTCGACGGCCCCGCCGTCCGGACGGCGGGAAGGACGATGAGTTGGTTGCGGATCTTATCAATGTGGACGCGAATTGCAGCCTGCACTTCTGCAGCAAGGCTCTCGATCTCGCCGAGATCCTCTGCCGCAAGCAGGCGCACCACCAGTTTTGTAACGGGATCGTCCACCGAGAGCACACTCCGAATCGCTACGGAATTGTAGGGTACCCTACCTTTCTTAGGGCATCAGGTGATACCTGTAAGCTCCGTCATCGGGAAAAACCTTAGGTCCGCATTGGACAAAGTGCGGCCCTGTCACCTCTCATCTGACCCGCGGCGTTTTCCCTGCAAGCCATCTCGTTCAATATCTTGGCCGCCACCTCAGCAGCAGGCGGCAAGGCAAATCACTGAAAATAAGCTGGTTATCGGATCCCCCACCGGTAATGGTAAGAAATGGATCTCGATCGCGCCCGCGGAGAGCGACCTCGCCTCGCCTCTACCTTCACGAACTCCCTGCTTCTGGCATCGGTCCCGCGCATGGTAGCCTATGGCTTCGTAACACCTGGCTTTGAGCTCGGGACCTGTCTATCTAATTGGCTTGTTCGTGCCCTCCGAATCCAACCCGATGAAACCTTGGCTATCCCCCTCGGACGAAGGGACTTCCACCCCGTCCTCGGCGCGTAAAACCGCGCAACTTCCTCCTCCCGACGGGGTTGAAACAGATGTGAGCACTGCCGCACTGGATCGGGGCATGCTGATGGCTGCGACCCCGCACGCCTCCGGCGCCTTTTCGTCGGCGATCGCCGGTGTCGACGCGGATGCCGAAGTCATGCTTCGCGCCAAGGCCGGAGATCAGTCTGCCTTTGAGTATCTGGTGCAGAAGTATCGCCGTCCGATCGTGAGTTTCATGTACCGGATGGCACGCAACGCGGCGGCGGCCGAAGATCTGGCGCAGGAAGTTTTTCTCCGGGTGTATCGTTCGCGGGAAAACTATGAAGCCAGCGCGAAGTTCACTACCTGGCTCTATCGCATCGCGACGAACCTGGCCGTGAATCACGCGCGCGACACCCGCCACGAGCGCCCGGAAGTTCAGGTCAGCCTGGACGAGCCGGATGAAGACTCCGGCACGACGTTGGAATTGCCGGATGGAACACTCAATGCCGAGCAGGCGATGGTTCGCCAGGAACGGATGCTGGCCATCCGCCGGAAAGTGGAAGCCCTGCCCGAGCAGCAGAGGGTGGCGGTGATCATGCACAAGTACCAGCAGATGGATTACAGGCAGATTGCCGAAGTATTGAAGAAGAGCGAGTCGGCCACCAAGTCACTGCTCTTCCGCGCTTACGAGACTTTGCGGGAACAGTTAAAAGAATTTATTTAGCACCACTGAACACTTGGAAGCGGCATTGGCGAATCATTTAGGGGAAGCGGTTATGAAATGCGACGAAATTCGTGAAAGGATGCCCGATGTGGCGGCCGGCTTCAGCCAGCCGACTGCGGACGAGAACTCTCATCTGGCCACCTGCAACAGTTGTGCGCAGCAGTTGACAGCGATGCGCTCCACCATGTCCCTGCTGGACGAATGGCAGGTTCCGGAGCCCTCGCCATATTTCGATACGCGTTTGCAGGCGCGCCTGCGGGAAGAGATGGCGAAGCCGCAACCGGCATGGCTGCTATGGTTCCGGCAGCCGGTTTTGGCCGCCGCTCTTATGGTTACAGTTGGTCTTGGAGTTGGCGTGTTCTTCACCCAAAGCCGGGTTGTCGTCCGCCATCCTGTTGACGCGAGCTCGACGGTTGTCGCGCCTCCGGGCACTGCGGTCGGTGATCTGCAAACTTTGGACAAGAATCACGACATGTATGCGGATTTCGAGTTGCTCGATGATCTGGATCTGCAGCAGAATGTGACCGCCAATCCTTAACGGGCGGACCTGCTCGCAAGTTAGGGCGGATGAATCACAAATGAACTGGGAGAAGTACATTGCGGGCTCTCTGGCCGGCGCCGCTCTGGCGCTTTGTGCGCTGATTCCCTCTCCCTGCGCAGCCCAGAAGAACGCTCCCCGCGCACCTCACCCCAGAATGCAGGCGGCGCCACCGCCGCGCGCACAGATATCACGACCTCCGATCGAACATCCTCTGCAGCGCGGGCACGTCGGCGACTGGCTGCGGCAGTACAAAGACCTGCCTCCCGAAGAACAGGAACGCGCGCTGGCGAATGACCCCACATTCCGCCGTCTGCCTCCCGCGCGGCAGCAAATTCTGCGGCAGCGGTTGCAGCGCTTCTCTACCCTTCCTCCTCAACAGCAGCTGCGCATCCTGAATCGAATGGACACCTGGGAGCACCTCACTCCTGAACAAAAGCAAGACGCGCGCCAGATCTTCCAGCAGATGCGGCAGTTGACGCCTGACCGCCGGCGCCAGGTCATGACCGCGGTTCGCGACTTGCGGACCATGCCGCCGGATCAGCGCGAACAGGTGATCGATTCCCCGCGCTTCAAAAGCAACTTCTCCGACCAGGAGCGCGAGATGATTCGTGGCGCCAGCCGCTTGCCCCTGGCCCCCGCCGAAGAAAATGAAGGGCCGCAGGAGTAGCCCTGGAGTGCAATTGAAGACCGTTGGCAGTGAGGAAAAAGCCAGTCCTGCAAATACTCCGACACGGAGCGCGTAGCGATGCATGGACCGCGATAAAACCTGGGCATAAATTGATTTGAAAGGGCGCGGCTTCCAGCCGCGCCGTAACCCTAACAGAATCAATGCGGCTTCAGCCGCTGCGGGAAGCGCTTCTCCCCCAGGAAATGGTTTGTCAATAATCTGAGCATCAGCATCGCGTCGCGATGCAGGGTGTGGGGAACTCTACCGACGCTAATTCATCAGCGCCAGCATCCGCCGAATCGATAACGCCATCTGCCGGATATCTTCCGCATCCGACGCCTTGGGTGCAGCTTTGAGATAAGCGTCGAGATCTTCCGCCGCGAGACTGTTCATGCCCATGCTGTAGCGCAGCAGGGCGCGCTGCTTCAAATCCTCCGACGACTGTGGATAGATCACCAGAATCAGGTCCGCGATCGGCAACGCCTTGCGAAAATTGCGGGTCGAGAGGTAGACGGTCTTCAGATTATTGAGCATCCGGGTGAGAATCTGGCGGCGGCTGATCGGGTGCAGGAACTCAGGACGCAGTTTCATTTCCCCGGAGTAGATCTCGTCGAGCCTGCTCTGGCAATCCTGGCGGCTGAGAATGTCGCCGCGATTGAAGCAGTCGATCAGGCGTTCTTGTCCGTCCGCCGCATAGTGTTTTAGAAGAAAATGTCCCGGCATGCCTACGCCCGCCAGGTGCACTCCAATCCGGCTGGCCACTTCCATGTAGATAATCGAAAGCGTAATCGGGATTCCCAGTCCGCGATCGAGCACATCGTTGAGAAACGAGTTGCGCGGATCGTAATAGTCGTCGCGATTACCCCGAAGATTGCCCTGCTCGAATACCACCTGATTCAATGCGGCCAACGCATGCTTGGGATCGGGATCTGGGGCCATCGCAGCCGCCCGCCGCGCCATTCGCTCGATTCGTCCCGCGTATTCCTCAATGTCCAGCTCCGGGTATTCCGTGCGAGCGATGACCAGCGCGCCACGAACCATGTCAATCTTCTCGTCCTCGATCTCCGGCGACACGAAGACCGAGAACTCTTCAACCAGCCGTGCGGGGGCGGTGTAGTGCATACACCGATGCTAACAATTGAGGGAGAGCAAAAGATTGGCCCGGACGTGCCAGTGGATGGCACCTTTGGCCGTGCACTAGTGGCCAATGCACGAACCATGACATCTGGCTGTCAGGCTAACCGAAGAAGAGGTCGCGCAGGAAGGAAATGACGGGAGAATTGTAGCGGGCTCCGGGAAACCATCGATTGTCATCCTGAGCAACGCGAAGGATCTGTGCAACTCTCGCCGCAACCAAGACTGCGGGACTTCTTCGCTGCCCTCAGAATGACAACCAAAGGGTTTGAACTGAGAACTGAGAACTGCCCGGCCTACACCGGCACGGCCACGTTCTCGATGATGTCCTTCAACACCTGATCGGACTGCTCAGATTTTCTCAGGGTCGAGGCGTAGAGCCCGTTCACCACTACGCGATGGGCGAACACTGGCACCACCAGCGGCTTGAAATCTTCGGGCGTGCAGAACGAGCGGCCTTCGAGAAAAGCCATGGCCTGTGCGGCGCGATAGAGAGCCTGCGACCCGCGCGGAGAAACTCCCAGCGACAGGAATTCCGATTCGCGGGTGCGGCGCACGATTTCCAGCGCGTAGTTCACCAGCGAATCGTCCACGCGGACGTTCTTCACCACCTGCTGCATTTCCAGAACGTCGGCCCCGGTGAGCACCGGGTGCAGTTCGTCCAGATGCGCGATGCCGGCTTCCGACCTCAGGATCTGGCGCTCGGCCTGCGCGTCGGGATACCCCATGCGCACGCGCATCAGGAAGCGGTCGAGCTGCGACTCGGGCAGCGGATAAGTTCCGTGATGCTCCACCGGATTCTGCGTCGCGATCACCAGAAAAGGTTGCGGCAATTCGTACGAATGCGCGTCGACCGTGACCTGGCCTTCGTTCATGGCCTCCAGCAGCGCGGATTGCGTTTTCGGCGTCGTGCGGTTGATCTCGTCGGCCAGCAGCACGTTGGTGAAGACCGGTCCCCGCTTGAACTCGAATTTCTGCTCGGCCGCGGAATAAACCGAGATGCCGAGAACATCCGAGGGCAGCATATCGCTGGTGAACTGGACCCGCTGGAACTGGCAATCGATAGCGCGGGCGAGGGCCTGCCCGAGCGTGGTCTTGCCGACTCCCGGAACGCCTTCGATCAGCAGGTGGCCGCGGGCAAAAATGCTGACCAGCGCCAGACGCACGACATCATCTTTGCCGCGAATCACCCGGCGAAGGGCTTTTTCCAGTTCGGCAGCTTTGTGGGAAACAGCGATGGCGCTCTCGGGAGACATTCTTTTCGATTCTACAGGCTCACTCGAGTTGGGCGGAGTTACCGGAGTCATTGGAATGGATGTCGGACCTCGGACCTCGGTTGTCACGCTCAAGCTTTAAATGGAACGAAATATCCGCCTGGACTTGCTGGGTATTGGATAAGGAACGTAGAGGGGCGTAGAGAAACAACTGAGCCCCGCCGTCTCCCCGTAACCGAGGTTCGCAACGCAGCTCCAAGCGTTTTGAAAGGGCGCGGCTTCCAGCCGCGCCGCTCGATCCAATAAAGACGGGGGCTTCAGCCCCTGGGGAAACTGACGCTTACTCTTTGGTTCATTCTGAGATGGCTTCTACAAGGCTAAGAGCACGGAATCACCATGTTCCGCCGACGGGCTGAGTTCTGTGCTCCGACTTTCCTGTGTGACCAGCATCATTGACAGCAAACGCGATTTATCCGATGATCTTTGTGGGACGCGGGGCCTATACAGGCCTCCTAACTCCTTAGTTTTGAATATTTTGCCCGCAACTGGCTGAGCGGCATAGATCAATTCACCATTTGGCGCTAACCGCCTGATTCCAATAGACCCAAGGGGGAGGGGGTACCCGCCCGCTAGGCTGCCATTCCCAAAACGGGAACCTGCATCTCACCCTTTTTCGTATCATCCAATGGATAGCTCCACAAAATTATGGGAAACACTTTCAAGACCGCGTTCCTGCTGACCCTGCTCACTTTGCTGCTGATGTTTATCGGCCGCGCGTTCGGCGGCCAGAATGGAATGTTCCTGGCGCTGGCCTTCGCCGTTGTCATGAACTTCGTTTCGTATTTCTATTCCGACAAGATTGCGCTGGCGATGTATCACGCCAAGCCCGTGACTCGCGAAGAGTTGCCGCGCGCCTATGCCGCGGTTGAACGGCTCACGCAGAAGATCGGCATTCCCATGCCGAAGATGTACGTGATCCCTTCCGACTCTCCGAATGCGTTCGCCACGGGACGCAATCCGAGCCACGCCTCAGTCGCCGTGACGCAGGGCATTCTGCAATTGCTGAACGATGAGGAACTCGAAGGCGTGCTCGCGCACGAACTCGGGCACGTAAATAACCGAGACATCCTGATCAGCTCCGTGGCAGCGACTATTGCGGGCGCGATCACCATGCTCGCCAGCATGGGACGTTGGGCCATGATCTTTGGCTACGGTGGTAGAGATCGTGACGACCGCGGAGGCGGAGGAATAACCGCTCTCTTCATGTTGATCGTCGCTCCGATCGCGGCAAGCCTGATTCAGTTGGCGGTCTCGCGTTCCCGCGAATACCAGGCCGATGCCACCGGAGCGCACTTCACGGGCAATCCTTATGCACTGGCGAGCGCGCTTCAGAAACTCGATGCCTACTCGCGACGTCTGCCACTGCAGGCAACGCCCTCGACCGCGCACTTGTTTATCATTCAACCTTTCCTGGGCGTGAGCGCGGGAATGTTCGCAAACCTGTTCTCGACGCATCCGCCGATCGCAAAGCGGATCGAGCGGCTGACGGGAAGACCCGCGGAGTTCTTGCAGTAATCAGGCAGCTTTATTGCGCACTTCGCGCGCAACTCCGGACGAATGCGTCCGGGGCTACCAATAGCTGCTACGCTTTTTGCGCTTCGCGCTTCAGGGCGCGCTGCAGCGTGTGATCCAGCGCAGCCTTGCTCTTCTCGTATTCCTGCTGGCTGATGCGGCCCTGTTTGTGTTCGACCTCAAGCTCGAATAATTCTTCTTTTAGGCCTTCCAGCAACATGGACGTTCGCGGCGCCTGCAGCTCGCGTGATTCACGGACCTCTCTCGATTTCGGTGCTCGCGCGGGAGGCATCTCTGCGGGCATCAAGTCTTCTTCATCTTCAACCGTGAGGCCCGATCCTTTGGCGCGCGCAGCACGGTTTGCGCTTTGCTGGCGCGAGGCCACGAAAATGCCTCCGATGATCAACGCGGCGGCAAAGGCGGCGAGGATGTACCAGCGATATTTCTGAAGCGGATCGGGCGCATCGATGGGCGGACCGAGTCCTCCGCCCGGACGGCTGTCGGATTGTGCTGATCCACCTTCACTCGGCTGTCCTGCATTTTCCTGCCGAGCCTGCAGCACTCCCTGTCCAGAAATCTTGAAGGCTAATGGCTGGCCGAGCTCAGCGCCGGAAGCGACCTGCACGTTGGCATCGGGCTGCTGCGGATCGTTCATCGATTGATACTTCGTTCCGGCAGCGGCGGTGAACTGCATGGTCTTCGGCAGGATCGCCACAAAATGCTGCAGCGGGTAAACGCTCTTGGGATCGATGTTGGCGCTGCCCGTATAGGGAAGTTGATACGCGATTTGAAACTGGGTCGTGCCCGGACGCAGGGGGAAGAAGAACGCGTAGTGGGTCTTCTTGTCGTCGATCGGCACCGGCGCGGTGTTGAGAGGATTGCCGCCCTGCGTCATAGCCGAGCTCTCCACGATTTGAGCGCCTTCGGGAACGTTGAACTCCAGGTTGCGCTCGTTCATCTGGGTGCGCGGCGGCTTGGAGGTGTTCTGCACGGCGAACGCTCGCATGATCTCGAGCTGTCCCTGCTCGACCTGCACGCGCATGATGTCGGCGACGACTTCGATGCCTTCGACTTTCTTGCCGACATCGTAAATTTCCACCTCGACCGACGTGGTTCCCGGAGGCGCCATGCGATGGTAGGTGACTTCCTGGTGGATCACGCGGATCAGATGCGGAGCCTGAGCGTTGTCGAGTTTGAACGAGAAGTTGCCCTTGGCGTCCGCCTTGGTGCGTCCGGCTTCCTCCATGCCTTGGCCGAGACTGAGGAGCACGACCTCGTCTCCTGCGGCGGGCTTGCCTGTGGTCGCATTCTTGACGCTGCCGGTTAGAGTTTGAGCGGACGCGCTGATCGTCAGGAGAAAGGCTAGCGCGACGGCGAACGCAAGGTCTTTCGACTTCATGAATGTTGCGCTTGGTGAAGCATTCACTTCGCTCAGGATAACAGGGGTTTGGGTTTGTTTCATGATCGAGATTTTCTCGTTGGCGCGGATTCCAGGCGCTCGATTTCGGCTAGCAGCGTCGCGGCTTCCTCTTGCAGCGAGGCTTTCAACGAGCGGTAGTCCTCGTCGGGAACTTTTCCAGCCTTGTATTCGAAATTGAGGTCGCGCAGATTCTCGTAAACCGCGTCTTTGCGCTCGCGCAGGTAAGAGGCGCGAGTCTTTTCCGGTCCGAGGTAGAGCTTTCCCGGAAGATAGAACACATAGAAAAGCGCGGCGAGAGTAAACAGCGCGCAGCACGCGAATTCGAAAGTCATACCTCGGTCTCCTCAAGAGCCTGTTGCCGGAATTTCTCGAGTTCGCCGTCGCCGACTGGAGGTCCGCCAGAACCGGGAGTTCTCGGCGGAGGCCGATTCTTCCACGCGCGCACCACGAATACGACAGCGACTACGCCGGCCGCGAAAGCGATGATGGGAAAGATCCATGCAGTCCGGTCAAACCCGGAGGTGGTCGGCGCGGCCAGCACCGTGGGTCCGTACTTCTGGACGAACGCCTGCTGAACCAGGCTGTCACTGTCGCCGCGAGTAACAGCAGCCATCAGCTCGTTGCGCATGCCATCTGAGTCGGGACAACCGACATGGTTGCATTCCAGCAGGATCTGGCCGCACCCGCAGATGCACATGAGCTGATGTCCGATCTCGTTGAACCGCGTCGAGGGATCGGAGGCGCCGGAGAACGCAAAGACGGCGAGCGAAAGTACGGCGCACTGAACGGCGCGTCCCGAGATGGATTGCAGTTTCGACATGTTCTTTTCTTAAGCGGTCCTCTCTTAAGCGGTCCTCCGTGCGTCTCTCGAATTCGTATTCAACCTAAATCGCCGGGCTGCGCCCGGCGGACAGCCGAGGCGGCTGTCCCTACGCGAGCCGTTTAGTCTCCTGTTACGACCGGAGCTGCGCGGTGCAGCATGTCAGGCTTTGGAACTCGCACCGTCACTGGAACAGGAGCGTTTTCCACCAGCGCTAATCCTGTACCGATGATCATCACCCATGCGCCGATCCATATCCATATCACCATGGGATTGAGATGCGCCTTGATGACCGGCTGACCTTTATCGTTCTGTCCCTCGTAGACGAGGTACAAATCTTCTTTGAAGCTTTGATCGATGTCGGGCTTGGTCGAGGCCTGCTGGCTGGCTTTATAGAAAATCCGCTGCGGGCTCATGGTCCGCTGCAGTTTGCCGTTTTCGTAAACGTCGATCAGGGCCCACTCGCTTTCCTGATTGGCGTTATCGTCCTGGGTAAAGGAGCGGCAGACAAGTTGGTAGTTCCCGATGTTCATCTTGTCGCCAAAGCCCATCTCCATTTCCTTATCCTGATTGAGCGCGGAGCCGGAGAATCCAATCATGACCAGCACGACGCCGAAGTGGACGATGTAGCCGCCGTAGCGCCGCGTGTTGCGGTGCGTGAGCTGGACCATGGAGGCGAACATGCCTTGATGGGTCTTCTCGGCGATCACTCGGCCGCCGCGATAGAACTCGCTGGCTACGGTACAGGCAATGAGAGCGGAGAGAAAGATGGTCATCAGCGAATAAAAGTAGCTGATGTCGTGCCAGGGCTTGAGCCCGAAGATCGATCCCCAGGACGTGGGCGTGAGCATCACAAACAGCGCGACCACGACTGCGGCGACAGTAGGCCACAGGAAATTGCGCTTCAGGCTTTCGAGTGAAGTCTTGCGCCAGGCCAGCAGCGGGCCAACCGCGGTCAGCAATAAAAGAAGGAGCGCCACCGGGATCGCGACGCGGTTGTAGAATGGCGCGCCCACGGTGACCTTGTTGCCTTGCACGAGTTCGGAAATCTTCGGGAACCACGTTCCCCAGAGCACGTCGAGGGTCAACAGCAGGAACAGCAGATTGTTGAACAGGAAGCTCGACTCGCGGGAAACCAGCGATTCAAGCTTGTGCTCGCTTTTCAGGTGCCCCTTGTTCTTAACGAAGAAAAAGACGAATACCGCGAAGGTGATGGCGAGGAACCACGCGAACCAGTTTCCGATGGATGACTGCGCAAAAGCGTGCACCGAGCTGATGATGCCGCTGCGAGTGAGGAACGTGCCAAGGATCGCGAGCCAGAAGCAGGCGAAAACCAGCCACATGTTCCAGACCTTCAGCATGCCGCGCTTTTCTTGCATCATGACCGAGTGCAAGAAGGCAGTGCCGACGAGCCAAGGCATCAGGGAGGCATTTTCGACGGGATCCCATCCCCAGTAGCCGCCCCAGCCGAGAACGGAGTAGGCCCAGTGCGATCCCAGGAAGATTCCGCAAGTGAGAAAGCCCCAGGTAACCATGGTCCAGCGGCGAGTGATGTGAATCCACTTTTCGCCGGGATACTTCATGATGAGCGCGCCCAGCGCGAAGGCGAACGGAACGGTGAAACCGACGTATCCGAGATAGAGCATGGGCGGATGGATGACCATCTCGGGATATTGCAGCAGTGGATTGAGGCCGCTGCCGTCAGCGCGGAGCGGGCCTTCCAGCAGGCCAAAAGGATTGGCAGCGAAATTCACGATGGCGAGAAAGAAGATCTGCACCGCCGCGAGAACGACCGAAGCGTAGGCGAACAGCCGCGGATCGGTCTTGTAGCGCAGGCGGAGAACGAAGCCGTATCCGGAAAGCAGCAGGGACCAGAAAACCAGAGAGCCTTCCTGGCCCGACCACAACGTGGCGAATTTATACGGACCGGGAAGATCGCGGTTGCTGTGGTGGAAGATGTAGGCAATCGTGAAATCGTTGCGAAAAGCGGCGACCACCAGCGCGAGTGCGGCTAGAAAGACTGCGGCAAAGACCACTACCCCGGCGCGGCGCGCGGTCTCGCCCAGCCGATCCGATCGCGGATCGTCTTGGGAAAGGAGCGCGAGCAGGCCCGCTCCAAAGGAATACACGCTCAACGCCAAGGCGAGGAGCAAAGCAAAACTACCTACTTGCGCCATGTTGGGAGAACCCCAAAGTATTTTTTCAGAAAGTCGAGTTACGAGCAACCGGGGCTGCGCCGGGACGTGATGTCAAAAGGGCACAATCCCGCAGGAAACTGGACGAGGTGGAAATCGAACGAATTCGAGGTTTGCGAGCGTAAACGTTTCCGCTGCTAACGGCGGCCGGGGCTCGGCCGCCAGCAGGCGGAATGCTCAGGCGCTGTGTTGATGATACCGCTGACGGACTTCGCGCTCGGCTGTGAACCAGTCGTCAGCTTCGTGGCCAGGTTCGAATCCGCGACGCTCAGAGAGCAGGTAAGCGAGGCGCCGAATCTCGTCATCCAAATTAATAGGTAGGACATTGGCCCGGTCGTTCTTTACGATCGAGGGCCGCAAACTGGGTCTCTTGGTCTCAGCGGCCACCGGTTCGGTTGCATGGGTTTCGACTGCGACGGATCGGGGTTCAACCGGGGTTGTGCCCGCTTCGCCATTGGTCTTTCTTGGACCTCTAGGTTTTGCCATGTTGGGTACTCCTTAACTACTCCTAAATTAGGAAGGATTAGGTTTGGTTGATGAAGGGAACAACATACGTATTGCCCATTCGCTATTGAGTTGTGGAAAATGCGGCTCGAAGTTACTTCCCACTATAGCGCTTATGGGGCTGTTAATGGGCGAGAAGAGAACAAAAAAAATCAATAGAGGAGTGCGGAATTTCGAAAGGGGATCGCGGGCTCTTTAGAGGCCAAAACGTTTAGGCATCTGACGCGAGGGCACTTCAATGAGCGCTGGACGAATGCGACGCAAGTGGCGAGGCGCACGAGAGGCAACGCGCGTGCCTTTGTTATAATTTTGATGCAAATGCCGATGGCGCTATCGTCTAGGGGTTAGGACGGAAGATTCTCAATCTTCAAACCCGGGTTCGATTCCCGGTAGCGCTACCAACTATCAGCCGCTAAGACCCGCTAAATCAGCGGGGTTTGTTTTCGCCGAAAAATACCGTTGTCGCTCGCTGGCTGCGAAAAGCGCCAACCGTGGTACACAGAATGGTACACACCCGAGCGGTGATTTCGACTTGGATGACCGTCCCATCCTTCTTGCGGTGCCGCCACAACTCGGCTTCGCTCAGCCCTGGCACTCGCCTCGACACAGAGCTCAGTAGCTTTGGAACGTCCTCATCGGGTCTGATATCCCCGATCGTCGTGGAGAGGAATTCCTCGCCAGAGTAGCCATAGTGCCGGATGGCCGCTCGATTGACAGCAAGAAACCTCAAGCTGTCCCGGTCGAACACCCACATGGGCATGGGATTGCCTTCAAACAGAAGCCGGTATTGCTTCTCGGAAGCCCTCAGTTGTTGGTTGGCTTTATCCAGTTCCAAGGTGCGTTCCTGGACCCGAGCTTCGAGAAGTTCATTGATCCTCCGCAACTCTCCCTGGGCGGCCTCTCCCTCGGACAATCCCGACTCCAGAAACCGCAGATATTGATCGGACTCTTTAGCTTTGTGAACCATCAAGAGAATCTGCGGCACGATGAAGGGCGAGGCGACCGCAGTCGCAACCGAAGCTAGCGCGGTGAAGCCCTTGACCACAGCGGACAGGACATACACCGGATCCCAGATCGTGACAACCTCCATGAAGTGGGTCGTTCCGCAAGCCACGATGAATAATCCGAAAGCCAGAAACATCCAGTGAAAAGGTATTTCGCGCCGGCCGCGGTAGACGAGGTGCGCAAGAGTGATGGAGATGGCGAGATAGGAAAGGCCAATCAGAGAATCTGTGAGGACGTGGCTCCAAACCAGCCCACGGCTTCCCAGGAAGCAATAGAAGTGGGGCATATAGGCATCAGAGAGCACTAGCGTCCTAAGCTTGGACCAGGTCGCAAGAAGTGCGGCCAGGACCAAGCAGGCGCCTGCGCCGTAATAGATCAGTCGTCGGCCTTCTGATTCAAACGACGGAGCGGAATGAAGCCGGGGAGACTGCGGAGAAGATGCGGATGACATCTTTGATACCTCGCAATGACTGATGTGCTGAGGCACAAGTACATGTTCTCGACTGACCTATCGAGGAAAGTAATAGCGCTTAGAACTGCCCCACGGTCCAAGAACGATTGCCGTGCCAAAACTATTTCCCGATCATAACATCGTAACTCCCCGCTTCTCCTTAGCAGAGCCATAGATAGATGCAGCAATCGCAGTCGCTCATGAGTTCCCGTTAGTTAAGTCTGCACCCTCTTTCATTGCGGTGTTAGATCCGCTGAGGCGTGCAAGTCGTCTTAATACAGCCCCCTCACATTCGGCCGCCGGGGTGGTCATCTACGAGGCATTCGTCGAGGACAAGCTCGAAGTTCCAAAACACCTTGCCCGCACCGTGCATGACTTGTACTTCGAACCACAGTATGAAGAGCTTCGTCCACGAACGATCTGGAGCCTCTCTACGCATTTACGTCGGCGTTTAAGGAACTCGATCCGATCCAAGGCCGAAACCCACGCCGAGGATGTGCAGCTAATGGCCGCTGCGACTCCCTGCGCCAAACTTCAGGAATCGACGCAAGGAATGTGCGGTCTCTTGAGAAACTGATTGCGGCTGGATTTCGTCCGCGTCGGGCATAGGGCCTCGAAGATAACACGAGAATCGCGAAGGCAGGGCGTGCCTACCGCGCCGAATGTCACTAATGCTTACAAAACCCGAGGGAATGCAGTTGCAGCGACTTCTGTGAAAAATCCGCCGGCCTTACTTCAGTCCTTCCGCTAGATACAAAGTTGTCGTGGCTCGGCGGTAGCGGTAGACAGATGTTTTTCCATCAGGGGTCATGACAATATTGCCGTAAAGCACGCCCGCTGTGTCGGGCGCCAAGCTCTCGTCATCCAAAGAGATGATCACTATTCTTTCAATCCTAAAATCCAGTTTTCGAGGATGCTGATCGGCTGGCGTTCGTGCTCCACGCGGGTGTTAATCAAGAAGCGGCTGCCGTCCGGAGACACATCGAACTGTGTGTAGGCTTCCTTAACCTGGATGATGTTCGTCTGAAACATCGCCCGCGGCGGGCCGACCTGCAGACCGTCAGCCCTTTCCATGAGGCTGGCGGACATTAACGTGCCGTCCGCGGCTATGAAATAAAGCTGCCTTCCATCTCTTGCCCACACCGGTTGGGCAGCCTCGCTGCTGGAGATGGCATAGCGAGTCGACAGACTTGGATAAGGCACAACGTACACCTCGTAACCGGAACTGTAGGCGATCCATTTGCCATCGGGAGAAAATCGGGCCTCCCCTGCGTTCAAATCGGAGGGGAGGAGCGGATGGTCGCTCGGATTCGAGCCAACGTCGTGTACCCAGAGACGCGGGCCCTTCCCCCCGGCGAAGTTCATGTACAGCAGATGGCGCCCATCGGGCGACCAGGAGTTGGGGACTACCCTGGAGGCATGCCCGACCACCACGGCTTCCGCTCCCAAACCCGTGCTGGGCTTGCTGACAATCTCGTTATCCCCCACGTCGCGCTCCGCCGAAATGTAGGTGACCGCCTGCCCGTCCGGAGTCCATATCGGAGCGAAGCCGACGTTGTTGCCAAAAGTCAGACGGGTTTCTCCGCCATGAACCAGGTCATAGACCCACACGTCCGCGTCGCCGCCGGGCTGGCCCACGCTGGTGGCGACCTTCCTGCCATCCAGTGAGAGCGATACCACGTAAGGGGAACCCTTCACATCCACGGTACCGATTTCTTTCCCGTCGCGATTGAACCAGGCGAGGCGACTGGTCATGCTCGGCGCAGTTGCCCAGGCGATCAGCCGATCGCTGACACTGAAGCCAGCGTGCCACTGATTGGCGTCGATCCGCACCTGTTCCGCGACGGGTTGGGGAGCGCCGAGAATTCGGCCATCGCTGCCAAACCCTTGCGCCACCAGATTGTGCTGCAGCGCATAGAACAGGTACCCCTTCGCGTACTGGGCGCCGGAGTCGGAGTGCGTCAGATAGCTGGTCCTGGCGGTCTTCAGGTCCAGCAGGTAAAGCCCCGCAATGTTGTCATTCGGATTGCTGCCAAACGGGGTACGGGTGCTGCTCACGAAAAAGAGAACATGGTGACCATCGGGCAGCAGAGAAGGCCATCGATGACTGTCTTCCCCGCGCGCCGAATCGACTTGCGTGACGGCGGTCAGCGGTCCACCCTGTGCGCTTACACGGCGAAGTCCCGACTTGCCATAGTCAGGAGCACACAGAATCGTCCCGTCCGCACCCCAGGTGGCGCCGCGCTCCCCATGTACCTCGGCCAGTGTGACCGCCGGGCCGCCTGCCAAATCGACTCTCCTAAGCATGGAATTGCTGAAGAAACCGATTGAGCGGCTATCCGGAGACCAAAACGGGGAGGAGGCTGGGTCGGTTCCTGGCAATTGTTCATCCTTGCCAGTAGCGAGCCGCCGGATCCACAATCCACCTCGCTGACCTACTGTGGTATAGGCGATCATGCTGCCGTCAGGCGAGAGGGCAAAATCGTTGGGATTGAACTGTTGTCCCTCCGGCGGCAATACTGAGGAGTGCACCTGAGCTCCGGGCACCGCAGACCGGGGAGGCCACCACACGATTGTGCTTGCGATAACCAGCACGGCCGCGACGGCAACCATTGCCCTCCTGCTGAGGTTGCGCCTTTGTGATGAAGACAAAATCGCCGGACCGCCGAGTTCGTGGATCGCGCCCAGATGGAGTTTGATATCGTAAGCAGTCTGCCAGCGCAGTTCGGGATCCTTTTCCAGACAAGTCCAGACCAGGCGATCGAGTGCCGGAGGCGTCAGCGGCTGTATCCCCAGGATTGGCTTCGGTTTCGAGTTGAGGACGGCGGCAATAATACTGGCCGGCGTGCTTCCACCGAAGGCGCGCTGGCCGGTAACCATCTCGTAGAGGACCGCGCCGAAGGAGAAGATATCGCTACGCACGTCGGCTTCTCTTCCCTCGATTTGCTCAGGCGACATGTACTGGAACGTTCCGACCAGCGAGCCCCGAGCCGTCAACGGGGATGTTTGCGTCGCTTCAGTCATGGCCTGACTGTCTAAGATGGTTCCCGTCGCCGCGGGCTTGGCAAGACCGAAGTCGAGCAATTTGGCCCCGGTCTTAGTCAGCATGATGTTGCCGGGCTTCAGGTCCCGATGCACGATGCCCGCGCGGTGGGCTCGGTCGAGCGCCTCAGCGATCTCTACAGCTGTTTTCAGCGCTGTTTCCAGGGACAGAGGGCCTTTGCTCAGCCGGTCGGCAAGCGACTCGCCTTCTAGCAACTCCATCACCAGAAAATCAATACTATTCTGGCTGCCTACGTCATAGAGATGGCAGATGTTGGGATGGTTCAGCTCGCTGAGAACTCGGCCTTCCTGCTGAAAGCGCAACAGGCGATCGGTATCGGAGGCGAAGGCGGCGGGAAGGATCTTGATCGCAACGATTCGCTCGAGACGTGTGTCACGAGCGCGATACACCTCGCCCATTCCGCCCGCTCCTAGCGGGGATTGAATCTCATAGGGGCCGAGCTTCGTGCCAGAGGTAAGGGCCATTGGGTACAGCGTAATTATAAGCTCGACCCAGACGCCGGCGGCCGACTCGATGATTGTGGATGTGTGGTCGAGGTGGAGAAGTTGGGCCTGACCATTTTCGGAACTTGGAAATATTCTCCCCGGTGCGTTCACTCCAGTACTCGCCAAACATTCGAAGTCGATCTCCTTGATTGATTGCACTTCGGTAGGCGTCGACCGGATGCAGCGAAACTTCGAGCCTATGCGGAAGCAGGTGGAAACTTGTCAGAGGAGTGAGTTGACCGACGTGACGGCGAAGGTGGTCATCTACGAGTGGCGGCTGTGGTGCAGGGAGAGATTTGCAACAATCACTAAATTTCATTAACTCTTCATTTTAAGATACGACCCTTTTACGATATCACCTTTGCTCGGCTTCTCATGACATCCACATTGCAGGTGCTTGGCAACCGCCCTCCGGTTGGATCAGCATTCCTCCTGGCGGGAAGACACTGCTCTAGGTACCGATCCTCCGACCTCAGCTTGACAGCATCGCCATCCGAGCACGCCCGAAGGTTGTGCATGATCTAAAGCCAGACGAGGGGATAACCACTTGGAGGGGGATTCTCTTTTCGAGGCGTCGCTGAGGGAAAGGTCCACAACCCACCTCTTGCCATGAATCGACCGTTCGTTCGGAATTGCGCTTGAGTTCTCGTGCCGAGCAGCACTTTCGAACCGGATAGCTCTTATGGACCAGCCACCATACCGAGGTCAGTGATCGACATCACATATTCGCGTGATCGGAACCTACCCTTATGAACTCCACTCCCCGGGTTCATAGGCAGCAAAGCGAGATCGCAAGCCGTGACCTCCAAGCCAGCGGGGTTTTTGCGACGTTGAAGCCAACAGAGGCAGAAATTGGAAACATTGTCTCTGGGCGTGTTTACTCCCGTGCTCGCCAAACACTCAAAGTCGTTTTTCACGCTCATCGATTGCATTTGAGTGGGCGTGTACCGAATGCAGCGGAACTTTGAACCAATGCGACAGCAGGTCGAACGTTGGCGATCGCAGCAGCTGTCTGCACAGGCGGCAAAGCTGACGATCTACGGGGCATTCGTTGAGGGCGATCTAGACGTCCCGAAACACCTCGCGCCAGAAGAGTGCACGAACTCTATTTCAATCCTCAGCATGAGGAATTCCAACCCAGAACGATGTGGAGCTTGTCCAATGCCTTCACGTCTGCGTTCAAGGAACTGGAACCTATACCTCAATATAAGGCGACTGCAAAATCGGAGAACTCACTTACGGCTTGCGGAAAATGAACGCCACGCAAGGTGTTGCTTAATTGCTCGCGGTTTCAAATTGTCTGATCGTTCGGTAACACTCGCAGGCGGCTTCTTGCAGCCTTTTTCTGTTCACAACTTTCACGACTCCGTGTCCGTAACGGATCATTCCGGCTTTGTGCAAGATTCCGGCAGCAATGGTCACGCTGGCGCGTCCAGTCCCGAGCATACTCGCAAGAAATTCGTGGGTGAAAGGCAAAATAGCACTGCCGACTCTATCCTGGCTCATCAACAACCAGCGCGCCAGACGTTGCTCAATCTCGTGAAAGCGATTGCACACAGCAACTTGTGATGTTCGCGGCGATTGAAATCTTACGTACCTGACCAGTCTCAGCTGCAGATTCGGTGCTTCCGGCAAGATCTTCAGCAGCGCCTCGGCCCTGATGCGAAGGCCTTCGATTGCAGGCTGGGTGATCAATCGACGCTTGGAACTTGTCGCCGACCTGATTGCGATTGGAATCGATGGCATCAACGGTGCGGATCACGATGCGTGTGCCGCTGGGCACCTTCACGGTGTCCCCGCTTCCCGAAGTCGGGAGACTTTGGCCCGGTTCCGGCTGCGGCGGAGCGGGGAGAGGTTGGGACTCTGCGCTTGGATACGTGCGTCCTTCATCGTCGAAACTGACGGAGACGATATCGGCGAGGGCATAGCGCTGCTCCCTTGACCCGACTTGAAAACTGATCTCGTCGCCTGTGCCACCGAGAAACGTGCCCTTGATAAGACTCCCGTTCCGCAACTGAAGGGAATCGCCCCAGGCCGGGGAGAGGAGCAAGCAAAGAGCACTAAAGACCGCCACTAAGGGCAAGTTAAGATTTCCAGACATAAGTCCTCCATGATGTGTGTCACTCATTTCGTCACACCCGCCAGGCTGTGACCTCAACTAGCCCAACCAGAGTCCCTTCGCGGATGAAGCCGATCATTTGCCTCGCAAGCGCCGCTCCCGGGCAGAACCAAAATTCAATTCGCCTACTGCTGCTCATGCCGGTGGTGCAGGGCTTGAATTGGATCGAACCCAAAGCCAAACGACACGGTATTCAGGTTGTAAGCGTAGCTTCGTGTAAAGCCGATCTGGAGGTCGACAAAGTGGGGGAGGTTCGCTGTCAGCCAAGTTGAGAATCCGTGGTCGCGAGTGAGATCGTTTCCCACGGTCAGGTGCTCGTTCATCCAGCCATCGTTCCCACCGGCTTGGCCCATGCCTCCGGAACCGCCCATCCCTCCACCCATTCCGCCGCCTGAACCGGAGCCCGCGACCTCACGGCTGTACAAGTGCTGCTGGCCAGCGGGAAGCACGTAATACAAGGACGCGCCCGCCCTGACGATTTTGGTCACCGCTACCTTTGTGCCGCCTTCAAACCGAGCATTGAAGCCCTGCGCGGTGTAGGGGAGAAGAAACAGGGGCGTATCGGGCACCGTATTGGCGATATCTACCTGTCCGAAGGGGAGCAAGCGCCCCACGGGCCGGCTGAACTGATTGCTCCAGTCCACGAGCACGGAGCCAGTCGTAAACCCACTGCTCACATTCGCCACTGGAACCCAGGTCGTCATCCCTGTTTTGTAATTGAAGACGCGATTAGGAAAGCGCAGCCAGAGAGAAAAGGAGGGATCGCCGATGCCGTGATCGGTAAGAGTAGTCTGTTGCGCTCCGCCGCTGGTAGAAGTGCTGGTTGTGGTCGCGGACACAAAATAGAACGGCACGCGCGCAGTTACGCTCACGCGATCGTTGAATTGGTATCCGGCGCTAAAGCCGAATTGGAATATATGGCCACTACTGTTTGAGCTGCCGCCGAAATCCATGTAGGAAAGCAGCCCGCTCCGTTCGGCTTTTAAAGCAGGCGATGGGCTGACGATTGCCGACGCCGGCATTGCTGGCTCCAATGGCGCTGATGCTGTTAACGCAGCAGCCAGAGCCGTGCTGCTGGTTTGAGCAAACCCTGGGAGAGATAGCGAAATGAATAGTGCGAAGATGATTTTGTGCATAAAAGACTCCTATTCCTGGACACGATCGGCGGATGTTTCGCGTCCACCGAAGCGCGGTTGCTGAGAGAGCGGGGCGGCCTGGTTTGGGTTCCGCCCCGGCCCTCCTGGATGCCTCCTAGGACAGCATTGAACTCAGAGTGTCACCACGATTGCGACCACCAATCGTTTCCGTGCTGCCCCTGGTCGTTGCCGCCATGGTTACTTCCGTTGTTCCCGCGGTCAGAATGTTGCCGCTCGCGGTCCCTCGCATGAAGGCGGTCGCGATCGCGATCGCGCAACTGATCGTGCGTGCAAGTGCCCGATTGATTGCAGTTCATGGAGCGCTGGTTATCAGCACTTCGGTTCTGCACTCCGCCCATCTGGTGCCCGGAACCCATGCTCCCGCTGTTCAGGCCGATTCCCAAACCGTGGCTGTGACCGCCTCCACCTCTTTGCGCGGCTGCGAAGGTTGGCACAATCAGGGCGAAAACCAAAGCGAGAAGAAACGTCATTACCGTTTTCATTGCCTTCACCTCGAAATGAGATTGAGGCGTGTCATTCGGACTCACTATCTGTGCGGCACCTCTGTCTCATTCTGCCGGTGTGGCCCTTTCACCGCTCCTGTGCGACCCGCTGTGCATGTCGTTCCAGTAGCCGTGTGAAGCCACCCCATCTCATCCGCGAGATTGGAGTGAGTCCAAATCACTTTCGCCTCGCTCTCCGTAAAAGCAATCCAATGACCGCGACGGTGCAGATGGAAGTTACTCATAAGACGGAGCCTACTGTTTTTCTTCACAGCTATGGCCATGCGCTCCGGGCACTCTGGTGTGCCCTTCGCGCATGCGATCCCAGCATTCGAGTTTCTTGTGGAGAGTGCGGTGCTGAATACCGAGGCGTTCGGCCGCGAAGGTACGAATGCCGCTGGCCAGCCGCACGCAGGAATCGCGGGGAAGTCAACGGGCACAAACGGCTCCTGCCACTGCGCGCCAGAGGAGATTAGGAGGCCCACGTCGAACAAGCATCGGTCACGAGGCCGCCGCTAAGCTCCACGCCGACGGTGATGCATCCGGAGTGCCTTCACAGTGCAAGTGATTGCGGAGATATTTCGTGGTCGTAGGCTTCCAGAACGGATAGATGAGATTGGTTGTCGTCGAGCGCTCGACCCAGGACGAGCCGTCCCAATACTCAACTGTCCAGCGAAAAGGAAAACTGCCCTTGCTTCTGGCTTTCAGTCGGTAGTCCCCGGCAGCGGCGCGAGTAAAACAGCTCAGGGCGTCTTCATAGGAGCCGAAATCTTCGTGCCAACCGCCCAGAAATAGGGTGAAGCGGGTGTCCCAGATCCACTCCATCGTGAGTGGAAATCCCGCTGGGCTTGCTGGGAGGATACGAATGAAATCTTGACCAGCCTCATATTGGACTTGGTCGCAATTTTTCAATTTCTCTAACAGATCTTCAAACATACACCCCTCCATTGTGGGCACTCGGGTCGTGTCAACCCAGGTCAAATTGCCAAGTCACGTTGCCATTTCCACCAGTCCTTGCAGCCACCAGCCTTGATGAATGCAGTGGGACGGAATCGTTGTTACGCGACATCGCACACGAAGCGGCGAACATCCAGCTTCTCGGACGGCGCGGATCCACCAGTCTGCCCGTCAATCTACGGTGCCATAATCCGTCCGGCGACAAACTTGTATGTGCCGGCGTCGAAGAACAACAGGCCGCGGACGTGCACCGTGCTGCCGTTGGTGATCGCCGTCATGCCCCACAGTTCCGTCCCAGCTTGCTGAAAGACAGTTACCGTCGTCGATCCGGTCAGAGTTGTGAAGGCGGAGTCAGCTGGAAGCGTGAGCGTGAACGTGGTCGGCACAGCACCTGCGTAACCTGAGACGGTTCCACTCAGACCCTGCTGCTCCAGATCGATCTCGCTGGCATTGATGGTTCCACCTCCCATCATCCCGCCCATGCCGCCGCCCGACATCATCCCGGTGCTACTGACAGCCTCGACTCGTTGCCCCTTGAATAAGGTGGTTCCGTCAAAAGTAGGAGTGAACGGCAAATTACTCATGTCCACGTTATCGGAATCGATATTGAACACAGCCGTTGGACTAACATTCACTGTCAGTGTGCCCGCAAGCTCAGAGCCCATCATCCCCGAACCTGTGCCATCCATCGTGCCAATGGTCAACTGTGTCACAGGACTTCCGGTGAGGCTCGTTATAAGCCCGTCCGCCATCGAGCCGCCGGACATCGCCATCCTCGACTCGACTTTCTGGGCCATGAAGGTTCCGTCCGATTGCATGTTGGCGTCTACCATGACGATCATGCCGTTGGACATGCCGCCCATCCCGCCCATGCCCATGAATTGTGTGTTGGAGCCGGTTGTCACCGAGATGTTTTGGGAACTCTGCATCATCGACATCGTGAAAGAACTGCCGGAGAAGCTCATCACCGATCCGGTCATGTGCTCCATCCCGCCATTCTGCGGGCCCTGAGAATTGCCTGTGCAGCATGGGTTCATCGAGGCCGTCATGGTGGGCGTCATCGTTACGTTGCCCGAGTTGTCAATCGAAACCGATGACGCCATGTTCATGTCCAGGTTGAGAACCATCGGCGAGGCACCCAGAGTCAGGCTTGGACTGAAGTTCACATTTGCCGCCATGGCACCCGGAAGGGATTTCTGCACCAGCTGCATCGTAGTCGGATCCATATACAGAACGGTTGCGGATGAGATGTTGACGGTGACGCCCGAATACGTGCCCTGGGGAACGTTCATCAGGGAAATCGGCTCTACTGTTCCCATCCGGTGCATCATTTCGACCGGCGTAGAAGAGGAGAGAACGGTCACGCTGCCTCCACTTCCGTTGGTGAGCGTCATAGATCCGATGGTCATGCTAACCGCGACCAGCCGATCCGAAGGAGCATCGCCAAGGTTGACCTGGAGAGCCGTTGTGTTCGGTTGGGGACTTGGATTCTGCGAAGAAGAAGTTCCGCCGCCGCATCCAAGCAGCAACAGCAATGAGATAAGAAGGGCAGCGCAGGCGCTATAGGTTGCGCCTCGCCAGATTTTTTGCTCTAAGAAATTCTGCATGATCTTCAACCTCGGAATAAGATTTCTCAGCACTTTGGATTGTGATCGAAGCTTTCACCCGGATGCAGTGGGAACGGACCTGCTGTCGTGCCGCCAACCCGCTCCCGACTGACATCGCTACCTTTTCCGTCCCGCAAGGGATTCGGGTGATCGCTAGTGTCGGTTTGTGCTCCCCTGACGTCTGCCGCCCTGGTTGCCTCCGTATTGACCATTGTTGGCATTGCGGTTCCGGTTCCTGTCCTGACGCTGATTCCTGTTTTGGCCCCGCCCCCACTGGTGATTGCCCCGGTTACCCGCCGCCCAGCCACCGTTTCCCCACTGTCCCATTGGGCCGCTACCCATCGAGCCCCAGTTTCCGGAACCCATGTTCTGCCAGCCGCCCATCTGGCGTCCGGAACCCATGCCCCATCCACCGCCATTGCCATGACTCATGCCGCTGCCCCTCTGGGCCAGTACGGTAGTGGGAACAGCTGCCAACAAGAACAAAGTTAAGAACGCCGTTACGATGCTTTTCATTGCCTTTACCTCGAAATGAGATTGAGGTTCGTGACTCGGACCAACTACCTGTGCGGACCCGTTTGTCCCATGCCGCCTTTGCTGCCCATGCCGCTCGTCGATTTGCCTGTTCCCATGCCCATGTCGCCCCATCCGCCCATGCCCATCCCATTCATGCCCATCAGGCCGGGCATGGGTTGGCTCATCATTTGTGGCTGGGTGGGACGTTGCTGGCCGTGCCTCATCCAGCACGACTGACCGGGCTTGAGCAGCACCTCGTTCTGAGGCTGGAGCAGGTTCGCCACACTGACGAGTCCTTCTCCAACGCCCACCTGAGTGTCCCCAGTCTTTTCGACCGCCACACTAAAGATAGTTCCCCTTACCGCGATGATTGCGGTCGGCGTGGTCATCGATTTGGGATTGGGTCTGCCACTCAGTTTTTCGATCTGGACCCGCACGGTGCCGAGGAAGACATGAAAGAATTCTTTCCAGCTGCCGGTCTCGTTGCGAAGGACAACGTGCGAGTCGGGGTAGATGCGGACAGTGCTGCCATCGGGCATCCGGATGGTGGCCGACGATTTGCGATCCGTGAGGATCTCGTCGCCGGGTTCGACCGTGTCGTGCTTGTGCAGAAGGACAGGAGCCGCCTGACCGCGTACCAGGCTAACGTTCCCCTTCACGGCGGTCATTTGTCCCTCAACGCTGCCGGGAGCTGCCCACATGGGCAGGGCAACCAGCAGCAGGACAACCAGAACCGTCAAATTGAAGTAGGTCCGAGTCACATTGGCCTCGTTTCCCGTAAAAGCAATCTCGTAACCGTTACGGCGCAGTGCAAGTTATTGATATCAGGGTCCTAGTTTTCCTCTTCTTCGTCCGTTCCGTGCGTTCCGGGCACACCAGCGTGCCCATCGCGCATGAGACCCCAGCGTTCGAGTTTCTTGTAAATGGTGCGGCGCTGAATCCCGAGCCGTTCGGCTGCCAGCGTACGATTACCGCCGGCCAGCCGCAGCGCCTCTAGGACGTGCTTTTTTTCCGCATCTTCGAGTGTCTCGGCCCTGGTGGTCGGTGCTCGCTCCGCCAAGCCAGTCGTCAAGGCCCGCTGGACCTCGGTTTCGCCGAGAGGACCTGGGGAAGACATCGCCACCATTCGCTCGATGGTATTTTTCAATTCCCGGACATTTCCCCGCCATTCGTGTGCTTCGAGCGCCTTAACAGCTGGGGGTTCCAGTCGTGCGTGTCTGCCCTGGCGGCGGTTGGCTTCGTTGAGAAACCGGTCGGCGAGTAGCGGGATATCCTGCGATCGTTCGCGCAAAGGCGGAACGTGAATCTGGAGTACGTTCAGGCGGTGATAGAGGTCGGCGCGAAACTCTCCGGCCTCGACCATTGCCTCAAGCGGCCGGTTGGTGGCTGCGAGGATTCGCACGCGCGCCGTTCTCGGTGCGGTTGCGCCAATCGGCCGATATTCTTTTGCGTCCAGAAACCGGAGCAGCTTGGCCTGAAACGACGCCGGAATTTCTCCGATCTCATCAAGGAACACGGTTCCACCGCGGGCCTGTTCGACGATGCCGGCGCGATCTCTCTCGGCGCTGGTAAAGGCACCCCTGATGGCACCGAACAGTTCGGTCTCCCAAAGGCTCTCGGGAATCGCGGCGCAGTCGACGGGTACAAACGGGTGCTGCGCGGCACTGCTTGCGGCATGAATGGCGCGCGCTACCAGTTCTTTACCGCTCCCTGTCTCTCCGCGAATTAAGACCGTGTCTTCCGATCGCGCTGCCCGCGCGATGTTCTTATACAGGTTGATCATCACCGGCGTTACGCCTACGATCTCCTCGTCGGAAGCGGCCTCAGGAGCGACCGGTTCCTCCGGTTGGAGCGACCGCGCAGCTCTCTCCACCACTTCGAGCAGGTGGCTCATCTCCAGAGGCTTGGCCAGATAATCGAACACGCCTTGGACTTCTGCTGCCGCGGCGGTTCGCATCGAGCCTTTGGCGGTTATCAGGATGACCGCGCACGCCGGATTCGCCTGTTTCGCAGCCCTCAGGATGTCGAGCCCGGTTACGCGGTCAATGTAGATGTCGGACAGAACCAATGGGAAGCGCGCTTCCGAGGCTAGACGCAAGCCCTCGCTCCCGCTATTGGTCACCGTGACCGGATAGCCCTTGGCTTCGAGGAGCGTGGAGATGGAAAAAGTAATCCCCTCGTCGTCATCGACCAACAGAACGGACGGTCTTGTATTCATCCTTCCACCTCTCGCGGCAGAGACACGCTGAACGTAGAACCCTTTCCAGGGTGACTCTCCACTTCGATCGTGCCTCCGTGCTGGGTCACGATTTCCTTCACCAACGCCAGGCCAACGCCCGAACCTCCCTTGGTATCGTCGCGGTGTTTCTGGGTTCGATAGAAACGCTCGAAAACGTGTTTCTGTTCGGCGGGCTCAATGCCGCAGCCTTGATCAGCAACTACCAGACAGCAAGCCTGGCGGCTGGATCGCAACGTAACCCGGATGGATGATCCATCCGGGCTGTACTTGATGGCATTGACCAGGAGGTTGTAAACCGCGAACTGAAGCAAATCCGCATCCGCTGCGATCACTCCAGGCTCTAGATCCTGCTCGATTCCGATGTTTTTCTTCAGCGCCAGCAATCCGGCACGCTCGGCGGCGTCCGCCACCAGTGCAGAAAGGTCAACCTCGCGCCTTTCGAGCTTCAACACGCCGGCCGAAAGACGTTCCACATCGAGGAACGTGGTGACGACACCGGAAAGGCGGCCGGCTTCTTTGTGAATTCGGTGAGCAATCTCTTCTTTCTTATTCTCGGGAACGTCGGGTTCTGTCATGAGTTGGCTGGAAGCGTGAATCGCCGTAAGCGGAGTCTTGATCTCGTGTGCGACCGCCTGCAGGCGAAAAGCATAGTCTTGCCGGCCCTCGATGGCTTCGCCCAGGCGGCTGCGAATGAACCGCGTATGTGCGAGGAAACCCGCCAGGGAAGCGGCGACCTGGATAACCAGCGCGGAGGCAACCGGCACAACCACACCGGCGCGCAGCATCCAGTACGAGAACACCGGGATCGCAAAGACTCCGGTGATCGCGACCGGCGCCAACAGGCGTCCCTGGCGCCACCAGGCAGCAGTGGCCACCAGGGCAGCGATGGTGAATAGCAGCACGAATTCCAGCAGAGAACTCAGCGGAGACAGATACGAGGCGTCGAATAGCGTGCCGAAAATGTTGGCATGGATTTCTATTCCGCTCATGCCCAGTCCGGTAGAAAACGGAGTGTAGAAGCGATCTCCGGCACCTTGTGCAGTCACGCCGAGCACGACTACCTTCCCGGCGAAGCTGGAGGGAGGCGTCCGGCCATCCAGGACGCTGGCGAGGGAAACACGGCGGAAGGTTCCTTCAGGTCCGTCGTAGTGAATCCACAACAAGCGGCCATTGGAATCCGCAGCCGGGACGAATTGATTTCCGACCCGTAGTGCTTTCGCATATTCGGTTGGCGGCCCCTGCGCTCCAAGAGCGGCGCGGAAGGCCTCGAAGCCGAGCGCCCAATAGCGGTCGTCAGCATTCGCTTTTGTGAGCAACAGGGTGCGGGCAAGTCCGTCGCGATCCGGCTCGAAGTGAACGTGCCCAAGAGCAAACGCATGGCTCTGAAACTCGGGAAGAGGCCTTATCCACTGAGGCTGTTTGTCATCCTGGGTCGCTTCCAATGCCGCCGCCAGCACCACGCTTGGAAACCGGCTGAGGGCATCGGCCAGGCTGGCGTCGTCCTCTTCTCGTGTCTTTTCCGAAAGCAGCACATCGACCACCAGGACCTTGGGCTCTGCCATGGCGATGCGTTTCAGCGCTTCTGCCACGACCGACCGGTTAAGCGGCAAAGGCCCGTACCGGCCGACCGTTTCGTCGTCGATCGCCAGCAACACCACGCCCTGCCGCGCCGCACTGACCCGCGTGGGGCTGAGCCGCAGGAGCATATCGAAGGCCGAGGCATTGCCCTGCTGCACGAGACCGTTCCAAGCAAGAGTCGGCAGGAGTATCAGCACGAGCAGACCACCAACGATGATGAGGAGCTTCTGGCTCATCCCATGCACATCCTTCGGCGGAAACCTGAGGCTGCGTTGTTCTGCTCCTGAGCGGGCAGGAAGGAGTCGGCCATCTCTACCGCCCTGTAGGCCGCCGGTACGTGATTTTCTATCCGCCCCAGGTGGCCGATACTGCTAGTTGCCTTGAATAAACCGAAATGCGCGCATTTTGTTACAGACAACACGCGCCGGTATCACGGCCTGCACGTTTCGTTGAGCTCCTCAGCTAGGATTGCTCCCCGAAGTGGCGTGGTTCGAGCTTCTCATTCGAAACTGCGAGAGGGTGTGATTAGGATCACAGGCGAGAGTGACGCAGGCACTTCTGTGTCCAGTTTCCCGATTGGGACACGTGGAGAAGGAGTTCAGTGAAAGCCAGGATCAAGAAAAAAAAAGGATCAAGACTGGCGAGTCAATCGTCGCAGCACGCGCTCTCGCGGCGCGCTCCTGCCCGAATTGCTCTCTTCGCATCGTTTTCTTGGTCTCGTTCTTGTCTTGCGGCATCTTCTCTTTCCATCCGGCCTTGATGAGGAAGATGTTAACCGGATACGAGGTGAAGAACCCGAGAACCATGCCGATTTGCATCATGAACCATGAAGACCGCATCGTTCGCCTTCAGGCGCGGATTCGGAAAAAGCACGAAGTACGTTAGCAGGGCCCAAAGAGACATTCCGACCTGAAAGGCGACAATCGACAGCGTATCTGCACGCATGGCATGCAACAGGCCCTTTCCAAGGGACAAACCTCTCATCGGAGCGATCGTGAAGTACTGGAACACGACTCCGAATGCCCAAGCGAGCAGAAAATCGACCAGCAACCGGGTACCCAGTTCGCCGCCTGCGATGAGCACACCGGCGCCAAAAATCCACCACTCGCCAGCAATATCTCCAAGCGCGCAGCCTGCTCCACAATGGGTAGTGGCGACGGCGATCTGCTCCACGCGACGGGCTGCGCTCACCCGATGGCCCAGAGGAAGGTATCCCTATCGGAGCTCCGGACTGTTCTCCTCGAAGCTCCGATCTAATCTCGTTCTGCATGTTTTGCTGGTGTTGCTTCGTCATCTTTGGTACCGACTTGAAATAGCCCCATACGCCAGCAGGCCCAAAGTACAAGGCCGTAATCGGCCAAACAACGTTCATGATCATCATTTTCTGAGGGTGCCGGAATTCATCGTCTGTTAATCGAAGGCAAGATAACAGAGCCGCCAGGAGTCGAAAAGTTGACGAGCGCCTGGGCGTCCGAGGGGAAGACGGTTCTCTACGTCGTCGCCGAAGGGCGACTGATCGGGGCTTTCTCAGTCGAAGATGAGATTCGGCCTGAATCGAAAGAGGCGGTCACGGAGCTTCATCGGCTTGGTATCCGGGTCGCAATGATCACCGGAGACTCCAAGACGGTGGCCGATTCGGTCGCCCGTCGCATCGGCATAGATGACGTTGCAGCCGAGGTTCTCCCTGCGGACAAGGCTTTTGCAGTGAAGCGCTTTCAGTCGGGTGGCAAGAGGGTCGCAATGGTTGGCGATGGCGTGAACGACGCCCCGGCGCTGGCGACCGCAGATGTCGGAATCGCGATTGGCGCGGGAACTGATGTAGCGATTGAGTCCGCCGGAATCGTGCTTGTACGCAGCGACCCGCGCGACGTTGTGGGAGCGATCGAACTGTCTCGTGCTACCTACCGAAAGATGATCCAAAATCTGGTTTGGGCAACCGCCTATAACCTTGCCGCTATTCCGGTCGCGGGAGGGCTTCTCGTTCGATGGGGATTCGATCTACCCATGAGCATTGGCGCAGTCGCAATGAGCCTTTCCACCATCATCGTGGCTGTGAATGCGCAGTTACTCCGGCGGTTGAAGCTGCAGCCCATGGCCGCTAGCGAAGCAACACCTGCGCGCGGATGATCGACAGTGTTCCCTGAATCTGTTCGTCCGGCTTGCCCGTCGTCCGAACGAGAAAACAGCGGTGTTTGGTCTGGACACATCCGTCGGAACAACCAATCCCCCATTTCCGCCGTTTGTTGTAACAAATCCGCATTGTCTGCATTCTTTCTCCGGAGGCCGAAAACAGAAGACGTGAACGCGATTCTGGGTGACCTTGTGCGCTATGGCTACATAGTGCTGCCAGCCTGGGTGTTTGCCGAGCAGATCGGTATTCCGGTACCGGCTGCGCCGATCCTGCTGGCGGCAGGTGCGATTGCGGGGACAGGCCGCATCAACCTGCCCTTTCTCACGGTACTGATCATCATTGCAGCTCTTACAGCGGATCTGGTTTGGTATCGCGTCGGGTATGCGAGCGGCCCGCGGGCGCTCGGCCGATTGTGCCGGGTGTGCCTGGAGCCGGATTCGTGCGCTCGTCGCGCGAAGGATCTCTTGAAGAAGCATGGCTTGCGTTCGCTCCTGGTCGCTAAATTCGTGCCTGGCCTGAATGCGTTTGCGGCGCCGGTGGCCGGCACGATCCGCGTTTCCTTGTGGCAGTTTGCAGTCGTCGACGCCATAGGGATCCTCATTTGGGCAACGACTTTCGAACTCCTGGGGTTTGTGTTCGCCGGCCAACTCGAAAGCGCCGCTGTCTACGCGTGGCGCTTTAGCGCATTCCTGTTCGTCACTATGATGATCGCCGCAGTGGCTGCCTTCCTAATCCGCAAGCACCTCCGACGACAGCGTTTTCTCCAGGACCTGCGAATGGCCCGCATCAGTCCGGAGGAACTCAAGGAAAAGCTGGACCGGCATGAACCGGTGACCGTGATTGACCTCCGTCATTCTCTTGACTTCCTGCCGGAGCCGTACACGATTCCGGGGGCCATTCGGATTCCGATGGAGGAACTTGGAAGGCGCAATCGCGAAATTCCTCGCGAGCACGAAGTAGTGCTGTACTGTACCTGTCCGAATGAAGCCAGCAGTGCGATGACTGCAGTCGAACTGCGGAAATACGGCGTTACGAAGGTGCGCCCGCTGCAGGGCGGATTCCACATGTGGCGTCGGCTTGGGTTTCCTCTCCAGTCCGAGGTTGAACCGGTGCCTCGGACTCGAGTGCAACCTGCTCAATGTGCGGCGTGTGGCGGAAGCTCAACTCGACAGGTATCGAAAGACGACGCAAGCTCGACCGCGATGCGGGGTTAATCAGGATACGAGATAAAGCGTAGGTCTATGTCACCTCAAACAGGAAATTCGTTCGAAGCGATGGGCCGCGAGGACCTACTGCGGGCGCTGGAAATGTTTGCCAAGAACTGGCTCGCCCACGATGGCTGTTGGTTCCTTGCTGCCGAAGAGCGTTTCGATATGGAAACCGCCATTGATTTGGACGGTCGCTCCTGGAAACGCTTCGCCGAAGTCGAGGCCCGACGCATCATGGCGACATTCGACATTCCGGCCGCTGGTGGGCTGGCGGCGCTCGAACGAGCTCTGAATCTTCGCCTGTACGCGGTCATCAACTCTCAACGGACCAAATGGTCGGATGACCGCAAGGTGCTACGCTTTTTCATGGACGTCTGTCGAGTTCAGGAAGCTAGGCGGCGCAAAGGCCTAGCGGACTTTCCCTGCAAAAGCGTCGGCATCATTGAGTTCGAGATGTTCGCCGCAACGGTTGATCCGCGAATTCGCACGACCTGCCTGCATTGTCCACCTGAGACACCTTCTGGTCAGTATTGTGGGTGGGAATTTACGATTGAGTAGCGAGAACGAGGATCCATAATGCCTCTCTATGAATACCAGTGCCGGGCTTGCGGAAAGACGTTTGAATTGTTGCGCCGCATGAAGGATGCAGACGACGATCTGAAGTGCCCAGGCTGCCACTCGGTGAAGGTTGAGCGCCAGTTCTCGACGTTTTCGGCCGGCGGATGCGCCGCTTCCGGTTCGCGCGGGTTCACCTGAGCGAAGTAGCGCGCGGCCGGTCAGGCCGTAGGCTGCCGTTGAAGACAGTCCTCAAGTTAAACATCCAAACCGTGTTTCTGCCGTTTGCCGAGCTTGCGCTTTGTGAGGCCACCAGGAGTGTCCGTGGTCACCGGACTGGGTGTATCGGGTCACTGACAAACGCGGAACACATGTGATCTCAATGGATGGTTGAAGACTCGACCACGGTCCAGAAAGCCCTTCCCCAAGCAGGACTGCAGGCGGAGCGACGGCGATGAGGAAACTTGTATGGTTGTTTGCGATCGTCACCAATCTGGCGGTCATCTCTTCCTGTGGTAGCGGTTCTAACGGCACGCCCCCGGTGCCACCCCCTCCTCCCCCGCCGCAGTCCGGTGCCTACGTTGTCACGGCCTGGAGCGAGCTGGGCATGCACTGCATCGACGGCAAGGACTACTCGATCTTTGGCGTTCTGCCGCCATACAACACGATCCATGCCCAAGTGGTAAAAAGGGCCGAGCCCCCTGTCGTCGTTACCAGCGGAGTTACGGTGACCTATGAAGCGACTCCAGACACCGCAGGTTCGACGAATACCTCCAGCTCGGGTAAGACGAATTTCTGGTCCAACGTGCAGGCGTTATTCTTGACGACAGTTGCGCCGGACACGGGGCTGACCGGCAACAAGGTGCAGAGCACAACTCCGCAACCGATGAGCTACAACAACGCTCTAGGAGTTTGGGAAGCGGTTGGCATTCCGACCATACCTTACGACGACGCAGGAAACCGGAACCCCTACCCGATGGCAAAGATCGTTGCGAAAGACGGAGGCGGTAATATTCTGGCGACAACAACCGTTGTGCTCGCCGTCAGCGACGAGATGACCTGCAGTACTTGTCACGCCTCAGGGATTGATTCGGCTACGCAGCCTGCTGCGGGCTGGGAGAACGATCCTGATCCCGCGAAAGATACGAAGCTCAACATTCTCAAGAAACATGATGATCGCTGGAACATCACCGGGTACCTGAACGCACTGCAGACGCATGGCTATACATATCAGTCGAGTCTGTATCAGACTGCCAAGTCGGGAACGCCGATTCTGTGCGCAGCATGTCATTCCACCAATGCGCTCGGCGCTGCAGGGGTTGCGGGCATCAATCCACTCACCATGGACATGCACGCCATGCACGGCCCTGTGATCAACCCCGCAACGGGCACGACTCTCGACAATGCGACCACACCGTTTGCGTCATGTTACCTGTGCCATCCTGGACAACAGACCAAGTGCCAACGCGGCGCGATGAACAAGGTTGCCTGCTATGACTGCCATGGAAATCTGACCAAGGTGGGGGCTGCAGCACGCCAGGGATGGCTGGATTTGCCGGCGTGCCAGATGTGTCATACCGGGGGTGTGCGCTATCCGACGACTTTCGATTCAAGTGGCAACTGGCGCGTCACCGCGGACTCGACCTTTGCAACGAACCCTAACAAGCCCACGACCGGGAAAGACCTTTACCGTTTCAGCGCGGGACACGGATTTCTGTATTGCTCATCGTGCCACGGATCCCAACACGCTGAGTATCCTACTCTTCAGCCCAACGACAATCTTTACAGCACCAACCTGCAGGGACACACGGGGAAGATCGTCGAATGCACAGTCTGTCACACCACGGCGCCCTTAACGCAGGCTGGCGGACCGCACGGAATGCACAACATCGATCAAAGCTGGGTGAACCAGCACCATCAGTACGCGGAGAACGGAGGCTATACCCAATGCGCCTATTGCCATGGCGCGAATTACACGGGTACAGCTCTGTCGTCGATCCCTGCGGCGCGCACGTTCTCTGTCGAAGATGGCGGGTCTAAGACGTTCTCAGCCGGACACCAAGTCAGCTGTTACGACTGCCACAACGGGCCAAACGGAGGCTAGATTCGCCAGATGGGTCTCGATCATCCGACTGGAATGCCGTTCAGCCACTCGATGAGGTTGTTCGTCAACTCTACGAATATCTTTGCGGCTGTCCTTGCGAGATTGAGCTTCCACGTCTAGGAGCGTGGCGTGGTTGCCGGGGCACTCGCTGCGCATAGCCAGCTCTTTCCGGACGAATAGGCGAGCCCTATGCAGGCGCACGCGTATTGTTCCTGGACGCAGGCCGGTAATTTCCCCAACCTCTCCGTCCGTCAGGCCGTCCAAGTCGCACAATTCGAGCACAATCCGATAGTGTGGCGGGAGAAGTTGAATCACTTCCCGCAACCTTTGGCCCTGTTCACTATGGATCGCGGCTTCTTCCGGGCTCACGCTCGCGCGTCCATCAGTCCGCTCCAGATCCGTAAGACCCGGCACCATTTCTTCCAGGGATAGTTCCGCTTTCGGTGCAAATTTGCTTTTGCGACGGCTCAGGAGGCAGCGATTCTTCGCCACCTTGTACAGCCACACAGCGAGCGCCTTGGAGTTTTGGAATCTCTCGAGGTAGGGGAGCGACTTCACCAGGACTTCCTGCATGTTGTCCTCGGCATTCTGGCGGTGGCCGCATATTCGCATGCTGAAGGAGAAAACGGACTCCTGCAGCAAGGCCACTGCCTTTTCCCGTGCGTCGTCCTCGCCGCGCTTCATAACTGTGATAGCTTGTTCGATATCAGCTCGCATTTGAAGAACCTCCAATCCATTTCTCCCGTTCCATCTATATTCCTATATAATTATATAGTGAAGCTGGCAGTTCGATGCCTGCATCCAATCCCACAGAGAAGTTTATGATCCATGGAAAGATGATAGACCTGGTTGCCCGGCGATTCCAGATTCTGGGAGATCCCTGCCGTCTGCGGATTCTGCAGGCGCTCCAGCATGAGGCGATGACCGTCAACCAGGTTGTCGAGGCCATCGACGGGAGTCAGCCCAACGTATCGAAGCACCTGCAGATTTTTTTCGACGCCGGTTTGGTCGGCCGCCAGCGTTCCGGCAACAGTATCTCTTACAGCATCGCCGATCCAGTGGTATTCAAGCTGTGCGACATGGTGTGCCGCAGCAGTGCACGACAGGCAGTCGGGTGCAGAAGTACACCGCCGGAGCAGTCGGCAGAAAGGGAGTTCGCGCATAAATGAACGCGTATCGGCTGCGAGTTCTAGCGTTCACGTTTCTGGTCGTTGGCATCATGCTCTACGCAAGCCACCGATTCAGAATGAGTCATCCGCGTAGTGATCGCTCGATCGCTCCTGATTTCCAACTCAAGGCACTCGATGGAACCACCGTGAGACTCGCTGACTACCGCGGCAAGGCGATCCTGCTCAACTTCTGGGCGGCATGGTGCCCGCCCTGCCGCGAAGAGATTCCCTGGTTCGTCGACTTTCAAAAACAATACGGTCCCCAGGGCCTGCAGGTGCTTGGTGTCTCGGTCGACAACGAAGATCCGAAAGCAGTATTGGATTTCATTCGACAACGCGGTGTGAATTATCCAGTACTGTTTGCGGATGACAAAGTGGTAGAGGAGTACGGAGGCGTAGAAGGACTACCCACAACCATCTACATCGGACGGGACGGACACATCACCCGCTTTGTGGAAGGCCTGGTTGGTCACCACGAAGCCGAGCGAAATATTCAGCGAGCCCTGGCAACGTCAGCGCCCAACCCGCCCGAAAAGAGTGATCCCTCTTCGCAGCAGTCGCGACTACAATCACCAGGGGCGCTGGGACGGGAGAACTGAATGGCAGATTGGGCATGGATGATTCTCTTTCTCGTTGCCTACGTCGCTTTGACCCAGTGGCTGCTGCCTAAGTTCGGTGTGCCAACGTGACGCACGAACTCCTGTTCTGTCGAGTCTCGACGGAGTGCCAAGCCGGTCCAGAAAAGCAGAAATTAGATATCACTATGGGCGAACGCCTCTTTCCGCGGAGTTTGCAGGGAGAAGAAGTCAATTGACCTGGCAGCATCTGGGAGCTTTCTGACCGGGGCAATCATTGGTTTTTTGGGAGGCCTCTTTGGAAAAGGAGGCAGTGCGGTGGCGACACCGTTGCTGAGCCTGCTGGGTTTTCCTGGTTTTGTGGCTGTCGCGTCCCCCTTCCTGCGACAGTACCGAGCACTGTCATCGCATCCGCCGAGTATTCGCGCTCCCGGCTGTTGGATTGGGAGATCGTATGGTGGAGCGTGGGCATCGGAACTCCCGCGATTGTTGCCGGTTCTTTTCTCTCGCATCTGGCCGGGGCCAAGCCGTTGCTCGCGGTGACGGGCGTTCTCGTGCTCGGATTCGGTCTCTCGTTTCTGTTTTTTCCCAAGGACCGCTCGCTCGCCAAGGAGGCCGCGGAGAACCCGGAAGGGTTGCGACCATCGTATTGGCGAATTCGACTGATCACGGTGGCAACCGCGGTCGGCTTGATCTCGGGCCTGCTAGCGAATGCCGGGGGATTTCTCCTGGTCCCCAGCTACACGGAGTTTCTAAAGCAGCCGATGAAGAAGGCATTCGCATGTTCGCTGGCTGTGTCCTCCGTCCTGGCCATACCAGGCACAATCGTTCATGCCTACCTGGGCCACATCTCGTGGCCCGTCACGGGCATGGTCGCACTGGGATCGGTCCCGTTCTCGTACCTCGGGGCTCGTTTGGCTATTAAGACCCGAGCAGCGAAGCTGGAGCGCTGGTATGGACTTGCGTTGACGGCCTTGGGCACATTCTTCCTGCTTCAGATGTAGTGGGAAAGGATTAGACAGTATTGCGAGACAATCGATCGACGTTCGCGGGCAACCAAAACTTGCGGGCAGCGTTCCAACTGGGAAGTCCCACGTCACTTGGCACCATGTCACTGAACCGCCAGCTTCGGAATCTCAACTCGAGCCAGACCGCACTTGTATGTGTTGCGATTCTCACTCTGTGGGTCGTACGTGCATCCGGGCCAAGTACTCCGCAACCATCACCGTCTCTGCATTCCACGGTACAGTGCCCGTCAACTCAAGCCAAGCGACAGTGTCTGGATCAAGATAGCGGGTTCGATTCCGCTATTGCGCGCCAAACATTTTCGGTGCTGCCTCCAGTTCTCTTATCGTCGGCTGGCTCCTCGACGGACCAGTTTCCGATTCCTCTCTTTCCTAACGGTCAGCAGTACAATCGTCCTCCTCCGCAGAGCTGAGCCCGCAGGTTCTTGTGGTGCGCCCTGTTTCCCATTGCCTATTTGTCTGACTCTGGTGGGTCGCGATCCCGCGTTAGTCGCACAAGTGCATCCGTCATTTAGACGCAGTCTCGCGGCTAGCATGGGGCGGCGGGCATCATCAGAGACCGTGCCGCAAGCGACGCCGTCAAGATTTCGTTAGCCATCAGGCCACGTTCCGTCAGGAACGCAAAGAGGATCAGATCATGAAAAACGAAGGTGGTTGGAAACTGAGTATCACCGCGTCGCACAAAGACGGCTCCCTGCTTCTGTTCGAGCCCGCTTCTGGCGCCCATGCACATGTGAAAGAGCTGGTTGATTCTGAACAGGCTCTAGTGGAATTCACATTGGTCGTACCTCGGATGCTGGCGGAGGTACTCCATGATGCTCTGACAGCGGACGAATTAGTCGACGATCGAAGATCTGCGGTTTACGGCGACTGATTGAGAAGGTGGGGCCCTGGTTGACCTCCTGCTGATGAAAGAGAAATTCATGTTCCGTTTGCCTTCGCACATGCGCAGAATCGGGAAACCGGATTTCATGCCCGAGTGCCCGTCGAATAAGTTGCTCGTCTGGGTTGGCTTCAGTTTCGCGGCCGTTGCATTTCTGGTTTCCGAACTGATGCACTATCTTCTCGTCCCAGACCTCGGGCGCCACCTCGAACGAACGGTTGCCGAGGGCGTTTCGTCTTTCATCGTCGGGTGCCTCGCGACTCAACTGTTCCGCAGCGTGCTTGAGCGAAGGTGCATTCTCGGGGCGCGTCTCCAGGTGATTGAGGAGATGAATCATCACATCCGGAATGCGCTGGCTGCAATCTCGCTTTCCGCTGACACAATCCAAAACCAGCAATCAGTCCGAATCATCGCTGAGGGTGTGGAGCATATTCAGTGGGCACTCTGCGAAATCCTGCCCCGTGATCATCCCGTACCAGACCAAGAAGGGAATCGCCTTTTCTACTTCAACCGCGGAAACAAACATGCCAACCATGGCACGCTCGAAAGCAGCCAAAAAGATTCGAATTCTGGCAACACACTCATAAGGAGGGAGCGATGAGTTCACGCGCACGAACCACAGCCAAGACAGAGATCCAGGAGTTCAAGGAGCGACTCGATTCCTACCGTCAGGAGGCTTTGGCCTTCCTGCACCGAGTGGAGGAGGAACGGCAGAACCTGGACAACAATCGACCATCGGAAGTTGGAGATTTCTGTGTCCAGACTGCTTCCCGCGAATACCTCTTCGAACGAAGTAGCCAGCAGCGGCAGTTGCTGAGGAGAGTCGAGGCGGCTCTTCGACGGATCGACTCGGGTACGTTTGGGGAATGCGTCGCTTGTGGCGACGAGATCAACCACAAGCGACTGGCGGCCATGCCCTGGACCGAATTCTGTCTCCGGTGTCAAGAAGAACGCGAGCAGTGGACAGGAACTCCACACCTGGTAGAAAACGGGGGACGCAGTGACGATTCTTTGCGTTGAACATCATCCAGCGAGTTTAAATGCTCTCCAGTGCCGGCTCGAAAATTCCGGCTATCAAGTGATTTCTGCCTCAAACGGACAAGAGGCAGTTTCTTCATTCGCCAAGCAACCGGTCGACGGTGTGCTGCTGGAATAAGACCTACCCGATAAAATCGGCACCGAGGTAAGGGAAGAAATGAAACGCATCAAGCCGGGAATCCCTGTCTTGTTGTTTTCAGGAGTTGGACCTCAAACGCCGATCCTGCTGCGTTTCTTCGATGCGTACCTACGGCATGAACGGGAGCCTCCGTCTGGTCTCGGAGATCCAAGGAACTGAGGCAGGACTATATTCGGCGGGGATGCCTGTGCCGGAATCTGCGATTACAGCGTCTCGGTGCCACGATCTGCACTCTGCCCGCTCCCGATGCGATGCTAAGCTGCCAGCGTCGCGACCCGTCCCAGAAGAACAGTAAATACAAGGATCAAATTGCTCAGACCTGCCCGTTCCATTGATTCGGCACGTAGATTCGTGCCAGCCAGTATTTTTTGTTGCATTGATGCACACAGAGGCTGCGTCATTTTGTTGCGTCGGCATCCATCTGATGCAATTTGCAACACGTATGCTTTCAAAAGACCGCGACTCAATTCTCGCAGCATCAACGATTTCCTGTACTCAGGTAGCTCCGGCCGCATCTCACGAAATGGAACTTGAATTTATCCGCATCGCAGTCTCGTGACGTAATTTCCCATCGAAGCCAATGGCTCTAATGTCTCAACGCGAAAGTGAAAGGAGGCAGTCATGAAGAAACTTTGGGTTTGCGCGGTGGTGTGCTTACTGGCTGTGCCACTGTTCGGATCCACGTCCAAAGTACTCGACAACCTGCAAACGGCGTTCAACGGTGAGAGCAATGCTCATGCTCGATACCTGGACTTTGCAGCCAGAGCCGATCAAGAAGGGTTCGGGTCCGTGGCGAGTCTGTTCCGTGCAGCGGCTCGCGCTGAACAAATCCACGCCGACAACCATGCGGCCGTCATCCGAAAGCTGGGTGGCAGTCCCCAGGCAAAAATCGAAAAAACCGCTGTCAAATCAACGGGCGAGAACCTCCAGGTCGCCATTCAAGGCGAAACCTATGAGCGGGATGTGATGTATCCCCAGTTTTTGAAGGAGGCTCGCGCCGAGCGGAACACCGATGCCATTCAAACTTTCAACTATGCGAAAAGTGCCGAAACGGAACATGCGCGTCTCTACACGGAGACTCACGCGAACCTGAGTCAGCTCAAGGGTAAAGGCGTGAGTTACTACGTATGCACGGTGTGTGGTTTTACGACAACCAAGATGGACTTTGAGAAATGTCCTTCTTGCTTCAACCCCAAAGACAAATATGTAACAGTGAGCTAGATAACAGCGGAGCCGCTGCGCCTGACGCAGCGGCTCCGCTCCTGCAATTTCTTGCCAGAGGTGAGCTATGTTCGACCTTCCACCTGTACCTGCTTGGGACAGCCTTCATCCACTCGTCATACACATGCCGATAGGCTTACTGCTCGTCGTTCCGCTTTTTATTTTGCTCGGTGCGGTCCTCTCTCCAGCCAAGGGACGCCCCTTCCTTATGGCGGGTCTGCTGCTGATGGTTCTGGGAACGGCCTCAGCATACGTGGCGGTGGAAACCGGAGAAGCCGCGGGAAAGCTTGTCGAGCGCACACCCGAAATAAGCGTGGTGCTGCAGCACCATCAGCAACTCGCTGAACGCACGCAGCTGATCTTTTCCGTCCTCACGGTCACATTTGCGGCCATCCTGATCGTTCCTCAAGTGCTCCGGCGCAGTTCGACACGGGCATACTCGACGATCGCGCCGTTGGCGTTCTTGGCCTTTTACCTGGCAGGAGCGGTGGTGCTGGTAAACACCGGGCACAACGGCGGTCGACTGGTCCATGAGTACGGCGTGCAGGCAATCATGACTCCGTCGCCCTCACCCGTGCCTGCACCTGGCACATAAGTCTTGAACTTATGTCCGCGACAGCACAGTTTGGGGACGGACCTGAATACAGCGACGGCTAAGGCGAGCGTTGAACGACCTGCCCAAGCCGGCACGGCCTCAATCGGGAATGAGGTCGGCGAGCCCACCGTTATTGTGGGAATACCGGTAACAAAATCCGAAGAACTGTGTTTATGCACAGTAGGAGGCTCTCTGGGCCTCCTGCCGTCCTCCAGAAGGTGAGGCACGAGATGAGAGCCTCATCCTTCATCCATTGAAGGCAGCGAAGTCCAGGAATCTGTCAGGAAAATGTATAGAGCTCTCGATCCTTGGAGGAACAACACACTATCTGGCGAAATATCTCGGCATTGACCAAAAGGAGAAATCAAGATGCACAGAACAACGGTGGCACTCTTAAGCGTAATCATCCTCGCAGCACTTTCGACAATTGCTCTCGCCCAAGGCCGCGGAGCCGGGCCCGGTTCACCCAAGTATGACGTGAAAACAGAAGTCACCCTGACCGGTACCATCGAGGATGTTCAACAACAGCCTTGCATGGGAAGGCGTAACGGAACTCACCTCACGCTCAAAACCCAGTCTGAAACTGCCGAAGTTTGCGTGGGCCCGGCTACCTATGTCCAGGAAAAGGGATTCTCTTTCGCGAAAGGCGAACAGGTGGAAGTGATCGGGTCGCGCGTGAAGTTCAGCGGTCGAGATGTCGTGGTGGCTCGTCAAGTTACAAAAGGCAATCAGGTGCTGACATTGCGCGATGCACAGGGCATTCCCGCGTGGTCGGGAGGACGTCGACGCAACAACTGAACGATCATTCATAACGGTTCCGCGGCGACATGGCGACCGCGTCCCGGCCCAACGAGAGAGGCGGGATAGAGAGTATTTGATTATCCCTCTTCCCGCCCCCTTGATCGCGCTGACTTCAGACAACGGCATCGGCGCGCCCAGGGAATGCACGGTCGCTTGCCTCGGAAACCGTAGGAACAATATTCTGCATACCAGGTAACAGCACCGAATGGAGAACTTTCGTCTTAAAGTCTTTCGAGCGGTAGCCAAACATTTGAACTTCCGCCGAGCAGGGGAGGAACTCAGTCTGACACAGCCGGCGGTTACGATGCAGGTCAAATCTCTCGAACAACACCTTGGAGTGCAGCTGTTCGATCGCAGCGGCACGCGCATCTCCCTCACGCCTGCAGGCACGACGCTGCTGAAATATGCCCGCAAGATCGACGCGCTGGAGACGGTGGCGCTGGCAGATGTATCGCGGTTTGCCGGAGAGCAACGAGGAGAGTTGCGCATCGCAGCATCACTGACCATTGCGCAGTACATCCTGCCTCATCTCTTAGGTTCGTTTCAACAGCATCACCCTCAGGTGCGGCTCTATGTCACTACATGCAATACCGAGCAAGTGCTGGAAACGCTGGTAGCACGGGAGGTGGCGCTGGGATTCATCGAAGGCCCGGCCCTGCGACGCGACGTGCGAGCAGAGGTCTTCCTGGAAGATGAGATTGTCCTGATGGTCCCCCCGGCTCACGAGTGGACCGAACGCGCCTCCATCGAGCCGGCGGAGTTGAAGGACGAACGGCTCCTCATGCGAGAGCGCGGATCAGGAACACGCCGAGTCGTTGAAATGTCACTACAAAAGAGCGGTATCGCGGTCAAACATCTGAATCTGGCGATGGAGTTTGATTCCACCGAAGGCATTATTACCGCTGTGGAAGCGGGGCTGGGGATTGGATTCGCTTCTCGGTGGTCGCTCAGCAAAGAGCTGCAACTCGGCACGATCCGCGTGGTGCCGATCCGCGGCGTTCGAATTACGCGGCCGCTCAGCATGACCTATCCGATCGGCCAGGAGCCTCAGGGGATTGCGCTGACCTTCCTCCATTTCATGCGCTCTCGCCGCGAACTGATGTCTCCAGAATGGCCCAAGGGTCGAACTATCGCTCGAACAGCGCAAGGCTGACGACTCGTTCTTTCGACCAAACTTCATGCGCGACAGGCGGCGCGACGGAGCCTCCCCTTCAAGTGATAAGCCGCTTGCATGAGCAATAACAATTACCGCTTGGACAGCGCCGCGTGGATCGGGCCAGACTGATCCTTACATGAACACGAAGAATATCTTCTTTGTTGGTCTTATCATTGCGGCCAGTGGACTGATTTCGACTCCGTTCGCGCTGCTGGCCGGGCTCATCTATGGTCTCTCGTTCGCTCATCCCTATCACCTCGACGCCAAGAAGCTCTCAGCGTTCCTCCTGCAAGCATCCATTGTGGGCCTGGGCTTTGGAATGAACCTTCACGAGGTTGTGCGGGCGGGGCGGACCGGATTCGTCTATACGGCGCTTAGCATCGGCTTTGCCATGATCGTCGGGCTCGCCATCGGGCGCTGGTTCAAGGTGCAGCACACGCCGTCGCTCCTGATCAGCGCAGGCACCGCTATCTGTGGCGGAAGCGCAATCGCGGCGGTTGGGCCCGTGGTGAACGCGGGAGAAGAGGAGATGGCGGTTTCACTAGGCACAGTGTTCGTACTCAATTCGGTCGCGTTGTTCCTTTTTCCCGCCGTTGGGTACGCTCTTCACCTCACTCAGTCCCAGTTCGGATTGTGGTCCGCACTCGCCATTCACGACACCAGTTCGGTCGTAGGGGCGGCTGCAAAGTACGGCCCGCGCGCGCTCATGATCGGGACTACGATCAAGCTTGCTCGGGCGCTGTGGATCGTTCCGGTTGCATTCGCCGTGGCAGTCTTGAAAAAGAGCAAGGCGCGGATCAAGTGGCCATGGTTTATTTTGCTTTTCTGCTTGGCCGCGGTTGCGGGCACCTACTTGCCTGCGTTGGGCTCCCTGTATCCCAAATTGAACTCGCTGGGAAAGACCGGGCTGACAGTGACTCTCTATCTGATCGGCACAGGGATTTCCAGATCCACGTTGAAACAGGTGGGGCTGCGTCCTCTGCTTCAAGGGATCCTGCTATGGGCGATTGTGGGGATCTCTTCTCTGGTTCTGATTCGCCTGGGGCTCATCTCCGTGTGATCTGCCCCACAGCCCAGGACTGCGCCCGAATTCCGAAGAACGCATTGCGAGGGCCTTTCTTATTGGAAGGTCGAAAATACCAGCCGCACAGCTACCGCAAGTGGAGAGTGCATCCAGCGCTTGTATTGGCCGTCGGCGCTGCACCCGGAACCGCCGCGATCCTTCCATAATGCCGAGGTCGAGCGTCACAGCCTTGGGGCTGAATTTCCGGCGTACAACCAGAGCACCTAACCTTATTGCTGTTCCGCTTCCTCCGTGCCGGATCACATAGGACCATGACCCGGATCACAGCGTCGGTTCTAGCTTATGCGTATACATGTATACGCATATCTCATAGTCCCTGAGGGTGGTAGGAAAGATGCAAACCATACCTGAGTTTCTTCGCACCACCATCGACAAGTTCACGTTTCTAGTAGCGACCGACCGCCTGTACACGGCTGAGGGAGTATGGGCTCTTTGGATCCAGCCACAGGGGGTGAACCGGGTTCGGCTCGGCGTCAGCGATTTCATGCAACAGCACAACGGCGATGTGGCCTTTGTCTCTCTTAAGCCCACGGGAACTGCAATCAAGGTCGGCGACGAATTCGCCGACATCGAGACCATGAAGGTAACGATCGGCGTTGCCTCACCCGTGGCAGGCACGATCGTTCAGGTCAATGAGGCCTTCACTCTCAAGCCCGAAGCCATCAACGAAGACCCATATGGCAAAGGGTGGCTCGCCGAAATTGAGACCACGAATTGGGAAACAGATCGTGCCAAGCTGCTCGACGCGAAAGCCTATCTGGCGGTGATGGCAGCGCAAGCCGAGGAGGAGCTGAAATCATGAGTTCGAGAAAAGTGCCAGTCATCCCCTGCAGCGGCATCGGCAAGTCGCTTGGATCGGTGACCCGCGAAGCCGCCTACGAACTTTGCGACACCTTACGTCCAGATCGCACGCAATTGGTCGCCCTCTCGAAGCTGGTGCTCGGCGAAGAACAGGCGCGGGAGCGTGTGCGAAGTAGCCCGGTCTGTCACCATCGACGGCTGCAAGCAGATGTGTGCCGCCAAGCTGGTGAAGCACAGTGGAGGCAAGATCGCTCGGGAAGTCGCCGTGTTCGAGGTGTTTCGCCGCTACAAGGAACTGAAGCCCGAAGGTATCGCCGAATTGAATGCGGCCGGCAAGCAACTTGCCCGCGCGCTGGCCGAGGAGATTGCCGCCGATATTGATGAGATCGCCGAAGGAGGCTCCCATGCCTGATCTGCCACAAAGAAAAGCTGGGATCGTCGCGTGCTCGGGCGAGGAGTTGGCTGAGGGCACCGTGACTCGACTGGCGGCTCTGAAGGTGCTGCATGAGTTGCGGCCTGCGAACACGGTCACCATATGCTTGCCGCTATTTCTCGCAGGCGGCGAAGGAGACAGGGCATTCGCCCGCTTTCATCCGACGATTACCGTCGATGGATGTGAGCTTCGCTGCGCTGCGCGGGGTACCGAGATGTATTCCGGCAGGCCCGCCGCAAGCATCGTGGTCAACGAACTCGCAGCAGAGCGCGGGATAGGCAAGATCGAGGGACGGCGTCGCCTGAATGAGGCCGGCAAGCAAGCTGTGGACGTGACTGCCCAGAGATTGGCGGAACTGGTCGATCAATTCGTCGGAAAGGGGGAGACGAGCGGGCGTGCCACGGAGTCTGTGCCGCTAACGAATGAGGCCAAGGTCGCTACGTGCTCATGCGGGTCTGGTGTTTCGGTCACCAAGCTGTTGATTGCAGGAGAAACCGTCGAACTGCTGGCGCTGCCACTGATCTTTCAGCACTGCCGAGAAAAGGGACGCGCGCCGCGAGGCTGCCGGGGAAGATCTGCTCCAAAACGTGAAGATCTACAACTACGTTCCGCCGGAAGCGGAGGCGAGTTACCGCGAGGCCATCCTCCGCGAGTACGCGGCGTTCTGTGCCCGCAAGGAATCACGATGAGCCGAACGGCCACATATCACACCACGGTTCGGTGGACGGGCGAGCACTGGGGCCACCTGACGTTGGGGAACGGTCCCGAGATGAAGTTCTCGGCGCCTCCGGATGCGCAGGGACACGCAGGCGTATTCACCCCTGAAGATGCTTTTGTTGCGTCGGCGAACACCTGTGTGATGCTGATGTTCATCTGGGCTGCCGAGCGGTTCCACCTCAACTTGCTGTCGTATGAGTGCCGCACGGAAGGTACGAAGGTGATCGAGTTGGACCGGACCGAACTCTTCACGCGGTTGTACTTTCGTCCGGTAATCCGTGTCGCCTGCGGAGAAGAGTCGCTGGAGGTAGTGGAAAAAAGGGTTCGCCGGGCGGTGCAAGCTGCGCAAAAGTACAGCCTGGTCGCAAACTCGGTGAAGTCGGAAATCATTTTGGAGCCCGAAATTGTCATTAGCGAGAAGGTCGCGCAGGAGCGGGTTTCGTCTTTTGATCGCTGAAATGAGGAAACGATGCTGAACATCGTTGTTTATGGTCCTGGTTGTTCGCGGTGCATGGAAACGGAAAGAGTAGTGCGCCAGGTCGTGGGGCGGATGGGTATTGCGGCAGATGTGCAAAAAGTAAACGACCCGCAGGGCATGGCAAAGGCGGGTGTGTTGCTCACTCCGGCAGTGACGGTCAATGGAGTTGTCAAAGTCTCAGGCCGTATTCCGAAAGAAGACGAGATCAGAGGATGGCTCGCCTTGTCTTCAGCCGCGGCGGACCGCTGAGCGGGTCGCCCCTGGGGCAAAGTTGCGACCGAAGTCTCGCGAGGTGAAAAGAAGACATGATGCTCGAGCAGTACTTCAAAGGGCTTGCCGACGTAACTCGCTTGCGAGTGCTCAACCTGCTGTTGCATGGGGAGCTATGCGGATGCGATATCCGTTACGTTCTGGAGATGTCCCAGCCGAATGTGTCGCGACACCTAACCTATCTCAAGAATTGTGGGCTGGTGTTGGACCGGCGTGACGGCCCTCGCATCTTTTACCGGCTTGCAGAAGCCAGATCCGGCGCAACCCAGTGCCTGTTTGACTGTCTCCGGCAAGTATTCAAGGGGGAGCAACTTCTGCAGCAAGACACGAACAAGTTGAAAGTATCGATCCAGGCGGGTTCATGTACCCGAAACGAATGGCGACCTTATTCGGCATTGGCCGGAGCGCGGAAAGGAACGCAGCCGCAAGCCGGCAGATGAGGAATCATGAAAACACTTTTGCGTTTCTGAGGCTCACTCGATCCTGCAGACCGTGCCAAACGATGCAGCGTCATGATGAGACCCGTTTGCCGTGAAGGTCGTCCGATGCGCGCCGCAGGAAGAAACGTGTACATGTGGAGTGAAACGACAATGAGTCTAAGGAAGAGAGACCCTGATTGTTTGATGACAAAGCAAGTTTCCATTCCGCAGAAGCCTCGCCCTCCGGCACTCTTCCTGATCTGGCTCGCGATGTTGGGATATCTGGTCTTCCATGCCATCCCAACTCTGGCGGATGATCTGCAGACGGCCTATCAACAAGCAGCGGCTACATCGCCTGTTATTGCCCAGGCCCGTGCGCAGTTGGATGCAGAATTGGCCGGCAAATCGCTGGCGCAGTCCGCACTGCTTCCCCACATCAGCGCGGAAGCCAGTGGGGGCATGAATACGGCCCACGATACGGGCTTTGGCGCCCAGCCCATCTCGACGGGGTATCACTCCGATCTCTTCAGCGCCAGCCTGACGCAGTCCATCTTCAATGGTCAGGCATTGACCGCGATGAAGCAGTCTGACAGCCGCATTCGCGCAAGCGAAGCAGCTCTGGTGTATGCCGAACAGGTCGTTGCGTTGGAGGTCGTTCATGCATACTTTGGCGTTTTGCAGGCGCAGGCCAACGAGAGGGTTGCGCAGCAGCAAATGGAACTGCTGCAGCGCGTCGACGATCAGACAAGGGCAAGTCTTCAAGTTGGAACCGGAGACATTATCTCGGTGCAGGAAGTGCAAGCGCAGTTGGACGGCGCGAAGGCCGATCTGATTGCCGCGAAGAATGCAGTGGCCTTCGCCAAGAATCAACTGGAGCGCTTGACACATCATCCTGTGGGAGCGTTACAGGATGTGACGACGTTGCAGGCGATAGGTCCGCAGCCGGAGACGTTGGCGCCCTGGCTTGCAGCTGCGCTCCAGAACCAGCCGCTTCTCCAGCAAGCCAAAGCAACATTGAAACTGTCCGAGCAGCAGGTGCAATTTGCCAAACGAGCTCGCTGGCCGACCTTGACCCTGAGCGGCATTGGCCAGCACGGCGCGGGCACCTTCATTCCGCCTTTGACCATCAACCAGGTTGGCGCCTCGCTGAACCTAGCTATCCCTATTTTTGAAGGCGGGGCTACGCGAGCCGGGATTCATAAAGCCGAGGCACTCTCAAAAGCTACTAGCGCGAGCCTTACAAATCTTCAGGACCAGATCAGGCTGGACACACAAACTGCATTCCTGGAACTGCAGGACAGCGTAGCGCAATTTCAGGCCAGGCAGCAATCGGTGACTTCCGCCAAGGTATCTCTGGAGGGGACCCGGAAAGGTTATGAGATTGGGAGCCGCTCCATCATTGACTTGCTGACGGCGACGACAAACTACGCGACTGCGCAGCGCAATTATTATCTAGCGCTCTACACGCAACTGGTGGCCCGGACACAACTGAAGGCGGCAGCAGGGGTACTCACGCCACTGGACATAGACGCCGTAAATGCCTTGCTGAATAGCAGTCCAACTAACTAAGCACTTTCGTTGTTCCGCTGGGAGCACCTAAATGGTTTCGGTCAAAAAGCGCATTGTCATTCTGGCAGTTTTGGTTTCCCTGGTTCTTGCGGGTTTCATCGGGCGGCGCTGGTTGTTCCCGAAACATGCGCCTGACGGTGCTATTACGCTTTATGGCAACTTAGACATTCGACAGGTGCATCTGGCCTTCAACGACAGTGAACGTATTGAGAAGCTGCTGGTCGATGAAGGCAGCGCCATCCGTGCAGGTCAGCTGGTTGCCCAGTTGGTGCAACGGCGCTTTCTGGATGCAGTGGCACAGGACGAGGCGACCGTTGCGGCGCAACAGCAGGTAGTGGCGCGGCTGCTGGCGGGGAGCCGTCCTGAGGAGGTGGCAAAAGCGCGAGCTGATGTTGCTGCGGCACAAGCGGATGTTGCTCGAGCCCAAGCCAATGTAACCAATGCCGAGGAGCTATATCGCCGTCAGCAGAGCCTGTCAAAGCAACAATATGTTTCGTTACAGATTCGCGACGATGCGCAACGCTCCTATTTGGCCGAGCAGGCAGACCTGGAGGCAAAACGGCAGGTGTTAGCGGCAAAAGAGCAGGTTCTGCGACTGGCCGCCATCGGGCCGCGCAAGGAGGATATTGCCGCAGCTCAGGCAACGCTCAAGGCGGAGACAGCTGCTTTGGCTCTGGCACAAAAGGAGCTGGCCGATACACAACTTTATGCTCCCGCCGACGGGGTCATCCAGAACCGAATACTGGAGCCCGGCGATATGGCCAATCCGCAGACGCCCGTGTTTACTCTTGCTCTAGACAATCCAGTCTGGGTGCGCGCCTATCTGCCGGAACCGGAGATGGGCAAAGTCGCTCTTGGCATGCGTGCATGGATTGAGTCAGACAGCTTCCCAGGCCAACGCTTTCCAGGTTGGATCGGCTATATCTCTCCGGTGTCAGAGTTTACGCCGAAGAACGTGGAGACCACCCAGCTGCGCTCGCAGCTTGTCTATCGTGTGCGCGTTTATGCCTGCAACCCGGACCACCGCCTGCGGCTGGGAATGCCGGCCACGGTGGTAGTTCCAATCAGCAATAATCCTCCGCATGCGATCGACCCCAATCCCTGCGGGACAAACTGACATGGATGCCATCGTGGTTAGGAACCTTAGTAAGTCCTTCGGAAAAGGGGCAGCCCGCCGACACGCACTCAAGAATGTTTCCTTACAGATTCGCGCGGGAAGCATGACATCTCTTATCGGTCCGGATGGCGCGGGCAAAACCACGCTTCTGCGTCTGCTGGCGGGCATCCTGACGCCGGACGCCGGGGAGATTCGCGTCCTCGAGCATCCCTTACCAAAGGAGGCGTTGGCATTGCAGAGCGAGATTGGCTATATGCCGCAACGTTTTGGTCTCTATGAAGATCTCACGGTCCAAGAAAATCTCGATCTTTTTGCCAGCCTGCACGGCATAACCCCCGAGATGCGGGAGGTTCGCTTCGCAGAGTTACTGACCATGACGGCACTCGGCCCGTTCCGCCAACGGCTGGCGGGGCAATTGTCCGGCGGCATGAAGCAGAAACTCGGGCTGGCTTGCACCCTGATCCATCCTCCGCAACTGCTGCTCTTGGATGAAGCCAGTGTGGGCGTCGATCCCATTTCACGGCGGGAGCTGTGGAGCATCATCCATCAACAGGTTGCCCGCCAGAAGGTGACGGTCCTGCTCAGCACTGCTTACATGGATGAGGCCGAACGCTGCGATCATGTCATTCTTTTGCATGAAGGAGAGATTCTCGCGCAGGGGAATCCGGCGCAACTGGCTGCACCCATACAAGGGCATGCATTTGTTCTGGAAAACATCCCCACAGCGCCGCGCAATCTTCAGTCGCAGATTGCAAGACAGCCCGGCGTGGTGGATACCGTGATACAGGGGGACGGACTGCGAATCGTCATGCAAGAACCCGATCCACCGGTATTGCAAGATGATCTTGGAGCGTATGGAAAACCCAAGGTCCGTTCCAACCCGACTGGAAGATGCATTCGTTAGCCTTCTTTTCAACCGCACACCACGTCATCCGATTCCGCTGCCATCCCGGCACGCTACAACCCAGGATGACGCGTCGGTCGTTGAAGTCAAGGACCTCTATCGGTACTTTGGAGATTTCGCTGCGGTGAAAAATGTTAGCTTCTCCGTGCACAAGGGAGAGATATTCGGACTGCTTGGAGCTAATGGCGCCGGCAAGTCGACAACGTTCCGGATGCTTTGCGGACTGCTTCCTTCATCCTCTGGAACTCTGCGGGTCGCGGGTGTTGATCTGCGCACAGCGACCGCTGCGGCCCGCGCGCGAATTGGTTATGTGTCCCAAAAGTTCTCGTTATATGGATCGTTGAGTGTGCAGCAAAACCTGTCCTTCTTCGCTGCAGCCTATGGCCTGGGCAATCAGCGCAAGAAACATCGCATGGCATGGGCACTGGAGGACCTGGAACTGAAGGACTACGCCACAATGAATGCTGGCACCTTGCCTTTGGGCTACAAGCAACGACTTGCGCTGGCCTGTGCGCTGATGCACGAACCAAGCATTGTCTTTCTCGATGAACCAACTTCCGGCGTCGATCCTTTGGCTCGGCGGGAATTCTGGGCGCGCGTGAACGCACTCGCCGGAGACGGGGACAACCTGCCTTGTGACCACCCACTTTATGGAGGAGGCCGAATACTGCGATCGTCTGGTCTTGATGTCCCTGGGAGAAGTCCTGGCGCAGGGTTCACCGGCAGAGATCAAGAACAAAGTCCGTCGTCCCGATCGGCCGAAACCGAGCATGGAAGACGCCTTTATCTCGCTGATTGAAGAACATGAGCAGACCACCCGGAGAGCGTCATGAGATGGACGCGTCTGAGCGGCCTGATGCGGAAGGAAGTGTATGAGATATTCCGCGATCCTTCCAGCATTGCCATCGCATTCGTACTGCCACTGGCTCTTCTGCTGATATTTGGCTACGGTGTCTCGCTCGATGCCCGCCACATCTCCATTGCAGAAGTCGTCGATCATCCCACCCAGCTCACAGCTTCTTTCCTGGCAGAACTACAACGCTCTCCGTGGTTTCGTCCAACGATGTATCCAGATCGAGCATCCGCTGAGCAGGCGCTGATGCATGGACGCGCCGATGCCATCCTTTGGCTGCGGAGCGATTTCACCCGTCTGTCGTACAGTTCACGGGAGGAGCTCCCATCCATCTCACCGTCAATGGAGTCGATGCCAATCAGGCACGCATTATCGAGAATTATGTGAACGGCACGTGGCTGCTGTGGTTACAACAGGAAGCCACCCGGCAAGCTACGCATCTGGCTGCGCCCGTGGTGGCTGACACACGGGTCTGGTTTAATCCTGCGCTGCGCAGCCGCGACTATCTTATTCCCGGCCTGATCGCCATCATCATGACGCTGATTGGAGCGCTATTGACCGCCCTGGTGGTATCGCGGGAATGGGAGCGCGGAACCATGGAGGGCATCATGGTAACGCCGGTCGGCAAGGCAGAAATTCTGTTGGGGAAGCTGGTCCCCTACTTTGTAATGGGTATGGGTGGAATGATGATGTCCACCGCCATGGCGGTCTTTTTATTCGAGGTTCCGCTGCGTGGGTCGCTACTGGTGCTCTTGGGGACAGGGGCGCTCTTCCTGCTGACAGCCCTGGGCATGGGATTAGTGATCTCAGTACTCGCACGCAGTCAGTTCGTCGCCGCCATGGTCGCGATTGTCACAACATTCCTGCCAGCTTTCATCTTGTCCGGATTCCTTTTCGATATTCGTTCCATGCCGCAAGTGATTCAGGTACTCACCCACATCGTCGCTGCACGGTACTTTGTGGCCGCGCTGCAGAGCACGTTCTTGGCTGGCGATGTTTGGCCTGTGATCCTGCGCAATGGTCTTGGTATGGCCATCCTCTGTATGTTCTTCCTCGGCATCGCGCTTCTGCGTTTTCGTAAGAGGTTGGACTGATGCGGTTGACCCTCCAACGCGTATGGGCACTCTCCGTTAAAGAACTTTTGGCCCTTTTGCGCGATGCCGCAAGCCGGGCCGTCCTGATTGGTCCTCCCATTATTCAACTCTTGGTATTCGGCTATGCCGCTACTTTCGATCTCAAGCATGTCCCCTTCGTTGTCTATAACCAGGACCAAGGACAATTATCCAGAGACTTCATTGCCGGCTTTACCGGCTCTCCCAGCTTTGAACAGCTAAGAACCGTACGCAACCAGAATGCACTGGAGCAGGCCATCGATGAGGAGTCCGCGCTCATGGCAATCAATATAGGCCCCAACTTTACATCCGACCTAGAGCGTGGAAGGACGACGCACGTGCAGATCATCCTGGACGGGAGAGACTCCAACACGGCTGGCCTGGCCATAGGCTATGCCCAATCCATCGTGACCACGTTCAATCAACAGCAGATTGCAGAGCATGGAGGGTTATCGCCCTCGACTGTGCTGCTGGATCGCGCATGGTTCAATCCCAATCTCGATTCACGGTGGTTCATCGTCCCTGGCATTTGCGGGATACTGACTCTTCTAGTGAGTATGCTGACCACAGGCCTCTCGGTCGCACGCGAGCGCGAGATGGGCACGTTCGACCAACTTCTTGTTACTCCGATGAGTCCAACAGAGATTCTACTTGGAAAAGCACTGCCCGGTTTCCTGGTTGGCACGGCCGAAGGATCGCTCATTATTCTAATGGCAATATTTTGGTTCCATGTACCGTTCACAGGCAGCATCCTGGGACTCTACGTCGGATTGTTCTGCTTCTTGCTCTCGACGGTTGGCATCGGGCTGATGATCTCGTCTTTGGCTGTAACGCAGCAGCAGGGACTGTTAGGCGTTTTTCTCTTTATGGTGCCTGCTATTGTTCTTTCCGGCTTTGCTACGCCGATTGCCAACATGCCGCCGGTGGTGCAGTACATCACGTTGCTCGATCCACTGCGCTATTTTCTGATCATTCTGCGCGGTAGCTTCTTAGAAGGTGCTGGGGCCTCACTCTTCTGGCCGCAGTACTGGCCCCTCCTCACGATTGGCGTAGTCAGTATGGTGGTGGCCGGAAGGCTGTTCCGCCGCCGACTTTCCTAGTGGGGGCGAGCAACGGAATCGAGGCGCTTCCGGGCTAGTGTGCAGAGCAGAAAGTGAGTTTGAATGTTGCGGGCGAGGTGGAGAACATCGTATGCCGACCTGCAAAGTGCGCAGGCCCGAGTAGCCTCTCCCATGAGCGGCCTGTCGTGCTCTCAATCGTTGAAACGGATATGGGAAAGCCGAACGGCGTCAGGAGACACGTGCATGAGATCCGAAGGCACGGCCAAAATGCTGCGGATTCACTTCGGTGCAGACGACAAGTGGCATGGGAGGCCGCTGTCACCGGCCTAGGCGAGCGCATGATTAGAAGTGGGGACAATTCGTCGACCACGGTTTAGTTCGCAACCGTCACCGACCATGGAATCCTCCACCACCACCGTGAAACCCGCCGCCTCCTCCGCCACCGTGGAACCCACCACCATGGAATCCGCCTCCTCCGCCGTGGAATCCGCCACCGCTGAATCTTCCGAAACCGCGTCCGCCGCTACCCATCATGGGTCCGGAATGGAAACCTGTACCTGTCGATCCCGGTCCACGATAGACGCCGTGGGCATAACTGCGTCCTCCAACATAGTGAGAGCCGGGTCCCCAGTTACGGGCGTCTGTACTGAAGTGATGGTAATAGTGACCGTATCCGCGTCCGTATCCGCCGTACCCGTATCCGTACCCGAAGAACGGAGCTTGATATACCCACCACGGGGAATAGAAACCCCAGCCGAACGGGCTGTAGAAAATGCCATCGCCCGGAATGAAAGTGAAGGCGTCAAACCAAGGATCCCAATACCAGTCGGCTCCCAGCCAGCCTGGACCGCCCCATCCGTTCACGGCATACATGCCAGCTGCATCTACGTTGGCTTCGGCCAGGTAGCCCGATCGCAAACTGCTCCAGCGATATAGGTCGCCTTCCTCATAGGATTTCTTGTCGAACTTGCGCGGTTTCGACAAATCATTGCCCGCCAACGTGATCTCGCGTCCACCTTTCACGTTGGCATGTTCACGGCCGCTCTCTACGAACGCCTTGCCGTCGAACACGCGCATCTCTCTCTGATTCTGATTAAAGTCATACAACCCGGTCTTCAATAGCTGGGTGGTCGTGCCAGCATCGTCAACGCGGATACTGTTCTCCGGGTGGATCTCTGCGACTTCAACCATTGCATGCCCCCGGTCGACTTCGACCTCCGTGTCCGTGAGGCTGGATGAAATCATCTTTACCGAACTGTTGCTTCCGATTCGCAAAAAGACACCGGGCGTCAACAAAACCTCAGCCTTGCCTTCTTCTGTGACCAGCGATGCGCCCTGCTCCAACTCCGAATTGCCGATTGACTTGGAATTGAGAGCCTGATCGCCAATCGATACGTGGCCTTCAACATAATTAAGGGTTCCTGGTACCGCTGATTGTGCGCTCGTCACGCTACCCCACGACGGTGCAGATAGAATCGCGGCCAGGAAGAACCCGAGGAGCCATCTCTTCAGCACCAGTGCTCCTAATCTTGGGGCTTTCATATCTCTCCTCCACAAAACTTCTCAGTCGATTAGATGAGCAGGCGAGAATACTTTCTTCGCAAAACCTGAAAGTTCAGAAAGACTTAAGGATTTCTCAAGTCAATTTCGTGTTGAGATGGAAGTGATGTAGCGATTCGCCACGACATGTGAAGAAAATACGGCAAACAATCGCGAGATGCCTGCCTGGAACCAACTTCCGATAAGAAGCGAGTCTGCGAAACGCATGATCGCTAGCAGTACTGACACTGAGCCGAGACGGAACTTGTGATCGAAACTTATGACCCCGTAGCAAATGCTGTCAGATGAATGTTCTCCATGCTTGGTTCGCCGCCTGCTGCGAATCCAAAACAGCGTGAATATTCTGCGAGGGTCCGGAGGGGCTGCCGGACAGGAGTACGAAGACATGATTTCTTTGAAACTCACGCGTTTGATCGAGCAACATTCAAGCGGGTTGACCGATGAGCTTGTCAAGAAGCTGCATAGTTCACCCCGAACACGCGGCCTGCAGCGAGTCGCAGCGCCGGAGTTACGAAATCGGATTGAGGAAATGCTGAGCCAGTTTCATGCATGGCTGCTAACAAAAGAGGATCGCAACAACGTGCAGGAGCGCTACCGAGCACTGGGGAGGCAGCATGCCAGCCAATACGTTTCCCTACCTGATCTGTGCTGGGCAGTGGTTGTCATCAAAGAGCACCTTTGGGATTTCGTGGGACAACATGCGTTTCATGCCGCCCCTATGGATCTTCATGCGGAACTCGAGCTCACGCGGTTTGTAAACGTGTTTTTTGACGGCATGATCTGCTATTTCGCGGAAGGGTACGAGCAGTATCGAAGCGAGATGGTCGAACTACAACTGAACGGACGCGAGAACGCGAACCGAATGGTCGCTATGCCCCGGACCCAGATGCCATGATGTAAGCCTTACGATGCTGGATCGCGGTCATTAATCGTTTATCCCAGTAGCGACGGGTAGCGTGATAAAAAAGATCGCTCCAGTGGGGAGAGAGGGTTTCACGTTAATGGTGCCTCCATGCGCCTCAATTGCCCATTTGGCTATGGGCAATCCCAGCCCGAAGCCGCCTGAGTCACGCGAACGTGCCTCGTCAAGCCTGTAGAATCGGTCAAACACTCGCTGTTGGGCACCGTCGGGAATCCCCGGCCCTTCATCCTGAATGGCGAGTTCCACAAACTGCGCAGGCCCGGCGTCCGATCCGACAATATGTAAAAAAATATGAATGCTACCGCCGGATGGGGAATACTTCACAGCATTGTCGAGGATGTTAACAAGGGCCATCCGCAAAAAAGCGCGATCGCCGCGAACTAGCGCTCCTTCGTCGCCTGTCACTGAAAGGGTCTGTTTCTTATCTTCCGCCAGTACGCCAACTATGGCGACCGCCTCATCAACGAGGTCACTAAGACGGAAAGTAGTTTGTTGCAGTTGGATCTCTCCCGAATCAGCATGAGCGATGGTGAGTAGGGTGTCGACCATCGCCGTAAGCTTTGCGACTTCCTCGAGCATGCTTCCGATGATGTCGCGATATTTCTCGGCATCGTGCTCCTGTTGCAGGCCCACTTCTCCAACACTGCGGATGGCTGCCAACGGAGTCCTGAGTTCGTGCGAGACGTCAGAGGTGAAACGCTGGAGCCGTTCGAAAGACTCCTCTAGCCGCTGAAGAAGTCCGTTAAGGACAAGCGCCATGTGACCGAGTTCGTCGTCGGCATTTTGGACGGGGATGCGTTCGTCGAGGCGGCGCGCAGTGATGCGCTCGGTGAGCCCGGCCATCTGTTCGAGTGGGTCAAGAACCTTGATGGCGAACCTGTAGCCCGCAAAACCGGCAGCAATCAAAGCGACCGGCAGAATAAGAGTAAGTAGTCCAAGCAACTGAAGGGATTGGAGTCTCAGTGGCTCCGTGCTGTACGCCAGGCGGATGAGAACTGGCGCTTCCTGGAGAACATGAATATGACTGATAACTTGAACCGGCGTCCCGTCAGCGAGGCGAATGTTCCGCCGAGAGAAACCATTCACTCCTTCATCGGGTAGAAGCCGGTCGCCCAGTGCATTTCCGCCGAGCTTGCGATTGCGGAAAAGCACGTGCCCATTTGAATCAAGTACTTCCAACAGCCGGTCGAGCAAAAGTCTTGATTCGGGCCGATTGAAATACCCTTCATGCAACGAGAGTTGCCCATCGGCGGCGAAGTATAGGAGACCCTGTACGGTCTCCATATCCTGTATTTCGGCATCATAAAGCTGCTGCTTCAGCTGCCAATACTGGAGAAAGCACGCAGTGCAGATGTAGGCTGCAAACAAAACACCGAAGATGGCAACATACCAGAGCGTGAGGCGGCTTCTGATATGGCTAATCCGGAAGGTCACTTCTTCGTGTCCTCCATCCGCATAACAAAGCCTACTCCACGAACGGTGTGCAGAAGCTTGACTGGCCAGGGATCATCAATCTTCCGCCGGATACGGGCAATGTGGACGTCAATTACATTGTCCATCGAGGTGTAGCGCATGGTTGTCTTCCATACGTCACGGGCGACCATCTCCCGAGAAACAACCGATCCGCTGTTGAGCAGGAGGTATTCGAGCAAATCGAATTCTCGTCCTGTGAGCTCGATTACCTGACCGCCGCGCGTGGCTATTCGCCCGCTAACATCCATCGTTAGATCCGCCAACCGCAACACCGAGGCAGCCGCTGGAGTGGCCCTGCGATGAAGTGCTCGCACGCGGGCAAGCAACTCGGGGAAAGCGAAAGGCTTGACCAGATAATCGTCCGCGCCAGCATCAAGACCGCGCACACGGTCATCAACGGAGCCCTTAGATGTAAGGGCTAATACCGGCATTTTGAATCCGTCGCGACGCAGTTCACGCAGGGTCTCAAGACCGCCCATCCGGGGCAGCATAATGTCCAAGAGAATTAGATCGAAGTTGTGATCACGCAATTGCTCGAGCGCTGACTCCCCTGAATAGGCGAGTCTGACTTGATAGCCATTGCGCAGGAGGCCCTCGGCAATTGCGTTCGCCAGTTTGTGCTCGTCTTCGACAACCAGAATGTCGAGCGCTCCTTTTGCGTGAATAGTCTCCCCGCCAAACATGACTCACACTCTACAGCAGCTCCCTAGCAGTGAGCCGCCGAAATGAAAAGTTCAGAAATACTTCAGAATTCCTTAATGCTGTCATGTGTTGAGATCAAAGAGCAATAGGGGCTGTGGAGGAAGTGGGAGGTTTCAGGTGGCCCGTTTGGACCGACCTCAAATCCGAACGGTCGTCTCGTGGGGAATCACCCCTCGTGTGATTGTGGTGTCAGTGGTGGTCGGGCTCGCGTCCTTTCTTGTGACCGAGCTCATGCATCGCTTTCTGGTTGCAGATCTTGGCCATCGCTGGGAACGACTATTGGCCGAGGGTGTTTCAGCGGTCGTCGTTGCAGGATTGACCGCCGGACTCATGAACGCGGCCAGCCAGCGGCAGGAAGCCGCACTGCTGAGGATGCAAGTGATCTCTGAAATGAATCACCACATCCGAAACGCTCTAGGCGCCATTTCTCTAACAACAGATTCGATCCGAAACCACGATTGCGTTCGAGTCATTTCCGACAGTGTCGATCGCATCGAGTGGACTCTTCGAGAAGTGCTGCTGCGAAGGAAGCCGATTTCAGAGAAGGAAACTGATCTGCTGAGATACGCCGCAACGAAAGGTTCGCACCCGACAACCTATGCAGACCAGGAGACGACCAATGGATAGCGTCAAAGTTTTATGCGTTGAGAACCATATCGAGTATCTCGATGCCCTCAAATACATGCTGGAGACGGCTGGCTACGAGGTTTTGTCTGCAACCACGGGCAGTCAGGGTCTATCGATGCTCATGAAACAGCCCATCCATGGCGTCCTTCTGGAGTACGACCTCCCGGATGCGACCGGCAGCTCGGTTCGCGCTGAAATGAAACGTATCAAGCCTGAAGTTCCGGTTCTGCTGTTTGCAGGAGTAGGGAGTCAGACGCCTTTCCTGCTTCGATTCTTCGATGCCTATCTCCGAAACGCTGAAAGGCCGGAGTGGGCCTTTCAAGATCTCGATGCGTAGGTCGCTTGCTCAATCGATGCGATCCGTGGGGTGCTGATGTTCGACCAATCATCCACAGCCAGGATTCTCCCGTGTTTGATGAGGATGCGATGAGGATGAGAAAGGTTCATAGAGTGAGGAAAAACCAATGAAGCAGGGAGATGTTCAACGGCTGAGAGAAAAGCTCGAATTCCAGCGCCATGAGACCCGGCAGTTCTTGCGCCGTCTAGACCTGGAAGTACAGTCTCTGGATGCCGAGTCCACAAAAGACAGTGCGGACCGGTGCGTTATCAGTGTGTCAAAGGAGTCGTTGTTCGAGCGAAGTAGCCAGCGAAGGACCGTTTTGCGCCTGATTGAAGCGGCATTAAAGAGAATCTCTGATGGCTCCTTCGGAACATGCGTGGGGTGCGGTGACGATATTCAAGATCAGAGGTTGCAAGCACTGCCCTGGACGCAATTCTGCCTCCGATGTCAAGGCCAACTCGAAGAGACAATTGGCACCAGCTTATCGACAAGGACTTCGATAGCCGCAACTGCTACGTGGCGGCGTGCTGGGCAGCAGATTCAGTAATCGACACATCAAGCTTGTTCATACCGAACGTGAAAAGACAACAGGGTGCCTGACAAAACAGCGGTGGAAGACGTGCAAGGAGAAAGCCAATCCAGACAACAGTCGCTCGTGGCGACCGCAGATCAATCAGTGTCCAGGCCCGACCCCAGGCAATACGTCGGCACTCCGGCAATCGGAACTTCGAGAGCAGCAGCCGCAGCCGGGATCTCATCCCTTGGACCCGCGAACACCGTTATCGACCGGCATCGTCGTAGGTTTGTTTGGAGCTGTGTGGCTGGATTCCTCGTTGCGTGGTTCATTGCGTTCTTTCGGTACTTCTTGCCGCGCGTCCTTTTTGAGCCGGCCACTGTTTTCAAGATTGGGTATCCAGCCGAGTACGCCCTAGGGATCGACGAAAAATATCTGCAGAAGTACCGAATCTGGGTGGACCGCACACCGGATCGCCTTTTTGTCATTTACGCGCGCTGCACCCATCTGGGCTGCACTCCTGATTGGAAGCCAGCCGAGAACAAATTCAAGTGCCCTTGTCATGGCAGTGGCTACGACAGCGAGGGAATCAACTTCGAGGGGCCGGCTCCGAGGCCAATGGATCGAGCTCACATCGATTTGGCTCCGGATGGAAAAATCGTCGTGGACGTGGGCCATCTCTACTCGTGGCCGAAAGGCCAACGGGATCAATTTAACGACAAGGGAGCATACCTGTCGGCGTGAAGCATTGTTAAGAAAGGGAGTCAGTGGAGGCATCAGTCGAGAGATGAGCTGTGTTGTGAAATCGAAATGAAATCAGGAGAGGCTATGAGAAGACTGCGCGCTCTTGCGTTAACTGCCTTGCTTTGCGGGTTGGTGTTACCCGCCTCGGCTCAACAGATCGATGTTGCCTTTGCGGGAGGCTCTCTCTTTTCGTCGGGCAATTCCTTCAACTCTCTAGGCTTTGCCCCGGCTGAGGGCGGAGGCACTTTCATCGGATTTAACGGAGATGTTCTTTTCAAGGGGAACTTGGGGATACAAGGAGAAGTGAACTGGCGAGCGAGCCAGACCCTTTATGGTGGACAAGTCCCTTATCGACCGCTTTTCTGGGACTTCAACGCAATATATGCCCGGCGGTTCACTCAGCGTGTTGGTGCTGAAGCTCTTGGCGGAATCGGAGGCGAAAGCATCAGGTTCTACACGGGCCAGGGCAGCTGCGATTACTACGGGAACTGCTCGAATTACGTCAGCAGCAACCACTTCATGGCGGATGTGGGTGGAGGAATTCGCCTTTATGTCTGGCGCAATGCCTTTGTGAGGCCTGAGGTTCGTCTTTACCTCGTCCACAACAACGTGGAGTTCAGTTCCAGCTACCCAGTCAGGTACGGAGTTTCGTTGGGGTACACGTTTGGCGGCACTGGCAGCAAATAGATGGTTCCGGCGCCGAGACATCGGAGGTGATAGCACGATGACGATAGTCAGGGTGCTCGCAGGCGGCAGGATGGTTTGCATAAAGATGCATGCGTGCGAACGGTCCTGCTGCTTGTTCCAAGGCCATCTTGAGCGATTAAGAAAATGGAAAATCGGAAATCTGAGGCAAGAAGAAACCTTCGAACGAGTGTAAGCCGACGGAATTGACCACGATGCGCGAGCTCCTAATCATCTACGTCGTTTATTCCATGTGCGCGACTGCCGCCCTCGTCTGGAGTACCCTGAACCAGCGACGCGATCGGGATCTTCAAACTTGCCGAGGCGAGGTCAAATACGTTGCGATCTCGGACTACTTTCTCTTGGAATGGGCTGCCAGCGTCCCAGGCCTCGTTATTCTCGACGTACACCTCGATCGTGGAATCGGCGGATGGGAGGAGCTCGCATCTTACTGGCTCCCAACATCGCCAAGTGACTTACCCAGCCTACTGGCATGGCTCCCTCCTGCGAGCATGGTGGTTTTGTGCTGCCGAGCGGCAACGAAAGAGCTCGATACCCAATCCAAGATCGCCCTGATGCAAGCTGGGATCGGGACCATCTATTTTCTAGACGAAAGCCCGGTCTTCCAAGCAAATCATTACTGTGACCACGACGTTACGACACGCGATGTCAATCGAGAACTGCGGAAAATAGCGATGCGAGAAACGAGGCAAGGCTTATGACGTAACCCGGGAGGCATCCGTTATGAAACAACTTTTCTTCGTCTGTTTAATTGTGCTCTCCCCGCAACTGTTTGCGCAGGACCAGATCCCCGTGGGACCCATCCTGCCGGTTCAATTGAATTCCTCGTTGCGCTCCCACAAGGTGAGAGCGGGGCAACCAATCAGTGTCCGAGTTATGCAGGATGTGCCATTGCCAGGAGGGCGCAAGATTCAAGCTGGCGCGAAAGTGATGGGACACATTGTCTCTGCCAGGCCTGCCGTTAATGGAATGATGTCGGATCTCTCCTTGCGCTTTGACACGCTGGCAATCGGAAAGCAGCGCGTTGCGATAACAACGAACTTAAGGGCGCTCGCTTCGATGATGGATGTCGAGGATGCACAGATCCCGCCAACGGGGACAGATCGGGGAACACCCTGGGCTTGGAGAACGCGGAATCTGATCGGCGACGAGGTGGCTTATGGAGAAGGCCCAGTCGCACGTGGGACGGATATCGTCGGACAGGCGCTGGCTGATGGTGTTCTGGCTCCGGTTAGGCCAAATCCGGAAGCTGGATGTCGTGGCGAGATATCTGGTAACGCAGAGCCGCAGGCGTTGTGGGTGTTTTCCTCAGATGCGTGCGGCCTTTACGATTTGCCGAAACTAACCCTGGCGCACGCGGGTCGGACCGATCCGGTTGGTCTGATCAAATTGCTATCGGATCAGGGCAACGTGAAAGTATCGAGAGGCAGTGGAATGCTCTTGCGTGTGAATTCACCTGCGCTGTGAGTTACGGCAAGCGAAGTTCTTGCGATCAGGTTGGCAGCCTGTCGAGACGGGATGCCTCGCGACAGCAAAAGAGGGCTACTGGCATGAAGCGAGTGTCGCTCCTCGTATTCTTGATTGTTTCTTTAGTGCAGTTCGATTGGGAGCGTGACCGAATTTACCTGCTATCGTCGCTCGCGGCCTTGTTGCTCGTCCTTTGGATGGAGTTGTCGCGTCGTCGCAAACTAACGCAAGCAACTAAGGATGTGGAGTGAATCTATGTCGAAAGCAGAGAGGAATGCAACATGAGGATTATCGGAGTCGCGGTTCTTGTCTGTTCGCTCGCTATATTCGTTTTTGCGGTCGAAAACGTCGTCACAGCAACCCACGGCACGATTGCGAAGATCGATCGAACCGCGAAGACCATCGCTGTCAAAACTGCGGACGGCGCGGAGCACGTGTTTCACTGGGCCAAGGACACTAGTGTTCATGGGGTAGATTCTGCAGATCTCGCTGCACATGATTCATGGCATGGATTGAAAGAAGGTTCAGAAGTGGTGGCGCACTCCACAAAGCGTGGTTCGCAAGATACAGCTGTTGAGATAGACAAAGTTGGACATGCAGGTCTCAAAAGAACTGAAGGAACAATTAAGGAGGTCGATCGTGGCGGGAAGAAACTGGTAATCAAATCGGGCGATGGCACCGAGCACACGTTCACGCTGACGAAGCATGCCGCAGATGATGCCGGCAAAGATTTGGCGGCAAGTGCCGAAAAAGGCACCAAAGTTGCCATTTATTCAACGGAAGATGCAGGCAAAAGCATCGCGCACTTCTTCGAGAAGATTTAGAAACGAGCTTATTGTAGAAAGCCATTGAGCGGATGGACGGTACATTCGTATTTCGGGGATTTTAGCCGCTCTGAGGCTGGCTGGAGGTATCGGAGGGTGAAAAGTTCGGATGTTTCACGGTTTGAAAGATACCTGACATTCCATCTTGCGGAGGTTCTTGAGTCGCTAAAGAGCAACTGTGAAGACGATTCAGACGGACAGTCGATGTGGAGCGCTAAATGGGGTTCCTCTGCGGAGGTTCTGCAGGAGTATTTACTAAGAAGTCGCGACGAGATTGCCTCGGCCCTTGTCCGGATCCAGGAAGGCACGTACGGAGACTGTATTCGTTGCGGAAACGAGATCGATCAGCGACGACTTCAGGTCGTCCCGTGGTCGAAGTTCTGCATAGTGTGCCAAGAAGAATCCGAACGAGGTCCAGCGCAGTGAGGGGACTCAGAGATCCTGTCGTTACAAAATCAGTTCTTAGAGTTAAGAACAGTGCTGCTCGTCGCATCGTAAAGCCGTCATTTCGAATACTGATGTCGACTGTCTCGCCCAATGAATCACAAGCGCTTTAGAGATTTCGGCGTGAGTTCTTGAATCCGTACTGTATCCCTCGGGAGAAAGGACGTCCCAGTGAAAAGATCTGGCATTCTCGTGCCGTTTGCTGGGATGCTGCTGGTATTGCTAGGTTCTTGTGGTTCCGGGCCGAATTATCAACTCCCTGAGAAGCCACCTCCAGCGCAGCCGCCCCCCATCGCTCAGCAGACCGGTTCAGTGACCGTGAACCCGCGATACGCGGCCATGCAACCTGGGCAAAGTATGAGATTCACCGCCCTGTCCAGCCTAGATGGAGCCGTGGAATGGATGGTTAATAGCATCCCGGGAGGCAATTCGTCGGTGGGAGTGATCGACGCTAACGGGAACTACACAGCCCCGCTGACTTCATCCGCTACGAACGCGGTAATCGGCGCGGCTCTGTCTACTTCTCCAGCCAACAACTTTGCCACTGCGGTGGTCGCGGTGATCCAGACAGGACAGCTTACGCCAACACCCAATCCACAGGTGGTGGCATATTCGATTTATCTGCCGGCACCCGGAAATGTCAGCGTTCAGTTCGGAACGGAAAACCGGATGACCTCGCAATAAGCCACTCCTTCTTCGAATGGCGGTATGGTACATGTTTATGTCGCTGGAATGCTCGCACATACTTCTTATCACATGCGTGCCTTAGTTAACCTGAATAACGGATCCTCGTTCACGGACGCAGACCATACTTTCAATACAGGCAATGCGCCGGCAACCTCGCCGGTTCAGACCAGCACTCCCACAGGAGGCACTCCGGAACCGGGAGTCGAACTGTTTGACACGATCATTCCACATACTGAGGCGCAACTATTTGCCACCGACCTTCAAGGCAACGTGCTGTGGACCTATCGCTATCAAGGATCGGCGATAGATGCAATTCAAGCTGCGCGGCCTTTGCCGAATGGGCATTTCTTGCTTTTGATTTCATTTGCATCTTCGTTGCCGACAACGCAGTTATCCAATCTGCCGAGTGGTACGATCGATGTGATTCGCGAGGTAGATTTAGCGGGCAACACGATACGCGAGCTCTCGCTCGCTCAATTGGAGCAATCGTTAACGGCCCAGGGATATAGTTTCACGCTGCAGGGATTTCATCATGACGTAGTGCCCTTGCCCAATGGGCATGTCGTCTTGTTAGCAGATATGAGAGAGCCGTATGCCAACCTGCCCGGTTATCCGGGAACAACGTCGGTTTTGGGAGATCTGCTCGTCGATGTAGATCAGAATTTCAATCCCATCTGGGTTTGGAACGCGTTCGATCATTTGGATGTAAATCGTCACCCAATGAACTTTCCGGATTGGACACACGGAAACGCAATTCTGTACTCGTGGGTGGGAGCGCACTTTGCGGCGCCGAAGGCACCGGGATACTAGGCCTGACGCACCCTGGCGCGTTTGGTGACTCGTCGACCTGAGCGATAATGCCTGGACATGTTCCGAGCCGGCTTCAGAGACGAAATCGTTGCGGAATTTCGTCCTCCCGCAAGACCCCATCAGCGACAGAAACTGATCGTCCTGTGCGACGGCATGCCTTCAATTCCCCGCAAGCAGCCGTTGGCTGAGTTTCTCGCCGCTAAAGGATTCTGGGTGCTCTATCCACGCTATCGCGGAGCGTGGGAAAGTGGCGGTGAGTTTCTAGCCAAGTCACCCCATGAAGACATCCTCGACATCCTCGACGAATTGCCAAAGCACGTCGAGGAGGTTGCCTTCGGTCGCCGTTTCCAACTTGCACCAGATCAAGTCTTCGTTATCGGCGGAAGCTTTGGGGGAGCAGCGGCGATCCTGTTATCTCTCGATGCACGGGTACAGCGGGTCGTCGCAAACAGTCCAGTCGTGGATTGGGGCATTCTGGATAAGGCTGAGAAAGCCGAAACCTCAAAACAGAACTACGCCGAGTACATCCGGGAGGCCTTCGGAAGTGCCTATCGGCTCTCTGACGCGAACTGGAACAAACTCCGCAGCGGCTCCTTCTACAATCCCTGGTACCGCAGAAAAGAGATTGATGGTTCCAAGGTGCTAATATTCCACGCTAAAGATGATCCGAACGTGCCCTACGGACGCACTCGAGAATTCGCGGAAGTCACAGGAGCAAAATTGAAGTCGCTCGACCGTGGCGGACACATCAGCACGGCGTACGTCGTCGGTAAGTATTGGGCTCAAATCAAGAAGTTCTTCGATGCAGCTCGCGACTGAGAGGCATTCCGTGCTCTCGCGCTATCAGGCTGCAAAGCTGATTCGATATACTGCCTAAGAGATGGACGTTGAACGCATCATTGATGAAATCGAGCAGATAGAGGAAATGTTCGAAGCGCCGGATACCAGGCCATTCAGCGCAAGCGACATCTCTGCTGCGAACCGAAGGCACGACGCAGAGTTAGCGCACAGCCCGTGGTTCCGGCTATGGCAGCGGTACGGACTCTGTTGTCGGGGCGAGTCTCGGCTCTGCGATTAGGAGTGCGCACGGTACCGCTCGGAGTTGCCCTTAGGGTACCTTTCGTGGATGACAGCGTGCGGTGGATCAACTTCGTTTCAGTAGTCTATCCACTCAGCTCAATCCGTCGTAAGCAGACCCGTTGATGATGATCACCTGGCTGGCATCGCAGCGGACCCACCGTGCCACTTTGAGGTAACTTGCAATGGCTTGCCGTGAGCGCAGAGATCCCATCAGGTGGCCATAAAGAAGAGTATCGAGAGTTGCTCGCCGGGAGCGGCGCGCCACGAGCATGGACCAGATGTGGCTGGGAAACTGATCGATGGCCACTTGTCCGACGCGAAATGCTCCATAGTGCGTCATCCAGGGAAAGTCCTCGCGCCCGGGAAGCAGCGAACAGCGGTCGGCGACGGGACGTGGGCCAGAGCGAATGGCTGCGCTCTTTGTCCCAGACGCACACCCTGCGCCCAAGCGCTCGGGAATTGACGCAGAGACCACCGTAGCAGCGCCGACCTGGCTCTCGATGTAGCCTTCGGCCAGCAATTGGCCATACGCATTCAAAACCGGAAAGCGAGACACGCCAACTTCTGCCGCAAGGATACGGGTTGAAGGAATGCGCTGGCCGGGGCAGAGGCGCCCCTCAAGGATGGAGGCGCGGAAGCAATCGTAAATCTGCCGATGCAGGGCCAGAGGGAGTTTACGGTCGATCGTAATGATTGGGAGTATGCAGGATGCGACGCGCTTCATTCGGGGGAATCCTAGTGGTCATGCAGAATGGCGGTCAAGTGGGTATGGCCACGGACCATTTTCGGTGCCATCGTACGCTCATTCTTCAGGTCTCATCTTCCGGGACTTCGCGCTCGGGGGCCTGTATGCCGCGTCTTCGTCATTGTGTTGAGTGTCCGAACTGCCACACCCGAGATCTGATCGCCTTCAGTCCGTATCGCAATGGCGCGTACCTGGTGCCTTCCGTGGATGGCTGCCGGGACGATTACACGCGGTACTGCGGCTGCAGAAACGGTGCGATCGTGAGCCGCTGGGAGTGGCGCGAAGTGAAACCATGCGAGGTGTCGAAAAGCGGCTTACGAACGCGGCTACGGCACGACAGACGAGATCCTCATCATCGATCGGGAGCGGGTGGACGCGTGGGCCTTCGACGCATCGCGATATCTGTCGAACTGGCAATTGCCGGAGAAGCGAAGGGGTTCCTCATGACCGCTGATTCCGAAAATGCACCTCTCTGGGACTTCGCTGCGGTGCTTCCTTCTGGCCGCCGCATCAGCTTGAAGTGATACGATTTAGCCCGCATCGTTTACACTCTGCATAGAATCTAAGTGGAAAAATCACCTCGTGAGGAGTGCTATGCCCCTGTGGAAGCCTGCAGTCTGGACGGTAGTCCTGCTTGTTTTTGCTCCTGCCATTTTGCTCAAGGCTGTCGATAAGCCGTTTCACGACGCGCCGGATTCGGCCAAGACCGAGAAGAACCCCTATGCGGGACAGCAGGCCGCGGTCGACGCGGGCAAAACGGTCTATGCGCGGAACTGCCTGTCGTGCCACGGCAGGACCGACAGGAACTGGCAATGTTCCTTCTCTGGTCGATGGCAAATTGAAGGGCGTGACCGCCGGAGAAATCTTCTGGTTCGTCACCAAGGGCGATAAAGATAACGGAATGCCGTCGTGGGCGTTTCTGCCCGAGCAGAAGCGCTGGCAGGTGGTGTCGTATGTGGAAGCGATGGCGTCCGGCAAGGCAGTGCGACTGCGTCCAGCGCGCCGCTGCTCCTGCGGCGAGTGACAGGACGCAGATCAAGCGTCCGCCGCTCCGAATGCTCCGTTTACCGACTTCCGCTACGAGAAGCCGGGGACGACGCGCAAGATCACGGTGAACGATTTGCCGCAACCCTATGCGACCCATTCGGCGGAGAACGGAGCGCGGGTTGTCGCGCGCCCGGAGAATGCCGTGCCAGTTGCGCCCCCTGGCTTCAAGGTCGATCTGTTCGCGACGGGACTGGAGAATCCGCGGCTGTTGCGCACGGCTCCGAACGGCGACATTTTTCTGGCGGAGAGCGATGCTGGGACGCATTCGCGTGTTTCGCGGGATGACCTAGGACGGAAAGCCGGAGCAGACTGCGATTTTCGCCAGCGGTCTGAAACAGCCTTACGGGATTGCCTTCTATCCGCCGGGACCGGACCCGCGAGTGGGTTTATATTGGAGACACCAACGAGATCATTCGTTTTCCGTATCACAATGGAGATTTGAAGGCGAGCGGGCCGTCGCAGCATATCGCCGACTTGCCGGCCGGCGGCGGACACTGGACGCGGGCTGTCGATTTTTCGCAGGACGGCAAGACGCTGTTCGTGGCAGTGGGCTCGGGGTCGAATGTCGACGATCCTGATACGCATCCCGGGGAGAAAGATCGCGCCGACATTCTGGTCGTGCGATCCGGCGAATTGCGAGTTGAAGGTGTATGCCTATGGGATTCGCAATGCCGGCGGCGGGATTGGGGTGAATCCGCGAGACCGGGAATTGTGGTGCTCGGTAAACGAGCGCGACGCGCTGGGCGACAATCTGGTGCCGGATTACATCACGCACGTGCAGGAGGGCGGATTCTACGGCTGGCCGTGGTGGTATATCGGCGCGCATCAGGATCCGCGGCACGAAGGGCAAGCATCCGGAGTTGAAGGATAAGGCGATTGTCCCGGATGTGCTGCTGCAGCCGCACAATGCGTCGCTGGAGTTTACTTTCTATGAGGGCAAGAAGTTCCCGGCGGAATACAAGGGAGACATTTTCGCTTCCGAGCACGGATCGTGGAATAAGGCGGTGCGCGTGGGATATGAAGTGATCCGCGTGCCGCTGCATCAGAACGGGCATGCAACCGGTGAGTACGAGGATTTTCTGACCGGCTTCGTGCTTCCCAATGGCCACGTGTGGGGACGCCCGGTGGGGATTACGGTGGCGCCGGATGGATCGCTGCTGGTGAGCGATGACGGGTCGAACTCGATCTGGAGAGTGAGCTATACGGGAAAGTGAGGGACGTGGCGCCACTGAGGCACGGAGAAATTTCTAGGCCACGGATTCACGCGGATTTTCGCGGACCAATTTCAGGAAAATTCGTCCTCTGTGGCTCCGCGTCTCCGTGGTGAATTGTTCAGTGGAAGTCGTGCGAAGAGGTTTCGGCTTTCGTGACGAATAGCGGTTGCACGCGTTCGGCTTTCACGGAGATCACGTTGTCCTGATTCTGCAGAATGCCTTCGATGGCGAGGAAACGCTCGCTGGTCAGCAGCAGGCGGTTCTGGTGAAACAAATCGGGGCGGACGATCGCATTCGCCACTCCGGTTTCATCTTCCAGACTTAAAAACACAAATCCTTTGGCTGTGCCGGGGCGCTGGCGGGTGATGACGCAGCCTCCGATGCGGAGGCGTTTGCCGGTGGGCAGATCGCGCAATTCGCTGGCGCGGCGAATGCCCATGGCATTGAGCCAGGCGCGGCGGTAAGCCATGGGATGAGGGCCGACAGTGAGTCCGGTGCCGTGGAAGTCGGCGACCAGGCGCTCTTCGTGGTTCATGGGAGCGAGAGGGGATGGCGCATCGGCTTCGGTTTGTCGTTCGAGCAGCGGGCCGGAGGGGCGAACGGCGCGTTCGACCTGCCAGAGAGCATCGCGGCGGTGGAATCCTTTTTCACCACGGAGCCACGGAGGCACGGAGGAATCGTTGATTCCTGGTTGTTGCTTGTCGAATGAATGTGCTTCTATTCCTGCAATGTCCTGATTTTTTGTTCCAATATGCTCCGTGTCTCCGTGACTCCGTGGTGGATTTTCGATTGCATTCAGCGCGCCGATTTCGGCTAGCGTCCTGAGTTCGTCTTTGCGGAGTTCGGGGACGCGGCGGGTGAGATCGTGGATCGAGTTGAAAGGAGCGTGCATGCGTTCGAGGATCAGGGAGCGGGCCGCTTCTTCACGCAATCCGCGCACGTAACGCAGACCCATGCGGAGAGCGATGGATCCGCCAATTTCACCACGGAGGCACGGAGCCTCGGAGGAATTGTTGATTGGTGATTTTTGATGATTGCTTGAATCTGTGGAGATCGGTGCCAATCCGCGGCCATTCTTTTGCCAGTTCTCTGTGCCTCTGTGTCTCCGTGGTGAATTCATAACTCGCTCCAGCGTGCAATTCCATTCCGACTTTGTCACGTCGACCGGCAGCAGCTTCAGGCCGTGTCGCTGGGCATCTTTGACGATGGTCGCGGGCGAATAAAATCCCATGGGCTGATTGTTGAGCAGGGCGGCGGTGAAAGCGGCGAGATAGTGGCATTTCAGGTAGGCGCTGGCGTAGGCGATCAGAGCGAAGCTGGCGGCATGCGATTCAGGGAATCCGTAGAGAGCGAACGAGGTAATCGAAAGAATAATTTCTTCCTGCGCCTTCGGGGAGATTCCGTTGGCAGTCATGCCGGCGCGGAGTTTGGCTTCGATTTCTTTCATGCGCGCTTGCGAGCGCTTGAATCCCATGGCTCGGCGGAGGTCTTCGGCTTCGCCTCCAGTAAAGTTGGCGGCGATCATGGCAATGCGCAGCAGTTGTTCCTGAAAAAGCGGGACACCGAGCGTGCGCTTTAATACCGGCTCGAGTGAAGGATGGGCGTAGGTGACTGCTTCTCGTCCCTGACGGCGCTGCAGAAATGGGTTCACCATCTGGCCGACGATGGGGCCGGGGCGGATGATCGCGACCTGCACCACGATGTCGTAGAAGCGCATGGGCCGCAGGCGCGGCAAGCACGACATTTGCGCGCGGCTCTCGACCTGGAACATTCCCACCGTGTCGGCTTGCTGCAAAGTGGAATAGACCTGTGCATCATCTTGCGGAAGGTGCGCGAGTTCGACTTTTTCGTCGTAATGATCGCGAATGAGTTCGAGGGAATCTTTGAGCACGGCCATCATGCCGAGGCCGAGCAGATCGACTTTGATGATGCCCATGTCGGCGCAATCTTCTTTGTCCCATTGCACGACGACGCGGCCGGGCATGGAAGCGGGCTCGAGCGGGACGACGGAATCGAGTTGTCCCTGGCAAATGACCATGCCGCCGGAATGCTGGCCGAGATGGCGTGGCATGTCCTGCACGGCTAGGCAGAGCTCGTAATATTTGCGCAGCCGAGGATGCGTGAGATCAAGCCCGGCATCGCGGAAGCGGCGGTCGAGCGCATCGTTCTCGTCGCGAAACTCCCAGGTGGCGACGGCGGCGGAAATTCTGGCCAGAGTCTCCGGATCGAATCCCAGGGCCTTGCCCATTTCGCGCGCGGCCATGCGGTTGCGATACGTGATGACGTTGGCGGTCATGGCGGCGCCACGCTCGCCATATTGCTTGTAGAGATACTGGATGACTTTTTCGCGCTCGTCGCCGCTGGGGAGATCGAGATCGATGTCGGGCCACTCGCCGCGTTCTTCGGAGAGAAAGCGCTCGAAGAGAAGCTCCATGCCGACGGCATCGACCGCGGTTATACCGAGCGAGTAGCAGACGGCGCTATTGGCGGCCGACCCGCGTCCTTGCACCAGAATGTTTTGTTCGTGGCAGTAGCGGATCAGGTCCCAGACGATGAGGAAGTATCCGGCAAGCTTGAGTTTCTCGATAAGCGCGAGTTCCTTCTCGATCTGGCGGCGGGCTTTGGCTTGCATTTCAGGAGAGGCGCGGCCATAGCGGTCGCGGAAGCCTGCCCAGGCGCGATCACGCAGGAAGGAATTCATGGTCTCGCCTTCCGGAACGGGGTAGCGCGGGAATTCGTAACCAAGATCGTTGAGTGTGAATTCGAGACGCGAGGAAAGCTCGACGGTGTTGCTGATCGCTTCCGGCAGATCCGCGAAGAGTTGCTGCATTTCCTCGCGGAGACTTCAGATGACGCTCGGAGTTGCGAGAAAGCATGCGCCCGGCAGTCGAGAGCGTTTTGTGATGGCGGATGGCGGTGAAGGCATCGCAGAGTTCACGGGCTTTGGGGATGGCGTAGTTCACGCCGTTGGTGGCCAGCAGCGGGAGATTAAAAGAGCGGGCGAGATCGATGGCGATGCGGTTACGGGATTCTTCCTCGCGCTGGAAGTGGCGTTGCAATTCGACGTAGACATTGTTATGGCCGAAGATGCCGATGAGTTGATCGAGCTGGCGTCTAGCTTCCTCGGGGCCTCCTTGCTCGAGGGCTGCGGCGAGCGGGCCTTCGTCACCACCGGTGAGGCAGATCAGGCCTTCGGCATGTTCTTCGAGTTCTTGACTGGTGACCGCGCCTTCGCCTTTTTTGGCGCGCAGCTTCATCTTGGTAATCAGGCGGCAAAGGTTCTGGTAACCGGGGCGATTCGAGACAAGCATGGAAAGACGGAATTCACCACGGAGACACGGAGACACGGAGGAATTCAAATGTTGATTGCTGATTTTTGATGATTGATTGTCCTCCGGGGCTCCGTGACTCCGTGGTGAATTGAGTGTGGCGGAAACTTCTGCGCCGATGTGGGCTTTGATCTTGGCCTTACCGGCGGCCAGGTGGAAGCGTGGAGCGCCGTAGACACCGTCGGTGTCGAGCAATGCCATCGCGGGCATCTTGAAATGCGCGCACACGCTCATCAGTTCCTCGGGCAGAGAAGATCCTTCGAGAAAGCTGAAAGCGGAGCGGGCGTGAAGTTCGATGTACATCAGTGGTCAGTACCCAGTTAAACCACGGAGACACAGAGGCACTGAGAAAAATCATCCCAAGCGCTCCTCTGTGCCTCCGTTCCTCTGTGGTAAAAACTTTTCAGTCATACGTGCCTTCTATGAACCATCCGCCGCCGAGCAAATCGTGCACCAGGCGGTGGAACGAAATGGTTTCATCCTTACGCAGGGCGAGATCCCACTCGTCGCGGGACCAGGCTTCGCGCTCCCACCAGTCTCCGGAAAAGCGCCAGGGGCCGGCTCTCCAGAGCACGTCGCCCTGGACATCTTTTTTCCGGCAAACTAAATGCACAGGTTGACCGTTTTCCAGGGTTACGTTTGCCCGCAGGGGCGGGCGGAAGCGGCGCAGCGCGGTAATAGCGGATTGGGCTTTCTCCGCGTCAGGACTTTTCCGCGCCGGTATTTTTCGGGCGACTTCGGCCACAAAGCGGCGCATGCGGAATCCCGCAGGATGATGCGTGTCGAGCAACTCCACGGCTCCGACTTTTTGTTCGCCGACAATACCGGCAATGCGCGCCAGGGTGAGTTCCAATTTTTCCGGCTCGGGCGAGGGAGGAAGGAAGAGGCCTCCCTGGGCCGAACGCGGACGTGCAGGCTCGGCGGCCAGATGAATTTTCATGATGGGCGCGCCCGGAGGGTGCGCGTTGAGATCGAGTTGCAGGAGTTTCAGGAAAACTTTGGCATCGAGCATGGGAAGTGGAAGAGAAAGCTTGCGAACGAATTTGTTTTGCCGGCGTGGCCGTACAGTTCCTTCGGCAGCGTTCTGTTGAAATTTCCTACTTCTCCCAAAGACAGGGAGAAGTGGGGTACCCCAATTTTCATTTCTATTTGTGGATCCATCACTCTCGCTCGGGATGCCGATGGGCTCACATTCATCATCGATGCCGGTGAGATTTGCGAGTTCCAGCGTGAGGCGCAGTTCCTGCGTCGATAAGGCGCGGGATCCCAGGCGCGCGCAGAGTTGCTCGAGCATGCGATTCAACAAAAAAGCTAATGGCTCGAGCAGGACAATCGGATGCTCCAGTTCGATGGCTTCTTCAAAGACCAGCGGAGCTTCGACGGGAACCAGCGTGCGGGTGGCGGCGCCGCGGGCGAGTTGCTGCAGATGAAGTCCATGCTGTCCGAGACGCTCGCTCAGGGATACCTCGGGCAGCGCGGCCAGAGCGCGCAGATTGCGGATACCCCATCGGTCGAGAGTTTCAAGGAGGCTGTCGGCAGATTCCTTCTCTTCGCCGAGGCGATCGCTGAACAAAATTCTGGTCGGAAGCGATCCCAATTGCTCGGCTTCTTTGCCTGCATGGATCACGGTGATGCCTTGAAAGCCGCGAGCGGCAAGCAGGGCAGCTTCGGGATTCGAAGCCAGGGCGACATTTGCGGCGAGCCCGAGCGTAGCGGCGCGATCGGCAATGGCCTGGGAAATTTTGGTCAACGATCCGAATAAAGTTCCCATGCCGGCGAGATCGAGCAGGACCGTGTCGCAGGCGGAGTCTTCGACGCAGGGAGAAAAAGATTGGGAGCAGTCGATCAGGGCAGCATGCGTGGAGGATTCCTGCAGTGAAGAGCGTGGTCGTAAGGCAAGCTCAGAGCAGAGTTCAGCTTGAGCTTTGGTGATGTCCGGAGCGATGCCCATGTGTTTTGCGGCTTCATTGACTGCGATGATTTTTTCCAGCGGCGGCTTGCCTTCGAAAATGGCGAGTGGGCGAGCCTGCAGTTCCGGTTCGACCCGCAGAGCGGCCGCAATCGAAAAATTCGGAATGTAGATGCAGGCGAACGGCATGGAATCATTGAGTAATTTTGTAATTTAGTAATTTTGTAATTTGCTTCATGAGTTATCCCGCCCACGCTGTTCGAGTTTCGAATGCGGTTGAGCGCGCCGGCTTCCGATCCAGGCGCGATCGGATCAATTCCACATTGATTTCAAGCCCAGTGAGCAATTGCGCGTGCGCAGGTTGCACATCCTGAGTAGCGTCTCGTTCGGCATCAGCAGCTTGATTCACAAAAATTTCTTTTGAAATGAGAACTGGAAACTGAGAACTGGGAACGCGCAACTGCAGCAGCAGCGAAGAGCAGCTTCCGGCAATGGGCTGTTGCTCGATGGCCAGCAGGATTGTAGGTTTGTGCTCGACGGCGCGACGGAAGCGGAACCAGGTGGTCAGCGGGATGCGGCGCGCGGCTTGCGGCGGCAGGTCGGCGAGATCGAGGATGATCAAGCCGAAGCCTCCGCTTTCGAGCAGCAGATCGGTAGCGCGTAAAACTTGTTCGAGGCGGCGCTCGAACCGGCGCGATTCGTTTTCTCGAAGACCGTCGAAGTTGAAAGCGGACTGCGGGCTCCGGCTCTTCTCATTCCCACGCTTCTCTGTGCCGGAACCTGCCCTGAACGAAGTCGAAGGGTGTCTCTGTGGTGATTCTTCGTTGCAGCGCACCCAGAGCAAACGCTCCAGATCAACGCCAGCGGCGGCCAGCGAATGGGGATCGAGAGCGTCGCTGGCATCGATGACGGCGCAATATTCTCCACGGCGGGTGGCGGCGGCAAGCGCGGCCAGGAGCACGCTGCTGCGGCCCGAGGAAGCAGGGCCGCAGATTTCGGTGAGGCATCCGCGGGGCAAGCCTCCAGTCAGGGCGTCGATTGCGGAGATGCCGCTGGAGACCATTTCCGGCGCAGGCCGGATTTCGAGGCGCGAGGCCGGAGTTATGCTCGAAGACGGAATCTTCGATTTGTGATTTGTAATTGTGGATTGAAAAAGGTCCCGCGGCCAGCCTGTCGAGCTTCGTTCGACTGGACAGCCGAGGGCGGCTGTCCCTACATGAGGTTCAGGATCGGCTTCAAAAATGAAAGGGCGGCCCCGGGCCGCCGAAGTGGAAATCACCGCGGAAGACATAAATTCCTCAAGAATTTCAGGGAACGCCGGGGCTGTGTTGCGACATAACCCGCGGAGGCCGGAAGCTTGTACTTTCGCTTTTTATTCGCCTATAAGAATTGTGCTCCGCGGGCATGGGATTGTCAAGAGGCACTCTGGCGATAGGAATTCGCTATGAGTTGTCGGAGGTTGCGCGCAGGCCTGTTATCGAACTGATACGAATACGGAAGAATATTGGGGCGATTTCCTGGTCGCGTACCTGGATGCGGCGTTCCGCCATGGCATTCAGCCACCAGTGATGCCGGGTCTCCATCAGTTTGCGGGCATGGGCGCGCTCGTCCGTGTAGCGGGGTTCCTCCAACTCCTGGTACTCGCCGTTGGCGATCACGCTGACCCAATCCGACTGACCCTTTAACTCATCCACCTGCACGCAGACCTTGGGATTAGCCCGCATCCACTCAATCTTCTTCCCAAACGTCGCGAACACATAAATGTAGTCAGGCTCGTACGCGATGCCCACCGGAATCACATACGGTTGATTGTCGAGCGAACATCCCAGCCGCGCCAGCGAAGTATGCGCCAGAACTTCGCGGCATTCTGTGTCAGTCAATTCATCGATTTTCATACCGGTTCGATTGTTCCTTACTAATGTTACCTTTTGCTGCCGCCACACCGCGAGAGGGGGGAGAAGAAATCGCAGGATTCCCTCCTCAAGCGGGCCTCTATTAACGTGGGACGATAAAGTGCTGGCTCACCTTAGATATCGTGCCGCGTCTAAGGGCAACAGCACGCTAACGTGTGTTCAATCCAGAAATCCGAACCAGATTCTGAAGCCAAGCTGCCGGTTTTCAAGAAAATCGGCCAGCAGAAGGAGATTTCCATGCAAAAGAGTCGTTTGTTGGTTGTGTTGGCCGGCGTCTTGTCAGTGGCCGGCCTGTGCCAGGCCCAGACCGCCACAGGTGAGACCCTCATGCTGAAGCTTCCTCGGGCGAGCCAGCATGCACTGGTGTCACAGCGGATCGGCATCACCGACATCACAGTTAACTATCACCGCCCGGTGGCGAACGGCCGTCAGATATGGGGCAAGGTCGTGCCCTACGGACAAGTGTGGCGTGCCGGGGCGAATGAGAATACGACCATCACGTTCACCGATCCGGTCACGATCGAAGGCCAGGCGCTCGACAAAGGAACGTATGGACTGCATATGATCCCGGGCGAGAGTGAATGGACTGTGATCTTTTCCAGGAATTCCTCGTCATGGGGAAGCTTTTCATACAAACAGGACGAAGACGCGCTGCGGGTGAAGGTGAAGCCGCAGGCGGCCGAACCGCATGATGCGCTCACCTACGATTTCGACGAGGTAAAGCCGGATTCGACCGTGGTTACCATGCGCTGGGACAAAGTTGCGGTACCGTTCAAGGTGCACGTGGATGTGAATCCGATTGTCACCGCCAGCATCCGTGAGCAGATTCATGGGCTGAATCAGTATTACTGGGAGGGCTGGGATGATGCGGCCCAGTATTTCCTGGTCAACAAGATCAATCTGGACGAAGCGCTGAAGGACGAGGATCTGTCGATTCAGGCGGAAGAACGCTACGACAATCTGATGAACAAGTCGAAGATTCTCGAGGCCATGGGGAAAACGCAGGATGCGGAAATGCTTCGGACGAAGGCCCTCGATAAAGGAAGCGCGCTACAACTTTATTTCTATGGACGGCAGTTGCAGGGAGAAAAGAAACAGGACCAGGCGCTGGTGATTTTCCGAACGAGCGCAAAGAAGTTTCCGGATCACTGGACTTCGCATCTCGGGCTGGCCCGTGTGTACAGTGCGCAGGGAGATTTCGATAACGCGGTGAAAGAGGCGAAGCTGTCGCTGGTCGGGGCCCCGGATGGCAGCAAAGCTAATCTGGAGGGTTACGTGAAGCGGCTGCAGGCGAAAGAGGACATCAACAGATAGGCGGATTGCGAACGCTCGACACGGAAAAGCCCACTTCTCCCAAAAACAGGGAGAAGTGGGGCACCCAGAGCTATCCAGTATTGTGCAACCCGGCGGCGATGCCGTTGATCGTGGCGCCGAGGGAATAATCCAGGTCGGGGCTCTGTTCTCCTTGCTGCTTGCGGCGTAAGAGCTCCACCTGGATCAGGCTCATGGGATCGACGTAGGGATTGCGCAGGCGGATCGAGCGAGAGAGCACGCGATTCCGGGAGAGCAGTTCGCGCTGCCCGGTGACCCGGAGGATCATCCGCCGCGAGCGGATGAATTCATCTTCGAGCAGCGAGAAGACGCGCTTTCGTAACGCCGCGTTCTTGACCAGCCGCGAGTAGTCCTCGGCGATTCCCAGGTCGGCCTTCGCCATCCCGAGTTCTACATTGCTGAGCATGCCCGAGAACATCCGTGAGCCGCGTGCGATTTCACGCAAGCGTTGCAGGTGTCCCGGCCCGCTCTTGGTAAATTTTTCGAGGGCATAGCCAATTCCGTACCACGCGGGGACGGCGTGGCGGCTCTGCATCCAGCCGAAGACCCAGGGGATGGCACGCAAGTCCTCGAGTTTGCGGCTCTTCGAACGGCGCGAGGGACGAGAGCCGATGCGGGCTGTGTCCAGTTCGTTGACCGGAGTCGCCTGCTCGAAGTATTCGAGCACTTCGGGATTTTCGGCAATGTCGCGGCGATAGACGCGATACGCCTCCTGCGACATTTCTTCAATCGCGGCTTCCCATTCTGCCGAATGGGACGGCGTTTGGCCGGGGCGGGTGAAGGCGTCGAGACTGGCGGCGATCATCAGCTCGAGATTCCATTCGGCGAGAATCGGGTCCGAATACTTCCAGTTGAGAACTTCTCCCTGCTCGGTGACGCGAAGCTGCCCAGAGAAACATCCAGGTGGCTGGGCGAGGATGGCCGAGTGCGTCGGACCGCCACCGCGCCCCACCGTGCCGCCGCGCCCGTGGAATAAGCGCAGCTTTACCTTGTGTTCGGCGGCAGCCGCGTGCAATTCGCGGTGCGCTTTGTAAAGTTCCCATGTGCTGGTAAGCATGCCTCCGTCTTTGTTGGAGTCGGAATAGCCGAGCATGATTTCCTGCCAGCGTCCCCAGGAATCGAGCAGAGGCTGGTAGCAAGGATCGGTCCAGACCTTGCGCATGACACCGGCTGCGGCACGCAGCGAATCGATCGATTCGAACAGCGGCACGGGCATGAGGCCGGGATCGCTCGCTGATGCAGCTACCTGCACCCCAGCTCTCTGGGCGAGCTGAACGACCGCAAGTACGTCGATTTCCGATTCTGCGCCGCTGATGACGTACTGGCGAATCGCTTGTGCCGGATATTTCTGCTTGAGCTCAGCGACGGTGCGTAAAGTATCAAGCAATTCGCGAGTTTCCGGCGAGTCTGTCTCCTGCTTCAGCTCGGGGCCTAGATCTTTCATTGCCTGAGCGTGCACGCGGGCGTGCTGACGGATATCAAGCGTGTGCAGATGAAATCCAAACTTGCGCAGTTTTCGCAGCAGCGAGCCGATGTAGGTGCGAGCCAGGCGCTCTCCTCGATTGGAGAGCAGGCTATTCCACACGAGCAGGAGGTCGTGCTCGAACTCTTGAGCACTGCGATAGCCGTCGGGAGCGTCTATCGCATCGCGGCTCCGTTGCAGTTTGTGAAAGATGTAGGACAGGAACCGGCGGTAACTCTCCGCGTGATTGTCAGGCCCCCATGCCACATGAACGCCCGGGATCGAGTCTTCATAGTTCTCCAGACGCGCGAGCAGCTCGCCGGAAACGCCTATCTGCCGCCGCGACGAGCTCAGGCGATCGCTGAGGGATTCCACATCGTAGAGATATTCCCGCAGGATTACTCCGCGGGCCATCTGGAGCGCGTCGCGGATGCATTCGGGTTTGACCAGAGGATTTCCGTCGCGATCCCCGCCAATCCAGGAACCGAAGTGGACAAGATTCGGGACGGAAGACTCATCCAGGGTCAGTCCGTAGACGTCGCGGAATGACTCTACGATTTCGTCATAGATCCGGGGAAGCGAATCGAATAGCGAAAGCCGGAAATAACGCAGGCCCATGCGGATTTCATCATTCACCGTCGGCTTGGCCAGGCGAACTTCGTCGGTCTGCCAAAGCGAAGTGACTTCGGCATGGATGCTGCTCTCGCAATCTTCGGCTTCGGCGGAGGTGAGCGGTAAGCGATCCAGGCGCTCGAGTTGTTTTGCGATACGGCGGCGCTTCAGCAGAACGGTCTGGCGGGCGACTTCTGTCGGGTGTGCCGTGAAGACAGGAGTGATTCTGATTTCATGCAGAGCGGCCAGCGCATCTTCAGCCGAAATTCCCGCCGCCTTCATACGCAGGAGGGTTCCCCGAAAGGAGCCGGCGAGAGGCGCATGATCGCGATCGAGTTGCCCGGCGCGGCGACGGCGCTTGCGATGGTTCGTTTCGGCGAGATTGGTCAGCTCAAAATAAGTGGCGAAGGCTTTGGTGACCTGGTAAGCGCGGGAGAGATCCATGTTCGAGACGATGTCTTGAGCCTGGCGCATGAGCTCGGAGGATGAAGCCTGCTCCGGGCTGCGACGCACGCTCTCCCGATGCTCAATCAGCAAACGGCGGAGTTCCTCGACCGAAGAGAACAACTCCTGCCCCGACTGCTCCGAGAGGACTTGCCCGAGGATGGCTCCCAGCGACCGCACGTCCCGCCGCAGGGGATGATCCTTTGCAGCCTCATCCGACTGGGCGGTCAGTTCGGCCAGACGAGCCCGCTGGTCGTCAACCTTCCACAGTGGTTTGGGTTTGTTCGCCATCAAAAAGGGGGATACCAAACAGAATAAATGAGAGAGCGGCGGTTGGGGGTGAAACTGCGACGGATTTCTTGAAATGCGTGGGACTACTTGGGAGCTTCGAAGCGGTATCCGATGCCTCGCAGGGTTTTTAAATATTGCGGATGGCGGGGATCGGACTCGATTTTTTCGCGCAGGCGGCGCACATAGACATCAATCGAGCGAGGCGTGACGAAGGGAGTTTCCTTCCAGACCGCGTCCAGAAGTTGGTCGCGAGTTAGAACCCGGCCACAGTGAGTCGCAAAATATTCCAGTAGGCGGAATTCACGAACGGTGGTCAGGACATTCCGACCGCTCACCTGCACTGTCATGGACGAGACGTCTATTTCCAGACCGCCCAGTCTTAGAACTTCGCTGCTATTCGAAAGCTGCCCCAGGCCGCGAAGCACGGTGCGAATGCGGGCGACGAGTTCGCGGGGGCTAAATGGCTTGGTGATGTAGTCATCGCCTCCCAGGTCGAGTCCCTTGACGCGGTCGGCCTCGGAAGTTCTAGCCGTGAGGAAGATAACGGGAACCGAGGCCAATGCCGGAGTCTGCCGGATGTGGCGGCAGAGTTCGAAGCCGTCGGTGCCGGGCAGCATGATATCGAGCAGGAACAGGGCTGGCATCTCCCGAACCGCCTCAGTGAGAACGAATCCGGCACTTAGAAAGCTATGCACCTCGAATCCGGAGGCCTGCAGGTTATGAGAGATGAGGCGGGCGATGTCTTCTTCGTCCTCGACCACAAAGATGATGGGACGGCCCGATCCCGAGCTATGGGCAGTGACCCTCGGTTCGAAAGGCTCGGCGGGCAAATGCATTCGAGTCAGGCTACTCAATTCAGTTCAAAGCACTTCGTAGTAACAAATGGGAGCGTTGCCTTAAGACTCTATGGGGAGAATGTTGCGCGAATGTTTCTTGGCTGTTAATGAATGATGAATTTGCACGAAGAACGAGGTTTTCAGTTCGCCGCCTTCTTCTTGGGCACATGCCGCAGGCTCTTCCCCTCGATCAGGCTGTACAGATCTTCGGCGAGATTGGTGGTATGGTCGCCGGCGCGCTCCAACGCCTGGGCCATGAGGAGGATCTCGAAGCCGGAGGTGTCTCCCTGGGGAACCGTTTCAGCCAGATGCTTCTGAAATAGCGCGTGGCAGATGCGATCGATCTCCTTATCCATCTGCAAGACCTTGCGGGCGCACTCCAGGTCAAGGGTTGAAAAGCCCCGGTGAATAAGGTCGAGCATGTCGCGCAACACGGAAGACATTTCGACCAGCTGGCGGACATCCGCTGCCGGAACCTTTGTGGTTCGGGCCTGAAGGCGCAGGGCCACGCTCATCACCAGATCGCCGATGCGTTCGAGGTCGGTTGTGGATTTGAGCGCAGAGAGCAGCTGGCGGGCGCGAGCTTCATTGACTCGAGTGATAGCAGCGGGAAGGTTTTCGTCAATTTGGCGCTCGATCAGGTCGAGTTCCTTTTCGCAGTCCTTGATGGCGAGAAATGCCATGCGGGAGGAGTTGGTCAGCAGATCACGAACGTTGAATGCGGCGTCTCGCGCGATCAAGCAAGCCTTTAGGGCAAGACGCGACAAATCGTCGGGCGCTTGTCCAAGGTCCGCTGGTTTTCGGCGCGAAGTGGGACTCGCGTTCTTGCCGCCATTTGGTTCTTCTTCGGGGGGTGAGGTTTTGCGTGGCATTCGACTTGGATCAAGGACTTCCAGGCAAGCAACCAGTTTATTCTCAAATTATGAAAGGATGGTTACAACGTTGTCAGGTCCGGCAAAGAATACACTGACGCCGTACGCGGATGGAGGATATTGCTATGAATGTTGCCGACTACCTGCGGCGACAATTTGCCTATAACCTTTGGGCAAACCAGGAAACCTTGAAGGCAATCCGAGCTGCTGAAGGCGAGAACCGCCGTTCGATACAACTGATGTCCCACATTCTGGCCGCAGAGCGGGTCTGGCTGGAGCGGCTGAAGCAGCAACCCCAAAGTGTGCCGGTATGGCCGGAGCCCGATCTGGCGAAGTGTGAGGCAGAAAGCTCGGTGCTGGGCAAGCTCTGGTTCCAATTTCTTGACCTGATTACGGCGGGCGACGTGGCCCAGACGATCTCATATAAGAACAGCAAGGGAGAACTCTGGACGAGTACGATTGTGGATGTTCTGGCCCACGTAGTCATGCACTCGGCGTACCATCGTGGGCAGATTGCCAGCCACATGCGCGCCAGCGGGCAGACTCCGGCCTATACGGATTTCATTCACGCCATAAGGCAAGGCTTTGTGAAGTAGGGCGAGGAAGGAACCATATGGAAGGTCCGCGACTATATATTCTTACAGCGCTTCAAATCGTCGCGATCGGTGTATTGGGGTGGGTTCTGGCGACTCTGAGAACTCCTTGGAACTTGCAGCGCTGTCTCGGAACTGCTCTGGTTATCATCGGCATTGCTGGTATCGTCTTCGCCCGGATCGAGCTGGGTAGATCGTTCTCGGTTCGGGCAGAAGCTCACAAGCTCGTGACCACCGGCATTTATTCGAAGATTCGGAATCCCATTTACGTCTGCGGTGTAGTCATGCTGAGTGGAGTCATTCTGATCTTGCAACGGCCACAATTCTTCATCGCAGTCTTTCTGGTGATAATCGGGCAGACTATCCGGGCGCGCCGGGAAGCGCGCGTGCTGGAGGCTGCTTTCGGAGACGCATATCGCGAATATCGCCGCAAAACCTGGTTCTAGGCCGGGCCCGCTCTTTGCCGAGCCGGTCCTGAAGACGTAATATCTCAGCGATGAAGAAAAGGCTTGGGTTCTTGTCTCTGCTGCTGGGCGCGACCTTCCTGTTGGCCTCAGACCAACCCAAAATCCCACCCATGCCGGTGCCCCTCACCGGCAATGCCGTGGTCTCGATGAAGAACGGCATTGAGGTCTATTCCTTGATGGGCATTGGCAAGAAGCGAACCTGGGATGACATCACCAACAAGATGTACATTCTTCCGCTCAAGTCACCGAAATGGATCGAAGGGCGCCCAGTTCCCGGCGTGGCAGGGCGGCTCGGCTCTTCGGCGATTGCAGCGAAAGGGCAGCTTTTTGTTTTCGGCGGATACACGGTGGACGGGCAGGGAAATGAACTCACCGTAAGCGACGTGAATTCCTATGTGCCCAACACCCGTACCTGGTATCGCGCTGCCGACATTCCCCTGCCGGTAGATCGCGCGGTGATTGGAGTCAACCACGACCGGTATATCTATCTGGTGGGCGGACGCTCGAAGAATGGTCCGGCAAATAACGTGCAGGTTTACGACGTGGAGAAGAATCAGTGGAGCGAGGGCACTCCATTTCCGGGAACTCCCGTGTTTGGACACGCGGGCGGGTTGATCGATGATGCGATCGTGTTCGTTGACGGCGCGAAAAGAAAGACCGAGGGAGGAATCGGATACGCGGTCTCGGACGAGTGCTGGATGGGCAAGATCGACCGCAAGGATCCGAACAAGATCGAGTGGAGCAAGCTGCCCGCGCACCCGGGATGGGCGCGTTTCAGCATCGTCGGCGGCGGAGGAGAGCATCGCGTCTGGTTCTCTGGAGGAACGGCAACCCTGCATGACTACAAAGGCGTGAGTGACGACGGCAAGCCGCTGGATCTCTCGCCGATGACCTTTGCGTTCGACGTGCACGGCAATCATTGGGAGACGATTGAAGAAGACATCGGGGATCCGCGAGCCGACACGCGAGGCATCGCTTTCACGCCTCTCGGTCCGCTCATTGTCGGAGGGACGCTGAACAATGCAGCGATTTCGGCGAAGGTATTAATTCTTCCTAAGAAATAGAGCGAACGTTTTTATTCGCTTTGGGTTCCCATTTCCGATTATTCCCACTTCTGATTTCGCGTCCGACTGGGTTTCGCGGATAAGTACCTTGGTGATCTGCCGCGGTCCGGCAATCGGGACTACGATTCCATTAGTTCTAGCAAGCAAACGTTACTACCTCCTGAGGAAGCGGTGGATGGAACCATACATCCGCCGCTTTTCTATTGGGAAAAAACCCCAGCTGCGATAAGATTTGCGAAAGCGCTTCGGCTTGTATGTCGGTAGCGCAATAGATCCGCGTTGAGGATCAAGATGTTCATCCCTCGTTAAATCGCCATCCTGTTCACCCCGAGCTTTGGGTTCCCTGAGTTGAGTTGTGTTTACGTGCGTCGCAGCCTTGTAGGGCGTGGCCGCGTTTGTGGAAAGATCGGTTTTTATGGAAACAACGATCACGGTTGCCGAGACACAGCGTTCTCTATGGTCATCGCTGGTCGAAGCCGTACGGGGCTCTCATCAGGACTACACCAGCGCCAGCCTGAATCGCGCCATACTCCTGCTCGCGGTTCCGATGGTGCTGGAAATGGTGTTGGAATCGCTGTTCGCCGTTGTCGACGTGGCGTGGGTGGGACGCCTCGGCGCCAACGCAGTCGCCACGGTGGGGTTGACCGAGTCCATGCTCAGCCTGGTGTTTGCGGTGGGCATGGGCCTGAGCTTGTCCACGACGGCGATGGTAGCGCGCAGGATCGGGGAAAAGAATCCTGAGGGAGCGGCGGTCGCGGCGGTACAGGCGGTGTTTGTGGGACTAGTCGTGTCTCTCGCCATAGGAATTCCATGTCTCATTTACGCGCCGCAGCTTCTGCGCTTAATGGGAGCGAGCCCGGAAATCGTTGCAGTGGGGAGCGGCTATACCAGGATCTGTCTGGGAGGCAGCTGTGCGGTGCTGCTGCTGTTTCTGAACAATGCGATTTTTCGAGGAGCCGGCGACGCGGCCATCGCGATGCGGCTCCTGTGGGTGTCGAACATCATCAACCTGATTCTCGATCCCTGTTTGATTTTTGGGCTGGGGCCGTTTCCCCGGCTGGGTGTAACGGGGGCGGCACTGGCCACCTTCATAGGTCGCAGCATCGGAGTCCTGTACCAGTTCTACCGGCTGCTGAAAGGCACGGAACGTATTCGAGTTCTTGTCTCGCAGATTCGGGTGCGCTTCGATGTGTTGTGGCGGCTGGTGCGGGTGTCGCTGACCGGCATTCTGCAGTTTGCCATCGCGCACACCAGCTGGATTGGACTGGTTCGCATCGTCAGTATCTTTGGGGCCGACGCCTTGGCGGGGTACACGATTGCGATTCGGATCGTCATCTTCTTGATCTTGCCGTCGTGGGGATTGAGCAACGCAGCCGCAACGCTGGTTGGACAGAATCTTGGCGCGGGCAAACCCGAGCGTGCTGAGACGGCGGTCTGGCGGACGGGATTTTACAACATGCTCTTTCTGGGAGGCCTGGGAGTTCTGTTTGCCCTGTTTGCCACGCCCGTGGTTCGCTTGTTCATTAGCGACCCGGCAGTGGTGCCGCTGGGCGCCTCCTGCCTTCGCATCATCAGTTACGGAAACATTGGATATGCCTACGGCATGGTGATGCTGCAGGCGTTCAACGGAGCCGGAGACACGGTCACGCCGACGATCGTGAATTTTTTCGGATTCTGGCTTTTGGAGATTCCGCTCGCATACTGGATGGCGATCCACATGCGCCTGCAGTCCAATGGAGTGTTTTGGGCTATCGTGGTCGCCGAGGGCGCGATTGCGGGGGCCAGCGCGATCTTATTCAAACAAGGGCGATGGAAGCGGCAGAAGATTTGACCGGGTTCGAACGAAAGTTCGCACGACACTTCTTAATCCCCCTGCTCACGTAGCGACAGCCGCCTCGGCTGTCCTGCGAAGGCGAAGCCAAGCAGGCGTAATCGGAATGGTTAACCCAATGCTCAAATACGAAAGTAATCAGACTCGATCGCGTTAGCCGCTTACAATTGAACTCGGGAGAAGCCTTGTCTGCGACGAACTCGCCCGAGACAGTGTCGGACGCTCTGTGGATGGGCGTTTCTGCCGGCCTCGGAGCCATCGCTATCGAACTGATTCTGGTGGGTAGCTTCTATTTGTTCGATCCGTCGGCAAAGCGAATGATCGAAAGTCACGCCCTTCTCCTGCTCCTAAGCCTTCCAATTGCCTTCGTGGCGGGTTTCGGCATTTCACTGCAGTTCGCTCTGGAAACGCAATTCTTGCGCGGGAAGTGGAAATAGGAGATGTAGCTATCGCGCTCGCGCCAGCACCAGAGTGACGTCGTCGGGCTGTTCCTTGTCGCCGATCCAGTCGTCGACCGCCATGGTCACAATCTGGCTGATTTGCGGCAGAGGGAGCTGGCGGTTATCGCGGACCAGATCAATCAAGCGCTGTTCTCCGAATTCGCCAAAATCATTTTCGGGTTCCGTGACGCCATCGCTGTACGCCAGGAAGACCTCTCCGGGATGCATCTCAACCGAGTCCTCGTCGTAGGACATGTTGTCGAACAGTCCCACGACCGTGCCCCCGGCCTCCAGGCGGCGAACACTTCCATCCTCGCCGATCAAAATCGGAGGCAGGTGACCGCCATTACTGTAAGTGAGGCGATGCGAGTGGCCATCGTAGATGCCGAGGAAAAGCGTAGCGTATTTTTCCGGCGGCGTACTTTCAAAAAGCTGGTGGTTCAGCAGAGCCAGAAGCGCTCCGGGAGAGATCTCGACACCCTCCGGCCAGGTCGCCATGATTCTGCCCGAGCCTGCGACCGCGCCGACTGCGACCGGCTCAGCCATTTGCGGAAGGCTCTCGACGCTGTAGGCGCGAACGGCGGAGTGAATCGTCGCCATCAGCAATGCGGCGGAGATTCCTTTGCCGCTGATATCGCCGACCGCGAGGATCAGCTTGTGCGAGCTGGCCGTCAAGAAATCGTAGTAATCGCCGCTCACCGTTCGGGCGGGCCGGCAGAAACCGTGCACTTCGAGCGATTCGAGGTCCGACACCTGCCGCGGATACAGCTGGGACTGAACTTCCTGCGCGATCGAGAGTTCGTTCTCCAGGCGCTGCTTTTCTTTCTGCTCCAGAATCAGCTTCTCAATCGAAGCCGTCATCGAGTTGAAGGAAAGCGCCAGATCTGCCAGTTGATCTTTCGATCGAATAGGAATGCGGTGGCTGAAATCGCCGCGATCGACGTGGCGGGTGGCATTGTGGAGTTCCGCGACCGCAGCGGTGACGGTGCGAGTCATGCGTGTGCCGATAATCAGAGCAACCAGTTCGATGATCGCGAAGAAGACTCCGATTCCGGCCAGGATGTAGGCTACACCGCGGACGAATTCCCCAAGCGCGGCGAAAAGATGGGCGTACAGCACGGCTGGGCGCGTGGTTACCTTAAGGACCGCGCTCACTTCTTCCGATTCCCCGCTATTCCAGTCCACGACCCGGAGCGGGGTAGGAAAAGAAATCTCGCGGTCAAAGATGGATAGGGATTCGGGCAAACTGCCGACCGTGAAGTTCGCCCCCAGCTCGTGCTCGGTCTTTCGCGTCGTGCCAGGGCCGTTCTTGTCGGAAGCATTGGCCGACAAGGATTCTCCCGCGCGGGCTCCCGGGGCAGTCGATTCGACGGTGATGCCCCGCGTGTAGAGAGTGATTTCGCCAAGATTGGCGGCGATATTTTCGACAAGATCTTTATCGAAGGGTTCGCTGGTAATCACTGTCAACTGATTCGTTCCCACGGGAACGGCCGAGCCCACTCGCAGATACAGGTGGTCGTGGTCGCGAACTATGTCCTGAAACTTACCTTTAAACTTATCTTTGAAAAATCGAGGCAGGGTGAGGGACGATCCGGCAAACTCGTTGCACAGCTCCAGCGGTTTTTCTGCAAGCCATGCGCAAACGTGACGGCGTCCCCATGAAGGGTCGCGCTTCCTGAGGCCGGCCAGTGACGCGGCGGAGGCGGTTTCCCCGCGCTCCAGGCGCGCCGCCAGTTCGTTGGTTACAGCGGCATTGACGGCTTCCATGCTTCTGAGCTGGGAGTGTATTTCGGAGGTCACCACGAAAACCGCGAATTGCCCGCTGAACCCGTACAGCGTGATGATTCCCATCGCCATCAGTAGCACGGCGGGGATGACTCCGATGAACACATAGGTCACGATCAGGCGGTTGCGCAGCCGCCACAGAATCCGGCGCCGGACCCATCGGAAACCAAGAATAAAGAAGAGTACTCCGGCGCAGAATGCGAGGAATCCGATCCAACCGTCGAGGTGCTGCCCCCAAGAGAGGCGAAACAATCCCAGCAACTTCTGCAAAGCATAGAGCGCTGCCGCCAGACCGGCCAGGTAGCAGGCTAGCCGAGCCATGCGGCCGCGCGGCCATAGATCGGCCTGAATCAGCTTGTGCCGAAGCTCGTGGTAATTCCTTTGCATGCGTTTCATCGGGCAGCCGGAAGATTAAGAATTATACGGCGAAGAAGGCTGGCATTGCCGCTCAGCCTGGCTTCCGTTACGCAACGCGAAGTCGCAGGATCAGATCTCGGGATACAGGTCAAAGAAGGCTTCCAGGCTTGTGCGTAGCTGTTTTTCGATCTGTTCCTTGCTGCCTTCGAGAACGTGCATGGTTACATGTGCTTCACGTCCATTGCTGAGTTTTACCGGGGCCTCGCCGACTTCCACCACGTCTTCGGCGGGCAGCAGCCTCATGCCATAAACCAGCGTCAGATTCGCCATGCACTGATTTTACGACTTCAAGCGCCTTCGGGCGACCGCGTCGAGCATTTGAAAATTTAGATTTCCGAGCACTCTCATTTAGAATTCCGATGTGCCCAGAATCCAAAGCCTCAGTATTAGCTTATGCCTGTTGTCAGGGGTGTTTGTGTGCCAAGGTGCAGCGCAGCAGCCGCCCGCGCCGGACGCCTCTGCCTCGCAACAACCGCAGGTGAAGGTCAACATGCTCAACGTGTGCACGCCCTCTGCCGGGGAGCAGAAGGAAATCGCATCTGCGCTGGCGCGCGTGCCTAAGGAGCCGCTGTTTGGCAATGATTTCGAAGTCTCCCGCGGACGCTCGACGCTGACCGATATGCCGGTGATGCTCGAAGCCGGGCTGCCGGGTCACGTGGCGGGCGAGCCGCCCGTCGCAAGCTATGTCCGCATTCGGCGGGAGTTTTCCGTGCAGGCGCTTTTCTCGCTCGTTCAATACTCATTCAGCAATGACGGGCAAAACATGGTGGAGACACTGGTGCTGCACGTGCGCGATCCCAAGGACCTGATTGAAGTCGCGCTGGAGGACACCGCGTCAGCTGTAACCAGCAGCGAGGCAATGCTGGTATCGAACAGTCCCGTGAATCGCATTAGGCTTGAGCGGTTTGGAAAACCATCGATTGCTCTGGCCCGGTGCTTTGCGTCGCAGGCTGGCCCGGCGCCCGACCAGAGCGCGTACGAGCCTCTTTTTCGCGAGGCCTCCCAGGTCATGGCAAACTATCGCGGCTTGCTCAAGGCCAGAAGCATAGTGCCGGAGGAACTGGCCAAGGTCAGCGGAGTACCAAAGGCGAAGACGACGGCCCCGACGTCGAAAATGAGGCGGTCACCGGCACAAAAATAGCGCTGTCTTGTTGTCGGAATTTGAGAGGCGTCACCTGCTCGCATCAAAATCTCGATTCAGCCATCTAATCTGCAACAGAAAACTATCCATGAGCGAAACGCGAAACGTCGTCATCATCGGATCCGGATGCTCCGGACACACTGCCGCGCTCTATACCGCGCGCGCCAACCTGAAACCGCTGGTGATTGAAGGCCACGAGCCCGGTGGACAACTTTCAATGACCACGCTGGTCGAAAACTTTCCTGGATTCCCCGAAGGGATCATGGGCCCGCAACTGGTCGAAAACATGCGCAAGCAGGCAGAACGATTTGGCGCGGAATATCGCATGGCGCATTTGACCAGCGCCGACCTGAGCCAGCGGCCTTTCGTTCTGCACCTTGGCCATCAACAGATACACACGCAGACCTTGATCATTGCCAGCGGAGCTTCCGCGCGCTGGCTGGGCCTGCCCCACGAGCAGCAATTAATCGGACATGGAGTTTCGTCGTGCGCCACTTGCGATGGCTTCTTCTTTTCCGGCAAGGAGATTGTGGTGATCGGCGGCGGCGATTCGGCGATGGAGGAGGCTCTCTTCCTGACCCGCTTCGCAACCAAGGTCACGATCATTCACCGCCGCGACGCGTTCCGCGCGTCGAAGATCATGCTGGAGCGGGCGCAGAAGCACGAGAAGATTCAGTTTCTGCTCGACACGGTCGTCGAAGATGTTTACGACATCCATAAGCAGGAAGTCACCGGACTCAAGCTGAGGAGTTTGAAGACCGGCAAGGTTTGGGACTTCCCCACCAGCGCCCTGTTCCTCGGCATCGGCCACGAACCCAACGCGAAAATGTTCGCCGGGCAACTCGACACTGATGCCGACGGGTATCTCAAAACGCACAATTACGTTCATACGAAAGTACACGGAGTTTTCGCCTGCGGCGACGTGCAGGATCGCCGCTACCGGCAAGCCATCACCGCCGCCGGCACCGGCTGCATGGCCGCCATCGAAGTCGAGAAGTTCCTCGAAGAGCAGGGAAAGTAAGCGCGGTCGTGGATGTTACCCCGGAAAGTGCCCGCGCATTGGCTAAATGGTCCTGATCAGTCCCCACGGTAGAGCCGGGAAGGGCACGAGTTCCACTCGTGCCAATTCTGTCCAAGCCAAGAAGTCCGGACCTCATCTCCGATGGAACTTACTGCGTAACGTTCTCGGGCGAATCCCGCCGCCCTCAGCGGCTGAAGCCGAAATTTCAAAGGCAGCCTCATTGGCACGAGTAGAACTCGTGCCCTGTCCGGCGACTTCGTCCTGTGTCGCACCAGCGCTGTTCATCAGCTTCGAGCCGTCGTCGAAGCGTCTTGCAGTCCGTCGGCAGAATACGGGGGGCGCACGCAGCGTCTGAACCCCTTTGCGGGGTCAATAAGCGTGATGGCGTGTTTGCAGTAAATTGTGCTCTCTACAACCGTTAGTGCGACGGAGTACGTTGAACGATGTGAACCGTAACGGAAGCGTGCGCCTTAGGATCGGCTTTGGAGACCGCCGTCAAAGTGACGACAGGGGGGTCTGGTGACACACTAGGAGCAACGTACAGATCGCCGTTCATCTCGCCGCACGCAGTGCCGGAACAGCCGGGTCCCGTGACCGTCCATTCCACAGCCTTCTCTTGCGTTCCTTTCACTGTGGCCGTGACTACTTCCGAGCCCCCAACCGGAACCTGTAACTTGGCCGAGGCCGTAATACTGACTTCTATCACGGTGAGAGTGCTCTTATCTGGGTTGTAGTAGAAATGGAGGCGCAGGGCCAGAAACGGTCCAGTAAACTCGCTCGGGAGCGAGGGAAAAGGATTCGAACTGGCGATGCTGATCCAGGCGGGACGATCAAGAACTACATCTCCGGAAGTAGTCACGAGATGCATGTTCGCCACGTTTCCATCTTTTTTGATGGCGAACTCAATCGCCAGTCTCCCCTTTCGCGTCTCGGCGGAGGCCGGAATCAGATGGAGCCAATTTTGCCGGATAATTGGCAAGATGCGGCTCAAGTACGGACCGAAATCCACACCCTGCGTATCGCTGAGGAGGTCGACGCTCCCAACGGGCTGCCTCTTCGCTCCAACACCAACCCCGAACTCCTGATCGGGGACTCTCTTTTTCAGCGGATGGAATTGGACTACTCTGCCCGAGGGCAAAGGCGCACCACAACAAAAATATTGAGAACGTCTTCACGACAGTGCTTTCGTCCAGTCTCGGCGGCCCAGTATAGCCCACTAGCGACGCGACGCTTGGCGAAAACATGCGATAGCGCAAGTTTGCGCCGTCGGTCGCCCTTCCGCGATGGGAATTCTGAGTGTGTAAGAAAGGCTCAAAGCTAGTCCCTGTGCGCAACCGTTTCGGGCCTCCTCATTCCCAAAACGCTGTGGAACGTCCGTGCTCAGGCCTTATCCAGCCACCGCAAGAGTCACTCCCATTGACGTTCTAGCAGAGGTAGCCTGATTACTCGAAAATGGTTCCATAATCTCGTCGAGCACTTCAGGCACTCACGGAGGGTTACCTTCATGCGCGCTCGCTTCGTTTGCTTTCTCTTGCTGTGCGCGAGTCTTTACGCCCAGCAGGCTTCTCAGCCGTCACTCACTATCTACAACCAGGATTTCGCAGTGGTCCGGCAGGATTTGCCTCTTGATCTGAAGTCCGGGGGAGAACCAGGTCAACGTGAACGACATCACCATGCACCTGGAACCGGATTCGGTGATCCTGCGCGATCCCAGCGGAAAACATATTTTGAACGTGCTGGAACAGAACTACCGCGCCGATCCCGTTTCCAGCAGTCGCTGCTGTTCCCTGTACGAGGGCCGCACGATTGAGTTCGAATTGCCCGACCATTCGACCGTAAAGGGCAAAGTAGTTCGCAGCGGCTACGTGCGCCCCGACTACTTCAACATGAACGCCTACGGCGAGCGCAGAACTATCCGGCGCAGGAAGAGCCCATCATCGAGGTCGGAGGGCAATTGCGCTTCGGCCTTCCGGGGACTCCGATCTTTCCGGACCTCACGGACGAGACCTGCTCAAGCCCCGCCTCGAGTGGGTCCTGCAGACGGACAAGCCGGGCCGATTTCCCGCGGAGTTTTCTTACGTCACCGGCGGAATGAGTTGGCAGGCCGACTACAACATCGTCGCGCCCGAAAAGGGCGACCTTGTCGATATCGTCGGCTGGGTCACGATGGACAATCGCACCGGCAAGACCTTTGAGAATGCGCGCATCAAGCTGATGGCGGGCGACGTGAACAAAATCCAGCCGGGCGTTACCGACAGGTCTATATTTCGTTCTATAGCGGTGAATGCGGCCGTTGCGATGACGCCCCCGGTCACCGAGAAAGCCTTTGACGAATACCATCTCTACACTCTGGAGCGCTCGACGACGCTGCGCGACCGAGAGACCAAACAGGTGGAATTCATTCACGCGACCGGTGTCGCGGCGAAGCAGCTTTATATCTATGACGGGGCGAAAATTGATCCCAATCGCTATAACGGATGGGGATGGGAGAACATCCGCAACGATCATTCGTACGGAACCGAATCGAATCCCAAAGTGTGGGTGATGCGCCAGTTTGTGAACTCGCAAGCCAATCATCTGGGTATGCCGCTGCCGAAGGGTCGCGTTCGTTTTTACCGCCGCAATGACGATACCCAGATGGAATTCACCGGCGAAAACATGATCGACCACACGCCGAAAGACGAAACCGTACGCATCTACACCGGGAATGCATTCGATCTTACGGGCGAGCGTCGCCGCACCAACTACACCGTCGAGAACGCCAAGAATTCGGCCACCGAAAGCTTCGAAATCAAAGTCCGGAATCACAAGAAAGACCCGGTGGAAGTGCGCGTGGTGGAACACCTGTACCGCGGCAAGAACTGGACGATCAGCGCGAACTCAGACGAGTATCAGAAGAAAGATAGCCAGACGGTTGAATTTCCCGTGACCATCGCGCCCGACGGGGAAAAGGTGATCACCTACACTGCGCGCTACACCTGGTGATACCGACTGCCCGGTCGGCCTGCCATGTGAGGGTGAGGCGAGTCACCCCTGCCGGACCATCGGTGTGATACAAATTTCTGTGCTCTTCACACCGGGGTCTGGCACTAATTTTCCCATCCTTTCATACCTGGCAGGTACGTCATGCTAAGGGCCTTCTTCGTTCATCTTTCTGAAAACCGCTCGCTGCGCAATTTTGCCGAGCGCTCATCCATCGGGCAGCGCGTATCGGGCCGCTTCGTTGCCGGCACTGAAATTGCCGACGCCGTCCGCGTCACGCAAGTCGTGAACCGTGCGGGCATGACGGTCAGCATCGATAACCTCGGCGAGAACGTCACCAATCCCGACGAAGCCCGCAGCAGCGCGCAACTCTACCACCAGATTCTCGACGCGATTGCCGCGAACGGGCTCAAAGCCAACATCAGTCTGAAGCTCACCCACATGGGATTGGACGTCGACGAAAAGATGGCCCGCGACCTGGTGAGCGGACTGGTCGCGAAAGCGGCCTCGATGACTCCTCCGGGATTCGTCCGCGTCGATATGGAGGGATCTCCATATACGCAGCGCACGCTCGACTTTGTGCACGAACTGCATCGCATGCCGGGAAATTCGAATTCGGTGGGCACCGTCATTCAGGCGTACCTGAGGCGCTCAGAAAGTGATGTCGAGAAACTGCTCGCGGAAGGAATTCGCATTCGCCTGTGCAAAGGGGCCTACAAGGAACCCGCCGACATCGCCTTCGAGAGCAAGTCCGAGGCGGATGCGAATTACATCAAGCTGATGAAGAAACTGATGAAGAGCGGCATCTATCACGGCCTGGCGACGCACGACGAGAACATCATCCGCGAAGCGGAGGCATTTGCCCGGCGCGAGAATATCCCGCCGGAGGCCTTCGAGTTTCAGATGCTGTACGGCATCCGCCGCGACTTGCAGCAGAGCCTGGTGCGCGACGGCTGGCGGATGCGCGTCTACATCCCTTTCGGCACGGAATGGTATCCATACTTCATGCGGCGGCTGGGAGAGCGTCCAGCCAATGTGTTCTTCATCGCGCGCAACATGCTCCGGGCGTAGCCAAGGCGTACTCCCGACTGTCATTCCGCGCAGCGAAGAATCCCTGCAATCTTGCTCGCTGCCGGGGTTGCAGAGATCCTTCGCGTTGCTCAGGATGACAATCCACGATTTCCACGAACCCCACTATAATTCTCGCGTCATGTCCCTCCTTCGCTATCTCATGCTTCTCTCGCTGGTCGTCTGGATCGGCGGACTGATCTTCTTCGCCTTCGTGTTGGCGCCAACCGCTTTTCAGGTGCTGCCCAACACTCATCTCGCCGGAAACCTGGTCGGGCGCGCGCTCGGCAAGTTGCACTGGATCGCGATCATCTCGGGAATCGTGTTCCTGATCAGTTCCCTGCTCTGCAGCCGCATGAGCGAGGGAACGGCTCATGTGTTCGCGATCCGCCACGTGCTGATATGCCTGATGCTCGCCCTGACCCTGTTTTCCCAGTTCTGGATCATCCCGCGGATGGACACCCTACGCGCTTCGGTGGGGGATTTTTCGGCTGTGCCGATCAGCAATCCCGCGCGGGTGCAGTTTGACGCGCTGCACGTCTGGTCAACTCGGCTCGAGGGAGGCGTGTTGCTGCTGGGATTGGTCGCGGCTTATTTGTGCGCAAACGTCTTCGCCCGGCGTTAGAAGACTCGTCCCTCAGGGGCTAAAGCCCTCGCTAATTGGGAATTCCTGACGCGGCCCTGAAGGGCCGCTCTTCCACCGGATCACACACCCGGTGCGGATTTTTTCGACGACGTCAGACCAGTTCCTTGCACGGCCTCACAGCAGTTCTCTGTAGCGAAAGCAATCCACACAATGGTCATTCACCATGCCCACCGCCTGCATGAAGGCGTAGCAGATGGTCGATCCGACGAATTTGAAGCCGCGCTTCTTTAGATCCTTGCTCATCGCATCCGATTCAGTGGTGCGGGCCAGTACCTGCTTCATGCTTTTCGGCGCGTTGACTTTCGGCTTGCCGCCGACAAACTGCCAGATGTATCGATCGAAGCTGCCGAATTCGTTCTGCACGCGCAAGAACTCTTTGGCGTTCTCGACCGCAGCCGCAATCTTCAACCGGTTGCGCACGATCCCGGCATCGGCCAGAAGCTGTTTGATCTTGCCGCGGTCGTAGCGGGCAATGCGCTTTGGGTCGAACCGGTCGAACGCGCGGCGATAGTTCTCGCGCTTATTCAGGATCGTGCTCCAACTCAGTCCCGCCTGCGCGCCTTCGAGGATGAGGAATTCAAACAGCGTCCGATCGTCGTGCACAGGAACTCCCCATTCTTCATCGTGATAGCGGATGGATTGTTCGCCGCTGGCCCAGGAACAGCGGATTGGCTGCGGATCTGTGTTCGCCATTCGGAATTAGAGCGGCTCTGTGTCCTCGCGGTTGAACTCTCATTCACCAGGGAGAACACAGAGTCGCACATTGGAAATGCGCCTGAAAGCTATTCGAGCGATTTCGGATCGGACTTGTTTACTGGAGACTTCTTGTCGAGCAGGCCTACCAACTCGTGGGCGGCGGGCGGAATGCCAACCTTGCCGCCTCGGATAATATCCTGCGCGCTCAACTTTCGGCCGTAAAGCTTCTCGTTAGCGCTGCCATCGGAGCGCAGCGTTGAGCCTTCCAGCGAGATGCCGGCAAACAGGCCTTTGTTCCGCGAGTACGAGAGAATCTCCGCCTGCATCACCACGTCAGTTGCGCCTTCCGCGGTACGGCCCTTGGGGCCCGCGGCAGCGGAGGCGTCCGCTCCCAGCTTCACTTTGCTGTGCAGCAGAGATTGAGCGCCCTTGGGATTCATCACCAGCAGCACGAAATCGGTGGCCTGCCCGCCCAGCTGGAATCCGATGCTCACACCTTCCAGCGCATACAGCGCCGGAGCGCCCCATTTGCCCTTGTAGTGCAGGCCGCCCCGGCAGATCATCACGCCACGCCCGTAACTTCCGCCGATACCGAATGCGCCTTTCTTCACCGACGGCAGCACGATCACGCATTCCGCCTTATCGAGCAGATCCTGCGGAATGTCGTCGGGAATATTGAGGATCTCTTTGAGAACTTCGCCCGCGTCTTTCACGCGATCGACTTCGTGTTCGTCGTCAGCCGCAAACGCGGTGATCGTTGATATGAGGACCACTAGCAAACACACCAACAGTTTCTTCATCTCACCCTCCGAAGAAGCATTGTAAGGAAAATCCTGTAATGGCTGTGGGACAATGTTAAACCCTGCGCAGGCAAAGCTGACAGCCGGCGACACTGCATGAAGCGCTGGCAACAGCGCAAGTCATTTAGATTGCATGTTTTGTGCCATGACCAAACGTGTGCTCCTTTTGTAACTTGGCACTTCTGCGGAGTGCTCCTAAAGTCAACCACATAGCGCTGCAGCAAGCATCCGATTTCGGAACCCGGCGTGCATCTAATAGCTTAGGAGTGTCGCCAAACGCGTTTTGGCGTGAAAAATTTGGACTGTGCGCGCATGAAGTACACGAATGGACTAATCCGGCTGTTGATCCTTTCTCTGGGGGCTTTCTGGACGGCCGGTTTGGCGCAGGGGCAGTCCGCCTACGTTTCCGGCGCGCCGGCCATCAATGCGGCTGTCAACTCGGACGAGCCGCAGACCGGGGCGTTGATCACGCTGCATTCCCGGGTAAATGAAGTCAACGTCCTTTTTATCGCCACCGACAAGCACGGAAAGTTCGTTCGCAACCTCAACGAGAACGACTTCAGCATTCTCGACGATCACAAGCCTCCGCAGGCCATTCTGAATTTCCGCCGCGAAACCGACCTGCCGCTGCACCTCGGGCTGCTGGTCGATGTGAGCGGGTCGGTGGACAGCCGGTTCGATTTCGAGCAGGCCGCCGCCACCAGCTTTCTGCAACGTACGCTGCGCGCGCACTTTGACCGTGCCTTCGTGCTGGGCTTCAACAGCCACAGCCAGATGGCCCAGGATTTCACCGACAATGTTTCGCTTCTGTCTACCGGCATACGAAAATTGCACAACGGCGGAGGAACCGCTCTTTACGACGCCATCTATCGAGCTTGCAAAGAAAAGTTCCTGAAGGATCGCCCGGACCATCCGGTGCGCAAGGCCATCATCATCGTCAGCGACGGCGAAGATAACCAGAGCGAAATCTCGAGAGCACAGGCCATCGAGATGGCCCAACGCGCCGAAGTCATCATCTACGCGATTTCGACTGACGACAGCGGGCTCATCTTGCGCGGCGACAAGGTTCTGCAACAACTGGCCGAAGCGACTGGTGGACGCGCGTTCTTCCCCTTCAAGATGAAAGACATCACCCATTCCTTCGCGGCCATTGAAGATGAGTTGCGCAGCCAGTACGTGGTATCGTACCGCCCCGCCGACTTCGACGCCGACGGCCGCTACCGCTCGATCGAGATTTCCTCGTTAAAGAAAGATACCCAGGTACGGGCCCGCAAGGGATACTTCGCGCCGCAACAGTAATCCTCCTCTAGCGGGCGCGGGCAACTACCAGAGTCAGATCGTCCTGTGGACACGAACTTGAACGAAACTGCTCCAGCGCCCGTTGCACGCTATGCAGGATCTCAGTCGATTCCTGGTGACGGTTGTCCTGAAGCACGTTCAGCAGACGTTTCTCCCCAAATTCATCCCCGTTCTCGGACAACGTCTCGGTGATTCCGTCGGTAAAGATGCTGAGGACATCGCCAGACTGCATATAAGTCTGGCCGACTGAGCAATCCCAAGATCCGAACAGACCGAGCACAGTTGCAGTTGCCTCCAGGCGCTCTGCCCTGCCCTCCCGGCGAAGCAGCAAGGGAGCGATATGGCCGCAGTTCACATACGCAAGAGTGCGATCCGCATCGTGATAGCAGCCAAAGAATAGTGTCGCGTAACGATCGGCGTCGGTGTGCTCGAAGAGATGATGGTTCACGGACGAAAGCAGCCCACGCAGGTCGGACACATCCACCCCGGCCCGGTTGTGAATGCTGCCTTGCAAGTTCGCCATCAGGAGAGCCGCTGCTACTCCTTTGCCCGCAACGTCAGCCAAAACGAACCCAACGCGGCCGTCACCCATGTCGAGGAAGTCGTAGTAGTCTCCTCCCACCGTCCGTGCCTGAATGCATCTCCCTGAGTAGTCGAGGGTCTGCAATTTGGGCTTCTCTCGGGGAAACAGTTTCCGCTGGACGGTGCGGGCAACCACGATTTCCTTCAGTAGCGGCTCGTCGTCGGTGCGCGACGAGAAGTCCACATCCCAGAGATCGGTCTCCGGGCTCAGGCATTCGACGCCTACATGGCCTTCGCTTGGTGAGCCTGCCAAACCGACCCAAGTCACCCGGAAAACAGCCTCGCGGTGAGCGTAACGAGCCTGGAGAAACTCACCATGCTTCAACGACCCGCTGGGGTCCACGAACCGGGCGCCAAATCTGGAAATGTCGACCGTGTGGGTATCCCAAGTGCTCTCCGGCGTACTGAGCCGGGAGAGTTGAACGGGCACCCGCATGCGGATTCGTTTTTCGCGCCGTCGGGCTTGCGATCGTATCTCGAGTGCACCATGTTGAAAGCCGGGTATCTCTCTTAACCCCTCAAGAACGGTTCGGCATTGTTCCTCGGTTGCGAACGGCCCCATGTGAATAGGTGGAAATGGGGTGTTGGAAGCAGCACCTTCATAGATATGCCATTCGATTACTTCCGCAGTGGCTTCAAGCATCACGAGTTTCGGCCTCAGAGCAGCTCGTCGTTGTTGCGCCAAGCTGGCTGCAGTATGAACTTACGCCTGAGAGCACTTCGCGGCTGTGTGATGGAACACAAATCAGACACCAGGGGAGCCGATTCGATTTCATTTTGGCTCGGCTCCATTCTGGAACGCCGGATTACCGAAGTTCACGGAATTCCACTCTCGTCATAAACCCAACCTCGCCTTATTGCAGAATGCAAAGCTTTGTTCGAAATCCGCGGTTTACGCCACGGCTTTCGCTGTGCTAACGTCCCATTGACTTCCGCGTCTCTGTCCCAGATTCTGAAGCTGAGGAGAATCTCATGTTTGGAATCATCATTCTGGTAATTCTGGTTGTCATCGTTGTCGTGCTGATCGGCATGTACAACAGCCTGGTGCAACTGCGCGTGCGTTGCGACTCGGCTTGGTCCGACATCGATGTCCAGCTAAAGCGGCGGCACGACCTGATCCCGAACCTGGTAGAGACCGTAAAGGGATACGCCGCGCACGAAAAGGGTACATTCGAAAACATCGCCAAGTTCCGCTCGCAGGCCATGCAGGCATCCAGTCCGGCGGATAAGGCAGCGGCGGAAAACCAGCTCACCGGCGCACTGAAGAGTCTATTTGCCGTGGCCGAGAACTATCCCGAACTGAAGGCGTCGGAAGAATTCACCCAGCTGCAGGGATCGTTGAGCCAGACCGAAGACTCGATTCAAAACGCCCGGCGCTATTACAACGCGGTGGTGCGCGATCTGAATACCAAGATTCAGTCCTTCCCGACGAATATCCTGGCCGGAATGTTCGGATTCTCGCAGCGTCAGTTCTTTGAGACCGAGGCGGCGGATCGCGAACCGGTGCAGGTGAAGTTCACTTAATTGTGCAAGCGCGAGGTTTTGTGGAAGAGCGGTTCTCTGGAAGAGCGGCTCTGTGGAAGAGTGGTTCTGTGGAAGAGTGGTTCTGTGGAAGAGCGGTTCTGTGGAAGAGCGGTTCTGTGGAAGAGCGGTTCTGTGGAAGAGCGGTTCTGTGGAAGAGCGGTTCTGTGGAAGAGCGGTTCTGTGGAAGAGCGGCCCTTCAGGGCCGCGTTAGGATCGCAGATCCGCCGGGCTTTAGCCCCTGAGGTTGCTTCAGCAACTCCACCAATTTGACGGTCAGGTAACCCGTAATTTGAAAACCGCAAAGCAAATTGCTCTCGTCGTTCTTCTCATTAGTTGTTCGACGGGGATTGCGTCCGCCCGGTCCTGGCGCGTCGCCGACTTTCAAGACAACATCACGATTCAGCGGGACGGCAGCGCCGTGGTCGTCGAGCGCATTTCCGTAGCGTTCACCGGAGAGTTCCACGGCATTTATCGCAAGATTCCGATTGAGTATCCCGGCCCCAACGGGACGAATTACGAACTGTTTCTGGATCTTCAAAGCGTCACCGATGGTCAAGGCGGGAAGCTGAAGTACGAATCGTCCGTTTCCAATCACGAGCGGGTCCTGAAGATTTACGTTCCCGATGCGGCCGACGCAACCCGCATCGTGGAGATCACGTATCTGGTGCGTAACGGCACGCGATTCTTCAAGGACTACGACGAGTTTTACTGGAATGTGACCGGCAACGATTGGCCGGTGCCTATCGATCATGCGGCGGCGGTGGTGCATTTTCCCGGCCCGGCCTCGGGATCGCTTCGAGCGCAGGCCTTCACCGGCGTCTACGGCTCCACGCAGCATGATGCGGTGGCCAACGTTCAGGGGGCGGACGTGCAGTTCGAGACCACCAGTCCCCTGCCCATGCGCGGTGGCCTGACCATCGACGTTTACATTCCCAGCGACATTCTGCGAGAGCCCAGCGCCCTGACAAAGTTCTGGTGGTTTCTCGCCGGAAATCCAATCCTGTTTCTTCCTCCAGTTGTCTTCGCCGGGATGTTCGTCCTGTGGTGGTACAAGGGTCGTGACCCCGACGCCGGAATGTCCGTCGCGCCAATGTACGAGCCTCCGCCGGGCATTTCTCCCGCGGAAGCCGGCACCCTGCTGGACGACAACATCCATCCCCGCGACATCACATCGACCATGGTCGATCTCGCGGTGCGCGGGTACATCAAGATCGAAGAGACCGCGGAAAAGGTGCTCATGTTCACGCACAAAGATTACATTTTTCACCTGCTGAAGCCGCGCGAACAGTGGGGAGCCGATCTGGCTCCGCACGAGCGGGTGATGCTGGAGAATGTTTTTGCCGGCGGCGAACAGACGCGGCTTGCGGATTTGAAGAACCGCTTCTATACCGCGGTTCCCGTGATTCGCCAGGACATCATGTCGGCGCTCAAAACGAAGGGCGTCTACCTGCTCGATCCGGAGTCCGCGAATGGATACAGCATCGTCGCGGCGATCGGAATCCTGGTTCCGTTCGCGATTCTTCAGTACTTGGGCTGGGCGAACTTTCTCAGTTCTGTCCCGCTGCTGGTTTTGTGCGTCGCGATCTCAGCGGTGGTCTGGTGGCTGTTCGCTCGAGTCATGACGGCAAAGACTGTGAAAGGTGCGCGCACCCGGATCGCCATCCTCGGCTTCCAGGAGTTTATGAACCGCGTGGATGCCGACCGCCTGAAAGTGATGCCGCCGACGACGTTTGAGAAATTCCTGCCCTACGCCATGGCTCTCGGCGTAGAGCACCATTGGGCGCAGGCATTCGCGGGCATCGTGAAAGATCCACCGGCATGGTACGTAGGGCCGGGCGCTGGCGCCTACGTGGGCGGGTTCAATCCCATCTTCTTCTCCAGTTCCATGCACAGCATGGCAACGGATATGCACCAGGTCTTCGTCTCGGCCCCGCGCGCGAGTTCCACCGGATCTGGATTTGGCAGGGGCGGATTCGGCGGAGGCGGAGGAGGATTCTCCGGCGGCGGATTCGGCGGCGGGGGCGGAGGCGCATTCTGAAAGTCAGAAGGCCGGGTGCCCCATTTCTCGCGCGCCTTTTGCGCGAGAAGTGGGGCTTTTCCAGCCCCCGATTCCCCCACTACCCCGCCTTATCCCGAATCTTCTTCTCCCACCACTTCCAGTCATTGATCCGAACCAGCCCATCCTCGCCATAGGCGTAAGACTGATAACTGCTCCACCGCCAGTCGTCGGGCTTCTCGACCAGTCCGCGAACCACCGGATTCCGGTGCATATATCTCAGCTTCTCCACCTCTTTCCGTTGGCTCCACACATTGAAGTCATAAAACCGGCGCTGCCAGAATTGGCCAGAGACACCTGTGGTTGTCCGCCAACGTTGCGTAAACCCCAGTTTCACGGCCTGGACGATAACAGAAGGATCGCCGATCTGAGGCTCTGAAATCAGCATGTGCACGTGCTCAGGCATCACCACATACCCAACGACGCCAAAGCGATACCGCTCGCGCATGAGCTCCAGCACGGTAAGAAGCAGGTCTCGCGCTCGTTCGGGTTCGAGCAGCGGCCTGCGACGATAGCAGCTCCAGGTGATGAAGTGGAGGCCTCCGGTACCGTAGTAGCGCTTCAGACCCCAAGGCACGGGACGAGATTAGACGAGTGTCCAGAAGGTTCGCTGTGACAGCCGCACAAGATGGGTGTTTTTCTTGGAGGAGGTTTCATAATGGGAAAGTCAAGCTTTCTCGCAAAGCACGCGCGAGGGGTGCCCCATTTCTCGCGCGTTCTCTGCGCGAGAAGTGGGACCTTTTTGGCATGAGCCTTACCGTACACGATCGGATCATGGTGTACCGCTCGACCATTTACCTAAGGCCTCCACTCGTGCTGATGTCTCTCAATGGAACTGAACCAGACTGCTCCGTGACACCTCGTCTCCCTACGAACGACCACCTGGTTGGTCGAGGAGACATTCAAAACCCCACTTCTCGCGCAAAAAGCGCGCGAGAAATGGGGCACCCGGCTTCACACCCCAAGGCACGGAACGGGATTAGACCACTGTCCAGAAGGTCCGCTGTGAAAGACGCACAAGATGGGTGTTTTTCTTGGAGGAGGTTTCATAATGGGAAATTCAAAGACCCCACCCTTCGACGTCGCTCAGGGCGGCGGGTGCCCCATTTCTCGCGCCTTCTCTGCGCGAGAAGTGGGGCCTTTTTGGCATGAGCTTTACCGTACACGATCGGATCATGGTGTACCGCTCGACCATTTACCTAAGGCCTCCACTCGTGCTGATGTCTCTCAATGGAACTGAACCAGACTGCTCCGTGACACGTCGTCTCCCCACGAACGACCACCTGGTTGGTCGAGGAGACATTCAAAACCCCACTTCTCGCGCAAAAAGCGCGCGAGAAATGGGGCACCCGGCTTCACACCCCAAGGCACGGAACGGGATTAGACCACTGTCCAGAAGGTCCGCCGTGAAAGACGCACAAGATGGGTGTTTTTCTTGGAGGAGGTTTCATAATGGGAAATTCAAAGACCCCACCCTTCGACGTCGCTCAGGGCGGCGGGTGCCCCATTTCTCGCGCGTTCTCTGCGCGAGAAGTGGGGCCTTTTTGGCATGAGCTTTACCGTACACGATCAGATCATGGTGTACCGCTCGAGCATTCACCTAAGGCCTCCACTCGTGCTGATTTCTCTCAACGGAACTGAACCAGACTGCTCCGTGACACGTCGTCTCCCCACGAACGACCACCTGGTTGGTCGAGGAGACATTCAAAACCCCACTTCTCGCGCAAAAAGCGCGCGAGAAATGGGGCACCCCTGATCGGTCACACGACAGAAGCGGTCCACCCGCCGCCACCCAAAGGCGCTCTTTCCCGAATCCAGATTCCTCACAGGGGCAAGGGGGCTGGCCCAGCTTTACCTCCCGCATGAACTGCCACAGAAGGCGGATGCCCCAGACTTCGCCGTGTTCGAAGTCTGGGCATTCCCGATGCCGAGATCCGAGAGTTTTTTATTTGTCGTGTGATGGGACCGGCTTGAGCACACATTCGGTAAGCATGGCTGTAGCGGACGAGCACTGCATCGGCGTCCGTGGTGCCCACCTTTCGAAAACCGCGAAAGGTGGGGCAGCCGTTTTTGTTATGAAGTCCAAGAGTTCAAAGGTGGGCCAGCCCCCTGGCTCACGTCCCGACTGTCGGGGCCGTCGATCCCCTATCTCTCCCCCGTCCGCTTCTTACCCTCGATCATCACTCTTCTCAATATCCGGTTGATTCGCGTCTGGTAACCCGGACCTCTGGACTTGAACCAGTCGACCACTTCGATATCCACGCGCAACGAGATCCTCCGCTTCCGTGGACGGTTCCAGCGCGTCCCTGCGCCCCGCTCTTCCTCCGCCAGCGACAACAGATCGTCCTCAACCGACGCCTGCAGCTCGATCACTTCCCCACGCCGCGACCGCGCCGTTCGCCGCTTTGCTTTCTTTCTCTTAGCTGTCATGACACAATCGTATATCCCTTATCGTCATGACGGTACGTTCCTGCAGGAACATTCGCCACGACGGTTCAAGGCACCATCCAGCGCAGAACGTAGGCTTGTGCGAATGCCAGTAAACTCAGCACGGCCGCAAACGCCAGGCTATGCCAGAACACGTCCCTTAGAATTTCGCCTTCTTTCCCGACCAGGCCGACGGTGGTGACGCCAACGGCGATATTTTGCGGCGAAATCATTTTGCCGGTCACCGCGCCGGAGGAGTTCGTCGCCGCAAGCAAAACCGGGCTAATCCCGGATTGATGTCCGGCCGCAACTTGCAGATTGCCGAACAGCAAGTTGCTCGAGGTATCACTTCCGCTGAGGAAGCAAGCGACCCAACCCAAAAAACCACTGGCCAGCGGAAACCAACGACCGAGACTGGCCAATGACGCACCCAGCGTGTACGCCATCCCCGAGTAGTTGTAGGTGTAGGAGAGTCCCACGATCAGCACCACGGTCAGCCCGGGCAGCAGCAATTGCCGCAGGGTCGTCAGTCCAGACCGGAGGAAGGTTCGCGGCGAAGCACCGAGGAGCAATGCGGCGATAATCGTCGCCGTCAATGCCGCGGTTCCTGCCGCAAGGGGCTGGAACGTGTAGATGGCAGCGTACGGCTTCCGGTAAAGCGAGATGTAGACCGCATTGTGAAGCCAAGGCACAGCAAGCGAAATCTGAAGCTTCTGAAAGACTTTGAAATACGACCACACGATCATGACGAGGGCTAGCAGGGCCCATGGCGTCCAGGCTGCGACCGAGTCCGACAGCGAGAGTTTGGATCCCGGGTCCGGCGCTTCTCCTGCGGGACGCGCAGCCTCCTTGGGCTTCCAGAAATGCAGCAGAATGGTGAGCGCGACGATCGAAGAGAGCGAGGCCAAAACGTCTACCGCGTAAGGTCCCCAATAATTCGACACCGCGAATTGGACCAGGGCAAACGTGGAGCCCGCCACCAGCGCAGCCGGCCATGCCAGCCTCAAACCTTTTCGGCCGGACTGGAAAACGATAAGGTAAGCCGGAAGCAGCAGGGACATGAACGGCAACTGCCGGCCAACCATGGCGGAGAGTTTCATTTGATCAAGACCCGTTACCCCGGCGAGAGCGACAATCGGGATGCCGAGCGCTCCAAAGGCGACGGGCGTGGTGTTGGCGATCAGGGAAAGCGTTACTGCACGTTGGGGTGTGAACTTGAGCGCCAGAAGCAAGAATGCGGTCACCGCAACCGGCGCGCCGAAACCTGCGGTTCCCTCCAGCAGCGCTCCGAAACAGAACGCGACCATGACGGCCTGCACTCCCGTGTGGCCGGAAGCATGCTGTTCCATCCAACAGCGCAGGAGATCGAACTTACCCGTTGCCACGCTGAGGTTGTAGAGCCATAAAGCAGCAAAGACGATCCACATGATCGGCCACAAGGCATATACGAATCCATAGCCGACGCTCACCAGGGCGAGATTTACAGGCATGCCCCAAACCAGGCAGGCCAGGAGCAGGGAGCACACCAATCCCGAGCCGGCGGCGATGTAGCCGGGCTTGCGCAGCCAGCCCATCACAATCAATACGACCGCCAGAGGCAACGCCGCAGCGGCAGCTGACAAGGCTAGCCCGTGCAGCGGAGTGATGGGCTGAGACCAGAGTGGCATAGAAATTTCGAGAATCGGGATGCAGTTTACCTGAGAGAAGCCCCGATCCGATGTTCAAAAATCGCCGTTACGCTTAAATCCCTGCCCTGCAGGAGGCTGAAAAACAACCAATCCACAGGATGGCGTGTTCGTAGTGGCAGCATGCGAGGAGACGATCAGCAGCAAGATGGGATATTTAGCGATATTTCACCCGACAAACGAGTACTGCAGGATCATCCGTTGCGGATGATTCGAAGCCTGGTTACGTCAGTGATCCTGCGACTCTAGAATGGTGCGGCACTTCGTAGTAAAGTGCTGTTCGATGAGCTACGATCTTTACTGCTACCGATCAGCTTCAGGCGACCCAAATTCAGCCGAGGCGGAAGCTCTCGTTGAATCCATAAACGCAGCCGAAGAAGCTGGGGAGAAGAAACCAACGTCTTCCGACACGAAAGAGAAGATCACAGCCGCGCTCATTAAGCACAATCCACGATTGGAACCGTTCAAGTTCGATTACAGCAAAATAGCTGAATTCCAGAAAGTTTCGGAAGATGAAGCGCGATCAAGCTATCAGCATGTGGAACTGAATCCCCCTGAAGGTGACCTGGCTATTCAGTTGACTGTCTCCGACGATCACGTGTTTATCTCGATTCCATATTGGTATCAAGGTAGCAAGGCTGACCAAGTATTCTCGCAATGCTCCCAGTACCTTCGCGTCATCCGCAGGACAGCGGGATTCTTCGCGTACGATCCACAGACCGGCATAGCGTTCGATCCTGAGCAGACCGAACTGCGAAACCACCCGGAGTATGAGAAGATCGTAAAGGATCTACCCAAGATCGCCTCCGAAGCCGCCAGGCCAGACAAGCCGTGGTGGAAGTTCTGGTAGGTTCCAGCCCGACGGTCGTAAGTGTTGAAATTCCTCATTTCCCTCATCGTCCCAGCGACGGGATTGAGTGGAATGGCCTTGCCGATGTCAGCCCATGCTTCTATGACTCAGTACTCCGATCCTGGCAGCATTCGTGTGCAGGGCGAAGCTCCACCCGTTTCTTTGCTGATGGCCGACAGCTGATAGCCGACAGCTGGCTTTCTAATACTTTCCGATTATTGATCTTCCCTTCCCGCTCCCTATAATCGCGAAACTTCTCTCCCTGGGGTTCACGACTTTGAATTGGAAATCTCCCACCGTCAAAAAGGCGTTGATCTCAACCTTCTGCGTCGTCGTGTTGTTATGGGTCGCCGCCTGTGCTGCGCTTTATGACGTGATGCAGCGTCCTCCAGAACGATTTGCCGGGGTCATGGCGCGAATTCCGGGGCCCATTCCGTTTCTGGTTCTGCCCTTTGAGACGCTATGGCTTCGTGCGCGAGCCGGCACGCTGCGACTGGGCGACCCTGCTCCCGACTTCACCTTGTCCAAGCTGGACAAGACCGGACAAGTACAGCTGTCCTCTTTCACCGCGCAAGGCCGGCCGGTTGTCCTGATTTTCGGCAGCTATACTTGACCACCCTTTCGGCGGGAGGTTCCCGCTCTCAACAAGCTCTATCAGCAGTACCGTGACAAAGTGGAGTTCCTCGTCGTCTATATCACCGAGGCACATCCCAGTGACGTCTGGCAGATGCAGAGCAATATCAAAGACAAAGTGGTCTTTGCCAGCCCGCGAAGTCAAGATGAACGTGCCTCAGTGGCCGGGACCTGCGTGCGTAAGCTGGGCATCGAGATTCCCGCCTTGCTGGACGAATTCGGCAACTCGACGGAGAGCGCGTATACGGCGTGGCCCGACCGACTTTACCTGATCGATCGGAACGGGAAGATCGCGTACAAGAGCAAGCCTGGGCCTTTTGGATTTGAACCCGACGAACTGCGAGCTGCGATGCGCAAGGCGGGACTCGCGCAATAACATTCAAGACTATTACCGCCGAGCCCGCGAAGAAAGTTCGATTTCTTTCTCTGCGATCTCCGCGTGCTCGGCGGTAAGTGTTCTTGACGTTTCCTGGCCAAACCTGAATGCTCGAAAAGAAATAGGGCCGCGGTCGTCTGCGGCCTTTTCGCTTGGAGAGAATCCGGTTGGGCTATTGTTCGCCGGCCGAGGCATCGCTGCCCCACAGGGCATTGCTTCCCCACAACGCGTTGCTGCCCCAGAGAGCGTTACTCCCCCATAGGGCATTGCTACCCCAGAGGGCGTTCGATCCCCACAGCGCATTCGAACCCCACAGCGCGTTCGATCCCCAGAGCGCGTTGCTGCCCGAGGTTGTGGTCGATCCCCACAGGGCATTCGAGCCTGACACCGTAGAGGACGATGCCCCGGTCACGAACTGGGACGATCCCCAAACGGCGGCATTCGACCACGCTGCGGACGTATTCCAGACCGCGGTCGGATTGTCGTTGAGATACACGTTCCCAGATGTGGAATCGTAGGAGGCGATGGGCGACATCGCGGTTCCCTTCGCCACATCGGTGCTGGTCAGAGCGGCTTCCACATCCACGTATCCGGCTCCGATGGTGAACACATCGTACTGATCGGTGTAGGTAATGCCGCTGGTCGGATCGGTCGTACTGCTAAACGCGGGGAACGATTTCCAGGCAGTCTTCATCAGGCGCGCTTTCACCTGATCAGGTGTGAGACTCGGACTCTTCTGCAAGAGATCCGCCACGACGCCGCTCACTACGCCAGTGGCCATGCTCGTCCCGCTCAGAGTGAAGTACTTCGAGGACGAAGCTGTGCTTCCGCCGTTTACATAGAAGTTATACGGAACGCGGTTGCCGGGGATTTCGTTGTAGAGGGTCGAGTTCGGAGCTTCGAGCGAGACCAGCAAGTTGCCGGGCGCAACGATGTCTGGCTTGGCCACGGCATCGATCGCACTCGGCCCCTTCGAACTGTAGCTGGCGATAAGGTCATCCACGCGCGTGGGCGTGCCCATGGGCTTCATCGCGCCCACTGTGATGACGTAAGGATCGTTGCCGGGCGAGGTAACCGTGCCATACCCATTGGTCGCCTGATACCTGCCGTTATTGCCGGCTGCGACCACCACGACGATACCGCTTTTCCACGCCTGCTCAACCGCCTGGCAGATGGGATCAAGTTTGTAGCTCTCGTACACCGGTCGCCCGAGTGAGAGGTTGATCACGCGAATGTTGAAGTACGGCTTCAAGGCGATCGCCGTGCTGATGGCCGAGATTACGGCGCTGTCGGTGCCTGCGCCATTTTGATCGAGCACCCGCAGGTTGACCAGATTCGCTCCCGGTGCAATTCCTTCAAAGGTTTTCGAGTATTGCCGGCCCTTGGAACTCGCGCCGTTGCCGGCAATCAGTCCCGCGATATGAGTTCCGTGTCCAAATTGGTCGACCGCGCTGGCATTGCCAGGGACGAAGCTCTGGCTCCACACTACGCGCGACAGGCCAAGGAAGCCTCCGTTCAGATCGGGATGGCTGGCGATTCCGCTATCGATCAGAGCGACACCCACTCCGGCGCCCGTGTATCCGGACTGCCATGCCGCGAAGGCGTTCACGGCAGGCGCGGCATTACTGAGCGTGGGGGTAAGGCTCGGTCGGAGCTAATGTAAACGACATTCGCATTGTTCGACAGGTTCAGAAGTCCGTTGCTGTCCAGCGATGCGACCAACCCGTTCACGAGGGGCAAAGCGCCAGGATGGTGCCACCGAGTTTCACGATGTCGTTCACCAGGCAGTCCACCAGGCCCAGCAGCCCGCTGCAGTTGACCTGGGTGCCGGGCGCATATTGCACGATGACCTGGACCTGCTGGGTCGAGTTGTATCCGCGCAGTTCCGGAGACAGCTTGGAATCGTCGGCAAAGGCCGTGGAAGCCATGGCCACAAACAAGATGAGCAGAAACTTCTTCATGATCCCCCCACAACAATCGCCCGATGGGCGTAACGCACCCCAAGTGACTTGGGTATGTGCAACCCGAAGTCCAAAGAAGTTCAAGTAAAGGTCTTAGTTATCAATCGGTTGGAAAGGACTGCTGAGAAATGCATCGGGCACTTTGTCTCACTCCCAGCCCGATGGGACAATTTGGCGCAGAGTGCAGAGACAAAAGGCCGCAAAATGCGTTGCTATCGCCGCTCGTAAACAGTTGAATGGAAAGAAGAAAACGATGGTAATCATGGGGTCACTTTTTGCGGGGACTTCCACTTGTAATTCGTTGAAAATTTAAGCACTTTCCCATGTCTTCGAGACCTCCAGCTGGGACACGTGCGTTTATCGTGGCGATGGCGCTGGCAGGATCCTCTTGCCTGATCTATGCGCTTGCCCACTGGCACTCGAGCGATCCGGTCAAGTTCACCTGCTACCTGATCGCGGGACTCCTGGCCTCATCGTTGAAGGTGAGCCTGCCCGGCATCGAAGGCACGCTGTCGGTCAATTTCCTTTTCACGCTGCTGGGAATTCTCGAACTCAGTCTGCCCGAGACGCTGGCCATCGGCCTGGCCAGCACTCTGGCCCAGTTCTACTGGCGCCCGGCACGCCGGCTGAAGTTGATCCAACTGGTGTTCAATCTGTCACAGGTCACGGTCTCGAGCGCGACCGCGTATGCCGCGTATCAGATCGTAGTGGTGTATGTCCTACACGCGCCCGGCCCCCTTGCGTTGCTGGTCGCGGCGATTACGCATTACGGCTGCAATACGGCGGCAATGGCCACCATCATCGGACTGACCGAGGAAAAATCCATTTCCAAGGTCTGGAGGGAGTGCTATCTCTGGTCATTTCCCTACTACATGGTAGGAGCGGCAGCCGCCGGGCTGGTGCATTTCTTGAACGCGCACATCGGGTGGCAATCGTCTCTGTTGGTGCTGCCGCCAATTTATCTGATGTATCGCTCGTATCGCCTTTACCTCGGCAAACTGGAAACGGAAAAGAAGCACGCTGAGCAAGTCTCCAGCCTGCACTTGCGAACCATTGAGGCCTTGGCGCTCGCTATTGAGGCGAAGGACGAAACCACGGGCGAGCACCTGCAGCGGGTTCGCATCTATTCGATGGAACTCGCGAAAGAACTCTGCCTCTCCGACGATGAAACCGAGGCGCTGCGCGCCGCATCGGTTCTCCACGATATCGGAAAACTCGCCGTGCCCGAACACATCATCTCGAAGCCGGGAAGGCTGACGCCGGAAGAGTTCGAGAAAATGAAGATCCATCCGATCGTGGGCGCTGAAATTCTGGAGCGCGTGCGCTTCCCCTATCCGGTTGTGCCCATCGTGCGCGCCCACCATGAAAAGTGGGATGGCAGCGGATATCCCCTCGGACTCGCGGGCGAAGCCATTCCCATTGGCGCGCGTATTCTTTCAGCGGTCGATTGCTTCGACGCCCTCGCGTCGGACCGGCAATACCGCAAGGCGCTGCCGCTGAATGAGGCCATGGCGAAGGTCGTCGCCGATGCGGGCAAGAGCTTTGACCCGCGGGTGGTGGGGATTCTTCACCGCCGCTACATCGAACTGGAACAGCTCGCGAACGACCAACCAGTTGAGACGTTAGCCAAGCTGTCGACCGACATCAAAGTTGAGCGCGGATCGGCGCCCGACGCGGGATTCGCGGCGGCCTCCGAGCCGGATGCAAAGACGGCGGCTCGGGATACAAGCTCCCGGGAGTTGCTCTCCGCCGCGCGCCATGCCGCCCAGGAGATCGGCGACATCAGCCGCGCCGCGCCACTTGGCAGCGAGGACATATTCGCTCTGCTTGCACTCCGTTTGAAGCGGCTGCTGTCCCATGACGCGATCGCCGTTTACTGTGTACGCGAGGATGTGCTGGTGCCAGAGTTTGTGAGCGGAGAGAATGCCAAGCTCTTTTCGGCATTGCGGCCTCCGCTGGGCGAGGGATTGTCCGGCTGGGTTGCGGAAAATCACAAATCCATTCTGAACGGGAATCCTTCGGTCGAGCCCGGATATCTGAACGATCCGACCAAGTACAGCACTCTTCGCTCGGCGCTCGCCGTCCCGGTAGAGGGAACATCTCGCCTGGTTGCGGTGCTCGCTCTCTATCGCGCGGGACAGGATGCGTTCACCGCCGAGGATCTGCGTACGGTCGAAGCCGTCACCTCCGGGATCGGAAAGGCAATCGAGAACGCCGCTAACCCCAGGTCTTCGACGGCCATCGCTGGCGCAGACTAGCCCTCACCAGGTACGCGGCTTGCCGATGCGCTATTCCATCTCAAAACTCACATACATTAATCCATCCGAGCGCTCGACCTGCAGCACAACTGGATCCCCAGCTTTGAGTTGATTTAGGGCGGCGCGCAGCGTGTCCACATTATCAATCGAAGTCAGGTTGAGCTGATGGATGACATCTCCGGCCTGCAACCCAGTATCCGGCATAAGCAGATCCACAGCGCGGCCGACCACAATCACGCCGGAGGGAATCCGCAGGTTCAGCCGGGAGCGCAGGTCGCTGTTCAGGTCGATGGCGAGAATGCCCAAACGTGAAATCAGGCTGTTATCGGCATTGATTGCGTCCAGCATTTCGTCCATATGGTCGCGACGTTCGACCGCAGGAACGTAAAGCGTTTTTCGCTCCTTACCGCGCAAAATTTCCAGTTTCACCGGCTGGTCGAGGCGATGCAGATACAACGCTGACGAGAGTGACGGCAGCGTTTCAATCCGGCGGTCGTCAGCGCTGAGGACGATATCCTGAATCTTCAACCCGGCAGCGGCCGCGGGTCCGTCGGGCGTGACATCGACAACCACGACTCCCCAACGTTGGGGTAACTGCAACCCTGCAGCGAGGTCGGGAGTGATCTCCTGAGCTACAGCCCCAACCTCGACCCGATGGACGTGTCCATGCAGCCGCAGGCTGCGATATACAAAGGCGACGATACGTGCGGGAATCGCAAATCCCAGCCCTTCACTGCCTCCACCTTGGGAAAGGATGAAGGTATTGATTCCCACAACGTCGCCGTTCATATCGACCAGCGGGCCACCGCTGTTGCCGGGATTGATGGGCGCATCCGTCTGCAGGTAGGTCATAGCCTTGCTGGGATCAGGCTGACGGGCAAGGGCGCTGAGGACTCCCATGGTGACAGAATTCTGCAAGCCTTCGGGACTGCCAATGGCAAAGAGAAGTTGCCCGACCTGAGGCCTTCGGCGGCTGCCCAGCTGAAGGGTCGGTAGATTGTCGCCATCGATCTTTAACAGCGCGAGATCGCTCTCTTTGTGTGACCCGATGAGGCGCGCTTCGAGGATGCGGCGCTTTCCGACCGGAACCTGTCCGGATGAATCGCCTCCGGATAGAGGCAGCGCCACCTGGATGCGCTGCGCTCCTTCGACCACATGCGCGTTGGTCATGATATAGCCGTGAGAGTCCACGATCACTCCCGAGCCAACCGCGCGCTGGCGGACGATGTACGCGGTCTGAGATCGATCTTCTTCGCGCAGAGACCCGTATCCGGTAACGAGAATCTGCACCACTGCCGGAGAGACTTTCGCCGCGAGTGTCTCAAGCGCGCCGTTGAGCTGTGCCAAAACATTCGGCGCCGGGGCGAAGCCTGTTTCACTCGACGCTCCCGGCTTAGCTTGAGATTGCGCGGAGGGTGAATTCTGATCTCGGCGCACCTCTCCTGGTCTCTGGGCTTGCATCCCCGTGCCAGCGGCCACGCCTTGAAACGCACAGCAAACAAGGCATAAAGAACACAGCACAGCGAGTCTCGAGGGAATGAGCACGCTGGTGAGGTAAAGTCCGACATTGCGCCGAAACAGCATATGCAGAGGCATCGGTGTTTCTCCTGGGAAGATCTCTCTTTCGGCATTCTGCCAGAACATTCCCGACCCGACCAATAACCCGAATCGCACGATCCCCGGCAAGGCTGTGGTGCCGCATCCGGATCTCGATCCGGCTCTTCGCGGGCAGGGGGAACCTAGTTGCTACCGTTAACTAACGGGTTATCAGGCTTTTACATGGGTGCCTTTCGTGATATAACCCGTGCTGAGCATAAAAGTGGGCCTGCGCCCGCCAGGAGCTTGGTTTGACGACATTGGCCTCATTCGCAGAAGGACAACACATAACAGGCCAGTCTAGAGGAGGTACCGTGGGCGAAGAAGCACGGACCGGAAAACGGTTCCCGCTGGAATTGCCGATCAAGATACATAAGGGCGAGACCGGCGGAGACGCCGAGGGAGTAACCGGGAATCTCAGCGCGGCGGGAGTGTACATCCGCGCCGATTCCTCGATGGAAATTGGTTCCCCCGTGGAATTTGAAATCACGCTGCCCCCGGAGATGACGGGCGGTCAGGAGAATGTGACCATCCAGTGCAAAGGCCGGGTGGTGCGCGCCGACGAGACCGGCGAAGGCGGCGAAGGCCGCGGCGTGGCGTGCGTGATCGACTCGTACGAGTTCGTCAGGAACTCATAATCGTTTTGCAGCGGACTTTTTGGGAGCGTTGACAACATGCTCAAACTGATTCTGGCCGATAACCAGGCGATCTTCCGCGCGGGCATTGCCAAAGTGCTGGCCGTGGAAGACGAGATGCGCATTGTGGCCCAGGCCCAGACCCCTGAACAAATGTTCATGGCGCTGGACAAGTTCCGCGCCGCGGTGCTGGTGGTGGCTGCGGGATTCCACGGCGACTTTGCCGCGATCGTGGCGGGCGCGAACAAAGCCAAGACGCGCGTGATCGTGCTGGCCGACACCGGCGAGAGCGCGCAGCGGCACATGTCGAATGGCGCGCATGGCGTGGTCTATCGCAATGTGACCAGCGCCGCGCTCGTCGACTGCGTGCGCAAAGTCGCGCGCGGCGAAACCTGGGTGCAGGACGTCGCCGTCCCCAGCGAACTCACCGAAAACGATATGGTCGGATTGCGCGTGCGCGACCGGCTGACCGCCAAGGAACTGCGCATCGTGGCCCTGATCGTGCAAGGCTACAAGAATAAAGAAATCGCCACGCAGCTCGGCACGACCGAGCAGGTGATCAAGAACTACCTGCGCAACGTCTATGACAAGATCGGCGTGTCCGACCGGCTGGAACTGGCGCTGTTCACCATCCATCACCGCATTCTGAATGAAGCTGCGGCGGCGACGACCACTGGAGCGGTGCCACAACCGCCGGCGGGAGTGGCTCAGTAAGCTTCGGATTTCATGCTGATAAAGACGAAGGCCGCCTGCGAGGGCGGCCTTTCTGTTGTCTGTATCAGATGATCTTCTCTCCGACCGACTTCGCTTGCGTGAACAGGTACAGGTAGTCCGGGCCGCCGGATTTTGAGTCGGTGCCGGACATGTTGAAGCCGCCGAAGGGATGCGCGCCGACCATCGCTCCGGTGCACTTGCGGTTGATGTAGAGGTTGCCGACGTGGAACTCGCTGGATGGCGCGGTCGATCTTGTCGCGCGACTTGGTGTAGACGGCGCCGGTCAGGCCGAACTCGGTGTCGTTGGCGATTTCGAGCGCGTGGTCGAAGCCTTTGCGCCTTAATTACCGCGAGCACCGGGCCGAAGATCTCTTCCTGCTCGAGCTTCGACTTCGCGCGGGATGTCGGCAATCACGGTGGGCTGGATGAAATAGCCTTCGCCGGCAGGGCGCGCTCGCCGCCGGTGAGGAGGCGTCCGTCTTTCTTGCCCTGCTCGATGTAGCCGAGGATGGTCTTCATCGAGCCTTCATTGATGACCGCGCCCATGGCGGCGTTCTCGGTGACGTCGCCGACCTGAATCTTTTCGACGCGGGCTTTCAGCTGCTCGAGGAACTTGTCGTAGATGCGCTCGTCGACGATGGCGCGCGAGCAGGCCGAGCACTTCTGGCCCTGGAATCCGAAGGCGGCTTGCGCGACGCCTTCGACGGCGGAATCGATGTCGGCATCGGCATCGACGATGATCGCGTCTTTGCCGCCCATTTCGAGGATGGTGCGCTTGATCCAGATCTGGCCGGGAGCCTGCGTCGCGGCGTCTTTGTTGATGTGCAGGCCGACTTCGCGCGATCCGGTGAAGGCGATGTAGCGCGTTTTGGGATGCGCGACGACGGCGTCGCCGAAACTGGCTCCGGCGCCGGGGCAGAAGTTCACTACGCCTTCGGGCATGCCGGCTTCTTCGAGCAGTTCGACGAACTTCGCGGCGATGGTGGGCGAATCGCTCGACGGCTTGAGGATGACGGTGTTGCCGCTGACGATCGAGGCGAGCGTCATTCCGGCCATGATGGCGCAGGGAAAATTCCACGGCGGAATCACCGCGCCCACGCCGAGCGGGATGTAGTGCAGCGAGTCGTGCTCGCCGGGCAGCTGGATGGGCGTTTGCGCTTTGGCGAAACGCAACGCCTCGCGCGCGTAGAACTCGCAGAAGTCGATGGTCTCGGAGATGTCGGCGTCGGCCTCGGCCCAGTTCTTGCTGAACTTCGAAGACGAGCCACGCCATGAATTCCATCTTGCGCTGGCGCATGAGGTCGCCGACGCGGAAGACGAGGCCGGCGCGCTCTTCGACGGTGGTGCGGCTCCAGGACTCGAAGGCCTCGAGCGCGGCCTTCATCGCGGGCTCAACGTGTTCCTTGCCGGCCTTCTGGTGGATGCCGACGATCTGCGAGGGCTGCGACGGATTCAGCGACTTGATTTTGTCGGTGGTCTTGATGCGCTTGCCGCCGATGATGAGGTCGTACTCGCGTCCGAGCTGGCCGCGGACTTTGGCGATGGCGGCGCGCATGCGGCGGGCGTTCTCTTCGTTGCGGAAATCGTAAAATGGCTCGGTGACGAATGGTCCCGGATGCAGATCGGTGCGCGGCCGGACGGGGGCTTCTAGCGTTGCCATGGGGGATTCCTTTCGAAACGGATGAATCGAGGTATAAGACTTGGATTAGTTTACACCTCGAAAAGGAGCGGAAACGCGAGCGGCGCACTGCGCGTTTGGGGAGACCGGAGCTCAGCAAGACCCGCCGAAGAATTGATTTCATTTTTTCGGATCTCTGGCGTCAAAATCCTGGGTCGAAAGGAGTTGTGGGTTCGAAGCGCAGGCGGGCTCCCGCAAAATATTGGATTTAAACGGCGTAGCGGCAAAATATTCCAGGATAAGGGGTTAGCAGATCTTCGATGGTGGAGTCTTGCGGCCGCTCTGGACGTGATTGAGAATCTGTCGCGCACGATTGCAGTGTGACTCTTTTCGCGGATTCGAGTAAAGGTTGTTCGTCACACATGCGGCCTGTAGAAAAAGTGCACAGCTGAGCTCCCGACGGACAACGCCGTGGCCGGCGTTGGGCAAAAAACCGGGGAGAGAGGGGACGTTCACCAGTTTGTCACCGAATGGGTAGATTTAGAAAAGGGGGTACATCCCGTCTGTTCCCATATTCCGTCCCCATATTCCCGTCTGTCCCCATATTCCCGTCCCCATATTCCCGTCCGGCCGGAGCTGTCCAAAGTCGGGCCGGAGCGGTATCCTTCTACTCGAAATGTCTAAGTCGCTGCCGACTGGCCCAGCGCCACAGCCCATATATCAGTCCGTTGACCGACTGCAAAAAGTTCTCGTCGAGAAGGTGTTTCACTATGCCACGGATTCAAAGAAGGCTGCCGGGCGTGCGCTGGGTACGCTCGTGGAAATCATTACGTTCTACATGCTGAAAAGCTGGGGCTTTGAGCATTCGGTAGCCATCGAGCGGGCGTTGGCCGAATTCGGCAATCCTGACATTGCTCATAACGTCGAGTATTCCTTGCATCCGATTCTGCACGAGCAGGCGCTCGTGTTCGCCCATAAATTACCGATTACGTCGGCCCGGATTCTTGAGAATATCGACAGAGACGCTTTTTCGCTGCTGGACTACGAGAAAGGCAACGGTGTGTTGCTGACCAGCAGCGGCATTCTCCGCAATTCGTGTGTAGTAGCAACAGGCCCAAGTGCACATTTGGTAGCGACACTGGATTCGATAGAGAACGACCGCGTACGGCTGAAGATTGTACAGCAATACCACAAGCCCTTTGCGATGTTTGAATGCAAACGAGTTGGCGTCGAAGAGGGCATGAAGAAAGGACCGCAATCCATTGAGAAGGCCAAGCAGGGCGCGTACGTTGCAAAATCAGTATCGTCGTTGCACAAACTGCGTGTTGCTACCGGCGAATTGCGCGGATTGACGTACAAGCGCGATGGCACTATTTATTCAAAGCCCTACGTTGAACTCATGGCCGAAATCGTCAAATCCGATGATGCGGAACTGTTGCAGGATTTCGTCTTGACCGTGGGCGTTGTGAGCAACCATGGAAACTGGTTTACCTCGGAACATTACAACAAAGAGCTAAAGGTGCTTGCGCAATCCTACGATTGGCTGCTGTTCTTGACCGACGCCGGGCTTGCCGAATTCATCACAGAATTGCTGCTGGAACCAACTTCATTGTTGGAAGCGGCGAAGAATGCGTTTCTCGCCAGCTACTCGGCTGAGAAGACCAAGAACCAGTTCACGAAAGTTCAGATGGACTACCGCGCCGACCAAGTGCTGCAAAAATATTTCAAAGATAATGCACAACGAATCGAAAAATGGTTCAATGTAATCGCGCCGAGCAAAGGTACAATTAAAATACTGGAATCTGAGCTCGCGCAATTGCGCGACAAGGATTGGCGGAAGGTGCATTCGCTATGACAGCCGGACGCAAGGTGGTTGGAACAACGAAAGATTGGGGTACCCCTAAGAAGTACGTTGATGCCGTGCGCCAGTGCTTCCACGGGCGCATCAGCCTAGACCCTTGCTCGAACAAATATTCAATCGTGCAGGCCGAAGTAGAGTACCTGCTGCCCAGGCACGACGGGCTTAGGGAGTCGTGGAACTTCCCGACTATTTATGTAAATCCTCCGTATGGTATCGACCAAGAGCATGGCCGCACGATTAAGGATTGGCTGCGACGATGCGAGGAAGCTCACCGCGTTCATGCGGCTGAAGTGGTTGCGCTGGTTCCTGTTGCGACAAATACAGGGCATTGGAAGAGATACATCTACGGTAAGGCAACCGCAATTTGCTTTCTCTACGACACACGTTTGCGGTTCCTAGAAAACGGGTCGGACTCGGGAAAAGGTGCGCCCATGTCCTGTGCGATGATTTATTGGGGAAAACACTTCGAACGATTTTCGGAGATCTTCCTGCCATTTGGTGCTGTAGTCAGCCTCGATAATCTCAAGGGCGTTTCCATCGGCCAAGCGCATACCAAAGGAAAAGACGACCAGCAGCCTTTTGAATTTGCTGAGGACTTCGCTTGGGACGCAGCTCACGCCTGATGAAGGGGGGCTGGCCCATCTTTTCCGAATCAAGATTCCTCACGGGGTTGCCTGCCCAGCTTTGCACCTGCGGATTCCATAACAAAATCGGTTGCCCCACCTTTCGCGGGTTCGAAAGATGGGCACCACGGACCTCGATTCGTATGTTCATCCGTCACAGCCGAGGCTCGGCATCTATGCTACACCGGACTGATGCCGAATCGGCTGCATCGCTACTACGGCGCGGGGTATTCGCACTTCATCACCACGAGTTGCTGTCAGCGGCAGCCGTGGTTAGGGAGTCCTGTAACCACGACCTAGAGCGGTTCTCTTGATGGAATAGAGTGATTGACCCCAGCGGCTCAAGCCGCAAGTTCTTGGCAGACTTTACGGCACGACTTGAAGTCGTGCCCTTCCCAACTCGATTCGAACTCTACAGTGACTGGAGAGCTGCTCTATTTCTCACCGGTGGACTTCTAAACAAATTCGTGAGCATCTTCAGCGGCTGCGCACCCTACAAATGTGCGGGAATGCGGCTACGCACGCCTGATTGGATTCGATGGGAAGGAGAAGGGCAGCACCCGCGGAGGGAAAACTGGGGAGTGACGTTCACTAGTTTTTCATCGACTAAGGGAAATCTAGAACACGGGCACGTCGCGTCTGTCCACCATATCCCCCCCTATTCACACCGACTACTGTTGAGACTGAGATCCTTCGCCGCGCCTGAAGAACGGCTTCGTTCAGGATGACAGTGCGGGTGACGATACCAAGGCCGGCCCGGCTAAAAGGCGGCGCGGCGCCCATTTACCATTTCGCGCAAGGTGCGTCCGCGAAGCCGATAAAGCACGATTCCCACCAGTTTGCCGAGAACCGCTCCAGCAAACGCGAAGATCAGAATTCGGACTCCGGCGCGAGCCAGCGAATATTCGTGCCAGTGCCAGGCAAACCACGCGATGGATGCGATCAGCGTCCCTCCCAGAAAGCGCGCACCCATGGCGCAGCCACAACTATCGGCGGATGACGTCCGGGGCACAGATGGATTTCTGCCCGAAGTTACGCTCATCATTTGCCACCCCTGCCACCCTTTTGGCTGACCGTAACGGCGAACGGTTGCGACGCGATACCGTTGGCGACGACTTCTAAATTGTAGTTGCCGGGCGCAACATCCGAGGGGATCGCCGCATTCGTCGTAACCACCAGCGCTCCCGTCGCCACGCCCATCGATGCGATCGTAGTCCCGCCCGGGCCCGCAGCGCTGTGGTTGACTGTGCGGCAGTAGTGGACTCCGCCATTCGCGTCTTTCAAACGCACCAGCGGATAGTTGGTCGCCGCTTGCGAATCGTCGCCGTAGGCCGTGCCTTGCGATAGTCCGTTGAACTGCGTGCCCGAGACCTGGATCGTGTCGCCCGGCGCAAATGAGGCGGGGCAGGTCTGAATCACGGGCCGGAAGCTATCCTGCGGCACAGCAGCATCGGAGTGATAGGCATAGAACGACGAATCATCCTCGCGCGCGAAGAACACGTCGCCGTTCGGCAGCAGGAGCAGCCGCGTCAGGTAGGTGGCGCAGTTGTTGTTGGGCGGCGCGGCGGTGGGATTGAACACCGCACCGTCGAATTCGAAATAGGAGACTGGCGAGTTGAAGTTGCCGGGATTGCTCAGCGGACCCGCGCCTGCGAGGATGTTTCCGTTGGGCAGAATCGCGCCCGGCCCGTCGATGGTTCCGAGCTGTGTCTGGCCGCCATCGGGCGAAGGAATGGCGGGGCCATTCGTCCACTTCACGCGTGCGGCGGGGTTGTAGATCGCCGTGTTCTGATTGCCACCGACGAAAAACGCCGTTCCATCGTAACGCAGTAGTGCGGGTCCGATTTCATTTACCGCGCCGGGAATCTGCCCCGTGATGTCGGTCCCAAGAGCATTGCCGTTGGCCCAGGTGTCGGTTGCGATGTCATAGACGATCGTTTGTGTGGGATTGTTGCAACTGACCGAGGCGATGGAATTGTCCGGCATCAGGACGAACGACTCTTCGCTGGCGGAGGAGACCGTGCGGGCAGAGAGCACGCTCCAGGTGTTGGTCGTTGGGTCGAACTTGGCGACATCTGTTGTACTGAACGACGCCATCAAGAACGTACCGTCCGGCAGGACCGTGCATGGAGAGTCGCCGACTTGCGTCCAGGTGGTCGCGGGATTTGCGGTCGAGGTGGGTGCGGGTATCGTGCTCCACGAGTCCGCCACGGGATCGTAAATTTCGCAGGTGTTGGTGTCATCCTGCGAGAAGCTGCCGGAGGCGTCAGAGTATTCGCCACCGCAGACGATTACCCGTCCATCGGCGAGCACCGCGGATGCGAAGTACAGGCGGTCCTGATTGGAATCGGCAAGGCGCGACCAGGAGCCACTGGCGTAGCTGCCGGAACCGTCCGGCGTCAGTTTCCACCACCGGCGCGCACTCACGGACTGGCCGAAGGCGCTGAAGCGTTCCTGCATCATGATGGAGCCGTCGGTAAGGAGGAACGCGGTTCCGCCATCGGCATTGGAAATGCAGAAGATGATCGAGACGATGCTCCAAAGGGCGCAAAAGACGTAGACCAGCACCGCCCATATCGCGCAGGCGACGGTCACAATGATCAGGAATAATACACACACGACTATCACTATGACGGCGAACAAGACGCAGAAGACAGTCACCACAATCACCACGACGGCGCACACCCAGGAGATGACGGTGACGATGATGTCGCACAACCACGAGCACGGCCACCAGTCGCAACAATGGCTGGAGGTCTGTTGCGCCCATTGGGCGCAAGACTGAATCGCCTGGGAGGCCCATTGGACACAGGTCTGGATCGCCTGCGTCGCCCAACCGATGCAGGATTTCGTAGCGGTGGTGACCCAATCCAAACAAGCTTTAAAGGACACTGTCCCATACGCGGCGCAGCGTTGGTACGTCAGTGAGTAACTCCGCGAACAGTTGGAGGGCAGCTTGATCCAGGTGCCGGGCGTGAATGCCATATTTTCCCCAAGCGCGGCAGGAAGCCGCTTGCACGTATAGTGCGAGCCGTGCCGGAAACGTTACACCGCAGGCCTCTAAACCCACGCCCCCGTTGTGCTGGTCAATTTCTCACTTGCGGAAGAGTTGCCCAACTTCGATGTGCTGCAAGCGCGGCGCGCAATGCGATTGTGGAAGACAAAAGGAAAATGGACCCGCTTTGAAAGAAGCACGGAAGGGTCCGAGTCGTGAGCAGCGATTCTTTTCCAGCCGCCGGACTTCCTCACTCGATCCAAAAGCGCCTTGAGCAGACCATCGGCTTTTATGCAGCCCGCCCAAATGCGGCTGACGTACAATCGGCCGGCGCTCAGGCGCGACTCTTTTTCGCCGGCCACTCGCATGTGCTCCCGTCCTCGCCGGAGTTTCACTGTTGTGAGAACCCGTGCCGCCGGCGCCTGTCACCCATTACAATCACCGCCAGTAAGTTGAACCCCTTTTCGCGGAGGCTTGTGTGATCGCTCGTCTTTCTTCTGTTGTAGCCCTTTTGTGGTTTTCCCTGTCTGCGCTGAGTGCCGTTGCCCAGAACGTCGTGCACTACACAACCACCAACGCCAACGTGAAATATCTGTTTGCCACGGCGGAGCCGGTGGCACATTTGAAACCGGGGGACATCCTCGATACGAACACGCTCGATTGTTTCGGAAACGGTATCCGCAAGCCCGGAGACACGTTGAGCATGGCGAAAGGAGACAATCCGCTGGCCGGGCCGTTCTACGTGGAAGGCGCGGAACCGGGAGACACACTGGCGGTGAAGATTCTCGACTTGCAGGTGGATGGTGACACCGGAGTGGGCGCATTCTCGCCGGGCTTCGGCTCAATCAATTCGTCGCATTACACGCCGATGCTCGAGGCCTCGCCGCTTCCCGAGCGGCTGTGGTTCTATCCCATCGATCACGCTGCGAATACCGCGACGTTCAAAGCACTGGATTCCGATTTCTCGGTGAAGATTCCGATGCGTCCGTTCTTTGGCTGTATCGGAGTTGCGCCGGCCAATGGGGAGGCCCGCAGTTCGATCGTTCCGGCGGAATTCGGTGGCAACATGGATTCTCCCGAGGCCAGCGTCGGGAACACGGTCTATTTTCCCGTGAATGTGAAGGGTGGCCTGCTCTACATCGGCGATGGACACGCAGCCATGGGAGACGGCGAGGCTGCAGGGTCGGCGATCGAGGTGCCACTCAAAGCGAAGGTGCAGATCAGCATAATCAAGGGCCGGCACATCGAGTGGCCACAATTCGAAAATGACGATGCGATCATGACGGTGGGCGCTTATCGTCCGCTGGACGATGCGTTCCGCATCGCGTTCACCGAGCTTGTCCACTGGATTCACAACGACTACGGGCTATCGGATTTGGATGCTTACGAACTGGTGTCGAAGGTCGGGAAGGCTCATTTGAACGAGATGGTGGATCCGAATTACGTGGTCGTGGCGTCGATCGAGAAGAAATACCTGCCGAAGAAGAAGTAGACCGAGGGACTTTAAGATGGGTTGAAGCTCACGGCAGCGATTCTGCCTGTCGGGAGCGCGGGCGGGAACGCCCCCGCTACAGCCGGCCGGAGGCCGGCGCTACAGTCGGAGAGTTTGGCTTCAGCGAAGGGCTTCTATCGGATTCACTTTTGTAGCGCGGCGTGCGGGAAGGTAGCTGGCTAGCAGGGCCACCACCAGAAACAGCACTGGCGCGAGAACGAACGTCGTCAGATCGCGAGCGCCAACTTTGTAGAGCAGGCTCGACAGCAGTCGAGTCAGCAGCAGAGAAGCCAGCAGCCCGGTGGCAATCCCGGTGATGGTCAAAATCAGTCCGTGGCCCACGACGAGGCGTAGGATGTCTTCACGGTTAGCGCCGAGGGCGAGGCGAATGCCAAATTCCTGGCGCCGCTGCTCGACCGAATACGCAAGCACACCGTAGATGCCCACGATCGCGAGGGCCAGCGCCGTCCCCGAGAAGGCGCCGAGCAGCAGCATGGTGAAGCGCGGCTGGGAGCGCGACTCGTCCATCAGTTGATCGACAGTCTGGATATGAGTGATGGGCTGGTCGGGATCGATTGCGGCGACTTGCGCACGTATCGCCGACGTAACACTTTGCGGCACAACCGCGGTGCGAACCAGGAGGTTCATGTCTCCCCAGGGCAATTGCGGGAACGCGAGATAAAGTTGGGGTTGCGTGTTCTGGTCCAGACCTTTGTTTTTGATGTCGGCGGCTTCTCCGATCACTTCGGCTGGCATCGGCCACCGGCCCACGACAATGTGCTTGCCAACGGGATTCTGGTTCGGCCAGAACTGGCGGGCAAACGTCGCGTTGACAATCGCGACCTTCGGCGCTTGCGCATTGTCGGCATCGGTAAAGGCTCGACCGGAAAGCAGCGGCACGCGCATCGTCTGAAACCACTCCGGGCTAATGGCCTCGATATCAACGAACGGCCGCTTGGGCAGCGGCACATCAGGCTGGCCCTCGGCGAGAACGGGTGTGATCCTTTTCCAGCTCAGCGGCAATGCGGCGGAGGTCGCCGCGCTCTTGACGCCAGGGAGGGTCGACGCGCGGCGCAAAAGTTCGTCAAAGAAGGCTATCTGCTGTTCCGGCTTGGCGTACTTCACCGTGGGCAGCGAAATGTTCATGGTGAGGACATTTTCGGCGTCAAAGCCAGGATCGACGCGCAGCAGATGAACAAAGCTGCGCAGGAGCAGGGCGGCGCCGATGAGAAGGAGCAACGACAAGGCGACTTGTCCGACCACAAGCAGGTTCTTCACACGCGCGCGGGAGTGTCCTGCGGAGATGCCGCGGCCCTCATCGCGCAGTGATGTGTTGGGATCCGTGCGCGTCAATTGAATAGCCGGAACCATACCGAACGCGACTCCCGCCAGCAGAGAAATCACAAGCGTGAACAGCAGAACGGGCAGGTCCATGCCAATGGAAATGCCAGCTGGAAGCTGGCTGGCTCCCCAGGTGACGAGGGCGCGAGTTGCGATCCAACTGATGCCGATGCCGAGCACGCCGGCAAGCAGAGCGATCATCAGACTCTCGGTGAGCAGTTGCCAAACCAGCGTGCTGCGGGTTGCGCCCAGGGCCGTACGCATTGCGATCTCGCGCTTGCGGGCGAGGGCGCGGGAGAGCAGCAGGCTGGCCACGTTGGCGCACGCGATGAGCAGGACCAAAGCTACCGCCGCGGAGAGCACCATCACTTTGTCGCGGACATTGCCCACGACGGAATCGCGCAGCGATTCGGCTGTCATCGCAACCGATGCGCCGGCATCTGGCGCGGTGGGATTCTGCTCGCGGTAGCGCTGGTTCAGCAGGGCGAGCTCGGCGTTGGCGCGTGCAAGCGAAGTGGCGGGACGCAGCCGGGCAATCATTGAGAGATAGCCCACACCTATGCGCAAGCGCTGCGCGGGAATCAATGAGAACTCGAAATAGCGCGGCACCAAAAAGTCAGCTGGCCCCATGAACGGAAACTGGACGTTTGCCGGCAACACGCCGACGATAGTGTGCGGGGACTGGTCGAGAGTGATTGACTGGCCGACGATATTGGGATCTCCGTGGAACCGGCTGCGCCAGCAGGAATCCGTGAGCATCACGACGGGCATGCCTTCCGGGCGGCCTTCCTCGTCGTTGAAAACGCGGCCGAGTTGAGGTCCCACTGCGAGGGTGGCGAAAAAACTGGGAGAAACGCGGGCGATCGGTACTTGCGCGGGTTCACCCGCACCGGTGAGATTCAGATTGTCATTCGTCCAGACGGCGACGGACTGAAACGACCGGTTCGCATCGCGAAGCAACTCGTAGCGCAACAGGGTCCCGCCAAAATCTTTGGCTTCGTCTTTCGCGCTGATGGCAACCAATTGCTCGCCGTTGGGATACGGAAAAGGTCTCAGCAGGAGCGCATTGGTTACGGTGAAAATCGAGGTGTTCGCGCCGATCCCAACGGCGAGAATCAGAATCGTCGCGCAGGTGAAACCGGGATTCCTGCCCAGGAGGCGGGCGCCGAAGCGGAGGTTGCGAAAGAAAGACTGCATGACCGGGTGATTATAGTTGCGTCCGGGACGGTCTTGCCGGCTCAACGCGTAGAGAGTCAAGATCCCCACTTCTGGCAAAACCCGCCAGAAGTGGGGCACCCCTCATTGCGCGCTCGCGCGCAACCCCGGACGAATGCGTCCGGCGCTACATTCTCATCCCTTTACGATCTTCTTGGCGCTCGGATCCCAGACGGCTACCGTCTTGTTGAAGTACGAGAAGTTTGCCAGGTGACATCCGATTGAGGTGTAGTTGCCGAAAACTTCATTCTCGACAACCGGCTTTCGCGTGCGGACAGCGTTGTAGAAATTGGCCTGGTGGTCGACCGTGTCGCTGTAGCCATGGGGCACAGTGTAAGTCTCAACCTGCTCGTCCACCTTCCAATTCAGCGCCTTGGGCTCGGGATGCTCTGCGTTCCATTTCTCGAGGTACTGATCGCGAAGCGCCTTCGGCCATCCATAAATCGAATAGCTTTCGGGCTCGGGCCTGGTGTCCTCGGGCTTATACGTCAGGGTGGCATCTTTGATGATCATCGTGCCCTTGGTTCCGTAGAAGCCGATGAATTCTCCGCCATTGTTGTTGAGGTTGCAGCGCAGAGTCACGCGGAAGTTGGGATAGTCGTACAGAGTCTCAATGAGATCGGGGAACTCGCGGCCGTCTTTGAAGTGGTAGAGCCCGCCACTGGACTGGGCGCGCTGCGCGGGCTCGTTTGTGCCGGTAATGAAGTGAATGCCCGACAGCAGGTGTACGAAGAGATCGCCGCCGAGCCCCTCGCCGTAATCGGTGAAACAGCGCCAGCGGAAAAATCGAATAGGATCGAACGAGTGCTTGGGGGCGTTACCCAGAAATGTGTTCCAGTCGATGGTCTGGGGACTCGCGTCGGGTGGAATGGGATAAACCCAGGCACCGCTGGGCGAATTGCGATCCCAGTAGGCATTGATGGAGAAGACTTCACCTAATTTTCCGGAGTCATAAATCTCTTTCGCCTTGGCATAGAGAATGGAACTGACACGCTGGCTGCCGACCGCGACCATGCGATTGTTCTTGTGCGCAGCTTCGACCATGGCGAACCCGTCTTCGACCGTGTGAGACATGGGCTTTTCGCAATAAACGTCTTTGCCCGCCGCGCAGGCGTCTTCGAAGATGTGGCGATGCTGGTGATCCATGGTAGCGATGAGGACGGAGTCGACGTCTTTGCGGTCGAGGATAGAGCGATAGTCTCGAGTAGCCGGAACGCTGGGATTCTTGACGGACTCCTGCGCGGCGGTGTGGCGGCTGTCGTAGAGATCGCAAACCGCGACGCACTGGATGCCGGGAACATTGAGAGACGCTTCCAGGTGCTCGCATCCGCGAATGCCCGTACCAATGGAGGCGAAGCGGATGGTATCGCTGGGCGCGACCCGGCGGGGAGCAGCAGAGAGCATGCGAGGCTGCAAAATGTGTTTGGCGACCGTGGTAGCGGCAACTGCGCCGCTGCCGAGTTGAATGAATCGACGACGAGACAGGGGATTCTTGGCCATCAGTGTTTTCGCCTTCCAGGCGTGCCGAACAAACAGGCGAGCACGCGCGTGATAAATCTTACCGGGTGGAGATTATCCCACAACGGGAGGCAGAAGACTAAATCGTTATTGTTGGGCACTGAATCGTTCAGTGAAGAATGGACGGCGAAATCGCAGACCGAAAGAAAAAACCCCACTTCTCCCAAAAGCTGGGAGAAGTGGGGCACCCGGCACCCGGATCGGAGGTGGTTTAGAAGATGATCTTGCCGCCGAACTGCAGACGCCGGCGGGTGACGCCGTCGGTCGTACTGTTGCCGGCGAAGTCATCACCGCCATTGGCGTTGAATGCGGTGCTGCCGAATTGCGTCACCCCGAGCACCGAGGTAGCGGCGTTGTTTACGTTTTGAATCGGGATGCCGAGCCACTGATGGTTGAACAGATTGAAGGCCTCGGCCTGGAATTGAAAGGTCAGACGTTCAGTAATCTTGACGTTTTTGAACACCGCCATGTTCACCGTGCTGATGGCCTGGCCGCGTTCGGTGTTCCGGCGAAGCGGTGAGAACGGGGTTCCGAAAAACTGCTCAGCGTTAGTGTCGTTGATGATGAAATGAGCTTGGTTCATTGCGATTGCCGAACCGGTGTTGACGCTCATCAGGCCGCAGTCGGAAGCGGCCGGATCTGTGCACTGGCCGACCGAGGTAAATGGTGCGCTGGGATTCCCGGGGAATGGACGGCAGGTGTCGAGTCCGCCGCCGGTGAAGTTGGCAGGATCGCACAAGCCTTGACCTACATTCTGCTCAACGGTCCATGGCTGACCGCTGTTGTAGCGATAGGTCCCATTCACCTGCCAGCCGCCGAGCACATGTCCCAGCAGACCGTTCTGCCCCTTCTGATATGGGATGTCGTAGACCCACAGCAGACTTAGAACTTGCGGGAAGTCATAGTTGCTGAGACCACGCTCTGCCTTGCTGACATCGAATGGACTCTGGGAGAGCGAGAAAACGGTGCCACCCCCGGTGGAAAAAGCTTCCGAAGTGTTGTCGATGGTCTTGCTGAAGGTGTAGTTGATGGCGCCGGTAAATCCATGCCAATTTTGCACGCGGAACTGGCTTTGCAGCCCATGATAGATGGAGTACGCAGTGTTTGCATACTGGATGACGCGGCTGAAATTGCAGTTGGCGTATCCCACCTGATTCCCGAACTGATCGGTTCCGGTCGAACCGGGCTGGTTCGGGGTAGTGCAGGGCGTGAGTCCGGAAGGAACAAAGCTTCCGAAACCGGCGTTGATTAACGCCTGAACGTCGGGGTTGCCGTTGAGTTCCTGGAATTGGGCAATGTCGTGATTGCCCACGTAGCGGACTTCAGCTGCCATCTTGCTGTTGATCTGGCGCTGGATGCCGAAGTTCCATTGCTCGGAATAAGGATTTCGGAAGTTCTTGCCGAACTGGAGTTCGGTCGCGAATCCAGGATTCCCTTTTGGAGCCAGCGGGAAAAGAGCCGCAGCGATGTTGGCGCCGTCGAGATTGGAGATGTTCGGCAAGCCAGCCGCACCGGTTCCAGCAGCATTGGGAATCGTCGCCAGGTTGGTGAAGGGTGAACTGCCTTCAACGTTGGTGCCGAGGTTGTAGTAGGCGAAGTCATAAGCGATCCGGAAGCCTCCGCGGATGACAGTCCGGTCGTTGCCGAACAAACTGGGCAGCATTCGAGGCGTCCAGGCAAAGCCGAATACAGGACCATAGTTGCGGTAGTGATTCGGAACTTTTGGCACCGTGGTCAGACTGAGAGGAAGGTTCTGATCCCAAAGATGGTTCGGGCCCTTCTGCTGGGCGACGCTCTCGTCCGACAGAAGATTGGTAGGTTGCGAGTAGAACTCCCAGCGCAAGCCAAGGTTAAGAGTCAGGTTCTCGCGAACGCGCCAGTCGTCCTGGCAGTAAAGAGCAAAGTCGTTCTCTTTAAAGCGCAAAACCGGCTGACCATAGGCAACCTGCGACTGGAGAGGAGTGTTCGCGAGCAGCGAATTGAAGTCGGAGTAGATAAACAATCCGTTCTGCTCAAATAGACCGTAATTCGGCGACCGCTGGCGATCGTACTGGCCTCCCCACTTCATCACGTGCTTGCCGTGTACAAGCGAAGCATTGTCCTGAAGTTCATAGATATTGATGATTCGGCCCTGCGGAAATACGAGGCTTTGGCCAACGCCCAGGCTGTTGGGATCAAGCATGAAGATCTGGGGCGAGCACAGACCGAAGGTCGACAGCGTGCAATCCGGGAAGCCCCCTCCATCGAATTCAGAGCGTGAACGGGAATAGCTGAATCGCACCTGATTCAAGAGCGAAGGGCTAAACGTATGCGTAAGGTCGAGGCCAATTTGCTGACTCCGCCCCGGGACCGTATAGATTTGCCCTTGAGCGCCGCCCACCAGGCCGAGAGGCACATTGCTGGTGCTGTCCTGCTGGAAGATATAGCGAGTGAAGAACCGATCCTTGCTGGTGAGTTGAAGATCCACTCGGCCCGTGCCCTCGTAGTTGTTGAAGGGTTGCGAGAGAGCGCGCGAGATCGTACCCATCTCAACGGGGAAATTAGTTGCGCCACCGTCGGCCGACACGGAGACATTTTGAATGTTGCTGAACGTGGGGTTTCCGATCTTCACGGTCGCTGGACCGAATTGATTCAAAAGAGTGACCCCTGGATTATTGGGAAAGTCCGCCTGGAGTTGCTGAAGGCCAGTCGCATCCGGCGTCAGTGCGCCTGAGGAGGAAACCGGAACTCCGGAAGTGCGATTGCGCTGGAAGTTAGCGGAACCGAAGAACCATATCTTGTTGCGCTTGATGGGACCGCCGATGGTGCCGCCGAACTGGTTCTGAACAAACTGGGGCAAGGTCGGCTGCGCGCATCCAGCAAAAGTGGGGTCGGTGGTCGTAGGACTTACGCCCGGAGGACAAAATCCGAACAGCGCGTTCTTTTCCTGATTCTGCAGAGAATCGAAATGGTCGCCCTGCCAGAATTCGTAGCCGGTGCCGTGGAAACTGTTGGTGCCGCCCTTGGTGATGTAATTGACGACGCCACCGAGATTGCGACCGTACTCGGCATCGAAGTTAGTAACTACCTGCAACTCGGCAATGGCATCCTGATTACCAAAGAAGATCGACGACCCGCCTATCGTGTTGTCATTGTTATTCTGGCCGTCCAATTGGAAATTGTTGGAGCGAGCCCGCTGGCCGTTGATGGAGAGCTCGGCTCCATTGTTATTGCTGAAGGATCCGCTACCGGCCGTGACTACGCCAGGGCTGAACAGAACAAAGGAATCGTAGGTGTTGCCCAATGGCACGCTCACGACTTCTTTGGTATCGAACGTCTGAGACAGCTGGTCCGTGGTGCTCTCGACCAGCGGCGCCGCCCCTTCCACCGTCACCGTTTCAGCGGTGTTGCCCAGCTTGAGGCCGACAGCTCCAAGGGAAGTGTCCTTCCCGACGACGACAAGAACATTGTGGGCCGTGAACGAGGAGAACCCCTTAGCTTCAACGACGATGCTGTAGGTACCGGGAGGCAAAGACGGTAGCTGGACTACTCCAGCGTTGGAACTCGTCGTGGTGAACAGACGATTGGTTTCCATCTGCGTGGCCTTTACGCTGGCGTCCGGGACAACCGCACCCTGCGGGTCCACTACGGTGCCGGAAATGGATCCGGTCACGATGCCTTGGCCAACCACAAAGCCGGCAGTGACGAACAACAGAATGATGACCAGCGCGGCGTTTGTTGTACTAGCAGTCTTTCGATACATGCAGTCCTCCAAAAATTGAGTCGCGTGGGCGTGAGTGTGAGTGCTTCACGGCACGTGCTCTCCCCTGTGCGAGTGTTGTTGGTACAGCAAGAGTGATTCCAAAGTGATTTTGTTAATGCCTAACCGGAACAGAACATATCTGGGCTGTAGCGATTGTCTTTATGCTGTTGTGCCAGATCTCTACGAAAAGAAATGCTGAATCGGAGCGCGAACAATCTCCTAACTCCCGCCGGTGACTCCAGGGATGTGTGATTGGTTCGGTGGTACGAATGCCTAGCCAGGAGTGATGAACATCGCAGTGGGAGCAGCGCAGGGTTAGTTCAAAATGTCGGCGTGGTTCGAGAGGCCCCAAGATACAACATCGCCGCTAAACAAAAATGTCAGTGTTGTGGAGGTGTCTACCCGAATGAGGTTATTCGGCGGTATTCGCACGCTTCGGCGGTGAATGCGGCAACCGCGGCATCTTCCAGAAAGCGTAATTGCGGGGCGACTGGATACGCAGATTGGTATATACGGAATGGCCAGTGTTTCGCCCAGAACAATTCTGAGGCGGATCTAAATGTTTAACCTTTGTGGTCGCGGCGGCGGAGATAGTCAATAAACATTTGTTCGACAGGCTTGTCGTAGGCGATGAGGACGTGGCGGACGGGACGTCCGCTCACGAAATGGCAGACTTCTTCCGCGAGATTCTTGGCATGATCGCCAGCGCGTTCGAGCGATTGAGTCATGAAGATTACCTGGAGGCTGGCCTGGCGATGGGCGTTTTCCGGATTCTCAATGTGGCGAAGAAAGACGAGATTGCGCAGACGATCCATCTCCGCGTCGGCGCGGAGAACCTCGATGGCTTTGGCGACGTCGCGACCGGAGAAGGCATCAGCACAGTCGGTCAACATCTTCTCGAGAAGAGTGGCCATCTGGGTGAGGTCGCGGGTGTCCTCGGGATCAATGCGTCCGTTGACGGATTGGGCACTGCTACCGAAGCTGAGCAGGAGATCGCCGATGCGCTCGAGGCCAATCATGAACTTCATGCAAGCGAGAAGTTCGCGGGCTTCTGCCGGTCCGACTTCCGTAATAGCCGTAGTGACCCCGTTGTCGATTTCGAGGTCGAGGGTATCGAGTTCGCGCTCGCGCTCGCGGAGTGAATTCAGCAGAGGGTTGGAGCCGGTTGCGATTCCTTCGGCAGCGGCGGCGGCGGCATCTTTCGCCAGGTGGCAGGCCTCGACCGTACGGCGAACAATGTAGTGATGCGCGGGTTCGGGGGTCGGGCTCTTTGTCGCTGTACTCATGGGAGTGTCCGCCGGGCGAAGAAGCGGACGACGCGAAGATCGTCGGGGACCGTCGCTGCTACTCTGCCGATTGTGAGACTGGATTGCCAACGGCTAAGCATAAATTTGTCTGTTGAAGGTGCGGTTAATATGCTGTGAATTTTTCGTCATTTTATGCGAAAGCTGGTCCGGTTTAACTACTAGTAAAGAATTATTCTGGACTTACGCGCAAATACGAGGGATTTGTGCCGGGGATGCGTGTGTGAGCGCTTCTCTCTTTCGCCCCGCTGTGGCTGGATCGTTTCCCGCCTGAAATCCCTCGGCTTGCACCGTGGGCTGCATTCTTTCGCGGCCTCGGAGCTAGAGACCTCGCCGATTTCTCTACCCCCCAATCTGCCAAGTGAGTTTTCACACAGACATTTCATGGCCGCTCGGCTCCGCCTTCACGGGACAGCCGAGGCGGCTGTTGCTACATGAGCATCGTAGCGGGACCACCAAGGCGGTCGCGGTACTCGCATCTCAGGCAGTCGGCAGCGTAAACATGAAGGCGCTGCCGCGGGTCAGTTCACTTTCGGCGCGGATGAAACCGCCGTGGGCGCGCATGATGTGCTTGGCGATGGCGAGGCCGAGTCCGGTGCCTCCTGACTCGCGGGAGCGCGCCTTGTCGACGCGGTAGAAGCGTTCGAAGAGCCGGGGCAGGTGTTCCGAGGAGATGCCGGCGCCGAAATCCCGGACGTAGAATTCGACGCCGCGCTCAGCGGAGCGAGCGCCGAGTTCGATGCGGCCTCCGGAGCGTCCATATTTCATTGCATTGTCAATCAGATTCGAGAAGACCTGGTGAATGGCTTCGCGATCGGCAAGCACAGGAGGCAGCGATTCAACCGAGCCATTGGACCCCTGCGCGTTGATGATCTTCAATTCCACTCCCTGGGCGCGAACAATCTCGCGAAAGCTTTCTTCGGCATCGCACAAGAGTTCGATAGGCGCGACAGGTTCGGTTTCGAAGCGAGTCTCGCCCGATTCGACGCGGGCGAGAGTCAGCAAGTCTTCGGTCAGGCGCGACATGCGGGCGGCGTTCTTGCGAATAATCTCAAGGAACTCGCGATTGGGAGCGCCATTGTCGGGAATCGTATCGAGCAGAGTCTCCGAGTATCCCTGAATCGAAGTCAGAGGAGTGCGGAGTTCGTGAGAGACGTTAGCGATGAAATCGCGGCGAGTCTTTTCGACGCGCTCGGTTTCCGTGAGATCGCGAAGAACGGCGACGACTCCGCCGTCCGGTAGTGGCGCGGCAGTGACATCGAAAACGCGGCCGGGAGCGATAGAAGTGGCGCGCCCGGTCTTCACTTCCTTGGTGGCAGTAGCCGCTTTGACGGTGGCGAGAAAGTCGGGGTCCCGAATGGTTTCGACCACCGGTGCGTTAAGCCGCGCGTGTTGCGGAACCAGACGATCGAGCGGCTGATTGGCCCAGCGGACGAGGCCGTCGGAGCTGACGGCGATGACGGCGTCTTGCATGCTGTTGAGCAGAGTCTCGAGCTGGCGCTGGCTGGAGCGGACGGCGGCGAAGCTGAGTTCGATTTGCCCGGCAGTTTTGTCGATGGCGGCGGCGACGCGTCCAATCTCGTCCAGAGGACGATCATTCACGCGGGCATGAAGGTCACCTTGCTCGATGCGAGCAGCGACGTCGACGATGCGCTGCAAGCGGCGCGAAGTCCAGATCGATGCAGCGGCGGCGATCAGCAATGCGAACAGGGAGGCGAAAAGAGATCCCCAGAGCAATCGGCGGCGAACCTGGGCCTGAACAGCTTCAACGTCGGACAAGGGATAGGCGAGGCGGACAGCTCCTCCGGTAACCGGGGCGGCAACATAGAGAAACGGAATGCCTAGGGTGGCGCTGCGCCGTTCGTTTTCGCCGGTCTTTCCTGAAAGCGCGGCAGCGAACTCCTTTCGGGTGGAGTGGTTCTCCATTTTGGAGGGGATCGCCTCGGAGTCGGCGAGGACTTTGCCGGATGCGTCAATCACTGTGGCGCGGGCGCCGGCGGCATGACCTTCCTGAGAGGCGATCTCTGCGAGCGAGTGAGCGCGGTCCGTTTCGACGCGATGAGCGAAGAGAAGGGTTTTCTGAGTGAGATTGCGTTCGATTTCGGAGCGCAGAGAAGCTTCCCATGCGTTGCCGATCATCACGTCGAGGATGGCGGCGGTAGCGGCAATGACGATCAAGAAGACCGAGAGCAGCTTGAAGAAGATGCGGTTCTTCAACTTGTCCTCATTCTCATTTTGGAGCCTCGAAGCGGTACCCGGCGCCGCGAACCGTTTTCAGGTAACGCGGGTTCTCCGGATCGGGCTCGATCTTCTCGCGGATGCGGCGGACATAGACGTCGACGGAACGGGGAGTCACGTAGGCGGTGTCGCGCCACACGGAATCAAGCAGATGGTCGCGGCTGAAAACGCGTCCTTTGTGGCGCGCGAAGTAATCGAGCAGGCGAAATTCGGTGGCGGTGGTCTGCACGGTACTGCCGCGGACGGTGAGCGTCATGGCCGAAGGATCGATTTCGATGTCGCCGACCGTCAGGGACTCGGCGGCAAGGGACGCTCGAAACGTCGCAGGACGGCTTTCACGCGGGCAACTAGTTCGCGCGGGCTGAAGGGTTTGGGAATGTAGTCGTCGGCGCCGAGTTCGAGGCCAAGGATGCGGTCGGCTTCGCTGCTCTTCGCAGTCAGAAAAATCACGGGTACCGCAGAGAGGCCAGGCGTTTGACGGATGGTGCGGCAGAGTTCCAGGCCATCTTTGCCGGGAACCATGATATCGAGAACGAAAAGGGCGGGGCGCTGGCGCTCCGCGTCTGCCAGGACGTTGGAGCCGGTGGGATACACACGCACCGCGAATCCCTCATTTTCCAGGTGATGGCGGACCAGACGGGAAATGTCGGGATCATCTTCAACTACGTAGAGGCTCGGTTTCACGGGATCATTTTAACGAACGGAGTACTCAGGGCCTAGTGCTCCAGTACCCTGTTTGGGGAATGGAGAGCGATTTTCATCGGATATTAACAATTCAAGGGCTTTCACCACGGAGGACACAGAGGGCACTGAGGAAAACCTTCTGGAGAGCACTTGGTAGAGCCTTGAGGCGCCACACTAGACGGCGATGATCAGATTTCCGGCGTGGTCGACGTGAAAGCGCTTTCCGGGCGGGACCGCCGTCGTGGCGCTGTATTCGGTGATGATTGCTGGGCCAGTGTACGGCTTGCCAGGGCGAAGGTCTTCTCTGGGGTAAAGCTTGGCCTTGAGTTTCTTTCCATCGAAGATGACTAGGGCCCCGCCGGCGAAAGGCGAGCCGCGCTTTGCACGGCTTGGGCGGACGAAGGCGTCCGCCCCTACGGTGATCTTGCCGGACTTCAGGGTCGCCCGGAGGCGAAGGGTCACTAGTTCAATTTCGCGATTCGGATGGTTGTAACCATAACGCCGTTGGTGTTCCTGCTCGAAGTCGCGCAACAAATTCTTGGTGAGGGGGAGGTTGAGTTCGTATCCCTGGCCTTTGTAGCGGAGATCGACGCTGCGGCGGAAACGCGGGCTTCCCTGCCAGGATTCTTCACGAAAGTCTTTCGCGGCGGCTGCTTCGATGATTGTGAATTGCTTATTTAACTTCGTGTGCGGGATCTCTCTTGAGACACGCCATAAGACCGTGCGCGAGTAATCTTTCACCACATCGCTGGCGAGGATGCCGAGCGCAGAGAGCGCGCCCGGAAACGCGGGGACGATGACGTGGGGAATGCTAAGCGCTTCGGCCAGGGCGCAGGCATGAAGGCCTCCGGCGCCTCCGAAGGCGACAAGGGCAAAGTGGCGCGGATCGCGTCCACGCTCGATGGAAACGACGCGAATGGCTTTTTCCATGGTCGAATTCACGACGCGGATCACGCCGGCACCAAATTGTTCCAGCGAGAAGTTCGACCCCTGCTTCTTCAGCCATTCTTTGGTTATCGCGCGTGCGCGGGGAAGATCGAGCGTGAAGTTCCCGCCAAGAAAGCGCGTGGGGTGAAGACGCCCGAGGAGAAGGTTGGCATCGGTTACGGTGGGCTGTGTGCCGCGCCCGTAGCAGATGGGGCCGGGATCGGCTCCGGCGGATTCTGGGCCGACGCGGAGAACTCCGGCGGCGTCGAATCGGGCCAGAGAACCTCCTCCGGCGCCGACGGTGTGAATGTCGAGCATAGGGACGCTGATGGGGAGGCCGGCAATGTGCGCGTCAGTGGCGAGTTTGATTTCACCTTCGATCAGGGAGACGTCAGTAGAGGTGCCTCCCATGTCGAAGGCGATGATGTTCTCGAATCCGCTGGCGCGCGCGGTGGCTACTGCGCCGACGACTCCGCCGGCGGGGCCCGAGAGAACGGTGCGGACGGGTTCGCGGGAGGCGGTGGAGAGAGCGGTGATGCCTCCGGAGGACTGCATGACGAAGATGCGGGGGGCCGGGGCTAAAGCCCCGGTTCTTGCCGCACTTTTCGCGGCCCTGAAGGGCCGCTCTTCCACGGGCGAATCCATCTCCGCAGTGTTGAGTCGGGGCTCATCCGCGGGATTCCGGTCGGTCGTGATTTCGGCGGTCTTGCTCGTGGCGCAAGCGGCGCTGGCGACGTCTCTGCGACAGGATTCATCGAGGCGTTGCAGATAAGTTTGCATCACCGGCTGCAGGTAGGCGTTGATGACCACCGTGGAGGTGCGCTCGTACTCCCGGAATTCGGGGAGGATCTGGTGCGAGATCGACATGGGCAGGGTCAGCGGCCGCAAGGCTTGCGCGACGGCTTCCTCGTTCGCCGGATTCGCGAATGAGAACAGCAATGAGATGGCAATTGCTTGCGGACGGGCCGAGGCGACCTGCTCCGCGAGTGCGTGCAACTGTTCCGGCGAGGGCGTGGCCAGGATTTTGCCGACTACGGCGGTGCGCTCGTTGATGCCGAAGCGTAAATCCTGGGGAACCAGCGGTTCCACGCGATCGAAGAAGAAGTCGTAGAGCTTGGGGCGGGCCTGGCGTCCGATTTCGATGGCGTCCTCGAAACCGGCGGTGGTGACCAGCACCGTGCGGGCGCCCTTGCGCTCCAGCAGCGTGTTCGTGCCGACTGTTGTGCCGTGGAGCAGGACAAATTCTCCGCAAGTGATCTTCTTGAGCGCTTCGACGATGGCTTGAGAGGGATCAGCGGGAGTGGAGAAAACTTTCAGCATTTTCAGGCGACGCGTACCTGGATCCATCCAGATGCAGTCGGTGAAAGTGCCTCCAGTGTCGATGGCGATGCGGAGAGCTTGGGAGCGGCGCGGCATGGGATTGGTGCGGAGGACTAGGGTAACACTCGGATCGATCAAAATCCTTTGCCGCAACAGCCGCGAGCCGCGGAATGCAAAATTACCGTCACCATACTCAATGCTGGTATAGAGTATGGTACACTCGAAGGGATGGAAACGGCGCGCAAGATTACGGTGGAAGTATCTCCCGAATTGCTGGAGAAAGCTCAGCGGGCAATTGGAGCGGGCATCACGGAGACGGTCCGCACCGGATTGAAGCTGGTGGCAGCGTCGCACACCTATTCCCAACTGCGTGGCCTCCAAGGCAAGGTGCGTTTTTCGCGCACCGCCGCCGAATTGAAGGCTGACCGGTGATTGCAGCGGACACGAGTACATGGGTGGCGTTTCTGGAAGGACGCGCCGGCGAAGATACCATCCGTCTCGACAAAGCGCTTGCGGACCGGCAAGTGCTGATGGTGCCGGCTGTGCTCACCGAACTGCTCAGCGATCCTGAACTCCCCGAGGCCATTGCCCACGTGCTTTCATCAGTTCCGCTGCTGGAGATAGAAGACGGTTATTGGCAGCGTGCGGGCGCGTTGCGAGCGAAAGCGCTTTCCAGAAGGCGCAAGGCTCGATTGGGGGACGCGCTGATTGCGCAGAGTTGCATCGACGGAGGCGCGACTCTCCTCACGCGGGATCGCGATTTTAGGGTCTTTGCAGACGCTGCAGGACTGGATCTTCGCTCCTGAGCCCACCCTACCCGATGACTCGCGGTGAATCGGGTAACATTCTTCGCTATGACATACGAATTTTTGGTGGAGACGTATTCAACCGAGCGCGTCAAGGTCTTGAGCGTGTGGAGTGAGTTCAGGGATGCGGACATGCCTGTGCGGCCGAACGCGAGCGATCCGCGCGGGCGTAGCGTACATGAGCAGATGGTGCACCAGTGTGTGAGCGAGGATTTGTGGTTTCGCAACATTTTGGGGATTGATGTTGCGGCGCCACCGCTGCCGTCTTCGGAAACGAGATTGGAATTCATCCGGCGCTACGCGGAGGACAGCGGGAAGCGGCTGGCTGCACTGCGAGTGAAAGATGAAATGTGGTGGCAAGAGGAGATCAAGTTTTTCGAAGTGCAGCGGTCTAGAGCATGGGTGATGGTGCGGCGAATTGCTCATACGTCGCATCATCGTGGACAGCTGATGGCGATGCTGCGCATGCAGGGGCGCGATGTGCATAGCAATTATGGGCCAACGGCGGATACGGGTGGGCTGATGGCGAATCATGCGCCAACGATCTATGCCTACAGGGGGTTGCCAGACTTGCTGGCGGATGGACCTAAGGCGGAATTGCCCGGGGCGCGTGGGAAGGCGGTCACGGAGCGGCCCGGCAAGTGAGGGCTGCGTAGAGGACCTTGCAGCTGGCGGCAAGTTGCATTGATCCTTCGCTTTGCTCAGGATGACAGGGCTCGACCTGCGGTCGACTGGACAGCCGAGGGCGGCTGTCCCTACACGGCCTCTGCCTCCCTACTTGATCGTAAACGCCAGCGTCAGCAGGGTCTTCTGCTCCACCTCGTGAGCTTTGGCGCTGCCTGTGGCGGGGCTGGCGCCGGAACTGCGTTTCACGCTAAGCACCGGGCGATCGCCGGCGAGACGTTTCAAGCGCGGGAGCATGTTGAACATCGCTCCCATGTTAGCCGGCTCTTCCTGCACCCAGACAATATCGGCGTTCTTGCCATGGCGGTCGAATTCCGCGACAACTTCTTCTTCCGGAAATGGATACATCTGTTCCAGGAAAACGATCGCCGTGCTCGTGTCTTTTCGTTTCTTGCGTTCGGCCTGAAGTTCGTGGCCGATTTTCCCGGTGCAGATCAGGATGCGCTCGGCTTCCCCGACTTCGGTATCGGGGAGCACGTTCAGGAAGTTCTTGTGAGTGAAGTCCTCGATGGGTGAAGACGCGTCCGGGTGGCGGAGCATGCTCTTAGGAGTGAATACGACCAGCGGCTTGCGCCAGTGGCGCAGCGCCTGGCGGCGCAGAAGATGGAAGTACTGCGCGGCGTTCGACGGTTGCGCGATCTGAATATTGTGCTTGGCAGCAAGTTGAATGAAGCGCTCGATACGGGCGCTGGAGTGTTCCGGTCCCTGGCCTTCGTAGCCGTGCGGAAGCAGCATTACGAGGCCGGAGAGAAGATTCCACTTGGCCTCTCCGGCGCTGATGAACTGATCGATGATGGCCTGCGCGACGTTGACGAAGTCTCCGAACTGGGCTTCCCACAGAACAAGCGACTCGGGGTAGTCGCGGCTGTAGCCGTATTCGAAGCCGAGAACTCCAGCCTCGGAGAGCGTCGAATTATAGATCTCGCAGCGCGCCTGTCCGGCTGCAATGTTCTCCAGCGGAACGTATTCGTTTTCGTTCTCGATATCAATAAGGACCGAGTGCCGCTGGTTGAAAGTGCCACGGCGGGAATCCTGTCCTGACATGCGGACGTGGGTACCGGCCTTCACCAGGCTCGCGAATGCCAGCGCTTCCGCCATGCCGTAGTCGACAGGACGCTTACCGGCACCCATCTCGGCGCGCTGGTCGAGGAGTTTCTTCACCTTTGGATGAATGTGGAAGTCCACTGGATAAGTCGTCAGCCGAGTGGTGAGCTGGGATAAATCTTCCACCGAGAGTCCGGTTTCGACTTCGTACTCGGGGCGATGAAGCCCCCCGAAGTAGTTATTCCAATATTTGGGGAGCTCGCGGAGCAAAGGCTTGGACTTGATGCCGCCAGCTTTTTTCTGCGCGGCCTCGAAGTCCGCCTTGATGGCGTCGGCCCGGGCTTGTGCATCGATGGCGCCGATGTCATCGGCGTAAATTTCCCAGAGCGGCGGATGCTCCTTGATTTTCTTGTAGAGCAGCGGCTGGGTGATGGTCGGATCGTCGACCTCGCTGTGTCCGTGGCGGCGGTATCCGATGAGGTCGATGACGACGTCAGTGCCGAATTTGTAGCGGTACTCGGTAGCCATGCGGGCGACGCGCACGACGGCGTCCACATCTTCCGCGTTGACGTGGAAGATCGGGATCGACTGGCGGCGCGCGATGCAGGCTGCGAAGCGCGTTGAGTGTTCTTCCGTGTAGCTGGTTGTGAACCCCAGAAGATTATTCACGACTACATGGATGGTGCCGCCGACGGTGTATCCGGGAAGATCGGCGTAGTTCATGGTCTCGGCCAGAACGCCTTGACCGGCAAAAGCCGCATCGCCGTGGACGAGGAGCGGAAGATATTTCTGACGTCCGCCTTCGCCAGTGCGATCTTGCTTGGCGCGCGTGCGGCCGACAGTCACGGGATCCACGGCTTCAAGGTGGCTGGGATTGGAGACCAGGTGAATGTGGACCTTGCCTCCGCCGCGCGTGAGGTATTCGCCGGTCGCGCCCATGTGGTATTTGACGTCTCCCGAGCCCAGGACACTGCGCGGGTCGACATCCTCGAAGCCGGCAAAGATTTCCTCGGGAGGACGCTTGGCAACGTGAGCAATCACGTTGAGGCGGCCGCGATGGCTCATCCCCATGACTAACTCGACTGCACCTTGCTGCGCCGCAGAATCAAGCACCTCGTCAACCAGCGGAATCAGGGCGGTGACGCCCTCCAGGGAAAAGCGTTTGCTGCCGAGATAGCGCTGCTGCATGACCTGCTCGAACACGTCAGCGCGGATGAGCAGGTCAAGAATGCGCTGCTGCACCCCTTCGGTGATCTCGAAGCCTTGCGAGGGCGACTCCATGCGCTCGTGGATCCAGCGGCGGCGCTCGGGAGAATAAATATGGTTGATCTCGATCCCGATGGTGCTGGAGTAAATGGCGCTGGCTTCGTGGGCGTACTCGCCGTCGCGCTCCAGTTCAGGAGTGGGGCGGGGACGGAGGAAGCCGAGAGGGTCGAGATCGCCTTCGAGGTATCCGAATTGTCGATACGCTTCAAAAATGCGTTCGCGCTCCGGGTTGCTGGAAGTTCCGGACCCGTTGGTCGAAGGCTGGTCCAGAACCGGCGTGGAAGGCTGGGTTTTCGGGGTCATATTCGGTGCAGTCACTAGGATAAAGGATGCGGGCTAAAAGCAGAAAGACTCAACGGCCGGAAGGGAGGCGCGAAACCCGGTTTGAGAGAAAGCAGAAGTACCAAAAGGTCTACGATGAAGATTGCAGCTGGCCGCGCGACCGCCGCCAAGGACGCCGGCGCTACGCTGGGCGCCGATCACAGAGAAAATCGAGCATTGAGAGTACAATCCGGCCACCGCGATAAGTGGGCATTGCGGAGGGTTTCATATCGGAGTTCGCAGGATTAGATTAGGTGTTGACGGTTTTATGACAAATCAACTTCATTATTCCCAGACAAAATCTCATACCTGCCTGGCAAAAGGAACGCTTGGCGTGGCTTTACTGGCGGTCACGATGACGGGGGCTTGTTCCAAGAATACTGCGCAGAATCCGCAAGCGGGCGGACCGCAAGCCATGCCGGTGAAAGTACTGGAGGCAAAGGCCGTGCCGGTTAACGACACCAGCGAGTACGTGGCGACGCTCAAATCGCGGGACTCGGCGGTGATTATGCCGCAGGTGGAAGGACAGGTTACCCAGATTTCTGTGCACTCCGGCGAGCGGGTGACTGAAGGAAGCGCCTTGATGGAGATCGATCCGCTGAAGCAGCAGGCCACGGTAAGAAGCCTGGAGAGCGCACGCACGGCGCAGCGAGCGCAACTGGATTGGGCGAAGCAGCAGTATCACCGCGCAGAGGGACTTTCTTCGGCCGGAGTGGTCAGCAAGCAGGATCTGGATCAGGCCAAGACGACCATGGATGCGGCGCAGGCGCAGATGGATTCGCTGGAAGCGCAAGTCCGCGAGCAGGAAGTGCAGCTTCACTATTACAAAGTCGTAGCGCCGCGAACCGGGATTGTCGGAGACATCCCGGTGCGTGTTGGCGACCGGGTCACGACCCAGACTCAGCTCACAACCGTTGATCAACCGGGCAGTCTCGAAGCCTACGTTTATGTGCCGGTGGAACGTTCGCCGCAACTGAAGATGAATCTGCCGCTTCAGGTGCTGGATAGCAATGGAAAGGTGCTGTCCGATACGAAAGTCAGCTTTATTTCGCCGCAGGTCGATAACACTACGCAGACGGTGCTGGTGAAGGCGCGCATTGCCAACGGGAACGATGCGTTACGCCAGTCGCAGTTCATTCGCGCTCGGATTATCTGGGGCACCCACTTGAATCCTCAGGTTCCGATCCTCTCAGTTTCGCGCATGGCAGGACAGTATTTTGCCTTCGTTGCGGAACCGCAGAAGAGCGGCGGGTTTATCGCTCACCAGAGGCCGCTGACCATTGGACAAACCGTGGGCAACGACTTTGAAGTGCGCGAAGGCATCAAGCCGGGCGACAAGGTGATCGTTTCCGGAACGCAATTTCTGTTGGATGGAATGCCGGTGATTCCGCTGGGCTAATCGCGAGTTCCCAGCCGTGAGTCGCGAGCGATGGGCAGAACACGCTCGGAATCACAGGAGCAGAAGTCAAAGGTGAGAATGCAGACTTTTCGTGGCACACTCTGCGTTCTGACTTCTTACTTCTGAATTCGTTTATCGGGATTCTTCATGTTCGTTCATTTCTTCATACGGCGTCCGGTATTTGCCACGGTCTGCGCATTGCTGATCATTCTCGCGGGAGCGGCGGTTATTCCCACGCTTCCCATTGCACAATTTCCGAATTTGGCTCCGCCGCAGGTGAGCGTCTCAAGCTTCTACATCGGCGCCAGCGCGCAAACGGTGGAGAGCGCCGTCACGATTCCGCTGGAGCAACAGATCAACGGCGCGGAGGGGATGAAGTACATCACCTCCAGCAGCGGCAATGATGGGACGAGCCAGATTGTGGTGACCTTTGATCTGACACGGGATCCAGACTTGGCGACCGTCGACATTCAGAATCGCGTGAACACGGCGTTAGGACGCCTTCCAAGCGCGGTAAAGAACGTCGGCATCACCACCCAAAAGAGCTCACAGAATTTTGTCTTTGGCGCCGCCGTCACTTCCGATAAGAACCGCTATTCGACGCTGTTCATGAGCAACTACCTCGACGTCTACGTGAGGGATGCCCTGAAGCGCATTCCGGGCGTGGCGGACGTGATCATTTTCGGGGAACGCAAGTACTCGATGCGGCTGTGGCTCGATCCGGTACGCATGGCGGGACGCGGGCTGACCGCGCCCGATGTCGTAAATGCTTTGAGCGAGCAGAACGTAGAGGTTGCGGCCGGGCAGGTGGGCCAGCAGCCGGCCGTCCCGGGGCAGAACTACCAGTTCAGCGTGCGCGCTGTGGGGCGGCTGAGTGAAGCGGCTCAATTCGATGACATCATTCTAAAAACCAACGGCGACGGCACCCTCGTGCGACTCAAAGATGTCGGGCACGCGGAGCTGGGCGCCGAGAACTACGCCTCGGACCTGCAGTTCAATGGGCAGGATGCCGTGGGCATCGCCGTAGAACAGCTTTCGACGGCGAATGCCCTTGAGGTGGACCGGCTCGCCCTGGCGGAACTGGAGCGGCTATCGAAGAGCTTCCCGCCAGGAATGCATTACCAGCTGGCGTTCGACACCACCGACGCAGTCAGCGAGTCGATCCGAGATGTGCTCTTTACAGTAGGTGGAGCAATCGCGCTCGTCATTCTGGTGATCTTTATCTTTCTCGGAGACTGGCGGACAACAATGATCCATTTCATTGCCACTCCAGTCTCGCTGATCGGAACGTTCGCTTTCGTAAAGCTACTCGGCTTCTCCATCAATACGCTGACACTGTTTGGCATTACGCTCGCTACCGGGCTGGTGGTGGACGATGCCATCGTGGTGATTGAAAACATCGAGCGTCACATTGCCGGCGGGGAGCATGACTCCCGCAAAGCGGCGGCTGCGGCGACCAGCGAGATTGCCAGCGCGGTGATTGCTACCTCGCTGGTGCTAGTGGCGGTGTTCGTACCGGTGGCGTTCTTTCCGGGAACAACCGGCATCATGTTCCGCCAATTTGCCCTGACCATCGCTTTCTCGATTACCATCTCGGCGTTTAATGCCCTGACCCTGGCGCCGTCCCTGGCAGCGATTTTTCTAGCTGGCCCGCACCGGAAAAAATGGTGGCCGCTCCAGAAGTTTGACGATGGAGTGGTTCTGCTCACGCGGGCATATCAAAACCTGCTGCATCATCTTCTGAAATACAAGTTGGCGATGGCGGTGCTGTTCTTCGCGGGCCTGGGTCTTACCTATTGGATTTTCACGCGAGTGCCAACTGGGTTCGTACCGGACGAGGATCAAGGCTATTTCATCATCGTGGTGCAGGCGCCGTCGGGTGCGTCGCTGGAATACACGAAGCGCATCGAAGGACAGGTCACTCAAGTCATCTCGCGGATTCCAGAGGCCGAGGGCACATTTTCCGTTGCGGGTTTCAGTTTTGCCGGAGCAGCGGCGAACCAGGGGCTAATGTTCGTTCCCCTGCGGCCCTATGAACAGCGCAAAGGGGATGAGCACTCGGCAACCGCCATCTTGAACCGGCTCCGTCCACAACTTTTCGGAATCTCGGGGGCGGTGGTATTTCCGACGCTGCCGCCCGCGGTGCAGGGTCTCGGCGAATTTGGCGGATTTCAGTTCGAGGTACAGGATCAGACAGCGCACCGGCTCGATGAACTCGCCGCCGCCGCCGGAGGGGTGATCCGCGAGGCATCGCAACGCAAGGACTTGGCGCAGCTCTATACGCCGTTCACGGCGAATGATCCCCAGTATCTGGTGACAATCGATCGCGAGAAGGCGAAGAGCCTGCACGTGCCGCTCTCACAGATTACCGACACGCTGGGCGTGTACATGGGTTCGGCCTACGTAAACGATTTTGATTTCAATAACCGCTCGTACCGCGTCTACGTGCAGGCGGATAAGCAGTTCCGCGCGACCGCGAACGACATGAAGCAGTTCTACGTGCGCTCGGACAGCGGGGCGATGGTACCGCTCGAAAATCTGATCAGTATCACGCAGACGACCACCCCGCAGGTGATCTCGCACTACAACCTCTTCCGCTCCGCAGAGATTGACGGGTCGCCGGCACCGGGACACAGCTCGGGACAAGCGATCGCCGCCATGGAGGAGTTGGCCAAGAAGATGCCGAAGGGATTCTCCTACAGCTGGACGGGTTTGTCGCTCGAAGAGTTGCAGGCGGGCGGAACCTCGCTGGCGCTGTTTGGATTGGGGACCCTGGTGGTCTACCTGACGTTGTCGGCGCAGTATGAGAGCTTCGTACTGCCGTTTATCGTGCTGCTGGCCGTGCCCATGGCCCTGTTAGGCGCACTCGGCGGGCAGTTCATTCGTGGATTGCAGAACGATGTTTTCTGCCAGGTCGGGCTGGTGATGCTGGTCGGCCTGTCGAGTAAGAACGCAATTCTGATCGTGGAATTCGCGGAGCAGTTGCGGGAGCGCGGAATGCCGCTGGTGGAGGCTGCCGTACAGGCGGCTACGATCCGGCTGCGGCCGATCCTGATGACATCGCTGGCGTTCATCCTGGGCGTGGTACCGCTGGTGTTCGCCACGGGGGCAGGGGAAAACGGACGGCACTCGGTAGGGACCACGGTGTTTGGCGGAATGATTATGTCGACCGTGCTGAACCTTCTCTTTATTCCCGTGCTTTATCTAATTGTCGAGGGATGGAGGGAGCACGGAAAGGCTCCGGAGCAGCGATAGGCGGAGATTTAATCACCGGGCACCGGGAATTCCAGGAATGTCTTCTTCACGCCGCTGCAGTATCGTCGTCAGTTTCCGGACGCGTGACTCGCTTTTGCTTGCCAGGTAATTCCGCTGATTTTTTATTTTTCCGCGCTTCGCGGCGGCGCATCTTCGCCATCCATTCACGCGAATACATGGTACCCCGGCATTTACGAGAGCCGCAGTGGCAGGGCGCGGGATCTTCGTCGTCGTAGAGGTTGTAGTCCCACACGAGTTCTTCGCCGGCGATGATGTCGCGTAGCGCGAACAGCCACACCCGGCCTTTGATCTCATCGACCTCGCAGTTGGGCTCACAGGAATGATTCAGATAGGCGCCGAGACCGTGGCCGTCGATGACGGTTTTACCGTCCTCAAGGCCGTAGAGATAAGTGCGGGAAACACCATCGTAGCGGCGGTCCGCCTCTTCGGGAGTAATACGCTCGCCGTCGTATTCGACGACACGAGTTCCTTTGCGAATCGGCGCCGATGTGAACACGCCGACAGAGTGAATCAGAGAAGGACGGACAGCCAAGGCCATGAACTAATTTCGCATGAGTTGGGGTTTTTGGGGAGAGGGAAAATGCGTGGACTCCGGCGTCATCCCGACCGGAGCCGGGGTTCAGGCGGAGGGAGGGATCTGGCGTGGAGTGTCTCGGCATTTTGTATCAGAGTCGCGCTCAGCCTGTCTGTGACGAGTGAACATGGTCGGAACATCGGGCTGTGAATTCCCTCGCAAAACAGAGCCGTGGGACTTCACGCAAGATCCCTCGCGCCGCTGGTGAAGGCGCGGCGCTTCGGGATGACGCCGGCGTTACGACTGTGCCCCTCAAGACGGGGTGGCCGAAAGGCGCCTTTACTCGGGGTCGGAAACGGAGCCGCCGAACCCTTGCCTGCGGGCGGACTCCTGCATCTCGTCCAGGCGGTGCTGCGCGTCTTCGAGCTGGGATTTCATCCGATCGACCTGCTGTTGTTTCTGCTGCTGGCGCTCGTTCCATTCGACGCAATTGGCAACGCAATTTCCGCCGGCGTATTGGATGGAAGCGCTCAAACTGCTGATTTCGCTTTGCAACTGGGAAACTACCCTCTTCTGTCCCTGGATGTTCGACTTGAACGCTTCGGCTTGCTGCTGGCGACCGTTGGCGGAAAGGTCGGCATCGGGGCTGGTCGATGCGGTCGACCTGGCTTGAGTGGCAGCGGCTTGCCCGGCGTGTTCAGGCAGTTCTTCGTTAGTGATGACATGGGAGGCCTTCGTCGCGGAGACAGGTTTCGTACTGGCGGCAGCTGACTGAGAAGGCTTGGATGGATCCTTGGCAGTCGCATCCTTCGCTTGCGCGTCCTTCTGTTGCTTCTGCGCGCGGGACTGTCGAGCTACATCTCCGAGCGAGGGAGAATCCTGATCCTGCGCCTGCAAAACCAGGGTGCACAGGAATGCGTGAGCGGTGAGTAAAAGAACAAGTTTGCGCATGCAGAATCCTCCGGCAGCGCCGTATGGAACTCGGAAAAGGCTATCGTGGAAAGCGGGGAAATCCGAGATTACTTTCGTATGGGCGCGGGTCACGCGCTAAGTCGTTACATACGCATGAATTAGCTGGTCGAGCTTGGCGAGCAACGCGCTGTTGCCTTGCCGCGGATACTGCTGCAAGGCCTCGCGAAATTGCGGCAGGTTGAATAGGAACGAGTCGATGCATTCCTTATTGAGCTCTTCCCAGTACGCGCCGTAGCCAGATTTCTGCACCCAATAGGCGTTGAATATCTGTTCGAATTGATGGCTGACAGGCACCGCCAGATACGGCTTTCCGAGGTGCAAGGCCTCGGTGACGAGCGAGAATCCGGAGTTGGCGATCACCGCGCGGGCGCGGACCAAGTCGTTGAAGAACCCATCGAGCGAAGGTTTCTTGTAGACGATATTGCCTTCTGTGCCTTCGCGGCCGAAGCCATAGGCGACGAACCGGGACCGGACAGAACTCAACATCCTGGCTAAGCCCGGGGCTGGCGAAGTTACGTAGACCAGGACATGATCGCCTTCGGTAGGAGTGGCATTGAGAATTTCACTGCGCAATAGCGGCGGAAACAGGAACGTGTTGCGCTTGCGAACCGGCGCGGTGAAGAAAGAAATAACGAGATACGCGTTGGCGCGGGGCGTCATCAGTTTAGTCACGAGTTTGGCGGCAGCCGCATCTCGGCGATACTGCTTCGGATAGGAGACGACTGCATTCGTGAGGCAATGCTGGTTGTCGATGGCAATAACGGGCAGATCGCGCTTGTGTCCGATGTGGCAGGTAAGCGGCTCGAAATCGGTGATGACGAGGTCGATTTTTGAGGCGTCCACCAGGGCGTTCAAGCGGGAGAGGCTCTTCGCCGCTTGCGGGACTGTAATGAGATTCTTGGCGATCGTCCGTTTGTAGCGGACGCGGTTGTTGACGTAGGAAAAGCGGAATCCATAGATCTCGGTGACGTCAAAATCGTTTTGCAGATTCTGCATGCCGCGGTCGAAAGAGGCGACATGAACGCGGTGTCCCTGGGACACGAGATGGGAGAGCACTTCCCGGGCGCGGGTGGAGTGGCCGGCGCCTTCGCCGTTGACGCCGTATAGGATGTTGGCCATCGGAAGGGGGAGTATAGCGCGAATCAGCAGCGGAGATGGCTCCGGCGCGGCTCGTCGGCGTCAGGGTTGCGGTTGAGGCAAGGGCAGGGCAACTGTGTCGATCGTGGCTGGGTCGTCGCGCAGCTTGATGTAGAGCATTTTGCCTTTGGGCGGCGGGATGGCCAGTGCATCTTCCACGAAGCCTTCGGGAACGGTGACCGAGTTGGCGAAGTCGGCCTCCGCACTAACCGAATCCAGCAGGAAGAGCTTGTCGCCACTGAGGGTGCACGGCTTTTCGGATCCAGGAACACAGTGGAGCGCAGTGAACACCGGGATGCGAACGACGTTGACCAGCGGCTGCCAATCGCCGTTGGTGCCGTCGCTCGACACCGGCCGGAACTTCAGTGGCCCGAAAGCCGACGGCCCGAGAAGCTTCATAGGATCGAGAACCGCGAGAACGGTTTTCGCGTCCTGCATCGTGAGATTGCCGTCTTTGAAGCTGAGCAGGACGCGAAACGATTCGTCGGAAGTGGCAACCTCGATCTTTTCAGACGGCGGAAAAGTCTCGGGCACCTGTGTTTTCAAAAAAAAGTTCAGATGGCCGTCCTGCGGCAACTCGTCCTGGCTACCGAGGCGCACGGAGGGCGCGGGAGACCGATCCAACTGAATGCTCTTGGTGAGGATGGCCACCGCAGGGCGTTGCGCCTCGACTTTGCCTTTTATGTCGAGCACGCGGCCATCTTTCAGCGTCGCGTGCATGGCGATGTCGTCTCCGGCGTGGAGCTTGGTCTTCACCGTCTGGTCGGCGGTCATCATCCTGAGTTCGTCCTGCTGGTTGGCGCGGGTTAACGACTCGGGGGTGAAGTGCAGGCCGTTCACTTCGAGTTTCTCCACCTGGTCCAGGCGCGTGCCCTTTAGGGTGCCTTCGATATCTCCAGCGTGGATAGAGAAGCTGTCAAGGCGGCCCGCCTCGGCATAAGTGTGGAGCGGGATTTCATCCGCATCGTGCAGGCCGAATTTCCTGATCTCCATAGTGACCCAGCCTGCGGAAGCCTGCTGCAACGGGACCTTGACTTCAAGTTCGTCGGGCTTGGCATTCTTCCAATCCGCCGTCAGTGTTTTTCCGTGCTCGTCTTTGAGGACCACTTCGCTGACGCAGCAAGCGTCCGGGGACTCCAGATGCAGCGTATCCTCCCGGCCAACGATCAGAGCGCTGGCGTCTTTGGAGGCGACGATCCACTGCGTCGGACGCGAAGTACGGAGGCGATAGTGAGGGCCGTCGAACGATTGAAATCCCCAAGAACCGCGAATCGTACCCGTGAGTTCGGTGCTGAGATTGGCAGCCTGCAACTTGTGGGTCTCAACCGCGAATCCGCCAAGCATCGGATCGGGCGTAACGGGAAGATCGATGCCTGGGCCAGACTTGGTGTCGACGTGCAAAACGAATTGGTGGGCAAGTTCGGTCGCGAATATCACAGGCGCGTTATCTGCCGGTAGAACAATTGAAGGCTTGCCCGCACAAAACACCTGGGGCGGATCGACTGCTCGCACCGGCGGAGGAGGCACGGAACGGATCGGGGGCAGAGCGATCACCAGCACAGATTTGGGATTGCGGAAGGATGGCGGGTTGTTCAGACGAAGATTGAGTTCGTTCTGTTTAGGCAAAGCCAGCGCTGGGATGTATTGGTATTGCGCCGTATGGGTACTTCCCAGAATACGTGCCACATCGACAACCGCGCCGACGTAGGAACTGTAATAGCCTCCGCGGGCGGTGGGCGTGGCACTGATCTGGGCAAGAAGGTCCGACGACGCGCCGGAAGTCAGTGTGGCGACCATCGACTGATTGTGCTCGTCATCGAGAACGAGTTGGTCAGTGTTCTGTGTGAGGCAGGGAACCTGCTGGGCGCTGGGCTTGTCGAAGCACTGCTGATCGAGGCGCATATTCAAGCTGCGAGCCAGCATTGTGGTGTGCGTTTTGGCCTCATCGGGATTCGCCGTGAACGTCCGGCGAACCGCATCCAGATACTTCTCGAGCCGCTGACGTTCGAGGCTGGCCTGCTGGAGATCCTGCGCAGCGCGCACGAAGGCTCCAGGCTTGCCGCGGACGGCACGGCGCAGAGTACTGAAGGCTCCGCCAGTTTCAGGAGCGAGAAAGACCAGAGCCTCTTCGGCCTCCTTAGGGACCGTGACAAAGACTCCCTCTTCGTGAACTGGCTTGTTCCAGGTCTCTACACGGGTAAACCAGGAATCCGGCGGAGGGTTGGTGGAGCCGCGAAGAAAAACGATGACCATCAGGTAGTGAACTGACTGGCTGTCAGGAAGATCGGCATGCACCCAGACCCGGTCTTCGGCTTGCAGGTTCGGAACCTCGGCAATGGGCAGAGTCTTGCCGCCACGCTGCACACGGGCTTCGACTCTGGGACCAACAAGATCGAAGGCTGCACCGTCCGCGAAAGCGGAAGGTGTCACTGCCGCGCCTAACAACAACAGGACAAATGGCGCAAGTCGGTGGCAGAGCCGCCATCGCAATATGATTTCGCTAAAACGCACTTCTTCCCTCTCAAGAATGGATATGTGCGGCAGGTTTGCTTGTGTGTTTATTTTAGCTGATTCGGGGCGACACTTCGTCGGCTGGATACTGGAAAGGACGCAGCCCTGCTGCATCGGATGGATGCTTATTTCGATTCGGGCAAGCGCAAATATTCCTTGGCGTTGCGGTAACAGATATCGGCGATGAACCGCTGCAAAAGTGCGGGATCGTCCGGAAGTTCGCCGCGCTCGACATCCTGCGACACAACATCGCACAAAATCCGGCGGAAATATTCGTGGCGTGGGTACGACATGAACGAGCGCGAGTCGGTGACCATACCGATAAAACGGGAGAGCAGACCGACGTTGGAGAGCGCTTCCAGTTGCGCCGTGATTCCCTGCTTCTGATCGAGGAACCACCAGGCGCTCCCGTATTGGATCTTGCCCGGCTGACCTTCGCCCTGGAAGCAGCCAATCAAGGTGGCGAACGAGAACGTATCCGAGGGATTTACATTGTAGAGGATCATTCGCGGCAAGGCATTCTCGCGGGCGAGGAGATCGAGATAGGCGGCAAGAAGACCGGTCTGAGGAAAATCTCCGACGGTGTCGAAACCAGAATCTGGTCCAAGTCGGCGGCGGGCTGCGGAGTTCACATTGCGGCGAGCTCCAAGATGGAGTTGCTTGGTCCAGCCCTTTTCCGCGTCGAGGCGGGCAAAGAACAGCATCATGAAGCTGGCGAACTGGGTCCTTTCGTCCTGGTTAACGCAGTTGTTCTGGCGCGCCCGGGTAAAGATCGCGGCAGCGGCCTCGTCCGAACAAGGCGTCGCGAAGCAGTGATCCAACCCATGATCGGAAAGGCGGCAGCCCATGGAATGGAAATCGTCGTGGCGCTTCCGCAGAGCGTCGAGAAAGGCGTTGAAATCGCGGATGTCGATGTTCGCCGCCTGCCCGAGCTTTTGAATCCAGTGCGCAGATTCAGGATGGGTGATCGTCAGAGCCTTGTCTGGACGGAAGGCTGGGAAGACGCGAGTCGCCAGTTTCGAATCTGCGATCAGTCGGTGACAGTCCAAATCGCAGGCGGGATCGTCAGTAGTGCAAACGGCCTCGACATGAAATTTCTGCAGAATCGCGTGGGCAGTCAGATCCTTACTCAGAGCGGCGTTCGCGCACTCCCAGATTTTCGGCGCGGAGTTTTCGTCCAGCAGTTCGGTGATTCCGAAATAGCGCTGTAGCTCCAGGTGAGTCCAGTGGTAGAGCGGATTGCGCAGCGTATAGGGAACGGTTCGTGCCCAGGCGAGGAATTTCTCGTAAGGGCTGGCATCGCCGGTGATGTATTTTTCCGGAACGCCGTTGGCCCGCATGGCGCGCCATTTGTAGTGATCTCCCTCGAGCCATATCTCGAACAAGTTGGCGAAGTGGCGGTTTCCGGCGATATCTTGCGGAGAAAGATGACAGTGATAATCGAGAATGGGTTGCGGAGCGGCGAAATCATGATACAGTCGCCGCGCAGTATTATTGGATAACAGGAAATCTTCGCCGAGAAAGCTCGCCATGGAAGGGTGCGTTACGGACCGTTCGTCCGCAAATCAACGCCATGAATATATCAGTTTCCGCCGGGTTGGCGGCGAAGGCGCTCGAAATCTGTTGAGTGGCTCGATGCATGAGGAATTGGATCGGGTGAAATCTTCGGGGTACCCGCTCCCACCATCAGCCGAAATTGGACGCAGCAACATCGTTTTAGCTTCCAGCTCGCGGACGGCGTGAGTTTGTCCCTCAATCGTGCCCTGACACTGTCCGCTTCGGATGACGGTGCGCAGAATCTGATGTTTGGTTACACTCGTTGGTTCGAGTTTGAGAGGAATCCCTTGAAGATTACGGATGCCAAGGTGTTCGTTTGCTCTCCGGGACGAAACTTCGTCACGCTGAAGATTTATACGGACGCCGGGGTGTACGGGCTTGGCGATGCGACTTTAAACGGGCGTGAGCTGGCGGTGGCTTCGTACTTGAAAGATCACCTCGTCCCGTGCCTGATCGGCCGCGATCCTTCGCAGACGGAAGATATTTGGAATTACTTCTATCGCGGCGCGTACTGGCGACGCGGCCCGGTAACGATGACCGCCATCGCCGCCATCGACATGGCGTTGTGGGACATTAAGGGCAAGGCGCTGAACACTCCCGTCTACAACCTTCTTGGGGGACTGAGCCGCACGGGAGTGCTGGTTTATAGTCACGCGAACGGGCGCGATATTCCAGAGACCATCGATCAGGTCGCGAAGTACAAGGAGATGGGATATCTCGCCATCCGGGCACAGGCGGGAATCCCCGGACTGCCCTCGACGTATGGGGTAGCGGGAGACAAGCCGTTCTACGAGCCGGCAGAAAAGGGATTGCCACACGAGAATTCGTGGTCCACGGAAAAGTACCTGATGCATGTGCCGAAACTGTTTGAGGCTCTGCGCCTGAAGTTCGGCGACGACCTGCACTTGCTGCACGACGTGCATCACCGGCTGACTCCCATTGAAGCTGCGCGCCTGGGAAAGAGCCTGGAGCCGTATCACCTGTTCTGGCTGGAGGATGCGGTGACGGCGGAGTTACAGGAAGGCTTCCGCCTGGTCCGCCAGCATACGACCATCCCGTTGGCCGTGGGCGAAGTGTTCAACTCGATTTGGGATGCGCACATCCTGATCACGGAGCAACTGATCGATTACCTGCGCATGACCGTGGTGCACAGCGGAGGGCTGACGCACCTGAAAAAGATTGCAGCGCTGGCGGAGATCTATCACGTGCGCACGGGCAGTCACGGGGCGACCGATTTGTCTCCGGTGGCAATGGCGGCCGCGTTACACTTCGACATTTCCATCAACAATTTCGGTATTCAGGAATATATGCATCATCGGCCCGAGACGGATGAGGTCTTTCCCCATTCGTATTCGTACAAGAGCGGATATTTGCATCCGGGAGATGCGCCGGGACTGGGTGTGGATTATGACGAGAAGCTGGGCGAGAAATATCCCTACGAGCGTGCGTACTTGCCCGTAAACCGCAAACTCGATGGAACGATGTTCAATTGGTAGTCAGTACCAGCACGGAGTGTGGATGAGGAACTATGGCTTATAAGCAGCTGGATTTGGCTGGGAGAGTAGCAGTCGTTGTGGGAGGAAGTACTGGGATCGGCAGGACCATCGCGCTCGGTTTGGCCCAAGGCGGCGCTGATGTCGTATCGAGCGCACGGCGCGCCGAACTTGTGAACGAACTCGCGAATGAGATCGAGAAACTCGGAAAGAAGACGTTGCGCGTGACTTGCGATGTGGCCGACCGCAGTTCCCTGGAAAAACTGTTGCGAGCCTGCCTGGATGCTTTTGGCAAAGTAGACATCCTGGTCAACGCCGCCGGAGTCACCAAGCGCGGTCCGACGCTGGACTATGCCGAAGCGGATTGGAGCCGGATTCTGGATATCAATCTCACGGGCATTTTGCGCTCCTGCCAAATTTTCGGGCGGCACATGATCGAGCGGAAGTATGGACGCATTATCAATATTGCGTCGATGGGATCGTTCCTTGGGCTGTTTGAAGTGGCGGCCTACAGTGCGAGCAAGTCGGGGCTGGCGTCACTGACGAAATCGTTGGCGATCGAGTGGGCGACGCATGGAGTTTGCGTCAATGCGATCGCACCCGGATATTTTCGAACACCGCTGAGCTCGAAACTCCTGGTTGGCACCGGACGCGGGAACGAAGTTCTCATGCGCACCCCGATGAAGCGGTTTGGCGAACTTGAGGAACTGGTAGGCGCGGCCGTCTTTCTAGCGTCGGAAGCTGCCAGCTTTGTGACCGGAACGATCTTGCCTGTGGATGGCGGCGTTCTGGCTAGCGGCGTAAACCAGTAGCGCTTCAACCACAAAGGGCACCAGGGCGCACAAAGGAAATCCGAGTCGATTCGGGTTTCGCTTGTGTACCTTGGTGTCCTTCGTGGTTATCGGGTTTACTTCTTCTTGGCACGAACGCTCTCCCGCGCTGAGGCGACGGCCTTGACCAGTTCTCGCGCCGCGGCGGTGATCTTCTGCAGGTTGCCTTCGCGTAGCGCTGTGGCATCCACGAGATCCGCTCCCACGCCCAGCGCAAACGCTCCTGCGGCGATGAAGTCGGCAGCGTTAGCGGCGTTCACGCCTCCGGTGGGAATCAATGCGGCTTGAGGAAACGGGGCCTTCAGCGACTTCAGGTATTTTGGCCCGCCCACATTTCCGCAGGGGAAAATCTTGACCAGCCGCGCTCCATGCTCCAGCGCGGACATTAACTCCGTCGGAGTCAGAGCACCGGGAATCGCCAACATGGAATGCCGCTTTGCCACTTCCATAGCGGCGACTGACAAGCCGGGGCTGACCAGGAATTGCGCTCCCGCGGCGATGCAGGACTCCGCCTCCTCGGCATTGGTCACCGTGCCGGCGCCGATCAGGACTTCGCGCCCCCGGTGCTGCGCGAGTTCCCGAATGACGTTGACGGCGTTGGGAACCGTCATCGTAATCTCGACGACAGGAATCCCTCCGGCGCAGATCGCTTCCACGGCGCGGTTCGCCTCCTCGACGGACGACGCACGAACTACGGGAACGATCCCGATCTCTTCAATCCTTCGGATTACCTCATCGACACTCAAATGACTCGCAGCCATTGTTCCTTCGGTCAGCGTTCGATTCTTGCGGTACGTGATGTCATGGCCTGCAGCACCTCGGAAAGAGTAGCCATGGTGGTGTCGCCGGGCGTGGTCATGGCCAAAGCGCCATGCGCGGCGCCGCATTCCACACACCATTGCGGATCTTTCCCCGACAGGAATCCGTAGATCAGTCCGGAAGCAAAAGAATCGCCTCCGCCGACGCGGTCGTAAATTTCGAGATTCTCGCGCACCGGCGCTTCGAAAAATTTCCCGTCCTGATAGCAGAGAGCGCCCCAATCGTTGCGCGAAGCAGTTTTGGCGTTGCGGAGAGTGGTCGCAATCACCGCCATCGAGGGATATTCTTTCACCACGGCTTCGATCATTTTCTTGAAACCGGCCGCTTCCAGTTTCGAATGCTGCTCGTCCAGGCCTGCGACAGAAAAACCGAGAGCGGCGGTGAAATCTTCTTCGTTGCCGAGCATGACGTCAACCAGAGGAGCCAGCCGGCGATTGACTTCTTGCGCTTTCGCCTTCCCCCCAATCGATTTCCAGAGGGATGAGCGATAGTTCAAGTCGTACGAGATGGCCGTACCGGCGCGCTTGGCGGCTTCCATGGCTTCTTGTGCGACCAGCGGCGTGGTCTCGGAGAGCGCGCAGAAAATTCCTCCCGTGTGAAACCAGCGAGCGCCTTCTTTCGAGAAGATCTGCTCCCAATCGATTTCTCCGGGCTTAAGCTGCGCCACGGCAGTGTGTCCCCGGTCGGAACAGCCGACCGCAGCGCGAACGCCGAAACCACGTTCAGTGAAATTCAACCCGTTGCGCACCGTGCGGCCAACGCCGTCGTAAGGAACCCATCGCACATACTTCTGCGACACGCCACCCTGCAGCATCAGATCTTCCACCAGGCGGCCGATCGGGTTGTCGGCCAGCGCGGTGACGATGGCGGTGTCCATCGCGAAACAGCGGCGCAGGCCACGGGCGACGTTGTATTCGCCGCCGCCCTCCCACGCGCGGAAGTGACGGGTGGTTGAAATACGTTCCTCGCCGGGATCGAGACGCAACATCACTTCGCCCAGGCTGACCAGGTCCCACTTACAGTCTTGCTTTGATTTGATAGCTAGTTTTGCCATGATGAATGGATGGTTCGCGAGTGCGAATGCCCCTGAACCGGCAGAATCAAGCTCGCGATTCGCAGCGATTCTAAATGATTTTGAAGGTGTTGCGCTGTGAGCGGCTTCACAAGTACTACTCGCGGTCGTTCAACTCACCATCTGTAGCAACTCCTGTGCCCTACCGGTCGAAGATAGCCTTCGGCAATAGCACGTGTACGCCCTTGTTTCCGTCCACCAGTTCAGTGATATCCACGTCGCCGGCCACGCTGACCAGCATATAAGCGTCGTCGCGGCTGAGATGTTTTTCGCTGACCAGGAAATCGATCATTTCACGCACTGCGATCCGGGTCGCTTCATAGAGCTCCTGGTGAAAGCCCATGCTGATGTAGTGCGTGGGACTCTCGGCGCGAGGGTACGTCTGGTTCGTTTTCTTGTGCACGATGAACTGCAGCGTTCCCACCAGCGATGTCTCCAGAGCCGTGATGTCCACTTCTCCGTTGCCCTGCCCGGCATGACCATCGCCCACTTCAAACAGAGCGCCGCGAGCGTGCACCGGCAAATAAAGCGTGGTCCCCGCCACCAATTCGCGGTTGTCCATGTTGCCGGCATGAACGCCCGGAGGAGCGCTATCGATGCGTCCGTAGGCTTCTGGCGGAGCGACTCCCATGCTTCCAAAAAACGGATGCAGCGGAATCTCGATACCCGGAGCGAACTTCGCCACCATCCGCTCGCGGTCGAGAGGAATAATCTTCATCTTGCGGTAAGGAAAATCCTCGGGCAGAAAACCACGGGTCGGCCCAAAGGCGTTGTAAGCGTAGGGAATCCCCAGATCAATCTTCTGGATGCGGACTTCCAGAGTATCGCCGGGTTCCGCGTCCTCAATGTAGACCGGTCCATTGAGAATGTGCCCGCCAGGGCCCTTATTAGTGACGCTCGCGTAGATGTCGCGCAGGCTCTGCTGTACTTGCTCCGGCGGCACACCCGCTTTTTCCAGACCGGCGGGACTGTTGGTGATCAGGGTTTCAAATATGACGGTGTCGCCGGACCGAATGTGGAGCACCGGCGATGCCTTGGCGTCATAGTAGCCCCAGGCCACGGTGGCGGGAGCGGCCTTTAATGTGTACGTCTGCGGGCCAGAGCTGGGGATGGGCTTCGATCCGGTTTGAGCGAGTGCTACAGACGAGAGCAGAGAAAGCAGAATCAGTTTGCGCATATTTAGCGGATGATATCAACAAACGTGACAACTCTTGGCGGACGACAACGGTTGGCGCGTTTCGAAGTTGAGCCGCAGGGTGCCCCACTTCTCCCTGATTTTGGGAGAAGTGGGGGGTTTGTTTGAGGCAGCGAGACCCATGTAGAGACAGCCGCCTCGGCTGTCTACCCGAGCGCAGCGAGGGAACCCTAAATTGGCGGAAGCGAGTGGGAGTCGAACCCACCACCGTCATCGTGAGATAACGGTCGGCCGGTTTTGAAGTTGAGCCGCTTTGCGGCCGTGAATTCCCCCGGATAGACTGTTGATCGTTATTTCCCGCGGTTTTCCTGGCAAGGGCCACGCACGATATCGCCAATGGGGGGCTTCGTTTATGGCTGACTATCCGACGCAGTGTTTCGACAATCTTCGCACCGGGTGGAATTCGCAAGAGACGGTTCTTACCCCGGCCGCCATCAAACAATACAATTTCGGCCAGGTCGGGGCTTGCGCCGTGCAGGGTCAGGTGTACGCACAGCCGCTCATCGTGGACAGCGTTGCTTTCCCCGACGGCAGCTCAAGCAGTGTTCTCCTGATCGCAACCGAAGAAAACCGCATTTACGGCTTCGATGCCTATACCTTCGCAAAAAAGTGGGAGCGGCAGCTCCTGCCCGCCGGAGAACAACTGGTTTCTAACTCCGACGTGAACTGCAATAATGTCGCGCCCTTCATCGGCATCACTTCCACACCCGTGGTCGACCTGCAGACGAAAACCATGTATGTATGCGCGAAATCCAAGAAGCCGGCGAACTGGCCGAGTTCTACCAGCTATCACCATCGCCTTTACCGGATCAACATCCACAACGGCAACGACGCCACTCCTCCTGTGGAGATCTCGGTGAACTTGAAATATGCCGGACAAACCGTCTCCTTCAATCCGCAGTGGCAACTGCAGAGACCCGGCTTGCTCCTGATGAACGGCATCATTTACATCGGATTCGGCAGCCACTGCGATAATCATGCCGGCGACTATCACGGATGGGTGTTTGCCTACGACACGACTCTGAACCAGCAAGGGGCCTTCACCTCGACAATTACAGGGCTGGGAGGGATCTGGCAGTCCGGCCGAGGCCTAGCCGGAGACGGGACGTGTGTTTATTGCACGACCGGCAACGCCGACAACAAAACTCCCTACGATCTTGGCGACACGGTTCTCAAGCTCTCACCCGGATCTCCGTTATTGACCTTGAATGGCTTTTTCACGCCGTGCGATCAAGCGCAATTGGGCGCGGAAGACGCTGATCTTGGCTCGGGGGGTCCGATGGTGCTTCCGGACCAACCCGGACCGTTCCCGCACGTCCTGATTGCCGCCGGGAAAGAAGGAACCATTTACGTGTTGAACCGGGACACGTCTCTGGGTGGTTTCACCGCCGCTCCTGCCCACTGGCAACCCTGCGATGCACAGGGCGACTCCACGCCCTGCGCCAACGCGAACGTCGTCATTCAGACGCTTTGGATGGTGCTCGGTCAGGCTGGCAAATGCGATATCGGGAGAGATGCCCTGTTCGGCGGGCCTGCGTACTTTGCCCCGGCCCCACAAACCAATCTCAACACCTTCCCCAGAATCTACTATTGTGCGCAGGACGACTTCGTAAAAGCCTTTTACTTCGACACGACTATGGGCCAGTTGGTGGGCCCCTTCCAGCAGTCCACCAACACCATCTCCGATGGCGCAATCCCGGTGGTCTCGTCAAACGGAGGACAGAACGGAATTCTATGGGTCGCTTCCCGGGGAGGCCCGAGCAGTTCCCGGCAGTTGTTTGCCTACGATCTGAACCCGAGTCTCGCACTTTCAGATCCGAATGCCGTCCTGGTGAACGGGATCTCGGCCGGCAGCTTCTCTCCTGAGGGAGACCCGGCACAATCCCCTTCGCTCGGCCCTCCGGCAACCGTGGCCAACGGGAGTGTCTTCGTCGCCGGACTGAACCAGGTCCTGGTGTTCGGCCTGCTGAACCCGCAGACGTCCAGTTGCTTCATCGCCACCGCAGTCATGGACGAGGCATCACCCTCGCTGACAACACTGAGGACCTTCCGGGATGAGTGCCTGGCACCCAATGATCTGGGGCAGCGCTTTGTGAGATTTTACGAACGACACTCACCTGCCATAGCCAAATTCATTCACGGCAACCGGTGGCTGCGCGCCGTGGCTCGCGTCGCGATCGTGTGGCCGACCCTGCTGTGCGCAAGAGCGGCGCTGGCCGCGCGAAAAGTGAGGCAGCGATCCGAGGAGTAGCAAGAAGTATTCTTAGGCGGAAGCGAGTGGGAGTCGAACCCACCACCGACGGGATTGCCCGCCGTTCGCCGGTTTTGACGTTGAGCCGATTTGCGGGCGTGAGCGCATCGGGAGCCGGAAAGCGAAATCCCACTTCTCCCTGATTTTGGGAGAAGTGTGGGTTTTTGTTTGAGGCAGCAAGGCTCATGTAGCGACAGCCGCCTCGGCTGTCTACCCGAGCGCAGGCGAGGGAACCCTAAACTGGCGGAAGCGAGTGGGAGTCGAACCCACCAACGACGGGATTGCCCGCCGTTCGCCGGTTTTGACGTTGAGCTGCTTTGCGGGCGTGAGCGCATCGGGAGCCCGCAGGCGAAATCCCACTTCTCCCCGATTTTGGGAGAAGTAAGGTTTTTGTTTGAGACAGCAAAGCCCATGTAGCGACAGCCGCCTCGGCTGTCTACCCCAACGCAGGCGAGGGAACGCTAAATTGGCGGAAGCGAGTGGGAGTCGAACCCACCACTCCAAGCATTCACTTGGGGTCGTCGGTTTTGAAGACCGGGACGATCACCGGACCGCATGCGCTTCCGCGTTGATTCTCGACAGACTGGAACTCTACCACGTGGCCCTTGCATTATCGCTCAGGCAGGGTCGTCTGGAGAGGACTCACTCTGTGGTGATGTCCCGGATTCTTTCTGGAATGAAGGGGCGTTAAAGTTCCGAGTCTCCCACCCTTTCGCGAAAAAAACGCGAAAGAGTGGGGCACCCGGCACCCGGCGATTGCTTTGGTTAAGACACCCGGCACTTACTCCTGATCCGCTGTATTCTCCCCGCACGACTCGAATTCAGCCTTCTGCGATTTTGCTTCGTCCTTCGACAAACAGAACCGGTCCAGATCCATCGGCGCCAGAACCGGTCCGTGAAAATACTTCTTCATGCTGGCGACACGAGCCTGCTGCTCCGCTTTGTTTTCCGGGTCATAGTGATAGAAGAGAACCGATTGTACTTCGGCTTTCGAGGCAAGTTCTCCGAGGCTGTCCACGGTGAGATGTTCCTCTTCCATGTGCGCGGCAAACTCCTGTTTGCGGACAGGCGGCCAGTGGTTCTGGGCCGCCATATGGTCAATGAACCCGCGTAGTTCGTCCAAACCCTCCTCCCCTTCGGCAACCAGAACGTCGGCGCCCATCGCAAGTTTCGCGACCGCATCACTGGGTCCGGTGTCTCCGGTGAATACCACCACACCATGGGGCGTCTGGATACGGTACGAATATGACTTGAAATGCGCGCGGAACTGCACCGGCATGAGCGCGTAATGCGAATTCTCGGCGGCCGTGATCTGAATTTTGTCGTCGCGGTAAACCACTCCCTCGCTATCGACTTCGTGGGCGACAAACGGACTGGTCAGGCCACGGTTCGGCCGCCCAAGCTGGAACCCGGGCTTTTCCGCGGCAAACACTTCGAAGGGAATGCTGATGTAGTGAAAGGCGGCTTCGACCAATTCGGCGGTTTGCGGCGGCCCGTAGATATTGATCTTCCGCGGATCGGAGGCGAGGTCGAGGTGAAAGTAATCGTTGGCCATCAGGTCGGCCAGGCCGAGATCATGGTCCGGGTGCAGGTGGGTAAAGAAGATCGTTCCAATCGATTCCGATGGAATCCCAACCTCGACCAGGCGCCGGACGGTTCCAATCCCACAGTCGATTAAATACGGCCGCCCATCGACGATCAGCAGCGTGGCCGGCTCGGAGCGATTCTTGCGCAAAGGCGGACCGCCCGCAGTACCGAGCATCAACAGTTCGGTATCGTTTGCGCGAAGCGCCGCCGCCTGCCGTTGAGACGCAGCGGGGATGCTGAAGAAAGTAAGCCCGAGTGCGAGAGCTGCAAGGAACATTGTTCCGCAGCGCGATCTATTCATGCCTGGACACCTCTGCGCGGAAGATGACTCGCCGCAGCGAATCGCGGCGGGGCAGGAGTATAGCGCAAGATTAGTTGTAGACGAAGCGATGAAAAAACCTCGACGCGGAAGCTGCATGGAACGCCTTTCCACTTCCGGATCGGGCCGGTGGCCCACTCAAGCCCGATTTTGGCTTGAGTGGGACAGTTCAAGGGCTCGACAGGGACTCGCCCTGTCTCCTCGCCTTTGCCTGCGGCCATGCAAACTCAATCTCAACTGACGGCTACCCCCTTCGCAATTTCTGAAGCCCGGGAGTCCAAATACTGATAGTAAGATCGCCACGACTAGCGCCAATCCCTTTTCCACAGCCTTCCACAGCAAAAAGTTCTGTTGTTGTGACGCACAACCTTTACTCAAGAACCTCGAAAGCGGCAGACTGGGCACATGCGCACCGAGTACGCCGCAATCGAGTTCGCTGCCGAAATTCTGACGAGCCGATCTAACTTGGTCAACTCGCCCAGATCGCCAGTTCGCATGCGAAGTCCTTAGTTTCGAATATTTTGCGAGCAAGTCATTTTGAATCAAGATTTTGCGGAGAGCCAAGGGTATCCCACAAGCGTAAGCCACTTTGAATGAATAATTTAGGCGAGATGGATCTAAGAAAATGGCGGGGGGGAGGGCGCAGTTTTTTGTCTCCGACAAATCGTCCATGAAACCGGGTGTGAGCCTTCGTAGCTCGAAGTGCTGGACATGGATGCTCCGGACATTGGGAGACTTTTCTTACTCGTGCCCTGTGTCCTCCAGCTCGCTGCGCTTCGCTGGACCGCCGAGGCGGCTGTCCCTACGTGAGTGTTGCAGTCCCCACTTCTCCCAAAATCGGGGGAGAAGTGGGGCACCCGAATCTTTTCACCCTGGCACGTTCGTTTTCGTGCCGACCGAGTCGCGCTGCGGCCAATTACTTCGGCTGAGTGGTGGTGCGCAGATACGGCTTCACCGTCTTGAATCCGGGAAAGATCCGCTGGGCTTCGTCGTTCGAGACCGCGCCGGAGATGATGACGTCCTCGCCCGGCTTCCAGTTCACCGGAGTCGAGACCTTGTGTTTCGAGCAGAGCTGCAAGGAATCGACCACACGCAAGATTTCATCGAAGTTGCGGCCTGTGCCCATCGGATAGGCAAGCTGCAATTTGATCTTTTTGTCGGGACCGATCACGAACACGGTGCGAACCGTGGCGTTGTCATTCGGCGTCCGGCCCTCGGAAGTTTCACCGGCGCTCGCGGGAAGCATGCCGTAGAGCTTGGCAATCTTGAGCTGAGGATCGCCGATCATCGGATAGTTCACCTTCGCTCCCTGAGTCTCCTCAATGTCCGCAGCCCACTTGCCATGGCTGGTTACGGGATCGACGCTCAGGCCAATGATCTTTACACCGCGCCTGGTGAACTCAGGCTGCAGCTTGGCCATGTAGCCGAGCTCGGTCGTGCAGACTGGCGTGAAGTCCTTGGGATGGGAGAACAGGATCGCCCATCCATTGCCGATCCAGTCGTGGAAATGAATGGTGCCCTGCGTGGTCTCGGCGGTGAAATCCGGGGCAGTGTCGTTGATTCTCGGGACAGTGTAAGTCTCAGTTTCAGTCGCGGTCGTCATAGGATTCTCCTTCGCAAATTAGATTCTCAAGATTCCGAAAGTCGCCCAACGCGGCTCCCGGCGCCCTTCGCGGATGGAAAAAGAAACCCACCCGTGGTCGCCGGGTGGGTTGGGAAGAATTTCGTTTTAAGTCCCTACCCACACGCCGGCACGGTGCGACAACAACACATTGCACAGGCGGTGGATGGGAAGAACATGCTGTCTAGGATAGGCCGCGACGCCGAGCAGTGTCAACGTGCGGAGCCGGCGGAGGGCCGCGAGCGCGCTACTTTTCTGCATCGCAACGCGGGCGAATATCATCGCTTGTCTTTACCATTGCGGATTTCCCCCGGAGTCTCATGAGCCAAATGCCGCGCAAGTTCTCAATGACACAGTGGGATGTATTCTCCTCCGAGCCGCTGGAAGGAAACTCTCTGGCGGTATTTTCCGACGCCCGGGGGATGAGCGACGGCGAAATGCAGGCCGTCGCGAAGGAGATGAACCTCTCGGAAACGACATTCATCTTGCCGCGCGATCCAGCGACCGAACGCGAGCGCGGCGTGCGGGTGCGGATCTTCACGGTGCAGGAGGAATTGCCGTTTGCCGGTCATCCGACGCTGGGAACGGCATTCGCACTGCGCGGCAACCGCGGGGCAAGCGAAGTCGTATTGGAACTGAATGTCGGAAAAGTCCCGGTGCGCTTTGAGGAAAATGCGGGAAAGCCGCCCTTCGGAGAGATGACGCAGGTCGATCTGGTATTCGGGATGCAGCATGATCGCGAATCGATCGCGCAAGCGACGGGATTGCGAGTCGAAGACTTTGATCCTTCCCTGCCGATCGAGACAGTTTCGACCGGGCTGGCGTACACCGTCACTCCGCTTCGCTCGCTGGCGGTGATTCAGAACCTGCGAGTCGACCTGCAAAAGGCGACCGAGTATCTCGAAAAGACTGGCGGGAAGTTTTTCTACTTCGTGTCCCGCGAAACCCTCGATCCGGCGGCCGGTTTGCACGCGCGCATGCTTTTCTACAACGGCGAGGATCCGGCCACGGGTTCGGCAGCGGGCTGCACGGCAGCCTGGATGGTGGCCCACGGCGTGGCCGAGCCGGAGCGCCGCGTACTGATCGAGCAGGGCATCGAGATGCGGAGGCCCAGCCGGATTTTTGTGCGCGCGTCGCGCCGCGATAACCGGATAGTTAACGTTCGCGTCGGAGGCAATGCGGTTGAAGTGATCCGCGGCGAAGTTTTTTTATGAAATTGTTCGTGAAACATGCGGCGAATGCTGATCGCAATTCACTATTCAGAAAAGCAATAGCCAGAAAGTTCCATTGGCATCGACGCTACTTTACAGAGCGCTCGCTTCCCATTAGCATCCAGCTTCGCCTTCATTACTGAAATGTCCGTCTGCGGAATGCGCATCTGGCGATGCGGAACCGGCGGATCGCGGAAGAAAAATGAAACCGAAACGCACCATCCTCTGTGTGGATGACAACGAGCCGTCGCTTTCCCACCGAAAAATCATGCTCGAGACCCGTGGCTACCGGGTGGCCAGCTTCACGCGCGGAGAGGACGCACTGGCGCGCTTCACCCAGGGAGGCATCGACCTGGTCATCGCAGATATGGCGATGCCCGGGCTGGACGGGCCGCAGCTCATCGCCAAGATAAAAGAAGCGTCGCCACAAACGCCGGCAATCCTGATTTCCAGCAAGGTCCGGATATACGATCATGATTCGCAGGCCGACGTCTTTCTGAGCAAGGGAATGTATGCGCCCGCAGATTTGCTGGAGCGCGTGCGGCAATTGCTGGTGCGCCGGCGGGGCCCGAAACGGATGCAACGCCGTCCAGCCGCGATGGCAAGCCAGGTAGGCGCAGCGTAAGACATTTCACAATTCTCCCAAGTACAAAGAAGTTCGATTGCGCGGCGCCTTACGACAGCGCCGGGAGCAACGCCGGTTCGTGTAAGATTCTTGTCACATGGCCGGAGCCTTCATCGAAGCGAAAGACCTGCGCAAGACCTATCACGTAGGCAAAATTGAAGTTGAGGCGCTGCGCGGGATTTCATTCAACGTGCAGAAGGGCGAATTTGTCAGCGTTGTGGGACCGTCCGGCAGCGGGAAGTCGACGCTTTTTTATCTGCTGGGCGGGCTGACTCGCGCCGACGGCGGCAGCGTTGTTCTTGACGGCGAAGATCTGGCGTCGCTCACCGACGCGGAGCGGACTCGCATGCGGAAGCGGAAGATCGGCTTCGTATTTCAGAAATTCAACCTGCTGCCCACGCTCGACGCCCGCTCCAATATCCTGATGGCCAAGGAAATCTCCGGAAACAGCAACCATGATCCGGCGCATTTCGATCGGATTACCGACCTGCTCGGTTTGAGCAAGCGCTTGCCGCACAAGCCTTCTGAACTATCTGGCGGAGAACAGCAGCGGGTCGCGCTGGCCCGCGCTTTGGTCAACAAGCCAGCCGTGGTGCTGGCCGACGAACCGACTGGCAATCTCGATTCCAAGAACTCCGAGATTGTGCTGAGCATGTTGCGGAGATCGAACCAGGAACTGGGGCAGACGGTGTTGATGATTACCCACAATCCTCAGGCGGCCAGCTACGGAGATCGCATCATTCACATGCGGGACGGACAGATTGTGAATCCGGAAGATGATCCCCAGTGGGCGCGCCATTGAGGTAGGTAGTATCACATCGGTAGGAAGCTGCGATTAATTCTGTCTGATTCCCGGCAGTTTAAGGCCGCGCTCATTCAAAGGCATTCAGGGGCTGAAGCCCAGCTTGATTTGCACGGCTTACGCGGCCCTAAAGGGCCGCTCTTCCACGTTCCGAATCGCTCTTAAGATTGCGCCGGTGTTATCCTAACTGCATCCTCATCTCGCAAAAGGTCCTTGATCGTTCATGTCTGATCCAGCTAACCCCTCCACCCGAAATCCAGAATCTCTAACCTCGACCGAGTCATTCGGTGACATTCTCTCCGAGTTCCAGAAGAGCCATTCGCACAAGATTGAGGGCGGCAGACAACTGCAGGCGACCGTCATCGCGGTCACGGCGGAATCTGTGTTCTTCGACATTGGATTCAAGTCGGAAGGCATCTTGCCGGTCTCCGCTCTGCAGGGAGAGACGCTAAAGCCGGGCGACAAGGCGGTGGTTACAGTCAAAGGTCGCGATCTCGATGGCTATTACGAGCTTTCGCGCTTCAAAGTCGAGCGCCCGATGGATTGGAGCGCTCTGGAGAAAGCCTTCGCGGATAAGTCGGCGGTACTGGGCACGGTGACCGCCGTAGTGAAAGGCGGATTCAGCGTGGACATAGGAGTTCGAGCCTTCATGCCGGCGTCACGCAGCGGAGCGCGGGACGCAGCCGCAATGGAGCAGTTGGTTGGACAAGAAATTCGCTGCCGCATTATCAAGCTCGACGTCACCGATGAAGATGTGGTCGTCGATCGACGCGTCGTCGCGGAGGAAGAAGAACGATCCGCCAGAGAACGAATTTTCGGGCAGATCAAAGAAGGCGACACGATCACCGGCACGGTTCGAAGCCTGATGGACTACGGAGCGTTCGTCGATCTGGGCGGCGTGGATGCGTTGCTGCATGTGAGCGATATCGCATGGGGCCGCATCAACAAACCCGGCGACGTGCTCTCGGTCGGACAGCAGATTGAAGTCAGAGTTTTAAAGCAGGCGAATGAATCCGACAAGCGCCGCATCTCGGTAGGACTCAAGCAGCTGCAGCCGCATCCCTGGGACGCTGTCGCGCAGAAGTACAAGGCGGGAGATCGAGTCCGCGGCACGGTGACCCGGCTGATGGATTTTGGCGCCTTCGTTGAACTTGAGCCGGGCATTGAAGGCCTGATTCACATTTCCGAGATGTCCTGGGCGAAAGGAAAAATCCGCAAGGCCGGCGACGTTGTGAAGGAAGGCGAAACCGTAGACGCCGTGATTCTCGGGGTAAGTGAGGCCGAACGCCGTATGTCGCTGGGACTCAAGCAGGCGTTGGGCGACCCGTGGGTAGATGTGCCGCAGCGTTTTCCCATCGGTTCGGCCGTGGAAGGTCCCGTTACAAGCCTGACGAAGTTTGGCGCTTTCGTGCAGATTTCGGAGGCGTTGGAGGGCATGGTCCACGTCAGCGAGATCAGCGCGGAGAAACGAATCAATCAACCCGCGGATGTGCTTCGTGTTGGCCAGGTGGTGCAAGCTCTGGTAATTGGCCTGGATCCCGAGAAGCGGCAAATGAAATTGAGCATCAAGCAGTTGGTGCCGACTGGAATCGATGAATATGTCGCCGAGCACAACGAGGGAGACGTGGTGACCGGCCGGCTCATGGACGACTCCGCTGCGCAGGCCCGCGTGGAATTGGGCGACGGCATTCACGCCATGTGCAAGATGAGCGCGGCCGTTGCAACCAAAAGTGAACCGGCCAAGCCAGCCAAGGCTGACCTGTCGTCGCTGAGTTCCATGCTGCAGGCGCGATGGAAGACGGGCAGCGGGGGACCAGCCAAGATTGAACCTACCCGCGCGGGGCAGGTGCGGAATTTCCGTATCGTGAAGCTGGACCGGGCCGCGAAGAAAATCGAAGCTAGAATTAGCGTAAACCGGGCTGTATAGCGCGCCAGTTCAGGTCGCGATATGCGGCTTCGGCTGTCTTATCACGGCGCTTGGCGTCATAGGCGCTGCCAAGGGCGAATGATATAATTTTGCAGTCGAGCGGGAGTAACTCAGTGGTAGAGTGCGACCTTGCCAAGGTCGAAGTCGCGGGTTCAAATCCCGTCTCCCGCTCCAGATTTCCATGCTTTCCAACTTGCTCGTGCTCCGCGGATGAGGTCTTCCGTTACGGAACATTGACGGCTTGAGCAGGGGCGCGGTACCCAAGTGGTAAGGGAGAGGTCTGCAAAACCTTTATGCGTCGGTTCGATTCCGACCCGCGCCTCCAAAATCAAGAACGCAAGGACCCGCGAAGATCGCGGGTTTTTTAGTGCTCGCTCGTCCCCTTTTTTTGCTAAATCCGTACCTAACTCCGTGGTCATTTTGGACACGGCCATTCGATTCCCGATGGCGATGAGAACCGCTCGGAAGACTTGCGGAAATTACTGACAGCATTTTCGCGCTGATGAGCGGCGGCGCGGAATCCATGGTCATGCTACACCACCGCCCGAGTGTCTGGTGTCAGTGTCTACTAGGGGCAGACGACAGCTCATCTATGGCGCGGCAGTGCGTACAAAGCGCATAATGGCCTTCCCCCTACTCAAATACCTAGCCGGTTGCGTGGCAATCGTGCGAAGAGGCAAAGATGGCAAAGCTCGCTCTGCTGTTGTGTCTGTTTGTGCTGCTCGATGGCTCTAGTTGTGATCCGCAAAAGCAGAATGAGCGGATTAGCTCACTGGAAGCCGATGTAAAACAACTCAAATCAGAAGTTGCCGAGTTGAAGCAGAAGCCGAAGGTGGAGCACCACTACGAGCTTCGAAATGAGGGACTCAGGACATGGCGCTTTGACGGCGCCACCGGGGAAACTTGTATTCAACTAACATCTGAAGCGGACTGGAAGCGCAAGGAAACCAAGGAACAGAGTTGTGCATGCTCCGACAACTCAGTCCGCTACGTCCAGATGCCCGCAGCTACAGACGCGGAGCAGAAGGCCGCCGAGAACTACTACAAGTGGTTTGTTAAACCGAATTGCGAAAACTGATTGAGCGACGGGATTCTCTTTGTTTCTCGTTCGGGGCGGGGGAGTCAAAATGCCGAGCAATGGGCGGACAAGCCGATGAGCCGTCCCGAGATTAGGAGTTGCGGCTCGAGCTATCCGGGCTGAGTGAGCCAGCTGTCTGGGATACATACGTCAAAGCGCTCACGCAATGTTGCTCAGGTCGAGGGAAGCTACCCAGTCCCGCTGATGTCCGGCGACTCCTGAGTGCGTGGAAGTCCTAATGGCAGTGGGAGCAGAATGGGCGCGTCCGCAAGTAGTCGTGCTGATTAGCCCCTCGTGTATACGGTTTGTCACGGAGTGACTATGTGCTTCTTGGTGCTTGGAACGCTCCTGTTATTTACAAACACATCTGTCCACCCTTACGAGACATATGATGCTCGATATGAAACATATAACCCGCCACCGCAGAGCCAATGGCTGGCTGCGGCCTTCGAAGTAGGCAAAGAAGAGATAAGCGCCAAAGAAAGCGATCCCTACGATCCCCGCCACGATCGGCTCTATCGTGCCTACCTTCTGGCTACGATACTCGGAGTCGTGGGTGGAATTCTCGGAGTCGTTCTCATTTTTTGGCAGGTGAAATTACTGAAGCGCTCCGTGGATGCTTCGAGTGAGCAGTCGAAAGCCATGGAGCGCCATCTCAAAGAAGCGGCTAGATCAGCAACCGCGATGGAAACAATCGCTAAGACTATCGATATTGGCAATAGGGCGGTCATGCGTGCGTATCTCACTGTTACTATAGGTGACGCTGTTTTTCAGGAGCGAAGAGTCCCCGGCCAGCCGGATAAGAAATTCGTTGCGCGGCCCAATCTAGTAAATACTGGCAACTCCGCCGCTCGCCGGGTGCGCATGCGGAAGACTGCTGCCGTCATCCCTAATCCTGTCCCCAACGACTTTGCGTTCCCATTGCCACCTGAGAACAACGAAGGCGATGCGACGGTAGGCGCACACCTCAGCTACATCATGGCTTCGGCTGTGGGCGATTTTGTGCCCATTGCTGACGTCGCCGACATTAAGCAAGGGATTGGTCGGTGCTTGTGCACTTGGGGCGTCGTGACTTATGAAGACATCTTTGGAGAAGAACACACCACGAAGTTCGCGCAAAATCTTTACTGGAACTCGGACAACACGGTGTACGGCATATATGTTCCCGGCCAAAACGACGCAGATTAGCCCCGTCACGGCCCAGCGCACCTGGGCAGTCGCTTAGGTTTTCTTAATAGGCTTGAGAATTTCGTAGCCGAATTCCGTTGAGAGATCGTTAAAGGCCTTAATGAATTCCAAGCCCAACGGAGCCGCCTCTGGGGATTTCAAGTCACCCCCTATATCCACAAATCGCTGGAGCCTCTGTCCGAGGTCTTCTAGTTTTGCGGTCTTCTGCTGAATTGTCTTTCTGCGATTCTCGCTCATAAGACTGCGATGATAGCGCAAAAGAGGAAAGAGAATCCCAGAAACTTGTGCTAATTTGTGCTCTCACGTCAGCCATTCCTTCATTTGCTTGGTTCATTTGACTTGTAGAACCTGTCAGTTACTGATTTCAAAAAAGTGCTAACGGGTCGATTCCGACCCGCGCCTCCAACTCTCCTCCTGAATTTCCTTCCTGGTCCGAATCTCGCCTTCGGCTCTCGGCCCCTCCGTCGAGGGTGATACGATTTCTGCGCATGTCACGACTGGTTCGTATCGCAGGCGCCTTCGTCCTCGTCTTCGCGTGTGGTCTTGCCAGCGGCGCACAGAATTTCTCGGAGATGAAGCCCTCCCCGCAACAGATTGAGTGGCAGGATCTCGAACTGGGCGCAATCATTCACTTCGGTCCCAATACCTTCATGGATCGCGAATGGGGCGATGGCACCGCGGATCCCAAAGTCTTCAATCCCTCGCAATTCGATCCCGAGCAGTGGATGCAAGCGCTGCAGGCTGCGGGAATCAAGTACGTGGTTTTTGTCGCCAAACATCACGACGGATTTTGCCTCTGGCCGACCGCGCAAACCGATTACAGCGTAAAGAGCAGTCCTTGGGAAAACGGCAAAGGAGATGTAGTGCGCCGGGTGGAGCAGGCGGCAAGAAAGTACGGAATGAAGTTTGGAGTCTATCTGTCGCCGTGGGACCGCCACGAGCCGCGCTACAGCAATTCGGCCGAATACGACAAGTACTACACTGCGGAACTCGACGAACTGGCGCAAAACTACGGGCAGCTCGAAGAGTTCTGGCTGGATGGCGCCGGAAGCGGCGGTCATGTCTACAATTTTCCGCGCGTCGTCGAGGAACTTCGGATGCTGCAGCCGAATACGCTGGTCTTTGCGGATACGGCGCTGTTTGAGTACGGCGACATTCGCTGGGGCGGGAACGAAGAAGGAATCATTCCTTACGAGAACTGGAACGTGATCGATCGGCATGGATACTTGCGCTGGCGTCCGGTGGAGTCAGACACGCCGCTGCGGAAGAGTCACTGGTTCTGGCATCCCAATGACGAATCGAGCCTCAAGAGCGTGGCCGATTTGCTTTCGACCTACGAGCAGACGGTGGGACACGGCGGACAGCTAATGCTGGGGATCGCGCCGGATCGTCGCGGACTCATTCCGGAGTCGGATGTGCAGCGGCTCAAAGAGTTTGGCGCAATCGTGCGAAGCCTCTACGGCAACAACCTGGTTGCGAAGCACGCCGGCACAACTGCAGATCAGGAAAGAGCACTCGATGGAAATCCCGACACGTTTTGGTCCGCTCCTACAGGTTCTCATCAGGCTGTGCTGGCAGTGAACTTCGACAAGCCCATCAAGTTCGACCGAGCCCTGACGATGGAATGGCTCAACGACGGGCAGCATGTGCAAAAGTACGCAATTGAAGCCCTTCAAGCCGGGAAGTGGGTGGAGGTGAGCCGAGGCCAGGCAGTCGGCCACAAAAAGATCGACCGCTTCCCTGCTGTCACCGCGTCTCACGTGCGGCTGAATATTCTATCTTCCACTTCCGAAGCCCATATTCGCGAATTCCAACTCTTCGACTCCAAAGCCGAAGTGCGCTGAACCGAAATGCCGCAAATGCGCACTCAGCGGGGCCGTGTTATCGTAGTTTTTTATGCAATCCGCGCGGCAAAAATTACTAAGCACGCTGGCACATAAGTCATTTCGCCTGGGCGAGTTCAAGCTCTCGTCCGGAGGAACCAGCGATTACTACATCGACTGCCGCACGACCACGCTTGATGCGAAAGGCTCGCGGCTGACGGGCGAAGTTTTTCTGGAAGAGATCCGGCGACGCGGGTGGAAGGCTGATGCCATTGGCGGCCTGACCATGGGAGCGGATCCCATTGTGGTCGCAGTTGCGGTGGTCAGCGGCGAGCTGAACGGGTTTCTCGTTCGCAAGGCTGAAAAGCAGCACGGGACGGGACGGCGCATCGAAGGCTTTCAGCAGAAGGGTGCCAAGGTCGTAATCGTGGACGACGTGTGTACTACCGGCGCATCGACGGTACAGGCGATTGAGGCCGCGCGTGAATTCGGATTCGAGATCGTTGGGGCGATGTGCCTGGTAGAGCGGGAAGAGGCCAAGGGGCGCACCAACGTTGAAAAGGCGGCGGCGCCGGCACCGTTCATTTCCATCTTCCGTGCCGACGAAGTGCGCAAGGAGCACGTCCTGCAGAATGACGACACCACGCCGAGCGTCTTTGCGATCGCGGCGACCTGTGAAGTCTGCGGCAGGCCGGCAGTCACGAACAATCCCAGAAATCGATGCGAAGCGCACAAAGTATGAACCGGAAACGCACCTCGGTTTCCGGCAACGTAAAGCCAACGACTAACGACTAACTCATGATTCATACGCTCGAATGGACGGACAAAGGGGTACGCTTCATCGATCAGACGAAGCTGCCCACCGAAGAAATCTACGTGACCTGCCGGACCCATGAGCAGGTCGCCGACGTAATCCGCAACATGGTGGTGCGCGGGGCTCCGGCCATTGGAGTAGCCGCCGCGATGGGTATCGCACTCGGCGTCAGCAACTCCAAGGCGGAGTCGACGGGCGACCTCAAGCGCGACTTCGATCAGATCTGCGATCTGATTGGCAAGACTCGGCCCACAGCCGTGAATCTTTTCTGGGCGATCCGCCGGATGCAGGAGAAATTCGAGCGCATCCGCATCCGCCCGATCCCGCAGATCAAGCAGACGCTGATCGAAGAAGCGCAGCGCATGCACGCCGAAGACATTGCCGCCAACCAGTCGATGGGACGGCACGGCGCAACGCTGATGCCCAGCGAAGGCGGCGTGCTGACCCACTGCAATGCCGGCGCCTTAGCCACGGCAGGATATGGCACTGCGCTCGGCGTGATCCGCGCGGCGGTCGAGCAGGGCAAGAAGATTCACGTTTACGCGGACGAGACTCGCCCTTTTCTGCAAGGTTCACGCCTCACCGCATGGGAACTGATTGCGGACGGCATTCCCACGACTGTGATCGCCGACAACATGGCCGGAGCGATGATGAAGCAGGGCAAGATCGCAGCAATCGTAGTGGGCGCCGACCGCATTGCCGCGAATGGCGATGTGGCCAACAAGATTGGAACCTATACGGTGGCGATCCTTGCCAAAGAGCATGGCATCCCATTCTACGTAGCCGCACCGATTTCGACCGTGGACCTGGCGTGTCCGGATGGAAGCAAAATCCCCATCGAGCAGCGCAGCGAAAAAGAAGTGACCCACATCGCGGGCAAGCAGATGACGCCAGACGGTGTGAGCGTAGAGAACCCGGCGTTCGATGTGACGCCTGCGAAGTATGTGGCCGCGATCATCACCGAGAGGGGGATTGCCAAGGCTCCATATGGAGACTCGTTGCGGCGGCTCGCGAATGTCGAGGCCGAGGTGCATCCCTAAGATTTCTTCAGCTCTCGCCCTCGCTTGAGATGCGAAACAAAACACTTTCGTAATCGTAAAAGTGTGTAAACCCCTGCCTTTCTAACGCTACTTATTCCCTGGATTCGGGTTGAATCTAGCGGCATCTCATACGTGCTAGTCTGAGCCCAAAAGATTGCATCGAGCCCAAGCCATCCGTCAGGGGGATTTCATGTCTTTGCGAGATTCGTTTGTTCTGCCCATTAGCTTTGCTGCGATTGCTGTTTTAGCAAGTTGCGGAGGCAGCAGCACTGCTCCGCCAACCCCGCCACCGAGCGGCGCCTACAGCAATACGAATCTGAATGGGACCTATACGTTCTCAGTCGCGGGCGCAGACGTGAATGGGGTTTTCGCGATGGCTGGAACGTTCACGGCTTGCGGCTGCAGCGGCGGAAACATTTCGTCGGGAAGCGTAGACCTGGATAGTCCGGGAGGGCCCATCGTAGCTGCGGCGATTGGCAGCAACAGCACGTATCGCATCACGTCGGATGGGCGTGGATTCGCGCGGCTCTTCTACACGATTCAAGGAGTTGCGGGAACGAGCGAGGCCGATATCGATTTTGTACTGACCTCGAGTTCCCATGGACTGGTCATTCGCTACGACGGAGCGGGCACAGGAAGCGGAACAATTGACGCTCAGGCGAGCGGCACAACGCTCGCCACCACTCCATATGCGTTCAGTCTCTCCGGCGGCGACAACAGCAATGGCTCATTGTTTACGGTCGGAGCATTCAGTCTTAATTCTTCGGGAACAATTGCAACGGGCGTGGCCGACTTCAACCACAACGGCATCATCGGCACTCAGTTGGCCCTGACCGGATCGGTCACACTCGGATCGGGGACCACTCCCGGAACCGCGACGTTGGCCTCAACGTTCGGCACCTTTTCATTCGATGTTTATGCGGTCGACAGCAGGCACCTGAAATTTATTGAAAAAGACGGGCAAGCCATTCTGGTCGGCGATGCCTACGATCAACCTTCGGCGTCAATTCCCGCGGGCAATCTGGTCTTCAACATGAGTGGCCTGGATTCAAACGGGGACCTGTTTGTGACGGCGGGTCTGATGACCTCGGATGGCACCAGCCAGCTAACCAACGGAGTCGAAGATGTAAATGATGCGGGCGTGATCGACAACAACACGAATCCCGCAACTCCCTTCAGTTTTAGCGGCACTTTCTTGGCGACCGGAGGCGGACGGTTCGAGCTCACAATGGCCAATTTTGCGGGTGGCACAACCTTCGCCGCCTATCCTTCAAGCGCTGGCCTGCTGCTGCTGGAAGCCGATCCCGGCGGGTTCGCGAGCAATGTGACTGGCGGGACTGCGTTAGTCCAACAGTCCGGCGCGACCCTGAGCACGTCGCAGGGTTATGGAATGATCCTGACCGGCGAAGACGTAACCAACGTTGCCGAGATTGACGAGATCGCCGAGTTCAAAATCAGCGGGGCCACTGTCACCGGCCTGGTGGATGTGAACGATTTTTCTCCACAATTCGGCGGATCGACATCCACCGCCAACGTAAACGGCACCTACACCCCGCCCTCCAGCGGCACGGGGACAATCTCGTTCACTCAAGGAGGAGTGGCCGGCATTTTCTACTATCCGGTCGATAACACGAGTGCGTTATTCATAGCTGCGGATAACACCGAGGCGACTTTGGGCTCGCTGGAGTTGCAGAGCGCGCCTAGTGCTGCCCAAGCGTCCATTGGGCACCCGCGGACAATTCCGACGATGCGGGTCTTGGCGCGCAAGCGGATGGCTCCTCAGAAGAACCGCTAGCCGAACGGCTGCGAAGCTATCACCCACAGAGGTTGAAGCTTCGCAGCTTTCCTTTTTTGATAGATGGTTCTTAGTGGCTGGTTCCAACTTCCGACAGTTGCGTCTTGCGGATCATTGCCGCTCGCGATCGCAACCAGAACCCTACTCGGAGGAGCAAGAGTGCTGCCAGTACCGCTCCGTACTCCAGCGGTTTGCGCAAGTCCGCCTTCACCAGCCAGATGTAATGAATGACGCCGGCGGCGGCGCTGAAGTAGATCAGCCGGTGCAGGGCCTGCCATCGTTTGCCACCCAGCTTGCGGATCGACCACTTTGACGAGGTCAGCGCCAACGGGATCATGAGCGTGAACCCTGTCATTCCTGCAGTGATGAACCGGCGCTTGGCAATGTCGGCCAACATCTCGTGAACATCGAAGAACTTGTCGAGCCAGACGTAGGTCATCAGGTGCAGGCACCCGCAGAAAAATGCGAACAGGCCGATCATGCGGCGGAAGTCGATCAGCCAGTACTGGCGGGTAAGCTTCCGCAGGGGTGTGATAGAAAGCGTGACCAGCAGCAGAGTCAGCGTCCAGTCCCCGGTGCCATGGGTGATGGCTTCGATGGGATTCGCGCCCAGTTCGGAGTGCAGGCCGCGCCACACCAGCGTCCCCAGGGGCCCGAGGCAGGCGAGAAACACAACGGGTTTGAAATAGCGAACCATCAAAAAGTGAACCGTGAGTCAGTCGTCAGTGGAAGCCGGCTCGTCCAAAACGGCACTTGCGAGACAGTTCTGAGACCTGCGACCTAAACTGCCGTGCGCTGCCAAACTGACCACGGGCGGCCTGACCACCCTCTAGAAGTTCTTCCTCAGATCCATGCCGCTGTAGAGACTCGCGACCTGATCGTAGCCATTAAACATCAAGGTCGGTCGTTTATAGAATTCGCCGAGCCGGCGCTCCCTTGCCTGGCTCCAGCGTGGGTGATCGACGGTCGGATTCACGTTGGCGTAAAACCCGTACTCCTGCGGAGCGGAAAGATTCCAGCTATTCATCGGCTGCTTCTCGGTGAAGCGAATACGCACGATACCTTTCGCGCACTTGAATCCGTATTTCCAGGGCACCACTACCCGGAGCGGCGCTCCATCCTGATTGGGAAGATCCTCGCCGTACATGCCAAAGCAGAGCAGGGCAAGGGGATGCATGGCCTCGTCCATTCGTAAGCCTTCCTTATATGGCCAATCCAGAACATCGCGCCGCTGACCCGGCATGCGACTCGGGTCGAGAAGAGTAGTGAACTCAACATACTTGGCCTTGCTCGTGGGATTCACGCGCTTGATGAATTCGCTAAGCGAGAAGCCGATCCATGGCACGACGATGGACCACCCTTCGACGCAGCGATGCCGGTAAATTCGTTCTTCCGGAGGCGCCATCTTGATGATGGTGTCGACGTCAAGTTCCTGCTTCTTTGCGACTAGGCCGTCAATTTTGACTTTCCACGGACGGGAGCGGAAATCCTTGGCCAGCTCCGCAGGACCTGTTTTGTCGGTTGAAAACTCGTAGTAGTTGTTGTAGTGGGTCACATCGTTGTAAGGAGTAATAGTTTCGGTCGTGCTGAATGGGCTCTTCTGGATGCCGCCGATCTTGTTCCCGGCCAGCGCGGTGCGCGACGGCGAAACAGCTTCGCGCAGCTCAAAGCCCACGGCTACCGCGGCTCCGGCCAGCGCCGCTCCCGCCAGAAATTTGCGCCGGTTCAAGTACAGGCTTTTGGGAGTAATCTCGGACGACCGAAGATCGTCCGCCTTTTTGATGAGCATGGGGCCCTCTTCTATAAGCACACAACGCTGATTTATTGCCTATCCCTAGTTCAATAGGACGCTGACCGGTAGAAAAAAGTTTCACCGCCAGGCTCGATTCGGTCAAGAAAGAAAGTGAATTTACGAAATCAGGTGGGAAGGCCAGATTAGCCCAGGACTTCTCTTACTTTTCGCGACAGGTTCTGCAGGCTGAAGGGTTTTTGCAGGAATGCGGTGCCGCTCTCGATTGAAGCGTCGCTGAGGATGGTGTCTTCGGTGTATCCAGAGAGGAACAAGACTTTTGTCGTGGGCCGCGCGTGGGCCAGTTGCTTCACCAACTCGCGCCCGCCCATTCCAGGCATGACAACGTCGGTAATCACAAGGTGGATGACGCCCTGGTGGCGAGCCGCGACTTCCATGCCTTGTTCTCCGCTTTCCGCTTCGAGAACGTGGTAGCCCTTGCTCCCGAGCGTGTCGCGCACTAACTGCCGCACGGATTCTTCGTCCTCCACCAGTAGCACGGTTTCGGTGCCGCCGAGAGTGGCGTCCGGCGGTGGAGACAGGTGTTTCTCAGCCGCCCCTTCCACATGTGGCAGGTAGATCTGAAAGGTGCTGCCCTGTCCTGGTTCGCTCTGAACCATCACATATCCGCCGCTCTGCTTGACGATGCCATATACGGTGGAGAGGCCGAGGCCCGTCCCTTTGCCTTTTTCCTTGGTAGTAAAGAACGGTTCAAAAATGCGGGATTGGGTTTCTTTGTCCATTCCCATACCGGTATCGCTCACCGAAAGCACAACGTAGTTGCCGGGCCGGATAAATTGTGGGCTGCGGCGGTGGGTCTCGTCGACCACCGTGATTTGCGTCTGGATCGTGAGCTTGCCGGCATTGAGCATCGCATCTTTGGCATTGACCACCAGGTTCATCAGGACCTGCTCCAGTTGACCGGCGTCGGCGCGAGTATGGGCAGCTTCCGGAGCCAAGACAGTGACCAATTCCACGTTTTCACCGATAAGCGGGCTCAGCAGACGCTCCATATCTTGCACAATCGCATTCACATCCACCACTTTCAATTCGAGCAATTGCTTGCGGCTGAAGGCCAACAATTGCCGGGTCAGGGTCGTAGCCCGGTCGGCGGCCTGCTGAATGGCTTCGCCCTTATCGTGTAGGGGATGATCGGGTGGGAGCTCGGCGAGAATGACTTCCGCATATCCGCCAATCACCATCAGCAGATTGTTGAAATCATGCGCTACGCCACCCGCGAGACGGCCTACTGCCTCCATCTTCTGCGCCTGCCGGAACTGATCTTCAAGGGCGCGGCGATCCGTCACATCTTCGGCGATGGCTTCCAGTACGTCCGCCGGTTCGTCAGCGCTGCTGACAGCTCGGCCGCTGATCCGTACCATGATCGTGCTTCCGCCGCGGCGCTTCCACTTCAATTCGATGCCGTCGAGCCGCCCTGTCCGCCGAAACTCATCCACCAATCGCGCGTGCTCTTCGGGATTGGCAAAGACATCTTTCTCCGGATCGAGCAGCAAGACTTCTTCTGCCGAACCATAGCCCAGCATGGCGATGAGCGCGGGATTTACATCGAGAAATCGCCCTTCCAGGCTGGAACGATAAATGCCGTAGACCGAGCTCTGCACCAGCGAACGGTAGCGGGCTTCGGAACGGCGCAGAGCCTGCTCGTTGCGCTTGATCTCGACCGCGCTCGCCAGTTGACGGGCTACAAACGTCAGAATCTCCTTGTCGCGCTCCCCGTAACGGATATTGGCCGAATATGTCTGCACCACGAGCGCGCCGAATGCGTGCCCGTTGACTCTGAGCGGAACGCCCATCCAATCGAGCGATCGCGCGCCGCTGCGCTCTACCTCGCCGCGGTCTTCCATCTCCTGCAAAACTTCCGGGGTAGCCAGCAACGGTTCTCCGGCACGGATCACGCAATCGGTCAAGCCGCGCCCCAGCTTCTTGGGAGCAGGAGCGGAATCATGCTCATCCACGAAGTAGGGAAATGTCAGCAACTCGCTGGCGGGATCGTAGAGCGCGATGTAGAAGTTCCGGGCATAGATCAATTCGTCAACAATGCTGTGCACGGAGGCAAAAAATTGATGCAAATCATGCGCGCTGCTGCTTTTCTCGGCGACCCGGTAGAGCGCCGAACTGAGCGCCTCTACCCGCTTGCGATCAGAAATGTCGCGATATCCAGCATAAAAACCGGCCATCTTCCCGTCGAGAAGGAGTGGAGCACACGAAACCGACACATCCAACAAAGTTCCATCTTTCGTTTTGCGCTTGGTCTCAATACTGATGCGTTCGCCCCGGGCGACAGTCTCGGTGACCCACTGAGACTCGGCCAGCTTGTCCGGAGGAACGACAAATTTCTCCAGAGGCTGCCCCAGCATCTCAGCCGCGGTGTAGCCGAACATGCGGGCGAATGTGTCGTTCGCCCACAGCACGCAATGCGAGCAATCCGCAATGCTCAGAGCATCCGGGAACGCATGAAACATCTGCTCCAGGAATTCCAGGCGCGTGCTGGCGCTCTTGGAACTGGTGAACGGGAGAAAAGCAGGAGGCACTGGACATGCGCTACCAGTACAGGCGCCGTTGGCGTGCGATGGCGCAATTTTCGGCGAGATGAATGCGGGGGGAGCGCCCGTGTCGAGCGCTTTTTGCAGCCGACTGGCGCGAGCCAGATCAGCCGGCGAAGTTTGGCCGACACGTTCGCCCATCTGCGAGTCCCCCTCTGAAATCGCAGGTCCTAGATTAGAATGCGCGGTACTCGCTCGAAAGTTACGGGGGTAATCCGGAATCGAAACATTCCCAAAATGGAACCGGTCTCGCCAGTGCTCGACAAGTTACTATTGTGACCCCGTCCCATAGCCGCTCGCCCCATTGCGTGGCAGAATAGCTTCACTACATTGCAGTTTTTCATAACCTGGAATCCTCGGCGACTGTATCCGGTGCGGTGGATGAGTGAGCAAGAGGGGGTTACACATGAGCTGTTCTAGCGTGAAAGCTTGGGGCTTTCGTGCCTTCGTTTTCTCGATTTTCGCAGTGGGGATTACAACACCTTTCGCAGTCGCGCAAACACCCGGCGTTACTGACACCAGCATCCTCATCGGATCGTGCTCGGCCCTCGACGGTCCGGCCCGCTTTCTGGGCAACCAGACCGTGCTGGGAGCGACCGCCTATCTGCATTCCATCAACGACGAAGGTGGGGTCTTCGGACGCAAGGTGCAACTGCTCGCATTCGACGACGGTTACGATCCCGAGAAATCACCAGCCTGCTTCCGGCGGATGACTAAGGAAGGCGTGTTTGCGCTGGGATTCTTCGTTGGCACCCCGACTGCCAAGGTGTATGTGCCGATGGCGGAGCAGGAAAAGATCCCGGTCGTAGGTCTGTTCACCGGGGCGCAGATGCTCTACGAACCGCTCAAGCGCTACGTCATCAACGTTCGCGCGTCGTACTACGATGAAACTCGCGAGCAGGTGGACAAGCTTTGGAGCATCAATCTGCGCAAGATCGGCGTGATCTACCAGGACGACGCTTTCGGCAAGACCGTGCTCGACGGCGTGAAGCTCGCTCTTCAGAAACACAGCTCCAGCCCCGCCGCCCTGGGGACTTTCGAGCGCAACACGATGGATGTCGACGTTGGGCTGAAGACCGTGATGGCGGCCCGACCACAGGCGGTCATTCTCGTGGGCCCGTACGCCCCGGTGGCCGCGATCGTCAAGAAAGCTCATGCCGCAGGATGGCGCCCTCAATTTCTGACGGTGTCGTTTGTCGGGACGGAGGAATTTATTAAAGAAGCAGGACCGGACGCGGAAGGCACGGTCATCACCCAGGTGGTTCCGCCGTACGATCGCATCGAGTATCCCACCGTGGCTCTGTATCGGAAGAATCTGGGAAGATATTATCCGGACACGCCTCCCAGCTTTGTCAGCCTGGAAAGCTTCGTAGATGCAATGGTAGTCGTCGAAGGACTCAAGCGTGCGGGCAAGGACTTAACTCGGCAAAGATTTATTTCTGCCATTGAGTCGATTCACGACCTCAATGTTGGCCTCGGCCCCAAACTGATGTTGGCCTACGGTCCCTCAGACCACAAGGGGTTTGATAACGTCTATCCCACCATCGTCAAGAGTGGACATCCAGTGCAATTGACTGATTGGTCTGGACTCGAAAAGTAGGAAAAACAACCTCCCTTAGGAACCCCACTGCGTGATGAAAGTTGCGCACACGCACCGGCGCATTGACCGCTGTTCTTGTCCGCCGGCACGTGCATCTTCGCTCCGGCCTGCCGCATCGAAAGAATTAACCATGCAGTTAATTCGTAAAGATTCGTCAATGGGTGGAGGTGACCTATGACTTCGGTAAAGAAGATGTACTTGGCGGCGTTACTGGCAGCGTGCCTGACCAGTGCCGGCGTATTCGCCGAGACCGGCTCCGCGGCGCGCTACGACGGCAGCATTCAGGATGCGGTGAGCCACAAACTGGCGACGAAGAGTCAGTTTCGCGGTGTGACGGCCAACGTTGAAGACGGTATCGTCACGCTGACCGGAACCGTGGATCTGTATCAGCGTAAGCTGGATGCCGCAAAACTCGCGCGCAAGACTGCGAATGTGCAGGGCGTGCGCAACCTGGTTACGGTCGCGGCACCGAACGTCCCGGATGCGCAACTGGAAGAGAAACTGGCGACCAAGCTGCGCTACGTGCGCGAGGGATACGACAGCACGTTCGATTACTTCGCGCTCGGAGTGAAAGACGGCGTGGTGACGGTTGAGGGCCAGGATCGAACCGGCGTCGGCCGCGACGAAGCGCTGGCAGAAATCGCGAACATGTCTGGCGTCAAGGACGTGGTCGACAACGTTTCGGTCGAGCCGGTCTCGATTTTCGACGATGGACTGCGCGTGCGGGCTTTGCGTGCGATCTACCGCGATCCCGTGCTGGTCAAATATGCAATGGACCCAGCGCGTCCGATCCGGATCATCGTTGCCAACGGACATGTGACGCTGTATGGCTCGGTCGACAATGCAATGGATAAGAACATTGCCGGGATTCGCGCCAACCAGATCTTCGGCGCCTTCACGGTTGATAACAAGCTGGTGGTCGATAAGTCGTAGGGCTGTCGGGGACGGGGCGCGGCGCAAGCCGCGCCCTTCTTATTTGGGTGGGTGTTCGAACGGCACCTTGGTGTGGTTATGCGTGTCCTGTGTGCTGAGGGCCCTCAGAAACCATGGTGCGCGTGTCAGGGCAGGCGGTTGATCAGCGATGCGACATATCCCGCGCCGAACCCGTTATCGATATTGACCACGGAGACGTTGGAGGCGCACGAATTCAACATGCCCAGCAGCGCCGTCAACCCCTTGAATGACGAGCCGTATCCCACGCTGGTCGGCACCGCGATTACTGGAACGCCAACCAATCCTCCGACGACGCTGGGCAAAGCGCCTTCCATGCCGGCGCACACAATTACAACGCGAGCTTTGGTCAATGCTTCCCGATTGGCCAACAGTCGATGAATCCCCGCCACGCCGACATCGTAAAAATGCTGCACCTCGTTCCCCATCAGCTCGGCAGTGACGAGAGCCTCCTCAGCAACAGGGATGTCGCTGGTACCGGCGGAAACGATCGCGACAATTCCCTTCCCATATTTCGTTGGATCTCTCTGTAGAACGATGGCGCGAGCCAGTTCACGATATTCAACGCTCCGAATCTTTTTCTTTACCGCAGCGAATTGTTTTTGGTTGACACGAGTGGCCAGGACGTTGCCGCCGTGTTTCGCCAGGCGCGCAAATATTCCGGCGACCTGCGCCGGGGTTTTACCCTCTCCCAGGATGATTTCCGGCATGCCATTGCGCAGGGCGCGGTGATGATCCACCTTCGCGAAGCCCAGATCCTCAAATGGCAAATGGCGCAGACGATCGACAGCATCGTCGGGCTTGGTCTTGCCGCGGCGGACTTCGTCGAACAGTTTACGGAGGGATTCGGCGTTCACAGAAACTCAGCAGCCGGCCGTGAGCGTTCGCCGGTGAAGTCTAGATTAGCATTTGCAGGCTGTGAACAATGAGGAAGCGCCGTTGCTGAACGTTCCCGCGCCGAACTATTTCTTAGGCGTGTGCCGCGCGGGCCATGGGGCGCGAGATAGAACGCAGTTTCGAAATCACCGCGCGGCAGATTTTACGCGCCAGGCCCGGCTCATCGAGATGAGCAAGGAATAGGCGCCGTACACCACCAGGTGTAATCTTCCCTGCAAGGTACGCGTCGTAAATCTGGCTGCCGATCCGGAAACCCCACTCTTGCGCCGTGGCCTCAACCTTTGCGGAGTCTCCGCAAGCCGATGCCTGGCCTGCCTTTTCACAAGCTGCGCGGGACAGCGGCGGGCAAGCCTCCTCGCCCTGCGCCGGACGCGACGGGTAGAGCAGGCGTGATCCGAAATACGCCACCGCGTCTTCGATCACGCATGCGTAGAAGCGGTCAATCGGGTTGCGGGGTTCCGGTTGCTCAATTTCCGAGCCGCACGCGGGATGTCCGTTGCGCCGCCGGGGCAACCCTTGGCAGGCGTGATGCAGGAACCGCGCTGCGTCTTCGGCGGCATGCATCATTTGAAATTCCCGAACGAAAATCGCATTTGCCTCGGGCAGATATGCACTCCCGCATTCTTCGACCCGAGCGAGCATCACCGCGGATTGTGAATCGCTGAAGTCCTTGCGCGAAAACAGGCGCCGCAGCAACGCATCCGACGCTCCCCCGCAGACTTCGGGCAGCATGTCGACGAGAAACTTCGGTTGCGTGCCGTTGTGCGGCGAATAGCGATTGATTTGCAGAAAACCGGCAAGGCTGTCCACCAGGTTGTAGATGGTCGGAGCAAAATCAGGGGCGTCGTCACAGCGGCTCCATTGATCGAGGAACAGGCGATAGCTCTCGTATTTTTCCAGTGGAGTTGCGGTGAACGCGCAAAGGACATCGTCGTTCACGCGGACGGCTTCGACCTTGTCGGCTCGCTCGCCGGCCGCGCGCCAATAGAGCGCATCGATGTTCTGCAGGACGGTCAGGGTTTTCGCTTCCGGCATCTGCTCGCGAAGCTGCTTCGGCAGATGGTGCGGAGCAAAATGCGATTCTCCAAAAAGCACAAAAATTACTGCTTCCGGATGCCGCTGGCGGATCTCGGCGATCTTGAGCGCAGCGTGACGATCCCGGGCTCGAATCTTCCGCAGACTCTCTCGCGGCATGCAATCGAGACCGTACAGGGCCTCGGCGTTGTCGCGGGCCGCCAACAGTAATTCGTAGAACGGCGCCCAATCGTATCCCCAGTCCAGATCGAAACGGACACGCTGCCTGAGTTCGGATTCCTCGATCTCGCGCCGCCACCATTCGTCAAGAATGTGCTGGTCGCGGGCAAATATCGTTTCCAGGCCGAGGACTACGGGCCGATTGCCGCTCATGGCACGCTGTTCCAGCAACGATGCGGCAAAGCGCTGAGAGGCTGGCAAGCTGTGATAGTCGCCGATCATTACGATTTCGGCTGCGTTCACCGCCTCTTGCACCTGCTCGCGATCGAGCAGCGATTCATAGCTGCGAAAAGCTTGGTTGAACTCGCGCAGGTATTTGCGGCGATTGTGCGAGTCCTGGGCGCGAATTTCGCGCTCGACCCCAGCCAGCGCCTGTAACTGCGCCGCGCTGCGCCGGGATCGTAGATTCGCAGGTGATGCCATAACTGTCTCAGCTCTTCGTTCGCTTGCTTGACTTCTGCTTCCTCAAATCCCTATGCTCCGGTGTTCCTGCCCGGAGGCTTCTTGTCGAACCATCCGCCGAAGAATCTGACGATCGCGACCACCGGGGCCAGCGGGTCCATCTTTTTGCGGCAGCTTCTGCTCACGGTCGGGCGCGATCCGCGCATCGAGACTGTCAACTTCATCGCCTCTGACAGCGCCTTGCGGGTCATGGCTGAAGAACTCGATATCAAAGGCAGATCGAATCTTGTGGGGCGGATTCTCGGGCTCCCCGGCGGACGATCCGCGCGCAAAATTCAAATTCAATCGAACGCTGACATCGGAGCCAACGTGGCCAGCGGTTCCTATCCCGCCGACGCCATGATCGTGATCCCCTGCAGCGTCGGCACTCTGGCCCGAATCGCGAACGGAGTTGCTGCCCAACTGATCGAACGGGCCGCCGACGTATCTCTCAAGGAGAAGAGGCCCCTGATCCTTTGCGTGCGCGAAACCCCGCTCAGCAAAATTCATATCCGCAACATGTACCGGGCGGCGGATGCCGGCGCGACTATCTTTCCCCTCATTCCGGCGTTTTATTACCGCCCTGCTTCCTTAGATGAAATGGCACGTGAATTCGCTTATCGCGTGCTGGCTCATCTCGGACTGCCACAGCCGCAAGCCTTTCGCTGGAAAGGCTGAGGGCTCACGTACTTAGCCGTCTCAGGCAAATCCCTCGCCCTCTTCAGGAACATCGGCGACTGGAGCCCGGATTTCAGTGTAGAGAGCCAAAAGTGCAGGCGTCAGATGCCCGCCGGTCATGTACGAGCGAGCAATTCGCGATTCCTCCACGATTTCCAGAGCCGCAATCCGTTCTCCTTGACGTAAAATGCGGCAATTTCCCAAGCAGGAGATTTCATGTTTCCCGCATATCGGGTCGTCGTCCTCGTCTTTGTGTGTCTGGCAATCGCGGCGCAAGCGGCCGAACAGCGTAATCCGTTCGCCGGAAGCGCAAAGGCGGCCAAAGCCGGCGAATACGAGTTCCGCATCAACTGCGCACTGTGCCACGGACTGGGCGCGCGCGGCGGCGGGCGCGGACCTGACCTGACCCGTGCGCAGAAACGGTACGCACACACCGATGCAGAGATGTTCCAGACCATCAGCAACGGCATCCCGGGAACTGCGATGCCCGCCAATGGGACCAACGGCCAAGGCGTGGGAATGACGGACGAAGAGATCTGGCAAATCGTTACGTACATTCGCAGCCAGGAAGTGAAAGCGTCCGCCCAGCCGGCTGGAAACGCTGCGCGCGGCAAAGAACTTTTCTTTGGAGACGCGAACTGCTCACTCTGTCACATGATCAACGGCAAAGGGGGAAGGCTTGGTCCGGAATTGACCTCGGTCGGTGCGTCACGCACCCGCGAAGCGATCATCGATTCGGTGCGTGATCCGAGCCGGCGGCTAGCCTGGGGATTGACGGAGGCGACGAAGGAATTTCCCCAGGAATACGAGACCGTGACCGTCGTAACAGCCGACGGAGAGCAAATCAAGGGCGTCACGCTCAACGAAGACAGTTTCAGCGTGCAAATCATGGACACGAGCGAGGAAATTCACCTGCTGGAGAAAGAGAAGCTGCGCTCGTTTCAGAAAAGCCGCGAGTCGGCGATGCCGAAATACGGCGTAGATCTGTTGAGCGACAAAGATCTCGACGACATTGTCGCGTTTCTCGCGAGGGAGGCGGCAAAATGAACACGGGCGTTCACCGACGAGAGCGAGAGTCCGCGACTTCCCACAGCCCAGAGCAACCGTGGAAGAGCGGCCCTTTTAGGGCCGCGTTACGTGGGGTTATAGCCACGGCCTTCAGGCCCCGTAGATCTCTGGGGCAGCCCAGCCTCATAAGACATTCGCGGCGCGGCGCTGAAGCGCCACCCTTCCACGCGGTGGCAAGATGTTGCGCGCAGATGGCAGCCCGAATTTTTGCTTGCGTCCTGATCGTCACCGCGATGCTTGACGCACAGGTAACATCCGACCGCCTGGTCAACGCCGCCAAAGAGCCGCAGAACTGGATGACCTACTCGGGCGATTATTCCGGAAAGCGGTTCAGCGGGCTCGATCAGATCAATACCGGCAATGCAAAGTCCCTGGTCGCGAAATGGGTGTATCAGATCGGGGCCACCGGGAAGCTTGAGACCTCTCCGCTCGAGGTTGACGGAATTCTCTATGCTACCGGGCAGGACGATCGCGCCTTCGCACTCGATGCTCGCACCGGCCGGCCGATCTGGATGTATCAGCGGCAGGTGCCGAGTGATATCCGACCGTGCTGTGGCCACGTGAATCGCGGGCTGGCGATTCTCGGAGACAAGGTTTTTCTCGCAACCCTCGACGCGCACGTCATCGCACTCGATTCGAAAACTGGGACGGTACGTTGGGATGTCACTGCCGCCGACTATCGCATCGGCAACAGCTTCACGGTCGCGCCGCTGGTCGTGAACAATCTCGTGGTGCTCGGCATTTCCGGCGGAGAGTATGGGATCCGCGGATTCATCGATGCCTACGATGCCGACACCGGCGCGCGTAAGTGGCGCTTCTATACCGTGCCTGGACCCGGCGAACCGGGACACGACTCCTGGAAGGGCGATTCGTGGAAGGTGGGCGGAGCGCCCGCGTGGAATGCTGGAACGTACGATCCGGCGACCAATCAGATCTTCTGGCCGACGGGCAATCCATCTCCATCGAATCGCGGCGCCGGCCGTGAAGGCGACAATCTTTACAGCAATTCCGTTCTCGCTCTGAATGCCGATACGGGCAAGCTTAACTGGTATTTCCAGTTCACCAAGCACGACGAGCACGATTGGGACGCAACCCAGGTGCCCGTGATGATCGATGCGGGTGGCAAGCATCTGATTGCCCAGGCCAACCGCAACGGATTCTTCTACCTGCTTGACCGCAGCAACGGAAAACTGATCTCCGCTACGGCGTACGGAAAGCAAACCTGGAGCGAGACGAAAGATGCGGAGGGGCGCCCGGTTGCGAACAAAGATGCGTCCCCCACTTTGACAGGGCACACCGTCTGTCCGGGCGCGCTGGGCACGACGAACTTCATGGCGCCGGCATACGATCCGCAGACTGGATTGTTCTACGTGACCGCGCGCGATCAATGCGATATCTTCAGCACGGCTCCTCAGCCTTACGAGGCGGGACACGCGTTTTACGGCAGCGCATACTTTCCTTCGGAAGAAGCCAAGCCCTATCTCGGATTCCTGAAAGCGATCGATCCTGCGACCGGAGAGATCAGGCAGAAATTCCAGCATACTTCGCCGACGTGGTCCGGCGTGCTGTCGACGGCGGGCGGCCTGGTCTTTAGCGGCGATGCGGAAGGAAACTTCATCGCGTTCGACGCCAAATCGCTCAAGCCGCTATGGCACTTCCAGATGGGCGGTGCGGTCTATGCTCCGCCGGTGGCATTCGCGGTCGACGGGAACGAATATGTGGTGATCGCCGCAGGCAGCGCTTTGTATGCGTTTGGGCTGCCGCAATAGATCGCTCGTGTTTGCTAGTCCGCTGTTCCCAAGAAACACGGGCGGTGGCGCCCGCGCCACGTCTGCTGTTGCCTGCCCCGGTACACCTTTTTCCCCGATTGACGCCACGAGCGTTTCATACTAATCTGCGATTACACCGGAAAGGAGGTGGTCGGATGACAAGTTCAGAAGGCAGTAGTAGACGTACCCAAAGACCAGGTGAGGTGGCTGAGACTTAGAGCGGTCGCTCTAAGCGGGGCTTTGAGCGCAAGATTCGCAAGAACAGCGCTTGAGGCTACAGCCCGCACACTACCGGTGAAGTAAGGATTGATTCCGCCTGACGCAGGTCGGTCAGGATCGTCGACGAGACGAACCCGGAGTTGCCGTAGAGGCCACGTTAGAGTGACCACCTCTTGGTCAATCCACAACAGTCCACCGGACGTCCCGCAGGTCGCAAGCCTGCGGGACGTTTGTTTTTGCAGCACGGAATCATGCTGGATTTCTTCGCGCGACCTCGCGCCCTTCGTCCTTGTTCTTCTTCCTGGGAACGCCCTTGGTGTGGCAGTCGATGCACTTCACCGTGTGCACGTTGTGGGGGCTTTTGGTTGATTTGAAGGTCGTGTCCATGGCTTCAACGTTGATGCCGCAATTCGAGAGCTGCGGATGGCAAGTTGCGCAAGAGGCGCGAGTCGTCTGTCCGTGCTTCTCGTGACAGGCAAAACAGCTCAAGCCTTCGTGTACCCCGATGGGCGTGCGATCGTCCCCTGAAGTCACCTGAGCCGTCGCTTCAGGCGCGTGACATTGGTAGCACAGGGCCTGGCGCGGGTCCGGGCTGATTTTCACCGGACGGGTACCGTCATACATCTGCGGCAGGGGAAGACGCGCGAGCGCAACGTATTCCTGTTCGCGGCGATCGAACAAAGCTAGCGACGGACGGGAGATTTCCTGCTGCGGGCCGGCATCCTCCGCCTTCATTACCGGCCGTGACAGCGGGCTGCCGTGACGATGCATTTGATGGCAGGTAAGGCACGGCATGGCAGGCTTATCCGCGAGTTCCGAATGGAGAAGCTTCCAGGGACCTTTTCTGTCCAACGGCATGACCAGGTCGCGAATGCTGCCTTGAAAGTGCATGGAGTGGCAGCGCAGGCAGTCGTCCATCAAAACAGTCTTCTGGTTGTGATCTTTGTCGAGAAAGATTTTGGAGTAAGTCGCGCTGTGTGGCCCTGCAGACCAGTCCGCGTATTCTTCGCGATGACATTTTGCGCAGCGTTTTTCAATTTTGAAGACGTCCTCGGTCTTCAGCCGGACTTGCTCAGGTATGCGACCGCGAAGATGCGCAGCTAACTGACGAATGTTCTTCAGGTGGTAGCCGGCATCGAGCGTCATAACGTCGCCATGGCATTCCGAGCAGGCGATATTGCGATGAGAGGATTCGTGCCAGTCGCGATACGGCTGCCAGATTTCGTGGCAACGCGCGCACGATCGGCCTCCGGAGTATTGATAGTAGAGGCTCGCTCCGGGCAGAAGGAGAATCGCGGCGATGACGACGAGCAGAGGCGCGATGACTCGTGGTCGCAGCAAATTGCGTCCGCCGGTCATGAGTTGCAACTCTCGGAAATCCCCACTCTAGCCGCACAAGACACCGCTCGAATGGGGCACGCATACGAAACCCCGCTCCTTGCTGAATCAGGCGCGTGCATGGGTTCCTTTCCATGTTTTCACCAGCGTGTCAGAAGCGTAGTAGGCAATCGCCATGATGGTCAGCACGGGATTGAAGCCGCCGTTGTTGGGGTGAACACTGCCGTCGATGACGTAGAGATTGTCCAGGTCGTGCACGCGGCAGAATTTGTCGACCACGGAAGTCTGCGGATCGTTGCCCATGCGGCACGTTCCTGCCTGATGCTGTCCGCCACTGGGAACGCCAAGCGACGCCCAACGAAACGGGATCGTGGTGGTCGCGCCGGCTTCTTTCAGCCATCCCTCGGCCTTGGTGGTCATGAACCGCGTTCCCAGCATGTCGTTTTCATGATGGCGTCCGGAGATGCGCGCCACCGGAATGCCCCATGCGTCTTTCACTTTCGGATCGACCTGCACGCGCGAGTCAAAAACCGGCATCTCCTGCATTGGGCCCATGACAGTCATGTTGCGGCGGAAGTAACGGCGCATGAATTCCTTGTGAGCTGCGCCCCAACGCGGAACGCCCTGTCCGGACATCCCCGCGAACTGGTACGGCGTTTTCAAGAACTCATTGGCCAGAAGCCCGCCCGCCACAAATCCGGGATTGTTGTGGTTGAAGTCGCAGATGGCGACCGACGCGCCGGGGCCGAGATCATCGTAGGTTTCTTTCTCAAACAATCCGGCAGCGCCGGTGTAGGAGTGGCCCTGCAAGTTCCTGCCAACCCAGTCGTAGCGGTTGCCCACCCCGTTGGGGAACAAGCGGCTCCGGGAATTCAGCAACAGCCGCGCAGACTCCACAGCCGAGCATGAGACCACCACGAGATCGGAAGTCTGTTCCTGAAGACGCCCGCTGGAATCGAAGTACGAGACCCCGAGAACCTGGCCTCTACTGTTGGTGAGAACCTCTTTCGCGATGCACTCGCTGCGCAATTCGCAGTTGCCGGTCGCGATCGCCATCGGGATGACCGAATTCTGAGTGCCGCACTTGGCGTTCACTTCGCAAGCAAAGCCTACGCACCAGCGGCAACGGATGCAGGCGCCACGGCCGTTGTAAGGAACGGAATTGCGCAGCATGGGAATGTGGAACGGATGCAGCCCAAGACGCCTGGCGGCCGGTTCGAGAATCCGGAAGTCGCGATTCGGGGATAGCGGCGGCATGGGCAACGGCCGCCGGCGCGGCGGACGGAAGAGATTGTTGGAATCATCGCCCGAGACTCCGATCTCCCATTCTGCCTTCTCATAGTACGGCTCAAGATCGGAGTAGCTGATCGGCCAATCGTCGAGCGTGCTGCCGGCAACAGCTCCGTATTTCGAGCGCAGGCGAAAATCGTCTTCCATGAAGCGCCAGGCCATGGCGCCGTAACTCAGCGTGCCTCCGCCAACGCAGGAGGCATTGTTGCTGTAGGCCCAGTGATTGGAGGCGACGACATGTTCCTGGCCGAATCCATCGACGTAGACACGCGGGTTGCGTTCGTCCGGGCCGAAGGAGTTTCCGAGCACGCAGGTGCGCTGGTTGCGCAGGTCGTCTTTGCGATCGTCGAAGGGTGTGTACCACTTGCCGCGCTCGAGAAGAACGACGCTGAGCCCGGCGGTGGAGAGTTCTTTCGCGACGACGCCCCCTCCGGCGCCACTGCCCACGATCACCGCGTTGGCATGTTTCAGAGACATCAGCTTGATTTGCGGTTCGCGGCGCCGGCACGAATTCGTCCGCGAATCGGAGGATAAGCAAGGTTCAACATTTTCCAGCTCACGCCTTCGCGGTTGCCGCCATGCCGCGGATCTCCATAGAACCCCTGCATGGTGTGGTCAAGCAGATATCCGAAGAATTCAGAAGAAGAAATCTGCTTCCAGATCGCGCCACAAGCTTTGCAGGTTTCGAGGCGATGCAGGAGATCGAGCTGTTGGCTGGCATCAAGATCGGCAAAGAGCTTTCCATACAACGACTGGCTGCTTTGATCGACGCCGGCGAGCCCGCGGCGGTAGATCGGTTGCAGATTCTCGTACGGGCCGCACAGCTGGCGGTCGATGTAGTTGACGACGCCCGCCCAGGCGGCGCCGGGATCCTGATCGGGAGGAATGATCTGATCGCTGATGGCAGCGAGCGCTCGGGCCTCATCGAGAGTCAGAAAACGCCACGGCGTCCCATTGCGGGTGCACGCTACGCCTGCTCCCGCCGCTGCGGTTGCGGCCAGAGCAGCCTGCAGAAAAGCGCGCCGATTCAGTTGGAAGCTACGTTCCACTCGAGCCTCACCAGCTTGGAATGTATTGGGCGAAAAAGGAGGCGACAGTGACGCTCATCACGAACGGCCGTGATTAGGGCGCTATGCGGTCGCGGATTTCGCGTTCTGGCAGCGTTGTACAATGAGGACACAGTAAGCATCTACGCGACGTAACCCTTTAATCAGTGTCGACCTTAGACGAGTCCAAAGAGCGCCTGCGCCTCGCCAGCACGTATGCGGCAATGACCGATGGCGAATTGCAGAGGCTGGCGCGCAATCCCGAATCCCTGACCGAGATCGCGTGGGAGGCGTTGGAAGACGAACTCGACCACCGGCACCTGGAAATTCCACACGATCCCGTGGAGAAAAGCGCGAGCCTGGACTTCCAGAAGCTGGTTATGATCCGGCAATTCCGCGACTTACCCGAAGCGCTGCTGGCCAAGGGGAGCCTCGAGTCGGCGGGGATCGAATGCTTTCTCCGCGATGACAACCTGGTCCGGCTCGATTGGTTTATTTCCAACTTCATTGGGGGCATCAAGCTGTGCGTCCGTCCGGACGACGTTCAAAATGCGCAGCAGTTGCTCGACGAGCCCATCCTCGAAGGACTGTACGTGCAAGGCGTCGGATTGTACGAACAACCGCGCTGCCCGAAGTGCGGATCGTTGGACGTTAATTTCCGGGAACTGGATCGTCCGATCGCGTACCTCAGCGCGTTTCTACGGGTTCCGATGCCGGTGCAGCGCAAGGCATGGCGCTGTCATGACTGCGGTGCGGAGTGGGAGGATGATGAAAGTTCCACATCCTCATCGGAAGGCTGAGAAACCTTTTCCGATCACGTCCAGGGTGTCTTCTGCGAGATTCAGAGCCGGCAAGTCTTCCCGCATAAACCACCGCGCCTCAGCGGCGTCGCTGGCGGCCAGGAGCTCACCTCCAATGCGACGGCACAAAAAATCAATCAGCACATAGTGATACTGCACGCGCCGGTTGGGATCGCGCAGGATGCGGTCGTAGACGCCCAGCAACACGCCGGGCTCGACTATCAGGCCCGTTTCCTCGCCGGCCTCGCGAATGGCCGCTTCGCGGACCATTTCTCCGACTTCGAGGACGCCACCGGGAATCGACCACTGTCCCTGAATCGGCGGATGCGCCCGCTTGACCAGCAGAACGTGATCATCTTCGATGATGATCGCGCCGACGCCGACGAATGGGAGTTCCGGAAATTCGCGTTGCATGCTTGAGCTACGAGATGTGATCTGTGACCTGGGAGCTACGAGCAAGCATATCCGAGTTTGCTCAAAGCGCGCAGCTCGCGACTGATAGTCATCTACTGTCCTCGATGTACGGCCTTCGAGGTACCGGCCTTGCTAGAATGGCCTTCGCAGAACGTGCCCTATGGCGCTCGAAGAATACAAACGAAAGCGGCGGTTTGAGGAGACCCCTGAGCCTCCGCCGAAAGTCGAGAAGAGGAAAGGCAACCGCTTCGTCGTGCAGAAGCATGACGCCACGCGCCTGCATTATGACTTCCGGCTGGAAATGGAAGGCGTGCTGAAATCGTGGGCGGTGCCAAAGGGACCGTCGCTCGATCCCGCTGACAAGCGGCTGGCAATGCAGGTGGAGGATCATCCAGTCTCGTATTTCGATTTTGAAGGCAACATTCCCGAAGGAAACTACGGCGCCGGTAGCGTCATGGTGTGGGATGTCGGCACATGGGCGCCGCTTTCTCCTGTACCGGTGAACGGGAAATACATTCCAGGCACGGAAGCGGAAGCTGTGGCAATGCTCGCCAAGGGCGACTTGAAGTTCCGCCTGAATGGCAAGCGCTTGCAGGGAGATTTTGCGTTAATCAAGATGAAGGGGCGGCGTCCCGGCAGCAAAGGCAACGAGTGGTTGATGATCAAGAAGCATGACGACCACGTTGTTGAAGGTTATGACGCTGGAGAGATCGATGAGTCGGTACTAAGCAAGCGCAGCATGGACGAAATCGCCGGTGACGCGCGATCGCGGGAGTGGAACAGCAGCCGACCCGCCGGACGCGGAAAGTTGAAAGCCGCATGGCTGGCGGACGCAGTTGCCCGACTCGATCAAAAAAAGCAAGGCCGAAGCGCCGGGAGCGCGGAGCACGCAAAGAAAAGCGCAGGTAAGAAAACGGCGGTAAAGAGTTCGGCTACGCCGCGGTCTGCAAGTCCCCCCGAAAAGCCTCCTCAAGAACGAATCCCAACGTCTTCGGCGCTCTCTGCGTCCTCGGCGGTGGATGACCGTCCCGTCAAGCGCCCCATGCCCTCGACTATCCATCCCATGCTGGCGGAATCGATTGAGCAACCCTTCGACAGTCCGGATTGGCTATTTGAAATCAAGTGGGACGGATACCGGGCGGTCGCATTCGTCGAAAATGGCAGCGTGCGGCTGGTCTCGCGGAACCAGAATGATTTGACCGGGCGCTACCCGGAACTCAAGGATCTGGCGCGATTCATCAAGGCCAAGAACGCCATCTTTGACGGAGAAGTGGTGGCGGTCGACGACCAGGGCAAGCCCTCATTTACGCTGATGCAGCAACGGACCGGATTTCGTCCGCACGGGAAGCGGGCTGCCGCGAACGCCGAGGTGCCGGTGCTGTACTACGCGTTCGATCTGCTGTACGCCGACGGCGAGGACTGGCGCCGGGTTTCGCTCGTTGAGCGAAAGCGGAAGCTCTCCTCTCTGATTGTTTCCGGCGATGCCCTGCGATATTCCGATCACTACGAAGAGCACGGGAAAGCGCTATTTGAAATGGCGCAATCGAAACGCCTCGAAGGTATCGTGGCAAAGCGGCGGAGCAGTTTCTACGAAGAACGCCGGACCCGCGAATGGCTAAAGATAAAGATCCGCAAGCGGATTGAATGTGTAGTCGGCGGCCTTACCGAGCCGGAAGGCACTCGCGCACATTTTGGGTCGCTTGTCCTTGGTCTCTATGACAAAGAAGGGCGGCTGATCCATGCTGGTCAGGCGGGGAGCGGGTTCGATCAGAAGTCTCTTGCCGAGATCATGAAGACTCTGAAAAAGCTCGAGACAAAAACGAATCCGTTCTATGGGGAAGTCGAGGCGTTGCGCAAAGTGTATTGGGTGAAGCCGGAACTAGTCGCGGAGATCGAATACACGGAATGGACTGGCGGTACGAACAGCGGCAGCGGGCCGAAATTGCGAGCTCCAGTATTTCTTGGCCTGCGCGACGATAAGAAGCCGGAAGAATGCACGCTGGAACAGGTGACAGAAGGCCTTGGGTCTTAGGTCTCAGGTCTTGGGTCTCAGATCCATAACGAGGCGACTTCTTACTTGATATCTTTCATCGCCAGCAACGTGCCGTAGTCTTGCCCCCCGGCTCCTACCGCACGCGCGACCACAGCGGTGAACCCGTCCCGGAGCTCGGGAAACTTCCCCACCAGCGCCTTCATTACGGCAACATTGTCCTGGTATGCAAGGTTGGTGTTGGCGACGTTCGCCGACTCGTATTTCACGATCAGATCCAGGTCATTCCCTACCACCTGGGGAAAGACGGCCGTCAGCTTGTAGGTGGCGGTTCCGGCCAGCAGGTCAGTAGTCTTGCCGCCGAGAGGCATATCTGTGGGCTGCAGGTTTTGCGATTCGTCGTAGAGCTTGTCCGTGGCCAGCGTGCTCATGAAGGGTAAGGGAGCAATCAGGCTGCGTGCTTGCTGGTAGTAGAAAAACGCATTGTGCAACTGACCCTTGGCTTTGAATTGCCGGGCCTGTGTAAGAAACCAATCACTGTCATGCCCCGCGACCAGCGCCGGCTTTATATAAAGCCCCGCGAGTTTCCAGTCGCTACCGATCTGCTGCAGGATTTCTGAAAACATGGTGCGCCCTTTGGCCGAGTTCCCCTCCAGCACAACAGCCGCATATTTCCCCGGCGGCAGATTATTCAGGTAGAACGCGGCGCTGTTAGCGGTTTGGCCATTCTTGCCGAATACGCCACAGTAGAATTCCTCGTTAGGGATCGGCGCCGATCCCGCCGCATCCAGCAGAAAAGAGGATTTCACTGTGCTCTGGGCTCCGGTCAGATTCGGCTGGTTGTCTTTGATGGTGGCCTCAAGTGCGGCAAAATCGGCCGCGAGGCTGGGGATGGAATTCTGCCGGAGCGAGGCTACGTCTCCTCTGCCAGCCATATCGAAGTATCTCTGCGCAGCGCTGGTAATCGAGGTTCGAGTGGCGCCATCCATCTCTGCCGAGGTTTGACAGCTTTGGCCGCGGGCCCCGGTAGACAACACCATCAGCAGCAAGAAGGCAATCCACAACCGTAGGTTCCGCGCTCTGCGCAACACCAGTTTCATCGCTGATTCACCTTTGCTTTCAGGCAGTTGGAGGGACGAGCCCAGTTTACGCCTGCCTCGGCATGCGTTCTTATAGATTTTATGTCGCTCGAAATGGTTGCTGCAATCGCTCTGCGACGGAATGACATCGATGTCTTCGCCGTTCGCGATGCAAGAAATCGACACCATAACGTTCTATAGCTGTGGGAGTTTCCCGCCTGGACCCCTTACGGTGCTAGAATTTTATCAAGCCACATGCCGCAAATTTCCGACGGGTGACCGAGTGACGGCAGCAACGCGGTAGTTGAGGAGCGGTGATGAGCACAGGATGGAAATTAAGGACAATCGGTTACGCGGCAGTCGTAAGCATCGCTGTCCTGTGCGCGGGAGACTCCGGATTCGCAGCCGCTCCTCGAACCCAAAAGAAAACAAGAAAGGTCGAAAAAGTAGAGCTGCCCCCCTTGCCGTCCGGCCCCACTGGACCGGTGCAGCAGGTTCCTCTCGATACGATTGGCGCCGTGCCGCCGCAGGTCACTTTCCAGAATAATCAGCTCACGATCGTCGCCCCCAACTCGACGCTGGCTGACATTCTGCGTGCTGTGCGTAAGCAGACCGGAGCCGAGATTGACATACCTCCGGCGCCGGAACGCGTTGTGACTCATTTGGGTCCCGGGCCGGCACGGGCTGTAGTCGCAGAACTCCTGAATGGGTCCCGCTTTAACTACGTCTTGCTGGGTTCGCCTTCCGACAATTCCCTGCTCACGCGGGTCGTTTTAGTCGCGAAAAGCGGTGTGGAGAGCATAACTCCCGTGGGCGCTCCTCCTGGCCAGCCTGGCATGGCGCAGACAGGCCTGGTACCTGGGCAGCCGCAAGATACTCCCGATATGAACGCGGACTCGGCGGACGATACCGCGAACGAAGACAACGCCGTGGAAACCCCGGCAGCCGAACCGGAGCAGCCTCCGGCCGGCTCTCCCGAACAGAATGCGATCAAGACGCCGCAGCAAATGCTGCAGGAAATGCAGCAGCGCCAGATGCAACTGCAGCAGCAACAACAGCAACAGGGCGCGCCCGGTTCCGGCATGCCTCCTCACCCACCGCAGGAGCAATAGCAACCCAGAAACCACGCCGGTTAGCGGTACCCGCGCGCGAGGAGGTATTTCGCGCCAGCCTCGAAGGCCTTGGGGCCCGGCACAAAGAACCCGAACGCATCGGCTAGCCGGCCGATCACATTGAACGAGAAACAGACCGCGAGCGCATCCTCGATCTGCTGGCGGGAAGCGCCGGCAGCGAGGACTGCTCGCATGTCATCCGCATTCACCGCGTGCTCGTGCGTCAACTTGCCCAGCATGAGCAGCATCGCCCGCAACGGCTCCTCAATGGCCGCGGTGTCGATGTCAGACAACAACGCGGAGACTTTCTTCCCATCTCGGTACGCCCCTTGCGCGACTGCCGCGTGCGCTTTCGTACAGAACTCGCACTGGTTGGTCTTGGCAACGAACGCGGCCATCAACTCGCGGTCACCAACCGACCAAGCGGAGGGTCCGCGCATCGCCTCCTGGGTCACTCCCGACATCGGCCCGCCGTAGAAGTCGGGCCGGTACTTGACCAGTTTGATGACGTCGAGCACCGGCTGCCGCGAGACCGTTCGAATCAGCGCGAAAAGTGCCTTCGTTCCCAAGCCGTGGCCGTCATCGAGGATTCGTAGCCGCATGCTCACTCCTTCCCCGTCGCGGCCTCAAGGGCCGCAAGTGCCGTGTCGTACTGCCGAGTGGCCTGCCCGATCGCGGCGCAGACCACGATCTCGAAGACCTGATCTTCACTGAGGCCCGCCGCGCTCGCGGCGGCAATGTCATGGTCGGTGACCCTGCAGGGATGCTTGGCAACTTTGTCGACTAGCGCACCTGCTGGTTCGGCAAGGCCGCTGTTGTGGAACGCGGCCCTGCGCTCGGAGGGTGACGCCTTGCCCGTTCCTTCCAGGATTCGCTTCGTCAGCACCTCTCGCGCCTGTTTGATATCCGACATGTGGTCTCCATTTCTAGGCCGCGGCAGCCTTGGCGAAAGCCTCCAGTAGCCGGCCCCAATCGCCGTCGGTATCGTAGATTCGACGCATCTCATCGCGACGCGCCCCATAGCGATCCAGATGACGATGCTCCAATTCGACGCGTGTACGATCGTTCCCGTCGGCGCTGAAGCGCACCTCGATCTCGGTCTTCAGGGTCGGGTCATACTGAAAGTCGGCGCTGATATCCCACGAGAGCACGAGGAGCGAGTGCGGTTCCCACGTAAGTACGCTGCCCCACTGACATGTGCTTCCATCGTCACCGCGCTCGTACCAGCGGCCCCCGACGCGCGGTTCGATCACCGCATCCACCGCATTGGCTTTGCCGATTTTGTAGTATGCCAGCGGCCACCACGTACCCATCTTCTCGGTGAACACCCGCCACGCCACCGCCTGCGGCGCCTGAACGCTCACGACTTTCCGCACGCAGTTCGGATCCGTGTCTCTTGTCATCGCCGGCTCTGTCATTGTTTCTTCTCCTTAGTTGCTTCCCGCTCGGCCATTGCCTTAAACGCGGTGAGCGCTTCATCCCAGAATCTGTCCAACCACTTCCGCAGCGACTCGATGCCACGCGTATCGACTGCGTAGACCCGTCGTGTGCCCACCGCATGAACCGTCACCAGTCGTGCGGCCTTGAGGATCTTCAAGTGCTGGGAGACCGCGGGCCGACTGACCTCCATGCCTTCGGCGATCTCGCCCACCGATCGTCCGCCGCTGCGCAGGCGCTCCAGCACTGCCCGCCGGGTAGGATCTCCCAAAGCATCGAGAGTTTGCTCTTCGTAAGTCAACACTTACGGTAAGCTATCACTAACGGATATGGCCGTCAAGTTCAGACGACGTGCGTCCAGACTAATGATGACGATGGATGAACATTGTCCATACGGTGAAGGACTGCAGGCATGCGGCGACGCTGGCAAAGAAGGCTCCGCGGCCGGTAGGCAGACAGCCTTACTGACGATTCCCGCGCCAGCGTTCTGAGCTGGCTGAGTGGATCCCCAGCGGCGAATCGCTTTCCGGCAGTGCCTTCTGCAACAGGTCCCAGTCTCGCGCCACCTCGTTCTCCGAAATGCCATGAGGCGTGCGGCGGCTCAACTCCAATTGCAGCCGGGCTTCCAGGAGCTGCCGGACCAACTGCGGAGGCGCATCGCCGTTCAGGATATTATCCGCAGACACGCCGATCTGGACCTCGCGGTCTCCCTCCCGCACCTGCAGCACGGGGCGGCCCTGTGAATCGACCGCGACGCTCGCCTGGGATTGGAGCTTCTCCCAGACCTTGTCCGCGTTTCGGGGCGATTTGTCGGGATATGCTCCCGCCAGAAGGTGTTTCAATTCGTGCCGATAAGCGCGGAGGTCTTCCCGGCCAAGAGGAGGCTTAGGATCTCCACCCACCACAAATACCATGGCGTTGCGATCAGGCTCAAAATGGCCAGCCCCGGTGCCAACGTAGACAGCGGCGACGCATCCGGCAAAAATGGGGCTGACAATCACGCTGGGAACGATATACTTCTTCGCCTTGAAGAAGGACTCAACAACTCCATGAACTGAAGTGCTTCGGGGCATGCTGCCGGGCACCTGGGCAATGACGATCCGCGAAAATTGCAGTTCGGGATGCCGGGCTCCGTACTTAGTCAGCATCTTGGCGAGCTGTTTCGGCGTAGTGATGCCGATGTCCGCCACCACGCTGCGGTGCACGGATTTCGGAAAATAGAAGTTCAGGATGTCTTTGGCGAAGTCCGCGCAATTCCTCGAAACCAAATGGAAATGGGAGCGGTTCGGCGACGAATTCAGTTTGCGAATAAGCGCCAAGTCCCGCTCCGGAGTGGTCGCGATCTCGAATCCATAGATAGTCCTGTCGTAGGAAGAGCCGACAAGCTCATACCAGTTCCCGCCGGGAGTCTCGCCGTACTTGACGTCCGGAGCGACCGCCTGGAGATACCTGCGGCGGTAGCGATCACGCAGGAAGAAGGTCATTTTCGCGTCGGAGAAAAGGGGCACATCCTCGGGACGCTCCACTGCATAGAGGTACGGAATCAGGGGAATGGCGATCCAGTCATGGCCGTTGACGCCGTCATACCGGCTGATTACGACTCCGGTTTCACCGGGCAGGCAGGGGCGAAGTACGAGCGGGGTCTCGGCACACACGCCGGAAAGGTAAACGGCGGCGTGCCCGGTTGCGGTGAAGAATCCCAGCTTACCGTAAGGCTCTTCTAACAGAAGCGTGGCCGAAGCGTGGGAACCTGCGGAGAGGCCCAGCACCACGACGACGATGATTCCCAAAGCGCGCCGCGCGAATTGGATGTGGCGTGAAAACATATCACCCCTGAACGGCTCTAGTTCTAAGCTGCTTACTTTGAACCCTTTATGAATAGATTAGTTGCGAGTAATCGCGATAACCAGTTACGGAAGTTCAAGAAACTACAGCCTTCCGTGGACGAACAAATGGCGAAAGCTAAGCATTAGAACGCTTTCGGAGGACTTCCAGGGCCCATGCGCTGGCTTCGGCGACTCCGGGGTCTTCATCCGTCGTCAGCTTCTCCAGCACCGCTTCGAATTCCCGTTGCCCGCTGTTACCCATCGCAATGGCAGCATTGCGCCGAAGCCCGGCATGCTTGGTTCGCCGAATCGGCGAGCCGCGAAACTTTGCGCTGAACTCTCCTGCCGACATCTCAGCCAGCCATTGCAGCGCCGGATTCACGAGTCCTTCCCGCGGACCAAACTCGGGCAAGGTTGAGGCGGGCGCCTTGCGGTTCCAGGGACAAACGTCCTGGCAGATGTCACAACCAAAGACGTGTCGTCCGATACCAGCGCGGAATTCGTCCGGAATCGAGCCGCGCTTCTCGATGGTGAGATAGGCAATGCAACGGTTGGAATCGAGTTGATGCGGCGCCACAATCGCATCGGTAGGGCAAGCGTCAATGCAGCGCGTGCAAGATCCGCAGCGATCGGGCGCGGGCAGGTCCGGTTCAAGTTCCAGCGAGGTCAGCATCACTCCCAGAAAAAGCCATGAACCTTTCTTCTGATTGATGAGGCAGGTGTTCTTGCCGGTCCAGCCGATGCCGGCATATTTCGCAAAGACACGCTCCACGATCGGACCGGTATCGACATAACTGCGAGTGATCAGAGCACCATCCGCGCCCACTTCCTGATGCAGTTTCGCTTCCAGGCTTTGGAGGCGACGCAGAACCGCGTCGTGATAGTCCTCGCGGCTCCAGGCGTAGCGGGAAATCCATCCGCGCTCTGGCTCTTTGCAGCTCGTCGAATAGGGATGATCGGTGTTGTAGTTGATGGCGCAGACGATCACGCTTCGAGCCCAGGGGGCAACGCGCGCGAGGGAGGCGCGTTTCAATTCGCCGGCATCGTCGCGAGCTTCCAGGTACTTCATTTCCCCGGCGCGTCCGGCCGCAATCCATTCGGGAAAGTGCTCGAGGTCGCGCGAATCGCCCGCGGGGGCAATGCCCACCAGATCGAATCCGGCTTCAAGAGCCGCCCGAGTCACGAAGGGTTTCACGCTGATGATGGACGGTTCCAACGAATACCTCGGGAAGGCGATACTGGGAAGGAATAGCTATATGCCAAGTTTCTTCACTTCTTCACTGTAATACTTGCGGTAGAGGATGTCCCACTCCTGCGATCCCTCGAGGATGGTCCGCTTCTGCGTGTCGATCTTCTGGCGGGCGGCGAGATCGATCTTAGCTTCCAGGTTCAGCAGGTCTTCCAGGATTTTGCGCGTTTCCTGGCGAATGGTGTTCGGGTCCTCGATGAAATCGACTTCGTCCATCTGCTTGAGGACATCGGAAACGGCCCGAGCCAGCACATTGACTTTGTCGCGGCTCAGTCTCACAGCACCGCCTTGTACTTGCGCACGAGTTCGGTTTTCACCTTGCGGAACATCTCCTGGTAATTCGCTCCGGTATTGCGCATCTCGTCGGAATACGCTTCAAGGATGACACGAACTTCGTCGTTGATACGGTCTTCGAGCGAGAGCTCCTCGACCAGGGCCCCGTTGACTCGCTCGGTCACGGCGGGGACCGCCGAGGTCTCAATGAACTTACCGGCAATCAGCTTCTTAGTGACTTCGCGGGCCAGGTAGCCCACATATTCTTTGGAAAAAAGCATGTCTGGATAGAGACCGCTCGCTGCAACCGTTTGTTGTTATGAATGAAAAAGTGTAACACAGCGATGCGGCAGCGCGCAGCCACGCCTTGCCCCGCAGGCGGTTTCACAAACAACACAAGCCGCGGCTCTGGTATGAATGCCTCGGACCCACTAGAATGCACCTCTTCATGGAAAACCGATTCCGCACAAACTCTCGCTTCTCGAGAACCATCTTCTTCTGCTTTACGATGAGTCTGCTATTGACTCCGGTTTGGGGCCAGCAGAATTCAGCGAAGCGAAAAGTCATCATCGACCAGGATGCAGCCGGCCCTGGCGGGACCGATCAGCAGTCGATGCTGCTGCTGATCCAATCGCCCCAGACGGAAGTTCTCGGCATCACAGTCGTGACCGGCGATGCGTGGCTCAAAGCAGAGGTCGCGCACACTCTACGGATGCTGGAACTCATCGGCCGCACGGATATTCCAGTCGTGCCCGGAGCCGAGTATCCGCTGGTCCGGCGAAAGGAAGACACCGAACTCTGGGAGCGGCAGTATGGCTCAGTGTCTTGGGTAGGTGCGTGGACTCCCCGCCTCTATCATCCCCCGGATCAACTCGGTGACATGCCGGAAGGCACGCCCACAACCAAACCGCTCGACGAGGATGCGGCGCATTTCCTGGTACGCATGGTGCGCAAGTATCCGCATGAGATCTCAATCTACGAGGGCGGCCCGATGACGAATCTCGCGCTCGCGATCGCGCTCGATCCAGGGTTCGCCAGCCTCGCGAAAGAACTCGTCTTCATGGGAGCGAGCCTCAATCCCAACACCGACGATCCCGAATTCGTGAATACGCCACGCCGCGAATTTAATTTGTGGTTCGATCCTGAGGCCGCGCACACGGTGTTGATGGCGCCCTGGAAGAAGATCGTTTGCACGACCGTGGACATTTCGGTAAAGACGCGCTTGACCCAGAACCTCATCGACCAGATTAAGAAGTCCAGCACGCCCTCTGCGCGCTATGTCAGCACGTACGCGAGGCTGCACGGCGGCTACAACTATCTCTGGGACGAACTGGCCGCGCTCACATGGCTCGATCCGACGCTGATTACCGCCAAAGACACGCGTTATCTCGACATTGATCTCAGCCACGGCGCCGGATATGGGGACACCCTGAGCTGGTCGGAAGCGGACAAGCCGCAAATCGTAGGACCACCGGTCGAGATTCAGGTGGATTTGGATCTGCCGAAGTTCTACAGAGAATTCGTCGACTTGCTAAGCGCACCTACGCCCAAGCCGTAAATTTCAATCTCATAGAGACGGAGCGAGGTACTCTCTATGGCTGCAGTTGTTGCAGCATCTGCTTTGCCAGGGCGTGATCGGGATGTTGCTTCAAAAGATCGAGGAGAACACCTCGGGCCTGGTCGCGCGCTCCTGCCAGAACATACACGCGGGCGAGATTCAGATAAGCCTGATCGAACGCCGGAGCGACGCGGATGCATTGCTCGAAGCTCGCCACCGCCTCATCCCGCCTGCGCGTGAGCAGGTAGAGTACGCCGAGATTGTTGAGCGCTTCCGGATAATTTGGACGCGCCTTCACCGCCCTCTGCAAATATTCGTAGGCCTGATCAGGCTTGTCCGTTGAGGCGTACACCATTCCCAGGCTGTAGTTCGCTTCCGGGTCCTCGGGGGAAACACTGAGCGCCTGCTCAAGCACCTTTCGGGCCTCATCCCATTGTTTCTGAGCACGGTAGGCATTGCCCAGATTATTGAGCGACAGCAGATGATTCGGACTCAGCTTGAGAGCCTGCTGAAAATATCCGACCGAATCCTGCAGGCGGCCTTCCCGGGTCGCAATTACGCCCAGATTGTTCCACGCATCGGGGAGCGTGTCGGGATAGGTCGACTGCAATTTCACGCAGCGCTCGAATGTTTCACGCGCAGCCGCATTCTTGTTTTGGTTCAGATAGACGCTTCCCACACCGTATAAGGCCTCGGCGCTCGAAGGATCATCGCGCAAAGCCTGCTGAAACCAGACTTCAGCCTGCTCTAGGTATCCGCGCTGAAAAAACAACGTGCCGAGGGACAGGTAATTCCGGCCAAAATCGAGTGTGTGATTTCCCCTGGGAAAGGGCAGCGCCAGCGCCAGGCGCTCATCATCGTTGGTCGGGATCTTCCTGAAATCCTGCTCGATATGCTCGATGGCGAGCGGTCCCTGGTACACCTTAACGATGTCCCCTTCGCGGTCGATGAGAAAAGATGCTGGAAGGCTAAGGTCGCGATGGCGATCAAACAGTTGACGGAAAAGAAGGTTGTAGATAGCCGCCACATCCGGCGACGCGGGCACGATCGGGATAGAGAGGCGATGCCGGCGTACAAAGGCTTCGAGATTCTCGCTGGCAGGCTTCCCGTCTGCACCGGCTGCGAAGTTATCGACATTGACCGCAATCACGAGCACTCCCTGGCCGGCCCACCGGAGATAATCTTTCTGGAAAGCTTCGAGATCCGGAAGACACCGGTCCGATTTCGTTGTCCAGAAATGTAGGAGGACTGTTTTGCCGCGTAGCGCCAAGAGCTTTTGCATTTGCCCCGATAGATCGGTCAGCGAAAAGTCTGGGGCCTGAACCGGCGCCAGTAGCCAGGTCTCGACCGCTGTTGGAAGGGCTTCACTTTCACCTGAGTTTCCTTGAGAAGCCAATACTGCCGCTCGTCTGAACGGCTCTAGGCGGGTCGACTCCTTCCCTTCTTGTACCCACACCCGATGATTGATAGGGAGATCATGCAGTTCCTGCATCAGGCCGCTGGGCCAGCGAATCGATGCCTGAACCGGACCTTTCGCCCTTCCGAGTCCAAAGAAGACGTCTTTACTGTGCTGCGAAAGAAATCCCGAACCAATCTGAACGCTTCGAGTCTGGCGGCCCTCTCCGGCATCGATCGTGACCCTCGCGCCCACGGCGTCGCGATTGCTTTTCGTTCCCTGCAGGCGAAATGCAATCGAGGGCGGAAGACTCGCCAGCACATTCTTCAGCACGCGCAATTGGGGAGCGTTGCGATTCTTGAGAACAGATCTCAAGCCGTCCGTCATGATCGAAGTCGGCGAGCGCGAACGAGCGGCTGTCTTCAATGAAATCGAGTCCCGCCGCAGCTGAAATATCCGAAAACGTACCGTCGCGGTTGTTCGCGTAGAAGACGTTGCGTTCGTAGCCGCTCCAGGTCCCGTCGGCGCGGATGAGTTCGTTGATGGCATTCCATCCCTGCTCGTAGTCGTGCGCGGCTCCCGCTTGGTCGGGAGAATTCGCCACCACCTGGCGCCAGAAGAAACTGTTCAGATCCACGCGCGAGGGACCGGATACCATCCCGTTTGCAACGTAGAGATCGGGAAACCCGTCGTGATCAAAATCGAAAGCGTCACTTGACCAGGCCCAGCGCCCCATGCCAACTCCGGATGGTCCGGTTACATCCTCGAAAGCATCGCCTCGATTCCGCAGCAGCGAGTTGCCCATTGCATGCTTCTGGTAAAGTGCCCGGACCTCCGGCGGCGAATCTTTCTTAAACTGCTCTTGCGTTGAAACGCGCACTCCGGTGGCCGTCCACATGTTTGCCACGTAGAGATCGGTGGCTCCGTCATCGTCATAATCCAGCCAGGAAACGCTCATACCTGCGCCCACGTCTTCCGTCTTCGTTTCCGGCGCTACATCAGTGAACGTGCCGTCGCCATTGTTGCGGTAGAGATTCTTGCGCCCGAAATCGTTGACGACGTAGAGATCGGGCCAGCCGTCGCGGTTGTAGTCATTCCAGGCGCAGGCAAAACTGTAGCGCGTGTTGTTCTTATTAAGGCCAGATTCGCTCGTGACGTCGCGGAAGGTTCCGTCGCGCTGGTTGCGCATGAGGAAATTCGGCGGGCCATTCTCGGCGTCGTGGTAGGGAGAAGGATAGCGATACTGTCCGGTTCCCTGGTAATACGCGTAGAGGCAGAAATAGACATCGAGCCAGCCATCGCGATCGTAGTCGGCGACGGCTGCGCCGGTGAACATGCCTTGCGGCGGATGAGCGAACTGGAATGCGTCCGGCTTCTGGCGGAATTTGCCGTTGCCTTGATTCAGAAATAGCAGCGGCCCATTGGCGCGCACTAATATGACGTCCTGCATGCCGTCGTTGTCAAAATCGGCGAACAGGGCACACGCCGTGTTCTCCAGAATGCCCAGGCCTGAAGCTTCGGTGATGTCTTCGAACGTCCCGTCGCCGCGGTTTCGATAGAGCCGGTTCGGCAATCCGGCCGGCTGGCACACGTAGAGATCATCGAATCCGTCGTTATCGATGTCAGCAACCGAGACTCCGTTGTGTCCGTAGACATCAATGCCAGTGGCGCCGTCGAGGACGGTGCGCCAGTAGTCGGTCCCGTGCAGCATCTGAGCTGCGTAGGAAGGGTCGCGACCGAGCGCTGCGGCAGTCACATCTGCGTAGATCGGCGAAGTCGATCTCGCCATAGTTTCATCCAGCACGCGCAGACTCGTTAGGTGAAAATCGGTCGGGCTCGATGACTCCCAGCTCATTTCCCAGTTACCGATCCGCTGCTCGCGATGGAATCCGGTACCGGTTCCGACCAGTTCATATCTCACGCGAGCCTGCACGCGCAAAGGGTCGGACGATGTCTGCGAGCTCCTGAACTCGATCCCTGTGATCTGCAGTTCCGAAATTTCGATTTTCGAATAGGCTTCGAACGCGGATTCCCATTCCCTCAGGAACTCTGCACCAGTGAGTGAGCGACCATCTGAGAAGCGATTTTGCTTCAATTCAAGCGCTGCTGATGACCGCAGGGTGCGAGAGTCGACCGGTCGCAACGGCGTTCCGGCAAAATTCGCCGCCAGCGCTTTGGCCAGCACTCGCGTGTCTCGGGGCGATTGCCGCATCGCGATACTCCACTCGTTCAGAATCGCGTCAATCGTCTCGGCGTAGATCTCACTGACGAAGCGATCTGACCCAGGCTGCACTTTCAGCAGGGTGGCATCCAGCGGTCGATCACTGCGATAGGGTACTTGCAGATGAAATTGACTGGCGGAGGAAGCGCCTTGGGTGGTGGTCTGCGCGGCGAAGAGAGCTGAGTTCCACAGGCGCGACGGAACGAAGGTTGCGCCCACTCCCTGGCAGAAGCGAACGAGAAAATCCCGACGGCTGCGATGCGCGAATTGAGGCGGGTTCGCCCGGCTCAGAGTGATGTCCCTCTCAAGATCGAAGTGAAAGGCGAAACTAACACTCGTGTTCAAGGCGGTCAAGGCGAGGAGATCGTGCTCGGACTACTTCTTCAGCGTGGCTGCACAAGCCCTCTCACCACAGAGGAATACAGGTTTCCGTTCAGCTAGAATCGGAATGATGAGACGATCAAGCTGCTGTCGGCTGGTGATGGCCGCAGGCGCGGCTTTGTTCGTCTCTACAGCTTCGGTTGCCGGTCAGACCGCTGCTTCGTCCCCGCAAGATCAACTTCGCTCCGAGGTACAGCAGGCGCAAGAACTAGTGCAGGCAGGCGATCTCGCGGCTGCGGGCAAAGCGCTGCGCCGGGCGCTGGCCATCGATCCGCATTCGCTCATGGCTTTGAATGAACTCGCCATCGTCCTGGCGCGGCAGGGCAAACCGGCCGAGGCGATTGCTCTGTATCAGGAGGCGCTGAAGCTGCGTCCGGGCGATCCTGCGATCCGGCGCAATCTGGCAATTGCCCACTTCAAGGCGCAGCAGTACCGCTCGGCATGGAACCTTCTGCAGCCCCTGACGGTTTCATTTCCGACGGATTTTCAAATTCTCGATCTGGCGGGACTCAGTCTGTTTGCCCTCGACCGATACTCGGAGGCAGCGGGGTATCTGGAACGCGCCAACCGTGCCGATCCATCCGATCTCGAAACCCTCGACATGCTGGGCAAAGCTTATCTGCGGACGAAGGACTACAACGCGCTGCCAAGCGTGTTTGAGCGGATCATGAAGATCAATCCGAACTCGGCGTCGGCGCACGTGATGATGGGAACGGCCTACGACAAGATGTCGGATAGGAAGAATGCGATCAAGGAATATCAGGCGGCGGTCGCGGCTGATCCGAACTTCTCGGGCGCACACTCGGGCTTGGGATATCTGTATTGGCGCGACGGTGATCCAGTGAAGGCCGAGAAAGAAATGCGCGCGGAGCTGGAGCACTATCCGGATGATCCAGTGGCGAACTGCATTCTGGGGCAGATTCTTTTCAATAATTCGAGACTGGCGGAAGCGCGATCGCACTTTGAGCAGGCGCTGAAGGCGAATCCGAAGTACGGCGATGCCTTACTCGGTATGGGCAAGACAGAACTCGGACTCAACCATTCGAAAGAGGCGGTCGCACCATTACGGAAGGCGATACAGATTGATCCGAATTCTGCCGAAGCGCACTTCGTGCTGGGAACGGCGCTGCGGAAATCAGGCCACGAGGTAGAAGGAATGCGCGAGCAGAAGATCTCGGTGGCGATCCAAACCAAGAAGGATACGAGTGAGAACTCGCTTTATAAGTAAGTACCCCCCCCACCCCCTTTTTTGGGGGACTTGAGGGCTAAGATCCTAGGTACGAAGCAGTTAGCTAAAATCAGACCCGTCGAGGGCTCGCAAAATATTGAGCTACTTGGGGTTATTCGCAAAATCTTGTTTTCAAAGAGCTTAGCTGCGAACCGACGGCGTGGGTCTTCGCCTCTCGGCTACTGATCATGATCTGACGTCGGGGCTGTGGAAGGCAAGGTCAGATGTCACATCCGGCTGTGGAAAACCCAAATAAACCATCGGGAAGGTAACAAAAGGGGAGGAAGTCAATTAAGGACCCCACGTCTCGCAAAATCGGCGAGACGTGGGGCACCCCGAGTGCGTATTTGAGGATTCGGTTAGAACCTGATCTTGGCTCCGATCTGCACGTTGCGAGAGTCGCGCCAACCGGTCACTTGCCCAAAGGTGGAATCGTCTACGCCGGTGTCGATTCCATTGTAGGTCGGGCTGCCGTGATTGAAGGTGTTGAAGGTTTCGAGCCGGAGTTGGAGGGATGCTTTCTCTGCGAAGTTGATGTTCTTCATCAGAGAGGTATCCCATATCTGGTAACCCGGCCCGAGGAGAGCGCCGGGGCGAGAACTCCCGAAGTGCCCTACCGCGTCAGTGAAGGCGGCGGTGTTAAACCACTTCAGGACTGACTTGGGTCCATTTGGATCACCGACCTGATCGGGCCGGATGTAGTAGTTGCTGGACCGTCCCATACCCAGCCCCCCGGGGTAGCCTGCAGCCGCCCAAGGATCAGCACCCTGCGTAATGATCTGTGATTGTCCAGACTGCATGGAAACGACCCCAGAGAGTTCCCACCCGCCAAGAACGTGCCCAACGAGCCCGCTCTGAGTCTTGTGGAAGGGGAAGTCGTAAACATAGCTGGCGACGAAGATCTGGGGTGTGTTGAGGACGGAAGGTCCGTAGCTCTGTTTCAGGTCGTAGGTGTTGTAGGCCGTTAAGCCGCGATCATAGGGATTGGTGGTGAGGAGCTTGGACCAGGTGTAGGCGACACCCAAGGTGAGCCCCTTGCTGAAGCGACGGTTCAGCGACGCCTGCAGGGAGTTGTAGTTGCTGGTGTAGATCGTAGCTCGAGAATTGATGGTGGCATAGCCAAGGAATGGGCGGATAGCATTGGTATCGGCGGTGGGATTTGCGATGCGGGACGCCACCGTAGGCTGGTTGAGATCAACATCGCCCAGAAGGTGCACACCTTTGGTCCCGACGTAACCCACTTCGAGCACCGTGTTCGCCATGATCTCGTGCTGCACGGACACGTTGAAGTCCTGGTAGCTCGGGACCTTGAACGCCGGTGTTCCCGTCGTGGTCAAAGCGTTGGGCCCAGTGGGAACTGCTCCCGGCGATCCGGCCAGCGGATTGTCGAACAGGTTCTGGGTGGAAGTGGCGTCATTATTTCTGGTGGTAGTTTGCACCAGGGGGGGATCGCCAAAGGCATTCTGCTCCCAGATGCCGTTCAGGGACCGGTCATAGAAGACGCCGTAGCCGGCGCGGAGGGCCCATTTCCCGTCGCCGAACAGATCGTAGGCGGCGCCGAAACGCGGCCCCCAGTTGTTGTTCGAGCTGGGATTGATCCGGCTGCCAAATGGGGAGCATGAAACTTGCGAGGAAACGGCCTGAGCCGCAGAGCAGGCGGTGCCACCGGGGAAGATGAGGCCATTGGAGTAGGTTGCAGCATTGAAGCTGCCCCCACCTGTGCCGTCAGCCAGGATCGTCGGCGCGAGGGACGGATTGAATAGCGATGGATCGAAGTTGACGAGGGTGTTATTGCTGTCGGTCGGCGAGGGGAAGTAGCTGTAGCGGACGCCGAGATTCAAAGTCAGGCGACGAGTCACCTTCCAATCATCCTGCACATAGGCTTCAAAATTCGTGTAGCGAAGATGTGGAATGGTGTCCTTATTGGGCTGGCTGTACGAGTCCGCCTGCCCAAGCAGGAAATTGGCAAATGCATTCTGGCCGTTCGTATTGCTGAAGCTGAAACTGGCCACGCCGCTGGAAGCGTTCTCCGTCTTCTGCATCCACATCGAGGTGAACCCGACCCGGATGGTGTGGTTTCCGTGCTGCATGGAGAGATTGTCGAAGATATTGCGGTCGATGTTGCGTTCGAAATAAGGTCCGACGCCGTTTCCCAAGCCGGTGAATCCGGTGATGGAAACATTCGGGGCACGGCCGTAGGGATCCTTATAGGCGGTGTTGTTCGTGAGCTGGCCGGTAAACGCAGACGAGTTGGTGAGGGCGTTCGTCAGGTCGGCATTGATGGCGCCCCAGGAGTCGACAAATTCGACCTCGTTCACAATGCGGGGGTTAATGCTGGCGGTCGCGTTGAGGACGAGATTGCGGCCGGGCGCGTTGACCGAGGTTGTTTCGACTCCGGGATAGTTGCCTCCGCCCCAGAGAGAGAACGGAAAGTTCTGAGGAACTTTGTCCTGCATGTAGCGGGCGTAGAGGCGCAGCTTGTCACCGACGTTCTGATCTAATCGGATGATGTCCTGGCGAAAATCATTCTGCGAGCTATAGGGAGTAATCAACTGGCCGCTGGCGTCAGCAGGATACTTTGACATGAAGGCGCTGAGATATGCGGCTGCATTCTTGCTGTAGCACGATTGGCCGACGGTGTAGACACCGCCGGAAGATGTGACGCATCCCGCGGGTGCGACGGGAATCGGGGTGGTGAATTGCCCGCCAAGCATGGCCTGGGTTGGAACCGTGATGGTGTTCGTTGCCGGCAGGCTGGCCTTGCGCCATTCCTCGGACCAAAAGAAGAAGGTCTTGTACTTCCCTTCCGGGTGGTAAAGCTTGGGGACGATGAATGGACCGCCCACGGTGAAACCATAGTCGTTGTAGCGCTCGATGGGGGTTTTGAAGTCCGAGGGCGCACCGCCAAAAGCGATGGCCTGGCGGTCGCCGAAGGTATTCGCGTTGTAGAAGTTGTTGCGGTTGAATTCGTAGGCGCTGCCGTGGAACCGGTTGGTTCCAGACTTGGTAGCGACAACGATCTGTCCGCCGCCGCTGCGTCCGAAAGCCGCGTCGTAGTTGCTGCGCTCGAGCGTGAACTCCTGAATCGCATCGATCCCGGGCGTGTTAAGCAGCGTTCCGTTGGAGCCGCTGTCGTTGATGTCGCCGCCATCGACGCTCCAATTATTGGCACCCGTACGAGCCCCATTGATGGAGATCGAAGTATTGTTCTGCAGACCAAAGCCGACCTTGTCGGGCAGTTGGTTGGCGACGCCGGGTTGCAGCAGAACAAGTTGCTCGAAGTTGCGGTTATTGAGGGCAAGTTCGCGAACTTGTTCGCCGGTGACCGTTCCGGATTGCTCCGCTGTCGTAGTCTGGATCGGCGTGTTCTGGGCGGTCACCTCGACGCGCTCACTGACCTGACCGGCTTTCAGTTGCACATCAAGTGTGTGCTTCTGCGCGGTGTACAGGATCACATCCCGGGCAACGAAAGTCTGGAATCCCGCATTGTTGACGGTGACGGTGTAACGCCCCGCGGGGAGATTCGTGATGTTGTAGTTGCCGGTGTCGGTAGTAGCCATCGTCCGAATGTCCGTGCCAGTGTCCTGACTGTGCACTACGACGGTCGCGCCCGCCACAACGGCTCCGCTAGGGTCGGTGACGGTGCCGGTGAGTGTCGCTTGCAGCTCCTGGGCAATTCCGATCGCTGACAAGCTCACAAGGATTAACGCCAGAGCCGGGAAGAACCACAGTTTTCTTCCGGCGGGGATTGATTGCTTCATCTTAGAAACCTCCTGGGAGCGGCTTGCCCGGATAGGGCTTGCGCAGAGCTCTCCTGTAGACAGAGACATGCTATAGAGCAGATCGATGCCGATAGTCAAGAACAAAATTACGCCGGACACCGAAATGCTCTATATCACAAGAAGTAAGCACCGGAAATGAGAGGGCGGCCGAGTTCTTCGCGCGACGCGCGTTCGCCGCTATGAACTCCGCTATTTGTGCTTGTAATCACACATCACAGGGTTCGAGGTATTTCATACGCCGGGATCAGAAAAACGAATGATTGCTATCAAATCTATAGCGGATAGGTGGTGTTGTGCAGAAAATATACCAGCATTCATTCGGCGCTTTACTTGGAGTTCGATGTGAGCTATATATAGCACCTGATGCGGAGTTGTCGATCGCGGCGACCGGAGCACCAGCTGTGCAAATCGCGGTGGAGTTCGGCGCCCCGTATAATGACCGCGGCGTAGCGGGCCTGCAGGTCTCGGAAAATCGATTTCTATGTCGATGAACCACAGCAACGGCAACGGCACTCCGGCGTACAAGCGTATCCAGAACACGATTCGCAAGCGCATCGAAGCCTCCGAGCTCAGAGCCGGGGATTCGGTCGCATCCGAACGCGAACTAGCGAAAATCCATAAAGTCAGCTTGATGACGGCGCGCCACGCGCTGGCGGGACTGGAGCGCGAAGGCATTGTGGAACGGCGCCGCGGCGCGGGAACGTTTGTGGCCGCCCCGAAAATTCATTTCAACAAACTGATGAGCTACACCGAGCACATGTCTAGCCGGGGACTGGTACCTCGCACGCGGGTGCTGGTAGCTAAGATCGTGGAGCACGATCCGGAGGTTGCGGCTCGGCTGGGGTTGCCGGCGACCAGTTCGCTGGTGAAAATCGAGCGACTGCGGCTGACCGGAGAGGAGCCGTTCGCGCTGGAGACGGGGTATCTTCCAGCATCCGAGTTTGCGGATTTGGTGGACGCGCCGCTGAACAGAGTCTCCTTGTTTGCCACGCTGGAGCACGACTACGGCGTGGAACTCGCATACGCAGATGAGGAAGTCGATGCGACGACGGCTGACGGCAACGTCGCCGAGCTATTGCAGGTGCCAGCCGGGCATCCGGCGTTGCGCATCCGTCAAGTGATTTACTCCACCAAGGGCAAGGCCACGATCTACGGCGTAGGCTTCTACCGCTCCGAGCGGCACCGGCTGTTCATCCGGCGTTACCGATAGTCCACAATCGGGACAATTCTTTCAGGCGGGGCAAATTTGCCAGTGCCCAGCGGGCCGTGTCATCCTGATCGCGTTTTATCCATCCTTGGCGCTTGCCGGAGTTCGTTTCTCAATGCCTGAAACTCACCTGCCAACCGTGCGGACGCGTGTCGTCCGCGAACCCAATCGCGCGGTGTACGAGCGCGACGCGGTCTACCGGATTCTGGACGAGGGCTTTCTCTGTCACGTCGGCTTTGTAATGGACGGACAGCCATTCGTGATTCCAACCTCCTATGGACGCAAGGACGACCACCTTTATATTCACGGATCGGCGGCAAGCCGCATGCTGCGGCAGATGAAAGATGGCTTGCCGGTGTGCGTGACCGTGACGCTGCTGGATGGACTTGTGCTGGCTCGTTCCATTTTCAATCACTCGATGAATTACCGGTCCGTGGTCATCCTGGGGAAGGCGACGATGGTAGAGAATATCGAAGAGAAGCTGGCGGCCTTGCGCACGCTGTCGGAGCATATCCTGCCGGGGCGGTGGCAAGATGCGCGACCACCGAATGAGAGCGAGTTGAAGCAGACGTCGGTGTTGCGGCTGCCGATTGAAGAATTCTCGGCCAAGGTGCGGCAGGGCCTCCGATGGACGATCCCGAGGATGATTCGTTTCCCACATGGGCGGGAGTGGTGCCGCTTGAGTTGAAGGCGGGAGAACCGTTGGCGGATCCCAAGGTGGAGTTGGCGAGAGAAGTGCCGGCGTACATTCGTCCTTATAGGCGTTTCCGCTAACCTTCTCCGGAGCGAATCTCCTGACCCGGGCGGTAATACTTGTTATCTTTACTTCGCGGTATTGAGGTAAAGATGAAATATTCCAGCACCATCAGCAGTAAGGGGCAAGTGACAGTTCCGCAGGAGATCCGCCACCGCCTGGGCCTCTCCACCGGAGATCGCGTGGAATTTGTGGTTGAGGGAGAACGCACTGTGATTCGACCGGGTCGTTCTGACGCGAATCCGTTCGAGAGGTATCGTGGAGTGTTGGGTGCCTTTCCGGGTGGAACGCAGGGAATTAACGAGTGGATCGACGACTTGCGATCCGAAGCCGCCCCGGTGGCGCAGCGCCGACGTCGTAGAAAATGAGAACGGCCCTGGACACAGATGTTCCGTCGGCTCTCTGGTCCGCTGAACCGGAGGCATCGCGAATCGCGGCAGTTCTCGGTGACGCTCGGGCCCTCGGGGGTCTGGTAGTTTGCGGACCCGTTTTTGCGGAACTCCTGGCGCACCCTTCAGCGACTGAAACATTTGTGGAGAATTTTCTACAAGAGACCGGGATTCTGGTGGCGTTCGAACTCGAAGACGCGGTCTGGCGCAAGGCCGGAACAGCCTTCGCGACCTACGCGCGAAGGCGCCGGCGCTCCGGGGGGCGATCGACCAAAACGATTGTTGGTAGATTTCCTGATAGGGTCACACGCCCTGCTACGTGCCGACCGCCTGATGACCCTGGATGCGAGGCGATATAGTCAGGACTTTCCTACGCTGCGAATCGTTTACTTAGGGAACCAGCAATAACTTTCCTGCCAGTCTGCGCGATTCAAGATCGCGATGAGCCTGTTGAGCCTCAGCCAGCGGATATTTCTTCGCAATCTGCACTTTGAGTTTGCCGGCTGCGATCATGCTGAACAGGGCGCTGGTGCGCGCCAGCAGTTCTTCGCGGGTGGCGGTGAAGTGCGCCAGTGTGGTCCGCGCCATGTAGAGGGATCCTTTTTCGGAGAGCTTGGCTGGATCCACGGGAGGCACGGGGCCGCTCGACATCCCGTACAGAACAAGCATCCCCCGAAGACGCATGACGTTGAGATTCTTCTCGAACGTATCTTTGCCGACGCCGTCGTAGACCACGTCGACTCCCTTCCCATCGGTAAGGCGCTTCACTTCCGATTCGAAATCCTGCCGGGTAAAGACGATGACCTCATCGGCTCCGGCCTCGCGCGCGAGCTTTCCTTTTTCGTCGCTGGATACGGTTCCGATCACGCGGGCGCCCACCGCTCGCGCCATTTGGACGACTAACTGGCCGACGCCACCGGCCGCGGCATGCACCAATGCAGTCTCGCCGGCTCTCAGCTTGTGGGCGTCATTGACCAGGTAGTGCGCAGTGAGGCCGTGCATCATGGCGGAAGCGGCTTGTTCGTCGGTGATCGAAGGTGGTATGGGGACGAGATGCTCCTCCGGAGCGGAGACGTACTCCGCGTACGAACCGAGAGTGCCGCTCCAGGCTACGCGATCTCCGACCTTGACGACTTTCGCTTGCGGGCCGGTGGCGGTGACGATGCCAGCGCCTTCTTGTCCGGGGATGAAAGGCATCGGCGTGCGAAGACGGCCGTCGCGAAACTGGGCGTCAATCGAATTCACTCCGGCAACGCGAACTTGTACGACGGCTTCTGCGGCTTTTGGTTGAGGAGTTGCGATGTCGACGAGTTCCAGGACTTCTGGACCGCCGGTGTGTTGGACGCGGATGGCTTTCATGAGTTGGGTCTTAGGTCTTAGGTCTTAGGTCTTAGGTCTTAGGTCTCGGATCGGTCGTGGCGTTTAGGTTCGAGCTCCGAAGTCTTGGCTTCAAGTCCCGCCCAAAGACCTGGGACCTAACACCTTCAGACCGGCCCTTCTTCAGATGACACTCTACGGGATCAGCAACAATTTCCCGGTTGTCTTTCGTCCTTCCAGTTCACGATGCGCCCGCTGCGCTTCGGCGAGCGGATACGTGTGCTCGATCCGCAACTTGAGTTTACCCGATGCCATCATTCCGAAAACGGCGCCCGAGCGCGCGACCAACTCTTCGCGAGTAGCGATGTAGTTGCCCAGCGACGGGCGGGTCAGGAAAAGGGAGCCCTTCTGGGTGAGGACGATGGGATCAAACGCAGGGACAGCGCCGCTCGAGCCGCCATACAGAACCATCATGCCTCGCGGTCGAAGAACATTAAGCCCTTTTTCGAACGTGGTCTTGCCGACCGAGTCGAAGACGACGTGCACGCCTTTCCCTTCGGTCAGGCGCCGGGTCTCGGCTTCGAAATCGGACTTGGTGTAAAAGATAATTTCGTCGGCACCCGCCTCGAGCGCCAGCCTGGCTTTCTCTTCTGTAGAAACGGTCGCGATGATACGCGCGCCGATATGGTGCGCCATCTGGACCAGAATCAGTCCCACGCCGCCGGCGGCGGCGTGGATCAAGGCCGTCTCGCCCCGCTTCAGCGGATACGAATCGTGCGAAAGATAATGCGCGGTCATGCCTTGGAGCATTGCTGCGGCAGCCTGCTGGTCAGTGACTCCCGCAGGAATTGGGACCAGGCGATCGGCAGGAATAGCGGCGTACTCGGCGTATCCGCCCAGCAGACCGGTCCAGGCGACGCGGTCTCCTTTCTTGACCGACTTTACGTCGGCCCCGACTGCGGTGACCGTGCCTGCGCCCTCCTGTCCGAGGACAAATGGAAGTGGAACCTTGTAGCGTCCCTCGCGCTGGTAAACGTCGATGAAGTTCACGCCGCATGCGGCCAGTTTGAGGACTGCTTCGTTCGCCTTGGGCTCGGGAACCGGGACGTCCACCAGTTCCATCGCCTCTGGACCACCGGGTTGCTTGATCTGTATGGCTTTCATGGAAGCTTGGATTCGACACGGCCGCGGAAGATTCGGGCGGGTCGCATGTCGTAATTTGCGAACTGGTGATGGTAGGAGACGCGAGCTTCTGATGCAAGTATGATTTGCAACGTGCCTGAGTGCCGAGGCATGCTGGCGCGTCTTTTTGCTACACTTTGCGTTCCTCAAGAAGGAGCATCTCTATGGCCGAGAAAAAGCCCCAGAACTATGCCAACCACACGCGGTTTGATCCCTGGTTTCACTTCTTCCTGGTGCCGGTATTCGGCCTGGGAGTGATCCTGGCGCTGATTCATTTCTTCGCGCACTTGAGTCATAGTGATTTTCGCGACAACGTCCACGCCATTCTCATTATTGTGCTGGCGGTCGCGCTGCTTGTGCTGGTGACCAAAGCGCGCCTGTACGCACTGAAAGTGCAAGACCGGGTGATTCGGCTGGAGGAACGCCTACGCCTGACGCAGCTCCTGCCCGAACCGCTGCGCTCACGCATTCCAGAACTGACCGAAGATCAGCTGATCGGACTCCGCTTCGCCTCGGACGCGGAGTTGGCGAAGCTGACCGAGCGAGCGTTGACCGAGAAGCTGTCGCGCAAGCAGATCAAGCAGGCAGTGCAGAACTGGCGCCCGGATTACTGGCGGGTGTGAGCCATTCTCGGACGAGATCGATTTGACTACCGCGTGATTGCTGAAGGTTCGTTAAGAGATTTCTAGCCCTACTCAACCTTCCGCTCCGGGCTGCCGATAAGCAACCCATGAGCACTCCAGCGCAAGCCCCGGCAGAGAAGCCGAATCCCTGGCTGGCCCGGCAGCCGATCCTGACCAAAGAAGAGAAAGTGGTGGGATACGAACTGCTGTTTCGCGAAACTGGGAATGAGAATCGCTTTAACTCGGATGGCGAAATCGCGACTTCGAGCCTGATTGACTCGCTGAACGTGATGGGACTGGAGGCTGTCTGCGACGGGCGTAAGGCGTTTATCAATTGCACCTACCAAATGCTGTTGAAGGAATTCTTCCTCTTGTTGCCTTACGGTGACATCGTCGTGGAACTGCAGGAAAGTGTGCCCGCCGATGAGGCTGCCATTGGAGCGTGCCAGCGCCTGAAGCATAACAAGTACAGCATCGCGCTCGATAACTTCGCCCCCAACGATCCCCGGGAAGCGTTGATTCCATATTCCGATTACATCAAAGTGGACATCCGGAAATTCTCTCCCGAGCAGAATTCTTCCCTGGCCAAGTTCTCCAAATCGTGCCAGATGGTGGCGCAACGAGTGGAGACGCGGCTGCAAATGATCACGGCGGCGAAAGATGGATTCACCCTGTTTCAGGGATACTTTTTCCGGCGTCCGGAAAAGATGCGCGCCCGGCACATTTCGGCCAGCCACGCCTCTCATCTTCGGCTGCTGCAGGCGATCTCAGCGCCGGAAGTGGATCTGCCTGCCGTGGAAGACATGATTAAGCACGATGCCTCCCTGTGCTACCAACTGCTCCGCTATTTGAATTCTCCGTTGCTCGGCCTGAAGTCGACGGTGCAGTCTGTCCGCCATGGCATGAACCTGCTCGGCGAACGCGAACTGGTGCGGTGGATTCGCATGGCGACCACCCTGGTGATGGGGCAGGAGAAATGTTCCGACCTGGTCCTATCGTCCCTGGTGCGGGCTCATTTCTGCGAACTGCTTGCGCCCAAGATCAAGCATGGCACCTCGGACCTGTTCCTGATGGGCATGCTCTCGCTGATGGACGCGATCCTGGAATTGCCGATGGGAGTGGTGGTCGAGGGGCTCGCTTTGGACGACGCCACCAAGGAGGAACTCCTGGGCGCAAAAATTGGCCGCGATACTCCACTCACCCCGATCTACCGGCTTATGTTGGCGCGGGAGTCCGGAGAGTGGGAGGATGTGACCACCCTTGCGAAACAACTTAATCTATCGCTGGCTTTCGTGAACCGCGCCTACAACGACGCCATGGCCTGGGCACGTGAAATGACGGCGAATGCGCCGGTCGCGAAATAGGTTTGCCCGACTCGCGCCATCTTGACTCGCCCATCTTTGCCCGAAATTGTCTTAAGATGACGGCCGTGCTTCGTTCATCCTCGGCCCTTGCCGTTCTGTGGTGCTTGATCGCCGCTCCCGTGATCGGGGCTGCGCCGGTCTCGCAACCGGTCCAGACGTTCGAGATTGTCCACTCGTATCCGCACGATGCAAAAGCATTTACGCAGGGATTGATCTATGTTGACGGTCATCTTTACGAGAGCACTGGGCTGACTGGCCGATCCTCGTTGCGCATGATCGATCTGCCCACGGGAAACGTTCTGCAGAAACATGATCTGCCTGCGCAGTATTTCGGTGAGGGCCTTACCGACTGGGGCAGCACCCTGATTCAACTCACATGGACTTCGCACCAGGCATTCGTCTATGACCGCTTTAGCTTCTCGGTGCAGCGGACGTTTTCCTACGAGGGCGAAGGCTGGGGGCTGACGCACGACAGCTCCCAACTCATCATGAGCGATGGGACTTCGTACCTGAGGTTCCTCAATCCGAAGACATTTCAGGTCACGCGGCGCGTGCACGTCGTGGACGAGGCCGGACGCGGCGTGGAGAACCTCAATGAACTGGAATATATCCGCGGAGAAATCTACGCCAACGTTTGGCAGACCGACCAGATCGTGCGCATCTCGCCGCGTACGGGAAAGATTCTGGGACGAATCGATCTGAGCGGGATTATCGACAAGGGCGAACTGCAGGGCAACGGCGCAGTGCTGAACGGGATTGCATACGATTCTGCGCACGACCGTCTGTTTGTGACGGGAAAACTGTGGCCAAAGTTATTCGAGATCAAGGTCGTGCCTCGCAAGTGAGAGGCGCGGCGGTCGATAGTGCCTGCAACCGGGAAGTTCCGCCAACCGTTGCGGGGCGGGATGGCATCCCATGAAGGTCGGGTTCTAGCCCCGAAAATACCCGTTTTCAGGTAAGCGTCCGAGGTAACCATCGCACCCTGTGCCGAAAGTAACTTGGGAGGTGCCTTTTCGGCGATTGACCGTGATGCGGCTGACAGGTACGATTTTTGGTAGAATTCACCGGACTTTAACACCAGGGAGAGGCCGCGCATCTCGTTGAGGATTATGCGATTCGTTCACCTCTGCGTCCGGACCTTCACGCTGGCTGTGCTGGCAGCGGCGGGAATTGCCTGCCAGACCGCGCAGAAGCCGGTTTCCCTGGTGCCCGCCAAAACGGCTCCCGCATTGAAGTCTGCACAAGCGACGCCAGCTGAACAATCCACGGCTGAACCGGTACGGTCCGTAGAGGCGAACGTTCCAGCGGAGAAGCTCCAGAAGCCGGAAGCTGCCGCCGCGCTGGCGCCAGTCCCTGATCCGGTTGCGGACGTTGTCGACAAAGCGGAGAAGCAATACCAGGCCGGCCTCAGCGATTTTCACGATGGAAAGCGCGATGAGGCGAAGCAGAATTTCGATAAGGCTCTGGACGCGCTGCTAACGAGCAAGATGGATGTCCGCTCCGACGCGCGGCTGGAAAAAGAGTTCGACCGCATCGTTGAGGGCGTGAACGAGCTGTATCCCGGCGGGACCTCGGCGGATGCCGAGCAGGCGCAGGACCCGCAGCAGAAATCCGAGCCGGCTCCGATTGACGAGACTAACGGCATCAATCCCTCGGCCGATGCCCGCACCAAGGCAAAGGCCGAAGCGGATATCAAGAGCACGAAGTCCGACCTGCCGCTCATGATGACCGACCAGGTCGCCGGATATATCACCTACTTTTCGAATCACGGACGCGGTGTGTTTGAGCGTGCCCTGGCCCGCTCCGGGCGGTATCGCGACCTGATGCTCCCCGTTCTGAAAGAACAGGGCGTGCCGCAGGATCTGATTTACCTTGCTCTGGCGGAGTCGGGCTTTCATCCGCACGCCGTTTCGCGCGTCGGCGCCCGCGGCATCTGGCAGTTCATGGGAAGCCGAGGCAGCGGATACGGCCTCAAGCACAACATGTGGGTAGATGACCGGCAGGATCCGGAGAAATCCACGCGCGCCGCCGCCCGCCACCTGAAAGATCTCTACAACCAGTTTGGCGACTGGTATCTCGCAATGGCTGCGTACAACTCCGGCCCCGGCACGGTTCAGGCGGCGGTGAAGCGCACGGGATATGCCGACTTCTGGGAACTCTATCGCCGCAACGTTTTACCCAAAGAAACCCGCAATTACGTTCCCATCATTTTGGCTGCGATCATCATGGCAAAAAACCCGTCGCAATACGGGCTGGAAGATGTGGCCATGGATCCGCCTGCGGACTACGACACGATCACCATCGATTATCCGGTGGATCTAAGGCTGGTTGCGGAGTGCGTGAACTCGACTCCGAGCGAGTTGCAGGACTTGAACCCCAGCCTGCTGCGTATGACGACTCCGCGGGTGGGCAAGTTTGAACTACACCTGCCGGCGGGAACGAAAGATGACTATCAGACGGCGATCGCCTCTGTTCCTCCTGACATGCGGCTGTGGTGGCGCTATCACACCGTAAAGTCTGGCGAGACTCTGGCTTCGCTGGCGCGGACCTATCACACCACGGTGAAGGCGATCACCGACACCAATCATCTGGAAGACCGCGAGCTTGACCCGGAATCGAAGCTGGTCATTCCGGTTGCTCCCGGCAAGCATCCTACAAGCGACACTGCGACCTACGCCCGGCGCATCACGCGCTATCACGTGCGTCGCGGGGACACGGTCGAAACCGTTGCGGACAATTTCGGAATCGCGCCCCTTCAGCTTCGCCGTTGGAATGGATTGAAGGGAAACAGCGTGGCGGGACGCAAGGTCCTGCTGCTGCACTTGCCGATTTCGCCCAGTGCGCACCAGGCGGAAGTCGCGACCTCCCGCAGCAAATCCAAGCGCCCCAAAACCGAGACCGCGAGTGTGAAGCCTCCTGCAACAAAGTCTTCCGCGGTAGAGCGACTGAAAGACAAGGAAGAAGTCGCCGTGGTTCACCACAGAGTGAAGTCCGGCGAGACCCTCTATTCCATTGCGAATGCCTATCGCACGACGGTGACCAGCCTCAAACGGCGCAACCGGAACGTAGCCGTTCTCCGCCCCGGAATGATTCTGATAGTTCCGACCACGCGGTAATCGGCACCACGAACAAAGTCCGAGGGGTGCCCGAGATCTCCGGTCCACTCCCGAAAGTTACGTGCGTGAAATCACATTCCACGCTTCTGCCCGACGGTAGAATTTCCCGTTATCTTAGGTCCGCTGATCTGAATAACGTATTTCATCATTTAAGGAGAAGCCTAATGAAGATGTCGAAATTCATTGTTGTGATGTTGGTGCTTGCCATATCGGTGTCGGTCGCGCTGCCGGCGTTTGCCGCCGATGGAGCCGCTACCTACAAAGCGAAGTGCGCAGCCTGCCACGGGCCCGAAGGTCAAGGCAAGGTCGGGCCAGCGGTGAAGGGCAGCACCCAGACTGCGGATCAGATCGCAGATCTGCTCACCAAGGGCAACGACGCCAAGAAAGTCCCGCACAAGAAGGCAGTCGCCGGTATCACGGCTGAAGACGCGAAGGCCGTTGCGGATTTCGTAAAGACGTTGAAGTAATCCCGCTGGGCCGGGATTGGGAGCCTAACACCGTCAAAAACCCCACTTCTCCCAAAAACAGGGAGAAGTGGGGCACCCGCTTGGCGGCATAGTCCCTCGCGGATTTTGGATTTCTTTTAACACGCCATTCATCTGGCTGTTACCTTCCTTTGATTTCTGCCTGTTAGTTCTCATCAACGCGTCTTTCATTTCTCAGGAGGAAATCCATGAAGGTGTTTCGCAAGCTGTGTGCAGGTGTGTCTGCCCTGGCTCTGCTGCTGGCCGGATCGGTGGCGGCGGAGGACGGGCACGACCGCGATACAGACCGCGTCAAACATGTGCTACTGATCAGCGTCGACGGCATGCACGCCGTTGACTTCTTGAACTGCGCCAACGGCATGAGCACCGTTAACAACGGCCAGCCTTATTGCCCCGCGATCGCCGCCCTGGGCAGGACCGGAATCAATTACGTCGCGGCCAGCACCTCAAAACCGTCGGACTCCTTCCCCGGCTTGACCGCCATCATCACAGGCGGAAGCCCAGCGCTTACCGGCGTGTATTATGACGTCGCCTATTCGCGAAATTACGACGCGCCGGCGACAACGACCGGCAACGGCCTTGCGGCCGGTCCTTGCACTCCCGGCGCGATGCCCACGGGTACGACCACGGAATATGAGGAAGGTATCGACATCGACCAGACATTAGTGAACGGGGGCGCGCCCGGCGCCTCACTCACTGACGGCGGCCTCAGTTCCATTGATCCAGCCAAACTTGTTCGCGATCCAGCCAACGGCTGCAAGCCGGTATATCCCTGGGAATTCGTCCGGGCCAACAGCATCTTCAGCGTGATTCACAGCGCCGGCGGATATGCGGCATGGTCTGACAAGCACCCTGCCTACTCTTCGGTCGCCTCTGGCATCGGACCAGCTGCGCTCGACGACTTCTATGCACCGGAAATCAACTCTAATGTGATTGGCCTTCCCGGAATCATGACACCCACGGGCATCTCCTGCGCCACGGTCCGGGATCCCGGCTCCGACGTCACCGCATGGACGAACAGCTTCCAGAACATTCAGTGCTACGACACTTTGAAAGTCGATGCAATCCTCAACGAGATTGACGGGAAAAACCACCTCGGCACCAGGAATACTCGGGTTCCCACAGTGTTCGGCATGAACTTCCAGGCAGTGAGCGTGGGCCAGAAGCTCATTGAGAAAAGCAATGGGGTAACGGGTGGATATCTGGACGCTGCCGGTACACCTGGCGCGGCGCTCCTGGACGAATTCAAGTTCGTCGACGCCTCGATTGGGGCTTTCGTCAGCGAACTCAAAGCTCGCGGACTCTATGACTCGACGCTGATCGTGATTACCGCCAAACACGGCCAGTCGCCGATCGATCCCGCACGCTTCGTCCCTCAGACGCGCAACGGCACTTCGCCCGCTACCCTGCTCGCCATGGCGGGATTTATTCCCGATTCGGAGTCCCCGCTGGGCTCCGGCATTGGGCCGACGGAAGATGACATCTCGCTGCTGTGGCTGAAGAGTTCGTCGGATACTGACGCCGGCGTCGAGATTCTCGAGAACAATGGGGCCGCAACCGGAATTGGGCTGGGACAGATTTACTTCGGTCCCTCCCTGACTCTTAATTTCAACGACCCAACCAGAGATCCGCGCACGCCGGACATCATCGTGACTCCGAATGTAGGCGTTACGTACACCGGCAGCCACGCTAAACTGTCCGAGCACGGTGGTTTCGCGCACGATGATACGAACGTCATCCTGCTGCTGTCCAATCCGTCGTTCCGTCCGGCAACGGTTCGGGCCGAGGTGGGAACGGCCCAGGTGGCGCCAACCATCCTTCAGGCTTTGGGTCTCGATCCTCGGGCTCTGGAAGCTGTCCGCAAGGAAGGAACGAGCGTCCTTCCGGCGGTGCAATTTCACTAGCCATCTGCCCAGCTGTTTGGAACACCTAAGGACGCACTTTCGGGTGCGTCCTCTGTTTTTTAGTCCAACATCTAAACCGCAGCACGAAACCACCGGATCTCCCGCAGGGGGTTTGTTCGGCCTTGAACTCCAATATTTTGTTTAGCTTAGCAAGCTGGGCAGGTGCTGTTGGGGGCGACTGGCGGAAATCCCTGGACATCTTTGCGAGGATAGGCACGGCAGCATCTCTGACCCGTTCGTGGATCTCCCGCCATAACCCGCGGCGGGTTGCCAAGGCGGCCATGGGGAGATTGCGACTTTGTAACCTAGTTTGTACGGCCGTCCGAGTTATTGGCTTCCAACGTTGGGTCGTGGATTCGGCCATTCCGGTTAGCGAATTTGGGTAGAAATCGATCTTCCAACGCCGGCAGGTGAGATGCAGGCGCACGACCGAGCGGTGGACAACATGCATGCCGGAGCGTCTAAAGAAATTGGAGGACGTTGAGTGCGTCATCCGTGCAAAACAGTCGCGGCTCGTGTATCTTGAGTCCTTGCGAGCGCTACCGAATGTCGTGCTATAATCCGGCGCCGTTACTGCAGAAGTTTCCGGTGGTCTTTTAAATTTTCTCGTGCCCGCAGCCAGGACGGCCATCCGCCCGGCCGCCACTGAAATCAGGAGGAGCAATGACGTTCTACGATCCCACGCTCTACGGACGTGACGAAGAAGAAGAGTTCGGCGACAGCGGCGCGTACAGCGAGTCGCTGGAAGAAGATTTTGAAGAGGAAGAAGAAGAGGAAGAGGAGCCGGGAATGCCGGCTTCCGAATCGATTGAACCCGAGCCGGTAGCGGCTCCAGCGCCTCCTGCACCCAAGCCAGCTCCGTCCGGAGGCGGTGGCAGCGGCGCAAAAAAGGCGAAGAAGAAAGCGGCAAAGAAGAAGCCCGCGGCCAAGAAGAAGAAAGCCAAGAAGGCGGCGAAGAAAAAACCAGCCAGGAAGAAAGCCAAGAAGGCCACCAAGAAGAAACCCGCAAAGAAGAAGGGCAAGAAGCGCCGTTAAGAGTTACCGTGGGTCCGGGCACCTCCCGGAAGCTGCGTCAGTATCGACCGCGCCCCGCAAGGGGCGCGGTTTGTGTTTTCTTGTGGAATCGGTTCGCAAAACCGACGAACAGCAGAAAGCAGAATGACCTTTTAGACCACATTGCGATGGTTACTCCGTGAGCGGACGGAGATTCCGGCTACTTCTTCCCACTGACTGCGTTCAGGCACTTGCCGTACAGTTCGAGCAAATGGGCGGCGTAGTCTTCGGGCTTCGCCGCCGATCCCGTGCCTTGGAATCCCACTCCCGTCGAGGCGGTCCGGCCATAACCAGTCGTCATGGCGACAAATTTCATCAGATCGAGAGCAATGTCTTCGTTACGGCGGCCCGCGCCCGAGCCTGTGGCTGGAGCATCTTCCATGATTCCTTCTCCTCTACCGGAAATGACGGGGATTTCGTCGTCGTCCTCGAAATCCTGCAATTTGGGAATGACTGCGATTCGCATAACGACTGCCGGCGACTCCTAGGCGATGATAGCAGAGGACCGCGTCGGCATTCCGGTTCGCGGAAGATCGACAATGACATGGTCCCGGTCGAGCACCTGCACGCGAGCATTGCTCGCGGGGCGGACACTTCGACGTTGCACGGGCAAGCTGCATCCGCCCCGTACGCTAGCAAGGTGTAGCCCGGAACGCGCAATCATGCGCTGAATCCCAAGTGCGCGCTGCCGTTCCCCCATCGCTACGCCTTGTTCTCCGCCAGTGTGCGGAAACGCCGGCCTGCCAGGACGCCGTGAATAGTTAGCAGAGGCCCAATGGCAAGGTATAGCCACCCCGCCCACTCGGGACTGCGGAAGGCTACGGCGAATGAAAGTAGCCCGATCGCAGCGAGAATCATGCAGAACTGCATCGACGTTTGCGTCTCGAATGCTTCCAAATCATTCAATTCAAGTTTTTCCCGCAGACGGTAGGCGTGAGCGTACATCAGCACGAACAGCAGGAAAACCGCCGCGAAGCCAATGGCATAGATGCGCATGAGCACGGAGGCCTGGTGCCAGGTCATCCCTTGGCCGAGTTCTCCGCCGGTTAACTCCGAGAATAGGAGAGAAAAAACAAACTTCAACGGATACACGTACATCAGCACGATGAACAGAAGCACCATATTCAGGAACACCGTGTAGCCGTCCTCAAGGCCGTAGCGCCGCGAGAACCGGTAGTGCGTCACCCAGATCAAGACCAACTGAGAAAAGCATACGGCGAACGGGATGAATCCGCGCATGGCCGCGATTAGCTGGTCGTAGCTGTGCGGAACCTCCAGCGACACGACCAGCAGAGTCAGCGCGAAGCCGAAAACCACATCGCAAAACGCCTCCAGTCGAGTGATTTCTCCGCCGCGCCAACGGAAATTCTTTTCTCCTGCAAAATGTTTCGTGTGCGCGAAGGCAATCTCCGTCGTGCTTCGGGCAATCGATCCGTCGCCGTGGCCAGAACCTGGCGAAACACCGTTGGATCCCGGAGACAAATGCGGTGAAGAATGGTGATGCTTCGACCTCTGGCTCATAGCCTAGGATTCTGAGGTCTTCGGGCCAAGATTGGCAAATGGAAAAGCCACGCACCCTACGTTTGTTAAAGAATGAATCTCTACGCGGGTGCGGGAGGCCGGAACGGAGCGGCCGTTTGCCACAACCTCACTATCACCCAGGCCGATCCTATGAATAAGAATGGCGATGAATAGAATCCTGGCGCAGGACGAGGGAATGTCACCGCTGCGACGGTGTGCCCAAGAATCGTGAACAACGTGTGCCCCATGCCGTTGAAGAACATGATGAGAGCGTAAAACCAGGCCAAGGGCCGCAGCCAGCGAGCACCGCGGGCCGCAGCGGGGGTGAATGCGAAACAGAGCAACACCGCCGCCAGCAGTCCGATCAGCCACTCGCGGAACCCGAAAGTCGGCATCGGAAAAAATCTCCAACGCCCGCGTATGGCGGCGACTGTAGGGTTGTAAACCTGGAGAAAGCCGGTAGTCGCTTCATCGAGCACATGCAGCGCGAAAGCTACGGTCAAGGCGAACCACGGACGTCCAAAACCGGACGCCGCCCGGGACGGTTCTGTCATAGCGTCCACCTCCGCGCCAATTCTCGGCTTCGAATCCCGAGCGTGCAACTGAGAACAGCTACCGGGAACTGGGAGCGATTTATCGTTTCACTTCGCTCATCAGGGCCAGCACGTTTTCTTCGCTATCGCGGAAGAACGTCATCCACAAGTCATGATCCGGCAGGCGAGCGATGAGGTGCGGCTCGTCTTCGAAACGTACGCCCTTCTCTTTCAAGCTGGCATGGGCAGCTTTGATATCCGCAACGGAAAAATAGAGGATCGAACTGGCGTGATCGAACTCCGGCTTCTCCGGACGGTCGAGCATCAGTCGAATTCCGCCGCAATCGAAAAACGCCAGTCCCGGCGGCGCCTTGAAAAGCAGCTTCATCCCAAGGGTTTTTTCGTAAAAGTCGGCGGCGCGTGTCACGTCATGCGCCCTGATCTGGACCTGCCCCAAGCGTGCGATCCCGAGTCCAACGGCGTTTGTGGTCGTCATCTTGACCTCCGTAGTGAAATTAGTTAGCATAGCTAACGATATTTGGACGAGGAAGTCAAGCCCTATGTCGCACTCCCGAGCGCAAGAGAAATGCAGCCCGCCTTACCCACCCGAAGTGCTGGCCGTTGCCGACCGGCTCCATTCCGCCGCCATCCATTTGCTGCGACGGCTGCGCCGGCAGGATGTTGCCACCGGAGAAGGTCCCGCCCGGCTCTCTGCACTTTCGGTGCTGGTGTTCGGCGGCCCCAAAACTCTCGGGGAGCTGGCTGCGGCCGAGCAGGTGAAACCTCCCACCATGAGCCGTATCGTCGCAGGACTCGCCCGCAGTCGCCTCGTCGAGATCGCCGCGGACGCTGAAGATCGGCGCCGCATGCACATCCGAGCCACCGGCAAGGGGGCAAAGCTACTGCAAAAAGGCCGGGAGCTTCGCATCACGTACTTGTCGTCCCAACTAAAGGAGCTTGCTCCGAAGGAACTGGCGCAACTGGGGGATGCGGCGGATATTCTCAACCGGTTACTACAGGGATGGCGCTAGCGACCGCTCGTAACTAACCAGCAAGGTTACTAAGGGCAGGTGAAATGCAAAATCGTTTTGGCAGATACTTGCAGCATCCTTAGTCCGGGCACTTTTGTAAGTCCCAGGACCGGGGGTGGTTTTGCGGTATCCCTGCTGGCTCCCCTCCGCACAGCCGTCCTTAAAAGATCATGAAAGGACTCGCCTTGTCGCGAACCCGTGCCATTCTGACCGTCGCTGGCCTGCTGTGGCTGCTGCACATCGGCACGACTTTCAGCCTGGGAACGAGGGAGCCGGGGCCGTTCCTGTCTGACGTCATCCAGTGGACGTTGGGCGGATTGCTGGTTGTGGCAATCACTTATGCGAGCCGGCGCTCGGAGGGGATGGCACGCAGCTTCTGGCATTTGGCCGCGGCCGCGTACCTGCTGTGGATGATCGCGCAATCCCTGGGCGTCTACAACGATCTGGCCAGGACTCCTTTGATTTTCCCTTTCACGAATCTGCTGTTTTCATTTTGGTTTGCGCCGCTGGCCATGGCGATGTTTTTCGATCCGGAGCATGAAACCGGCCGGCTGGACGCGCTGATGGCCCTGGACTTTGTGCAGGGCGTATTGGTTTGCGTCGCGGCTTATTTGTACTTCTTTTATTTGCCGAAGGCAGAGAATCCTGCGGAATTGTCGCATGCAGTGTGGGCGCCGTATTTCGGCGGGTACGGAATGGTGGCAGGAGCATTCGTTTTGCGTGCCATCCTGACCCGCTCACGTGATGTTCGGGCCCTGTTCGGCCGGATGGGAGCGTTTCTCGCGGTGTCGGGCTGCGTGGATGGGCTCTACTACTACGGGCCCGGTCGGACCCTGAAAACCGGCCAGTGGTTCGATCTGCTGTGGAGCGCCCTGCTGATCATCCCGATGGTAATCGCGGCCACATGGAAACAGGCAGAGGCTCCGCAGATTCCAGCGCAGCCGCAGCTTCACGAGAAACGGATCTACAGCGAAGTGCTGTTCCTGATCTATCCCTTGCTGGTTCTGTTCATGTCGCTGCGCATTGCGCGCGAACGTCTGGGACTGGCGGCACTGGTCGTGCTGCTCTCGTTTATGTGCTCAAGCGCTCGCCTGTTGGTAACTCAGAGCCGCCTCTTGCGCACCAAGGAAGCGTTGCGGCGCGAGGCCTCACGCGATGGCCTGACCGGCCTGTGGAATCGTAAGGCCATCATGGACATTCTCGAACGTGAACTGCTTCGCGCGGAGCGCGCGCACCAATCGATCGGGCTCATCATGATCGACGCGGACCATTTCAAAAAGATCAACGATAACCACGGACACGTTGCCGGGGATGAAGTGCTGCGGATCATTGCCGGCGGAATTGCCGCCATGGTGCGTCCCTACGATTCCGTAGGCCGCTATGGCGGCGAAGAATTTCTGATCGTCGCGCCTGGATGCGGTGGCATTGAAACCTGGGAGTTGGCCGAACGAGTCCGCGCCCACATCGCCGGATGCAGCATTAATGTTGGCCGATCGAACGTGCAAGTGAGCCTGAGTCTCGGAGTCGCTACGGGAGAAAATGCCACGGATCTGGAAAAGCTGCTGCATGCAGCTGACGGTGCGCTCTACCAGGCCAAGCATGCCGGCCGCAACCGCGTCGAACCCAGTTTTGGACGCGCCGCAGGAGTTGGGCAGAGTACATCTGCTCCTTATCGCGACTTCTGGGTGTAGTGTCGAATTTGTGCAAGAAATTGCACAATTTCGCCCCCCCATTACGCAGTATCTTACAGATTGACACAACGCCGGGTTCGGCAGAAGATTCTGAGTCGTAGCGTCCTTTCGCCTCCCCTGAAAGAGCACTTTCCCATTCCCTCTTCTGCGAGAGATCGCACCAATTCCTTGACCGGTTCGTCTTCCTACTTAGGGCCCGACGGAGGTAACATGAGAATCAAGATCCTGATGTCCGCAATTGCCGTGGCGCTGTTGTCCACTCTGAGTGTGACGTCCTCCGCGCAAGAACACAGACACAAGCTTTCCCACTACACAGTGACCGATCTGGGGACTCTCGGCGGCACGTTCAGCTTTGCGGGTGGGCTCAGCAACAGCGGCTTCGTCGAGGGATACGCCTTCGTAACCGGCGACACCGCCAAGCACGCGGCTGTTTGGAGGTTTGGCAAGGCGACCGATCTCGGCACGCTTGGCGGCACGAGCAGCACCGCGCTGGCGCGGCCTAACAACGGTGGCGACGCGGCCGGGGGCGCCGACACTGCCGACAGCGATCCCATGGGCGAGGACTTCTGCAATCACGGAACCTATCTCACATGCCTGCCATTCTTATGGGAGCACAATCACAAGAAAATGATCGCCCTGTCGACGCTCGCGAACAACGGCCTGGCTATGGGCATCAACGACAGAAACGAGATCGTGGGCGTGTCAGAGAACAACTCGGTTGAGCCGACCTGCTTTCCGCCGCAGGTCCTGCAGACGAAACCGGTCCTGTGGAAACATGGCCGAATTCACGAGTTGCCCACGTTCGCGGGCGATCCGGTCGGGCAGGCGAATGCGATCAACGATTGGGGGCTCGCGGTTGGCTGGTCGGGAGATTGCAGCGCGCCATTGCACGCCCTGCTGTGGAAAGACGGCAAGGCCGTCGACCTCGGGAATCTCGGCGGAGTCATGTTCTCGCAGGCTGTCGATATCAACAATCGCGGCCAAATCGTGGGGACGTCCGATACGGCCGACGATTTCACCAACGATGGATTTCTTTGGCAGCACGGCGTGATGACTGATCTCGGCACCCTTCCCGGCGATGCCGCCAGCACCGCCGACGGAATCAACAACTGGGGACAGGTGGTCGGCGGATCGACCGACGACTCCGGCAACACTCGCGCAACCATCTGGCAGGACGGAGTAATGACCGATCTCAACACCCTGATTCCTGCCAGCTCTCCGCTCTTCTTGGAGGAAGCTAGCGGAGGGATCAATGACTGGGGCCAAATCGCCGGCATCGGAATCGCCAGCAACGGTGATACACACGCATTCCTGCTGACTCCGACCTATCGCGATAAGGATCACGAGATCATGGGCCGGCAACGGCCGAACTTCTCTCGGCCGAAAGGCGCGCAGTTCAAGTTCTCTCGGACCCACTGATCCGATTCACACTGGAGGGGGCGTGCGTTGGGGTGACTCGGCGCTGTTGCGAGACTTCGCGGCCGGTCTAGCTCACTCCCACCGCAGTTTCGACTTTCACATTTCGCAGAAACTCGGCCGCTCGTTCGGGAATCACGGTGTTGATGAACATTCCCGAGCCAAGCTCGAAGCCCGCGGTCCGCGTCAGTCTTGGGATGATGCTCATATACCAGTGGAAGTAACGCACGCCCACGCACTCGGCGGGAGCGGTTCGGATGGTGAAGTTGTAGTCCGGATCTTCGAGGCCGAAGTACAGTTTTGCAAGCACCGTGCGCAATACCCGGCCGAGATCCGTGATCTCTTTCGAACTGATATCGCCGAAGCTGGCCATGTGCCGGCGGGGATAGATGTGCGTCAGGAAGGGCGCGGGCGAGGCGAACAGCTCCACCGCAACGAAGCACTCGCTTTCCAGCACAACCCGCTCTTTCTCCTGTAACTCTTCTTCGATCATCTGGCAGAAGATGCAGCAACCAAAATCATCGTAATGGCGCAGCGCCTCCTGAAAGCGCTGCCGCACCTGGTGCGAGATCACCGGAGTGGCAATCAGCTGCGAGTGCGGATGTTCCAGGCTGGTGCCGGCGTCGGTTCCATGATTCTTGAAGATTGTCACCTGCGCAATCCTGGGATCAAGGCTGAGCTGGTCATAACGTGTCTTGTAAATGCGAAGGATATCGGCGACATGGGCATCGGGCATCAGAGCCATTCCCATCGAGTGGTCCGGCGTTTCCACGATCACATCGTGCACTCCGAAACCACCCATGGATCGGAGAGATCGGCGGACGCGACGCTCCGTTTTGCAGTCCGGAGACAATGCGGCAAACTTGTTTGGCACCACGCGCGCTCGCCACTTATCGCCGTCCGGCAGTCTCAGGATCTCCGGGGGCGTCTGGCTCTCATTCCCGGGACAGAACGGGCACTTCGGGGAGAACGAGACCGCAGGCTTGGCGGCGCGATGTACAACCATCTCGTCCGGGCGCTTGGCACGTTCCGTGGCGATCACCACCCACTCTTTTGTCATGAAGTTCTGGCGAAGTTCCGGCATCTGTAACCTCCCTCGAACCTGCGTGGAATGATTCTACGTCCACCCACGGTGGTCTACGCTGTGTTCTCAATCATGGCAAGCGGACGCGAGACGCTCTAGAATGTTGCGTCTTTTATTACCGGGAGGAGTGCCGTGAAGAAAAACCGAATCTTTCTAGCAACCTGCCTTTTCGTTGGCTGTGTGATCTCATCGCTGGCGCAGGATCTTCCCAAACTCAGCCGTCCCGAAGAAGCCGGCTTCTCATCGGAGCGGCTGAACCGTCTCACGCAATTCTTCCAGGGCGAGGTCGATAAGGGAGCGATCCCCGGGGCGGTGCTCCTCGTTTCGCGCAATGGAAAGATCGTGTACCGGCAAGCCATCGGCTATCAGGATCGCGAGAAGAAGACTCCGATGAAGGTCGACGCGATGTTCCGCATCTACTCGATGACGAAGCCGATTGCGACTGTCGCCGTCATGATGCTGGCGGAAGAGGGCAAAGTAGACGTCATGGCGCCGGTGGCGCAGTATCTGCCCGAGTTCAAGGACGTGAAGGTCGGGGTCGAGAAAATGGACCCAGCTGGCGGCAAGCCTTATCTGGTTTTCGAGCCGCCGGTTCGTCCTATGACCATACAGGATCTGCTGCGTCACACCTCGGGACTCGTCTATGGTCCCTTTGGCAATACTCTGGTGCATCAGGCCTACAACCAGGCTAACTTGTTCGACAATGGCCAGACCCTGGCCGAATTCGTGACAAAGATTTCCAAGCTCCCGCTGGCGCATCAGCCGGGAACAGTATGGGAATATGGCATGTCAGTCGATGTGCTCGGGCGGCTCGTCGAGGTAGTTTCAGGACTGCCATTCGATCGTTTCATCGAGGAGCGCATCACCAAGCCGCTGAAAATGTTCGACACGGCCTTTTACCTGACCCCCGCACAGGCGGAACGCATGGCTGAACCTCAGGTAGATCCAGCCACGGGCAAGCGGCCTCCCTTCGAACCGCCGGCGGAGCTCACAAAGAAGAAGGTGAAGTGGTTCTCCGGCGGCGGCGGCCTGCTCTCCGATACGGCGGATTACTCGCGCTTCTGCCAGATGCTGGTGAATGGCGGCGAGCTCGATGGTGTGCGGTTGCTGTCTCCAAAGACTCTGGCGGTCATGACTTCCGATCAGGTTCCGCCCAAGGCTTCTCGTGTGGCGATGCTCGAAGCCGCCCAGGAACTCAGCCCGATTCCGGATCTCGGCCAGAGCTTCGGGCTCGGCTTCGCAGTTCGCACCGATCTCGGACATTCTGCGGTATCCGGCTCAGTAGGAGACTACTTCTGGGCGGGCGCTGCGGGCACTTACTTCTGGATCGATCCGCAGGAGAAGATGTACGCGATTCTGATGATGCAGAAGCCCTTCGTGGAGGCAGGCCCGTATCGCCGAGCGATGCGAGAACTGGTTTACGGGGCGCTGATCCATTAGAGAAGACGGTTGCCGGAACTCGGCGCTACTCGTATCGCAGCGCTTCGGCGGGAAGGATGCGCGAGGCCGACCAGGAAGGGTAAAGCGTCGAGACGAATGAGACCAGGACGGTGAAGAGGGCAATCCAGGCGCCGTCCAGCAGGCGGGGAGCAAAGGGAACATAGTCGATCGAATAGACCTCGGGCGATAGCGAGATGACGTGGTAGTGGCCCCCCGCGTACGAGATGGCGTAGCCCAGGACGAGGCCGATCACCGTACCGATCACTCCGATTAGGACCCCTTGGGCGATAAAGACATTGCGCACCTGCGCCTTGCGCGTCCCCATCGACATCAGGACGGCGATGTCTTTGGTCTTTTCCATGACCATCATGATGAGGCTGATCAGGATGTTCAGGGCGGCGACAAAGACGATGAGTCCGATGGTGATGAAGGTAACGAGACGCTCCAGACGGAGGGCATGGAATAGAGCTTTGTTCTGCTCCATCCAGTTCATCGCCATGAAACCACGACCCGCGGCGTCTTCGAGTTCGCGGGAGATCGCGGGAGCCTGGTAGATGTCATCAATCTTGAATTCGACAACAGATATCAGATTGCCGAGACCAAACAAGCGCTGAGCGTCCGAGAGGCGGGCGAAGGCCCAACTGGAATCGTAGTCGAAGAAACCGGAATTGAAGATTCCGACGACGCGGAAGCGGCTGTATTTGGGAACCATGCCGAAGGGAGTAAGTTCCCCTTGCGGACTGGTGACCAGGACCACCGAGCCGACCTTGGCGCCGAGGTTGTCAGCCATTTCTTTGCCAAGGACAATCGGGGGCATGGCAGCGATGCGCTGGCTGACAGCCTCAAGAGAGTCATCGGCGTTTACATCCGGTGCGTTGGTGGAGCCGGAGTTCGCGGGCGAGGGCGCCCGCGCCACGCTTTCTTGTTCTTCCAGGGGCGCCGCCGAGCCTTCAGTCACCGAGTTCAGCAGATCTCCGACCTTGCGCTCGTACTTGGGGATCATGCCTTTTAGAATCGCCCCTCGGGCGCGTGGGCCCCGGGAGATCAAGACTTGCTCGAAGATGGCGGGAGCCGCAGCGACCACGTGCGGCTCGTGCGAAAGACGATCCATGAGCGGAGGCCAATCCTTGATGCCGTCATCGGCGATCCGCTGCAGGCTGATGTGCGAAGTCGAACCAAGGAGACGCTGTTGCAGGTCCTGGCGAAATCCGTTGTTAATGGCGAGAGCGACGACGAGAGAGGCGACGCCAGCCGCGACCCCGACGACGGAAATAGCGGTGATGATGCCGATGAAAGCCTGACGGCGTTTGGCGCGCAGATAGCGGGACGCGATGAACAGTTCGAATCTCACCCAGAGATCCTTCGTAGAACTCGGGATTTCGGCACGCGGCTCAGACGCCGCGTAACCGCCTCAAGTTCGAAGCGCATGTAGCTTTCGGCTGTCAGCGATCAGCTCTCAGCCAAAGCAAGGATTATACGGCGAGTCTGGCCGGACCAATGCGTCGGGGCTACATCAAACGCTCTTCTTCAACAACCTCGGTAGGACCGGGGGAACGTTCTTGCGGTACTCACCGAACTCTTCTCCGAATCGTCTTTGTAATTCGGCATCTTCCATCCGAATCATTACCGACCCGGTTGCAACCGCGAACGCGGCCAGCACCCAGCATACGAGCAATCCCGTTCCTATGCTCCAGGCGAGCATCTCGCACAAGTGGCCCAGATAAACAGGATGGCGGACGCGAGCGCGGATGCCCGTCGTGATGAGGCGATCGTCTTTGTGTCCGGATCGAACTTCGGGCAGGCCTCCAAGCTGGGCGAGGCTGAAGTGCGCTCCGGCCCGGAAATAAAGAAGAAAGCCAACCGCGAAAAGAATCGCAGACGGAATCCAGGTCCAGGGCGCAGAGTACAGCGCGACGTGGCGCCAGGGGCCGGTGAGGGCAGCGACGCCGATCCACACGGTGATCCAGGCAGGAACAAGCACGCGAAACGGCGAGCGGACGCGCTCTCGCCAGCGATGGGCTCGCGGGTGGACCATCAGCCAGAATGACGGGACGCTGGAGTAGACGACGCAGGCCAGCCATCCCAAGGCACGGAGATAAGGCATGAACCGATTCTATAGGTCCGGGTATTGCGTGTTTTGTCGCCTAGGTGACTGGGCAGTGCCCCTCTAATGATTCCGGATCGGTAATCCTCTACACTGTCCGTGAGGGACTGCTTTTCTCAATGATCATCAACCTCGCCGAGCGCGCGCACAATCACAACTGGGAATTGGACCCGGTCATCCGGTCGCTGCTCGACACTGATTTCTACAAACTGCTGATGCTGCAGTTTATCTGGAAGCATTTTCCCAAAACGCGCGTCACATTCTCTTTACATAACCGGCATCCGGCGGTGCGGATGGCCGACCTGATTCACGTCGACGAGCTGAAAATGCAGTTGCAGCATGTGCGCGGCCGGCGCTTTCGAAAATCTGAACTGGTGTGGCTGGCCGGCAATACCTTTTACGGAACCCGCGGGATTTTTGAACCGGCATTCCTGGAATGGCTGGAAAAGGATTTCCAGCTCTCGGATTACGATTTGCGGGTCCGGGACGGCCAGATTCAGCTAACTTTCGAGGGCGCATGGACGGAAACCACGATGTGGGAGTTGTACGCGCTGGCAATCCTCGACGAGTTAAGAACACGGGCACAATTGAAAACGCTGAGCGAGTTCGGACTCGACATCTTATATGCCCGAGCGAAGACGAAGCTGTGGGGCAAGATCGAACGGCTGCGCGGTGTGCCCGGATTGAGCGTTGGCGATTTCGGCACGCGGAGGCGGCATAGTTTCTTGTGGCAGGAATATGTGGTGATCGCGATGGAGGCCAATCTGGGCAGCAATTTTATCGGCACCTCCAATGCCTTTCTCGCACACAAGCACGATCTCGAGGCAATCGGGACCAACGCACATGAGATTCCCATGGTCCTGGCGGCGCTGGCTCCCGACGATGTGGCGCTGAAGGAGTCGCAATACCGGGTTCTCGAACTATGGCAGCGGACCTATGCGGGCGCTTTGCAGGTAATGCTGCCGGATACATTTGGCACGACGCAGTTTCTGAAAGGGGCTCCGGACTGGGTCGCCGACTGGACGGGGCAGCGCGTGGATAGCAAAGACCCGTACATCGCAGGCGACGAGTACATCCGGTGGCTGAAGGAACGAGGAAAGGATCCGGAGGACAAACTCTTGATTGCCTCCGATGCCCTCGATGTGGATGTCATTCTGGGGCTGCATGCATACTTCGGAGGAAGAATGGGCAAGGGCGTTCGCCCGGATGATTTCCGCAATTCCGCTGACTTTCGCGACCGAAGTAAATGGACCGAGGAACGGCGTATCCGCATCAGCGCCGGTTGGGGAACGTTGCTGACAAACGATTTCCGCGGCTGCAACCCAAATGACGGCCAGGGGTTTGATCCCATCAGCCTGATCTGCAAAGTCTCGGAGGCGGAGGGGCGTCCGGCGGTGAAACTCTCCGACAATTACGCCAAAGCCCTGGGCCCGGAGCAAGAGATTGAGCGGTATCGCAGGGTGTTTGGAGCGGAGGGGATCGAGAATGCACCGATCATCACGTAGGGCTGCGAGTTAACCATCCCGTCAGGACGTGCACTTTCGATTTCCAAGCGTAACTTGAGAGGAACATTACCCGCGTGCCAGCATACGGATAATGGGGCATGCTATGCGGATTCTCATCGTTGAGGACTCTGCGGTCCAGCGACGCAAACTCGGCGAATCCCTGACCGAATGGGGGATGGAGTTTGAGTTTGCAGAAAACGGGACGGAAGCACTGCAAATTCTGGAAGCAGCGAATCCGCCTGACTTGGTGTTGCTCGACTGGATGCTGCCGGGGGTTGATGGCCTCGAGGTACTGCGGCGAATCCGCTTGCTGTCACAGGGCAGGTACGTCTACACGGTTATGCTGACCGGCAAGACGCACAAGAGAGATCGGATGGCAGCCATGGAGGCTGGGGCCGATGATTTTCTTCCCAAGCCGGTCGATTCTGCCGACCTGCGGTCGCGGATCATGGTGGGCAAGAGAATCGTGGAACTGCAGCAATCGCTGCGATTCGCAGCCACCCACGATTTCCTGACCAATCTGCTGAACCGCTCGGAAATCCTGGCGGCGCTGGAACGTGAACTTGCCCGCGCCGAACGCGACGAGAAACCGACGACCGTTGTCCTGGCCGATATCGATCATTTCAAGCAAGTGAACGACACTCTTGGCCACGCTGCTGGGGATGAAGTCCTAACAGAAATCGCCAACAGGCTAAAGGTGGACTTGCGTCCTTATGACCTGGTAGGGCGCTATGGGGGCGAAGAGTTTCTGTTGGTTCTGCCGGGCTGCACACTGGCTACCGGCGCCAAGCGAGCCGACGACATTCGGGCTGCGGTAGCGCAATCTGCAGTCCGTACGGCATTCGGAGACGTCTCCGTCACAGTCAGCATGGGAGTAACAACCACCGGGGCCGATCGATACCGCAACGTGACAGAGTTCCTGCACGAAGCCGATACCAGCATGTATACCGCGAAGAAAAACGGCAGGAATCGCGTAGAGGTGTTCCGTCCGGCCAAAAGAGTCGGGGCAGGCAAACGCTAGCTGAGTTGCTGCCGAATTTTCCTATCCAACTCCACGCACGGGTAGGCCTTTCTATGTCAAATTAGGAGTTCATGTCTTCCACTGCCGAAGCCAGGGCGGGACGCGCCGCTTTCACGCATCCGGGATTCGTACTGTTCCAGATCGCACGATTTCTGATCGTTGCCGCGGTCGAGATGCAGGCTGTGGCGGTGGGATGGCAGGTATACGAGATCACAAAGCGGCCGCTGGACTTGGGATATGTAGGATTGGCGCAGTTTCTGCCGGGGATCCTTCTGTTCCCGATCGCCGGGCACGCTTCCGACCGGTTCGAACGCAATAAGGTGCTCACGGCGTGCTACGCGGGATATGGCGTGTGTTTTGCGCTGCTGTTGATGTTGTCGGAGCGCGGCGTGCCGTCAATCTCTTCGATCTACGTGGTCCTGGTGCTGATCGGAGTCGTGCGGTCGTTTAACAGTACGGCGAGCCGGGCAATCCTTCCACAGTTGGTGCCTACCGAACATTTCCCCAACGCAGTGGCCTGGAACGCAAGTATCTTTCAGGCTGCGACGATTCTGGGCCCGTCGTTTGGCGGGATTGTGTATGCAGCGTTTAACGGACCGTCTGCGGTGTATGTGATTGCGATGGTTACGGCAGTTGGGGCGACGATTTCTTCTTTCCGCATCAAGCCGGAGTTGAAAACGCGTCCCGCCCGCGAACCGATGACGGTGAGGACGGTCTTCGCAGGGCTGCATTACATATGGAACAAGAAGCTGATCCTGGGCGCGATTTCTCTGGACCTGTTTGCGGTGCTGCTGGGCGGTGCAGTGGCTCTGCTGCCGGTGTACGCGCGGGAGATTCTGCATACCGGGCCATGGGGTTTGGGACTACTTCGAACCGCGCCCGGCGCAGGCGCTGCGGTGATGGCGGTTCTGCTGGCGCACCGGCCCTTGCGAGGAAAATCCGGGCCAACCCTGTTGGGGGCGGTAGCGGGGTTTGGAATCTTCACCATCGTTTTTGGAATCTCGCGAAGTCTCCCGCTTTCATTGATCGCACTGTTCCTGCTGGGCGCGAGCGACATGATTAGCGTTATCATTCGCGCGACGCTGACCCAACTGGCAACACCGGATGAAATGCGCGGCCGCGTGACTGCCGTGGACATGATCTTTATCGGAACATCAAACGAATTTGGTCAGTTCGAATCTGGCATAACCGCGCAATGGTTTGGCACGGTCCCCGCCGTGATTTTCGGTGGAGTCGGCACGCTGGTGGTGATCGCGCTCTGGGCGTGGTGGTTCCCGGAACTCCGGCACGCAGGCGACCTGCATTTCATTACTTCGTCCACTTTGCAGAATGCGACCGATATGGAAGCGAACCATGGAAGCCTTCCTACCTGACTATCGATCCGAAAGATCAGTGAAATGGATTTCCGCTGCCGGGGGACCGATACCGTAGAATGTCGGTTCCATTCAGGGGTAATGAAGGATCCGATTTGATCGAACGCTACTTCCGACTCAAAGAAAACGGCTCCACGGTTCGCAACGAATTCCTCGGCGGATTGACGACGTTCATCACGATGGCCTACATCGTGGTGGTGAATCCGCAAATCCTATCGAAAGCGGGGATGCCAGTTGATGGCGTGGTCTTTGCCACCTGCGTCTCGGCAGCAGCGGCCACCCTGGTGATGGGACTGTATGCGAATTATCCCATCGCTCTGGCTCCCGGAATGTCGCTGAACGCATATTTCACTTACGTGGTCTGCCTGGGTATGCATGTGCCCTGGCAGACAGCGCTGGGAGTGATCTTCTTTTCGGGCGTTGCGTTTCTGATCCTGACCGTAACGCGTGTACGCGAGCAGATTGTCAACGGAATCCCGGACTGTCTGAAACATTCGACCGCAGGCGGGATCGGGATGTTCATCGCGTTTGTGGGATTACGGAATGCGAATCTTGTGGTCAGCAATCCTGCCACCTTTGTCAGCTTAGGCAGCTTTTCCAACCACGAGGCACAACTAGCATGCATCGGACTCGGAATCATGCTGATCCTGATGACGCGGAAGATAACGGGCGCCATCCTGATCGGAGTGCTGGCCACGACCGTAATTGGAATCTTGCGCGGCGAGGCAAGTTGGCCGTCGAGAATTCTTTCGGTGCCGCATCCGGCCTCAACCTGGCTCAAGCTGGATCTGCGTGGTGCGTTGCATCTGGGATTGTTTGAAATCATCTTTGTTTTTTTGTTTGTCGATCTCTTCGACAACGTCGGAACGCTCGTGGGCGTCTGCGAGCAGGGCGGTTTCGTGAAGGACGGGAAGATTCCCCGGGTCGGCCGCGCGCTGGTGTCGGATGCGATAGGAACACTCTTTGGAGCGCTGACGGGAACATCGACTGTCACCAGCTACATCGAGAGCGCGGCGGGAGTGGCGGCGGGAGCTAAGACCGGGCTCAGCAACATCTTTGTAGCAGGATTATTTCTGCTGGCAGCCTTCTGTTCACCGCTGGCCGCGGCGATCCCTGGTTACGCAACCGCTCCTGCGCTGATTGTGGTAGGGGTGTTGATGACGGAGTCGATCGGGCGAGTGCAGTGGACTGAGTTCACCGAAGCAGTTCCCGCATTCGTTACGTTGGTGGCAACACCGCTCACGTTCAGCATCGCCACCGGCCTTAGCCTCGGACTCATCTCCTACACTCTGGTGAAGGTCGCTGCCGGAAAATTCCGCGAAGTCAGTCCGGTGATCTGGATTCTGACCGTGCTGTTTGTCTTGCGGTATGTCTATCTGGCGGCCGAGTAGGAGACTGCAGAGCTAGGGAACATTCACAGTTACAGTGGCGGTGGTGCGCCCGTACGCATTCGTAGCGTAGAGCGTGTAGGTCGTGGTCACTGCGGGACTGACAACAGCGCTGGCTCCACGGACGGCACCCAAGCCGGGCGAGACGATTACGTAATCGGCGCTTCCAGCCGTCCAGGAGAGCGTCACACTACCACCCGACGAGACATGGGTCGCCGAGGAACTGAAATTGGCAATCGTCGGGGCGGCACCCGTTGGGTAATTCGCATTGGTATAAACAGGTCCCATTTGCACGACTTCAAATGCGGACGCGGGGACGCTTTTTAGAGAATTCGGATCGGAACCCCATCGGCTGTCGGACACGCCCGTTACGAACAGCGAACTTCCGTTATCTGCCAGGATCAATCCATAGTGCTTCATCGCGGTCAGGATCACCTGCATCTGCGGGGAGAATCCAGAGATGTCGTAACTGGATTTCAAGCGCAGACGCATGCCCATCGGCGAGGCAGTTGGGTCGCTAGATGTGCCTGCCGAATGCGACGCGGGTGGAATGAACGCGGAGCTTGTCTTCGGCAGGGTAAAGCGGAACGCGTGTTTAATGCTTCCCGAAGCAACTTCGTCATAGCGGACAAGACCAGGGAAGATCGGCAGACCGGCGGCGTCTGCAGATGTCCAGGTGTAGGGACGTTGCTCGCTGCCCAGCAAGTCCCACACGGCGGTCGAGTCGGCGTTCCAGCTTCCGTCCGAGTTCACCGATGAGTTATAGAGTTCGTAGAGGAAACAATTGCCGTTGTCGAGAACGAGCGCGTGGCGATCACCGGTGCTCGACGAGCCGCCCTCGATCGGAGCGCTGTTCGGTACCGGCATCGGGCCGGGATCGCTCTCGCTGCCATAGGCTTTCAGGTTCACATTGACCAGCGGCTGGCTGCCGTTCACTACGACGTAAGGAATGCCGTACGTCGGATCGATTCCCCAATCCGGATGAAGATTCACCGCACCGACCCAGTTCGTAATGATGGTGTTGGAATTGGGATCGACGGGGGCGGCAGAAATATCAGTGTTCCAGAGATTGCTGGCGGTGAACGGGACAAAGCCGTTCAGGCTGGCGGTCTGACCAACGGACATCACGTTGCAAGCGAGATTGCTCGAACCAGTTCCGCCTGAGCCACTTCCGCTTCCATTATTGCCGCTGTTCCCTGAGAGATGCGAAGCCCCAGAACAGGCTGTCAAGCACACGAGAGGCGCCACGAGAGCCGGAAACAATAGGGAGAATTTCCAGCCTGCTCCGGAGATAGGCATCGCACGAACAATTCTCGGCGACAACCGAAGCGGCGGGAAGAGGCCATTCGGACATGTCCAGATTCCTGGGAGCAGAGGTGGAATTATCGGCCCTGGGGCAGTTCACTTGGCGTGCAGCACGGTTTTCGCCGCCCCCATGTTGTCGTACTTGTCGTAGACTCGCACAACCACCACGTGCTCCGAGGCGGCTTCTTTCGGAGAATCGACGGCGACCTTAAAGTCGTAATCTTCGACTTTCGCGTCCGAGAGCTGCCCGACCGGTTCCACGTATTTCCAATCGCCGGCGTCGACGGAATATTCCGCGCGCTTGATGGTGGAGAATCCGTCTTGGGCGCGGAAGTGCACGTGAACCTCGGCGGCATCCACCGATGCGGCCAGATTTTCGATCCGGGGAGGAGTCGTATCTACCTCGAATCGGCGGCTCTCGCGCGAAGTAGTCAACGCTTCTCCGGGCGAGTGCGAAGGCGCGTCGGACGCGCTCACCTTCACCGTGTAGCCTCCATCGGGCAGAAGGCTGGCATCGAACGAGTAGGCTTTGTCGGTAACGTTGTCTTTCAGCAACAGCCATCGCGAATCGCCATCGCCGCGGTAGTAGACCGAATACACGAGTTGGTCGTCGTTCTCGTCGTGCGCGCTCCACTTCACGCCGATGGACTCGCGATCGTGCGTGGTGGGAACAGGAGATTCGAAACGGTTGCCGGACGAGCCACTTACATCGGTTCCGAGCGTGAGGCCCGTTGCCTTCGTCAAGGGCTGATAGCGAACACCCACTTGGACGGAAACGTCGTCAATCTCGGGAGCGACATTCTTAGGGAGATAGTTCAGCGTGACCGTGTCCACGAGGGGCGTCGTGCTTCCCGCGTGCAGTACCGTCTTCCACTGTGCATAGCGGGCGGCAGGAATGCCCATTTCGCCGCCTTTGCTCAGATCCACCGGCTTCCAGGGGCACCAGTTGCGATCGGGGTTGTCGACATTGCCGCTGCGCGTGAGCAGCTCGACATTGCCGGCGCCACGAAAATCTGCGCGACCCCAGCGAGAGAAAATCTTTGCGTCGAAAACATCGCTCTGGTACGTACCCTGGGATTCAGTCGCTGAACCCAGCACGAAGATCTTCCCGAGATTGCTGCTGGCGGCATAGAGGGCTCCGTCCGGAGCCTTGGCAAAGCTAGTCACTTGCGAGGCTGGGGCCTTCAGCAAATCGGAAAAATCGTCCGGACTCTCAATGGCGAATACGTGGCCACGATTGCCGGTGCCGGCGAGCAGCCGTCCGTGAGCATCAAATGCAAGAGCATAGACGATGTCTTCGCGAGAGGACCAAACGCGCAAGGGCGATCCATCGGCTGCGATGCGGTACACGTCGGAACCGCCCCCGGCGCTCCCGGCAGCAGAAAACGTGGTCAGCGGAATCGTGCTCGGCGTGGTAGGAACCGGGCCAGCCGGGTTCTGGGGCCCCGCCATCGGAACGGGATTCGGCGCCAGAGTGATGAGTAGCGGACCACCGGAAGCGATGCCTGCCCCCTGGCGTTTCTCGCCGACTCCGGCGGCATAAATGTTGCCGTCGTGATCCAGGGCCAGCGCCGTAATTTCCTTCTTCGGCGCGCTGTAGAGAACAAACCCTACGCCTGCGGGAGAGATCCGATAAATCAAGCCGCTGCCATCGGTGCCCGCAATCACATTTCCCTGGGCATCCAGGGCAAGCGCTCGGATATGGGTTTCATCGCTCTTGAAGAAAACCGAATGGTCGCCCTTGGGAGTAACTTTGTATATTTCCCCCCGGTCCCCGGTCGCAATGTAGAGATTTCCAGCCTTGTCGAGAGCGAGGTCCCAAATGTATTTGGTGCCTGGAGCGAAGTACACCGACGAATTCCAGGAAGCATCGAGAGCAGGTTTTCCGGGGTCCTTTTGCGAAGCGTCAGAAAGTTTGTTGTCAGAGGTGCGGGGTTCTCCCTTCTCTGCCGCTTTGTGCTCGATCCGGTAGACCTTTCCATCCGGAGCAGTCGCGGCATAGATCACGCCACCCGATCCGACTGTCAAGGCCTGCACCTGCAATTCCTGCGGCTGGAAGATGATGGACGATTTCCCGTCAGGAGTGACGCGGTAGACGCGCGCGGGCGAACCACTGGCCGCATAGACATTTCCTGCATCATCGGCGGCGATGGCCCAGATGTAAGTCGACGGCGTCGAGTAAAGCAGCTTGAATGAAGGCGCGAGCTCGAGGCCTCCGGAACTGCGGATTGCCACGCCGTTTGCAGTTCCCTTTATCAGATCTTCGAATTTGGATTGTTCCCAGGTGCGTGTGCCCTCGGCGTGAGCGGAACCGCAAAATAAGGAAAGTGAAAGCACCCACGAAGCGGCAAAAACAGTACGTGAAATCCTGAGCACACTCTGCAATGTCATACCTCGATTCAGAAGCGGGAAGGCCTCGGCGGAGTCGATTCTCGGGAAAATTCCGAAAGATGAGGGTAACACGCGGGTATGGAGCGTTGCTCGCCAACGGGGGCCAGAAGCCGTTCCGACATGTGTTTTGGTTTTTGCGCATGGTTTGCAGCGGGCGCCACCCCCCGGCCTGCAGGAGAACTACCAACGCACCCCAAACGTCACTGGAACAAAAGTCAGATCGGCGCCGGTCGTAAACATGCGGGAGTAGCGGGCTTCTCCGAAGAACTTGAAATGACCGGCCCCGAGGCTTTCAATTCCGGCGCCCACGTTGATCCCCATTTTGTAGGTCGTTGCTGAAGCCACAATCTGGTTCACGCCGGTCGTTGCCGGATAACAGAAACCGAAAAACGGATCGCAAGCCTGCGTATTCACCAACGCGGGTTGGGTGACGGTCAGATTGCGGTAGTACACTCCTGGGCCGCCCATAACATATGGCACCAGATGCCAATGGGGGGATCCCCGCAGCACCGGCAGGAAACTGGCGGACCAAATAGTCGTGTAGCCGAAGGTCTCGCCAAACCGCGCGAGGACGGGACCATTTAAGTTCCAACGGTTGTAGTTGAAGTCCAGATCAAGTGCAAGATGAAGCGATGGCTTGTAGCCTCCCCGAAAATCGAGGTTCCAACCAGTGTCCAGATTGTTGCCGGACCTGCTCTCCGGTTCGCTGAACCCGGCGCCGACACTGACATCGATATGCGAAGACTGCGCGTACGCAGCCCCAAGCCCGAACGCCCAGACAGCAATACCCAGGATGCCGACTCGCATGTTCTAGCCCCCCGCTTAAGATGCCCTTCTTTCGCGCAGAGGTTTAAAGCCGAAAGCAAATATCCGGTCCAGTAGAACCAACATTTCAGTCCCGGTGCTTGGGGCCAGGCTCACATCGCGAGCCATCTTCGACGTGCTATCCTTCCGCGGTGTTACCTTTCGGCAGCGCGCAAGAAAATTGTTTTTGTAGAGGAGATCGCGAGGGGGCCTCATGAGTATTCGCACATCCTTATTCACTTCTGCTTTTCTCAGCACTTTGATACTTGGCAGCTTCGCGCAGGATGCACGGCCCGCCTATCGCAATCCGAATCTCACGGCCGAGGAACGGGCCGCGGACCTCGTCAAGAGGATGACCCTGGAGGAAAAGGTCGATCAATTGGCGGGAGGACGGCGGCGCGCGCGCAATAGCGGCAATGCCGAGGAGAAACAGGTCTTTGAAGAACTCGGCCGGCTTTATCGCGAAAATTCGCAGGTGAGCCCTCACGATGCGGCGGAAGCGCGCAATAAGGCTCAGCATTATCTCGTGGAGAAGACTCGGCTTGGCATTCCGGCGATTTTCCAGGGCGAAGCTCTGCACGGCTTCATGGCATCTGGCAGCACGAGTTTTCCGCAGGTGTTAGGACTAGCGAGTACGTGGGATCCGGAACTCGTGCAGCAGGCATTCACGGCGGCGGCGGACGAGATGGCCTCTTCGGGTGTCAACCAGGCCTTCACTCCGGTGCTGGACTTGGGGCGCGACCCGCGGTGGGGACGAACAGAGGAAACTTACGGCGAAGATCCTTACCTGGTCTCGCGCATGGGAGTCGCCGCAATCACGGGGCTGCAAGGCAAATCCTGGAACATCGATCGGCATCATGTGATGGCGACCATGAAGCATTTCGCCGCGCACGGTCAACCGGAGAGCGGGACCAACACGGCGCCCGTCAACCTTTCGGAGCGTGAACTGCGGGAAACGTTTCTCGTTCCCTTTCAGGCTGCGGTGCAGGAAGCGCACGTCGGCAGTGTGATGGCCTCGTACAACGAAATCGATGGCATCCCTTCGCATGTGAATCCGTGGCTGCTGGACAAGGTGTTGCGGCAGGAGTGGGGCTTCCGCGGATATGTCACTTCCGACGGAAATGGCTTGCAAATGCTGGTGGAGACGCATCACGTCGCAGCCGACTTCGCGGAGGCCGCGCGAAAAGCTTTAGCCGCGGGAGTGGACTTCGATCTTTCGGATGGCTCTGTTTACGCCACTCTGGCGGATCAAGTGCGCGACGGAAAGATTCCAGAAGCGGAGTTGGATCAGGCAGTAAAACGCGTGCTGGAAGCCAAATTCCGTCTGGGGCTGTTCGAAAATCCGTTCGTCGACCCCGACTACGCGCAAAAGATTACGAACAGCCCGGAACACCAGCAACTGGCGCTGAAGGTCGCGGAGAAAGCAATCGTCCTCCTGAAGAATGACAAGAACCTGCTGCCGCTGGATCTTGGGAAACTGAAGACCATCGCGGTCATCGGCCCCAATGCGGCTGACGTGCACCTGGGCGGGTACAGCCGCGATCCGGGACCAGGAAACCAGATCAGCATTCTCGATGGAATCCGCAAGCGCGTTGGCGACAAGGCGAAGGTTGTCTATGCCGAGGGATGCAAGATCACGACTGGAAAACAAGGATGGGCGGGTTGGTATGAGAACAAAGTCGAGCAGCCCGATCCCAAGGCCGACGCGGAAGAGATTCGCGCTGCCGTCGACGTCGCCAAGAAATCCAACGTAGCTATCGTGGTGGTCGGCGAAAATGAGAGCACGAACCGCGAGGCCTGGTCGGAACAGCATCTTGGCGATCGCGATTCGTTAGATCTGCTGGGATCGCAGGAAACTTTGGTTCGATCCATTGTGGAGACGGGCACACCGACGGTCGTACTGCTGATCAACGGGCGCCCACTCTCGATCAATTATGAGAAGGAACATGTTCCTGCAATTCTCGAAGGCTGGTATCTCGGAGAACAAGGAGGAATGGCCGCGGCGAACGTACTGTTCGGCGACGTGAATCCTGGGGGGAAGCTACCGATCAGCTTCCCAAAATCCGTGGGCCAGATTCCTGATTACTACGATCACAAGCCGTCTCGCAATCGCAGCTACCTGTTCGCCGGACGCGAGCCGATCTATCCGTTTGGCTACGGGCTGAGCTATACCCAATTCCGTTTCGACAATCTCCGGATTGAGCCGAAGACGATTCGCACGGGCGGCAGCGCGAAGGTTTCGGTCGACATCATCAACAGCGGGAACCGTGCTGGAGACGAAGTGGCCGAGCTTTACATCCATCAGCGCGTAGCCTCGCGTACCCGACCGGTCCTGCAACTGCGTGGATTCAAGCGTGTGACGCTGGATCCCGGACAGAAGGTTACGGTTGATTTCACGGTGACTCCGGCTGACTTGTCGCTGATTGACGTGAACATGAACAGCGTGGTCGAGCCAGGGATATTCGATGTGATGGTTGGGCCGAGTTCGGTGGAAACTTCCACGGTTCCGCTGGAAGTGACGAATCCGTAGGTGTGCAATTTTACTTTGTGCTTCTTGATGCCTCATGGAGATCAATGATGAGAAAGAGCACGCAATCTTTCATGCTCGTGATAGTTGGACTGTGTTTCAGCTTGTTTTCCGCAATCGGCGTCGAGGGTCAGTGGGCCGCGATGAATCCGGTCAAGAAGGTGCAGCAGGAGTCCGATGGCGCTCTCTTCTCGATGGGCACCGGCACCTTGAAACTGCAAGTGTGTTCTGACTCCATCATTCATGTGCTCTATTCGCCGACTGCCTCATTTCCAAAGCGTGCAGATTACGTTGTGACCAAAGAGAGTTGGCCCGCGGCCAAGTTCACGATGCAGTCAACCGATGAGGCCGTCATCTTGAGCACTTCCCAGCTGAAGCTCACGGTGGCGCGGAAGGACGGGTCGATCACCTACGCCGAGGCGAATGGCGGGCAACTGGTGCAGGAGGCGTCGCGCAAGATGACCCCTGAAAAAGTAAATGGCGAGGACACCTACCGCGCCGAATCGTTCATCAGTGTCTACGGATCGCATGAGGGGCTCTATGGCTTAGGTCAGCATCAGGCAGGCGTGTGGAACTACCGCGGCGAGTCGGTCGACATCGTTCAGGACAACAGCAATATTTCCGTACCCCTGATGCTCTCCAGCAAAGGGTACGGAATTTTCTGGAACAGCACAGCGCGCAGCCGCTTCAACAATCGATTTGCGAACTATCTCTACATCAGCTCTGAAGTCGCGGATGTGATCGACTATTACTTCCTATACGGCCCGGAGTTCGACAAGATCGTGGCGAGCTATCGCGAGCTGACCGGGCAAGCTCCGATGTTCGGCAAGTGGGCTTACGGATTCTGGCAGTGCAAGAATCGCTACAAATCACAGGACGAAATTCTGGGAGTCGCGAAGAAGTATCGTGACCTGCATATTCCGGTCGACGACATTGTGCAGGACTGGTTCTGGTGGAACCGCAAAGGCGAGTTTGTGTTCAACAAGAACTACCCCGATCCGAAAGCCATGATCGATCAGCTGCATGATGAACACTTCCACCTGATGATTTCGATCTGGCCGTTTTTCGAGCCCGGCTCCTCCAACTATGACTACATGGACAGCAAAGGCTGGTTTGTCGACAAGTTTAAGTTCGCCAAGCCCCCGTACCATGCCAATGGCATGGCAGTGTACGACGCAACCAATCCCGAAGCTCGCAAGTATTACTGGGACCTGGTGAACAAAGGTCTGTTCAGCATCGGCGCCGACGCCTGGTGGATGGATACTACCGAACCGGAGACTGAAGGCCAGGAAGAAAACATTCTGCTGAATCACAAGCTGGCGGCGGGAAGCGGAAATCGGTATGTCAATGCTTATCCGCTTCTCGACACGCAAGCGGTGTATCAGGGACAGCGGGGGGCCTCCGAGAAAAAGCGGGTGTTCATCCTGTCTCGCTCGGCATTTGCGGGATCGCAGCGGAATGCGGTAACCGCGTGGTCAGGCGATATCAATTCCGACTGGTTTAGCTTCCGCCGGCAAATTCCCGCCGGGTTGAATTTCTCGCTCTCGGGAATTCCCTACTGGACCACCGATGTCGGCGGATTCGTCTTTGGAAGCCCCGCGGATCCTGCGTTCCGCGAACTCTTCGTACGCTGGTTTCAGTACGCGACATTTAACCCGGTCCTCCGCGTTCATGGAACGCGGCATCCCGACGAGAATGAATTGTGGTCGTACGGACCGGACGCGCAGACCATTCTGGTGAACTTCGACCGGCTTCGCTATCGCATGCTGCCTTACATTTATTCGCTAGCGTGGAAGACCACCAGCGAGAGCTACACGCCGATGCGGCCGCTGGTCATGGATTTCCGCACCGATCCACGGGCGGAGAACGTCGGCGATCAATTCATGTACGGCCCCGCATTCCTGGTGAATCCGGTGACCGAGCCTGCGGCCACGACTCGTCAGGTCTATCTGCCGGCGGCGAAATGGTACGACTTCTGGACTGGTGTCGCGGTCGATGGGGGAAGAATGATGAACGCCATCACGCCTTTGGATCGACTGCCGCTCTATGTTCGTGCGGGATCGATTGTGCCGCTCGGACCGGACCAGGAGTGGTCCACCGAAAAGCCCGAGGATCCGATTGAGCTTCGCATTTACCGCGGAGCGGATGGGGACTTCACGATCTACGAAGACGAGAACGATACTTACAACTACGAGAAAGGCGTATACGCAACGATTCCGCTGCATTGGGATGACGCCGCGCACACGCTAACCATCGGTGACCGAAAAGGCCAGTTCCCGGGAATGCTGGAGAGCCGCTCGTTTCGCGTTGTTTTTGTTCGCGAGAACCATGGAGTCGGCATCAATGCCTCGGATGAAGCCGACAAGGTCGTCCAGTATTCAGGGAAGGCGATCGCGGTTACGCCTTAAAACTTCAAAGGCATCAACCACCGAGGGCACGAAGCATATCCTCTGACTTTCGGTCACCCGGATAGGATCCGCTATGAATGATTCTGCTTGACTTGGGAGGTGTCTTGGCTCAATATGGCGTTAGACGACATGTCGTAGGAGGCCATAAGTGGAAAACCTGCCGCTCACCGAAACCGTTCTGCTGATCATGATGAGCCTGGCGGGACAACCGCGGCACGGGTACTCCATTCTCAAAGATGTCGAACGGATGAGCGATGGCAGGGTCGTCCTGAGCACGGGCACTCTGTACGGGGCGCTGCGGCGCTTGCTCGACGACGACTGGATCGAACGGTACGAGGAGCGCGAGTCTTCCCGCGGGCGTCAGGCTTATCGGCTCACGTCCCAGGGGCGGCGGACGTTGCAGCTTGAAGTAGACCGCATGAAGCATCTCACGCGTCTGGCAACGATGCGAGTTGCCGGCGAGGAAAGGTGATCCATGAACAGTGTGTACGAACGCCTGTTGTGGCTATACCCCGCAGAGCACCGCCGGGAGTTCGGCGAGGAAATGTGCGGCGTATTTCAAGATGTAAGCGCCGAAGTCGCCAGCGCCGGGAGTTTCGTGAGGAGTGCGTTTTTCGCCCGTGAATTCGCGGGCCTGCTAGGCGGCGCGGTGCGCGAACATCTGCGCGGCCTGCCGGTTTTCGGCGTTCGAACACTGCTTTCGACGAGGAGGTTTAATATGCGCAATGGATTCCGTTTTCCCAAAACCACCGCAGTCTTGATGACGCTCATTCTGCTGGGAGTGATCCTCGCGATCCGCAAGGGGGAGGCGATTGCGTACTCCCTGCCGCATATCAGCGAGCCGGTCGGGCCAATCCACCCGGTGCGCTCGGGATTGCTGTCGGACATTCCGTGGTTCTTTCTGTCCTTTTACGCGGCCGGGCTGATCGGGTGGGCGGTGATGTTCGCGCTGCGCCGGTCGGGCGTCCACCGGCTGGACGAGCTGTCAGGCGAGCGGAAGTAGTCGAGAACGGCTGATGCAGGTCAGCGGCACTGTACGCCCATCGGATTTCGATCTTCAATCTGCATCCGCATCCCGTATTTCGGGCGGAGTGTGATCAGCGGCTCGGGTTCGACCCGATGGCCGGGAACTAACTTCAGCTTCCATTTCTGACCGAGCGTCGCCAACAAGAGCACTCCTTCCATCCAGGCAAAGGATTCACCAATGCATTGGCGCGGGCCCGCTCCGAACGGGAAGTAAGTAAATTTCGCGCGCCGCATCTTCGCCTCGGGAGTGTGACGGTCGGGATCGAAGCGCAGGGGATCGGGAAAGAACCGGGCATCGCGATGGGTGACGAACTGGCTGATCAGCACGGTAGTTTTCGCAGGTAATAAGAAGTCCCCCAGTTGGAAGTCCTGAAGGGCACGGCGGCCCATTGCCCACGCCGGCGGATACAACCGCATCGATTCGGCGAGAACCATCTCGACATAGCGCAGGCGGGGAATGTCTTCGAAAGCCGGTGGGCGTCCAGCCAGTTCGCGGTCAATCTCTTCATGGAAACGCTTCTCGCACTCCGAATTCTGCGAAAGCAGGTACCACGTCCAGGAGAGGGCGTTAGCCACGGTTTCGTAGCCAGCCAGAAAGATCGTGATCACCTGATCGCGCAGGGATCGTTCGGATTCTGCGCTGCGATCGGGAGAAGAAGCCAGCATGAGGTCGAGCAAACTGCCGTGATCGGACTTCCGCCGCCGATGAGCTTCGATCATCCGATAGACGACGGCATCGATTCGCCTGCGGGCTCGAACGAATGCGGCAAGTCCAGGGGGACGGACATGCACCAGCCATTCAGCCGCCGGCAGCAAGACCAGGAAATTGTAGAGGCCCATGATCCGATTGATGGCATCGGCGAGTTCGTTGACCTCGTTGCGCAGGTCGGTGGCGAAGAGAGTTTCAGCAACAATGTTCAGCGTCAGATGCATCATGTCGCGGGCGATGTCTCTCTCTTCGCCGTGGCGCCACTGGTCGCGCATCCGAATGCCCTCTCGCACGGTTGTGCTCGCGTATTCGGGAATGCGCTGCCGATGAAATGCAGGCTGAGCCACCTGGCGCTGCATCCGGTGCCGCGCGCCCTCGCTGGTGATCATGCCTTCGCCCAGCAGCATTCTGCTGCGCTGCACGGTGCGCTCCTTAACGAAGTTGTCGTTTTGTACCACCAACACTTCGCGGATGTAGTCCGGGTGGTTCAGGAAAAGAATGTGGTTCCACGCGATCTTGTAGTGGGCAATGTCGCCGTAGTCGCGCGCCAACTGCTGAAAGAGGAGAATCGGATTTGCCGGGCGGAATCTTCGAAGGGCAAGCCAAAGCAGGTTTCTCTGAAATCCGGGCGGAAAGCGATATTCTCCGTTTTGGCCGGCGCGTTCTGGCAAATGATTCTGAGCGGCGGATACCATTTGGCTAGTGTACGACTCCGCTTGCGCCAGGAACGCTCTTCGCGGGATCACCGTCCCCCCGATCCAAGTAAAATGTTCCGAAACAGAGGCTTAGCAGGCACTTCTGCCGGCGTGTTCCATTCGCAGGTTTTTTAGGATTGCCAGAGTTCCAGATATTCATCCCAGGAGCGTTCAATCGATGAAACCGCTGACGACGTTTGGCCTGTTCGCTGTGACGGCCATGCTTGTTTGCTACGCTTTTGAAAAACGCAGCCCATGGTTCATCCTGGCATTCGCGGTTTCGTGCCTGCTGGGCTCAGCGTATGGATTTCTGCAAGGGGCGTGGCCGTTCGGAATCGTCGAAGCGGTTTGGGCTTGCGTTGCGCTACGCCGATGGTGGGCGGAGCGGAACTCACCGCCGGCCAGATGAATTGCGTCGTCCCTTTTACTTCACGTCAAAGTTGCGGGAATCGACCGGCATATTGTTGGAGATGTTGAGATCCTTCAGATCCCACTCATACAGGATGGTGCGTCCGGTTTGGGGCTCCCGCGAAAGCTGGATATCGTCGCGAGTCGGCAGCGTAACGCCATCCACGGTCTTAAAGTCGCTGAATTTTTCCTGGAGCAGATAGCGGCTTGGCAATTGCCCGATTTGAGCCGACGGCCCTCCTTGCACAAGGCGCTCGGAAATACTGTAGACGTAAGTTGTTTCCACATGCCGGCAAGTGTCGGGATCAAAATAGAGCTTGACTTCCAGATCGCTGCCCTTGTGGGGGTGATAACGAAGTTCGTAAAGTTTCTGGCCGTCGATTTTCTTAAGGCCGTCAAAGCTGAGTTTGGCCTTGCGCTCGTCCAGGTTCAACAGCGGCCACGCGGTCGAAAGTGTGCCGCCCAAGAGTCCCTCACGGATGATCTCAGGTCGGTCGAATAAAAGAGTCCCGAAAGCAGAATGTGTCTGTTGAGGAGTGGAAAAAGCAATTTTGTACTTATTGCCATCGAATACGAACTGTTCCCCGTTGTAATCGTTACTTGGCAACCTCACCATTAATTGCAGCTTCTCGCCTTCGGAAACCAGGAATCCTTTCCCGTTCAGAGTTCCTGCGCCGCCAACCAGAATCGCGAAATGCGCGGGGCCTTCGACCACGCGACTCTTGAGCCCTGTCCTGATCGAGGCACTCGCAATCGAATCCAGATGGCGGGCCAGGAGCTCGTCAGCATTGGTAACCGGCTTGTCCGCCGGCGATGCTTTTAGCCCAAACGCCGGCCAAAGTAACGCCAGCGCTACGATTGCCGCAGTCTTCTTAAAGCTCATAGTCACCTTCCACTCTTTGAAATCCGGACTGCCACCGTACGAGCGAGGCACTGGCGATTGAAATCGCCACGGCGAAGTTTACACTTCATGGCCGTTTGGGAGAAGAGCCTGCCCTGGCGGGAGCCCTGCAACTGAGGACGCAGGCCTCTCTAACTCGTGGCGCCGGACGCGCAGCCGCCTGTCCCGGTCGACCGAAGAACAGGACAGAGCTGTCAGGGCGCAAATCTCGAATCCGCGAATTCCATCATGGGTCTGATCGAGCGGCACACTGAATGCGTTCTACACTGCGGGTTCGACATCAACTTAAGGCTTCGCGGGCCGCATCTCGTGCAGTTGATCTAATGCGGCCAGAACTTCACCGCTGTGCCTGGCGGGATCGACGCTGGTGTAGACCTTGGCGATCTTTCCGAAGGGATCGATGAGGAAGGTGTGTCGGGCCGCGAATTTTGCGACTCCCAGGTTGGTAAGCGATCCGTAAGCAGAAGTTACTTTATGGTCGGTGTCGGCCAAGAGCTTGAAGTTGAGTCCATCTTTCGTGCAAAACTTCTTGTGCGAATCCACGCTGTCGAGGCTGACCCCGAGCACGACTGCATTCCGGTCGACGTATTTCGACTGGTCCGCCTGGAAGTTGCGAGCCTCGCGCGAGCAGCCCGGGGTCTGATCCTTCGGATAGAAATAGAGGACCACCCACTTGCCGCGGTAATCCTTCAAGCTGACGGTCGCGCCATCTTGAGAGGTCAAAGCAAACTGCGGAGCGTCGCTGCCTTCTTTGGGAACGAGGGAATGGGATAGCAGGCGCGGAACAAGGACGATTAGCAGCAGGACCGCAATCAGAATCACCAGCAGGCGCACCATGGAATCCTCCTGTGCCGCGAGATGCCCGGGTGCGATTTTATAACGAGAGAGGTCGGCCCAGGCCAGCAAAAATCCCCGCGATTGGTATGATGGAGTATTGCGCATACCTCGATGGGGGAGACCAGACGTGGCTCAGACGGAAACTGATGGCCTAGAAGTGTTGGAAACCCGGGAATGGGTCGATTCTCTGGATTATGTGCTTTCGCACGGAGGAGCGAACCGTGCCGGGCGCCTGCTGCAGCAATTGGCGCTGCACGCGCGGCGCGAAGCCGGGCGTGAACCTGCCATTTTCGGCGACCACTCCGTACCAGAACACGATTCCTTCGCGGCAGCAGCCGCCGTTTCCCGGCAGCCAGGAGATGGAGCGCCGCATCAAAAGCCTGGTTCGCTGGAATGCCCTGGCGATGGTCGTGCGCGCCAACAAGATTCAGGAAGGCATCGGCGGACACATTTCGACTTTCGCTTCCGCCGCCACTCTATATGAAGTCGCCTTCAATCACTTTTTCCGGGCACAGACCGAAAACGGCGACCGCGATATTGTCTACTTTCCAGGGCCACGCGGCACCCGGCATCTACTCGCGCGCCTATCTGGAAGGCCGCATCTCCAAGGAAAAGCTACAGAACTTCCGGCGCGAATTGAAGCCCGGGGGCGGACTGAGTTCTTATCCGCACCCCTGGCTCATGCCGGATTTCTGGGAGTTCCCCACGGTCTCGATGGGGCTGGGACCGATCCAGGCGATTTATCACGCGCGCTTTATCAAGTATCTGGAGAATCGCGGGCTCAAGCAGTCGACCGGCGGCAAGGTCTGGGCGTTCCTGGGCGATGGCGAAATGGATGAACCGGAATCGCTCGGATCGATCACGCTGGCCTCGCGCGAAAAGCTCGACAACCTGATTTTCGTCGTGAACTGCAACCTGCAGCGGCTCGACGGACCGGTGCGCGGCAATGGCAAGATCATTCAGGAACTGGAAGCGATCTTCCGGGGCGCGGGCTGGAACGTCATCAAAGTGATCTGGGGCATCCGACTGGGATCGCGCTGATTCAGAACGACCGCGACGGACTGCTGGTCCGGCGCCTGGGCGAAATCAGCGACGGGCAGTATCAGAAGTATTTCGTGGAGAGCGGAGCGTATTTCCGGCAGAACCTTTTCGGGACCGATCCCCGGCTGCTGAAGATGGTCGAGCATCTCTCCGACGAGCAACTGGCGCGGATGCGGCTGGGCGGACACGATCCGATCAAGGTTCACGCGGCTTATCGAGCTGCGGTCGATCACACCGGCTCGCCGACAATCATCCTCGCGAAGACGATTAAAGGCTACGGCCTCGGCGAAGCGGGCGAAGGCAAGAACATCACTCACCAGCAGAAAAAGCTGAACGAAGATGAACTGGAGATGTTCCGCTCGCGCTTCGGCATTCCCATTCCCGATGACGAATTGCACGAGGCGCCGTTCTATCGGCCGTCCGACGACAGTCCCGAGATCAAGTACATGCAGGCGCGCCGGCAGCAACTCGGCGGATACATGCCGCAGCGCAAAGTGCGCGCCACGGCGTTGAAGCCGTTCCCCGATTCGCATTTCGAGGAATTCTACAAAGGCACGGACGGACGCGAAGTTTCGACCACGATGGTCTTCGTCCGCCTGCTGGCAAAGTTGCTGCGCGATCCGGAACATGGGCAAGTTCATCGTTCCCATCGTTCCCGATGAAGCTCGCACGTTCGGCATGGAAGCGCTCTTCCGGCAGGTGGGAATCTATTCCAGTGTCGGCCAGAACTATGAACCGGTCGATATGGATACGCTGCTCTATTACAAAGAAGCGAAGAACGGGCAGATTCTCGAGGAAGGAATCACCGAAGTCGGGGTCGATGTGCTCGTTCATCGCAGCCGGCACGTGCGTATGCGAACCACGGAATCAACACGATTCCGTTCTTCATCTACTACTCCATGTTCGGATTTCAGCGGATTGGCGACCTGATCTGGGCGGCTGCCGACATGCGCTGCCGTGGATTCCTGATCGGCGGCACCGCCGGTCGCACCACGCTCGCCGGTGAAGGACTGCAGCATCAAGACGGCCACAGCCATGTGCTCGCGCTACCAGTACCCAACCTGCACGCCTACGATCCGGCATTCGCCTACGAGATCGCCGTCATCATTCAAGACGGGATCAAGCGGATGTACATCGATCAGGAATCGATCTTCTATTACCTGACAGTGACCAATGAGCCGCTGCCGATGCCGGGGATGCCGGCGGAGGGAAATGTTCGCGAGGGCATGCTGAGGGGTCTATACCGGTTCAAGACCTCGGCAAAGGCCGATGCCAAGCTGCGGGCGCAATTGCTCGGCAGCGGCACGATCATGTACGAAGTGCTGAAGGCGCAGCAGATTCTGGAAGAGAAATACGGGGTCGGCGCCGACGTGTGGAGCGTGACCAGCTATAAAGAACTCTATCGCGATGCCAACGATTGCGAGCGCTGGAACATGTTGCACCCCGGCGAGGCAGCGAAGGTTCCTTACGTC
>CAWEAF010000005.1:0-361788 GCA_963807095.1 uncultured Acidobacteriota bacterium | reverse complement strand
TTGCCGGTTGATTACGTATTGCTCGAACCCTGCAGTTTGCGGACATAGACGATCTGGCCGACGTGGTAGGCGTTGTGGGTACAGATGTTGCCAATGCTGGTCGCCATCGACGCCAGCTTCTGGTCGTCAGCCGATTCGACCAGCTTTTCGTAGTCCGCCATTACCTGGTCGAGCTGCTTGACGATGTCGGTCCATTGCTTGTCGTCGAATTTGTTGAAGGTCTCGTCGTTGGTGCCGGTGTACTTCTCCTGCTTCTCTCCCTTAAGTTGATCAAGCATGCGGCGATTCCAAAACAGCAGATGATAGGCGAGCTGGCCGGCAGAATGGAGATCTCCCTTCGGTTGCCAACTGGCCTGCTGGGCCGTGAGTCCGTCGACTGCGGTGTTGATCGGCACGAACCAGTCTGCTTTATTGTGGGTGGTGTGCAGTTCGTGGAGCAGGAGGCTGCGCAAGGTTGCCGGCGGCTGCTGGTTTTGCGCAACCGAGAAAGAACAGAACATGAGTGCCGAAACTACGGCGAGGATCGCGTGCTTCATGAGAGTCGCTCCTTGAATGTTATGTGCGATGGCTGCACAACGGTAGACCATTCTACGCGGGATACGTTAGCAGGTTGCGCCGACACGAAAAATGGCCGATCGCCCAGCAGCGAATGCATAAAATCTTCCCGCCTGTGACAGGAATTCACCGCGAATTTGTCGCGCACAGAGTATGATGAAGGAGATGGCTTACATCTCCGAACAGCTTTCCAAACTGCGCCAGGAAATCGCCGATCTACGCAACCTGAACGCCCGCTTCTCAGAAAAGAGCGGACATACCGAGCTCGACCAGACCGCTCTTGAATTGCGCACCAACCGTCTGCGCGAGATCAAGCAGGAATTGTCCAATATGCTCGCTCGGCCAGACGATCCCAAGGTCTGGTGGGAATAAGTCCTGCCCAGGCGCTTAACGCCGAGGAGTGCCGTCCAGTCTGCCATATTTGGCGCGTTGTCGGAGGCAGGAGGGGTCTCAGGTTTTAGGCCTTTGGTGTTGGAGCATCTATAGCAGAGACTGTCCGCCCAAACTTTCCGGATAACCGTCCTGACCCCCTGAGACGAGACCCGCGGCTTTGGCTCCGAACCCCTCCGTTTGCCGTATCATAGGAATCACGGTTCGCTCTGTGGGACGAGCCGGGCAAAACTGCCGTTTATCTTCGAGCAAGGATCCGTTCGAAAGCCATGACAAAAAGATTTCGCGTGTTTGCCACGTGCGATATTGGCGAGGCTATCGATCTGCTGCGCAAGCGCGGGTATGAGGTCGAGGTATATCCGCAGCCGGAAGCGCCGCCGAAGAAACTGATCATCGAGAAGGTGCAGTCGGGCATTGATGGGCTGATAACGACGTTGCGCGATTCCATAGACGCCGAGGTATTCGAAGCGGGCAAAGGCAACCTGAAAGTTGTGGCGCAGTTCGCGGTTGGATTCGACAACATCAATCGCGCGGATGCGAATCGCTACAAGATTCCGTTTACCCATACCGCGGATGTCTTGACCGAAGCGACAGCGGAGTTTGCTTTCTTCATGCTGGGCGCGCTGGCAAGAAAGATGTGGACCGCCGAGCATCTGACCCGCGAAAACCAGTGGGGATTCTGGCATCCTTATCTGCCCTTCCTGGGCGATGAGGTTACGGGCAAGACGGTCGCAGTCATTGGCACCGGACGGATTGGCCTGGCGTTCATCAAGAAATGCATCGGGTTCGATATGAACGTCTTGTGTTATGACCCCGCGTATCAGAATCACGCGTTTGTGAAGGCCATTCAGGAGCTTCTCGATCTCCGGCATGCGCGCGGTTTGGTGAAAGAAAGCGCATGGATCAAGTACGTAGGATTCGAAGGGGCGCTGCGCGACGCGGACTTTGTGAGCGTGCACGTTCCGCTGCTGCGGGAAGGCGAGAGCGCGACTCCGACCTATCATCTGTTCAACGAGAAGACGCTGAGGCTGATGAAAAAAACAGCGTACCTGGTGAACACATCACGCGGACCGGTGGTTGAAGAGGCGGCGCTGGCACGAGCGCTCCGCGAGAACTGGATTGCGGGCGCGGCGCTGGATGTGTATGAGAAAGAGCCACTGCCGGAGGATTCTCCCCTCCGAGATCCAGCGATCGCCGATCGCTGCCGGCTGATGCCGCACTTTGCCAGCGCGGGCCGGATCACGCGGCTATCCACCGATCCTGAGAAGGGCATGGCCGGACGGTGCGTCCAGGGATTGATCGATGTTCTCGAAGGAAACTACAAAGGCGATATCACCAAAATGCCGTATGTCGTGAATAAGGAAGCGTTTGGGAAGTGATGGGCATCCAAGGAAAGAAGCCGAGAGGAAATTGGCGGTGCCGGGTTTGTAATTATCGGAAACGTACGTTTCGCGTGTGTCTGGGCCGGCTAGCGAGTACAATGTGGGCCTAGCTCGTGCGGTTTGTTTGTCCATTCTAAGGATAGCAATGAAGAATCGACTCGTGGGGTTGGTAGGGTGCGTGTTGCTGTGGGTTCCGGCGCTGCTGGCGCTGGATTCGAGCAGCAATCCGGCGTTGAAGCTTGAGCCTGCGCCGAAAGAAGTGCAGATGCGGGATGGCGGGTTCCGAGTAGGCCCCCGGACGAAGATCTTCGTCCAACTGGGCCATCAATCGGAAGATCGCATTGCGGCGGAGACGCTGGCGGAAGAAGTTGAGGACCAGTCCGGGATAAGGCTGGATATCCAAGGGATGAAGGCTGCGGGCAAGGCCGAAGACGGTGCGATTGTGCTCGCGCGTCTGCAGGATGGGCGGGTGCGGCGGTTCCTGGCGCGCAACGGGTTGCGAGCCGATGAGGCAATTGGGCAGGATGGGTACCTGCTGTTCTCGGATCATTCTCATCTGATTGTCGCTGCCAATAGCGGAGAAGGGTTGTTCTATGGGGTGCAGACGCTACGGCAATTGCTGCGTCCCGCGGGCAAGGGATTGATTTGTCCGGCGATTGGGATTCGGGATTGGCCAAGCCTGCAGTTGGGCGCGCCGGGCAGTGTGAGCGAAGAGCGGCCATCGCTGGCCAAGAGCGAGGCGCGCAGGCCGGGAGCTTAGAGTTTCATTTTTTCTATTTTGGGCGTCCCCGACGGGACGCCCTTTTGTTTTGGACGAACTCGGCAAGGTGTGTAACACACGTCAATCTCGGAGCTAGAGCCATGCTACTCTGTACAGTTTCCGAAGCTTCCAGGAGTCGATCATGCGTCTGAGCACAATTATTCTTGCTATCCTCGCGCTCGTAACCTACGCTCCCGCCCAAACCAAATCTCTGGTCGAACGCCTTGGATACCCAGCTGGTTCGAAATTGCTGATCATCCACGCCGACGACCTCGCTGTCGCCCACTCCGAGGACGCCGCCAGCTTTGACGCTCTCGACAAGCACGCGGCGACTTCCGCCAGCATCATGGTTCCCTGCCCATGGCTCACCGAAGTGGCCGATTACGCGAAGGCACATCCCGACGCCGATCTCGGCTTGCATCTGACGTTGACCAGCGAATGGCAAACCTATCGCTGGGGCCCCGTCTCAGCGAAAGATCAGGTGCCGAGCCTGCTCGATCCCTCGGGATATCTTTGGACGGACACGCCGCAGGCTGCCGCCGCCATCAAGGCCGGCCAGGTCGAAAAGGAGATTCGCGCTCAGATCGACCGCGCCATCGCCATGGGAATTCACCCTACGCACCTGGATAGCCATATGGGAGCTCTGTTCACGCAACCTGATCTGTTCGGGGTCTATGTCAAAGTTGCTCGCGAATACAAACTCCCGTTCCTCGCGTTCATCGGTCCGAGTACTCCTCCGGCCCTGGCATCCCTTCTCTCCAGCAACGACGCCCTGATCGATGGTGTAGAAATTGCCGATCCGTCGGTGCGAGCCGCCGACTGGAAGAACTTTTACGCAAACGCCATTCGCAACCTGAAGCCGGGGATCACTGAAATCATCGTTCACCTCGGCTACGACGACGCCGAACTGCGGGCTGTGATGGTCGGCCACGACGACTACGGAGCCGCCTGGCGCCAGCGCGACTACAACGTCATCACCAGCCCGGAATTCAAGCAGCTGCTGGAAGACAATCACGTGGTCCTGATCCACTGGAGCGATATTAAGAGAGTGATTCAGTAGTGGGGCGGGCGCCTAATTGATTCGATCGCGCAAATGCAGTTAAAACTGTGACGTGCAAGAGCGGCGGCCAAGAACTTCACTCGCCATTGCAGCTACGGATTTCGGGACAGCGTAACTGCGGACCGCATCAATGAAGCTGTTGGAGTTCTTTTTCATATTGCACCAAGTACCATCCGCGATATTCAGGATGGAACTTGCGAGCAAGGAATATAGCCGACAGATATTCAGCCCGCGCGTCCTCGATTCGCTTAGCCCCTGCAAGGGCACGCGCCAACTGCCCATGGGCAAGGGACATATCTGGCGCCACGGCTACAGATTTTCGCGCAACTTCGATGGCCTCAGCGTAGCGCCCTTCGTCGGAAAGCGTCGCCGACACATTGACCCGGGAAAGAGCAAATGCCAGCGGCAAGTCGAATCGGCCGCGGAACACAAGGACCGTACCGCCTATGCTTCCCACTGGGGCTATTTTCCTGAACTGAGCGTAAGGATCTGATTCCGCCGAGTACTCCAGTTCACTCGCGCCGATCAATAGCGTTCCCTCGACCTCAGGCTTCGACATATCGTCGCGCGACACCCACCCTCCCGTTGTCGGTAGGAATTTGCATCCCGTGTGATAGTACGTTGGATCGCCACTCGTCAAATACGAGATCCAGCAGTCCTTTATGTTGTTCTTCTGGATGTAGCTGCCGACCCCCTTGAGACTTTGCCCCCAATCTACATTGGATTCGCCGAGGACCCGATAGGCATTCCAGGTCCCTCCAAATGCCTCGTTGCAATACGGGATGTAGTTTGGAAAGCTTGCGATTGATGAAGCAGCGTGCAGTACAATCAGCGCGGTAACCGCATAGCTCGCGCCATAGAATCTTCTGAGTTCCCATGCTCCTGCTGCCGCGAGCGCAATCAAAAAAGGATAGACCGGCAAAATATGTCGTATTCCGACGTCCAACTTTGACGGGAGACAAAAGGTCAGGAAGAGCAGTGGCGATATGCTCAACACAGCTAACGCTCTCCGGTTTTTGGCTCGGGCAACAAACAATCCCGCTATAGACAAGACCATGAGCGCCAAGAAACCGATTGTGGACTTCACAAGGAAGACAATCGGGAAATAAAACCATCGTCCTGTCGGGTACATTTTGCCGAGAACGAATATCGGACCTCCCCCACGTACCGACGCTAGGACGTGCTTGATTCCATACAGGTAGGCCTCGGGCAATAAGTGGAATCGCAGCAATCCGGTAAATAGTGCGGCAAAGGCCCAGCGTACGATCCCTTTTGCAGATTGAGGATAGACGGTAAAGTCCGCATCTGGCCGAGTTGAGAACCGAAATGCGTAGAAAGCCCACAGCACCACATACGCGATGAGTGCTATAAGTGCCAGTGCCTCAGAGAGGGTTAGAAGCCGCCTATTGAACGACAAATCTTCGTTCGGCCGTGAACGTGTCTTTTCAACTGCCAGTTCTGCGAAGGCGACCGCCGCTAGAATAGGAAAGATCAACAGTCCTGAATGCTTGGCGGCGAGGGTGGCGCCCGCGAGAGTCCCCGTTAGCAGCAGCCTACCTCTGGTCCCCTTCTCAAGATAGCGGTAGAAAGCGTAAACCGCGGCGTACAAGCAGCATGCCAGCCCCATGTCAGTGGTAACCAAGAAACCGTGTGCCAGCAGGTTGGGTTCGAATACAAAGATTGTGAGCGCGATAAGACCGGGACCAACCCCGAACATTGTGCGTGCCGACTCGAAGAGTACAAGACCAAGCGCAATGGTGAAAAGGCTGGCGAACAATCGCGTCTGGAATAGGAGAGAGTCGGCATTGTTGAAGTAGAGAAAGGCTCTGCCCTCGACAAAATCGGCGTGGGTTGATGCAGGTGCGGAACCGCATAAGGGGTTCGGTGTACGCACGTTCTGGAAAAGGAGGGGGAAACTCGCGATCAGTTTGACCAGTGGAGGATGTTCCAGGTTCGCAGCGAAGTCCGCGCACTTCCAGTAGCGGTAGCCCGCAAGAATGTGGTCTGCTTCGTCGAACGTTTGCGATTGCCGACGTCCGGCGAGGCCGAGTTCAAGAGCCAGGCAGACCAGCAGGAGTGCCACAACGGAGATGATCAGCTTCGGCTGTTTCCACAAGGGCAACATCAACTCCAAAGTCAGAGCATTTTGTTGGGCGGGTCCTGGGAATCAGAGAATTGTATAGCAGTTCCGCTGCCCTGCCTGGATCTTAGACTTCCCGGCGGCGAGGCGCTCCCGCACAAATCTCTGCGAGTGTCCTTTCAGTTCGAGCTTGTAAAAAGCACGGCGTCGCTCTGGCGGGAACCACGGGAGAACAGAATCGACTTCCCATCAGGCGAGTAACGGCAGGCCCAAATCAATCCGGAGGAAAAATGGGTGAGTTGCCTCGGGGGGGCGCCGCGAAAGGGAACGACCCACAGGTTGGGAACTCCAGTGCGCAAGTCGGAAACGGCCATCGCACGATTGTCGGGCATCCAGCATCCCGCGTGTGTCGTCGAATCAAAGGTCGGAGGAAGGGTTGCATCAGCCTCGAGCCCACCGGTTTCTGCCGAGACGATCGCGCCGATGAGATTCCCATCTTGCAGGGTCGCGAGAGCTACGTGCTTGCCGTCATAAGAAACAAACGGCGGGCTGATCGCAATCCTGTCCATCAGCCGCACCGGCGCTCCGCCCGAGATTGGCATCTTGAAGATATAGGACGTGCCACCCTCGACCAGGCCCTGATAGAACATCTGGTCGCCTGTTCTTCCACACTGAGGGGAGTATTCTCCGGGACCGTTGGTAAGCTGGGTGGAGACGCCGGTCTGAAGGTCAAGCTTCCAGACATGCGCGATCCCATCGAAATCGGTCATATAAAGGACGCTGCGACCATCGTCGCAGGCGCTCGGGGTCGCATGAAAGCGCTTATCGAAGGTAAGTTGCCGCACATTTCCGCCGTCCGCGTCTGTAATGTAAAGATCCCAATTCCCAGAGTGGTTAGCGGTATAAACGATCCGGCCATCCGGTGTGAAGCTGAGGTCGTTCATGCCGTCCATTCGTCCCTGTGTCATCTGGCGCAAGCTATCCGGCGCGTTGGATGGGCCGATCCAAAGGCTTGCCGTGCTGTTCTGTTGCATGGCAGCGATGGTATGCCCGTCACCGGAGACCGCCACCGATAGGTATTCGCTAAGATCGTTGGACACGCGCCGCACAGTGCCGCCGGGGTAAGAGACGATCCATATTTGCGATGGGAGACCAGTCTTGTCCTGGGCCGCAAGCAGAATGCCGCTTCCATCGGGCAGCCAGTCGAAGTCATTCACCTGACGCCAGCGCCGGCCTTGCATGGGTCTCTGGGATCCGGTGGCCGCGTCGATTTCGACGAAACGATAGTCGAGCCCGTCCGGATTCGCACCGTAAAGCGCGAAAATGATTCGTCTCGCATCGGTTGACCATCGCAGCACAGGATAGGTGCTGCGCATGGCGTCCTTAATAATCGTTACCGTTCGCACGCCGCTGCCGTCCGAGGCCGCGACCGTCAGAGCAAGCGCCCCGGTTTGAGGATCGCCTACTCCGTAGGCCATCCTGTTGCCGTCGGGGGAGAATGAAACCGCTGTGTCGGCAGCATTCACGATGCGACGTGGCGCACCGCCAAGCACGGGGACCTGGTACACCGCGCCGTTGAACCTTCCACTCGGATCATTCGAGGCAAAATCCAAGAAGTTCCCGTCGGGAGTAAAAGTGAGACCGAAAATGATGCTATTGCCGGGCGCAACGACCTGAACAGCGCCGGCAGTCGCTATCTGCCGGACCCAGACGCTGTAGCGACCGTGTTGGTTTGAAACATAGGCCAGATAGCGGCCGTCGGACGAAATTCGGGCGAGCATGACATCGCCGGTGGAACTCAGGCTGGAGATGCTTGGATTCTGAAAGGCATGGGCCGCCAAGCCTGTACGGAAAAATCCTTTCCCATAGAGAACGGCTGCAACCGCCGCGAAAAACAGAATGACGGCCATGGAAACAGGCAGGATTCTCACGGTCCATCTCTTGCCGCCCGCGGCTGAGCGAACATGGCTTGCCGCTGACCCGGAGGCTGCCGGGGCATCAGAAGCAGCAATGCGTCCCGAACTTGAGTCGCGCCTCAACCGATCCAGGTCGGCCCGCATCTCGGCGGCGCTCTGACATCTCAGGTGAGGATCTTTCTCGAGGGCTTTGCTGATCAGATTTTCCAACTTGTCCGGCACATCCGCGTTGATCCGCACAGGCGACACGGGCAGGCGATTGAGAATGCTCTCGAAGATTACGCCGGAGGTATCGCCTCGAAAGGGCAGCGCTCCCGTGCACATCTCGTACAAAACCGCACCGAACGAGAACAAGTCGGTGCGGGCATCGAGCTCTTTGCCTCGAACCTGCTCGGGCGACATGTAGGCGACGGTGCCCAGCGCGCTGCCGGGACTGGTCAGGTGTTCCTCGGCCTCGATGGTCGGGGCGCCCAGGGTTGCGCTATCCGACTTCAGCATCACTTTCGCCAACCCGAAATCCAGAATCTTCGCCTGCCCGCGATTGGTGACGAAGATGTTTGCTGGCTTGATGTCGCGATGGATGATTCCCTTCGAGTGTGCAGCATCAAGGGCGTCGGCGATCTCTATCCCCAGATTGAGCACCGTCTCGATATCCAGGGGCTTGCCGGCGATCCGCTGCCGGAGCGTCTGCCCCTCCAGCAATTCCATAGCAATGAAGCTGCGTCCCTCGACATCGTCGATTTCGTAGACGGTGCAGATATTCGGGTGGTTCAACGAGGACGCAGCCTTGGCCTCGCGTTGCAATCGGCTAAGAGCTTGCGCATCGTGAGCAAGTTCATCAGGAAGGAACTTCAAGGCGACATGGCGACCCAACTTGAGGTCTTCCGCCTCATACACAACGCCCATGCCGCCGCCACCGATCCGGCTTAGGATGCGGTAATGGGAAACCGTCTGCCCCACAGGTTGGGAAGGCGTGGACACTGGGGAGCCATGTTAAGTGTGGCCGGGGGTCAAGTCAAAGGGATAGGGCTGGCTGAGAGCGATCGCTTTGTGGCTACATCGCGACTTCCCTCACTGGCCGTGTTTCGCGGCAACGAGGACGACGTGCGGCTTGGTACCAAGCAGGCGCATGTACTCGGTGAGCGTCACGAAGCGGTAGCCACGCGCTTTGAGGTTTGTAATCAGTTCCGGCATGGCCGCGGTGGTGGTCGACAACTCGTGAAATGCAAGGATGTGGGTATAGACACCGTGCTTTTCCCGCTGCTCCACTTCCTTTAACACGGCGTTCGCAAGGGAAGGTTTGGGGCACGCCAGATTTCTGCGTGTGCACAAATAGTCGAGCGAGTTGACGTCGCGGAGCTGAACTGGATTCTCCGACGAGATGGTCAGCAGATGATAGCCTTCGTGCTCGAGGTCGCGGCGGGCATCGTCGGAAATGATCCAGTCGGGAGGACGGACGTACTCCGGCTTAGCTCCCGTGATGGCCTTGATCGCTTCTGCGCCGCGATTGACGTCACCGATAACCCACGGCTCTCCGCGTTTCCGCTCTGCCGTCCGCAGTTCGATGTGGCTATAGGTATGGTCTTGTAGCTCGAAACCGTCGTGAACCAGGCGCTCTGCAGCATCCAGGCAGGTCATGCCGACATTCTCTTCGTATCGCCGATCTCCCCAGGTCTTTGGGGTTAGCCGCCATCCCACGACAAAAAAAGTTGCCTTCACGCCATTGCTGTCGAGCACGTTGACTAATCCCGGACCCGGATGCTCCTTGCTGCCAAACAGAACGTAGGGGCGCGGACCATCGTCAAAGGTTAAGGCAATTAGCTTATCGGCAGAAAAGGCAGCACTGGCAGTCAAGAACAGCAGCACGAGAAGAGCGAGCAGTTTGCGGCAGGATACCATATGCCAATTATTGAAGGCGGCGGTGCAGGCAGCTAATTACGTTCGTTTATGACCTGATGGATGGCTTTGTAACCCGGGCAAAAGACGCGATTGGAGTTCGTGCCGTTCTGGGATTAGCGCGTGGCGCTCCCGGCAGAAGGGAGCGGTTCCGAGAGAAAGTCACACCCGAATGTCGTAGACTCTGCGTATGCCTGTGATGGTTGAAATGCACAACACCGGTGATGCGGAATCGCAGCGGGACGTGGTGGCCAGGATCGAGCACATCCTGTCGGAACGGCCCGGGGACTGGCGGGTTATGATCCTCGGCTCACAAGGCAATGACCGGTGGGAGCTGAAGATTACCGGTCCCAACGGCTTCGAGCGTTCGTACACGCTGGAAGGCACGCTCGGACAGCACGAACCCGGGTCTGTCGCGGCGATAGTCGCGCAGATGCTGCCCAACCGAGGATAGGAGGCTCCTCAGTTCCTGCTCGCGACGGTCAGTCATCTTCGAAATCCTTACTCCATCCACAGCGCACTGGTGATAATGCGCGGATAGTAGCGGCTGGCTTTGCCTTCTCCCGACACGATCTGATCGCAACAGGCCCAGTAGGAACTTCCTTCGGTCTGCCACTTGACGTGGGCCGCGTCAGCTTTGCGAAAGACCTCCGCCACTCCCCGATCCTGATCGAGATGAAAGACCTTTCGGGTTACATGCATGAAGATGGAGATTTTGCTCATCCACGAGTTGTTGCTGGTCGAGGATAGCTTGATGCCACCATCGGCAAACAGATTGCGGCGCTCCGGGTCGAGCAACAGCTTGCGAGTGTGCTCCTTCAAGGCATCGTACATCCGCTTCTCGGACGGAGTTCCAAACACCTGATCCAGAGTCTGTTTCGCCCATCCGGTTTTTGCGAAGTACAACGGATACGCACAGCCTTCGACTGCCGGGAGAATGCGAGATTTGTATCCCGGATTATTCTTCTCGAATATTGCGGGGAGCACTCCGTCAACTGCCTGATTGGCCACAGTTCCTGCGACCTTGACGGCCAGATCGTTAGAGCGATTCTGGTCTGACTTAGCGCCCAAATCACGGAACAGCAGGGCCAATGCCCGGTAACTCGCCCAGCTCTTAACGGCTATATAGACATTGTTGCGGGTTTGCGCCAGGGAGTGATCCAGCGAATCGTAGGTCGTGATCTCCTGTCCACCGGCGCATCTGGTGCTGTCGTATTGCGCGAAACCGACAGCGCCGCTGCGATTGATCATGCTCTGCAGGCACGCCTTGATCACGGTCTTGTTCTTCTTGAGCCAGGCGACATCGCGCGTCTTCGCGACATAACAGGCCGCTGTGAGGATCCAGTTGCAGAGTTGTTCCTGGGTCATGTAGCTGAAGGTGCCGGTAAGATTCGCCAGCTCGTAGCTGCTGCGGCCTTTGGGCGAGAAATTGTTGTGGGCGCCCATATCGTGGCAGAAGCTCAGGCCGCCCGGCTTCTTATCGTAGGGGCGGTTCAGCTGTGCCTGGTCTGGCGGAGGAGGCGTCTGCGACGGATCGATCTGGGCGTGTGCGGCCATTGCAATGTCGCCTTTATAGACCTTCACCTCGTCGGTGTAGCTGTAGCGTTTTACGAAGGCGTCGAGCAGGTTCCGCACCAGCCATGGATTGCGCTCCAGTTCCCAAAAGACATGATCGACCGCGAGATCGAGAGTGTTCATCATGCAGTACTCGCCTTCATTCACTACCCACAGTGGCTGACGATCAACCTCCAACAGTTGCGTGCTTCCGTAGTAGCTGTGAGTCGAGTGCGCAATCATGAAACGCTGATCGTCGGAGAGCTTGGTGGAATCAAGCTTCAGGTCGAGCTTCTCTGCCTGCCCGATCAACTCCCCTGCTCGATCCAGCGCAGTTTTCAGCACATCCGCCAAGCTCTTGTAGTAGCGGGTGTACAGGTAACGTCCATCGAGCCCATTTGTCTGGAAGCCCTCCAGAAACGATCCGAGCGCGATCACCAGCCCATACTTTTTCCCCGCCGGAACCTCGACGCCAAATCCCGGGCACGACCCAAGCAGGTGGACGGGATTGTAACGTTCGCGGACGCCGTCGCTGGCCGACCAGCGCATGAAAACGAACGGGGTTGCTGAGGCTTTCTTGCCTTTGTCGGACGAAGTAAAGTCCAACAACTCGGCCGCGCCACCGGCTTCGCGGCGGAAGGCAAATCCCAAACGCCCTTTGCCCAGGTTATCTTCAAGAATCCTCGAACCGGGACGCGCGTGATTCAGAGCGAAGATCGCGGTCTTTGTTGTGGTGCCCTTTGTGTTATCGAAAACGAGCCGGGTGACGATGGCCGGCAACAAGCCTTGCCTCATTTGCTTCTGGCTGTCCCTGGCTGGATTGGGAATCGATGCAAACGGCGAATAGACCGTAAACTTCAGCCCGCCGGCTCGCCATTCGTCGGTACACCAACCGTAAGAGCGCTCAAACTCGCCATCTTTGAACGGCTCGGCGTCAGGCTTCACGTTTTGCTCGGAGGGGCCCGCCTGCTCGACCAGAAAGGCATCCGCAGCACGGCTCACCGCTCCAACATAAAACGGGAGGCACTTCAGCGTGGCATCGGAGTGGCGGTCGCCTTCCTTGTATCCAATGAAGACTTCCTGATCCCCGGGCTGGCCGATCTGCAATCCGATGCCGCCGCGGGTTCCGAAGTTTCCGCAGGTGAAGCTCATGAAAGCGCCCATCGGCGAGTGCTGGGCATTGAAGCTGAGGTGATATGAAAGCGGGGCACGTTTCGTCACAGTCTTCCTCGTAAGTTAGGAGTTAAGTAGAGATTTAGGCCGAACATGCCCTTGTACGCTGGCGCGCAACGACGTGTCAAGGACGGCGGGACGGGAGCGCGGGCACGGGAGACACTGGCCGAAGACCGACCGGAAATATCGCGAATTACTCGCGTAGAACGAGCAGAATGACTCTGGAATCTGCATTATCGCGGGCGCTCTGAAATCGTCGTCCCTGTGACCCTTATCACGATTCGTGGTCGAGGCAGTGTGATATAGTTCGCCCCGAATACAATCCAAATTTATTGGGGGAGCGCCGACCTGTAGAAGGCGGTTCCAGGTCCGCTGGTAAGGAACTCGCGCCAGACCGAAGGCACTGGGCTGCGTTAGGCACGACGAGGCATTCTATGATTCAGAAACTTTCCATTGGCGAAAAGACCGGCTACGCTCTGGGCGACATGGCCGCGAACTTCGTGTTCCAGGCCATGCTGGCACTGCAACTGGACTTCTATACCCATACCTTCGGCCTGAGCGCGGCCGAGGCTGGAACTCTCTTCCTCGTGGTCGGGCTGGGCGTCGCGTGCTTCAACCCCGTGATGGGAATGATCGCGGACCGGACGAAAAGCAAGTGGGGCAAGTTCCGTCCATGGCTGCTCTGGACGGCCGTTCCATTTGGCATCATCAGCATCTTGACGTTCACCACACCGCAACTTAGCCCGGGCGCCAAGATCCTCTATGCATGGATTACGTACATTCTTCTGCGTGTGATTTATACCGTCAACAACGTGCCCTACGCCTCGCTTACGGCGGTGATGACCCAGGATCCCGACGAGCGAACCAGCATCTCCTCGTATCGCCAGATCGCGGCGAACAGCGCCGGCTTCATTGTGCAGAGCCTTGCCGTCCCTCTCGTAGCAATACTCGGACGAGGCGATAGCGCCCGCGGGTATCAACTTACGATGGGGCTGCTGTCCGTCCTGAGCGTGCTTTTCTTCATCATCGCCTTCTTCACGACCGAAGAACGTATCCAGCCCGATCCGCAACAGCAGACCTCGCTGGGGCAGGACCTCTCGGACATCTTCAGCAACCGGGCTTGGGTCGTGCTGTTTCTCGTGACCCTGTTCTATTTCAGCGCGATTGTGGTGCGCGGCAATGTCATGCTGCCCTACTTCCGTTTTGTCGCCGGCAATGCCAACCTTTTCGCCTGGTTCAACGGCTTCGGGCTGGCGGCACTGCTTTTGGGAGTAGCTCTGTCGACCGCCGTCTCCGTCCGGGTTGGCAAACGTGAATTGTTCATTGGCAGCATGATTCTGGCCGGCGTGTTCAGCATGGCGCTCTATGTAATCTCGCCGCAGGCCACCTCTGTCATCATTGCCACCGAAGTGCTTCGTCAGTTCTCATTCGGACTGTCGGGCCCGATCCTCTGGGCGATGATGGGCGACGTGGCCGACTATGGTGAATGGAAGACGAAGCGCCGCGCCACCGGTGCTGTGACCGGCGGCATTGTCTTCGCGCTGTGGGCGGGGCTGGCCTTGGGCGGAGCCGTCGCCGGATGGCTGCTGTCGGGCTATGGGTTGGTGTCCAAAGCGGACGTACAGACGGTACAGACCCAGAGCGGCATCGTTCTCACGGCGAGTATTTACGCAGGTCTGTTTTTCCTGGCCGCGGCAGCTTGCCTGTTCTTCTATCCCCTGACTCGAGAGAAGAACCAATCGATTGCCAACGAACTGACCGAGCGGCGCAGGCAGGCTCCAGCTGCAGCGACTGCTCAGTAAATGGAGAGAGACCTTATGCGCTCGCTTGCCCGTCTGGCACTTGTTTCTCTGGTACTCGGATTCGCAACGCATTCCAACGCGCAGAACCAAACCAGCCTGAAAAACGCATACAAGGGGTGCTTCCTGGTCGGGGCGGCGCTCAATCCGGCGGAATTTTCAGGAAGAGATCAGCAATCCGACGCAATTATCAAGGCACAATTCGACACCATCAGTCCCGAGAACGTCTTGAAATGGGAGATCGTTCATCCCCAGCCCGGAACGTACGACTTCAGCCTCGCCGATCAATACGTCGAATTCGGCGAAAAGAATCACATGTTCATCATCGGGCACAACCTGGTGTGGCATGCGCAGGTGCCCAAGTGGGTTTTTGAGGACAAAGACGGAAAGTCGGTTACGCGCGATGAGCTGTTAGCGCGGATGCGAGACCACATCAATACCGTGGTCGGCCGCTACAAGGGACGGATCAATGGCTGGGACGTCGTCAACGAAGCGCTGAACGAAGATGGCACGCTGCGCCAGTCGCCGTGGATGAAAATCATCGGCGAGGATTACCTCGAGAAGGCTTTTGAATACGCCCACGATGCCGACCCCAAGGCCGAACTCTACTACAACGACTACAACCTGGAAAACGAGGCGAAGCGGAAAGGCGCTATCGAACTAGTCAAGAAACTGAAGGCGAAAGGCGTGACGATCACCGGTGTGGGCGTGCAGGAACACGTCAGTCTGGACTGGCCGAGCCCGCAGCAGGTCGAGGCGACCATCACGGAATTGGGCGATCTTGGGGTGAAGGTCATGATTACGGAACTCGATGTCGATGTCCTGCCACCAACCAAGGGCAGCCACGGCGCCGACGTCTCGCTTAACGTCGCTGCCGATCCAAAGTTGAATCCTTATCCCAATGGGCTACCGGAAGCAGTCGAGCAGCAATTGACGCAACGGTACGCGGACCTGTTCGGCGCGTATGCCGAAGCATTGTGGACTGGTTACGCGCGTAACTCTCTGGGGCGTGACGGATCGCGATTCCTGGAAAAACAACTGGCCGGTCAGGGGGCGCACGAATTATCCGCTGCTCTTCGATCGCAAATTCCAGCCCAAGGCGGCGGTGCAGGCAGTGGTCCGGGTCGCGCCGAAGGCGAAGCAATAGGGCAACGCTCGCGTGATGCGTCGGAGACGGGGTATGGATGAGGGATTGCCAGAGGACGCTGAAGCCGCGTCCCAATCTCCTTCCACTTTCGGATGGCCCATCCCTTTCAAAACGAACACAGGTCACTCTGCGTGACGCACTCTAGCCAGGGATCGCCATTCTCCTGCGTTTCTTAAGTATGGGGACCAGTTTTCTATGAAGATCACTTTTTGGTGTTTACCGTCAATTGTTTTGCTGGCTGCGATCGTAGGTGTGAGCGCCGAACTCTACGCCACCGACGGTCCTCAGTACGTGACCGAGCAAGCGGGAGGAGAGGCGTTGGCATTGGCGGAAAATGGCAAGGTGCTACCCTTGTGCGTCAGCGCCGATGATTTTGCGGGGGTACGGCGTGCAGCAGGCGATCTTGCGGAGGACTTCGGCCGCGTAACCGGGTCGAAGGCTGAGCTGCGCTGTCCGGTTTCTTCGCGAACCGAGGATGTAATCCTCCTTGGCACGATTGGGCATAGCCGGTGGATTGACGGCTTGATTCGCACGCACAAGATCAACGTAGATGCGATTCGGGGCAAGTGGGAGGCGACGCTTACGCAGGTGGTGGATCATCCGGCGCGCGGAATTCGCCGCGCACTGGTGATTGCCGGCAGCGACAAGCGCGGCACGATCTTCGGCATCTACGATCTCTCGGCGCAGATCGGCGTCTCGCCCTGGTATTGGTGGGCAGACGTGCCGGCCTGGCACCACGATGCTCTTTACGCGAAACCCGGCCCCTGGATCAGTCCGGAACCGGCGGTCAAATACCGCGGAATCTTTCTGAACGACGAAGCGCCGTCTCTCACGGGATGGGTCAAGGCCACGTTCGGAAACTACAATCACCTGTTTTACGAGCACGTCTTTGAGTTGTTGCTTCGTCTTCATGCCAACTATCTGTGGCCGGCGATGTGGAACAATGCCTTCAACGAAGATGATCCGCTAAACCCCAAACTTGCGGACGAGTATGGCGTGGTGATGGGCACCTCGCATCATGAGCCCATGATACGGTCGCAACAGGAATGGAAGCGCCACGGGAAAGGTGACTGGAATTACGCCACCAACGCAGCCGAACTGGACGATTTCTGGACCAAGGGAATCACGCGCAACGCTCACTACGAGAGTACGATTACGATCGGCATGCGCGGAGACGGCGACAAGCCCATGTCCGAGACCGACGATGTCGCGCTCCTGGAAAAGATTGTCGCCGACCAGAGGAAGATCATTGCCGATCATCTGACGCCCACACTGAAGTCCGACCCGCAGATCTGGGCGCTCTACAAAGAAGTGCAAAGCTACTACGAAAAGGGCATGCGCGTGCCCGATGACGTCACCTTGCTCTGGTGCGACGACAATTGGGGCAATATCCGGCGGCTGCCTACTCCGGAAGAACGCTCGCGATCGGGTGGCGCAGGCATCTATTACCACTTCGATTACGTTGGCGGGCCCCGCTCGTACAAATGGCTGGCAACGTATCCGTTACCGAAGGTTTGGGAACAGATGAACCTGGCCTTGCACTACGGCGCAGATCGGGTTTGGATCGTCAATGTCGGCGATCTGAAGCCGATGGAAATGCCTATCGAGTTCTTCCTCGACTTAGCGCGCGATCCATCGAAGATCGAAAAAGAGCAAATCGGCTCGTGGACTGAGGCGTGGGCCGCGAGTGCCTTTGGCTCCGGGCACGCGGCTGAGATCGCGGACTTGCTTGCGAAATATACGAAATACAACGGGCGCCGCAAGCCGGAACAGCTTGAACCTGATACCTGGAGCCTGGTGCGGAATCACGAGGCGGACTTGGTGGAGGCTCAGTGGCAAGCGTTGGTGGAAAAGGCGAGAGCCATCGATAACGAACTGCCGCAGGAGCGTCGCGCTGCTTATTTTGAACTCGTTTTATATCCTATCGAAGCGTCCGCGACGGTGAACGAGATGTACATCGCGGCCGGACGAAATCATTGGTTTGCAGTGCAGGGCCGCCGCAGCGCGAATGAAGAAGCCAGCAAGGCACGTCGTTTGTTCGCCGAGGATGCAGCTCTCAGCAAAACCTACAATCACGAACTTCTGAACGGACGTTGGAACCACATGATGGATCAAACCCACATCGGGTATACGTACTGGAACCAACCTGTACTCAACAGCATGCCTGCAGTCCACTACGTCCAACCAGCAGAGGCGCCGCGCATGGGAATCGCGGTGGAAGGTTTCCGGATGGCACTGACCGAAGGCTGGGGCGAACTGAGCTTGCCTGGCTTCGATAGTCTCAACCAACAGGTGCACACGGTTGACGTATTCAATGTCGGCCTGGGATCTTTCAACTACACGACGAAAGTCGACGCTCCCTGGGTGCGACTCAACACTACGGGTGGGATGGTAGACGATCAGCAGCGGATCTCTGTAAGCATCGACTGGCAACAAGTTCCTGCCGCCAACAGCCTCGCAACCATTCAGATTTCTCAGGAAAACGGCGCGACGTATCCCGTCCGGGTGCGCGCCCTCAAGCCGGAAGCCGTGACCCGGGCCACTCTGGAGGGTTTCATCGAAGCCGATGGGATCGTTTCGATTGAAGCGGAACACACAACGCGCCGTACGAGCGCGGACGAAAAAGGCGGGATGCAGTGGGAAACTCTGCCCGACTATGGCGAAACCCTCTCTGCGATGACGTTGTTTCCGGTGGATTCGCCGAGCGCAGTGGACCCATCCCGATCAGCAATGCTGGAGTACCAGATTTATTTCACCGATTCAGGCACGTTCGATACGGATTTTGTGCTCGCTCCCACACTCAATTTCGTACCCAGTCGCGGTTTGCGTTTTGCGGTAAGCGTCGATAACGGCCAACCCCAAGTCGTCGACGCTCTGGCTCAGAACACGCAAAAGGATTGGGAGAAGGCAGTGAGCGACGGCGTACGCCACATCGTGGTTCCTATACGGGTTGAAGCGACGGGTTATCACACATTGAAGGTGCACGCCATCGACCCGGGACTGGTACTGGAAAAGATTGTCCTGCGGCAGGAGCGCCCGCCCAGGGTTGGAGGCCCGGCGGCGGAGAAGAGCTACCTGGGGCCAGCCGAGAGCTTTCACTCTGCTCCATCGCCTCCACGATGAGCGGCCAAGAACCCGCACCAGTCGTGCCTTTTGCAGGGTACTTTGGTAATGCCGGAAGCGTGGACTTTCCTCGGCTTACCCTCTCGTTCCCCGTTAAACTTTAGGAGATACCCGTGAAAGCCGCCACTTCGCCTTCGGCGTCTGAGACGAGTGAGGGGAGAGAATTGTCTTCCAGTGCTGCCAAACACGCCCGCATTCCCATCATCTACGTGATCCTGGGCGTATTGCTGGTCATCAGCACGGTCCCGATGTATTTTTATTCCTCGCAGGTTGAGGCCAATAACAGCAAGCGTCTCAAGACCAATGAAAAGCTGCTGCAGAATGCCATCACCCGCTCGCTCGCTGATGACCTGGTGCAGCACGAGCGCTCGCAACGCATGATGCTCGCCAATTTGTCGTCGGCGATACAAGTGGCCAGCGGGGGCGACATCGGCGACCAGAACATCGAGGCTCCCGAACTCCGCGCGCTGTTGGAAAACTTTGTTTCTTCGTCCGACGAGGTCGCCTACGCCACCCTGCTCAACTCGGGAGCGAAAGGTATCTCCGCCGGACGCATCACTCCCGACGCGTTTCTGCAGCGCGAACTCGAGCGCGCCTACGCTGCCGCCCGCGATGGCCGCGTTTATAACGGACAGGCCCTGGTGGTCGGCGAGGGCAAGAACGCGCGCACCGTGTTCCTGGTCAGCGCTCCGGTGAGCTATGGGCAGAGCTTTCTAGGGATGATTGCTTCGGTCGTCGACCTGCAATTTCTGATTCGCCGCCTGCGCGAAGTCAGTGGCGGCGGCCTCACACCGTACGTGGTCGACGCGCAGGGGCGGTTGGTGGCCGCCGCTACGTCAGAGTTCGCTACCGGACAAGAGATGAAGAATCTCGACATCGTCCGGAATTTTGTGGAGGGCGGCAACAAGGCGCAGTTCTCCGCAACCATGGAATTCAAGGCCGGCTCCGGCCGCGATCAGGTAGAAATGCTCGGCACGTATAGCCCCGTCATGTCGCTGGATTGGGCGGTGGTCGTGCAGAAGCCCACCAGGGAAGCTTACCGCGACGTTTACGAAATGCAGCGCGTCGGCCGTCTGCTCGCGCTGGTCGCTGTGCTGGTTAGCATTTTGGTCAGTATTTTTGCCGCGCGACGCATCACTAATCCGCTTTCGGTGCTCACAGAATCCAGCCGCGCTCTGGCCCGCGGAGATTTCTCGCACCGCGTCCATCTGTGGAGCCGCACCGAAATCGGGGAACTGGCTCAAACCTTCAATACCATGTCGGAGGAACTTGAGCGGTTTGTCGAGGACCTGAAGCGCGCGGCTGAAGAGAACCGCGCCCTGTTCATGGGATCGATTCAAATGCTTGCCGGAGCGGTCGATGAAAAAGACCCGTACACCCGGGGCCACTCCGATCGCGTGACCCGTTATTCCTTGCTGATCGCCAAAGAAATGAATCAGCCGCCCGCTTTCCTGGAGACGCTGCAGGTTTCTGCCCAGCTGCATGACGTGGGGAAGATCGGCATTGAAGATCACATCCTGAAAAAACCAGGCGCGCTGACCGAAGAAGAATTCGAAGTGATGAAAACGCACACCACCAAGGGCGCCAACATTCTGCGCCCGGTCACCCAGCTGGCCGAGATGCTCCCGGGAATCGAATTGCACCACGAGGCGCTCGATGGAAGGGGATATCCGTACGGGCTACAGGGCGAGCAGATCCCGCTGTTGGCGAGGGTCATCGCGGTCGCGGACACCTTTGATGCTCTGACCACGAATCGACCATATCAGCAAGCACACACCCCTGAACAGGCGCTGCAAATCATCAAGGGTCTTGCCGGCAAGCGGCTCGATCCAGCAGCCGTGGCCGCCTTGCTTGCGGTCTACGAGCGAGGCGAAATTCGCATTCAGCGCTTTACGATCAAGCGGCCGATCCAGCAGCCCACAGCCCCGGTCACAGCCGACGCGCTACCGCCCGCTCCCACACCCGTTCCGCCCGTCCCCGCTCCCCTGGAGCGCACCCGAGTCTGATCGCCTCGCAGCAGTGAGGCGGCTTGCGGCGGCTCTGGTCGCGGCGTTGTGGTGGGTGGCGAAAGAGAAGCTGCAAGCAACGTCTCCACCATTCCCCATACAAACTGCGACGGCCGGCGTTCTATAATGGCGGGTTCTCATGCCCCTGCCACCCGGCACGAAGATTGGTCAATATGAAGTAGTCTCGCCTCTAGGCGCCGGCAGTATGGGAGAGGTCTACCGCGCCCGCGACTGCCGGCTCGACCGAGAGGTCGCCATTAAAGTTCTGCCCCAACTGGTCTCCTCCGAGCCCGACCGCCTGGCCCGGTTCGAGACGGAGGCCAAAGCCGTGGCCGCCCTGAATCATCCCAACATTCTTTCGGTCTACCAGATGGGAACTCACGAGGGCGTGCCCTACATGGTCTCCGAGTTGCTGGAGGGCATGACTTTGGGTGAAACGCTCCGACGCGGCCGATTGCCGCTGCGGCAGGCGATTCAATTTGCAATCCAGATCGCCCGCGGCCTCGCCGCCGCACACGAAAAAGGAATTGTTCATCGCGATCTCAAGCCGGAGAATCTTTTCATCACGAAAGACGGACGCATCAAGATTCTCGATTTCGGCCTCGCCAAGGTGATTCCCACGAAGCCTCCAAGCGACACGCTTGGGACCACCGTTACCCGCGCCGGAATCGCGATGGGCACGATTGGATACATGGCTCCGGAGCAGGTGCGCGGTCAAAGTGTCGACCATCGGGCCGACATTTTTGCCTTCGGAGCGATCCTTTATGAGATGGTAATGGGCAAAAGGAGTTTTCAGCGGCCCACCGAAGCCGACACGATCAGCGCCATTCTGCACGAAGATCCGGCCTCGATTTCGGAACTTTCACCCGACACTCCCCTGGCCATCGACCGAATTGTTCAACGATGCCTGGAGAAGAATCCCGAGCAGCGTTTTCAATCGGCCTCCGATCTCGCCTTCGCCTTGGAAGCACTCTCGGATCCCAGCATATCTCCGGGCACCGGCGTCATTCCCGCCAGCAGAAATAAGGGTCACCGTGCCAGATGGCTCGAAGTTACTGGTGGGATATCAGGTCTGCTCATCCTGGTTATCGCCGCATATTTTCTGCTGCGGGCGCCGCCTACACCGCGAGTTTCAAACTACGTGCAGCTGACGCACGATGGCCGGCCGAAATCCATCATTGGCACCGACGGCGCACGCCTTTACCTGGGCATGACCATCGGAAGCTCCGCCAGCTTTTCTTTGGACAGCATCGCCGAAATGCCGGTCGCGGGCGGGGAGCCGATGAAGATCGCCGTAAAGAGCTCAGGCATCATGGTTCCGGTCGACCTTTCGCCGGACGGCTCTGAGCTTTTCTTCGTGGAGGGACAAGGCGCGCCGCTCAAAGGGCCCCTGCGGACCTTCCCGATTCTCGGCGGATCGCCGCGCCGGATCGGAGACTTCATCGCCGAAACTGCCGCCTGGTCTCCCGATGGCAAGCGGCTCGCCTACAGCAATCTGGGCGAACTGTTCGTCGCCAAAGCCGACGGCGCCGATCCCGTCAAACTGCTGGCAGTGAAGGGCGACATCCGGAACGTGACCTGGTCTCCCGACAGCCGCGACCTTCGCTTTGACTCCAGCGAAACGGCTGGAACCCTAGGCCAGCAAATTGAATGGGAAGTTTCCTCCGATGGGAGCGGACTTCGCCGCCTGCTTGCAGGCTGGCACGATCCGCCCGACGAATGCTGTGGACGATGGACCATGGACGGGAATTATTTCGTGTTCCAATCGCAGGGACAGATCTGGGCGCTCCCTAGAGCTCGCGGCCTCTTTCGACAAACTGCCGAGCCGGTCGCGCTGACTTCCAGCCCGCTCACTTTGTCCTCGCCGCTTCCCAGCAAGGACGGCAAGAAACTTTTCGTCATCGGGCGCAATTACCGCGGGGAATTGATGCGCTACGATTCCAAGTCCCGCCAGTTCCGGCCCTTTCTCGGCGGCATTTCGGCCGAGTATATGTCCTTTTCTAAGGATGGCCAGTGGATCGCCTACGTTTCCTTTCGCGATGGCATTCTGTGGCGCAGCAGGCTGGACGGTTCGGAGCGCCTGCAACTCACCTATCCTCCCATGTACCCACTTCTGCCGCGCTGGTCCCCTGACGGCAAGCAGATTCTGTTTTTCCAATTCGCCACCCGCACCGACCAGCCGGCGAGAATTTACACGGTTGCCAGCGACGGCGGCAGTCCGCGCCAACTTCTTCCTGACGATCGCAGCCAGCAACTCGATCCCTACTGGTCACCAGACGGAACCAGAATCGTGTTCGCGGGAGAATCGAACGATCCGTCCTCTTCGATCCGCGTTCTGGAGCTTTCGACCGGAAAGGTTTCCACGCTGTCCGCCTCCGACGGTGCCTTCTCACCGCGCTGGTCGCCCGATAGCCGGTACATCGCGGCGCTCTCCGCCGATTCAAAAACGCTTCTCTTATTCGACTTTCAAACCGGGAAGTGGACCTCACTTATGACCGGTTCGCTGGGCTGGCTACAGTGGTCGCACGATGGCCAGTACATCTACGTGCTCGACAATCGGGGAAACAATTTCGTGGTACGGGTTCGCATCAGCGATCACACAGTCGAACAGGTGGCTGATCTAAGCGATTTCGCGTTCACGGGCCGTTACGGCGGAGCCCTCGCCCTTACTCCGGACGACGTACCGCTTCTGCTGCACGATACCGGCACACAGGACGTCTACTCACTCGACTGGCAGGCGCAATAACACAGTCTCGTTGTTGCGGTGAAAGCATTGGCGAAAACCATATCGAGATCGCGCCTCGCTGCGCTCGCGGGGGCGGACGAATGCGTCCGCCCCTAGTTTTCTCGCAATACGCTGTCTTTCCCCCAGTTCACTACGTTATGTTCCTGCATTGCTGCAAGGATCGCCATTCGCAATTCCCCGAAGCCTGCTAGGATCGTTGGGCACAAAAACACCCGGAGGCCTTCATGCTGACTCGCCGCAGTTTCCTGATCGCCAGCGGAATGACCGCGCTGGCTTCCACCCGCGTCTTTGGCGCGAACGATACTCTCCGCATCGGAGTCATCGGAGCCGGTCATCGCATGAAGGGCTTGCTTGATGCTGCCGACAAATCCGCACCGTACCAGATCGTTGCGGTGAGTGATGTCTATGGGCCGAATCGCGACGCCGTGAGAGAGCGCTCCAATGGGCTGGCGACCACTCACCTGGATTACCGCGAAGTCCTCGAAAAAGACATTGACGCGGTGATCATCGCGTCGCCCGATCACTGGCACGTTGCAATGGCGGTCGATGCGTTGAAGGCAGGCAAAGATGTCTACCTGGAAAAACCCGTGACTCACACCATCGAAGAAGGTGCAACCCTGACTCGGGCCGTACGCTCCAGCAAACAGATTCTGCAGTGCGGGATGCAGCAGCGTAGCTGGACGCATTTTCGCGACGCTGTCGATCTGATTCAAGCAGGCAGTCTGGGACGCGTCGTCCAGGTGCGCACCTACTGGTGGCAGAACTATCAGCGGAACTGGGCCGCGAAGCCGATCGATCAGCAGGCGCTGGATTGGAAGAGGTGGCTTGGTTCGGCTCCCGATCAGGCGTTCAGCGATGAAAAGTTCAATCACTGGCGCTGGTTCTGGAATTTTGGCGGCGGCGCCATGACCGATTTATTCACGCATTGGATCGATGTGGTGCACTGGGCCATGAAGGCTGACCAGCCGCGCCAGGCGCACATGCTGGCCGACAAATACATTTTCGAGCAGTGGGAGTGTCCGGACACGATTCAGGCGGCTTTCCGCTATCCCGGATTCGATGTTGTGTATGAAGGCATGATGAATTCCTCGATCGACGACGGCGGCCTTGAGTTCCGCGGTACCGAGGCCACACTTAAGATCAATCGTGGGGAATTCAGTGTCTATCGCGAAGGCGTGGCTTTCGGACAAAATCCTGTGCTCACGGAAAAGAGCTATCGCGACGGCACCATCTCACACATGGAGAACTTCTTCGAATGCATCAGGAGCCGTAAAGAGCCGAACGCTCCCGTAGAAACCGGGGTCGCTGCCGCGCGCGCCGGGCAGATTGGTAATCTTGCGTATCACCACGGCGGGCAGACGATGTGGCCGGCGAAGGCGTAGACGTTGCGGGTTATTGCCGCTCGCGACGACGTGTCGCTTCGTCGCTCAGAAATCTCACAGTGCGGCGACTCGGCGCTGTACGAACAGGAAATACATCGCTACCATGACCAGAAGGACTCCATTCACGCCCAACACGATGGGAGCAGTGAAAGCGGGCACGAGCCATCCGGTGATGAGATTGCCCATCGGCATGCCGCCGCGGAAGGCGCAGTTATAGACGCTCATCACGCGGCCACGCATTTCGTTGGTGACGATCAACTGCACCAGAGAAGTGACGGTAGCAAAGACCGCCATCATCGAAGCACCCGACCAGGACCAACATCGCATAAGAAACCGGAAGGAACTTCGAGAGCGAGAATCCGGAAATCCCGGCTCCCAGGCAGATCAGCATGGTGAGTGCGAACCGGCCCTTGTTAGAGATATTGCCAAGTCCGGCAACGGTGAGGGATCCGCAGATCGATCCGACTCCCATCAACGACAGCAGATTGCCGTAGGTTTCCGGTCCACGATGGAAAATGTCTTTCACGAAGACCGGAATATAAGTCCGCATAGGCATGCTCAATGCGGTCATCAGGAAAGCCAGCACGATCAGGGCTTCCATCGATCCTTGCTTGCGGACGAACTGGATGCCCTGCTTCAGGCTGCCGAAGATGGATTCCTTCGACTTCTCCGGCAAGAAGCGGGCCGAGATGATCGATAACGAAACCACCGGCGCCAGAAACGAAATTGCATTCAGCCCGAAACACCATTTCTCGCCGAGCCTGGCCAGCGTGATTCCGGCCAGCGCGGGGCCAACCGTTACGGCCAGATTGAACTGAATGGAATTAAGCGCGATAGCGTTGGGCATGTCATCGCGATCGACCAGCGTGGGAATCAGGGCCTGATATGCGGGACCGCCAAAGGCCTGCGCCAGCCCTGAGACAAAGGACAGGCACAGGATCTGCCATACGTGGACGACGCCCAACGTGACGAGCGCGGTTAGAATGCCGGCGCTCGCCATCTGCACGTATTGCGACATCAGCAAAATCTTGCGCCGCTCGGTGCGATCGGCGACGACGCCTCCGATCAGGGAGAAAAGAAAAATTGGAATGCCGGCCAAGAATTGATCGAGGGCCAGCAAGAACGCGGAGTGACTCAGGCGATAGATTAGCCAACCCTGCGCAACGATCTGCATCCAGGTGCCGATGCTGGAGGTGCAAGCTCCGACCCACATGAGGCGGAAGTCGCGATATTGAAATGCCTTGAAGATTCGGCGCAGCGTGGAAGAGGTGGTGGATTGGGCGGGCTCTGGCATCGGCATTCTATCTTCGCACGAAGCGCGAATTCACGGCCGCCCACGGCAGAAAATGGACCTTGGATCTAACACTTCGTAACAGCAGCCAATGCAATTGGATGCCTCGACGGCAGCGAGGACTCGAAAACTTGCAGGCGCCCGCGCCTGCCCAAACATGGGCCTGTCGGGTCGCCACGAATCGTTGGAAGTCAGCCTTCTTTCTTGATGAGCCTCGTGATAAAGATCAGGATCACCGCTCCGAGGATTGATACCAGGATGCTCGCAATGAGACCACGGCCGCCGAAGCCCAGCAAGCCCATCACCCAACCGCCGACGACGCCACCCACCATGCCCAGGAATATATCGGCGATAACGCCGTATCCACCGCCCTTCATGATCCTTCCTGCCGCCCAACCCGCAATCAAACCAACCACGATCCACCAGATAATTCCATGCGTCATGGGATCCTCCTGGAATCCGAAGAAACGGTTGTCGCGCTGGAGATTAGACTCTGGGAATCGTACTGTCAAACGATGCGCTTCGGGCGGTGCTTTCGAACGACAATTAGGCTTGAGCTGCGGACTGGTGGGACTGGTCCGCATGGGTGGACGAATGCGTCCGCCCCTACACGATCTGGGCCGCCGACGCGGCTGTGCCTACACGAGGTACTGATCTAAATTAAATTAGATCAGTACCCTACACGAGCTTCCGAGACAAAAGCTCGTCTTGTGGGTAGAATACGATTCGCTGATGTGACCTGATGCGAACGGTTCTTCCAATCTTGTGCAGCATTCTGCGGAGCTGGACCGTCCTGCCCAGCGGGCTCTGATCCGCCTACTCTCTCCCCCGCACGACGAGTATCATTGCGTTTCCTGAGAGCCACGATTCAAGCGAAAAAGCTAGGAGCGAACAGCGCATGGCTGGTTCCAATTCATACGATGTGATCGTGATCGGAGGCGGTCACAACGGGCTGGTGAATGCCGCGTACCTGGCGCGCGCCGGCAAGAAGGTGCTGGTGCTGGAGCGGCGTCATGTCCTGGGCGGCGCGGCGTGCACGGAAGAAATCGTTCCAGGATTCAAGTTTTCGGTGTGCTCGTACGTGGTGTCGCTGCTGCGTCCCGAAATCATCCGCGATCTCGACCTTCCCCGACACGGGCTGGAGATTCTTCCACTGGACGGCACGTTCACTCCGATGCCCAACGGCGATCATCTGTGGCGGGTAAACGATCATGGCAAAACGCATCGCGAGATTGCGCGGCATTCGCGGGTGGACGCCGAAGCCTATGACGAGTTCGGCAAAGCGATGCAAGCGATGTGCCGGTTCGTGAAACCGATCCTGAGCATGGTGCCCCCGGATCCGACGACGCTGAATCCGCGGGAACTGATGAAACTTGTGTTCCTGGGGCGGCGGTTCCAGGGCATGTCCAGCTATGACAAGTACAACCAGGTGCAGCTGATGACCATGAGCGCCATTGATTTTCTCGATCAATGGTTCGAGACCGACGTGCTCAAGGCTACGATGTCGGCGTCGGGAATCATCGGAACATTTCTCGGAGTGAGGTCGCCCGGAACAGCGTACGTGCTGCTGCATCATTACATGGGCGAGATCGATGGCGCGTTTCGCGCCTGGGGATTCGCGCGCGGAGGGACTGGGGCGATCTCAAACGCCATCGCCGATGCTGCGCGGGAGGCGGGAGTTGAGATCCGGACGCAGGCAGCGATCTCGCAGATCATCGTCAAGAACGGTAAGGCGAAGGGCGTCGTGCTCGCGAACGGTGACGAGATCTATGCCGATGTAGTTTCATCAAGCGTCGATCCTCGGCTGACATTTACGCGATTTATTGAGGCGCAGCATTTGCCGGGAGATTTTCTGGAAGAAGTGAATCGCTACAAATTTCGCGGGTCGTCGGGCAAGGTGAACATGGCGTTGGACGGGCTGCCGAACTTCAAATGCCTGCCCGGACCGGGGGCGCATTTGCGTGGGGCGATCTCGATTTCGCCCGCCGTCGAATACATGGAACGGGCTTACGACGAGGCAAAGTATGGCAATTTCTCGAGCCGTCCGTATATCGATATGGTGATTCCATCGCTGACGGACCCGTCGGTCGCGCCTCCGGGCAAGCACGTGATGTCGTGCTTCGTGCAATACGCGCCGTACAAGCTGCGTCCCGGGCTGAATTGGGACGATCAGAAGGAAGCATTTGGCAACACGGTAGTCGACACCATCGCGGAATACGCGCCGAATTTGAAGGACATCATCATTCAGAAGCAGGTGATCACACCTCTGGATCTTGAACGCGAGTGGGGATTGAGTGAGGGCAACATCTTCCAGGGCGAGCTCTCGCTGGAGCAACTTTTCTTTTTGCGCCCGGTGCCGGGGTGGGCGCAGTACCGCACGCCAATCAAGAATTTGTACATGTGCGGGTCGGCGACGCATCCAGGAGGCGGCATTATGGGTGCGAACGGGCGCCTGGCGGCGCTGGAGATTTTGAAAGACAGCAAGGGAGCGGCGTAATTATGACGACACAACAGGAACGCGTCGTCATCATTGGCGGCGGTCATAACGGGCTGATCACAGCGTTCTATCTGGCGAAGGCTGGATTCAAGCCGCTGGTGCTGGAGCGCAATGCGAAAACCGGCGGCGCGGCCGTTACCGATGAGTTTCATCCGGGATTCAAGTGCTCGACTCTGGCTCACACAGCGGGGCCGATTCGCGCCGACATCATCCGCGACATGCAACTTGAAAGTCATGGACTGGTACCGATTACTCCGGATGTTTGCGTCACAGCCCTTTCGCCGGATGGACGGGCGCTCACGCTGTATCAGGATGCGGACAAGTCGGCGCAGGAGATTGCGGCATTCTCGCAGAAGGATGCGGTACGGTATCCCGAGTTTCAGCAGTCGCTCAGCAAAATCAGCAAGGTGATCAGCGATACGCTGGCGACCACGCCCCCGGATATCGATGCTCCGAGTCGCGGCGATCTGTGGAGCATGCTGAAAACCGGGCGGGCAATTCGGAAGTTGGGCAAGAAGGACATGTTCCGCCTGCTGCGCTGGGGCCCGATGGCTGTGGCGGACCTGGCGGCCGAGTATTTCGAGACAGAACTGCTGCGGGCGGTGATCGCAGCGCGTGGCATCTTTGGAACATTCTTGGGACCGTGGTCTGCGGGAAGCACGCTCGTGCTGCTGATCCGGGCAGCGGGCGATCCGTACGCGGCAGGTTCGGCATCGTTTGCAGCCGGCGGGACGGGAGCAATTACGGAAGCGATGGCCGCAGCCGCCAAAAAGGCCGGCGCGGAGATCCGGACCAGCGCGGAAGTAATCGAGATTCGGGTGCAGAATGGTGTTGCGACCGGGGTGCTGCTCTCGACAGGAGAAGAAATTCATGCGAAGGCCGTCATCTCGAATGCCGACCCGAAGCGTACCCTGCTCAAGCTGACGGATCCGACTCACCTTTCTCCGGACTTCGTGCAGAAGCTGCAGCATTATCGCGGAAACGGCACCGTGGCAAAGGTGAACCTGGCTCTCGCGGCGCTGCCGAAATTCACCGCGCTGAAGAATGGGGATTCCAGCCGGCTGCGAGGACGGATTCACATCGGCCACGAGATCGATTACCTGGAGCGCGCCTTCGACGAATCGAAGTATGGGAACTTTTCGCGGAAGCCATATCTGGAGGCAACGATTCCCTCGTTAGCCGACCGGACACTCGCGCCCGAGGGCAAGCATGTGATGTCGATTTACATGCAATACGCTCCCTATCAGTTGAAGGGCGATTGGGAGCAGCAGCGCAGGGCTCTCGGGCAGACGGTGGTTAAGACGCTGGCGGAATATGCTCCTGACCTGCCGGAGTTGATTTTGACCCATCAGATCATCACGCCGCACGATTTGGAAGAAAAGTACGGACTTACCGGCGGGCAGATTTTTCATGGAGAGCTGGCGCTGGATCAGTTCTTCACCATGCGTCCATTGCTGGATTGGGCGCGGTACCGGACGCCGATCGAGAATCTATTTCTGTGCGGAAGCGGGACGCATCCCGGCGCGGGATTGACGGGCGGGTCGGGGGCGAATGCGGCGAGAGAGATTCTCAAAGATTTAAAGAGGTAGTTTCGCGAACAGCAGGACGTGGCGCGCCGCTCTTTAAGTAACCCTTGTCAATCTCCCCGGAAGTACATGTACAACCGGGAAACTCCTTCCTTTTGTCCACAAAAGCTTCCATCCGGTAGTAACTTGCACCGTTGGTAACCTTTAGGCTTTACTTAGACACGAATAAAGTTTTATACGAATCTTGCCGTTGCGGGGGCAACGTTTGGCCGAGGATCTGCGCTTTGAATTAGCCATTTTGGCGACCGTCCAGGGCTTCTACCAGAAGCTTCTGCGGGAAACGCTGGGGGGAGAGGTGCCGATCCCCGGCGGTCTCGACGAGGACGCGTTGCGCCATTCGGAGCGCGAACTTCCCCATACGCTATCGCGGATGTATCGCTGGCTGCACCTGCTGGACATGGCGATCACTCCGGCGATGCTGCGCAAGGCGTTGACGCCGGACACAGATTCGGAAGTGGCGGAGGCGCTCCTACGATATTTCGTGCGGCGGCGCGAAGCCAGCGATATAAATCGCGACAAGACCGATCTGATCGCGACGTTTCTGTACCGGCATCCGCGGGTGCCGGGGCAATGGGAGCAGAGCGGATACGGCCTGGATGGCGCTCTTCCGCTGTCGCCGTTCGAAATTGCGCTGATCGAGATTCTGGCGGATAGCGATGTTCCTTCTCTTCCAGAAGAACATGTGCAGCTGCTGCGACGTTTCGATCCATTCATCGAAGAAGTGTCGCGCTTCCGTGACTTTAATGCGCTCATTGATTCGGGGATGATCGGGCGGGTGCGGGAGCTGAAGCAGTGGCTTGACGCTTCGTTCTATCACCCAGGAATTCTGGCAACGGTTGCGGCGTACAACACCGCATTTGGAAAGAAGTTCGACGAGTTGTTCCTAAAGGCACTGGGCGAAATTAAGAATTTCGGGCAGGCGCTGGAAGAGATGGGTGGAACCATTTTGACCACAGTCGACGGCGTCGAGGTGACTGTGGAGCACGTGGCCGCGATCGAAGAGAAGCAGATGCTGCAAGCCGACTACGGCAATGCCTTCGAAAAGTTCAAGCGCGTCTCGAAATTGAAAAAGGAACTGGACCGGCGGCCCCCGATCCGGCGGTCTTTGTTGACCCCGGCAGCGGCCAGCGCGCGGCCGTCAGGAGGCGCCGCGGCGGCCCCGAAGGCGGCCAAGGCCGCAGCTGCGAAGGCACCGGTAGCGGCTCCCGTATTTCAGCCTCCGGCGATCACGGCACAGCAGATCTCGGCGGAGGAGGGAAAACTGCGGCGGGTCGAAGAATCGATTCGGGTGTTCGTGCGCGTGGCCGATCCAAAATACCGGCAGATCGTGCCGATGCGATTCTTCAATTTGACGTTGACTCCGCCCGAAGCTGATGCGTATAGCGCAGCATTCCTGGAAGAAAAAAGCCTGCGCGCCGATGTGGCGCGAACCCTGATCCGGATGGTCTCGATTTGCGCCCGCACCAGCACCGAGCTCGAAGAATTGAAGCGCAGCCAAAAGATGTCTTCATTGTGGAAGCTGCATGCGGACTCCGTCGTGGTGCTTCTGGATATGGCCAGCACGGCTACGGAAGAGGCGGGCAGCGTGGCGAAATCAGCGGAGCAGAGCGGGTCGGCTGCCGCCGCACGCGCGATCCACGAGTCGGTGAAGAAATTGCGAACCCATGCGGATATTGCGGTGAAAACACTGGCTAACGTGGTATAGGGCGACGCTAACCCAAAAACCAATTGCATGGATCCTTCGCGGCAAAAGTCATGCCGCTCAGGATGACAATCAAGAAAAAGACGGGCGACCAGTCGCCCGTCTTCCGTTTTACGGGAAATTTCTGTTAATGACTCAGATCAGTTGATGTCGAACTGCTCCTGGTGCACCGCGGCGTCGCTCTTCACGATGATGGTGCGCTTCGTCATTTCTTCCATTTCGTTCAGCAAACGAGCATTGTTGGATTTGAGCTCTTTGGCGACATCGGGATGCACGCGGAGCATCACATCTTCGTGCTCCAGATGTTTGGCGATCTTGCGCATCTCGACGTAAATCTCGTTGCAGATCGTCGCTACCGACTTCACGTAGCCGGTCGACTGGCAATACGGACACGGCGCGCCGATGGTGCGTTCGAGCGATTGCTTGACGCGCTTGCGGGTAATGGCAACCAGGCCGAAATCGTTGAACTGCAGGGTTTTTGATGGGGCGCGGTCGTGGCGCAATTCTTCTTCCAACGCCTGCATGACGCGCTGGCGGTTGCGCCGCTCATCCATGTCAATGAAGTCGATGATGATGATGCCGCCGAGGTCGCGCAACCGGATCTGGCGCACGATTTCTTTAATCGCATCCACGTTGGTTTTGACGATGGTGTCTTCGAGGCGCTGCGTCTTGCCGACGTACTTGCCGGTATTGATGTCAATGGCGACAAGGGCCTCGGTCTGGTTGATCACGATGTATCCGCCGCTCTTCAGCCAGACTTTCGACTTGAGAGCTTTGTCCATCTCCTCCTTCAGGCCGAACTGCTCGAACAGGGGCGTCTCTTTCGTATAAAGTTTGACGCGCTTGACCATGGCGGGCTGGAAGCGATTGAAGAAGCGCAGAATGCGCTCGTATTCCGGTTCGGTGTCGACCCAGATGACGTTGAAGTCGGAGGTGACCTGATCGCGCAGAACGCGTTCGACGACGTTGAGATCGTGGTAAATCAGGGCCGGTGGCTTTGAGCTTTCGGCTCGATTCTTAATGTCCTGCCACAAGCCTTTCAGGAAGCGGATATCGGCGCGCAATTCTTCTTCGCTGGCGCTTTGGGCGGCGGTGCGGACAATGAAGCCTCCGTGGCCATTTTCGCGCTCGCTGAGGATGATGCGTTTCAGGCGCTGGCGCTCTTCCTCGGACGAAATCTTGCGCGACACGCCGGTATGGTTGACTGTCGGCATGTACACCAGAAAGCGTCCGGGCAGCGCGATGTGGCTAGTGATGCGAGCGCCTTTCTTACCGATGGGCTCTTTCGCGATCTGGACCAGGATTTCCTGACCTTCTTTGAGCAGGTCGCTGATCAATGGAACGGGTGCGGATTCGCGGCGCCGGAAACGGCGTGCACCGCCACCACCTCCACGGCGTCCACCTCGGCGGTCGTAGCCCGGACGATCGTAGCCCGAACGCTGGCGCTGCGGACGTTGCGTATAACCGGCAGTGGCAGGAGCGCGGACTTCGGCGCGGGCGTCGACGGTGCCCGTGCCGCGAGCCTCGGCGTCAAGCATGGCCTCGGCCTGCGCCTGTGCTTCCTCGAGTTCGAACTCTTCGCTGTCCTCTTCGGACTCGGCGGGGGCCCCTTCAGTAGAAGCCACTTCCCCCAACTCGGCCATCGTAGACATGTGAATCTCGGTGACGGCTTCGCGAGCGTCGCCATTCAGATGCTCAGGCTGGCCTGCGGCCCGCGTTTCCTCTTCAAACTCCTCGTAACCGTCGTCTGAGGAAGACTCATATTTCAGGGCTGAGGATTCTTCTTCCTCCTCGATGGTTTCTTCTTCGATCGTGCCTGGGGCGGCAAACACAGGAGCCGCTTCTTCACGGGATGTGCCGACGGGCGACTCGATTGCGGGAATCGTGCGATAAGCAGATTGGTCGTGAGACGCTTCGATGGTTTCATCGCTGGCGTTCTCTTCGGTTGCAGCGGAAGTTTCGGCGGCCCAGGGTAAAACTGTGGAAGTCGGTTCTTCCGGACGGCGGAACTCTCGGTTCCATGAGGTCGAGGTCGAGGTCGAGGTCGAGGTGGACGCCGACTCTACAACCTCATCCTCATGCGTGTCGTCATGCTCCTCGTGCAAGGGCTCGGATAGCTCTTCGCCGGCGGCAAAAATGGGTTCATCTTCCGGGAAGGTCGCTGCGAGAGGCGCGGCGGGGGCTTCCGCAGTTTCCGCAACCACGTCCGCGGAATCCGGTGCAGGCTGAGTTGCTACTGGCGCCTGCTGCGACCAGCGCTGATATTTGGAAATCGACTCTCCGGGCAACAAGATGGGCTGGTATCCGGCAGGAGGGCCAGACGGGGCACGGGGCTCGGCGGGACGCGAGAAGCGAGGTTCGGGCGCACGCTCTCCACCTCGGTCGGCGCCTCGTTCCGCGCCACGATCTCGGCCGCCGTCACGCCCATCGCGACGACCTCCACGGCGGCGACGGCGACCGCGCCAATTGCCCCGGTCACGATCGCCGGAGCTATTTTCCTGACCAGGCTCGGCAGAAGATGAGACCTGAGGCTCGGGCGACTCGGTTGGGTTGCGATACTCGTCCCGGGATCTGGTTTCTTCCTGAGCGTCAGTTTGGGAAGCTTCCGCCCGCTCCGATTCATCGGTTTCGCCGGGGACCTCTGCCGCTGGCGCCGCCTGCGCACGCATATCCTGCACACCGCGGTTCGCGGGGACGACGTCGGTCAAATCGTCATCATGCTCTTCCAACTCCATAAAGTCGGAGACATAAAGGAAGGCATCTCGCTCCAGGCCGATGTCGACGAAAGCCGACTGCATGCCGGGCAGGACGCGGGTGACGCGGCCCTTGTAGATAGATCCAGCTAAGGTGTACTCGTTCTCGCGCTCCAGATAGATTTCCGCGAGCAGGTCGTCTTCCACCAAACCCACCTTGGTTTCGTGAGGGGTGGAAGAGACGAACAGTTCTTTGTTCATTGAACACTCCGGTCCCGGCGACAAAAAGGCGTCGCCGTGGAATCACCGGTGTAGGTCAGGAAAGATAGGGGAGGATCGAGCGCGGCGATGCTGCCCCGGATAGGGGACGGGCGGGGCCGGAGGGGAGTTGGTCTCCGGGCCGAGTCCGTTGCACAAGCTTGGGAAAGTTCTGCACTGAATCGCTTTAAGTTCTGCCGGGGTTGTGACCGCACTCTCTGACCATTTTGGTCGGGGGGCCGTTCCCTGCCCGGCTGACTGCTCTGCTTGAATCCTGCCCGGCTTTCGACTGCTTTGCCGGTGAAATGCCCTCTTCACGCGAGGGCGATCGATATATTTTTGGCTGCGCGTTCCGGCGCAGCAAATTGCATCCTGCCGTCTTCCCTGTCTTGAATCCGCCTGTTCCTGAACCCTTGATCTGGCTTCGCCAGCCGGCTCACCCAGCTGGTTAGTTTAGTTAACGAAGCGGCGCATACGAACATTCATTACCATCCCCAGCGCCAGGAACATGAACAACACGGAAGACCCACCGTAACTCATTAGCGGCAGGGGTATTCCAGTGACTGGCATAAAGCCAACCACCATGCCGACATTGACCAGGATATGGAAGCTAAGCACAGCCACCACACCCATGACAACGAACGTGCCAGCGCGGTCGGGCGCTGTCTGCGCGTTCTGGGTCAAACGCATCAGCACAATGAAGTATAGCAGCAGAACTCCGAGAGCGCCTACGAATCCGTGCTCCTCGGAAAACGCGGCGAAAATGAAGTCGGTCTGGGGCACCGGCAGGAAAGCACCGTGTGTTTGCGTGCCTTTACCGCCCCAGAGGCCCCCGGAACCGACCGCGATCTTGGATTGCTCAACTTGGTACCCCGACCCCTGCGGGTCGAGTTCGGGATCGAGAAAACTGGTCAACCGCTGCTTCTGGTAGGACTTCAGCACATGCACTCGGGGCACAAGAAATACCGCTCCCACCGCGACCGAGGCAAGAAGCGCGATTGCCAGTCCCTGTTTCCACTGGATACCCCCAAGAAATACACCCATGACGGCAATGGGGAGATAGGTGAGGGCGGTGCCAAGATCCGGTTGTTTGAGCACCAGAAGCATGGGGATGACGACGATCGCTCCGGCTTTCGCCATGTCGGACCAGGACAGTTCACGCTGCCGGGTCTCGGCGAAATACTTGGCCACCGCCAGGATGAGGATGAGCTTCACCCACTCCGAAGGCTGAAAGTGATTGCCGCCGATCTTAATCCAGCGACGGGCGCCCAGGTACTTCTGGCCAAATATGAGGACGGCCATCAGCGCACCTATGGATCCGATGTAGAACCAGTGCACCTGCTCGAGCAGCGCCTGATAATTGACCAGACTGAAGAGAAACATGGCGCCGATGCCGGCAAGAATCCAGTAGATCTGCCTGAGGTGGGCGCCGGCAAACTTGGTGTGCATAGTGGCGCTGTGGATCTCCATCACTCCCATGGCGCAGATGAGGAGGACGAATCCCATCAGGATCCAGTCGAAATCGCGGTATGAAACGTAACGTGCCATGGAGAATCAGTTGCCAGTTCTCGGTTTCTCAGTTCTCAGTTCTCGGTTCTCAGTTCTCGGTTCTCAGTTACCAGTTCTCAGTGTTCAGTTCTCAATTCTGGATGCCCAACCTGAGCCGCTCGCAAAATCTCCTGTCAGACAAGCGGACCATCAGTTTCGCGAAGCGAAGTTGATGCGGAGTCGAAGGATCTCTACCTGCGGACGGCCGAGCCAAGCCTGGCTTCCCAGCACCCGCGACTCGCAACTAATTCATCCCCGGCGCAGCGGTGGCCAGGACCGGCGGCTTCGCTGGAAGCTTCAGCACAAAGCGTCCACCCTGCAGATCGTCTTTGGTGCCGTCCGGGCCGGGATCGCTCCACAGACCGCCGACGTCCACCGTGCCATTGTTTGACTTCTCGACCATTTTCTGCGGCGTCTTCTGCCGCTTCTCGACGTAGGCCTTGATCACCTGCGTAGCCACGCGGGCTGCCAACTTTCCATGCTCACCGCCCTGGAATAAGGCGCAGACGACGATATCCGGATTACGTCGTGGCGTAAAGCCAACAAACCAGCCATTCTGGGCGAACTCGGCGCTGTTCTTGTATTTGGCACGCAGAGCGAGCGAAACCACTTGCGCGGATCCAGTCTTGCCCGCGATCTCGATGCCGGGAATATGCGCGGAAAATGCTGTTCCCTCAGGCGTTAGAACCCGCGACATGGCGTCGGTGATATATGTCCATCCCGCGGAGTCGATGGGGATATTCTTCACCTCTGTATACCGCGCTGCGTCCACCAATCCGGGAGGCAAGTCGCTGGGGTTGGCAACATGGGGTACAACCATCCTCCCGTCCATCGAAATCGCGGAAATGGCGCGGATCAATTGCACGGGAGTCACGGCGATGGCACCCTGTCCGATGCCGACAGAGATGGTCTCGCCGGCAAACCACTTCTGCTTGAAGTTTCGGATCTTCCACTCTTCCGAGGGCATCACACCGCTGACTTCGTTGGGCAGGTCGATGCCCGTTTTCTGTCCGAGACCAAGCATAGTGGCGTACTTCGCGATGCGGCCAATCCCGAGACGATCAGCGAGTGTATAGAAGAAGACATCGCAGGACTGGTAGATGGCCTTTTCGAGGTCAACTTCGCCATGTGCTCTGTGCTCGAAGAAGACCCAGCACTTGTAGTTTCTGCCATAGAAATCGGCGCTGCCATGGCAGTTGACGTGCATGTTCTGCGCAATGCCCTCCTGCCATCCCGCCACGGACATGAGGATCTTGAAAGTTGAACCGGGAGCCAGTTGCGCCTGGATGGCCTTGTTCAACAGCGGCTTGTCGGGATCATTGACCAGTTTGCCCCATTCGTCCCGCGAGACGCGTACAGCAAAATCGTTAGGATCGAAAGATGGCCCGCTGACCATGGCGAGAATCTCGCCCGTATGCGGGTCCATAGCGACGATGGCTCCGTTTTTTCCTTCCAATGCTTGCTCGGCAGCAATCTGCAGATCGACGTCGATGGTGAGCTTCAGGGGCTTTCCGGGCACCGCTTCGGTTTCACCGAGGCGTCCGACTTCCCGGCCATGGCTGTCGACCAGCGCCTGACGGGATCCGTTGGTGCCCATCAGGATGGAGTTGTACTGGCGTTCGACGCCAGAAATGCCCACCACATCACCAGGATTGTAGAGCTCGAACTGCGGCTGGTTGAGCATGTCGTCGGTAACTTCGCCGACATAGCCGATCAGGTGTGCCATAAATCCGTTTCGCGGATAGAGGCGGCGGTGCGCCATGATGGTGTCGAGTTCGGGCAGTTCGTTGCGATGGGCTTCGATGAACTGCAGTTCGTCGGGAGTAATGTCCTCTTTCAGAAAGATCGGTTGGTACTGCGGCATGGACGCGAAGCGCCGGATGCGCGCGCGAACTTCATTGGGATCGAGATGCAGGCCCTGCGCGATGAGGTCGGCGTCGGCGGTGAGATCGCGGCTGGAATCGCGGAGGAGAAGCGCGGAAAACGAAGGATAGTTGTCGACGATGGTGCGGCCTTCGCGATCGAGAATTCTTCCGCGCGGAGCGAGGACGGGAATGTTGCGAGTGTGATTCTTCTCCGCAGCCAGCGAGTAAAAGTCGCTCTGCATCACCTGCAAGCGCCACAGCCCGTAGGCGAGGATGAGGAAGATGCCAAGGATAACGTATTGCGCCGCCGTCAGGCGGATGGGAGAGACTTTTTCGTCGCGGCCGAACATCACATCAGTCCTTGGTCGTTTGTCACTGGTCGTTGGCTTGGTGCGTTATCTTGATTGTAAACCGGATCGAATTCGCACCGATGATACACATGTGACCAAGGTCATCAAGTCATCACTTCGGCCCCTCACCGACGCGCCCGAACGACTAACGACCGGCGACTAACAGCGGCTTTCACGTTCTCTGCTTGAAGCGATCGAGCAGGAAGTAAAGGAACGTGCCGAGCATGGCGTTGGCCAGGCCAGCGAGCATGCCGTGCAACCAGCTCCAATTCTGGGTGATGTTCACCAGACCGCGGGCGACGGTGAAGTAGACGGCGGAGTGCACCAGATAAAAACCAAGAGTCACCAGGAAGCGGGCGCCGGCGTTTTCCACATCGAGCTTCACGCCTAACGACGAGGCTCCGTAGCCGACCACGGTCTTTGCAATGCCGTAGATACCAATCGGATTGTGTCCGAGCATGTCCTGAGCCAGGCCAATGAAGGCCCCGGTGAGCAATCCAGCGATCGGGCTGCGGCGCGCCATGGCGAAGAAGATGGTGATCAGCAGCGGCAGATCGACGTAAATGGCGAAACGCGGAAAGCGCAGCGGGATAAATGCCTGCAGAAATAGCGCTAGCAGAGGAACACCGATGGTTACCGGAATACTGAACCGATAGACCTCAACTTGTTCTCCGGATGTGTAGGTGATGGGCACGCTAGTGGGGGCTGTCGTCCGCCGGTGGCTGCGAGTTGGGCTGAATGGCAGGCGGAGCGGCCGGTTTTTCCTCGGTGATGGCTGGCTCAGCAGCTTGCGGCTTCGGGGCGGTGGGGCTGAGGGGCTTCGCCTTGGCCGTCGAAGTCACGGTCGGCGACTTGCCGGGCTGTCCTGAAGTCGCCGCGCTGGAATTGGCCGGGACGCCCTTAGCGTTCTGAGGAGCGGGCGAGTTTGCCGTCGTCTTGCTCTTATCCGTGGGGACGATTCCGGGCTTCGTGGAAACTCCTGTACTCGCAGCGTTTCCGGGTTTAGGGGAAGATGTCCCGGTCGAAGCGGTTCCCGGTTTGGTTCCGGTCGTTCCATCTGCGCCGGTGGCGGTGGGCGGTTTGTCAGGTACCGAAGGCAGGCGCTGGGCAAGGATATCGGCGGCGCGCAGGTGTTTGTTCTCTTCGGCGGTGGCGATGCGTTCCTGCTTCTCGACCAGGATCAGGACCTCTTCGAGCTTGCTGAGGCTGGCGGCGGGCCTGATCCGGACATTCAGAAAAATATCTTTGCCCTGACTGACCTTTGAAACTGTGCCCACGGGTAGCCCCTTGGGGAAAATCTGATCTCCGCCGCTGGTGAGCACTCGTTCGCCGGGAGAGACATCTTCGTCCTTCATGACGTGCTCGAGATCGACTTCGCCGGTGGCAGCTCCCCGCAAAACTCCTTGCAGGCGCGATTTTTCGAGAATGGCGCCGACGCCGCTGCTCTGATCGTTGATCAGCAGAACCTGTGAGATGGACGGATATACAAGCAGGACCTTGCCGACGATGCCGTCCGCGGTGATGACCCCCATGTCGCGTGCGATACCGGCATTCTCCCCTTTGTCGATGTAGATGACTCGGGAAGAATCAGTACCGCTCGATCCGATCACCTGGGCAGCAACCGTCTTCGCAACGTATTGTTCTTTGAAGGCGAGCAGGTTCTGCAGGCGATGCGCCTGGGCAGCGTCTTCATTGAGGCGAACCTGCTCGAGGCGCATCTGCTCGATCTGCTCCTTGAGCTCGCGATTCTCGGCGCGCACTCCGCGCAGATAAAAATAGTTGTGCCAAACGTTGGCGGAGCTGTTCTGCATCCAGATCAGGCCGCGCTCAAATGGAGCGAGGGCACCCACAGCCCAGATGCGAATGAGGCGAGTATCCTGGGCCTCGGGACCGCCACGCTTCACCTGCACCGCCAGCCCGAGCGCCTGCAGAAACAGCACTCCCAGCAGAACGATGAGGTTGCGATGACGAGAGAGAACGGATTCCATATGAGTCCCGAGTCCCGAGCTATGAGTCCTGAGGTAATGAGCGCGACTCGGGGCTCGGTACTCGTAGCTATTCGATCGAGATCTTGCGCAGCAGCTTGAAGTCGCTGAGCATCTTGCCGGTGCCGAGGACCACGCTACAGAGCGGATCGTCAGCGATGGAAACCGGGAGGCCGGTTTCTTCGCGGATACGCTTGTCGAGATTCTTGAGCAGCGCGCCGCCGCCGGTGAGCACGATGCCGCGGTCGCTGATGTCGGCGGAGAGCTCCGGAGGCGTCCGCTCCAACGCGACGCGAATAGCATTCATGATGGTCGAGACACACTCGCTGAGAGCCTCGCGAATTTCGCCATCGTCGACCGTGATGGTCTTGGGCACGCCTTCAATCAGGTTACGGCCTTTGATTTCCATGGTCATCGGCTTGTCCAGTTGATGGGCGGAACCGATTTCCATCTTGATCTGCTCGGCGGTGCGCTCGCCGATCAGCAGGTTGTATTTCCGCTTCAGATAATTCATGACCGCTTCGTCCATCTGGTTGCCGGCCATGCGTACGGAACGTGAGTAAACGATGCCGCTCAGCGAGATCACCGCAATGTCGGTGGTACCGCCCCCGATATCGACGACCATGTTGCCGCTGGGTTCGGTGATAGGGAGGCCGGCGCCAATGGCGGCGACCATGGCCTGTTCGACCAGATGCACTTCGCTCGCTTTGGCGCGATAGGCGGAGTCCATAACGGCGCGTTTTTCCACCTGGGTGATTTCGGAAGGCACGCCGATGACGATGCGCGGATGCACCAGCATCTTGCGGTTGTGCGCCTTCTGGATGAAATAGTTCAGCATCTTCTCGGTAACTTTGAAGTCGGCGATGACGCCATCCTTCATCGGCTTGATGGCGACGATGTTACCCGGGGTGCGGCCCAGCATCTCTTTCGCCTCTTTGCCGACAGCTTCCACTTCGCCCGTATTTTTGTTGATGGCGACGATGGAAGGCTCATTGACGACGATGCCTTTGCCGCGCGCATAGACGAGGGTATTCGCAGTGCCGAGGTCGATAGCCAGATCGCTGGAGAAAATGCTGAACAGCGAACGGAGGTTGTGATTGCGCGTCGCGGCGTGAAATCCGTTATTTGACATGACGAAAATGTTCCGTCTTTCTACAATACTGCGCACCCGGGACGGACCCGAACGCAGCTCATGAACTTTTGCGGGATGACGATATCTATTTTACGGGATATCTGCCGTCCCTGCGTAAATCCGATAGTGCCTTTTGCGGACGGCCGAAAATTGGGCCAGTCCGGTTACTGGATAACGATCTTTTGCTGCTGGGTATTGACTCCACCCTGCGCTGTCTGCGCCGTGACCGTAATAACGGCTTCACCCGTCGGCAAGGGCGGCGTGAAATAGTGGAATTTCCCGTCGGAGGTAATCAGCGGTACCTCACTGCCATTCACCATCACGCGCGCTCCAGTCTGTGTCTTGCCGGTCACCTCGATCACGTGCCCATGCTGGACAAAAGGATCCAGCACCAGCTCAATCGCATCGGTCGCCTTGCCTTTGGAGATAATGGTGAAGCGATTCTTCTCGCTCTCCACCGACTCCTTCCCCTCTGCATCGTAGGATTGCACCATCCAGTAGTAGGCGCCCTCCCCGAGATTGGTGACGGTCACCGCCGCCGTATTAACCTTTTTGTCAACCAGTGTAGAGGAAAAATAAGGATTGCGGGAGATCCGGAGGCGGTAACCAACTGCATTCGCCATCGCGCTCCAGGTGAATTCCACGTCCTTCACGGACTCGCCCTGCGAGAACAAAGGCGCCATGTTGGCGGGGGCGATCGGAGTAGGTGGACCGATTTCCTTGGCCTTCTCCATACGAGATTGCTGCCCCTGGAAACTCACCTTTTCCCAATTGGCCAGTTTAACGGTTTCGCCGTTGCGGCTGACCTCGCCAGTACCTTTCTTCATCAAGATCTCGTGCTCGTCGGACTTGGGATCGTTATGCACCTGGGCGGCCGACTCGGGAGCCAACGAGGCCGTGGCGCCGCCGACGATGACTTGCGATCTTGAACCCTGGCTGTAGGTTGCCGTGGAAAGGTCTACGGTTCCGGTACTGACGGCGACGGCAACGTTGGTCTGCTGCTGATCGTTGGCAGAGTTTTCCTGAATCACGATGAGCGAGTCTTGCTTCACGGTGTAACTGGTGCCATCGTTGAAGACGACCTTTGCCATTCCCTCGGAGCCGGTCTGAACGACATCGCCTTTTTCCAGGGGAATGTTGTAATCGGCGGTGGTCCAGCTATTGCCGTTGCCTTTCTTGACCCTTACGGTGCCATCGAGGGCGGTGAAGTGAGCCTGCTGGGCGGTAACGGCGCCCGTACCGGGCGCGGGTGCCATGCCGGCGACGCGCTCCAGAAGTTTTCCCGCAATATTGTCAGCCTTCTTGATGCTGTTTTCGGTGAATTGCGGGAAGGTAAAGCGGATCGCGATAAAAAATCCAGCGATCACGGCGAGAATCAGCAGAGCCAGACTACGGTAGGTAACCGTAGTCCAGGCAACGTGGATCCCTGGTTTGCGATTGTCAGAAGACACTTTGGACTGAAGATCCTGTTGAGTTTTTGGTATCGCGCACCAAAAGAAAACGGTAGCACAAAGAAAACAGAGGAAAAACCACGGAATCTGGTTGGGAGGTTACCGAAGTGCTCAGAAGCGGGATTACCACGATTCCAGCGCCACCGGGGAAGCGGGGATTCCGGGCTAAGTCCTTTGGGTATTGAGGATTTGGGTAGGGGTGGACGCCGCCGGGACAGCCGGCGGGACGCCAGCGCTACGTTCGGTTAGACTTGTTAGCCAAGAAAATGACCACCGCACCGCCGATCACGGTTTCGGAGCATAAAAGCTCTGCTTTCTCTTCTTCTTTCTTCTCGTCCGGAATGGCCATCGTCTGCGCGATCGCTCTGGTCAAGTTCATCTTTCACGTCTACTTCAACAATCGATACGGATACTTCCGGGACGAATTTGACTATCTGTCGTGCGGCGATCACCTGCAGTGGGGATACGTCGATCAACCGCCGCTGATTCCCTTCCTAACCCACATCAGCCGCGCTCTGCTGGGAGACTCGCTGCGCGCCATCCGATTCCTTCCTGCACTGGCCTCGTCGTTACTCGTGGTTCAGGCTGCCTTCACAGCACGCCAACTCGGCGGACGCCGCTATGCCCTGCTGCTTACCGCGTTGTGCGTCGCACTGGCACCGCAGTATCTCTCGAACGGTGGGCTGCTCGGCACCAATGTACTTGAACCCAATCTGTGGCTCGGCTGCGCGCAGTTCGTGATTCTGGCCATCAAGCGCAGCGACCCGCGCTACTGGATCGGCTTTGGCATTGTCGCGGGGTTCGGCATGGAGGAGAAGTACACGATTGCCGTCTTCGGACTCGGAGTCGTTGTGGGCTTGCTGCTCACCGAACAGCGCCGCGCATTCCTGAATCGCTGGATTTGGCTGGGCGGATTCGCCGCGTTTCTCGTCTTCCTGCCCAACCTGCTGTGGAACCTGCACAATGACTGGCCGTTCCTGCAGTTGATGCGAGCAATCCGGGCGGAACACCGCGACGTAGTGTTCGGACCATTGCAGTATTTTTTCCAGCAAATGCTGGTCGTGAATCCTTTCTCTGCGCCGGTGTGGCTCGCGGGTCTGATCGCATTGCTGTTCTGGCGACCGCTCCGCCCGTATCGAATGCTTGGGTGGAGCTATTTGATCAGCTACACAGTAATTTTTCTGCAGCACGGGAAGAATTACTACCTCGCGCCAATTTATCCCATGCTGTTCGCGGCAGGAGCGGTCGCAATCGATTCCGCACTGGAAGGCAGGAAAGAGTCGCGCCTGACGGTGCTCAAGCCGGCGATTGCCAGTGCAGTGCTCATAAGCGGCGCGTATCTGGCGCCCATCGTTGTCCCAGTGTTTTCACCGGAGCGCTTTCTCGCCTACGCCAAGCACCTACCTTTTAAACTCCCGATCAACGAGTACTCCCACGCCCGCGCGGCCCTGCCGCAGTGGTACGCCGACCAGTTTGGATGGAAAGAAATCGCCGACGAGACTGCCGTAGCATGGAACCGCGTGCCCGCAGCCGAGCGCGCTGATTGTGGAATCTTCGCGCAGGACTACGGACAAGCCGGCGCCATCGATTTCTTCGGCCGCCGTGAAGGCCTGCCCGGCGCCATGAGCGGCGACCGGACTTATTGGCTCTGGGGTCCGCATGGCTACTCCGGCGACTGCATGATTGTGCTCGACGACCGCAAGGAAGTGCTGGGGCGCTACTGGAATCAGGTGGAATTAGTTGGCACGTCCGCACCAAACGAATGGGCGCTGGAGCAACAGATCCCCGTCTTTCTCTGCAAAGGAAAGAAGTTCGACTCCTGGGGGACTGTCTGGCCCCATCTGAAGCGCTGGCGCTAGGAAGGTCCAACCTTCGACAGAAGGCCGCAAACCGTTTCCGCATCGATGATTGCTGAGTCACGCATGTGCTTCAGCGGTTGAACATTCGGCGCGATTTGATTTTGCGATGCGGGCAGAACCTCCAACCACGAAGGTCACGAAGTCGCACGGAGGAACCCTTGCGACTGGAAGCGTTCGTGATACTTCGTGCACTTTGTAATTCATGATTTTCTTCTCCAGAAGTTGCCACATCGGGGCCCGCCTTGCCGCTGCCTTCCCGCAGGTTGTAGCATCAAAAGGTTTGGGCATTCATAGGTTTTTGGCAAGGAGGCATGATGGCGACCGATACTTTCACAAGCCCCGCTCAGCTCAGCGAGAGCCAGACACGAGTTTTCAAGAATTTCATCGATGGCGAGTGGGTTGAGGCTTCAACCGGAGAGACGTTCGAGAATCGCAATCCCGCAGACAGCCGCGATCTGGTTGGCATCTTTCAGAAATCGGCGAAGGCCGACGTCAACGACGCGGTACAAGCTGCCAAGCGGGCGTTCGCGAAATGGCGACTGGTGCCGGCGCCGAGGCGAGCCGAGATCGTGTTTCGGGCCGCAGAGATCCTGATCGAACGCAAGGAAGACTGCGCGCGCGACATGACCCGCGAGATGGGCAAGGTGCTCGCCGAAACGCGTGGAGATGTTCAGGAGGCGATCGACGCGGCGTACTACAACGCGGGCGAAGGACGGCGGCTGTTCGGGCCCACCGTGCCGTCGGAGATGCCGAACAAGTTCGCCATGGCGGTGCGGCAGCCGATCGGAGTGTGCGGAATGATTACGCCGTGGAACTTCCCGATGGCGATTTCTTCGTGGAAGCTGCTGCCTGCGGTGGTCTGTGGCAACACGTGCGTAATCAAACCGGCGCAGGATACGCCTCTTTCCACATTTAATCTGGTTCGCGCGCTGACCGATGCCGGGCTGCCGAAGGGCGTGATCAACATTGTGACTGGATTCGGCGGCGATGTAGGTACGCCGTTGGCGGGACATCCGGATGTGCGGGCAATTTCGCTGACAGGATCGTCAGCTGTCGGAAAGATCGTAGGCGGGATTGCGGCGCAGAGCTTTAAGCACTGCTCGCTGGAGCTAGGCGGAAAGAATCCCATGATCGTGCTGGAGGACGCCAATCTCGAGCTGGCAATTGAAGGAGCGCTCTGGGGCGCATTCGGCACCACCGGGCAGCGCTGTACGGCGACCAGCCGTATCATCGTGCAGAAAGGCATCTATCGCGAATTCGTTGACCGCTTGGTCGACCGCGCGAGGAACTTGAAGGTCGGCAACGGGCTGGACGAAACCGTGCAGATGGGGCCGGCGATCAACGAAAAGCAATTGCAGACCGATCTGAGCTACGTCGAGATCGGGAAGAATGAAGGCGCAAAGATGGTGTGCGGCGGGAATCGACTGGATCAGGGGCAGTACCAGCGCGGATGGTTCATGGAGCCGACCGTGTTCACCGACGTCGATTCGAAGATGCGCATCGCCCAGGAAGAAATCTTCGGGCCGGTGGTTTCGATCATTCCATGCGATGGCATGGAGGATGCGATCGAGATTGCGAATGGCATTGAGTACGGCTTGTCATCCGCCATCTACACCAAAGATGTGAACCGTGCCTTCACCGCGATCCGCGACTTGTATGCCGGGATCACGTACATCAACGCGCCGACGATTGGGGCCGAGGTGCACCTGCCGTTTGGCGGCACCAAGGCGACCGGCAATGGACACCGGGAAGGCGGAATCGGGGCGATCGATTTCTACACCGAGTGGAAGTCCGTGTACGTGGACTACTCCGACAAGCTACAGAAGGCGCAGATTGACCGGGAAGACTGACGGAAGCGAGTTTCAGCCTTTTCACCGCCGAGAACGCGGACAGCGCCGAGGCAACCAAAGAACTTCGGGCGAGTTGATCTTTCTTCCAATCTGCCCCACGAGAGTGGCTTGGCTTCCGCTTTCAGCTCTTTTCTGTGCGTGCTTGGCGTTCTCGGCGGTTAGAATTAGCGTATGCCGCTGACTCAAGCCCGCGAAATCACCGCCGCTTCTCGCGTCAACAACATCCGATACGCCATTCGCGATCTGGCGTCGGTCGCCGAGGAAATCACTCGCCAGGGACACAAGGTCCTTCCCTTGAATTTAGGCGATCCGCCGGCCTTTGGCTTCCAACCGCCCGCTCACATCATTGAAGCAGCGTACAAAGCCATGCGCGACGGCAAGAACGGATATGCGCCGTCCCCCGGCATTCCTCAGGCCCTGGAGGCAATTCGCGGCGAAGCCGCGCGCAAGGGCCTTACGACTGTGCGCGACGTTTTCGTGACCTCGGGCGTCAGTGAAACGGTGGATGCGTGCATCACGGCCCTGCTCAATCCGGGTGAAGACATCCTTACGCCGCGTCCGGATTACCCGCTTTACTCGGCTGTAGTCTGCAAGCTGGGGAATCCTCTCAACACTTATGATCTCAATGAGGATGATGGTTGGCAGCCCGAACTGGCCGACGTTGAGCGCAAGATTACGCCCAACACGCGGGGAATCGTGCTCATCAATCCGAATAATCCCACAGGCTCGCTGTGCACGCGGCAGATGCTGGAGCAAGTCGCCGAGATTGCGCGCCGCCACAACCTGCTGGTTTTCGCGGATGAGATCTACGACAAGCTGATCATCGACGACACACCGCACGTTGCGTTTGCGGCCGTCGCGCCGGACGTCCCCTGCATCACGTTCGGCGGGATGTCGAAGAATTACCTGGTCCCGGGATGGCGCATCGGATGGGGTATCGTCTCCGGCGATGCCGCGGCGATCAAACGCTACAACGAAGCCATTCATCGTCTGCTGCGGGGACGCCTCTGCGCGAATCATCCCGAACAGTACGCGATCAAAGCTGCGCTGGAAGGCCCGCAGGATCATCTGGTCGAAGTGCAGCGGAAGTTGCGGTCGCGGCGCGATGTTACGCAGAAATGGTGCGAAACCACGCCGCGCGTGAGTTGTGTAGTACCACGCGGTGCGTTCTACGCGTTTCCGAAGATCGATATCCCTGAGACCGATGAGGTTTTCGTAAAGGAACTGATCCGGCAGAAGCATGTGATGGTCGTGCACGGATCGGGATTCGGGCAGAAACCTGGCACGCAGCACGTCCGGATTGTGTTCCTGCCGGATGAGCAGACGCTTACGAAAGCGTATGCCGGGATTGCGGAGTTTATCAGCGAACGATATTCGTAATTCACCAGCCCACATTAGGGGGGAACCGAACTGCCGCTGACGAGGGGGCTTGGAGCTTTCCACTGTGACCATGGTATAATGACCATGATCATCACACCATCTCATGAAAACTAAAACGATTCCTGCCGGCAGGTTCAAGGCCCACTGTCTTGCGATCATGGACGAAGTTCAGGCCAAGCGTGAGGCAGTTGTGATCACAAAACGCGGCAAACCCGTGGCCAAACTTGTCCCCGCATCGGCAGAGAAGGACGATATCTTTGGGTTCTTTAAGGGCAAAGGCAAGATCGAAGTCAAGGGGGACATTGTGTCTCCGGCCTTCAGTCCCAAAGAGTGGGAGGATCTCCATTGATCCTGCTGGATACACACGTAGTGATCTGGCTCGCCCAAGATTACGGTCAGATATCGCCAAAAGCGAAGTCTGCGATCGAAAGAGCCCGGCGAGAGGATTCTGGGCTGGCCGTTTGCGGCATCACGCTCCTGGAAATTGCGCGACTTGCGAGTCATGGGCGATTGCATTTCTCGCCGGATGCGGCAACCTTCATTTCTGACATAGAAAACCGCTTCGTCGTGCTCCCGATTACCGGCAATATCGCTTTGCAGGCCTTTCAATTGCCCGCAGGGTACCCGAACGACCCTGTGGATCGTGTGATCGGCGCCACTGCGTTAATCGGAGATATCCCCTTGCTTACGGCCGACCGAGAGATTCGCAAGTCTCGCGCGATTCCGACAATCTGGTGACGGGTACCCAATTTGCAACCGCAAAATACTGAAGTCAGCCGCGGCGCGCAAATCCGCGCCTCCGGACAGCCGAGGGCGGCTGTCCCTACATGGGTGTGCTTGAACTTTCCGGTTACTTTCCCTTCGCGATTAAATCTGCTTAAATCGAAGTTACGCAACACGCCAGCCCCGCCGGTGTTGGTATTGTTTTGATTGATATTCACTCTCATATCCTGCCGCAGGTTGATGACGGCCCCAAATCCTGGGATGCCGCCGTGTCGATGTGCAAAGCTGCGGCTGCCGATGGCATCACGCACATGGTCGCGACGCCGCACGCCAATGACCGCTGGGCCTATGACCGCGAGTTCCTGAAGGGCGAGGTCTCCCGGCTACAGACGCTGGTCGGCGATGCGATCAAGCTCGGCCTCGGCTGCGATTTTCATCTTTCCTACGAAAACATCCAGGACGCTCTGCTGCACCCGGAACGCTACGTCATCGACAGCACACGCTACTTGCTAGTGGAATTCAGCAATTACAGCGTGCCGCAGCAGGCATCGGATGCGCTGTTCAAGCTGGGAGACCGGGGGCTGACAGCGATCATTACGCATCCGGAGCGCAATCCGATTCTGCGGGAAACCATGCAGCGGGTGGCGGAATGGGCCGAGCAAGGATGCGTGGTGCAGGTCACTGGCGGATCTCTAACCGGATTCTGGGGAGAGCGGGCGCGGCGCGCCGCGCGCTGGCTGCTCGAACATCAGGCGGTGCACGTGCTGGCAACCGACGCGCACGATCTGGAAAAGCGCGTGCCGATTCTTTCCACGGGGCGTGACGCGGCGGCGGAGATTTGCGGACCTGATGTTGCCGAGGCATTGGTACAGGGAAATCCGCAGGCGATCGTGAACAATCAACCGTTGCCCTATTTTCCGCGGCCGGCGCTGGGGAGTTATCGGAAGGGCAGCAATTAGCGATTGGCAAGGAGCGTGCGTGGAGCCGGTTTACTGCGGGCTGGAGGCGTTGCTCGACTGGGGTGCCGCGGTGGGGCGGGGTGGATCGGCGACGGGCTGGGCGCTGTGAGAATTCGTCGGCAGGGCATCCGACTTGGGCGGATCTGGAATCGTGGTCATCGCGCTGTCAGGATTCAGGAGATGATCTTTGCTGGGCCCCAGTCCCAGTTTGATCAAGGCGCGCGAGTCAGGTACGGTCTTGCTTTGCCACCCATTGTCGGCCTGGTAACGGCGCATGGCGTCTTCGCTGGCCTGGTTCCATTTGCCGGTCGGTTCGCCACTCAAGTAGTGCTCGCGAATCAACGCTTCCTGGATAGCCTCGGCGCGCTCCGCGTCGATCTTCTGCTGTCCGCGGACCCGCGTGGATTTCTTTCGGCGCTTCTTGGAGGAAGTCGCATGAGCCGTCGATTTAGTGCTTTTTGTGGACTCCTTCTGAGGGGGAGTCGAGGTTTTGGCGACGTCTTGCGCGCGGGCTCCGATGATCAAGCAACAACCCAGCAGGAGCGCGCACGTTGCGCTCAGGTGTGAAATCCGGGTTCTCAATCCATCGATCATTCGCTCATCGCAGAAGGCTGTTTCCCAGAAAGATCTAAACAAGAAAACGCCCAACTGAGTAACCGGTACCGTCGCCGACCTTGGCTCTAAGCAACAGTACCAGTTCCTGCTGGGCGCATTCGAATTACTGAAGTGTACCGGCCAGGAAGATGGTGCCATCCTGACGGGAGGAGCCGCGCTGGCGGACCAGGAATACCACGTCCTGGCCGCTCTTCATGCTCGACTCGATTCGGGAAAAGTCCTCCTCGCTGTTCACCGGTTGCTTGTTAATCTCGAGGATGATATCGCCGCGTCCCAGATTCACATCTTCAGCGAAGGACCCGGGCTTTACATCCTGCACAATCACGCCCTTGGCCCCTTCCATATTGAGGCGGTCGGCCATTTCGGGAGTCACCTTGCGAACGGTAACGCCGAACTTGCTCGGCTTAGGAGCGTTGTCGTCCTCGTTGTCCTGATCGTCGCCGAGGCGTGCGGCAAAGAGTTTGGCACGGTCCGCGATGGTGACGGTGGCGTTTTGCGACTTGCCGTTGCGCAGGAAGCCCAGCGTGGTTTTCGATCCGGGCTTGCGCGAGGCGATATCGGAGACGAGTTCGGAACCCTTGCTTACCTTCCTGCCGTCCACGGTGGTGATGGTATCTCCGACTTTCAGTCCGGCTTGATCCGCAGGACTGCCTGCGACCACGCTGGAAATAGTGACGCCGGAACCCGAGCCGTATACGCGGGCAATCGCGGGATTTTCTACCGCGTCAAACATGATGCCAATCGATCCGCGGGAAACTTTGTGCTCCGGCCCGGTGAGCTGGTTGTAGACATCGACGACGGTCTTAGAGGGCAGAGCGAATCCGATGCCAGCATAGGCGTTGGTTTCGCTCAGAATGGCAGTGTTGATGCCGATCACTTCCCCGCTCATGTTGACCAAAGGACCGCCAGAGTTGCCGGGATTGATGGCCGCATCGGTCTGAATGAATACCTGAAATTGCCGTTGGGGAACGATGTCGCGCCCCTTGGCAGAAACGATTCCGGCGGTGACTGTCCCAGCCTGGCCGAACGGACTGCCGATCGCGAGAACCCAGTCCCCAACCTGCATGCCGTCAGAATTGCCTAACTTCGCCACCGGAAGCGGATGGTCGACCTCGACTTTGATAACGGCGAGATCGGTTTCCTGATCGGTGCCGATCACTTTGGCTTCGTGCTGCACGCCAGGGGGATCATCCAGAAAACGGACGCGAATGCGGTCTGCTTTTTCGACCACGTGACGATTCGTGATGATGTAGCCTTTCGGATCGACAACCACCCCGGATCCGAGCGAACGCTCGCGGATGGCACCACCGTCAGGGAGACCCTGCCCCTGGCCGGGGCCGCCGGGCGCTCCGAAGAAGTGATTGAAGAAGTCTTCCATGCCGCCACCGTCTTCGTCGTCTCCACCGCCGCTACTGCCACTGCCGCCACGGCGCCGGCGGACATTCTTGATGGTGGATTCTGTATTGATGTTGACGACGCTCGGTTCGAGCTGCTTGGCGATCTGAGAGAAGGTGTTGGACATCTGCTGCGGCGAAGGCAAGGTCAGCGGCGTTGCGTCGCTCTTCTGTTGTCCTTCTTTGCCCTTCACTCCCTGGGAAATCACGGTCCCGATGAGAATGCCCAGCGTCAGTGTTACAAGGATACTCAGCGCGTAGGCTGCTCGATTAGCCTTCATGCGCATCCACATTGCGCCCATATTGCACTTCCTCCGAAACTTGTACGCCCTTAATAGTATACCGATTACATGATGCGACCGGACTACCGCGTGAGTGCTCACGGGTACACGCTGACCGGGGGCTGCTTCCAGTCGTTAGACGCGCAAACGGGTTAAATCGTTTGATGGGAGATGAGACTTAAATTAAGGAAAGCGCAGAATTTGTAAAGTTATGCCAGGGGTCGCCCCCGGTCACTTGGCCTCATACACAGTCCTGCCCCCGATTACGGTCCGCAGAACCTTGGTCGCGAGTATTTTGTCGGGCGGAATGGCGGTGAGATCCCGGTCGAGGACAGCAAAGTCGGCGAGCATCCCGGGAGCCAGCGTGCCCTTATTTTTCTCTTGAAATTCAGCGAAGGCCGATCCGGCAGTGTACGCGGCGATTGCCTGATCAATGGTCAGGCGCTGTCCCGGAAAATATTCGTGCCTGCCGTCTTCGCTCTCGCGGGTGACAGCGGCGTAAAGACCGCGGAAGGGCGTTACGGGCTCGACCGGATAATCCGTGCCGAAAGCCAGCGGGACGCCCTTGTTGAGGAAGGCGAGCCAGGCATAGGACGTGGCTGCGCGCTTCGGGCCAAGGCGATCTTGCGCCCAACGCATATCCGTGAGCAGATGGTTGGGCTGCATGGATGCGATGATTTTGAGTTGCTTGAATTGAGCAATCTGAGCAGGGCTGGTGATCTGGGCGTGCTCAATGCGAAGACGGTAGTCGTCGCCGCCGTTCGCGCCTTTGGCGTGCGCGTCTTTAGCGGCTTTCTGAGCTCCGGCAAAGGCGTCGAGGGCCATCTGAACGCCTTTGTCGCCGATGGCGTGAAAGCCGATCTGGAATCCCGCCAGCACGCGCTCGCTGGTCATCTCGTTGAGTTTGTCCGCATCGTAGCGGGGCAGGCCGGAGTTTTTGGGATCGTCCGTGTAAGGCTCGAGCATGGCTGCGGTATGTGATCCCAGAGATCCGTCCATGAATCCTTTGAGCATGCCGGTGTGGAGCATGAGATCAGATTGCGGGTGTGAATCGCGCTCCCGGCTCAAGTCTTCTACGGGCTCGTCAAATGGCAACCACTCGCAGATGCGGGCGGTGAGCTTGCTTTCTTTTTCAAGTTCTTCGTAGATCTGGAAGTTCTCCCAGCCGGGAGAAAAATCCTGAGCGGAAGTTACCCCGTGCTCGGCAAGGTCAGCGAGAGCTAGTTGAAGACCTTCACGGCGCTGATCGTGTGTGGGCTTGGGAATGACCTCGCGGACTGCGAGCTGCGCAGTTTCGCGAAGAATCCCCGTGGGCTCGCCAGCCTCATTGCGATCAATGTGCCCGCCCTGGGGATCGCGGCTAGCCAGGGTGATGCTGGCCAACTGCAGCGCCTGCGTGTTGGCGACGGCGATGTGCCCATCAATTCGCTGCAGGAATACGGGATGGCCGTTTGAGACTTCATCGAGGTCCCATCGCATGGGAGTTACTTTCACGGGCCAGAGAGTCTCGTCCCATCCAGCGCCCAGAATCCATGCGCCGGCTCGTGCGCTGTCGACTTTGTGCTGCACGCGCGTGCGCAGTTCGTCGAGCGATTTCACGCCGGTCAGATCGACGCTGAGTTTGGTCGCGCCGGCGGAATCGAGGTGCAGATGGGCATCGTTAAATCCGGGGACAACGAAGTGTCCACCGAGATCGATGACCTGCGTCTGCGCACCTTTGAGCGCTGCGACGTCCGCATTCTTACCGATAGCGAGAATGCGATCTCCGCGGACCGCGATGGCCTCGTATCGCACGACGGAACTGAACGCGCTGCTGGCGGGAATGCCCGTGTATATATTGCCATGGACGAAAATGACGTCGGGCTTGGGTTTCGAGGATCCGCACCGGTGGTCTGACTCAGAACGACACACGAACTGAACAAACAAGTCAGCAGCGCCACACTCGTTGTTCCCGTCAGGCTCATTCTCCCACCCCCGCCAGCGTCAGCATAGTGAGCAAGATTCTTTTCAAGGCCAGCTCACGTCCGCTGGAATCGAACCACTCCTGCAAGGTGTGCGCACCGCCGCCCGAACCCCCGCCACCGATTGCCACGGCTTCGAGGCCTAGAGATAAAGGGATATTGGCGTCGGTTGAAGCCCGCTGCACTTGCGCGGCGTTGGAAAGTTGGGCGTCGACGGCTCGCACAACCTGCAGAATCTTGGCGCCGCCGCTCAATTCGCCGGCAGGGCGATTCCCGATCACAATGACCTCGCAACCAACTCCCGCCGGACGCTTCTGGGCGGTGGAGCGCATCTCGGCAGCCATGGTTTCGTCCTCAACGGCGCGATTCAGGGCGAGACGAAGCGAATGCTCCAGACGCTCCATTTCAGTCATGGAGGTGGAGCGGATATCGACTTTCATGCTAGCCGATTCGGGAATGGAATTCACCGAAGTGCCGCCGCGAATCACGCCGACGTTGAAAGTCGTCTTCGGAGTGGCGGGAACGGTTGTCGCGGTGAATGTCTCGATCGCTTTGGCAAGAATCACGATGGGATTGGGGGCACCGAAATCACTCCAGGAGTGGCCGCCGGGACCGCGGATGATGACTTCGAAGCGGCGGCTTCCGAGAGCCTCGGCGACGATCGTATCTGCGCCGGCGCCATCGAGGACGAGGCTGTAGGCTATCGAATCTTTCCAGCGCGGCGTGGAAAAAATATGCCGCATGCCGCGCAGGTCGCCTTCGCCCTCTTCGCCGACGTTCCCGATGAAGACAAAAGGCAGCGCATGGCGGATCCGTACGGCGCGAAGCAGCGCGGCAATGGCCAGCATGGCGACCACTCCCGCGCCGTTATCAGAGACGCCAGGGCCGTAGATGCGGCTGCCCTGCTGGCGAATATTCAATGGAGTATTTGCCGGAAAAACAGTGTCGATGTGGGCGCTGAGCGCGACGTAGCGGCGCCCGAATCCGGGGTGCGCACCGAAGACGTTGCCGACGTCGTCGAGGCGAACGTCGTCGAGGCCAACTTCCCGGAAGCGCTCGGCGAGCCAGGCGGCTCGGGCCGATTCGCCGAATGGAGGCGCAGGAATGCGGGCCATCTCCATCTGCCAGTGGAGTAGCTGAGGCTCCTGCATGCGAAACCAGTTATAGGCCGAGCGCACTTCGGGTGAGGCAGCCAGACGGGCCACTTCGTGCAGCACCGTGGGTGCGAGATCAGGCAAGTCGGCGCGCGGGGGATTCGAGCCCATGGGGATTTATGCGTTAGTGTACAACGCGCTGCAAATATCGGATTGCCGAACACGGGAACCGGCTATTACGGAAGACGGCAGACATGCGCCTTACCGCTCTACGGCTTCTCGGCGGCTCTAGTTTCGACTGCGGCAACCAGCGCTTTGGTCGCCGGTACGTCAATTCCATGGCGGCGAGCGCCGCGCAGGATAGGTCCTGCGATCGCGTCGAGTTCCGGCGCATTGCGTTGCGCGACGTCCTTCTGCATGGAACTGCGCATGTGGGCAGGCATTTTGAGAATGCCGGCGATGACGAACGCTGGGTCAACTTTCGCGCCTTCGGCGACTGCGACCGCGGCTGTTTCGAGGACGCAGGCTTGCCATTGCTGTTTGCGCGCCGGATCGCTCATCACGCCGCCGACAGGCAATCCTGCGGCGGTGGTGGCCAGGGCAAGCGGGGCGAGGAAGACGAGCTTGCTCCACATGAGGGTCGGCTCGTCATCGAAGAACTGGCACTGGAAGCCGAGTTTGCGCAGATCATCCAGGGTCGAGCCCAGCAGATCGCGCCCTGCCGAAGAGACATTCAAACGGGAAAACGGCGAACGATGAATAAAGTGGCCGGGAGCAACGCGTTCCGATTCGACGGCAATCGTGGCGGCTACCACGCGGCCGGCGCCATAGCGAGCGCGCAACAATGCGAGATGATCGATGCCGTTGAGCAGCGGAACGATGGCGCGCACAGACTTGGGATTCGTAAAGGAGAGCAGGGCCTGTTCGAGTTGCGTGGCCTTCACGGTGATCCAGAGAACATCGCACGGTGGAACCTGCGAAGCGCGCGAGACGGGAGCGGTGACATCTCCGAACGGACTTTCGAGCCGAAGCTGCTCCGGATACTGCGCGAGCGATTCTGGCCGCACGACCAATGTGGCCGACGCGCCTGTGCGCACCAGGCAGGCGCCCATAAGCCCGCCGATTCCGCCGGGACCGAGAATTGCGTGTCGTAAGACTTCCGGCATTCGAGATCAGCTCTTTCGCGCAGCGACGGGTACACACTCCAAAATTTCAGCCTCGGTCAGAGTATGGTCGCTCTCCTTGGCGCGGCGGTAAATTCGATCGACCACATCGTCGCTGGCGGAAATGCCATGGCGGTCGAGCCAGAACAGCACATTGGATTTTCCGCTCATGGGACCGACATCGATGATCTGGTCGAGTCCAAAGACGTGCGAGGGCACTCCGGAATAGACGGTGTTCGCGAGAATGACATCGTTTTTGTGATAGGCCTTGATGATGGCGGCGGCGTGGACCCCGGTCGCCGTTCGAAAGGCATCATCGCCGACCACGGGATAGTTTTTCGGAATCGGAACCCCCGTCGCCCGTGAGACCGCTTCGCAATAGTCCTTCAGCTTGGTCAGATCCTGATGAGCCCAGGGCTCAATTTCCATCAGCTTGAGATTGACCAGCATCTGGTCGATCTGCGCATTTCCCACGCGTTCGCCCAGTCCAATGGCGCACCCGTGCACGCAATTCGCGCCCGCAACGATCGCAGCCATCGAGTTAGCTATGGAGAGACCGCGGTCGCTGTGACCGTGCCAGTCGACGCGAATCTTTTCGCCCGAGGGCTTCACGACTTGCTCGATGACAAACCGAACCAGCGACAGGGCGCCCATGGGCGTGGCGTGGCCGGCGGTGTCGCAGATGCAGATCGCCCGCGCGCCGCAGTCAATGGCGGTCTTGTACAGCCGCTTCACCGTTTCCGGATCGCAACGGCTGGTATCTTCGGTGACGTACATGACTGCCAGGCCGAGCGAAACCGCATATTTGACGGCTTTTTCCGTCGTTTGCAGAAGGAAATCGTCGGTCCATCCTTCGGTGAAACGGCGAATGGGGCTCGATCCGATGAAGGTGGCGGCTTCGATCTGCAATCCAGTCTTTTGCACGATCTCGGCGATCGGGCGAATGTCGTTCTCGTGGGTACGGGCCGCGCAGTTGGGCTGAATCTTCATCCGGTGGGAAACAATCTCGCGAGCTAACGCGCTAACGGCTTCGACAGCCCGCGCGCCGGCTCCGGGAAGGCCGAGGTCGAGAGAGTCGATCCCCAGCGCCTCCATCAGATGGAGAATCTCAATCTTTTCGGGAATGGACGGATCGCGGACCGAGGGCGATTGCAGCCCATCGCGAAGACTTTCATCATTAAGCAGAACGGGGCCTGCTGGTTTCAGTCCGGGTGGGAAATTCTTATTCCAGTCGTAGATGAGTTCGGAATGGTTCATGAAAGCGTTGAGCAACGAGCTTCGAGCCATGAGCACGTGTTCGATGCAAAGCTCGATACAACCGTTGATACTCCCCTAACGAAGATGAAGGGTTGCTGGCAGCTCACAACTCGGAACTCGCGGCTATTTCTCTTTCGGCGGCAGGGTCAATCCGAAGACTGAAATCATTCCCTGCCCGGCAACGTTGACCTTGCTCTCCCCGGGCGTTGGCAGATAGAGCGTCTTGCAGTTTTCACAGCGATAGACTTCGGCACTCGGTCCCCAGGCTTTCTCGACGTCGCCGCACTCCCGCTCTTTGACGTCGGTCGTATAGAACCAGAGCTTCAAATGTCCACCGCAGAACTTGCCCTTCGCATCTTTTTCGTTGCAGGCGCGCTGCCCCGCCTTCTTGACTTTGACCTTGTGGTTCGGAAGCTGAGGAACGGTTTGAGGGACGGAAGGGGTCACTTCGCCAGTCGCCAAAGGAGATTCTCCTCGTTGGAGCGGCCCCAGAGCCGCCGGATTCGAGCCAACGGGCTCATTGTAGCTGAAAATGTGGCGCGGGCGTCCACGCCCGCGTCTTCGCTCTGCTAGTCTGTTCTTTTGCGTTCACGCAACGATTCCATGATCACAATCGTCTCTGGCCTGCCCCGGTCCGGCACTTCCCTAATGATGCAGATGTTGGTTGCGGGAGGGATGCGGGCCCTCTCCGATGGCGAGCGCCAGGCTGACACCGACAATCCCCGCGGATATCTGGAGTGGGAGCGGATCAAGCAACTGCCCAACAATCCTGGTTGCATTGCGGAGGCCGAGGGCAAGGTGGTCAAGGTGATTTCGCGGCTGCTGCTGGCACTGCCGCCAGGACATGAGTACCGCGTGATCTTCATGCAGAGACCGCTCGACGAGGTGCTCGCTTCGCAAGATCAAATGATGCGCCGGCGCGGGACGTACAAAGAAGGTGCAAATCCGGCCGTGATAGCAACGGCGTTTGAAAAACATTTGAAAGAGGTGGATGCCTGGCTCGCGAGCAAGCCGTATGTTCGAACTTTGCGCGTTTCCTACGGTGACGTGCTGAGCAATCCGAAACAGACCGGTGAGAAACTCATCGAATTTCTCGGAACACAACTGAACCGCGACGCGATGTGGGCGCAGGTAGACGCGTCGCTCTACCGCAATCGGGCGGGGTAAACGGAATATGGCAAAGAGCGGAAGAACATCCTTACCGAGCGGCAGTTCGCAGTCATCGGGTACAACGAAACCAGCCGCGATCAGCCGGGAGAACGCCGAGCACTATCGCTGGGGAGTCGATTGCGATGGCTGGCACCTGGTCCGCGACAAGAATCTCGCAGTCATTGAGGAATTCATGCCCCCCGGAGCAGCTGAGATTCGCCACTATCACGCGCACGCACAGCAGTTCTTCTACGTGCTCGATGGCGAGATTCTGATGGAGGTCGATGGCGAAAGGACGCTGGTACCGGCGGGCAGCGGAATTCGCATTCTGCCGGGTATGCGGCACCAGGTGAGGAATCCAACGCCGAGTGCGGTTCGATTTCTGGTGATCTCGCAGCCGCCGAGCCGTGGGGACAGGATCGATGAGTAGGAAGTAGTCGTTAGCCGTTGGTAATTGGTCGTCAGGTGCAGTGGTTTGCAGCCTGAGCTTGACCTCGGGACAGGTGGCAGGAGCCAGCGCTACAACTGCCTTCTGCGGAGGACTCCGGCGGCGCGCCAGGCTCCGCGGACGCGCGTGCTCCATCTATTGGCGAATTGCAGGTCGAGAAAGCCTTCCATCTGGCGTCGGAAGCTTTCGCCGTAGCCATGCCACCAGACTTTCTTCATCCCCGGCATGAGATCGACGTCGAGATATTTCAGGCGCACCATTTCTTCCAGGCCGAAGCGCCCGTGCGTGCGGCCGATTCCGCTGGCTTTGACGCCACCGTGCGGAGCCTCGCTGATACCGAAGCAGGAGATGACATCGTTGACCATGACCGTACCGGACTGGATGCGCCGCGCCAGTTGCTCTCCGCGATCGGAAGCGCGCGTCCACACACTGGCGGCCAGCCCGTAGTCGGAATCGTTGGCCAGTTGGACGGCTTGCTCGTCGTTCTCGAACGGCATGATGGGCAACACCGGGCCGAATGTTTCTTCGCGCATGATGCGCATTTCGTGAGTAACATCGGCAAGCACTGTGGGCGCGTAGAAGTTCACGCCTGACTCCGGCAAGCGCGTGCCTCCTGCCAGTACGCGCGCGCCGCGCGCCTTCGCATCTTCCACGTGCGATTCCACCACGCGTACCTGGCGCTGGTGAATCATTGGACCGACGTCGGTGGTCGCATCCATGCCGTTGCCAACGCGTAATTGCCTAGCTTTCCTGGCGCAGGCGTTGGCAAACGATTCGTACAGACTGCTGTGCACATAGCAGCGCTCGACCGACAGGCATGCTTGTCCGGCGTTGACGAAGGCTCCCCAAATCGCGGCACTCGAAGCCACGTCAACGTCGGCATCGTCGAGCACCAGCATGGGGTCTTTCCCGCCAAGTTCGAGTACAACCGGAAGCAATCTCTCGGCGGCCGCGGCGGCAATGCGCTTTCCCGTAGCAACGCTGCCGGTGAACACCAACTTGTCAATGCGTGAACTCAGAAGGGCGGCGCCGGTAGGGCCTTCGCCGCATACCACCTGAAACACGCCGGCGGGAACACCTGAAGAGTGCAATAGCGACGCCAACTCGAGGGCGACTAGTGGAGTCAGTTCCGACGGCTTCAGCACGACCGTGTTCCCCGCCGCCACCGCTGCCAGTGTTTCCGTCGCCGGAATCGAGAACGGATAATTCCAGGGCGAAATGACCCCGATCACTCCATGCGGCTCGCGCACCAACCTGCCACGCTTCAACTTAGTGGCGAGATTTCCGTGCGGGACGGGTTCGTCGCGCAGGAGGGGCCATGCGTTATCGATCAGGAAGCGAGCGGCGTCGAGGACCACAAGAACTTCGGTGACGAGCGCCTCAGCGAGGGGCTTGCCGGCTTCCCGGGTGATCGCGGCGGCGACTTCCGACTTGCGGGCGTGGAGTCTTGCTTGAAATTCGCGAAGAATCGCAATGCGCCGCCGGATTCCCAACTGCGCCCAAAGCGGCTGCGCGAGGCGCGCTCGCTCGACGGCGGCCACCACTTCGTGCTCACCGGTGCAATCAATCTCGCCGAGAAGTTCGCCGGTGGCTGGATTGAGGGATCTGAGCTTGCTCGCGATCTCGGTGGGCATTGGAGAATCCTAGCCGCATTGAGGCCGGCTGGCTAGCTGCGTGGACCCGACAAGAGACCTCGCGGAGACTTCACGTGTTGTCTCTGCGCAAAAAGTAAAGGGCGGCCATGGGAGCCGCCCTCGGACTTGCACGTTCCTACTCACTCACAACATCTTTGCGCTGTCGACGTGAATGGAATCGCCCTTCGTGGTGCCGGTCACAGCGACGTGATGGCCTTCGTGGCCCTTCAGGGCATCAGGATTATCCACCATCAAAACCTTCTGATCGCCATCCGTGACGACGACCATCTTGGCTCCGCCCTCGAGACATTTCTTGGTGCAGGCTTCCGCCTTGGCGTTGGCGCCCTTCGCTCCGCACTTATCGTCAGAGACCCAACCTTTGACGGTTGTGCTCTTGCCCATGTCGTCGGCGAAGACCATCGCCGAGAGAGAGAGCACGAAACATACCGCAATACAGACCGACAGAACTTTTCTCATAGCCGCTTATTCTCCTTTTGATATTCAACTTGCGGCCCCACGCCGCAGTGAGTAAGTGTGGAGATCACATTGCCTGGGCAACGGACTCCGGTGAGATGCTGGATTGAGGCTGAGGAAATATACCACAGAGCAGGAACGCAATTGTCAGTCGGGAAGATAGAAAACGTTCATCGACGAAGGAGACAAAGGTACACGATGAAAGTGCCAAAGCTGGGCTCTGCTTCGTGAACCTTCGTGCTCTTCGTGGTTGAAGATTTTGCGACTACTTTTTCGCGGTACGGTTGGCCGGGGAGGAAGGTTTGGCCGGAGCAGGCGGAACGTAAACGTACTCTCCCGGTTTGGCATATCCCAATTGCTCGCGCGCTTCCTTCTCGATCGCCGTCTGATTGGTCTTGAGGCCCTGAATCTGCTGGATATAGCGATCATTGTCCTGCTGAACCTGGTTGATTTGCTTGCGCAGGCCCTGGTATTCGGCGCGTTTTTGCCGGTAAACGACCATGCCGTTGGCGCCGAACATAACATGAAGAAACAATGATCCAGCTAGTACGGCTACCGCGATCGTGGCGATGCGGCGGCGCAGCCCGTAGATGATCGTTGCAGCCGGGCGCACAAATTCAATCCACGAAGCGGCCAGAGCTTCGGCCTGCGGAGCACGTTCGACGACGGCGCGCAGGCCGTCTTCAGCGCGCGGAATTCGATCGATAGGGAAAAAGCGCTTCAATGATGAGACCAGTTAAACCCGCGTTACGCTTACCAGAAAAAGGCCGAAGGAAGAGATCAGAATGCAGAACGTTTCTCACTTCTGCATTCTCACTTCCCATTTCCTAATCAAAAATCCAACTCTTGGCCGCGACGCTTAGCTTTTTGAGTTCGTTCTCGCTTCGCGCCTCGCTATAGACACGCACCACTGGCTCAGTGCCTGACAAGCGATAGCAGACCCAAGAACCGTCGCTGAACACCAGTTTCAGTCCGTCCTTGCGCACGACCTCGCTGATCTGGTGGCCGTTGAATTCGCGAGGATCGGACCGTAACTTTTCAGTGAACTTCGTCTTCACCTCCGGCGTCAATCGGAAGTTTTCCCGTTGGGGAAAGAAGGAACCAACTTGATTACTGATCGCCTTCAGTTGCTCGCCGAGAGATTTTCCGCGGCGGGCGACCGCTTCACAGCAAAGCAATCCCGCGAGGACGCCATCCTTCTCGGGAACGTGATGGCGGATAGAGAGACCAGCGCTCTCTTCTCCCCCGATTGCGATCTTGTCCTGCATGATGAGTTCGCCGATGTACTTAAATCCCACTGGCGTTTCGTGCAGCTCAACTCCATGTTTCCGGGCCAGCGCGTTGATCAGATTGGTGGTCGCGACCGACTTTGCGACACCGTTCTTCCACCCGCGGCTTTCGACCAGATAGTCAAACAGCAGGGCGATAACGAAATTCGGCTGCAGGAATGTCCCATCGGCGTCGACAATGCCGAAGCGGTCGGCGTCGCCATCGGTGGCGATGCCGATCTGAGCGCCGGTCTCACGCATTTTTTTGCGCAGATCGTCGAGCAGGTGCCCGTCGGGCTCGGGAGCATGTCCGCCAAAGAGCACGTCGCGATAATCGTGAACCGTAGCCACTTGCACGCCGGCGCCCCGGAGCAATTCATCGGAGTATCCGCGCGCGGCTCCCCACATAGGATCGAAGACGACCCTGAGTCCGGTCTTCTTGATAGTGTCGAGATCGATGATCTCGCCGAGGCGTTTCAAATATTCGGGCTTGGGATCGAGCGATTCGCGCAATCCGGTAGCGGATTCAGACTTCACGGAGGCAGCGCTGTCGGCGGCAACGATCTCGGCTTCGATCTTCTTCGTAACCTCGGGAAGCGCGGGACAACCGTCGGGAGTGGAAAACTTGATCCCGTTGTATTCCGGCGGATTGTGCGACGCGGTGAAATTAATGACGCCATCAGCCTTATTGCTGATGACCGCATAGGCAAACGCGGGCGTTGGGGCAGCTTCGGCAGCCACGAGGGGGATGATCCCGTGTGCCGCTAAAATATCCGCAGCTATGGCGCAGAAAGTCTCGCCCAGGAATCGCGGATCGCGTCCCACGATAACGCGCGCCCCCTTGGGTTTCTGCGAAGCGACGTAGCGAGAGATGCCGGTGACTGCGCGGCCAACGTTGGCAAAAGTGAACTCCTCGGCCATAACGGCGCGCCAACCAGAGGTTCCGAACTTGATTTGCGTTAGCATAGGGCTGCTCCACCGCTCATGCTTGCCGCGGGCGCGGAAAGCTCAGAGCTGACGGGTGATCTTATATGACTGATAAACGAGTAGTCCTGTCAACTTCCGGATCGGAAGAAGAAGCACGAAAAATTGCGCGGTATCTGGTCGAGAACCAGCTGGCGGCGTGCGTCAATATTATTCCCCATATGGAATCCATCTATCGCTGGCAGAGCAAAGTGCAATCAAACCGTGAGTGGCTGCTGCTCATCAAGACAACCGGAGCGAACTTCTCAGCGGTGAAAGACGCGATTCGCGAACTCCATTCCTACGATCTGCCGGAGTGTGCCGCGATCGCGATTGAAGAGGGGAGTTCCGAGTATCTGGATTGGATCGGGGAATCGGTGCAGTGAAGCGTCAGGCGGCGCGGCCGCGCAGGTTCACCCGCCAGTAATCCAGCAGAAACGGCGGATCGTCTTTGGCGGCCTGATCCGTCAGCCGGTCGACGAACTCGGCCCGCAAAGCTTCGCTCGGCAGATTCTGCAGGTGACGGCGAAGAATGATGTTGGGAACGAATTCCCTGTAGTGATCGGCATTGTCCAGCAGAGTGGGAGCCGCCTCTACTGACGTTTCTATTTCCGTAAATCCTGCGCGGTGCAATGCTGCCGCAGCGCCTTCAGCATCCTGAAACAGCCAGGGCTCGCGAAATCCGGTAAAGTAGGGGGCGAATTTCGGCACGGCCGCGAGCGCGTTGATCCGCTCCCGCAGGCGAGCGATGTTCGGCCCACCTCCGCACTGTGCTTCCAGCCATCCTCTGGGGACCAGGGCGTTGTGCAGGTTGGCAAACAGCCGATCGTGATCCGGTACCCAGTGAAAAGCTGCCGTACTCACAATCACGTCGAACACGCGCTTGAATGGCAGATGCAGCAGGTCACAGGCCAGCAGGTGAAGGCGCGCGCCGAAATCGGCCGAGAGATGTTCTTGCGCAGAATGCAACATGTTTTGCGAGAGATCGATGGCGACGACGCGCCCCTGAGGCAGAGCGGCGAGGAGTTCGGCGGTCAGGCGTCCGGTGCCGCAGCCAGCGTCGAGGACGAGTTCATTCCCACCGAGGTGCAGACGCGAGAGGACTTTTTTGCCCCAACTGACCTGCGGAGCAGAGAGGCGGTGGTAGACGGCGGAGTTCCACTCGCGGGACGCGGATTGGGCAATCACGGGTAACACAAACTCTTTTGAAACCCTGCACACATTTGTAATCGACTTCCGCGGCGTCGGCGGGACGCCGCCGCGACAGCCGGCCGGAGGCCAGCGCTACGATCAAATCGCCTTTAAACTTTGATCCAGATCATCAAGAATGTCGTCCACATCTTCGATTCCAACTGAGATTCGAACTAAGCCATCCGTGATGCCGATCGCCTTTCGTCCTTTGGAGCCGAGGCCAGAGTGTGTCATGGTCGCAGGATGGGAGATCAGGGTCTCGACTCCTCCCAGGGATTCGCCGAGCGAGCAGACGCGGACCTTCTTAAGCATCTTATTTGCATTTTTCTGAGAGCCGGTTTCGAAGCTGATCATGGATCCGAAGCCGCTCATCTGCCGCTTCGCAAGGGCGTGCTGAGGATGATCGGGCAGGCCTGGATAGAAGACGCTCTCCACTTTTTTGTGCTTCGAAAGAAAGTCAGCGACAATACGGCCGCTGCGGTCATGGATCTCCATGCGGGCCGCGAGAGTCTTTACCCCGCGAAGCACCAGCCAGCATTCAAAGGGCGACAGGATCGCGCCCGAGGACTTTTGGAGGAAGGCCAGCTTGTCAGCGTGATCCTGACGGGCGCAGACCACGACTCCGCCGAGCCCGTCACTATGGCCATTGAGGAATTTTGTGGTGGAGTGGACCACCATATCGGCTCCCAGCGCAAGCGGTTGCTGGAAGTACGGCGACATAAAAGTGTTGTCGACAACGAGCGCGACCTTCTTCCGCCGGCAGACAGCGGTGATTGCAGCCAGATCGCTGAGGCGCATCATCGGATTTGTCGGCGTCTCGACGTACACCATGCGCGTGCTCTTGCGGATAGCGCGCTCAACGTTCTCTGCCTCGGATGTGTCGATATAAGAAAACTCGAGTCCGAATTCGGTCATCACCTGGTTGAACAGGCGCGGCGTTCCGCCGTACAGATCGTTGCCGCAGACAACGTGGTCCCCGGCTTTGAGCATGCAGACCACCGCGTGGATTGCGGCCATGCCGCTGGCGAACACGCGGGCGGCGATTCCGCCTTCGAGCGAGGCCAGGTTCTCTTCAAGACGCGTGCGCGTGGGATTGGTGACGCGGGAATACTCGTATCCCTTGTTCTCGCCAATGCCTTGCTGCACGTAAGTTGAAGTCGGATAGATCGGGACGGTGACTGCACCGGTGAGAGGATCGGGTTCTTGCCCGTCGTGGATCGCGCGCGTGGCGAATCCCATAGATTTGGCTTGTTTCATGGAGTCCGTTGTGCTGGAAATCTGTTGAATGAAGGCCAACGACAGAATCGTTGAAGGCGCGGGGTGAAGTCAAGGTTGCGCTGGTTGTTCGGGAGTTGATGAGTGCAGAAATCCTTTCATTCCGTTCAGGACGACAGGGTCGGGGAGTGTACTTCGCCACTGAATTCCTGCATGGGCGCTCGGGCCTCGCCCTCGCTTGGACAGCCGAGGGGGCTGTCGCTACGTAAGTCGATTAGATGCCGCCTTCGAAAATCTTCTTCGAGAGGTAGCGCTCGGCGGAATCGGGAATGATGGTTACCACGCGCTTCCCTGCCCCTAACTTTTTCGCGACGTTCACTGAAGCGAACACAGCAGCACCGCCGCTGGAGCCCGCCAGGACGCCTTCCTTCGCGGCCAGGGTTTTCACCATGCCGAAGGCCTCTTCATCGTTAACCATCAGAATTTCGTCGCAGACGGAGCGTTCGAAGGTCTTGGGGATGAAGCTGGCGCCGATGCCTTCGACCTTATGCGGGCCGGGCTGGCCACCGGCGAGAACCGATCCTTGCGTTTCGACCGCATAGGCAAGCACTCGCGGCAGCTTTTCCTTTACGTAGCGAGCTATCCCCGAGAACGTCCCGCAGGTACCGCAGCCCACGACGACAGCATCGATGCGTCCATCCATCTGCTCGAAGATTTCGTGCGCGGTGGTTTCGTAGTGGAAGTCGGGGTTGGCGGGATTCTCAAATTGCCCGGCCATAAAAGCTTTGGGATCGCGGGCGACAAGCTCTTTCGCGCGATTGATGGCACCCTGCATCCCATCGGCGTCAGGCGTGCGGACCACATCGGCTCCGAGGGCGCGCATGATGGTGACTTTCTCCTGCGAAAAATTCTCTGGCACGAACAGGCTGACCTTGTAGCCGCGATTCACGCCTATCAGTGCAAGTCCGATGCCCGTGTTGCCGGCAGTGGCTTCGACGATGGTGCCGCCGGGACGAAGCTTCCCTTCCCGCTCGGCGCGTCGAATGATTCCGATGGCGGCGCGATCTTTCACGCTTCCGCCAGGGTTCAGGTATTCCAGCTTGGCAAAGACATCGGCCGCGCTGGCCGGAACCAGGCGCTTCAACTGCAGCATGGGAGTTTCGCCGACCAATTGTGTGATGTCATCGGCGACGCGCGGGCGGGACATTTCAGAAGTTTTCGAGCTCACCGTACAGGGTACGGTGACGAGCACGGCCCGTCAATCCGGGGCGCCGCGATTCCGCTCGACCATGGCAATCGGGGAGAGTCTGCCGTGCCTCAAGTCATCCAGTCAACTTGCCAACTATTCTTTTCCCCCACTTCGCTATAATGGCGTCCCACTCACCTACGAAGGGACTCCAATGCGACGAGTTGCGGCAGTGCTGCTGCTGTTCACCCTCTGTTGTCCGCTTTCCTTACTCGGTTCTGGCGAAGATCAATTGACCGGATACTCCGCGAACTCCAGCCAGACAGAACGGGATTGGGAAACCAAGTTTCGCGCGATTCCCGATCCCGCGATTCTGCGGGAAACCATGAAGCGCCTGAGCGCGCGCCCGCATCATGTCGGCTCGCCCTACGACAAGGAAAATGCGGAGTGGATTCTGGCGCAGTTCAAGTCCTGGGGATTCGACGCGCACATCGAAAAGTTCGATGTTCTGTTCCCCACGCCGAAGGTGCGCGTGCTGGAGATGACGGAGCCAACCAGGTTCACGGCCAAGCTCGAGGAGCCTGCACTGGCCGTGGATCCGACTTCTGGTCAGAGCTCGGAGCAGCTTCCGACTTATAACGCTTACTCGCCGGATGGCGACGTTACTGCGCCGCTGGTGTTCGTGAATTACGGCTTGCCGGAAGACTACGAGAAACTCGACCGGCTGGGAATCTCGGTGAAGGGCGCAATCGTGATCGCGAAGTATTACCACTCGTGGCGCGGGGTGAAGCCGAAAGTGGCCGCGGAGCACGGGGCGATTGGCTGCCTGATTTACTCCGAGCCTCGGGACGACGGCTACGGGATTGACGACGTTTTCCCGCAAGGTCCGATGCGCAACGAAAACGGCGTACAGCGCGGCAGCGTGATGGATTTTGCGTCGGCGAGCCCTGGAGATCCGCTTACCCCGGGTTTCGTGGCTTCGGACACTGCGAAGCGGTTGGCGGTAAAGGACGCGAAGAGCATCGCGAAAATTCCGACGCTGCCAATTTCTTACGGCGACGCGCAGCCGCTGCTGGCGGCACTGAAGGGACCGATGGCCCCGGAGGAGTGGCGCGGAGGTCTGCCGATTCCCTATCACGTCGGACCAGGGCCAGCGAAAGTGCACCTGAAACTGGAATTCAATTGGGATCTCAAGCCGGTGTACGACGTAATCGCGAAAATTCCGGGAAGCGTTGCGCCCGACGAATGGATCGTTCGCGGAAATCATCATGACGCCTGGGTGAATGGAGCAGAGGACCCGGTATCGGGGCAGGCTCCGCTGCTGGAAGAGGCTCGCGCGCTGGGCTTGCTGTTGAAGCAAGGATGGAAGCCACGGCGAACCATCATCTACGCGGCCTGGGACGGCGAAGAGCCGATGCTGTTGGGATCGACCGAGTGGGTGGAGGCGCATGCCGACGAGTTGCGGCAGCACGCCGCGGTCTACATCAACAGCGACGGCAACGATCGCGGTCTTCTCGGTATGGGCGGGTCGCACAGCCTGGAACATTTCATCAATGGAGTCGCGCGGGATATTGAAGACCCGGAAACGAAGATGACGGTCTGGGAGCGGCTGCACCTGTCTCAGATAGCCGATGCGAAATCCGCCGAGGACAAGAAGGAATTACGAGAGCGGCCAGATATTCGCATCCATGCCTTGGGTTCCGGGACGGACTTCACTGGATTTCTGGATCACATCGGAGTGGCCACGCTCGACTTGGGGTATGGCGGAGAGGATGAACAGGGGATTTATCACTCGATCTACGACGATTTTTACTGGTACACGCACTTTTCGGACAAAGATTTTGTGTTCGGACGGGCCCTGTCGCAGACCATTGGAACAACGGTCATGCGACTGGCCGATGCGGAGGTACTGCCGTTTGATTTTGCGGACCAGGCGGACACTGCAAAGAAGTACATCAAAGATCTGCAGAAGCTATTGAAAGACAAGCAGGACGAGGTCCGGGAGCGGAACAAGGAATTGGAGGAAGGAGTATTCAAAGCCACGTACGATCCGCGACGTCCGACGGTAGAGCCGAAGTACGAGGAGATCCCTCCGCACTTGAATTTTGCGCCGCTGGAAAATGCTGCGGATAACCTGACGCGGAGCGCCGAGAGGTATAAGAAAGCCCTGGCAAAAGCGCAGGGATCGCTCGCAGGAGCGAGCGCGTACGAGCAGTTGAACGCGAAGCTGATCGAGACTGAGCGCAAATTGACCAACGACAATGGCCTTCCCCGGCGGCCGTGGTACAAGCACCTGCTGTACGCTCCGGGCGTTTACAGCGGATACGGCGTCAAGACCATGCCGGGAGTACGAGAGGGGATCGAGCAGAAGCGCTACACAGAGGCAGACCAGGAGATCGTTCGCGTAGCCAAGGCGTTGCAAGACGAAGCAGCCGTGATTGATTCAGCGTCGGCGATGCTGGAAAAGAACGGGCCGTAGCAATCTGCAGTTGAGGTGAGGGGGAAAGTCTGGGGACGCGCTACCGCTTTTCGCAAAACTCGGGGCGAGAGGATGCGTAGCGCGTATATGATGGTGCGCGTCGAGTATGGAGCCCAGCGCTGTAAGCGAGCAGATCAACCGAATCCTGCGTAGCCAGACTTTTGCCAGTAAGGGCCAGCTCAGGAAGTTGCTGGAGATTCTGCACCAAAGGCATGAGTCGCAGGATGCGTTGAGGCCTGATCAGGTGATCAGGGAGTTGTGGCCCGGCGAGACCAAGACCAAACGGTCGGCCGACGTAGCCACTGAGGTGAATCGGCTGAGACACGCCCTGGACTCCTACTACCAGGGGGAAGGCGCCAGCGATCGACTCACGATTTATCTTCCCAATCGTTCCGCAAGTTCCGCTGAGGGGCCGCCCGAAACGCGGTGGATCGCGGCAAAGGTCCGCGAACGAAAAGAGGGCAGCGCGTCCGACGCCGCCGCAGCTACCGCACTGGTGGATTCTCGCAGCAAGCTAACGTTGGCGGCGTATATCGCTGCGCTGGTGGCCCTTGGTGTTGCAGCCTATATCTCAGTCCGCACTCTGACATCAAATCCTCAGCCTCGGTTCGGGCGAATGGACGGTACGTTTTTGAGGATCTTCGATGCCGGAGGAAAGGAGCTTTGGAGCAAGAGCTTCCCCGACGGTTTTGGCCCCGACTGGTACTACGAGGAGAAAATGTTCGGTTCGCACATCTGGTTCACGGATCTCGAGGCCAAAGGCCATGTCAGCGTCCTATTCTCTTATTCACGTGCTGGCGCGGCGTTGAAACCGCAATCGTCAATCCTTATCTGTTATTCCGATCGCGGCAAAGAAAAGTGGCGCTGGACTCCCGGAAGAGAGTTGCCGGAACTCAATGGAAGTCCGGCGACTTATATGACTCATTCCCTTGCAATCTTGAAGCCTACAGAGAAAAGAGGCGCGAGAATCGTCGTTGCGAGTCAGCATGTTCCCTGGTGGCCCATGCAGATCGCGCTCCTCGACGCCACTGGCAAGACCATTTCTGAGTATTGGCATTCGGGCGGCTTAGACTTCATTACTCTGGCTGACCTGGATGGCGACGGGAAAGAGGAGATTATCGCCACGGGAGTAGCCAATGGGTATGACCATCAGGCGGCGTTAGTGGTGCTAGATCCGGACGGAGTATCCGGTGCTTCCACGGAAACGCGGCCGGAATTCCAGATCCACGGCATGGGTACAGCCCATGAGAGGCTGCGCTTGCTGTTTCCGCGAAGCGATTTGAACCGCGCGTTGTACCAGTTCAATGTCGCCATGCAACCTACCTTCGAGCATGGCATCCTTCGACTTACTTTGGCGGAATGTATCATTCCGCCAACCTATGGATGTCCCGTTTGGTACGAATTCGACGGCAACTTTCGCCTGATTGCTGCTTTCGCCGGCGGTGACGAATTTCGCAGCGCTCACAACAAGTTTTATCAGACGGGCAAAGGTGCGCATACCCTCACCGCCGAAGAGCAGGCGGCATTTCAAAACGTCCGATGTCTGGTGGGTTGCAATTCGGAGTATGTTCCCGTCGGCAAACTGGTCCCGTAACCCTGGGCTATTGAACAACTCCACATTAACGACGATTTGATGCCGAGTTCATATCATTTCCGTTCAACATCCCTTGACACCGCTTTCATCCTGCTGCGAGCATCTGCCCGGGAACTGCGATTGCAGTCCAGAACGAAGGTCCAGGCTGAATCGGGTTTTGGGCCACCTTTGGGGCGAAGGGGGCGCGTATGAACAGTCGGGTGCGTACTGGAATTCTCGGGTTCGGATCATACCTTGCTGCCATTTTCTTGTGCTTCGCTCTGTTCGGCTGTGGCGCCCTCGGCGGCAAAAGCGCCGGAGGGGGCGGAGGCGGTCAGAACCAGACCCATCCTGTCACCGGGCTGACGGCGACTGCAGGAAACGCTCAGATCGTGTTGAATTGGAGCGCCTACCCTGGCGCCGGTGCCTACGACGTGAAGCGCTCTGCTACGCCGGGGGGCCCTTACAACTATATAAATACCAATTCTTTCGGACCTCTTATAACCACCACCACTTACACTGACCCAGGTTTGACGAACGGCACGACTTACTACTATGTCGTGGCCGCCGAAGGCAGTTGGGGCGTAAGCAATACGTCAAATGAGGCCTCGGCCACGCCGTCAGGCCCGAGCAAGAGCGTTACCGTCACCGTCGACTTTTTGTACGATCCGCATGTCATCAACCGCTTGATCTATGGAGGCGCTTTTCCAGCGAAGCTAGCCGCGCCGGTAAACGCCCAATCCACGGCCCTCACTGTTGACCTAACCAGTGCACGCTGGGGCGGGGATGGGAGCTCAACCTATAACTGGCAGACGGGAACCTACAATGCGGGCAGTGACGCGTTCTTCGAGGACCTCGCATTCTGCGGGGTTGGAGGCCCGATAACAAACAGTACGTGTGCGGACAGCGATTCTGTGCAGTTCATCCGCGATACCGAGGCCGCCCAGACTTCACCGGTGATGACGATGCCGATGCTGCCGTGGGTGGCGCAGACTGCAGCAAGCAATGGAAACGGGCATTGGAGCTTCTCTGTTGTACGAGACGGGGCCCAGTGCCACACCGATCCGCAAAACTCCGATGCGGGTGATGGCATTTCACTGACGCCAAATTGCGGCGCGCAGCCGACCTATCTGGCGGCGAGTTCCGCCGATATCAACGACACCTATGTTCCCCTGCTCGACGACCACAGTCAGAGTTGCCCTTCCGGAACCAATTGCGTGTACCGCAGCGATTGGGCCACCGCCCTCGCGAGCGCTTTTGACGGAAATCCGGCGACGTTCCAGCACTTTTATGAGATGGATAACGAGATGGATATGTGGGGAGTAACTCACCGCGACCTTCATCCGAACCCGTCTGGGTATGACGAAATGGCGAACGTCTATCTGACAGAAGCAACCAAGCTCAAAAGTTGGGACCCCAAGGCCATGCGGATGGGGCCGGTCAGTTGCTGCTGGTGGCTCTATTGGAACGGCGCAAATAGCAATGACAAAGCAGCCCATGCCGGAATAGATTTTCTTCCCTGGTGGCTCAACCAGATTTATTGGCAAGACCAGATTTCCGGCTCGCGTTCCCTCGACGTATTCGACATCCATGCGTTCCCGGACGCGACGACCACAGACAGCGGCGGCAATCCGTTGCCACATTCGCAACTACAAGCATTGGCTGCCGGCATTTTTCGCGATTACTGGGATCCGACATTCGTAAGCCCTTCGATCGCAATCAACCAGCAAAACGCTACGAGTATTCAGCCAAACAAGACCATCCCATTCAGGATTCCGCGGCTGCGTGCCTTGGTCAATACGATCTATCCCGGGACTCCGCTCGCCATAACTGAGTGGAACGCGGCTTTTGCTGGCGAGTCGGATTTCTCCACGGCGCTGGCGGATGCGGATGCCTATGGAGTCATGGGCCGAGAGAATGTGTATATTGCGGAACGATGGACTGCGCCCAATCCCGCAAATCCCAATTACTGGGCCCTCAAGCTCTATACAAACTACGACGGCCTGGAAAACGGCTTCGGATATATTTCGGTTTCCGACACCCACAATGGCGACCCAAACCTGTTTGGCAGCTACGCCTCCGTGGGTGCGGGAGTGGGCACGCCGATGATTATGGTCATCAACAAAGACCCTCAGAACTCAGTTCAGGTGCAGTTCACGCTGAAAGACTTCAGCCCCACGTCATATACGACCTATACTCTTACCTCAACGTATCCCACGGGTATTGTAAGTTCTGTCGGATCACAACCCTGGTCATCCACCCTGTCCTTCCCTCCCTATAGCATCACGTTGGTTGTGATCAGTGGCACCTTTAGCGGTGCAGGTGGGCGCGGCTTCAGCCTCAATCCTGACACAATTATGGTGCCCGCAGGTGGAAGCGTTACATTGCAGGCGACCGGAGGAGGGACGTTGTCCTCCGCGGTATTCGATGCCTATGAGGGAGCGGCTGCTTGCGGCGGGAATATTGCTCTGACGAATCCGGCAATCACCAGCACCCAACCCGGCATCCTCACAGTGAACGCAGGCACAACGCCCGGCTTTTGCCACTTTACGGTGACAACAAGCGACGGGCACGGCCAAGCTGGATGGGTCGTGGTGGGCAATCCGGCAGCTAGCCTGACGATCGCGGGTGGGAACAATCAGACCGGCATGCACGGGACCACCCTGCCGTTAGCGCTTTCGGTAAATCTTGCGCCGGGCAGTTCGGGAGGTACGAATCCAGCCAGCGGTGCCAGCATTCTCTTCAGCGCAAATGCCGGGATGCTGTCGAACGGGACGACCAGCGGGTCCAAGGTAATGGCAATCACCGATGCAGGCGGTAGCGGGTCAGTGACACTGACATTGCCCTCCGGCGCGCAGACTGTCACCGTCACGGCTGAGGGTCCCTTCGGCCTCGGTCATCCCAATGTCACATTCACTGAAACTTCGCAGTGAATAGCTCCGTTGGCGCTTTTGAAGAACCTGTCTCTGCGACGCTGGACATTGTCGTTGCACTCCACCGCTTGCGTGCGCTGACTTTAGTCTATTTCTGTTCCTGTCCACCGACATTAATCTCTGGGCGAAAGCATATGGGAGGGAGTGGATCAAGAGCGCCATGGGTTCGATGGGCGCCAGAGCCAGAAAACCCAACCAGCTGTCGCTCGACCGACAGTTCCATCATCTTGGAACCAGAACAGTCCCGTCGGTGTCTCTGTTAGTGGAGGCTAGCGACTCGAGGATTCCCGCCCTTACATGCCTGGAACCTGCCCGATCTCGTGGCAAACAGACGCTTGCTACTGGGACATTGGGTTCATATGGCGTTCATGGGACATGGTCGAGCGCGGTATTTTCATCGCACTCGCGCTCATGCTCGGCTACACAGCCTTCGTAGTCTTCCGCTTTGCACGCCTCTATCCAGTAGCCCGCCGTGAATCTGGGGCATTCGCGCCCGACTCCCGGCGCGCGTTCCGGAGAAGCCAACGAACCCTCGTTGGCGACCTGAGCCGGGGACTACCAACTCTCAAAGCAATCTCGTCTGCGGCGCCGTTCCTGGGACTAGCGGGAACAAGTTATGGGATTCTGCTCGGACTGCTGTTCGGCAGTATGAGCGCATCGTGGAGTAGGTTCGAGGCCATTATCGCCGCATGGGTCGCCTCCGCTCTCGTCACGGCTGCGGCTGGAATTTTCGTAGCTATTCCAGCAATCCTGGCCCACAACTTCCTGCGTTCGCGCATAGAGCTTCATGCTAGGCGACGGGCCCCAGAGAATCTGACTGAGAATCACCTCGGATCGTTTCAGTTCGCCCAAACGCTTCCTTTGAAAAGACGGTTCACGGGCTTGCCAGCATTTGCGCTCGTCGCAGCGCCCGTTGTTGCCTGTGCTCTTATGGTGTACATGGGCTTCAGGGCATACCCAATGCCCACCGGACTGCGCGTCCATCTCCTGCCGATCGGCACTCTCAGACCTCGCAATGGTTCAACTGACAAAGTCACCGTTTCTATGCTGTCAAGGAGAGATGCCCAGCCTATAGTCCAGGTGAACTCGGAGAACATTCCCCTCGATCACCTAGAAGATGCGGTCCGTGCGAGACTACGACCGCCCACCAGCTGTCAGGCATATGTCGAAGCAGACAGCGACGTTTACTTAGCCTACGTAGCCGACGTGATCGATCGGATCAAAAAGCTTCACTGCCAGGTGTTTCTGCTAACTACCATGCCGGCGCCAGAGGTCAAACATGGGTCACGACACCGAGCGAAGATTCCGATTGCGCGCCCCTGATACCTTGCGCTAGCCTTAATCTGCTCTCGCGGTTCTCCCACCTCGCTTTCTCTCTCCATGTGAAAACTGTCGGTGTGCTGCAATGTCTGTGCAATATCACGCGGTCTTTTCTATCCCCATACCACATATAGTGTTATATTGCTTGACGCCGCCTGAATTTGACCGTTACAGTAGCTTAAATTTGTGCCCGCCCTATCCAGCCTGGGGTGAGAATGTTCGGCAAGACGTGTCTGACATGGACCGCGGAGGGCATCCAATGCGGAAGAGGAATCTTCCTGGTAAACATGCCTGCCGGAGCGTTGGTCCTGCCGATGCGAGGCCAGCCACCGGGAATCGGCTACTAACCCCTGGCCACTGGATTTAAGGAGTTCACGTTGCTCAAACTGAAGAGACTTCAGATTCTGGGGTTCAAATCGTTCTGCGACCGCACCGAACTTAAGTTCCACGGGGACGGAGTGGCCGCCATCATTGGGCCTAACGGATGCGGCAAGTCGAATATCTCCGATGCAATCTCGTGGGTGCTGGGCGAGCAGTCGGCCAAGACCCTGCGTGGATCGCGCATGGAAGACGTGATTTTTGCCGGGACGCGTGACCGCAAGCCCACCGGGATGGCGGAAGTCTCGCTGACGTTGATTGATCCCGAGGCCTATGGCGGAGCGGACGCGAACGCGGCCACGGAAATCGAGATTCAAGACGAAATGCCGGACGCGGAAGCGCGCATCGCGGACGAGTGGGATGAGGCCGCGATCCGGGCGCGTGCTGCCGCCGATACCGAAAGCGCTGTGCAAGACGCCCAGCCGGGCCGAACTGAGGAAGTCGAAGTCCCGCGGAACAAGATCAACACGATTGCCGTGGCATTTCCTGATGACGAGCCCATCTTTGCGCTGCCGGCGCACAATGTCATAGCTCCCGTGAATGCCGCGGCCGTCGGTATGCCGGCGCCGCACGTCATTCTCAAAATTCGCCGGCGCAAATTCAATCAGCAGCAGTTCCGGGCTGGCGAGATCGTGGTCACGCGCCGCCTGTTCCGGTCGGGCGACAGCGAATACCTGCTGAATGGCAAGCTATGCCGCCTTCGCGACATTCAGGAATTGTTCATGGGAACCGGGCTGGGACCGAATCCTACGCTCTGATCGAGCAAGGACGTATCGGACAGATTTTGAGCAGCCGTCCCACTGACCGGCGCGCGATTCTGGAAGAAGCAGCCGGGATTACGAAGTTTAAGACGAAGAAGCGGCTGGCGGAAGCGCGACTCGAGGACGCTAAGCTGAACCTGGCGCGCGTGAACGATATTTTCGAAGAAGTCACGCGGCAGATGAATTCGCTGAAACGGCAGGCATCGAAAGCTGAGCGCTATGCGCGGTTGCGCGAGGAAATGCGCGCCAAGCTGCGGCTGGTGCTGGCCAGCAAATTCGCGGCGATCGAGCAGGAAAGCGCAGAGCTCGATGCCCAGCTCAATGCCCTGGCGGAAGAGATGCAGCAGCGGACCGAAGAAGTCCAACTCTTCGAAGCCGAGCATGCCGAGCGCACCCAACGAGGTTATTCGATTGAAGCCGAATTGCGCGAGAACCGGGACCGAATCAGCCAGATCGCCATGGAGATCGATCGTGCCCATGCCCGCCGGCGCCACAATGAAGAACGTTGCGCTGAGTTAGTAGTTCGGGCTGCATCCGCAGAAGCCGAACTTGCGCAAGCGCGCCATCGCCTGACTGGACTTGAAGCGGAACGGGAATCCAACCGGCAGATTCTGGAGTCTGCCTCCGCGGACCTGGCCGCGGCACAGAGCGATCTTATCCTCTGCCAGCAAGATGCCGCAGCCGCAGCCGCGAGTCTTGCGGAGATCGAGCGGCAGCAGGAAGAATCGCGGGTTGTGATCTTCGATACGGTTTCGTCGGCCTCGCGCCTGCGCAACCAGCTCGCCCAAGCGGAGGAGCGTCTCGCCGGTGTCGATCGCGAAGCGCGCCGCCTGGAAGCGGAAATTGCCAGCGCCAACCTGCAGGTCGAGGCATTCGGTGGGCAGCGCGGTCAACTCGCGCTTGAGTTCGAAACCGTGACCCAGCGGGTCAGCGGAATCACCGAGGAAATCAGCCAACTGCGCCGCCTGATTGAATCCAAGAAACTCGACGAAACGCGCGCGAAAACCAACCTCGATGTGTTACGCGCCGAATATGCCACTGCAATGGGCAAGAAGGGATCCCTCGAGGCCGTCATCGCCGAGCACGGATACTCCACGGAGTCCGTGCGCCGCCTGTTCCAGTCTGGAGTAATGCAAAGCGGCCTGGCGCCGGTCGGCGTTCTCGCTGACTTTCTGGAGGTCGAGCCGAAGTTCGAGCGGGTCGTTGAAGATTTTCTGCGTGATGAGCTCAACTACATCGTCGTGAAGTCATGGGACGCGGCCGATGAAGGGCTCCGGATGCTGCGCACTGATGTCGATGGCCGCGCGACGTTCCTGGTGCATCCGGAAGACTCGCAAGCGAAATTTTCGTTTGTGCTCGACGAGGCGGCGCATTCGGCTCCAGCAACCGCGCAGATCGTTCCGCTGAAGCACACCATTCGCGTTCTCAATGGCTTTGGGAAGTCGCTGGAAGTGATTCTGCCGAAGCTGCGCGACGGATACATCGTCCCTGAATCCGGAGTTGCGCGCGGCCTGGCGCTGGAAAATCCGGACGCCTTTTTCCTCTCTCAAGCCGGGGAATGTTTCCACAATGTCACGGTGACCGGCGGCAAGCAGCGCGCAGAAGGCCCGCTTTCGATGAAGCGGGAACTGCGAGAAGTTCTGCGCCAGATGGAAGACCTCGAGCGCGCCCTGCGCGACGAAGAGATGCGAGTGCTGACACTCGGCCGCGAGATCAAAGACCTCTCAACCCTGCTCGATCGTCTCGAAGGCGAGAAGCGCGAGGCGGAGCATCAGGCGATGACCTCGGGGCACATGCTGCAGCAGCTCGATTCCGAAATGGCCCGGGTAAGCGCACGGGTAAATGTCTCGCAACTCGAACTGAAGCGTCTGGCGGCAGAACGCGCCGAGCAGGAGGGCATTCTGTGCGCGCGCCAATCCGAGATCGAAGTGCTGGAGCTGCAGCGCATCGAACTGGAACAGCGGATTGCGGCAGCGCAGGCCTCGCTCGCCGCTCTTCGCCAACGGCGGGAGGAATCCGCACAAACGACTTCTCAGCATGCGGCACGGGTGGCGACGCTTGAAGAACGGCACCGGTCGGCTGTCGGAGTATTGCAGAGGATTGACTCGATCTTTGCGGAAATGGGAGAACGGGTTCACGCGCTGGCGTCACAGATCGAAAGATCTGCAGCGGAGAAGCTGCAGCGGGAAGCGGAAAACGAGCAACTGGCGCAATCGATCACCGATCTCGAAGCCGAACGCAATGCCGCACAAACCCGCGAAGGCCTGCTGCAATTCGAGACCGAGCAGTTGCGCGCGCGCCTCACGGAAATCGACGAATTGCTGCGCAACAGCCGCCTGCTGCTTGATCAGGCTCGCGACCGGCGCGGAGAGTTGTCGGCAGCCGCGGCCAAGCTGGAGTCTGACGCCCAATACATGTCGGAGACATGCCTCAACGAGCTTGGAATGGAACGGCCCACTCTCATGGCGGATACGACGCTGACCCCAGTTTCAGGTGACGAACTTGCCGCTGAAGACCAGATCTATCGCGACATGCGGAGCAAACTCGAAGCCATGGGCCCGGTCAATATGATGGCTCTGGAGGAGTACAAAGAGACTGCCGAACGGCACTCGTTCCTCGAAACCCAGCGTAAGGATCTGATTGCGTCGATCGAGAACACGACCGCGACCATTCGCGAGATCGACCAGATCTCGCGCCAGAAATTCGAGGAGGCGTTCGCCAAGATCAACGAGAACTTCCAGGCCACATTCAAGAAGTTGTTCGGCGGCGGGCACGCGTTCATGAAGCTGACGGACGAGGAGAACAGCGCTGAAAGCGGCATCGATGTAGTCGCTTCCCCGCCGGGCAAGCGCCTGCAAAGCGTTCTTCTGCTATCGGGCGGCGAAAAGGCGCTCACCGCGCTCGCCTTGCTGGTCGGCATCTTCCAGTACGCCCCCAGCCCGTTCTGCATTCTTGACGAAGTAGACGCTCCGCTCGATGAGGCGAACATCGGACGGTTCACCGAACTGGTGAGGGAAATGAGCGTACAGACCCAGTTCGTGCTCATCACCCACAGCAAGAAGACGATGAGCATCGCCCCGGTTCTGTATGGCGTAACCATGCAGGAACCCGGCGTGTCGAAGCTGGTGTCGGTGCGATTCGGAGCGCAATAAAGTCGGCTTAGCCTGACTTTTCGAGCAGCAGCACGTTGTGTCCTTCGGGATCGCGCAGCACGGCCCATGCCTTCTCCGACTGGACCAGCTTCTCTTTTCCAATCGTGCGAATGGCCGCCCGCAGATCTGGAACCTCAAAGAAAAGCACGGCTTTATCTTCCGATGGATACGACTCCACGCCTTTCTTTTCGATGCAAATGAAACTTGCGCCTCTGTCGAACTTGGCGTGGTGTCGTGGATGATCTTCCGAGATCTTCAGTCCCAGAGTCTCGGCATAGAACTTCTTTTGCCTTGTCCAGATCTTCGAAATAAAGCTCCACTCCGGCGAATTGCGCCCCTATTGACTTCATCGACGGCTCCTGATGCTTCCGTGCATTTTGAATTCGCCCAAGTTATTCACGATTATTCCTCAGCTTTTCCACAAATGAATTCGTGGGGAATCCAATAACCATGCGGTGTCAGAATTATCTGCTTTGGTGTCAATACTGTGTTCTCGAATTCCTTGCGGAGCCGCGCTCGTCGCGTGATCAGAATCGTTGACATTTTTGTTGGACCAGCTAGAATACGCCTCGCCTTTACCCTGTAAAATTTCATCATGAGCACTGATTTACTCGACTCCGTTCTGTTACGCACTGACTTCCCCGATTTAACTCTTCACGCCAGCGGCAAGGTGCGCGACGTTTACATCGTCGATGACCAGCACCTGCTGTTCGTGGCCAGCGACCGGATTTCGGCTTTCGACTATATTCTGGCGACCGGCATACCGCACAAAGGTAGGGTTCTGAACCAGCTTTCGCTGTTCTGGTTCGACTACCTGGCGGATATCGTTCCCAACCATCTGATCACGGCCGATGTCGACAAATACCCGGCTGCGGTCCGGAAGTACGCCGATCAACTGCGCGGGCGTTCCATGCTGGTGCGCCGGGCCGAAATGTTCCCGGTGGAGTGCGTGGTGCGCGGATACATCTCCGGTTCGGCATGGAAAGAGTACAAAGCGACTGGGAAAGTCTCGGGGATTTCCCTACCCGACGGTTTGAAAGAATCTGACGCCTTTCCCGAGCCTATTTTCACGCCTTCGACGAAAGCGACGTCCGGACACGACGAGAACATTTCCTTCGACCAGATGTGCGAGATTGTCGGCGTGGAAACGGCGAGCCATCTTCGGGGCCTGACGTTGCGCGTCTATAAGAAAGCGGCGGCATACGCGCGGCAGCGCGGGATCATTATCGCAGACACGAAATTCGAGTTTGGACGGACCGCGCATGGGGTCACCCTCGCCGATGAGGTGCTGACTCCGGATTCTTCCCGCTTCTGGCCGGCTGACAAGTATTCGCCGGGGCAAGCACAGGATTCGTACGACAAGCAGTACGTTCGAGATTATCTCGAGCAGATTCACTGGAACAAGCAGCCGCCGGCTCCAGCGCTTCCGCCGGACGTCGCTCGCCGTACCAGTGAAAAGTACCTCGAAGCTTACTTCCAGCTTACTGGGCGCAAATTGGATGTCTGACCGCAGATCGGGCAGGGCCTCCACAGAGCAAGGTATATGACCATTGCGGACTGGATGATTTGCGCTCTGGTGCTGGTGAACGTTATCACCGCTGCTATGCAGGGTTTTTTTTCCGAAGCCCTGACCACGGCGGGCTTGGTTGTGGGCTACGTCGTAGCCGCGTGGCAGTATCGCAGTCTCGCGGCGTGGTTTCTGAGATTTGTGAAGAATCCGTGGGTAGCTGAGATTGTAAGTTTCCTCCTGCTCTTCTTTGCCATAGTGCTGTTGTTTGGCGTTGCTGCCAAGGTAGCGCGCTGGATCATGAAGGAGGCGGGACTCAGCGGGTTCGACCGTTTCCTTGGCGGAGTACTGGGACTGCTGAAGGGCGGTCTGATGGTCGCGATAATTCTGATGGGTATGACAGCGTTTCAACCGGCTTCGAGTTTGCTGCAGAATTCCACACTGGCACCCTATTTTCTGGTCGTTGGAAGAGCAGCGATTTGGCTGGCACCCTCGGATTTGCGCACGCGTTTCTATCAGGGACTCGATCTAATCCATCAGGCTCCCCGGAAAATCGGCGGTTCTCCGGCTTCGAAGGGCAAATAGGTGCGGTACACGAGACAATTTTAGGAAAGAAAAGAGATCATCGTGAAAGATCAACTGGAAGCACTCGTTCTACAAATGTACCGCAGCAACATCCTTTATTCCGAGGGTGTGCGCGAGTTCAAGAAGCGGTTCATTCTTACCGTCCTGCAGGAAAACAAAGGCAATCAATGCCGCGCCGCACGCGAATTGGGCATGCACCGCAATACTCTAAGCCGCACCATAACCGAACTGAAGATTGACGTCCGCCAGCTTCGCGACGGAGCGAAGCGTCCACCTCGCAGTGCTCGGCCAGTCACACTGGAGAAGAAGATTGTCCGCTGAGGTGAACTACTGACGCAGGAAGATCGCAGGGATTCTTCTCAGCTTGACAGGGTTACCATCAAGGGATAAACCTAAAAACTAAGGCAGCCCTCTCGGGCTGCCTTGATCATTAGCCGATGCCCAAGTGCTAGTGAGCGGCCGGTTTGCGACGAGGCGCCGGCTTTCTTGCGGGCGCTGCGGGCTTCGCCCTGAGCAACTGACCTTTCTCCATCACCATCATGAATGGATTCGACGTGTAGGATGCCGGCTCGCCCTGGAAGTCAAAGCTGGCGTTATCTTTGGGAATCAGTCGCGCCGGAACTTTGTCTTCGAACTTCAAGGTGATGTCGGCCTTCTTGGCATCGATGTCATCCGAGCTTCCAGCAATCATGAACTGATCGGGCTCAGTGCTGATTACGGCCCCATTCATCTGTACCGCTTTACCTTTGATGGCGTTCCAGACCGTGTCCTGATCGGCCTGGCTGCCATTGCTGAGCACGAATTCCCAGGTTGCGAAATCCATCTTGTCCGGGGGAGTCTTCGCCACCATATCGTGCGCCTGGTCTGCGGGTGTCGGCGGAGGCGGAATCGGCACTTGCGGTCCGCCCGCCTTCGCGGCATTGATGACCGTGTCCCAGCCATCGTCGCCCTGGTGGTACTTCATGTATTGCGAGCGGGCATACTTCTCGATACCAGGCTGTGATGCGGCCGGAGCCACAGCTGCCGCCCGCGCCGCGTACCAGACCCCGTTCTGGTAGTCGGGGGGATTCTGCTGCAGGTATGAAAGCGCCATCGGATACAGGAGAGCCAGATCCTTTTCGGAGTCTGGAGGATTGGATTCCGTCGCCGACTTCAAAAACTGAGCGGCCTTGGAGTAATCCTTGTCCTGCAGAGCGCCCCAGCCGATGCCTGCGTTGAAGTTCTCCTTCATGGTTTTCAGCTGGGTTTGGAAATCAGCGTCGCTGGTTCCTTCTGGCTTCTGATACTTCGAGATGCAATCGAGCCCCATCTGGCCGTATTTTGCGGCATCGGCCGATTCCTGCTTGCCGTTGGCGTCTCCCCCCTGGGCCATTACGCGATTGACGTATGTCAGCAAGAAAAGCGCGGGCACCTGGCACGGATTTGCGATCACGAGTTTCGCGGCCGTATCGGTGGCTTTCTTCACATTGCCGGTTTGCTGGTAAGTCCCCATCAGGACTTCCAGGGCCGTGTTCTTCATGACACTGTTGGGATATTGCGTGAGGAATGCTTCCAGGCCACTGATCTTGGCGTTGGGGTCTTTTTGCTGCACGGCAGCGACGTAGGCGTTGTATTCAGCCGGGTCCTTGATGACTGGCGCCTGTGCCGGAGCAGCGGGCTGCGCGGGTGCAGCCGTTTGTGCCGGCGCGGCCGGTTGTCCCTGAGCTGGCTGCGCAGTATTTGTCTGACCCACCGCGACCACCGCTACCCCAAGCACAACCGAAAGCAGAATCTTTTTCATCAGTATGGCTCCTTGAACTTGCGGAAACTAACTTTTCTGGGAATCGTATTCTCTAAACTTTGCTTGCAGATACTGCATTCGGCCTGGACCGCACAACGCTCGGATCCTGCTTTAGAATGCCTGGATTCCTGGCAGGGCCCCGGGAGATGGGAGTGACCCGAATGGAGCGATGAGACGTCCGACCCTTTTTCCCGGTTGGCCGGATTATAAGTACGTCTCCGGTCGAAGGCAAGCCACTTCCCATGCAACCTCCCCTTTATTGCTAAGATGCGCATAGCGGAGAGGGCGGATGTTTCCAGATCTCTCCCAGGAGCACCACTTTGATAGACACCACACCGCCTCTTGCCGGACAACTCGCAGTCGTGACAGGCGCCGGCCGCGGCATCGGCGCCGCCATAGCCCGGCAACTTGCGGCTTTGGGCGCAACTGTAGCGCTTTGCGGGCGAAACCAGTCCACCCTTCAAGAGACCGCGGCCTCGATTCTGGAGTCCGGCGGCAAAACCGAAGTCATACCCTGCGACGTTACCGTTTTGCATCAACTGCAGCATGCGGCCGCCCGTATCGAATCGACCTTCGGGAGGCTCGACATCCTGGTAAACAACGCCGGAGTTGGCAGTTTTGACGGTCCCCTTCACGAGCTACCGCCTGATGAATGGGAGCGCATCCTGAACACGAATCTCCGCGGAGTCTACTTTGCCATTCACGCGTTCGCCCCGCTAATGATCCGCGCACAGGCTGGCCACATCATCAACATTTCCTCTCTCGCGGGGAAGAACGCCCTGCGCAACGGCGCCGCGTATGCCGCATCGAAGTGGGGATTGAATGGCCTGTCGTACTCAATCGCTGAAGAATTGCGGCAGCACCAGGTGCGGGTATCCGTTCTTTGCCCAGGCTCGGTGGACACCAGCTTCGATGGTCACGCTGGAAAAGACCGAAACAAGATGCTTCAGCCCGACGATGTGGCACACGCGGTGATTATGTTGGTGACGCAGGCTCCGCAGTCGTTTATGAGCGAGATTCTGCTGAGGCCGACGCAGAAACCATAGAACGGATCACGTAGGGACATCTGCCCTCGGCTGTCCAGGCGGAGCGAAGGTCCGCTCGAATTAGCCAGGATAGCGAAGAAAACTCAGCACCCCGCGGGCTGCTCCCGGATGAGTGCGTCCTGACTCCATTCCTATTTTTTGAACAGATTCTCGAACGCCGCCCGCGCGTCGTTCGGACGGAGGTTTGCCGGAGTCGACGTTTCCTTCTCCCGTGTCACCCGGATTTCGAACAGCGTGCAGTCGTTCCGCGTATCTTTCTTGGCTATGCGTTCCTTCACCGGCTGCATGCACTCGAAACGGCTGCCGGGATCGAAGTACGTGCACTGCTTGCAGGAATGCAGTTCAAAACCGCACTTCGGACACTTCCCTTCCGCCGCCATTGTTTGCAGAACCGTGCCGCACTGGGCGCAACGCGAAACGGTCCGCGTTCCCGGCAGATTCACAGGTTTCGGTCCCAATGCGTGGTCCCAACGCGGCGGGCCGCTCTTGCGCTCCGGCGGCGCCTTCCGCGTCTGCTCGCGGCGTGGTTCCCGCTCATTGTCCTGATAACCCGGTTGACGGTATTTCGCCACAAGAACCTCCCCAAGCACCCGCGTGTATTCTGAACCCAACCGCTCGTAGCGGCAAGTACCCGTGCCGAGAAAAAGGGGCCACGGATCTCCGCGGATTTGACCGATACTGCTGCCCTTCCGCCGATCCGTGTGCATCAGCGCTGATCCGTGGCCGAGGGTTTGGCTCGGGACTCGCAACTCAGGACTCGCTAGAATACTTCCATGATTCACGAAATGCTCGCCGTCGGGCCGCTCCGGTGCAATTGCTCGATCATTGGCGATGAGATCACGCACGAGGCCATGGTCATCGATCCCGGAGATGACATTGCAGATGTGCTCGCGATTGTCCGCCAGCACAACCTGCAAGTGAAACAGATCGTCATCACCCACGCTCACATTGATCACGTGGGCGGAGCGATGAAACTGCGCGCCGCGACCGGAGCACCCATACTGCTCAATCAGAACGACTACGCCCTGCTCAAGATGCTCGACGCGCAGGCCGCATGGATCGGCGTCGCTCCGCCAGGGAAGGTTGAAATCGATCGCAGCGTGACCACCGGGGAAACGGTTTCCGCCGGATCGCACGCCGCTACCATTCTGCACACCCCCGGCCATACCGAAGGCAGCATCTGCCTGTACTTCCAGGTCGAGAAAAAACTGATTGCCGGCGACACGCTTTTTGCGGGATCAATCGGCCGCACAGACTTGCCTGGCGGCTCGACGCAGAAGATCATCCGATCGCTTCACGACACCGTGTTGGCTCTGCCCGACGACACAGTAGTCGTCCCCGGGCATGGTGAACTGACGACGATAGGGGAGGAACGGGAGACCAATCCGTACCTGGTTAAGCGCTAGGCCCACTCACTTTGCTTTGTCATCTGAGCGGTATCTTCTGCGGCGAAGGATCTGTGCTGCTGCTCAAGAACTGCATAGATCCTTCGACGCGCAAACAGCGCGCCTCGAGATGACAGGATTTGAGGCATGTTCGGAGATTCCCCAAGCCCCGAAATGGTACTGACTACAAAATTGTGCGACGTCTGCTCAAGGTTCACGCCCCTTCGTTCTGCTATAGTGAACCCCTGCAAAGGAGCACCGATATGGCTGGAAAAAGTCTGAACCGGGTTCAACTGATCGGCAATCTGGGCAAGGATCCCGAAATCAAGTACACACCGCAAGGCACGCCCGTGGCCAAGATCACCATCGCCACCAACGAGCGTTTCAAAGACAAGTCCGGCGAATGGCAGGACCGCACCGAATGGCACAACGTCGTGCTCTGGCAGCGCCTGGCGGAAATTGCGGGAGAGTATCTGAAAAAGGGCGGAAAGGTTTATATCGAAGGACGCCTGCAGACTCGCTCCTGGGACGATAAGCAAACAGGCCAGAAGAAATACATGACCGAGATCGTGGCCAATGACATCATCCTGCTCGGCGGGCGTGGCGAGGGTGGTGGCGGGGACTCTAGCGGAGGTTCGCGCGGCGCATCCGCTGCAGGCGGCAACAACTTCGATCAACGTACCCCGGAGCCAGAAGCCGCCCCGGCCGGTCCGATTACGGACGAAGATATTCCGTTCTAGTCGCCGTCACCGGTATCGACTGAAACCAATTCCAGGTTCTGCAGCAGAGGACTGGAGTCGGACACGAATTCCACGTGCCCGCAGCGCGGGCAGGACAGAATCGCGTGTCCGGAATTTGCCGGCGCAAGACTCACCCGCATGAGGTGATAGCGTTGCAGTTTCTGTTCGCAGCGCAGGCAGCATACAGTTTTGTTGTAAGGATCGGTAGAGGCGCCGCCCGGCGCTTCGATGGCTGGTTTCATATATTCCTCAAACGCAGGAGTCTGGGGCGGCCAAAACTCGGCTGGCGCCCAGTTCAGTAGGTTGAGTCTAGCACGCAGGCGTTCTGCCGAGCAGTTACCGGTCAGTATCCGCCGGGGACCCGCGACGCAAGCCGCAACGATTTAGCTGGACGGCAGGCTGAACCTTACCGTTATGCGCTCCTGCCGCTCCACTGGCCGGCCATTCACAGAGTACGGCTGGAACTTCCATTGCCTCACCGCCTGGGTCGCCGCTTCGGCAAGCAACGGATGCCCGGCTACAATCTCGATCTCCCCCACCGAGCCATCCCCTAAGACATGGGCGTTCAGAACGACCGGTCCTTCGATATGCTGGGTTCGCGCTGCCTCGGGGTAGACGGGATTCACTTGATGGACCAACCGACTGGAGGATTTTCTGGGCGCGACAGCAGCGGTAACGCCAGCAGGAGAGTCTGAACGGTAGATTACCTTCCCGTTCTGCGTGACCATCAGACCGCCGGCCGGTGGCTCAGCCGGAACAGCGGAAGGCGACCTCTGCGCCGCTGCATCAGCGGCGGACGATTCGCTGGAAGCCAGCGATGTCGGGGCACCTGCCTGCGGGGGGGTTCCCGTCCCCGGCTGAGGTGCGCGTTGTGCTGAGACGGCACCGCTCTGAGCCGTGGCCCTAGAGACATTCCTATTTGTGAACCCCACTCCAATTACCACTCCCAGCACCACTGCCACCGCGATCACCAAAACGACCAGTACCGATGTCAGAAATTCACCCTTGTCTGGCTGTTCAGGCAGAAAAGCCGGAGGCTCTGATTCATGCGAGTTAACCTCTGTCGAAGAGGGCGCTGCAACCCCAGGCGGGGAACCGGGGTTCGCGGCCGGAGGCGTCTCACCCTTGAGGCCCTCCTCACTCGCTTTCTTGCTGTCGGCGACCCTCTGCGCGAGAATCTGTAGAGTTTTAACATCCTCTTCAGTGAAGGCGTTTCGCTGGTCGGAAAATACCTCGACAATTCCGAAGTTCTGTTTTCCGTCGGAGATGGGAGCCATCAGCATCGAACCGACATTCAGCCGCCGGCAGGCCTCGGCATTCACTCGCGGATCCAGATCCGTGTCGGAGCAGAGTTGAACGCTGCCGGTAATCAGGCATGCGCCGGAGATGCCGGACTCAGTCTCCACGCTGACGCCCAGATCTGGAGCGTTTCCGGTCGTGGCCCGGCAAATCATCCGGCCGTCCCTCATCAAGGCAATGGCCGCGCCCGAGGCCCGAGTCGCCTTGCGCGCATCTGCGACCACTTCGTTCAGAACCAGATCGAGGGCCAGGTCTTGGGAGACGGCTCCGCCTCCGGCGGCTGCCAGCATTTTTGCGAGCAGGGTTACATCGGTTGAGGGTTGAGACGGAAAACCATCTTTGGGCGGTGACGCGGTCTCGTCGCTGGGCGCCTGTCCCTTTTCCGCACCTGGGCGCGACATGGGTTGGAACATGATTCCTGCCCCGGGAATACGCACCCGTTTCGTGCCCACATTATGCGGCTTGAGCATCTTCGTTTTCAATGATTGAGATCACGGGGCGAGGATTTTGCGCTTTAACCGGACCGCTTTGAACTAACTACTGCGCTGCGCAGCGTTCCCACTTTGACAATCCACACCTTCCGCGTTCGTTTTCGGATGCGCTAAGGTCCTAGCCTGCCTTAGAATGTAAGGTCGGATACGCAATTCCCCGCCCCCACCCGCGGCCGACACGATCACTCAAGTAGCAGAGGAAATACGTCGATGCGCATTGCCGTGGTAGGTTCCGGCTACGTCGGACTGGTTGCAGGCGCTTGTTTCGCTGACCTCGGGCACGAAGTCATTCTGGTCGATAACGACCAGCAAAAGCTCTCTGCCTTGCGCAACGGCGAGGTTCCCATCCACGAGAAGTTCCTGCCGGAACTGCTGGGCCGCCATCGTGGTAACCGGTTGACATTCTCTGACGATCTGAAAGAGGCAGCCCGCTCAAGCTCCGCGATCTTTGTTGCCGTGGGCACACCGCCCACTGAGCGCGGAGAAGCTGATCTGTCCTACGTGGAGACGGTTGCGCGGGAGATTTCCGGTGGCGTGAACGATTACAAAGTGGTCATTGAGAAGAGCACTGTCCCGGTATACACCAGCGAATGGGTTCGCAGGATCATTCTTCGGAATGGCGCCAATCCCGAATCGTTTGATGTCGCTTCCAATCCGGAGTTTTTGCGCGAGGGGACGGCGGTCACCGATTTCCTGTTTCCAGACCGCATCGTCATCGGATGCGATAGCGAACGTGCCGCCGAAGTGCTCCGCGAGATTTATGTGCCGATGACCGATGGCAGCTATTACCAGCGTGCCGATGCGATTCCGCGGCCCGATCGCGCCACAATTCCGCCGCCCATCATCGTCACCAGCACCAAGAGCGCGGAGCTGATCAAGCACGCTTCCAATGCATTTCTCGCGATGAAGATTTCGTTTATCAACGCCGTCGCATCGGTTTGCGAATCGGTGGGAGCCGATGTGAATCAGGTGGTGCACGGTATCGGGACTGATTCGCGGATCGGCCGCCGCTTCCTGAATCCCGGTATCGGCTATGGCGGATCTTGCTTCCCCAAGGACGTGATGGCCTTCCGCGCTGTGGCCCGCGAGTCCGGATACGACTTCCGGCTCCTCGACGAGGTCATGCGCATCAACGAGGATCAACGCCAGCGCTTTCTGCGCAAGGTCCACAGCGCTCTGTGGACTCTTCGCGGCAAGAAACTCGGCGTGCTCGGCCTCGCCTTCAAAGGTGGCACCGATGACATCCGCGAATCTCCGGCAATCTTTCTGGTGCAGGCACTTCTTCAGGAAGGCAGCAAGATCACCGCATATGATCCGGCAGGGATGGATCGTGCACGCGAGGTTCTGGGCTCCAGGATTGATTTCGCCAGCTCTCCGTATGAAGCGGCGGAAGGCGGAGATGCCCTGCTGATCCTCACCGAATGGGAGGAATTCGCCAATCTAGATCTCAAGCGCATTCGCCAGGCGCTTCGCTACCCCATCATCATCGACGGCCGGAATCTGTACGATTCCGAGGTCATGGCCGCGCAGGGATTCACCTACTACAGTGTTGGCCGGGCCGCGGCGCATCCCGACGGAGTACCCACAGCGTTCGTAAGGAACGGCAACAAAGCATGAGCAAACGCGCGGTAGTCACTGGGGGCGCCGGTTTCCTGGGGTCTCATCTTTGCGACTCGCTGCTGGCCGACGGCTGGAGCGTGGTCACGGTGGACAACCTGCTCACCGGACGCCGCTCGAATTTTGCTCACCTGGCGAACGAGCCCCGATTCGAATTCGTCGAAAAAGACATCTGCAAGCCTTTCGACGTCGGGAAAGTCGATTATGTCTTTCATTTCGCCTGCCCCGCCAGCCCTGTCGACTACAGCACGCATGGAATTGAAACTCTGCAAGTCGGTTCGCTGGGCACGTTTCATGCCCTTGACGTCGCCCGCAAATACGGAGCGAAATACTTCGTCTCCTCCACCTCGGAGTGTTACGGTGACCCCCTCGAACATCCGCAGAAAGAAACGTACTGGGGACACGTGAATCCCATCGGCCCCCGCTCGGTTTATGACGAGGCGAAGCGCTTCACCGAGGCCGTCACCATGGCCTACCGGCGTTACTACAAAGTGGACACGCGCATCGTTCGCATCTTCAATACGTACGGCCCGCGCATGCAGCTCAATGACGGCCGCGTCGTGCCCAACTTCATGAAGCAGGCCATCCGCGGCGAAGACCTGACCGTTTACGGCGATGGCAACCAGACCCGCAGCTTCTGCTATGTCAGCGACGAGGTCGACGGCTTCATGCGGCTGGCGGCATCCGATGAGCCCTTGCCCGTGAACGTGGGAAATCCCAACGAGTTTACGATCCTGGAGTGCGCGAAGATGATCCTCAAGGTGGTGGGATCGAAAAGCCGGATTCGTTACGAACCCCTTCCCCAGGACGATCCCAAGCAGCGGTGTCCCGATATCACGAAGGCGCGGCGATTGCTGGGATGGGAGCCCAAGATCGATTTGGAAACTGGACTGCGGCTCTCGCTAGATTATTTCCGGAAGGCAGTCGCAGAGGAAGCTACCGCCGCGCGCTAGTTGGATTGCGCCGCCACGAAGTCGGTCAACTTTCGCACATTGATCTGCTGTTCCTTGGTCTTGAGTTCAAATATGATTCCCATCCCGAAGCTGGGATGGGAAGACTGTACCGTTCCCCGCAAGTGCAATTTCATCTCGTAGGTGCGGACCACAATTTCCACGGTGGCCCCTTGCGGAAACGGCAATGAAACCTCCAGGTAGCATCCGCCCGAGCTTAAGTCCGTGAGACAGCAATGGTTGGGAACGGATGTGCCTGTCAAATAGACCTCGGCTCCAATGCGGCAGGCGTAGCGAGTTTGAACCCGGCGGTTGTTTGGATCAGAGTCAGTGACGGACGGTGCCGGCGAAGACGCCTGGTACACACCGCGGTCCGTATTCGGGGTATTTCCATGGCTCTGCTCGTGCACCGATAGAGTCGCCACGGGCAGCGGGTCCTCCACCTCAACCGTAACGCCGTCAAATTCCTGCTTCTCTTCGCCGGGCAGGTTCGACTTCAAGAACTCATCGAGCAGCCGCCGTGAGGTCTTTGGAACATCGACGAACTGCACCCCGCCACGCCCGTTCCACTCTTGCCAGACAAGAAGGCCAGAAAGCCGGATGCTGCTGGACTGTCCCGGCAGCTTGAATTGAAAGTACACCTTGGTAGTAGGAGGGAGCGTATTACCAAATACCACCGACATCCCGTTTTCCGCCAGATCTACCAGCGTTGCTTTCTCCTGCTGCACGTTGGAATAGTCGATGGTGGCGTGAGCGTGCACCTGGGCCCGCGACTTTTTACGCTTTTCTTTGCCCATCACGGCCCGCGCGGCCCGCAGGCTGCTCAAGGCGCGGTCATAGGCAACCGGTTTGTAAAGAACAAAATTCACTCCCAGAGAAAACAGCTCGCGAATGCCATCCTGCGACGGCACCACTGCAACCGCCAAAGTAGCATCGTTCACGCGGGAGAGCCGGGTTTCCTTTAGCATCCACGTAACGTCGGTGATGTTGCCATCGACGATCACCACATCGAATCGTTGCTGCGCCGTCCGGATGACCGCTCGCGGGAAGTCGGGACAAGATTCAACCCGAATCCCTAACTCTTTCAGCACGCCTCGCAGAATCCCGGCCGCGCTCTCATCCACGCACACCAATAGGGCGGATAAAGTCATACGTATGTACGATCCTAGGTGGAGGGGGTAACCTCAACAAGTTACGGGAGTCACGGGCCAAAAGAGCCTCTTGGGGCGCGCCCTGGCTCCGCTGCGTGCCGTCGCGACCCTCCGTACAGCCTTTCCTCGGGCACTTCGGGATAAACAGCCGGGACGCCTTCGGTTCGAACTGGCCCCAAGCGCCGCCATCCCGAATGATCCCGGTTGACCAGCGGCCTCGCAGCCTTCACAATCCTTACCGGGTAAATTGATGACCACACCTTCCCTTGCCGCTATGGATTCGTCTCCATCCGAGACCTTCGCCGCCTCGCGATTGACTCGGGGAAACTTCTTTTTTCCCACCAAGCTGGTGGTTAGCCCGCAGCGCGTCATCCGCACCAAGTCGCGGCTCTTTGGCAGTAATGAGGAGAGCATTCCCATTTCGAAGGTAGCGTCCGTGCATATCTCCACCGGAGTTTTCTGGGCGGACATCGTCATCGAATCTACTGGCGGCAGCGACCCCATGGCCAGCCACGGGCACCACAAAAAGGATGCGCAACGCATTCGCGACCTGATTGAGACTTATCAGACCCAGGCGAGGGGCTGAAAATTACTGAAAATAAAGCTAGTTTCAGTACTTCGCAAAACGCGAATTACGCTGTTGACTATTCGCAAAATGCGAAGTAGGCTGGGGTCGGCTTGGAGGCAGGAAACCTCCCTCAGCAAATGCATGTGATCAGCAAGAGAGCCTGGCGGGTTGCGGTCGCGAAAGATCACACGTTAGAGGGACCGATCAGCGAATGGTACAAGGTGGCAAAAAATGCAGCGTGGCGCACGCTAGTGGATGTACGGCGTGTCTACCCTCAAGCAGACTTTGTGGACCCGTTCACTGTATTCAATATCAAGGGCAATCTCTACCGGTTAATCGTGAAGATTGAGTACCGTTGGCAGATGATTTTCGTGAAGGACCTGTTGACTCACGCAGAGTACGAGAAAGGAGACTGGAAGAAATGAATGCCGCTGCGACTGGTTACGGAGAGCTCCTCTCCGAGATGAAACCCGAGGTGATCGGTTCGGAAGAGCAGAATCAGGCGTACATCCGGAAGCTGGAAGAGTTGACGGCGCGCGCGAGTGTCAGCCCAGCGGAAGAAAAACTGATCGCGCTGCTTACGTTGCTTGTCGAGGAATATGAATCGAAAGAATATCCCGTTCCGCAAGCCGGACCACTCGATATCATTCGACATCTGATGGAAGCCCATGGTCTTCGGCAGAAGGACGTGGCTGATGTGTTCGGGACCGAGAGCATTGTCTCTGATGTCTTAAACGGCAAACGCGACCTGGCGAAGGAACACATCCGGCGACTGAGCGCGAGATTTCATGTCTCGCCGGCGGTTTTCTTTTAGCCATTCCCTGGAGGTACTCCGCAAAAAGCTCGCTTCGCTCGTCAAAAAGTCGTCCCGGATGTTGTGCCCCCCAAGCATGACGTGTTCGCCCCCTTGATCAAGAGTTCTATTCCTGCGAGGAGTTGCAGCGATTTCTGGAAGAATATATGGATTGGGTTTAAGCATGATCCGCTCTCGTTGACACCATCCCTTCAAGCTGATAAAAGTGATCGTTCTTCTCGTACGCAGCCCGCGCCGGAGTTCTGTGCTGTCGGCCCTATGCCGGACGAAACCAAATCGCCCTCCACCCCGCCGCCGGAAGGTGAACCAAAGCCGACGGCGGGTCAGCCCGTGACCCAAGGCGGCGTGAAATCGGCTCCTTCCGGATCGGTTCCATCGGCAACTTCGACTCCCGCGACCCCTGCGAAGGCTGCGGCCCCTGCGCCTCAAGCGAAGCCTGCTGCGCCAGCGACGCCGGCTGCGAAACCAGCGGCTCCCGCTGCTGGGGGACACCCAGCGCCGCCCAAGCCCACTGGCCCCGTGCCGACACCTTGGGACTCGCCGATGGTGGCGAAGCTGAAGCGGCAGTACGGATCGGGGATCGAGCCGCTGACGCATCTTGGGCAGAACTACATGGTGGTCGATCGCTCGCTCATCCCCGAGATTTTGCAGGTTTTGCGCAACGAGGAGCAGTTCGATTACTGCGTGGATGTGACTGCCGTGCACTATCCCAAGCGCGAGAAGCAATTCGATGTGGTCTGGGTGCTGTATTCATTTTCTCGAAATGAGCGTATTCGCGTGAAGACGCAAATTGGGGATGGCGAGTCGCTGCCGAGTTCGGTACCGCTCTGGGCGACCACGAATTGGCTGGAGCGCGAAGTGTTCGATATGTTTGGAATCAAGTTCGATGGACATCCGGATTTGAAGCGCATTCTGCTGCCCGACGGGTGGAAGGGGTTCCCACTGCGAAAGGACTATGGAATATTGCAGCAGGATAACGAGTGGGTGCAGATCAATTTAGGGATCGAGAGCGGCCAATAGCGAGGACCTGAGACCTAACACCTGAGAACCAAGACCCGAGCCTCATGCCTGATCCCAACACACTGTCGCCGCTCGATCTGGAAACGCCCGACAAAACGTTTCTTGATGCCAACGAACTCGTCATCAATATGGGGCCGCAGCATCCGGCAACCCATGGCGTGCTACGGGTCATCCTGCGGCTCGACGGCGAAAAGGTGCTCGGGCTCGAGTGCGTCATCGGGTACCTGCATCGCGGCGTGGAGAAAATTGCCGAGAACCGCACCTACACGATGTTCAACCCGTACGTTGACCGCATGGACTATGTCGCCGCGGTCTCAAACGGGCTCGGCTACTGCGAGGCGGTCGAAAAACTTCTAAGTGTGGAGGCGCCGCCGCGAGCGCAATATATCCGGGTCATTCTGACGGAACTGAACCGCATCGCCAGCCACCAGCTGTGGCTGGGCACACATGCGCTCGACATCGGAGCGATCACTCCGCTCTTCTATACCTTCCGCGACCGGGAAGAAATCCTCAAGATATTCGAAAAGTATTGCGGCGCGCGGCTGACCACCCATGCTTTCCGCATCGGTGGCCTGCAATATGAGGCCTACGACGGGTTCGAAAAGGATGTCAGGAATTTCGTGTCGTTCGTAAAGCCGAAGATCGATGAGTACGAAGAGTTGCTCACGACCAACCGTATCTGGCTGGAGCGGACGAAAGGCGTTGGAGTGATCTCGGGCAAGGATTGCATTGCGCTCGGCGTCACCGGGCCGGTGCTGCGCGCCAGCGGCGTGAACTGGGATATCCGGAAAGCCCAGCCCTACGCCAATTACAAGAACTTCGACTTCGAGATTCCCACTGGCCAGAACGGCGACACGTATGACCGGTATATCGTGCGCATGATCGAGATGCGGCAATCGCTGCGGATTATCGAGCAAGCGGTGGAGGGCATCCCTGAGGGGCCGATCATGGCAAAGGTCCCCAAAGTGATGAAGCCTCCGGTCGGCGAGGTCTACCACTCGATCGAGGCGCCCAAAGGCGAACTGGGATATTTCATCGTCAGCGACGGATCGACGCAACCCTATCGCGTGCGCGTGCGTCCGCCGAGCTTCGTGAACTTGCAGGCGCTCGACATGATGTGTCGCGGCCAACTGGTGGCCGACGTGATCGCGGTGATCGGCACTCTCGATATCGTTCTGGGCGAGGTGGACCGCTGATGAACGCCATCGTTCAATACATCGAGTCTTACCTCGGCAGCAACCTCACCCCCGGCATGGCCGGGAATTGGTTCTGGGCGACTGTCTACATCCTGCTGGTGTTCGTGGGACTGTCGGTCGCGGTTATCGCGATGAACTGGCTGGAGCGCAAGATCCTGGCGCACATGCAAGTACGCCTCGGACCGATGCGCGTTGGACCGCACGGCCTGTTGCAGCCGATCGCAGACGCGCTGAAGCTTTTGCTGAAAGAAGACATCATCCCGTCGGAAGCGGATGCCGCGATTTTCTGGATCGCTCCGTTCATCGTTGTCCTGGCTGCGTTCACCGTATTCGTGGTTGTGCCGTTCGGACCGACCCACGCCATCACCGACATGAATATCGGCATCCTGTTTATGCTCGGGGTGTCGTCCCTGAGTGTGCTTGGAATTGTTACGGCCGGGTGGGCTTCGAACTCGCACTATCCGCTGATTGGCGCCTTACGCTCGAGCGCCCAGATGGTGTCGTACGAAGTGGCGATGGGACTGGCGGTGGTTTCGGCCATCATGATGACCAGCATGAGCGGCGCCGGCACGCTAAGCATGATCGGCATCGTGGAAGCTCAATCGGCTCAGCAGCAGTGGTTTCTGTTCAAATTCTTCCCGCTCGGCTTTATCGCATTTGGGATCTTCGCCATTGCAATGGTGGCCGAGACCAATCGCGCACCCTTCGATCTGCCGGAAGCCGAATCGGAATTGACCGCCGGGTTCCACACGGAATACAGCGGCTTCCGCTGGTCTTTGTTCTTCCTGGCGGAATACTCGGCGATGATCGCCGTCAGCTCGATCGCTGTCACGCTCTGGCTCGGCGGATGGTTGCGGCCGTTCCCCAACGCTCTGACCGGCTCAACGTGGGATTTAGTGTTCTCGCTGGTGCCCGGCATCACGTTCCTGTTTTTGGGAGCCTTGTGCTTTTACAGTACAGCGCGAATGCCGAAGCACCCACTGTTCCGCATTCAGACGATCGGGCTGGCGGGATTTGGCGCGGTCCTCGCCGCTGTCGGGCTGATCCTCTTCATCCCCGACGTGCGATTGCGCGTCAACGATGTCTTCTGGTTCTCGGCCAAAGTTGCCGGATTCATGTACCTCTACATCTGGTATCGTGGCACGTTTCCGCGGTACCGCTTTGACCAGCTCATGAAAGTAGGATGGAAGGTGCTGTTACCCACCGGGCTCGCGCTGCTGATTTTGACGGCAATCGTCGGCATGCGCACCGAGCTGTGGGCAGACATCCGGGGAGCGTGGCGGCCATGAATCCTCAATTCGCAGCCAATCCCCCGGTCGCGACGCCGTTCTTCTTTTATCTGTTGGCATTCATCATGATCGTCGGGGGAATCCTCGTGATCACGAGGAAGAATGCGGTGCACTCCGCGGTTGCACTGATCACAACGCTGCTGGCCCAGGCCGGCCTTTACCTGATGCTCTATGCCCCGTTTGTCGCTGGCGTGCAGATCATCCTTTATGCCGGCGGAATCATGGTGCTGTTCCTGTTCGTGATCATGTTGATCTCGATCGAGCGTTCACAGAAAGAGCGGCAGTTCAATAAGCAGTGGCTGGTCGGGATCGCGGCAGCGGCAGCCTTGGGTGGACTGTTTATTGTGGTTTATACAACCACGACGCAGGGCCGCGTGCTGTTCCCCGGAGGGCGTGCTGGCGATAGCGATATGCAAAACACGCAGCAGGTCGCGTCGCTGCTGTTCGACCGGCACTTGGGAACGTACATGTTCTCGTTCGAGATTGCCTCGCTGCTATTGCTGGTCGCGATTATCGGGGCGGTGGTGATGGCGAAGAAGAGGATTTGAATAGCTGGGAGTCGCGAGCCCCGAGCTGCGAGGAAGGCCGTTTCGAAACGGAGAATTTGCTCGGAGCTCAAAGCTCATAGCTCGAGTCTTTTATGCATGCCATGCTCGACATCTCGACGCTGCACTACCTGGTCCTGGGAGCCGCGCTCTTTCTCCTGGGCGTGATTGGCGTGCTTACGCGTCGCAACGTGGTCATCGTGCTGATGTCGATTGAACTGATCCTGAACGCCGTCAACCTGAACCTGGTCGCGTTCTCGCGGTACTGGCAAGGGATTCATGGGCCGCAGGCTTTGCATGGGCAGGTGTTCGCGATTTTCGTCATCACCGACGCCGCGGCCGAAGCCGCTGTCGCGCTGGGCATCCTGATCGCCTTCTTCCGCAATAAGGAGACGGTCAACGTGGATGAAGTGAATTTGCTGAAATGGTGAAAAAGCAGCTGTCAGCTATCAGCTTTCAGCTGTCAGTGAATCGTCGTTGCACGAAGGATGACTTGACTGAAAGCTGAGAGCTGACAGCCGAGAGCTTACATGGTATTTCTAGATCACATCTGGCTGATTCCGCTGCTGCCGGCCTTCGGGGCGGCGGTCATGTTTTTCTTTGGGCGGCGACTGAAGAAGTCGACCGTGAGCGCCGTCTGCGTAGGCGTGGTGGTGGTCGCGTTCCTGATGGCGTGCGGAAGCGTTCTGCAATATACGGCATGGGCCAACGCCAACAATCATCAGCCTTATCAGAAGATTCTATACACCTGGCTGGGCGGCGATACCGGGCACACGAACTACGTCACGCAGGCCGGGTCGCAGGCCAATTTCCAGGCCGATGCCGGATTCCTCCTCGACCCGCTCTCCAGCATCTGGCTCCTGTTCGTCACTGGGGTCGGCATGCTCATCCACATCTACTCCATGGGGTACATGGCGCATGAGGGCGGGTATTACCGGTTCTTCGGATACCTGAACCTGTTCATGTTCTCCATGCTCACGCTGATCCTGGCCAATAACTACGCCATGATGTTCGTCGGCTGGGAGGGCGTGGGGTTGTGCTCGTACCTGCTGATCGGATTCTATTTCCAGCGCAAGTCGGCGAGCGACGCAGCCAATAAGGCTTTCATCGTCAACCGGATCGGCGATGCCGGATTCCTGCTCGGCATGTTCTTCATCGCGTGGCTGTGTGGATCGGTGCGCTACATCGATGTAAATGCATTCGCCCGCGGGGGACATTTGTCGCCAGAAACCCTGCGATATATCACCGCGGCGACCCTTCTTCTTTTCGTCGGGGCCTGCGGCAAATCGGCGCAGCTTCCTCTTTATGTCTGGCTGCCTGATGCCATGGAAGGCCCGACTCCGGTCAGCGCGCTGATCCACGCAGCGACGATGGTGACGGCGGGCGTGTACATGGTGGCGCGTTCGAATGCGCTGTTCGTGCTGGCTCCAAAGTCGATGATGGTGGTCGCGATTGTGGGCGCACTCACCGCCATTTTCGCGGCATCGATCGGGCTGGTGCAAAACGACATCAAGCGCGTGCTGGCTTACTCGACAGTTTCGCAGCTGGGATATATGTTCCTGGCCCTGGGCGTCGGAGCGTTCGCCGCCGGAGTATTCCACGTATTCACGCATGCCTTTTTCAAGGCGCTGCTCTTCCTTGGCGCCGGATCGGTGATTCACGCGATGTCCGGCGAGCAGGACATGCGCAACATGGGCGCGCTGCGCGATCGCATTCCCACGACGTATTGGACGATGTTCGTCGCAACGCTGGCGATCTCCGGCATTCCACCGTTCGCCGGGTTCTTCTCGAAAGATGAGATTCTCTGGCAGACCTGGACCAGCGAGGGCGGAGCGTATCGAATCCTGTGGGGAATCGGCTACGTCACCGCGCTGATGACCGCGTTCTACATGTTCCGACTTGTCTATCTGACCTTCTACAGCAAGCCGAGAATGAGCCATGAAGTCGAGCACCACATTCACGAGTCGCCGGCGTCGATGACGATGCCGCTAATTGTGCTCGCCGTCATGTCGCTCTTTGCCGGGTTCCTGGGCTGGCCGCATAGCCTCGGAGGATCTGACCGCTTTGCCAGATTCCTCGACCCGGTCTTCGCGCGTGGTGAAGCTCACGTCATGGTCGAGGAAGGCAAGGCCTCACAACTTGCCGCCGGAGAAAAGGAAGAGGAGCACACCAGTTCGACCGAATATCTGTTGATGTTCCTCTCGGTGGGCGCCGCTGGTCTTGGCTGGTTCATGGCAGGACGCGCCTATCGCAACGCCGACAAAGGTTACGTTGAGCCGCTGGCTGCCGCCGCGCCCCCGGTCTACAACACTCTGCTCAACAAGTATTACGTCGACGAAGGGTACGACTATCTCTTCACCGGGAGGCGGAAGATAGGAAAAGTGCGCCTGGGCGCCATGGGCCTTGGCGAGGCCAGTTCGTGGTTCGACGCCAACGTGGTCGATGGCGCGGTGAACGCGGCTGGCTGGCTGACGCGGACCACCGCAACGTTCTCCAGTTGGTGGGACAAGTGGATCATCGACGGCATCGGGGTGAACGGGCCGGCGCTTGTGGCGCGTATTCTGTCGTATCCGGTCAAGCTGCTGCAGTGGGGTTTGGTACAGGGATACGCTCTGTTGATGGTACTCGGCTTGGCGTACCTGGTCTTCTGGCAGATGGGATTCGTGAGGGAGTTTTGGATAGGTGTGTTGGGCCTTATTGCGTTGGCCTTAGCTTACCTGTTGGCACGATTTTTGCACCGACGGTTTGCTACCTGACGAGTTCGTCACTGGCGATGCTGTTATGAAGTCGCGATTCGCATTTAGAAGTTGAGAACTGCTCCTATGCAAGCACACATTCTCTCGATCATCCTCTTCACGCCGCTGGTGGGTGCGATCCTGCTGCTGTTTGTGCCCAAAGAGAACAAGGAACTCATCCGCTGGATCGCGAACCTCTTCGCCCTCGGCGGATTCCTGATCTCGATACCGCTGGTGCCGATGTTCTGGGCGCAGCGGTTCGAACCCGGCTTCAAGTTCGTGGAGGGCACGGCCAACAACTGGATCCCTTCAATCGGCGCGGGCTATGTGCTGGGCATCGACGGCATTTCGTTCCTGCTGATCATGCTGACCACGCTGCTGGGCTGGATCTCGATCCTCTCGTCGTGGACCGCCATCGAGAACCGCGTCAAAGAATATTACATATGGTTTCTGGTGCTGCAGACGGGCATGCTCGGCGTCTTCATGGCGCTCGACTTCTTCCTGTTCTTCGTTTTCTGGGAAGCGATGCTGGTTCCGATGTACCTGCTGATCGGCATCTGGGGAGGCCCCCGCAAACTTTACGCCGCGATCAAGTTCTTCCTGTATACGCTTGCTGGGTCGGTGTTGATGCTGTTGGGCATTCTGTTCCTGTACTTCCACCATCACGCGGTGGCTGGCATCTACACGTTTGGCCTCGAAGCCCTGTATCAGACTGCTCCCAGAATTTACTCCGATTACGGTCCGCGCGCCGCGATTTTGCTGTTCCTGAGCTTCTTCTTCGCGTTCGCGATCAAAGTTCCGATGTTCCCCTTCCACACCTGGCTCCCCGACGCGCACGTGGAGGCGCCGACCGCGGGCTCGGTGATTCTGGCCGGCGTCCTGCTGAAGATGGGCACCTACGGGTTCATCCGCTTCTCGCTTCCCTTCTTCCCCGACGTGCTCGCGCACACGAAAGTCCGCAGCTGGATGATCGCGCTCTCGATCATCGCGATTCTTTATGGCGCGCTGGTCTCGCTGATGCAGAAGGATATGAAGAAACTGGTGGCGTACTCCTCGGTCAGCCACCTTGGGTTCTGCACGCTGGGAATTTTCGTGCTCACGCCGCTGGGGCTGAGCGGATCGGTGCTGCAACAGATCAATCACGGCATCTCGACCGGCGCGCTGTTCTTGATCGTTGGCATTCTGTACGAACGGCGGCATACGCGCGAGATTTCGGAATACGGCGGAATTTCGAATGTGATGCCGGTCTACGCGACCATCACGATGATCATGTTTCTGTCATCGATGGGACTGCCACTGCTCAATGGATTCGTGGGCGAGTTCACCATCCTGCAAGGGACGTTCATGGAGAAATGGCAATGGGGCGCATGGGCAGTGCCCGGTGTCATCCTCGCCGCGGCGTATTTGCTCTGGCTCTACCAGCGGGTCTTCTTCGGCACGGTGACCAATCCGAAGAATGAGAAACTGCACGACTTGACTCCGCGCGAAGTCGCCACGTTCGTGCCGCTGCTGATCATGGCGTTCTGGATCGGGCTCTATCCCAAGCCGTTTTTCCAGATTCTCGAGCAGCCGGTGAACCACACGATCGCGCTAGCGCGTCCGGATTATCCGCAACCAGGAGCTGCGGTGAACGCGTCGACGAGACCCGAACCGCCCGTGCTGACCGTCAGGCCAGGCACACTAGCTCCGCCGGTAGTTGAGACTCGCACAGCGGCACCCGCGGCAGCGAAGGGGACGAACTAGTGGTCTGGACTGACTATCTTCTGGCGCTGCCGATCACGATGCTGGCGCTGTTCGCGCTCGGCATCCTGCTGATTGATTTGATGCTGCCGAAGGAACTGAAGTGGGTCAACGCCGTCACAGCGTTTATTGGGGTGTGCTTCTCGGGGGTCGGCGTTTGGAAGATCCAGCACTGGCTTGCGCAAGTAAACAGAGCCGGATGGCGCGGAATGCTGGGCACGATGGTGGTCGATCATTTCGCCATCTACTTCTTTTATCTTTTTCTCGCGGGAACGGCCATCGCCATTCTGATGTCGGCGCGCTATCTCGAAACCGAACACGAAAATCACGGCGAATATTACGCGCTGATGCTGCTGTCGGTTGCAGGGATGATGTGCATGGCCGCGGGCTTCGACATCGTTCTGATTTTCATCGGCCTGGAACTGATGGCGATCTCAACCTATGTTCTGGTCGGATTCCTGCGCCGCGACCGCCGCTCCAACGAAGCCGCGCTGAAATATGTGCTGCTGGGAGCGTTCTCTTCGGGCATTTTCGCCTACGGGTTATCGCTGCTCTATGGACTCTCCGGCAGCACGGACCTGGCGGTGATCCAGCAGGAACTGATGCACCGCGTGGCCGATCCGCAGTACAGGCCGGTCGCCATCATCGCGCTGCCACGACGATCACGGGACTGCTGTTCAAGATCGCCGCGATCCCCTTCCACCAGTGGGCGCCGGACGCCTATGAAGGCGCGCCCACCAGCATCACCGGATTCATGTCGGTCGCCGTGAAGGCCGCGGCATGGGCGATGCTGCTGCGCATCCTGATCGTCGGCCTGATGCCGCTGCGCGCGATCTGGGTGCCGATCCTGGTCTTCGTCTCCATCGCGACCATGACCGGGGCGAACTTCGCCGCGCTCACGCAGACCAACACCAAGCGCCTGCTCGCCTACTCGTCGATTGCCCATGTGGGATACATGCTGCTCGGCTTGATCGCCGGCACAGCCGCAGAGCTCAGTCCGGACGGCATCAAAGGCATCCTGATTTACCTGCTGGTCTACACCTTCATGAACCTGGGCGCGTTCGCCGTGATCACTTCGCTGCGGCACCGCAACGTCATTGGCGACGAACTCGACGACCTCAACGGCCTCTACTCGCGCGCCCCCGTGGAAGCGGTGCTGATGCTGGTGTTCCTGCTCTCGCTGGCCGGAATCCCGCCGCTGGCGGGCTTCTGGGGCAAGTACTTCATCTTCCTCAGCCTGATCGAAACCAAGCACTATGTGCTTGCCTGGCTGGGCGTTCTCTACTCCGTCTTCGGGCTTTACTACTACCTGAAGATCGCGAACGCGATGTTCATGCGGCAAGCCGGAGAAGGGCGAAGAACGGCTTGCCAGTCAGCTATGCCATGCGGGCCGCGCTCACGATGACCGGCGTAGCCACGCTCTACATCGGCATCCTGCCCAACAGTTCATTGAGCTGGTCGAACTGGACACTGGGGATCGCGCAGAATCCGAATGTGGCCAAGCTAGTCCGATAGACGTCGGGACGAGGTCGGCCGGGCTTCGCCCTGGCCACGGACAGCCGAGGCGGTTGTTGCTACATGGTCATGTTGCCGCCCTCTCAAATTCCGAACCAAGGCAAAGGGGATCCCAATCGGAAGAAAAGCCCGTGGGTGCAAGTCGGGCGGTATAGCCAACTCGCCTTCATGCTTCCCGCTGGTACGGTCGCTGGATATCTGCTCGGCGCTCTTCTTGATCACTGGCTGCACACCACGTGGATCAACATTGTTGGCCTTTCGCTGGGGACCGCGGGAGCGTTATTCGAGCTGATCCGGACGATTTCGCGGGACACGGAGTAGAGATGGAGCGTAGGCATCCCCCAGGCGTTGCGGAGTACCAAGCCCCCGGATTAGCCCTCGTGCTAAGCTCCGCCTTACGCGGTCCTGAAGGGCCTCTTCACGGTTAACCATGCAGGATAATCGTCCCAACACAGAAGCCCCTGGCGAGGCCTCAGGTACGTCGGAGCTCTTCTACGCCTCCGCGCTCACGCGAATTCGCAACTTCATGCTGGTGCTCGCTCCCCTGCTGTCGCTGGCGGCGTGGCTGAAATTCGGACGCTTCCCTGCCCTTGGATTTCTGCTGGGATGCGTCATCGCCTACCTCAATTTTCAGTGGCTGAAGAGCGGAGTCTCGGGCCTTGCGGATCGCGTCACCAATGCCGGTAAAACCCAGTCCGGAAAGGGAATCGTCGCACGCTTCCTGTTGCGCTATGTGTTGTTGGGCGTGGCTGCGTATGCTATATTAACCAGTTTCCCCGCGAGCCTCAGGGGGCTGTTCGCGGGATTGTTTTTGCCCGTCGGAGCCATCATCTGCGAAGCGGTATATGAGTTATACGCAGAATTGATTCGAGGAACCTAGAGCAGATGAACCCCACTTCTCGCGAAAACGGGCGAGAAGTGGGGCACCCAGACAAACATGCCTGAACAACTCTGGTTCACCCAAATCCTGAATCGCTTGCTGGCCGGCCCGGTCACCGCGTTCCTGCGGATGCTGCACATCGAACCGAAGTATCCGCAGCGCCCATCACTAATTCGTTCTCCATGGAGTTGCTGGTATTTGTCTTCCTGCTGATCATTTTCCTGATGCTGCGGTCGCGCCTCTCCGTCGAGTCGCCGGGAGCCCTGCAGCATGCCTTCGAAGGCATTGAAGGGTTTGTGCACAGCCAGAGCCACGAGATCATCGGGCATCACGTCGAACATTACATGCCGTTTTTTGCCATCCTGTTTATCTTCATCCTGATTTGCAATCTGATCGGGCTGATTCCGGGCCTGGAGTCGCCGACCGGAGTCGCGACCGTTCCGCTGGGCTGCGCGATCTGCGCCTTTATCTACTATCACACGCAGGGATTCAAGCACGCCGGGCCGAAGTATCTGCTGCACTTTTTCGGCCCGCCGATGGAAGGGATGCCGCTCATCGCGCGAGTCTTCCTCGCGCTCCTGATGCTCCCGATCGAACTGGTCAGCCACTTCGCCCGGTTGCTTTCGCTTACCGTGCGTCTATGGGCAAACATTTTTGCCGGCGATCTGATCACGCTGGTTTTCTTTTCGATGATTCCGATTGGCGTGCCCATCCTGTTCATGGGCCTTCATATTGTTGTCGCAGTCCTGCAGGCTTACGTTTTCATGCTGCTCACGATCATTTACGTATCGGGAGCAGTGGCGGAAGAGCATTAAGCACGTTGTCAGTTCCCAGTAGTCGGTTCTGGTTTTCGGCAACGGGTGTTGCCGAGAGTAGCTGAGAACTGAGAACTGAAGATCGTCAGCGTGAGGGCGTCTGCACGGTATGGCGTCAACCACCCACTGGCGGCAATCTGATAAAGGAGCAACACTATGCGTCACCTTAGCCGTATTTTTATGACCCTGTCCGCTCTGTGCTTCGCCGTTCCTGCCTTCGCGCAAGGCGGCGGCGCCGGCGAGACAAACTGGGTCGCCATCACCGCCGGATTTTCGATGGCGATTGCCTCCGCCGTGTGCGGCCTTGCCCAGGGCAAAGCCGTCGCCTCGGCGACCGAATCGCTGGCTCGCAATCCAGCCGCCCGTCCTGGAATTCAGTTTGCGCTGATTCTCGGACTGGTGCTGATCGAATCGCTGGCGCTCTACACGCTGGCGATCATCTTCTTGAAAGTGAAGTAGGGAGAGTTTCAAGTTTCAGGGCCTGAATCTAAGTCGACCGGTTCGCTTTGGGCCAGAATTCAAAAGCCTCTGCTCGCGCAGAGGCTTTTCAATTTACCCAATTACTCAATTGCCAAATTACAAATTTCTTAGCCCCTCCGGTCGCCAGCCCACTCTGGACCGTGATTCTGCGGGGTCGCATTCAGCGCCTCGACCAGCAGCCGGCGCAGCCTGTAGCGGCTCTCAAGGTCGGTGCTGACAATCTCGAATCCGACTTCGTTGACGCGCGCGCGGCGCAGCAGCACGTGGGCACGGATCTTCGAGCGCATGCCCATAGAAATTTCCAGATCGGCTTCGCTGCCGATGCGAAGATTGTCTTCTTTGGTGCCCATGCCACCGCCCAGGCTCAGTTCGCGAATCTGGATCCGAGACTTGCCCCAGGAGCTGCCTATCGTGCCGTTTACAGTCTTGGCCAGCACCATCGCTCGTAGCGGCGCTGCCGGACCCAGGGACACGCAGGAGCCATATCGAGAGGCGCGATCGCCAGTTCCGCGGGCTCCAGCCCGCTGTCGGTCATTACCTGCGAACTGTAGCGCGGATCCGTCTTGGACAGCGCCTGCGCCGCTGCCACTCGCAATTCGCGATGATATACCCAGCCAAACGTCTTCCGGGCTTCCAGAATTTCCCGCAATATCGCGACGGACTCTGCATCCTTCAGGCGGCCCAGGGACTCAATCGCCTTCAGTTGCACGAAAGGAGAACGCGATGCCGCCTCCCCAGGCCGTGCCATGGCGATCAGAGGAGCTCCGGCGGTCAGGTCGCCGCTCATTCCGATTTCATCGACGGCCTCCGGAAGGACGAACTGATCCAAAACTTCCGCCAGTTCCAGAAGCGTGCGGCCACGATCGGCAGCGTTGCCGTATGCGATCTGGCGCACGACGATGTCGTGGTAGAAACGGTTCCATTCCGGCAGCCGGGCGGGCAGCAATTCGAGGAGCGTGCTCGCATCCAGCCGGCTCACCAGGCCCACGACCGCGGACGCCTGCCGCGGCTGCCCGGTGCGCATGATCTCGCGCAGTTGCAGCCATGACTGGCGAGCCCAGATTTTTGACCAGCTCTATCATGCGGTCGCACTCATCGCGGCGCATGCAGCGGAAGAAGCGGTCAGCCAGATGTTCGGCGCCAGCCTGGCTGGTCCGCCGCAGCACGCGCCAAGAGTTCCGCAGGAACTGTTTCGATTCGCAACGCTTCTTCGATGTACTCCGGCAAACGGTTTTCCACGCCAACGCGAGGACGCAGATCCGTGATCAACACGGGCCGCTCGACGCTGATCAGTTCCATTCCGGCGCAGACCTGATTCACCGCCGCATAGTTTTTGGCCGAACTGGCTTCCTGGCTGAGGCGAACAAAGGCCGCGCTCATCAGGCTCTGCAGCTCCGGTTCCTTCTCAGAAATCAATTGTTCGCTGACTCGCTGATCGCTTCCCCGATGGCTTCACCGCCCAGGCGCGCATACAGGTCCGCAACCTGGCTTATTCCGATGGCGGTCTTTCGCCGGGATTCCGTCTCCTTCACGCTCAGGCAACTGGAGTAGTTATTCAGAATCTCGGCCGTGCCGTCTTTGTCGCCGCGCTCCAGAAGCACCTCGACGAACTGCCGCAAGTTTCGTGGCGGTACGCAAGGCGCCTCGTGCGACAACAGCACGCTGCGTTTTGCCGGACTCGGGCACTTCCGCCCAGAACATCCGGTCCAGGATGTCGGCGTGCGACTCCACCAGAATCCCGGCCTTGTTCATCTTTTCTTCCTGCAAGCGCAGAATCTGGCGCAACGAGTCCATCTGGCGGCTCATGTGCTCCATCATCTGGTGCACGGCGTTCACCTTCACCTCGCCCTTTTGATAGCGCTCCAGCGCGAAGCGAATAGCCATGTGCTCGGCGGCCCGCATCAACAGTGGGGTATCTTCTTCTTCGGCGGTCGCCGCTTTTGCGGCCAAGCTTCCCAGGAGTTGCTGCAGGTTGAGCCGCGTGTTGGGATCAGTCTGGGTGAGATCCTTCTGCAGATCTTCTTCTTTAACATTCGGGTCGTGCTGTGCCTGACCGAACCGGGTGAGCAGCCGGATCGCCTGAATCACTTCCTGTTCCTGAAGGGGAACAATCGAACCCTTCCACGCCGGTGCGATCCCTGTGCCCGCGCCACCGCCGCCCGGTCCGCCTGTGCCGGTCCCACCTCCGCCTCCGGCTCCGGCTCCACTGCTACCTCCGGAAGCTCCACCGCCGGTTCCTCCACCTCCGCCCGGCCCCGGCCGCCAGCCACCTCCGCCTCCGCTTCCACCTTGCCGGGTACCAAAATTCGGAGCGCTTCCCAGCGGTACCATCGGCACTCCCGCGGTTGCTCCAGCCCTCCGGACTTCGCGCCTTCCGCCGCTGCAATCAACTGCAACAGCTTCTGGGGATCATTGAGCCACTGCTTGAACTCCGGACCCAGTGTCTGCGCCGCGATCTGCGCCGCGATGCTTACATCTCCAGTCAAAGGATCGGCCGCTACAAACTTCACTTCATTGATCTTGATGGTGCTGCCTTCTTTGCCACCGGCCAAGGCGTCCTTGATCTGTTTGGCCACGTCTTGCGCCTTGGATCCAGCGACCGTAAATGCCCGCACCAGCTGACGAAATGTCCTCAGTGACGTTCTTGGAGAAATGCAGGCTGGCCAGCCCGGCAGTAGTCAACAGAGTGGCAAAACTTTTTTCGGCTTGCCCGGTCTCGAGGGGGATACCGTCCAGCAGCACCTGTTGTCGGAAACGCCCAGCAGAAATCCTGCGTCTCCTCCGGCGGGGAGCGCGGTCTGCAACTCGTTCCACGTGGTTTCGAATTGCGCCTCAGTGCGTTTGTGCTCGAATCCGTACATCCGGGCGTACTTGATCAGGATGTTCAGACTGTGCACAAAGGCCTGCGCTGAGGCCGCACGTGATCCCAACGATGTTCTTGATTCGGGTATAACTCCCTCCCCAAAATTCACGGGTTTGAGCCTCAAGCCTAAGCCGAAAAGGTAAGGGGTTAAACGTTACGGAGGTAATTGTCCTTATTGGGGGGTAATTCGCCTCGATCGGCGGCGCCAGGGACGGCGAACGACGAGGCTGGGTCCTTGGCTCGGACCCGCTAGGTTCCGTCACTACCAACGAACAGGAGAGCCCCCGCTACAAGCTCGGCATTGGGGGAACGTCCATCCATCCTCGTTTCCTATTGCTTTCCAGCACAGAGCTGAGAATCTTCATCTGCCGCAAACCGTCGACGAACTGGGGATACTCCGCCGCGCCGCCATTGCGAATCGAATCGTAGAAGCGCCGGAACACCTGCTTGAAGGTATCGTCGTAGCCTTCGCTGTGGCCGCCCGGCAAGTCGGCATAGCTGCGGGCGCCGGGCTTGAGCAGGGACGGGTCCTTCACATAAATCTGGTTCGCCGTATTGCGATGGCCGGCCACAACTCGTCCGGCCGCTCCTGGTTCCACGCCACCGACGCTTTGGTGCCGTAGATTTCGATGCTGAGGCCGTTCTTTCGTCCGGCAGAAACCTGGCTGGCAGTCATCGACCCGCGCGTGCGGTCGCCCATACGGAACATCACCGCGCCGAAATCTTCGGTGTCGACTGGCGTTTCGATGTAATCCTCCGGCCCGAGCAACTTGTCGGCGAAAGTTTCGACCGAATGCTTGGGCTGCTTGCGGGTCTTATGGAAAGTCTGGAGATCGGCGCACAGCGAAGTAACGCGCAATCCAGTGACGTGTTCGGCCATGTCGAAGAAGTGCGAACCGATGTCGGCCATGCAGCGCGACGGCCCTGCCAGCTTTGGTCATCCACGCGCCAGTTCCAGTCGGTGTCGTAGAGCAGCCAATCCTGCGAATACGTTCCCTGGACGACCAGAATTTCGCCCAGTTCGCCCGCTTCGCGCATGGCGCCGCATCTGCTGCACCATGGGGTAATAGCGCAGATTGTGGCAGACGCAGTTGCGCAGGCCCTTCTTGCGCCGCGAGCTCGACCAGTTCTTCAGCTTCCGCGACGGTCGTGGCCAGCGGCTTCTCGCAGAGCACGTGCTTGCCCGCCTCGAGTGCGTCCTTCGCCATGGCGAAATGCTGCGCATTCGGCGTGCAGATGTGCACGGCGTCGATCGACGGATCCCGCAGCACTTCGCGGTAGTCGGTGGTGATCATGGGAATCGAGAAAGCCGTGCGAGCTGTCGCGCCGCACTCGCCGTTTCTGGCCGGATCGCGGCCGCTTCCACCGACTCCACCCGCCGGACCGCCTCCAGATGCACCCGGCCCATGAAGCCTGTGCCGAAAATCGCAGTTCGGATCGTCTTCATTTTCCTTTCCCTCTTACGACCACCAGGCCGCAGCTGGCTTCTCGCGATCGACGATACTGTTCAGGAAATTGGCCGCCTTGGTCAATCCCTCTTCCGGCGACATCAGGCTGTCTTCATGCTCGATCGACAGCACGTTGTCGTAGCCGAACATGCGCAGGGTCGAAATCAAATTCGCTCCACCATTCCGCGCCATGGCCATAGCCGCAGGTGCGGAATATCCAGGCGCGATCGCGTTCCTCGGTATAAGGCTTGGTATCGAGCACGCCGGTCCGCAGCAGATTCGCGCCGTAAATCTGCGTGTCCTTGGCATGGACGTGGAAGATCGCGTCTCCCAGCAGGCGGATCGCGGCGATGGGATCGATCCCGCTGCCAGAACATGTGGCTCGGATCGTAATTGCAGCCCACATTCGGTCCCGGCCATCGAGCGCAGCCGCAGCATGGTTTCGGGATTGTAGACCACAAATCCGGGATGCATTTCGATCGCGATCTTCACCCCGTGATCGGCGCGCGAATTTCGCGTGCTCGGCCCAATACGGGGCGACTACTTCGTCCCACTGCCAGTTCAGCACTTTTCGGAAATCCGGCGGCCACGGGCAGGTCACCCAGTTGGGAGCGGTTGCATTCGGCGAGTCCCCCGGACATCCGGAGAAATCGACCATCACCGGAACACCCAGTTTTTCGGCCAGCAGAATGGTCTTACGGCTGACTTCGCGATGTTGCTTGCGCGATGCGCCTTGTCCGGATGCAGGGGGTTGCCGTGACAGCTCAGGGCGCTGACGCTGAATCCATGGTCGTCCAGGATCTTCTTGAATTCGGCGAGGGCCGAAGAATTTTCGAGCATCGAGAGCTTGCAGTGAGCGTCGCCAGGTAGTTGCCGGTGCCCAGTTCGACCGTGTTGAGCTGAAGTTCCGAGAGCTTCTTCAGAACCGCATCCAGAGGTACTTGCGACAACAACGGCGTGAAGACTCCAACGTGCATGGGGATTTCGATCTCCTGATTGGCGGAATAACGCAGCGGTCATTTTACGACGACTGCAGGGGTTCGCGGAGGCCCGTCAAGAGGACATTCGGCTTTTAGTCGGGATTTTCACGTAGATGAACCGTCCTGGTCCCTGCACAAACGTAACCAGCACTAAAGACGGAATCGGCATCAAAATGGGACGATGCGGATTGTGGAAAAACCCGCCCTCGCTTTTCTTCTGTGCGGCGTGCTGTGCAGCCTGTCAGCACAGGGCCAGTCCGCGTCTACGCGCGCTTCCAAGGCAACCACCAGTCATGCGCGCAAAAGTCCCTTGAACAACAGCGATCGGCAGGCAGTAATCGCATCGGCGCTGGCTTCGAAGCGCCCTCGCTACGGTGAGCACGACTGCTCTCACCTGGTGCATGCCATTTATGAGCGCGCCGGATTCCCGTACAAGTATGCCGACTCCGATGACCTGTATGCCGGCGTCGAAGGATTTCAGCGCGTTTCCAAGCCACGATCCGCGGACTTGATCGTGTGGCACGGACATGTGGGAATCGTGACGCAACCTTCGCGCCATCAGTTCTTCAGCTTTCTGAGTGCAGGTCCGGGAGTTGACAACTACCGCAGCCGCTATTGGAAAGGTCGAGGGGAGGCGCGCTTCTATCGTTATGTAAAAAATGACGCCTGTCCGGGATGCACCTTGGCGCGCAGGAACGGAGAGTAACCCCGGGACGATTACCAAGAGTGCATGTTCGGCAACCCCTGCAACGAGGAAACACCCACTGTCAGGTCTCACGCGATTCCATTTTTAGACTGAAATTTTTCGCAGCCTGCTGCAAACACGGCGGCTGCCGTCGTCGATGATTTACAATGTTTGGTTCCATTGCACTTATCTTCGTTCGCTCTCCGGAGGAGAAATCTCATGAAGCTCACCGCTGGTAAATTAGCAGGCCTCAAAAAAGTCTCCAATGATCGCGGGGTCATTGCCGCAGCTGCCATGGATCAGCGTGGCTCGCTACAGAAATCGCTCGCCAAGGAAAAGGGCGGAGAAGTCAGCGACCAGATGATGGAAGAATTCAAGTCGCTGGTGACCGAAGTTCTCACGCCGCATGCCACAGCCATCCTGCTTGATCCCGAGTGGGGCCTGCCGGCCTCCAAGCATCGCGCCAAGAATGCCGGCCTGCTACTGGCTTACGAAAAGACCGGTTACGACAAGACCGGCCCGGGACGTTTGCCCGACCTGCTCGATCACTGGTCGGCGCGCCGCCTGAAGGAAGCGGGAGCGGACTGCGTGAAAATTCTTCTGTACTACACACCCTACGATTCGAAAGATGTCAATGACAAGAAGCACGCCTGGGTCGAGCGCATTGGCGACGAGTGCCGCGCCAACGACATCCCGTTCTTCCTCGAGTTCGTCGGTTACGAAGACGGCGCGGACGAAAAAGGCCTGGACTACGCCAAGAAGAAACCTGCTATCGTCACCGAGAGCATGCGCGAATTCTCCAAAGAGCGCTATGGCGTCGACGTGCTGAAGGTCGAAGTACCCGTCAACATGAAATTCGTGGAAGGGGTGAAGTGCTTTGGTGGAAGCAAGGCGTACACCAAGAAAGAAGCGATTGATCTGTTCCACAAAGCCGCCGCGGTTGCGACCAAGCCGTTCATCTACCTGTCGGCGGGCGTCAGCAACGCGGAGTTCAGCGAGACGCTGGAACTGGCCGGAGAGTCGGGCGTAAAGTTCAACGGCGTGCTCTGCGGACGCGCGACCTGGAAAGACGGAATTCCGGTCTACGCCAAGCAGGGTGCGGCGGCGTTCCGCAAATGGCTTGAGACCGAAGGCGTGAAAAACATTCACAACGTGAACGACAAGCTGAAGGCGGCGACCTCGTGGCACTCGATCTATGGAGTGGAACTGGTCCACGCATAAAGTCTGAATCGTAGTAGGGCGCGGGCCACCTGCTCGCGCCTTTTCTTTTTTCCCAGGAGTGCGACGTGCCCCCAAAAATCCTTCTTTCCTGGAGCAGCGGCAAAGACAGCGCGTGGACTCTGCATGTGCTCCGCCAGCAGGGAGTAGAGGTCGTCGGACTCCTCACCACGATCAACTCCCATTTCCAGCGAGTCGCAATGCACGGCACCGGACATGCCTTGTTGAAGGCGCAGGCCGAGGCTGCCGGCCTTCCACTGTGGGAAGTCCCGCTGCCATGGCCGTGCAGCAATGAAGTGTACGAGCGAGCCATGTCCCAGGCCTGCGACGCGGCGGTAGCGAAAGGAGTCTCCGCCATCGCCTTCGGCGATCTATTCCTGGAAGACGTTCGCCGCTACCGCGAAGACCGACTTCGCGGCACGGAACTTGAGCCCATCTTCCCGCTCTGGGGACGCAACACGCGTGAACTGATCGCGGAAATGATCGACGGTGGACTGCGGGCGCGGATTGTATGCGTCGACCCATCTAAACTGGCGGCAGACCTTGTTGGCCGCGATCTGGACCATGACATGTTGCGACTGTTACCGGCCGGCGCCGATCCTTGTGGCGAGAACGGCGAGTTTCATACGTTCGCCTATAGTGGTCCCATGTTCCGCGAACCGATCGCGATTGAGCCGGGCGAGACCGTCACGCGCGATGGATTTCTCTATGCTGATGTCCTTCTTCAATCGAAGGCGACTGTTCCGTAACCACAAAACATGCATTGCTCTTTGCGCAACCACGGACGAATGCGTCCGTGGCTACATAACCCGTTAAAATGTCCGCATGTCGAACGTTCTTATCACCGGCGCCTCCGGCGGCATTGGCTACGAACTGGCGAAACTGTTTGCCCGGGATCATCACAATCTCGTGCTCGTCGCGCGCAGCGGCGACAGACTGGTGCAGGTTGCCGCCGAACTGCAGACAACTGGTATCACCGTAAAGACAATCTCCCTCGATCTTGCCCAGTCCCTCGCGCCGAGGTTTCTGTTCGATCAACTGCAAAGCACCGGAACCACCGTCGACATCCTCATCAACAACGCCGGGTTTGGCGTCTACGGTGAATTCGCCGCTATGCCAGAGCAGGAAATCATCGGCCAGATTAGTCTCAACATCACCGCACTGACAGAACTGACCCGACTCGTTCTGCCGGCAATGGTCGCACGCCACAGCGGGCGCATCATGAATGTGGCGTCCACCGCGGGATTCCAGCCCGGCCCGCGGATGGCCGTCTATTACGCAACCAAGGCCTACGTGATTTCCTTTTCCGAAGGAATCGCCAATGAACTGCGGCACTCCGGAGTGACGGTGACGTGTTTCTGCCCTGGAGCGACGTATACCGGATTCGCCAAGCGGGCTGGGGTGGAAGAATCGAGACTGTTCAAAGCCGGCGCAATGAAGGTGGAGAAGGTTGCGCTCGACGGATACCGCGCCGTGATGGAAGGCCGGACCGTGGCGATCAGCGGATCGCGAAACTGGATCGTCGCGCAATCGACCCGGTTCGCGCCCCGGAAGATGGTCACGGCCGTCTCAGGTTGGGTTGCGGAAAAGATTGAGTAGGCCGCTCTAAAGCCCGTGCCCGACGTGCCGTTTACAATTCCCTACTACTCTTTGCAAACCTTTACTGTCGCGCGCGATACCTTTTGCGCAACTGCGCCAGTCCAATATGGCGGAAGGCGAATCTACAACAGTAGATCCGCCGCGAATCGAAAGCGCCCCTTCAGGCTTTCGAGAGGAGGTACCAATGAAGTGCCTTCGCTCCGTTAGTCCCTGCTCTTCAGCTTCGACCCCATCTGCAACCTACATTTCAAGAACTGCAATTGCAGTGATGATTGCGGTCATGATCACCACAGTCCTCGCCTTCGCACAAGATGCGGCACCGCCTTCGGCTCGCCAGCAGCCAGCGCCGGAATCGCAACCTCAGACCGCCACTGTGACCATTCCTGCCGGTACCCAGATCCCGTTGGTCCTAACTCATCCGATCCAGAGCCGGTACATTCATCGGGGCGATGATATTTATGCGCAGATCACCGCGCCAGTGGCCTCTGGCAACGAGATGGTGATTCCCCCGGGGACTTTTGCCCAAGGCACGGTCGATAAATTGGGTCGGCACGGACAACGCGGCGAATTGCGGCTGCAGTCGATGTCGATCACATTTCCAGACGGGTATGTTGCTCGCATCTCCGGGCCGGTCACGATCGAAACCAACGAGGGATATGCAATCAAAGATCCCGGGTCGAAGCGAGCCCTTGGAGCCTTTGCCATGCCCGCGGCCGGTGCCGGATTGGGCGCGCTGATCGGCCACTCGATGGGGAAAGCCGATTCCACCGTTACCAGTCCTTTTCCCCCAGGATGCACTGGCCCATTGCCATTCTGCACCACGGTAAGCACGCCTGTGTTCGGGACGAAGACCAAAGATGCAATCATCGGTGCCGGCATCGGGAGCGCCGTAGGTGCGGTGGCTTCGATCACTCTGCTGTTTGGGTCGCATCACTTCTTCATTGACGCGGGAGCGCCGGTGGAGATGACCCTGGAGCAGCCGGTCTCGCTGGATCGCAACGAGGTGGATGCGGCCGTGCAGCAATCGGCGCAGCAGCCGATGGCAGCGCAACCGGTTATGCCGCGACCGATAGCGCCCCCTCCACCGGACATGCCGGTAAACCACGGCACCTGCTGGACCCCCGGCACCCCCGGTACGCCTCCCACAGTCATTCCAGGGACACCGGGACCGGACGGAATCCCAGGTCCGCCAACCGTTATTCCGGGTACCCCGGGGAGTCCTGGAACGGCGTATCCCTGCCCCTAGGACAACTTCACTCAGCGCGGCGAGGGTCAGAACCGGGACCATCGATTCTGACCCTCTGTTGTAATCTGGTACGACGTTTGACGGATCCATGACCGCAGAGCCGCGATCCGAAAAACCAACCCAATGCCGACTCTCATTCCTCACTCCACTCGCATACAAGCCGCGGGCAATAAGCCGAAACTAATCGATGAATACGTGGGGCGCGTCAACTCGAACACCTCCGCTGCCAGCGTCGCGCATATGCGCAGTCCGGCAGGATGGGTGGAGCCCGGGCAGACTCCCGAGTTCCAGGAATTCACCGTTGTGCTGAGAGGGACCTTGCGGGTCGAGCACAGACACGGAACTCTGGACGTGCATGCCGGACAAGCGGTGATTTCGCACCCAGGCGAATGGGTGCGTTATTCGACTCCGGAGGAGGGCGGCGCGGAGTACATCGCCGTGTGCCTTCCTGCATTTTCAATGGAGACGGTACATCGGGACGAGTAGCCGCATCGATGGAGTTCGAAAGGCGGCGCCTGATTACGTCACGCATGATGAGTCACGTAGCGACAGCCGCCTCGGCTGTCTGAAGCGAAGGCGAAGCTGAGCGCCCGGCCACGAATCGGGCTATGGCCACAGATGAGAACGAGGCAGAAGCCTTCTATCCATCGTTGCGCGGGCACAGCTCCAGCACAATGCGTCGAGCCGCCCTTCGCAACCTGCTCTCCCAGTGGGGCCTCCGGCTCAGGATTGTGCTATACACATTTTTACGAAATACTTACACATAGGGACATTAAGAATGCGCACCAACATCGATATTGATGACCGCTTGATGAGAGAGGCTATGCGGCGCGCCGGCACTCAGACGAAGAAGGCTACAGTGGAAGCCGGTTTGCGCCTATTGGCCCCAACACATGCGCAAGGATCGATCCGCAGGTTTCGAGGATAGATGAAGTGGCAAGGCGACCTTGCAAGTTCGCGAGCCAGCCGCCTTCCCGATGAATAGATTATAGTGATTGTCGACACAACGGTCTGGATCGACTATTTTCGCGGCAAAGACAATCCGGAAACGCGGTGGCTGGACCGAGAACTGCAAAACCAGCCTCTTGGATTGACAGACTTGAACATCTGTGAGGTTCTGCAAGGAACCGCTGATTCGGCTTTTGCGAAAATGCAGGCCGATCTCCTCAACTTCACATATTCAACACTGGCGGCGCAGAGATGGCCGTCGCCTCGGCCCGTAACTGTCGCATCCTGAGGGCGCACGGATACACTGTTCGCGCAACCATCGATTGCCTGATCGCCACCTTCTGCATCGAGCACAATCACTCGCTTCTACACCGCGATCGCGATTTCGATGCTTTCGAAAAGGTCCTTCAACTGGGCGTCATCCACGCGTGACGTCATCTCTACCGCCCTACTCCCACTCAATGGTCCCCGGCGGCTTCGACGTCACGTCGTACACCACGCGGTTCACGCCTTTGACTTCATTCACGATGCGAGTGGAGATGATTTTCAGAACATCGTGCGGCAGGGGCGCCCAGTCGGCCGTCATGCCATCTTCGGAATTCACCGCGCGGATCGCGCAGGTGTACGCGTAGGTGCGCTGGTCGCCCATCACGCCGACCGACATCACCGGCAGCAGCACGGCAAAAGATTGCCATACCTTGGTATAGAGTCCGGCCTCTTTGATTTCGCTGACCACAATGTCGTCGCATTCGCGGAGCAGCTTCAGCCGGTCAGGAGTTACTTCGCCCAGAATGCGCACGGCAAGTCCTGGACCGGGGAACGGCTGCCGCTGCAGGATCTCTTCCGGGACTCCGAGATCGCGGCCGATCTTGCGGACCTCGTCCTTGAAAAGGTCTTTCAGGGGCTCGATCAGCTTGAGCTTCATCTTCGCGGGCAGTCCGCCAACGTTGTGATGCGACTTGATCACCTGGGATGGACCGCGCACCGAGCGCGACTCAATCACGTCGGGATACAGCGTGCCCTGCACCAGCCACTGGACCTTGCCTTCCGTCTTCTCGATGCGCCGAGCTTCCCGCTCAAAGACTTTGATGAACTCGTTGCCGATAATCTTGCGCTTCTTTTCCGGATCGGTGACTCCCGCGAGTTTGCCGAGAAAGCGGTCGCTCGCGTTCACGGCGTCCAGGCGCAGGCCGAGTTTGTCCCGCAGCGTGTTCTGCACTTTCTCGAATTCGTTCTTTCGCAAAACGCCGTTGTTGACGAAGATGCAGGTCAGCCGCGACTTCCCTTTCGCATCCCGCAGAGCCCGATCGACCATCACGGCCGCAACCGACGAATCCACCCCGCCAGAGAGAGCGCAGATGGCCCGCCCGGTGCCGACTTGCCGCTTGATCTGCTCTACCGTCGAATCGATAAAGTGCCGCGCCGTCCAGGTGGGCTTGGCCCCGCAAATCTGAAACACAAAATTCCTCAGGATTTGCGTGCCTTGCGGCGTATGGTGCACTTCGGGATGGAACTGCACCGCATACCATTTCTTTGCGACGTTCTGGATTCCGGCTACTGCATAGTGCGTTTTCGCCATCAATTCAAAGCCGGGAGGAAGTTCCAGCGCTTCGTCGCCGTGCGACATCCAGACCGCAAGCTTTTTGGCTAATCCTTGAAACAGAACAGAATCGGAGACGATGTCGACCTCGGCGCGGCCGTACTCGCGCTTGTCGGCAGGGCGCACTTTGCCGCCCAGGGTGTGCACCATGAACTGCAGTCCATAGCAGATGCCAAGCACCGGCACGCCTAGATCAAAAACGTGCACGTCGGCCGGCGGAGCATCTTTGTCGTACACCGACCAGGCGCGCCGGAAAGCACGATGCCGACAGGTGAGTAGCTTTTAACCTCGTCCAGCTTCGCCGTGCAGGGCAGCACCACCGAAAACACGTTCTGTTCACGGATGCGGCGCGCAATCAGCTGGGTGTACTGTGCGCCAAAGTCGAGAATGACAATGGATTGGGTCTGCAATGGATTGTGCGGGATTTGTTTCGCCACGCATGAGTTTCTCAAATTCGATTGGAAAGTGTAAAGAACAGGATTCGGAAAACAGGTAACTAGAGTGTGCCCTGGTTCCTGGCACGTGGACACATCACATTTGTCCGATCAGGCCCGGTACATCGCTGAGAATCAGCTCCCCTTGGTCGATCGAGGTCTGAACCGGTGGTGCAAGTGGAGGCGGCGCGGGTACCGGTGGCGGTGCGAGCAACGCTTCCGGCATCTCTGCGATGCAGACATATCCTGCCAGGCGCGCCATGTAGAGCCAGTCCGCCAGCGCAAAATAGACCAGCGTCAGGATGAATACAACCAGAAGAACCAGCCGCCAGGGAAAGATTCCAACCGTACTGAGCGGCATACCGATGACGGTCGTGGCGCCGATAAAAATCGCCAAGTGAGCGAGGCCGGTCCAGGTGCTCACAGCCAACACCGCGCCGATCCTCTCACGGCAGAAGGAAACAGCTGCCGAGATTGAGCCCATGGCATCCGTGCCGTCGCGGACAGCGAACAGACCCGACAGAGACAAGAACCAGTTTAGCGCCCAGGCGACAAAACAAGTCAGGCCAGCTATTGGTAACCACAGCAGGAAAAACAATCCGGGCTGAGGCTTTGACGCCGGCGAGGCCAACCCAGCGAGAATACTGGCCCCGACCAGTCCAAGAGCCGCCCCCAGCACAACACAGATACGCAGGAAGTTCAAATCGATCAAAGAGCGAAATGGACGGCCGCCGTTTTCCGTCTCTTCGGGGTTCGACAGAACTTCCGCCGACGACAATCGCTCGGCGAAGTCTTTACGGAAATACTCCAGCAGTGCGCGTACGGTCGCAACTCGTCCAAGCGATGCCGCAACAGCCCAAAGTAGCGCCATCAGCAAAACCGCTACCATCCCCGACAACACAGCGCGGCTCAGGCTGCCCCGCAGGATGTGCGCGAGGGCCTGTCCAACGAAATACGGCTGGCGCGTCCGCAGAAATAGCAATTCGCCGTTGGTGACCGGTAGCGTGTTCAGGTATTCGAAAAGACCAAAGAAGAAGAGGGCAAGGCCAGTGGCTCCGACTGACCAGCGCCAGGCAATTTCCCCCAGCGCAAACGAGGGCCGGCGGAATGCGACGCGGAATCCTTCTAACGTTGGCGAGACCTGCGGCATGCGCTAAGCATAACCCAATCACACTAGGGTCTGCCCGGTAGTTTTCTATTCGATCGCTAAGACGACAAACTTTTACATCGGACGACGGGGAGATTGTGCAACCGGCGTTTTCACGCGAGCATCCAGATGAGTGAGCACGAACATTGCAGACTGCGTCACTGTCACCTGTGGGCAGAACGGGGACGTCAAACTCAACGTACTTATTCATTCGGAGGAAAAACCTTTATGCACGCGATGAAATACACGGCAGCAGTTGCAGCCATGGCGCTGATGTTATCGCTCGGTGCCTTTGCCAAGAATGTGAATTCGGGAAAGTTTGTTCTCGATCAGACGGCGAAGATCGGTTCCACAGTATTGCCGCCCGGCGACTACACAGCCTCGTGGAACGGTAACCAGAACGCGATAACTGTCTCGATCGTCAAAAACGGAAAGACCGTCGCCACCACACAGGGCACACTCAAAGAACTGCCCTCTAAGGCACAGTACACCGCTGTTATCGTGAAGACTCTTCCCGACAAGAGCACGCGGGTCGACGAGATCGATTTCAACCATCGCACGGACGCTCTGGTGCTTTCGGGAATGTAATCCGTACAGGAACCAGCCGGAGAACCGAACCGATACCCACGGACACGAGGTATCACGAAGGAATCCTTCGTGTACCTTTGTGTCCTTTGTGGTGGTCTCTATTTGCAGCAGGCTGCTACTTCACTACCAGATTGACCAGCTTCCCGGGCACGTAGATCTTTTTGATGATCTGCTTGCCGGAAATCGCGGCCTTGACTTTCTCGTCTGCGAGCGCTCGTTCCAGAACGAATTCTTCGCTGGAATCGGCCGGTACGAGCACACGTCCGCGCAACTTCCCATTCACCTGCACGGGAATCTCAAGTTCATCTTCTTTGGCCAGGGCGGCGTCGTATTTTGGCCAGGGCGCCTTCAGCAGGTTCCCCTCTTCGCCGATCATCTCCCAGAGTTCGTGGGCAAGATAGGGAGCAAAGGGTGCGAGCAGCAGGACGAGACTGCGCTGAACTTCGGCGAGAAACGCGGTGGGCACGGCGTTCTTTGCGATCGCATCCTCGGCGCCGTACAACACATTCACCAATTCCATGATCGCTGAGATGCAGGTGTTGAAATGCCAGCGTCCCTGGAAATCATCGCTGACGCGCTTGATCGTCTGATGAAGCTTGCGCTGGATCGCGCGCGCTTCGGCCGACAACTCGGTCGGAACGGGCTTGCGCCAATCGGAGTGATCCGGCCGGGCATTGCGCACGAAAAATCGGTACACGCGCCCCAGAAACCGCTGGATTCCCTCAATTCCGGAGTCCTGCCAGTCGAGATCGCGATCCGGCGGAGCGGCGAAAAGACTGTACAAACGCGCGGCGTCGGCGCCATACCGCGCCACCATCTCATCCGGCGACACGACATTGCCCAGGCTCTTCGACATCTTGGCGCCGTCTTTGATCACCATGCCCTGGGTGAACAACCGCTCCACAGGTTCGTCGTTGGTGAGCATGCCAAGATCGCGCATGAATTTGGTCCAAAAACGCGAGTAGATCAAATGCAGAATCGCGTGCTCTATGCCGCCGATGTACTGGTCGATCCCGCGTTCGCCGAACCAGTACTGGGCAATCCTGCCGTCGAATGGCGCGCGGTCGTTGTGCGCGTCGGTGTAGCGGTAGAAGTACCACGACGAATCGACGAACGTATCCATCGTGTCGGTTTCACGGCGCGCTGGCCCGCCACACTTTGGGCAGGTGGCGTTGACAAACTCTGGCACGCGTCCAAGTGGCGACCCGCCGGTCAAGGTGATGTCGACGTTTTCCGGCAAGATGACCGGCAAATCTTTTTCGGGCGCGGGGACAATGCCATCCTTCTCGCAATAGAGCATCGGAATGGGAGTGCCCCAGTAGCGCTGGCGGGAGATGCCCCAGTCTTTCAGACGGTAGGTGACCGCCGCCTTCCCAAAGGCCTTTTCCTCGGCCTCGGCCGACATTTTCTTGATTGCGTCGGCGCACGTCAGCCCACTGTAGGGGCCGGAATTGACCAGCACGCCATCATGGGCGGTGAAGGGCAGCTGCGGCTCGGCCACCGTTTCCTCGGGGTCCCTTGCTGCCGGAACGATGACCAGCCGGATTTCAAGGTTGTACTTTTTCGCGAAGTCGAAATCCCGCTCGTCGTGCGCGGGCACGGACATGATCGCGCCGGTTCCGTAATCCATCAAAATGTAGTTCGCGATCCAGATCGGAACCTTCTCGCCGCTGAACGGATTGACCGCATAGCGGTGCGTGTTCACACCATGCTTTTCGATATCCCCGATATCGCCAACTTCTTTCGCCTTGCGCTGTTCGGCAATCATCTGCTGCACGCCGGCCGCGAGCGCCGCGTTGTCGCGGGTAAAGTCGGCAACCATGGGATGCTCCGGAGCAAGCTGGACCGAAGTTGCGCCGAAAATCGTATCGACGCGCGTGGTAAAGACCGTAATCGTCGCTCCGGCCGGACCGGACACGCCGTCGAGCCTGAAATCGACCAGCGTGCCTTCGCTACGGCCGATCCAGTTGCGCTGCATGATGCGAACTTTTTCCGGCCATCCTCCGAGCTTGTCGAGATCGCGCAACAACTCTTCCGCATACCTGGTGGTGCGCACGAACCACTGCTCCAACTCGCGCTGTTCGACAAGAGTATCCTCGTGGCGCCAGCAGCATCCGTCGACGACCTGCTCGTTGGCCAGCACCGTCGCGCACTTCGGACACCAGTTCACCTTGCTTTTCTTGCGATAAACCAAACCCTGCTCGTAGAGCTTGAGGAAGAACCACTGGTTCCACCGGTAGTACTCAGGCAAGCAGGTGGTGACTTCGCGCGACCAGTCGTAGGCAAAGCCAATCCGCTTCATCTGCGCCTTCATGTTGGCGATGTTGCGCAGAGTCCATTCGCGCGGCGGAGTATTGTTCGAGATGGCCGCGTTCTCCGCCGGCAACCCGAAAGAGTCCCATCCCATGGGATGAAGCACGTTGTAGCCGTTCATCCACATGTAACGGGCGAGGGCGTCGCCAATCGAATAATTGCGCACGTGCCCCATATGCAGCGCGCCCGAAGGATACGGCAGCATTTCCAGCACGTAATACTTCTTCTTCGTTGAGTGGGGCTCAGCCGCGTAGAGAGAGGCATCTTTCTGCCAGCGCTCGAACCACTTGGCTTCCACTCGCTGCGCATCGTAGCGCTCGTCCGGACGCGGTACGCCAGTCTCAGGGCCGCTAGTCATCGCGTTGGCGGATTTTTCTCCAATCGACATGGTCGGCAGATTCGGCTTGCAAACAATCCTTTATTTTACACGGCACGCTGCAAACCTCAGAGGGCTCCCACCCAAAGATCTCCATCGCTCGGAGACATGGAGTTGCACGAGGAAGGCAGCGTGCCCAAAGGCCTTCGTGATCCTTAGTGACCTTTGTGGTGAATGCTTTTCCCGCCCACGATCTCAACCCACGACGTTGACAAGAGTCCCGACGGGCGGAATCGTAATGCGGATCTCGTCTCCGGCCTTCAGCATGAAAGAATCCGGAGGCACGACTCCGGTACCCGTCAGCAGAAAACAACCGTGCGGAAAACTGCTGGCGCGATAGAGATATTCCACGAGTTCTTCCGGCTTGCGCTTCATTTCTTTCAAGGTTGTCGCGCCGGAGAACGCCGGCTGCCCTGCTCGGAGAATCTCGATCGCAATTTCGGTCGTGACCGGGAGCGATCCTTCCGCAATCAGCAGACACGGTCCCAGCGCGCAACTGCGATCGTAAACCTTGGCCTGCGGCAGATAGAGCGGGTTCTCGCCCTCGATATCGCGCGAGCTCATGTCGTTGCCAACAGTGTATCCGGTGATCTTGCCGCCGGGAGAGATGAATAGAGCCAGTTCCGGCTCTGGCACCGACCAGGAAGCGTCCTTGCGAATGGCAACCTTGGCTCCCGGTCCGACCACACGATGCGGAGTCGCCTTGAAAAAAAGCTCCGGCCGCTGGGCTTGATAGACGCGATCGTAGAAGTCGCCTCCGCCAGCGCTCTTGGACTCTTCCATCCGCGCATTGCGGCTGCGGAAGTACGTCACCCCTGCGGCCCACACTTCCTGGCTGCCGATGGGAGCCAGCACCCCTTCAGGTGGGCGATTCACGCCGTGCGTTCCCTCAATTTGCCGCGACAAGAAAGCAAACAGGCCTTCGCTCGCGACAACTTCATCCCATGAAGTTGCCTGAATTTCGTAGAAAGAGCCAGACTGCTCAGCGACGATGCCGGTGCGGGTACGGTAGAGCTTCATGCAGAAGAGTATCGACGGTGAACGCGTTTCCTTGCAACGTCCATCTAGCCACGAATCAGTTCGAATACGCCCGCAGAGACGCAGCAAGCTAATCTCCGCGACGACGAAGCCAGGCTGTGTTGTAATGGCCCGATGTCCTGGCTTGCGGTTCTCAACCGCGACGTGATCGCCTGTACCCGTTGTCCGCGACTGGTGGCCTATCGCGAGCAGGTGGCGCGGGAAAAGCGGCGCGCCTACCGCGATTGGGAATACTGGGGCAAGCCGGTGCCAGGGTTCGGCGATCCACACGCTCGCGTGCTGATTATGGGTCTGGCCCCGGGCGCGCACGGCTCCAACCGCACTGGCCGCCCGTTCACTGGCGATGCCTCGGGCAACTTCATGTATCCCGTGCTCTACGAGACCGGATTCGCGAGTCAGCCCACCGCTACCGATCGCAACGACGGCCTCGAACTCCGGGATCTCTACATCACCGCGGCGGTCCGCTGCGCCCCTCCCGACAACAAGCCGCTGCCGACGGAGCTTGCAGCCTGTTCCGTGTTTCTCGATCGCGAACTGGCTGGATTAGATAACGTGAAGGTTGTGGTTGCCCTGGGGAAGATTGGATTCGATGCCTATCTCAATTATCTGAAGCGCCGGGGCCTGCTGACGTCGAAGAAAGCCTACGTGTTCAAGCACGGCGCAAGTTACCAGATGCCCGACGGTAAGGTATTACTAGCCTCGTATCACCCATCGAATCAGAACACCCAGACGGGCAAACTGACCCGGGAAATGTTTGTGAAGATATTCAAGCAGGCGGCAAAACTTGCCGATAGAGAACTCTGAAGCGCCGTTGAGCCGGATTCGGGTAACCATTCCCTTTTATGGGACTACCGCCGCAAGGCAGGTTACGATCCGGGGCGGCGCTTTTGTTTGCGTGGCGCGGCCGCCCCGCCCGCGACTGTGGCTCATCCACTGGCAAATTAGAAGTTCATTCGATTGTGAGGTCGTTCGACCACTGAAAACGGCTCGTGAGTGACGCGGGCGGGGCGCCCGCGCCACATGGACTATTTCAGCTTCGTCACCGTCACTTCCAGCTGGAACTGCCGTTTCGAATTCGGATCGTCGACGCTGCCGATCATGATAGGCTTCCCGATAACCAGCAATGTGTCGCCCTCGATTCTCATCTGCCGAACGACTGGTGGCAGGTAGACGGCTCGCTCGGTCGTCGTGGTGAGGTCGAGGTTGCTGATCTCGCTTCGCACCACGAGTTGCAACTCGTCGCCGTGTTCTCTCAGTTGGGACTGAATATTAGTTCCCACGTCTATGTATTGGTACTGCGTGGGTGCAGACCCGCTCTGGGTCGATCCTGAAGCAACCGGAACCCGCGTCCCGATCTTTATCATGTCTGTGGTACCGGGGGTCAGGTTCATGGAATAGTGGCGCGTGTTCAGGATCTTTCCGTCGGCCAGTTCGTTGAAGGAAAAATCAAGCCGGTAGGGCTGCACCGGCTGCACTTTTGCCGGCTCCGCCTTGCTTTCTTTGGATCCGTCTTGCCCTTGCGCCAGGCGCGGAACCAACAGAAATCCGGCCAACATTACCGCGATCGATACCACAATCATTTTTCGCATCGCCTCACCTTTCTTCCTGCTCGGAATCGGAAAGCCCAGTTCCAGAAGCCGGGCCTTTCATGGACTGCTGAATCTCTTTTTCATATTCCTCTTGCGCTCTCGCGATCAGCGTGGCTTCTTCCGGAAACGCCCGGACGTATCGGGCTAAGGCAAGTTCCTCTTCGCTCAGCGGCTGCGGCGACGGGAACCGGTCTAATCTGGGTTCTGCGGCAACCTCAATCGCGTGACGCAAAACGCGCCTGTGCGCATGCCGGGAAAACACTGCTGCCGGCGGTCGGTCCAATTTCGTCGCTGGCGTATTCACGGCAACTTGAGGCACGTATTGATCATGAGAAACGGCTGGATGACGAGCAACCGGCTCTCGCCTTGGCTTTTCCAACTTCCAGATCAACAGGGCCGTAACAATCACCGCTGCGGCCAGAACTCCCGCCCAACGCCACCATGCGATTCCGATCGACGATCTTTCTCGCGCTTTCAGGTTGGCGAGTATGCGCTCTTCCAGCCCGGTTCGGGGCTCGACGCTCGCATATTTCGCCAACGCGCCGTCAATCTGCCGATCAAGTGGATCGCTATTTACGATGTCGAACTTGTCCGTGAATTCAGTCATTGCTTCTTCTCGAATGATGCCAGCTTTCCCTTCAAGATCTGCCGCGCCCGAAAGACTCGCGAACGTACGGCCGCTTCATTGATCCCCAACGCCTCGGCCACTTCGCGCGGTGTCATCTCCTCAATCGCGGACAGCACCAGCGGAAGCCGTAGTCTTTCCGGCAGCGAGTCGATGAGATTTTGCAGTAGTGCGCCCACTTCTGCGCTTTGCAGACTCTCCTCAGCTCCGGTTGCAGCTGTAACCGGCTCCGAAAACCCTCTCTCGGGATCGTCCAGTGAAGCCGCTTGAGAGCGGCTTCGCTGTCGACCTCGATCGAGGGCAACGTGCCAGGCAATACGCGCCAGCCACGCCTTCGGTTCTGCGATGGAGCCCAGCTTCGAGCCGTGCCGCAGCACGCGCAGGAAAGTCTCCTGAGTCGCGTCTTCTGCGTCCTGATGGCTGTGGAGCACGGCGTACGCGATCCGATAAACCAATCTCGAGTGCTCGAGAACAAGCGCTTCGACAATTTCGTCCTGTCGGCCAACCTGGCTGCGCTCGGCGGCGCTGCGGTCGCCTTTGAGATCCGTCGTCACGCCGCTCAGAATCGCTTCTCCCGCTACCACTCGTCTGCCCTCAAACATAAAGACCGTTCGGTGCCTGTTTTTGTTCAAGAATTTTCTGGAGAGAGAACGAGACTAGAGAGGTTGCTTGCAGGGGATGTGCCTGCGGCCGTTCGAATGGCGGCGTTCAGTGGAGATGCCGCCAGAGACGGAACACCTTACGCGCCTGCGAGAGAGTTAGGTCCTACAAATATCGGCTCCGGTTCCAGGTGCACGCCCCAGGTTTCTTCCACCCGCTTCTGTATCAGATTCTTAAGCGCGAGTACCTCCGCCGCTGTCGCTCCGCCAAGGTTCACGATTGCCAACGCGTGCTTGCGAGAGATGCCTGCGTTCCCAAGTCGATAGCTGCGGGAGAATCCCGAATGCTCCACCAGCCACGCCGCAGAAACCTTGTGCGCCTGCTCAAGCGCTGGGAAGCTAGGCACGGTCAACCCTTTGGCAGTTGCGCGACGATTCAATGCTTCATGCTCCGTCTGAGAGAGCATGGGATTTTTGAAGAAAGATCCGGCGCTGCGGCAGTCCGGATCGCCTTCCACAATCAGCATGCCTTTTCGGGCGCGGATTTCCCGAACGGCTTCGCGGGTCTCCGCAAGGGTGGGCAACGAGCCGCGTTCCTCAAAATGCCGCTTCAGATCGGCATATTCGAGGTGCGGCGCGCCGCCCGGTTCGAAGCGGTAGGTGACGCGCAGAAGGATGAAACGTCCACGCTCCGTGGTATTGAAGACGCTCGTGCGGTAGGAAAAGCCGCAGGCCTCGCGGCACAATTCGCGGACCTGTCCATCCTTTAAATCGAAGGCTTCAACGGAGTCGATGGTCTCCGAGACTTCCTGACCGTAGGCACCGACGTTCTGCACTGGCGTCCCGCCAACGTTTCCGGGAATGCCGCTCAGGCACTCGATTCCGCCGCATTGCGCGTTGACTGCCTCCGCGACGAAACGATCCCATGACTCGCCCGCTCCAACGTCAAACAGGGCCTTCCCTTCCTGCAGGCCAGGACGACGCTCGACGCCAGCTATTCCCACCTTGAGCACCAGTCCAGGCCACCCTCCGTCGGAAACGACCAGATTGCTGCCGCCTCCGAGCACGAAAAGCGGCAAACTCCGCGCTCGTGCAAAAGCTACTGATTCCTGCACATCGCTGGGCGATCGAGCCTCGACAAGAAATCGAGCGGGACCTCCAATGTGAAAGGTAGTGAGAGGCGCGAGTGGAACGTTTTCCTGAATGAGCATGGATCGCCTTCAATATACACAGCCGCAACACGCTACAATAGATTCATACCAACCGAGGGGAATGAAAACTATGCCGATGTATCCCGAAATTATGGTCATACCCATGCGCGAGGAGTTGACTCGCCTGGGAATCGCCGAACTCAAAAACGCCGCTGAGGTCGACAGCGCACTGAAGAATCCGGGCACCACCATGGTTGTTGTGAACTCCATTTGCGGATGCGCCGCGGGACGCATGCGGCCTGCCGTCCGGATGGCACTGCAGAATGCGACAAAGCCCGAGAAAGCCTTCTCCGTGTTCGCAGGGCAGGATACCGAAGCTACCGAACGCGCTCGCAGTTACTTCACCGGATATCCCCCCTCTTCGCCATCGATTGCCATCCTGCGCGACGGCGAGCTCGTTTACATGATGCCGCGGCGCGACATCGAATCACGCGAAGCTCCGGCCATCGCGGCCGATCTGAAAGCCGCGTTCGATCGGTTCTGCGGCAATAACGCCGAGAATTCGGTTGCTCCCCAAGCTAGAGCGTGAACCACTAAGGACACGAAGTGGCTTCCTTTGTGTACCTTTGTGTCCTTCGTGGTTCAAGGTTTTCAGGGCGGAATTCCGGATGCGCTGCGCTCCCCGCTATCGCTTTGGAGGGTGCGCCAGAAACGCCTTCACCACGATGGCATTGGGCTGCACGCCCACCGGGATCATAGTCAGCAACGCATATTCCGAAGTCTCCAGAGTGCGCTTCGGCTTGCGCTTCTGAATGATGGTCACGTCTCCCGATTGCGTATCGACCACCAGCAGATAATTCTGGTCGGGCGTGAGCGCCAGCGCGTCGGGACGGCTTCCTACCGTGAGAGTAGCAATTCGCCGGCCCATATCGATGTCATACACGGCAACGCTGTTCGATCCGAAATTCGAGACGTACAGCCGCGAATTGTCGAGTGTGACCACGCCTCGCGAAGGATGCTGCCCGATTTCCTGGCTGCTGCCGACCTCGTCGTTTCCCGTTTCAATCATCGAAATGCTGTCGGAGTCGAAGTTGCAGACAGCCATTTCACCGCCATCCGGCTTCATGGCGAGGCTTACGGGCGTGCGCCCAACATCGATCAGCGCCAGCACGCGGTCGTCTTTGTGCGCCGGACTCTGCAGTTGTATCGACGCCACCTGGGACGACCCTGAGCAGGAAACAAAAGCTTTCGTCGAGTCTGGCAGGATGGCAATATCTTCTGGCTGCTGGCATATCGGCAGGGTTGCGCGCACCCGCAAGGCCTTCGTATCGATGACGGAGACCGTATTGTCGCCACGATTCGAGACCACCACGGTGGACCCATCCGGCGTGACACGCGCCAGTCCCGGCGATCCGCCCACCCGCAAGTTGCCGATCACCATGCGACGATCGAGATCGATCACGCTGACATTTGCCGATCCTGAATTAGCCACGTAAGCACGCTTGCCGTCCGTCGACACGTCGATGAAGTACGGGCGCCCGTGCACGCCGATGGTCGCCACAATGTTGTTCGTCTCGGCATCGATCACGCTGACGTTGCTCGACCCGGCGTTAACCACGTAAATCTCATTCTTCCTCGTGTTGGCTGCGAGACCGGTGGGCTCGCTGCCGACGTGCAAGGTCTTCGCCAATGCAAACGTGCGCAAATCGATCACGCTGACGGTGTTGCTCTTGCCGTTGCTGACGTAGGCGTATTCACGAAATGCCGGGCTGTAGTCGGCTAGCGACTGCTCACGGAAATACCACCAGGCGAGCCCCGCGAGGATGGGTAATAGCACAACGATGAAGAGGAGTCTTCTCAAGGTAGCGTTAAGAGACTAGCAGAATGCGGGCTAGCGTTTAGCCGGGCTTTCAGACGTTCGGTCGAACTATTGTAAGACCGCGCACTGACCGGAAATGGCGTTCGTTGAATGTTGCTACGGCACTCCCATGTTCCAGTGCTGTCGCCGCGACGATAAGGTCGTAGTAGCCAATCATATTGCCGGATACCTCCAATTCTGCCCAAAGACGAGCATGTTCGAGGGCAGTGGCCTCTGTGTAGGGAAGAATCCGTATGGCACTCAGAACGGTTCTAAGGTAAAGCTCGCGTTCAGTGCGGTAGCCTTGGGTTGCTCGCTCGACGCCGTGCCACAACTCGGCGACTGTGATGGCTGCAATCTGGAATTGCTCATTGGGTTGTAAGGCAAGCCATTTTTCCAGATCAAAGGTCGCCCGTTCACCTCGTATTATAACGTCCGTTTCCAGAACTATGGCCACGGATTGGTTGGAGCTTTCAGAATCTTATGCCCGTTGCGCAGGTCGCGCCGCCAAGCTCTTGCGTTCTCGCTGGAAAGTTCAACCGCTCTCAGGGCCTTCGCCACTTCACGTCCTGTACTGGTTTTTTCTTCGTTGGGCACAAGTCGGGCTACCGGTAGCCCATTCTTTACCAATACGAACTCCATGTTTTGATAACGGACGCGATTTACACAGTCGGCAAAATTGCGTGCCGCTTCAGTAACCGAGATAACCTTCTTTTTCATAGAATCAGATTATCAGACTTTACCGAGAAAGGCTAATGGTAGGGATGGAATTCCACCTCGACGCCCAGTTCGACTGCCACAGGGATACCCCTTTTCGTGGCTAGTTCAAATTTCCACTTCTTAACGGCGTCAACAGCCATTGCATCTTGATGTCGGCTTAGGCTTCTAGAGACTTTCACTCTCCGCACCGAGCCGTCCTCTCCTACAACGATCCACAGCAGTGTCGTACCAGATTTGAGAGCTTTCTTGCCTGCGCTCGCATCCGACATCGATTCCTCGTCACTACTTGGCTGAGGTGATGAGACTACCCGCGGAGCCTTTACGTCTCCCCCGATGTGATAAATCTTCTCCGGTTTCGCAGTTTGGGGGATCGCGGACGCTGATTGAGAAAAACCACAAATTAGGAGTCCCAGTGCTCCGTAAATCGCAAGCGTCATAGTCTTTAATCCCGAATAGCGAGCATTTTATGTGGTTCGGCCACTACTTCGCCGCCACCGTCTCCCTGACTCCAATCTCCGGCACGCTCCGTCCCACCACCGCGGCGATCTGGCGCACCTGCGTCATCAGCACATCGAACTGATCGGGGAACAGCGACTGCGGGCCATCCGACAGCGCTTCATCGGGACGATCGTGCACTTCCACGAGCAATCCATCGGCGCCAACCGCGACTGCGGCGCGCGATAGTGGGGTGACCTTGTTCCGCTTGCCGGTCCCATGGCTGGGATCCACCAGAATCGGCAGATGGCTCAACCGCTGGACGGCGGGAACCAGGCTCAGATCGAGCGTATTGCGAGTATGGTCGGCAAAAGTGCGGACGCCGCGCTCGCATAGCGCCACGTTATAGTTGCCTTCGCTCAGAATGTACTCCGCAGCCATCAGGAATTCTTCCAGGGTCGCCGACATGCCGCGCTTGAGCAGAACCGGCTTGCGGGCTCGCCCGGCGCGCTTGAGTAACGAAAAATTCTGCATGTTGCGCGCGCCAATCTGGATCACGTCGGCATATTCTGCGACCAGGTCAAGCGACTCGTGATCGATGGCCTCCGTGATGATCTTCATCCCATACTGCTGGCGGATTTCCGCCATGATGCGCAACCCCTCCTCGCCGAGTCCCTGAAAGGAATACGGCGAAGTGCGGGGCTTGTAGGCGCCGCCCCGGAAAAACTGTGCTCCGGCGCGATGCACGCGCTCCGCTACGGCGAAAGCCTGCTCACGGCTCTCGATCGCGCACGGCCCAGCCACAATCGCCAGCCCCGGACCACCGATGGTCGCCGCGGTCCCCGGAAAGCGAATCACCGTGTTTTCTTCTTTCACGTCACGGCTGACCAGCTTGTAAGGCTTCGAGACCTGTATGACTTCCTGCACGCCGGGCATCTCTTCCAGCGTGCCCTGCTCGACTTCGGCCTTGTTGCCAGTGATGCCAATGGCGGTGCGGGTTGCGCCCGGCATGGGATGCGCCCGGTATCCGAGCTTTTCGATTTTTTCGCAAACGGCGCGCACCTGCTCTTCGCTGGCCTGCGCCTTCATGACTACGAGCATAGATTCACCGTAAGGAAGGAACGTCTAGGGACAACCAACTTTAAGTCTAACTTCCAGCCCGCATGCACTGCAAATGGAGCACCTACGGCACCAGTTCGATGCTTTCACAGGGCAACAAAAGCGAGAAACATATGTGAATGGGGAAGAGATGACGCGTTCTTTTTCCTGAGAATCGCTTACCGCGAAGGGAGCGGCGTGAGAGCCTCAATCCCGACAGCCCCGGAGACTATTCAAGCGCGCAAACGTCGATGGCGACCATCTAGCAGCGGGCACGATGTTGCTTCAGTTGCAGCTTTAGGACGTTCGCATACGAGGTGAATTCGACGGCGGCACAAAGTCCTCCGCCGTTCCTTTGCGTTTTCGTGTCGTCGAGTCCGAATCGATGTTCACACGCGTTCCTCGCCCCCAAGAACACAAGGTCCCTCCACTCCGCAGATCATCGCTTTGCGATGATCTGCAACGGTCGGGATGACAAAGGGTGGCCCACTCAAGCCCGGTTTTGGCTTGAGTGGGGCGGTTCTTGAAATTCGGAGAAAAGCGGAAGGTTCCCAGTCACTAGGTCGAATCGCAACCCAGAGAGAAGCGCAGAGCGGCACACACCTCATTCATGCGTGCTTCACTAAGCTGGGCGACGCGTTTCCCCAGGCGCTCTTGCGACACCGTAACCGCATTGTGCAGGTTCACCGCGCATGGAAACTTCATGCCGTCCTCCTCGTTTAGAACGACTTCCGAGGGCACGCCGCGAATCGTGGAAGTGACCGGCGCAACTGTGACGGAGGATAAATATGCGATGGCGCTGTCGCGGGTAAGCACGAGAGCGGGTCGTTTCTTGTCGGGCGTGGCGAACTGGTAGAGCCGAACCTCGCCTCGGACTATCCGGCCTCGGGCTATTCTTCCGGCCACGTGGCCTCCGATTCCCAACCCTGCACTTCCGCTTCGGCTGCCGAATGTCGCGAGTAGCCCTGGCGGTCGCGCTCCTCTCTGCCCCGCAGTTCCAACCGTCGGAGATGTTCCCGCAGGGCGTCGCGCACCAACGCGGAACGGTTTCGCCGAGTGCGCTTCGCGGCTTGATCGGCGGCATGTAACAGCTTTTTGTCGAGCACGATCTGAACAATTTTCATATGTGGAACCCATTCCACAGTATACTCCACATGGAAGGCAGTTTTCAAAACCAAGCTGTTGTTCCGCGCTTGAGTGGGCCACCGTCGCCCGTCGTATATTATTCCCAACACTCTATGAAATCTTCTAGCGATACGTTCGTGCGTTCGTCGGGCAGCGACCGCGTGCTCGTCATCATGGCGAAAGCACCCAGGCCGGGAGCGGTCAAGACCCGCCTCGCGCGCAACCTTTCTCCCGAGGCCGTCACTGCCTTTTATTGCTGTCTTCTGGAGGACACCCTCGCACTGGCGTGGTCACTCGGCGATGTGGAGGTTGCCATCATGTGCCCCGACGCCGACGTAAACGAACTGGCGCAACTGGCAGGCACTGGAGTGAGCGTAGTTGCCCAGAAAGGGGAAGGGCTTGCCGCGGGCCTCACTTCCGTATTTGCGCACTTCGCGCCAGATCATCGAAGCCAAGGTCGACAAACAGATGATCACCAAAGAAACGCCCGTCAACGACGCACCATTGCCTTCAACAGCGACAGCCCTCATTTACCAGGTTCGGTTCTCGAAGATGCGTTCGAAACGCTGGGCGCGCATGACGTGGTCGTGGGGCCGACGCACGACGGTGGCTACTATCTCGTCGGGGCAAAGGCGTCTCATCCTACGCTTTTCGCGGGCGATGGCATGGGCACCAGCAGCGCGCTCGAGAAACTCCTGTCGCGTGCGCGAACTCTTGAGCTGTCCGTAGGTTTCGCAGACCATTTTTACGATATCGATGTAGCGGACGACCTGACACGCCTGGCCGCGGAGTTGCGTCTGGCTCCGGCAAGGGCTCCGCGCACGGCAGCCTGGCTCAAAGAGTCGAAGCTTTCGGAAGCACAACTCCGCACGGGCACAGGAGACCGGTGAAGCTCGCTCCCCAGCGGAGAGTGTACGCACTCGGCGCCACACTGTGCGTGGCGCTAACGATCTGCTCCCGCAACTTCGGCGATCGAGGCGGAAGGTACTTCATGGCCGCCCTAACGCTTGCGGGAATTGTCTACCTGTTAGCGATCCGTGAGTTTTTTCGCGCGCGGGGCCCCATTCGACTTCGCTCAGGGCAGGTGCCCGCCACCCTGACGTTTCCGCGACGCATGGTCGTCATCGGGCTCGCCCTCGCCGCTGTGTGGCACGTCGAATTTCTCCGGCTGCCTCCAGGCGCAGATGATGACATTCATCGATACGTTTGGGACGGCCACCTGCAGAGGCTCGGTTACAACCCCTATCTTGTCGTGCCCAGCGATCCTGCAGCGAAAGCGCTGCATACCTCGGAAACCCGCGGCCTGAACAACCCCAACCTGCCCAGCCCGTATCCGGCGGGCGCGCAGTTGTTTTTCCGTGGAGTAACGGCGATTCACGAATCTGTATTTGCGATGAAGCTGGCATTTGCGCTGTGCGAGCTCGCAATTGTTTTTGTGTTGCTCGATCTGATGCGTTCGACCCGGCAGGCAGCGCACCTGGTGCTGGCATTCGCTTGGAATCCATTGCTGGCCATCGAGGTGGCGGGAAGCGGTCACATCGACATTGTTGGCGCGCTGTTGCTGGTCGTATCCGCCGCTGCGTTAGTGCGACGTTGGCGGGCCGTTGCGGCTGTCGCACTTGGGCTGGCCGTGGCAGTGAAATTTCTGCCGGTCGTACTCTTACCCCTCTACTGGAAGCGGGTTCGCATTCGCGACGCGGCGCTGGCGGTGGCCGCGGTCGCAGCCCTCTACGTGCCATTTCTGAATCGTTCATTTCTCAACCCTGGCCGCATTCCGATCGGCTCGCTGGGCACGTATGTGCAGACGTTCCGCTTTAACGGTCCCGTGTTTGCCGCACTCGATCGTGTCGCGCCTCCGCAGTTGCTGGCTGGGCTGGCAGTTCTCGTCGGATTGGCGACTGCGACCTGGCTAAGAAGCCGAGCGCCGGAGTGGTCTCCGGCAGAAACTGCCTGGCCAATGGCGGCAGCTCTTCTGTGTGCGCCTGCTGTTTTCCCCTGGTACTTGTTGTGGCTGCTGCCGTTCCTGACCTCGGCTTCGACCCTGCTGATCGTCATTTGGACGGTGAGCATCATCCCGACGTACGTCCAATGGCACCTGAGAGTACTTGGGCATCCTTGGGGAGCGCTTCCCGGCTGGGTGATGCTGGTCGAATACGGATGCCTGGCAATCGCTGCCGTGATTCTCGCTTGGCGCAGATTCAAACGATCGGCTGCCACTGTGCCAACCAGACAAATGAAGTGAAGGCTTCCGCCTCACTCAAGATTGTGCATCCAGCATCATCTGTGCATCATCGATTCATACCAAGGTAGGGATCAATACCTTTGTCTAATACCCCAATTCGTCCGGTTATGGCTTAATCGCACCTTGCAAGGAGAATCCTCCATGACGAAGTTCGCCCGCTCAATCACGATCTGCTTCCTATTCTTCGGAGCGCTGGTGCTTGCTCCAAATTCCGGGGCGCAGGCGCGCGCGCCAATTCTTGAACAAATCGCCAAAACCTACGGCATCGACTCATGGGATCAGATTCAGGCAATCCGCTACACCTGGAACGGGGAAATCCCCGGACTCTTCAAAGTTGCGCACAAGTGGGAGTGGGAGCCCAAGACCGGCAAGATCACCTACGAGAGTACGGACAAGGACGGCAAGCCTGTAAAGGTTTCGTACGACAGCTCTCATCTCGGCAGCCAGTCCGAGCAGGTGAAGAAGGAAGTCGAACCGTCTTTCGTCAACGACAACTATTGGCTCCTGTTCCCTTTCCACGCGTATTGGGACAAGAGCGCCAGCGTGACCGATGACGGTATGAAGAAACTACCGATTGGCAGCGGATCAGCCACACTGGTCTCGGTGAAGTATCCCGCGGAAGCCGGTGGTTATACGCCAGGCGACACCTGGGACCTTTACGTCGGCAAAGATGGTCGCGTCGAGTGCTTGGTCTATCACCGCGGCGGAGCCCAGAAGCCGAGCCTGGTGACCGCGGGCTGGACAGGCTATAAGAAGGCAGGCCCGCTGTTGTTTTCGACCGAGCACCGGGGCACCGCCGATGGCAAACCCCTGCATATCTTTATTTCGGATCTGGCAGTGAAGGTGACCGGCTCGGAGACATGGATGAAAGCGCAGTAAGGCGCGCGCCGTACGAAGCTATCTCCGAGTGCGCTCAGAACTGTAAAATGCACGCATTCGGATGAAGGCTGACATCGATCTGGATATCGGGCGCAAGACATTTACGGCCGGCCTCTTGCCGGAGCTGATCGCCCTGCTGCGCCGCAGCCAGCCGGGCGATCTGGTGGCGTTAGTGGGCGACGAAGCAAGCATCGGACCTGAGCTCGAAACCTGGTGCCGGTTCACCGGGAATCCGCTGCTGGAAACAACCGTTGATCACGGCCGCGCCCGATGGGTCTTCCGCTGCGGTGCTGTTCCTGCCGCCGTTGGGGTGGCGGAAGACGATCGGCGGGTGGCCTCGCGGCTTTGGCTCTACGCGAATTTCGACTGCAACCTGCATTGCGATTACTGCTGCGTCCGTTCCTCGCCGACCGCGCTGCGACGGGAACTGGGCCTCGAACGGGTGCAGAGGATCGCTCGCGAAGCGGCGGGGCTTGGCGTCAAAGAAATCTTTGTGACCGGAGGCGAGCCGTTTCTGCTGGAGGACATTGGCGAGGTTTTGCTTGCCTGCGCAGCAGCCGCTCCGACCACGGTGCTGACCAACGGAATGCTTTTTGCCGGACGGCGCATGGAGAGCTTGCAAGCGTTGCCCCGTGATCGGATTGTCCTGCAAATCAGCCTGGACAGCGCGACGCCTGAACTGCACGACCTGCATCGCGGGCCCGGCACTTGGGCGCGCACTCGCGAAGGCATTCGGCGCGCTCGCGCGCATGGCTTTCGAGTGCGTCTGGCTGCTACGGTTTCAACCGACGCCGAGGCTGAGGCGTTCCGTCAATTCCTCGATGAGGAAAAGATTGCCGAGGAAGACCGGGTCATCCGCCGGATCGCCTTGCGTGGCGTTGCCAGCGAAGGGGTCGCACTGAGTCGCGCCGACTTAGTGCCGGAAGTCACGGTTACTGCCGATGGTGTCTACTGGCATCCGGTCGGCGCGCAGGATGCCGATCTGCTGGTCACGCGCGACATCTTTCCTCTTTCGGAATCCTTCACTGCGGTCCGCCGCGCCTTTGATCGTGAAGGCGAACACGCGAATAAGTTGGCAAGAATCTTTAACTGCGCCTGAGCTTCTGCAGCGGCGATACCTGCCGTTCAAGCCAAAGACTTGAAGACGGACGTGAGTGGACCACTTCCGCACTTGGAGGCCCACCATCCTCCTCTCCTTCGTCGCTAAAAAGCCTTCCTGGCGCGGGTTTCGCAAAAGCGCTGGCTGTGTCCCGTGTCAGCCGCGCACCCGAACCACTCGTGGCTTGCGATGACTGATTCCTCCACTGACCGGTCGATTCCGGTCGGTCTGCGGTTGATGAATAGCGTCCCAGGCTGAGCTAATCCGGCATTCTTTTTCGCCTTATTAGATAGAAGCGCGAGAAGCAGCGTCGCACAGAGCGAGGAATCCATGATTGCCTACTTGAAGTCCCATCGCAGAGTAGCCCTGTTTGCGGGGTTGCTGCTGGCCGGGACTATTGTCATCGGGTTTGAGATCAGCGTGATTTCGCGAAAGCTGAAGGAGATTAGCCAGGCCGGCGAGCCGTCCGATTCCAGTCGCGCCTTCGATAGCCCGGTGGTCAACGACCCGCGGGTCAGCAGATTGATGAGCCAATATCACTTTACGCGGCAAGCCGCGGAGTTTTTGGCCAAGACCAAGGTCCAAGTCATCGGCCAGACCGATACGTCTTTGCACTATCTGCTGACCTTTGCTGACGGCGTCACCAGCGACGAGACCATCACGATCAACCCCGGCCAGAAATACACTCCCACTGCGGCGGAGCTCGAGAGATCGAAGCTTCCGGGCGTTCAGGTCATAAAGCCGAGCCTGACCGCCAAGCAGGCTGGTCCAAAAGAAATGCAGTTTGTCTTGCACTACTTCCTTCAGGAAAGCGCTCTACCCGCAGAAGTCCTGCAAAAGATTCATCCTGCCGCACCGCAGGTTTCTTCACGGGATTTTTTCGCTTTGGTGCCGTCCGCGTGGGCGCAGGGAGGCGGAAGTGGTGAAGGAAGCGGCGATAACGGGGGCCAGTTCGTCATCTGGAACTTGGTTGAGTTGACCAAAAGCATGGATGTAAAGCAGCTGGAGCAGATGGAGTGGGAAAAATCTGCGAAAGCCGTCGACAACATCCTGACCGCCCGTGATGTGATCAATGGGTACAACGAAATCTCCGGGTGGCTGGGCGAGATCGCGGAGTTGAAAGATTGTGCTGAGCATCCGACCAATCCCCTGACGCAGAAGGCGGCCAACACCGACGAATACGGCAACCAGGTGATCGGTGGCCTCGATGACGCCTCCTCGGAGATTCAAGGGACCGCATTTCCGAAAGTCGCCAACATCGCGGCCAGTGCCGTGACCCAGGAACTTCCCTTCGGCACGGGAGTCCTTATCTCACCTCTGGTCAGCGCAAATGACAAGGCGATCGAACAGTTTGCGGAAGATGAAATCAACAACGCAAAGAAGCTGGTGGTCCCCTGCGACAATCCCATGCTGCCAGGCAATTTGCGACCCATGCACCTGGCCCTGGTATACGCCTATAACAAGACAGAAATGGGGATCGAAGAAAAGCGGACGGCTAGCGGAGAATTCGATCTGAACACTCAGATGGGTGGGCTTGAAGGAGAGGGACCAGGAAAGTTCAAAATTGAACTGAAACAAGTTCAACAAGGCCCCAACGCCTGTGCGTACGGATATAAGGGGAAAGCAGAGGGTGACGCCAAAATCACCGCAGGGGGTGGCGGAACGCCCTTCGGAGGAGTGATCGAGTTGCACTTGAGCACGGATTTGAATCTACATGAATCGGGGATGGTCCCCGACGGTCAGCATTGCTCTGAACAATCCCACGACGAAATGAGAAACTACAATTTTACGTGCCATTTCGATGGGCTGGACCTGGTCCACGGCGGGACATTCTCCCATTTTCAAGGAGGAGACGGACACGGCACATGCACAATCGACCTTTCGCGCAAATAGCCAGGATGGGATGATCCGCCGGTAGAGGCGCCGACCTGAGTTGCACAGGTCTTCCGGCGCGCACAAGGCGCGCAGGCCGCGGGATCACTGTGGTTGAGTCCGTGGAATTCTCGCCGAGAACCGATTCTGTTCATTCCCAAGAAAATCTAAACGCAGCGTTTAGAACTACTTGATGGTAATGGGCATCCACGCGTGCTAACCTCCGCCCGCCGGAGTTGTGAGGTTGTGCCGCCATTGGGTGCGACAGTAACTCCCCACCCGCAGGAGGCCCGCCAATGAGCAATTCTTTCTCCGCTTTGCGCGCAAAAATCATCCAAACTATTCTCTACACAATCCTCGTAGCAATTGCTTCTTCCTGGTTGCCCGCTCAGGATAGCCGCACCGTCACCGAGCCTACGTTTCCCCCATCGTGCACCGTGCTCACGGCCAACCAGACGTCGTCATCCCTTGACGAAACCAGCTTCGACACCGCCCGCCTGCAGACGGCCCTCAACACCTGCGCAGTAGGACAGGCCGTGGAACTTGCGACCGGAAGCGGCAACGATGCATTTCTGATTCAGCCCATCACCATTCCCTCGGGAGTGACCTTACTGGTAGACGCCGGTGTAACCGTCTTTACTTCTCTGAACCGCGCCGACTATCCCTGCCCGGGCTCCAGTTCTTCCGACTGCACGCCGATCATCACCATCCAACCGGGGAGCGGCTCGGGGATCATGGGCTACGGCATCATTGACGGACGCGGCGGCCAGAACCTGAATGGAGAGACGGTTTCCTGGTGGACGCAGACACAGCTCGACCCGCGGCCGCGCATGATCCAGCTCGTTACTGCCGACAACTTCACGCTCTACAAGATCACGCTGCAGAACTCTCCCAAGTTCCACGTGTTCGGCACCGGCAACTTTTTTACGGCGTGGGGTGTGAAGATCACCGCGCCCACGACGTCGCCCAACACCGACGGCATCGATCCCTCAGGCTCCCACGACATCACGATCACCAAGTCCTACATCAGCGATGGCGACGATCACGTTGCGATCAAGGCCGGGGTAGGACACGTCTCCAACGTGACCGTCTCCAACAGCTTCCTTTACCAGGGGCACGGTGTCTCGATTGGCAGCGAAACCAATGCCGGCGCAGAAAATGTTCTCGTCACCGACATCGTGATGGATGGCGCTGCCGCCCTGAATCAGAACGTGATTCGAATCAAGTCTGATTCCAGCAAAGGCGGCGAGGTCAAGAACATCACCTACCGGAATATCTGCGCGCAGAACCCCGGGCATCCGCTGGTCTTCAATCCTTTCAACTCGAGTTCGACTGGAACCTTGTTCCCGAACTTTCATGACATTCTGGTGCAGAACTATCATGTGCTGAACCGCCAGAATTCATCGACCTTGCGCGGATACAACGTGAACGGAGTCAATTTCCCGCTGGGTATCACCTTCGACAATGTGGAGATTGACGGCTTCAAATCCACCGGGACAACTGACTTTCCTGCAACCCAGGTCAACAACGCCAACTTTAACCTTGGACCCGGACCGGTCACGCCCGCCAGTCCCGGCATTGTCTCTGTGCTCAACACTCTGGCGGCGACCGCGGCCAACAATGTCACCGTCACCAACAACATTTCCAACAGCAACCCGCCGTTCCCGTGCAGCGCTGCGAGCTTTGTCTACCTGGCGGGCGAGTTGTTCGTCATGCCCAACGACGTTACGGTGGACAACACGGGACAGACCATCACCGTCTCGGCTATCGTTCAGACCATTGTCTCGGGTGCTGCTGCTCCCACCGGCACAGTCAGCGTTCTTGAAAATGGAAGCATCGTTGCGACCGCGCCCGTCGGTGGGCGCATCACGCAGATTCCCATCGTCGATGTAGGTCCCGGTCAACATACTTACACAGCTCAATATTCCGGCGACGCGAACTATGCGCCGCTTAGCTTCGGATCGCTGACGATTAGCGGCACCACGACCGCTCTCGTTTCCACCCCCGCTTTGCCCGTATACGGCCAGCCGGTAACCCTGACGGCGACCGTCTCGTCCGACGCAGGAACCCCCGCAGGAAGTGTCGCCTTCCTCGACGGCTCCGCCTCTCTCGGTACAGCTCAACTCGATGGCAGCGGCGTAGCCAGCATCACGGTTCCATCCTTGAATGCGGGATCGCACGCCCTCACCGCGAACTACTCTGGAGGGTCGATATTCGAAGCCTCCAGCACGAGTCTGGCCCTCACCGTGGCCCCGGTATTGCTCACGATCACTGCTGACAACCAGACGATGGTATTCGGCAGTCCAGTCCCGCCGCTGACGTTTACCCCGGCAGGCTTCGTGAATGGAGACACGGCAGCCGTGCTGAGCGGCGCTCCGATGCTCGCGAGTCCTGCGACATCTACGTCGCGCGTGGGTACTTATCCGATCACAATCGGCCCCGGAACGCTCACCGCGGCCAACTACGCGTTCGCATTTGTCAACGGAACTCTGACCATCACGCAAGCTACCCCGGTCGTCAATGTGATCTGCCCCGCGGATGCCGATTTCAACGGCCGCATTCATTTCTGCCTGGCCAAAGTGATCGGTGTGGATGGCAGATTGGTATTCGGCCTTCCGCTGCTTACCTATAACGGCTTCTTGATACCGCCAGCGCAGGTTGGAACCTACAACGTTTCGGCGACGTTCTTCAGCTTCAATCCGAACTACACCAACGCAACGGGGACAGGCACACTAACCATCGATCCGCGACACGACGGGGATGAATAAAATGGAAGAAGATGAGGGGCCTGGTGAAATAACTGATGGATGGCCAGCTTCCGAGGAGAAGACACATCAAGTCGATTAGTTATTGTTCACCACGACCGCTCCACCCTTCATCACAAACTTCGCATGTTCCAGGGCCCGAATATCCTCCAAAGGATCTCCTGGGACGGCGATGATGTCAGCCAGTTTTTTCGGCTCCAAAGTACCAACTCGATCCTGCATGCCTAGCAGTTCCGCAGCGTTGCGGGTTGCCGCATGAATAATTTCCATGGGCGTCATGCCCGCTTCCGTATAGGCCTCGTAGACTAACAAGCTCGCCTGCCCGCGGGTCATCCGGGGCATGGACAAGTACATGTCTGAACCCGCCGCAATCGGGACACCGAGCTTCACCGCCCGCCTTAAGCGCTCTTGCTCCTGCTTGACGAACGGCGCATATTCTTTTTCGCGCTCGGCTCGTTCGTTCTGGGTTGGTTGACGATCACCGAAGCTCATGTCTACAAACGTTTTCACCGTCCCATCGGTCGGCACCAGGAAAATATGCTTCTCGACCATCATTTTCAGTACATCGTCCGAGACGGCATAGGCGTGCTCTATCGAATCGACTCCGGCCTGTGCCGCTATGCGCGCGGCTTCGTCGCTTACGGCATGCGCAGCCACTTTCACCCCTGTAGTATGGGCTTCCTCCACGATGGCCTTCATTTCATCGAGCGTCACATTCGCCGGCGAGCCATTCACAATGACCTTGATACAGCCCGCTCCGTCATAGAGAGCCTGACGAACTGCCTGGCGCGCGTTCTCTGAACCGCGAACGGTCACGTATTCCTCGTCGATCAACTTCTGAGCTGCGGGAGTCAGTGTTCCGAACTGTCCTCCTTGCGCAGCCAGCGCCCGAGTCGAGGTCACCATCCGTGGGCCTGGCACCCAGCCGCGCTGAATCGCGCGACGCAAAGCCACGTCGCCGTTGACCCCGGAGTTTCCGACATCGCGTACCGTCGTAATCCCTGACTCCAGGTCTTCTCTTCCCAATTTTGCCCCCAGTAATGCTCGTTCTGCGGTACTCTGCGTCGCCACAATCCGCAACCACTCCACGTCTTGCAGCGATAGATTGGATCCGTCCATTTCTGAGAGCAGATGCGTGTGAGCATCAATCAGGCCCGGAAGGAGAGTCGCGTCTCCCAAATCAATGACTCTTGCGTTCGCGGGAATAGCCAGCCCGGAACCGACGGCAACAATCTTTTCGCCGATAACTAGCACGACCCCATCTTTGATGACGCTGTCGCTTTTGCCGTCAACCAGACGCGCTGCACGTATCGCTATGGGCTGTTTGTTCTGGCCAGACCCCTGCGCGTTCAGAGCGACGCTTGCCATTGCAACCAGGGTGACGAACGCGGCAATTCGAAAGCGACACTTCAGCGTTTTGCTCATGGATGATCCTGGGCCAAGTCACATGGCGGAAGCACTATAACCTTGACCTGACAGGAAACGCTAGAACTGTTGGGACTGACCCCAGCGTTGAACATGCGGATTCAGTTTGGGGGCCTGACCCAGCTTTGCCTCCGCATGAGTCACCACCGAATCGGTTGCCTCAGCTTTCGTAGGTTCGAAAGCTGGCGCAACGGCCTTTGATGTAGCATCGGCGGGTTTAAAGCTCGGCCAGCCCCCGTTTTGGACTCAACAGTACGCACTGTTCACGAACGAACATCAAGATCCGAAAGCGACCAGGTTTGCCGTGACAGGATTCCGCTTCTCCCATAGAATCTTGCGATTGCAAGCTGCCCGTCCTGGCACGCAGCTTGCAACTAATGTTAGGTTAGGGCCAAGTTCCGCCAACCTTCACGATCCAATGGGGTGAATTCAGGAGGCTCCGTGGGTTTCTTTCTCGGTCAGCTCAAGCAGGTGTTTCGACGCCTCGGTCGTTCGCCTCTGTTTACGACGATCATCTTCATCACGGTGGCCGTGGGCGTCGGCGCAAATACCGTCGTCTTCAGCGTTGTCGAAGGAGTGCTTCTTAAGCCGCTCAGTTACCCACAGCCGAATCGCCTCATTGGCGTCTGGTACAAGGCTCCTGCCCTCAACATTCCCAAACTTAACATCGCACCGTTTGTCTATTTCATCGACAGGGAGCAAAACAAGACGCTCGAAGACATCGGTATGTACGATGGCGCTTCCTTCAGCTTGACAGGAGAGGCACAACCAGAGCAGTTGAATGGTCTCCTTGTAACAGACGGCACCCTTCCGATTCTTGGCGTTCATCCTGTCTACGGCCGGCTCTTTACAAGTCGGGATGACTCGCCCCAAGCGCCGAAGACTGTGCTCCTGACCTACGGCTACTGGCAACGCCATTTTGGCGGAGACCGTTCTGCCATCGGCCGCATGCTCACGCTCGATGGCGAGTCGCACGAGATCATCGGCATTCTGCCTCAGGATTTTCATTTCCTCGACCGGTACGATGTCGACCTCTTCGTGCCGATGCAACTCGACCGCAGCAAAACCAAGCTCGGCAGTTTCAACTACCAGGGACTGGCGCGCCTGAAGCCAGGAGTCACGATCCAGGAAGCTAGCGCCGATCTGGCTCGCCTGATCGCTGTCGCCAATCGCAGCTTTCCGCCGCCCGAAGGCTTCAGCCTGGAGCTCTTTGAAAAAGCCAACGTCGGAATCTATCTGCTCCCGCTCAAAGATGATGTGGTCGGCGACATCGGCAATGTGGTTTGGGTCCTGATGGGCTCGATCGCCCTGGTTCTTCTGGCGGCCTGTGCGAATGTCGCCAATCTACTGCTGGTGCGCGTCGAAGGCCGCCGGCAAGAACTCGCAATTCGCTCCTCTCTGGGAGCGGACCGCAAAAACATTACTGCCGGCCTGCTGCTGGAAAGCCTGGTCGTCGGATGCTCCGGGAGCGCCATTGGCCTGGCCCTTGCCTTCGGCGCACTGCGGATGCTCGTAGACGCCGCTCCCACAGGCTTGCCCCGGCTCCACGACATTAGCATCGATGTGCCTGTCCTCCTCTTCACTCTCGGTCTTGCACTCTTTGTCAGTCTTGTCATCGGGATGATTCCCGTCCTCAAATACTCTGGCGTTACGGCAGGAACCGGGTTGCGTGAAGGTGGACGCTCCCTGAGCCAGAGCCGCGAGCGTCATCGCGCCCGCAAGGCCCTGGTCGTGGTCCAAGTCGCACTGGCGCTGGTTTTGCTGATCTGCTCGGGGCTCATGATCCGCACCTTCCACGCGCTCGCCCACGTCTCCCCCGGGTTCCAGGATCCCAGCTCACTACAATCGTTCGATATCTACATCCCCGAAACTCAGATTCCCAACGGCCAGGGAGAGCGGGTCGTGCGCACGCAGCAGGCCATTCTTAATCAGCTGGCCGCGATTCCCGGAGTCAACTCGGTGGGTATTACCTCAAGCGTTCCCATGTCGGGCGGCAAGTTCTTCGACCCCGTGTACTCGAGCAATCGCGCTTACAAAGAGGGTGAGATGCCGCCCCTGCGACGCCATAGGTTCATTTCACCGGGGTATTTCTCGACCATGGGTATACCGCTGCTGGCCGGGCGGGATCTGACCTGGACCGAAGAATACGAGAAGCGCCCGCTCGCCATCATCACTGAGAATTTTGCCCGCGAATACTGGGGTTCGCCCGCCGGCGCGATCGGCAAATTGATCCGCATCGGCTCGACCGATCCGTGGCACGAGATCATCGGAGTGACTGGCAATGTCTACGATGACGGCGTCAGCCAGGATCCACCCACCATGGTTTACTGGCCCCTCCTCCAGGAGAACTTTGAAACGCAAAAGGAAGCGGTGCGCCGGTTTGTAAGTTTCGTGGTCCGATCGCCGCGGGCGGGTTCAGCTTCGTTCATGAACGAGAGCCAGCGAGCCGTCTGGTCGGTCGACCGCGATTTGCCGCTTGCCAGTCCTACCACGGTTGGCGTTTTGTACACCAAATCGATGGCGCGCACCTCGTTCACCCTGGTCATGCTATCGGTCGCTGGAGCCATGACGCTGCTGCTCGGCATCGTCGGACTCTACGGCGTGGTCGCGTACGCGGTCTCGCAGCGCACGCGCGAAATCGGTATCCGCATGGCCCTGGGCGCGCAGCGCGACTCGCTCACCCGAATGTTTGTGCGCCAGGGACTCATGCTTACCGGGATCGGAGTAGTCTGCGGTGTTTCGGTCGCCTTCGCCACCATGCGGCTGATGCGTTCGCTCCTCTACCACGTGAGCCCGGCAGACCCGTGGACCTACGCCGCGGCAACGCTCTCGATCTTAGTCATCGCATGGCTCGCAACCTACCTGCCGTCGCGAAGAGCAGCCGGCGTAGACCCGGTGCACGCCCTGCGTGCGGAATGAGGGCATTGCAGCCTACGGAATCTCGCGCCGGGGGCTGGCCCAACCTTTCGCTATTTCCCCATGGGCGGTTGCCCCACCCTTCCCGCGGTTTGTGCGGGAGGGTGGGCCTTCAATATTGTCGACACTATGCCCAGCCGTTCCCGCTTCCGTTCGGTCCACTGCGATTCAATTTCTACCGGTCCCTCGGCACCCGTGGCATAGTGCACGAAGCTGCTCCACTTCCAATCCTCGGGACGCTCGGTCAATCCACGGCGCACGGGATTGCGATGAATATATCGCAGCTTCTCAATCCGCTTCGCCTCGGTCCAGACGGGAAAGTCGTAATAACGAACTTGCCAGAATCGCTCCCGTTTCCCCACCCTTTCCGCGTTATCGGCAGGAGGCTTGACCGCAGGCTTGAGTTTTCGTGAGCTGAGTTGCTTCAGCATCTGGATCACGAGCGAGAGTTTCCCCCGCTCCGGCTCGCTGATGAGCAGATGCACGTGCTCTGGCATCACCACATATCCGGTGACGAAGCAGCCATACCAGCGGCGGACGCGTTCCAGTTCGCGCTCAAAAGTCTCTCTGGCCGCAGTGGAATCAAGCCGCTTCATGCGCCGATAGCAACTGAAGGTGATGAAGTGCAGGCAGCGCTGATTCTGGTATCGAACTGGTTTGACGTGCGTTCAGGCAGATTCTAGTCCGCGCGGAGGCCCACCCTCCCGCAAAAAGCGCGGGAAGGGTGGGGCAACCCCATTTTGGGAATCAAGGAAAGGTTGGGCCAGCCCCCTTAGGGCTTCGACACCAAACGGGAACGTCTGTCCCCGGTTTTTTTGTCAGTAAGTTTCTAGGCTGAAACCTTTAGTATCGTCGGGATGCTCGACTGACTTTCGTAGATCCTCAGCTCAGCGATAGAACTTCTCAGCTTCAAGACACTAGCACGGCTCCCGCACCACTCGTCGTCTAGCACCTTTGTGGGGGGAATTTGAAGATGGTTTAGCAGTAGCTCCAGCCTCTGGAGTTCCCGGCGAATGGCAAGGTCGTACTGATGCTGGAATGTCGAATGCAACCTGCTCCAAAAGTACGTAGCAGTTCTGGAAAGTGCGATTATTCGGTTTCTCTTTCTCTCAATCGCCCGTGTTCCGCTAAACACAGAGCGTCGCCAGCAGCCGTCTCCACGAACCCAAATCCCGTATTTAGCTATATGCCCCGCGAGCTCTGATCCCAACCATTCATTGTCATCAAGCTTGTCCTCAGCGACCCACAAAAGATCTAGAGCACGAGATTTCAGTCGAGGACCGGGGCCGATACACAATACGTCAATGTCAGACTCGGGTGTATTGAGACCAGAAGCATAAGACCCGAAGACGACAACCTCGCGAGCGCGGTTCAAGTGTGCGAGATCACGTCCATCCCGAGTCATGCGCTCAATTACAGCTCTTATTAGGGGTTCTTCCACAATTTGTCCTGTCTATCTTCTCGTTTCTCTACCCGGTCAAGCTTTCTCCTGAGGGAGTTCAATATCCCTTCGAGATATCCATATGCGTCTTGCATGTCATCATCTGACGGTTCGCCACCATACGTATCCAAGAGAGTGTCGAATGTTTCAGCACGATAGATTAGGTTGTCAGATGCATGCTCCCCGAGCACCTCGAACACCAAATCTCGCAAACCAAAGCCTTTCAAACTCCCACTCAAGTAGCCTTCCCTTAAGAGAGAGCTAAGAGCAGTCCTCAAAAGACCTTCATCGTGATCTGCATCATCGTTGTCGAACTCATCGTATACCGTTTCTAGCAACTCGATCGTTCGCTCTAAGAACGATTTGTTAATCGCCTTTTTGTCTGACATTCTTCGGCTCTTTGGCTCTTTGCGGAGCGTCGGGTGAACGCAAATGTTCTGGTTCTGTAACTTGGTAAGTTGGACGTGTGGAGTCTGTTTCGAAAATGTTCTGTATTTCAGGCGGCTTTGGAGCTGTTCCCAAGAATCTTAACACTGCCATCGCGATCACTACCGCTAGCACTTGAGCGACATAAAAGAAACGGTCGGCATCACGAAACCAATCGAAATATCGTGAAGACCTCCCCTTAAGCGAACTGTGAAGGTGATGCGCAATGCCTGGATAAAAGCCAAGAACCGGATCATTCTTTGCGTTCCCCCTCAGCTCCTCCCTCATCCGCTTCTCTAATTGCAGTATGCGTGCTCCAAATATGTTTGCGTAGCGGTTTTGCTTCCGTTCCATGGCGTCGAAAGCGTAGATGAACACGAAAAGAAGACTAAGGAACAATGGCGACACTTGCTTTGACGAACCCGCCGCGATGATCGAGGCAACGACGAGAGTGACGGACCATCCCCTGATCGTCGTCCGAAAGCCACCGATCTTGTCGAGCTTGTCCTGAAGAATCCTATACTCTGAATTCATCTGTTCAAGCACGCGCTTGTCACGTATTGCGTCTTGAAGTGCTGGCTTGGTTTCCGGAGCCGGGTTGGCTGGTGAGCTCAAAAGTGCCTCTTAATTCCGCCTGAATTCGCCATTATCAAGCACCTAATCATCTGAGGCAAATAAAGACCATTGCATTGCAGAACACGCCTCAAAAACACACTCGCAACCCCCAGCCCATCAGGGAGCCGACTCAGCGTTGAACATGCGGATTCTGTAGCAGAAGCAGTTGCTCCACTTTCGCGGTTTTCGAAAGGTGGGCTGAGCCGCTACGGCAGTTGGTGCACTGCTTCGAACACCTCCAGGTGGGGCAACCGGTTTCGTGGCGACTCATGCGTCCATAAAGCTGAGCCAGCCCCTTGGGGCCACCGCTTTTGTTATGGAATCCGCAGACTCAACCTGGGTCAGGCCCAAGGATGGATTTCCTTTACCAAGAAAGATGAGTGCGCAGTTCATTGCAAAACAGCGTGTTTTCGAAATCGCTTATCCCAATGTCGCCGAGTTTTCCGACTGGCATAACCATTTCTTTCCCAATCGAAATAATCACCTCGTGGTTCTGTGGACTAAAGCGAGCTGTGTTAATCGTGCAATTGCGCCCGTCGAACTTATCCGTGGTGAGTCCGTTGGTAGCAGCCTTCACCTGTAAGGCCTTTGCCATTTCCGTCTCGGCACAGAAGGTCGAAAACGTGAGCTTCAATCGCGAGGGTTCCCCGCCAAGCAGCAGGCAATGTATGTTCACAAAGCTGAATTCTTCAGGTAGAGGATTAAATTCGGCGTCAGTCGTGCGACACTGCAAAAACGAAGAGCCAGTGAAACGGGGCACATGAACGCCATCGTTCTCAACCGGTAGTTCCTGGAATGGCAAAGAGCTAGGATTCCCGAAATACTGCTCGGCCGCGAGCATAGCGCGGTAATGCTCCTTCATGAGTGTCAGCAGCTTGAAGTACTGTTCTAGCAGGTCGGCATCGCGTGTAAGTATATAAACTTCCCTCCCCGTTATAATCCCAGTCAGCACGGCTGATAACACAACTTCTTCGTCAACGAGCTTGTTCGGCGAATCCGCGACCTCCAATCCCTTCCTTGCCATCCGGAAACCACGCTCTGCGAACTTGCCATGAACTTCAGCAAAGAACTGGTCGTCGGTGGGTGTTCTGCCGAGCTGCTTCGTGAGTACAGATTTCACAATTGGACCCGTAAACTTGCGGAGAGCTAGTAGTCGCATGTAGTACTCGTAGCCGTGACGGTTGAAGGATTCGTCGCCAAGCAGCACCTCGATGTTGGGCGTGGTCACCTCGCTAATATCTTTTCCTCTATTCACCTGACTCCGCGCTGCAGCAATGACGCGTTCACGAGTTGACCCGTTGCAGAACGGGCTCTTCAGCCAGGGCAGCAACTCCTTCCAAACTCCCGGAGTGATCAGTATCCGCCTCGTATACAGCGCTTCCCACACGTCGGTCTCCAACTGTTTAGTGAAGACGTTCGTATCCAAGAACAAAATTGAGTCTGGCAAAGATGCCATAGCAATTGCGTGTGTCAAATCCGTACTTGTGCAATCGAGTTTTGGACCGGGACCGCGAAAAGATAGACGAGGGATCGGGTACCGGTTTGGTGGTGGATAGGGGTATGGACAGCGGATAACCTTTGTCGCGATGGGCGCGCTCTCATGGAGAAAGCGGCTCGTGACGGTCATATTAGGTTTCTTTGAACCGGTCGACATTCCTCGTAGCTCCTTGTCGTAAATTATAGGTCGGACATCTCGGGAATTGGATTGTGAACTGCGCGCGCTTAGCGTGGCGGGCGGGCCCCGGCCAAACTCAAAATCGATTCTGAAGTGGCGGAGGGTCCATTTTGCCGTCTCTGATATACCACCCCCATCCCCGTTTGACGCCCTTCCCCTCTCTCTTTACACTCAAGATGAACGGTGTGTGAATCGAGCAGGATGCCTGCAAGCTCGATCCTCTTGAGCCAGCCCGGATTTGCCGTTGCCACAACGCTGAAAGGGTAAACGTGAGTCCCACAGAGACCATCGACGCAAACAAGCAAGACGGCGTCAAACGCGAGATATCGGTCGAAATCCCGGCCGACGAAGTGTCCCGGGAAACCGAGACGATTGTTCAGAAGTATCAGAAGGTGGCTCGGCTGCCCGGCTTTCGCGCCGGACATGTCCCGGCCTCCATCATCCGGCAACGCTTTAAGGAAGACCTGAAAAGCGACGTTGTCGAAGCCCTCGTCCCCAAGTACTTTCGCAAGGAAGCCGAAAAACTCGGCATGATTCCCGTATCCCAGCCGCGCGTCACCGACCTGCATATTCACGAAGGCGAGCCACTGCGTTTCAAAGCCAGCTTCGAGATCATGCCCGAGATCAATGTCGAGGGCTACAAGGAGTTGCGCGCCGAGCATCCCGAGATCGTCGTCAAGGATGAAGAAGTCGAGGAAGCCCTGAACAACATTCGCGAGCAACATGCCACCTTCACCTCGATCGAAGGACGTTCCCTGGCCGACGGCGATTTCGCTCAGGCCTCGATGGATGGCCGGCCAAAGGACGTCGACGACAAGACCCAGCCGGTGCACATGGACGAAGTCCTGATCGAGATCGGCGGCAAGAATACGGTCCCGGAATTTACCGCGAATCTGCGCGGCGCCAATGCCGGCGACGAGCGCGAGTTTGAAGTTATCTATCCGGAAGATGCGAACGACAAGCGGCTTGCGGGCAAGACATTCATCTATACGGTGAAGATTCAGGCCATCAAGCAGAAGAATCTTCCAGAGATGAACGACGCATTCGCGAAGGAACTCGGCGAGTTCGAGAACCTCGACGGGGTGCGCAAACAGATCCGCGAGAACATGGAAGCGGAGCGCAAGCACACGGCCGAGCGCGAAGCCAAAGACAAACTCATCAACGAACTGGTGAAGCGCAATGAGTTCGAAGTGCCGGAGTCGCTGGTCGACCGGCAAATCGATCTCCGCCTGGAACGCGGCCTGCGCGCGCTGGCAGCGCAAGGCATGAAGATGGAGGACATGAAGAAAATGGACCTGCCGCGCCTGCGGGCAGGCCAGCGAGATCAGGCTGTGCAGGATGTGAAGTCGTCGTTGTTACTGGATCGCATTGCGGAGCTGGAAAAAATCGACGTTGGCGACGACGAGGTGAATCATGAACTCGAAGCGCTCGCCACACAGACAAAACAGACTTCGGAAGCGGTTCGCGCTCGATTGACACAGGATGGGGGCCTCGATAGAATCCGAAACAGAATCCGCAGCGAAAAGACCCTCGAATTTTTGTACCATCAGTCCGCGTAAGTCCAGAGAATGCGCGGGCTCTTTCGAATCCTCCCCATGCAGGAAAGCGGTTGCGTCGGGGCGGAGTGTGGCAGGTGAACGTGAAAAACAATGATCCTCAAATGATGCTCGTCCCCATGGTCATCGAACAGACGGGGCGAGGCGAACGCGCCTATGACATCTACTCTCGTCTGCTGCGCGACAACATTATCTTCATCGGCACCCCCATCGACGACAACATCGCCAACCTGGTGATCGCCCAGATGTTGTTTCTGGCTCAGGAAGATCCGGAGAAAGACATACAGCTTTACATCAACTCTCCGGGCGGCTCGATCACCGCCGGCATGGCGATTTACGACACCATGCAGTACGTAAAGAACGACGTGATGACGCTGTGCGTCGGCCAGGCGGCATCAATGGCCGCGTTACTTTTGGCATCAGGGGAACCTAAAAAGAGATTGGCGCTGCCCAATTCGCGGATTCTAATACATCAACCCTCTATGGGGGGGTTGTCGGGTCAGGCGACCGATATTGACATCCACGCCCGTGAAATCTTGCGGATGCGCGAGATTACCAACCAGTTACTCTCGAAGCACAGCGGGCAGAAACTGGACAAAGTGGAGAAAGATGTTGAGCGCGATTTCATCATGAACGCGCAACAGGCTAAGGAATACGGAATCATAGACGATATCATCTATAAGACGGCAAAAGCGGTATGATCGGCCTTCGCGCTTGACCGGAAGTGAGCGCCGGAACAGTGGCGAGGGATAAGAGGAACGGAGGCTCGATCCCGCCGCTGAAACCGCTAAGGAGTAACACCGAGTGAAAACCAAGTCCGGAACCGATGAGATTCTGCGTTGTTCGTTCTGCCATAAATCGCAGGACGCAGTTGCAAAACTGATCTCGTCCCCCAGCGACTATCCACGGGCCTACATCTGCGATGAATGTGTAGCGGTATGCAATTCCATTCTCGAAGATGACCGGACTGCGACGCCTCCCAGCAGCACTCCGAACCAACTGCCCAAACCCCAGGAAGTGAAAACCTTCCTCGACGAGTATGTCATTGGGCAGGAGCAGACCAAGAAGAAGCTGGCGGTGGCGGTCTACAACCACTACAAGCGCATCTTCATGAACCGGCAGAAGGCCGGCGATGGCATCGAGCTTTCGAAGTCCAACATCATGCTCATCGGCCCCACCGGCACCGGCAAGACGCTGCTGGCGCAAACTCTGGCTCGGATGCTGGATGTTCCCTTCGCCATCGTCGATGCGACCACGCTCACCGAAGCGGGCTACGTTGGTGAGGACGTCGAGAACATCATCCTGAAGCTTTTGCAGGCTGCCGACGGCGATGTCAGCCGCACCCAGACCGGGATCATCTACATCGACGAAGTCGATAAGATCGGCCGCAAAGACGAGAATCCCTCCATCACCCGCGATGTCTCGGGAGAGGGCGTCCAACAGGCGCTATTGAAAATCCTCGAGGGTACGATCGCCAACGTTCCCCCGCAGGGTGGACGCAAGCATCCGCACCAGGAATTTACGCCGGTGGACACGACAAACATTCTCTTCATCTGCGGCGGTGCGTTTGTGGGCCTCGACAAAATCATCTCGCGCCGCATGGGCAAGAAGTCGTTGGGCTTCCGCTCTGGTGAGGATGCAGAAAAAGAAGACACATTTACGAACAAGAAGCGCACGCAGGAGCTGTTGCAGGAAGTGCAGCCTGAGGATCTCATCAAGTTCGGGCTGATTCCCGAATTCGTAGGCCGGCTGCCGGTTGTCGGTATGCTCGAGGATCTGGACGAATTCGCGCTGATTGAAATTCTCACCCGTCCCAAGAACGCCATCATCAAGCAGTACCAGCGGCTCTTCGAATTTGAGAATGTACGGCTGAAGTTCTCAGACGATGCCTTGCGCGCCATTGCGCGCCAGGCGATGGCTCGCAAGGTTGGCGCCCGCGGCCTGCGCATGATCCTGGAAGAACTCATGCTCGACCTGATGTTTAACCTGCCAAGCCAAAAGAAGCTCAAAGAATTCGAAGTCACCCGGGAAATGGTGGAAAAGCGCACCGCTACGTTCACCACGGTTATGGAAAAGGCAGGATAAATCTGCCTTTGGGCCCTCGCACGTTCGCCCTTTGCAGCCGCGAAAACGATTTTGCTCGCAACCTGCAACGCACTGTTAACGACTCATATTAAGCAGCCCTTTCGGCTCATGATTGCCATTTCGCCGGACTGCCCCGACAGGGTAGAATCCTGTTAGGCCGTCTGTTGCCTGTGACCCCCAGGGAGACTCAGTGACTACATCCAAAGAAAAGTACGAATCCAGAAAGCTGCCCATGATGCCCATTCGGGACGTGGTCATCTTCCCCTTCATGATGACGCCATTCGTGGTGGGACGCGAATCGAGCGTGCACGCTCTGGAAGAAGCTTTGGCGGCCGACAAGAAAATCTTCTTGGCCACGCAGCACGATGCCTCCATCGACGAACCCAAAGCCAACGAAATCTACCAGGTCGGCACCATCGTCAACATCGTGCAGAGCCTGAAGCTGCCCGACGGCAATATTAAAGTCCTGGTTGAGGGGATCGAGCGCGGCAAGATCCTGCAAGTCACGGACACAGAAGGCTTCATGCAGGCCACGGTTCGAGTGGCCCGATTCGCCACCGAGATGAACCCGGCGCTCGAAACCAGCATGCAGCGCGTCACATCGCTGTTCGAGCAATACGTGAAGCTTTGCCAGGCTCTGAATTACGAGACCATGATTTCAGCCGTGCGCATGGAAGATCCGGCCAAGCTGACCGATGTCATCTCCGCCAACCTGCAGCTCTCGATTGAAGAGAAGCAAGAACTACTTGAGATTTTCGACCCGGCCGAGCGCATGACCCGCATCGCCGACGTGCTCGACATCGAAATCGAGAAATTGAACGTCGACCGCACCATCCAGTCGCGCGTGAAGCGCCAGATGGAGAAGGCGCAAAAAGAGTATTACCTCAACGAAAAGATTAAGGCCATCCAGAAGGAACTGGGCCGCGGCGAGAAAAGCGAATTCGACGAACTCAAGAAGAAAGTCGAGTCCGCGGGCATGCCGAAAGAAGTCAAAGACAAAGCCCTGCAGGAACTTAAAAAGCTCGAGGCCATGCCGCCGATGTCGGCCGAGTCGACGGTCTCGCGCAACTATCTTGACTGGCTGCTGGCCGTGCCGTGGAAGAAACGCTCGAAGGAAATCCGCAACATTTCCCGCGCCGAGAAAGTTCTAAACGAAGATCATTATGGCCTGGAGAAGATCAAGGAACGCATCCTCGAGTTTCTCGCCGTGCGCCAGTTGGTAAAGAATCCCAAGGGTTCGATCCTCTGCTTCGTCGGACCTCCGGGAGTCGGCAAAACCTCCCTGGGAATGTCGATCGCCAAGGCCACAGGCCGTAAGTTTGTACGCATGTCGCTGGGCGGCGTGCGCGATGAAGCCGAGATTCGGGGCCATCGCCGCACCTACATCGGCGCCCTGCCCGGCCAGATCATCCAGATGATGAAGAAGGCGGGCACCAAGAATCCCGTCTTCATGCTCGACGAAGTCGACAAGATGTCGATGGACTTTCGCGGCGACCCGTCCGCGGCCCTCCTGGAAGTGCTCGATCCCGAACAAAATTTCATGTTCGTCGACCACTACCTCGATGTCGAGTACGACCTTTCTCAGGTGTTCTTCGTCGCAACTGCGAACGTGATGCACACCATCCCCCCTGCCCTGCAGGACCGCATGGAAGTGCTCCGCCTGCATGGCTACACCGAGCAGGAGAAGGTCGAGATCGCCAAGCAGTTCCTGGTTAAGAAACAGATGACCGCCGCGGGCCTCTCCGACAAGAACATCAAGTTCACCGACGAGGCCATTACCGGCCTGATCCGCTCCTACACGCGGGAAGCCGGGGTTCGCAACCTCGAACGCGAAATCGGCAACGTCTGCCGCAAGGTCGCGCGCAAGGTGGTAAAGGAAGGCGAGAGCTTCGCCATTACGATCACCGGCGAGAACGTTAACGATTTCCTCGGCGTAATCAAGTTTCGGGACACGCTGGCCCACGAGAAGAGCGAAATCGGACTGGTCACTGGCTTGGCCTGGACCGAGGTCGGCGGCTCTATCCTGAGCACGGAGGCGACCGTAGTCGACGGCAAGGGCAAGCTTACCCTCACCGGCAAACTCGGCGACGTTATGCAAGAGTCCGCGCAGGCTGCCATGTCTTACGTTCGTTCCCGCGCTAACCGCCTCGGCTTAACCCGCGATTTCTATCGCAATCTCGACCTCCACGTGCACGTGCCGGAAGGCGCGATCCCGAAAGATGGCCCTTCGGCGGGCATCACCATCGCCACCGCCATTGCCAGCGCCCTAAGCAAAATTCGCGTACGCCGCGATCTGGCCATGACCGGTGAAATTACGCTGCGCGGCAAAGTGCTGGCGATCGGCGGCCTCAAGGAAAAGTTGCTGGCCGCTCACCGCGCCGGCCTGTTCGAAGTGATTCTGCCCAAGGACAACGAGAAGGATGTAGCCGAGGTCCCGGAGAATCTCCGGACGTCGATGAAACTGCACTTCGTCGATACCATGGACCAGGTGTTGCAGATCGCGCTGGAATCGCCGCTGCCCACGATCGAAGAAACCACGCAGCCGATTGCCTCTCTAACTACGACAACGCCTGACGCCCCCACCGCACATCAGTAAATTGTTTCCTAATTTGCTCGGCAGACGTACCTTGCTACGTCTCTGCGATGAGATCCTTCTCACGCACAGGCTGCCCGAACCCGCTCGCAGACATCTGCCAGAGAACGCTCCACACAGATTGTCAGCCACTGCTCCAGAAGCGTCCGCTGCGTCTCGGGAATGTAGCGGAAGCGCACTCCGCATGCGTCCGCCGTCGTCCAGATGATAATTCCGGTGACATCGAGCATTTCGCCGGTTCCCGGCAGAACGAATCTCAGCCCTATCTCCTCGCCCGCACTGGGAGATACCCCCGCGAGAAACCCTGGGACTGACGTTTTCAATCCCGCTCCGCCTTCACTCAGATTGACTACCATCGCTTCAAGCACTGGCTGGGTGCGAGTACTCACTGAAGCCAGAATCTCGACAGCTTCGCGATGAAGTTTGCGGCGCCGCGCCACGGTCGCGCAATAAGCGGCCCGCAGGCAGCGTTCAATCTGGACCGCTGATGCCGGCTTGTGAATCAGGAACTGAACTCCCGCCGCGAAAGCCTGCCGCAGATCCAGCAAATCGCGCACAATCGCCACCAGGATGCATTCATGATTCAACTTGGAGCGGCGAACCGCACGCAGAAACTCGGAGAGATTCTCGATCTCGCGCCAGTCGACGATCACCACGTCATATTCCTGCTTCTGGATCAGTTCCAGAGCCTCGTCCACGCCGCCAACCACCCGTGGTGTCACCTGCAGTTGCTTCAGGACGGTCCGCGTGATCCCCAGAAATTGGACATCGGCACAAAGCAGCATCGTATGCATCTCAAGTGTGGCTCGTCTGACGGTTTCCATAGCGCTCTCCGCGTCCCGCAGGCGCTTTCACCGATTGCGCTCGCGTTCTACTGATCTCCATCGGCGAGGCCCGACCAGAGTTGACACGAAAGGCGGAACCGTGGAGATAGCGAGTGTTACCTCGGTTCCCGCCGCGACTCAAGTGGTGTGAAAGGAAGGGCCGGGGGGGCCCTCACTCGTGCTACTTACGGATATCAAGGCAGAGGAGGAGCTGCTATGATAGTTGTTGAGGCGGTTACCTTTTTCTCCTCTTTCAGGTCTTCTGACCTAAGCCAGTCCATCTGAAGTTTTCCCACCTTAGGCTTTTCAGCGAGTGAAGGATTTGACCTCGTCCGTAGCCATCTTGCCTGACTGGCTTGGTCGAGGCAGAGCTCGCCAGGAAGGGTCGCTCCTATGTATGCAACCAGTATTGGCTTCGGGCTCTTTATCGCGATCTTCACGATCCTGCTGCTCCCATGGATGCGCAAGCTGATACCACAGACCGCTGGGGTTCGATCACAAAGAATGTGCTCAGCTTGCGGATTGATCACATCGCTGAAAGGCCCTTGTTTAGAGTGTGGCGTGGCCGCGGTCCCAACGCGGGAGTGTCGCACCACCGGAAGGAATTGACAGCGGCTCTTTCCGCCCATCTTTGTCGTCAAGTTAGGAGCGAATGGCGTTACCAAACACAATTTTTCACAAGCAACTTCTGGAAGTGGTTAGCCCGCGGCCCGCGGCTCACGATACCAAAGCAGCGATTCGCGCCCGATGGCAAGCAAAGGCATCCCTGCCCAGTCGTATCGCGGTAATCGGGAATTATCTGCCGCGTCATTGCGGAATCGCCACGTTCACGACCGACCTGTGCGGTGCTATTTCCGCAGAGTATGGGAACGCCCGCCTGTTGGCGCTCCCGGTGAACGACACGGACGAGGGGTACGACTACCCGTCGCGCGTGCGATGGTCGCTCGCCCAGGATGACGTACGGTCGTATGAAAAGGCGGCGGAATTCCTCAACTTCAACAACATCGACATGGTGTGCCTGCAGCACGAGTATGGGATCTTCGGCGGTCCGGCTGGAAGCCATATTCTGCATTTACTGCGCGGTCTGAAGATGCCCGTGGTGACAACCCTGCATACGGTGCTGCGCGAGCCAAATCCTGATCAGCTGTTGGTGATGGAGGAGATCGCTGAACTCTCCGACCGCCTCATTGTCATGAGCCAGCTGTCGTCCCAGTTCCTGCAGGAAATCTTTAAGGTTCCCGGAAGCAAGATCGACATGGTGCCGCATGGTGTTCCCGATCTGCCATTCCTGGATCCCAATTTCTACAAGGACCGCTTCGGTGTGGAGGGCAAGGCGGTACTGCTCACGTTCGGCCTGCTCTCGCCAAACAAGGGAATCGAAAACGTAATTCGAGCTTTGCCGCAGATTCTTTCCAGGCACTCGAATGTCGCCTACATCGTCGCGGGCGCGACTCATCCACACATCCTCCGTCGCGAGGGGGACGGATATCGAGATAGCTTGCGGGCTCTGGCGCAGGAAATGGGAGTGGAATCGCAGGTGATCTTCCACAACCGTTTCGTCAGCCCGGAAGATATGGTCGAGTTCATTGGCGCTGCCGACATTTACGTCACTCCTTACAGGTACGAGGCTCAGGTGGTTTCCGGAACGCTCGCCTATGCACTGGGCGCGGGCAAGGCGATCATCTCGACTCCGTATTGGCACGCGATCGAACTGCTCGATGACCGCCGTGGCGCGCTGGTCCCGTTCCAGAATCCCGACGCGATTGCACAGAAGACAATTGAACTGCTGGACACTCCTGCGAAACGGCACGCCATGCGGAAGCGCGCCTATCTGTTCGCGCGCGACATGGTCTGGAAAAGAGTCGCGCAGGGCTACATGGAAAGCTTCGCGCGAGTGCGCAGCGACCGCATGGAGAATCCTAGAGTTCAGTTCTCGGCCCGGATGGCGCACAAGGCGCTGGATCAATTGCCGGAGTTGAAGCGTGATCATCTGAATCGCATGACCGACGACACCGGAATGCTGCAGCATGCGATCTTCACCATCCCGAACCGCGCGGAGGGCTACACCACGGACGACAATGCTCGCGCCCTCATACTTACTGTTCGGCTGGAACAGTTGGACAAAAATCCACTTGAATCTGCAGATTCGTCGAGTCTGTATTTGTCATTTCTGGAGCATGCCTTTGACCCTGAGAAAGGCCGATTTAAGAATTTCCTGCGTTACGATCGCCGCTGGAACGAGCCTGTGGGCTCGGAAGATTCAAATGGGCGCGCGCTGTGGGGCTTGGGAACAGTTCTTGGGCGATCCCATGATCAAGGATTCAGGGGAGCTGCGGGTCGCTTGTTCGAGTTTGCTCTGCCGGCAGTGCTGGAATTCAGCAGTCCGCGTGCCTGGGCCTACACGCTGCTGGGGATCCAGGAATATCTCACTTCGTATCCCGGAGATCGCGATGCGCAGAAAGTCCGATCTGCTCTCAGTCGTCGGCTCCTCGAAATGTATGCATCCATTCGACGACCGGATTGGAAATGGTTCGAGAACGTTCTGGCTTATGGAAATGCGAGATTGCCCCAGGCTCTGCTGGTGGTGGGTTCGGCCACCTCGGACGATCGCATGACCTCGGCCGGGCTGGAATCGCTCGATTGGCTGTCGCAAACACAACGCTGCGAAACCAACCACCACTTTGTGCCGATCGGTTCCCAAGGCTTTTACCACCAGAATGGCGAAAAGGCGCGTTTTGATCAGCAGCCGCTCGAAGCCGCTGGCGCGGTCTCCGCGAGCCTGCAAGCTTACCGCGTAACTGGGGACAGCCGCTGGCGCAATGAAGCCTGGTCGGCGTTCAACTGGTTCCTGGGAAACAACGACCTTCAATTACCTCTTTATGATTCCGTCACCGGCGGTTGCCGTGACGGCCTGCATCCCGACCGCGCCAATGAAAACCAGGGCGCAGAATCGACGCTATCGTTCCTGATGGCGCTCCTGGAAATGCGCTCCGTGCCTGAACCTGAACCAAAGGAAATCCTTTCATGACCGTACCCGTGGAAAAGCAAGTGAATCTTCTCAGCATTCCGTTCGAGCCATTGCTGCATCGCCATATCGCCAACCCAATCCTCACGAGGAAGGACTGGCCGTATCCCATCAACAGCGTGTTCAATGCTGGCGCAACGATGCTCGCGGACGGCACGACTCTGCTGCTGTGCCGCGTGGAGGATCGACGCGGCTTGTCGCATCTCTGCGCCGCCAGATCACGAAACGGCGTCGATGGATGGCAAGTCGATAGCGAACCCACTCTGATGCCCGATCCGACGAATTATCCGGAGGAAATCTGGGGCATTGAAGACCCCCGCATCACGTTTGTCCCCGAATTGCAGCAGTATGTAGTCACCTACACGTCGTATTCTCGCGGCGGTCCCGGTGTTTCGCTCGCTCTGACCAAAGACTTCCGAACTTTCGAACGATTCGGTGTAATCATGCCACCCGACGACAAGGACTCGGCACTTCTGCCGCGGAGAATCGACGGCTGCTGGGCGCTGATTCATCGCCCCATGACGACCCTGGGATCGCACATGTGGATTTCCTATTCCCCCGACCTGCGCTATTGGGGTCGGCACCGACTCATGCTGGAAGCTCGCCGCGGCGCCTGGTGGGATGCCAACAAAATCGGGTTATCGCCGCCTCCCATCGAGACTTCCAGAGGGTGGCTCGTGTTCTACCACGGAGTGCGCCACACGCCCTCGGGCTGTCTGTATCGTTTGGGTTTGGCCCTCTTCGATCTCGACAATCCGGAAAAATGCCTGCTGCGAGGAGATTCGTGGATCTTTGGTCCGGAGGCGTCGTACGAACGCCACGGCGACGTCGACGACGTCGTCTTCCCTTGCGGATACACGATGGACGCCGATGGCGACACTCTCAACATTTACTACGGAGCCGCGGATTGCGCGATTGCCCTTGCTCGGGCCAGTGTCCGTTCTCTGCTGGATTGGCTGGACGCCAACGGAAGTTGCGAGCGCCGCCAGCGAGCGCAGGACTTGTGAAATTGCTCTTGCGCGTCTTCCAGTTTGTTTTTGGGTGCCGTCACCGTCACCGAAGTCGCGTCTTTACTATCAAACACCGAACTTATCGGGTCTGTTTCGATTGTGGACGGGAATTCGAGTTACCAGCCGCTCGCCCAGCCAGCACAGTCTAACTCTCGCGAGATCGAGAGCTAAGCTGCTACTGGCTTCCGCATGCGTTGAATGGCAAAAACCATTCGCGGATGGCTCCGGGATCACGAACAAACCGGAACCTGCGCTGCACGGGCCCTTCCTCCCTTGCCAATTTCCCTCACGCCGTAGGAAACTTGGATATGAGGGTCCTCTCCCGGTTTCTGGCCGCCGCCACCGATGTCGCCCAGTTCCCTGCTCCCAGCATGCCTGAAGTTGCCTTTCTCGGTCGATCCAACGTCGGAAAATCCAGCGTCATTAATTCCCTGGTCGGCGCCAAACTGGCCCGCACCAGTTCCACGCCTGGACGCACGCGTGCCATCAACTTCTTCGAAATCCGTTGGCCGGGAAAGCCGCGTCCCGAGGTGATCTTCGCCGATCTGCCCGGCTATGGATACGCCAAGATCTCCCGCGAAATCTCGCAGGAATGGCCGAAATTCATTGAGCCCTACCTGAACCAGCGGCCCACCCTTGCGCTGTGCGTTGTCCTCGTCGACGTGAACGTGCCTCCGCAGACCAGCGACCAGCAACTCCTCGACTTTCTCAGCGCCAGCGGCCGCGAGCTGCTGCTGGTCGGCACCAAAAGCGACCGGCTGTCGAACAATCAACTTCAAAACGCGCTTCGCGCCCTCGGCGAGCAGTATCCTTCCGCCCGCCTGCTTCCCTTCTCCGCCAAAACCGGCGCTGGCCGCGATGAACTCTGGCAGCACATCCGGCAAGTCGTTTCAAACTCGGTGAACGCAGCCTCGCCGGCGCCCTCGAATTAGAAAGCCCTAATTGTCGATGACCCGCCGCTAATGTCGGGCGCGACTCTGTCCGATAGAGAATAGGGAGCTTTGGGCGACGTTCGTAAAGTCACCGCTCGGCTCCTCCGCTGTCACCGATCAAGGGAATCTATGCCGCAGGAAATGAATGAAGGCGTCGCTTATCTCAGGGCCCTGAAACAGACTGTCAGTCGTCCTGAGGCGGCGTCACCCGAAGCTTCATCTTCTGATAGGCGGGCCGATGCGGCCCCTGCCGCCGCGACCGTCGGGGAGCGCTTTCAAGGCTCTGACAAACGGCGCGCTCCTCGATACAAGTGTGAAGGCAGCGCCCAAATCCGCGAAGACGGAAAGGAAGTCCACACCTGGGCTACCTTCAGCGACATCAGCGTGCACGGATGTTACGTCGAGGCCCAGGCCACTTACCCGGCGGGAACCATCCTGCACATGAAAATGGAAGCCCATGACATCCGCTTCGAAACTCAGGGCACCGTCCGGGTGAGCTATCCCTATCTCGGCATGGGGATCGCGTTCACCAACGTCTCTGCAGAGAACGAGGAACATCTCCGCCGGTTGCTGGCCACCATCTCTCAACCATCAGTGATCATGGGGCCGGGGATCGCTTCTTCGCTTCCCTCCACAGTCCCGCTCGAACCTATGCCGGTCATTGCCAATCCCGCCGCCGCCATTCAGGAATTGATCGAGTTCTTTGAGAGCCGGCAGATGTTGATGCGCGCCGATTTCATCAGACTCCTCAAACAAAGCCAGAAGTGATAAAGACAATCCAAGGTGAAAAGTTAGACTGCAGGTGTGAAGCCGATTGCGCTTTACATTCATTTCGACTTCTACCTCCTCGTTCTTTCTGAGCTTCTGTAATCTGCCTTCTCGCTTCTGCATTGTGCGCGAACTGGTGTGGCGCGAGCGCTTCCCGGCCCCACGCTGGTGAGACCTGCACTTCAGGTCGCGATGGAGCGCCAAACGGTCTCTCATTACGTTGGTTATCTTCGCCCGCATTACCCCCGCAGATACAGTGGTCCGCATGACACTTTCCTCGATGGTGGTCTCGCGCGACTGGCAGGAAGTCAGTGTTCTGGAATGCATCCTTGGCAGCCTGCAAATAAACGTGGCCGTCGAAAAAGAACCGCAACATGTTTTGGACCGCCTCTCCCGCTCGAAAGTCGACGCACTCATTGTCGATCGCGATCTGAACGGAAGCTCGCAGCTTCTGCGGGAACTCCACGGCCGCGAGAAACTCGTAAACTCGGTCCCGCTCGTCTTGATGGGCAGCACCGGATGCACCCGCACCCTGGACGGCACCGGCGCGCTATTTGCCTTTGAGAAACCGATTTCCGTGGAGCAGGCGGTGCGCACGCTCTCCGCTGCCCGCAACCTGATTTTCGACGGACGCCTTCGCTACCATCGCAGCGATGTCGAAGTTCCTGTATCCCTGAAGTGCAAAGGGCAGAAATCGAGAGCCGCCGTGCTGGTCAACCTGAGCCAGGGCGGCATGCAGATCCGTACCGGTTCTTTTGTCGACGCCGCGGAGGCTTTGCAGGTCTCTTTCGCGCTGCCCGGCAGCAAGGGTGGCCTAAAAGCTCAGGCAGAAATCGTGTGGCAGGATCAGCAGGGGAATGTCGGAGTCCGCTTCAAGAAAGTCGCCGCTCCGCAGCAAAGAACGCTGCAACTCTGGCTGGCGCAGCAATTCCTGGCAAACTGAAAACTTTCCGATCGATTCAGCGGAAGCGCACGCTGATCGACTCTTCGTCCTCGGGATCTCCCACGGCCAGACGCGCCAGTCTCGCTCCCAGACTCGAGCCTCCGAACATCTGAAAGAATCCCCAATACATCAGCGTGACCGCGCCCGCCATTCCAGAAAAGACAGCCACCGGCCAGGGCGGAGCCTCCCGTGCCACCGAAAGAAATACCAGCGCAAACAGCAGCAGGCCTGCAAACACCACCAGCACGTTGACCGTCCATGCCAGACCTTGCCCCGAGAGAGCCTGCGAAAGCCACTCTAGCCGGGGCGGCGCTTCCTCCGGCGCCGAAGTCTCGCGGTGGACGAGGGCTGGCTCCGCCGATGGATCCGGACGCACCGGCAATGCAATCACATTCAGCGGCGTTGCGGAAACCATGAGGCCATCGTCTACCTCGACCTGAGCCTGCTCGCCGTCCTCTTCCGGCGAGTCATTCGCGACCGGGAATTCGAGCGCAGCCTCGCCGAATATCGGCTCCGCACGCTGCGCATGCATCGCAACGGTTTCCAACATGTCTCCGAATATCCATTGTTTGATCTGCTGGCCCATTCGCGGGGAAAGGTCGAGAAAGCGTATCCCGCACTGCCCGGAAAATGTTGACCACACCACTTCGCCGCGCGTCTCTACTCGCAGCCGCGGACTGCGCATTTCAAAACGCAGCTGCATTTGCTGGCCGGGAGGGACCGCCGCCATGACCTGCAGGCCCAGCCCTTCGCTGGTCATGTTGCGCACCACTCCCCCGTTGGATTGATCGAGAATGACGTAGGTGAGACTGCGCAGTTCGTGCCGATATTGCACCCGCGAGGGACGATCGCGCGAGAGTCCTGCTTCCATAAACACCACCGGAGGTTCCAAGCGGCCAGAAGCTCGTTTCAAGAATGGTATCCCCGCAAAGAAGCCAGCCCTTAGTAACTCGAATGGTTCATGTGGACGCTGCCGAAAGAAGCGATTGTTCCCGGCCTCCATGGAAACGGCGGCAGGTCCTGCAATCAGGATCTCCAGGGATTAGGCCTATTGAACCGGGTCACGATAGTACATGTCCAAAGGGTCATGCCCCGGTAATTGCAACTCTACGCAAACCCCGATAACTTAGGGTTGGGCTGCGTCGGAATGGCTACGTCCACTACGAAACCGGACATCCAATTGTCGAATGCGATGGGCGGCATTCGTGTGCCCGAATGGCCTCGCCCCGACGATGGCGCTTCCGGCGTTCGCTCCGCACAGGCTGACGATCCGCAAAAGCCTACCCAACTGAATGCTCTGCAGGCGCTGCTGGCGTTTTCCGCACTGCACGATCAGGTCCGTCGCAGAAAAGCTCTGTCGGCACAACAAAACGGATTCGATTCTCCATCTCCCGCGGCAGAATTCGAGCCCGAGGAGCAGTTCCTTCTCGATGAAGTTCTGCAACTCGTGGCCGAACGCAGCGTCGCCATTACCGGCGCCGACGGACTGGCCATCGCCCTCGCCGAAAACAACGAAATTGTTCTGCGGGCCTCTTCCGGCATGGTTCGTCCCGATGTCGGCGCGCGCATTGACCGTGATTCCGCCTTCTCGGGAGCCTGCTTCCGCACCGCCCAAGTCGTCGTCTGCGATGACACCGAGGTCGATTCCCGCGTAAATGTTGGAGCCTGCCGCAAACTGGGCGCGCGCTCCATGGTTGCCGTGCCCATCTGTGGACGCAAGCGCGTCATCGGCGTGCTCGAAGCATTTTCCTCGTGGCCGTTCTCGTTCAATGACAGCGACGTCCGAAACCTGACGTTGCTCGCTGAGCTGATCGTCGCCGCGCTGAAGCCGGACGATGAGGATCGCTTCGCGCAAGCAGCACAGGTCGCCGCCGTCAAGCTGGACTCGCCGAAGCCCGCCCTGCCCGCCGCCTCGGTTTCCGTGACTCAACCGAGCGCGATCCCTGTTGCTCCGCTCACGAGCACTCCGCCGCTTCCGGTTGGGTCGGTTGTGCAATCGGCGCAGGTCGCAAGCCCGACACCTCCTGTTAGCGCGGTTCAACCGGCGCTGAGCGCAAGCCCTGTTACATTTCCAGGAAAGCCAATTGCTCCGCCTTCGATGGGAGCGATTCCGGCGAAACCTGAGACCAAGCCGGTCGAGCCGCCGAGTGCCGCCAAGCTGGAAATCAAGCTCGATCCTCCCATGCCCGCGCTGACAGAGGCAGTAGCGGCTGGGCGAACCGCCGAACCGCAGCTCACCTTCGGTCAGATCGCCAGCGAATCGCGACGTCCCTGGCCGCTCATCGTGCTCGTGTCCATCGTTGTGCTCGGGGCCTTCGGCGCTGGCGTCTGGTGGAAAATCAAGACCGCGCAGATCGGCAGCGTGATGGTGCAGTCCGGGCCAGATCACAGCAAAGCCGTCGATCAGAACGAAAACTCTTCTTCCGACAGCGCCACGCTTCCGGCTCCGTCGGACACGATCTCCGACAACTCCGCTCCCGGCAACTCTCCCGCCGCTCCGCAGGAGCTCTCGAAATTTCCGCATGTGACTGGAGTGCGGCACTGGTCCTCATCTGATTCCAGCACCGTGGTTCTCGATCTTGAAGACCAGGTGCAATACGAACCCGGACATCTCGCCAATCCCGACCGCTACTACTTCGATCTCCGCGACACGCAGCTCACTCCCGAACTCCAGGGCAAGTCTTTCGACGGAGACACGCTGCTCAGCCGCATACGGGTAGCGCAACCCCTTCCCGGCATGACCCGCATTGTGCTCGAAGCCCGGCCCACCGCGAGCTTGTCGCGGCCGCAAGTCAGTCTCGAACGAGATCCTTACCGGCTCGTCATTGAGGTCAGCAAAGCGGGCGTGACGAAAAGTGCCGTCAACCTTTTCCCGAACGCGCCCGAAACGCAGCAGAACAAGCTCGCCATTGTCGTTCCGCCTCCCTCGCGGGAAGACTTGCAGTTGCGCGCGCGTGTGCCCAAGATGCGGATCGTGGTCGACGCCGGACACGGCGGATGGGACCTTGGCACCGTTGGCCGGCGCGGATTGCTGGAGAAAGACTTGGTACTCGAAATCGGCGCCCGCCTCGGCAAGCTGCTCGAATCGCGCCTGGGAGCGACGGTCATCTACACCCGTCAGGACGACAACTACATTCCGCTCGATAACCGCGCCGAAATCGCCAATCAGGCGCAGGCCGATCTGTTCGTCTCGGTGCACGCCAACTACAGCGACCTGCCCTCCGCACGGGGTGTGGAGACTTATTACAGCAACTTCTTTTCGGCTCCGGGCTCGAAAGACCCTGCAGGAAACATCGCGCCGAGCAACAGCCAGGGTCCAACACTTTCATCCGCCGATTTGCACGATCGCATCGAGCAGTCGCGGCGGCTTGCGGCCAGCGTTCAGCGTTCGCTCTACGGAACGCTGTCGGTGCAGAATCCCGGCCTGCGCGATCGCGGAATTAAAGAAGCTGGATTCGTGGTGCTCACCGAAAGCGCCATGCCCGGAATTCTGGCCGAGGTCTCCTTTGTCAGCAGTCCCGCGGACGAGCAAAAACTGCGCAGCGACGGATACCGCGAACAAATCGCCGAAGCGTTATACCGCGGAATCGCACGCTATGCCGCATCGTCGAAGGGCGTGAAATTGGCCAGCGCGGCGAAGTAGATGGGTCTCGGGTCTTAGGACTTAGTTCTCGGGCCTCAGTATCCCCGCGGCATTATCCCGAGCGGCGAGGCTTTTCAGATTTGACCGCACGTTGTGGAGCACGCGCTTCGAAGTGCTCTATCAGGATCTTGAAAAACTCGATTCGGAGCGCAGTTTTTGAAAGGGCGCGGCTTCCAGCCGCGCGGCAATCGCCCCAAAATCGACTGCGGCTTTAGCCGCTGAGCGACGAAGTCGAGCGAGAAAGAGATTGCCGCAGACAGCTAGAACAGTCTCCCGATCGAAAAGTTGACCCGGCTCTGGCCCGTGGGACTGACGCTGCCCGCAATTGCGATGGGGCCGACGATCGTATCGGCGATGACCCCCAGATTGAATGTCCCCCGCACCACCACCGGTCCGGGATCTCCCGGTGACGTTCCGAACGCCGACCCAGCCTCATACCAGCCTCCCCAGTAAATTTTCTTTCCGATCAGCTGCGGCAGGCGATAGAGCTCGCGCTGGAAACCGAGCGAGGCATAGGCATAGTGATTGCCGAGAAATGTCTCGGGCAGATATGCTCCCAGCCGGAATGGTCCGCCAAGCTCAAAAACCTGAAACGGCCCAGCGTTGCCGCGGAGGGTGGTCCCACCGGCAATATTAAGAAACAGCGACGTCTTTGGCGCGATCCGAACGAAGTTCGAAGTCTGCAAATCGAACTGTCCGATGGGATGCGCAAGCCCGGGACTCTGCAGGACGCGGGTGAGCGAAGCCACCACGCGAGTCCCCGAAGTCGGAACCGCCGGACTATCCTGCCCGTCCCACACATAGCGCGCTCGAAATTGGCCGGTGCTGCCGTGGGCAATGGGCAAACCTGCAGCGCCCACCAGCGGTGCCAGCTTTCCGTCGAACAACTCGTAGCCGATGCGGAATTCGCTGCGCAAGCCGGAATCGTAGCCAATGTCGAATCCGCCTCCGGCGCGCTCATCCCCGAACACGGCAACGCGCGTCAGCCCGGTAAATGAATTGCGGGCAAACTTGGATGCAAATGCGTAAGGAGCAACGAAGAATCGCGACCCCGCAATGGGCTGGTAGAACTCGGTGGCGGCAAGGTTGTTCGATCCGAATAGGAGGTCGTTGCGCCATTCACCGCCGCGGTGCGCGATGTCCATGAAAGTGACTCTGGCTCCGGCGGAGAAGTCGAACGCCGCCACACCCGATCCGTTGACATTTACCGCCAGGTCGATGAAAGGAGGGCCGTACGTCTTCTCGTGCGCCGTAACGCGAAGGGCAGGTACTCCGTTCTGCACAAATCCTTCGTAGCCGAGATCGTCAAATCGTCCCTGTCCGGCAATCCGGCTGAGTTGAGTCTCCACCTTGTGTAGATCGAGCGGACCGCGAGCATTCTTGCTGAGCTGCTTCTGAATTCTCCCGTTGGTCCGAACATCGGCGCCAGTAACTTCGATGAAGTCCACTTTCCTGATGGGCGGATGTTTGCGGGCAGCCCGCTCGTCAAGATAGCGTTGCCATTCCGCCGGATCCTGAATCGCGTAGCGCAGGAGGGTTTGCGACTGGCTCTCGGCACTCTTGTACCCGAGTGCGATCAGTTCTTTTACCCGCGAATAGTCCATGACCCAGAATCCCTTCATGTCCACGCTGACGGTTGCGTCTGCCAAAGGAAGAGAGCGGCGCTCGTTTTGCGTGATCATCACGTCGATCGCGCGCGACAGCACCCCAGTGAGCGACCCGAGCTGCGAGATATCCCCGGGAGGAAGGCGCAGTTCCGTGGCGATGACCACATCGGCGTCCATGCCGCGTACGGTTTCCACGGGAATGTTCTGTACCATGCCGCCATCGGCGAGCATGCGTCCATTCAGATTCACGGGAGTGAATACGCCGGGAATTGCCATAGAGGCTCGCACCGCCCGCGCCAGCGCCCCGTTGCGCAGAACTACGGTTTCCCCACTTTGCATGTCGGTGGCGACACAGCGGAACGGAATGGGCAGGTCGTCGAAGTTCGTGATTTCGGATTGCGGAAACGCAATCCGGTCAAGTAACAGCCCCACGCCCTGGCCGGGATTGTACCCGTTCGGTCCTTCGAGCCCGTGTTTGAGGCCAAGCGCCGCGTTGACGTGAAATTCGCGCCGATCCTGCTTTCGCCGGTAGGCGAGATCCCGGTACACGGGTTCGGGAAGCAAAGCTTCATCCCAGTTCACCTTTAAGGCGAAGTCCCGGATCTGGTCGGGCGTCATGCCGGTGGCATACATGGAACCGATGATTCCGCCCATGCTGGTTCCGGCAACGCGATCCACGGGAATATGGTGCTCCTCGATCCATTGGATGATTCCGATTTCCGCTAGCCCCAACGCGCCTCCACCGCTGAGCGCCAGACCAATGCGCGGTCGATGCGAGGCAGGCGCAGGCGTAGTCGCCGGCTGATTTTGCTGAGCGCTGAGGGTGAACGGGAAATAAGTACCTAGAAAGAAAATGAGAACGATGCGGACAAAGACGGCCCGCGCTCGAGATTCCATCGGGGACTCCTGGACTGCAGAAAAACGCCCTCGCGGCGAGGGGTTCAAGACGCCATCTCACAACTTGGTTTTGAAAAGACGCGGCCTTCAGCCGCGCCATTCGGACCAATTAAAACGCGGTTGGTAGCCACTGCGGGAAGCCGGCTCTTACTCTCTTGATTCATTTTGAGGTGGCTTCAAGTGAGTTTCAAAAAGGTTAGCAGGTTTCGCAGGGCAAGGTCGAAATGCTAGTGATTCGCTTGGTTCGGCGGAACTGCAGAAGTTCTGGCCTGATTGACGACGCTGCGCACGGCATCAACCACAACGTCGGGACGATCGATCTGAATGTAGTGGCCGCTGTTCCTGGCGATCGTTTGGGTTCCGCGAGTCGAGAGATGAGCCAGGTCCTCCTGCATCGTTTCCCACTCCTGATTGAGCACCTTCGACAGGTCGGGTGGCAACTCGCTTGAGGGCTTACCGGGATCGTGGGAAAGCACCGCCAGAGGCAGATCGCCCAGAGATCCGGCTGCCGCTGTCTGGGCCGCGCTGATGGAAAAGTCTTTCATCTCCATGAACGCTTCGCGACTTGTCTGGAAGTTGCAGTCCGCAGCGCGTTGCACCGGATCGTCATCGCACAAGCCAGCCAGGCGCGGAATCCCAAAAGGCATGGCGAATTCCAGAAATTCCGCCTCACGCTCCCAACTTCCCTGCATCTTCCGGAACTGGGGAGGAAATCGATTCTCCTGGTCGGGATGCGAGGCATCGACCAACACCATGCCAACTACTTCATTCGGATAGAGGCTCGCGAAAAGGCGAACGTCGTATCCGCCCATGGAGTGCCCCACTAGCACGTACGGCGGTGCGATTTCCGCTGCGCGCAACAGGTCATGCAGTTCGCCTGCAATAACTTTGCTGGTGCGTGGGGCCGAACTCGGATCGCTGTACCCGAGTCCGGCACGATCATAGGAGCAGACGCGAGTGAATTTCGCCATCTGCGGCTGCACCTTCCGCCAGGAAACGTAAGTGTCGCCAAGGCCTGATTCGAGAACAACGGCAGGGCTTCCCTCTCCGCTGCAATCGATGTGCATCTTCCTACCAGCAACGTCGACTAGTATCCCTCGCATCGCATTAAATCGGCGGTCGCGCGCTTCGGAGATGTTTTCGTATATGACACCAGCCGCCAACAGAATCACCCCCAGCGCGAGCGCGCTGACCACCACCCAGAGAAACCGGCGATACACCGAAGCTGGGAACCGCATGAGGAGACTGCCTGCAGGAGAAATGCCGTTGCACGCTGCACGATTCTACATGACCGGAGGTATGGTGATACCCATAACCGCTAGCGCGCGAATCAGTTCGCGGCGGACTACCGCCACCGTAGCCAGCAGAAACAGTTTTCGGCGTTCCTCCGGCTCAACGAGAATTGGATAACGGTGGTAGAAAGTATTAAAAAGTTGCGCGAGCTGAAAAACGTGTTTCGCCAGGTACGCCGGTTCGGTGGTGGAAATGCATTGGCTGATCACCGACGAGGTCTTCGATGAAGCCAGCCAAAGCTGCCAGATCTCGTTGCCGGATTGGCCTTCAAGATACGCGGCGATCTCGCTCGCTGAAAGCTTTCCCGCTGTGTCTTTGCCAAAGGTGTCTGGATCAAAATTAGCTTTGCGGAAAATGCTGGTAGCGCGCACCACCGCGTATTGCGCGTACGGTCCGGTCTCGCCTTCGAAGCTGAGCGCGTCCTTGAAGTCGAAGGCGATGACCGATTGCTTGGTGTACTTGAGCATGAAGTAGCGCAAGGCGCCGATGGCAATTTGCGTGGCAATGGCGAGGCGTTCCGGTTCGCTCAACTGCGGATGGCGGGAATCGACTTCCCGCTTCGCCGAGGCAATCAACTGATCGAGCAGGTCGTCGGCCTTCACACCGAATCCCTTGCGTCCGCTGACTTCGATATAGGAACGAGCCTTATCTTCCTCGCTCAATGTGTAGCCAAGGTCTGTGGCGCAGCGCGGGGTAAGCGCGACCATTTCGTAGGAAAAATGCGTGTAGTGATCGGCGGCCTCGTTGTGGCCAAGGCCTCGAAGCGCTTCGATCACCGTGTTTTGCGCCTCCGACTGGCGCGCATCGATCACGTTATAGATCTCGGCCACGTCGCCGAAATGAGGATGGGTCTTCTCACCTTCCATCGCTGAAATCCAGCAATCGTGATGGTTGGGATAACGATAAAACTTGCGATATCCGAAATCGCGGCCCAGCAGGCCGAACTTCCACATGTGGTACGCGATGTCCTTGCCTACATAACCGACGGTGCCGTTGGAGCGGACGATGACTTTCTGATCTTCCTCGGCAATGGGGACTTCGGCATTCTTTTCATTGTCGGCATTCGGGAACGAGGGCGCCCGCGCCACATCCCCCGTTCCCGCGCGACGCATGATCCAGCAACCTTTGTTCTTCCCTTCACTCTCGAACGTCAGCACTCCGGCAGCCTTCAGCTTCTCGAAAGCGGCACTCCAGAAGTTCAGGTGGAGAATCTCGCTCTCGCGGGGAAGAAAGTCGTATTCAATATCGAGCCGATCCATCGTCTCGAGATGCCGCCGCAAAACCGCGATCGAGATCAGGTCGGCGACGGCGGCTGTTTCGCTCGATGCGTCCTCAATGGCATGCAGGGTCTGCAATCGAGCCTGCTTATTCTGCGGGTCGGCCTCGTACCATTGCGACACCCGCGCATAGAGATCCCAGCAGTAATAGTCGAACCGGGGCTGGCGGCTGAGGGACTCGATTTCGGCGCGCGATTTCTTCTCGATCTGCGTGAATCCCACCACGACGTCGGCCACCTGCACGCCCGTGTTGTCGATGTAGTTCTGAACATCGACTTCCCTGCCCGCATAGCGCAGCAGCCGCACAAACGTGTCTCCGAGGATCGCATTGCGCAGGTGCCCGATGTGCGCCGCTTTGTTGGGATTGATGCTGGAGTGCTCGACCAGAATCTTGCCATGCTGGATTTCGCGAGGCTCCTTGCGATCTGCGGCGAGAGCAGAGGCCACCCACGCGCGGTCTGCACGAACGTTGAGATACCCCGGCGGCGTCACTTGTAGTTCTGTGATGCCTTCGATTGCCCCGATCTCCGCGCGAATCGCCTCTGCAATTTTCAAAGGAGCCGACCGCAGTGGCTTGGCAAAGGGGAACATCGGAATCGCGAAATCTCCGAGTTCCACCTTGGGAGGCTGTTCGATCACTACCGGCGGCAGCGTGACGCCGCGATGACGCGCACTGAGACACTCCAGCACGCGCTGCGCAAGACGATGCTCTAGATGACGATACAAGAAGGCCCCTAAGCTATTGAAGAAACAGAGATTTTATCAGAGCGGGCCGATGGCGCGTGTTTGACGCAGAAACAGCGCTTCCCTATGATGAAAACTCGATCAAAATGTGTCTGAAAACGCAGGCACGCCGAGACATGGAGAAAGCAAGCGAATGACCGCAGTCGATTTCAGCGTGTTCCTCTCCGTGGCTCTTTGCCTCCGTGGCGCGTAAACCCTAGTATGCGAATTGCCTATCTCGAGTGCTTCTCCGGAATCAGCGGCGACATGTTTCTCGGCGTGTTGGTCGATGCCGGAGTGTCTCCGCGGTTGCTCGAGGAGACCGTCGCCGCACTCGGACTCGGCGCAAAGTTGGAGATCTCGCGGGTGATGCGCAGCGGGATTTCAGCCACCAAGGTGGATGTTTGGGTCGAGGGCGAGAAGGACTTGCCCCGCGAGCAGTATTGGGCAAAGCAGAATGTGGAAAAGCAACCGCATTCCCACGAGCATGACCATGAACATTCGCATTCGCACTCGCATGGCCACGAGCATGGACATGCACACTCGACTACACCGGGGGCGGAGGTGCCCGCGCCACACTCTCACTCCCATTCCCATCGCGGCTTGACGGAGATTCGCAAGATCATTTCCGGAGCAGCGATTTCCGAGCGCGCAAAGCAGACTGCGATTTCGATCTTCGAGGCTCTGGGTCAGGCGGAGGCCAGGATTCACAATGTCCCGGTCGAGAATATTCACTTTCATGAGGTGGGCGCAGTCGACGCCATCGTCGACATTGTCTGCGCCGCCGTGGGAGCGGAGGCTCTCGGAGTCGACGAGATCGTCTGCTCGCCTCTCAACGTCGGTGGCGGCACAGTCCAGTGCGCCCATGGGACCTTTCCCGTCCCCGCTCCTGCGACGGTAGAGCTGCTGAAGGATGCGCCCGTATATTCGTCGGGCATTCAAGCGGAGTTAGTGACGCCCACGGGCGCGGCCATCGTCAAAATCCTGGCGCAAAGATTCGGCGCGTTCCCCGCGATGAAAGTCGAGAAGGCCGGTTACGGAGCCGGCTCGCGTGACTTTCCCGCCTTCCCGAACGTTGCCCGGCTAGTAATCGGCGAATCCGTAGCAGCCAAGGTGAACTCCGACGTTGTTACGGTGCTCGAAGCAAATCTGGACGACTTGAACCCCCAGGTCTTCGGTTACGTCATGGACCGTTTGCTGGAACAAGGCGCACTCGATGTCTTTGGCATGCCCGTGCAGATGAAAAAGAACCGGCCCGGCACGATGCTGACTGTGCTCTGCAAGCCGGCAGATGCAGCTACCCTGACCGGCATTCTCTTCGCCGAGACCACAACTCTTGGCGTCCGCCGCCGGGAAGAATCGCGGCAGACTCTGGCTCGGCGATGGGAACAGGTGCGCACCCCGTGGGGCGAAGTTCGCATCAAGATTGCCAGCATGAACGGGACCGTCACAAATTGCGCTCCCGAGTATGAGGACTGCCGGCGGATTGCCTCCGAGCAACACGTGCCGCTTAAAACTGTAATGCAGGAAGCGACCCGGGCTTATCTCGACAAGAACGAAAAGCACTGAGCCGCAAAACGCGCTTTCGAATCTACAACAACTATGGCCAGCAAGTTTTACATCACGACCCCTATCTATTACGTAAATGCGAGGCCGCATATCGGCCACGCGTATACGACCATTGCCTGCGACACGGTGGCTCGACGCCAGCGTCTGCTCGGCGCCGACACGTTCTTTCTGACGGGCACCGACGAGCACGGGCAGAAGATCGAGCGCGCGGCCCAGGCCGCCGGCAAGACTCCGCAGCAGTATGCCGACGAAATCTCCGGCGAGTTTCGCCGCCTCTGGCAGAGGATGGGAATCTCCAACGACGACTTCATCCGCACCACCGAGGAGCGCCACAAGAAGCGCGCCCAGGAACTCTTCCGCAAAATTCGCGACAACGGATTCATCTACAAGGGCACCTACACCGGCCAGTATTGCGTTTCAGACGAACTCTATGTGGATGGCGCGCAGCCCGGAGATCCGTGTCCCACCTGCGGGCGCATTACAGAGACCGTTCACGAAGAGAATTACTTCTTCAAGCTGTCGGCCTTTCAGGACAAATTGCTCGAACTCTACGCAAATCCCGACTTCATCCGCCCCGAGACCCGGCGCAACGAAGTGATTTCCTTTGTGCGCTCCGGGCTGCGCGATCTGTCGATCAGTAGGTCGACTTTTTCATGGGGCATCCCGGTACCCGATGATCCCAAGCACGTGATCTATGTCTGGCTTGACGCGCTGGCCAACTACATCACCGCGATCGGATACGGCTCTTCGCACGCCGGTGCGCAGGAGGCCTTCAGGAAGTATTGGCCTGCGGACGTGCACATGATCGGCAAAGAGATTGTGCGCTTCCACTGCGTCTACTGGCCGGCGTTTTTGCTGGCCGCCGGCCTGCCGCTTCCTAAAGCCATCGTGGCCCACGGCTGGCTTTTGTTTGAAGAAAGCAAGATGTCGAAGTCGCGCGGCAACATCGTGCGCACCGAAACCATTCTCGACGTGCTCGGCGCGGACGCCCTGCGGTACTTTCTGCTGCGGGAAGTCGTCTTCGGCCAAGACGGATCGTTCTCGTTTGACGCCCTGGTGCAACGTTATAACTCCGATCTTGCCAATGGACTTGGCAATCTGGCGAGCCGCACGTTGACGATGATCAACCGCTATTTCAAAGGCGAGGTGCCGTATCCCTCGCATGCGGTGGGCAAGAGTCCCGCCGATGATGCGATCGCCGAGACGGCGCGCCGCACCATTCGCGAGTTCAGCGAGTACTTCAACGCGTTCCAGTTTTCGCGAGCCCTGGAAGCGGCGTGGGGCCTGATCGCCGCTGTCGACCGTTACATTGTCGAGAACGAACCGTGGTCGCTGGGCGAGAAGCAGGACGATGAAAGCCGGGCACGGCTGGCGACCGTGCTGTACACCTCGGCCGAGGCTTTGCGTATCGCAACCGCGCTGGCACATCCGGTCATGCCCGAGGCGACGGCTAAAATCTGGGAGCAGATGGGATTAGGCGACATCAAGAAACTTGCCCTGAGGGATCTCACCTGGGGACAGCTCAAGCTTGGTACCAAGCTGGGCAAAGTGAGCCCGGTATTTCCGCGCGCGGACAAGAGTGCGATTGAAAGGATGCAACAAATGGAAGAACAGCAGCGAGGATCTGCAGTGGAAGAGGCCAAGGCAATCCCCCCGGCTGCGCCAACAGCACCGCAAGCCGCAACGGCTCCGGCAACGACCGCCTCGACCGATGGAGGCAAAATCTCGATCGATGATTTCTCCAAAGTCGAACTTCGCGTCGGCATGGTGAAGGTTGCCGAGAGGGTGCCCAAATCCGACAAGCTGCTCCGCCTCGAAATTGACATTGGTTCTGAAGTGCGGCAGGTCCTGGCGGGAATTGCCGAAGCCTACGCGCCCGAGACGCTGGTTGGGCGCAAGGTAGTGATCGTCGCTAACCTGGCACCGCGCAAGATGCGCGGGCTGGAGTCGAACGGCATGATCGTCGCCGCTTCTTTAGAAGGCGGCAAGCCGGTGCTGGCCAGCTTCCTGGAAGATGTGCCGGTTGGGGCGAGACTCAAATAAGAAGTGGAACGTCTCGGCTGGACTCTTGAACAGGGTACAAATCGATTTGAAAGGGCGCGGCTTTCAGCCGCGCCGTAACGAGACAAAATCAATGCGGCTTCAGCCGCCGAGGGAAGGCGTCTTCCAAAAAAAGTCGCTTGTCAGCAGTCTGAGCCGAGGGCGCCTGTCCCCACATGAACGAACAACCAAGACCAGAGACCTACGACCAGCTTCTTATGTTCGTCGATTCGCACGCACATCTCGATGGCCAGCAGTTTGAATCCGACCGCGAGCAGGTGATCGCTCGCGCCCGCGAGGCGGGAGTGCGAACCATGGTCGCGATCGGCAACGGGGACGGTCCCCCTGCTCTGGATGCCGGCATACAACTGGCGGACAAATATCCGTTCGTCTACGCGACCATCGGAATCCATCCGCACGAGGCCCGGCTCGCTTCCGATCATGCCTATGCAGAGATGGAGCGGCTGGCGCGGCATCCCAAGGTGATCGCATGGGGCGAGATCGGGCTCGATTATTACTACGATCATTCTCCGCGAGACACGCAGAAACAGGTCTTTGTTCGCCAGATGGAGCTCGCGGCAGCGGCAAAACTGCCCATCGTGATCCACTGCCGCCCCTCGGAGAACAGCGACAACGCCTGGGAAGACTGTCTGCAACTGATCCGCGATCAGTGGGCTCCAAGAGCCATCGGCGGCATTCTGCACTGTTTCACCGGGAACCTGGCCCCTGGCCAGGCGCGCGCTCAATATGGGCTTCATGATTTCATTCGCCGGCAACGTGACCTTCCCTAAGGCGCAGCAGATTCGCGATGCTGCGTTGGAAGTTCCGCTCGACCGAATTCTCATCGAAACCGACTGCCCCTATCTTGCTCCTGTCCCTTACCGGGGCAAGCGCAACGAACCGGCGTACGTCAAGGAGACAGCGCGGAAGCTCGGAGAATTGCGCGGGCTCTCGATGGAAGCGATCGGCGAGCGCACCGCCGCCAATTTCTACAATTTTTTCAAAATTGCTGAAATGGTTGAAAGCAAAGTTCAGAATCCGCTGAGCGCGCAACTTCTGTTAACCTCACAGTAAGATTCCTTTCTTTCAGAAACATTAGAAATCTATGCCCGATAACAGTTTTGACGTGGTCAGCAAAGATCGATCTGCAGGAGGTCTCCAACGCCATCCAGCAGGCGCTGAAGGAGATCCACACCCGCTTCGATCTGAAGGACTCGAAATCGAATATTGAGTTGGAGAAAGACGCCATCGTGCTGCACTCGGCGGACGAGTACAAGCTGAAAGCGGTCAACGACGTCCTGCAGCAGAAACTGGTGAAGCGCGGAGTTTCGCTGAAGGCGTTGACCTACGGCGCGGTCGAACCCTCAGCCGGCGGGACGGCCAAGCGCCGTGTCGACCATGCAGCAAGGCATCGCGATCGAAAAGGCTCGAGAAATCGTGAAACTGGTGAAGGATTCGAAGAAGAAGGCGCAGGCCTCGATCCAAGGGGACCTGGTGCGGATCAGCAGTAAAGATCGCGACACGCTGCAGGAGGTTATCGCCATGCTCAAGCAGCGTGATTTTGGAATCGATTTGCAGTTTACAAATTACAGGACGAATTGACTTTTCACCACGGAGACACAGAGGCACGGAGAGAATGCCAACCCTTTTCTCTTGGACTTCCTGGTTTCTCCGTGCCTCAGTGCCTCCGTGGTGAACGAAATAACGGGTCCAATTGAGCGCATCGGCCACCATTAACGGGAAAGAAGTATTCGATCTGCTGCGGGACGATCTCGTCGCGCTGGAGGAGGAGTTTGGGCGCGACACGGTTTCCGACGTCCAGGCAATCACCGAGATCGGCGAATACTTGCGCGCCGGCGGCGGCAAGCGCATTCGCCCCGCCCTGCTGCTGCTTTCCGCAAAGCTCTTCGACTATGAAGGACAGGGCGCAGTGCGGCTGGGCGCGGTGGTCGAAATCATCCACACCGCGACCCTGGTTCACGACGACATCATCGATGAGGCCAAAACACGTCGCGGACGCCCCGCCGCCAATACCCAGTGGGGCAACTCCAAGTGCGTGCTGGCCGGCGACTGGCTCTACATGCAGGCCTTCAAGATCGCCGTGCAGGAGCGCAACTTCCGCATCCTCGACACCCTGATCGAACTCACCCAGCAGATGGTCGAGGGCGAACTGCTGCAGATGGAAAAGTTGGGCAAGCTGATCACCCTGGAAGAGCACTTCGACCTGATCTTCCGCAAGACGGCGTGCCTGTTCTCGGTCTGCATGCGCCTGGGAGCGATCCTCGGCGGCGCCACGCCGGAGCAAGAAGCCGCGGTCGGCGAAGTACGGCCACGACCTTGGCATGGCTTTTCAGATTGTGGATGATGTTCTCGATCTCACCGCTTCGGAAGACGTTCTCGGCAAACCTGTGGCCAGTGACCTGCGCGAAGGCAAAGTCACCATGGCGGTCATTCACGCGCTGAAGCTCTGCACGGCGGAGGAGCGGGCCAAGATTGAGACCATTCTGCGTGGCCGGGCGTTCAACGGCGTCACCCACGCCGATATCCTAGACATCCTGCAGCGCTACGGATCGCTGGACGCTGCCAACGCGTGCGCCGCGCAATATGCGGAGTCCGCGCGAAAATCGATCTGCACTTTCCCCGACTCCGAGATCAAGCGCGCCCTGCTGTGGGCGCCGGATTTCGTGGTGGCCAGAGAGAAATAAGGCCCGCGTAATCCTTTTCTTTTCCGGGTCGTCTGTGACCCGAGGCACAAATCCCTGAAATGCGATGCGTTGATTGCGGTCACTTTTAGGGGTGACGATAGCCACAGCTTTTCTTCCCGAACAGATTCAAAATGCGGTTAGTTGATGGGGGTGTCCGCCAGAGCGGAGGGCTAACGAGACGCACTGGCATGCGGTGAGGGCACGGAACGTACGACCTCACTACTCTCCCCTGAACGCCTGGGAAAGGCAGGTCGCTCGGGGTCCTTTCCGCTGCGGACGAGCCATCAACCAGAGGCGGCGGCCTCAGTCGAAGCTTTGGACCAAAAGGCGCCCTGGTTTTGCGACGCGCCGGCCCGGACAGGGTCGGATGAGACTTCGAGTGCTGGCCGCTGCCTCGCTCACCCTGACGAGGGAAGTCCTCCTGAGAGACTCGCTCCTCGTTCATACGCCGGACGGGGTTCCCATCGACTCGTCCGGCTTTGTTTATACTGAACCCTTTCCGGTTGAACCGAATCCAAGAATTTTCCCCCATTCTTTATGAATGACCTGCTCTCAATGCTGGCACGGCACGGCTATGCACTGACCTTTGGGATGCTCTTCGCCGAGGCCGTCGGCTTCCCTTTGCCCGCGGCCATCGCCCTGGTCGCAGCCGGAGCGGCGATCGCCTCGCACACGTTCTTCGGTTCTGGAATCGTGTTAGCGGCTATGCTCGCGCTTCTGGCCGGCGATACCGCGCAATTCTGGCTGGGGCGTTACACCGGCTGGGCGCTGCTCGGGTTCCTCTGCCGGCTATCGATGAATCCGGAAACCTGCATCCTGCGTTCTGCTGAGTCGTTCTATAAGCGCGGGAAGGTCACTCTGGTGATCGCCAAGTTCATCCCGGGAGTGAACACCATGGCCGCACCGCTGGCCGGCAGCATGAAAATGCCGTTCGGCCAGTTCCTCGGACTGGACTTCGCCGGCGCACTGCTCTACACGATGACCTATCTGTCGGTCGGATACCTGTCCCGAGACTTTCTGGCAGCTACCCTAAGAAGCTTCTATGCTGCCGGACGCGTGATGGAGGAAGCAGTTATCGTCGCAGTGATTGTGTATGCCGCTTACCGCATCGTCCAATTCCGCAAGTACAAGATGTACGACGTTGTGCCTCGGGTGCAGGTCGCGGACCTGGCGGCGCGACTCACTGCGGGCGAACGGGACCGGCTGCTGATCGCGGACGTCCGAAGCCACGGATATTATGACGCTGGATCCGAGCGGATTCATGGCTCGATCCGCATTGAGCCCAACAATCTTGAGGAAGAGATCAAAAACCTGTCCAAGGACAAGGATATTTATCTCTACTGTACTTGAGCGCGCGAAGCGACCAGCGCCCGGGTGGCGCATCTGCTGCGGGAAAAAGGATTCAACACGTTCGTGATCGTCGGCGGATTAACTGCCTGGCGCAAGGCCGGGGGACATCTCGAGTCTGTGCCGAAAGACGATCTGGTAAAACTACCGACGTTCCGCTAGGAACTGTTCCCCTCACACCGCAAACTGCCGCAAATGATGGTCCAGGTGCTTGTACATGCCGCGGCTCCAATCCTGCGGGGATAGCGCTCCGAAAAACGGATGCGGATGCCGCGTGCAGCCTGCCTCTCCCGCTGCGTGAAACTGTCGAACACACTGCGTCAGCCTTTCCTGCTCACGGGCGAAATCCCGCTGGTCGGAAATCACGAGCTGTCTATCGGTCGGATTGTTTCTGGAGAACGGCTTCTCGTTGGTGTAGATCCGCTTGAAAATCGGTCCGATGACCCTTCCTATCAAAATTCGCGGAGGATTGATGCGGCCAGAAGCCATGTCGAGCGCCGCTGAGCAGTGTGCCATCATCTGGGCAACGTCCATTTTTCCCCATTCCCGCTGCGCAGCGGGCTGGAGCTTGTCGATCCGGGAAACAACCTCGTTTACCGTCTCTGGTTCGTAAAGGTTCTTCATGATTCCCCCAAGCATCCTGCGCTCGAAATCTTAGCACCGGGAGCTCAGGATTTTCGTCGCCCTTCGGTTGCACCCAAGGCAAGTGTACAATTGGGCGGTTTTGCCAATGGCCGCGCCCGTCCAACGCGAGGACTCGACCGCAGTTGCTTCAGAACCGCGACCGTCTAGCGATGCGACCGCTTCACGCATGAACGTGGTGCTCTTCCTGCTGGGCCTGTCGGTGCTCATCAACTACATCGACCGCAGCAACCTGTCGATCGCTGCGCCCCTGCTCAAGGACGAGTTACGTATTTCCGCCTCCCAGCTGGGAACGCTCCTGTCAGCATTTTTCTGGACCTACGCCTTGATGCAGATTCCCGCCGGCTGGCTGGTGGACCGCTTCGACGTCCGCTGGGTGTTTGCCGTCGGATTCTTCATCTGGTCGTCGGCCACGGCGGTCACCGGATTTCTGCATGGCTTCGCGGCCTTGCTGATCATCCGCGTGATCCTCGGTTTTGGAGAGTCGGTCGCATTTCCTTCTTACAGCAAAATCCTGGGCAGTCATTTCAAAGAACATAGCCGGGGATTCGCCAACTCGGTGATCATGAGCGGACTGGCTCTCGGCCCGGCACTCGGTGTGTTAGTAGGCGGAAGTGCGGTCGCCCGCTTCGGATGGAGGCCGTTCTTCGTCGCGCTAGGCGTCGTAGGTTTGCTGTGGCTGCCGCTGTGGTGGACTTGGAGGCCACCCCGTGCGACGGGCGCCCACGCCAAGGAGACCCCTGCAGGATATCTCGCCGTCCTCGTCCAGCGCTCGGCATGGGGCACGTGCATTGGGCAAGGCGCCATCAACTACTATTTGTATTTCCTGGTGACCTGGCTGCCGTTCTATTTGGTCCGCGGTCGTCATCTCTCGCTGAATGAAATGGCCAGAGAGGGTGCCCTGCTATTTCTGATGGCCGCAATCTCATCGGCAGCGACGGGCAGATTGGGCGATCGTTGGATCCAGGCCGGGGCATCTCCGACGGCGGTGCGTAAGGGTCTGATCGCCTTCGGACACGTGGGGATCGGCGTGGCGCTCATCCTGATCGTGAGGACGACCGGTCCGCTCTTCATCGTCATGCTGACTTTGATTGGGGTTTTTCTTGGGATCAGCGTCTGCAACAGCTGGGCGTTTCCCCAGAGCCTGGCGGGACCCAGCATGGTGGGACGGTGGGTGGGGGTGCAGAATTTTGTGGGAAACCTCGCCGGAGCGGTCGCGCCGGCGCTCACCGGACTGCTTCTGGATCGCACTGGTTCGTTCTATTGGCCCTTCTTCATCACCGCGATCGTAGCCTGGATTGGCGCCATCGCGTGGTATTTTGTGGTCGGTCCGCTGGAGGAAGTCGATTGGCAGAAATATTCCAAGAAGATTCCATCCGTTCCCGTAAGCGCAGCCTCCATTGGCCCGCAGCCGTAATACACTGATCCCATGGCGCGGGAAGTTGAAATCAAATTTCGCGTGGAGAATCTGCTCGCACTCGGCCGCAAGCTGCGCGCTGCGGGATTCCGTCTCAGGACCAAGCGAACTCACGAGATGAATACGCTTTACGACCTTCCGGGCGGAGTATTGCGGTCCCGCAAAGAATTATTGCGGCTGCGCAAATATGGCGATTCGTGGAAGCTGACCCATAAGAGCGGCGGCAAGGTCACTCGCCACAGCAGCCGTGTCGAACTGGAAACCAGCGTGGGCGACGGCAAGAAGATGGACGCAATCCTGCGCGCGCTCGGCTACGCACCGTCGTTCCGCTATGAAAAATTCCGCGAGGAGTGGACCGAGGGTAAGGGCGAGGTCGTGGTCGATCACACTCCGATCGGCGATTTCTGCGAGATCGAAGGCCCGTCCCGATGGATTGACGCCGTCGCAAAAAAGTTGGGTGTGCGGCAAGAGGACTACATCACGAAGAACTACGCCACGCTGTTTGCGGAGTGGAAGCACGAGGCTGGCAGTCAGGCAGGCGACATGACGTTCAAAGCCATCAAAATAAAGCCATCAAAGAACACTGCAAAGTAGGAACTGATTCCGACCAGGCTTCCGTGAGGCATAAAAGTCAAGACCTCGAATCGAGTACTGTGTGCACCAGCCATGGTGCAGCTTGGCTGCAAGCGCCTGATCCTGCGGCAATTGCGGCCTAAAGGCACTGTGTAAATAATTCCTTGTATCTTAATGAAAACACATAAGATAAAGCCAGCAGTTAGATCGATTTAACCCCTCGCAGGAGCGTCGAAGATTCGCGGCGATGGACGATCGACTCAGCACTCGATCGCTTCCCTGAAGCAGCCGGAAGCTCCGCGCGTGGCATTGTACGGGTCGATGGCGTTCATTCCGAAGGCTCGCGTCTTCACCAGCGAGCCGAGGGATCTCGCGGGCAGCGCCTCGGCTCTCGTCGGCCAAAGTAGTTCGCAGCGCGACTGTTTCATCCATCCTAGACACGTGATGGTTATATCCCCCCGAGAACTCTCCGCCTGCGAAGGGGTTTCAGAGGCCCGCCCAAGTACGCAACTGCTGCTGATGTTCCTCCATCAGGTAGCGTTTTGCGAAAATCAACATCGTGCCACGCGCGCAGAACAAAAAGAGGTCGGAGTTTTCGCCTTTTGGTGAAATGTTCTGCCAATGCATGCGCCAACTCGCCTCGTCTCCGTCCACCTGAACTCCATCTTCCCCGATGCTCGCCCGGTATTTCTTGTCTTGCATCCCGAGTCTCTGGTAATAGCGGCGATAGTAACGGCGCAAAAACAAGCGGGGAAAAGTCCTTGTCACTCCTGCACAGATCCACCAAACGCCTATCGCCCCCAACAAGACTGGAGAAAGTCCGCGATCTCGCTCGAGAAGTGCCACAACCAGCAGGACTACTCCGCCGAACATCCAACCAGACATCTTCCGGAAGTTGTTACTCAGCTCGGCATAGAGGATCGCGGCCGATACGTAATCATCAGGGTTGATTTCGTACTCGAATTGCATTTTGAATGTACTCGATTTACGCGCCGTGGCACTTCTTGTATTTCTTGCCCGATCCGCAGGGGCAGGGATCGTTGCGGCCCACCTTCTCTTGTCCGCGGATCACTTGCTGGACCTGCGGCGCATCTCCGCCGCCCGCCATGCGAGCTTGCTCGAGTTCGCGGCGCTTGCGGCGCATGAAGGCTTCTTCGAGTTCATCGGCTGAGGTCGAAACCATCCGCGGCGGGCGTCGGCCGTTTCCATCGCCCTCATGCGCGGGAACTTCTGCTGGCCTCGGCGCCGCAGCCGCCTCCGGCGGACGCTCCAGAATCTGCATCAGGTACAGATAGCGCACCGTATCTTCCTGGAAGCGCTGCATCATCGCTTCGAACATGTCGAAGGATTCTTTCTTGTACTCGACCAGCGGATCGTGCTGGCCATAGCCGCGCAGCCCGATGCCCTCCTTCAGGTGGTCCATGCTGAGCAGGTGATCTTTCCACTGCTGGTCAATCACGCTCAGCATGATCATGCGCTCGTGATGGCGCATGGCGTCGGGGCCGATGAGCTTTTCCTTGGCGTCGTAGCGCTCTTTCAATTTTTCGAAAATCGCGTCGCCGAGTTCGCCGCGATTCAGCGTGTCGGCCTTCACGCCTTCCGCGAGAAAATCGACGCCGAAGCGGGTGAAAATCGCATCCTTCAGGCCCTTGATGTTCCAATCGTCGGCGTGCGCCTTGGGCGGACAGTACTGCTCGAGCTGATCGGCGAGAATCGCCGGAGACGTAATCCTCGAGGATCAGATCTTTCTGGTCGATGCCTTCGAGCAAGCGGCGGCGCAGGCCATAGACAGCCTCGCGCTGCTTGTTCATCACGTCGTCGTACTCGAGCAGGTGTTTGCGCGATTCGAAGTGCTGCGCTTCCACCGTCTTCTGCGCCGTCTCGATGCGGCGTGTGATCATCTTCGACTCGATCGGCACGCCTTCTTCCATCCCAGTCGCTGCAGCAGGTTCGAAACCCACTCCTTGGCGAAGATGCGCATCAGGTCATCTTCGAGCGCGAGATAAAAGCGCGAGGACCCGGGATCGCCCTGGCGGCCGGCGCGCCCGCGAAGCTGGTTGTCGATACGCCGCGATTCGTGCCGCTCGGTGCCGAGAATGTGCAGGCCGCCGACGGCGGTGACTTCGTCGTGCTCTTTATCGGTCTGCACTTTGTAGCGGTTGAAAGCTTCCGTCCACTTGTCGGTGGGAACGGTGTACTCGTTTCCGTTGTAATAGAAAACGGAAGTCTCGCCGTCTTCCTGCGGCCCTTCGATCTTGCCCTGCGCCACGCGCAACTGCTGCGCGATTCCCTTCTTCACCATTTCCTGTTTCGCCATGAACTCGGGATTGCCGCCCAGCAGAATGTCGGTACCGCGGCCAGCCATGTTGGTGGCGATGGTGACCATGCCTTTGCGTCCGGCCTGGGCGACGATTTCGGCTTCGCGCTCGTGGAACTTGGCGTTCAGCACGACGTGCTTGATACCTTTTTTCTTCAGCAGTTCCGAGAGCCGTTCGGACTTCTCGACCGATGTGGTGCCGACCAGCACCGGCTGGCCCTTGCATTGCGAGCTGCTGGATTTCGTCCGCAGCGGCAAAGTATTTTTCTTTCTCCGTGCGGAAAACGACGTCGGGATTCTCGATGCGCAGCAGTTGTTTGTTGGTCGGAATCACCACCACTTCCAGCTTGTAGATCTTCTCGAACTCTTCCGCCTCGGTTTCCGCCGTGCCGGTCATCCCGGCGAGCTTCTTGAACATGCGGAAATAATTCTGGAAGGTGATGGTGGCAAGAGTCTGGTTCTCGCGCTCGATCTTGACGCCCTCTTTGGCCTCAATCGCCTGATGCAAGCCGTCAGACCAGCGCCGACCGGGCATCATGCGGCCTGTGAATTCGTCGACAATGATCACTTCGCCGTCTTTGATGACGTACTCGACGTCCTTGCGATAGAGCGCGTGTGCCTTGATCGCTGTTTCGACGTGATGCTTGAGCGGCCAGTTCTCCGGGTCGGCGATGTTGCCGATGCCAAGCAGTTGCTCGACTTTTTCCCAGCCTTCATCGGTCACGGTGATGTTGCGGTGCTTCTCGTCGATGGCGAAATCCCCCGTGTACTGCGAGGGCTCTCCCGGCGGGCCTTCGATCTCTTCGCCCTTCTCCAGCTTGGAGATGATGCGGTTCACCCGGTAGTACTTGTCGGTGGATTCCTCGCTGGCGCCGGAGATGATCAGCGGCGTGCGGGCCTCGTCAATCAGGATGGAGTCGACTTCATCGACGATGGCGAAATTGTGCCCGCGCTGCACGCAATCCTTGATATCGAACTTCATGTTGTCGCGCAGGTAATCGAAGCCGAACTCGTTGTTCGTGCCGTAGGTGACGTCGGCAGCGTAGGCCGCGCGGCGCTGATCATCATCCAGGTCGTGGACAATCACGCCCACCGTCAGGCCGAGGAAGCGATACAGCTTGCCCATCCACTCCGAGTCGCGCTTGGCCAGGTAGTCGTTGACGGTGACCACGTGTACACCGCGTCCGCTCAGCGCATTGAGATACACCGGAAGAGTGGCGACCAGCGTTTTGCCTTCACCGGTCTTCATTTCCGAGATCTTCCCGTCGTGCAGCACCATTCCGCCGATCAACTGCACGTCGAAATGCCGCATGTTCAGCACGCGGCGGCCGGCCTCGCGAACTACGGCAAACGCTTCCACGAGGATCTCGCCAAGCACCTCTTGCAGGGCTTCGTATTGCTGTTTCTCGAACTCTTTCTGCTGGTCGTAATCGGAGTCACCTTCCGATTCGGAGTTCCCGTTTGCGGGTTGATCACTCTTCGAAACCTGGCTGAGCCGTTCCTGGATGCGCCGGCGAAATTCATCGCTTTTGGCCCGCAGCTCGTCGTCCGTCATCTTCTGAACCTGGGGCTCGAGCGCGTTGATGGCCTGCACGTTCGGCCTCAGCGCCTTGATGACGCGTTCGTTCTTTGTCCCGAAAACCTTGCCCAGCAGTTGGTTAATCAAACAGGAGTCCTTCAGGGGGCAAATTTCACCCAGATACTTAGAAGCCTAGCATATTCGATGCAGCCGCCCTCCGCCTTAGACGCAGCCGCATCTTTGTGTAGCGTCCGAGACAAGGGTATGTATGAGGGACTGCGAAAACCAGAAAACCGTCCGACTGGCATTCCCTCAGCGGCTGAAGCCGCGCCCTATTTCCTTCCCCTTACGGATGCGCTGAAGCCCATCCCTTTCAAAACGAATACAGACCAATCTCTATGACGCACTACACTAGTATACTGGCTTCCGACAGGAGGCCCCCATGCCGCGACGCCTCTCCTCCCTTCTGACTTTGGCCGTTCTGTTGATCTCTCCCGCCATTGCCAAGGACAAGAAAAAACATGTGCTGCCAACGTACGTCCTGCACGCCCAAACCGTGCTGGTCGTCGTCAGTCCGGATGCCGGCGAACCCGTGAATCAGCCTCAGGCCAATGCCACGGCGCGCGACAGCGTCGAGAAGGCCCTCATGGAATGGGGACGCTTTCAACTGGTGATGGACGGGCAGGAGTCGGACCTGGTCATCGCGGTCCGAACCGGGAGCGGAAAGATGATGCAGCCCACCATAAAGGGTGGCCCTATCGACCAGCGTCCGGGCTACGGACAGTCCACGGATAGCACGATCCGCATTGGCGGACACCAGGGCCAGCCGACCTCGCAGCAGGATCCGACCATGTCACCGACCAACGGGCCGCAGATGGGCAATGAGGTCGGACCTTCGGAAGACATGTTTGAGGTGTACCAAGGCGGCATCCAGTCTCCGCTGGATGCGTCGCCCGTCTGGCGCTACATCGCGAAGGATTGCCTGCGTGCGCCCAAAGTCGCAGCGGTCGAAGAATTCCGCAAAGCGATCGCCGAGGCAGAGAAGCCACAGCCGCCTAAGAAGCCCTGAACCCGGCGCGGTTGCGGCAGCTCTGAGCAGGCGTTGCAGCGCTGTTTTCCCATTTTCGTGTATATTCCCCTCGACCCATGCCCACGTTCTATGACCGGTTTGTGGAATGCGCGGATCGCTGGCCGAATAACGTTGCGCTCGAGCTGCAACGCCGCGATCACCTGGAAAGCTGCACGTATGGCGAACTGCACCACATGGCGGAGTCGGTTGGCCGCTGGATCGGCGAAAGAGGATTCCCCCACGGGTCGAGGCTCGCCATTCTGGCCGACAATCACCCCCGGTGGGTTGCGGCGTATCTGGGAACGATTGCCTCGGGCTGCGTGGTCGTGCCTCTCGATACCGCTCTGCATGCCGATCAAGTCTCGAAATTGCTGAAAGACAGTGGCGCGTTGGCGATCTTTTGCGACGCGAAGCACGTTTCCATAGCCCAGCCTGCGGCGGCGGAACTGAAGCTCGGCATCATCCTGACCGATCCGGACCGCGCGACCAGCCATTCGCCGCAAGAAAAGTGGCTTGCCACGCTGCCCGCCATCTTCGAAGCCGGACCCGGCGGATTCAAACCGGCTCCAGCCAAAGACGACGATCTTGCTTCTCTGCTCTACACCTCCGGCACCACCGCCGATCCCAAAGGCGTGATGTTGACCCACGGCAACTTCCTCGGCGAAGTGGACGCGGTCTTCAACTGGGTCGACATTGGCCCCAATGACGCTCTGTTGGGTGTCCTGCCCTTATTCCACGTGCTGGCCTTGATGGCCAACCTGCTGCTTCCTCTGGTCAAAGGATCGCGCGTCGTGTATCTGGAGACCTTGAATACCACCGAATTGCTCAAGGCCCTGAATGAGCGCAGCATCACGGCTTTCGCGGTGGTTCCACAGTTCTTTTACCTGATCCATGAGCGCATCTTTCAAGAGATCAAAAAGCGCGGAGCGGTCACGCAGAAGATATTCGCAGCAATGGTCGTGCTCAATCGCGCGCTGCGTAAGATCGGAATCAACGCTGGACCAATTCTGTTTCGCAAGATTCATACCACGCTTGGACCGAAGATGCGCTATCTCGCCACCGGCGGATCCCGCTTCGACGCCTCCATTGCCAGGGACTTCTACGACCTTGGCATCGACGTAATGCAGGCTCTGGGGCTGACCGAGACCGCTGCCGCCATCTACGTCAATTCGCCGAACGACATCGTGATTGGTTCGTGCGGCAAAGCCATGAAGGGAGTGGAAGGCAAAATTATTGATCCCCAACCCCAGGAAGAGGGTGGCCCAGCCATCGGAGAACTGGCGGTGCGGGGCCGAGTTGTCATGAAGGGCTATTGGAATCGCCCGGATGCGACGGCAGCCGTGATGAAGGATGGCTGGTTCCTCACCGGCGATCTGGGATACTTCGATTCCCGCGGCCACCTCTTTCTGACTGGCCGCAAGAAAGAAGTAATCGTCCTCAGCAATGGCAAGAATGTTTATCCCGAGGAGATCGAGGCGCACTATCTGAAGTCGCCCTATATTAAAGAAATCGCCGTGGTGGGCCTGGAAGGCAGGCCGGGCGAGGGCGGCCGGTTGCATGCTGTCGTAGTGCCAAATTTCGACGAACTCCGAAAACGCAAGATCGTCAATGCGAAAGAAGTCCTGCGCTATGACGTTGAGAGCCTCTCCACCAAGATCGCCTCGACTAAACGCATCAGCAGTTACGAAATCTGGCAGGACGATCTTCCCCGCACCACCACCCGCAAGATCAAGCGCTACGAAGTCGAGAAGCGGGTGCGGGCCAACCAGTCGAAGAAGGCAGATGACGACTCTGATCTTCCCGCCCAGAAACCTCTTACCCCGGAAGAAACGGACTGGCTCCATCAATCCGACGTGCAGCGGGCACTGAAGATCATTCGTGAAGCGTCACGCTCTGCGCCCGAAACGATGACTCCCACACTCAATCTGGAACTCGATCTCGGGCTCGATTCCATGCAGCGCGTGGAACTGCTGAGCCGGCTCGAAGAACAGCTCGGCGGCGATGTCGATGAATCGCGACTGGTAGAAATCTACACGGTGCGCGATCTCATCGACACCGTGCTGCAAAGTGCTGCCAGTGGCGGCGGCAAGCCGGTAACCCGCGTAACCTTTGCGGGATGGAAGTCCATCTTGTCCGTAGATCCCGACGATCCTGATGTTCTTGCGCTGGCCCATCCCAGCCGAATCAATGACAATTTCTGGTACCTGGTATCGCGACTGATCCAGGTTTTCTCGCTGGACCGTTTTGATCTGAAGGTGCGGGGACTGGAGAAGCTGCCGAAAAGCGGGTCGTACATCATCTCATCCAATCACCAGAGTTATCTCGATCCCCTGATTCTGGCCGGTCTGCTTCCGTATGACGTTTTCATGCGCGCCTTCGCGGTTGGCACCAGCGATATCTTCGGCAAAGGTTTGATGCGCCGACTGGCGCGCTCAATCAAGGTGATGGTGGTCGATCCCGACGCCCATCTGGTCCCCGCGATGCGTGCCGGTGCGTTTGGCTTAAGGCAGGGGATGGTGCTCATTCTTTATCCAGAAGGAGAGCGTTCGATTGACGGCACGCCGAAGGCTTTCAAGAAAGGCGCGGCGATCCTCTCCATTCACTTGCAGGTGCCGATCGTGCCGGTCGCCATTGAAGGATTCTACGAAGCGTGGCCGCGCAACCGGCCGTTTCAGCGTTTCGCACCGCTGGAGATGGTCTTTGGCGATCCCATCGTTCCTCCGCTCGAGTCAGCGGCCTCGGAGTCGGAATACGAAAAGCTTACTGCGGAATTGAAAGGGCAAGTGGTCGGGATGTGGGAAGAGTTGCGAAAAAAAAGCTGACGTTCAGGCTCCTACCGTGGTCGCTTGGCCACCGAAGATGCTGGTAAACGCATCCACGACCAGCGAATCGTAACGTCCCTTCGCACGCTTAATGACTTCCTGTCCAGCTTGTGCGGGGGACAGTTTCGTTCCTCGTTCTCCGCTGATGAGGGCCTCATATTCCTCGGCCAGGACCAGAATCTGTACTTCCATAGACGCACTCTCGGGTTTCTCGCCGTGCTGCCGCAATTGACGCTCTCCCAGGAAGATTGGGATCGCCCGGCGCAAAGATCCACCAGTCGAGCCAGTTTTCGAAACAGCAGGCTTGAGGGCCTGCTTCCCGCGCCGCAAGTCATCCTCCGAGATTTGGGCAGCTTTGCAGAGCACCTCGTTGGTGATTCCGAGTTCCTTCATATTGAACAGCAGCGCAGCGGTCCGGATGTCGTCTATGCTGGCGGCATCCAGGCTGGCTCCCTCGGCGATCCTGGTCGCGCAGAGCGAAATCCGGTACGCGTGCGAGCCGCTGTATTTCTGGTTCGCCAGGAAATTCTGCAGGATGACCAGCATGCCGTCGTAGCCGTCTTTCATTTCACGCAGGGTCTTCTGATTCCGCTCGTAGAGCGTGCCGGTGGCGTAGCCGGCAACCATCAGCACTCCGCCCCAGACTGCCAGGTCGAACCACTTGGCGAAGGGCAGATCGAAGCGCCGGCTGAACATCGTAGGGTTCAACGACGCCATGGCGACGACCAGCACCACACTGGCAAACGCAGTAAGCGTGGCATGGCGTCGCCCCAGGTAATAGGCAGAAAAAAGTGTAGGAAGGAAATAGAAAACAAGAGAGATCTGCTGCGAGGCTGCGAGAAAGTTAACCATCGCAGCAATGACGACCAGAAACAACAGCAGCCAGAGTTCTGGATTGATCTTGCGCACAGTCCCTCCGGGGGCCAGAGGTACTGGATTGGGGTACGGCAATCCCCAAGCGTACCGTTCTCATCATTGTGGAATCGCTAAGAGTGAATCCAAAATTACCGAAGTAATCGAGGTAAGGTTCCGGGGAACGACGTTCCGGGAGAAGATAAGGGCAATGGCGATATTACGACAGTTTGCTCGGACGATCTCACCCGATCTGATCTAACGTTAGAATGGTTTTCGTGTTTACTCCGCCTCGTTCGCTTGACATTCCTAATTTTGCGTCCTTTTGGTCATTGGACTAGCCGTGGGCGCCGCAGCTGGTATGACCTGGCTTAAGACGATCATTCACTCGATCGTATTCGGTGCGGCCAACTCGGATCTTGGGAAGACTCTGGCGCGCCTCGCAAACCGCTTGCGTCCGCCCTCTCCGGTTGCCATCCGGGTCGGCGATCACACCTTCTTCTCCCAGCGCCCCGACCGGATTCTGGCGCTTTGCCTTCTCAAGTGGGGGGCGAACGAAGATGCCGAACGCAAGCTGTTCGCCTCCAGAATAAAGAAGGATTGGACAGTAATCGATATTGGTGCAAACCTCGGCTGTTACGCGCTCCTCGCTTCAGACCTTGTCGGCGACAAAGGCAAGGTGATCGCGTTCGAACCCGATGCGGAGAATTTTTCGATGCTTGAGCGAGCGATCCAGAATAACGGGATCACGAACGTCAGCATTCGACGCGAGGCCGTCTCCGACCTTTCCGGACCAGGTTATTTGTATCTGTCGGCGGAGCACGGTGGCGACCACTCGCTTTATGATCCTGGCGAAGGACGAATAAAAGAGCGCATCGACGCTGTGCGGCTTGATGACGTGATACAACCGGGCGAAACGGTGCATCTCATCAAGATGGATATTCAGGGCTCCGAGACGAAGGCCCTACGGGGCATGTGGCGAGTCATTCAGGAAAACCCTGATCTTATTATGTTCATCGAGTTCAGCCCCGAGGACCTTCGACAGGCCGGTTCATCTGCCGACGAGTTCTGGGCCTTGATCAAGGAGTGGGGATTCACGGCGGACTATATCGATGAACAAAATGGGACGCTCATCCAAAAGAGTTTCGCGGAACTTGTAGCGACCTGCGGCCAGCATGGATATGTGAACCTTTTTTGCCATCATTGAAGATCTGCATGTCTATACTGCATCATCCCTGCCCGTCGATGAGTCGTGTGGGCGGACGTGAAAATCGCATCGAGATACGCGACCGTGCGCTCACCCCCGTCAGGCGACGAGCGAACTGGTGACGCAGGTAACTTTCGCCTGCTTCTGACGGCAAGCACAATGACGAAGAGAGACGAAATTCGGTGGTCGAGATTGGCAATGAAGCAAAAGACGATTCTAGTGACAGGGAGCAGCGGGCTGATTGGATCGCAGGCCGTGCAGCGATTCGACCAACAGGGTCACCGTGTCATCGGCGCCGATAACAACATGCGGCGCGAGTTCTTCGGCCCCGCCGGCGATACTCTCTGGAATCTTGAGCGGTTGAAGAAATCCACTAAGCGATTCACGCACGTCGACCTCGATATCCGGGACCGCAGGGGGCTCGAAGACCTTTTTCGTGCGCAGCGGTTTGACTTGATCGTTCACTGTGCTGCACAACCCTCTCATGACAAAGCGCGCGAGATCGTGTTGACCGATTTTGAAGTGAACGCCTTGGGAACGGTGAACTTGCTCGAGGCCACCCGGCAGCACTGTCCTGAGGCCGTGTTCCTGTTCATGAGTACGAATAAGGTCTATGGCGACGCGCCGAATGAGATTCCGATGACGGAGCTGGAGACCCGCTACGACTACTCGCAGCCAGAAGACTTCGCCGGAGTGAATGAGACCTGCCGTATTGACCGCTCCATGCATTCCTTGTTCGGCGTGTCTAAAGCCGCCGCGGACCTGGCGGCCCAGGAGTACGGCCGCTATTTTGGGATGAATGTGGGCGTCTTTCGCGGCGGATGCCTCACCGGGCCGTCACATTCCGGCGTCGAACTGCACGGTTTTCTTTCCTACCTGGTGAAGGCGACGCTGCGCGATGAGAACTACTCGGTGTTTGGCTACAAGGGCAAGCAAGTTCGAGACAACATTCATAGTTGCGATGTGGTGAGCGCAATCGAAGAATTTTGGGCCAACCCGAAGCCTGGGGAGGTTTACAACATGGGCGGCGGGCGGGACAACAGCGTTTCGATGCTCGAGGCCATCGCGCGGGTAGAGCAAATGACCGGGCGCAAACTGCATTGGAAATATGTCGAAGGAGCACGAAAGGGCGACCACATCTGTTACATTTCCGACCTTAGCAAGTTCAAGAGCCACTTCCCGAAATGGAGGATAACCCGCGGACTGGATTCCATTCTGGAAGAAATGGTCAAGGCAGGGTCGAAGAACTCCCGCCACGCCGCCGCGGGTCGATAGGTCCGATTACTAACCCGTCGAGTCGTCAGCAAACGGTGAGACGAAAGATTTTTCCCGGCGGGAAATTGGGTCCATCCTGCAGTTGCATTACCTTCGTAAGGGCTTGGTTCCGCTAGGCCTTCGATATAGTTTTTCTTCATGCAGAATGGCGCAGGAAAAAGCGGAACCGCCTTGCTGGCATCCGAGGTGCAAGTCTCGACATCCTGTGTGGAACAGCTGCCCGCAGGTGTCGCCGCCGCGAGCGCTTCATCCCAGCGTGCCTTGCCTCCAATGCGCATCTACCGACATCCGCTTGCGATTGCCTTGATGTTCGGCCTGTTTGGCCTGGCGCTTTTGTTGTTCGGTATCAAGACGCCTCCGCTCATGTTTTATGACGAAGGATACTGGGTGCCGGAAGCAAAGGTTTTTATTCTGGGCCCCAATCCGGGTTCTCAAGCGCAACAGGAGAAACCTCCGCTGGGGAAGTTGCTGCTGTCTGTTGGTATCAGAACCGCCGGAGATAACGCATTAGGGTGGCGCATTCCCAGCGCTTTATGTGGCGCTCTGGCACTGGTAGCGATCTTTCTTTGGACCTATCTTCTATTGCAGGATTCACGCCTTGCTCTCCTTGCGGCGGGGCTGACCCTTTTCAATAATTTCTGGTTTGTGATGTCCCGCGTCGGCATGGTGGATGCATTCCTGATGGTCTTCCTGACGTGGAGTCTGGTTGCCTTCACGGCGTCTGTCGTCGCGGATGTGAGTCTTGGCCTGCGACGTTTTCTTTTCTGCCTCTCCGGCGTTTTGGTGGGACTGGCGGGCGCGTGTAAATGGAATGCGATCGATACCCTGCTTGTCTATCTTGTTCTCACCACGGCGCTGTGGTGGATCGCACGCCACCCGATTGCAAGGGCACACGCCTCTCTTTCAAGCTGCGCGGAAAAGATCCGACTGATTGGGGCGCCCGTCCTTCTGCTTGGCGTGATCGTCGCTCCTATCGCCTCGTACAGTTTCGCGTATTGGCCGCTTTGCCTTGCAACTCATCAGCCCTTCAGCCTCGCCGAACTTGTGGCAATTCATAGATCCATCTGGCATTTCAACAGCACCACGATCTCGAATCCCGCCATCACAATGCCTTGGTATCGCTGGCCGTTTAACCTAAATCCGCAGCGGGCGCTTTCATATTTAGTAGGCAATCCAGTGGTCGCCTGGGGTGGCTTGGCGGCCATGCTGGTCTGCCTGCGGCGTTTCTGGAAAGCGGTCACGTTCCAGGAAGGACTGGTGTTGCTGCTTTTTTCCGCAAATTATCTGCAATGGTCCGTCACTCCCGAAAAAGGTATTTTTTACTATTACTACTATCCCTCTGTGATGATCCTGGGCGTGACCATCGCCGTTGCAATGCGCAGTTTGCCGGCCCGCGTCCTTGGAGTGCGAATCAGCCTTGTTCTGCTAGTCGCCGCCGGAGTCTACTTCCTGCGTTGCTATCCCCAGATGGCGCACTTACAAGCTCCCTGGGACTGCGCCTTTGGATGCTGGCCGTGAGAGGTAACATGACATTGACGATTCGCGTGAAATTACAGCATTCGGGGGAACGGACCCGCCCGAATCCACCACTGACGCGCGAAGACGCCAGCGGCGAAGATGACTCGCTATGAGTGCCCCGCAAACGGCCGTGGGTAACAGAAGGGCTTGGGGGCTAGATGCCCTGGCTGAAGTCCGCGATGCCCGGCGGAAACATCAAGAAACGATCGCCGCCGATCGCGACGAGTATATTCGATCCAACCGCTATTTCTACGACCATCTCCGGCGAGCGCTGCAATTCATTGTTCCGCCCGGCAAAAATGTTCTCGACGTTCGTTGCGATACCGGCCACATGCTTGCTTCCCTCCGTCCCGCGCTCGGAGTGGGCGTTGAAATCAGCGACGCTATGGTCGAGTGCGCGAGCCGCCAGCATCCCGAGCTGCATTTTGTGCAGTGCGATCCGGAAGACCTCGAGCTGAATCAAACGTTCGATTACATCCTGTTCAATCACATTTTTGACACCGTCGATATTCTTCGCTCGCTCGAACGGATCAAACGGCACTGCACATCGGAAACCCGGATTATGGTGATCAACTACAACCATGCCTGGACGCCGATTCTCGAATTTGCCAGCAAGGTCGGCCTGCGCTCGCAATTTGTTGAGCCGAACTGGATCAGCGAAAACGACATTCGCGGTTTTCTCAAGTTGGCGGGTTTTCGCCCAGTCCGAATCCATCGACTGATGTTGTGTCCAAAATGGATTCCCGGTCTGTCGCTCTTGTTAAATGGGTTGCTGGCGCGTCTTCCCGGTCTCCGGGCTCTGTGCATGATGCAGATCATGGTGGCCCGGGTGGTAGGCGAGCCCATGCGCGAAAACGACGCTACCGTGTCGGTGGTTGTCCCTTGCCGCAACGAAGTTGGCAACGTGCAGCAAGCCGTGGAACGTATCCCCGCCATGGGCAAACACACGGAGATTCTCTTTTGCGACGACCGATCAACGGATGGGACCGCCGCCGAAGTTCGGCGCATGATGGCGCTCTATCCCGACAAAAACATTCGGCTGGTGGAAGGGCCGGGAATCTGCAAAGCTGAAAACGTCTGGACCGGCTTTCGTGCCGCCACCGGCGACATCTTGGTGATTCTGGATGCCGATCTAACGGTTATGCCGGAAGAATTGCCGATGTTCATGAGAGCGCTTGTGAACTCTCGTGGTGAATTTGTTAACGGGAGCCGCCTGGTCTATCCAGTGCCGCAGTCTGCCATGAAACTTGCAAACACCATCGGCAACAAGCTTTTCGGGCGAGTCTTCTCCTTCTTGCTGGATCAGAGGATCAAAGACACGCTCTGCGGAACCAAAGTTCTTTGGCGCAAGGACTGGCTGCGCATGGAAATGAATCTCGGCATGTGGGGACTGAAAGACCTTTGGGGTGACTACGAGCTGTTGTTCGGGGCGAGCAAACTACACCTGGAGATTGTCGAAGTGCCTGTGCACTATCAGGAACGAATGCATGGGGTCACGAAGATGACCAGGGTTTTCTCGAACGGACTCCGGATGCTGCGCATCTGCTGGTATGCCTGGTTTCGGCTCGGAGGTTAGTTCCCTGCCACACCGATGTCTCCAGGTTGGATTGCCTCCCTCTCAGTTTGTCGCTGGCCGACTCCCGGGGGTCACTTCGCGCGGGGATGGGTCTGATCGTAGACCTGCAGCACGTGCTTCATCGAGAGCTGGGTATAACGCTGGGTGGTGGCAAGGCGCTCGTGGCCAAGGAGTTCCTGGATGGCGCGCAGGTCCGCGCCTTCCTCCAGCATGTGCGTGCCAAAAGCGTGGCGGAGAGTATGCGGATGCACGTCCGGCGAGAGTCCCTTGGCTACCGCGATTTGCTTGATGATGCGGCCGACGCTGCGGGTGGTGAGGCGCCCACCGCGGCGATTAATCAGCAGGGCGGCAGTGTGCCTGCGCGTCTCTGCCAGTGCCGCCTGGCGCGTGGGGAGATAGGCCACCAGCGCGCTTTTCGCCGAGTCCCCAAACGGCACGTAGCGCTCCTTCTTTCCTTTGCCGCGAATCAGAATCGCTTCGGTGCTGAGTCGAATGTCATCGAGATTGATTCCCGTCAACTCAGAGTTCCGGATGCCGCAGCCATACAGGAGTTCGAGCATCAGCCGGTCGCGCTCCGGAAAAGCGGCGATCTCGGGCATCTGCCCATCGAGCACGAAGTTCATCTCTTCGATCGTGGGGACGCGCGGAAGCTTCTTGGGCAATTTGGGAGTCGCTACTAATTTCGCGGGATTCTGCTCGACCACTCCCTCTCGCGCCAGCCAGCGATACAGAGATCGCACCGCGGCCAGAGACCGTGCTACCGACGTTTTGCCCAGTCCTTTTTCGTAAAGCTGCGAAAGGAACCCGCGGACCACTAAGTGGTCGATCTGCTTCCATGAGCGCGAACCCGCGTAGGCGGAAAAATTCGCGAGATCGCCCATGTATGCCTTGATGGTGTGCGGCGAGGCGTTCCGCTCGCGCAGGTGCCGGATGAAATCGGAAACGGCTCGCTCGACGGTGGTGCTGGAAGACATGAGATGTCAGATTTCAGATTCTAAATTGCAGACTGCAGATTTCGCCCACCGGGTGCATCGTGATTCCAATCTGCAGTCTGAAATCTACAATCCGCTATTTCGCCTTCGCCCTCGGATGATGTTTCTGATAGACGGTCCGCAGGCGGTCGAGAGCGAGATGCGTATAGATCTGAGTCGTCGAAATATCGGCGTGCCCCAGAATCGTCTGTACGGTGCGTAAATCTGCGCCGTTTTCCACCATGTGCGTGGCCGCGGAATGCCGCAGCATGTGCGGCGAGGCATGCCTTCCTGAAGCAGCCGATGCCTGCCCTACCATTTGCCACACGCGCTGTCGCGTCAGCTTGCGTCCGCCGCGTGCGATGAAAAGCAGCGGAGACGTGGTCGCCCTGCCCGCTGCGGGCCGTTCCTTGCCTGCTTTCGACCTTCGAACTGCAGCAAGAACGGGACGCCCGTCAGCAAGGTATTGCGTGAGCGCATCCTGTGCGGGCTTCCCCAGCGGCACAATCCGCTCCTTATCACCCTTACCGCGCACCAGCATGTATCCGGACTCGAGTTTCAAGTCCTCGAGTTTCGCCGTCACCACTTCTGAAACCCGCAAGGCTCCGGCGTAAAGCAATTCCAGCATGGCGCGATCGCGCGAGGCAAGAGCAGCCGCATCTTTCGATTCACGGTGAGAAGTCGCCAGCGAAGCCAGTGGACTAGCCAATGTGGCCTCGACTTCGTCCTGCGCCAGCGACTTGGGCAAGACCTTCCACTGGCGCGGAGACTCGATATTCAACGTGGGATCGTGCTCGACTCTTTTGTCCAGCAGCAAGTAACGATAAAGGTGGCGCAGCGCCGAGAGCTTGCGGCCCACGCTGCGGCCGTCCACCTGGTTTGAGAAAAGTTGCTGCAAGAACTCCCGCACGTCATTGCGCCGGGCATTCAGCAGGAGTCGTTTCCCTTGCTCCAGAAAAATCGCGAACTGGCGGATGTCGGTGGTGTAGGCGGAGATAGAAAGCGGGGAAAGCCCCTTCTCAATTCGCAAGTAATCGAGAAAATCTGCCACGACGTGCGAGTTGGATTCTGAGGCCATACAAAAGGACTATGATTAGTATGCTGCCACATCCGATGGACAGAAAGTGATGACGCGGGTGCGGAGCGTAACGGTCAGGTCACGCGGCATTGCATAAGCCCAGGGATCCTCATCACGCATTGCCGCGAGGCGGGGCCGGGCTTTTCCCTGACGAGAACTCGTTCGCAAGGTGGAGGCCAGTGGGCGTTCCCTTAAAGGATGCGCCCAACCCAGATTGACAAGGTTTGTCAGTTCTCCGCCGTATTTTGCTACTCGAAGGGTCATAGCGGGTAACTTCCGCGGCCAAATGTGTTCCGAAGTAACGAAGAATGAGGCTTTTACAGAGAGAGACCCGGAACGAAAGTAACTAGCGAGGTTGGCGGGATAAGTGCAACAGTGGATCACGACTGGGGTCGTCATGACCAGAGAGTTTGAATATCAGAAAACGAGAGGAAAATAGAGATGCGGAAGCAAAAGGGTTTTTCACTTATCGAACTGCTGATCGTAGTGGCGATCATCCTGATCATCGCTGCCATCGCTATTCCGAACTTGCTTCGCGCCCGCATGGCGGCCAATGAGTCAGCGGCCGTGGGCTCGATTCGTACCATCAATACCGCCGAAGTCAGCTACCTCACCGCGTATCCTACAACCGGATACGCCGCAATTGCCGCCCTGGGCGGCGTTTCGCCGTGCACAGCAAGTTCCGCCACCGCTTGCTTGATTGACAACAACTTGGCCACCGCCACAGCCGCACCCGGCAAGAGCGGGTACGTCTACGGCGCAGTAGCCGATACCACTTCCACGTATCACGCGACTGCGATTCCGGCTGCAGTGAACTCGACTGGTACCAAGAGTTTCTGCTCCGTGGACGACGCCGTGATTCGCTTTGACAGTGCGGGCGGCGCCATTGGCACCTACGCTGCTTGCCAGGGGCTTCCTGGACTAGCCAACTAATACTGGCACAGTCCCGGCAACTAGAACCAGGACAGGGCAGAGGGCCAACCCTCTGCCCTGTTTGCTTTTCCGGTGGATTCGGGTGGATCACCTGCAGAGCTCACTGTCGCGATTTGTCATCTCGCGAGGCTGCAGGGTGGCATATGAAAGACGTCACGAGCCAGGGTCAGAAAAATGCTCCAGAATAAAGGGGTTGGCAGGGCTCCAGAGATATTGAGCAGGGAACGACTTTGGCCTTGTACCTGCAAGTAAACCTGATGTGGGATGTGTTGCTTGAGACACTTAAGACGAAGGGGAACCAACGTGCGTAACCAAAGGGGATTTTCGCTCATTGAGTTGCTGATTGTAGTGGCGATTATTCTGGCTATCGCCGCCATTGCGATCCCCAATTACTGGCGGGCTAAGCTCGCCGCCAACGAATCCGCAGCCACCGGATCACTTCGGACGATCAACACTGCCGAATTGTCTTATGTCAATTCATACCCAACAGCGGGCTATGCCAACCTGGCGGCTCTGGGCTCAGGCGGCGCGTCGCCGTGCGTGCCCTCCACCGCCGGCGCGTGCCTGATTGATGACAATCTAGCAACCGCCACGTCAGCTCCCGGAAAGAGCGGATACATCTATACCGGGAACGGTAGCGCATCCACGTATTTCGCCGCAGCCAAACCAAACGTGCAAAACGTGAGCGGAGTCCGCAGCTTTTGTTCGGTCGAAGATGGCACCATTCGGGTGGCTACAGACGGAGGAGCTATTGCTTCGCATGCGGCCTGCCTTGCCCTGCCAGGCATTCAGTAGACCCGAAGGTTACCTTCGGCATTCGGCATAGAATAGACTTCGCCAGCGAGCGCTCTCCTCGTGCTTAAATCCCAGGTATGGTCAGTTTCCCAGCGCAATCTGCGCCTCCTGCGAGAATCGAAGAATCCCTATTTCGGTCTCCGCGGAGACGGCGGTTGGCCGCATCTTTGCTCCTGTTCCTGCTGGCGTTGATTGTCTACAACCCCGCCGCGCACAATGGATTCGTCAGCTATGACGATCCGGCCTATGTCACCGGCAATCGCCATATCCAGGCGGGGATAAGCTGGCAAACCGTGAAGTGGGCGTTCTCCACCACGAGCGTCGCGAATTGGCACCCGCTGACTTGGCTCTCACACGCTGTGGACTGGCAAATGTTCGGCGCTCACGCCCTTGGGCATCATTACACCAGTCTCCTGCTGCATGGGATCTGCGCAGTGCTGTTGTTCTTGTTTCTTGAGGGTGCCAGCGGTTACCCCTGGCGCAGCCTGACCGTGGCAGCGCTGTTTACCGTGCACCCCATCAATGTCGAATCTGTAGCCTGGGTGGCAGAGCGAAAAAATGTGCTCTGTACGGTGTTCTTCCTCTTGGCGCTTCTCGCCTATCAGGCTTACGCCAGGAACCCCAGCCTCAAACGATATCTCTGGGTGGCGGTCTGGTTTGCTCTCGGTTTGATGTCGAAACCCATGGTGATCACCCTGCCCTTCGTGCTCTTACTGTTGGACTATTGGCCGTTGAAGCGGATGCAGGTTGGAGGCACGGATCTGGCATCCGCTGTGGGTCCAGAAATTGGTTCCAGAATGGGTTTCTGGCGCTTGACGCTGGAGAAGCTACCCTTGCTCGCGCTTTCGGTCGCCAGCGCGATCATCACCGTGGTCGCGCAGCGAGCCGAGAACGCGATCAAGTTGCAGTATGCTCTGCAATCCCGTCTGGAGAACGTGGTAGTGTCCTACTGCCTTTACATCGTAAAGGCGGTATGGCCGGCCAGGCTAGCAGCCATGTATCCGCATCCCGTCGGCCTGATCTCCGGATGGAAGGTCGTTCTCGCCTCAGCGTTCCTGATCGCTGTCACCATCGTTGTTTCCCTCCGTCCACGGCAACGTTATCTGCTCGTAGGATGGTTCTGGTTTTTGGGCACTCTGGTTCCGGTCATTGGGCTGGTGCAGGTTGGCGATCAGGCAATGGCCGACCGCTACGCCTACATCCCATTGATTGGGTTATTTATAGCGGCGACTTGGGGCTTGTCGGATTGGCTGCGGGCTCGTCGCATTTCGAGTGTAGTGCCTGCCATCGCAACCGCGATCGTCCTGGCGGGGCTCGCGTTCGCAACCAACACCCAAATCAGCTATTGGCACGACAGCCATACGCTTTGGTCACACGCGCTCGCCGTCACCCACGATAATTTCATCGCTCACGACAACCTGGGCGCTGAACTCCTGAATGAGGGAAAACCGCAGGAGGCTAAGGAGCAGTTTAAGGCGGCAGCAGAAATCAACCCCACAGACGCATTCAGCATGATCGACCTCGGAGTTTGCGAGAAGCGGCTCGGCAATCCGGACGCTGCGATCAGCAACTTCCAATCTGCGCTGCGTGTCTCTCCGGATCGCACTCTTCGCTCGACGGCATTTTCCAATCTAGGCTCTGCCTATCGCCGAAAGGGCGCCTACGCCTTGGCTCGGCAGAATTACGAGGCATCGCTGGATCTTCTCCCGGATAGCGACCTGGCCATGACCGGGCTGGGCCTGGTCGAGCAGAAGAGCGGAGATCTTGCGGAGGCGATCAAGTTCTACCGTAGGGCGGCCGACGCGGCGCCTTCGGATATCTCTTATCTTTTGCTGGCCCAAGCCCTCCACAAGGCCGGGAAGACCGCTGAAGCTGAAGCAGCACTCTCACGGGCTCAGAAGATGTCACGCAACTGGGAAGATGCGCAACGCGCTGTGGAAGGTGTCGTGAATAGCCGGCCTTGAGGCATACTCCCGAAAGGAGAGCCTCCCGATGACTTCCGTAATCCCATGGAATCTACCACCGGCAGAGGAACCTGCTTATAATTGAAGGAACAGACAGCATTAATCAAACGAACGAGCAAGAGTTCTTCTGCAATGTCGGCCATTGAAATCCTTGGCTTAGAAAAAATCTATACCGCAGGTTTCTGGCGTAAGCGGCCGAAACGGGCGCTACGTCCCCTCCATTTGACCGTGGAGCAAGGGGAGATCTTCGGCTTCCTGGGTCCAAACGGCGCCGGAAAAACTACCACTCTGAAAATGTTGATGGGGCTGGTGTTTCCTACGGCGGGATCCGCCCGCATCCTGGGTCAGCAATGGACCGATCCTGAGGTCAAGGCGCAAATTGGATTCCTTCCGGAGCAACCCTATTTTTACGACTATCTCACGGCGCACGAACTGCTCGACTATTACGGGCAGCTTTCAGGTGTTCCGGCAAAAGGCCGCCAGCAGAAGATTGAGGGAGTGCTTCAGCGGGTAGGCCTGACGGACATTAAAGGCGTGCAATTGCGCAAGTTCTCCAAAGGAATGCTGCAACGTGCCGGTATCGCCCAGGCGATTCTGCACAATCCCAAACTGGTTTTCTTCGATGAACCTATGTCGGGTCTCGATCCCCTCGGCCGCCGAGAAGTTCGCGATCTGATGGAACAGCTCAAGCACGAAGGCACGACGGTGTTTTTCTCGACCCATATCCTGTCCGACGCCGAGGCGTTGTGCGATCGCGTGGCAATCATTCACCAAGGCGAGTTGCGCGGGGTAGGAGCAGTCGAAGATCTGACCTCCAGCGTGCAGGGGAAGGTGGAAGTCGTTTGCCAAGGCACGCAGGTACCCGCCTCGATCACGGCTCTAGGGGCGGAGTGTCACGTGAGCGGAGAAACCCTGCGTGCCATAATCTCCGAGAGCCAGCAGGATGCGACTATTGACGCCCTTCGGCGTGAGGGAATTCGCCTGATATCGATTACCCCGCTGCGTACTTCTCTGGAAGCGTATTTCGTGGAGAAGTTGCAGCACTCACAGACGACAGCGGGTACTACAGCATGAATGCGCGGATCGCACACATCGCGTCCAACACATTCCGCGAAGCGGTGCGCGATCGGGTTCTCTACAATCTGATTGCTTTTGCCCTACTGCTGTCCGGGACTGCTATTCTCGTAGGCCAGATTTCGATCGATATCGAGCGACTGGTGGTGGTGAATCTCGGTCTGACCGCAGTTTCCCTGTTCGGTGTCGTCATAGCCATCTTCATTGGTATCGGACTGGTTTCCAAGGAAATCGAAAAGCGAACGCTCTACACCGTACTCTCGCGACCGGTGCGGCGATGGGAATTCATCGTTGGGAAGTTTTTTGGGCTCGCCGGAACGCTGGTGGTAAACACTTTCTTCATGGCAATCGGAGTATTTGGCGCCCTGTTCTATGTTGCGCACCGGTTCTCCAAACCGGACGCATTCATCCTGGTGGCGCTTTACTTCATCGTGCTCGAATTCCTGATCATCTGCGCGCTGGCTCTCCTGTTCTCATCGTTTTCCACGCCGCTCCTGTCTGCCGTCTTTGCGTTTTCGTTGTTTGTCATCGGAAGCTTCGCGGATGACCTTCGCGGATTCGCAGGAATGACTCACGGGATTACGCGCTGGTTCGCCACGGGCGCGGCCTATCTGGTTCCTAATTTTTCCGCGTTCAACGTAATCAGCGCGGTGGCGCACCAACAGCCGGTTGTCGGCCAGTTAGTCCTGCAAAACACGCTGTACGCTCTCTTCTATACGGGGATGGCATTGAGCGGGGCGGTCCTGATTTTTGAGCGCAGGAATCTGAAATGACCCGCCGGTTTTCAGTCCGGAGGGTGGCAGCGTGATCTCCAGACGCACGTCGATTCTTGCCGCGGCATGCCTGCTCGTATGCATGGGTGCCAGCATGCTGCTGCTCCATCGCATCGACGAACTCCGGCCCCGGGCCAACATGGATGACGCCCTCTATATCAGCTCGCCGAAAATGGTGGAGCGCGCCAGCCTCGGCTTCAATGGCCTGATGGCGTGCATTTATTGGACCCGCGCCGTCCAGTATTTTGGCCATCGGCACTACGTCGACTCTCAGAGCTACAACGAGCTCGCCCCGCTGCTGAAGATCACAACCACTCTCGATCCCCAGATGATTCCGGCCTATCACTTTGGCGCGAGTTTTCTAGCCCCGCGTCCGCCCAACGGGGCCGGACAGCCAGATCGGGCCATTGAACTCATGCAGTACGGAATCGAGCACAATCCCGGCAACTGGCGCCTCTATTACGACCTTGGTTTTATCTACTACACGGAATTGAAGGACTACAAGCGGGCAGCCGAAGCGTTCGCTGACGGATCGAAGATACCCAACGCCCATCCCTTCCTGAAGATGCTGGCAGCGCAAATGGCCGAACATGCCAGCGATTACGCCACAGCTCGCCTGTTGTGGACTGCTACCTATGAATCCAGCGCTCAGTCCTATATCCGGCAGAACGCGCTGGAACACCTGCGAGCCATCCGCGTGGATGAAGACATCATGCATTTACAGGAAGCTGTAACCCGTTTCCAGCAGATAAACGGACGTCCTCCGGCGACCCTCTGGGAACTTGCCGCTGCCGAACACCTTGCGAGCCTTCCTGTCGATCCAGACGGCATACCTTATGAGTTAGCCGGGAATGGTGAGGTCCGAGTGGCGAACCCGGACGATTTTCCTTTCATCACCAAAGGGCTGCCCCAAGGCTATACACCAAAACGGCCCAAGTTCAACACCAAGGGATAGCTTCCTCTCATATCATCTAGTTTTGAAACGTATGGAGAATTTCAAGCCGACTGCGCCGGGCATTCTCGCGTCTGCGCGCCAGTACTGGCGTGACTGCGCGACCCGCGAAAGCCGCGTCTCAGCAACCTTTGAGCTGCTGCGCGCGGTCGCTGAGTTCGCGCGCGACTCCACGCCTTCGCGCCTTCGCCAGCGCTTCGGAGATGCCGACTACGATTGGGACTTTCGCGTAAATACGACAAGCGGGGCGGTAGCATGGCGCGATCGCCTGCTCGGCGCGTTCCATTCTCCCTATCAGCCGACAGAACCGGGCTTGTTCCACGAAATGCTGAACGAGCTTCGGGAGCAGGCGGGGCTTAACCTGGCCGAATTTACTTTCATCGACCTGGGATCGGGCAAGGGACGCACTCTCCTGATGGCATCCGAGTATCCCTTCCAGCGCATCATCGGGGTGGAACTGCTACCGGCGCTGCACCAGATCGCGCAGCAGAATCTAGCCCAGTATAAAAGCGGTTCGCAGAAATGCTTGGCGGTTGAGTCGATCTGCGCGGATGCGACGAGCTTCGTCTTTCCTGACGATCCCCTGATCGTCTATCTCTTCAATCCCTTTCCGGAATTGGGGCTGCGTCGCGCCCTCACGAACCTGCAGGGGAGCCTGACCCAGCGCTCGCGGCCCGTATACGTGATCTACCACAATCCGCAACTCGAGCACGTAATAACGGCCACGACTTCTTTGCGCAAGATTTCCCAGACACACCAGTATTCGATCTTCGGACTAGCAATGTAGGGCTGATGCGTAATAACGAACTCAGGCTATCCACTCTCACTTAAAAGACAAAACCCACTCCACCGGTGATCAGATTGCTTTTCCAGTTGTAGAGATTGGTAGGATTGCCGGCATTCTCCACGAATTTAAAATAGCGATTCTCATAGGTCGCCTTAGCGTAATATTTTCCGAAATTGTAGCCGACGCTCCCTCGGACGAAGTAGGCGTGATCGAAGTTGGGATTGGGCAGCGGAGTCAACGATCCTCCGGACCGAAACCACGGACTGAATTCCGGGGCGCCTTCGGCTTCGATGAAGGCGTGCTTCGCAGTCCCGAACCCGTATTTCACGACGATCGGAATCTCCAGCAATTCCAACTTGTCGCGCACGAAGAATTGGTTCTCCACATGCGAAGGCGGGAGATAGATCTTGCGGACCTGTGCGTGGGCACCAATGGTCAGGTTGCCCCAAACAAACTCTGGGCCCCCAAATACTGCGAATTCCTTGGCGTGGTTTTGCGTGTCGGTGGGCAGGCGGATTTCCCCGCCGGCCACAATATTGGGTCCGCCTTTTTTCGGATTCGATGGCAGCACGACGAGTTGGCCCTCGATGCCCACCTCGACACCGCTGGTCGAAGGCAGACATCCGAACCGGTCGGACGTCTGGCCCACGTTAACTCCAAAAGTTCCTCGTTGCGCATAGGCTGGCGCCACCGCCATCGCCAAAACACACACCCGTACTGCAAGCGTCTTGCATCGCTTCATCCCTACGTTTCCTCCCCTGTGGGAAAAGACCGCCCCTTCCCTGGATAAGGCTGTCTGACAGAATCCCAGTTCTGCCGAGTCTTAGTTCTACAGAATCTGGTTCTCTAGAATCTTAATTGTATTTGTGTGATGCTGCAGACGGGAGAATCGTTTTGTGTATCCCGGCGGTTTGTGGCTTCCGGCGGGACGGGGGGCAACAGAATGTCCGGCCAGCCCCGGACTTGAGGTAAGTACGGGCTCCGCCGGTGCTCAGCGGGAGGGTTTCGATCCCTGCTTTTCGAATACTACCTGAGCTTTTTTCGCAACCAGTTTCTCGCGGCGATTGGCGCGCGCCACGTCTCCCAGCGGAACCGGCTCAGAAACCGGACCAAACTCCCACAGTGGCCGCTCTCCCTGAGCGTAGCTGTACGTATCAGACCCTCCCACCAGCGGATGTTCGGTTGCCAGTGAGTGGTGCTCGGCGTGTTGCGGATGACTGGGAATACTAACAATGGATTGCTGGTTGGAAATTGAAGCGGCAGTTTGCCCGAAGAGGGGAGCCGCGCAGAGAATCGTGAAAACGAATAGCGTCTTTATCATGATCGTGGTCGGTTCGCGGAATGCACAGTCATTCGTGCAAACTCCATGCCAATATAAGCCATTTATGTTTCAATGAATTACAAGTAACCTGCAAAGTACAACGCAAGACTTTGCAGCTTTTGAGGAAGCCACCTGCTGGGGCATGATTCGGCCGCTGAACAGATTGCGCACCCGAGGCCATGCGGTGTATGGTTCCGCTGAAGAGACGGAGCATTTCGATGCACAAGACCTCAGATGGGCACACCCGGCTCATCATTCGATTGCTGGCGATTTCGGTCGTCACTCTTGTTGGATTTCTCCCTGTTGCCGGGGCGCAAACCGACTGCGCCGATGGCAATGGCATTCTGGATACGGCACCGCCGAAGAACATGCCTCCGCAGGACCTAATTCAGAAGTTTGTTGCCGGAGAAGATAAGGTTCAGGCCGCCCGTGCGCACTACACCTACACGCAGGATGTGATGGTGCAGACTTTGGACGGTAAAAACATTGACGGCCAATTTCACGAAGTTACGGCAGTTTCCTACGATGACAAGGGGAAACGGCTGGAGAAAGTAACCTTCGCCGAACAGTCCACACTTCGCGGAATTCAGCTTTCCGCGGACGATATGGACGACATTCGCGTCTTCATGCCCTGGATCCTGACCTCGGACCAGGCGCCGCAATACACTCTGACCTACATGGGACAGCAACACGTCGATGACCTCGATACCTACGTGTTTCACGTGGTACCCAAAAAAGAAGAAAAGAATAAACGCTATTTTGAAGGCCGGGTGTGGGTCGACAATCGCGACCTGCAGGTCGTGAAACTCTGCGGCAAAAGCGTTCCCGAGGCCGCCAAGCCCAAGAAGAAGAATCAGCCGGTCGAGGTGCGTCCCACGTTCGTCACTTACCGTCAGATCGTGGACGGAAACTGGTTTCCCGCGTACAGCCGTATCGACGACACGCTTCATTTCGGCGTTCAGTCGGTTCACGTTCGCGAGATCGTGAAGCTCACGGGATACAAGCGCACGGGGCCAACGAACACCGCCTCAAAACCGTAAATGCATTTTCTTCAGATAACTCCGAACAGCACTTGAACCGCATTACGAGGTATGTTGTACTCTCTATCCTATGGCAGACGAGAAGAAGAGCACCAAAGACATCATCCTGTGGGTCATCACGGTTGCTTTGGTCGCGCTAGCGATATTCCTGTACAAGAAGTAGCCGCGAAACTGGGATCGGTCCGTTGCCGAGCGTGGATCGGCACCTTCCGGGCCAAGCGATCCGGCGCGCCCCCATCTCTCTAGGTTTTGCTTCCTGCATCGAGTAAGATATTTCGGCTGAACGGGAGGCGTTGCCAGAAACGTCTCGGTTGTTACCACCTTTCCCCCTCAAGATGAATCGCGAATATCACAAGGCTTACAGCCAGGAACTGCACCGCGACATGGAGGCGCTTGTCTTCGGTCACTCCGGCATGCCCCTACTGGTGTTTCCGACTTCCATGGGACGGTTCTTCGAATATGAAGACCGTGGAGTAGTCGGAGTCCTGGCGCCGAAGATTGAGCGCGGCGAGCTGCAAGTATTCTGTCCTGACTCAATTGACACTGAAAGTTGGTACAACCAAGGCGCGCATCCGCGACTGCGAGTGCTGCGACATCTGCAGTACGAACGCTATATCCTGCACGAGTTCTTGCCGTTCATCCGCTGGAAGAACCAGGCGTCGCAACTGGCCGTCAGCGGATGCAGTTTCGGCGGATATCACACGGTGAACTTCGCTCTCAAGCATCCCGACGTCGTCACTCACTGCGTGAGCATGAGCGGAGCATTTGATATCCACCAGTTTCTCGATGGCTATTACGACAACGATTGCTATTTCAACAATCCTCCAGACTTCGTGCCCAACCTGAGCGACGATTGGTTTCTGAGCCGTTACCGGCAGATGAAGATTGTTTTGGGTTCGGCAGACTGGGATATGTGTCTGGATCAGAACGTGAAGTTCTCGGCGAGTCTGAATGGCAAGGCCATTCCGCATTGGCTCGACGTTTGGAACGACAATTCGAAACATGACTGGCCACTGTGGCTGAGGATGGCGGAGAAGTATTTCTAGGCGTGGGGAGTCAGCCGGAGCCCGAATTGAAATTCAGAGGATAGACATCGACTGCGGTTGCTCACGCTGACAATCAGGAGAGTGTCGTGAAGAAGATTGGCATTTTATTCGGCATGGAAAGCACCTTCCCACCGGCGGTGGTGGAGAAGATCAATTCCCTGAAACTCGATGCCGTCACCGCGGAATTCGTCAAGATCGGCGGCATCCGCATGGATGAACCGAAGCAGTACGACGTCATCATCGATCGCATCTCGCAGGACATTCAGTTCTATCGCGCGTATCTGAAGAACGCCGTTCTACACGGGACCATCGTCGTCAACAATCCCTTTTGGTGGACCGCCGACGACAAGTTTTTCAACTACGCTCTCGCTCACAAGTTGGGAGTCGCCATCCCGCCGACGGTGATCCTTCCGCACAACAAACATCCCGAAGGCACCACCGATCAGTCGATGCGGAACCTGATTTATCCGCTGAACTGGCAGGAGATCTTCGACTATGTCGGCTTCCCTGCCTTCCTCAAGCCATACTCGGGCGGCGGATGGAAGCACGTCTACAAGGTGCATTCGCCGGAGGAATTCTTTCAGCACTACCACCAGACTGGCGATTTGTGCATGACCCTGCAGCGCGGAGTCGAGTTCGAGGAGTACTACCGCTGCTATGTCGTCGGACAGGAAAAAGTCCACATCATGAAGTACGACCCCAAGGCGCCGCACCATGAGCGCTACGTGAAGGGCAATCCACCGCCCTCGTCTGCAGCATTGCGTGACCGCATCGAGAAAGATTCGCTGACCCTCTGCCGAGTACTGGGCTACGACCTGAACACGGTGGAGTTCGCGGTCGAGAAAGGCATTCCCTACGCGATCGATTTTCTGAACCCTGCGCCGGACGCGGACGTAAATTCCGTTGGCAAAGAGAACTTCGACTGGATCGTGAACACCGTCGCTGAGATGGCGGTGAAGATGGCGCAATCCGGAAAATCACCGGCAAAGGAACTGCGCTGGGCGGAGTTCCTGGCAGGAAGCGAACCATCGAAATCGTTGCCCCGCCGGAAAACAGAGACGGTGGATCGGATCCCTGCAACGATTACAACCCCCGATTGATGGCATCTTCGAAACTGGGAGATTTGAATGCGTCGAGGCAAAGCCCCTAAGACAGTGGACGAATACCTGAGTGGAGTCCCCGAGCCGGCACAAAGCAGCTTGAAACACATTCGAAAGGTAATTCAATCTGTGGTGCCCAAAGAGACGACGGAAGTGATCAGCTACCGCATTCCCATGTTCAAGTACAGAGGAATGCTGGTCGGCTACGCCGCTTTCAAGAACCATTGCAGTCTTTTCCCCACAGGTTCGGGCGTGATCGAAAAGTTCAAGAAGGAGTTGAAGGATTACCCGACGTCAAGAGGAACGATTCAATTCCCTTCCGACCAACCGCCGCCGGACGCATTGCTAAAGAAAATTGTGAGGGAACGGGTGAAGGAAAACCGGGAATGGGACTGAGGCGTTCGCTCAATGTGTTTCTAACCTTCTGCGTGTGTTGTTATACTGTCGCAGCCTAGTTCTGCCCCGGTTCGACCGGAGAACCGAATTCCACAGCGCGGTTCGCGGGCTAACGCCTGCGCGGACAGCCGAGGGCGGCTGTCCCCACAAGATTCCATATGCTGCCGACGTTCACTATCGGGATCGAGGAAGAGTATCAGACCATCGATCCGGTGACCCGCCATCTGCGTTCCCATATTCAGGCGGAACTCCTGGAAAAGGGCAAGATGGTTTTGCAGGAGCGCGTGAAGGCCGAGTTGCACCAATCGGTCGTGGAAGTCGGCACCAACGTCTGCAAAAACATCAAGGAAGCCAAGGCGGAAGTGAAAGGCCTGCGCCGGAACATCATCCGACTGGCTAACGAAAACGGGTTGCGCGTCGCCTCGGTCGCCACTCATCCTTTCTCGGATTGGCGAACCCAGGAGATCCATCCCGATCCGCGCTACAAGGACATTGTCGAGGATATGCAACTGGTGGCGCGAGCCAACCTGATTTTCGGCCTGCACGTGCACGTCGGCATCGAGGATCGCGAGACCGCGATCCACCTGATGAATCATGCGCGCTATTTCCTGCCGCATATTCTGGCGCTGTCGACAAACTCGCCATTCTGGCTGGGGATGAACACCGGCCTGAAGTCGTACCGCTGCAAAGTATTCGACAAGTTCCCCCGCACCAACATTCCAGACTATTTTCCAAGCTGGGGCGAGTATGAGAACTTCATTAAGCTCCTGATCAAGACCAACTGCATCGACAACGCCAAGAAGATCTGGTGGGACATCCGGCCGCATCCGTTCTTCAACACCCTCGAGTTCCGCGTGTGCGACATTCCCATGCGGGCCGATGAAACGGTCGCCTTGGCGGCGCTCATTCAGGCCACCGTTGCTAAGCTATACAAGCTCTATACGGCGAACCAGGGATTCCGACTGTATCGCCGCGCTTTGATCATGGAAAACAAATGGCGGGCGGCCCGTTACGGCCTCGACGGCAAGCTCATCGATTTTGGCAAGCAGAAAGAAGTCCCGGCCCGCGATCTGGTGCACGAGTATCTCGACTTTGTTGACGATGTCGTGGACGAACTCGATTCCCGCGAGGAGTTGAATTACATTCACGAAATTCTTGAGCGCGGCAGCGGCGCTGACCGGCAGCTACGCGTGTTCCAGGAGACCGGGGACCTGAAGAAAGTCGTGGATTACGTCATTGAGGAAACCGAAGCGGGGCTGACCGAGGATGTAGAACCGGCCGCCGCCACGAAAGCAGGTTGATGAGTATTTCCGTACGTCCCAATCACATTCAACTCAACCACATTCCTTTTGACCCGGAGTTCATCCCGGGCGCCAGCAATGCGGTCAACGTGTGCCTGCGAATTCAACGGCGGGAGCGAGTCTGCGTCATCACCGACGAAACTACGCTGGAAATCGCCGCATCGATTGTTGCCGAACTGGAAAAGCTGGGTTCGCCGTATCACGCGTGGATTCTGGAAGAACTGGCGGACCGTCCACTGCGCGATTTGCCGCGCGAGATTCTTGCGGACTTAGAAAATAGCCAGGTCTCTATCTTTGCGGTGCAGGCGCAGACCAACGAATTGCGCTCGCGCATTCAGATGACCGATGTCGTCAATCGCCGCAAGATTCGGCACGCACACATGGTCAACATCAACCGTCAGATTATGCTCGAAGGCATGCGCGCGGATTTCCAGCGGGTGGATCGCTTGAGCCAGAAAGTTGTCGAGATGGTGCGCCGGGCATCGAAGATCCGCGCCACTACCGCGGCTGGAACCGATCTGACGGCGGACCTGAACCCCGATTACAAGTGGCTGAAGACGAGCGGCATCATCTCGCCCGAGAAGTGGGGCAACCTGCCTGGCGGCGAAATCTTCACCACTCCAGGTGAAGTGAATGGCACATTCGTCATCGACGGCGTGGTTGGCGACTATCTGTGCAGCAAGTTCGGCAGCCTGAGCGAAAATCCGCTGACCATCCGCATAAAAGGTAATCGCCTGACCGAGGCGCATTCCGAAAATCGCGAATTGGAAAACGATTTTTGGAACTACACCCACACCGATGGGAATAGCGATCGCGTGGGCGAATTTGCCATCGGCACCAACATCGGTCTCAAAGACCTGATCGGCCAGATTCTTCAGGACGAGAAGTATCCCGGCGTACACATCGCGTTCGGCAACCCCTATGGAGCCCACACCGGTGCCGACTGGGACTCGACCACGCACATCGACGTTGTCGGCCGCAAATTCAACATATGGGTCGACGAGCAGCAGATCATGGAAGAAGGCAAGTTTCTGATCGAAGCGTAATCACCGTGATGATTGAGTAATTGGGTAATTTTCTAATTGAGTAATTGAAAAGCCCCGTGCGAAGCGGAGTAACGCTCGAATCAAGAATTACCAAATTACTCAATTTACAAATTACTCAATTACTAGATTCTCATGATTCCCACGCTCCGCCGGCAGTTCAACCAGAACTTCACCGCAGAGAAATATCAGGCGTTTCTGCGCCGCGTAGACGGCATTTGCGGGACTCACGTTCAGTTTCGATTGTCGGAGACTCCGTGCTTTTTCCCTAAACCCTTGATCTACCGCATTGCCCGCGATGGCGAGGAACTGATTCGCCAACTGGTCGATAATCCCGAGTACCGGACAAAATCCGACGAGGCAGTGCCGCCGGAGTTCAAGGTTCCAAACGAATCCCCGCATCCCATGTTCGTGCAGGTCGACTTCGGACTGGTTCGCGGCGCCGATGGCGAGTTGCATCCCAAGCTGGTCGAACTCCAGGCCTTCCCATCTTTGTATGCCTACCAGGGGCCGTTGTCGCAAGCGTACATCGATGTCTACGGACTGCAGAAGATGGAGTCGGAGCCTCGCTCCCGACTCAAATACTTCCTGAGCGGCCTGGAGCAGGATTCCTACCGGGATCTGCTACGTCGCGCGATCGTCGGCTCGCACGATCCCGAGAATGTGATCCTCATGGAGATCCACCCGCAGGAGCAGAAGACACTCCCTGATTTTCTGCTGACAGAAAAGATGTTGGGCATCCGCACTGTCGATATCGTCGATATCAAAAAGGAAGGGTCTCGCCTCCACTACCAGCGCGACGGAAAGCGCGTACCGATCCACCGCATCTACAACCGGGCGATCGTCGACGAGCTTCAGCGCAAGAATGTGAAACTCGCCTTCGACTGGCGCGATGACCTCGACGTCGAGTGGGCGGGACATCCCAACTGGTATTTCCGCATCAGCAAGTTCTCGATTCCCTACCTCAAGCATGCATCCGTGCCCAAGACGTGGTTCCTGGATCAAATGCCCGAAATTCCCGCCGACTTGGAGAACTACGCCCTGAAACCGCTCTACTCTTTTGCGGGATTGGGGGTCATGATCTCGCCGAGGAAAGAAGATATAGCAGCTATCCCCCGAGACAAGCGCCCTTACTACATCCTGCAAGAGAGGCTGAGCTTCGAACCGGTGATCGAAACTCCGTTCGGCGGCACCAAGGCTGAGGTGCGCGTCATGTATATCTGGCTGGAGGAACTGAAGCCGGTTCTGACGATCATCCGCATGGGCCGCGGACTCATGATGGGCGTCGACCATAACAAGAACATGGAATGGGTAGGAGCGTCCGCGGGGCTATTTCTGGAATAACTCAACTACCGTCGGCTGCGGTAGCCAGGCATCTAGGGATGTTGGTCCGCAGGGGGGGCCAGTCGGCGGCTGACCATGATTCCGCCAACGATGAATGCGGCAGAAAGCGCCAGAAACGCCACCATCCATCCCCAATACTGCAGCGGATGGCGCAGCACACGCAGGAAGTGCCGCCCGTAATGGCCGGCGATGAAGGCAATCCCGAAATATCGAGCTGCGCGCGAGACTGCGACCAGCATCAGAAACTTTCCTCGCGGGTAGTCGGAAGCCCCTGCCGCCGCGAAGAACATACTCGTTGGAGTGGGCAACGGAATCGCCGTCGAGGCTACCAGAGTCCCCGTGCCCCACTTCTTGAAGAGCTTCAAGAAACTGGAAAGTTTGCTTTTTTTGAACTTCTTGTCCAGATAGGCCGATCCTGCCCGGCGGGCTACTCGAAACGTGAGGTATGCCCCGATCACCGACCCGGCAGTGGCCGACGCGGCATACTCGTACCACAGCGGGCGATGACTGGCCGCCAGGATCGCTGTCAGGATATCCGGCCCGGCAAACGACGGTAGCGGCGAACTGTCGAGAATCGCCAGTCCGAATAATCCCGCTGCGCCCAGATGTCGAAGCGTCGACAACAGAGTCTGGGCGCGTCGTCTTCGCTGAGCCTGCACGAGGAGGTTCAACACACAGGCACTATACCAAGGGGAGGGTCTTGCAGTAGGTGTGGCCGATGGGGACTCGCTATCCCCTCTTCTCGACGATGGTGGTTTCCAGTTCCCTGCCGTTGGGCCGTTTCACGAACATCTTCTCGCCGTGGAATCGAACTGGAACCGGCGCCCCTTGGGCAAACTCTCCCGGCACGTAGCCGTCGCAGGCCGTCGGGTTATACTCCCCGACGTACTTCACCCCATTGACGTCGACGATGACAGCCGCACACCACTCAGACTTCTCGATTTCTTGCCTGACTTCGAGTTCGGCGTCGGCCCAGTTTTGCAGGTCTCGCCCAGAGATTCTGCCGTTTCGGACGTAGATTTCCTCCGCGCGTTTGCGGACGAGATCGTGCAACTCCTGGTCAGAAACCGCGCGGCGGGGCGATGGGGAAGAATCGGGTACAGCATTGGCCTTACTCACAACGTTCTCCTAACGCCCGCAATACTCCCGAATACTCGACCAGACTCCATCGTAGTCCAACTCAACCGCACCTGAAGTTAGATGCATCTTATCGAAGAATCTGGCGGATTCGTATCGGGAAAAACACGCCGCCAAGTTTCAAAAAAGGAACCCGCATCGAGCGTGAATTGTGCCGCAAACCTCGCATCATCGCAGAACAACTGTGTTGACCGGATTCCGCGAGGGGCCTAACATTACCGCCGTGCGGTGGTCGCCGCGCTCTCATGATCGGCCAGCAGGTATCCCATTACCGCATCCTCGGCAAGCTCGGGGGTGGGGGTATGGGCGTGGTTTACGAGGCTGAGGACCTGAAACTGGGCCGTCACGTCGCCCTGAAGTTCATCCCTGAGAATCTGGCAGGCGACCCAAAGTCTTTGGAGCGCTTCACCCGCGAAGCCCGGGCGGCTTCCCTTCTCAACCATCCCAATATCTGTACCATCCACGGCATTGAAGACAATAACGGCCACCCCTTCATTGTCATGGAGAAACTTGAAGGGCAAAGCCTGAAGCAGCGCATCGCCGGTCATCCCATGCCGGTGGACAAGATCCTCGATGTGGGTGTGCAGGTCGCCGATGCGCTGGTGGCTTCGCATCTCAAGGGAATTGTTCACCGTGACATTAAACCGGCAAATATATACCTGACCCCGACCGGCCAGGTGAAGGTGCTGGATTTCGGCCTCGCCAAACTCGTCCACCACGTGGGCACGGACGAAGCCGACCAGTCGCTGACTGCGGTTGGCATCATTCCAGGAACCGCGGTCTACATGTCTCCGGAACAGGCGCGCAGTGAGGCAGTCGATGCCCGCAGCGATCTATTTTCCTTCGGCGTGGTGCTTTACGAGATGTCCACCGGGAAAAAACCCTTCACCGGCGCGAACTCGCTGGTCACGCTCGATGCCGTCCTGCACGCCAAGCCGGTTCCCCCCAGAGATCTGAACCCCGAAGTTCCCATTGAACTGGAAGGCATCGTCGGCAAAGCGATGGAGAAGGACCGCAGACATCGCTACCAGAGCGCGGCGGACATGCGCTCCGATCTTGCCTTGCTGAAGAAAGAGGCGGAGTCAGGAGTCGTCAAGACTCCGAGCGCGACAGCACGCCTTCGAGCCGGGACCAGAACCTTCGGCCACACCTCGAAGCTCCAGTTCTATCTCTTGCTGGGAACCGCCGCCTTGCTGGTTACAGTTCTGGCTGCGGTCGGCGCGTGGTGGTTCAAACATCGCGAAGTCGCCGTCGCCGAGCAGCGCAACGCCATCGCCGTGCTGCCGTTGCAGAACATGAACGGCGACATCAACAGTGACTACCTGCGCTTCGCCCTGGCTGACGAACTGACCAGCGTGCTCACTTATTCGCGAACTTTGGAAGTGCGCCCATCCTCGGTCACTCGCAAGTATGTCAGTGCCGACTTCGATCCGCGGAAAGTCGGCATGGAACTGCGGGTGGGACGCATCCTGACCGGTTCATTTCGCAAACAAGGCAATGAATTGCTCGTAACCCTCGAGGCGATCGACGTCCCCACCAATCGCCTGCTGTGGCAAGCGACGGTCACGGAACGGACCGACGATCTGATTGGCCTGCAGCAGCAATTGAGCACGCAAGTGCAGCAGGGACTCTTGCCGATCCTAGGAAACGCGTCTGGCAGCGTCGAAGCATCGGCATCGCGCCCCAAGAATCAGCAGGCCTACGATCTTTACCTTCGAAGTGTCGCCGTTCCGCACGATCCCACGCCCAATAAAGAGGCAATCAAGATGCTCGAGTGGGCGGTCGGAATCGATCCCACCTATGCCCCGGCCTGGGAAGCTCTGGGCCAGAGATACTATTTCGACTCGCTGTATGGGGGCGGTGGTGAGGAAATGTTCCAGCGCTCGAATGCGGCGTATGAGCGTGCGGTCTCGCTGGATCCGAATCGCGTGATGGCCGCCAGCCTGTTGATCACCAATCGTGTCGAGCGCGGCGATCTGGGCCGCGCTTACGCTGCCGCCACTGATCTGGTCCACCGGCGTCCGCAGAGCGCCGACGCCCATTTCGCGCTCAGCTTTGTCTTGCGCTATGCCGGAATGCTGGACAAGTCCGCCGAAGAGTGCAACGCCGCAAGGCAACTCGATCCCGGCAACTTCGCTTTCCGCACCTGCGCCTGGACATTCCTGGAAATGGGCAAGACCGACCGAGCCAACGATTTCGTTCATCTCGATGCGGGTTCGGAATGGTCAGCGTGGGTCACTCCGTATATAGACCTGGCAGAAGGAAATGTTAACGAAGCCCGCGAAGCAGCCAGGAATATGGGCAAAGCTGCTTACTACCATCGCGACCTGATGGTGGCTTGCACCGCGGCCCAGCGGCCGTCTGATCTGGCGCGAATTGTGCGCGAGACCGAATCCTCGGTCATGATGGAACCCGACGCCGAAGCCTGGTACCACGTGGGCGCGTTGATGGCCTATTGCGGACAGTCCGAGCCCGCCCTGCGCCTGCTGAAAGCCGCGGTGCAGCAAAACTACTGCGCGTATTCGGCCTTACTCGACGACCCGCTGCTGAAAGATCTGCGAAAGCAAACTTCTTTCGACGAAGTGCTGACCGCAGCCAGCAGTTGCCAGAACGTGCTCAAGCAAGGACGCCCGCAGTGAACAATTTTTCCAGAATCCGAGATCTTACCCGGCGGGATTTGCTGAAGTCCTCGGTGGCTGGAGTCGCCGCCGCCCAACTGTCTTCCTTCGCCGTCGCGTCAGACACCATCGCCCGCAAGGGACGCATTCATCAATCCGTCTGCCAATGGTGTTACCGCCAGATCCCGGTGGAGCAACTTGCGGAATATGCCGCCAAAATCGGACTGCGGGGCGTTGATCTGCTCAAGCCCGAGGAATACGAACTTCCGCGCCGCTACGGAATCATCTGCACCATGGGCTACGCGGGCGGCGGTGAGATCCCCAAAGCGTTGAATCGCCCGGACAATCACGCCGCCATCGAACAGGCCTTCCTCACCAACATCCCTCGGGCGGCGAAGGCAGGCGTTCCCAACGTGATCACTTTCTCCGGAAATCGCGCCGGAATGTCAGACGAGGAAGGCGCGCGCAACACCATTGCCGGCCTGAATCGCGTGAAAAAGATTGCCGAGGACAATGGCGTTACCATCTGCCTCGAACTGCTGAACAGCAAACGCGACCATCACGATTACATGTGCGACCACACCGCGTGGGGCGCGCGCGTGATGCAGGAAGTGAACTCGCCCAACGTGAAGTTGCTCTACGACATCTACCACATGCAGATCATGGAGGGCGATCTCATCGACACCATCCGGCAGAACATTCAGTGGATCGGCCATTTTCATACCGGCGGCGTTCCTGGACGTCATGAACTCGACGGCACTCAGGAAGTCCAGTGGGATGGCGTGATGCGGGCCATCGCCGACGCCGGATTCAAAGGCTACGTTGCCCACGAATTCGTGCCGTCGGGCGACCCGCTGGTGTCGCTTCGAAGAGCCGCCGACCTATGTGATGTGTGAGGTGCCGCCCGCCATCCCTACAAAGACTGCGTCCTTTTTCAAATCTTCGCAAAAGGACGCGCGTCAAAGAAAAGCTCAACACGTGTGATCAGGCCGTCATTGAAGCTCATCAGAACCGCGGTGCGGCAAATCCCGATCGGCTCGCCAAAATCCGCATCGTAGGCCAACATTACCGCGGTGTCGCAACCGAACTTTGCGCGAATCTTGAGGCTCTTAGTGAGGCTTACAAATCGCTTAGCTGCTTCAAGCACCGCGTCCTTTCCGGTCAGGTCCGCCAGCGGTCCGAGGAACCGAACGTCGGGGTGTAAGTGCCGCGCCACGCCCACGAGGTCTTTATTGTGCATGGCCTGATAGTAGGCCTCCGCCGAAACCACGTTTCTTTCCGCCACTGTTGTCATAGTCGTTTGTCCTTTCGCTGAATTCTCGCTTGTTGTCATTTCGTTGCGTCGGTGTGCCAACCAGGATTGGTCCATCGCCCTTGCCGCCATACAAAGACCTCGGTCACTCGGCCCGAACTCGACGATCGTTTGCCGTCAACCTCGGTGTCGACGACATAGCTGCTCCAAATGATGGCTACATCGCCAAAGTGCTGAACTTCGGTGCGTGGGAATTCAAGGCCAACAAGTTTTCCGCCTTTGTCGTGAAACTCGAGTGCCGTTCGAAGCACATCGGCTTGGTGCTTCCATTCCTCCTCGCCGCCGCTCATGACGACGGTCTCCGGCGGCACCAATTCCTCAAGAGTCTTCGTGTCGCCTGCAAACCATGAGCGCCACACCGTTTCGCGCACGCGCAGTAGTTGCTCGTCATTTGGTTTCTGAGCGTGTAGCTTCACAGCGCTCAGAGTTGTGACAACCACAGCGGCCAAGACCAAGCGTCTGCTCCATCGGTTCCACTTTCGGTTCATGATTTTTCTCCGACTCGATTGTTGAGAACGTGCGTGCCGCTCGGCCTCCGGGCGTGCAGCGCCAGCAATGCAGCCGCGCCTGACGCAGAGAAAACCGAATAATCCACGGGCGATTTGACCCCGAAGGAAATCGCCATCGCGGCTCCAAACATGGCGAGCAGAATCGCACTCGCCAGCGAAACCCACCGCGGCCAAAGTCCCAAAATGAGCAAGATTCCGCACGAAGTTTCGGCAACCGTAGCCGCCCAAGCAACGAAGGGAATCATGGCAGCGGGCAGAAAAGAATTCACTTCGGCCGCGTATTCCATGAAATTCGCAAAGTGCTTCAGATCGAGCGTCCTGTCCCACAAGCCGAAGCGCGAAGCCACCGCGGAGAGGAACGCGGCGCCCAGCGCAGTACGCGCATAGAGGACACCCGCCCGTCCCCAATTGATCGCGCGCAATTCCCCGATGCCGTCCAGCGTGGAGTCCGAAACAGTCTGCGTGTGCTGGTTCATCTTGATGGTCCTTTCGAGTGGGCACTTTCCGATACATCCACGCTAAGGGGCGCGTCGTGATCGCAAATCAGGTAAGCGACGAGTTTCGCCGGTCTCGTGGAGCTGGCATTGGCCGAGACGAGATGAACGCTGTTTGGCGCCTCATAGAAGCCCTGACCGGCGCTGTAAATTGTCTCCGGCTCGCTGTTCACTTGCGTCCGGATCGCCCCTTCGATGACATAGCCAATGACGCCGCATGGATGGGAATGGGGTGACGATGCCTCGCCTGGGCCGTAGCGAACTTCCACCAAGGTTACTTTCAGATGCTCGCCATCAAGTTTGGACAGCTGTTGGGAGAACACAATGCGAGCTCGATCTTGCGATCCGCTGTGAGCATCGGACGCGCCTCTTTGGCTCGCTGCAAAATGCGCTGCCAGCACCAGGCTGGTGCAAAGAACCACCCCGACAATGCCGATCCAGTTTCTACGAAAGCTCATCACTCTCCCTCACAGGAGTCACGGTAAATCCATAGTGGACCATTCGCAAGGTCCATTATGTGATATGTTGTATGTACCACTTACGATGGCGAAACTGGCGACAGCATTCGAACTGGCTCTTCCTCCCAGAAAGGCAAACGCGCCCGCCTATCGCTGGCTGTACGCCTCCTTGCGTGCCGGGATTTTGCACGGGCTCTTGGGTCCGGGGGCACGGCTCCCATCGACTCGCGATTTGGCAAGCCGGTACGGACTGGCGCGAGGAACGATCGTGAACGCTTTTGAGCAGCTCAAGTCCGAGGGTTATGTCGACGGCTGCGTGGGGTCGGGCACATACGTCAGCAGGGTCGTGCCGGAGAAATTGCTTCACGTAACACCCGGGCATGCAGCGAAGCCCGCGGTGCACGCGAGGCGGCCGATAGTGATCTCAGATTACGGTCGACGGGCAAAGATATTTGCGGGCTATGAGAACCGTCCGACTCGCGCCTTCCGTGCCAACCTGCCAGCGTTAGATCTGTTTCCCACGACGCTATGGACAAAAATCACGACGCATTGCTTGCGTCGGATTTCCACACGTCAACTGATGGGAGGCGATCCCTTGGGGTACCTTCCGCTTCGGCAAGCGGTGGCAGATTACCTGACCCGGTCGCGGGCTGTGAGGTGTGTGCCGGAGCAACTGGCGATCGTCTCCGGAGTACAGGAAGCACTCGACTTAACTGCCCGACTCTTGTTGAATCCCGGGGATCGGGTGTGCGTGGAGAACCCCGGGTACCCAGGTGCAATTCTGGCATTTGAGGCATTCCAGGCGAAGATCTGTGCAGCCGGGGTAGATGCCGAGGGAATTCTAGTCCGCAAGTTCCCCAAGAAGGGAGTTCGGCTGGTTTACGTCACACCCGGGCATCAGTTTCCCCTGGGAACGACGATGAGCCTGGCTCGACGCTTGCAGTTGCTGGAATGGGCGCGGGAGTCCGGTGCAGTGATTTTTGAGGACGACTATGACAGCGAGTACCGCTACTCGGGCCGGCCGATCCCGGCTTTGCAGGGGCTCGATGACAGCGGATCAGTAGTCTATGCGGGCAGTTTCAGTAAGGTATTGTTTCCCGCGCTCCGCCTGGGATATGTGGTGCTTCCTGTCGACTTGTTGCACCGTTTCGAAGCGATCCAGTCACTGACAGTCCGGCACGCGCCGCTGTTGGAGCAACTCGTGCTCGCTGACTTCATCACCGAGGGTCACTTCGGACGCCACCTGCGGCGGATGCGCGAGGTATATGCCGAGCGTCTTTCGGTGCTCTTGGACGAAGCGCGCCTGAGGCTCACCGGGTTACTCGAAATCTCAAGCGTCGAAGCTGGGTTGCAAACGGCCGGATGGCTTTGTGGCGGGATCGACGCCGAATCGGCAGCTATTGCGGCAGCGGAGCGAAATGTCGATGTAACTCCGATGAACCGCTACAGCCAAGGCAGAGTGGTGCCAGAGGGACTGCAGCTGGGGTTCGCTTCGTTTGACGAGAAGGAGATCCGTCGCGGAGTGCGGGAGCTGGCGATCGCTCTGGAGGATGAGCGGAGAGCCTTTCGTCGCCGCTCGGGTTCCGACCTTGAGAGAGCCCGATAAGGGGTTCCGGGAGGTTGGTCGGCAATCCAGAAGGAATTCCGTTTAAGTTAGCGTTCTGGGTGTCTTGCCGACTGCGCGTCGATCTTGTACTCCGCCGGCAGCATCCATTTTTTTAAAGAATTTGCGTCAAACCGCCCTTTGGCCCCATCCTTGTACCGTGAGAAATCCCGGACCCGCCACCCCGCCGCAGCCTGAGGACCGCTGCGCTCTTTCTTTTATTCACCGATATCGATTCCTTCATTCCGCCGGCCTGCTGCTGATACTTGCGATCTGCGCCGCAGCGCAGTCGCGGGATGTAACGGTCAAAAAGAATTCGCCGCCGCATGCTTCCCAATCCGAGGTTAGCGAAGATCGCGTGAAGGCCGACCCTCCGGGTTTTCTTTACCAGGGCGTTCCCGCGGCGATCCCTCAAGATCAGGGTCAAGCCGGGCTTACTCTCGAGCTTCTGCGCCTGGGTAATACGGCGCGTTTGATGCAGGTTGTCGCTCACCCGGACGACGAAGACGGCGGCATGCTGACGCTCGAAGCGCGCGGCCGCGGCGTGAGCACCTTGCTGATGACGCTGACTCGCGGCGAAGGCGGACAGAACAAGATCGGCAGCAATTTGTCCGATGTGCTCGGCGTCCTGCGGGCTGAAGAACTGCTCGCGTCCGATGAGTACTATCACGCGCAGGAGCGCTTCTCGCGCGTCGCTGATTTCGGATTTTCGAAGACTGCCGAAGAAACTTTTGAAAAGTGGGGTGGACACGATGTGGCTCTTGCCGACATTGTGCGCGTCATTCGCACCTTTCGTCCTGATGTGCTGATGGCCCGCTTCTCGGGAACCGAACGCGATGGCCACGGCAACCATCAGGCCTCCGCCATTCTGACGAAAGAGGCCTTCCGCGCCGCCGCCGATCCCAAACGCTTTCCCGATCAGATCGCACAAGGGCTCCTTCCCTGGCAGGCCAAGAAGCTGTACATCGGCAACGTGTGCTCCTTCGGAGCCCAGTCGTGTCCAGACGCCAACTGGACGATCAAGCTGAATACTGGAGAAAACAGCGATCCGTTGGGGATGTCGTACGTGCAGTTTGCGTTGGAGGGCCTGCATCATCAGTTATCGCAAGGCTTGTCGGGCTTCACCATACGCTCGGGAGATTGGTTTACCTTCTACAGGCTCGTCGATTCTATCCTGCCGTCGAGCTCCGACAAGATCGGCCACGAAAAAAGCTTCTTCGACGGGATCGACACAAGCCTGCCAGCCTTGGCAGACCGGCTCGGCCCGGAAGTGGGCAAGGTCCCCCGCCTGAAACAGCAACTCTCGGAAATTGCCAGGCAGATTCAAGCCGCGACGGATGCGTCCAAGCGCAAGGAGTCTCCCAGTTCTTCTCTAGAGCGGGTAGTCTCCGGCCTGAACGCAGTCAGCTCAGAAATCGGCCGGAGCACTCTGAGCGCCGCGGCCAAGCTCGACCTCCTGACTCGCATCGCCACCAAACAGCAGCAAGCTGAAACCGCGCTGAATCTGGCACTGGGCATTACACTCTCCGCCGACGTTTCTTCGGGCACTTCGAAAGAATCCGCGGTGCCGAAAGAAGCCACTGCCCTGACCACGGTCTCTCCGGGAGAAGAGTTCAAGATCGCGGTGACGTTCCACAACGGTTCGAAGCAGCCGCTTGTAATCGATAGCGTGAAGCTCGAAGTGCCAGCTGGATGGAACACGATCAGCGGACGAACCCGTCCCGAGACGGTCAAGCCCGGAGATGATCTGCACGCCGATTTCCGCCTGCGCGCCCCCAAAGACACTCCCTACACTCGCCCATACTGGCACCGCGACGATCCCGACACGGAAAGCATTAACCACATCGACAACGAAAAATATGCGACCCTTCCCTTCCCGCCGCCGGCGTTGCAAGCTCACGTGGAGTATTCGGCAGGAGGACCGAATCAGCCACACACGCGCAATGGAGTCTCCGCGGTGGTGGTCACGCCGTTTCTCGACGAAGCAGGAAAAGAACGAGCCCGCCCGCTGGCGATCGTGCCCAGCTTCTCCGTGATGCTCGAACCGGGAACGCAAGTCATCTCTACGCACAATGGCACGACCACGACGGTCACAGTCGGCGTAACCAGTAATCTGGCGCGGGCCGTGCGCGGAGAGTTGCGCCTCGAGTTGCCGCGAGGATGGCGCTCGGAACCCGCCCAGGTTCCCGTGCAGTTTTCACGACGCCGCGAAAAGCAGGATGTGCACCTCAAGGTTATCCCGTCGGAAGTCCAACCCGGCCATGCTACCCTGCGCGCCGTATTTGCATCCGAAGGCCAAAAGTACAGCGAGGGTTACACTCTCGTCACCCGCGAAGATTTGGGTGGCTTCTACTACTATCAGCCCGCACGCCAGAAGGTCAGCATCGTCGATGTGATCGCGCCGCACGAGCTGAAGGTCGGCTACATCATGGGCGCCGGAGACGATATTCCGACCGTGCTGAGGCAGATCGGGATGAACGTCACCCTGCTTCCCGCAGAAAAGCTTGCCAGTGAAGATTTGAGCCAATACGGCACCATCGTCCTCGGCATCCGTGCCTATGACACGCAAAAGGATGTCGTCGAGAACAACAAGAAGCTGCTGGACTTCGTTTCCGCAGGGGGCACATTGGTGGTGCAATACAACAGCGGAACCGGCGATTTCAATGGGGGCAAGTTCACTCCGTATCAAGCCGACTTGAGCCGCGCCCGCGTGTCCGTGGAAGAAGCGCCGGTACAAGTTCTGGCGCCAGACGATCCCATATTCCATTATCCCAACGCGATCACGGAGAAAGATTTTGACGGATGGATCCAGGAGCGCGGCCTTTACTTCATGGACAAATGGGATGATCATTTCAAGCCGCTGCTGGCTTGCCACGATCCGGGCGAAGCGGACCAGAAAGGCGGCTTGCTGGCAGCCCACTACGGAAAGGGAACGTACATCTATACAGGGTATGCATTCTTCCGCCAGCTGCCGGCCGGTGTACCGGGAGCCGTGCGGTTATATGTGAATCTGCTGAGCGCGGGGCACAAAAAGCAGTGAGCAGTTGCCAGTCGTTAGTCGTTAGTCGTTAGTCGTCGGTCGCCGGTTGGTCAGTTGTCGAATAAACCTGCAGTGACAGTGAGTCCAATCCAACTTTGGGAGCTGAGCACGGTCACTAGCTACAGGCGCTGATCACTGACACTATTGACGGCTTCCGATCTGACATGCCAGAGACTAGCAATCCTCAAGCCGAATCCCCCACCCTCATCCGTGGCATGGGCCTCGGCAGCGCCACCGCGCTGAACATGATCGATATGATCGGCGTGGGCCCGTTCATCACCATGCCGCTAGTCATCGGGGCAATGGGCGGGCCGCAGGCCTTGCTGGGATGGATAGCGGGCGCGTTGCTTGCCGTGTGTGACGGCCTGGTGTCCGCGGAATTGGGTGCGGCGCTCCCCGCGTCAGGCGGGCCCTACCGTTATTTGCAGGAGATGTACGGACCCAAGAAGTGGGGACGGTTGATTTCGTTCCTGTTCATTTGGCAGGTTTCATTCTCTGCGCCCCTGTCGATTGCCACCGGCTGCATCGGCCTGGCGGGCTATGCGGCCTACTACTGGCCAGGACTGCAAACCGTATACGCGCATCGTGACGCCGCGCTGCACATTCCGTGGGCCGGGCCGCTGCAAATCAGCTGGGTGGTGACGCCGGGAACGGCTCTTGCCATCTTGATTTGCGCTTTTACCGTGCTGCTCCTGTTCCGGCGCATCACCGTGGTCGGACGGCTCTCAAAAATACTGTGGTTTGGAGTGATGGGAACGATTGGATGGATCATTTTCGCCGGCTTTACGCACTTCAACGCGGCCCTGGCATTCGATTTTCCGCCGGGAGCCTTCACTCTCTCCCGCCAGTTTTTTGTGGGACTGGGCGGAGCGATGCTGGTCTCGACCTACGATTATTGGGGATATTACAACGTTTGCTTTCTTGGGGATGAGATCGAGGACCCGGGAAAGAATATTCCTCGCGCCCTGTTGCTTTCCATTCTGCTGGTTGCCTGTCTATATCTATTGATGAACCTTTGCATTCTGGCCGTGGTGCCTTGGCGCGAGATGCTCAAGGCAGGACAAGACAACAGCGGCCTGTATGTTGTTTCGTTGTTCATGCAGCGGATCTATGGGGCCTGGGCGGCGCGGCTGGTGACGGGACTGGTAATCGTAACGGCGTTTGCATCGGTGTTTTCGCTGATGCTTGGGTACTCGCGGGTCCCTTACGCGGCCGCCAAGGATGGCAATTACTTCAAGGCGTTCGCCAAGGTCCATCCCGTGCACCGCTTTCCGCATGTTTCGCTCCTGGCGCTGGGAGTGGTAGCAGCTGCATTCTGTTTTCTGAGGCTCAAGGACGCGATCGCGGCCCTGGTGGTCATTCGACTCATCCTGCAGTTTCTGGTCCAGGCAGTGGGGTTGATCGTGCTTAGAATCCGCCAGCCTGAACTGCCGAGGCCCTTCCGGATGTGGCTCTATCCCCTGCCGGCCTTATTGGCGTGCGCAGGGTTTCTCTTCATATTGTTCAATCGGGAGAACTGGCAAAAGGAAATGCGGTATGCGGCCATCATTCTGCTCACTGGGGTAGCAATCTATATGGTTCGGGCTTGGAAGCAGTCGGACTGGCCGTTTGCGGGCGCGCTGAAGGCGCAGGGTTAGGCAAAGAACAGAGCATGGCAGATCACATCACCATCCCTTCGGTAGCGGGCGCAGGCGGTCGCCGCGCCGATGCTGCCTGGACGCCACTGGGCGAGCCACTGTTCCGTTCTCTATGGATCGCCGCTGTGGTCTCCTACACCGGCACGTGGATGCAAAATGTCGGCGCCGGCTGGCTCATGACACAGCTCACCACATCTCCTCTGATGGTGGGCCTGGTGCAAGCTGCCGCAGCCGTTCCCGTATTTCTGGTGGTACTGCCGGCAGGCGCTCTGGCCGATATGGTCGATCGCCGCCGGCTCCTGCTCTTCACCCAAAGCTGGATGATTGTCGCTGCGGCCGCACTCGGCGTACTCACCTTGCTGCATGCGGTGAGTCCCTGGATGTTGCTGGCATTCACATTTCTGATGGGCATCGGCGCAGTGATGAACGATCCTGCATGGCAGGCCATCACGCCGGAAGTGGTTTCGCCTGTGCGTCATGCTTCCGCCGTCGCATTGAATTCGGCGGGATTCAACGTGGCCCGAGCGGTCGGTCCAGCCTTGGGCGGAATGGTGGTCGCCACCGCCGGTTCGGGATGGTCTTTCCTGCTGAATGCGGCCTCGTTCTTCGGTGTCGTCTATTTCCTCTACAAGTGGAAGCGCACGCCGCATGAGCGCGTGCAGGCCCAAAGCCTGAAAGAAGCAATTTTCGAAGGATTCCATTACGTGCGCGGCGCGCCCCAGGTGCGATCTGTCTTGATTCGGACGGGAGCGTTCAGCATCGGGGCAACCTCGCTCCTGGCGTTATTGCCCGTAATTTGCCAGCCTCACGGGGCACAAGGATATGGATTCCTGCTGACCTGCTTCGGCCTGGGGGCCTTAGCCGGGGCGGCAGTCCTGCCCCAACTTCGGTTGCAGTATTCGGTCGACGGCCTGGTCGCCGGCGCAACTCTTCTTTTCGCTGCCATGACTTTTGCGGCCGGGCAGGTACATATCTTTGAGTGGCTGTGTCTGGTATTGTTTACGGCTGGAGCGGCGTGGATCGGCATACTGGCGTGCTTCAATGTCGTCGCTCAAACCATGTGCCCGTCCTGGATGCGAGCCCGGGCACTCTCCATGTATTTGCTGGTCCTGCAAGGAGGGATGGCGGTTGGCAGCGCACTCTGGGGAGAACTAGCATCGAGGCAGGGCGTTCCGGCGGCGCTGGCGTGGTCGGCTCTCGCCATGGTGGTCGGGCTATCCAGTATCAGGCGGCATCGCCTGACGGCAGCCGAATTGCAAATGGCGCCTGCAGTAGTAAGAGACTAGAAACAAATGACCAATGGGGGATTCATGCGAAACAGCCTGGGAGTGGTGACGTGCGGAGTACTGCTGCTGACGGCAGCGGCGGCGGCACAGATGCCTAAACCCAAGCACGAGCACCGCACCGTCAACCAGCTTCTCGAAAGCAGCGTCAGTAACATGGAGCGTGAATTCACCTCCACTGCGGAAGCGATGCCCGAAGACAAGTTCAACTTCGCTCCCACGAATGGCGAATTTAAGGGCGTTCGCACCTTCGCGCAGCAGATCAAGCACGTCGCCGCCGTCAACTACGAACTCGGAGGCGCACTCCTGGAACAAAAGCCCCCGGTCGACATTAATGACGAAGAGGGCCCCGCATCGGTGACCAGTAAAGCTGACGTCCTGAAGTATCTGAAGGACTCTTTCGTGTACGTACACAAGGCGGTTGCCACGATCAACGAGAGCAACCTGACAGGGACCGTAAAGAGTCCGTTTGGCGAGCACTCTTTGTCGCGCCTGACTTTGGCGATGTCGGTGACCTCGCACGCATTCGATCATTACGGACAGATGGTGGAATACTTGCGCATGAATGGAATCGTTCCCCCGATGAGCAAATGATTCGCCGCCTTACGGCGAGTGCGGGCCGCAATCTGAAAACATGGCAATCGACTGGCAAACCCTGTGGCTGACGCTGCAACTCGCCTTCACCGTGTCGGTCCTGCTGTTGCTGCTGGGGCTGCCGATTTCCTACTGGCTCGCGTTCTCCCGCTGGCGCTGGAAATTTCTCGTTGAAGCCTTCGTTGCTTTGCCGATCGTACTTCCGCCAACCGTTTTGGGCTTCTACGTTCTGGTCGCGCTGGGCCCGCGCAGCCCTCTCGGGCGCTGGTGGATCTCGCTCACCGGACACACTCTGGCCTTCACTTTCTCGGGACTGGTGATCGGCTCGATCCTCTACAGCCTGCCCTTCGCGGTGCAGCCGGTCGCCGCGTCTTTCTCTGCAGTAGACCCCAGGCTGATTGCGGCCTCGGCCACACTAGGGGCATCTCCGCTGCGAACTTTTCTTCGAGTGATCGCACCACTCTCTCTGCCCGGGCTGATTACCGGTGTGGCACTGTCTTTCGCTCACACCATGGGAGAGTTCGGCGTCGTGCTGATGGTCGGAGGCAACATTCCCGGCGTGACCCGAACCGTTTCCATCGACATCTACGACCGCGTCCAGGCTTCGGATTACGTCGGAGCGAATGCGACGGCTCTGATCCTGCTGATCGTCTGCTTTGTGCTGTTGGCCATGGTTTATAGCTTTAATCGCAAAGCTTGGGTCTTTAATCCCATAAAATAGAGCGCGATGAGCGGCACGCGTATTGCGCCCACGAGTCCGACAAGTTCCGCGGAGCCTTTGGCAGCGAACACCAGCCTGTGCTGCAACGTTCAGAAGCGGCAGGTTACCGAAGGGCACGCGTTTTTTCTGGACGTTGCTTTCGAAGCCGCCTCCGGTTTCACCATTCTTTTTGGCCCATCCGGGGCGGGAAAGACGAGCCTGCTCGATTGCATTGCCGGCCTGAGCGCGGCCGATTCGGGGCAAATCTCCATCGGAGATCGCGTCCTGTTCGATTCTTCGCGGCGCGTCAATATCTCGGCCGCGAAGCGCGATGTGGGATACGTGTTCCAGGATCTGGCGCTTTTCCCGCACATGACGGTGGCGCAGAATGTGCACTACGGCCTCTCGCACCTCCCGCACTCCGAACGCGCGCAGCGCACAGCGGCCATCCTGCAGGCCTTCCGGATTTCTCACCTCGAGCACCGGAGTGCTCGCGAAATCTCCGGCGGGGAAAGCCAGCGCGCAGCGCTGGCACGAACCCTGGTCCTCGATCCCGACGTGCTGCTGCTCGATGAACCGCTCGCCGCGCTCGATGCCGCAACGAAGTCGCGCATTCTCAACGACCTGCGTGAATGGCATCGGACCCACCGCGTCCCCATTCTCTACGTGACTCACAGCCGCGACGAGGTTTTCGCCCTCGGCGAGCGCGTGATCGTTCTCGACGGCGGACGGATTGTCGCCCAAGGCACGCCGCATGAGGTGATGATGGCGCCCATGCAGGAAACCGTCGCGCAATTGTCTGGATTCGAGAATGTCTTCGACGCGCTCGTTGAAGCAGTTCACCCTGAGCGCGGCACCATGACGTGCCGCATCACGGGCGACACCGGGCCTCTGGTGCTTGAAACTCCTCTTGTGCGTGGCGGCGTAGGCGCGAAACTGCGGGTCGGGATTCGGGCCGGAGACATCCTTCTGGCGACCTCTGCGCCGGTCGGATTGAGCGCCCGCAACATAATCCCTGGCCGCATTCAATCCCTCGATCAGCGGGATGTCATCGTCTCAGCCCGAGTGAAATGCCGGGTCGAAATGGAGGTCCACATGACCCTGGCGGCGCGCGATTCGCTGCAACTCGCCCCCGGCAACGAGGTCTGGCTGGTGATCAAGACCCACTCGTGCCATCTGATGCAAAGTTCATAGCGGTAGCGCCGCGTGCAGGAACCCTCGAGTCTGATAGACTTGGCCGAGACGCGTGCAGGACGCGTCCTGTCCGCGGAAAGGGCTGCGCCCACCTGCTCTCTCGATATTCCAGCTTTTTGTTGACCCTCTTTCGCCTGTCATGCGGACCAGGCACACGAAGGAGGAGTCATGAATCTTGATCAACAAAAGAAGCAGGCCCGCGAACTGTTACGGGATATCCGGACCGGCAACAAAGACGCTACTTCTCGCCTGCGCACCCACCATAGCCGTTGGACATCAGTAGACGAAGCAAGCGTGCGTCAACTGGTGGCCCTCCACGATGCGCAGTTCGTCCTGGCTCGTGAACAAGGGTTCGCCAGTTGGCCCAAGTTGAAAGCCTACGCGGATCCGTCATCGCGTTCCCGCCACACGCGTTTATTTGTCGCGGATATGGAATGGATCGCGGACCGGGTTCGTGGTTTGCTGCGAACCCGCCAATCGGCAGGCCCGGCCGCTTTAGAACAGATTCGCGAGTGGCATCCGCGCTTTGTGGATTCGACCGACGAGGAGATTCGACGTGCTCCGTTCACCGAGGACGACGCCCGGCTCGTTTACGCACGAGAACACGGGTTCGAGACCTGGGACGACCTGACTAGTCGAGTGAATCTACTGGCGTCGAGAGCCGACACGGCAACTACCGAACCGTTCATGGCGGCCTTCAGCGCACTGCAGGCGGGCGATGCTGCCGGATTTGAGGCTTTGCTACGCACGAACCCCCGCCTGGCAACGGAGCGCGGGACGAACGGCAACACGCTACTGAGTCTGGCTATCAGCTTCGCCGGCAAGTCGGACTGGAAAGGTAATGTATCTGTCATCGACACCCTGCTAGCGGAGGGGTCCGATGTGAATGAGGCTAACGATCGTGGCTGGACGCCACTCCATCAGGCTGCATACGCGAACAGGCCGCAGATCGCGGACATGTTGGTTGCCGCGGGCGCGGCCCTGGATGCGGAGGCACACGGCTCTGGTGGCACGCCTTTGATCGCTGCCCTGTTCTGGGGACATCGCGAGGTCGCCGATTTGCTTGGACGCCATGCGGTGACCCCAAATAATCTTCGCGCAGCAGCCGGGCTCGGCGTCCCCGAACTGGTTGAGGCATGCTTCACCGGCGAACGCACCCTGACGCTCGAAGCCGGCGCCGCCCGGGGCTTCTACCGCCCGCACAGCGGGTTTCCGGACTGGCAGCCGGCTACAGACCCGCAGCAAATTGTCGACGAAGCACTGGTATGGGCATGCAAGAATGACCGCGTTACGGTGTTGGACCGCCTCGTGCAAGGCGGTGCGCGGCTGGATGCCGACCCGTATCGGGGCACTCCGCTGATTTGGGCCGCAGCCTGCAACCGCACCGAGGCGGCCGCGTGGTTGTTGGATCACGGCGCCGACGTCAATAAGAAAGGGACCTTTGGCGGGTTGACGCACGGCCAAGGCATTACCGCGCTCCACATCGCCGCTCAAAACGGACATATGCCGATGGTGAAGCTTTTGGTTGAACGTGGCGCCGATCGATCCATCCAAGACGATCTCTACCATGGAACCGCTGAAGGAGGCGCGGCGTACTTCGGGCAGATTGCGGTACGAGATTATCTGCGCTCGCTTGGGGCGTAGAGTTCGGCGATCCGGCGTTGAATCGAAATTAGAGGAGACCTCCCGAAACCGCTCACAACCCATACGCTAAAATCAGCTTCGCCATGACACGTGAATCTGTGCCTTCCAACTTTGGCCTCGTTGCCGGTCTCGGAATCGGGGCGGGGATCTTTTACTACAAATCCCTGGTCAAAGCTCACCTTGTCCGCGGTCTGTTGCCGAGCATTCTCATGGTTCATGCGGACGTCCGTCGTGTCATGGCGCATGCTGCTGCGCGCGAGACTCGGGAACTGGCAACATACCTGGCGGGACTGCTGCGCCGTCTAGCCGATGGCGGGGCGGAGATCGCAACTATTCCCGCATTCTCACCTCAGATTTGCGCCAGAGAGTTGTCCGAAATGACAGCGCTCCCGCTCATCGATTTGCTTGACGTCATTGTTGCTGAGATCGACCGGCGCCGATTTCAGCGCATTGCTATTTTTGGCGCACGTGTCACCGTGGAAACCAAGTTGTTCGGAAGGTTGCAGAACGTGGAGGTCGTCACTCCAAATCCAGGAGAGGTCGACACGCTGACCAAGATCTACGTGCGAATTGTTGAAAACGAACAAGCTTCTCCGGATGATTACGCCGCATTGCGCGGGTTGGCTCACACGCTGATTGACCGGGAACGACTTGACGCAATCCTTCTTGCTGGAACCGATCTCTCGTTCGTGTTCACTCCAGAGAATACCGATTTCCCGCATTTGGACGGCGCGCGCACACACATCGACGCTATCATGCAAAAGCTTGCGCCCTAGGTGGAGAAAAGGCCACCAACTCTAACTGATGGCCTTTAGATTCCGGCGCCCGGACCCTCCTCATTTCATTCCGCAAATCGTGCCGTTGTACTGGCCTATCCAGAAGAGTCCGTCATTTGCTTCCGGAGCAATGCTCTGCGGCAGCGAGACGCCCCAGCCGAAGGGGCCTTGCAGGTTGAAACGTCCCCAAGTGTGTCGGAAGCGCCCAGTGCCCCGGGCGAAGTATCCGGTTTCGTTAACGTGAAAGACCCCCGAACTGCCCGCCGCATCTGTCTGATGCTCAGTCACGAAGTCAGTCATCAAGGTGATCTTTTCACCAGTTGGGAAGGTAAACGTCGCTTCTTCCGTCCCTAACCAGATATCACCGAGGTCAGTGAAACCTGTGTTTGGGTCTTTGACGGTGGCATGCATAACCTTCCTGCCAAACGTGAAGTCCCCGACACCGTACCAGGAGTCCCCGTTATGCCATCCGTAGATGGTGCCGCCGAACGGAACGCATTGATCTTGTGCACCTGCGCTGGGCGCGATCGCAATCAAACTCAGTGCCAGGGCAGACATGATGGCGAGTACTTTGCCGGCTCTCATAAGTTTCTTACCTCCGATCGGCAGTCTGCTTTATGTGGCCATAAGGTTCAATGGAAGGCACCTGACTAATCCATGACGAAGAACTGACACGGCCGGTGTTTCACCGCATGAGGTTGCCAGTGTACGTGCCAGGAGTTCCGCGGAGTAAGTTCGGTACCGCTTTTCTTGAGTAACAACCTTCTCCTCAGGGGCTAAAGCCCGTGTTCCCGGGGCCCTACTTACGGCGCGGCTGAAGCCGCGCCCTTTCAAGGCTTCCAAATCACACGAGTTTCCGGGACGCCACCCTAGTGGGTGTCTGCAAAGCTCAGCGGTTGTGTGACTTCCGGTCCGGCCGGTGCTAACGTAAGTAGTGGCAGGCAAGGCGTTTCCGTATCGCTTCGCTTCCCAGGAGGAGCTTCTGCTCGCTCCGCGAACCAACTTATACTGTTTCGGGGAATTTACCTTTGACCCCGCGACGGGCGAGCTGCAACGCAACGGCAGCAGCGTCCGCCTGCAACCGCAGCCGCTGCAGGTCCTACTCACCCTGCTTAGTCATCCGGGGGAAGTCGTCACCCGCGAAGAATTCCGCAGCTCCCTTTGGACAGCAGACACCAACGTCGAGTTCGACGACGGCTTGAACCATGCCATTCGGCGCCTTCGCGATGCCCTCAGCGATACCGCCCAGGTGCCACGGTATATTGAGACAATCCCGCGCCGCGGTTACCGGTTCATCCCACGGGTGGAGGTCGAGTCCCCCGCGCAGCCGGCCAGCGTGACCGCTGCTGGGAAGCCCGCTGGACCGTCGCGGCGGTATGTCGTCTCAGCCGGCATAGCGCTCTGCGGCGCAATTGCGCTGGTCGCCGCCTTTTACACCATTCGCCTTCGCTCGGATACCCGCATCACCTCCCTTGCTGTCCTGCCACTCGCGAACTTCTCGGGCGACACCGACCAGGAATACTTCGCCGACGGCATCACTGAGGAACTCACGACGGAACTCGCCCGCATCAAGACGCTGCGCGTGATCTCGCGTACTTCGGCCATGCGCTTGAAAGGCACGAAGCTGTCATTGAAGGAGGTCGGCCGCGAACTCGGCGTGGACGCGGTCGTCGAAGGCTCGGTGCAACGCTCCGGCAGTCGCGTGCGTATTTCTGCCCAGCTGGTTCAGGTCGCTACGGAGCGCCACCTTTGGGCGGAAACCTACGAGCGCGAATTGCGGGATGTTCTGAGCGTTCGCAGCGAGATTGCACGTGATATTGCTTCGCGTGTCCGTAAGGAAGTTGCGCCCGAGGAGCGTGTCAGCCCGTCTCAGAGCGATATGCCGGCAGAAGCGTACGACGCCTATCTCGTGGGTACTCGCCTTTCCAGTCGCGGCGATAACGACAGCTTCGAAAAAAGCATCGCGTACTTCGAGACAGCCATCCGGCTGGATCCACGGTTCGCTCTTGCCTACGCGGAACTTTCTGAGTCGCATGGCATGCTCGCGTTCAACGCAGGCGAACGGGGAGATCATTTTCAGAAAGCGATCGCTGCATCAACGAAGGCCCTGGCGCTCGATCCCGATCTCCCTGAAGCACAGATCGGCAACGCTGACTTGCAGTTCTATTGGAATTGGGACTGGACTCAATGTGAAGGTGCGTTCCGTGGAGCCGCAGAGAAGTATCCCAACTCTGCTCACGTTCAGTATCACTACGGATTGTGCCTGTTCGTATTCGGCCGCTATGACGAGGCCCTGCGATATTTCGAACGCGCTCGCCGCGTGGATCCTCTTTCGCCAACGATAAACCGGGTCATGGGCTGGCTTTTGGGCGTGATGGGACGCAATCCAGAAGCAATCGAGCAGCTACTGCGGGCAAGAGATCTCGAGTCGGAAAATGCGGCCACGCACGACCTGCTTTCCTGGGCCTATGAGCGGGCGGGAAAAGATTCCGAGTCGGCGACCGCATACATCACCTCGCGCAGACTCGCGGGCGATCCAGAAGTTGAGCTCGACGCGCTCAACCGCGCTTTTCGCGGCGGAGGCAAACAGGCATTCGACGACAAGCGCCGGACAATCTTGAAAGAGAAGCTTGCCAGCCTGCTCAGGAAGGAAAACCCCAAACCTGTCAGCCCACTCGCGATCGCTACGCTGTGCTCCTCAATCGGAAATGCCGACCAGGCATTCCAGTATCTCGACCAGGCATACGTCGATCGCAATCCGAGGCTGACCTGGATCAGGTCCGGTATCGGCTGGGAGCCGCTGCACGCTGACCCGCGTTTTCATGCGCTTGTGCGCCGCATGGGTTTGCCAGACTTATGAGGGTCGCGCCAGAATCCTGCCCGCACGCGTGGACAGAATTTCACCTCGACGGATTTCCAGATTGCTCGATTCGGGCATTCTGTATTTCTCCCCGCTCCATTTCGACCACCGCTGCCCACTGTCCTTTACGCTGCTCCGAGAACACAATCCGGCCACCGAGAATTTGCGCGGCGGCGGCAGGCGGCAGATCGCGATGAAAACCGAAGAACTTCTGCTTCAGTTGTATCCACACCCGCCAGCGGTCGAGCAGCGGACACCGCGGCTCGTACTTGGTCGAGAACACTAGTGCGGCCTCAAAGTGCTGGCGAAACTCCGCCGCCGACAGCACCTGCTCAAGCGAGAAATCTTCGATCTGCACCACTTGCAGGGGACGCGTCGTGTATCCCAGCCACGGCCGTGTCAGTTCGTCTGACGCCGGCCACGCCGTGAGCACGTGCGCCATCGGATACCTCGCCTCGAGGAACCGCTCCGCATCTTCGTGAAGGACCACGTAATCTCGATAGGCAAGATTGTCTTCGGGTGAAAATCCATACGGTGGATTCCAGAACCAGGCGGCGACAAATGCCAGAACAATGACGGCGATCGCGACCGGCCAGTATCGCCAGCGCCTGCGGAGAGTAGAAACAGCGACGATGATCACGAGCGGTATGGCTGTCAGCATGTATCGCGCCAGTACCGCTCCGCCAATCAGCGCCATGGCGATCACGTATGTTGCCACGATCGCGAGGAAGATCATTTGCACCGGGATCGCGATCCGGCGTCTTTCCACGCCACCGTCCGCAAGGGGCGGGTAGAGCATCGCCAACAACATTCCCAACGTGAGCACCCACAAGTGCAGGTAGCCAAACGCCTGCCAGATTCGCAAGATCAGCGCCAGGAGAAAGCGAACCGGATTGAGCGTAGAGGCAACGTTGTAGCGGAAGAACTCCGGATTGCCGAAGACGTAGCCCGTGCGGAAATAATGAAATCCGTACCATAGGGCCAAGACCAGCACCGGCGCGGATAGGAGCCATATTCCGCTCGTTTCTGTCTCCGAGCCCGGATCGCCCCACCATGCTTTCGCCCAGGTCCGCCGTTCGAGCAACGAGCCCAGAATTTCCCATCCCACAACGGCCACCAGCGCGACCAACGCGGTCTCCTTCGCCAGCACCGCCGCCGAGAACCATATTGCGGTGGCAGCCATTCGCCTTTCCAGATACGCGGATAGCGCCCAAAACGTGATTCCCGCCGCGGCCAGGTCAACCTGCGCCAACGAACTCTGCGCGAAAAAGACCGGATACAGCGCAGTACACAATGTGGAAGCCACGGCAACTTCCCGGTTCGCCACTCGTTCTGCCAGACGGTACACGCCCAGCAGAGAAAATGCCGCCACCAGCAACATCGCCGTACGAGTGATCAATGGCGAATATCCCACGCACTTCCACCACAACGCGATCCACGCCATCACCAGTGGTGGGTGCGCATTGGAAACCGTGGTGTGCGGAATCAGGCCGCCGGTCAGCAACAGATCGCGCGCAGCGGGCACGTAGTATCCCGCCTCGTCCCAGAAATACGGCAGTCGCAGTAAAGGCACATGCAGCAGGAAGACCACAACAACGATGACTGCGAACACCACAGCGGGGTGCAGACTCGATCGCATGGAAATCATTCGGGAGTGTAGCGACGCCGTCCCGGGGGCTGTCGTGGCGAGGTCCCGTCGCCACTTGCCGACCGCGGACAACTCTCGCTCTAGTGCACCGGACCTTGGGGTGCCATGCGCGGATCCAGTTTGATCTCGCCAAAAGCGCTCTCGTATCCGGCCACGTTCTGTTGCAGCAACCCGAGCAGTGCCTTCGCCTGCTGCGGGCTCAAATAGATTCCCTGAAAATTCCGAATGTCCACCTGCGTTTCGGATTGCTGCTGCAATGTGCCGAATACCAGAAAGAAGTCCCAGATATTGACCCGCATCTGCACGCTGTTGGCATAGTTCTCACGGTACGTCGCATCGTTGCTTAGCTTCACGTTGGGCTGCATCGGGATATTCATGGCAGGAAGTGTAAATGTTTTTTCAAAGGCAAGCAGGGCCGACCCGCAAATCTGGACCGTGGGCGGCCGCACCTGACAAAAATTGTCACGAGTTTGAAGGTTCGCGGCGGTGCGGCGACCCCGGAACCCCTGCCAGAAAGTCATGGCACTATATCATTTTCACTGTAAACAAAGGACTTATATCGTTACTTTGGGAAGTATCTTCTGGCGTTCAAAGTGCGGTACAGTTTGTGTACTTCGACAAGACGTGACCTATGACCCCCGATAATAATCACGCGATGATGGAAGAAATCGCCCTTCCCGAGCACCTGCTACCCGTGGGTTCAGTGCTGGGTCCGGGAGTGTCGGCCATGGATTTGTGTATGGTCCTGGCCAAGATTTTTCGCGTGCAGTACACCGAAGTCGCCCTGCTCCGCCTGGAAGGCGGCCTGTTGCGATTTATTTTTCCCGAACACCTGCGCACGACGGGTGCGATTCCGCTTTCCAGCAAAGCGGTGGCAGCTCACACTGCCCTCAGCAAGAAGGCGGAAATCTTTAACAATTTCGCCCGCGTAAAGCACGCGAGCATCTTCGAAACCATCAAGCCGGGCAGCACTGACGACGAACCCGCCGCCCCGGCGCCCATTCAAAAGCTGATGTCGGTTCCGATTATGGGCCAGGGCTCGGCCGTGGTAGGCGTAATTCAGGTCTCGCGCAAGGGGCTCGATCCCAAGCTTGCCCAGGATTTCAGCCGCGAAGACTTGCACGATCTGGAACTGATCGCCGGACTTTTGGCTACAGCTCCCGCCGTGCTCGCCAACTGATCTTCACGGCTAACCACAGCGGATGTTAGAGAGAATCCTTGGCGAACGTCCGCAGATCTTTTCCCGTCATCTCTTTCGGTTCATCAACGCCGAGCATCCCGAGGATGGTCGGTGAAATATCGCGCAGCGATCCGTTCGGGTTTAACGTGAACTGCTTCGCGTTTTCGGCCACCACGATGAACGGCACCGGGTTGGTGGTGTGCGCCGTGTGCGGGCCTCCAGTCGCCGGATCAATCATCAACTCTGCGTTGCCGTGATCCGCGGTGATCAGAATGGCTCCGCCCTTGGCACGAACTGCCGCTTCAATGCGTCCCAGGCAGGCGTCAACCGTCTCGACCGCTTTTACCGTGGGCTCGATTTTCCCCGAGTGCCCAACCATATCGGCATTGGCGAAGTTAACGATCATCACGTCAAAGGTTCCGTCGTCTGTGGCCTTAATCACCGCGTCGGCGATACCTGCCGCACTCATCTCTGGCTTCAGATCGTAGGTTGCCACTTTCGGGGACTGCACCAGCACCCGGTCTTCCCCGGGAAATGGCTTCTCTACGCCACCGTTGAAGAAATACGTCACGTGCGCGTATTTTTCCGTCTCAGCGACGCGCAGATTGCGCATATTCAGCCCGCCCATGACGTTGGCCAGAATGTTCGCCATCGACTCCGGCGGAATGACAACTGGCAGGTTGAAATTCTTGTCGTACTGCGTCATGCAGACGTAGTGCAGATTTTTCGGCACGCGGTCGCGGGGAATAGTTGCATCTAAATCGTCCGCTCCGGGAAGATCGCTGCCGCCTCTCTCATTGAGTCCGCTGTTGCGGGTGAGTGCTCTCGTAATCTGGCGAACTCGGTCCGCCCGAAAGTTGAAGCAGATGCAGGAATCGTCATCGCGAATCGTGGATGTGGCGCGGGCGCCCCCGCCCGTGGTCTTTGGATCCTCACACACAAATGGCACCACGAACTCATCGGTCACGCCGTTGTTGTACGAATCTTTCATTCCCTGCACGGGATCGGCCTTCTTGCCGCCTTCCGCATCGGCAAAAACCATCGCGTTATAGGCTTTCGCAATGCGCTCCCAGCGCCGGTCGCGATCCATGGCGTAGTACCGGCCGTTCACCGTGGCGATCTTGCCGCAGTTGTACTCGCGCATCTTCTGCTGCAGTTGCTCCAGATACCCGGCGCCATTGGTCGGCAACGTGTCGCGTCCGTCCATGAAGGCGTGAACGAAAACGCGCTCCAGCCCGTTCTGCTTCGCCATCTTCAACAGAGCGTGCAGATGCTCTTGCCGCGAGTGGACGCCACCGTCCGAAAGCAGTCCGAACAGATGCAGCCGCCGATCTCCAGCACGAGCCTGCTTCATGGCTTCGAGCAATGCAGGATGCGAGAAGAACTCCCCGTTTCGGATCATCAGGTCGATGCGCGTGATGTCCATGTGCACAATGCGCCCGGCGCCCATGTTCAGATGCCCCACTTCGCTGTTGCCCATCTGCCCTTCGGGCAATCCGACGTACGGGCCGCTGGTATGAATCAGGGTGTTGGGATAGTCCCGCAGCAACCGGTCGTAGGTCGGCTTTCGGGCCAGTGCGATGGCGTTGGCTTTGGTTTCGGCTCGATATCCCCAGCCGTCGAGAATAATCAATATGAGAGGTTTAGGACGGGACATAAATTCGCTTCTAGCTCCTGGCTGTTGGCTACTTCTAAAAGTCTTGGCCGCGGATTTGCGCGGATCAAGGCGCCTTAACTACCAAATCACATCAACGTCGTACCGCTGGAACGCAACGTCTGAAGTGACCAGAGGGAGTTTTTCCTCCTGGCTTTGGGCGATCAGCATCCGGTCGAAAGGATCCCGATGATGCATGGGTAGAGACTCGACTCTCAGGACGTGGTCCAGGGTTATTGGCAATGTCTCAATCCGGTTTTCTGCCAGCTTCTTTAGGAGGTAGGGGCCGGTTGGCTTCGGCAGAGGGATTTTTCCGATCTGGACCTTAATCAGAACCTCCCAAATACTCGCAACACTAAGCCACAAGTCGCTTGGGCCCGAGAATATCTGTCCTGCCTGTCGAGAGAGTTTATTGTCTCCAGAAATCGCCCATAGGAATGTATGTGTGTCGAGGAGAGCTTTCATTTGTAAAACAGATCCTCGATCTCCTTGGGCAGCGGATCATTGAAATCGTCCGGGACGACAAACTCCCCTTTCGCGCTGCCAAGGATTCGCGTCTTCGGCGCCTCGCTCAATGGCACCAGTTTGGCAACTGGCTTCCCTGCCTTGGCGATGATGACCTCTTCCCCTACGGCAACGCGCTCAAGGAGCTTGGAAAGATGGGTTTTGGCTTCGTGGATATTTACTTCCATACCAGATCCATGCTAGACTAAGTCCTTAGCTAAGTCAACCGGGACCTTAGAATCCCATCGTGTCATCCGCCGAGGGCCCGTACGTGGCCGGCAGTGGCTTGTCATTTAACCGCAAATAGACTCCCAACTGAGCCCGATGATGCACCAGGTGGTTGAGGAACATTTGCCGGTACGCCAGAAACCTTGACCCGCTGAAGATGGGCTTGCCCTGGAAACTAAGCTTCCACGGTTGGTTCCAGGCATTATCGGGCATGTCCTTCAATGCCGCGCGCGCCTTCGCCGCATTCTCATCAAATGCCTTCACCAGTTGTTCGGGCGATTGGAACGGAACTGGGGTGCGTTTCATGTTCGCAAAGTCCAGTTCCGGGGTAGTCAGGATGGTGTGACCGAATCCTGCCAGTTCCGCTACATGCGGTGCCAGTTTTCCCAGCGGCATCGACTTGGCATGTGGCCTGTAATCCGCGCTGATGGGAACACGCTCCAACATGGCGCGGGTCTTCTTCGCTTCTTCGTCAAATTCAGTAAGTAGTAATTCGCTGATCATGGCTTTTCCTTTTGGTGAAATTCTATTTTTGAGCGCCAGACTCATCCGGCCTCGCCGATGCTTCGATCAACTCAGCCAGGCGCTTATCGAACTCCGCAGATTTCGCCGAGAATATACGCCGGCCGATATCTCCTCCTGCCTGCATTGACTCGGACATAATGGCCGGCATTTCCGTCAGTATTTTCTGCCCGGCAGAAGACGAGTAGAACTCGCTAATCGCCGCCAGGTCTTTCTTTGTCAGATGCTTCTGGTAGATCGGGACAATCGCATCCACTAACTCGTCTACCGGAAGGTCTGTGAAGAAGTCGTCGAAAAGCTTGTCGACTTTGGCCAACTGCTCGGCTGTTGCGTTCGGAACCTTCTGCTTGAACACCTGCTCCGCCCCGATCCGCATCTGCTTAGACATGCCTTGCATGGACTGGACCACTTGGGTCCGGGCATGCATCAAGTCCAGAAACTTCAATACCTCAGCCTTGTCAGGCACGTCTGAAGCGCTTGTTCCCTGAGCGATGCTCAGGCTGGCGAAAGCAAGCATGAAAATCAGCAAGACCGACGGGACCACTCGCTTCATAGCAACTCCTCCGAAACTTCTGAAACGCTTCAGCCCTTGTAGTTCAACGCCTTCAGCCCCAAAAATCGCGCCGTGTGTCCCAGTTCCTCTTCAATCCGCAGCAGCTGGTTGTATTTCGCGATCCGATCCGTACGGGAAGCAGATCCAGTTTTGATTTGCCCCGCTCCCGTAGCCACAGCCAGATCCGCAATGAACGTGTCTTCGGTCTCGCCTGACCTGTGCGAAATCACTGATGTGTACCCATTCCGCCGTGCCAGATCGATCGCATCCAGCGTCTCGCTGACCGTGCCAATCTGGTTGACCTTCACCAGGATCGAGTTTGCCACGCCCTTATCAATCCCTTCCTGCAGGAACTGAATATTGGTCACGAAGATGTCGTCGCCGACTAACTGAACTTTTCCGCCGATTTCATCGGTCAGGTTCTTCCAGCCGTCCCAATCATTCTCGGCCAGGCCGTCTTCGAGCGAGACAATCGGGTAGTCCTTGACCCATTTTGCCCAATGCTTCACCATCTCGTCGGAATTCTTCGCGGACTTATCGGATTTCTTGAAAACATACTTCCCGTCCTGATAGAACTCGCTGGCCGCCGGATCAAGCGCGATCGAAATCTCTTCTCCCGGCTTGTATCCTGCCTTGGAAATCGCTTCCAGCACGACCTCGATGGCTTCCACGTTCGACTTCACCGACGGAGCGAATCCACCTTCGTCGCCCACCGCAGTGTTGTAGCCGCGTTTTTTTAGAACGCCCTTAAGCGTATGAAAAACTTCCACGCCCCAGCGCAGGGCCTCGGAAAATGACGGCGCCCCCACCGGCATTACCATGAATTCCTGGAAATCGACGTTATTGTCCGCGTGCGCGCCGCCGTTCAGAATGTTCATCATCGGCGTCGGCAGCGTGTTCGCGCCCGCACCGCCTAAATAGCGATACAGAGGGATATCCAGACTCAGCGCGGATGCCCGCGAAGCCGCCATCGAAACCGCCAGAATCGCGTTCGCTCCCAGCCGGCCCTTGTTCGGCGTGCCGTCGAGCTCGATCATCTTGGCATCCAGCCCGCGCTGATCGAAGCCGTCCCAGTTGGCCAGAGCCTCGGCGATTTCGCCATTCACGTTCTCAACCGCTTTCTGCACCCCCTTGCCGACGAAACGGTTCGTGTCTTGGTCGCGCAACTCGACCGCTTCGTGCTCGCCCGTAGACGCACCGCTCGGAACGATGGCTCGTCCCATGGAGCCATCGGCCAGGAAAACCTCTGCTTCGACGGTAGGATTGCCGCGTGAATCCAGAACTTCTCGCGCATGAATGCCTGCAATGTTTGACATGACTTTTCGGCTTCCTTTATTGGAATGATTTTCAACCACGAAGGCTAGGCGACTCGGAACTCAGAACCAGCAGAACCTGCCGAGGAGACTCGTCGATACGACTATTTCCGTGGTCTGTTGCGAAACCAACGATTATATCGGATGGACATCACAGCGGTGTGACGATGGGCACGTTCCATCCGCCAATTTCCCTCTTCGGAACCGCCCATTCGGCCACTCCCCACGCCCTCTTGCCTTCGCTGGTTCACACTGTACCGCCCGGTGCTTGTCCGCTATTGGCCGCTAGTCTACAGTCAAAGAAAGCTTCAGGAGGTTCTATGAAGAAGTGGATGGTCATTCCCTGCCTGCTGATGACAGCGATGCTGGCGGCCCAAACGAACTCTCCCGCCCCGGCGCCCGTGGAAACGAACTTGCCCGCCGCAACGACTCAAGCGAACACACCGGCGCCGGAAGTCCTGCCGACCGGTTCCGTTCCCGCAGGAACCGCTCTCATGGTTCGTCTCGAAACCACGCTCGCGACATTCAGCAACCGGCCTGGCGATCCCTTCCGTGGAAGCATCACGCAACCGGTCGTCGTGAATGGTCGCACCTTGATTCCCGCCGGAACGGTGGTGGAAGGAAGAGTCACCAAGGTGAGCGAGCCGCGACGCATCTCGGGCAAGCCGACCATCGGAATTCTTCCTGAAGCTGTGATTTTCCCGGGCGGCGAGCGCTACTACCTGGATGCAACACTCATCGACACGAATATCAAGGGCACCGATGTGAATGCGGAAGGCCAGTTTAAAGGCACCAGCCATGATCGGCGCGACACCATTGAAGAAGGTGGCGGAACGGCTGGCGGCATGCTGATCGGCGGCCTGGTGGGAGGCCCGGTAGGCGTTGTGGTCGGCGGCGCGATTGGCGCCGGCGCGACAACCGGTCACTGGCTCGCCGCACACCGCTCGGCAACTTTGCCTTCGGGAACGCAACTCACGCTGGAATTGAATCGGGCGATGTCGCTGACCAGAACGAACGCGGGCGCGACCGGCACGGGCGGAAACGGCGGAACCAAGTAGATCCTGCGAGTGTCTAAGATATCAGGCCGGAGCAGATTGCTTCGGCCTTCGCTTTACGCCCACAATGTCTATCTGGACATCGTGCCATAAATATGGCAGAATGGTAATTGTGCGAACGACGGTTGACATTCCGGATCCGCTCTACCGGGAACTAAAAGGCAAGGCCGCCGGTGAGGGCCGCTCGGTGAAAGAGTTGATCCTCCGTGGTGTCGAGCAGCAACTTCGCGGCCGGGCTCGTCGCTCTCGTCGCGTTACTCTTCCGATTGTTCCCTCCAAACGGCCTGGTTCGCTCAAACTAGACAATGCCAAGATCTTCGAGATCATTCCTTTTCCCTGATGTGAATGTCTGGGTGGCCCTTACCTACGGTGGGCATGTACACCACAGTACTGCGCGGGGCTGGTTCGAAGCGTTGGATGATGGGGACCGAGTCTGTTTCTGCCGCTTTACACAAATCAGCCTGCTGCGACTGCTGACAACGCCCGCCGTCATGGGCGCAGATGAGGCGATGAGTCAAACCGAAGCCTGGGAGGCTTACGATCGCTGGATTGAGGACGACAGAATTGTATTCCTCGACGAACCTCCAAATCTCGAGAGTACATTTCGAAACCTATCGCGGCGTTCCACTCCAACTCCCAAGACATGGTCCGATGCCTATCTGGCAGCCTTCGCAGCTGTTTCGGATATGCGGTTCGTAACATTCGATCGCTGGTTTATCGGCAAAGTGAACAATTTACTCGTCTTGAAATCCTAGGTACTCCTCAGGCTCCAAACAACAATTCCCCTTCGCTCACCACCTGCAATTCAATCCATCCTTCCAGTGGCAGCGAATCCACGGGCAGGCGGTTCTGCCACAAGCTGAAACGCAGGCGCAGCTTGCTGGTCGACGCAGTCGATGGCGTACGTTCTGCGGTGCGCTGCTGCGGTGCATTGCTTGGCGTCGCCAGCAGCCAGGGCAGCGGCAATTTGAATTCAAAATTCCGCAGCAGCGCCAGTTTCACGTGCTCATCCGCCTGCGCCGACGAAGCCAGCACCTTCTCCGCTACTCCATTCTCGATCTTCCACTCTTTGAGCTTGCGGGCATCCACTTCCGCCGAAATTCGCAGCGTGCGCCTGGGCCTGGGCTCTCCGCTGGCCCACGACTCCACGTTGACCACAATCTCGAAACTCGTCCTCGGGAATCTTCCCCGTGAAATCGAGCCGGCCATACAGGCACGTCGCATCAATACCGGCGTACACCGAATCCAGCAGGAATTGTTTGCCGTGCATCGATCCCGAGCGCTGATCCGCAGTGTAGATCGCCGCGCCCATCCACTCGAAATAGCGCACCATGTCGCCCGTGACTCGCGGATGGATGTAGGCGGTCTGCGGCATGAACGCCGGACGCACCTCGCCTCCCGTTATCGGCTGCGCAAGATAATCGGGCGGAGTCGCTCCCAGCGCCTGATACACGTTCGACAGATGCTTGCGATAGAGTTCGTCGAAATCGCGATCGTTGGCCGAGTGGTGCTCCGGACCGTACCACCAGTTCCAGTCGCTGCCTTCGGCGATCAGAATCTCTTCAAATGCCAGCTTGCGTTGCGCTTCGGTGGCTCGCGCCGCCGTTTGCGCGTAGAACTCGCGCGCGTGATACAGATAGTCCCAGGCGTGGTTGTCCTCAGGAGCCCCAATCCACACGTTGAAGTTGGCATTGATCCACGATCCCGGAATGAGCGAGGTCAGTCTTGCCAAAATTTTTGTGGCGCGCGATCGCCTCGGATATAGTCACCGCTTCCAATCCCGATTCACGCTGCAATGCCTCGTAGAATCGCCGCAAGAACTCGCGCCCTGACTTCGGATAATATTCCCACGCATTCTCGCCATCCAGAATGATCGGCACCACGGCGTCCCGCCCTTCGGCGAGAACAGGCTTTGCGGATTCCTTGATGTTGTGGATCAGATGCTTCGCGGCATCGCTGCGGCGGCATTCCCGAATACACGAATCCGATCAGGTCAGAGATCGTGTGATCGCGGAAAATCAGGTGCATTGCCGTCGCGCCATTTTCGTAGCGATGAATGGTGTAAAGCTTTTCCGCCAGATGCGGCTCGAAGACGCCCGTTTCCGTCGCGCGAGAAGAACATTCCCGTACTGCGTCCCAGCACGCCTTCGTCGGTCGCCATCCACTTCACGCCGAGGTTGTGCGCGATCGCCAGCACCTCTTCGGAAACGCTGCCTTCCGACGGCCATACTCCTTTCGGACGCATGCCAAAAACTTGCTCATGCAGATCCAGCCCGCGCAGCACCTGCTCGCGCGCGTCTTCCGGATGGCGAAAACGGTTCTGCGGCAGCGCCAGTCCCGGGCGACGACACCGCGCCCACGTTGGTATCGCACACCAGGGGCAAGATGGGATGGTAGAAGGGCGAAGCGGAAATCTCGATCGACCCTTTTTTCGCCGCGGCCGCGTGTGCGGGAAGCACCCTGCCCATCAACTCCCGCTGGCGCGCGATGACCTGTCGCTGATCGTCGAGCGAATAACTATGCCCTTTCCTGACCAGCGCGGCAATATCCTTCTCTTCCAGAAAGAATTCGTCGAACCAGGCGATCTGCGACAGCACCTGCAAGTCGGTGAAATCCTGCGGCAGAAAATACCTCTCCGCCCGATCCGGATGGTCCCCATGTTCGCGAAACCGCTCCCACAACTCCCGATATCGCGGATACCGCCCGATCAGGTTCTCCGGATTGGCCTGGAACAGATACTGCAGAGCAAACCGCCGCTCCTCCAGAGTCAGTTCTCTCGCCGGCTTAGCCGCCACGCTCAAGAACGGATCCTGCGCCGTTCCCGCCACGTAGTCCTGAATCTGCACGATCAGCGACGGCACCAGATTGAAGGTCTGGTGAACCGTGGGAAACTCATCCAGCAGCTTCACCATGCCGTAATAATCCTTGAGCGCATGCAGCCGCGTCCAGGGCAGACGGTACTCCCCGGTCACCAGGTCCTTATAGAAAGGCTGGTGCTGATGCCACAAGACAGACTCGCACTGCGCCATGGTCTGGGCATTGACAGGCAATCTAGTATAGCATGCCGAAGTTTGAGTATCCGCATACGCTGGCCTGCGTCGTGAGACTCGAACGGTCTTTGATTTCGCACTAGGCACGACTCCCGGTCCGATACACTATGACAGGGCCGACATCGCACCTGAATCCAGAATCCCGCCGATCCCTGCCGACGCCTCTCGCCTTGCTCACCGACCAGATCTCTACCTCTTCAACGAAGGCAGCCACTACCGCATCTACGACAAGATGGGCGCGCACCCTGCTCGCACAACGGCACGCTGGGCACCGTCTTCAGCGTCTGGGCGCCGAACGCGCGCCACGTCTGCGGTCATCGGCAGCTTCAACGGCTGGGATCCCAATACTCATCGCCTGCAGCCCCGCGGCTCCTCTGGCATCTGGGAAGGCTTCATTCCCGGCGTCGCAAACGGAACGCTCTACAAGTTCCATATCGTTTCGAACCGCCACGGATATCGCGCCGACAAAGCCGATCCCGTGGGCCTTTTGCATGAGAAGCCGCCGCGGACCGCGTCGGTTGTCTGGGATCTGGACTACCACTGGAACGATCAGGACTGGATGCAGAAGCGCGCTGAGCCGCAACTCGCTGCACGCTCCCATGCCCATCTACGAAGTCCATCTCGGCTCGTGGATGCGCGTTCCCGAAGAGCACAACCGCCCACTGACCTATCGCGAAATCGCGCCTCGCCTGGCCGAATATGTCAACAGCATGGGATTCACCCACGTGGAGTTTCTGCCCGTCATGGAGCATCCCTTCTATGGCTCGTGGGGATACCAGACGACCGGATACTTCGCTCCCACCTCGCGCTATGGCACGCCGCAAGATTTCATGTATCTGGTCGACTACCTGCACCAGCACGGCATCGGCGTCATTCTCGATTGGGTTCCGTCGCACTTCCCTTCCGACGGCCACGGCCTCGCCTACTTCGACGGCACGCATCTCTACGAGCACGCCGACTCGCGACAGGGATTCCATCCCGACTGGAAGACGCACATCTTCAACTACGGCCGGCGCCGAAGTGCGCAGCTTCCTGATGTCGAGCGCCATGTTCTGGCTCGATAAATATCACGTCGACGGCCTGCGCGTGGATGCCGTCGCCTCCATGCTGTATCTCGATTACTCGCGCAAGCAGGGCGAGTGGATTCCCGAACAAATTCGGCGGCCGCGAGAATCTTGACGCCATCGACTTCCTCCGCCGCTTCAACCAGGAAGCCTACAAGGAGCATCCCGACATTCAGACCTACGCCGAAGAATCCACCGCGTTGGCCGATGGTCTCAAGGCCCGTGTACGTCGGGGGCCTCGGATTCGGCATGAAATGGGACATGGGCTGGATGCACGACACCCTCAAGTATTTCCAGCACGATCCGATTCACCGCAAGTATCAACACAACATGCTGACCTTTCGCATGCTGTATTCCTGGCACGAGAATTTCGTTCTGCCGCTCTCCCACGATGAAGTCGTCCACGGCAAAGGATCGCTGATCGGGAAGATGCCCGGCGACGAGTGGCAGAAGTTCGCCAACCTGCGCCTGCTCTTTGCCTACATGTACGCGCAGCCCGGCAAGAAGCTTCTCTTTATGGGCGGCGAATTTGGCCAGGTCCGCGAGTGGGCGCACGATTCAAGCCTGGAATGGCACGTCCTGCAATATCAGGTTCATCGCGGCGTGAAGTCGTGGATGGAACAACTGAACCGCTTCTACCGCAACGAACCGGCCATGCACGTCCTCGACAATGACCCTGCAGGATTCGAATGGGTCGACGCCAACGATAGCGCCACCAGCGTCATCTCCCTGCTGCGCAAAAGCGAGTCGCCGCGAGACACCATTCTGGTTGTCTGTAACTTCACTCCGGTTCCTCGCCTCGGGTATCGCGTGGGCGTTCCTCACGGCGGCTATTGGCGCGAAATGCTCAACAGCGACGGCCGCGAATACGCAGGCAGCGGCATAGGCAATCTCGGCGGAGCTCAAGCCGAAGAGATCGCGATGCACGGGCGCCCCTTCTCGCTGAAGCTCACCCTGCCCCCGCTTGGAGCGCTGTTCTTTAAAGCGTCCTGAGGCCCTTCGTAGAGACGTAACTCGCCGCGTTTCTCTGGCCAGAACTCATCCCACCGTTCCCAAACTGGAACTCGCCACGTCGTTTTCTTAGCTCGCCAGGGACGTTGTCACAGAACCGAAGCTATGCTGGTGCGTGTCTGTTGTGATCGGGATCCCATCCGACCGAAGTTCGTCTTCGGCTAGTGCCGCCCCTGGCGGGGCTAGCCGGACATGTCGCTGTTTACCCAGGGCTCACGCCCTAGGCTAACGATTGTTGCCCTACGGGGCTCGATTTTCGGAACACTAGGGCAACGTTCGCTCTGGGCGAGCCCCGGAACGGGGCAATATTCGTTAGCCCAGCGCGTCAGCGCTGGGTAAGCCGATCGAGCGTTGCCAGTCCCGGGAGGGACGGTACTCATGTCGCATACCTACTGCACGAACCTGGTTCACTGCGTTTTCAGCACGAAGAATCGGTCAAATTCAATCCCTGAGGACATCCGCGAGCGGCTCTTTGCATACATCCTGGGAATAGCGAAAAACAAGGGCTTCGAGATTCTCGCGCTCGGCGGAACCGCCAACCACGTCCACCTGCTGCTGGCAATCCGTGCGAAAGAGTCTCTGTCTACCGTAGTTCGTGATCTCAAGGCGAACTCATCTCGCTGGATGACCGAAACGCTGGGAGATTTTTCGTGGCAAGAGGGATTCGGGGCATTCAGCGTCAGCCCGTCGCAAGTGGGAACGGTCAAGCAATACATTCGGTCTCAACCCGAGCATCACAAGAGACGGAATTTCGAAGAAGAACTCGTCTTCCTCCTCGAGAAGTCCGGTATTCAATACGACCCCAAATATGTATTCGGGTGAAGTCCTGCCCCTAGCGGGGCTGGTCGGATTTGTCGGCGCCTACCCGGGGCTTACGCCCTGGGCTAACGATTGCTGCCCCTACGGGGCTTCCATCACTTCGGGACACTGCGACAATGTTCGTCCTCACAAGCCCCGGAACGGGGCGACATTCGTTAGCTGAGCGCGTCAGCAGCTGGGTAAGCAAATGTAGCATCGCGAGTCCCAGAGGGACGGCACCCGTCAGCATTCTTCCAAACGCCTGATATTGCTTCCAAACTCTGGCCAGGGCAACACCGGGCATTCATGGGGTGTCCCGCCCGCGTATCGTTCCACTTCTCCGCCGGCTGACTTCTTCCATGCTATCCTGCCCCTAAGCGCGTCTCATGCGGATTCTCACCCGCTATATTCTTCGCGAAGTGACGGCGCACGCCCTGATCGGCGCGGGCATTTTCACTTTTGTCTTGTTCACGCGCGACCTGGGTCACATTTTGGAACTGGTGGTCCGGGCCAGCGCTCCCTTGCCCAGCGTGGCTGAGATCTTCTCGTTCACAGTCCCGCTGGCCCTCACCTACACGCTGCCGATGAGCGCTCTGCTGGGCATACTGATCGGACTCAGCCGCCTGGCCGCCGATAGCGAGATCACCGCCATGCGCGCCAGTGGGATGGGGACCTGGACCTTCCTTCGCTCCCTCTCGATCTTTGTCTTCGTCACGTGGGGGCTGGCTCTGGCAAACGGCCTTTACGTCGCACCCCGCTCCCAAGCCGCTCTGGCCCGTCTGGAAGATCGTCTCAAGGGATCGCAGATATCCTTCGAAATTCAGCCCCGCGTTTTCTATGAAGGATTCCCTAAATATGTTCTCTACGTGCAGGATGTGAAAAGCGCTCAGGGGGCGGCCGTGTGGAAGGATATTTTCATGGCCGATCTGAACGACGCATCCAATCCCAAGATCACCCTGGCCAAAGAAGGCGTCGTCATCAGCGAAGGTCCCGACCGATTGCATCTGCACCTGATCGACGGCTCCGAACACGAAACCGATCCCAAGGATCCCGACCACTACAACATCATCACGTTCCAGCAGACCGATATTCCCATCGAATTGCCGTCGAGCGAGAACAAGTCCGACGAATCGCGGCCGGCTTCGGTGATCGGCACCTGGGATCTGCTGCGGAAGGCCCGCCACTCCGACCCGGTCACTGCCCGCTGGGACCTGATCGAATTTCACCGCCGCTTCGCATTGCCAACGGCCTGCCTGGTACTCGCCCTGGTAGGAATCCCGCTCGGCCTCTCCTCCAAAAAAAGTGGCAAGTCGGGGGGATTCGTCCTCACCATCCTGCTGGTGTTCGTGTATTACGTGGTTTCGCTGATTGGAATCTCGCTCGCTCGCCAGGGCGAAGTTCCGCCATGGTTCGGAGCCTGGCTTGCCGACTTTGTGTTTCTCGCGCTGGCGCTCTTTTTGCTCGTTCGTGCCGAGAAGCGTCCATTTGAACTCGCTTCGATCCGCGCGTCCGGCAAAAAGAACGCGTCTGTTCTCGCCGCCGGCCTTGGCCGCAATGGCCGCGAAAACGCTTTCGTGCGCGCCTCCACTCGCCGCCGCCTATTCAGCGCCAGCTTCCCAACCCTGCTGGATGACTACGTCCTGCACGACTTCTTTCTTTATCTCGGGATGATTCTCTCGACGTTTCTCGTCCTCGTGCTGGTATTCACTCTGTTCGAGCTGGTGGGCGACATCATGCGCAATAAGGTCCCGACATCGATCGTCGCCGAATACCTGCTGAACGTCGCGCCTTACTTGCTTTATAAGATTGCGCCGCTGGTCATGCTGCTCGCGGTGCTGGTCACCTTCGGGCTGATGCAGCGCTCCAACGAAATCACCGCCATTAAGGCCACCGGAACCAGCATCTACCGCATTGTTACTCCGGTGATTGTGGCCTCCGCGTTTCTTGCCGCCGGACTATTCCTCGCGGACCAGTACTATCTTCCGCACACCAACAAGAGGCAAGAGGCTCTCCACAACCAGATCAAGGGAAAACCTGCGCAAACCTATCTCCGCCCCGACCGCAAGTGGATTTTCGGCAAGAACAACGACATCTACTACTACCAGTTTTTCGATCCCGATCACGACCAGTTTGGGAATCTCACCGTGTTCCAACTGGACAAATCCAGTTTCACCATTACGCGCCGGATTCACGCTGATCGGGCACGTTGGGCGGACAATCTGAACGCCTGGGAATACGAACGCGGCTGGGAACGCACCCTAAACCTGTCCGCAATCGGCGACTATCGCCCCTTCGCGGTCGCGACCTTCCCCGAGTTGCCGGAGACCCCTGCGTATTTCAAGAAAGAAGTGAAGCAGGATACCGAAATGAATTACGAGGAGCTGCGTCGCTACATTCGCGATCTGCAGCAAAGCGGGTTTGACGTCGTGCGACTGAGAGTCGAACTGCACGAGAAACTCTCCTATCCCCTGACCACGTTAATCATGGCATTTCTGGCAATTCCATTTTCGTTGTCCACGGGAAAGCGGGGAGCGATCACGGGCGTAGCTGTAGCGGTTGGAATCGCGGTCTTCTATATCGTAATCTCGCGACTCTTTGAAGCGATGGGCAACCTCAGCCAGCTCCCGCCGGCGTTGGCCGCATGGTCCCCAGACTTGATTTTCGTGTTGGTAGGCGGCTATCTGCTCCTGAAGGTGCCGACGTAAAACGCGCGTGAGACCGCAGGATACAGGGAACTTAGTCGTGACATCTTCTTTGGTGAACCTTCGTGGCCTTCGTGGTGAAAGCACTTTGCGTCGAAGGCCCGAAGTCGGCTACTTCACCGCGACGCCAAAAGGATAGTTGTCGGTCAGAATCGGTGGCTCCACGGTCAGTTCGCCCGTTACCGGGCTCACCGAATATTGAGTGACCGTTGCCGCGTTGAAATTTGCCACAAACATCCAGTTCCCGTCAGCACGAATCACCATCGAGGTCGGCTGTAGACCCGTCGCCACCGTCGCCGGAGTCAGTGCCGTGATTCCACCCGAAATCTGGCTTATCTTGAATCCCGATATCGTATTCGAGAGCGTGCCAAGAACGTACAAGTTGTTTCCGAACGGATCGACCATCAGCGGCCCCGGCGCATTCGCGCTACCGCTCATCGCGAACGGCGAGCCGGATATCTCTGCCAGAGTTCCATCCGCGTTCGGGCATATCGGCTGTTGCACCCTCATGCAAAGGAAGTAGGCGCTAACCTTGTTGGTCTGGCTGTCGCTGACGTACACGAAGCGGGTGCAGGGATCCACAGTCACGCCCATCGGAATCTGATCGGTCGCGAAGTGTGCCACTTGAGCCTGACCTGGAGGATTTCCCAGCGCTCCGGTAGAGGTGTCGACGGAGAATTCCCACACCACATAATTGAGCGCATCGACCGCGTATAAGAACTCTGCGGTTGGAGGTTGATTTCCCGGAATCTGGCACACCGAGTTCACTATTCCGTTGATGCCGATACCGGGAAACACGGTTGGGGTCGGCGCCACCGCCACAATATTCGGATTCTGGAATCCCGCAACATTGTTGAAATTGAAGTTGCCCTGCACCCCGGTCAACGATCCTCCACTGCCGATCGCATAGACGCAAACCCCGTATTGAGACGTAGTGCCCGGGCATGGCGTGGCGTTTGGAGAGGTCGCCAGGGAGTTCGTTCCTTCCGATGCAAACAAGAACTTCCCGGTCGGATCCATGGTCAGCGCAACGGCGTTCGTGTCCGGGATAAGGCTTCCGACCTGGGCCACTCCCCCATCCGAGGCGATCTTGAATATCGCAATCCCACCCGCGGAACTCTGGCCGCACTGCGTGGTGTTCCTTTGAAGAATGGTGTACGCGAACTGGCCTTTCGGATCCACCACCATGGAAGCCGGCAGTGCGTGCAGTACACAGACTGCATTCGCCGTATCGTTGGGAGAATTCGCAATTGGCGTAGCGTGACCGTTGCTCAAAGTGAAGGCGTACGTCTGAATCAGGCCGCCCCCTTGACTGGTTACCAGCAGCAGGCCATCCTGCGAGGGATTATATTGGTTTCCGCCGCATGCCAATAGCAGCCCGATCAGCACTAATCCCATCACCCCAAGCAGCCACAATCGTTTCGACATTCTCTCGATCATCTCCAACTTTGTCTGAGGTTTAGCGCGAGCACACACTCCCGGCGCCCCGCCGGTCCGGGTCATTGCAGTCTGAAAAAGCGGGAAATCTCAACCCATTGGTGTATCAGGAATGCGCGGGAAGAGCAATGTCCCACAAAGAATGATTGGAACCCGGGGACCCTCCAGGAGTTGCCCGCCGGGGGCCTACACCAGTATACGGGAAGGTTTCATCGAACGGCGGAGGCCAAGACGAGTTAGAACGTCCCCGGCATCCGTACAGCCCCTGAGCGAAACCCCTAGGCGCGAGCCGGTACCGGCTCCTCCCGTTTCTGAGCCTTAACCTCGCCCACGATCAACGGCAGGCGGAGTTCTACGGTCAACCCGCCTCCAGTGCGATTAAACGCCGAGACCTTGCCGCCGTGGAAACGCACCGCCCGCTCCGTAATCGCCAATCCCAAGCCTACGCCGCCGGTCTGCCGCCCGCGCGCATCGTCAAGACGGTAAAACGGCTCAAAGAGCTTGTCCAGCGCATCGGTGGGAACGCCCGGGCCCGAATCGCTCACCCTGAGCACCGCGTCCCGCCCGCCGAGCCTACCCTCGCTCGTCATTTCTATGTCCACGGACGTCCCTTCCTGGGTGTAGCGGATCGCGTTCCGCACCACGTTCTCCACGGCGCTGTGCAGCAAGGACGCATTCCCGCGCACATCCCAGTTCCCTTCCGTCACAGAGGCATGTACGTGGCAACGCCGTTCCTGAGCCTCAAACTCAGCATCTTCGGTGACGCTTTCCACGATCTCGTCCAACGGCACGGGAGTCTGGGGAACCCCTTGCTCCCCGTCTTCCAGACGCGCCAGTGTCAGGATTCTTCCAATCAGCTCATTCAGCCGGCTAGCTTCCAGTTCGATGCGATCAAGCATGTCGGCGCTCTCCACCCCCGATCGCTGTCGTGCCAGCCCGAGGGCAACACTCAGCCGCGCCAGTGGAGAACGCAGCTCGTGCGAAATGTCATTGAGCAGCCGCGATTGAGCCTTCAACAGGGTCTCCAGCCGCTCTGCCATGGCGTCAAAATCGCGCATTAGTCCGGCAACTTCATCGCGCCGGGTGCCGGCCGGTGCTCCCGCCCGCGCCGCCAAATCTCCCGCAGCCAGCTTTCGCGCCACCGTGCGCAACCGCACAATCGGCTTCGTCAAATACCAGGAAAGCAGGTAGCACACCAATCCGGATGTAAGGACTCCAATGATCAAACCGGTAAACGGCACCCCGCGGGGACCGATGAATACCCGCGGTCCCGGCGGCAATCCCAGCACGATCGTGTAGCGATGCTTGTCGTCGGACGACGCCCGCGAATCTCGAATGATCGGAGGAGCTGGAAACAGAAACCCATTCTGTGGAGCGCGCGGTCCGCCCGCCGCTACTCGCATTGCCCAGTCGGGGGCTCCTCGGCCTGAGATTTCCACTCCATGCTCGTCGAAGAGATAGGCACGAACGTGCTGCGAGGAGTCAAAATCCTTGAAATACTGCCGGAGAGCCTGGCTTCCGCCCTCTTCATACGCATTCACCGCTTCATTCAGCGCGGTGGTGCGTAACGCCTCCCACGTGGAGGCTCGCGGCCGGAAGGCCATCGTTACCAGAATCGCAAGCACAAAGAACAGCGCCTGCGCCACCCAAAAGGACAAGAAGATTCGTACAAAGAGGCTCTTCATTGTGACTCATCCACCTCAACCGGGAGGCCCAGGCCGCTGTCGCGCAGGCACATCGCCCCAGCGCGTTGCATCCCGAAGAAATAGCAAAGCACGGCTACCGCCGTGCCCTCGATTGTACCGCTTACTTTACCAACGATATTCTAGCGCCGGGCGAACTGCTTAGACCTTCGATTTCTCGCGCGGCCGCGCAAAAATGTAACCCACGCCGCGCACCGTTTTGATGTGCTCATCATTCTCGGTGTCGCCCAGTTTCTTCCGGACTTTGCTGACATGCATGTCGATGCTGCGATCGAAGGGCGAAAATTTTCTGCTAAGCACGGCATTCACCAGCCGCTCGCGCGGTACCACCCGGCCCGCCTCGCGCAGCAGCACTTCCAGCAGATTGAACTCGACCGAGGTGAGATCCACCGGCTTTCCTTCCAGCCGCACGGTCCGCGTTGCCGGGTCTAACTCCACATCACCCACGCTAACCACGTCCGGCGCTGCCGGAGCGCCGCTGCCGTCGCCGTGCGTCCTGCGCAATACCGCTCGAATCCGCGCCACCAGTTCCCTGGGATTAAACGGCTTCGGCAAGTAGTCATCCGCACCGATTTCCAGACCAACAATCCGGTCCACGTCTTCGCCGCGCGCGGTGAGCAGCAATACCGGCAGCCGCGATGTCGCTCGTATCCGGCGCAACACTTCAAATCCGTTAATCCCCGGCAGCATTACATCGAGCACGGCAAGCACATATTCTCCCGCGCCTGCCTTCTTCAATCCGCTCTCACCGTCGTGTACGCACTCAGTGGTAAAACCCTCCGACCGAAGATACTCCCCCACCAGGTGGCAGAGTTCCACATCGTCGTCAATCACGAGAATTCTTTCCATGGCTGCCATCATTCTGCATCATTCGTAGATTGTTCTGTAGTAAAGAATTGTCAAACAGGTTTCTGTGGTGCCGGCTGTAGCGCCGGCGTCTTCGCGGGCTCTCGCGAGGGCGTCCCGCCCGCGCTGTGGGGTTCTTCTCAAACGCGGTGGGGGATCTGCCGCAGCCCATGATCTATTACAAATCTTTACCCTGCGTGACCGACTCTTTACCACTTTTCCCCGCGGCCCGTGTTTCTATCAGAGAAAGCAATATCCCCGGACCTTCGGGATTCCAAGGAAAACGCCATGAAATCGTTTCGTTTTCGATTGTTTGCTGCTGCTCTTGCCGTGTTGATGGGATCAGCCATCGCCAAGTCTCAGACCACCGCCGATGCGCCTCCGCCGCCCCGCATGCACGGTCGCGGATTCGGAATGGGCGGCCCCATGATGGGACTCTTCGCGAAACAGCTCAACCTCACCGACGACCAAAAGGCGCAGATGAAGGACGTGATGCAGAAGGAGCGGCCCACGTTTGAACCGTTAAGGAAACAGCAACGCCAGCTTGATCTGCAACTTCTGCAGTACGTCCAGGGGAGCTTCGACCAGGCCAAGGTCCAAGCCCTGGCCAATCAGAAAGCCCAGATCGAGGCTCAGCTTACGGTGCAGGAAACTCGGGTTGGCAATGAACTGTACCAACTGCTCACCGCGGATCAACAGACGCAACTGAAGCAGATCGTGGCCACTCACCAGGCGCGCATGCAGCAGCGCATGAATCAGGCGCCTCCCGCTCCGCCAGTGGAGCAATAGTCTCTCCTGTCCGAACTCTCGCCTGGGACCGAGAGTTCGATGCCGGCGCGAGGTCCCTGGGGACCTCGCGCCCCGCGGAGCGCCGACGGCTTCCCGGATCGAATCAGGACCCGTAGGAACCCCTCGCCGAGGGGGCGTCTTCCAAAACTAAACGTCTGCACCTCTCCTGCTAGAATTTCATCTACTAAGCTCAGCATGTTTCCGAAGAACCTGCGCCCGCTGCTGCCGTACCTGAAACGCTATCGTTCGGGATACGCGTTCGGAACGCTCTGTGTCTTCCTTACCAACGGGATTTGGATTCTGTTTCCGCTGGTCATCGGGAAAGCTGCCGACGATCTGAATTCAGGAGTCACTCGCCACAAGCTGCTGATTTACGCAGGAATCCTGCTGGCCATCGCAGTCTCGAAAGGCATCTTCCAATTCTTGACTCGCTGGATCGTCATCGGCATCTCCCGCGACATCGAGTTCGACCTGCGCAACGATCTTTTTGCCCACCTCGAAAATCTAAGTTACTCCTACTACCAGCGCCATCGCACCGGCGACATCATGGCGCGAGCCACCAACGATCTCAACGCGGTACGCATGCTGCTCGGCCCCGCGATCATGTATTCCGCCAACACGCTCGTCTACACTGCGGGCGCGCTGGCGTTCATGATCTCGATCAGCCCATGGCTGACCCTTTTCACTTTCTTCCCTCTACCAGCGGTCAGTATCGTGATTCAGACTTTCGGCCGCCGCATTCACGAACGATTCGAACGCATTCAGGCAATGTTCTCTGACATCTCGGCGCGCGCGCAGGAAAATTTTTCCGGCGCCCGCCTGATTCGCGCCTACGTGCAGGAAGAAGCCGAGATTCAGGCATTCGAGCGCGAGAACAAAGAGTACATTCGCCGCAGCCTGAAGCTGGTTCGCCTGATGGGAATGCTCTGGCCCACGCTCGAATTCATGCTCGGCTGTGCCGTGGTTTTGGTCTTGTGGCTAGGTGGACGCGAAGTGCTCGTCGGCCACTCGACAGTCCGGCTGGTCTCGAATCTGGGAACCGCCAATCCCGGAATCCTGACCACGCTCAAACTCGATGGCTCCATGAGCGTCGGGCAATTCGTCTCGTTCAGCACCTACATGATGCAGCTTACGTGGCCGATTATCGCGCTGGGATGGGTGATCAACATCTTCCAGCGCGGAACCGCGTCGCTGATCCGCATCGACGAGATCATGCACGAGAAGCCCGAGATTGCAGATATTCCCGGCGCACAGGACCTTGGAATCGAGGGCGACATCGAGTTCCGCCGGCTCAACTTCGGCTATGACGGGAAGCAGGTTCTGCACGACGTGAACCTGCACATTCCCGCAGGCAGCAGCCTGGCAATCGTTGGTCCGACCGGTTCCGGCAAAACCACGCTGGTCGATCTTATTCCACGCATCTACGACGCGGAACCTGGAATGGTGCTGATCGATGGCCGCCCAATTCGCGATTATTCGATCGCTTCGTTGCGGCGCAATGTCGGATTCGTACCGCAGGAAACGTTCCTGTTCAGCGAACGCATTCGCGAGAACATCGCTCTCGGCGTGGAGTCCGCAACGGATTCTGAAATCCACAACGCTGCCGACGCTGCGAACATAGCCGTCGATATCGAAGGCTTCCCCGAAGGTTACGAGACGCTGGTGGGTGAACGCGGCATCACCCTTTCCGGGGGACAAAAACAGCGCACCGCCATCGCCCGCGCGCTCATCCGCAACCCGCGCATCCTCATCCTCGACGACGCGCTCTCCAGCGTCGACACCAATACGGAAGACAAGATCCTCAACCATCTGCGCGACGTCATGCGTGGCCGCACCACCATCTTCATCTCGCACCGGGTCTCAACCGTGCGCAATGCCGACCGCATCGCCGTGCTTCATGGCGGACGCATCGTCGAACTCGGCACGCACGATGAACTCCTCGCCCTGAACGGCTACTACAGCGATCTCTACAACAAGCAATTGCTGGAAGAGGAACTGGCCGAGGTCTGACCGCAGCGCAGCATGCTGCCCAGTGTTCTGTCCGGCGCTGTGACGTTTTCTTGACAACTTTCGTGCCCGGAACATCTACTCTTGGAACGGAACCGTGAACTTGAATGGCTCGCGGGAGACTGAAAAGAGGATCCCCTTCGTGAACCTCAGTGTCCTTTGTGGTCAACGCCTTTAGGGGTCTTCCTCCACTATGCAGCGGATCGTCACTCAGGAGATTCTCGACTCCAGCGCTTTGCCCGCGGACGAAGCAAAAGCCTCTCTGCAGGACTTGTGCCGCATGAATCGTTGGTTTGGTGGGGTGAGCACCACTCGCAGCCTGATCGAACGCGTTGCCAACGCCTCTGGGCAGAAGCGACTCTCGCTGCTCGAAGTTGCCTCAGGATTCGGCAGTGTTCCGAAACTTTCGGCGCAGCAATTGAAAAGCCAGGGAATCGTGCTCGACATTACCCTGCTCGATCGCCTGAGCTCCCACCTGTTGCCGGGGAATCGTTCGGTAGTCGCGGATGCACTCAGGCTTCCCTTTTCCGACGGCTCGTTTGACCTGGTGAGTTGCAGTCTGTTCGCTCATCATCTTGAGCCCGCGGAATTGTCGCGTTTCGCCACCGAAGCGCTCCGCGTAAGCCGCCGCGCCGTGCTCATCAATGATCTGATTCGCCATCCTCTGCATCTGGCGCTGGTCTATGGAGGCTTTGTACTAATGCGCAGCCACGTCTCCCGCGTCGATGGAGTCGCGTCCGTGCGGCGAGCCTACCGGCCAGAGGAGATTCGCGAAATTCTCAAGCAATCCCCGGCCAGGAAAGTTGAGATTTCTCGGCATTACCTGTTTCGAATGGGCGTGATTGCCTGGAAGAACGCGCCCATAACGCAACAAAAATCTATTTCGACTGAACCATAATCGGCTCGCCGAGATCCAGCGGTTTGCCGGTATCGCGCACCTCAATCACGCGGCCATGCCTGGCATACGCGGCGATGACTGCAGATTGTGACCAGTCCAGATCCCATCCATTTTCGATCGCTACTAGCGAGTAGGATCCCGGAACAACGTTGCGCAGGCTGAACGTACCATCCATGTCGCTCTGATCGCGGCGGAACAGGTCGCTGTTCCCTTCCGGAATCTTGGGAACCAGTACGACCATCGCGCCCGCAAAGCCCTTGCCGCCCTTCTTCGCGATCCCGTCGATCTCCACGCTACCCGCAATTAAGGTGATCGTAATCGAAGCCGCAGCGCCCGCACTGAGATTGATGCTGTGGCCCGAAACTTCAGCGCCTTGCGAGGTCATGCGCGCGATCGAATACGGCCTGCGCGCTCCCCAGACCACAACGTCATAGCGCCCGGCAGCAAGATCGGTGATCTCAACTTCACCCTTTTCATCCAGCCTGCGAAAAGCCGCCATTCCTCTGCCCTTTGAACGCAGCGCGATCGTGATTCCCTTGGCGCCGGAAGACTCCCCAGGCATGTGCACAGAGATCTTCATGCTCCCTACTGGCTCAGCCGCAGTAGCGTCGATCTGCTCTCCGTCTTTGGTGACGTCCACTCCATTCATCTGCAGGTTCGTACCTTGCCCTTGAACGCGAATGTTGTATTGGCCGGCTGGAATTCCGCTCATCTCCATTACCCCGGGCGACACCATGGTTCCACCGCCCGCCGGCACATAGGTGCCCGCACCGAAGGCGGACTGCTCCAGTTGAGGGAAGCGGAATCCATGCTGCGGATCACCTGGCACCTTGAAAATCAGGTGCAGAGCTGGAACCGGATTCAGATGAATGTCGACCTGCAGCCGCTCCCCACCTTTTATTGGAATCGGCGTCGCGCTATCGCTGTCGGTCACGTCAGCGTAGTAGGTCACGGGATAGGCGACGTCGAGCGAGCGATCGACTTTCTCCTTCCCGCCGGTACTCGCTGGCGGATGAACCGCATACCACGGACTCGCGTTTACTGAAATGAAGTAAGTTCCAGGTATCAGATTCGGCAGTTCGTACGCTCCCAGATCGTCAGTCTGAGCTGTGCTCCGCTGATGGATCTGGTCTACGCCTCCCGTGTGGTCATCGTAATAGAGCATGACGGTCGCATGCCGCACCGGCTCTCCAGCTTCGTCGAGAACCCGGCCCCAGATCATTGCCTCTGGCGCCAACTTCAGTACGAGTCCTTCGGTATTAAGCCCCGCGCCTGTGACAACCGCTGTTGAGAACTGATCGTGCTGCTCGTACGAGGAGGTAATGAATCTACGCTTCTCTCCAGTCAGCGAATACTTTCCGGGAGGCACCTTCTCGAATGCGAACTTGCCATCATCCTCGGTGATGATCCCTTCGAACTTCCGTGGGTCTTTGGCCTCGCGCAAGGTAACGCGGGCTCGACCGAGGGGACGCCCATCGGTCTTGCTCACGATCGTTCCAGCCACTCTGAAGAATCCGGCAGGATTGTCTGCCGTCGGAGTGCTACCTGTTTGTGCTGCAATTCTCGGCGCCGCGAAAGCACAGCAAACAACCAGCAGGAACCCGCGCACGGATTGGGGAGAAATCGTCATCTTGCAATCACTCGCTGGAGATCGTCTGCACTTCCACAGTCGCCTTCTGCCCTGCGGCGACATGAACTACCGGCCCTTTAGAATCGTATGCCTTCATGGCCTCGGAATCGCGATATGAAAGTTGGGGCTGCTGCCTGGAAAAAGCCAGCACGCGGTAATCTCCCGGAGCCATTTGCGGATTCGTGAACTTCCCTTCACCCGAAACTTGGAACTGCCTGAACTCTCCCGTGCTGTCAGTCAGAGGAACACAATAAATCCAAGCCTGCGCGGGTTCGGTGGCGTCGGCGTTCAGAGTCGATTGTTGCGCCAGAGCCGTGACCGTGCCATCCAACTCGCCGAAATCGTCGCGCAGTGTAATCACGACCGGCGCAGCCGGTCCCGATCCGACCGTCAGAGGCTGGTGCAGCACGTCCGTTGGGCCCTGCGTCGCAGACGCGATGTAGCCGCGGCCAGTGTGAAGTCGCAGCCAGTATCTTCCTGGCACGAGTCTCTCAATGACCAGGCTGTCGTCGTTCGGCCCCTGCGGTGGACGGATCGAACCGCCCCACCGTTGGGAGAGATCATCCGCGCTTTCGAGGTTAGCACTCAGGTAGATTCGAGGTCCGTGCAGAGCAAATGTCCGTTTGCCATCGCTCCAGGTTGAAGAAAAATTAGAATTAGTGTCGGTAAACTCCTCTTTGACGTCCAGCTTGATGGAACTGGTTGGAGCGAGAGCCATCGCCGGGCCGTCGGTAGGACTACTGGTGACGCGAAGGGTCACGCTGCCGCTGACCGGGTTCTGTCCAAAGGTCGAGGCCTCGACCACGTAATTGCCATTCGGCAGCAGGCCGTCAATGCGCTGTTCAGATGCGTTGTATCCCAAGGCGTAACCCGGACCGCGCTGGCCCTGCACCGAGACATTCAGGCCACCGACGCCCTCCGCATTCCCAATTGGAATTCGCACCGGATAGTAAGGCTGGCGCGTGAGCGCGAGGTCCGCCTCGAACTCCTGCCCGGCACTGACTTGGATGGTCGATGCCGCGGAAAAATCTGAAGCGCCCGGATAGTACACCGGCGGATATCCATACTGCTGCGACCCTGGAAGATTAGTGATGGGATCGTGGTCCATCAATTCGTGCGTAACGATTTTGTAGGAGCCGGACTGAAGCTCGGCAAAGCGAAACTCTCCGGCCGAGTTCGCGCGCGCCGAAGGTCCTTGCGTCCATCTCGGAAGCCCGTCCTGCACTTGACGGGAAAAAAGCTGCACATTGATCCCCAGAGCCGCATCTCCGGATGCAAGCGTGATCCGGCCTTTGATGATGGCCTCTGGAATGAGAGCAATGGTCACATCGTCGCCAGACGATGGTGTGGCGTTCCTCCTGCCAGTCGGGTCGTCCACAAAACCGGGTTTGCGTGCGATGAGGAAGAAGGAGTGTCCGCGGCGCGCGAAGAATCGCGGAGTAGATGACACCGGCCCGCTGAAAATCATTCCGCCGTGGTTGCTCTGCATTGGCAGGACCAGTTCGAAATGCCCTTCGCCATCAGTCAGGACGGCATTGCGATTATCCGGTGTAAGCACCAGCGCCCGAGGAATGGGCGCCTGCGTGACGGCATTGATCACCGTGCCGCGAACGGTCTCAGTCTCCGGGTTAGCGGGCGGTGATGCTTGCCCGAGAGCCTGCGCTGCGATAGTCAACAGGACGACGAAGAGAAGTCGCATTTGCCGCAACGAGGTCAGGTCGGCGTTCCGAAAGAAATCCATTTCGGCTCTTGACTCCTTTGTGCAAGGTGCCTGAACCGGGGGACGGGGTCGATTGCCGGGTACAAAGAATGCTGGTACGCCAGCATCCTCCGACCGCTATTTGAACGTCTTTGGTGAGAAGTCGTCAACAACGCCGAAAGTTGCCTGCGCGAGCTGTCAAAATCAAGTGGGGAGCGACTACCGAACCACCAGTACTTCGCGCACATTGTCGCGGGCAAGGAAAAACTTGATCGATGCGAAGTCGCGGAACAGAGTCTCAATGTGCCGGTTGTTGAACACGCGCTGCAGCCTGAAGCCGTCCGAGACGGCGGTATGAATCGCCCCGGTGGGCCCGCGGCGCGCTTCCCTCTTCAATACGATCCGCTGCATTTCGAGCACATCTTTTTCAAGGATGTGAAAGCGATAGCAGGGAGAATCCGGCCCGGCATCTTTGGTATGAAAAAAGGCGAGCAGCATGCCTCCGGGTTTCAGCACCGACCACAGCCTTCCCATGACCGGGCGGACCAGGCTTTCGTCCAGATAGTCGGGAAGGTTCCAGCACAGCACGACGTCGAAATGGGCAGCCGGATATTGCAGGTTGTCAGCCAGGAATTTGCGGCTGTCGAGGATCGTGTTTCCCTGCTCGTCTTTGGTGACAAGGTGAGGCTCGGTCGAGGCGACGAGAAGATCTTCGCTGTAAATCTTGTGGCTTCGCTCGGTAAAAAAACGAATGTTCGCAGGCGAGGTTGAGCCGAGATCGAGAACGCAAAGCGGCGTCTCGGAACTCCACAGGCGCGACAATTCGCCCAGCCCGCTCGAGCGGCGCGTCAGTTTCGGAGCGGGCTGCTGGGTTTCCGCTTGCGTCCCACTCGATGAACCGCGAAAAAGCTTCATGAAATTGTGCGTAACCGATGCCATAAGACGACTGCGTGTCCGAGGCACCCCGTGCTTCAGGACCGAAATCCAACATCAAGTAAAACTTTAACTCCGCCCGCCCGGGAGACAGAACTTACTTTCCTGCGGCCTTCTCTGCCTTCCCCGAAATATCAACCTTCCCTTTCAGAAAGGCACCTTCCTCAATCGAGATGCGCTGAGTAGCGATGTCGCCGGTGACGATCGCCGACTTTCTGAGTTCCACCCGGTCACTGGCTTGTACGTTGCCCTCGAGTTTTCCCTGAACCACGACTCCTTTGGCTTCCACCGAGGCTTTCACTTGTCCGTGCGGGCCAACCGTCAAACTGTTGTTCTTGAGGGAAATACTGCCCTCGACCTGTCCATCAACATATAGGTCTTCGCTGCCTGACAATTCGCCCTTGATGATCACGGATTTGCCGATTTGCGCCAAGTCTGCCGACAACGGAGCACTCATGGGTTTTCTCCTTTTTTAGGAAGCGGATACTGTACCACCGAAACAACGGGAAGGCAGGTACCGGGACGGCCGCGTCGCTGCATCGACTATACCCAAGTCGGCAAGCGCGCGGCAAGCGACGGGCACACAGAAGTTCCGCGACAAGCGTAGCGATCCGGCAAGTGCAACCTTGTGGGTCCATTGCTACAATAATTGAGAAATGCCCTTAAAGAAGGGACTAAAACGAGCCGTTTTGCTCGGTTGCTGCCCGGTCCTCGTTTTCGCGAGCATGGCCCCTATCCTCGGGGGGCAAGAAACGCCGGCGCCCGATCTCAACTCACAAGGAAACAAGGCGCCGGAAATCTCTGCCGACCAACTGGTGCGCGAGACTGTGGCGCATGAACTCTCGGCGGCGAATGACAACTCGATCAAGGAGATGTTCCGCTCCCGGAAACAGACGCCGAAGGGGTCACAGACAAGGCTCTACGTGGAGACTAAAGACTCCATGGTCGGCATGCTGATCGCGAACAACGATCAGCCGCTCAATGCGGAACAAAAACAAGCGGAAATCAACCATCTGAACTGGTTGATGGGGAATCCCGACCAGCTTCGCAAGAAACGCGCCCGCGAGAAAGAGGATGCGGACCGCACGCTGCGAATCGTGAAAGCGCTGCCCGACGCGTTTCATTACGAGTACGCAGGCACCGAGACCGGGGACGCGACTCAGGGAAAAGCCGGCGACCCGCTCCTGCGGCTGAAATTCACGCCCAACCCCGCGTACGATCCTCCTTCCCGCGAGGTGCAGGTGTTGGAGGGAATGCAGGGGTACCTGCTGATCGACGCGGCGCAGAAACGCATTGCCAGAATCGATGGCACATTGTTTCGCGACGTATCATTCGGTTGGGGGATCTTCGGGCGCCTCGACAAGGGCGGCCACTTTCGCGTGCAGCAAGCGGATGTCGGCGATGGATGCTGGGAAATCACCGCGATGAGCCTGAAGATCACCGGCAAGATTCTGATGTTCAAGAGCATCAACATGGTGTCGGATGAGGTATTGAGCGATTTTCAGCGCGTGCCTGCGGATCTGACATTCGCCAAGGGTATCGAGATTCTGAAAAACCAGCAGGAAAAACTGGCAAACAATGCCGGCCCGAACGCGAGCGATAAGAACTAACGTCGGAGACTACTGGGGGGAACAGCGCTGCAATAACTCACCGCAACGCCGGATCAACCGTGAAAGAGCGGCCCTTCAGGGCTGCGTTGAAGCGAAACTGAGAAGGGGCTTTTAAGCCCCTGTGTACTTCTAAGCTCATTTAATGTCGTTTTGCGCCATCGCGCAGCAGCGTAAGACCGTCGCCGGGACATCGCAAACCGTCGACTCTACGATTTCGCACGCAGAGTCTCCTTCCTGACCGTCAACTTCTCAATCAAATCCGGCTTGATGCGATACCCGGTGCCGGGTTGGTCGCTGACGCCGATCATGCCCTGTGGCGAGACCTCCACTTCGGGATCGATGATGTCCTCTTTCCAATACCGTTTGGAGGCGGAAACGTCGCCGGGAAGACTGAAATTCGAGAGCGTCGAAAGTGCGATATTGTGGGCACGCCCGATCCCCGTCTCCAGCATGCCGCCGCACCAGACCGGAATCTTGTTCGACTGGCAGACATCGTGAATTGAGAGGGCTTCGCTGAATCCCCCGACTCGCCCGACTTTGATATTGATGATACGGCAGGCCGCGGTCTCCACCGCGAAGGCCGCGCTGCGGGCATCGACGATGGATTCGTCCAGGCAAAGCGCCGTACGCAACTCCTTCTGCAGGCGCGCATGATAGTAGATATCGTCGTTCCAAAGCGGCTGCTCGATCATCAGCAGATTGAACTGATCGAACTTGCGCAGATGCTCGACCTGATCGAGCGTATAGGCCGAGTTGGCATCGCAACTGAGAGTGATATCGGCCCAACGAGAGCGGATACGTTCGAGAACTTTCGTATCCCAGCCCGGCTTGACCTTAATCTTTATGCGGCGGTATCCGGCAGCCAGTTCTATCTGGATTTTTTCGAGCAGTTGATCGACCGAGTCCTGGATTCCGATGGAAACGCCGCTGGGAATTTCCCGGCGAGTGCCTCCCAACAATTTCCAGAGAGGGATTTTCTTCTGTGCAGCTTCGGCTTCCCAGAGCGCGTCTTCGAGCGCCGCTTTGGCCATGCGATGAGCGCGGACTTTGGCGAACAGCGAAGGGACGTCGCGAGCCGATGCGATCTGTTTCCCCAGCAGCGCCGGGATCAGGTAACGGGTGAGCGTGGGCCAGGCAGTCTCGATCCATTCGCTGCTGTAAAAAGGATCTTCGCCGACAACGCTTTCACCCCAGCCGTCGACTCCCTCGCAATGTACTGTGACCAGCAGGATGCGGCGGCTATAGGTGCGTCCGAAGCTCGTCTCGAAAAAGTGCACGAGCGGCATTTGAATTTCGCGGAGAGTGATGGCTTCAATTTTCATGTGGAACGGTACGAATCTCTTAACTCACCACGGAGGCACGGAGCCACCGAGAAAAGAAGGATTTGGTTTTCTCCGTGACTCCGTGCCTCCGTGGTAAATCACGCTTCTGACGCGTACGACCACTTCTCATCCCAGCGGCCGAGAAGGAACTTGCCATTGCCTTCTGCGTCGCGTTCGTAGCCCAGAACGGCCAGGCCATCCGTGAAGGCGCGCAGGAATTGTTCACGATTGCGTTCCTGAACCTGCCGGGCTTGGTCTCGCGTTTCAGCAGCAGCCTTCCAATCATATATGTGGGCAGGTACTGTGATGCCGGAATTGGCATGGGCCAGCGGGTTCTTTCCGGTTGCGAGCAAAGTCTCCACCCGTTTTGATTTGAGCCACCACTCGGCAATCAGGCGGTCGCTCGGCAGCCCTCCCTGCAATGGCGACGAGGTGATTCCGTACTGGTTGATGTTATAGCGGCGGGCTATGGCGCCCAGCTTTTCGATATTCAGATAAGCGTTCTTGATCTCCAGCGGATCAAAGGTCCACTCGATCAGTTCGATGCCTCGCGCCATGGCGTCGTCCCGCTGCATCAATTTCAAGCGGCGACCGAGCCCGCCATTGCGATGCTCCTTGCGGACCGCCAGCATGTGGGAATGAAGATAGACGTGGCCCGAGCGCGTTCCGGGAACCGATAGCGCGAAGCCGACCATCACTTCGCCCTTGAAGGCGCCCATGACCTGGCCACCGACTTTATCGGCGACCACAAACATCCGCAGCGGAACCAGTTCGGCGTCGGAGAAATTCCAGACTTCCTTCTGCAGAGAGACGCAGGCCCGAAAATCTTCGATACCGTGACAATGGCGCAGTTCGATCGAGCCCGAGGTCACGCCGGCTTCTCCTGCTGCTCGTGGTCCTTGGCCCGCTGCCACAGCGATTCGAGTTCGTCCATAGAAGCCTGCTCGGCCGAGCGCCCGGATTCGTGCAGCCGGTCTTCCATCCATTGAAAGCGGCGCTTGAACTTGCGATTGGTTTTGCGTAGAGCAGATTCAGGATCCACCGACAGATAGCGCGCGAGGTTGACCATGACGAAGAACAGATCTCCAACCTCCTCTTCGAGACGAGTCTGCAGCTCTTCGGGAACACGCGTGCGTCCCGATCCGGCGACGCCGCGGCCCTGGGACGCGGTCCCGGCGCAGGAAACTCCTGGAGCTGCTCCCGGAGTTCGCCGCTCTCCTCATTCAGTTTTTCAAAAAGTCCATCAATGTTCGGCCAGTCAAATCCAATCTGTGCTGCCCGCGAGCTGAGCTTGTGCGCCTCCAGCAGCGAGGGCATGGCGGACGAAACTCCGGAGAGAATCGAGTGCTTCTCAGGTTTCGCGATACCTTCTTCGGCGGCGCGCTTCTTGCGTTCCTCCACTTTCAGAGCTTCCCAGTTGCGCTTGACCTCGGCCGAGGTGTCAGCCTTCACGTCTCCAAACACATGAGGATGACGATTGATCAGCTTGCCGGAGAGCCGATCGAGAACGTCATCGATGGAAAACGACGATTGCTCTTTCGCCATCTCGGCGTAGAACAGAACCTGCAGCAGGAGATCGCCCAGTTCGCCCGCGAGTTCGGGCCAGTCGCGGTTTTCGATGGCTTCCAGGACCTCGTATGTCTCTTCCAGTGTGTAGGGCTTGATGGAATCAAAGGTCTGTTCGCGATCCCAGGGACACCCGCCGGGGGCACGCAGGCGTTCCATGATAGCGACGGCGCGTTCGAAACGTTCTCCAGTAGTCGGCATTGAGCACTCCAATGTAAATGACGGCGGATGGAGAGGCAATGCGGCGAATGTTTTAGACACCATCAGACCGCTCACCACAAAGGGCACGAAGGATCACGAAGGAAAGCAGATTCGAAATCAACAAGCCAACGGCAAGATGATTCAGCTATTCAGCGAACAGCCCGGCGGAGGCATAGGAGTCCGAACGTAGCGCCGGCCTCTGGCCGGCTGTCGCAGGGGCGTCCTCGCCCCCGCACTGTATCTCTGAGAGAGTCCAGCCCGGTTGCAGACCAGACCTCCAGCGCTACGCAGGTTACTTTGGGTATCATTGTTAGGCAGTTAGGCACGAGTTTCCCGGCATCAGTTCCGTGGACTATCGTGACCTATGTGTGCCGCGAAACAGGGCGCAGAATGAGAGAAATAGGCGTGCTAGGGCCACTCCCGGCACCTGGAGTACCGAGCTGATATCTACCAGCAAATCATGAGCTTAGCTGTCAAACCCCGGCCATCGTTGGAAGGACAGCACTTCCACGTGGTGGTCATCGGCGGCGGCATCAATGGCGTCGCGGTAGCGCGGGAATGCGCGCGCGCCGGCAAAAAGACGCTTCTGGTCGAGCAGAATGACTTCGCCTCCGGAGTGACCAGCCGCTCGACTCGCATCATTCACGGGGGCCTGCGGTATCTGGAGCATGGCGAAATCGGACTCGTACGTGAGTCGATTCGCGAGCGCGAACGGCTTCTGAAAGAGCGGTCGCACCTTGTGCATCCCATTCATTTTCTTTTCCTGCTGAACGAGAACAGCCAGCGCAGCGCGCTGAAGGTGCGGGCCGGACTCTGGCTATACCAGCGATTCGCGGGCAAGAAATCGGCGCCACTGGGCGAGATGGAAATGATGCGGGTGCAACGCACCCTGGACGCCGGCCATCAGTGGCTGCTGTTGAACTATGAAGACGCGCAGTGCGAATTCCCCGAGAGGCTGGTGGCGGAGTGGATGATGGAGGCCGCGCAAGCCGGAGCCGTCATTCGCAATCACTGCGAAGTACTGGCCGTCGACGTGGTGCAGGGACGGGCACGCGGCGTGCTGCTTCGCGACCGCACCACCGGAAAAGATCACAAGGTCGATGCCGGCTGGGTAATCAATTGCTCCGGTCCGTGGGTCGACCGGATTTGCCAGCGTTCAACGGTTCGCACCGGCAAGCCCCTGCTGGGCGGCGTGCGCGGATCGCACATCGTCCTGCCGCATTTTTCAGGCGCTCCCAACGCGGCGCTCTACACCGAGGCTGCGGATGGGCGTCCGGTGTTCATTGTGCCATGGAATGAGCAGTTGCTGGTCGGCACCACCGAAGTTCCGGATACCGGTGATCCCGGACGGACCGCGCCTTCGACCGAAGAAATCGAGTACCTGCTCAAAACCGCGGCGCGGCTGTTTCCGAAAGCGAAGCTTTCCGCGCAGGACATCAAGTACGCCTTTGCCGGCGTGCGGCCCCTGCCAAACACGCCCGGAGATAAGCCTTCCTCCGTGACGCGCCGCCATTTCCTCCACGACCATGCGGATGACGGCGCACAGCGCATGATTTCCGTCATTGGCGGAAAACTGAGCACGGCAGCCTCCCTGGCGCGGGAATGCGCGCGCAAGATCGGGCTGAAGGTGGAGGAGCCGGCTTCGGTCGTGGTCGGTCCGGGTAGCGCGCTCGATCCGTTTGTGGACGAGGAAGTCTCTCAGCTTGCTCGTGCCGGCTCAGTGACCGAGGAAACCGCACGCGGGCTGCTGGAATGGCATGGCGAGCAGGCCATGGACGTTGCCCGCATGGCCCTGGTGAGCGCGGAGTTGAGGGCCCCAATTTGTCCGCATACCTCGCACATCGTGGCCGAGGCGGTCGAGGCTTACCGCAAGGAATACGCGGTCACGCTCGCGGATGCCCTGTTGCGGCGCGTTCCAGTCGCAATGGGCCCGTGCTGGTCAGAAGCCTGCAGCCGGGAAGCGGCGCTGCGGATCGGCGCTGTGCTGGGCTGGAAGGAACACGACCTGGGCGAGAACCTGGAAGCGTTCGAGACCGAACGCACCGCATTCCTGCAGCGCCCGTCCCGCGGGATGTCGGCGCTGGAAGCAGCAGCGGACTAGCCTGCGGCCCCTTACCTGGTTACCAAAGTTCGGCCACCGCCTTCTGTCATCTGGGAAGCCCTTTTCCGCAAAACTAAACTGTCGAGACACTGCTCGAATTCGAGCAGCGGGCAATACTGATGCTGATTCCGCTCAAGCACGAGAACATGGAAGCCCGGCGCTGGCCGGTGATCACCATTGGCTTGATCGCAATCAATACCATTGTCTTCCTGTTTACCCTGAGTACCCTGAATAACGAGACGCGGCAGTTGGGAGAAGTAAAAAGCCACATTCTGATCCTGGCGGCGCTGCATCCTGAACTGAAGCTGCAGCCCGGGTCCCAGCGCATTGTCGACGGCTTCAAGCAGAGTCATCCCAACCAGTGGAAGCAGGTACAAAACCCGAATCGCGACGTTATCAACGCCTACGACGCAAAGATCAAGACGACCGAAGACCCGAGCACGCTGCAGGATGAGATGGATTCGCTGAATACGAAACTGGTGGACCTGTCGAGCGCGGCGATTTCCGAGCAGTATGCCTTCATCCCGGCGCATCCGAATCCCATCAGCTACCTGACCGCGAATTTCTTGCACGGCGGCTGGCTGCACCTGATCGGCAACATGTGGTTCTTGTGGCTGGCAGGATTTGTTCTTGAGGACACATGGGGACGCTGGCTTTATCCGGTCTCTTACCTGATTGCGGGTGCGGCGGCATTACAGTTTTACGCTTGGACCAATGCAGGCAGCATTACGCCAACGCTGGGCGCGTCGGGAGCGGTAGCGGCGCTGATGGGCGCTTTTCTGGTGCGCTTCCCAAAGATGAAGATTCAGATGGCATGGCTCTTCCTGTTCCGTCTGTACCGGTTCAAAGCGGCAGCCTATTGGCTCCTGCCGCTATGGTTGCTCATGGAGATCCTTTACGGGAGCTTGCTCGGCTCTTCCGGCGGCGTAGCACACTGGGCCCACGTCGGCGGCTTCCTGTTCGGTGCGGTCGCGGCGCTGGCGATTGAGCGTTCCGGTCTGGAGCAGAAGGCGAATCAAGTCATCGAAGAAAAATTGGCATGGAAAACGGATGCGGAGATCGAGCAAGCCGGCAGCATGATGGAGCAGGGACAACTAGCGGATGCCCTGACGCTTTTGAACCAGTATGTCGGCGCCAAGCCAAATTCCCTGGACGCATGGAATTTGATTCGGCAAGTCCACACCCGGCAAAACAACACTCCTGGCCACCTGGAAGCGACCACAAAAACATGCGCCTTGCATCTGAAAGCAAATGAAGTGGAAGCGGCGTTTCAGGACTATGCCGAGTTCATCGACGCCGGTGGAGGCAAGATGCCCCCAGCTACCTGGCTCGAACTCTGCAAGGGCGCTGAGTCGTTGCAGGAGTTTGAGCGCGCACTTGCCGAGTATAAGCAGTTGGCGCAAAGCTATCCCACTGAACGGCAGGCTCTGACTGCCCAACTGAGTGCGGCCAGGCTCTGCATAAAGAAGTTGAATCGCCCTCAAGAGGCACTTGCCCTTTATCAGGCCGCAGCGGCGTCTCCGATTCCACATCTCGATTGGGAGCAACTGATCCAGGCTGGGATCAAGGAGGCGAAGGCCGCAATCGGCGCCGCGAACGGGGCGGCTGCCGGAGCGCAGAGTTAAGCACCGATAGCCTGGGCCAGCAGTTTCGGATCGTCCGAGATGATGCCATCTACGCCCAACTGGCGGAATCGGCGCATGTCCTCAGGCGAGTTCACTGTCCACACCAGAAGCTTCTTTCCCGCGTCTTTCCGCTCGCGCAGGACGGCAGGGGTCACCAAATCTCGCTGTGCGATCAAGTATTTCACAGGCAACTGACTCCAGCGGACCAGTTGCCTTTCCTCTTCGCAGATCAGGCCTAACGGCATCTCGGGGTGTTGGGCATTCAGGGCCCGCAGCACCATCGGCAGAAACGACGAAACCACGAATCCGCGGCGGGGGAGATATTTTTTCAGCAGATCTGCCGTGACATTTTCCAACCCCTGGACTTTCAGTTCGATATCGAGGAACGCTCGATCGGCATACCGTTCGAGAACTTGTTCCAGTCGCGGCAGCTCGGCGCACTGCTTCTCGGAGGCTCGGGCAATCTCGATTCCCCTGAACCGCGCGTCGTGACAGATGACCGGAACGCCATCGGAAGTAATGCGCACGTCGAACTCAAATCCATCGCAACCGTCGGCGAGAGCACGGTCAAAAGCAGCAAAAGTGTTTTCCGAAACGGACTTGATGCCGTGCGCCCCGCGGTGGCCAAGAATCAGGGGACGGCTGCCAGATAGGTTCGGCATGCCATTAGTCGAGATCGAAATCTCGTATCGGCTTGCCCGTGTCGGGCGTTTCTTTCGCCTTCTTCACCGCCTCCTGAAACTTTTTTTCCAGCAGGTCGGAGGCATGCTTTTGCGCCTCTACCGACTGCTGGAAGATCGATTCGCGGCGGCTGTCTTGCTCGCGCATCGCCTTGGCGGCGGCCTCCATGTCGGCAAACATCTTCGGCTTGACCGCCGCGGTGTGCGCGATCACGGCGCGAGTCTCGGAATCGATCTTCAGAACTGCGCTGCAACAGGGACACGTAACTTCGAAGTTCGGAGGCTTCTTTGGCATTTGAGCGAATGATAACTCAAAAGCAGGGGTCAGGGATCAATGGCTATCGCTTGAGCTTGATGGGGAAGACGTGCAGCAGGGTCAGAACTTCCCATCCTAGCAGGACGATCGACAAAACAACGACGATCACCGCGAGAAGTTCGCCGAAACTTAACCCACGCCGCGATGGCTCCATGCGGCGGGCCGCCAGGCCAAGAATGTTGAGGGTGGCGAAACCGAACACCACCGCCCAAAGGATGTCGTAAACATCCTGGGGCGATCCGCGATAGAACATCGCAACCGCCATGCTGAAAAGCATTCCGGCGGAAGCACGGGCTACCGGATACGCGGCAACCGCAGCACGCGTAGTTCGGGCGAAACCTGTAAGCAGTGTCATCGCGACTTGCATTCGAGCTTGTGAGACGGCTATCCCGCCCAAGGCGCGCCCGGGGCCGAGAATGGATATTACATCGTTTCTCCTCTGCTATGACAAGAGCCACTAATACAAAGCATCACCCTCCGGTCGAACCCTCAATCCCGTTTGCATTGGGTAATATGGATCCATGGCGAAATGCCGTTTCATTTTCTTCGACGTGGGCAACACCCTGCTCTTTCCGAACCGCGCGCGTATGTTGGAGCCGATTCCGGCGGAACGGCACCCGACGCTCTCGGCCTGGCAGTCCCTGGAACGGCGCACCAAGAAAGAATTCGATCAGGGATTGATGAGCGGGAAAGTGGATCACGGCTTCTGGTGGACCTTTCATACTTATCTGCTCCAGGATTTGAACGCGCTCGACGACCGTACGCGCGACGCACTGGTCACGAACACGCAGAACTCCGCCAACTGGGATCAGATTCTTCCCGGAACACGCGAGGGGCTGGAGCGAATCCGCCAGCAGTATGAGATCGCCGTCATTTCCAACGCCGACGGCCGGATTGACGCGGTTCTTTCCCGCTGCGGAATCTGCGATTGTTTTGCCAGCATCACGGATTCGGGCAAAGTTGGACACGAGAAGCCGCATCCCGAGATCTTTGCGGCGGCGCTGCGCGCGATGAACGCCGAGGCGGCGGATAGCCTTTACGTGGGCGACGTTTATTCGGTCGACTATGTCGGCGCCCGCAATGCGGGAATGCAAGCCATTCTGTTCGATGTGGCAGGCGCATACCGCGACCGTGAGTTTCCGCGCGTCGAGTCCCTGGCCGAACTTGAACGCTGGCTGCAGAAGTAACAAGCAATGACTGGGGTCAAGACCATGTTGGATTCGACACATTTCTTTCTATTTCTGACGGCGGCGGTGCTACTGGCCATCGCTCCCGGACCGGGAATGCTGTACGTTCTGGCGCGCAGCCTTGCTGGAGGCAAACGCGAGGGAGTGCTCTCGGCCCTGGGTACCCTTTTCGGAGGAATGGTGCACGTTCTGGCCGCTGCGCTGGGCGTCTCCATCGTTCTGGCGAAATCCGCCATAGCATTCTCCACAGTAAAGTACGTTGGCGCAGCCTACTTGTGCTTCCTGGGCATCCGGATGATCTTGGACGCTCGCTGTGAGCGGGTTGTCGACCCAGAGGCGATTTCGGCAGTCAGACCCGTGCGCAATCCGCTGTGGCAGGGCGTGGCCACCGAAGTATTGAATCCGAAGACGGCATTGTTTTTTCTGTCGTTCATCCCGCAGTTTGTGAATCGAACCGGGGGGCATGTGTTTCTACAATTCGTCGCCTTGGGAACCATCTCAGTTGTGATGAATACAACTGCAGACCTGATCGTGATTGCCCTAGCCGGTCCGCTGGGAGAACGCATTCGATCTTCTGCCGTTTTCCGAAGACGGCAACGCACCGTCACCGGCGCCATCATGATTGGCCTGGGAACTTATCTGGCGACGAGCGAAGCAAAGTGACTCAGGGTGGCATCTCAGATCAGCAACCACAAAGGACGCGAGGTATCGCGAAGGAAAGTCGACCTTGCCTTCGTGCCCTCAGTGGTTAGTGGTCCAACTGAGACTGGAAGGAAACGGAATGCGACTCAGGAATTCTATTGTGCTCTTCCGAATCCTCTGCCTGCTGTTGCTGGCGAGTGGGGCGCTCGCGCAGGCTGTCCAGCCCATGCCCAGGATTGAAGGCGAGAATCTCGCCGGAGGCAAAGTGATCCTGCCCGATGCCGCAAAGGGCAAGGTGGCGATGCTGATCCTCGGATTTACGAAAGCATCAAAGACGCCAACCGGCGCCTGGGCCAGGAAACTCAATGCCGAGTTCGCCAATCGACCAGATTTTGTGCTGTATCAGGTGCCCGTGCTCGAAGACGTCCCACGATTGATCCGCGGAATGGTAATTTCTGGAATCAAGAAAGGCGTGCCGGAAAACCTACGCGACCACTTTGTCCCTATCGTGTCCGGAGAGGCGGAACTGAAAAAACTGGTCAACTACAAGGAACCCGATGACGCCTATCTTGTCATGCTCGACCGGTCGGGCCAGATCGTTCAGCAGCAACATAGCTCGTCCCCTGACGCGGCCTACGCTCCGGTGCGGGACGAGATTCTGTCTCTCCTCAATCAACACTGACTCAAGCGACTTGAGCCTCATCGTCATCTCGACCGGAGTGGAGAGACCCTCGTTTCCAAACAGCTACACAATCTTTAGAGTTCCACGACCTGGTGATCGTGGCAGTCGGACTGAATCGCGTCGTGCACCTGATGCAGGAATTCCAAGCCGTAGCGGGCGAGGAAATAGATCGCGCCGATGCCGCGCTCCTGTAGTCCCTTGTCCGGATACAGATTCTGGCTGAGCTGATCGGCGTGACGGCTCACCAGTTCACTCTTCATCGCCTCGGCTCGCGCAGCTTGCGAACGCAGCTTCTCCAGTTGATGCTGCATTTTGGATCGAGCGGTTTCGGCGGCGTCGACCAGGGTGCGATCCAGTCTTTCCAACTTCTCTTTGACGGCAGAGAAATTGTTGTCGAACGACTTCGCGGCCTGTTCAAATGCCGCCTGCAGGTCAGCGGGCAGACTGTGGGCCGCAATTTCCTGGCGCAACTCTTCGGGGCCTGCGAAGGCGTCGGTCACGGAAATTCCGTGCTTTTCGAGCAGGCGCTGCATTTTAGGCTCCACAATCGTTGCGGAGAAGCGCGGCAGAACCGGAGTTACGCGCCCGAGAAGAGCCTCGTAAACGGCCCGCGCCTGCGCAAAATATGCGGTTTCGGCCGCTCCGCCGGTGTAAGCAAGCGTGGGAAGAAGATGGTCCTGCACGATGGGACGCAACAGAACGTTTGGGCTGAACTGCTCGGGATGCGAATCGATCTGAGACAGCAACTCCGCTCGTGAAACTTTTTCCGCACGGTTTTCCGCGTCGATCACGAATTCGTCGCTCCCCGAATTCTCCCGGCGCTGAATCGGAACGCGTGCTCCATTCCTCGTCGTGAACAACAAGACTGACGACTCGGTAACCTTGACTTGTTGGTGATACCCTGCCGCCTCGAGGGCCAGCCCTTGTTTCAGCAGTGCGTCGCTCAGTTCCCTTGCCCGCTCGACTGCGGCGCGGTAGATCGGCACCGAAATTTTTGCCAGCTCCGGGTCCGAAGCATCGAGCAGGATCACGCCCCACTCAGCGAAAACACGGGTGTACAGGCGCGCGAATGCAGAGCCTAAGGTCTCGCACGGCTGGTAACTCTCTTTAAGAAAACGCGCCGCATCGCACTCGCCCAGCAGCGCTGCCGCTTGATCCACGAGCGGAGCAATCTCATCCCCAAGGCGCACGGCGCTGACTGCAGATCCCGGAACATCGTGACTCGCTGTGGCGAGAGTCTGGAGGATCCCGTCCGCTCCAGGCAGCGAGACGTGGTTGACTTCCGCGAGATCGTGATCGTAGGTGGCGAGCCAGAAAATCGGGGCGGCATCGATGCCGGCGGCGGTCGATTCCTCCGCCAACTTCACAGCTGTTAGCGCTTTGTAAATGCAGAAGGCAGGTCCGCCAAAAAGCCCGACTTGCTGCCCGGTAACGACTGCAGCCGCACCGCGGCGGAGCCGCTCAACATTCGCCAACGTTTTGGGAGAAGCGTTCCAGGACTTGTTTTGGCGTTCCAGGATTGCGGCGACCCGCTCGCGGCGAGATGAATCGTAAGAAATCTTCGCGGCTTCCTGAGGCAGCCACTCCCCAAAATACGGCGAACGGGGATAGAACGGTTGAATATTTGGAGTGTATGCCAGAAAATCGATGAAAAGCTGCGTGGTGTGGGGAATCTGCGAAAAAGGAAGACAGTGCGCCTTCACCGGCAATGCTCCCGAACTTGAACTGCTCGCGCGTTGCACATGGTCAATTGTTGGACGGTCGAAATCATTATTTGTCAGTTCACCTTCGCCAGGTGCATCGGGCAGCGTCGCGCACAAATCCAGGCACGCGAAGAGCAGCGTCGTACTAAAGATGCCGAAATCAGCGGCAAGATGCAAGATAATGATGGCCCGGTTAAGAATTATCACGAATGCCGCAGGCTTGCACACAAAAGCCTTGACCTTGGGCCCTTTGGGCCGCAAGTGGGAGCGTAAATGAGCGTCGGCACTGATTCATCGAGTATCGTCTCGCCCGTGACTCTGGAAGGGTCCGTGGTTCGCCTGGAACCGATTCGCCGCGAGCACGCGCAGCTTTTCTGGGACGTGGCCAAAGACGATCTCGAAGATATCTTTCGCTGGATTCCCTATTCCATGGGGACTCCCGATGACTTTCAAAAGCTGCTCGATAAGGCCTTCCATGAGCAGGAGCGTGGCGAGTCGGTCGTGTTCGCAACGGTGGAGCAGAAGTCCGGGAAAACGATCGGAAGCACACGATTTATGAATATCGACCGCACCAATCGCCGGGTTGAAATCGGATCAACCTGGATTGCTCCGCCCTGGCAACGCACCGCCGTGAACAGCGAAGCAAAATATCTGATGCTGCGGCATGCCTTTGAAGTCTGGCAATGCATTCGAGTCGAGCTGAAGACAGATGCGCTGAATCAGAAATCGCGGAGCGCGATTCTTCGAATTGGCGCAAAAGAAGAAGGCACGTTGCGAAGGCATCTCGTCACCTGGACGGGCCGAGTGCGCGACACCGTGTACTTCAGCATTCTGGACAGCGAGTGGCCCGAGGTGAAACGCGCGCTGGAAGGCCGTTTGGAACGCAGGGAATCGCACCCAATCGGCAATTGAATGTTCGCGTGAAAAGCGAATTACGCGACTACAACAAAATCTACTTCAACTGCCCTACTGACGCATGTTCCGGCAATTAATTCCTCTCCTGCAGGTAACTCCGGAGCCGAATTCTGCGTCGAATTGAAGACGGATTGAATCTCGGGTATGGATGAGGTTGGGGCCCTTTGTTTGAGATGGTGCGCTGGTCGAAGCCGCTCCTGGTAGCCGCTTCCCTTCTATTAATTGCTTCCTCCCTGACGTGCTCTGTGGTTGCCCAGGAAAATCTCGGCTCGACCGCTTGGAGCACTCTCCCGGATGCGCCTGAACCGCAGACTCCCGGTGCATCGGCAGCGAATGACTCTCAGCTGAGCGGCGACGGAACTATCACAGGAACCGTACTCGACTCAAACCGGGACGTAGTGCAGGGCGCCAGCGTGACGCTACAGAGTCAATCAAGCTCCGGCGTACGAACCCTGCAATCCGGCAATGACGGGCAGTTCGCGTTCACCGGATTGTCCCCGAATATGTACCAACTCACGGTGACGGCGCCCGGGATGAATACCTTCACCTCTCCCCTGATTCCGTTGCACGCCGGAGAAGCTCGCATCGTTCCGGCAATAACGCTTTCGGTCTTTGGCGGCTCCACAAGCCTGACGGTGAGCGGAAATAAGGAGCAACTTTCTAAAGAGCAGGAACAGATCGCGGTGCAACAACGTATTGGCGGCATCATCCCGAATTTCTACAGCACCTACGACTGGAACGCGCCGCCCATGGTGGCCAAACAGAAATTCCAGCTCAGCCTTCATTCCATCTTTGATCCGGTTGCATTCCTCACTGTGGCGGGACTTGCAGGCGCGGAGCAATATCAGAACGTCTTTCCGGCGTACGGCAGTGGAATCGAAGGATACGGAAAGCGATACGGCGCTGCCTTTGCGAATCACGCATCCGGCATCCTGCTGGGAAGAGCGGTCTACCCTTCACTCTTTCGTCAAGACCCACGCTACTTCTACAAGGGAAAGGGCAAAGTCACGTCGCGCATGCTGTACGCGGTCTCAGCCGCCGTCGTTGCCAGAGGCGACGACGGGCGTTGGAAACCGAATTATTCGCGCGTCCTCGGCAACTTTTCAGCCGCCGCTCTTTCCAATCTCTACTATCCTGCTTCGGATCGCGGAGCCTCGCTGGTCCTCTTCAATGGCCTGGCGGGCACAGGGGCGGACGCCGTGGCAAATCTGATTCGCGAATTCCTTCTGAAATCGATTACCTCCCACGTCCCGAAAGGCGCCAACGGTAAACCATAAGCTCTCTGCATAGGATCTATTTGGCAAATACTTGCCATTTCCGGACTCAGCAGAAGCCTGAACCACTTGGCGACAATCTACCCCACAAGTTTCTGGTAACATCTCGCTCATTGGGGTCTCGTGGAGGAGCAAATGTCTCATTTCACCCGTCGTGAATTCCTGAAAACCGGACTCGCTGCTGGAACGTTTGCCGTCGCCGGAAGCCTGCCGCTGATGGCGCAGCGGCGAACCGCAACCGACATGGTGACCCTGGGCCGATCGGGGGTGAAGGTAACCCGGCTGGCGTTCGGTACCGGAAGCTTCAGCGGCCGGGTGCAGCGCGATCTAGGGCAGGATGCGTTCACGCGTTTAGTGCGCTACGCCTACGATCGCGGTATTCGGTTCTTTGAAACAGCCGAATCTTACGGCGAAATGCACAAGATGCTCGGCATCGCGCTGAAGGGTATCCCGCGCGACAGCTATCAACTGATGTCGAAAGTGACCACGTTCAATGGCGGGATCCCACAGCAACAATTCGATGAATTGCGCAAGCTCGCCAACACCGAATACTTCGACATCATGCTGCTGCACTGGCAACACACAGCGACGTGGCCAGCCGACACTGCCCGCTGGCAAGACGCGATTCTTGAAGCCGAATCCAAAAAGGTCGTCCTCAGTCATGGCGCGTCGGTGCACGGCCTGCCCGCATTGCGCCGGGTTCCTGGAAACAAGTGGCTCGAGGTCGCGATGATCCGCATGAATCATAAGGGCAAGACCATGGACGCGGAGGTCCCTGACACACCGGAGCCGGGAAATGTCCCAGAAGTTGTCTCCCATGTGCAAGAGGTTCGCAAGGAAGGAATGGGTGTAATCAGCATGAAGCTGGCCGGCGAGGGCACATTCAATCACGAAGACCGCCAGAAGGCGATGAAGTTCGCATTCGTGAATGCCGGGGTCGATTGCGTAACCGTCGGCTACAAAAGTCCAGCCGAGGTCGACGAGGCCATTGAGAATCTGAACCTGGCGCTGGCGTGAAGTCTCGACACCTGATTCGGTGACCTTGCGTGCGGAGCGCTGCCGAATAAGAATGGATCGAGTTTCTGCGACACCGAAAAAGGCTGGTCCGTGCGCTGCCATCCGGGAGTTTACGCGGCCAGGGTCAATGCCGATCCGAACGAAACGATCTTGCGTATCTGGCACACCTTGTCCCTGGCCCCCTTCTACTCAGTGCGGCAACGAGACGCAAGGCTCGTGACTGCGATCACGCATGGCTGTGACTTTGCGGAATTCCCTTGCTCCCCTCCCTTGACGGGCCTATATAAGGGAGATCAGCGTGGAGGTGGTGGTCTGCTTCCCAGGGCAGACACGAGCCTGCACGAAGACCGCACGGCGGGCAGCTAAGGCCGTCGCCTCCGGTCTCCCCCTACTTCGCTCTGCAGGCCTGGAATCCTCACCTCCCAAGGGATTCCACTATGCGGAAGATTCTGTCCCTTCTCTTCTTAGTCTCTCTTTCTATCATTTGGGTCGCCTGCGGTAGCAACAGCAACGGTGGTGGCAACAACAACAACAACCAGCCCAGCATCAGCGTGACGCCCATAAGCGCTAATCTGCTGGTCGGCCAAACTACCATACTCACCGCCAATGTGGAGAACGTAAGTGACACTCGCGTCTCCTGGTCCGTCCAGGAAACAAGTGGAGGAACCATCACGCAAACCAATACCGGCGCCATCTATACCGCGCCGTGGCCAGTCGGTGTTTACCATGTGGTGGTCACCGCGGTGGGAAATGCGAACTTGACGGCGACAGCGACCATTTCGGTGTCGGCCCAGTTCGCATTCCTGGAGGAATACTCCGGCGGCGATGCCACGCCCTTTTCCATGACACCGAAGATTGGCACATATGCCCCAAATGGGACTCTCACCATCAGCGGCGTAACTGACCAGGGAACGGGCAAACCGGTTTCTGTAGCGATGGAGTCATTGACGCTGTCGGGCGACGGCACGAAAGGTGTGTTCGACGTGGCGACGCCAGACTACACGTATGACATCTTCGTCGCGAATGCCAATGGCAGCGGTAGCCCGACTCAACTCACGACCGATGGCGATTCCTGGTGGCCGGAGTTTTCGGCAAATGGCCAGCGGATCGTCTACATCCACTCATCCCAAATCTGGGCGATGAACACGGACGGCTCGAATCAACACGCCGTATTTGCAGCGGGAAATGGTTCCGAGGCGTATGCGGCTTCGTTTTCGCCAGACGGGACCAAGATTGCAGCAGAACTCTATTGGTATCCCACGGGGATTGGATTGTACGACGGGATCGCCATCATGAACGCGGATGGCACTAATGCTATTCCGCTGACCGGCGGACCCAACTTTCCCTGCACGGTTGGGTGGGATGAAATGCCAGCCTTCACCCATGACGGCACCCAGATCATGTTCAGCCGCTACTGCGATGACGACTATACGGAAACGCTATACACCATCAACACCGACGGAACGGGGCTCACCCCACTCTATACGGCTACCCCGGAAATCTTCCACTACAATCCAATTCCGGTCGCTGACAAGATCGTTTTTCAGTCGAACCGGGACTTTGCAGGTACGCTCGCTTTCGAAATCTACAGCATGAAGGCGGACGGAAGCGGGGTCACCCGGCTCACCGACAACACGTTGTTTGACGCCTTCGATACCAACTGGTGGAACAATGGGTCGAGCTCAGCTCAGCAGGTTTTACGCGCACCCGCCGCCAGAGCCGCTCTGCGTGGCGCTGCAGCAAGAACGGAAAGGATCAGAAGGATGCAACTCCACCACAGGTAGCAACGAGATGCCGCGCTTCCTTTTTTGGGCGCGGCATCCATTTTCCCGTGAAACATTGCAGAAGATTTTTTCGGTTGTCGAGTTCGAAGCTCTCCTCTTGATCTGCCGGGCGAATTACCGGTTGCATCACGCCTGGGTTTGGTTGAGCGGTACGTGTCGCGATCAGGGCGCTTGGCGCACATTCGTCGTTAACGAGCAGCGTCCTTACAACAGTTATTCCAAGCAGAGAATCACCGCGAAGTGTACAATAGAACTAATGAAATCACCCACAATTACCAAGTTTGTCGTGAAGGTAACTCGTAATAGTACCGGCACCGCTCAATACGTGCTGCGAACCGATAAGTCTCCAATGCAGATGACCACCAACCGCAAGCTGGCCCTGATTATGGGGAAGTTAACGGCCCAGGACGCTGCGGAGTCTTTGCAACGAGCACGCTACAGCCCGGAGTTGGTGTCTGTACAGGTTCGCGCCTAAGGCCCACCGGATTTCAAGAAAAGACACCGCAGTCAATCTTGTGCTCCGCCTGTCTTCTTTAAACGGAAGCTGACGACACGTGGGGTACCGAGAATTGTGAATCCAGCCACACGTCCAGTTCGCGCCGCATCTCCGCGTCTCTGCACTGAAAATTGATTCCGCTTCTTCCCTGCGGATCGCCCCAAATCACGATCCCAGCGGCGCGGACGCTAAATCCGTTCGGAAGCAGAAGGTCGATTTCCAACATCTCGGCAGGCTTCAATGCCATCGGGGTTGTCACTGCCATTCCGTTGCTGCTGACATTGATCGTCGTGCACTGCAGGCTTCTGCCTGAATCGATAGTGGTGAGCCGGGCCGCAAGACTAGCGACACACCGGAACTGGCGTCGTTGTCCGCCCAGCATAAGATCATAAGCGGCACGCAAGGTTCGCCGGATTACATCGGGCTCAAGGGGTCTTCGTAATAGAAAGTGTGCGCGGGCTTGAATCGCCTGATCGATATGGGTGGTGTTGGTTGCAGCGGCGAAGATCACGGCGTTTTTGTTGGAAGACCTTTCTCGTACGCTATCCAGAACTGGGCCGGCTTGGGGAAGGGTGTCGAAGTCCAGCACAATCGCTTCATAGGTTGCTCGGTTCAGATGGTTCGCAACCTGCAGGGAATCCGTACAGGATTTCGCTTCGATACCAAATTCACCGGATATACTTTTAAAGATTGCGACTAACGAAGAATCTGCGGTACACAGCAGCACATGCATCGTGCCAGTATTTGTCATCAATTTTCTCCCGGACCGGGCAGTAGCTTCGCCCGGGGCGGATCAGAAAAGAGTCTTTCCGATTCTGCCTCCGGCCTTAGTGTGTCCCTGGAAATCGAAAAGCCTGTTTACCAGTTCGATCTTGTTATGAAATCAGAACAGGCTTCTGCCGCAGTCCCTTGCGATCACTTTCTTCCCCCCCAGGGCGCGTTGTCTGTTACAATAACTGCAACGCTTTGTCACGGTTTGCTCGTTACGCGGTGGTCACTCTTTTGACCAGAATCATCTCCGCTTTTCCTGCCCTCCGTTTATTTGCGTGAAATCCCAAAAATTGAAATGTGAGCGGCGTGACGGCTCTCGACTTGTGTCAGAGTGCCTAATCACAAGCCGCTCCAGAAAGAAACAAATTCGAATGGCTACATTTTCGGAACTGCCCTTGTCTCCTGTATTGCAGCGGAGCCTGGCGGCAGCCCAGTTCACTAACCTCACACCCATCCAGGAAAGTGCAATTCCTCCCGCTCTTGAAGGCCGCGACGTGATCGGCACGGCGCAGACCGGAACCGGCAAAACACTGGCCTATCTGATTCCACTGATTGAAACCCTCCACCGGGAAGCGTCGCGACACACCATTGCGCTTGTGCTATTGCCGACGCGGGAACTCGCAATGCAGGTTCACGAGCAGTACCAGCAATTGAGCACCAAGGCCATGCCCAAAGCCGCTTTGGTAATCGGCGGCGTGTCGGAGAAGGCGCAGATTCAACATCTCCGTGCCGGCTCTGGACTAGTCATTGCCACGCCCGGAAGATTGCAGGACCTGATGGACCGCAAGTTCGCCGACCTGCGCCACGTCAAAATGCTTGTGCTCGATGAAGCCGACCGGATGCTCGACATGGGTTTCTTGCCTGCCATCCAGCGCATTCTCTCAGTACTCCCGCAGCAACGGCAGACCCTATGCTTCTCGGCCACGATGGAACAATCCGTTGCCGGATTGGTGAACGACTGCATGCGCACACCGGTGCGCGTCGCTTTGGGCTCCGTGCTCAAGCCTGCCGAGAGCGTGCAACTCAAAGCCTACGAAGTGCGACCGGGAGAGAAACTCGACGTTCTGCGGCAATTGCTCTATTCGGAAAAGGGGCAAACCTTGATTTTCACCCGCACCAAGCGCGGCGCGGAACGCCTCGCCAAGGAGCTGGTGCGGGACGGTTTCGCCGCGGCCATGATTCATGGCGGCCGCTCACAGTCGCAGCGAAATGGAGCGTTGGGTGGATTTCAGGAAGGCCGCTTCCAGGTGCTCGTGGCCACCGATGTAGCGTCCCGTGGCTTACACGTCGACGACGTGGCTCATGTGATCAACTACGACCTGCCCAAGATAGCGGAGGACTTTGTCCATCGCGTTGGCCGCACCGGCCGAGCCGGATTGCAAGGGCGGGCATCGACCCTGGTCGCGGGAGCAGAAGTACTGGAGTTGCGCCACATCGAGCGTAGCCTGAAGCTGCGAATCGAACGCAACCAAGTTGACTCAGAGGCAGCGGGAGCACCAAGGCGGATCGTTCAGAACACACTAGCCTCGCGAACCCTGACGGCACTGCCGGGAGAAGTATTCGTCTAGCTGATAACAGGAACTCTTCGCCCACGAATCACTTCTTCGCCACGGATTTACGCGGATACGCACGGATCTTTAGAATCGCCGACGTCTAGAATCGGACCAATCGGGCAATCGTCATCCTGAGCGCGTTTTTTGCGCGAAGGATCTCTGCAACCTTGCCGACTTAGGCGAAGGTGCATAGATTCTTCGCTGCGCTCAGAACGACAAAAGGCGCGTTTAATCCGGGGAAAACTCGCGCGGCTCACGCATCCTTCGCCTGAATGTTGCACAGCGGCGCATGGCGGCTTGCGATCGCGACCTGCGCCGGCTGCCAGTTGACGCGCAACTGGTCGAGCGTGGCGCCAATCAGAGTGATATCGGCCTCGCAGATGGTGCCCATCCCGGCAGCGTGCGCCATGCTGAGAATCTCGTCCACGAAGGGCGACTCCCCGGCCCGGTAGTGGTAACATTCTGCACGTCCAATTCAGGAGAAAGCTCACGTGAAGTCTGCCCCTCGTGCTCCCTTCGACCTCCTGAGAACTGCGTTCCGATATGTGCTGGCAGCGTTGCTGGTGAGCCCCATCCTCTCGCTGGCCCAACGTGGTGGCGGTGAGATACCGTCGTTCACCAATATCGGTCCTGCAGGTCAGATGACCACGGGTCCGGACATGATGGGCTTGGCGGACTACACGCAAATGTATCTCGATCAGCAGGCGCGGGATGCGAAGAGGACCGAAATAGAACAGGAGAGGAGAAAAGGACTGGTCGACTCCGGACTGGTATCGGCGCTCGACCTGGACGCGCCGAATAGTTCGATCCAGCAGTACAACCGGGCTGTCACATTGATGAAGTCGCAAAAATCAAAAGAAGCCAGCGAGTATTTGCAAAAAGCGATCGCTCATTATCCGAAATTTGTTGCCGCCCACATCTGCCTGGGACTGGCTTACCTTGATCAGGATGACACCGGGCGTGCCAAGACGGAGTTTGAAACCGCTGCCCATCTGGACGATAAATCCTCGGGCTCCTTTTTAAATCTCGGCCGTCTGTCCCTGGCGGAAAAAGACTTTTCCTCCGCTCAAAGATATTTTGAAAGAGCAGCAGCGCTCCGTCCCAAGGATGCGGCTGTCCTTTCCTCTCTCACATACGCAGAGGATCAAAACCAGCAATTCCAGCAGGCCCTCGATACGTCTTCTCGCGTACACACGCTCGATCACAAAGGCTGGGCCAATGTGCACTACATGGCTGCGATCGCAGCTATGTCCCTGCACGACTCAGAAAGGATGGAGCGTGAACTGAACTTCCTTATTACTGAAGACCCATCCAATGCGCTCGCTCCTTCCGCTCGGAACAATCTCGCCATTCTCGCCCATAACAAGGAAGTACTGCTCCACGCTGCGAACACCGGCAATCTGCAGCAGACCGGCGCCCTGTCGAATCCGCCGCGCGTGCAAACCTTCCCGAATAGCGACAGACTAAAGGCCCAGTTGAGCTCGCTTGATGACCCGAACGACTCAGCATGCGTCACCTGCGACAAAGTGGCCGACAACGCACCCATGAGGGCCGATTCCCGGCTGAAATCCGCTGCGTCGGCGCCTTCTCCACTCGAAACGCATCATCCCTGGACCTTTCGCAAAGACGTGGATCAGGTTGCACTCTTCTTTGCCGCCAGCAGCCACGGACATATGGTGAACGATCTCGAGGCATCTGACGTCCGGATCCTCGATGACAACAAACCTCCCGAGAAAATTGTGGAATTTACTCCGCAGTCGAAACTCCCGCTGCGTCTGGCTCTTTTGATTGACACCAGCGGTTCGGTTAATGATCGCTTCTCGTTTGAGAAGCAGGCGGCGATCAAATTTGTGCAGAAAATGCTGAGCGGCTCAGCTGACCTGGCGTTTATCGCCGGTTTTTCGACCGAAACCACGGTGACGCAGGATTTCACCGGGGACCGAACGGAGCTTTCCAAGGGAATCGAGCAGCTTGGGAATGCGGGAGGAACGGCGCTGTTCGACGCCGTTTCGTCCGCCTGCTGGAAACTCGCGCAGTATCCCGATGAAGACCGGGTCGCCAGAGTTGTCGTCGTCCTCAGCGACGGAGAGGACAATTCCAGCCACAAGACTCTGAAGCAGACCGTCCAAACCGAGGAACAGACCGGGGTGACCGTCTACACTGTAAGCACCCGTGAGGACGTTGGAGACAAAACCGATGCCGACAGGGTTTTGGAAGTGCTTGCTGAGCGCAGTGGGGGTGAGGCGATGTTCCCCTACGATGTATCCAGCATAGGCAAGGCTTTCGACAAGCTGCACGACTCGATTCGTAGCCGCTACTTCATCGCGTATGTACCCGCGAATTTCCAGCCTAACGGGAGCTATCGCAGTATCCGGATTACGACGCGCCGAAAAGGCCAAACGCTGCACGTTCGCGCGCGCGAAGGTTACCACGCCCGCCTGCAAACTCCTCACTAATTGTCTGCAACTCCCTCTTCCCCTGGCACCCGCACTCGAGCTGGCGTTCAACGGGAACCGAGGATCAAGCCCTTCTGCTCACAGACCTCTATTCCCTTCTGCGCTAGAATCGGGCGTCGAACCTCTACCTAGCGAGGAGTATCATGCGCCCTGCTCTGCTCAGCATCGTTCTCACCCTTTGTTTCTCCACCTATAGCGCCGCCCAACTGGACGACATCCTCAAGAAGGCTGGTGCCGCCATTACTCAACGCGATACCGCCAGCCTGAGCGACGACAAAATCATTGCCGGGCTGAAGGAAGCTCTCCAGCTCAGCACCGGCAAAGCCGTCGCCCTCACTGGTAGACCGGATGGCTTTCTCAAAAATCAGGCCATCAAGATCCTGTTGCCGCCGAAGTTCGAAACCGTGGGCAGGGGCATGCGCATGCTGGGTATGGGTGCGAAGATCGACGAACTGGAAGTTGGCATGAACCGCGCCGCCGAGCAGGCAACTCCCCAAGCCAAGCAAATCTTTCTGGCTGCGCTGAAGAAGATGACCTTCGATGACGCCCGCCACATCCTCACGGGCAATGACACAGCCGCTACCGACTATTTCAAGCGAACCAGCTCCGCCGATCTCACCACTGCCTTTTCGCCAATCGTCAAGAGCTCGATGAATCGCGTCGGCGTCGTCCAGCAATATAACCAGTTCATCGACAGGGCCCCCGGCGGCAGCACCCTCGCCGGTCAGTTCGATCTCGACAAGTATGTAGTGAGCAAGACCCTCGACGGCCTTTTCTACATGCTCGGAGAACAGGAAAAACAGATCCGCAAGAATCCCGCCGCTCAGACGACCACGTTACTCAAGCAAGTCTTCGGCCGGAAATGACGATTCGCGTCCTGAACTGGAACGCGGGCCCACCGTCCGGTTAACGGTCGCACCCGCTATGAGAATGTTGGGGCAGCTATCGGAAAAGCCGGTGCGCGCAACGTTAGTAACGTCAATCAGGGCAACGGCGATACTATGTCGACCGCCCTTCCCTCTCGACCTATTTCGCCTTAGCGTCCGCCGTAGTCGTGAACGTGATTGCCGTCTCGGCGTGGACCACAGCCTCTTCTTTGCCCGTGGCTGCTGCCACGCCGGTGCCCGCCCCCGCGCCCGCAGCGGTTCCGATCAGGGCACCCTTCCCACCGCCGGCCAATCCGCCGATGAGTGCGCCGGCTGCGGCGCCGCCGCCTATTTTGGTCACGTTGCTCTTGGTATGGCTTTTGCCTTTGGCACGAAAGCCGCTGGTTGAGACCGGCATCGTTTTGCCATTCGCCAATTGAATCGACGTGAGCCGAATGGTGACCTCCCCAGGATCGTGCAACCGTCCACTGGACTTGGCGTAGGTGACTTTGCCCTTCGCCGGCGCTCCAGCCTTGGCGATAGTCTTGCCTTTGACCACCAGGTCTTTGGTCAGATTTGCATGAAATGCCTGTCCAACATGGGCACTGGCGGAATTGATTTGCGAGTCGGTCCGCACGGTGATGCGTGTTCCAGCTGGCACCGATTGCGCCGACGCCAACATTCCAACGGTAAGTAGAACAAATAGACCCTTCGCGCATCTGCTCAGCATGACCTCTCCTTAGTTACAACAAAGTTACGACAACGACGAATCTCGGAGTTGTGACATCAATTGTACGAAGATTCCGGCAACGGGCAGTTATACATTCGCGTTCCCACCAGTTACGTTAGGCCGCGCACTCCCGCGTCGTGTAAGGCTGCTACACTGGGCGCCCGCGCCGCCTGGGGTGGAGAGAATGAAGAAAACTGGTCCAACGGAGGCGTTTCGGTGTACGATTCCACCCTGGCTGGTCTAGTGCGTTACCCAGACTGACCTGTATTCGTTTTGAAAGGGATGGGCTTCAGCCCATCCGAAAGCGGATGCAAATAGGGCGCGGCTTCAGTCGCCGAGGGAATGGGGACCCCGGAAAAAACACACTTTCAAGGAGAGCGCAGATGGCATGGCATTTAGGCAATTTCACTCTGAGTCCGGGTGCGGGCGGAAGAGCCTCTTTCTGGTGGGGAGACGATCATGGAGTTCAATTTGCGGAACCCCTGCAACTGCTCAGCAACGAGCCACCTCCAATTGTGGCCAACACACTTAGGGTTACCGCTTATGGCACAGTACGGAACTCCGACGGATTAAGCGTCACCTATTTCTTCGATATGACCAACGATGGTCCGGGTACTTCGAATTTTACGATCATTGGATTCGGAGACCTCAGCACAGGAGCTTGATGGTGGTCAGGGTTAGCGCTCTGAATTTCGAATCTCTGATTTGAGGAGTTGCAATGAAGCTGAAGGTTTTTGCTGATCGGTCGGGCAAGATTCTCGCGACCTTCCGCCCCACATCCGGTGGGAAGGATGCTCCTTCTCACCTGCGGATCGATGTGGATGGCGCTAGCGAGCACGAAGTCGAAGTGTCGGACGATCTACTGACGCCAGCAGCGATCCACAAACTCCATGCGGAGTACCGGGTCGACTTGAGCGGTCCCGCTCCAAAGCTGGTCAAGCCCAGGTGAGGTTGCCGGTGCGGTTTGAAACGCAGAGGTAGCAATCGTTTCGGCCTGTGCTCGAAGGTTTCTCTGCCGCCACAAGAAGGACGGACCTGCCTATCGCGCTCCGTCACTTGCCCGACGCTTCTCGATCCGATCGACCACGCTGTCAAGATCCGGATATCCGGCGCCAAAGCTCCGTGTCAACCAGTTTCCCCCGCGCTCGGCAACTTTCTCGCCATCCGCAAGAACCTCAAACTGACCGACGTTGCCAGGCTTAAGGACAGCGTCAATACCCAAACGCTTCTTGATCAGGGCCACGAGACTCGTGACCTTGGCTTTGTTGTTCGTTCATGTCGGGCAATGCACGATTTCGATTTTCACCTGTCCTCCAAACCACTAAACATGTCTACCAAGTCCTGGGGCAAGGAATGATGCCGGCAACTCACGGCGCCTCGTCTTTGATTGCTCCCTGATCATTTGGGATGGAAACATTGTAAACAGGGGCTGGCCATCCTTGCCCAGGATAGAACCTATAGATCTGGTTGCCCCCTTCCCGCGTTCTTGGCGGGAGGGTGGGCCGATGCGATGGCGGGTGGCGCACCCTTTCAACCTAGCACAGATTCAGGGTGGCCCATCCTTTGCGGTTTTTGCAAAGGGTGGGCATTTCCAATTCTTAACCATTTTGGATTTTAGCCTCAACTTTTCATCGCGAACCGGAGCTCGACTCTCTTACAGTAAAAGCATGCCCAAGGGCCTCAAGCGCTACTACGGCAATGATCATCTGCACTTTCTGACCTGCAGTTGTTATCGCCGGCAGCCGTGGTTTGTGGTTTGGCGGGGCGCGCGTGCGTGACTTGTTTCTCCGGATCCTGGAGGAAGTCCGGCAACGCTACCGGTTTGTGGTGGTCGGGTACGTAGTAATGCCAGAGCATATTCATCTGCTGATCAGCGAGCCTGAGCGGGGCACGCCCTCGCGGGTGTGGCAGCGGCGTTTTTACGATTTCAATGTCTGGGGTGGGCGCAAGCGGGCGGAGAAGCATGCGATACATGGATCGTAATCCGGTGAAACGGGGACTGGTGCTGGAGCCGGAACAGGGGGACTGGAGCAGCTATCGCAGTTACGCGTACGAAGAGGTCGGCGCGGTGAAGATCAATCAGTGGCCGGCAGCGGTGATGAAGATTCGAGCTGTCAATTAGCTTCAGCCACCACGGAGACGGATCATCGAATGCCCACCCTTTGCAAAAAAAAACGCAAAGGATGGGCCACCCTGATTTTGTGCTAGGTTGAAAGGGTGCGCCACCGCCCAAAGGAAAAGCATGAATGAAGGGTTTGTAGCACAAATTAGCACAACATTTCTCGGAAAATGTGCCCGCGCCCTCTCGCGGTACTGTTCCAGGAGTGCAGCGGATCAACCTCTTTTCAAATATCCGTCGAAGGGGTAGCCTTCCGATGTCGGATTCCCTCCCGACCTTGTGGAGGTATCTCCTATGCTCTGCTTCGTTCACTGGCCAACCTGCCTACATTGGCCGTTTTGTCCGGGAGTGTTCATTGCCATAATGGGACTCCTGGCTGCAGCCGTGCCGACCTTTTTTGAAAAACCGCCGCGATATGTGAAAGTAACTTCAATCCTTCTGCTGACCACGCTCATGTGCGGAGAATTATGGATGATGAGCAGAGACCGCGAAACTCATGATTCGGCGGACAAGACAACTGCATGACGAAGAGGCTTGGCAAGCAGCAAAACTAGATTCCCTGTCTGTTCTTGCTAGCTCTGCCAATGGGCGACTGGCGCTAATAGACCAAGAAATACGACGATCCGCAGGAAATACTACGAAAATCGCGGCATTGGAAAAGGATCGGAAGGCCGCTAAAAGACAAGCCGATAATGCGACTAGGCAATTTGCAGCGTCGATGCTTCCCATGATTGCGAAACAAATCTACGACAAGACGGACTCATGGGAAATGCTAATGACTCAGCTTAACGACTCCTATGGTAACGCCCAAGCTGCACCTGACTCCGATAATCCCCAAAAACAGATAAGGCTTATCTCGCTTTCATTCGCAAAGGAAGAAAAGACCAAGGACTACCAAGACCAAATGGTGAGTTTGTTGCGAATTGCAGATCCTTTAAGAAACCAACTGTTGGAGAGAATACAACAATCCGACGATGACAAAACAATGAATGGCGTGCTCGCGAGAGCATTGTCAGACAAAAGGGATTTCTCCTCTTTTATAGGAAAGCGGGTTGCAGCTTATTTGGTGGACCTTGTGAAAAGGACTTCTAGCCAGTGAGAAACGACCTAGGCGGTATGGAATCAGAACAGCGGCGCACCGCAAAAAGGTTTTAAATCCACGTATCCGCTGGTGGTCAAAATCGCTTCACGAACTGTGCTCTTATCCACCGCATCTCCTCTCAACATCGCACAACAGAGCCAGTACAGCTCAACAGAATTGATTAGCGCAACGGAGCTTATTCTTGCGCCGTCAAGGACGTGCCGTGTAAATACAGAATCACCGAGCCTTGTGCCGGGTTCAGTTTCGCAGAGTCCATTCCCCACCAGAATGCCCTTGCTGTATTTCTTGGAGACCTCCGCTTCGGCATGAATCTTTGTAACAAACGGAGAAAACTCACTCTGCGCGATTTGGTTCTTTGATCCTTTGACCTCCACTATTCCTGTCGTTGACCCTGTGCTCGTTCGACCGTCAATTTCGTGTATCCCCGCGACTACTTCACCGGGAGTGGCCCCGAAATCCAAATCGTCCAACGCTCTTAGGACTATAGGCTCTAGTTGCGGTTTACCTTTTTCGTATAGCAGCTTCCGATATGCCGTTTTCCTCTCCAGTTCTACGGTCTGCAGTTGTCGCTCATTCTGCAGAGCTCCAATGCGCTTATCCAGATCCGCAATGGCTGCTTCAATCGGCAGGAGGCCCGGAACAGGAACTTTTCCGGCCCAGTCTGGGGGAGTAGTTCCTTGTCGCTTGAAACGATACTCGGCACACGCTTCGAAGAATGACTTCTCATCTAGACGGCTCAAGTTGGGTAAGAGTATGAGATGACCTTCTTTGTAAGCCATCTTCCCCGCTAGCGCCCCGGCAGGTCCGGCACTAGCAAAGAACTTCAAGCCTCTTAGCTCCGTGTCCGGCAACTTCGTCACGTAAGAAGTCCAAGCCACAACGCTCTTCTTAAGCACCGTGGCGAATGGCTCTGCCGCATTCTTATAGTAAATTCGACTCCCGGTTCCTTCTTGCAGGCAACCTGCTAGTTTCCCATCTAAGAACTCATAGTTGTTGACAGAAACTGTGTAGGTGCTACGCCAATGGCCACCCTCGGCAGAATAGACGTCGGGGATATCCAGGATGATAACAAGGACACCTCCCTGAGCGAGCAGAATCATCAGCTCTCTTCTCTTCTTCTGCATAACTGAACGATGGTGCTCGTACGATGTCAGTTTGCCGTTGATACCTCCGAACTCCGAAGGGCGAATAATAACAACGTCAAAATCGAACAATGCCTTGTCGCTGTCGAGGGCCATCAAGTTAACGCTGGGCTCCGAAAATGGAAAGTTAATCGAGGCTACACTGAGCTTCTTATTCATCTTCGTTCAGGCATGGATTCTACGCCGGGTGCCCCATCCTTGACGTTCTTTGTCAAGGGTGGGATTCCACAACCCTATCATGCTGAGGCTGACGTGCTCCGTTTGCTCAACCAATCCCAATCTAAGTTCTCAATTGATGTTCCGCCGGGATCCGGCAGCGAATAAAACTGCGGGCGCCCCCTCACTCGCAAAATACTCTTACCTTCACCTTCGTACTGGCGTCTTTCTGATCGACATCGACGGTTAAGTCGCTGAGGTGTTCCACTAATTCTTCCAGATTCTCAGGCTTGATCTGGGAGAGATCGATAGGAATTCCCTGCTCCTGCATGGCGTGATTGGCGCGATTGAGCGCCTGCGCCGGGAGCAAGCTTGCGAGTTTCACGCCGGCACGCAGCAACTGCATCGGGACGCGCACGTTGACTTTCGTGGGTCCGCCATGTCCGCCGTCATCTTCGGAATCGACCACCACGCGAAGATATTTTGGACGGCTCTTCCCTGCCGCCCCAAAACTCTGGTCGGCGAACTTGGTTCCGGCGGGTTCCTCCGCGGCCGCAATCAGGCGTTCGGCTTCGTCGGCGCTGACTTTCCCCTCAGCAAGCATTTGCAAAATCTGATGGCGATGTTCGCTCATACACTTGTCTCCTTACAAAATGTGAAACGACATCCCTGCGCTCCGGTGCTCCACTTCCAGAGTGGTATCGGTCAGCGCATTGAGAATCTGCCAAATGACGGCGACTCCCCGGAACGGATTTACCCGGCAGAAAAGGCATGCCATGAAAATGAATGGCGACAGAGTAATGGCCAGCGGCAACAGCAACAGCCACACAAGGAACAGCGGAACCCACAGCCGGAATGTGCGGCTCTCCTGGTTACGCAGGCTGACGACAGCGACGAACGGAATCATTACAGCGCCTCCATCTCGCGGATGGCCTCTTCCGCGCCAATCTCTCCCCGTTGCAGGCGCTCGAGGATTTCGGCCTTCGATGGAGTCGGATCGGTCTCCACAAATTCCAGGCTGTTGGCGATCCGTGTCAGCCGCGACTTGATGGTCGGATAACTGACTCCGAACACGCGCTCCATCTCCTTAATCGAGCCGTGTGACCGGACAAACGCGGTGATAAAGATTTGGTCGTCCATCGAAAGCCGCGCCAGTTGCGGAAGTTCGAAGGTCCCCTCGATCGCAATACCCTTCTCCGGAAGCCTTACACGCTCAACCACCATCGGTTGCCCCTGAGTGAGCTGCGTCAGCTCTTGCCAATCCGTCGAAGATCGAAGATCGTCCGCCATGTTGATTGAGTTAATGAATATGTTACTTAATACTATTAAGTTTTCAAGTGACAAATGTAATGTTTATCCAACCGCCTCGCATTGGTTTATTTTTCCACAGCCTTCCACAGCCAGAATCAAGCGATCGTGTGACGAACGACCTTTACCCACAGCGCTGGATTCCTCCACAATGGAGTCTGTGCCCGAGAACCCTGAAAGAGTCCGAAGAACCGGCGAGCGATGTGAAGGCACTTGGATCGCTGGATGTTTGAATCCCTCCCCTAAGTCCTTACTTTGGAATATTTTGCGTGTAAGTCCTGTACCCTCAATATTTTGCGAGAAACCGCGCCAGGCCGAGTCAGTTAAACTTAATGAATCCAATACTTTAGGTGGAATTGGTACCAAAAAAGGGGGAGGGGGGAGGGGATCTGATTCCGGAACTGCAGGGCGGTGCCGATCATCTAACGAATTGACTTCTGGCCAGGTGAAACCTAGATTGGAAGTGGATCTTTCCAAGGCCAATCCCACCAGTGGGGGCGTCACGGCTTCGACGGAGATGCTTGCGGCCAAGAGGCATGCCGGGGTGCACACACCCGTAATCGTGGGCAAAATGATAATTGCCAATCAACAGATGGCATACGCAGCCTAACTAGTTTAGGCAGCCGTCCGAGGATGCTTCGCCCGTGGGCCTCCGAAGGACGTCACACAGCGGGCTGCTCTTTTCGTCTACGTCTGGGGCGAAAGGTTAAGACCACAGGCTAGCGGAACGCGTTTCTTGTCGGTTCTGAGCGTGGGCCGCGAACGTCCCAGGGTAATGCCTGGGGCATGAACACGACTAAGCATGTAGTTCTCTTGACCAGTAACATTTTCGGACGCGGGTTCGACTCCCGCCGCCTCCACCAGTTATCCTTCCCTATTTATCTGTAACTTACAAGCATTTCGCGACGGGTTCCTACCCACCGCGTTCAGCTCTTTTGAAATTAATGGCTTCGGTTGACGTCTTTAGTTGTTTCGGTACAACTTCACGGGCTTCTAAAGAGCTCATCTACTCATGGTCCGTGCCCAGTGATTCGTAGAAGACGTGCTGGATGTTTGCTTCCAGTAGAGACGTAGGCAGTCTCTGGAGTCCCGACGCGCATTCTCGCCGGCTCATTCGTCCCCACGCCAACCCAGAACAGGTGCACTTTCTTGCCGAATGCTGGCGGATCAGCGAACACTCCGTTGTATCGGTCTTGAGATCCAGTTTCCGATTGCCGAGGACGAGCATCCTCTGCTCCGCTGAAGCCGCCGATGTAAGAGAAGAGATCCAGATGATCCAGCGTGATCTGGAAGGTCCGCATCTCGCCCATCGATGGGCCTGCCATCGCGCGCGTTGGTCGCGATCCGAAAGTGTGCGGAACGTGGAATCAATAAATGGAATGAGGTCTTGCGTCACATCATCTTCGAATGCCGCCGCCATGTCCTGCATGGCCTTCAGCATTTCTGGTGATCCAAAGGGCTTTGCGACAAATCGACCGGCGCTTCGCCGGCGCGGTGCGCGTAGCCGTAGGCCATCACGACGATCATCGGCTTGCAATTTTTGGCGGCCAACTCCCCTCTCATCAGCTTCGATTGCTGAGGTGCTCATCCGTTTTGCTACCTCACTCAGAAATCCCCCGACGCCTGGGGAACAAACGGCGCCCAGACGGTGTGCATGTCATATCATGTTGGGGCAAAGGAGCAGCATCAATCCCAATCTATGTTCACGCGAATCAGAATATGTCTCCTCTTCGCCCTGATTTCGACCCCAGGCTTGTCCGGCGCCGATTTTGCCATGAAGGTAACCGACAAGAATTACCTCGATACGCAAGGTTTCAGCGTTTTTCTCTACGACAGCACGTACCATCCCGTTTTTGTGGACCAAAAGAATACGGCCATGGAGGTGATTCTCCACGGCCAGCGCATCGCGACCAATGGCGACGTGCGCCTGATGCCAACGCCGGAGCAGTGGGACCTGGTGGCAACCCTCAAAGATCGCCATGCCGACAAGGCGAACAGCCGACTCACTGCCGACCTCGCATTTCCGGCGTTCGACTTCAGTTACACACTGGAGGTGACCGCGGAGCCAGGCGGCGTGCAGGTCAGCATCAATCTCGACAAGGCGCTGCCGCCAGAAACTGGCAGGGCGGGCAGGGTTCAACCTGGAGTTCTTGCCCTCGATCTACATGGGCAAGGCTTACCTGGTGGACGGAGCCAAAGCCGGCATCTTCCCGCGTACGCCTAATGACCCGATGGTGAAGGTTTTGCCCCTGCCTGATGAACCGAAAAAGGCGTACTACCTGGAGGACTGGGATAAGGCCAAGGGATACACTCAGCCGCTGCCGTTTGCCGAGGGCAAGAGCATCACGCTGGGCGTCGACGACGCGCTGGCCCGGGTCAACGTTAGTATCGGATACGGCCGACCTCATGCTGTTCGATGGACGCAACCGCGCGCAGAACGGCTGGTTCGTGTTGCGTTCGCTGATCCCTTCGGGCAAGACCACCGGCGCCATCGTCTGGCACATCAGGCCGGACGTGATTCCGAACTGGACGCGGCCGCCGATGATCGCGCACAGCCAGGTCGGTTATGCGCCGGGCTTCTCAAAGGTGGCGGTGCTCGAACTCGACCCGAAGTACGACGCCCCGAAGACGGCGAGAGTGCTGCGCCTGATGGAGGACGGATCTTACAAGCAGGTGTTCGAGGGCACGATCACGCCTTCTACGCCCTGGCTGCGCTACGTTTATTCGAAATTCGACTTCACCCCGGTGAAGGAACCCGGCCTCTATGTTGTCGAGTATGGAGGCCAGCGCACGGCGCCCTTCCCCATCTCAAAGGACGCTTACGCCAACATCTGGCAAGACAGCCTCGATCATCACCTTGCGGCGCAGATGGATCACGTTTCCGTTCGCGAAGGCTACCGCATGTGGCATGGCGCTTCGCACCTGGATGATGGCCGCATGGCGCCCGTGGTTGGGCAGCAATTCGATGGCTGGAACCAGGTCACAGCAACGGACGGGAAGTACAAAGGCGGCGATCACATCCCAGGGATGAACGTTGGCGGCTGGTACGATGCCGGCGACTTCGATCTCGAGGAGCCTGCGCAGCTGAGCGTGATTCAGAGCCTCGCTTTGGCGTATCGCGAATTCAATCTCAAGTACGACGAGCTTACGGTTGATGAAGCGGCCCGTGAGGTTGAGATGCACCGTCCCGATGGCGTGCCGGATACGGTGCAGCAAGTCAAGCACGGCGCACTGCTCATCCTGGCGCAGTTTCATAACATCGGCCACGCCATCCGCGGCACTCATGAGCCAGATCTGCGCCAGTACACACAGGTGGGCGACGGAGCGTCGAAAACTGACGGCCGCATTTACGACCCGAAGCTCGGTCCGAACGAAGTGAAGGGCGACTACTCCGGCAAGCCGGATGATCGCTGGATCTTCACTACGAACAATCCGTATTTCCAGTGGAATGCCATCGCGGCGCTGGCTGCAGCGGCGGATACGCTGAAAAGGCTGGGACGACGCATTAGCAAAAGACTGCCTCGATACTGCGATCAAAGCATGGAATGACACGAAGGCGCACCCGACACTGTATCCGACTCGGCGGCGGCTTCGACAGACAGGCTCCCGCGGTGCCGAGTGGTGTGCTGGCTGCGTCCCAGGGTGTAGTCTCTGGCGCTCAAGGTCATAACCCCGCGGGCAGCACGGCCGCTCCGACAAGCTCTGGCACCCCTAGCGCACAAACAGCTCCGCCGGCCGGCTTCGGCCGTGGCGGATTTGGCGTCGGGACTGGACTGGGCTGCGGCTCTGGAATTGACCATCGCCACGAATGGTGCCGAGCCATACAAATCCCGTCTGAAGGAATTGTTCCCTCAGATGATCACCCCGCAGCAGATGGAGCTCCGTGGTTGGACAGCAGTCCGGGCATTGCCTTATCTGGACGCGAGCGCGAAAGATCAAATGCGCGAAGCGGTGAAGACATACATGGCGGGTTTGGACAAGCGGTTGGACGCCACCCCGTTCGGCGTGCCCCCAAGCCTCGGCACCTGGGGCGGATCGGGCGCCGTGGTGGACATGGCCATCCGAATGTATTTCCTGCACAAGGCGTTTCCCGATCTCGTGAGGCCCCGAATACACGCTTCGCGCCGTCAACTACATTCTCGGCACGCACCCGGTATCCAGCACTTCGTATGTAGCTGGAGTCGGTACGGTGTCGAAGACGAAGACGTACAGTAACAATCGCGCCGACAATGCTTACATCCCGGGTGCCGTGATTCCGGGATACGTCATCATCAAGCCGGATTTTCCGGAGTGCATCGACGACTTCGGATTCCTGTGGTTTGAGGATGAAGCCGTCGTGGCCGGGTCGGCAAGCTGGGTCGTGGCCGGCAACGCTGCGGACGCGATCATTAAGGAATCGAAGTAATGGTGGGCGTTTTAAGGCTCGGTTTACTCGAAAACGTAGCTTCAGCAATGTGGAGCGCACGGCTGGCACCGTAAAGCAGTGGAAGGCAGTGGTAAGCAGTGCTAACGGATCACAAACGGATCACGGCTCAGTAATCACTAAGGCGCCAACGAGTGGCGGGCCGGAACATTGGTGTTCTACCGTGTCATTCCCCTCGACGCAGGCACAGTCTTATGGCTTGTGTCCGACTTAGAGTTCCAACTTCCGAGTGGAGACCACCCGAGTTGTCAATGCCGACAATAGCCAACGGACCGGACAAAGCTGACAGCACAAGGTTGTAGATTGAACGCGTTCTACACTTAACTGCTCGAAGGACATGCGCGTTCTTCTGGCAGGCGCGGGCTTTGAGGAGAATCTTTCCATTCGATATTAGGGTTGCCTCGCTTCGCGAGCTACGATCGCGCGGCCAAGTTCGATTCCGTCGGTGGACTGCAATACGGTGAGGACGAGATATGGAAACCCTGTTGCAGGACATTCGATTCGGATTGCGAGCACTGAAAAGGAACCTATCGCTCACCGCTGTCGTGTCGATCACCATCGCCTTGGGGGTCGGTGCAAACACAGCGACGTTTAGCGTTGTGAATGGTTTTCTCATTCGGCCTTTACCGGTCTCGTCGCCGGAACAAATTGTGGTCTTGGCCATACAGGAAAAGAATTCGCCGCTGGGGGCGCTCGGATTTTCTTACCCAGAATTTGTTGGGTTTCGGCACGATGCAGCCGCGGCCTGCGAGATGTTTGGTGAGGTACTCGCGGGCACCATGGGAGTAACCGCCGAAGGCCGTACCGAGCAGGCCTCTTTTCTGGCTGTGAGCGGTAATTTTTTCTCCGGGCTCACATTGAGGCCAGTACTCGGCAGATTAATTCTTCCAAGTGAGGGAGAAACGCCAGGAGAACGGGCAGTTTTGGTCCTGGGATATGCATATTGGCAGAAAAGGTTTGGCGGCGATCCAACGATAGTCGGGAAAGTAGTGCGAATCAACGGCCAACCGGTAGACATCGTCGGAGTATTGCCAAAGGAGTTTCACGGCCCGTTTGCGGCATTTGAAATGGATGCATATGTGCCGCTGAGCACAGTCTTCCCCAGCGGTCCCGGCATTAACTTCTGGAATGATCGCAATAAACGACTGATTCTTGCGATGGGCCGGCTCAAGCGGGGAGTAACCCTCACCAAAGCCCAGAGTTTATTCGATATTATCTCCAGACAACAGGCCCAAGAACACCCTGCCTCGGACAAAGGGTTTAGCGTTCGCGTTCTGCCAGAGAAACTGTCCCGTCCGATTCCTTATGCAAACAACGCGTTCATCATAATTTCCGCATTGTTTCTCGTACTCTCTGCAATAGTCCTCCTCTTGGCATGCACGAACGTCGCCAACATTCTGATGGCGCGTGCCTCCGCGCGCATGCGCGAAATGGCAATACGCGCGGCGCTGGGTGGCAGCCGCGCCCGGCTCATTCGGCAAATGCTTGCAGAAACCATGTTGCTCGCAGCCGTGGGCGGCTCCATTGGGGTGTTGTTAGGGTGGTGGATCAGTGGGACGATCAGTTCGATTCATTTTCAAAATGTACCGGTGCACCTCGACACCCACCTCGATTGGGCAGTTTTCTCTTTCGCTTTCGCAATTGTTGTCTTTACCGGAATGTTCGTTGGCTTATCTTCCGCACTCAAGGCGACTGCATCGGATGCCAACGCGGTGCTGCATCAACGGAACAGCAAAGATGCTGGGAAACATAAAGTTCGCCGGGATCTGATGGTCCTGCAGGTTGCAGCGTCTCTGATGCTGCTGATTGTCGCCGGTCTGTTTACGCGCAGTTTGCAGCATGCCGAGCGCATGAATCTTGGCTTCGATCCAAAACATGTGTTGAACGTTGCGCTGGATCCGCAGATCAACAGTTACAGCGAGGTGCAGACGCGGCAGTTCTACGAGGAGCTTAAAAGCAAGATTAAGGTCATGCCGGGCGTTCAGTCGGTGAGTTTGGCATCGTCAGTACCGATCACTTCTTTTCCGAGCAGGCAGAAGATTTACGTTGAGGGCCAAGAATCATCGGCCGATCGGCAACCGCCGTCGATCCTGTTTAACCGCGTTGATCCCGATTACTTCAAGACGATGCGTATACCAATTCTGCTCGGGCGCGAGTTTTCCGATTCCGACAGCCAGATGGCTCCCCTCGTGGCGATCGTCAACCACACTATGGCGGGCAACTTCTGGCCCGGGCAAGAGCCGATTGGCAAACGCTTCAGCATCGGAGACGCGTCGGGCCCATTCCTGCAGGTCGTTGGGGTTGCACGTGACAGTAAGTACCAGACCATTGCCGAGGATTCGCAGCCTTACTATTATGTTCCCCTCGCCCAGAACTACACGTCACTTGAGGTGCTACAAATCCGCTCTTCCATAGATGTCACCTCCTTGGCAAACCAGGTCCAACACGATATTCACGCGCTCGATCCAGCCATGACTATCGTGGATATGCGGACAATGACCGAGTCCCTCGAAGGAGCTACCGGATTCTTCATCTTCCGATTGGGAGCGTCGCTCACAGGGTTCATCGGGATGTTGGGATTGATTCTCGCTGCGGTGGGAGTCTACGGCATCGTTTCGTACACCACGTCCCGGCGCACGCAGGAGATCGGAGTTCGCGTTGCCTTGGGAGCAACGCAGCGGCAAATTCTGGCGATGGTCGTGAATCAGGGAATGAAGACTGTATTCCTGGGCGTAATGATCGGCCTTCTTGGCGCATGGGCACTGACGCGGATGATGACACATATGCTGATCGGCGTCAGTTCCAGCGACCCGGCTGTTTATAGCGGAGTTTCGATTCTGCTATGTATGGTCGCATTTCTGGCGTGTTATCTTCCGGCACGGCGAGCGGCAAACGTCGATCCCATGGTGACGTTGAGATATGAGTGAGCAGACCTGATGACCGTGGCTACATACTTCGTGTATGACGAGCAAACCGGAAATTGCGAAGGCGCCTATTAATGTGAATACGAGCAATAGCCAGTTCTCATCGATCTGCGGAAGTGGTCGACCGGAAAGGTGACCACGCCCGAGCCGATTGCCTCATGTAATGATCTTGCGAGCCTCACCATCGGGATCATCAACCATACGGCATTCGTTATCCCAGACCATCGTCTTGTTGCGTTTCCGGATCGGTGGCTCCCACTTGAGACCCGGCAGACTCGGGTTGCCGGTTGCGGCAAACGCCGCCCAGGACGAAGCCATCTTCCTCGCGAGCGCCTGCGCCTCGGGCGTGTTGCCCGTCCCTTGTTCGCAGCGCTTGGTGTTGTCGAAGCAGAACTGGAGTTCGGCGGTATGCCACGCGCCCGGCAGGCCGTCGAGGATGGGAGTTTGCCAGGTGAAGTAGTAAGTGTAGGCCGGGGCGGCCTTGAGTTCGTGCTTCAATCTGGCCATTTTCACGACGTTGTTGCGCATGGAGAGCCCGTTCAATCCGGGGTTGCCGCTGCACATGTAGGACAGAGTCTGGATCTTCTTTTGCGGGTATGCCTTCTTCAGCGCGGCGATGATGGCAGTCGCCTTTTCGTCGCCATAGGTTTTGGCCAGGTTTGCATGCCACTCCTCTTCCGTAGGGCGGGAGGACATGCGGTTGCCTTCTTCGCTCACCGAGCCGATCAGCATGGGCACATTCTTGGAGATCTCCGGAGCGGCATCGAAGAAGGAGCGCATGTTGATCACCTTGCCATCCACGCACGGTGACCAGCCCACGCGCGGCTTGCCCGGAGCTCCCGGTCCCATCAAAGGCGGCCCGGGAGGATTGATCTTGGCAACGGCTGCGTTGCCGGCGGCGAAAAGCTTGGCCCACTCCATCTTCTGCAGCGATGCGATGTCGTTCGGCGCGAGACCGAGGTCCTTCATCAGCAGTCGGGCAACTTCCTTTTGCTGCTCCCTCGTGGGAATGTTGCCGCCGCCGCCCGATTGCGCCGAGGCGCGATGGAAGAGGCCTGCAGCCGAGGGCATGCCCATCAGCGTTGTCACCTTCGATCCGCCGCCAGACTGGCCGTAAATCATCACCCGGTCGGGATCGCCGCCGAAGTTCTCGATGTTCTCGTGAACCCAGCGTAAGCGCCGCCACCAGGTCCGTCATGCCGACGTTGACGGAATCTTCGTAGGCAGAGCCGCCGATCTCCGAGACATCGAAGAAACCAAGAATATTGAGGCGGTGATTGACCGAGACCTGCACGACATCGTGGTGCCGCGCCATCTGCGCGCCCTCATGCGAGGGCAGTTCGTACGAAGAACCGAAGCTGAATCCTCCGCCGTGCATGTAGAACATCACCGGACGCTTGCCGGTCAGGCTCGGCGTCCAGATGTTCAGCTTGAGCATGTCCTCGCTTTGCCAGCCGTCGTCCCAATCCTGGATGAAGGTCTGCTCAGGGCTCGTCCAGGTGTGCAGGTTTTGCGGGCAGTTCGCCCCATAGACCAGCGCCGGATATTCGTCCGTCCACGGCACGGGTGGCTTAGCGGGCAGCCAGCGGTTCTCGCCGGCCGTGGTCTGGCCGTAGGGAACACCCTTGAAGGTGAAAACACCGCCGTCGACAAATCCGCGCACTTTGCCGTATTGCGTGTTGGCGACCGCGGAGCGCGGGGTCGAACAGTTGCCGGGTCCCTGGTGGGCCGCCGTTTTGATGCTGTCGGAAGCGAGAGCGTGCTTGCCGGCCGCAATGCTCATGCCTGCGGTGGCGGAAAGAATGAGTGCCTCGCGGCGTGTCAGAACAGTGCGGTTTGAAGATTTTGCCATTGAAACTTCACCTCCTTGGAACGGAGCAGTCCAGATGAACTTCACTTATTAAACGCTTTGCAGTACTTTTGATCGTCATAATCTAAAGAGGCCGGGGAATTTACGCAACATCCATAATTCGCCGCCGAAGAGGCAAAAATGAGATTCCGTCGTCATCTACTACTCATGCTGGGTATGGTTGCGGGTCTTTCGGCGCAAACACGCGGTCGGCTTCTCCTAGGGCGCCTGGAATCTGGCGCAACCGTTTTCTTCACCCGTTCGAGTTCAGGCGGATGGGGGCTCGAAATAGCCGGTGGTCCCGCGCCCCGAATTTCGCAACCCAAAGCTGCAACACTCGAAGTGCTTACCAAAGAGCGTGACGTTCGCCAGCTTGCAGCCGCGTACAAGACAGTGCGAAAGTCGGCAGGCGGGATTGATGCTCTCGCCGAAATCTCATACGGCGATACCGCTACTTTCCGAGTTCAGGACCACTGGAGCCTAAGCGGTGCGGTCCTTTCCGTGCGCAGAAAGGTCGAGGTAGTTGGCCACGCGCCCGGTGGTTTCGACTCAGCCGTTATGTTGATGGTAGATGCCTCAGTTCCCTGGGCCAGTGTGAACTATATGGCGCCGGGGGCTTTGTATGGCGACCCTACATACAACGGCGAGCGCTCACCCGGTGGCACGCTAAATAACGCGGCGCGCCGTTACCAGTTTCGTGAGGACCTTCTCCCGGCTCCATTGTTCGCGGTCTCATTTCAAAATGGCGCTTCTGTTGCTGTGCTGGATCCCTCGCCGCGTGGTGATTCAACCTTTGAAGAGACAAAGCTCACGAAAGAGGTAATGAGCGACGCGCGCTTTCAATTTGGCGCGCTCGGAGCGTGGCAGGATGCCGAAGGTCCGATCCAGTTCGGCTTTTGGTTTCCGGGATCAGTGAGTAGTACGTACATGGGAGGCCCTCCGGACGCGAAGCCGATAACGGTCCGTCGCTATCATCCAATTACGCAGGGCGTAACTCACAGCTACGAACTCAGGTTTCGCTTTGGCCAAAACGAATCCTTCCGCGACGTGACCCGCAATACCTGGAGATGGGCGTGGGACACCCTGAACCCTGCTGTAAGCTACATCGACGTCGAGCAGATGCGCGGTGTTCTGATCGATCACCTTGCTGCTCAAGCTGCCACCATCGATGGCCGCACAGCAATTCCGTTCGTGCTTTCAACCGTCACCGACAAGCTCCAGTGGAATTGGACCATGGCGGCAATGGGATTTGTTGGCAAGGAGATCGAATGCGCGGACCAGTTGCTGCGCGAAGGGGATCGGGACCACACCGAGCGTGGCAAGAAGATGCGTGAAACCGGCTTGGCCATTATTTCGTCGATGATCCGGGCGCTTCCGACTGTTCCGTTACAGGCAACCGGCTACGACCTCGCAACCGGCAAGCCATGGGATCACATATGGCTTGCTCCCTGGCTGCGGAACGCAACCGAAGACATGCGCGTGCTGATGCGGGCCTATCGCCGAGAGCGTGCGCTTGGAAGAGAACATCCCGAATGGTTCACCTGGGTAAGGTCATACGTTGACTGGCTCATCTTGCAGCAGCGAGAGGACGGCTCTTTCCCGCGGCGCTGGAAGCCCGGAAGCAGTGAAGTCGCCGAACCAACGGGCACATCGAGCTACGCACCCGTACCCCTGCTGGTCATCATGGCTGAGGAGACAGGCGATGCAAAATACAAGGAGGGGGCGATCCGTGCCGCCGACTATATCTGGTCGAACTATGGATCGCGCGGCCTCTTCGTTGGAGGCGCCAGCGACAATCCGAATATCACTGACAAGGAAGCGGGAATGCTCAGCATGGAAGCATTTCTGAGTCTCTACGATTCAACTAGGGACGCAAAGTGGCTGGACCGCGCCAAGACCGCTGCCGATTTCGCCGAAAGCTGGATCTGGATTTGGAACTTGCCGATGCCGGTCGATGCGGAGGACTCGGAGCTCTACTGGAAGAAGGATGTGCCTACAATCGGCGCGCAGGGTATAACCGCCTTGCACGCAGGCAGCGCAGATGAGTACCTGGATTGGGCTGTGCCCTCGTACGCGAAGTTATACAACTACACTCATGACGAGCACTACCTTGAGGTCGCGCGCATTCTACTGCACGACACCAAATCGATGGTCGCGCTTCCCGGACGTCAGTACGACATGAAAGGCATCGGCTGGCAGCAGGAGGGCTGGCGCTTCGGTCCCGGCGGCCCAGGTCGCGGCGTCGGAGGGCACCGCTTCTGGCTCCCTTGGATCTCTGCAAACCACCTCTACGGAATCACCGGCCTGGAAGAGTACGATCCGGCACTGTTCAAGAAACTGTCTACCCGACCGGAGGCGTCCCACTAATAAGGTCTGTGGGCCTCGGTGACGCCGGGCCAGTTGTCTGTCCTGAACGGCGGTGCAGGCAATCCAGCGCCATTGAAAAGCGTTGCCGCCGGATTGGATTGCCATGCGTAGCGAACTGCTTTGGGCTTCGGTACCGAGGCCGATGTGACAACCACAGTGTTGCCCTTGATGCGCGAGTCTGCCCAGTACCATTTTCGGTCTTCTCCAGCAACGGCAAACTCTTCCGGCTTCGCACCTCTCATCACCAGGCCACCGTCGGTATGTTTGAAATGCAGCCGAATCTCTCCCGAACGGCGCTCGACCGAGGCAAGCGTTGGTCCCGAGTAGGTTACGTGCTTGTGATAGTGCTTTGCCAAAGCGCAAAGTGCGAGGCGCTCACCTACGGGCTGCTTGTCCCTGGGATGGATGTTGTCCGCATCACCTGTATCGATCGTGACCGCCAGGCACGAGTTTGGAACCGTTTCCGCTGCGATTGCCTGCGACTCTCGCGTTTCCGCCCACGGGTCCCCCTCGACCGGAGTTGCACTTCGTGCTTTGAATGCCGGCAAGCTGACGATGTAGAAAGGAAAATCACCTTGTGCGAACAGATTTCTCCAGTCCGCAATCATCACGGGAAGAATCTTTCGGTACTGGAATCCCCGTTCTGAGTTCTGCTCGCCCTGATACCAGATCGCGCCTGTGATCGCCAGTGGGGCAACAGGTGCCAACATGCCTTCGTAAAGCACCGAGGGCATCACCGGCCAGTTCTCGTAGCCAATTGGCAACGGATGCGGCGGACGTGCGTCCACGCTGCGTTGCCCTTTCCATTTGCCAGCCAATGGAATGCTTGTCTTGTCCCCAAGTTGCAGACGCAGATCTTCCGGCTTGCCGAGAAATCCACCGTCAGGCTTCGTTTTCAATACCCGAATCGCAATTATGTTTTTCCCTGTCTTCAGCACACCATCGCGAATGAAATAGACACGCGGGTTCTCGACCCATGCGCTGGCACCCACCTCGACGCCATTGATATACGCCGTGTCCATTCTCTCGATTGATCCCAGGAATAGAAGTGAGCGTCCCGGCGGAAGCGAGTCGGGCAGAATGATCTCTTTTCGGAACCACGCCACAGCAGGAGTGTCGGGCACGCCCAATTCTGCGAAGCCTCCGGGAATGTCGACGAACTTCCATGACGAATCGTCGAAATCCTGCGCCGCCCAGTGATTCTTCAATCCTGCATCATATTCGTCATACCAGTGCATGATGTAGTTGCCATATTCGGGCGAACCCGATTCAGCCAGTCTTTTTAGCTCCGCTAGCGGCACATCAAAATTGTGCAGCGGACGCAGTGCCGCGGTGCTCGTCCATGCTTCTGCGGGTGTTCCACCGAGCGCATCAATGAGCAGGCCAATCGGAACGTGAATCTCCTGCTGGACCTTGCGTGCAAAGTAATATGCGACCGCGGAGATTCGTTCAGCCGTCTGCGGCGAAACTACGCTCCAACTGCCCTCAACAACCTCGGTGTGGTGATACGCTGGATGAGGCGCAACGGAGAAGAAGCGAATCCCCGGGAAGTTGGCGGCCTTCACCTCGTCCTCTCCATTCCGGGCGAACCGGAGTGGTACTCCCATGTTCGATTGTCCGCCGCATAACCAGACATCTCCCACGAGTACGTTGTGCAGTTCCACCGTTTGATGCCGACCCCCGATCTTGATGACGTAAGGACCGCCTGCACGCAGGGTCTGAATTCTCACCTCCCAGTGCCCGTCCCGTCCCGCCACCGCTGATTCAGATTTGTCTGCGACTTCGACGCGCACGTTGTCGCCGGGATCGGACCAGCCCCAAATGATGTTTGCTTTTTCGCGTTGCAGCACCATGTTGTCCGCAAAAATCGGGCTGACAAACGGCAATGGCCTGATCGGAGCTTCAGTAGCAGTTTGTGCAGAGACACAGTATGCGCATACAAGCAATAAACCAGCGATGATGCTAAAGCGCCTTTGGTTTGGACCCATGAATCAAGCTCCGTCTGACGAAGAGCTTACACAATTTCTCACTGACTACTCTGGCCGGCACGAACTCCTCCACTAAACCGGGACCGAGGTGAAACGACGGTGGGACATCTTCCATTCGCACGATCTTCTGTCACGCGACTGCTCTTTTGCCGACTCGCTTCCCGGAATGCAGAAATCAGATCTAGGGCAATGGCCTAGCCTCGTTCCGGCCTCACCCTATTCCGGCAATGCGTATTGGCCGTCGATGTGGAAATGACCTGCGACACCGGGCGCTCCGGTGTCAGGCTGACCGCCACCAACGCTGATGGTGTAGTCTCCTGGAGCAATGATGGGATTGCCGTCCTCGCTCACCATGCCCAAATCGCGCTGCTTCAACTCGAAATGAACTTTCTGGCTTGCACCCGGATCGAGATGAATTCGCTCGAATCCTCGAAGAGCGATGAGGGGCGCACCTTTGACAGGCGGGAATTTGAGGTATAGCTGAACTACCTCGTCCCCTGGGATCTTTCCGGCATTGGTAACCGTCACATCTGCCTCGACCGGCTGCCCCGCAGCGATGCCTTGTTCCGGCACAGTGAGATTGCTGTAGCTGAATTTCGTGTAGCTGAGCCCGTAGCCGAAAGGATAAAGCGGCTTTCCGGTGAAATAGCGATAGGTCCGGTTTGCCATTCCGTAATCTTCGAAATGGGGCAACTGGTCAACTCCCTTGTAGAACGTAACGGGCAGCCGTCCGGCAGGATTGTTTTTCCCGCTCAGGGTTTCTGCCACTGCGGCGCCGCCCTCTTCTCCGGGGTACCATGCGTCGAGAACGGCATTGGCATGTTCGTTAATCCAGTTGACGGCTAGAGCGCTACCATTCATGAGAACGACGGCGACGGGTTTTCCGGTCGCGACGACAGACTCCACCAGATCTTCCTCGGGCTGAGGGAGATCGATACTCGTGCGATCTCCGCCAAGGAAGCCGGGTTCGCTCACCGGCATCTCCTCGCCTTCAAGCTGACTGGTGATTCCGACGACGGCGATAACAACGTCCGCACTCTTCGCTGCGGCGACGGCTTCCGGCGAAGGAGCGCTGCTGTACCTGGACCAGAAGAGTTCGGAATGCGGCTTGGCGTTCCTGGTGCCATAGAAGATTTCAATCGCGACCTTCCGGCCCTTTTCGAGGTGAACGCGGCCCGCGCCCGATACGAGTCCCCGTGTACCACCACCGATCGCCGCTGCTACTTGCTTACCGTCGACCGTAAGCCTGCCGAATCCCGCGCAGCGAATGCCCAGGAGAAAGTCGCCAGATTCCGAAGGTGTCAGGAACCCGGACCATTGCACGCCAAAGGTATTCTTTCCCGCGACTTCTTTCGGGAGTTCGCTCTCGGTGAGCTTTACGTTCGCCTCCGTGCGGCTGACAAGTTGGACAGGCGGCGGGCCTGAGACCGGCTGCCCCCGTCGCATACCTTCGGTGTAGTCGGCTTTGAGTCCGGGCTTGCCGTCTGGAGTGGTCAGAAGAGCATCTGGCACGGGGCTTCCATCGGTGCGAAGGAATTGTGTTCCGGGAACGAAGGTGATGGTCGCCTTGGGGAACTCAGCGTGGAGCCCATCGAGGATGGAGACGATATGAGTAGGCTGGCCGGCATAGTTTCCAAGCAGCGGCCTCGTCTGATCGGCAAGAGGCCCAACAACGGCGATCTTCCGGATCCCAGACTTGAGCGGGAGAACGCCGTCATTCTTCAGCAGGACCATGGACTCATTGGCCAGCTTGCGAGCGTGTGCGCGATGTTCCGCACTGTCGAGTTCCTTCTCATCGATCTTCGTGTAGGGGACCATGTCCGGAGGATCGAACATGCCAAGCCTGATGCGCGCGGTGAAGAGGCGAATCAGTGCGGTGTCGAGGTCGCTTTCCGGCAGATATCCCTGCTGAACGGCGTCGATATAGGCTTTCTCGACCGGTTCGCCAAAGCGGGAAGTGAAGGTGACGCACTCGTTGTCCATGCCGCGAATTACGGAGATGGCGGCGCCTTGCGCTTGCGTGGAACGATAGCGATGATTGGCAGCAACGTCTCGGACTGCGTCACAGTCCGAGACCACGTACCCATGGAAACCCCACTTGCCGCGCAACTGATCCTGCAACAGGTATTGGCTTGCGCACGCCGGCTCGCCGTTGATCGCATTGTAGGCACACATCACCGACCCTGCTTTGCCTTCGACCACGGCGGCGCGGAAGGCCGGCTCGTACGTGTCCACCTGGTCGTGCTTGCTTACGTCTACATCGGCGAAGTGGCGCGTGGGTTCTGGTCCGCTGTGCACAGCGTAGTGCTTGGGTGTCGCAATGCCGAGGTAGTACTTGGGGTTATTGCCCTGCAATCCAGTTACGTAGGCAACGCCCATGCGGCCAGTGAGGAACGGGTCTTCGCCGTAGGTCTCCTGTCCGCGGCCCCAGCGTGGATCGCGGAAAATGTTCAGATTGGGCGACCAGAAATCCAGGCCTCCCATAATGCCGACGTGCCCCTCGCGCGCGTTTTGGACGTGCTTGATGCGGCCCTCAATGCCAATCTGCGCTGCCATGGTGTGAATTCCCGGTGCATCGAACGTCGCCGCGAGCCCGATCGGCTCCGGATATTCAGTAACTCCCTCGTTGATGACCCCGTGAAGGGCCTCGCTCCACCATTGGTATGCAGGAACCTTCAGCCGCGGGACGGCCGCCGAGTTATTCTGCATCTGCGAAGCTTTCTCCGCGAGCGTCATACGGCGAACCAGATCGGTGGCGCGCTGCTCGGGCGAGAGCTGGGGATTCAGGTAGGCGGGATTATCGGATTCCTGCGCAAATGCACGTTGCGGGGTCATCCCCAGGAAAAGCGCTCCCGCGCAAACAACAATCCACTCGATGGTTCGCATGATGCGGCGTTTCATAGTCTTCTCCATTTTGAATCTGATCCATTTTGAATCTGAATTCTGGTACTGTCCGGCAGGGTTGTTTATGAATCCCGTGCTCAATGGGCCTGCCTCAAATTGCTTGCGGTTGGGGACGGATGGAGATGACACCGCTTCGCTGTCAGCTTTGATGCCAGCGTTACCCAAGGCATTCGACTATACAAAAACTGACTCATGGCAGACAAGCACGATGAATGGTTTTATTCTTGCCGCGCAATGAGCTACGATAAGCCTCCTTGGAAAAGAGCAGACGTTTCAACTCAGTTTTTGTCTGATGAGAGAGCGGGCAGCCACAGACCCGATCTCTGCCGCCAGTTAGGTGGTGGCGGCTAACGCCTCCGAGGCCATGGAAGAGGAGAAGGAGCTTGCATGAAGAATCGAACTGCCATTCTTACAGCGGCTGCGCTTTTGTTGGCGGGCGCACTTGAGACCGGAGCGGGCCAGCAAACCGCAGCCAAAGCACCCCAGGAACTAAAAATTACAATCGATATTCAGCAGTCTGCTCGGCCTGTATCGCCTTACGAGTATGGCATGTTCATCGAACATATCGGCGCGCTCATTTATCGCAGCCTGTGGTCCGAGATGCTTGATGACCGCAAGTTCTACTTTGCAATCAAGCCCGAGGAGTCCCAGCGCCCGGACCCGCGCAGGGCGGCCCCTTCCGCAATATGCAGTTGCGAAAGTGGCTCCCCATGGGTCCGGCCGAAGCGATTGTAATGGACAATGATCATCCCTTTGTTGGCGAACAGAGCCCACGCATCGAACTCGACGCTTCCACACCGCACGGTATACGCCAATCCGGTTTTTCGCTCGTGAAGGGGAAAAAGTACACCGGCCACATCTGGTTGCGCGCGACACCCGGCGTAAAAGTGAAGCTCTCACTGGCGTGGGGCCAGGGCGCGAGCGACCGGAAGACCGTCATGTTTCCCGCGCTCTCGACGACATACAAAGAACTGCCTTTCACCTTTACGTCTGAAGCCGACACTGACGCCGGTGCGATCGAGATCACTGGCACTGGAAAGGGTAATGTCCACATCGGAGCTGTCTCCCTCATGCCTGCCGACAACCTAAACGGCTTCCGCCCGGAAGTCATTGCGTTACTGAAGCAGTTGCACTCCGGCTTTTGGCGGCTGCCCGGCGGGAACTTCATTTCCGATTTCAACTGGTATCACTCGGTTGGGGCGCGCGACCAGCGGCCGCCGGATTTCGATTACGCCTGGAACGCCATGCAGACCAACGACGTCGGCATGGATGAGTTCATGACCTTTTGCAAACTGATTGGTGTCGAGCCTTACATTACCGTGAACGCCGGTTTCGGCGACGCGCATTCCGCCGCCGAAGAAGTCGAATACATCAATGGCGCAACCAGCACGCCGATGGGCGCGATGCGGGCGCGGAACGGACATCCGGAACCGTATCACGTCAAGTTCTGGAACATCGGCAACGAGCCCTACGGTCAGTGGCAGCTCGGCCGCACCGATCTGAAGTACTACCTGCTCAAGCACAATGAGTTTGCCAAAGCGATGCGCGCCGCTGACTCCTCGATCACCCTGCTGGCCTCAGGCTCCATGCCCGAGGAAGCAATTATTGAGGGCGTCGCCGCTGACTGGCACGTCCCTCTCGATCAGGCCGGCATCTGCTCCGAGGCAGACTGGACCTGCGGTTTCCTCAAACATGACTGGGGCAACTTCGACGGCGTCACTGAGCACTGGTACACTCGCGCGGGTGTACGGTGGGACCGCGAGCGAGCTGAGAAAGGCATCAAGGTGGGCCGCCTGGAGGCCGGTTACGTCCCCGACGAGGAGACCGTTCTCGAGTGGGTGCGCCGTCCGTCCGATCGTGTGCACCTCAAAGGCGAGGAGTGGCAGGAGTACGAGCGGCGCTTTCCCGAGATGAAGGCAAAGAACATTTTCATGTCGAATGATGAATACGCCTATACAGGCGGTCAGCCCAACCTCAAACTCGCCCTTGCTTACGCAATGGTCTTTAACGAAATGCTCCGTGAATCCGACTTTTTACACATGACGGCGTTCACCATGGGCGTTTCCACGCTGGATTTCAACCAGACCGCCGCAACGCTCAACACCAACGGGCTGCTCTTTAAACTTTATGGCGAGCACCTCGGCGCGGGCTCCGTTCCGGTTGCGCTTACGGGCAACTCGCCGCAACCAGTTCCCACGCAGCACATCGTGGGCGACCTCCCACGAACGAGCGCAGGCAGTCCCACATATCCCCTGGACATGGTGGCGGCACTCAGCGCAGATCGCAAGACCCTCACGCTAGCCGTCGTGAACGCGACCGACTCCGAGCAGAAATTCGATCTCAACATCAGCGGCGCTCGCCTAACCGGAGGCGCAACGTTGTGGCGTATGACAGGTAAGGACCTCGATGCTGCCAACCACGTTGGGCAGGCGCCACAGGTCGAAGTGAAGGAAAGCGCGATCGGCGAAGCACCGGCGACTTTGTCCGTTGCGCCGATCAGCATCGACATTTACCGTTTCCCCGTCGCGCAGTAGGCTCTCGTATCGTTGCGGCGTGTCGAGACCTATGGATAGCCGAGGATACAGATAGCCGCGGAAAAGGTGCCCTGACCCTCGCGCCTGGGCTGGATCAGAAGAGTCTCGGTGCAAAATCCTTCAGATCGCGGCGCCAAGTCTGCCACTCATGATCTGTGCCCGGCGATTCATAGAAGACGTGCTGGATGTTTGCTTCCACTAGGGACGTATGCAGTCTCTGGAGTCCCGCGCGCATTCTCTCCGGCTCGTTGGTTCCGACACCGATCCAGAGCAAGTGCACTTTCTTGGCGAATGCTGCCGGATCAGCGAACACTCCGTTGTAGTCGGTCTTGGGATCCAGTTTGCGATTCCCGAGCACAAGCATCCCGCCTGCTCCGCTGAAGCCGCCGATGTAAGAGAAGAGATCGAGATGGTCCAGTGTGATCTGGAAGGTCTGCATGCCGCCCATCGAGAGGCCTGCCATTGCGCGATGGTCGCGATCGGATAGCGTTCGGAAGGTGGAATCAATGTAGGGAATCAGGGCCTGCGTCACATCATCTTCAAATGCTGCAGCCATGTCCTGCATGGCCTTTAGCATCTCCGGCGACCCGAAGGGCTTGGCGAACAGATCGACGGGCGCATGGCCAGCGCGGTGGGCGTAGCCGTAGGCCATCACCACAATCATCGGCTTGCAGATCTTCGCCGCAATGAGATTGTCGAGAATGAAATTGGCGTTGCCTTGGCGAATCCAGCCAGTCTCATCTTCGCCGGCGCCGTGTTGCAAATAGAGGACCGGATAGCGCGTCTTGTTCTGCGTGTCGTAGTTCGGAGGCAGATAGACCAACGCGTGTCGCCACGTCCCCGTCACCTTTGAGTTGTACCAGACTTCGCGAACCGCGCCGTGCGGAACATCTAGCGCCGAATAATAGGTAGACCCTGGTTCCGGAACTTCTACGCCACTTGCGGGCTTTCCTCCTCCGAAGAAGGCGTGAGTGTTGGGATCGCTGACCTCGGCCCCGTCGACAATCACTGTGTAGTAGTGAAAGCCGGGAACCAGCGGCGCAGTGGTAACCGTCCAGAATCCGTCCTGCTGTTTCTCCATGTCCACTTTCGGCCCGCTCCAGAAATTCAATCTGACCTTCGTGGCGTCGGGAGCCTTCACACGAATCTGAACTCTCCCGGCGCTGTCAACTTGCGGATACTCTGCTCCCCAAACGTTGGTTGAGGACGGCTGAAAACCGCCCGCCTCTTGTGCACAGCAAAGACTTGCGAAAAGAATGATTGCTATTCCGACGTGCTTCATCTCTGCCCCTCCTGTTTCATGTGTTAACTGATCCGTGGCTAAATCTGTCCCGCTCAACGGCACTCGAAGGAATTCGCGCCTTTGGGATTCCCGTCTCCCATATATTTATATTGCGCGTGCCTTGGATAAGCACAGGGGCGGCCGGCTACGCCGGAAAACGCTTTGCCAGTCACGATCACTGACATCGGCGTCGCCGTTCCCTTCTCGACCCACTTGACGATAGCGCCCAACAAATCAACTTATGAAGTGACTGTCCCCCGCCACGGTGGCTCATCCCTGGAACGAAATAGAATTGGCTCCATCTGGATACAGCTTCGAGTCCCCCGTTGGCAACGGTCATATCCTTGTAATAGGCAAACGTATCGAGCGGCGAAAACCATGGGTCACCTCGGTGTTGGCCTCTTCTCAAGAGGCGGAATGGCCCGCCTGCGTTCGATGACGATGTGGCGATTAAATCCAATCTCATGGGACCGTATGACGTCTGGTCGCGAACGGTTCCAGGTCTAGCTGGTTCAAACTCACGATCACTCGCGAGCCGCTTTCCTGGTTCCCTGGTCACAATTCAATGAGGCCTCCTGTAATAGTGGTTGGGAGCACCGGGGGTGGAGGCGCTGCCCGCGACAGGCGCCCCGCTGGTATGCTCCCGAGTTAACGCGGTACTGAGGCTGAGGCCGGTGCCGGAAACCTGTGCGCCGGCGGCATGCGCGAGTGTGAGGGGCGCGGCGACCGTGATTGTGGCGGCGCCGAACCTCCTGATGGAGACAATAACCGCCGTCTCGGAGTTTGTGCCTTTGTCAATGGTGATGGTCTGGCCGTCTCTGAAGCCCGTCACGCTGGCGACAGGGATGACAGAGGTGCCCACGTCGGTGGCAATGCCTACCGCACTCGCCCCTGCCGTGCCCACCGTCGTGATGACCGCCGTCTCGAGGTTCGCACCCGAATCAATCCGAATGGTTTCTCCGGCGCCAAAGCCTTCTACGCTGGCGACTTTGATATTAGTTGCGCCAGCGGTCGACGATGCCGACAGGGCGGTGGCAGGCTCAGTCACGAAATCGGCACAATTGCTGTCTGTGTCGAGGCCATCCGGGAATCGGCCTGCGCTGGTATCGCCCGCCGGGGCAGCCGAACTAAAGCCGCTGGCCGTGCCAGGTGCAGTCACGTAGCAGCCACTCTGTTCGAATCCGGAGTTGGCTTGGTAGCCCTCGGATGCCCATGGGTCAACGAGCCCTCCATAGTTAAAGCTGTCAACAACGAGCCCGGATGCGTCGCGCAGCACCATGCTGCCTTCTCGTACGGAAATCGCTCTGCCGAACAGGTCGGCGGTGGTGGTGAGCTCGGGGCCTCCGAACCACTGATTTGGCGCAGGGGCGCCTTGATAGCCCGCAGTGGTGACTGCGGCGTCACGCACAACGGCGTTAATCGCGTGCTGTTTGGCTAAGGGGCTGTCGAGCATGATGCCGGTGCCCAGCGCCTGGACAGGCTCGTTGCTCGAGTGAGCGAAGGCGGTCGCCGGCTGGAAGCTGATCCCTGTTCCCTGATCGCTGAAGGGAAGGTTGGCCGCATGGTTGAACTTCAGCGGGGCGGCCAGATCGAGTCCTATGCCCGCTTCCACCACAGTTTCGCCGTCGATATGGGCGTGAACGACAGCTGGCGCAAAGTCAAGACCGGTGCCGTTGTGACCGGGTGTGCCAACCGCGGTGATGGAAACCGTCTCCTGGTTCGTGGGGGTGCCAACGGTGATCTTGTCGCCCACAGCAAGGCCGTTCACGTTACGGACTCTGATATTAGCCGCGCCGACGCTCGCATCGGCCGCAAGCGCCGTGTGTTTCGCCGCAGTGCCAACGCGCGTGACCGTGACGGTCTCGCTTCCATGGCCGACACTGTCGATGTCGAGCCGGATCTTATCCCCCACAGAGATGTTGGCGACGGACGTAACCTTAATGTTGCTCGCGCCCGCGGGCGCGTCCGCCGCAAGGTAGGCTTGTGTGCCTGGCTTGCCGACCGCTGTTACCGTTGCCACCTCGTACCGCTCAAGGGTTTTTGCGACGGTGGGGTAGGTAGCGCCGTAGCCGATCGCAATCTTTTCACCCACCACGAAGTTGGACACGCTCGTCACCGGCACAGTACTCGATCCGGCGCGAATTGTAATAACCGGGCCCTCCGGCAGGGGTTGCCAAAGCAGCGCACTGTGGCTGGCCGCGGACCCGACGCGTGCGATCTTGCGAGTCTCAACGTTAATGCCTGAATCAATGCTGATCGAATTGCCAACGGAGAGGCCAGTCGTATTTCGGACATAAATGGTTTTGTCGCCCGCATGCGCTGGAACCGCCAACCCGGAGTTGGAGAGGCCGAGCAGATAGAACCCGCCGGGAGTCATCATCGTCCCTGCGGGAATCTTCACCACCGAAAAAACAGGCTGTTGCGCCGGGTGTTCAGTGAGTGTCCAGTTAGAGATGTCAACACTTCGTGTGCCTGCATTGTAGAGCTCGATGAATGAGTCCGTTGAATTAGTTGGAGGACCGGAGCTGATCCGAAACTCATTGATCTTCACGGGACTGACGTTTCGCACCTTTTCGAGCGTGGTTTCAGATCGTTTAGCGCCGCTCGGCTGGTTGGTCCACGAGGCTTTCGCTACGAGATCTCCGTTGAACGCGGCTGCACCCGAAGTCACCTTGAAGGTGACGCTCACACTGGCGCCCGGCCCGACCGGGTCTGCGAACATCTTCGAATTCCCAGTCAGGCCTGAAATAACCGAGCTCCACTGCGGGTTGGGTAGGGAAGTGCTCAAGCGTAGGCCTATCGCGGGCTCCCGCGTCGTATTCGTGAAGGTCAGCGAAACATCCTGCGAAGATCTCGGTGAAAACGTCTGAAGGCCTGGTGGACTGGCGAGTGCGGACGCCGGAGCGAGTGTGAGCAGCGGGACGTCGTACCGCGCAGCCACGACGTTGGCCTGTACCAGTTGGTCAGTAGCGTCGGTCGGGAAGGTGCCGGCGGCCGTCATGGCGCCTTCGTAGAACGTTCCTTGCGAGCCATTGCTGTTATCGCCGCCATTTCCAAGGAGTATGGCTCCCTGTTTGCGCATCGGGTCATAGGTGGAGTTGACGCGCGGTCCATCGAACATGACTGACAAGGAGCCTCGTTGTGCATCGCCGCCCATGGAGGTCCAGTGATGCGGCTCGCCCTTGGCGATCGCTGTCACGAATCGCCACTTGATAGTCGGCAGATTCACGCAGAGTTTGGATCCATCCGGATTAACGCAGCCGACCAGATTGTTCTCCTGGTCAGTCATAACCCAAGGGCCTGGGGGATTCCCGTGATACCACCACGGAGCGTTGCCGAAGTAGGTGGTTTCCATAGTGCCGTTGTCGTCGTCGCGGCTGTCGATTTCAGCATTGCCGTAGTCGAAGCAGCAGCCGGAGTTGTAATGGTGGCCGTTGATCACCCAGTATTGCCCCTCCGCCTGGTCGTCAACTGCGGTGCCCTTTGGGTCGTTCTGACGCAAACCCATGCCGGGCGCGATGAAAACACCGTAGGCTTTGTGGCCCATGATCGTAATGGGTGCCATGTCAGCGATCGGGAGGTTGTTGAAACCTCCCATGGCCGGACCGCTGAATCCGCCGCGGGGCGCCTGTATTAAATCGTTGTGCTTGAGGGATTGGTCGTAAATCGTGGTGATCCAGCAGTAGGTGTCGGCGCAAAACGCGTCCTGCGCATCCGCATCGGCGTAGCCGCCAGCGTCGGGAACAGGCGATGCGGTGGACTGGACGATGCCGATGTCCAGAGTCTTGCCGTCCGATTGGCGCAGGACCCGGTAAAGCGGACCGTTGTACGCGGCGTATAGTGCGCGCGTGGTGCTGTGGGCCGCCACGCATGGATTGCCGGCGGCGGCGTAGATGTCACACGGACCTTGCGGCCTGGATGGGCCAACATTAGGACTGGTTCCGCTCTTTTGCCCCATCATCCAAGGGACGCCGATCAACGTGAGCGCCAGTGCTACTGTAAGTGCAAGATTAATCTTCGTCTTCATGTCTCTCCCATCTGCCTTTCGAGTTCATTTCGGCATTTATGGAACTCTTCCTGAACCTCTTTGCAGCGCAAGTAGTTTCAACACGCAACGATGTGTACGGATGCGCGAATCAGATGCTCACGAACCTCACATTTTTTCAAGTTCATCGAATGAAACCTGGCGGCCGAGAACGACGCGGGTCTCCGGCCGGGAGGCGGTAACGGTCCAATGTAGATGTAAGTTTCTCCAGCACTGCCCGCAACGCTGGCACATCCGGACGACTGCTGCGCAACAATTCCACCTGCCTGCTGGGCAAATCGTGCATGGGCACCAATTGGGCAGCTTCCAGAAGGTTTGCTGAGATCTCGGCTAAATCCAGTCCGCTCTTCCAATCAGCGCTCGTATCCGCCAGCCATTTCCTGTTCTTCGCTACCGCGTCCGTGACATGGTTCTCGCGGTCAGGAACCTCGTCAACGACGTCCTTCCCGCGATTGCGGAACATCCCCAGTAACGCGGCGACGATGGAAGGATCGCGAACCGTGCCATCCGGATAGAACACGCCGTGCACCGTTCCCCAATTGCCGGTGATCATCAACTCCCAGATGTACCAGCCGACGTGGGCTCGCATGTGCTCCTGAATCGCGACATCGTATGGATTCGCACGGGCGATGCATCCAATTTCGCTATTGATCAGCGGTTTTCCCGTTTTCGCTGCGTACTGTTTAGCGGTGTCAATACTGGCGCGAATCCCCGCACGCGTGGGGCTGTAGTTGTGAAATGAGAGTACGTCTACGGCATCGCCCATTTCGATCATGTTTTCCGCAAAGGTCGCACCGATGGTCACCGGTGTTACCGGATCAAGTTCGTGGAATACCCTGGCCATGTACACAGCGTGTTCCATGTGCAGGCGGTTATCTGGACTAGGCGGCAGCTTACAACATTCCGGCTCGTTCTCGACGTCCCAGATTTCGAGGCCAGGTTCTTTGCCAATCGCTGCGACTACGTCGGCAGCAAATGCTCTTCCATTGGGCCAGGCCGCCTTATCCTTCCATTCCTCGAACCTGTACTGCATCGTTGGCATAACGCCGATACCTCGGTCGTGCGCCGCACGTACAAAATGGAGCAAGTTCTTTCGCAACGCCTCCTTATTTCGCTCCCAAGCCGCATACGGGACGAACACGCGGACCTGATTCAATTGCAGTCGCTTCGCATAGTCCAAGTCTCGTTCGGTTATGACGGGATCGTACTGGAGCCAATGTTCGGCGTGTCCCATACTTTCCGCCGATTGGTAGTTGAATCCTCTGACGCCGCTCAAGTCTTTGGGTACACGGCGCTGCGCGTACAGTGGCATCGCAAGAGTAGCAATGAGCAACGCTATTGCACAGGTATGAATTCGCACGGGACCTCCGCACTCGATGGACTGGTGAAGACATCTGCCATTGATAGCCGCGATCGATCGTATTCCCACAACTACATGCAACTCGCCTTGAAGCACAGATTCTGGCTGAAGAACGGCAGCACATGATTCTGAAAACGGTCAGCTACCGCGCTGGTATGAGTTCCCTTGTACTGGTCGAAGCTGTTCGCTATGCCGTACTTGTCGAGAACATCGTGCAGCTTGGCGGTATCGACTCGTAATCCATCCTGGTCGCCCACATCGATCGAGATGCCGTGGTAAACGCGCAAATTGTCGATGTACTGGTCAATGAAGGCCAGGGGCGAGTTGGCCGTCCACTTGGCGAGGACATCCGCCTGAGGTTGGCCGTCCTTGGTCGGCAGATCAAGATAAAGCGGCGGATTCTTTGGATCCGGTGACCAGGCGGCCGCGGTGGCCAGCATGGCGCGAGGGAAGAAACCCAACTTGGCCGAATCCTCGGGCGTCTTTACCGCCGCCAGGGCCTTTTCGAGGTCAGCGTTCGCCGGCCCGGCCGGGCGAGGTGACAAGCAGCACGGACTCATGATGTACAGGCTGCCGAACACGTCGGAATGCTTCATGCCGATGCGCGTGGCGCCGTAGCCTCCCATGGAGTGGCCCACCAGGCCGCGACTGCGCCGCTCGGGAATGGTTCGGTAGTGAGTATCGATGTAGGCGACCACATCGTGCGCAATAAACTGCTCGAAATCTCCGGTGGTCGCCGAACTCGAATACATCGAACCATTGTGCAGCGTTTTTGAATCCGGCAGTACAACGATCATCTCTTTCGCGCCCTGGGCAAAGGCACCTTCGATGGTCTGCGGCACGTGGATTTCATGGCTCCATTGCTCAGCGCCGATCGAATACCCGTGCAATGCGTAGACGACCGGGTAGCGGCGATGCTTGTCCCTCGCATAGCTGGGCGGCAAGAACACAAAAACGTCCCGGTCGACGGCATCCTTCTCCAGATTGTTCTCCAAGGCTTTCCCGTGGATCTTAATATGTTCCACCGCGACCGGCTTTGCGCCGGGAACTGCAGGAGGCACATCGGTCTGGACCTGTGCCGCAGCTACCAGGCTGATCATGGATGCAAGCACCATCACGAAGAGCAATTTGTTCATCATCAATCCTCTCTTAATTTGAGATGTGCCTTGTTACAGGGAACGCAGTCACGCATCTTTTCAACGTTCCTGAACTGAAATTGCCGTTCCCGTGTACTCAATCATTTTGTCGGGGTTGGCCACGGGTTCAATGCCGGAACCGTGCCGAGCAGATACAAATGCAATGTTGATATGAATGCTTGCAGGCATTCCGGGATAGGTTCCTTCTCGATCTCCAATCGTCAAAGTCCGCGTTGACTCTGACCAGTGAATTGGAATAAGAGAGTGCGCGCCGTGCTCGTAGTCGTAATTGTCGCCGGCGTCCTGATAGAGGTCGAATTCTCCATCAGATCCCGGATAGATCCGCAGCTCGATGGGTCCCGCAGGCTTCTCGTCCGCGTACTCGATTCCCGGACCGAGGGGAAGAATCGAACCGGCACGCACGTAGAGGGGAATGCGATCGAGAGGCGCGTTAGCATCGATCTCGCGGTTTCCGTTTGTCGAAGCGCCCGTCCAGAAGTCGTACCAAGCTGGGGCGTCCGGCAGATACAAGGCCCTATGAGTAGCGTCTGGCTGCAGCACAGGATTGACGAGGAGGGCGGGACCGAACATGAACTGATCACCAATGTCGCGAACTCTGACATCGGTGCGCCAATCCATGACGAGCGGCCGCTGGATCGTGTAGTCCTCATTTGTCACACGCCATGCCAGGGAATAGATATAGGGCATGAGGCGGTAGCGCAGCTTGTCGTAGTTGATGAGAATAGGCTGGACTTTATCGAAGGCCCAGATTTCATTCTGGGGCCGGTGTCCGTGAGTGCGGAAAATCGGACAAAAGGTTCCGTACTCGAACCAGCGTGCATATAGCTCCTGGAATTTTGGGTCCTCGACAGGGTTGTCATGCGGCGGCCAATAGCCGCCAATATCGGTTGTCCAATACGGATATCCGGAGAGCGCGAAGTTTAATCCTGCCGCAACTTGATGCCGCAATCCCCAATATGAGCCGTAGACGTCACCGGACCAGACTGCCGCTCCAACTCGCTGCTGGCCGAGGAACGCAGACCGCGTGAGAAGAAAAACCCGCTTCTGTTCGGTGGAAGCTTTCCAGTGTTCCTGCACACCCAGCGTGTGCAGGAACGGAAAGATGTTTGTGTACTCGGCACCATTGCCGATCGAGATCTTCTTGTCCCGCAAAATAGCGTCCCCCATGTGGGGCCAATATTCTTCCGGTTCCGCGCTGTCGAGCCAGAATGCGTCCCAACCTAAAGAGAAGAGCTTGCCAGCAAGGTTGTTCCAATAGAAGTCACGCGCTTTCGGATTGGTCGCGTCGTAAACATGCGCGTTGGGAACATCCAGGTGTTGCTTCGTCATCTCGGCGAAGTTCTGAGACTTCGAATCAAACAGCCCCCAAACCGAAAGCATGGCATGGACGTGTTCGTCATGGAGTTGTTTGAGTTCACCCGGGACATCAGGGAAATTCGAATTGAAGATCGGATCGCCTTCCGCTTTCCACCAGAACCAGTCCTGAACGATTGCGTCGAGCGGTATGTGCTCTTCACGATAGCGATGTGCGATTGCCAGAACTTCTTCTTGCGAAACATACCGGTCCTTCGACTGGAAGAATCCATACGACCACTTCGGCAGCATCGGGGTATGTCCGGTAAGGTTCCGATACTCGTGGATGAGTTGATCCATCTCTGGGCCGTAAATGAAGTAGTAGTCGATGGCATGGCCGGCAAGTGAATCCAGATTCAGTTCCAGCGGGAAGCGATTATCAACATGCGTCAGGGACGCGGTGTTCCACATCAAGGCATAGCCTTTGCTCGACAACAGCAAAGGAATCGCGACATCGGTGTTGTTCTGCGCAAGTTCGACCGTTGCGCCTCGGTAGTTGAACATTCCGCTCTGGTGTTGGCCCAGACCGTAGAAGCCTTCCGAGAAATCCGGGGCAAATCTGTCTTCAATGTGAAATGTCTTCTCTCCATTCAGTTCAGCCGGTTCGTAGGTGCGGGGAATCGAGTTCCGCTCGCGCAAGAGATTCCTCGCCCGCTAACGGTGCCGAATTGCACGTTTCCCCACTTCAGGGAGAGTTCGATCTTTAGACTGTCTGTCGTGAGGATCGCCGCCTCGGCAGTTTGTGACACCTGAAACTTGGCGCCTGGGCAAGACTCCTTTGAATCGAGCATCCATGGCTGGTTCTGTCGAATCGTGTTGGGCGGCTCGGGCGAAGCAACAAAATGAATGACGGAGGAGCGGCAAACGGAAATATGAACGCTCTCGCTTCCGATCGTGGCTGTTATACCGTCCGCAGCTGATGCGTACTTGACTGGAGGTAGCGAGGGAACATCCCACAGCTGGGCGGTTGCCTGTGTCGCGATCCAGGTAAGCCAGCAGAGGCCGAGAAAAAGAGAAGTCCGGAAGCTACTGGATGGGAGCAGGTTTAGTCTCATTCGATTAGAGTACGCAAAAGGGTATCGCCAACTGTAACGAACTCGAGATAGAAATGCCAAACCATAAAGCCGTACAAGCGAGGGCGCTCTAAGGCCTTTGGCTTCGCTTGACGCTGCCGCGCACCTTTTTTGAAATGTTCTTACCCCCGCGTCGCTGTGTCGATTCACGCACAATTAACTCTGGCTGCAGCACCAGAGTTTCCGGCTTTGGGGGCATTTTCGAGTTCAGAATGCGCAGCGCAATTCGCGCCGCTTCTTCTCCGATTTTCCGGCTGTGCTGATCGATGCTGGAGAGTGGAACACGGAGCGAATCATCGTAGTGGAGATTTCCGCAGCCCACGACCGCCAAATCCTCTGGGATTCGAATTCCGTGATCCAGCGCAAAATTCATGGCGCCCATTGCCAAAGGATCATTGAAGCAAAATAACGCGTCAGGCCTGGGCTCGAGACTGAGGAGTTGGCGCATGGCTTCTGCGCCCCCCTGTCCATCGAACCTAATAGACCCTTGCCACGGAAGCCGAGCTTCTGTGGTTGACATCGATAACTTTACCGACTATTTTCCACGGAGTACAGAGATGAGAGCGCTTGTGCTTCGCAAACCGGGCCAGGCCGATCTGGAGACCATCGCCGATCCGGTGCTCACAGACACGAACGCGCTGCTTAAGGTCCGCATGGTGGGATTCTGTGGCAGCGATCTGAATTCGTTCCGCGGACTGAATCCACTCGTCACGTATCCCCGCATTCTGGGCCATGAAGTATCGGCTACGGTGGTGGAAGACCAAGGACGTGAAGGTGCATTCTCTGTGGGTACAAACGTGGCGGTCTGCCCATACACAAGCTGCGGCAAATGCTCTTCCTGTCTGCGTGGACGCGCGAACGCTTGCCAATTCAACCAAACTCTCGGTGTGCAGCGGGATGGCGCACTCACCGAATTCATTGTGATGCCGCGAGAAAAACTGTATCCCGCCAAGCTGACGCTAAAAGAGTTGTGCCTAGTGGAACCACTTACCGTCGGATTTCATGCCGTCACACGTGGACGTGTAACCGCCAACGACACGGTTGCGATCTGGGGTTGTGGAGGAGTGGGCCTTGGTGTCGTAGCAGCTGCAAGTTCCCAGCGTGCGCGCACGATCGGCATTGATGTGGATGACGAAAAACTCGAATTGGCGCGCATGGCCGGCGCGCAACACACCATTAATAGCGCGCGAGAGCCGCTACACGACCGATTGCTGGAAATGTCCGAAGGCCGGGGACCGGATGTTGCCATCGAAGCGATTGGCACCGCGGCCACGTTCCGAGCGGCGGTCGAAGAAGTCGCATTCACCGGACGCGTAGTGTACATCGGATACGCAAAGGAGCCGGTCAGTTACGAAACCAGGCTGTTCGTTCAAAAAGAATTGGATATTGTCGGCTCCAGAAATGCTCAACCGGCGGATTTCGAGGCCGTGATCAAGCTTCTGGAAGCGCAGACGTTCCCGGTTGATCAAGCCGTGAGTCTGGTTGTTTCCCTTGAGCAAGCAGCGGAAGCGCTGCGCTCCTGGAGCGATAATCCATCACGTTTCAAAAAAATCATGGTCAACATGGATTGATGTTCTTGTCGTTTGTCGTTGAGCCGCGTTGCTGCTCGACCAGAAATTGCTATTGAATTGACCCGACAGAAATCGACGATGCGTACGAAAGGGAACAATGCTTTCACCACGTTTACTCTCAAGTCTAAAAATTAGCACAATTGTTTTGCTGTCCTCTGCGGTTTCTATGACGTACGCGCAAAATGCGACGGCTCCAACCGCCACTCAGGAGCCGGCTAGCATCGATCAAATCTGGCAGAAAGCGAGCAGCAAATACGATTCAGAGCGCGCCAGCTTGCTGAAAAAAGTCGACAGCCTGGATCAACTGGGGCCGTTCCGGGCGGACTGGGAATCACTTCAGAAATATGAAGTGCCCGAATGGTACAAGGACGCGAAGTTCGGCATTTTCATCCATTGGGGAGCCTACTCGGTCCCTGCTTTCGGCAACGAATGGTATCCGCGAAATATGTACGTACCAGGATCGCCGGAATATAAGCATCACGTGGCGACCTACGGTCCTCAGGACAAGTTCGGCTACAAAGATTTCCTCCCTATGTTTAAAGCCGAACACTTCGATCCATCTGCGTGGGCGGAGCTATTCAAGAAGTCAGGCGCAAAGTACGTCGTGCCCGTGGCGGAGCACCACGATGGCTTCGCCATGTACGACAGCGGATTGAGCGACTGGACGGCAGTCAAAATGGGGCCGCATCGGGACACCACGGGAGAACTGGGCAAAGCCGTACGGGCTGTAGGCCTGCACTTTGGAGTGTCATCCCATCGAGTTGAACACAATTTCTTTCTCGGCGTTGGCCGCAGCATTCCCTCGGATGTAAACGATCCGCAATACGCAGCATTCTACGGACCGGCTCATAACTGGTTGTCGCCCCCCTGGGGCGTGCCGCTCAACGATGATTTCACTTACGTTTCTTCTGCCTGGGCCGACGACTGGCTCGCGCGCGGCGCGGAACTTGTAGAGAAATATCATCCCGACATCGTCTACTTTGACTGGTGGATCGGACAGGCTTCGATCCGGCCCAATCTCACCAAGTTCGCCGCCTTTTATTACAACATTTCTCTGAAGTACGGTGATCACGTCGGAGTGATCAACTACAAAGACTATGCCATGCAGGAGCACTCCGCGGTGCTCGACCTGGAGCGCGGACAGCTTGGCGATATCCGTCCTCTCTACTGGCAGACCGACACTTCTGTAAGTAACAAATCCTGGGGCTACATCAAGGACGACACGTTCAAGTCGCCTGAGTTTGTGGTCCATCAACTCATTGATATCGTCAGCAAAAATGGCAATTTGCTGTTGAACATCGGTCCACGGTCTGACGGCACCATCCCCGAGGAAGTGCAGCAAGTCCTTCTCGATGTCGGCGCGTGGCTGAATGTGAATGGCGATGCGATCTACGGTACTCGGCCGTGGAGGATCTATGGCGAAGGCCCAACCAAAGTAGCGGCGGGATCCTTTCACGATACCGACACGACGCGCTATACAGCCGAAGACTTTCGTTTCACGACCAAAGGCGATGTGCTTTACGCGATTGGGCTCGGCTGGCCGACTAAGGGCGAGGCTGTGATTCACTCGCTCGCATCGGCCGTTGGCAGCGAACATGTCCAGTCTGTCACGTTGTTGGGAAGCGATACGAAATTGCAATTTGAGCAGCACCCAGACGGTCTCCACGTTCGGATGCCGGCGCAGGCTCCAGCCAAATACGCGTATGCCCTCCGCATGACGTTCGACCATTCCGCGCGGTAGAAGCCTCGACATCAGCGCCAATTTGCCGCGAGACAGTGAGAAGCGATGTACTATTCCTGAGGTGGTACTCGTTACCTGTATCGCTAATCCTGTAGAAGTTGCACAATTGGCCATCAGCCCATGACAGAGCTTTCGATGATAGACTTCGCTCTTGAGCGGTCCACCGTGAAGCCCTCACCTACTCCCGCATTCTTATTGGTCGTGTTCGTATCTCTTGTAGGCACACCGTTACTTGCGCAAGTGGCGCCAGGCGTGCAGCAAATGAATGAGATGCAAGGGGACCAGCGGATTTCCACTTATGAAACTGCGCCGAACACCTCAGTAGTCATCGTTCACACCTTCGCCGAGGAAAAGCCTGTCAGCCTCGACCGCTCGGCTCGGGTGGATCTAACGAATCTTGCGAACCATGTGGGAGGATTTCTAATAGTCCCAGGGCACGAAGCTGCTGTGTTCGTCAATACAGTCCTCGGCAGATACGTCATTTCCGTCACCGCAGTGGGATATATAAGCGCGAGTCTCGAAATTAATGTTTTGAGTCCCGTGAGGCAAGAGGTTGATATTGTGCTTCACCGCGATCCAGCCGCCGTCACCATTAATGCAGCATCAGGTCTCATGCCTGCGAAGGCGCGGAAAGAAGCGAAACGAGCTGTGTCTCTTTTGAAATCTGGTGATCTTAATAATGCCGAGAAGCGTTTGAAAACTGCGTATGTCTTAGCGCCGTCGAACGCGGATTTAAACTTCCTGCTGGGATATTTGTACTTCCAGAAGAACGACTACGCGCAGGCTGGAACCTACCTGGGAACGGCTGTTAACCTCAGCCCGCACTCTGCCCAAACGCTAACTCTGCTAGGCAGAACAAAGCTGGCGTTAAAGAACTTTCCTGAAGCTCAGTCAGCGCTCGAACAGGCAATTCTTGTCGATTCGGAAGAATGGCTGCCACATGATTTATTGGCTAGTACATACCTTCACCAGAGAGAGTACAGCAAGGCTCGCGACGAAGCGCAGATTGCCGTTGCGAAGGGTGCGAGAACGGGAAAGAATGCTTCCAGCGCCTCCGAACTTACGCTCGGACAAGCATTGATTGGACTTGGTCAAAAGGATGAAGGAATTGCGGCGCTTCAGCTATTCCTCAAGGAATCTCCCCCAGAAAACATGGTCGAGCCAGTTCGCAAGCTGATCACAAAGGTGCAGGAAGGCGATCAAGCGCCGGCGGCAGGTTTAGCGACTACCGCGTCACCTGATCCCCTCATGGCGGTGCCCAAACTTGTACTCTCGATGCAGACTTGGCGTCCCCCCGATATTGACGATATTAAGCCGGCCCTCGAGCCCGGAGTAATTTGTTCCAGTGCTCAGGTGCTCGCGGGAGCGGGGCAACGTGTACAGGAGTTGGTTCAGGACATAACCCGCTTCACCGCCGATGAGGATCTGTTCCACAAATCGCTGGACGGGGCTGGCCTTTCAAACCACGCAGAAACGAGAAAGTACAACTATGTTGCCGCAATTTCGTCGAAACCGGGATCGGTTTTGATCGAGGATTATAGCGAAGACAGAGTTCTTCAGAGTGGCTATCCCGACGGAATCTCAAGTAAGGGCTTCCTCATGCTGGCGCTCGTTTTTCATCCAGAGATGCAGCGCGACTTCGATTTCGACTGCGAGGGGCAAGCCAAGTGGCTTGGAAAGCCCACCTGGTTAGTACACTTTCGCCAGCGCCCCGACCGTCCCAATCGCATGCAGGACTACACTTTCTCTGGCAAGACTTATCGCATCGACTTGAAGGGGAAAGCGTGGATCTCTTCAGACACTTCTCAAATCGTGCACATTGAGGCCGACATCATCAACCCCATGCACGAGATCCAAATGCTCAGTGAACATCAAGTCGTGGAGTACGGCCCGGTGCCATTTGCAAGGAAAAGCACAAATCTGTGGTTGCCAAAAAACGTGGAGATTTACTTCGACTTTCGCAAGCGGCGTTATTACCGGCACTACACCTTCGATCACTACATGCTTTTCGATGTCGATACATCAGAAAAGGTCAAACTCCCACAGGATGCCGCCGCCTCAGAACCCATCCCGTCAACACAAAAGAGCTCGGATTAGGGTTGTCCCATTCGATCACTCCAGGTTCTTGGATGCGGGTGCGAGGACAGACATGGATGAGCGCTGCGAAAGCGCGTCAGATTTCGCATGCGTCACCTCCGAGCTCGCTTTTATTTGTGCTACTTCAGGTACTCCGAATGTAGCCGATGCGGTTGGGCTTGCCGCGGCAGCTCGCTTTATTGCGAGCATCGGACACGAGCCCATGTGGGCCCATGAGCAGTTGCTCACCGAGCACATGCTTAGTCGACTGGCAGAGATCCAGAGTCTTCGTGTCATCGGGTCGACAAAAGCAACGAATCGCATTCCGCTCTTTACGTTCTTCAGCCAGAAGACTTCCAGCGTTGACCTGGTTCGGGCTCTTGACGCATGCGGAATCGCAATCCGGGCAGGGGACTTGGCTGCTTTGCCAATTCTTAAACGCTATGGCGTGCGCGACGCGGCGAGAGCATCGCTCTACGTGTATACCACCCTGGAGGACGTCGACCGGTGCTGCACCGCGCTTCGCGCAGCCGCCGGATGATCCTCGGCTGCAGAGAAGAGAGGGCTGGCATCACCAGCCCTCTTCAGAGTATTCGCGATCTAGAACGAAGCGATCAAACCAAACGTGAACATCTTGGCTGTATCGTAAGTGGGAAAGGCCAGAATCGGACTTGAGGTGAGACGCTTGGGAGCCCCCACCTGCCAGCCGGAGCCTGACCATGCGTAGTTGTAGTTGATATAGCTGCCTTTCAGCATGAAGTGGTCGCTGATTCGATGCGTCAGGTAGGTTTCATAGACGTCGCCGCGCGTGTCCGTTTTGGGAGCGACGATGTCATCTGCGGCTTGGGCAAAGTTGAACCAGTATTTCGACCCGTGGTTAAACTCAAACCCCACCTTTGTCCGTCCGTCATCCTTCGGAACACTGTAGCGAAGCCCGATGTAATACATCTGTCCATCGCGATTCACTGGCGTATCGAAAGGATCACTCATCAGCCCGCCGAACGGAGTGGTGAGCCCGTTAGGACGCGTGGATGACCAGTTGCCGCTGGCGAATAGATCGAAGTCACCAAGTTTTTTCTGCAGGTTAATTCCGTACAGGTTAATGGCTCCCAGGTTTGCGGACGGAGCGTACCGCATAACCACAGGGGCATTCACCGCAGCACCGGTCAAGGGATTGTTGGGCAGCACCATCAATCCGGCGAATCCGTCGGTCACGTTCCAGGCCCGCGCCAACGTCGTCTGAATGAAGGTTTTGTCAGTGCTATACAGATCCATGTTCCCGCCGAACAGGTGAACGGACTTGACCCGATCCGCCGGATTCTGGAGCAACGCGCCGTTGCCGAACCCGGAGGAGTACCCCATGCCGTAGCACGCGCGAAGGGTTACTTTGTCGTTCACGTTGTATCCGGCCGTGATTCCGTCGAACTGGAAATCGATGAGTGCGCCAGACGGCGTGCCGCCTCGAGGCTCGTCGTCGCGGAAGTTGAGAGGTGGCCCGCCGGTCGATGGCCTCCGCCCGATAGAGAGATACAGGTTTGATCCCGCAATGTGGTTCCAGCTGAAATAGGCGCGTTCCACGCGGACCATGTCGCCGCTGGGGACGCCCACCGTGGTGCCATCTATGGCCATCGAGGTTGGCTGGCCATCGAACACTTGCAGCCCTGTCGAGTCACCAAACACCTTGTACATGCTCAGGCGGGCGCCGAAGCTGATGTTGTCGGCGATCTGCGAGTCAAACCGCAGCCGCAGCCGGTTTGTCATCAAAGCATCGCTGTTGGCGCTATACGCGCTCTGCAAAACGCCCGGCACCTGCGTCAGGTAGCTCATCAACATCTGCTGCATCTGGGGGGAAAACTGGCTCATGCCCTGCTTCAGCCCGGTAAATGTCAAGTTATTGTTGAAGTATTGATATTGGCTGTAGTTCTGCTGCACTTGCTGGCTAAGGAAGCCGGAGAACTGTGCCGGTGTCATGGTACTGAACATATTGGGATCGAGAGCCATCCCGAGACCACCCTGGGATGCGGGCGTAGCGAGCCATAGGGTGTTCACAACGAGATTCTGCAATTGCATCCCATCATAGTGGGCGGGAATGTTGCCGCGAATCGCGTGGAATTCGTAGCGGTAATCGCCGCCCCATTCCAAACGGTCACGTAAAGATTTCCTTTCAGTGTGGTTGACTCTCTCATTGAGGTCGCGAACGCTGGTTTGAAGGTCTGAGATCGCCTCCTGTTTGGGCGCGGCAGGCTGTGCCGCCGCGGACTGCGTGGCGGGAGTTTGCGCCGCTGCCTTGGCCGCGCCCTCCTGCGCGTCGAGGCGCTGCTCCAGTGAATTGATGGTTTTCTTGAGTTGGTCTATTTCCTGGCGAAGCTGGGCGGCATCATCCGTCGCAGGCGGCGCCGTTTGAGCCCATAGCCCCGAGACCAGCAGAAACATCGGTACAGCCAGCAGAAGCTTCCGCATTGAAGAATTCCTCTCTTCTATGAGTTGCGCGGCCGGAACGGTTCTGAGGCCGAAAGGCCGGGCTGCACCGGTCAGGGTGAGCAATGAAGGTTGACCGAGTACGGCAGATACATGATTCACCAAGAGCAATGCGAAGCGCAGTGCGCACAGTCACATACTTTCGATAGTTCGCAATTACTTAAGTATGCAGTCGAACGAATCCCGTTTTGGGAAACAGCCAATAGCACGTGTGCCCTCGATCACAGAAACTTGCCGGGCACAATCGGCTATCATTTTGGTTAGTTTCGTACTTACGAAAGTGAATAAGCTGGAGACTTTCATGATGCGATTTGCAAGATTCATGTCAATTGTTCTCGCGACTATCGTTGTGTCAGGCCTATTCTCTGCCCTGCCCGCCGCCCAGAAGGGCAGCGAAACCAAAGGACGTCATTTCTTCAAAGACAACTGCCGCCAATGCCACAGCAAAGGAGCGGTAGGCGGAGAACTCACGCCGATGAACAAAACCATGGCACAGTGGCGGGCCTATTTCGCAGCCGGAACTCACAACCACGGCAAAGAACCGCTCACGAAACACATGCCGGCGGACCAATTGCTCGATTCTTCCGCGTTTCCTCATCAATCACGCGAGCGGACTCTCCACAACCGGAGACCTGCGGCAAGTAAGTACTGAACATGTCGGTACCTGCATCCGGCGTGCGAGTTTCCGCATGAGGAGAACAGATATGCTTGAATTGTAAAGACTTCCCTGCTGAGCTGTTCCGCGAGATCCGGCTTGGTATTGAGTGCAGTTATTGGAACTGCGCTGTTCTCAGTGGCCGTCGTTTGGTCAAGCGGCCGGCAGTGCAGCCAGCGCGCCTGGCGTACCGGTAAAGACGCTTAAGGTGGCGCATCCTCAAATCATTCTGAAAGACGAGGCCGGAAAGAACGTGCTAAAGAGCGGCAAACCGATCAGCACGCGCCAGACTTGCGGCGGAGATTGCCACGACTACGAATTCATCGCCAACAGCTTCCATTTCCAGCAGGGCAAGAACGAGATGGACCAGGCGTCTGCTGGCGTCGCATGGCGCGCCCCCTTCAATACATCCCCAGGAATGTTCGGGAAGTTCTCGATTATCCCGAACCGCCAGCTCACTCAAGCCGACATTCAAAGACGCCTCGGACGCCGATATGAGTCAGCCGGAGTGGCTGACGAAATGCGGCGGCTGCCATACGGGCGGAGGAATTTCGGAGTACGATCTGCGCGGGCACCGCTTTCTCAGTCCTGAGGCCAAACCCAGCGGGCCATTGGATCCGAGCTACAGCATTCGCGACCGGGAGACAGGTCAGGTCGTTGCCTGGGATTGGCAGAAAGAGCGGCATTGCGGAAGCGGACTGCTTTTTATGTCATGTCCCCAAAGCCAGCCGCGGCGAGCGCAAAAAGGAAATGGCGGCGGGAAATTTTCGCTGGGCCAATAATGCAACCCTGCTGGATACAGGTATCGTGGTTCGCCAACAGACCGGGGCATTCAGCTATAACCGCGCGGCGTTCAATGCTGATGGAACGGTGAAGGCGGAGGCCCTCGACCTCTCCGATCCGACACTTGAGAACTGTGCCCAATGCCATGGCTTCACGGCACGAAATACCGACCACCATTCAGCCCATTCAGCACGCCGACATCATGCGCGGCACCGAGAAGTCCGGCTGGATCTACAACGGCGCCAAGATCAGCGATACGGTCTCTCCCAACATTGTCGGCAAGGAAAAGATGGATTTCCCCTGGGACGTTCACGCGGCGGCAGGGAATGATCTGCATCGACTGTCATTTCTCCGTGAATAATCCTGGGCGCATGATTCAAGAAGATCCGAAGAAGAACCTGCGCTATAAACCCCAGAGGAAGATCTGGCGGTCTATCTGCGACGGCCCGATCACAACTTCGCGCGCGGCAACATTCCTCCGGAAACTGTCAATCTGACGCGGCACGACACGATGCGGGCCTGCGGTGATTGTCACGATGCGGAAAAGGGACACGCTTTCTTCCCTATAAATCCAGGCATCTGCAGTCCTCGCCTGCCAGACCTGCCACATTCCGGCCGTTCACTTCTGGGCGTACCGCAGCGACGACTGGGGTTTTGTCATGGACACCGGCGGCAGTCGCATCACGTATCGCGGCATTGAGGGTTCCATTGTGGATCCCGGAATCAGAGGTAGACAGGCTATCTGCCCGCCTACATCCCCACGGTCGACAAGAATGGCAATCCAGCAGATACGGCCAACGAACCTGATCACCGGCGTCTACTGGTTCGACAAGAGCAAAGGCAGGCCGGTTTTTACGTGGCAGGTGCAAAATGCCTTTTCTCCGGGCAAGCCGGCCGAAGGGGAATTTCCTTATCGGCCAGAGTATCTCAAGGCATTTGCCGACAAGGACGGCATCATCGACCTTCCTCAGGCCGTTTATGACACGCCGGAAAAGATCGCGCTAGTCAAAGGACTGCTGCAGAAATATTCCGGCGTCGCGCGACCCCGAGCTTGCGAATTGAAGTTGTGCCCTGGGCGATGACGTCATGGCATTGTGGGCAAGCAGCAGGCGATTCGCGACTGCGTGGCCTGTCATGGGAAAAACAGCATTCTCGCCCGCCCCGTCGATCTGAATACATCACTTCCCAGAGGGGTGCCGGTCATCTATCGCGGAAAGAACGTCAATGTTGTGAACTTCACGACGAAGGAACCCTCTTTCGACAACCGGAGTCTGCTGAGTTCGTTTTACATCGTCGGCTATAGCAGAGCCGCGTGGGTGGAGTGGCTCGGCTGGCTGTGCGTTGCTGGGGCAGTCTTGTTCAGTCTGCTACATGGCGCATCTGCGCCTTTTAGGTGGACGCTTATGAATTCACACATCGCCTTTGTACTCACTTCACGAGCGCATATGGCACTGGCTCCAGGCGCTCGGGATGATCGGCCTCATCCTCACCGGCATGGCCATTCATTATCCCGATCGGTTCGGAATATTCGGTTCCATGGCCAACGCAGTTCGCTGGCATTCCTGGATCGGATTTGCGCTGATCTTCAATGCTTTCCTCGGGATCTTCTACCACGTGACGGCGGAAAAGTATCATCATTTCCTGCCCCGCATGGACGACTTCACCGGGGCGGCCATTCGTCAGGCGCGTTTTTATTTCTATGGCATCTTTAAAGGAGAGAAGCACCCGTTCGACGCCGATCCTCGGCGCAAACTGAACCCCCTGCAAAAGATCACATACCTGCTGCTGCTGAACGTTCTTGCTGCCATTTCAGATTGTCACTGGCGTCCTGATGTGGGGTGCGGATCGCTGGCCGGGACTCTTCTCGCGGATTGGAGGACTCTGGGTTCTTGGCCCAGCGCATACTCTCGGGAGTTATCTGTTTCTGGCATTTTTGATTGGCCACATTTACCTGTCAACTACTGGCCCCACTCCGGGAAGTCTTCTTCGCGCAATGCTTACGGGCTATCATGTTGATGTGGAATGAGTGCCATGAGGAGGCCTATTGACCAAGGCGCGAAAAATGAAAGCTCGCAACGGGCAGCGCTCGATGGACGAGGAACTCTATGAGAGACGGGCAGGAATCTGCAAGGCCTTTGCGAATCCCGTCCGCCTGAAGATCCTCGATTTGATCGCCGATGGCGAACGCCCCGTCTCCGAACTTCGTCGGCGCTTAGGCGTGTCAGAAGCCAACCTTTCCCAGCACCTAGCAGTATTGAGAGCGGCGGGCGTGGTCCAGACGCGTCGAACCGGAAAACAAGTTCATTGTTACCTCGCGCTCCCTGAGGTGAAAGAAGCTTGTGCCCTGATCCGCGCGTGCTTCGTGCTCAAGTGAAGAACGGCCGTCGGCTTGTGATCTGATCCCCTCCCAGAATTCCGCAGTTCAACTTCATCCCGACGTTCGGATTAACTGGCATTCAAGCAGCAGGCATTGCAGCAGAAACGAAGAACAGACTCCCGCCTCCCCCGATTTTCCAACCATCCCTAAAGCAGTCGGGCCGGGAATCCGTTGCCCGGCCCAAGCGCCAATCTCAGGTTGTCACTCGCCGATAGGCTGTGGAGTCTGCGACGTGCTCTTCGGCAGCTGCGGAGGCGTGATGTAACTCACCGGGATCTCCCGTCAGCGAATCCATCCAGGTTTCAATCGACTTTACCTGGGTGTCGGTGAGAGTCACTCCACGCTGGTGGACTGCCATATTGCGGATCGCCTGGCTCAGAGCCGCGGTCGAGCCATCATGGAAGTAGGGTGCCGTCTTCCTGATATTGCGCAGCGAGGGCACCTTGAAGACCATCTTGTCCATGTCGTCCTTGGTCAGCTGGTAGACTCCCTGGTCGGATTGGTTGGGCCAAGGTTTGACGACCCCTAGCTTCTGATACGCCGATCCGCCCACATATGGACCGGCGTGGCACCATTGGCAGCCGGTGGCGGCAAATGTGTTGAAGCCCGCCTTCTCAGGGTCGGACAGGGCCGATGGTCACCCTCGAGGAAGGCATCCCAACGGGACGGAGTCACCAGGCCTCGCTCGAATGCACCAATCGCCAGCGCCATATTGTCGTAGTTAATGGGATCTTTCTCTTGCGGAAAGGCCCCCTCGAAAAGCACCACGTACTCCGGCATGGACTGGATCACTTGCACGGCAGCGGCATGGGATGGCATGGCCATCTCGATCGGGTTCGTGATGGGTCCTTTCGCCTGCTCCTCGACGCTGGGAGCGCGGCCATCCCAGAACTGCACAAAGTGCCCCGCGGCGTTGTACACGGTGGGCGCATTGCGGTTCCCTTTCTGGCTCTTGAAGCCGGTTGACACAGGCTTGGATTCGGCGCCGTACGCATCGAGTGGGTGGCAGGTATTGCAGGAAATCTTCTGGTTGGCCGACAGGCGAGGATCGTAATAGAGGATCCGTCCGAGCGTTACTTTGGCGTCGGTCACAGGATTGCCGGGTGAACTCATCATCGCCGGAAGCGGAGTGTAGAGCTTCAGGGCCTCGTCGTTTACGACCACCTTCTTGCCGGAAGCCGATACGAGATAGGTAACAGGGATGAGGATGAGTGTGATCAGCAGAGCGAACCAGATGAAATGGCGTGAACGGGAACCTGACATGAACGCCTCCTCAGGGATCAACAATGGTGGGTTAGGGTCGGATACTTTGTTATTTTTACAGTGAGCAGAAACATCCTCAACGACATCAGTCACATTTGCCTGTGAACGCGGTCACAACCGCTTGAGGACCTTTGCGCGGAAAGACCCAGTGGTCTGATCGCACCAGGTCTGGCTCTGATCTCGGCGACGATCACGGTTTGTCCACACAAATCCCCGTCCGATTCGAACGTGGGCAAGTGACCAGGATCACGACGATGCGTGGGGCATCAAGTTACATTAGGAGAGATGATTCGGCCAAGCAGGATCAGCTTTGGCGCGACCGCTGCAATCGTAACCAGCATGGCGTTGATTGCCGGCCTCGAGGCCGCTAACGCAGGAAAGGCCAGCCTGGTCAGTGCCCTATTGATCGCGGCCGTCGCCGACAACCTTACTGATTCCCTGAGCGTTCACATGTACCAGGAGTCAGAACGTTTTGAGCAAAAAGATGCATTTGTGGGGACGCTGACGAATTTCGGGACACGCCTTTTTGTATGTCTTAGCTTTGTGCTAATCGTCGCGCTGCTTCCGAAGCATCTCGCAGTCCTGTGGGGTATGGCATGGGGAATGTCGCTACTCGCGGCCCTGACTTGCATTCTGGCTCGCTATCGCCGGGTGAGTGTCATGTCAGAAATAGTGAAACATCTTAGCGTTGCTGTGGCCATCATCGCGGTCAGCAGAGGCGTCGGCCACTGGATCGCCAGGCACGTGGTCTGACCGTGGAGGCGTTAGCCCGTTTTCAAAACGGGTAAGGGCACCTGTAACAGTTTCGGAATCAAAAGCATTTCTTACTAAAGAAGGATGTATCGCCATGGAGAATAGCCTTAATTTCGTATCATCCGCTCGTTGGACAACTGCCCGTAACGGCATCGCTGCGGGACTTGGAGTCGAGCCGCCCATTCGCTTCTCGGCTCCTTTGGAGTTTCAAGGTGAAGCCGGGGTGTGGACCCCGGAGCACTTTTTCACTTCAGCTGTGGCGACGTGTTTTGTAACGACATTCCAGGCGATCGCTGTGTTCTCGAAGTTCGCGGCAGCCGGCTTAGAGGTTTCGGTGGACGGCCAGGTGGAAAAAAGGGAGGGCGGATACAGGTTCACGCGCGTAACGGTGCGGCCGGTATTGACGGTTCAGAAAGAAGGAGATCGCGAGCGTGGCCTGCGGCTTCTGGAGAAGGCGGAAAGGGCCTGCCTGGTCTCACGCTCCCTGAATAGTGAGATTATTCTGGATCCACGCATCGTGCTAAATGCAGCGGTCACGCCAGCATAGAAACCGGGCAGGGCGGGCAGCTCGGTGATTGGAAGACCCTTGATCAGGTAGGATTCCCAAATGCCTCTTTACGAATATCGGTGCCGGAGTTGCGGCAAGGTCTTTGAGTTGCTTCGCCGGATTAAGGACGCCGACAGCGACGTGGAATGCCCAAAATGTCATGCCACCGAAGTGGAGCGACAATTCTCCACATTCGCGTCCGGCGGATGCGGTACTGGCGGATCCCGCGGATTTACTTGAGCAAGATAGTATGCGGCCGGTCGGTCGCGAGCGGCGAAATCGCAGACGTACATTCGGGAATGTACGGTCAAGCATGGAATGGCCTTATTCTGTCCGGCAGCCGCACGGGCGAAAGCTGGACGGCAGTAACGCGCAGATAAGGCGGCAGAAGCGATAAGGGGAATCCCAACGCCGGTCACAGCCTGCCAAGTGCAGACGCTTCCAAAGGCCAGCAGTAAAGTGCGGAATCCCCGGAGCATCGCAGGCAACGGTCTCTACGAAGGATCGCACATTCGGGTGCGCGTATCCCAGTCTGGCTCCTGATTGGGCCAGCCAAACGAGCGTGCGCCTTCCCGCTTCATCGACTTCCACTACGTCACCGAGATCGAGTATGGCCTTGCGATCGTTGAGCCTGCTCCGAACTTCTGCCCAGCGCTGAGTGAGCACAGGCACGGTTTGAGCGGTGAGGCTACCCTCCAAGCGCAATTTCACAGAGGTTGGTTCTTCGAAAACCAGGATTCGCAGCATGGTTCGCGTCCTCTGAACAGTAAATGCCGGAATCCCACATTTCGTTACAGCGATTCCGTCGCCCGCAGACCCAGTTTCCTGAGCAGGTACATTGCGGGACACCAGTTGGTGATTCCCGACTGGAACAGATTCAGCCCCACAAAAGCAGTGAACAGGTACCAGTACGGATGTACCCAGTGTCCCAAGGCGAGCGAGAGCAGGATAAAGACTCCAGCCATCAGTCGAAGGCCACGTTCTACGGTCATAATTGTCATCTCCTTTTTAACGATGTAATCGTGTTCTATTGAACCGCGCATTCCGGTGTCTCGCACTCCGCGATATTTTCGGGAGAATGCGTGTGTGACGGCGGCAAATCTCTTCTTTCCGACATGTAATAGAGAACGGGCACTGCCATCCGCGAAAGAACGGTGGAAGCAACCTCGCCAGCCATGAGCGATAACGCGAGACCCTGGAAAATCGGGTCGAAGAGAATCACGCTAGCGCCGACTACGACGGCGGCGGCGGTTAGCAGCATCGGACGGAAACGTACCGCCCCGGCGTCCACGACTGCGTCCTCCAAGGACATTCCCTGCGCCCGCCGCAGTTCGATGAAGTCGACGAGGATGATCGAGTTGCGCACGATGATTCCCGCTCCGGCGATGAAGCCGATCATCGAGGTTGCGGTAAAAAATGCGCCCATCAGCGAGTGAGCAGGCAGGATGCCGACCAGCGTCAATGGAATCGGAGCCATGATCACTAGCGGAGTCCTGAAGCTCTTGAACCATCCCACGACCAGCACGTATATGAGAACGAGCACCGCCGCGAAGGCCAGGCCAAGATCGCGAAATACCTCGACGGTGATGTGCCACTCGCCATCCCATTTCATGGAGTAGTGGTCGGTGCGTTCAGGCATCGTAGTGCCCTTGTACTGCTTGACGCTGTAGCCGTCCGGCAACTTGATCTTGGCAATCGCGTCACTCATCTTTCCAATCGCATAGACCGGGCTTTCTTCTTCTCCGGCCACATCCCCTGTCACGTAGACAACCGGCTGCAGGTTTTTGCGATAGACGCTGGTATCGATCGTCGACTGACTCAGGTTCGTGACTTCCTGCAAGGCAATCTGACCGCCGGAAGGAGTAGGCAGCTTGAGATTTTCGAGATTCTGAATTCCTGAGCGATCGGCGCGGGATAAACGGACCTGGATGGGGACATCTTCCCGCGAATGCGCGTCGTGGAGCAGTCCGGCATCTGCGCCGCCAAGTCCAATCTGCAGAGTCCGCGTCACCTCAGCGGCAGAAATCCCGTGCAGGGATGCTTTGTCGAGGTCGACTTTCAGGTCGTACTTCGTCTGAGGATCTTCCACGTACCAATCGACATCGACCACTCCGGGCGTTTGTTGAAAGACCTGCTTGATCTGGCCCGCAAGCTGTATCTGTCCTTTGTAATCGGGGCCGTAGACTTCCGCGACGAGGGTTTGCAGAACGGGAGGCCCCGGCGGAACCTCAGCAACTTTGATGCGGGCGCCGAACGGCACCGCTAATTTGACCAGCTCGGGCCGCAAGCGGCGCGCGATTTCGTGGCTCTGCGCTTTGCGGTCGTGACGCGACAACAGATTCACCTGGATATCAGCTTGATTCGGCTGACGGCGTAGGAAGTAGTGCCGCACCAGACCGTTGAAGTTGTACGGGCCAGACGTGCCCGCGTAGATCTGGTAGTTGGTAACTTCCGGCTGCTGTGACAGATAATTCCCCAGGGTCTGGGCGACGCGCGTGGTCTGTTCGAGCGGCGTTCCGTCGGGCATGTCGACGATAACCTGGAATTCGCTCTTGTTGTCGAACGGCAACATCTTCACCCGCACCCATTTCAGCGGAACGAAGGCCACAGCCGCCAGCAGCAGGACGACCACACCGCCGAGAAAAATCCATCTCCTCGTTGCGTTGAGGATCAGCGGGTTCATGACCTTGCGGTAGAAGCGTGTGGTCCAGCCTTCGGCTTCGTGATGAGCATGGGCGCTGTCCCCGGCATAATGCCGGAGCAGCCTGAGTGCTGCCCAAGGCGAGACTACGAACGCCACGATCAAGGAGAACACCATGGCGGCGGAAGCGCCGACCGGGATCGGGCGCATATACGGTCCCATCAGCCCACGCACAAAGGCCATCGGAAGAATGGCGGCGATCACCGCGAAGGTGGCGAGAATGGTGGGATTGCCCACCTCATCTACGGCCTCGACCGCAACATCCACCAACGAGCGCCCACGGCTTCCGGGGAGACGGAAGTGCCGAACAATGTTTTCAACCACGACAATCGCGTCGTCGACGAGGATGCCGATGGAAAAGATTAGAGCGAATAACGTCACGCGATTCAGCGTGTATCCAAAGACGTAGAAGATTGCCAGGGTGAGTGCCAAAGTGACTGGAACCGCCAGCAGGACTACTCCCGACTCGCGGAACCCTAATGCGAGTGCAATCAGCAGAGTCACTGAGAGAGTCGCGATGAGCAGGTGCTTCAGCAGTTCATCGGACTTGTCCTTGGCGGTCTCGCCGTAGTTGCGCGTCACCGTGATGTCCAAGTCTTGCGGCAGCATGTAGCCGCGCAATGCGTCCACGTTTTGGAGAACATTCTCGGCGATGACACTCGCGTTCGTCCCTTTGCGCTTGGCGAGGGTGATGGTTACGGCAGGATATTCGGGATTCGATACCTGGCCGGTGGCTCCCTTCGCGTTGGCGTACAAAACGTAGCTGTCGGGTTCAGCGGGGCCGTCTTCGAGTTTCTCAACCACATCACGCAGATATACGGGACGTCCCGCATGAACTCCGAGCACAACTTGACGGAGATCTTCGGCACGGGTGAAGAACAATCCGGCTTCCACCTGAAATTCGCGGTTGTCGCGGGCAAAGCTGCCGGCTTGTCCCCGGCTGTTGGCACTCTGTAGCTGAGCCACGACCGCGCCGGGGGTAAGGCCGTAGGCGGCAAGCCTCTGGGTATCAAGCACGACCCGCACTTGCCGAGGCTGGCCCCCAATGATTGCCGTCTCCGAGATATCGTTCAGCTTCTTGAGCGAGTTCTCCAACTCGCCGGCAATGCGACGCAGGCGGTAGGAATCGTAATCCTTGCCCCAAAGCGTGAGTGCCATGATCGGCACATTGTCGATGGAGCGGACTTTGATGACTGGCGGTGATACTCCGGGCGGAATGCGATCGAAATTTGAATAGAGCTTGTTGTAGGTTTGAATGATCGCATCTTCTTCTTTCGTTCCGACATAGAAGCGCACGATCAGCATGCTCATGCCGGGATGGCTGATCGAGTAGATGTATTCGACCCCCGGCACTTCGCGGAGCAGCTTCTCCATTGGCAGGCTGACGCGCTGCGCGACTTCCTGCGACGACGCCCCGGGCATCTGGACGAAGACGTCGAGCATGGGCACGACGATCTGAGGCTCCTCTTCCCGAGGCGTTTGGAGAATGGCGAATGCGCCCAGCAACAGCGCACCTACGATGACCAGCGGAGTCAGCTTCGAATCAATGAAGGCATGAGCGACTTTTCCCGCCAGCCGGAGAGCAGGATGCGCGCCATTTTCGAGATGCGAATTGTTCTTTTGAGCGCTCATACGATTGTCCTAGCGGGACTCGACCTTCTTGCCAGTGAGTTCGCGGGTACCGGGATCGGCGACCAGCATTTCTCCCGCTTGAACGCCCGCCAGCACCTCCGCCTGCGTCGCTGACGCGTGGCCGACTGTGATGTAACGCAAGCCGGCGATCCTGTTTTGATCAAGCACGTAAATGCCCTGGAGTTGGCCGCGCTCTACAACCGCACTGCGGGGGACGAGTAAAGCCGGGCGCTCTCCGCGAGTGAACTCCGCCCGGCCAAAGAGGCCTGAGCGCAGTGCCGGATCGGACGGCACCTCGATTTTCACCAGGAAACTGCGGCTAGCCGGGTCGGCGGCGGGAACGATCTCGACTACTTTTCCTCTAAGCTGGCGGTCGCCGATTGAATCCACAAAAATCGGTGCCTGTTGGCCCAGGCGCACGTAGCGGAGATCAGTTTCGTTCACGGTGGCTTCGAGACGATAGCGGTGCAAATCCTCGACGGTGAAGATCGGCATGCCGGGACTGGCCAGCGTGCCGACGTCAGCTTTCTTTTCGGTGACGAGACCATCGAATGGAGCCACGATGTGGGTGTATCCGAGAGCGGTGCGAGCCTGCTGGAGCGCGGCATTGGCCTGGGCCTGGCCGGCATGAGCCATCTCGCGCCGCGCCTGTGCCGCCTGGTAGCGGGCCCGGATCTCGTCAAATTCCTGAGGACTGACGGACTTCTTGTCGTAGAGAGTCTGGTAGCGCTTGAATGTGGACTCCGAAAGGGCGAAATCGGAGTCGGAGGCTCTGATCTCCTGCTGGGCCGCGAAGTCGGCCGCCGTAGCCCGGTCCAGGGCGGCGCGGGGCTGGGCCTCATCAATGACCGCCAGCACTTGTCCACGCTGCACGCGGTCGCCTTCGCGAGCCCTGACCTCGACGAGGGTGCCCATCATCTGCGCAGCGAGTTGGCTGGTCTGGGCAGCGCGCAGATTGCCCACCGCTTCGATCAAATCGGGGACAGTCGCTGCCCGCGCGGAGACCACGGAAACGTTACTTACGGTCTCGGGCGCCGCACTGACTATTTTTTGTTCGCCAGAGCAGCCGGCGAGTGTGAGCATCACTCCGAGTGCCGCAGTTCCAGTTGTAAGTTTCAGGACGCGGTTCAGTTTTGAAGTAGGAATCAGATTCATGGCATGAGCACCGAAGACTGAGGATTCAAAGTTCCGCTGGCCAACTCCAGATTGGCGTAGCTGATGTGATACTGAAAGACGGCCTGCCAATAATCGGTCTGGCTGCGCCGGGCGGCTTCTTCCGCGCCCAGAAGGTCGGTGATGGTGAGCAAACCGCCGTCGTAACGATCCTGGTTGATGCGCAGACTTTCCTGCGCCTGATCGATAGCGGAACGCGCCACCTCGATTTGCTGACGGCTCGAATCCTGGTCGTAGTAGGCCTGCCGGACTTCAAGCCTAACGGCGTCCATGGCTGCCTGCTTGAGGGCAGCGATCTTTTCGGCCGTAGCGCGTTCACGCGATAACGCGGCGCGTTTCGCTCCGCCCTGGAAGAGATCGATTTGCAGTTCGATCCCGCCAAGCCAGTTGTTTCCGCCACCGCCCGCGACGAAGGTAGGGTTGTCTAATTCCCATCCGGCAAAGGCGTTCAAGCGCGGACCGAAGGATGACTTCGCAATCGCCACGCTGAGTTCTTGTGCGGACCGCTGGGATTCGATTCGCTTGAGGTCAGGCCGGCTTGCGAGCGCCAGTTGCTCCATCTCTGGAAGCGCAACAACTTCAAACTTCTTCTCAGCTAGCGGACTGGCAGGCTCGTATTGAGTATTGGCCGCCACGCCCATGGCGAGGTTGAGTTGGGCCCGCGCAAGTTCCAGATTGTTCCTCGCGCGAATGAGTTCCTGGTCGCGGCTCGCGAGCCGTACTTTCGCGCTGAGCAGGTCGGATTCGACCACCAGCCCGGCATCGAAGCGCACCTGGCTGCGATCCATAATGGCTTTTGCGGTTTTCTGCGCTTGTTCTGTTACATCCAACTGCCTGGCGGCGAGCAGCACTCCGTAGTACGACTGCACGACCCGGAACAAGATCTCCTGGTCGGTGCGTTCGAGTTGGTGAGTGGCGGCAGTGTTCATCTCCTTCGCACGATTGATTCCGTGCCAAGAAGCGAAGGAGTCGAACAGGTTCCATGTCCCGCCAAAGCGTGTCGTGAAGTTGCCGTAGGGCACGGGCCGGTTCAGGTTGTTCAAGGCAAAATCGTTTGGTGTGAAGCGCTGTTGGCGCAACTTGCTGCCAAACACGTACACCGGATCGTCGCCGCGCGTAGCCATTTCGGAAAAGGTCACGTGGGGCATCAGAAAAGACTGAGCTTCCTGCACTCCTGCCGACGCTGCTTTCGAATCGGCCAGTGCCGCCTTGCGCAATGGATTCTTTTCCAGGGCGATATTCGCCGCCTGCTGCAATGAAAGGGAGGGCGAGGGCGAGGTTTGGGGAAATGCGAAGGGGCCGGGGCCAAGCACCATGATGCCCAGGACAAAGGGTGGAAAGAATCGAGCAAGAGAAATCATGCGGGCACGACCTGATAGAACGGTAGCTCCGTCTCGTCTCTTGATGGTCTGCCAAGGACGGGCATTCGGACTGTGATCCTGATCACTAACTGCATAAGAAATCCTCACGCTCGGGTTGCGGCGGGTTCTGCCGGATTCACCCACTCTGTTTTCTCGGCAACAATTTCAAATGTCGTATGGAAACTGGCTGTCTTCTGCAGCATGGCACCGACGGAACAGTACTTTTCTTCCGAGAGGTGAATTGCCTGTTCGAGCGCAGCGGCGTCGATATCAAAGCCCCGGACTACGTGATGAATGCGGATAGCCATGAAAACCTGGGGAGGGCGCTCGGATTGATCGGCTTCCACACGCACTTCGTAGCCCGTAACCTTCTGGTGATATTTCTGGCGGAGAATCGTGATGACGTCGAACGCCGTGCATCCGGCCAGTCCGGCGGCAACGAGTTCGATGGGCTTGGGACCGGTGCCCCCGGCGCTGTCATCCAACAACATGTAGTGCTCACTGCCGGTTCGGGCGACAAACTGACGCTGCTGGATAAGAGGCTGGGTCAGCTCAACTCTTGCGGAAATCATGGGGGGTCTCCTCGGCGGCATCCTCACAGGAGCCACATTGCATAAATGCAATCGCGCGGAATCTGTTACAGGGGGAAATGGAGTGAGGACAGATGAGGACGTAAGAAGAGTTAATGATGTGGCTGAAAAAACGAACGCGAGGTCCCTCGACTTCGCGAAATTGCCGAAAATCGGCAATTCTGCTCCACTCGGGATGACACAACCACGATCAAGATTACATACTCCTCTTGCCCTACGACGTTAGGATTCCGTCACTTGGCAGGGCTGGCGAGGGCCCGGCTGTAGGTTGCCAGGAGTTGCTTTCTGAGGGCGGTGGTAGTTCGCTGATCGGGACACTCCGCCGGTGACTTCTGGCAGGTCTGTATAGCCGCTTCCAAACTGCGAAGAAACTTCTTGCACGGTTCGCACCCCTCGAGGTGAGACTCTATCTCCTCGCAAGAGAATTCGTCCAATTCACCGTCCAGGTAATCGGAGAGTCCCGCGAACATCTTGCGGCAGCGTCCATTCCCTGAAGGTGCTGGCTTCGATTTCTTTGAGCTTCGGCCGGAAGGGCCGGCCGCCCTTTCCAACTCCCTGCGCACGAACAGGCGCGCTCGATGAAGCCTCACGCGAATGGTCCCAGGGCGTAAACCCGTGATCTCCCCAACCTCCTCGTCAGTAAAGCCCTCCATGTCTCGAAGGACGATCACAATCCGATAGTGCGGTGGTAAAGCACGGACGGCTTCCTTCAGGCGCTGGCCTTCCTGACCTCGAATGGATGCGGTCTCAGGGTTGACGGGTGGCGCCTTGTCGAGCAGTTCCAACTCTTCGCGGTCGGGCATCAATTCGTCTAAAGACAATTCGTGCTTCGGCGCGAACTTGCTCTTGCGACGGCTCATCAGGCAGCGGTTTTTCGCCACGGTGTATAGCCATTTCGCCAAAGCTTTGGAATTGTCGAACTTCGGCAGGTACGGAATAGCCTTCAGCAGCACCTCTTGCATCGTGTCTTCGGCGTCTTCGCGCTGGCCGCAGACTCTCATCCCAAAGGCGAACACGGCGTGCTGCAGGAGTGCGATGGCCTTTTCGAGCGCCCCGTCATCGCCTTGCCGCAAGAGGGAAATCGCCTGTTCGATGTCAGATCGCATTCACGGACCTTCGTTGAAGGTTAGATTTATTAAGTATATGCATGTATAATTATATAGTTAGATGGCGTTTCGAGAACAATTGAAGATGCACGAGAAGATGATAGACCTGGTGGCGCGACGTTTCCAGGTGCTCGGAGAACCGTGCCGTCTCCGCATTCTGCAGGCGCTCCAAGGCGGAGCGATGACGGTCAGCCAGATCGTGGACCATCTGGCCGGGAACCAACCCAACATCTCGAAACATTTACAGATTCTGTTCGACGCGGGCCTGGTGGGTCGCGAGCGTTCAGGAAACAGTATCTACTACAGCATTGCAGATCCGGTTGTGTTCAGGCTCTGCGATTTGGTGTGCCGCAGTACGGCCCGGCATGCCGCGTCGTTACAAAGATTTGCCTCGGTGCCTATGAGGAAACTGACTCAAAGACGTAGTAGCCGCGGCACCATGATGCGCAGTACTCTACGAGGAGCAGACTGATGCCGGACTGGATCTGGATGGTCGTTGTTGTCGTCGCTTACCTTCTTCTCACGCAATGGTTGCTGCCCAAGCTCGGGGTGCCGACTTGACGCACAGCTTCCTGTTCTGTCGAGTCTCGACGGAGAGAAGAAACAGCACCTGAGCCACTCAAGCCCTCCGAATAGCTCGGTCCGTAGCTACTTCACTTCGAAGGTGTAGCTCCCGGAGCCGACGCGAACGACGTTTGATCCGCCCTCCGATTGCGCTTCGATGGCCTTGCCACCTTCTGTGATTCGGGCCCCTGGAATTGCGGGCAAGAAGATCCGCGCACGGGTGTTGGCTGGAATCGTGACCCGTAGCGAAAAAGGACCCGCAGGAGTTCCCTTCCAATCGCTCACGATCTTTCCGTAGACGGAATCATATTCCGCGCGCGCTGACGGCATGCGAGAATCCAGATGCGGGTGAATGACGATTTCCTTGAACCCCGGCGAGTCAGGGGTCGTGTCGATTCCTGCGGCATAGCGATACACCCACGCGATCACGGACCCGAACGCATAATGATTGTACGAGTTCATTGAGGGATCACCAGTGTCGCCATTCCATCGCTCCCACCACGTAGTCGCGCCTTTCGAAAGCATGTAGCCCCAGGAAGGATAGGTGTCATTGAGCAGAAGCCGGTAGGCCACATCGGAACGGCCGTGGTCGGCGAGCACAAACAGCAGGAATGGGGTGCCAAGGAATCCGGTGGAGAGATGCCAATTGCGCACCTCGATGTCTTTCACCAATCTGTCCGCGAGTGCTGGCTCCAGAGATTCGGGCGCCATCTTGGTGTACAGGGCAACAACGTAAGAAGTCTGGGTTCCCGTGCCGACCTGTCCATCTTCTTTGATGTACTCCTTCTGAAACGCTGAGCGAATGTTCTTCCCAAGATCGTCATAGCGCGTTGCCCCAGCCTCATTTCCGATGGCGTGCGCCATCTGAGACATCATGTGAGCGATCAGGGCCCAGTAGGCGGTTGCGAGCAGGTCCTTATTGGTATTTGGATCGGGTGCCAGCCAGTCTGCGAAGTTCGGGCCAACTCCGTTCTTGCGGATAAAGTCGGGGTTGCGGCTTTGGATGAACTCCATCCAGCGCTGCATAGCGTCCCAGTTGTTTTCGATGACAGACTTGTCTCCGTACTGGATCCATGTGGTCCACGGAACGATCACTCCCGCATCTCCCCATCCGGGTGCGCCGACCATTCCTTCCTGCCATGCCGATGTTCCTTCCGTCTCGCCACCGCCAAAAGGAAGCGTATTAGGAGATACGTTGGTAAAAGCGCCCTGGGCGGTCTGCGCGTCGACGATATCCTGTATGAATTTCTGCGAAAACGCGGCTACGTCGAAGTTGTAACTTCCCGTCCGCCAGAAGACTCCGGCATCCCCCATCCAGCCCAGACGCTCATCGCGCTGGGGACAGTCGGTCGGAATGCTGAGGAAATTTCCTCGTTGTCCCCAGATGCCGATTTCCCACATACGGTTCACCAGATCGCTCGCAGTCGTCACTTTTGCCGCCGGCGCGCCGCTCACACTACTGACGACGTCACCCTTGATCGCGGTGAGAGGTGGGGCGCCCGGGTATCCAGTGACCTCGACATATCGGAATCCATGGAAGGTGAACTGCGGGGCGAAGGTCTCTTCCCCTCCGCCTTTAAGAATGTACGTGTCGGTAGCATCGGCGTTGCGCAGATTCGCGGTGTAGATAGTACCGTCGGGATTTAGTCTTTCTGCGAATCGCAGACGGACTTTGGAACCTGCCGCACCTCTTACCTTCAGCGTGACCCATCCCACCATATTCTGACCCATGTCGAAGACGTAGGCACGGTTTGCAACGGGGGTCACTGTCTTCGCATTCAGCGTGGCAACGACTTGCACAGGCTGGGTGATCTGGCTGGAAAGAGCGATCGCAGGCGCATCCGCGATGGCCGCAGGTTTCCAGTTCGCGTCATTGAATCCTGCTTTCTGCCACCCTGATTGTTCCAGGCGCGCATCGTAGGACTCGCCCGCATAAATCTCGGACCAAAGAATCGGGGAAGGAGCGGCTCTCCAGGAATCGTCGCTCATGAGCGTTTCGTGACTTCCATCTGTGTAATCGAGCTCGAGTTGTGCCAAAAAGCGGTCGGGTGAAAGAAAGAAATGCATGCCAGCCCACGTGAGTCCGCTTCCGTACCAACCGTCACCCAACAGCGCACCGATTACGTTCTCGCCCTTCGCCAGAAGATTGGTCACATCGTATGCCTGGTAAAGCACGCGCTTTCGGTAGTCGGTGAATTCGGGGGTTAGGACATCGGAGCCGACTCGATTGCCGTTCACAAATACGCGATAGCTGCCGAGAGCCGTGGCGTAAAGTCTCGCACGCTGTACGTTCCTCGAAATTGCGAATTGCCGACGCAGGTACGCCGCGGGTTGCGGCAATGGGCCGGGATCACCGAGTCGCTTATCCGACAAGTCTGCAACGATCTGGGCTGGGTGCCAGCCGGGCTGGCCTTCGAGACTTGCTTCCCATTTCTGATCCGTGGGGAAGAGCGTCGTGCGACCGTTCGCTGCGACGATCTTCAGCAGCGCCGCCAAGCCAGATTTCGTAGTCTTGGCTCCGGCACCCGGTCCGTATTGCGGCGATTCAGGAGCTGTCACTGTCACTTCAACGGTATTGCTTCCGACTACCAGTTCATCGGAAATGTCGCGGCGATCGAAGCTCTCCCAGCCTCGCTTGGAGTCGACCTCGTGTCCGTTTACCTTCGCGACAAAAGTTCCTCGCGCAGTCAGGGCGAGAACTGCCTGACGCGCCTTTTCCGTAAGGCTAAATTTCAGGCGAAACGTAGCGGATTGTTTTGGCGCAACTGCCAATGCGTCTTCGTTCGGCACCCAAATCCAGCGAATCCCCGTACGGTCGGTGCCTTCTTCGAGGTTCTTCCAGTGAATCCACTTTGCCTGCCAGTCACCAGGATGAAGAAGGCCCATTTCCCACCAAGCCTGTTCCTGTGACACAGAGCTATTGCCGGTCGCATCCCAGACCCGAACTTGCCAGTAGTACCTTTTTCGCGATTCCAGCGTCGGGCCCTTGTAAGCAATTCCCACTGATTCGCTCGACTCGGTCTTGCCGCTGTCCCAGACATCGGCATGGCCGGGTTGGAGGCGTTCGATGCTGCTGGCAACTAGAATTTGATACGCGGTTTGGGTCCAGTTGCGCTCGCCGTTATCACTTTGCCAGAAGAGGTGAGGCGCGGGTGTATCGATGCCCAAAGGATTTTCGAGATATTCGCAGCGTAAACGCACAGGTGTCGCAGAAGCGGCTGCGATCAAGCCAGCAAGCGTCAGAAGAAGTCCTAACCGCATCGAAGGTTTCAAAGTAATTCTCCTCCACGGGAGCTGAATGCATCGTCCGTTCGCGGGTCCTTGAGCAGCGACACACGGGCCTGCCGATAGTGCGGACGGCGGGGATGTTTTCACTTGCAGGACGGCTGTGTCAACTTGTGAACCCAAATCGGCCGGGTTCTGCTCTGTGAAAAGTGGCCGAGAGTTGCCAGGCGTGGATCTTGTGGAATGGCTATCTACTGGCCAGGGACCACACCTTTGTCGTCGTTTCGCATTGCAGAATGCTTCAACGAGACAGTCGAGGGTTGGTCGCCACCATATTAGTGTTGTTAGTTCCTATGCAATTATTCGATCGGGTTAAGCTCGTATCTTGTACCGTGCCGATTAAAAAATCGATTGGCTGTGCGTTCATGACAATGCCAATCGCTGATGTCGCGATCCGCTTCGGGAATTCATCGCTCGAAAGCTTGATTCCGTCTTGCAATCGAGGAACATTTTCTGCTAAAAGAAACTAGATCGTCCTCTTCGTTTTTGCTTCGGCTTGGGGAGAAACTTGAGGCAACCGCCTCCCTAGCTGTCCGTCTCTAAGATTCGGACACTCCATTTTTGTTCCACGGAATGTGCGCTACATAGGCGCGACATTCGGGCCCCGTATTTAACCCCTGGAGTTGTGATGCAGTTGAGCGCAAGATCTGACGTTAACGGGAGGGTTCCTCTTCCGCGTCTGCTCAGAACCTCTGCGCGCCCTCAACCAGTACGCTTCAGAAACTGTCCTCACCCCGACCAATCCAACGTTCATTACCTGTTACCGTCCACCGCCGGAGGAAGATATGGCAACGAATCTCGTCCAGATTGAAAATGATGCTGAGATCAAGCAACGCCTGGAAGGCGAGCGAGCGAGGCTGCGCAAAATCGCCGGTCTCGACAAACCCAATCATTTCCATCGTCCGGTGGAGCGGGCGTTCACGGCCGAGCAACGGCCGCATACGACGATTCTGTTTGGCGGCTTTACCTGGAAGCACGAGGACCTGATTCGGGCGGTGTTTCAAGGCTGCGGGTATCGTTGCGAGAAGCTGCCGGTACCTGATGTGCCGGCGTTTCAGACCGGAAAAGAATTCGGCAACAACGGGCAGTGCAATCCCACCTACTTCACGGTCGGCAATCTGGTTCAGTATCTCCAGTTTCTGGAAAAAGAGGGCCTTTCTCGCCAACAGATTCTCGACAACTACGTCTTCTTCACCGCTGGCTCCTGCGGTCCATGCCGTTTTGGAATGTATGAAGCAGAGTATCGCTTCGCCTTGAAGAATGCGGGGTTCGATGGCTTCCGCGTGCTGCTATTCAAGGACAGCGATGGAATCAAAGCGGCCTCAGGCGAACCTGGACTGAAGTTCACGGTCGACTTCGGCTTCGGCATGCTCAACGCCATGCATCTCGGCGACGTCATCAACGACCTGATTTACCAGATTCGTCCGTACGAAGAACGCAAGGGCGAGACGGACCGTGTGTTCCGCGAGATGGTCGATGGACTTTGTGATGACTTAAAGAATCGGAAGTCCTTTGAGATTGAAGAATGCGCACCGAACTGGGCGAAGCCGAAATTCAAGAGCAACAAGATTCTGCGGAATACGTTTAACGTGTTCGGCAAGTGGCACGAACACATGTGGGGCAAAGACTATCTGAATGCGCTTCGTACCGCCCGGGAGAAGATGGACTCGATCGAAGTGGACCGCACTCGGGTAAAGCCGCTGGTGAAGATCACCGGCGAGTTCTGGGCGCAACTCACCGAAGGCGACGGGAACTTCCACATGTTCGAGTTTCTGGAGCGCGAGGGCGCGCAGGTCATGGTCGAACCGATCGCAACCTGGGTCGCGTATTTGATGTATCAGGCCAAGGCGCATGCCAAGGCGAAGTGGCCGGTGAATCGTCCGCACCGGACTACCGAGTGGTACGAAGTGAAGAAGAATTTTGCCAATTACATCGGCCTGCGAAAGAAGCTCTGGGGAATCAGCGCGGGCGAAGGCATGTGGGGCTTCTTCTACCATCGGACCGTCGAAGAATCTGGGGGGAATTACGCACCATCTCGTGCCGCAGACAGAGTTAGCGGAGTTGGCACATCCCTTCTACAACCAGTTCGCGCGCGGTGGAGAGGGCCACCTGGAAGTCGGAAAGAACGTCTACTACACGGTGCACAAACTCTGCCACATGGTGCTGGCGCTGAAGCCGTTTGGCTGCATGCCGTCCTCGCAGTCGGATGGCGTGCAGTCGGCGGTCATCAACAAATTCAAGGACATGATCTTCCTTCCGATCGAAACTTCAGGCGAAGGAGAGGTCAATGCCCACAGCCGCGTGCAGATGGCGCTCGGCGAAGCGAAGGTAAAGGCCAAAACTGAATTCGAGGAGTGCCTGAAGATCCACGGCAAAAGCATGGACCACATTCGCGAGTACATCGCGGAACATCCCGAACTGAAGCGGCCCTTCTATCACGTGCCACACCGGCAAGGAGTCGCCGGGACCGCGGCACAGTTCATCTTGCATGTGAGCGATCGGATCAACAAAGACACGCGATTCTGGAAGCGGTCGCGGGTGCCGGTGGAAAGCTGTTCCGGCGATGTCGGGCGATTAATAGCTACACCGCCGAGATCGCGGAGATCGCAGAGAAACACTTAGGGTGATTTTTTCCCGGCGGCACTCACCTAGGTGCTGCTTTCGAAGTAATCGATCGAGAGGAATTCATGCACGACCATAATGGCCCGAGACTGATTCAGATCGCTCCCCTCGAGCCTCAGGCGCCGTTCATTGCACAAGCGCGCCACGTTCACACGCCGACCGATCACAGCACAAGTTTCTGGTCGGACTCGATGTCGGCTCGACGACCGTGAAAGCGGTCGTCGTGGACGCGGCAACAGACCAGGTCTCTCTGGCAGGACTACCAGCGCCATGAAACCAAGCAGCCGGAAAAGACCCTGGAATTTCTGAAGCGGATGGAAGCCGACATCGGCATCAACCGCGCACAATACGCGCATGTTCCTGACCGGCTCGGGCGGCGGCGGAATTGCCGAGCAGATCGGCGCGAAGTTCGTGCAGGAAGTTACGGCGGTCTCGCTGGCCGTCGAAAAGCTGCATCCCGAGGTGTATTCCGTCATCGAACTCGGCGGTCAGGACGCCAAGATTATCGTCTTCAAAGACGATGACGAGACCGGGCGCAAGAAAAAAATTCCGTCGATGAACGATAAGTGCGCCGGCGGTACCGGCGCAGTCATCGACAAGATCAACGCCAAGCTGAAAATCCCGACGCTGAGTGCTTGGTGAACAGAAGTATCACGGGATCAAGCTGCACAAAGTTGCCGGCAAATGCGGCGTGTTTGCCGAAACCGACATCAACGGCCTGCAGAAAGTCGGAACGCCGCCCGATGAGTTGATGGCCTCGTTGTTTGAAGCCATCGTGCTGCAGAATCTAAGCGTCCTCACGCGCGGGCATACTCTTCGCCCGCACGTGCTGCTGCTCGGCGGTCCGAATAGTTTTATTCGTGGAATGCGTGAGGCTTGGCAGGCGAACATTCCACGCATGTGGCAGGAGCGCAAAGTCCAAATTCCGGATGGCGCCAAGCCGGAAGACCTGATCAAGGTTCCCCAGAACGCCCAGTATTTCGCCGCTCTGGGTGCGGTGGAATTCGGTCGCAGCGAAGATGACTGCGTCGGCTGCTATCGCGGCTACGAAAATCTGATTCACTACATCGACTTCGGACGTCAGGAAGAGAAAGCCAAATCCGGCGGCAAGGGCCTGGTCGAAAATCCTGACGACCTCGACGTGTTCAGAGACGCCTACCGCCGCAAGAAGTTCACCCCGGCCGTATTTCAGAAAGGCAGCACGGTTGGCGGTTTCATCGGCATCGACGGTGGATCAACTTCCACGAAGGCGGTCCTGCTGGACGAAAATGGCGACATTCTGTGCAAATCCTATCAACTCTCCAACGGCAACCCGATTCAGGACACGATCGAGATGTTCGAGAACCTGCGCAACCAGGTCGAAGCACAGAATGCGAAACTGGAAGTGCTAGGCGTCGCGACGACCGGGTATGCGAAAGACATTCTTGAAAGATGTTCTTCAAGCTGATGTCGCGCTCGTTGAAACGGTGGCCCACACCGAGTCAGCCCTGAAGTTCTACGAGGATCCGCACGTCATCGTCGACGTCGGCGGCCAGGACATCAAGATCATCATCCTGCACAACGGCCGCGTGAAGGATTTCAAGCTCAACACGCAATGCTCGGCCGGCAACGGATATTTCCTGCAATCCACCGCGGAAGGTTTCGGACTCAACGTGACTCAATATGCCGACCTCGCGTTCTCGGCGCAGGCGATGCCGGTGTTCGGTTACGGATGCGCGGTGTTCATGCAGTCCGATATTGTGAACTTCCAGCGCCAGGGATGGCGTGCCGAAGAGATCCTGGCGGGCTTGGCGGCGGTGCTTCCGAAGAATGTTTTCCTGTATGTTGCCAGCATCCCGAATCTGGCTGCGCTCGGCACGCGCTTTGTTCTTCAGGGTGGGACGCAAAATAACCTTGCTGTGGTGAAGGCTGAGGTCGATTTTATCCGCAATAGCTTTCGGGCCGCTGGCAAACAGCCCGAAATCATTGTGCACGAGCACTGCGGCGAATCTGGCGCGATCGGAGCGGCCCAGGAATCGTTGCGCCTGTGGCGAAACGGCCAGCAGAGCACGTTCGTCGGACGTGCCTGCTGTCCGTTTCGCCACAGGCGTAACGCTTCCTGGGCCGCGCCGATTGCCCCGGACTCTCCGCAATGTTCGTGAACAATGATTTCCGGCTGCTTCCCCGTCGCCCGAAAGCTGTTGCGGATAAAATCGACCTCAGCCTTCACCACCGCAAGATTATTCTGGGTGCCTCCCTGAAGAACAAAGCGAGAGTCATGCCGCAGATTGGGGATGCTGGCTACGTACAGGAAAACATTCTCGGGAAGTACTGCGGCCAGTCCCGGAGTATTTCTTCGGCGCGCCAGCCTTGGCGCTGGAAGTTCACAATGTTCGATTGCATGAAGACCGCACAGCCATAGCCGAACACCGGCATAGCCTGCGCGGAGAATGCCAGGTCAGCATACTGATTCACCGTGAGTCCGAAGCCTTCGGCGGTCGATTGCAGAAAATATCCGTTGCCGGCCGAGCACTGGGTGTTGAGCTTGAAATCCTTCACTCGCCCGTTGGTGCAGGATGATGATTTTGATATCCTGGCCGCCGACATCGACAATCACGTGTGGATCTTCGTAAAACTTCAGCGCTGACTCAGTGTGGGCAACCGTTTCCACCAGCGCCACATCCGCATTGAGAACATCTTTCAAGATGTCCTTGGCATATCCTGTAGTGGCGACCCGAGCACTTCCAGTTTTGTGTTCTGCGCCTCCACCTGTCCTCGCAGGTTCTCGAACATTTCAATGGTGTCCTGAATCGGATTGCCGTTCGAGAGCTGGCAGGACTTGCACAGAATGTCTCCCCGCTCGCTCAGCAGGACAGCTTTTGTGGAAGTAAATCCGCCGTCGATTCCGATGAAGCCGCCTACAGTGCTGTTCTTGGCGAACACTGCCGGGGTGAACTTCTTGCGTCGATAGGCTTCCCTGAAAATATCGAGATCTTTGGATCTTCCACTAGTCCCTTACCGCCGGATTTCGCCTTCTCCTCTTCGGCGTCCGTAATCAATGTAGTGAATCAGCTTTTCGTATCCGCAGTAGCAGCCGACGCAGTCTTCTTCGCTGCGGCCGAACTCGACCGCCCCCAGCGCAGCAAAATACTGCGCATTCTCCGGAACTTTGATCAGATCCTGGTTTTGCACCTTCTGGAATTTGAACTTTGCGTTCCTGCCATCCGTGGAATATTCGCCTGCCAAGCCTCCCGCATACCACGGATAAAGCTATTTGGACCGCCAAGCAAAAGCACATGCGGACGCAAAGTATGACCCCGGGTGAGCACGCTGAGGTTTTGCAACACGATCGCTTCAAACAACCAGACGCCATCAGTTCGTCCGGTGGAGTCCCCACCTTCTGCAGACCGTTCATGTCGGTCTCCGCGAACACACCGCACTTGCCGGCGACCTTGTGCAGCTTGATCCCGTGATACCTCTGTTGCGCCAACCACTCGGTCGGAATTTTGAGCTTGGCGTTGATCTTGTCAATGACCGCGCCCGTGCCGCCAGCGCATTTGTCGTTCATCGACGGGAATCTTTTTCTTGCGCCCGGTTTCGTCATCATCTTTGAACACGATGATCTTGGCGTCCTGGCCTCCCAGTTCAATGACGGAATAAACCTCGGGATGCAACTTCTCAACCGCCAGTGAAACCGCCGTCACCTCCTGCACGAACTTCGCGCCGATTTGTTCCGCGATACCGGTTCCGCCCGAACCGGTGAGGAACATGCGCGTATTGTGGCGGCTTATCCCGACCTCGGCTTCCATCCGCTTCAGAAATTCCAGTGTCTTTTCCGGCTGCCTGGTTTCGTGGCGCTGGTAGTCCTCCACAACACCGTGTCTGTTGCCGCTTCCACCACGACCGCTTTCACGGTCGTCGAACCCACATCAAGTCCAACCAGAAAGCTTGTGCTGTGATCGGTCGGCTTGTGAACGTGGCGCGCTTGTGCAATGAACAGGCGCCTGAGGCTCAGGGGAGCGATTCGAATCAGTTTCGGGCCAGCTATGGTCGTGCATGAATTCCTCTCGTGATTACTTCGAAAGAGCACCTGGTGGTGCCGCCGGAAAAAATCACCCTAAGTGTTTCTCTGCCACAGTAGCAAAAATGT
>CAWEAF010000004.1:0-861126 GCA_963807095.1 uncultured Acidobacteriota bacterium | reverse complement strand
TATTCCGATCTCGCACAGCCAGGACGGTGCCGGCCCCATGTTCCGGACTGTCAAGGATGCAGCGACCCTGCTCGGTGCCCTAACCGGTGTTGACCCGGAGGATTCGGCAACCGGCGACAGTGCCGGAAAGTCCCAGACGAACTATGCGCAATTCTGCGATCCCAATGGGTTGAAGGGCGCCCGCATCGGGGTGGCGCGTAAGTACTTTGGCTTTAGCGACGCGGTCGATGCCATCATGAATCAGGCGCTGATGTCTTGAAGCAGCAGGGGGCAACCATCATCGATCCCGCGGATATACCCACGCTGGGCAAGTTTGATCACACTGAGATGACGGTGTTCATGTACGAATTGGTAAGGCGGATTGAACGCCTACCTGGCGCGTTTGGGGCCGGGTGCTCCGGTGAAAACCCTGAAAGATATCATCGAGTTCAACGAGCGCAACCGGCAAGAAAGAAATGCCTTATTTTGGGCAGACTTATTCGTTAAATCGGAAGCCAAGGGCCCACTTACCGAAAAGGAATACCTGGACGCAGTAGCCCAGAACCATCAACTCGCTCGCGTCGAGGAATCGATGCGGTGATGGATAAGTTCAAGCTGGACGCGATTGTCGGTCCCACGGGAGGCCCGGCATGGATTACGGATCTGATCACCGGGGATCATTTCTCCGGGGGAAGTTCGAATACCGCGGCCGTGGCGCGATGTCCCAACATCAACGTGACGGCAGGATTCGTCTCCGGTTTGCCGGTGGGAATCTCTTTCTTTGGACGCGCGTGGAGCGAGCCGACCTTGATCAAAGTGGCCTTTGCCTTCGAACAGGCGACCAAGGTGCGCCAAGCGCCGCGTTTCCTGCCCACCATCAAACCAGCATAGGGGAACGAATCGAGGTGGATCCGAGAGACCTATGGCGAAGCCCGACACATGCCGACCGTTCTTCCGACCGTTAACTAGATTGTTTCTGGCATGGCTTGCGCTTATCTGCATATCGCCTGGGCAAGTCTTCTCTCAGGAACAGCAGGTGCGGGTACATGGACTACCTTCCCTGAAGGCGACATCCCACGACCGGCCCATCGTCTTACTGACATCGCTGGACACCATTCTGCGAGACCCGGGGGTCTGCTGCGGCAAGGATTCGGCGCTTCAGGACAGTGTCATGGCTGCGGATCCCAAGTCTCTCAAGGATGTCGCCGCCAAGATCGAGGGCCGGCATCTGTTGAGCGACGGTCGGCCCATCCGAGTCGCCACGGAATACCTGGCGGGAGACCAGGCCAGCGGTGGACACCTGATCAAGATGATTCTGGATCAACATCCCGCGCTGATGGAATGGAACTCCCATTTATACGTAGTCTACGGTGCCGGGTATTACTGGGTTTCGACTGATTCGGGCAGCTATGCCCAGCTTCACAAGTTACTGCTTTGGGATACGCGCTATTCCGACTCCCGCCGGGACCTCTCGTTCACACTCGGAGTCGATGATGCGGCGCATATCGACGGGTTTCTGTTCGTACAGGCGACTCCACAATAGCCTCAGAAATAGTTTGCGCTTCAGAACCAACCACTGACTTTGTAAGGTCTACTAATTTTTCCTGCGGATGCTCCGCTTCATGTTAGCCTTGACTTATGAGGGGGTACTAAATGACGAACCTGAATAAGGTAGTCACCTCCCTGCGTTCGGAGTACTCCCGTCTCGAGAAAGAGATGGAAAGCGTAGGGAAGGCGTTGGACGCGCTCGGTCATGCCAACGGAGCCAAGCCCAAGAGAGCAAAACGAATCTTGAGCAAGGACGCCCGTCGTCGCATTGCTGAAGCGCAAAGGCTGCGTTGGGCAAAAGTGCGGAAAGCCAAAGCAGCCAAGTCGTAATCGTAGTTATTTCGCAAGTACCGCAGATGGCCTCGTTCGCAACTTCCTTACGAAGGTGCGGACGGGGTCTCGGCGTTCTTGGAGCACAAACCCTAAGTTCGAAACCTCGGCGACTCAGGTGGTGCAAAGTGAATCCCTTATCCTGTGCCCTGATCGTGGCCTTGAGTTTTTCACTCTGGTCATACACGATTGCTCAAACAAAACCTTGCCAAGCAGCAAAGATCCGGCCCCTTAATTCGCCTCCCCGGAATATGGGAGTCTTAACCCGCCCGCCGTTTCATGTCGAGGTCGAACGAGACCGAAAAGATGGAACGCGCTTCATCCTAACGAACTGGTATCGGGTCCCGCTTACCGCTTACGTGGAGGAGATCACGCCTGTGCCGAATAGACAGGACGGTGGAGTCGAGCACAGGTTTCACACGGTTGACGCGCTCATCCGCAATGGAGAGCTTCTCTGGCCGATCCCGCAAAATCTAAAGACGATTCACTATGTTTCACACAATGCTGGCCGGGCGGACGCACAGCCGAGCATCGCCGCGGCGGTGTGGGAGGATGGCCTGACTTATGGCCCGCAGGAGTTGCTCCAGAAGGTAATTGCGCGACGCCGACGATCGTCACTCTATCACCAGCACGCCATCGACCTGCTCCAGACTGGCCTGAAAGAGGGTTGGGATGCGAGCCGCTGGGTAGCGGAGGGGAGGTCGCGCGAAGAGGGATCGCACGTGATGACGGTTGATGCAGAGTTGAATATGATTGTTGAGTTCTCGCTTGCGGTCGCGGTGGACAATCTGATGCGAGTGCAGCGGGAGAATCCGGACATTGTGGGCCGGGTGGCGAAGGAGATGCTCGAGCGCGAGTTGAAAGAAAAAGAAGCTTTAGACTCCGGGCTGCGTACGATGGAAAATCCCTTACCGTCGGCGCCGATCATGTGTGCTCAGTAGGCCGCGGGGAGGTACCCTATCTCTGCGTTGCTTCTTATGTCCGAATGGCTAAGTCCAGCGGAACCATTTCAGAGCCAGCCCGAAGGAAACTCCTCCCCAGATGAGCATCACAGCGATACGGGGCCATTGGTGCACCAGCGGTGTGCCTTCCAGAATGCTGGCGCGCAGAGCGTCATTGAGCGCGGTGAGCGGCAGGGCTTTGATCAGCGGATGAATGATCGTCGGGAAGCGCTCGTAGGAAAAGAAGACGCCAGAAAATATCCACATGGGCATCATCACCAGGTTGATTAGGCCGCTGACCGATTCGATTTTCTGGGCGCGGCTGGCGGTGAGCAGCCCCACACCACCGAAAGTCAGCGATCCGATGGCTGCGATCAGTGAGATGGTGGCAACTGATCCCAGCACGCGCATGTGAAAGAAAATCACGCCGAAGACCAGGAGCAGTCCCACTTCGATGATCATCAGGATCAAGCGGCTGGAGGCCAGAGCGAGCAAGAAGTCGCCGCGGCGCATGGGAGTGCCCACGAACCGCTTCAGCAGCTTGCGCTGGCGCATGTCGACCAGCGCGAACCCGATTCCCCACATGCCGGAGTTCATCAGGTTCATGCCCAGCAATCCCGGAATCAGGAAATCGATGTAACGCGAACCCGGCTCCGAAGAGATGAGTGTAGTGGCTGGGATCGCTTCTTTCCGGCCAGCGGCGGCCTGTATGGCGTCATTTACCTCTGCCCTGGCGAGAACGCTTTCCGGGCGCGCTGGATCGTAGCGATAGGTCAGGCCGCCTTTGCCGTCGGGCTCAACCACAATATCGAACTTGCCGAGGCGAAATCCCTGTTGCGCGGTCTCGGCATCGATCACTCGCACTTTGAACATTTCGTGCTCGGGCGAGCGCCCGAGCAGAGCCTCCGCATCCCTCCATCCTTCGGTACCGACTATCGCAACATTGATCGCGTCACCCGGCTTGTTTCGGAACGCGATGCCCAATCCCAGCGCGAGCAGCAGCGGAAACACGAATACCCAGAAAACAACTTCGGGCTCGCGCTTGAGCTCGAGCATGCGCGCCATCAACAGGTGCGAGTAGCCGGACCACCGGCCGTTGGTTCTGGCTGGTTCAGGCGCCGGCTTTTCCGTCTTGGCCGGAATTTCTTGAGCAATGCTCATCCGTTGGCCTATTTCTGTTCGTCGTTAAAGTCTTCGTATGGTCGTTAGCCAATACGATCGGCGCCGGACTACGTAATCACCAGGCCTGTCATTCTGAACGAAGCGAAAAATCTATGCAGTCAATCGCACCCCGCAAATTACATGGATTTTTCGCTGCGCAGGATGACAGTGGCCTTAGATGCTCTATCTCCCTTGCGGCTTCCATTTGTTGAGGAATTCGACCAAAACCTCCGGAGTCAATCCACGCGCATCTTCGAACTCGCCGTTCTTCTGGCTGACCACAAGTTTGCCACTGCTGTCGGCGATGGCCAATGCGGGAATCCCTTTATCGAGCGGAATTTCGTACTGCTGAACAAGGTCGGCATTCTTCTTTTCGTCGGGACCGAGGTCAACATGCACGACCTCATAGCCAGCTGTCACGAGCGGCGCGAGCTCGGGACGCTGAAAGGCAAGATCGAGCACGTGACAATCGAAACACCAGTTCGCTCCAAAGACCAGGAGCAAGCGCTTGTTCGCCTTCGCGGCTTTCTCCTCAGCTTCTTTAATCTCGGCATGCGCATCGGCGTTGGCTGGATAAATATCTTCCTTCATGTCCGAAGGCTGTTTCAGTGCAGGGGCGTCGGTTCGCTCCGAATAGGCAAGGCGCCATTGATCTCCCTGCTTCACCCAGTACTGATCGTCAGTAACGTTGAGTTTCTGTCCATCGCCAGCCACCACGTCGCTGCGGAAGATAATGCTGGCTTTGTCTGGCCGAACCACCAGGCGGACTATTTCGGCGCTCATGCTGCGGACCTTGAGGGCCAGCCAGAAATCTGTGTCCGCTGAGGCAGGGTACAGGACCGTCTTGAGGCGAACCTGAGCCGCCGGATCGGTGCTGTATAACGACTTGAGGGTGGGAGCGTCTGCAGTGAGAACCGCGCCCATCCATTGTTCAAACGGTTCGAACGAGGCAGCGGGAGCCGATGCCGTTTGCGCCCAGCCAGCGCACGAAACGGCCATCAGGAAAATGACTGCGGGTGCTGCAAATTTCGCTGCGCGATTCATTTCAACTCCTTCGACTTCGTCACTCCTCACGCAGATGGCGGCCGGTGAGGCGGACAAACACGTCTTCGAGGCTGGCCTGGCGGGTGGTCAGATGTTGCAGCTTCCCACCCTGCCTTTGAATTGCGTCGAGCAGCGCCGGAATGGTGAGATGCGGCTGCTTCACGTTGAGTGCGATGAGCCCCTCATCTTCGCGGACCGACTCCACGCTAGGCAAGGCACGCCACGCCGGCAGCGCGGCTCCGTCGGAGTTGCCGCCAATCGAGAACTCCACCACGTGGTGTCCCCCAAGACGGTTGATGAGGTCAGCAGGCGAGCCCTCGGCGATGATCTGCCCGTGATCGACAATCGCCAGCCGGTCACACAAGCGCTCGGCTTCGTCCATGTAGTGCGTTGTTAGCAGGACGGTGCCCCCGTGGCGCTGGAAAACGCGAATGATCTCCCAAAGCTGGCGGCGGCTCTGGGGGTCGAGTCCGGTGGTGGGCTCGTCGAGAAAGAGAATCCTGGGATTGCACACTAGCGCCGTCGCAACCGCAAGTCGTTGGCGCTGTCCTCCGGAAAGCTTGCCGACCCAGGAGTCGGCTTTTTCGGTGAGCTGCAATTCCTCCATCACTTCGCGGGTCGGCCGCGGGTGGCGGTAAAAGCTGGCAAACAACTCGATCGTCTCGCGGACTGTCAGCTTTTCCGAAAGGCGCGTTTCTTGCAGCGAGATGCCCAGCCACTCGCGCATCTCGCGATCGTCTTCCTTCCAGCTATGGCCGAGGATGGACACCTCGCCAGAAGTGGGCGCCAGCAGGCCCTCGAGAATTTCGATGGTCGTGGTCTTCCCCGCCCCGTTCGGACCGAGCAGGCCGAAGCATTCGCCCGTTTGGATTTCGAGATTTAGCCCACGCACGGCTTCGACTTTACCGTCGTAGGTCTTGCGCAGGTCGCGGCACTGGATCGCGGCAGGCATGCGGAGATTCTACCGGATGCGCGGGGAAGGCGTCGTGAGTGTACCCATGGCCTTCCAACGTCTCGCGTGGTTCGGCTCCCATCACTTCGCCGGACAGCCCATGCTGCTGTCGCTTTGTGGTTTGTCGCGATGCGGCCATGTCTTGCTAAAATACAACATCTCCGGACAGGGTTCCGGCATCTTGTCTCCCATGCGCATCCAAAAGCGCGGCTTCACTTGACGGCGTCCTTCCTAAAACGCCCGTGTGTCGTTTCCTGCGAGTAGCCGCCCGTCAGTTGTCAGTCTGAAAGGAAGCCGCCAATGCTGCGCAAGGTCTCTGTACTCGTTTGCCTGTCCTTTATCGCCTCCGTTTCATTCAGCCAGGAATCGCGCCATTTCATTTTCCACTATGCATTCACGGTCAAAAACCTGCCAGCCGGGAAGCATGTCCGCATATGGATCCCTGCGGCCCAGTCCGAGGCTTTTCAGGAGGTAAGAGTCGTCTCGAAAAATGGGGATCTGCCGCTGAAGAAGACCCGGGAAGCCAGATTCGGGAATGAGATTTACTTTGCTGAAACCTCGAGAGCAGCCCTGGCCGATTTGCATTTCGAAGTGGACTACGACGTGACGCGGCGCGAACGCGTCGCCCTGACTCCCGCCGCGCAGTTGCGCAAGGCGTCGTTGACCACGAAAGAACGGCAGCAAGACCTGGAAGCCGACACGTTAGTCCCAATCACCGGCGTGCCCGCCGAGCTGGCGGCACAGGTAGCGCAAGGCAAGACTCAGCCGCTCGACGAGGCTCGAGCTATCTACGACTACGTTTTCTCCACGATGCGGTATGACAAAACCGGCACCGGTTGGGGCCGCGGTGACGTTCTCTACGCCTGCGATGCGAAGAAGGGCAACTGCACGGATTTTCATTCCCTGTTCATCGCGATGGCGAGGTCGCAGGGAATTCCGGCGCGCTTTGAAATCGGGTTTCCTCTGCCCGACGACAAGCATTCGGCGGAAATCGCCGGCTATCACTGCTGGTCCGATTTCTACATCGACGGCAAGGGATGGATCCCCGTCGATATCTCGGAGGCGTGGAAACATCCAGACAAACGCGATTACTTCTTCGGATCTCATGACGTGAACCGGGTCCAGTTCAGCATGGGACGCGATCTGCGGCTCAATCCCCCGCAGGATGGAAAGCCGTTGAACTACTTCGTGTATCCCTATGTAGAAGTCAACGGGCGGGAGTACTCGAATGTTTCGTTGGCGTTTTCGTTTGAGGATGCGCCGCGACCGCTCGCGACGAAGTAGACTGGAAGTCATGCGTCAAGGCCGGAGCCCTTTTTGTGACTTCAGCAGCACGACTGAGATCGGGCCCAGATACGAACTTCACTGGAGCCACGGACGGATGTCGCGCCCGTCACGTCTCAACGCGGGCTGCCAACAGCGCCGCCCGGACCGGGATTTCCGCTGGGATCCGGAACGGACGTAGGTACGGCGGGAGGAACCGGCGACGCTCCATCGGCCGGTTTGGGAACATCTTCCTGATCCTCGCCCGGACGGCGTAGGCTGGGCGCGTTGGCCGGGCGAACCTCTTGCTCCTTCTTCGCCTCCTGATCTTTCTCCGGCTTCTCGAGGATGACTTCTTTTTCGGTGCGGACGATTTTCTGTCCGCCAATCTTCATAGTTTCAACGCGGACGACTTCATCGCCTACGAGACGGACAAAGTCCACATCCTGCGGCGGCTGGCCGTAGATCCATTCTTCGTATTCAACGTCGCCGTCGCGCTCGCGCACTTTCCTGGGCGGCTTGCCCATGGCGTGCAGGACCATCTCGGAATTCATTCCCACCAGAACATGGTGCGCCTTGATCGCTTCTTTCACCTTCGGAGGCACAGTGTCGAGATACGCTTCTTCCTTGCTGTGAGCCTTGAAATCGAGGACGGGAAGCAGCAAATCGCGCAATTGTGCCGCGCTCATCTCAGGAACATATTTGTCGAAGTAGAGATCGAGATAGCTGCCGTGCGGATTCTGCACTTCCTGGTCATTGGAGAGCGGGACCGGGGTCCCTCCAGTGCCGGAAACTTCGATGCGCTGATACCACTTCTTGCGGTGAACCGGACCACCGTTGAGATCGAAATGGATGTGGTCGTCTTTGATCTTGATAAACGAGATCATCGCCGGATCGCCAGGCTTGATCGAGGGTCCCCAAAGAGCCAGAAGCTGCTGCAACTGTTGCCCACTGGGAGTCGTGGCGCCATCTTTCAGGATGAGTCCCTTGGATCCCATGGGAAACGCAGTGCGGGAGTAGACAATCTGGGTCTCGAAGTCGCGGATAATCTGGTACCGCGTCTGCTTCGACATGTGCGGAGCATTCGCTGGAATGGGAGGCGTAGGAGCCGCTTGCTTTGCTGTGCTGCTAGCGGAGGCTGAGGCGGACTCTGCCTTTCGCAAACCGGGCTGCTGGGCGCGAGACAGGGGTGAAGCGACCACAAGGCCAATGCCCAACAGAAAAGGCGTCACGCGAACACGACCCATACCCACCCCGAATACCTGGCCTGATTATAGCTCCCGGCCGAGCGCTCCGCGCAAAATGTGCCGAGGCCAAATATGCATAGGGAGGATGCGAAGCCCGATCAAGGAGGTTGCCGCGAAAGAACGAGTTACGAGCTCGGAGTTACGAGCTCGGAGCTACGAGTTGTGAGCTTGGGAGTTGCGAGCGATGGGCCCAGAGTGCCGGACCATGCCCAGCGAAGGAAGCAGACCGCAAGAACTCGCGGCTCCGAGCTCGTAGCTCTGAGCTCGTTCTTCAGGCCAGATTCAGAGCCTTTTTGATGGTGCCGCGCTCCTTCTGAATTTTTTCCTGAAGAAGCGTGATGGCATAGATCAACTGCTCAGGACGCGGCGGGCATCCGGGCACATAGACATCAACCGGAATCACCTGATTCACGCTCTGCACCAGCGCATAGTTCTGAAAGACACCGCCCGAAGTAGCGCAGGCGCCCATGGAGATCACCCACTTGGGCTCGGGCATCTGCTCCCAAAGCTGGCGGATGACGGGGGCCATCTTGTTGGAGACGCGCCCCGCGATGATGATGAGATCGCTCTGCCGCGGCGACGGGCGGAAGACCTCTGCGCCGAAGCGGGCAATATCAAAGCGGGAGGCGCCCATCGACATCATTTCGATGGCGCAGCAGGCAAGGCCGAACGTCATTGGCCAGATCGAGCTCTTGCGCATCCAGTTGACGGCAGAATCCAGCGTGGTCAGCACAACACCCTCGGGCGTGGGATTGCCGAAAGTCAGGTCTTTGACGACCTTCTTTCCTTTTTCGAAGTCGACATAGGGACCGAAATTCAGTTCGCGAGACATTATGTACATATTTTAAACCATCCGGAGACCTCGAGTTGGTGAGGGCGAGGGTCAAAAAGAGCGCAAACGCCGTCAATACCACCACCGTTCTATAATCCTCAAGACATGCGGTCACGCATCATGTACATCGAATCGAAAACCGAGGGGCTAAACGGCCCTGCTCGGGTAGGCCGTGTCACGTTCAACAGGACCGGACGGACGCTCTACTACAAGGGGCAGTCGTTTCAAAGTCTCAAGGGCCGCGGCTTCAAAGCAAACTACTACGAAACTGAAACGGGTGCGGAGTATTGGATTTCGGGTCCGCGTCGTGACGGACTGGACCGTCTCTATGGTAAAGTGCGCTGGTCGTTGAAATAGATGCCGATGTTCGGGAGGAGTACTGGACGGAAATTCGCAAACAACCCGATCACAAGAGCAAGTCTCACACGTAGTCGGCGAAATGTCGCATCGCACTCATCCAGGGGCAGGTAGACTCTGAACCAAGGAGATTAAGGGGATGACCGAGCAGGAGTGGGATTCGTTCGCTCGACTGTATCAAGAAATTTGGAAAGCTCATGCCGACTTGGCGACCTTGCGGACTATGCTCACTACGGCCGAGGCAAGGACGATTAGAAAAATCTCGCGATAAGAATTTCTACGCAAAGTACTTGAGCAAATGTAAGCAACACATCTCACAAGCGAAAGTTCAGCGTTCTGATACCTTGCTTATGCAATCGTTCGCCGACGATCCCCTTCCGCGTATTGGAAGTGGTCAATTGATGTAGCATCGCAATAATGCTCCAATCCTATCAATAACAGAACTGGTCCCCGGTTGCGCTTGTCGACCGCACCTGGCTGGATTCACGCAAAAACTCCCGAAGTCTATCGCGATACATTCACAGAATGCGAGTTAAGGATTCACAACCACCTTTCCGAACATCTGGCTCCTTTCCAAGTACTCATGCGCGGCGCGGATTTCACTCATCGGAAACACACGGTCTACGACTGGTTTGAGGCGTCCCGCAAACACGTGGCCGAGGACTTCGTGAAGTTCGCCCATCGTTCCCATGTAAGAGCCGAGCAAACGAAGTTGCCGCGCGAACAGATGCCGCAGATCGATGCTAACGCTCGGCCCCGTCGTGGCGCCGCACGTGACCAGAGTTCCCGCGATTTTCAGCGACCTCAGGCTCTCATCCCAGGTGGCTGCTCCGACGTGCTCCACGACGATATCAACCCCCTCCTTGTTGGTGATTCTGCGAACTTCTTCTGAGATCTTTTGCCGGTAATGGTCGATACCATGGTCGGCGCCCAACGCGCGGGCTTTCTCCAGCTTTGCCTCACTGCCTGCCGTCGTGATCACTCGGCAATGAAAGAGCTTCGCAATTTGGATTGCGGCGATGCCCACGCCCGAACTTGCGCCCAGAATCAGAACGGTTTGGCCAGGGCGGACTCCCGCCAGGCCGACCAGCATGTGCCAGGCAGTCACGAAGACGAGAAGAACGCTGGCAGCCTGATTGAAATCAAGCGAGTCGGGAAACGGAATGATGCTTGCGCCGGGGACGGCGATCAGTTCGCAATTGCCTCCGTCGACGGCATTGCCGAGAACCGTGAACTCGCGGCATTGGTTCTGCAACCCGGCAAGGCATTTCACGCAGTGTCCACAGAAATGCATGGGAGCAACGAGTACGCGTTGGCCAACCTTGAATCCGGTGACGTATTCGCCGATCTCGGTAACTTCACCAGCTACATCGCTACCCAGAATGTGCGGCAGCTTCACGCCGGGAAGTCCTTTGCGCACCCACAGGTCGAGATGGTTGAGCGAGCAGGCCCGCACGCGCACCAGCACCTGGTCTTTGCGAGGCTGCGGCTCGGGGATGTCTTCGTAGGTCAGAACTTCCGGACCGCCAAACTGGTGGATGCGGACGGCTTTCATGGAGAAGTCCCCTCGGCTCGTGAAGGCTAACACAAGGGCTGAGTCAGTTTCATTCCGGGACAAACTCTCGAATTATTTGCCAAAGGTGAGTCATGTCACAAAGCCGGGGCGGGAGCCGGACTACTCTGTTCAAAGGCAAGGCGTGATTTAGAGGGCGTTGCCAGTGGGTACTGGACACGACTTGCCAAGTCGGTGAGTGGCCCATCAGCCATTGCGGTTCGACTCCGCCGTCCTCTGTGTCCCACTCACCAAAGTATCCTTGACAATCGCTCGGCCCAGCGTCACCATTAAAGAGCTTGGCAGGTCGTGTCTGGAATCTCACTGACGAAAACGCAAGAGGCCCCGGAGTGATGATCCGGGGCTTTTGCTTTTCCTACAGATTGACGCCCTGCTGTTAACCGACTGATAATCATTCTTACGGGCCCCCCCCAGTCCATGGATATCTACGAACACATTGTGCAGCTACGACGCGAAGGGCGGCGCGGAGCTGTCGCCACGATCGTGAACGTCCGCGGATCGATTCCATCTTTTCAGACGGCGAAGATGCTGGTCCGCGATGACGGGTCGATTGTCGGCACAATTGGCGGCGGATGCGTCGAGGCCGACGTGTGGCAGGCTGCGCGGGAAGTCATGGAATCGGAAAAGCCGCGAACCTTGAAGTTCGACTTGAACCAGGATCCGAAATACGACACAGGGCTGGTATGCGGCGGAACGCTGGAGGTTTTCGTGGAACCGCTGCTGCCTCCAGCAACACTTTATCTTTTCGGTGCAGGCCACGTAGCTCTCAACGTTTGCAGGACAGCCTCTCTGGCTGGATTCGATGTCATCGTCACCGATGACCGATCTTCGTACGCTTCGAAAGAGCGACTCCCGGAGGCGCAAGAAGTCCACGCGCTCGACTTTGAGGAAGCGATGAAGAAGCTGGACGCGAACGAGTCGTCCTATATCGTGATCGTGACGCGAGGGCATCGCGATGACATGCGCATTCTCCGCTGGGCCGTGCAGACCCGCGCGCGCTATGTGGGCATGATCGGCTCGACCCGTAAAGTCATTCAGATCTTCAAAGCGCTGCAGGAAGAGGGTCTATCCGCCACTTTGTTCGACCGCGTCCATGCTCCGATCGGAATCGACATCGGAGCCGTCACGCCCGAAGAGATTGGCATTGCCATCACAGCGGAGTTGATTGCGATTCGGCGCCGCGCGGATTCCGCGTTACCCCACCTAAGCTGGTTCAAGGGCGCCCGTGACGCCATGGAAACGTGGCGTGACGAACAGAACAAACCGCCGCAGCAAAAAGCCTGAAACCACGAAGGACACGAAGTTACACGAAGTAAGAACCCGAACTCCTTGGTGTACCTTTTGAGGTCTGCCCCAGGCCTCGACCCATGCTGCGCAGTTGGCGCTCGATGTTCTGTCCGCAGCACTCGCGCAGATCAAGGGCGAGAAAATCGCCGAATCCTTCTTCGGACCGACACCATTCCCGGTCATCCTGAGGGGCGCCCTTGTTGGCGCCGCCCAGGATGACAAATCGGGAGGCACACTAGATTCAGCTTTTCATCTTCGGGCGCTGGCAGGCGTCCACGATCTTGGTCGGATCGATCGCGTCCCTATCCACCTGCTCCTCGAGGATCTTCCCGTCTTTTCCGATCAGGAAATTCACGCGGCGCGGCGCCTGGTATTCGTCTTTGTAGATTCCGTATTCGTGGGTGACTTTGCCGCCCCAGTCGCTCAGCAGAGGAAACGTTACTCCAATCTGGTCGGCAAAAGCTTTGTTGGCGAAGGCGCTATCCATGCTCACACCCAGGACCTGGGTGTCTGCAGCTTCCAGCTTCTGCAAATTCTGCTGGAAGTTTTTCATTTGCTGCGTTCAACCGCCAGTGAAAGCGAAGATGTAGAACGCCAGCACGACGTTCTTCTTGCCGCGATAATCGCTGAGTTTCACATCTTTGAGACCGCTGCCATCGAAGTGCTTCAGCGTGAAATCGGGAGCCATATCCCCGACCTTAGGCATGCTCGATCCCTCCTTGGTTTGTGCGTTCGCAGGGGCCGTCGTAACAAATAGACCGGCCAGCAGCACACCCGCCGCCAGCAGGCCCGAGAATCTCTTTTGCATGTGAACTCCCCCCACGGGAGTCGCCAAAAGCATACCTTGACTCGCGGGCTCTCGTAAACTGCCGGCAGCATCTCTGGCAATATCGCCAGTGGGCATGTCGTCGTCCTCGCCGCCACGTGCCGGGAATTACGCGAGCCCATGGTCGCTCAAAGACATTGCCGAAACGCCGCCAAACCCGTTACATTGCAGTCGGAGTATCATCACCCCTGGCGTTGGAGACCGGGCCCCGAACTCGCGATGAGCATCGCCACGCTGAACGACATATTCTTTGCGGCGGTCGAACGCAATCTCGACCGCATGATGCTCTACCGCCAGTCAGGAAAATGGCTGCCCATCTCTTCCCGTGAGTTCGGCCTCCGTGTGGCCCGCACCACCCGCTCGCTTCATGCCTGGGGCATCCTCGCTTCAGATCGCATCGGCATCCTTAGCGAAAACCGTCCCGAATGGCCGGTCGCGGATATGGCCAGCCTCCTGCTCCATGCCGTCACTGTTCCGCTCTATACGACGTTGACTGCCGAGCAGACCGCATTTGTCCTTCGAGATTCCGGATGCCGCATCATCTTTCTGTCCTCCGATCAGCAACTGCGCAAAGTCCTGTCGATACTGCCCCAGACGCAAATCGAGAAGATTGTCGTCATGGACGATCTGGAGTTTACCGGCGACCTCGCCCCGTTCGCCGAAAAGTGCTCCACGATGCGCCGGATCGTTTCCGACGGACCCTACGATCTCGGCCATGAACTTGAATCGCGCGCCCGTTCCACGCATCCCGATGACCTTGCAACCATCGTCTATACCTCGGGGACCACCGGGACTTCCAAGGGCGCGATGCTGACGCACGGCAACATCACCTCGAACCTCCAGTGCTCGCTGCTTGGATTCGACATGCACACGGGACTGGTCAGCGTCTCTTTCCTGCCGCTCTGTCACATCACCGCCCGTCACGTGGATTTTTCGATGATCTATCACGGGGTGACGCTGGCCTACTGCCCTTTCATCGAGCAATTGCCGCAGACGCTACAAGAGGTCCGGCCGTCGCTCTTCGTTGCCGTTCCCCGCGTGTATGAAAAAATCTACGCGCAGGCCGAGCACCAAGCGCAAGGCTTTCCCAAGCGCGCAATCTTCAATTGGGCGCTCTCGGTTGGACGCAAATACAAGCCTGAGATTCTGGCCGGGAAAACGCCCACTTCACCCACGTGGAAGCTCGCCAACAAATTAGTCTTCTCGAAGATCCGCGAAGGCATGGGAGGCCGCGTCGAAACCTTCATCTCCGGCGGCGCGCCGCTCGGCCGCGAGCTCGCAGAATGGTACGCGACTGTCGGTATCCGCATTCACGAAGGATACGGGCTGACCGAAACCTCTCCCGTGATCGCCGTCAACACGCCCGGCAATCACCGCATTGGCACGGTCGGAAAGATTCTTTCCAATCTAGAGGTGCGGATCGCTGATGACGGAGAAATCCTCGTCCGCGGCCCGTCAGTGTTCAAAGGCTATTGGAATCGTCCGGAAGAAACGAAAGCCGCCCTCTCGGATGGCTGGTTCAAAACCGGGGACATCGGTAACATCGACGCCGACGGGTATCTCTCGGTCACCGATCGCAAGAAAGATTTGATCAAAACCTCCGGCGGAAAATTCATCGCTCCACAGCCCATCGAGAATTCGTTGAAACTCGATCCCCTGATCGGAGTCGCAGCCATTCTCGGCGACCGCCGCAAATTTGCCTCCGTAATCGTCTCGCCAAATTTCGCGGCCCTGGAACAGTGGGCACGCGAGCAACAATCTTCCGTTTTCTTCCCGCGCCGACCTGGTGGCGAATCCTAAGGTGCAAGCGCTCTACGAAGGAATCGTCGAAGACATCAACCGGAAGCTGGCCCGATTCGAGAAGCTGAAACGCGTGATCCTAGTCCCTGACGAATTCACGGTCGACAACGGGTCGCTGACTCCGACCTTGAAACTCCGCCGCCGCGTCATCGAAGACCGCTACCGCAAGCAGATTGACGAACTTTACGCCCAAGCGGAAGCCACACCGGTACCGTAGAAAAATAGCCCCGTCATGGTGAGTAGGGGGATAGAGATACGGCTCAGTCCTTCGTCTCGTGCCTCAGCTCGCGCACGAATCGCTCCTGATCCAACTGCACTCCGCTCATCGGGATCGTCGCAGCCAGCCGGAAGACAGCGTCGTCCAGCTCCGTTCCGTGCTGCCATTCCGCGAGCATGCCTTGCCTGTACAGTGCCCGGAGCTGGGTGTGGCGCAGCCAGATAGCCGGCACGTTTGCACCCGCACTGCAAGCCCGCGCCGTCGCATCCAGGCTGATCACGCCGTCTTTGCCGCAATAACGCCTCGCTCTCTCTAGGCAAAGTTCGTGCAGGGACTTTAAATCCTGCGCGTCGACACTCGGAACCGTCGCGCCTTGTTCTGCGTCCTTAAGAAATCCCCGGAATGAATGCAGCAGATCAACAGTGTCGTAGGTCATCAGCACCACCAAAACCGGAACGCTTCGCAAGCCAAACGTACGATCATACATCTCCCGCTGACTTCCGAGCCTCCTTTCGAGCGCGTCTCCCCAAACGCAGGTTTCGCGCGATCCAAGGTTCTTTTACAATGATCCCATGTCGGACTCATTGATTATCGCTGGACGTTCCTTCCGCTCCAGGCTCATTGTTGGCACGGGAAAATACAAGTCCTTTCAGGAAACCGCGCGCGCGCTCGAAGCCAGTGGAGCAGAGATGGTCACCGTGGCTGTGCGCCGCGTCAATCTCGATCGCAGCAAGGAATCGCTGCTCGACTACATCGATCCCAAGAAGTATTTCCTGCTTCCCAACACTGCCGGATGCTACACGGCGGACGAGGCCATCCGAGCGGCGCGTCTGGGCCGCGAAGTTGGCATTTCCGATTGGGTCAAACTTGAAGTCATAGGGGATCAGGCGACGCTTTACCCCGATGTCCAGGCCACGCTCGAAGCCACCCGCGTGCTGGTGAAGGAAGGTTTTACCGTGCTTCCCTACACTTCCGACGACATCGTGTTCGCCAAGCGCCTGATCGACGCCGGCGCAGCCACGATCATGCCTTTAGGAGCGCCCATCGGCAGTGGCATGGGAATTCAGAATGCCGCACACATCCGTATCCTGCGTGAAATGATTACGGGCGTGCCCTTGATCGTCGACGCCGGTGTCGGCACCGCCTCCGACGCCGCCATCGCCATGGAACTCGGCGCCGACGCTGTCCTCATGAACACTGGCATCGCTAACGCCCAGGACCCCGTACTCATGGCTGAGGCGATGAAGCATGCCGTCCTTGCCGGACGGCAAGCGTTCCTTTCCGGCCGCATGCCGAAGAAGCTGTACGCCACCGCGAGTTCGCCGCTCGAAGGCGTAGTGCGCTAGGGATATCGCCTTTTCGTCTAGGACAGCCGCCCTCGGCTGTCCAGCGGACCGGAAGTATCGGTCCGCCGCTGTGAGCTTCCGACAAGCCATGGCGGAGCGCAACTCCCCGGTCTCAATACTGCACCGACACCAGATACAGCCCGCTGGCAGGCGCGGTCGCCCCTGCCGCCGAGCGGTCCCGAGCCTCAAGAATGCGAGTCACATCCTCCACCTGCAATGTGCCCCGCCCAACCAGCATAAAAGTTCCCACCAGATTCCGAACCATGTGGTGCAGGAATCCCGAGCCTCGCACCGTGTAAACCAGTTCCTCCCCGAGCCCGCTCCCAGGACGAAGAAAAAATAGTCCGCACGTTCGATACTTCTCTGCCTTCCTGCCGTCGTTCCGGATCCACGGCTGCAAACGAAGTGAAGTCTTTCTCGCCCACCACCAGTGCTCCCGCCCGCATCATGGCCGCTTCATCGAGCGGATATGGATAGTGCCACACATACCGCGCCAGAAACGGTGGGCAGATCGTCTCCCGGTACATCCGATAACGGTAGGTTTTAGCCTCGCGCCGAATGCCGCGCATGAAATTCTGGCGGCATCTCCGCGACCTCAAGCACGCGCACCGATGCCGGCAATATATCGTTCAGCGCCTTCAAAAAATTCTCGGTCGGGACCGAGGACGATGTGACAAATGTCATAACCTGCGCCAGCGCATGCACTCCCGCGTCGGTTCGTCCGGACCCTTGCGGCAATACCTTTTCCCCGGTCAGCCGTCCAACGGCCGAGGCAAGTGTCCCCTGCACTGTCACGGCGTCGGGCTGCACCTGCCATCCGGCGAATTCCGCCCCGTCATAGGAAAGGGTCACTTTGAGATTGCGCATGCTGCGATCTTTCGAGTCCTTTTCCAGTTCCTGTCATCGAATTATTTCAAGTTGTGCCAGCAATTTATCAGTTCGGCGCGAGGCGATGAGCAGCGGTTTCCAGTCAGCTATACTAGATGGTTTCCGCGGAACTCCGGTCTCGATCCTGCATCCTTCGGACCTGTCACCCGGGAACACAGAGTCCGCAACCTTGATCGGGCATGTGGAACCGGGAAGGTCGCTACTAGTCCTTGCTTTTGAGGAACCTTCCACCGCTCCTTTGCGTACTAATGCCTGAGTAGAAGTTTATTCGGGCATTTCTTGAGTCGTAGTCGTGAAGAGCTCGACTTCAGCTCCTGAAAGGGCGCAGCGTGACGTGTTCGATGTTGGCGGCGGCTTCGATTGCGCGCAACGTGATGCGCCTGGGGCTGGCCCCGGTTTTGAAAGGGCGCGGCTTCGAGCCGCGACACTTAGTGCCACGGCTTGTGCGGCTTTAGCCGCTGAGGTAGCGCCGCTCGAACATGGAGATGCTCCAGAATAGCCGGCTTCGCAGTTCCGGGACCATTTTCGTCGTAAGCCTTAATCCAACGTGTTTCTTTATGATCGGAGATGAGTAGATGCCATTTGCCTCTTTCGCCTCGACCATCCGGCTTCGCTGCCACCGCAACGTTAGCTGGCAACACTTAGCGTCGACCTGTTAGGCCCAGGTCGAGCCTGCCGACGTCCCACACCGCAGAATACTCCGGAAGTGCACGCGGTGCCGGCCCTGAATTATTCCAAGCCCGCCTCCCACTTCCCCAATCCGGTTGGACCCTATATACGGCGCCAGGTTGCGCCGCCCAATCTTGCAAATACTGCCCGCATTGATTCGTTGATGCGCGATGGCAAGCTCTATCTCTCGTTGAATGACGCCATCGCCTTGGCCCTGGAAAACAACCTTGATATCGCCATCGCGCGTTACAACCTGAATATCGCGGATACCGACGTGCAACGTGCCAGGGCGGGTGCTCAGATCCTCGGCGTGAATCTAGGTATCGTGCAGAATACGCCGGGTGGGGGTGTAGGGGGCATCGGATCGCAGGTTGGTACCGGAACTGGCGGCACTTCTCTGGGCGCTGGCGGCGCGGGCGCGGGCGCTGGTGGCATTGTAGGTTCTACCGCTGGCGGCCTTTTTGGACCGTTCATCACCAGCTTTGACCCGGTCCTGTCTGGTACCTTCCAGAACGATCACGCGAGTTTCATTCCGACCAGCCCCTTTCAGGGATCCTTTCAGGGGACGACCACGGCGAACTTTCAATATACTCAGGGCTTCCATTGGGGGACCAACCTCTCGCTTGGTTTCAATAACACCAGGACAACCAGCAACAGCGGCTTCCAGTCGGTCAGCCCGGCTCTCAACTCCAATTTCCAGTTCCGCCTCACCCAGCACTTGTTGCAGGGCTTCGGATTCCCCGCGAACACGCGTTTTATCCGCATCGCCAAGAATAACCGTGAGCTTTCGGACGTGGCTTTTCGCCTGCAAGTCACCACCACCGTCGATCAGATTGAGAACATCTACTGGGACCTGGTCTATGCCTATGAGAATCAAAGAGTGAAAGAAGAATCTCTGGCGTTTTCCCAGAAGACACTCTCGGATACCCGCAAGCAGGTGGAGATTGGCAGTCTGGCCCCGATCGAAGCGGTCCGTGCGCAGAGTACGGTCGCCTCCGACCAACAGGCGCTCACAGTTGCCAGGACGAATCTCGAGTTGCAGCACCTCATCATGAAAAATGCTCTGAGCCGCACGCTGCATGATCCCATGCTGGCGAATGCAGACGTCATTCCCACTTCCACGATGGAGGTGCCAGAAAACGCAGAAGTTCAGCCCATTGAAGACCTGGTGAATGAAGCGCTGCGCCACCGGCCTGAGCTGGTGGAATCCCGCATCCAGTTGAACAGTCAGGAACAGAGCAACAAAGCTTTGCGCAGCTCTTTGTTGCCAACCCTGGATCTCTTTGCGTATTACGGTGGATCCGGCCTAGGTGGCTCGCAGAATCCGCGGAGCATTTGCCAGTCTCCCACTCAGCCTTTCTGCGCCACCGCAAATCCTGATCCGGCCTTTAGCCAGTTTCCTCTGACTCCGTCGGTCACCTATCCCTCGACTCTCAACCAGCTTGTCAATTCCACCGCTCCGGACAAGGGTGTCGGTTTGCAGCTGAACATCCCGCTGCGCAACCGCGCTGCTCAGGCACTTCAAATACGCGGCGAGCTCGAGTACCGGCAAGCGCAGATGGCACTGCAGCAGACTGAAAACCGCGTCAGCATCGAAGTCCGGCAGGCTCAGTTCTCCGTCGAGCAGAACCGGGCCAGCGTCGCCTCGGCAAGAGCCGCTGTCGATTATGCAAAGCAATCTCTCGATGCCGAGCAAAAGAAATACCAGTTCGGCACCTCAACCACCACCGCCGTCTTGCAGAATCGCAGCGCTCTCGCGACGGCAGAGTCCACCTTGATGTCGGCCATGGCCGCATACGAGAAATCGCGGGTGGAACTCGATCGCGCCGTCGGAACGCTCCTCGACCACGATGGCATCAGCATCGATGACGCCGCGAGAGGACAGGTCACGCGCCTGCCCAATGTTCCCTATGTCTCTCCGCGTGCCCAGTTGCCTACGTCGAGTCCTGCACCTCCTGTGCAACCACAGCAATAGGAAGCCATTACTCAAACGCCGCTGCCCACCGAGCAGCGGCGTTTGCTTTTTTACCCTATCTCACAATTCTTTACAATCCGGCTGAACTTCCGCCAGACTTCTCCCGCTAAGATGAAATGACGTATTTTCTTAGGTTGCATCCAATTCTGGCATTGTTGCGGATTCTGACCGTCGAATGCGCTGCGCCCCCTTTTAGCAAGGAGAAACATCCATGTTCTTACTACGTTGTAGCTCTGTCGTACGCCTGTCCGTCTTTCTGGCGGTCATGCTGTGGATCGGAATCATGCCGCTCGCGGCGCAATCGATTTCACCCGTACCTGCTCCGCCAGCGCAACGGGAGCTTGTCCACGGGAACGATTACTCCCTTCCGCGCTCAGCTTTCCCCCGTGTTTTGCAGCCGTACACGCCGCGTCCTCTGGCGCAGCCGAATCTTGGGAACTCGGCGCGGATTGACTCACTCATGCACGATGGCAAGATCCATCTCTCCATCGACGACGCCGTCGCGCTCGCGCTCGAAAACAATCTCGACCTGGAGATTGCCCGCTACAATCTGAACATTGCCGATGCGGACCTGCTACGAGCGAAAACCGGTGCCAGCATCCTCGGTGTGAATACCGGAATCGTGCAGAACACTCCCGGCGGCGGTGTCGGCGGCCTTGGCGGCAGCGTAGGGTCGGGTACCGGCGGCACGACGGTGGCGGCGGGAGGCGCAGGTAGCGGCACGAACGGCTTGGTCAGCTCCACTCTTGGCATCGGATCGCCGATCACGAGTTTCGATCCGGTGCTGACCGGCGCATTTCAACTCGATAAAAACCAGACGGAATCCGTCAGTGTTTTTAGTCCGGTCCCAATCGTCGCGCAAAACACTTACACCTCGAATTTCGGATACGCTCAGGGATTCTCCTGGGGCGGCGCTCTGACCGGTACTTTTAACAACACGCACCTGACTACCAATAACCCAACGAGCCTGCTCACCCCTCAACTGGGCTCAAATTTTCAGTTCCGCTTCACGCAGAATTTGCTACAGGGTTTCGGTTTTCTACCCAATACTCGCTTTATTCGTATTGCCAAGAACAACCGGGAAATCTCCGATGTCGCGTTCCGCCTGCAAGTCATCACAACGGTAGATCAGATCGAGAATATGTACTGGGACTTGGTTTACGCCTACGAAAACGTCCGCGTTCAACAGGAATCCCTCACTTATAGCCAAAAGGCACTTGAGGATGCCAAACGCCAGGCGCAGGTCGGAACCGTTCCTCCGATTCAGGTGGTCAGCGCTCAGAGCACGGTGGCAACCGGCCAGCAAAATCTCATCGTGGCTCAAAACAATCTGCAACTCCAGCAATTGCTGATGAAGAATGCGCTCAGCCGCAGCATCGAAGACCCCGTACTCGCCGAGGCGGAAGTCATTCCCATTTCAACGATGCAGATTCCGCAGGATGAGCAACCCACGCCGATCCAGGATCTCATCAACGAGGCGCTTCAGCATCGCGCAGAACTGGTAGAGACCCGCATCGACCTCAACTCTCGCGACATCAACGTGAGAGCCGTGCGCAATTCAATGCTGCCAACCCTCTCGGCCTATGCTTACTATGGCGGGTCCGGTGTAGGCGGAGACGTAAATCCCAGAGTTCCGAACTGTGCCACCACTACCAGCGCCTTCTGTTTCGATCAAGCCAAGGCGCCACCGCCATTTCGTAACGAAACCTCTGTCGCCTACAGCGGCACTCTGAACCAACTGGTGAATTCCACGGCTCCCGACAAAGGAGTCGGACTCTCTTTGAGCATCCCGATTCGCAATCGCCTGGCGCAATCCAACCAGGTCCGCGCCGAACTCGAATATCGTCAGGCACAAACTCGACAACTCCAGCTTGAAAATCAGGTTCGCATCGAGGTACGTAATGCCCAATTCGATGTGAAGCAGAATCGCGCCGCGGTGCAGTCTGCGCAGTCCGCGGTAGACCTCGCCCGCCAGACCCTCGATGCCGACCAGCAGAAATTGAAAGTTGGACTTACCACCCAGACTGCGATCCTGCAGGACGCGGCGACTCTGACCACCAACGAATCGAATCTCGTTTCCGCTAAAGCTGCCTACGAGAAGTCGCGGATCGAACTCGATCGCGCCACCGGCCTGCTGCTCGATCATGCCGGAATCGACGTCGCCGACGCCACCCGCGGCCAGGTAACACATTTGCCCACCGTCCCCTATGTCGCCCCGCGCCAGGACACCCAACCGCCCCAGCCCTCCCAGCCAGGAGGCCAAATGTAGGGGCGGACGCATTTCGCGTCCGTCCCACGAGCGCAGCGAGGGTAGAGCCGCCGTGAGCATGTAACCATCAATTCGTGCTTCAGCGGTGTGAGCCCTGTGGTCCCATCTCTGCCTAACCTGCTAACATGAATCAAACGGTTATCCACAAGAATGCGGCTGTCGCCTCAAATGCATCGTCGTTTCGATGGGGATCGCGTATGTACAAGTTTGTAAAGAATGTTCCTTCAGGAACATTCTGACAGCTCGCCTCCGCGACGATTTCTATGTGATCTCAATCACATCCCCATCGCCTGATACACTACGCCCGATGGCGATCCCCTCGCGGCCCGCGCTGCCCCGATTCTTCCTCTGGCTGTTACCTCTATCGTTCGCGTTGCAAACCGCAGCCATTGGAGTCCTTCATCAGTATCGCGTCCGCCCAGGCAACGATCACTTCGAATTTGGATGGGAAATGGGACGCGTGGCTCGCTCGATTGCCGAAGGCCACGGCTTCAGCAGTCCCTACGACGGAAACACCGGTCCGACTGCGTGGGAGCCGCCGCTGTATCCCTATCTGATGGCGGGCGCGTTCAAACTGTTCGGTGTCTACACGCACACATCCGCATGGGTGCTGCTCAGCATCAACAGCCTCTTCGCTACCCTCACGTGTATTCCGATCTTTCTCATCGCTTACCGCACGTTCGGAGAGCGCATAGCCATCTGGTCGGCATACGCATGGGGGTTGAACCCCTACGTCTGGTACTGGTCCATCCATTGGATCTGGGACACAACGTTCACGCCTCTGGTGCTGGCCTGCATCTTCCTGCTCGCACTCGAACTGGTTCACGTAGCCCCGGACGCATTCGTCCGGGGAAACGCAAGCAGCGGAAAGATGCTTGCGGGGACACATCAGTTGAGCGCCACTAGCTGGGCGTGCTTTGGCGCCTTGTATGGCATTGGCGCGCTCGCCAATCCCACCATGCTCGCCTTCCTTCCCTTCTCGGGCCTGTGGATCTGGCGCCAGCGCTACCGTCGTGGCCTGCCATCTCTCGGCGGCGTGGTTCTCTCGTCGATAGTCTTCTTCCTGGTCTTGTCACCATGGATCATTCGCAACTACGCGGTCTTTGGGCGCTTCGTCTTCCTGCGCGACGATTTCGGCTTGCAGGTCCGCCTGGGAAATGGCCCTTACGCCGATGGCATGCTGATGGCGTACTTGCAGCCCAACCTTAACCGCATCGAGTTGGAGCGCTTTCAGCGCATGGGCGAACTTGACTACGCAGAGGCGTGCAAGCGGCAAGCCTTTGACTGGATTCGCTCGCATCCGGAACGATTCGCGGTCATAAGCTTGAAGCGTTTCTTCTACTACTGGAACGGAGTGCCCCGAGCGACCGGCAGCCTTTCTCCCGTCGACTTTCGCACGTCAGCGTTCCTCGCCACATCGGTGCTGGCCATTTGGGGAGCCATTCGCGCCGTCCGGCAGAAGCGGCCAGCAGCCTGGCTCTTCGCCGGATTGATCATCTTCTATCCGTTGACTTACTACTTCGTCTTTCCCCACGCACGCTATCGCCATCCGATCGAGCCAGAGCTGACCATACTCATCGTGTTCCTGCTGTGCGAGGTCGACTGGAGGCGCCGGGCTTAGGTCTTAGGTCTTGGGTCTTGGGTCTTGGGTCTTAGGTTTTCGGCCGACCTTGGACTTTGCGCTTCCGATTCGCCCCGGCCTAAGACTTGACACCTGATGCCTCTGACCTCGTGAGACAATACCGCGTTTGATCTTATGGCAACGCTGCTCTCCGTCGTCATCATCACCTTCAACGAAGAAGTGAACATCGGCCGCACGCTCGCTGGCGTGCTGCCTCTGGTCGCCGATGGCAAAGGAGAGATCATCGTCGTCGACTCGGGCTCAACCGACCGCACGGTGGAGATCTCGAAATCGTTTGGGGCGAAGGTGTTCGTCGAGGAGTGGAAGGGCTACGCCGCGCAAAAGAATTCGGCAATCGATAAGGCAACGGGCGATTGGATTCTGAGCCTGGACGCGGATGAGGAAGTGGATTCCGAATTAATCAATGAGCTCACGGGTCAACGAAAACACGATACGAACTCAACGCACGGCTCTTATGAGTGGTGTCTTACGGTGGGAGGCCCCGGGAATGTCAAGGGCGCGCCTGACGGTTTCCACATCCGCCGGAAGAACTTCTTCTTGGGCAAGTGGATCGAGCACGGCGGCTTTTGGCCCGATCCCAAACTGCGCCTTTTTCGCCGTGGCAGCGGCACATTTGAACGGCGCGCCGTCCATGAAGACGTCCAACTCGCGGGACATGCGCAACTGATTCCACGCGGCGCCCTGATTCACCATTCCTACCCCACGCTCTCCGATTACATCGACCATATGAACCGCTACTCCTCGCTCGGTGCGGAGATGGTTGTGGCGAAGGGCAAAGTGCGATTCAGCTTCATCAACATCGCCCTGAGGCCTCTGTTCACCTTCATCTACAACTATTTCTTTCGCCTCGGATTTCTCGACGGCCGCGAAGGGCTGCTGTTGCACCTCTACCATGCGGTATACGTGTCGTGGAAGTACGCGAAGGCGTGGGAACTCTCGCGCGACAAAACCACGCTGTCATCCTGAACGGAGTGGCTGCTTCGCCCTATGGCGAAGCAGCCCGGAGTCAAAGCCCCCCTTACTGCTAACCGTAGGCTGGGGCCTGTGAAGGCGTTCGCAAGATGCTGCGGGAGAACTACAGAAACACCTTGCGGCTGCATGCACCCCGTTGGGTTTGCAGGGATCCTTCGACTGCGTCTGGCGATTCGCTTTTGCTCATCGCCAGACTTCGCTCAGGATGACATTCTTGTTAAAGGAAGTCTCAAACAATCAAAATCGCATACCCTGACCGACCGGTCGTTATCGATGCGATGATCCACCTTGCCCCAACCGCATCCGCTTCCCTATCATCGAACCAGTACTGGGGATCACATGGAAAAGAAGCCGTCGCGTCAGTCCAATCCGCCGCAAGTCGCTGAGAATCCCGTCGCGGATGTGTTTGAGAACCGCCATCCCTCCGGCGCGGAAAAGAATTGGGCGGAGAAAACTCTCGCACCGACGGTAGAGAGGGCCCCTGAGCGCCCGATCGGCGCGCCGTCTGGCGTGAATCTCGACGAGAACGGCCAGGCGCGATTCACGACGATCTCTGGAATGCCGATTCGTCGCCTCTATACTCCAGCCGATCTGCCGGCGGACTGGAGCGAGGAGCAATATCTGGGCTATCCGGGGCAACCGCCCTTCACGCGCGGCATTCATGCCACCGGATATCGCGGCAAGCTTTACACCATGCGACAGTTTTCCGGCTTCGCGTCGCCGGAAGAAACCAATCGCCGATACAAATATCTTCTCGAGCATGGCGGTAGCGGGCTCTCGGTCGCCTTCGATCTTCCCACGCTGATGGGCTACGACTCCGATCATCCCGCGAGCGAGGGCGAAGTCGGCAAATGCGGCGTGGCCATCGACTCGCTCGAAGATATGGAGATCCTGTTCAACGGCATTGATCTGGAGAAAACCACCGTATCGATGACTATCAATTCACCCGCGTCAGTGCTGTGGGCGATGTATCTGGTTGTCGCCGAGAAGCAGGGCGCGGACTGGAAAAAGATTTCCGGCACGATTCAGAACGACATTCTCAAGGAATACATCGCGCAGAAGGAATACATCTACCCGCCAGCGCCGTCGATGCGGCTAGTGATCGACACTTTCGAATTCGGCTCGAAGTTCACGCCGCGCTTCAACACGATCTCGATCAGCGGTTATCACATTCGCGAAGCCGGATCGACCGCTCTGCAGGAACTGGCGTTCACTTTGTATGACGGCGTCGAGTACGTGGAATGGGCGCGGCGGCGGGGACTCGATGTCGACGAATTTGGCCCGCGCCTTAGCTTTTTCTTCAACGCGCACAATGATTTCTTCGAAGAGATCGCCAAATATCGCGCTGCCCGCAAAGTGTGGTATCGCGTAATGAAGGACCGCTTTGGCGCGAAGAACCAGCGCACATGGCTGATGCGCTTCCACACCCAGACGGCAGGAGTGTCGCTACCGGCCCAGCAGCCCATGAACAACATCGCGCGAGTCGCCCTGCAGGCGCTCGCGGCCGTGCTCGGGGGGACGCAATCGCTGCATACCGACTCCTACGACGAAGCCCTCGCCCTGCCCACGGAAGAAGCGGCGCGAATCGCTCTACGAACCCAGCAGATCATTGCTTACGAATCGGGAGTGACCCAGGCGGTCGATCCGCTGGGAGGGTCCTACTTCCTCGAGAATCTCACGCTGCAGATGGAGAATGGCGCCCTGGATTACTTCGGCAAGCTCGATGCCATGGGCGGCATGGTGAAGGCAATCGAGCGCGGCTATCCGCAGAAGGAAATTGCCGAATCCTCTTATCAATATCAGCGGGCGGTGGAGGGGAAGGAAAAGATTATCGTCGGCGTGAACGATTTCACGGTGGAAGAGGAGTCGCCGCACATTCTTTACATCGATGAAACCGTCGCTCGCCAGCAATCGGCGAAACTAAAGACCCTGCGCTCCCGCAGGTCGAATGACGAAGTGCGGCGCACGCTCGACGCGCTCAAGAAAGCGGCATCCCAGGAACCCAAAGCCGGTACGAATGGCAACGCATCCTCCGCCAATACCATGCCCCACATCGTCGACGCGGTTCGCGCCTACGCAACCGTGGGAGAGATCTGCGAAGCCCTGCGGCAAGTCTACGGAACGTATACAGAGGTCAGTATCACCTGAGCACTGCCCTGGCATCAGCGCTTCTTCTTTTTCGGAAGCTTATCCAGGCCCCACAGTCTCAGATGGCACTTGTGGCACATGTCCTTGGTCTCGGTATTCTGATTCAGAGCGTCCTCTGGAATCTCCGCACCCATTTTCAGATAGTGCAGCTTGGTTCCGCCATGCGCCAGATGGCAACTGAGGCAGGACATCTCCGTCCCGGTGAGCGGATCCGGCACACCACTCACGGGATGGCGGTCGTAAGGGTGGCCCATGCTGTTGTTCAGAGAAAGATCGATCGTTGGCATGAAGCGCGACTGCGGAACCTTGGAACTTCGTAGGTGGCACTCCAGGCAGAGGTCGTTCACCTTCGCACGCAGAAGCCGCGGATTTTCCGAACCATGCGGAGAGTGGCAGCGCGTGCACATGCCGGAGGCGTAAGGGAAATGAGTGCGCATCGCAGTGTCGGCCTTATGACATTCGACGCAGACCGCGGACCTCGACGGCTTTAGAACAACGTAGGTGGCTTCCTCGCGAGTGTCGATGGCGTGGCACGAGAAACATGCGTCCTTTGCTGCGGGATGCAGGTGGGTTGCGGAAGCGTGGTCAGTGTGGCATTCCACGCAGTTTGTATGTTCGTCGACTCTCGTGGGATGTAGCCCCGCGTAGCACAGGCTCGAACTCAGCAGCCACGCCAGAAACAAAATTGAGGAGCGCACACGCAAAGTCATAAGAATGCCAGCTCAGCGGCTCTGACCCGATTCCTGCATGGCGGCTTTCTTCGCAGCAGGATCGAGCCGAACCAGATAGGGAGAGAAAGGCGTGACTTCGAGCGCCAGTTTGTCTTTGGCGGAGTAGATGTGGGGCGGACTTGCCTTCACGAATTTAAGCTGCCCCGCCCAGGGATCGAGCTTCACCCGGCTACCGAGCGGCAAGGCAACAATCTGCTGAGGATTATCGAGTTCAAGAGGAGGCGCATTTTCGGCGAGCGAGCCCATGTAGGAAATTCGGTTGTCGCTCACCAGGTTCTCACCCAGGTTGGCGCGAACCAGCGAGGGCACGCGTCGACCGTACCTGGCAAGGGCCTTCAGAAAAAGTCCGGCTTCGGCGAGACTGTCTTTGTACGGCGAGTTGGCGAGAATTTTCGCTCCTAGTGCGTCGGCTTCCATTTCCTGCTCAGGAGTGTGCTTGAAATCGAACAAGGGCAACTGCTTCAGGCTCGGTACGACAAGCCGATCGTTAAACGCGAAGCTGCTGTCGAGATCGTGCCCGAGGGTCGCATGAGCCAGCGCATGTGCGAGGATCGCAGCCAGTGCCGCTTCATTGGGCAAGGAATCCAGAAGACCGCGGCTGATCAGTATGGTGTGGCCGATGGTCGCGACTTCAATCGGCGTAGTCGGCATGGTGCGGCAACGAACTTCGGGATCGAGCACGATCTTGTTGGTCACTTCCAGGTTCGTCACCACGGTCTGGACGACCTTGTCGACCTCGCCTTCGGGGACAATCAGTCCGAGTTCTTCGAGTTTCAAAACGACGTTATCTTCGGCCCGCCGCTGCCATGAGCGCTGGATGTCGAGCGGACTCTTGTCGGGAGTCTGCGACGAATCGTTCGCGGATTCAGGATCAACCTGAATCTCGGTGAACTCTGAAGTGTGCGTGCCGGGGCCGAAGTTGTAGCCCCACAGCCGCGTCTGCGCCTTCAGCCGCGGACCTCGGGTTTGCGGTTTGTTGGAATCGAATTCTTCGGAATAAACGACCGCCGGCAGCCACACACCCGCCTTCAGATTCATCCGCCAGCTATCGACGTGAAACGTCGCATAGCTTCCATTGAAGCGGACGATGCTGTAGTTTTCATCCTCCACCCAAATCGCGCCTTTGAAGCGGTTCTCCTTCTCTTTGCGCGGGCTTACTTCGAAGACAAGGCAGCGGATCTCTCCCAGAAACTCGCTGTGAATGTAGCGCAGTTGGTAGTTCTTGCGTTCGAATCCGTTGCGATCGACGAAGATCATGCTGGCGAATCCCACCGGGCTCATGGAATAAAACTTTGAGAAGGAGCCCGCCATCCGCTCCACCAGTCGCTTGTCGAGATAAAACTCTTCCCGGTTCTGCTGGAACTGCACACGGCCGAGGAAGTAATGATCTTCGCTGGGAACGAATCCCAGGCTGGAATCCGGTTGCATGCGCTGCAGATAGGTCTCGACCATGGGGCTGTAGTTGCGAATGGTGTCGCCGAGCGCGCGTTCGTTGGCGATGATTCGATCAATCGCCTGGTTTGGGTCGGAGGACGGGTTGCTGGCCCGCGAAGCCCGTGTCGACGCAAGCACCGCCAGCGCAATGAGGAAGAAGCGACGCATCATAGTCGGCCTCCTTACCAGCCGGAACTACAAAACGCGAGCAAACACCACGGTTGGTTCACGGCCTCTGGGGGCGAGGATAGGAGCAAACGAACGGCAGGACAGGGATCGTCCAAGGCGGGTCGGGGGAGAAACTTCCCGCCGTCAAGCCAGAAAAACGACAATCGGAAGCTTGCCATGAAGCCTCAGCTTCCGTTCGGGGAGAGGCCAAACGAGAATACGAGTCTCGACACCCGGGGGAGGTGAGAACAGGCTAACGGCGCGGCCCTCCACAGGCAGTGCGTAAACTCACAGCCGCCAGTGATTTGCCGCATAACTGGGAGAAAATGTCGGGTTTTGCTTGGGGCGGTGGCCTGCCGGCAAACAGTCACCTGAAGAGCCTAGAAGCAACTTGCCGCCAACAGGATACCGACGTTCCGGCAACAAAGGGTCGGCGTGACGTTCGTAATGCCGACATACCTTTGCGCACTGGAGTCGTGGCTCCGCCGGTCGAAGTACCTTGCAATGGCAATGCTGTCTCATCGGCAGGGTTGGTCATTGGCGATGCTCTTCCTGTGTTTTCCGTGCATCTCTCCTGCTTCCGGTCCGGGTGATTCTCCAATGCAGACCTACCGAACGGGCACGTCCGAGGTCCGCGTGACATTCTTCGGGACCGACGCAAGCAATCGTCCACTCGACCGGTTAACCAGCGACGACTTTGCGGTGGTGGACAACGGACTCGTAATCCGCGATTTCCGCAGCCTGGCGCGCGCGGAAACGACCGCGCTCAACATTTCGCTATTGGTGGATTCCAGCGAATCGGTGGCTCCGCGATTCGCCGAAACTCGCGACGGGGTGCTGCACCTGCTCTCTCAGCGAACAACTCTGGCGGGCGACGGCCTTTCTCTGATCACTTTCTCCGGGGTGCGTCCGGTTGTGCTCTGCAGCAGCGACTGCCAGAATCCTGCCGTGGAGCGGCGCGTCCTGGCGCTCAAAGCCGGAGGCGCTACTCCCTTATTCGATACGCTGACTTACGCGGCCCGGTTCATCAACAGGCAGCATGCTGCGGGTGTCCGGGAGGTGATGCTTCTGTTTTCCGACGGCAACGACACCGTGAGCATGGCTTCGGCACGCGAGGCGCTCGACGCGGTGATTGCCACCGGCGCAGTCCTCTACGTGATTGAGCCCGCGGCAAGCAAGCGCACTAACTACCGCAATTTCGCCCTCGAACAGATGGCTGAGGCCACCGGGGGCAGGACGTTTCCCATGGAGCAAGATACAGTCACCGCGTTGCAGCGCGTGCTCGCAGATTTGCGGGCTTCTTATGTCGTCACTTACAAACTTCCTAACCGCCTCGTTGGATTCCACTCGCTACGCATTCTTCCCAAACACAATCTGAACCTGCAATTCCACTGCCGACGAGGGTATTACTATGACGAAGCTCGCTGACAATTCACTGCGCTTAACCATTTGCCTGATCCTGATCCTGGGTTGCGTTCCCAGGGCGCGCGCTGGCGTCTATCAACATGGAACGGTGGTGCGGATGCGGATGGGGGAGTGTCTGCCCTCGCATCGAGCATTTATACAGGCGTTCGGCCCGCCGCAATCCCAGATGGGCGCGGAGGTGTGCCCGGAATACACGTTGGTTTCCGAGAAAGTCGTGTACGTGATCGTGGGACGGTCTTCCAATCAGCTCGTGCCACTGGCCGACGTCATTGATTTCCGCCTGCATAACAACGAAATGGCAGTGCGCCTCGATGACGCCAAGCATGAGAGCAAATTTTCCATCAAGGAAATGGTCCTGCGTTCGGAGTGGGACATGGTGCAGAGGCACATCGCGGACCAGCTTAATAATCCGTCTCATGCCGCCGATGGCAGCTTAGCCATGCGGCGCCCGAACTGATCGCTCCCTGCGTCTACTTTCGAGGCTTTCCCACGCGCTCGGCAGTGGCGAACATTTTCGCCACCGTGTCCATATCCTTGGGCTGTACTTTGCCGGCGGGAATGCGGCGCTGCGTCAGGTCTTCCAGTTTGATCAGAATATCCACCAGCGCCATCGAGTCGATCAGGCCCGACGACACCAGCGGTGTGTTCTCGTCAATGCTCATCCCTGGCTTGCGGATCAGTTGAACGATATGCGCGATCATTTCCTGAAGTTCGGGAGTCATAGCCGTTCTACGCTTCGCGATTCAACTCGGGGTGCTCTCTCAACAGTTTCTCTCGGGTGGCGGAGCGTGCCGGCTTCCCGGCAGTGCTCTTGACGATCCATTTCGGCGGCTTCAGCAGGATCGTCCGTACCGCAACGCCGAGCGCGGAGACGATCTGGCTGCGAAGGTCGCGCTCGAGTTCGTCGGAGTTTTCAAGGAACCGCTCGCTTTCCACCTCGGCGGCAACAACAATATCTTCCGTGCCGAGATCGGGATTGTACACTCCAAGGGCTACCGCGCGACCGTCATGAATCGCCGGATGCGCGGCCACAATTTCCTCGATGTCCTGGGGATATATGTTTTCCCCGCCGATGATGAGCAGGTCCTTCTTGCGGCCGACCACATACACTTCGCCATCGTGAACGAAACCTAGATCGCCGGTACGGTACCAGCCATCGATCATCACGGCGGCCGTAAGGTCCGGGCGATTGTAGTAACCCGAGAACAGGCAATCACCTTGAATGATGATCTCTCCAACCAAGTCATCTCCGAGTTGTTCGTTGGACTCCGAAACGATTCGCATCTGCTGATGGGGCAGCAATCGTCCCGAAGACACGAACGACAAGGCCCCGGCGGTGCCCTCTGCGACCGAAACAATTCGATGCGCGCTGCGAAATGATTGTGAGTCCGCCCAGATTCGCGCGGGACCTAAACCGATGTCGGATTGCGTGACGGCAAAAACGTTCTCCGCCATCGCATACGATGACTGCAGCACCGACGCCTTCAGCCCGAATGCCTGCTGAAACTCATTCATGCTGGAAGCGCGAACCGGTTCGGAGCAATTGATCAGCAGGCGAAGCGACGACAAATCGTACTCGCTGCGCCGAGCCGGCGGAGTACGCCGCGCGACAAATTGAAACGCGAAATTCGGCATCCAGGCCAAGGTGCATTTGCAGTCGCTTACAATCTGCAGCATCGTCTCCGGGTGCATCACCCAGTCCAGGGGAGACTGCATCACGATTGGAACATGGCACGCCATCGGCAACATGAAGCAGGCGATCAATCCCATGTCGTGATAAAGCGGCAGCCATGAATAGATGCGATCGGTAGTAGCGTCGATCTTCAACGAGTCCGCAAGATGCCCGATCTGGCGGAGCACGGCAGCGTGGGTGAGCGCGACGCCTTTCTGCAGTCCGGTGGTTCCCGCTGAGTGCTGGATGAATGCGAGACTATCTGGATTGATGCCTGAGGTGGGCACTTGCGAGAGAACATCTTCGCCGGGAAGATTTCCTTCGGCACGAATCAACCTGGTTTCAGGTCCAATCGACACACACGCCAGCATCTCGTCGGGAAACTCTTTGTCGATGATGACCGCTCGCGCGTCCAGATTCGCGCTGACACCGCCCAATCCAGAGCGATATTTCGCAGGGTCAATCTTAAAGTTGGGATATGCCAGGAAAGCGGGAACGGCGCCCAGCATCATCGCCCCGACAAACGCGGTCATGGCCGCGATCCCCTGCGGCATGATGATGACCACGCGATCGCGCGAACGCAGGCCGTGGCTTTTGAGGAACTCGGCCTCCGTTGCTGCGCGCCGGCGGAACTCCCCGAAAGTTATTGTCTCGCGCTCGTCTTCGTCGATCCAGAAGGTGACGAATTCTTTCTCAGCGGGGGCGGCTTCGAGCGCGGCAACCAGATTGGGGAATGGAAGCACGCGACATTGTAGTGTATGGCGAATGGAGCGGACGAATGCGTGCGCCCCTACATGATCGGATTCCTGGTGTTCCTTGTCTCCCGGCGACGGCAACAGTATTCTTGTCGGTCGCGTCGCGGGGGACCGTTGCTTCAGGCCATTACTTATATCGTCGTGTTTCTGCTTTGCGTTATGACGCTGGCGAAGGTCCGCCGCGTCCAGATTCGCCAGGCAGTTTTGCTCCTTGCCAGTTATGGCCTCTATCTGAGCTGGGCACGGTGGTTCGCCGCCATCCTCGCGGCGTCGGTCATCATCAACTTCCTGATTGGAAAGTGGCTCCGGCGAAATCGCGCAGGTCTGCCACTCTGGACGGGCATCATCTTCAATCTCGGGCTGCTCTGCGCGTTCAAGTACGTACCCGAAGTCGCCGCTCACGCTGGGTTCAGTTCATTGCAGGGATTCTCGAAGCTCGCGCTGCCGCTGGGGATTTCTTTCTGGACATTCCAGGCGCTGAGTTATCTCTTCGATCTTTACCGCGGCGAAGAACTTGACCCCTCGTTTGGCGAATTCGCGCTGTACATGGCTTTCTTCCCAGTGACGATTGCCGGCCCCGTCTGCCGCCCGCCAGAGATGTTGCCGCAATTCCGCTCGCAAGAAACATCGCGCTGGACTGACGTAGCAGAGGGCTTCCGCCGCGTCGCAATTGGTGTGTTCATGCTGCTGCTGGCCAGATTGCTCGGCCAGGGCATCCTTGCCGGAGACAGCATTGTCACCGGATTCGACCACGCCACGCGCTGGAGTGGGTCCGACGTCTGGCTGCTATCGTTCGGCTACGGATTGCAGCTCTTCTTTGACTTCGCGGGCTACTCGCATGTCGCCATTGGCACGGCCAAAGCGATGGGGATCGAGATACCTGAAAACTTCCAGCGGCCTTTCGCATCAACCAGCCCATCGATCTTCTGGACGCGCTGGCACATGTCGCTTTCGTTCTGGATTCGTGACTACATCTTTTTCCCGCTAGCGCCCCTGCGCCGCGAATTGTGGTGGCGCAATCTCATGTTAGTGATCTCGATGGTCCTGTTCGGGCTCTGGCATAAAGCCAGCTTACTGTTTTTGATGTGGGGTCTGTATCACGGAATGTTGCTGGTTCTGCATCGCCAAATTCAGCAGGCCGAGCGCCGTCTGAACTGGACACCGCCAGAAAAATCCTGGAACGCGCTCACCTGGATCGTGACCATGGCGCTGATCAGTCTGGGATGGATCTTCTTCCGTGCGAATTCTCTCTCGCAGGCAAGTCAGATGCTGAAGGAGGTTGCGATACCCTCCAGCTACGGGTCGCATCTGCTGAGCGCAAGCCTGTACCTGCTGGTCGCAGCCCTTGCCGCGGGATATGCGGTTACCGTGCTCGTGGCGCACAGGCTCGAAATATCGACGCGCGGCATCGCCCGCTGGCGCTGGTACTGGATTCCGCCGCTATACGCGCTGGCGCTGGGAGTGCTCCTGATGATCACTCTGACTCAGGGCGGCGGCGTCGGGCAGTTGATGTATCGAAATTTCTAGACTGCTGAACGCGAACGTCACCGGGGGAAGGTTTAGTCCTTTCGCGAGCACAAAATTGGCGGCCACGATCCACCGGATTCTCCCGTACTGTAGAAAAAGCACTTCGGCAGAGATAAAATGCCGCCGCGGAGGATCGAGACATGACCAGCCAGTCTGCGACGCCCAATCACTATCCTTACCAAAACCAACCGATTTGGTCGAAGTCAGAAAGGGCCATCGCACGCAAAGCTTTCGACGCTGCTCTGGGCCAGGAGCTTCATGAAGTGATTCAGGAAGCAAAGCAAATGGCCGACCAGATCCAGAAGTCGTCGGATCTGTGGGACCTGGAGTATCACCTGACCCAACGCCGTAGAGAGATTGACCGCAAATACGACTTTCGCGGTTCGCGACTTATCGATGTGTTGGGGAGACTCTTGTATGAAAATCGTCTCGGCGAGGAAGATCTGCGCGGATTGCGGGAAGAGACGATGAAATCAATCCGCTCTTACGCGCAGTTTCTCAGAAACAGCGCAGCCTGATTTGCGACTATACGAATCAAAAGCGAGGTTGGGCCAGCCCCCAGACATTCCCCGCTTCTTGAGATGCGTAAATTTCTGCCATTAGTTCGATGGCGTCTCCGGCTTCGTGGGCTCGGCGGGCTTCGGCGACTGCGGCTTGGCCAGCGCTTGATCCACGCGCTTCTTGAAGTCACCCTGGTCGTTGTGCGAAAGCCCGCTATACATCGACACAACGCTCATCTCGCACGTGGTGCCAATCGGCGCCAAGGAAACGTGGTTTTTGCCCTGGTTAACCGCTCCGATAACGGACCAATGGATGGAGTGTTTCACATTGTAGTCGGCAGCCATTTTGCTTTCGTCACTCTGCACGTCCTTGTAGTTGTCCGGATTACCGAGGGCGACTTTGACCGCGCCCCAAAGCTCGCCGCAAGCAACGGGATACGTATTCCTGTAAGTCTTGTTGCCGGCACCGAAAGCCGGCAGAATAAAAGCAAGCGCCAGCATCGCCACAACCACAACCGCAAGCCGCGTCTTCATGATGGCAGTTCTCCCTCGGTGGGCGTGCTTCCGGACAGGTCAAAACGGAACCGGAACACGCTTCCTGAACGAGCCCAAACTAAGACCATCGCTATCATCTTGTCAGTGCGCCGGGTCACCGGAGCCGGTGACCAACGAGTCGGAGGAGTGTGCCCTGGGCTGTCAGGGCAATCAAGCAGTCCACTAGCAATAGAAAGGGCGATCAAGAATGTCCACCCCGCTAGTATCGTGTCCCGGAAATTCGCCGAAGTGAGTTCGGCCGCTTTTCTTTGGTGATAACCATCTCCCACAGGAGCGAAAAAGCCCGTGTTTCTTGTGCAGTAGCCCCGGCATGCACGGGATTTCCTTGCCCATCCGCGGAAGGGCGCGGCCGCCTCGCAATCGGACACCAGCCGCTACCGAATTTGCGTTCCGTCCGGAAGAAACACCGGGAAGCCGTCCCAGGGCTGCGCCATGCCGAGTTGTTCCGCAGAGGCGGCGCGGTTGTAGCGGTACAGAAACATCCCGAAGCGGTAATGCAGGATGCGATCGTCCGGCCATTTGGAGATCGCCCGCTGATATTGCAGGGCGGTGTCGTTCGGATTCTCCTGCAGGCTCTGCGCTTCCATCGTAAAGCGCAGCACCTGATCGGAATGATTGAGCTGATTGGTGAATGGGACTTTCTGCAGGCGTCGCAGCATCTCCTGGGCGATGCGCGCGCGGTCGTAGCCGGTCAGAGCCAGCATGCGTTCACATTCGGTTTCCGAAGGCGCCTCTAAAGCGGCAGCCGGTGCCGCGCCAGTTGCCAGCTTTCCGGCAACCTGCAGAAAGATGGCCCTGCCCAGCGCGTAACTCGCGGCTGGAGTCAGATGCACGTGTTCGTAGATCAGGTCGCTGCCGATCATTCCGTCGGCGCTCTGCGCTACAAGTATCTGTTCTGTATCGACGAGCCCGACATTGGGATATGACGTAGCCACGGAACGGTTGATCTCGTTAGTCCGGCTGTCCGCCCGGAAACGCAGCGTATCCAAATCGCGGGCACGGGCAAAATGCTCACGCGCGGACTTTGCGTCGCCCAGCTTTTTCAGGCAGCGGGCGATGCGGAACTCCAGTTCCGCGTAGTCATCGTCGATCTGGGCAGCCGACAGATAGGTCTTCAGAGCCTCGTCATACGAATTCGCGTTCTCCAGATCGCTTCCCTTCTCGACTAGCGCCGACCAGGAGCGTAATTCCTCCGGCTTAAGATTTTCGCGGTGAAGCGAGGCGAAGGGGGCGCAATCCTCCAGATTGGTCGCGGTTGTGGCTACGATCACCTGCGCGCCAGCCTTGCGCGCGACGGCGATGGTGTCGCGCAGATTCCGCTCGTAGTTCGCATACGTGCGCTGCATCAGCGGAGAACTGGCACGCACCTGCTGGTCGAGAAACATCTGCATGCCGCGCCAGTCTTTCTTCTGGGCGCCGAGCTTCGTGACCATCTGACCGATCCGCGTGGATCGCAGGAAAATGCTGCTGCGGATCACCGGAATGCTCATGCCCGAGGTGCTCAGCACTGTCCCGGGCCCGTATGGCCCTACGACTTCGTTGTTCCCGGAGTAAATAATGAACAGGTCGGGCTGCTGGGCCGCGAGGCCTTCGGCGATTTTCAACACCACGTGCGAATTGATGGCCACGCTGCCGGTGTTGACCACTTCGAACTTCATTGCCGGAAAACGCTCGCGCAGCATCACTTCGAGATAGCGGCTGAATCCGTAGGCGGGATCGGGATCACCCATGGCGGCCGACTCTCCCAGGACGAATATGCGATACGTGCCCGCGGACTTCTGCCGGGGAATGGAGTACAGGCGCGGAGTTTGCACAGATCCTGCCGGGAAGAACGGGGCGGCAAAAAACAGGTTGTAGCAGGAAGCAGGCTTGCTTCGGACGGTGCAGGGTGTCAGCAGGTCAGTAGAGTATCCGACGCCGGCGACGCGCAAGCCCGCCTCGACCATGGCGATAATCAACAGCGGGATCAAGACGGCGCTCATGGCTAGGCGAAGCCAGAGCGTCGGGTTGGTCGGGGTCGCGGTGTTCACGGCTTGACTTTGCGTATCGGGCTGAAACGTCATCGTGGAAAATGCCGTTGTGGCTGCTCAGGATTGTCGCGTGACCACCGAAGCCGGGGTGTGATTTGAATCACACCAGGGGGTGCGCCCGAAGCAAGCGCTCGGCTGACCTGAGGCGAGACGCGCTCATTCATGGGTGAAATCCCGCGCGGGTCTGGTGGGTGCGCCGGTTCCCCTGCATTATGGCGCGTAAGTGCCCAGCGGCAAAGACTTTCGCTGACTGACCGCCTGACCGGCTTTGGAAACAAAACTGCTTCTATTCTCCAGTACCGTCTTGCGTCGGGCGACTGTGGGTTCCGGCGCAAGGAGATCGGCACAGGAGATCCATGCAAGCCAGCGAACAAGCCAAGTTGTGGACCAATACCCAGACGTACACGATGGCGGCTATCTGCCTCGTCCTGGGAGTAGTGGTTGGCTACCTCGTACATGCGCCCGCAGACGCACACTCTGTGGCCCCCTTGGCCACGGTGGCTCCGCCCCCTAGCGCGCCGGCCGCGAACCAAAGCATGCCTAGCGCGCAGGATCTCAAGCACATGGCCGATAGGCAGGTCGCTCCCCTGCTCGCCGAACTCCAGAAGCATCCCAAGAACGACGAATTGCTGGTGAAAGTCGGACGCTCTTTCATGGCGGCGCAGCAGTACCAGAGCGCGCGGCAGTATTACGAGCAGGCGGCGACGCTCAAGCCCGCGCCCGAGACGCTGAACGAGTTGGCGTTCGTCGACTACTCGCTTGGGGATGTCGACAAAGCTATCGACAACCTCAATCGCGCTCTGAAGATGGATCCCAAGAATCCCAAACTTCTCTTCAATCTGGGAATGTTCGAGTGGCACGGGAAGTCGGATCCGAAAGCGGCCATCGCGGCGTGGCGGGAGTTTTTGCGAACCAATCCGAACGACCCCAAGCGTCCGCAGGTCGAGCAGATGATCGCGCAGGCCAAACAGCACCTGAGTATTGCGCCGGGCACCAAGACCGACAAGCCGGTGATGTAACTGCGCCGGCGTTTTGCCTGCCCGCGATCGTTATTCTCCGAGACGTCGTATAGTGCATGAGCCTGAAACAGGATCTGACTGGAATTCTGAGGTTTCGGCCAGTGCAACTGGTCGCGCTGGCCGTTCTGATTGCCGGCGTCGGGACTGCATGCTTCGTCACCAAGCTCTCAGTCCTGGACCTGGACGTCTGGTGGCACCTTTCTGTCGGAGATTGGATCGTGCAGCATCACGCCGTGCCGCACGACGGTATTCTCTCGCGCACTGCGGCCGATCGTCCCTGGATGGCCTACAGCTGGGGCTATGAAGTTCTTTTATCTCGCGCCTACGCCTGGTTTGGCTTCCTTGGGATCGGCCTGTTCGGGACCGCTCTCACCATCGCGGTTGCCGCCGCACTGTTCTGGATGATCTTCCGGCTCTCGGGACGATTCTGGCTTGCATGGATTCTTTCCATCGCCGTCTATTTCGCATTTCTGTTTAACATCATGCCCCGGCCGGTGTTCTTCTCGATGTTGATGTTCACGGTCACACTGACGCTTTTGCTGGACGCCAACCGAACCGGACGTGTGCAGACTCTGTACTGGCTCCCGCTCGTCTTCCTGCTGTGGGCTAACTTTCACGTCCAATTTATTTACGGACTATTTGCGGTCGGCCTCTTCGTGGGTACCAACCTGCTGCAGCGTCTCGCCACCGGGCTTCGCGTTCAGCCTGATTTTTTGCTTTCGCCGACGTTGCCGACACCGGCAACTCTGATCGTTTTTGCGAGCTGCATCATCGCCACGTTCTGTGGACCTTACACCTTCCATCTTTACGACGTGGTATTCGGTTATGCGAACTCGAAGATCTTCTACTCGATGATCACCGAGCTGCAAGCTCTCAGCTTCGCTGGCCCGAGCCATTTTGTGGAAATGTTCCTGGCAGCCGGCGCATTCTTCGCGCTGGGATGGCGGAAGAAACTCGATCTTTTTAAGCTGGCCTTGCTGGTGGCCGCCTGCGTCTTTGCCTTCCGCACCACGCGGGACGCATGGTTCCTCTGCATTACGGCTGCCGGAATCCTCGCAGATTTTTCCACTCCGCCTGGGGAACGCGATCAGAACCTTCGCTTTTCGGAATTGGCCGGCGTGGGATTGGCGGTGGCCTTCTTGCTGGTGCTGGTTGCGCGCAACGCCGACTTCGATCAACGTGGGCTGGACCGCGCCATCAGCGGTCAATTTCCCGTGGACGCCGTGAACTACCTGCGCAATCACCCTGTCGGTGGCCCACTTTACAACAGCTTCGATTGGGGAGGATTTCTGATCTTCTACATGCCGCAATATCCGGTGGCGATCGATGGACGCGGCGATCTTTACGGGGATGCCCTCGTTGGACAATTCCACGCTACGGAAGGCGCCGAGGCGTCGTACGCAACCGATCCTTATCTCAACGAATCCGGCTTCGTGATTCTGAAGAACAAGGTGCCGCTGGCGCAACTGCTGCCCACGGACCCGCGCTTCCGTGTCATCTACCGCGATGATCTGGCGACCGTTCTCGCGCGGAATTAGTCTTCTTACTGCCGGACGAATACCTCAGCAAGATCGTCGCTGTAGACCAGGCGGTATTGCGCGCTCAGAGCAGGCAGACTGGTCAGCGCTTTCGCCATCCCAGATTGACGTTCCAGCAACAACGTGCGCGCCGCCGCGAGGATCGGATCGGAGTCCAGACGCTGCCTCCCGGCTGTCACATCGAAATACCGACTAAGGATTTGATCACCATAAAGCTCAACCCGGCTGTCGATTGCCACCGGGTATTGCGGCAGATACCAGGCAAGAAAATCTCCCCAGGAATACGCATTGAACAGAGGTTCGGGAAGATGATTCTGTGAAATGTAGTCGCATGCCTTCACTGGGAAATTTCGACTTACCTGGCTCAAGAGAGAATCCTGGCGGGGCAAACGAATCGCCGCCACCGCGAGGATCAGTGCGACGAAAATCGCCGTAACCGGCTTCTCCCATCTCACGCTGGCAATATCCCCAGCCTCCCTGTCGCCGCGATAATGAAATCCTTCGGCGAGAATAGCGATGGCAGGCAGCACTGCCAGCCAGCCATCGCGCTGAATGCGAAAAGCTACGGCCGTGCCGGCAATCAACATCGCGAGTTCGAAGATCCGCAGCCGGCGCAGGCGCCCCAGCGCCAGAAAGGCCGCCATCACCAGCAACATCAGAGTAAATTCTTGCGGATGCCGGAAGCTGATGCTCCGCATCTCCGCAAAGTGCGAGAACGCCACATCGCTGTACAGACTTTGGAATGCGGACGGAATCAGGTGGACGGAATATGGGTTTGCGAACGTGACTAGAAACGAAATTCCCGCGATGGTGCCTACTTTGGCCAGTGGAAGCGGCACACTTGGATCGACCAACCAGCCGGTGCCCGAACTTTTCAGCAACGGCTCAATCCACAGCACTAGCACGAAAAGTGCGAGCATGATCAGTCCACACACAAATTGAATATGCAGGTTCGCCCAAAGCAGGAACACTGCCGGCAGCCAAAACAGAGGACGCGCGTCTCCCGATCTCCTGCTCCGCAGCAGGAGCAGCAGCTCGATTCCAAGAAACAGAATCGAGAGCACGGCCGGAATTGGCTGCAACCCAGTAATCGCGTACTGCGCCACCGCCGAGAGAACTGCGGCCGCCCAGAAGCTTGCCCTCGCCATCCGTACCAATAGGAACGTAACTGCCGCCAGCGCGACCTTGAAACCCATGAGCAGAACCGGAATGGCGCGCAATCCCAGCAGTCGATACACGACCGCGAGCAGTACATCGTATCCCCAACTCGAATCTACCCAAGGCAGTGTCGAATACTGCGAGAACACGCCGGTACGCGGGATGGAATGGGTCTGAAGAATCCACAGTCCGGTTCGCAGGTGCCGCCAGACCTCCACATTTGAAAGGGCCGAGAGATGCCACGCCTCGTACAGCGCGGACGCCGAAAACAAGATCACCACCAGGCCAATGCGAGCGACTGCGAGCGGAAGAAATGGCACACGCACCGCGGGTTCGACTCTAACGGGAGCTGACATAACCGAGAATGGCCTCAGCGAGAAACGGATGCACCGTCGTCACCGGACCGGTTTAATCCTTTTCATGTTACCGGCCGCGACGATCAGTGTGTGCGGATGATTGTGGCAGGTCAAGCTGCAGGAGTTTGTGGCCCGGCTATACGAAATGGCGCTAATTCCGTTCAGCGCCACGACATTGATATCGAAGTTGACCATCCGCTCTCCGGAGATGCCGGCCGACGCCGCGCCTGTCCCGTGGGCGGTGTGGCAGGTCGAGCAGGAAAAACCATCGTTGATGTGCCGCGCATGCTCGGTAAAGGACGTGTTCGAGATAACCTGATTGAGGTCGTGGCATTTCGCGCAGAGCGAATACGGCCCATTCGCCGCGGGGTCGAGAATCGGATTCGGAAACAGATTCTGGATCGCGCTGCCCGGTCCGCCGGCGGGAGCGGGCAGGACCTGGCCGAACTCATACCGCCGTTCCAGAAGGTGCAGATACTGCGAGCCATGCGGGCCGTTCGGCCCAGTCCCGCCGAACTCGCGGTTGTCATCGCTGTTGTGGCAGTCGGTGCAAAGAATGCGAATGCCCATGGCGCGTCCCTGTGCCCTGCCGTCCAGGTTCAGCATGTTGCTCAACAGGCTCGGCTGGCCAAGCCCGCTGCTTCGATCATGCAGCACGGGATGGCTCGACGTTCCGGTCATTTGCGGAATGATATTCAGCGGATCGGCCGCGGCCGCGGCCCAAGTAGGCAAGTATCCGAAGACCGCCAGGGACTGCTTGTTGCTGCTTGTGCCGTGGCAGCGCAGGCAGTTTTCGTACTGGTTAACCGCCGGATCGATCACGGTGGTCCCATCCGTCGCGCTGATGCCCGACGCGCCCGCTTGAGATGTTCGAATTACCGGAGGCAGCGGCGAGGCAAATGAAGTCTCTTGCTGCGATGCATGTGGGTTGTGGCAATCAACGCACGTAGCATGCCGGTTATTGTTCAGCAGCGTTGCCTCATTGCTGTCGTGGCTGTTATTTCCGCTCGGGTAAGGATGCGCAATCTTGGCAAACTCCGCGTACACGTTGGGAATCGCGGGGGTGATATTCGATCCGCCGTTGTGGCAGGTCATGCAACTCTGCGTGGACGCGTCCATATTGGAAACAGCGGGAACCGGGCCACGCAGGAGCCGGGGACCGGCGAGCGAATTGTGCGGCATGTGACAGGAAATGCACGCGTTTTGCGCCACGTTCGCATAGCTGCCCAGCACCGGGCCGTTCGCAATCTTGTTTGCCGCTTGGGCGTGAATGCTGGTCGACCATTGCGCCAGTGGATTGTTCTGGCCCCCCAGATTTCGCGGTTCCGACTCGTGGCAAGCCAGGCAGAGTTGCCCATTCGAGCTGTCGCGTAACAGAAAATTCTGCGACATCAGATCGATCGCCTGCACATGCGGCGAATGGCAACTGGTGCACTCCACGTTATTGTTGATCAATTTCACCGCATTGGTTGGATCGGCCGTGGTATGCGTAGCCGTAAGCGACGGCACCAGGTCCGGCGCATCCACCATCGGCAGCTTCAAACTGAACGGATGGGAGCCTTGCAGGTTAGCCCCAAACATATCCGAAGAAGTCATGTTGCCAGTCATGGTCTGGGGACCATAGGGCTGGGTTTGCCCCACGGCGACCGTGCCATCATGGCAACTCAAGCACAGGCTGCTCGATGCTCCCATCGCGGGCTGCTGTGTGGAATTGTGCAGGGTTGTGCTGGAATAGGAAGCATAGGTTTGGACGGAAAGAGTCTGGCTCCACAGCGCCCCATTCGTAGGTCCCACGCCCGAGTGCGGCGCATGGCAGTACAGACATGGATCCATGCGCCCTTTCACCGGTCCGGTGCCGCTGGTGGAGAGATTATGCGAGCCGAGAACATCCCCACTAGGCGGAGTTTGGGCCTGAGTGGATATCCCGACCAGCAACACCATCGAGATGAGCCTTAGCCGCCTCATGGCCGCGCACCGGAAGCCTGCTTGGCCAATCCGTAATAGCGGAATACCTGCACCCGACGGTTGAACGAGTCGACCACAAAAATGCGGTCGTCGTGATCGATGAACAATCCCGCCGGCAACTGAAATTCTCCACTGTGCGTCCCGCGGCTTCCGAAGTAATAGAGCAGTCTTCCCTGCTCGTCGAAGATCTGCACCACGCCCCACAGGCCATCTACGACGTAAAGATGTCCTTCAGAGTCGAGCGCGATTCCCTTCGGGCCGGAACATCGCTCCCGTGTTGTCGCCCAGTTGCCCGACCGAAGTCTGGAATGCGCCCGAGCGATCCAGATACTGCACGCGGAAATTCATCGCATCGACGACAAACAGGCTTCGGTCGCGTACCAACAATTCGGTAGGCACGTTAAACTCGCCATCCCCGTTGCCGTGCTTTCCGATCGCCTGCAGGATGCTGCCATTCATATCGAGCATGAAGATCTTGTTGCGCAGCGTGTCGGTGACATAAATCCGCTGGGCAGCCGAATCGACCGCAATTCCCGTAGGGCGCTTGAAGTATCCTTCGCCGCCTTTCAGGCTGCCGATGGTCCGCCGGAATTTTCCCTTGGCGTCGAAAACGAAAATCTTTCCCGCCTCCGAATCGGTGACGTAGAAATTGTCCTCGGCGTCGACTGCAATGCATTGCGGCGACCGCATCGGATCTTTGTCTTTGTCCCGGCGCTCGATGAATTTGTACTTGTGTCCCTCAAGATCGAAGATGTGAATGCCGTTCGCGCCTGGGTCGGTCACGATTGCCCGTCCGCGTGAGTCCACCGCAATGCTGTATGGCCGCACCAGATGCGGATGGTCCGGCTCGCCGATGATCACGTCCAGTACTTTGGTGAAAAAGCCGGGCTTCTTCTCTGTTTCCTTCTCTGAGCTGAAGCTGCGCTCCCAGTGCAGCTTCCGGCCGCCCTCGAGCAGCAGGTCAGGCGGTGCGGGATCGGGAGCGCTCTGCTTGCGCACTTTCGAGCCCCAGCCACCAGCCGCAAGAAGCAGGACTATCCCCGCGCTCGCAACGGCAGAACGCAAAATGTACCTCTTCCCGAAACTCAGAAGAAGTTGAACCATCGTGAAACCCCAATAAAGTATGACGTCACGGTCAAAGGAGTCGTGCCCGCAGTACCCACACTCTGACGGAGCCGAGTATACCCGCCGTTCACGTAAATCTTCCTTAGCCTATATTGCAGAATTGCGTTATAGATCTGGTTGTTGGTGAACACGCTGATCAGCGGATCTACCGTAGTACCGGCGCTATTGGCATATCCTCCGCTGATCGTGAGCCGGCGAAATGCCGTGGTGCTCGCATTTGCCCCATAAGCTTTGGAGTTGAAGGTCATCACCGCACCGGGTGCGAATACGCTGGTGGGGAGACCTACCGGCACCGAAACCAATCCCGTGGCCGTCAGCGCCGCCGCTCCGTCAGATTTCGAATAGAAGCCGTTGAAGCTGTAGGTGTGATACGTGAAGGCGCTCGACCAGCGTTGCGAACTGCTCGACGTCCCCGCCTGCTGCGTCAGGGCACTGTGCGAACCGCTGTATCCTGCCATAAAAAAGACGCGATTGCCAAGCCGCCTCCGTACATTGGTCACGTATCCGAAAGATGAAGTCGTATACAGCAGGACGACGGCTTGCACGTTCTGCGAATAGCTCACGTTGGCATCAATCTCCCAACCGGCTACCCTGCGCGCAAAATTCAGGTTGCCAGTGAAACCCAAAGCGCTGTTGCCCTCCTGAGTCGCAGTATCGAACACTCCGACCGAGAATGAGAACGAGCCCAGGAACCTCTGCTGCTTGTTGAAATTAATGTTGCCGCCGTATTGCGTCGCCTCAAAGGTTTTTCCGAGAAAGTACTGCTGATCGCGGTTGACGATGCCCTGCAAGTCCAGATAAGGAAGTACCTGATAGCTCGCCATTCCTCCGAACAACAACGAGCGGAACGAGCCAACGCTCAGATCATTGCTGACCACTCCGCCGGTCAGAACCGGCTGCGGAATGTTTCCCAGCAGGCTGTCGTTGTAGTTGGTCGTGAAAGCCAGGCTGAGCTTGCGCAAGGGACGAAATGTTAGATTGCCGTTCAGCGTGTCGGAGTTCCCGGAGTTGCTGTTTACATACGAGTCGTGGTGAGCAAAACCATAGGTGGAATGGTTCCAGGAAAACCCATACGAGCCCTGCATAGGAAAGGAATGCTGGCCGCTGAACTGGTAAGTGTTGATCGAGTTATTTGTCTTAACGGGCTCAACCGAGCCGACCAGCACTTCGTTAAAATCACTGTTTACGTTGCGATGCGCGTATCCACCGGTGAGACGAAAACCGGCGATGCCGTAGGTCGACAGCAGCGTTAGATCGCGATCCGTCTGGGTATTCTCGTTCTGCGTTCCAAAGATGGACGAAGACCCATCGTTAATTGCATAGCTGGCAGTGAGCGTAGGCATGTTCGGCAGCAGTTCGCTCCAGGTAATGCCTACTCCCTGGAAATTGCCGTGCGAAGCCAGGCCGACTCCCGATCCGGGAACTCCGAACTCTCCGGTGCTATTGACGCCTTTGCTGTAGTTAACGGATCCGGGAAAATGGCTGCCGCTGAACAGATTGACAGTTCCGATTACTCCGCTGGTATTGGTGAGAGCCCCGAAAACCGAGTTGGACTGCGTGCGGTCATAGTAGGGCTGCAAATTGAAATTCAGGAAGTTGGGATTGTAATAGCTACCGGTGAGATTGGCGTCCCCGCTAAACCCCATGCTGTGGCCGGAGATTCCGTTGTTGATGTTGCCGTTGTAGGCGTAACCGATGTCGCCGCTTAGCCTCATCTGTACGTTGTCGCCGACTTCCAGTTGAGCCATCGACGGCAGCGCCAGCAAGAGAAGTCCCGCCAGCAACCAACACGATTTGTGAACCCTCATCGTCTCCACAACTCGCCCGATCCCTACCCCGACAGACCCGCGCGACGGGCAAAACGCCGCATTGGCTCTCCCCTTCACAGCACCTCAACCTTGGCTGACTTGCGCAGCCGTTGGTTCAGAGCAGCGCGAAGCTGCTCATTCTTTTGCCTCTGCAGATCGGTCCTCAATTTCGCTTGGACTTCGTCGAAGGGAGTTACTCCAGCGGGAATGTGCGCATTCAAGCGAAACAGCGTATAGGCAGTGCCGAACTGAAGGAGATCGCTGACCTGTCCCGGCTTCATGGCCAAGGCCGCCTTTACCACCGGCGGCGGCAACTTTTCGCTCTCAACGGCCTTGCGGTCTCCCATATTCACGTGCCAGTCGTCGTCGGAAACTTTCTCCGCCAACAGGCCGAATCCCTGGTAGGTCTTTGTTGCCTTTGCCGCTTTCAAGGCATCGTCTGCGTGCTTGCGCGCTTCCTTCTGCACTTCCGGATTTGCATTTTGCGGAGGAATGATTGAGATCGTCTGGATGCTGAACATCTCCGGGTGCTGGAATTTTTTCGGATTCGCCTTGTAGTAGGCCAGCGCCTCGGCTGTGGAAACCGTCGCTTTACTGGTGACATCACTTTTCAGCAGATCTTCAATCAGCAGCGAGCGCCGGATCTTCTCGCGCATCGCCTGCCGCGATCCGTGGACTTCTGCCTGAAGGACCTGGTTGAATTCCTGCTCGGTCGCGAATTGCTTGCGGAATGCCGTTTCCGCTTTTTTCAAACGCTCGGGCGAAATGGTCATCTTGCGTCGAAGGGCTTCCTGGTAGACCAGTTCTTCGAAGATGATCATCTCGAGCGCGCCTTTGCGCACTTCGGGTTCCATCGCTTTGGGAACGCCGTTATGCGTCTGCGCGTAAGGAAAGATCGCCTGAATCTCGCGTGCCAGGTCGCGGTCGGTGAGAACCGCGCCATTGATGCGCGCGACTGGCTTGCCCGGGGCCATTGCCGGAGACGGGGTTGAAGCGGCAGCTGGAGAAGCCAGCGTCGGAGCATGAGAGGCCACCACTTGCGCACCGCACGACAAGGCCAGAAGCAGCAGCGCCGCGCCGGTCATCATCTGGTGCTTCAGTTGGTCTTTCATTTGCATTTCCTGTCCTTCGTTCAATCGCTGGTTTCTAGGATCGGGGGAGAGAGGAAATTCTCTCCCCCGATTTCAACCGAGTTAGAACTGCGTTGCGACGTTGTTGACTCCGTAGCTCTCGTTCGCTTCGCCAGGATGACATTGGCGGCAGAACTGAGTGGCCGAGGAAGCCAGGGTCGGGTTGGTGTTGCCGGTACCCGGGTTGTAAGGAGCGTTGACAAAGAAATAGGTCGGATAGGTTCCGCCATTGGTGACAATGGCTGTATTGGCCTGCTTTCCTGCCGGCGCCTTGTAGACGTACATCACGTGCTGGTTGTGGCAGGTGGTGCAGGTGATGTAGGCATCCGCCGGATTGCTGTCGCCTGCGGGAAGGTGAACTCCCCACTCCCACGGACTGCCGGCGATCGCCGGGTAGCCGTAGTTGGCGGCGAAACTGGCATACGTCGTGCCAGCGGTCGGAGTAATGCTGCTGATGGAGTTGTTGGCGACAACGACGGTCAACGGGGTGGTCGTGGCGTTGCTTGTAACCAGGCGGAGTCTGCCCAGAGTGGCCTGGGTACCGACTGGGTGATCATTGCCATAGCCAGAGGTATTGCCGTTGTTGTTATCGTTTCCGAGCAGGGTGGGGATGCCCCGGCTTCCGTATACGGTAGCAGGCAGCAGACCGCGCGACTGCTCCCACGACGTTCCCTGCATCATCTGCCCCTTGGCGATATTGCCGTCATGGCAGGCAAGGCACATCATGATTCCACGCAGTTCGTCCTCGTTTGTGCTGTAGGCAGCGGCTTCAGCAGGTAGCTGCTCAACGTAGCCACCGCCGAAGGTAAGCGAAGCGCCGTACAGAGGAGTTACATCTTGTCCGAACAGCGCATTGCTGCCGGAGAGTGGATCGTTGAAGGCAGCCGCGTTGGTGGCTGCGTTGCCGCCGCCGCCCGCTGCCCCACTGTGAGGAGCGTGGCAACCGGCGCAACCACGGCCGCCGTTGTTGTGCGCGCCGAGGATGTCCATCCCAGTCAGCCCGCCCACGCTGTTTCCGCTGTAGGTCTGCGCCGCCGCGAGTCCCGCGCCGAGCATCACTACTAGGAGTACTAACATCAGCTTTCTCATAAAAATTAAGACCTCCTGTTTTGTAACAGCTGTTACTTCTACAGATACTGCCTATCAAATCGGAGCCCATTTCTAAGGCCAGACTCCTTTTGGCCGTCCGCGGACGTCCAAACTCTAGTGCGGCTTCTCCGCCGCAGAACTTGTTGCAGGCGTGGCAGCGTTCTCCGCCGGCTTCGCCGCGCTTCCTTTGCTCTTCTCCGCTTCTTCTCTCCGCCGCGCCAGTTCCGCGCGCGCCTCATCGTCGGTGAAGTAGCGGAACATCTGCACCCGCCCGGGAAACTGCTCGGAGGTGAAGATGCGATTGTTCTTGTCGATATAAAGTCCGGCCAGAGTGCGGAACTGCCCCGGAAGCGTGCCGTGCCCGCCCATCCAGATCAACAGGTCGCCTTCCGGCGTGAAGCACTGCACACGGTCCTGCATCGCGTCTGCGACCCAAACATGGCCGTCCACGTCGATTGCGATTCCTTTGGGCCGCATGAATGTTCCGGGACGATCGCCGGCTTTGCCGAACTGGCGGATGAAATTGCCATCGGCGTCAAAGATCTCGATCCGGTTGTTGTAAGTGTCGGCTACGTAAAGATTGCCATCGGCATCGACCGCGACATTCGTGGGAACCGAGAATTGCCCGGCTTCCGTCAGGGTATGGTTCTTGCCCGGAGTTCCGATCTTTCGGATGAACGTGAGCTTGTCGGCGTCGTAGACCAGCACCAGATCCTGAGACGGATCGGCTACGTAGAGAAACCGGTTCTCGTTATCAACGGCCATCCCGCCGGGATCGATTAATCCCTGGCTGATCGTTCCGTCCGCCTTGTGGTTCTTGTCGAAGACCAGGACGCGATGCAACTTGCTGTCGGAAACGAAGAGCCGGTCCGCATCGTCGATGGCCAGCCCAATGATGTCACCGAAGCGCGCCTGCACTCCGTGCTTGATCATCTGCAGGTCTTTGGTTTCGGTGTTGAAGATGAACACCGCGCCCACTTTGCCGTCGGCAACGTAGAGGTTCCCTTTGGAGTCCTCGGCCAGCCCGTACGGCGTCCACAAAGCGAATAGCGGCTTCTCGGCTTGTCTCTGCTGATCGCTCTGGGCTCCGGCCATTCGATCCATCCAGGAACTCTTCTGCGTTGCCGGCCGGGGCACATATTTGTCGCAACAGAAATAATTCAGATACTTGATCCGGGTGATGGCGGGCGGATTCGGCCATACGATCTTGGAGTAATCCAGTACTTCGAGGATGTTGGGCTGCTTGGGCGGGGCCGCTTCTTTCTTCTTCTTCCCCGCATAGAGAGACGCGGGCCCCAGCACCAGGATCATCATCATCCCGGCCACCGCCATCGTCATTCGCATCGCTCTTCCCCTTGCCCTTCGCATCGTTCTCTCCACGTCTACTTCGTCAAATTCGTGTGGCATGTCATGCAAAACGCCATATTGTTTGCCTGATCCTTCACCAGCAGGGCCGGCTGCGCCGAAGAGTGCGGCTGGTGACACGACAGGCAGTTCACCGGCTTCAGGACTTTCGCTACATCCGACGGATCCATCACATCGCTAACCGGATGACGCTCCGTCGGATGTCCGCGGCCGTACTTGATGGGGAGCACAGTCACTTTGCGGAAGTAGTCTTCTGGAAGCTTCACGGCGCCATTGAAGATCGTGACCAGGTGCTCGCTCTCCAGCTTTTGCGGACTGGCATCGGGCCCATGGCACTCGAGGCAAAGCTTGTTCGGACTTGCCGCCCGCAGCAGATGCAAGTTCTCTCCGCCATGCGGCTCGTGACAAGTCGCGCATCCCTGCACCGCGGCCGGTTGATGCAGGTGCGCCTTCTTCATCTGATCGGACTGATCGCTGTGGCAGGTTAGGCACGCGCTCACAGGATCCGGCTGGATGAATCCCGGCGACCTTCCGCCGTGCGGGTTGTGGCAGGCGATGCACTCGCCCGCGGCTCCCGGATGCTGCACTTTTGCCGCCTCAATCTTCTTTCCCTGGTCTTCGTGGCAGGTCAGGCAGAGCGCCCGGCTGTCCGCGTTGGTCAGGACAACTTTTCCATCCTTCGCTGGCTGGTGGCAGCTGTCGCACATCTTGTTCTCGAACGGATTGTGCAAGAACGTCTGCATCAATTTCGGCTTTGCCGACTGGTGCGGGTTATGGCACTGCAGGCAATTGGCAGCTCCGAAGGGCTGTCCCAGATGCGCCTTCTGCAGCGCGGCATCTTTCGGATCGTGACAGTCGACGCATAGCGCCGGAACATCTTTCTTCAAGTGCGCCGCAAATTCGGTTTTTGTACGATCGCCGTTCTTGTGGGTCACGTGGCAGGTGTCGCATCCCATGTCGAGCGCCGCGTGGCGGCTGCCATCTTTGGGAACGTCTACGCCGATCTTGTGGCAGGAGAGGCAGAGATTCTCATCTCTGGTCGCTCCCGATTCGGCCTTCAGGAGCTGGTTGGGATTATCCGAGGTGTGCGGATCATGGCACTTTACACAGTCCCGCACGGCCGGGGGATGTATGGTCTGCCCCGGCTGCACCTTCTTTTCGTCGTGGCAGCTCAGGCAAAGCGCTTGCGTGGTGGTGGTGATCAGCTTGACTCGGGTGACATCCTTTGTGACCCGAACCTCGTGGCAGCTCAGACATCCAGTAGCGATCGCCGAGTGAACTGCTTTCCCTTTGCTTTTGTTCTCGTGGCATTCGAGGCACTTTGCCGAGTCCACGTTTTTTTCCAGGGGAACCGGATGGGTCTTGGCCAGTGCCGGCATGGTCGCAATCGCCAGGGTGTACGTCGCCAGCCAGAGGAAATGGGGGAGGGCCCGCCTGTGGGCCGGAAGCGTTCGACTTGGTGAGACTGGGACCATGCCAACCTTAGCTTTTGCACGACCGTGCCCGTATTGGAACGATCCCAAGCCGTGTTTCTTATAATTTGTAACTATCTACAACACAATGAGTTCGCCTACTTCCAGAGAACTATTGCGATTTTCCACAGACTCCCGCCCCCTTTGGAATGGGCTATCTCCCGCACCGGGGCTGGTGAAATAACGCATGGCCACGAACGACCGATTGTGATTGGAATCACAGACTTGCGGGTGGGTGAAATAGCAACCGCTTGTCTTCGAACCTGAGTGTTATGGCTCATGCAAAGAGTCTCAAAAGAAAACGTCCCACATCGCAACACGTTGAACTTAAAGGAGCTCCCGGCCTTTGGCGAAGATGGAGCGGAACGTGCATTCGAGCCAGTGAGGAAGAAGCGAGCTTATGGCCCTGTCACTTCGTTCAGCGGTCCACAGCGTCTGGCAAACATTCAGTGCGATCAAGACTGGAGTGGTTCTGATCATTCTGGTCGTGATCTTTTCGGCAGCAGGCACGGTAATCCTGCAGCGTCCGATGACCGAGTCGCAGGATATGGAGCGCGCTTACTCCCCGGCCATGCTGCGCTTCCTCGACGCGGCCGGCCTGACCGATGTCTTCCACGCGCGCTGGTTCATCGCGTTGATGATTCTGGTCAGCTTCAGCATTATCGCCGCCTCCGTAGAACGCTTTCCGAATGCCTGGCGATACTTCGCGCGCCCTTATAAGAGTCCCGACGCAGGCTTCCGCCGCGTACTGCAGACGCAGGCACAAATTCCGATTACGAACGACGAGCAGGCCCTGAGCGCAGCGGAACGCGCGCTGCGTGGCTCGAGGTTCAAAGCGGAGCACATCGTCCGCACCGACAGTTTTTCGCTGTTCTCCGAACGCAACCGCATCTCCGAAATGGCGGTCTACATGGTTCACGCCAGCCTGCTCCTGATCTTCCTGGGCGGCATTGTGGATGCGCTGTGGGGTTGGCGCGGATTCGTGATGCTCAATCCCGGCGCCGCGAGCAATCAGGTCGAACTGAAGAATGGAGTGACTCGCGCGCTTCCCTTCTCGATCCGCTGCGACGATGCAGGAGAAGAGACCTACACGGATGGCACGCCCAAGAAGTACTGGTCGAAGCTTGCCGTGGTCGACAACGGACAGGAAGTTTCTCGCAAGGAGATCGTGGTCAACGATCCCCTGGTCTATCAGGGAGTGCGCTTCTATCAGGCCAGCTACGGACGTACCGGGAAACTCGACAAGCTGATTCTGAATGCCACGCCAGTCAAAGGCGGCACGTCGCAGGAAATTTCACTGGCCATGAACCAGACCGTCGCGCTCGATGCCGACACCAGTGTGCAACTGGTCGAGTTCATTCCCGATTTCGTCGTCGAGGACGGCCACGTCTACGCTCGCAGCAACGACGTGGTGAACCCTGCGGTCCATTTGATTGTGACCTCGAAGAAACCGGTTGCGCCGGTGAACTTCTGGCTGCCGGAGATTCCGGGAATCGCCGAGAATGCATCCTCGCCCTATACCCTCGAACCAAAAGGCCTGAAGACGGGTGTCTACACCGGTCTCGAAGTTTCGCACGAACCCGGACAGTGGTCGGTATGGGCGGGTGTAGTGCTGATGGCCATCGGCCTGACATTCGTGTTCTACGTCGTGCACGTCCGCATCTGGGTGGTACCTGTGAAAGCAGCTGACGGCTCACGCGCGCTGTGGATCGGTGGCTCCGCCAATCGCAATCGCGATGCCTTCGAAAGTACTTTCAAGAAATTGGTGGAGCAGATACAGAAGGAACTGAAACTCGAATCAGCGGCGCCCGCCGAGAGGCAAGCCGCCTCCATCGCCGGAAGGTGAAGGTTCCGGCCCGGAAAGGAAGAAGCACAAATGTCACGAGCAAGAGTGGAACAGCATCCCGCGACCGGAACGACTCTCGTCGTGCTGGTGGGGTTGAGCATCGCCTTCCTGCTGTTCATCGCTTTTCTGAATGTAGTCAAGAGCGGGGACATTCTCAGCGAAGCCAACCTGCTTTATGCCGCGCTGGTTTTCTATGCGGGCGCGGGAGCGTTGTATCTCGGCTTCGGGGTCACCGGCACGGATTCCTACATCAAGTTTGCCTCATTATCGACATGGGCCGGTCTCATCGCCAATACAGGAGCGGTCGCGCACCGCTGGTATGAGGCCGGCCATCCCCCATTCGCCAGCCTTTACGAAATGCTGCTGAGCTTCGTGTGGACCCTGGCCGCGCTCACTCTGATCGCCGAAAAGCGCTATGCAGTAAAGGTCATCGGCACAGTGACCATGCCGGTGGCAATTGTCGGCGTGGTGCTGATGCAACTCCTGCGCAGCGACGTTCGACCGCTGGTGCCCGCGCTGCAATCGACCTGGCTGCATGTGCATGTAACGCTCGCCATGCTCGCGTATGCGGCATGCGCTCTGAGTTTTGCGCTGGCGATGATGTTCCTGATTCAGGACAAGATGAAGACTGAAAGCTTCCTGGCTGCAACCAGCGTCTTCACGATCGGAATCTATGCCGCCGTCCTGTCGCGCTTCGAACGCTGGGGTGGACTGAACGTCGTCGCGTGGGACGCTGAGAACAAGACCGAAGTTTTCATATCACGCGGAGTCCGCCTATTCGTCACCATTCCTGACCTGGGCTGGCTGATGTTGCTGGTCTTCGCTGCAGTTGCCGCGCCGCTGGTGCTGTACTTGATCGCTCGGCTGAAGAAGAACGAGAACTTTCTCTCCATCGCGAACCGCGCGGTTTTCATCAGCATTCTGCTGCAGTCGCTGGCGCTGGTCTTCTTCCTCGTGCGCACGCGCGACGGGCGCTATCCCTCGCTCGACGCGGAAGGCCTGTTTCCCACCAGCCTGGCTGCGAGCCCATTCATCCTCTCGGCTTTGGTTGGCGGAATCTTCGCCAACCTGCTGTACCTGCTGCTTCTCTGGCGGCGTGAAGATCTCGAGCGGTTGCTTCCCGACGCCGAGGCACTCGACCGCATCACTTACAAGACCATTTGCATCGCTTTCCCCTTACTCACCCTGATGATCGCTGCCGGGGCCTTCTGGGCTAACCGCGCATGGGGTTCCTACTGGAACTGGGACCCCAAAGAGACGTGGGCAGCGATTACCTGGCTCGTCTATGCCGGATATCTGCACATGCGGGTCACGCGCGGCTGGCGCGGACGCCGGGCGGCCTATTTCGCCATTCTCGGATTCGCCGTTGTGATGTTCACCTTTTTTGGAGTGACTTACTTGCTGCCCGGACTTCACGCTTATGCCTGAGACCGCCGACAAAATGACAGACCCAGCCCTGGATCCCGACCCCGACCAGAGAGACATCGCAGGCTCTTCGCAGGGTAGTTCTTTCAGCACCGGATACGCGGCCGGGAACAGCGCACTCGATCCCGGCACGGCGCTGGCAGACAGCGGCGCGTCGCGAACCCAGGATCCTGAATTACCCTGGCTGCGCATTAACTGGGAACTCAAAGCACTGGTACCAATCGCATGCGTCCTGCTGGGCGGCATGCTTCTGTTTTTGCTAGCCACTTTGTCGTGGCGCGATCCTGAACGTCACATCGTCCTGCTAGTCGCCGGTGCAGGAGCAGTCGCTATCTGCGGCGCGCTTCTGGTGGTGCTCACTTATACCGTGCAGCGGCCCATGGTCGAATTGCAGCAGAAGATCGCGCGATTGGGCGGCGGCGATCTCGGTGTCTCGGTAAGTTTTGCGCACCGCAACGACGAAATCGGAGACCTCGGACGCAACTTCAATCAGATGGTGCGGCAGCTACGCGAAAGCCGCATGGAGATCGAGCTGCTGCACCGCACCCAGATGTCCCGGGCCGAGCACATGGCAACTCTTGGCGAGATGGCAACAGGCCTTGCCCACGAAATCCGCAATCCACTGGCGGGGATCGCGGGCGTCATCGAAATCATCGGACGCGATCTGCCCACGACCAGTCCAGCGCGCGCGGTGGTCAAAGATGTTCGCCAGGAGATCACGCGTATCAATCGCATCGTGACTGACTTGCTGCAGACCGCTCGGCCGCATCCTCCAAGAGTTCGCAAGAGCGATCTCAATACAACGGTCGAGCATGCCGTCATGCTCGGGCGCCAGCAAGCCTTGGCAAAATCTGTCGAGATCAAGCTGCACAAAGATCCATCGCTACCCGAGGTCGAACACGACAGCGATCAGATCCACCAGGTGTTGCTCAATCTCCTGCTCAACTCGCTGCAGGCCATCGATCAGAAAAACGGGAAGATTACTGTCACTCTCGAAAGAAAAGACAACTCGGCCGTGGTTGAGGTTACCGACAACGGCCGCGGCATCTCGCCCGACCTGCTCCCCAGCATTTTTCGCCCCTTCTTCACAACCAAGGGGGACGGCACCGGCTTAGGCCTATCGCTGGCCCGGCGCATCGTCGAAGACCATCAGGGACGCATCGACGTGACCAGCACGGTGGGCAAAGGGACGACCTTCGCGGTGGTGCTGCCCCTGCAACGGGCTGCGGCCCCGACCTCGGCGTCGTAGGGACTGCTCAAGTCCGATCACGCACCGTCCGCCGCGAGCGAGCGGAATTCGAACATTCGGAAACCGCGAACGGGCTCATGCCGGTGTCACGGACCCGGTCACCACGCAGCTTGAAGCAGGCTTCTTTGGCCGCAAGCAGAAACCCAATCACTCCTCCCCGTTGCCGTTGTGGAATGCACTTCACGCGCTTCGAGAACCTGGCCGGCACGTAAAACTCAATGACTTTCGCCACGGGGCAGCCCTCCGGCATTCTGTTCTTCTGCCGTGTCGGACCTTGCCCAGCGCACCCGGCAGGCATTCTCAGTTTCGCCTCATAACAATGGTGCCGGTCAGGACGAGATCGTTACAGCGGATTTGCTGGCTGCTGCCCACGTGATACCGGTACGGTCCCAGAGCAACTATCAGAAGCGCGGCCAGGAGCGATGCGCAGAAGAATCCGATGAGAGGGGCGACGTAGGACCCTGTCTTATCGAACCCGAAGCCCATGAGATAAGCTCCCAGCCCACCCGACACGCCGAACGCCGCCCACATCCATCCGAAAATCGCTCCGTAGGAACGCAGCCCAAAGTAGCGGCTGGTCAAATAGGCAAGGACGTCGACCTCGGACCCGATGCCGAGACCGACCAGAACGGCGGCGATGCACGCAGACCAGATCGCGTGGCCAAGCCCCAGGAACAGAATCCCAATCGCCACCGCGCTGAAAAGCAATGCCGCAACCCGGGGCGCAAAAAACTGGTCCAGCAGGTAACCACAACCTACCCTTCCGATGAACAGCCCAACCCCGAAGAGCGAACTCGCGAGCGCGGCCAGACGGGCCGAACTGCCTCGATCGGTCAGGATCGCAGGCAAGTGAATGAAACACGCATGTTCGCTCGCAGTGATTAGAAAAAGGACGCACACCATGATCCAGAACTCAGATGTGCGGATCGCATCGCGCACGGTCAGTCCGACGTCCTTGGCTACGACCGGCGTTGAGACGTGAGCCTCTCCTGCCCCATCCGGGAGAAGGCCTACATTCTCGGGTCGTTCCTTCAACAATGTCGCAACCACCGGAAGTGGGATCACGATGATCGATACACCGAAGACCGCATACGCCAGGCGCCAGCCAAGGGCTGCGACCAAGCGCTGGGCCACCGAAGGAATGGCGATGGCACCGAGACCTATCCCCAACATCATGATGCTGATGGCCAGTCCTCTGCGCCGGTCGAACCAGTGCGAGACTACGTCGGTATATGGCATCGCCCCGGCGCCACCAGAGACGAGCCCCAAGACAAAGTAGAAAACGTACAGTTGCCATATTGCCTGTGACAGGAACCAGCTGGAAATCAGAATCAACCCCAGCAAGGCTGTGGACGGGAGCAGCACTCTGCGCGGGCCGTAGCGGTCCACCAATCGCCCAGCCAAAGGAATGCACAGCGCCGACGTCAGGTTGTGAATGGTGAATGCGAGCGAAATCCTGGCGCGTCCGACATGAAATTCCTGTCCAATCTCCCTGGCAAAGAATCCGAAGGAATAAACGATGATGGTCGCGGTGTTGAGGAAGAGCCCGAGCGCCGCCGCAAGGGCAACCCACCAGCCGTAAAACAGCTTGGGCCGTGCGTTTGTCATTTCGGGATACCAACAACTGGGATACCAACGACAAGGACCGGGTGGGTTGCGCTGGAGGCACATTTTGCTCCCAATGCCTCGCGTGTCCTGGGACACCCATCTGGTCGGGGGATTCTAGTTCAACCCTCCGCTCTGAAACAACTTTCGCGTCTGTTAGGAGGCGAACGTTTCGCGATATCGCCCTCGCCCACGCGCCGACTCCTGCCTGCCGTGTTACCCGTGCCCGCCCTCTCCTTCCGTAGTAAGCTTAATCAAGCATGCCTGCCGAGAAGATCCTGGTGGTCGATGACGAACGCCTGGTTCGTTGGTCGCTCCGCCAGAAATGTGAAGAGTGGGGATATCAGGTTCTCGAAGCCGCCGGAGGAGATCCCGGTCTGCGCCTCGCCCAGCACGAGTCTCCCGACCTCATCTTGCTCGACGTTCGCATGCCCGATCTAAACGGCATCCAGGTGCTGGAGCAGATCAAGAAAGCTACCGACGCGCCGCCCGTGATCATGATCACCGCCGATCCGCAGCTCGACGACGTCAAAACCGCGTTAAAGCTTGGAGCTTACGACTTCATCGGAAAGCCCCTGGACTTCGAAGAACTCCGGGTCACGATTCAAAATGCTCTTGAAGCGAACCGGTTGCGCACGGAGGTGCAGTCGCTGCGCGGTGAAGTCCGGCGCCACACCGGTTACCACGAGATTGTCGCGGTCTCTCCAAAAAGCATCGAGCTGATGAATTTCGTTGAGAAAGTGGCCGCCAGCGAGGCCACAACCATTCTGGTTCAAGGCGAGAGCGGCACCGGAAAAGATCTCGTCGCTAAAACCATCCATTACGAGAGTTCGCGCCAGAACGGACCCTTCGTCGCCATCAACTGCTCGGCGATTCCCGAGACTCTGATGGAAGCCGAGCTCTTCGGCCACGAAAAAGGCGCCTTCACCGACGCCAAGCAGATGAAGAAAGGCCTGTTCGAAACGGCACACGGCGGCACGCTCTTTCTCGACGAAATCGGCGAACTGTCACCGCTGCTGCAGGCCAAGCTCCTGCGTGTGCTCGAAGACCAGGTCATCCGGCGCATTGGCGGCGTAAGGGATATGCAGGTGGATGTCCGGGTAGTCGCCGCTTCCAACCGCGATCTGGAGAAGGCTGTTCGCGAAGGCCAATTCCGCCAGGATCTCTACTACCGGCTCGCCATCATCGCCATCTTCATTCCTCCGCTGCGCGACCGCACCGAAGACATTCTGCCGCTCGTGGATTTCTTCATCGACTGGTACAACCGCAAGTTCAAGAAATCGATTCGTGGCATCAGTTCGGAAACGCGGCGACTACTGCTGGCTCACAACTGGCCGGGAAACGTGCGCGAACTGAAGAACTCGATCGAGCGCGCCATGATATTGGAGGATGAATCTATCCTCCGACCGATGTATATGCCTTTCGCAGTCGGAGAAGCGGCCCGCACCGGACTGACGGCCTTCGAGCACAGCAGCGCACCCGCCGACGGCGGCGGCAAGCAACTGGCCAACGGCCGCGTACTGCCGCGGCTCTACATCCCTGAGGAAGGAACCTCTTTGGAGGAAGTCGAGCGCGCCATGGTCGAACTCGCCATGCGCCAGGCCAACGGCAATCAGACCCACGCCGCCCGCCTGCTTGATATCAGCCGCGATGCTCTGCGCTACAAGCTCAAGAAATTCGAACTGGTCGGCGCCAGCGACGAAGAATCCGCCGACTCTATGGCTTCCGAAAACACTTCCGGCTAGAGAGGGTGCGGCGAGATATTCCGCGCCGCCGGATAGCGGGGCGGCTGTCCTCACAACAAACAGGGCGGCACTCGCTGGCGGACGAAAGCGTCCGTCCCTACGAAAACATGTCACTCCGTGTCCGGTTATTTCAGCGAGATCACCGAGAGATCGAACGCCGATCCCCCGGTTGCGGTCGACCCAGCCGAAGTCAAGCTGCCACCGCCGTTAATCGCGTAGATGGAGACCGTACTACTGCCCTCGTTGCCCACGTAGAGGAACTTGCCCGAAGGGTCGACCGTCGACCGCCAGGGTTGCTCGCCAGTTGCGAATGTACCGATTAGACTCAGGGCCCCGGTGTCCGGGTCGATCGAATAGGCCGAAACCGAGTTACCCTGCCGGTTGACGACATAAGCAAACTTGCTCGACGGATCGATGGCGACCGATGTCGGTGCACTTCCCGCCAACACGACGCCCTGGGCGGTTGGAGTCAGGATTCCGGTCGTAGAGTTGATCGCGAACTCCGACACAGCCTGATTGTCATCAGGCACGTATGCGAACTTTCCCGTTGGATCTACGGTCACTCCGAAACCGTTCGCCGAGACTGCGGCCGGGGTCGTCGGAGTCAGAACTCCGGTCGATGAATTGATCGTGTACATCGAAACCGTGCTGTCATCCTGATTCGCTACGTAGGCGAACTTGCCAGTAGGGTCCACCGTAACTGAGAGCGGGCTCGACCCCGTAGGCACAGTCGGAGGCGTCGTGGGTGTCAAGACGCCTGTCGTCTGGTTGATCGCGAACATCGAGACTGTATTGTCGTCGCTGTTCGCTGTATATACGAACTTCCCTGAAGGATCTATTGCGATTCCCTGGGGAAAATATCCGGTGGGAACGGTTGGTGGCGTGCTCGGGGTCAGCACACCTGTGCTGGGATTGATGGTGTACATCGATATCGTGGCAAGATCAGCCGCGTTGGACATAAGATTCGCTACATAGGCGAATCTGCCGTAAGGATCAACGGCTATGCTTTCCGATCCGAAGTCGTTGCCGTTGGTTGCCGTGCTGCCCGGATTCGTCGGTGTCAGGGCTCCGGTGCAGGAGTTGACCGTGTACGACAGTATCGTGTTGTTTGCGTTTAACACATACGCGAAGGACGGTTTGGATGATGGCACGCATGACGCTAAAGGATTCGGATTGGAAGTGTTTGCGTTGCCGCCACAACCGACAGCGAACAGAAGCAGAGCAAGGATCAAGGCTTGTGTCCATTCAGTAGTCAGTATGCGAGCGGAACATTCAGCAGGTGAAGTGGCGGACTTCATAAATCCCCTCCTGGAGCAGAGACAGGATGGCGCCGCGAAATCTGGCGATCCCCGGCTATTAAAAAGAACGTCCTGTTATTTTACAAAAGAAATCGCCAAACATCGTATGAGTCGTGTCGGATTCTGTAAAGCCAGCCTGCCCACGGTTGATGCAACAAAACGGGGGCTTCCTGTTCAGAAGCCCCTCTCTTGCGCCGTATGAACTGTATGAATTGGCGCGTAATCGATCGTCAAACTTATCCTCGCGTCGCGTGCTCCTTCGCCTTCGCGATGTACTGCTCGACTTGCTGTTTCTGCGGATAATCTGGGTTCAGTTTCAGTAGCTGCTGCCAGGCCTCGATCGCCCCCTTGGGATCGGCTTTACCCTGCCAACGTACCCAGCCCAGATTGAACAAAGTCTGCGGATGCCCTGGGCGATACTTTAAAGAAGACTCCATGGCCGTCACTGCCTTATCGGCATTTCCCGAATACCAGTACGCTGTACCCATATCCGTCCGCACATCCGGATTCTCCGGGTGAATCGTCAGGGCTCGCTCGTAGTATCGAATTGCCTCAGGAAATTGCTGCGCGTCATAGAACAAGTTCCCCAGTTTCACCAGCGCGTCGTAATCCTTGGCATCTTTTTTCACCGCTTCCATCAGCGGCCGCACGGCTTGGGTTAATGCCGCCTGTGCTTCCGCCGCCGATGGCTGCCCTCCACCCTGCGGCTGCATTCCTGCCGGTGTCGCTGCCGCAACTGGGGCCGTGGGTGAAGCCGAGCCGCGGAACAAGTAACCCAGCACGACTCCCAGGAGCAAGCACGCCGCTGCCAGTACGTAGGCTTGCGTTCCCGTCCATCCGGTTGGGGTGCTCGAACTAGATTGCGATTGCGTTCTGGCTTCGTTCATTTTTACCTCTCTCCGATCTGGTGCCGGCAAGCGCCTTGTTGGGCGATTCAAGATGAAACAGTCGCGTCACCGCCGCTGTCATCCGCTCCTGTTCTTCTCTTTCTGGAAGTTCCTTAAGTTCGCGGGCCAGGGAGCTGGCAATCTTCTGTATGACTTGTGCTGTGATTGCGTGAAGTGATTGATCCTGCTCCGGGGTAAACGGTCCGCGCTCTTCGGTAAAGGATTCCAGTTCTTGCCGGCAAATCTCCTCCAAGCGCTGCCGCAACGCCACAATCGTAGGTACCGCGTTTCCCGCCTGCAGTCTGCTTCGGAAACCCTGGGCCTCCGAGCTCACGATCTTCTCTGCCTCGGCGGTCGCTGCAATCCGCTCAGCGCCCGTCTTCAACGTTCGCTCCAAACCTTCGAGGTCATAGAGCAGAATTCCATCCACGCGCCGCACTTCCGGATCAACGTCGCGTGGCATCCCAAGATCGATGATGAGCAGGGCTACACGATTTCTCTCCTCCGCAATCCGCTCCGCCTCCTCGCGGGTCAGCACCACGTGGGGACATCCGGTGGCGCTGACAACGATGTCGGCCCCTAGTATGTACTTCCAACGTTCTGCCAGAGTCGCGGCCGTCCCCCCCAGTTGTTCCGCCACTTCCTGCGCGCGGACTGCCGATTGATCGATGACGACGATCGATCCGGCTCCGCCTTCGACGATTTTCCGCGCCGCCAGTTCACTCATCGCGCTGGTGCCCAGCAGCAGCACCTTGCGACCATCCAGGGGTCCAAAGATATGCCGTGCTAATTCCAGGACTGCAACCGGAACCGACGATCCTGGCTTGCCGCTCGCCGACTCTTGCACTTGCTCGAAAACACTTACGGCTTTCTCCAGCGTAGCGTTAAGAAAATGGCGGGCTGCTCCAACCGTCTTGGCCTGTTCCCAGGCGCCCTTGACCTGCGAGACAATCTCCGGTTCCCCCAATGCCATGGAGTCGAGGCCTGAGGCCACGCGGAAAACATGGGTTAGCGCCGAGTCGTCTAACAGGCGATAGAAGTGTTGCCACTCGCTCAGCCTTAATCCGTGCTCGGAACCGAGAAACTGGAGAACAGAGTTCGATGCCAGGGTGGGTTCGCTCGCCCAGACTATAAATTCAGTTCGGCAACAGGTCGAGAGAACCACAACTTCTTCAATCCCCTCGGCGCACTTCAACTGCTTCAAGACCTCGTACCTGCGATTTTCACCGATCCAGAATCGTTCTCTCATGGCCAGCGGAGCTGTCCGGTGATTCAGGCCTATGACCATGAGCGTAGGTTCCACGACGAATACCTCGGGCGCAGGTTGCAAGCGTAGAAACGCAAGCTGGCTGCCAAATCGCAATCTCGAACCACGCGGTAGCGCGTTCTGTTTTCAATGGCTTGCAGCTAGGGTTCGGGACTCCGCAGGTGTTCAAATCTCATCGGTGCGGCATATCACGCGGATTGCGAGTCTTTTCACGCGATCTGCCCGCGTTTCACAGACTTAGCCGCGGATCACGATCACGACCGGGAGTGATTCAAATCACTGCTAATGTCGCCCCTTTCCGTAGAAACTGCTTCACGGTTAGTAAGCACTCATTCCTCCTGGACGCTCGCTGCGAGATTCTCTGGCTTCCCGCAGAAGAATCCCAGGACATGCTAAGGAACCGGCACTTATGAAGATAACGAAACTCATACTGCTGATCGTAATGATTGCGGTGACGTTATTCCTGGTTTTGCCCAACTTGTCTTGGGCAGCCGATGATGGCGCCTCCCTGTACAAAGCGAAATGCGCGATGTGTCACGGCGCGGACCTGGGCGGCAAGCCCGCCGCCAAGGCGCCGAGTCTGGTCGGAGACCAAGCCAAGAAAGCCTCCGATGCCGATCTCACCGACATGATCGCCAACGGTGGCAAAGACAAGAAGGCTATGCACGCGTTCGCGAACAAAGGAGTGACCCCGGACCAGATCAAGATGGTGGTCTCCTACATTCGTGAGCAGCAAAAGAAGTAGCTTCTCGCAGTTCAGTATCGCTGTTCCAAACCCGCGAACCCGCGCGGCTTCCACCTCGGCCGGCGCGACATAAGTGAGGGTGAGTGATTCGTTCCACCGGCACTCTCTGGCCCAGACTGGGGCGCCGGATCGCCCCTCGCAGTTCGCACTCCATGGAACAGCCAGCCCGGGTCTCGGTGCTCACCCCAGACCCGGGCATTTGTTTGCCGACACCTCAACGGCCCGATAGACTTTCTCCTGATGATGTTTTTGCTGTCCGTGGCATTCCTCCTTTCCACGCCTCCTAAGGAAACGCCGGCTCCAACTCTGTGCGGCATCGCACTCAGTAGTTCGTCCTTGACCCTGTTCCGCGACGTCGAAACTCGCCTGGGTAAAGCTGTCCGCTGCGAGACTCATTTGGAGTTCGGCATTCTTGGAGCATCGGATGTTGCGGCTGACGGGACGCCGGAGATCGTACTCGACACCTTCGAGGGCAGGACCGAGGAGAACCTCGTCCATGAACTCTTTCATCTGCAACTTCATGCTGAAGGATTTCCTCAGCATTTTCGGGTGAAGTCGCCTCGAACTACGAAGAACGAGCGATTGCAGCAAGTCGCAGAGCAATTGGGATTCCTCATCGAGCACCGGCTTTTTTATCCGCAGATGCGCCGAATGGGTTTCGATCCCACCGGCCAATATCGGACAGCGTTAGAGAACTCGTTGTCCCAAGAGAAGCTTTACGGCGCTCCGCGTCCTGCAGCGCGGACGGTGAGCTACGCGGAAATTTCTCTGCTGATTCACGATCCGGTGCTGACCCGGAGAGTCGAGAAACGGTACCTGCGTCACGGATGGACCGATCAGTTGAATCGAGGCAAGGAGCTGACGCGATATCTGATGACCTTCAATCCCGATACTCCCGAAAAGAAGCGTACTGCTCTCTGTGTCTGCCTCGAAATTGTTTTCGGCGGGAAGGTACAGGTGACGTGGCTACCGTAACGTCGCGTCAGGCGGGTTCGGACCGGGAAAGCTACTCGGAAAAGGCGGATAATGTGCCACACGGAGGCCAGGATGAAAAGTTTCGTAGCCGGAATTGTCACGACTCTGATCGTGATCACGCTCGGCGGCTGGCTTTACCTGAAACTTGGATATGGGGACCTGCGCGCGAATCTTCCGCCGTCATGGCTCGAGTCGCAGCTCGCCGCCACGGCAGTGCTGGCTTCTGCTGCGCGCCATGCGCCCCAGCAACTGAATCCCATCGCGCCGACCGAGCCCAGCCTGCTCGCGGGCGCCCGTTTGTATCGTGACAAGTGTGCCGACTGCCACGGCCGGCCCGATAATCCTGTGAGTGATTACGGCGGGTCGTTCAATCCACGCCCACCCCAGTTCATGCAGGCGCATCCGCGCCTGCCCGCAAACCAGAGTTTTTACCTCATCAAGTACGGGGTGCGCCGCTCGGCCATGCCCGCGTGGGGAAACATCATGGCCGATAGCGAGATCTGGCAAGTCGTCACTTTTCTCGATCACCTGAACAATCTTCCGCCCTCGGTCCAGCAGGAACTCCATCTACCTGCGGGCAGCAATCCTTGATCGGCCGTCACGGGCGGAAAAGACGACATTTCCCAGACCACAGGCCGCCTTCCTGCGAGATCCGTCACCTTTCAATGTGATCCTAATCACAGCCTTTTTCATGCCCCGAAACTACCCTGAGCTTGCTTGTGGGCGTTGTTTCATAGGGTTGCCGTAAGGGGGGGACTTATGGTGGTTGCAGGCACTACTCCGAATATGAGCCGGATGGCTCGTGACTTTTCCAAGAACCCACTGCTGGTCTACTGGGAGATGACCCAGGCTTGCGGGCTGGCTTGCAAGCACTGCCGCGCCGAGGCTATGCCGACCGCGAATCCTCTGGAACTGACTACAGAGGAAAGCAAGCGATTCCTGAATCAACTGGTAGGTTTCGGAAATCCCCTCCCCCACCTGATTCTGACCGGTGGCGATCCGCTCAGCCGCAAAGACATCTTTTCCCTCATCGACTACGCCACCGGTCTGGGTCTGGAAGTCTCGGTCACTCCCAGCGCAACTCCAGAATTGACGAACGATGCGATCACAAAGCTGCAAGCGCACGGAATCCAGAGTCTCGGCCTGAGCCTCGACGGTTCATGCGCCGAGAAGCACGATGCCATCCGCGCCGTGCCCGGAACCTTCGACCGCACGATGGAAGCGGCGCGACACTGCGGCCGCCTTGGGCTTCCGATTCAAGTCAACACCCTTGTCGCTGAGGAAACCGCCGCTGATCTTCCCGCGATTTACGAACTGCTGCGCACCACTTTCTCAGTCATGCGCTGGAGCTTGTTCATGCTGATATCGGTTGGGCGCGGCAAGTCGCTCAACGAAGTTTCACCCGAAGAAGGCGAACGCATCATGCGCTGGGTGTTCGATCTCTCGCGGCATTCGCCCTTCCAGGTGAAGACCACCGAGGCTCCGTCCTATCGCCGCATCGCCATCGAGAGGATGCGCTCCTGTGGCACACCGACGCCGGAAATGAAATCGGCTTCGGTCTATCAGGGATTTCAGATTCGCGACGGCCATGGGATCGTCTTCGTCTCGAATCTGGGCGAGATTTATCCGTCGGGATTCCTGCCGCTGCGCTGCGGCAATGTTCGCGTCAATTCATTAGTAGAGGTTTACCGGAACTCTGACACGTTTCGCGGGCTGCACTCTCCCGATCAATTCCACGGCAAGTGCGGCGCCTGCGAGTACAGCCACATCTGCGGCGGATCCCGCGCCCGAGCCTTCGCCTACACCGGCGATCCGCTCGGTACCGATCCGTTCTGCCCTTATGAACCAGAAGCGCAGTCGGAGCCGGTCTAGCCCCATATTCGGAGCGCATATGGCGGCTAAGTCCTGTGACGTTTGCGTGGAGATGTCTTCCCACACGATCTCCGAGAATCGAAGCCATGAGGCTTCGCCCGTCAGGACGGCCGTTCGCAAAAGGCTGCTTCGCCGCGCGCGTCCCGACTACTCACAACCGATTCGCCGCGGGTTCCAGTTCGCTTTCTTACTGCTGAATGTCTGGATTGGGGCTGTCTTCTACTTCTGGGTTCGGGGTTTTGAAGCAGGGACGCACGACCGCTTCTCCCTGCGGCCGGCAGGCGTTGAGGGCTGGCTCCCCATCGCAGGCCTGATGAACTTCAAATATTGGCTGACGACCGGACGCCTGCCTGCGATTCATCCCGCCGCTCTGTTTCTCTTTGTTACGTTCGTGGCGATTGCGTTCCTCTTTCGGAAGGCATTTTGCGGCTGGCTCTGCCCGGTTGGAGCATTATCAGAGTATCTGTGGCGAGCCGGACGCCATATCTTTCGGCGTAATTTCTTATTGCCGCGCTGGCTTGATCTGCCATTGCGTAGTCTCAAGTACTTGCTTGCGGGATTCTTTGTTTGGGCGATCGCCAACATGTCCGCACGCGACATAGAGGAATTCATGCGCAGCCCTTACGCGGTTGTGGCCGACGTGCGCATGTTGAACTTCTTCCGCTACATGGGGGAGACCACCGCGATCGTACTCGGCCTTCTGGTGATCGCTTCCGTGCTAGTCCAGAATTTCTGGTGCCGCTATTTGTGTCCCTACGGCGCCGTGCTGGGGCTTGCGTCTTTGCTGAGCCCGCTGCGCATCCGTCGCGTGTCCGACGCCTGCATCGATTGCGCAAAGTGCGCCAAGGCGTGCCCGTCGGCTCTCCCGGTGGACAAACTGATCACCATCAAGTCCGCCGAGTGCACCGGATGCTTGGAGTGCGTCGCGGTATGTCCAGCCGAAGGTGCGTTGCAGATGGCCCTGCCGGTTTCCAGCCGACCTTCGAAGATTCCACGCGTGCCAGCATGGGCAATGGCCGCGGGAATCGCAGCGCTATTCCTGGGAATTATCGGCTATGCAAGAACTGCTGGATACTGGCACGGCGATGTCCCCGATTACGTCTACCGGCAACTCGTTCCCGGCGCAAACGAAGTCCAGCATCCGTAACTCAAACGAATTGTGACGCGCTCATGAATACAGCTTGATGGGCTGAACCACGCGGGTGATGGTTCCATCGGGACTGGGCTGATCGGGCTTCAGCCCGCACCGCATCGAGGCAAATAATCCGATCACTTGCCCGAGCATGACATCGAGTACCGGTCGATAGAGATCGGGAAAGTCATCTCCAATATCCAGGGAGAGACAGTAATCCACCAGGTCCGAAGCATCGCGCCCGTCTCCCGCAGTTACCGCCAGACGGACTCTACCCAGCCGCTTGCGGTCGATCTCGCGCAACAGATCGAGTTCATAGCCGCGACGCCGCGACTCGGTGGATAAGAACGCCACGAAGACCGTCTCGCTGTCGACACTCGACATAGGCCCGTGTCGCAGCCCGAGTGGAGTCTCCGCCAGCGTTGTTACTTTCCCGGCGCTGAGTTCCACCACTTTCAGCGCGCATTCGTCGGCAACAGCCCGGAGCGCTCCCGATCCCACAAAACAGGCGCGGGCACAGCCGAGCGTGGTAACTTCCGCTGCGGCTTCCGCGGCAACCGGCAGGAATTGTTTGCCGCATTCCGACAATTTGCGGACCACTTCTCCGAAGGACGTCAGATCGTTTACGTGAGCGACGCACTGCCCTGCCAGGAGCATGTTGCTGAACGAACTGGTCATCGCCAGGCCGCGATCGTTCACCGAATCGTCCAGCACCAGCGTCAAGACTCGTTCCGGATGTCGCGCACAGAGCTGCGCCATTCGTCCCTGCGGATTGCAGGTGATAACCAGGTGCCGGATCTCGGGATGATATTCGAGCGCCCGCTGCAAGAGGGCGACGCCTTCGGGACTATCCCCTGAACGCGAAAACGAAATCCAGAAATATTGTCTACCCCGACGGTGAAACGCTTCGAAGTCGGTAAGCAGCGCCGTGCTCGGCAAAGCCCAAACGTCCCCGCCCCACTTTTCCCGAAGCAGCGGCGCCAGCGCCCGTCCAACGTAATCCGAAGTGCCCGCGCCCACCAGATATACAGTGGGAGAAGCATCGTCTCCGCGGCCGATTCCGGCGCCGCGCAACGCAGCGGCCAATTCACTCACTCGCTGCACACACAAGCCATGCGTCAAAGGCCACGTTTCCGGCTGCTGCCAGATCTCGTGCGGCGTGTGCACGAGCCCGCGCTCCGATTTTTCCTGCGCGGGCAAGTCCAGCAGCGTGCGCAGCGGATTTGCCAAGGTGCATCTCCTCGCCATCAAAGACTCAGTAGTCTATTACAAGTCGAGTTTCTTTGAAAAGGTTTCGAAAGAAAAAGAAATATAGTTCGGAAGGAAACGTTACCTGGCATTTGCCGGGTCAGCAACCCGCCGATGCCCGATCCACATTCTGCCGGGCAGATCGAATGCTTGAAACCGCTGCGCACAACACTTGCAACTAAACTTATTTCAGCGGGTTCTGTACTCGTAAGGAGCACGACATGAGCCGTGGTTCGCATTCCTTGAATTCGCTACTACTGGCCGCAGTGCTGGCGTCTTCGCTGACGGGCGTCGCCTGCGAACATCATTATTACCGGGTGTACGACCCTTACTACACCGACTACCACGTCTGGGGCCACGACGAGGATGACTACTACCATCGCTGGGCCAACGAAACGCATCGCGATGCTCGCCGCGATTTCCGCCGGCTCCCGCCGCGAGAGCAGAAAGAGTATTGGACCTGGCGCCACAACCATGGTGACCATGATGATCACGACCGCCACTGACGTCTCGACCAGGCTTTCAGCGGGGCAAGGCCGCGAGAGCCTGGTCCGTGGTCGTCAGTTTTGCTCCCAGGCGTTTCCATTCGGCGACAGTTTTCTCGGCGTCGTCGCGCTTTAGCGTTTCGATCGCATCCTCGACGACTGCCACACGCCGTCCGCGCTCCAGCAATCCTTTGACAGCGCAACTGACACAATATTCGGTCACAACTCCAAACACGATGAACTCCGGCTGCGTCCCCAGTCGCTTTACAAGTTCGTCGGCGTGACGGCTTTCGAAAACATCCAGCGTCTGCTTTTCCAGCAGCACCTGCTGGTAGTTCGACAAGTTCTCCGGCAGCTTCGCAGACTCCTCGTTGGGCACGCGAGCTACGCTCTCTGTGATCGCCTCCGGCACCAGTTCCGATCCCGGTGTCCCTTTCACGCAGTGGGGCGGAAAAACCTTGAATTCTGGATCGTCTGGCGCGTGAAAGTCTCCACTGGACACGAGAAAAACCTTGCCTTGTCGCGCTGCATCGGTCAGGCGGCGAATGTTCGGCAACAGCTTTTCCGCGCCCGGAACGTACAGGCGTCCGCCCGGCAATACGAAATCGCGCTGTACATCCACTTCCCAGAAAATGAAGTCGCGTGAAAACATGGTTCTCCTTGCATTCGATGGCGAGCCTACCACCGATGACCTGATCGCATCATTGGCGGATCGTCTGTTCTCCATCTTAGATTGCAGATTGCGGATTTCAGGTCATAAAATCCGGTGAGAGGGTGCGTTGCCGGCGATTCAGCTTCCGCCGGGCTTCGCCCAGGCGGGGACAGCCGAGGCGGCTGTCGCTACAAGGCTTCCCGTTGCTTCCCCTCGAGTTTCGGAAAAACACCGACTTCTATGTTCTAATCTCCGCGACGTAATTCTGCACGCGACGCTTCTTGGGAGAGACCATGCATCTGCCCCGCGCTAACCGCATCCCCATAGTTTTTCTTATTTTTTCTTTGAGTATTTTCTCGGCCGCGCAGAGTCCCAGTGCTCCGCCTCCCGACCTCGACAGCTATGTTGCATCATCGATGAAAACCTTCGACGTGCCGGGCATGGCCGTCGCCATCGTGAAGGACGGCAAAATCTCCGTGGCCAAAGGCTACGGCGTGCGCAAACTCGGGGATCCCACACACGTGGATGAATTCACCACGTTCGGCATCGGTTCGAACACGAAAGCCTTCACCACTGCTGCGCTCGCTACATTGATCGACGAAGGCAAGCTCTCGTGGGACGATCCCGTATATCAGCGACTCCCGGGCTTCGTGATGTACGACCCGTATGTCTCGCACGAGATGACCATCCGCGATCTGCTCAGCCATCGCAGCGGCATGGGCCTCGGCGAGGGTGATCTGCTGTTCTGGCCACACACTACCTACTCGCGCGCTGACGTTATCTACAAGCTCCGCTTCATGACGCCGCACTCGAGTTTTCGCAGCCATTACGCCTACGACAATCTTCTTTATATGACCGCCGGCCAGATCATTCCCGCCGTGACCGGCGTTTCCTGGGACGATTATGTCCGCCAGCATATCTTCGCCCCGCTTGGCATGAATCACACCAACACCAGCACAACCCTATATAAGAGCGGCGATGATAATGCCTACCCGCACTCGCGCGTTGACGGGAAACTGCAGGTGATTCCTTTCGAGGACCTGGATAACGCGGGGCCAGCGGGCGCAATTAACTCGTGCGCAGCCGACATGGCGAAATGGGTGCAACTGCAACTGAACCGTGGCAAGTTCGTGGATCGCGACGGACGGCTGTTCACCGAACAGCGCTCGAAGGAAATGTGGTCGGCCCAAACCATCCTGCCCATCGCCGATCCACCAACGCCGCTCGCCGGGCTCAGGGCCAACTTTGCTGACTATGCGCTCGGCTGGGGACTCCGCGATTATCACGGACGCAAACTCGTCGGCCACACTGGAGGCGTGGGCGGCTTCGTTTCGCGCGTGATGCTTGTCCCGGACGAAAATCTCGGCGTGGTCGTGCTCACCAATGCGGAGGAAGGCGGTGCATTCGATTCCATTCTTTACCATGTCCTCGATTACTACTTCCATCTTGCGCCGACGGACTGGGTTGCCGCATTCAAAGCCGTGAAAGATAAGCAAGAAAAGGACGCGGCTGAAACGATGCAGAAGGCTGCCGGCGCGCGCGACGCGAACTCGAAGCCGTCTCTTCCCCTGGAGAAATATGCCGGCGTGTATAGCGACGCCTGGTATGGGCCCATCACAATCCGTATGGAAAATGGCGGCCTGGTGATTGCGTTCGACCACACTCCGACCATGATTGGCGACTTGCAGCACTGGCAGTACAACACGTTCAAGGCTCACTGGCGGCAGCGCACCATCGAAGATGCTTTCATCACCTTCTCGCTGAACCCGGATGGGACGATCGAGAGCGCGCGCATGGCCGCCGTGTCGCCGCTCGCCGATTTCAGCTTCGATTACCAGGATCTGCTCTTGAAGCCGGCACTATCACCTGTAGAAAAGAAGTAGTCGAGCAGTCTGAGTGTAATCCTGTGGGGCAACCGCCCTCGGCTGTCCGCCGAGCGTTGCGCCGCTCTACCGCAGAAACACGTGCGCCGCGTCCTCGACCTGCAAGGTCGACTTCCTTCGCACTCCCGTTCCCACGTTGTACGTGACCAGCAGATGGTCCTCGACCAGCAACAATTCCTTCTCGCTGATCCATCCCACGAGCGTGGCATGCGGCACAAACGCAATCTGCCGCGGAGAATCCTCGAGGCTCTTCACCGCAACCGCCGGCAACTCCGCCAGCGCTTTGCGGATCGATTGCGATTCCTCGGGATTCGCCTGTCCCTGCTCGGAAAGCTGAATCGGCTTGTTGGATTGCGCGGTCGCTGCGATCGTCATCGCGACAAAATCTGCGTCCGGCGACAGGCGCGCTGCCGCTGAATAAAAGCTGACGTCATAGTCTGAGTTTTTGTAGGTGGCGAACTCATCGAACAACGTGATCTTCTTTCCATTCATCAGAGCCAACGTCTGATCGTTGCTCTGATTCGACCAGCCGCAGCATCCCGCGTCGGGAATGGCCTCGACGATCACAGTTCCGCTGGAATCTGCGTCAAGCATGCGCTGTAAAGAATCTGGAAGCGCGCTCGATCTCCATTTGCCGGCATCTTCTTGATATCGGGTACTCGTTGTGTAAACCGGGGTGGTCTGACCGACAACATACAGGGTCAGCAAAAAGAAATTCTGAACGCCTTCGGGCGGCCCCCATACCACGCCCGTTGGACAACTCTCTTCGCAGGATCCCGTCTTACAGCGGCAGTCGGGTAGCTTCTCTGAAGCAACATCTTCGCGCCCAGCGCCGCTGAGATCGGTCTGCCATGCTTTCCAGGTCGTCTGCGTCGAAAGATCCACTCCTTCACGCTCCAGGCGGTGCGCCTGGTTCCCAGACCAGAAAAGGTGATTTCCATCCGCCGACAAAAATGCGACGGCCGCCGTCTCGCTGACGTCCTGGTTCGATCCTCGATCTTCAATCGTTCGCTCGATGCCTTGATCTATTGTGGTTGCCGCATGGCCGTTCCAAATCCAGACTTTGTGCGGAGACGCCACGTCGTCTTCGGAGAGGGGCACCGGTAGCGCCGTGACAAACAGCATCTGGCCTAGCCGGTTTACCTGAAGATTTCCCGGCGATTTCACCGCCTCGGCCGGAACCTTCACCGTCTGCTTCGTCGTGAATGTTGTGGGATCGTACTCCACTATCTCTCCGGGAGAACGCAACACCCACAGACGCTTCGCCTGCCCAAACAACGAACCTGCCAGCAGCAACACGGCGATCATGAATTGCAGGAATCTTGCCATAGAAATGAAAGAAGACAAATTCAGATAACTTGGATCTCGCGACACAGTTTATCCCTTTGCACTCTGGTAACCATCCGCAGGTTACCACCAGCCGGCTCAGCTCTTTGGCATTTCCCCTTGGTAATGTGCTGCTCCCAGGATCCCAGAACTAAACTTCGTGCCGGGGGTTCAATCTCGCATGACAAACAGAATCACGCAGTCCCTACTCATCCTAGCAGCGGGTGGTCTGATGTTTGTCGGATCAGCTTCTGCTCAAAACTCAACCACGTCGGGCGCTGGTGCAGGACAAGTCGATCCCGGCCATCCGCGCGTGAATCAGGTCAATCGCCGCGAAACCCGCCAGCAGAACCGCATTGCGAATGGCGTCAAGAACGACAAGCTCACGCCCGGACAGACCGCTCGTCTCGAACGCGGCGAAAAACGCCTGCAGAACAACGAAAAGAAAGATATGGCCAAGGACAATGGCCATCTCACCAGGCATGACCAGCGTCAGCTCAATCGCGAATCCAACCACATGAGCAAGCGTATCTACAAAGACAAACACGCGGGCAAATAGTCGCTTCCGTCCTGCGTTCTGGCATTCGGTTGAAGAGAGAGCCGCTAGTCTGGCGGCTTTTTTCTTTTCGCAGGGCAAGGATGTTCCTTGCCGAGAGCGCCAGAGAAAAAGTGCGAGCTGATTTTCACGGCGTTCTCGGCGATCTCTGCGGTGAATTGCTCCCTGAAATACACCTCTTCATGCTAAACGCTCACTGACAAGTGCCCTTCTTGCAGCCTTCCCTTATAATGGCCGGAGCCTGGGGCAGCCTTTCGTCGTCGTTGGGGATCGACTCATCGCGGATTTGTCGCATGTCACTATGCCAGTCGACTCGAGAACGCCAAAACCTGGAATTGAAGCGGCAAGTCTTACCGATGTCGGACTGCACCGCGCCGATAACGAAGATTCCTACCTATACTGGGAACCTGATTCCGATGAGGAATTCCGGCGCAAAGGCCGTCTCGCCATCGTCGCCGACGGCATGGGCGGATATGAAGGCGGTCAGGAAGCCAGCCGCCTCGCGGTCGACACGGTGCGCGAACTCTACGACCGCGATTTCAGCGGCGATCCCAGGGGCACGCTGCTCGCCGCCTTCCAGTCCGCGCACGACAACATCCAACGCTTTGCCTTCGAGCATCCGCAGTTTCAGGGCATGGGAACCACCTGCACGGCTCTGGCGATCCTCGATCACCAGCTTTCGTTCGCTCACGTGGGAGACAGCCGGCTGTATCTTGTGCGCGGCGATTCGATTTCGCGCCTAACCCGCGATCACTCCTATGTAGGACACCTGGTTGAAAGCGGCATCGTCCGGTCGGAAGATGCCGAATCCCATCCGCAACGCCATATCCTGACCGCTGCATTAGGATCCGGCCCTGAGATCATTCCGGACGCGCCGGAACAAGCCCTGGTTCTGGAAGACGGTGACCTTCTCACCTTGTGTACGGACGGGCTCTGGAGTCTGGTCGGAGATCAGGAGATGTCGCTGATCGTGCGCAAGCACCCTCCCGGAGAGGCTTGCGTCAGACTCGTCCGACTGGCCATTGAGCGCGGCTGCCCCCGACAACATTACCGTGCAAATTCTGCGCATCTCCCCGCGCTGACGAACCCGCGCCCGCTCGATCAGCGAGCAAGAGCGCGCTGATGAGCCCGGATCAACTGGCGTCTTGATTGCCACGGCGGAGTTTGAGCACAGAGACGGCAAAGCGCCACCGACCCAGCGTCCCAAGGGTTCCGGACGCTACGGCAGCGCTGCCACTTTCGAGCCCAAGCTAATGCTGGATGGTGAAATTGTAGAAATCGATATGCACCGTTGATAGTGCATAGTTAGGTTCTGGTTACCGGCATTCCGGATCATCTGGCGTCGGTACCGAGTTCTCAGTTCTCAGTTCTCAGTTCTCAGGCTTTGGCTCGTCGTTCTTCTCCGGACGGAGAAGGGGAAACAGGATCACGTCGCGGATGGTGTGCGAGTCCGTCAGCAGCATGCAGAGGCGGTCCATGCCGATACCGACACCTCCGGCGGGTGGCATCCCGTAAGACAGGGCGCGGATGTAATCCTCGTCCATCTGGTGGGCTTCTTCATCGCCGCGCTCGCGTTCTTGCAACTGCGATTCAAAGCGGCGGCGCTGGTCTTCTGGATCGTTGAGTTCGCTGAAGCCGTTCGAAATCTCCATCTGTCCAGCGAAGATTTCGAAGCGCTCGGTCCAGTCGGGCTCGTCGGGCTTCTGCTTCGAGAGCGGTGAGACCGCGGTCGGGAATTCGTAGATGACGGTCGGCTGCATGAGATGTTCTTCGGCGGCAGCCTCGAACAGCGCGGCTATATTCTTCCCCGCCGGCGCGCTTGGATCGTACGCCATATGGGAGTGGCCGGCATTAAAACGGTCGGCCAGTTTCTTCACGCCATCAGCGCTGGCAAAGTCGCTCATCTCCGGCTTGGATCCAGAACGGTCTGGCCAGAACTTGATGATGGCCTCGCGCATGGTCATGCGCTGCCAGTTCGACCAATCGAGTTCTTCCACGATCTCTTTGCCGTCCTCAATTCTCGTCCACTTCGACTTCGGGCTACCGTTCACGGCCTTCGCGGCTTCGGTGATCGACTCCTGCGTGAGATCCATGATGCCCTGATAATTCGTGTACGCCTGATAAGCCTCGAGCATGGTGAACTCGGGATTCCAGCGCCATCCCAGGCCTTCGTTGCGGAAGTTGCGGTTGATCTCGTAGACGCGATCGAGGCCGCCGACGACCAGGCGCTTCAGATAAAGTTCGGGCGCGATACGCAGGTAGAGATCCATGTCGAGCGTGTTGTGATGCGTGATGAACGGGCGCGCAACGGCTCCGCCCGCGATCGGCTGCATCATCGGCGTCTCGACTTCGATGAATCCGTGCAGATCGAAGGTGCGGCGAAACGACTGGATCATCTTCGTGCGCTTCAGAAAAACATCACGCACCTCTGGATTCATCACCAGATCGACATACCGCTGACGGTAGCGCAGCTCAATGTCGGTCAGGCCGTGCCACTTCTCGGGCAACGGCAGAAGATCTTTGCTGAGGAACGTAAGCTCGTCGACGTGGACGCTGAGTTCGCCGGTGCGGGTGCGAAACAGGTATCCGCTGACCCCGATGTGGTCGCCAAGATCGAGCAGCTTGTAGAGTTCGAATCCCTTGTCTCCAACGGCATCTTTCTTGACGTAGATCTGCAGCTTCTTGCCGCCCTGCTGGATGTGCGCAAATCCGGCCTTGCCCATGAGGCGGATGGCCATGATGCGTCCGGCCACGCGGACGCTGACGCGCGACTGATCGAGTTCCTCGGCGGTCTTGGGCACGTACTCGGCCAGGATTTGCTCGACGGTGTGGGTGAACTCGTATTTCGTACGGTAGACGGGCTGGCCGAGTGCTTCGATTTGCTTCAGCTTCTCCAGCCGCAGTTGGTAGATATTTTCGTCGAGCGCCAATGGAATCCTTTAGTCCTGATGAGGAAGAGAGATTATAAACGGAGGGCTTGCGCCTGCCGGGGTTCCGGGCTCCCGACGGCGAATTTCGATTTCTGGATCGCATTCTGCAAAATATTATCTTTGTGGCGATCAGGTCCCCCTGGCGGCCGACAAAATATCAAATCCAGGTTGTTTACGCGCAAAATACTCCAGAACAAGGAGTTAGCAACGCCGTCTCTGTGCTTGCCGATATCGACTGCGCGGGCGAGACGCCCACGCGACAGCCGGCGGGACGCCGGCGCTACGGGAGCGATGAATGGTTCCTCGAGCTAAGTTTTGATGGCGGCAAGCAGGACAAATCGCAGGATATGCGTCCGGAGTTGCCCCTTGTGATTCGGTACTAGTACTGGTCTCATAAATGACCGTAGCGGAAAGAGCGTTGGCCCTCAGGGGCTGAAGCCCGCATTCTATTGGGCTCAACTTACGGCGCGGCTGAAGCCGCACCCTTTCAAACCTTCAAACTTACGAATTTCCGGGACGCCACACTAGGAAAGCTCTGATCAAGGAGCCCCCAAAAAACACAAAATCCCCTTCGACTCGCTGCGCTCGCTCTCGACTTCGCGAGATGACAGAAGAGGTCGTTACTTCTTCAAGAATCCTTCCAACTCGAGCCAGTCGGCGAACCGGTCGATCCAATGGTCGGTCGGGAGATTGTGCGTGCGCATTCCGAAGCCGTGGCCACCTTTGGCGTAGAGGTGCATCTCGGCCGACTTATTTGCGGCGGTCCACTTCTCGTATAAGCCAATGCTTACGGGCACGAGTCCCAGCTGATCATCGGTGGCGGCCGCAATAAACATGGGCGGAGCGTCCGCTGGAACGATTGCGTCTTTAAAGCCTTCCCCGCCCGCATAGATCGGGGCCACGAACGCGGGCCGGCCTTCAGGCTGGTAATGAAAGGCAACGCTGGCAGTCACCGCGCCACCAGCGGAAAATCCGACAATGCCGACGCGGTCCGGCGATACTCCCCACTGCGACGCATGCTGCCGAACGTACGTCACAGCCGCTAAGCCGTCTGCGTCGGCCAGGGGGACGATCTTGCTTGCCATCTCCCGGAACTTCAGGTGGTCCTTAATCAGCGTGGCAAATTCCTGGGTGGCGTCCTCGCCGGTATGAGCGAGGCGGTACTTCAGCACGAAAGCGGTTACGCCTCTCGCGGCCATGTACTTGGCAACATCAGTCCCCTCGCTGCTGATGGAGAGGGCCATGAAGCCTCCCCCTGGGCAGATCACCAGGGCGGTGCCGTTTCTCAACTCTGGAGAAGGCCTGAAAACTGTCAAGCTTGGCTTGGTCACGTTGGCGACGACATCGGTGTTCCAAAGTTTCGAGAAATATTCTTTCTCCGGATAGTTTTCTTGCGCCGAGCCCGGCGGGGTGCCGGGGTAGAGAGGGATGACTTCCTGGGCAGCAGCCAGAGTTGTCAAAATCCCGAGTAAGCAAAGGGTTCGAATCAGGAATGTCTTCATGGCCGCGTAGTTTAGCAGAGAGTCGCGGGAGAAGTGGCGGCGGTCGGGTCCCCTGTTTCACCAATTCGCACCTGAGGAATCCTCGGATCGTGGCAGAATGATTCCCTTAGGCTCATTGCATGCTTAAGATCAGATTTCTGCGCGCGATTCTCAAAGCAGCGGGGCTGTCGACTCTTGGGGGTCTGGCGGCGGTGACTATGCAGTTCGGGTGGGCGTACGGCAGAACGCCTCAAATCGTTTCACAGTTCGAGCGATCGACACCGTTACCGCTTGATCCAGCCCAGTTCAGCAAGGTCCGTCGCGATTGGCTGCTGACCGTCGATGATCCGAATTTTTATCGCCACATTGGGGTAGACGGCAGGACGCGCGGAGCTGGCTACACAACAATCACTCAGGGCATCGTAAAGTTGCTGTTCTTCGATGAGTTTCAACCCGGCCTGTTCCGGTGGCGTAAGTTGAAGCAGACTATTATTGCGGTCGCGTTCAACACTCGCGTGCCAAAAGATGAGCAACTGCGCCTGTTCGTGAATACCGTATATCTGGGTCATAGAGATGAGCACGAGGTGAGGGGCTTCTCCAATGCATCGCAGGTGTATTTTGGAAAGCCATTTGCGACACTCAGCGACGAAGAATATCTCGAACTCCTTGCGATGATCGTCGCACCAACAAAATACGACCTGACAATGCATCCCAATCAGAATCACGAACGCGTAGAGCGGATCAAGCGACTCTTGGCCGGGGACTGTGAACCTGCAAGTATCGGAGATGTGGAATATTCCGGCTGCGCCAAGTAATCACATACGACACGCGACAGATTGTTGACGAAATCAGCGATAGCCCGCAAAACCTCGCGTTAGTTTCTGGTGAGAGGGTTGAGACCACCGGAAATGGTGAGACCTTCCTCCAGTGGACTATCGCGGTAAAGGCACTAGCCCACGCACTGGCGAGATCACGCCTCGCTGCGCTCGCGGGGCGGACGAATGCGTCCGCCCCTACATTTTAGCGGGCGAGACGCCGGCGCTACGGTCGGCTCGGCCGCGTGAGTATCAGTGCGAGAACAGCGTCAGGGGAATCGATTCGCCCATGGCACGATATCCGGCCGGAGACGGATGCAAATGATCGCCGCAGTCGTAGGTGGGGAGCAAGCGGTCGGGGTGCTGGGGATCGCGAACCACCGCGTCGAAGTCGAGGACGGCGTCGAAGTGTCCGGCGGCGCGAATCCATTGATTGACGGCCTGGCGATCCGCTTCGCTCGCGCGGCCGGGATGGTAGTAGCCGGAGCCAACGTAAGGCGTGATAGTCGCACCGAAGACACGAAGTCCGTGGGAGTGCGCCCGCGCGATGATCTGCTGGTAGGCGGCGAGCACTCGCTGCACGAGCTCCGCATGTTCTGCGGCTGATACTTCTTTCAGGCGCTCCAGGCCGCCGAGATCATTGACTCCTTCAAAGACGATCAGCCAGCGCACGCCGGTGGGGGCCAGGACATCGCGGTCGAAGCGCGCGAGAGCGTTCGGACCGAGCCCGTCGGTAAGGAGATGATTTCCTCCGATCCCCTGATTCGATACGCCGACATCGAGCGTCTTGGGCGAGTCCTGCAGACGCTTGGCCAGCACATCGGTCCAGCGATCGTTGCCGTTGGTGGTGGCTCCGTGGCCATCCGTGATGGAATCGCCCAGGGCGACGACGGAGGCTGCGTGAGAGTCCGCCTGCACATCGATCTCGGAAACCTGGTACCAGTGCTCGACGTGCTTGGCATCGGGCAGGTCGGCCGCAGACACAGAATCACCGTGCACATAGTAAGTGGTAGCGCGCGAGCCGGGATGACCGGTCTCGGTGGATGGAGGAGTATCGAGATGAAAGGTCACCGCCACGTCGGAAAGTGCAGTGACGGGATACGCTACTGGGTCGGAAACGAACTCCGCTCCGGGGGGCACGGAGACATCGGCCGCGCCGGCGAAGGTGAGCGCCTTATCGGTGGCAGGATCGATGGCTGCTGACGCAGGTGACGGCGGATGCGCGATGTGAACCGATGTAAAGCGGAGCGCCTCGGTTCCGAAAGCATTGGAGACGTGCACCCGCAGCGTTGAGCCGCCGACCGACAGATGGAAGATCTGGCGCACGGTGGCGTCGCGGAGATCTTCGAGCGGCAGCGCATTGTGCGGCTCGGGAATCTGCTGCGAAGCTCCCCAGGTAACGAGCCAGACCTGAGGCTTAGCCGAGCGGGCGCCGAGCGGAGCGGCGAATAGAAAAACGGCGACGAGAGAAATGAGAATACGATTTTTCGATGCGAGAGTCATGGCGGAAGATTTAATATGGACCCCGAATTAATTCAGCGCCAACAAGAATAGCAGTTCACTGGAGGACTCGCGTGCATCTTTCGTCGAAAACTTTCTTCGGGGCACTTTGCGTTTTATCCATCATGGCCTGCGCAGGAACTGCTCTCGCTCAGAGTTCGGCGAAGAGCAATCCGCCGGCACCCGTGACCTTCACCGCCGATCAAGACCGGCAGAACATGATGGATCAGCTCGGCATCAAGGCGCTGCGACCGGGATGGAGCGGCAATGAGAAGGCTCCCAATCACGCCAACTACGACGAGTCGAAAGCGAACCCATATCCGAATGTGCCCGATCCTCTGACCATGAACGATGGTCAGAAGGTAACGACGGCGAAGATGTGGTGGGAAAAGCGGCGACCGGAAATCGTCGAGATGTACGAGAAGAATGTGTACGGACGCGTGCCGGCCAACGTGCCAAGGGTGACGTGGACAGTGACAACGACCGATCACGAGATGATCGGATTCACGCCGGTCATTGCCAAAGATCTGATCGGCACTGTGGACAATTCGGACTATCCGGCAATCAGCGTGAAAGTGCATATGACGCTAGTCACTCCCGCGAACGCGAAAGGGCCAGTGCCGGTGCTGATCATGTTTGGGCGCGCGGGATTCCCGCGCCGCACGAACCATCGGCCGAGGAATTCGAGCGCATCAACAACGCGTGGAAGAGGCTGCTCGTGGAGAAGGATCCGTCGCTGAAAGAAGTATTTGAGAAACATCCGGCATGGGAGCCGGTGCGCGCCACGCCCTTCCAGTTCCCGCAACTGACCAAGGATGGCGACTTCCCTGCTACATGGCAGATGATCGGAGCGGGTTGGGGATTCGCGTTGCTTGATCCGGCAAGCATACAGGCAGATGACGGCGCTGGTCTGACGCGAGGGATTATTGGACTGGTCAATAAGGGTCAGCCGCGCAAACCAGACGACTGGGGCGCGTTGCGGGCGTGGGCATGGGGCGCAGGCCGCACGCTGGACTATCTGGAAAGCGACCCGGCAGTGGACGCAAAGCATGTCGGGATCGAGGGCGTGTCGCGTTACGGCAAGGCGGCACTGGTCACGATGGCATTCGACCAGCGATTCGCGGTGGTACTGGTGGGGTCGTCAGGAAAAGGCGGCGCTACATTGCTGCGCCGTAACTTCGGCGAAGGAGTCGAGAACCTTGCGACCGGCGGCTATTACTGGATGGACGGCAACTTCCTGAAATATGACGCGTCCGAAGCGACGTTTGGGAGCATGAATCCGGGAAATCTTCCGGTGGATTCCAATGAACTGATTGCGCTGTGCGCGCCGCGGCTCACCTTCATCAGCTACGGCGTTCCCGAGCAGGGCGACGCGAAATGGCTTGACCATCAGGGGAGCTTCATGGCGACAGTCGACGCGAGCAGGGTGTTTGATCTGCTCGGGGCGAAAGGAATCGGAGTCACCGAGGATTATCGCACCGCAAAAATGCCTCCGGTGAAGGACGGCCTGCTCGACGGACATCTCGCCTGGCGACAGCATGATGGTGGACATACCGATCTGCCCAACATGAAGTACTTCATCGAATGGGCGGACAAATTTATCGGGCACACGCCGTCGCGGTAATCATCCCATGAGAGTCAGAATCAACGCCCTGTCAAAAAATCGCGACTAGTGGACTGTCGCGGCGAACGCGCGTTAGCGCAAGGCTTGGCGAGATCACGCCGCGCCGCGCTCGCGGGGGCGGACGCCTGCGTCCGCCCCTACACTTCTCGCCATAACGTTATCTTTGGGACAGTTCACTGGAATCGCCCGCTTGTATTTTATGCGGTACCTTGGTACCCTGGTACACATGAGCACGAGTGACGATTCAAAGCTGGAAATCGAGCGGGTGCAGACCGGGGTAAGAATCGAGAAACGCATCCTCAAAGTGCTGAAAGGTTTTGCCGAGTATCACGACATGACCCTGGGCGATGTGCTGGAGGGTATCGTGCTGCATGCCTTTGATGGAAAGACTCCGTTCAGTCCGGCGTCGCTGGAACGTATTCGCGAGTTGAAGAAGTTTTATGGGCTCGACCTCGATTCGAGCGCCAGCCACCGGCTGAAGGAGATCAAGGCCAGGCCACCACGGAGGCGGGGATAGAGGAACAGTTCTCAGTCAGGTTTTGGGAGACAGCTATGAAAGCGAAAGTTGGACTGACAGTCTTGCAGTGGACTTTGGGAGTGGTGATCCTGATCGAGGCGGTGATGTTCGTGCTGCCCAGTGCTGCCCACGAATTCGCGCGGACGCATATGCCGGGGTTCGTGCGCCTGGTGCTGGGATGGGGTGAAATTGCCGGCTCTGTGCTCCTGCTGATTCCGAAGACCGCGAAAAGCGGGGCTTGGCTGCTGGTCGCCGTGTTCGTGATGGGGATTCTGCTACACCTGCTGCACGGACAATACAACGTCGGCAACATCGTGATTTACGCGGCCGCGTCGTTCGCCATTGCGATGGCGAAGAACTAAGCGCTGCTTCTGGTTTATCATCCTTTCGCATCGAACTCACTTCTCCGGGGGGCGCACGATGAAGACAGCGCTGCTGGTTTCTCTTCTCTTTGTCTCCACGGCGTACGGGCAAACCCTGAAGAACGGCGAAGACGTGCTTCGCGCCATGCATGACCGATATCCGTCGTGGTACCGGACGGTCACCTTTACCCAGAAGAGCACAACCTACAAAGACGACGGAACGAGTTCGGCGGAAACCTGGTACGAAGCTGCGTCACTTCCTGGGAAGCTGCGGATTGATATTGGTCCGGCCACGGATGGAAATGGCTTCGTGCTCGTCGACGGCAAGGTCACCGTCGTCCGGGGCAACAAAGTTGTGGCTACCCGAGATCAGGTCAACATGCTGCTGGTGCTCGGGTTCGACGTCTACCGGCAGGATCCGGAGACCACGATCAAGGTGGTGAGGGCGGAGGGATACGATCTGTCAAAGCTCCGCGAAGATACCTGGGAGGGCAAGCGCGTGTGGGTCGTCGGCGCCGAGAAAGGTGATCTCAAGTCCAAACAGTTCTGGGTGGAAGAGAATACGCTGCTGTTTGTGCGGGAAATCGAACCGGCAAGGGGCGATCCGGCCAAACTCGACGATATTCGGTTTAATCGGTACGAACCGCTCGCCGGCGGGTGGATCGCGGCAGGTGTCGAAGTCTATTCGGAGGGAAAGAAAGTGTTCTCTGAAGACTATTCCGAAATCCAGGCGAACGTGAAGCTCGCCCCGGCAGTGTTCGATCCGGAGCAGTTCAACGCCACGCACTGGGAGAAATAGCTTGCCGTAACGCAAGGGGCCGTGCATCGGAAGCTGATCCCGCAGTAGAATGGTTCAATCCTTTCCTAATCCTCGTGACGCGGGAGTTCTTCCATGGTTCACTTCAAGGTGAATGGACAAGCAAAAAGCTTTGATGGCGATCCCGAGATGCCGCTGTTGTGGTATCTACGCGACATTCTGGGATTGACCGGAACGAAATTTGGCTGCGGCATGGCGCTGTGCGGCGCGTGCACGGTGCTCGAAAACGGCAAGGCCATCCGATCGTGCACGGAACCAATGAGCAAGGTCGAAGGCCGCGAGATCACTACCATCGAAGGCATCTCGGCACACGGACCACACCCCGTACAGAGCGCGTGGGAGCACGTCAATGTGCCCCAATGCGGATATTGCCAGCCTGGGCAGATCATGCAAGCCATTTCCCTGCTCGCGGAAAAACCGCATCCGACCGACGCAGATATTGACGACCAGATGTCCGGCAACATCTGCCGCTGTGGCACCTACCTGCGTATTCGCGCGGCCATCAAAGAAGCCGCGAAGGAGACGGCATGACCACTGCTGAGGAAACTGCCATGCAAGAGACATTGATTGAGAACGTATCGCGGCGCAGGTTTTTACAAGGTGCGCTTTCGGCCAGCGCGTTTGTGATTTGCGTGTCGAAATCTCCACTTCTCGCGAGGGCGGCTGGAAATGGTACGCCCGCCACGAATATCGGTGCGGCTCCAACCGTCGAAGCGGCTGCTTTTCATCCCGGTGTTTACGTGGGCATCCAGCCGGGCGGCAGCGTGATTATCGTCTCGCACCGTACGGAGATGGGGAACGGCGTGCGCACCAGCCTGCCGCGCATTCTGGCCGACGAACTTGATGCTGACTGGTCGCGCGTAACCGTCATCCAAGGCGACGGCGATGAGAAATACGGATCGCAGGATACGGACGGATCGCATTCGGTGCGTGAATTTTTCGATCCTCTGCGAGAAGCAGGCGCGACGGCGCGGCTGATGCTGGTCCGTGCCGCGGCGCAGAAGTGGGGCGTGCCCGAGGCGCAGTGCGTGGCGGATCCGCCGCATTCCGTGTCCCATAAGGCATCGAATCGCACCATCGGCTACGGAGAACTGGCGGTGCTGGCGGCCAAACAACCGGTGCCGAAGAAAGAAGAGCTGAAGCTGAAGTCTCCGCAGGAGTGGCGCTACATCGGCAAGCCCGCGCCGGGATATGACGTTGACGGAATCTGCTCGGGCAAACCGGTGTTCGGGATGGACGTGCGGGTGGACGGAATGCTTTATGCCGCCATAGCACATCCGCCGGTGCTTGGTGGGAAAGTAAAGTCCGTGGACGATTCGGCGACTATGAAAGTGATGGGAGTAAAGAAGACCATCCCGATCGATCCGTTCAAACCGCCGCATGCGTTTCAGCCGCTGGGCGGCGTTGCGGTGGTTGCGGACAATACCTGGTCGGCGTTCAAAGGACGCGACAAGCTCAAGATCGATTGGGACAACGGCGCGAACGTGAGCTACAACTCGGCCGACTACAGGAAGCAGTTACAGGAAACGGCAAAGCAACCGGGGAAAACCGTCTATGCCGCCGGGGATCCGGATGCGGAATTCGCGAAAGGCGGCAAGATCTTCGAGGCGGAATACTACGCTCCGCACCTGGCGCATGCGTCGATGGAGCCACCGGCGGCCGTCGCGGATGTGCAGGGCGACAAGGTTGTGGTTTGGGCTCCCACGCAGAATCCGATGGGCGTTCGCGAAGAAGTCGCGAAGGCGCTCGGACTGAAGAAGGAAGATGTGACCTGCCATGTGACTTTCCTCGGCGGCGGATTCGGGCGGAAATCGAAGCCGGACTTCGCGGTGGAAGCTGCAGTGCTCTCCAAGAAAACCGGCAAGCCGGTGAAAGTGGTTTGGAGCCGCGAAGACGACATTAAGTTCGATTACTACCACTCGGTTGCGGCAATGTATCTGAAGGCTGCGCTCGATGATTCGGGCAAGCCCAAGGCATGGCTGCAGCGGTCGGTGTTCCCGCCGATTTCGTCGACTTTCGAAGTGAACGCGGTCTATGGCAGCGCCGGCGAGATGTCCCTGGGCTGGGACGTGATCCCCTTCGACGTTCCCAATTTCCGTTCGGAGAATGGACAGGCAGTGGCGCACGTGCGCATCGGCTGGCTGCGGTCGGTGGCCAACATCTATCACGCGTTCGCGGTGCAGTCGTTCGCCAACGAACTTGCATACCAGGCGAATCGCGATCCCTACGACTATTTGCTGGCGCTGATCGGATCGGGCCACGTCGTCGCGGGACCACAGCAAGGACCTCCGGAGACAGCGAAAAAATATCCTTACGACACGGCGCGGTTACGACATGTCGCCGAGTTGGCCGCCGGAAGGGCGAACTGGGGCAAGAACAAGAACGGTAACGGGCACGGCATGGGGATCGCTGTGCATCGCAGCTTCCTGACGTACGTAGCGACGGTTGTGGAAGTCGAGGTCGACAATCAGGGCGCTGTGCGCATTCCGAACGTTTACACGGCGGTAGATGCGGGAATTGTGGCTAATCCAGATATGGTACGTTCGCAATTCCAAGGGGCAGCCGTATTTGGCTGCAGTCTGGCCCGTACGGGAGAGATCACCGCAACCAACGGCGCGATCGATCAATCGAATTTCTTCGATTATCAAGTCGCTCGAATGAACGATGCGCCGAAGCAGGTGGACGTGCAGATCGTCGAAAGCCTTGCACCGCCCGCAGGCGTGGGAGAACCGGGAGTTCCGCCCTTCGCGCCGGCGCTGTGCAATGCGATCTACGCAGCTACGGGAAAACGCGTACGAGAGCTGCCGCTGACGCGGAGCAACTTCTCTTAGACCCGGATGGGTGCCGGTCTGGGAAGTTACGGCATCCACCACAAAGGGCACGAAGGTTCACCAAGGACGTCAGAGAATAAGCTAACCATGCAGTCTCTGACTCGTCCAACTTCTGGCAAAACGCCCACGCCGGAGGAGCCTCGTGAGATCCCTTGTATTGCTGGTGCTTGGCCTTGTCCTCGCTTCCACTTCAGCTTTTTCCTCACCTGCCGCAGAGTACGCGCAGCATTTCTCCGCGCTGAGCAAATTGTCGGTCGCCGTCGCTGAAGCCATGCCCGCAGATCAGTACTCCTTCAAGCCGCACCCGGAGTCGATGACTTTCGGCGAATTGATGATCCACATCGCCGGCACGAACTTTGCGTTCTGTGCGGGGCTGAAGGACACCAAGCCTCCTATCGATCCATCTGTATCGTCTACCGACAAAGATGCCGTCGTGAAGTTTCTGAGCGACTCGTTCAGCTATTGCTCGGGGATCATTCCCACTCTGACCGAATTGCAACTGACGCAGGCGCACAACTCGCCCGATGGCCGTTTGCCCGGACGCGAAGTCCTGCTGGCGATGTACATCCATGTAGCGCACCACCGCGGCCAGGCAGAGATTTATCTGCGGGATAAAGGAATCAGGCCTCCTTCATACCGGATGTGACCCGTCCAGAAAACACGTATCCCCCGCAACTACCCGACGGGCACGAACGCCGCCACCGGACTGCCGTGGTCTCCGGCGACGGATGGGGTGCGAAACATCACAGGCGCCGTATTCGATGGCTATGCAGCCATCCGGGCGATTACCTCGACGCGGTCAGCGGCAATGGCGACCAGGGAGCGGACCCGAACCGCTGGTGCTCGTGTTCGATCGGTTGGACAATACCGATCCGGCCGTAGCCGCGAAGGAATACTTCTTCCCGGTTCGCGAGGCGCGGTTTGGAGAAGTCCTGCGCGGAGTTTCGTTCACGCCGGGGACGGATGGGGAACGGTAAGGCACATGAGACGGAAGTAAGTTCAACAAAGGGAAGGGCGGGAGGGTTTCGGGCCTTCCCGCCCTTTGCGGGATGGTGCTTGAACAGATGGACGGTCGGCGATAATATGTCTTGCTCGAAAGCTTGAGAGCGAGTCATGCCACAAAACTACGTTCCCATCTTCATCTTCATCGCCATAGTCGGCACGCTGCTTCCGGTTACGCTGCTGCTGGCCAAGCTGGTCCGTCCCGCAAACCCAAGCAAAACCAAGCTGATGCCCTACGAATGTGGCATCGATCCCATCGACAGCGCCCGCGGACGGTACACCGTCCGCTATTACATCATCGCGATCCTGTTTGTGGTGTTCGATGTGGAGACCATCTTTCTGTTTCCCTGGGCGGTGAAGTTCAAGGAGTTCGGATTATTCGGGCTCATCGAGATGGTGATCTTCCTGGTAATCCTGATCGTTGGCTACATATGGGTTTGGGGGAAGGGCGCCCTCGAGTGGGTGTAGGAATTGAGTAATTCTGGACTCGCCGAGCGCAGTGGCGGCGAGGCCATGCTCCCCGGCGGCTTGAGCCGAACCACACTTGTAGACAGTCACAGGCAGCCGTGACCAGCCTCACTGTCCCGTTCCTTGGCCGCTTGTAGCCTAGGTCCAGATCGGTAAGGCGGTATCGATGGCCGCGTCTAACTGGCAGTTAAACCGTTTCGAACGTATCCTCTTCAGAATTGCGTTGATCCTCGGCGGAGTCCTGGTCACCGTCCGTCTGGCCGCGATGGTCGTGCTCTGGTACGTGCATCATCCTCGATAAGCAGCTTCTCGTCCCCTCGAAACTCTTCCGCCCGAAGCTTCCCGCTTCCTCCCGCCATTCTCTACAATGGTCCGCATCGTCATTCCATGCGACGTTCTGTTCTTATGAGGTGCGCTACCCATGTCTTTTCGATCGGTCTTCCTGGCAATTGTGATTGCGTTCGCTCTCATTCTGGCCGCCTTTCTGCTCAATCGCGCCCGTCCTCGGGTGGAGACCGAGCAGCCTAGCGCAGAACTGGTGCGGGCCACCGGCAAGTGTGCCGAGTGCCATGCACGGATCCAGTATTCCGTGGTGCACGAGTATGAAATGAGCGCCCATGCCCGCAAGGGTGTGAACTGCCTTGAGTGCCACCAACCCGCTCCCGGTCAGGAGAAGAAGGACCACCACGGATTCGTAATCGCCACCAAGCTGACGGCTGGCAACTGTCGAAGTTGCCACGAAGGGATCTATCAGCAATTCCTCCACAGCCGTCATGCAGCCCCCGCGTGGGCAGCCATCTACGGTGAAAAAGGACTCACGCCCGAGCAAGTGAGCTTCTCGGAAACCTACCAGCCGGGAGGCACCAGGCGTCCGCCGCATCCGTTTGTGCAGATGGAAGGCGGATCGGCTATGACCAGCGGATGCGAGCAATGCCATAGCGTCGGCAAACCGAACAGCGATGGTACGATCGGCAACTGCACTTCGTGTCACACACGGCATACCAGTTCGGTGCGCATCGCGCGCTTGCCCAGTACTTGCGCCCAGTGCCACATGGGACCGGACCACTCCCAAATCGAGATTTACGAAGAATCCAAGCACGGAGTGATGTTCCAGGCCCAGGAACGCCTGCTGAATCTGGATGCACCACCGAAGACTCTGACCACGCGCGATATGTTCGTTCCGACCTGCGCCACCTGCCACATGAGCGGCATCAACGGCCTGGGAGTGACGCACGATCCTTCTGAACGGCTTTCCTACTATCTGGCGAACGCAATCACGGAAAAGCGCCCGAACTACGTTGCCGCGCAAGCTAAGATGAAGCAGATCTGCACGCAATGCCATACGCCGGCATTGATTGATCGCGTCTACACCCAGGCAGAGCAGGTGGTACAGGTCACGAACACCCGCGTGAAGTCCGCGCAGGATCTGGTAAACAGCCTGCGTAAAGATGGCACGCTGACAGGCCCGCCCTTCTCGCAGCCCATCGATTTCGTGTATTTCGATCTATGGCACTACGACGGACGGACCAGCAAACATGGAGCCTTTATGGGCGGAGCAGACTTCGTTCAATGGCACGGAAACTATCCCATGTTGCAGAAGACAGTCGAACTGCAGTCCATGGCAGCCGAGCTCAGGAGACAGCATGGTAAGGCTAAGTGAACGCTGGTGGGCGCGGCCTCAGATCTGGATTGAGTTGTTCGCGATCCTGAATGTTGGATTTCTCACCTTCGACATTTACCTCGCACATTCGGTCAACCAGTTCCGCAACCAGGCCGAATACATTCCACTTTTTTTCTCGGCGACGGCGCCCGTGCTGTTGATCGTCGGATTGACCCTGCGCTACCGCTGGCCGGCGGTGTGGAAAGATCTGGGCTATCTGGTCGGATGGATCGCTATCCTCGTGGGTCTCACCGGCGTGATCCTGCATCTGGAAAGCCGGTTTTTCTACGAGCGCACGCTCCGCAGCCTCACCTACTCGGCCCCGTTTGCCGCGCCTCTCGCGTATACCGGCTTGGGATTTCTGATCATCATGAACCGCATGGTCGATCCTGAAAGCGAGGAATGGGCTCAATGGGTCTTGTTACTGACGCTGGGCGGGTTCATCGGGAATTTCGTCTTCAGCCTCGCCGACCACGCCGGCAACGGATTCTTCAATCCTTTGGAGTGGGTGCCTGTGGTTGCGAGCGCAATCGCTGTTGGGTTTCTGGCCATTCCCCTGCTGATGCGGGCGTCCCGCACCTACATCGATCTCTGCGCGTTGGTACTTGTAACGGAAGCCGGAGTGGGTTTGTGGGGTTTCGTCCTGCACGCCGCGGCAAATCTTCGAGGGCCGTCCGTCCACGCCTTCGAGAATTTCATCTATGGCGCTCCTCCGATGGCGCCTCTGCTGTTTCCGAACCTCATGGTTCTGGGCATCATCGCACTCTGGCAGCTCCGAAATGCCTCGGTGTTTGAGCCAACCCATTCCTGACCGGACTCAACTACACTCATTTCAGCCGCTGTCTCGAGGGAGGGACTTTTGCCTGCGATTCGCGCCATTTTCTGGGATGTCGGAGGCGTCCTGCTCACCAATGCATGGGACCACCAGGAGCGCGCCAAAGCACTCGAGAACTTCCATCTCGACGCCGACGAGTTTCACAGCCGGCATGAACTCATCGTGTCGCCGTTTGAACGGGGGAAAATCACTCTGGACCAGTACCTCGATCAAACGATTTTTTACACTCCGCGCCCGTTCACGCGAGAAGCGTTTCGGGAATACCTGTTCTCGTTATCGCAGCCGTTCCCTGAAGTTCTGCGGTTTGCGCAGTCTCTCACCGACTCGGGCAAGTATCTGATGGGCACGATCAACAATGAATCGCGTGAACTGAACCTCTACCGCATCGATACATTTGCGATGCGGAAGATCTTCCGGCTGTTTATCAGTTCCTGCTTTGTGGGCCTGCGCAAGCCGGAAAGCGGTATCTATGGCTTGGCCCTGGACGTCGTTCAGATTCCGGCGCAAGAATGCTGCTTCATCGACGATCGCGCACTGAATCTGGAAAGCGCCGCCCAAATGGGGATGCACACGATCCAGATGCAAGGTCTCGATCAGTTGCGGAGTGAGCTGGCGAAATTGGGTGTGGATCCCTAGTCTTACGACGCTGAGGAAATCGCTCTCGCTCGAACCGCGACGACTGGCCCTGCTATCTTCGCGGCTGACTGGTCTTTATCGCCGAAGCCATGGGGACATCGGACTCCAAGCTCGAGAGCGTCAAGTCGCTCGACCAGCAATCCGCGACCAGCTTCCACTCTGCGTTGCTCTGCCGCTGGCACACCCAGAGATACTTCCCGCGCTCTTCGCGCCTTTTCCCGGTAGCGCCTGGGACCAAGGCTTTGAAGCGTCCTGCTTCGTAGGCCATTTCGCCTACGACGTCGACCCGCAAGGGCTCGAGTTCGACCTCGCCAAGTCCGGCCTCGAGCGCTCCAAAGAAGAATTCCCGCACGGCGGTCGCCCCGCGTATGGGAGGGCAATTCGAACGCAATACGATGCCGTCGGGCACATAAAGTTCGACCAGATCGTCGAGGTGCTTGGTATTGCAGGCCACGACCCATTCCTGGGTTGCGTTGCGCACCGAAGCTTCGGCGCGGCTCATCTCGCCGCGCAGGGCAATATTGGGCCGTGGCTTCTCTTCTCTCGCAACTTCCCGAGTGGGATCTGCTGCATTCCGGGGATACGTCCCTTCTCCGCCGGGAAAATAGTGATGGTGATAGTGGTGGTGATAGTGATGAGTCTCGTTCCCGCGCGGCGGGGCGGGAATGCCTTGGGCGGGAATCGCAGCTTGAGTCCGGGCTATCGCCTCGGCGCGTCGTTGCCCGGCAGGGACTTGGTCCGCAATGATTGCGGTACCGCACATCGCGCAGAACTTCGTCCCTTGTCGATTGTGATGTCCACAGGCGCTGCAGAGCATGTCTTCGGCATCGGCCTGGAATTCACGATCCATGTCTGCGGCTCCGTTCTCGGCGTCGGCCTCAGCCGCCAAGCGTTGCGCCGATTCCAGTGCCGCCGCAATCGCCTCCGGACTCGGCTTGGACCGCCTCGCCTCGGGCTGCAGCCGGCGCAGAATGTCGTCCATCTCCAGTTCACTCGCCTGCACGTCCGCGGGCGCGTCGTTCTTAGTGTCTTTATCCACGAATCGCATCATCCTGCTGCTCAGTGAATTCTAGCCCAGCGACTCGGCCGGTGCTATGGGATGGAAAACTCGACCTTTCCTTCGGTTTCGGTGGGAACGCCGTTGCAGGTCGCGGGGCGATATCTCCATGTCCGCACCGTCTGCAGCACTCGACGATCCCCGGTGAGGCCCGCGCTTTCCAGAATCAGCGGGCTGTGAACGTGGCCGTCCCTACCGATGATGAAGCTGACTGCCACTCTGCGTCCCTGGGTGTCTGTCGCAAATAGCGGATCGGGCGTGGTCAGTGCCTCTGGAGGTTGTACGGACTCGCAGTTGGGCCGGGAGCTGACGTGGCGCACGTCCACAAACTGGGAGGCGCGAATCAAGGATCTAGAGGTCTCGCGCTCGCGTTTCTCGAGCTGATTCGACCGTGTTGAGCCTGTTGTACTGCCGGCAGAGGCGATCACACAGAACGTCACGAACAACAGGGTTGGCCAGATGCGATACGCCATATAAGGTGCCTATCTACGACGCAAGGCATTATGGATGGCGCAACTTTAGTACCATCGTCGCTATCAACTTTCGACTGTAGATACAGTGGTTTACAGTCAATCCCTCATTTTAAAGATCTCTTGTGATGAAAGGAGTTGCACAGCCCAGGCGAACGCCTTGCAACGGTGGCCCTAGGAAACCGCCGAGCGCCGAAGGGTCAGCAGCGTGATCTCCGGAGGGCAGTTCAGCCTTGCCGGAATGCGTATCGTGCCCAGTCCAGGATTGGTGTATAGGGTCAGGTTGCCGATCTGGTAGCGTCCCCAAATGTATTTTCTTCCCAACATCGGGAGGTACAGCGGAGGAACAAACGGCAGTCTTATCTGGCCGCCGTGTGAGTGTCCGGAGAGCTGCAAGTCGACAGGGTGGCGCGCGACGTAGTCGGCAAAATCCGGCTCATGCGCCAGCAACACGACGGCCTCACCAGTGGGGATCGGATGCAGGCTGGCAGCAAGATCGGCCTTCCCTTCCGCCACGTCATTGACTCCGCTCAGCCAGAATCGGGCTCCGTTGCTCTCGACCGGTGTCGCCTGATTCAGCAGGACCTGGATTCCGGCGCTTTGCAGAGCGGCAGTCACCCGCCGCGGGTCAGTCGACGCATCGTGGTTTCCCATCACGCCCCACGATCCATGAGGCGCTTTTATGCCTCGCAGAAGCTCCGCGCAAGGCTCCGCCGCGGCGGCGCCTTTCGCCGTAGGGCCAAACCAGGGTTCTGATACAAAGTCGCCGGTAAGCACAACCAAGTCGGGATGAAGCCCGTTGACCATTTCGGCCGCTGCCTTGATGGGATGAACCGAAAAGACGGGATCGTAATGGAAGTCACTCAGCAGCGCGATGGTGAAGCCATTCAAACGCTCAGGCCAGCGTGGCAGGCCAATGTCCTGGCGCACCACTCGAGGACGGTTGGGCGCGACCAGCACGCTATCGACGGCTAGAGCGCTTACTCCGCCAGCTGCCGCAAGTTGTATGAATTTTCGTCTGTTAATCGCAGGGAAAGACAATAGGTCTTAGGCCTTGAATTTAGAAAGAATGCCCCCTCTTTAGGATACCCCGAGCGAGAGGCTCGCGGTATGCGGGAAAAGATACGAGGTCAGAAGCTGAAGGTAGCCAGGAGATCCACCCGGCGATTGGCAGCGGAAGTACCCGCGAACGGGCCTCCTTGCAGGGCGTTGGGCTTGTCAAAGAAGGGCGAGCCCAGAACACCGCTGGGGTTGGCAACATTCACGTTATTGAAAGCGTTCCGCATACTTACACCTAGGGTCAGGTTGTAGCGCCGGTCCGAATTCGACGACATCATCATCGGTCCGCCACCGCCGAACAACGGTCCGCCGTGTCTTCCACCTCTGCCTCCCCCAGGTCCGCCTCCTCCCGGGCCTTGTCCAGTACTGTTCTTAGTCTTTGAGCCCAACCCAATGGTTTTGGTGACTCGGAAGTTCATCACGAAATGGCTCGGTGCAGTTCCGAAATGGATCGGAAGGATCGGTTCCGGCGCCGTAGCCAGGTCCGGGCGGGCATCAAACGTCCCCAGCGGGGTGCAATAGATGCTGCTGTTCGGACCGCTCGGCGTCATAGGAATATTCTCAGCAGGAAGGGCGCACGTCGTATTCGAGATGAATCCCGGCCGGTCGTTGTACTGCGAATCGCCGTTCAGATCGAAAGGAGAGACGATGTTATAGGGGGAGCCGGAACTGACGACCATAAAAGGGCTGAAGCGGAACAAATAAGGCAAGCCCACCGTGCCGCCGAAAAAAAGCCTGTGCCGAACGTCAAAAGATCCACGGCCCCAGTCCTGGCTGATGTTCCAGGAATTCGAAGGAAAGCTGGAAATGCTTGAGACGTTGCTATTGGCATGATTCAGCGTGTAGAAGCCGAAGAGCTGAAGCTTGGATCCGACCCGAACATTGCTATTCACAATCAACTGATTCTGCTTGAAATTTCCTTCGGAAACGTAGCGATAAAGATTGCTCTCTGGCGTGCAATTCGTGCAGGGAGTGCCGGGATAGGGGGCGTTGGCATTAAGGGTGAGGAACTGATCGAAGCCACGCGAGTCCAAGTAAGTGACCGATAGGGTTGCAGATTTCGTCAGTTGCCGCTCGACGCTCAACGCATTCTGGAACGTATACGGGGCGCGGAGCCGAGGACTGATCTCATAGGTCGTGGAGGCAGTGGCTGTGGAGGTGCCGCAACTGGAGATCGACACCGTCAGGGGCTTATCCAAACCCGGGAAGCAGGTGGGATCGGTGACGATGAAACGAGTCTGCGTGATGCCGTTCAGACGTTCCGATTGCAGCAGGTTCTGGACCTGAAACCGGTCATAGAATATCCCGGAACCACCGCGGATCACGACTTTCGGTGCCCCGTGTTGGCCGCCCACGCCCCAGGCAAATCCGAAACGCGGAGCCCAGTCACCCTTGTCGTGTATGGCGTTCTGAGTTTCGAAACGAAGCCCGTAGCTCAGAGTGATGTTGGACCGCACCTTCCAGTCATCCTGTATGTAGGGTTCGACGTCGTAGTAATCGACTGCAGCCGTAGGTGAGCCGGTGGTAATCGACAACTGCGTTGGCATAGCGTTCTGGAATGCAGCGTAGTTCGGGAAAACGAACGTGCCATTGAAGAACGAGGTTGAATAATCCGAAGCATGCGTGGCGCGCACCCGCCCGCCAAACTTCAGGATGTGATTGCCCTGAATGAGCGAGGTATAGTTCTGCCCTTCATAGCTGGTTTCGAGGTCGTTGAGACTTCCTTCGCTGTTCCCGCCGGCATTGAAGGTCCCGATGACGTTGACCGTAGGAAATAACTGGTTCGGATTCTGAATATTGTTGTCGCGGTTGTACTGGAAGCGGGTTTCGTTAACGATCTTCGACCCGAATACCTGGGTGTCGCTGATCTGGAGGGTGTGCTCGAAGCTCTTCGAATAGTAACCCTGCGACGCCAGATTAAACACGCCCACCCCATCGTTGATTTCGGTATCGCGGTAATACTGGTAGCGAACGGTGACGGTATTGTTCTTATTGGGAGCCCAGTCAATCCGGGGACCAAGGTTGGTCCGCTGGCGCGGATTACTCACCGCTTCTGCGAAAGGATCGCCAGTTAAAGGATCATAAGCGTTGATGGCAGCCACTTCGTTGATGTCACGGCGATCAATGTTAAAGAAAAACGACGCGTTCTTCCTAAGCGGGCCACCGACGTTGCCGTTGAACTGCGTCGAATAGTAGGGTGGCTCCGCGCCGCCGGCAAACGGGTTGGCGGTGTTGAATGAAGAGTCGTTGCCGTTAATAAAGAACTGGCCGTGAAATTTATCCGTGCCGGGCTTCGTAAAAATCTCGATGCGGCCGTATCCCAGCTTGTCGTACTCGGAAGAGAACGGATTCTGGTTGATCCGGATTTCGCGAATCGACGACTTGGGTGGAAGCTGCCCGGCGGTAAATCCATCGATATACATCTGGCCACCGTTGGGTCCGGCAGAAGGTCCCGCCAGCGCCTGTAAATCCGACTCCAGCTCATCCGGATCGTCCGGTAGCGCCTCCAGTTCTTTCCCGGAAATGACGATCGCGCCCGCGTTGTTGCTTGGATTGACATCAACCGTTGGCGCCGTGTCGGAAACCTGCACCTTCTGAGTTTCGACTTCTATAGTCATGGTGACATTGAGGCGCAGCGGCTGATCTGCAACCACAATGGTGTCGTTCTCGTACAACGTAAAACCCTGGGCGGCGACCGTGAGGGTGTACTTGCCCGCGGGCAGGCTCTTGAACTCATAGCCCCCCTGGCCATTGCTCTGAATGACGATCGGCGAGCCGGCCGCCGGGGTCGCGACCACGCTCGCGCCCGGAATTGCGGCGCCGGAAGGATCGGTGATTTGTCCGTGCAGTGATCCCGCGGTTGTTTGCGCCCAGTTGGGCGCCGCAGTGACAACGAACACCAGAACTAAGAGACACAGAAACTTCGTATGATTCATTGTTGGTCTTCCATTAAGTAGAATGTATGAAAACGCGAATTCTTACCGACAGGTCCTCTCTACTGCATGGCTTCGGCCGGCGCTCCACCTAGACTCCAGGGCGTAAGCATCATGGCCTGGCTCGGCGCGGCCTGCAAAATGGGCTCGACTCCGCTGAGCAACGAGATCGCGGTCGCGCCCTCTGCTGAACCCTGCGTTGCCACTATCAGGACGGCGTCGCCCTTGTGCAGATCAGCCAGCGACACCGGCGGCATCCGGTTCAGAAACTGCTGGAAGTCCCCTCCTCCGCGCCGCATTCCGCCATTGGTCGGCCCCTGGCCTGTACCGCCATTGGCCATGGCGCCTCCTGGCTTCGATCCTGATGGGGCGGTTCCCGACGAGGCACCGTTTCCGGCGACTGGAGCAGATGTCCCGCTTCCTCCGGGCATGCCCGCAGGCATAGTTCCCCTCAGCCGCATCGCGATCATCTGGGCCATTTCGGGTGCCAGTTTGTGCAGTTGCGACTCCGCGGTGATCTTCACCGTAATCGGTTTCTTGCTCAGTAAATCCTGAACGCTCAAGGTGCCGGCGTTTGCATCCACAGAATTGACGGTTCCGGCGACGTTCCGGAAGCTGCCGCTCACAATTTCATCTGCCTTTACTTCCGAACCATCGGCGCTCTTGTCTCCGCGCGCGCGCAACTGGTCGCCGGGGTGAATCTCAGCGAATGTGCTCGGCTTGGCGTCATCGAACTTCACTGAACCCGGCGCGTAGCGGCGGAACACCGTGCTCTTCGTTGTGTGTACGGCAACATCTTTCTTGCCGCCGAGACCTGTGACAGAAATCGTCACCGTCCCGGTCGCCGGGTCCACGCCGCTGACCAGACCTCCCATGCCCCGCTTCTGCCAATCCTGTTGCTCCTGCTGGCGGCGCGCCTCCAGGTCGGTTCGCGCCATGGCGATGACCTCAAGTGCGTTGATGGCATCGCCTGAAGCCTGCCCTCGCACGCGAACCCGGTCTCCGACCTGCAAATCCTGAAGCGGAGTGGGAGCCGCATCTTTCAGGTCTTTTGCGCCTGGCGCGATGCGCAGGATGCGCGCGTTCGGCTGTACATTCACCACAACATCGGGACCGGAATCTTGAGTCAAGGTCAGAGTGTTTCCGCTGATTGACTTAACGGCGCCGATCTTCCGCGCTATGGCAGGCTGAGCCGCATCTTGAGCCGGCGATTGTGTACAAAGCGCGAGCAGGAATAGCACGAAGATGCCTGCCCGAAACACGACCGACTGAGCGAAGACAGAGTTTTTCTTCTCCATAGCCCCACCTATACTGTACATGGCGCAAAGCTCTGCAACTATATGATTTACATAGTTTTACCTAATCCCATGAAGCATTACAAAGCAGAAAAAGTGACGCTGCAGGAGTGACTTACAAAGGCTAGAGGATTCGCTCGTGAGTGTATCCGGCCGAGACCAACGCTCCCAGTAATTCGGCAATGTGGTCAGGCCCGCGCGTTTCCATCGTGATATCGATGGCTGTGTCCCCCAGATTGACCCCGTGATAGGCCCGGTCGTACGCCGTCTCGACAATATTGGCACGATGATCAGCCAGAATTCCGGTTAGCCGATGTAAAGCGCCGGGATAATCGGGAAGATGGACGCGCAGACGCACCAGCCGCCCGTCCTTTACGAGTCCGCGCTCGATGATGCGAGCCAGCAGGGTGACATCGATATTCCCGCCGCACACCAGGACTGCAACCCGCTTTCCCTGCAGCGGCAGCTTGCGATTCAAGACGGCTGCAATCGCCGCCGCTCCCGCACCTTCCGCCAACGTCTTCTCACGCTCCAGCAGCAGCAGGATCGCGTTGGCGATCTCCTCTTCCTCCACGGTCACGATGTCATCGACATACTTCTGCACCAGCGGCAGCGTGCGCTCTCCGGCGCGGCGTACAGCAATCCCATCAGCGATGGTCTTGGCCGCCTCCAGCGTAACAAGCTTGCCCGCGGCCACCGCCGCTTTCATCGAGGGTAACCGTGCCGGCTGTACTCCGAATACTTTCACGGAAGGACGGGACTCCTTAACGGCACACGCAATCCCGCCGATCAGTCCGCCTCCGCCGATCGGCGACACAATGACTTCGATATCCGGATGTTGGTGCAAGATTTCCAGCCCCAGAGTTCCCTGCCCCGCGATCACCGCATCGTCGTCGAAGGCGTGAATCAGGGTCAGGGAATCTTGCTGAGCCTGCAGCAGCGCGTTCTCATAAGCCTCATCGTAATTGGCGCCATGCAGGATAACCTCGGCGCCGTAGGCACGAGTTGCCGAAACTTTGGTCAACGGCGTGGGCAGCGGCATCACAATGCGCGCCTTCACGCCATGCCGCCCGGCGTGATAAGCCACGCCCTGGGCGTGATTCCCTGCCGATGCCGCAATCACTCCGTGCGACCGCTCCTCCGGCGTCATCATCAAGATTTTGTTCAGCGCGCCCCGCTCCTTGAACGCTCCAGTGCGCTGCTGGTTGTCGAGTTTGAGGAATATGGAATTGCCGGTCAGGCCGGAAAAGGCTTCCGAGCGCGGGCAGGGCGAGACGCGGATGTCCGCCCGTATCCTGCTGAGCGCCGCTTGTATGTCAGAGAGTTGAATCATTCTACGGAAGCCATTGGTCCCGCCGCTCTATATTAACGTGTTCGCCGCACGATGCTCGAAAACGGCGGGAAAATCATTTTCAGCCCGAGATACGAACGCAGAAGGACTGGCAGCGACTGCGTGGGCGTTTATTTCGAATCCGTGGCGGCGTTACGAAGGCGGAGCGGTTCTAGTGCGAATGGCTTTCTCGGTCTCGGTCGCCTGCTGGCGGACATCGTTGGAAATATCGGGGAGATCTCGTTCGTACGGGCGGATGGCAGCGAGATCTTCTGGCTGGCCGATCAGATACAGAGCACGCAACGCCTCCCACACTTGCTCCGAAGCGGGATCGATTACGGCAACCTCTGCGCCCGCAACGGCGCTTGCTCCGGTTTGCGACACCGAACGGATTCGCCCGGGAATCGGTGAGCGGAGCTCGATGGTTTGCGACGAGTCCTGGGGCGCGAGCTTGGCGATTAATCCACCCTGATGAATGGCTGTACCGGGTCGGTCAGAGTCGACGATACGCCCCGTCGCGGGCGCAACGATGTGGGCGGGTTCGAGCAGTGAAACGATTTGCGGGCGGCCGGAGGCATCGCCGAATCGAACCAGCGAGAGCGCCGAGTTGCCGCGAACCATGGGTGATGAATCGTTCAACATCTTCAGCAAAGTTTCGTGGAAGCCGGGACCCGAGGTGTCTTGCCCCATGACCCAGGCATCGGTATTGCGAACTTCCTCGACCGGATTCGCGGCCAGGTGAACGAGGTCGGGATACCATTGCTTGGCAGCAGCGTCGTTATGCGACATGCGATCGCCAAGCTGCACCAGCGCGTGCTGGATATGGCGCGGCTTTTTGTCGTCATGCAGATATTCGGTAAGCTGCTGGTCGGTGAGGTGGCGTCCGAACCAGGTATTCCACCAAAAGAGAAAGGGCATCAGGACGATCAGCCAGCCGGTGGTGAAGAAGAGAATCTTCTGGGTGCGCGACATGCTGCGCTTGGGCTTGGAGGGCGGTGTTGTGGTGGTTTCTGATTGGTCAGTCATGCTCTGTAACGGTCAGACGCTCGGCTCCTCGGCGCACGCAGACTGCAGAGATCCTTCGCTCTGCTCAGGATGACAGATGCCGGCGATTCCGCGGCGTCCTTGGAAGTTTACTCTACGTCGGCGTCGAGGACGCGCTCCTGTTCCAGATAGTGGGACATTGCGTACTGCGCGAGAAGCGGCGTCTGTAGCCGGATTTCGGCTCCGATCCACTCGCCTTTCGCGTGAGGAGCATCGGTCGCATGATTGCAGCGCCCTCCGCTGCCGAATTGCGGGCCGAAGTCGGCGGACTGGATTTGCTCGAAGTGATTGAGTTCGCGCCAGGCGGAATCGCCCACTGTGCCGGAAACGTCGATCTTGAGTCTGAGAACGGACATCGCAAGTCTTACCACGGAGCCACGGAGGCACTGAGCACATCAATCATTCATTTCGTGTTCTTGAGCTAGACTTTGCGCAACCGATGCCGACCCTTGTTTCACGCCCAAGATTTCGAGCAGTTTTTCTCCGTGTCTCGGTGTCTCCGTGGTGAAATGCTAGCTGTGCGGGAACCACCGGTACAGCATGAAGTACACCAGGACTCCGGTAACCGAGACGTACATCCAGAGCGGCCAAGTCCAGCGGGCGATGGCGCGATGCTTGTCGTAACGGGCGCGCAGGCCGCGGCTCAAGGTGATGATCGCCAGAGGCACGATCACCATGGCGAGCAGCACGTGCGAAATCAGAATCGAGAAATACACTGGACGAGACCATCCCTGACCCAGAAACAGGACGTTTCCCACTTTGTAGTGAAAGAAAAGATAGCAAGTCAGAAACAACGCCGACGCGGCCACAGCGGCGATCATGCAGGCGCGATGCGCGGCCATGCGTCCTTTGGCGATCAAAACTCGCCCGGTCAGCAGCAGGGCGGCGCTGGTGCCGTTGAGCGTGGCATTGAGCGCGGGAAAATAGGCGTACTGCTCGGCGATCGAATTCCCGATAATCAAGCGGCAGGCCTCGTGGTGCGGCGGTTCGCCATGAGCAGCGAGAATCCGAACATCACAAGCGAGAACAACAACAGCGTTGCCATCGATTCCGACAGTGTGAAACTGTTCTCGGCGCCAGGATAAAGCAGCCCGCGCAGGGCTTCCACTCCATAGGTCAACGGGTTCACGCGCATAATGACGCGAATCCATCCCGAGGCGCTAGCCAGCGGGAACAGTGCTCCGGAAAGCAGCCATAGGGGAATAAGAAACAGATTGACGATTCCGTGAAAAGCCTGAGAAGAGTCCATCGGCCATGCGATAGCGAAACCAAGCGCAGTCAGCGAAAACGAGACCAGAAACACGACGACGGCCACCAGCAGGACCTGCACCGGTTCCAGGTGAATTCCCGCAAACGGGGCGAACACGAGAAAGATCAGGCCTTGGATCGCCGCGAGGGTTGTGCCCCCCAAGACTTTTCCCATCACAATCGCCGTGCGCGGAACCGGAGCAACGAGGACAGACAGGAGAAATCCTTCCTTGCGATCTTCTATCACCGACATCATGGTGAAGATCGATGTGAAAAGAACGATCAAGATCAGGATTCCCGGATATGAGTAGTCGAGATAATGCTGCTGCCCAGGACCGCCTCCCGAGTGAAAGGAGGTACCGAATCCCGAGCCCAACACCGCCCAAAAGACCAAGGGAGAACCGATAACGCCGATCACACGTCCCTTCTGGCGATAGAAGCGGACGATTTCGCGCCACCAGAGAGTGAATGCGGGCAGGACGACACCCGCTGACGCCGGAGGGGCTGGGCGCGCCAATGTTGCTGCTTGAGTTGCCATCAGGAGCTCACCTTTGCGGTCGGAACCTTGACGGCAGGAGACGCAGCCGCGGACGTAGAAGCTGACGCCGTCTTAGCAGCAGGAGTCGCGGACGACGTCGCGAGTGCTCCTTTCTTCTTCTGGATGAAAGCCAGGAGGCCCTTATCGCGGGCTTCCCAGAAGGCGTTCAGCAGGAAGCAAAACGAAACCGTAAGCAGGATCAGTGTCATGAACAGCCCGTCGACTGTGGCCGATGGCGGAGACAGCGTGATCATGCCGCTGACGAAAATCCAGACTACGCCTGCCAGGGGGATCAGACCCAGAGCCAGAGAAAGCACGAGAATCACGAGTTACCTCCTCTTTTCTTTTTGCCCTTCTTGTCGCTTGCAGCGGAATCCATCGATTCACTCCAGAACTTGTGGCCGGTACGGTGGATGAACACGTCTTCAAGCGCTGGTTTGCTGACCGAAATCGCCTGAATCTCGCCGGGAAACGCTTCCACGACGTCGGGGACGAAACGGTGCCCGGCCTCCTGCTCAATGCGGACTTGATTGCCCAGCACTGTGGTTGCGACGTGGAAGCGAGCGCGGATGTGCTCGGCGAGCGCACCGGCATCGTGCGCGGCATCGAGCAGGATGACATCACCGCCGATTTCGCTCTTCAATTCCGCGGGTGTACCCAGCGCGACCAGATTTCCCTCGTTCATGATGGCCAGCCGGTCGCAGCGTTCTGCTTCTTCCATCAGGTGCGTGGTGACCAGAACGGAGACATGCTCTTCATCGCGCAGAATCTGCAGATACTGCCATAGGTCGCGACGTGCTCCGGGATCGAGTCCCGTGGTGGGCTCGTCGAGGAGCAGGACTCCGGGATGATGGAGCAGGCCTTTGGCGAGTTCGATGCGGCGCTGCATGCCTCCCGAAAACGTCTCGACGCGCTCCTTGGCGCGGTCTGCCAAGCCGACACGGCTCAGGATTTCCAACACACGCTTTTTGAGAGCCGATCCACGCAGGCCATAAAGATGGCCCTGATGCCAAAGATTCTCGTACGCGGTCAGCTTCGGGTCAACGCTCTGCGCCTGGAAGACAACTCCGATCTGGCGCCGGAGCGTGGCGGGATCCTGGGCAGCATCGCAGCCCATGACAACCGCATGGCCGGAAGTCGGGATCATCAAGGTCGACAGGATGCGGAAGAGAGTGGTCTTACCGCTGCCGTTGGGACCAAGCAGGCCGAACAGTTCGGCCGAGCGAACGTCGAACGAGACTCCGTTGAGCGCAGTGCGGCTTTCATACTTGTGGACGAGATTCTGAACCGAAATGACCGGAGCGACGGAGGATGCAACAACCTCCGGGCCGGGATCAGCGAACGCCGCAACTTTCGAGACCAAAGAGAAATCCCCAGGGAACTAGAAACAGTTTACGACATCTCTGCTGCCCCTCACCACGGAGGCACGGAGCCATGGAAGAGGAATTACTGAACTTCGATCGTTGGTTGCTGAATAAGGACTAGCAGCGCACAAGTTCGGGATTCTATTCAACAATCACCGGTCAAGACTTAGCACTTTATTCTCCGTGTCTCGGTGCCTCCGTGGTGGCGCGCCGTCAAGCGGCGGACGGATTTCGTTCTGCATGCGGCACGCGCTCTTCGAAGGCTACCGGAACGTGGCGCCAAACCTGAATCGCAAGAACGACAGTCGTTGCTAGCAAGAGCGCGCCGACCGCTACGTGGGACACGGTCGAGATCACCATCGGCAGCTCGGGCTGCGCTGCATCATGCCCCCAGGCAACGCGTGTGAGGAAAGCAGCAAATCCCAGGCACAGTTGCGTGATGAGGAGCGATAGCATCAGAATCGCAGGGCGGCGAACACCTTCGACCTGCGAATAGACGCTCAACGCGCGGACCGCAGTCCAGGCCAGTACGAAGGAAACCACGGCTGCGTGCACGACGTGGGGCCACCAACTCATGCCATGATGCCGGAACATCCCCCCAAGAATGAGCTGCACGTATAAAACGAAAATGGAGAGCAAGGTCAGCGTGAACAGGCTCGGTCGACGCTGATCAAACTCCACTCGCGGCTCTTCTTCCACCCATCTGCGCCCGGTAAATAGAGCAATGACAACAGCAATGCAAAAAAAGGTTTGTGCAACCGTCGCGTGCGCAGTTGAGACCGCAGGCGGCTGAAAGAACAGAACGGTGAGGCCGCCCAATATGGCCTGTACGATCACAGTAGCGAAGGCGCCAATAGCAAGCCATCGCAGCCAGCGCCGCCGCTCAGCCAGAAACGTCCAAACCGCGATGCTGAGCGTGAGGGCGACCAGAGACCCGGCCAACATGCGATGGCTCCACTCGTAACGGATGCCCCCGACGAAGTGGGGAACCTTGATCAGGTATCCGAACGAAGTAGGCCAGTCTGGGACCGAGAGGCCGGCATCGTTACTGGTTACCAGAGCCCCGGCGGTGATGACAACCAGAGTTGCGCAAGCGACAAATACCGCGAAAGCGTGAAGGCCCCGATTGTAGGGTGTGGCAATGGATTTCAGAGTCGTGCCCCTTGGGTCGAAGAGGTTGACAGAGACAGCGAGCGGAACGCTGCTCCGAACCGGCGGAGCAGGCTGCACGAAACGCAAGCCGCCGCGGCCAACTGGGTATTCTAGCAGACTGCGGCGCGCGATTCAGAGGTCTAGCGCCGCCGAAAAATGCGCGACTGAAGGATTGCGTCGCGGTTCAGGATACCTCCAGCCCTCCGGGGCTCGCTGTTCTCTGCGCGCACCCACGGCCTGCACCTTAGGCTGCTTCCTGGCCGCCTGCTGCTTCTTCCCCTCGTGGGTTGAGCAAAAGTCCCCACTTCTGGCAAAGACGGCCAGAAGTGGGGCACCCTATCAGTGATGGATGATCCCTCTAGAACTCCGAGTGCTCGCAGTCGAGGGCTTCCAGGCCACGGCTTACATGCCTGCTGCTTTGAAGGTGGCGTCTACTGCCTTGGTGTCCTTTGGACCCACCGTAACTTTGACGTCCTGAGGCGGACCCAGCTTCTCGTGAACGAACTCCAGAGTGTAGTCCCCCGGCGGCAGGCCCTTGATCTCATACTTGCCGCTTTTGTCGGTAACCGCGTAGAACGGGCTCTTCACCACGTTGACGTACATCTTCATCCAGGGATGCTGGTTGCACTTGACCGGCAACATGATTTCCTCCCGCGCGAAAGTCTTCTCGATGTCGGCCGAAGAAGGCGGCTGCGATTCGTTCCACTCGCGATTGTCTTTCGGTGTGGGATGAATGTTATGCGTGGTGGGATCGGCATTCTTGATGTCGACCGTCTGTCCAGCCATGACTCCGAGCACGTGCGGGTGGTACTGGCAGCCCTTCTGTTCGATCACGACTGGCTCTTTCGGCGTATCGAAGGTGCGGTTGCCAAGCCCGTCTTTCACGTAAACGAAAACGTTAGCGAGATCGCCATTGTCGACAACAACGGTTTCGGCGGCATTCGCGCCCTTGCAGCCAGGATCCTGGCTCATGTCGATCTTCGCTGCTTTGGGAGCGGTACCGTCGAATTTCACCGTGCCATTAATGGTGGCTACGGTCGCCGGATCGATGGGAGTGGCTGCAGGCGCTTGTTGTTCGGCGGTGGCGCTAGTGGACTGCTCGGTATTTTCTTTTTTGCTGCAGGCCGCGAGAGCCAGCAGCGCACACAGTGCCAGCATACTGACGGTAATTGTGGCCCAACCTTTCGTGTTCATTTGTCGCCCTTTCTGTGAATTGCAGTGTTATGAATCTCATTCGAGCGAGCCGGAGCGGACCTGTCGGCGACCCGAGGAATTTTAACTGGTGGAATTCTATCGCGAACCTCCGCTGATGGAATGTTGCGATTCCGTCGCTGCCTGTCGGCGCCCGCTTGCCGGTTTCAGGGATGCCGTCTTGGCTCGCGGCATGGAGGAAGCGACCCGGCGCTGCTCTTCCGGAGTGAGTTGGAAAATATAGTCCGTGAGAAGCCTCCTGTGATCTCCTCCGAATCCGTTGAAAACAGGGGGCGTCGGCCCGGAGAAAACCCACTGGTTGTTCACTTGCCTGAACAAGCCAGAGGGCATGGACGTACCGGGGCTGACCGCTTGCGGATCGGTAATCCAGCGCTCAACCCAGTCGGGCTTCAGGCGCTCTTTCGCCAGCAGGAAATTCGGAGCGGTGGCGATCTTGTCGTGCACCGGGTCGCCGGTGGCGTGGCACTTCAAGCAAGGCGCGGCTGCGCTCGAGAAGAGGCTGCGGGCCATGTCATTTTCTTTGGCGGTGAGCGCCGGCACCTGCTCCGGAATATACGGTAGCGGCTGCTGCGACAATGCCTCAAAGAAGCGTACGAGTTTCCGAAGTTCGTTGTCGGAGAACGAGAACGTGGGCATGCGAACTTTCAAGTACGGCCGCACGCCGTTGCGATTTGTGTCGGTGGTGCTCAACGACGGATTCGAGAGGAATTTGCGCAGCCACTCCGGATCGACGCGGGCACCCTCGGTCAGGAGCTTGGGAGGCAGTTGCTCCTGGATATCCTGATATTGCTTGAGGGACATCAGAATGGTGCGCTGGCCGGGAATGAACTGATGGCATCCCATGCAGTTGTACTTCTTGACGACCCACCAGCCTTCTTGAATATCGTGGCGAGCATCGCCAGGCTTGTACTGATAACTGTCCGGTAGCGAAGTCTCCTGGCTGCCCATCAGGAACGTGGTGATGTCGAGCACCTGGTCCTTGGTGAGGTGCACGTTAGGCATGCGGAGCGCTTCCATCTCGCCCTTCACTTTGCCTTGATCGTAGACGTTCGGTTCCGCCAGCTTGTGCTCGAAGAATCCTTTGTGGTCGTACCACGGTTTCGTGGCGGGACCATCCGGCAGGCGTGCTAAGTCTTCTTTGTCTTTGATTGGCTCGGAATCCTTGCCGCCGCGCTGGGACGGTTCAGTGAAGAGCGCAAAGTCGAGGCGCTCGATCGGCTTGCTGCCTTCGAAGGTCAGCTCTGTGCCAATTCGGCCTTCGTCTTCCATCCCGGAGATCTCATGGCATCCGCCACAGCCATAGAACCGGACCCACTTCTTCCCCTCTTCTTTCAGGCTCGGATCGTCCATGAAAGCAGCGTTGGCGTAGGACGATGGCTCTTGCTTCCTCTGAGAGATCAGGTAGGTTGCAATGTCTTCCGCGTCTTCCGGACTGAGGCGCAGACTGGGCATCACCGTCATGTTCTGAACTTGCAGTTCGTGACCGTCGTTCGGGCATTTGCTGTGCTGCAGGTCGAACTGGAATGGAAGCCCCTTCTTCGCGTAGTCCTCGGGGCCGATGTCCTTCTTCTCGTAAGGGCAGTACGGCCGGGTGCGCTCGCGGGCGTTGTGAATCCAGCGCACGAGGTAGTCGTAGTTGGCTTTCTCTCCGACGCGGGTGAGATTCGCGGCAAACGTTCCGCCTTGCATCTGGTCGCCTTCGCCCATGGAGTGGCAGGCGAGGCATCCGCGAGTTTCGAAGAGTTCTTTGCCATGGGCGGCGTTGCCCGGCTTGTGCTTGGGCAGCGGATCGGTAAGGCCTGACTGCCAAATGTATGCCGAGATCGCCTGGATCTGGTGATCGGTCAGGCGGAAGTTCGGCATTTTCGTCGTGGGCCGGAAATCGGTGGGCTTCTTCAGCCACACCGGAATCCAGTTCTTGTTGAGCTTGAGGCGAATGTCTTTCAGATTCGGCCCGATCTTCTTCATGTCCTGCATCAGGCTGTGCGATTGAAAGTCGAGTTGCTGCAGGCGGGCGTCAAGCTTGCTGTTGGCGACGCGGAGGTCAACGGCCCGGGTATTCAGCTTATTAGCTTCGTCGTTTGTCTCGGCATTATCCGCCTCTTTCATCAGGTAAGCGGTCTGCTTGAGGTTATCTTTCTTTTGCGTCTCGATCTGCTTGATCTGCTGGCCGATCGAATTCAGGTCTTCCGGCTCCTTGTCGTAACCCTCGTAGCGATGGCAACCGTTGCAGCCGCGCTGGCGGAAAAGATCTTTACCGTTGTTGATGGTTTCAAACTGCACGTCACCGCTGGCGAGAACCATGTCGGCGGCGTGGCAGGTCTGGCATCCGGCCTGCGCATTCTCCTTTGGAAACATCGGCCAGAGCCAGTGCTCGTAATTGCCGTGGGCCTTCTCGACGCTGGTGGTGGCGCGCCCGTTGCCCTGGTGGCAGGGAGAGCAGCCGAATTTTTCGGGATCGTGAATCTGCAGAAGCTCCGGTTCGGGATGGCTGGTCAGAGCGGTCGCGTATTCATCCGGCTTTTTCGCACCCTTGGAGGTCATCGCAGCGGCGGTGACTCGGATGGGCTCGCGCGTGTTCATGTGGCAGGACTCGCAGCGGTCCACTATGTTCGCCTCGGCCACGTTGATCTGGACGATCGTCGGATCCCATTCGGCCGCGCGCTTCTTCAGGCCGTCAATTTGCTGCGGAGTCAGATCGACAAGGTGGTCGCTGATGTACTCATCTATCTTGGCGCGGGCTTCGGTGACCGGCTTGCCGGCGTCGCCAAGCTCAAGGCTGAGTTGGGTCTTTTCGTTGCGGATGTCGTTGTAGGTTTCTTCCAGTTGTGGGAAGGTGAATTTCTTTCTACTGCCGTCTGGAAATTCGACTGTGGCAAGTTCAGCCTTGTACTTATCGATTTCTCTTTGCTTGCTGGCTTTCGCCGAGGCGCTGTCGCTGGTTTCGAGTTCATAGGTCAGCGCATTGACATAGGCGCGGCGGTCAGTGAAAACACTTTGCACCGCCAACAGGCGAGCGCTGACGTCATCTAGCTTCTTGCGGACTTCGCTTGTTTGCGGCGCCGTATTCTCGCTCGCCTTTTTCAAGGCAGCAGTCAGGGCCGCGAATTCCGAATTGTTCTCGACATCTTTCTCGGAGGCCTGCGACTTCGATCGTGCGGTGTTCAGGAAGGCGGTGTAGCGATCCTTCCATTGATCCTGGAAAGCCTTCCACGGGCGCTGTCCCCAGGCTTCGTCCCACAAGGCCCAGAAGAGGGTGGCGACGAGAATGATGGTGGCAATGAGGTAATAGGCAGCGTACGACTTGCTGGTGATCGGATCCTGCTCGGGGATGGGTTTGTCAGCCACCAGTTCCTCCGAAATCGGAAGTTCGGTTCCAAGTGTCAGGTGTTGGGTCTTGGGCCCCAATCTTCGGCAAATTCATGACCGAAAATCTGTTTCAACCAAGGCCCAAGACCGGAGACCTAAGACCGCAATTCAAATATTGAACCACGGCGTAATCCACACGTACTTGATGTGCCACAAAAGGCGCAGGCCCATCTTCAAGGGCAGGGCGACCATCGTAAGCAGCAGGAATTGCATGAGCGAGAACTGCAGCAGGCTCATACGCTTGAAATCCTTGCCCATGCCCCGGCGGAAAAGCGAATAGACTAGTCCGCCGCCGAGCAAATAGTAGCCGCCTACTACAATTGCGCCGAAAATTCCTTTACCCATGTTCGACGTGATCCCGAAAATATCCGGCAGATCCCGGTTGACCTCGTAGATCAGGCGATTGTGATCCCATGTCTGGCCCGGCCAAAACCACTGCCACCCAGGGCCCCGGATGAATGTGCCGATCAGGATCATCGCAACCCAGAGAATGATGAAGCCAAATAAGAACGTCGAGATCGAAAACTTGCGCTGCTTCCAGGTGTAATAGCCGCTACCGAGCGGGTTGGTGTCGATGTAAGGAATGACCATCAGGCCGACAATGATCATCGTCGGCATGACCACACCAGCGATCCAGGGATCGAAATAGACGAGCATCTCCTGCAAGCCGAGGAAATACCAGGGCGCTTTGGCAGGATTCATCGTGAGATTGGGATTCGCCGGCTCTTCCAGCGGGGCGTTGAGAGTGATCGACCACACCATCAGGATGATGGTCACAATGATGGCGGCGAGGAATTCGACGCGCAGCAAAAATGGCCAGACGTGGACTTCTTTTTGCCATCCGGGCTTGAACGGCCAGGTCTTGCGGTGGTGAGTTTTGGCCATCGCGGGATCGGCTTCGAGTTGGGCGATGAGCTCATCGTTGGCGTGCGCCTGCTTCCATGCCAGATAAATGAAGAAGGCAAGCAGCGGAATTAGCCCGACGATAGGGACGTTGTCGGGCGCGGAGCAGATCTCCCAAAGTTGTCGCCAGTCCATAGTGTCTCCACCAACCATGTGTGGACAGCCGCCCTCGGCCGTCCTGTCGAGCGGTAGCTCGACATCTCGCTGACCACGCAATGCAGCGGAACTTCGCTCCGCAGGACAGCCGAGGGCGGCTGTCCCTACACGACCCGTTACTCTCCCGCCGCCTTCGGGCCTCTCCGCGGCTTATCGGCTTCTTCGGTCAGCATGACCGGAGCCGGACCGGAAATCCCGCCGTCTTTCCTTACCCGCCAGAAGTGGACAATCATCAGCACTGATGCCACGATCGGAATCCCGATGCAGTGCCAGATATAGGAACGCAGCAGTGCATTAGCGTCGACGATCGATCCGCCGAGCAGACCAAAGCGGACATCGTTATACGGCGTCATGCCAAGTTGATGACCGAACGGTCCCTCGTGCCCTAACAACGGCGTCGCGCGCGCCATGTTCGTGCCCACGGTGACCGCCCAGAATCCCAGTTGATCGTCGGGGAGCAGGTATCCGGTAAAGGAAAGCAGCAAGGTGAACACCAGCAGCAGCACGCCGATGTTCCAGTTGAATTCGCGCGGCTTCTTGTACGAGCCGGTCAGGAAAACGCGGAACATGTGCAACCAGACCGCAATCACCATCAAGTGGGCGGCCCAGCGGTGCATGTTGCGAAGAATCTTCCCGAACGGCACATCGTGCTCCAGATAGAGCACGTCGCGGAAAGCCTGCACCTTCGTCGGGTGGTAATAAAACATCAGCAGCACACCGGTGTAGGTCAGGATGATGAAGAGATAGAACGTGATTCCACCCATGCCCCACGTATAGCTGTAGCGCACCGCGTCGCGATTGATCTTCGCCGGATGCAGGTGCAGGAAGACGTTGGAGAGCACGCCCAGAGCACGGTTGCGCGGCGTGTCATCGTGCTTGTGGCGGAAGATCGAGGTATAAACCTGAGTCTTGGTAGGATCCTTCAGGCCTTCGATTTGTTCTTTCGCCTTGGTGGGAATGTCGGTCTTGAGGGCCTGAATGTCGTCTTTGACTCCGCCGGTTACTTTTTCGAGGAGTCCGACTTTGCCGCCATTCTTGCCGTTGCCGCTTGCGCTGCTTCCGCCGTTGCCGCCGTTCGGATTGTTTAGGTCAGCCATATTGAAGTTCCGTTTATAGACAACACGCGGGTGAGGGCGCCCGCGCCACATTGGCAGTTACACTCCAGTCAAGAATGCTCCCGGGTCGTTGAAGTGAGATGGTTGGCCTTTGGGCCAGGAGTAAAGCTTGGAAGTGTCTACGAGAATCTGGCCGTCGGGTGCGACCTCGAGGTGCGCGCGATCCATCGGGCGCGGCGCGGGGCCTTCGAAGTTGATCCCTTCGCTGTCGTATCCGCTGCCGTGGCAGGGACACTTGAACTTGTTTTCGCTCGGCTTCCAGTCAGGAGTACAGCCGAGATGCGTGCAGCGAGCATAAATGATGAAAAGACGGTCAGGAGTGCGGTCGACCCAGATGCGGTATTTCTGCTGAAACTTTGTGTCGACGCCGAGAGCGAATTCCGATGGATAGCCGATTTTGAAAACCGTGTTCGGCTCGAAAAGGGTGCGCGGGAGAAAGAAGCGGAAGAACGCCAGAAACCACGCCATCAGGAAGCCAGTGACCATGGTCCAGACAAAGCGACGGCGATGGCGGTCGATTTCGGTGGAGGGAGCGGTTCCAGCGACACCGCCGGCAGCTGCCGCTTTCGAGGTGCCGACCGCTGGGGTGCCCACATACTTGGTGGCGTCCACCCCCGGCTTGGCCGCGGGTTTCGCTACTCCCGGATTCGGATTGACCTTATCGGTCTCCAACTCCGCCATGAGTCCTCCTAATACTTTGTCTAACTTGGCCCTAGTCTAATCCCGCAGCCGCCGCGTACTGTGGCGTTGCCAACTTCCTCCCCAAGCTTCGAATCGGAATGACGGAAGAAACTTTCTGTTCTAATGTTTGTTGAACAATATGGGTGAGAGCCTGAATGAATTTTGGTGAGTCATTCAGGCCAGCGCTCATTTCAAACTGCGTGATGCCCAGCCTTTGCGCTTCGCGGCGGGCGTCATGATCGATCTCGCCGAGGGTCTCAACGTGATCGGAGACGAAGGCAATGGGCACGATGCAGACCTCCCGCACGCCCTCCGACCCGAGTGTCTTCAAAGTTTGATGCAGCGAAGGCTGCAACCAGCGGCTTGCTCCCACCTTACTTTGATAGCAGAGGCGGTGCCGGTTGCTCCACCCTGCCCGCTGCGTCAAAAGCCCCACTGTCTCCTCGATCTGATGTTTGTAGGGGTCGCCTTTTTCGATCACAGACATGGGGACGCTGTGCGCGCTGAAAATGATTTCCGGGCGATCTGGTACGGGGAAACGGGAAAGCGCCTCGCTTACTTTTTCGGCGACCGCATCCAGATACATCGGTTCCTGGTAGAACGGTTCGACGCAGTGCACAGGGATATCGTCGTGGAAGAGACGATTCCACTCGTTGAGACTGGATCCCGTGGTGGTTGAGGAGTACTGCGGATAGAGCGGCAGCAGCACGACTTCATCGCATTCCGCTGCTCGCAGCCGTTCGATCGCTTCCGCCGTAAATGGATGCCAGTAGCGCATGGCGACGAAGCAGTGGGCGTCCGTGCCTTCCTGTCGCAACACCGCTTCGAGCGCGCGAGCCTGGCGTTCGGTATTCGGCCGAATCGGCGAGCCTCCGCCTATCGTGGCATAGTGATGCTGGACCTTGCGGGAGCGGGTGGAGGAAATCAGCTTTGCGAGAGGCTTGCGGCCTATGCGTGCGAACGGGAAGTCAATAATGTCAGGATCGCAGAAAAGATTGTAAAGAAATGGCTCGATCGCTTCCAGCGTGTCGGGTCCACCGAGCTGAAAGAGAACTATCCCCAGACGCCGTGTTGTACGCGCCATTCCCCAGAACCCCAGAACGCATCGCACTTTACTCCCATTCGCGCTTGCGAGTCAAATGCTGGAGTCGCGAGAGTTGAGGCCCCACATTCGCGGCAGCGTGCGATTGCAAAATGCCTGGTCTGCACGGCAAGCTGGTAGGCATGCCCGAGTTGCCGGATATCGCCGCCTACATCACCGCACTCGAACCTCGCGTGCTGCGGAAGAAGTTGGAGCGGGTGCGGCTGGGAAGTCCATTTCTGCTCCGCACCGTGCAGCCGCCCCTGGCGAGCGTGGAAGGGCGCACAGTGGAACGGCTGCGAAGAATCGGGAAACGCATCGGGTTTGGCCTGGAGGGCGATTTCTGGATGGTGCTGCATCTCATGATTGCCGGCCGCCTGCACTGGAAAGCTCGCGGTGCCAAGCTGGGTGGACGGCAGAATCTGGCAGCCTTCGATTTTCCGGATGGTTCGCTCGTGCTAACCGAGGCCGGAAGCAAACATCGCGCGTCGTTGCATGTCGCGAGCGGCGAAGCGAGTCTGGGCTCGTTTGATGCGGGAGGGATCGATGTTTTCGAGGCCGGCTTTGATTCGTTTCGAGCCGCGCTAAGCGCAGAGAACCATACGTTGAAGCGTGCGTTGACCGATCCGAGAATGGTCAGCGGAATCGGGAATGCTTATTCGGACGAGATCCTGCACGCGGCGCAGCTTTCTCCTATCACCCAGACGAGCAAGCTCCGGGACGAGGACTGGAAACGGCTGTTCGAGGCCACGCGGCAGACCTTGCGGCGGTGGATCGATCAACTGCATGCGGAAGCGGAGAAGACCTTTCCCGAAAAGGTTACGGCTTTCCGCAAAGACATGGCCGTGCACGGACGTTATGGACTGCCGTGTCCGAGATGCGGCGACAAAGTTCTGCGGATTCGATACGCGGATAAAGAAACGAATTATTGTGCCCGTTGCCAAACCGGAGGCAAGGTCCTGGCGGACCGGAGTTTGTCGCGGTTGCTGGGATCAGACTGGCCGCGAACGCTCGAGGAGTTGGAAGCACTGAAGCGGCGCTAGCACCTGTCATCCTGTCGGAGTTCTGCGCCGCGAAGGATCCATGTAACGAGCCTCCGCCTAAAGTGAGGACGACATTTCCAACGGAGCGCTAAACCTGTGACGGCTCTGGAGCGCGTTGCATCTCTTCAATCACTGCGTCGGCAAACTCCGAAGTCCCCGCCTGACCACCGATGTCCCGTGTCAGTTTCTCGCGGTGGCGGTAGACGCGCTCCAGGGCGTTGCGAATCTGCGTAGAAGCTTCATGCTCGCCGAGATGCCTGACCATTAGCAGCGCGGAGCGCAGCAGGGCTGTCGGGTTGGCCAGGTCTTTCCCGGCAATATCCGGAGCGGAGCCGTGAACGGCTTCGAAAATCGCGCAGTTGTCGCCGAGATTCGCGCTAGGCACAAATCCCAGACCCCCCACAAACGCGGCGCATAGATCCGACAGAATGTCGCCGTAGAGGTTCTCCATCACCAGCATGTCGTACTGATAGGGATTCATCACCAGTTGCATGCAGGTGTTATCGACGATGTGCTCACCATAGGTAATCTCGGGATAGTTCTTGGCGACATCGCGGGCGCAACGCAGGAAGAGGCCATCCGAGAGTTTCATAATGTTGGCTTTGTGGATCGCGTGAATCTTCTTCCGCTGGTTGTTGCGGGCGTATTCGAAGGCGAATTTCGCGATGCGGGTGCAGGCCTTCTCGGTCATGATCTTTAAGCTCTCGACCACTCCCGGAACAACCTCATGTTCGAGACCGGAGTACAGACCTTCGGTATTTTCGCGGACGATGATCAGATCAACATCGGGATAGCGGGTCGGAATGTGCGGAAGATTTCGGATCGGACGGAAGTTGGCATAGAGCTCGAACCTCTTGCGCAGGGCGACATTGATGCTCGGAAATCCCCCTCCGACAGGAGTTGTGACGGGCCCCTTCAGGCCAACATGCGTGCGCTCCAGCGATTCGATAAGATCCTTGGGAATGTACTCGCCAGACTTCTCATAGGCTTCGGCGCCCACCGCGAATGTTTCCCACTCAAAGTTGACCCCGGTGGCTTCGAGGATGCGCACCGTGGCCTTGGTAACCTCAGGGCCAATGCCGTCGCCGGGAATCAGGGTGACTTTGTGAGCCATAACTTTTGCGATGCACGTGCAGCGACGGCGGCCTCGGCTGTCCCGCGATGGGAAGCGAGCGGCATCGCCGCCCAACTGTTCGGCGTGAGCTTCCTAATCTCCGGCCCACGCTCACGAACCTGATCAGCCCTTAGCTATCCACTCTTGACCTTCACCAGGTCCTTCAACTCATTCATGAACTCTTTCACGTCTTTGAAATCGAGATAGACCGAGGCGAAGCGCACGTACGCGACTTTGTCGTAGCGCCGAAGCCGGTTCATGATCAACTCTCCGAGCTCGCTGGTCTTACGCTCACGCTCCGCGGACTCGATGACAAACGACTCCGCTTCGTTCACGATCTGCTCCAGCTTGCCCATGGGAACGGGGCGCTTCTCGCAGGCACGCAGCAGGCCATTGAGCACCTTCTGGCGATCGAATTTTTCGCGGCGGCCGTCTTTCTTGACGACCATGTAAGGAATCTCGTCGATCCGCTCGTAGGTGGTGAAGCGCTTGCCGCATTTCAGGCACTCGCGGCGCCGGCGGATGGAGTCGGCTTCCTTGCTCTCCCGCGAATCGACGACCTTATCGTTTTCAAATCCGCAAAAAGGACATTTCATGGCGCAACAGTGCTTGCCTCGCAGGATCCTCGGCACGGGCTGTCTCGACTTCGAGACGGCCAAGCGTCACCCAAGAATCTGCTGATTGAGCGTACTGGAAATTGTAACAGTTGACGGCGACTCACCGAGGTGATGACGCATCCTAAGTGCCTCGGGAGATATCTCTCCAAACCTGTCTCGGCAACATGGCCAACAAGAAAAAGGACGCTCGCACCCCCTGCGGTGCAAGCGCCCGTTTTCCCCATGCCGACCCGATGACGAGTGGCCTGAAGCCTGCGATCCTGAACCCAAGGATCTGTTGGTAGTTTGAAATGGCGGCCGGAAATAGTTGTCAGATCGATGTCTGCATTTTGTAAAAAGTTGAACGCATAGCTTCAACTCCAATGTTAGCTTTTGATTGAAAGCATGTACTTGATGAAACATCTCGCCGTCGTTCTATTGGCCATGCCCTTGGCGGCACAGAGCAACCGGGGGGAGCTGCGCCTGAAGGTGACCGATCCGCACGGTCTGGGAATCAAGAGCACGGTAGAGCTTGTCAGCGAGGCCAACGAATATCGCGGTAAGCTCACGACGGACGATGGCGGAGTGTTGATAGCCAGGCGGCTTCCTTTCGGACTGTACCGCGTGCAGGTGCGGCCTCCCGGGTTTGCCACCGCGGCGGCAACGGTTGAGGTGCGTTCGGCAATTCCGGTCGAGTGCTCGATTCGACTGTCGCTCGCTTCGGTCAGCGCTTCTGTCACCGTGCAGGCAGATCAAACGCTGATCGATCCACACCGCACGAACTCGGTAAACGAACTGGGAGCGCAGACGATCCAGACGCGAATGACCTCGTTGCCAGGCCGATCGGTGCAGGACTTGGTGAATTCGCAGCCGGGATGGCTCTATGAGGGAAATGCGGTGCTGCATCCGCGGGGATCGGAATATCAGACGCAGTTTGTGGTGGACGGAATTCCGCTCACCGATAATCGATCGCCCAGCTTTGGCCCGGAAATCGAAGCGGACGATGTCGATTCGCTGAGCGTTTTCACGGCGGGGATACCAGCTGAATTTGGGCGGAAGATGGGTGGGGTAGTCGAGGTCAATACGCTGAAAGATGCAAAGGCCGGGTTCCACGGCCAAGTCGATCTTTCCGGCGGAAGCTTCGATACCGTGGGCGCTTTTGCGCGGGGGCAGTACACCTGGAAGGGCAACTCGCTGGGAGCAAGTGCTGCAGGGAGCGTGACTGCGCACTATCTGAACCCGGTAGTTCCCGAGAATTACAAAAACAACGGGACGACCGGCGATTTTGCCATTCATTACGAACTCGATGCGACACCGAACGACAGCCTGGGGGTGATCATTCGGCATGCTCTCTCGCGCTTTCAGATCCCGAACGAGCAGATTCAAGAGACGGCGGGACAACGTCAGGACGGCTCCAACTTCGAGACCATGGGCATTGTCTCGTATCAACGCGTGTTTTCGCCGAATGCGCTCGGAAGTTTGCGTGGGATGGTACGGGATAATTCGAACGACCTGACCTCGAATCCGCAGTCGACGCCCGTCGTGGCGTTTCTGCACAACCACTTTCGCGAAGGATATTTTAACGGCTCGCTGTCGGTGCATCATGGGCGGCACGAACTGAAGGCGGGGGTGGAATCGGACAACGCATTTCTGCAAGAGAACTTCAGTGATGTAATTACAGATCCGGCGCAGTTCGATCCGGGAACCCCGTTGACGTTCGCCTTCCCTGGAAATCGCCCGTCGGAGGGCAGTCGGCCAGACCTGGAGCAGGCCGTGTACGTGCAGGATTTGATCCGCTATGGAAACTGGACTCTGAGCGCAGGGTTACGTTGGGATCACTATCAACTTTTGGGCAACCAGAATGCGGTGAGTCCGCGGCTGTCTTCCGCTCGGTTCTTTCCCTCGGCTGGCCTGGTAGTACACGCTTCGTATGACCGCGTGTTTCAGACGCCTTCGAATGAGAATCTGTTGCTCTCAAGCTCGCCAGAAGTCGTGGCCCTGAATCGTTTTGTATTGCGGCTGCCCATACAGGCGTCGCATGGCAACTACTATGAGCTTGGAGCGACTAAGAGCCTTTTCGGGCAGGTGCGGCTGGATGCAAATTACTTTCGACGCTACGCCAGCAATGTTGCTGACGATGATCAGTTGCTAAGCACGACCGTGAGTTTTCCTATCGCTTTCCGAAAAGGAATTGTCTACGGTGCGGAAGCGAAGCTGGAGCTACCCAAGTGGGGACGAATCTCTGGCTTCGCCAGCTACTCGTATACCGTCGGGAACGTCTGGCTGCCTGCGACGGGTGGTTTGTTTCTGGGTAGCGACGTCACGCAGACGGCGATTCCACTGAGCGGCCACGTTCCTGACTCGCAGGATCAGCGAAACACGGTACGGCTGCGCGTAAGGTATCAGGTGGCCCAGCGTTTCTGGGTGGCCGGTGGCGGAGAGTACGGTAGCGGTTTGCCATTTGCCTTTACCGGGACCTATCAGTTGGCGCTCGCCGAGTACGGACAGGCGGTGGTCGACCGGCTCGACTTCAGCCGAGGCCGCGTGCGCCCATCGCTTGCCATCAATGTCTCTGCCGGAGCCGAGGTTTACAGGAGTGATCGCTTTACGGCGCGGCTGCAGGCGGACGCGGAAAACCTCAACAATCGCTTGAACGTTCTGGATTTTCAGGGACTCTTCTCAGGAAACGCAATTGCACCGCCGCGAAGCTATTCATTGCGGCTGCAGACCAGCTTTTAGTCAGTCTGTTTTGCTTCAGCGGGCTCTGGTTTCGCTCCGCTGCCCGCCTCTTCGCTGGTTCGCACGCAACTACACGACGAAATACTTCGCGCCGGGATGGTGCACCACAATTGCGGACGTTGACTGTTCCGGCTCCAGCAGGAAACCCGAAGTCAGCCGCACGCCGACGTTTTCTTCAGGCTTCAGAAGCACGAACAGCTTGGTCTGATCCTCGAGGTTTGGGCACGCCGGATATCCAAACGAATAGCGCGAGCCGCGATACTTCTGGTGAAACAAGTCGCGAATTTCCGCGGCGTCATCTTTCGCGATCCCTAGCTCTTCCCGCATCTTCTTGTGATGGAACTCGGCGAGAGCCTCGGCGGTCTCCACGCTGAGCCCGTGCAGGTAGAGGTACTTCGTGTACTCTCCGCCTTCGAACAGGCGCTGGGTTTCGACGCTGGCTTTCGGCCCGATCGTAACCAGCGAAAGCCCGATCACATCCATCTTGCCGGAAGCCTTAGGCGCGAAGAAATCGGCGACGCTGAGACGGCGTCCTTCTTTTTGCCGTGGGAATGTGAAGCGCAACTGTTCTTTCACGCTGGTCTCCCAGTGGTTGCTGCAGGGGCGCCCTGCCTCACCGGTCGGAGCTTCATAAACCACTACGTCGTTCCCATCGCTCTGGGCGGGATAGTATCCATAGACCACTGCTGGGGCAAAGAGTCCGGACTGCAAGACTTCGTCTTGCAATTTAGACAGCACTGGGCGGAACTTTTCTTCGACGAGGCGAACGTAATCGGATTGCGACGCGGTCTTCAATTGCCACTGATTCTTGAAGAGCGCCGTCTCGTTGATGTAAGGAAAGACTTCGCGCAAGTCGTAGTCCTTGCGCACGCGAACACCCCAGAACGGTGGCGTAGGAAGGTCCGGAGCATCGCTCACGACCGGGCTACGCTCGGCGAACACCGGTCCAGTCTCTTCGTCCACGGCGGCGGCTTTGGCATACTCCTTCACCGTTCGGCCTTCCTTAAGCCGAGTCTCACGCGCGCCGTCCTCCGTGATCAGGTCTTCCATGATGTGGAGGCCCGAGAAAGCGTCGTCCGCGTAGAACACCGCGTTGGCGTACTCCCGGCGCAGGTCGTCCTCCACGTACTTGCGCGTGAGGGCCGCCCCGCCGCAGATTACTGGAAACTCGAGCTTCTGACGCTCAAGATCCTGAATGACGTACTTCATCTCCAGTGTGGACTTAACTAGCAGGCCGCTGAGTCCAATGGCGTTCGCCTGGTGTTCCTGCGCGGCGCGAATGATCGAATCGCCCGGCTGCTTGATCCCCAGATTAACGACCTTGAATCCGTTGTTGGAAAGAATGATGTCGACCAGATTCTTCCCAATGTCGTGCACATCGCCCTTCACCGTGGCCAGCACGATGGTTCCCTTCTGCGAGCCTGACTTTTTCTCCATCTTCGGCTCAAGATAGGCGACGGCCTGCTTCATCACTCCGGCGGAGTCGAGCACCGACGGCAATTGCATTTTGCGGGCGCCGAAAAGATCGCCCACGGTTTTCATGCCATCGAGCAGGACAGTGTTGATCAACTCCAGCGGAGAATAGGTGGCAAGCGCATCTTCAAGCAGAACTTCAAGGGACTTCTTGTTTGCGCCATCGCCGACAGATTTTTCTCCGTTGATGATCGCGAACTTCAGCTTGTCTTCAACCGAGAGCGTATCCACGTGCGCCGTCGTCGAAGCGGCAGGCTTGCCCTTCATGCCCGCGAAATGCGCCATGTAAACCTGCAGGGGATCGCCGGCTGATTCGTCGCGGTAAATCAGCTTGCGCGCAAGTTCAACTTCTTCTTGAGGAATCTTGTATAACGGATAGATTTTCGTGTAATTGACGATGGCCATATCAAGGCCGTTATTTACCGCTTCGTGCATGAAGACGGAGTTCAGGACCCGGCGCGAATAGGCGTCGAGGCCGAAAGAAATGTTGCTGACACCGAGGATCGTCTTAACGTCCGGCAGCTCCTTCTTGATGCGCTCCACCGCTTTCAGAGTCTCGATTCCAGCAGTGCGGTAGTCTTCCTGGCCGGTCGAGATCGGTAGCGTGAGCGCGTCGAAGATCAGGTCGGTCGGATCGAGCCCGTATTTCTTCGTGGCCAATTCGCAGATGCGATGCGCGATAGCGACTTTCTTGTCAGCAGTCAAAGCCATGCCGTCTTCGTCGATGGTCAGAGCGATGACCGCAGCGCCGTAGCGCTTGGCCATCGGCAGAACTTTCGACGTGCGTTTCTCGCCGTCTTCGAGGTTGATCGAGTTGATGATGGCGCGTCCGGGGATTCGCTTCAGGGCTTCTTCGACGACGTCAGCTTCGGTAGAGTCGACGAGGATCGGCGCAGGAACGCGGGTGGCAATCCTTTCGAGAATGGAAGTGATGTATCCCTTCTCATCTTCTCCGACGATGGCGCAGCAGAGGTCGAGCATGTGCGAGCCGTCGTTAACCAGTCGCTTGGCCAGCGCGAGGATATCGTCGTATTTCTTGCCTTGCACCAGCTTGCGGAAATGTTCGACCCGGGTCGTCGTGTTCATCTCCTCGGCAACAATGAGCGGCTTGGGTTCGAGATCGAGCGGAACGCTGGTGTAAGCGCTGGATGCCGCTCCCACGCGCTTCACACTGCGCTTGGCCGGCTCGACGCCGGATACCGCGTCAACCACGGCCTTCAGGTGCTCGGGAGTAGTTCCGCAGCAGCCGCCGACGATCCGCACGCCATAATCCTCGACGAAATGCTTGTGGTACTCGGCGAGTTCCTGCGGGGTGAGCTTATATACGGCGTGTCCACCCACATTTTGCGGGAGCCCCGCGTTGGGAAGCACCGAGACTTCCTTCGTTGAATTCAGCGCCAGGTACCTTACGGCGTCGTTCATCTCCTTCGGTCCCGTGGCGCAGTTCAGGCCGATGGCATCGACCTCAAAAGGCTCGAGAGCAGCCAGGGCTGCGCTAATTTCGGTGCCGAGCAACATCGTGCCCGACTCCTGCAGCGTAACTTGCACCATGAGCGGCAGCTGCTTGCCGGATTTTCGCAAGGCTTCGAGAACGCCGATCACACCGATTTTTGCCTGCAGCAGATCTTGGGCAGTCTCGACCAGAAGAACATCGACTCCTCCCTCGATCAGGGCCGCGGCTTGTTCTTCATAAGCCTCCACCATCGCATCGAAGCCGATGTGGCCCAGCGAGGGCAGCTTCGTGGTTGGACCAAGCGATCCCGCCACAAAGCGCGGCTTGTCTTTCGTGGAGAACTGCTGAGCCACCTCTCTGGCTAGTTGCGCGGCTTTCACGTTGATCTCGCGCACGCGGTCGCGCAGTTCGAATTCACCGAGAACGATCGACGATCCGCCGAAAGTGTTGGTCTCGACGATGTCGCAGCCCACGCGGAAGAAGTCGGCATGGATGTCGCGAATAATGTCGGGACGGCTCAGCACCAGCACTTCGCTGCAATTTTCCTTACCCCAGAAATCGTCCAGTGTCGGATTGCGCTTCTGAATGTTGGTGCCCATTGCGCCGTCGTAAACGACGACACGTTCTTTTGCGATTTGTAGAAAGTCAGCCATAGCAGCGTTTAGCTTTTAGCCCCCAAGTTGATCCGTGTTAATCCGCGTGAATCCGTGGGCAAGATGTTTGTAATAAGCACGAACGCCGGTCGCGAATGGACCGGCGGGGGATCGTGATCAAAACTTCGTCTCGAAGAAGTTAACTCCCCGGCACCATTTCCGCCGGCGCCCCACCATTCACGTCGGCCTGATTGAAAACGATGTTTGCCCCCATGTGTGCTGGCCGGGGGGCCAGCATTTGCTCCTTGCGCATGACGAGATTGGTGGCGTTAAAACTCGCCAGTTCAAATCCGTGGCCGTGCGTGATCGCGTCCGTAGGACAGGCTTCGACGCAATATCCACAGAAAATGCAACGGTTGTAATCGATGTTATAGACCTGGGCGTAACGCTCGGCGCCGCTGACCCGGTTCTGCGCCGTGTTCTCGGCAGCTTCAATGTAAATGCAATTTGCCGGACAGGCGGCAGCACATAGAAAACAGGCAACGCATTTTTCAAGGCCGTTTTCGTCGCGCTGCAGTACGTGCGCGCCACGGAAACGCGCTTCAATGCGCGCACCCCGAAGCGGACCCTTCCCGTCGGGATAGTTCTCGACCGTCGTCGGATTGAACATCTCCCGAAAGGTGATGCTCATGCCCTTGGCAATAGCGGTGATATTTTGCAGAACTGGCATTCCTTTTTCAGTATACCGAAAGACCTGCTAAATCGCTTGGTCCCCCATTGGTCGAGTTTATGATATTCGCTCATTGCGCGGTGGTTGCAGCTGTGATAGCCTCATATCGGAATGACCACTTTGCACGACAAAGTGCCATCGGGTCTCGACCGCAAAGAAGCGGAGGTTTATCGCAAGCTGGATCCCCGACGGCTCCCGAAACATATCGCAATCATCATGGACGGCAACGGGCGCTGGGCAAAACGGCGCCACATGCCACGCGTGGCGGGGCATCGCGCCGGGGTGGCATCCGTGCGCTCGACGGTTGAGACTGCGGCTCGGATTCATATTCCGGCACTGACGCTTTACGCGTTTTCCGAGGAGAATTGGAAGAAGCGGCCGACCAGCGAAGTTGGGTTCCTCATGGGCCTGCTGAGCCGATATTTGAAAGCCGAAGTTCCGACTTTAAATAAGAACAATATCCGGCTGGAATACATTGGCCGACAGCGCGAACTGCCGGGCGAAGTGCAGGAGCGTATGGAGTGGGCGCGGGAGGCTACCGCGCGCAACTCGGGCATGGTATTGACGTTGGCGCTCAACTACAGTGCGCGCAGCGAACTGGTGGACGCGTTTCGGTCCATGGTCCAAGCCGCCGCCCAGAACGGCGGCATGAGCCATCTCGAAATTGATGAGGAAACCGTATCCCGCCATCTTTACACCCGGCATTTGCCCGATCCGGATCTGGTCGTGCGCACTTCGGGCGAGATGCGGCTGAGCAATTTCTTGTTGTGGCAACTCGCCTACGCTGAGATTTATGTAACCCCGACCTTGTGGCCGGATTTCCGGGGCGTCCACCTGCTCGAAGGAATCGCCGAATATCAGAAGCGCGAGCGGCGGTATGGCGGGCTTAACCACAACGAATCCCATGCTCATGCTGAAATCGTCTAAACTTAGGGACCAGATCCTGTAATTTTGTAATCGTGGAATTTAGTAATCTTCTGCTGCTGGAGTTTTTCGCAAATTACAAAATTACCCGATTACAAAATTGCAGGATCTTCTTTTCACTTCCCTTGCTAAAGCGTATCGCGACCGCAGTCGTACTGATTCCCATCGTGCTCGTGCTTGTCTTGCGGGCGCCGGTACCGGTTCTGGCAGCCGTGGTGGGCATCGTGGCGCTGCTGACCATTCATGAATTCCTCAAGCTGACAGAATCCTATGGCGTGAAGCCTCTGCGCTTGTTGACCTATATCTTCTGTGGAATTTTCTTTCTGCTGCTGGCGCTCAATGTGGGGAACGGGAAGCCCCTGCTTTCGACCGCCGTGTTTGTGTATTGCCTGGGATTCGCGGCGGCGATTGCGCCATTCATTTTTCTGACGCGCGCCATGCGGAACCAGGAATTGAGCAGCGGATATCCGGCGGCCGCGGCATCGGCGTTTGCATTCACCTACATTGCGCTACCGATGGGGATGCTAGTGCAACTGCGGCAGCAGTGGGCGGGAGCCTTTTACCTGCTCTATCTGCTGCTCGTGGTTTGGGCCGGGGACATATTCGCGTACTTCGTCGGAAAGTCGGTCGGCCGGCATTTGATGGCGCCGCGAATCAGTCCCAAGAAGACGTGGGAAGGCGCGGCGGCTTCGGTCGTGGCAAGCATTGTTGTGGGCTGGCTGCTCTTTCGTTATGCGCTGCCCCTGAGTTCCGCGCTGCTGCGCGCAGGATTGATCGAGCGTCGCGACGGCTTGTTCGGGCTGGAACAGCCCGCGATGGGCCCGGTCATCGTGCTGACCATTATTCTGAATGTTGCTGCCCAGTTGGGCGACCTGGTCGAGTCTTTGCTCAAGCGCGGGGCGGGGGTGAAAGATTCAGGATCGATTTTGCCGGGCCACGGAGGCATGCTTGATCGCATCGATGCCCTGCTCTTTGCGGCTCCTGTGCTGTGGTACTACGCGGCATGGAGAGTGATGCAGTAAGCCTAACCGTTCGCGAGTTAGAGGCGCCAGATGCCTGGCCACCGGCCTCGTAGGGAGACGCATGGGAGGTTCCCCCGACACGGACGCTATGGCCACCTTTCGGGTCCCAGTCATTTCAAAAAGCGTCGTAGAATATAGAGACCACGTCGAGTTTGCGGGAACCAATTCCCTTTCTCATGAAACGCATAGCCATCCTGGGGTCGACCGGATCGATCGGGCGCAGCACTTTGAGTGTGGCCGAGTCCTATCCTCAGCGGTTTCAGATTGTCGGCTTGGCTGCTGGCGGGAATCTTGATGCCGCGTTTGAGCAGGCACAGCGATGGCGTCCTCGTGTGATCTCGATGGCGGCGGAAGCGGACGCCGACACTCTGCGTTCGCGATTGAAAAACGAAGATCTCGGCAACATCGAAGTCGTGCACGGCGCGGCGGGCGCGGTTCACGTCGCGACCCATCCGGAAGTCGATTTCGTAGTCAGCGCGATCGTTGGTGTGGCCGGGCTGGAGGCTACCTACGAGGCCGTGCGCGCGGGAAAGACGCTTGGACTCGCGAACAAGGAGTGCCTGGTTGCGGCGGGAGAACTGATCACGGCCGAGGCACGAAATAACGGCGTTCCCCTTCTTCCCATCGATAGCGAACATAACGCCATACATCAGTGCATGCGGGGAGGGCGGATCGAAGAGGTAGAGCGGGTTTGGCTTACCGCCTCTGGCGGGCCGTTCCGGAACACTCCAGCATCCGAGTTTGCATCCATCACGGTAGAGCAGGCGCTGAATCATCCCACGTGGAAGATGGGCAAGCGGATCACGATTGATTCCGCAACGCTGATGAACAAGGGATTCGAGGTTATCGAGGCATGCAGACTTTTTCACATGCCGCCCGCGAAAGTGGAAGTTATGGTGCACCCGCAGTCGACGATTCATTCGATGGTGGAGTTTGTGGATGGCAGCATACTTGCTCAGTTTTCAGTGACGGACATGCGCCTGCCCATTCTGTATGCGCTAACATATCCGGAGCGGATTGAGTCGAATATGCGGTTTGCGGTCAGTGACTTGCGTCATCTGGACTTCAGCCCACCGGACCTGAAAAAATTTCCTTGCCTGCGTCTGGCGTATGAGGCGGCTGAGGCGGGAGGCGTGAAAACAGTGGCGCTGAACGCTGCCGATGAAGTCGCCGTGGCGGCATTTTTGGATGGCCGCATAGGATTTGACCAGATTCCCAGAGTAATCGAATGCGTCCTCAATGCAACAAGTTCCAGGCGTCCGGAGTCTATTCAGAACGTGCTCGATGCCGACTCCGAAGCGCGCCGGATAGCACGGGAGCAGATCGCGGCTGTGGATAAGTCGCACCGCCCACAAGCAACATCTTTTGTGTAGTTTTAAGAATCTAATCGCTGGGAGCGTACGTACCTCGCATATGTCTGATTTTCTGACCTCACTCGTTGCTGTCGTTGCCGTCCTGGGCTTCATGATTCTGATTCATGAGTTCGGCCACTATGCTGTGGCAAAGTGGCTCGGGGTGCGCGTGGAGCAGTTTGCCATTGGGTTCGGCAAGCGGCTGATCGGCTTCCGCAAGGGTGAGACGGACTACCGCATCAATGCGATTCCGCTGGGCGGCTACGTCAAAATGAGCGGTGAGAATCCCATGGATGAGCGGAATCCAGATGACCCACGGGAATTTTTGAATCACTCCCGCTGGCATCGTTTTCTGATTGCGATCGCCGGCCCCACCATGAACATCCTGCTGGCAATCTTTCTGCTCACCACCGTGTACATGGTGCACTACGAGTATCCGGTGTATCTCGACAAGCCAGCGGTGATTGACGGTGTGAGACACAATTCTCCGGCGGCTCAGGCGGGACTGCAGGGTGGGGATCGCATTATTCAGGTAGACGGCATCAAGAATCCCACTTGGGAGCAGCTCCAGCCGCGCGTCTGGTTGAGCCCGAACCAGCCGTTGACGGTCACTGTTCAGCGCGGCAATCAGGTCTTTGAGAAGACTTTAGTCCCCAAGGCGGTCACATCTTCGGAAGTAGGCGCCGCGGGATGGTTTCCAGAAGAGCCCGTGGTGGTGGGACAGATCGAATCGGACCTGCCGGCGGCAAAAAGCGGAATGAAAGAAGATGACCGGATCGTGGCCATGAACGGCCAGCCGGTTCGCTCCATCGAAGGCATGATCGAGAGCCTGCAGCAGACCAAGAGCGCGCCGGTAGACCTTACCGTCTTGCGCAACGGCCAGACTCTCAACTTCCACATGCAGCCAGTTCTTACCAAGACGGAAGATCCGAAGGAAGAAAGATACCGTTTAGGGTTCCTGAATAAGGGAGAGATCAAGGTCACCACTCTGCCCTTCGGCCAAGCGCTGCAGTTGTCCCTGAGCAGAACCGCGAATACTCGATGATGATCCTCGAACTGGCGAAGAAACTCGTGCAGAGGAAGATTTCCCTCAAGGCGGTTTCGGGACCGATCGGCATTGCGCAGGAAGCCGGCTATGCGGCGCAACAAAAAGGCTGGACGCCGCTGATGGAACTAACCGCCGGAATCAGCCTGAATCTCGGAATCTTCAATTTACTGCCGATTCCGATTCTGGACGGCGGAGTGATCCTGTTCCTGCTGATCGAAGGGCTGATGCGGCGGGATATCAGCCTGAACATCAAGGAACGCGTTTACCAGGCGGCGTTCGTGTTCCTGGTGCTGTTTGCGGTGATGGTTATCTACAACGACTTGATGAAGACCATCCCCGGACTCGCAGACCGGCTTCCATAGAAGCGATATTTGTCGAAACTGGCCCGACGGCGGATTCCGCCGCCGGGTTTTCTTTTATCCCCGCTTCCGGGCAGGAAGCAGACGATGGGACTTTGGCAGGCAAACCGCTGCCTGCGTGGCCGGTCTAGGCGCTCTCGCCATCGCTTGAGTTTCTGTCGTGCCCGGCGCTGGCAGCGCCGGAATATGGGCGGGAGTCGCGGTTGCGGTGAACGCACCGAATGGGTCGTCGCTGGTCACTCCTTTGGGAAGAGCTTGAATTGCGCTCTGAAACTTGGGCCAGGCGTCCGAAGCCGAATCAGAGGTGAGACTCGCGTAGAGCTGCGCGAACGTCCCAGAATTGCCGAGGGTGACCATCTCTGGGGCAATCTTGTCGAGGTTGCTTCCAAGGCTCATCAGCCATGAAAGGAAAGCCATGCCGCAACCGGTGCTGTCAGCGTTCTGATCGGTGGGGTCAGTCTTATTGACATAGTCGGGCATGCCGTCCTGCGCCCATTGCGGGGCCGTGGAAAAATCTGATAAGGCATTGTTGCTGACGACGGCCGCACACCAGCGCGAAAGTGCTTCTCCGGTGCTTTCGCCGCAAAGGTTTCCATTCATAGAACACTCACTCAGCTCTGCTTCGAACAGGGCGGAAACGCGGGCTGACTTGCCAAACGAAGCGTCCACCTCGATTGCGTTTCCCGTTGTATAGTCGCAGCCCATGTGGTCCGCGCCGCCGGTGCCGTCGGTTGCGCCGCCAAGGGCGAAAACGATCACGCTGACCGGCCCGCCGGTGGTTCCGAAGATGCCGTCATTGGCAGTCACCACGCGGTCGGCGTCATTGAGGAGATCCTGCGCGTTCTGCATTCCCTGCGCGCCAAGGGAAGGATCGACGTACACAGTCACTCTGCGACTGGCGCTTGTCCCCAGCAACTCAGAAGTGCCCTTATAGCTGGGCCATGCGGGGGCGGCGGCTGGTTTTTTCTTCTTGCGTTTTGCCTTGATGGGATGATTCGGGTCCATAGCAATAGCCTCCGTGGAATAGCTCCGTTCCGACAATAGATGGTGATGAATCGAAACAGCGCGTTACAGCAAAGTCTTTCGGCCAGAGGCGGGCTTGGTGCTTCTCTCAGTGAAATGGAATGGTAGATGCAATCATTTCACAGACGGAGAGGCGGAGCAACGCGTGACAATTTCCGAATTCCCATTTTCGAGCCACCCGATAGCCATTCCGCATTTTTTGACGCTAAATTCCGGGTGGCGTGCGAAGTTCTCCCGAAGATTCGTAATGCCTGCGACGGGGATGGTTCGCCTTCGGATCGACAAACGTGGAAAGACGCAGGCTGCCAAGGGCCTCTCGGTCATGGGTTTGCCCTTAGCGGATTCGGTAAGGATTCCCGCGATAAGCTCCCTCTTTCCTGCGTGTTAAAATAGAGGTTCCCATATGGCAACGATTCAGCGCAGAAAGACGGTCACGGCAGTAGTCGGAGGTGTGCGGGTAGGGTCGGATGCACCGGTTGTGGTGCAATCCATGACAAATACCGATACGGCCGACGTCACTTCTACCGTCCAGCAGGTAGCCGCCTTGGCCCGCTCGGGGTCCGAACTGGTGCGAGTAACGGTGAACAATGATGACGCCGCAGCCGCGCTGCCTCGAATCGTTGAAGAACTCGACAAGCAAGGTGTCCGCGTTCCCATTATTGGCGACTTTCACTACAACGGGCATGTTCTGCTTACAAAGTATCCCGAATGCGCTCGGGATTTGGCCAAGTACCGGATCAATCCCGGAAACGCCAGTATTGGGAAGGGCGGAGACTCGAATTTCCGCACCATGATCGAAGTTGCCGTGAAGTACCAGAAGCCGGTGCGCATCGGAGTGAACTGGGGATCGCTAGATCAAACACTTCTCACTCGCATGATGGACGAGAATTCGCGGCTAGCCGAACCAAAAGATGCTCGTGAAGTAACGATGGAAGCCATGGTGGTCAGTGCGCTGAATTCGGCGGACCTGGCGCAGAAATACGGCCTGCGGGCGGACCAGATCATTCTTAGCGCGAAAGTCAGCGGCGTGCAGGATTTGATTGACGTGTATCGCTCATTGGCGGGGCGCTGCAAGTATCCTCTGCATTTGGGGCTTACCGAAGCAGGGATGGGCGCGAAAGGCGTCGTTGCCTCAAGTGCGGCCATGGGCGTGCTGCTGCAGGAAGGAATCGGCGACACGATTCGGGTTTCGCTGACGCCAGCTCCGGGTGGCGATCGCAGCGAAGAGGTACGAGTAGCACAACAGATTCTGCAGTCGATGGGGATTCGCAGTTTCACGCCCAGGTTACGGCGTGTCCCGGCTGCGGGAGGACGACCAGCACGTTTTTCCAGGAGATGGCCGAGCAGATTCAGTCCTATCTGCGCGAGCAGATGCCCACCTGGAAGGGGCGCTATGTCGGCGTGGAAGAGATGAAGTTGGCGGTGATGGGTTGTGTGGTCAATGGCCCTGGCGAGTCGAAGCACGCCAACATTGGTATTTCACTGCCGGGCACATTCGAGGAGCCCAAGGCTCCCGTGTACGTGGATGGACGGCTGTTCACCACGTTGAAGGGCGACCGCATCGTCGCGGAATTCATCGGGATTCTCGACGAGTATGTTGACTCGCACTACGCAGCGAAAGAAACATCCGCAGAAGAAGTTCCCGCCAAAGCCTAAAAGTCTGCGTCTACATCAATAGCATTTGGACTTCAGCGAAGCCACGGCCATACCAACACCAAATTCCTGAAAACTACTGCCCCGTAAGCAGGAAGATAGGCGCCTGCAAGGGAGGCAACGGAACAGCTGTGCCGTTATCCGCGGTGGTACTGACGTTGCCTAGCGAAACATTGCACTCGAATTGCGTTCCCGACAATCCCGCGGCGAGCACCGTAAAACTCTGCCCATTCATCTGAGCGCCTGACGCACTCGATAGATTCGACACTTGCACTCTGGTGCCCGGCGTAAAGCTATTGAGCGCTTGAAAAGTCGCCACGTTCGAGTTGATCGATAACGACGTGATTTGCGCGACCGGACTACAGTTCGCGGTACACACGGAAAAAGGTGCGGCCAGGTCGTACACCAGGGTGTCGGTCGAATTGTTGGGGTTGCCCGTTATCGAAGTGGTTGCTGTGGTGATGTCCGCGATGTACCCGGCATCGCACATGCTTACGTAGACGTGGCTGCCATCGGCGGCAGCGGTCGTGAACATACGGAAGCGGGTCGTCCCCGGCGTATAGGCCGCTGCTGGTGCACAGGAGGGCACGACCGGCAAGGCGTACTGCGTCGAAGAATATTGCGAAGAACTCAGCAACGACAGCGAAGGCGACAACAGCGAGAAATTGGACGGAACCGGCTTCACGGTCATACTGAGCGCATCGAAGACGGTGAGGCGCGGGATCAGGCAATCCGCAGCCGGTCCCAGGTTTGGATCGGGGCACGTCGTCCCGGACGAGGGACCTTCGAGCTCATAGCTGGCAACGTAAAAACGCGTTGCATCCGGCAAGGCCGTGACCGACACCGGAGAGCAGGCACTGGAACAGGCCGGGTTTGCACCCGAGGTCATGGGAATGGTGGCAAGCAGTGTAGGAGTGTCGTTGGGATTGCCGCCTAGATCAACTCCGCCGGTGATGGAAAAAATGTAAAGCGTCCCGTTGCTGGGATTGGTGACGTACAGGCGGTTCAGAACCCGATCGTACAAAATGAAATTTGCGCCTACCCCCACCGAGAGATTCGTCTGACTGGGGAGAATCGTATTGCTCGCGGTATCAATGGGAACCAGCATTCCGCTTCCCTGCGCCAGGACGTAGATCCTGTGACTGTCGGAACGGGCAACTGCCCACACAGGAGCCGCTCCAACCGGAAACTGGATCGTTTTCATGGTGGTGAGGTCGATAGGCGACAAGTCGGCCACCGAATCGGTGCCCTGATTAAGAACGTAGAGATTCTGGGCGTCGGGGGTCTCGACCATGGCAATTGGGTGTGAGCCGCCTGGAAGATAAACGATATTGGAGATGGCGCTGGTCTGCGGATTCAAGATTGCCACGGAATCGGTCGTCCCGATGTTGCAGGTCGGGGTGCCTTCGGCTCCGTAGTTTGCCACGAACATTGCGTTGTTCTGGGAGGTCGTGACGAAGTCGGGCAGGTAGGAACAAAACAGCGGCACCGGCAGTGTGGCCGTGCCTCCCGGCCCTAATGCGGGCAGTCCAGTTGTCGTGTTGACATACTGAACGGTGTTCCCGCTGACGGCCGAGATGATGAACGTACCGTCGTATGCGTTTGGATTCTGAATGTTCTGTCCGGGGATTAGCACGCCCGTGATGACAATGGTGCCGCCGACCTGAGCATTGAGAAAAGGTGCGCTGACGGTGACCGTAACCACGTTGCCGGCTTCCCCAATAGCAGTAATCCCCGAAGTTTGATTTGGCGGAACGTTCGGCAAGGTGAAAATCGTCGGGTTGCCCAGCCCGGTTGGACTCAGACTGTCGCGAGCCGGCGTAAACGCGGTGATGAAGTCGGATTCGCCGAAAAACAAGCTGCCGGCACTGGCCACAAAGACCAGGGCATTGTTGGGCAGGGTCGCGGCGTGCGTGGGATTGATGCCCATATCCGACTGGCCGATGTTGGTGTCTCCAGACACGTCGATCTGAAACACCGAGCCCGGATTCGCTCGCTGATTCGTGCTAATGGCATAGACGGCATGGAAGTTCTGGGAATTCGGCGGGGTAATGGAGATAGGAATGACCACGGGCCGGTAGACCTCGCCACAAGACATCCAGAAGATCGCTGCCAGCGCGACCGCCACCAGCCCACCCACACGTCGAAGACTCATCGGCACCCCGAAGAACAAGTTCTGATCAAATGACAGAATTGATTATTGTAACGATTGATGGACGTATGCGCTAGGGAAGCTGAGCGGAACAGCCTTCAGCTTCTAGGCAAAGGATGCTTTCCTCACAGGCTGGGATGCCTGCACGAATGCACGATTGAAACTTCGCAGGGCCAGCGTCTCGCAGGCTGCCAATGTAGTCCGCGTACGGCAACTGGCATCGGCGGCGACTAGCGACGGCTCATACGCGGCGACGGCGGGACTTTCCGGCGGCAGCGGCGGGTTCTTCTACCGACGTCGCTGTGGCCGCGGGTTTCTTCTTCCCTTCCATTTCCGCCAGGCTTTGTTTCAGGGCCGCCATCAGGTCTACAACCGGAGCTAGCTTTTTCGGTTTTTCCACGGCCGCGACTTCCCCGCCCTCAAGCTTCGTCTCAATCAGTTTCTTTAGGTTTTCCTGGAAGCTGTCTTTGTACTTTTCCGGATCCCACTCATCGGCCAACGCTTCAATCAACTGGTGTGCGACTTTCACTTCGGCTTCTTTCAATTCGACATCGGGAGCACCGAAGCCTTCCACCTTGCGAACCTCTTCGGCGTAATACATCGTGTGCAACATGAGTCCGCCTTCGGTCGGACGCAGGAACACGGTGTACTCGCGGTTGTGCATCGTGATTTTGGCGATGGCGACGTATTCGCTTTCTTCCAGAGCCTTGGTGAGCAGAGCGTAAGGGCGGCGTCCGGCCTCCTCGGGCATCATGTAATAGGAGGACTCGAAGTAGACGGGATCGACGTCGCCCGCCTTCACGAATTCAAGAATCTCCATGGTCTTGGCGGTCTGCGGCTCGATCTTCTTGATCTCTTCGGGTTCGATGACGATGTATTCGTCTTTGCGAAACTCGTATCCCTTGACGATCTCGCTCCGGTCCACGACGACATTTTCCAGCGGGCAAATGTACTGCTGCTTGACCCGCTGCTTGTCGGGGCGGTGCAGCATGTTGAATGAAATGCCGGAGCTGCGCGCTCCCGAGAAAAGGCGGACAGGCATTGAGATAAGACCGAAGGTTAAGTGACCAGACCAAACCGACGATGGCATAGTTCCCCTCGCAGGCATCTTCCGCACCCGGCCCACCACCGGGTCGGAAGGCTCTAAACTCAACAGCACAGTGAGTTTAGCCTAGAACTCATATTTGATGCATCAAGTCGACGGTAAGGGGAACCCAAATGCGAAGCCAAAGGACATGGGGGTGCGAGTAGGTGGATACTAGCCCTTGTAGTTTAGAAGGTTGGTTCCGCCCGGCGGCCGTTAGAAATTATGCAGGCTTGGGCCCAACCGCCAAGCTACAAACGTGCCGTAACGGTGAAGACCAAATCCTCCCGGCCGTCTCCGTTGAAATCCGCTAACACATCTGCATTCCGAGACGGAGCCGCTTCTCCTTCGACGAAATTGGTAGGCTCGGCGTTGAATACCTGCGGACCGGGGCCGGGCTGGTAGACCGTGAAGGTAAATTTCGCTGAAGTGCCTCGCAAAAAATCCCGTGCCTGCACCGTGTGTGTGCCCACCTGACTGGTGACGGCGTCCACGGTCGGGAACATCAAATCAATTTCAGTATCGCTGACGAACACGCTATTTCCGGCGACACCGTCGAGCAGGACTGTGGAAGTCGGCCAGAAGTTCTGGCCGAACAGGGCGATCTTGTTCATCGGATATCCCAGCGTGACGCGGGACGGAGAGATCGCGGTCAACGACAACTGAGGCGGAGGAGGAGGTGGAGAATTGTTAGTTTGGGAGGATGAATTTCCGCCGCCGCATGCGATTCCGGTAGAGACCGACAACAGCAGGATAACGAGCCTCAGTTGGATGCTTAACATTCAGAACACCCGTGGACCCGCCCGTAGCACCGATGAGGGCGGTTGGACATGACTCCGGTGTAGCACAGATGCCCGAATATTGGCTGTGACCAAAGAACACCGCAGGGGCGTCCCGGGTGCCCAGCTTTCGAACACCCCACGAAAGCTGGGGCAGCCGCTATTGTTTCACTGCCGGCCCGACGCGAAGCCGGGCCAGCCCCGACCGCACTTATTTCACTGCGGCCAGAAAGCTGGGCGAGGCCCCTGACGTTACCAAGACCGAATTCGAAAATCCTGTTCTTTGCCGGTTATCAGTGGTAGTGAAATACAAACTCTGCGCTCTTGGCGAAATCTTGATAAAACAACCGATATCCGCCCCTGTTGTGCTCTGCTATCGAGAACAGAACCTCAGATTTTCCATCATTGTCATAATCTCCCCCATCAACAAGCCACATATCCATCCCCAAGAATCGTATTACCCCGGATGGTTGAATAACGTACCAGTGACCGTGATACTCGTCCTGGTTGCCTTGTTCTCCATCGCAGTTGTTACCCGTCAAATTCAGTTCAACGAGTGACCATTCATCCCTCGACGAGTACGCTTTCGTCACATGAATGTCCTCATCTCGGTACTTCCAGGGTCTGGGAATGTTTTCTTTTGGGTTTCGGCAATTCGTAGCTTTTGGGAATCTGGTGCGGAACTGCTGACGGGCGGCGGCGACCAATGCTGGCGATAGCTGCACACGTTTCCAGTGCTCCGGATCCGAGGTATTTGGCTGAGATATAGCCACAAGCGGGCGGTAAACTGGCGTATGAAGATAACCGGAATAATCTACCGATTTGTTACCGACCGTCGGAACGGGGTTGTTGCTCGTAATGTGCTCGATCCCAATCTCAAAATAGAACTTGAAATGTGCGGGGGTGCGAGAGGTTATCGTGCCCAAGTTCCTTCCATCAAATGCGATGGTCCATGTCATCTCTTTTGGATAAGAGGTCGGTAGAGTCGCCAGGTCGCGATAGTTGCTGGTTTTGGTAGGGAAAGCCTGCCAGCCATCGCCAATCTTTTTGAAAGTGGCACGGACTGCCCGAAAATCAGGCTGATAGGCAGATTCTCCGGGGAAGTCTTCCAATACGCCCAAAATGATATTGGTAGGTTGCTCCTTGATGCTAGCCAGTTGTAGTGCCAGGGCCTGTGTAATAATCACAACGCCTGAGACGAAGCAAGCGACTTGAATCAAGAGCGTAAATCGATATCTCATGGCACAACCTCTAAGTCTGTTACGTGGCTTCCCGCGATGGCTTGCCGCGCATCTTGCGGAGAAGCGATATATCCCGTGGATGCGCTAAAGTGCATGCTGCGATTGTCGGCATGCCACTCGATAGCGTAACGACCAAACATCTCGGTGTCTGGACCTGGCGCTAACCTTGCCATCGGATTACCCTTGCTCCCGTTGTACCACGGACCGATTGTATATTTGCCCTTGGGAAGCGGGCCTGCATTTGCCTTGTCGTCGCTTTCCCCCACGGATTCGCTTTCAGGGTCATTCAATCCTTGGCCATGACCTGAATATCCACCCTTCACTGGCTGGATAGTCAAGTCTCCGACTTTAAGATCTGTGATGCCAGTGGATTGCTGATATTGCCACTTGGGAGCGCCTGGCGGTGGCGGAGTTGTCGGGTTTCCGTTGTTATCCACATTCGGCTTGTGACGCTTGCCGAGAACCGTTGTCGGGTTCGGTAGCGGCGGCTTGGTCTTGATCTGATCGAGACCGAAGGCTGACTTCCATTGGGCGATCAGCTGGCATCCGATACCCTTCGCATTCGTGCCGCTGCAATCGACGTGCCCGTCCGGGTCGCCAAACGTGGTGGGATTGTTTTTTGCAAAAGCATACAGGTTCAAGCTCTGCGGATTGCCAAAATTCGCATACGGCACGGCCGTTGGTTTTTCGGCCCAGTCCGGCGTCATGAAACGGCCTAAAGTCGACGCATCGTACCTGGCCCCGAAGTTATCCAGCCCGGATTCGGAATCCCGTTCTTTGCCGGTAAATTTGTAGCCATTCCAAACGCTGTGCTGAAACGAGCGCGTTGCCCAGTACATCGTAGTGGTGGTTCTTACATCGTAGCCATACTTCTGATCAAGATTTCGGTGCGTCCTAGTCCCGCAAAGCATCTGTGAGCTTGGTTTCATCCACGAGGGCACGGACCGCCCGTAACTTAGCTTCTTCTAAACTGCCATTGGGCTCAAGTTCTTGCACGCATTTGAGCAGTCCCGTAAGCGTCTCCGTATTGACCGATACTTGCAGTTTTAGGGCAGCCTGAAAAGACTCGAATGCCCGTTTTGCATCATTCTGGACGTTGAGACGAAACCAGCCGAGTTCAAGTATCGCCGCGACGCAGGTCTCATCTAATTCGATAGCGCGCAGCAGCGTCTTTTCAACGTCATCGAGGGAGCCACCGTCTTCAGCGAGTTGAAGTATTCTCGACTTCCAGACGAGCAACTCTGCGGATAACAGCCCTTCGGCCTCAGCCCTTTCAATCTTCTCCAGTGCCGCTGAGTAGTGGCCGCTTGCAGAGAGTTCTCTTATGGACGCGAACACTGAGATGCTCATTTATTCCCTACTTTCTCCATCAAGCGCGCAGACTGGTCGATCAGCTTCTTCATTGCTTTAGCCTTCGCATCACCCGCTTTTGCGAGCTCCTTGATCTCCGCGTACGTCTTATTCCCATATTCGGACGAGTAAGACGTTGACTTCCTCAGCCTTCCTCTAATCTGATCGTCTGCCTTCTTCTTGTCGTCAGGTTTACCCTTTTGTTGATTTGGATCTGGGTTTGGTGAGGCTGTCTTGCTGGTGCTCGACGATGTGTCAGCGGGCGGGGGAGAAGGCGTATCCTTGTCTTTGCTCTGACTGAAGATATTCAAACAGTGGGTCTGGATACAGCCGTAAGTGAAGAGCAGTGCGGCACTGCCCCAGGCATACGGACCGAGTTCCTCATTTTCGAGCGCAATTGCACCCAACAGATAGGCGCGATTGATCTTGGGGTCATCTGGCGCTTTTTCATTAACGATGCAATGGACATTGCCGTTTGCGTCTTGCGTACAGTCATGTCCGTCGTCATCAGTGTTGCTCATCGGATTGTTGCGAGCGTAGCTGTACAGATTGAGTGATTGGGGGTCATGCAAATCAGCATAAGGAGCAGGCTCCGGCTCCTCGGACCAATCTGGCGTCATGAACCTGCCGAGGCTGGAACCGTAGTACCTGGCCCCGAACATATCGAGGCCGGATTCGGTATCCCGTTCTTTGCCGGTAAACTTGTAGTTCTGCGCAACATTCTCGGCACTGCCGGTCACCTCGCCGCCGTACGGGTAGTAGTCGAGGTCTTCATCAAATGGTGCCGTGCCGCTAGAATTGGTCACCACGCTGGTTGTATCCAAGTGATTGGAGAAGTAGTAGTGCACATTGTTGGTGGGTACATCCAGCCGCGCCACCCGCCCGCCATCGAAGAAGATATATTCCTTCTGCACGTTGCCGGAAGCGTCCGACTCGGCGAGCGGCCCCGATCCCCAGTAGAGGGTGCCGTTCGACTTCATGACCCGGTCGCCATCGCCATCGTAAGTGTACGTGACTCCCGCTGTCGCACTGAGACGCCCTTCGGCGTCGTAGGCGTAGGTGGCAGTCTGGTTCTGGGTCATGTTGCCGGCGGCGTCGTATCCGTATCCGGTGAGCTGGTTGTTCGCGAGTGCCGGAGCAGCCGAGAGCGGCTCGTAGTAAGTCTTTCCCGGGATCGGATCGCGGTTGGTCAGGTTGCCCCAGGGATCGATGGTGAATCTCTCGCCCCAATTCGGACCACTCGTCCATGCCTCGGCGATGCGGTTGAGAGGATCGTAGGTGAAATTCTGGGTGCGGGTTGCGTCCCGGCCATTCGCGATCTGATAGACGTTGCCGTTATCGGCGCCCTGATGGAAGTCGTAAGTCAGAGGGGGCTGGCCCAGCTTTGAACCCGCCGATTCCATGGCAAAATCGGTTGCCCCATCTTTCGTGGGTTTCGAAAGCTGGGCACCACGGACGCCGACAGAGAGGTCATCCGTCACCGTCGAGACCCGGGCATCCATGCTACACGGACTGATGCCGAATCGCCTGCATCCCGACTGCGGGGCCGGATATTCGCACTTCATCAGCACCTTGTTGCTATAGGCGCCTGGCAGGGTGAGGAAGTCCCCGGATATCGGCAGCAGTGGTGATTCATGCGACGGCAATGCCGGGCCAGCCCCCCAAAACGCACACATCGCTATTTCGTCCGAAGTGGTTTGCACCGGTACGTCAAAGTGCTCCACCCAATCCGGTAACGCTTCGGCCCGCCTGTGAGAGCACTCCAAGTGTCCGGCTCGGCGGCCGAAGGGCCCATGATGCAATCGCCAGTCCGAGCAGAGCCAGAGGCGGGATGAGTTCGGTTCTGTGGCCGCACGCAGCGAGCGATGCAACTGCGCCTGACAGTTCGAAGCTGATGCCCGCATACGCCCACTCTTTGAGGCGAAGAGACCCTGGCAGCACTAGAGTGGCGGCTCCTAGAATTTTCCAGCTCCCGATGATCGCGAGCACATATAACGGGTATCCAAGTCCGGCTACAATATCGGTCACGCGGGGTCCGCTGACAACACCCGTTCGTCCGTGTGTCAGGTCCACTACACCACCCACAAATGTCTCCGTGGCGATGAGTACCGTGGTTACCCAGTAGAAGATCATTTTGACTTTCACTTGGTTATCCTCCGCATGAGCCCATCTTGTCGTGAACCGCCTTCTCGGCTGTTCGGGCGCGGACGCTCTCCACGCACGATTCGTTCCCGTCGCGTTCTTCCGGGTTTATCCGGGCTCTCTTTCGATTTTGAAGACGGTGAGACGGCGAACAGCACTGCCTGTCGCCGGCTCGCCTTGGTACTAAGCGCGCCTGGCAATGACTCAGTGAAACGGATCAGCAGTTTTGCAAACTCCGCGCAGTCCCGGGCGGACCAGCCCGACATCAAATGCGCAAAGAAGCTGGTGCGGAATCGGCGTGTTATCTCGAGGGACTTCAGTCCCTCACTTGTGAGTTCCAGATGGCTCCGGCGGCCGTCCGATTGAGACGCGATCCTTTTCACGAACCCGGCCCGAATTGCGCCTGCCGTCATTCGGCTCGCCCGCGACGGGTCGATTCCTAACCTGTCCGCCATTTGACCGATGGTTGGTTCTGGGGCGCCAGCTTCGGCCAGATCCTGGAGAGCGTCCGCCACAGCAATGTTGCCAAGATTTATTTGCCGCCCGAGCCTCTGCCGCATCAGGTGGCCAATCGTGCGCCTGCTCTGGCTCCGCCGGATACGCACCATCGCACGATCCACCATGAGCAGCGCTTCTTTGCGGGTCATGATCATAACCGTCTCAAATCTATCCAATTTATATGCCGAAAGCAATTATATGCTATTGGCATACAATGTGGGCAAATAAGGCGGGCGGATCTCTGGAAAAGAGCCTTCAGTCTCCTGATGCGGCAGCAAAGTTGGGCCGACCCCCAACGTCAAGTTTTGAACCCTCCGGGTTTCCGTTGTCATCTCGTGATCTAGCCGTTTCCTACTCGATCTAAAATGCGAGGACGATCACATGAGCGATCTGCGGTTCCCTGTAGGCAAGTTCACATACGCAGGCCCACCGGACGAAGAACAGAAGCGCACTTTTCTGGACGACATCGCCGGGACGCCGGCAAATCTGCGCGCAGCGGTTGCTGGATTGTCTGACGCGCAACTCGACACTCCGTATCGTTCCGGCGGATGGACGGTGCGCCAGCTCGTTCATCACCTGCCCGACAGCCATCTGAACTCCTATGTGCGATTCAAGCTGGCTCTGACCGAAGACGATCCGACGATCAAGCCGTATGCCGAAGATCGTTGGGCTGAGCTGGCCGACACGAAAAGCACTCCGGTGGAAGTTTCGCTCACCATGCTGGACTCACTGCACGACCGCTGGCTGCGCCTGATGAGATCGATGACTTCTGCAGAGTGGAAACGGACATTTCGTCATCCCGACCTCGGAAGCATGCCGCTCGAAAAAACGTTGGCGCTCTATGCCTGGCATGGAAAACATCATGTGGCGCACATCACGGAATTGCGGAAACGGATGTCGTGGTAGCCAACAGGACGAGACGAGCCTCAAGCCCGGGATGGGTGATAATTCCCTGGTGACTTGAAGGAGCACTCCTCATGATCGCAAGAGTGTGGCATGGATACACCAAGCCTGAGCATGCCGATGCCTACGAGGCCCTGCTGAAGCCTGAACTTCTGCCCGGCATCAGCAAGGCGAAGGGCTACAAGGGTAGCTATTTGTTGCGCAGGGATGTGGGCGCGGAGGTGGAATTCATCACCATTCTGCTATGGGAATCGATCGATGCAGTTCGCGCTGCCGCTGGGCATGCGGATTACGAGACCGCGATTATCCCCGAAGAGCGGCGCAAGTATCTGGCGCACTTCGATGCAAAATCCGCGCACTATGCGGTCGCCTCAATCCACGGGATTGCCGGCCTGTGATCCTTGTGCTAGCTCAGGGGATACCGAGTTCCCAAATTAAGTAACTGGTGGCTTCGCGCAAAGCAGCGCCGGCCCGCTGCACAATGCTGCGTGGGCGTGTATCCAGTCTGGGAGCGGTGTAGACGGGGTGGATGCCTTCGTGCTCGAGTAGTTTTCGGATGCGGAAGACATGGTAGGCATCGCTGACCGCAATACAACTGTGCAGGCCGTTGGCGCGCATGATTACCGCAACGCGCTCGGCAGATTCGGAGGTGTCGCGGCCCTGGGTTTCGGCGATCAGGCTGCGTTCCGGAACTCCGTGCCGCATCAGGTAGTCGCGTCCAACACCACCTTCGCTGTACACCGGGTCGGACGCCGCTCCTCCGGTGGTGATCACCACCGGGGCGACGCCTCGATGAAATAGGTCGAGGGCATGGTCCAGGCGCGCTTTGAGCACGGGCGAAGGGTGGCCGGAATATTCAGCTGCGCCGAAGACAACAATTGCGTCTGCGGGATGGACTTCCTGGCGTGATGCCGTTTCGACGACCCGAACCGCAGTGCCGAGAAGCAGTACGACCACCGCCCCGATTCCCAGAATCAACAGACGCACCCACCAGCGTGTCGATCCAGAGTGTTTGGTGACTGCGTCGTTCATCCCTGAGCGAAGAACTTCGAAATCTCGTCTGCAGGGATGGCACCTTCGCGGATGATGCGCCAGCGCGCAGAATCGTCGGTCAGATCGATGATGGTAGAGGCCACGTCACGTGGCGAGTCGCCGCCATCGACGATAATGTTGATGCGTCCGTGAAGCTGCTCGTGAACCTGCTCCGCACTGGTACACTCGGCAGCGCCGCTCAGGTTTGCCGAAGTTGCGGTGATCGGGATCGCGGCAGCGGCCACAACTGCACGGGGAATCTTCGCATTGGGCACGCGCAAAGCGACGTTTCCGGTGTTTGCCGTAACCTTGAGCGGAAGGCGGGAACCGGCTTTGACAATAATGGTCAGCGGGCCCGGCCAGAACTTGCGGGCCAGCGCGTAGAATTCTTCCGGCAGTGGCTTGGCCAGTTCCTCAGCCTGGTCTGTGCTCTCAATGAGTAGCGAAAGCGGCTTGTGTCGGGAGCGAGTTTTGATCTCGTAGACCTTGTCGACAGCGCGCAGATTGAATGGGTCCGCGGCCAGTCCGTAAAAAGTGTCGGTGGGCATGCCCAGCACTTCGCCGGAGCGGATTTGATCGGCGGCGTACTTCACCAGGGAGGATTCAGGATTATCGAAGTTGATTTTTACGATCTCAGCGCGCACGGCGCTCCCTTCTGTATGAGTTCACGGTTTGATTCAGTTTGGACGGCGAAACTTATCATAATACTGACAATGGCTACAAGGCGAGGCGGGGCGAGGAAGCATGCGCAATGCTGGGCGGTCCGCACTGAAAGTAGCGCGGCGTAAGCTGAGGTTAGGAAACCATGAGTCGAACCACTGAAAAATCGGCGCCTGCGCTTCGGCTTCGCCGCATTGAGGGCCGGCACAATCCTCTGATTAAAGAGGTGCGGCAGGCCTTCGCGCGATCCGAGCGCACCGAGGAAGGCAGTTGCGCCATCGAGGGCATGCGGATCGTGGAGGAAGCAATCCGCAGCGGGTTGCGCTTTCGCGCCGTGCTTTTCAAAGAATCGGCACAGAATCTTGCGGAGCGCCTGCTGCCGCAGATTGGAGCGCAAGTCGAGACCGTCCTGGTTCCCGATTCCTTGTTCGATGGCATCGTCCCGAGCGAGACGCCGCAAGGAGTCGCGGCGCTGGTCCGGTTGAGAGAATTCTCGTTGGACGATCTTTTGGAGCGGGTTCAGGTTGGCCCGGTAATCGTCGTCCTGGGTTTGCAGGATCCTGGGAACTTGGGGACGATTTTGCGATCGGCGGAAGCCTTCGCGGCCGCAGGCGTCATACTTGGAGAAGGCACCGTGAGTCCTCTCAATTCGAAGGTCATTCGTGCGTCGGCAGGCTCGATTTTCCGGCTGCCCGTGATCTCCGCTAAGAAAGGAATCGAACAGGTTTTGGGCTCGCTTCGCGCCCATGACGTGCGGCTGATTGCCACATCGTCGCACAAGGGGACGCCCATCGACGCGGCGTGGCTGACCCGTCCATCTGCGATATTCGTCGGAAGCGAAGGTTCAGGATTACACAAGAATCTGATGTCTCAGATGGACGAACTCGTCGCCATACCCCACTCCGAGCACGTTGAGTCTCTGAATGCGGGAGTGGCCGCTAGCATTGTGCTGTACGAAGCCGCAAGGCAGCGGCGCAGCGGATAGATCCTTCGATATTTGCCGGAGCATCAGCATGCGGGGACAGGACGTCCTCGCAACAGCCGGCGAGACGCCGGCGCTACTACGCGAGGCCGCCTCCGTCGACCACCAAAGCCGCCCCCGTTATCCAGCTCGACATCGGGCTAGCCAGGAACAAGACGGCGTTTGCTATGTCGTCCGGCGCGCCGACTCGGCCTAGCGGACGGTTGGCGGCCTCTCGCATGAAACTCTGCACGTCCTGGCCAAGCTGCATCCGCTCGCTCTCCAGCATCGGCGTCTCAATATCTCCAGGACACACGCAGTTCACGCGGATGTTGTGCCTGCCGTGATCAATCGCCATGGCGCGGGTCAGATTCACGGTTCCCCCCTTGGCCGCGCAGTAGGAGGCCGCCTTCGGGCCTCCTCTCAGCGACCATCCGGAACCAATGTTGACGATGCTGCCTCCGCCGCTGCGGATCATATGGGGAATGACTTCGTGCGAGAGCAGGTAGATTCCTTTCAGAGTTACATCGAGAGCCCGATCCCATTCGTCTTCGGTGAGGTCGAGGACGTCCTTCCGGATGGCAATGCCGGCGCAGTTGCAGAGAATATCGATTTTTCCCCATCTCTTGATGACCGATTCCACGGCCGCGCGGCAATCGGCGGCGCTGCGGACGTCGCACTTCAGGAAGAGAGAGCTGCCGTCTTGTTTTTCGATATCGGCAACGGTCTCACGGCCTCTATTCTCGTCGATGTCGAGAATAGCGGCACTGGCTCCCATTTCGGCCAGGCGGAGAGCGATGCCGTGTCCAATGCCGGAAGCCGCACCTGTGACCATCGCAACTCGGCCCTCGAGCGATAACAGGTGCACAGCGCGTTCGGCGATTTTTGCCTGCACAGTCATTACGAAGGAGCCGTCAGGGCCTTTCCTGCCGCATGGAGAGTCAGGTCGACATCTGCTTCGGAGTGGGCTAGCGTCACGATCGAATGAAGGGCAGCAGAAGGCGATGTATAGACGCCGTGCGGAAACATCGACAGTACGAATTTCTGAAAGGCTGCTCGATCCACATGCCGGCAGAAATCGCGATAGTCACGAATGGCGTCCTGATCCGTAAACAGGATCTGCAACATCGGACCCACGTTCTGGACGATGGCATTGCGGCCGGAATCCCGGAACAGCTTTCTCAGGCCTAAGCACAGGCGCTCGGCAACCTTCCACGTGTGGCGAAAAGAAGCATTGTTATCGCGGGTTAGAATGCGGAGATTGGCGCGGGCAGCGAACATCCCGATGCGCGAGCCATTGTGCGTGCCATAGTGCAGAACGCCACCCCACTGCAGCGCATCCATGATTTCAGCGCGGCCTGCGAGCGCAGCCACCGGCAGGCCGCAGCCGAGCGCTTTGCCGAACGTCACAAGATCCGGCGAGAGTTTGTAGTGCTCCTGACAGCCTCCGGGAGCAATGCGGAAACCAGTCACAGTCTCGTCCAGGATGAAGACGATTCCGTTGGCGCGAGCCAGTTTCTGCAGGCCCTGCAGGTATCCGTGCGCCGGAGGGATCACGCCCATGTTCGCCATCACGCCTTCCGTGATGACCGCCGCAATCTGCCCCGGATGATTCTCGATGGCCCGCTCGAGCGCAGGCAGGTCGTTCCACGGAACCACGATCGTGTCGTCGAGCGCGGTCCGATTCAGGCCAGAGCTGTCCGCGATCTTGATGGGATCGCTGCGCAAGCCAAGTGCTGCGGGCGGCAGCACGTTTGAACTCACGAGCAAGTCATCGTGCCATCCGTGGTAGTGTCCCTCGAACTTCAGAAGCTTCGGACGCCCGGTCACGCCCCGAGCCAACCGGATGGCGGCCATCACCGCCTCAGTTCCGGTGTTGGCGAAGCGAACTCTCTCGGCATTCGGAACCATCTTCTGGATCATCTCGGCCACTTCGAGTTCCACCGGAGTTGCGGTCGCAAAGTGGGCTCCTGTGCTGGCCGCCTCAGCGATTGCCTCGACGATTTCAGGATGCGCGTGTCCGAGCGGCAGCGCGCCAAAGGCCATCATCCAGTCGATGTACTCGTTGCCGTCAACGTCGTAAATGCGCGAGCCGCGTCCGCGCTCCATGAAGATCGGGTACTTTCCAAAATTGGCTGGGCCTCGGGAGGAAGAACTGCTCGCTTCGATCAGGACTCCCAGCGTGCGTTCATAGGCCTGCCTTGATTTCTCGGTGCTGAATGCCAAACTGGGCCTCCATGGGCAACTCTGGCGACCTGCTATCGTACAGCAGCGTGTTCCAGGAAGCTGCGTTATTACCTCAGTTCCCAGCGGTAACCCTGCCTCAGTGCTCTGAAATACTTCGCAATATTTCCCGCGCTACACATTCTTACTCTGAGTGACGGCAGCCGCCGAAGCATCCCCCGAATTGTTGGACATATACCCAGGATTACTGGAGTGAAGGTTGAACTATGAAAACGTCGATTCTCTCGGTTGCTTCTGAGCTCAGGCGCTTCCTTTGGATCACATTCACCTGCACCGCATTATGCGGTCTCTGCGCCCTTCAGGCGCGATCTCAAGACAAACCTGTCGAGCCATCGCACGCTGCCGGGTGGGTGGTAATTCCGGTCGATGAATATCGCATCCTGCGCGCGAAAGCGTATCCCGTGGAACATGGTCCGGAACCGCCACCACTGGATGCCACCTTAACCCGTGTGGATTATGACCTGCGCGTATCGGGTGACCTTGCCGCAGGTCGCGCCAGCCTCACTGTCGACGTTCTGAAAGATGGCTGGGTGCGCGTGCCGGTGCCGGCTGGTTTGCTGGTGCGGGAGGCGCATTTGGACGGCAAGCCGGTGTCGCTCGTCCCTGGCGGATCGGGTAAAGGTACGCATTTAGCGGCGCTGCTCTCGCATTCGGGACGGTGGGTGCTGACCCTCGATATCGATGTACCGGTGACTGTCTCTCCGGGCCAGGAAAGCATTTCCCTTCCCTCGACGGAATCTGGCGTGACTCGGGCAGCGGTTCGCGTTCCGCGCGATGGGATCGATCTGAGAGTCAGCGGAGGATTGCTCTCGGAGAAAGCCGAGACTGCCGGCGAGACCAACTGGCTGGCATACGGCCGCGGGAACGAAGCCTTGAGCTTCACCTGGAGGAAGAAGTCGGAAGACCATCATGTGGACCTTCCTCTTCGTCTGCGGGGTTCGCTCACGCAGCTGACGAGCCTCGGGGAGGATGCAAGCCTTGTTTACGCGGAAGCCAATATTGAGATCGTGCAAGGCGCCGCGCGGGAAGTTCATGTCGCGCTCCCGGAGAAGATCACCGTGAACCAGGTTTCTGGCGCGATGGTCGCCGACTGGGAAATGAAGAACGGCGAACTCGTCGTGAGCTTTCTGGAGCCAGTCGAGCACAGCGCGCGCTTCGTCATAAACGGAGAGGTCCGGTTGCCCAAAGACGGCATCATCGAGATTCCCCTGCTGCGCCTTCTGCAGACGGAGCGGGATACGGGTGGCGCGGCCGTTGAAATTCTGGGAGCCGGTGAGATCAAGGATCAGAAGGCGCAGGGCCTGGAGGAGGCGGACGCCTCCGATCTAGGCCCGATGGTGGCCAGCCGGCAGTCTCCGGCGCTGGTTGCGTTCCGAGCGCGTCCGGGCGAGGCTGGTGCGATGCGGTCTCTCAGCGTGAATGTCGCGCGCTACGACCAGCAGACGGTCTTGATGGCGAACGTCGAAGAAGCTCGATATCAGGTGTTGATGAGCTCCGACGGAAAAAAACTGGTGCAGGCGCGCTACGCCGTCCGCAACAATCAGCGCAATTTCGTGAAGGTCACACTGCCTCCGGGAGCGACGGTGTGGAGCGCGTCACTGGCGGGAAGGCCAGTGCGGCCGGGGCAGGCTCCTGACGGAAGCCTGCTGCTGCCGCTCGAAAAATCGCGCGGTGGGAGTGACGCTCCCGCGTTCGCGATCGAGATCCTGTATATGACCAAGGCTACCGCCTGGGAAGAAAAAGGGCGGGAGCAAGTAACGCTTCCCGCGCTCGATCTTCCCATTTCACGCACTGGGCTGCTGCTTTATTACCCACCGAGGTACCGCGTCAATGCGGAGCCGGGCACGTTCCGGACCGAGCAGTATCAGAGCCCGAACTCAGCAGTCCTGACACCGATGCGTGGTAGTGGCGTGGCCCAGCCCGCGTCTGCTCCCGTCGCCACGGACGCACTCGACGAGAAGGAGCGCGAACAGGACAAGAAAGATGGAACCCGTGCTCTGCTGGATTCCTTTAAAGCTAAGTCCATTGGAGGGAAGGTCACGGGGATTCTTCCGGTCACGGTGTCATTCCCCGCGTTCGGTCCATCGATTTTTCTCGTTTCCGAACTCACCAGCGAAAACCAGTTTCCATCCGCCGAATTCAGCATTCAGCGCGAGAAAAAGGGAGGTGTGCGATGAAAACGAGATTCCTTGCAGGTCTTCTGCTTTGCGTGGGTGCGGCGGTTTCAGTTGCGCAAGAGAAATCTACGTTACCCTTGCCCGACCCGGGGAATGTGACCTTGACTCTGGACGAATACAACCGGCTGGTGGCGCTGGCATCGAGGCAACCCAAGATCACGGAAGTGGCCCCGCTTCCCTACTCTCTCGAGCACGCGAATCTCAAGCTGAACGTTACGAACGAGGGCGTGCGTGGCACCGTCGAATTGCAGGGACAAGTCTTCCACAAAGGGATGATCAAAGTTCCTTTGATCAACGGAATGACGGTCCTCGACGCTCGTCAGAATGGAAAAGGGATTCCTCTGATTCAGGAAAACGGCATGCATACAGCGCTGCTGCCGGGCCCGGGTGATTTTTCGGTGGCGCTCGATTCCGGGTTGCCGCTGAGGGTCGAAGCCGGACGAGCCTCATTCAGCCTTCCGGTTCCTGCCGCGGGCAGCGTGCAACTGGCGTTGCTTATTCCGGGCGATCACACCTTCGCCAGCCTCAGCCCTGGCTTGATCACGAGCCGCAAGTCTGAAAACGGGCACACCGCAATCGAGGCTACGCTCGTGCCGGGACAAACAACGACGGTTTGGTGGACGACCCGAGAAACCGTTGCTCCCGCAGTTCCGCATGAGGTCCGGTTCCTGGCCGATGAGAAGACGCTGGTTTCAGTCAGCGAGGCCGAGATGCGCGTTGCAGTTCTCGCCGACATTACAGTGGTGTCGGGCGACCCCAATCAATTCCAGGTTGCGATACCCGCCGGATACGAGATCACAGGCGTAACCGGGCCTTCGCTGGACTCGAGTGAAGCGCAGTCTGGGGTGCTAAAGCTGAAGGTGAATGCGGGCGAGCGTTCGCATCAATTCCTGATTTCTATGGAGCGATCCATCAGCGGCGCAAAAGCCGAAGCTCCGTTCCTCGGCTTCAAAGGAGCGCAACGCGAGACTGGAGAAGTACTGGTCGAAGGCGCTGGGACGATGGAGATCACAGCAACCGAAGCCGGCGGCCTGAAGCGCATGGACGTAAAGGAGACGAATCCATATCTACGGTCGTTGGCACATTTTCCTCCGCAGGCGGCCTTCCGTTATCACCGGCAGCCCAATGAAACTCCGACGCTCGCGCTGGACTGGGTGCGCTTCCCCGATGGCAGCGTGCTCGCAGCGGTGGCCGAGAGTGCGGTCGTGACCACGTTAGTCACCTCGGAGGGCAAGTCGCTGACCGAAGTGAAGCTGGTGCTCAAGAACCAGGCGCAGCCATTTCTCAAGGTTGGCCTTCCTGCAGGAGCGACGATCGTCTCGGCAGATGTTGCCGGTGAACCCGTGAAACCGCTGCAAGGTCCCGATGGAAGCCGGATTCCGCTCTTGCGACCAGGATTTCGTCCCACTGATTCGTACACAGTTTCTTTCGTGTTCATGCATTCCGGTGCGCCGTTTGCGAAAAAGGGTGGCGCCGAACTTAGTCTGCCGAAAATGGACATTCCCGTCAGCTTGTTGAATTGGGAAGTCTTCCTGCCGGAGCGATACAAGGTCAAGGATTTTGGCGGAGATGTGATTGCCGCCAACCTCGTCCCGGAACCGTTCCGCGAAGAAGAATATGTGCTCCGGCGAGAAGAAGATCGGGATGCGGAGGCGCGATTGGAGGCTTTCCCCGGTCAAATCGGAGGTTACGTCACCGATCCGACAGGGGCAGTCGTCTCCAATGCTCGCGTGACGATCACCTCAGCCACGAACGGCTCAACCAGAGCCGCCAATACCGATGCGAGTGGCCACTTCCTGATCCCGGGAATGCCCTCCGGCAACTTTAAAGCGAGAATAGAGACGCCGGGATTTCGAACCTCCACGTTCAATCTCAACTACAACGCCAATCAGCCTTCGATGTACAGTTTTCCAGTCAGCGTCGCCGCGGCTGCAGAAACTGTTGAGGTGTCCACGGAAGCAAAGCAGATCCAGACTCAACCATCGGTGGTGGGCGGGCAATTCCACGGCAGTACGGACTTGGCCGCGAACGGGCGGAGTTACAGCTCCTTGGTGATGATGGCGCCGGGCAGCGTTCAGAATGCCTCGGCCAACGTCATCAACCTGCAAAAGCGAGTTGCGGGAGTGTTGCCCATTCCGGTGGATGTGCCCCATGCGGGTACATCCTTCGCCTTCGTGCGGCCGCTGGTGCTCGATGAAGAGACCAAGGTGACCTTTAGCTACAAGAGCAGGTAACGCCTCGGCTCGGCAGCACCCTTGGCCGAAGGTATGCGGCATTTGTGAACCTTTGGATGTGCCGATGCAGCGCACATGTCATAGAATGTTGGATCGCGAATGCCGCCGATCATCAAACCTGAGTCGTGGAAAACCTGGGTAGGCCGCACGGTGGACGGGAAGTTCCCGCTTCGCCAATGGTTGGGCGGCTCTGACCACAGCGCAGTCTTTCTGACGGAGAGCTCCGCGTTGGGGACACAGAAGGTCGCAATCAAGTTAATTGCCACCGAGGCCTCGGACGCTGAGCGTCAGCTCTCGAGACTTCGCGCAGCGGCAAGGCTTTCCGAACCGCACCTGATTCGCATATTCGAGACCGGACGCGTCCAGATGGATGGCGCGCAGTTTGTGTACGCAATCATGGAATTTGCGGAGGAAGATCTTTCGCAGATTCTTCCGCAGCGGGCGCTGGAACCGTCTGAGGTTTCGGACCTGCTACCGCCCCTGCTCGAAGCGCTCTCTTACGTGCACGGCAAAGGGTTGGTCCATTGCAGGATCAAGCCGTCGAACATCCTCGCGGTGGGAGATCACCTGAAGCTCTCCTCCGACCAGGCCACTTCCGCTTCGGAAACGAACTCGGCCCGCAAGCTCCGGGACATCTATGACGCGCCCGAGACCGATTCAGGAGTCATTTCATCCGCGAGCGACGTCTGGTCTCTTGGGGTGGTGATTGTCGAGGCGCTCACACAGGATGCGAAGCTTGCCGAGCAGGCCGCTCCAGGCAAATCAGGCCCGCCGGAAAGCGTTCCGGAGCCGTATCGCGGGATTGCGCGCGAGTGCCTGCAGCTAGACCCGAAACGGCGATGCTCCTTGTCGCAGATCCAGGCACGATTGCAGCCCGCGGCACGCTCGGTACCTGCGCCGGAGCCTGCCCCCGCACCTTCTGCCCGCACCAATCGATTGCCGGTCTTCGCCATTGCAGTCGTGGTCGTGGTGTTGGTTTTGGTTGGATATGCGTTCATTCACTCGCGCGGCAAAACCTCGTCCTCCGCTCCCGAAGCAACGCCTGTCAGGAGCGGTGAAGTTCCCTCGCCGCCCCAGGCTAAGAGCGTGGAACCGCCCACGCCGAGAGGTTCGAGCAACGGCGAGGTCACGCGCCAGGTGATGCCGGATGTCCCCAAAAGCGCGCAAAACACGATCTCAGGCACGATCAAAGTGACCGTAAGGGTCGACGTTGATGCTTCGGGCAAAGTAACCTCGGCGAGCTTTAAGACACGAGGATCAAGCTCTTATTTCGCCGAAAGAGCGCTGAGAGCGGCGCAACGCTGGGAGTTCTCCCCGCCGGTGGTCGATGGACAGCCAACCCCAAGCGTCTGGCTGGTGCAGTTTCGCCTTAAACGGAGTTCGATTCAGGGCTCCGCCCAACGCACAAAGCGCTAGGGTTTGCCTGGGTGATGCAGCTTCCAGAGAATCTGCCTCACCATGCCCAGAAGAAGCTTAGCGTCATACGTTCCGAGTTTCATGCGTAAGATCAGTTGCCGCGTTTTCTTCTCGAACATTTTGTCCGTGCCAGGCTTCACGTAGCCGCTGATGCCAAGCCCTTCCAGCAGGATCTCCGTTATCTGTTCAGTTTGGGCTGCAGTTGCGAGTTCTGGTTCTGCCGAAGGCTTCTCGGGCGAAACGCCGCGGGAGAGTTCATAGAGACAAACCGCGACCGCCTGGCCGAGGTTCATCGATATGTTGGTCTTGTGGGTGGGAATCGTCATCAGCCAGTGACAATGGCTGAAGTCATCGTTGGTCAGGCCGATCTTTTCGGACCCGAAGAGCAGCGCCACAGAGCTACCTTGCAGCGCCATTCGGATGAGATCGCCGGACTGTTCATCGAGCCGCCTTACCGGCTGCTGCAGCGTGCGATTGCGAACGGCCGTAGTGCCAAGGATGAGAGAGCAGTCGCCAACAGCTTCCTCGACCGACGTGAACTCCTCGGCATCCTGCAAAACTGCCGACGCGCCTACGGCCGAGCGTGCTTCCCGGAATGCCAGCTTGTACGGATTGACCACCCGTAAGCGATGGACGCCAAAATTCGTCATTGCCCGGGCAGCGGCCCCGATGTTCAGAGGATTCCGCGGGCGCACCATGACCACGACAAGATTTGCTAAATCGGCGAGTGGCAAGCGCTCAATTTTACGATAGAGAGGGCGACCAAGGACAAAACCACGAAGGCCAAACAGGTTTTGAAGGGTCGTGCCCGCGAAAAGTAAGTTGAAAGAAACTCCTTAGCGCGCTGGAGCGCCGGCGGCTTGTGCGAGTTGCTTCCGATCTGCGTCCGCCTGCTTGGCTTCTTTGCTAGCCTCGAGAGTGAGATCGCGGGCACCGAAGCCCACGCCGATCTTTTTCAGGAACGCGTTTGGCGGCGTTCCCCCGGCAAAGATCCAAACAAAATCGTTCGGGATCTCCTGCTTGGCACCGGCAACGTCAATGACCACCGATTCCGGCTTGAACTCGACCGGACTCGAGTTAAATAGCACGGTGATCTTTCCCGATCGCACGAAGTCTTCGATGCGCTTGGCGTTGCGCTCCTTGATCCGGCTGAAACGCTCGCTCCGGTATGAGAGCGTGACCTGATTTCCTTTTTGACTAGCCAGCCCCATGGCGGCTTCAACCGCGCTGTCACCGCCGCCGATCACGAGAACCTTCTTGTTGATGTAATGATCGGCTTCGATGAGACGGTACATCACTTTGGGCAAATCCTCGCCTTTCACGCCTAGTTTGCGCGGCTCTCCGGCGCGTCCCAGTGCGAGGATGACGGCGCGGGCGCGATATTGATTCGTGCCAGTGACTATAGTGAAGATTCCGTCCGGTCCTTTCTGGACATCGTCTACTTTTTCGCCGGTAGAAACATTGAAATCGGACCGGTTCAGAATCATGTCCCAGAAGGCCAGCAGGTTCTCTTTCGAGAGCTGCATCTTCTTGAACTTGCCGTACATGGGAAATTCCACGGGGCTGGTCATCACCAGTTTTTGCCGCGGATACTTGGCAACCGTGCCGCCGATTTCGTCACGCTCGATGGTGAGATACTTCATTTTGTGCTCGATTGCGCGCAATGAAGCGCTGATGCCCGCCGGACCGGCTCCGATGACAATCAGGTCGTGGACGCCTTGGGCCGCGGGAGCGCTAGTCTTCTTCAACCTCGTGGCCACAGTGTCGACACAATCGCGACCCTGATTCACGGCATTCTTGATCAGCGCCAGGCCGCCGAGTTCTCCAACAATGAAGAGGTTCTTGACCGTGGTTTCGTATTCCGGAGTGAGATGGGGCATGTCGGCTGCCATGCTGGGGCTGGCCATGACCATGGTGATCGCGCCGACTGGACAGGCGTCAGCGCACAGCCCATGCCCAATACATTTGTGTCCATTGACGATGACGGCCTTGCCGGCGATCATTGCCAGGACGTCGCCCTCTGGACAAACGCTGGTGCAGGTGCCGCAGCCAATGCAGTAATTGCTGTCGATGTGCGGATGCTGGGCCTTAGGTCCTTCGGAAAACAGCTTGCCCTTTTCGGCTGCCTCGCGGGCGCGGGCTTCCCTCTTCTTCAGGCTCCTGAGATAGAAGAACAGGAAGATGAAACAAATGCCGCCGCCGATTGCATACGTGATGAGAGTATCCATGGGTTCTAAAAATATCCCAGCACGAATTGCAGCCCGATATGCAACATCGCGAGAACGGCAAACGCATAGCTGAAAGGCTTATGCACGACGTGCCACAGGTGAAACACTTTTTGCGATCGCGAAAGAAACAGGATTCGCTTGGAGAGTGCCGCCTCTTCCGCCGCGGCGTGAATTGCCTTTTCCAGTTCGCGATGCCGGGTAGGAAGGAATCCAGCCAGCGCCCCGATCGACTCGCCAAAGGTGAGCGCGTGACGGCGGAGGCGCGCCACCCGGAAAACGCGAACCAAATCGAGAATCATCATGTACGGCAGCGCAATAAAGATTGGTAACCGCCCGACGAAGTTCGCATCCGGCATGCGCAGCAGCGCCCGCAGATCTGCCTCAGGCAGCAGCTTTTGGGCGGCCAGTTGCTGAGAAAGATTCTCCTGCAACTCCTGCAATTCCTTCATTGACAATTCGGCGGTTGTGACTTTGCGTGGAATCTGGGCGTATAGATATCGCCCTACAACGCCGCTGGCGGAGACGGCGAACATGATCCAGAAAGCCATCCCGGCGATGCCCCGGAACTTCAGGGTAGAGTGGAAGGCAATGATGAACGGCGCGGTAAGTCCCATCAGCACATGGATGTCGAGCCAGTGCCGCGTCTTGCCGAATTGCGCGAGCCATGCCCAGTGCTTCCGGATCGGATACAGGAAGATTCCGACAAACAACGCGACCCCCATGAATCCCAGGTAGAGGCCGATGGGCCCGCTGGGCCGCAATAGATGATGCTTCGGAGAAAATGGCCGGTCGATGGACGATAGCTTGTAGTAATCGAAGCCGTAAATAAAAATTGCCAGGTTCGTCGCGAAGGCAAGGACATACAAACTGTAGAGGCGAATACGGTGGCCTCGTTCGGTGTCGGGTACGGACCTTACACCCTGTGCGATCCGGGCCGTAGCGGTGGCATTTGCGCTCATTTCTTAATCACCTGCTCTTCTGTGCTCACTGAGAATTTCTTGTAAGCCGTGAATTGGTGCAAGTTACGCCAGTGCTGGTGCGGAGTTTCGACCTCCACCCGCGCCTGCGTGGGAAACCAGTAAGCTTGCTGGGAATCGGCGAACTTCAAGGGAGCAAAATCGATTTCGGAGCTCAGAGCCTTGAGGCCGACATCCTGCAACGTGTCGGCGATCCCGGCTTCGATTTTGGCGATCGACCCGGTCTGCGGATCGACCCATGCCGTGCCCGACAACTCCAGTGGATACTCGCGTCCGCGTAAGGCCAGCGCAGCCGGGGACTTCATGCCCGGAATGTGCTGGAACCCAATCTTCTCCAGGGCTCGGCCATCCAGCGTTTCCTCACCCTCCAGATTGAACTTGAATGCCGCCGAGTAAACCGGATGAAAAACCAGGAACAATGTGGCAAACCCGTTGCTCAGCAACATCGAAGTATTCTTGCGATCTTTCTTGGCCTCGTGAAGCGGAATGCGGGATTCGGAGAGATTCAACTCTCCGCCTGTGTTGGTCAGGATCACCAGATAGTCGTAAGTTGAATCTTCCTTCAGTTGGACTTTGTTGTCCTTTCCGAGTTTCTCTTGCCGCACTTGCTCGGTGCACTTCACATCCGAAAACTGGTCGAGAAAAACCGAGGTTTGATTGGCGGTGCGTGTCAGCAGATCGTCCAATCGCTGCACATCGGGCGCCCCACCTTCCGCGGCAAAACAGCAACCGGCAAGGGCGATGAGCACGGCGGCGGAACGAGCGGCGATTCTTGGGGGATGCATCATTCGCGCTTCCTTCTGTTATCGAAACGATACCCAAGCGAAAACATGAACTGGTCGTAACTCAAGTCCCCGCGATTGGTAGTGAAGATGCCCTGGATGTAGTAGTGCGGCCCGAGCGTGGTATCGATCGTGCCAGTGACAAATCGACCGCGGGTGTTGGTTGTCAAAGTGGAGTTAAAGGTTTGCTGGCCCAGCAACATTTCGAGGCGGAGGCGGTCGTTCATCTGTCGCGATAACGAGAAGGACTCGTAGTCTCCGTTGCCGAACGAGCCATTGAACTTTGCGTAGTGGAGATCAGCGCGCAGATTCGCCCATGGAATCCGGCCGAACGTCACGCCGAACATCTCATTGAGGGAAGATTTCGCGTCGCCCGTTCCATTGCTGCGGCCGATGTTGGTCGAGAGCCAAACCTGCTTCCAGACATCCACGCGGCCCCCGGCGCTAAATCCCTGGAAAAGATATTTGTCGAGCAGGCCCGTACCGACCAGATTGGGATCGAATGTCGGTATGTCGCGGAAGTAGTTGTAGTTCAGATCAAGTTCCAGACGGGGATGCGGATTCACGCGGAGCGTGGAGAAATTGCGCCCCAGACCCGGGCCCGGAGAAGCGGCCACGGAATTTCCCTGCGGGCTGTCCAATTGGGCGGATTCATAGAGGGCGAAGGTGCGGCGGTAGGAGATCGAATCTTCGACAAACACGAAGGGGCGGTCAAGTTGCCAATTCACCAGGCTGACGCCACCTCCGGTCGTGGCGCTGTAGTGGAACCCGTTGTACTCTCCGCCCTCGAAGTTGATGAACGCTCCGCCGATGACCCGGTTTGGACTGTAGTCCCATGACGACGGATCGGGTGTGGATCCGCCGAAGATTCCGAGCGTCGAGCCTTTGGAAAGTCTTCTGCCGAAGTATCCGCCGTCGATCGTATCCATGCTGGGCGCCCAGGGAAGATACAACCGTCCGAATCCCGCCACCAGCATGGAATTCGGATTGTCATACGTCATGTTCAGGTGATAGGTGCGATTGATCAGGTTCTGCAGGGTCTGCTGGCTCGCCGCCGAAGCCTTGGTCAACTCGCCGCGCCAATAGCCGCTGAGATTCCAGTAGGTGCCGCCGATTCGCGTGATGTCGCCACGAAACACCAACCCCAGATCGGAACTGGTCACGTTGCTGGTGCCGTGGCTGATAGTCTCGATGTTATCGAAGCCGAAGCGTCCCCGCGCGCGGTTCACCGAAGGCAGCGGTGGCCGTGGCACTTCTTGCCGCGCCTCTTCATCGATCGTGTCATCCTCGGTAAAAGAAATCACCGCCGGATACTGGCGCGTGGCGCTCAATGTCCGCTGCCGCACCAGCGCCTCGGCATCATCGCTCGACAGGTAAGCGAGATCGCCCACTTTCACCGGACGCTTTGGCGTGTGAATGTCTGTGACAGCAGAAGTGTCAGCGACTGCGCTCACCACCAGTTCGGCAACCACCCTGGGGTCAGCCGCGTTGACGCTCTGTCCCTGTTTTGCAGGCAGGTTTGAATCTTCGATTTCTAGTTTCATGCCTTCGGCCAAACCCTGAGCGCGTCCACCTTCCAGATAGGCGACGCCCTCGGCTACATACTTCACCTTGAAGACCGTGCGCAGGTTGGGATCGTCACTCCGAGCGATCATCGTGGAAGTCTCAGCAGTCGTGGTCGGCGCTGTCGGGGTGGGCGGAGTGGCGGAGACCGGGGCGGCATTTTCAGCGCTTGGACTGGACGGAACCTCAGGCGTTACAGCGGACGCTGTCTCCGTTGGCGGTGTCGACACAGCAGGCGAGGTCAGAGCAGGCGCTTTTGCGGCCGGGACCGGCGCTACCGCTTCGGGAGCGGGCGTCGTCATAGGAGGAGGCGAAGTGACTGCAGCCGGCACAGCGGCTGCCGAAGGGGGCGGCGCGGCAGCGGCAGTCACGGTGCGATCGATCGAAGGCTGGGGCTGCGGCGAAGCGGAGGTTGCGACCTCAGGCTTCGGAGTGGATACAGGTCTTTCGGCAATAGCCGGCGGGGGTGCAGGCAGTGAAGAAGTATTCCTTGGAGGCTCGAAGGCCGGACCCGAGATTGCCGGGGGAGGCGGTGGCAACGAGCTTGATGTTTCCTCCGGCTGCTCAATCACGGGAGCCGAATCCCGATGTCTCCGGAAAATACCGACCAGGTTGCCGGAGGTAGCCGCTACTGGCGTGTTGCGCGCAACCCGCTTCTCCGGTGCGGCCACCGTGAGAATGACCACGTTGCCCTGGGACTTCACCGTGTACCCGTGCGTCTGGTCGAGATCGAGGACTACGCGAGTCACCATGGGACTGGTGCTGTGCTGGCCGGTGCGGATCCGGCGCACGCCGTTGACATTGACCGAGAGAGTCTTTGTGCTTGAGCCGGCAGCCGTGCCCGGAAAATCGAGCAGAATGCGGTGCGGATTCTCCGCCGTTTCAACCGAGGGATTGACCGGCGCGCTGAGCGTGATCTCCACGCGCAAACCGGTTCCTTCTTGCGCGGTGACGACATTTTGCACCGTCACGTTCGCAGGATTGCTCTGTGCCGCGGCACACGAGAGCGCCATCATCGCGATTCCAAGATGTTTCTGAACTGCCTTCATTCTTCTCCATCGCTTGCTGGCGCTCCGCATACCGACTGCCGCCATCCATCGATTGCGGCAAATCCGAACTCGAAGTGGACTATCCGCCCTGACCGTTCCGGTGACACTGATAACAGTTCACGCTGTTGTAGACATACCCGCTGACATTCGGGTGGTTGAAGTTCGCGGCGTTATTACCTCCGTGACAGCCGGTGCACTGGAATACCGAATAGTCATTCGAATTGGTGTGGCAGGTCGAGCACACACTTTGCGCGTTCCCGTGCGTTGTGGGGAATGGTGTGTATTGCGTGTGGTTGAAGGTGGCGCCGGTCCAGGCCGTTGTGTTGTGGCAGGTCTGGCAAGTCGTCGGGAAGAACTGGGGCTGGGCCGAGTGCCCCGGATTGGTCGTGTTGTTGTAGTCCGTCTGATGGCAACCGACGCAGGTGGTCGGCAGCGTCGTGTAGTTGCCGTTGACGTGGCAGTCAGCGCATTGGCGCGGCGGAACTGTGTGCGAACCGGTCAGCGGAAACGCGGTGTTGTTGTGGTTAAAGGTCGAGTCCGTCCAGACGGTCGTGTCGTGGCACAGTTCGCAGGTAGTAGGGAATCCTGCCGTAGCGTGTGCGGGATTGGTCGTGCCGGTGTAATCCTTCTGATGGCACGAGTAGCAAAGCGTGCTGTTCAGCGAGTAATTGTTGTTGATGTGACAGTCGATGCACTGGCGCGGCGGAACGATGTGCGCGCCCGTCAACTGGAATCCCGTCGTCGTGTGATTGAAGGTGGCGTCGGTCCACAGAACGGTATCGTGGCAGGTTTCGCAGGTGGTCGGGAACCCGGCCGAAATGTGGTTCACCGGCGTCGTCGCGTTGTTGTAGTCCGTCTGATGGCACGACACACATGCAGTGCTGGTCAGGTTGTAATTGTTGTTGACGTGGCAATCCGTACATTGCCGGGGCGGCGAAGTATGCGCTCCGGTCAGCGGAAATCCCGTGCTGTTGTGATTGAAGGTCGCGTTCAGCCACGACGTGGTGTTGTGGCACTGATCGCATCCCTGTGGGAAATTCGAGCTCACGTGATTGGGATTGGTGGTTCCCTGGAAATCAGTCAGGTGGCACGTCACGCAGGCCGTGGACGTCAAGTTGTAATTGCTGTTGACGTGGCAGTCGGTACACTGCCGTGGCGGAACCGTGTGCATACCGGTCAGCGGGAACCCAGTGCTGTTGTGGTTGAAGGTCGCGTTCAGCCACGACGCCGTGGTGTGGCACTGATCGCAGGCTTGCGGGAAGTTTGCGGTGACGTGACTGGGATTTGTGGTCGCCTGGAAGTCCGTCAGGTGGCAGGTCACGCACGTAGTTGCTGTCAAGTTGTAGTTGTTGTTGACGTGGCAATCCGTGCACTGCCGCGGCGGAACCGTGTGCATGCCGGTCAGCGGAAATCCGGTGCTGTTGTGGTTAAAGCTCGCATTCGACCACGCCGTCGTGTTGTGACACTGATCGCATCCCTGCGGGAAATTCGCGGTCACGTGATTGGGATTGCTTGTTCCCTGGTAATCCTTCAAGTGGCAACTCACGCACGCCGTTGCCGTTATGTTGTAGTTGTTGTTAACGTGGCAGTCGGTGCACAGGCGCGGCGGAACTGTGTGCCCGCCGGTCAGCGGAAATCCCGTACTGTTGTGGTTAAAGGTGACGTTCATCCACGAAACCGTGTTGTGGCATTGATCGCAGGTTTGCGAGAAGTTCGCCGCGACGTGATTGGGATTGGTCGTTCCCTGGTAGTCCTTCATGTGACACGTCACACACGCCGTGCTCGATAGGTTGTAATTGTTGTTGATGTGGCAGTCGGCGCACTGACGGGGCGGAACAGCATGTCCACCGGTCAGCGGAAATCCGACGGAATTGTGATCGAAATTTGTCGTGAACCAGCTGTCGGTGGTGTGGCAGGTGTTGCAGGCAGTCGGAAATTTTGCGGAAACGTGATTCGGATTGACAGTCTGTTTAAAGTCGGCAGCGTGGCAGGAATAGCATTCCGTCGATAGTCCCACGAATTGACCGCTGGCTGCGCCCTTGTGGCACGAGTCGCAGTCTACGGCGGCGTGCGCTCCGGTCAACGGGAAGCGATTGTTGTGCTGCTGCACCTGCTGTATGGAAACCTGCCATCCCCGCACCGTGTGGCATTGTTCGCAATTGGCTCCGAGCTGCCGGCGGTGGATGTCGGCGTGGCAGTCCTGACATCGCTGTCCTACATTAGTAAACACTGGCTTCGTGTGGCACCCTGTGCAAGCTACCGATTGGTGCATCCCGCGAAGTGGATAGCGCGTTTGATTGTGGTCAAACTCGGGTACGGAGCGGATCGGCTTCCAGGCGCTCGCCGTATGGCAGTTCTGGCACGGAACAGTCAAATTCCCGTGCGGGCTGTGCGTGCCTCCAGAAACCTGCGCTCCAGCACTGCCCAATAGCCCGAAAAATACCAGCAGCCATACCGCTCGTGTATTCAGTGTGCCCCAAGCACCCCACATAGGACTTACCCCTTACAGTTGGTGGTACGGCAACAGGAATAAACGGATATGAAACGTGATAAAAGAACCGACAGCAATCAGCAGTCCAACTAGGGTACGCGATGGGACATGCTTAGCTCAAAGTTACGTCAGACCCAATTCTGGCGGGCCATTGGGACATAAGCTCGGTTACCATTGGGCTGCCGGAAGCCTGGGTGAAATGGTAGTTTCTGCCCGTTGCGAAGAAGTTTTTCCATGCTGCTGACAATGTTAAGAAAATGTAAACTCGTGGCCAGGGAAGAGGAAGAAGCGCTTACTTATCAGAGACATACACGGAAGATGCACTTTTGTAACCGGAGGGTTGCACCCAACTTCCCTTTGCAGGAGTTATTCGGTCACCGGATACCCCAAGAGCTCCGACAAAGGAGCCATCATAACCCAGATTGCTTCACTTTGGGGGCTGCCGTTGTTGGTCCGTGACACGCGGCGCAGTCTTTCGGAGTTGGTTTATAGAATAGGACCGTCTTCTCCGCAACCAATCGCGTCAGTTTGTGACACTCGGCGCAGCGCACGTTCTGATGGGCGCCACGAAGCGGAAATACAGTCCGTTTGTCATGGTCAAACAACGAAGGCTTCCACTTCGCGGTATTGTGACACCCGACGCAATGGGTGACGTCCCCCTGAGCAAACTGCTTACCGTGAATGTCCTGGTGGCAGTCTTCGCATTGCGTTGGCGCAGCCTTGAAATCCACATTGAGCATCTTGGTTTCGAGATTGGGCGGCTTATGGCAGTCAATGCAGGCCGTTGCGCGATGCGCCCCCAGCAATGGGAATTTCGTTTTCGCGTGGTCGAAACCCGAGACTTCCCTCCACGACTTCGTGGTGTGGCATGCTTCGCATCCGGCCACTGAACCGTCTGCGCGCGGTTGCTGCATACGCTCTTTGAACTGTCCCTTGTGCGGATCGGCGTGACAACTGCTGCAGTTCAGATTCTTCCAGTGATAAATCACCGCAGGTTTCGGCTGGAACTCCGCCGATTCCTTGTGACAGTCCGAACATGGAACCGCCAGATGTCCGCCGGTCAAAACGAAGTGGGTCTGCCGGTGTTGGAGGAGCGTAAAAGTGGACGGCTTGTAGGCTTCCACCGTGTGGCAGCGATCGCAAGCGTTGAAATACGGAGCGGCGGCAAATTGCTGCGCATGACGATCGCTGTGACAGTCGGTACAGCGCTCGAATTTCACTTTGAAAACCGTGTCGCGGCCTTTCGGGATGTGACATTGCGCGCACTCCAGGCGCGCGTGACCACCTTTCAGCGGATACTCCGTCGAGGCATGCTCTTTCACCGTGAAGGTAGAAGGCTTCCATCCCTCTACCTTGTGGCAGGAGGCGCACTCGCCGCCATCGGGACGTTTCGCGAACTGTCCTTTGTGCGGGTCGGGCTTGTGACAGTCCATGCACTTCGCAAAGGCCAGAGGTTTCTTGAAATCGCCGTTCGCGTGGCACTGGGAGCACGCGACACTGGCATGCTTGCCGAGCAACGGAAACTTCGTTTTGGAGTGGTCGAAGCGCTCGTTAATCGTCTGCAGGGAAATTTTTTTCCATCCGTTGGTGTTGTGGCAGGACTGGCAGCTTTGCGGGAAGCTGCCATGATGCGGATCTTTGTGGCAGTCAGAGCACTGGTTGAACGCGATGCCGACGTATTGCGGCTTCCCATCGGCTCCATTCACGTGACACTTGGCGCACTGCACTTGCGCATGCAGCCCGGTGAGCGGATAACGGGTCTTGGAGTGATCGAACTGCCCCATGTTGATCGACTTCCAATCCACGAAGTTATGGCAGGACTGGCAATTCGGCCCCAACCGCCCCTTATGCTGATCTTCGTGGCAGGTAACGCACCCGGTAGGCACGCCGAGATAGGTCCGGCTGAGATCCTTGGTCTTGATCGATGTGCGCTCCTGCGGAGGAATGTGCGAAGGGTTGTGGCACTTGTTGCAGGCAAGTCCAGCGTGCTTTCCCTCCAGCAAGTATCCGGTATCTTTGTGGTCAAAAGTCTTGGTGTCCCACTTGATCAGCGGGAAGTCTTCGCCATTGTGCTCCGAGTGGCAGCGGGCGCACTCCTGACTCGAACCGGCCGGGATGTGGTAGGTGGCGTGAAGCCCTTTATGTGCAGAGAGCCGGGAAGCAATCTCGGTGTGACAATCCAGGCACTTGAGGGCGGCCTGTCCGCCGAACTTGTGACAGCTGGCACAATTTGTCGATCCATTGAGCGACTGGTGCGGGCGCGAGAGCGGGCCAGGAGAAATCTGCGCCGCAGCCCCTGCGGAGAACGACAAAAGAAACAGCAGCACGATTGCCGCAGAAGCCAGCGTCTCGAGTGACGCACTGCTCCCTTTTCGGAGTACGCCCTCCGACGCCTTTACAAAGTCTTTCACTTGGCCCTTACCGAACACGCCTTTCCTCGTTGGAGAGTAGGTCGAAGCCTGTGACTGCCGGTACTTGCTCCAAAGTGTATTTCTCCCCGACCGAAGTGCACTAGTAACCGGAGGTACACCCTGGGGACCGTCGCTGGGCCAGTCTTGAGAGCAGATCAGGCACAACTCACGCCTTTGCCTACAGTTGCAGGAGAGGAATGGCGAGGACCTTCCGGTTGTACGAACGATCCGAAACCGCGCATTTAGGCCGCCGAACCTGCTCGCAGACTCGGGTGAACTTGTAAAACTATTGTCAAGACCAGTTGTAAAAATAATGTCAAATGGCCCCATCCGGCGTTAACCTAGGCAAAACACGTTGTAAGCTGCGAAAGTCGAACCGCTTTCCAAGGGGCGATGTTGAAGGGCGCGAAGTCGGCCCACAACATGGTGGAAAGAATCTATGGAAAATCTTAGTACCTCGTTCAGTCCAAGCAGGACCTTGAGCCCTGCGCTTACGGCCAAACCTGCCGGACGCATCCTCGTGGTGGAAGACGACCCTGCGGTACAGAAGGCGCTCAAGCGGCTTTTTGAGACTGAGGGTTACACGGTCGAGACTCAATCCGACGGCAAGTCGGCGGTTGACAGCTTTCAGGCGTCTCCGCCCGCGGCCATCGTGCTGGACTTGCGACTGCCCAAACTTTCCGGACGAGACGTCTGTAAGGAGATCAAGGCCCTGGCTCCGACCTTGCCTATCGTGGTGCTGAGCGCAGCTACAGATGTTTCCGACAAGGTATTGCTGCTGGAATTGGGCGCGGATGATTACGTCACCAAGCCCTTCAGCCCGCGAGAACTGCTGGCGCGGGTGCGGGCCGCTCTGCGCCACACTTCTCGGACACCCGACTTGCAAGTCGTTAGCTTTGACGGAATCTCCGTAGATTTCAGGAAAATGGATGTCAAGCGCGACGGCAACCCCGTTGTCCTGACCGCCCAGGAGTTCAAGACGTTCCAGTTCCTGGTGCAGAATGCCGACCGGGTTATCAGCCGGGACGAGTTGCTCAACGAAGTATGGGGCTACCAGAATTATCCTTCGACCAGGACCGTGGACAACCACATCCTCAAGCTCCGCCAGAAACTGGAAAAAGACCCATCCAGCCCGGTGCATTTCCGTACCGTGCACGGCATGGGATATAAGTTCGTACGCTGAATCTTGTGAATTCTTCGGGCGCGCCAGTCCCAGCACAACCCGCCATTGCGTTTCGACCGCGGCTACGTTTGCGCACACGCTTCCTGCTCGCCATGCTGTTGATCACTGCCGCCCTGACGGTGACCTGCCTTCTGATGGTCCGGCGTACCGTCGAGCGCAACGTCCGGCAAAGCATCGCGGTAAACTTGCGCAATTCCGTCGCGGCCTTTCAGGATTTCCGCCACGAACGCGAGAAGATGCTAACCAGCGATGTGGCGCTGCTTGCGGATCTGCCTATCACGCGCGCCATTATGACCGCCCCGGATCCCGGAACGATTCAGGACGCTTCCCAGAGCGTTTCCGAGATCGCCAACAGCGATCTCTTCGTTCTCGTGGATCGTAGCGGCAAGGTCGTCGCGCTGCATACCAAGACTCCGGGATTCGACCGGGACTCAGCGGAGAGATATTTTCAGCAGTCTCTCGACGAAGGCGGCGAGTCCAGCCATTGGTGGCTGGGTGATCATCACCTGTATCAAAGTTTTATCCAGCCCATCTACCGTGGCTCTCGCACCGAGGGGACGCTGCTCGGGTTTCTGGTGATCGGCTACGAAATCGATCAGCGGCTGGCGACGGAAGTAAGCAAGGTTGCCGGCAGCCAAGTCGCATTTTCCTGCGCGGATGAAGTGGTCGCAAGCACTCTACCGTCAACTCAGGTGCAAGGCGCGAACTTCCAATCGCTGATGACGGGATCGGTTCAGGAACAGCCCCGTGATGTCCAGATTGGCCGTGAGCGCTTTCTGGCGACTTCTCTCGAACTCTCCGGGTCACGCTCGACGCCGGTTCGGCTAAGCGTCTTAGGCTCGTACGACCAGGCGACGAAATTCCTCGATGAACTGAACCGCTACATCCTGCTTCTCGGGTTCGCCGCAATTATCGTGGGAAGCGGCCTGGTTTTTTTTGTCTCCGATACATTTACACGGCCTCTGGGGAACCTTGTTGGCGGCGTTCGAGCCTTGGAGGCGGGTGACTTTCATCATCCCCTCGACGCGCGGGGAGGCGACGAAGTTGCGGAACTGACCCGTGCCTTCGAAGGCATGCGCGCAAGCTTGCTCAAGACTCAACAAGATTTGCTGGAATCGGAACAGTTGGCCACTATCGGGCGCATGGCCAGCTCGATTTCACATGATTTGCGACACTCGCTTGCCGCCATCGTTGCCAACTCGGAATTTCTCTGCGACGCTCATCTCACCCCGGCACAGCGCGAGGAACTCTATCAGGAAGTTCGCAGTGGCGTGAACCTGATGACCGACCTGCTCGACTCCCTGCTGGAATTTGCCCGCACCCGCGAATCGCTCAGCGCAGGCTATAGCAACGTTTTGGAGACCATTCAACGCGCGCTGCAGGCGGTCCGCCTTCATCCACGGCATCATGAACGCGCGGTCGAGGTGTTGTGCGATCCTCAAGTATCTGGCTGGTTTGATCAACGCAAGCTGGAGCGGGCGTTATACAACCTGTTGCTCAATGCCTGCGAGGCCGCCCCCTCTGTTGGTGGCAAGGTCGAAGTCGTCGCCTTTGAGAGTGGCGGCGGCATTTCCATTTCGATCGCCGATAACGGACCGGGCATTGCCGATTCGATCCGCGACCGCCTCTTCCATCCATTCGTCAGCCATGGAAAAGAAAACGGGACTGGCCTCGGCCTGGCCGTTGTACTGAAGATCGTTCAGGATCACGGTGGAGAGATTTTTGTGGAGCGTACACCGCGTAGCACGACCGTGTTCCGGATGGTTGTGCCGGGCCGGATTCCGCAGGGATCGAACTCCCCCGAAACCAGCTCGAACCTGGCTTCGCTCATGAGTAATCGGCGGGATGATACAAGTCAGAATTTGCTATCGCACCCGAGTCCTTAGCCCGGTTTCAGTCTTTTCGCACGGGCCTGAATTCGGGTGGCGCAGGAGGACGGTGTGAACAGCCACAGAAATCCCACACTTCGCGGCACCGTGTTCGCAGTCGCCGCCTTGCTGCTGTTCAGCATTCACAACTACGCCCAGGACACACCGGCGTCTAGATCCGGAGAGGCTGCCACGCTGCGCGATCTTCAAGATCAAGTACACCAGCTTCGTGCATTGGTGGAGGAGATGAAGGCTGATAGCGCCCAATCCCGTGCCGAGATGCAGCAGTTGCGCCACGATCTGCAGGCCACCCGCGCTTTGCTCGAAAAGCCCGGCACGGTCGGCAACTCTGAGGTCGGGGTTCAGAATGGCAAAGAACCCAGCGCATCCGCGACGACCAGTACGGCTAATCCTAAGGGTTATGAGCCTGCCGAAGCGCTGGAAGAACGCGTGCAGAAGCTGGAGGAATCGACGTCTCTGATCGGGTCAAAGATCGACGAGCAGTACCAAACCAAAGTCGAGAGCGCTTCCAAGTATCGCGCCCGGCTGCACGGCATCGTCTTGATGAATGCCTTCCGCACCATCGGCAACTCTGACAATCTTGACCTCCCCTCCTATGCTGTCCCGGTCCTTCCGGGATGGCCGCAAGCGACCGTGGGTGCTACGCTGCGCCAGTCGGAAATAGGGCTGGAAGTATTCGGCCCGCGTATCGCCGGCGCGAAGACTTCTGCAGACATTCAACTCGATCTAGCGGGGGGATTTCCGAACACCGGCAACGGCGTTAATTTCGGGATCGTCCGCCTGCAAACTGCGAACTTGCGGCTGGACTGGGAGCACACGTCGGTGATCGCCGGACAGGACTCGCTGTTCATTTCACCGCTCTCCCCGACATCCTTTGCCTCTCTCGCCATGCCGGCGTTCTCTTCCGGCGGTAATCTTTGGGGGTGGACGCCGCAATTGCGGGTCGAACATCACTTCAACATTTCCGACCAGCAAACCATCACGATGCAGGCGGGAATTCTCGATAACCTCGACTGGGAGTTCCCCTTCAACCAGTTCTTCCGCTCGCCGCAGGCCGGAGAATTATCGGGCCAGCCCGCGTATGCCTTCCGTACTGCCTGGGCCCGTTCTATTCGGAATCGCCCGTTCAGTTTCGGTGCTGCTGGATACTACGGCCGCCAGAACTGGACCTGGGGACGCTATGTGGATGCCTGGGCTGGCATGGCGGACTGGCAGATTCCGATTGCTCCACGCCTGGATCTCTCGGGAGAGTTCTACCGGGGGCGCGGTATTGGCGCGCTTGGCGGAGGCATCGGCACATCGATTCTGTATGGCGGAAATCCGAGAATACCCTTCAGCCCCATTCGCGGCCTCGACACCGCCGGAGGCTGGGCTCAGCTCAAACTGCGGCTGACTTCCAAGGTGGAGTTAAACGGCGCTGTCTCCGAAGACGACGCTTTCGCAGGCGACGCCCGCGGATTTGCCACCGACGCCAATAACTTCGGCGCAATCATCGGAAGGAATCGCGGGATCCTGGGCAATGTCGTCTTTCGACCTCGTTCCGATCTGCTCTTTTCCGCAGAGCTGAAACGGATGCACACCTTCCCCATTTTTGACAGCAGCAACGTTCTCAACCAGGCAAGCATTTCAGCGGGGATATTGTTTTGAAACTCACTTTCATTCGACCCACGCCATGGATCAGCTTCGTACTGCTGGCAGGCATCTGCTCGCCTGCACAGGAAGTGCTGAAGGCGCACGTAGACTTGACTCGAAACGGTCATCGGCTCAAGAATGCGTCGCAAGCTGTGATTTGGCTCGTTCCAATGGGGGACCCCGTCAAACAACACGCGCAGAACGCGTCGGAAATTCCCCAACTGGTGCAGCGAAACAAGAGCTTCCATCCTTCGCTTGTTGTAGTTCCGGTTGGCGGCAAGGTGGAGTTCCCCAATCACGATCCGTTCTTCCACAACGTGTTTTCTCTGTTCAACGGGAAGCGCTTCGATCTTGGTCTTTATGAAAGCGGGACCACCCGCTTTGTGCAGTTCGACAAGCCGGGAATTTCGTACATCTTCTGCAACATCCATGCCGAGATGAGCGCGGTGGTGATCGCGTTGGCGACGCCGTATTACGCGATCTCCGACGCTCGCGGGGACATTAGCATTCCTGACGTTCCGCCCGGCCGCTACGAAATGCGCGTCTACCACTCCGGAGTGTCCGCAGAGAATCTCCACGCTCTCGATCGCGAGATTACGGTCTCACCGGGAGAAACCTCGCTGGGGAATTTCACCTTGAGCGAATCGAATGTGCTGCTGGGGCACAAAAACAAGTATGGACGCGACTACGATCGCCCCGAGCCGGACAGCCCTGCCTACGCGCATCCGTAAGCCTCTAAGAGAAAAGGCGTGCCTTTTGAGCACGCCCTTCTCGCCTCTGTCTTCACTTCGTTTACAGCAACTTGCTACTTGCTTCGGCACGTTACAACGTCTCGAACTTACCGACGGCCACCGCCCGAGTGACCGCCTCCACCGGAGTGGCCACCACCACCCCCACCACCTCCGACGCGGCCGCCGCCACCGCCACCGCTGTAATGGCCGCCGCCACCTCCGCCCCCACCGTAAGAGCGTCCACCGCCGCCGTAACTGGGGGCGCTGCGCCCTCCGCCGTAGCTCGGCGACGCGCGATAGCCGCCGTTATTGCCGCCATATGCCCCACGCGAATATCCGCCGGAGTATGACGGACGCGCGATCGGCTGCCGCATATCAAGCTGGGGGCGCGATCCGCCGCCGTACCCGCCGCCATAAGAACCGTAGCCTCTTCCCGCCGAACTCGGCGCGGTACGGTTCCAATAGCCGCCGCTGCTGCCGCGGGATGAGTACGCGTTTGCGCCCCGCGACATCTGGCTGCTTGACGGAGGAGTGAAGGGACGGAATCCGGACTGCCCGCCGAAGCTTCGATTGCCCGTCGGTGCCGCTTGACTGGTGCCGCGCTGCGGCGATCCTCTGCCGGACGTTCCAAACGAACCGCCGTTATTGCTTGGCGCTGTAAACGGCCGGAAACCGGACGACTGCCCTCCGAATCCGCGACTGCCTGCCGGCGCAGCCTGGCTCGTTCCGCGCTGTGGCATGCCGGCGCCCGAACGATTGCTGTTATTCGGAGGCGTGAACGGACGGAAACCGCTCGACTGTCCGCCAGGTCCACGCGATCCCTGCGTCCCCACCGCGGTCCGGTTACCGCCAGAGAAGGAATTGAATCCGCTGCGGCCTGCATTTTGCGACGAATTGCTCCCAGCGCGGTTGCCGAAATTGCTCAGCTGCCGTGTGGCCGGGGCACCTGCGCTCGGACGCATGTTGCTCGAAGCGCGCGCTGCAGTGGAATTATTGAAGCGTCCACCGGCGGGCACCGCGCCTACATGGTTTTGCTGCATCGTCTGCCGCAGGCTCGCAGTCTGCTGCTGGAACGACGCCGGACGAGCCATATTGCTGCGCGTCGATCCAAAGAAGTGCTGCGCACCGCCATTCCTCATCGTGCCCGCAGCCGGCGCCCGTCCGCTGGCTGAAAGACTTCCCCGCGTCGGAACCACCGGCAGATTCCCGGCCATCATGCGCGCGCCATTCAGCTGCGTGCGATTAGCTGCCATCGCGCCGACACGGCCTGCTCCAAAGTGTCCAGCGTTAACCGCCGACATGGCGCGGCCGACATGCGCCTGTCGGATGTTCGCTACGTTCGAATAGCGGAGTCCGTTGTGCAGCGGCGCGATGCCGCCGTAGTGGCCTCCCCAGCCTCCTCGGCCACCCCAGCCTCCGTTCCACCCGCCTCGTCCGACCCATCCAAAGCGGCCGCGGTATCCACCCCACCATGGATGGAACCAATCACACGGTCCCAGGGGGAGCCATCCAAACCCTCCCCAACCGCCAAATCCAACACCGAATCCGAACCCGCCGCCCCATCCCCAGAACGAAACATATGCCGGAGCCCAAAACGGGTTGTAGTCTGCGTATACCGGTCCAGGCCACCAGGCCCACGCCCCTCCATAGGGGAACCAGCGACCGTAGTGATATGGCGCCCAACCCCAAGGCTCGTAGCCTACCCAAGTCCAGCCGTAATAAGGCTCATACACCCAGTTGCCGTCACGATATGGAACCCAGTCTGCGGGCTCATTCGGCACCCAGACATCGCCATAGTCCGGCACTCGCTTCCAGCTTCCGTACGCGTCCAGATCTTGCGCCCCGGTGTAACGGCGATTGGTGTGGCGATACGAATTAGCGTCGCGAATGAGGTGGTCACGGTCGCTGTTCCACTGATCCCAGGTGTCTCGGTCTGGAGCCGACGCGATCTTGTACTGCGCCGAATTGACATCGCCGCGGACCGTCGCCATGTCTCCAGCGTGAACCTCGGTGCTGCCCTGCGGCGTTGCAATCTGCGCTTCGCCCTGGCGCACGATCACGACCGTGTCACCATCCGGGCGAATCTCCACACGGAAGACTCCGTCGTGATGCGAAGGATGAACGGACACGTTCGGAGTATCGATCTCGGGTTCCGCTTCGCTGTCTTTGGAGACGGTGTAGTTCAGCATGCCTTCGGCCAGCTGAATCTGAATATTCTTCTTGGTCAGACTCGCGACGTTGACTTTGCTGTTCGGTCCCACGCGGAGAGTATTGGCGAAATCCAACTGCAATTCAGTGCGCGCATTATCTGCGGTCGAGACTTTGTCCCCGGTCATCACCGGCTGGTTCAAAGTTGCGGCAGACCAATCACCCGAGTCACCGCGCTGCGTCGAGACGCCGCCATGAATCAGGCTGATGCGCGCCACTCCTTGATCGGTGACCGCCGGAGCTTCGCCCGTTGGTCCACCCGGCTGCGCCTCCGTAGGTTGTGCATCTGAGGGCTGCGCCTCGGGAGAATCCGAAGGCTGGCCTTGGCCGACCTCCATGGGCGCGCTGGGCTGTTCGGACGGGCCGGGGCCTTCCTCCGTGGTCTGCGCCATCGCGCTGATCGACCACGCTCCGGAAAGTGCCAACGCCAGAATTGCGAATCTTCCAGCTGTCTTGTTTTTCATATGGCCCCTTTGTATCCGAATCTGCGTGCGCCAGCTTGTAAATCCTCGCTAATAGCATCGCAATTCGTGTGCCAAGAGGGAGTTGGTGGCCACTTCGCAAGTCTTTTATTTTCAGTTAGTAACGAGAAGAACGGTCGTCGGCGATCGAGGACATTTTCGAGAATTGGCCGCCCTTAGCCAAGACTGGTGGTTTTCGGCCACTGAAGCGCAATCGAGCCAAATTGTCGGCGGCGCCGTGCCTTGGCGAACAAAACGAGAACCTAAGATTTACCCTTGTACGCCGCTGATCTCTCGCAGCATCTCGACGGCGTACAGCGCACCGTCCGGAGTTTCCTCGTGCTTGAAATAGGCGAACACGTTGCGCCCCTCCGCCAAGTGCTGCCGAATGCGGTCCATCATCGATTGGCGCTCTTCCCCGGTGTAAGTCGGCTTGCGAAACCGGTAGTAGGCGAAAGGTGCAGTGGCCACATCCGGAGTCATTCTGGTTTCCGTTTCGGCGACGCACAGCGCTACATTGCCCGCCTTCAGTACATCCCAGGTCGCGTCTGTGAACCACGATTCATGCCGGAACTCGAATGCCGCTGGGACTGTCCTCGGCAAGACGGCGAGAAAATCCTGCAGCAGCGCCGTATCGGCTTTCAGATTCGGCGGCAACTGAAACAGCACTGGGCCAAGCTTCCCTGCCGCGGCGAGCGGCTCGATCGTCGAGAGGAACCGCGCAACGAAATCCTGGGTCCCCTTCAAGCGCTTGATATGCGTGATCACCTGATGCGCTTTGATTCCGAATCGAAAGTGCGCGGGACTGTCTTGCAGCCAGTTCTGGATCGTGGTCTCTTTAACAAGTTGCCGGAAAGTGAAATTCACTTCGACGGTGTTCAGCTGGGTCGTGTAGTGACTGAGAAACTTCTTTTGGGCGAGTTTTTCCGGGTAAAATGCGGGCTTCCAGCTCGGGTACGCCCATCCGGAAGTGCCTGCGAAAAGTTGCGCCATCGTGGAAGTCGCGGCTCGAGTTCGCCGGGGATTATACCCTGCTGCGCTTTTTGCGCGCCGGAGTCTGGCCACCAGCTTTCTTCGGAGCCGGCTTTCGGCTCCTGTGATGATCGTCCGCCTGCGCCGCAATTTCGATGGGCTGAACAGTGCTGGCCGCGGCGGCCTTCAAGTCTGGCAATTTCTGCTTCAGCGTGAGCACCGGGGCGAACAGGTCGCCATTCTTCTGGTATCGCGAAATCGCCTGCGAGGATTCGAAGACCAGCAATCCGGCATCTTTCTTCTTCAGTGCGCGTTCGGCCTCCTCCCATGTGACCGGAGTCGAAACCGTCGGATGCTCGCGTGCTCTCAGCGAATACACCGCGATGGTCGTCTTGTGCTCATCATTCTGGCTCCAGTCGACGAAAACCTTGCCCGTCCGAACCTGCTTCTTCATGTCGGAAACCACTTGCTCGGGATGCTCCTGCTCCAGCAATTGCGCCAGCGCGTGCGCGAAAAGCTTCGTCTTATCAAAGGTCGTTGGGGTATTCAGAGGAACATAAACCTGCAGCCCTTTCGAGCCGGAAGTCTTCGGGAAACTCTGCAACCCGAAATGCTCGAAGATGTCGCGCAGCCAGATCGCGACCTGGCAGCATTGCACGATGTTGGCCGGAGGTCCTGGATCGAGGTCAAACACCATCTCGGTCGGACATTTGATGTCGCTCGCCAGTGCCAGCGACGGATGCAACTCCAGCGCGGCCAGATTGGCCAACCAGACGAGCGTCGCCATGTCGTCGGCCAGAATGTAGTGGACGGTTCGGCCTCCGCTCCCGCTCCAGACGGGAGCCGTTTTCACCCAGTCCGGCTTGTGCATGGGAGCATTTTTCTCGAAAAATGGCTCGGCATCCACGCCATCGGGATAGCGCTTGCGCGTCAACGCCCGTCCGGCTAAATGCGGCAGGATCGCGGGCGCGATGCGCACGTAATAGTCGATCACGTCTTTCTTGGTGAAACCGGTGGCTGGATACAGGACCTTCTGCAGGTTCGACAGCTTCAGATCCCTACCCTGAATCTCAACGATGGAGTCGGTCACGAGCTCTCCGTGCAGCCATTGTGCCTGAATTCGAATCTGCCGCAAAATACAGCTTTGTGCCCAGACGGCAAGGCCCAGGGACGTGCCGCTACGTTTGACAAGCCACCTTTGACCCACGTACTTTCAAACTTCTGCCGATTTGGCCCGTCCAACCTATGCTCTTCGCTGAAAGATCCGCCCAGCCCATCGGAGGTTCGATGAAACGCCGCACTCTGCAAGTCACTGTTTTGTCCCTGATTCTGGTGTCCTGCGCGCTCGCCCAGGATGTGAAGTCGTTCGAGAAACACGTGACCGTCAAAACGCTTCCCAATGGCCTGACGCTGATCATCTGCGAGCGTCCGGAGGCGCCCGTTTTCTCGTTCTTTACACTAGTGGATGCCGGGTCGGCGCAGGATCCCATGCGCGAAACCGGCCTCGCCCACATGTTCGAACACATGGCGTTCAAGGGGACCGACCAGATCGGTACCACGAACTACGCCGCGGAAAAACCCGCACTGGAAAAGGTCGAGACTGCCTACGCTGCCTACATCGCCGAACGCGATAAGCGCGTTGGACAGGACGCGGCAAAGTTGAAGGAACTCGAAAAAGCCTGGAAAGACGCGATCGCCGAGGCGAACAAGTACGTCGTTCCCAATGAGTTCGGCAAAATCGTCGAGCAGAACGGCGGCGAAGATATGAATGCCTTCACCAGCTACGACGAAACCGGATACCACTACTCTCTGCCCGAAAATCGCCTGGAGCTCTGGGCTTACCTCGAATCCGAGCGCTTTCTCCATCCCGTGATGCGCGAGTTTTATAAAGAGCGCGATGTCGTGATCGAAGAACGCCGCATGCGCACCGATAGCAATCCCTTCGGACGTTTGCTGGAGCAGTTCACGGAAGCAGCATTCGCGGCCCATCCCTACCATCGCCCGACCGTCGGCTGGATGTCGGACCTCAACCACTTTTCCGCCACGGACGCTCAGGAATTTTTCGACACATACTACGTGCCCTCGGACATGGTGGTCGCGGTCTCTGGTGACCTGGACCCCAACAAAACGCTGCCCATCCTGGAGAAATATTTCGGACGCCTGCCCGCTCACCCTCGTCCCGACGAAACCACCACGCAAGAGCCTCCCCAGAACTCCGAGCGCCGCGTGATTCTGAAAGATGTCAGCCAGCCCATCTATATCGAGGGCTATCACCGTCCTGACTATCGCAGCAAAGATGATGCCGTGTTCGATGCCATCAGCGACCTGCTCTCCGAGGGCCGCACCTCGCGTCTCTACCGCGCGCTGGTGCGCGACAAGAAGATCGCCTCGTTCTCCGAGGGACTTACCGGATATCCCGGCGTCAAATACCCGCACCTGTTTGCCTTCATCGCGGTGCCGCTGCCCGGCCACAAGGCTGAGGAGATGGCCCCAGCCATTCACGAGGAAATCGACCGCCTCAAGAAGGAAGACATTTCCGACGACGAACTGAAAATGATCAAGACTCGCACGAAAGCCAACCTGATCCGCGGGCTGGCCGACAACGAAGGCTTGGCCACACAGTTGGCGACTTATCAAACACGATACGGCGACTGGCGCGAGCTGTTCCGTTCCGTGGACCGCATCGAACAGGTCACAAAGGCCGACATTCGCCGCGTAGCCAATGAGGTGTTCGTCGATAACAACCGCACGGTGGGAATCATTGAGAATTCCGGCGGAGGTCCGCCGCACGAAGGCGGTCAGGCTTCCGGCGATTCGTCTTCGCAAGGAGGTGGCCAATGAAGCGCATCCTGCTCACAGCGCTGTCGCTCGCCGTTATTTGCATTCCGCTTCCGCCGGCGTCTGCTCAGACCACGCAGAGCTGGAAGCAGATTCCTGTCCCTCAGTTACCCGCGTTCAAGCCGCAGCAGCCTAAGCGCATTCAACTCTCGAACGGCATGGTGATCTTTCTCCAGGAAGATCATGAACTACCGCTGATTGGCGCCACCGCGCGTATTCGCGGCGGCTCAGTCAACGAACCCGCGAACAAGACTGGACTGATTGACATCTATAGTGAAGCCTGGCGCACTGGAGGCACGAAGTCGCAGACTGGCGATCAGCTCGACGATTTTCTTGAGATTCGGGCCGCGAAAGTCGAGACCGGCGGAGGCCCCGACTCCACCTCCATCGGTTTCTCGTGTCTGAAGGGAGATCTCGACGATGTCTTCAAAGCGTTCATCGATGTCCTGCGAAATCCCGAGTTTCGCGCGGACAAGATTGACATCGCGAAAAAGGGAGAACAGGATTCCATCTCCCGCCGCAATGACGAAGTTGGAGAAATTGCCCGCCGCGAGTCCGTCAAGCTCGCCTATGGTCCTGACAATCCGTATGCCCGCGTGCCGGAATACGCGACTGTAGATGCGATCACTCGCCAGGATCTCATCGCGTGGCACGGAAAGTACGTTCATCCGAACAACATGATTCTCGGTATCAGCGGAGACTTCGATCCCGCTGCGATGGAAGCAAAGCTGCGCGCCGCATTCGACTCATGGCCAAAAGGTCCCGACCTTCCCAAGAACCACATCGAGTATTCGCCGGCCAAGCCCGGCTACTACCTCATTCCCAAAGAGGACGTGAACCAGAGCAACATCCGCATGGTTGCGATGGGCGTGACCCGCGACAACCCCGACTACTACGCCATCAGCGTGTTCAACGAAGCCTTCGGCGGAGGATTCTCCTCGCGCCTGTTCAACGACATTCGCACCAAGCGGGGTCTGGCCTATGGCGTCGGGGGAGGCATTGGCGCCAACTTCGGGCACCCGGGAGTTCTGCAGATCTCCATGGGCACAAAGAGCCAGAGCACCATCGAAGCAGTGAAGGCAGTTAACGAGAATATTCAGAATCTCTCGAAAAATCCCATCACTGAAGACGAAATCCAGCGCGCCAAAGACGCCATCCTCAACGCGTTCATCTTTCGCCTCGACTCGCCCGACAAGATTCTCGCTGAGCGCATGACCTACGAGTACTATGGATATCCTCCCGACTGGCTCGACAAATTTCAGGGTGAGATCAAAAAGGTCACCGCCGCGGATGTAAAACGCGTTGCCACCAAGTATCTCCACGAGGATCAGCTCGCCGTGCTGGTCGTCGGCAATACCAAGGATTTCGATAAGCCGCTCTCCTCTCTCGGCCCGGTGAAACAGATCGACATCACGATTCCTCCGCCCCCCGCGGAGAAAGAAGAAAAGTCTGCAGCCTCGAATCCTGAAGGCAAAGCGCTGGCGGCGAAAGTGGCCGCGGCCATGGGTGGCCTCTCGAAACTGCAATCGATCAAGACCATGCACGTCAATATCGCCGAGAGCGACTCCGGCGGCCCGCCTGCGCCCGTCGATGTCTTTCTCGCGTTCCCCGACAGCATGCACGTCGAGATGCAGATTCCCCAGGGAACGCTCACGATCGTGGCTTCTCCGAACGCCGCATTCATGTCGCTGCCGGGCATGGGCTCACGCACTATGCCTCCCGCGCAGAAGTCCGAGATGTTGGCCCAACTCCATCACGATCTGGTTTACGTCGCGCAGCACGTCAACGACCCCTCGTTCACCTTCACTGCCGCGGGGACGGAGAAGGTTGGTGATGCCGATGCCGCCGTTCTCGACATCGGCGGCGCGATCCCGTGGGTCCGCTGGTACATCGATCCGAAATCCGGCTATATCCTGCGCGAGAAATATAAAGGCACGGGACAATCGGGGACGTTCGACGGCGAGACGGAACTCTCCGATTGGCGTACGGCTGATGGCCTCACCATGCCTCGCCTGCACAAGAACAAACAGAACGGCGAGCAGACCAGCACCGCGGAGTTCAAAAAGATCGAGATCAACCCGCCACTCGATCCCAAGCTCTTCGAAAAGCCCCCGCAGCCACCAGCAGAAAAACCGGGCGCCGCGCAGTAGTGCTGTGGCAGATTCGTTCTAACCCACGAAGCGAGTCTCCGGTAATGCGAGGTATAGTCGTGCCACAATTGCTCTTCCGCGGGAGGGCGACATCGGCGATTCTCGGCGCGTCACGCACGCTTGAATCGTAGCTGGCCCCCAACTGTTGCAAACGGGGCCGTACTCGTTGAATCTCAAATGATACAAAAACGCCGCAGGTTCATGCCTGCGGCTCTCGTGTCAACCCGGGAAGACCATCCGAAGTGCTTCTACACGATGAAGGTGTCCCTAGCCTTTTTCCTCTTCGCCCTTGTGGAGCTGTTGCGCAAGATAGTTCTCGATGCCCATTTCCTCGATGGCGTGTAACTGTCCTTCCAGGTAGTCAACGTGTTCTTCTTCGTCCACGAGAATGTCCTCGAACAAGGCGCGCGAGGCGTTATCCCCGACCTCGGTAGCCACCTTGATCGCGCCGTTCAGATGCTTGACGGCATGCATCTCCAGCCGAGATCGCTCTCGAACTGCGCCTTTACGTTGGTGCCGACGTTGATCTTCCCAATGTCGGTCATATTCGGAGTACCGTCCAGGAAGAGAATCCGGTCCATCAGCTTTTCCGCATGCACCATTTCCTCGATCGATTCCTTGCGATAGTGCGCGCCAAGGCGGAAATAGCCCCAGTTGTCGCACATCTTGCCGTGGAGAAAATACTGATTGATGGCGGTAAGCTCCGCCTTGAGTGCTTCGCTCAGATCTTTGTGAACTTTATCGTTTCCGCGCATCCGGGGATTCTATCCGCCGGGCGCCGGACATTCAACCTCACCGGTTGCAGGTCAAGAGGATCTCGAGGCGCTGAAGGGGATCACCGCATCATCTGGATTCACGGCGACATGTTGGATGAATGTCCGGTGGATTTTAGACTGGTCCCTCGGCGCTCTCGCATCATCTCCTTCTTTTTTCACCGATATTCTCCCCCCATCTGAAATTGACACACCCTTCATCTCGATATACCATAGGCGAACAGAAGGCGAATATGTCCTCGCTGCCGATTTTCCCCTTGCCTGAAAAGCCTCGCCTCGTAGGTATTGCCCGCCTCGCCTCCGAGGGCGAGCCTATTCGCGAAGGCCATAACGTGGAATATTTCACATTGCCCGCGAAATCCCTGCTGAACCGGTGCGTGAGCAAGCGGGCCATGCCCTTCACCTGGACCATCAATCCCTACCGCGGCTGCGAATTCGGATGCCGCTACTGCTATGCGCGCTACACGCACGAGTTTATGGAGATGCGTGACGGGATGGAGTTCGAACAGAAGATTTACGTCAAGCAGCGCGCGGCAGAGCTGTTGCGGCAGGAATTGCGAAGGGTAAAGCCGGATGAGTCGATTGCGCTGGGCACTGCGACCGATCCATATCAACCGGCCGAGCGCCGCTACGAGGTCACGCGTGGCATCCTGGAGGAACTTGCGCGGCATCGCGGATTCGAACTCGGTATTGTCACCAAGTCAACCCTGATCACTCGCGACCTGGCACTCCTACAGGAAGTTGCCAAGTCGAACGGGCTCTCGATTCACATTACGATCACAACGCTCAATACCGACCTTGCGCGGATCCTCGAACCGCGGGCTCCGCGTCCGGATCTTCGTGTCGACGCCGCTCGCATGCTGTCTTCCGCAGGCTTGCGCGTGGGCATCAGTTGCTCGCCAGTGGTCCCGGGAATCACCGACTCACCGAAAGATCTGGAGGACCTCATTCGTACCGCGGCCGAGGCCGGCGCCGACTACGTCTTTGCCAACCCTCTGTTCCTCAAGCCGTGTTCCGCGGCGGTGTTTCTTCCGTTTCTCGAGCAGAATTTCCCGCACCTCGTTGAGCGGTATCGCCAGCATTATGAGGACCGCGCATTTCTTCCGCCGGCGTATGCAAAGCGCCTATCTGCACTGGTTACACGGCTGCGGGAGAAATACAAACTGACTCGAGCCCATCGCCGCGATAAGTCCGCCTTCGCAACAAAATGGCCGGTGCAGGCGTTCGACGAGCAGTTAAGCCTCTTCTGATCCTTTTACCGCGGAGTTCGCTGAGATCGCCGAGAGAAATCGGGGTTAGCCAAGCTCCACGTGCAGAATAGGTCTCGTCTGTCTCGTCCTTCTTGCAATCTCTGTGTCCTATGCGCCAACACTGAAGTGGGCCATATGCATCGCCTTTCTTCTATAATTCTCACGAAGCAAGATGGCCACGATCCCGCCCTCGGCGCAGCATGCCCCGCCTCCGACCTTCGGAGTCCGCTTGCACAATTTTTGGCAGCGGGTGACCGAGGGGCTTGCGGTCAGTCAGCTGTGGTCGCAATTTGAGTCCGAGGCCCGCGCCAGCTACCGGCTCTACTCCAAGGATGTCGCCGCCAAGACTCCCGAGGGTTTGACGAATCGCGGCCGTCATCTGCACGTCATTAAAGAGTTTTTCTGGGCCGTTTTCGAAAAGCTCTCTCCCGCGCGCCGCGTGCTGCTCCTGATTGCGTTGGTTTGTCTCGTCATTCCTCACACCGGTTTTCAGCTCAACGGAGAGGGAAACAAGGTCTACTCCGTCGAATTCGATCTCCACTTCTGGGGCGGACTGATCCTGCTGCTGCTGCTCATTCTCGAAATCGCCGATCGCGTGGTCATGAAGCGCGATCTGCAGATTGCGCGCGAGATTCAAAGCTGGCTTCTGCCGGGCGCTCCACCGCAGATTCCCGGACTCTCCATCGCTTACTCGACGCGCCCCGCGAACACAGTCGCCGGCGATTACTACGACGTCTTCCCGCGTCCGGGCAAGACCAATGCCGACAATCGCGTGGTTCTCGCGGTTGCCGACGTGGCCGGAAAAAGCATTCCTGCAGCCATGTTGATGGCTACCTTCCAGGCGAGCCTGAAGACGCTCTCGACCGCGCAAGTGGCTCTGCCGGAGCTCGCGTCCAACATTAACCGGTACGCTTGCACCAACAGCCAAGGCGGACTTCGCTTCACCACTGCATTTTTGGCTGAGTACGACGCCGCGACCCGCCGCCTCGAGTACATTAATGCCGGACACAACAATCCGATCCTGCGCCGCGCCGGCGGGCAGATCGAGCGCCTCGATGTTGGCGGCCTGCCTTTCGGCATCCTGCCCGAAGTGAAATACGAGACCGGCGCCGTTACACTCGCGCCTGGCGATTGGCTCATCATTTTCACCGACGGCCTGGTGGAAGCCGTCAACGCCCGCGATGAAGAGTACGGCGAAACACGAGTTCTGTTCGGGCTGGAAGCTGGAAAATCTCTGGAACCGAAAGACCTGCTGAAGCGCCTGATGGGAGAGCTCGATCTCTACGTTGGCAACACTCCGCAGCACGACGACGTCACCTGCATGCTGCTGAAGTCGGAATAAAACAAGGTTTTTCCTTGTCATGCTGAGTGAAGTCGAAGCGCCCCTGCACTCGGCACGCCGCAATCACTCGGCCTTCTCGGCTTCATCCGCAATACCGATCTTCGACAGCCGATAGCGCAATGCATTCCGAGACAATCCCAGCAGCCGCGCGGCCTGGCTTTTATTTCCGTTGGCCCGCTTCAGCGCTTCTTGCACCATCTCGTCTTCCCATTGCTCGAGCGTCATACCGTCGGGCAGAAATCCGGTCGCGCCATTTCCGGACTTAGCGGGACGCAAATCAAGGTGAATATCCGAAGCCTCAAGCTGCGGCCCTTTCGACAGGGCGCACGCCCGCTCCACAATGTTCTGCAGTTCGCGCACATTTCCCGGCCAGTGATAATTCACCAGAATCTGCATCGCCTGCGGAGAAATGCCTTCAATCGCCTTTCCCGCCTCTCCCGCGAACCGCGTGATGAATAGACTCGCCAGGTCCGGGATGTCTTCTTTCCTCTCCCGCAGCGGAGCAATATCGATCGGCACCACGTTCAGGCGGTAGTAGAGATCTTCGCGGAAGGTTCCCTGCTCCAGCGCTTGGCGCAGATCGCGATTCGTGGCAGCAATCAAGCGGACGTCAACCTTCACTGTCTTCGTCCCACCCAGCCGCTCAAACTCGCGCTCCTGCAGCACGCGCAACAGCTTCACCTGGGTCGCAGGAGGCACATCGCCGATTTCGTCGAGAAATAGTGTTCCTTTGTCGGCGAGTTCGAACTTCCCCGGCTTGCTCGCGACCGCTCCCGTGAACGCGCCTTTCTCGAAGCCGAATAGTTCGCTTTCCAGAAGATTCTCAGGGATAGCTGTGCTGTTGATTTTCAGGAACGGACCTGAAACTCGACGAGACTTTTCATGAATCGCCCGCGCAATCAGATCTTTTCCCACTCCGCTCTCGCCGCCCAGCAACACCGTCGCATTGGTCGGCGCGACCCGCTCCACGGTCGAGAGCACCTCCTGCATTTTCGGGCTGCGCGACACCACATTCGGATGCGAATACCGTTTCCCCAACGCCTCGCGCAACGACCGGTTCTCTTCCCGCAGATTGCGAACATCCAGCTCCTTGTGGATCACCATTCGCATCTCGGTCAACGAGAACGGCTTTAACACGTAGTCGCTGGCTCCGGCCTTCATCGCTTCGACGGCCGTTTCGACGCTGCCGAAAGCGGTCATAACGACCACGGGCAACGCGGCGTTCTGATGTTTGATCGTTTGCAGAAACTCCAGCCCATTCATCCCCGGAAGCTTTAGGTCGGTCACCACCAGGTCGACAGGGTTCTCCCGCAGCAGTTTCAACCCGGTCTCCGCATCTTCCGCCGAGAGCGTCTGATAGCCCTCCTCTCCGAGGTTCAACTCGAGCAGGCGACGCATCTTGGCTTCATCTTCGACGATCAGAATTGCCGCCAATGCCGCCTCGCTTTCAGTTGCTGCATTCTCACGAAATCACCAGATGAGCGTTCTCTTTAGCCGCATTGGTTTGCCCTGCCGCCGGCAAGAATATTACGAAATTGGCGCCCGAACCTGGGCCGGCTCCTGCAGGGATGTCAGAGCTTTCGACGCGAATCGATCCATGATGCCCGTCAATGATCTTCGACACGATCGAAAGCCCAAGCCCCACGCCCGACTTCTTGGTGGTCACGAACGGATTGAAAATCTGTTCGCGCAATTCCGTCGGAATCCCCGGACCCGAATCCGAGACGCGAACTTCCACTCCTTCTACATCCCTTTGCCTCAGGTTGCGCCGCGCTCTTTTCGCCGTCACCCGAATCACGCCGCCCGTCGCGCTCATCGCATCATAAGCGTTCTGGATGATGTTGAGGAACGCCTGCTCGCAGAGCCCCTCGTCGATCGGCACTTCAGGCAGATTGGCCTCATATTCTTTCTCAACCTTTACCGGCGACCCCTTCCAAAGCAGCGCCACGTCGTTCAATGCCCTGTCCAGAACAGCCTCGATCTCCCGAGGTGCCAGATCCGCATGCAGCGGCCGTGCGAAATCCAGAAATCGCGTCACCAATGAGCTCAGCCGGTTGGTTTCGCTCGAAATGTAGCCAGCGAGTTCGGTGGCCAGGGGATCGGTCTTGTTCAGCTTCTGCGTCAACATTTCAGCCGAGCCCTTGATTACTCCTAGCGGATTGCGAATCTCGTGCGCCAGCCCCGCTGACAGCTGACCGAGAGCCGCCAACCGCTCGGACCTCCGCGCCTCGGCCTGGGCTTGCTCCAGGCGTCGGTTCGTCTCCGCCAGTGTTTTCGCCAATTCCTGATAGCGCTGCGTCTGGCGCCGGTTCTCGATCACAAACCGGTTCACCACCACGGCGGCGAGATAGAAGAACAATATCCGGATCCCCAGCCGTCCGTAGTCTTCTTTTGTGATTTCAAATTCCTGAAGAGCGGGATACAGATACGCGCAATATGCCGCCGAGGCTAGCGTTGTCCATGCCAGAGTCGCCCACGACCCGAAGTATTCTGCGGCCGTCAGGATCGGAAGAAAGTAGATGGGATAGTAGTAGCTGTTGATCGCAACTTCGCCTGTGTGATCGATCAGCAGCGTGGCCAGCGCAATCTTCAGCAGAACAATGTAAGCTGGCCCGCGAGCCGGCATCCGCCGGATCAACCAGCCCTCTGCCAACTGAATCAGGCCAAATGCCAGCAGAATGGGCTGTTTGTGAATCTCGCGCACCGGCGGCAGGATGGCGAGCACCGCCAGCAGTACCAGCCACAACACGTCCATCCAATTGATGGAAGCTCGCTTCGTCTCCGTCACGGCTTCACCGGATTCGCCACACAAAGCAACGCCGGGAAGGATTCTGACCCTCCCGGCGTTCTCGTTCTTTGAGTGGTCCGCATTCCCATCCATGCGAACCTATCAACCTCAGCGCACCAACGTCAACGTCACTTCCTGGGTGAGGAGTGATCCTGTCTCGCCTGAGGAGCAGGTTTCGACTCCTGCCGCTGGGGCGGAGGCGAACTCCGTTGTGGGGGAGGCGAACTCCTCTGCTGCTGATGCCACTGGTTGAACTTCTGTTCCTGCTGCTGTTCCTGTTGTGGCGTACGTTGCTGTACCGGAGGCGCTGGCCTGACGAGGGGATGCGCTTCCGGGGGTGTCGGCCTCATCTGCGATTGGGGAGGATTCGGTCTCGGCTGCTCTTGCTGAGGTGAAGTCCTCATTTCCGATTGCGGAGTGTTCGGCCTTGTCTCCTGTTGCGGCGACGTCCTCATTTGCGACTGCGGCGGATTCGGTCTGGTCTGCTCCTGCTGGGGTGAGGTCCTCATCTGCGATTGAGGCGGCTGAAATCCCCGGTTTTCGGGCTGCTGCCGGTTCTCAGGAGGAGGAACATTCCTTGAGGGCTGCACGTTGCGATTCTCCGGCTGCGGACTTCCTTGCTGCTCGAACGTCCGCGGCTGGGTGTTCGGAATCTGACGAACTTGATTGTTGCCGCCGCCATTGGGTTGACTGAACTGACGGAAGCCGTCCTGCGCCGGCATCCGTTCGCTCTGCGGAGCCCGAGCCGGGCCGACTGGACGAATCAGCGACTGCTCGTTTAAACGCCCGCCAAACTGCGCCTGACGCTGCTCGATCGGACGCTGGGGCGCGGGAGGAGTTCTTACCGCGACCACCCTACGGCTGACGATTGCAGCCGGCGGCCGCACATTTACGGGCCGTCCGGTTCCGATAACGCTGGTGTGCATGGGCTCGGCTGCCACCGTACGGCTAATCGGCACGTTCACCACTTCGCGCGCATCCACTCGCATCATGTTCCGTGCCACGGGACGCGCATTCACGAACGCCTCGTGGGAAACCACGGTCACTCCACCATTGACCCGCTGGTTCACGTACGTCACGTTATTGATGGTTGTACTTCGGTTCACTATCGTTGTGTTGTAAATATTCGTGATCCTGACCACGCTCACCGTCGTGTTGGTGACGTTCACGTTATTCACGTACCTGCGGCTTACGTGATATCCGGGAACATAAACTTCTCCCGGCGCCAGCGGGAACCATCCCACCCCAACTCCCGCTGAAAAGTGGAAACCTGGTCCGCCTCCGACAAACGCCACCAGCGCGGGAGCCCACACCGGCCGCACCACCACCGGTCCGGGCACCCAGAACCAGGCGCGGTTCGCAAAGGCCCAGCGTCCGTAGTGGAATGGAGCGAATCCCCAAGGCTCATCTTCCACCCAGGTCCAGCCCCACGGCCCAACGTAGACCCAGTGACCGAACCGGTACGGCGCCCAGTCCGCGACTACCACTCGTGGATGCCAGCACGTTCCGTATCCGGCAACGTAGCTCCAGTCTCCGTACTCGTCGAGATCCTCGTACCCTGTCATCTCGCGGGAAACGTAGTTGGCTGAATCCGACCGGTCTTCGCGATCGTCGCGCTCAAAAGCCCAGCGATCGAATTCGTCGCGATTGGGAATCTGTCCCAGATCGTAGTCCAGATGATCCTGATCCCCGGTAAACCTCGCCGACTGTCCCGCGACAACGGTGTAAGTGAATCCACCGCCGTTCACGCGCCCCCGTCCGTGCCATACGGTCGTAACCGTTTGCCTGCCATCTTCGGAAACATCGATGCGGTATTGACCCGGCTGCAGCAGGGTAAGCGCCAGGTTCGGGGTGTCCACTTCATAGGAATCGTCGTCGTCCAAATGGCGCACCCGCAGAATAAGCGACCCCTGCGCCAATCGAATCTGCGTGCTGTGATCGTCCAAGGCCAGAAATGTAATTCCGGTCTTTGCTCCCAGGCGCAAGGCGGTCGAACCAACATGCACTTCGGCCCGCGAATTCTCATCCGCCCACAGATCATCACCTGTCACCATGGGCCGATTGGGCACAGCGGTAACCCAGTCGTCCTCGCCTGCCGGACGAAACGACACAGACCCTTGTGAATAGTCCATCCGCCCAACCCGTCCGGGAGGATCCTGTTGGTCCTGATCCTGTTGTTGGCCTTGATCCTGGGCCTGCGGCGCTTCCTGCGCATCGTCGTCCTGCGCTCGGGCGACCGTTGAAAGTTGCAGTAGGAATGCAGCACTTAGCAGTAAGAGAAGCGACGCCCAAAACCTGCTCGTTTTCATAATGTCCGCCCCAAAAAGAATTCAAGCTCTTTGTTGATCTTACGCCTCGTGTAAATAAACCCGATAGAGACGCTTTAGTTTCCGGGGTACGGAAGTGCTTGGCCGAAAAGAACTTCCGCAAGAAGAGACCACAGCCGTCCCCCGCAGGGCCAAGCCACCGCTCCCGTACCCACAAAGTTAGTTATCCACCGCCAGGGTCGTGCTAGGCTAGGGCTTCCGCCGTAATAACTCAGCGAATGAACCTCGTCGGAGGCCAAATGCCTGGCAAACAGCTTTACATTGGGGTAATGCTGTGCGCGACATTGCTGGTGGTCTCCGCGGCGGGGCAGGATGGCAAGAACGAATTAGGCGGGGTCTTCGGCCGAACCCTCATCAGCGATCAAGGCATCACGAACGCGACCTTCTTCGATCCCATCATTCATTCCGGAGCCGGCGTTAGCTTCGATGTCGAGTACGGCCGGCGCTTCATCGTCACTCCACTCTTCTCGTTATCCGGTGAGATCGTGTTCATGTACAACCCGGATGAGGACTTGAACGGCGGAACTTATGGCAACGCCGTGGTGCCCCCGGACTACAAGCAGCTTTTTGTGACCCCTGCGGCCCGGCTCAATTTGTTTCCCACCACGGCGGTCTCCCCCTGGGTAAGTTTCGGCGGCGGATTTGGCCATTTCAGCCAGGCTGGCACCCTGGTGTATGGCGGCACCAATCCCGGCAAGTCGACCACCACCGGAACCTTACAGGGAGGAGTTGGCCTCGACGTCAGGGTTTGGAGGAATCTGACGCTGCGCGCAGAAGCCCGTGACTTCTATTCCGGCGAACCGGATTTTCCACTGGCTCCAACCGGACATTCAAGGCAGCACAACTACTTCGTAGGCCTCGGCGCCTTCTGGCGTTTCTAGTCCGCCCTGCCCGCCCTTGTCCGTAAGCCACACCGGATACGAAGCGGCACCGACGAGTTCGGTTCTTACTTCGTGTATATTTGTGTCGTTCGTGATTGGCTTTTTACCGCCGCCGGCGAAGTTACCTGCCCACTTTTCGTTCACACTTTTTCGGTCACTGACTTTCTCCCCGCTTTCTGCTATCTTCCGCAGCATGTCCCGGTCTCTGAGCTTTGCCGGAGTGATTCTGGCAGCGGGCGACTCCTCGCGCATGGGGCGTGACAAAGCGCTGCTGCCGTGGCCACCCGCTGAATCGCAGGTCATTCCGAAGGACACTTTCTTGTCCGCGGCGATTCGCTCGCTGGCGCGTTCCACCGATTTCGTCCTTGTGGTTGCCGGAAAGAATGAAGCCGAGTTGGCGCCGATTGCCTATGCCAATGGAGCGTCGGTCGTGACCAATCCTGATCCGAATCTAGGGCAGTTCAGTTCCCTGCAAGTCGGGTTGCAGGAGGTGCTCAATCGCGGACGTGATGCGGCCATCATCACGCTAGTCGACCGCCCTGCAGTGGATGCCAACACCGTCCAGATATTGCGGGAAACCTTTGAAGCAGCGCCGCAAGACATCTGGGCCACGGTGCCTGAGTTCTCGGGAAAGCACGGACATCCGTTCGTCGCCGGGCGCGAGATGATCGAGCGATTCCTGCGGGAGCCCGCCACTGGGAACGCGCGCGACGTCGAGCACCGGTATCAGGAACACGTCCAGTACGTTCCAGTCGGCGAGCCGAACGTCGGGCTCAACATCAACACACCCGAGGATTACGCTAGGCTCGTGATTCAGGTCTCCTAGCGAAGTGCGGGTCTTCGCTCAACCTCTTTTAAGACCGGCTTCACCAAAACAGTTTCGCGATTGTGGGGACTGCGGTAGCGATTTGCGCGCACCGAGGTTGAACCGTTATCGTCGAAGTACATGCCAAACCTGAACGACACGCTTGCCCCAGCCGCCCAACAATTTATCGAGTCCGTGCTGCAACTCGCGCCACGGGTGGCGGCCTTCGACTGTGACGGAACGCTATGGTCCGGCGACGCGGGGGAAAGGTTCTTCGATTGGGAACTCAAACGCGGCCTGGTAACACCGGAAGTCAGCCGTGCCATGCGCGCGCGCTATGAGGAATACAAAGCAGGCAAGGTGAGCGAGGACGACATGTGCGGCGAAATGGTGACCATGCATCATGGTCTTTCAGAAGCCGCCATGGTGCAAGCGGCAACTGAATTTATGTCGTATTCATTTCCCGGGCGCGTGTTCCGTGAAATGCAGGCGTTGGTGCGGCGGCTGCGCGAGGATGGCTGCGAGATCTGGGCGGTTTCGTCGTCGAATGAATGGGTCATCCGGGCCGGGATGCAGCCGTTCGGAATTCCGCAGGATCGGATACTGGCCGCGAAGGTCGAGCTTGATGGAGGGTTGGTTACGGAGCGGCTGGTTCGCGTTCCGTCAGGGCCGGGGAAGCCGAGAGTCTTGCGCGAGGTCGTACCGAAAAATATTGATGCAGCTTTCGGCAATTCCCAGTGGGATGTCGACATGCTCGCGCATGCTACGCATGCTTTCGCTGTAAATCCCAGTCCCGATCTTGAAACGCTGGCGCGCCAGCGTGGTTGGACTGTCTACTTTCCCGACGGGACCGCGAAGCGATAGCCGTCTGCGGTTTCACCTTTACAATTGATGAGATGTATTCTCCTCAATTGCTCGATCATTTCGAACATCCGCGAAACGCCGGCGAACTGGATGATCCAGACGCGGTGGCGGAGATTTCGAATCCGGTCTGCGGCGACGTCCTCCGGCTCAGCATCAAGATGCGGAACGGACGCATTGCCGAAGTCCGCTTTAAAGCCAAAGGATGCGTTCCGGCGATGGCATGCGCTTCCGCTCTCACGGTGCTGGTGTGCGGGAAGAGTGGGCCAGAAGCGCGAGAATTGCGACGCGAGGAGATTGTTGCCGCCGTAGGAGGTCTGCCCCAGGCCTCGAACCATGCCGCGCAGCTTGCGCTGGAGGTTTTGTTGGCAGCACTTCAACAAATCGAGAGCGGGACACCGCCCGACCCTTCTTCGCAAACCTCGGACTGACGTCAGTGTGCGTCTCGTTACCCTGAGGCGGGTACCTTCTGCAACCGGCCAAGACCTGCATGGATCCTTCGTCCTGCAGAAGCGCAGGCCTCAGGATGACAAAGCTCGCGAGGCGCTGCAAATCGCCCTGTTCCCTCAATTAGAATTGAACTCATGCCCGGTGATCACACGCCGCGACGGATTGCCTGTTTGCAGCCGAGTGCGACCGTGACTCTCAATGCTATCGGAGCACTTGATCTTGTGGTGGCCTGCACGCGGTATTGCGCGGACATGGTCCCGGCAGTGGCGGACGGTGTTCGTGCGATTCTTGCCGATTCGTGGACGGCCAATGCTGACCAGATCATCGCCGCCAAACCGGATTTGGTCATCGCGTCAGTTCCCTACCAGGAAAAAGCAGTTGTGCAGATCCTAAAGGCTGGCGTGCGGTTTCTCGGCCTCGCTCCGAAGAACTTGGCTGACATCTACACCGACATTGCTACCATCGCCGGTGCGGTCGGTCGAAACGAGGCGGGGGACGAAGTAATCGCGTCCATGCAGGAGAGGATTGACGAAGTTCGTCAGCGCTCCGCAACAGCGCCACGGCTGCGAGTGTTCTGCGAAGAATGGGGCAAGCCTGTAATCGCATCGCAGAGATGGGTCGCCGAGTTAGTCGAGGCTGCAGGCGGTGAATTCATGGGCGAACCGGGACGCAGGGTGCCAGAGGAGGAACTGAGCCGTCTGAATCCAGATGTCATTATCGCCGCGTGGTGCGGCGCGGGAGATCGCGTGCCACTGGAAAAGATCGTGGAGAAGCGCGGCTGGCAGCGCACGTCGGCGGCCCAGTGCGGGCGTGTCTTCTGTATTCGCGACGAGTATCTCAACACGCCCGCACCCACGCTGCTCTGCGGCCTTGACGCGCTGGCCTCTGCCATTCATCCAGAGTTGTTCACAGAACCAACGGGAATCCGCCAGATCAATGGCGTTCCCGCATCAAGCTCCGGGGATCGGCCGCGATGAGTTAAGATTCCAACTTATGGCGGGAGCGGCACGAATCGAAGAGGTGCGCGGCGAAGTCGACTCTCTCGCCCAGACTTCACCGAATGCGCGAGACCTGATGCGTTCCATGGTGAAACTGCTGCACGATCGCATGCTGAGGTATAGCTGGGTCGGTTTCTACATGCTCGAACCGGGAACTCAACCGCCGGTGCTGGTGTTGGACGCTTTTGAGGGGGCGATGACGCCACATACCCGAATTCCCTTGAACCAGGGAATCTGCGGCGCGGCGGCGTCCAGCGGGCAGACGGTCGTCGTAGACGATGTCAGCAAAGATTCCCGCTATCTGGCCTGTTCCCTGGAAACAAAATCCGAGATTGTCGTGCCCGTCTTTGTGCGCGGAGAGATTGTCGGCGAACTCGATATCGACAGCCACTTCCCTGCCGCCTTCACAGCCGAACATCAAACTCTCGTCCAGCACTGCGCCATGCTCGTTGGCAAGAAGCTGGAAGCGGCTTCCTAAATGACAGATTGCCGGCGAAGAGTGTCCCAGTCATGAAGCGCGTGGTTGCAGGCCTCATTGTGCAAGACGGAAAGCTGCTGGTGTGCCAGCGCACGCGGCATCAGACCATGCCGCTCAAATGGGAATTCCCCGGCGGAAAGATCGAGGAGGGGGAGCAGCCACGCGATGCCCTACGCCGCGAGTTGGAGGAAGAACTCGGCATTCAGGCGACAGTTGGAGACGAACTGGCACGCATTCAGCACGAATATCCGAATGGCGGCATGGTGGAGCTGCGCTTTTTTGTAGTGCGGGAATATCGCGGACAACTCGAGAACCGCATTTTTCGCGACATGCAATGGGCCAAGCCTCAGGATCTGCCAAAATTTGATTTTCTGGAGGCGGATCTCACGCTGGTCAAGGATTTGGCTGCGGGAAAGCTGCTTTAGCCTGAGCGCAGCGTCCAGAACCAAACTAGCGTGAGCACAATCATCACGACGGTCGTTGTCCAGGCAATCAGGTTAAACAGGCGGCTGTTGATGTACTCGCCCATCAGTTCTTTCTTGTTGATCAGCAGCAGCATGAAGATCAGGACGAAGGGCAGGACCACTCCATTCACGACTTGCGAGAGCACTGCGATTTTCACCAGGGGCAGACCGGGGATGAGAACCACAGCCCCACCAGCAACGATCAGCGCCGTATAGAGCCAGTAGAAGGCCGGGGCCTCGCCAAACTTCCTGCCTACGCCCGACTCGAATCCCAATCCTTCGCAAACCGTGTATGCCGTAGAAAGCGGAAGAATGGATGCGGCAAACAGAGAGGCATTGAACAATCCGACTGCAAAGAGGATGTAGGCGTACTGGCCGGCTAACGGTTTCAGCGCGGAAGCTGCATCGGCGGCATAGGTGATCGTGCGATAGCCGTGAATCCACAGAGTCGCGGCGCAGGCGACGATAATGAACCAGGCAACCACGTCGGTAAAGATGCATCCGGTGACTACATCGAGCATGGAGGCCTTGTACTGACGTCGCGTCACTCCCTTTTCTACGATGGACGACTGGAGGTAGAACTGCATCCAGGGTGCGATCGTCGTGCCCACCACGCCGATCACCATGTAGAGATAAGCTTGGTCGCGGAAAGCCTTCAACGCGGGCGGTCGGAATGTCGCGATAGTCGCGTCTTGCCAGGCTGGACGGGCCAGAACTCCGGCAAAAATGTAGGTGATGTAAAAAAAAGACGCGGCCAGGAAAACTTTTTCGACCGTCTTGTACTGGCCTTTCACCACGATGAACCAGACGATGACCGCACAGACCGGCACGGTATAAATTCGCGGCAAGCCGAATAATTCCAGGCTGGTCGCGATGCCGATGAACTCCGTGACCACGTTGCCGAAGTTGGTGATCAGGATTCCGATCATCATCAGAAAGGTGATGCGCAGGCCGAACTCCTCACGGATAAGGTCGCTAAGCCCCTTGCCAGTCACCGCGCCCATGCGGGCACACATCTCTTGCACCACGATCAGCGCCAGCGTGATCGGGATCATGGTCCACAGCAGGAGATGTCCGAATTGCGCCCCGGCGGACGAGTAGGTCAGGATGCCGCCGGCATCATTGTCGACGTTCGCGGTAATGAATCCCGGACCGACTACCGCAAAGAACAGCAGGATCCGGATCTTCCAGCGTCTCAGAAACCTCATGCGCGCATTTCGCAGACATAGAGATGGTGCAGATTGCCGCTACAACGACCGGACAGAATAAACGCAGGTTGGGAATCTAACCAAGCGAAAAGTACGATCGAGTGTTACTTTGACGGGAACATCAACGCTTCGCAGTTCGCTGGAAGCACAGGTCAGTCGACTACGAGGATCGTTCGCGAGGCGAACGATCCTCTTCGATCGAGATGAGAGGCTATCCCTGATCCTTGAGTTTGAGCTTGGATTTATTTTCTTCCATGAATTGCTTGATGTCGTCGGCCGCGCCCAGCAAGCGATTCCATTGCTCGTAGTACAGGGTGACGGGGAAACGCCCCAAACCATAGACGCTGACTCCGCCCTTTTCTCCGACCTTGAAAATAAGGTCTCCGCTGCGCTTCTTGGTTTCGACTTCCTTTTCCAGTTGAGCCAGTTTGGCTTTCAGTTCTTCGTAGGATGGTTCTGCCATTCTTTCCCCCAAGTTGTGGATATATGATTGCGCTGAACAGGACGCCCACACTTTCGGGCAGCCTCCCGGCGCTTCTATAGTAACTTGCCGGGCATTGCGTTGCGGTGGATAACCGTTTTAAGCTTATTGGAGTCTAATCCCGGAGTGGGAAGCCGCCCGACGGTGATTCGTGGGGAATCACCTTTGCGGTTGCACGACGATCAGTAAGAATTCTTGGCAAATATGCGGCTTCGGATGCGATGGTCGGTGTGGTTGTGCCTGTCCCTGATGTTGTGGATGGCCGCGTTGGAGTCTGCCCACAGCCATCCGAGACAGACCGAAAGCACTTCCTGCTCCATCTGCGCCGTCGCGCATAGCACGAGCCCCACCGTCAGCGCTGGCCACACGGCTCCAGTATTTGCCGCAATCGGCCTGCTGCGTGAAGAAGATGTCATCGCGAGAGCCAGGCTGGATTTTTCCGACCTTGGCATTCGCGGCCCTCCTGCCCTGTAGGGAATCACCATCATGGACAGTCGCGGTTCGAGGTGCAGGCTTATAGTCTTCACCCTCATTCCCGACTATTCCCTATTTCATATCGCTTTTGTGAGCGGAGGATTTTATGGCAGCATCCCATCTTCTCTTCTGTATTTTTCAGGGGCGTCTCGTCAGATGTGCGGCAATCGCAATCATGTCTTTGGCGGTGGCCAGTGCTCAGTCTGTGGGAAATTCGGGATCGGTGGACGGGACCGTCGTCGATTCCTCCGGCGCTGTCGTTCCCCATGCAACGGTGGAAATTCACAACCCGGTTAGCGGATTCGATCGTTCGACGGCCACGGACAGTGGCGGGCGATTCGAATTCACCAACATACCATTCAACCCGTACCACCTGAGCGTCACAGCGGAAGGATTCGCCTCTTTCGCGGAGGATGTCCAGCCACGCTCGTCGGTTCCTGTGACCGTGCCGGTGAAGCTCCACATCGCGACCTCGACGACCTCTGTAACGGTTGAGGCTGAGGGCGGAGACTTGATCGAGAACGATCCGACGTTCCACACCGATGTGGATAAGAGTCTGTTCGATAAGATGCCGCTGGAGAGCCAGTCATCATCGGTGAGTTCGCTGGTGACTTTGTCGACACCCGGGATTGCCGCTGATTCCAACGGTCTGTTTCACGGGCTTGGCGACCACGCGGAAAACTCATTTTCCGTCGATGGCCAGCCGATCACTGATCAGCAGAGCAAGGTTTTTTCCAATCAGATTCCTATGGATGCAATTCAATCCATGGAAGTGATCTCGGGCGCGCCTCCGGCGCAATACGGCGACAAGACCAGCGTCGTCATCAACGTCACTACCCAGTCGGGCCAGGGGGTTACGACTCCTCATGGCAGTTTGACAACATCCTACGGTTCATTCGGGACCTCCAACCTGGATTTCAATTTGGCGTACGGGGGCAAGAACTGGGGAAACTTTGTTTCGACGAGCGGCATGAATAGCGGGAGATTCCTCGATCCTCCAGAGTTCGCAGTAACCCATGACAAGGGAAACCAACAGGATCTGTTCGATCGCGTTGACTACCAGCTCTCTACTGTGGACTCGGTGCATGTGAACCTGGGATACACGCGGTCATGGTTCCAGACTCCGAACTCGTATGATTCGCAGAACGCGACTCCATGGAATGGAGCTGTGGTCAACAACGGCGGGCTGGATCCTCGCGGAAACGTGGTCGGTCCGGCGGATCAACGCTCTCAAATTCAAACGTTCAATGTTGCGCCGTCCTGGACTCGGCTGATCGGTTCGACGGCGGTGTACACCCTGGGGGCATTCGTGCGGCACGATCACTTTAACTACTATCCCAGCGAAAACCCGTTTGCCGACCTGGGACCAACGAATCTGCAGCGGGAGAGCGTGGGCCAAGATCGAACCCTGACCAACGCCGGCGTGCGCTCAGAGCTTTCTTACGTCAAAGGGATCCACAATCTGAAAGCGGGAGCGGTCTACCAGCAGACGTTTCTGAATGAGCATAACCGGCTCGGCATCGTCGATCCGACGTTCCTGCCGTCATTAGCCGATGCAAACGGAAACGCCTGCTATAACTCGGCGACCCATCAGGCCATCGACGCTCCGTGCACCACCTTGTTCCCTTACGATTTGACGCAGCCCGGCGGGGGCAGTCTCTATGCGTTCAATGGGCATACCGACGTGAAGGAGCTCGCGCTCTATCTTCAAGACAACATCACCAAGGGGAATTGGGTCTTCAACCTGGGCCTGCGGGGAGATTTCTACAACGGGCTGACCACGCATAAAGAAGGCGAGCCTCGTCTGGGCATTGCTTACAACATAAAGAAGACGAATACGGTGTTGCGCGTTTCTTATGCGCGGGTGCTGGAAACGCCATTCAACGAAAATCTGATTCTCTCCAGCGTGGGGTGCAATAACGCGGTGCTCAATCCCCTGCTGGGATGCTTTGAGGCAGGACAGCCCACTCCGTTAGCTCCTGGCTGGCGCAACGAATTCCACGCGGGACTCGAACAGGCGTTCGGGAAGTACCTGGTCTTCTCCGGAGAATACATCTGGAAGTACACCCACAACGGATACGACTTCAGCATCCTGGGCAACACTCCGATCACATTTCCTGTGGAGTGGGAACGCTCAAAGATTCCCGGATATGCCGGACGCGTGAGCGTGCCGAACCTCCACGGATTCTCGGCTTTGGCCGTGTTCTCCAGCGTGGCAGCTCGATTCTTTACGCCGCAGATTGGCGGGGCGGGAGCGGTGCCATCGGCTGTGCTGGCATCAGGTTCTACGCCGTTCCGTATCGATCACGATGAGAAATTCAATCTGACGACTCACGTCCAGTATCAGCCGTGGAAGAACGGGCCATGGTTCGGTTTCAACTGGAGGTATGACAGCGGGTTGGTTGCCGGACAGACGCCTTGCTACGGCGGTAATTGCGCACAGACCACCACCGATGCCACTGGAGCTCCGGCGATTGCGATGACCGATTCCTTTGGCGTACCTCTCACCGCCGACCAGGAATTCGAAGCTGGCCTGTTTTGCGGTTCGCTGCGTGCGGCCCCGACCGTGGCCCTACCCAATCCGTGCCCCGTTTCGCAGTTTGGATCGACTCTGTTGCAGGTACCGGCACCAGGCACCGAGAATGATGACAAGAATCCTCCGCGGATCGCGCCACGCAGCCTGTTCGATTTATCTTTGGGGCACGACAATTTGTTCCACGGAGACAAGTACAAAGTCAGCCTGCAACTGACGGCGATCAACCTCACCAACAAGTACGCGCTGTACAACTTTCTTTCAACGTTCAGCGGAACACATTACGTGACGCCCCGCACGCTGACAGCGGAATTGGGATTCCACTTCTAGGCCAACTCAAATGTCGGAAACAAGCCCATCTCGGAGCTGCTTTCCTCGTTGTGATTTTGGTTTGTAAATGAATGTAAAAACCGGTGTCGGAAACTAGTGCGGTCCTTGTGGGTTGATAGAATCGAGTACCAACTCTTCAACACGAAGCATCTAAACTTTTTGAGTTTTTCGGGGGATGACTGTCCATCGGGGCCAGTTGCGCGAGTACGGGTTGACTCCCCAGAGTCGGCCTGCCGTATTTTTTGCCGCCCCTTGGGAGCGTTATCTCCGAGAATTAGGGCTTTCATTTGGAGAACTGTTTCTGGAGCCTACTAAAACTAAGATTTCTGCGACTTTCGTGAGATTGGCGCATACCGAGGAGACCGAAGTTTGATAAGAACGATCGCACCCGTCACCGTGTTGGGAGTTTTGTTGTTTGCTGCGACTCTGGGCAGTGGTCAGGAACAGAGTTCGTCGCCAGCACCATCGGCAGCCAACCAATCGCAGCAGACCGACACTCCGGCGATTCAGGAGCAGCCTCCCAGCGCGCCGGCAACTACCAATGCGCAAGGTCAGCCAGTTCCGCTTTCCAAACAGCAACCCAAGCGCATTCTGGGACTCATGCCCAACTATCGCGCCGTGAGCGCCGGGGCGTTGCCTCCGCCGCCAAGCGCGAAGCAGGCTTTTAAAATTGCCACACAGAACACTTTCGACTATTCGTCATTCATCTTCGTCGGGATCACTTCAGGACTCGCTTTCTGGACTGAGGCCCATCCGGCGATCGGAGAGAATGGTCTTCCTGCTTACGGTGGTTATTACTGGCGTGGATTCCTGGATAAGGCCAGCGGCAATTATATGGTGATATGGGCACTGCCCACCGTGCTGCACGAAGATGAACGCTACTACGCCATGGGTGAGGGTCCGTTCCTGAAACGCGGGATTTATGCCGCCACACGTATTCTCATCACACCGAACTATCATGGACACAACACGTTCAATACCTCTGAGGTTATTGGCCGAGCCTTGTCCCAGGAACTCTCCGCGACCTATTATCCGTCAGCGGACCGCAATGTTGGATCGCTGGCGGTGAAGTTCGGATGGGCCATGGGCCGTGACGCCCTGACGAATGTGTTTCGTGAATACTGGCCCGATATCGCTGTCCACGTTCTGCACCGCCACCCATGAACCATCACTCTCAGAGGTCTCGACTTGCCCGGCAGATCAACATCCGACTGCTGTTTTGTCTGATCGCGTCGTTTGGAGTCATGTTCTGCTCTGATTCGAGGGCCCAGCAAACCTCGCCGGACTCACAGAAACCGGCCGAGTCGGCGTCCAGCCCGGAGCCCGAAGCTCCCAGCCCAAAGACAAAATCCGAAGAAGAGTTGGCCATCGAGCGAAAGGAACAATCGCAGCGGATTCTGGGCGTGTTGCCCCAGTTTGGATTGACCAACCGTCAAGATGCGCCACCGCTGACCTCTGGGGAAAAATTCCGCCTGTTCTTCCGGTCATCCTTCGACCCAGTGACGATCGGAGTGGTTGGACTCCAGGCCGGTGTCAGCCAGGGACAGAACGAATTCCCCGCGTACGGCCAAGGAGCACAGGGATACGGCAAGAGGTTCGGAGCCTCATTTGCAGACCAGGTATCGGCCGGATTCTGGAGCAATTACTTTTATCCGGTAATTTTCAAGCAGGATCCTCGATATTTCCGCCTGGGTGAAGGCAGTTTTCGGCATCGAATGTTGTATGGAGCAAGGCAGGAGTTTGTTTTTCACACGGATAAGGGTGGGCGAGCGTTCAGCTATCCTAGTGTGTTGGGAGCATTCACCAGCGGAGCGATTTCGAATCTGTACTATCCGGGGAAAACGCTGATCCGCACGATTCCCGCGACCGCAACCACGCCTGCGATACCGGTATACGAAAACGATCGCGGCGCGGTGCTTACGTTGAGCCGAGCCTCGATCGCGCTGGGCTATGGCGTCGTTGGCGACTTGTTCGATGAATTTTGGCCCGATGTCCAGCGCAAGTTGTTTCGGAAGAACAAGGATCACCGGTAGGTCTCGGGGTGGAAGCCGCTTGCTTCGATTCCTCCAGTTCACCTCTCAGCAATTTCGCACGCCCACAGTTCTAGCCCGCGAGCAGGGCCACGCCGGCCGCGACCAACATCGCCGCGATCCAGCGGCGGCGATCGACTTTTTCGTGCAGGAAGATCTTGGCGGCGAAGGCATTGCCGATAAATGTGAGCGAAGCTGCGGCAGGAGCAACCAGACTGACATCGCCCCACGATAGTGCGAATAGCAAGCTGAAGAACGCCACCGCCATCGCGGTCACACCCGTGAAGAAGCTCGGATTGGAAAGGATCCGGCCGATGACCTTCCCCAGTCCCGCGCGCCTCAGAAGTTCGTGCACGTCGCCAACCTGCTTCATCGCGCGGGCCAACAGAATGTCGCCCACGACCGAAAAGAAGACAACCACCAGAATCCCGCTCCAGGTATAGAAGTGCCTCAACGGGTCACCTCGGTTGAGGCTTTAGAACTCTGGCCGGAGCTCATACGCTGCACGCCCGATCCATCATCCCGGTCTTGAAGACTCGCGACGCGAGGCTCGCTGGAGAGTTCGCCTGCTGAGGATTCATGTGGACGATGCGTCAGTGCCGGACCTCGTGCGACAAATCCGACGCCGCCAGCGATCATGGCAATGCCTAGCCAGCGCAGCGTGCTCACCTGCTCATGCAGTGCGAACTTAGCCACCAGAGCGAGCAAGACATATCCCAGAGAAGTTGCCGGCAGGACATAAGTGAGATCGGCCCAGGAAAGCGCGTTCATGTAGGCCGCGAAAAAAGCGAGCAGGAGCAGAATTCCGACGGCAACCCATGGATTGCGCACCGCGAAAATGACGCTCTGCAGATGATGGATGGAAACGCTGCCAGACTGCTTCATGCCGTGCGAGAGCATGGAGTCACCGGCCGCTGCGAAGACGGTCACTCCAGCCAGCACCAGATACTTGCGAAAGGTCACGCGAAATCAGGTCTCGATGTCCAGAAGCTGCAATAAGGCAATGGACCTCAGGGGCCAAAAGCCGGTTCTGTTGGTTTCGTGCGGAATAGCTCGAAGCCGTACCCTTTTAAACTCGGCTAATCTGACATCCCCACGGCGCTGGCGGGCGTAGCGGCAGCGGCCTCGGCATGCTTCTTCACCAGTTTGTTGCGGGCGGCGCGAAGTTTCAGGAACGTCTTGGCCTCTTTATAAAGCCGCTTGCGTTCACCGCCATCAAATGCCGCTTTCCTCAAGATGCGGAAGACAGCTCTTGGACGGAAATAATATTCATCGTAGAAGCGATGAACCGCGGACAGAATGTCGTCGGCCGGCAGTCCGGGATACTGAATGTGCGCCAGCTGATGTCCGCCTTCGTCGACCATCTTGTTATCGCCGAGGATGAATCCGTTCTTCACTGCATAGTCATAAAGCTCAGTGCCCGGATAAGCGTGCGCCACCGACACCTGAATGGTCTCGACATCAAGCTCCTTGGCAAACGCGATGGTGTTGTTGATAGTTTCATGCGTCTCGCCCGGTAGTCCCAGGATGAAATCGCCGTGAACAACTAAGCCGAGCTTGTGGCAGTCCTTGGTGAACTGGCGGGCACGCTCAACCGTCGCGCCCTTCTTGATGTTCTTCAGTATCTGCGGGTCGCCCGATTCGTAGCCGACGATGAGCAGCCTGCATCCCGCTTCTTTCATCGCTTTCAGCGTTTCGAAATCCGTGGTGACTCGCGACGTGCACGACCAGGTCAGGCCCAGCGGCTTCAATTTTGTGCAAAGCTCGATCGTGCGTGCTTTCTGAATGTTGAAAGTGTCGTCGTCGAAGAAGAATTCTTTGACCTCGGGCCACATCTCCTTAGCCCTTGCCATCTCCCGGGCAACATCGTCGGTCGAACGCTTGCGCCACGGATGCCCGCTTAAAGTCTGGGGCCACAGGCAGAACGTGCACTGCGCCGGACACCCCCGGGTGGTATACAGCGACACAAAGGGATAGAGCAAGAACGGCACGTTGTATTTCGTGACATCCAGATCACGCTTGTAGATTTCGGTCGCATGGGGCAACGAATCAAGATCCTGGATCTGCGGTGCATCGGGATTGTGAACAACCTTGTCGTCCTGCAGGTACGAAATCCCGGGAATGTCCGACAGCGGCTTGCCTTTCGCAAAATCCACAACCGCGTAGTCAAATTCCTTACGGGCCACGAAATCAATTTCGGGGCAGTCGCGTAGAGACTTCTCGGGCAGCACGCTCACGTGCGGTCCGACAAAAGCAATTTTGATTTTGGGATTCGCGCTCTTAATCGCCTTGGCCAGGCGAATATCGCCGGGGAAGCCGGGAGTCGAGGTGAACAACACCAGAAACTCGTAGTCCCGGGCAATGTTGATGGTTTCATCGCCCGATACGTGGTGCGGCGGCGCATCCAGCAACCGCGCGCCTTCCAGCATTCCCGCCGGGTATGCCAACCACACCGGATACCAGAAACTTTCGATTTCGCGGGTGGCGGGCCAACGCGAGCCGGCGCCTCCGTCGAAATTCTCAAACGAAGGCGGATTCAGAAAGAGCGTTTTTAGAGGCATAGTGGGATATGTTTATTCTAGCATTGACGCATGATTTTCCATGGAATTGACCCGTACAGCAGGAGGTTCCACCAGGGTCTGAAAAATGGACTTAAATGCTTGATTTTAATGTACTAGCTTCACTGCCAAATGCAGAACTGCCAACCGCCCAACCTATCGTTGGATGCAGCGAACGGGCATAGGGTGCGGCGAGTGGAACCCCCTATTGCCCTTCGGTTAAGCTCGGTACACGAAATGTTACACCGCGATCGTCGTTGGCCTGCACGGTCGCAGGAAGGTCCAGTGTTGCTAGCGGAATCTTTACTGTGCGCTGAGCGGCGAAATTCCACAAAGTCTGACCCACGATCGCATAGTTGCGGATCTCTTCCCGGTGCTGATCGCGGAATACGAGCACCGTTGGCGGAATAATGGGCGCGGCTTGAGGATCGTTCACGACCGGTCGATCGGAACTTCGGCTGGGCGCCGGACGTGAGCGTGAGGAATAAGGCGCGTAGGCATCCTGATCGCCGTCCTCCTGCTCCTGACGCCACATCTCTCGCTGCTGCTCCAGGCTCTGCCGGTTCATCTCATTGGCGAGAGCGAGATTGTTGTTATAGTCGGCATCGAACGATGCATCATCGTTCGACCAATCCCACCAGAACGGATCGTAGTAGCCGTAACCCCACCAGGGGAATCCGAAGCCGCATCCGCCACCGAAGCAGTTATTGCGGAAACCGAATCTGCGGAAGCGGTCCCGGCCGCCGAAATGCCCGCGAAATCCGTCATGTAGAAAAGGACGGTGGGAGAATCCTGAACGAGAGTTACTGAAGCTGCGAAGCGATCCGGAGCGCATGCCGCCGTGGAGGGGACTGCCGCCGATTGCGGCTCCTGAGCGCGCGGTGAAGCCACCACGGTGACCGCCGCTGAATCCAGCGCGGCCACCAAATCCGCCCATGTGGCCACCGCCTCCGAAACCACCGGCGTGACCGCCGCCACGTTGTGCCCAGAGCGGGATTGCAAGGAAGAGCGCGAGCGCCGTGATGACCACCAGGCGACGCATAATACGGTAATTATAATCCCGCTTTTCGGGACAGGCCCGAGATTTCTCGTCGAAGCTCCCGACAAGAAAGTGCGTTTCCCCGGAACCTTGCGGAGTACTCAAAATCCTTTCGCGACAAAGGGCGCAAAGAAAAGCTGAATTAGCGCTTCTTCTTTTTCGGGGGAACCTTCTTGGGAGATGCCTTCTTGGCCGCCGCTTTGGGGGTTGGCTTCTTCGGGGCGAGCTTGGCGGGTTTCGCTTCGGGCTTCGTAGGCTTCTGTTTTTCTGGCGCCTTCACTTTCGCTTCTGGCTTCGCGGGCGCAGCAGGAGGCGGAGCTACCGCAATCACTGGCGCCTTTCCCTTCTTGCCTTTAGGCCCGGGCTTACCTGCCGAATGGGCTGCATTGGCTGCTGCAGCTTCAGCGGCCGCTTTCGCGGCGCGTCCGCGACGCGGAGCCGGCGGAGGGGGCGGAGGCGGTGGAGCAAACGGCTTCAGGAACTTCAGCGTTTCGGTGCGGGAACGCAGCTTACCGTCGAGCAGCAACATGAAGACATCGCGCGCAATTTTCGGATACTCGGGCAATTGCGGAGTGATCAGCAACTCGGTCATTTCCGGGAGCGGGATCTTCTGCTGCACTTGCCGCCACTTCGTCAGGTAGTTCTTTATTTTTTGATCGACCGATTGTTGCTTCGCCGTCACCGCAAGAAAGAGCACCATCTCCGGCCGCGCCGAACTGAGTAACTGCCACGTACGCGACGGAGTTGCCGCTTCTTTCCCCATCAGGCGCTTGGCCAATTCCTTGGCATGGTCTTCGATGTCGCGCCAGGCTTCGACCAGATCCTTGCGCGGAATCATCTTCTGAATATCGTTGGTTTCCTTCTCGGGAAAATTCGATGTCAGGAAATACATGACGGCAGGTCCGGCGTCCGGAGTGTAACCGAGATCGACCATCTGCTGGCGAGTCTTCATCAGCGCACTGATTCCGTTGACGTCGACTTTGTTCACCGTCCAGCGGTCATGCAGAACCTCGAGCCAGCCCTCTTTTTCGAGCATCCGGACGACATTCAATGGATCGTCTTCGTGCGCCAGAGCGGCGATTTCATGGCCGATCGACGAACGCAGGATGTGATCGATGTATTTGCCTTCCTTCGCGGCATCGTACCGGGCTTGCGTGCGCTCCTCGAGCGGCCAGTGGAAACGCGCTGCGAAACGCGTGGCGCGGATCAGACGCGAGGGATCTTCGAGGAAAGAATAATTCTGCAGAATACGGATGAGCTTGGCTTCGATGTCGGCGACGCCGTTGAAGGGATCGAGCAGCAGTCCGCGCGAGCCCTCGTTCAACGAAAGAGCCATCGCGTTGACCGTGAAGTCGCGGCGGCGCAAATCTTCGTGGATTGTGGCCGGCATTACGATAGGAGGCTTGCCGGTCTTCTCGAAACGCTCGGTACGCGCCATGCTGACCTCAGCGCGGGCGTTGCCGGGCAGGGAGAGGAAAATGGTGCGAACGTCTTCCTCGACGGCGGTGATTTTCGCGCCGGCTTTTTCGAAATCCTTCTGCAGCTTGAGCGGATTTCCCTGAACCGTGAAATCGAGATCGCGGATGGTGAATCCGCTGATGATATCGCGGATGGCCCCGCCGGTAAGGTAGAGATTCATGCCCGCTGCGCGGGCAACATCTTGGACGAGGCCGACGCCTTTGAGTTGGTCCGGCGTCAACCGGATTTCCATCGTGTAAATGTAATCAGCCATTCGCTTTCAGGCGGCGAACCGGGCCGGGATCGCGGGGCCGGCGCGCCGTACTTTCCACAGGATTTCCACAGGACGAAACCACCGTACATTTCATGCCTGAGCCACTGGAATGCAAGTGGCTAAATACAAAGTACTTAGACGAAACGGAAACTCTGCGGCAAGCTCAAGAAAATAACACAACGTTTATCTTTTGGCTACTGCCAAGGCGGATTCCGCGAGATTGCGCCGGAAAAGTGCGAGAATCGGAAGGCCAGTCGTCAGACCTCGGATTACAGACCTCGGACTTCTGACTTCAGATTTCCAACTTCTGACTTTTGCCCTGGTCAGCAATCCGACGCCCAACTTCATGCCTTCGACCCACAAGAAAGTGATCGTCCGAAAGATGGACCGGGATTCTGTCTCGGGATACGTGTCTCCAACACAGTTTGTGGTCGACGGCAAGGTGGAGGTCCTCAATACTTCCGGCACGGTGATCGCGATCGATCTGCGCGAGATCAAGGGCGTCTATTTCGTACGCGAGTTTGGTGACTCGGAATCGCTGACCAGAAAGACTTTTACTTCCCGTCCCCGCTCCGAAGGCTTGTGGGTGCGACTGCGGTTCAAGGATAGCGAAGTACTGGAAGGATTGATGCCGGCCGATCTGACCCTGACAACGCCCGAAGGATTTCTGGTGAATCCTCCGGACCAGCGGTCGAACACGCAGCGAATTTTTGTGCCGCGAACCGCGCTCGAGTCGCTCACCGTTTTGGCTGTGATTGGAGCAGCACGGCGCCAGCGGCGCGGAGCACAGGATCAGCGTCAGGTCCCAATGTTCGAAGAGTAACGCCGGCAAATCGAGGGTCTAGCCGCGTGTCTCAAGCCCGGAGACTCACTCCTACAGAAGTACAGCCATCCCCTTTTCGTCCGGCAATCAACCTGAAGCTGCCCAAACCGGGCTCTCCGGGCGGGTTCTGCCCTTGTTACAGTTTGTAAAAAACGTTGAAAGCGATGGTGTCTTGTTGTAGTGTTTCAAGTCCACAGCCACGCGTTGTGACGAGATAAGCGGTCTCTTCCCCTTCCCGTCCGTTTGATCTCGGTAGGCGGCAAAACATCTGATTAGAGGTGAGCTATGCGGGAATCCCTCCTGTTATCGGCGCGAGCGCGCCTTCGTGTGTCTTGGTGGGGCTGCGTTGCCGCTCTCATTGCGTTGATTGCAGTATCACCATCGAGCTTTGGACAGGAAGCACAAACGATAGCGGCGGCTCCACGTCCGCTGATTACGCAGGCCCTCGATGAGGCGCAGCTCACGCGCCTGTCAGGGAACACGCACCCCCTCGCGCGGCCGCAGTTTGATTTGGGGACAGCGCCCGCGAGTCTGCCGATGCAGAGGATGCTGCTGGTACTCAAGCGCGGACTGGAGCAGGAAGCGGCACTCGAGAGGTTCATGGATGACCAGCAGGACAAGAATTCTCCGAGCTATCACAAATGGCTCACGCCGGAGCAGTTCGGTCAGCAGTTTGGGCCGACCGACGCCGACCTGCAGACCATCACCGCTTGGTTGCAGTCCCACGGATTTCAGGTGGGATCGACAAAAGGCCGTACAGTTCTCGAGTTCTCCGGATCTGCGAGCCAGGTCCAGGAAGCCTTCCATACCAGCATCCACAAATACATCGTGAATGGAGAGCAGCACTGGGCCAATGCGAGCGATCCCAGCATTCCCACGGCGCTGATGCCGGCGGTGGCGGGTATCGCCTCGCTGAATGATTTTCCGCGCAAACCGATGAACGCTCCGGCGGGAGTTTTCAAGCGGGACAAGCAGACCGGAAAGATTGAGGCAGTCAATCCGGAGTTCACATTTCCTTCTGGATGTGTGGAAAACAACAGCGTGCAGGCTGCATGCTTCTATGGTGTGGGGCCGTGGGATTTCGCGACCATCTACGATGTGCAGCCCCTGTGGAACGCTGGTGTCAACGGAACCGGTCAAACCATCGCAATTGTCGGCGAGAGCAACATCAACCCGCAGGATGTAGCGGACTTCCAGAGCATATTTGGGCTTCCGGCGAATCCTCCAAACATCATTTTGAACGGGCCCGATCCCGGCCTGCAGCCGGACGAAGGCGAAGCGGACATCGATGTGCAGTGGTCGGGAGCAGTGGCTCCAAAGGCCACCATCGACTTTGTGGTGTCACAGTCGACGGAGACAACGGCAGGCATTGATCTTTCGGCCGTTTACATCGTCGAGAACAATCTTGCTCCCGTCATGAGTGAGAGTTACGGATTGTGCGAACTTGGGCTCGGAACAGCTGGAAATCAGTTCTACAACGCGTTGTGGCAACAAGCGGCGGCCCAGGGAATCACCGTGTTCATTTCTTCGGGCGACAATGGTTCTGCTGGATGCGATGACTTCGGCGCGCAATCGCCGGCTCCGGCGAAATACGGTCTGCAGGTCAGCGGTTTTGCTTCCACTCCGTACAACGTGGCTGTTGGTGGCACCGACTTCAACGACTTTAGCAATCCCGCAACCTACTGGAGCACCACCAACAATTCGACCACGCAGGCCTCGGCCTTAAGCTACATTCCGGAGGTCCCCTGGAACTCATCGTGCACGAACGCAATTTTCAGCACCATCGGGCTCAGCACGAATCCGGAAACGAACTGTAACGATTCTCGAGTAATTCCCAACTTCGTAGTCCCCGTCGGTGGGTCGGGAGGCGCTAGCGCATGCACGACTCCGAGTGGGTCGACGCCTTCGACTTGTGCGGGTGGATACGTAAAACCCTCCTGGCAGACTGGGACTGGCGTTCCGGCAGACGGCAAGCGTGATATTCCTGACGTATCGTTGTTTGCCAGCAACGGCTTCCTTCAGAGCTTCTACATCGTGTGCCAGTCGGATCAAACCTATTTTACCTGCAATCTCAATTTGAATAGTACGGTCTACTACTTTCGTGGGTTCGGTGGAACATCAGTCTCATCTCCAGCCTTTGCGGGACTCATGGCGCTGGTAAACCAACAGTACGGACGCCAGGGAAACGCGAATTACATCCTCTACAAGCTGGCGGCGCAGCAGCCGACGGCCTTTCACGATGTCACAACCGGAACAATTGCGATGCCCTGCGCAACCGGATCTCCGAATTGCTCGACGACTACCGCGGGTCACGCCTATGGGGTTCTGACGGGATACAACGCTGGCGTGGGATACGATCTCGCCACCGGCTTGGGTTCGGTGGACGCGAACCTGCTGGTGACGAAGTGGAATTCCATCACGCTGGCGCCATCAACGACCACTTTGAACAGCCTGACCCCGACCACGATTACCCACGGGCAAGCGGTGAACTTCAACGTGACCGTCGCCTCACAATCGGGAACCGGGGCGACGCCGACGGGACAGGTGTCGTTGATCGCGCAGCCGACGTCTTCGACACAAGGGATTGGCGGTTTCGCTTTGAATGGCAGCGGCATAGCTTCTGGCAGCACCGAGATGCTGCCGGGCGGGACGTACTCGGTGACCGCCCACTATCCAGGGGATTCGACGTATGCGCCGAGTGATTCGACCGGCATCAGCGTCACGGTAGGCAAGGAAAACAGCCAGCCCAAAGCGTACCTGGTGACCTTCAATAGCAACGGGACAATCAATAACCCGAATGCATCCACCACCGTTTATGGGAGTTCCTATCTGCTTCGGGTGGATGTGGACAATGCCGCGGGGCAGCTGTGCTCTCCGGTAGCCACGACCGGAGCCACCGGATGTCCGTCAGGGACGGTGACTCTCACCAACAACGGCAATCAGCTTGACGCGGGAACGTACGCGCTGAACAGCTATGGGTATGTCGAGGACCAGACGGTTCAGCTCCCGGGCGGGACGGACTCGATCGTGGCGGCCTATGCAGGAGATGCCAGCTTTAACAGTTCTTCTGCTACAGCTCCCATAACGATCACGCCGGCCAGTACCACGACAGGCAACTTAAGCATATATGGTGAGGCGGTCGGCCAATCAGCGAATCTCACAGCCTACGTCAATACAACAACCGATGCCGCCGCCCCATCAGGAACGGTTACGTTCTTTGCGAATGGGAGGGCGCTGAACGGCACGACGGCGTACAGTCCAAGTTCGGGCGGACCGGGACACACCGCGTACCTTTACGCAAATCTCATCACGGACACGAACGCCTTCGCCGCGCCAGGGAGTTACGCGATCACGGCAACCTACAACGGCGATGCGAATTACAGCGGCTCAACGTCTGCGCCGACCAACACCAATGTCATCTACCCCACCCCGGTCGTGGGAGCTACTCCCTCGTCCCAGACCGTGGCATACGGGGGAACTGCAACGATCACCGCGCTTGTCGATACGACGAACAAGTCCGTCTATCCAACCGGAACTGTGACGTTTTCATCTTCCTCCGGTGGAACGCCCGTGGGACCGGCTGCCTGCATGAGTGCCACGGACGCAAACGGTAACTTCGCATGCCAAGCGGCGGCGGCGTTCACAGTGACCTCAAGCAGCGTAATCTTTGTGAATTACAGCGGGGACCCGAACTATCCAGCGGCGAGCGGTACCGCCTCCATCAGCATGCCAGATTTCACGATGTTCGGGTTGGGAACAGTGCAGGTCACCGCCGGTCAGTCTCAGAACGTGACGCTCACTATTTCGAGTTTCAATGGGTTTAGCGGTACGGTCACGAACTTCGCCTGTTCTGGATTGCCAGCAGAGAGTAGTTGCAGTTTTAACCCGACCTCGGCGACGCTGCCGATTAACGCCAGCGTACCGATCACAGTCACTGTCACAACCGCCGCGATTGGGCACGTACAAAAGAACCCGGGAAATCGCGCGCGAGCAACCAGTTGGGGACTGAGTCAGACACTTATCCTCTTTGGGGCGTGTTTTATCGCGATCCCCCTGTCACGGCGACGCGGGCGCGTTTCAATTGCCGTAATGTTACTCTCCTTGCTGGTGGCAGTGCCCAGTTGCGGCGGAGGAGGCGGTAGCGGTGGCGGAGGCGGCACTCCGAATCCCGTACCTTCGATCTCCTCGCTCAGTCCTTCGCAAGTCGCTGCAGGGTCCCAGATCCAGTTCTTGAATGTCAACGGGGCTAACTTCATTAGCTCCGCGCGAGCGAGCTACAATGGAATTCCAATCAGCTCCGCCGTGATGAGCCCCACCCAACTTGTCATCCAACTTTCGCCCAACAATGTCGCGAATACTGGCCAGTACCCAGTTGTCGTCACCAACCCACTCCCGGGTGGAGGCGCCTCTGCACCGGTGAACTTCTCGGTGTTAACCGGAACCCCGACGGGAAACTTCAACGCGACTGTGACCGCCACTAGCGGACCGATAACACACACTACAAGCCTGTATATGACTGTCCAGTAGACTCTAAGACGCGTTGTTGGCGATGTGCGAAAGTCTCGGGTTCCCCGACACAGTGGTGTACGATTCTCTCGTACACCATTCCACCTTCCATGAAACTCTCTGCCATTGCCACAGCACTCCACGCACGTCTGGAAAACGGCTCCCCCAGCACCGAGATCACCGGGCTCAACGGAGTTGAACAGGCCGGACCCGGCGAACTGACCTTCGTCTCGAATCCCAAGTACGCGGCGGGCGCGCGCAACACCAAGGCCTCGGCCGTGATCGTCAGCGAGGACTTCCCTGCCATTTCTGCGGCGATGCTTCGCTCCAAGGATCCGTACTTGAGCTTTGCTCGCGCGCTGGAACTGTTCCACAAGCCTTCAAAATACGCTCCTGGCGTGCATCCCACGGCCGTGGTTCATGAAAGCGCGCACATCGGCGCGAAAGCCCACATTGGGCCGTACGTCGTCATCGGCGAGGACGTCGAGATCGGCAAAAACGCGGTCCTGCTCGCGCACGTCGTCATTTACCAAGGCGCAAAAATCGGCAACAACTTTTTTGCCCACGCCCACGCAACCGTCCGCGAGAACTGCCGCATCGGTAACAACGTGCTCCTGCAAAACGGAGTCGTGATTGGCGCCGACGGATTCGGTTTCGCCAAAACTCCCGAAGGACATTGGCACAAGATTCCGCAGCCGGCGTCGGTGGTGATCGAAGACGACGTCGAGGTGCAGGCGAATTCCTGCATCGACCGGGCGAGCGTGGGCGAGACGCGGATCGGCCGTGGCGTCAAGGTCGACAACCTGGTGCAGGTCGGGCACGGCTCTCATGTTGGAGAGGACGCGCTCCTCTGCGCCCAAGTCGGATTGGGGGGATCCAGCGAGATCGGCAATCGCGTCATCCTTACCGGGCAGGTCGGGGTCGTCGGGCACTGCAAGGTCGGAGACAACGCAATCGTCACTCCGCAAAGTGGAGTCGCAGCAGATATCCAGCCGGGAGCGCTCGTCAGTGGCGCTCCGGCGGTCGATCATCGTGCCTGGTTGAAATATTCGGCGATTCTGCCGCGCCTGCCAGAACTGGTCCGTGCCCTGCGGGGTAAGATGGGGAAAGAGTAGACAGAAGATTTTAGATTCGGAGACCGGAGGACGAGTCTCAGGGTCTTCTCAAATCTGAAATCTAATCTTTAGTCCCTCTTCTCCCTGTATTCCTCGGGCAATCCGCTGTCGATTACTGCTCGGACTCTCTCCATCAGGCATTCGCGGCTGCCGAAGTCTTTCGGCTCGATAGGGTCGTGAAAGATCACTTTCACCTTGCCCGGTTTAATAGCGAAGCGCGCTTTGGGCATCACCTCCTGTGTTCCAACAATCGTCATCGGTACCACAGGAACGCCGCACTCCACCGCCAAATAAAATGGCCCCTTCTTGAACGGCAAGAGCTTGCCGTCGAACGAGCGCTTCCCTTCTACATAAATCGTCATATTGAGTCCCTGCTCGACGACCGCCCTGGCGGCGCGAACCGCTTCAACGCCCGCGTCACGATTTCCGCGGTCCACGGGAACCAGTGATCCCATGCGCATGGCGCGCCCCAGCAGCGGGACTTTGAATAATTCCTTTTTCACCATCACCGACGTGCGCTTGGGTATGAGTGGAATCTGTATCGGCGGATCGAGATTCGAGACGTGGTTCGTCATGAAAATGTAGCTGCGCGAGTGATCGAAACGATCGAGCCCCTCAGCCGTGACGCGCACGCCCGTGACCCAGACGCCTCCCCATGCGCCCCACATATACAGCCGATAGAGGACGCGGACGTTTCCCATAATGAATGCAGCGGCAAAGCCAATCAGGGACGCCGGAATCAACACGATGCTCCAGAACAACAGCATGATCAGAGTGCGGATCATTGTGCCCTCGCTCCGGATGAGGGTTGCGCTTCGCCTCTCAGCCATGCGGCACGGCGGGAGTGCTGCTCGGCAGTAACGTGATCCAGATCCTTCACGTAGTAAGAGAGTTCCTGACGCGAGGAAACCTTCCACTTCAGCTCGCGTTCGCCAGCGCCGCGGCTGCGAACTTTTGCCGTTATCAGATCGCCGGGACTGAGCTGGAGCAACTCCTGACGCGTTTCCTGCCCTGCCGGCTTTCCCTGTAATTCGAGAATCACGTCGCCCACCTGCAGCCCAACGCGCCCCGCTTCTCCCCCCGGAGTAACGGCCGCAACGGACATCGGGCCGTCGAAATTGCGCGAAGCGAGAAAACCGGGATCGGGAACAGTCACCGTCAATGCTTCCACACGCAAGCCGACAAAGCGGAGAAAATCGTCCCAGGGAATCTCATCGGTTCCGGCCACGTAGTGGACAAAAAATGACGACAGGTCAGCGTGGGTCACCGCCTCGGCCGCCTCGCGAACTCCATTGGAATCGTCGAAGTACCGGCCCTTCTTCGCATAATTCGTGTTCATCCATTGCAGAACTTCGCGCAGAGAGGCCTGCCCGTGGCTGCCACTGCGCACTGCCAGATCGAGCATGATCCCGAGCAGTTCACCCTTGTTGTAATACGAGATGCTGCGCTCGGGACGCCGGTAATAACCGAAGCCTTCGAGCCACGCGTCAAGACTGGAGTCTTCGGCAGATTGCGTGAGGTGCGCGGGACGGCGTTCGAGCTCACTGATTTCTCCGCCGAGGCGGTAAAGGTATCGCTTTTCGTCCAGCAACCCAGCACGGAGTTGGATGAAGCCTTCGGCCGTGCTGGTACAGCCTTCACTGAACCATAGCGCACGGGTGTAGTTCTCCTTTGTGTAGTCCACCGGCTCGAGCGATTGCGGGCGAATCCGTTTCACGTTCCACAGATGAAAAAACTCGTGAGCGGTGACGCTGGCAAGCGTGTCGAGGTTCTGCTTGATCTGCTCCGCGCTGACATCGATGGCGGTCGAGTAGGCGTGCTCCATGCCCCCCCCGGCCGGGCCTCTGGGAAAGTGGTAGAAGAACGTGTAGGTATCGAACGGGCGATCGTTCATCCATGAAATAGCCGACGACACGATCTTGTGCAACGCCGCCACAATTTTGTCGGCATTGTAATCGGCCGGGTCCGCGTCGATAATGACGCGAAAGTGGGCGCCGGAGTCATCGAAATCAGACTCGCGGAATGCCCCGATCTCCACCGGCGAATCGACCAGCCGATCGTAATTCTCCGCCAGGAACAAATCTTCGGAAGACTTCAGCGGGGTTGCGATGTGCCAGTCGTTGGGGACATGGCTGAAACGTAACGAGACCGGGGAGTTTCGCGCGTCCAACGGATACATGAGTAGCTGCGCCAGATTCAGAAACGCATGATGGGAATTCAGTTGCGCGCCGAACGTCCCTGGAGAATCCAGATAAATCTGATATTCCACGACAGCGCCGTCGGACGCACCGTGAATCTGCCAGCGGCTCTTGTCAAGGGCCCGCAGCTGCAGGGGATTTCCGGCGCGATCCTTCGCCCGAATCCAGTTAATGAACTGCGAGAAGTCGCGGATCTGATAGAGAGCGTTCCATACCGGAAGCTGGAGTTCTCGATCGGACGGCCCAGGGGGCAGCGTGATCTTCACTTCAGCCAGGTGTTGTTCGGGGTTGGCGAGAGAGACGGTATACGAAATCTGAGGAGCGCCGCCCTGCGCCAAGGCAGCGTAAGCAAGAGCGAATAGGGCAATGGCTGTCAGAATGCCGCGAAATGTTTGACGAGGCAAGATCATCCTTTTCCCGCCAATTCGTGCAGGCGCGCAGGAAGTTTTTCATAGATGCCTCCGAAACCGCCATTGGAAAGGATCGCAACCACATCACCGGGGAGAAGTTCGGGAGCGACGGCCTGCACGATAGCGTCGGCATCAGCCAGAAGGCGTGCCGGACGGCCATTTTGCTGAACCTCAGCCGCCAGGGCTGGAAGCTCGAGCCGCTCATTCTCCGGAATCGCTTCGGATCGAAACACTCCTGCAACTACCACCTGATCGGCTTCTGCGAGGCTGCGCGCAAGATCGCTCTGCAGGACGCGACGGCGAAGTGTGTTGGAACGCGGTTCAAGAATCGCCCATACCCTCGATCCAGGATAGGAAGCGCGCAGAGCCTTCAACGTTCCAGCAATTGCGGTAGGGTGGTGCGCAAAGTCGTCGATGATGGTGATCCCGTTGACTTGCGCTTTCACTTCCAGCCGCCGCTTGACGCTCTTGAAGGTCTTTAGAGCGTCAGCGATGATTTCTTTCGGAATCCCGCTGGAATGAGCCAGTGCAGCGGCGGCAGTGGCGTTCCACACGTTATATTCGCCGCCAAGAGCAGACTCGAAGTCAGCCCAGGGTTCTCCGTTGTGAAGGACGCTCCATGACGTACGGCCGGGATTCAGCCGGAGATTCGTAACTCTCCAGGTCGCGCGCGGTCCCGCACCATATCGCTCGACCGGGCAAAACGCCTTGGCCAAACAGCGCTCCAGGCTCGGACTCTCCTGATTGTTCCCCAACGCACCGTCGAAGGCGATGATCTTGCCCCGGCGCGGGATGAGGTTCACGAGGCGTTTGAACGCAGTTTCCACCGCGTCCAGGTCTTTGTAAATATCGGCGTGATCGAACTCGACCGCAGTGAGGATGATGGCGTCGGGAAAGTAGTGCAGGAACTTGGGACCTTTGTCAAAAAATGCCGTGTCGTATTCATCGCCTTCGAGAATAAAGTGTTTCCCTGAACCAAGACGGAAGCTCGAACTGAAGTTTTCCGCAATCCCGCCGATCAGGAACGACGGATCGAGCTCGGCGCAATGGAAGATCCATGCGAGCATCGAAGTCGTAGTCGTCTTGCCGTGAGTTCCAGCCACTACCAGGACTCCCTTTCTCGTAAGAAACTCGTCGTGGAGTAGCTGCGGCAGCGAGCAGAACGGGATGCGCTGGTCGAGGAGGTGTTCAAGCTCGACATTGCCGCGCGAGATGGCGTTCCCGATCACTACCATGTCGGGCCGCGGCTCAAGATTTCCCGCAGCGAATGGTTGGGCGACGGCTATACCGAGTTCGCGAAGAAAATCGGACATCGGAGGATACGCCGCGGCATCAGAGCCGGTTACGCGGAACCCGCGCTCCTTCAGCATTCCCGCGAGCGACGCCATCGCGGTGCCGCAGATGCCAATCAAGTGGATGTGCTTCCGGTTATCCATGTCTTCAGAAAAACCACTACCGCACGGGACGTTAAGAAGAACCTACAAGCTTACGGCTGATTCCAGGATCCGCAACTTCACCTCGCCGTTCTGCACCTGCAATTTTGATTGCACCCCGAATGGAAGCGTGATGTTACCCGAACTGACATGTCCAGACTTGACGCCGTAGGCGACCGGCACGTTTAACTCGCCGACGATTCGCATAATGACCTCTGGCAGCTTGTAGTCCTGAATTGCCGTCTGGGTGCAATCGAGCATCTCGCCAAAAATAATGCCCCGTACATCTTTCAAGTATCCGCCAAGCTTTAGCTGCATGAGCATGCGATCCAACTGGTAGGGCTTGGCGCCCACATCTTCGAGGAACAGGATCGTCCCTCCAGTTCTGATTTCATAGGGCGTGCCCAGCGAGGCGACGAGGATCGAAAGGCATCCGCCGTACAGAGTTCCTTCGGCTTCTCCAACGGCGAGGGCGGCGACTCCATCATTAAGCGGGACATCCCATGCCTCGGTTTGGCAGAGAGCCGCTTGCCACGAACTCAAATTGACGCCGCCTTCGTGCGCCCAATCCTTCGCGGCCATCGGGCCATGAAATGAAACCAGGTTGGCGCGGTCGAGAAAATCAGTCAGCAGACACGTGATGTCGCTGTAGCCGATGAAAGCCTTGGGATGGGCTTTGATTTTCGAGATGTCGAGCTCGTTCAGTAGATAATTTGCCCCGTATCCGCCGCGGGCGCAGAGAATGGCGCGCACATCGTCGCGAAGGAACATGTCCTCTAGCTCCCGCACCCGGCGCGCCAGAGATCCCGCGAAGTAAAGGTCACGGTCGAGAATCGAATCGAAATAGAGGGGCCTGTATCCAGCGCGGCGTAGCCCTTCACAGCCGGCTTCGAACTCGGCCGGGTTGAGGTTGCTGGCGGGCGCAACTATGCCGATGGCGTCCCCCGTGCGAAGGGCTGCAGGCTTGACGAGTTGGCGATCAGGCACCGGCATGTGCGAAATATCAGGGGAGAAAAAATTCTCCGCGACAGAGAAGCCGGGCGGGTCCACGCAGGAAGATCTTGCTATCTTCCGTGCGGACGGTCTGCGTGCCTCCGGGGGCGTGCACCTTTACCGGAGACTCGACCCTGCCGGTCGCGATCGCAGCCGAGGCCGATGCGCAGGAACCGGTGCCGGACGACTGTGTCTCCCCGGCCCCCCGCTCAAAGAAACGGGCCGCGATGTCGTTGCGGCTGTCGACTCTGACGAACTCGACATTGACTCCTTCTTTAAAGTGGCGTGCCCCCTGGATCGCGGTTCCTTGCAACTGCCAATCTGCTGCGAAATCGGTAACGAATGTGACAAAGTGCGGATTACCCACAGATACAGGCATCCCTCGGAACTCCCCGGCATCGGTCTTCACGATCATTTCGTTTTCGATCGCTGCTGAGCCCATCTCAGTTTCGAATTCGTACCCACGGTCACTCCGTGAAGTCAGGATACAATTCTTTAATCCGGCGCCGGTTTGAATCGTGATCTTCTCTTTTCCCAGTTCTGAGCACAAGTACGCGGCGACGCAACGCGTGCCGTTCCCAGAGATCTCCGCATCTGAGCCGTCGGCGTTGATGAGGCGGATTTCCAAATCCGCGGACGCATGAGGAAGCATCCATTCCACACCGTCGGCGCCCACTCCTTCGTGGCGGTCACAGATGCTCTTCGTACATTCGTAGATTTCGCTCGCCGAAATGAGAGAGGCGTCGATCAAAAGAAAGTCGTTGCCGCAGGCACTCGCTTTCACAAACGGAATGGTGCGAATGCCGGAGTTCACTCGCGCTCCGCCGGTTGGGGGAAGCCCATACTGCCCAAAGATTCCGGTTGTCTCGATTCCTCGACCTCACGCGGCTTCATGGGCATCTTTCTCGTGTTGTGCGCATCCTTCAGGTGCAGCGAATTTTATCATTCGTGAGAGCAGAGCCCGCGTTAACCGCAGAGATTACCGCGCTGAATAAAGAATCGCGCGCGGCTGTCCGGTCACGTGCAGTTCAACTAGCGCGTGCAGATTCTTATCGCGTATGGCTTCCCAGACGGGATCGCCATCGAAGGCAAGAACAAAGTCGGAGTACTTGGCGGGGTCAGCGAGGGCACGCTCCCACAGGCCCTCGGGATCGCTTGGGCGTTTCCACATCCGGTGGTTCCCCTCATTGATGGTGCGTTTGATCGGGACAGCGGCGCGTTCGAGGGCTCCGACGTGATCTCCAACGTACATGAGAATCGTGGAATCCGGCGGCAGTTTTTCCAGCCAGCGGGCGACTTCAATCTGAAGTTGGTTGCGCGTGCGCATGTTTGCTTCGGCTTCGGCGAGACTGATCGGCGTGGCTTGCCAGACGGTGCCATAGCTGGCGGCGACCAGAACGAAGACTGCCAAAGCGCTTGCCATCCGGACGCGTGCGTGCCATGCGTCTGCTCGCAGAACAAAGTACACAGCCAGCGCCGGCGCGACTGCGAACACTGGAAGTAGCTGTAATCCGTAGCGAACGTTGTAGTGCGAGAACGGCCACCAGTTCGGAATGAAGATCGGCACTCCGCCATACGCAATCGACAACGCGTAGAAAGGCAGGGGGACCAGCAAGAACGCGAGTGGCCAGAGCGTGTGCCCAGCGTCCGCTCCCCTGGAGCGCCGATTGTAGAAGACCACGGCGCCGCCGACCGCAACGGTAAGCAGCACCCACGCCCGCTGCAGCCATTGATTCTGAGCCACGGTGTCTTCGCCGGATTTCAAGAAATACATCTCAGCCAGCAAGGGATTTCCGCTGCCGGGGTGTCCGGAATTGCCAGCGCTTTGCGTTTTGAGTTCGATCGCCTTTGCGGAGTAAGGTCCGTTAGCAAATTCCAGGGGATTGCGATAGACGATCCCGTTATAGGCAAGCCACAGGATCGGCGCAGCCGCGGCGATCAGGACGAACTTGATCCATCCCGATCTTGACTGCTGAAGCTGAGTGCTTCGCGACTTCAGCCTAAACAGGAATGGAATGACGACTACGGCCGCCATCGCGGCAGCCAGGAACCATCCGTCGTAGCGCGTCAGGCAGGCCGCCGCCAGACAGAGTGCTGATTTCGTAAGCGCTTTCGCATCGCCACGAACTGATTCGATGAAGAAGACGACTGCCCATATGAAAAACGCAAGATAGACGCTCTCGCTCATGGCAGTCGACTGCATGTAAATCAGGTTGGGATTGGCACCATAGATCACGGCGGCCGTCCATGCCGCAATTCGGACAGCGCCGCTCGCTAGCGTCGTTCGCGAAAGCGAGCTCCGAATCATCCGGAAGATTCCGATCACGCCGAAAATGTAGGCGGCCATGGAAGGGATGGAGCCCCCCGCGCCCCGGCGCCACATTTCGGTGGAAATCAGAAATGGAATCATCAGCAGGTGCGGCAAAGGGAGCCAGACCGTCCCCAGTTGCAGCAGCCCGGGAGTCTTCGAGTCGAACACCCGGCGTGCAATATTGATGTGAGCGATCGCGTCTCCGTACAACAGGATTTCGGCGTGCCGGTAATAGAACAGCAGCGCGCTCACGGAAGCGCAGCATGCCAGCAGCGCAAGAAGACTAACGTCCGGATCGCCGGGACTCGCTGCAGGGGCTCGATGGACTCGCTTTGGCATTTTTGGAACGGGTCTCAGTTCTTAAGTCTTGGGTGTCAGGCCCTGGGTGTTAGCCCTGGTGGTGAAGCTCGGCCAAGCGAAATCTTCATACTCCCCGATTGCTTCTGGCGAACGCGGCGCGAGTCAAACGTCCTAAAGAGCACAGACCTAGGGACCTGAGACCTAACACCCAAGACCAGAGACCCGGCCCGCTCCATTCCGCCCTACTCCAGATGCGTGAGCTCACGGAAGATCTGAAAGCGTGCGTCAATCTCATCGCGCGTGAGCGATTGGAGGCGCTCTGTACCGAAACGCTCGACGGCAAATGATCCCATCACGCCTCCGTAGAAAAGAGCCCGCTTGAGCACTTCACGGTTCAACTCTTTTTGCGAGGCGACATAGCCCATGAAGCCTCCGGCGAACGAATCGCCCGCGCCGGTAGGGTCCTTCACTTCTTCGATGGGGAGTGTCGGGGCACGGAACGGATGGCGGCCAATCCCAAAGGCTCCTTCGCGGAAAAAAATCGTGGCGCCGTATTCACCGTGCTTGATGACCAGCGCCTGCGGGCCCATAGCCAGCACTTTTTGGGCGGCGCGAGGCAGGTTGCTCTCGTTGGCCAGCATCTTAGCTTCCGTGTCATTGATCAGGAGCACGTTCACCAGTTTTAAGGTCTCGGCCAGTTCTTTGGGCGTCCCTTTGATCCAGTAGTTCATGGTGTCGCATCCGGTCAGGCGGACGCGGCTCATTTTGCGGCGAACGTCGGCCTGCAGCGTGGGCTGGATGTTGGCGAGGAAAAGAAAATCGGTGTCCTCATATTCTTGCGGGATCCGCGGCTGAAACGTCTGGAAGACGTTGAGGTCGGTGAAGGTCGTCTTCGCCTCGTTCAGATTTTCGGCGTATGATCCGCCCCAACGGAAGGTCTTGCCAGTGGCGCGTTCCAGGCCACGGGTATCGATCTTGTGCTGGCGGAAAACTTTTTCCTGCTCGGGCCCAAAGTCCTCACCAACCACGGCCACCACCCGGACTGGCGTGAAGTAGCTCGCGGCCAATGAAAAATAAGTGGCGGCTCCGCCAAGAATATTTTTGACACTGCCCGAGGGCGAGGTCACGTCATCGAATGCCACCGAACCGACTACCAATATGCTCATCTGGGACCTTTGTCTGGAATTAGCGACCAGTGACCAGTGGCGAGTCAGCAGACTGCGGCCACAGATTTCTGCGCCTAACGACTTTTTTTCATGTACTTTCCGACGATCAGCTTCAGCTTTTTCTTGGTTGAGGGAGGAATCTTCTTTGGGTCTGTAATGATCGCGTGGGCCAGGGCCGAACCACACTTGCAGTTGCGCTCGCCAGGCATATCGGCAACTGTCTGGCGCACAACTTTCGCAGCATTTTCGGCATTCTTCACCAGTACTGCGACAATCTGGTCAACCGTGACCGAGTCGTGATGCGGATGCCAGCAATCATAGTCAGTGACCATCGCGACCGTGACATAGCAGAGTTCCGCCTCGCGCGCCAGCTTGGCCTCCTGCAGGTTGGTCATGCCGATGATGTCCATCCCCAGACCGCGGTAAACGTTCGACTCAGCTTGGGTCGAGAACTGCGGACCTTCCATGCACAAATAAGTTCCACCGTGCTTGCCGACCACTCCGGCCTTCTGGCACGCCGATTCGACGACTCGCGCGAGTTCTCCGCAAACCGGATCCGCGAAGGCGATATGAGCAACCAGGCCGTTGCCGAAAAATGTGTCGATGCGGTGGCGCGTTCGATCATAAAACTGGTTCGGGATAACGAACTCGAGCGGCTTGTGCTCCTCCTTCAAAGATCCGACCGCCGAGATGGAGACGATCCGCTCAACCCCGAGTTGTTTGAATCCGTGAATGTTGGCGCGGAAATTCAGTTCGCTGGGCAGAATCCGATGGCCGCGCCCGTGGCGCGCGAGGAAGGCGACCTTTCGCCCTTCGAGCGTGCCGCAGACGTAGGCGTCAGAGGGTGCCCCGAACGGTGTCCTGACGCGAACTTCTCTTACCTTCCTAAGGCCGGGCATGGAATACAGCCCGCTGCCCCCAATGATTCCAATTTCTGCCTGTGGCATGCCCCTCCCGGATGCGCGAGCGCACAGAAGTCAAACCCGTGATTATACAGGATGGAAATTTCTGAACCGCGATGGGCACTTGGCAACAAGAAGAGGGAAGAGGCTAGGCTTCTTCCGGAATACAATTTCAGTTATGCGAGTTGCCGGGATTGCGTGTGTTTTACCTTTACTTTGCGGATTCACTTTCTCGCAGCAAAAACCCTCCCCTCGATCGGTTACTGTCCCGGCGGCCATCGATCACAACCGCGTTGTGGTCGACGCGGACCTTCCGTTGCCGGGCGGCTCGACCCAGCATGTTCATGTCTGGGTGGATAACGGGAACCCTGATCTCTATCTCTCTCGCAAGCTTGCGACCTTGCTGAACCTGGCGGTGACTTGCGGAGACCAGGAATGTTCGGCGCCACCCCCGCCCAGCATCACCATCGGCGGAATGACCATTCCCTTCACCGACGTGAAGCAAGCGAAGATTCCGCTCAAGCCCGTGAGTGCCGCGGCAGTGCTTGCCCCAGGGATGAATGTCGACATCAATCTTCCCGCCAGCGTGCTGCGTCACTACGACGTGCTGATCGACTTTCCCGAACATAAATTCACCATTGGACTGCCCGGCAGCATTCGCTTCGAGGGTTCGAGCGGCAAGGTCCAGATTGCAGAGAACGGGCTGATCCAGGTCCCGAGCAAAATCGAGAACAAAAAATACAGCCTCGCGTTGGATGTGGGCTCGTGTATCAGTTTCTTGTCGGAGGACGTGTTTGACGCGATGGCGAAGGCGTATCCTGACTGGCCACATATGACCGGCGCCGTCGGCTCCGCCAACATGTGGGGCGCCGACGCCGAGACGAAGTGGAAGGTCATGAGGATCGATCGTGTGCAGTACGGGCCGCTGTTTTTGACTGACGTTGCTGTAGTTGCATTGCCCAAAGCGGTGCAGGATTTTTTCGAGAAACGCGCGGGAATGCCGACGGCTGGGCTGCTCGGCTCAAACATGCTGATCAATTATCGAGTTGGCCTCGACTACGCGCATTCGACGGTCTATTTTGATATCGGGCGCCTGTTCAGGTTCCCGGATTTCACTGTCGTCGGCCTGGTGCTGCGTCCCCAGGACGACGGCCGTTACACCGTTCTCGCCGTGCCGGACTTCAACGGCAAGCCCGCCGTTGAAGGCGTTCAGGCGGGAGACGATCTGGTCGCGGTGAACGACATTCCAGTTACAGGATCGACCATGGGGCAGGTGTGGGCCATGCTGGGAGGGTCTCCCGGACAGCAGCGGAAACTAACGATGGAGCGTGGCGGGAAACAGTTCGTAGTTCCCGGAATAGTTCACAACTTTCTTCCCGGAGTTCCGGACACTGAGAAGACAGGCAGATGACCGAGTGTCTGAGGCCTAATTGGGGGCGATTGTCATTCCGAGCATGGCGAGGAATCCCTACCTTCGGCAGCGTACTGTTGGGTGTGGATTCTTAGTCCGGCAAATCACTTTCCCAGCACTTCCCTCTCGAGTGTCTCCGTGGTTCCCGCGTCCAGACTCTCGCTGACGAACACCATCTCGCCCTGCTCCTCGATTACGACCATGCCTTCGTCCGTGTTCCAGGCGTGGCGCCCCTTGAGCATGGACGAATTGTCCGGCCCATCTGCTTGTAACCCGTTTCCGATCTTGTCCACTTTCTTGTACCGCTGCTTCAGCGATTTCGCATAGATCCCGGCGAACTCCGCCGCCGCCTCCGGAGTCGACCAGCGCGAAACATAAAGCAGGCCGAGCGGCGCGTTTGGATCGGTCTTTCTCTTCGCGGCATAGTAGTATCCGCCCCGCCATTCGGGATAAATCTTCTTCGACAGCGGCCTGCCCACGTACTGATCCATGAGGACCGCGACATCGAACTCGCCCATCGCCCCGATATCGAACTTCTTGTAATCCTTGAAATCCTGCTTGAAGTCTGGCACTCGCATGGGTTGAATCTGTTCCCCTGAAAGATACGTTTCCGGCTGCATGATCTGGCGCGTGGTATGGGGAGGATTGTGCAACACGGCGGCGAATGCCTTCTCCTTGCCGCCTTCCTGCATCAGCTTGATCACAAAACCCATGCCGTAGCTGTAGGGAAAAGTGAGCGACTCCTTCAGGAAAATCGGAGCATCGTTAAAAACCTTGGTTCCTGCAGTGCCTGTCAGAGTTTCCTCCTGCATGGCGCCCACCAGCGCGGGCGAGTTGGTGATCGTGTGTCCAGTAGGAGCGATCGCGTACTGGAACATCATCGCCTGCGCCTGACCCTCGATGACGGCCTCACGCGCATTGTCGATTTCATCGTTTTCGATGTCGGCCGGAGTGGGATCTTTGCGGATCTCTCCCAGATCCTTATCGCCTTTCTTCATCCACTTCGTCAGATTGACGTCTTGATCCTGCAGCGCATGCGTGAGTTCGTGCGCCATCACCGGCTCCTGCTCCTCGATCGGCACCCAATCGAGCAGATTCACGGTCTTGGTCTTGGGATCGTAGTAGCCGGCGACTTCCTCCTTGAGCAGCGCGACCAGAAAGGTTTCGAGATTAAAATCGCGCGGCAGCAGGCCGAACTTCTTAAGGACGAGTTCGGAGCGGCGGAGACGCTGGGTATCTTCGTCGTTGAGATGTTTGGTCAGATATGTTTCGACTTCGTCGCGGCTGGTCAGCTTTCGTTTCACCTCGTGCTTGATCGGCAGACCGGTCTGCTTGCTGTCGAATTGCAGAATTTCATCGACTGAATGGAAGAGTTCTTCGGCCTGCCGCGGAGTGATCTTGACCTCAGATTGCGGAGGTTGTTCCGACTGCTCGGGTGGAGGAAGAGGCTTCGTCGATTGTTGCGACGATGGCACCTGCGAGGGGGGAGCGGCGCTTTGATCACGCGAATTCTGCGCAACTGCATTCCACTGGCAAAGAACCATAGCCAGCAGAGCCCACAAAAGCACCGCTGGAACCCCGCGGAACGACCTTTTGGCTGGAATCATTAACCATGAGTCTATACGTTTCCGTACAGTTTCACGTATGGCTATGAGCAACCCCGTCAATCTGTGGACTTCGAGCGAACATGTGCGCGATTACCTGGAGCGCGCGGATCTGATCTCTCATCGCGGCGAGGGCGAAGCGGCGGTAATGGAGTTTGTTCCGCGCGGCACGAACAGAATTCTGGACCTTGGTACCGGCGATGGCCGCCTCTTAGCTCTTGTGCGTAGTCAGCATCCCGACACGGACGCCGTCGCGGTCGATTTTTCTCCCGCCATGCTGCAAGCGGCCCGAGCGCGATTTGGTAAGGATCCTCGGGTCACGGTGGTCGGACATAATCTGGACTCATCGCTGCCAGATTTAGGAAAATTCGATGCGATCATCTCCAGCTTCGCAATCCATCATGTCGTTCATGCGCGCAAACGGGCGCTCTATGCGGAAGTTTTCGGCATGCTGAACGCCGGAGGCGTCTTCTGCAACCTCGAGCATGTGTCTTCTGTTTCGGCTCGCCTGCACGAGGATTTTCTTCTCCGGATCGGATTCACGGTAGAGACAGAAGACCCGTCCAACAAACTGCTGGATTTCGAGACACAGCTTGGGTGGCTGCGCGAAATCGGGTTCGCCGAAGTGGATTGTCAATGGAAGTGGCGGGAACTGGCGTTGCTGGTCGGGATGCGGCGTTAATTGGCGCTCTACTTGGGTCGGGTGCCCCACTTCTGGCCGTTTTTGCCAGAAGTGGGCATGACGGGAAATCCCCTGCGCGTCCGGTATCGAGGCGAGGATCCTAGCTGCATCCACAAAGCACGACTACTTTCTGCGATTGAAGAACTCGTCTGTAATTTGCCAGCTTCCATCCACCAGTTTCTCTTCGTTCAGGATGTGCGTTTCGTCTTCGGATTTTTTGGTAAGCGTCTGGCGCAGTTCGCAGTCGACGCCCAGCATCGTCAGGCTCCCAATGAACACGATCTTGTCGCCCCGCCATCCGTCGCTCTGTAGGACCCCATAGAGTCCGTCGATAAACGTCATCATCCAGCGATTGCTGAAGGGATCGAAGGTCAACAGCGGGCGTGATTTTCCGCTCGGCCCAGTGACTGTGATTCGAGTGTCGTTGTCCGCGTATTCATACGTGTAAATGTACGTATCCGTATAGGCCGGGGTGGTCGGGGTAGCTCGGACGCGGTTTTCGCACGACCATTCTCCGATCATCCACCGGCATGCTTCCATCTTCGCTTTGCGGATCGCCGGGAATTTCGAGACGACATCGAGATTAAACGTGAGAACGTTGCGATTCGCATCGTGCACCATGAAGCCGCGGCTGACGAGTTCTTGAAAAATCAACATTAGTTCCATCCAAATAGTCTGACCGTATCGGCAACTGCCTCCCTAACCGATTCGCGCGTCCTCGTAATGTCGAGGCCCTCACAGACACATTCGAACGTAGAGTCGTGGAAGCTGAACAGCAGATGTTGTCGCTTCCAAAAGTTCTCAGGCTTGTGCCGCGGATGGACTGAGTTCATCCGTTCGAGTCTGCGGATCCAGGACGAGTCTTCGATTCTGAAGATCCCATATGGGTGAAGACCTCGTTTGGCGAGAGGATGTCCGTGAAATGCCTCGTCGTTGGGCGGACCAAACATGTGTGCGATACAGCCACGAAATCGCACAACTGCAGACAACTCGTGAAAGCCGTCCGGATCTGTACTTGAATTGCTCGGATCCTGCCAGAACTCACGTTCTTGGACGAAATAGGTGATGGCGACACGATGCTCATCGGCGAGCACTATGGGTCTCGGCGCCCCGACTGATGGCTGGGGTACATCCGTAAGTTCGACGACCCGATCTCGCTCATCCACGTCGTACATTCAGGTTGACCTCATCTACACCTGACAGTCTCCGACACCCACTCCCCCGCTTCCCGCGTGCCCAGTTTACCGCCAATGTCTTCTGTCGTCTTCTTCTGCCGCACGGCTTCCAATACCGCAGCTTCGATGCCATCGGCCTCTGGCCCAAAACCTAAGTGCTGCAGCATCATCGCCGCGGTCAGAATCGCCCCAAAGGGATTCGCCACATTTTTCCCGGCAAGGGGTGGGGCCGAGCCGTGCACCGGCTCGAACATCGAGGTGCGCCCGGGATGAATATTCCCGCTCGCGGCCATGCCCAAGCCACCCTGCAGCCCGGCAGCAAGGTCGGTGACGATGTCGCCAAACATGTTGTTGGTAACGATCACGTCGAACTGGCGCGGATCGCGGACCATCTGCATGCAGAGCGCGTCCACATACATGTGCTGCGCGGTGATCTTCGGATATTCGGCGCTGACTTCTTTGAAGACGCGCTGCCAGAGGCCTCCTGCATGGGTCATTGCGTTGGACTTGTCGCACATCAGGAGCTTGCCGCGCGGAGAACCGTCAAGCTTGGTGTGCTTCTGGCAATACTCGAAGGCGTAGCGGATGATGCGCTCGACTCCTTTGCGGGTGTTGATATCCTCCTGGGTGGCGATTTCATCCGGAGTTCCCTGTTTGAAGACGCCTCCGGCATCGGTGTAAACGCCTTCCGTATTTTCGCGGAGCACGACAAAATCCACGTCCTTCGGTTCGACTCCCTTCAGCGGGCACAGCGCCGCGTCGAGCAGGCGCACTGGACGAACGTTGGCGTAAAGGTCCATCTTGAAGCGCATGCCTAGCAGGATTTCTTTGGCGTGAATATTGGTTCTGACCCGCGGATCGCCGAATGCGCCGACCAGGATGGCATCGAAGTCGCGAGCCAGCATGGCGAATCCGTCGGGCGGAACTGTGGTCTGGTCGCGCAAATAACGGTCCGCGCCCCAGTCAAGTTCCGTGAAACACACCGGCGCCCGGACGCCCGAATAACATTAACTGCTTGCGGGATAACCTCTTTGCCGATGCCGTCGCCGGGAATCACTGCGATGCGTTTATTAGTCTGCTTTTTCGAGTCCACGGCGGAAACGTTAACACACTCGATATAATCAAATACAAGTATGGGTCTTACGGCGCTTCAACTTCAGGGTGAAGGACTCGGTGCGGTTGTCGGGGAGTACCGAGGCACCACCATCACCGCCCGTTTCGGCGATCCGCAGACGGAATTGGCTGCGCTACGCACCGGCTGCGGTGTTTACGATCTCGGCTTTCGGACGAAGATCTCGGCCACCGGCAGTGATCGCGTGCGCTGGCTGAACGGCATGCTAACGAATAACATCCGCGACCTTGCCGCGGGCCACGGAGTCTACGCGTTCCTGTTGAACCCGCAAGGACACATTCTGGGCGATTTGTACGCGTACAATCGCGGCGATTCGATAGTGATTGACACCGACCGCGCGCAGCTTGAGAAAACCCTGGCAACATTCGATCACTACATCATTATGGATGACGTTGAGATCAAGGATCTGAGCGAGGACCTAACTGCCCTGGGCCTCAGCGGGCCAAACTCGCGCGCGGTGCTGCGCAAAGCGGACGTAGACGTTCCAGAGATGCAGCCCCTGCAACTGCACGACCTGAAATGCGACTGTGATTGCGGCTGCCTGAACTGCACGATCGTTCGCAGTGATGATCCGTCGGGCGAGTCTTACGAAATCTGGCTGGCGCCCAAGTTCGTGAGACCGCTGTGGAACGCGCTGGTGAAAGCGGGAGCAACTTCGGTGGGTTCAGAGGCGCTGGAGATGCAGCGCATCCTGTCGGGAACTCCGCAGTATGGCGTTGACATCCGCGAGCGCGATCTGCCGCAGGAAACCGAGCAGGGACGAGCCTTGAACTTCAACAAGGGATGCTATATCGGGCAGGAGATTGTCGAGCGTATTCGCTCGCGTGGCGCCGTGCACCGAAAGTTCGCGGGATTTTTGGCAGAGGCTCCTGTAATCCCGGGCGACAAAGTCACTTCCGGCGAAAAAGAAGTCGGGGAGATTACCAGCGCCACGTCGGTACGTCTGGCGAATCAAGAAAGAAGTGTTGCGCTGGGCTACATTCGCCGGGAAGTGGGAACTCCCGGGCGCCAGGTTCGAGTGGGCACGGTCGCGGCCACGGTAGTGGCATTGCCGCTGGGGGAGACTGCGCCGCTCGAAGACGAAAAGTCGCTGGCAGAGCACCCTGCTTAAGGTAAAGCTTGAATCCCAATGACATGGACAAAGATTTGAGGACGATATATGGCTGACAAGAAGAACGAGCAATCCAGCTTCACTGTGACGGACCGGCGGCTTTTCACATCGGATGGCGAATTGCGCTCCGAGGTGCCCGAGGAGATGACCAAGGAGGAATCGCCCTCCGAAACGTCGCCGAAAGAGTCCGCTCCTGTGGCGCCAAAAGCGGCATCGGCCGAAAGAGTGGCCCCGGAAACCATCGACGACCGCGAAATGCCGCCCCCGCCCACCAGCGCGGAGCAGGAGGCACAAGCTGCGGCGTACAAGCAGTCGTCGAAAGACCTGGACTCGCAAGTCGAAATGAACGGGCACTCGGCGAAGGATTTCGAAATCACCTTCGAGCGCTTTCTGGCTTCACTCTATATGACCGCTATGCTGCAGCTGGGCTTGATGCGCCAGCAGGGCGGGCAGCCGCAGGTGGATATCATTGGGGCGCGGCAGACCATCGACACGCTGAGCCTGATTTCCGAGAAGACGAAAGGCAATCTCACCGCCGCGGAAGCCAATTTTCTGCAAAACAGTTTGTATGAACTGCGCATGGCGTATGTCGAGGTAACAAACGCGCTGGCCCGCCCGCCTCAGCCTGGGCCGGCGACGGGAACGACCGGAAGATGAAAGCGACTCTAACCGTGTTGGGCAGTGGGACATCGATGGGCGTTCCCACCCTAGGATGTGAGTGTGCGATTTGTCGTTCAAGCGATCCGCATGACCGCCGTACACGGCCTTCCATCATGCTGGAGTACGGCGGAAAAGTGGTGCTGATCGACACTACCCCCGACTTTTACGCGCAGGCAGTGCGGGAGAACATCCGGCAGGTCGATGCGGTTTTTTACACGCACACTCACGCTGACCACATTCTTGGCATTGATGACCTGCGCCCGCTGAGTTACCGGCATAAGCCGGACAAGCTTCCTCTCTATGCGCGCCCCGAAGCAGCAGCATTTCTGCGCAAGATGTTCGCCTACATCTTTGACGGCAACTACAAGTTTGGCGGCTTGCCCCTGCTGGAACTGAAGCCGATCGATGGCCCGGTCGAGGTGTTCGGAGTCCGCTTCGAACCGGTTGTGGTGATTCATGGCGAGTCCCAGATTTATGGCTACCGCTTCGGCTCGGCGGCATATTTGACCGATCACAGCGAGATTCCCGATTCGTCGATGCACCAGCTTGAGGGCCTCGACATTCTGTTCCTGGATGCGCTTCGCCACAAACCTCACCCAACGCACTCGACGGTGAAGACTTCGTTGGCCATTGTGGACCGCCTCCGTCCCAAACGGGCGTTCTTCACCCACATTTGCCACGATCTGGGACACGAGGCGACGAATGCCACCTTGCCGCGGAATGTGCGGCTATCCTATGACGGAATGAAGCTGGAGTTCGAAATCTGAACCTTCAGAGCCTCAGAGCGCACGTGGATTTCGGAACATAAACTCCTTACCGCCGAGAACGCTGAGAGCGCAGAGAAACAGATTGTTCGAAACAATTTCTCGGCGTGCTCTGCGGCCTCGCCGGTTGATTTCATCTATGGACGTTTTTCACAGACTGGACGATGTTCCCGCAGGGTTTGGGCCAGCATTTGTCAGCGTCGGGAATTTTGACGGCGTACATCGGGCACACGCCCACGTCCTTGGAGAAATCGTTGACCGTGCCCACATCGCCGGTGGCAAATCCGTTGCCGTTACTTTTGAGCCGCATCCCGCGCGGATCTTGAAACCCGAGTCGGGACTCAAGCTGCTGACTCCGCTTCCTGAAAAGTTGCGCTGGCTCGAAGCGGCGGGAGTTGACGCGGTGCTGGTATTACCCTTCGGCCGCGACCTGTCGCTGATGACGCCGCGACAATTTGCCGAGCGGATTCTCAAGAGAAAACTGCGGGCGCGCGAGGTGCATGAAGGATTCAACTTCCGCTTTGGACACAAGGCTGCGGGCGATGTGAAGATGCTGGAAGAATTCGGACGCGAGATGGGATTCGAGGTGAAGGTCTATCCCGAGATGACGTTGCGCGGGGAAACCGTGTCCAGCAGCCAGATACGGAAATTGGTGGCAGCCGGGCGGCTTAGCCGGGCGCGGCATTTGCTGGCTCGCCCCTTCTGCATTCTGGGCGTGCCCGGTCGGGGGCGCGGTTACGGGTCGAAGTACACCGTGCCCACCATCAACCTCGCCCGGTACGAAGAACTGGTGCCCAAAGATGGCGTCTACATTACATGGACTCGGGTTGCCGCAGAAAGATTTGATTCGGTGACCAACGTGGGAAATCGCCCAACGTTCGGCGTGGAGGTTTTTGCGATCGAGACGCATCTACTGAACTTCCATCCGCTGGAATTGACACCCACGACTGAGGTCGAGATCTGCTTTCTCCAGCGACTGCGGGATGAAGTGAAGTTTCCCTCGGTTGAGGCTTTGCGCGAGCAGATTGCGCGCGACGTGAACAACGCGCGAAGATATTTTCACCTCTTGCGGAAAACCAGCCGCGGCGCTTAAGGGGCGTTGGCGGTTGGTTCCGCCGCATCCTCCCTAGCATCTCCAATCATTAATTCAGCTACAATCCCCGCGACTTCCCTATGGCGATTGGTCCCATACAACTGATCCGGCAGGCGACGCCCGGGCAGCGCCGCACCCTGCTTGCAGCAGCCATGGGCTGGGCACTCGACGCGTTCGACACCATGCTCTACTCGCTGGTGCTCGCGACGCTGATGCGCGATTTAGGCATGAGCAAAACCACCGCCGGATCGCTCGGAACCCTCACCCTATTGGCGTCCGGGATCGGCGGTGTTTGCTTCGGCTTCGTGGCCGACCGCATCGGGCGCAAGCGGGCCCTCATGGCGAGCATCCTGACCTATTCCGTTTGCTCCTTTGCCTCGGGTCTGGCCACCAGCATCGCGGCGCTCGCCGTGGCTCGGTTTGTGCTGGGCCTCGGAATGGGCGGCGAATGGAATACGGGAGCCACGCTCGTCGCCGAAAGCTGGCCGACCGAACTTCGCGCCAAGGCTCTCTCTATCGTGCAGAGTTCCTGGGCAGTGGGATTCGCCGCGGCAGCCCTGGTGGCCGGGCCTGTCTCTCGCTATTTCGGATGGCGGGCAGTCTTCTTCGTGGGAATCCTGCCCGCCTTGGTCACGTTATGGATTCAGCGGAGAGTGCCGGAATCGGAAATGTGGCAGGAACGGACGCGTGTCGGAGATAAATCCGGGTGCCCCACTTCTGCCCGTCTTTGGCAGAAGTGGGGATTCTCAGCTCGCGCCGGCAAGAGCGTCGGAGGCACTTCGATCTCCGTCATCTTTTCTCCTCCTTATGTGAAGTACACGATCGCCCTCTTGCTCTTCAACTTCTTCGCGCTCTTTGCCTGGTGGGGTCTGTTCACCTGGCTTCCGCCCTACTTGTCACTTCCGGTTTCGCAGGGCGGACGGGGCTTTGGTGTGCTCGGCATGACAGCACTCATGGTCGTGCTCAACCTGTGTGGCATGCTTCCGGGATACGCGACTTTCGGCTGGATCGCCGATCAGATCGGGCGGCGGAAGGCGTTTCTGGTTTACTCGCTCCTCGCTGCGCTTCTGATCCCCTTCTATGCCGCAGCGCGGTCCGAGGCTATGCTCTTAGTCTTAGGCGCCGTCGTCGCTTTTTTTGGTACCGGAATCTTCTCCGGCTCGGGGATTATGGGCAGCGAGATTTTCCCTACCGCCGTGCGCGCACAAGCCCTCGGCTTCACCTACAACGGGGCACGCGCCATGAGTGCAATAGCCCCCCTGGTCATCGGCCGAGTCGGCCAAGCCAAAGGATTGGGCTGGGCATTCTACCTGTGCGCGGCAGGATATCTTTTGGCTGCGCTAATGACAACGCAGTTGCCGGAAACGCGGGGAAAGAGGCTGGAATAAACGGCCATCAGTAAGAGCTGTTGGGTCTCTCCTCACTCAATCGGATCAACCAAAACTGCTTCTCGCTCCACTGTCCCTCTCCCCGGCAGCTGCACAATCACAATCGCCGACAACACCAGCACAATCCCCAGCGTTTGAATGAGGCGCACGCCTTCTCCCAGGAACGCGGCCGCCAGCAGGATCGAAAACACCGGCTCCAGGCAACTGCCGATTATCGCGCGTGTCGGTTCCAGATACTGCAGGCCGTGGAAGTAGAGCGAGAAAGGCCCCAGCACCGAAACCATCGAGAACACGAAAAGGAACAGCCACTGCGCCAGCGTGTAGTGCGCGGCCGCAACCTTCCACGGCGGGTTGACGAACAACCAGAACACCGCGGCGGAGACCAGCGTCCAGGCCAGGACTCGCCAGCGATCGTAACGCGCGAGAATACGATGTCCGCCGACGTTGTAGAAAGCGAACGAGAACGACGCCAGCATAGCGGCGAACAGGCCGTAGGAATCGATTCGCAGCGGCCCGGACTTCCCTCCGACCATGCCGATGGTGAGTGCTATTCCTGCGATCGCAACCGCTACTGCCGCCACTTTCTGCAACGAAAGCCTCTGCTGACCCCGGGCCACCACATAAAACAAAACCCATACCGGCGCCGTGTACTGCAGGACGATCGCGATGGCAACGCTAGTCCGTTGGATCGCCACGTAGTAGAAATAGTTCGACGCCGCCACGCCGAGCATGCCCAGCACCAGGCACTGGATCAGATCGGTCGCCGGCATTTGGATGCGCCGCCATCTACCTCGTCCCAACAGCAGCGGGAGCAGCACCAGCAGTGAAAATGAAGTCCTGGTCTGCGACAGGATTACCGGATCGATAGGATGTAGGGCCTCTCCCGCCAGCGGAAGCCTCCCTGTGAAAACGGCCCGGCCCAGCGCCGCAGAGACTCCCCACAGAAATGTGGCGGACGCGATATAGAAATATCCGCGGAGAGGATGTGCTCGATTGGAATTTGGCGAGGTCAGTTTTCCGGCACCGAATCCGATGATGGGGCCGGATCGAGCACCTGGTCAAGAAGCGCAGGATCGAATCCGATAAGCGCCTCGCCGTCAATCACCAGGGTAGGGGTCTCGTTGCTGTCGTAAGTCTCCAGCATAGCCCGGCGCGCTTCCGAATCGGCGGTGATGTCGCGCTCCTCGAATGCAATCTCGCGAGCCTCCAGGTAGATGCGCATCAACTCGCAAGAGAAGCAGCCGGGTTGAGTGTACAAAACGATGCGCGGCATGAGTATGCCCTATTAGATGTCTGCGTGCTCGATTTCGAACGTGATCTTGGCCGTCTTTTCCAGCATGGCAGAGACCGAGCAATACTTCTCTTTAGAGAGCTTTACTGCGTCTTCCATCGCTTTCCGCGAAACTTTCCCCCGCACCCGATATTTCAGCTTGATTTCCGTATACACAGCGGGATACCCCTGCGCTCGCTCGCCCTCAGCTCCTACCTCCAGACTGGTGAACGGCTCTCGTTTCTTGCGGAGAATTCCGACGACGTCCGAAGCCGTGCATCCGCAGAGCGCGATCAAAACCAGCTCCATCGGCGTGCTCGCAGTCTTCTCGCTCGCGGTGTCCATCACCACCGCATGATGTGAAGTCGCCTCGCCAACGTAGCGTTCGTTATCCGTCCAGATTGCTTTCGCAGTGATCATAGAGTCTTCCGATTTCGCGCAATTATCGCACTGTCATCGTGCGCAACTCTCTATCTCCGGTTATCGGTGCTGGGTTCAGGGTGAATCAGAACACGATACAGCTCGGGCGCATCCTGCTTAAAGCGGATCTCAAGTTCCGTCTGGATTTCATGCACCCGCGCCAGAGAAAGACTGTCCGAGAGCGTGCAATGGCAGGAAAGATACAACCTGCCGCGTACGCGTTTGAAGATGAAATCGTGCACGTCGATGATCTCGGGAAACTGCGAGGCTACCATCCGCAGCCGGTGCTCGAGCTCGGCGTCGCCGACTAGTTCTTCGGGTTTCTCGATGGTCGCCGGTTCGCTTTCGATGTGAGTGAGGATGTCATGAATTTCAGGGACGTCGCGGCGCATATCGGCTTCGAGCTCCGTAACCTGATCGTGGGCGTTCTTCAGGCTCATCCGCTCGTCAAGCTCGATGTGCTGCTCTACGTGAATACGTCCGCCGAGTTCCTGCACGCTGATGTCGTGGACGTTGAGATTGTTATGCGTGGCCACGGCTCGGATGCGGTCGAAGATATTTTCCGAGCGCTGCGCTCGCGGCAGAGGTTGAACCGTGACGTCGGCATCCGGCAGGATGCGGCGCACCGAATCGGTGACGGCCGAGGCGAGCTGTCCCGATCGCTGGAAGGTAACCGTGCGTGCCACGCCAATCGCGAGATCGGCGAAATAGCGGTTGCCCGCCCGCCGAATGCGAACCCGATCCACTTCAAGCACTCCGTCCACCCGTGAGACTGCATCGTAAATCTGCGAGCGCACCCCCGGAGGTGCGGCGTCGAGCAAAGCGTCGATGGTCCGGCGGGCCAGGCGCCAGCTCACCGATACCACGACGCCCGCGACGAACAGAGCGGCAATCGGATCGGAATCGCTCAGCCAGCCCACCTCAAATCTCCGCCCCAGCACGACAAGCAGCAGGCCAATCACAACCACACCCGCCGACCATATATCCGTCGAGAAATGCAGCGCGTCGGCTTCGAGCGCCTGGCTATCGTATTTGTTGGCGATGCGCCCCAGCGCGCGCGAGCGCCACCAGTCTACGCCCATGGAAAACAACATCACCGCGAACGCGGCAATCGATGGCTCGATTTCAATATGGCGGAAGAAGAGACGGAGAATCGCTTGGTAAATGATCCAGATGCAAGTCAGCAGCAGAAGGCCGGTCTCAACGAAGGCCGAGAAATTCTCCACTTTCCCGTGGCCGTATTGATGGTCAGCGTCGGCGGGCTTGTCGGAAACGCGCACCGAAAAAAACGTCAGGATCGAAGCAATCAGGTCGAGCCCTGAGTGCGCCGCCTCCGATAGAATGCCCAGGCTTCCCGTGGACAATCCTACGACAATCTTGAGCACCGTGATGACAAGCGCCGCGAGGACGGAGTTTCCCGCGGCGGAGCGCTTCTCCGCGCGCATCAACTCCGCAGATGGAACCGCAGGGCTCGTCGTCATGCATGCATTATCGCCGCTGCGAGAAGAACGAACAACCAGCGGCACCTCAGGCCAGAGCGATACGCCTGATTGTGCTAGCATTTGTTGCTTGGCATTTTTCACCTTTTCTGGTGGACCAATCCCGGAGGAATCGTTCTATGTGGAAGAGTTGGGCGCTGTGTGTTTTGTTGGGGACCCTGGTGTGGGGACAGGCGGCACCGAGCGCGCCTCCAGGGATGCAACACCCGCTCCCCCCAACCCAGGACGAAACGGCATCCGTGCCCGACACCGCTGCGGTAATCACCATCGATGGCGTTTGCTCTGCGCAACCGAGGCCGACCGCGGCCCAGGCAACCGCCGCAAAATCCGCCAAGCCCAAGAGCGCCGCCTCAGCCGAATGCAAAACTGTAATCACGAAAGCTCAATTTGAAAAGCTGGCCAGCAGCCTGTCCCCCAACGGGACGTCGAACCCGCAGGTGAAAAGGCAATTGATGGCGCAATTGCCAATGCTGATGGCGATGTCGAGCCAAGCTAGGAAGCAGCATATCGATAAGGACGAGCGCTACAAAGAGACCGTCAAGTTTCTACAGATGCGGGTTCTGGCCGGCGAACTTCAGCAGAAGCTTCAGAAAGAGGCAGCCGACGTTCCGGATGCCGACATGCAAAAGTATTACGACGATCACAAAACCGACTTTGAGCAGTTCAACATAGACCGCATATTTGTGCCTCGCAACAAGCAGCCCGAGCCGGAACTCAAAAACGAGACTGAAAAGAATGCAAAGCCCACAGAAGAGGAACTGAAGGCGAAGCAAGCGGAAGAAAAGGCCAAGGCCGATGCCTCAGAGCAAGCGATGACCAAACTCGCGGACGACCTCCGGACCCGCGCAGCCGCCGGCGAAGACTTCACCAAGCTGCAGAAAGAAGCGTTCGCAGCCGCTGGGATGAAGATCGAGTCTCCGACAGTGAATCTGGCCAACGTCCGCCGAACGGGTCTCGCGCCGAGTCAAGCCGCGGTTTTCGACCTGAAGGCGGGCGAGGTCTCGCAGGTCATCGGTGATACCGGCGGACATTACATTTACAAGTTGAACAGCAAGAGCGAAATCCCGCTCGACCAGGCCAAGACCGAGATTCACGGACGGCTTCAGAACGAGCGCATGAAAGATATGATGGAGAAGTTGAACGGCTCATTCAAAGTCGAGACCAACGAGGCGTATTTTGGACCCAGCGGAGGGGCCGACATGCAACAGCGCCCGGGTCCGGGCGCGGTCAGGCGTCCCATGGCTCCGCGGCCTGGAACGCTCCCAACGCCACCTCCATCGCAGCAAGTTCCGCCCCAAGGTTCATCGAACCAGCACTGATGGCTAAACCTGTCGTAGTGGTAACGGGTGTCTCGGGCAACCTGGGATCGCGGCTTCTGCCGCTGCTGGGAAGTTTTTCGGTCATCGGGATTGACGTCACTCCGCCTCGCACCGACTGCGAGTTGCAGTTTGAGAGCCTCGACCTCGGTGTGGAATCCTCCACCCGGACTCTGTACGAGCTTCTGCGAGATACGCATCCCTCCGCCGTGGTGCATCTAGCCTTTGTGATCGATCCGGTGCGCACGGGCGTGCTCGATGTTGACCGCATGTGGCAGATCAATGTCGCGGGTACCGCGCGCGTCATGGAGGCCATCACCGAAGTCAATCGCACAGCCGGCGACGGCATCAGGCAGTTCATCTTTCCTAGCAGCGTGTCAGCCTATGGAGCGGATCTTCCCACGGCGGTCACTGAAGACGCTCCTCTCCTGGCTCACACTCTTCCCTACGCTGTGCACAAGAGAGAGTCCGACGAAGTCGTGCAGCAGCGTTGCACTGCGCTGCGGGGATGCAGCGTTTATATTCTGCGTCCGCACATTTTTGCCGGAGCCAGCGTGGAGAACTATCTGATGGGAGCATTCCGCGGGACCCCGAACGGCAAAGGTGAACGCGCAGAAAAAATGCGAAACACCGGAAAGCGGCTGCCCTGCATGCTTCCGCGCGGCCAGAAATACCTCGATAACAAGATCCAGTTCATCCACGTTGATGACATGGGGAGGCTGATTCGTCACATCTTGCAGCGTGAACCAGAGCCGCAGCGGCTGACCGTCCTCAACGTCGCCGGTGCGGGAGAGCCCCTGACGTTCGCCCGATGTATAGAGATGGCGCAGGCGAGACTTGTACGCGTGCCCGGAAAATGGGCGATGCGGCAGGTGCTTCGCTTTCTCTGGAAGCACCAGATCTCCGCCATCCCTCCCGATGCGCTTCCCTACATGACAGGAGAGTACATCATGAATACCGACCGGCTGCGGCGCTTTCTCGGTCCGGAATACGAACACGTAATCCGGCATAGCGTTGCTGACGCCTTCGCCGACTCGTTTCGGCCGAGTGAAGCGCGAGTTTGAACGGGTTATAACCCTGGCGTTAGGCGGCCTTCTCTGCGCCCAGAGCTTCGTTCACACCGCTTTCTTGCCTCGATAGAGCCCGGCAATGCCGAAGGTATAAGGCGTCCAACTCGCTTCTGCAAATCCCGCAGCCTTCATTCTCGACACCATTTCGTTCGGCGGAGGAAAGCGCTCCACCGAAGCAGGAAGATAAGCGTAGGGCCCGCGCACGCCGGAAAGCACCGTCCCGATCCACGGCAAGACGTGCTTAAAGTAAATGCGATAGAGAGAGCCCAACAGGCCGTCAGGCTCGCCGAAGTCGAGAATCCCGCACTCCCCTCCTGGGCGCAGGACGCGAAAGATCTCGCGCAATCCAGCATCGTAGTCGGCAAGATTCCGAAAACCGAAAGCCGACGTCACCAAATCAAAACGGTTGCCGGGAAACGGAAGGCGCAGCGCATCGGCCTCGATCCAACCTGGCCCAGATGAATTCCCCCAAGCCTGTGATTTCGCCATCGCACGCTGGATCATGGCGTGGGAGAAATCAGCACCCAGGACGCAAGCACCAGACTTCCCCGCCGCGCGTCGGAGCGCGAACGCCATATCGCCGGTGCCGCAACACAAATCTAGCACGCGCGCATCGGAACGAGTGACGATCTGGCCGAAGCTGCGCGCCGTACGCCGCCACCATACCCGGTCGACGTTGAACGACAGTACATGGTTCAACAGGTCGTACCGTGGCGCGATCGACGTGAACATTTCGCGCACGGATCGAGCTGCCGCCTGCTGATCCTGCGCGCCTGCGGGCGCGGCCCCGACGACGGGAGGTTTGGAATTTTCGGGCAAAGGAAATTCGGTCAGCGTCGCTTCTTGGCCTTCGTTTTTGCGCCCTTCATTTGTTTAGCGATGCGCTCGACCTGGAGCAGATGGTTGGTGTCGTGGCCGGCAAACATGCGGGCCAGGTGCGCAATCGACTCCTTTCCCCGTTCCAGGTGCATTCCGTAGTTGTCCCAGGTCTCACGCGGGATTTCATTGAGCATCGCCAAATTGTTCTCGCGCAGAATCCGAAAAAGCTCTAGCGAACGCTTCGCGTCGCGCTTCTGGTACTGGAAGACCGATGCCCAGGCGTCCTGATCGAAAGGCTGGATCGTAATGCCGTTCTCGCCGATCACTGAGCGCATACGCCAACTAGCGACAACTTCCGCGTCGGCAAGATGGGCAATGATTTCGGCGATTGACCACTTCGCTGGCTCAGGCCGCCATTTCAACTGCTTCGGGGTCAGGCCTTTCGTTAAGGTCTTGAGCTTGGATGCCGTTGCGCGCTGCACTTTGATCGCATCCTGCCCTTCCACATAGCCGAGAATTCGATGAATATACTGTTCCGCTGTTTCCGGCATTGCTTGCCTCCTCTACTTTCCCCAGACCCAGCCGCCGCGCGAAAGCCGGCGAAGTTCCTCGACGGCGTCGATCACAGCACTCTCGGGCACGTCGCTGGCAACTTCCACTTTGCCGATTTCCCGCGGTAAAACAAAGTGCACTACACCATTCTGCGTCTTCTTGTCCGATTTCAGCCGTGCCAGGATCCGGCGCGCTCCTACATTCACTTCCGGCAGCCTCCCCAGGCTCAACACTGCGTCGGCAATGCGTCCCGCTGTGACGCTGTCGGTCCGGCCAACGCTCAAAGCAATGTTGGTAGCGGCAATCATTCCCCAGGCAACGGCTTCGCCATGCAACAGCTTGCGGTATCCGGTCTCTGCCTCGAGCGCGTGGCCAATGGTGTGGCCAAGATTGAGAACGCGCCGCAGGCCGCCCTCATGCTCGTCGGCCGATACGACTTCGGCCTTGAGCTTCACCGATTGGGCGATCAGCCACTCCAATTCCACTGGATCGCGCTTCAGAATCCTGGCACGATTCTGCTCAAAGCGCAGAAAAAGCTCCACGCTCCCGATAATTCCGCACTTCAGGGCTTCGTATAAGCCGGCGCGAAATTCGCGCTCGGGTAGTGTCTTCGTTACTGTCGGATCGATCAGCACGACTCGGGGGTGATGAAAAGTCCCAACCAGATTCTTTCCGGCAACAAGATTGACGCCCGTTTTCCCGCCAATGGAGGCATCGACCTGCGCCAGCACCGTAGTCGGGATCTGCACGAACTCAACGCCTCGCATATAAAGCGATGCCAGCAGGCCGCTGACGTCCCCGACGACTCCCCCGCCGAGAGCGATGATAACCGCCTGACGGTCCGCCCCGAACCGCGCAAGCTTCTCTGCCATGGCTTCCACCGTCGCTAAACGCTTCGCGGGCTCGCCATCCGGCATGGTGATCACCTGCGGCGTAAAGCCGCTCGCCTTCAATGAAGCCAGCAGCTTCGAACCCCAGCGCTTGCGGACCGGAGGAACTGTCACCACAAAAACGCGGCTGGATTGCGGCAGAAGTTCGCCCAAAACCGATCCCGCGCGCTGCAGAAGACCATTTTCGATAGTCGCCTGGTAGGGACGAGGCAGCACGTGGATAGTCGCTTGCGACATTGCGTTTCCATAATAGCGTATGCGTCCGGGAGTCCGGGGGGTGGTACTATTCCGGTCAATGAAAGGTCTTCCCGCTGAGACCGATTTCGTAGTGATTGGTGCCGGGGTCGCCGGACTCCGGGCGGCGATCGAACTCGCCGCTGCGGGCCGCGTCCTCGTGCTTGCTAAGAAAGAGGTCCCGAATCTGCAGGTGGGAGACCCGAAGGCTGATGCCCGCTGGTTGAGCGATGAGGACGAAATCAGCCTGCACCTGCAGGACACTCTCGATGCTGGGGATGGCCTATGCAATCTCGCGGCCGTCAAGTTGCTGCTGGAGGAAGCCCCAGAGCGCATTGACGAAATAGTCGCGTGGGGGAAACACAGCGGTACCAAGCTGATCTTCGGAGCGGAGAACGCGCACACACGTGGACGCGTTCTGCACGCGGAAGGACAATCGGCGGCAAAAGAGGTGCTGCGCATTCTCTCGGAGAAAGCACAGGCGCTAAAGCACATTTCGATTGCCCGTTTTGCCTTAGCTACCGAGCTGCTGACTGAGGGCGGATCGATCGCGGGCGTCTCCGTTCTCGATGAGAAAGGTGTGCCGCAGGAGATCGCCTGCTCGGCCGTTCTGCTGGCTACCGGTGGCTTAGGGCAAATCTATCGCCACACTACCAGTACGGAAACGGCTACGGCCGATGGGATCGCATTAGCCTTTCGCGCTGGGGCAGAAGTCAGCGACCTCGAATTTGTTCAGTTCCATCCCACCGCCCTTTACATGAAGAAGGTCCCACGGATTCCTCTTCCCCAAACGATGCTCAATGAAGGCGCGTATTTGCGCAATTTCGAGCTCAACCGCTTTATGGGGAAATATCACCCAACGAGCGAACGGGCGCCGCGCGATTTGATTGCTCGAGCCATGATTCACGAAATGGAAGTCAGCCGCGCGAAAGATCCATTCATCTATCTCGACCTCACCCATTTGAAGGCCTCGGCCGTGCAGAAGGTGTTTCCTCGGATTTGCGCCACCTGCATGGCGCACAATCTCGACATCACCGAAGATGTGATCCCGGTGCTACCCGCCGCCGCATTCACTATGGGAGGCGTGCGGACCGATCTCGACGGCCGAACCAGCATTCGCGGCCTTTTCGCCGCCGGTGAGGTCGCCACGACGGGCTTGCATGGAGCGAATCGCTTGCCCAGCAACGCCCTCCTCGAAGCTCTCGTTTACGGAGCGCGTTCCGGCAAGGCGGCGCGCGAAACTGCGAAATCGGAGCCCAGGGTCGCCGCTGCACCGCGGGCCGCTTATTCCAACGGGCCCGTCGACATCGGGTTGGAGGAAACCATCACCCAGATTCGGGATCTGATGTGGAACGAAGTCGGGATCGTGCGCACGCGGGCCGGCATGCAGAACGCCATCAAAGCCTTGGAAGAGATGGCGCCGAAGTTGGCGCATCCTAAAACGCGACGGGGACATGAAGCCGCGAACCTGCACCTGGCAGCTTCCCTGGTCGCGCGCTCAGCCGCAGCCCGGGAAGAAAGCCGTGGAGCACACTACCGCATGGAGTATCCCGACCACGATGACAAGAAGTTCCTGAAGCATTCCGTGATCCGTGGCGAGAAGGTAGTATTCCTCGCCTGAGCGCCGCTTGGAGTCGACTTACGGCTCTTCTTTGACCGGTTTCGGAAAAGCGATCGAGAGCCCCACTGAAATGAGCAACACTGCCGCCAGCCCGCCCAGCATCGCGGTAATCGGAATTCGCACGTAGTTGACCAGCAGCATTTTCACGCCAACCAGCACCAGGATCACAGCCAGCCCGTAGTGCAGAAAACGAAAGATTTTCATCAGTCCAGCGACGGCGAAGTACATCGAGCGGAGCCCGAGGATGGCAAAAACATTCGACGTGTACACGATGAAAGCATTCAGCGTGATCGCCAGAATCGCCGGTATGGAGTCAACCGCGAACAAGACGTCCGTGGTTTCGATCACGGCCAGCACGACCAGCAACGGTGTCGCGTATAGGCGAAAGTTATCTTGGGGATTGCGGATGAAGAAACGCCCGTCTTTGAACTCCGACGTCACCGGCATCCAGCGCCGCAGCAATTTGACCACCGGGTTCGCCGAGGGATCGATCTGCTCGTCCCCCACCACGCAGATGCGAATACCGCTGTAGATAAGCAGAGCCCCAAACAGATAGAGCATCCAGTGAAAGCGGTGGATCAATCCAACTCCCGCCCCGATGAATATGCCGCGCAGGACGAGTGCGCCGATGATCCCCCAGAATAGAACCCGGTGCTGCTGTTTCTCCGGAACGGCGAAGTAGTTGAAGATCACCAGGAAAACGAAAAGATTGTCGACGCTGAGCGAGAGTTCAAGAACGTATCCGGTCAGGAATTCCAGGCTGCTCTGGTGCCCTTGCCAGAAATCCAGTATGCCCGCGAAAGCCAGAGCCATCGCGACGTACATCGCGCTCCACCCGAGCGCTTCGCGGAAGCCAACGACATGCCCTGGGCGATGGAAGACGCGAAGGTCTACCACGAGCATGCCTAGCGCGAAGAGATTGAAGAGAATCCAGAAGTAAAGCAATCCGAGCACCCTGGGTTGGAAGATGAAATTCTGACTTCAGAGTCCAGATTTCAGATTGCAGATTTCACATCGAGAGCATCTGCCTTCGAAGCGGTAACTCTTAATCCGAGATCGCAAGTCTGAAATCTCAAATCATTTCTGCCTGCCACGTTTGCCGCTGACCCACTCGTCCCAGATGCCCGCCGCTTTCAGCATCTCCACGCTGTTGCTGTCGCGCATGGTTTGTTCGACCTGGTCATGGGTCAGACGTGCTCCGACCTTCTCCGGCAGGCTCGCCAATTCCAGGCTCAGCACCGTTGCCTCGGCCACGTGCTTCTTCAGCTGTTCGAAGTCCACCTTGTCGTAGGTGTCGGAAACGGCGTGATAATTCTCCAGGTAGTTGGCCTCCTGTTGGTCGGCGACGAACGTGGGCACCCCTTCCAGCATGAAGTCGAAGTGGTCGGTACCCCACTCCATGTCGGTCTTGATTTCCTTGACATCGAACTGGGCCAGCGGGGCAATCAGGTTCCTGGCCGTGCCGACGATATCGCTGCGGCCTCCGACGGAAAAACCGGTAGTCTTACCAGTTCCAGAGTCGTAGATGATGACCCCAGCGGCCTTGTCCAACTCGGCGCGATGATTGAACGCGTAAGCCCGCGACCCCAGCAGCCCCTGTTCCTCGCCCGAGAAGAGAATGAAACGGATCGTGCGTCGCGGGACCACCCCCGAGGCTTTCACGGCTCGCAGCGTATCGACGACCAGGGCTGCATTGCAGCCGTTGTCGAGGGCGCCGGTGCCAAGTTCCCACGAGTCCAAGTGTGCGCCGACGATAACAAACTCATCCGGCTTCTCGCTTCCTCGAACCTCTGCGATCACATTGGAGGCCTTGATCGGACCGCCAACCTGATTCGGAATCGAAAGATCAGCCCACACCAACTGGCCAGCCGCCAGCAGCCGCGCCATGCGCTCTCCGTCTTCGCGGGCGACGATCACCATCGGCAGCTTGTCAATCTCCCCCGCGGCGGAGTTCGTGTGGCGATACAGAATGTCGTGCTCGCGCGTGGCCATAAACGCGATGGCTTTCACTTTCGCCTTCACCGCGCGGTCGATGACGGGAGGAGCGTTGGCGTATTCCGCGAATAGGTCATCCCATGTCTTGAGACCTTTGGTGTGCACCAAAATAATCTTGCCGGCAATCTCTCCCGCTTTCTCGAAATCCGCATCGCTGCCTTCGTGCACGTCGACTACGGGAACATGCCTCACCGGCGCCAGTGCGGGAGCCCACGCTACCGACACTGCCCGTACGCGGAAGGACGTGAGAACCGTGGCTCCGCCGACCCTGGTCGGACTCACTTCAAACGTTGTAGTCGCAGTCATCTCCGTCGCGCCTTCGCCCCACGAGTACGGAATCTGAAACGCTTCGCTGTGCACGCTGTCTGCTCCAGCGGCAGTGAGCGCCTGCATGCCCCACTGCACTGCATGCTGCATGGCGAGGGTACCGGGAACTCGGCCTCCGACTTCGTCGGTCAGCCGGCGAAGATTGTCGGCTAACGGCGACGGTTGTAGCGCGATCTGAATCACTCGCTGTACGTCGTCGTTATCGGCGGGGGCAGTAGCGGCAAGGCAGGAAAAAGCGGCAATGCACACAAGCAGCAAAGTCTTGCGAGTTCGCATATTGCAGAGAATTAGAAACGAAATACCCGAAAAGCGCAAAAATCGAGAGCTTCACTTCGGAGGCAGCGCATCCATGTTATCGAGAATGCGAACGCTCTCCAGCATCACGGTGCCAACGATCTTCAAGCTCTGCGGGCTCAGTTTGTCCACCGTGTCTTGCGGAGTATGCCAGAAGACGTTGTTATACCCGTAAATGAAGTCGATCAGGTCGATGGAAGGAACTCCGCGCTTGACGAAGGGCAAATGATCGTCGTCCATGGGAAGAGTGCGCGCGTAGAAATGAGACTGATAGCCAACACGGGTGGCGGCTTCATACACAACCTGCTGCAGCCACGGCGCCGAATTCGACTCGCGATCAATGTTGAGGTCGGCGTCGCCAATCATGTCAGCCAACATGAACGCCTTCACTTTCTTCAGCGTGCCATCGGCCTGCCACTTTTCCGCGAGGTGCGTGATCCCGTACAGCGCGTCGGACATGAAGTCGACCTCGGTATCCGGCTTCATGGCTTCTTCCGCATCGTCCCACACCAGCCATATGCTGTAGCCGTCGTTCGGCTTGCCCCGCAACTGATTGGCAATCTCAAGCAGCAGCGCGCTTGAAGACGCTCCATCGTTCGCGCCAATATATGAAGTATTACGTAAAGGATAGTTCGTATCGTAATGGCTAGCAAAGATGATGATGCCGTCTTTCTTTCCAGGAAATTTCGCGATGATGTTGCGGACCGGGAACTTGCCGATGTTGGTATCGGCGACAAAACTGTCGTCCTCGACCTGGTCGCTTCTCAAATGCGACTCAATGTACGCCTCGACTTTCAGGTGATTGGCGCTGCCCAGAGGACGCGGCCCGAATTTCACAATCTCCTTCACATATTGCATTGCCCGGTCGGCATCGAAAGCGGGTGGCGGAGCATTATCAGTGGGAAATATCAGGGGCGCACTGGCGGGCACAGGAGCCTGCGCTGCTTGCGCCTGAACGGACGACTTGCCGCGATCGCATCCCAGCAGGGCTAGCGCACACGCCCACACAATCACGACCGCAGATTTCGAATTGCTCATTGCGCCTGTTTCTCTCGGCGTTTGGCGCGCTGTTTCGGATGCACCAGCCATGCCACTCCGATGCTGATGCCATAGAGCGCGATCATGGGCGCGGCAAAAATGCACATGTTTAGGATGTCAGTAGTAGGCGTTACGATTGCCGCAATGATGAAAATGACCAGGATCGAATAGCGGAAGTTCTTCCACATGAATCCCGCGCTGATGATCCCCATCAGCGACAGGAAGAAGACCAGGATCGGCATCTCGAAGATCAAGCCCATCCCCAGAATGATGCTCAGGAAAAGCTGCGTGTACTCGCCGATCGTGATCATTGGCTGAAATTGCTTGCCGAAAGCAATCAGGAAATTCAGCGCCGCCGGGTACACGATTTTGTAGCCGAAGAGCCCTCCGCACGCGAAAAGCGTGATGGTTGAAACCATGAAGGGAACGACGTACTTTTTTTCTTTGCGATACAGGCCGGGAGAAATAAACATCCACACCTGGTAGAGCACGAACGGCGACGTCAGGAACAATCCGGCGAGCGCCGCAATCTTCAAGTAAAGGTTGAAGGGCTCGGTCGGGTTCAGATAGACCAGCTTCTCCGATAAGCCATTCGCTTTGAGAGCATCCATGATAGGACGCTGCATGACGTCGTATATGCGCTCCACCTTCCACCAGCAGGCAAAGAATCCCACCGCGACGGCGATGATGGAATACACGATCCGTTTGCGCAGTTCTTCGAGGTGGTCGAGGAAGCCCATGGTCGGCATCGCCTCTTTCTCATTTTCGGTGCTGACGGGGGGCTCGGCGAGCTCAGGCATGCGTTTCCTGCGAGCTTGGGGATGTCACGGCTTCTGCGGATGCCGCTTCTTCACTTCGGGGAATGGCTTCAGTCGCGGGGTCGGGCGCGGCGGCGCTTTCGGCAGGTGCACTTTCTGTGGTTCCGACCGGTGGCTCCTCCGTGGAAGCAGCCAACGTCGCCGCTGGCTCTGCCGGACTGGATTCGTCATTGATGGTGTTTATGCTGCGGCTGGTGGTGCCCAGCAAAGGTTCGCTGGGAGGCAGAATCGTCTGCTTGTTCTCGACCTCCAGATGCGCGATCTCCTGCTCAATCTGGGACTTGAACTCGTTGGAGGCGCGACGGAATTCGTTCATCCACTTGCCGACCTGGCGGGCGATCTCCGGCAACTTCTTCGGCCCGAAGATGATCAGGGCCAGAAAGAACAGGAAGATCGTCTCAGAAAAACTCATGCGGCCATGATACTGAAGCGGGAGAAAGGCGGCAATGTTCGGGCAACGTGATGCCACCCTTTTTACTTGGTGGAAGCCGAGGTTAAGATGTTGCCGCCATGCAATTCTGGTTCGCCCGCGGCAGTGAGGTTTCAATTCGAGAACAACTGGTTACCCAGGTCGTGCTAGGAATCCTGAGCGACGATCTGGCCGCCGGACAGCGCCTGCCCAGCACACGCGATCTTGCCCGCCGATTTCACCTGCATCCCAATACCATCAGCGCTGGATACCGCCAGTTACAACGCGACCGCTGGGTCGAATTTCGCCGGGGCAGCGGAGTGTACGTGCGCGCCAGCAAGCCGGAGACTGCATCTTCTCCTGCGCTCGCCCTCGATCAGATGATCGCGCGTCTGTTCCGCTCCGCGCGGAAGCTCGGTATCACGCTTCCTGCACTGCGCTCACGGCTGCGGAAGTGGTTGGAGTTGCAGCCTCCAGATCATTTTCTTCTCATCGAGCCCGACGAGGAACTTCGCCGCATTCTGGCCGTGGAGATAGCTCGCGTCGTCACGTTTGCAGTCCGATCCTGTGGCATCGAAGGTTGTTCAAGAACTGTTGACGGCTCAGTCCCAGTGGTATTGCCCAACCGGCTTGCTGCGGCACAGCGATTGTTCCCCCCGGCAGCGGAGTTAATCACGCTTCAGATCCGCTCGGTGCCGGCGTCCTTGGCCGGGTACTTGCCGGCTCCATCCGGCGCGCTGGTGGGTGTCGCGTCACGCTGGCCGGAATTCTTAAAGGTCGCCCGCGCCGTCCTGAATGCCGCTGGATTTCATCCTGACAGCCTGATGTTTCGCGATGCCCGCGAGGCTGGCTGGCAACGCGGCCTGGAACAGACCGCGGCCGTCGTTTGCGACTGCCTGACCGCCGGCCAAGTCCCGCGCGGCTGCCGCCCGATCGCTTTCTCTCTGCTCTCCGATGCGTCTATCGCAGAGCTCCGTCGATACGAAGAGTTCATTCGTCAACCCATTAGCTCGTAAATGTTCAGGAGGCTTTCTTGAAAGAACTGCTTGCAGACACGGCAGCCCGAGCCGCTCGCTATCTCAACCAGATCAACCAACGGCGCGTGTCGCCATCCAGCGAAAGTATTGCGCGCTTGAAGAGGTTGGGAGGGCCGCTACCGGAAGGGCCTGCCGACCCAGCGGAATTGCTGGCCATGCTCGACGACGTCGGCTCACCCGCGACGGTGGCCACTACCGGCGGGCGCTACTTCGGATTTGTCATCGGCGGGACTCTTCCCGCGGCTCTCGCCGCCAACTGGCTGGCGGGAGCGTGGGACCAGAACGCCGCGATGCGCGTCATGTCTCCAACGGCGGCGGAGATTGAGGACGTCGTTCGCGAGTGGACGCTCGAACTACTGGGCCTGCCCTCGGGCAGTGCCATGGGGTTCGTGACCTGCACGACGATGGCGAATTTCTCTGGCCTGGCTGCCGCGCGCTCGGCGTTGCTGCAACGTTCGGGATGGAATGTCGAGGAAGACGGCCTGTTTGGGGCTCCCGAGGTTCGCGTGGTGGTCGGCCAGGAAGTGCACGTCTCGGTGCTGCGCGCTCTTACGATGCTTGGCTTGGGACGGTCGCGCGTGATCACGGTTCCGGCCGATACTCAGGGTCGAATGCGTGCGGATACCCTTCCCGCACTCGATGCACAAACCATCCTCTGCATTCAGGCGGGAAATGTAAACACTGGCGCGTTCGATCCGGCCAAGGAGATTTGCGCGCGTGCTCGCGATGCCAGGGCCTGGGTCCACGTCGACGGCGCATTTGGATTGTGGGGTACGGTCTCGCCTAAGTACGCTCCGTTGCTCGATGGCGTCGGCAATGCGGATTCCTGGGCCATCGATTGTCACAAATGGCTCAACGTTCCTCAGGACTCGGGCCTCGTGGTGGTGCGCGAACCGGAACACCTGCGCCGCGCTCTGTCTGCCGGAAGCGCCGCATATCTCAAGCAGAGCGCCGAACGCGAGCCCTGGCAATACACCCCGGACGCCTCCCGTCGCGCTCGCGGCGTGGAGTTGTGGGCTGCCCTCCGGTCGCTCGGCAAGACGGGCCTCCGCGAGATGATCGAGCGCAATTGCCGCCAGGCCCAACTGTTCGCAGAACGCCTGCGAGCGGCGGGGTTCTCAATTCTGAACGATGTCGTCCTGAATCAGGTGTTAGTTTCCTTCGGCACGCCCGATGAAACCAATCGCATCATCGCCGGAATCCAGGCGGATGGCACCTGCTGGTGTGGCGGGACGGTATGGCAGGGGCACACCGCCATGCGAATTTCGGTCTCTTCGTGGATGACCACCGACGATGATGTCGAACGCAGTGTGTCGGCGATGATCCGAATCGCCAAGGCCGTCAAAGCCGGCTGAGTCTCGTTCGGCACACGAAGCCTGTGACACTCCCGAAAGCATCCTAACCCGGCCTCCAACCAGCCTGATCCGCCAGTAGGCTACATTCGCTCGTCCCAAGGAGGTCCACGTGAACTGGAAATTCTTTGTCAGTTCTTCGTTTATTTGTCTTCTGTTGCCATTCGCCTCAGCCCAGACGACGCCCTCGTCTGAATCTTCTTCCCGCGTGACCGCCGCCCACTGCCGCTACTCGTCCTCCGATCCCGACTGCGCCGAACCGGACCGCACGTCGCCCCCGCTCTCCGAGGCCACCGGCGCGCGTACTGCTCAATGCCGCCGCCCATGCCCCTGGCCTCCACGGCGCGGTTACCCTCAGGGTCCACCGCGCCCGAGTCATCCGCCCTACCTGTTTCAACCGGAATATGGAAACCACGCCGCCGCCGGAGCGATTGTCGGATTCTTGATCGGAGCTACCGCCGGGGCCACTGCCAAATCCGATGGGCAAAACCGGTTACCCGCGGCTCTCTTGATTGGAGGTCTGGGGGCCGTAATGGGAGCCGCCGTCGGCCACAGCATTCCGGCGTCGCATTGGATCCACCGCCATCCCAGCTACCCCGCTCCGGATGACGAGGAAATGGCCGCCGTCCGGCCCCCTGTTCCGGCTTTGCAGGAACCCTAAATGCGGGATACGCATCTTATGAAAAGGCCCTAAACCGGGTAGGTTACCGCCGGTAACCCGCCCGGTCCGGGATGCTTTTGGGAGGTGATATACTCCCTATATTCAGTGCCGTAGCTGGGGTGCAAGTCCGCCCTCAACGAAGGAATTGTCAATGGCTCGAAGTCCTCGCCGATCTCTTGTCCTCGTCATTTGTTTTCTCCTTGCCTGCGGATTTCTGGGAATCCTGTTTGCCCAGCGCTCCGGCCAGCAGTCGTCGATCACCGGCGACTCCGATGTCAAGGACAGCCTGAAGCAGTTCTCCGACGTCTACGCCGTCGTTGAGGACAATTATGCCGAACCGGTGAACCCCGACAAAGCGATCTACAACGGCGCGATTCCCGGAATGCTGCACGCACTCGACCCACATTCCAATTTCTTCGATCCCAAATCCTACGCGCTGATGCGCGAAGACCAGCGCGGCAAGTACTACGGCGTTGGCATGACGGTCGGTCCGCGCAACAACAAAGTTATCGTCATTTATCCCTTTACCGGGACTCCCGCCTATAAGGCGGGTATTCATCCGGGCGATGTCATCGTCGCGGTTGACGGCAAATCGACTGAAAACATGAGCACCACTGACGTGGCCGATCTGTTGAAGGGACCCAAGGGCACGACCGTTCACATCAGCATTTCCCGCGAAGGCGTCGAAAAGCCGATGGAGTTCACGCTGGTGCGCGATGAGATTCCCCGCTACAGCGTCGACGTGCATTTCCTGATCCGGCCGGGCGTGGGCTACATGCACGTCAACGGCTTCAACGAGACCACGGAGCACGAAGTCTCCGAGGCGCTCGATTCTTTCGGCGACCTGAAGGGCCTGATTCTCGATCTTCGCGGCAATCCCGGCGGCCTGTTGAGCGAAGGCGTCGGAGTGGCCGACAAGTTCCTCAAGAAGGGCCAACTCATCGTCTCCCACCACGGACGCGCCTCCGCGGAGAAGCGTTACATCGCGCAGCACGGAAATGGCGGCAAGGATTACCCGATTGTCGTCCTGGTTAACCGCCTGACCGCCTCCGCGGCGGAAATCGTGTCCGGCGCGATTCAGGATCATGATCGCGGCCTGATCGTCGGCGAAGTCACCTTCGGAAAAGGATTGGTGCAGACTGTCTATCCGCTCTCCGAAAACACCGGGCTCGCGCTCACCACCGCCCATTACTACACGCCCAGCGGACGCCTGATCCAGCGCGATTACAGCAACATCTCGCTCTACGACTACTACTACAATCGCGACGCCGAGACTTCGAACGGTGCTAATCGCGAAGTGAAGCTGACGGATAGCGGCCGCACCGTCTACGGCGGCGGGGGAATCGCTCCCGACGTCTCCATTCCTGCGATCAAGTCAAACCACTTCCAGGACACGCTCCTGCAGCATTACGCATTCTTCAACTTCGCCAAGCGCTATGTCGTGAACCATCATCCGACCAAGAGCTTTGAAGCGGATGACGCCATCCTGCAGGACTTCCGCAAGTCGCTCGACGAAGCCTCCATTCCTTATACCCAGGCTGAACTGCTGGACAATAACGACTGGATCAAGTCGAACATCAAGTCGGAAATCTTCGTCGATGCCTTTGGCCAGGACGAAGGCCTGAAGGTCAGGGCCGAGTCCGATCCGCAAGTGGTCAAGGCTCTCGATCTTCTTCCCCAGGCGAAAGCTTTGGCCGACAACGCCAGGCGGATCGTGGCCGAGCACAACGCGGCTCCGGCCTTTAACAGGCAGTAGAGACGCAGGTCTTACCTGCTAACGCTAGGTGTTGTGCATGACCCAGAAAGACCTGTATTCGTTTTGAAAGGGATGCGCTTCAGCCCCTCCGTAACTGCAGCCCAAATCGCTGCGGGATCCGAATACCTAGCACCCAATACCCAACACCTGAGACCCCGCCTCCCGGTTTCATTGACTTCCCTCCATCCCTGTGTGAGAATCCGCGAAAGAGGCCGCTTTTGCAGGGGCGAACAGCGGATGCTCGCAGCGCCCGCCTTTCCTTCGAGCGGCAATTTCTAACTCTCAAAATGGGTCTTTTCCAATATCATAAAAGTGATAAGGAATCACCGACCGCGAACCGTCCTGGATCGAGGGGCGCTTGAAGCCCGTCATTTTAGCGGGCGCGGTGCTTCTGGCCGCGATCGCTGGCTGGACCGATCTGCGCAGCCGACGCATCCCGAACTGGCTGACGGTTCCGGCTTTCGCCGTAGGACTGGCAGCGAACACAGTACTGGGCGGCTGGAACGGACTCAGAGCTTCCCTGCTGGGAGCGCTCGTCGGATTGGGCCTGCTGCTGCCGTTTGTTCTTGTTCGCAGCCTGGGAGCGGGCGATTGGAAGTTGGCAGGCGCGTTGGGAGCCTTTGCCGGCCCCAGTCTGCTGATCGATCTTTTGCTCTTGTCCGTTTTCGTTGCGGGAGTCATGGCTGCTGCGCTGGTCATCTACAAAGGACGGGTTCGTCAGACTTTGAGAAACATCGGTCACATCCTGGTTTCGTTGGTCACGTTCCGCCTGCCGGGACATAGCGTGTCTCTCGATAACCCAGAGTCGTTGAAAGTTCCCTACGGACTGGCCTTGGCAGTTACCGTTGTTTCGTATGGCATCGCGCAGGTTGCAGGAGTTGTGAAATGAAGCGGTTTGCGCGCAACTCGGTTCGCAGGCTCGCGCACGAGACTCGCGGCGCCGAAATCGCCGAAGCCGCCGCAGTGTTGCCGTTGATGTTCATGATCCTGCTAGGCATCTTCTGGTTTGGCCAGGCATTCAGCATCTATGGCGCGATCACCCGCGCCGCGCAGGATGGTGCTCGCGCCGGAGCCGCGCCTAGCTGCACTACCTGTGCAGCCCTTACTCCTGCGACTCGTGCCGCGAATGCCGATACCGCCATTCAATTTGCCTTGGCCGGTGCCAAGCTCAATCCCGCGCTGGCACGTCAACCCGTGCCCGCACTTTCCCCAATCTCTTGTCTCGGTGGGGCCCCGCCTTCATGCGACGGCGGCAGCAGCAATTTTTGCGTGCAGGCTCCCGTCCAGTTATCGGATACGGTTACCGGGAGTGGAGTGTGTGGCGTCTCAGTGTCCTTTCAATATCCATTTCAGTTCTGGCTGCCGTTCACTTCGCTGAACAAGCAAAAGATCTGGATTTCGGCCTCCGCGCGCGTGCGCTTGGAGAATCAATGATGGGCCGCTTCCAATCTTGCTCTGGAGCCTTCCGCCTCCTCGCTGGCCACGACGACCGCGCGGCGCAGCTCGTGGAATTTGCCGTCTCCCTTCCGCTGCTGGTCGTATTCGTAGTCGGAATCTTCGACTTCAGCGGCGCGTTCACGCTCAAGCAGAAGCTCACCAACGTGGCTCGCGATGCGGCCCGCGCCGCCGCCGCTGGTCCGGCCAGCGACTTATCCAATCCCGCGCCGGTCTCGGTCAGTGATGCGTTCCAGATGATCGACAATTATCTGATTGCCAATCACCTCAGCGACTGCGGGATTACCTTGAGCGGTTCACCTGTCAAGCTAAAGTGGACGTCCACAGGTGCAGGAGGCGGTTGCCCGCCGGGAGGCCTGAAGATCATCATCAACCGTGGATACTCTTTCCCTATTACGGGAGCCACGTTGCCGCCGTCAGACTGCGATCCCCAGGCGCCGGGTGGCCAGGAAACTCTCATCGGAACCTGCGTGAGCATTCAGTATGCCTACCCGTGGAGGTTCGGCCGAGCCGCCAGTTTACTCGGACAGTCGACGACTTTGCCAGCCACAATCACCGCGATTGGTGTGGCGCTGAATGAGAACTGAGAAACAACCATGAAGCTGCCTCTAATTCGCAGACCGCCCTCGCGTCGGAACCAGTCCGAACACGGCGTCACCATGGTGTTGGTCGCCTTTTCGATGGTGGCCATCATCGCGATGGCCGCTCTCTCCATCGATGTCATCACTCTCTATCTCGCGAGAGAAGAGGCTCAACGTACGGCCGATGCAGCGGCACTGGCGGGCGCCAGGGTCATTTCGATGTCCGGCATTACGAGTGACCCTTCGAACGTGAGCACGTTCTGGTCGACCGTGTGTGGCCCGACCGGGCTCGCTACTCAGGCGGCCAAGGCCTTGGTGGGACAGAATGCTGTTGGCGGCCTCACGGCGGCCACGGTCAATGTGAATTACTCGATCGCCGGTGCAGCGGCAAGTCCAGATTGCACGTCTTTTACGGGTGCTACCGCTTTGACCTTCGCTGTAAACCCGCTCGTCACCGTGCAAATAACACAGACGGCTCTGCCCACTTTCTTCTCGCGGATCTGGGGAAATTCAACCAACGCGGTGAGAGCTACCGCCACCGCGGAGGCTTTCAATCCTGCGAACTCAGCGATTGCCGGATTGCCTCTTACACCTGTCCAGCCCCGCTGCGTCAAGCCATGGGTCGTTCCCAACCTGGATCCACGCAACCCGGATGGTTGCACCAACAATTGCACCCCGTTCGTTGACAAGGCCACTGGAGCGATTCAGCACACTGGCATCTCGCTGAACGGAGTAGGCACCACCGGAACAATCGGAGAGACTTTCTGGCTGGAGTCTAACTGCATCTACAATCGTCCGACCTGCGACCAACTTCGCAGCGTCGGCGCCAGTCCCTCAACGCCGATACAGGCGAACTTACCTCCAGCGGGCATACAATATCGAGAGCCTCTGCCGAATTTGCTGTATTGGCCCAACCAAGTCGGAACGCCAGCAGCCAGCGCAATTCCCGCGTGCGCTTTGGGAGATCCTTACGAAGAAGCCAGCGGGGGCTGTGAGGCGCCCACAAACTATCACTGTGGTGAACTGAATGCGAACTCCCTCGATCTGACGCGCAATCCCGATTCCGGTTCGGTCACCAACGGGGTCTCTTGTCTGATTCACCAGGGGGATACGACCGATCCTGACGAATCGACCGGGCAGGACACCTTCAGTACGTTCGGCGCGCCTGGCGCCTTCCCATTCCAGATTCTCGGTGGAAGCAGCAATCCTGCCGGTGGCGCTGTTTCCGGCAAGTGGATCATGAGCAGTTCCTCGATCGTTTCCCTACCCATTTACGATCAAAAGACAGCGACTGTAACGGCGGGAGCTGCCAGTAATCCCGTCACATTCGTCGGCTTTCTCCAGGTCTTCATCAACGCCGTCGATCAGTACGGAAACATCAACGTCACCGTGCTGAATGTCACCGGATGCGGCAACTCTGCCATTCCCGGTACTGCTGTGGCCGGGACTTCCCCGGTCCCCATACGCCTCATCACGCCTCCGTAGGGCCAAAACTGGAAGCGCCGAAACTGGAAGAAATCGCCACGCAATCCTGCGGGTAGAATCACGCAACCCGTGAGCACAATATGGAAGGGGCACGCGGCGCCTGACATCCCCTTGCGCGCGAATAATTGCAATCGAAATTTTTCAACACGAATGCCCGGAGTGGCCTCAACCCCAGGCTGCAGACCTATGTTAGCCTTCCGTCTTAAAACAGAGTCCCACATGCCACAGAACAAGACCAAAGCTACCACTCTGAGCGTGACTGCATACATCGGCGCCCTGACCGATCCGGCGCGAAGCTCCGACGCGAAGGAACTGGTTCAGCTGATGCAACGGGCTTCCGGCGAAAAGCCGAGACTCTGGGGACCGTCCATCGTGGGCTTCGGCAGCTATCACTACCGATAAGCCAGCGGCCGTGAAGGAGACATGCCGCTCATCAGCTTTTCACCGCGCAAGGCCGCCCTGGTTCTGTACGGCATGCTGGACCACCGCGAGGCCAAAGCCCTCTTGGCCAAACTCGGGAGACACACCACAGGAAAGGGTTGCCTCTACATCAAAAAGCTTGCCGATGTGGATAGAACAATCCTCGATAGGCTGATCAAGAACGCAGTCGCCCACTACCGTGCTCGCACAGACACGCCTTCTTGAAGGCGACCACACATTGATCCCATGATGAGCGTATTGGGGATTTCTCGCCAACTGAAGAGGGTGGACTACTTGTTGGGAATGGCTAAAGTCTCGAGAAGGTCGACGAAAGCAGTCTTCCGCGCCCATCGGCATCCGAATGGAGGATCGTTGCCTTCAGCAGGAAAAGCGGCGATCGAAGCGGGGAGTTTGATGCAGTCAGTGCAGACTTTCACTCCGTAGTCGCATTTCTTGGCGATTTCCTTCCCGTCGAACACACAGGCATAGGAACTTTCCATTGATGAGTATCCTTCATCGAAAACTTCCGAATAGCGAATGGTTCCGTAGCCGCTGGTTGTCGCTGTCTTCGGAGTCAATGCCTGCGCGTCATTTCGGAGGAACAGAACGTATTCCCATCCAAGTTTTTCTCCCACAAAGGGGCCGAAATAGACAGTGGCTCCGCGTTGCACACCCTTGAAACTCTGAATCACTTCGCCTTTGTAAACAGCGTGCGCGTAGTTCTCTGTATCCCCGGAAAGAACCTTTACAACAGCCACAATGTCAGCACTTTTGAATAAGTCAGTAATCTTGTAGGCGCCCGGTTCAGTGATTGTCACTGACTGCGACTGAGCAGATGCCATCGTTGACATTAAGACAGCCAGAAGCGAGACGGCGATTTGCAGAGAACCCATAGGCAGCTCCGCACTTCTTCAGGGAAATGATAACTGTTGTAAACGGATTTTACGTCAATCAATCACCGATCTAGCGCCACACGAGCTGGCGTCGAAGTTCCTCCTGATCGAGAGGATCTGTTAGTGCCCCTATTGCTTTGCTTTGGAGAAGATCGGCCTCTTCGTTTTCACCTAGCTCTTCAAGAATGCTCAATAGCTGCCGGAGATGGGTAGCGAAAACTCCGATCAATATCTCATCGTGATCGGTGCGCCGTCTTGTGTTTAACACCGTGGCGAATTGGGCCAAATGGTTGTCTAGTTGCTCCTTGGGAGAGGAGACAAAGCGGCGAGCTAGGGCAAAGGATCGCGTTCGGACGAGAGCGGGTAGCGCGAAGCGAAAGCAGCTTCGTGCGAACTCAGGTTGATGCACTGCCAGCTCAGCAAACAAGCTAGTGGTCAGTTCAGAACGCCCAAGGTATTGATTGATAGAGGCAAAGTCATGGAACCGAAGGCGTTCACATGACCCTTCCTTGAGCAAACGCAAGTTGTTGCTCTGAATTGATTCGATAGCGTCCAGTGCGGGAGGACACGCATTACCGAGTTCCACCCACTCCGAAATGGCACGAGATAAACGTACTCCCGCCAGTGCCGGATCATGCTCCAGCGCATGATGATGGAACCAGAGATACTTTTCCAATGCTTCCGCATGTGCACCGTGCCGAGCGGCGTCCCGTGCGTCTCTGAGAGTTTGCAGAGCGTCATCCGTCATCTTAAGTTCCCCACCCAAGGGTAGATGAGTACAGCGAGGGTGTTTCGACAACCCAGCGTTGGATATGACGTCATCATCGGCGAACAGCCAGGCGCAAAGCATTCCCGGCCGTTCTATGGCCACGGGGTCGTCGCTACAGAAAACCGACAGAGTAAGCGCAGTGGAAGCCCCTCAGGGCTTTGCGGGCAGCGGCTGCCAGAGCTCGATCTTGTTTCCATCCGCGTCATAGATCCACGCAAAGCGCCCGTAGGATTCATCCATTCGTTTGGCGTCAATCTTTACTCCCTCTTGTTTTAAGCGGTCGAGCAAAGCATCCATATCGTCCACGATGTAGTTGATCATGAAGGGCGCGGGACTGGGATCGAAATACTTCGTGGAGGCGGGAAAAACACTCCAAACCGTAACGTGTTCCTTTTGCGGGTCGTCGTGTTCGCGCCACGGAAGCATCGCGCCTTGGCCTTTGTCAGCGAGTCCAAGATGCTTCGAATACCATTCGCGCGTCTGATCGCGATTCGCGGATTTGAAGAAGACACCGCCGATTCCAAGGATGCGCCCGCGCTGTTCCAACTTGACAGGCGGCTTCGACGTTTCAGGTTGCGGAGATTCCACTTTCTGTCCCCCTTTGAAGCCGGCCAGGATGAGCAACAGCGAGCCGAGCGCAATTGTGGTCCAGGGTAGCCCTTGCATCGGCGGATTATACACAAGGTTCGATTCGACGGGAGCAAATCGATCACTAATTCAGCTGCTGCGGAGGCTGCGGTTCAGGATTCGGCGGCGGAGGGTCGGGCTGAGGATTGGAGGGCCCCGTGGGTGGGGGCGCAACATTCGGCGGATCGGGCACGGGGGCAACTTCCTGCGCCGCCGGATCGTTCTCCGGCATGGGCAGCGGAGGAATATATCCTTCGGTCCGCGCTGTCAGGATCACGCGGTCAAGCTTCCTGGCATCGTCAGCAGCGCTCACAATCAGAAAATTGAATTTCGAGCCGTTCAGCAGCCGCGCCAGAACTTCCGGGGCAGGCGCTGGTTCAATATCCGCGGCCACGATCTCCTGCTCGGCTCCGGGAGCGCTGGAAATGTCCGCGCCCGTTTGCTGCTGGATCGCTGTGAGCACTTCGGCCAGCGTCGCCTTATTTGCTCGAATTCCCAGCAGACCGTTCCGATAAGAAACTTGCAGCGCGGGCTCCGGCGGCGCGGCTGCAACCGGCTCTACTCGCGTGGTGTAGGTTGCTGGGACAATGCTCCCCGGAACAGCGCTTGCCCGGACAACGCCTGACGGAACAATGCTCGGGGATGAACCCGTTGCCGCGCTCACCCCCGCAGTCTGGTCGCCGGTGACCTTAATCATCACCGTCCGGCCGTATGGGAAGACCTGAAACGATTGCGCCGTCTTCAAATCAAGCACGATGCGGGTGACCGGGGGCTTCGCCTGAAAAAGTCCGACGCGAATGTCTTTAACCCCTCCCCGATCGACTGACTGGCTGCGTAGCTGCGCGCCAGGAACCGAATTAGGAAAATCCACCACTAGACGATCCGGATCCGTCAGCACCCGCGTCTGCGGCATCACGCGGTCACTGGCTTCCACCTCGATTTCCACTGCACCTTTCGCGCCCAGCACCTTGACCGAGCGGACTGAAACCTGGGCAAACGAAATACCGCCAAGCGCACACACGCAGAAGACGGCTGTCAATCGCCGCCTCGCGATCAAGAATGATCTGTGCATGGAATCCTGTGCCCGGCTGAATTTAGGGGTATTCTATGCCGATTTTAGCAGTCCTCGGCAACTGGGACGCTTCACGTTGGTACTAGAACCCCGGCAGGTCTTTGCCTAAAACCCCAAGACACAGGCCCGTTGGCTTCAGCATATGGCCGAAAACGCCCAACTCGTACGGTACGGCGTCCGAAGACCCTTGCCGGAATTCTGCGTTACTCCATCGCGTAATCGATCTTGATCCCGCGTTTCTCTATTTCATCGAGAAACAATTCCGCCGGAACGTCGCGCTCCTGCAAGACTCCTCCACGCTTGCCGATGGCTCCCGACGCCAGCATCTGCACCACAATCGATGCCGGCAACGCTGTGGTCCGCATCATCGCGCTCATGTCGGTCTTCGCGTCGTAGTGGTCGACCATGGTGAAAGACGCCACTCGCCCTTTCAGTCGCCCGCCCAGCAGCCCGCGGACTCCCGCCCGGTTCACCGATTCGTGGGCCTCCAGCCGCATGATGCAGACGTCCGGCCCCTTCGATGCGAACTTGCCCTGAAAAATCTTCGACATCATGGCCCGCGGAGAAACTTCCGCATCACCGAACTTGATCTTCTCGCTCGAAAACAATCCCAGCTCGTTCAGTTCGCACAAGAGATCGTAATGGCCGGGATAGCGCAAAGTTTTTTCGAAGCACTCGCCCACCCGCCCCTCAAACGTCTCCGGCAGAGTCGAAGTGCCGCCGGACGTATGAAACGCGACCAGCGGCGCGAATCCCGGCAGGTGAAAATCTTCCGGCTCCGTCAGCGGATCGATGGTCGTCAACTTCCCCTTCCGCAGGATGCGCGCCGGCTCCACGTACTCGTTGATCAGTCCCTCGACGGAAAACACCAGCTGATAATGAAACGGAGCCGTGGGCTGGGCGGGCAGTCCACCAACATACAGCCGCAGCGCGTCGGCGCGTCCACCCAGCCGGCGCACCAACTCGCCGCCTAAGATCGAAGCCATTCCGGGCGAGAGGCCGCAGTCGGGCGCCAGAGCAACGCCTCGCTTCTCTGCTTTCCTGGAAAGCGCCAGCTCCTGCCGAACGACTGTATTGTTCCCGCCGAGATCCGCAAAATGACAGCGCGCTTCCACCGCCGCCCGCGCCAATCCCAGATTCAGGAAGTACGGAACAGCCGAGAGCGCCGCATCATGCCCGCGCATCAGCTTCCCGGCATCTTTCTGGTTGCTGGCATCGAGCGCTACAGGACGAACTTTCTTGTCACCAGTGATCCGATTTACGCGAACGGCCACTTCGCGGGCCCGCTTCAGATCGCTGTCCGCCAGGGTCACCGAACCGACCTGGGGTGTGCGTGCCATGTCGAATGCTGCCGCCGAGCCCATCATGCCGGCGCCTATCACTAAGAGTTTCATAACAGTCCTTTCGGATAATTTTCTTCGTGGCGCTTCAGAGGTTGCGTGCGACAATCTGCGCTCGAAACCGAGCTTGTCACAGGCGTCGCAGGGACCGCATCTGAGGATTCAGAAGGAAAGTGGAATTACAGTCCGGAAGGAGCTAACCGCTTGCAGATGAAACGGCGCTGATCGAGTCTGACCGGGCTCACGGACGATCATATCACCCAAACTCGAGTTTCCTTACGTTAGGTCCAAAAGCAAACCGCGCCTGCAAAATCCATACGGAGTTTCCCTCAGAACGGTCCCGTGATGAAGTTTCCAACACCCCATCCGAAAGCGGACTCAAATTCTCTATGGCCTCGCCGACGACTAGCGCCTCTCCGCCAAAAGTGCGACCCCGTTTAACGACCGCGAGACGCTGCGCGATCGCGTTGGTCGCAACCTCGGCGCTTATCGTTTGCCTCGGACTTGTCCTCTTCCCCAAGTTCTGGCCTTTCACACGAGAATCCGTATTGCAAACGCTCGGCGAAGCCACCGACAGCACGGTAACCGCACAAAATTACCACGCTACGTTCTTTCCTCCGGGCTGCGTTCTTGATGGCCTTATCTTTCAGCACCATCAGTCGAAACTCATCGCCATTCAGAAGCTGATCGTCGAGAGCAGTTATTTCGGAATCCTTCGCAGCCACGTGAACCGGATCGAAGCCGTCGGGGCACACGTCTACATTCCAGCTCTTGGAAGCAAACATACTTTCCGGCCTCAACATTCGAAGACTGTGGTGAATGAACTGGTGGCAAATGGCGCTTACGTCGAGGTCGAGTCTAACCCTCCTCGCAAAGACCCATTCCACTTCGATGTGCACGAAGCCACCCTGGGGAACGTACGGTGGGATGGCGCAATTATTTATCACCTGAAATTCCGCAATCCCAATCCTCCCGGGGAGATTTCCACTGACGGAAAATTCGGTCCCTGGGCCGAAGGACGTCCCGATGACACTCAATTCTCTGGCCGTTACACATTCGATCGCGCGGACCTCGGGATCTACGGAGGCATCGCCGGCATGCTCTCTTCAAACGGGCAGTTCGATGGCGTTCTCAAGCGCCTCAGCGTGACCGGCACCACGACGATCCCCGACTTTGAGGTGACTTCGAGCAGGCACAAGGTCAAACTGGAAACGAAATTCAGCGCCCACGTCAACGGAATGAACGGGGACACGTTCCTAGATCGCGTGGTAGCGCATTTCGAACGCACAACCGTCATTGCCGACGGCAGCATCGCCCACTCCTCGGGCCGCAAAGGCAAGCTCGCGGACCTCCGCCTGACTGCAACAAACGGTCGCATTGAAGATCTCCTCGGATTATTTGTGACCCATCGCGCGCCGATGTCTGGACTCGTCTCGCTACAAGCCAGGGCCATCATTCCGCCCGACGAGGATGAGTTCGAAAAGAAAATCGAACTCGACGGAACCTTCGGCATCGATCAGGGAAGCTTCTCGAAAGACAAAACGCAGCAGGACGTGGACGAACTGAGCGCCGGAGCCCGGGGAAAGAGCAAAGAAGATCCAGAAACGGTACTTACCGATCTGACCGGGCACGTGACTCTGCAACGCGGTGTCGCCCGTTTCTCCGAATTAGCGTTCGGCATTCCCGGTGCTAAAGCGCGCATGCACGGCACCTACAGCATCTTGAATTACGGCGTCGACCTTCATGGCCGCATGCATGTTGAGACCCGGATCTCCAAGACTTCCAGCGGAGTGAAAGCTCTGCTTCTGAAACTGATGGATCCGATTTTCAAGAAAAGACAGAGAGGCGAAGTCGTGCCCATCCGGATTCAAGGCACCTACCAGAAACCTCAATTCGGATTGGACCTCACGAATGGGAATCCTGCGAAGAAGTAGTAGAACCTTGCCGCAAACTCTTTCAGCCTGTTCGACATCCAACAGCGCCGTGGACACATCGTCCCCGAAAGGGGCCCACCGCTGCTCGTTATGGATTGCGATTCTCGCCCTCTCGATGCTTGCGGGATTACAGATGGCGTGCAGCGGCGCTGGTTCCGGACTGCCGCAGACGCCGATCTCCAGCGATACGCCCGCTTTCACCCACGTAGTCTTGGTGATGGAAGAGAACCACAGCTACTCCGAGGTCATCGGCAACGCGGCCATGCCCTACCTCAACGGGCTCGCCCAACAATACGGACTGGCAACGCAGTATTTCGCCAATGCCCATTCATCCCTTCCCGACTACCTGATGCTCACAACCGGTCGGATGGAAACGCTCGATGACAATTTCACTGGCGTCATCAGTGACGACAACATCGTCCGTGAACTCGTGAAAGCAGGAAAAACATGGAAGGCGTATGCGGAATCGATTCCGTCTGTCGGATACTTGGGCGGCGATGTCCTGCCTTACGTGCGACGCCACAATCCTTATTCCTATCTCTCAGACATCCAAAATGATCAATCCCAGGCCGCGAATATCGTTCCCTTCTCCCAATTCGGGTCCGACCTCGCCAACGGCAGCTTGCCGCAATATTCTTTTATCGCGCCGAATGTAGACAACGACGCGCATAACGGAACCCTCGCTGCGGCCGACTCCTGGCTTCAAAACAACATCGCCCCCCTGATCGCCAGTTCAGCGTTTCAAGGCGGCGGACTTCTGATCATCACCTTCGACGAAGGTGACGCAACCGATATGGATCATGGCGGCGGCCAAGTGGCCACCGTCATCGTCAGCTCCAGGAGCAAGATGAACTACCAGTCGCAGACTTTCTTCCAGCATCAGAGTGTGCTGCGCCTGATCCTGGTCAGCTCCGGCGTAACCACCCTCCCGGGAATGTCGGCGAGCGCGCCCGACATGACAGAATTCTTCACCGGCCACTAGCGAGCACGCTGAACCGTCCCAGTAATAACTTGCATGGCTCCTGAAAGAGCGTGATCGAACATCGAAAAAAGACGAGGAATCCGCTCATTAACTCAATTTCGTCGTAGAATTTGAGGCTTCGTCCCGATTCAGGAGATCCATGCACCCAACTATTTTCGGCGCGTTCTTTGAATTCTCTCGCATAGCGTTCTCCATGTCCGCCGCCGGCCTCGCGCTGCTGATGATCGCTCTGTTCGCCGCTAAAAGCGATATCGCCCACGCTCGCGGCCTCGACAAGATCGTCGCCCTGACCAACTTGTGCGTGGCAATCCCGTTGGCGGTCTTCGGCGCAGAGCATCTGTCCCTCGGCAAGGCTATGATGCCCGCGGTGCCAGCGTACATGCCATGGCGTTTGTTTTGGGTGTATTTCGTAGGCTGTGCACTGATCGCCGCATCGTTGAGCATTGCCACCAGGATTCAGGTGCGCTGGTCCGGCCTTCTCTTCGGGATCATGATGCTCAGCTTTGTGGCGATGTTGCATTTCCCGGGAGCGCTCGCCAACGGCGGCCGAATCTCGTGGACGATCGTCTTCCGGGAGTCGTCGTTCGGCGGCGCCGGCTTGGTTCTGGCGGGAATTGCGATGGGTGGAGCGCGCGGGCGGGGCCGGGTTCTTATCATCGTTGGCCGCGTGCTGATCGCCGTCGCCGCGATCGTTTTCGGTGTTGAACACTTTCTGCACCCCCTGGGCCTTCCGGGAGTTCCTCTCGTGAAGGAGATGCCAACGTGGGTTCCCGCCCGCACTTTCATCGACTATCTGACGGGCACCCTTCTCGTCGTTGCTGGCGTCTGCTTTCTGGTGGCTCGGAAGACACGTCTGGCAGCAACGTATCTCGGCGCCTGGATTGTGCTGGTAGTGGTGGTCATCTACGGGCCGGTCATGATCGGGGCGCTGGCGAACCCGAGTCCTGCGGTCAAAATTGAGGGTTTGAACTACTTCGGTGACACCCTTCTGTTTGGCGGAGTGATTCTTTCCCTCGCCCGTGCCACGACGGGCTCCGACCGGCCAGAACTAGGATAAGCCTGAGAACATTGAAAGGCGTGAGCCAGAATTTGATAGATCTAGTCGGGAGCGCGCACATCCCCATGTTGACTAGTGGTCTGCACCGCGTTCAGAGGGGATTCCACATGTCAACTCCCGTAGATTCAGGGTGCTGGTCACTCTGGTCAGCAAGAATCGCAACACGCCTTTCCTTTCAAACCGTCAACACCCTCCTTGACGATGATCGGAACCATGATCAGCGCCGCGGTTGGGTCTGCCCACCACCACCCCAAGGCCGCGTTCAGAAGGAGCCCTGCCAGCAGGATCGCTGACAGGTAAACACAGAAATCGGTCTGCCTGGCGTCTGCATTCATCGCTGCGCTTCCTAACTTTTTGCCCACGTCCTTTTTCGCGTGAGACAGTATCGGCATCGCAACGAGAGAGACACAGGCCAGAATGATTCCCGGAAGGCTATGTTCAGGTGCTTTTCTGCTGATGAGATCGGAGACGGATTCGTAAGTAATATAGGCCGACAAAGCGAGAAAGCATGCGCCCACGATTCGGAGACTAAGGACTTCATTCCGCTCCCGTTTCTTTTCTTCCGAATCGACGGCCATTCTCCATAACAGGGTTGCGCCCGATGCCACCTCGATAAAACTGTCCATTCCGAAGCCGACCAGTGAAATGCTGCCGGCAAACAGTCCAGCTACGATTGCTATCAATCCCTCAGCACTGTTCCATGCAATCGTGAAATACTCCAGGCGTTTTCCGCGCCCCACAATTTGTTCGCGGTTTAGCGCGACCTGGGGCATGTGTGAAGCATATCAAGCACTAGAGCGATGTCCGCGTTCCGACAACACCAATATTGGCTGGAACTCGCTACCAAGCAGCGGGATCAGGAGTGAGAAAATGGAGCATGACCACAAACCTAACAGTTGCATGGCCATTGGGCATGATCTCTGTTTCCGATCGCCGATTGACCGGTTTCATTTCGGGGAAGATCAAAACAAATAGATCCACCAAGATGACAGTGTTCGGGTGCGTCGACGCGCATGGTGTAATCGTGTACAACGGCATTGGAATGGACGACGCCGGGAAGACACCAAGTGAATGGCTGATGTCCCTGGCGGAACAGAAGGTCTTTGATCTTCCGCTCGCGAATGTTCTAGATCGGATCGCGGCCGATGTTGGCGCTCGGCTGATTTCGCTGCGACAGAAATACGGTTCAACACGGTCGCGCCATACTTTCGTTGTTTCTGTCTGGGAACACGATGTTCCCGCGATCTACTGCATTTCGAACTATGAACGTGCGGACGAGAGTGGGGAGGCCTCGAAAGCCAGCGAAACACTGACACTTACAAAGAGCGTTCCAACGGCGGGAAAGCCGATTCGAGTCTTTTCCACGGGGTCCCATCCATTTCATAGAGACTTGGAAGCCATCTCGGCCGCCATCAAAGCCCGAGCCCTACCGAACCGCGTGAAGGCTCTAAGCGTGAAGGCTGTGAGGGACATTGCTTACGGCAAAGGCCGAGGCCGAGGGGTGGTGGGCGCGTCATGCCAATGGGCTTTTGTAGGGGCGAAGCGAGAGGATGTTTGGTTTGGCCTTGATGTAGTCGGTGGTGCCGTTGCGCAAGAGACGCCGAACCTGATCAACATCGCGGCGAACGTAGGGCTCGGCGGAACACTTTCCTCGCGGCTGGGTGGTCCAGGCATGCTGATAATGGATTCTTATGCTGGCCTCGGCGAAGGAGCGAAAGTGGCACACTATGATCCGGTCCAAAAGCGCCCTGTATTTCGCGAACTTGCGTGCGGGATCTGTGGAAGCCCGATACCTGCCTCTCATCGATCGTGTGAAGTCTGCGCGTACGAGCAACAGTCCGAGAGAAGCAAGCGATCGCGACGGCTTGCTTAAGCGGAGGAGATCGCCTCACACAGCGAGCGCAGCGCAGCGCGCGGGTCTGTTTGGAAGGCGAGGAGCACGTCGCAGTGTCGCGCGAGACTCAGGGCAGCGCGGGGTACGAAAGCTTGTTTTGTTACCCCACGGTGCGGGGCGCGCTGGCGCGCGTCCGCATCCATGGGATGAGCCGAAAGGACTGTTGAGGCAACTCTCCCGGCAAACCTGATTGGGACAGCAGTGGGACAAACCCGATTGATGGCGTCTGTAAGTGATTGAAAAGTGGTGGAGCTAGTCGGGCTCGAACCGACGACCTCATCGTTGCGAACGATGCGCTCTCCCAGCTGAGCTATAGCCCCTTTTTGCAGGGTGGGATCGATACTGCTGGTTCATTTTATCAGCGTTCCAGAATCGGCACCAACCCGGTCGACGGCCGGTAGTGGGTCGGTTTGAAAAGGAAACTGACCCACTACCGGACGGCCTTACATCTTCTCCGTGGCCGGTCATCTACAAATCATCTTGACGAAATCCCCCGGAGTGCGTCTAACTAACAATAGGTTGGGGGCCTCGGGGGAATCGCTCATGTTCGCGCAACTCAATCCGGCAAGCGTGCGCCGGCAACGCTGGCTTCTCGGAGCCTCTTGCGGACTGCACGCGCTGTTGCTGGCGTGGGTTCTGCGCTCGCCAGTCCCCCTGAAGATCAATCCCAATTCCGTTGCCTTAGGAGAAAATGGCACGTCGGTCACTCGGCTGTATTGGTCGAGTAAGAATCCCGACGACAGCTCGCATAGCTCTTCGGACCTCGCCACCCAGCGTTATCGTCATCAGCGCCTGGGCCAGAAGCTGACGTGGAAAGCCTCCAAACAACTAGCCAAGCTGCCCACTATGCAAACTCCTGTTGCCCGCGCCGAAAGCGAAGACAGTTCAAAAACCCAGACTCTCTCCGCCCTGGGTCACGGAGCCCAGGCCGGCCAGCGCTACGGCACATTGAGCCAGGGATCGTTCTATGGTGATGAGGTACGCCCCGCTCTCCCGACCGAGACTTCCGATCCAGCCGTCTATCCCTGGCAACTGCCCAACACTCCCGGGAATGAAGTCATCGAAATCACGATCGATGAGCGCGGCGAGATCGTAAACAAGACAGTCTTGCAGAGCCTCGGCCCCGATATCGACAGCAAGTGCCTCGCAGCGCTGGATAACTGGCACTTCCAGCCCGCCACCCGCAATGGCACTCCCATTCCCTCGAAGCAGGACGCTATCTTCCCTTTCCGCGCGAGAGGCTAGTCTGTTCCGGCACTAACGAAGCGGAGCGCAACGGCACAGTCGAAGGACCTCTATTTACTCGTAACGCTGGCATCGCCTTCGCATGACGCCTCCGCGACAAGTCCTCTCCCCGCAGCCGCTATAATGTTCGAGTGAAGCAAGACGAAGTGAAACAGGTAGCATCGGCGAATTTCCCTACCCGCTGGGGACAGTTCCGCATCTACGGATTTCGCGGAAAGACCGCGATCAATGCCGATCGGCGCGTGGACGAGGCTGTCGCGCTGGTGATGGGCGATGTGAAGTCCTCCGCACCCCTGGTGCGCATCCATTCCCAATGCCTCACCGGAGACGTCTTCCATTCCCTGCGCTGCGATTGCCGCCAGCAACTCGAGCTCTCTCTGTCAATGATCGCCGAAGAGGGCGCCGGTATCCTGATCTACGAACAGCAGGAAGGCCGCGGCATCGGCCTGATGGCTAAGCTCCAGGCTTACGAGTTACAGGATTCCGGCCTCGACACGGTCGAGGCCAACGAGAAGCTGGGCTTCAAGGCCGATCAGCGCGATTTCACCCTTCCCGGAGAAATCCTGAAGGCGCTGGGCGTCGCCCGCGTCCGCTTGCTGTCGAACAATCCCGAGAAGGTCGAAGCGCTGGAGCGCGCAGGCGTGCGTGTGGTCGAGCGTGTCCCTTGCGAGGTCACTCCTAGTCCGCACGCCGAGGAATATCTCAAGACCAAGAAAGAAAAGCTCGGGCACCTTTTCACGTCGAGTTAGCCGGAACGATTCTCTCGGGATTTCCCGGATTTCTGAACAGCAGTTCTGTCACCTGATAGGCGCGACGCATGGCTGAGGAGCAGATACCCGGTCGCTCGAACTCGCGTATCGCCCTCTTGGCTCTCGCGCTGGCAATCTGCGGCTCAGCGTCAATGTGCTATTACCATCTCGGGCTGTTCATCCCGCGAATGCTGGAATCGCGGGCTGCGAGCGGGCTCGGCCGCGGATATGCCTGGGGCGACGACTTTCACCCCGTGTGGCTCACCGCGCGGCAGGCAATCATCAGTCATCGCGATCCCTACAGTCCCGCGTCGACGCGGGATCTTCAAATCGGAGTCTTTGGACGTCCACTGGATTCCCGAAATCCTCACGATCCGCCCCCTGGATATCGGGAGTTCGCCTATCCCGCATACGTCGACCTCGTCATGTGGCCCGTGGCCTTGCTTCCCTTCCCCCAGCTCCGCGCACTGCTCGCGGCGCTGCTGCCGCTGCTGCTCGTCATTGTCCTGGGACTCTGGCTCAGGGCACTCGATTGGAAGCTTGGAACCGTCTGGTTCCTGGTGCTTGTCCTGCTGACCCTCTCCAGTTACCAGATGCTGGAAGCCCTTTTCGCGGAACAACTCGGCGTATTCTCGGCGTTGTTTCTCGCAGGTGCCGCGTTCGCAATCAGGAAGCAGCAACTGCTGCTGGCCGGTTCACTCGCGAGTCTCACCCTCATCAAACCGGAGACCAGCAGCCTTGCCATCTTCTTTCTCCTGCTCTGGAGCGTCAGTGACCGCCGCCGGGCTCGCTTTTGGCAGGGATTTGCCATTGTCAGCCTGGCTCTGATGGGCGGTTCGCTCTGGGTCTGGCCACACTGGATCTCAGAATGGATTCACATCGTTCTCGGCTACACGCGTTACGCCATGCCGCCCCTCATTCAGGTTCTGCTGGGAAAGAGCGTGCCCGACAATGTTGGGAAGGCGATCTGCGGTTGCTTTGTTGTGGCCGGCCTCTGGCTGGCATGGCGAAATCGGGGGGCGATCCCGGACTCGCCAACATTCTGGTTCACTCTGAGCCTCGTCCTCACAATTACCAGCCTCGCCGTCCTGCCCGGACAGGCGATCTACGACCACACCATCCTGCTCCCAGCGATTCTCCTGATCGTGCGTGGCCGCCGCACGTTAATGGAAGCTGGCTGGCTAAGGCGCGCTATGCTGGTTACCGGTGCGGGAATTCTGTTTTGGCCGTGGATCGCGGCCCTGGTCCTGCTGACTGTCCGTCCGTTTCTGGCAGCGAACACCTTTTATTCCACCCCAGTCTTCGCACTCCCCATCCGCACTGCCGCAGTACTTCCGTTCGCAGTTGCGGCCCTGCTTTGGCTGTCGTGGCGACTCAGTTCTGGGCATCCAGAACACGCATGAGGGAGCGTTTGTTCTTGGCTGGAAGATATTCCAGCGCCCCTCTCGCCAGCGCCAGATAAACTTCCCGGGCAACCGGTGTGGAGCGCAACGCTCTCAGATGTCGCTTCACAGTTTCGACGTCTCCCCGCACGATCGGCCCACTGAATCCGCTCGCCGCGCCGAGCGAGACATAATTCGACAAAGTCTGGAACAAGATCGGACTCATCCTCCGCCTCGCCGCTTTCTCTTTCACGCCAGCCAGGCGGGCAACCTGCTCCGTGGTCGCCAGCAGTGCAGTGAGCAAGGGGGAAGCAAACGTACCCCACGCGTGATATGCAGCCTTCTCCCGTTTGCGAATCGCGAACGCTTCGCCCCCCAGGTCACGAACAATCCCGCGAGCGGCCTTGACAGCGCCGGCATCGCCTTCTATTGCAAACGGCACTCCCTCCAGCGAGGGCCGCGATCCTTTTACAAATGTCATCAACGGATGGACCGACGCCACAGCCGCACCCTTTTGCCGCAGAACACCGAGTTCATCGCTGCTCAGCGCTCCACTCGCGTGCAGCGCAATCTTTCCCCGCCACGCGAACTTTCCCGCCAAGTCGCGCGCCGCTCGAGCGATTTCGGAGTCCGGCACACAAAACCACACCACATCGGCCATTGATGCATCGGGGGCTCGCGTACTGACTCGCCGTGCCAGACTCGTCGCCTTCCCCGATCGTCCGCCGACGACTGCCTCAATCTTGTATCCCGCTCGCAGCAGCGATAGCGCTAGAGCTGTCCCCAGATTGCCCGGACCGACAATCGCAATGCGCGGCTTCCTCGCCATGCCCGGAGCATAGCAGAAGCCTCAATGCCGACATTGCAAAGAAAGCGGCTTCAGTAGCGCCGGCCTCCGGCCGGCTGTCGCGCGGCCGTCTCGGCCGCACGCCTTCGCCATGAACAGCCGAGGCATGTGTCCCTACACGAGCCAAGTCTGGAAACCCCTCCCGCGCCTCCAAGTCCAAACCTCGTGCTTTATATTGTCTGCATGCCAAAATCCGCCAGCAACAAAGCCCGCCTCGTCTCCTCTCGCACCGTTTATCGCGGTCCCGTCTTCTGGGTGACCACTGACCACGTCCAGGAGCCTGGCGGCGTGAAGGTTCGCCGCGACCTGATCCACCATTCCGGCTCCGTGGTCGTTCTGGCAGTCGACGACTCCCGCTCCACACCTCGCGTCCTTCTCGAACGCCAATACCGCCACGCCGCGGGGGATTATCTTTGGGAGCTGCCCGCCGGTCGCATCGATCCGGGAGAGAACGATCTCCATGCCGCCCAGCGCGAACTGATCGAAGAGACCGGATACCGCGCCACTCACTGGAAGCGGATCCTGAAGTTTTACGCCAGTCCCGGGTTCGTGGCAGAAACCATGGCCGTCTATCTTGCTACTGGCCTACGCGTAGGCGAGGCGGAGCCCGAAGACGACGAAATCATTCTCAAGCGCATGTTGCCGCTGCCCACGGTTCTGGGAATGATCCTGAAAGGCACCATTCGCGATGCCAAGACCATCTCGTCGGTTCTCTGGCTTGATCACGTTTCGCGGACAAAATCTTCGTCCTACTCCAAAGCGAAGCGCTCCAAGCGATAGGCCGAGCGCGGTCACTTTTTGCCGAAAAGTGCCATCCCCCAAAGCGCGCCAAAATTGTCCCGCGTCCCTACTTGACAGCCCACCTCTAACTGACCAAAATGCATCTCAATACGGCGGACACGTCCTCTCCGCCTGGTGTTGGGCGTGCGGAAAGAAGGGGTTCAGTGGAACGGTTGAAAGGTACGGTGAAGTGGTTCAATAACGCGAAGGGATACGGTTTTATCGGACGCAACGACGGCCCGGACGTATTCGTTCATTACAGCGCGATCAGCAGTGAGGGGTACAAAAGCCTGCAGGAAGGCGACACGGTGGAATTCGAAATCGCCGACGGTCAGAAGGGACCGCAGGCAGCCAATGTAGTGAAAGCCTCCTAAAGGCCAACCGATCCTGTTCACGAATGGCGGCGGTGTAAGCGAGGCCGCGCGAGCGGGTTATTGTCTTTGTCTCTCCCCTGATTCTTTTTTCCTCGGATGTGTTGAAAAACGGCGCTGAAAGCCGCCTTCTGGCCCTGCCCTCACCCTCTGGGTTAACCTTGTCCTTCCCATGGACAACAAAGCCATCGCTAATATCCTCTACGAGACTGCCGACCTGCTCGAGATCGACGGCCAGGATTCCTTCCGCATCCGCTCCTACCGCAACGCGGCGCAGGCCATCGAGAATCACTCGCAGCAGATCAAAGACATCATCAGCGAGCCCAAGCAGGTGCTCGCCATTCCCGGCATCGGCAAGGGAATGCTGACGAACCTGAAAGAACTCTTCGACAGCGGAAAACTCGCGGTCCAGGCCGAACTGCTCGCGAAGTATCACCCCTCGATGCTGCAGCTACTGAAAATTCAAGGCCTCGGCCCGAAGACCATCGCCCTGATCTGGAGCGCCTACAAAGTCTGCGACGTGGACGGCGTTGAGAAACTCGCGCGCGAGGGAAAGATCCGCGAATTGCCCCGCATGGGCGAGAAGCACGAAGCCAAGCTGCTCAAGGCTATCGAAGACTATCGCCGCATCGGTGGCCGATTCCTGATCGACGCCGCTGAAATCGAATGCGAGAAAATCACCGAGTATGTCGCGAAGTTTCCCGGCATTGACAAAATCACCCCCGCCGGATCGCTGCGCCGCGGGCGAGAGACTGTCGGCGACCTCGACATCCTGGTCACTGGTTCAGCCTGTACAACAGAAGCGGGACGCCAGGAGGCGATCGCCCATGTCGCGAAATATCCGCCTTTGATGGATGTCATCGCCAGCGGCGACAACAAAATCAGCTTCCACGTTCGCAACGGCATGCAAGTCGATGTGCGCCTTTTGCCGCCCGAATCATTCGGCGCAGCGATGCAGTACTTCACCGGATCGAAAGCCCACAACGTGGCCCTCCGCCAGCGCGCCCTCAAGATGGGTTACACCCTCAACGAATACAGCCTGGCCACTCTCGAAGGTGAAAAGCCCGTCGCCGGAAAAACTGAAGAAGAGATCTACGCCAAATTAAATCTCGACTACATCCCGCCGGAAATGCGGGAAAATCTCGGGGAGATTGACCTCGCCCAAAGCCATTCTCTGCCCCGCCTGATCACGCAGAAAGATTTGCAGGGCGACGTGCACATGCACACCGTCGAAACCGACGGCCGCAACACCATCGAAGAAATGGCCGAGGCCGCCCGGGAACGCGGCTACAAATACATGGCCATCACCGATCACTCAAAAAATCTTGCCTTCGCCAATGGCCTCGACGACAAGCGCGCCGTCGAGCACATCGCGCGAATCCGCGAAGCCGGCAAGAAAATCGACGGCATCCGGATCTTCGCCGGCATCGAAGTCGACATCCTCGCCGACGGAGACCTCGATCTCTCCAATGACGTCCTCGCCCAGATGGACCTGGTGATCGCCAGCGTCCACTCGGTCTTCAATCAGGAACCGGCAAAGATGACCGAGCGCCTCATCAAAGCCATCGAGAACCCGAACACTTCCGTCATCGGGCATCCCACCGGCCGCCTTCTCCTCCGCCGTGATTCCTACGGATTCGACATGCATTCAGTGCTGACCGTTGCGGCCAAGCACAAAGTCGCCATGGAGTTGAATTCCTATCCGGACCGCCTCGACCTGAACGATGTCCACCTGCGCCAGGCAAAACTGCACGGCGTGAAGATCGTCATCAACACCGACTCCCACCACACCTCGCACATGGAAAAAATCCGCTTCGGCATCCTGCAAGCCCGCCGCGCCTGGCTCACTAAAGACGACATTCTCAACACCCTGCCGCCGGATAAATTCGCCAAAGCCATGAAACATGCTTGGTAACCGTCGGCTGCACACTGCAGTTCTGAGGGCACTCGCCTGGTTTCAGCAAGTACGCGATGGCCGCCATGAATATTAGCTAGCATGCGTTCCGTTAGTGGGCAGGAATGGTGAAGTCGATGTCGTCGCGCATTTCATCTGTCGCCAAATTAATCACCAGCGCGTCGGCGCGATTTCTCATGTTGGGATAGTACAAGGACGCCTTTGGAACCGAGCAAGCTCCGGGTGTCCCGGCGCAACCTGAAGGCTTCCAAGTTGGTTCGCCGGGCAGATTGATGCCGACTACATACCTCCCTGATGACAGCAATTCCCGGTGAAAGTATCCGTCTGCAGCCGAAATCATCGTCTCAAAGAATGATCCGTCCCCGTCCGTGAGAAGGACCGGCACCTGGGCTGCAGGGGACCCGTCCGAGCGTTGTACGTGTCCTCCAAGGTGCGCATGAGGGGCCTTCGACAGTGTAAGGTCCCAACATTGGTGGGCTTTCACATCGATATAGGCGTCGTCCGCCTGAAATGATTTTATGGGGTCCATGCTGAGTCTGTACTTGCCCGGAGGAAGAGGCTGGAACTCATAGCGACCCTCAGCATCTGTGGTCGCGACGAACTGTGCATCGTCAGTCGCTCGATGCGCGGTGACGTGCGCGTTGGGGATAGCCTCTCCTTGCCCGAAGGAACCCTGCCCCACTCGACCTCGTAGGATTCCGTTGTCGCCGATTGTCTCCAGACGGCGCAGAGTCTCCACTCGCTCCTGTGCATCGGTGACAGGCCTGCTGATGTTGCCGTAGAAGTCGAGCACGATGGGATTCCCCTTGCGGAGATAGAAAAGCCAATGATCCCCTGCCCTTATCTCAGGAAAGCACGCACCCTGTGACGTGAGCACGATCAGCGGGTTATTCGGCTCGCCTTTGAAAACCTCGACTGGGATTATGCGCAGTTCCTTTTCACCGTCTTTCGTCGGTGTAACTGCGGAGATCGTACCCACAAATACGTAGGGGTACCAATCAGATTGTGTGCCGCAGTCTGTCAGATCGCTCGATAGTCCGGTGTGCATGCACTGGAACCTCTTATCCCCGTCCTGTTTGAGCTCGATGATCTGCGCTTTTGCGGCGCTACAGCAGCAGAGCCCCACGATTACAAGCGCGGCAACCCGTTGCCCACAACTTGCCATGTCACGCAACCTCCGCTGGTGGAAGGATGCTGCAGGACCGTTCTCCGTTGCTCAACTGTCGTAACATCGCGATTTCACTCACTGACCGGCGCGGAGCCGTTTAGCCGTCGAACGCGCTCAAGCAGTTGCTCAGGAAGGCAATCGAAGTTATCGGCAATTTTGGGCGTTTTTACCGCATCGTGTAATGCCTGTCCCATCAGTGACAGCACATCGTGAAAGTCTTCCGGTAGGTTTTGTTCAGTCCAGTCTCGCTCCCACCCTTCGGACGAGCAAAAGAAAAGGTCAACCGCCCAGCAGTTGGCGTTCGTCCTTCCTGCAGCGCTGAGGTATTGGAGCAACTGAGCCAGACTCTCTTTCAGCGCGGGGAGGTCGGTCGGTTCAACCAAAACATCGGAGTAAACCTGTCGCAGCAGTGGCCGCAATTCGGGGGACACTGGCTCTCCGTCCTTTGCGTGATCTACTGCAGCCCATGCTGTCTCGAAACCTGCCATCTCATTGCAACCTCAGCGCGGAATTGTAGTCGAGTGCGTCAATTGTTGAAAAATCTCGATGACACTCAAAATCCCGGTCCGCGGTTCAAAACCTGTAATTGCCATTCGCGCTCATTGATCTTTCTGCCACTCCTCCGCTTGAGTTTTCCACAGCTAAAAATCTTCCCATTGTGACGAACAACCTTTACTCAGAACTCCCAAAAACGAAACAATGGGCTCATGAGTGCCAGAACCAAAGTCGCAATGTGCGAGGACAAAGAGCTCATTGGGGAAGCCATGAACGCTAAGTGCAACTGCTTACGCTGCAATATTTTGCGGGCAACTCGCCTGTTTTCAATATTTTGCGGCCGCGTCAAGCGGTCGAACAGAAACAAACGTCCTGAATCCAATACTTTACAAACTTCGATCCGAAAAAACGCTGAGGTGATGTAATGGGCGACGACCCCTTGGTTGACCTCGAAGCCTTCGCCTGGACCTACGAGCAGAAAACCGGCGAACTGCAGCAAGATGGCAAGCATGTAGCCACGGGCTACGCCGGCGCTGGCAGCGGCAAGAACAATCCCGATCTGCAGAATGTTGCCAGCGTCGGCCCCATCCCCACCGGCGACTGGAAAATTTCCGGGCCGCCGGCAAACACCGCCGAGCACGGTCCCTATGTTCTGCGATTGAATCCTGCCCCCGAAACCGAGACCTTCGGACGCAGCGGTTTCCTGATGCATGGCGATTCCAAGGAACACCCCGGATGCGCCTCCGAGGGATGCGTCATTCTGCCCAGGGCCGTGCGCGAGCAAGTCTGGAACAGCGGCGATCGGGATCTCGAAGTTGTGGCGGAAATCGAGCCTCCGCAGAATAACGGGGTGAAGTAACCGGATGGGCGTCGATTCCGGCGAAGCGCAAGCGTAGAATCGCCGGAGACACAAACCTATGCCTGACCAAACTCCCGCTCCTCCGCAGCAGACTCCGCCACCGGCCGCACCGCCCGTGCCTCCCGCTGGACCGACCATCAATATCGGCGAAGAATACGGCACTGCCAAAAAGAATCTGCCGCCCGCGAAGGTCGTATTGATTGCGGTTGCTGGCGTGTTGGTCGTCGTGCTCATCGCGTCGTTCCTGAAGCGCGCCAAGCCACAAGCCGGAGGATCGCTCGACAACATCGTTGCGATCGAAGTTCCCGGCCAGACCACCACCATGGTCGCCTTGACCTTCACCCTGCACAACACCAGCGATAAAGCGCTCTATGTGCGTGCCCTTGAAAGCAAGGTGACCACGGCCAACGGAGAGAATACCGCCGACGCCGTCTCCACCGTGGATTTCGAGCGCTACTTTCAGGCCTTCCCTGCTCTGAAGAATGGCGCCCAGCCAGCGCTCGCGCCGGAAACAAGAATGGAGGTAGGTCAGTCCCTCACACGCACGATTATCGCGGCCTTCCCCATTTCGCTCGACGCGTTCAACCAGCGCAAATCGGTCAGCGTCGTCGTTTGGCCCTACAACTACACAGTTCCGGTGGTGCTGACCAAGTGAGCCGCCATCGTCCTTGCACCTGGAGGGACGGCCGCCTCAGCACAGTCCATGTGGGGACAGCCGCCCTCGGCTGTCCGGTCGAGCGAAGCTCGACAACTTGCGCGATTCCTCGGAATGCGTTTCCATTAACAGCATGAAAACCCTGCGCCCCGCTGGCCGCATTAGACCGCTCGCTTCGCTTCGCGGGACAGCCGAGGCGGCTGTCGCTACGCGAACCGTGATTCTAGTCGCCGTTTTCGCACTACTAACTTCGCTCGCCGCCTCCGCCGCCGATAATTACATCTTCTACGTCGGCACCTACACAGACGGCACCCAAAGCAAGGGCATCTACGCCTACCGCTTTGATCCATCCACCGGGCGGAGCACTTCACTCGGACTCGCGGCCGAGACTACGAATCCATCATTCGTAGCCTTGCACCCGAATGGACGCTTTCTCTACGCGGTGAATGAACTCCAGAACTTCAACGGGCCCAACAGCGGAGGCGTGAGCGCATTTTCGATTGATCGCGCAACCGGTAAGCTGACGTTTCTGAACGAGGTGCCGTCGCGCGGAGCCGATCCCTGCTACATCATCGTCGACCAATCCGGCAAGTGGGTGCTGGTCGCAAACTACACCGGCGGAAGCATCGCCGTGTTCCCGGTGCTCGCCGATGGAAAGCTCGGCGAGGCCGCAACGTTTATCCAGCACACCGGCCACGGCGCAAATCCGCAGCGGCAGGAGGCGGCACACGCGCACTCCATCGATCTTTCACCGGACGAGCGCTTCGCCTTCGTCGACGACCTCGGCCTCGACGAACTGTTCGTCTACAAGTTCGACAAAGCGAAGGGCTCGCTCATTCCCAACGATCCGCCGTACGTGAAGCTCGATCCGGGCGCGGGCCCACGCCATTTTGCGCTGCATCCGTCTGGGAAGTTTGCCTACGTAGTCGCTGAAATGGGATCGACGGTCACCGCGTTCTCCGTTGATCTGAAGGCTGGCACGCTGCATCGGCTGCAGACGCTCTCGACGCTGCCCAAAGACTTCCAAGGCGAGAACGACGATGCCGAGATTCACATTCATCCCAACGGCAGGTTTCTCTACGCCTCGAATCGCGGCCACGACAGCATCGCCTTGTTCGCGATCGACGCCGCCAAAGGCACGCTCACCAGGATCGACGACATATCCACCGGGGGCAAGATTCCGCGCAGCTTCGAAATTGATCCCACCGGCAAGTATTTGCTTGCGGCGAATCAGAAGTCGGACAACATCGTAGTCTTCCGCATCGACGAAAAAACCGGCCGCCTCACGCCGACCGGCCAAAAGCTGGACGTCGGCTCGCCCGTATGCGTGAAGTTCCTGAAAGTAGAATGAAACGGAATTCACCACAGAGACACGGAGTCGCAGAGAAATCCACCGGCTTTTTCTCCGTGTCTCTGTGCCTCAGTGGTGAAATGGAGATTACGATTTTTTCTGGATGAACTTCCGTCGTGCCAGATGCGTGCTGGCGTCCGGCTTGATCTCGTCATACTTCAGGCAGCTGATCGAGCCGTCGACTTCCAGCACCGAGAGCGCGACCTGATCCACGCTATTGATGCCATGCTCGCGCAGAGCGCGATGCAACTCGTCCATACTGACGTGCTCTTTCGCCAAATGCGATTCGATGATTTTGCCATCGTGCACCAAAAGAGACGGCTGGCCCTGGATCAGGCGCCGGAAGCGGCGGTTCACCCCCGAGACATCCGCTACAAAATAATTCAGGATGAGCAGCGTGCAAGCCGCGACCGCGCCGCCCACCAGGGACGTATCGGGGCCGGTCATCGCATTTTGCACGGAATTCGAAAGCAGGAGCAGCAGCGTGAGATCGAATGGGGTCATTTGTCCGACCTCGCGCTTGCCGCTTAAACGTACCCCGACCAGCACCAGCAGGTAGATCGCCCCCGTGCGCATCAGGATCTGCAGCAGCACGTGGCCGCCGGGGAAGAACGCTGAGTTCAAATCCCGGTCCCGGTGTTATTGCCGGCAGTCACCGGTACCGGAGCAGACTTCGGAGTGCTCAGGTATCCCGTGGCTTTGTTCTTGTCGACGGTCCAGATCACCAGCTCAAACAGCAGGTGCTCGCGGCCCGAGTAGAACTGGATGGGCTCGGCGACATTGCGATCTTTCTTCTCTATTGTCTTGTCGTCAGAGGTCACGTTGAGCGTGAACTTGCCCTTCTTGGCATCTGATTTCTTGAGCTGCAGGCTCACGGTGGAAACCGGCTGCGGCTTCGCGCCCTTTAGCAGCGTGAATTCGTAGTAATTCCGGTCGCCCTTGTGTTTCAGGACCTCCAGATCACCGCGCGTATTCGCGATCAGACCGCTCTGCACGCCCAGATCACCAATCGTGCTTTGCAGCTTGGCCTTGGTGGCTTCGAGGTCCGCCTTAGTACTGCCGAGGTCGGTTTTCACTCCGCCGACATCGGTCTTCACTCCGGCGATATCGCCGGTTACGGCGCTGATCTGAGCCTTTTGCTGCTCTTCGATGCGGCTCATCGCCGCCTTCTGCTCCGCCAGCAACTGGGCCGTGCGCTGAACCAGTTCTTTCTTGGTCATACCGGCCTGGTGCGCCAGAGTTTCCTCCTGCGCTTCAGCCGTCTGCATGCGGTTTTGGAGTTCTTTGACCTGCGCCTGGCTGGCGCTAAGGTCGGTTGATAGCTTCTGTAGGTCCTGATGCGTGGTGTAATGCGCGTAACCAGCAGCCGCCACAATCAGGATTGCCACTACGAGGAGAATCCATTTGCCAGCGTTTGATTGCTGTTCTATGTGAAGATGTTCGCCGTCATCGGCCATACACTCTTCCTCCTTGGGAAGACAACATTCAAGAATAGGTTATTCTTCAGCAGGCCCAACCCGGTGTCAATTGGATCATAAGATGCCCCACAGGTGTGGGAATGATGCTCAACGTCGCAAGTTGAGCGCCTCCTGCAGGGTGGGTTCCAGGTTGTGGCGGAGCGTTTCTGCGGTGCCGCCGAGTTGCTTTTCGAGACGCCGTTCGGCCGCGGTCACCGAATCCGGAACCGATCCGTTGGGAACACTCTGCGCCTGTTGCCGCGACTTCACGATGCAAGCATACGCCAACCGTGGCGAGAATCCCGCCTGATCAAGGAAACGCCCGTAGGAAGCCCAATCCGCGGACCCAGATTCGTTGTAATGAGTCGATTCGTCCAGACGCAACGCGCGCTGGTAGAGCTCCAGCGCCTCATCGAGTTTGCCGGTTCGCCCTTGCAGGTCTGCTTCATTCACGTAGGCTAAGCTTTCCAATTTTGGCAGCATGGTCTGGGCCGCCAGCTTTTCTGCCAGCTCGAAGGACAGCAGCGCAAGATTATTCTGCGACGAACGCGCCTGGCAGTCCGCCATGCGCAAAACGACGCCGATGATCCGGTCGGGTGCGGGTCGGTCCTTCGGATTTTGCCGCGAAATCTTGTGCAGAAAGGTTTCGTAGTGCGCGGCCGCCTCGCGCGCTTTGCCTTCGCGATCCAGTTCGGTGGCAAGGTACAGGTGAGCCAGCGACTGGTTGGGATCGACTGCCAGGGCATAGTTCCAACTAGCCAATGCCTGATCGGCATGACCGCGCTGCAATTCGAGTAGTCCACGATCGACCAACAGATTCGCGTCTCGGGGTGCAAATTTCAGCGACGCTTCGGTGAGCGCGAAGGCCTCGTCGAAGCGCTGCGAACCCAACAGGAATTGCAGCAGCACCTGCCGGGGAGCGGGATCCGCCGGATTGAATTGGATGGCGCGCCTCCAGGCGGCTTCCGCCTGCTTGGCGTCTCCGCTTTCCAGCGCCTGGTGTGCCAGGCGCATCTGTAGCGAACTGTCGTACGAATCGAGCGCAGCAGCGCGCTTCAGGTCTCCCAGATTGTCCGCATGAATCGCCCAATAATAACGGGCCTGATCCAGGCTGCCCCACATTAACAGGACGACTGCGGTGCCGATTCTCAATCCCCGCGCCCAGCCAGAACTACTGGTCAACCACTTCGAGGACTTTACAAGATATCCGCCAGCGCCGGCGGCAGCATCCGAAATGCGCGCCTGCGAATTGAGCAGCAGCGAAGCAATCCGCCCGTCGCGGAGCTTCCAGATCGCTCCATCCAAAATGAAGTGATGAATGTTCACTAATGCGGTGAAGATCAGAAAGCTCCCGGTGAAGTCGTGATGAAAAGCGCGGCTCGCCAGCCATGGTCCGGGCACGAATAGCGCGATTCCGCCCACGATCAGCACGCCAAAATAAGCCAGCGGACGCCAGTTCCGGCTCTGTCCGTCTGATCGCCCCGAGGACTCGTTCGCGGCTTCGCGACGCGCGTAATAACTGGTGATCCACAAATATTGTGCGGAATGCATTACCGCCAGCACGCCTGTGCTATACCGGTTTTGCGGAATTTCCAGTCCCCTGATCAGGGAGATAACGGAAGGCAGCAGGAACCATAGAAACTGCGAAGAAAACAGCGTAAGGGACGGCGTCAGCTTCCGCCAGCCTGTTTCACGAGCCAGGCGAGAGAGTCCATAGACGGAAAGCGCCACGAATGCGACCGCCAGAATAACCTGCTCCCAACGGCTGACCACCGATGGAATCCCCAGCGACAGGAACAGCGGGTCATTCGAAAACCCAGTATGGAAGCCGAGAAACAGGATCAGGTACGAAACCACAAACGCGCCATATAGAGCCCGGCGGGTGCCCTTGTCGGGAGTGGCGCCCGCGCGGCGCGCGAACATCATGAACAAGCCGTAGTTCTGCCCGCTGTAATGCCACGGACTCCAGGTCAGATAAATGGTGAAGATCCAGGGCAGCAGCCGTACCCAAAAATGCGACAACAGCAGCGTCGCTATGACCAGCGCCGTGATGTGCACGGTGAAAATGCGGTACTTTTCGAAATCCTCGCTGCGGTGGTAGGCGCGATACAGCGTGGCCATGTAGTGCGGGTAGTTGAAGAACAAGGCCAGCACATAGAACACGACCGACCATGTCCGCGCACTTGAAGCTACGGTGGCATACGAGAGCAACAGCAGCGGAGCCGACCACGCCCCGCACCCCACGATCAAGTCCAGCCACGGGTTATAAACCCACGGCGCGGCCTGCGGCTTGTCTTGAAACTTTCCCATGGGAGAGCCAGCCACACGTCTCGCACGCAACCGGTTGTCGGGTGCGGGATTGCATTTGTGCAGCTTGAGGGAATTATAGGGGTGGGAATCTGGCTAAGGCTTAACTGTAAGAGTACGAGCGGGGTAACGAAAGTAATGGCGAATTGCGTGGGGAGAGTAGAAGCCGATTTCCCCAGTTCGTACCCAGCACCTAATCCCGAGGAGAAGGTAACCGGCGCCCCGCCCAGCGAAGGACTTCATCGTTGGGTGGTAGCCGATGTACAGGATATCACCGCGACCTCCCCCCTCTACTGGCCTCGCGGAGGAGTCAGCGTCTTGTTGTCGGCCGACACGAACTTCCACTTAGACACAACGGCATTCCCGAGCACCGACGGAGGGCGCACATCACTCGCCTGCATTTGCCGACTGTTTACTGCATCCTCTGTAACCGCGACAATAAAATACTTTCTTCCTTTTTTCGGAACAAAATAAAGCCCGCATGGCCAAGAGGGCAAACAATAAGACTTGACCTCCCGGATATCACCTATTGGCATGTGGATCGTTTGATCGCTACCCACATAGACGGCGCCGTCGTCGTCGATCGTGATGTGGCCGTACCCATAATGAAGGCCGTTGGAGTGCGCGGCTGGGAAGGTGTTCTGCGCGCGCTCGGCATTCTGCCGGTCACGCTCGGCCGTCTCTGCCTGCTGGCTTCGAACTTGGTCTGCCTTAAGCTGGAGATCCTTCACTTTCTCCTTGTCCATCCAGCCCATGAGCTTCAGCTTTGCGAGCAATTGTTGCAGCGCGGGATCGTTGCTGTCTATTGCGCCCGCTGCCAGTAGTTTCTGACCCGCCTCAAATCCGGCCATCGGCTGAACCATTCCAATGGCCGCCGCGCCACGAAGCTGCCACAGCAGCATCTGCTCCGGATGCCGCTTCAGGAACTCAGAGCTCTGTCCCATAAACTGCCTCAGCAATTTGCCTTGTTCGTCCGGATCGTTACTCTGCTGCGACTGACGCGCCAGCTCGATGAGCGCATTGTAATCCAGCTTGTCCTCCCCGGTGAGTGTTTCGGCGCTCGCACTGGCTGCCCACGGCTTCTGCCCGTTTCCCGGTGCGGCGTTCGGCGTGCCGGGTGTCTCAAGTAGTTTCTCCAAGAGCGCCCGAGCCTTGATCAGCCTCTGGTCGTCCGGATAGGCCACCAGGAGCCCAGTCGTTAACTGTTGCGCTTCGGCATACTTGCCCGCATCGACGAGATTGGTGATCTTATTTGTCATTTCGTTCGGAGCCTGAGCCACCGTCGAAGGGTTGTTCGGCGGAGGCGCGTCGCTAACCGTCTGAGCATGAAGAGGCGCAAGACAAATTAAGGTCAGAAATAGTGCTGAGAAAAACGGACAGGACAGTTTTTTCAAGGGGATTTGCCTTTCAGTTGTGCGGCGCATCTGGCTTGGAAAATAGATCGTCGATCTGTTCCTTAGTTGGTTTATCGGGAGTGGCATGTTGAGGTTGTGCTAAAGATTGCGTTCCTGTCGTTGCCGGAGGCGACTGAAAGAGTTTTTCGATCTCCTGTACTTGTGGACGGTCAACCGTCGGAACAGAGGTCTCGCGCACCGGCACGGGATTACCGAATATCCCGTGAATCTGCGTTTGCAGCAATTGTGGGTTAACCGAAGTTCTTGCCGCGCCCCTCAGGTCCACAATCCGTGCGTCAGAACCAGTAAGTACGGCATTGAGGGCATTTGCATTCGCCGCCGGGAGCGAGGAAAGTGCCGGCCCGAGCACAGAGTTGCGGAACACTCCTCTGAAGTCCACCACGTTCGGATCGATGTTCACAGGATTGAATACGTTAGCAAAAATTCCCGAGTACGCGGGAAAGTTTGCCGGGCCAACCGGAGGAGCGTTGTTGCCCAACAAATTCCCCAGCATATTGCTGGTCTGCGTGGCCGCCGCGGACTCCTTCTGAAGTCGCCTAGCATATTGAAGATTGCTGGCGATGGTCGCGTCGTTTGGAGTCTGCTGGAGGGCTTTTTCAAACTCGTTGATCGCGCCCGAGTAGTCTCTCGGCGTGCGGTTGAGCAGGTAGATGCCACTGTTGTTCAGTTGTTGTGCAGCGAGCGCTCTTTGTTGCTGTTCCGGGTTGACTGGAACGGGCCTTGCGGGCGCACCATGTAGCACGTTATGAATCCCTTTCAACATTAGGTCGCCCGTCATGTTTCCGAGAGCCGTACCCAACTGTTCAGCGCTGCCAGTCCCCGTACCAGGAGCGGCGCTCCCGGAATTGCATTTGGAACCGGCTGCCACCCAGTCGTTATAAGCTGTACCCGCGGGAATGCCGCACTTCTGCTTATAGGCGCTCCACTCCTGGTTGGACTGGCCTGCCACCAACTGAGACGAATACGCCATCGCCAACCCCAACGCGGCCAAGCGCCATGCACGAGAACAGAAACGCATAGGACTCCTCGGAATTCCGTATCGACTGGGGGGATATCCTTGCAAGCCTAGAGGAGGGGTCAATCCACTGCAAAGTTACCTTCGTTCGCCCCGGATCAGGACCTCAAATATTGATAATGGCTTAACTTGTTTCAGATAGCGTAAGGAGGTCAATCGCAGGACAGGCACGAGGGCCAGTGGTTGATCCGGGATTCCGTTCCCGTCACAGGCCGGTCGAAATCATTGCCGGCAATGCTCTCAGAGCAGTCGCCTGATCGGCGGACAGTTAGATAGGGAGACTGTTGAGGCGGAGGTTGTCCGCGGTTCTGGGAGCACCGTTCGCACGAAGATACAAACGATGCTCAGCCCTTAGTGCGTTCCCACCAGGTGTTCTTCTCGTGCTGAAGCGTGATGTTTCTTGATAGCCATCAACTCCACTGCTCTTTGGGCGATGTGCTCGGCACTGACTTCAAATTCTTTGATCAGCTCCCACGGCGCGCCGGAATCCCCGAAGCGGTCTTTCACTCCAATGGCTCCGGTGATGACCGGGACTCCATAAAGCTGCGGGCTCTCGGTTAGGATTCCGCTCACGCGCCAGGCCAGTGCACCAATTTGATGCTCTTCGGCGGTAACCACGACTCCGGTCTCCTGAGCGGCCCGGACAATCGCCTCGGCATCGATCGGCTTCAGCGTGTGGAGATTCAGCACCCGCGTCTCATATCCAAATTCCTTCTTCAGGATGAATGCCGCGCGCATGGCTTCGGGAACCATCGGCCCGCACGCGATGATGCTCAGGGCTTCCTCTTCATTCTTGTAGGAGTCTGCCAGGACCGTCTCAAAGGCATCCAGGAAGCTGGGCCCCTCTTGCCGCAGACGAATCACATTCGCCTTTCCGAACACAAACGGAGTGTTCGCGCCGGTGACAATCGGCGTCGCTTCCCGCGCGAAACGGATGTATTTCGGGCCTCGGTGTTCCAGAAGCAGAAAGTCGGTTGCCTTGCGCGTTTCGATCATGTCGCAAGGCACAACCACTGACATATTCGGCAGGCCCTGCATGGCAAACAAATCTTCGAGCGCCTGATGAGTCGCGCCATCGGGACCGACCGAAACTCCGCCGTGCGCGCCGGCAATCAGGACGTTGAAGTTGCCGTAGCAGACAGATGTGCGAATCTGGTCGAGATTGCGGGCGGCAGCAAAGGTCGCATATGTGCCTAACACCGGCAACTTCCCTTCCCGCGCCAGCCCGGCGGCGGCAGACGTCGCCGACTGTTCGGCGATGCCCATGCTGATCCACCGTTTCTTGCGCTCCGGCTTGCCCGCATAAAAATCGCTGATCGTGATCGATCCGGAGATATCGAGGCCGAGGCACACAACTCGTTCGTCGCCTCCGTTCTCGGCCAGGGATTGTCCGAAGCCCTTGCGCGTCGGCTCCATCTTGACCTTCATCGCTTCGCCGGCATTCCACCAGTAATCGCGGCTGAACTTCGGCATCTTGGCGGCGAGTTTGCGCTCCACTTCTGCCTGATAAGACTTCGCCTTGTCCAGAAGCTGAGCCACCGGAATGCGATCGGTCAGACCGAGTTCTTCGAGACCCTTGATCAATTCCTCGTAGTTCGGGACTTTGCCGTGCCAGCCTGCCTGGTCTTCCATGAAGCTGACGCCCTTGCCCTTCACCGTGTCCGCCAGGATCAGCACGGGGCGGCCCTTCACGGTTTTGGCCTGCTCCAGAGCGTCTACGACCTGATCCATGTTGTGGCCGTCAATACGCATCACGTCCCAACCGAAAGCGCTGTACTTCGCCGCCAGAGGCTCGACCCCCATCACCTCTTTCACCGGGCCGTCGATCTGCAGCCGGTTGCAGTCGATGACGGCGATCAGGTTATCGAGCTGAAAGTGTCCGGCCTCCATGGCCGCTTCCCAGACCTGACCTTCCTGCTGCTCGCCATCGCCCATGATGCAGAAAATCTTGTGCCGCTTGCGATCGACGCGAGCGGCCAGCGCCATGCCGACGGCGATGCTGAGACCCTGGCCCAGCGATCCCGTCGAAACTTCGACGCCCGGCAGCTTGAGCCAGTGCGGATGTCCCTGGAACGGGGAACTCAGTTTGCGCAGGGTGACTACGTCGTCGACGGGACAGAATCCGGCAAAGGCAAGCCCCAGATAGAGGCTCGGCGCCTTGTGGCCAGTCGACCAGATGATGCGGTCGCGATTGGGCCAGTTGGGATTCTGCGGATCGTGGACGGCGACTTTGAGATAGAGCGCGGCTGCAATGTCCATGATCGAGAGCGTACCGCCGGCATGGCCCGATCCTGCCGCATGCAGTGCGACCAGATCGTAGCCGCGCATCAGATTGGCGGCGTCTTCAAGTTCTTTAATGGAGTATTCGCGGAGAACCTTCCCGCTGGTGGAATCGACGAGAGCCATGACTCTCCTTCCCGCGCCGGACAGCAGGCGTGCGCATTCAGCTTTGGTGAGCGTATGCGGGAGCGGAATTGCAGGCTGTGACTGGCGTCACACGCGATGGTGAGGTGGAGAGGTCGCATTGTGATTTCGGATTGAAGATTTCGGATTGAAGATTTCGGACTGAAGACTGAAACGCCGTGGATTCAGCGATTATCAGTTCGCACCTCTAGCGTGGCGTCCCGGAAATTCGCGGCATGAGTTTGAGGCTTTGAGAGGGCGCGGCTTCAGCCGCGCCGTAACTACTGTCCAAGAAACACGGGCTTTCAGCCCCTGAGGAGATGGCTATCACCAAGAAAAACGGCCGAACTCACTCCGGCGAATTTCCGGGACACGAGACTAGACAGCATTTGCAGTTTATTCAAACTTCCAACGCGTGGACTTGGTCTGAAAGTATTTTTCCCATAGGGCGAAGACTACCCGCGGGCGCACGGCGAAGACCGGCTCTTTCATCGAAAGAATGTCGTCTTTCATCGCCGACATGTCCCATTTGTACTTGCGGGTGTATTGGGCGAGAAATTTGAGGCGCACAGGGACGTCGGCGAGTTCCGCCACACCTTCGACTATGATCGCCTCGTTAGCTTTTTCCGTCGCCACCACACAGTTTGAGTTGTGCTTCAGATTGCGGGCTTTGCGGGACTGGCTGCCGGTGCTGAAGAGCAGGCGACCGTCCTGCCACAATCCCCAGACCACCATCGTGTGCGGGGAGCCGTCCGGCTTCACCGTGGTAATCCAATAGTTGTGGGACTTCTTCAACCGCTGCTCAGCCCAGGACCAGGGCAGCAGGCCTTTGTTGCCTTCCGCGAGGCCGTAGCCGGGGATGTGCGGGCGACTGGCAGTGGGCTTCTCTTGGATCTCGTTTTTCATTGTTTCTGGTTCCCCGGCATTCCTGGCCCCCATGGGCGACGGTTCTAGCATCCAATCGACCTCCGCGCGGCGGGTGACCCTTGTAGTCAGTTAACTGGTTGATAATGGAGCGGCAAAATCCCTTTCGGAGACGCCAGAGGACAGCTAGAATAATACTGGTATGAAGAGAAGCCAAGCTGGATCCGCATCCGCGCCAGCGAAAAAACCCCTCAAGGAGTTGTTTGAGGACCGCGACCGCGCCCGCCCGGGATCGCCTGAAGAAGAAGAAGCTACAAAAAAGATCCTAGAAACCGTCTTCCCCGATACGAATGTCCGTTAAGGTCCAAACGGACTACAACAAGTATCCTGCCTCAATTAGAGAACACCTCGTTGAACGATTCCGAGACCGCGGATTCACCGCTGGCATGGCGCAAGAAGTGGCAGAATGGCTTCGGACTCGTCCCTTGGCGCCCGATCTCCAGGAGTCCCCGATGGGCTGGTACAAGGAATTTTCCTCTTTCACTATCTGCGGTGAAGGTGAGTTCGCAATGACACTGTTTACGATTTACGCTCCGGGAACTCCTCGCAAAGGGAGCATAGATCTGGACCAGTGGCGTCCATGACCACTCACAAGTTCTTCTTCGTCCACTGATCGATTCGGTCCAGCGCTTGCTGCAGATTTTCCAGTGAATTTGCAACGCTGAAGCGCAGGTAACCTTCTCCGAATTCTCCGAACGATGTTCCCGAGAGGGCCGCAACGCCAGCTTGTTCGAGGAGTGCGTCAGCGAGGGGTTTCGACTTCCAGCCGGTTTGCCTGGTATTGGGAAAGACGTAGAACGCACCTTTGGGCAGGCGGCACGAAAACCCTTTGATCTTGTTCAGTCCGGCCACGAAAACATCGCGGCGTTTCTGGAATTCATCCCGCATGCGATCGACCGAGCTCTGATCTCCGCGTATAGCCTCAATGCCCGCGACCTGCGTGAAGCTTGCCGTGCACGAATTCGAGTTGGTCATCAGACGGGTCATGTGGGTCGCCAGATCGGGGCGCATCACGCCATATCCCATGCGCCATCCGGTCATGGCGTAGGTCTTCGAGAAACCGTCGAGCAGGATGGTGCGCTCCTGCATCCCCGGCACCGACATGATCGAGAAATGCTGCCCGCCATCGAACAGCAGGCGGCTATAAATCTCATCCGACAGGATCATGATGTTGCGGTCGCCAATCGCCCGGGCGATCTGCTCGATGTCGCGGCGCTCGAGCACGCCGCCCGTGGGATTCTGCGGCGAATTGATGATGATCAGTTTGGTGCGGTCGCTGATTAGCGAACTCAGTTCGTTGACGTCCAGAGAGAAGTCGCGCTCTTCGCGCAGTTGGATCGGCACCGCAACTCCGCCAACATAGTGAATCATCGACTCGTAAATGGGGAAACCGGGATTGGGATAGATGACCTCATCGCCTTCATCAATTAACGAAAGGATCGTAAAGAAGATGATTGGTTTCCCGCCTGGAACAACCACCACTTCGTCGCTCGTTACTTTCACTCCCCGAGTGCGGCTGACGTATTCAGCAATGGCCTGGCGCAGCTCCGGTAGGCCGGCGGAAGGCCCGTAGTGCGTCCACCCCTTTCGCAGGGCGGTCACGCCAGCTTCGACCACGTTGGCAGGAGTATCGAAATCAGGCTCGCCGATTTCCAGGTGGATGATGCTTTTGCCCTGGCGCTCGAGGGCTCGAGCTTTATTCAAAACCTCGAACGCGGTTTCCGTGCCGAGGCGCGACATGCGGCCGGCAAGCTGCAGTTCATGCTGGGTGGCTTTGTCCATATCAGAGCTCCATGGCGGGAAAACTTCTGAAAGGCGCAAACGGCTCATTATACGCCGGGACTCCGCCGGAACTCTGACCCGCCATGTACACTCATGTCGCGCTCTAAGGAGGAATCGTGAACTCCTATCTCGCTGAACTTTACGCGCATCAGATGTGGGCCGACGCCGAACATTGGCGCGCGTTTGAAGGCACCCGCCATCCCTCGCCGACAAGGCGCTTTACGAACGGCTCTATCACATCCATCTGGTGCAACATGCGTTTTTGTGGATTACTGGCCCACGGACGGCACAGTTCGAATTCAGAAGGCCGAGGATTTTCCGGATGCTGTAGCGTTGAAAAAGTACGCACAGAGGGGGCTCGCGGATCTCGGAGAGAGAGTGCGTACGACGACTCCTGATGCGCTGGAGGAAGTGATCGAGATCTCATGGTTTCAGCCAGCGCTCAAGATCTCCCGCCGCCACGCTCTCATGCAGGCTGCTATGCACAGCCATTACCATCGCGGCCAGAACGCAACCCGTTTTCGAGAGCTGGGAGGAACTCCGCCGATGACCGATTTCATCGTCTGGTTGCGCGACGGCCAGCCGGAAGCGCGTTGGACGTAGCGACTGCTTGCGTGAAAAGCGCCGTTGCCCAGATCCGCTGCCAACCTCGAATGCTAAAATAGAGAGATTGCATGCCGGTGAAGGACCTCACTGTCAGCGGTTCCCCAGAGTCTAAAAGCGCGAAACCTCCGGAGAAGCCGCAGTCTGTACGCGCGGAGTGTACTGAGGCCCCGGCTCGCCCGCAGAAAGTGGGATTCGTCAGCCTGGGGTGCCCGAAGAACCTGGTCGACAGCGAAGTCATGATGGGCCTGCTGGCCCGCGCCGGCGCCGAACTCACCCGCCGTGCCGAAGACGCCGACGTAATCGTGGTCAACACCTGCTCGTTCATCGACAGCGCCCAGCAGGAATCGGTCAACACGATTCTCGAAATGGCGGGACACAAGACGGCCGGCAAGGCCAAGAAACTGGTGGTCGCGGGATGCCTGGTGGAAAGATTTCGCGACCAGATCCGCAAAGATATTCCCGAAGTCGATGCCGTTGTCGGCACCGGCGAGCTCGAAAGTATCCTCTCTGCGACCGGAGTGGCGCCCGCAGCGGCGCAGTCGAATTCGCCATTCGTAATTCTGAACACCCGCCCGGAAGGCGACGCCCGCGCGGCACAGGGCCGCTTCTCGCGCGAAACATGGGACGGCGCGATCGGTGACCTGCCCAACTATCTGTATGACGAGTCCACGCCCCGCATTCTCGCTACACCGGGCCACATGGCCTACATCAAGATTGCCGAAGGCTGCGATCATCCCTGCACCTTCTGCATCATCCCGCAGTTGCGCGGGCAATTTCGGTCGCGCCGCTTCGAGTCTGTCATTGCCGAAGCCGAGCGGTTGGCGTCGTCGGGAGTACGGGAAATTACTCTCATCGGGCAGGACACAACCTGCTACGGCGAGGACTTCGGCCTGAAAGACGGACTGGCGTTGCTGCTCGAAAAACTCGCCGGGATTGAAGATCTCCGTTGGGTCCGTTTTCTCTACGCTTATCCCAACAAGATCACCGGCAAGCTGCTGGAGACAATCGCCGCCCACGAGAAGATTTGTTCCTACATGGATGTTCCGTTGCAGCATGCATCGGCCTCTGCTTTGAAGCGGATGAAGCGCGGCGGCGGTGCCGATGTCTTTCTTCGCTCGATTGAAAAGATGCGTCGCGTGATTCCAGACCTCACGCTGCGCACATCGTTTATTGTCGGCTTCCCTGGCGAGACTGAAAAAGAATTCGAGGACCTCTGCGATTTCGTCGGGGAAGCGCAGTTCGACTGGATGGGAGCGTTTTCCTATTCCGACCAGGAAGGTGCGGGGGCCTACGCACTGGACAAGAAAATTCCGCCGCGAGAAATCGAGCGTCGCCGCAAGCACTTGATGTCGATCCAGCGCCAGATCAGCAAAAAGAAGAAGAAAGCGCTTGTCGGACGTGAATTCGACCTTTTGCTGGAAGGCGAGTCGGAGGAAACGGAACTATTGCTCGAGGGCCGCACAGCCATGCATGCCCCCGAGATCGATGGCAAAGTGTTTGTGAACGAGTTCCCCGAGGAATTAACGCCCGAGCCCGGGCAATTCTACCGCTGCGAGATTACCGAATCGCACGATTACGATCTGGTGGCGAAAATCCTGTGAGCGCATTGGCTCGAAAATCTGCAGTCGAACTTGCGCCCTTTTCTCTCTAGAATGGTGACTCCTATGCCGCGCAAGAGTGCCGCCAAGCTGCATTGCCCAATCTGCAAGAAGGCGGTCAAGAACACCGACGCCGAGTTTCCTTTCTGCTGTGAGCGCTGCCGCACCGTCGATCTCGGGAAATGGGCGAGCGGCGGGTACGTGATCTCGTCTCCGGTAAGAGACGCCGAAGAGCCAATCCGGGAATCCACGCCCGAAGATTCTGAAGACGCCTGATCATCGGGACGCCCGAAGTAGTACGCTGTTGCAGATAGTGAGTTCCGGCTTGGCAAAGACCAGCGTTGTAATTGGGTTTGGGTGTGCGGGCGAGATGCCCCCACGACAGCCGCCGAGGACGGCAGCGCTACTGTCTGATGAGGAGATCCGTTGTCAGATGCGAGCTTAGCGCCCGAGCGTAGCGCTGGCGTCCCGCCGGCTGTCGCGGGGGCGTCTCGCCCGCGCTTCGGCAGCGTAACGATCCACGATCGCGGGAGGCTACCTCATTGGGAAAAGGAGAGCGCGACCTACTTCGTCACCTTCCGTCTCGCTGACTCTCTCCCAAAAACTATCCTTGACCGAATCGAATCCGAGCGGAGGGCCACAGTCCGAACTGCAAATCAACTCCATCGACCTCTGAGCGTCGACGAGCGCAAGAGGATTCAGCATCTATCGTCACCACGCATCGAACAATTTCTCGATGGCGGCGTAGGAGCCTGTCACCTGCGGAAGCCGCCAATTGCCGACAAGATCGCTGCGACTCTCTGGTACTTTGATCGAAAGCGTTATTCCCTGTTCGCATGGTGCATCATGCCCAATCACGTGCATGCGGTGTTGAAGCTTTTCCCTGGACAAACATTGCCGCAAATCATGCACTCGTGGAAGTCCTTCACCGCGAAACGCGCAAATAATCTACTGGGATTGCACGGTACTTTCTGGCAACGGGAGTATTTCGATCATCTCATTCGAAACGATGGAGAATTGAGGCGGGCCATCCAGTATGTGGTGGCAAATCCTGAAAAAGCACGGCTCCAGCATTGGAGATGGGTTTGGATGTGCGGGCAAGATGCCCCCACGACAGCCGCCGAGGACGGCAGCGCTACTGTCTGATGAACGATCCGAAAGCAGATAACAGATTAGGCTCCGAAGGCAGCACCGGCGCCCCGGCGGCGGCGACTCCCGCGCGCGGACCTCTCTGGGCCACCCTGATCGCCACCTTCTTTGGCGCCGGGCGGCTCCGTCCCGGTCCGGGAACCTGGGGGTCCGCGGCTGCCGTATTACTCTGGGCCGCACTCGCTCACATCCTCCACCCCGGATTCCGCACGCCCACGGTCATCGCGCTCGCCGCCGTGATTACGCTGGTCGGCATCCCGGCCGCCACGCGAGTCGCCCGCGCTTCTAATACAAAAGATCCCCAATTCGTCGTCATTGACGAAGTAGCCGGACAACTCATCGCCCTCATCGCCGCTCCTATCACATGGAAATCTTTTCTTGCCGGTTTTATACTTTTTAGAGCGTTCGACATTTTCAAGCCTCCACCCGTCCGCCAGCTGGAGAGATTGCCCGAAGGCACCGGGATTGTGCTCGACGACGTCGCCGCAGGAATTTACGCGCTCGCGGTCATGCAGATTCTCCTCCGCTCAGGTCTCTTAAGATAAGCTGCAGATTGTGCGTGCCGCGCAGAGTTTCGGCTCGGTACACTGTACTCGGCACTTCATGGCACTCTCCGATCGCATTCTCGGCCGAAAGAACGCGAATGGCGGACCGCATATTGACTCGGTTACGCCGGCCTTCGCGCTCACCGGGGGCGAGGTGCGCATCGTCGGCTCCGGATTGCGTCCGCACGACCTGCTTCGCCCCAGCGTGAAGTTCGGCGATCTGGACGCCCCGATCGTAGTCAGCTCCGAAGGATTTCTGGTCACCCGGGTTCCGGAAGGCGCTACTTCCGGCTCTGTCGTCGTGGCCACCAACGGTCACGCCAGCAATCCGCTTCCCGTCAAGGTTGCGGTGCCGATCGCGGAGAACCTTCACCCGGTCACAAATCCCGCTGTCGATCCGGATGGCAACATCTACGTTACTTTTTCCGGATCCCGCGGCCAGAAGGTTCCTTTCGCTATTTTCAAGATCGACACCAACTACGCGGTCAAGCCATTCGTCTCGGAGATGATGAATGCCACCTCAATGGCATTCGATCGCGAGGGACAAATGTATGTTTCCTCGCGCTACGACGGAGCGGTATACAAGGTCAGCCCCAGCGGGACGGTCACAACCTACTGTGAAGGGCTGGGCATCGCCACCGGCATCGCCTTCGATCGGGAGCAGAGCCTCTATGTTGGAGACCGGAACGGCACGATCTTCAAGATCGCTCGCGACCAGCAGATGTTCGTCTTCGCCACGCTCGAAATGAGCGTCTCGGCCTACCATCTGGCTTTCGGACCGAATGGGGATCTGTTCGTGACGGGACCCAACGATCGGGTGTTCAAAATCGCGCCCAACGGGGACGTAACCACGTTTTATCGGGGGCTCGGCCGCCCGCAAGGCATGGCCTTCGATGCGGAGGGGAATTTGTACGTCGCCGCTTCGCTCTCCGGAACTCGCGGCATTGTAAAGATCGCTCCCGACTCCAAAGCCAGCCTGCAAGTCGCGGGACAAGGATTGGTCGGACTGGCTTTCGCCCCCGGCCGCTCTGTAATTCTGGCCACCACCAGCGCGGTTCATCATCTGTTGTGGAACATCCCCGGACTGCGGCTCCTACCGGAATAACTAAGGTACAAAGCGACACCCGCCTCGGCTGCGGCTCTTTTCATTTACACTTCTACGCGTGAACGCCGAAATCATTGCGGTAGGCTCCGAGATGCTTACCCCCTACCGCGTGGATACCAATTCGCTCTATCTGACCGAGCAATTGAACCTGCTAGGGGTTGATGTCATCTTCAAGAGCATTGTCGGCGACAATCTGAAGGCTCTGATCGCGGCGGCTGAACACGGTTTATTCCGGTCTGACATTGTCATTTTTAGCGGCGGTCTTGGCCCTACCGAGGACGATCTCACCCGCGAAGCTGTCGCCGAAGCCCTGGGCGTAAAACTGCAGCGGGATACTGAAATCCTGAAGCGACTGGAGCAGCGTTTTGCCGACCGCGGATGGAAGATGACGCCCAACAATGCCAAGCAGGCCGACGTGATTGAAGGCGCCACGGTGCTGCCGAATCCGAACGGCACGGCGCCAGGACAATGGCTGAGCGGGGAGTTCGATGGGCGCGAGCACATCATCGTCCTGCTGCCCGGCCCTCCGCACGAGATGAAGGCGCTTTTTGAGAGTGAGGTTCGGGAACGTCTGCGCACCAAAGTTCCGCCCGCGCATCTGTTCACTCGCACACTGAGAGTCGCGATGCTGGGCGAGTCGGCCGTGGATGCGCGCGTGGCGCCCATCTACACGCGCTATCCCGACGTCACGACCACTATCCTCGCAGGTGCAGGAGAAATCGAGCTGCACTTCACGACCCGCGCCGCTACGGTCGACGCTGCGCAGAGCCACGCTGACGAAGTTGCCGGGCTCGTTGAAGACGAACTGGAAGATGCCGTCTACTCGCGGAATGGAGAGTCACTTGAGCAGATCGTCAGCTACTGGTTGCAGATGCGCAATGCAACGCTGGCCGTGGCGGAATCCTGCACCGGCGGCCTGCTGTCTGAACGCATCACCTCGATCAGCGGCAGTTCGCGGTATTTTCTTGGCGGGGCGATCGTCTATTCGAATCAACTGAAAACGGAACTCGCCGGCGTTCCCGAAGACATGATTCATCGGCACGGCGCGGTCAGCCGTGAAGTTGCCGCCGCGCTCGCCGAAGGCATTCGCTATCGCTGCGAATCGACGCTTGGCGTGGGGATTACTGGAGTGGCCGGCCCTACCGGAGGCACTGCCGACAAGCCCGTCGGCCTCGTGTTTCACGCTGTGGCCGGTGACAGCGGAACCGAGGTCGTCCAGCGGAACTTTCCCGGCGACCGCAAACGCATTCGCCGCTTCGCTTCCACGATGGCGCTGGATATGTTGAGAAGGAAATTGATGTAACGGAGCTTCAAGCCGCGAGCTCCGAGTTATGAGCTCTGAGCTTTACGCAACGAGCTTGTAGCGTGGACTCATTATCTGGCTAATTGCTAGAGCTGGCTGGTTTATGCGTCTCTTCATCGCACTCGACCTTGACGATTCGATCCGCGATCGCATCGCCCGCTTCGTTGAAGGAGTCCGCAATTTCGCGCCTGACGCTCGCTGGGTGAAGGACGCATCGCTCCACATCACGCTGAAATTCATAGGCGAGCAGCCCGAGGAAAAGGTGGGGCAGATCAAGGAGGCTTTGGCGACGATCCCGGCATCCCTCTCAGAAATTCAGTTTCGCGGATACGGATTTTTCCCGACGCCGAACTCCGCCCGCGTCTTTTGGATTGGGATGGATACCGGACCCGAGCTTGCGGCTCTCGCGGCAGCCATTGACGACAAGACGTCAACGCTCGGCATCCCGAGAGAAGATCGTAAATTCAGCCCGCACCTGACCCTGGCTCGCGCATCCGGCGGCTCCGGTGTGCCGCGACGGCAAAAAGCAGATCGCCCGAATGGCATGTTTGCGCTGCTGCAAGAGAAACTGTCGAAACTCTCGACGCCCGAGTTTGGTACGATGACTCCCCGCGAGTTCTTTCTGTACCGAAGCCAACTTTCGCCGAAAGGATCGACATACACCAAGCTGGCGAGGTTTGCGCTGCGGCCTCAAGAAAGATAATGTCACAGCAGCATTTCAAATTGACGATTGAACCTCGTCAATTTCAGATTGAAGATTGTAGATTTCAGATTGAACATCGCCGGCGCCAAAGTTTTTCCAAGCTGAACTCGCACTTATGCTTCGGCTCTTCCTCATCCTCGTACTCAGCTATCTTCTCGGGTCTATCCCTTTTGGCTATCTGCTGGTACGCATCTTTCACGGCGAAGACGTTCGCCGGAGCGGCAGCGGCAATATCGGAGCCACCAACGTCGTCGCGCAAATCTCCAGCTCTGGGCGCGCTGACTCTCATTCTTGATGCTGCCAAAGGAATCGCCGCCGTCCAATGCGCTGTAAGCGTCTCTCGATTACCCCATCATGAAGCCGACCTTTACCGCACGATGGGCTGCCTCCGCCCTGCTCGCGATCATCGGCCACATGTTTCCTGTCTGGCTGCGATTTCGTGGCGGCAAAGGCGTCGCCACGGCACTGGGAGCGTTCTTCGATTCAGTCCGTGGCAGTGCTGACCGCGGTTGTCATCTTCGTTGTGGTGGTCGCCATCTCGCGCCGCGTTTCGCTTGGATCGATCCTCGCAGCTGCCGCTTTTCCGTTTGCGGTTGCTTCTTTCTGCCGCGGGATGCCCTGGGTGCTCGGGCTGATCAGTGCTGCCGCCGTGCTCATCATCGCGCGCCATCACCAAAACATCCGGCGGCTTATCTCAGGCGCACCGAAACCCGATTCTCGGCTGGGGCACACAATGAGCGACATCGCCATCATCGGAGGGGGAGCGTGGGGCACCGGCCTTGCCATTGTTCTCGGACGCAAAGGCACGCACCGCGTGCGGCTCTGGGCCCACGAAACCGAGGTCTGCGAATCGATCAGGAAGAGACGGGTCAACGAGTCATTCTTACCGGGCGCCCAATCCCGGATTCAGTCACTGCGAGCAACGATCTGAGGAAGGTCCTCGAAGGCGCGCACATCATCGTCAGCGTCATGCCCTCGCAGCATTGCCGCTCTCTTTTCGAGCGCATCAGCCCCCTCATCCCGCGGCAAGTGTTGATCGTCAGCGCCACCAAAGGCCTTGAGGAAAGTTCCCTTCTGCGCATGACCGAGGTGATCGCCGCCGTTTTGCAGCGTCACACCGCCATTGGCGCGCTCAGCGGACCGTCTTTCGCGCTGGAAGTGGCCCGCGGAGATCCTACCGCGATTACCATCGCTTCGAAAGATGATCGGCTCCTGCGCACGGTGCAGCAGGAATTCGGCGATGCTAGCTTTCGCGTCTACACCAATACCGATGTCGTCGGAGTGGAACTCGGCGGTGCGCTGAAGAATATCATTGCCATTGCCGCCGGAATCAGCGACGGGCTAGGGTTCGGACACAACTCCGCGGCAGCGCTCATCACTCGCGGGCTGGCTGAAATGACGCGCCTGGTCGTCGCCTGCGGCGGCCGCGCGGATACGATGGCCGGGCTCGCCGGTCTTGGAGACCTCGTTCTCACCTGCACCGGCGGTCTCTCGCGCAACCGGAGCGTTGGCGTCGAACTCGGGCGCGGCAAGAAGCTTCCCGGAAATTATCGCCGGCATGCACGGCATGGTCGCGGAAGGAGTCTTCACCACGACCGCGGCTGTCGGCCTCGCTCATGCTCGCGGCGTCGAGATGCCCATCACCGAACAGATGCACGCCATCCTGCACCATGGAAAGAGTCCGCGGGAGGCCATTCAGGAATTGATGTCTCGGACCGGCAAAAGTGAAACGGGCGGATGAAGACTCAAGTTGGAACTGGCGCCCCGGCTGTCGGGTGAAGCAATAATTCGTCGCGCAATGGTGCTAGGACGCCGACGTCGCCAGTTCTTCTGCTCGAGACTCAGCCTCTTTCATACCGCCGGAGCGAAGGAACACGGCTGATGCGATGTACAGCAATGCCGCGAGGATCGTCAGCGATCTGAGTCCGAACCACATGGACGAGGACTCCAGCAGGCCGCCAAGCAATGATCCAAACAGGTTTGAACCCAGGGCGCTTCCGCGAAATCCAGCTCGCTCAAAACTGGAAATGAAAATGATGCCGGCGAAGAACACTGGCGTGCACAGAGCCAGCGTCGCCATCAGGGCGCGCAGCGTCCACGATTGATAGAACAACTTTTCCAGCGGAACGGCATACATCACGGCCAACGCAACGAACAGGCCTGCATAGGCCATCCAGAGCGGAACCCGCCGCCACGCGCTGTAGACAACATTGGCCGCAACAATCAACAGCAGCAGTCCGGAAACCACGACGGCATTAACCACCCAGGTTGTGCCAAACAGCAGCGCCATCCTGCTGACAATCTGGGCTTCGAGCAGCATAAATCCCGCGCCCAGGAACATGAAGTGCAGGTCGATGCGGTTCCCGTCCCCGCTGGCTTGCCGAAGGAACCAACCGAAGACGATCAGGACAGCGAGCGAGACGAGAATCACGATCATCGGAATCCCGGGCTCATGCTGATAGAAGTACGGCCAGTCATCAGTCGTGAGGGTAGCATTTTGCATCGGCATGTCCCCGTGCGACGCAAGATAAGCGGCAAGCGGAGGATCGGAAGTTGCCTTGGCGAGGCGCTCTGGAGATCCGGCCACGAAGAAACGTCCGGAGCTATCGAAGCCCCCCAGGTCGGTCTGGAACTGGATTGGATTCTGATCGAAGGTGGCCTGCAGTAGCCGGTAGAGCCGACCGGCAATCCAGGGAGTATCCACCTGAAACTTGACGACGAAAACACCGTCCGGCTTTAGCAGATATTTTGCGCGCGCCAGGGCCTCGCGGGTATAGACGTAGTTGTCAATGCGGATATTGCTGAAGTGCGACGTGGTGGTGTGGGAGTCCAGAAGCGAGAAGACAATCAGATCGAACTTGTCGCGGCTGTTCTCAATGTAATTGCGTGCGTCATTGACGACCACGTGCACGCGCGGAGACTGGTAGGGATGTTCGAAGTGCAATTGCTCACCGAGCTTCAGAATGAGGGGATCGATCTCGACCGCTTCTACGCGTCCGGCTCCGTTACGCAGGGCCGCGGCCACGTCGTTGCCCATGCCTGAGCCCAGCACCAGCACGGACGGCGGAGAAGGATAAAAGCGGTAGGGCATGTTGTAGGAATTCTGGTCGACAGGATGCTGGCGAAAGCCATCAGCATGTGCCCGAACGAATTCCGGGGAGAGGTCGACAATCCGCTGATACAGAGCGTTGTTTGTGGTAAGCAGATATGACACCAACTGGCCGTCGTCATATTGCGGACGAACGGTCAGCTTCTGATACGGCGACCAGTACGTGGTTGCGTGACGCTGGTCAGGAATTGCCAGCAGTGCCAGGCATAGCAGGAACGTAAACCCGAGAGCCTTTCGCGCCCCTGCGTCGCGCCAAAAGAAGATCAGACAGATGATCCCAGCTGCGAGAAACCAAACCCAGGGCGGTTGATGAAGGAAGCAAAGCAACGTGAATCCCGCTATGCCCGCCAGGCTTGCTAGCACATTGACGCTGTAGGCGGCGACTCCTTTCGGAGCGTTCTCCAGATACCAGCCCACCAGTTGGCCGAAGGGAATGAATGCAGTGGCAATGAGGGCAAAGAGCGGGACCACAAAGATCATCGCGAGAAGCATCCCGCCCCAACTGGCAGGAACCGCCGGAACTCCCCAGGTATGCACCTCGACACTGGCTCCTAAGAGTTGGGGCAAATCCGTGATGCTGCGGTGCAGCGGCGAGATCGGAGCTTTCAGAATGATTGCCAGCACCACAATGGGACTGAGGAGAGCCGCAACCTGAACCCGCCTCCGACACAAATAGCAGCCAAGTCCGAACCCCAGAAAACACGCCACCAGAACAAAATTCTTGAAGTACGCGAAGATTCTGATCTCCGACGAGACCCAGCGGATCATCAGCATCTCCACGAACAAACTGAGCACACTGACGAAGATAAGACGCGTCCAGCCGAAGCCACCCAGATCCTCAATCCGGATTTCGAGTTTGCCATGGGTGGCGGTGGTAGTTTGAAACCGGCTGAATACGCGATATACCAGGATAAGGGAAAGCGCTGCGATAAGAATTAGAACGGCCAGCGAGCTGAAAGATTCAGAGGGCTGTTGCATTTCGTAACGAACCTCATTTTTGCTATTGCAGAAGTTTTAGATCCGGGATTGTTAACCATAGCAGGAAATTGCAGGTGGCCCAACTTCGCGGCGGTGACGAGCCCACTGCCTGACGCTTCGGTTATGGGCGACCTTCAGGCTGCGCCTTTCATTCTGCCGCGCCCGCGGTGGCGAGGGGCTCGGCCTGGCCGGGCGTCTTTGGGATTTCCATCGATGCGTAGACTTTGACGCCTTGATCGGCGGATTCGATTTTAAGTTCGCCACCGAAGTGGCGCAGGCGTTCCCGCATTCCTCGAAGACCGAGTCCAGACCCGTGGAACTGGATCGCCGCCAGCTTTTCCGGGGGGATTCCTTTGCCCTCATCTCGAACCTCGACCAAGACGCGACCGGGGTCACGGGCGACGCGAATAAATGCAGTCCGGCTGCCAGAGTGGCGATGAATGTTGGTAAGGCACTCCTGTACCAGCCGGAAGATCACCAATTCCAGGTCGCGGGGCAGCCTTCCCATGGAATCCGAAACCTCAAGGGTAATGACCAAATCGGTGCGTTCCGATAAGCCCTCGACGTACCAGCTCAGGGCGGACGCCAATCCGGCCTCGTCGAGCAATGGCGGATGCAGAAGGTATGAGGTGGTGCGGATTTCACGATGAAGCTGCTGAACAGCTTCCTGGATCTTTCCCGCATCCAGGGCAAGCTCAGGCGACAACTGGGCGACTTTGGCTACGAATTGAGCCAAGCCTATGTCCAATACCGTAAGTGTCTGCCCGGCGCTGTCGTGCAATTCGCGCGCGATGTGCCGCCGTTCTTCATCCTGTGTCCGGAACAAGTGCCAGGAAAGTTCCTCGAGTTCGCGGGTACGGGCGCGAACCTCGGCGTCCAGAGTCTCAGAGAGTTTGCGGAAGCGTTCTTCACTCTCTCGCAGCGCTTCGGCGGATCGGATCTGGGCGCTAATATCTCGAGCAACTTTGGATGCGCCAATGACATGCCCGGCAGAATCTCGAACCGGAGAGATGGTGAGTGAGAGATCCACGAGCGTGCCGTCTTTGCGCATCCGCACCGTCTGAAAGTGATCGACGCGTTCGCCGGCGCGCAGGCGTTTAAGAATTCGCGCCTCTTCGTCCCAGCGATCCCGCGGAATAATCAGGGTGATGTTCTTGCCAATCGCCTCTTCGGCGGTAAAGCCGAACACTCGTTCTGAACTCTTGTTCCAGCTTGTGATTACGCCGTCCAGATTCTTGCTGACGATCGCGTCGTCGGACGAGTCGACGATGGCAGCCAGCAGATTGCTCACTTGACTGCAGGCATTTCTCTCGGATTCCGCCGAACTCATGCCTGCCTGCGGCGCAGGTAGATCTTCCAGTGTTTTTTCTATCATGATAGCGAGATTGCGGACCAGATCCGACTTCGTACAGAAACCTCGGGCACCGACTGCCGCGGCCTGCCGTGACAAGACGTTGGCATCATTCTGGCTGACCAAGATTACCGAGACTTCAGGAATTTCCCGTCGCAGTACTTTCGCCGCTTCCAGCCCGTTCATGCGTGGCATCGACACATCCATGAGCACGAGGTCGGGGTGTTTTGCTTTCGCCTGTTCAATGGAGTCGACGCCGTCTTCAGCCTCCCCGCAGACAACCCAGTCAGGGCATCGGGAGAGAAAAGACCGGATCACACTTCGGACTCGTGCATCATCGTCGGCAACGAGGATTCTCTTGGATCCCATCGACTCTCCACCCTTTGGAACAAACCGGCCAGACGGTGCGCGAAATTTTGAGCATGTCACAAAGTTTGGGCGGATCGGTATACAGCAAATTCCGGGGGCGCAAAAGCGGGGGATTTACCCGATGGACATTGTCGGCGAATGTGAGGCGCGCTAGTGCGGGTGGAGCACTCCTCCGATGTCGGAGTCTATTCCGGCTTGGCTTCCGACTCGGGCTTTGGCTCAGCGTCCTTCTTCTTGGCCAAAGAGCGGACGTAGTTCACCAGATCCCAACCCGTCTCGGTCGAGATGCGCGTGCCTTCGGCGGGCATATCGTTGTGGCCATTCTTGATGATCCAGTAAATCTCCCCGTCAGTGCGGTCTTTGAGCGTGGCGGGGTCGCTGAAGTCGACCATGGACAGCTTCATGTCCTTAGCGGTTTCGCCCTTGCCATTGCCGTTCTTGTTGTGACACATCTCGCAGTCGAGGGTCCACCACTTCTTCGCGCGCGAAAGAGAGTCTGGGCCGGACTTCACCGGATTTGTCGCTTTTGCGGCTTGAACCGGGATGGCGGCGTACGAAGACGTCTTGGGCGCGCTGGCATCGGACGATGACTGCTGGGCCGGTGTTTGAGGGACGAAAAGTAGAAGGGCTGCAAGAAACAATGCGAGACGGGACACGGAACCTCCCTGGAACAAGGAGACGCTAACGCGAGAATTGTAGCACCGGGCTCAAGAACGGCCTGGCTTTCGTGTTCGATCTCGGGTGTTCGGTCTCAGGTATCGATGTTCGCGATATGTCGTCGGTTTAGGCTACGCGATCTTCAGGATCGCTTTCGCCTCGGCCAGTGCGGGCTCGATCCGTGCGCTATCTGCCAAACCGCCCTGCGCCATGTCTTTGCTGCCGCCACCGCGGCCGCTGAGTTTTATCATCACTTGTTTCATCGCTGCGCCCATGTCGAAGAGTTGGCCAGACGACTGAGCAAAGACCAGAGAGGGCTGCGGCGAAGTGCTCGCCAGCAGCGCGACAACCGCGGGTGCCTGGCGGGTCAGTTTCTGCGCCAGCAATTTGAGCGAGTTCATTTCGCGATCGGCGAAGGTGCGGATCACTACTTTGCGTCCGGCGGACTCCGGAGTCTCGGCGAGAAGCGATGAGGCTTGCGCGGCGGCGAGTTCGTCGAGGGATTGCTCGCGCTGCTTGCGCAGGGTGCGAATCTCCTCCAGCGATTTGCGAACCTGCTCCGGAATGTCGTAGATGTGAGCGGAAAAAAGCCCGGCGGCCTCGGTGAGAGTCGTGTAATCGCGGCGAGCGGTGGCGACGGCGCGCTGTCCAGCAACGAACTCAACGCGATATCCCTGGCGAACTTTCTCTGATTTGCGCAGCAGGATGCAGCCGATCTGTCCGGTCTGGCGGACGTGGGTGCCGCCACAGGCGCTGAGGTCGAACTCGCCGATGTCGATGATACGCAGACGATCACGCTCGGCGGGCGGGAGTTTTCGCAGGCCGAGCTTCCCTGCCTCGTCGCGGGTCACGAAGCGGATTTCGACTGGCCGGTTCTCGAGGACAATCTCGTTGGCGAGGCGCTCGGCTTCTTCGATTTGAGTCTTCGTAAGCGCGGGAGTGTCAAGGTCGATCGAGCAATAGTCGTCGGCCATGTGGAACGAGACCGTCGGCATATGGAACAGGCGGTCGAAGGCCGCCGACAGGACGTGCTGCCCCGAGTGCTGCTGCATGTGGTCACGGCGCCGGGTGGCATCGATCTGGCCGTGGATGCGGGTTCCGCGCGCGAGATCTTTCACCGGAGCTTCGAGGTAGTGGACAATTCTCCCCTCTTCTGTGTCTGCGACCTCGGCGATTTTGTGGCTCCCGTTCTCCGTCGAGATCACGCCAGTGTCGAAGATCTGTCCGCCGCTGGTGGGATAAAAGGCGGTACGGTTCAGGATCACTGCTGGTCGCGGCGAGGTGAGGAACTCTTCGATTTCGGCGTCGAAGTCGTAGAGGAACGAGTCGTGATAGTAGAGGCGGTCGGTCATGCACCGAGATTTTATTAAACCACAGAGAGCACCGGGGGACGTGATTGCAGGGACTCTCCGATGACACGCCCGGACCACGGCAGCTTAGTACGGGCCGATGATGCCGCCGATGTGACGCGCGGCGGGCTTGGCGGCTTGCGGCGGTTTCGAGGGCGTCGCCAGGCTCGAATCCAGAACATCGAGATATTTCAGGCCACTGCCGGTATTGAACAGGACGACCGTGTCGTCGGCCGTGAAGAATCCGTTGGCGCGAAGCTTGCGGTACGCGACCAGGCAAGCGGCGCCTTCCGGGGCGGCAAAGACGCCTTCCGTTTTCGCCCAGTGGCGCGTTGCATCGACGATCTCCTCGTCCGTTCCGCTGACTGCCACTCCGTGACTCTTGTTTAATATGTCGAGAATCAGGTAGTCGCCATACGGCTTTGGGACGCGCAGGCCGGAAGCGAGAGTCTCGGCGTTCGTCCACATTTCAGAGGACGGTTTGCCTTCATCCCATGCTTTGACGATGGGTGCACAACCCGCGGATTGAACGCAGACCATCTTGGGGCGCTCGGAGCCGATCCAGCCTAAGGCCTCCATCTCATCGAAGGCCTTCCACATGCCGAGCAGACCGACGCCTCCGCCAGTGGGATAGATGATTCCCTTCGGAAGGCGCCAGCCGAGTTGCTCGGCTACTTCGTATCCCATGGTCTTCTTGCCTTCGACGCGGTAGGGCTCTTTCGTGGTGGAGACATCGAACCATCCGTCCTTTTTCCAGGACTCGGAATCCTTCATCTCGGCAACTTTGCGGGCGCAGTCGCTGATAAGGCCGTCGACCAGCGTGACGTGGGCGCCATAGTAGTCGCACTCGATGCGGTTGGCCATGGGAACGTCTTTGGGCATGAAGATGTGGGCTTCGAGTCCCGCGGCAGCTGCATAGGCGGCGAGAGCCCCGGCGGCGTTGCCGGCGGACGGAATGGCGAGTTTCTTCAGTCCGAAATGGCGGGACATGGTGACAGCCGCGGCCAGGCCGCGGGCCTTGAACGATCCGGTGGGATTGAGCCCTTCATCCTTGATATAGACGTTGGGATACTCTCGGCTCGCCAGCATCGGCGTGAAGCCTTCACCCAGAGTGACCGGATCGGCTGCGGGAAGGACCGCATCATAACGCCACATCGTGGGCGCTCGCATGGAGAGGCGCGCCGACGAGAAATTCTTCTTGATGGTAGCGAGATCGTAGCGTGCATAGAGGACGCCGCCATCTTTTGAACAAACAGACTGGGGGCGGTCAGCGGGATAGTGCTCTCCGCAACGGGTGCATTCGAGATGAGTAAGCATCGACGATGCAGTTTAGCAGAGGGACAGTACTGAGAAGTCGCTGATCAGTTTTTGCCTGCGGGTTTTTTGGTAATTGCAGAGTCGAAGCCGGGGGGGGGATACTTAAGCGTTCACTTGACAGTTATCCGCTCGTCAGATTACTTTAGTATTCACTAAAGTATAGGGCGGTTACGAACCGCCCCTGCGAAGGAGAACAGACATGCGAAAACTGATTGTCTTTAATCATGTGAGCCTGGACGGATTCTTTGTGGACGGCAACGGAACGATGAACTGGGCCCGCCACGACCGGAGCGACCCGGAGTGGAACGCGTTTGTCTCGGGCAACGCCAGCGGCAATGGAACCCTGGTCATGGGACGAGTCACGTATGAGTTGATGATCCAGTATTGGCCGACGCCGATGGCGAAACAGCACGATCCGGCAGTCGCGGAGGGCATGAACCGGATGCCGAAGGTGGTGTTCTCGCGAACCCTGGACAAAGTTTCGTGGAACAATGCGCGCTTGGTGAAGAATGATCTTGCAGGCGAGATCCGGCGCATGAAAAATGGATCCGGCGACGGGATGGCGATTCTGGGAAGCGGAAAGATCGTGTCACAGTTGGCCCAGGAAAAGCTGATTGACGAATATCATTTCGTGGTAAATCCGGTGATCCTCGGCGCGGGGAGGACGATGTTTGATGGGCTCAAAGACAAACTGACGTTGAAGCTGAGAGATAGCCGGACATTCAAGAACGGCTATGTATTCTTGCAGTATGAACCCGCGTAATAGGAAATAGCTGACGGGTGGGGCGCTCTTAAAATTGCGCGGGCGAGCCCCCCCGACAGCAACCCCTTCGGCTTGGCTCAGGGCAAGCACCGGAGCAACCATGGGATCCATGAGGTAGGAAGAATGAAGGACCGAACTGTTGTGCACGGGACGTTTGTGATCGAACGGAAATATCCGGCGGCGCCGGAGCGAGTGTTTGCGGCCTTTGCCGATCCGAAGAAAAAGCGCCGCTGGTACGGCGAGAGTGACGAGGGAACACTGGAAAAGTTCGAGAGCGATTTTCGCGTGGGCGGCAATGAGACGACCGTCCGCAGGGCCAAGAACGGCTGGACCTTCACTGCCAATACCGTGTATTTGGACATCCTGCCGAACCGGCACATCGTCTTTGCCTACACGATGAGCCTCGACGACAAGCGTATCTCGTCGTCGCAGGCCACAGTGGAGATCCTTCCTGAAGGCGGCGCGGCCAAGCTTATCTTCACCGAGCAGGGAGCGTTCTTCGAAGGTGCAGATGGTCCAAAGATGCGCGAGGACGGTTGGAGGCTGCTGCTGGAACAGTTGGGACGAGATCTGGCGATTCAGTAAACGGGAGACGGCACGCATGCTTAGCCAAAGAGTTCATGTGGATCGCGTGTTTCATGCCCTGGGCGATCCGACGCGGCGGGCGATTATCGAAAAGTTGAGCGAGGGCCCGCTCTCGGTGTCGAAGCTGGCCCGACCGCTGGATGTCACCTTGGCCGCGGTGGTGCAGCACCTGCAGGTGCTCGAAAGAAGTGGGCTCGTGCACACCGAAAAACTGGGACGCGTGCGCACGTGCCGCATGGAACCCCGCGGCCTTTCGGTGGCTGAGCACTGGATCGAACAACGGCGCTCGCTGTGGGAAAAACGTCTGGACCGGCTGGGAGAGTTTCTTATCGAAGAAGAATGATGGAGCCAACTGGTGCGCGTTTGCGTTCTCTGCGGTAGTATCAATGTCCGACTTGCACCACAGAGGAGAACGAACGCATGAGAACGTTTCTGATAGGGGTAGTTATTGGACTCGTAATCTTTCCGGTCATTGTTTATTTCTATTTCTCGACCGGAATGGCACCGGTGGCAACATCTGCTCCTCCGATGCCGTTTGAAAAGACATTTGCACGCATGGCGCTACACGCGCGGCTCGATAAAGAAGTGCCGAAGACGGTACCGATACAGGCGGACGAGGCGGCATATACCGCCGCGGCCCAGGTCTACAAAGAGAATTGCGCGGTCTGTCATGGCCTTCCGACGGGAGCTCAGACACCCATCGCTGAGGGAATGTTTCCGCCGCCTCCGAAGCTGATGCAGGGTAAGGGCGTGACCGATGATTCGCCGGGCGAGACGTATTGGAAAGTCGCCGGTGGCATTCGGATGACTGGAATGCCGGGATTTGGGAAGACACTTTCAACCACTCAGATGTGGCAGGTGAGTCTGCTATTGGCGAATGCGGACAAGCTACCGGCGTCGGTGAAGGACAGTTTCACCACCGGAGCAGCGCCCCCCGTGACCGCTGCGCCGATGAAGAAGTAGGCACTCCACCAAATTCGTTGTGGGCGGTCAGTAAGGTCTGAGCGCCCCGCGAGGCGCTCAGACTGCTGACAAAGCCCACATGTAAATTGGTTTGAAAGGGCGCGGCTTCCAGCCGCGCCGCAACCCACGCAGAATCAATCCGGCTTTAGCCGCTGAGGGGGCTTCTCTCAAAAAATGGTTTGTCAGTAATCTGGCCGCCCTGCGGGGCGCTTTTTTTGGCAAGCCGATTCCGTACTCTTCGGTCATATCCGAACGGCCGCATGCGCATGCTATAGTGCGTTTTCACGATGGGATCATTTCTCTTTTTCGCGTTTTCGTGGTGGGCGATTGCGCTGCGAGTCATCGCGATTGTGCACTTCATCCGGCGGCGCCCGGACTGGTTTTGGATTTGGGTCATTCTATTTCACTGGGTGGGTGCGCTCATCTATATCGCCGTCGAAGTGATTCCGGACGCGGGGTTGTTGCGCGGCTCGTTTCAGATGTTTCCTCGGCGGCGGCGCATTCATGAACTGGAGCGTGAGATTCTGGATAATCCCTCCGCAGGAAATTACGAAGAACTCGGGTTGTTGTATCTGGATGACGAGAACTTCACCAAGGCGCGCGAGTGTTACGACAAGGCCATTTCTTCGCGGCCGGACCATCCCGATCCGTTTTACCGGCGTGGGATTGCCGAGATCGAGTTGCAAGATTACGCGGCGGCGGTGCCGGATCTGGAGCATGCGGTGAGGTCGGATCCCGACTATGACTTTCATCGCGCCAAGGGACTTCTCGCCTGGGGCTACGCGCAGACCGGGCAAGCCGAGAAGGCGAATGCCATGTTTCGCGAGGCCACGCGGATTTCGACAATCTCTGAGACCTATTACCACTACGCGCTTTTTCTAGAATCGCAAGGTCGAACCGCGGAGGCGCGGGAATGGGCGCAGCGGATTCTGGCCAAGAAGGCAACGATGCCGGGATATCTCCGGCGAAGAGAACGTCCGTGGTTTCGAAGGGCGAATGCGGTGCTGCGGGCGGGCTAAGGGCGTAAGGTTCCGAAGCCTTGCGGGACGCCAGCCCACGGCGAAACACACGCCAGTCGCAACGAGCGTTCGATTCGCGATGGTAAAATTTCAAGGTGAGTTCCAAGCCCTCCATCCGGCTGCTGGCGACTGATATCGACGGCACGCTGCTCAATCCACAATTTCAGATTTCTGAGGGCGATATGGCGGCGTTGCGACGAGCCCATGCCGCAGGGATCGAGATTGTGCTGGTCACTGGGCGCAGCCATACGTTTGCCCTGCCCATCGCGAAACAACTTGGGTTTGATCTGTGGCTGATCAGTTCGAATGGCGCAGTGACGCGCTCATTGGCGGCGAGACGTTCCACCGCGACCTGATGCCGGCGGAAACCTGCCGGCTTATCTGCGCAGCGATGCAACAATTTCGCGGGAATACCGTTCTGACCTTTGACCAGGAAACCAAAGGAGCGATTGTTCTGGAAAGGCTGGATGAGTTGGGAGCGAGCATCCGGCGCTGGCTCGAAAAGAATATGGAGTACATCGAGTTTGTGGTGCCGATCGAAAACGCGCTGGTGAACGATCCGGTGCAGGCGATGTTTTGCGGAACGATGGAGCGGATGAGACTGACGCTGCGGGCGCTGGAAGCCGCGGGCTTGGATGGAACGGTGACCGTTTTGCGGACGGAGTATCCGGAGCGGGATTTGTCGATGATCGATGTGCTGAATGCGGGATGCTCGAAGGGACATGCGCTGGAGCGGTGGGCGGGCTATCGGGGATACGCGGCGCGAAGAGGTCATGGCCATCGGGGACAACCATAATGATGTGGAGATGCTTGAGTTTGCGGGGCATCCGGTTATCATGGGGAATGCGTGCGAGGAGTTGCGCAGCCGGGGGTGGACGGTGACGCGCGGCAACGATGCGTGCGGATTGCGGCGGCGGTGGAGTTGGCATGGATGGGACGCTGGACCGGCGAGGCTCGGTCTAGGTTCGAGTTTAGGTCAGGGATGAGATTGCTTAGCCGTCACTCGGAAGTGGTTGGCGGATCATCGCGGTTGCTCGCGGTGGCGGCGCTTCCCTGCTTTGGCGGCGAGGTTGCCGTGCTGAAGAATGGATTTTCCATTCGGCATGAGCGGCGGGAATTGTCGGGGAGGTTACGCGGCTGTATGTGACGGCGGATGGGGCGAGTTTCGTGGATGTGCCTACGGTCTGAGATTGAACATTTTGAGGCGGCGCCGGAGGTTCCGGCTTCCGGCTCCCGGCTTTCCGGCTTCCGGAGCGTCTCCACTCGCCCATCTCAGGGCAAGTTCGCACGAACTAGGCTGGATTTCCTGGCAGGTCCGCTACGACTTGAATCAGGTGGTGAATTCGGCTAGCGGGCGGTACCGGCTGGATCCGGATCTGGTAAACAGCGTCATCAAGGCGGAGAGTGGGTTCAATGTGCGGGCGGTATCGCCGAAGGGTGCGCAGGGGCTGATGCAGTTGATGCCGGGGACGGCATCGCAGTTGGGAGTGCCGAATGCGTTCGATCCGCAGGCCAATGTCGAGGGCGGAACGAAATATCTGCGGGAACTTCTGGAGCGCTACAACTTTGACCTGGTGAAGGCGCTGGCGGCCTACAATGCGGGACCGCAGCGGGTGGAGCAGTTCGGGGGCGTGCCTCCGTACTATGAGACCCGGGCGTATGTGGCGCGGATCGTAAGGGACTTTAATAAGAAGAAGGCGGCTCAGGAAAAGCTGCTGCCGCCTGCAAAGAGGCGTGGCTCCAAGAACTCCGCCGTAAGAGCCACGCGTGCCGCAAAGGCAGGTTCAGGAAGTCGGCTCAGGCAAAGGCCGGTCGCACCCAGCGAGTAGAAGTTATGCCACAGCTCAGATCAGTTGCATTCGAGATGCTTACCAAAGGCGGCCTGGAGGAGTCATCCTCTCCCCGAAGCCAACTCGCTTTGCCCGACCGACAGCCGAAGGCGGCTGTCGCCACATGCTTGTTTGACCCCTTGGGCTCAGTCATTTACCTTGGGTGGTGCCGTTTCCCGCTTCGCGTTGCGAGCGCCGCGGCGCGGAGACTTCTTCCCTTCATGGATAAGAAGCGAATTCTGGCCAGCGTCGTGGTGTTCCTCATCCTGGCCGTTCTGGTTTACCTGCAATACCGGCACTGGCGGAGCTTTGACTGGGGCACGTTCTGGAGCCAGACGCATCGCATCAAGAAGATCCATGTGCTGCATGGGATTGCCTGATTTACATCGCCTATGTGATGCGGGCGCTGCGGTGGAAGATTTTCCTGAAGCCAGTCCGGCCGAAGACGACTGTGGCGGAGTTGGTTTCGCCGACGCTGGTGGGGTTTCGCGGGTATTGCGCTGCTGGGCCGGGCGGGAGAGTTCATTCGTCCGTACCTGATCGCGCGACGGACGGACCTTCCCTTTCTCGTCGCAACTGGCGGTTTGGGCGGTGGAACGGATCTTTGACATTGGAGCGTTTGCGCTGCTGGTCGTGCTGGCAATTTTTCTGCCGAGCGCGTTGCCTTCCATCCCGCATCCCGAGTACTACACGAGCTTTCGCGAGGCGGGATTCGTGCTCATTGCCATCGTCGCGGGGACGGCGGTAGCGGCGTTCATAATTCGCCGCAAAGGAGACGCGGCGGCGCAATGGGTGGAAGAACGGTTCTCGCACTTATCCTCGAACCTGGGACATCGGCTGGGGCAGAAGGTGCGGGAATTCGGGACAGGGCTCAATACCATCCACGGTGCGCCGTGATGCTATGGCTGGCGGCGGTGTCGGTGGGGATGTGGTATCTGATCGCACTGGCGTACCAGGAAGTCACGCACTCGTACGGAGTAGACGCGCTGGAAATTCCGGTCTCGCAGTTGCTGATTCTGATGGGTTCGAGCATGGTGGGATCGCTGCTTCAGTTGCCGGCTGTAGGTGGGGGTTCGCAGATGGCGACAATCGCGACCCTCTCCAGTGTGTTTGACGTACCAGCGGAGTTGGCGGCGAGTTGCGGCATCCTGTTGTGGCTGGTTACCTTCGCGGCGGTCGTGCCTCTGGGTCTGATCTTAGCGCACCAGGAACGCTTGTCGCTGCGGAAGTTGTCGGTGGAAAGTCACCGAAAAGAGCAGGGCGCCAATCCCGCATGATGCACCCGCAGGTCCTATGATCTTCAAGAGTTGGAAAACCGGCCTCGCTCGCACACGGCGCTACCTGCCGACGCTCCCCACCTTCAAAGCATAGTGACTCTCGTAATCCCCGCAATCCTGAGAACCAAGAAAAAGGTCACGTCGCACACCGCACCAAGGTAATTTGAAGGAACCTCCCGGTGTTCTTAGCATAAGTAGGCGCTGAGCTTCGACGTGGGAGAGGTATATCCCACGCGTGCTCACCCGCTGTTCCCCCGCAAAAGAGCACACTCATGGCGAATAAAGATCGCGGGTTCTCGCTGCTGGAAATGATGGTCGTGGTCAGTCTGGGACTGGTGATCGGCGGCATCTCGATCATGGCCCTGAAGCCGCTGTACCAGCAAAACCACGTAGACGCGGCGTACGACACCGCGTTGTCGGTGATCCGCACATATCACAACCAGTCGATCGCACAGAGCAAGCGTTACATCCTCACCTTCACCGCGCCCGGGACGATTACCGTGCAGTACTGGCAATTTGCGACGCCAGTATCGCCAGCGCCGGTGACGGTCGCGACGTACACCCTGCCGCCGGACGTTCAATTCGCGGTGCAAGGATTTCCGACGACCGCTCCCGACGGCTTTGGCACGGGCTTGGTGCCCATCGACTTCGATCAGGGCATGGGATTGGGCAGCCAGGACTACGTCATGTTCATGCCCGACGGCTCGTCCCAGGACACGACGGGGAACTACAACAGCGGCGTGATCTACCTTACGCGCCCCGGAGACGTGCGCAACTCGCGGGCAATCTCGATATTTGGAACTACGGGAAGAGTCCGAGGCTGGCGGCTCGATAACGTCGCCGGAATTGGGAATAAGTGGGTGCAACAATGAGGCACAAACCTTTCGTTCGCAGCAAGCAAAGCGGCTTCTCGCTGATTGAAGTCATGATCGCCATTGTGATCTTGGGTATTGGCATTATGACGATTGTGGCGGCCATCGCCAGCACCATGGCATCGACCCACTATGCTGAGGAGAACCTGATCGCGCGGCAGAAGGCGCTGGAAGCGATGGAAAGCATCTTCACGGCGCGCAACACCCAGCAGATCACTTTCGCGGCCATCAATAACATCCCCAGTGGCGGCATTTTTTCAACCGGCCCTAAGCCACTTTGGTACGCAGGGACTGATGGATTGGTGAACACGGCGGACGATACTCCGTTTCCCGCCAATGGAGTTTGCCCCGCCGGACCGGAATGCATTCCCCTGCCCGGGCCCGATGGAAAGTTGGGAACCGCCGACGACCAGCCCATGGGCCTCACGAATTTCACGCGCACCATCACGATCTCGCCGGTGCTGGAAGTGGATGGAGTCACCACCAACCCAGACTTGAAGCAGATCGCGGTTACGGTCAGCTATACGGGAATTTCTGGCGGCGCGCGCAGCTACACGGTAAACGCGCTGATATCTTCATTCCGCTAGATACGAGAGCAGGAATCATGAGAGCACAAAAACACAATACGAAACAGGGCTTCACGCTGCTGGAACTGATGATTTCCATGGCGCTTGGGCTTATCGTGCTGGCGACCATGTCGAGTCTGTTCAAGACCGGTATGGACACCACCCGGACGGTGATGCAGCGCGCGGAGACCCAACAGAACATGCGGGCAGCCATCGATCTGATGGTCAAAGACATCAGCATGGCCGGGGCGGGCCTTCCCGCCGGCGGAGTCCAGTTGCCCAATGGAACCGGATCCAGCTTGTCAAAATACGGCTGCGACCAGGGCGGGACCTGCCATGTTCCGGCTTTTACGTACCCCGCGAATTACATGTATGGCGTGATACCGGGGTTTAAGAACGGGGTCGAAGCGAATGCGTCCATACTGTCGGCGCCGGCGCCGGCCATCAACGACAGCATTACGACGATCTACGTCGACTACAACTGCGTCCTGCCGCTTGGACAAGGTGACCTTCACGACCCCGGGTAGCGGCACCGGCATCACTCTCGCCTCAACCCCTCCCCCCTCCCGCAGTTGATCACCTCGGCGGGGCAAGTGCAGGTTGGCGATCTCATTCTCCTTCAAAACACGGCGGGCACCGCGGTGGGCGAAGTCACGAACCTCACTGGGACCAGCATCACATTTGCCGATCTGGACCCGCTGAATATGAATCAGAACGCTGCAAAGTTCAACAATATCAAGGCCATTTCTGGCGGGAGCAGCACCAGCGCAAACCGCCTGTTGGCGGTGACCTATTACCTGACTGTGCCAGCCAATGGCGAACGGCCGCGTCTTATGCGGCAGGTCAACGGGCTCACCCCTGTCCCGGTGGCGGACGACATCATCAACCTGCAGTTCAGCTATGACGTTTACAACTCGACTACCGCGGCGCTCGACGCGAACCAGGCCGACCCCATCGGAGTCGGCGAGTCGCCCAACCTGATGCAGAAGATCAACATTGTGCTGATGGGACAGAGCATCAGCAATTACGGAAACAAATCGCAAAATATGTATCTGGCGACCGCAATCAGCGCCCGCAATATGGCGTTTCGCGACCGCTATAAACAATGTTCGCATGAGTGCAGGAGAACTCGCAATGGGATACGGGAAAAATCGCAGGCAGCAGGGTTTCACTCTGATCGCGGCACTGATCATCATGGTGCTGCTATCCGGCGTGGCCGTTGGGCTTCTGTTCATGGTGACCAACGAGAACCGCATGTCGGGGAACGACCTGGAGGCCAACCTCGCCTATTACGGCGCTGAGTCCGGCATGGAGAAGCTGACCTCGGACCTCTCCGCGCTCTACACCCTGTACATGGTTCCCACCAACGCCCAGATTCAGAATCTGGTCAACTATCCTCCCACTCCAGCCATGGTACCGGGGATAAACTATCTTCCCGGGAACATCAAAATCATCTATCCAACTGACCCTGTCACCGGCGGTCCGCAAAGCTCGTTTCGGCGCGATAAGTTCCGGGCAAAACGCCGGCCTGGACGCCCAAATCATTCCGATGACGCTACAGGTCATCGCCACCCGTCCCTCGGGCGCGTCGGTGAATATCACTCGTGGCAGTGGAGATTGCGCTGGTTCCCGTCTTTCAGTTTGGCGTGTTTTGCGGCTACGACTGCAGCTATTTCGCCGGACCCAACTTCGAATTTGCCGGACGCGTCCATACCAATTCGAGCCTGTTTGTTGCGAGTGGGGCAAATCTGGTTTTCACGGACAAAGTTTCTGCCTTTAAACAGGTTGTGATGGATCGGCTGGAAAACGGATATGCGACCACCGGTGGTTACGGTGGGACGGTCTGGCTCCCGATCGCCAGTGGTGCGTGCCCCTCGACAGTTCCCCCAGTGTTTCCCCCGGCCGTGGCGAACTGCAAGGCGCTTCCGACGGCTGCCACCATTCCCGGAGATGCTAGTTGGAGTGGGGGATATCCCGGGCTCGCTGGCGCGAAGAACCCGAATTTCCCCAGCATTTCCTCGGGAACTCTGAACGGTTTCCTGATTAACTCATTGACGGGCGCGACGAACATGCAACTGCCGTTTGTGCAGAACAGTTGCGTAAGCCAACCGCCGCCTTGTACCGATCCTATTGCGATCATTCGCCGGCCGCTTGTAGGCGAATCCCCGACCGGCGCCTTGGGCAGCTCGCGGTTAGCCAACAAAGCAGCCATTCGAATTCTGCTTGCGGATACCGTTAGTGATTTGCATCCGGATGAGGGCCCAGGGCAGCTGGCAGGTGACATTCAGTTTGTCCCCAATACAGGCATCGTCATCCCGGCAGGAGCCGGAACCAAAACCACGGCCGGGGCCGCCGACGTACTACCCGGAACACAATTCTTCGGAATGGCTACCAAAGGAGTCAACAACTGGGTGCCACCTTTCAATTACTCAGGCTGGAACACGTGGCCTCTGCTGGGAGAAGTCACCAAGACCGGCCTTCCCGCCGGTGGCGACGGGGCTTGGATCCGCATCGAGTATAAGAACGCTGTAGGAGGCTGGACCGCGGTCACGCAAGAGTGGTTGAGCTGGGGGTTTAGCCGCAAGTACGATACTCCGCCCACCGGGCCGGGCTCCGATCCGATCAACCCGAACGCGATCATCATCTTGCAGCAAATGCGCACTGCAACAGTTGGGAGCTCTATCGGCAACAGCGGAAACTTTTATCCCATCAACTTCTACGACACGCGTGAAGGCGAAATGCGCGACAATGCCAACGGCTGCGCGGTCAACGGCATTATGAATGCCGTGGAACTTAATGTCGCAAACCTGGCTCTCTGGCTGAAACATGCGGCTCCTTATGGGGGAGGCGCCGGCAACCTCGTGCCCTATGCCAATGAGAACGGCTACATCCTCTACTTCTCTGACCACCGCGGCATGCTGGTTGACCCTAATCCGTCGAACGGCGGACTGACTCCAGCGGGCATCATCAGCGGTGAGTCAGGGCTCGAAGACGTGGTCAACTCGGCTCAGGTCTTGACCTCAACAACTCCGGACGGTGTCCTGGAGGGCGCTACTTATTACACCTACTCGCCCGAGGACGCCGACCAGAATGGCTTGCTCGACAACTGGGGCGCGGTGAATATCGGGTACGGTTTCAACGTCAATACCGGCAACAAACCAATCATACCAGACCACCACGTGCAACACTACCGGCTTGGCCAACGCGGTCACGGGCGCCCGTCACGTTCTGAAGCTGGAAGCCGGGGGAATGAACGCTGCTACGAAAACAAGCTATCTGCCGGTCCGTCCCGACAACAACCAGGGCGGATTTACGGTGGCTTCGGAGAATCCGGTTTACGTAGAGGGCGATTACAACACATCCGCGGCCGATCCCTACTGGACCGGCGGTACTAACAATACGCCGCACTCGGCAGCTTCCATTATCGCCGACTCGGTCACGCTGCTGTCTAATAACTGGGACGACCTCAATAGCCTCAATAATCCCACCACGCTTGCCAACCGCACGCCTTCGAACACGTACTACCGAATGGCGATTGCGGCGGGAAAGAATATCCCATTTCCAGAACCCGGATGGACTCCGGTAGCGAATAAAGACTTCGGCACCGACGGAGGTATGCACAACTTCCTGCGCCTGCTCGAGAGTTGGGGAGGTACGGTTTCTTACAGCGGATCTCTGGTCAGTATGTATTACTCGGAATACAACACTGGTACGTTTAAGTGCTGTACCACGGTATACGGCGCTCCAACTCGTGATTTCTATTTCGATACGCTGTTCCTGAATCCGGCGAACCTGCCTCCGGGCACTCCGATGTTCCAGGATATTGTGAACCTGAGCTATCACCAGAACTTCAAGCCGCAGTAGCGAGGCCATAGTTCTTTGCCATGTCTGTTGCGCAGGGATCGAAAGATCCCTGCGCATCTATTTTGCGTCGGCTCGTGCGCGAGAATTTCGAAAGAACTGCCGCGAGACGCCCCTTCGTAACTTGGTCCCTGCGTTATCTCTCTTTATGCTTTGAATGGATTAGCGCACTCTCACGAAAGTCTGGGAGGAGAATTGTCTCCGGTCGTACAAAGAAAGCGGCCCACGAGCTCGCCACGCCCGCCCGCGGCGCAGGATCTGTATCGTCGTATGCTTTTCTATGCCGGCTTGCTGGGAGGGATCTCGGCTCTGTTCCTCGGTTTCGTTGGGCTATTGAGCTTGGTCGGCGTGTACGTGATTTTTGTCTGGCCCCTCACCTTTTGGGATCTCGCGAACTTAGGCCTGGAAGAATTGGGATCGTGGACCTGGGTGATCGTCACCGCAACCTTTGCCGGCGGCGCTCTGGGCGGATACAGCTACTTCAGCGGATTTACCCTCAAGTCGAAGCCCAAACCGAGAATTCCAGCGCGGCCCGTGCGGATGGCTCGCTGACCCGAACCATACTCTTACCACTGAACTCTTACCACTGAACTCTTAGCACTGAGGCACGGAGACACCAAGGAAATTCCGTTTCTTCATGTTTTCTCCGAGATTCCGTGTCTCCGTGGTGGAACTTCGTGTTTCGGGTCGGACCCAACCGTGTCGTGGAGGCCCCGGGCGGAGTCGAACCGCCGACCAACGGTTTAGGAAACCGCTGCTCTATCCAACTGAGCTACGGGGCCCTTGGAGTGACCGGGCCGAATGAACTTGGGAACCAGCCGAGGCACAGTCATTATCTCATGTGAAGGCGTCTCCGGCTTGGGACACGGCGTTGCGAGCGAACGAGTTAGGTTGCCGCACCAGACACCTTTGGAGGACGCCAACCCTGCGAGTCGAACTCACATCTATTGTGTCGTCTTTGTCACCCACATGATCTGAACTTTGTTCGCAATCTGGGAGCGACACCGAGGGGTTGGTCACTCGCCGTATGAGTACTGCCGAGTCTGGATTTTCCAAGCGCTTCTTTGTTGTTCTGGCTTTCGTTCTTCCCACAGTCGGTTGCGCCGGCATGAAAACAGGAGGTACACCGACTTCGACGTCGCACCAACAGGTGAACATACAGTTGAGCCAAACGTCGGCCACCGTCGCCGGGGCGACCCAGCAATTTACGGCCACAGTGACCGGCACGGGCAATACGGCGGTCACATGGTCCGTGGACAACGTGGCGGGAGGAAACCAAGCCGACGGCACGATTACGACATCGGGCGTGTACACGGCTCCCAGCCAAGCGGGTACCCACATCGTGACGGCGACCAGCGTGGCGGACCCGACCAAGAGCGCCAGCGCGACTGTCACTGTTACGGGACTGGTCTCAATCACGCCGGCTACGGCGACCCTGCTGGCGGGAGCCACCCAACAATTTCAAGCTGCGGTGGTAGGGCAGACCAGTCCGACCGTCGCGTGGTCGGTCGATGGCGTCAGCGGGGGGAACGCCAGCGTGGGAACGATCACAAGCGAGGGACTTTACACGGCTCCGGCGGAGGCGGGGAATCACACGATCGGCGCCAGCAGTGGAACCGGCCCCGGCAATAGCGCCACTGCACCGATAATCGTGTTCACGTTTGGCATTTCGCCGGGCAGCGCAATGATTACCGAGGGCGCGACACAACAGTTCACGGCAACTCTCCAGGGACTCACAAATACAACGGTTTCGTGGTCTGTAGACGGCGTAGCCGGCGGAAACACGACGACTGGCACCATCAGCACCACTGGCTTGTACACGGCACCGGGCGCGGCGGGAACCCACACGGTGAGCGCGACCAGCGCCGCCCAAACCTCGAGCAGCGTGAGCGCCAGTATCACCGTCACAGGTCCAGTCGATCTCACGCCGGGTAGTACGACGCTACTCACCGGCGCAACCCAACAGTTCACTGTCAGCGTTCAGGGCGTCTCGAATCCGGCGATCACGTGGTCGGTGGACAGCATAACCGGCGGCAATTCGAGCGTGGGCACGATCAGCAGCAGCGGACTCTACACTGCACCTTCGCAGGCCGGGAATCACACCATTACCGCCAGCGATGGCAGCGGCGCGGGAGACACCGCGAGCGCCCAGGCAACGGTGTTCTCGTTCTCCATTTCGCCGGGGGCAACCCTTCTTTCGCCATCGGCGACCGAGCAGTACACCGCGACGATTACGGGGCTCACGAATACAAGCGTGACATGGTCGGTCGACAACATCGCGGGCGGCAACAGTACTGTCGGAACAATTGACACGACGGGACTGTACACGGCGCCGGTCGCGATTGGATTGCATACCATTACGGCGGCCAGCGTGGCCTTCCCGTCAGACACAGTCAGCAGCCGGGTGACGGTGGTGAACGTAGCGCAGTCCGCTGTCTTGACCTATCACAACGACGACGCGCGCGACGGCGCATACCTCGAAGAAGTGACACTCACGCCATCGAACGTGAACTCCAATCAATTCGGGAAACTGGTTTCTTACCCGGTTGACGGCCAGATTTACGGGCAGCCGTTGTATGTGCCCCAATTGAACATTCCGAACCAGGGCACGCGCGATGTGGTGTTCGTCGCAACGCAGAACAACAGCGTGTACGCCTTCGACGCCGACGCGACCTCGGCAAATCCGACGACCTTTTGGCACGTGAATTTCGGGGCTCCGATCGGCGCTTTCGATTCCGAAGGCCCATGGCCTTATGTCGGAATTCTTTCTACACCGGTGATCGATGCCACAACCAACACGATCTATGTGGTCGCGCACGTGAATGGTCAGACCCCCTGGTACCAGCTCCACGCCCTCGATGCAACAACCGGAGCCGACAAAGTCAGCCCTGTGACCGTAGGAGGCTCATATAACGGTGACAACATTGGCAACGGCTGCTACCAGCGCATGGGTCTGGCGTTGGATCCGGTGACGAATTGGATATACATTGCGATCGGGAGTTGCCCGCATGGATGGATCCTCGCATACGACAAGTCGTCTCTAGCCCAAGAAGCGATCTTTGAATCTACCAACGGGGCGCAGGGAGGTGCATTCTGGTCCAGCGGCGAGGCTCCGGCGATCGACGATATAACTGGCGAACTCTACGTGATGAGCGGAACCGATGCGGGCGACGAGAACTGGATCTCTGCCACATCGATGGTGGGTTACAACGATTCGTTCCTGCGCCTTGATCCGAAGAATCTCTCGGTGCTCGATTACTTTGCTCCAGACGACAATGCCTTCCTCGCCACCAATGACGCGGATTTGGGTAGCGGAGGGAACATCTTGCTACCGGGATCTTCCTCGACACCTCACGAGACACTTGGAGGGGGGAAGGATGGCAACATCTTCGTTGTGAATCGCGACAACATGGGCGGCTACAACAATACGTCCAATAATGTCCTGCAGACCGTCCACATCGGGACCTCGCAGCTTAACAACATCTTTTCCACCCCGGTGTACTGGAATGGTTCGGTATACATTCACTCCAACGGGGACGTTCTCCGACAATTTAGCTGGACGGCGGGAGCCGGCGCCGGACAACAACTTTCAGCCAGTCCTACTTCGATTTCGGCGACTTCCTTCGGCATGCATGGCGCTACCCCTTCGCTTTCAGCAAATGGGATGAATAACGGCATCATCTGGGACATCGACAATTCCGCCTATGTCGGCACGGACCCGGCCTCCAGTGGATCGGCTGTACTGCATGCCTATGACGCTACCAACGTTGCGAACGAACTGTACAACAGTGCCCAGGCGGGAAGCCGTGACCAGGCTGGTCTGGCCTTGAAATTTACCGTGCCGACGATCGCAAACGGAAGAGTGTTCGTTCCGACCGCAACCGAGCTGGATATTTATGGCGAACTGGGCCCGTAGTCGTTCGCGAAGCGAGCAGACTCCGCCGCGGTTCTCAGGGTTTTGCCGAAAGATCGTCCAGCGCGAGATTCAGATCCAGGACGTTGACGCGTGGCTCGCCCAGCAGTCCTAAATCCCTCTGGGTAATGTGTTTGTCGACGAGATCGCGCACAGTCGGCTCGGAGAGTCCACGCGCGCGGGCGACGCGCGGAATTTGAAATTCAGCGGCGGCCGGCGAAATCTCGGGATCGAGACCAGATGCGGAGGTGGTGATGAGGTCCACAGGGACCGCCTGACCAGGATTCTCGGCCTGCAGCGTCGAGGCATCGGCTTTCACGCGATCAATCAGCTTCTGATTCGTCGAGGCATAGTTGGTACCGCCGGAGTTGGCAGCGTCGTATCCGTTGCCGGCGGCAGAAGGACGTGGATGAAAGTATTTGGCCGAGGTAAATGGCTGCGCAATGATTCGAGATCCGACAGCCTCTCCGTTGCGGCGTACAATCTGGCCGTTCGCCTTGTCTTTAAATAAAACTTGAGCCAGTCCGGTAATCACCAGAGGGTAGATCAGCCCCAACAAGATCGTGGTGGAGATGGTCATTAGGAACGCGGTAAGCAGGTTCTTCTTCATTTTCAGTCCTCAGGCGAGTCCAACAGCGGTGATGAGTACATCGATAATCTTGATGCCGACGAAGGGTGCGATAATTCCGCCCACTCCATAGAGCAAGAGATTGCGGCGAAGCAGCGCCTCGGCATTCATGGCGCGATATTTCACGCCTCGCAGCGCCAAGGGAATGAGTGCGATGATGATCAGGGCGTTGAAAATGACGGCCGAGAGAATGGCTGATTCCGGCGTTTTCAGATGCATGATGTTCAACGTGTTGAGCACCGGAAACGTCGCAGCAAACATCGCCGGGATGATCGCGAAATACTTGGCCACGTCATTGGCGATCGAGAAGGTCGTAAGAGCTCCACGAGTCATGAGCAACTGCTTGCCGATTTCCACGACCTCAATCAGCTTGGTGGGATTGGAATCGAGGTCCACCATGTTTCCAGCTTCCTTTGCCGCTTGCGTGCCGGTATTCATGGCGACCCCGACGTCGGCTTGAGCAAGCGCTGGAGCGTCGTTGGTGCCGTCACCAGTCATAGCAACGAGCTTGCCTCCAGCCTGCTCGCTACGGATGAGCTTCATCTTCTCTTCGGGCGTGGCCTGAGCGAGAAAATCGTCGACGCCAGCCTCCCGCGCGATGGCTGCGGCAGTCAGAGGATTGTCTCCGGTAATCATCACGGTCCGAATGCCCATGGCGCGGAGCTGGGCAAAGCGATCGCGGATACCGCCTTTCACGACATCTTTGAGGTGAATGACCCCCATAGGACGGCGATTCTCGGCGACCACCAGCGGCGTGCCGCCGGAGGTGGCAATGCGCTCGACCGCAGCGCGAACCTCTGCGGGCATGGCGCCATTGCCGTTTTGCTCGACGTAGCGTGCGATGGCGTCTGCGGCACCCTTACGAATTTCGCGGCCATCGAGATTGACTCCCGACATCCGGGTCTGCGCAGTGAACGGGATGAATTCGGCTTCGTGACTGGCAAAGTCGCGCCCGCGCAGACGATATTTTTCCTTGGCAAGAACAACAATGGATCGGCCTTCCGGAGTCTCATCGGCCAACGACGAAAGTTGCGCAGCGTCGGCCATCTCCGATTCAGAAACACCCGGCGCGGGCAGAAATTCAGTCGCCTGCCGATTGCCGAAGGTGATGGTTCCGGTCTTGTCCAGAAGCAGAGTGTTTACGTCGCCAGCAGCCTCGACCGCGCGTCCCGACATTGCCAGGACGTTATGCTGCACCAGGCGATCCATTCCGGCAATGCCGATCGCCGAGAGCAATCCGCCAATGGTCGTAGGAATCAGGCAGACCAGCAGCGACACGAGCACGAATACGGTCTGTGGCGATCCCGAGTAGATGGCGAAGGGTTGCAGCGTAACCACGGCCAGCAGGAAGATGATTGTCAAGCCGGCCAGAAGAATATTCAATGCGATTTCGTTTGGCGTCTTTTGCCGCGTTGCCCCTTCTACGAGAGCGATCATTCGATCGAGGAAGGTCTCACCGGGATTCGACGTAATCCTGATCTTGATCTGATCGCTGAGAACGCGGGTGCCACCAGTAACCGCCGATCGATCGCCGCCGGCTTCGCGAATCACTGGAGCGGACTCCCCGGTGATGGCCGATTCATCCACTGAGGCCACTCCTTCGACGATCTCCCCGTCGCCGGGGATAAGTTCTCCCGCCGAGACCAGCACCAGATCTCCAGCGCGCAACTTCGCGCTCGCGACCTGCTCGGTCTTGCCGCTCGGTAGCAAGCGGTTCGCCATCGTCTCGGATCGGGCTCGACGCAACGTCTCGGCTTGAGCCTTGCCTCGGCCTTCAGCCATCGCCTCTGCAAAATTGGCGAACAGAACGGTGAACCATAGCCACAGCGTGATCTGCAGGTTAAAACGAAAGGCAGCCTGCGGATGAAGAACCAGCAGCGCGGTGGTGATCACACTGCCAATCTCCACCACAAACATGACGGGATTGCCCATCATATGCCGCGGGTTCAGTTTCAGTATGGAACTCCACGATGCGTTGCGAACCAGTTTCAGATCCCAGATTGATTTGTGATGGCTAGCCATTCGATCCCTCAAAAAGTCTTCCCAACGTTCAACAGCAGGTGTTCGAGAATCGGCCCCAGACTGAGCGCCGGGAAAAATGTGAGCGCTCCGAGAATCAAAATGACGCTGATCAGCAGAAACGTGAACAGCGGGGTTGTGACAGGAAACGTCCCCAGCGACGGTGGTACGTACTTCTTCTGCGCCAGGTTGCCGGCGATGGCCAGCATGGGAATGATCATGAAGAAACGCCCAACCAGGGTCGTGATCCCCGTGGCGGTGTCATACCAGGGCGTGTTGACGGTCAGGCCGGCGAAAGCTGAGCCATTGTTTCCCGCGGAGGAGACAAAGGCGTACAGGATTTGGCTAAGACCGTGCGGCCCCGGATTGCTGATGCTCGAAGTCCCGAAGCCCTTGACTGACGAAATCCCTGCCAGCGTCAGGATGATCAGAGGAAACACTAGCGAGACCAGCATTGCCATCTTGACGTCGTAGGCTTCGATCTTCTTCCCGAGATATTCCGGAGTACGCCCGACCATGAGGCCCGCGATGAACACGGCCAGCACGATGTAAACCAGAATGCCGTACATGCCCGATCCAACGCCCCCGAAGATGACTTCACTCAGCATGATGTTGACCAGGGGAACCAGGCCGCCGAGCGGAGTAAAGGAATCGTGCCAGCTGTTGATGGCGCCGCAACTCGCATCCGTGGTCACAGTCGCGAAGAGCGCGGAATTGGCGATGCCGAATCGCGTCTCCTTGCCTTCCATGTTTCCGCCGGGTTGCGTGGCGGAAACGTGTTGTGCGACTGTCGCGGGATATAACGGATTGCCTTTTGCTTCTGCCCAGTACGCGGTCGTCACTCCCGCAAGAAATAACAGCGCCATCGCCGCCCATACCGCCCAACCATGTGCTACGGAGCCGGTCATCCGGCCAAGGGTGTAAGTCAGCCCGGAGCCGATGGCGAATATGCAGAACATTTCGAACAGGTTCGTCAGCGGCGTGGGATTCTCAAAAGGATGAGCGCTATTCGCGTTGAAGAAACCGCCGCCATTCGTACCCCACTCCTTGATGATTTCCTGTGATGCAACCGGACCCTGCGCGATGGTTTGCGTGGCAACGGTGTCAATCACAGGTTTGCCGGCGGCGTCAACAGCGGGTTTGCCGTCAGCCCCGACACGCTGCACCTGTTGCGGCTCGACCAGTTTCACAGTGTCGTAAGGCCTGAGATTCTGCACAACGCCCTGGGAAACGAGAAACAGCGCGCCCACAATCGAGGCCGGCAGCAGCACCCACAAGCAACAGCGAACGAAATCGACCCAGAAGTTGCCCAGCGTCTGCATCTGTCGGCGGGCAATGCCCCGGATAAAAGCGATGGCGAGCACGATCCCGGTCGCAGCCGAAGCGAAGTTGTGATATGCCAGACCAGCCATCTGCGTGAGATAGCTCATCGTGGTCTCGCCCGAATAGGCCTGCCAATTGGTATTCGTGGTGAAAGAGGCCGCCGTGTTGAACGCCAGATGCTGCGGCGTGACCCCCGTGAAATGTTGCGGATTGAATGGCAGCATGCCTTGGACCCGCTGAATCACGTAGAGCAACAGCATCGACACGCCGCTGAAAAGCAGCATGGCGGTGGCGTATTCGGTCCAGCGCATTTCGTGGTTCTCGTCGACGCCAGTCACGCGGTACAGCAGCCGTTCAAGCGGCCGCAGCACGGGATCGAGAAAGGTACGTTCTCGCGAGAACACGCGCGTCATGAACACGCCCAAGGGTTTAGTGACCGCGAAGATCAGGGCAAGAAAGACGAAGATTTGCAGCCAGCCATTGATCGTCATCTCAGAATTTCTCCGGGCGCAGCAGCGCGTAGAACAGATACACGGCCGCTGCGGCGCTGATGATCAGCATGATGAGTGATTGAGTATCCATAAGCTCCTACTTCACGCGCTCACAGAAGTGCACATAGGCAATCGAGAGCGCGAAGAATACGATCGTAACTGCGATAAAGATGACGTCCGTCACACTAACCTCCGTTGAGATCTCTCAATGGTGAAAGCTGGAATCAAAGGTCAAAATCAAGCCCACGCCAAACAGCTGCTGGCCAGCAGTAAGCCGGGGCACGCCGGGGATGGCATCTCCATCAATGAAGAACCCTCCTTGCGGTCCACGGGAATCATCCCAGCGGTGTTCCAGTCGCACGATCGCGCCGGCGGCACGATAAGAGGTCCGGTATTCGATCGTGCTCGTAACTGCTTTTACGGTCTGGGAGAATCCCGTCCAGCGGCCGTTGCGGTCCCACGCTACTTCAGGTCGCACGGTCGCGCTCCAGTGCTTGTCGAATGCCCAGTGCATCGGCATTTGCGAAGACATCCACAAGGCTCGCGGATTTCCCGGAACGTCGACCTTCTCGTCCGCAACCTGATATTCAAATGCAATTGTCGCCGCGTCACGCTTCCACTCCGCTATGCTATCGGAGAGAAACCGCCAAAACTCCAGGGATGTGTCAGACTGGTGCGGCCCGTAGAGCACTGTCTGCTTCAGGCTCAATGCCGCGGAGGGCTTGTAGGCGAGCTGAGCGCCGGAGCTCGGAACATTATTGGCGTCTGCCAAATGCCAGTATCCGTTGACCACAAATACGCTGGCATTCAGCTTCGCCGTGAACGGATACTGCGCGTTCACACCCATCATCAGATATGGCGTAAAATCGGCGCCCCATGGACGCGTGTAGTTGAAGTTGTCCTTAGCGTAGAGCGAATCGTATCCGATGAAGCTGTTAAAGACACCGCCCTGGACGGTCAAGCCTTTCCCAACGGCCGCCAGATAGGAGACATCGGTCGGACCGAGATGACGCAACCCCCTAGAGCCGTCGAGGTTTGGAGCCGTCGCGGAAAACCCGAAGACTTCGGAGTCGCTGCCAGCTTGCGCCGTCAACTCGGCGCCCCATCGCGATGACTCCGACGCAGTCTTTCTTAAATAGAGCGCGCTCATGTTCAGGTTGGCTTCATTGAGGCGGAAGGTGGTGCCGCGGCTGCGAAACAGCCCATTTGCGGGATCGTTGAAGTCGTGAAGATATCCCAAGTCTACAAAGCCACCGTACTGCCAGGAATTCGCGGGCGCAGCGCCAGATGCTTGATCGCTAGATTGCGCCTCAAGCGAAAGTGAGAGCGCGAAACAGATCAGCAGGAGACTCACGATGCGCTCGATTGCCTTCCACGGAAATTTGCGAGGCGGCGCACTTACCGGAATCACAATGAGTTTTCCCTGCTTTTTGGATGGATCGTACTTCGCCAGGTGAGCCCGGCCCTCTACCGGTACAAATCTGCGTGACTCCCTGAACAATGCTGCCAACACACGCAGCAGAAAACCCACAGCTCCGACACACAGCAACGTCAAGCCGAGTTTCAACATGCGCACACCGTAAATATAGGTAACCGGATTCATTTGAAATTTCCCCGCATAAAACGGGGGTAAAAAGTTCATAAAGAAGTTGTAAAGAGGCATAAGCCTCTGCATGGATTTCAGGCGAAGGCGTCGGCGCTCAGCATCCCCAGTCCGCCTCTCCAGGATTGGCGAAGTACTTACGACCGGGCTTGGGACTGACCGGGGTGGTCGACAATTCGAGCAATGTGAGTCGCGCGGCCGCAACCATCAGCTTGCGTTCAGTTTGAGAGGTGCGCTCCCAGAAGAGGTTTTCTGGCTGATCGTGCTCAGTACAACCCTGCGCGCTAAAGCTATGCGCTAAGGCTTCCCGATAATTGAAAAACAGTTTTGCGAGTTGCTCTGCGTTCACTTCTTGGATCGCCGACATGAGTTGAACTTTCGCCCCCTTCTCACGAATCGGCGGACGATCCAACTACAGGACGTTCCGTCCGCTCAACTCATTGGATAGCGCAGGGCATAAATTTTGAATAAAGAGTCCATAGAATGTTCGTAAGAGGGGGTGATTGGTGGAATTGCCGCCGGTTAGGCGCACGAGGTGAAAAGGTTTTATTCGCCGGGTTCGAAGCGATATCCCACCCATGGTTCTGTGACGATATAGCGCGGTGAAGCGGTGTCGGGCTCCAGTTTCTTGCGCAATTGGCCGACGAACACGCGAAGATACTCCACCTGCTCGGTGCTCTGTCCGCCCCAGATGGCGGCCAGCAGAGTGCGGTGGTTTACGACTTTCCCTGGCCGACGCGCCAGGTACACCAGCAGATCGAATTCCTTGGGCGTGAGGCGCACTTCGTTATGCAATACGCTGACCTTGTGCGCAGCAGTATCGATGCGAAAGTCGCCGATTTCGATCACTGGATCTTGTTCGGAATCTGGCGCCACGCGGCGCAGGTTGGCGCGCACTCTCGCCAGGAGTTCGTTCATCCCAAAAGGCTTGGTCACGTAGTCGTCGGCGCCGGCATCGAGCGCCTCGACCTTTTGCTGCTCTTTGTCGCGAACAGAAAGCACGACAATGGGCACTTGCGATGCGGCACGCACGCTGCGGCAAAGTTGCACGCCATCCATCGAGGGCATCGACAAGTCGGTAATGATCAGACTCGGCTGCCAATCTTTCATGATCTCCAGCGCCATGTCGCCGCTATTGGCCACGCGAATGTCGTAGCCCTGAGCGGAAAGGCTGGTGCGCAACACGCGTGTGATCTGCGGTTCGTCGTCGACCACCAGGATGTGCGGGCGGTCAGCCATCAACGCGCCTCCTGCGTGACGATATGCACGTCGACCGAGGGTGAATCTCGCAGGAACCGCTGAATCGCAGAAAGATACAGGTAGCGCTGCCAGCCGGTGCGGGCCGAGCGTCCGAAGATCACCTGCGTGATGTGATTTTCGCGTACGAGTTGCGCCAGCCCATCGGCGATGCTCCGGCCTCTCCCCCGCACCACGCGGGCGCCGAGATTCTCGGCAAAACGGATATTTTCCGCCAAAGTCTTCTGGTCTTCAGGACTCGTATCGCGTCCCACGTCAATGTAGAAAACGAAAAGATCGCCTCCTATAGCCTGCGCCATGCGCGATCCCCGCGCGATGATGTACTGCGCCGCGGGATTCGAGCTCACGCATACTCCGATTCTCTCGCGGACGGTGTGCGCCGGTTGCGTCCCGTCTTTGTCCAAAAACGCATCCAGGCTGCGGTCGACCACACCGGTCACTTGGCGTAGTGCCAGCTCGCGAAGGGCGATCAGATTCCCTGGCCGAAAGAAATGGGATAGGGCTCGTTGCGCACGGTCGACCGGATAGATGTCGCCTCGCTGCATGCGCTTCTGCAGCGCTTGCGGCGTGAGGTCGGCAAGTACAATCTCGTCCACCCGCTGCATCACCCAGTCAGGAACGGTCTCCCGCACCTGCACTCCGGTGATCTGCTGCACGGTTGGCCCGACGCTCTCCACGTGCTGCACATTCATCGTGGAGAGCACATCGATTTTGCCATCCAGCAACTCGATCACGTCTTCATAACGCTTGGGGTGCTTGCTGCCTTCGATGTTGGTGTGAGCCAGTTCATCGACGACTACGACCGCCGGCGTACGAGCTAGGATGGCATCGACGTCCATCTCTTCAAAAACCGTACCCTTGTATTCGAGTTTGCGGGGAGGTACGCGATCAAGTTTCGCGGCCAGTTCCGCGGTGGCCTTTCGGCCATGACTTTCGACCACCCCGACAACCACGTCTTCACCGCGGCTGGCGCGGCGAATGGCCTCGCTCAGCATGCTGTACGTCTTGCCGACTCCGGGAGCGTATCCCAGGAACAGCTTGAAAATTCCCCGCGGTTTTTCGGGAGAAACCTCCTGCAGCCATTCCTCGGGCGTTTTGGGCATCGAGCTATTCTCTTTCGCAACCTGCAAAATGTCACCTCCATCGTACAATGCGGGGGTGAGAACGCGGGCTCGCACGCAAGCCGTACGCTACGCCCTTGTGGTTGCGGCGCTTGGAATCATCACCGCGGCCGACTATCGGCTGCACGTGAATCACACGACCGTCGCCATGATGTTTCTGGTGATGGTGCTGCTGACCTCCGCGTACTGGGGACTGCGCTATGCCGTCGTCATGTCGGTTTTGGCCACTGCAGCTTTCAATTTCTTCTTTTTGCCGCCTGTCGCGACCTTCACCATTGCCGATCCGCAGAATTGGGTTGCCCTGTTTGCTTTTTTGATCACGGCCCTGGTGGCCAGCAACCTGGCTGAGCGGGTGCGCAGCGAGGCGGAGGCCGCTCAGCAGCGCCGCCGGGAGGTTGAACGCTTATTTGGCCTTAGCCAGCGCCTGCTCGGATCGGACAACGTGCTCGAGATGCTGAACGCCTTGCCGAAGTATGTGCAGGAGACATTCTCGGTCGGCAGCGTGGTGGCCATGGCCGCAGACCATCCCACGGTGTACCGCTCCTCGCTCGATGCCAAGTTCGAAGAAAGTGTGCTGCGTTCCGCTCTGCTGCGGGGCGAGCCCATCACTCAAGGTGGGGTCTCTTACGTGCCGTTGCGTCTGGGAATGCGGACGGTTGGAGCGCTCGGCGTCGCTGGCGACGATCTGTCGCGCGAAACTCTGGATGCCGTGGGAAGCCTTGCGGGGCTGGCCATTGAGCGCGCTCGCGCTCTCGAAGCCCTAAGCAAGAATCGCGCCGAGCAGGAACACGAAAACCTTCGTACCGCCCTGCTTGATTCCGTAACCCATGAATTCCGCACGCCCCTTACCTCCATCAAAGCCAGTGTGACTACGCTGTTATCGGCTGCCACACTCGATGATTCGGGCAAACGCGATCTGCTGACAGTCATCGACGAAGAGACCGATCGCTTGAACCGCTTGGTAGGTGAAGCGTCCGAAATGGCCCAGCTCGATTCGGGCATGTTCAAGCTCGACCCGCAGCCGCATTTCATTCAGGATGCCCTGCAGCCGGCGCTGCAAGATGCGCATGAAGCTCTCGAAAACCATCCCGTCGAGACCATTGTCTCGCCGGATCTGCCGAAAGCGCTCATGGATGTGGAGCGTATTCGCGAGGTTCTGATGCACCTGCTGGAGAATGCGGGGAAATACTCACCTCCCGGAGCGCCGATCCGCGTAACCAGCGAAGTGCTGAACGATCGCCTGGTGACGAGCATTGCGGATCGCGGGCCGGGAATTGATTCGTTTGAGCAATCGCTGATTTTCGAAAAGTTCTATCGCGGCCAGAATCAGCGCTACACCGCGCCCGGCACGGGCATGGGTCTTGCCATTGCAAAGGTAATCGTTGAGGCACACGGCGGGACGATCGGCGTGGTCAGCCAGCTCGGCAGCGGCTCTGTCTTCTCATTCACCCTGCCGCTCGCGAAGGGACCTCGCTCGTAGTCATCCGCGACTGCTGGGATTGGCATGTGCCGGCCAAAGGCCGCCACACAGCCGGTGGGTCGCCGGTGCTACCCACCTCCATCCCTACGCTACAATGCCAAGTGCATTTCGCGCGCCTCACAAACTCATGACGGCACAAACAGCAACCACCTCCTCTACATTGCCCGACGATAAAAAAGTTCGTTATAACCGTTTTTTGCTGATCGTTGCCGGGCTGGGCGGCTTGCTTTACGGAGTCGACGTCGGCATCATCGCAGGCGCGCTCCCTTACCTCGAGGCAACCTCGGGTCTCAATCGGAGCGAACTGTCGATCGTGGTTGCCGCGGTGTTGCTGGGGAGCGTCATCTCGACCCTGTTCGCCGGACTTCTTGCCGACTGGATGGGCCGCAAATGGTTAATGGCGATCAGCGGCGTCATGTTCGTCATCAGCATTCCGATGATTGCGCTCGCGCATGGCTACGGGCCTCTGGTATTCGGACGACTGTTGCAGGGGACTAGCGCCGGCCTGATCGGGGTGGTTGTTCCCCTCTATCTGGCTGAGTGCCTCACCGCATCGAGCCGCGGCAAAGGGACCGGAGTGTTTCAGTGGTTGCTGACTGCCGGCATCGCGATCGCAGCACTGATTGGCCTGCTTTTCAGTTTTCGGCTGGATTACATCACGAAACTCGGCAATCCTGCTGCGATTTTCGCCTTTAAGAATGCCGCTTGGCGTGGAATTTTCTGGGTCTCGCTGCCTCCGGGACTTCTCTTCGTAATCGGGAGCTTCATGCTCGCAGAGTCGCCGCGATGGCTGCTGACACGTGGCAAGAAAGAGGCGGCCTACGCGGCGCTGCTCCGCTCGCGCACGGCGGAGCAGGCGGATCTTGAATTGAGGGAAATGCAAGACGCGGCCGCCGCCGAAACAAGCAAAAGCGGCTCCGGCAAAGTTAAAGAATCCCTGCTGCGCCGAAAGTATGTCATTCCTTTCGTTCTCGCCTGCATCATCCTGGCCTGCAATCAGACCACGGGCATCAACTCGATCATCGCCTATAACACCAACATACTTCTGCAAAGCGGGCTCTCCGACTTAGCCGCTCATGTTGGATACGTCCTGTTCACGTTTGTGAATTTTCTGGTCACGTTTGGCGGTGTCGTGCTGGTCGATCGCAAAGGACGCAAGTTTCTGCTCGCGCTAGGCACGGCGGGAATCATCGTTTCCATGATTTGTACCGGGGTTTTGTTCCGGCGCACCGAGAAGCTCGGGATCGACGTGAAAGCCGCGGTGCAGTCGATGGTCACATCGGAGCAGACGCTGAAACTGACCTACGACCAGGAACTCTCCCGCAGATTGTTAAGTGCTTCGGGCAACCCGGCAAGTCTGACGGGCGGCCCGACATCTCTGGTAGTGATCTATTCTTACGGAGATTTCAGCGCGGCGAGCCAGGCGGTGCGCTCCGACGATCCCGCGGCCAAAGCGATTGAAATTTCCCGCGATGGCGCGGTGCCGGCGAACAAGATCAACGCGTTCTTCTCGAATCCGTTCGCCGATCTCAACGCCTCGCGCGTGGCGCCGGTGAAAATCGAGAATGCGCTGATCACGCCGGTGCCATCCCCGCGGAATGGCTGGGTGGTGGCGATTACATTATTCGTGTTCATGGCGTTTTACGCCGTCGGGCCCGGAGTGTGCGTCTGGCTGGCGCTTTCGGAGTTGATGCCGACACGCATCCGCTCGAACGGGATGAGCATCGCGCTGGTGATGAACCAGGCCGTGTCGACGACCATCGCGGCCATCTTCCTGCCCACTGTCGGCAAGTACGGATATTCGACGATGTTTTTTGGATTCGCCGCCTGCACGGTCGTATATTTCGTGACCGCGACGTGGTTCCTGCCGGAAACGAAGGGCAAGACGCTGGAAGAAATCGAAGCGCACTTCGAAGGAGCGCACTCGTAGTGCGAAGTAGCGGCAGGACGCCGCTACGGCAGCCGGCGGGAGGCCAGCGCTACGAAGTCAGCGCCGCCCGTTGCTTGCGAAGGCAAAGATCGTTTACTCTCAGCCCAGACCTCATGAATCCTGCAAATCACAACGACCCCCACACTTTCTCGCACGCCATGCGGAGGGAGATCTACGAGCAGCCGGCAGCCATTGCCAAGACCGTCGAGAAGCATCTGAAGAACGACATCATTTTCCCGGGACAGTTGCACCCAATTGAAAGCGCGCTGCTGCGGTTCGAGAAACTGATCATCGCTGCCAGTGGATCCAGCCGCCACGCCGGACTCGCGGGCGAGATCATGATCGAAGATCTCTCGGGGGTTGCAGTCGACGTCGAATACGCCAGCGAGTATTGCTATCGCTCGACCCATGCCTCGGTCGATCCTATCGTGATGGTGATTACCCAATCGGGAGAGACTGCTGACACGATCGCCGCCCAGCGCGAAGCTTTGACCCGCGGCGTCAAGACCATTGCAATTTCCAACATGCCCGACACGACCATCGTGCGCGAGGCGGGGGCCGCGCTTATCACCGGGGCTGGTCCGGAGATTTCGATTCCCGCAACTAAGAGCTTCACCACGCAAGTAACAATTCTCTACCTGATGGCGCTGTTCCTTGCGCGCAAGCGCGGACGCATGACGTCGGAAGTCACTCGATCATATCTTGAGCGCCTGATGCGGCTACCCGAGGCGATCGAGAAGCAATTGGCGCACTGGGACTCCCTGGCCGCGGAATTTGGAAACGCACATTTCAGCGCCGAAAAGTTTCTATATCTCGGTCGCGGCGTGCATTACGCCATCGCTCGCGAGGGCGCGCTCAAGCTCAAGGAAATCTCCTACGCCCACGCCGAGGGATATCCGGCCGGGGAGCTGAAACACGGCCCCAACGCTTTGGTGGACGAAAAACTGCCCGTCGTTGTGCTGGCTACGTGCGATCATCACGATCCGGATTCGGTGCTGCGCTACCGAAGAACGCTGGACGTGATGAAAGAAGTACGGTCGCGGCGCGGCCCGCTGGTGGCAGTCGCAGGCGAAGGCGATACCGAAGTTGCTAGAATTGCTGACCACGTCTTCTACGTGCCCGGGGCTCCGGAACTGCTCCTCCCTATCGTTGAGGTCATCCCGCTACAGCTGTTCGCATACCATATCGCGGTTAAAAAAGGTTACGACGTGGACCATCCGCGCAATCTGGTGAAGGCGGTGGTCACGGAGTAGCCACTATGTTCGCGGAGCGACAGCCCCCGAGGTTGTCGAACGTGCCACAACTTAATCGATTGGTGGACTGGCTAGTTCTTGGCCGGCGTGTCGGGGCTAATGGGATCTTCGCGACGACAGATTCCGATACAAACGGCGGCCGCGGCGGCGGCTGCACCGCCGACCACCCACGGATTATTGAGCAAAGCGGCAGCGCTGGCGCCTCCTACAGATCCCCTTGGAACCTGGGCGGCGCCGCAGCTCTCTTCTCGAGATTTCTGCTCGGTCTCGCGCACAATGGAACGATTGGATTGCGTAGACTTCTTCACCTGCTGCACATTGCCAGACCGCGCGTCGAGATAAACGTCACTTTTTACTGCTGACACGGTGACCTTACCGTTCCGGTCGACCACGTCGTATTGGGTCCAGCTGGCGGCGTTCACCGGTGTGATTGTCAAGCAGCCAACGCGAACTCGCAGCCCTCGGCTGGAATTCACGGACAGACTGCCATGGTCCAGCACTAGTTCGTCGCCCTCAAACTGCACCATCGTCTCGGGGTTGACATCGGCGGTTGACCCCGTACTTTCGATCCTGCTGACGGCTCCCTTTCGTGTTTCGATGAGATCGTTTCGCATGAGCGCGATGGAGGCGGGAACAGCGTTGTTGTTCACCACAATTCCAAATCCGTTGCTGCGCAACATCGCTCCGCTGGGTTCCTGGGCTAGCATTCCGCATGGCAGGATCACAAGTAGCGGCGCGCTCACGTAGTGTCGCCAACTCCACGCGCCGCCTGAACCATTGGCATTACCCTGCCGAGTTTTCCCCCGTCCCATGTTCATCCAGCCGTGGCCTCAAGAACCGCTGCAAGATTCAGATCGGATCTTGTTGCATGCCAATTCCCTGCAAATCAGAAATTTGCAAGGAGATCGATTTCAGCTCGTCGATATATTTGAACAACCAAGCTCTATCGATACCGCACAAACAAAGGACATCCCGCCATTCTCTAAAGCGGAATTTCCCTCGCCGCAAGAAAGTCTTGGTTTAGTTTAGCGGCTGCGTGTTGGGGGACCTATTGCCTTCCTTGATGCGGAGCGTGTATAGGACTCGAGAGTTCGGCGCGCGCGAAGTCGATGTAGCCCTTCTGCACATCGGTGCGAACCAGCTTGGCGCGAATCCTATCGCCCACGTCGAGGCCTTCTCCGTTCAAAAGAAGTCCTTCAATGTGCGGCTGCAGAGCTCGGACGAACGTGCCGTGCTCGGTGGCTCCGGTGACGATAGCGTCGAAGACTTCGCCAATGCGGTGCTGCATGGCCACCGCCGCCAGGCGCTTTCCCATCTCACGCTCTACTTTCCGGGCGGCGTCTTCTTTCTGCGTGCAGTTGCTGGCGATGGCAGTCAATTCGTCGTCCGAATACGGATTCTTTTGCCCGGCCAGCATCGCTTTGAGCAGGCGTTGCGTGACAACGTCGGCGAAACGCCGGTTGGGCGCGGTCGAGTGCGTGTAATCCTGAACGGCAAGGCCAAAGTGGCCGGGAGCGGCCTCTCCGGCACGCTCCAAAACGTATTCGCCGGGACCAATGAGCTTAATGACGGTCAGCGAGAGATCGGCAAAGTGATCGGGATCGGCCGCCTTCCGGCGTAGCAGCAAATCGTTCAGCGCCTTCGAGTCCGGCTGCGCGGGAAGCTTCTCGCCTTTCGTCGCAGCCAGTTTTACGATGCGGTCCCAGCGCTCGGGCGTGCGCACAATGCGGCGCAGCGAAGAGACGTTCTCCAGCTTGCGGGCAACCACCCCGTTGGCCGCGACCATAAAATCCTCAATCAACTCGGTCGCGCGGTTTTTCTCCTGCTTCACGACGTCGATGACTTGATTGTTGAGCACCAGCGGATGAAGCTCATCCGTCTGCAAGTTGAGCGCTCCATGCTGATGACGTTGTTCCTTAAGCTTTTGAGCAACCTCATCCTGCAGTTTCAGTTGTTGCTGCAGTTCGGCGGACGCGGCCACCTTCGGGGGAGCCGGCGCGGTCCCCTCCAGCCATCCGCCGACCGAGTTGTATTGCAGTTGAGCCTTGTTGCGCACCACTGCGCGGTACACGTCTGAGGCGCTGATCGCGCCAGCAGAATCGACCACGAATTCGATGACGACGCTGAGACGGTCCTGGTTTTCGAGGAGCGATGTCGTACCCGTCGAAAGCTCTTCAGGAAGCATGGGGAAGTTACAGACCCCCGCGTAAACGGTGGTGGTTTCGCGTGCGGCGTGCAGGTCGATGGGAGTCTGCCGGGAAGCGAAAGCATCCACATCAGCGATGCCGATCATGATCTTGACATCGCCGTTGGAAGCGGGCTCAGCGACTTCAATCTGATCAAGATCACGCGAAGTGTCGTTGTCGATCGAAGACCACAGCAGATCCCGGAGATCTTTGATCTCAGCGGTAACGGCGACTTGCGGCGGATTTTGCCGAAGACGCGCAAGCTGGTCCGAGACTTCGGCCGGAAAATCCGGCTCGAAACCGCGCTGCTGCATGATCTGTCTGGCTGTGGCTTGCAGGTCGATGTGCGAAGGCTTGCCGTTTTGCATGCGCGATCCGGGAATCGAAGTGGCCATCAGGCTATCACGAACCCGAGCGGCGCCTTTCAAACAGAGATTCAGTCCAAGCTGGCCTCAGCTTAGTTCTGGCGCAGACGTTGGATATCGGCGTTAGTGTAGACGTGGCCCCCTTGCCGCTGGCGAGTCTTCAGGTACGCGGCATGTTCTCCGATCGGCACGCCATATCCCATTTCGCGAATCTGCTGCACGCTCACGATATGGGTCACTCCATCACCGGCGAGGCTCTCCGGCACTTCGCTGGACCCGGATCCCGTGAGTTCGATAACGGGGATCGGAGTATATCCATAGTAGATCGGAAACAGGTCGGCCTGATGCTCAGGTCGGGATTTGCGATGTACTCTTGGTTGACCACTGCCGGACCGATTTGCGGAAGGCTCGAGATCGGTGGCAGGGACGCATCCAAATTCAGGCTCGGAGTCGCAATGGGATGGAGAAAGTCAGGACCAGTGAGACTCAGGTATCGAGGGCCGATTGAGAATTCAGTTTGATAATTAGCGCTCTGGGCAGCAGAAAATCCGGTCAGAGTGGCGAGTGCAAGGAACAGGCAAGTGAAGCGCATGCAAGGCCTCCAGCAGAAACCGTTTCGACGTGCTTATTATGGAACGCAATCTGGCAAATTACCAGAGGGAAGTTGGCCAAACGGGCTACTGGCGCGGGTTTTAGTGGTCGTGGATTTCTACGTGGATTTCTACTATGACGAGGTGCGGGCGTTGCGACGCTCGCGCCGGTTCTCGAGAATGACGTAGAGCATGTAAAGCACGATTGCGATATTGCCAATGAGCAGGCCGCAGCGAATCAAGGTCACTCCGCGAAACAATTCGCGAACTTCCAACGGCAGCAGCAGAGTTCCCGAGACTAAGGCCACCCATTCCGCCCAGGTTCGGCCTTTCCAAAGTCCATAGGCTTCGGTAAATCGAAGCGCGGCATACGCAAAGGCAATGCGCGCAGCGGCCCACAGGCGGGCATCGGTGACATTGTCGGCAAAGTCCAGGAACACTTGCGCGAAACGGCGATCGGTGCTGATGTGAAGAACTGCCAGAACACTCTCGGCGTATAACCACGCATCCTTATGGAGCAGCAGGAGGGCGCAAATGCCCATCAGCACCACAAATAGGCCCTTGATGAATTCGACCCCGGCTACCGCCTGCAGTACGCGCCGTTGGCGGCGATGTGGGTCTGGGCTGGAGACGGACTGGCGCATGCGTGCGACTACGTATGAGGTTATCACGGCAATGTTGCGTCGCCTCAAGGTCCTGACTGTCTGAAGAACCGCGAAAAACCTGCTTACCTCGGTAACTGGAATGCTTCTGGCACCCATGTAAGGCTGATGGGCGAGGAATCTTGTTCATGCGAAGAATCGTGCCTTCTATTGCTCTTGTGGTCGCTGCACTTGCCGCATCGTGGGCGCAGCAGACCGCACCGCAGACGGCGCGCCAGGCGCTGCTGGAGATGTTCTTCAGCAAAGAGTCCGGAACGTTTATGAAACATCTGCCCTTGGCCACGCGAACTGCTCTGGAGCAGTCGGGCGCGATGGCGCAACTGCAGGGATATTCCATGCTGGTGAGCCAGATGCAGACCCAGCACCCGAATTTCCAGACGTTCGAAACCGGCTCTGTTCTCTTGTCGGGCCAAGACCCGAAGACCGGACAAAAGACTGAGATCATCGTCGTGAGCGACAAACTCCGAGGCGATCGCGATGACATTGCGCTGTCGTTCCTGGTCTACAAGGAAGGCCAGCCGCAACGGACTCCATACATGCCAGAGATCGTATTCTCGATGAAGCAGGAGGAGCAGGTCTGGAAATTAAATGAGATTTCGGTGACTATCCACTTGCCGCTGGCCGATCCCGACCTTCTGAAGGCATTCACCGAGAACATGAAGAAGCAGGCTGCCGCGAATGTTACGATCTCGCAACGAACGGAGGCGCCCTGTAACACCCCCGGCCGGAACTGACGAAAACATCCTTTCCGCGATGCGAACGATTCTTACCGCCGAGACGACATATGCGGCCACTTATCCTGTGGTCGGCTACACCTGCACGCTATCCGATCTCGACGGCTTCGGCGGAAATGGCCCGAATGAGCATCAGGCCATGCTGATCAACAGCGGGCTGGCGAGCGGAAAACGCTACGGATATGTTTTTACTCTGTCGGGCTGTGGGCCTAATCCTGCGGTAAGATTCCATCTAACAGCAGCGCCAAATGCGAATACGTTTGGGCGAAAAGCGTTTTGCGCTGATCAATCAGGGCTGATTCGGACATCTGCGGATGGAAATCCAAGGATGTGCGAGACCACGGGAGTGGCGATGAAGTAAGTCGCCTATCTGAATCCCTACTGCAGCACGGACCAGGCTAATCCGTCAGGCTCCTGCCCGGCGTCAATTTTGCCCACGACCTCGAGCGATTTGAGGTCGATCACGGCAACATAGTTATCCGGAGAACAGGCAACGAATGCGCGCGATCCATCCGGCTGCATGAGGGTCCCAGCCGCGCCACGTCCCAGCTTGATTCGCTTCACTTCTTTGCGTGTGGCAGCATCGAGGATGGTCAAATTTCCATCGCGCAGGCTCGACACAAAAACCTTCTGACCATCTGGTGTGAATTTCAGGCGATTCGCGCCAGGGACATTGGCAGCGAGGGTGTCTGTCACTGTCTTCGATGTGGAGTTGACAATGGAGATGGTACCGTCCTGGGCGTTGGCCACCCAGATCTCCTTGCCATCGGGAGAGACGTCGAATCCCTCTGACCCGTTTCCGACTCGGACCACTGTCTCATCCCAATCGCCTCCGGGAGGCCCCATCGGACTGCGTGGCGAAGTACCGGCCGAGTTATTCGACGGTGGAACTCGCGGTGGTGTCTTGTCGATGATACTGACAGTTCCGGAACTGACATTTGTCGTGACAATGCGTTTCTGATCTTCGGAAACAAAGATCATGTGGGTGCGGTTCTGGCCGGTTCCAAGAATGAAATTGACTTTCCTGGTCGCGGGATCGTAGCTGCCGAACGCTTTCGCAGCTTCGGCAGTGAACCACACCTTCCCGCCGACAAACGTAAGGCCGTGCGGACCGCGCAACGGGCCGAGATCAACTTCGGGAAGCGCCCTATGGTTGACCAGATCAATGACCGCGAGGGTGTTGAATGCGCCTCCTCCATAATTGGAAATGTATGCGGTCTTGCCGTCGCTGGAAGCTATGACTTCGTGGGGATCGTTGCCGACGGAAACGCGCCCGAGCACCTTCAGGCTCGCAGGATCGATGATCGCGAGCGTGTGGTCCTGCTTGCTGAGCGCGAGCAGCGCGGCTCGCGAGGTGGTTTGGCCCGGCAGAAAAGTTGTAACGACCAGCAGGAAAACGAGAATACTTCCCTTCTTGGACATAGCGTTCACCCAGATAAAACGATGTCGCGGAGCTTATCCCTTTTTCTTCGAGCGAATCGCTTCACGCAACTCGGCGACGATTTCCTGCGACGCCTTGATCGCCGCCGCGTGCTGGTTCACGTTGAAGGAAATCGCTCCCACGCGCGCATGGCCGCCGCCTCCGTATCGCTCGCAGATGCGGGCCAGATTTACCTCAGGATGCTGCGGAGCCCACGGATTCGATCCGACTGAAACTTTCACGCGAAAACTGCTCTTGCTGAGCCCCACGCTGTAGACCGATTCCGGATGGAGATAGTACGGAATGAACTTGTTGTAGCCTTCGAGATCGTGATCGGTGACGTCAAAGAAGATGGTCGCGTCCTTGCACTCCGTTCGCTGTTTGAGGATTTCCATCGATAGTTCATGGCGCTTAAGGAGCGGCGGAAGCAAGGGAGCCACAAAAGGCTCTTTGAGAATCTCGCCCAGCGATTTCGTAGCCAGCAGGGGAATCAGGTTGGGAACGAATCCGTGATCCGGCGCAGATTCGATGACCATGGTCAACTTCATTGCCGGAGCTTCCATTTCGACAGCCGTCTTGGCGTCGGGATAAAGCGCGCCGTCGATGATGTCGGTCCAATGCACCAGGTCGGCAACCGGCGCAGGGTCGAAGCCGAAGCGCTGCTGCGCGATCATGGCGATAAAACTGGTGCAGGACTTGAAATCGGGATCGTAGAACTTGCGGTTGCTCTGGTCCTGCTCGAAGTGCTCCGCGTCCGAGGGCGTCAGGAACGCGCTCTCGTGATGGTCGAACCACCATGTGATGTTCGGAGAACTGGAGTACTTGAAATCGACAATGGCGTTCTCGTCGCCATCGAACTGCTTTTCATCGAACAGGGCGCCAGCGCGATGAACCAATCCGGTGAAGACGAACTCGGCATCGCCGCGAACGCGCTCGCGATAGAAGCGTGAGAACAACGCCGCCGAAGAAGCTCCGTCGAAACACTTGTCGTGATAAAAGACTCGAACTCGCAATGAATTCCCCATTCTGCTGAACTTCGCCATGGCCCGCGTGACCTTCGAGCATCCCGACAAGCCGCAATGTAAAAGCTAACAGGATTGACAGCTTAGCGCGAGAAAGTCAAGCGGCAGAAAATCGCGCATCAGAACTCAGATTTCAGACGCACCCCACGTTGAGGTCTGAGGTCTTCACAAAGTCCTAGATCGGGTCTGCATAGCGGTCGGCAAAATCGCCGAGGACTGGCAGGCGGAACCATTCTCCTTGCAACGCTTTGACCGTCAGAACCAGCCAGATGAACACCCCAGCCAACACCGCAACCACGACCACGATCGACACCAGCAACGGTCCCACCACAGGAATCATGAACAGAACCAGGCTGGCCACCCTGATCAGCGCGGCGAGTGCGATAGCGGCGGCACTGACGAACAAGCATTGGAACGAGTGAAACCGCACAAAACGATTGCTCTTGAAAGGCTCCAGGATCACAAAAATGACGGCAGGAAGGAAGGAAAGATAGGCCAGTCCGCCCGCGATACTTTCCGGCAGAGCGCCAACTTTCCCCTGGGCTCGCGGTTCCGGATGCATGGAACGCCCGCATCCAGGACAGAAAGCCGCGTCTGGAGGCATCTGCGCGGCACAATGCGGGCACGTCTGTAGCGGAGCTTGTGTCTCTTCCATCGCGGGCACCATATCAAAAAGCTAGAGCTGCCACAAATGGCTGGAACCAATCTAGCGCATTGACGCCGAACAGCGCGAATAGTATGGTCGTGCAAATTTCGGAGCGAGCCTGAGCGCAGCACGTCTCTGACGGGAGGTCGGATGCCCCAATTATGCGCAGCCTGCGGAAATACGCTGGAAGCGAACGATAAGTTTTGCCGTGTCTGCGGGCGACAACTCGGCGCTGCACCGGCAACTGCGGCGACGGTTTCGACTGTCATGGCGCCGGCGGGGTCAGCCGAGACCAGTTCCAAGGCCCTGATCAGCCTGGTCTGCGGACTCCTTTTTTTCGTTCCGCTGGCCTTTATTGCCGCGATTGTCTTCGGGCACCTTGGCCTCTCAGAGATTCGCAAGAGTGCGGGACGGTTGAAAGGCGAGGGACTGGCGATTGCCGGCTTAGTGCTCGGATATATGTGGATCGTGGGAATCCCCTTGATCCTGATCGTTGCTGCGATTGCGATTCCAAATTTGCTCCGAGCGCGCATGGCGGCCAATGAGGCTTCTGCTGTAAGCGTGGTGAGAAGCATTGTGGCGGCGGAGACCGCTTATTCAGTGGCACATGTGCAGGAAGGATTTACCTGCTCCCTGTCGTCTCTGGCGGAATTCAACCCGAGACTGCCCGGGTCTACCAATGGACAGAAGTACGGCTACGTGTTCGAGCTCTCGGGATGCACCGCGGGGACTGAGGGCGGGGCCAATACGAAGTATCAGATTGTGGCGTATCCGCTGAGGGTCCATCAGACGGGCTTGAAGGCTTTCTGCTCAGACGAAAACGCAATCGTTAAGGTGGACACCGACGGATCGCCTCAGCAGTGTCTCGAGTCGGGCAGTGAACTGCGGTGAAGGTCTTGGGTCAGGAGGAAATTCATGTTCTGTCCTCAATGCGGGGCAAATAATGCGGACAATGCGCCGGTCTGCGCGCAGTGCGGCAGAAGTTTTCAGGCAACTGCTGCTGGGACTCCGTTGCCGGTGACGGGCACGGTGATTCCGCCGGGAGCCACGGTGCCGAACTATCTGGTATTCGCAGTTCTATCGACGATTCTATGCTGCCTGCCTACGGGAATACCGGCCATCGTCTATTCGGCTCAGGTCAACAGCAAGTTGCTGGCCGGCGATCTGGCCGGAGCCCAGGCGGCGTCGAACAATGCCAGGCTCTGGTGCTGGATTTCTTTCGGCCTGGGGCTGGCTATGGTCGGATTTACGCTGGCAGCCATGATGCTCGGAATTTGGGGAACGCTGCGTCAGCACTAGTGGCCCTATGCTTAATGCACCCCGGCGACATTGGTTTGTGGCGGCATCCCTGTCCGTCGTTGCAGCAGTGATTTTGCTGCGCGTATTCGACCCCGCGAGTGCAGCTATTTTTCCGCCATGTCCCCTGCACTATCTGACTGGGCTTTATTGTCCGGGCTGTGGGTCGCTGCGCGCCATACACCAGTTGCTGCAGGGGAATCTGCAAGCGGCATGGGCGATGAATCCCTTGACGCTGGTGCTGCTGCCCTTTATCGGATACGGATTGGCTTCAGAAGCGCTACTGCAATTGCGAGGACTAGGGCTACCTCAGCCTATGCTTGCCGGGGCATCCATTTACACTCTCTGTGCGGTAATCATTTTATTTGGAATCTTAAGGAATATTCCGCTCTATCCGTTTGGCCTGCTCGCGCCGGGTGCGCTGCTGAACCTCTGAAATCCAGTCACTGCGGATGCGGCCTGTGATTTTTGCCCCGACACGCATCGCACACTCCATAGATCTGGAAGGTGTGGCGCGTAGTCAGATAATTGTACTTACGGCCGATTTCCCGCTCGAGTTCTCCCACTTCCTGCGAAAAAAACTCCACCGAGCTTCCGCATTCGGTGCACACCATGTGGTGATGACTGCGGCGATTGTATTGGTGTTCGTAGCGGGAAATGCCGTCGTGGAAGGCAACTTCGCTGGCCAGGCCACATTCGGCCAGGAGTTTCAGCGTGCGATACACCGTGGTGTAGCCGATGCGGGGATCTTTCTTCTGCACCAGGCGATGGAGTTCGTCGGTGGACAGATGGTCGCGGGTTTCGAGAAACGAGCGCAGGATCGTATCGCGCTGCGCCGTTTGCTTGAGGCCGACCCCCTTCAGATGGCGGTGAAGGATCTCCTGGGCCTCGCGAACCATCTGGCGGGAGAGGTTGGGTTGGTCATCGATGCGCTTCTGGAGCATGGCGGGCAGGACGCAGTCAGAATACCACCGGCATCTTGAAAATGAAATTCAATTTCAGAACGACCGGAGGCCGCGTGGCATACAATCGAGAATCCCCATGAGCTCCATGGCTGAAATCCAGATTCCCGCAGTGCCGCGTTCGCCGGGCGCGCGCATTCTTCGCTGGCTTTTTCTCATGCTCGCACTCATTGTGCTGGGGCTGGCGGGATACGCCTATTACGTGGCGCGCTCTGCTCTTCCACAGTTGGACGGGCATGTGCAGCTGGCAGGCCTGAAGTCCGCGGTGACCGTCACCCGGGATAGTCATGGGGTACCCACAATTGAATCGGGCAGCCTGGACGATCTTTTTTTCGCGCAGGGATTCGTGACCGCGCAGGACCGGCTGTGGCAGATGGACATGATGCGGCGGTTTGGCAGTGGCGAGCTGTCGGAAATTCAGGGAGAGGACACGCTCCGAATAGATCGGGAGCAGCGGATTCTGGGGTTGAGAGCGGCGGCGAGGAAGTCGCTGGAAATGGCGAGCCCGCGAGATCGAGCATTTTTCGAAGCTTATGCGCGCGGCGTCAATGCATATATCGCGACGCAGAGTAAGCATCTTCCCATCGAGTTTCTCATTCTCGGCTACACGCCGAAGCCGTGGCTGCCTGAGGATTCGGTGGTCATCGCCAACAGTATGGTGAAGGACCTGAACTACCACTATTTCTACGACGCGCTGGCGCACGAGAAAATTCTGGCCAAGCTGGGGCCGGAGCTGACCGCCGATCTCTACGTGAACCGCTCGTGGCACGACCGGCCTCCGACGGTGATGCGCGAGAATCTTGCAGAGCCGGACCAGAACGCGCCGGATTCCCAGGATGACGATGAGGATGACACTCCGGACAATGCAGTCACGGACAAGGTTCCGGCTGTACCCAGTCTGGATGCGCCGGTGAATGGGTCCAACGACTGGGTAGTGTCGGGCTCGCATACAGTCACGGGAAAGCCCCTGCTCTCGAATGACATGCATCTCGGCCACCAGATGCCGAATTTGTGGTACGAAGCGCACCTGCACTCGGGCACGCTGGACGTTGCTGGTGTGACCCTCCCCGGAATGCCTTACGTGATCGTGGGGCACAACCAGCGGATTGCGTGGGGACTCACCAATGTCGGACCCACTGTAACTGACGTTTACATCGAGAACTTCAATGGGCAGGGTGAATATCAGACGCCGGCGGGATGGGTTTCGCCGGAACATCGCATAGAAATCATTCACGTGAAAGGCAAGGCGGACCTAAATCTGGACGTAAAGATCACACGGCACGGGCCCATCATCACTGAACTGGTTCCGGGAGAAACGCGCAGTCTCGCCTTGCGATGGACTCTGTACGACGGGTTACACATTCCATTCTTCGATGTGGACGCCGCGCAAAACTGGGAAGAATTCAAGAAGGCATTTTCGGAACTGGATGCGCCCGGGCAAAACGTGGTGTATGCCGATGTAGACGGGAATATCGGATATCACGCGACCGGGAAGGTGCCCATTCGCGCGGCGGGCGATGGGAGCTTGCCGGTAGGCGGAGCGGACGATGCTCACGAATGGATTTCGTATATTCCCTTCGACAAGCTTCCCAACATCTACAACCCGCCGTCAGGAATCATTGCTACGGCGAACGGCAGAATTACGCCTGACGGGTATGCGAACTCCATCAGCATGGAATGGGAAGCGCCGTGGCGCACGGCGAGGATCTATCACGTGCTGGAGTCGGGGAGGCAATTCTCCCCGGCGGATATGCTGGCTCTCGAAACCGACGTTCATTCCGAATCGGAGCTGTTTGCGGCCGAACGGTTCGTGTATGCGGTGGATCACGCCTCGAAACCTTCCGCCAGGGCCCAACAAGCCGCCGATCTGATGCGGAGTTGGGATGGGCGCATGCTCTCGACGTCGGCGGCGCCCACGATCGCAGAAAATGCCATCCTGAAATTAAGGTACCTCCTACTGCAGCCGAAACTGGGCGACGCACCGGCTGATTCAACGAGAGCTGCGGAGACTTTGAACTGGACCACGTACCACTGGGAGATGCGATCGGTTTGGCTCGAGAACATTCTGCTGCATCGGCCGAAACGATGGCTGCCGGAAAAATATCCAAATTACGACGAATTACTGGCGGCGGCCGTCGAGGCTGCCGTAAACGATCCGCGCGCCCCGAAGGATTTGTCCTCCTGGCGATGGGGCAAGTTTAATGCGGTGACCATTCAGCATCCGGTACTTGGCAAAATTCCAATCTTGCGGAACTGGACCGGGCCTGGAGTGAAAGAACAGTCAGGCAGCGGATACACGGTGAAAGCGGTCACGGCTCATCACGGACCGTCGGAACGGTTCACAGCCAATCTTGCCGATCTGGATCATTCGACGCTGAACATCGTGACTGGGCAGGGCGGGAATTTCTTGAGCCCATACTACATGGATCAGTGGAAGGCCTGGTATGAAGGCACCACGTTTACGCTTCCGTTTAGCGCCAAAGGGGTGGAGGCCGCGAAGGCACACAGACTGGTCATGGAACCTGCACAGTAGCCAAACCCCGGAGCGTTTCAGAGAGTTGCATCAGATCCTCTAATCTTCTCCAGCTCTCTCTGGGTTCCCTAGAAGAAGTCGATCGCCTTCACATCGCCGACATGACCTATGATGTTGATGGTACCGAACTGCAGGTAACCGTCGATTAACAATCCGTCCTTAAATGAATAAGTAGTGTAGACACGCAAATTGCCGCCCTGCACGACGTATTCGATATAGCGGGTGCTGAAACTTATCAGGCCATCGACATCGCCGTTGTCGCCCGGAATGATCACCTTGTTGTGGACTAAGTCGACGATCGTCAAACAGCCCCGGATTTCGCCACCTCCAATGTTGACGTTCCCTATATTGGTGCAATTCCGCGAACCAATGAAGAGCTGGAGGTTTGTGGTCATGTCCATGCGCCAGTGGTAGCCATCCGTGATCACATAGCTGGCAGTCACGCTCCCGGAGTTCAAGTCGACAATATCGAGGCGTCCGCACACGGTGGCCGCCGTGGTTTGACCAGTACAGGCGTGATTCGTTGGCGAGGTACCGGCCACGTAAAGCGTCGAACCGCTCAGCAACGCGTAAGTGGCGGCATCGACAGGGATCAGATTCGTGATGGTCAGCGAGGTGAGATCGAAGACGGCCACGCTGGCGGGCTGCGTTCCGCCGCACTGAAGTCCGCAGTTCAAAATGTAAGCCGTGTTTCCCCTCACAATGGCGAACACCGGACGGCTGAAGCCGGGAACGATGACGCAAACCGAATTGCCCGGGTTGGTGAGGCAGCTGGTATCAACCGGCGGAACCGCGGCGGCCGGAGAGATTACGGTCAGAGAATCCGAGTCACTGCTGAACACCAGCAACCGCGAACCCGTGTCATTGGAGACGACACCCTGAGCCGAAGGCACTGCAATCGTGATCAGTGTCCCGTTCGAGAAGTTCATCTCGGCCACGCCGCCGGCCAGCGAAAAGCCGTTGATGACCGCGCCGGGCACCGCAGCGTAGCCAATCGCATTGGAGCTGGGGAGCACCATGCTTTGGGTGGATCCCGGTATCCGCACGTTTCCGATGTCTTTTTCTGTGGCGGTGTTAACGGCGTAGACGGTGTTGCTGGTGGAGTCGAACGCGGCCACGATATTGCGGGACGGAGAAATTGCCATCAGGCCGGGGGTATTGCCGGCACCCAAAGAAGGTGCCCCCGGCAGAGTGTCGTTGGAACCGTTGATGACGACGAGTCCCCCAAAGTTCTGCGCATTGCTGACGCCTTGGGAGGCGAGAACGCGAGTGTGCAATCCGCTGGCGCCTGCAGCGGATCTTTGGTATCCCCCACAAGCAACGCAAACGAGGCAGGCGCAAAACGCAGCCGCCAGAGCAAGGACACGTTTCTTCAACCGACGAGCTCCTAAGGGCATGAAAAAGGAAGATTTAGTTGCGAAATGCTGGATTATAGCAGACCGCAGCACGAGGACTCACCTGCCACCTCGACCCGATCCGCATGGTTAGATGCGCAATTGCGTGTCAATCCTGTATTCTGACCAATTATATGGCAGCCGACTTTTTAGCCCGAATCAAGCAGTCTCCTGTCCTGTGCGATGGCGCCATGGGGACCCTGCTCTATTCCAAGGGCATTTTCATCAATCGATCTTACGACGAACTCAACCTGTCGCAGCCTGATCTGATTCGCGGCATTCACCACGATTATCTACAGGCTGGGGCCGAGATCATCGAAACCAACACGTTCGGCGGCAATTCCTTTCGGCTGGCTCGCCACAGCATCGCCGATAAAGTGCGAGACGTGAATCTTGCAGGCGTTCGCCTGGCTCGCGAAGCCGCCAAAAGCTTCGATGTATGGGTCGCCGGATCGGTTGGCCCGTTGGGCACCAGAATCGAGCCACTCGGGAAAACATCGTTTCAGGAAGCCCGCGACGCATTTCGCGAGCAGATCGCTGCATTGGTGGAAGGCGGAATCGATCTACTGATTCTGGAGACGTTCGGATACCTGGAAGAGATTCACCAGGCTATGTTGGCTGCGAAGGATGTAAAGCCGTCGCTGCCGATCATTGCCCAGGTCACGATCGACGAAGACGGCAACTGCCTTGACGGCTCCGATCCGGAAACGTTCGCCCCGAAATTGGTGGAATGGGGAGGCGACGTGATCGGCTGCAATTGCAGCGTCGGGCCGGTGGCAATGCTGGACGCGATGGAGCGCGTACGGGCAGCAACCACGGCTCCGTTATCGGCCCAGCCCAATGCGGGAATTCCACGGTCGGTGGACGGCAGGAATATCTATTTGTGCTCCCCGGAATACATGGCTAGCTACGCGCGAAAGTTCGTGACTGCCGGAGTTCGCGTGGTGGGCGGATGTTGCGGAACCACGCCTGACCACATTCGCGTAATGAAAGCGGCCCTGCGCGTCGGCGAGGCGCGCGGAAAGACAGCGTCTACTTTGGCCGCCGGACATGCCACGCCCCAGGCCATTCCTGCGGTGCCCCTGGAGAGTCGCTCCTCTTTGGGCGCGAAACTGGCTCATGGAGAATTTGTGACCATGGTAGAGATCGTGCCGCCCAAAGGGATCGACATCCACAAGGAAGTCGAGGGGGCACGGTTCTGCAAATCGGTGGGGGTCGACGCGGTCAATATTCCGGACAGCCCGCGAGCCTCGGCGCGTATGAGTAATCAGGCGCTATCACTGCTGATCCAGCGCGAGGTCGGGATCGACGCAATCCTGCACTACACCTGCCGGGATCGAAATGTACTAGGCATACAAAGCGATCTGCTGGGTGCGGCGGCCGTCGGAATCAAGAACCTGATTTGTATTACGGGCGATCCCCCGAAGATGGGCAATTATCCGGATGCTACCGCCGTTTTCGACGTGGACGCCATCGGCCTGGTCAATATCGTCCACAACCTGAATCGCGGACTTGATCTGGGTGGGAATCCAATCGGTACCGGAACCGGTTTCGTGATCGGTGTGGGCGCCAACCCGGGGCTCACCGATCTGGACGAGGAGATCCGGCGCTTCGAATTCAAGGTACAGGCCGGAGCCGAATACGTGGTGACGCAGCCCGTCTTCGACCTGCGGCTTTTGGAAAATTTCCTGCGGCGGATCGAGCATTGCCGTATTCCGGTGATTGCGGGCATCTGGCCGCTGGTCAGCGTGCGGAATGCGGAGTTCATGAAGAATGAGCTAAGGGTCTCAGTTCCAGACTCCATTCTGGATCGCATGGCTCGGGCCCAGAATCCCGAGGCGGCCCGAGCCGAGGGCGTGGCCATTGCCCGGGAGATGCTGACAGCGGTCCGACAGACCGTCCAGGGAGCCCAGATCAGCGCGCCGATGGGGCGGTATAGCTCGGCAATCGATGTGCTCGAGGCCTTAGGCGGCGTGAACAGCCCTGCTTCCGCGTAAACGTTCCCGAACTGGGCGGCCCCGACCGCTCCCGTTTGAAAATTCATCAAAAAATGACTGGACACCACGCCCGGCTGGGTGCATTACAATAGAGTACGGAGCGAAACCCCGTTGGCCAAGTTTGAGGAGTGCCTTCAGCGACTGGAAAAAATTGTCCAGGAACTGGAGAAGGGCGAGGTCCCTTTAGAAAAGTCTCTAACGCTCTTCGAGGAAGGCATGCAGCTTTCTTCTGCCTGCCGGAAGGAACTCGAACAGGCAGAAGGAAAAGTTGAGATTCTCCTGAAGAAGAACGGGAAGCTCCAGGCTGAACCTTTCGAGCCGCTGACCGAGAAAGCGCCAGGACGCCGGTAACCTTCTGCGACTCAGGATTTCCAGTTAGCTGTCTGTGGAGTTGTGGTTTTCCCAGCCACCCCGCAGTTATTCGAACCGTTAACGTCCGCCGTTGACGACGGAAGATCGGGGTATGTATGGCTCATGTAGTGGTTCTGGAGAAAGACCCGGGCGTCGCCCGGTCCCTGGTTGGCGGACTTCGCCCCCACTTTTCAGTGCATCTAACCTGCTCCCGCGAAGAGTTGCGGGACAACGTGGCTCGCACGCATGCCAAGGCCGTGGTTCTGAGTATTGAGCATTGGCGTCTGGCTGATGTTGAAAACCTGCGTCATGATTTTCCCGAACTGCCGATTGTTTGCACCCACCGTATTCCTGACGAAGAGATGTGGATGGCAGCGCTGGCAGCGGGCGCGACGGATGTCTGTCCGTCGGATGACGTAGGAAATGTGCTGACGTCAGTTCTGCGGAATACCGCCACAGCGCGGAGCGCCGCAGCATAAAAGTTTCTTCGATTTCACTAGGACGCCTATCGGCGTCCTTTATTTTTTTGGGGGCCAGTTAGCCGCAACGTTTCAGGACGTTTTCGCTTGTTATACTTCGTGGTCATGTTGAAGGAAACTCTTGAACGCGGGCAGCATCTTGCGGATGCGGCACTCGACCGCCTGATCCCGCTCGAAACCCAGCATCCGGTCTCGATCCATAAGGCCATGCGGCACAGCGTGTTTGCCGGGGGAAAACGGTTGCGGCCGGTGCTGTGCATGGAAGCGGGAAGGATGATTGCCGGATCTCTGCCCGATGGGATCGAAGAACTTGGCGCGGCGCTGGAGATGCTCCACACCTACTCGCTGATTCACGACGATCTTCCGGCACTGGACAACGATGACCTCCGGCGAGGCCGGCCGACTTGCCACAAGGCATTTGGAGAAGCGATCGCCATTTTGGCGGGCGACGCGCTGCAGACACAGGCGTATGAAACGCTGGCGCGGCTGCGATGTCCGGCAGAGGCCCGCGTGAGGATTGTCGAAGAAATCGCGCGAGGAACCGGCACGGTAGACGGAATGATCGGCGGGCAGGTAGTCGATCTTGAAGCAGAACATACGCAGCCGACGGCGGAGATGCTGGAGTATATCCATCGATCGAAGACAGCCGCCCTCATCACGGCGAGTCTGGTGAGCGGTGGATTGTATGCTGGAGCGAAAGACAGCGAAGTAAACAAACTGCGCGCGTTTGGGCTCGCCATCGGGCTGGCGTTTCAGATCGTGGATGACGTGCTGGACGTAACCCAGACTTCCGAGCAATTGGGCAAGACCGCGGGAAAAGATACTGCGTCGGAGAAGGCAACGTATCCTGCTTTGTTTGGGATCGACGCTTCCACTCGTAAGGCAGATGCGCTGGTCAATGATGCTTTCGCCGAGCTTCAGGGATTCGGGGAGCGGGCGGAGACGCTGAAGGAACTGGCACGCTTCCTGGTGGAGCGGAAGAAGTAACGGAAGAGAGCATCTAGTATGGCATCATGGAAATCCCCGGTACTAAGTTTCAAGTTTTGAAAGGGCGCGGCTTGAAGCCGCCGTAACTAGGCCCAAGGGCCGCGGGCTTTATCCCCCGAGAGAAATGGTAATCACCCAGAAAAATGGTAGCGAACTTGCTCCGTGAATTTCTGGGACACGACACTAGTTCTCCTTTTGCCGAAGAAAAATTGCATGGATTTCTCGCTTCGGACGACAACGGCTCCTGACCAACGACAAGGTCCAGAAGTCATCTTCGGCGATGTGGCCTCTGTGGTAAAAATATAGAGACGGCGATGGAGTTCGCCACAACCGCCAGAACACCGGCTGATAACTCCTACAGAAGCGAAATCGAATTTTGTAGGAGAGCTCCACTTGAAAGACTTCCTGGCGATATCCCTGGCCGCAATCGTCGGCGCCAACCTGCGATACCTGCTGAGCCGGCTCGCTGTCCGCGAGTTCGGTCCGGTGTTTCCTTACGGGACGCTCCTCATCAACATTGTCGGAAGCTTTATCGTCGGACTGTTCGTGATCTGGACCACCGAGCGCGTCCTGGTCGATCCACGATGGAGGCTGCTGGTCGTAGTGGGCTTCTGCGGATCGTTCACCACAATGTCCAGCTATGCGTTCGAGAGCATGGCATTTTTCGAGCAGGGACAGTGGGGGCTGATGCTGGCCAATGTCTTCGGCAACAACCTGCTTTGCCTGGGGGCGGCGCTCGCGGGCATGGCGGTCGCGCGGGCGATCTGAAGTCGGTCGGACACACCAACATTGGGAGCGAGTAGAATGCCAGATGCTATGGCCGTGCAGGTCACAATTTATCTGAACGAGTCTGACAAGTGGCATCAGCGGCCGCTGCACATGGAAATCCTCAATTACCTGCGCAAAGAAAATGTCTATGCGGCTACGGCGGTGCATTGCGTTGCCGGGTTTCTGGGGCGACATCGAGTCGAGAATGCACATCTGGTCGAAACCGGAGGCAAACTCCCAGTAATCATCATTTTTGTTGATACAGACGAGCACGTGAATCGCGTGTTGCCTACCTTGAAAGAAATGGCGGCGCACCGGCTGATCGTGCGCGAGAACGTTGTGTTGGAGCAAGGAAATCTCGATTGATGCCTCCCCTTGATTCGAACCAATCCCTGGACATCCTGGCCGTCGCCGCGCACCGCGACGACGTAGAACAAACTTGCGGCGGGACACTGCTCAAAGCGGCTCAACGCGGGCAGCGCACCGGCATTCTCGATCTCACTCAAGGTGAGATGGGAACGCGCGGTACTGCTGAAGACCGGGCCCGCGAAGCCGACGATGCGGCCAGGATCCTTCGAGTGCATTGGCGCAAGGCGCTGGACATTCCGGATGGGCGAGTCGAAAACACGTGGGAGAACCGGCTGAAAGTCGCGGCGGCAATCCGCGAAACGCGGCCCCGAGTGCTCATTCTGCCCTACTGGAAAGGGCGTCATCCGGACCACTACAAGGCTTCCGTACTGGGGTATGAAGCATGTTTTCTGGCGGGGCTCAGAAAGCTGGACGCTGGCGCTACGGAACCCCACCGCCCTTTCAAGATCATTTATGCGACGCTTTACTACGATATTCGGCCGACGTTTGTGGTCGACATCGGCGAGCAGTTCGAAACCAAGTTCGCTTCGATTCTCGCCTACAAATCACAGTTCAGCGATCAGGAAGCGGGAAAAGACCTGTTCCCAGCCCACGAAGAAATTCGTGCTCGGGTAGAGTCCATGGCGCGCTTCTACGGAGCGCTCGGCGGCGTGACGCATGCCGAACCGTTTCTGCAGAAAGAAGTCGGGCTGGTGGACGACCTGCTGGCGATTCCCGTGAAATCCATTTAGCATGGCTGGACTCATCATCACAAAGGAGAACTGCAGATATGTCTCGATTTGTTCTTTCATTCGTGACCGCTCTAGCGATCACTGCCTCGGCAGCCGCGCAATCCGGAACTTGGCAAATCGATCCCAACCATTCGGCGGCACAGTTTTCCGTGACCCACCTCGGAGTCTCGACCGTGCGCGGAGCATTTACGAAGGTTTCAGGATCGGCCACCTATAACACCTCCGATCCCACCAAGACCGCGCTGAACGCGACGATCGATGCCAGTTCGATCGATACGCGGGTGCAGATGCGTGACAACGATTTGCGCAGCCCGAATTTTCTGGATGTACAAAAGTTTCCCACCATCACTTTTCAATCCAAGCAGGCTAAGTCGGCGGGATCAGGGAAACTACAGATCACCGGCGATCTCACGATTCACGGCGTCACCAAAGAAGTTGTGCTTGATGTGGAGGGGCCTTCCGCTCCCATCAAAGATCCGTGGGGTAACCAGCGCATTGGCGCATCCGCATCGACGAAGATTAATCGCAAAGATTTCGGGGTGAATGGCGCGCCCGGAGTCGTAGGAGACGAGATCTCCATCACGATCGATACCGAATTGATTCAGCCGCAGCCGAAATAGTGCCGCACCGACTTGCCAGTCAAAACGCTATCTCTTCAAGGCAACGGCCAATCCGTCGCGGATGGGTAGAATCGTCGTGTAGAACTCTTTCGAGTCGTAGAGCTTGCGGTTAAATTCGACGATAGCCTTGGTCTGCGGGTCCGATGGACTCTTCTGGGTAACCCGGCCGCTCCACAGCGCATTGTCGGTGATGAACAGACCGCCCCGGCGAAGGCGAGGCGCGACCAGGCGCAAGACACGCGGATAGTCGTCCTTATCGACATCGTTGAAGATGATGTCGAATTCCTGTTTCTGCTCCGAAAGAACTTCCAGCGCATCGCCAGTGTAGAGCGTCACTCGCTTGGAAACGCCCGCACGTTCGAAGTAGGCGCGAGCCCGCTCGACATTTTTCGAATCGCCATCCGTGTAGATGACCTGTCCTTGCTCGCCGACTGCTTGCGCCCACCAAATGGTCGAATATCCGATAGCGGAACCCAGTTCGAACACGGTGCGCGCGTTGATCATCAGCGCCAATTGCTGCAGGACGCGTGCGACCGCCGGGCCGACGATGGGAACGTCGTGCTTGGTGGCATATTCTTCCATCTCGGCGACGACGGCGTCGCGCTGCGGCAGCATGGAGTAGAGATAATCGTCGACCGGACCGGCCGTAGTGAGGTTATAGTGGCGCCAACTGGCTGCTTTCTTCTTGCTTTGAGTCACGCGAGCACCTTTCAAGTGATCAATTCATTATGCACCAATGGTGACACCCGGCTTCATCTCCATCACCTCAAGGTCAGGAACTAGCTTTTGCAGTTCGCTCGGGCGTCCAACCAGCACCGGGAAAGTGCCGAAGTGCATCGGAATAACGGTTTTCGGCTGAAGCAGATTGCATGCGTACGCCGCTTCGCGCGGGCCCATGGTGTAGTGATCGCCAATGGGAATCATCGCAATCTCCGGCGCATAGAGCTCGCGGATGATCTTCATATCGCCAAAAACGTTGGTGTCGCCGGAATGATAAATCTTTAAGCCGTTTGAGAATTCAATCACGTAGCCGCACGCCTCACCCCCGTAAATCGTCTCGTCACCATCCTGAATGCCGCAGGAGTGGTCGGCATGGACCATAGTGACCTTGATGTCGCCAACCGTCTGCGTGCCGCCTTTGTTCATCTCGGCAACCCGTTTGGCGCCCTTCTTCCCAAGCCAGCGTGCTAGCTCAGGAATTCCAACAACTACAGGATTGTGCTGTTTACAGATTTCGACTGCATCTCCGATGTGGTCTCCATGACCGTGCGTGCACAGCATGACGTCAACGTGCTTCACCTTCTTTTCCGAATCGGGGCACATGGGGTTGTTCATGACCCAAGGATCGATGATGACGGCTTTCCCGCCGGGAGTCTCGATCCGGAAAGTCGCGTGTCCTAACCACGTGAGTTTGACGCCTTTCAGATTCATGCTTTCTCGCTCCTGTCAGTTTCTAGCGCCCCATATCCACGGATTTTCCCTATTTTGCAGCCCTAGTTTAATATGAGACGCCATGCCGGAACTTAAGGTGCTGATTTCGCGAGAGGACGTTGCCAAGCGTGTGAAAGAATTGGGCGCGCAAATCTCCAGGGACTATAGCGGACAATCGGTGAATCTCGTGGGCGTACTGAAAGGCGCCGCGATCTTCTTGGCCGATCTGGCGCGGCAGATCGATCTCGATGCGACCTTCGATTTCATTGGAGTTTCGAGTTACGGGAACCGTCCCAGCCCGACCCAGGAATTGAAAACCGGGTGGGACTCTACCGGCGAGGTAAAGCTGACCAAAGATGTGGATCAGTCGCTCAAGGAGAAGAACATCATACTGGTGGAAGATATTCTCGACACCGGTCTGACGATGACTTACTTGAAAAGGCTGTTAATGGCCCGGCAGCCGAAGTCGTTGAAAGTGGCGGCGCTGCTCGACAAGCCGTCACGCCGGAAGCTGCCTTTGGAAGGCGATTACGTAGGCTTCAAGATTCCCGATGAGTTTGTGGTCGGCTACGGCCTCGATTATGCGGAAAAGTACCGCAACCTGGCCGACATCTGTGTCGTGCCGCGAGAATAAGAAACGCGCCAAGGCCACGCCTGAAGCGCAGGTCCACAGCATTTCCTCAAGCCTTCGGCTCTCTCGTGCGCGTGCGCCGGAACGCGGCTGCTATCATTACCATTCATGGCTTCTCTCGTTTCGAAACCGGACGGGCTTCCGGTCGAGTCGCTGCTGCTCGACGTCGCCGACGTATTGGCCACGTCACTCGACCTGGATACCACGCTGCGCCGCGTGGCGGAAGTGGTCCGTAAAGTGATCGATTACGAGATCTTTGCGATTCTCCTGCTCAACGAGAAGACGCAGGAACTGCGCTTCCGGTTTCAGATTGGATATCCGCCGGAGTTCACGCAACGGGCGCGGGTTAAAGTCGGCGAAGGAGTCACCGGGCTGGCCGCTCAACTGCGGCAGCCAGTGCTGATCTCGGATGTGAGGACGGATCCGCGCTATATCGAGGCAGTCCCCCACGTGTGCTCGGAGTTGGCGATTCCATTGATCACCAAGAGCCGTGTGATCGGCGTGATCGATATTGAGGCAAGCGAGCCCGGCTATTTTACCGAAGAACATCAGCGAGTGCTCACGCTGGTAGCGTCGAGGATGGCCGCGGGCATCGAGAATGCCCAACTCTATACCCGCACGACCAAGCAGGCGCGGATACTTCTGCTGCTCAACGAAATCGCCCGGGAACTCACATCGATTCTGAATCTCGATGAACTGCTGGGACGAATCGCGGAACTGGTGCGGCGACTAATCGACTACCAGATGTTCAGCATCCTGTTGCTCGATTCCACCGGCGAGAAGCTGCAGCACCGCTTTTCTCTCCGCTTCAATGAAAATATTCACCTCAAGCACGAAATTCCGCTGGGGCGCGGCGTTGTCGGCCATGCCGCCGAGAGCAAGAATGCAGTGCTGGTGCCCGATGTAACCAAAGATCCGAGGTACATCGAGACCAATCCAGAAACGCGGTCGGAACTGGCCATTCCGTTGATCTACAAAAGCAAAGTGGTGGGCGTGCTCGATCTCGAGCACACGCGACGAGGATTTTTCACCGACGAACACCAGCGCACCATGACGACCCTGGCCGCGCAGATCGCCATTGCGCTCGAAAATGCGCGGCTGTACGAACAAATTGAGAAGCAGGAGCGCCGGCTGGAGCGCGACCTGGCTCTGGCGCGCGAATTACAGGGACGCTTACTGCCCCAGTCGAATCCGAAGCTGGCGCATCTGGATGTTGCCGCCAAGTTCGTCCCCGCGAGGGCGATCGGGGGCGATCTGTACGATTTCATTCCCTACTCGATGTCACGGCTTGGCATCGTGATCGGTGATGTCAGCGGCAAGGGTGCGCCGGCGGCAATCTATGCGGCGCTGGTGAGCGGCATCATCCGCTCGCACGCCCCCATTGAACCCGCCCCCGGCGAAATGCTCGCCGCTGTAAACCTGTCATTGGCGGAACGGCGAATTGAGGCGCAGTTTGTTTCGATCATCTACGCCCTGTGGGATGACGAGCACCGCACTCTGACGGTTTCGAACTCGGGACTTCCCCGCCCGATCTATATGCACGGCGGGAAGAATGAGGTCATTGAGGCTACCGGCTTGCCGCTGGGACTTTTCGATGAGGCGGAATACGACGAACTCGAGTTCCGCATGAAGCCGGGAGATATGTTCGTCTTCTTCAGTGACGGAATTCTGGACGCCCGTAACCACCAAGGCGATCTTTTCGGGCGCAGGCGCGTCGAGGAGATCGTGGGCCAATGCAGCGGAAAGAATGCCTCATGCGTGGTGGACTCCCTGTTCAAAGCCGTCGCTGAACACTCGGCCGGCGTGGAGACTTTCGACGATCAGACCGTCGTCGCGATCCGAGTCCGCGGCACGCAAAGTTCACAAAAGAAAAAATGAGACCTCGCAGTCAGACCTTACTATCCGCGCGTCCGCCCGGATTCGAATATCGTGAGATCAAGCACGGAATCTTTCGCCGGCGGCGCGAAGACGTGCTGCATTGCGAAGAAGTCTCGCTTCCCCGGTTGGCCGAAAAATACGGCACACCCCTTTACGCTTACTCAGCCGCGACGATCCGCGAGCGCTTTGCGGCGTTCGATGATGCGTTTAGCGAGATACCTCACCTCATCTGCTACTCAGTCAAGGCGAATTCGAATTTAAGCATCTTGCGCCTGCTGGCAAAGCAGGGCTGCGGTTTCGATGTGGTATCGGGCGGTGAGTTGGAGCGCGTGCTCACTGCAGATCGGAAAGCGGCGCGGCGAGTAGTGTTTTCGGGCGTGGGCAAGACGCGGGAAGAGCTGAACGCCGCGCTCAAGGCCGGAATTCTCCTCTTCAATGTGGAAAGCGAATCGGAATTGTGGGCGCTGGCAGAATGTGCCGGGAAACTACGGATCACGGCGCCCGTCGCTTTCCGGGTGAATCCCGACGTCGCAGCGGAGACGCATCCCTATATTTCAACCGGATTGCACAAGCACAAATTTGGCGTTCCTGTCGGCGAAGCTCGGGCTCTTTACGCCAAAGCGTCGAGCGTGCGCTACCTCCGGGTGCGCGGAGTCAGCGTGCACATCGGATCGCAAATCACCGATGCTGTACCGTTCGGCGAGGCCATGACTCGCGTGGCTGGCCTGGTGGATGAGTTGCGCGACGACGGACACCGCATCGATTACGTGGACGCCGGGGGCGGGCTTGGAATCTCTTACGACAGATCCGATGCCGTGGATTTTCCCTCCCAGGTCGCCGCCTATGCGAATTCAGTAACGGCCCCGCTGCGAGAGCTCGATGTACGCCTGTTGCTCGAGCCGGGGCGCTCGATCATCGCACCGGCGGGAATTCTGCTAACCTCGGTCGTGTACAAGAAGGCGAATGATGGTAAGCGATTTGTGATCGTCGACGCGGCCATGAACGACTTGATTCGCCCGGCATTGTACGGCGCTCACCACCAAATAGTGCCCGTGACACAAGCCGCTGATGAAAATCCGGAATTCGAAACCACAGACATCGTCGGCCCGGTATGCGAGACGGGAGACTTCTTCGCGCGCGACCGCAAGCTCCAAGGCGTGGAGGAAGGCAGTCTACTAGCGATTCTCGATGTCGGCGCCTACGGAATGGTGCTGGCTTCAAACTACAACACGCGTCCCCGGCCGGCAGAATTGTTAGTCGATGGCAAGTCTGTGAAAGTAATCCGGAAGCGGGAAAAAGTAGCGGACCTGCTTAGGGCCGAACTCTAGCAAGCGTTGAAAAGACTCGATTCGGAGTAGTTTTGAAAGGGCGCGGCTTCCAGCCGCGCAGTAAGCGCCCCAAAATCGCCGCGGCTTTAGCCGCTGAGCGACGATGTCGGGCTGGAAAGAGTTTTTCGGCAGACTGCCGGGATCTCGTCTAGGCTTGCCGTTCTCCCCACTTCATCTTCGAGCGCAGCACGTGGAAGAAGTCTGCTCCGGTGCGAAACAGCTTCACGTGATGCTCAGAACGGCGGCAGCGCACGCGATCTCCATCGCTTAGGTCGAGGCCCGGTTGTCCATCCAGGCTGAGGTAGGCGACCTCATCTTCCGTGCGCAGAAATATTTCGATTTCGGATGAGTCCGGCACCACCAGCGGCCGATGGGTTAAAGAATGCGGCGCAACCGGCGTGACCACCAGGGCTTTCACCGTCGGCATTAAGACCGGGCCGCCAGCTGAGAGCGAGTAGGCGGTCGATCCGGTGGGAGTGGCAACGATCATCCCATCAGCGCGGTAGCTGGACACGAAATTCTTATCGATGAAGAGATCGTAGGTGTTTAGCCGGGCGAGCGCGGTCTTATTGACCACGGCATCGTTGAAGACCAGATAGCTGCCGCGCACCTGATCGCCGCGGAGCAATTCCACCTGCATGAGTGAACGACTCTCGATGGCTGCGTGGCCCTCGGCAATCGCCTCCAACATCGAATAGAGCGACTGCAGCGGCACTTCGGTAAGGAATCCGAGAGAGCCGAGATTCACTCCCAGCAGGGGCACGTCGATCGTGGCTGTCGCCCTGGCTGCGGACAATAGCGTCCCATCTCCTCCCAAAACGACCACCAGAGCGAGTGGATGAGACGACATTTGCGAGCGGGGAACAACCGTCTGTCCGGGAACGTACTTCGAGGTTTGCTCATCCACAATGAGTTTGAAATTGTGATCACCGAACCAGGCGAGCAGTCCCGGCATGATCTGGCCGACCTGAGGACGATCGGGCCGCGAAATAATGGCGGCTATTTTCTGGCTGGATGAGGGCAGGCTCGGCATTGCGATAGCGAAAGAGTGATTGTACAGAATTCGAGGTTTTCCTACAGAAACGATCAGAAGACAGCATGCAGAAGGAATTCACGATTGCCTTCAGCTCCGAGGATTGGGGAATCGATCACGTCGGTTTCCACCGCGCCAAGACCCTGGATTGTCGCTCGGACTTTCTCCACTGCGGAGGTCTGTGCGGTCTCGTCCCGCACGATTCCGCCCTTGCCAACGTGTTCCCTGCCAGCCTCAAATTGCGGCTTCACCAGAACGACGACCCTGCGGCCAGATCGCTCCTGAGCGGCGGCAGGATAAGCAGCCGCAACCACCGCAGGAAGAACCAGGGTGGCCGAGATAAATGACACGTCCATGGCGATGAACTCCACGGCTTCGCCGAGGATCTCATCGGTCAGATAGCGGGCATTCATTTTTTCGAGCAGTCGGACGCGCGAGTCCTGGCGGAGTTTGAAATCCATCTGGCCGTAGCCGGTGTCTATAGCGATGACCCGAGCCGCGCCATGTTGCAGCAGGCAATCGGTAAATCCGCCAGTGGACGCGCCAACGTCGAGGCAAACTCTTCCGCTGATATCGATGTGCCAGTGCTCCAGTGCGCGTTCGAGTTTCAATCCGCCGCGACCGACGTATTTCAGATCGTCGCCGAGCAAGCGAATCACGCTTTCGCCAGCGACCTGCGCGCCCGCTTTGTCGAGCTTCTGCTCATCGACGAGCACTTTTCCGGCCAGGATGAGCGCTTGCGCGCGTTCCCGCGAGGCGGCCAGGCCGCGTTCCACCAGAAGTTTGTCGAGTCTGGATTTCAAAATAAAATCTCTTGTAGAACGCACGAATAAAAATGGCGCACACGCTTCAGTGCAAAGTGCTGAAGCATCCGGCGCTGAATCGGTTACGAAGGTACTTTGCCCCTTTTCCACAGAATTATCCACGAAGATGTTGAAAACTTCTGGCCACTGGAATGCGTTGATCAGGAAAAGAACGCAACAAAAAGCCGCCCGAACTTGGGCGGCTGATGATTCCTGTACGCAGTGAACTATCCCGCAACTTCTTCGAGCAGTTTCTGATCGATGTCGAAGTTCGCGTGCACGTTCTGTACGTCATCATGCTCTTCGAGGGCTTCCATCAGGCGAATCATTGTCGACGCCTGCTGTCCTTCGAGCTTGATGTAGGTATCGGGAATCATGCTCACGCTCGACGAAGCGGGCTCGATACCAGCCCTCTTTAAGGCTTCCACCATGCCTTCATAGGCGGAGGCCGCAGTCAGGATTTCCCAGTTCTCGCCATCGTCAATGGGTTCATCCTCGCCGTTCGCTTCGATGATGATATTCATCAGGTCGTCGGCTTTGGCCGCGGACTTGGGGATAATGATGTCCCCTTTTTTATGGAACATATACGCCACGGCACCCGCTGAAGCCATGTTGCCGCCATTCTTGCCAAAGACATGACGGATCTCGCTGACGGTGCGATTGCGATTGTCGGTGTTGATGTCGAGCAGGATCGCCACGCCGCCCGGACCGTACCCCTCAAGCGTGAATTCCTCGTAGGTCGCGCCGGGTAATTCTCCGGTTCCGCGCTGGATGGCGCGCTTGATATTGTCGGCGGGCATGTTCTCGGCCTTGGCCGCTATGATTGCCCCGCGGAGACGCGGGTTGGAGTCAGGATCGCCGCCCCCGTTCTTGGCCGCAATGCTGATTTCCTTGATGAGACGGGTAAAAATCTTGCCGCGCTTGGCGTCGAGCGCGCCCTTCTTGTGCTTAATTGTGGCCCATTTGGAATGGCCGGACATGGTTGGACCTCGCGTTTATTTAAAGAACTTGGATGGCGCAGGATTCGCCTTCAGAGGAGATCACTGGATTGCCTCGATAAGAACGCAGGCGAAGCTGTATTATAGCACGGTCACTGATTCCGCAAATTCTATTGCCAGTCGCGAACCCGCGCGGTGCGGGGCATGCCGAGAGGTACGATGCTCCTTGACTGGCCATTTGCACAACCCTAACATTCCCTGCTACAGCATTTTCGGTGGATGTTTATGATCGGGCAGTTAGTGGGCCACTATCGGGTCCTGGAAAAAATCGGCGCGGGAGGGATGGGGGAAGTCTTCCGCGCGCGCGATGAGAGGCTGGGACGCGATGTGGCATTGAAGCTGATCCGCCCGGCTTCTGGCAACAACCCCGACCATCTCCGCCGCTTTGAGCAGGAAGCGCGCGCGGCCGCGGCGCTCAACCATCCAAATATCCTCGCCATTTACGACGTGGGCTTCGAAGGTTCCACCCCCTACATCGTTTCCGAGTTGCTCGAAGGCAAGACGCTGCGCCAACGGCTGACTGAGGGGCCGCTTCCCGTGCGGGAAGCATCCGCCTACGCCCTGCAGATGGCGCAGGCATTGACGGCAGCTCACGAACGGCACATTGTGCATCGCGACCTGAAGCCGGAGAACCTGTTTTTGACCCAAGATGGGCGCATCAAGATTCTGGACTTCGGAGTGGCCAAACTTCAGGAGCCCCTCGAAGGCGATCGCTCTGTCGAGAGCATGACGACGGTAACGAAGCACGGTGCCGTGATTGGCACTGTGGCGTACATGTCGCCGGAGCAACTCCGCGGTAAAACCGTCGACCACCGCAGCGATATCTTCAGTTTTGGAGCAATCCTGTACGAAATGCTGGCGGGCCGCCGCGCCTTCCGTGGCGAGACCGAAGTCGACACCATGACAGCGGTGTTGCGCGAAGAGCCGCCCTCGGCCAACCTGGAAGACGCCGCCATCCCGCAGGCGTATCAGGAGATCGTCCGGCATTGCGTCGAGAAAGAGCCAGATGACCGGTTTCAGTCAGCGAAAGATCTGGCATTCGCGCTGCAAACTCTCTCCGGCTCGTCTCCGGTGAAAACGCTTAATCTGCCGGACTCGAAAAAGCCGAAAAGCATCGCGTTGCCGTGGGTGTTAGCGGCGCTGTTGGCTGTGGCAGCAGTGCTGCTAGGACTGACGCTGTTGATGCATGCTCCGCCGGCAGAGCCTTCCTACCAGCGTGTGACATTCGAAGCGGGCACGGTCTACGCGGCCCGGTTCGCCCCTGACGGTAGATCCATCATCTATGGCGCCGAGTGGGGAGGAAAACCGGTCCAGCTCTTTTCGACAGTGGGAAACTCCCTGTTGGCTCAGCCGCTGAATTTCACTCACGCCAATCTGCTCGCAATCTCTCCCGCAAACGAACTCGCGCTCGTTCTGAATGGAACCCACGACGGACAACTCGAAACAGTAGGCGGAATCCTTTCGCGCGCGCCGCTAGCCGGAGGTTCTCCCCGCGAGGTTTTGCCCGACGTCCGCTGGGCCGATTGGAGCTCGAACAGCCAACTGGCGGTTGTTCATGAAGTCTCCGGCAATAGCCGTCTGGAATTCCCGATCGGCAACGTGCTTTATCAGAGCGCGGGATGGATCAGCAACATTCGCTTCTCCCCCGCGGGTGACCAGATTGCGTTCATGGATCACCCCGCGCTCTGGGACAATCTCGGCGTCATCGCGGTAACGGACCTCGCGGGGCACGTTCGCACTCTGACCAGAGCCTGGGAATCGGAAGGCGGGCTGGCGTGGCGGCCCGATGGAAAGGAAATCTGGTTTTCCGCGGCTGAAAAAGGCCACACCCTGAAACTGATGGCCGTCGATCTCTCGGGCAAGATGCGCACCTTGCTCGACCTTCCTGTCGGCCTCACGTTGCAGGACATCGCCTCGGATGGCCGCGTCCTAGTCGCTCTCAATTCGCAGCGCCTGGCGGTCGGATTCACAACCTTGGGCAGCCAGGAAGATGTAGACCTTTCCTGGCACGACTGGGAGTCCGCACGCGACATTTCGCGCGATGGACAATACGTCTTGTTTGAAGACGCCAGCGAAGCCGCGGGCGCCGGTTACTCGGTCGTCCTTCGGAAAGTGGACGGCACTCTGCCGGTTCGCCTCGGAGAGGGCAGTTCGGGAGGCTTGTCGCCAGATGGGAACTGGGCGGCCGCCATTCCGACCAACCAGCAGAACCAACTCACCCTGCTGCCGATCGGTCCCGGCCAGCCCCGCGTCATTCATGTCAGTGGGATTCAGCATGTCCACACGGGATGGGCTCGGTTCCTCGCAGATGGGCAACATATCACGGTCATTGGCGACGACACCGGCCATCCGCCCCGCTGCTACGTTGTGGATATATCCACCGGGAGAGCGAAAGCGGCGACACCGGACGGAGTTTTGTGCGGACCTGCCGCGCCTGACGGCCGCTCTCTGATCGGCAGGGGACTAGCGAACGCGATCTCCGTTTATCCCATGAGTGGCGGAGAACCACGCCCCATTCCCAACCTCAACTCGGCTTTCGTTCCGGTGCAATGGTCGGACGATGGTTCTTCACTGTACGGGTATCACGCCGGTGAATTTCCCAGCAAAGTTTACAGAGTAGACATCGCGAGTGGCAAAGAAACCCTTGTTCAGAATTTGAAGCCCGGAGCTCCGGCGGGCGTGGTGATGGTCGCGCCAGTCGTCGCCAGCCGCGATGGAAAACGGTTTGCCTACAGCTACAACGAGACTCTCTCGGTTCTCTATCTAATCTCCGGGTTGCGATAGCAGATGGTCAACCCAATGGTCCCGTGAAATCTGCCCCGACATAATGAAAGAAAATCGACGTCGAGGTATGCCCTTCAGGCAGTGTGGTGCGGTAATGCGGCAGACGCGTGCCGCGATACGCGAGCGCATCTCCCAGAGCTTGATAGACCGTGACCACGCCGCCTGGAGTTTCCAGTTGAATCGGCCACGGAGTCGCGACTTTCGGTTCCGGCGCAAAATCCAGGCACAGAGTAATGCTGAATTCGCACTGCCCCCTGTCAGTGTGCTTCTTCAACTCTGCTCCGCTCAGGTACGAAGCCATATATACGTAGGACGGCTTCAGGACCTCGTCGGCCAACTCGCTCAACGTTGGTGCAATTTGCTCGTGAAAAAAACGCGCAACCGGGTCGTTGTGCGCCGCATAACGGCGAGGACTTTGTCGGTCCCCTAGAGAAATTGCTCCAGTTCGAATCCGATATCGGTAATAGCGGCGCAATGCCGCAATGTGAAAAGGGTGGACCAGGCCCGAAAGCGGTGCATACCCTTTTTGTCGAAAGTCTCCAGACGCTTTCGCGATCTGCTCCACCCTGCGCTCTCTTGTACCGTCGGAATCGGGCACAATGATTCTAGCGGCGGCCAGCAATGCTTTGGTGTCCGCTGGAATGCCTGCCGGAACTCGCTCGCTCGGCCTGAGTTTGCGCACAACGTCCGCCAGGCGAGGGCTTAACCAGAACGGTAGAAATCCTGTTTGATGGTCGCGCACCCAGGCAATGGTTCCCTGCAGCGCGAATGCGGATAACAATTCCCTTCTCGGCTCAAGTTGTTCAGGAAGTTCCTCGCCCACACAGATCTTGCAGTCCGGATTCAAAAACAAATCGACGCGATCCTGTTGGTGGGTCCGCAGAAGTTCCCGTCCCGCCTGCGGTACCAGATGTAGCGGCAATTCATCGAGCAGGCAATGAAAACGATCGGGAGGGAAAGTCGCGGCGCGCGTCTGCCGCGACCTTTCTCCCATCAGGCTTGTCATCCAGTCGACCCACGCCGAATTGTTTACCGGCGCAGCCATCCGTTCACCGTGAAGCGGCTGTCGGCGAAGTTTTGCGAAGAGCACTTTACCGGAGTAATTTCGTGCATCAATTCGCACGGGAAAAAGACGATCTGATTCTGCCGCGGAACGATCGTCTGATAGCTTCCCTCGCTCGCATACACGCCACCTTCCAGGCGCGCATCATGGATACGCAGTTCGCCGCCTTCGAACATGGGCGGCTCACGATGGAAGAAATATACGAACGTCAAGTAGCGCGAGGCCGCGCGCTGGCTCGCATTGTCGCTGTGGAAGTGGAAAAAATCTCCGTCATTGCTGGCGGTGATTTGAGCCTCCACATCGGCAATGGTGAACTCTTCCATACCCAACGTTTGCAGGACCTCGGGCAGCACCGATTTGATCCGTTCGATCATCAGATCCTGTTGCCTGCCCAATTCCACCAGCACGTGAGAGCGGCGGTGACTGTAATTGACCACCCCGCCACCCGTTCCCGGCGAAATGACTTCGCTGGTCTGAAACTCGCCTTCGTGCTCCAGGGCAAAATTCGTTAACTCCGTCACTTCCTGAGGAGAGAGAAATTCGTCGAGCACCACACAGTGCGCCGGTAAATTCTGCGGACGCTCTACGACGGCTGCGCTCACATTGGATACCACCGTCCGCGTGACACCGCTGGGCGTCTGTGGATCAGGGGGCGGAACCACAACCGGCGTGCGCAACGGCTGTCCGCTGGGGGTCTGAGGATCCGTCGGCACCGGCGCCTTCACTCCAGGAGGCGTGGGCGACTGCGACGGCGTTTGGGGATCGCGTAGAACCTCCGCGGTTTGCGGATTCGTCAGCTCCGCGATCGGAGACGTATTGCTCTCCAGAATATGTTCGACAATACTCTCGCCCAGCACGGTAAACGCGCGCTGCGCCACTACTTCTCCGACAGCCGAAGCGATCACTGATCTCACGGCGTCTTGCGTTTGCTGGTTCTCGCTGCTCGCGACTTTCGCATGTTGCACAATCGCGGAAAGGAGCGCGCGTTCCGGTGCGCTCAGAATCCGGTCGTCTCGCATCAACGTTTCCGAAAAAGAATCCAGGATTTGTTTCGGTGTCATCAGACACGCCTCCCTGCGTGTACACGACAACGTTCAGGTTAGGGGAACCCGTCTTAAGGGGAAGCAGCAAGACGATATAACGATTAAGCGCTGATCGCAAAGAAAATTCTGCGGACGATGCGCTGACGGACGCTTAGCGGGCTACCAACGCCGAAACCATCGAGTCGAAAATCTTCACGCCGTCGGTACAGCCCAGCTGCGGTTCAGCGGACCGCTCGGGATGAGGCATCATGCCGACGACGTTTCTGCCGGCGCCGCAAATGCCGGCAATATTGTCCAAGGAGCCGTTGGGATTGGCGGAGGCAGAAATTTCCCCCGTAGGTGAGCAATAACGAAACACGATCCGATTGTCGCGGCGGAGTTCTTCGAATGTGGCTGGATCGCAGAAATAGTTGCCTTCCATGTGGCCGATGGGGATGGTCAACACTTCTCCGCTCGAGCAGGCGTGAGTAAACGGAGTATCGGGATTCTCCACTCGTACTTGCACGGGCTTGCAGACGTACTTGAGGCCGATGTTGCGCATTAAAGCTCCCGGGAGAAGGCCCGATTCACAAAGAATTTGGAATCCATTGCAGATGCCAAGCACCAGACCATCACCCGCGGCGAACTTGCGCACCGCCTCCATAACCGGGGAGAACTTAGCGATCGCTCCGGTTCGCAGATAGTCCCCATAGGCGAACCCTCCAGGAACGATAACCGCATCGCAATTCTCCAGATCGTGCGATTCATGCCAGAGAAAGGTCACCGGCTGCTTTGCGACGTGCTGAATCGTCCAGAAGGCATCGTGATCGCAATTCGAACCGGGAAAGATGATGACGCCGAATTTCATGGATGTTCCTCACCTTGTCTGGATGTGTCCAGTCTAGCATGATGCGCGAAGCCGCCCGGGTCGCCCCTTCTGCGGTATTTTGGCGGTAACTATGGGATACCAGTATTGCTTGACACACGACTGTTGCGATTGTATTGTCTCGACCATCAAGCGGCGTTGGCCCTGTAAGTGGTAACAATGTGCAGCTTGAAACGGCCTCTTTAATTCCCCCTTTCAGGCTGGCGTTGTTGGTGTACTTAGGAGTAGGTCCGTGAAACGCGTTGCGCGTCGTCCCCTGCTTGCTTCCTGCGTCTTGACCTTCATTGCCGTGTGGACCACAGCTTCAGCGGTTCCCGCATCGGCAGTGGGTTTCCAACCGGTCTCTCCCGACGAACTCAAAATGACCAGCGAACCGAAGGCTCCGGGCGTCCCGGCGATCATCCTGTTTCGCCAGGTCGATCGCGACGACCGAGGTCTGACTGGGCATGAGGACGTCTATTTTCGGATCAAGATTCTGACCGAAGAAGGCCGTAAGTACGCCGACATTGAGATCCCCTTCTATAAGGGCGAGGGCGACATAGTAAACGTTCATGCCCGCACGATTGAGCCTGACGGCGCAATCGTGGGCTTCAGCGGCAAAGCCTTCACGAAGCAGATCGTCAAGGCTCGCGGCGTGAAGTATCTGGCCAAAACCTTTACGTTACCCAATGTCCAGGTTGGCAGCATTCTCGAGTATTACTACACAACCGACCTCCCGGAAACCTCCCTGTTCAACCCTCATTGGATTCTCAGCGACCAACTCTTCACGAAGAGCGCGAAGTTCACGCTCAAGCCGTACACAAGCGATCAGGTACGGGTTAGCGTTCGATGGACGTGGAACAAGTTGCCCCCCGGTTCATCGCCCCCAAGCGAGGGGCCGGACCACGTTATCAGCATGGAGGCAAGCAATATTCCGGCATTTCACACCGAAGATTACATGCCACCGGAGAATGAGATGAAGTCGAGAGTCGATTTCATCTACACCGACGACTTTATCGAGACCGACCCGGCTAAGTACTGGAAGAAAATTGGCAAGAAACGCAACGATCAATTGGAGAGCTTCATCGGCAAGCGCAAGGCCATGGAAGAGGCGGTCGCCGGCATTGTTGCTCCCGGAGACTCTCCTGATGTGAAACTCCAAAAAATCTACGCCCGCGTGCAGCAGATTCGGAATAGGTCCTACGAACTCGAAAAAACCGAGCAGGAGCAAAAACGCGTCAAGGAGAAGGGTCCTGAGAACGTCGAGGATATCTGGAAGAAGCAGTATGGCTATGGTCAACAACTGACATGGCTGTTCCTGGCCTTGGCTCGGGCTGCAGGATTCGAGGCGAACGGAATGTGGCTTGCGGATCGCGAAAACTATTTCTTCTTTCCGCAGCGCATGGATGGCCGTAGCCTGGACGCCAATGTAGTGGTCGTCAAGCTCAACGGCAAAGATGTGTTCTTCGATCCTGGAGCTGCGTTCACTCCATATGGCATGCTGCCCTGGACGGAAACCGGCGTCATGGGTCTCAAGCTCGACAAAGACGGAGGCTCGTGGCTCAACACATCATTGCCAGGCGCCGCGGAATCTGGCATCCGTCGCAAAGCGGACCTGAAACTGAATGACACCGGCGAACTCGAAGGCAAACTGGTCGTGACCTACACCGGTTTGGAAGCTTCCCAGCGGCGTGTCAGTGAAAGGCTGGCCGATGACGCGGAACGCAAGAAGTACGTGGAAGACGAGGTGAAAGATGCGATTCCGATCGTCTCCGAGGTCGAACTCACCAATCAACCGGACTGGAAGGACTCGTCGCCGCCGCTGGTGGCAGAGTTCTCGCTGAAGATAACCGGATGGGTCTCAGGAGCGGGGAGGCGCGCTCTTTTCCCCGTCGGTCTCTTCGCTGCGCCGGAGAAGCACCTGTTCGACCACGCTGATCGTGTACAGCCTGTGTATTTTGAATATCCCTTTCAAAGGGCGGACGATATCACCATCGATTTACCGCTCGGTTGGCAGATCTCGACCGTTCCCCAACCTCAACTCCTGGACGCCAAGGCCATCACTTACAACCTCAATGCTGCGAACGATAAGGGCACGCTCCACGTGAACCGCGTCCTGAATGTCGACGTTTTGCTACTTCCGGTGGAGAACTATCCGAATTTGCGCAAGATCTTTCAAATCGTGAGAACAGGCGATGAACAACAAGTCGTATTGCTCCCCGGAGGAAGCGCAGCCGGCAACTGATAGTCGGCTTCTCCGTACCATCCTGCTCGCAGCCGCGTGCGTGATTTCGTGTTCCTGGCAGGTGCTGGCTGCTGACGCACCGCAGTGGATGCACGCGGTCGTAAACGCCCCGTTGCCCGCGCACGATGAAAAGACCGACGCTGTCCTGCTGTATTCCGATCGAGACGTAAGCGTTCAGTCTCTGGACAAGATCAAGACTCGGGTGCGTGTGGTTTACAAAATCCTGCGCCCGAGCGGACGCGACTACGGCGTCGTTGCCGTCCCTTTCAATGCTCACAGCAAAATTACGGCCCTCCGCGGCTGGTGCATCCCCGCCCAGGGCAAAGATTACGAAATCAAGGACAAGGAAGCGGTGGAGGTATCACTTCCCCGCATTGCCGGAAGTGAATTGATCTCCGACGTCAAAGACAAACTTCTGCAAATTCCTGCAGCCGATCCCGGCAACGTCGTGGGATATGAGTACGAGGAAGAAGAACAGCCTATGGTCTTGCAGAGCGTGTGGCGGCTGCAACGCGAGATTCCGGGCAGGGAACTTCACTACTCGCTCCAACTTCCGTCGGGATGGGAGTACAAGGCATACTGGATCAACTATCCCGAGGTCAAACCAACACAGAATGGCAACAACTCGGAGTGGGTAGTTACCGACGTTAAAGGCATTCGCAAAGAAGACGAGATGCCTCCCATCGAGGGAGTCGTCGGCCAGATGGTAGTCTCCTTCTTCCCTCCCGGCGGCGCTTCAATGAATGGCTTCAGCGGTTGGCGTGAGATGGGCAAGTGGTATGCCAACTTGACCGGCGGCCGGCGCGACCCATCGCCGGCGATCACCCAACAAGTCGCAACTCTCACCGCATCGTCGCATTCGCAACTGGAAAAGATGAAAGCGCTGGCGCAATTCGTGCAACACGATATTCGCTATGTAGCCATTGAATTGGGCATTGGAGGCTGGCAGCCCCATGCAGCCTCCGAGACCTTCAATCATCACTATGGCGATTGCAAAGACAAAGCCACGCTGCTCAGTTCGATGTTGAGCCAGATCGGAGTGGAATCGTTTTATGTGGTCATCAATGATGAGCGTGGCTCCGTTACCCCGCAGACCCCCGCCAGTGTCGGGGACTTCAATCACATGATCCTGGCGATTAAGCTGCCTCCGAACACTTCCGATCACTCCCTCATCGCGACAGTGGAGCATCCGCGGCTGGGTTCGCTGTTGTACTTCGACCCGACCAACGAACTGACTCCCTTTGGCGAGATCGGCGGGTATCTGCAGCAGAATTACGGACTACTGGTGACTCCAGAGGGCGGAGAGCTCGTCGAATTGCCCGAGCAGCCTCCGGCCATGAACAGCATTCAGCGCGCCGGAAAGCTGACACTGGATCCCTCAGGCACCTTGAAAGGCGAAGTCCACGAAACCCGGCTTGGAGATCGCGCGTCGGCCCAGCGCTGGAGACTGCGCAGCGTCAACAAAAGCACGGACCAGATCAAGCCCATTGAAGAGCTCCTCGCCGGGTCCCTGTCGCTTTTTCGAATCACCCAGGCCAGCGTCATGAATCTGAACCAGACCGACCAACCTTTCGGTTTTCATTACACGTTCGAGGCTCAGGAGTACGCCAAGAACGCGGGAGGACTTTTGCTGGTCCGCCCTCGTGTGCTGGGCGTCAAGAGCAGTGGAATCCTGGAGACGAAAGAACCGCGCAATTTCCCCATCGAATTCGAAGGTCCCTCGCGCGATACCGACACTTTCGACATCACGATTCCCGCCGGCTACGTGGTCGACGACGTGCCCCCTGCTGCGGACGCCGATTACAGCTTTGGCAGCTATCATGCCAAGACGGAAGTCCAGGGTAATCTGATTCATTACAGCCGCACGTTTGAAGTGAAGGAATTGAGCGTGCCGGTGGCAAAAGCCGATCAGCTGAAGAAGTTTTACCGCATCATTGCGGGCGACGAGCGCAATACCGTCGTGCTGAAAACCGCAGGCACACAATAATCTGCAAGCTCGGGGTTGGGACAGGATCCGAAAGCCCCACCAGCGCGGCCAGACGCGGGTGATGGTACATGGGAAGAGAGAGCCAGGGCGCGCGCGTCAACGAAATGGATGCGCAACGGGTGCGCGCGCCCTGGCTCGATGTTTTTCTTACAAAAGCCCCTGCGATCGAAATCGGGTAACCGGGTCCACTACGGCCAATCCTTGGCGCCGGAAAATCCAGCGGGCCACCGCAAAGCCTAACGCCGCATAACACAGATGCATGATCTTCATCGCCACCCCCAATCCCCACTCAACATTGCTCATGTTCAGGGGAGGAAGCACATGAGACCTTATCGGCACAATACCAACCACCTTGAACGCAGCGTAGGGCACGACCGTGCCATAGACGTAGCACGGAGGTAATAGGAGTAACCAGAAGAGTGAACGGCTGGTCCCCAGTTCTAGGTTTTGAAACTAGCTCGCGGGTCTTAGGTCTTGGGTCTCTGGTTGTAGGTCTTGGGGTTAGGCCTCAAAGCTCGAGACCTGAGACCTAACCCCTGACCCAACACCCTCTCTAATGCGCCGCAACCGGCTCCTCGGCTGCCCGGCCGGCCGGAGGCACAACGACTGTCGATAGGCTACCCTCTGCCGTCATCTTCTGGAAGGCCACCAGATCGCGCCGCTGCAAGTCGTCCCACTTGGCCAGCAGTTCTCCACTCTGACGCTTCAGCTTGTCGAATTCGCGGACCTCGGCCTCCGTGGGCGCTGAATCCGCCGATCCCGCATCCATGGCGAGATAGGCGAGCTTGGCATCGAGTTGCGGCGGGTAGGCCAGCGAGTCCTCATTGGCCGTGATATCGAGATTGATCAAATCATCGCGAACCCCAACCAGCTTCTTCTCGAGATCATCCGCCGCCCCCACAATGCTCTTGGCACTGGCATTTTCCGGCAGCCGCCTTTTCAGGCCGGACAGCTGCATCCGCACATCCTGAATCTGGTTGACCGTATCGTAGACGCGGCTCAGTTCGTCGCGGGTATCGAGGAGTAACTTGAATTGAGCTTCCAGATCGGCCTGGCTTACCTTGACCCGCGGGTCGAGTTTCAGGTCGAAGCCCGCCGTTTGCGTCTGCCCGCCGACCGTAAGCCGCACCTGGTAATGCCCCGGCACGGCTACCGGCCCGCGCGCGCCGCTGCCATATTCATACAGGTAATAGCCGGGAACGTGGCGAGCTTCCTCATAACGCAAATCCCATACGAAGCGATTCAGGCCGGCTTCGGCCTTGATCTGCTTTTCAGGTTTCTTGTCGTCAGGACCCAGCGGCTCCTCTAGCGTGTTGTACTCCGCGCTGGAATACTTCCGAATGACCTTTCCGGAAGCATCCAGAATCTCGACTTTGGCCTCCGTATCGGCCTTAGGAGCATCTTTCAGGTAGTAATAAATCACCGCGCCCGCGGGAGGATTCTGTCCCGTCCGCTTCGAGGGATGGTGCTCCCCACCGGCTCCTGCCTGAATGCGATACGCAGTCGAGGGCGTGTATAGAAATTCGTCCTTTTTCGCGACATCGTCGCTGTACTGGCGCAGAGGGCTGACATCGTCGAGAATCCAGAACGCGCGCCCATGCGTTGCGACCACCAGATCGTTGTCCTTGACTTCCAGGTCGTGCACCGGAGTCGTGGGCAGGTTCAGCCTCAGCAGGCGCCAGTTCTTGCCATCATCGAACGAGACGAAGACTCCCGTCTCCGTTCCGGCATAAAGCAGCCCTTGCTTCTTTGGATCTTCGCGCACGACGCGGACAAATATATTGTCAGGAATTCCCTGCCCCAGCTTGGTCCAGGTCTTTCCAAAATCGCTGGTTTTGTAAATGTAGGGATGCAAGTCGTCAAATTGATGCCGGTCAACGGCCACGTACGCGGTCCCTGCATCGAACGGCGACGGATCAATCTGGCTGATACGGCTCCATTCCGGCAGGTCTTTCGGTGTGACGTTGGACCACGTCTTGCCTTCGTCCCTGGTCAGCTGAATCAGGCCGTCATCGGTGCCGACCCACAGCAGTCCTTTGGTGAGTGGCGATTCCGCGAGCGCGAAGATCGTGTCGTAGTACTCGGTGCCCGAGTCGTCCAGCGTAATATCTCCGCCAGAGACTTTCTGCTTGCTCTTGTCGTTGCGCGTTAGGTCGGGGCTGATCGCCTGCCAGTGCACGCCGCCATCGGTCGTCTTAAATAAGACTTCCCCGCCGTGGTACAGCGTATTGGGATCGTGCCGAGAGATCATGACCGGCGCCGTCCACTGGAAGCGATGTTCCAGATTCGCAGCGCCATGTGCGTCGGAAAGCTCCGGCTGTTCGGTGATCGCCTTCACCTGCCCGATGTGCCGGTCATAGCGGGTAATGTTTCCCTGGTAGTCCGCGGCGTAAACAATGTTCGGATCCGGCGGGTAGGGTGCAATGTAGCCGGCCTCTCCACCGCCCACGTCGTACCAGTCACTGCGCGTGATCGAACCATCGTCGCTGCGGCTGGCAATCGCGACCGTCCCACTATCCTGCTGCGGGCCATAGACGCGGTACGGCGTCGCGTTGTCGGTAATCACATGATAAAACTGCGCCGTGGGCTGGTTGTCCTGCGGAGTCCAGGTCTTCCCTCCGTCGAGCGTGACGGTCACTCCTCCGTCATTGGAAGCAATCATGCGCCGCGTGTTCATCGGATCGATCCAAAGCCCGTGATTGTCGCCGTGCGGCACGTGGACTTTGTTGAACAGGCGTCCACCATCGGTGGACTTGTAGGCGTCGACGTCCATGATGTACAGCGTGTTCTCATCGCGCGGATCGGCGATGACGTGCATGTAGTACCACGGCCGCTGCCACAGGCTATGGCTCGGGTTCACCAGTTGCCACGACTCGCCGCCATCATCGGAGCGATAGAGCCCGCCATCCGGATTGTGCGCCTCGATTAGCGCGTAAACGCGATCCGAACTCGCCCCGACCGCAACACCAATCTTCCCGTAAGGTCCCTTGGGCAAACCATGCTCTTCCAAACGCTTCCAGGTCGTGCCGCCATCGTTGGAGCGGTAGAGGCCGCTGCCCGGGCCGCCGCTCGACATGCTCCATGAGGTCCTCCGCGCCTGCCAGAGTGCCGCAAAAAGAATATTCGGGTTGTGCGGATCGAACGCCACATCGATGCCGCCCGTGTTCTCGTCTTTGTAGAGAACCTTCTCCCAAGTCTTGCCGCCGTCGGTCGTGCGGAAAATGCCTCGCTCGGTGTTCGGGCCGTATGGGTGGCCCAGCGCAGCCACGAACACGATGTCGGGATTGCTCGGGTTAATAATGACCTTACCGATCGCCCGCGAATCGTGCAGCCCCACGTTCTTCCATGTCTTACCGCCATCGAGAGACTTGTACACGCCATCGCCATGGGAAATGTTGCCGCGAATGCAAGCTTCACCCGTGCCAACGTAGAGAACGTTGTGATTCGATGCTGCGACCGCGATGCTGCCAATGGCAGAGGTCCCTTCCTTATCGAAAACCGGAGACCATGTCATTGCCCCGTCGGTCGACTTCCACACGCCCCCACCGGTCGCGCCGAAATAATAGGTCGTGGGATCGCCCGGGATACCGGCGGCCGTCAACGAGCGTCCGCCGCGAAACGGCCCGATCAGCCGGTACTTCATTCCTTTAAAGACTTTCTCTTCAGGTTTCGCAGAATCATCTGCCCCGGTGTCACTGGACTTGGCCGCAACCGTGGACTGGGCCGGTTGCGCAGTCGGTACCGGCTTGGCGGCTTTCGATTGCCGCTCCGGCTTGGTCTGCGCATTGGCGGCGGGAAACGATGCTAGAAGAACGATCGGGAATAAAAAGCGCACAGCAACAGACGAAGTCTTGCGCAAGGTGTCGAGGCCCATTGAGGTAGTCTCCGGAGGATTGATAAACAATTGAGCTATGGTAATACCGCCAAGCCGGGCTGCATAGGGGAGCGGCAATCAGGCCAGTCTACCTGGACTCAAGCAGCTTCCGGGCAGCGTCCAACTCCTTGCGCTTGGTGTCGTCCACTTTCGGATACGACAAATTCAGCGACTCGAGCGCATCTACGACGACAGTGGAGATCACCAGCCGCGAAAACCACTTGTTATCCGCAGGCACTACATACCATGGCGCATGCTCGGTCGCCGTGTTGCGGATCATGTCCTCGTACGCGTCCTGATAATCATCCCAGCACGCGCGCTCGTGAATGTCGCCGGCGGAAAATTTCCAGTTCTTTTCCGGCTCCTCCAGCCGGGCAAGGAAACGCTTTTTCTGTTCCTTCTTGGAAAGATGAAGGAAGAATTTGCGAATAACGGTGCCGCTGCGCGCCATGTGCCGCTCGAAGCAACGGATATCTTCGAAGCGTTCCTCCCAGATCTTTTTCCCTATCAGGGAAGCCGGCGTCTTCTGGCTCTTGAGAATCTCGGGATGCACCCGCACCACCAGCACCTCTTCGTAGTAAGAACGGTTGAAGATTCCGATATGCCCGCGTTCCGGCAAGTCTCGGGTCGTGCGCCACAAGAAATCGTGCTGCAGCTCAACCTCCGAGGGCGCTTTGAACGAATACACCTGGCAGCCTTGCGGGTTCACCCCCGACATCACATGCTTGATCGCCCCATCCTTTCCCGCCGCGTCCATGGCCTGAAAGATCAGCAGCAGCGCCCAGCTATTCTGTGCATACAGCTTGTCTTGCAACTCGGCAGTGCGGGCGATGCCTTCCTGCAGAGCCTCGGCGGCATGCTCTTTCGAGCGCCAGTGCCCGGTATCGGCAGGATCGAAATCTTTCAGCTTGAAATGCTTCCCACCATCGACGCGGAACGTGTCAGCTAACTTGCGGACCTTCATCTGAGATTACTCCCGGAGTAAAACTGTATTGGAGAGCGTCATGGATGACAACTCTTCAAACCATTTTCGATCGTTTGCCCGGCTGCTAAAATCGCCTTCAGCATGTCCGCTGCCCAACAGTCCGCTTTTCTCCGCACCATCTTTCACGTCGACATGGATGCCTTTTTCGTCTCCGTGGAAGAGCTTTACGATCCCTCGCTGAAGGGCAAAGCCGTGGTGGTCGGAGGACAGCGGGACGAGCGCGGCGTAGTATCGGCTGCATCCTACGAGGCGCGCAAGTTTGGAGTTCACTCCGCCATGCCGCTTCGCACCGCAGCCAAACAATGCCCGCAGGCCATCTTCGTCGACGGACATCCCGAGCGTTACCGCGAGTGCTCGGAAAAGGTCTACAAGGTCCTCGGCACGTTCACGCCCCAACTCGAAATGGCTTCTGTGGACGAAGCTTATCTGGACATGTCCGGCACCGAGCGCCTGCATGGACCGCCGCTCAAGGCCGCGCACAACTTGCATCAGCGCATGAAGGCCGAAACTGGCTTGAACTGTTCTGTCGGTATCGGCACCTCGCGCCTCATTGCAAAAGTCTGCTCCGGACAGGCCAAGCCCAACGGCGTGCTATGGATTCTTCCGGGGAGAGAGGCCAACTTTCTCGCTCCGCTGGATGTGCGCGAAATCCCCGGCGTCGGCAAAGTCATGGAAAGTCATCTGCACGAGCTGGGCATCAAGAAGGTTGGCGATCTTGCCCGACTGGGAGATCACGAACTCGAGGAACGCTTTGGCAAATGGGGGCTGGCTCTGGCCGGCAAAGCCCGCGGCGAAGATGCTGGCGCGTGGTTCGACCCGGAAGTGGGCGCCGATCTGGACGCCAAGTCGATCAGTCACGAGCACACCTACAACGTCGACACGGCGGATCAAGCGCAACTCGAATCCACACTGATGCGCCTCTCGGAGATGGTTGGACGGCGTTTACGGGAGTCCAACTTCTACGCCCGCACCGTTCAACTCAAGCTGCGCTACAAGGACTTCAGCACCATCACCCGCGCTCACACCCTGCCGAATCCAACCCAGCTTGATATCGAGATCTTTGAAAACGTTCGCAGTCTCTTCCGGAGGAATTGGAAGAAGGGACTTGAAATTCGCCTGCTAGGAGTACAAGCATCCCACTTCAGCGCACAAGCCGAGCAGATCGACCTGCTCGACGGGACTCGCCAGCAACGTTGGAAAGACGCGCTAGCGGCCGCGGACAAGCTACGCGACAAGTTTGGCGAATCCAGCGTGGGGCTAGCCGCAGGCCTTCGCGGATCCTTCCGCGAACGCACTCACGAAAATCCGGTCGGCCTCCCCGGAAAGAAAAAAGAGTAACAGTCTTGTACCGCCGGCGTCTCGCCGGCTGTCGCGCGGGCGTCTCGCCCGCGCCAGCTGAACGCTGAGACTTACAACTCGCTCTCTTCCCGCGCGTGGATTTGCACCAGCGAACTCTTCTCCCCCACCAGCCTTACATCTCGCCAACGATCGATGGAGTCACGCTCGCCGCGGAGTTTCCGCATCGCCGATCCAACCGCGAGCGAAGTGCGTACCATGTGACCAGCCTTCAGAGGACCAGCAATCCTTACATCGCGAATCCAGTGCAGCGCGCTGCTGATGCTGCATCCGCACTGGCTGGCAATCCGGAGTTCCGCCAAACACACACGGCTCGACCTGAGTGCGCAAGTCGGCAGAAAAATTCAGCGACATCTTGGAGAAGAGACAATCCTCAGGGTTCTTCGGCGGCTTTACGAAAGCTCTCGCCATTCCCTCCGGCAGCAGCAACTTGCGATACGTCTTGCGCAGCTCCGGCAACTCCCGAGCGATTCGCTCCCGATCGGCCACGGTGAGCCGCTCGGCGCTCTCTTCTCCAATTTGCGGACTGTATAAGCTCACCCAGATGTGATCTACCTCCGGCTGCGCATTCCAGAACGCAACGTACTCTTCGAGGTAAGAATCGCGCGACAGCATCGGCCGCGTGATCAACCCAATGCACATTGATCGGACCGTCCGCGTATGTTCTTGAGAATACGTTCGTAGGTCGCTGGCTTCCGCCGTTCATCGTGATGCTCGGGAAGTCCATCGACCGAAACGGCCACGCGCAGGCGTGGAAGTTTCATCCACTCCTGCGGAATCGCAATCACTCCGCTCGTCACCACCATCACGAACACGCCCATCTCGTTTAACGCGGGGAGGATGCGGGACAGTTCTCGATGCCGGACCATGGGCTCGCCGCCGACCAGCGAAACGTGCATTGGCTTATGGCGCCGCACCAGAGTCGAACACACCGTTGACCAGCGCGTCTCCGCGAAAGTCGCTGAGTTCCCGCAGCGTCGTTTCTCCCCCCAGATGGCTGTCCCCGTAGGCATAACATCCCGGACAACTTAGGGGACACTCGCGTGTGATCTCAATCGACAGCATCGGAACGTGCCCGTTAAGAACACGCCAACCACGCCCGCGCCATGTCCCGCGGCGTTAGACTGGAGCTGGTTTGTACCGCGTCATAATACTAGTGTCTTTGATGCATCGTCACTAGCGACGGGATGCACTCCACACCAGCCTACGGCAAGCGTGCCGATCCGACTAGAGTTGTTTTGCCCTCGCGGAACTTGCTCGCCGGATTTCAACGCGCGGTCCTTGACCTCGTCCGCCCATGCGCACTAAGATTCCCCTTCTCTTTGCGAAGCACTCTTCGGAGCCCACATGCGCAAGCTCTGTTTGTTCTCGCTCGTTCTTGTCGTTGATTTCTTCACAAGCCTGCAGCCGCCGCCCAATCCGATCCGCCGCTCCTGCTGCGTTTTCCCACCGTCAGCAAAACGCAGATCGTCTTCAACTATGGCGGCGATCTCTGGATCGTCAGCCGCGACGGCGGCGACGCGCGCCGCCTTACTTCCGGCATCGGCATCGAGAGCCTTCCGCATTTCTCTCCCGACGGCTCCATGATCGCCTTCACCGGCGAATACGACGGCAATCGCGATGTCTATCGTCGTCCCGCCAGCGGCGGCGTCCCTCGCCGCCTGACCTACCATCCCGCCGACGAATATCGTCGCCGGCTGGACCCCCGACGGCAAGAACGATCCTGTTCAACTCCTGGGGCAACAGCTTCATGCACTTCGAGGATCAGCTCTACACCGTTCCCGTCGAAGGCGGACTTCCCACGCAGTTCCTCTTCCGATCGCCGAAGACGCCTCGCTCTCTCCCGATGGCACGCACATCGCCTACGTTCCGCATCCCAAGTGGCAAGCAAGCCTGGAAGCGCTACCACGGCGGCCAGACCACTCCCATCTGGATTGCCGATCTCAAAGATTCCAGCATCGTCAAAATTCCGCGCGAGAACTCCAACGACCACCATCCCATGTGGATCGGCGATACCATTTATTTCCTCTCCGACCGCAACGGTCCCGTCAGTCTCTTCGCCTACGACACGAAAACCAAGCAAGTCTCGGAAGCTCTGCACAGCGACGGCCTCGATTTCAAAACCGCCTCCGCCGGACCCGACGCCATCGTGATCGAGCAATTCGGCGCGATCAAGCTCTACGATCTGCGACGCATCAAGCCAAGAACATCTCCATCCACGTTGCCGGCGACATCTGAGGCCGTCCGCCCGCACTTCGCCAAAGTCGATCCCAAGCGCATCCAGAACTTCAGCATCTCGCCCACCGGCGCGCGCGCCGTCTTCGAAGCCTGGGGAGAAATCTTCACCGTTCCCACCGACAAAGGCGACATTCGCAACATCACGCGCAGTCCCGCCGTGGCCGATCGCGATCCCGCCTGGTCCCCCGATGGCAAGTCCATCGCTTATTTTTCCGACGAGTCCGGAGAATACGAACTCTGCCATCCGCGATCAGAACGGCTTGGGCGCAGTGCGCCACATCAACCTCGGCAACCCGCCGTCATTCTTCTACACGCCCACGTGGTCGCCCGACAGCAAGAAGATTGCCTACATCGATAAGCGCCTGCAGCTGTGGTACGTCGATCTGGACAACCCGACGCCAAAGCTCGTCGACACCGACTATTTCTGGACATTCGCTGCCAATGCCGATCGAGCCAGACCTGGTCTCCCGACAACAAGTGGCTCGCCTACACCAAGCAGCTCCCCAGCGGCCAGCACGCCGTCTTTGTCTACTCGCTCGAACAGGGCAAGATCTTCCAGGTCACCGATGGCATGAGCGACGCGCTTTATCCCAGCTTCGACAAGAACGGAAAGTATCTCTACTTCACTGCCTCGACCAACGTGGCCCTTACCACCGCCGGCCTCGACATGTCGAGCGACGAGCATCGCGTCTCCCGCAACGTTTACGTCGCCGTGCTCAGCAAAGATGAGAAGTCGCCGCTCGCCCCCGAAAGCGACGAGGAAAAACCAAAAGACGAGAAAGAAGCCGGATCAGGATAAAGACAAAGCAAAAGATCAAGCTGCCGCGCAGGACGAAAGAAAAGGCAGAAAGGCGAAGACAACTCCGCCGACAAAACCGAAGACCGACAAGGACAAAGACAAAGACGAAGGACAAAGACAAGAAGGACGAACCCGTCGTCGTCAAGATCGATATCGACGGCATCGGCCAGCGCATCCTCTCGCTGCCGATTCCTCGCGAAAAACTACCTCAACATGCTCTCCGGCAAGTCGGGAATTCTGTTCCTCGCCGAAGGTCCCCATGGTTCGTCACCGACGACGACGGTCCCAACGTGAGCCAGACCATTCAGAAATTCGATCTCAGCAAGCGCAAGGTCGACAAGTTCATCGACGACGTCAACGACTTCACCGTCTCCTTCGACGGCGAAAAAATTCTCTACCGCAAAGGCGACTCCTGGGCGACCGCCTCCGCCGACGACGGCCCGGGCGGCGGTTCGCCCAAGCCCGGCTTCGGCCCGCTCAAACTCGATGGCTGGGAGGTCTACGTCGAGCCCCGCGCCATGTGGAAGCAGATCTACAACGAGACGTGGCGCATCGAGCGCGACTTCTTCTACGATCCGCACTATCACGGCCTCGATCTCGAAAAGGCCAAGAAGAAATACGCAGCCTTATCTCGATGGCATCGCCTCCCGCGACGAACTCACCTATCTGTTTCAAGAATGCCTCGGCGAGATTGACGGTCGGCCACATGTTCGTCGGCGGCGGCGAAGCGCCCGAGTCGAAGAAAGTGAAAGGCGGCCTGCTCGGCGCCGACTACAGCTCTCGAAAACGGCCGCTATCGCAGTCGCCAAAGTCTATAACGGCGAGAACTGGAATCCCGGCAACGAAGCCCCGCTCACGCAACCCGGCGTCAACGTCAAAGCCGGAGACTACATCCTTGCCGTCAACGGCCGCGATCTGCACGCCTCCGACAACATCTACAGCTTCTTCGAAGAAACCGCCGGCAAGCAGGTCGTGCTCAAAGTCGGCGCGAATCCAGACGGCAAGGATTCCCGCGAGGTCACCGTCGTTCCCGTCGAGAGCGAAGAACATCTGCGCCATCTTGCCTGGATCGAAAACAACCGCCGCCGCGTCGACGAAGCCACCGGCGGCCGCATCGCCTACGTTCACGTGCCCAATACGGCCGGTGGTGGCTACACCAGCTTCAACCGCTACTTCTTCTCACAAGTCGGCAAAGAAGGCGCCATCATCGACGAGCGCTTTAACGAAGGCGGACAGCTTGCCGACTACATCATCGACTATTTGCGCCGTCCCATTGATGAGCAAAGTCGTCACGCGCGAAGGCCACGACTGGTCGAGCCCGTCCGAAGCGATCTACGGCCCCAAGGTGATGATCATCAACGAAATGTCCGGCTCCGGCGGCGATGCGCTGCCCTGGTATTTCCGCAAAGCCGGCATCGGCCCGCTCATCGGCAAGAAGACCTGGGGAGGACTGGTCGGCATCGGCGGCTATCCCGAACTGATCGATGGCGGCCGCGTGACCGCGCCGCGCGCCGCGATCTACGGCCTTAAAGGCGAATGGGAAGTGGAGAACCTCGGCATCGCGCCGGACATCGAAGTCGATCTCGATCCGGCCGCGTGGCGCGCAGGGACACGACGCGCAACTCGAAAAGGCAATCGAAGTGGTGATGCAGCAATTGAAGGAACATCCGCTGCCGGAGATCAAGCGTCCGCCTATCCGAACTACCACGAGCACGACGATCTCGGAGCGAAGCAGTAGCGTCATTGGGATATACATTCTGTGCTCGCAGTAGGCGTACTTTGCCGAAAGGAGTCGACTGATGTCACGAACGATCCTGCTGATACTCCCGCTGGTTGTGGTTGGAATTGTTGCCTCGCGGGCGGGATTTCCATATGCCACGCGCACACCGCATGGGCTGTTGCTGGTCGCAAACAAGGGCGCTCAGACGCTCGGCATTATCGATCCGGTGGCCGGACAGCAGATTGCGATCGTGGCCGAAGGCGGAGAGACGGGCCACGAAGTGATTGCCTCTCCCGACGGCAAGCTCGCATTCGTTCCCATCTACGGCAATTCAGGAGTGGGCAAGCCCGGCACGGATGGCAAGAATATCGCCGTCATTGATATTGCGTCGCGCAAAGTCGTGGGCAACATTGAGTTCGCTCGCGGCGTTCGTCCGCACTGTCCGGTGTTCAGCCCCAAAGACGGCCGGCTCTACGTGACCACTGAGCTCGACGATGCAATTGCTGTCATCGAGCCGCATGCGTTGAGGATTGTTTCTTCGATTCCAACCGGCAGGCCCGAGTCGCACATGCTGGCCATCACGCATGATGGCCACTACGGTTACACCGCCAATGTGGGATCGGGCACAGTCTCGGTGCTCGACATGGAAAAGGGCACCACGCTGGCAGTAATACCGGTCGCTCCCGTGGTGCAGCGCATCTCCGTTTCGGTCGACGATCGTCTGGCGTTCACTTCCGATCAGACCAAGCCACAACTGGCGGTTATCGATACGCGCACGCGGAAGGTGGCGTCGTGGGTTCCGCTTCCCGCGGAGGGCTACGGAACGGCTGCGACTCCGGATGGGAACTGGCTGGTGATCGCGATGCCCAGCGCCAACCAGGTCGGGGTGCTGAATCTGAAATCGATGAAAGTCGAGCACACCATCGACGTTCCGGCAGCGCCGCAGGAAGTCCTGATTCGTCCCGATGGAGCGGCCGCTTACGTCTCGTGCGATTCGAGTCACAAAGTCGCCGAGATCCGTACGTCGGATTGGGCAGTCGCCCGCCTGATCGATGCCGGAAGCGGCGCCGACGGCCTCGCCTGGGCTCGAACTAAGTAAAATCTGGCCAGTTCCGCGGGTGGCGACGGGCCGGTGGCCCACTCAAGCCCGATTTTGGACGGTGGCCCACTCAAGCCCGATTTTGGCTTGAGTGGGGCAGTTCAACCGCTGGACAGAGTTTTCCCGCTTCTCGCTCGCGTTTGCGTGCGGCCCACTCGGACTCAATCTCGACCCGCCCATCGCGGCCGGTTGCATGATGGAGAAAGCTGCTGCACGGCCAGTCTTCGGGACGCTCGCACAATCCCTGCTTCACCGGGTTCCAATGAATGTAGTGGAGTTTCTCCACAAACTGCGCATGATCGCGAACGTTGAAGTCGTAATAGCGCCTTTGCCAGAAATGGTCCGCGTCTCCGATCAAACGCCGCGCCACTCCTTGCTTCAGCGACTTGAGAGCGTCCCCTAAGGTGTCCCGTTCTGGCTCACTGAGAAGAAGGTGAATGTGCTCCGGCATCACCACGTAGCCGTAGACGCGAAGGCGGAACTTGCGGCGCACGCGCTCAAGGGCGTTCTCACAGATTCGCCGGCTCGCGTCGGTCGTAAACAAGGGACGGCGGTGATAACAACAAAAGGTCACGAAATGGCTTTGCCCCGTGTGCTGATAACGCTTAAGGCCCCAAGGCATGAAGTCAGCGTAGCCCGCTCGAGATCCCCACTCAAGGCAAAAGAGGCCTTGAGTGGGCCACCATGTTTCAAAATGGAATTGAGTGCGGCACTCCCGAAGAGCCGACCCGAGCTTGAAGGAGGCACCCTCCACTGTTTCGGCTCCAGCCCCAAGCTGTTTCGCGGTGGCCCACTCAAGCCCGATTTTGGCTTGAGTGGGGAAGTTCAGCCCTCCCAACTCTGTCATGAAGACCGGAGCCGATCATCGCAAAGACGATGACCCGCGCAGCGGAGAGCCTGCCCTGAGCCTGTCGAAGGAGACTTGTATCACTTGAGAGTTTGAACATTTCCGTTCAACAGCTCTCTAAGGTCGTTGAGCTGGTCTGTCGCAATCGCTCGCTTTGGAATAATGTTGAAACAAGCCGGAGAGGTGTAAAAGAGAATCTGATTCTTGCCCTCAACCGACCGGATATAGTTTTTCCACTCGATATCGCTGGACCCTCCGTTCCATCGCCAGTGCACTCCGTCGGCGCCCAATGTCACAGTTCTTTGCCCGTGCGCACCCGGTTGCTTGAGGAACTGCCGTCGCATTAACCACCGAGGCAGAAACCATATGACCAGAATCCACATCACCACTAGTCCAAAAAATGGCATGAGGTTCCTTGCCATCTGAGCGCTTGGTTTAACCAGGAAACCGAAAAGTACGACAGCAGCAAAGAGAACAAAACTCCAAATGAAGATCCTTCTCAACCACTTGGTCAACGGCTTGCGATTACGGTGCGCAGAATAAGCTTCAGTGAAGTCCTTCTCCGTGAGTTCATATACGATCTGCATGGCCGGTAATTCTTTCAAAAATTGCACATCTGGACAATAAGAAAAACCCGTTTTTACGGGCGAGGCCTTGATGGAAAGGGCCGGTGGCCGGCCGGTGGCCCACTCAAGCCCGATTTTGGCTTGAGTGGGGAAGTTCAGATTTCCGAACTCTCCCATCCCAACCGCAGCCGATCATCGCAAAGACGATGACCCGCGCAGCGGAGAGCCTGCCCTAAGCCTGTCGAAGGTGACGGTGTGTTTGATTGCAACAGCTTTCGACCTGGCCCTGATTTGATTCCGCGAATCCTATTACGAAAGCGTTCTGCCCCACGTTCGCGCCCTCACCCACGGGTCGCGTCACCCAGAGCGGCGTCATCCCGAACGGAGCGTTTTTCTTCGCGGAGTGAGGGATCTCGCGTGCGCCCGCAATCTCCGGTCTCGGGATCGAAGACCGCCACGAACCTCGGGCCAGGGGTTTCGTGACTCGTACACCCGTTCGATTTTTGAACCGAAGCCGGCACCTTGCCTCCTACTCGGCGGGCATAAACCTGTAGATCATCGGCCCTTGGGCGAGGTGACCGCGCTCACGGCCATGCTCAACGACCTCATCTCCGAGTTGCGGGTAGTGGCTGAATTTGAGTCTATCCTGCCGCAAGATTGGCACACTGATTGCCTTGACAAGTGTGATTTAATCAAGGTCGTGAAGTCCCCTCTCGTTACCGTCTCACCGCTTATTGCCGTCTCTATCCTCAATGGCTGCGAGACTGGGCAAGAGCAGCGCCCAACGTATGATCCTGAGACGCAAGTTGTCGTAAACAAAACGGAATATGCCCATCTACAGAATTCAAAGGCGGGACGTTTTCAAACGTTCAAAAACGCAACAGGAATAGCTCTTGATACGAGTACGGGACAGGTATGCAGGACTCACGATTGGCATGAGGATTTATCAGTGCCTCTATGCCCTAAAAACGGAGCGATAACGGGTAATTGCGTTATGGAGCGAAGTCCCTACGGGGACGCGCCGTTGTGTTCTACATTGCCTTAACAGGCATGATACAACCGAAAAGAGAAAAGGCTCTCAGCGGGAACTAAGAGCCTCAGAATCTTGGCCGGTGGCCCACTCAAGCCCGATTTTGGCTTGAGTGGGGACGTTCCGCGTTTCGAACATCACGAAGCGTGAGGCAACCACATTCGTACTCATCCGTCTTGGGGCAAAGCGGGCCATGCCTCGCCGTGTGCGCCCCGTCACGCTCCTCCGTGACCGCCCTCACTGACATCTCCGCTCATTTCTGAGAGTTTACTGTAGCCACAAGTGTGGCTAGCCTCCACGGACCCAGCGTCCGATGGGGGCTTTGTTTTGGGCGGGAACCAGTCCTGAGAACTGAATACTGAGTACTGGTTCCAGATCTTTGACAACTAAATGCGGGAAAAAAGGCTGGCTCCTCACTGTGAAGCGAGGTGCGGCCCGGGCGGAGCGTTGTCCAAGGTTTTGAAACTCGAAACTCGAGACTCGAAACTCAGTCTTTTCAAGATTTTCCCCGCATCTCGTTGCAGCCCTTGGATCAAATCGCAATTTTCTCCCAACCCGATGATTCCAAAGAATCACAGGGGGAGGGGGGTAGGAGTCATTTACAAATGTCCGGATATCCTGATCGTTGTCAGCACATCAAAGTCAATGGCGTTCAGTGCGGATCGCCCGCGCTGCGCCGCAATCGTCTCTGTTTCTTTCACAAGCGCTTTCACGACGAACGCATTCGCCTCGCCGCTGAACGCGCGCGCAGCACCCCAGGCACCTTCGTCCTTCCCGTCCTCGAGGACGCAAACTCCATCCAGATCGCCCTCATGCAAGTCATGCGCTTGCTAGTCTCCCGCCAGATCGATCACAAAACTGCCAGCCTGCTTCTCTATGCCCTGCAAACCGCAAGCGGCAACCTCCGTCGCACCAGCTTCGATGCCAACCACCACGAGATCATCCTCGATCCTCGCGACGCCGCTATCACTCCTTTGGATTACCGCGCCTGGGAAGACGACGAATTCGAAGAGGAAGATGAAGAAGAGGAGGGAGAAGAAGAGGCAAAGTCGTGAGCGGAAGAAAATCTGTGCAGCCGTTGACTGCCCCACTCAAGCCAAAATCGGGCTTGAGTGGGCCACCGGCCTAAAGTCAGGGTCTCGCTCCGGCCCTCAGGCTACCAGATGCCTTCCCTGCGCATATAATGGGCAGCTTCTTCAAAAACTAATCAGGAGCGGGCTCACTTTATGTCCTATCTCCGTACTCGCGTAGTCCTCATCTCTTTATGTGCTGCACTCGCGTTTCTATGTCTTCCCACGCAGGCCCAACAAGCTCCCACCGAGCAGGCGCCGTACATGAATCCCGCGCTGCCGCTGGAAAAGCGTGTGGACGACCTCATCGGCCGCATGACGTTAGAGGAGAAGGTCTCGCAGATGCGCGACCATGCGGCGGCGATTCCCCGCCTGGGAGTTCCGAAGTACGACTGGTGGAACGAGGGACTGCACGGCGTCGCATTTGCAGGCTATGCGACGAATTTCCCGCAGGTGATCGGCATGGCCGCGACGTGGGATACGGACCTGGTTCATACCATGGGAGTGACCACTTCGACGGAGGCGCGCGCGAAATACGACGAGTCCATGCGCCAGGATCATCACGAGATGTTCTTTGGCCTGACGTTCTGGGCGCCCAACGTGAATATTTTTCGCGATCCGCGCTGGGGCCGCGGCCAGGAGACCTACGGCGAAGATCCGTTTCTGACCGGCCGAATGGCGGTTGCCTTTGTCAGCGGCATGCAGGGAAATGATCCCAAGTACTTTCGAGTGGTCTCGACACCGAAGCATTATGCGGTGCACAGCGGACCGGAACCGCTGCGCCATGGCTTCAATGTCGATGTCTCGCCGCACGATCTGGAAGACACGTACTTGCCGGCCTTCCGGGCCGCGGTGACGGAGGCGCATGCCCAGTCGGTCATGTGTGCCTACAACGCGATCGACGGAGTCCCGGCGTGCGCCAGCACAATGCTTCTGCAGGAACATTTACGCGACGCGTGGAAATTTGATGGTTACGTCGTCAGTGACTGCGCGGCCGTAGCGGACGTGAACACAGGCCACCACTATGCTCCGGACATGGCCCATGCGGCTGCCGCTGCGGTGAAAGCGGGCACCGATCTCGAGTGCGGCTACGGCCAAGGGCAGGCATTCCCCGCACTGGTGGACGCGGTACATCAGAAGCTGATCAAGGAATCGGAGATCGACGCGGCATTGAAGCGGCTGTTCAGGGCGCGCTTTGAACTGGGCATGTTCGATCCGCCTGCGAGCTATGCGTACGCCAACATTCCGATGAGCGAGGTGAACTCGCCGGAGCACCGCCAACTTTCGCTGCAGGCGGCACGCGAATCGATGGTGCTGTTGAAGAATGATCATACGTTGCCTCTGAAGTCCGACGTCGCGCGAATCGCCGTGGTTGGTCCGACTGCGGAGTTGGTTCAATCGCTGCAAGGAAACTACAACGGACCGCCACCTTCGCCGGTTTACCCGCTGGAAGGAATCGAAAAGCGCTTCTCCTCCGCCAAAGTTACGTATGCGCAAGGATCAACGCTGGTGGAAGGGCTGGCGATGCCGATCGAACATACAGCCCTGCATCCGGCGAAGGGCGACGGAGAGGGACTGACGGGAGAATACTTCAGTTCCACAGACCTGAGCGGGCAACCGGTGCTGACGCGCACGGACCGGAATATCAACTTCAACTGGGACAAGGTAGTTCCGGTGGATGGACTGCAACGCAACAACTATTCGGTGCGCTGGAGTGGCACCTTCACTCCGCCCGCGCCTGGACAGTACAAGCTGGGAGTGCGTGTCAACTACTGCTATGCCTGCGAGAACGCGGAGGGATTCCGGCTCTACCTCGACGACAAACTCCTGGTCGAAAACGTTAGCAAAACTCCGGAACGCGGCGTCGTCATCGAGGCGCCGGTGAAATTCAGCGACACGCAGCCGCATCCCATTCGCCTGGAATACCTGCACCACACCGGAAGCGCGGGCATTGATCTCACATGGCAGGCTCCGGCGAACGTGCTGCGTGATCAGGCGGTTGAGGCGGCGCGGCAATCCGATGTGACTGTTGCGTTTGTGGGGCTTTCACCTTCTCTCGAAGGAGAGGAGATGCCGGTGAAACTTGAGGGCTTCAGCGGCGGCGATCGAACTTCGATCGATTTGCCGGCGGCCCAGGAGGATTTGTTAAAGGCGGTTGTCGCGACCGGCAAGCCACTGGTTGTGGTTCTGCAAAACGGCAGCGCGTTGGCGGTCAATTGGGCGCAGCAACATGCCAACGCAATTCTTGAAGCGTGGTATCCGGGAGAAGAGGGCGGAACCGCGATTGCACAGACGCTGGCGGGCGACAACAATCCTGCAGGACGACTGCCGCTGACGTTCTATTCCTCGCTGAGCCAGGTGCCGCCGTTCCAGGAGTACTCGATGCGGAACCGGACCTTCCGCTATTTCTCCGGAAAGCCGCTCTACGGGTTTGGCTTCGGACTCAGCTACACGAGTTTCACGTACAGCAACTTAAAGGTTGGCTCTTCAATCAAAGCAGGCGATCCGGTTACGATCGAGGGTGACGTGAAAAATACCGGCCCAGTTGGAGGAGATGAGGTTGCCGAGCTCTATCTGACGCAGCCTAGGGCGTTTGAGACTCCTCTGCGGGTGCTGGCGGGGTTCAAGCGGATGCATCTGGCGGCGGGAGAGTCGGCTCACATCAAGCTGACGATTGATCCGCGCTCTCTGGGCCAAGTCGATGCTAAGGGCAATCGTGTGATCGTACCGGGCGAGTACGCGGTCTCATTGGGCGGAGCGCAGCCGCAGGAGGCGGCATCGGTTCAGACGGGCAAATTCAACGTAGGCGGCAAGGCGGAATTGGCCAAGTAAAACTGACCTGCAGCCTTCGGCGATATACGCCGCGAGATCTGACAAGCTGAAGGCGCTTCTGAAGAGCTGCTCTTCCACGGCCCTTTGCCGAACGGCGATAGCTTTCAATCGACAGGGGCCGCGTCCGGCTGCGGCGCCTTCCTCTTAAAGACAGTAGAGAGTGAGCACAACATTCTCTGCAAACGGGGTTGCCGAGTGCGTGCCCACCGATCCTGGGCTTCGGAAAGCATCTTTCGAAGATTGTCCACGTCGTCATGGTTCATCTGCAGTTGCCCAACGGGGTGCGGGAGCTTCGCGCCGGCATCTATTAGAAACGCCCCGACCACCAGTCCGAGACAGCTCTCGCGCGGGGAAGGCGGCGCAGCCAGGTTTCCTCTAAGTTCTTCGATTCTGGCGTGCATCATGACTTGGGCTTGCCGCGCCAACTCGGCCGCGCCAGCCTCTGATTTGCAGGCGACGGCTTCCTCACACAGTCGGATGATTTCCTGGTCGAAGTTCATATAGAAAGAGCCGGTCGTGAGGGTCCAACTGTCAGCCAGGCGCTCACCCGCTGAACGTTAACCCATGACCGGCGATGGTTTTTCTCAGAGAGACTCCCGGAGACGAACCTGAAGAGGATTAAGCCATGTGTCAGAGAGTGCGGCAATACAGATTGCGACGTATGGATCCCTAAGGGTTTCCCCGAATTACCACAGTACGAGGTTCACCTGAGTGCGGGAAGAACGTAGGTTGGGCTACAGTCGTGCGAATGCCGGATGACAAAATCCAGTTTCTGGTCAGGAGTCTTCTGGCGGCGGAAGATCCCGTCGAGGTACGGATCATTGCATTCAAGTTGCAGGAGGCGATCCATGAACATGTGGAGCGCATTCGCCACAACTATCCCGTCCCGGATGTTGTAGTGCAAATTCCCCCTATTCGGCGGACAAAGACGCAGGTCCTTCCAAGGAGGCAGAATGGCACACAACGCGCCTGAGATCACTGCGAACAGCGGCAATTGGGCAGAAAGCGCATCGAGTGAATTGCGCGGAGCTCTGGCAATGGAAGTCATCCAAGGAATATGCGAGTTGATTCAACTCGCAGAACAAAAAGAAAGTTGCGCCCCGCAACCAGGTCTGTAGCACACGTTTTTGCCGCCAAGCAGGAAACTCCTCCGTTCAGTGAGTCTGATTAAGCACTTTGCTTGTCGATCCCGGTGGGACCGATCGGCGGCAAGGTGATCAGGTTGCCCCGCAATTCTTCAATCCTGGCATGCATCAAGGATTGGATGCGGCGAGCCAGTTCAATCGCCTGTTCCTCGGATTTGCAGGCAATGACTTCCTGGCAGAGTGCGCTAATCTGCTCTTCGAATTTCACAGGGAAATCGTGGTAGAAGTGGGCTGGAGCAACAATGTCAGAAACCCTACATTCGCGCATTACAGGGAAACCCTGAGAACTGACCCGAGGATGATGGACGATTTGTTCTCAGGGAAACCCTGACTCCCGCTCGAAAGCTCCGCACGCCGGGCAATCTCCGAACGTGCCCAAAATTGCCCCGTCAGGTCTGTTGTTTTCTGCGGCAACACTGAACCCAGATTCGTCATCTGAAAACTCTGCGCACGCAAATTCGGGCGTTTGAGCTGCGCACACACAGGATGAACAAAACACCTTTTCGCTGCGTCGGCGTCGGGGTTGTGTCCATGGTGTTGGCGGGCTTGAGCGGTTGCGCAGGCGGCGTCGCAAAGTCCACACCTCCGCCTTCGCCGACGGTCACGCTTACAGCCAATCCCACCTCGATCACCTCCGGTCAGAGTGTGGCGATCGCTTGGCAAAGTGCAAACGCGACGTCGGTGACGATCACGGCAACGGCAGGTTCCTCGACCCGGACCTTGACCACGAGCGCGCAAGCTTCGGGGAGCGTGAGTGATTCTCCCACGCAAAATACGACGTATTCTGCCGTCGCGACGGGAGCGGGAGGTAGCAGCTCGCCACAAACGGTCACAGTGCAAGTAGCAGCCCCGCCTCCACCTCCAGCGCCGCAGATTACTGCGTTCAGCGCGAATCCGACGACGATTAGCGGAGGCCAGACGACCACACTCAATTGGGCCACAACGAATGCTACTGCCGTGACGATTACTCCCGCGGTGCCGATTCCCGAAGACTCGACTGGACTGCCGCCTTCGGGTTCGTCCGTGACACCGCTCACCGCCACGACGACGTTTTCACTCACTGCGACGGGACCAGGAGGAACCGCCGGACCGCAAACGGTCACGGTCGCGGTTCCCTTCACGCTGAGCCTGACGGCATCATCAAGCACGATCACGTCAGGACAATCCGTGACACTGGCCTGGCAGGTTTCCGCGGGAACGGCGATTTCCCTCGCACTGGCGGATGGGTCTGGCAACAGTGTTTGCAGTCCCTGCGCGCTGCCGCAAGGCACGGCCAGCGTGAGCCCCACGGCGACGACGACTTACACGGCGACCGCGGCAGCTAGCGCCAGCGCTGCCATCACGCAATCAGCCACTGTGACGGTAAGCGCCGCTACATCAGGCGTAATCAAGCACGTCTTCTTCCTGGTGCAGGAGAATCGTTCGTTCGATAACTATTTGGGACAGCTCGGGGCATACCGACCCACTCGCCTGTCACAGTTTGGAATCACGGACACGCAAACTGTGGACGGGTTCAATCCGGCGGTCGTGCTGACGAACCATACGACCGGCGCAAAGGTGTCGCCCTTCCACGAACCAACCGTGTGTACAGAAAACCTGACTCCATCGTGGGATGAGAGTCATCACGACGTGGACCTGGCGGGCGGCGATTCAGCATGGGCGACGACTGGAACTTACACCAACAGTTCATTTTCCATGGACAATTTCCTGGATACGGCGCTCGAGACGAACCAGTACGATCCGAACGGCACACGCGCGTTGGGTTACTACGATCAGACCGACTTGCCGTACTACTACGATTTGGCGACGTTTTTTGCCACCAGCGATGCCTGGCATTCGCCCGTTCTTGCGAACACGGTTCCGAATCGTATGTACCTGATGGCGGGAACGTCATTTGGGCACGAGTATCCGGACAATGGTGGGCATCCGGCGTATGCGGCACCCACCATTTTCCGCGCCATGAACACGGCGAATGTAAGCTGGCTTTACTACTACAAGGATGGAGTCTTCCTGGCAAACTTTGCGGACTATTCCGATCCGAACATTCAACCAAAGATACTTCCTGTAAGCGATCTGCTGGATGGGTTAGCCGGAACCTGCAGCGGCGGGCCATGCGATCCGGATAAGGCATTGCCACAGGTCATCTTTATTGACAGTGCGTCGGGCTCCAGCGCGCTTGACGAGCATCCGGACAACAATATTCAGAGCGGAGCGGCGTATGTGGAGTCGATTCTCAATGCGCTAATGAACAGCGATGCGTGGCAGGATTCGGTATTCATTCTGACCTACGATGAGGGCGGCGGCTTGTACGATCATGTGCCGCCCTTTATGGTGCCGCTGCCCGATTCCTTTGGGCCGGGACAGTGTCCCGATCCAAACAATGGTTCCGTCGGGTACTGCGCGACGGGGCAATTGGGAGGAACGTTCAACCTGACAGGGTTCCGGGTGCCGATGATTGTGATTTCTCCCTATGCAAAACCGAATTTCGTTTCGCATACGCCGCGGGACTATACGGCTATTTTGGCATTCATTGAAGAGACATTCGGCGTGAAGTCGTTGACTGCGAGGGATGCGTACTGGAGAGACGCGACGCGGGATATGAGCGAATTCTTCAACTTCAGCACGCCTGCGCTTCTAAACGCCCCGAACGGGAATCCGTGGACGCAAGTGTTGAACGCGCAAACAACGTCGGGCGTGTGCGATCCGACAAAAGAGGCAGGGCCGACGCAGTAGGGCTCCGGGCTGAAGCCCAGCTCCCTTTGCGCGATAACGCGGCCCTGAAGGGCCGCTCTTCCACGGTGGATTCCACGGTAAGAATAGATTCCCCCGCTAGGGTGAACTCTATGGTTAACGGTGGCGCGCGGCCACGGTGAGCCCGCGGTTACAGTAAGCCCACGATCCCGCGTTTCCTATCAACTCTGAGCGTGTTCCTTCACATCACGCTTTGAAACACACATTACGGATGCGTCATTCTTTCGGGCTTTACGAGTTGGTCAAACTCCTCGCCGGTGAGATATCCGAGTTTCAGGGCAGCCTCGCGCAGACTGGAATGTTCCACATGCGCGGTATGCGCGATCTGCGCTGCCTTATCGTATCCAACCTTGGGAGCGAGCGCGGTGACCAGCATCAATGAATTCTTCACATACCAGTCAACTTTTGCGCGGTCGACCTCGATGCCGTTGATCATGTACTCGACGTAGCCGTGGCAGGCATCGGCGATCAATGTGACCGAGTGCAGGAAATTGTAGATGATGACCGGTTTGTAAACGTTGAGTTCGAAATTGCCTTGCGATCCGGCGAGGCCCACTGCTGCAGTAGCTCCGTGCACCTGCGCGCAGACCATGGTCATCGCTTCGCATTGGGTGGGATTCACCTTGCCGGGCATGATGGAGGATCCGGGCTCGTTCTCCGGAATGGACAATTCTCCTAGACCGCAGCGCGGGCCGGATGCCAGCCAGCGAATGTCGTTGGAGATCTTCATCAGGGACGCCGCCAAGGTCTCCATCGCGCCTTGCGCGAATACGATCTCATCATGTGCCGAGAGTGCCGCGAATTTGTTGCCGTGCGAGCGAAACGGCAGCCCGGACAGCTCGGCAATCTTTTTGGCAGCGCGCTCGGCAAACTCCGGATGCGTGTTGAGGCCAGTTCCTACTGCGGTGCCACCGATTGCAAGGTCGTAGAGTCCTTCCAGGGCTTGTTCGAGCCGTTTAATGTCGCGCTCCAACAGGCTGGCCCAGCCGCCGAACTCCTGGCCAATGGTCAGCGGGACAGCGTCCTGCAGATGTGTACGGCCGATCTTGACGATGCCGTCAAACTGCTTGGCCTTTCGCGAGATCGCATCCCGCACGCTCCTGATCGCTGGGATGAGCGAGTTCTTGACACGGTCGGCCGCCGCAATGTGCATCGCGGCCGGAAAGGTGTCGTTTGAGGACTGCGACATGTTTACGTGATCGTTGGGATGGATGGGCTTCTTCGAGCCCATCTCTCCGCCCGCAATCTCAATAGCCCGGTTCGAGATCACTTCATTCACGTTCATGTTGGTCTGCGTGCCGCTGCCGGTCTGCCATACCCGCAAGGGGAACTGGTCATTCAACTTGCCCGAGATCACCTCGTCCGCCGCCTGAACGATCAGCTTCGCCTTGTCGGCAGGCAGCTTGCCAAGGTCTTGATTCACCAGCGCGCAGGCTTTCTTGAGCGTTCCAAAAGCGCGGATCAGTTCGGGCGGCATAGTGTCGCGCCCGATGTTGAAGTGCAGGAGCGAGCGCTGGGTCTGGGCTCCCCAGTACACGTTGGCGGGAACCTCGATCTTGCCCATGCTATCGGATTCAATACGCATTTTCGTGGCGGCTTCGGTAAGAGTGGACATGAGTGCTCCCGGTGCAAGCGGCGAGATAAAGGCAACCGCAAATTATAGCGCCCACGCGGTTCATCGGGGTTGCCGGTCAGTCTCCCGGCGAAAGGGTTCCGCCTATTGCCGGCTTTCCGCGTGCTAGAATCATCGGTTTCCGAGCCCGCTCGAACCCACGTTGCCTCGAGTGACTCCCGCGCATCCCATGCCTGAATTCCTTGCAGCCGAAGAACTGGAGACCCTGTCCCAAGCCCGAGCGAATCCTCGCCCGGATTTGCGGGCCGATGTCCTGGTGATCGGAGCGGGTCCGACAGGGTTGGCCTGCGCGATTGAGGCACAAAAGATCGGGCTGAAAGTCATCGTCCTCGACAAGGGATGCCTGGTGAACTCCCTGTTTCACTATCCGGCCAACATGGTGTTCTTCACTACGCCCGAACTGCTGGAGATCGGCGACGTCCCATTCACGACGGCTCTACAGAAGCCAACTCGCGAGGAGGCACTGGAATACTATCGCAAGGTTGCCGAGCACTATCGCCTTGACGTGCGCCAGTACGAGTGGGTCAAAACGGTTTTGGGCGATGACGGGAAATTCATTATTACGGCGACGGACCGGGCCGGGCGGCCGCATGATTACCGCACCAAGAAAGTGATCGTCTCGACCGGCTACTACGATCTGGCGAACCAACTGACTATTCCCGGGGAGGATCTTCCCAAGGTCTCGCATTATTACGGCGAGCCCCATCCTTATTACGATACTGACGTTGTCGTGATCGGCGGAAAGAATTCGGCAGCGATTGCATCGCTTGATCTGTGGCGCCATGGGGCGCGGGTGACCCTGGTACACCGTGAGTCGCAACTCCATCACCACGTAAAGTATTGGATTAAGCCTGACCTGGAAAACCGGATAAAAAATGGAGAAATCGAGGCCTATTTCAACAGTTCCGTGCGGGAGATTGGCATCGATCACGTTGTAATCAATACGCCGCACGGCCCGGTGCGCCTGAAGAATGACTTCGTGCTCGCGCTGATCGGCTATCACCCTGACTACGATTTCTTGCGCAGCATGGGCATTGAATTGTCGGAGCAGCAATGCCGTCCGGTGTGCGACCCAGTGTCGCTGGAAAGTAATGTCCGCGGCATTTATGTTGCAGGCGTGATTGTAGCCGGATCGCGCACCAATGAGATCTTCATCGAGAATGGGCGTTTCCACGGAAAGCAGATCGCCGAAGATTTAAAGCATAAGTTGAAGGGTTAGATGCGCCGGAAAGTCTCGCCAGGGACGCGCATTAGACACAGGCACATCCGAGTTCGTTGAATTCCGTAGGCATCTTTCGACTCCGCAGGTCGGCTCATCGCCGACCCGCGCCGCTCAAGATGACAGAGACTTGGGCAAAGCCCGCTAACTCCAACGTGCTGACGCCGCCCTGAAGGGCTGCTGTTTCCATTGGTATCGCCTCTTTTGCCGCCTTGTCTTTGCCATTGTGTCAGGGACCCGTTAACCTAACCATCCGCCATGGAACTTGAACCGGAACAAGGCACAGCTCGGATTTCGCTCAGATCATATGTGCTCCTGATCCGAAGAAACCGGAATTTCCGGCGGCTCTGGATGGCCCAGATTGTCAGCGAGATCGGAGATTGGTTTTATACGCTCTCCATCTACACGCTGCTGCTGCAGTTGACCGGACACGCGGGATCGGTGGCGCTGGCTCTCGTTCTTCAGGTGCTTCCACAGACCCTGGTAGGTCCGACCGCGGGAGTCGTCAACGACCGGCTGAAGCGCAAGCACGTGATGATCGCCGCCGACCTGATTCGCTTCGCGGTCGTGCTTTCCATGTTGCTGGTGCGGTCCCGCTCGATGGTGTGGCTCGTGTACCCTCTGCTGCTGGCGGAAACGAGTATGGCTGCGTTCTTTGAGCCAGCGCGCAATGCGGTGATACCCAGCATCGCGGATGCGGGAGAAGAACTGGTCGCCAATACAGTGTCTTCGGCAACCTGGTCGGTGAATCTGATGGTCGGCGCCGCACTGGGCGGACTGGTCGCGGCGTTTCTGGGACGCGACGCTGCTTTCGTTCTGAACGCGCTTTCGTTTCTGGCTTCTGCCGCCCTAATCAGCGGCATGCACTTTGAGGAACCCCATGCGGCAAAGTCCGCGCCGCTTCGCCCGCGCGATCTGGTTGACTTCTCTCCCGTGGCGGAAGGCATTCGCTACATCCGCAATCATCGCACTCTGCTTCCGGCAGTGTTTGCCAAGGCCGGAGAACTAATGGTGGGGCCGAGTTGGGTAATCTTCACGATGATGGGTGCGCATGAATTTGCGGTTCACGGACACGGCATCGGTCAGGCTGGCGGAGCAATGTTGGGAATGAGCATCCTTCTCGGCGGACGCGGATTAGGGGCGCTTGTCGGTCCCCTGATTGCTGCGCGCTGGGCCGGCAATAACGACCAGCGTCTGCGGCTGGGAATCCTCTTCGGCTATCTCACGATTACGGTTGGTTACGTGATCTTAGGCGTCAGTTCGAATGTCTGGATGGCGGCGGCGTGCATTACTTTGGCCCACGCCGGAGGTTCAACTGTCTGGGTTTTCTCCACCACACTGCTTCAAATTCACACCGACGATCGTTTTCGCGGGCGAGTGTTTTCCGCCGATCTTGGGCTGAGTAGTTTCACTTTTGCGACCACAGCATACCTATGCGGACGCTTTCTGGATGTGGGAATCTCGGCGCGCACAATGTCAACCGTCACCGGTGCCGCGATGCTAATCCCCGCGGCAATCTTGTGGTGGGCCCTGCACATGGCACGATCCGGCAGAGTCTCTAAAGCTTCCGGGCTGCCGGTAGTGTCTCAGTTTCAAAATCGGTATAAATCTGTGGCATACTCGGGTCGTGGCCAAACGTCCCCGCGATCCGAACCAGCTTGCGAAGCTCATAGTGGACATTGCCACGGGCGAAGCTGATGACACCGTCAGCGAATCCAAGCGTCATCCATCTCCCAAGCGTAAGGGTGGGGTTAAAGGGGGCAAGGCCAGAGCCAAAAGCCTTACCCCAGCAGAACGAGCCGACATAGCGCGGGTAGCTGCTACTGCACGTTGGAAGAAGGACTAGACAAGCTCCTCTTCTTCCACGGGAGTATTGCGCCGCCATTCTGTTTCATCCCGAAAATCAAGATCAAATTGAACGGGTGGTTCTTTCGGATTAATCCGATTCCAATGTTCGACCGTATCGGTAGCGATGACCGCTTCGCCAATCATCTGCTCACGGTATTTCTTTGCCCACAGCTCCGTTTGCTCTCGCGTGGCGTCATCTGTCTCGACCCAGAATGAGCTCTGTTCGCCACTGCCGTTATCGACGGGATAGCAGAGATTCGCTCGATAAGGGCGGTTCGTCTTCTTATCGACATTCATCTCCTCTCGCTCCGCAGCAGCAAACTGTTTAGCCAGTCGCTCCTCGGCTGTTATTGCGGGAGGAGCCTTCATGCCCATCTTGATGGCCGCTGCCGCAACCTCAGCCATAGTGACTGCGGTCTTGTTGTTTTCGCGCTTGTAATGCCTAACAAACGCTTGCATTTCTTCGTGCTTCGTCATTTTTATCCTCGCTTAACCAATCGGAGCTACGTCCCCCCAGCCGTCCACCATCGCGTTCGGTGTCACAACTGATCTAATCCTGACTAGATGATTGCGAAACAAATCAAAACGTTCGGTCTTGTGCTGCAATTGCCCAGCAACAATGCCAGGATGAATCTTGTAGGTGGCGGCAAATCCACGAATGTCGCGTTCAGCAAAGAACGGTGATTTAACTTGTATGAATTTCTTAAGTTGGGTCTGCGGAACGCAAAACTCTGCGGCGGCATTATTCGCAACGCGCTCCTCTTCTGGTACGTGTGGCCCCGTTCCCGCTCGTTCGCCTTCGAGATTAACGTCAAGCATTACAGCGGACTTCCCATGCTGTTGAATGACATGCTCAAGCTCATGCCGTAGCACGAACCAAAAATTATCAATGCGGTCGAAACGAAGGGTCATTCCAATGACGGGCGATTTTTCATCAAGCCAAAAACAAACGCCGTCGATCTTGGCGGACGGCAGAGATTCAACGATCACATACCTGATTCCATGGTCGCTAAGGATGCGTGGTACTTTACGCGCACCTTCGGGCGAAACGAGTAGCGCCCTTAGCTCCCGTACTGCATTCGCGGTTGCTGATGCAGAATACTTACGGACGAGCATTTTTTGGGACAACTGCTTTACTCGGTATAGCCATGCCATCTGCGCTGGCGTGGCCTCGCCCATTACGTCCGTTTTTTTGGCTGCATGAGGCAATACCTCAATGTCATCAATACTGGGGACTCCAAAAAAACGGCATAAGGACTCATTTAGGCGAGAATCCCAAAGATCATCTACCCCCTTGAGCCAACCGCGAGCAATCATATCGCCCACCGGAAGGTCGCCAAAAATCTTGGCGCGGGTCGTCAAAGCCGGGTCTGGTCTGAATTCAAGTTGCGTTTTTTTAAGTTCAAACGATGCTTGAAGAGTGACAAGATCATCAGCAGGGATACCGAGAACGGTTTCGAGTTGCAACGCCAGTTCTGTTCCGATTTTGGTTCTGCCGTTCATCAGAGAGCTAACCGATTGCTCTGACAGGTTGAGAACTTTGGCGAGCGTGCGCTGCGTCCAAGCTCGTTCCCTGAGTCGCGCTTCGATCATCTGGGCTGGGGTGAGGAAGGTTTCCATCAAAAGCAGTGTAGCACTCAATGAGTTGTGGAAATACAGAAATTAACGAAATGCCTTAAACTGAACTCTATGCTTGACAAACTAGAGGGGTGATTCTACTCTGTATTCATGAATCGGCTGCCCCTTGAAGCCCGAGCCAAGATCGTAGGGATGCTGGTCGAGGGCAATAGCTTGAGAGCCACAAGTCGCCTTTGCGATGTTTCGATCAATACAGTTAGCAAGCTGCTAGTGGACGTTGCGGCTGCTGCCGAGAAATTCCACGACAAGCACGTCCGCCATCTCAAGGTTCGCCGTTTGCAGTGCGATGAGATTTGGGCATTCATCGGCGCAAAGGATAAGAACACGTCGATAGATCGCAAGATTGAGGGCTGGGGCGATGTTTGGACGTGGACGGCCATCGATGCCGATACGAAGCTATGCGTCGCCTACGTGGTCGGCAATCGCGATGCGCGATGGGCTGAAGAGTTTATGCATGATTGCGCCAGCCGGATCACCGGAAGGCTACAGGTCACGACTGACGGCCATAAGCCATACCTTGATGCGGTAGAAGGTGCCTTTGGCCTAGATGTGGATTACGCAATGTTGCAGAAGATATACGGCGCTCCGTCCGATGCCGAGCAGCGCCGATACAGTCCGGCAAAATGCATCGGCACTGACATGAAAGTGGTCAGTGGTAATCCCGATCCTAAGCACGTCAGTACGTCCTTCGTGGAGCGCCAGAACCTTACGATGAGAATGTCAATGCGCCGTTTCACACGCCTAACGAATGCCTTCTCTAAGAAGTTTGACAACCATAGGGCAGCCGTGGCGTTGCACTTCATGTATTACAACTTCGGGCGAATCCACAAGACGCTCCGAATCACGCCAGCAATGGCCGCTGGCCTGAGCGACCACGTTTGGAGCTTGGAAGAGATCGCAATGATGGCCGACAGTTGACTTGCCACAAGCCAGCAAAGTACGCGTTCCGTGAAAGAAATCAGCGGCGTAGAATACAGGATCATGGCCTACCTAGCGTTCTGGCTCATCTTGGTCGGAGGCAAAGCGGCACTCATGTACGGGGTTTGGAGACTCGCACAATCCCAAGGGAGGTCGCCGTGGCCTCCGTTCATTGCAAGCATATTTTGCGCCAGTATTGTATTCATCGCACTCCTCATCAAAGGCCACGCGGAACACCTTACGAGTCCACAAAATTCAAACTGAGACACTACCGGGCTGCCACGTCCCTAGCTGAACGAAAGGACACGATTGTAGAATGCTAGGCCCGCTTCAACCGGTCGATCTTCGCAGCCATAATCAGGTCACTCTCGCTTAATCCATTGATCTTGTGCGTCCACAGCGTGATCTCGACTTTTCCCCAGGTCAGCAAGATGTCGGGATGATGGCCCTGCTCTTCGGCGAGGGCACCCACGAGATTGACAAAATCCAGGGCTTGCTGGAAGTCGGGAAAGCGGAACTCGCGATTTATGTGGTGCTCGTTGACAACATTCCAATCCGGAACACTCGCCCGTAAGTTTTCCAGTTCTTTGCCCTGAAGGGGAGGAGTGCCACCGCGGCAGGGAGAGCACGTCTTGTCGGCTAATTGTTCAGTCATAGTGGTCAATAGTGGAAATCAGGGTAACCGCTTTTTCTCATCTTACCAATGTGGATCTCACCGGTGTGGATCTCGCCTATGCGGATCCGGAGTGATACAAGCCGACACTCTTCGAGGCAGCCTGTGCCTTCGAGTTCACACCTGTGTACAATGTTTTACTCTCTCCGGTTGCCGGTTTGATCTGCGCGGCAACCTCTCGGAAAGGAACTTACTGTGGTTATTTTGGTGATTGGCGGCGCTGGATACATCGGCAGTCATGCGGCGCGGGCTCTGCGGCGTGCCGGGCACCAAGTCGTCATTTTCGACAATCTCAGCACCGGCTACGAGTTTCTGGCCAGCGGCTTTGAGCTGGTGAAAGGCGATATCCTCGATTCCGCGGCCCTGGCAAAGGTCCTGCCGCGCGCCGATGCAATCATGCATTTCGCGGCACATGCGTACGTCGGCGAATCGGTCACCAATCCGAAGAAGTATTTCCACAACAATGTCGAAGGCGGACTCTCTCTGCTGAATACGGCTCTGGATGCGGGCGTAAAGAAGATCATTTTCTCTTCGACATGCGCGGTCTACGGCGAGCCTGCCAAGATTCCGATCGAGGAGAATATCCCGCGCCAGCCTGTGAATCCCTACGGCGTTTCGAAGCTTTTCTTCGAGCAAGCGCTGGAGGCGTACGACCGTGCATATGGATTCCGGTTCGCCAGCCTGCGCTATTTCAATGCCGCCGGGGCCGATGACAGCGGGGAAATCGGAGAGTTGCATGATCCCGAAACGCATCTGATTCCCCTGGCGCTGCAGGCGGCTGCCGGGTTTGGTCCCGAGTTGCATGTCTTCGGGTCGGACTATCCGACGCCCGATGGAACCTGCGTTCGCGACTACATCCATGTAAATGATTTGGCGAGCGCTCACGTGAAAGCTCTCGATCACCTCGCGGCTGGGGGCGGCAGCTTCGCGGCAAACGTCGGTACCGGGGTCGGAGCTTCCGTCCAGGAAGTAATTTCTGCGGTCGAGAAGGTGACGGGCAAGCGAGTACCGCGCAAGATGGTCCCGCGTCGCCCAGGAGATCCTCCGGCGCTGGTGGCCAATCCCGCGAAGGCGCAGTCTCTACTGCATTGGAAAGCCGAGCGGGGCCTCGATAATGTCGTATCGACCGCCTGGACCTGGATGGAGCGGCGTCGGGAAGCCACGGTGCGGTAATTGAGTTCACACGAAGCGGGTTTTGGAGCTCCGAATCCCCGGTGGTGAACGCTTGATGATCTGAGGAGAGTGATGGCAATTGATCTGAAGGGCAAGAAGGTCGCATTTTTGGGCGCCGGAAAGATGGGCGGCATCATTTTGCAGGCTTTGCTGAAAAACGGCCTGCTGTCGGCGAAATCAACTTTCGCCACGGTCGCTCATGCCGAGCGCGCGAAAACTCTTGCCGCAAAACTGAAAGTGAAAGTGGGGACAAACAACGCCGAGGCTGCCAAGGATGCAGACGTCATCGTGATTGGCGTGAAACCCCAGGTAGTCGAAGATGTTGTCCGGGAAATCAGCGGTTCAATCACACCCAAGCAGCTGATCATCTCGGTCGCGGCGTCGGTTCCGACTTCGATGATCGAAAGGAACCTTCCCGCGAATGTTCCCGTGGTTCGCGCCATGCCGAACACGCCGTGCGGACTTGGAGCGGGCATGACCGCGATCTGCAAAGGAAAGTACGCCAGCGCTCGCGATGTAGCGATGACCTGCCGGATGTTCGACGTTGTGGGACGCACCGTCGTGGTCGACGAAAAGCACATGGACGCCGTTACCGCGCTTTCGGCGAGCGGTCCTGCGTACATCTACATCATTCTGGAGTCGCTGGCGGAAGCGGGAGTGAAGGTTGGCCTGCCCCGCGATATTGCGACTCTGCTGGCCGCGCAGACCACGCTCGGAGCTGCCCGCGTGGTCCTCGAAACCGGCGATCATCCCGCTCTCCTGAAGGACGCAGTCACCACTCCTGCGGGGTGCACGATCGACGCGATTATGGAATTGGAAGAAGGAAAGCTGCGAGTCACTCTGATCAAAGCGGTCGTGAAAGCTGCGCAGCGCGCCAAGGAGTTAGCTTTCGGCTAACCTGGATCCGATTGCAGCACCGCCCCGACTTACAACCTGCAAGCGCCAGCGCGGTCTTCCCTGCTCTGCTTCGTGCTACAGTCATCGTATTGGCGGCTTCTGCCTGAGTGCCGGCGTTGCTCGACCGAACCCTCATGGAACCGCGCCTCATCCTGATTAACCTGCTGGTCCGATTAGGGGTAGCTGCGGCTGTTTCCAGCAGCCTGGTGCGATCCAAAGAATTCAAGTCTTTGCTCTTTCGCGAAGAGCGCACGTTCCGGCAGAAAATCTACCTGGTGCTGTGGTTCGGCCTGCCGATCATGGTCGGCGTGGGCATCCGAATCTCGCAGGGCAGCTTTGCCGCCAGCGACATCAGCTTTGAAACGGCGATTCTGCTGGGAGTGATGGGCGGGCGTTGGGCGGGAACGCTGGGCGCCGTGCTGATGGGGATACCTGCTCTGCTGCACGGAGAATGGGCGGCGGTGCCGTTCCACGTGCTTTGCGGTTTTCTGGCTGGCCAACTTCGCACGATGGCCGCCGATAAGGAAGAGATCTGGTCATTCTCTCCATTCATCGACCAGAGCATTTTTCGTCTCATTCGCCGCAACTTGCCTCGACCGCGCTTGTTCGACTGGCAAGTCATGTTCTTCACCACCATCGTAGGATTGCGTTTCGTGCAGACCGAGCTATGGAGAGCATTTCCAAAGTCCATCTTCAGCATCGAGAGTCTAGACAATTTCTGGGTCTGGGGAGCGATCTATGCCGCATCGGTCGCGGCGATCGGAATCGAGATCAAGATATTCAACGGCGTCCGGCTGCAGATCAAGCTGGAGGAGCAAGAACGGCTCCTTCTGCACGCGCGCATGGAAGCTCTGCAAAACCAGATCAATCCGCACTTCCTGTTCAATACCCTGAATTCCATTTCTTCGCTGGTGCGTTTCGATCCGGACCGGGCGCGCGACGTCATCTTCAAATTGGCCACGATCCTGCGCCGTCTGCTAAATACCAGCGAGGCGTTCGCCCCCCTGCGCGAAGAGTTTGAATTTATCGACAACTATCTGGATATCGAAGTCGTCCGCTTCGGCCGCGACAAGTTGCGAGTGGTGAAAGAACTCGATCCTGCCTCGCTCGACGTAGTCGTCCCAAGCATGCTTCTACAGCCGCTGGTAGAGAATTCAATCAAGCATGGCCTGGCGCCTAAAGTGGAGGGCGGCAGCATCCATCTTCGCAGCCGGCTGACCGACTCGCGACTGATTATCGAGGTTGAAGATGACGGTGTGGGCATGGGCGGGACTCAACTAGAAGAGAGCAGCAGTTGGCCGGGCATGGGCATTGGCATGGCGAATATCAGCGAGCGCCTGCAGGTTCTCTATGGAGACACAGCACGCATGACCATCGACAGTCACGAAGGTAAAGGGACCCTGATCCGAATTCGCTTGCCGCTGATCGAATCGACAAGTTCTGTGCCGGAAGGTTTTTACGCGGAACGTTCCAGCACGCGCCGGTAGTAGTCTTCGTATTGCTTCACAATCTTGGTGGAGCAGAAACGCTCCATAGCCACTGCCCGGGCCTGCTTGCCCATCTCGCGCATGCGGGGTACGTCGCGCAGCAACTCGATGGCGTAGCGCGCCATCGTATCCACGTCACCAACGTCTGCGAGATATCCGGTCTTTCCGTGGTCGATCACTTCCGGCACGCCGCCCGCCCGGGTCGCGATCGGAACCACTTCGCACGCCATCGCCTCCAGGGCGGCTAGGCCGAACGATTCCAGTTCGCTGGGCAGCAGCATGATGTCCGCGATTGCAAGCTTCTCCTGAATCTGATCCTGCTTGCCCAGGAACAACACGTCGTCGTGGATGCCTTTTTGGACCGCCAGCCACTCCGCTACCGAGCGATCGGGACCATCGCCAATCAGCAGCAAGCGCGATGGAATCTCCTTGTGCACGCGGTCAAAGATCTCAATCACATCCCTCAGGCGTTTCACAGGGCGGAAATTCGACAGGTGCACCAGCACGCGTTCACCGTTGGGCACATACTCTGCGCGAACCTCCGCCGAATTCTCCTGGCTCCTGCTGTAGACGTCGCAGTTTACCGAGTTATAGATCACCTCAATGTTCTTTTTCACATCGAGGACTTTCTTGGTGCGGTCGCGCAGGTAGTTAGAAATGGCGGTGACACCGTCGCTCTGCTCGATGGAGTAGCGCGTAATGGGCAGATACGAACGGTCGAGTCCCACCAGCGTGATATCGGTACCATGAAGCGTGGTTACGAAGGGCAATTGCCGGCCGCGCGGGCCCTCGGCCAACATCTGGCGCGCCAGCATCGCACTAACGGAGTGCGGAATCGCATAGTGGACGTGCAGCAGGTCGAGGTCGTACAGCTGGGCCACTTCCGCCATCCGCGTGGCGAGCGCCAGATCATAGGGTGGATAGTCGAACAGCGGATAACGCGAAACCTCCACCTCGTGGTAGTGAATGTTGGCCTCTGAGCCGCGCAGACGGATGGGTTGAGCGTAGGAAATGAAATGGATGTCGTGACCGCGCTGGGCTAGTTCCAAACCCAGTTCGGTCGCCACCACACCGCTGCCGCCGTAGGTGGGATAACAGGTGATTCCTATCTTCATGTGAGAGTGCTAGCCCGTCTTGTCCCGTGATTCGATGGCTCAAACAGGCAGTGGTTGCAGATTTTACACGAGAGAGGTGCGTGCCGGGCTATGGGCGCTATTGAGCGGTCCTGGGGCCATCCTTGGCGCCGAGGATGCTGACGGGATCGAGCGTGTCCAGATGGGTCTGAAATCGCTTCTTCGTGTCTTCTGGAAGGCCGGTAAACTCGATGCCCATGCCCACACCGGGATCGCGTGTGCGCACGATGGCGCTGGGAGTCAGACGTTCGTCACCAATCCAAAGATCCACACGCAGGGCGGTAGCGACTGCCAGGGGCATCACCGTTTCAACATAACAACCGTTACCGCTGATGTCGGTGGCATTCACACGCAAGGGAGTGTTGACGCGCTCGTCTCGCAATTCAACGGGGTAAGAAATCTTGTGGCGATAAAACTTCCGTCGGTTGTCGTGCTGCTGCCCAGTCCGCTCTTCAACCTTCATGTCCTTCGGCAGCACTAGCGCCCAGGGACACTCCTGCTCAGGCACTAACTGCACCCCTACCTGATTCTTCTTCAGAGCACCGGCATTCACCACCCAGACAACTTTGCAGCGGGCCTTTTTGCCTTCGTACTGTACGCCGATGACGTCGCCCACTTTCAAATCGGGATCCACACCATAAATGCAGGCACCGGTGCTGCTGATGTTCTGGGCATTGGCGGTCTGGAAGAACGGCTGCCCGTTGGCGCCCATTCCCCACACTTTCACCTTCAAGTCCAGAGTCGCACGCGGAGCTGACCCTTGGGCCGACATCAACGCTTCCTCCCGCACCGAAAAAGGTGTGTTTGGAACCCATCATACTACTTATAGTTACGGCGGAAGGTTACGAGAGTACCTCAACCGCCGATTCAAGATGCTCGGTAAGCTGCTTGGAATCATGCGACTAGGAGGCCTGGGCCAGTTCGCGATAAGAGATCAGTTCGACACCCCGCTGCGCCAGAATCTGCTTTGCGGAAGGCAACGTAAGGACATGCAGCTCAATTTCGCGCGATTCCCGAAGCCTGGTCTTCGTCGCCTGCAAGTGGCTGTCGTTATAACCGGGATGACAGACAAATTCCCACGTACCTTCCGGAATGCTGGCGGCAATGGCCTCGAACAGGCTCTCATCGAGTGTTCCCGTGACCTCAATGCCTAGAGTTCCGTCTGGGGCTGCGAATCCTTCGCGATCAACTGCCTGCTGGAATTTTCTGGCAAAGCGTTGCAGAACGCTTAACTCGGCATACCGAGTCCACAGGTTGGGTCTAGACAAAAGCTGGCTGGAACGGAGGGGAAGCCTGGGCCCAAACGGATTGCGCACGGCGCGCACGCCGCACTCGCGCGCAGAGTGTAACAGCGGCCGCAGAATCTGAGGAAACAGATGAGTGTGCTTGTGCGAGTCCACGTGGGAAACGGAAATTCCAGCCGCCTGAATCTTTCTGATCTGCGCCGCAACTTCAGCTTCAATTTCGTTGGCAGCCATTCGCCCGGCAAGAGCGCGTGCCGCGAATCCTCCGAGTCCGTTACGAAATCTGCGTGATTCGGTGAGTGAAGGAACCCTGGCGCGCTCAAGCACAGGTTCGCCATCGATCAGCACGACGTGGCATCCGATGCTGAGTGTGGGCGTGGATTTTGCCAGAGACACAGCTTCGTCGAATGCCGCGCCGTTGGCCATAAGCGTGGACGAAGTTACCACTCCACGCGTGTGTGCTTCGATGATGGCCCGATTCACGCCTGAGGTGAACGCGAAATCATCCGCGTTGATGATGAGTCGCCGCAAGCCGCCAGTGTAGCAGGGGGTACAGAACAGGTGCGATGGAAGCCTTCGGCTGTCAGCAGCGATGGGAAAGCTCCGGCAACGAATCGGGGGACGCTAGTTACCAGAGGATGCACACGATCTGCACCGTGAGGCGAGAGCGCGGGGAAACAGGGTTTTGATCAGCAATCACAAATCGGCGATCTGGTCAGGGCGAGAACTCGGGTTTTGGCCAATTTTTCGGCGGTCACGTATACTCGGTAAGGCGCGGTTCGCCCGGATACCTCTCGCTTGATGTCCGACCCGTCGCGGCTGTCCGGTCGCGCGAAGGTACCAGGGGCGGTTAGCTCAGCTGGTTAGAGCGCCTGCCTTACAAGCAGGAGGTCGCAGGTTCGAGTCCTGCACTGCCCACCAAATTTTTCAATCGCTTACCGAGATTTCTGTTTAGTAACTGTGCCGTAGAATGTGCCATTCAATCGCCGTTCCGGATTGAAATTGCTGTTTGTCCGTTCAAGACGCGTCGAACCTGCTCAAGTTCGGGATGTTGATACTTCATTGCGGTTGGATGGACTCCCGTGCCCCATGGCAATCTAAAAAGGTTTGACATGTTACGGCAATTTGCCGTACAGTAGTCAAAGAGAGGTACGTTTATGGCGGCTCCACAACACGCGAGAATCGAGGCACGGGTTAGCCCCAAACAGAAGGAACTGTTTGAGCGGGCTGCCGCAATCGAGGGTGTCACACTGACGGATTTTGCAATCTCATCTATGCATCGAGCCGCTACCATCGTGGTTCAGGAGCACACAACGATTGACCTAAGTGTGCGCAATCAGCGGGCGTTTGTAGAAGCCTTGAGAATCCACCGGAGCCTAACGAGGCTCTGCGTGAGGCTGCAAAAGCATACATGAGAATGAAATAAGCTGTGATCGCCGACAAAAGCAAATACAACATCGAGCCGCTTGGTGACCATGACCGAGCGGCTTTTTCTTGCGGGAATGCTTCCCTCGACCGATACATTCGAGAGCAGGCCTCGCAGGATGTCAAACGAGGGCTCGCCAGTGTTTTCGTCATCACAGCCAAGGATGACCCCAAGCAATTCTGGCGTACTACACGCTATCCAGCAGAGAGCTCAAACTCGACCAGCTCCCCGAAGAAATTGCGAAGAAGGCGGGCAAGTACGGGCATGTAGGTGTGACTCTTCTTGGAAGAATGGCGGTCGCTGAGAAATGCAAAGGAACGGGCCTTGGGGCACTGACACTGATGAACGCCCTTCATAAAAGTCTACTGGCAGCAACAGAGCGTTGCGTCGTTGGCAGTGTTCGTAGAAGCGATTGACAGCGACGCAGCGAACTTCTATCGAAAATATGGATTCATCGAACTGCCGGAAGACAAGCTCAAGCTCTTACTACCGATGAAGACGATTGCAAAATCGTTTTCAGTCTGAGCCTCATAACTGGACAGGTTCGACGAGCCCTTGACACACACAGCGAGCCACATCTTCGACGGAGATGCAGACAGTGCCTTCAAATCACTGTGCCGTAAATGTGCCGCGGGGTTCGCAAAGCCACGAGTTTTTCGAGGTTTTTTAGGCACCTCGGAACCTTCCGTGCGAGCTTTTGTTGTGGGTAAACGATTGATTCGTTTAGGTGGACAGCACTTTCTCTAGTACCATGAAACCTGCCTTTCAAGCAGGAGGTCGCAGGTTCGAGTCCTGCACTGCCCACCATCTGCCAAGAATGGGCACCTTGTTCAGTTGGATAGAACTCCAGTGTCTTATTTGAGGGAAGCCGGTCAGCGGCCCATCCAGCCACCATCCACTACCAAGACGTGCCCATCAACATAGTCGCTGGCTGCGGAACTTAGAAAGACGGCGGCTCCTGCCAGATCGCAGGGTATTCCCCAGCGTCCTGCTGGGATTCTTTCAAGAATCTGCCGGCTCCGCTCCGGGTCTTTACGCAACGCCTCGGTGTTTGCGGTCGCCATGTAGCCAGGCGCAATGGCATTGACGTTGATCCCGAAAGCCGCCCACTCATTGGCGAACGCTTTGGTCAACGCTGCTACTCCCGCCTTAGCCGCGGCGTAGGAGGGGACGAACACTCCTCCCTGAAACGACAGGAGAGAGGCGATGTTGACGATTTTTCCTTGGCCCTGTTTGAGCATGTATTGCGCCGCCAGTTGTGACAACTTGAACACCGAAGTGAGATTCACGGCGATCACTTCGTCCCAGTATGCCTCGGGGAATTCCGCCGCCGGAGAGCGACGGATGGTGCCAGCGTTATTGACCAGAATGTCAATCGAACCAAACGTGTTGACAGTTCGTTCGATAAGAGTGGAGCACACACTCGGATCCGCAACATCGCCCGATTGGAAGAAGGTCTCCCGGCCGCACGCAATTATGCTCTGACAAATCCCATTCCCCTCCTGGGGCAGTCCGTGGCATGCAACATTGGCCCCAGCTTCAGCCAGCGCCAAGGCGATCGCGGCGCCGAGTCCCCGCGAAGAGCCGGTGACCAGCGCGTTTCGTCCATCAAGCCGAAATGCATCGAGAATCATGTGCGCGACGCGGCCTCCGCTCCTAGCGTTTCCGCCCCGGCTCCAACCCCGAGCCGCCTTGCGCGAATCCGGGCTGCACGTTCACGACGCCGAATTGCCGGTCCTCTACTTCGCGGTGTGCTGCCATTGCCCACAGAAAGCAGATGCGATGCCCGGGAACGGAGACGTTGGGGTGATAGCCGCTGGGCATGAGAACGGCATCGCCATCGCGAATCACAGTGACCAGTTCGGGTTGGTGAACGTCGTTGTAGACAAGCTGAATACCAAAGGCCGGCGCGGGCATGTCGAAATACACATACATTTCTTCCAGCATGGCGGCGTGTTCGTGGGGAGGCCAGCTGGTCCAGTTGCCGGGCTCCGACCAGGTGAATCCAGCTACCAGGCGCCCGGCTTGAATGTTCTTGGCGAGACACATGTGCAAATGACGGCACGCAGCGCTGCCGGCGCCAGCAGTGAACACTTGCGTGGAGTCTTTGGAAATATCCGCAAAACGGACGATTTGCAGCGGGTACCGGTTTGCAACGTCCGCAGAAAACTCAGCGATGTCGGCCGTAGTCTGCGTCGAGACCGCGATCGAAGAATCTCGCGGGATATAAATGGAGTCATACCGGGCGAGGTTGATCGTCCCTCCGCCGGTCGAAATCGTTGCTTCCCCGGAGAGCACAATGAACCCCGTCTCCCGATCGCCGTTGGAGAACGAGACCGTCGGCGTCGACGAGTTCAGGATAACGCGTCCGTACGCGAGATGTTGGTTGGTGCTGTTCTCGGGAGTGACGGACACGCGCCTTCCACTATGGGCATGGGTGTTGCGGAAGACCATCTTGTTCAGCGGGAGTTGGGTTTGTGTGTTCATGATCGGCAACTCGCTTCAAACAAACAGTGCATCATTTGCGACCGCGGCTCTGGCATCGCTCCGTGAGTCCCAGTTGCGTCTGCCATCGGTCTGACGTGGAGCATCAACTCGCCTTCGCGTTTCCTAGGCACTCACCTCGTCCAGATTCGCCGGTTCCAGCTTTGGAGCCAGAAGTTGAATAACCAGCAACGCAATCAGGTACGCTGAGCCTGCGATGATGAAGATCGGAAGATAAGAACCGGTCCACTGCAGGATGTAACCAACCGCTTTGGCGATCAGCATGCCTCCGACGGCCCCGGCCATGCCACCAAAACCCACCACCGAAGCTACAGCGCGTTTCGGAAACATATCCGATGTGAGAGTAAAAATATTCGCCGACCAGCCCTGATGCGCACCGGCTGCAACGGTGATCAACAGCACAGCCGTCCAAAGATGTGTCGTATGCGCGGCTGCAACAATTGGAACCACGGCAAGGGCACACACCAGCATGGCCACTTTGCGCGCCCGGTTGACGGTGGTTCCGCGCTTCAACAACCACGAGGACAGGGCGCCGCCGAAAATACTACCCACGGTAGCCCCGTTGTAGATAACCACCAGCGGCCAAAACATATCTGACAATTTCACGTGATAACTTCGATCGAGGAAGTTCGGCAGCCAGTACAAGTAGACCCACCAGATGGGATCGGTCAGGAACTTGCCGATGGCAAACGCCCAGGTCTGACGATACTTCATGAGCGTGAGCCATCGAATCGACGCGACGCCTTCCACCGCATCCCCGCGAATGTACGCCAACTCAGAGGCAGAAACTGTGGGGTGCTGCTCTGGCGAGCGATACAGAAGCATCCAGAGAATCAGCCATACGAAGCCGATCGCTCCGGTAAAGACAAAAGCGCCTTGCCAGCCGTAGCGATACGCGAGCCAGGGAACGATGGCCGGAGTGACAATCGCTCCGACGTTGGTTCCCGAGTTGAAGATGCTGGTGGCGAGCGCCCGTTCCTTCTTTGGAAACCATTCCGCAACCGCCTTGATGGATGCCGGGAAGCTTCCAGACTCTCCCAGTCCAAGGGCAAACCGCGCCGCACCAAAGCCGAACGTCGAGCGGGCGAAGGCGTGAGCGATGGCTGCGAGGCTCCAGACGAAAACCGCTAGCGAAAATCCCTTGCGGGTGCCCAGCCAATCGATGGCACGACCAACAACCAGCAAGCCAGCAGCGTACGCGGCCACAAACCAGAAGATGATGTTGCTGTAGTCGATGTCATTCCAGCCGAATTTAGCCTGTAACATCGGCTGCAGCAGCCCAATGACCTGGCGATCGATGTAGTTGACGGTGGCGGCGAAGAACAAAAGCGCACAGATGACCCAGCGAACACGGCCAACATTCCCGAGGGAAGGCGGCTTCTTTTCGACGGATTCAGAGGCCATAGTGGTTTTGCTGCTCGTACCCATGGGCGTCGAGGGCAAATCAGCGCATCGCCAGCGCCTTTGCGCCCTGCCCGTTTGTGCGGGCAAGTTTCGGTTGAATTCGAGGAGCGCTGCTCAAGCCCACGACCGCGGGCGAGGCCTCGTATCCAAGGTATCCGGAAATTTCTTTGCACGCGGCCAGCAATGCCAATGCAATCTTCTTTTCGTTGACAAGAATCCGTCGCGCGGGCCCGGCCACACTGATGGACGCAACCGGCAGGCCCCCGGCACTCCTGATCGCCGCCCCGAGACAGCAGACTCCCGGCTCACACAGCTCATTGTCAATGGCGTAGCCGCGCTCCCGGATACTCTGCAATTCCCGGTACAACTGGCGGGCAGGACGCTCCCCGAGCTTTTCCCTGATGACATGGATGGGCGAGGCGGGGTCCTCCATATCCAAAAACGCGAGGATAGCCATTCCCAGAGCCGTCCGGTGCGCGGGAATGCGGCATCCGACCGTGGCGGTCATGCGAAACGGCCGCGAAGTTTCTACGATGTCGAGGAACAACACATCCCGGTAGTCATCCAGCACGCCCAAATTGACAGTTTCGTTGAAACGTTCCTGCAATTTGAGCATGGGCGCGCGGGCTAACTGCTTGAGGTTCCTGTCAATACTGGCGGCTCGCTCCAGCAGCTTCAAACCGAGTTTGTACTGCGTGCCGCCGGCGCAGCGCTCGATATAGCCGCGCTCCGCGAGAGTGTGAAGCAACCGGAACGTCCGGCTCTTGTTCAGACTGACACGCTTGCTGATTTCATTCAGGCTGAGAGTTTCGGAAGTCTCGAACACCTCGAGCACATCGAGGGCCTTAATCACGGCTTCCACGACATACTTTCCGGTGGTTGTGCGGGCGAGTTTCATCGTTTTATTGTCTGCAACGACGTTGTATTACGTAATACTACCATGGGGAGATTCGCACGCGCGCCGCGGGAAGTCAAGTTTTCTCGACCCACTGGGTGTGAAACACACCCGCTCGATCGGTTCTCCGATAAGTATGCGCGCCAAAGTAGTCGCGCTGGGCCTGGGTGAGGTTCGCCGGCAAGCGCTCGCTTCGATACGCGTCAAAGTAGGCCAGCGACGCGCTCATGGCGAGGACGGGAATGCCCATACCGACCGCGGTTTGAACCGCCAGCCGCCACGTCTCCTGCCGACTTTCCATAGCGTCACGAAATGCTTCATCCAGAAGGAGGTTCGGCAATGATGGGTTGCGATCATAAGAGGACGTAATCTCGCCCAGAAGGCGCGCGCGGATGATGCAACCGGCGCGCCAGATGCGCGCAATGGCACCCGGTCGCAGAGCGTACTTGTACTCGGCCGATGCCAGCCGCATCAAGGCCATTCCTTGTGCATAGGAAGTGATTTTGCTGGCATACAGGGCGTCTTCGATCGCAGCGATCAATTTGTCCCGATTCCCGGTGTAGGAACTCCTATTGCGACGCAAGACCTGGCTGGCGGCTACGCGCTCCTGCTTGAGCGATGAGAGAATTCGGCTCTCGACCGCGGAATTGATGGTAGGAATCGGCGCGCCTACGTCCAGCGCATTCTGGCTGGTCCACTTGCCGGTGCCTTTCTGCTGGGCTTCGTCGAGGATTACGTCCACCAGAGGCTGTCCAGTATCGGGGTCAACCTTCGCGAGAATGTCGGCGGTGATTTCGATCAGGTACGATTTGAGTGGGCCGTCGTTCCAACGGGTGAAGATCTGGCACAGGTCAGCAGCTGGAATGCCCAGGCCACGATGCAGGAGGTCATAGCATTCCGCGATCAGTTGCATGTCGGCATACTCAATGCCGTTGTGCACCATCTTGACGTAGTGACCCGCGCCGCGCGGCCCCATGTAATCAACGCACGGCACGCCATCTTCCGCTTTTGCGGCCATCGCGCGCAGAACGGGAGCAACGGCGTCCCAGGCTTCGGGCTGTCCTCCGGGCATGATCGCCGGTCCCCAAAGCGCTCCCTCTTCGCCTCCGGAAACACCAGCGCCAATGTACAGAAACCCATCGCTGGCAAGTTCCTGGTTGCGGCGGTCGGTGTCAGAGAACAGCGAGTTCCCTCCATCCATCAGGATGTCGCCGCGCTCCAGGCTCGGCTTCAAATGCGCAATGGCGCTATCGACCGCCGGACCAGCCGGAACCATGATCAGAATGCGCCGTGGCTTCTCCAGCATCTTCATCAATGCGGCCGGCGAGTCGGCTGCGGCGATCTTGTGTCCTTTGGCGGGACCCTCCAGGAATGCACGGGCCTTGTCGTGATCGAGATCGTAGCCGGCGACGGGAAATCCATTGCGTTCCATATTGCGAGCAAGGTTTGCCCCCATGACTCCCAGTCCTACGACTCCCATCTTGTATTCCATTTTTTCTCCGGAACGTGCAGCTACGCGTTTGCTTCCTTCAGTCGATAGAGAGTTTCACCCGCGTGCGGGACAAACAGGATGCCTTCGGCTTCCCGGCCACGCCAATCCGCGAGGTTAATGGACTTGGGGTCGATGTAGCCCAGGTTAATGTGGCGGCAGTGCTCCTCTGGAATTGCCGTTGCCAGGGTGACCTGAATTCTCGGCGTTTCAACGCCGGTTGAGGCATCGTATTGCCCGAGCCCTTTGACGTGGGTGGAATGCGCCAAGACCCCACCCGGATAGTTCTTGAACCGGTTCCATTGTTTGATGAAGTAGTCGCGGCAGTGATAGCCGATTTCGTCGATGAGTTTGCCATGCGTGTAACTGACCTCAGCGAGACGCGGGTTATAGATGATGACTTCGCCGCCATCGGCGACGACCGGCTCCGTCTTGTACATTCCCTTGGCTGCGGTCCACAGGTCGTCGTACATCTCCGGCATGACCGAAAGCACTCTCCGAAACGGCTTCTCCACGTAGGCAATGTGTTTCTTCGCGGAAAGAAGCGCCGCCGCCTGCCAAGCTTCGGGAGCCGCGCCATAGTACAAACCCGCAATGCCATCTCGAGTGACGACGAAGGCGAAGCAGGAAGCGGGCCGAGGAACCAGCTTTGCCGCACGGTCAATCACCGCTCGCACCGGCGTGTATCCCGCTCCAATGACCTTGTAGCTGGTGATGACTGCGCCGAGCCAGTGTGTGAAATTGATAATTTCCGGGCCCGCGATTCCCGGAAAGAAGTACTTGTTGCCCCCCGAGAATCCAACCACCTCATGAGGAAAAACAGGACCACAGATGATGATGTGGTCATAGTCGAGGACCGCGCGATTCAATCGCACCACCACGTCCTGAGACAGCAGCCGCCCGGTGATTTCGCCAATTTCACTGGCGGGAATCACTCCAAGATCCACAAAACTTTCGGGCTCGGACCAAAGGTGATTCATCACGCGAGACCCGCCGCATTGTCCATCGACGACTGTGCGTCCCACAAGCCTTGATAGCTGCGCGTCCGACATCGGCGTATGGGTCCCTAAGGCAACAAGATAGTCCAGCGCTTTGACTCGCGGCCGCAGCAGTTCGTCAAAGATGCCGAACATCAGCGGCATCGGCATGGTGCGCGTGCCGTCAGGGATGATGAGGAGAACGCGCTTATTATCGATCTTGGTCGTCGAGATCGCCTCAGCAACGATTGCGCGGACATCATCGTCGCTCAGGTACCCGTTCTTAGATCCTTTGCCGATCAACATGGGCATTGGCTCGGTTGCCTTCAACTTCCGACAGCCCTGCACTGCCATGGCGGGGTTTCGGGCAATAACTTCTCGAACTCCGCGATCAGAGCGCTTTCGTAGGATCCGACAAACTCCTGCCGGAGAAACCTGTCGATGCCTTCCTTGAACAGGCGCTCCCACGATTCAGCTTCATGTCCGGGATTGATGGGGAAGAAGAGCGCCCGATTGGCGCGAGCCGCCTCCAGATCGCCTGGCGCGTCTCCGATCATGAGCACGTGATTGGGCGCGTACTTCTCCCCCGCCGCGAGCTTCAAGTGCTGCTTCTTCGTACCAAGTTCCTGGCCGGCAATGGCGCGAACATATTTCGCAATGTCGTGCTCCTGCCATTCCCGGATAAGCGCCTCTCCGGGTGTTTGCGAAACCACAACGCTATCTGCCTCACTCTGGAAACGCGTCAGGCATTCGCGGACATAGGGAAACGGCGGCAGTTCGAAAACAATATCGGCAATCGACCGATTCACCGCCTCGCTCCATTCGAAAGCGCGATCCAGTTCCGGGTCGGGATGCTCCGCCATGTGTGCCTTCAGTCCACTGTTGCTCAAAGGCTTGCCCGAGGAAACGAACTCACGCACCTTCGATGCCTGCGGCACAGTGCAGTTGCGGGCGGTTACCTCGGGCCGCGTTCGGAGCAGATCCAGAGTCAATACCAGCGCAGGCCATCGGTTCGTACCCCGCCATTTCGAGTAGAGATTCACAAACTCTACGGCCTCACGCGCGAACTTCGATATCGACTGCAATCTCCAATGCTTGATGATGTTCGGGCAAAAACATTCTTTGTGCTTGATCTCCATGCTGTCGAACGCGCAACCGTCGGAGTCTATGCCCACAAAGAATTTGTGTTGCGGCTTCAGTTCCGCGAGAGAACTGGCTGCCATTACGCTCGTACTCATCTCAGCATCCTTTCCGTTGGTGCACGTTCGTCGAACCCAAGACCTACACCCCGCTGTAAGCTCCAAAACCACCATCGACTGGTATAACCGCGCCGGTAACAAACGCGGCGGCTGGCGATAGCAACCAGGCGACCGCGCCAAACAGATCCTCCGGCTCGCCAAACCGGCCCATCGGCGTGTGCGCAATGATTGATTTGCCACGTGCAGTCGGGGCGCCCGTGTCGCGCTCTGTGAGCAGGAAACGGTTCTGATTTGTCAAAAAGAACCCCGGCGCGATGGCATTGACCCGGATGCGCGGCGAATATTCCTGCGCCATGTGGACCGCCAGCCATTGTGTGAAATTGTTCACTGCCGCCTTGGCAGATGAATACGCGACAACACGCGTCAGGGGGCGACTGGAACTCATGGAAGACACATTCAGGATCGCACCATATCCTTGCTGCGCCATCCCTTTCCCGAATACCTGGCACGGGAGCACGGTCCCCAACAGGTTCAGGTCGAATACGGAGCGCAATGCCTCGGCAGGCAGGTCAAAGAACTTTCCTTCCCCACCGGTGGTTGCTTTCGGATTGTTACCACCGGCGGCATTAATCAGAGAATCGACCTTTCCAAACCGGCTGGTTATTCTCTCAGCCGTCGACTGCAAGGCTTCGCGGCTGAGCACATCGCATGCGAAGAAGGCGGATTCCCCCTGCCCTCCGATCTGCGCGAGCACGGCTTGACCGCGCTCGGAATTCTGACCGAGAATAGCGACGTTCGCTCGGCAGCTTGCCAGCGCACAGGCGATCGCTCCGCCCAGGGCTCCGGTCCCACCGGTGATTACTACCGTGTGGCCGGTAAAATCCGTCATGTCATTCAATGTCCTCAAGTCAAGCTATCTCCCGGACAGGTCTGAGAATCTTAATTCAAACAACAAGCGCACACGCCGCGCTCATCCCGCCGTCAGGCCTGATTTCGCGATTGACAACTAAGAAAAAACACACCAGAATTATTTTGTCAAATGCAACGATATTTTATTACTCAAAATCAACAAAGTCGAGAGATCCCGCCCAGGGCTACCCGACCTTCTCGATTGTCACGCGAAAGGAACTGTCCATGACCGCTTCCGTCCTGCAACCGTCCTCATCGTCCTTGAAACCACTCACTCTGGGTAAGTATTCATTCGGCGTTGGCGACCGCTTTGCCCATCAGGCGCGTCCGCAACTACGCGCTTGCATGATGCTCGCCGAACAAGGTGTCGACATTGTACCCGTGTGGAACAAGTCGAACCGGGAACACAAGATCATAGGTTCTAATCCGGATAGCGTGCGTGTTGCCGCACAAGCGGCTGTAACTGCGCTGTCCTGGACGAAAGCTTTCCACATCGACGCGGATCACATTACCCTGGAAACCGTCGATGCCTTCATTGCATCAAGCGACTACTACACGATTGACGTTGCCTCCGCCATAGGACAGACCTCACCTCCGGCCGACATTGACAATTTTATCGCCCGCCATCCCGAACTGACATCGGTATGCAGACTTGAGAGGGTGGACACACCTATACAGCTGACCAGATCCGCGTTGGCTCAGATCGCTTTGAAATATCTGGCGGCCACAAAGGAAGCTGGTCGCATTTACCGGCGCATCGAAGCCGCGCGAAACGGGAGGCCGTTCATCACCGAAGTTTCCATGGACGAGACCGATGCGCCACAAACTCCCGCGGAATTGCTGGTGATTCTCGCCGCCCTGGCAGACGAAGGGGTTCCGCTCCAGACCATCGCCCCAAAGTTCTCAGGCCGGTTTAACAAGGGAGTGGATTACGTAGGCAGTCCGGCGCAGTTCGAAGGCGAGTTTCGCAGTGACATCGCCGTGATCGCACATGCGGTGAGTACGTACGCCTTGCCCTCTGGATTGAAACTCAGCGTCCACTCTGGAAGTGACAAGTTCTCCATCTATCCGGCGGTGCGTCGCTCCGTGCGCGATTTCGGCGCAGGAGTGCATCTGAAGACCGCTGGCACAACCTGGCTGGAAGAGCTAATTGGACTTGCCGAAGCCGGGGGCGAGGGGCTGTCTTTGGCGAAAGAAATTTATGCGAAGGCATATGACCACCATGACGAGTTGTGTGCACCCTATGCGGCAGTGATCGATATCGATCCGGCTAAACTTCCCTCGCCTACCGTCGTGGGCGCGTGGACATCCGAGCAGTATGCCAACGCCTTGCGCCACGATCAGAAATGTGCGCTATACAATCCGAGCCTCCGTCAGCTGCTCCATGTCGGATACAAAGTCGCCGCCCAGTTGGGGAATCGTTATCTTGATGCGCTGGAAGCGTGCGAGCCGTCGATTTCGCGCAACGTGACCGCGAACCTGTACGAACGGCACTTGCAGCCGCTCTTTCTTCAGAGAGAGAACTGAGGTACGCAGGTCTCGGAGGTGCTCATGGCGCAACTCCTCAAGCGCGGTCCGGAGGTCAGATGGCTGATCGCTTCTCTTCTTCTTTTCACCGCTCGGGCGGCGCTTGCGCAACAGACTCCCGTAACCCCAACCTCCGCAGGCCGCAGCGACCCGAGTTTCAGCCAGCCTTCGATAGCGCCCGGCGTGGACTATACCGTGCCTTCAGAAGAGGACATCGTAGCGACCCTCCAACACATTCAGTCCCATTTTGTGCGTTCAACGCCTTTCCGCATCATCGATGCCCGCAGCGGCCAGCCCATCACTGACTTTTCGCAGCCCCTCAAGTCCGCTGCCGTCGATATGGGCGGCGGCGAGTTCGGTGACTGGACCTACTCGATGGGAGTCGTTCTTACCGGTATGCTGCAGGCATCAGCGGTCACCGGCGACCCGCGCTACAAGGAGTACACGTTCCGCTATTTCGATTTCATCTTTGACCATCTCGACTATTTTCGGCACCAGGCCGCCCAATTCGGACCACAGCCTCGTGGATATCGACGCCTGCTCGACACGCACGAACTCGATGACTGCGGCGCTATAGGAGCGGCACTCATCTGGGCTTACACCGAGAAGAAGGATTCACGATATCGCAGCGCCATCGACCTTGCGGCTGATTTCATCTCGCATAAGATGAAGCGCATGCCGGACGGCACTTTCGTTCGTCCGCGTCCGCAACCGGTGTCGCTCTGGGCCGACGATTTGTATATGAGTGTGCCGTTCCTGGCGCGAATGGGACAACTCACCGGCGACCAACGCTACTTCGATGATGCTGCCCGGCAGGTTATCCAGTTCTCAGACCGCCTGATGAATCCGTCCTCCGGCCTGTTCGATCACGCCTGGTTCGAAAGCGCCGACTACGACCCACGGTTCTATTGGGGCCGCGCTAATGGTTGGATGTTGATGGCGATGGCGGACTTGCTGACGGTGATGCCCGAAAACCATCCCTCGCGCGGGCGTGTTCTCGAAATCTATCGCCGCGCGGTGCAAGGTGTTACCGCGGTGCAGTCTGGCACCGGGATGTGGCACCAGTTGCTCGATAAGCCCGACAGCTACGAAGAAACTTCGGCCACGGCAATTTTCACTTTTGCCATTGCTCGCGGAGTCAATCGCGGCTGGCTGAGCCCGATCTATGCCCCGGTTGCGCAAACTGGTTGGCAGGCGCTGGCAAAGCACATTCACGAAAACGGCGAGATCGACGGCATCTGTGTCGGCACCACGGCCGCGTACGATGCCGTTTATTACTACAACCGCCCCACCGATGTCAGCGCGATGCAGGGCTACGGGCCTGCGTTGCTGGCAGGAGCCGAGATGATCACCATGCTGCGCACGTTCGACATCGAGCGCAAATTGAACACGTATCACTATCGCCCCAAGCCTGGTCAAACATCTGTGCCAAAGGAGTGAGGGGTCGCGGATTGACCATGTTTCCACCTCGCATCTGTGCGCTCCTGCCCGGCTCAGTGATTTCACAATGCGACTGGTCGCTCGCGAGACGCAATGTGTTGTGGACTGAAACACAATTTGTGGTAGGAGTCCCTATGATGTTGCGGCGATCGCCTGGAACCAAATGTCAGCTTCGCTCCTGATCAGAAATGGTTGGTCTTCCGTTCCAACATATTGGCCCCCAGTTACGTCTACGCCGTCGAAGTCGACAAAGCACCCGCGTCGAAGTGACATACGACCCGTGCGTTGATCCTTCGAACCTAGTTTTGTCATCCTCATCGCACTCACGATGTCTCGATCTCAAACAAGGGGACGGGTATAACCCCATGTGTGACATGCGTCACGCAGGGGTGTGACGGTGATCGCAGACCGTATTCATTGATTCCGTCACATTGCGCCTATGGCTGGAGAACCATCGGGTCTACCGAGCCCACTACAAGCACTGGCGCTAGCGCTAGTCGCGAATATGAATTCTTCCCTTGCCACTGTGATTCTGTCCGGACCATGCCTTTAGAGGTATCGTGCTCCCGATCTCGGTCGGTTCATTGTTGTATCTAATAAAACATAATTTTAGCTATTGACACGCGACCATTCCTTGATGCTGAATTGGGGCGTATTTAGAAAGTGCGAGTCGGTCGCGCTTCGTTCCGTTATCGGGAAAGTTGAGGAGTGCTTCGGTGCAGCGACAAGCAACCCCCATGACGAAAGCGGAAACGTGCTGGCGGATTCCCTAGGCGTGTAGTCAGATCGCGCCGGTCACAACGATTGCGCCGGTCGCCACACAGTGATTACAGCGCAGGGCCAGGAAAGTGGAAACAAAAGTTCTGGACTTAGATTGACCGTGTATCCAGGAGGCAACATGAAAGCGAAGTCAATAACGCAATACATACTCGTGGCTGCGGTTCTCTTGATCGTCACCGTTGTGTGCACAGCGCCGGCCGCGCTGGGCCAGGAGACGCGCGCTACTCTGCGAGGCACGGTCACAGACTCTTCGAGAGCGGCGCTCATCGATGCCACTGTAACTGTCACCGACGTTGCTAAGGGCACGAGCGTTACCGTAAAAACCAACGCTGCCGGTCTTTACTACGTACCCTACTTGTTGCCGGGTAGATACACGATCGAGGTAGAAGCACCGTCGTTCAGGAAGACGCTCCGGCAAGGCGTTGAACTTCAAGTTGGGGATGTGGTGGCAATCGATATTGAACTGCAACTCGGCGCAATCAACGAGACGCTCACCATCATCGCAGACACGCCGCTTTTGAACACCACCACGGCATCAGCAGGTCAAGTGGTTGACGCTAAGCGCATCGCCGAACTTCCGATTGCGTACGGCGATCCCTACAAACTGATTGGCTTAGCTGCGGGCGCGAGCAGAACCGGGGATCCGCGACTGGACCGCCCTTTCGAGCCAACTCACATCACCGGCTATACCATGGACGGCACCCGCGGCAACCGCAGCGATCTTACGATTGACGGCGCCCCGACCACCGCGCGTGCGAACCGTGGGGAAGTCATCGCCAGTTACGATCCGCCGCAAGACGTAGTGCAGGAATTCAGGGTTCAAACTTCGACCTTCGACGCGCAATTCGGAAATACCGAAGGCGGGGTTACTGCGCTTCAGACCAAGTCTGGCACCAAAAACCCACACGGCACCATCAGCTACATGAATATGCCGCCTCCTCTTTTCGCCAACGATTGGTATGCGAACCACGCGGGGCTGCCGCGGGCCGATTTCTATGCCCACCGCTTCGGCGGCATGGTGGGCGGACCTGTCGTCATCCCGAAGGTATATGACGGACGCAAAAAAACATTCTTTATGTTCGGAATGGAGGGCATCAAGGACTCACGGCCACGCAACAACGGGGTGTTTAACACACCCACGTTGTGCATGCTGGGGCGCGCGACCTGCAATGGCGTCCAGCAACTCGGGAATTTTTCCGAACTGCTGCCCTTGGGTGCGAATTACGTGATTTATAACCCACTGAGTCCGACCGGAACGGCTACGGCCTATCAGCGCACGGCGTTTGCTAATAACATCATCACCCCTACTCTTATCAATCCAGTCGCCAAAGCATTGGCCGATGCCTATTGGCCAGACCCGACCAGCACGAATCTGGCTGCTTCCGATGGAACCGGCAACTTCCAGCAGCCGAACATGACCGAGAACGCGACTTACTACAGCTACACCGCCCGTGTAGACCAACAGATCAAAGAGGCGCACAAAGTCTTTGTGCGGCTAAGCTGGTACTCGCGTAACAGCGACTACAATAATTACTTCCACAACATCGCCACCGGGAATTTGTTCCAGTTTTTCTCTCGTCAGGGAGTCGCCGACTATGTTTGGGCGATCAACTCCAGCACCATCCTGAACGCCCGATTCGGCTATAACCGGTTCATTCGCGGTGACGGCGGCAATCCGGGATCTCTGGGCTTTGACCTTACATCTGTCGGATTCCCATCATCTTATGCCGGCTTGATTCCCGGGGGGACCGTGCAATTCCCACGCATCCGCTTCGGATCGACGAACATTTATCAAGGCACGCAAATGAATGGCGAGTGGCGGCCCAACGAGATCTATTCCCCTGCCGCAACGCTCACCAAGATTGTCGGACCGCACTCGTTGCGAACCGGCTTCGAGCTTCGCGTTTATCGCCAGAACGACCGCTTCTTTGCGAATAACCAAACTGGCGACTTCATGTTTGACAATACCTACACCCAGGCGCGCAATGCCGCCGGCACCGGCACGGTAGGGAATTCAATCCAGATCGGCCATGCCTTCGCGGCCTTCCTGCTCGGAGTTCCAACCTCGGCTAGTATTTCGACTCCAGCCAGCTATGCGGAGCAATCCCAGACGTATGGCTTCTTCTTGCAGGATGACTGGGCAATCAACCGCAAGCTGACCTTGAATATCGGCTTGCGCTACGAGTTTGAGCAGCCGCTGACTGAACGCTACAACAAGAGTTCACGACAGTTTGATGTCAACTTCGTGCAGCCCAGAGCAGCGGACGTACTGGCAAACTACAACGCCCATCCGATACCGGAGATTCCTGTGGGCAGCTTCCAAGAGCGCGGTGGCATAACGTTCGTGGCGGTTGGCGGCAATCCGAAGGGCGCGTATGACACCCCAAAAACCAATTTTATGCCGCGCTTTGGTTTCGCCTTCTCCCCCGATCAGAAGACCGTAATCCGCGGTGGCTTTGGAATGTTCTATGGCTTCCTGGGAGTGCGGCAAACTGACGTCAACCAACCCGGCTTCAGCTCGACCACGCAAATGAATATCACCGGCAACAGCGGGTTTACCTTCAACGAAACTTTGTCGAACCCGTTTACCGCAGGCCTTGTACTGCCAACCGGTTCCGCGGCTGGAGGTACAACGTTTCTGGGCCAAGGCTTAGTCGCGTACGACCCCAAGCCGAAAACCCCTTATAACCAGCGTTGGGAGCTAAGCCTGCAACGTCAACTGAAGGGCGGATTCGTCGCCGAAGCCGCCTACGTCGGCAACCGCGGCACTCACCTGGAGGTCTCTTCTGGCTCGTACGGCGCCAGCAGTCCGTATACGATGCCGAACATCGACGTAACCCCGCAACAGTACTTCAGCACCGCGCCGGTGCGCTGGGGCCAAGCTGAAGTTAATTTTGTCAACTTAACCTCCAACGTTACCAATCCGTTCCGGGGGGGGAACTGTACTACCGCCAACCCTTGCATGCCATCGAGCGCAGCGAGTGCATTCACCAGCACCAATATTGCGCACGAGCGACTGCTGCGTCCGTTTCCAGAGTTCGATACCGTACGCGACTTCCGTTACGACGGCTACTCCTGGTATCACGCTCTACAACTGAGCCTGCAGAAGAAGATGGCGCGCGGCTACACCGTCAACGTTGCATACACGTTTTCGAAATTCATGACCGCGAACGAGCTTCTCAACGACGATGATGCTCGGCCATCGCCGGCTATCTCCGATCAGGACTTCCCGCACCGGCTGTCAGTTAGCTGGATTTGGGAACTGCCCTTCGGCAAAGGTCGCGCCCTTGCGGGCGGTGCACACGGCATCGTGAATAAGGTCATCGGAGATTGGCAACTCGGTGGCTATTACCAGTTCCAGAGCGGAAACCCCTTGGGAGCCTTTGGCTATCGCAATTTCTTCGGCGATCTGCGGAGCGTCGTAAAGCCGCGAAGTAGTCAGACTCCTGACCAATGGTTTGACACTACCGGTTTTGTCGCGCTTCGCAACGGCAGCACGATTATCACCACAGACGGTACGCCATTCGCCAGCGGAGGCACGCCGATCTTTGTGGACTACAATGACCCGTGCAAGAACACTTACAACGCGTCAACTTGCCCGGGAACTCCGATCCAGCCCAAGGGATGGTTGCGCGACGGCAGCATGCAGCCGGATCATATGGTGCGGGGCTTTCCGCTCCGCTTCCCTTGGTTGCGTTCAGATTGGCAAAACAACTGGGATATGATCCTGATCAAGAATATTCCGGTGAGCGAGCGCTGCTCATTCCAGTTCCGAGCGGAATTCCTGAACGCATTGAACCACGTGTGGTTCCAGCAGCCGAACATCGACCCCACGTCAGGTGCATTTGGCAGCGTAGTCACCAGCAGTTCCAACCAGCGCAACTACCCGCGCCGGACTCAGATGGGCATGAAGTTCATGTTCTAGGCAAAGTTCGGAACGCATGACACCTGCGGGACAGGGGCTGCAGCCTCGGGCGATGCCCGGGGCTGCAACTGAAAGCAACGCCCGATAAATCTGGGCTTGAGTCTCGCCTTCGAATCGGATCCTTATCGCTGGCGTTTAGAAAAGCCTCGATCTGTTCCAGGCGCAGTTTCTCTGCTCCGTGCAGGTGGATGGTCCATCCTCAGCATGCCATCCCCTCCAGGCTCATGTTGTGTAGGATTGAGACCGCCGCTTGCGATTGTCGCAGACGTTCTCTGTCTTGAGCCTCATGAACGTCGGATGCTCATCCTGTACCGATCTGAATTTCCTCTGCTACAATTCATTCACGGGGCAGGGACAGCTGCTCTGGGTTGGTGTTTGCCCGTGACACAGTTTTTGGACAGTGGCTTAGCGTGGTGTCCATGGTGTCCATTAACCTCGGGATTTGGTTATACGGGGTTGAAAGAGGCGACACAGGCGAATCGCTTGAACCTGAGGAAAGCCACTAAACGCGCGGATTTCCGATAAAGGTAAGAAATCAAGTAGGGGACGTAGTTCAGTTGGTTAGAACGCTGCCCTGTCACGGCAGAGGCCGCGGGTTCGAGTCCCGTCGTCCCCGCCATTCCTTCTAAAGCAGTTAATGAATGGTACATCCACTTCGGCTTACTAATAATTCCCCACACCTTTCACTTGACGGTTTCCCTCTCGAATCTCACGGCGTCAATGAACTTTGAGCCACAGTCCTCTCCGGGGTCTTCGTCCGTGTTGCTCGAGCGCGGTCTAAATCCGCTCGTGCCCAGATCTCCGTTCTGGATCGGGACCTCTGCTTATTGCGTCTCGACCGCAAAAGAGTTGGAGTAGTAAGGTTGGGACCAACATCCCTGGTCTTCTTCTACTATTGCCCTCGGGGAGCAGGAGGACTCCAACGGTCGTAGAGACCAATTGGGGTGCTTAATCACTTTAGTAATTTGCATAGCGCCCTCCCGGAGATGAGAATCTCCAAAAATGCCGAATTCAGCGAATACACGACGGTGGGAGCGATTGCCCGTAGACATGCCGGTCCGGGTGGTCACGTCTAAGGGCTTTTCGACGACGGTTGTGGAAGGCCGCGGAACCGAACTCAGCCAGGGCGGCATGGTGCTGTACGCAGGCATTCTCCTCAATCCCGGCGACTTGCTGGAGATCGAATTCGACACTCCGACCTTGTCGCGAATGCCGGCCATCGTTCGCTCGCGCAACGGCTTTTGCTTCGGCCTGGAATTCATTACACCCCTGCCGTCCTAGAGTCCTGGCCTCTGCATAGCACCACGCAGGGAATTCTCGAGTTTTACCTCGGGACAATGCACGAGGTACTCCTACGTAGTTCGCCCCTCGCTCTCGGACCTCGCCCAGCAATGACGCCGGTGATGCCGGCAACCAGAGCCGTGTGATCTGTGTCACGGCGTATCCCCACGTTAGGGTTTATAGGTTGACGAGTATCGGGAGAAGAAGCAGGCCGCCGCAAAAATGGCGGACCAGTCTGCACGAAGACAGGCAATGGGCGGTCTGACGATCGCGAGGGCTTCCCTTTCACGATGCGGGCCGGCGATTTTCGCCTTGAGGGATCTTTTTTATGTGCAAATTCGTCTTTTCGGCTTTCTTACTGACTCTCACTCTTGCAAGCCTGATGGGATGCGGCGGCAGCGCCAAGATAACGCCGCCCATCACGCCCATTACTACGAACTCGTTCGCATTCATGCAGGAAGTGCCGTTCCAGGGCGCGACGTTTACGCCAATGCTAGGGCAATACGTTAGTACAAGTGGCAACCTTAGCTTTCAAACCTCCACCGCGATCGATGACTCCACCGGCCACCCTTTGATGGCGGATTTTGGCAGTCTTTACCTTGCCGGGAACAAAGTGACTTTCGATCTGTATGGCGGTGTGGGCAGCGTGCCGGTAGATCAGTGGGACATTTACGTGGCGAAAGCTGACGGTTCATCGATCACCCAAATCACGAATGACGTCTACGAGGATGCCTATCCGCAGCTGTCGTCGGACGGAACCAAGATTGTCTTTACCTCACTGCGCGATCCCGGAACCGGTATCACCGACATGGTCGTGGTTCGGAACGCAATCAATCCCTACGCCCCCGAACAGGTGCTGCCGATGCCCCTGGGCGCATCTGACGTCTGGGATCCGACGTTCTCTCCCGATGGGACCAAGATCGCGCTGGAAGCCTACGGATACAACGACGCGGACGGCTGGTTCGACGGTCTGGTGTTGATGAATGCCGATGGGAGCAATCCTCAGCTGCTCACGAATCCTTATGCGAGATGCGAATGCTGGGATGGATTCCCGTCGTTCACGCCCGATGGCAGGCAGATTTTTTTCACGGGCGGCACAACCAACGCTGACGGCAGTTTCGTTGACATCTATTCCGTCAATGCGGATGGGACAGGCAGTTCGCTCCAACTTACTGACAGTGTGGGATTCAACGCCGACCCACTGGTGATCCGTGTCCCCGGAATGGCTGATAAGATCGTGTTCTCGTCTGATCGAGGGAGTCTCAGTGCTTCGGCTACAACGGGTTACGACCTTTACCAGATGAACCTGGATGGCAGCGGACTGCTGCGACTCACCAGCAATGGCCTATTCGATGGCTTCAGCCAGGAATGGTTTCAGGCGCAAGGATCGTCCGCCAGCGCCAGACTGGCTGGCCGGTTGAGGCATGGGCATCGACTAGAAGCGCACCCTGCTCGTCAGCCAATTCGTGGATTGCGGTGGTAGTCACCCGCCGTTAAAAAGCGTTATACGACGAGCACTTTGTCTGCCACGGGTTGGGCGGCGCGCATCTGGCGGACCTTCTCGTAGATCTTGCCGTATTCGCGCGCCGAAGCATTCCAGGAAAAATCCTTGCCCATGCCATTGCGCATAAGTACCTGCCATGAACTCTGGTCGCGATAAGCCTGCAAAGCTTGCTTGATGGTGAGCAGCAGGGACTCGCCGTTGTACTCAGTGAACTTGAAGCCAGTTCCCTTCCCGGTGCGAGCGTCCCATGGCTCGATGGTGTCGTCGAGGCCGCCGGTGGCGCGGACGATCGGGCACAGTGCCGTACTTCAGGCTGTAAATCTGGTTGAGGCCGCAAGGCTCGTAGCGGGAAGGCATGAGAAACATGTCGGCGCCAGCTTCGATCTTGTGGGCGATCGCGTTGTCGTAGGCGACCTTGACGGCGATCTTGTTGGGAAACTGCTTGTTCAGGCGCAGGAACATCTCTTCGTAGGTTTTGTCGCCGGCGCCAAGGGCGACGATGATCATTTCCTCGCGGGCCAGGCGGTCGGCGACCTGCGCGATCAGGTCAAAGCCCTTTTGCGCCGCGAAGCGGGAGACGATTCCGATGACCGGAAGTTTCGGGTCGGCATTGCTGAACGCCAAAGGCGGACAACAAGTCCGCTTTTCTTTGGCTTTGCCGGACAGATCCTGCGGCGAATACTTGGCGGCGTGAACTTGTCGGTCTGCGGGCTCCATTCCTCGTAGTCGACGCCGTTCAGAATTCCGGTGACGGTGGCGGCGCGGTCGCGAAGCACGCCTTCCAGACCGAATCCGTATTCGGCGGTTTGAATCTCCTGGCTGTATTTCTTGCTCACGGTGGTGATGAAATCCGAGTAGGTCAGCGCGCCTTTGAGGAAATTCACCTGGCCGAAGAATTCCATCTTGGACATCGTGAAGAGATCCCAGGGAAGCATCAGCAAGGGAAGAGTGTCGGGCGGAAATAATCCCTGATAGCCCATGTTGTGGATCGTGAAGACCGTGCCGACATCTCTAAAGGCGGGATCTTCGGCGTAGATGCGTGCGCAGCAGAACCGGAACCAGCGCCGACTGCCAGTCGTGGCAATGAAAAATTTGCGGGACGCCGAGAATTTTTGAGGCTTCCAGAACGGTGCGGGAGAATAGCGCGAAGCGCTCGGCATTGTCGGGATAGTCTCCGGCCGGAGTGCCGTAGAGAGCATCGCGATCGAAGTAGGGCGGATACTCGACGAAATAAAATCTCACCCCTCCGTGACTGCCCTCCGCTCACCACGGAAGCGAAGCGGTATTGGTCATCGAAGGGGACAGTGACGCTGCGAACGACGGTGGCGGGATCGGTGAGCTTGGTCTGGCGATAACGTGGAAGGTAGACGCTGACCTGGTGCCCCAGGGCGGCCAGGGCACGAGGCAGGGCGCCGACCACGTCGGCCAGTCCACCAGTCTTGGAAAATGGAACGCCTTCGGAAGCAACGAATGCGATGTTCATGAGGGAGGAACCTCCAGAAGCGCGGACGTTTTTCTGCGGCGCACGCTATTATGAATGGATCATCGGGGCCGCGGGTCCGAGCAGCTAGGATGCCAGGACCAACCTCAAAGTCTACTTCCCGAGGAAATGGGGGTCAACGTGCCAAAGGTAGCATCTGCACACCGTCCGCAAACCAAGCCCAAATTGGGACAACATTTTCTGGCCAGCGAAGAGCTCGCGGCGCGAGTGGTCGATGCTTTGGGCGATGTGTCGCAGAGCACGGTGCTGGAAATTGGTCCGGGACGCGGGATTTTGACCTCTCTGCTGGCGAAGCGGGCGCGGCGGTTGATCGCGGTGGAACTGGACCGGGTGCTGGCGGCGCAGTTGCGGCTGAAGTTTGGCATGGCGCGCAATGTGGAGATCATCGAGGCCGACGTTCTGGCGATCGACTTCGATTCCCTCTTTGGGCCCAAGCCCGGGCTGGAGCGACCGGGGATCGAACTGAAGCCACAGCCAGTGAAGGTGGTCGGCAATCTTCCTTATTACATTACGTCCGACATTCTGCTGCGACTGTTTGAGTTCTCGAAATATTTCGAGAGTATCGTGATCATGGTGCAGCGCGAGGTCGCGGACCGCATTGCGGCAGAACCCGGCGGGAGCGATTATGGAATGCTTTCGGCGACGGCGCAGTTGTACGCGCGCGTGGAAAACCTGTTCACCCTGCCGCCGGACGCGTTCGTGCCTCCGCCGAAAGTGCATTCGTCGGTGTTGCGGCTGACAATCGATCCTCAGCAGGAGAAGTTGGGAGTGGCGGGAGATGGATTCATCGACTTCCTGCGGCTTTCGTTTGGACAGAAGCGGAAGACGCTGTGGAACAACTTGAAGAGTGGTTACCAGAATTCATTGTTAAAGCGCGCCTTGGCCGAGGCTAAGGTCAAACCGACCGCTCGGGCAGAAACCCTGACTCTGGAAGAGAGCGCGGCGGTCTATCGCGCCTTGCGCAGCCGAACTCGAGTCTTAGGATTGGTGTGTAGTCGCGTGCGACGAGGGACTTATGAGCAGCACGCTAGTTCGCCGTCCCGCAGTCGCGGGACGCTTCTATCCGAGCGATCCCGACGATCTGCGCGCGGAAATTCGCGCCTACCTCTCGCAATCCCCTTCGAACGAGCAACCGCCAGTTCGGGCGATCGGGTGTATTGCTCCGCATGCGGGGTACATGTATTCCGGACATGTGGCGGGCGCGGTATTTGGGCGCGTGGAGATCCCCAGGCGATGTATTGTGCTGTGCCCCAATCACACCGGTGTGGGTCATGCGCTGTGCGATCATGAGCGATGGCGCATGGCAGACACCTCTGGGCGAGGTGGCAGTCGATACCGAGATTGCGGAGGCGTTGAAGAAGCGCTACCCTGCCCTGCAGGAAGATGCGTCGGCGCACCGCGCGGAGCACGCGGCTGAGGTCGAACTTCCATTTCTGCAAATGCGGCAAACTGAACTCAATTTCGTGCCGATTGCCGTGGGAACCGGGAGGTTTGAGATCCTGGAGGAACTTGGCAAGGCGCTGGCCGACGTAGTTTCGGATCAGAAGGAGCCGGTGCTGATCGTTGCCTCGAGCGACATGAACCATTATGAATCCGACGCGGTGACACGGGCGAAGGATCATCAAGCGATTGAGAGAATTCTGACTCTGGATGCGCGGGGATTATTCGAAGTGGTCACTCAGCAGGATATCAGCATGTGCGGATTTGGCCCGGCGGTGGCGATGCTCACTGCGGCCAGAACGTTAGGGGCGACGTCGGCCGAGCTAGTGAAGTATGCGAATTCGGGGGATGTGTCCGGCGATCGCAATATGGTCGTGGGGTATGCCGGGGTCGTAGTGATGTAGGCTGAGCACCGCTTACATGCAAAAAGGGCTTCACGACCGGGAAGCCCTTGTTCAATCACGAGTACTTCGTTTATTGAGGGTTTATTGGCGGTGCGCACCACCTCCGCCGGAATGCGCTGCGGGAGCCGAGGCTCCCCCGTGCATCGCCGGCGCGCCGCCCATGGACGGAGAACCACCCATCGACCCTGCGCCCATCGGCCGGGAACCACCGGTCGAGTCGCGTGGGCCTTCATAGCCCGGGGTGCCACGTGGGCCTCCGTAGCCGAAGTTGCTGCGGTTGGGAGACGTCGCCGAGAACTGTGGCGACGGGCGCACTTGAGCGAAGCCGGACCTTGCCACTTGATGATTCAGGCCCCTCATATTGTCAAGCGAGCCGCGGGGAATTCCCATCCCAGCCGTTCCCGCATTCACTCTGAGGCCCGAGGTCTGCATCGTCGACATGGCGCCTGCCCGACCCACCACGACCGGCCTCATCGTCCCAAGTGCTGGCGGAGCGAGAGAAGTTACGTGAGTCAGCGTGGTTGCGGTATAACGCGGAATTGGAACCCAGTTGTTCCAGCCGCCCGGCTGCCATCCCCAACCGAAGCCCGGGGCGAAGGCCCAATTGCCGTACCGGTAAGGCATCCATCCCCACGGATAGGCTGAGGCGAACATGTATCCAAAGCCGGGATAGAATCCCCATGCGCCGTCCATAAAGGGATCCCAGCCCACGCCAGTGAAGTATGGTTGCCACATCATGCCGTAGCCGGGAACGCTGGAGAACGCGCCGTAGTAGTTAAGATCGCTCAGTCCGTAGCCGTAGGGCGAGGACATGTTATTTTTCGCGTACTGGTTGTGATAGGAGATCGCATCCTTGTCCCAGGAGTCCAGCGGCTCCTCGGGAATTCTCTTCGCTAAAGTGTATTTATCTTCGTCGGCTGAATTGTAAGTGGCGCTCTTGCCTTTTTCGACCGCGAGGCTTCCGGCGGGACCTTCGACATCCACGGTTCCTTTAAAAACAGCCACATTCGCAAGCTGGTCGGAGACGTCCATGCGGAAGTGGGCCGAGTGATCAAGAGCGAGCTTCTCGTGCGAGAAATTCATCGCCAAATCGTCTTTGCCGAGCCAGTTCACATAAACCATGCCATCGGTAAGATTCACTTCCGAGATGCGCTGGCCGGCGTCGCTGAGACCGAGCTTGGTGAATTCGACAGTCGAATTCGGGGTCAAACGGAGCGAGCTGCCATCCTCGAACTCGACTTCCGCGCGGCCGTTCTTGCCAGTGTGCAGATGCACTCCCTGAGTGATCGGGAGGTTGATGAAGGCGCTTTCGAGGCCTAGACCGGTATTCTTATCAATCTGGACGGATCCCTGAACATCGCTGAGTCGCACAATGCGCGCCTGAGAGCCGGCGAACGCCGGGAGCGCGGACACAGCGAGAACTGCAACAGTAAAGAACCCCAGATTGAAACGGAATGGAGAAGTCTTGCGCATGGCGACCTCCGGATGTTGCCCTTATTAGAGCATGCTTTGGGCGTGGGGAGTTGTAAAAGTTAGCAGACAATGGCCAGGGGAGGGCGGCTCCGACGGCCAATGTCCACGGGATATGCGGTTCAGTTACCGGCGGCTTGAGAAGGGGCCATTTCGATGAGGCGCAAAGCGCGGGCGCGCACCACATTCATGACCGACGAATCGTCGTAAATCCGCTGAAGCACGGGCTTTACCGCCTGCAGCTCAGTAATCTCCCCGTGGCGAGCCTGATCCTCCATACGCTTCAATTCGTCGTCCAGAGCCAGTTTCTGATAGCGGTGGAAATACGTAAGCCTGCGTCCGAATTCGAGGGTACCGCCGACGCTCTGAAACAAAGCCGTCAGCTGCTGTACCGCCGGCCGGGAAGAGTAATTGTAGCTGGCGGTGGAGTCTCGCTGGCCGTCGTGATAGGCCAGCTTTTTGGCGCCGGTGAACGCCAGTTTTTTGTTTCCGGAATCAACTTTTCCGGAGAAGTAGTGGGCCTGCGCAGCGAGCGCGAAGATCCGGTTACGGGTGGCGTCGGAAAATGTGAACTCAGTCTGATAACTGTCGCGGTCCTCGGAATCGTCGCTGATCTTGCCCGAAGATTCGTATTGGGCCCGCCCGTCGGACTGAACGGACAGGGAGTAGTGCTCAGGACTGGACTTCGGGAAATCGAGTGTGAACGTGACGGTGGCCGCATCGCTGGCTGCAAGGGGCAGGATAAAGATGGCGAGGCACGCCAGGGAACTCAAGAGCAGCCACGGTGCGATGTGGCGTGCGGCAACTACATCGGCGGCCGGCTGTTTTAGCGAATTCGTAGGCTCACCTGACATTGGATACAGAGATTATGCCAAAGATGACCGGGAAATGGACATTAGCGTGCGACGGCGCCCTGCCGGGAAAGGGTACCCATGGTGTGCAGATGACAAATGGCAATCGCCAGAGCGTCGGAAGCGTCCGTCGGTTCGGGAGGCTCCGGAAGCTCGAGCAGGCGTGTAACCATATGCTGCACTTGCTGCTTTTCGGCGCGCCCGTAGCCGACGACTGATGACTTGATTGTCAGCGGAGAATACTCGAAGACTTCAAGTCCGGCAGCCGAAGCCGCAAGCATGGCCACTCCGCGGACCTGTCCAAGCTTGAGGGCCGACTTGACGTTGAGAGCATAAAACACGTCCTCGATCGCTACCTGGTCGGGCTGATGTTCGCCGATGATCACTCCAAGTTCGTTGAAGATCCGCAACAAGCGGTGGGGTAAGGGGTGGCGAGTAGAGAGCTTGATCGCTCCGCAGGTGAGGCAACAGAGCTTGCCGGAAGCGTGCATTTCGACGACGCCGTAGCCGGTATACTCTCCGCCGCAGTCGATGCCGAGGACGCGCATGTGAGTGCAGTGTATCGCGGAAGACGGGGTCGCGTGAATGAAAGGAAAGATTCGTTCTGGAGCAATCCCCCTTCCGCCCGCAGGCCTTTGCGGCGGTAGCTCTGCGCGCAAGTTCCGACGCCACGGCTAGCAGCAGCGATGGCGGCGGCTCTCAATCGATGCCTTTTCGCGGCAGAACGCGGCATACGCCTGGCGCGAGGCAACGAGTCGCGTTCGTGTCAGAAAGCGGGCGTAGGCAGCCTCGTCAAAGATCTCGCGCAGAATGGCAAGAACAACGCGGCTGATATTCACGACTCGGTTCATATGCCCTCCTCGGTCAGGCGCGTCATTACGAATGGAGCTTCTTTCACGCGCGGCTCTTCTCTTCCGGTCAGGATGTCCATCCAATGGCGGAGAGATTCAAACAACACCAGGGCGACCATGACCACCAGGATTGCGGTAACGGCGGCGTCGAGGCGATTGTTAAAGATCAGGCGCGCTGTCGTTGCCGTGGCCGGTCCAGAAGCAAGGACATGCGCTTGCGCAAGAAAGCCGATTCGCGGGCTGGGATCGAAAATCTTGTGCCACGAGGCGGTGAAGGTAACCGCAACCAACCAGACCAGCGGAAGAAGTGTCACGGCGGCGTACCTGGCACGATGTATTTTGATGATGATGGTTGTTGCGACACACAGAGCGACGATCGCCAGCAATTGATTGGCGATGCCAAACAGTGGCCACAGAGAATTGATGCCGCCGAGCGGATCCTTCACGCCTTGCCAGAGAAAGAACCCCCACCCTGCGACGATCAGGGCGCTAGTCGCCAGAATGGATGGATACCAACTGGTGCGGCCCAGAGGCTGATAAATGTGGCCGAGCGCATCCTGAATCATGAAGCGGGCGACTCGCGTGCCTGCATCGAGGATGGTGAGGATAAACAGGGCTTCGAACATCACTGCAAAGTGATACCAGATGGCCATCAAGGTCGTGCCGCCCAGGCTCTGAGAGAAGATGTGCGCCATCCCTACGGCAAAGGCGGGAGCGCCTCCCGTACGGTTGAATAGTGTCTGCTCACCCACGGCAGTAGCAAGCGCCTGCATATCGGCTGCAGTCACGGGAAATCCCCAGCCGGAGATTGTCTGAGTCGCCGCGGTTGCCGTTTGCCCGACGATTCCCGCGGGGCTGTTGATCGCGAAGTACACCCCGGGCTGAAGCACGCAGGCGGCAATGACTGCCATAACGGCGACTGCCGACTCGGCCATCATCGCGCCGTAGCCAACCATCCGAGTTTCTGTTTCGCGGGCGATCAGCTTGGGAGTGGTCCCGCTTGAAATCAGGGAATGGAAACCGCTGATCGCGCCGCACGCGATAGTGATGAAGGCGAAGGGAAAAACCTTGCCGGCGAAAACCGGGCCAGTGCCATCGATGAACCGGGTCAATGCGGGCATGTGCAGAGTCGGATGCACGACCACGATTCCAATCGCTAGCAGGCCGATGGTACCGAGTTTGACGAATGTGCTGAGGTAGTCGCGAGGCGCGAGCAGCAGCCATACCGGCATCGCCGAAGCGGCGAACGCGTAAATGAGAATAAGAATCGCGAGACTCTGGGCTCGCAGAGTGAAGACGGGCGCCAATGTCGCGCTATGGGAAATCCATTGACCGCCCCAGATCGCCAGAAGCACGAGAATGAAGCCGATGACTGAGACTTCCAGAACTTTGCCGGGACGGATGCGACGCAAGTAAACGCCCATGAGCAAGGCAATGGGAACGGTCATGGCAATGGTGAAGGTTCCCCATGGGCTGTCCTTTAGGGCGTTGACCACGACCAGGGCGATGACGGCTAGCAGGATAATCAGGATTGCGATGACAGCCGCGTAGGCGACAATGCCTCCGACAATTCCGGTTTCTTCCTTCGCCATTTCGGTGAGGGATTTGCCGTCGCGGCGAACAGAAAAAAGAAGAATTACAAAATCCTGCACGCATCCGGCAAAAACAGCGCCGACCAGCACCCAAAGCGTTCCGGGGAGATATCCGAACTGGGCGGCAAGAACGGGGCCAACCAATGGCCCTGGTCCGGCGATGGCAGCGAAGTGATGCCCAAACACTACCCACTTATTCGTAACCAGAAAATCCCGGCCGTTTTCGAGGCGCTCAGCCGGAGTAGCTCGGAGAGGGTCAACACCGAGAATCCTGGCCGCTATGAAGGCGCTGTAGAAGCGGTATCCCAGGGCATAACAGCACGTCGCGGCGGCGACGAGCCATAACGCGTTGATAGGCTCGCCGCGATGCACCGCGATGACGGCGAGCGCGGCGACGCCGACCAAAGTTACGAAGCTCCAGGCAAGGACTGTCTTGATCTTCTTCATGCCGTCGAGCATTGTGGCGAATCTTGCGGCGATTCGCAATCCTCATTACAAGGCCTGCAGAAGCCCTCGCCTGAACGATTTTCTCGTGAGGAAACAGGGTTGGGTGGGGATGCGATTAGTGTTACTCTATCGATTCCGAACGGTTGCAGTCCCCGAGTTTAGGGCTATTTGTCGGCCTTGCGCCCGGGGTGCATCTCTGGGGATTCGTGCTGAACTAAGGCCTAAGGAGCAGACGATGCGTATTGGAATGTTAACTGGCGGCGGGGACTGTCCGGGGTTGAATGCCGTCATCCGCGCGGTCGTACGCAAAGGGATTTTTCATTATCGCGATGAATTTGTAGGTTTTCTGGAAGGCTGGCGCGGGCTGATCGAGAACCACAGTATGAAATTGGACCTGGATGCGGTGAGCGGAATCCTGCCCCGCGGAGGAACCATCTTGCGTACCTCACGCACCAATCCTTCGAAGAAGCCAGACGGATTTGACCGCTGCATGAAGACGATCGAGGCACACAAGATTGATGCGTTGATCGCCATCGGCGGAGACGACACTCTGTCTGTCGCGCAGAAGTTGCACGAGAAGGGCGTAAAAGTGGTTGGGGTGCCGAAGACGATCGACAACGATCTGGGCGGAACGGACTACACATTCGGATTCGACACGGCGTGCAACATCGTTTGCGAAGCGATTGACCGCGTGCACACGACCGCGGAGGCCCACAATCGGGTAATGGTGGTCGAAGTCATGGGGCGGGACGCGGGATGGATCGCGCTGTACAGCGGAATTGCCGGCGGCGCGGACGCGATCCTGATTCCGGAGCGGCCGTTTAACGTCGACAAGGTGGCAGACTCGATCCGCCAGCGTCATGAACGCGGACGTTATTTCTCGATCGTCGTGGTCGCGGAGGGGGCAAAGTTTTCCACTGGGTCAGGAGCGCCGGTCGTGCAGGATATGGGCAAGGATGAGTTTGGTCACGCGAAGCTTGGCGGAGTTGCGAATATTCTGGCTCGCGAAATTGAAAAACGGACGGGGTTTGAGACTCGCGCGGTTGTACTGGGCCACATCCAGCGCGGCGGCTCGCCGACCGCGTTCGACCGGGTACTGGCGACGCGTTACGGTCTGGGAGCGATCGACATGGTGCATCGCGGCGAATTCGGCTGCATGGCGGCGCTGCGCGCCAACAAAATCGTTTCGATTCAGTTGAAAGAAGCTATCTCGAAGAATCGCGTTGTCGATGATGAGATGATCCAGATTGTCGATGGCCTGTTCGAAGAAATCGGCGTGAGAGAAACTGTCGCGAAGTAGTTGGGGAATATCGGCCTCCGCTGCGCGTGCAGGGGAGCTTTTTCTTGCCGCGTTGTTGACAATCTGCTGGCCGGATATGACGGCGCAACCGACGTCTATCCCGTCGCCCCTCCCGAATAATCCGCAAAAACTGTGGCGCGATTGAGCCGTGTCTCGGAGTCCTATACGATGGACCGTCTTCATGGCGCAGAAAGTCCAATCAGGTACTTGGCTTACAAATAGGCGACTGCGCGCGCATGGTCTGATTCTTGCCGTCACCGTTTGGTCGGTCTATGTATGGATACTAGCCACACCCGGACTACGGGATCGTAACGGAAATCTTAAGGGAACCGACTTTCTGCACTTCTATACGTTAGGAACGCTGGCTCGAGAACATCGCGGGACAGAGTTGTATGACATGGGTGCGCAGGCTCAACTTGCGGCGCAACGCGTGCCGCAGGTTTCGGGAATCCGATATTTGCCGCTGTATCCGCCGCAGGTTTCAATGCTGTTCGCTCCGTTAGCGCGGCTCTCCTATGGTTGGGCTCTCGGACTCTGGTGGATCGTCAGCGCCGCCACTTACGGCGTCTGTTGCTATGGAATTTGGCGAGCCAGTCGGAGTTTGCAGGGACATGGAGCGACGGTCGGACTGCTCGCGGTGGCAAACCCGGCGTTCTTCCATTTGATTGCCTGGGGGCAGACCTCTGCTGTCGCCCTGGTGTGCTTCACGCTCATGTTTTTTGCGCTGCGAGGAAGGGCTGACATTCTCGCCGGAGTGTTTCTTGGCTGCCTCGTTTTCAAACCACAATTGGCTCTCGCGCCGGTGATCGTGTTCATAGCGATTGCTGCATGGAAGATTCTGGCCGGAGCGCTGCTTTCTGGTGCTGCGCAACTACTGGCGGGCGCGATGTACTACGGAATCGCTCCACTGCGAACATGGCTGGTGATGATGTGGAATGTGCGTTCGGTGCTGCCCTGGCTGGAGCCGAGACCGTATCAGACACATTGCCTGCGAACGTTCTGGTCGATGATTATCCCGTGGAGTGGATTGGCCTTTTGCCTATATCTGGCGAGCGCCGCGATCATACTCGCCATGACAATAGCCGTATGGAAACGCAAGGCATCGCTGTCCCTGCGCTTCCCTGCACTGTTGCTGGCGAGTGTGCTGGTCGCGCCACATCTAACGGTTTACGACCTGGTTGTCCTGGTGCCGGCCATACTGTTGCTCGCAAATTGGCTAATCGGTAAAGCAGAGCGGCCTGCGCCGCGGCGTATGCCTTCCGTTTTGTATCTCGCTTACGTCCTGCCTCTTTTCGGGCCGCTCGCTCGCTGGACACATCTGCAGCTTTCCGTGATCGCGATGGCAGCGCTGGTGTATCTGATCTGGAAAACACCTGCTGGTGGCAAAACCGCTTTAACGCCCGAAGTTGAATCCGCCGGGACTGCCTGATCTCGAGCGATCAGCGGAGATTGCCGAACAGGAACGTCAGGGGATCGGGAAAACGTCGCGCCCACGCGGATTCATGGTGGACGGCACCATCCTCGATCAACAACCGTAGGCGGCGATCGTCTACTCCGGCGCGGCGTATGGTCCCGGCCAACTCTCGAACGTCGTCAACCATGCTGCGGTCGCGATCTTCGCGCCCCGCTTCGGCAGTACCGGTCGCCAGAAAAATCCGTTCCGGCCACTTCTCTACCGTGCGGCTTTCTTTGACCATCTGGCGGTTCGACGACCACAGGGACGGGCTCTCGAGCAATAGCCGGCCAAAGACACCGGGACGGACTACCGCCGTGTACAGTGAAATCAGAGCTCCAAGAGAAGATCCGCCCAGCCCTGTGTTTCCTGCGCCGGATGCAACCCGGTAATTCCGTGTCACAAGCGGCACTACTTCTTTCATCAGGAAATCAGGGTAGCGGTTACCCTGCACCCGCAAGATCATCGGCTGGAGCGAGCGAAACGGCATGTATTCTCGAATCCGATCCTTCCCAGCGTGGTCGATGCCGACGATGATCATGGGCGGAACAATGCCCTCTCGGATGAGACGGTCGGCCGTTTCGTCGACCTGCCACTCCACTCCGTTAAACGAAGTGGCGGATTCGAACAGGTTCTGTCCATCGTTGAGGTAGAGGACCGGGTAACGTCGCGAAGAGTTTTCCGGAACATCGTAGTGCGGCGGCAGCCAGACACGCAGGAAGCGTGTGTTGTGAAAAATGCGGCTGTGAAATTCGTGAAGGCGGAGATCCCCAGTGGCCCCGTCGGCGCGGATTGCTGCATCGGCGACACTCGAGGGTGAGGTTTGATTTTTCTGGATTTCTTCCATCAAGCAGTGTCGCTACAGAATACAACAGCGGTGATTCACAGTTGGCTGCTCTTCACCTTGATTGCAGACGCTATTGCGGTGATCAAAAGGATCAGCACAAGCGAGACGATGCATAAGATACACCACGTCACAAGCTCGTAAGCCTCGATGTAGGTCAGATACAAGGCAAAGGCAAGACCCGCAATTGCGGCCCCCAGAAGGCGGTTTGGCGTCTGTGGCTGCGACCTTCCGCGAGTGGACAGGATCAACAACGCGGCATATCCGACAACGCCGACGGCCGCGACTGGGATTCCCTCGATCGTCGAGTACTCACTGCGGTTAACGATGTCGCAATTGAATCTCTGGTTGAAGTCGCAAAATTGAGTCTCGGATTTAGCGTAGTGGCGCTCGAGGGCGATCGCCGAGTCGACAATACCCGCCACAGAGAGCACCGCCACCATCAGAAATAAAATACGGTTCCTGACCTGCGGTTCGGTCACGGGAGGCTGCACCCGGTCTTTTCACTCAGCGCCTGCAGGGATAGCACGCCTTCCTTGGGAGGATCGGATCCGAATTGCCAACTGGGAAACAGCTTTACTCCGGCAGCTTTGCATTCGGGTGCCATCTCGTGTGAGCCCTTGATGGCGCACTCCACGTAGGGCACATAGCGAAATGAATCACCGAATTCCGCTTTCTGCTCGACACAGTGCGGGCACCAGTAGAGGCCATACATTTTGGCCTGCTTGCCGGCCAGGCACTTCGCGAATGAATCGTATTTATGGTTGCGATAGTACCGGCCGCCTAGAAACGCCGCGGCTAGCAGAACGAAAACCACAGCGTAAGAAAGCACCTTCTTCGAGATCGCGGGGCTAGCGCCTTCACGATCCTGCTGCCGTTTTCTACGATCGTCCGACATGACTTGTTTTTATATCATGCGATCAAGCCACTACGTTGAGCGCGCCCGGAAGAACATCCAATTCCTCACACTGCAGAGTCAGGACCTCTCCATCGACCATGACGTCCACGGGAGAATCCAAATCGAATTCGACGCGCGCAACCGCCTTGCATTCGGCGAGGGGGTGCTGGATGTGTGTGCCGTCATAGAGTCCGGGCAAATTGCAAATGAGGCCGAGGCGTCCGATCGGACCCCAGCGGACGTATTCGACCAAACCATCATCGATTCGGGCTTTGGGAGCAATCATCATGGTGCCGCCGGTGAATTTGCTGTTGTTGAACGTCACAAAAAGGCAAGGACGTCGATCGAAGTCGGATTCCCCAGGAGTGCGAACCGCAAATGGCCGGCGATTGAAGCGGGCCAGAGTCAGGAAAATCGAGGTGATGTAGCCGAGTTCTCCCCAGGAACTAAAGCGCCGCGCGCGGAGGGTGGCAACATCGGCGGAGAAACCCATGCTCAGAAGATTGATGTAGTGAAGGGCCCCCGAGCGGTGACGCAGGCGCATGACATCACAGGGTCGGCTGCGCCCGGCGAGGATTGATTCAATGGCGTACTCCACTCCGCGGTCGCTGAAGTCGCGCAGGAAAGAATTGCCGGTGCCGAGCGGCAAAAAGGCAAGAGTCGGCCGTTCTTTCACGAATGCCTGGGGATAAAGGCCATTCACAATTTCGTACGAAGTCCCGTCGCCGCCAACGGCAATGAAATTGCGAACGCCCCTGGCGTAGGCGTCGCGCGCAAGCTCCGTGGCATGGCCCGCGGAGATGGTTGGGGAAACATCCACCTCGATTCCGGCAGCTTTCAAGCGATCCAGGGCAGGACCGAGCAGCTTACTGCTGCGGCCGCCACCGGCTGCCGGATTCACGATTGCCAGATAGGTCTTCCCCAAGGCAGTTACAGAGCGACTACGGCGCTCCTCTCGGTCGATTTCGCAATTTCTTCCGCAAGCGCCTGGCGCTTTATCTTCATCGAGGCAGTGCGCGGGAAATCTTTCCCCCAGATTAGATACCCGCCCACACGTTTGAAGTCGGGAAGGCGGCGATTGCGGACGGAGAGATCTTCGAGCAAGGCGGCGTCGAATTTCTGATTTTGCTCCAGCCGCAGTACAACGACCAGGGATTCTTGCCCCAACTCTTTTTTCGGCCAGACGTAGTTTGCCGCGAACACCGAGTATTCCTTGACCGGCAGACCGTCGAACACGGTCTCGATATCTTCCGGGTAGATGTTCTTGCCGCCCTCGGTGACAATCATGTTCTTCTTGCGGCCGAACAGTTGCAGGTGTCCATGACCCTCAAAACGGCCGAGATCACCCGTCAAAAGCCAACCGTCAACGATCGTCTCAAGAGTAAGCTCAGCGTCGTCCAGGTAGTGAGACATCACGGTTTTACTGCGCACGGTGACTTCGCCCACACCTTCTGCATCCGGATTCAAAATGCGAAGCTCGACTCCCGGCAGGGGTTTGCCGACCGTGTCGGCTCGGAATGGCTTGAGATCATTCAACGTGAGTGCGGTTCCAGCTTCCGTCAGACCATAGCCGTTCACTACAGGGATTCCGAGGTCGTAGAAGAACTGCATGGTCGAGGGCTCCATGAATGCGCCGCCCGTAATCAGGGCTAGCAGCTCGCCACCGAAAGCCTTGTGAATGCCAGGGAGCAACATCCGGCTGAGTCTGACCTTTGGGCGGCTGCGCGTCAGGGAACGATTGACAGCGATCATGGAATTCAGAAATGCACGCTTCCACGAGGGCAGTTCGTCGAATTTCGTGCGCAGTCCACGCTCGAGGTTCTTGACGATCATCGGCACCAGCGAGACGTAGGTGATGCGATAGCGGACAAAAGCGTCACGAACGAACTCAGGACGGAGGGTTCGCAGGTGGACAACGCAGGCCCCGCACACGAACGGGCCGATAAAGCCGACCATGAAATCGATCGCGTGATTCGTGGGCAGAATGCTCAAGTAGCGCACCCCTGGCCAAAACGGATACCACGCCGTCAGCGAGCGGCACTGCTCGAGATAATTCTCGTGGGTGAGAACGCAGCCTTTGGGGCGGCCTCCCGTGCCCGAGGAATAGACGATGCAGGCGACGTCGTCTTTCTGCCGCATCACAAAATCGGGAGCGCCTTTGCGCTTGAAATCTTCCCAGCGGAATGCGCCGGCAAGATCCGCGCCCAGAGGGGCTTCTGTGACCAACACGATCTTGGTGCCGATCTTTTGAAAATCCTGGGACTGCATGATCGCGCGCCAGAGGTGATACTCGATAACAAGTACTTTCGCCTTAGAATGGGCCAGGAGTTGCAGGTGCTCGGTCGCGGTGAGTTTGTAATCGAGAGGAACGACCACGCCTCCGCAATAAAAGATGGCATACGCGGAAATCAGCCACTTGGACTGATTGGTCATGACGATGGCGGCGCGATCGTTGGGATCGAAATCGGCGTCTTCGAGCGCACGAGCTAAAGGCAGCGCCATCTCTTTGAAGTCGGAATAGGTAAGACGGAGTTTCTCGCGGTCGCGCTCAGCTTCAATCAGGCAGATTTCGGACGAGAAGCGGTCCAGCGCGTCACGCAATGCCGCACCTAAACAGGTGTATTGGCGGAGATCGAGCATCAACGGTCTATTTCACCACAGAGACACAGGGACACAGGAAAAAGCTTAGTAATCAAATCATTACCTGCACCATTTCGGGACCAAGTTCAGGAATTTGGATCCGGCGCATTACAGCCGTGCCTGAATTTTGCCGGCCAGGGTGCGGAAATCGGTGACGCCTTGCAGTTCGTAATCTGGCAGTTCGACGTGAAAGTGGTTCTCCAGCCTGGTGAGCAGATCGAGGGTTTGCAGGCTGTCGATTCCCAGAGCTTTGAAGAAGTCGTCATCGGGGGACAGTTTCTCGCGCGGCACTTTGAAGTGCTGGGAGGCCAGATTCATAATTTCGTCGAGCGTCTTTTCAGCCGTTGGCATAAGAGTCATTCTATCGTCAGGGAACAAATCACGGTAAGTAGGGCTGCGCCTCCTTGCTTTCCACAAACCTTTTCAGTCCCGCCTGCACCGCCGGGCGGGAGAACAGGTCACAGAAGGTATCGAGCTCGCGCTTCAACTCTTCGTAAGGAACGGGTTTGATAAATTGCTTCGCTGTCGCCGCCGTATGACGATCGAATTTTGCTAGTTGTGCGGCAGTAGCGCGGGCCGCACGCAGCGCCTCACCTTCGGCAACTACTTGGCTGACGAGCCCGATCTGCTGGGCTTTGGTGGCGTTGAAACTGCGTCCGGTCAGCAGGAGGTCGCGGACAACCGCATTGCCGACGTCGCGCTTGAGGCGCGGGATGCCCCCGAATCCGGGGATCAGGCCAAGCCTGAGTTCGGGAAACGCGAAACGGGCTGTCTTGTCGGCGATGATCAGGTCACAAGCTAATGCCAGTTCCAGCCCGCCTCCGAACGTTACACCATGAACGGAGGCGATAGTCGTGAGCGATGAGGCGTCAATTCGATTGAGCACGCGGTGAATGCGTTCGAGAAACTCGCGCACGCCCTGGAGCGCTTGCACCTGCTCCATCGTACTGGAGCGTTGGTACAGTTCCCTCAGATCGGCGCCGGCGCAAAACCCGGGGCTCATTTCGCTATAAACGATAAGGGCGTGAGAATCTTTCTCGAAATCGTCAAGGGCGCCGGCAAACTGCTCCAACTCGTCGAGCGATAGAGATCCGAGTTCGTTGCAGGGAGCGCGGTGGAGCCGGAGTTCAACGACTCCGTTCTTAGCTCCCACGAAACCGCCTGGCCTTTGAATTGATTCACGTCGACCTTTTGCCAATAGGAGTCTAGACAGCCTGTTGTACCCGATACATATCGTCGATCTCGGATTTCATCCGCGCGGAAATCAGATCGCGCTTGAGCTTGCCGTTTGCAGTGAGCATGCCATTGTCGATGGAAAACGGCTCCGTGCCGCAGGCAGGAGGCGCGAACCTGCTTATAGTGTGGTAACTGCGCGATTGACGGCGTCCAGAGCGGTCTGGACTTGTTCGCGAGTCACATTTCCGGTGACGATGGCCGAGAGATATCCACGGCCATTGCCGACGATCACCACCTGCTGTGCCGCGGGCAGGTGACGCGCAATCTCGTCTTCGATGGTTTCCGGAGCGATCTTGTGACCCGAGCCGAGCACGATCAGATTCTTGATGCGGCCGACGATGCGCCAGGTGCCGGTGGAATCGAGTTCTCCCTGATCGCCAGTGTGAAACCAGCCGTCACGCAGGACTTCGGCTGTTTGCTGCGGGCGATTCCAATAGCCAGGGAAAACGTTGGGTCCGCGAATTACAATCTCACCGTTTTCCGCGACTTTCATCTCGATTCCGGTGACTGAGGGTCCGACCCGGCCGGGTACCGGATTGCGAGGATCGTCCATAGTGCAGATTCCGGTGGTTTCGGTTAATCCGTAGACCTGCAATACGGGGATGCCGAGCATCTTGAAGTAGTCCTGGGTCTCGGGAGTGAGCGGAGCCGATCCGCAGATCAGGGCCTTCAGATTCGCGCCAACCATTTTTTTGCGAATCGCGGGAAACACAATGGTGTTTGCCACCCAGAGCCAGAGTGCATCGGACGATTGCGGATGGTCCTTTCGACCCCACGCGACTTTGGCGCGCTAGTAGATCGTTTGAACGATGCCACCTTTCTTGGTGACTTGCTCATCCACTCCCCTGCGCATGCGCTCCAGCAGTTGCGGGACATTCAGAAAGTAGTGCGGAGCGACGACTGGCATATCGTTCGGAATTTTGGTCAAGTCCGTGTTCAGAGTGACCAGACTGCCACGAAGCATGAAGCTCAGCACTGCAATCCATGAGGCGCAGAAGTTGAACGGAAGATAGTGAAAGATGCGATCCTGGCCACGGCGGCCGTCCATGAGTTGGTCAAGGCGGGCGGAGGTGCAGCCCAACATGAATCCGGCGTTAGCGGCCGTGAGGATCACGCCCTTGGATTCTCCTGAAGTGCCGGAAGTGTAGATGATCGTAACGGCGTCCTCATCGCGCACCTGCGGCCGATCAAGAGCGATGCCGTCGATGCCGGCAAAGATTTCATCGAACAGGGCCAGAGGCGGGGAGTCGAGCCCTGCCTGTTGAATGGCCGCGCGCAGCGCACCGTCGCTGCAACAGACAAGCGAAGGCGTGCTGTCGTTCATCATTGCGACTAACTCTGCAGGAGCTTGACGATAGTAGAGCGGCACGACAATCAGGCCCTCGGCCATGGCGGCGAGATCCAGCGCAATCCAACGAATGCTGTTGGGTGCAAGCAAGCCGCAGCGCTCACCCTTTTTCAGTTTTCGCGCGGCGAGGAACGTCCGCGCTCTGCGCACCAGTTCGAGGAACTCCGCCCCGCTGACGCCAGTGATTTTCCCGTCCCGGATTTCCTGCAGCACCGTGACATGCGGGGCAGTCTTGAGCTGCGAAAAGATCTCGCCTACAAAAGGCATAGTTTTAGACCGGAACTCGACAGCTAACTGTAGGCGGCGACTAACTGCCGCAGCGAGTCGCTCATCGGCGGCAGATAATCTTCCCAACTCCACTCGCCCTGTTCGAGTCGGAAATTCGGGATAGCGCCGCTGGACTTCCTCTTCGAAGATAAACGCCCATCCGCGCCATGACTTTCAGATTCTTTACAACCGTGCGGGCGATTCCGTCGGAAATCCGCTCGCCTTCCGCGGCCAGGACTTTCAGCGCGGCCAACAACTTCGGCTCGAGATCGGGGTCGTCGACCGTCATCAGCAGTTCCTGATGCCCGCGTTCGCGCATCAGGTTGCGAATGCGTTCATCCATGGTGATGCCCGCGGAGGGCACAAGCGCCGGCATCGAAGTCACGATGCCGTGGTAGCGCGAAGAAGCCATCAGGTGGCACGCCCGCAAAATGCTCACGAGCTCATACATGTTGTATTGGTCGGAAGTGAAGACGGGGATCCGCCGAGTCTTTCCGGAAATGCGATTCGCAGGGCGGGAGTCGAGGCGCTCGGTTGCGACCATGATCACGAACACGTCTCGCTGCTTGCGGAATGCATCGACTGCGTTGGCAATTGAAGTCAAGTAATGCTCGATACGCGCGATCGGCCGCGGGACCTGAGTTGTGAAAATAGACTGATCGGTAATGGCTCTCTTTGTATGCGCCGGTCAGGCCGTGCAGGCGCATATTTGGCGACAGAAGCCTTGACCGGCCACTCAAAAGGATTGATCGGGCAGACCACCAGAACAGGAGTGCGGCCGTCCCAGCCCGCTTGCCTGAGGATGCCTTGGCCGTATTCGGCAGGACGCGGCTCAAAAGTCCAAGCCGTATCGGTGCCGAGTTCGGTGGGGACTCCGAGCTCGCGCAGGACGGTGCGGGACTCTTCGTTACGGGTAATGATGAAAGAATTCTTGCAATAGCGGCCGCACATCTTGGCGACGAGCGGATCCATGTGGCCGGCCTCGGCGCCGTATCCGACAGAAAGCTTGTTCTGCGCCGGCAGCGATTCCCAGTGAACCGATCATCATCGTTGTCAGGGCGTTGGCGAACTTGCTCTTGAACATCGAGCCTTCGCAGGCAACCACTCCATGATTCTTCGGAACTTCATCGGACAAAAATGGCGGAAAAATATCGGGCAGATGAACCTGCTTCGTGCCCTCGAAATATCCTTTCGGATCGCTCGAAATTCTGGCTCATCACGCTGAACTCGACGCGCTCCGCGCCCAGAATGTGGCGAATCTGGCGCAGCATCTCTTCAACGCGAACATCGGAGCCCATGTTGCGAGTGCCGTTGTATCCGGCGAAAAGCAGTTTGAGTTTCTCGCCCGGCTGCCAGGCTTTGCCGCCCAGCATCCATCCGAGCTTTGGCGCGCTCGATATTGCCGCTGACCCAGGCTTCGAGGACGAAATCCATCATGCGGCGGAACCTCCGCGGGCTGCGGGCCAGGGCGGTACTGATACTCGAAATTGTTTTCCCGGCTGAACTTCAGCAGCGGAAAACTGTACTGCGAAAACGGGACCGGCTTGCGTCCGAGTTCAGCAGTCACGCGTGTGTTGTCGAAGACTGTATTCCACACCAGATACGGCATGAAGACTTTCAGCAGCGACGCCCCATGGCCGACCGGGCCTTTGCGGCCGGCGAGCAAGTTCACGGAACCGGAGAAAGGCTTCTCGGTGAACGGCAGGAATACGGGCTTGCGCTTCTGCTGCGCGGACGCGAGGGCGTTGGTCAACTCACGGAAAGTCTGCGACGACGTGCCTGAGGACAGGTGATAAATATCGTGCTGCGGCTGGTCTTTCTGGTGCAGCGTGCGATCGCGTCGGCAACGAAATCCACGTTGACAATGTCAATCCGATCGGTGGGGCGAAAAGGCAGCGCCGGCAAGCCGGCAAGAAAAACGAACGCCTTGACCATGTCGAACTGCGTGGTTTGGGGACGGCGACTGTCGCCGAGAACGATGCTGGGACGGAAAATCGTCTTGGGCGTTTCTGGCAAAAGAACTCGCGCCATGTGCTCGCAAAATTTCTTGGTCCGCGCATAGGGATCGTAATCGGAGCGTTCCCATTCGATGGAACGGTCCTCGGTCACAATCTTCGTTGCTGCGCTTCCCTGCTACCGCCACCGTGCTGACCTCGCTGAAGCGGCGCAGCCCGTGGTAGTGTTCCGCTTGCCGGGCCAGGGTAAGGACTTCGAGCGTGCCTCGCAGATTCACGTTGAGGCAGCTCTTCTCCGACTTGCGATTGAGCGAAGCGGCGCAATGAATAACCGAATCGGTGGTGTGGACCAGGCGATCGAAATCGTCTCGGCCCAAGCCGAAACCTGGAAGAGTAATGTCGCCCACGAAGACTCGCACCTTCGTCTGCAGGTACTCGTAAAAGAGAGGAAAGTCCAGATGCAGCTGTAAGACCGCCAGAGGCGGAGTTGCGCCTCCTGCGGATCGCGCGCGCGCACAAGCAGATTGAGCGAGGCGCCGTGCCCTTGAAGAAGATTGGCGGCCACGTGCGCGCCGATGTATCCGGTCGAACCGGTCAGGAATATCGCCACGTTGCTCCGTTGGTCCCGGTCTTCACGGCATCGCCGTTTGCGGGTGCGAGTTGAAAAGTGCGAGGGGGCCTCGCTTCCAAGGGCCGGCCCTCGATCAGCGGATACGTCCACCGGCGCAAGGCGGGGATGTGAATATTAATCCAGTAATCCCACCAATCAAGCGAGCGGGTGTCATAAACGAACCGATCCCGTTCCTCGGGTACGAGGGCGTAAGAAAGCTTCTCGATGTTCTCGGCGATGAAATCGTGCTCATTCAGCAGAATGAATGGTTCGAACAACTCGATCAGCTTTTCGACCCGTTCGAGACTCCGCTCGGTTTTAACCAGAGGCGCCTTTCTTCAGCGGCAAAGGCGACATTACGCGCTGAATGGACTTCATGATCGCTTTCTGTGCCGGAGCCGACATGCGGTTGTAACGAGTCTTCGAAACCGGAATGGCGTCGAAACGGAGGCGCAGCCAGGATTCCAGCCCCTCCTGCGCGCGGTAGTGCTTGCGGTGAGCCAGCGAGGTAAGTTCGATCGAACGTCCCATGTCGCAGGGATTAGTCACAGAAGTTGCGAGTTGATAGAGCGGCTCGTGGCGGCGCTCCATGATCGCCGCCGCGATCAGCGTCATGCCGGCGCAAACCGAGTCGACGGGAATGATGTCGAGGCGTTTGCTCTCATTCGAAGGCAGCTGGCGAAAGTACGTTCCCAATAGATAAGAAAGCGAGGCCGAAGTGTTGATGCCCTCGTTCCATCCGACAAAAGGCTTAGCTACAGAGGTTTCGACAATTGCAGGACGGACCACGGCAACCGGTAAACCCGTTCCGTATTTCGCGATCAGGGATTCGGCCAGACTCTTCGTGAGCGTGTACGTGTTCGGCCATCCGAGTTCTTTCGCACGGCGAATACCAGATTCGGTGAGATATGTCTTCAACCAGCGGACGCGATTCTTCCGGATTTGATTTTCGAGCGCCGCTCCCTGCAGGTTCTTGGCGGCGTGCTCTTTCGATTGAGCTTGCTTGCGCAATCCAGAGGTAACTTCTTCGCTCTCCGCCTGAGCCTCGGCTTGCTTCACAAATTCCCGCAGCGATCGCCATTCCCTCTCCGCATCGAAACCGCCTAGTCCGCGAGGATTGTAGTTGGGCACCAGTTTCTCGCCGACCCGGCCATCCTGCTCGCCGGCTACATAGCAAGTGGAGAGATGAAGAAGTCCGGCGTGGTTTGACCTGCGCACAAATTCCAGGATATGTACGGCGGCATCGGTATTCGCAGAGAGGGCGTCCCGCAGATCGGGATTGAAATCGGTCAGCCCGGAACTGTTGATCACCAGATCTAAGTTCTTCTGTAACACGTCGGCGCTTTCGGAAGGGAGGCCAAGATCGCGCTGCGTAACATCGCCTTCGACCACTTCGATCTTTTCGCGGAGGAAATCCGGGAGCCCGCTGCCGTACTTCTCAAACAATGGATCGAAAACCGGGGATTCTTCGATTATTTTCTGGAAGCGGATCTCTGCGAGACTCGATTTCTGGCGCCGGATCAGCAAATAGATTTTTTTCATTTCCGGCAGATCAAGCAGGGCGTTCGCGAGCCAAACTTTACCGATGAATCCGGTTACCCCGATCAGCATGACCTGCTTGCCGGCGAAGGCTTTCCGCACCGAAAAATGCTGAGTTTGTCTCTGCCCGTCAAAGTGAACAATGGAGCGAGCAGGAACCGTGGTTTGCCTAGCGGCCGGAACTACCGCCGAACGCAGGTCGTCGAGAGAAATATCGAGATGTCGAGCCAGCGTTTTGGGAGCACGCCTGCCATCCGGCATATTCTCGCGGAAGAGGGCAAACGCGCCTCTTGGCCGGATCACGGGTTCCAGCAAACGTCCAGTCGCGATCCCATCCCGAAATTCCAGCCGGTTGGCGACTATGTGCCTGACCCCCAAGTGCTGCGCCAAAGGACGCATGATATGGTCGAGCGCCTGGCTCACCAGGACCACGTCGGCTCCGGATTGCAGCAACTCCTGCACCTGCAGCACTCCGCTCTTTTTCAGCGAAGGCTTCAACTTGTACAGGAAGAACTCTTCTCCAAGCAGGTCAAGCCGGTCTCGGGTGACTCCGCGTAACGCGGTGTGGACCACCCGGGTGGCAAATTTGCGGTTTGTCGAGTAGAGAAACGGGCGCAAAATGGCCATCAGAAAGATCAAGCCCCGGCGGCGAAAGCGCTCGGTGAACGTCTGGGCATTCCATGTAAAAAACGCCACAGGCCTGACCACGGTCAGGTCAAGAAGGCTGCCTTCCACGCGCCAGTAGACAGTAGGAGGCCCGCTGGAATTGTGATTGGACTGATCCAAGATTGCCGTTCGCCTATGGTCGTCCGCTAAGCTGCTGGACGCAAAGCTATTGTAAACAAAGTAATCGAGGGAGCGAAGCAGGAATCACTGGCTCTTTGGAGCTAAAGTGGCTTTCTCTCAAGTTGATTCGCCGGTTGGCGGCCCACGATCACTGCGACCCCGCCGCTCATAGCCACTGTTGCGGCGATCGCGAGCAGGCCTCCGCGAAAGCCGCCGTCCGCAGTCCGGAACAGGCCAATGATGTCCGGGCCGAAATATCCTCCAAGATTGGCCAAGGAGTTAATCATAGCGATCCCGGCGGCGGCGGAGAGGCCGGTCATCCGCGAGGTCGCCATCGCCCAGAACGGGCCACACATTGACTCGGCAAAGGCCAGACCGATTCCCAGACCGGTTACAACCACGAGAGTTGAACCTGCCATACGCTGCCATGACCATTCCGGCGGCCGCTGTAAAGGCCGGAATAGCGGTGTGCCAGCGCCGCTCGCCGACGCGATCGGACCGAAGCCCGACCAGGACCATGGCGATGACGGTCACCATGTAGGGCAGAACCGTGATCAGACTTGTGGCGAAGTTGCCGAGTCCCGAGAACGACTGAATCACCGTAGGCAGCCAGAGGCCTAGCCCGTACATCGTCGTCGAGACTCCAAAGTAAACGATGGATAGCAGCCAGATTCTGCCGCTGAACAACACTGCCAAGAAGTTGCTCTGAGGCACGCTGTCCTCAGCTTGGCGTTCGCGTCCCAGAGTTTCGATAAGCCAGTCTCGCTCGCCGCTATCGAGCCACTTTGCCTCGTGGGGAGTCTCCGCCAGCGTCCAATAGACCGCTGCGCCCAATGCGATCGCCGGGATGCCTTCCATCATGAACATCCATTGCCAGCCAGCAAGTCTCGCCCCATGTAGGTTGAGCAAAGCACCGGAGATTGGGCTTCCAACCACTCCGGCTAGAGGATTCGCGGTCATGAACAGGCAACGGCGCGCGCCCTGGCTTTTGCCGGGAACCAATGCTTCATATAAAGGATCATGCCGGGGAAGAATCCTGCCTCGGCGGCGCCGAGCAGAAAGCGCATAGCGTAGAAGCTGATTGGGCCGCGGATGAAGATCATGAAGCAGGAGACAATTCCCCAGAGAATCATCAGAGCGGAGATCCACCGCCGTACACCGACCTTCTCCAATAGGAAATTGCTGGGCAGTTGGAAGAAGAAGTAACCGGCAAAAAACATTCCGGCGGCGCGGCCATAGACCCGATCGGTGAGACCAAGTTGTCCCCGCATCTGGAGAATGCCGAAGCTGACGTTGATGCGGTCGAGGAAAGCGACGATGTAAAGAAGAAACAGAAACGGCATCAGCCGCCACATGAGCCGGGAAACTGCAGCGGATTCGAAGCGATCAGGGGCGGTGTCCAAGGGACGCGTTTTGGGCGGATGGAATGAGTTCCGCGGTGCGAAGATTCTACTCCAGGCGGAGCACCTTTCGAATCTCGGCGACAATTTGCTGCGGTGCTCCGGATGGAGACGGGGTATGTCGCGAAGATTTATGACAGGCAGAAGGCGGAATAAGGGTCACGTCGTCAAGAGTTCGATGAAGATTTCTTGACAAGATTTTTACAATCTGGAGCCAAGAAAAATATCCACCAGGGATCACAATACAAAGTAGCGAAGCACGTCAGACAGTCCAGACAAGACTCGAACACTCGCTCGCCGTAATTTGGGAGAGACTCACTTCTACGATGTCGAGGGATCAATCGCCGGGAATATTCGCCGCCGTCTTCGGGCCATGTAACGCATTGCTCTCAAGGCTCCGGAAGACTGCTCCGCTGGTTCTGCTCCTCCTCACGGCGCTTCACGCCGTACCCCGTGAGAAAGGCAACGCCCAGTATGGAACGGGCCTCATCGTGAACATTCCATACCCGGAAACCGAGGTCACCCAAGTCGTCCATGACGTGGTTCAGAACGGGATTATTCGCGGCACCAAGGAATACAACAAAGACGAATATATTACCGGCGCGACGGCGGCCAGTTCCAGCCGCGTCTTCCCGGAACGGACCAAGGAGGGCAAGGTCTTCTACAAGGTCCGGCTGAAGGCTCTGGACCCGCGAAACTTTAAAGACAGCGGCGATCTGGGCACGCTGGCGGTGCGCTACACCCTGCAGGCGCAAGACGATAAACACACGGTGTTACGCATCGACGCACGGTTTGTGGAAGACTTCCGGCATATCGCCCACCCTTCCAATGGCTCAGTTGAAGGTGCTGAGTACAAGGCCATTCACGACCGGCTCGAATCCCTGGAACTGATGAAGTCGCAAACCGCAGACGCTGAAAAGACCAAGCAACAGTCGTCATCCAAGTCCCCGGTTCTGACCGCGGACGACTCCATTTCGAACCCAGCACCGGCGACTCCGAACCTCTCTAGCGAAACTCGAATGGCATCGTCCTCAACCGAGACGGCTCCGCCAGTGCAGACGTTGGAAGAACGAGTTCAGGAGCTGCGGCGTGAGGTTGAGCGTGTGGTAAAAGCACCGGGTGCGTCGCTGAAGTCCGCGCCGTTTCACACTGCCAGCACACTGCAAACTTTGCCGCCAGGCGCAGAAATCCTGATTGTTATCTCGACTCCGTATTGGTTTGGAGTGGAAACTCACGAGGGGCAGCACGGGTGGATCCTGCGCGATGATTTGGGGCTGGTAAAGTGAAACCGAGCTTGATCAGTTCCCGCTTTTCGAAAGTGCTCGCCGCAGTGATGATCTTCTCTGCTATTGCAGCTGAGGCTCAATCCAGTTCCGCCGAGCGTAATTTTCCTCAGTCAAAGGTGACAATTGAGGCTGCTCTCAAGTCGCTGCAGGGCAATCTGGCAGGGCGACTGCCGGTGTTGGAGGGCTTTGCCAAGGCAGCAGAGCACCCGCTGGATCACTTTCAGCGCGGCTATTATCAGTCCACGATCGATGTACAATCGACCGTCTCCGGCGGGTCAGTGGTACACGTTTCCACAAAAGTGACCGCGTGGTACGCAGATCCGAACGGCGCGAAGTCCGGATATCAACTGTTGATCTCAAACGGACGGATTGAGACCGACCTGCTCGATCAACTCCAAGATCAACTGGCAAAGGGCCCTCCCGGCATCAACAGTGGCGCAACGTCAGCGTCGCCTTCCGTGAAACCGCCAGTCGAATCCCAGGCTACCCCGGGGTCCTCCATCGCTCCCCCTGCTCCGACTGTCAATCGGATATTTTCCCCGGCAGCCCACTTTAGCTTGCCGGAACGGACGTCTCACGAGGCAACTGACGCAACCGCGCCCGAGAAAAACACAAATTCGCTGCGGACCGAGGCTAACAATCTGGAAGAAATCCTCAAGAATACGGCTCATCCCAAGAATCTGGTAGCCGTCAAGAAATCCGGAACGCCGGTTGTGTCAGCTCCCAGTTTGACCGCGAAGGCAGTTTTCTCGCCAGCATGCACGATGAATTCGAGCTGCTAGATTTCAACGCGGACTGGGTGCATGTGCGCATTTCCGGCCTGTCACGGGGATGGATCTGGCGCAACAGCGTCGAGATGCCCGAAGGCATCGCCGACACGGATACGACAGCTACCATTGCACCGCGTTGCCGGCGGTCGACCTGTTTCACGTCGTCCGGGAAGAAACGGCCCCGTTCCCGGGAGATTGGGACCGGCCTTCGGAGCAAGAACGTGAAAATTCATTTCCGTGCAGAAACTCGATGAGAATGCAAAGATGCCGGCGCCAAGCAGCGGCTCGAATATGCGAAATTCCTGCTTGAAAGAAAGCTACAAGGAAATTGCGCAGAAGCCGCAGGACCTGGCGGGGGTTGTGGTGATTTTTGATTCCGCTGACGGCGGCATGATCGCCGCCACGCACGCCACGCTGCAGCAATGGAGCGCCGGCACGCTGTCGGATTCAGCGCTCTGGCACAAGTGCTTCTTTGATCCTCCGGAAATGTTTGATTCCACAGCGCTACTCGGCCAGCCAGTAGCCAGCGCCCCGCTCACCGACGAGCGATGTGTTAGCCTGTCTAACGAGCAGCAGTTTGCGTTTTCGCTTGACTTTCGAAAGCTGATCAGAGTACCTATGCATTCCTTGAGCACGTAACGGAGTGGGGTCCGTACGTGGCTCTTTCTGTACCATCCAGAACCAGGTTTTCCGGAACGCATACACGGCCAAACAAATGAGCTCGATGACACTGCCTCTTCTCCGCTTTCGCGAACCAGGGCGACTTCCCTTCTTCGCGACTACGCCGAACTGACCAAGCTCCGGGTCACTGGCCTGATTGTCATGACCGCGTGGTGCGGCTATTTTTTCGGCGCACACCAGGCGGGGACTCCTGGTTTAGCTGGGGGTTATTCCATTCTCTCCTGGGTATTGGGCTGGTCTCCAGCGGCACCGCCGCGCTGAATGAAGTGCATGGAGCACGATGTCGACGGCTACATGCGCCGCACCGCTTTCCGTCCGCTCCCGGCCGGCCGCATGAGTTTGTTTCACGCCATGTCGGTCGGATTGCTCGCGGCGGTGGGTGGATCGATTTACCTGGCCGTTCTCACGAATCCGCTCACCGGACTGCTGACGTTCCTGACCTCTGTTGTCTATCTGGCCGCCTACACCCCGCTGAAGCGCATCTCGCCTATCTGCACTTTTGTCGGAGCTTTTCCTGGAGCGATGCCCGGAGTTCTGGGCTGGACCGCGGCTCGCGGCCAACTGGAATGGGGCACGTTAGTATTGTTCGCGATTCTCTTTATCTGGCAGTTCCCGCACTTCTTCTCCATTGCCTGGTTCTATCGCGAGGACTATGCCAAAGGCGGAGTCAAGATGCTGCCGGTTGTCGAAGAAGATGGCCGCTCGACCGCTCGCCGCATCCTGATTTATTCGGTGGCATTGATTCCCATCAGCCTGCTGCCCAGTTTCATGGGCATGGCGGGCAGGATCTACCTGGTGGGAGCGGTTGTGCTCGGCTTCGCGCTGCTCTATTTTGGAATCCGCCTGGCTTTCCTGAACCTGCCGCTGTCGAGCGCGCCCTCGAAAATGCGCGCCCGTCACGTGCTGCAGGCAACCGTGATCTATCTTCCTCTGCTCTTTGTGTTGATGATGGGCAATTCCGTTCGGCCGTAAATTCAAACTATTCGTAAAATCCAAGTAGCAATTCGCGCCGTCCATGCTCGGACGTGCGGGTTTCCCTCTCGCATTCCATGTTCGTCGTAAAATGCTGCGAGGCTGAAATTGAAACTCACCGAAGATCCTCACCGCAGGTTAAATGCTCTAACGAATGAGTGGGTGCTGGTCTCACCTCATCGTGCTACGCGTCCGTGGCAGGGAGAAGTAGCCAAGCTGCAGACGACACCCGAGCCAGGCTACGACCCGAATTGTTATCTGTGCCCGGGTAACGCTCGCGCTGGCGGGGTGCGCAATCCCGCGTACTCTTCGACTTTTGTTTTTGAGAACGACTTCGCGGCGTTGAAGCCGGGGATTTCGCCAGGGCGAATCGACACCGGGAACATGGGGCTACTCGTGGCTCAAGCCGAGCCGGGACTTTGCCGGGTCATTTGCTTCTCTCCGCGGCACGATCTGACCCTCGCGACCATGTCGCTTGAGCAGATCGAACCAGTTGTAAACACTTGGAGGGAACAATTCCGCGAGCTGGGGGAATTCGGTTTCATCAATCACGTTCAAATTTTCGAAAATCGTGGGCCAATGATGGGCGCCAGCAACCCGCATCCCCACTGCCAGATTTGGGCGACAGCGTCGATCCCCGAGCAACCGGCGAAAGAACTAGTTACACAAACGGAGTACCTAAAATTGCACCGCCGATGTCTGTTGTGCGACTACATGGCGCTCGAAGGCCGCGAGCAGGTACGAATCGTCTGCGAGAATGAGGGATTTCTCACCTGGTTCCCTTCTGGGCGGTTTGGCCGTTCGAGCTTCTGGTGTGCAGCAAGCGGCATATCGCCAACATGAACCAGTTCACAGACCAGGATGCGAGTTCCCTTTGCGAGATTCTTCACCACGTAACCGCAATCTACGACGAGGTTTTTGGCGTTCCCTTCCCTTATTCCATGGGATTCCACCAGTCGCCAACCGACGGCTCCGAGCATCCGGAATGGCACTTCCACGCGCATTTTTATCCTCCCCTGCTGCGCTCGGCGACGATTCGCAAATTCATGGTGGGATTTGAAATGCTGGGCACACCGCAGCGGGACATCACCCCAGAGATCGCTGCGGCGCGGTTGCGCGAACTGGCCAACCCATAAAGAAATTCGCCGTAATCCAACGCGGTGTATTCTTATGAGTTTCACCGTTCTTTATTCGCGGGAGAACTGTCAATGAATGCTGGTGGGAAACGTTTCACACTCGTCTTGATCGTGTCGGCAATTTTCTGTGCAGGCACCAGCCGGGCTGGCGCTCAGGCCACATCGATTCCAACGGCCCGCCTGATCCAGCCTGAAGAACTGGTAAAGATTCTGCAGAGCCAAACCATGCAAAAGCCGCTGCTCATACAGGTCGGTTCGCATGTTCTATATTCGCAGGCCCACATCCCGGGATCCGAATACATCGGCCCTGCCTCCAACCCGGCCGGATTGCAGCAGCTTCGCAAGCGGGTGGAATCGCTGCCTCGAACGAAATTCATCGTGCTGTATTGCGGCTGTTGTCCCTGGAGCCACTGCCCCACGGTCAAGCCCGCGGATGATGCATTGCAGGCGATGGGATTCCGCAATGTAAAGGTCCTGTACCTCGCCGGCAACTTTGGAGCGGACTGGGTCGACAAGGGATATCCCACGGCGAAGGGAGACTGACGGTTGGGCTCTGCTAGAAAGGTGGCAATATTCGCGGTCGTCGCAGCAGTGATCGTTGTGGGGCTGGTGGCGACAAGGCACAGTCGCAATTCAGGAGCGGGAAAACCTGGAACGGCGCGCCTGCTCGCGCCTGACTTCAATCTTCCTCAACTTGACGGGCAGCAACTGCGTCTTTCCTCTTATCGCGGCAAGGTCGTCCTGCTGGATTTCTGGGCGACATGGTGCGACCCCTGCCGTGAGGAGATTCCCCATTTCATCGAACTGCAGGATAAGTACGGCCCGACCGGGCTGCAAGTCATCGGGGTGTCTATGGACGACGGCCCCGAACCGGTCCGGACCTTCTATCAGCAATTCCACATGAACTATCCGGTTGTGATGGGAAATGCAAGCATCGGCGAACAATACGGAGGGGTGCTGGGACTGCCAATCGCCTTTGTCTTGGACCGCGACGGCCGGGTACGCCATAAACATATCGGAGCTGCCAGGCCCGAGGTGATTGAGCAGGAAGTCCTGGCACTTTTACAGCATCGGTAAACTCGAAGTCAGTCTCGTTGCAATAACTTACGCCGACAACTTTCCTTCTTCGCGTTCATGATCACAGACCACTGTGATTCTAATCGTCGTGCCTGTGTACACCTCAAGATAGCCTTTCTGGTTCGCGCCGGAACACCTGTATGCGACAGACTATCCTGCGGCTGTGGCCGGAAATCGAGTGGATCGAAAACCTCCAGCTGCGATCTCAGGTTACAGACACTTGGGTTAAAGCTCTCGAACGCAGTTCTCTCAAAGCCGAAGATCTGAACCAAATTCCCTTCACGCTGCTGGTTCCTAACTGCCCCATCACCTTTATGGAGCACAAGCGCTGCGTGGTGCACATCGCGCGCGACAGTGCCCTCGCAATGCAGCAGTTTATGGGGAGGGCCTTACCAGTCGATCTCGATAGCGTTGTTGCGGGAGCAATTCTGGCTGACGTCGGCAAGTTGCTGGAGTACGAACTCGGACTTGACGGAAAGAGCCGGCAGAGCGAGCGAGGAGAAGCGCTCCGGCATCCTTTTACTGGCGTTGCCTTGGCCCTGGAATGCGGCGTCCCAGACGCCGTGTGTCACATCATTGCTGCGCATGCCGCGGAGGGTGACCTGGTCAAGCGAACGACCGAAGCCTTCATTGTGCATCACGCGGACTTCATGGCGTTCCTGCCGTTCAAGAATCCAAAAAACATCCGAGTGCACCCGAAGTAAGGAGCAACCTTTGCCGATGATTCCGACGTGCACGACTAAAGAAACGGTGACCGCGACAATGTCGCGCTGGGCTGCTGGACTCCAGTTCAAGAACATTGCACATGAGGCGATCTATCAGGCGAAGCGATTTCTTCTCGACTCGCTGGGCTGCGCGCTGGGAGGCTACGGGCAGCACGACGTAAGAATCGCCCTGGGAGTTTTGGACGAAATCGCAGGCTCAGGCCCCGCTACCGTGATCGGCAGCGGGAAGCGCATCGATCCAGTTTCGGCTTCGCTGGCGAACGCGCTGATGATCCGATGTATGGACTATAACGACATCTATTGGAAGCAGGATCCCTCGCATCCTTCCGACATCTTCCCCGCGGCGATCGCGTGTTGCGAACGTGCACGCTCTGACGGGAAGGAATTGATCGTCGGACTAATTCTTGGACACGAATTCGAGATGCGGCTTTGCGAAGCGGCCTTTCCGGGAATTCGCGAGCGCGGATGGCATCACGCAACTCTGACCGCATTTGTCTCGCCCATTGTAGCCGGACGAGCGCTGCATCTGAGCTGGGAGCAAATTCAGCATGCCATCGGCATCTCTGCCAGCCGCCACTGCACATTAGGAGCGGTCACTGCTGGAAAGCTGACGATGATGAAGAACACGGTTGATCCCATGGCCACTCAGAGCGGTGTAATGGCGGCGTTGCTGGCAGAGAAGGGCTACTCCGGCCCAGAGCACGTAATCGACGGTAAAGAAGGGCTGACCCACGTTTTCAAGCCGGAGTGGAAGCTCAATCTGCTGACTGACGGCCTCGGAGCCTCGTGGCGAATCATGCAGTGTGGCATGAAGGCGTTTCCGACCGAGGCCTTAACACATACCCCGATCTCTGCCGTACTCGACCTGGTCAAGGCGAACGACCTGCATCCGGATGAAGTGGAAAGGATTCAAATCCGTTCGCTGGCGCGCGCTGCCGATATTCTCTCGGACCCGAGCAAGTACGATCCGCAAACAAAAGAGACTGCGGACCACTCCCTTCCTTACGTGATTGCAGCCGCATTAGTCGATCGACAGGTCACGCCGGCACAATTCACGAAACAGAAGATCATGGACGGCAAGATCCGGGAACAACTGCCGAAGGTCGAGGTGGTAGCAGATCCCGAGATCGAGAAAGTATTTCCAGCCTTACAGAGGGTAATCGTGCACATTCATACCCGAGATGGACGCTCTTATAGCAAACAGCTGGACTTTCCTAAAGGTGATCCGCGCAACCCGCTAACCGACGGAGAGATTGAAGAAAAATTCGCTGCACTGGCTGACGGCGTTTTGACTTCCGCCGCCCAGAAGAAAGTAAAGGATGCAGTTTGGAATCTGGAGCGCGTCGACTCGGTCAGCAAGTTGATGGCGCTGCTGGAGTCAGATGTCCGCCGGCGAAAGACCGTGAAAACGAGGACGGCGCGCAGAAACGCGAAGCGAAATCCCGTACTCGCCTAAGATGGCTCGCTCGGCCCGTTGAAGTGCAAGGAGTTTGCATGCCTCAAACCGTTGTCGAAAAGATCGCGCAAGCTCACATGACGGATGGTCCCAGGCGTCCGTTACGAACCGGCGATTTTGTTTCCATCCGGCCGTCTCGGGTGATGACTCACGACAATACGTCCGCCGTCATGAGCAAATTCAAGTCAATCGGAGTGACGAAGATCTTCAATCCAAAGCAGCTGGTGTTCGCCTTGGATCATGACATTCAGAATCGCGAGGAAGCAAATCTGAAGAAGTATCAGTCCATTGAGGCTTTTGCCAAGCAGCACGGAGTCGACTTTTATCCAGCGGGCTCAGGCATCGGGCATCAGATCATGATCGAACGCGGTTATGTAGAACCGGGCTCGTTCGTGGTGGCGTCGGACTCGCACTCGAATATGTATGGCGCTCTGGGCGCGCTGGGTACGCCAATTGTCCGTACCGATGCCGCTTGCGTCTGGGCAGCGGGGGAGTTCTGGTGGCAGATTCCACGCACGATTCAGGTAGTGCTCGAAGGCACAATGCCGGAAGGAGTGAGTGGGAAAGATGTCATCATCACTCTTTGTGGGCTGTACAACCACGACGAAGCGCTCAATGCCGCCGTTGAATTCTCTGGCCCGGGCGTCGCCAGTCTCTCTATGGACGAGCGCTTCTCCATCTCTAACATGAGTACAGAGTGGGGACCGATCGTGAGCTGGTTCCCCGTTGACGATATAACGATCCGCTACCTGCGCAATTGTCACCGCCGCCTGAAGGATCGAGGAATTGAGAGATTCGCGGAGGGAGACATCGACCGGTGGCAGCTGTCTCCTCCTGAACCTGATTCTGACGCCAGATATGCCGCCCGCATCACCTTAGACCTCAGTCAGATCACGCCCCATGCTTCCGGGCCCGACACGGTGCAGACGATGCAATCTCTGGCCGAGATCCAGGAGAAGAAGATCGCGATCCAGAAGGCGTACCTGCTTTCCTGCGTGAACTCGCGGGTAGAAGACCTGGAATCCGCGGCTTGGGTATTGTGCGGCCATCGAGTCGCGCCCAACGTAAAGTTCTACGTAGGAGCAGCAAGCGCGTGGGTGCAGGAGGAGGCAGAGCGGCGTGGAGTCTGGCAGACCCTGCTGGATGCAGGTGCGATTCCACTACCGCCCAGTTGTGGTCCCTGCATCGGTCTCGGCACCGGATTGCTGGAGAAAGGCGAAGTCGGAATTTCGGCGACGAACCGCAATTTCAAAGGCCGCATGGGCTCGCGCGATGCTCAATGCTATCTGGCAAGTCCAGAGGTGGTAGCGGCATCTGCATTGGCTGGATATATCCGTGGGGCACGGCAGTTTCCCGATAGCAAACCCGTTTGGCGGTATCGAGAGTCTGCTCGCCGATGGCCCATCCAGTGAACGCGTTGAAATTCTGCCAGGATTTCCGCCACGCGTGAGCGGGCGTCTGGTCTTCATGCAGCAAGATAACGTCAACACTGACGCGATTTATGGCAAGGACTATACCTACCGCGATGACATGACTCCCGAGATGATGGCCCGCGTGGTCATGGAAAACTACGATCCGCAGTTTTCGCGTCGAACGCACGCCGGAGACGTGATTGTTGGCGGATTCAATTTCGGCACCGGTTCCAGCCGCGAACAAGCAGTCACCTGCCTTAAGGCCAAAGGCATCCCCCTGATCATCGCGGCCAGCTTTTCACAGACGTATCTTCGCAATGCCTATAACAACGGCTTCTTGTGTATCGAGGTCGCGGTGCTGGTGAAGAAGCTGCGTGATCAGTTCGCAGCTGAAATCGCCGCAAAGGAAAAAACGATCATTCCGGGCGAAAGTATCGATATCGATTTCACCTCGTGCACTCTTGCCTGGCGTGGAGAGTCGTTCGCTTTCCCACCCCTCGGCGAAGTGCCCCAGTCGCTCGTGATCGCTGGTGGCGCGGAGAATGTTGTCGCGAAAAAGTTAGGACTTGACCGGAAGCAAGAGCATCACGAACCCGCTGTCGTTTCAGGAGACTGAGCCATCATGGCAAAACTTACTGTCGTCACCATGCCGGGAGACGGGATCGGCAACCAGGTCCTGCCCGAAGCGCTGCGCGTTCTGAAGGCAGTTGAATTCGACGCGGACTACGTTCACGCCGACATTGGATGGGACTGCTGGTGCCGCGAAGGCAATGCCCTGCCCCAGCGCACGGTTGACCTCCTGGCCAAGCACAGGCTTGGATTGTTCGGCGCTATTACATCCAAGCCGAAGCAACAAGCCGAAGCCGAGTTGCATCCTGAATTGCGCGGCAAGGGATACTCGTACTTCAGCCCGATCGTTACCCTGCGACAGAAATTCAATCTCGATACCTGCATCCGCCCGTGCATTTCATTTCCCGGCAATCTCCTGAATTTCATCCGCAAACGAGCGGACGGCGGCTTTGAGGAGCCGTTGGTGAATGTGGTTGTGTTTCGCCAAAACACGGAAGGCCTCTACGCGGGGGTGGAATGGACCAATCCGCCGGAGCAGGTTCGGGCGGCATTGGCGACGCATTCCAAGTTCAAACCTTTTGCTTCCGTGCCCGGCCCGGATCTCGCGATCTCGGTCCGGATCATCACTCGCCAAGCTGCGCACAAGATCTGCAAGGCAGCATTCGATTGGGCAGAGAAGTACGGGTACAAATCCGTCACCATCTGCGAGAAACCGAATGTGCTGCGCGAGACGTCCGGAATGATGGAAGACGAGGCGAAGTCCATATCCAAGGAATATCCCGGCATCGCTCTCCGGTCTACAAACATCGATGCGCAGACGATGTGGCTCACCAAGAACCCGGAAGAATACGGCGTGGTTGTGGCTTCTAACCTGTTTGGGGATGTCATCTCCGATGCCTTTGCCGGATTGATCGGCGGCCTCGGATTCGCAGCTTCGGGCAACATCGGAGATGAGGTGGCGGTGTTCGAGCCGACTCACGGTTCGGCGCCGAAGTACGCGGAGCTCGATCCTCCCATCGTGAATCCGATTGCAATGTTTCTGTCGGCGGTCATGATGCTGGAACACGTGGGCGAGATTGAAAAAGCCCGACCGCATCCGTGAAGGGATTGCCACGGTTGTGAAGAAAGGCAGAGTGCGTACCTACGACATGATGCGAATCCCCGGCGGTGCAAAAGCAATCGGCGAGGGTGCCGCGAGCACAACTCAAATGACGGATGCGGTTTTGGCGGAACTGGCGCGGCCAAAACCAAGAGCTCGAACCGCGAAATTGTCGGGGCGGCGAGCCTGAGATAGGTCTTATGACGGCTGTGACGGAAACACGAACAGGCGAAGCCGGACATTCCGGAACCGAGTCCGCTCCGATCTCCTTGTCCGTATCGAGCCACGCGGGCACGGCGGGGTCGAGATTGAACTCCACTCTCGCGTGGAAACCTACTATGGTGACTCGATCCGCCGGCAAGCCGAGGAAATTCTGGAAGCTCTTGGCGTTCGCCATGCCCATGTTCGCATTCAGGATGAAGGCGCGCTGCCGTTTGTTATCGCAGCCCGCATGGAAGCTGCGGCGCGACGGGCCGGGCTCGGCCAGGGTACCCGCGTTCTTCCCGAGCGCCTTCCCTTGCCCGAAGGTTCGGGTCGGGATCGCATGCGGCGCTCGCGATTATACGTTCCGGGCAGCGAACCCAAGTATTTCGTCAACGCCGGCCTTCATGGAGCCGATGCCGTTATCCTCGACTTGGAGGATTCGGTTCATCCTTCGGAAAAAGACGCAGCTCGCCTGCTGGTGCGCAATGCGCTCCGTGCGGTCGATTTCCTGCGTTGCGAGCGCATGGTGCGTATCAATCAAGGTCCGCTCGGACTCGAAGACCTCGACGAGATCGTCCCCGAGTCTCCTGATCTCATTCTGATTCCGAAAGTTGAAGACGCGAGCCAGGTTCTGGATATCAGCCATCACATCGCACGGGTGAAGGGAGATTACGGTATCACTCGGCCAATCTGGCTCATGCCTATACTCGAATCCGCGCTCGGAATAGAGAACGCATTCTCGATTGCGAAGGCGTGCGACAAAGTCGTGGCGCTAACGATCGGGATCGAGGATTACACCGCAGATCTGGGCGTGGCGAAGACCGTCACAGGCGCTGAGTCGCTCTATGCGCGGCAACGGATCGTAAACTGCGCCCGCGCGGCGGGAATACAGGCGATCGACTCCGTGTTTGGAGACGTCGCGGACCTGGAGGGCTTGCGCGCCTGGGGCTGCAACTCCCGTGCGCTGGGCTTCGAGGGCATGGGATGCGTTCACCCAACCCAGGTCGCAGTAATACACGACGCGTTCGCCCCAACATCGGCGGAAATCGAACGTGCCCGAAAGATCGTCGCCGCTTACAACGAAGCCCAAGGTAAGGGACTCGGCGTGGTCAGCCTCGGCTCGAAGATGATTGATCCTCCGGTTGTGAAGCGCGCGCTGAAGCTCATGGCGCGTGCTCAAGAGATTGGTCTGGCTTCGTAAGTTAGCGATGTAGCGCCAATTGCCGAATCCAAGCGAGCGTTTCGGAGTTCTCATGCCCATAGTAGAAATAATCGAACTTGTGGCCAATGCAGTCGGACGGCGCATCCCCGAGAGGGTGAACGGGCGCGCGCAAACACCCTTTCTCGGCGTTGGAAAGTATCATCCGCGCGGACACAAAGCAGCGCCACCCATCCGAACCGCCGCCGATTATCCGGCGAATGGCGATAAACGAGTCCCTGATCTTGAAACTGCGCTGCGGAAGTGCGGGCTGCGCGACGGAATGGTCATTTCTTCGCACCATCATCTGCGTGACGGAGATCGCGTCGCGCTCATGGCACTGCAGGCCTCGGCGAGACTGAGCGTAAAAGACCTCACATGGTTCCCGAGCGCATCGTTTCCTTCACAGAAAGGCGCTATCGAACTGATGGAAGCGGGAGTCGTCGAGCACATCGAAGGCAGCATGAATGGTCCGCTAGGAGACTACTGCACCCAGGGAAAGATGGGTGGCATGGGAGTGCTCCGTTCTCACGGAGGCCGCTGGCAGGCGATTCAGGATGGCGAAGTGCACATCGATATCGCCGTGATCGCCGCGCCGACGGCAGATCCATTTGGCAATTGCGATGGCTCCCATGGGAAATCCGCCTGCGGCTCCCTCGGGTTTGCGCTGGCCGACTCCATCTATGCAGACCACGTCATCGTTGTGACCGACAATCTCGTTCCCTTCCCATGCGTGCCCTGGCAAATCCAGGGCAACAACGTGGACTACGTGGTGGAAGTGGATTCGATTGGCGATCCTGCACGCATTGTCTCGGGAACAACGCAGATCACCCGCTCTCCGGACCGGTTGCGGATTGCGGAGTTTGTGGCGCGATTCTTGCGAGACGCCGGAATCATGCGAGATGGTTTCTCATTTCAGGCGGGTGCCGGCGGAATCGCGCTCGCCTTTGTCAGCTATCTGAAAGAGATGATGAAACAGGCCGGCGTGAAGGCGCGGTTCGTGCGCGGAGGCTCCACGAAGTATCTGGTCGAACTCCTGGACGAAGGGCTCACGGACTACATTCTGGATGGTCAGACTTTCGATCTCGAGGGCGTGCGGTCGATTGGCAGCCATCCAAGTCACATCGCTACTTCTCCATTCACGTCGTACAACTATCACGGCAAAGGAAACTTTGCGTCGATCATCGATGCCGTCGTGCTCGGTGCAACCGAAGTGGATACTAACTTCAATGCGAATGTCGTGACTCATTCCGACGGGCGGTTGTTGCACGGCATCGGCGGATGGCAGAACTGCCTGGCATCAAAGTGCACAATTCTTGCCGTGCCTTCGTTTCGGGATCGCATTCCGGTCATCGTCGATGAGGTTACAACCCTGTGCGGGCCAGAAGAACTGATTGACGTCGTCGTTACCGAGCGCGGTATTGCCATCAACCCGCGGCGTCAAGATCTGATCGAGTCCGTCAAGGGCTCCAAATTGCCGATCCGCCCGTTGCGGGATATCAAAGAAGAAGTCGAGCGAATCTGCGGCGGCCGGCCGCGCCGTCCCGCACACGGGGATCGACCCGTGGCCGTGGTGAAGTGGGTGGACGGGACCGTGCTGGACACGGTGTGGCAGGTTGGCTGAGGAAGTTACAGAGGCGTCCGCTCTGGTGTGCCCTAGATCGGGAACTCCCAGCCATCGTCCTTCATCTTGCGATTGGTCCATTGCTGGAGCTGTTCAAACAGCGCGGGTTCGATTACGACAAACCGTATGCCCACGCGGCCCTCATCGCCAATCCACATCAACCGTGCCTTCGCCTCGAATTGGACATTGCTGTCGGGCAGCATAAAACTGACATCAAGCATGCCGGCAAAACGGAGCGGTTCCTTCAGCCCATCGAGCCCCATTCCGCCCGTGCTCAGATTGACGCCGTGCACGTGAATCTCCTCTCCCTGCGAATTGCGGACGCGAACCTGAGTCTCCACGCGGGCCCGGAAGAATTTTTGCTGCTCGTTGCTGATGAATTCAGGTGATGCAGTCTTTTCCCCCGGCGCAAAGTTGATGTTGTATTCCTTCAGCTTTCGACTGAGGGTCCGCCGGGAAATTCCGAGTTGTTCGGCGGCTTGTGTCCTCTGGCCTCCGGTCCGCTCCAGTGCCTTTATGATCATTTGTTCTTCCATGCTGTCGAGATTGCTCACCGGCATGGAGGCGGTCTGCCGCAGGCTGGAAGGGTGTCCGGTCAGGGCGGCGGTAAGCCTGGCGAAGTCTATTTCTGCGTCCGTGGATTCCATCGCCATCTTGGCCACTAGATTTCGCAGTTCTCGAATGTTTCCCGGCCAGGGATGCGAAAGCAACGCCGAGATCGCCCGCTCTGAGAAATTCTTGCCCGGGGCCTTCAGATTTAGGAAATGCTCGGCCAGCGCCACAATGTCTTCCGGCCGCTGGTGCAGAGGAGGAACACGAAGCTGGAACTGGCCAAGTCGGTGATAAAGATCCTGGCGGAATCGTCCCTCATTCACGGCGGCTTCGAGATCCTGATTGGTGGCGGCCACGATTCGGACGTCAACCTTAATCTTGCGATGACCACCCAGGCGGTAAAACGGCTGGCCGTCGAGCACGCGGAGCAACTTCACCTGGGTCTGCAACTGCAATTCGCCGATCTCGTCCAGGAACAAGGTCCCGCGATCGGCCAACTCGAACAATCCTGGTTTGGAGCTATCGGCGCCGCTGAAGGCGCCTTTTTCGTATCCAAAGAGCTCGCTCTCAACCAGGTTCTCCGGCAGCGCCGCGCAGTTGATGTCAACCCATGGACGGTTACGGCGATGCGAAGACTCATGGATGGTGCGCGCAATCAGCTCTTTACCGGTGCCGGTCTCGCCCGTGATCAGCACGGTTTCACTGTGACTGGCAACCCGGTCGACCATGCTCATGAATTCGTGCATGGCAGGGCTGGCCAGAATGAATTCTGTGTCGTCGATCTTGCGGGAGACGATTCCTCGGCGGGCGCGATCTGACGCTAGCGAACCAGCACCCAACACCTTGCCCTCGACCGGCGATACGACAATCACAATCTCAGCCGGTTTTGAGGACGAGTCGCGCAAAAGGGTCGCTGAAAATTCTACAGAGAAGCTGGCGCCATTCTTCGGCTGGGCAAGCATAGCGTAGTGGTAATTGCCCTTTGTCGGGACCGAGCTCAATACCGCTTTACGTAAGTCGCCGTTCGCGCTCGGTCGACTTCTATCGTTTGAAGAAAAGAGAACGGAGAAGTCGCGGCCACCTAATTCTTCGGGCGTATATCCGAACAGACGGATAAAGGCGGAATTCCACGCGATAAACTCGCCTTCCAGATCCACGCAGAATACGGCGGCTTCTGCTGCACTAGATGCACGATTCTCTGCCTGAACGGACCCGGAGACCGCGGGCGTCTCGACTCGGTCCGAACTGGAGCGCGAAGTGGACATATCTTCTTTGCGATGATGGTGACACAGCAGGTGGCTTGGTTCGAGGCGCGTTTAGGCGGCGAGGTAACGAAAGTAATAGGTACCTCTGCCGGCCGCAAGGAAAAGGACCTAGATTCTCGCCGTCTGCAAGTCACAGTCAACGCCGATGTGACCTCGGCAAGTTACTTAAGTAAGCTTCTGAAGCCCTAATCTTTGCAATAAGATTCGGGCGAGCCCTTGGTTTGGGCTTAGCAGACCTTCCCCAACCATCAGCGTGGGATGAGCGATCCCGCGTACAGGCTTTCTTGCGTTCGCCTGGGCACCGTGAAAGTGACCGCCGCTCCAAGGCAGTCATCAGGGTTTGGATGAGAGCAGAAGCGGACCGACTATCGCTCCACACGAAGGCATTCGTGGGCATCACTGCGTCTCTTGGCGTGGTGGTTTTGGGCTATACCCTGCTCCACTGGCAATCGCAAGATCTCATGCGATTCGCCTGCTACCTCGGAGTTGCTATCCTCGCCTCGGGACTGAAAGTACAGCTGCCCGGCATCGATGGCACCATGTCGGTCAACTTTCTCTTCATCCTGATGGGCGTGTTGGAGTTGAGCCTGCCGGAAACAGTCGTCCTTGGCTGCACCGCAACCCTGGTGCAGAGCGTGTGGCAGGCGCGTAAGCGGCTAGACCCAGTCAAGGTACTCTTCAATGTGGCCGGAATGATGGCCAATGCCTGCTGGCTCACTTATCTTTCCTATCACTGGTTGGTTGCGCGATATTCCTCGAACAAACCGATTCTCCTGATGGTGGCGGCGCTGGTGTTCTTCTTCGCCAATACGCTGCCGATCTCGGTCGTCATTGCCATGACCGAAGGAAAGTCGAGCCGCAAGGTCTGGTCCGAATGCTACTTCTGGTCGTTTCCTTACTACCTGGTCGGAGCAGCGGCAGTCGGACTGGTCGGGATGGTGAATCGAGCGGCCGGGTGGGAAACTTCGCTGCTGGTGCTTCCGCTGATCTACTGGGTTTACCGCTCGTATCGCCTCTACCTGGGCCGTCTGGAAGCGGAAAAAGAGAGAGTTGAAGTCGAGAAGCGTCACGTGGAGCAGATCGCCTCGCTCAATATGCGAACCATCGAGGCCCTGGCATTGGCAATTGAGGCGAAGGACCATACCACGCACACCCATCTGCAACGGGTTAGAACCTACGCAGTCGAGGTCGCCAAAGAACTGAATCTGGACGAATCGGAGATCGAGGCCCTGCGAGCGGCAGCGCTCCTGCACGATATCGGCAAGCTGGCGGTACCAGAACAGATCATCAACAAGCCGGGAAAACTGTCGCGGGAAGAATTCGAGAAGATGAAGGTACACCCGATCGTGGGAGCAGAAATTTTGGAGCGCGTCGCGTTCCCCTATCCGGTCGCTCCCATTGTGCGGTGCCACCACGAACGCTGGGACGGATCCGGCTATCCCGAAGGATTGGTTGGGGAGGACATTCCCATCGGCGCGCGCATTCTGGCGGCCGTCGATTGCCTTGACGCACTGGCCTCGCATCGTCAATATCGTCCAGCGTTGCCGCTGGCTGAGGCGATGCAGAAGGTAAAAGAGAAGGCGGGCACGTCGTTCGATCCGCATATCGTCGAGATTCTGGAGCGGCGATATATCGATCTGGAGCGGATGGCGCAGATGTCGGAGGACACCTCGGCAACATTGGGACTCTCCCGGACTATACGTGTGGAGCGGGGCTTAGCGCCGGCAACCGGATTCGAACGCAGCGAGCCAACGCACGGAATGGCCGATAATGCCGACTTCCTCACCTCGATCGCCTCGGCGCGGCAAGAAGCCCAGACCATGTTCGAACTGAGTCAGGACCTCGGCGTATCGCTGAGCTTGAGTGAAACCCTGTCGGTGTTGTCGATGCGCCTGCGCCGCATGATTCCTTACGAATCCATCGCGGTATTCGTCAACCGCAACGGATGGCTTTTGCCCGAACTGGTGAGCGGCGAAAACTTCCGTGCTCTTTCGTCACTGAAGATTCGTGTTGGCGAAGGTTTGTGCGGCTGGGTCGCGGAAAACTGCAAGCCCATCGTAAACGGCAACCCGCAAGTAGAATCGGGATACCTCGTCGAGCCCGGAAAGCATACCGACCTGCAATCCGCTCTGGTCGTGCCTCTCGAAGGCCTAAATGGAGTGGTCGGCGTGCTGGCGATGTACCAGACTCAGCGCGACGCTTTCACTCCTGATCACCTTCGAATTCTGCTGGCCGTGGCCTCCAAGGTCGCGCTGTCAGTCGAGAACGCGTTGAAATATCAGCAGGCCGAAAGCTCCGCCACCACCGACTATTTGACCGGCCTTCCGAATGCGCGGTCGCTGTTCGTGCACCTGGCGCAGGAAGTAGCCCGCTGCCGCCGCATGAAGACATCGCTAGCCGTGCTACTGTGCGACATCGACGGATTTAAGCAGATCAACGATTCCTTCGGCCACCTCGAGGGAGACAAGCTTCTGCGCGAATTCACGACTCGCTTGAAGGATATTTGCCGAGGCTACGACTACGTCGCGCGCATGGGCGGTGATGAGTTCGTCATTACCGCACCCGGTCTGACGGCCGAAGCTGCCCAGGAGAAAGCTGAGCGCTTGAATCGGGCCGCCATCGAGTCCGGCAGGCATGTGTGCGGCCGCAGCCTGATCACGTTGAGCGTTGGAATGGCATTTTGTCCGGAAGATGGCACCGACGTCGAGCGGCTGCTGGCCGAAGCTGACCGGCGAATGTATTCCATGAAACAGATTCATCACGCGGAAGAGCTCGCGCGCGAGCAGGACGGCAAAAAGCTCGGCGCCGCGGCAAAATAGGAGACATGAGCCCATGCTGGGTCGGAAAATTCTGCGGCATGGACTCGCCATTCTGGCTACGGCGCTGCTGGGCGGATTCATCTCCGCAACTCTGGTTCGACTTGCCCCGGGGTTCGGTACCGATGAAGCCGAACTCGATTCACATCTGAATTCCGCGAGCGTGCAAGCCTTACGGCAGTCGCGCATGGAACAGCGCAACATCTTTCGCTTCTACCTGCATTCCCTCAACCGAGCGGCGCACGGAGATCTCGGAACTTCGATTTCCCTGCAGGTGCCAGTCGGTAAACTCCTGCGCGAGCGCGGACCACTCACCCTGCGACTCGTAGGAATGGGTCTGCTGCTGAGTTGGGCGGCAGCACTGGCCCTCGCCTTGAGTGCGGCTTGCTTGCGGGCCCCGGCATACGATGCGCTGGCAACTATCGTTACCGGCACGCTGCTATGCGTGCCTGCTGCGGTTCTCGCCTTGTTCTCTGTGCTGTGGAACACGCCGGGAGCCTTGGCGATCGCGCTCATCGTGTTTCCTCGCGACTTCCGCTATGCACGCAACTTGCTCGCGAAGTCTTACTCCTTGCCGCATATCATCACAGCTCGAGCCAAAGGACTTGGAGAACTCCGCATCCTCTTCTGGCACGTGATCCCGGTGACCGCTCCGCAACTGCTGGCTGTCGCTGGCGTCTCGGTCAGCATTGCTCTGGGAGCCGCCATTCCCGTTGAAGCGCTCTGCGGACTCGCCGGGGTCGGACAACTCGCGTGGCAGGCAGCGTTAGCCCGGGATTTTTCGCTGCTCGTAAATATCACCGTGCTCGTAACGCTGGTAACCTTGTTGGCCAATTCCACCGCCGACGTCGCCGGACATATGCTGAGGAGCCAGGAAACATGAGTATCTGGCGCAAGGTGGCAATCATAGTTCTGCTGCTGGTGGTGGGAATGTCTGTAGCTGCAAATTGGCTCGCTCCAGCAGGATATGCGAAACAGTACCGCGAATCGGCAGGCGCCCCACCATCAAAACAACACTGGCTTGGCACAGACGAGATTGGGCGTGACCGGTTTGCGCGGGTGCTGTACGGAACCCGGATTTCGCTTCTGCTGGCGCCTGCTGCGGCGCTGCTGTCGACCCTGATGGCGGCTCTGATTGGAGGCTTAGCGGGATATCTCGGCGGGTTGTGGGCGCGCGGTGCGATGGCGATCACGGATCTCTTTCTCTCGCTTCCCTGGCTGTTCCTCCTGATTACAGTGCGAGCGCTGATGCCTTTGAATGTGTCTCCGCTGTTTTCTGTGATGATCACATTCCTGATGCTCGGCTTGTTGGGATGGACGAGCGCTGCACGCGTGCTGTGCTCCAGCGCCGGATCGCTGCGCAATTCGGATTTTGTACGCCAGGCGCGCGCCTCAGGCATTCGCGGCGTTCGGCTCTTTTGGATTCACGTTCTGCCCAATTTGAAGCCGGTTCTGTATGCCCAGTTCTGGATTTCGATTCCCGCCTTTATCTTGAGCGAGGCTAATCTTGGAATTCTCGGGCTCGGTGTGGCGGAGCCGATGCCCTCCTGGGGTAGCTTGCTGAAGGAATTGGAAGGCCTGATTTCGATTGGTGAAGAACCCTGGAAATTCGTCCCCCTGCTCTTGCTCGTCGTAGTCGTGACCTCATTTCAGCTTCTGCTCTCAAAGGAAGAAGGACTGCCCGCATGATGAATCACCGGGAAAACTTGCTGACCAAGAGATTTCGGGGAGGAACCGCGCTATTTTGGCTCGTCTGCTTTGCGCTCTTAACTGGTTCCGCAGTCGCCCAGGGCGAACTGCGCTTCTGCCTGCGAGCTGAGCCGAAGACTTTTGATCCATTGAAAGTGGAAGACGACTCCTCCGTAGCTATCCGCTATCTGACCGGTGGCACCCTTGTCCGCATGAACCGGCAGACCCAGGTTCTCGAGCCAGAACTGGCGCAATCCTGGAAGGTCTCGAAGGATGGCCGGCAGATCACGTTTAAGTTGCGCGGCGGAGTTTCATTTTCCGATGGCACTCCATTCTCCGCAGAAGACGTCGCCTACACGGTTCAGCGGTTGATGGATCCCGCTTTGCACTCCCCCACGGGAGATGCATTCCGCTCCGGTCCGGGGAAAACGGAATCCAAAATCATCTCCCCGACCCAAATCTCGATCACGTTCCCGGCGCCGGTGGCCGGGCTTGACCGCCAGTTTGATCAGGTTGCGATCATGTCCGCGCACTCGCCGAAGAAAGAAATGGCGGTACTCGGTCCATTCATGCTGGCCGACTACAAGGCGGGTGCGACCGTGCTACTGAAACGGAATCCGAACTACTGGAAGACTGATGCCCAGGGCCGCAAGTTGCCCTATCTCGATTCGATCACGCTGCAAATCCAGCCGAATCGCGATGTCGAGCTCCTGAATTTCAAGCGCGGCGATTTGGATCTCATTAATTCCCTGGACAGCGAATATTTCGACAAGCTTGCGGCAACTTCCCCGCAGGTCGTGCACGATGCCGGCCCTTCGCTCGATAGCGAGCAGATGTGGTTCAATGAGGTCGCGAAGGCTCCGCTGCCCGGGTACAAGAAGGACTGGTTTCGGTCGGCAACTTTTCGTCGTGCGGTTTCGGAAGCGATCAATCGCAGCGATCTGGCAAGAGTTGTGTTTCGCGGCCACGCCCAGCCTGCGGTGGGTCCGGTCTCTACGGCTAACAAGTTCTGGTTCAATGCCAGACTGAAACCAGCAGTTTATTCACCGGATGCGGCGCTGAGAGCTCTTCAGAGCGAGGGCTTCCAATTCGCTAACGGAACCCTGAAAGACAAGGGTGGAAACGCGGTGGTCTTCTCCATCATCACGAATTCCGGAAACAAGTACCGCGAGCGCATGGCCACCATGATTCAGGAAGACTTGCAGAAAATCGGGATCCAGGCAAACGTGGTCACGCTGGACTTCCCTTCCCTGATTGAGCGAATGACTCAAACCTTCGACTATGAAGCGATCCTTCTCGGTCTCACCAATGTAGGCCTTGATCCCAATGAACAGATGAACGTGTGGCTGAGTTCTTCGGAAAACCATCAATGGAATCCCCAGGAGAAGGCCCCGGAAACTGCCTGGGAAGCTGAGATTGACCAGCTGATGCGTGCTCAGGCTGCGTCGGCAGTTCCAAAGAAGCGAAAAGAAGCCTTCGACCGCGTTCAGGAAATCGCGGTTGAGCAACAGCCGTTTATCTATCTGGTAAATCGCAACGCACTGTCGGCAATCTCGCCCCACGTGCAGGGAGCCAGCCCGGTGATTCTGTCTCCGCAAACCTACTGGAATGTGGAACACCTCTCGGTGAAATGAGCAGTAAATTGGCAAACCAGGTCCAATCCGATGTCCTTCTTTCGGCGAGGCTCTCCGTGCGCTATGGCGAGAAGGCCCCAGTGTTGTGCGACGTGGACCTGTCAATCCGGCGCGGGGAAGTCCTGGGTCTGGTCGGCCAAAGTGGATCAGGCAAGAGCACACTCGCTATGGCAATCCTCGGGCTGCTTGATCGCAAGCAGGTTAAGGCGGAAGGTGCAATTGAGTTTGAGGGATGCGACCTGCTGCGGAAGAGCGAGCGTGAATTGCGGGAACTCAGGGGCCGCAAGATCGCGCTGGTGCTGCAAAGCCCGCTTTCTTCCCTCAATCCGGCGCTCAGAATCCGCACTCAACTAAAGGAAGCCTGGCGGGCACATGCTTCGGGAGCGAAGGCGGATTGCGATCGTGCGATCCGGGCTGCTCTGGACAGTGTGAGCTTGCCATCCGGCGACGAATTTCTGGCTAAACACTCTGCACAGATGAGTGTTGGACAGGCACAACGGGTGCTCATCGCTATGGCGGTAATGCACCGCCCCGCGCTTTTGATTGCCGATGAAGCCACCAGCGCGCTGGACGTCATAACCCAGGCTGAGATTTTAGCCTTGTTTCGCGAACTGAACCGCAGTTCGGAAATGGCAGTCCTTTACATCTCACACGACCTAGCCTCGGTCGCCGGAATTTGTGACCGCATCGCAATTCTTCACGAAGGGCACATTGTAGAAACTGGAACGACTGATGCAGTGTTGCTCCGGCCCCAACACGCGTACACGCAAAGGCTCATGGCCGCAATGCCAAAGATGCCGCAACGAGCCGCCGCCGTTAAATCAGCGGGGTAATGGACACGCCCATTCCCCGGGCAAATTTCCCTGTCATTCCAGAGTCTTTTCCATCGCGGACGCGGGACAGATTGTCTCACGCCCTCACCCTCGGGACACAGTGGCCCACGGCAAGCAACGGAACCTGACATATGCAGCTTGTTTTCAGCAGCTTACGCCAGAGACTTTGGTTTATCGCGTGCAACACTTGGCCTGGGTACGAAGCGAAATCTTTCCCCCCGGTTGAAGAAAGAAGGGTGAGATATGGTCCGTACACAGAAATCGCGAACGCCTTCAGAGCGCGGGCAAAGGCACAGCGCGGCTTGGGGCAAGCGCCTCGGTCTGGTGCTGTTGTTGGCCACGGGAATGGCATTCGGATGGAGCGCACCGAACGCTCGCCAGAACGGCCACTTCTCTCGCATTGCCCCTGAACTGTCGGACATGCTTTCGAAGGCGAAACATGGGACCGCGAAGGGCCAGACCATCAAGGTTATCGTGCAGTACAAGCAGGTACCGACCTCGGCGCACTACGCCACGATGAGAGGCCGCGGCGCCCTCCTGCATCACAGGCTGCACATGATTAACGGCGCAGCCTTCACGATTCCAGTAAGCGCGCTGGCTGCTCTGGAAGCCGACCCAGCCGTCGAGTCTGTGACGATCGATCACCCCATGAACGTGATGGACGATCTGACCAACAGCGCCACGGGCGTCGGTTCCGCATGGAATGCCGGCTACACCGGAGCGGGAATTGGCGTTGCCGTCATCGACAGCGGCATCAACGACAGCCACCCGGATCTCTGGGATTCCACACACTCCTATTCGCGTGTGGTCTACCACCAGGATTTCACCGGAACGGCTACGACCAACGCCGCCGGAGCCAACTACGATCTGTACGGTCACGGGACCCACGTCGCCGGCATCATTGGCGGCAATGGCTCGCTTTCGGGCGGGCAGTATGAAGGTGTAGCGCCAGGAGTCAACCTCATCGATCTTCGGGCCTTGGATGCGAACGGCGCGGGCAGCGACAGTACGGTCATCGCCGCGATCCAGCAGGCAATTGCTCTGAAGAACACCTACAACATCCGCGTTATCAACCTGTCTTTGGGGCGCGGAATTCCGGTGAGCTACACACAAGATCCTCTCTGCCAGGCAGTGGAAGCGGCCTGGAACAACGGCATCGTTGTAGTGGTCGCCGCTGGCAATCTTGGCCGTCTTAGCGTGGACGGCAGCAACGGCTTTGGAACGGTTACCGCTCCGGGTAACGATCCGTACGTGATCACCGTGGGCGCAACCAAGAACAACAACTCGCCTTATTTTGCGGCTCAGACGAAAGCCAGCTTTAGTTCGAAAGGGCCGACCACTTACGATCACGTCGTGAAGCCAGACATCATGGCGCCCGGCAATGCCATTGTTTCCCTGGCAGCTCCCGGAGCTACGTTAGAAGCTTCGTATCCCCACGAGATAATCAATGGAACGGATGGAAACCCTGATTACTTCACCCTCAGCGGCACTAGCATGGCCACCCCGGTTGTGGCGGGTACGGCGGCTCTGCTGTTGCAGGAACACGATAGTCTGACTCCGGACCAGGTGAAGGCCCGGATGATGAAAACTGCCAGCAAGATGGGGCTGTTTTCGACATCGGCTTACGTGCCTCACCTCTATCAGAGCTTCCTTGATTTTTACGACTTGTTCTCGGTGGGATCGGGGCTGGTAAACGTTCAGGCGGCGACGACGAACAATGACCTTGCACCTGGCAACACGGGTGCCGCCCTTTCTCCGGCAGTCAACTACAACGCGCAAAATCATACCGTATCGCTTGTATACGGCAACGCCAACGTCGCAAGCACTTCAGTCGTGTGGGGGACTTCAGTAGTGTGGGGAACCTCGGTGGTTTGGGGAACTTCGTTGGTCAACAGCACCTCAGTCGTATGGGGGACCTCAATGCCCTGGAACGACAATACAACCAGTGCCTTCAGCGTAGTCTGGGGATCCAGCACTGGGACCGCAACCGCTACGAGCGTGGTTTGGGGAGCGTCCGTCGGAGACGGCAACACCGCATTCTCGGACGCGGGTGATGATGAACAGTAACATTCCGTGTGAATGTTGAGAGAAAGGAGACGAGCTTATGAACAACACACGGCAAATTAAGAGTTTCATCGCCGCCATGGTTGTCGCCGCAACGATAGCTGCCGGATACGCCAGCTTCATCAGCCACGTGATGCATCCATATCTGGCTCTGGGCGTGCTCGCACTGGCGATCGCAACCTCGCGGATGAAGGTAAAGCTGCCGGGAATCAACGGCAACATGTCAGTCAACCTGCCGTTCCTGCTCACCGCGGTCGCAAGTCTGAGCGCAGCCGAAGCTATTGCAATCGCATGCCTCTCGACGGCCGCACAATGCTGGTCGTGGAAGAATGCGAGATTTAATCCCCTGCACATGGTGTTCAACCTCGGGATGATGGCATTCGCCAGCGCTGTCGCGAGCCTGGTTTCGCATGCCAGCTTATTGGGCCGAACAAACTCGATGGCGCTCGTATTGATTCTAGGAGCGGCCGCCTTATTCCTGGGGCAGACCGTCCCGGTGGCCGGTATCGTCGCGGTGAGTGAGGGAAAGAAGACTAGCGCGATCTGGTGGGAACTGGCCCACCTGTCATTCCCGTACTACGTTGTAAGCGCCGGCATCACTTCGATGGTTCAAGCGGTCGGCGTGCACATTGGCTGGGGACTCGCTCTGGCGGCGTTCCCGGTGATGTACGGAATTCATCGCTGCTACCGTGTGTACTTCAGTCGAATGGCGGAAGGCATGCGCTCAGACGTTCTGGTCAGAGCCGCGGGCGCAGGAGCGTAAGTCTTAACCTAAATTTAATCCCTAATCGTGGCACGCCGGTGAAAATGGCGTGCCACTTTTCTTTTGTGCATCCGGTCTCACGCTACGGCTGTACCCCGATTTCGAAATTCAGCGTTGAAAGGGCCAGACGATACTGGTATTGAGCGTTTACGTATCCGATCGCGGCATCGGTTTGCTGCAGTTGTGCCTGGCTCAGTTCTACGATCGACCCTAAACCGAGCTGGTAGCGTTCCTGCGCCAGATTCAGACTCAAATCAGCCTGCTTCGCTAGTTCGGCGCTGACCGTGACCCGCTGAAAGGCGGTATTCGTCGCCAGCCAGGCGGTGCGCACATCCCGGACCACCTGATCCCTCAGATCCCGAGCATTCTCAGATGCCGCCTGCGCCCGGTACTTCGCTTCCGAAGCTTGCGCGGTGAACAAGAATCCGTTAACAATCGGCACGCTCATGTTCACTCCAATGGCGCCGTACCAACTCGAAGTAAAGTAATTCGGGAAACACCCGCCAAAGCAATCCGGACGCACCGGCGTTCCGCCTGCCATTCCTAAGGCGCTAATCGTCGGAAATAATAGATCGCGTTGCGCGCGGCGGAATTTTTCAGCGGCCTGTTGATCGTAGTTGAGAGCCTGCAAATCGGGCCGTTGCTGTAATGCTGTGTTGATCAAACCGTCTATGTCCACGGGCGGCGACGGGGCCTGGCTGTTTTCCTCGCTCAATGCCAATTGCACCCTCTTGTCCAACCCGAGGACTGCTGTCAGTGCTGCAACCGTGGACTCGACATTATTCTGAGCGTCAAGCTGCAGCAGCTTGGCCTGTGACAGGTTCACCTCAGCAAAAGACAAATCGAGGTTCGATTTCAACTTGTTCTGGGCAAGAGTGTTAATCTGCCTTTCCACCGACTGGCGGGTCGCCACGGTTTGCTGTGCGACTTTCAGTAGGGCCTGCGCCTCCAGCGCATTGTAAAAAGCCTGGTCGGTGGCGAGAATAATGTCCTCGTTCGTCGCCAACGCATTAGCATTTTGGGCTTTTTCCAGCAGCTTCGAAGAGGACACCAGATTCATGGTGCGACCGAAATCGGTGAGCAACTGGCTAAGCGTGACCCCGGCACCTGCATGCTCCAGCAACCGTGGTGCGTTGAGAGCCCCAGCCCCGATGCGGCTGCCTTCGTTCGCGTCGACGGCAGTGATCGCGCCACTAAAGTTTGGGAGTTCCGTCGACCGGCTTTCTCGATAGACCTGATGCTGCGCCAATGCCAGCAACCGTGCCGCGCTGATTCTGGGATTGTTCTTGAGCGCCAACTGCTCTGCCTGCACACGGGTCAGGCGCATTTGGCCAGCCGTTGGCGAGGGCGGTTCCATGGTCTGACCGGCCGGAGGGTTCTGCTGTGGCAAACCCTGCAACGGCGTCTTCGACAAGATGGCAACTTGTGCATCCAGCGGGACCATAGTACGGATGTGCTCACCCGACTGGGGTTGTGGCGCGGAAGGAAGTCCTCGCGAACCCGACTCCTCGATCCGTTGCGCGATGCTCTTCTGGGGCATCACCGCCAAAACACACATCAACGTGGTCCAGAGAAAAACGCTATGATTACGCCTCATTCTTGACTTGCCTCTTCGGTGTTAATCGCCTGACGCTGCCGGCAGAGCGGTCGCGGTGTTCTGATCCCGTTTCCCATACACCAGCAAATAGGCCGCGGGGACGATAAAGATCGTGAGCACCACGGAAGAGGTCAACCCACCAATAATTGCCCGCGCCAGCGGAGCATACTGTTCGCTTCCCGTGCCCAGCTTCAATGCCATTGGAACCATCCCGATGATCGTCGCCAGCGAGGTCATCAGAATCGGACGTAAGCGTACGCGACACGACGTGATTATGGCGTCTTTGACAGAATTGCCCTGATCTTCCAGCCGGTGGGCAAATTCCACGATCAGAATGCTGTTCGAAGCCGATATTCCGACCAGCATCAGCACTCCCATCAGCGACATGACATTGAGGGTGGTACCCGTCAACGGCAGGATGACAAAGACTCCGATGAATCCCATCGGGATCGCGAGCATGATCAACAAAGGATCTTTGAACGATTTGAACTGTGCCACGAGAATCAGATACAGCAGCACACCCGAGAGCGATAGCCCCATCGCAAAGCTGCGGAACGACTCGTTCATGCCCTGAACCATTCCCCGGAGATTCACGCGCACATTCTCCGGCAGCTTGGTTTTATCCAAAACGCGCTGTACTTCGTCGGATACCTTACCCAGGTTTTCCGACTGCGGCGTCACATACAGATCCGTCACGCGCTGAATTTGGTAATGGTCGACCTCGGTCGGCGTCTGCACGTTTTCCAGATTCACCACTGCGTCTAATGTTGTCGGACGTTTCAGGTTCGGGGCCCGGATCGGGATATTGGTCAGATCCGTGAAGTCATGGATAGCACCTTGCCCGCGCTCGGGGTACTGAACGGTCAGGAAATAGTCGTTTCCTGTCTTGTGATCGACCCAGTAGTTCGGCGCGATCATGGTGTTGGAATTGAGAGCGGTAATTACATTATCGACGACTTCTTTTTGACTGAGACCTAACTCAGCCGCATGCACCCGATCGACATTCAAGCGCAGGCCGGGATAGTTCAGGTCCTGGGGAATGTAAACTTCACCCACTCCCGGGAGGTCTCGGATACGGGCGGCAAGATCCTGCGCCACGTTGTAACTCTGATGCAGGCTCCGGCTGCTGACTTGAATATCAATCGGCGCCTGCATTCCAGAATTCAGAATGGCGTCCACCATCGATCCGCTGGAAAGAAACGTACGAAGGTCCGGATACTGCTCGGCAATTGTCTTCTGCACGCGATCCATGTACTCGAAGCTTGGTAGCGGATGCGAATCTTCCAGAGCCACCTGAATGGTGGCCATGTAAGGTCCCGCATTGGTGGTATACAAAGAGGAAAAGTCCGGAACCACCCCGATGTTCGAGACCACCATCTTGACGTTCTGCTGGCCGACCTCATTCCGGATCAGATCTTCCACCTTCGCGACGTACTGCTCGGTGACCTCTAACCGTGTACCTGTCGGAACCTTGAGATTGACAGTGAATTGGCCGGCATCGGTCCGGGGAAAGAACGCTAAGCCGAGGAAGGGATAAATCAGCAGGCTGAGTACGAATGCGCCACCGAGTATTGCCACAGTTCGTCCCGGGCGAGCCACGGCCCGCTTAACCCAATACTCATAAAGATCGAGTAGACGGTTGAATTGCCGGTTGAAAGCGGCCGTAAATCGGTCCCACTTCGATCCCTGCCCAGCCGTGCTTGGTTCGATCTCATATTCGGAACTCTTATGCTCGCCAGCATGAGGCACTGCTTTCAAAAATCTCGAACAGAACAGGGGGATCACCGTCATTGCTACAAAATAAGAAGCAAAGAGCGAAATCACCACTGCCAGCGCAAGTGCCGAAAACAGGAACTTGCTGACGCCGTACAGAAATGTGACCGGAAAGAAGACAACGGCGGTTGTCAGCGTAGCAGCCAATACAGCCAGGCTCACCTCGGTTCCGCCTGCTTCTGCCGCCGCCATCGGCGCCGCTCCGCCTTCAAGATGACGATAAATATTCTCGAGCGAAATGACCGAGTTGTCGATAATTCGCGAGAAGGCCAGTGCCAAACCGCCCAGAATCATCGTATTGATCGTACTTCCCGCAAAATACAGAATGACGAAAGTAGCCAACGCAGAGAGCGGAATGGAAAGAAACACCGCTGAGGTAGCCCGAAAACTTCCGAGGAAGATCAAGATCATGATGCTGGTCAGCGCCAATCCCAATGCGCCTTCATGCAGCAAAGTTTTAATCGCCTCTTTCACGAACTCGGACTGATCAAACACCACGGTCGCGCGCAGTTCTTTCGGAATGTCATACAAGCTCTTAATTGCGTCCCGAATACCGTTCACGACCTCGATCGTATTGGTGTCGCCGCCCTGCTTCATGATGGGCAAGTACACAGAGCGTTGCCCATCCACCCGAACCAGGTTGTACTGGATCTGATTGGCGTCTCGGGCTTTGCCGACGTCGCTCACGGTCACGCTCGAAGTCCCTACCGTTTTGACCGGCAGCTTCGAGAGTTGATCCATGTTGTCGACCAGGCTGTTGGAGTAAACGTAATAATCCAACGGGCCCATTTTCACGTCGCCGGCAGGCAAAATAAGGTTGGAGCTGTTCACGGCATTGACGATGTCCATGGGACTCAATTGCCGGGATGCCAGCTTAAACGGGTCGACATAAACCATGACCTGCCGGTACTTTCCGCCGAACGGAGGAGGAATCTCCGCGCCTTTCACCACCGCAATCTGGTTGCGAATTGAAAACTGGCCTACGTCATGCAGCTGGGTTTGGTTAAGGCCTTTGCCCTGGAGCGTCACCAGGCAAACCGGCAAACTGGACGCGTCGAATTTCAGAACCACCGGCGGCAGCGTCCCTGGAGGCAGCCGCTTCAAATCGGCCAATGCCAGATTAGAGATCTGTGTTACGTCCGCATCTGCGCTCGTGCCCGGCTGGAAATAGAGCTTGATGATGCTGACGCCCAGCAGAGATCGCGACTCCATGTGATCGACACCGCTGGCCAGCGTGAAGAATCTTTCCAGAGGGTCGGTGATGTCGACTTCAATGTCCTCTGGCGGCATTCCGGAGTAAAAAGTAGCAACCACCACTTCCGGCAAGTTAATGGTTGGAAACAAATCAACCGGCATTCGTGCCAGGCTGGTCACGCCGATCACTGTCAACACCAGACAGACCACTACGATGAAATAGGGATTGCGAATTGAAAACTTTGACATGTATTTGCTCTGGTTTCGTCGGCCAGGCTAGTCCTGGCTACTTTCGTGAAACTGCAAGACCTGTACTGTTTGAGCCTGAACCCGCTGCCCCGACTTAAGACCTCCCCGGTCGCTGACAACGACTTGCTCCCCGGCATTCAGCCCTGACGTTACTTCTGCATCCGTCGCCGTCTGAATGCCCAGACTGACTTGCCGGTCTTGGAGTTGACCATCACGGGCAACCACGTAAACTGTTGTCTTCTCCCCTTCATGATTCAGAGCCTGCAACGGAATGGTTGGCACGTCCTCCCTCTGTTCCAGAGTAAGATCGGCCTCGGCATAAATTCCCGGCACCAACGCTCCGCCTTTGTTCTTCACGTCGACCTCGGTATGCATGGTTCTCGTATCTTCGCGCACGTCCTCGGCGAAACGCGCAACTTTCCCAGGAAATGTTCGACTCAGTGAGGGCACGCGCACGTCGACCGGATCACCGATTCGAATGAAATGCACATAAGACTCAGGAACGGGGATCACTAATCGAAACAGATCGTCTTCCGATAATTTGACGATTGGGATCGCCGCACTGGAAGTTGTACCCGCCTGTACCAGCGTTCCAAGATTCGCATAGCGCTCGGTGACGATTCCGGCAAATGGCGCCGTGATCTTCGAATAGTCATACAGGCTTTGATCGTGCGCCAGCTTCGCTTTGGACACCGCAAGCTGGCTCTGCGCCGCATCCAGTCCCGCCTGGCTTGCGTCCGCTTGTGAGGCTGCGGCCAGGTCTTTCCCTTGCGCATCGTCGACTTCCTGTTGCGCAACAATCCCGGGTTGGCTCTGGAAGACTCCGTTCAAGCGCGTGTACTCCAGGTGCAGAGCTTTGTACTGGGCCTGATAACGGCTTACCTCATGCTGTGCGCGAACCACCTGATTCGAAGCGTTCTTGATCTCCGCCTGATCTTCCTGCAGTTGCGCCTCTAACTCGGGAATTTCCAAAATCGCCATCACCTGTCCGGCCTTCACGTGTGAGCCATAGTCAACTGTCAGCTTTTTGACGTAGCCGGACTCTTTGGCATAAACGTCGATCTCCTGAAAGGGCACCAGTTCGGAAGAAACCGTAATCTGCCGCCCCAGCGATTTCTTGACGACGGTCGTCACTCCCACTCGAACCAACGGTGAGCCGCTGGCCTCGACTCGCTTGTTTTCGCTGCCCGAACAGGAACACAGCCACAGAGCGACAGAAATACTGAGGCTCGCCAGAATGATGGCCATAACCTTCTTCGGCCTAGCGCCTCGTGCAGTGTCGAATCCATCGCCAAGTTGTTGCATTGATTACCTGCGACCAGCTTTCTCCGGCAACTTCGGCCGGCAATATTGGACTGCGGAATTTGCGTTAATGAAGCGTTTTGATAACCTCGGCCAGCTTGGCCACTGAAAACGAACTTGATCGGCAAAAATCAATCACCTTCTGCTCGGACTGCTGCATTTGCGTCGCTACTACGGGTATGGATGCAGCAATCTCCAACGGAACATTCAGGATGCCGTGCTGATCCGCATGCAGCAGATCTCCAGGGCTAACCTCGAGCCCGCCAACTGTTATGGATACTCCCACGTCAAAAATGTGAGCATATGCATGCGATACGACGACGCTACCGGCGAACAACTGAACTCCCTGTTGGCGTACAGCCGGTAGCTCTCTCACAGCGCCATTGGTCACGTATCCGGTGCACCCCAGAGCTTTCAAGATGGAGGCATGCACATCGCCGACAAAAGCGCCTCGCCCGGGCGGGTCGTCCATGTCCTGCAAAACCAGGAGCCGTGGCGAAGGACATTGCAGAAGAGTATTCCAGAGACCGCTGCGGTCGTGGAATGTGCCTCCGTTCACAGGCGGCTCGCCGCTGCGAAGACGCGCTGTCACCGCGTAACCCACCATCGGCGCCATATCTGCAAACATGCAGCGGACGCTCGAGTCCGTAAACCCTGTATTACGGAGTCTGACCCTGAACGACTCGACCGCATTCGCAACCATGCAGGTATCAAATTTGCGAAGAGCATTGAGCTCTTCATCTGTTAATCGCACGCCCATGTGGATTTCCTTCGGACTAGGATCTGTTCCTATCTCCGTCGTGATGGTCTCAACCGCCACTGCAAACACCTTCTCCGTCAGCAACCCCTGCTGCCCGAGGCTCTAGAATCGCAAGAGCCCCGAATACTCGTCGGGTCCAATGAACCCGGAACAGAAGGCCAGAAAATCTACCGCTATCGGCTGGAAATTAGCTAGATTGAAAACGAGGCTGGAGGGGGACGGTAATAGAGACTGCTGACAAAGGAAGGGTTGGGGATTTTGGGCCCTACAAGCGCAGTGCTCAGATGCGACGCAGGTGTGCAGAACACCGCTGTGATCACTACCGGAGGAGTCCACGTAGGAGCACTATCCGTCAGCCGCTGCCGGCTAGGATCTTCCAGAGACTGCTTTTGCAGGGATTTATGTGCCGAATTCGATGTCGTTTCCGGCGAACCATAGCGGGTTGCGACACTGATGGTCAGCGAACAAACTGCAAGCAACACAACAAGCGCGCACCAGCGCGCACAACGGCCGTTGTCGCGATTGCTCAAGCTCAGCATCTCGGGCTTGCCAGAACCACCCCTTGTTAACATAACTGGCCGAGGCACGGAACGCAAGCTTCCACACGTAACCTTAGTACCGGACACAACAGCTTGGATTCGCCGATCACCGTCGTTGGTTGTATCGTTCCGGATTTGGTCCGCGTTAATATTTCAATTCCGGCGGCGTGAACCGGGAAATTATGGGCACGGAACTCGCATCACAGATGCGATGTGCTCAAATATATGCTTGACGAAGCGGGCGGTGAGGATCAGTGCCCAGTATTGGAATTGCGCGAGAGAGTTCGCGCAAGAATAGCGGAACCAGAAGTCAACTTGGTTGTGAAATCTGTGAAATGATTGACAGTCGCCGGAGGGCTAAATGCAGAAGTACCTTGCCATGGGCAGTCTATGCTGGATTTTTCTGCTGGGCGCGCAACTTCGGGCGCAACAGGTTGATGTCGCCATCGGCGGCGGCTCCCTTTATGCCTCGGGCAGTACCTATAACGGCGGCGCATTGCCCTCGGAGCGCGGCGGCACTCTTCCCGGAATCAGCGCAGACTACTTGTTCAAGGGCAACTGGGGCGTGCAAGGCGAGTTGAACTGGCGCTTCAACCAGGGTCTGTACGCGAACCAGATTCCCTACCGGCCGTTGTTTTGGGCCTTCAACGGCATCTATTCCCGGCGCCTGAACGATCATCTCGGCTTCGAAGTTCTTCTCGGCGGAGGAATGCAAAGCGTTCGCTTTTACAGCGGTACCTACAATTGCGACGTCAACGGAAACTGCACGAATTATGTGAGTTCGAACGACCTGATGGTCGACGCAGGCGCCGGCGTGCGTCTTTACGTGTTCCACAATTTCTTTATTCGACCTGAAGCGCGTCTCTACATTGTGCCCAACAACAATAATGGAGGAACCGCCTCGAACCATCCCGGATTCAGTTCCCAATTTCCCCTACGCTACGGCGCGTTTCTCGGATATACGTTCGGGGGAAGGAAGTAGAGAGCGGTTTGTATGTACGCCTCCATTCCAATCAGAGGTGCTGCATGAGATGCGTTCTTTGGCTCATGCTGACCTCGGCCTACGGATTCGCCGGACTCAGGCGTTTACTTCATCCGACACGATCCTGTTGTTCTTGGTGGAGAGCCCTCCGGGCCACCAGTTCCAATCGCCGGCAACGCGAAGAAGCGCGGGTCCAATCACGATGCGAACCAGTGTCGCATCGATGAACACGGCTACCGCCAAGGTGAATCCGAGCATCTTGATCACCAGGAAGTTCCCGAAGGTGAACGCCCCGAATACCACAATCATGATCGCGGCTGCACTGGTAATCAGCCCCGCGGTTTTGGCGATGCCGTCGGGGATCGCCTCGAGTTCGCTCAGCCCACTCCTCCTCGCTTCGAGAACACGGGAAACCAAGAATACTTCGTAGTCCATGCTCAGTCCGAAGACGATGGCGAAGGCAACGATGGGCACAATGGGAAATATGCTGCCCGTTCCCTCAGGAACTCCGAAAATACGAATTCCGTGGCCCTCCTGAAACACCAGGACCAATGCCCCGAACGAGGCCGCAACCGACAGCAAGTTCAGCGCGATGGCCTTTACCGCCGCGAACAAAGATCGGAACCCGCCCACAAGCGCCAACAAGGTACCTCCCACCACCAGCGCCAATACCGAAGTGAACCGCTCCTTGACGATCGTCTGATAATCGGCAGTGAGCGCGGGGATGCCTCCGATCCGCAGCGTGGCGCCGGGTACTCCCGTCAGAACGGTTGCGCCCTCCTTACGCAGTTCCCGCACCCAGTTGACCTGATCGTTCAGAGACACGGACGTCGCGGGTAGCACTTCAAGCAAAGCCGCCCGCCCGTCGCGGCTCAGGAACGCTCGACGCGTGTCCCGTGAAATGTTGCTAAGTCCAGATCGGTCACCCTCCGCAATCGTAGTGAGGGAGATTACGCGGCCGGAGCGAGAATCGCTCGCGAGCCGCTTGCTGAAACGATCGAGTGCATTCCAGCCCGCATCTGTTTGCGCAATAGAATCCGATGGAAGTTCGAGGATCACGCGCAACGAGTACACCATCCCAACCCGATCCATTCGTTCAAGAGTGTGAAGGGCGCGAACCGATTCCGCATGTGATGGCAGCCAATTCCCTCGGGGGACACTGGTATCGAGCCGCGCGGCTTGCGAGGCCAGCAGGAGCAGGGGTACGCCCGCCACAAACATGGCAAGCCAGGGATGGGCGACAACCACTTTTCCCCACCGTCTCCAGCGGTTTTCGGTACGTGCTGCCCGCGCCGCATCCAAACTTGCGAGAAAGGGTACATGCCCGGAATTGATCCGCGGACCAAGAACTGCCAGCAGCGTCGGGACCAGCGCATTTGCGAGCAGCACACTCGTCCCCGCTACGAGAAATCCGGCTACGCCGATGGAACTGATTTCGCTGATGGGGACAGTCAAGAGGGCGAGGAACCCAATAGCCACAGTCGAGGCTGAAATCACGAGCGTACGGCCTGCCTGGCGGGCCGCGATGCGTGCGGCTTTGACTCCATCTCGTCCCGGGCCTATCGCCTCGCGGAAGCGGCTGACCATGAGGAGCGCGTAGTCGATTCCCAGACCCAGCCCAAGCATCGTGGACAAGTTCTGAACCAGGATGGACAAGTGCCAACGCCGGGCCAGGAACACTGCAATCGCGAGAGCGCTTGCGATTGCAAGCTGGCCAATGGCTACTGGAATCAAGGCCGCGACGACACTTCCGAACGCCAGCAGCAGGAGCGCGAGCGTGCCAGGAATTACAACACTCTCGGCATGTTGAACGTCGTCGGCACTGGCTTTCCGAATGTCGAAATTAAGGGGCGTCTCTCCCGTCAGTTCCAGCTTCACCGCCGGATAACGCGCGCGCAATTCGTTTTGCAGCGAGTTCTCCAGTTCGTGAAGCTTTGGAACGAGCGCCTCCACGGGACCCTCCGTCGAGGCGAGTCCCACCAGAACAAAAGTTCCTCCCCCTTTCCCCAGGAACATCGGATCCCGAAAATCAAGGTGGGAAACAACGCCTGAGACTCCTGGTTCCGCTTGCAGCTTCTTTTCGATGGTTGCGAGTGCTTGCTCGCCCTCCTCCGAATCGACAGGGGGGAGTCCTTGAATCACCAGAACCACCCGGTCCACGAACGGCGAACGAAAGCGAGTGGCCAACTCCTCTGGGACCAGAGCCGCTTCGCTACCTTCGATGCGCGTTGCGGTCTCCAGATGGCGCTCGGCGTGAAAAGAAAAGGGAATGAGCGCGAGGACACCGACAAGGACTACCCCGGCCAGCCAGAAACGCCGCACATGCATGAGATTCATAATCTCACGCAACATCGGGTAGAGCGTTAGATTGTTCTTTGTTTGGCTCGTCGTTCGAAATCCTAGAGGATCGACGGAAGGATCAGCAACAAGGAATTAAACAACTACTCAACATCGTTACCTTTTAGCAGGCTCTCGCATCCTGCGTGGAGACGCGGTCAGACCTCCGATCGGTCTTCCGTGTGAAATTGGAAGATTCTCTCCGAATAACCCGGTGAAACCCGGGTCGCATTGCGAACAGGACCGTATTACTTTATTGTCTGGTAAGAACACTCGGTTTTCAGGGGGACTATTGCACAAGCTCGCGTTGCTAGGGTTGTTTGCCGCCGTTCAACTGAGTGCCGCAGACCCCCGCATCGGCTCCTGGACCCTCATCTCGGCGCAATCTTCCCTCACTCCGCCCAACAAGCTGTCGATCAGACGTCTACACGAGGAGGTGCACGTCGTGATTTCAGGCGAGACACATCTGGATTTTACGGCGAAGTTAAATGGCCATGAAGGGTCTGTGCCGGGCAATCCGGCATTTAATCAAATCGAGCTGCGGAGGATCGACAAGCGTCAAGTCGAAATCAAAGAGAAGAAGGACGGAGCTTTGGTGGCGACTATCCACGACCAGTTGTCGCGCGATAGCAACGAGTTGACGAGCCGGACGTCACAGAGCGGCCGTACCGACGTGATCACGGTCTGGACGCGCAGCGGAGGAAAGAAGTTGGCCAATGACTTATTCGCCGGTGAGTGGACCGAGGATTTGAGTAAGACTCGATTGCGTCAAGGATTGACGCTCAAGATCGATGCGGACGGAAAGGACGGGGTCCACTTCTCAGGTGACTTCAGCTACAGCGCCCGCTTTGATGGCAAAGACTACAATCTGAAGAACTCCAACAACGATACCGTGGCCCTCCAACTCGTCGATGCTCACACGGTCGATTCGACTTACCGGCGAGATGATCAGATCACGCAAACGGATCGATGGGTTGTTTCCCCCGATGGAGCCGAGATGACGTTGACCACTACGGGCACTCTGGAAACCGGCCAGCAGCTAAAAGAGACGCTGGCATTTCGTAGGCAATGACTATGGCTGTGCAACGCCCGCTGCACTCACGTGCGAGCGGCCTACGGGTAAGTTACCCCCTGCGCTGAACTCGCGCGTCGCAACCGAGACGATGCCCTTTCGCTGCATGAATTTGAGGATTCCGTTGACGGTGTCTTCGAGGGACGGATCCGGCTTACCGTATTTGGAGGCATCCCGAGCCGCCTGGTAACTGGAACTGTCGTAGCGTTTGAATTCCATTGACGAAATGTTGTCCACCGAGTTCACCAGAAAGTCGAGCAGCGGAAACAGCAAATCTTCTTTCCTGCATCTCCGGATCAGCTCGGGAACGAAATCGGGAAGACTGAATATTTCAAATTGCCGGCCGGTCGCCTTGGTAATTAAGCCGGTAATATCCAGCATGTTCGCGTAGTCGTCCCTCACTACGTGATACGTGTTGTTCGCCGTACCGGGGGTTGTGGAAATCGCAACGATGTTGTTGGCCGTGATATCTGCGGGAACGAAACTAACCTGGTTCAGGGCATCGACTCCGATGCCGTGATTCACCATGAACGCAACCAGACGCACGGCGATGTCGAAGTTGTTGCCACCGCCGGTAATCGAGGGACTCACCAGAGCGGGCCGGAAGATCCGCGTAGGCAGCCCCCGGCGGCATGCGTCCATCACTACCTGCTCCGAAACCCACTTGGATTGGCTGTATCCAAAATCGAGAAGCTCCATGTTCTTGTTGAAGTCAGTCTCGTACAGTACTTTTTTGACCGCCCAGCCAAATATGAAGGTGGTCGAGACGTAATTGAAGCTCTTGGGTCGTCCTTCGAACGCCAGTCTCAGGACCTCATTCGTCCCCAGCACGTTCGCGTCACGCATTCGATCGTAGTTGAACAAGTAGTTTACGGTTGCACCGTTGTGGAACACCGTATCGATTTCACTCGCGAGGAAATCCCAGACCTCCCGCGTCAATCCCAATTCTTTCTGGCCAAGATCCCCGCAAACCGGACTCACGCGAGCCTCGAACATCTGCATCAATTCCGCGGGGCAAGGCCCCATCGATTCCATTGCCGCCCTGAGTCTTTGCCTGCCTTGACGCTCGTCGGAGGCCCTCACCAGAACGTGGATCTTCGCACGCGTTTGCTCCAGGAGACTTTTCACCAGGAACGGCCCAATGAAGCCGGTACCGCCGGTGAGTAGCACATGATTGAGAATTGGTGTTTCGGTCAGCGCCGCAGGCGCAGAAGGCTCGAAGATGAGCTTGGTGTCGTTCCTCATCATCAGCTCTTCCGCCGCACGCTGCTCTTCACGGAAAGCCGCGAGGGACTTCCGCAGCGGGGCCAGTGCTTCTTCGGGGGCACGCTCCAACTGTTCTGCCAGTCGAAACAAGTCGGCTACGCTGAAACGCTGAATAAGACCGATATCCACCTGTCTCGCCAGCATCTCTGCGTCTTTGTTTTTCAGGAGTTCCTTGATCTCGTGCATGAACACAACCAGATCCAGGGAATCCAGTCCGGCTTCGACGAGGTTGTACGATTCGGTGCCCGTCAGGTTGTAACGGGCTTTCAATGCGTCGAAGGGAGACTGGCCTACAGACTCGGAGGTGGAGGCTTCAGCATCCTTCTCCCGCGAAAACTCCGAAAGAACGGTGAATTGCCCCTGCAGCCACATGTGCTTGGTTTTGTGGCGCATGATCTTGCCCGAACTCGTCCTCGGGATGGCACGGGGAGCTATAAAAGAAATCAGCGCCACTTCCACGTTCAGGTAATTGCGCACGGCCGCCGCTATCTTCAGCGCGTCGGGAAGGGCCTTTGGATTTTTTACCTCGGCCACGATCGCCAGTGCCGGATCGCTGTCTTCGTTAATCTGGAACGCGGCAACGCAATTGGCTCGGACCAGGCCGGAGGCTTTCTCCACCACTGCTTCGATATCCTGCGGGTAGTAGTTTTGCCCGCGGATAATAATCATGTCCTTGATACGGCCGCAGACGAAGAGTTCGCCGCCGTGGAAGAAACCCATATCTCCGGTGCGAAGGTAGCCATCGTCGTATGGACTGTCATCCACCAGCCGGGCATGAAAAAGCTTCAGAGTCAGTTCCGGATTGTTCCAGAACCCCGGGCACTTACTCCCTCCGGCGATCCAAATCTCGCCGATTCGACCTGGCTCCAACGCGAGGTGCTTCTCAGGATCCACGATCTTTACCGTGAGGCCGGGCAGAGGAATTCCGCAACTGACAATCTGAGTGGCTGCGCTGACTTCGGACACGTCGGTAGTCATCCGAGCTTTCCCCAGCGCGACGGCGTTCTTGTTGACCGAAATTATATTGCGGCCACGGAGTGAAACCGCCAGAGTATTTTCTGCGAGCCCGTACGCGACAAAGAAGCTCTCGGATCGAAGTCCGTAGGGCTGAAATGCCTCCAAAAACCGTGTATACGTATCCGGTTTGACCGGCTCCGCGGCAACCATGAGCAAGCGGAGCGAGCTAAGATCACAACTCTCCAGACTCTCCTTTGAGACCCGGCCGGCGCGCAAGCAATAGTCGTAAGCGAAATTGGGCGCCGCAGAGGCGCTGGCCTCATAAGTCTTGATCGCATCGAACCATAGGGCGGGGCGCTGAATGAAATCCGTGGGAGCGAAGCCGTACGTGGTGCCACCCATAAGCGCGGGATAAAGGTAGCACCCGATAAGCCCCATATCGTGATACTGCGGGAGCCATGACACAACCACCGGCGCGGGATGGTCGATTACGAGCGGGCAGTTATGCAATATGTTTTCATGGGTGACCATCACGCCCTTAGGATCTCGAGTCGACCCCGACGTGTACTGGAGAAACAGAATCTTCGAAGCGCCGTTGAACGTCTCGTCCGAAATCTTATCGGCGAAGTCTTCGGTTACCACCCAAGGCAAACTGGAAATGTAGTCGACGTCGACGCCCGACGCCGAGACTCCGCTTCTGGCAAGATTTGTCCTCAGGGATCCTAGGTAGTCTTTGCTGGTTAGAATGCCGGCAGCCTGGCAGTCCTTCGCGATGTGGACCATTTTGTACAGCGAACTCTGGAAACCGCGAGAACTGGGGGGGTAGACGGGCACCGGGATTAGTCCTGCGCGCACACAACCGAAAAACGCGCATATCATTTCGAGGCCCGGCGGGTACGCGAGCAGAAGACGGTCCTGCGACGCGAAACCATGTTCCTTGCGCAAATGTCCGGCGATCACTTTCGTCCGATGGAGAAACGACTCGTAAGAGTAGCTTCCAATCGGATTGCCGTTCACGTCAATGTACGAATAAAGAACTTTGCTTGGGTGCTGATCCCCTAGACTATCCAGCTTGCCTAAAATCGAAGCTATCATAGATTCGGATCGGTCTCATGGCGGGGGCACCGCCATTCGTAAGCCTCCTGTGTCGTTGAAAAGATTCCATATAAGAAAACCACATTACGCTGTGCACCCATGCACAAGGGGCCAAGACCGACTTCGAGAACAGAGGTACTATTTCTAACACTGTGCGCTCTTTTGGTCCGGTGAGACGAGCCCCCGCCCAACGCCGGATCCCCGACTCAAAGCACTTTGATTCGATTTCCCACAGAGCGGCGATAGTAACAGAGATTTGGAACCCTGTGAAGGAGTGGCAACCTCGTCTCGTGGGAGAAGCATCGCCTTCATGCAGGATTCCGCGATCTGAAATTCCCTTGATCTTCCTTAAGTTTTCGAGCTAGCATGCATTTTAAACCCTAATTTCTGATGCTTGCGCTGGACACGGCATGTGGGGGTTAAAGTCCGTCGCTGGCCCGGTCGACTCTTTGGCAAACCGAGTAGGGATGCGGCGCGAGACGTCACCCCAATTGCGCCGGTAACTTTCGAGACGAGGCGGTTACTAATCTGATCCCCGAAATTGATGATCTCGTGCCATCGGAAGCCGCGCTGCGGCACTCCGTTTCCGATCCCGCATATGGGTCTACGTTCCCGAAGGTCTTGCGCCGCCGCCTGGACGATTTCTTTTCCGACGGAAATACGTCCCCCAAGGCCGACCACGCCATGTGGATCAAAATCGCGGTGGGGCTTTCAGTGCTGGCAGGCAGTTGGATTGCTCTTTACGCGCTCAAGCCGGATTCATGGAGATTTGTCGGCCTTTACCTTATCAACGCCATCGCACAGACATTCCTTTTGCTGAACATCGCGCACGACAGCAATCACAATGCTATTTCGTCAGTGCGCTCTGTAAACAAAGCCCTGAACTATGTTTTCGATGTTTGTGGAATAAGCTCATACATGTGGCGTATTCTCCATCATCGGGGTCACCATTCTTGCATCAATCTCCATGGTGAAGACGACGCGCTTACCGGACGCGGCATTCTTCGGTTTACGCCCCATGAACCCCGGGTGCCTCTGCAGCGGTTCCAGCACATCTATGCGCTGTTCCTTTACGCGGTGTTTTCTCTAGACTATGTGTTCGTGAGAGACTTTGAGTGTTTTTTCTTCCCTTCCCACGACTATCTGAAGAGCACGAAGCATCCGGCTCGCGAATACGTCATCCTTTTTGCGGGAAAAGCCTTCTACCTCACTTACATGCTCATCTTGCCGGTCGTGTTGCTGGGGAAGTCGGTTCTGCTTGTCGGCGTGTCTTTCTTGCTTGCTCATTTGATCATTGGTCTAAGTGTCGCTCTTGTATTCCAGACAACGCACTGTGTTGACAGCACTTATTTTCCGGTGAGCCGCAGCGAGTTTGACAACGGGATCTATCACATCTTCGCCACAACCGCGGACTACGCGACCACGAACCCCCTAGTCGGTTGGCTTGTAGGCGGGCTCAACCACCATATCGTCCATCATCTGTGCCCTTTTGTATGCCACACTCACTACGCTCCGCTGACCCGGATTGTGAAGGAGACCGCCGAGGAATATGGCGTCCCCTATCGGCAACATCCCACAATGAGCCGGGCGATCAAACATCATCTGCTACTCTTGAAGCAACTGGGAAATGAAGATCAGGTTTCGAATACATAGTTTAGGCAGATGACTAGACCATCCATTCCGGACCACTTGGGATTTGCCGCGGTTGTCCGCTCAGGCATGGATAGCGAGGCGTGACTACCTTGCCGCAAAGCATGCCCGCCGTGTCCCGATTCCAATCGTTCCGGGATTCGCGCGCGATGGCTCACAATCCTGTGCGCGTTCTCACGAAGTACGTCCAACTCCATGGCGACACCTTCCGGTTCTATTTTGGCGGCGTCAAGGAGGCCATTGTCACCATCAATCCCGTCGTCATTCAGCATGTGCTGAAAACCAATTCGGAGAACTACCACAAGTCAGACATCCAAAAAAGGCGGATGGGCCATTTCTTGGGCAAAGGACTTCTCACCACTGAGGGGGAGGCCTGGCGCACGCAACGGCGCCTCATCCAGACCGGCTTTGAGCGAAAGCAACTCGAAGTCTTGTCCTCGATCATGCAGGACTCCCTCGCCGACTCGGTGCGGACCTTCGACCGGCAAGCCCGGCTTGGCCCTGTCGATATCTATGCCCTCATGATGAAGATAACCTTCGCGATGGTGGCCAGATCTCTGTTTGGTGCCCGGTTGAAAGAGGAAGACATCGACCTGATCAGCCTGGCCATCTCAACCGTCCAGGAATTTATGGTTCGGCAGACCATTCAGCCCTATTTGAATCCCTGGTTTGCCGTTTCGGGGGAACTGCGCAAACATTGGGACATGCGAAGTCGCGCCTTCGGCGTTCTGCGTGAATACCTCCAGCGGCGGCGCAAAGAGGCCCCAGGCCACGATCTACTGCAGATCCTGATGGACGCCCGCTACAGCGACGGCCATGGCATGGACGATGAGTTGATACTCAGCGAAAGCATGCAACTGCTGGTCGCTGGCCATGAAACGTCGTCCAACGCATTATCGTGGCTCCTCTACCTGCTAAGCTCGCGTCCCGATTGTGTCGAGAGAGTACGACTGGAGTTCGATTCTGTGCTGGGCGACAAGCCTCTGAGTTACGCCGACGTTGGGAAGTTCGAGTTCACGACTCAGGTCATATCGGAGGCGCTGCGCCTGTATCCGCCATTCTGGATGGTCGACCGCATGGCTCTTGCGGACGATCGTGCCGGCGAGCTCGACATACCCCGGGGCTCGACAGTGGTTGTTTTCATCTACGGTGCCCACCATTCCCCGCAATACTGGGAGAACCCGGAGAGTTTCGACCCGGAACGATTCTCCAAAGCGAGAGAGAAGCTTCACACGCCCTTTGCTCATTTGCCCTTCGGAGCTGGCCCTCGGGGATGTATTGGCGGCAATTACGCTATGCTGCAGATGCTCATGATTCTGAGTGTTCTGCTCAGAAAATACGATTTCTGTCTGGTTCCGGGCCAGACCATCGAAGCACGCCCCATGGTGATCTTGCGACCCGAGAACGGAATCCGCATGACCTTCACCGAGGCCATCCCGCGCGGCATTGGCAGACTCTCCGGCTGTTCAGCCTGATTTTCTTTCGCTGATTTAAGCTGATTGAGCCCTTGATCTGATCTGTCGTAGGTTATACCCTCGCGTTCACCCCGATGACAGTGCTTGCCACGAGCTCCGCTGCGTTTACGGCATTGACGTGGTTTTACCTCATCTTCGCCAGAGGAGCGTTCTGGCGTATCAAGAACGCGACACCCCACTCCAGTGAAAACGTGAAATTTCCGGGCGGCGTGGTTGCGGTGGTCCCGGCGCGTAATGAGGCAGCACTGGTCGGACCGGTCGTCGCGTCGCTGCTAAGTCAAAGCGTATCTATGCCCGTCATTCTCGTCGATGATGAAAGTAGCGACGGTACAGCGAGTGTAGCGCGGAGCGCTGCAGAAAAAGCGGGCAAGGCGGGTGCGCTGATTGTGATGCGGAGCAGGCCCCTGCCGGCGGGGTGGACGGGGAAACTATGGTCGATGCACCAGGGCATCGAGCGCGCACGCGCGTTGAATCCCGCCTGGCTCCTCCTCGCAGACGCTGATGTATTGCAGGGCCCAGAGACCGTCGCGAATCTCGGTAGCATTGGTTCGCATGGTCCCTATGATCTGGTGTCGTTCATGGTGAAGCTGCATTGCGAAAGTCTTCCGGAAAAACTCCTCATTCCCGCCTTCGTGTATTTCTTTTTCATGCTTTACCCGCCCGCATGGATTCGCGATAGCCGGAAATCCACCGCCGGCGCGGCCGGGGGCTGCATGCTGGTGAGAGCAGAAACGCTGGAACGCGCTGGAGGACTGGAATCCATTCGCGGCGCCGTTATCGACGACTGCGCGCTGGCCGGGCTTCTGAAGCAACGCCAGGGGAAATTATGGATAGGATTGACAGATCACAGCCAAAGTTTGCGAAGATACGAGACCTTCTCTGACGTTGAGCACATAGTCTCGCGCACTGCTTTCAGTCAATTGAAGCATTCCTCGCTGTTGCTACTGGGCACCATCGCGGGTATGGTGATCGTCTATCTGGCGCCTCCACTGTTGTTGCTCACACGCAGCCAGCTGACGATCTCGGTGGGCGCTGCCACCTGGGCAGTCATGACGATCACATATTCGACCATGGTGCGCTACTATCGACTGAATCCAGCATGGGCACTGACGCTGCCGCTGGCCGCTTTGTTTTATCTGGGCGCGACAGTGCATTCGGCATTCGAATATTGGAACGGCAGGGGCGGCGACTGGAAAGGAAGAGTTCAGGACAGTCAAAACCGTCTCGGGTGATAGTTTGCTTGGTGCCGGGAGGGGGAATCGAACCCCCACAGGGCTTTTGGCCCCTGCGGATTTTAAGTCCGCTGCGTCTGCCAGTTTCGCCATCCCGGCTCGCGCCTATTCTAGCTGAATCAATATCGTTGCGAGGCCGTCTGGGATACGCGTCCAAAACAGGAAGCGGCAGTTTTCTACGCGTGAGGAGCGGCGGCCGCCTGGTCGGCTGGAATGGCGCGCTGCTTGTGCAAGGCCTGCTTGAAGTCTTCGGCGGAGAGGGGTTCTCCGTAGAAAAGCTGGAGCAAAGGATCTTCCAGATCGGGCGACGTCAGCTTTGCCGATAAGGCTTCGGACTCCAAGCCTTCGGGTTGTACGAACAACTCAGGGAGCAATGTGCGGTTCTCGGTCAATACGCCCAGGAATTTCTCCACCGCGGCTCGATGCTCCTGAGTGCCCTGGGTGAACTCCACACCCATCCCACGATCAGGATGCATCACACGAACAAGACCCTGCGCGCGTGCCTCCACTCCCCCAGCCCGCATCGACAGCGTTACCCGTGTCGACACTGGGAAGGGAGAAGCAATCTCCAGATAACATCCCCCAAGACTCAAGTCGGTCAGCTGGCAACGAATCGGCGGATCTTCCTGCTCAGTTTCCGTGGAATTGCGCGTGAGCCATTCCCTCAGTTCGCGAGCCGATTCGGGAGAGGTTTGAACGAAGCGCAGCCCCGCTTGCCGGCTCGAACCTTCCCAGGCAAATTCCGCTGCAATTTCGAGCGGATGATCTTTCCCGGGCAAGGTAAAGCTGATTTGCAGGGGATTCGAAGGACGCCGCCCGTCGGGCATGCTCACGGCCATGCCTCCTTCGCTCAGGTCGAGGGTACCCACTTTCATGTTGCCGCCGACCCCGCTACTGCGCACAACTACCGAAATCTGTACCGGAACACGAACATTGCGCCGGCGTTCACTTTTCATGAGAGCGCGAGCCGCTCGGAAGCTGGATTTCGCCCGTTCGCTGGAAACCGGCTTGTAGAGAACAAAATGCGCTCCCAGGGCGAAGATCGCCTTTAGTCCGATCTGAGGCTCGACAATGGCCACAGCCACGGCTTGCTTATTGCAGGGAGCACTACGGGCGCTGCGTAGAACCTCGGGGGCGCCGTCAGCGGCGCAATCTACGATGATCGCTTCGTATCTCTGGCGGGTTAGTCTGCGCAACGCGGAGTCAGAGCTCGAACACAGCTCAATATCGATCTCGAGGTCGCCCAGCACACGGCGCAATACTCGTACGATCTTCTCGTCCGAACATAACACCAGCGATTTTAGGGTCATAGCCGCGTTTGTCCTGAGCCGAGTCCGAGCATCCGCAGTCCTGCACCCGCGCTCCGGGCTCCGGTCCGTGAATCCATGGAAATACTCGCTCCTGCCTGAACTCTATGTCTATCGACTAAGGGGATCAACGGCTCATGGCCTGCGCCTGATTACGCAGGTAACCACGAGCCACCCCGCAGCCGCAACGGACAATGCTGCGGCTGGGTAGGCATCCCGACGCATCGCTTGCGTGTGGAGAAACAAACCCTTATTCCGCAATGGCTTGTGGGATCCTGCTAACCGAAGCCAACGGAATTCTCATTGACTTTTCAGTTAAATTGAATCTAAGATATTTAGTCTCTGATCAGCCCTGAAGCGCTTCCTGGATTGCTGACGTCCTGAGTTTGTCCCACGGACGATCGAGCTGAAGTTGCATCCTGAAGAGGAAGCGGAGAATCTTATACTTAGGGCAAGTAGGTAGAACTCTTATCCTTTGAGTGGAAAGGCAATTGTTCATGGCCAAGCGACGCGGAAATCCTAACTGGGGCAAACCCGAGCCGATCGGGCCCATTACCCCAACTATCACCGAATTCGAGCAAGTCGTGCGGGAATACAAGCTTTCTCCCGACCAATATCTGCGATCAACTCGCTTGCGCGAGTGGGCGCGCCGAAACAAGAACTCGAAATACATCCCAGAGCCTCTTTTGGAAGCGTGGGGTTTTGAGATCGAATCTACGCTGTAAAGGTGGGGATTGAAAAGATAAGGTCGCTCGCAAGGGCGACCTTTTCCATTTTGCTCAGTTAACTTCGGACGAATTTGCAGATCGTCTGTTCCCGCACCATGCCTGATATCCTCCAGATCCCGCCCAGCGAAGTCTTCGGCCTGCTGGTGGCAATCGGCTTCGCCGCCGGACTGAACGTATACGCCACTGTCGCCGCTCTTGGGCTGCTGGGGCGCTTCGGCCATTTGCCTCTTCCGCCAGGACTTCACGTTCTCGAAGGATGGCCTCTAATCGCCGCTAGTTGCACATTGTTCGCAATCGAGTTCTTCGCCGACAAGATCCCCGCCTTTGACCTGGTGTGGAACGCCCTGCATACGTTCATCCGCGTCCCCGTGGCTGGACTTCTCGCGTATCGCGCCACCAGCCAACTCTCCCCGGAGCACCAGTTGCTCGCCACTTTGCTGGGCGCGGGCGTCGCCTTGATTGCCCATGGAGGTAAGACCGCCGCAAGAACAGCCGTTACACCCTCTCCTGAGCCGTTGTCCAATATCAGCCTCAGCCTTGGCGAAGACGTGCTCGCCATTGGGCTGACTTGGCTGGCAACGCAGCATCCTTACGTGGCTGGATCATTGGCCGTTATTTTGGCCGGGGTAATAGTCCTGCTCATTCGATGGGTGATACGGGCGATGCGAGCGCTATTTCGGGGCGCCGAACATGAGCTGGCCCGGTAGTTAATTTCTTGACAATGTCGGCTTACCCGGTTGTTACAATCGCGACAGTATGAGCCTCCAGTCTCCGTTCACCGACGTTCCTGATGCGATCGAAGAGATTCGAGCCGGCCGGATGATCGTCGTGGTCGACGATGAGGATCGCGAGAACGAGGGCGATCTCACCCTCGCCGCCGAGAAGGTCACGCCGGAAGCGATCAATTTCATGGCCAAGCATGGCCGCGGCCTGGTCTGCCTGGCGATGACTGAGGAGCGGCTGGAGCACCTCAATATCGGGCCAATGACGGCCGAGAACACCTCCCAGTTTGGCACCGCTTTCTGCGAGGCAATCGATGCCCGGCAGGGCGTCACCACCGGAATTTCGGCTTATGACCGCGCCCGCACCATTCTGGTGGCAATCGATCCCGCGACCAAGCCCTCAGATCTGGCCCGGCCCGGACATGTGTTCCCTCTTCGCGCGCGCAAAGGTGGCGTGCTGGTTCGTGCCGGACAGACGGAAGCTTCCGTCGATCTGGCGAGGCTCGCGGGCTTGGTCCCGGCTGGAATCATCTGCGAAATCATGAAAGACGACGGCAGCATGGCCCGCGTTCCCGACCTGATCGGATTCTGTCGCGAGCACCGCCTGAAGATGCTCACGGTCGCCGAGCTCATCCGCTATCGCATGGCTCATGAGCGTTATATCAATCGCCTCGGAGAGGCCCTCATCGACACTCGATTTGGAGAATTCCGGCTAATTGCCTATTCCAGCGAAGTAGATGGCGGCGAGTCGCACGTTGCACTGGCTCGCGGCGATATCGAGCACAGCACAGAACCCGTGCTGGTCCGCATGCATGCGCATTGCCTGATGGGCGACGTCTTCGGTGCAACCGGCTGCGAATGCCACGCTACCCTGGAAGGTTCGCTCAAGCGAATCTCCAGCCAGGGGCTTGGCGCATTGATCTACCTCCACCAGACGTCTCAAGGATTCGCCGTCGATAAAGTCGGTGAACGCACAGCCCTCAGTTTCCACGGAGGACGCAGCTTGCCTTCTCTCTACGATGCCGAACGCCGGGTTCAGCGTGAAATCGGAATTGGCGCGCAGATCCTGTCAGATCTGAATCTGCGGCGCATCCGCCTGCTGACGAACCGCCCGAAAAAGGTAGCCGCGCTGGAGGGATTCGGGATTGAGATCGTTGAGCAGGTGCCGGTGGAGTTGGAAAACGCCAAACTGGTGAAACGCTAAGTCAATAGAGTCTCCAGAATCTGTCGAGCAGAAACCCCATCGCTGCAAAAAGCACAGCAACGATCCCAAAGACGATCAGCAACGTCCCATGATCGGTTGAACGATGTGCTCCTCGTAGGCGGGTGGTCTTGGGAAGAATGGCAAGTCTACGAAGGCACCAGGGTGGAACATCGCTTCACCTGCCCGGCGGCCAATATCAGAACGGCTTGCGCACCACTACTTCGCTGTCGCGAATGAAGAATTGTGCCGAGCACGACTCAGAGCCGCAGATCACTGGAAGTAGTCCGTTAATCTGTTTGCGCGTGATCAGGCCCAGCATGCCGCAAGAGGGGCACGACAGCACCGCCCAGTAGGGATCTTCTTTCTCGCCAATCTCACCGGCATTCTCGAGCACGAAGACGGTACCAGGCTGCATCTGTTCCGGAATCCATTCGTTGAGGATGTCCAGTTCACCGACCATGTGTTCCTCCGTGTTTCCCGCATCTCCCGGCCCGACTTCTCTTCGAAGCTTTTCTAGCACGCCTGCAGTAATCCGGCGACATTACCGAAGTATCCGCTTCACCTTTTGCGCTCATTCATAGGTGCTGCAATATCCAGTGTGCAAAATGTTTCAGACATTCTAGGCATGAGTTGCTGTGGATTAAGCAAAGAAAAGGAAGGGGTTAGTGACTAAGAGAGTTCCTGCCGAGGTACCGGAGAACCCAAACCGCCGCCCACAAAATGGACGACCTCCAGCCGGTCACCCTCCTTAAGAGAGGTCTCCGCCCATCGGTCCCGAGGTACGACGTCGCGGTTCAACTCGACCGCTACACGGTCGGCCTTCATCCCGAGCTCCTCAACCAGCACCGATAAAGTAAGCGCCGGGCCGGCAAAGTCCCGTTCTTCCCCGTTGATGTGGAGTTTCATGATGAGAGGATGAGCGCTTTCCGCGCTCCCAAGAAAGATTGTAACGTCGCGGAGCCTTAGTCCGCCTTGCGCAGCACAAATTTCCGTGTGGCGGTTCGCCCTTCGAAATTGGCCTGCACCAGGAGGGATGCGTCGGGCAGGGATGTTTCCTCAACCTCGATCTTGATTTCGGCCGTGCCGCCGGAATCGGCTACCGCCTGTGTATAGAACGGCGCCGAGCCCGGCCTCGCGAAGCGGAATGTCAGTCTGGCGCCCGAAGCTGCCGCGCCGCCCTCGGTTACTCGCAACTGCATGGTCAGATTTCGATCGACGTGAACCGATTCGGCATTCAGCCATTGCACATCGAGTTCTTTGACCACTGCCAGGGTCTCCGGCTCCGCACGATCAAGAACGCTATCGAGCTTTCCCTCGCGGATCGCGTCCAGCACGAGTCGATGCTGTTCACGCAGCTGCTGTTCTTTCTGCGCGTCGCCAATTGGCGCTTCGCTGGCTTTGCTGGCATACGACTTCGCGCGTTTGCCAACGCAGCGGCCACGCACGAATACCTGCGTTTGCAATACCAGTTCGCCCTCGCGCGCCTCACTCTGCACGTGGTAGATGGTGTCGCCGTGCTTTACATCCGTGTTGAACCCAAAAATCATAGGAATTTTCTTGTTGGATCAATTGCGTAATCCTGTAATTGGAACCCTGCGTCCCGAAAGTGGAGTGCGTCGGCGATCGCTGTTTCAATTACTCAAACGCCAAATTACACAATCTCACAATTTTGTCGCGCACTTCGCTTGACACTGTTGACTGCAACCTCATAACCTAGAATGTTTCCGGTTTCGCTTTGGCGCGAATTATATATACCTCGTCCTATGCCCGACAATTACTTCGCTCGCTACCTCCCCTTCCTCATCCATATGCTGATGGCGGGCGGTATTGCGGTCGCAATTGTCAGCCTTTCGTGGCTCATCGGTCAGCGTAAGCCCACGCGCGCCAAGCTTTCTGCTTACGAATGCGGCATGACTCCGGTCGGAGACTCGCGCCAGCGTTTCTCGGTGAAGTTCTATCTGGTCGCTATGCTGTTCATTCTGTTCGACGTAGAGGCGGTCTTCATCTACCCTTGGGCCATCATTTTGCGGAAGCTGAAGCACTTCGGCTTGTGGGAGATGTTCGTGTATATCGGGATATTTCTGGTCGGTTTCTTCTATGTCTGGAAGAAAGGCGTGCTGGATTGGGGTGAGACCCGGACGGGGGAGGAACGCCGCTAATGCCTCTGGCCCCTGCCATCACCGATCTGGAGCAACTGAAGAATCATCCCGCCGTTGCCCGCCTGACTGCTTGGAACCCGCAGGCGATTCAAGGAGTGAAGTACGACCGCGACGAGATGACAATTTATGTCGACCGGCCCGCAATTCGCGAGACTTGCGCGATTTTGAAAGAGGATTCGGCCTGCCCGTTCAATTTCCTTTCCGATGTCACTTGCGTCGATTGGTATCCCTCCGAACCAAGGTTTGAGGTCGTTTATCATCTGCTTTCGATTCCTAAGAAAGAGCGTGTTCGCTTAAAGGTTCGTTTGAACAGCTCGAGCCCGGTGGTCGAGTCGATCACCTCCGTGTGGCCGGGCGCGAATTACTTTGAGCGCGAGGTTTTCGATCTTTTCGGTATTCGCTTCTCCGGGCATCCTTATCTGCGCCGCATCATGATGCCCGAAGATTGGGAAGGCCATCCTCTCCGCAAAGATTATCCTGTGGAGGGCTACCGCTAGATGGCTCATCTCTCCCCTACACCAGTTCTGGAGCCCGCCCAGGATCGCACGATGATCCTGAATATGGGCCCACAGCACCCGTCGACGCACGGAGTGCTGCGCGTTATTCTCGAGATTGACGGCGAGACCGTCGTCCGCCTCATGCCCGATATCGGGTACCTGCACACTGGCATCGAGAAGACGTGCGAGGCCAAGTTCTACCAGCAAGTGGTTCCCCTGACGGATCGTATTGATTACCTCTGCCCCCTGACGAACAATCTGTGCTATGTGCTTGCAGTCGAAAAGCTGTTGGGGCTGGAGATTCCGCCCAAAGCGCAATGGCTGCGCGTTTTGCTGAACGAGCTTACGCGCATCAACTCGCACCTGGTCTGGCTGGGCACCCACGCCATGGACATCGGCGCCATGACGGTCTTCTTGTATTGCTTCCGCGAGCGCGAAGAGATTTTGAAGATGTTCGAGATGGTCAGCGGACAGCGCATGATGACATCGTACTTCCGCGTGGGCGGAATCGCGCTCGAGCCTCCGCTTGGTTTTTTCGACCGCGTCCGCGACTTTGCAGGATATTTTCCCGAGAAAGTGGATGAGTACGAGAATCTCCTGACGGGCAACCCGATTTGGCTGATGCGTACAAAAGGCGTCGCCCGCATGACAGCCGAAGACGCGATCGCCCTGGGAGCGACCGGTCCCACTCTCCGCGGCAGCGGAGTCGATATCGATCTGCGCCGCGATATGCCGTACTCCAGCTACGAGAAATTCCAATTCAAAGTGCCGGTATCGCAAGATGGCGACGTCTTCGCGCGATACATGTGCCGAGTGCTGGAACTTCGTGAATCCATTGGGATTGTTCGGCAGGCCCTCGACGGTATGCCGGAAGGACCGATCAGGGCCGATGCACCGGGGATCGTACTGCCCGAACGCGAGAAGATGAAGACTCAAATGGAGTCTCTCATCTATCACTTTAAGATCATCACGGAAGGCTTTGCAGTTCCAGCTGGTGAGGTCTATCAGGCGGTTGAATCTCCGCGCGGCGAGATGGGTTATTACATCGTGAGTGACGGCACCGCCAAGCCCTATCGCGTACACATGCGTTCCGCTTGTTTCGCGAATCTGCAAACCTTGGCATCCATGTGTGAAGGGCGCTTGATCGCCGACGTCGTGGCGGCAATCGGAAGCATCGATATCGTGCTGGGGGAAATTGACCGGTGAGATGAATCTTGTAATTTGGTAATCGGGTAATTTTGTAATTTGAAAAGCGAGCCATCCGGCCACTGGTTTTTGGATTACAAAATTACCCGATTACTAAATTACCAAATTGTTTATGCGTTTTTCTGACCAATTCGAAACACGCTTTGCCGAGATGGTGCCGCACTATCCGACCAAGCGCTCGGCTCTCGTCCCGACGTTACTTTACGCCCAGGACGAGGTCGGCTATTTGTCCGATGAGGTCATCGTCGAGATTGCCGGTCGTTTGGATTTGACGGAGCTGGAAGTACGCAACGTGATCAGCTACTACTCCATGCTGACCACCAAGCCGCGAGGTAAATTCAACGTGCAGGTCTGCACCAATATCAGCTGCATGGTGCGCGGCGGGGAAGAAATCCTGCATCACTGTGCGAAAAAGCTGGGGATCGGCCACAAGCAGACCACGCCCGACGGTATGTTTACTTTGGAAGAAGTGGAGTGTATCGGAGCCTGCAGCTGGGCTCCCGCGGCACAGGTGAATTACGACTTCCACGAGAACCTGACCCCGGAGGTAATGGACAGGATTCTCGACGAATATAAGACGAAGGGAACGCAATAAGAGCATTTGGTAATTGGGAAATCTAGTAATTTGGTAATTGAACGACGGCTCGCACGAGAAGTTCAAATTACAAAATTTCTCAATTACAGAATTACACAATGGCTTCTCTGGTCTCCCATCCCGACGAGGTAAAAGTGGTCTCCCGGCGCTTTGGGCAGGGTGCGACCGACATCGACCGATATCTCCAGCTCGACGGCTATAAGGCCGTCCAGAAGGCGCTCGCCATGGAGCCGGACGCCATCATTAATGAGGTCAAGAATTCCGGACTGCGCGGGCGTGGCGGCGCAGGCTTCTCCACCGGGATGAAATGGTCGTTCGTCCCCAAGCAGTCGGCAAAACCAAAATACGTGCTCTGTAACGGCGATGAAAGCGAGCCCGGCACCTGCAAAGACCGGCTGATCTTCGAGCATGATCCGCACTCCGTGATCGAGGGCGTGATGATCGCCGGGCTGGCCGTCGGGTCCAAGAACGGCTACATCTACATCCGCGGCGAGTATCGCTACCTGTCGAACATCATGCAGAAGGCGATCAAAGACGCCTATGCGAAGGGATTCCTTGGGAAGAACATCTTCGGCAGCGGCCGCGATTTCGACGTCTTCTGGCACGGCGGCGCTGGCGCCTACGAAGTCGGGGAAGAATCGGCCTTGATGGAATCGCTCGAAGGCAAGCGCGGCGTTCCCCGCATTCGCCCTCCCTTCCCTGCCGTTGTCGGACTCTGGGGCGGACCCACTGTCATTAATAATGCGGAGACTCTGGCCAACGTCCCCCACATTATTCTGGGGGCGCCGACTGGTACGCGAAACTGGGTACGCCGAAAAATGGCGGCACGCGCCTGTTCTGCTTGAGCGGCAACATCGCGAAGCCCGGCGTTTACGAACTGCCCATGGGCTACAACCTCAAGAAGATGATCTATGACGTTGGTGGCGGAATTCCCAACGGCCGCAAGCTCAAGGCCGTGGTTCCTGGGGGCGCTTCCTGCCCTTGCCTTACTGCCGATGAGGTCGACGTGGCTATGGACTTCGATTCCGTAGCGAAGGCCGGGTCTATGCTCGGTTCCGGTGGCGTGGTGGTGATCGACGATCAACAGTGCATTGTGAAATTCGCTCTGCGGACGATGAAGTTTTATCAGCATGAGAGTTGCGGATGGTGCATCCCCTGCCGCGAGGGAACCGACTGGCTCAAGAAGACGTTGATCCGATTTCATAACGGCGGCGGCGTAAAGAAGGACATCGACAACATGCAGTATCTTGCGGAAAACATGCTCGGCCGGACGTTCTGCCCGCTCGGCGATGCCGCAGCGATGCCGACGATCGGCTTCGTGAAGAAATTCCGCAAAGAATTTGAAGATCATTTGGAAGGACGTCCGTGCCCCTACGAGAAGGCGGGGGCTGTCCAGGAGTTGCCGGTTTTCGCGCACTAGTGACATTGAGTAATTGGGAAATTTAGTAATTGAGCAATTGAAAAGCAATGGCCTCGCAGCCGGAACAGCTTCGCGATCGTACAAAAGCATTTGCGCTACGGATTATTCGTTTGTATAGATCCTTGCCTTACCGGACCGATACTCAGGTTCTTGGAAAACAGTTGTTACGATGTGGAACATCGGGTGCGGTGAATTATCGAGCGGTTTGCCGCGCGCGATCGAAATCGGAGTTTGTTGCTCGAATTGGCATAGTCGCGGAGGAAGCTGACGAATGCGTGCTGTGGCTGGAACTGCTCACGGATTCTGGGATTGTACAACCAGAAAAAACAATAGAACTGTTAAAGGAAGCGCATGAGTTGACAGCAATCATCACGGCCTCGCAGCAAACGGCCAAGAGGTCCTTGGTATAGAAGCTTTTAAATTACCCAATTTAAAAATTACCCAATTACTCAATTTCATGGCTGATGTAACTCTCACTGTCGACGGAAAAAAGCTCACCACTCCGGCGGGTACGCTCCTGATTGAGGCTTGCAAGAGTGTGGGTATCGAAGTGCCCTCGTTCTGCTATTACCCCAATCTCTCTTTGCAGGGTGCTTGTCGCATGTGCCTGGTGAAGATCGAGAAGATGCCCAAGCTGCAGACAGCCTGCACCACGGTTGTTAGCGAGGGCATGATCGTTACCACCGATAGCCCCGAAGTCAAGCAGGCGCGCAAGTCGATGCTCGAGATGGTGCTGGCGAATCACCCGCTGGATTGCCCGGTGTGCGATGCCGGTGGCGAGTGCGAACTGCAGGACATGACGTTCTCCTACGGCGCCGCGGAATCGAAATTCATCGACACCAAGAATCATAAAGATGAGCAGCAATGGTCCCCGATCGTCTACTTCGACCGGCCGCGCTGCATTCTCTGCTACCGCTGCGTTCGTGTCTGCGGCGAGGGCATGGACGTCTGGGCGCTCGGAGTGCAGAACCGCGGTGTCAGCTCTCTCATTGCCCCTAACAAAGAAGACCACCTCGAGTGCGAAGAATGCGGCATGTGCATCGATATATGCCCCGTCGGTGCGCTGACCTCGGGATCCTACCGCTATAAGACGCGCCCGTGGGAAATGAAGCACGTGGGCACCGTCTGCACGCACTGCGGCGACGGGTGCAAAACGACCCTGGGCGTGCGCCGTTCCGATACTGGCATGGAGATCGTCCGTGGCGACAATCGCGACAAGAGCGGCACCAATGGCGACTTCCTCTGCATCAAGGGTCGATATGCCTTCGATTTCGCGAACCACGAAGACCGTCTCACGACCCCGCTGATCCGCAAGGATGGACGCCTCACTCCGGCGACCTGGGAAGAAGCCTTCGAGCTGGTCGGAAAGAAGTTCGCGGAGATTCGCGACAAAGATGGTGCCTCGGCCATCGGCGTGGTCGGCTCGAACCGGATCACCAACGAAGAAGCGTACCTGCTCTCAAAGTTTGCCCGCACGGTTCTGAAGACGAACAACGTCGACCATCATCGCACGGCTGATTTCCCTGCTTTTGGGGCAGCTTTACGCGGAAAGCAAAACGCGACTGCCACGATGGCCGATGTCTTTAATGCTCCAGCCATCCTGTTGATTGGCAACGATCCGACGGAGCAGCATCCGCTATTGGCCTGGCAGATTCGCAACAATGTTCGCTTGCACCGAGCGAGACTTTACGTCGTCAACTCCGAATCCATCAAGCTGCGTCGACAAGCGGCAAGCTACCTTCAAATCCCAGACGGAGCCGAGGGCAAACTGGCCGCTTTTCTGGCGGGCAACGACGCGGCCGTAGATACTGCCGGCACAGATGCATGGTCCGCGTTCCGAGACCAGCTTCGCGCCGAACAGAATCTGGTTATTATTTTCGGCTCCGAAGTCCGTGGCGACGACATTGCCAGCCTGGTCGCATTCGGCTCCGGGATTCCTGGAGCGAAGTTCGTATGCCTCGGCGACTACGCTAACTCGCGTGGAGCGGCGGACATGGGCCTCTACCCTGATTTGCTGCCGGGATACCATCCCGTCGCGGGTAGCAGCGAGTTTCATCGCGAATGGGGAGACATTCCACAAAATCCCGGCCTCGACCTTCCCGGCATGGTCGATGCCGTCAAGAATGGAAAGCTGAAAGCCTTATACGTTGTGGGCTCGAACCCAATCGGGCGCCTGAATATCGATCCATTTGCCTTCTCGAAGGCCTTCGTCGTGGTGCAGGATATGTTCCTCACCGAAACAGCTGTGATTGCCGACGTCGTATTGCCGGCCGCCAATGCTTACGAGAAGGCCGGCACCATGACCAACACCTGCGGCGACCTGCAGCTCGTCAAGAAAGCAGGAGAAGTCTCCGGGACGAAGCCAGATTTTGAAATGATCGTTCGTATTGCCGATGCGATGGGCCATGACGTTCACAAACTGGTTCCGTTCGGCGGTGGCGTAAGGGCGGACATGGGACAATCCCGTGGCGCGCAGTCCGGCGAGGCGGATCGCCACGCTGTATGGCTCGAAACGCAGGGACTCGAATCGAAACTGAGTCCGTTCGATCCAATCGCAATTCTGGATGAAATCCAGCGACTGGTTCCCGGCTACGATGTTTCTCGCAGGAATCTTCTGGCCGGCAACAGCGAGCATACGTCGCTGTCGGAAATCGGGCCGGGCGGGTCGCAGAAGCCTGAATTGATTTCACCAGCCAACGACACTCTGTTTACGTCAGGCACACTCGGACGTTATTCGCGTGCGCTGAATTCCGTTATCGAGAGTCGTGAGGCAAAGCCCGCCGAAGTGGCAGCGGATTAGGTTAAGCCTTTAGCGGTTCATAGCTGTCGCAGTCCCTGTTGAGGATCTAAAGAGAGGAAGCAGGACGTTGCCAATCGGTCTCTACATACTCGCGTCGGTGATCAAGTCTGCGATCGTCCTCGTGCTTCTGCTCACTGCGGTCGCCTACACCGTCTGGCTTGAACGCAAAGTTGTGGGCCACATGCAGAATCGGTGGGGACCCACGCGCGTCGGCCCGTTCGGCCTGTTGCAGCCAGCCGCGGACGGCATCAAGTTCCTGTTTAAAGAGGACCTGACTCCGCCGCACGTGTATAAGCCGCTGTTCATAGCGGCTCCGCTGATTGCTGTGATCTTCGCGCTGACATCAATCTCGGTAATTCCGTTTGGCAATCCGGTGACGATCGCCGGCTATACCATCCCGCTGCAGATCACGACCGACGTCAACACCGGGCTGCTGCTGATCCTGGGAGTGACATCGATCGGAGTCTACGGCGTGGCGCTCGCCGGGTGGTCCTCGAACAACAAGTATTCCCTGCTCGGTGGCCTGCGAGCCAGCGCACAGATGGTGAGCTACGAGATCTCTCTCGGTCTTTCCCTTGTGGGCGTGCTGATCATGGCTGGCAGTTTCAGCCTGCAGGACATCGTGCACGCGCAGCAAGGTCATTTCTGGGGCTTCATTCCTCGCTGGAATATCTTCAGCGGCCAGATCATCGGATTCTTCTGCTACCTGATGGCGGCTTACGCTGAGACCAACCGCATTCCGTTCGACCTGCCCGAAGCCGAAACTGAACTCGTAGCCGGCTATCACACCGAGTACAGCGCTATGAAGTTCGCCATGTTCTTCATGGCCGAATACGCCAACATGATTACGGTCGGCTGCCTGGCGACGCTCATGTTCCTGGGCGGCTGGAATGGACCGCTCTTTGGACCGCGCATCTTGCAGGCGGTCTTGCCGGTCTTCTGGTTCGCCGCCAAGGTTTTCGCATTTCTCTTTTTGTATATTTGGGTGCGCGGCACGTTGCCGCGCTTCCGTTACGATCAACTGATGGCATTTGGATGGAAGTTCCTGCTGCCGCTCGCGCTGGTCAATTTGATTGCGACCGCAGTGGCGGTCGCATGGTGAAAGTTCTCAGTTCCCAGTTCTCAGCTGAAGCCCTCACTGAGAATGGCAGCTTTTCCGAGAACCGAGAACTGAGAACTGGCTCATGAGCATTCATCTCATTCTATTTCTTGCCTTCGGAGTCATCGCCGTAGGGGGCGCGGTCAACCTGCTTGTGCAGAGGCACCCGATCAACAGCGCCCTTTCCTTGATCGCCGTGATGGCCGCTCGGCGGCGAGTACCTCTTATTGGGCGCAGAATTCGTGGCCGCCGTGCAGGTTATCGTTTACGCTGGCGCGGTTATGGTGTTGTTCGTCTTCGTCATTATGCTCTTGAACGCCGGGGTCGAGGAGGAAACGAAGGGCAGTCGTGTCGCAGTGCTGTTCGGCATTCCCGGAATGCTCATCGGAAGCTTGTTGCTGGCCTGGGTCGTTCTGCGGCATTCAGGGACCGAAGCAGTTCCAGCGGGCGCTTTGCCCGGATCTCCGGCGGTTATCGGTGATTTGCTGTTTCACGAGTTTCTTCTGCCGTTTGAAATCACTTCGATTCTGATTCTGATCGCGATCATGGGTGCAGTGGTGCTGGCAAGCAAACCAACCACCCCGGGCGGAGGTCCGGCGCAGAAAGTGAGCGACTGATGGTTCCACTTTCCTACTACCTTGTGCTCAGTGGAATCCTGTTCGCCTGTGGCGTAACCGGATTTCTCATCAAGCGCAACATCATCACGATTTTCATGTCCATTGAGCTGATGCTCAACGGGGTGAATCTGTCGTTCGTCGCTTTTGCGGCACACTGGCATGCGCTGGCTGGACAAGTTTTCGTGTTCTTCGTGATGGTCGTCGCCGCGGCCGAAGCGGCTGTCGGGCTGGCCATCATCTTGGCCGTCTACCGGACGCGCGAGACGTTGAATGTCGATCAGGTGAATCTGCTCAAATTATGACGCCCCCAAATCTCAATCTCTGGCTGATTCCGGTCCTGCCACTGGCTGGTGCCGCGATCAATGGATTTCTGGGAAAGAAATCCTCACGGGCGGCGGTCAGCGCGGTGGGCCTGTTCTTCTGCGGCGCAGCTTTCGCCTGGCCCTTATGGTCGCCTTCCGCTTCTCTTCCCTGGAGCTTCCTTATCAGGAGTACCTGGCCCACTGGATCCGCGCCGGGACCTTCTCCGTCGATTTTGCTTTCTACCTTGATCAACTCTCGCTAGTCATGCTGCTGGTTGTCACAGGCGTCGGATTCCTTATTCACATTTACTCCGTTGGCTACATGTGGGACGACCCCGGCTTCTACCGGTTTTTCAGCTACCTGAACCTGTTCATGTTCTTCATGCTGACGCTGGTTCTGGCGAACAACTACCTGGTAATGTTCATCGGATGGGAAGGCGTTGGGTTGGCGTCCTATCTGTTGATCGGGTTCTGGTTCACCAAGGATTCTGCCGCGTCCGCCGGGAAGAAAGCGTTCATCGTCAATCGCATTGGCGACTTCGGATTTCTGATTGGATTGTTCCTCCTCATCCAGCACTTCCATTCACTAAACTTCACCCAAGTCTTCGATCAAGTCCGTCCTATGACTCCGGAGACTGCCGGTGCAGGACTGCTCACCGCAATCGGGATTCTACTGATGGTGGGCGCGTGCGGTAAATCAGCCCAAATCCCGCTCTACGTCTGGCTTCCGGACGCAATGGAAGGCCCCACTCCGGTCTCCGCTCTGATCCACGCGGCCACTATGGTCACTGCCGGGGTCTACATGATCTCCCGATCTCACGTCATTTTCGAGCGCGCGCCTGGCGCTTGACAGTGGTCGCCGTGATCGGAACCTTGACCGCGTTCTTTGCCGCCACCATTGGCATCACGCAGACCGATATAAAAAAGGTCCTCGCTTATTCGACTGTCTCGCAACTGGGCTACATGTTCATGGCCTGCGGTGTGGGAGCCTTCTCTGCCGGCATCTTCCACTTGATGACCCACGCTTTTTTCAAGGGTCTGCTCTTTCTGGCTGCCGGATCGGTCATCCACGCAGTCGGCGGCGAACAGGACATGCGCAAGATGGGCGGCTTGCGTACCAAACTTCCGTGGACCTTCTGGACGATGACTGCCGCCACTCTGGCGATTTCGGGTATCCCCGGCTTCGCCGGATTCTTCAGCAAAGACGAAATCCTTTGGCGCTCCTATCAGGCAAGCTGGATTTACTGGCTGATCGGCGTGATCACGGCGTTCATCACTTCCTTCTACATGTTCCGCCTCTGGTTCATGACTCTTCTTCGGGGAATATCGTGGGGAGGTTCCTACCAGCCATGACGTCGAGACTCACTCAGCGCACGACAATCCGGCCGCTCACGGACATGGCGGAATTCACGAGAGCCCGAGAGTCATGCTGGTTCCGCTCGTGATCCTCGCGATTCTCTCTGTCATTGGGGGATATGTCGGCGTCCCCGGATCACTCGGCGGCAGCAACCGCTTCGATCATTTTCTCGGAGACGTGTTCCGGTCGAGCCTTCCCGCCAGTGGCGGCGAGACGCAGGTGGGCGAGAGAAGTGCAGCCGGAACGGAAACTGAAGGAGATGAACCCAAGACAGAAGGTTCCACCGAGCTGATGTTCACCGGGATTTCCGTTCTTGCAGCCCTGCTCGGATTCGGCCTAGCCTGGCAGCTTTATCACCGCAGGCCGGACCTGCCCCAGAAAATCGCCGCTTCGATTGCAGGGGTGTATAAGCTCGTCGCAAACAAATATTACGTCGACGAATTCTATGCGGCGCTGGTCGTGAAACCACTGATCCTCGGATCGACCGACGTTCTTTGGCAGGGAGTCGACCGCAAGGTGATCGACGATACCATCAACAACGCCGCTGATGGCGCACGCCATGTGTCGGATGAAGTTCGCCACATGCAATCCGGCAACTTGCGCTCCTATGCCGGCTGGATCGCGGCGGGAGCGGCCGTTGTGATTGCCTACATGATCTGGCGGGGGGTGGGACAATGAGCATCGACCATCTCAGCCCCTACATCCTGACGCTGGTGACGTTTGTGCCGATGGCCGGAGCCTTGCTGCTGATCCTCCTTCCCCGGCGCGACCGCGATATCCGCATCTTTTCGTTGGTCGTCACCCTGTTGACGTTCGCGCTGTCCGTCCACCTGCCGGTGCACTTCCATCGCGCTCAGACGGGATTTCAATTTGAGATCGACAAGGCCTGGATTTCGAGCCCCAACATCCACTATCACATGGGCATCGATGGTATCTCCCTGTGGCTGGTGGTGCTCACCACGTTTCTCACTCCGCTTTGTGTGCTGATCTCGTGGAAGTCGGTCCACTCCCGGGTAAAAGAATTCTTCATTCTCCTGCTGATTCTCGAGACTGCCCTGATCGGCGTCTTCACTTCGCTCGATCTCTTCCTCTTCTATTTCTTCTGGGAAGCAACGCTGATTCCCATGGCGCTGCTGATCGGCATCTTCGGCCACGAGCGCAAGATCTACGCGGCGGTGAAATTCTTCATGTACACCATGATCGCCTCCGTGTTCATGCTCGCGGCGATCCTATGGCTCTATGCGCAGACTCACAGCTTCGACTTTGTCGTGATCCGCGATGCCATCGCGAGCGGCGCCGTGCCGAATTTCCCGGCCGCCTCCCAATGGCTCTTTTTGGGCTTCTTCATTGCGTTCGCGGTGAAGGTACCCCTCTTCCCGTTCCACACGTGGCTACCCGACGCACATGTGGAAGCACCGACAGCCGGATCTGTTTTGCTCGCCGGCGTTCTGCTCAAGATGGGCACCTACGGCATGCTCCGCTTCAACCTGGGATTGTTTCCCGAGCAATCTCGCCGCAATGCCGACTGGATCATTGTGCTAGCACTGATCGGCATCATCTACGGCGCCCTCGTCGCCATGGTCCAGCCGAACATGAAGAAGCTGATCGCTTACTCCTCGGTCAGCCATTTGGGATTCGTGGTACTCGGAATCTTCAGTTTCACGCAATCCGGGCTGAACGGAGCAATGTTCGTGATGCTGGCGCACGGAGTCTCCACCGGCGCACTCTTCATGCTGGCCGGAATTCTGCACGAGCGCCGTCACACCTACGAAATTTCCGAATTCGGCGGTCTGGCCACGCCCATGCCGGTTTACGCGACTTCGTATCTCTTCATCGTGCTGGCATCCGTGGGCCTGCCCTTGCTCAACGGGTTTATCGGAGAGTTCCTGGTGCTGAGTGGCGCATTTCAGGACAAACCAATTTATGGGATCCTCGCCGCCACGGGAGTGATCTGGAGCGCTTGTTACCTCTTGTGGATGTTCCAGCGCGTGTTCTTCGGCAAGGTGACGCACCCGGTGAACAATTCTCTGCCTGATCTTGTTGTCCTTGAAAAACTGGCCGTATGGCCTTGTGTGGCGGCCGCCCTCGTGATGGGGGTTGCTCCCATTCTGTGGCTGGCGGCAATCGATCCCGCGGTTCAGGCTTCGCTGGTTCCTTTTGCGCAAACCATCAGCAAGGTGGTGGGACAATGACGTCATTGCCCGCCATCCTGTTGCAGGCCATCCCGCAAGGAGCGGACTATATCCGCATCCTGCCTGAACTGGTCCTGTCGGTCTTCGGAATCATTGTCATGATTCTCGATCCTCTGGTAGACGAGGAGAAGAGTCAGAAAACTCTCGGGTTCATTGCATTCGTAGGGACCGTCGCAGGATTGATTTCGACCTGGTACATGGCCAAGTCCCCAGGTCTTGCTTTCTCGAACACGGTTCGCGTCGACACCTTCAGCATCTTTTTCTCATTTCTGGTCATTGCCATCGCTGCGGTTGTGATCCTCAGCTCTTTCGAGTACATGGCGGTACAGCGAATTCGTGCGGGCGAATATTACGCTCTTATCTTGTTCGGTGTCGTTGGGATGGTTCTCATGTCCTCAGCGATCGAACTGGTCATGATTTTCATCGCGCTGGAGATATCCTCAATCTCCACCTATATTCTTGCGGGATTTCGCCGCCACGAGGCTTCCAGCAGCGAATCGTCGCTTAAGTACTTCCTGCTCGGATCCTTCGCCACGGCCTTCTTCCTCTATGGCGTCGCTCTGATGTTCGGTGCTACCGGATCGACCAACATCGACCTCATCGCTCAGAAGCTGCAGTATGGGCCGGTCGGATTGCTGGCCTTCGTCGCCATGGCACTCATGTTCGTCGGACTCGGGTTCAAAGTCGCCGCTGCCCCTTTTCATGTTTGGACACCCGACGTGTATGAGGGAGCTCCCGCCCCGGTCGTCGGCTTCATGTCGACGGCTCCGAAAGCCGCGGCGTTTGCCGTTCTGCTGCGGGTTGTCTTCGCCATTAACGCTCCGGGACGCTTCTGGTTCCTGTGGGTGGCTGCCGCTCTTTCCATGACTCTGGGTAACGTTGGGGCTCTGGTGCAGGGCAACGTCAAGCGCCTGCTGGCCTATTCGTCGATCGCGCATGCTGGATATCTGCTCGTCGCTTTCGCCATGACCAGCGCGGATAGTTCCGCCAATGGCATTTCCGCCGCGATGTTTTACACCGCGGCGTATGCCGCCATGAACGTGGGCGCGTTTGCCGTGGTCAGCCACTTTGCCAATGCCGGCGAGCGCTATGTCACCCTCGAAGACTACGAGGGCCTCGGTCGAACCTCACCGCTGCTGGCTGCAACATTGACCGTATTCCTGCTCTCGCTGATAGGAATCCCTGCGACAGGGGGCTTTTTTGCCAAGTTCTACGTCTTTAGCGCCGCTTTGCGGGCCAATCTGATCTGGCTCACGATCATCGGTGTGCTGAATAGCGCAGTTGGCGCGTACTACTATCTCCGAGTTATCGTGATGATGTACATGCGTGAGCCGCGCAAAGAAGTTCCGGTCGGCCGGATCTCGTTAGGATTGGGAACCGCTCTGGCCGTAACCGTGCTGGCGACGCTCTATCTCGGGATTCTCCCCAATCGCGTTCTACAGATCACGCAACATTCGGCCCAGGACTTGTTACCGCCGCGGACGTCTGCCACCGTCGAAATCCCGCATCCCACGCCCGTTCCGCAGCCATGAACTAACGGGGAAACATCCCAAAACTATATTTGACAAGTACCTTGATTCGCGTGCATCATGTCTGCACTAGTTGGATGTCAGCTCCATCCTGTGAGGGAATGTGACCACGCCCGGAGGAGAAAACCATGTCCAAACTGATGTGCAGGCTTTGGTCTGAAGAGCAGGGGCAAGACATCGCCGAATACGCCGTTATGTTGGCAGTCATCCTGGTGCTGGTCGTCGGGACGATTCGATTGATCGGATCGAATGCCAACACGGCCTTTTCAAACGTAGCGAGTTCCATTCAGTAGCTGGAAGTCTGAAGATTTTCGGCAAATTTGAGATTGAACACTATGACACGATTTACTTCAGGCAGCACCTTTACCGCGTATTACTGGTTTACCGGTCCGCGGCTGCAGGGCAGCTTGGAGGAAAGATGAGCCGATAACGGCCATCTAGACAAACAAGCTTCCAGCGCAAGCCGCGATCCAGGATCGCGGCTTTTGTTTTTGTGCACACAATCCAACAAGGAGAATCTCCACATGATTGTCAACATGTCGGAAAAAGCCACCGAGCAAGAAATCAAGCACGTGATCGAACGCATTCGCGAGGCTGGGTATCAGCCCCACGTTACGCGGGGCACGGAGCGCACGATTGTCGCTGCCGTGGGCAGCGGACGCCGCCACGAGATCGAAGCGCTTGCAGGTCGCTCCCGGGAGTCGACAATGTCGTCGCCATCGCCCAGCCTTTCAAACTGGTCAGCCGCCAGGTCAAGCCCGGAGCGCTCCATCGTCAAGATCAATGGAGTCGCTATTGGCGGCCCCGAAGTGGTGGTTATCGCCGGGCCGTGCTCGGTCGAGTCGCGCGAGCAGTTGCTCGATACCGCGCACGCCGTAAAGCGGCGGGCGCGCCATGTTGCGCGGCGGCGCTTACAAGCCGCGCACCTCGCCCTACGACTTTCAGGGCTCGGGCCTCGAAGCGCTCAAGATTTTGCGCGAAGCGCAAGCAGGAAACTGGTCTGCCGGTCGTGACCGAAGTGATGAGCACCGAAGACGTCGACATCATCTGCGAGCACGTCGACATGCTGCAGGTGGGCGCGCGCAACATGCAGAACTTCGCACTGCTGCGCCGCCTGGCGACGGTGAAGAAACCGATCCTGCTGAAGCGCGGCCCGTCGGCGACGGTGAAAGAATGGCTGCTGGCGGCGGAATATCTGCTCTCTGGAGGCAATCACGCAAGTCGTGCTCTGCGAGCGCGGCATCAAGACCTTCGAAACCGAGATGCGCAACACGTATCGATCTGGCGGCCGTCGCGCTGGCGCGCGATCTTTCTCATCTGCCGGTGATCGCCGATCCATCGCACGGAACCGGCAAGCAGAGCCTGATTGCGGCCGTTTCCCGCGCCGCAGTAGCGGTGGGAGCCGATGGGCTGATTATCGAAGTGCATCCCTGCCCGGAGCGCGCTCTTTCCGACGGCGCGCAGTCGCTGGATTTCGCGGGATTCGAGCAAAGTGATGCGCGCGTTGACCGAACCCTTGCGGCAGACGGCCAGATTGCCCGCCGGTGCGCAAGCGGCGTGACAAGATTTCGGTCTGGTTGAGATTCGCTACTGCGGCGGTCGCTGGCAGGCTGCTTCACCTGCATGGCGGGATCGCCGAACAGGATGTAGGTCTTGCGAACCACCGGCGTCGCTGATCTGCGATTTCGCTTTCGACAATCGCGTCGCCCAGGTCGGCTGCGAAGATTTGCAGCACGCTTCTGCACCACCAGCGTGTCCAGCTTGGTCTGCGGCGGAGCCTGGTTCAGTCCGCTGGACGCCAGCACCGCCACGGCTCCGCCGTTCGGCGCCAGCATCAAGCGTGACCGCCAGCGGCTGTGCGTACACATCCTGGAAGAATCCGTTCAGGCAATCCATGATCAAGAACACCGGCAGCTGCGAGCCGTTGGTCAGCGAGGCCACAGTGTTCGTGTCGAAGATGTCCGAGCCCGACCATTGCTCTTCGGAGCCGTGGCCGAGATAGTCCACCAGCAACTGCCCCGAGTTGATGGCGTTCATGATGTCTGCTCGCGCGCGGTCGTGCCCCACCGTGCCGTGAACACGTCGGTCACCTGCATGGTGGAAGGCAGTTGCGCCTGCACGCTCTGGCTATCCTGCGTGAAGTTCTCGCTGTCGTCCTTGTCGGCCACCATCAAGCCCTGCGCCGTCCAGGGTCCGTTCGTGGACTGTCCTTCGTACGCCGCGATCTTCCCAATCACCGTTTGGCCTCATCCAGCGTGCTCACCGGCAAACGGCCGGTCGCGATAGTCGGCATGCCGCTGTTGTTGAAATCGGAGAACCAGTCGTCGGACGCGGTCATCAGACTGCCCATGGCTGTCACGATTTTTGTGGGCACAAGATCGAGATCGCCAAATCCAAGATAATTCCGCGGATCCAGCGACGCTCGCCCGTTCAGCAGCAAGTACTTCGGCTCGATTCTCCAGTTCTGATTCGCCGTTTGTAAGAACTTGCTGATCGCGTATGGACTGCGTTCACCGAAGTTGAACTCGTCGTATAGATCGTCGACGGAACATTACAGCGGACGTTTTCCCTTCCGCCTGGTGCGCGCGGACCAGCGGCGCAAGTGCATCTGCAAACTGCGGATGCGTAACCATGGCGATCTCAGCGCCCTTTTGCGACGCTGTGCCAGCGGGACGGATGATTCGGCACCACTTCCGCTGCCGAGGCGATCCGGTCGGATGCAACGGCCAACAGAGTGTGAATCTCCGGACGCGACGGGTTCCGTCGTCGTAAACGGCACCTGCATCGCCGCGGTGTATTCTCCGTTCGAGAAGTTCACTCGCGCCCTCAGTTGTATCGGCCAGTTCGGATCCGTAATATCGAGCACTACAGGTGCGCTGCTGAATCCGCCAACTCTGAGCCCGTCGCCGGCACGACCCGCGAACTCCAGAAAGTCCGAATCCGCCTCGTAAAGATGCGGATAGGTAATCCGGATGTATTTAACCAAGGTGACATCGAACTCTCCATTCTGAGCCGTCAGAGTCACGGTGTTGTCGCCGGACATCAACACTCCGGAAGGAATATTGACGGCCAGCGTCCCCTTCGCTTGCCCTGTAAAGAGAATGTCTCCCATCGGCGTTCCGTTCAATGCGACACTCACATGGTGCGGATATCCCGCGATGGCTCCTTGCAATGAAACCTCGAGTCGCGATCCCTGCGTGGAATTGCCGTCGAGATTGGGGAGCGCTAACACCTGATCCGCCGGCGTCGGGGACACGAGTGCACCGAAGAAGTTCTGCCCATCGGGCGTTAGCAATGCCGAGAAGTAGACCAGGTGTTGCCGTATCTCGACCGTCGTCGAATAACTTATGGGTGGCCGGTTCGACCCCGACGACGCTGGCGTCTGTGAAATGCGCGCTCCGCGACCCTCACCCGCAACTAGCCAGTAGACACGGCTTCCTGAAAACACGGTATCGATTCCCGTGCCATAGAAATTGATCGCAGCATGCGGACCAAATCCTCGGGGACCGGGCCTCCCGCCAGTGATCAGGATAGGTTGCTCAGTTGCCTCCGCATAGAGGTGGAGCATTTCTGGATCAATATTTGGATCGAGGCCAGCCTTCACCAGATCGGGCTGCGCCACACGATACCAGCCCTCGCTCCGGACATAGATCTTTACGGCTGGATGTGCTGCCAGTTCGAACTGTTTCCGGATCTGCTCGCGTCTTGGATGTTCCGCGATCGGCCGGTATTCGATGACGTGGCTATCCGGAGTGCTGGGCGTCGACGGCTGCGACTGGTTCAACTGGCTCAACATATGCGCCTGTGCCAGTGACGCGTCGTCTAGCGCTGGAACTGTCGAACCAGCCGATACCGGTCCGTGCATGGTTCGCGTGCCGTTCACATCAATGTCTTCGAGCCAGTACGAGGCGCCTGCGACTCCAACCGACGGATCGAACCACGCGTAGCGCTTGCCGGAATGTTTCGGTAGGGCTCCGCTCATCAGCAGCGCCGATCCAGCAATGATCGACGGATTCAAGCGCACGCGATTCCCATTGACTTCCCGATAGACATTGAATCCAAGGTTGTGGGCCTCGCCGCCGGTCTTCCAGTTCAGAACTACTCGACTGGCGCCATTCTTATCGGTCCCCATGTGTGCCGAGAAGGATTGCAGCGTGATCCACGTCGGAGAGGTAATTGTCTCGGATTGCGTAGCAGTGTTATTGGACGGGGTCGGATCGGTTTGGTCCGCTGTAACCGTCGCTGTATTTGAAACCACTCCCGGCTGTCCCGGAACAGCGAGAATCGTAATCGTCGCCGTCGCGGCGTTGGCCATCGTGCCCAGCAGGCAGGTGACCGTACCGCCTGCTTCCGAACACGAACCTAGCGTCGTTGTCGACGAGAGATAGGTCATGACCGAAGGCAGCGTGTCGGTAGCGGCGACGTTGGTGGCCGATCCCGGGCCATTGTTGGTCACGGTCAGAGAATAGGTGAGCAATGTCCCCTCGGTGACCGGATTGGGAGTCGCCGTCTTCACGATTGCCACGTCCGCGCTGTTGGCGTTTGCGACAATTACGGTTGCACTCGCTGTATTGTCGGTGAGATTCGGAACAACGTCTGTTGCAGTGGCCGTCGCTGTATCGGTGATGCTCGTGCCCGAAGGGGTCCCAGAATTCACCTGTAGAACCAATGTGAACGTGGCGGTGGTATTGACGTTCATGTTGGTCGCACGCGTGCAGGTGATCGTACCCGTCCCTCCCACGACGGGAAGCGTTCCGCAAGTCCAATTGGCGGAGGGAGTCATCGATTGAAACGTCGTGTTCGGCGGCGTTGTCTGCGTGAACGACGCTCCGGTAGCGCGTGCGGGGCCGAGGTTCGTGACCGTTTGTGTGTAGGTGACGTTGCTGCCGGCGGCAACCAAAGTCGGAGCCGCCGAATTCGTGGCCACGAGGTCGGACGTGCCGTTGGCGGCGACGACGTCGTTCGCCGTTGCAGCATTGTTCGCAGAGTTCGGGTCTGCGAGTGACGAACTCACAGTTGCTGTCTCATTGATCTGAGTTCCCCCCGCGACCGCGCCACCGACCGTCACTCTGTACGTGATAGTGGCTGGCGCATTCGGCGCCAACGTCGCAACCGTGCAGGTCAGACTAGCCAATGTGCAAGTCCATCCCGCAGGACCGGTCAACGAGGTTGCTGTGGTACTCGCAGGAAGAGTGTTGGTCAGAGTCACGCTGGTCGCCGTGGTCGGGCCAGCATTGTTCACAACCTGCGTAAACGTGATGACGCCACCCGGGAGTACCGGCACTGGTGCCGCCGTGTTGGTTACTGAAAGATCGGCCGAATCAGCCACTACGGTATTCACACTGGCACTGTTATTCGCAGAATTAGGATCGCTCGTGCCCGAGCTTACGGAGTCGGTCTGCGTCAGCACCGTTCCCGCCGCGACAGTTGCGTTCACAGTTACCACGAACGTGAAGTTCGCCGCGCTGTTGGCTGCCATCGCTGTCGTGTCGGTGCATGTTCGGCTGGCTAGAACGCAAGTCCATCCTGCCGGACCCGTCAGCGATACCGCTGTGGTATTGGCAGGTAGCGTTTCCGTTAGAACCGGAGCATTGGCCGGACCCGGCCCGGCATTGGTCACGCTCTGCGTGTAAGTGATGTTGTTTCCGGCGGTCACCGGATTCGGGCTCCCCGAATTCGTAACACTTAGATCAGCTTGCCCGGCTCCGGCGACCGCGATGTTAACCGTGGCCGAGTTGTTATTTCCGTTGCTATCCGGGCTGCCGGAACGAATGGTCGCGGTGTCGGTGATGATTGTACCGGCAGCCGTACCTGCATTCACCGTGTAGATCGCTGTTATCGTTGCTGTGGAACCCGGCGGTACGCTCGGATTGCTGCAGGCAATCGGCGCCGAGTTCGGACAGGTCCACAGCCCACCTCCGGTGGTCACTACGGCCACAGAAACGAATGTGGTGTTCGCGGGTGTCGCCTCGCTGAGACTGGAATTCGTGCAATAGCTCGGGCCGGTGTTCGTAACAATTTGCGTATAAGTGATGTTGCCACCCGCAGCGACCGGATTCGGTGTGCCGCTGTTGGTCACCCCCAAGTCGCAGGAAAGGCCTACCTGTGTCAAGACCGTTGTGCTGTTATTTGCCAGATTCGGGTCGCCAGTGGTCGCCGTTATGGAGGAATTCGCCGTGATCGTGCCGGCCGGAGTGTTGGAAGGCACGTTCACCAGCACAACGATATTCGCCGCCGTACCCGATGCCAGACTCGCAGCGTCGGTGCATTGGATATTTCCGGTACCGCCCGCGGTCGGCGTGGTGCAACTCCAGCCCGCCGGAGCCAACACTGACTGGTATGTGGTATTCGCGGGCGTCGCTTCGGTGAAAACAAGTCCGGTGGCGGCTGCGGGACCATTGTTCGTTATTGTCTGCGTATAGGTGATGTCATTTCCTGCGAACACGGGATTCGGCGCTGCGGCTGTACTCAGGGCAACGTCCGCCTGAGTTGCCGTCGCGACGACGTCGGTGGCAGTCGCAGAATTCGCTCCAAAAGACTGGTTCGACGAATTGACGGTAACTGTGTCGCTGATGATCGTGCCAGAAGGCGTCAGCGCATTGACCCTGTACACAACCGAGAATGTCCCCGATACCCCCGCTCCTACGGTTGCGGCAGTGCATGGAATCGCGGGGAAACCGGTGCAAGTCCATCCGGCCGGCGGAGTAATCGAAACGAAAGTCGTGTTCGCCGGCGTCGCTTCGGTGAGGGTTCCATTGGTGATGGCAGAGGTTCCAGTATTCGTCACTACCTGCGTATAGGTAATCGTGCCGCCGGCCTGAACGGGGTTGGGAGCTGCAACATTCGTCACCGAGAGGTTCGCTCCCGCGCCGCCCACAATCGTGTTCACCCTTGCAGTGTTATTCGATAATGCTGGGTCGCTGACCGAGGAACTCACGGAAGCCGTCTGGGTGATGACGGTTCCGTTAGCAACACCGTTGTTCACTTTCACGACTAGAGTGAATGCGGCGGATCCCGGCGCGGCCAGATTGGCATTTGCACAGACAACATTGCCTGTCCCGCCGGCCGCCGGTGTCTGGCAGCTCCACCCTGACGCCGCCACCAGCGAAACAAAAGTTGTATTGGCGGGGACGTTGACAACCAGGGTAGCGTTGTCCGCGGCGCTGGGCCCGTTGTTCGTGGCCAGCAGCGTGTACGTGATGTTTCCACCAGCTGCCACCGGATTCGGCGATCCCGCATCTGTGATCGCCAGATCCGCAATCGAGCCGACATTCGCCACATCCGTGGCGGTGTCGTTCAACAGATTGAATTCTCCCCCGCCCGCCACCGTCGCGATGTTTGTCACGGTCGCCGGAGCCGACTGCGACACGGTTGCGTTGAGGGTTATCGCCGAGTAACTAGACGCAGCCGGCAATGAATCAACCCGGGTGCAGCTAACGGTCTGTCCAAAGATCGAACACGCCCAGCCAGTCCCAGCCGCGGATGTCGGAGTGATGCCCAGCGGAAGCGTGTCATTCATCGTGACCAGGCCACTGCTTGCACCCAGCAGGCTGACATTCGAAACCATGATCGTGTAACTTGCGGCCGCTCCTCGAGTAAAGTTCCCCACGTGCGACTTGGTGAGCGACATATCAGGAGAGCAGAGCGACGCAGATTGAATTCCAGTCACCTGCCCGAGGGTGGCGTTCGTTACCGCTGTCCCAGAATCTCCAGCGGTAGCGCCGTAGGCCACTCCGGGATTCAGCGTCGACCCCGGACCTCCGCCGGTTACGTTCACTCCAGCGGGAGCGCCCGAGACGAAGACAACGCCTCCGGCTCCGCCGCCGCCTGGTCCGTGACGGTCCGCCAAACTATACGGTTGGGATGCCCAGGCATTCCCGCCCCGGCCGCCGTTCGCTTGCAGTGTCAGGCCGCTCTCGCCGCCGCTGGCGGCGAGAATGACAATCGTGCCACCCGCACCGCCACCGCCACCAGCATCGTTTGCGGTGAGATTGTAACCATCGGCGCCATTCGCGCTAAGGGTTGCGGTTCCAGTGAAGCTGTCCGCGCGAATGAAAATAATTCCGCCGCCAGCAGCGCCGCTGCTGGCTTGAGTGTCACCTGGTGAATTGTTCCGCGTTCCAGCGCCGCCTCCGCCCCCCAGCGCGATGCGGTCGATGGTAGCTGGAAACGCCCCACCGCCCTCCCCTCCGGTGCTCAGGTTGGTGTTCCACGAATCGCCGCCAAACCCTCCCGAGCCGCCGTTACCCCCGCCACCGCCACCGGCGTTTTGATCGTTGGCAGAGGGGCGCGAGTCCGTGCCGCCGCCTCCTGCGTTGCCTGGCGCGCCGTGTGCCATACTTCCGTCAGTTCCCGCGGTGCCGCTCGGATATCCAACGCCAGCAGCGGTCTGCAGGAAAGTTGTCCCGGATTCCACGAACCGCGGCGTTCCGGCGACACCTTCCCCTTTGGGAGCATCAGTTCCCGCTACCGCCGCGCCGGTATAAGCCGCAGGCGCGGGGAATCGGTAATCTGCAGACGAGCCAGCTGCATTGCCGGTGAGTTGCATGCCCGCGCCGCCCCGAAATCCAAGTCCGTCGACGGATACTGTGGCTCCGCCCAAATCCAACTGCCCGGCAACATCTAAAGCGAGAATTCCTCCCGTCGCTCCGTTCCATGCCGAAGCGGTAACCGCGCCCAACGTGGCCGAGGAGTACTGCGGCACGAGCACAACCTGAAACCTGCTGGCGCCTTTTGTCGCCGAAGCGGCAGCTGCGGTGTAGCCAAAGACCAACCCTCCACCTGCACCCGCTCCTGAAATCGGCACCGAGCCGCCCGCAACAACGCCGGTGGCTCTCACAAATTCGTAGTTGCCGGCATTATTAATCGTGGTGAATCCCGCGCCCGTACTGCCATTTCCGTAAGCCACGCTGTTCGAAGTGTTGATGCTTGCATCCTGCATCTGGATCACGAGCAACAGGCTTCCATTCGCGATCGTGCCGCCCGCGCCTCTGGACGCGCCGATGGGAATTGATGTCGCCCCTGCCGCAACGTTGGCCGTGCCAGGAAAATAAGTGTTCACGACCCCGGTCAGCGTCCCACCAGCGGGTGGGACGGTTGTGGAGCAAACCACACTCACGACCGGCGCAAGTGCCACATAGGAGTTGTTTCCAGTATTGGGGTCCGCCGGCGCTCTGGAGTCGCTGATGGTCGCCGTGTTCGGATAAAAACCCGCCGCTGTCGTCCGGACGACCACAGTCACGGTGGCTGTTGCCCCACTCGCAAAGGGCGTGGGAAGCGTGCAGTTGATGGTCGTCGTTGTCGTGCAGGTTGTTCCCGCACTCGGCGTGGCGGAGACCAGAGACAAATTAGCGGCCGCGAAAGTGTCGGTCAGGGTAACGTTGTTTGCTGCAGATGGGCCGTTATTGGTGATTGTGATGTTGTAAGTCGAATTCTGTCCCAATTGGACTGCGCTTATGCTGGTCGCAACCGCAATGTCCGCCGTGCTGGGATTCACTGGCACCGCGCCCAGTGACCAGTTCGACGCTCCGCTGAACGTCTCGGCAATGGGCACGCTTGGCGCGCCTGTGCGGCTGCTTCCCGTGCCGGTGACTCCAGGAGGATCCGTCCCCGACGCCGTGCTCGCGTTCCACTGCTGCACCTGCGGCCCGTATGGAGTGTCGGTCCGATTTCCCCCGATCGCCACTGTATCGATGATCATCCCGTTCACAACACTGGGGACATCCATCTGTGAGTTGGTGCCTGCTGCACCGTCCGCCGACATAAACGTGCCCAACGGAAGCGTCTGATCCACTCCTGTGAGCGTCGTCGCTCCCGCGACCACGCCGACCGCCCCTGCCGCCGGGATGTTCACCGACACACTCACTGCGAGATTTGTGCCCGACGCGGGATTCAGCAGATGCCACATCTCCACGCGACGCGTGCCTGCCGCGTCGTTGTGTGCTCCAACAAACGTCAACGCAGTTCCGCTGTAAGTCACGCCTGTTACCGCAGCCGAAGGCGCGTTCGTGATGTTCATGGAAACGCCAACGATCAGAATTCGATTCGCGGCGGCTGTGGTCGTGTGCGTGAAGTTCAGCGCGAACGTGCCTGCTCCGGTGAACTCACTGGAGCCTGATGTACTGGCGTCTACCGCGACTTGTGCGCGGGCCGAAATCGCACCGGACAGCAACAGCAGACAAACAACGGTGGCGGGAATGGCCGATGGTTTGGCAACGCTGAACGCGCCGGCAGTTCTTCTCCATGCTTTCGAAGAGAGATGCAGCGCCCGCGCTGTCGATCGTAGCGCCCAGCCGCCCACGCCTCTAAATCTCGCCTGCACCACAGTTTGTCCGATCCGCACTTTCTTGGCCCGAGCCAGGCCAAGAATCTGCTCCGCTTTCAACGCCGGATCGTTCCCCTGCCCGCAGTCGCCTTTTGTCACAAATACATCGTTGGCATGATCAGCGAACACAATCCGATGAAGCCGGAAGCGATTGTTAGATTTAGCTAAGACAATATCGCCCTTTCGTAATTTGCTCACGATTACGGGGGTAATCTCGACCACTTCGCCGTCTCGGATTGCAGGAGACATGCTCGCACCGCGCGCCTCAAAGCACGCGCTCAAGCCCTGTCCCAACAATTCGCGGATGACCTCTTCAAAAGCGTTCGAGTCAAGCCCGCTTTCAATCATGGAAATTGAGAATCGTATCTACGGCACGCTGGTCAGGCTCGAAGGCATAGCGATAGACCGGGACCGTTTCCGCTACTGCCTGCAGAAACGCCAACGCTGATTCGACATACTCGTGTCGGTGAAATGGCACGAAGCTTCGTGCAAACAACTCCGCCACGGCCTGGCTCGGCGAGAGAGGCGTCAATACATTTCCATGCCCATGCTCGAGGACCAGAATCCGCGTGAGTGGACTGCTCTCTGGTAGGGCAAATGCCGCTTCGCCGTGCCACGGCGTCCCGTACATGAAGATTTGCCCTCCGTGCTCGCGCAGGATGATACGGTCATCGCTCAGAATCTGGACGCCAGGCCTCGAAGCCCAGAGCCGCGACGTCGTGCTCTTGCCCGCGCCGGAATGCCCGACGAACAAGTTGCTCTCCCCGTTCGCCATGATCCCAGCGCTGTGCAGTTCGATTGCGCTTTCCCGAGTCAACCGATGCGTGATCAGCAACTCATCGAGCGGATACTCCAGCGGAAATGGAGAGTATTCAGTTCCCGCAAAGCAGGCTTCGTTCATCTGGAGTACCGCTTTCCGGAAACCGGCGTTGACGAATAACCTTTTGTAAGGATGCCGCCGAAAGACTGGCGAACTGAAGTCAAATCGGAAGCCTGCATCATCTTCGTACAGTCGCCAAATCGAGCCGGAATCGAAGAGTTTGCGTCCGGAGGCTGCATCCAGAGACACAGCCCACTCGACTCGAATATCGATATCGGCAGGCCCGGTCTCGCAGCAAAATGGCGACAACAGCGAATCCAGAACTACATCTTTGTCTCGAGCGGCGGCGACCTGAACCGTCACATTGCCGATACGGAACTTACTGCGGTGGATAGTGCCAGTGTCGGATTCCGCCCGCGATTGCCTCGGCATGAACTGATTCATTGTCGCTTCACCGGACATCATTTTTTCGTTTATGACCCAAGCGGGGTACAGCCTCCCAACAGGATTTCACAAGGTCCGGAAATTCCGTTCTGATTCGGCCCACTGCCGCCGGAGACTTTGCAGTGGCCCAGCACCGCCTCCTCGGGACGCAGACTGATCACCAGGAGCCTGGGAGGTTCATACGCCTTCCTGCCGTCGCTTTGACTCTTGTCGTGATTCATTCGTCCTCCGCCGGACAGCAGCCCGACTCAGTGACTTCCGCAATTCCCGCACCCGCCTGTTGCATTCGTATTGTTCAACACCGGCAGGACATGCTGCGGCCCGACCCAAGTCTCTACGTCGATCTCTTTCGTTCGTATCCGCATCGCCGAATCCAACAGCGCCCCATGCTGGCTTCCACCACTACAGAATTCACATTCGCCATGTGCCGGGACTTCTACTCCCAGTGCGGCAGCACGCAAGTGTGCGATGTTGCACAGAAACTCAACCGGACTTTCCCGGTCCCCGTTTTCCAGTTCTCCATTCGCCGGACACATTCCGCACAGAGACTGAATCCGGCATTCGATGCACTTCGTGAGTCGCGTTCGCTGTCGGCTCCGCAACCGATGAAGCGATTCTTCCCAAACCGATTGCACGCTCGCCGCTCGCACGCTGAACGTCTCCTGCTGCGAGATAAGGCAAATGCCGATTTCCCCATGCGCATTAATCGCGAACGAGTTCATGCCTCCGCCGCACGCGTACATTGTCTTGCTTTGGGAAAGATTCGGCGGACGCTGCAGATCGCGCTCAGCCAGCCGTCGATATTCGTTCGCCCGCTTCTGGGAATGAAAGTCGAGCGCCACGACTTCCTCAGGCGTCAACCGCACCGCCAGTGGGCTCTGCGAACAATCAATGCGGGGGTTGACCTGTCCATCGAACTTGAAGTTCACCCCCAGTTCTTCTTCGGCGAACTGCTGCATGGCCACGACCTCATGCTTATTGACGCTGGTCGCTACCGTTTTCAGCTTCACCGGCAGCTTCCGCTCTTTCAGCAGCCGGATGCCTCGCAGGCATCGGTCATACGACCCCGGAATGGCCGTGAGCGCCTCATACGTTTCTCGCGTGCGGCCATACAGGGTGATCTCGATCGCGAACGGCGGCCATTCCGTCAGGTAATCGGCGATCTCTTCCGTCATGATCGTGCCGTTGGTAAACAGCGTGATCAGGAATCCCTTTTTCTTAGCGTAGGTGTAGATTTCAAGGAAATCTTTGCGGGCGAAAATCTCGCCGCCGGTGTAGAGAAGCCAGAAACATCCCATCTCGACCAGTTCATCCAATACGCGGAAATGCTCTTCCTTGCTCATTTCCCGCCGCTTGGCTTCCATGTCGCCCATCGGCAGGTTGTTATAGCAATGCAGGCACTCCAGCGGACAACGCCGGGTCACTTCGATCGATACTTGCAGCGGGACACGTTGCCCCGAAAAGCGCTCGTGCAAGTCTGCGCTGAACGCGCCGTAACTTACTTGCTCCACGTCTCCTCCGTCTAGAGGACAGCAGATGCAGCTTGCGGCGCCCGCTCCCCATACCACTAGTTGTCAGTCCGAGACCGCTTCCGCAGCAGCCAGGATTTCAACCAGACCCTTCGACCTCATCTCGCTCACAAATTCCGCGACATCCTTATCAGCCTGCTGGCGCTCCACCGCGTATTCTTCAGCCACCGCCTCAGCCAATTCCAGCGAAGTCCGAGGTGACTCCAGCAGCTTCCAGATCAGCGTGCCCGTGGCATTGAAGCTGTAGATCGAGGCCAGGTCGCCCACGCTGGATCGGATAGGAACAATCAAGGTCTCGCCCGCGACTACGCGCGCGACGACTGCCTGTGACCGAACCAGTTTCTGTTCAGGAACCGTGACCGCCAACATGCGAATCCTTGTCCGGATTTCGTAACAGTCTTTCGTTCGAAACCGCCTTGCTTTCGTCCCAATTTGAGATTACGGCATTTCTTCCCGTTGCCGATGCGAGACTTGCCTGGTGTACTGAATTGGTTATCAGCCGCGTTGGTTCCCAATGGCCTAATATTTGTGGCCTTTCGGCGCAAGCCTACTTTTGGCGCAATCACCTTGAGTCCAGGGGAAGTCGGCCTTATCACAGGTTGCGCCAAAACCACATCGTCGCGATTTCGGAGTGGACAAACGAAATGAAACGTTATAAAAAGAAAGGGCGCTTGCCGCTCGTCCCCTGTCTGCAGCGATGCGCCCACACCAACTCTCGTGCTGAACGAAGAACGCCGCCGCGCCATTCTCGATGTGCTCAACAATAATGGCCGTGTCTTAGTCACCGAACTCTCCCGCCAATTCGAAACATCCCAGGTTACGATTCGCAAAGACCTCGAGATCCTGCATGCTCACGGACTCGTACACCGCACGCACGGGGGCGCACTTCCCTCGCGAGAAGGCGCGTTGGAAGATCCCACTCTTCGGGAAAAAGAAAAGCTTCATCACCAGGAGAAACTGCGCATCGCGGAATGTGCCGCCGAGAAGGTCAAGGAAGGCCAGGTGTTGATTCTCGATTCTGGCACGACCACCACTGCCATCGCCCGCGCTCTTCGCAGCTTCCAGAACCTGACTATCATTACCAATGCCGTAAATATCGCGGCGGAACTCGCAGGCACGGCGGTCGAGGTAATCCTGACCGGAGGCACTTTGCGAAAGAATTCGTTCTCCCTGGTCGGGCCGATCGCGGAAGAAACCCTGCGGCGCCTGAGTGCCGACATTCTATTTCTCGGCGTCGACGGCTTTGACGTTCACTTCGGGCTGAGCACGCCCAATCTTCTCGAAGCCAAGGTCAACCGCGTCATGGTCGAGGTCGCAAAGAAGACAGTGGCCGTGTGTGATTCCAGCAAATTCGGCCGGCGCAGTCTGTCCCTGATTGTTCCGCCGTCCGCCCTTCAGGAAGTCATTACCGATCGCGGCGCGGCCAAGTCGGACGTCCGAACGCTCAAGCAGGCGGGAATCGAGGTAATGCTGGTCTAAGCACAGGTTTTGGATTTTCAGATCTTCCAAGCTGCAGTCCGAACTCTTCACTCTCACTTCCCATGCCCCGTTTCGATGTCACCATCGCCGGCGAACTTAATCTCGACTTGATCCTTTACGGCCTCCCTAAGCAACTCGTACCCGAGCGCGAACTTCTCGCCGATCGCATGATGCTGACTCTGGGCTCGTCTGCCGCCATCGTTGCTCACAATCTCGCGGCACTGGGGAGCCGCATCGGGTTCCAATCCCGCATCGGCGACGATCCCCTTGGCAAAATCGCCCTCGAACGTCTTGGCGAAAGCGGAACTGATGTCTCGCTCGTTCGCCGCGTTCCAGGCCTCGTCACCACCGGACTCACCGTGATCCTCCATCATGAATCGTGGCGCAACATTCTTACCTACATGGGTACGATCGCCGAACTGACGTGGGACGATCTCGATCTCGACTACCTTGCCGACGCCCGCCATTTCCACCTGTCCTCTTATTACCTGCATCGAGCGCTGCGGCCCCGCATTGGCGAATTGTTCCAGCATCTCAAGTCCAAAGGGCTGACCATTTCGCTGGACACGAATGATGATCCCGAGGATCGATGGGAAGGAGGATTGCGGGAAGTCTTGCGATTTGTGGATGTACTGCTGCCGAACGAGCGCGAAGCCTGCAAAATCGCCGGCACCGGTGATCTTGAAGCTGCGATTCAGAAGCTCTCGGACTTGGTCCCGCTGCTAGTCGTGAAACTCGGACGCAAAGGAGCGCTAGCACAGCGTGGCAAAGAACGATTCGTGAGCCCGGCTAAGAACATCATTCCCGTCGACAGCGTTGGCGCCGGTGACAGCTTCGACGCCGGATTCCTGCACGAATACCTGCGCGGTGCGGACCTTCAGAAATGTCTGGCAAGAGGTAACGCCGCAGGAGCGCTGAGCACTACTCGTCCCGGCGGCACAGAAGCCTTCCGCGACGCCAAACATCGCAATCAGTTTCTGCAACAAGTCTTCACAGAACCGAAATAGCGATTGCCTTACTTCGCACTCACTTCCAGCAGCAAATGTTCTTTAAACTCAGTCTTCAGATGCGGAGAGTTCCCTGTCCCAACCTGCACCGTCCCAAGATCCCTCCCGCCTGCATAATTCACGACGTGGTACGTTCCCGCCTTCAGCCCGCGCAATTCGATTTCGCCCGCAAACGATCCCCCCGGATCGGTGAAGAATGCGTAGTACATCTTCCCGTCCTTTTCAATTGCGTATCCCTCGGGCACGTCGTACCCGTACACATAGAGATCGCGAAACTCTCCCTTCGAGAGCATCTTCTGGTTGTAGAGGGCGATCCATTTTTTCCAGTGCTGTTCCTTTTCGCTGGTCAGCGCAACCGGCTTGAACTTCGGCCCGGCGTCAGGCCACACAAATTTTGTTCCTGGCACGCCACCGGTTCCGAGCGTCGAGGCAAAATCTGTCCCGTGCTCGCTCCAGTTTCCGTGCCCCATCGGAGTCATTTCCGAAAGCTCGACATGATCTCCGTATACCGCCGATTGCGGCCCCAGCAGGGCCTTATACATCTTGATACGCCGCCGAATCTGCACCGCTCCCACCGGATCCGCCGTTACCGCCTGATCCATGAACGGCAACCACGCCAGCGAAGGGGGCGTCCCGCATGGACATGACTGCGTTACGCTCTCCGGCTTGATCGCGCGCGAAGTCTCGAAAATCGTCTTGTATACCTCGCCCATCGCATTCACCGAGTCTTGGGGCGACTTGTGATGATGCGCGGGGTTATAGCACGCGGGGACGCTGTAAATATTGTCCAGCTTCGAACCATCGAATCCCCAATCGCGAATGAACTTTTCCGTCAGTTGCTTGTAATAACTCTGAACTTCCGGCACTGCGGGACATAGCGTGGCCAGGTTCCGCGTCATCCTGGCATGCTTCCCGTCCTTATCCAGCACAAGCCATTCCGGATGCTCCTTCACTATTTTCGCGACGACGTACTTGTGGGACTCCCATCTACCCTGCCCGTCCTCCACGCCCAGCGGGAGCCACCACAACTGCGCCAGTATCCCCTGCTTGTGGAAGTCGGCCACCATCTGCTTGATCGATTCCCCTGGGAATGTGTCGGCTCGCGGATTCCAGTCGCCGTAGGTATCAAACCACCGATCGTCCAGCGTCGCCCACTTGATGCCCATCTCTTTCAGCTTCGGCACCGTCCCCAGCATCTGCTTGGGCGTGACGTTGAACTCATACCCCCAGCCGCACCAACTGACGTTGTACGCCTCGTTCGAGGGCTTCGGGATGTTCCATCCCTCTCTCTGCAGCACACTGGACCACATTCGCAGCGGCTCGTAAAAGTCACCGGCATACACTGCAACGAAGCTCCTGGGAGTCGAATAACTCTCTCCCGGCTTCAGCGCGGTGTGCACGGGGATAGCGATATTTGCCGCAACGCGGCCATCATTCTCGACTTTCACTGGAATCGACAACGTCCAAGGCAGCGTTTCCACATGCCCGATCGCTTCTCCGACCGATGCCGTCCAGAACGCCACTACCGGAATCCCGCCACCGTAGCCGCCTTTCACCGCGGCGCCCATTTCATTGGGTTGCGACGAAGTTCGCTTGAGTTTTTGCACATCATCTTCGCCCCAGTTGTAACTCGAGCCTTGATACGACCACATCTCATACGGCTGCGCGCTTGCATCCGCCTGGTTCGCATTGAACCGATGCTGCTGCATTAACACTTGGTCGACCTGAAAATCCTCCGTCCCCACATTCTTGTACGCGCTGCTCACCAGCACCATATTCGGAAAACCGTCATATGCCTCGAACACCATGTCGCGTTCAATCGGCACGCCCGCTGGGGCCAGCGGCTTCGCGGGGATCTCAATCCTCTTCCCGCGCCCCAGTTTGCCAGTCGCTTCCACCACTCTTGCCTGGCCGAAATCGGGCACGAAGTCCAACTCCTGCCCTTCGTGAATGATTGAATCGCTCCCCCCAGTTGATCCGACCACAGGTTCATCGAGGGTCAAGCGCTTGCCACCGTTCAACAGGGTCGCTTGCAGAAATCCAGAGGGAAGAACCTGAAATTCCGCGCTACGGGTAGTGATCACAACGGGCCCGCCATCTCGCACTTCCACGGTGATGTCGGAAGGTTTCGAGGGCGTCTGCTTCGGTGGCGCCGGTTTTGAGCAGCCCTGGGCGCCCGCCATAAGAAGGATTGCACTTCCGAGAAGGAACCAGAGAACCAGGCCGGAACTCCACTCGACGCGCTTCATTACTTCCTCCACCGACGTATCAATCGAAAGAAAACATAAACGTTCGTAACTATACAAACTATAGTCCCCGCGAGCAAGGGCCCACCTCGTTGCCGCGGGCACTCACCCAGACAGCAGGGTACACCGCCCGCCGGATCACAAGATGTGATTTGAAATTCAGGACCTGGGTTGAGTGTGACATCGGACGATTCAGGTCAGATCTATCGAATTTCTGCCAGCGAGTGTTCCAGCGCCCCGCGCTTTGGGGTAGGCATGGCGCCTACCTCGCTGGCCACCCATGCGCCGACCAGATTGGCCACTTCATTCATTAAATCGAGCGATGCCCCGTGCAGGTATTCATGGACCAGCCCTGCGGTAAATGCGTCCCCCGACCCAACCGTGTCCGCGACGCGCACGCTAAAGCCCGGATGTTCGCTCGCATCTTTTCCTTGCACCAGCAAACTCCCTTTACCGCCGCGCGTGATGCAAACCAACTGGAGATCATAGTCGCGAATCAGGCGCTTCGACGACTCGAGATCGTCCTTATGAGGAACCCCCATCAGCCGCATGATCTTCGGCAATTCGTCGTCGTTCAGCTTCAGAATATCCGCCAGACGCATGGATTCCGTTAGAACCTCGTGGGAATAGAACGACTGCCGCAAGTTAACGTCGAAGACTTTCACTGTGCCGGGCAACGTCGCCCCCACGAATCGCCGGATCGTGGCCTGGCTGCGTTCCGATCGCTGTGCCAGCGATCCAAAACAGACTGCATCAACCTTGGCGGCGAGCTTTTGCCAGTCCAAGGTCCACTCCAGAAAATCCCACGCCACCGGATGCGTAATCTCAAACCTTGCCTGCCCGTTACCATCGAGATCAACCTTCACCACTCCGGTCGGGTGTTGACGGTCCGTTTGTACATGATCGATGTCGAGCCCCAGTTCCTCCATGTGCCGGAGCGCATCCAGTCCACGCGAATCCTCACCCACGCGGCTCGCGACAATTCCCTGATCGCCCATCAGCGTGGTGATATAGGCGAAGTTTGTGGGCGCGCCGCCCAGGCACGCGCCACTGGGCAACAAATCCCACAACACTTCCCCAAGCCCCACGACTCTCTTCTTCATCGCAGTGTAACCAGCGTCATCGCGGAAACGTTTACGCAACCTCGCAAAAAAGAGGGACCCCCGAAGGAATCCCTCTTTAGATACGGCAGTCGGGGTTAGAAACTTAACCGCAATGCAAACTCGATCTGCCGCATACCAGTGGTCGACCCCGGTGATGAATCAGCTTCGATATCGGTAATCTTTCCATTGCCGCTGCAGTCGATGCATGTCCCCGAACCGCTCTGGTTGTTGTTGAAGCCCAGAACCGGATGGTTAAACAGGTTGAATATATCCATTCGGAACTGCGCCTTCACCCGTTCCGTGACGGAGAAGTTTTTCATAACCGCTGAATCTGCGAAGAACGCTCGCGGTCCGCGCAGGCTGAGCAGACCAGAATTCCCCAACGCTCCGCAAGCCGGCATCGACCATCCTTGGCCGGTAGGCCGGGCAAGAGTGCACGTGTCCACTCCCGGAGTAAGAGCGCTCGTGTCATAGGCAAGCGTCGGGATTGGTGTAAAGAAAGTGACCGTCCGCGTCGTCTTGTCGTAGCTGCCCGCTCCCACATGGAATGAACCATTCTTGTTAGGCCGGCACAACCCAAGATCATTGACCTGGCCGCAATTACTGAAGCTCGGAGTCCATGGCAACCCTCCACTCCAGTTGGATGTCCCCGTGATCTGCCAGCCTCCAACGACCAGGTCCTCCATCCGTCCCGAGCTTCCCGCAAACGTTTTTCCCTTGCCGAAGGGCAGTTCATACGAGCCGCTCATCACCCAGACGTGGTTGCGAACTTGGTCATCTGGCCCGTAAGAATACGGGTGGCTATCCGCGTAGTAGTTGCTGTCGTACTTGTTCGCATGGGCGAATGTGTAGTGAGACAGCAGTTGAAGTCCGTGCGAGAAACGCCGATCCACCTTGATCTGCAAGGCGTTGTAGATACTGCTCGCGTTGTTGCCGAGATAATTGCCCTGATCCGTGGAGCAACACATCAGAGACCCACTTGTGCTGCTGGGATCGGGGATGCCCGAGTAGGTAAACGCATTGTAGAAAGGACGCCGCTTCACCTGCGCAACCGACGGCGAGAAACTTGGAGCCGACCCAGCCGATGTTACAGTCGCAGTTCCAGCTCCGATGGCCGGCTGGTTGATGTTGTAGGTATTGCCGTCGCCGGCAAACCCGTTGGTTCCTTTGTTGCCAATGTACGCGATCTCGAGTGAAGTGGTGTTCGTCAGCTGACGCTGTACTGTCACGTTCCAGGCATCCAGGGTTGGCAGACGTTGGAACGTGGGACGAATGTGAGGCTGCGTACAACTCTGCACCTGCGTGACCCCGGCGATCACGACCGTTCCAGACTGGTAGCACGCCGGCCCTGCGAGCGGAAACAATCCGTTCGACGGAATTGTGGGAAAGGTGAAAATCGGCGGGCCCTGATCCAGCGTAAACGCCGCAAACTTATTCGGAACAGCTGGCTGCACGAATTGGCTGGCAAGTACCGGGAGATTCTGCGTCACGGAATGCCCGAAGTTTGATCCGAATACTCCCATGTCGTAGCTTCGCCCATACCCCATCCGAACAACCGTCTTCGGGTTCAGCTGATACGCGACTCCGAGCCGCGGTGCCAGATAACTCCATTTGTTGTTGATGCTGCCGTTCAATCCGATCCCACCCTCGCCCGCCACCCGGACCACACCTTGCACGATGTTGGCAAAACCACCCTTGTCTTTCCCGTTCACATATTCCGGGAAGTACACTTCCCAGCGCAGGCCGTAGTTCAGAGTAAGTTTCGGCGTAATCCGCCAGGTATCCTGCCCGTAGTAGAACATGCGATGCTGACGCTCTGCAGCATCCAGGCTGGTGCTGACGTAGCGGCTTAACTGTGTGACATCGCCCAACAGGAACGTGGCAAAGTCTAATCCTCCGTTTCCACCGTTCGACGTGCCCTGATGGCTGAACGAGTACACGCCGCTCCTGTTGGAGTCGCTCGGCACGCGCAGGTTTTGAGCATACCGAACGTCGGCTCCAAACTTGAACTGGTGGTTGCCTTGGATTTTGGTGATATTGGCCACCCACTGGAATTGCTGCTCGTTTTCGATCAGGGGGCAGTTGCAGCGCGCGACGCCGAGTCCGTCACCGAAATTTGACCCTGTCCCATCCATGTCAAACTCACCCAGGCCCGAAGTGAAATTGTCTCCGAGGTTCGCATTCGGGATCCCGAAGTTCGTCATCGCCGTGGTTCCGGCATCGGGCTTATTGGTCTGCGGGTTGTACTTAAACCAACCGAACCGAAAATCGCCTAAAAGGTTCGAACTGAACGTCTTCGTGACACCCGTAGCCAAGCTGTAATTGTGGACCTTGGAACTGCCAGCCAAGCCACCCGGACCAAATCCAACGCCGCCCACGGCCCCTAAGCTCGGCGCCCCCGACAATGTGAAGTAGTTGAGACTAAACCGGCCAAAAATGCTCACCGTAGGACTTGTCGCATAGTCGATCCGCGTGTCGAAGCTGTTCTGGTTGTACGGACCGGCCCCAGCTCCCACAAAGTTGTTCTTACAGGTAACATCTGACGTCCCCAAGCTGCAATCCCCGCTGCTCGTCGGATTCGGGAAAGCCGCCAGCATTTTAAGCGCAGCTGGAGACATCGCACTCACCGGGACCAGAAACTGGTTGGCCGCGGGACAATTTGCCGAGCTTGGATTCAGCACCTCGCCTGTCGGCCCACAAAAAGCCATACGACCCGTACCGTCAGCAGCACCTGTTTTGGGGTCATAGATATAGGGCGAGCCATTTCCCGACAAGATGTTTCCATAGTCGCTGAAGTTGCAGTACGTCCCGCCAGCCACGCAGGTACTTTTCAGCAGGGCAGTCGGAATCGTCTCCTGGTTGCTGATGCCATTCTTTTGCCGGGTTGTCTGATAATCACCAAAGGCAAACAGTTTGTTCTTGATGATCGGACCACCAAGCGTCGCCCCAAATTGCTGCCAGCGCGACGAGGGAATCAACCGTCCCGTCACTGCATCTGGTTTGTACTGAGTAAACGGATCGCGCGCCGCCAAGGCGTCTGTGCGTCGGAACCAAAAGCCGCTGCCGTGCAAATCGTTACTCCCGGACTTGGTCTGCACCGTTACGACGCCAGCCACAGCCTTGCCAAATTCGGCATCGTAGTTTCCCAGCGTGACCTTGGCTTCCTGAATCGCGTCCAGGTTCGGATTGACGACAATGATCCCCAGAATTGGGTCCTGGTTGTCAGTACCATCTAGTTCGAATGCGGTGCCGCTGAAGTGCTGGCCGTTCACAAAAATCTGTTGGCCGCCTTGCGGATTCTCGGTCGCAGCGTGGCTCCATCCGACCAGCTTCTGTGTCCCCGGCGACAAGAGCTCAAAGGAGGTGAAGTTCCGATTCAGGATCGGGGCATTTTCAACCGCTCTCTGATTGAATTCGATCGAGACATCCGCGCGGTCCGTTTTCAATTGTGGCGCTTCGGCCGTCACTTCCACTTGCTCGCTCGCCGAGCCCACCTGGAACTGTCCGTCGACGTGAGCGCCGGTGTCAGCCGAGACTTGGATGTCTTTAAACTGCAGCGTCTTGAATCCGCTTCCCTCGATCCGAATGCTGTATACGTCCGGAATCAGGTGCGTCACCGAGTAGTTGCCGCTCTCGTTGGTCGTGTCCGTTGTCGACGTGTTTTTCGTTTGGCTGGTGACCGTCACCTTCGCCCCGCTCACCGCCGCTCCCGACGGATCGGTAATCGTTCCGAGGATACTTCCATAGACCGCTTGCGCTACAGCACTCGACACCCAGAGACTGCACACTACGCACACTGCAGCCAGCGCGACCCACAGAGACCTTTTCATGAAGTTCCTCCTCAATCTCGTTACCAAAACTCGATTGCCCCAGAAATGCAGATGGAACTGCTTGACGTGATGGGGTGCAGTCGTAATACAAAACTATTAGCTGGATTAAGTCTCACTAGGTTTGATACTGTTACCGGAACGAAATCCCTGTACTAGAACGGTTTAGGCCTTTCCGTTACTTCCAGGTTATATGGCTGTAACACACACTTTCGCGGTTGGCCGGGAGCAATGCTTCCAACAAATAGAGAGACTTACCAAAAGCCATAGCCTTCACAGCTCCGAGTCTCTGTGCAAATTGCTTCGCTATCTGGCAGAGCATTCGCTCGATCATCCCGGCATTGCCCTCAAGGAATACCAGATTGCGACCGAAGTTCTGGGGCGCCCGACCGGATTCGACCCGCAGAGCGACTCCACCGTTCGCGTCCAGGCTGGTCGCCTGCGGGTGAAGCTCGCGGAGTATTACACGCAGGAGGGCGTCGAGGACCCAATCCTGGTCGAGATTCCGAAGGGGTCGTATGCCCTAACGTTCCACTTGCGCCCCTCGAAGTCCTCCATCCCCCTGCCACCGACCTCGCCGATCGAACGTCGGCAGAAACGGATGGAGGTCGCACCGGCAAACCGCGGCTGGGCGATCGCGGTCGTGGTCCTATCCGTGCTGCTCGCCGCTTCGTTCATCACCAGCGCTCTTGTTCTGTCTCAGCGCACTCGTCCCCAGACCGCTTCCGCCCAACCAGTTCCGCCGGCCTATCAGCTTTTTTGGAATCGCTTCGTCAATAGTCCGCAGCAGCCTTGGGTGATCTTCAGCAATGGGAGTTTTGTCGGCCGGCCCGAGACGGGGATGCGCTACTTCAATCCGGCAACGGATGCCCGGTCCTTCATCCTGGATCACTACACTGGCGTGGGAGAAGTCCTCGCCATTCACCAGCTTGACCATGTCTTCTCTATGCTGAATCGCCCGCTTCGGGTGAAACGCGGCGCGCTGTTCTCACTGGACGACGCAAAGAACAACGACCTGATATTCGTTGGATCACCCTCCGAGAACCTCACTCTCGTAGACCTTCCGGGGACGAAGGAGTTCGTTTTCCAGCGCCTCGATTCCGGGCCGCGCAAAGGAGATCTCGCGGTGCTCAACGTTCATCCTCTGGCAGGCGAGCCGGAACTTTTTCTGGCAACTCCCGCCAATCACCCAACCACCGAGGACTACGCTATTGTCAGCCTGCTCCCGGGCCTGGACCCTTCGCGCTCCATCCTGATTCTCGCCGGCAATTCCACCTTCGGAACACAAGCCGCCGTTGAATACGTCTGTCGCGAAGATTCCATCAAAGAACTACTGGGGCGCCTCAAGGTTTCAAAACCCGGGGACCTGAAGCCGTTCGAAGCTCTTCTCCATGTGAAGATCGTCCATGGAGTCCCGGTCATGACGGATCTGATTTCCGTCCGCAACCGCAGCAATTGAAGTAACAGGTCAGAGTTCACGATATGGAAAGCGACCTGCCCCTCGCGGACAGCACAAGCGGGATTACTTCCCCGAGTCCGTCAGCTTCGGGCTCAACTCGGCCGCTTTGTCGAACTCTTTTTTCGCTTCGTCTTTCTTTCCGCTTTGCTGCAGCGCCAGCCCTAACTGATAATGTGCGGCTGCGTAGTTCGGCTCAGAGTTGATCGCCGATCGAAACTGAGAAATCGCTCCGTCCAATTCTCCCGCCGCTAACAATCTCTTCCCGGAATTTGTGGAAACTCGCGCTGCCTGCAGATTGTTCGTCGATGCCACGATCTGGGCGCCGGCCTTCGCTTCCTCCGCCGCCCCCTGCGTATCTCCCAATTGCCGCAGGACGCCCGCCAGGGTGGTATGCGCCCCGGCAAACTCCGGCTGCAACCGGATCGCTTCCCTCAGTTCCGCTGCCGCTTCCGGCAATTTGCCTTGCTGCTTCAAGACCGTCCCCAGCGTATAGTGAGCCTCCGCATAATCGGGCCTCGCCTGCAGTGCCAGTTGCATCTGCTCGGTCGCCTTGTCGAACTCACCGCGCTGCCAGAACAAGATTCCCAGCGAATAGTGCGCATCCACTAAATCGGGCTGCAGCCGGATCGCGGCTTCAAACTCAAGGACCGCTTGGTCCAGTTCATCCTTCAGCTTGTAGGCTAGGCCAAGGTTGTAGTGCAAAGACGCATTGTCTGGCGCCAGCTTCAGCCCGACCTCCAGTTCCGTCACCGCCGCATCAAAATTCGCCAACTGCAGATATGCAATCGCGAGATTCCCGCGCAGGCTTCCGTCCTCCGGATGAAGTTGTGTCGCCCGCTTGAATTGTGGAATGGCCCCTTCCGCGTCGCCTTTCTGCACCAAAGCCAACCCCAGATTGTCGTACGCCTCGGCTTCCCCGGGACGCAGCTTCACTGCCTGATCGAACGCTGACACCGCACAGTCCGTGTCTCCAGCGCGCTGGCACGCGATGCCTAACTCGGTCTGCAATTCAAACCATTCCGGCTTGATCGCTCCGGCCTTTTTCAATTCCTCCAACGCTTCTGAGCTCTTCGACTGGGCCGTATATGTTTTCGCCAGATAGTAATGAGCTGCCGCGTCCTGCGGAGCCAGTTTCACAGCTTGCCCCAGTTCGTTCGACGCCTCGTCCAGTTGGTTTTCCTGCAATCGTACGACACCGAGATGAAAATGCGCCGACTCGAGCCCCGGCTGCAACTTCAATGCTTCCTGGAAAGCTTCAGCCGCTTCTGCAAACTGACTTCGCTGAGCAAGCAGGGTTCCCTCCTCGTCGCGTAAGTCGGCCCGACCGGGAGCAAGTGCTACCGCGCGTTGCATCTCCGGTAAGGCGTCGTCCGCCGAATGCTGGCTCAGAATTCGCGCTAGAGTCCGGTGCGCCTCTGCGTTCTCGGGAGCCATCTTCACCGCGGCCCGCGCCTCTTGCTCTCCCTCGGCTGTCTTGCCTTGCCGTGATAGCACGCCCGCCAGTGTGAGTCGCGCCTCGACCAGAGACGGTTTGAGTTTCAGCGCGGTGCGAAGATGCATCACCGCTTCGTCGGCGTCGCCGGTCTGGGCCAGCACCCAGCCCAACGCCGCCTGTGCCGCCGCATCGGTCGGAACCAACCGCACGGCTTTGTCGAACTCGTTCCGCGCTCCTGAAAGATCGCCGTTCCGCAGCGCGGCCTCCCCTCGTTGTAGCGCAGCCTGCCCTCTTGCCCTCGGCCCCGAGGCAGTCGGGGCCTTCTGCGCCACCATTCCGGCGCTCGCGATGAGCATCAATAGGAGAGAAACGAATCTGGAAGATCGGAACACGATAGCTGAGGGACCTGCCGCTACCCGCATTATATCCAACGCCAATTCTCCTCTCGTGTGGTATGAAGGTATGCGGGACCAGCTGTTACTGCGGCCTTCGTGGTTCATGAAGAATGCGAGTCTCTCGAAGAAGCTTCCTGCACTTGTCCGGCGCAGCCGCGCTTGCACCCGTGTGGAGCCGTTCTTCTCTCTCCAGTGAGGAGGACAATTCAGCCCTCTGCCACAAGCTCGCCTCCGACCCGCTGCGTCCGCAATATCACCTGCTCCCTGCCCACAACTGGATGAACGATCCCAACGGCCCCATCTTCTTTCACGGCCGCTATCACATGTTCTTTCAGTACAACCCGACTGCCCCCGTGTGGGGCAACATGCATTGGGCGCATGCCACCAGTTCAGACATGATTCATTGGCAACACGAACCCGTTGTGCTTGCTCCAACTCCCGACGGCCCTGACTCGAATGGCGTGTTCAGCGGCAGCGCCGTTCTCGATCACGGCAGGCCGGCGGTCATCTACACAGGAGTCGCCCCTCCTGCAAACGGTGCGCCCGCCACCCTTCGCGACGGCAAACACGTGTGGAGAGAAACCCAATGTCTCGCGGTCGCCCAGGATGACAATCTCCGCACCTGGAAGAAGGTCTCCGAACCCGTCATCGCCGATCCTCCAACCGGCATGCAAGTCACCGGCTTCCGCGATCCTTGCCTCTGGCGCGAAGGAGATCAGTGGATGTTAATCCTTGGCTCTGGCACTTCTGATCAAGGCGGAGCAATCCTTCTGTACACATCGCGCGATCTGCGCCGCTGGACATACTTGCACCCGCTGCTCCAAGGCTCTCCGAGCGCCAAGCCCAGCACAAATCCAGTTGATACTGGAGACATGTGGGAGTGTCCTGATTTTTTTCCGCTTGGCAACAAGCATGTATTGCTGATCTCGACGATGGGAAAGGTTCGCTGGAAGGTTGGCACGTACGCGGACTACCGATTTACTCCTGAAAAGGAAGGAGTCGTCGATTGGGGCTCATACTACGCGGCAAAGACCATGCTCGACCGCGACGGAAATCGCATACTTTGGGGATGGATTCCGGAAACTCGCTCGGACGCCGAACTTATTGCCGCCGGGTGGGCCGGCGCAATGTCACTTCCGCGCGCTCTCGCGCTCAATGCACAAAACGAACTGGAAACCGAAGTCTCGTCGGCCGCCCATCAATTGCGTTCTTCTGCTTTGAAGCTCACGAGTAGCAGTACTCCAGCCGGGCGGCAGAAAGCCTTCGATACCCTCCGCATTCACGATCTCAAGGCCGAACTAGACATGCAGATGCAGCCCAAAGGCGGCGAGTTCGCTCTTACACTGCAATCCGAAGATGGCAAACTGTTCGCTGCGATTTCCTGCACAAACAATTCCAGGGCTCGCGAGCTTCGCGTCAGCAACATCGCGGCTCCGCTCTCCGGCTCGGCCGGCGAGGGCGTCCACCTGCACATGTACCTCGACGGGTCTGTCCTTGAGATTTTCGCGAACCAAACCACTACGCTCACCGCTCGCATCTATCAAGTTCCTGCCGGCCCGCTTCGCCTGAGGCTCACAAGCGGCGTCGAGATCATCTCGCTTCAGGTGTGGCAGATTCGCCCGATCTCCCGGAACCGCCTTACCAATCCTATCTGTACCTGAGTCGTGCCAAGCCGACTAGTAGACGGTCTTTGCCGTACTCTTAATTTTTCCGTTTACTACCGACAGTGAGTACGACGTTCCTCCTTCGCCTACCCACGACGGCAAGTCGAAGTGTCCGCCGGCCGGGACCCTATACACCCTGACCTCACGAAACGTAAGGGGGAATTTCTTCTCGCAGACTTCGGGCGGTCGCGTCGGCCGGAGAAAGTAGGCTCCCTTCCCGCCGCCCACGACCGTGGCCTTCCCATCTGCTTCCACCAGCACCGCCGACCTCTCATCAATCGCCACCTCCCGCGGAGCAGCATTCCATCCATCCTTCATGATCCTCGCCAGAAAGCCCAGAGTCCTCCCCATGCGATCGCGCTTGGCAAAATGCGAGTCGGTAAGCAGATTCTCGAGCAACGGGATTTGCAGAAAGTCCCGCGCCAGCGTCACTCGATTGAAATATGGATCCGCAAGCACCTGCTCCGAGGACAGGTCTTTATCGTCGGAACTGTCGCCGAGCGCACCATAGACAAACTCGCCCAAGACCGCCAGGCCGGCGCTCGTTCCGCCGATCGGCTTTCCTTGGGCAATGTCATCATTGATCGCTTTTTCTGTCGCAGTTCCCTTCCACCCGCGAATGTAATTCGCCTGATCTCCTCCGGCGATGAACACCACTTCCGCTTTTCGAATAAACTCCGTTACCGCCGGCTCCTCTGCCGCGGCACGGTCCGGGATGATCAGCGTGGCCACGGAGTTTGCCTTGCACAATCCATTCACATAGGCGTTGTAGTCGTCGTCGCCTCGCGCCCGCAGGATCAGAAAGTCGCCGCCATTCCCCTTGTTGCATAACCAGCGGAATGCCTCGTCGAGATCACTGCCTCCTCCCATCATCGCGATTCCGGCGGAAGGCGTGGCTGAAATATCAGTCCGATTCCCGACACGAAAATATCTGTACGGCTGCGCCTCTGCGGGACAAGTCCATCTGGCGAGGCACGCCAGAACCATCAACAACCGCAGATCTGTTTTGCTCACGCCAGGAATATACCGTACCGGTGCCCCTTTGGGCTCTTGTGGGAAGGGTCGCCACTGAAGTCTCTGGCAAGGTGCGCAAGTTCGGAATCGGAAAGAGAATCCGTCCGCGCAAGTCAACCTCTCATCCGCGTGTACGGCTGGAATTTCGGTAAGAGAGAATGGAAGAGCCGAGCGGAGTCTGCTCGGTACGGCGTCCGCCGTACTGGACATACTGAATGTTGGTGAGCGCGGCAGGATTCGAACCTGCGACCCATGCCTTAAAAGGGCATTGCTCTACCACCTGAGCTACGCGCCCCACCTTTGCAATCAAGCACTTGCAGAGTTCATCTCAGAAATCTGGGTCCTTACGGGTCCAATCGCTTCGATGACCTTGCGCTGTGCCGCACGTTTCACTGGCATCAATCCTTGCGTGTACACGTCCAGCGTGACTTTGCTGTCCGCGTGCCGCAATGACTCCTGCACAGTTTTCACATCCTCACCATTCCCTTTTAGGAGTGTAGCGAACGAGTGTCTGAATACGTGCCAGCGAACGTGCTTTGTGATCCCTGCCAACTGTGCAGCGGGTCGAATGTGCTTCGACATTGCACTAGACGGCCACAGTGGTTGCTTGCCGTCCTTCTCAGCAGACGCAAAGACGTAATCGCTGTCTTGATTGTAAGGGCATCGTCCGCGCCAGTCCAGCAAGAGCGTAGATAATCCCTCATCCATCGGTACGGGTCTCTGTGATGCTTCAGTCTTCAGTGGTCCGACGTGCTGACAGACGATAGCGCGGGTGAGACGAATCTCTCCCGCTGCAAAGTCAACGCCCTCCCACTTCAGAGCCAGAAGTTCACTGACGCGCAGTCCAGTTACAGCAGCGAGAAAAGCCATGACGTAGTAGGCACCGTCTAGCTTCGACAGCAGCGACTTAATTTCCTCTGCCGTCAAAACGTCGGGTGTACGCTCACGTTTGGCCGACTGGCGCACAAGTTGAATAGGATTCCAAAGCATTGATTGCCGCTACAGGGATCGTCGGCCGCTGGGGTAGTCGCCCCGGTAAGTAGGCGCCAATGCCGGTACAGTCCTGAGATTCCCGCCGCCTTCAAAATCGATGGTTGCTCAGAGGTTCCCTAACTCCCCCGATGTGTTTGCTCGGTCTCACATTTCGACCAAAGGCTTCTTGACTTGGATTTTCGTTTTCAGCCAATCTTGCAGAATCATGAGGTCAACCGGAGGAATGCGGCCAAATTCGCAGCCGACTCTTGCATACTCTCGGACCCAGAGCACGCGGGCCTCGATGAGAATTTCTCGCTCGGCTCCTGGTAACTGTACACGGAAGGAGAAAATATTCCCAGGCTCGAATTTCTCTCTGGTACTGAGTCCCACACCGCCGTTCCCGATGTCGGTGATCGTGACCGATATTGTTCTTCCTCTGCCATCGGTCGCTTGTACGGGCATCATAAGCGCATATCTCGAGTGTCTGCGATGATCCATCAACATCTTGGAGTAGGCAACCTTCAGCGATCGGGTTGCAGTCTCGACGGTGACAGGCTTCTTCAGGACAACGTGGACGGCTGGCATGACATTATCCGAAGGGATAATTGCAACAATGGTTGGTTTCTTGCAGTTGCTGATCATGTGGAGTTCTTGCAAGAAGTCAGAAGAATTTTCGCCTTCCCAATCGATCACAACCAGGTCAGCGCTACCGTGCTTGAGTTCAGCGGAGGCCTTTGATGTGCTGAGACACAGGTTTATGCGGATCGACAATTGCTTCAGCAGCCGATCGACCGTGCCAAATACCTGTGGATCATGGGAAACGAATAGACATTCAAACGCCATATCGGCGGTCATGGCTGCCCTTTGTTCTTGGCATGGAAATCCCACTCGCCCCGCAGTCGAGTGGGTTCCTGCGGGGCCAGGTGCGGGGAACCGGACCTCAGCACCCTCGGCTTGTTCTTTAGCGTTCTCGCTACGGTAGTGAGGAGAGCTGAGAAATTGGGATCGCCTTCTATTCTCGACTTTTCTAAGTAGGCCGACGCACCCTCCTCAATGAGTCTGGTTTCATTCGCCTGGGTGAGGCTGCTCAAGACGACTACTGGGATTGAAGCAGTTGTCGGATTTGTTGTCAGGGATTTTAAAACTTCGGGGCCGCTGAGCTTGGGCAGCAACATGTCCAAAATGACAAGATCTGGCGCCCTGCTGGAGGCTATTCGCAACGCCTCTTCCCCGTCGCCAGCGGTTACGACTTCGTATCCTGCCCTAACCAGCAATCGCTCGTTTGTGATCCGCTGGAACCGGCTATCGTCAACCAATAGGATGAGCTTCACGAGAAACCCCGGACAGCATGCCTGCACTATTAGCACCAGAGACGCTGCGCCGGAAATCGTTGATTCCTTGGAGCTTGAAAACCATGCGGGTCCAGTCGTCGTCCAAAAAGTGGAAAAGCCGTCGTTAATCTGAACAACTACCTTCCAATTCGGATCACACCTCGGCAAAGGTCCTTGAGCCGAGAACATCCGTTTACTAGTGGGGCGGTTTGTCGAGTCAGTGCTTGGAATGGCACGACTTGTTGCAGGTTGCGACCTTTGCAATCTAAAACGGAGATCGTCGTTTGTACGGCTTTCTATGGCAAAGTCTTTCCGACCATTGTCTGGTGAGTGAGTTTTTCAACAGCCACCAACTGGTAACACCAAACGCTCCAATGATGTGTCACAAATTACTCTTTGAAGTAGTCCAGCGTGAAGATTACTGTTGCGTACACTCTGTCTCGGATCGGTCACAACACTCAGGCGTCAGGAGGAACCAGCCGGAGCCGGAGGTTGTGCCAACTCCCATGTTTACTGGTTTCTATTCTGTTACGAAATCCGAACAAAATCGGAAAAGGTAACAGTCGGAAGCCTAACAGGGGTGAGAGTTGACTCCTCCGATACAGTGGAGCAGACAGACAGTTGCAGTCGTTGGCACACAGATTGGAAAAGCATGAAAACGCGCGTGAACAGACCCCTCCGACAACCAGGACTTGGGTCGCAAACTGTCAACAAGGAGAAAGTTCCAAACTGGCATTTGTACCTAGGCCGCGTACCTAACCTAAGTAATCGTTAGGAGCTTAGTTTATGTCATCCTCAACCATGGGGTTGCACTTCCCCCATCTTTCGCACTCTCAAAAGAATCGGCTCGCCTCCGTCGTTGCCATTCTGGTAGCTGCATTTGGCGCACTGTTTTACTTATGGCCATCCGTCTTTTCCGAAGCGTACTTGCCGCACGCATTTTGTTTTCTGCAAAAGCCAGGCCTGTTATGGACGCACGTGATATCAGACGTGGTCATCGGACTCTCTTATGTTGCGATTTCGATTACCCTCACTTCTCTAGTATGGAAGGCGCATCGAGAGATTCCTTTTCGCTGGGTGTTCGTGGCTTTTGGGTTCTTTATCGTCACCTGCGGCGGAACGCACTTCATGGAAGCGGTAACGGTGTGGGTTCCTGTGTACGTCTTCTCGGCGGTCATAAAAGTTCTCACTGCGATTGCCTCAGGATCCACGGCGATAGCTCTTCCATTTGTGGTTCCGCAGGCGCTTTCTGTCATCCGCGAAGCGAGAGTCTCAGAGGGTCGCAGGCAAGAGCTTGAATCGGCACTGCAGGAACGCAATATCGCGCAAGTGGCGTTGCGCGAAAGCAATGATCGACTGGAACATCAGGTCGAGCAGCGAACCTCGGAACTGGCGAGGGCAAATGCTTCTCTGGCTTCCGAACTCGAAGATCGAGCTCGGATACAAGCTTCTCTTTTTCGGCTGGCCGCAATCGTTGAGTCATCCAACGATGCCATTCTTGGCAAGGATCTGAGCGGCACGATCACTAGCTGGAATCTGGGCGCGGAAAAGATGTACGGATATCGGGCCGAAGAGGTCGTTGGAAAACCTGTCAGCATCCTCGTGCCGGACGACCAGGTGGATGAGATCGATCGAATTCTGATCGCGCTGGCGCGGGGCGAGCACATTGAAGGTTATGAGACGACGAGAATCACCAAGGCCGGACATCATCTCTACGTTTCTTTAACCATTTCTGCCGTCTACGACGCGAAAGGCACGATCACCGGAGCTTCGACCATCGCGCGCGATATTACTGCGCGGAAGCGGGCGGAAGACGACCTAAAGCGCAGCGAAGCACGGTTTCGCATCCTGATCGAGCAAGCACCCGACGGAATCTTCGTGACAGACGCCAGAGGGTATTTCCTTGATGTGAATCCTTCGGGTGCACGGATGCTGGGCTACTCGCCCGACGAGATATGCCGCCTTAACCTTGCTGATCTGATCGAGCCAGAAGAGACTTCACGACTAGCGGAGGAAATCGAGCGTCTGGCTGATGGCAACGTTCGGCACAGCGAGTGGAGAATCCACCGCAAAAATGGATTATTCTTCGATGGTGAACTGCTGGGCAAGATGCTGCCGGGCGGATTTGTTCAGGCCTTTGTGCGCGACATCACTGAACGCAAGCAAGCCGCCGCCGCGTTGCGCGCCTCCGAAGCTCAGTTGCGCTCGATTGTAGAAAACGCCCCATACGGCATTTACCGCACCGTTGCCGAGGGTGCGGGAAGATTTATATTCGTCAATCCGGCGATGGTGAAGATACTCGGCTACGGCTCTGCCGAAGAGGTGTTAGCACTCAACCTGGAACGCGACGTCTACTCCGCGGCTGAGGATCCGGCATCCATGCTTGCCTCGATGAGATCGCCATGGGGCTTCGCGAACCTCGAGCTCCACTGGCGCAAGAAGGACGGAAAGGCACTGACGCTCAGTTCTTCGGGAAGGATGGTTCGCACCGCAGAGGGGCAGGAGTTCTTCGAAAGCATTGCAGAGGATGTCACGGAGCGGCGCCTGCTGGAGCGCCAACTACGGCAGGCACAAAAGATGGAAGCCATTGGCCGGTTAGCTGGCGGAGTGTCCCATGATGTCAATAACATACTGGGCGTCGTGACAGGGTACTCCGAAATTGCAATGGAAAAGCTTGGCTCGGACCACCCAGCGTTATCCTGCCTTCACGAGATAGGAAAAGCGGCAGGGCGGGCTGCCAATCTCACGCGACAACTCCTGATGTTTAGCCGCCAGGAGGTGGTGTTTCCGAAGGTTATCGATCTCAACGCGGTTGTAAACAATACGGTGACGTTGTTGAGCCGGACGATTGGCGAAGACGTCGCTCTGACGTTTCGCGCCGGAAATCCGCTCGGCTCGGTCAGGGCTGATGTCGGGCAAATCGAGCAGATTTTGATGAATCTCGTCGTGAATGCACGGGATGCGATGCCGGACGGCGGCCAGATCACCATTGAGACCCGGGATGCTGAACTGGATGAGAGTTATCGCAGGTCCCACGAACCCGTAGTCCCCGGACCCTATGTCATGCTCTCGGTGAGCGATACGGGATGCGGCATGGATGAAATTACGAAATCGAATATTTTTGAACCATTCTTCACCACAAAAGAGCCGGGAAAAGGAACTGGCCTGGGCCTTTCCACTGTATACGGGATCGTCAAGCAAAGCGGTGGTTTCCTCTGGGTCTATAGCGAAGTGGGCAGAGGTGCAGCGTTCAAGATTTACCTGCCTCGTATTCCGGAGAGGGCAGAGAAACTTCCAGAGGCGGTCGAACCAGACGTTGTTGGAGGAACAGAGACGATCCTGCTGGTTGAGGATGATGAATGTCTGCGCCGCGTCACCAGAACCCTTCTGACTTCCGTCGGCTACGGAGTGCTGGAGGCCGACAGACCAAGTCGGGCAATCGAGATAGCCCGAGAGCAGGGCAAGCCCATTGACCTGTTGTTAACTGATGTCATCATGCCAAACATGAGCGGGCCCGAATTATCTTTGAAGCTCAAGGCTTTGCTTCCTGAGCTCAAAGCCATCTTCATGTCCGGATATGCCGGTGATGCTTTGGCGAGCCAGATGATCCGGGTACCGGAACTTGCCTTACTGAGGAAGCCTTTTTCCCGTGCGGACCTGCTAAGGGCCGTCCGCAGAGCTTTGGAGGAAAGAATTATGTAGTCGAACATTACAATCCTTTTACTGCGCGGGCATAGAGACTTTGAATGCCGCATTGCCTGCAACGGCACCCTCAACCGGTGCAGGCCGCGTAAAGAAAGTTCTACGAGCGGAAGCCAAAAGCAAGGACACGCGCTCTCGTAATAAACGCGATCACCTACGACTGTGATTTTAATCACATCCCCGCAAACAGGGCTGAACCAGAATCTAACTCGTTCCGGAGGGGGAGAAGGTGGTGCAGTATGGGGGAATCGAACGGAAGGCCTGTAGTGCCAGTGTGTATGCTGGCGCATGAGTTATTGAATCGGCTAACGGTCATTATTGGAAACTGTGATTTGGCCATTGAAAGGGCGGCAGAATTGGCATGGATAAAGCATCTGTACACAATCAGGGAAACCGCACGCTGCATGGTAGTCGAACTGAACAGGCATCAGTGTGAACTGACTGTTCAGCTGCGCACGACTGTGATGGAGAAGGGCAAATTTATTACATAGGTTATTGCAGTGATCGGCACTACCCGGATATTTCCGGAAATCGTCCAGCCTGATAGGAAACCAGCGCATTCTAATGCGCGGATGCCTTGGCATAGGTGCACCGCCAACAATCTCATCAGTCATCACGGCAGAGACTCACAATGACAATCGTTCGTGGACTCAGGGCTGTGCCGAGCCTGTCTGGGTGCCAATGTCGAGTCGAGTTTCCACCAGATCACCTCGGTGGGCACCGATAGGGAAAATTGCTGAGAGCGACGGTGGGGACGTCGCCAGTAGGGCAGAGACCTCGCACTCCGCATGCCTCATACATGGACATCCGTCCGTGCGCCGGACTCACGCCCTACTCTGAAAGTGCCTACTCGAACGAGGAGGTTGATCGCCCCTCGTGTTCCCGTGATGCATATAAAAGGGCTCTTCCAAAGATCTCGGCCTTCAAACCCGAGGGCTCTTCTAATGATCTGTTGGCATCATTCTTGCAATCAGTTGTGTTGATTTGCCTTTGATACGGACCGGGCGAACAACTGAATCGTTACAGGGATATAGCTGTCTCGCATTTGCGTAATGATGCGTAGGGCGGGGGTTTCCCCACGCGAGATCTCGCAGTCGGCGTGTGTGTTCTCGAAGCCTGCCGCAGGGGCCCAGGAGTAAACCATGAGAGTGCTCATCGCTGAAGACGATAAGTTTTTTCAAAAGCTGCTGCAACAGATCCTCGCGGAACACGAGCTTACAATCACTCATGACGGAAACGAAGCTTGGACGGCGCTTCAAAGTCCAGATCCCCCGCGATTGGCCATCCTTGATTGGGTAATGCCCGGCTTGAGCGGTCCTGAAATCTGTCGCAAAGTGCGAGCGTGCCCGTCCCTGGCATCGACGTATTTGATCCTCCTGACCGCGAAAAACAATGAGGGCGACATAGTATCCGGATTGAAGGCGGGGGCAGATGACTACATCACCAAGCCGCCCCTGGCTGCAGAACTTCAAGCCCGGGTCAAAGCCGGCGAGCGTATTTTGGCCTTACAAGATATCCTCGCCGTGCAAACTGCATTGGCCGATCAAGCGTTCCGGCGAGAGACTCACCCTGGCGAACCACAGGCGGAGTATCGATCGTGGGAGGTGGATCTGCTGAAGGGAACGGATGGTCGGTAAGCCGGAACGCGGCAATCCGCTTCCTTGTTCGAAACTCGGACTAGATTCCAAGGCTCGGACATACTAATTTCTGCGGAACCTTAGCAAGCCAGCGCAGCCTTTGCAAACCACTGGCAACAAACAGTTTGTCGAAAGCGAGACGCTCTTCTGATTCAGCCAAATTGGCAAGCGTCGTGCACTTTCAACAGCGCTCTCCCCCGAACTCCGCCTCGTGAAGCCGGCCCTCCCGGCGTCACGAATTTCCAGAAAGGAATCATGGGCCCCTCCTCGACAGAAACGACTGGGTTCATCGTTCCAGACTCAACAAGTGTTGATCATGAATCCAGCCCACGCGATCGCATGCAGGCGATTGAGCGCCGCGACTGGTGGCTGTGGATATCCGCAGTCCTGATTACGCTGCTACTGACCGGAGGCATTGTCTCGTTTGGTTTTCCGGGACTGCATCTGCATCGTCCGGATTTGGGCCTGGCCCCCCTCACAAACACGATTCTTGGCCTCGTGGGGATGGTATTGCTGTTCGACATTTACACCGTCTATCAGCACTTCCAGATACAAGTCGTTCGCAAGCAGCTAGTCGAGAGTGAGCAACTGTTCCGGCTGATCACAGAGAACGCCGCCGACATGATCGCGGTGGTGGATGCAAAAGGGCGCCGAATCTACAACAGTCCCTCGTACGAAAAGATCCTCGGCTACACGCCGGGAGAACTGGAAGGGACAACGGCCATGGATCAGATCCATCCAGAGGATCTTGAAAAGGTGTTGAAGGCCGCGTCAGATGCGCGCCGCACAGGCGCGGAGACCAGTCTTGAATACCGGATGCGTCACAAGAACGGAAGCTGGCGAACACTCGAGTCCCGCGCCGGCACAGTTTTGAAAGATGGCCTGGCTGGGACATTGGTGATTGTCAATCGTGACGTGACTGAACGCAAGCATTTGGAAGAGCAATTCCGACAATCACAAAAAATGGAAGCCGTGGGACGGCTGTCCGGAGGTGTGGCCCATGATTTCAACAATCTGCTTGGCGTCATCATCGGGTATGGGGAAATCGTTCAGGCAGGTACAGCGGAAGACAGCCCATTGCGGAGCTGTATAGACGAGATACTAAAGGCGGGACATCGGGCTGCGGGGTTGACTCGGCAACTCCTGGCTTTCAGCCGCCAGCAAGTGATGGATCCGCGGGTCTTGGACCTGAACATTGTGGTCAAGGACATGGAAAAGATGCTGAGACGATTAATCGGTGAAGACATTCGGTTGAGAACCGAGCTCGATCCCGACTTGGCAAGCATAAAGGCTGATCAGGGACAGATTGAACAAGTCATCATGAACTTGGTCGTCAATGCGCGCGATGCCATGCCGAAAGGCGGCGAGCTGACTCTGAATACTTCCAACTTTGACATGGACGAAGACTTCGTTCGCCGTTACCCATATCCAGTACTGGTTGGAGAATATGTCCTATTCACCGTCAGTGACAACGGGATGGGGATGGACGCAACTACGCGCGCCCGCGTCTTTGAGCCTTTCTTTACGACTAAGGGGAAAGGGAAGGGTACCGGACTCGGCTCGTCCATGGTTTACGGTGTGGTGAAGCAGAGTGGCGGCTACATAGACGTGATTAGCGAACCAGGAGCAGGCGCAACATTCAAAATCTATCTCCCGAAGGTAGAGGTTGTCGCCGCGCCGCAGAAAGAATTGGCGGAGTTGCCGGCTTCTTTGCACGGCACCGAAACCGTTTTGCTTGTCGAAGATGAGGTTGCTCTTCGCGAGCTGAGCCGCCACCTTCTCGAACTCTGTGGATATGAGGTGCTGGAGGCTGAAAGTGGAGACGAGGCTCTGGACATAAGTCAGAAACATGAGAAGGTGATCCACTTGCTGCTCACCGATGTCGTGATGCCGGGCATGAGCGGACGAGATCTTGCCGACCAACTCGTACAGCGTCGGCCCGAAACGCGTGTGGTTTATATGTCCGGGTACACCGGCCAGACCGTCGGCCAACACGGTGTTCTGGCCGAAGGCAGCTTTTTCCTGCCCAAGCCCTTCACCCGGGAAGGTTTAGCTCGGAAGGTTCGCGAGGCTCTGGACGGAGGTGGCGCGCTGGCTGCGGCCGGCGGAAGTGCATTGTGAATCGACAAGTTCGGAATCTGGAAGGACAAAGATGGAGAAAATCTTAGTCGTTGATGATGATGATGCCTTGCGGGGCATGATCAAAATGCGGTTGTCTGACACCTATGAGACGATCGACACCGGCAATCCGGTGCAAGCGTTGGAACTTGCGCTGCAGCACAAACCTCGAGCCATTTTGCTCGATCTGATGATGCCGGATTGCTCTGGATTCGAGCTGTGCCAGAGTTTTCACAACCTCAGCTATACATCGCGAATCCCGATATTCATCGTGAGCGGGGAATCAGCCGCCAAATACCGCGAGTACATGAACAGTTTGGGGGCCAGGGGCTATTTCGAAAAACCCATAGATTTCGCGAAGCTGAAAAGCACTTTAGCGGCCGAGCTACAGGGTGGGACCTCGGAGCGTCGCGCTTGCGTAAGAGTGCGTATGAAGGTGATCTTGAAGCTGAAAGGTACAGACTCGTCGCAGCGATCATTCGAACAGCTCACCACGACGGAGAACGTGAGTGCAGGTGGATTTTTGTGCGTTCTGGGGCTCTCCCTGGCACCCTACTCGCCATGCCAGGTCTTCCTTTCGGCGGCCGGCCACGACCGTTACGTTGGCAACGTGCGCGTTGTACGCAAAGAAGCACCGGACACGCCTTGGCAGCGCTACGCTTTTCAATTCACCGAGCGGACGCCGGAATGGATCTTGCAGGACTAGGGTTTTAGGTCACCCGCAGCGGCTCCTCCATCAACAACCGACACGAAAGCTCGCTGACCCTTCCCTCCATGCCCTGCGCTGGCAACCCCATATTCGTTCTGTTCGGCTTTCGTAACAAAACGCACATTGGGTCATCAGTGACAATACGAGTATGCCACACTCAAGCCAAGCGAGGAGGTAGAGAGCAGTACGGGTTCATGGGAAGAAGTAACTTTGAAGAGTATCCGCCGGTTCGCGTAGCTATTCATAGACTCCTCAATCAGTTGTCTGCCGTAGTTGGCAACTGTAGCCTTCTGGAGGAGGACTTAGCTGGCGATTTAGAGCGCTTAGATCGCCTACACTTGATCCAGGAGGTCGCCCGGTTGATGACGCAAGAACTCAAGGATCCCCAAATTGCTTTCAATATCATTGAGGCGGTGCCTCCCGAGAAAGCGTCACTCAACAAGGCGGATTCCGAGTAGCGCACGAATCGAGAGCGGGCGGAACAAAGTCTTTCGTCGCCGTACTGGAGAAGGTCCAAGCTTCTTCCTATTCTCGTGTAGCTACCGGTTCTGCTTCTTCGAAATCTATCTCCCGCGAAACCCATGTTCAGTAAAAACTGCAGGACGGGCATCGGCCTGCTCGAGCGATGCTCGGGATCCGCTGTAGGTGAAGGAAGGTAGGAGTACAATATGAAGAAAGAACTGCGGGAAACTCACAATTTTGTCCCGGAAATGCCCAGGTTATCTTGAGCATGGGACGATTCGGCTTGCAGTTGGAATATGCCCATGAGTGCAGCGAGTGTCTTGAGGTTGCTGGCGATTGACGACGACGCACAGAACCTGGAGATTATTCAACTGGCCCTCGAGCGTGAAGGCCTTGAGATTCAAACCTCGCAAGACCCAGAAGAAGGATTTGAGAAGTTCTTACGAACGCGTCCAAGGATCGTCCTGTTGGACCTGGTAATGCCGAAGGTCAGTGGCATTGAAATCTTGGAACGGATCGTAAGTGTGGACCCCGGTGCGGAAGTCATTTTGATTACCGCGCACTATTCCGCTGAATCGGCAGTCGAAGCGATTCAAAAAGGTGCTTCGGACTACTTAACGAAGCCTCTTGAGATCGACAAGCTCCGTTCTCGAATCGCCCATCTATTGGCAGATGCCGCAGCGCGCCAAAAGACCTTGCGGCTGGACCAAGAACTCATTGACGCCTATCAATTCGAGGGCATGGTCGGCCGGAGCCCGTTGATGTTGGAGGTCTACGCAAAGATTCGCCGGATCGGGCCGCATTTCAGGACCGCGCTGGTTACCGGTGCTACCGGTACCGGCAAAGAACTTGTCGCCCGGGCCTTGCACCGGCTGAGTCCTGCGTTCCGAGGTCCGTTCGTGGTCTGCAACTGTTCTGCGCTGGTCGATAACCTCGTAGAGAGCGAACTCTTCGGGTACGTACGAGGAGCCTTCACCGGAGCCAACCAGGACAAAGTCGGCATGTTCGAATATGCGGACGGAGGCACGATTTTCCTGGATGAGATCGGCGAACTCTCCCCCGCAGCGCAAGCCAAGCTTTTGCGAGTCCTGCAAAATCGACAGGTGCAGCGAGTTGGCTCGTTGACTCCCCGAAACATCGATGTACGCGTGATCGCCGCCACACACCGCAACCTCAAAACCATGGTCCGCGAGGGGCAGTTTCGTGAGGATCTCTACTATCGACTATGCGTTGTCGAGATTCCGATACCGGTTCTGGCCAGCCGGCGCGAAGATTTGCCGCTGTTGGAAAGATTCTTCATCGAGAAATTTGCGAGGGAATACAACAAACCCATCGCCGGACTTGTGCGAAGGGCGCAAACTCGGTTGGCGGCCTATCCTTGGCCGGGAAATGTCCGGGAACTCGAGAATGTTCTCGGCAATGCATGCATCATGGCGGATGGAAACCTGATTGACATCGACGACCTCCCGGAAAGGCTCCGGGGACCTCTCAGTGAAGGCCTTGGCGGAGACGAATCTTTTCTTTCTCTCGATGAACTGCAGCGTCGACATGTCCTCCGTGTTCTGGAGGGCGTAGGCGGCAATAAAGCCCGGGCGGCAGAGGTATTGGGGATCGGTCGCGCGACAATCTACCAACTCTTATCGAGAATGAAGCTCGGAGAAACCGAGAAGGGTACCGCGTAACCCTCGCCAGACGTTCGCCGCCTTGCGTCGCTCTGTCACACAACGCCGCAAGGTATGTTGTCCTATTAGCGGACGGCAGTCTGAAAGATAGACGAACCGGCGCCTCCTTTGAACCTCCTCTTGTCACCAATCTGCACTCTAGATGCTTAGTATCAAAGCTTTACAAGATCTCCTCCCCGGGCCCTTCGGCACTCGCCTTGCACATTATTGCCTGACCGATCAATGCGGTCTCCTGCCCTATTGGTCGTGGTCGTTGAGCAAACTTAGACCGGAGAGACACTCAAATGCAATTAAGGACTTTGGCCTGCGTGCTGTTTGTGGCAGTCTCGGCTGCCTCCTCTTTCGCACAGTCTGGTGGGGTGCAAGCCCCCACTCGCAATCGGATGAACGGGAATCAAGTGAGATTGCCATTGACGTTCGAAGCGAACCGCGGCCAGGCAGATCCGCGGGCCAGGTTCATTTCGCGAGGCCCGGGATATACAACATTTCTGACCAGCGACGGGATGGTGCTTTCCATGCACCGCGCCAATCACGCTTCGCAAAGCCCGGCGAGCGCCAAAGCGAATCTGCGGGACTCTTCCAGTCAAGCCACTCTGCAACTGCGGCTTCTCGGAGCCGCCGCGAATGCGCCGGTCGTCGGGGAGAATCAGCAGGCTGGCCATGCCAACTACTTCATCGGCAATGATCGCTCAAGGTGGCATACAAACGTACCCATTTTCAAACAGGTGCGCTACAAGAATATCTACCCTGGCATTGATCTGGTCTATTACGGAAGCCAGCGACAACTGGAATATGACTTTGCGGTTTCTTCCGGGGCAGATCCTCAACAGATTCGATTTCAAATCCTGGGCGCCAAGCATATTAACGTCAACCCAAACGGAGATCTGGTTCTCGCAACTGGGAGCGGCGAGCTTCATTTCCAGGCCCCGATCGTCTATCAAGAGTCGAATGGTCTGCGCGTCGCGGTGAATGGCGGATATGTAGTCGACAATTCAACCCAAATCAGCTTCCATCTGGCGCAGTATGACAAAAGCAAACCTCTCGTCATCGATCCTGTGTTGCTCTACTCGACCTATCTTGGTGGCAACGGAAATGACCAGCCGAATGGGATTGCAGTGGACGCTGCGGGAAATGTCTACGTCGCAGGCTGGACGGACTCGACCGATTTCCCCCTGACTGCGCCGGGTTCTCTTCCCGTCGCGAGTCCCTGCGTCTTTGTTGCGAAGCTCGATCCGGCGGGATCTAATCTCATCTACGCCGATTATCTCGGCGGGAGTAACGAGGACTACGGATTTGCCGTTGCGCTCGATTCTTCGAACAACGTTTACGTAACCGGCAGCACGGCATCTAGCGACTTTCCAGTAGTAAACCCCTATCAGGGAACATATCCGGGCGGGTTTAACGTCTTTCTGTCCAAGATCTCCGCAGATGGTTCCTCTCTCCTGTATTCGACCTTCTTCGGGGGCACCGGCTCCGACTTGCCTCACAGCATCGTCGTTGATTTCGCAGGAAACATGATCATCGGAGGATACACGTCCTCCACAGACCTGCCTACCGCAAATGCTTACCAACCTACCGTGTCGGCCAACCAGGGAGGCCTCTATGGCAACTATGGCTTCCTGACCAAGTTCAGCCCTGATGGATTGTCGCTGGTCTATTCCACCTATCTCGCAGGTAGTTCGAATATGCAGCTCAATTGCGGGGGAACGCCGTGCTGGTCAGAACCTGACAATAGCATCAATGGAGTCGTGGTGGATACAGTCGGCAACGTGTACGTAGCGGGCAACACCAATACATACGACTTCCCCGTCACAGTGGGCGCCTACTCCACAGCAAATTCCAACCAGCAGAATAGTGAGGTCGGATTCGTCAGCAAGTTCAATAACGCTGGAAACCTTCAATATTCAACCTACTTTTACGACCCGAACGGTCTTGTCACAGTCATCACGGCAATCGCGGTGGATGCCTCCGCGTCAGCCTACGTCACCGGACTTTCCCTCGGCAGTGGAACCTTCCCCCTAACGTCGACCAGCATCTGCGACCCGGCAGTTTCCGGACAGGGGTGCAACTATGCTTTTGTGACCAAGCTGGACGCTACGGCGTCGACTTTGCTGTACTCGACGTTTCTCGGCCCGAACAACAATGCCAGTCCGGTAGCGATTGCACTGGACGGAAACAACGATGCCTACGTTTTAGCTGCGACCCCAGTCAATTTATTCAGCACCGTAAACGGGCTCGAAAACTACGGCAGCGGGGATGACCTGCTCATAGTAGAGATTGACCCGGTCGCCAGCACGCAATTGTTCGCCACGTATTTTGGCGGAAACTCGAATGACGAGCCTTTGGGAATGGCCATCGACGGCGGGGGCAATATTTACGTGGCGGGCGCGACCGATTCCTCCGATTTTCCGGTAACTCAGTCTGCATTCCAGGGTGCACCTGGAGGAAGCACCGACGCTTTCATTCTCAAGATCGGCCCCGCTACCGCCCCGGCGGCGACCCTGAGCCCGAGTGTGCTCCAGTACCCGACTGAGCAGATGGGTTCGACCAGCCAGCCTCAGACCGTGCTGCTGCGCAACATGGGTAGCTCGCCGCTTACGATCTCCTCCCTGACCGCCAGCGGAGATTTTGCTGAAACTGATGACTGTGGAACCAGCGTGCCGAGTGCCGGCACCTGTACTCTGTCTGTGACTTTCACCCCTACCGCGGCAGGACTACGGACAGGATCAGTTGCAATACAGGACGACGCGGCTGGCTCGCCGCACGTAATCGAGCTCAGCGGAAGTGGAACAGGCGCGGCAGTAGCCCTGACTCCGAGCGGTTTGACGTTTTCGAACCAGGTCGTAGGAACGTCGAGTTCGCCCCAAACCGTCACGCTGTCCAACAGCGGGGATGTTGCACTGACCGTGAGCAATCTGCAGATAGCGGGAGACTTCACGCAGACCAATGATTGCCCAGCCACGTTAACCGTGGGGTCTAATTGCACCATCAATGTCACGTTCACCCCGACTACTTCCGGGAGTCGCCCCGGAACGCTGACGATCACCGACAGTGCTCTAAGCAGTCCGCAAACCGTCGGCCTGAATGGAACGGGGTCATTGCCGGTGCCCGCGGCCTCACTGACTCCTGCCAGCCTTGTGTTTTCCAGTCAGGTCGTAGGGACAGCCAGTGCAGTCCAGATCATTACCCTGTCCAATAGCGGGAATGATGCGCTGACCGTCAGCAACCTGCAGGTGACGGGAGACTTCGCGCAGACCAATGATTGCCCAGCTACGTTAGCCGTAGGGTCCAATTGCACCATCAGTGTCACATTCACCCCGACGGCTTCCGGAAGTCGACCCGGGACGCTGACGATCACCGACAACGCTCCAAACAGTCCGCAAGCCATCGGCCTGAGCGGAACCGGGTTATCTTCTGTGCCCGCGGCCTCACTGGCTCCTGCCAGCCTGGTGTTTTCCAGTCAGGTCGTAGGGACAGCCAGTGCAGTCCAGACCGTCACCCTGTCCAACAGCGGGAATGGCGCGCTGACCGTCAGCAACCTGCAGGTAGCGGGAGACTTTACGCAGACCAACAATTGCCCGGCCACGTTAGCCGTAGGAGCGAATTGCACCATCAGTGTCACATTCACCCCGACGGCTTCCGGAAGTCGACCCGGGACGCTGACGATCACCGACAGCGCTCCAAACAGTCCCCAAACCATCGGCCTGAGCGGAACCGGGTTATCTTCTGTGCCCGCGGCCTCACTGGCTCCTGCCAGCCTGGTGTTTTCCAGTCAGATCGTAGGGACAGCCAGTGCTGCCCAGACCGTCACCCTGTCCAACAGCGGGAATGTTGCGCTGACCGTCAGCAACCTGCAGGTAGCGGGAGACTTTACGCAGACCAACAATTGCCCGGCCACGTTAGCCGTAGGATCGAATTGCACCATCAGTGTCACATTCACCCCGACGGCTTCCGGAAGTCGACCCGGGACGCTGACGATCACCGACAACGCTCCAAACAGTCCGCAAACCATCGGCCTGAGCGGAACCGGGTTATCTTCTGTGCCCGCGGCCTCACTGGCTCCTGCCAGCCTGGTGTTCTCCAGCCAGATCGTAGGCACAACCAGTGCTGCCCTGATCGTCACCCTGTCCAACAGCGGGAATGTTGCGCTGACTGTCAGCAATCTGCAGGTGACGGGAGACTTCGCGCAGATCAACAATTGCCCGGCTACGCTAGCCGCGGGCTCCAATTGCGCCATCAACGTCAAGTTCACTCCGACTGTTTCGGGAAACCGCTCGGGGACGCTGACGGTCTCCGACAACGCGCCCAACAGTCCTCAACTCGTGACCCTGACCGGAACTGGATCTGACTTCAGTCTGACCAGCACCCCGACCAGCAATACGATCAATGCAGGTTCAACTGCAACCTACGCTCTCAGTGTTGCTCCGCTCGGCGGAGCGTTCACGAATGCCGTGAATCTCAGTTGTAATGGGGCTCCTTCGAAATCGACCTGCACGGTTTCCCCAAGTTCAGTAACTCCAGGGTCAAATCCAGCAGCTGCGACTCTTAGGATTATTACCACCGGGACTTCTGCGCAGGTAGTGCCGCTTCTGCGACGGCCGAATCAAATGCTGTATGCGGTGTGGATGCAGTTCGGGGTTTTCGGAATCCTGCTGGCGGGGTCAAAGCGCCGATCGCAAAAATTACCGGCGCTGATCCTTCTGGCGTTGGTGGTGACGGCGCTGCTGTTCATGTCCGCGTGCGCTGGCGGCACGGGCATCGGCCAGCAAAGCAAATCCGGGACTCCGCCAGGAACTTACACGATTACGGTTTCGGGTACTTCTGGTGGTTTGCAGCACTCTATCCCGGTGACTCTCAAAGTGCAGTAGTAGAGATCTGAACGCGAGGGCGGAAGACTAGTTGCACGCCCTCATGTTCTGGGTCACGCCCTGCAAACTGACCAGGGAGTTGGCGACCAGCGGCAGGCTCCAGAATTTGTTGTGGTGTTTGCGCAGGTAGTACGCGGCAAAGATGGAAGCGGCACTCTTCACCGAAGCCACCGCATAAGCCCGGCCTACCGTAGGGTGCGTGCCGTAGAGGTAGGCAGATTGGGTTTCCATGTTGCAGACGCCGGTCTTGCCCGCCAGCCAGTTCTGGCGGGCGAACAGCGTGGTGTAGGAGTCGGCAAAGGTGCTGCCGGTCGAGATTAACGCGAGGCTGACGAACTTGGCATCGATGGGTTTCGTTTCTGCAACCTTGGCAGCCGCACCCACTGACGAACTGGACTCGACAAACATGACATCCGTTGTCATTACCGAACTCGGGGCCTCGGGCAGTTCCTTTGCGGCTGAGATCCCTCCCATGAGCAATACCGCCAAAATCGACAACGAGATGGTTTTCATGACTTCTCCCCTGACGGCCATCGACTCGGTGGCATCCGCGTTCTGCTTTTCGCTTGTCGCCGACTTGCTGCGATCCGTCATGAGTCGAGATTACGTTGGTACATGTACCTGCACAATTGCTAGAACGTAATAGACACTAGTAACACGTAGTAACCAACTGATTGTGCCATTGCACGTAATCGTTATCGGCGGGGTTCGGTGCTCTCTTGAGGCGTTTCTTGCGATCGATTGAACAAGGCTGCGGCTAGATGAATGAATCTCAATCTCGGCTTCGAACCGGCCTCACTCCGGTCCGCGAAATGGAAGGGCGAGAATGGTGGCTCTGGGGATTCGCCATATTGGTTACCTTGGTCCTGACGCTCGGCATCCTTTCCCTGGCGTTTTCCGATATGCGCAGGTCCGGGAATGACGTCGATTTTCTCAACCTCAAGGAATGGGGTCGCGGATTAGCAGCGTTAGTCTTGATCTTCGACATCTACACCATTTACCAGCATCTGCAACTGCAGCGCGTTCGCCGCCAGTTCGCAGAACGGGAGCGACTCTTTCATCTCATCACCGAAAATGCAGCTGACATGATCGCGGTGGTGGATAAGAGCGGCAACCGTCTTTACAACAGTCCCGCCTACAAAAAGGTACTCGGATATGAAGCGGACGAATTAGCTGCCACGTTTTCTCTCGAACAGGTTCATCCAGACGATCGCCTCCGCATTCGTGAGGCAGCCCAGAAGGCTTATCTGACCAGCCGCGGGGAACGTCTCGAATACCGGATTCGCCACAAAGACGGCTCTTGGAGGGTTCTTGAGTCTACCGCTAGTTCGATTCCGGGTCCGAACGGCGAAATGGAAGGGTTGGTGATCGTCAACCGTGATATTACCGAACGCAAGCACGCCGAAATCCTCCTGGAGCACCGTGCCTATCACGACGGCTTAACCAACCTCCCCAACCGAGCCCTTTTTCTTGATCGTCTACAAAGGACGATCGCGGTCTCGCGGCACCACCACGACTTTAAGTTCGCAGTTTTGTTCATCGATATTGATAAATTTAAGGTCGTCAACGACAGCCTGGGCCGTCCCGCGGGAGATGAACTGGTGATCGGAATCGCGCGTCGGCTGACGGGGTGCTTGCGCAGGGTGGACACGGTTTCACGAGAGCCGGTTGGAGAGAGCGAAAATCTGCAAGAAGAGGGTACATTGGCTCGTTCGGGAGGCGACGAATTTCTCGTGCTGGCAGCAGAACTACACGACGCCAGCGACGCCATCCGCATGGCTGAGCGCATTCAGGAGCGTCTCGCCGTTCCATTTGCCGTAAGCGGTCACGAGATTGTACTCAGCGCAAGTATCGGGATCGCCTTCAGCGACAGCAGCAATGAAGCAGCAGAAGACGTGCTCCGCGACGCGGAGATTGCCATGTATCGCGCCAAGGATGCAGGCAAAGCGCGTTGCGAAGTATTCGATACCGCGATGCAGGCGGACGCTCTGAAGCGGCTGCAGCTTGAGACCGACCTACGCAAGGCCCTGGAAATGGACGAGTTCCGCACTCACTACCAGCCGCTGGTGTCCTTGCACGACGGGCACGTTGTGGCATTCGAGGCCCTGACTCGCTGGCAACGACCGCAAGGCATGGTCATGCCCGGTGAGTTCATCGCGGTGGCCGACGAAACCGGGATCATTCTGCCCATTAATCGCACCCTGCTGCGCGAGGGCTGCGAGCAACTTCGTCGTTGGCAGGATCTGTTCCCCTCTGACCCGCCACTTGTCCTGAATGTAAACATCGCTGCCAAGCAGTTTGCACAGCCTGACGTATCTGCCCAGATTGGTGAGATTCTTCAGCAAACCGGTACTGATCCTCGCTGGGTAGACCTCGAGATTACTGAAGGTATCGCCATGGGAGACGCGGAGAGATCCTCGATCGTGCTTTCACAGCTGAAAGCACTTGGGGTCAAGTTAAGCATCGACGACTTTGGTACGGGCTACTCTTCCCTGTCCCGCCTTCGACGTTTTCCCGTCGATACTCTGAAAATCGATCGCAGCTTCATCTCCGGCATTGATCAAGACCCCGAGACGTTTGAAATCGTGCGCATTATCGTCATGCTCGCGCGCAACCTCGGTCTAAGAGCAGTTGCTGAAGGCATCGAAAAGCAAAGGCAGCTGGACATGTTGCGAGACCTTGGCTGCGAACTGGGGCAAGGATACTTATTTTCCAAGCCTGCCGATGTGGCGACGATCGACCAACTCCTGGCAAGTCCGCTCGAACCCCACATCATTTCGGATCGTCTGAACAATGGCGGACGCGCAACTCATGGCTTCGACGACAAAAACAGTGACTGCGGAATCTGAACCCAAAGACGATTCTCCAGAGTGAGACGCCGAGGGAGTTTCGCGCTGATTGTTGAGGCGAGATAGGCGAGGTCAGACCTCACAGGCTGACGAAGGAAGGCAAATTTCCGATCTGCGCACAAGTCTCAACTGGGTCGCGATTCAATCACTGGGCTGGCCGGGGACAACAGGCGAGACAATGCGTCGCACAATTGGGCCGGATCAACAGGCTTGTGAAAGAATTCGGCGGCGCCCAGACTCTTCGCCAGTGCCTCGATCGAGGGTTCCGTGCTGCCGCTGACCACAATCACTGGTATTTGGCGAGTTTTCGCCGATATCTGCAGCCTTTTGAGCACTTCAATCCCCGACCCGGCTGGCATATTGATGTCAAGAACGATTGCATCAGGTGCGGCGCGAAGCGCTATCATCCAGGCTTGTAGTGCATCCCCTGCAGAGACCACTTCAAACCGGTGTTCTTTCATGGATTTTGAAAGCACTTCAACTTGAAACCGAGAGTCGTCTGCAATCAGAATTTTCGACATATGCCCCTTATGCGCCCGCAACTTCTAGTTTCTTGATTCATTCTCCGCAACGTCAACCTGTAAGGATCGTTTCTACCCAAAACAAAAGTTTGACGCACGCCTGTCAGAACGCAAATTCGATTCGGTTCCGGCCCTTGCGCTTTGCTCTGTATAATGCCGCGTCGGCATCTCGAAATAGCTCATCGAGGCTCATACCATCCCTTCCTTGAAGACCGGCAATTCCGAAGCTGGCAGTAACCCCAAACACATTTCCGTCGAATGTGAACATCTCTGCCTCAAACTCGCGACGAATTCGCTCGATTGCAATCTGAACTCCCGCTCTATCGGCGTGGGATATAGCTACGACAAACTCCTCGCCTCCGATTCGGCCACACATGTTCGACGCTCGTGTGTTCGCTTTTAGCAGCTCAGCAAATTTCTTGATGACCGTGTCGCCAGCTTCGTGCCCATAACTGTCATTGACGTTCTTAAAGTTATCTAGGTCCGCAATGGACATCCAGAGGGGAAATCCGTGGCGGGCCGCTCCGCTTAACTCCCGTCCCGCCCAGTCCTCAACGGCTCGACGGTTTGAAAGGCCGGTGAGAGGATCCGTGAGAGCTAACTGCTCCAGCAGTAGGTTCTTGGCGTGTATTTGGCGATGTAGCTCGCCAATTCGACGACCAACCGCGACACGAGCGAGCAGTTCCCCACGGTGAAACGGCTTTGTGAGATAGTCGTCGGCCCCTGCAGCAAGACCTTCGATGATTTGAGACTTTTTCGCATTGGAGGTGAGCAAAATGACGTAGGTGTAAGAATCCTGTTCGCGACGTATTTTCCTACATAGCTCGATGCCGGTAATGTCCGGCATTTCCCAGTCAGTAATTAACAAGTGCGGTTGATGCTCGGCAAGAGCATCAATCGCTTCGCGACCGTTCTTTGCGATCCGAACCGTGTATCCCTCCGGCCCCAGTGTGTTCTCGACCAGCTTGCGATAAACAGGAGAGTCATCGACAATCACGATCTTGAAGGACTCCACGGAACCGTCCGTTCGGAGAAGCGTCACAGCGCTGCCGTTTCGAGGCGATTGCGGCCGAATCATCTCTGCCGCGACGCTTGACGCTCGCAATTTCTGAGAGACCTTGCTCATAGGCTCAGATCTATTGATCTGCTTTATTAGCCACTGCTAACCGACGTCGTGGGCTGATATTACTGGGACCGAGAACTCGTGTTGAGGAGAGCATCGAGTTTCTTGGTGGAATCTCTTGCGTCCGCTTCGATTTCCGATCCATGTCTCAAACGGGAATCAATGGCTTCTTGATCCGGTATCTGCTATCAAGCCAAGCATGGAGAAGATGCATGTCGAAAGGCGAAACGTGGACAAATTCGCAGCCAACGGCACCGTAGTCACGGGTCCAAAGGACCCGGGCTTGGATTTGGATTTCATTCCCCAATCCCACCAGTGGCATCCGGAACGACAGAGTGCTCCCTATTGCTAGAGTTTCTTTCGATGTAAGGCCAATGCCACCATCACCGATATTCGTGACCATCACCGGAAGCCGTCGATCATTTTCGTCAGTCGCTTGAGTCGATGCCATCACCGCGAACCTGGTGTGCTTCCGAAAGTCTTGCAGCATCCTGGAATACGCCGTTTTGAGCGACTTCATTCCGGATTCGTGAGTGATGGGCCTGCGGAGGACGATGTGGACGCCTGGTACGGCCCGGTCCATTCCCAAAACTCCGAGAATTGTCGGCTTCTGCCGCATGTGAGACTCGGAGACTCGGCTCACCAGTTCCTCCGAGTTCTCACTCTCGAGGTCGATCACTAATAGGTCGGTGCTAACTTGTGCCAATATGGCGACGACCTTCCGAGGATCGGGGCACACGTTTGTGCAGATTGAGAGGTCCTTCAGTATTGGATCCATTGTGCGAAGCACCGCTGGATCGGGGGATACGAGCAGACATTCAAATGCCATTTCCGGCGTCATAATCTTTGAGCCTCTTTTGTAAAGCGGGAGATGCTCAATCTCATCCGGCATTTCAACTGCCACGCGGAGTTCTACCTAACTGATTGATTGTAGGAGTGTTAGGATGCGATTGCTTTACTGATTTCCGGCTAGGAGGTAGACAAGTGTCTTTAAATCGTACAGCAGGTCAGAAATGCTGCAGAAATCAGAACTGGACACCAGATCAGTAAGCACGCGCAAAACTGGGTTTCCACGGCTCCCTAGTCGGTGTTTCATGTAACTCTTGTATCCGGGCCCAAACTAAACAATATTCAGGTCAATTGTGAGCCGATCGCAATCAGGATGACCAACCCCACCTGGCGGGTTGAGAACAACTCAACGCGTCGGACTCGGCCCTGGGTCTCCTCCCTAGAAGCTGGGCAAACCATCAGTGACAGTTGTCTCAGTCCGCTTGAGCTAGTAAATGTGTTCAGCACGAGCACTCCCGAGTGCATCGACGTGATCATTAGCGTGGAGGGGTACGGCAAGATCGGTCGTCACGTTGCGCGAAGAAAACGGGGTTTCGTTTGGGACGAACAACCGTTAGAACCGGGCAACAAGAGTTATTGCGATTATCAAGAACGCTAGCAAATTTGGTTTGGTCAACTAAGGGCGGGGGGGGATGTAAAATCTTGAGGACAAGAGGACTACCAAGCATGTCGAACGGGTTGATTTCCGGTGCTGATGTGGCCTTTCGTTCTAACTCGACGCGTTTGCAGACAGACGTCGGCCCCGGCTTACACCGCAGGAACTGCGAGGGCCAGATTCGGCATGCGCACCAGGTTGTAAGCGGCGCGAGCGAAGGTGAAAAGCCAGTCCACTTGGCACACTCCGCGATACCGCAACCTGCGCATGAGGGCAATCGTCTTCAGCCAGCCGAAGCATTCTTCGATCCGTTTCCTCTTTCTCTGGCTGACGGCATAGTCGGGATGCCGGGCGGTGCGACCATCAATCGCGCTGCCGCCGCGCCGACCCAGGTTCTGCGCCACATGCAGCGTCACCCGCAGATTCGGGCACTCTTGCACGAAATCCCGCGTGTCAAGCCCTTTGTCGCCGCCCACCGTCACCGGTCGTATGCCGGGAAGCTTCTCCAACATTACCAGCGCCGCGTCGCGTTCCGCCGTGCCGTTGGCCTGAAACACTTCGGCGTCCACGATCAGTCCGTTGCGGTTCTCCACCAGCAGGTTCCCGCAGTAACTCAACTTCGACTCTTTGCCCTCGCCTTTGCGACGCAGCGGATGATCCTTCCGCACCCGCGCTTCCGGCGACAAGTAACTGAAGATGTGCTGCTGATCGTCTCCGCGCATGCCTTCTGGTATCACAGTCGGCTGTGGATTTGGAGTAGTTTTTCAGCAGCCTGCTAGAGCCATGACCAAACCGACCATGTCAGACCAGCAACTGCTCGACTATTCGCGCGAGCACCTGCTTCATGAACTGAGCATGCTGTGGGAACTTGCAGAAATTCTCCCACAGAGAAAAGCAAGCACGGAAACGTCCGCGCTTGTTGAGTCGTACGGTATTCATCTACGGAACCTGATTGATTTCTTTTACCGTGAAGGACAAGGTGACGACGTTACCGCCTGGGATTTTATGGACGCAACCACCAGCTGGGTACCGGGTAACAGACCGCTCTCACTCGCGAAGGCACAAGACCGTGCGAATAAGGAGCTAAGCCATCTCACGCAAGCGCGAGTAAGCGGAGCGCCTCCCGAGAAGCGGTGGGACACCGGCGGTCTGCTCAAAGATGTCGAGGAGATTGCCAAAACTTTCGCGGCCAAAGCATCTCAAAAGAAGCTGCACGCCAAAGTACGGGAGTTCCTGCTACTCCCGCCGGAGAGGACGCAAAAGTGGATTGCGGATAACGTCACGCACTCCAACGTCGATGTGAGTTCGCCAATGGGAGTAGTTGGCGCACTATACAACAGCGTATCAACACAGACGCAGCTCATCCACGAAATCGACCTTATCAAACCAGGATCTTAAAGGTTTTGTTTCCTGAAAGCATCCCCTCCAGAAAGTCAGCCGCCCGCGTCGGTCCTGTTGCAGTTCGCTGTTGTGAGGCGACACGACTTACATCACAACTGATGTGAGTTGAGAGACCTGACTTCGATTCTCACCACCAATTGCCCAAAGTTTCGTAAATCGCCGCATAATCTGGTGCTTTCTGGCCCATGAAAGACGACTGGAATCGAGTGTGAGAAACGCTGAGCGAGCGCAGTCCACACTGAAAATCTGCATATCTATCTTCCTGCTGTGGTCGCGTTGCCTTCGTTGTGTGCAATATGCATGTAGTCGAACCTTCGTTAGAGAACCGTTCCAGAAGATTAATCAGACTTGCCGCGAAATCAGTTTGCTCAGCGGAATCGGGTGACCACAGCACCATAGCGCCATCGAGCCTATCACCCTTGAACCTCACGCCCCCTTTGATCGCACCGGCGAATGGTTGGTTCTCCGGAATCGTTAAGGTCCAACGCGAATCCGGTTTGTGTGCAACGGACCAGACCCGATCCTCAGAGACGCGATAGGACGTTTTAGACAGGACTTCGATAGCGTGATCCTTTGGCATACCGAAAGTCAGTGTCTGACCACCAATCTCGATTTCACATAAGGAAGGATTCTGCTTGCAATTGAGGCTTGGCGCGCTTTGGGCACTAGCAAGGCACGCTGTGAGTGAAATTATGCACGCAAAGAATCGAAAGCCCATACTGCCCCCGGTTTGATGGGTAATTCTATCAGCCTACATTTCTCCAGAACGTCAACCGGCCTCGGCGCTCCTGTTGCAACTCGCCGGTCAGACCGAGTTGTGCCGCTGCCCGGCTCACCGTGGCAAGCCCGTAGCCGATGGACAGCAGCTTGCCTTTGATGCCTGCACTCTCTTGCCAATCGCCGGTTAGCATCGTTTTCAGATCGTCCGTGCATCCACCTCGCGTCTTTCCGCCCTGTTATTGTCAGGCTGTCACTCGCTGATGCTAAGCCCTCCCCGGTCCATTCCAAATGCGGCTGCCCACTTGACTCGAGCGCGCAACCGACGAAAACTATCAGGCCTCCCCACTTCCGCGCACTAGTGAGAGAATCGGCTTCAGAGGGTGCCAACCCTGCCCGCGTGCCTGTGATGCGTGGGAACGATTCAGGGAACGGAAAGAATCACTAATAGCTCTTAGCCGCTCCTGAGTGTTCCCGAGCGTTCTTGAGTTGATCGCTAAGTGATTGACTTTTCTAGGTGAGAACTACTTAAAAGGGCATTGCTCTACCACCTGAGCTACGCGCCCGCGATCTTTAAATTTAACACATCGCCGTCCATTGCCAGGGGCGAGTCCCAAGGTCGGTCCCCCCGGGCACGAGACTTCGTCTTCGTTGCGGTAACGCCATTGCCAGGCAACCGCATCACAGCACTTTGAACAAGAAACGGCCGCCTCGTTTCAGGCGGCCCTCCTTAGCAACTCGGTCTTCTAATGGCGGTCGTCGCGATCGTGATCGTGCTCTCCCGGTTGAAACACAATCGATCCGAATTCGCCTGCCAGATTGTTGGACGGGCCGGCCGTGTAGAACAACTCATTTGCCGGACCGTTCGATCCCAATCCGTCGCCGAAATCGATTCCCCAAAGTTGATCGATCTCAATCCTTCTTCCATCCCCGTGCCGTAGTGTTCCCTTGAATTTGCCGCTGGTCGGGTCAAACGCGTTGATCGTCCCGTGGTCGGTGTTGTTCGAAATCAGAATGGTATTGCTGAACGGGCCAAATCCGGCCGGCGCCATCGCAATGCCCCACGGCTGATTCAGCGGCCATCCGTGGATGAGCGGCTTCCCGGGATTCATCGGTATTCCATCTTCCTTGAATTGCTCGACGAATCCGCCGCCACTGCCATCTGCAGCGGCAAACGTGACGTACACGATCCCGTTGATGTCCCGGACGCCGAAGGGAACAAAACCCGATGGCAGAGTGGAATCCGTAAACGCGCTCACAAATGTGAAGGTGGCGTCGTAAATATCCACCTGTCCGTTCGCCATATCCGCGGCAAACAGGAAATTCCCAGTCTTAGCGCTCGTGATCGCCAACCCGGTATACGACGCCCCCTTCGGAGCATTCTTCAGCGGGGCGACAACCGCCGAATTGAAGTTCACCTTCGGCGACCATGCGCTGATGGTTCCGTCGAGTGTGTCAAAGATGAAAAGGGGAGCGTTCGGCGAGCCGGTGCCTTCCTGAATCTGAAAGTCCTTCGAGCCATTGAACACTACCCCGGTCGGTGATCCCGGACCGTTTTCTCCCGCGGTCGGGATCAACACCTTCAATGTCTGCACTTGGGTTCCATCGTTTTTGTAGAGCGTTGACCATCCTGAATTCTCGTCCGAGATCCACCATGGGGTCCCGGGGCCATGCACTAAACCCCATGCATTCACATCCAGAGGATCGATGTTTGCCGCTTTTCCGACTTGGTTGGAGTTCAATCGGGTGACGTGATATTGGGCGACGGCCGCGCTGGAAACAAACATCATCGCGACCGCCAGAGCCGTCGCTAAGGCACTCCCACGCTGCATTGGAATCTCCTTGTGTGCCGGTTCAGAACAGGGATAGGCCGGGCCTACTGCGTGCCAGCTCATTTCTCTGACCAGCCCAAACATGCTAGGTGTCACCAAGCGCGCATATTGTCATCGCGATGTCACAAATTTGCACATTTCAACCAGATGAATACGCTTGCACTTTTCTCTTGACCGCCATGACAGCATCGTTGTTGCCTCTTCCAAAAACCTTTCATTAACCTGCAACTTTCTGTGAATGCTGCGCATCATGGAATAATAGCTCTGCTTTTTCCGTGCACAGACATCTGCCATCAGGCTCGCAAATAGTGCTATCCCCTTTCGCTTCATTTTCACTGTGAGGCTGTATGACAGTCGCGGTTCCGCCGCTATGGTGACAATTTTCACGCCCATTCCGCCCCAACATGTGCTCCGCCGTTACTTGATTGCTGTTTGCGCTGCCGCGTTGGCCATCCTGCTCCGCTGGCTTCTCGATCCTGTTCTTGGCCACGTTGCCTTTTATGTCACGCTTTACATTGCGGTTGCCTTCTGTGCCATCGTGTGCGGCTACGCACCCGCCATTCTGAGCGGGATGATTGGTTTTCTTGGAATCTTCTACTGGTTCGTGGATCCTCGCCACTCCCTACAACTGATCCGGCAGCCTCGCCAGATCCACAGCCTTGTCGGCGCCTTTCTTGTGTGCGCCGTTCTCACATTTCTTGGTGCTACGAATCGCAGCAAACAATTGCTGCTGAATGACGCCGTCGACGCTCTCACCACCGAGGCCCACGAACGCAAGCGCGCACAGGACGAATTGCGAACCGCTCACGATCTATTGGAGGAACGCGTGAACGACCGCACTCGTGAACTCTCCGGTGCCCTCGCCCGCCTGGAGTCTGAAGCCGCAGTGCGCGAACAGACTGAAGCGCAGCTCCGCCAACTCTCCCTTCGCCTCATGACCCTGCAAGACCAGGAACGCCGGCGCATCGCTCGCGAACTGCATGACACTGCGGGCCAAACTTTGGCCGCGATGAAAATGTCCATCGCCCTCATCCGTCAGGCCGACACCGCAAATCCGCGGCTTCAACCTCTGATCGATGACCTCAACGCCCTGGTGGACGAAGCCTTGCAGGAAGTGCGCACTGCCTCTTACCTGTTGCATCCCCCGCTGCTCGACGAAGCCGGCATCGCCTCCGCCGCTCGGTGGTTTGTCGAAGGATTCGCAACCCGCAGTGGTATCGATGTGCAATGCGATATTCCCAACAAACTGGAGCGCCCGCCCCGCGATTGCGAACTTGTTCTCTTCCGGGTCCTGCAGGAAAGCCTCACCAACGTTCACCGTCACTCCCAAGCAACGTCTGCCCGCGTGCGCTTGGCCCGTCAGGCCGGAGTTGTTCAACTGGAAATCACGGATAATGGCCGGGGCATCCCGGAAGAGAGGCTTCGCCGCTTCAACACCTCGGCAAATAAGGCCGGAGTCGGAATCACCGGGATGCGCGAACGGGTCCGCGAGCTGGGAGGCACTCTCGAGATCCGGTCGCTCGGCCCCGGAACATCGGTATGTGTGGTGTTGCCGCTTTCAGAATCAAACTCGCACTTACAACCGGCTAGCGTCGCAGTATCGGATTAGAGGGGCAGTGTGAAGTTGCCTGATTGCCGCACTGACAGAAACCAGCTTTCCACCGGCTTCAAGGTTTGTGTCCGAGCGAAGCGAGCCTTGCTCTCCCGCTCCGCCCGGACTCCCCCTCAAAGCGTTTGCAGGAATGCCACGAGATCCGACTTCTGTTGGTACGTCAAGTTCAGGTTGAATCGCTGGTCATAGAATTCGACCACGTCCTCCAGCCGTGCCGCCGCCCCGTTGTGGAAATAAGGGGCACGCCCAGCCAAACCACGCAATATCGGACCTTTCACCTTGCCGATATCTGCACACTTGCCACTGATCATGGCACGCCCAATGTCGGTCACCTGCACCGAAGTTCCGTCCGAACATTGCACCGTATAAACCGGTAGGCCGGATATATCGAGCGCTGGCATGGCGGGATAGTCCGTTGTCCCGATCTTGAGAGGGACCGACAAAGAGTGGTCTCCGACGTTCGGGCTGTCATGGCACGTCGTGCACGTGCCACTGATGACGGGCAGCCCGAGCGCATCGTTCAGGCCACCAACTCCCCTGATGGGAATTGGAAGAGTGTTGAACAATTTCTCTCCCCGTGCGACCGCCTGCCGATTCGGTGCGTAGCGGAGCTTTGCCCAACTGTCGTACAGGCTGAACGCACTGGGATTGAAAGCCGCGCCCTTGGGATCCCCTCCCAAAGCGTCGTTGATGCCAATGTAAAATGGCTGAGCTGACAGGTTGATCGCACCGCCGGTTGCGCCCTGTCCGGTAAGGAGCCCGGCATTCTCGTCGTACGCTTGCGCGGTGTAGAGCGCCGTCTCAAAAGCCACGATCTGGGAGAGTTGTTGCGCCGTCGGCGCGGCGGTGGCCTGTGCATGCCCCAGGGTCGCATCGATTGCCTGGTTGGTGAAGCTCTGCGTAAAGTTAATCGACTTCCCCGGGACTGCCCCAAACACCGTTTCCCGCCCATCCCACATCACGGCACTTAAGAAGTCCAAATTTGTGGCCGGCAAGGGTCGCCGGTACATCGCCGGCTGCGTCTTCGTCGTCTGTGCGCAATTGTAAGGATCCAGAATCTGCGTTACCGCAAAGCCCGCGGCTGAGGGTACCGGCAACGAGATCCTGAGTAGCCCTTTGCTCAATAACAGGCTGTACGCCGACCTTCTCGCCCAATAGCTGGAGACGTCCGCGCTGGGGCAATTCGCACCATCCACCGGACGAAAGACGGGATCCGTCCCCTCACTCTCCTCAAAGCGTTCCCGCAGGTCCGCAGGCGTTACCGACCACGCATCCTTCGGCTGATGGCAGCTCGAACAACTCCGGCCATTGGTACCCAGGCTCTGGAAAAACGGATTTCCCAGGTCGATCGGGCCAGCCGTGCTGAACGTGCTGAGCACGCCCGTCCGATCCTGGGTATACATAGGGTTGCGGAGGCTGGTACTGGCCAGTAGACAGAGGCCCCCCACCAGAACTAGCAGCACAGTCGCAGTCGCGGGCACAAGCTTCTTCACGATTCGGATCTCCTTATTGGTGGCTTTTCAGGGGGGAATCTGGCGTACGCCTAGGATCCTGTCTCAATTCGTGCTTCCACTCAATAGCGGTTACCTGTCGCCTGTCTTATTTCTCCATGTTCTGTGGAATTTGTGTCCCTGAACCGCGTCTCGAGACTAGACACGGTTCTGCAGTGGTAAAATAAGCCACCCTTCCCTCTGGGGTGACCCCGGTGTCCGAGCTGTTTGCCATCCAACCGTCAGTCAGATTTGGTGACGATTTTGAGCTCGACCCGCAGGCGTATGAACTACGCCGTGCCGGTAGTGCCGTCAAGCTCGAACGCATTCCCCTGAAGATCCTCTTCTTGCTGTCGGAGCATCCGGGACAACTGGTCTCGCGTGAAAGAATCGTCGAGCGAGTCTGGGGCCAGGGCGTTCACCTGGACACCGACAACAGCATCAATGGAGCCGTCCGCAAGATCCGTCAGGTTCTCGGGGATAGTTGCGAACAACCCCGCTTCATTCAGACAGTTATGGGCGAAGGATATCGGTTCATGGCCCCGGTGCAAGCTCCGGGGCAAGCCCCGACCGAACCCGCCGAGGTTCGAGCTCCCGTGAACCCCTCTGCCCCCGACCCTGCCGCGGTCCCTAGCTCGGCGGGGCCGTCGCCGTTCCTGAGCTTCAGACTTGCGGTTCCTTTGGCAATCGTTGCCGTACTCCTTGTAGCGATCGCCAGTTACGTGGCCAAGCGAGATATCGCTGCAACAACCCCAGCAGCCGCCCCCCGCTCTATGTTGGCGGTGCTACCCTTCGAAAACCTGACCGGCGACGCCTCGCAGGAATACTTTAGCGATGGCATGACGGAAGAAATGATCGCCAAACTCGGGCGTATGGATCCCGAGCATCTGGGCGTGATCCCGCGTACTTCGATCATGCACTACAAGGGAAGTCGCCAGCCTCTGGACCAGATCGGCCGTGAACTCGGTGTGCAATACATCATTGAAGGCAGTGTCCGGCGGGACTCCCAGCGCGTGCGCATCACAGCAGAATTGGTTCGGGTCACGGATCAGACTCACGTTTGGGCCAGGGAATATGATCGCGGGCTCAAAGAAATCATTACCGTGCAGGACGAAATTGCGCAGGCCATCTCCACCGAGACCCGGCGGACCCTGGGTCAGCAGCTTCACCTGGTTTCGTATTCCTCCCATGCAACCACCCCGGCCTCTTATAAGGCCTACGACCTCTATCTCAAGGGCCGCTATTTCTGGAACAAGAGAACGCCTGAGGGATTTCAGCAGGCTGCAACGTATTTCCAGCAGGCTATCGCTGAGGATCCGCGTTACGCTCCAGCCTATGCGGGACTCGCGGATACGTATGGACTCATGAGTTCATGGTTTCAGGTTGATCAGCGTGAGTTCATGCCTAAAGCCCGGGCCGCGGCGCTCAAGGCAATCGAACTGGACGACAGCCTTGCCGAGGCCCACACCTCCTTGGCCCTGGTTGCCGAAAGCTACGACTACGACTGGAAAACTGCGGAGAAAGAATTCCGCCGCGCCCTCCAGCTCAACCCGGACTACCCGACCGCGCACCAGTGGTACGCGGAGTTTCTTTCCTGGCAGGGCCGCTTCGACGAAGCTTTCGCCGAAAGTGAACGCGCGCGTCAGCTCGACCCCCGCTCATTGGTTATTGCCGGCGATCACGGCGCTATTCTCTACTTCTCCCGCCAATATGACCGGGCCCTCGCACACTGCCGTGGCGTCGTTGAAATGGATCCCGGCGTCGGCCGGTGCACCGCATTCATGTACTACTCTTACGCTGCGCAAGGGAGATTCCCCGAAGCTCTGGCGTTGGTAGAGCGCCGCGACCCTGCAAAGGATAATCCTTGGACCTTGGCCTTTCAGGCTTTCGTCTATCGCCAGTGGGGCCGCGATGCGGAGGCTCGGGTCGCCCTCGCACAAGTGAACAACAAAGCTGCAGCTTTACGCGCCGAGCGTATCCCCGTTCTGTTGCTAGCCTACTCCGGCTCGGGCGCCAAGGCTCAAGAACTCGCCCTTCTCGAGGAAGGTTATGCTGAGCATTCCAACGCACTCGTCGCCCTTAAGGTGGACCCAGCCTATGACCCGCTACGTGGCGATCCCCAGTTCCAGTCCCTGCTTCACCGCCTCGCTCTCGATTAAGGCGGCTTAGGTTCAGATACGCTCCACACAAAATAAATCGGGCCACCCGAGGGCGGCCCGTTGTTTTGCTCTATATGAAATCAGATCGCGAGCTAATCTCCCGCGACCGGTTCGGCTATCTCCGGCTTCGATTCCTTTGCAGCGTGTCCGTTGCCGTTTCCGTTGCCGTTCGGCTTCGACAACGCGCCCAGAGGAATGAATCCGCCCTCCGATTGCACCGGCTTCTCTTTCAGTACGACTTCGCGATAGAGCGAAGCCATCCGCGCATTGTAAGCTTCATCATTTTTCTGCGGACCGCGAGCTTCAGCCGCAGCCTTCGCGTCCCGCGCTCGCTTCTTCTCTTCGCGCGCCGTCTTAGCGATGCCCAGCTTGTCGAGATCGTGCTGTAGTTCGTTGGTCACAATCTCTTCCCGCAAATTGAGATACTCGGTAGCCGTCGCCGGCTCATCCATCTTCACTTTCTTGCCGCCGGCAAAGATCTCATGCCGCCCGTGCTCCTCGTACCACTTGGTGAGCGTGGCCGTCATGTGCATCTTCTCGATGATGTTCCGCCATCCCACGCCCGTGTTGTAGGCGCAGAATGAGATCTCGCCTTCCTGCGTCGCGTACGGGATGATGCATTGTTCGGTGCGCCGGAAGTCGTAGTTGAACAGGTCCTGGAACCACATTCCCGCGATGAACAGGAAGTTCCAGCGGTCCTGCGTGCGCCGCTTCATCACGTCATCCAAGGTGCGGTCGGGACCAACCTTGCCGTAGTCCTTACCGGTCACGTGATAGTTCTTGTCGAACTTCCTGAGCAGATCCATCAACTTGAAGTGCGTCGGCGACTGGTAGGGATCGTAGTTCTTCATCAGGCACAGCGCCATTCCAACACCCGTCCAGAATTTCCCGCGCGCCCCATCGTTCACCTTCGCGATGTCCCTTGCCAGCTGATCGCCGTGCAGGAACGCCGTCACCGGCACTGCTTCCTTGGTTTCTTTGTCGATCATCACCGCCATGCCGGTCCCGCAATTGGGGTGGCAACCGCAACTTAACTGGCCCCAGTCGTTGTTGGCATCCTGCGCGTGCATCAGGTCGGCCCAGTCGCTGAAGGTTCCCATGAAACTGATCGGAAACCAATCTCGCGCCGGCTGTCCTAGTCCAGTCTGATTCTTCACATCATGCGCCAGGTGCGACAGCGTGTACCGCTGGGCCTGCCGCCGCTCGTCCGTGACCGCTTCGTCGCGGCCAGTGAAGCTGACAGGCTGGAACGAGAGGAAGCTGATCGTCTTCGGATTGTCGAGCGCGAACTTGATAATGCGCCCCACCTGCTCGTTGTTGATGCCATTCACGATCGTGATCACCGGAACGATCTCGCATCCCGCCTTGTGCAGGTTCTCGATCGCCTTCAGCTTCACGTCAAACAGGTTGCCCACCATGCGGTGCGCGTTCGCCGCATTGCCGATGCCGTCGAACTGCAGATACGCATAGCGCATGCCGGCGTCGACGGCCTGCTGCGCGAATTCAAAGCTCTTCGCGAACTCAATCCCGTTGGTCGCGGCCTGCACCGAGTTGTATCCAACTTTGCGGGCATAGCGCACGGCATCCAGGAAGTACGGCGACAACGTTGGCTCGCCGCCGGAGAACTGCACCGACATCTGGCGGCGCGGCTTGATGGTGATCGCATTGTCGAGCATCGTCTTGATTTCTTCCCACGTCAGTTCGTGGACGAAGCCCACCTGGTTCGCGTCCATGAAGCAGGGATCGCACATCATGTTGCAGCGATTGGTGAGGTCGATGGTGAGCACGGAGCCGCGTCCGTACTTCACGGTCGACGACCCGTGATGATGAAGGTGCTCGTCATTGTGCGCCGCGATGTCACGGCCCGGGAAAACGTCTTCGAGGTGCTTCGAGAATTCGGTATCCACCGACATGACGTCCTCGAAATGACCGTGTTTCGGGCAGTCCTTCACCATCAGGATCTTGCCGTCGCGCTCGATGATCTGCGCCTTGACCTCGCCAACTTTTTCGTTCATCAGCACTTCGTGGGGCAGATGCCCGTCGAGAATCTCCTGCCGAATTTCCGGCACACACTTCGGGCAAAGCGAATCGGTGGTTCGCGGCCAGCCGAGCGGAGGTTTGGTCTTCTCGTACGACTTCAGCAGCGGCTTGTCGGACCACTTCGGCGTGGGCGACGGATTGGGGTTGACGCGGTTCAGACGGTCGAATACTACCCACGCCCCCTTGGCGGCGGCGACTGCTGCTTTTTCTACGTACTTGATCGGCTTGCGCATGATAGCTTCCAACTCCTGGCTGCTAGCTTCTGGCCCTCGTTCGGCCAGTAGCTGCGTTTCCTTGGGATTAGCTCGCTCACCTTGATGAATAGAGCTTTCCCTCAGACTGCAATGAAATTTCTTGGCCTTCGCTTCGGATGAACCTGGCCTACGTCACCCGAAAAACTGGGGCTCTCCCTGGGATTTGCCCGGTCTCACGAGCCGGTTTGTTACACGTTTCCTAGGGGTTAATCTGCTCTTATCCTATTGAAGCCCCTCCAAATGGTGCACCTATATCCCAATGAACGGCGCAAAACAAGGGTTTAGCGGTGAAATGAGGGATTATACGGACGTAAGTTATTGAAAGTAAAGGATCGCAAATCGACGAGAAAGCCGATCCGATCGCCTGCATTCGGATACGGATAGTCAGAAGCGGCTCGATTGGTGGGGAACGCGATCTACGAATCGCTTGGTAGGGGCGGATTAGAAATCCGCCCCTACGCACGCGTCAGAACTGCAGTTTCGCAGCCAACTGTATTTGCCGCGATGAACCGAAGTCCCCAGTTGGGAAGCGGGTGGCGGTAATCGTTCCGAAGCTGCTGTTAGGGTTGGGATTGGTCGCCGTCGGCGTTGGAGCGGTCAGATTCGGATTCCCAAAATTCGCGTGATTGAAGATGTCGAAAGCTTCGGCGCGAATTTGCAGGTTTATACGTTCCGTGATCTTTGTGTTCTTAACAATCGAAAAATCGGTGTTAAGGAAACCGGGGCCAATCATGCTATTCCGTCCCAGGTCCCCGAAGTGGCATGTGGTTGGGTTCGGATTTCCACTCGCCAGGAATCCGGTGCAGGGGAAGCCGAAAGCCTTCGGATTGCTGAACCACTGCCCCGGCCTCCCAGTCGCGGAAACGGGACCGAGGATATCGGGTCGCAAGGCTCCCCCGCCCGTGGTCCCGGTGAAGCTGGCCATCGCAGTAACCACATTGAGCGGATTTCCGGTTTGCATCTGATTAATGATGCCCAGCTGCCATCCGCTCACTGCCCGTCTCGAGTGGAAGGGCAGCTCGTAGAACCCGCTGATCACAAAGCGATGCCGCACATCGAAGTCGGAGAGCCCACGATTGTTGCGGAGATCGAAGCTGTTTTGCATGATGACGCCCTGTGAGTTCAGGGAATTGTCATCAATGGACTTGGCAAAAGTGTAGGACGTGAGGAACTGCAGGCCATGGGAGAGATGCTTGTTAAACGTAGCCCACAGCGCGTTGTAGCTGGAATTGGCGATGCTGTCGACCTCGGTGATATTCCCCAGCTTTGTGCCCTGGTCAATCGGACTGGAAGCCGCCAGAGCGACAAACGGCCGCACTAACGCTCCGCCCACCAGTCCAAGCTGGTTGATGTTTCGCGCGATTCGAAGGTGCGTTCCCTTCGATCCCACGTAAGCAAGGGTCAGGCCCATCGTCGGTGAGAGCTGCTGCTGCACGTTGAGGTTCCACGATTGAACGTAGGGATTGTTGAAGTTGCGGTTGATAGTAGCCGGGGCCAGGCCCGAAGGGCCCGCCACGGTCAAGGCGTTGGTCAAAGACAAACCAGCTGCCGTAGACACCAGCGGATTCGAGAACGGTGGGTTCGAATTCAGCCCCGTTATGATGCCGGTAACGGGTTGGTCTGTCAGGATCGCGTAACCGGACCGGATGATCGTTTTGCCGGTTTTCAACGGATCCCAGATCACACCGAGCCTGGGCTGGAAGTTCTTGTTATTCGTCTGGAACGGCTGCCCAAATCCCGTCGTACCAATCTGGTTCAGCGTCACGGTCGCAGGATCAAACACAACAAAGCGATTGCTGGCCTCGCTCGGAGTCGAGTTCCAATCGTAGCGGAACCCCAGTTGGAACGTCACGTTCGTCTTCCACTTGAAATTGTCCTCCACGAACGCTCCCCACGCGGGGTACAGGATGCGATCCGCTGAAGTGCCCACATAGGTAAAAGACGTGGCGCTATCATTGATGAAGTGTGCAATATCGGAGAAGCGGAAAATAGTTGTATCGAGCGAGAAGTTGTTGTTATAGGCGCGCCGGACTTCGCCACCAATGGACCACGAATGACGACCCTGCAAGTAGCTGAAAGTGTCGCTCAGGACCGCCGTCGTGTCTCCGCGACCCTGGGGAAACCCTGACGGGCCTCCGAAATCCAGTGCGAATCCGCCCACGTCAATCTGCGCCAGGCCGATCGCCGAAGTAATCCCATTGTTGATGTTGAAGCTTGCCGAGTTTAGCTGCCGGTTAGGCTTGAAAGTGATGTGAATACGGTTGTACCCGAAACGAATCGTATTCGCCATGTTGGCTGAAAAGACATGATCTTCATTGACCGTCATGATCTGCCGGCGTGACTTCCGCGTGTCGCCCCATCCCGGAAGCGTGTTGCCTTGAAGGTTGGGTTCCTGCCGCAGGTCCTCCTGTAACGCGTAGTAGCCGTGGACGCGATCCTTGTTGGTCAAGCTGACATCGATATCGGCCGTGCCCTGGTCAATATTTACCGGCGCGCTCGCAGCACTGGCAAAGAAGACGTTGCCGTTCGCGTCAGGAGCGGTATTCCCGCCCGGGATAAAGGGCAGCAGGCTCTGAATCGCCGCATCTCCGGTGGCTTGAGCCTGAGCCAGTTGTGCGGAATTGAAAACCAGGCTCTTGAGATTCAGCCCCTGCCTTTGCCGCAACCCTTCATAGCTCAAGAAAAAGTGCGCCTTGTCTTTCTTGATGGGTCCGCCAAGGGCGGCGCCGAAGTTGTTCCGCTTGAATGGAGCCTTGGTCAGAGCGAAATAGTTCCGCGCGTCAGCCTTCTCGTTTCGCACCCAATCAAAGGCCTCGCCATGAAAGCCGTTCGTTCCAGATCGCGTCGCTATGTTCACGATCGAACCTGAGTTACGGCCGTATTGCGCGCTGTAGGTGGAGTTGTCCACCTTGAATTCGGAAACGGTGTTGATCGATGGCTGAAACGTAATCTGGTTCTGAACGATATCGTTCAGGTTGACGCCATTGATCATAAAGTTCACTGTGTCTTCGCGCTGCCCGGCGCTATCGAAGGAGAAAGATCCCTGGCCTCGGAGAGGGGCAGTCAAGAAACCGTTCGCCGGGGGAGTCACGGTGCCCGGCGTAAGCAGGCTAAGGTCGACAAAGTGGCGGCCGTTCAGTGGAATTTCCTGAGTCGTCTTCTGATCGATGACTTGGCCGACTTCCATGGTACTGGAGTCGATGACCGGAGCTTCGCTAGAGACTTCGACTGTTATCGTCGCAGAACCGACCGTCAACTTGAAATCCTGGCGAACATTCTGGCTGACGTCCAGAACCAGGCCTGTTGCGGTCGCAGTCTGCATTCCGCTGGCGTGTACTTCGACCCGATAGGTTCCCACTGCGAGCGCTGGCAACTCATAGAGTCCAGCCCCGTTCGTTTTCGTGGTGTACTCCACGCCAGTGGCTTGATTGCGAACCGATACGTTCGCTCCCGAAACAACTGCTCCCGAGGGATCGGTTACGGTGCCCCACAAGCGGGCGTTGGACTGGGCTAGTCCTGATGGAACAAGGAACAGCCCAAGCAGGGAGATGCAAAGAACTACTCTACGTGCGGTGGTTCCTGACATTCGACCTCCAGTTAAATAGAAATCAGGGCGCAACTCGTGGCTGCGATAGTCCAGTCCGTGGACTGATTCCGGTTGCGCGTAAGGCTTGGTTCTTGCAGGGAACCCAGTTGAGGGACGTCACTTGCTCGGCTGAACCACGAACCCACTGTGGAAGCCCTCGCCTAGAACTTTCGGAAAACAAGGCTCCCGCGTGTTCATGCACCTGGAAATGAAACCCCACTTAGCCCGGTCGCGAGCATTTTCTTGACCACTGGTAATTCCTATTATTTTTCAATGGCTTAGGGCTCAATTGGCGAGGTCCTCTACGAGATACTGGATGATCTAATCCAATTTTTGGGATGTTTTGTTTTGGGCATGCCAAGGTCCGCAAACTTCTCAGACCTTGGCCGGATACAGCAAACCCGGTAGAGTTGTCGCAGTTAACTACATATAAGACCCTAGACTGACCGGCGCCCATCCAGGAAATCCCAGCGCAAACTCTCGCGTCTCCTCGATGAGCCCAAATCCGAAAGAGCTCGAAAAGCCAGATCCCAACCTTCTTCGTACTTGAGGAGCGATGCGTCTTACACAATTTGGAGCAGTAGTGTCTCTTGCAATAACATTGGCCGCTTGCGGCGGGCATTCCGCAATGCAGACCACCCCCACAAATACCCCTAGCAATCCGACTCCCGCGGTCAACACTCAGGTCTCCAATAACACCAGTGCCGCGAGCAGTTTCACGACTCAAAGCAATGGCAATCTGGGAGCGAACAACGTAAGCAAGCTCAACATCCATTCTCTGCTCTATCCCGGCGCGACCACCAGGATTTTGGCTCAAATGTTGCTGTGGTTCGGCCAGTCGGACCACATGAACGTGGGATACAGCTCCAATGATCCGGCTCAGGTCCAACGCCAAATCACTGACATGATCAGCCGCGGCATCGATGGCGTGATCGTCGACTGGTATGGACCGAACAACGCAATCGACCAGGCCACTCAACTCGTGATGCACGAGGCGGAGAAGCACGCTGGCTTTTCTTTCGCCATCATGATCGACGCCGGAGCCATCGCGAATGCCTGCTCCAACTGCTCGGCGCAGCAGGCGTTGACCCAACTGTTGCAGTACGTCGAGCAGAACTACTTCGCTTCGCCTGCATATCTGACACTTCAGGGACAGCCGGTGGTGACGAACTTCAATATCGACGCCCAGTACCCAGTCGATTGGGGAGCGGCTAACGCGGCATTGAAGACGCCTCCTCGTTTTCTGTTTCAGGACGGCGACGGATTCAGGCACGCCATGAGCGATGGCAGCTATTCGTGGGTCATGCCGCAGTTCCCGAACCTTGGCCTGGACTATCTCTCGAGTTTCTATCAGACAGGATTGGCCTTCGCGAACCTCGAGACCATGGGCGCTGTCTACAAGGGATTCAACGACGCTCTGGCGTCATGGGGCTCCGGGCGTTCCATGAATCAACAGTGCGGCCAGACCTGGTTGCAGACGTTCTCACAGATCAATAGCGTCTATAACCCAAGCCGGCAGCTTCCGTATCTGCAACTGGTCACGTGGAACGACTACGAGGAAGGAACCGAGATCGAATCAGGCGTCGACAATTGCTTCTCGCTCGAAGCGTCAGTGTCGGGCAACAAGCTCGAATGGAGCATTGTCGGAAACGAAAACACCGTCGACCACTACAACATTTACACCGGCAACAATGGAGGAAATCTCGCCGAAGTAAGCCAGACACAGCCTGGGGTGCACTCCGTCGATCTCTGCAGCCTGCAATTGCCGAGTGGGAATCAGCAACTGTTCGTGCAGGCCGTCGGCAAGCCGTCCATTGCAAACAGGATGCCCGATCCGGTCAGCTACGTTTCGGCATGCGGACGATAAAGATGGGAGCAGAACGCGCTTTTCTTCGAAAGTGGTATCGAGAGTTCCATAGAGAGTGGGTATTCACAAATACCACGAGCTGAGTCAATCTAAAAGGCTGGCATTAGTTCAGTTTGATTCCGGAGGAGACGAGGAACGTGTATCGGCGAAATGGAGTTCAAGCATTGCTGAGAATTGGCTGCCCCCGCAATTCAAAAGGGGGCATCGTGAGTATTCATCACCGTTCAGTCGTGATCGCGCTGCTAAGTCTGTGTCTGGCAGCGCCTAGACAGTTGGCCGCACAATCGCACCAGGATTCAGCCCCCGGGATGAATCAGACAGAGAGTGCAGTCCTCGGTCTTCACGACTTCGACTTCCTGGTTGGTCTATGGCAGGCCCATCATCGAAAGCTGAAGCAGCGACTCGCCAATAATCACGAGTGGATTGAATTCGAAGGCACGTTGTTGAATCAACCGCTTATGGGGAGTTACAGCAACGTGGACGATACAGTGCTCAGCGTTCCCGGTGCTCCCTATCGCGGTGTCGCTCTGCGGTCCTTCGACCCGAAGACCCAGCAGTGGTCAATCTGGTGGCTCGACAGCAGGACACCATCCGAACCATTGGATCCGCCCATGATTGGAGGCTTCCACAATGGCGTGGGCACTTTCTATGGGGATGATACGGTCAAGGGAAAGCGGGTTCGGGCGCGCTTCATCTGGTCCAACATCACTCAGACATCGTGCCACTGGGAGCAAGCGGATTCGCCAGACGAGGGCAAGACTTGGGAGACAAACTGGGTGCAGGACATCACACGAGTTCGCTGATCGAGGGATCGACAAATAGGAAAATGGCTTCAATCTGAATCGAGATCAGTCCAGCCCAGCTGTGGTGGTCGCGCGCGGTGGCCCAACATGCCAGACCCTCGATCGGTGGAATCCGACCGTCGCTGCTCTTACCTCAATAGAGGATAGGTCTGCATCGCACCCAATGTGCACGGTTCGACGGGTTACGGCATGTCATTTCAAAGAGCAAATTACCATTAGGAGGTTGGAAATGAAGAATCCCATTCGCTTCCTGTTGCACGTGCCCGTTCCGTGGGTATTTGTTCTCTCATACCTGCTTGGGGTTGGCCTGGAACGGACCCGTCCCATATCCCTTTGTGCGAAATGTGGCCTGATGAGTACGATCGCGGGAACGGTTATGTTTGGGACGGGCGCATTAATTGCGGGCTGGGGACTGGTGATTTTTCGCAAGGCACGCACGACGACCGTGCCTGGAAAGGCTTCCGTGAGACTGGTCACGTGGGGCCCCTATCGTATGATGCGCAATCCGATGTACGTTGGACTTATTCTCGCTTACTTAGGCGAGGCAGCGTTGATGAGGCAGTTGTGGCCGGTCGCTGTGCTTCCGTTGACCATTGCCTACGTTCATTGGATGGTAATCCCGTTGGAAGAAGCGAAACTTCAGGAAGTGTTCGGCGAGCAATATGCGCAATACCGTCTGCACGCATCCAGGTGGGTCTGACGGGTGCCTCGCCGGAGTCTTCCTAAGCTTCAATTTTCGGCTATTCCGGTGACTCATCAAGTGGTTGACGGACGCTTTCTCGCGGCGACATCAACCCGATGGAAATCGCTAATTCGCGGACCCTCAGAAGTTCACCCTTCGGAGCGCGTTGCTTTGAAGCTGCCTCATAGCCGAGGACCGCATAGTAAACTGCGCGGTCGAAAAACTGGTTCAGCAATTGATGCACTTCCAGTTCGCCGTGCAGGGCGACAATATTGTCGGCAAAGGCCTCCTGTCGAAGGAAATGTAAAAGATGATCCCGGGTCAGCATCAGGGCCCACAGATATTGGTGGAGACGGATTCCCTCAGCAGCCCGCTGCACGGCAATTGCTTTGAAACGGCTGGCAATGTCCGTCTCCGTTTTCTGTAGCAACCACTCCCCAAGATTGCGGTAAACCTCCGTCACCCGGCGCTGTAAATCCTCAACAGGAACGCCTTTAAAATCTGATGTGCGGTCCGACTTCAGAATCTGCTTGGTTAAACCTCGCGACAATGCTTCCGAGTTCGCCTCAATCAGCCGCACCAATCTCATCCCCAACATTTTCCCTGGTCTCCTGAACCCCTGATTAAACAGATGCGTCCGAAGCACGCTGGATGCATCGGAACAATCCTGCATATATATCGTATCACGATATATCGCGCAAGTGACGACCGGGCCACACTCCAACTTGACAGGGCCCATGCCCCTGAAGCTTGCCTCCAAGGCATTGGGCTCTGTACCGTTTATGGCCCTTCGCACGCCTTGCCGGGATCCGCTGTCTGGCCACGCAACCTCTCGGGGAGGACGATAACGGCTAGAATAAACGGATCGTCTCCTTGCTTCTCTCTGAAACCGGGGGCGGCATCGAGTCAGGCGAGGAAATCTCAATTGCGATCCCGAACCAGCATCCAATTCCTCTGGTTGATAGTGCTCTGTGCACTTCCCTTGTCGGCTGCGGCCGCTGACCTTAAGGCAATCGCGGGGGCGGTGGACGCGCATTACAACCATCTGCGCTCTCTGGAAGCCGAATTCACCGAGACCTATCGCGGGTCGGGGATGGACCGCACCGAGTCAGGAACGCTGTGGCTGAAAAAACCCGGCAAGATGCGCTGGGAGTATCGTTCTCCGAAAGAGAAGCTCTTCGTGAGCAACGGGAAAGACGCGTGGTTTTACGTTCCCGACGACCGTCAGGCGCGGAGGGAAGCGGCCAAGAAACTGGAGGACGTGCGGTCGCCCCTGGCGTTTCTGCTCGGTAAGACCCGTTTAGAGAAAGAGTTGCGCGGATTATCGCTGGCTCCAGATATCGAACCGATGCAGGAAGGAGATGTGGTTCTGCGCGGTGTGCCTACGGCCCTGGCCGATCAAATCAGCGAGATCGTGCTGGAAGTTACGCCCCAAAGCCGGATAGTCCGGCTCATCATGCAAGGAGTAGATGGCGCCTCAACCGAGTATCGCTTTACCGATCAGAAGGAGGACGTAGTCATCGTCGACGCAAAGTTTGGGTTCAAACCTCCTGCGGGAACCGAAGTGGTTGAGGGCGAACTCGGCCAGTAGAGAAGTGTTGAACGTTATGCAAGCAAAGACGTTACCTGGGTGCTGTTCGGGAACGGTAACGAGCGGACCGGAGTCATAAAATAGAAATAAACGGGTGGTAAACTGGGCAATAGGCCCTGACTCGGAAAGCCAAGAAACAGTGTGAGATGGCGGAATTCGTAGTCAAAATCGCGGACGATCGCGGGCGCGTGCAGCAGCACGTCGAGCAGGGGATCTCGGAAGCTGAGGTTCGAGACCGCTTTTCCGCGCAGGGCTATCTCGTCTATTGGGTCAAGCCGCAAGGATTGCTGACGGGCGGCATTTCGATGCGGCGCCGGCGCCGGCTGAGGCAGTCCTCGTTTCTGGTGTTTAACCAGCAGTTTCTGACGCTGATCAGGGCCGGGCTGCCAATTCTGAATTCGCTCGAGCTTCTGATCAAACGTCAGAAGGATACACAGCTTAAGCAGATTCTCGAGAACGTTCGCGATCGGGTGAAGGGCGGCGAATTGCTGTCGGATGCATTCGCGGCGCAGGGCATTGTGCCGAAGATCTATACGACCACGCTACTGGCAGGTGAGAGAAGCGGCAACATCGATGAAGTGCTGACGCGCTATATCAATTTTCAGCGGCTGGCGATGACGTTCCGCAAGAAGCTGTTTGTCTCGCTGATTTATCCCACGCTGCTGATCACCGTGGTCATCATTATGGTGATGTTCTTGTTTACCTACGTCGTGCCCAGGTTTGCGGAACTGTTTAACAGTCTGGATGCGAAACTTCCGGCGATCACCGTATTCATGCTGACTGTCGGCGTGGCTGCCCGGAAGTATGCTCCCTTCGCACTCGTGGGATTCGTGGTTGCCGCGTTTCTGCTCTGGCGCTGGAAGGAAACCGAGCGCGGGGCCGATCGCATCGATCGTGTGATTTTGGGGACGCCTCTGCTAGGGAATATCCGGCTGAAACATCAAATTGCAAGCTTTTCGCGCATGCTTTCAACCTTGCTGCAAGGCGGCTTGCCTCTGGTTCCTGCGATGGAAACTGCGGGTTCGTCAATGACCAGCCGGCGCATCCTAAAAGGTGTGATGCGGGCGGGGACGCGAGTACGCGAAGGGCAAGGCCTGGCCTCGAGCCTGGAAGAGCAAAATATCTTCCCGGAACTAGCCGTGGAGATGATTGAAGTCGGAGAAACCACGGGCGCGCTGCCGGCGATGCTCAATTCGGTTGCTGAATTTTATGAAGAAGATGTGCAGACGGCCCTGGGAGCCTCGATGGCCCTGATCGAGCCGCTGATTCTGATCGTCATGGCGCTTTTTGTGGGCGGTGTTTTGATTTCACTATATTTACCCATTTTTACATTAGGAGTGCACTAAACGGCCTTAGGTTCGCAGGCGCCAGGTCTTTGGACTATTTCGTGGGAAACTAGGGTTGCGAACCCGAGACCTGAGAGCTAACACCTGAGCCCCGATCGACTGAGAGTAGGGCGGCAGTAAAAGCATTGGTGAATCAATGGCTACAGCGGACAAGAAATCACTTTTCGTAGGCGGCGGGAACGGGGCACCCATCAGCCCGACCGGAAATCCCGTCACCGATCTGGAGCGCGCACAGGATGTGGCGCGGCGCTACCGCTGCGAGTTCATTGACCTCACCGATTTTGAACTGCATCACGAGCTCTTCAAGAAAATCCCCGTGGAGTTGATGTTCCGCTACAACTTCGTTCCCCTGGAAGAGACCGCAGACGGGCGCCTGGCCATAGCAATTGCCGATCCCAGCCAGCTGATGATGATCGACGAGATCAGCCTGCTGCTGAAGCAGCGCATCGTCACCAAGGTTTCGACGCTGAAGCAGATCTCCGACATCCTCAAGAAGACCGAGCAATCCCAGCGCGTCCTGGAAGAGGCCAGCGAAGGCTTCACCATCATCCGCGAAGATGAGAACACGGGCGCAGAAGAAACACTGACCATCGATAAACTGACTGCCGCGGGAGACACCAGCCCGATCATCCGCCTGGTGGATACCACGATTTTTACAGCCCTGCAGCGTCGAGCTTCGGATATTCATATTGAGACCCGCGACGATTCGGTCGTGATCAAATTCCGCATTGACGGTGTGCTGACGCAGGCCATGCCCCCGATTGGCAAAGAGCATCACTCGACCGTCATCTCGCGCATCAAAGTCATGAGCGAGCTCGACATTTCGGAACGGCGAGTCCCCCAGGATGGCCGTTTCCGCGTCAAATACAACGGGCGTGCCATCGACTTCCGCGTCTCGATTATGCCCTCGATTCACGGCGAGGACGCCGTGCTCCGCGTGCTCGATAAGGAGTCGATGAGCGAGAAGTTCCGCACTCTGACCCTGAATGTGGTTGGGTTCGATGAAGATGACCTGCGGAAATTCCGCCGCTACATTAAAGAGCCGTACGGGATGGTGTTGGTAACGGGCCCCACGGGCAGCGGCAAGACGACTACGCTTTACGCTGCGGTCAACGAGATCAAGACGGACGAAGACAAGATCATCACTATCGAAGACCCGGTGGAGTATCAGTTGCGCGGCATCACGCAGATTCCGGTCAACGAGAAGAAAGGTCTCACCTTCGCGCGCGGGTTGCGATCGATTTTGCGCCACGATCCCGACAAGATCATGGTGGGCGAAATCCGCGACACCGAAACCGCTCAAATCGCCATTCAGTCCGCCCTGACTGGGCACCTGGTTTTCACCACGGTGCACGCCAACAACGTGGTCGACGTGATCGGGCGGTTCCTGAATATGGGCGTTGAACCGTATAACTTCGTCTCCGCTTTGAACTGCATCCTTGCGCAACGGCTGGTGCGGTTGATTTGCGATTCATGCCGTACTGAGGTCCACTATCCACCAGATGTGTTGGAAGCCAGCGGGCTCGATCCTGCTCAATGGGGCAAGGTCCCGCTGTACGAAGGCCCGGGGTGCATCGAGTGCGCGGGCACGGGATTCCGCGGCCGGACCGCGATTCACGAGTTGCTTGACTTGAGCGACCGCGTGCGCGAGATGATCCTGGTCAAGAAGCCGACGTCGGAGATCCGGCGGGCCGCGCGGGAAGAGGGAATGCGCTTCCTCCGCGAGTCGGCGCTGGACAAAGTCCGGCTGGGAATGACCACTCTCAAGGAGATCAATAAAGTCACGTTTATCGAGACCATGAGATAGGAGCAAGTTTCAACGTTTCAAGGTTGCAGAGTCTGGGGCGCAGCGTTTTCGACGCTTTCTCATTCCCACCACATGCGTGATTCAACTTTGAAACCTTGAAACTTTGAGAACCTCTGTGTGCTCCTTGAGCTATTGCATTTCCGCACCAGACGGTTTCTGATTTATACCGAGGAGCCTTGAAGGCAAGGAATGAGTCCAGGTTCAAACACGGCAAAGCCCAAACTGGCTTGTGAGATTGCATCCGACCGCGTACTTGCCGGACGCGTCATCGACGACGGTAGCGGGCTGGAGACATGCGCCGCCCGGGAGCTTGCGCCGGGCAGCGTGGTTCCGGACCTGATAGAGGGCAATCTGCGAAAGCCCGGCGCGGTGCGCGAGGCGATTGCCAGTGCTCTGGGAGGCGTGTCTGGAAGATCTCACGACGTGATTGCGATCGTCCCCGATGCCGCCGTCCGTGTAATGTTGGTGGATTTCGATGCGCTGCCCTCGGACAAAGAAGAGGCGCTCGGCGTGGTTCGCTTCCGCCTCAAAAAATCGCTTCCCTTCGATGTTGAAAAGGCCAAGGTGTCCTATCACGCGCAAAAAGTTGGCACCGAGGTGAAAGTGGTCGCGGCCGTCGCGCTGGGCAGCGTGATGGACGAATACGAATCCGCGTTCCGCGAGGCGGGCTTTAGCCCGGGCGTGGTGCTGCCTTCGACGCTCGCGGCCCTGGGCGCGGCCGAAGGCAAGCGGCCGACGCTGGTCGTGAAGGTAGATGCCCATACCACCAGCATTGCGATTCTAAATGACGGCCAGTTGCAGTTGTTCCGCACCTTAGAAAACACGCGCGGAGAAGCGATTTCGGGGGAACAGCTGGCCGAAGAAGTGTACCCATCCGTCGTCTTCTTTCAGGATACGTATCATCTGAATATCGAGCAGATTTTCGTGGCGGGCTTGCCGGAATCTCTGGGCGCGGCCCCTGCCCTGAGAGCACAAACCGGAGCCCAGGTAGAAGAGTTGGTTTCGTCGGCTCAGTTGGGAATGAATGAAGGCGGCCCGGTGCCAAGGTGGAGAATGGCAGGAGTGGTGGGAGCCCTGATCTCGTAAAGCAGTGGCCGATGATTTACCGTGATCCGTAACTCTATTTATGCGACTTGACATCAATCTGGCGAGCCGGCCCTACGAAGATGCGCAGCAGTTCTGGATGCGCTGGGGTACTGCGGTCGCTGCGCTTGGCCTGATTACGCTGATCCTGCTGGCGCTCGATTTTACCGGCTGGCTCGACGCTCGCCGGGACCACGCGGCGATCGCTCAGACTCGCGAACTGATCGCCAAGCGCGATCAGGTGCGCACTGATGCCGAGCGAACCCTCAATCTTCCGGGCAATCGCGCCACTCGCGACCAGTCGCAGTTCCTGAATCAATTGATCGAGCGCAAAGCCTTTTCCTGGACACGGGTGCTGGAGAACCTGGAAAAAGTGATGCCCCCGCGAGTACACCTGGTGTCGATCAGCCCGACTCTGGACGAAGACAACGAGCTTGCGTTGAAGATGACGGTCGCGGGCGACTCGCGCGATCGGGCGATTGAACTGGCGAGGCGCATGGAAGAATCCCGCAGGTTCGCGCAAACTTATATTGTGAAGGAAGCTCAAATACAATCGCCGACTGGCGACACGGAACAAGTAGAAATCGCGGCGATTTACATTCCCGAAGCTCCGGAGGAAGCAGTTGCAGCTGCGGCTTCAGCGGCCAAGTCAACTGCCCCCTCAAAACCGGACGGCAAGTCGAAATCGCATGTGACCCCCGGGAGCAAGCACTGATGCCGGATCTTCGCCAAACCCGAAAGAAGTTAACAACCGTTCTGGTCGCGCTGGCCGCAATCGACGTGCTCGCGGTGATTCTCCACTCTTCACCGCTGATCGGATCCGCACAATCGCGGCGTCAGGAATTGACCCGCCTGCAGGTGGAATTAACCCTGAAGACGCGGGCCGTGGTTCCGCTGCAGAATCTGCCGCAGAAAGTACAACTGGCAAGCCGTCAAATTTCCGACTTCTACAAGAATCGATTCCCCAGTCACAATTCCGAGATACTTACCGCACTCGGTAAATTGGCGTCGGAAAATGGGGTGCGCATCGAGCAAGCACGCTACAGATCGGATGACACGAACAAGCAATCGCCCCCCGCAGGCCTCGAGCGAGTCCAGATGGAAGCAGACATGTCCGGCAATTACGCCGGGCTGGCGAAGTTCATCAATGCGCTGGAGCGCAACCAGATGTTTTTCATCATCGACGGCGTCACCCTGGGCGGACAGCCGCAAGGTACGGTGAAGTTGGGCGTCATCATGGAAACCTACCTGAAGGAAACGTCATAGTGCAGCTTGGATTCGAAAATAAGAAGAAGGCGACCTGGGCCATTGCGCTCGGCGTTGTGGCAGTCTTGGTCTTCGCTTACGAATTCATTCCCCTATTCACGGGATCGTCCACACCGGCTTCGAATGCACAGGCAGCAGCTCCGATCCTCACTCCTCATCCTCAGCCACGGGCCGCCACCAAGGCTTCAAAGAAGGCTCCGAAGGTTGAAAATCTGGATCCGACGCTCCGCCTCGATCTGCTCGCCCTGAGCGAGAAGACTCAGTATCAGGGAACCGGACGGAACATTTTTGTATCGCAGGCAGAGGACATAAAGATTCCTCAGCCGATGGCGTCAGGCCACACTGACGGACCAAAGATTCCCGAACCGACCTACACTCCACCGTCCGTGCAGCCGGCACCGCCGATTCCGCTGAAGTTCTACGGCTTTGCCAGTTCGCCGGGCGAGCCGAAGAGGATTTTTCTCAAGCTGGGTGAAGATGTATTCGTGGCGGGCGAAGGCGAGATTGTGGACCGGAGGTACAAGGTTATCCGCATTTCTAACACTTCGGTAGAGATTCAGGATGTTCTGAACAGCGGCCCGCCACAAAACATTCCGCTGACACAAGGGTGAAGACATTCTGTAATTGGGTAATTTTGTAATCGGGTGATTGAAAATAAAGTTAGGCCCGCGCTTTTGAATTACAAAATTACACAATTACCAAATTACGAAATAGACAATGCGCTTGCGAGGACAAACCCGAGTTCAATCAGATGAGCGCGGCTACATCATGATGACGCTGCTGCTGACCATGGCACTGATCATCATTCTTGCAGCAATCATTGTTCCGTCGATTACCTTCGACATCAAGCGCGACCGCGAAGAAGAGATGGTTCATCGCGGGACGCAATACTCGCGCGCGATCCGGCTTTACTATCGCAAGTTCGGCCGCTACCCGATGAAGATCGAGGATCTGGAAAACAGCAACCGGATGCGGTTTCTCCGTAAACGGTACAAGGATCCGATCACGGGTAAGGATTTCCGGCTGCTGCACTTCGGCGAGGCCAAGATGTCCGTCAACGCAATGGGCGGCGGGGCGATTCCGGGAGCGAGTACGGTCGGCGCAAATGGAAGCCTGTTGAACAACTCGTCAGCGTCCACATTTGGCGCCAACACAGGCTTCATGACCAATTCCAACTCCGCTTTTGGACAGAACTCGAATTCGCCGTTCGGGCAAAGTTCTCAGAGCCCAACGAATCAGTCGACAGGCCAGGCGGGATCAAACACGTCACAGGCCGGAGCTTCTGGCAGCGGAATTGATCAGACGGCTTCAGGAAATACGACTGGGGCTTCCAGCGACAGCGTCTCGGGCAAAACCTTCGGTGGAGCGCCGATTGTGGGTGTGACCAGTCTCAGCAAGGATGCGACGATCCGCGAGTTCGATCACAAGAAAAAATATAACGAGTGGCAGTTTGTGTATGATCCGACCTTCGATCGCGGATTCCTCATCACGACCCCTTACCAGCCCAGCATACAGGGGCTCGCGATGCAGGGCATGACCAACCTGAACGGGCAAAATGGCACGAATAGCGGATCGGGGAACAGTTTCGGCACCGGATTTGGAAACTCGCCTTCTCCCATGCAGAACCAGCCGGTTTCCCCCGCGGGCGGCGGTTACGTGAATCCCACCCAGCCGACGAACCCTCCGCAGCAGCAGTAGTGCAAATGCTCGGGACATCTGCGTGCGGTTTTGCACGCAAAGTCTTCTTCTACGGAATAAAATCCACCGAACAGACAAAGGGCCCCATCCTCGATGGGGCCCTTCTCAATTTCTCGCACTTCGCTGCCGTCCCGTCACATGCAAGGACGGATGCGTCTCCTCTTACACGCTGAAGGACGAACCGCAGCCGCAGGTACTCTTCACATTCGGGTTCTCGAATTTGAAGCCGGCGCCCTCAAGCGTCTCCACATAGTCGACGATGCAGCCGTTGAGATACATGACCGAAGTAGCATCGACGTAGACCTTCAGGCCGTCCATGTCGAAGGTCTTGTCCATCATTCCGGCGCTGTTCTCAAACTGCATAGAGTAAGAGAAGCCGGAGCATCCACCCCCGACAACTCCAATGCGCAAGCCGGCCGGCGCGGGAGTCTGCTGGGCCATGATCTCTTTAACTTTGGCGACCGCGTTGGCGGTCAGGCTCACGGGTGCGGCTTTCTTAACTTCAGGGACGGTTGTGGTGGCCATTCGTATCTCCTTGGCTTTAAAGCTGTTCGATTATAGCAAATCCTTGTGTTCCCCAGTTTCAGGCGCTACCCAATAGGACCATGCTACAACAAGTTGGATGCCCGCGGGAGCAGCAAAGTCGCACCCCGTTTTCAGTCCGTTACGGCTTTCGGACGCCAGCATTAATTCGGCGCCAAGTCTTGCCAACAGGGCTATAATCTGGGGCGTTAGGGCCTTCCCCGAGGCTGGTCAGCTGGGCTTTTCTGCTCCTTGTCCCAGTGAGAGAAACCGTCGTACTCGGGTTCGACTCTGCTGAGGTGCTTATGACGCCGATTGAAATCGTGGGGAGTCTATTCGGACTCTTCGCAGTTGGTCTGATCGTGCTTCTCATTTACAAGAGCACGCTGACAATGCATGAAGATGATCAGCTGTTCCTGGACGACGCGAACTCCCACATGCAAGAGGAACAGACAGAGTTACTGTCGAAAGTGAGCCGACTGACCATCCCAATGCGCGTCTTCAGCATTGGCTCGGGAGTCTTTCTGCTCGCGTTTCTGGCATTGTTGATTTACCAGAAGCTGAACGAAGTGCAGTAACATCGCACTCGAAGCCGCTTCCGAGAGGTTCCTATAGAGCCATGCGGGATTGCAATCGCATGGCACGGTGTGTCGTGCCTGATTTCGAGCTGGAGCAACGATTTGGTTGGCGAGTCTTGCGCAGTCATAAGTGTGGCGCGTCCTGGAGCGCACAACTTAACCTTCAGCCTATCTGGAAATTCTGCCCGCAAGTGGCCACCTTCCCGGCGATCTGATATCGATCTCAGCCGAAGTCGAGTAGTCAGGACTCGGTCACTATCGAGTTCCGAGGCCGATGGGCTTCGGGCAACTCTTGTGGCACCACTAGATTCCTACGGCGGGAGTATCCCTGCATGAATACGGCTCCTGCGGAAGTGACTCCCGAAACTGAGTCTTCCCCGGATCAGTTGGGAACACAACCGGAATTCTTTTCGACTTACGAGAAGCGCCCGAGGCGAGGGCGCAGATGGATTGTTTTGGCAGCAGCTACCGCTGTTGCGATTGTCGCCGCGATAGCGTGGCTGTCACTTCGCCACCCGACTCCATCCTCCACGAGAACCGCCTCAACCACGGGTCTCACCACGGGGCACGTTCTTCGTCTCAAAGGCACGACTGAGGCGGTGCGGGCACGTGCCATTCTGGCTCCTATCCTGTCGGGGCAATCATTTTCCACGCTGACAGTCGTTCATCTGACACCGGGAGGCACCCACGTCAGGAAAGGCGATCTGCTGGTGGAGTTTGACCGCCAGGCGCAGATGCGGGACTACGTCGATAAGCAGGCCGACTATCAGAAACTGGTCGATCAAATTGCTCAGGAGCAGGCCAAAGAGAGTGCCGCAAAAGCCAAAGATGAAACCGAACTGAAAGCTGCGGAAGGCGGCCTGCGCAAAGCCGAACTGGAGATGCAGAAGACGGAGATCCTCTCCCGCATCGACGCGGAAAAGAACCAAGAGAATCTGGATGAGGCCAAAGCGACCTACGATCAGTTGCACGAGACGTTTGATCTGAAGCGCAAAGCGGCACGGGCCGCGATTCGCATTCTGGAAATTCAACGCGACCGCACCCGCCAAACCATGATGCACGCCCAGGCCAACGCGGATCTGATGCAGATTCACTCTCCTCTCGACGGGGTGGTGGTACTCAACACCATCTGGAAGCAGGGCGCGATGGGCGAGGTGCAGGAAGGCGACCAGGTGCGCCCTGGAGTGCCCTTCATGCAGGTGGTCGATCCCTCGACCATGCAGGTGCGGGTCCGCGCCAATCAGGAGGACTTCCCTTCCCTTGCGGTCGGCCTGACGGCAAAGGTACAACTGGACGCCTATCCCGAGATCATATTTGCCGGGAAACTGGATCAGATGGCGCCAATCGCCGAAGGCGGTGATTTTTCCAACAAGCTGCGAAGCTTCGTGGTGATCGTTTCGATTCAGGGGAATGACCCGAAGTTGATGCCCGATCTCTCTGCGGCAGTGGATGTCGACGTCTCCGGGCGGACTGCACCATCGAAAATCGCTGGCGCTCAGGTCGACGGTGGTTCCGGAAGCGGATCGTTATGATGCAGCGCTTTCGCCGGCTAGCGCCACGTCGCAAGGCCGCCGTCGTCGCTGTGATTTTGCTGCTGGGCTGCGGCGTGCTATGGGGAGCGGTGCGCCTGGGACGCCGGGGGCCGAACGTGCCTACGATCGAGGTGAAGCGAGGAGAGTTTCTGGATTCGCTGCAGTTTCGCGGTGAAGTGAAGGCTCTGAAGTCCGTAACCATCAGCGCGCCTGCCCAGGCCGGAGATTTGCAGATCGTGAAGATCGTCCCCGAAGGCACCGTTGTGAAGATGGGAGACGTCGTGGTGGAGTTCGACGGCACGAAAACGCAGCAAGACCTGGCACAGTACAAGTCAACGCTGAAGTCTGCCGAGGCGGAGATCGGCCAGGCCAAGGCTCAAGCTAAGCTTGCCGAGGAAGAAGATAAGACTGCAGTACTGAAAGCACGCTACGACGTCGAAGGCGCCAAGCTCGAGGCCAGTAAGCAGGAGATCGTTTCGAAGATTGAAGGCGAAGAGGCCAAGCTAAAGCTGGCCGATTCCGAGCAGAAGTTGCGCGAAGCTCAGACCAAGCAAAAGTCGGACGAGCGGCTGAACCAGGCCACGATTGACAGCAAGCAGCAGGCAACGGCGAAGGCCAGGTACGACGTTGCTCGGGAAGAGAAAGCGCTGGCGCAAATGAAACTCCTGGCGCCTGCTGGCGGAAGCATTAGCCTCCTGCAGCATTGGACCGGTTCCAATCAGACGACGTACCGTGCCGGGGATCGAGCCTGGCCGGGTGCGGCCATTGCGGAGTTGCCGGACGCGACCACGCTCCGCGTGATTGCGCGCGTCGACGAGACCGAACGGGGACGCCTCGCTCTGAAGCAACCAGTCAACGTCCAACTGAACGCGATCCCCGACCGGCAATTTACCGGACACATCGAGCAGATCGGAGAGATTGCGAGCGTCGATTTTTCGGGCGGCTGGCCTTTTGCTCGCAATTTCCGCCTCCAGGTCGTCCTCGACCAGAATGATTCGCGGATCAAGCCGGGAGTTACCGGAGACCTCACAGTAGTCGTAGACAAGGTGGCAAACGCTGTGACCTTGCCCGCCCAGGCTTTGTTCCAGAAGTCTGGGCAGAATGTGGCTTATGTTTGGCGCGGCGGGCAGTTTGAAGAACGCTCCATCGAAGTTGGCCGGCGCAGCGGAGACCGGATTCTGGTCGCCAGAGGCGTAAGCGCGGGCGAGCAAGTGGCGTTGCGAGATCCTACCCTGAAGGAGTAGAGCCAGGCGACATGAGAAGTCGGCGGACTATCACCTGGGCTGTCGTTGGCGTCGTTATCTGCGCTGCAGTCGGCGTCGTGGCTGCCGTGCGCAAGGCGGCAACGGCTACTTCTCCGAATGACGTTCCTACCGGAATTGTGAAGCGCGGCGATCTCGATATGAAGGTGCTTGTCACCGGCGAACTAAAGGCCAGTCATTCGCAAATGTTGACCGCGCCTCCAATCGGTGGGGGCACGCTCCAGCTTACGCATCTGGTGCACACGGGGGTCGCCATAAAGAAAGGCGAACTGGTCATGGAGTTTGATCCGAGCGAGCAACTGTACAAGCTCGACCAGAATCGCTCGGAACTGCTGCAGGCAGAGCAGGAGATCACGAAAGCCAAGGCCGACGCGGCTGTCGTGGCTGCGCAGGACAAAGTGGCACTCTTAAAAGCGCGCTTCGATGTACGCCGTGCAGAGCTCGACGTGCAGAAGAATGAGCTGGTCAGCACCATCGATGCCCGTAAGAACGAACTGGCGCTGGAAGGAGCGCAACGCGTCCTGGCCGAACTGCAGCAGGATGTGAAATCGCGCAGCCAGTCGAACCTGGCAACGATCGAACTGGCGAAGGAAAAATGGAATAAAGCGAACCTGGCCATGGACCAGGCCCAGGACAGCATCAACAAGATGCGCGTAATGGCTCCGATGGACGGCCTGGTCGCGCTGGAGAAGAATGATGGCGCCGCCGGAGGATTTTTCTTTACCGGGATGTCTTTGCCCGAGTACCGCGAGGGCGACCAGGTTCAGCCCGGCCGGAGCGTTGGACAGATCATCGATCCCAGCACCATGGAACTGGTGTGCAAGGTTGGCGAACTGGAGCGTAACCGCATCAAAGAAGGACAGTCCGTGGATATGCGGCTGGACGCCTTCCCGGCAACCACGTTCCACGGGACGATCAGGACCGTGGGGGGAAATACCCGGCGCAATTTTTGGGATGACGATACGGCCAGCAAGTTCGAAGTCTCCGTCAAGCTCGCTTCGACCGATCCGCGAATGCGGCCGGGCCTAACCGCGCACGTTATCATCAATGGCGATCCGAAGAAGAATGTCCTGTACGTTCCGCGCCAGGCCCTATTTCTCAAAGAGACCAGACGAATTGTCTACGTGCGCAACGGAAGCAACTTCGATCCGCGGGAAGTGAAGATTCAAGCGGAAAACGAGAGCCGCGCCGCGATTGAAGGCATCGCTGCCGGAACGGAAATCGCCCTGATCGACCCGACGGCTCCTCGCAAGGCGACGGCGGCTCCAACTGCATCCGCGCCGGGGCCAGGAGGCGCGCCGTAATGGCAACCGTTGCCGCCACGCCGTCTGCAGAACTCTCGCGATATCAGCAATGGATTCCCGACCTTCAGTTGGGCTTGCAGAATCTGCTCCTGCACAGGTTGCGCTCGCTGCTCACCATGCTGGGGATGATCTTCGGCGTCGCGGCGGTTGTCTCCATGCTCTCCATCGGCGCCGGTGCTCGGCAGAAGGTGATGGCCCTGATCGAGCAGATGGGCGTTCACAATCTGATCATCGAAGCCAAAGAGACCACCGAGTGGCAGGCTCACCAGAAGGTCCGCAAGATTTCACAAGGGCTGACGTTCCAGGACTATCGCGTAATTCGTGACGACGTCGCAGATGTGGTTGCCGGCACGCCCCGCAAGCGAATGACTCCGTCGAAGACGCTTCCCAAGGCGCAACAGGATCCTCCGCCAATCTACGGGGTCAATCCGGTCTACATGAAGATCGCCGGCCTCCATGTGCTGCAAGGCCGGTTCTTCAGCGACGCTGAGGAGACGAGCGCGGCTCCAGTGTGCGTGCTGGGCGCGGCTGCGCGGTCAAGCCTGTTCGGTTCGAGCGATCCGGTCGGCCAGTACGTCAAGGCCAACGAAACCTGGTTCCGCGTCATCGGAGTGGTCTCGCCTCAACTCAGTTCGCAGGCCGATGTGGCAGGAGTGCCGACGCAGGATGTGAACAACATTATGTACGTGCCTCTGAACTCGGCGATCCTGCGGCTGGAGGACAACTACAGCGATGTGCGCGACGAGATCGATGGAATCTACCTGAACATCCGCGACGGTGCGGACATGAGCTCAGTAGCGCAGGTGGTGAGGGCGATCTTGAACTCATCGCATCATTCCGCGGGAGATTTCAGCGTGATTGTTCCCGCCGAGTTGCTGGCGGAGCAAAGGCGCACGGAACGGCTGTTCAACGCCGTGATGGTGGCCATCGCCTCCATCTCCCTGCTGGTCGGCGGTATCGGAATCATGAACATCATGCTGGCCAGCATTCTGGAACGGACCCGCGAAATCGGCGTCCGGCGCGCCGTGGGCGCACGGCAGTCAGACATCATTCGCCAGTTCGTGGTCGAGGCCGTCCTGATCTCTTTCGTTGGCGGAACCTTTGGAATCCTCTTCGGATTTGCCATGTCGCGGCTGATCGCCCTGCTGGCAGGCTGGTCGACGATCGTTACCGCCAGTTCCATTCTGCTGGCATTTGTCGTTTCAATTTCGGTTGGATTGGTGTTCGGAATTTACCCCGCTGTTAAGGCCGCACGCCTCGACCCAGTCGAAGCAATTCGTTACGAGTAGTGGCGCGGCATTCATCTTCACGGCGCGAGTCAAAACCATCGGGAGGAACTGAGGAATGCGACGATCTCGCCTGGGTGTGCTGCTTGGTGTGATGATCATTTCCTTTTTGCCCAGCTTCGCTCAACAGGGCGAGAGCTCTGGCAAGCTGGCGACGGCGCAGGTGCGATCCGACAAGCTGGGTGCGCCGCAAAATCTGCGCAACTATGTGGTCGAAGGAAAGTTGCGTCTCGGCCTCCGCGATGCCGTCGTGTTGACGCTCGAAAACAACAGCCTGGTGCGCGTGCGCGAGACACAAGTGGAATTCTCGAAGTTCTCGCTGTTGGGAGCGCACTCGCCATTCGATCCGCTGGTGACTAGTTCGTACAACGTGACCGATGTCACCTCCCCGCCAGTCAGCCTGCTGCAGGGAACCGGCGGACTCAATGTCAACGTCAAAACGACAAGCCAGTTTGTCCAGTTTAACTACGCGCAGACGTTCCAGACCGGAACAGCCGTACAAGCGGGAATGACCAGCAACAATTACTTCAGCAATAGCTCCTTCTCATTTTTCAATCCCTATATCACGTCGGCGGCGGTATTTCAGATCACCCAGCCTCTGTTGCGCAACGGTTGGCTGTTTGCGAACCAGGCGCCGTTGATCATCGCCCGCCGCAACCTGCAGCAGTCCCGCGCCAATTTCGAAGCGGAGATCAATGACAGCATCTTGCAGGCGGTCAGCCAATACTGGGCGGTCGTGGAAGCCCGTGGAAATCTCGATGTGGCAAAGTCATCCATGGATGCAGCCGAAACAACCTATAAGCGCGATAAGCGGGCACTCGAACTGGGCGCCCTGCCTCCGTTAGATATCTACCGGTCCGAGTCGCAGGTGGCGCAGCGGAGGGTTCAGGTGATCCAGACCGAGTATGCGCTGAAACAGGCGGAGGACACTCTGCGTCTCACCATCGGAGCGGATCAGGATCCATATTTTCAGGCGCTCGATGTGGAATTGACCGAGAAGCCGGAGCCCGATGGCGAGATGCGTACCATTGATGCGGCCACCGCGTTACAGCAAGCGCTGACGAAGCGGCCGGAGTTCGACGTCAGCCGCTCCGCACTGGCAAATGACGAAACCAGGATTCGCCTGGCGCACAACCATCTGCTGCCGCAGCTTGATTTGCTCGGCTACTACGCCAGCAACGGAGTCGGGGGAACGCAGTTCACCGCTGCTGGCCAGAAGATGACGAGTTCGTCCATCAATCAGCTCTTCGGTTTCAACTACCCCACCTACCAGGCGCAGTTATCGCTCAGCCTGCCTGTCCGGAACACGGCAGCCAAGGCCGAGATGGGGAGCGCCTTGGTCTCGCGACGCAACGATTTGTACAGCCAGCGCCTGGTTCGCGAGCAGGTTTCGCTCGATGTGACCAATGCGGTGCATCAGCTTGAGCAGGCCAAGCTGAGCATCGTGGCCGGGAAAGAATCTCTGGATCTGGCGAACAAAACCATGGCGTCGGAACAACGCAAGTACGAATTGGGATCGGGAACGATCTTTCTCGTGCTGGAAGCACAAACGGAACTTGCAGCCGCGCAGCAAACTTTGCTGCAGGCGGAAGTGGGATATCAGCTAGCCTTAGCCGCGGTGGATCATGCGACGGGAGAATTGCTGGAACCCTATCACGTGCAGATTGCCGACCTAACGCACTAAAAGTGGCGTCATCCCAGGCGTAATCAGAGACAGAGTCGATAACCGGGTTCAATTAGTGCTTAGCGTGGACAACATGAACACCAGCGTGTCCGGGCGCGAGTCCTTGAACGGAGCGGCCGAACCTGGACGCGATCTCCTGGAAATTGATGTCCTCGATGGCACAAAATCCGTGCGAGCGAAGAATCGCTGCCATGCCGGCCGGCTCGAAGCGGCTGACCGAACGTTCACCCATTTTCTTAAGCTGTTCGATTCGCTCCCTTTCTAATTGCCTTAGCTCTTCTGAGAATGCCTCGGGAGGCTCCATGTAGTCGAACACCACCTCCGAGTTCTCGATTGACGATATGTAGTCCAGAGTGCGGCCGATAGCCTCCTGCGTCAGATATGGCACAACCCCGAGCCAAGTGAAAAACGCGGGCGAGTTCTGCTCAAAGCCCGCCTCGACTAGCTTCTCTCCCACATCGTCCCGCTCGAAATCGACTGGCACGAGAATAAGCCATGGCGGAAGTGCGATTTGAGCTTCAGCCAGGCGCTGGCATTTCCATGCCTGCGTCGCGGGGTGGTCCACCTCATAGATACGGATCTGTCGCGCGCCATGGGGATTCCGGAGAGCAAAAGTGTCGAGTCCGGCCCCAAGGATGACGATCTGCCGAATCCCTTTTTCGACAGCTCTTGAGAAAGCATCTTCCGCAATCCGGCTTCGCGCGGTGGTGAACAGACGTCCGATGCTGGCCAAGGGGTTTGCGTTCGCGAATTGAAGCACGTCCTTTTCGTCTTCACGCAGAATCTTTATGGCAAATGGGTCATCGAGGATTGAGCCATGATCGAGCACCTGATGAGCAGCCCGTTGTCGGGCGATCATCAGGGCGGTGCGGCTGGGTTCATTAGTCTTCACGTTCGAGGTCTCCGTTCTCATCAACAGCTGATCGCACGAGGTGTCATGCGCGCGACTGGCAGCCGTGCATGCCGATATCTTGCTTTGGGAGGCTCAACTCGGCATACGGCTTACACTGATCTTGGCGCGGCTGGTGCTGCTGCATTTACAATACAGGCGTTCGCGGGACATTCATCGGTGACGACATCCCAGCTTTACGTTCACCCCGTGTCGGAGACGATGTTTCGTGCGGTGGAAAAGCTAAATACCCTCAGGGGGCAGGTCTCTCTACACCAGATTCGTTTGCCCCCGACTGAGACCGTTAACTGATTGATTCACAAAGTGCGAAAGTGGCGGAATTGGCAGACGCACCAGACTTAGGATCTGGCGGGTAAAACCGTGGGGGTTCGAGTCCCCCCTTTCGCACCAATAAATTTCCGGCTCTTCAGTTTTTCCGCTAGTTCCAGTTGGGTCTAATTCTGTGCCCACCGCTCTTGACCAACGCATCGCGCCTTCATCCGCCCGCACTAAAAAGAAAAGACGCCGAACGCCACCGCCGTCAACGCCATGACGACTGAGGCCAGAAAGAGGTATGGACCTGAGAACCGCTGATGCTGTCCCAGGTCAATCCCTGTAAGCCCGGTAACCAGGAAGGTCGCCGGGGTAAGCGGGCTCACCGGAAACCCGGTCGTATGCATCCCGAGGAGCGAAGCTTGGGCCACCGTCGCGGGTGCAACTCCATACGCTCCGGCAGTGGTCGCAATGACCGGCAGCACTCCGAAGTAGTAAGAGTCAGGATCGAACACCAGGCTCAGCGGCATGCCGATCAAAGCCAACAAAAATGGGATGTGTGGTCCGAGCCGTGCGGGCAGCGCATGCGCGCAAGCTGCCGCCATTGCCGGCAGCATACCCGTCCCCTTGAGGATTCCCGTAAAGCAGCCAGCCGCGCACAGGATTGCCGTCATGGTGATCGCTGCCTTGGCGTGTGCTTCCAGTTGCTTCCGTTGGCGCTCGGCATTCGGGAAATTGACGATGAGTGCGAGAACTGCGCCGGCCATGAAACAAACGGCAGGTTCCACCTTTCCGGTAAGGGCCGCCCCAAGAACTGCGACGAGGAGCGCGACGTTGATGCCAAAGCGGAAGCCTCCTCGACTAACAGCAACCGGTTGTGCGTATGGCGCCGCGCTCGCGTCCCCCTTGCTGAGACGGCGTTCCTCCCGCAAACCCAGCCACGTGCAAATGGCAAACGCAAATGCCAGGCCCGCGACCTGCACTGGGAACAGCGGCCAGAACAGCGCGATCGTCGAGACGTGCAGCGAGGCGGAGGCTCTCAGCGTGGGGCCAGTCCAGGGAAGAAAATTGACGCCCGCGGCCAATGACGCCGCACAGGCCAGGACGCGGCGATCGATGCCCACCTCATCGTAGAGCGGGAGCAGTGCGGGCAACGCGATCAGGAACACGACCGCTCCCGATCCGTCCAGATGAAGCAACAGCGCAAGTAGAAACGTGCCTGGCACGATGCGCACCGGGTGCTTGCCCACGGTGCGAAGAATCCAGCGGATCACCGGATTCAACATTCCCGCGTCGCTAAGCACGCCGAAAAACAGGATGGCAAACACGAACATCGCTATGACCGGCGCGATGCTCTGAATGCCGCTGATGACAAATCCGGAAGTTCGCAGCCCGAAACCGCTGGCCAGCGAGGTGAGGATGGGGATGAGCACTAAGGCTGCAAGAGCGGACAGCCGCCGGCTCAGGATCGCCGCTAACACGCCGGCAATGGTCAATGCCCCCCAAAGTGCCACAGGCGACGGCGACTCCGCACTCCCTGGATTCGGAACCGCTGAGTATAGGAAACACAACGTTCCTCTGTAAACTGAATACTTCCGCCGCATGATGGCATTCCTCGGAAAGGGCTCTCTTGCTTCAACTTGGCACCGGCGCTTCGTGTACTTAGCTCGGTCACTGGATGCCACGCCTCTTACCCGGCAACCCTACCCACGGTTATGACAATCTAACCCGCCCGAAATTGTATTGATTTCGGAGCACCTGATGTCATAGGTTATCTCTCTAGGCAGGTTGACGCGTTCCCCTGCAAGCGCGCTCCTGGGCGACGGTTTCGCTCCCGTCGAGGTCCTTCATGCTCAGCAAATGCTTGTTCGGGCCGGCCCTTCTGGCATCGATCTTGGGTGGTTCAGCATCTGCCCAGCGCATGCCACCCAACCTTGCTCCCGTCACTCCCACCCGGCAAATCCCTCGCCCGGACTCCGTACAAGACGCAGGTTTGTATGGCTATTGGAGCCACATGACCGAACAGGACCGCGTTGACGGTGCTCTGCTGGGGAAGGTGGTGGTGAAGGACGAGTTGCTCCCTTGGGATCCGATCCTGGTTACGGTTAGTTGCAACGGTTCCACGGCCTATACCGCCGAGACCGACTCGAAAGGAGACTTCGCCATCCTTCCCAGCCGCATTCCCGGAGAATTGAGCCTGCAGGGTGACAGAAAGCGCCAGATGCAGGTGCACTTCGAGGGATGCGTTTTGGAAGCATCCTTAACCGGTTTTGGTTCTTCGACCTTGACCGTTACGGAAGACAATCTGCGGGATCATCCTGAAGTCGGCACGCTCACTCTTACCCGGGAATTCAACACTCGCGGCACAGCCATGAGCGCGACCAGCAAGACGGCCCCCGAGAATGCTGTCAAGCGCTGGACCAAAGCCGGAGAGGAAATACTTGCCAACAAGGTAGACCGCGCTCGCGGGGAACTAGCCGAGGCAGTCCGTATTTATCCGGGCTTCGCCGAGGCGTGGTACCGGCTCGGCATGTTGCAGTTACCGTCAAACCCGGGCGATGCGCAGATCTTTTTGCGTAAAGCAGTGGCCGCAGACCCGGCGTACGTTCCGCCGCATGAGCAACTGGCCGGACTCGCGGTTCAACAACAGGACTGGCCGGGAGCGCTGAAAGAGATTGCTCAGTACTTGCAACTCGATGCCAAGGGCAACTCGCACATCTGGTACTACAGCGCTTTCTCGAACTTTCAGCTCGGGAATCTCGATGCAGCGGAAGGCGCCGCGAAGAGACTGCTTGCTATGGACCCTCTCCACAACGTGCGCAACGGCGAACAGGTGTTCGCCGCGATTCTAGCCAGGAAAGCCGATTATCCTGGCGCTCTGGCTCACCTTCGGAACTGCCTCCGATACACTCCCGATGGCCCAAACGCAGACTTGCTCAAACAGCAGATTGCGCAACTGGAGAAGCACGTCGCCAAAGCAAACTAGCCAACTGTCGCAAAGACAAGCTATCGCGAGACATGTCGGGGCGGACGCATTCGTGCGGGAGCGTTTCAATCAATCCCAACCTCGCGCTACCGGGCAAAACGTAAAGCGAGCCTCACGGCGTCACAAACGCGGATGTTTGAGCGGTTCGGAAAGGAAGAGCGAAATGCAGGACGACCGGGACTTGATGAAGGAGGCTCTCAAAGAGGCGCATGCGGGATTGCGCGAAGGTGGTCTCCCCATTGGCTCCGTGCTGGCTGACCGAAGCGGCCAGATTCTCTCTCGCGGACATAATCTGCGCGTCCAAACCGGAGACCCCACCGCCCATGCGGAGGTGGTCTGCATCCGGAAGGCGGGCCGCCGTCGTGACTGGGCCGAATTGACGCTGGTCAGCACCTTGAGCCCCTGCATCATGTGCACGGGTACGGCCCTGCTGTATCGGATCTCGCGAGTCGTTGTCGGGGAGAATCGCAACTTCATGGGAGCCGAGGATCTTTTCCGGCAGCGAGGAGTGGAACTCATCGTGGTGGACGACGTCGAATGCGTTCGAATGATGGGCGACTTCATCCGCGAACATCCCGATCTCTGGAATGAAGATATTGGAAAATGAACTGAACGGAGGACCCGTTCCGCCCCGACAGCTTTACCGGCTGGAAGCCGCCTGTTGCTGGGGCTTGACTGAGGTGGTTACCTCGCTGGCTGGCCGGATGAATTGCAGGTCCCATCGGCAGAGCGGGCACCGGGTCGCGACCGAGTACACGACTCGTCCAAACGCCACGCACTTCGAATTCGAACAGGCTCTCATCTTCCAACTCCGTCGATTTAGAAAACGATGCTGCCCGTCACGGTAACACGATTCAAGTGCGTTGGGCTGCGGCTTTTTGGCTAGTTCCAAACGGTTTCTCTTCTGCGAAGATGGGCAGAGAACGTGGCAGGAGCTGGCCTTCAAGGAAATGCGAGGTCAGGAGAGTCCGAGGTTGTTCGCCGCGACGTCGACGATCGCCTTGCCGACCATGAGCGACGCGGTCGCAGCCGGAGAGGGCACGTTCAGTACGTGCAGGATCTTGCCGGACGGTACGAACTGGAAGTCGTCGACCAGGGACCCATCCGGCTTCAAAGCCTGAGCGCGCACGCCCGAGCCGCCGGGCGTCAGATCCCTCTCAGTGATCTCCGGAAGCAGGCGCTGCAAAGACCGGACGAACGCGGCTTTCGACAGCGAGCGATACCATTCCGCAAGACCGTTCCGCCAGTGTCGCCCGGCCATCCTCCAGAATCCAGGAAAAGCGACAGACGAGGCCAGATCACGAATATTGATATCCGTGTGACGATAGCCTTCGCGCGCCAGCGCCAGAATCGCGTTGGGCCCGGCATCCACCGTTCCACTGACCCGGCGCGTGAAATGCACCCCGAGAAACGGGAACCGCGGATCGGGCACGGGGTAGATGAGCGCGCGCACCAGTGAAGCACGCTCGGGAATCAGGTCGTAGTATTCGCCGCGAAACGGAACGACCATGATCCCGGGTTCGTCGCCCGCCATTCGGCTGATCCGGTCGCTATAGAGGCCGGCGCAGTTGATAAGAGCGGCCGTGGAGAACGCGCACCGTGGCGTCTCCACCACAATCTCACTCGCTGCACGCTTGATGCCGAGAGCAGGCGCTGAAGTGAGGACGGTCCCGCCATTCGCTGCGATCAGCTCCGCATATTTCTGGCAGACCAGCGCGTAGTCCGTGATGCCGGTTGAGGGCACGACCAGGGCCTTCAGTCCGGCGGCGTGCGGTTCGATCTCGCGCAACTCCTCGGGACCGATCAGACGAAGTCCGCTGAGTCCGTTGGCTTCGCCGCGCCGGAGCAGGTCCTCTAAGCGCGGAATTTCCTCCGCTTCCGTCGCCACAATGACCTTGCCGCAGACACTGTGGGGAACCCCGTGCTCGCGGCAGAACTCGACCATCGCAGCCGCCCCGGCAACGCAGAGACGAGCCTTCAGAGACCCCGGCTTGTAATAAACTCCGGAGTGAATGACACCGCTATTGTGCCCGCTCTGATGGCGCGCGACGCCGTCTTCCTTTTCGAGCACGAGAAGACGCCGGCGCGGAAAGCGGTTCGCGATTTCGAGCGCGACCCCGAGTCCTACCGCGCCGCCTCCGATGATGATTACGTCGTAGCGGGAATCAGTCATGCTGTCTGGAGTTGCCGCGACAATCCCTTGGCGACAAACGAACCCGCTAGTTTACGACAAGGGCCACCGTTGTGCTCTGCCCGGCGTTGGGAGTGGTTCCGGGAGAGCTACCGGTGATGGTGATGTGATAAGTCACAGGATTGGCGGGCGGCGTGACGCCTCCTCCCCCGTTGTTGCTGTTCGTACTGACCCCGGAGCACGAGGGCAACCACATCACCAGCAATACTGCCGCAAGCATCATCCACAGGCGTGACGCCTTCACTTTAGTTGCGCGCGATCGCGATCCCGCCGAACCCAGCACCAGCGCACCGAGCAGCAACCCGCCGGAATAGCCAAGCGCAGCACCGCTCAAGGAGGGTTTCTCTTTCGCGCTGGCAGCTTTCGTCGAGATGCTCATGACTACGTCGACCGCAGAAGTGCCGGGCGTGACCGCCGTCGAGGGGTTGAAAGCGCATTGTGCCTGGATCGGCAGGCCCGTGGTGCAGGCAAGTGTGATGGGGAAGTTGAAGGATGGGCCGATCGGCAGAATTCTAAGGTTGTACGCGCCGCTGGTTTGTCCTGCCGTGACCGTCTGGCTCGGGGTAGACGCAGTCACCAGAAAATCTGGAGCAAGCGTCAGCGAAAAGCTCGCCGCATGTGTCGGCACACCGGTCGTATCTTGCGTAGCGATTTTTATGGTGTAGTCACCCGGCACCGCGTCGTTCGGAATGCTGATCATGGCACTCAGATTCGTAGTGCCTCCGCTAGTAACGATTACGGGGTTGACCGGCGAGAGGGTACATAGGGCGCTCGCTAGCGCGCTGGCATCGCAGTTGGCGCTAATTTTTCCGGCGTAGGAATACGACGATGTCAACGTAAAGCTGGCGATGGCTTGGCGCCCAGGAACACCCGCTACCGTTGGCGTCCCCGCAATCGCGTAGTCTCCCACGCTGAATGGAATCGCCAGAGTATGCACGGTTGAGCCTGACGTTCCCGTGATCGCGAGCGAATATGTCCCTGCAACGAAACTGGTGCCATTGATGGTCAGCGTTGCGCTGGCAGGAAATGCACTGACTGAAGAAGGACTGATGCTGCAACTCCCTGCCCCGTACGTGGAGGGACAACTCAAGATCACCGTTCCGCTGAATCCGTCTTGCGACGCAATAGAGATCGCTCCCCTCGTCCCGCTGGATCCGACATTTACCTCAGGGAACGCGTCTGGCGCAGTTAAAACAAAATCTGTATTCGCGGTGACAATGACCGTGAACGACGCGGTGAGGGTGGGACCTCCTGCAGACACAGCTTGAATCGTTACCGGATAGCTTCCGGGTAACGTCCCGGCTGGAACACTCACGGCGGCGGTCATGTTTACCGGCTTGGTTAAACTCGGACTTACAACACTCCCCGGAGACAAATCGCAGATGGCGTTCGTAATCGTCGTCGTGCAGGAAACACTCACACTTTGATTGAACGATCCCGCGGCGGTAATTTGAAAGCCTACTGGCGATGACGTGTCGCCTCGTCCCACGGTCACACTCGCAGGCGAGGGCGTGGTCAGCCCATAGGTGACCAGATGGAGGACTACCGGCACCGTATGGGTAATGTGGCTGGCGTCGGCCCCCCTGGCTTGCAGGGTGAAGATATAGTCGCCAGCCAAATCGCCAGTCATCAGCGTGAATGGCGTCTGAGATGCCGGGGTTAGGGTCGCGGGCGATGGAGAACACGTACTCGGCGGAGCCGTCGCGCCGGCCACACAACTGAGCGTGACGGAATTCGCATATCCGTTGAGCGCGGTCACCGAGCCGTTGAAAGTTGCTGTCTGTCCGGCAATAACAGTTTGCGGCGAGTCCGAAACTGAGAATTGAAAGTCGGGAGTGATGACGAGATTGAACTGCCACATTCCACGTCCATAGGTAGAAGCGCGTAGTAACTGCTGCCCTCCCGAAGCGAAGACGCCGATCGCCGTTACCGCGACGTTGGGCAGAAATCCGGGCTGGTTTGTGCCCGGCCTCGGTCCGAGTTCGGTCCAGTTCGGACTCGACGTCGGACTCGCAAACACGCCGACATCGGTTGCCACAAATACCTGCGATGACGCTGGATACACTACGACGGCGTTGGCCGGAGAATCAGGAAGATTCGCGGTAAAGTCAGTCCACGTCGCGCCGGCATTCGTAGTCTTCCAGACATGTCCCGGACCTCCCGTAAAGCCCATGATGGTGACGTACGCGGTGTTGCCAGATGAGTTGGACGTGTCGATCGCAACACCTGAAACGGGATACTGATTGGGATTGATGCAGCCCTGCGGTCCGTTCCCAGTCACATCCGTAAAGCCCGGAGGGCCAATCGAAGCGTCAGTCGTCACCCAGACGCGACCTCCGGCGGAGGATTGCAATGGCCCTTCCATCGGCCCCAAGCCGCTCGTTGTGGCATAAACTACACTCGATCCCGTCTGGTCGGTTAGCCCTCCTGTATCCAGCGCACGCACTTGATTCACTTCCGTTCCCGAGCACGCTCCTGTGCCCAGGCTATCGAAGTTCGGGCTGAGCGCGACAAAGGCGCCTCCCGTGCGCGGTCCACGCCACACGCGGCAAGTACCCACCATCATGGTTGTTGAAGAGCGCAGGTCGAGCATGTACGGGAAATAGAAACCGCCGTCGTCACCGCCTAGCGTGCTGCTGGTTACGACATATTCGAAACCGCTGTTGTTGCAATTGATGCCGCTGGTGCACAGCTGAATGCCGAGCCCGCCCGGCGGAAGATCGGGATTGGATGCGTACCAGTTCGAAGGCGCTGTGGGATCGATCGCACCATAACCGCCGTCGCCTCCAAGGACACTAATCCATGCCGGGCTTGTCGTAGCCCGACTCGTCGCCGCGGAGCCGTTGCCCTGTGTACCTCCAAGCAGGGTATTGGCATCGGTGGGATGTTGCGAGAAGCTGACAAACTGCGATAGCGAACCGAGATTCTGGTTCAGGTCGTCAAATAAATTCGTGCCCGAACAGGCTCCGCTGTTCAAGCCAGAGAACCCGTTGAGAGCCCGATAGATCCCGCCGTCGTTGGCAAAGTACAGCAACTCGTTTCCTGCATCGCCGCCAAGGGTAGGAATCATGGCGGCGAGCGCGTGCTGACCCGGATGCACATGAGCCGGAGCGCCAATAGGGACGCACCCATAAGCGTGCGTCAGGTTCATGAACGGCGAAGTCGCACACGCGGGATTGTTGGAATTGATCGCGCACTTGTAAAGATTCACCGCTCCCGCATACAAATCAGTTGCGGCGCCGTTGGCTACCGCCAGCAATTCCAGGTTGTACGCGCCCTGCTGGACGCCGCATCCGTTCGTGTCGCCGCAGTTTGTAATCCCGGATTCAGAGATCGGTGTCCACGATGCGCCTCCAGTCAGACTCTGCCAGATGCCGCCGTCGGTCGGAACTCCAGTCGAGGAGAGATAGATGTACCAGGCATACATCTCGTTGCGACCCGGCACAACTGTGAGTTCTCCGCGATACATCGGACAGGCCTGATTGTTCAAGGTCGATTGCGCAGGACACGTGGCGGTGCTCAATATACCGCCTCCCGGTTGATTGGCGAGCCGCGTCCAGGTGATTCCGTCGGGCGAGGAATAGAAGCCGTGATACCGGATTGCCGCAAAGAACAAGCCGGCGCTCGAACTGTAGACGACTGACGTTGCCGAGGTGGCGTCGGTCGGGCCTCCGGGATCGGAGATCGCGTCGTACGTCCACGATTGCCCGGCATCGAGGGATGTATACAGTCCGCGCTTCGTCGCGCTTGTGACAGCGCCGTCGATCAAGCCTTCCGAAGTTGTGGCCATGGCCGCAACCACAACACCGGTTTGCCCGCTCGCTGTGCTGAAAGCCATGCGGGTTCCGCCAAGACCGTTGAAGGAAAGCGCCCCATTATTCGCCGACGAAATCAAAGTCCAAGTGTTGCCGGCATCGGCAGAGCGAAGGATGCCCAGGCCGAAATACGAATCCCCTGAATTGTCTGCCTCTCCGGTCGCAGCCAGCACCACTGACTTTGCAGGATCCGTGTTGCCCGGCTGAATCGCGATGGCGCCGATTGAAAGCGTTGCCTGGCTCTCTGTCAGCGGCGTCCAGATGACATTGTTGGCGGTTGGCGTGGCAGCGTTCGTGCTCTTCCACACCCCGCCTTGCGCCCCGCCGATGTAGACCGTGTTTCCGGAGGAGTCCGCTGGATCGATCACAACCGCAGTGGCTCGCCCTGTCACCTGGCGATAATCCTGTGTGCCATTACCGCTGGCATCGGAGGCTAGAGGGAGAGGGCCGAGCGGTGTCCACGAGCCGCTTGAGAGCGAAGGCTGGGCATTGGCCGTCGCCGCGACCAGCGCCTTTGCGCTCTGCCTGCGCAATTGCATCTTGGCCTGATACGCACGGCGGCGCAGTTCTGCTGACGGCAATCCGTGGATGACGCGGCCACGATAGAACCAATCGTTGCGTTGTTTGACGTTGAGGTTCTCGGCCGGATTCTGAGCCTCGTACTGGTTCGCATCTTGCGCGCGCGCACCAAAGGCAGAAGAAAAGACAAAGACAAACAGGCAGGAAGAGACCAGCAGACACGCTAGAAAACGGCCCATGACGTTCACTTGACAGTATCGAAAGCCGACGCGCTCGAATCAACGCAAAACGTGCAGAATTAGAGGGTCTGGCCCACTTCGGGAATAGTTGAGACAACCCTTAAGGTCGGCGATTGCGGTCCCAAAACGGTAAAATGTTCTCCACTCTCAAGGAACCGGTATCCGGAAAAATGAATCACCGTCTCACATCTCTGTTGGCCTGCTGCGCAATCTGCGTTCTAACTCCGCTCGTGCTGCATGCGCAGGAAAGAAAAAACTCCTCCGAACTGGTCGTGGCAGCTGCGGCCGACTTGAGTTCGGCGCTGAAGGAACTGGGCGCGGCATATCAGCGGAAGACCGGAACAGGCCTGAAGCTCTCTTTCGGAGCCTCGGGCGCCCTCACGCAGGAAATTCAGAATGGCGCTCCGTTCGATATTTTCTTCTCCGCTGACATGGACTACCCGCGCCAACTGATTTCGTCAGGCGCAGCCGTGACCGAAAGCCTTTATCAATACACGACAGGAAAACTGGTGCTCTGGGTTCCTGCAGGTTCCGCGCTCGATATCGAACACAAGGGGATGAATGCTCTGCTCGATCCCTCGGTGCACAAGATTTCTATCGCCAATCCGCAGCACGCGCCTTATGGCCGCGCCGCTGTAGCCGCCTTGAGACATGCAGGTTTGTACGACCAGATCGCCAACAAACTAGTGATGGGCGAGAATGTGGCGCAGGCGGCGCAATTCGTGGAATCAGGCAATGCTCAAGCCGGATTCGTGGCACTGGCTCATGCGGTCGCGCCGGGCATGCAGGCGAAGGGGAGATATTGGGAAGTACCCGCGCAAGATTATCCGCCTCTTGCCCAGGGAGTTGTGATCCTGAACAGTTCCGGGCACAAGAAAGAAGCAGCGCAGTTTCTGGACTACATCAAGACCGACGACGCGAAGCAAGCTCTGCGGAAGTATGGGTTCACGAATCCGCCGGGAAATTAGCCTTTCGCCCCACGCGACGAAATCCTGGTAAGCAATAGTTCGGCGGCGAGCCCGTGTTGTTGCAGATGCCCCGCAACCAGCGACCGTATCTTTGGGGCTGACGCGCGCGGATCCAGAAACACCAGCACCGACGGTCCCGCCCCGCTCAGCGCGACGCCGAGAATTCCCTTCTCAGCTTTCACTTCCTGCAACGCAGGCAGCAGAGGACAGTGCGCAGCGCGGTAAGGCTGGTGAATGCGGTCATCCAGCGCGGGTGCCAAAAAATCCGGACGCCCTTGGCTAATCGCCGCCAGCAGCAACATGGAATTCTGAATATTAAAAACGGCGTCGGCCCGCGAATACTGCTCCGGCAGCACGCGCCGCGCCGCCTCGGTAGAAAGGCTGTTCTCAGGGACCGCCAGCAGCAGAGGCCACTTCCCTTTGGGCTGAACATTCACCACCAGGGCTTCCGTCTCACTACGCATGCGGGCCACGGTGAGTCCGCCCATCCAGCACGCCGAAGCATTATCGGGATGCTGCTCCCGGCGCGACGCTTCGCCGATGATCTGCGCATCGCTCCAACCCAACCGCCCAAAGCGATTAGCCAGCGCGATTCCCGCCAGCCGCGCGGCAGCGGAAGACCCGCAGCCTTTTCCGATCGGGATGTCATTCTCGATCCGAAGAGCCAGCGGAGTGATCTTGCGGCCCGCTTTGTTCAGAACTTCGCGGTAGGTGTTCAGAATGAGATGGTTCTCGAGCTTGCCGCAGATTTCCTGGTCGCGGCCAAGAGAACGTATTGAGAATTCGTCCGCCGCGGCAGCATCGATGCTGATGTAAAAATCCATCGCCAGGGCTGCGGCATCAAACGCAGGGCCCAGATTGGCGGACGTGGCCGGCAGCGAGATGCGGAAGCGCTTCGATCTAGTCTTGCTCTTGCTTTGAGCTTTCATGATAAGGATTACGCTTCCCCGGCTTGCTCCAGCGTTCGCAGCACTGCGTCCAGAGTGGCATCGAGGACGATCGGCGGATGCCGCAGCGAATTCAGTTCGGTGCTCGCTGGTTCGTCGCGAGTTCCCGTGAATAACTCACCGCGATGGAATTCGATGGTGTAGTCGGGATCTTTCAACAAGTTCCCGGTAAGGACGAGAACCACGGTCTCGTCAGGCTTGACGAATCCCTGCTTGAGCAGCTTTTTTAAACCTGCAAGCGTTACGGCGGATGCCGGTTCGCAGCCGATACCTTCGGCGCCGATCTCGGCTTTAGCCTGCGCAATCTCAATTTCGCTGACTTGCTCACACGCGCCCGAGGTCGCTTCGAGCACGTTCGCCGCCTTCTTCCACGATGCCGGATTGCCAATGCGGATCGCGGTGGCGCGGGTCTCCGGCGAAACGCTGATCAACCGCTTGGCAGATGCCTCGCGCATCGTGCGCACCAGCGCGTTTGCGCCTTCGGCCTGAATCACAGACAGCTTGGGAATCCGCGCAATAAATCCGAGGTCGCGCATTTCCACCAGGGCCTTGCCAATGGCAGAACTGTTTCCCAGATTCCCGCCCGGAACAATGATGTGGTCCGGCGGTTGCCAATCGAGTTGCTCCAGTAGTTCGAGCGCAAGGGTTTTCTGCCCTTCGAGGCGAAAGGGATTAATGGAATTCAACTGATAGACCGGAGCGCGCAGCACCAATTGCTGCAGCAATCGCAAGCAGCCGTCGAAATCGGTCCGCAGTTGGCAGGTCACCGCGCCGTAATCGAGAGCCTGGGAGAGCTTGCTCCAGGAAATCTTACCTTCGGGTACCAGGACCAGGCTCCGCAGTCCACCTCGCGCCGCGTATGCGGCCATGGACGCCGACGTGTTTCCCGTGGAAGCGCAGGCGACCCAGCGAAATCCGGCGTGCCGCGCAAAGGTGGCAGCTACCGTCATGCCGGCGTCTTTGAATGACCCTGTGGGATTCATTCCCTGATGCTTGGCCAGCAACCGCGGCATGCCCAAAGAGCGTGCACAGCGCGGCAGTTCGTAGAGAGGCGTATTCCCCTCCCGCAAAGTGATGACCTGCTCGGTCGCAACCGCCGGCAGCAGATCGCGGAATCGCCACACACCGCTAAGATCCACAGAGTTGGATGACAGTCGCCGTTCGCGCCAAGCCGCTTTCAAGCGCGCGGCGTCGGGCTTGGATTCCTTCCAAGCAGGATACGTGATCTCCAGCAGATCTCCGCAGTGCGCGCAGCGAAAGTCCTGGCTGGATCCGTCGGTGATATCGCCGCATGAGATACAGCGAAAGGCGGCATGGCGCACGTCCTGCGCAGAATTCGAAGGGGAGGACATGGGCTCGATCTACTTCTCTTTCCGCAAATACTGATCGGTCTGGTTGATCCAGTCGGCGCGTGGAGGACAGAAGATATCGAGGTCGACGGTGTCTTCGACTGCTTCCGCTTTGTGCGGCATATTCGAAGGGATGCACAGCACTTCTCCAGCGCGAACCGTGATCTCCCGGTTGTCGATCCAGAACTTGAGTGCGCCCTCAACGATGTAGGTCAGTTGCTCGTTGGGATGGCTGTGCTGGGGGACGATGCATCCTTTCTTCAGCAGCACGCGGGCGAGCATGATCTCTTGCCCGACCACGAATTGCCGCTGCAGCAGAGGATTCAGATCTTCGAGAGGAATGGTGTGCCACGGAATATACTGCAGCGCGCTGGGGGTGGCGGCAGACTTAGCGACGGCCTGTTTAGCACGCGTCGGAGAAGATGATTTTGCTTTCTTGTGAACAGGCTTTCTCACTTGAGCCTTAACTGGTTTCTTTGGCATGATCTCAGTGAACTCTTCCTTCGTACAATTTCACGGCAGTATCGTGCAGGTATGCATGGGCCAACTCCAGCGCACGGGCCTCGTTAATCTCACCCTCCGAAATCATTTCCGCCAGGGCCGCAGCCAGAGCGGTGCGCGAGGACTGCACGCCCAGCCAGTAACTCTCCTCGGCACCCAACACCTGATTGTAAGGGAAACAATCGCTCCCGAAGGTGATCTTGTCGGGAAAAGTCTCTAACCACATCTTCAACGTGTCCTTGAAAGCTGATGGATACTGGGCAAGCTCGCCGAAGGATGAGTCGAGATAAACATTCTTCATTGCGGCCAGCCAGACGGCTTCGCGCTCCAGAGGGTATCCGCCGTGAATCATCACAAAAGTCGTGGAGGCATAGCGCGGATCGCGCAGAACGCTCTCTAAATTCATGATGTTGCTCTGAGACAGGTTAAAGTAGTCGCCAATCCCCACAGCCGTGTGGATATGCACCGGCAGATGCAGGCGTCCACCTTCCTGAACCAAATACCGGAAAATGAAATCCTGAAAGGTTCGATATTCTCTCTCGGCGGGAATGCCTCCGGCCACGTATCGCTGATATAAGTGCTCGGCTTGGGCGCGCGAGGGATCGCTGAAGGTCGTGGGGCGGAAATACGCGACTTCAAACTTCATGGCAATGCCGCCACGCTTCGAGTTGTCTTCGAGCACCTGGCTGATGAACTTCAGATATTCGGCAAGCGTCGGCGGTAATTTGCTGACGTTTTCCTGCTGCATCCAGCGATGCAGCATCTTTTCCTGCAGAGGAATATAGACACCTTCATCTGGATTGCGCCCCGCTTCGCGCTGGTTGTTGAACGGCCACATAAATGAGTCAGCGAAAAACACCCAGGCAAACCGTTTCGGGTCGAGATAGTCAGCCATCATGGCGCGATTGGCCACCGACATCTCGATGTTGAGCTGGTCGAGAATCGAATCGAAATAAGCCGCGCCCTTCATCTGCTTTTTCAATTCATTCTTCTTCTCCAGGAGCCACTTCGAATGCTCAGGAGACAGATCGTTATAGGGATAGCCGAATAGAGCCTTGGCCGCGACAGCGAGTTCGGGATTGTCATCACGGGTGCGCAGCGCTTCGCTCAGGTTCGGAGGCGCAGCCATCGCATCGACATCGGGATCGTCGGCATATCCGGGATGCGCGTGATGATCGAAAATCGGAATCTTCTCGATCTGCGGCAGCAGACGCTGATAAATCTGTTGGACGTCAGGCCCGGGAAACGGGCGAGCCTGAGCCCCGCACAGGCTGCTTAGCGCAATCAAGAACGAAATTCCCGTCAGATGTCGCATTGCTCGTTGCACATAACTTCAAAGCCCTTTGTACATTCCGCCATCTACCAACACGGTCTGCCCAGTGATGTACGACGCACGCTCCGATGCCAACCAAACAATCGTCTCCGCCAACTCACGCGGATCTCCCAGGCGCTTCAGAGGAGCGTCGGCTGCCCATGCATCGACAATTTCCTGCTCGGATTTCCCGCTGGCGACGGAACGCGCTTTCGCCAATGCCTTCAGGCGATCGGTAGCGGTGAACCCGGGGCCAACGTTGTTCACCAGGATTCCGTCTCTTCCAAACTCATTCGCCAGGCTTTTCACCAGGCCGACCACGGCGGCGCGAACCGCGTTCGATAGAACCAGGTCGGCGACTGGTTGCTTGGTCGTGATCGACGTAATGGTGACGATGCGTCCCCATTTTTTGCGCTGCATGTGGGGAATGACTTCGCGTGCGAAGTAAACCGTGCTCAGGAAATTGGCGTCGATGGCGTGCTGCCAATCTTCGAGCGATGCCGCCAGAAATCCCTTAGCGGGAGGACCTCCCGCATTGGTTACGCAGATATCGACGCTGCCGAACTTATCAGCAACTGCAGCAACGAAACGTTTTACTGCCCCGGCGTCGGTTACGTCGAAGGCCTCCGTCAGAACGTCGACTTTGTGCTGCTTTCTGATCTTCTCGGCGCCGGCAGCGAGCGTTTGCTGGTTGCGCGCACACATGGCTACGCGGCAGCCCTCGGCCGCGAAAGCTTCGGCGGTGGCGAGCCCGAGTCCCTGGCTAGACGCAGCCACCAGGGCAACGCGATTCCTGATTCCCAGATCCATGAAGTGGGGAATTATAAATGGTCGCTGGTGATGGTCGCGGGATTCCGATGCGCAGACCCGAAGGGCACACGAGGGAAGGCGCATCCAAAACGCGGCGCTTACTCTTGCCCAGGTTGAATCTCGCCGTTACTCTTGACCAGTGAGGCTTTCATGAAATCCCGCAATCGCCGCCCGGAAACTGCTGCTGTGCGTGGCGCGTCGGACATGGAAAAGAGGAATGGTCCGGTCGCTCCGCCGATTTATCAGACGTCCACGTTCGAGGTCACCGACAACGAAGAGCAAACGCGCGTCACCACTACCGACCATTACTACACGCGTTGGGGAAATCCAACCTGGACATTGGCAGAGGAGACGATTGCAGCCATTGAAGGCACGGAGGCGGCGCGCACCTTTGCTTCGGGCATGGGCGCAATCACGACGACAGTGCTGGGCTTGCTGAAAGCCGGGGATCACATCGTCGCGCAACGCGACATCTACGGCGGCGTAATGAAGTTTTTCTCGCAGTGGCTGCCGCGAGTCGGAATCGATACTACCTTTGTGAACACAACCGACTACGAGCAGTATGCGCGGGCGATCAGGCCGAACACGCGGCTGCTCTATGTCGAGTCGCCGACGAATCCGACTCTGCGAGTGGTCGACATGAAGAAGACCGCGGCGATTGCCAAGCAGCATGGACTTGTCAGCATGATCGACAGCACGTTTGGGACGCCAATCAACCAGCGTCCGGCGGAACACGGCTTCGATCTGATAATGCATTCGGGGACGAAATACTTCGGCGGGCATGCAGACCTGACCTGTGGCCTCGTGGCGGGCGGGCGTAACCTGATCCAGCGGATCCACGAAACTCGGACGACGCTGGGGAACGTCATGGATCCACACGCGGCGTGGCTGCTGATTCGCGGAATGAAGACTCTGGCAGTGCGCGTGGCGCGACAGAACGAGAACGCGCTACGGGTCGCCGAATTCCTGGAACAGCACGCGAAAGTACGGCGAGTACATTATCCGTTCCTAAAGAGCCATCCGCAGTACTCGATCGCACGGCAGCAGATGTCGGGCGGCGGAGGCATGGTGACGTTTGAGGTCGAAGGCACGGGCGAAGAGGCTTGCCGCGTAAGCGAGGCGATGCGGATGTTCACGCTGGCAACGAGCTTGGGAGGAGTCGAGTCATTGGTATCGATCCCGGTGCTGACGTCGCACGCGATGATCTCGGCTGAAGAACGAGCCGCAATGGGAGTAAACGAGCAAATGGTGCGGCTGTCGGTGGGGATCGAAAGCGTCGAGGATCTGGTCGCCGACCTGGATCACGCGCTGCAGGTTATTTGAGGACGAGTAATCGTTCCGGTTGGGTCGGTTTCGAGCCGTTAAGGGCGGTGGATTTCTTCCCTGTAATTTCTTTCTCGCGAGATTCCCAGAACGGGACGGGTGCGTCAGCGTGATGGGTACCCCCTCCCCCCTGGGTCTATTGTCATCAGAGACTTAGCGGGAAATGCCGAAATAATCTATGCGGCACAATCAGTTAGGGACAAAATCTTGGTTTCAAAGAACTTAAGACCGGGATTCTGGAATCGGGTTCCAAAATGTCTCGAAACACCTGCTCGCGCACCGTCCCGGCTTTGACGATGATGAACCGATTGCACCAGTGGAAGCAAGGTCAGATGTCACAAAGCGCTGTGGAAAACGAGAATTCTTGGATCGAGAAGGGCGCAGGCACGCTCGCGGCGCGAGCGGGGCGGACGAATGCGTCCGCCCCTACACGGGAGTGTCGAGCTTCGCTTCGACCTGACAGCCGAGGGCGGCTGTCTCTACATGAGCCGTTCTCAGACCGAAAAACCGGCCTCTGGCGAGGCCGGGCTGGTCTTGCAGGAATTTCGTTTTAGAAGTTGAAGCGCGCTCCAAACTGGAACTGGCGCGGAGTATTGATGGTGTTCGTGATCTGTCCGAACGGGACGCCCTGCTGAGTGGCAGTCGTAATATCCGGAACACTCGGATACCCGAACTGCGGCGTGTTGGTCACGTTGTAGGCGGAAACGTCGAAGCGAAGAGCTCGACTCTCGCCGAGGGCGAACGTCTTGTAAAGCGAAAGATCCAGATCGCGCGCTCCCTTCGTACGAACGTTGTCAAGATAGGCGGGCGCGGTCCCGGCAACGAAAGGATTCTCCGCGCCGCCGCTTTCCGTTCCGGGTATGGCAAAGCAGGTGTCATTGAACCAAGTGTCCGCTGTATGGGGAGCGCCGCTTGATGGATTGCAGGTCAGGTCCGCCCGCTGATTGAAGTACGACGGATTAACCCCGGAAGTGGGCGAGGCAATTGGAACACCAGTGCTGAGATAGAGAATGGCGTTGGTGGTCCATCCGCCGAGAACCGCATTGGTCACACCGCTTAGGTTTACCCGCTGCCCTTTGCCGACGGGCAGGTCATAGGAAACCTGGCCGGTGAACTGGTATTTCACGTCCTGCGGGCTGATCGAGCGTTCCAACCTCAAATTTCTCCAATCCTGAGCGCCGCCATTGTGTGTACCGACAAACCCGAGCGGAGGATTGCCATCGTCAGTGAGGATCTTTCCCCAGGTGAAAGTGGCCAAAGTCGTGAAGTGTCCGGTGAGCCGTTTTTGCACCTTGGTTTGCAGGGAATTGTATGAGGAATCACCCGCGGGATAGCCATGGATGATGACTCCATTGCCGTTTCCATAACTTCCGTTGCCGAACTGCGGATACTGTTGCAGCGATACAAAGAGCGGCACCGTGGAAGAGTTGAAGTTGTTATTCGTGGGAGGCAGGATCGCCTCCCATTGATTGGGAACCGTGGTATTGGTCAAGTCTGACTGATATTTCGCGATCGTGCCCAAATCGAGTTGGTTGAGATCGACATTGCCGAATGGCAGAAACAGGCCTCGGCTGCCCACGTAACCGGCAGTCACAACCACCTGATGCGGCAGTTCATACTCCAGCGCGAAATTGTAGTTGTAGGTAGTGGGTGTGCGCTGGGAGCGCAGCACGCTGTTAATGGTCGTCCCCAGATTGTTACCCAGCCCCGCCGGAGCAGTCGTGAAGATCGGATTCACTCCGTTGGGGAACGGATTGCTTAATGAATAGGGTCCGGTGAAGACGCCCGGCGTTCCGGCAACACAGGAGCCGCTATCGGTGTTGAAAACGGTATTGCCGTCTGCGTTCGCGCAGGTGCCGTTCCATGTGGTCTGGGACGAGAATCCGTCGCTGTTGATGCCGGCACTGGCGACATTGTGGGTGCTGGGCCCGTAGTAGAAGCCCGCGCCCCCGCGAACGACAAGGTGCTGCAGCGGCTGCCAGGCGAATCCGAAGCGAGGTCCGAAGTCGTGAAAGTTGCTGGAAAACGGAGAGCGATTGCCGCCGTTCACGTAGACTTCTGCGCCGGTGTAAGAGACACCACTGACGGTGCTGGTGGCGTTCGGATCGAAGTACTCCTGGCGATTGAAGCGTTCATTTCGCCCGCCGAAGATATCCCAGCGCAGCCCCGCCGTGAGGGTCAGGTTCTTTGAGGCATGAAAAGTGTCCTCGACGAAAGCCGCATAGTAGGGGTTGGACTCAGCCGCGAAGATGTCTTTTGTGAAATTAGGGTAATTGCTGTTTTCGGCGTTTGGCCCCAGCGGGTCACTTGCCATGCCGACGAGAAGGGAGGCGAAATCACTGCCACCTGAGGCACTGGCGTTCGATTGATCGGTGGCGCTGACATCGAACTCGTATGCACCCGCAGCAGCCGGCGGCTGGCCGACATTCAGGTATCTCTTCATCCACTCGAAGCCGAACGAAACGGCGTGTTTGCCCAGAACTTTTGTTACGGTGGCATTGGCATCGCTGCTCTCGCTGGCGTAGAGAAACGTGTTGTAGTTAGCGGTACCGCCCACTCCTTGTCCAAGTTCGCCAAAGATCACGAAGGGAAGCGTCTTACGAACCACCTCGCTGGCTAGCGACGAGGGGAAGCCCAACTGCGTAATGTCAGTGCTGCTATACGATGGCGGTCCTCCCTGATTCTCGAAGTGGCGCGTAAACGAATAGCGCAAATTCAGGACGGTCGTGGAATTCAGGGTCAAATCGTCGGCCACCAGGATATTGCGGCCGTTGGTCTTGTTCTGAGCGTAGTTGATGTCCCATCCGCTGGGGAAAACATTCGCCGTGGAAAACAGCAAGCGGTCATAAGAAAATCGAGTGAAGATGCGCTGCCGGTCGCTCTGGGCCCAGTCGAGACGGACATCGAACCGGTGCGCTTTGAAGGGGTCGAGTCCAGGAAGACCATAGTTATTCACGACGTCGCTGGTTGCCGAGTCGCACGTCGTGGGGTCGGGCAGGTTGCACTTCGGCATTTTTGACAGAAAGAGCACGCCGATGGGATTCGGGTTCGCAATCTTGTTGCCGGGAAAGGCTTGACGCGTGCCATCGGGATTGTCGGGCTGCGTCGGGTCGTAAATCGTAAACCCCATCGCCGAGAAGTCTCCGGTCTTTTCTGCAGTGGTGGGAACGCTGAAGTAGTCGATGCCCTCGAACTGCTGCTGCTGGGTAGCTTCGTAGTCGGCGAAGAAGAAGATTTTGTCTTTCTTGATCGGGCCGCCGATCGCTCCCCCCTCCTGGTAGCGATGGAAGGAAGGAGGTGTGTTGCTCAGGCCGCTGCTCAGCTGCGTCTGCTTGTTGAAGTATTCATTTGCGGACAGGACGTCGGGCCGGAATACGCCAAAGACGTCGCCGTGAAACTTATTGGTGCCGGACTTACTGACCAGGCTGATGACGCCAGCGGCGCCGCTCTGGTACGAGGCGGGAGTGTTCTGGGTCTCGACGCGAACTTCGTCGACACCATCCTCGGGAATATTCATCGCGGGGATGATCGCCGCAGCGTTGTTTTCCGCAATGCCAATCGGACTTCCGTCGAGCATGTAATAGACAGATCCGACGATGGCGCCGTTAATCGTGGCGGAAGAAACATCGACACCGGGGCGGCCAATAGAAATGTTCTGAATCGACTGCATCGAGTCGCTGGAGTTGGGCGAACCGTTGGCAGGAGTGACACCAGCACTTAGCTGCACCAGGTCATAAACGTTTCGATAGAGCAAGGGGACCCGATCAATCGTCTCGGACGGGATCAGGGAGCCAACCGTGGAGTTGCTGGGCTCGACCAGTTCCGTTCCCGCCGTGACAGTAACCGTCTCGGTGGCAGCTCCGACATGAAGAGAAATATCGACCGCGGTGACCTGATCGACATTGACCGTGATTTTGTCTCGCACGACTTTGGCGAACCCCGACTGGCTGGCCGCGACTTGATACTCCCCGGGATTGAGGGAGATAAACGTGTAGAGACCGGCGGCGCTGGTGACCGTGTGCTGGCTTACCCCGGTGGCGGTGTTGAGGAGAACAACCTGCGCTCCCGGAACCAGAGCGCCATTGGGGTCGCTGACCGTGCCGCTAATGCTGCCGCGTCCGGCTTGTCCGAAGGCTGACAGTCCGGCGGCCAAAATGACCAGACACGCCAAAAAGTACGAGCGAGCACTTCCAGCAACGTAGGTCCATGAGTTCATGACATCGCTCCTCAGGTTGGTTCTTTCCATCACAAACTTGTCGACTCGGGCCCAGTTTTCGGACGCGGACTCTGTCGTGGCAGTGGATCCCGAGGTGGGTTATTAAAACGTATGAATAGTGCGTTTATTGCATGTCGGCTGTCAAGAACAAACTGTGGAAAAAGGCTTCGTAAACGTTATCGTGAGCCGCGGAATGAGTGACATTGGCCGAGTCGAAGGCCCTTTTCGCCTCCCCTCTATCCGCCCGGTTAAGGGAGCTTTGAAGTGCGAGAGTTCGTTACCAGATCCGACGATTCACGACAAGGTGCGAGTCGATTCCCGGATGACGAGTTCGGGGGCAACTTTGCGGTGTGTGGGGATGATTTCGCGTTTTTCGAGCACGGCGTTGATGCCGTCCACCACGATTCCGACGGCGGAGGTGCCCATCGATTCCATCGGCTGCCGGACCGTCGTCAGTGAGGGTGTGTAAATCGCAGAAGTCGAGACATCGTCAAAGCCAATCACGGAGCACTGTTCAGGAACGCGGATTCCGGCCTTGTTCAGCGCGCGGATCGCGCCGAAGGCGCTCATGTCGTCGAAGGCGAGCAGCGCGGTGAAGGCGCGCTTCTGGCGGATGAGATCTTCGGTGAGTTTGTATCCCCACTCAAAGCTGGAGAGCGGATCGCGCGACTCGGGCATTTCCATCTGCAAGCGGGAATCCAGTTCGAGGTCGCATTCTTTGGCGCAGTTGCGAATGCCGCGCCACCGCGGCGCACTGTCGGTGAGCGCCTTGGGCCCGCGGATGATCGCGATCTTGCGGTGTCCGAGCGAGTGCAGATGTTCCAGCGCGAGTCCCCCGCCAAGTTCGTTGTCAACAATGACCGAACTGATGGAGTCGGTTTTCAACTCGCAGCCGATCATGGCGGTCGGAATACTGCTCTTTTCCAGATCGGCCAGCAGGTTGATATCGAGAAAGACCCAGTTCGCGACGACGATCAGCGCCTCGATGCGGCGGTCGAGCAACATCTCCAGGTAGCGTTCAAACCGGCTGCCCTCGTTATGCACGTCAGTGAGAATGGGGAGATACGAAGACTGGTAAAGCGTGTTTTCAATGCCGCGCAAAATCAGAGTGCAGAAGGGATCGGTCATGTCAAAGACCATGACGCCGACCGTGTGGCTGCGTTTGCTGCGCAGGGAGCGAGCGAACTGGTTCGGGCGATATCCGAGTTTCTGCGCCGCGCGCTCAATCCGCTTTTTTGTGACTGCAGGGATGTAGCGTGCTAATGGCGCGTTGTTCAGCACGATCGACACCGTGGTGGAGGAGAACCCGCTTTCCTTCGCCACGTCACGAATTGTCACCATCGCAGAGCCTTACTGAATGCGGGTTTCAAAGCTTCTTGACTTCTGGAACTTCGAGGTCTCGGAGTTCAACTTCGGTGTACACGACCTTCCCGCTTTCCGCACATGGACTCCGAACCTGGATGATCGAGAGCCGTCCGCATTGCGCTCGCCCGTCTGATTTTGAAGTCAGGGCGTGCTCGCGGACACTACAGCAGAGAGTAATGCGAGTGTCAAGCGCACCCACGCAGGCCGGGTGTCTGCTGGTGGTTTTCTGGTCCCGCCGGCGCACACTCTGGCGACGGCGCGGCCAATTGGACGGGGCCCAGCGCCACAGTTGCTGAAATCGGGAAATCACCCGGACTGAACACCATCTTTTCGTGGGAAAACATCATCTGAATCGCGAGGAGCGTGACTCAGACGAATGCGGGATCCGAGAAGGCGGCAAAAGCGCACACCGGTTCTATCCCCTGGGAACAACGGCGGGATCAGCAGTGTTACACTCGAACTGCCGCATCCTTTCCTTCACGTTCAACTGCAACATTGCCGCTCCCGCGGGAGGTGAAAGTCATGAAAAGTTTCTTCAAGATTTTAGGCATCGTTATCGTCGTCCTCGTCATTCTGGTGATCGCGATTCCCTTCTTCATCGACGCGAACACATTCAAGCCGAAACTGGAATCGGAGTTGACCAGCGCCCTGGGCCGGAAAGTGACTTTGGGCAATTTATCGCTGTCGCTCTGGTCGGGATCGGTCGCAGCTGACAACATCGCCATTGCCGACGATCCTCACTTCAGCAGCAATCCGTTCGTCAAGGCGAAGGCGCTCAGAATCGGCGTGGAAATGATCCCGCTGATTTTCTCCAAGACCGTAAACATCACACATATCACGCTCGAGCAGCCGCAGATCAGCCTGGTCAAGTCTCCAAACGGCGAAAGATGGAACTTCTCCAGCCTCGGCGGGAACAATCCGTCCGCACCGGCGGCGGCATCGGGAACTTCCGGCACCGAAAAGGGCGCAGCTAAAAAGTCACCGAGCACTGCCAAGCCCTCCGCCGAGCAAACCACTCCCAGCACACCGGCGGGGCAGGCGCCTCCAACCGAGTCGCCTTCGAGCAGCAATCCAAATCTGTCGGTGGCCAAGCTGAATGTAAGTGGCGGCCAGCTCACTGTGTCGCGGGCGGATTCGACAGAGCAGAAGCGTGTTTACAGTAACGTCAATATCGAAGTGACGAATTTTTCGTTCAATTCGTCGTTCCCGTTCTCGATGTCCGCCAACTTACCTTCCAGCGGCACGATGAAGCTGACGGGTAATGCGGGACCGATTAACGCGGACGACGCATCGCTCACGCCGCTCAATGCCAAGATTTCGGTTCAAAAGATGAATCTGGCGACTTCCGGGTTTATCGATCCTGCAGCTGGAATTGGAGGCATCGCGGACCTCAACGGCACCGTCACTTCTGACGGCCATCAGGCGAAAGCGCAAGGAACGCTCACCGCCACGGGCTTGAAGGTGGTGCAGAAGGGCCAGCCCGCGGGTCGGCCCGTGGATGCGAAGTTCTCGGTCGTCCACGATCTTGAAAAAGAAACGGGCGACATCAGGCAGTGCGACGTCTCCATGGGCAAAGCGGTGGCGCACCTGACAGGAACCTACGACGCACATGGCAAAGTCACCTCCGTGAACTTGAAATTGAATGGGCCTAACATGCCGGTGGACGACCTGCAAGCCATGCTGCCCGCGGTGGGAGTAACCCTGCCTCCGAAGGCGACGTTGAAGGGTGGGGACCTCGATGTCGCGATGAATAGCGTCGGTCCAGTCGACAAGTTGGTGAGCACCGGAAGTGTCAAGCTGCAAAATACGCAGCTGGCGAATTTCGATCTCGGGCAGAAAATGTCGGCAATCGCGGCCCTGGCCGGAAAGAATACCGGTTCCGACACTAGTATTCAGAACTTCAGTTCCGACGTGAGAAACTCGCCGGAGGGAACGGCGGCCAGCAACATCAATCTCACGGTCCCGGCGATTGGAGTGCTCACCGGAGCGGGCACGGTCAGCCCGGCGAACCAGCTCGCATTCAAGATGAACGCCGCAGTCGGCGGCATGGGCATTCCATTTGGGATCACCGGCACGACCTCGGATCCCAAGTTCACGCCGGACGTAAAAGGAATTGCCGCCGGCCTGCTGAGCGGATATCTGTCCAACCAGGGCAAGGGCGCGGCCACCCAAAACCAGCAGCAGAATCCGGTGAACCAGATTATGGGACTGTTCAAGAAGAAGCAGCCGCAGCAGCCGCCGCCGAAGTAAAAACAAGCTGTTAGCCAATCAGGCGCAACCGCATTCTGGTCCAGCGGGAGGCCCGCTTCGGAATGGTATGATCAAGGTTCCCGTACCACGGGTTACGTCCGGCGTTGACCGCGGACCTCTTGCGGTAAAATGGGTCGGAAGATTCCAAGCGCGGCTTGTGGCCGAACAGCAATGCCCGGATTGGTGGGCTTTGCCGAAATGTCAGCGGGCGCGGCGGGCAGCTTTTTCGCAGTCCCACGAATCGAAGCTACTGAACTGAAACCTGCTCATGTTGAGATCCGAAGGGTCTGAATCCAAATTGAATCTCTGGAAGACGCTCGCCGGGATGCCGGCGCTGTGTATGTTCGCGGTATTTCTGGTCCTGCCGCCCGTCGCGGGCGCTCAGGGCACCAGCGAGTTCACGCTCACCACCACCACTCTAAGCCCGCAGGCCATCGTGCCTGGAGGTACATCCTCTTCGTCGATTACTCTGCAACCCGTGAACGGCTTCAGCGGGGCAGTGAGCCTGGGATGCACCGTAACCGCCAACCAGACCGTGGTGAACTCGCCCCCGGTCTGCACGGTGAGCCCGCCGTCGGTGACTCCGCCGGCAACCGCAACCGCCACCATCACCAGCACCACGCAAACTACAACCATCGGCTACAACGTAACCATTACCGGCACCGGACCGACCACCACCTATAGTGCGCCGCCGCTGGGCTTGACGGTTCTGGCCGTAACCCCGCAGTTCACGATCTCCATTGCGACCGGCATGTCCCCGACCAGCGTGTCGGCTGGCAATGATGCGCAGGGCGTGATCGCCGTGACTCCTGTCAACGGCTACATGACCCCTCCCGCGCCGGCAGGCGGGATCACGCTGTATTGCAGTTCGATAACTCCTCTGGTAACGATTCCTCCCGTCTGCTCGTTTTCCTACGCGACAGGTGAGAACACCCTCCGGTTGACAACTTCGCCGGTGAACTCCACCATCACCATCCATTCCCAGGGCACCACCGTTGTCGGATCGGCGGAACGCTCGCACAAGTTTTATGCGCTGTGGTTGCCGGTTCCCCTGTTCGGATTCATCGGCATCGGCGCAGCGTTTGGCGGGAAGCGGTCCCGCAAGGCCTGGGGATTGCTCTCGCTTTTCGTGCTGAGCGCGTCATTGCTGCTGCTGCCGGCCTGCGTCAACAATCTCAGCAACGGGACGACCGCCACTCCCAACGGAATCACCCCGGCGAATACTTATACCTTCACCATTGTCGGTATTGATTCGAATGGCGTGGTATCGAGCAATACGGGGACAGCCAACAGCCCAAGTGTCTCGTTGACCGTAACCGCCCCAAAGTAGATCAAGATCGGATGCCGGCCCTGGATATCCCGAGGTCCGGGGTTATGAGGCGACGCGCCGGGCCTGGCGCTCGATCTCGGCCGCCTGGTGCATCAACACGTCTCGCAGTGAAACCAGCCCTTTCAACTCCTTGCCATCGACGACCGGAAGATGGCGGAATCCGAATTCGCGCATGATGAAAAGGCATTCGTCGATACTTTCGTCGGCGGCGACGGCACGCGGGTTCGGGGTCATGACTTCGGAGACGGCGGTGGTACCGGGAGTACGGCCTGCAGCCACGACGCGGTTCATGATGTCGCGCTCGGAAAACATTCCGGCAAGAGCACCGTCGCGCAGCACCGGCACGGCGCCGATGTTACGCTCCATCATGTAGCGGGCAGCTTCGAGGACAGTGCGGTTGGCGTCCACCGAATAGAGCGGGCGATCCTTCACGAGTTCGCGCAGAGTCTTCATGGAAATTACTCCCAGGTAAGAAACTCGCCAGCTCCCAGCGGCTGGCCGTGTAAGTGGGCATTACTCTATCACAGGGCCGGAGCGGAACTTGCTCTGGATTTCGGACATTATCCCAAAGGACACGGCCACGACGCAGAATACGCATTTCGCAGAAGAGGCTTCGTACACCTGCCGTCTTTCCCGTTCAGTGCAGCAGCAACTGAGGCTCTTCCTGGTTTGCGTCCTGCTCGTTGGATTGGAGCTGCGGATGTGCCGACCGGGTCAGAATGCCGCGCGCCTTCGGCGGACCCGGCGAAGGCCGCTGGTGCGGCTTGTACTGCAGCATCGGCAGGAATGGAAGCATCAGGAGGAACACCACGCCCATGATCCAGAAGGCTTCGACAAACGCGAGCATGGCGGCATGCTGCTGAACCAGGCCATAGATGGCCGCAAGGGCCTTGCGTGAAGCCGTGACCGCATCGCTTCCGTGGGCGATGAAATTCGCACGCATTCCCTGCAATAGCCGGGAGGTCTGGGCACTTCCCGCAGTCACATTCTCGATCAGGTGATTCTGATGAACCTGGGAGCGGCGGGCGAGGAAAGTAGCCATGATGGCGATTCCAATGCTGCCCCCGATGTTCCGCATCAGGTTGAATATGCTGGTCGCGTTCCCCATTTTTTCCGGACGGATCCGCGACATGGCCAGCGACATGAGCGGAATAAACAGGAAAGCCAGCGCGACGCCCTGCAGCACCTGCGCCCAGAAAATATCCCAGAAACCGGCGTAAAGATTCAGCCCGGAGAGCTGGAACATGGTGACGGAGCCGAGTATCAGGCCCACGACGAGCAGGCGCCGGGGATCCGTCTTGGTGGTCAGATGTCCGACCAGTGGCGTGAACAGCAGCGCGCCAATGCCTCTGGGCGAGAGCGCGAGCCCCGAGTTGTACGCGGGATATCCCATTAGCGTCTGCAGATAGAGCGGCAGAAGCACCAGGCTCGCGTACAACACAAAGCCCAACATACCAATCAGCAAAACTCCGGCGCTGAAGGAGCGGTCTTTCAGCACGCGCAGATCCACTACGGGATGGTCGGTCATCAACTCGCGAATGACCAGTGCCACCAGGCCAAAGACACACAGCCCGGCAAAGACCTGTATGTACTGGGATGAAAACCAGTCTTTGCGCTGACCGGTATCCAATAACACTTGCAGGGATCCAATTCCCAGGGCAAGGAAGCCGATGCCCCAGACGTCGACCTTGCCCTCGCCGCGCTTCACGTAATGTGGATCGAAGACGTAGCGGCTCATCAGGAATAACGAGAGCACCCCCACTGGAAGATTCAGATAAAAGACCCACCGCCAACTGTAGTTGTCGGTGATCCATCCGCCGAGGGTGGGCCCGAGAATGGGCGCGAGCAGAATGCCGATACTGAACGCGGCCATGGCATGGCCATGACGCTCTTTCGGAAAAGTCTCGAGGAGGATAGCTTGCGCCAACGGCTGCAGTCCGCCGCCAGTCAGGCCTTGCAGCACGCGAAACAGGATCAACTGCCACAGGGTCGTTGCCAGCCCGCAACAGACGGAGGTAATCGTGAATCCCGCAACGCAGGTGAGCAGTAACCGGCGGCGGCCCATGTGGTTCGCGAGCCATCCGGAAATTGGCAGCACGACTGCGTTTGAAACCAGGTAGGACGTGACGACCCATGTGCCTTCTTCGTTAGTGGAAGCCAGATTTCCGGCGATGTGAGGGATGGAGACGTTGACGACCGTGGTATCGAGAACTTCCATGAACGTCGCAAGCATCACGGAAAAGGTGATGACCCACGGATTTATGGCGCGTTGTTGAGTGCTCTCCACGAAAAACCGGGTTGCGAGTTGAACCTCCCAGCCTAGCCGGGGAATTCCTGACGGACCGTGACAGCAGTCACAAACGTCTGTGAGGAAGCTGCAATGACGAGGATAAAAAAGGCGGCCGGGTAGCCGCCTAGGAACTGAGCTCGATCAAGGATCTAGAAGCGGAATTGAGGACCAAACGTAATCCTCATGTTGTTGCGAGCTCCGCCGTTGAAGAAAACGTCGTCGCCAATTTCAACTCGCAGGCCAATCGGTCCGGCAAACGCCTCAATTCCACCCGAGGGATACAGCGCGAAGTAGGTCGCTCCATGGGTCAGTCCAACGCTGTTGACGAACCCCGTCGGAACGCCATTGTTCGTCACGTTGAAGTTGTCGAATCCGACTTTGCCGCTCACGAAGAGGCGAAGGGGGCCGGAGCCAGTTTGGAATTTCGGCCCGAAGAAACCGTGCAGCGTGCGCAGCCTTGAATTCACGATGACCGTGGTGACGCCGTTGCTAAAAGTGTTCGTATAGTTCCGCTCGAAGTCGTAAGCCATTTCCGCTTCCAGTTGAACGCTGGGCCGGATGCCGAAAGCCGCGCGCCCTCCGAGGCCAACAAAGTTGCTGGTCGGGCCGGGATTGGTAAATCGATAGTAGTTCGCGAAAATACCGACCTCTCCGTGATCCATATTGCTCTCTTGCGCGAATAGCGTTGGTGCGGCGAAGAGCAGCGATGCGATCAACATTCCAAGATATCGTTTCATGGGTTTTCACTCCTTTAGAATCCCCGAGCGCACTTGTCCCACCGGGGGCGACCTGCAGTGAGCGGAACACAGCGGAGGCTTGCAGTATGGATGCGTTCGAGAGGATGCGGGGTTGGGGTAAAAAGCCTGGTTTGGAAGCAGTATGCAGCGAACACCCGATGGATTGAGATGAAACAAGAAGGCGCGGATGTTCTCCGCGCCTTTCACTTAAGGTTATCTACTCAAATCGATTACTGTAGTGGACTGGAGTGAACTGTCGACCCATCGGCTGTGCGGCTATCAGAACGCGGGGTCATCGAAACCACCGCGTACTCGCGCTCCTTGTTGTCGAGATCCTCTACCCGAAGCAGCAGCTTGTCCTTTTGCAGCCGAAATTGCGCCTGCTCGCCGACTGGCAGCAACACGGGATGCTTCTCGTCCCGCGGACGAATGCGATAGATTACGTGCTCGGCTTGCAGGACATATTCCTGGCAAAGAACTTCTTGGGTCTTTTTGCTGCCGGAATCGGTCCCCAACACCTGTCCGGCAAGACTTGTGGCATCTTTCTCGGCGGTGCCGCACGGAACAGCATCCATCTGGAGCAGTTTGCCCGTTTGATACTGTTTTGGATCTTTGGCAAAAGCTGAGGACGCTATACCTAGAACAAAACACAAAATGAGCTTGGAACGCATAATTGGATCCCCCGGAGTTAACCAGTTTGTACGGTCCGAGGCGGAGAGCCGCGGTTGACGGGTATTTTGGTATGCCCTGACCCGCCAGCACAGGTCACTGAGGTCATAGAACTCAAGTGACAGGGTTAGGGATTTTACTGTATTGCCATTCGTGGACAGCTATCGCTCAGTAAGTCCCTCTAACGTTTCGAAGAAGGCTGGATAAGAAATAGCCGCGGCTTCGGCACCGCGAATTTCCGTTTCGCCTTCCGCGCGAAGAGCGGCTACGGCGAAGGCCATGGCGATCCGATGGTCGTTGTAGGAATCGAGTTCGGCGCCGTGGAGAGTCTGGCCACCGGGAATCCGTAAGCCGTCCTCGCGCTCTTCGACCTCGGCGCCCATGAGTCGAAGGTTGGCCGCCACAGCCGCGATGCGGTCGGATTCTTTCACTCGCAATTCTTTCGCGTCGCGCACTTCAATTCCCTCGTCGGTGTATGGAGCAATCGCGGCCAGCACTGGAATCTCGTCAATCAGTGCCGCGGAATCGGCTCCGGCAATCGTTGTTCCCTTCAACTCGCCGCCTTCAATCTGGAGGGACCCGATGAGTTCGCCCTGACTCTCGTCGAGTTCAGTCACCGAGATGCGCAGCCCCATCTGCATGAGAATATCGAGCAGGCGGGCGCGGGTGGGATTCATCAGCAGATGCGGGATGGTCAGTTGCGATCCGGGAAACAGCGCCGCAGCACAGAGGAAAAAAGCTGCGCTTGAAAGATCGCCGGGAATACGGAACTCGATGCCATGCAGGCGCTGTCCGCCGCGGATGCGCACTTCATTTCCCACCCCGACGCCTTTACGCTCGAGGTACACACCGAAGGCACGCAGGGCTACTTCCCCGTGATCGCGCGTGCGCACGGACTCTTCGATGCGCGTCTCGCCGTCGGCGAACAATCCGGCGAAAAGCAGGCACGACTTCAGTTGCGCGCTGGCCACCGGCATCCTGTAATCGATCGGCTGCAGCGCGGCTCCCGTGATGCGCAGCGGCGGCTTGCCGTCGCGCGAACTGATCTCGGCGCCCATGGCGGAGAGCGGCTTGATCACGCGCTCCATCGGGCGCCGGGAAAGGGATTCGTCGCCGATCATTTCAGACGTGAAATGCTGGCCGGCCACGATGCCGCTCAACATTCGCATGGTCGAACCGGAGTTTCCACAGTCGAGCGGAACGGTAGGCGCAACCAGGGAGAGACCTCGTCCTTGAACCTCGATCACGCCGTCGGGTTTCCGCTCCCACTTCACGCCCATGGCCCGCATGCAAGCGAGCGTGCTGGCGCAATCGGCCCCCGTGGAATAGTTTTCCAGGCGCGAGGCACCCTCGGCGATTCCAGACAGCATGGCATAGCGGTGCGAGATGGACTTGTCCCCGGGCAATTGCACGCTGCCGCGAATATTTCGCGCCGCAGGCACAACGACTGGGGATGCTGTCTTCATAGGATCAATATAGCGGATGAAAGGGCGACGGTTGTCGCCTGCTGGGTAGTCCAAGATCTGATTGTCGATTGGTAGTCCAGATTTAATGTTCGAGGGTCTGTCTCAGGCCATGGCTTTCGCCTCAGCAGTGGCCTCGCGCAGGACGTCGGCGGGGACTTCTTTCAGGGTCACGCCGAATTCGAACATGGGAGTCTCGGTACCGCGTCCCCAGCGGGCGACCTCCCAGTGTGCGCGAACGAATTTCACGTCGGGATGCGCGGTGACGTCAAGTAACAGCGGAGCGTCTTCGCAATAAAACTTCTGCGGAAACGCGGCAATGGATTTCGCGCCCCAGGTCGTCCCATCGGCGGAGCCGAAGATGCTCACATCGAGAGACTCCTGCTCGATGATCTTTGAGATGGACAGGGTGGCCAGGAATATGCGGTCTTTCGCAGTGCTCACGTCCAGTGTTGGTCCGTCGCCCTTGGCGGTGACCACAGTGTTCGCGGGAACCATTACGAGTTCAGTAGTTGCCATCGGGGAAATTCTAACAAATTCCGAGTCCGGAACAGTGTGTGACCTCCGCGATGAAAAGCCTTCTTACCACGGAGGTCACTGGAGTGCAAAAGGCCCGCGCTACTCCGAGGGATGCGGGGCGGTAAACTCGCTGCAGCAAGGCTTCTCGGCGGGCTTAAACTCCATCAATTCGACGCGGACAAGATCCGGATCGAAGAGATTGAGCTGCCACTTGCCGTCCTTGCCAATTTTCGCCTGCTCGTCCCCGTGCGGCTTCCAGCCATGCGATTCGAGAATGGCCTGCGCCTTCTTCATGTCGGCGACTCCGAGCGAGATGTGATTCATGATCCCGGTCAGCCGCAGATCGGGATGCGGCGGCTGGTTCAGCATGTATTCCAGCCAGTCGGTTCCGTCGGGCACCTGCAGTGAAACCCAGTCAGTCCGGTCATCCTTCATGCCGCCGTGCCAGTAAGGACGGAAGCCAAGGACTTCGAGATAAAAGCGATCCTCCACGGCGCGATCATAAACCAGGAAGCCCGCGTGGATGATGCGATGAGAAGCCGCATCCGGCGCCGCCGGCGCGGTTTCACCCTTTGCGCGCTCGACGAACTCCAGGTGGTGTCCTTCAGGATCGTTGAGGGTGAAACTGAGGCTGTGATCCGAGCCTCCGCGAATCTGGGAGGGCTTGAAGCCTTTTTCCGTCAGATACCGGCGAAGGCCGCCGATGCTGTCGGTGGTGAAGGCCACATGATCCATGTGATCGGTGGCTTTGGGGTCGGGCGCCGGACTGTAACCGATCCACTGAGTCCCGGCCATGTAGCGAATGGTTTCGCCTGGCTCCGCTGGATTGGCCGAAGCAAGACCCAGGATTTCGCCATAAAGCTTCTTCACGCCATCGGCATCGGTCGTGTAGAAGGCAACGTGATCAACCCCGGTAATGCGGGGGCGCTTGGCGGATTGAGCCGGGGCGCACAGAGAAACTGCAATCACAACGAGCGGCAGAATGAGATTTTTCATGACGGCGAACATTCTATTGGAAAACGCCAGGGATTCCTCTATCGATCTTTCGGGAGGATTTACGCGTTGGCGGTCGCACGCCGCCTTTAGGTCGCGACGCCCGCAACGGAATCCAGGAATTCGCGCAGCAGGCGCCCGGCGAGTTCGGGCTGCTCAAAAGCCGCGTAGTGGCCAGCTTTGGGAATTACCCGCAACTGACTTCCGGAGATGTGCCGCCGCATCAGCTCGGCCTCGTTGACCCCGGTGGCAGTGTCTTCGTCTCCCGTGACCAACAGCGTAGGGACGTTGACGGTCTTTAGAGTCTCGACCGAGTCCGGCCGGTCGGCCATGCCGCGCTGGACCTGGGCCACTCCTTCGGTAGACATCTGGCGCATCATGCGCAATGCGCCTTCCACCACATCCGGACGGGACTCGCGGGTGGATCGCGCCAGCACGCGCGGAATCATCGATTGGAAAAACGGCTCGGTGCCGCGATCCAACACATCGTTCGCGGCCTGCAGCCGCCCGGCACGGGCTTCGGCATTATCGGCGGGCGCTTTTGTGTTACACAGGCCGAGCGCGGCGACCCGGGACCGGTGCTTGCGCCAGAACTCGAACAGCAGATAGCCGCCGATGGAAACGCCCACGATGGGCGCGCGGCCGACATCGGCGTCGTCCATGACATTGTTGAGGTCGGCGGCATGCTTCTCCATGGTTGCGGGGCCCTCACCGACGCCGGATTCGCCGTGCCCGCGGAGATCCGGAAGGATCAGGCGATAGCGCGAGGATAGCGTCTCAGCCACCGGCAGCCAGAATTCGTGATGGACCGGAAAGGGGTGCAAAAGAACAACGGAAGGTCCTTCGCCCAGCGACCAGTACACAATCTCGGCGTCGCCACTTTTGACGCGATGAGAAGAGAGGGGCTGCATGCCGGGATTAGAACATAGGCTCCGGATGCGGCGCTATCGCAGGGGGCAGCCAGATCCTGGGTCGCGGGTCTCAGGTGTCAGGCCCGGGGCAGTATGACCCGAAATCACTCCGGCGAATTTCCGGGACAGTACCCTAGCTGTTCGTCGGCTGATGAATTCCGTCAGGCGCGCGCAGCAGCACTGGCTCCTCAGGCATGATGATCCACGCGATCGGGTACGAAAAGAAGCCGATCACCGTCATGCACGCTACGATCAGCCACACGACCCGAACCAGCGTAACGTCCAGATCGAAGTACTCCGAAAACCCGAGACAGACGCCGGCGACCTTCCGGCCGATGCGCGGGCGAATGAGTTTTCGGCGGGCCAGCGTGGCTCCCACACGAACTCCGCAATAGGCACAAACGACAGCATCATCCTGAATGACTTTTCCACAATAGTTGCAGTACATAGCTTCGCCTCAATAGAAAATACGTAATCGCGCGCCGAAAGTTCCGCATTACTCCCGGTATGCCTCCCTGATATAACGACGGGCCTGGTCGGCAGGCCCGGTATTGGCGTTGCCAGCCAACACGGTTTCGTAGCGCTTCATCGCCAAATCGCGTTTCTGCAAAAGATCGTACATCTCTCCGGCAGCCAGGTTGGCCTTCTGCAGGATGTCGGGATCGGGATTCGGGGCCTGATTCACCAGTTCGTAGGCCGAGGCAGCAGCCGCGAGATCCTTCTTGCTGCGCAACAGTTCGCCCAGGCCCCATGCCGCCAGTTCGTAATGAAGGGTGCCGTACTTCCCTTCCCGCCCGTTCTGCCAGACATGGCGGTACATCGCCTCCGCCTCCGGCAGTCGTCCGGCCGCGCGATCGAGGTTGGCGACTTCCGTCGGGAATAAGTGATTGTGCGGATACCGGACTGTCAGTTCCTGCATGTATCCGAGCGCCTCGTCGTACAGGTGCTCTCGTCGCAGGAAAAGCGTGAGTACAACCTTGGCATCGACCGCGTTCTCGCCATCCGTGCGGGCAACCTCGCGAAGGTACGCCAAGCCCTTTTCTTTCGACCCGCTCAGTCCCGCAATCGCTGCCGCCACTTTGACGCTCCAGGGCAGGTTGCCAACGACATAGTTGTGAGTTCCAACCACCAGCTTGGCGTCGACATAGTTGGGATCGAGCTCGAGCACGCGCTCGTGGTCGTGACGCGCGCCTACGGCATTGCGCAAGGCCGAGAACCAGGCCCGCTCAATGATTCCGGTATAAACGGAAAACTGCGCACGCGTGACCCCCCGGCAATAAAGGGCGTTTATATCGTTCGGGTTGGCTTTGAGCTGCCTATCTTCGAGAGCCTCCGCGCGGTGGACGAGCGCCTTAATGCGTTCTTTGATTTTTGGATCCGTCGGGCGCGGGGTGCGCCCGATAAAACTATCGTTGGCGTAGTCGCCCGTATTCATCGATCCGGTGTCATAGAGATCGTGCATGAGAACGGCGGTGAGCAGGTGGTTCACGGCGAACGGATCGTTGGGGCGTTTTTGGACGATTGCCTCAAATTCCTGCGTGGCACGGTCGTAGTCCATGTCGTAGAAATGATCGAAAGCGGCGTCGGTCTGGGGATCTCGAGGAGCGCCATGCACGGTTTTTGCGGCTGGCTGCGACTGGGCCGCAGTCATGGCGCAGAAAGCGATCACGAAGACACATAGAAAGGAAAGGCGGAGCGGCATGCGTCCGGGGCAATGCTGAAAACTCATCTGGGAGACCTTCGTGGAATTCCTCACGAACCGGTAGTTGTAGTTTAAACGAACCTGTCGCGATATGCGCCGACGACTTGCTGACGCTTGGCGGTGACGCCCAGAACCAAGAGCGTCATCAATGTGCCTGCGACGCCAACTATTTCCGAGCGGTTCAATGCCTATAATTTTGGTGACGGTGACGCGTCACTGAACCGCGGTGCGTGGGGATCACGGCGAAACATGCGACACCTGTTACAACTCCGGTCCGAATGGTGATGGGCCTTCGTAACCGGTGCATCTTTACTCGCTGACGCACGTAAGAATTGCCGTATGGGCAGGTGGAAAAGATCTACGAAACCTGCGCAATTGTCATGTTTTCATGGAATTAGAGCGTTCGAAGTTTTGGCGCTCAGAATGCGAATACGACTTCGATACTCCCCCAGTTAGGAATGAGCATGGCAGAACTAGCGCACGGAACACAACCGGAGTTCTGGCGACCGCCTTCGCCGGTTGCGGAGGAAGTTACGGCTCCGGAGTCCGTTCCAAGTATGGCCGAGGCTTGCCCCAAGTGCGGCACGGAGTTCCTTATGGGATCGCGCTTCTGTCATTCCTGCGGCGTCAAACGTCCCATTGTGATGAGCAGCGCGGAACGCGCCGACGCTGCCGCTGTCGCCCGGATATGGCAGCAAGTGGTACATCACGTTAACGCGGCCGTTACGGCGGTTCCCTGGAAGCGGATCACGTTTCCGACCTGGTCCAGGCACCTTCAGTTTCATGCAATCAAGACGCGGTTGGGACTGCCCACCGCTTCCCTGATCGCCTTCGTAGCCGGCATGGGATGCATCGCCGGAGCACTGCTGGTTGGACTGCTGACCGCGAAGACTCTGGTCGATTGGCAGGCTATTCAGTTCTACCGTGCAGAGTGGCTGCTGGGGGCAACCGCGGCATTTGTGGCTGGAATCCTGCTCAAGAAACAATCCCCAAAAGATAGCGACTAAGCGGACTCTCCACCCGTCCCGGCGGCGCGACGCTGCTGGGTCATCCGGTACAGATGATGCACTGGGCCGATGCCTTTTCCTAATGGCTGCCCGTTTGTAATGGCCGCGGTGACGTAGGTCTTGGCGAGGAGAGTAGCCTCAGCAAGTCCCCGATCCTGCGCCAGGTGACACGCCATGGCGGTGGCGAAGGCGCAGCCGGTACCGTGGGTTGAGTTCGAGCGCTGGCGTTCGGCCTTGAAGATTTCCTGCTCGATCCCATCTTTGCCTCGAAAACTCAACAGGTCGATGGCTTTCTCGAGATCCCCGCCGGTAATGACGACAGCTTGGGCGCCCATTTCGTGGAGTCTGGCTGCCGCAGCTTTCATTTCCTCGGGCTCCTTTACTTTCAAACCCGTCAGCATTGCGGCTTCGTAGACATTTGGAGTGATGACATCCGCCAAGGGGATCAGCCTCTCAATCAACAGCTTGGTACCCGCGGCGTCAAGAAGTTCTGCCCCGGACGAGGCTTTCAGGACGGGATCCAGCACGATATTGGGTAAGCGGGCCTTTCGGGCCACGCCAGCTCGCCCAGCAGGCTTGCCGCACAGGAAGTCGGCCACAGCCCGAACGACCTTCCCATTGCCCAACATGCCGGTGTGTACGGCAGAGATGTCCAGATCCGAGGAAAGCTCCTCAAGGGTTTCAGTGACCAGGGCCGGATCTGCCACCTCCACCCGCTTTACCCCTGACGTGGACTGTACCGTGAGGGCCGTGATACAGGCGACTCCGTAACAGGAATGGGCGGCAATCGTCTTAATGTCGGCAGTGACGCCCGCGCCGGACGACGGATCGAACCCCGCGATGGTCAGTACGACAGGTGGTTTTTCGGCCATGGACCTCGGTGCTTGGTAAATCCGATAGTACTGCGTTTTCCGTCTCAATGATTCATATCGGCACCTAAGGTAAGTTACTTCTGGGAGCCTGGAGCTGGGAAAAAAGTTTCGGCGGGGCGCTAAGCCCGATATCCGCAAATACATGATTCCATGTAAGTTGCGGGTTTAGATCCTGTAACTCATTGATTCCAAGCGGCTTGTAATTTCTACCTTGGCTTGTCCGATGGGCCATTTACTGATCGGTAAATGCGTAACCACTGCGAAACAAAGGAGCTTCACTGTATCCCATTAGTTTTGCAGGAGGTTACGTTTGGATTCTATTACTACGCGGTCATCGACGGGCCCCTGTTTCGCCTTGACACCCCTTTGGCATCCCAATAGCATTTACGAACTGCAGCGAAATAGCCTTAAGGCCAAGGTAACTTTTGAGTATGCGAGGAGAACTGAATGCAACGACGTATAGCTCATGGACTGGCGATCGGCTGTCTGATCGTCGGCCTGGGAGCGGCTCAGGGACCGAACATCTCGGAGGCGAAACCGGCTCCAGTTCGTTCTGTTGAGAATAAGCCAGAAGTCCGCAAACCGGCCGAAAAGACCAAACCGTATCAAGTTGGGACTGCGTCCTGGTACGGACAGACGTTTCAGGGGAAACCCACCGCAAGTGGCGAGCCCTATGAAATGTACGATATGACCGCGGCGCACCTCACCCTTCCCATGGGAAGCTACGTGAAGGTGACGAACCTCCGCAACGGCAAAGCTGTCGTCGTGCGGGTCAATGACCGTGGACCGGTGGTCCCGGGCCGCATTATTGACCTCTCCTACGGGGCCGCACGAGCGCTCCAGATGAAAGGCTATGGCTTACAGCGGGTCCGGTTGGATCTGGTCAACCCGAGACAAGTGAAGCCCAACTATCAAACGGTCGCCTACAACCGTCCGCCGGTAGCGCAACTCCCGTAAAATCGAATAAACTACCCGGGATGCTTGGTTCACTGCCAAACCGCATCCCAAGCGTAAAATCTCGCAACGATGAGCCTGTTGACCCGCGTCGGCGGCTCATCGTTGCGCTAGATGTTTCCTCTGCTGCGGCTGCTCAAAAGATCGTGGCGGCAGTGGGGGATTCCGCCCAGACCTACAAAGTCGGCATGCAGCTCTATACCGCTGAGGGCCCCCGTGTAGTGCGGGATCTGATCACCTCCGGCCGGCAGGTCTTCCTCGACCTGAAATATCACGACATTCCAAACACCGTCGGAGCGGCCGTGGCAGAGGCAGCCAAGCTAGGGGTCAGCATGCTGACGGTGCATGCGTCCGGAAGCACAAAAATGCTACAGGCTGCCGTGGAATCGGCCAGGACTCGCCCAGACATGATGGTTCTCGCCGTCACCGTGCTGACCAGCATGAACGGGAAAGATCTGGAAACCATTGGGATGGGCGGGAGTCTCGAGAACAGCGTGGTGCGGCTGGCCAGGATTGCTCTAGCCCAAGGCTGCCACGGAATCGTGACCTCGGCCCGGGAGGCTCGAGCCGTTCGCAACGAACTCGGCGACGACTTTGCGATTGTCACCCCCGGCGTCCGACCGGCGGGAAGCAGCGTTGGCGATCAGGTTCGAGTCGTTACCCCGGCACAAGCGATCGCCGGCGGGGCCAGCCACATCGTGGTCGGACGGCCTATCACGGAAGCAGCCGACCCGTCGGCGCAGGCAAAGGCCATTCTGGACGAAATGAGCGTCTAGACGAGATGAGCGTCTAGAGGTTTAACCAAGACCGTCTGGAGCCTGCAGCCGTCCCCTCGGCGATGGCTTTTGTGTCGGGAATTCTCTTCGCGTTCGCGCTCTCCCGAAATCGCATGGCTCCTGCTTGCTTCGGCGCACGACAGTAGTAGTATAATTAGTAGTATGAAAGAGAAGACATCAGTCACACTTTCTCCTGAGATTCTGGTCGGGATTGACCGACTTGCTGGCAGCCAACGGTCGCGCTCCGCTTTCATCGAGAACGTCCTCCGCCAATACTTGCGAGAGCGCGTGAAAGCAGAGCGTCGTGCACGCGACCTGGCGATCCTCAATAGCTATGCGGACGAACTGAATCGGGATGCTGAAGACGGTTTGGACGAGCAGGCACCTGAACAGGAAGAGTAGCCTGAGTGCATGAGACGAGGCGACATCTTCCGGGTTCACAGACCGAAACACGACGACCCTAAGAGCTATCGCTTCTACGTGGTCGTGAGCAGGCAGGACTTAATCGATTCCACGTACTCAACGGTAGTTTGCGCTCCGATTTACACCAGAGGGCGCGGACTTTCCACGCAGGTTCCGGTCGGGGTGAACGAGGGGTTGAAGCACGATAGTTGGATCACTTGCGACAATCTGCGCAGCATCTCGAAATCCGAACTCACGCAGTTTGTGGGATCCCTTCCCAGCAAAAAGATGGATGAACTGAACGTGGCTCTGACAATTGCGCTCGACCTCGATTGAAGCTCGGAAAGAATTCCTGCCCTACAGCTTCTCGAAGAATTCACAGGCCGAGCACGAGATATAAATCCCGCCCGGGACGCCGCGTTCTCGGTCTTTCACCCGCTTCACGATGCGCGTGGGCTTGCCGCACTTGGGGCAGTCCGTGCTCTTGGTGGTATCCATAACCTTCTTGCGGTCCGCTGTCTTTGCGATCTTGGCGCCTACTGCCATGGCTGTTCTCCCTGATGTCTCGAATGTGTGCGCAGCGCTCCGCGTCCTGCTATTGCGGAGAATGGTGGATGGAATTGTCTGGATCCACGCGGGAAGATTATTGAAGCTGCGTCTTGATGCTCTTCCGCCGCAGACAATTTTACAGTAAGGTTGTGCCGGCTGTCGAAGAGCGTTCACGACGAAGGGCTCCAAGGATCATGAAGGAAATCATGACGCGCCGAATTCCTTCGTGGAACTTCGTGTTCTTCGTGGTTCGAGAATCTCCATGGCGCGCCCTCTCGTTCCGATTCTCAATACGATTCTGTTCACCATCGTCGTACCGGGAACGGTGGCGGTGTACACACCCATGCGGCTGGCGGGCGGCTACTCCTGGCCGCAGCCTGCGCCCCTTACCTGGCTCGGCGTGATCTGCGTCGTCATCGGAACAGCGATCTATTTCCGCTGCGCCTGGGAATTCGCCATACGCGGCCTGGGGACTCCAGCGCCGATCGCGCCCACGAAATATCTGGTCACGACGGCGCTGCATCGGCGGGTTCGCAATCCCATGTACATTGGCGTGGCGCTCGCGATTTTGGGCCAAGGCGCGCTCTTTCGTTCCCTTCACATTGTCGAATATGCCGCCCTGATGCTGCTCACTGCCCACGTCTTCGTCATCCTGTACGAAGAGCCCACGCTGCAACGGCAGTTCGGCGAGTCGTATGCACAGTACCGGCGTTCAGTGCCGCGCTGGATTCCCAGAATAAGGAGATTGACGTAAGGAACTTGCCAGGACTTGCTTCGGTGTTCGGAAATCCGTAGGCTCCTCAAGAATTCCGCTAACTCGCGCCTTTCTGCGGTATGATTCGCCGCGCAGACGGAGGCTCATGCGATGGCGGCTCCTCCCGAAGAGCTTGAAGCGCAATCCGGAAACGCGGCTTCGGCCAGCGTCAGCCCTAACGGCGTCAGCGATCAACCCACACGCACCGACATGCTGGGCTTCAAACCCTACGTTGAGGCCGTTGCCGTCTTCCTCACCCACGCTGAAACCCACGCGCCACTAACCATGTCTGTCGAGGGAGCATGGGGAAGTGGCAAGTCGTCGTTCATGCTTCAGCTTGAAGATCGCATCCGCGAAAAAGGGGGCAAGACCGTCTGGTTCAATGCGTGGAGGCACGACAAGGAAGACGAACTCTGGGCTGCATTCGCGCTCGATTTCACCAGCAAACTGGCCGCCACTATCCCTCGCTGGAGACGATGGTGGCTTCACCTGAAACTGCTTTACCTGAGATTTGACTGGCGGCGTGGATGGTTTCAGGTATCCAAGTTTGTGGTGTTGAGTGTCTTGTTCCTGTACGTCAGCGTCGCGATGGTTCGGTTTGCAGCAAACGCCCAGTCTCCTTTTCGTCCGTTCTTCTCCCCGACAGCGCCGCAAACTTCGGGGGAAGCCAAGACACCCAAGCTCGAAGAGATCCTTCTGACATCGCTGCTGAAAGTCGGCGGTTTGGCTGGATATCTGCTGCTGGGATTTGCCCTGATCCGCAAGGTCGCAGAGGTCATCGGCAATCCGATGCGAGTTCAGCTGACGCGCTACCTCCAGGATCCGAAATACGAGGCGCGTGCGACTTTTGTGGAGAGTTTTCACGCCGATTTCGACCGCCTGGTGCGTACCTACGCGGAACAACGCAGAGTGTTCGTCTTCATCGACGACCTCGATCGCTGCGAAGTGCCGAAGGCCGCCGAACTCATGCAGGCGCTCAACCTCCTCATTTCCGAGTCGGCTCCGGTTTTCTACATCCTCGGGCTTGATCGGGAAAAGATCGCCGCCGGTCTTGCAGCGAAGTATGAAAAACTGCTGCCCTATCTCTCCAGCGAGACGTCGGGCAAGACATCCGTCGGGGCGGCGGGCACGGAATTCGGCTACACCTACCTGGAGAAGTTCATCCAGATGCCCTTCCTGGTGCCCCAGCCTGCGGACAAAGATGTCGACAAGCTCATGGACTCGCTCGGGCCACATGCGGAGAGAGCCAGGAACTCGGCTCCGACTCCAGAACTGGACCCTGGGCTGCTGGTAAGCCTGTCCTCAGACTCCGACTCAGTTCGCGATGTGGTCAAGATGGTGGCACCGTCTCTTGACTACAATCCGCGTCGGCTCAAACAGTTCGTCAATCTATTCCGCCTGCGCGCCTTGCTCGCCAGCCAGACCGGACTCTTCGGCCCTGCCAGGGACATCCAGTTCTCCCCATTAACTTTTGAGCAGCTCGGAAAGTTGGTAGCAATCATCTTACGTTGGCCCTTGCTTCTGGTGGATGTGGCGGCCAGGCCGGACTTGCTTGGCCTCTTGCAGACGTACACCTGGGCTCCAAAGTCCGTCCGCGAAGTAACCAGCGTGAGCCCCAGAGATTCAGCTCTCGAATTCTGGCTGTCCAAGCGAAACTTGATCGAACTCATCTCGTTTCCCGTGGAATCTGGCCAAGCTCCCTCTGACGAGGACAAGGCGAGATTTGGACTGCATCGCATCGATATCGAGAGGTTCCTGCAAGTCTCGCCCATGGTCAGAGGGCGCGAAAGTGTCGGGCCATCCACGAACGCCGCGGAAGGCTACGCGAACCCGCCGGCAGAGGCCAGTCAACACGCCGCCCCGAGGACACATGAAGATGCGGTTCCCGAGGGATATTCCGGGAGCACCTCTTCCTCCGGCGGTCAGAATTCCTCGTCCGCGGTGCGTGCACCCGATCCGGAAGGCAAGCCGATCTTCGGACAATCTGTGGCGCGCAAGATGAAAAAATAGGCGCCCCACGCTTATATCTCGATCTTTGCCAGACGCGCCGTTTGACCTCTTTTCCTCGCCCCTGCTACCGTCATATGTTTGCCTCCGGCCCGTGGCCGATTCTGTGGGGCCATCCCGAATGGCACCCCGGGTCTGGCGGACAGATTTATCAAGCGGAGATTATTCATGCCTGCCATCAAATTTCGCGGCGTTGATTTCATCCAGTACGATTCCCTGCTTACCGACGAGGAGAAGCTGGTCCGCGACACCACGCGGCAGTTCATCGAAGAGAACCTGGTTCCCATCATCGAGGAATGCAACCGAGCCGGGCGGTTTCCGCGCGAACTTGTGAAACCCATGGCCGACCTGGGATTCTTCGGCGCATCCCTGAAGGGCTACGGCTGTGCGGGAATGGGAAACGTGGAATACGGTCTGATGACGCAGGAACTCGAGCGCGGCGATTCGGGGGTTCGCAGTTTTGTGAGCGTGCAGTCGGGCCTATGCATGTATCCGATCTATGAATTCGGCAGCGACGAGCAGAAGGAAACCTGGCTTCCTGCCATGCAAAAGGGTGAGAAACTCGGTTGTTTCGGACTTACCGAGCCCGATTTCGGATCCAATCCCGGCGGGATGCGCACCCGCGCGCGGAAAGTCGGGAACGAATACGTGATCAATGGCGAGAAAATGTGGATTACGTCTGGAACCATTGCGGACGTCGCCATCATCTGGGCGAAGGTGGAAGATGAAAAAGATCGCGTTCGGGGATTTCTGGTTGAGACCAACCGGCCGGGCTTCAAAGCGGACGACATCCACGGGAAGTGGTCGCTGCGCGCATCGGTGACTTCGGGCTTGTCTCTGCAGGATGTGCACGTCCCGGCATCGAATCTTTTGCCGAAGAGCGGTGGGCTGCGCTCGCCGCTGATGTGCCTGAACCAGGCCCGCTACGGCATCGCGTGGGGCGCAGTAGGAGCGGCCATGGCCTGTTATGACTGCGCTCTTCAGTACGCGTTGCTCCGTAAGCAGTGGCGCGATCAGCCCATCGCTTCGCACCAACTGGTGCAGGACAAGCTCACCTGGATGATCAGCGAAATCACTAAAGCGCAGTTGCTGGTGCTGCAGGTCGGACGCCTGAAGGATGCGGGAAAAGTTGAGCCGCAACACATCTCGATGGCCAAGCGAAACAACGTCTGGATGGCTCTGGAATGCGCACGCCTGTCCCGCGACATTCTGGGCGCCAACGGCGTGGCCGACGATTACCCCATCATGCGGCACATGATGAATCTGGAATCGGTGAAGACCTACGAAGGCACGCATGACGTGCACTCCCTGATCATCGGGCAGAGCGTCACGGGGATTGATGCGTTCTAGCTGGTTTCCAGTGCGCTCGTCAGAGGATCGGCATCAGTGATTGTTCCAGAAAGAGAGTCGCGGAAGTCGCGCCGGGTCACGACCGCCATCGCTTTCTTATCGGGCGTACTCGCCTGCCTCGATGCGCTTCGAGACGCCAAAGTGTTGTGGCCGCCCAATGTCGTCTGGGCAGCGCTGCGTCATCCTCAACGACTGGAGATGGGTGCGGGCATCGCATTGATCCTGGTCAGTCTGGTGATAACCCTTGTCCGGCAATCACGGACCTGACTGTCTTTATCCCTTAGACTCGATCGCGTAAAACCTCGGACTCCGCGAGAGGTTAGCAACTGCCGCTCACGGGTTGGCCGCAGGCTGTTCCAGTGACTGTGCAACTCTGATTCGCATTCACGGTAAAGCCCAAATTGAGCTGACAACTCCCGGAAGGATTCGGCCCGTAGGTAACGCCTCCGGTTTCAGTTCCGGTCAACGGCCACACCGGATTGTCATTCAAGATCCTAACCATTGCAGCCAGATTCACCTGCGGATCGCCGTTCAGGACAAGCCCGTTCACCGAGCAATTTGTCGGCGTGGCGGCAATCTGGACCTGAGCGGAACCGGTTCCGGTTGTCAATTCGCCTGTGATGTTGCCAGTAACCGGCATCGTGCCTCCGCCTGGGCAGGCATATGTGCTGGAGACGGCCCAGACACACACCTCGCCAGAGGGTGTCGGCGTGCAAATGGGCAGCATGACGTTAGGGGAGGTTTCCGCGTTGCGCATTACGTTTGTGCCGGGCTTCAGGGAAGCAATGGCAAATGCTCCAGTCACAGCTTGCCCAACACCGTTCGAGATACCGGTGGCAATGGACTGAGCCTGGGCCGGGCTGAGCGTTTTCGAACTCGAGTTGCTGGTTCCGCATCCCAGCATGATCAGAGCGACGCCGACCAGTGTCGCCGCGGAAAAAGCGATTGCGTGGGCTGATTTATGACTCACGACGTGCCCTCCTGGCATCGTTGGAATGCTATAAAGCTACGCCTTCTGGGTGCAACGGGAAAAGCACGGAAGTGCCTGATTCAGTAGCGGGAAGTGCACCTAGGCGGGTCACCACTATTCCGCTAAATAACTGTGAAATAACGGGTTAGTCATGGTGAGCGCGTTCCCATCCCAGGTTACTCTCGGACCGTTGCTCTCTCCTAAAATCTCATTTCTAATCGGCGTTTGATTGATACCCGGAGCAATCCGATGAGGCGATCGGCTTCCGTGACTATCGCTGCAGCTTTTTCCCTTTTGGGCTCGGTCCTGAGCCTGGCTCTGGGGCTGCTCTCGGCCGTGTCCGTGCTGATCGCTCGCAAGTCGAATCCCGATCTGAACGAACCGCTTGTTCTTGGCGGGGTTGCAATCGGGACGTTTTTCCTGGTCGTCCCAGCGATCTGGGGAATCGCCACTTCGACAGGACTGTTCCGGCTCAGAGCCTGGGCAAGGATCTCGATTCTGATCTTCTCGGTACTGCTGGCGATCACCGGGGTATTCGGCGCGATTCTGTTCCCGTTTGTGCAGCTTTCGCCGGACTTCGCCTCGTCCGGGTTAACGGGCCTCAAATTCGGACTTGGGGGTTTCTACGCGATTCTTGCGGGGATCGGCGTGTGGTGGTTTGTGCTGTTCACACGCCTCTCGGTACGGCAGGAGTTTGGCGCCAACGCCGTACGCGTTCTGAATTCAGCGGAGCAGCCAGCCCTTGACTACCCGCGAGCGAAGGCTGCAACTTCAGCCGTATAGGTTCAGCGATACATTTCCTCGAGCAGTTCGTACGCCCGCCGCAGGTGCGGCACCACGATACTTCCTCCCACGATCAGAGCGACGTTGAGCGACTCTTCCTGTTCAGCACGCGTAACTCCCAGCCGGTATGCCTGAATGGCATGGTAGAAGATGCAGTCGTCGCAACGCAGACAAGCAGATGCGACCAGTCCCATGAGTTCTTTCGTCTTTGCCGGCAACGTGCCTTCCAGGTACGCGTTGTGATCCATGTTGTAAAAGCGCTTTACGAGGAAGTTGTTCGCCTTATCGACATTGGCGTTGAGGCGCTCGCGGGTGTCGAGAAACTTGCGGGCCGTCTCGCTCTTGTCGGCAACGTATTTTTCCGTGAAAAGGTAGGTCGGCTCTTTGCGTTCGGGCGCTGGACGCTCGTTCGAGGAGCGCTCGGCCGCCGGGGGTTGTGCGCTTGTGGTGGCACTCATTCGCAAATAGTAGCAGAGAAAATTAAGGCCGCAAGCGGCAACGCAAATTTTTGACGTTCGAAACTACGCTGTAGGTTTGTCCTTGGGAGGCTCAACGGCCAGGAACTCTTCCGCGAATCGCTGCGCATAATCCTCCAGCAATCGCGGGATTCTTTCCGGGTCGGCAGATTTCAGAACCACTCCCGCATGGTGATGCCTTTTGATGCGCAGGAATACTTCCGGATCGTCGTAAGAGGAAGTGTCCGGATCTTCCTGTCGCGCCAGGGAGAGAACGACGCCGGCGTATTCCTCCCGGACTGCAGGCAACTTGTAAGTTCCCTCCCCTCCGTAAATTTCGATTCGAGCCCACTCGCGCCAGAGATTGAGACCAGTCGCAGCTTCCACCATTTCGCTGATGTGGGCCCCGCCAACCCGGGCCGCACATTCAAGAAAGTAGAACTGGCCATCGGCGTGGGCTCGGATGAATTCCGCATGCGACACTCCCCGCAACAATCCCAGAGTTGCGATCAGTTCACGATTCAGTGAACGCAACGCCGAATCATCTTCGCTTCCGCGCGCCACCGTGTAGGTGGTGAACACTCCTCCATGCGCGACATTCATCGGCGGCTTGCCGTATCGGCTGACATTCGCGAACAGCACCTCGTTCTCCGAGATCACCGAGTCCACGTGATAGACATCCCCAGGCACGAATTTCTCCAGCAAATATGTAGACTGCTTGTCGCCGAACTGATCGAGAATTGGCCACAATTCCTCGGCCGCCTGAATCTTCTTGATCCCGATCGCGGAGGCTTCCTGCCGCGGCTTCAAGACCCACGGTCCGGGCACGTGCTCCAGGTAATAGCGGATGTCGTCGTGATTCACGACCGAAACAAAATCCGGCACGCGAATGTGGCGATCCAGGGCCCGCATGCGCATGGCAAGCTTGTCGCGAAAGTAGCGCATCGTGGTCAGTCCCATGCCGGGAATGCGCAGATGCTCGCGCAGGGTTGCAGCGGTCTCCATGTCGAACTCATCCAAGGCGACAATGCGGTCGATTTTCTGCCCGCGCGCCAGATGGGTCACGGCTTTCACGATGTCTGGAATGGAAATCTCCTCGGGCAGGTAGAAGGTCTCGTCAAGGCTCTCCCGTGGCCAGCCGGCGTCGCGCAGCTTTTCGGCAGTCAGCAGGGTCACGCGGCAGCCCTGCCGCTTACATTCACGCATGAACTCCTGTCCCTTTTCGTAGGTGGTGATGCAGAGAAAGGCGAGCGGGCGCGGGTCAGGCATGAGGTCGGTTCCGAATCAGGGATAGGAGAATACCACGCGTCCCGGCATGAGCTTCCATGAACAAAAACGATTGGGTGAACGCTGTATTTTCATTCTCGTTCGCGTTGCGCTATAGTCTCAACCCGGCGCGCGACCGCCCGATCGCCCAGGAGAAACCGCATGGCTACGCAGATTCGTCCGGAAGGCAAGGCCCGCACTTTCGGAGAAAACATTGAAAGCGACCTGGCGTCGCGTTTTTTGCGGGTGGTCGAGGTTGCGGCCATTGCCTCAGCTCACACCATGGGGCAAGGCGAGCGAAAGCTGAGCGACCAGGTCGCCACCGAGGCGATGCGGAAGACCATGGACTCGATCCCCATGCGCGGGACGATCGTCATCGGCGAAGGCGAGCGCGACGAGGCACCCATGCTGTACATCGGGGAAAAAGTGGGCGCGGAGTTTCCCGATGGAACCGAAGTCCCGGAAGTGGATATCGCAGTCGATCCGTTGGAAGGCACGAACCTTTGCGCCACCGGAGCTCCCGGATCCATCACGGTGCTCGCGGCTTCCGAACGTGGAGGCCTGCTCAATGCCCCGGACTGCTACATGGACAAGATCGTGGTTGGCCCGTCTTGCAAGGACGCCGTGTACCTCGATGCGCCGGTCTCACACAATCTCAAAAACATCGCTCGGCGCCTGGATCGTGACGTGGAAGATCTGGTGATCATGGTGCTCGACCGCCCCCGTCACGAGAAGCTGATCGCCGATATCCGCGCCGCGGGCGCACGCATCCGCCTGATCAGTGATGGCGATCTCTCCGCAGGAATCGCGGCGGCTGTGATCGGCACCGGAGTGCACGCCGTCATGGGATCAGGCGGAGCCCCCGAAGGCGTCATCACGGCGGCGGCTGTCCGCTGTCTCAACGGATACATGCTGGGCCGCCTCGTCGTGAAGCCCGATCAGGAAGAGCGCCTTGAGCGTATGGGGATCAAGGACAAGAATCGCATCTACGAAGCGGAAGATCTCGCACCCGGGAAGCAGCTGATCTTTGCCGCGACCGGCGTCACCGATGGCGCGCTCATGAAGGGTGTGCGTTTCTTTGGCGAGGGCACGCGTACGTCATCCGTGATCATGGCATTGCGCACCGGGAAAGTGCGTTTCGTCGAGAGCATTCACCTGGAAAAGGGGCCCGACGTGAAGGTCAGGTTCTCGTGATTCAATTTCGATAATTCCGATTCAGGCAAAAGGATTCTGTATCCGCAATCTCTCAATCTCGCGGCCGTGTTGCAGGTCCTCGGTGTAAAGTACCTGGCATTGGCTTTCCAGGGCAGCCGCAACGATTAGGGAGTCATACCACGCCAGCCGATATTGTGCGCTGATCCGCAGAGCCGAAAAGTACAGGGCTGGCGAGGAATGAACCGCCAGAAGCGGACGAAAAACAGTGATGAGGTATTGCTCCGCTTCTGCCGCACTCATAGCCGGTGAGAAGCGGCGAAACGCGACATTGAAAAACTCCTGTACTACCTGGTAGCTGACGATCCCTTCCCCGCTGTCGGCCGCCCGTTGAATCAGATGATTCGCCTTCTTAGCCTTTGCCGGAGCATGAGGGTCAAAGCAATAGACAAAAATGTTCGTGTCGAGGAAGAATCTACCGCTCATTCATTTCGTCTCTCGTATATGGTCCCGACGACTTGATGTGTGGCAAACGCCGCATGAGCGCTTCGATCGCTGCGCCACCTCCAGACTGTGCAGCGTACTGCTCCAGCCATAAGCGAAACGCCGCATTCAAGGTGGTGTGGCGCGCCTGAGCAACTAATCGAGCTTGCTCGATGAGGTTCTCGTCTGCGCTGAGGGTGACGTTCTTCATACGAATATAGTGTACACTATTTCAGTGTAAAGTGCCAGGATGCTGCGCCCACGATCGGGTGTCTTCCTGGAATGAGGATGAGCGGCGCAACCATCAAGGACCTCATCGAAGAAGGTCGGAATAAGCGCTACTTCAGATACTCCGAATTCTTCTTCAATTCCTCGGGAATCGGTGGGAACGGCGGCCACTCCTGCGAAGGCCCTTTGAGCAGCGGAGCGGCCACCTCCGAGCGCAGCGTGCCGTCGTGTACCACAAATGTGTGCGGGTGTCCGGCCGAGTAGCCTTCCCATAGACAAACTCCCGCGTAGGCGCCATCCTTGCGCAGCACGTAGTAAGTCATGTCCATAAAGCGCAACTTGTTCATGTCGCCGTTGTAGTTGCGGACAATGCGCTTCAGCGCATCCATGCCGGCCTCCTGCGGAGACATGCCGTGCCGCATGTTCTCGACGATGGTGTGAGCGCCGGCGACTTTGATGTTTTCTTCCCCGCTGCCGGTCGCGCCGGCGGATCCCACATCCTGATCGGTATAGCAACCCGCTCCAATGATGGGAGAATCGCCGACGCGTCCAGGGATCTTGAATGCTAAGCCGCTGGTCGTGGTAATGCCTGACATCTCTCCCTTTTCGTTGAGCACAGAGCAGTGGATCGTGCCGGTCGGGGGAAAAATAACTCGCCGGACGGCAGCAAGCTGGAATTCAGGTTCAATCCCGAGCTCTGCGGCGCGCTGCTGCAATTGCTGGATGCGGTCCCGCCATAGTTCCGCCTGCGGCTTGTTGTCCTGCGCCGGCGCACGCCAGTGCGGACTGGCAATTCCCGGCCCCCACCAGTCACGATCGGAATTGAACTCCTTCCAGAGGATCCAGATTTTTCGCGAATGCTCGGTCAGCAGGTTTTCGCGCGGAAAGCCCATCGCAACCGCAAAGCGCTCCGCACCTTCGCCCACCAGCATGACGTGCCCGGTATGCTCCATGACGGCCTTGGCGACCATGGACACATTCTTGATATTGCGGACTCCGCCTACCGCTCCGGCGCGGCGCGTAGGCCCATGCATGCAGCAGGCATCCAGTTCGACTACGCATTCTTCGTTGGGCAGCCCTCCAAGCCCGACAGAATCGTCGTTGGGATCATTCTCCGGCCCCTTTACCACCTGGATCGCGGCGTCGAGCGTGTCGCCGCCGCCCTTCAGAAACGCGTAGGCCGCGTCCACGTAGGCGTATCCGTTGTGGGCACAGATCATGATCGGACGCTTGGAAGTGTCGCTCTGCGAGGCGTGCCCCTGTTGAGCCTCCGACCTGGCGCCACTCGTTCCGACTCCGGCGGCAACGGCTCCTAGAACTGACGTCTTCACAAAATCACGGCGCGAAAAAGTCACGAGATCCTCCCAGGGATGATGGAACGTCGCGCGCGAACCAACCTTTATCACCAGAGCGATTGCCGCGCACGCGGAAGGCGGAAGGATATCACGATCTCGGCGAAGAAATTTTCGTGTGCAATGCCTGCTGCCCGTCTCATAAGCTCAACCAGCAGCCTAAGCGGAGCATTCCAAGAGAGCATCGGGCTGATCGTGATCATTCTTGCCTTCGTAGCCGCCGTCATCGCGAGGTATCCTTTCGTCGCCGCCGCTCACTCTCTTTGATCATCACGGTCAAATCCACAACCGGACGGATCTCAATCGGTCCAAGTCCAAACTTGAAGCCTGGAAGCTGTGAGACCAGCTGAATGGCGTGATTGAGATCTCGCGCCTCAAGAATCTGAATGCCGCCGAGCTGTTCCTTGGTTTCCGCATAAGGGCCGTCGGTGGTCGCGACTTTGCCGTTTTTCCAGTACAGAGTCACCGCGGTTTCCGGAGGCTGAAGAGGCACTTCGGAAACCAGATGTCCGTTGGCGCGCAGATGATCGTTGTGCTCAAAACATTCATCGAGCACTGCGTGGCGCTCGCCGTCGGTCATCCCTTCGAATTTTCCTGGCTCGAGGTATCCCAAACAGATGTATTTCATTGTTCTTCCTTATTTCCGGGAGCGGCGCCGTTTGAACTCTGGTCTCTCATGGCGTCATCCCGAAGGGCCCGCGTTTTTACGAGCGGGCCGAGGGATCTCCCGTGGCACACAACGTCGTAGCGGAGATGCCATCAGAAATTCAAACTGACCACTACCTTGTTTCCTGCGACTCACGAGCCATAGCCCATCGCTCTGTTATCAGATAGTCGTTCGGAGAGTCCGAAGATCGACAGCTGCTCCACCTTTTTTGGTCTCGTCAGAGGAGTCTGAGGGTCACTGCTGTGTCCATTCTGGGAACCGGGCGACAAAAATTCAGCTCGTCGAGATTCCTTAACCCACCCATCTGTCATCCTGAACGGAGTGGGCTGCTTCGCAAAGCGAAGCAGGTCCACGGAGTTGAAGGGTCCCTTTCGTGCCTTCACCAAGATAGACCTGCAAGGGAGTTCCAACTGTGCTGTCGATGCCGTGAGAACTCCCTGACAGGTCTGCGCCAAGATTAAGTGGCAAGGGGTCTTTTCGACTGCGTTGCCGTCCGCCCCGCGAACGGCAACTCCGCTCAAGATGACAGGTGGATTGGTTTCATGAAGGACTATGAGTATTTCGTCTACATCGTCTGCAGCCGTTCAGGAACGCTCTACATCGACATGACCAACAGCATTTACCGCCGCGCCTTGGAGCACAAGCGCGGAGAAATTGAAGGCTTTGCAAGTAAGTATCAATGCGACCGGCTTGTTTACTATGAGAGTTTTGAGGATATTCACAGAGCTATCGGACGCGAAAAACAACTGGAGGGCTAGTCGAGAGCGAAGAAGATAGCTTTGATCGAATCGAAGAACCCACGGTGGGAAGACTTCGCCGAGAAGTGGGGCGCGCAAATGATATTTGCCGGTCAATCGATGAAGGGCAGGACCGCTTGACGGCAGACGCAGCCGCCCCTACGACTTCAACGTGTGGACGACGAAGAATCGCGTGGAGAAGCTCCGGTATATGCATCGCAATCCAGTGAAGCGAGGCTCGGTCAGCGCACCGGAGCAGTGCCGGTGGAGCAGCTATCGTTTTTACCTTCTCGAGCAGACTGGACCGGTGCGGTGAACGAGGGATGGATCCTCCCGCTTTTGTTGGGATTGCTCGCAAGATCAATAGCCCGGGCTACCCGCGGTAACCCTGTCGTGCCCGTCCGCCGGTCACTCGGAGCGCAACGCTTGCATAACATCGACGCGCGCTGCGCGTGCCGCGGGCAGCACCGATGCGATAACCGCGACCGCCATCAGCACGAACGCAGAGACAAACACAGGGAATGCGCCCGGCATTTTGACGTCCAGGAAATATCTTCCCGCCAAACGCGCGAGCACGAACCCGAATGCCGCGCCGGCAAGGACGCCCGCCGCGGAAATCACGGTACCCTCTGCAATCACGCCCTTGAGGAGTCGCCGCGGCTCCGATCCTAGGGCCAGCCGGATGCCGAATTCCCGCGTCCGCGCGCTGACCGAAAACGCCAGCAGGCCCGCGACGCCTACCACCGCAATCGCCAGCGCGACAGCCGCGAATACGCTAAATACCAGCGAATTTAATCGGTCGGGCGTGAGCACCTCTGCACGAATATCTTCGAGAGTGGCGGCGCGCTCCACGGGCTGATCGGCGGACAGGTCACGAATAATGCGCGTGACCGGCGTGACCAGTGCATAAGGATTTGCACCCGTGTGAATGAAGAGACGACCGCCAAACATTAAACCGTCGTCAAAAGGACTGAAAATCGTGAGCTCGGGCTCAGGAACGACGTGTTCGTCGTCAATATCGGCAGTCACGCCAATGATGCGGTGCGGCGCGAGAAGGCGCGCCTTTTCGAGATCGGTCCCACCGAAGAATTGCAGCACGGGATCGGTCCAGTAGACATGACGATTGACCGCATCCTGGTTGGGGAACATGCGCTTAGCGAGAGTCTCGCTGACAATAACCACAGGCTCTTCATTCTTGCTGCTCCGGTCATTACTATTCTGACCGTCGAGCGCGTTGAAATCGCGGCCGGCAATGATAGGAACGCCAAGCGCCGCAAAGAATCCGGGCGAGATGACACGCCACTGCGCCCGCGGATCTTCTGCACCGGAGACATGGACGTGCCCGTCGGCGGAAAATTGCAGGCCAGGAGCGGTGGGGCCGCCGGCATCGCGCCAAGGAACGACATTGCCGAAGGCAGTCTTACTCACGCCCGGCAGGGTATCAATGCGACCTATCGCTTCCTTGTAGAAATCGACGACCTGCCGAGGTGTCTTCCCATAGGACATGGCAGGAACATCGATGGCGAGGACGTGCTGCGTGTCTAGACCCGTCCTCGCACTTTGCAGAGCGATCAGCGTGGTGATCAATGTACTAGCGCCGGCCAACAGCACGAAGGACGCGGCGATTTGTGTCACCGCGAAGATGCGCTGTCGGCGGCTCGTGCTGCCGGTGATCCGCACACTTCCGGCTGACAGGCTTAGTCCGCTCGGCGTGCCGGATGTGCCGGAAGACGAGGGCAGGCGCGGGACGAAGGCGAGTATCACCGCGGCCACGATAGCCAGCGCTGCTCCCACCCAAAGCAAGCTCGAATCGACTCTGAAATCCACCGCTCGGACCGAGAAACGCGAAGCGTAGCGAGCCAGGACGGCCACCATCGGCTGCGCGCTGATTACACCGAGCGCGGCGCCGGCGCTGCAGAGCAGAAGGCTTTCGGCGAGCAGCATGCGGCGCAGGGTGCCCGTGCTTGCGCCGAGCGCGACGCGGACGGATAGCTCGCCTTCGCGGCGAACCGTGCGCGCCAAAATCAGGTTGGCGACGTTGGAACAGGCGATGATGAAAACCAGCCCAGACGCTGCCAGCAGCACCAGCAGCACGGTCCTGGCGCCCGACGTGATCTGATCACGAAGCAACTTGGCCCCGATCTGGAAGTCCGCTTCCTGCGCATAGGCTTCGGGGTGGTCCTTCTTCATCGCGGAGTAAACGGAGCGCAACTCCGCGCGAGCCTGCTCGAGGGATACTCCCGGAGCCAGACGGCCGAAAAGCTCAGTCATGCGATGGATGCGGCCGGTAACCATGGTCGCGGAGAGATGGTGCGGGCTGGTGACGACGTTGGCGATGATTTCGGTATCTTGCGGATACGGGACGCAGGGTTCGAGGACGCCAATGATGGTTGCAGTCCGATCTCCGATGCTCCCCAGGCGAACGGTTTTGCCGATGACCGAAGGATCCTTGTGAAGAGAGTTCGTCCAGAAACGGTAGGTGAGCACCACGACGCCCGCCGCCTGGGGACCGTCGTCTTGAGGTCCGATGAGGCGACCAAGCACCGGACGAAGCCCCATTACATCGAAATAGGTGCCGCCGACAACCCCACCTTGAATGGAACGAGGCTCGCCGAGGCCGATCATGGTGAAGTCCATGGCAGAGAAGGCGCCAAACGCGCTCACGCTTTTCACGCTAGCGCGCAAATCCTGTATCTCGGGTACGGAAAACGTAGCGTTTTCGTCGCGGATGCCAGGAGCGCTCTGTCGGATATAGATCAGCCGGTCTTCGCCGCGATTGACCAGAGGCTTGAGCAGGACTCCGCGTACTAGCGTGAAAATGGCGGCGTTTGCGCCGATGCCGAGCGCCAGTGTGAGAACCACGGCGATGACCAGCCCTGGAGTCCGAATCAACGAGTGGGCCGCAACTTTCAGATCGCGCACGAATGACATGTTCTTCCCCCCTGCTCGCGTACCAGCATCACTGGTGCCAATACTAAGCGCCACATTGTAAACGACTTAATATGCAAGAAATTAGCTCGGACTGTCCGTTTCAGGACACCGCCATGCGAATTCGGACACTCATGGTTGCTCTGCCTTCACGATATTAGTCGAACGACCGGCTCGGAATTCGACACATCGTCCAAGGAGTTTTGGAGGCGATTCACGTCCGAACTTTAACTCCCGGCAGCGCGACGAAAAAGGCTGCCCCACTCGCCGCGGTTTTCGGCGAGTGGGCACCACGGACCTCGATTGCCGGGTCACTGGTCACAGACGGGAGTCTCCGTCCTGTGATAGACGTGGCCAATGCCAACCAACCTGCATCGATACTACGGCGCCGGGTTTCTTCACTTCATCACGACCAGTTGCTATCAGCGAAGAGCGCTGCTGGGCACGCCGCAGAATCGCGACTTGTTTCTAGAAGTCCTGGAGCGGGTACGGCGTCGGCACGGTTTCGTGGTGATTGGATACGTAGTGATGCCCGAGCACGTTCATCTTTTGTTCAGCGAGCCGGAGCGCGGCGATCCTTCGGTGGTGATGAAGGTCGTGAAACAGTCGTTCGCGCGGCAGTTGCTGGAGCGTTGGCGAACCGACGTTGATCCGCAGCGGTCCTCGTTGTGGAAAATTCCGCTGACCGCGGGGCATGTTTGGCAGCATCGCTTCTACGATTTCGTAGTTTTCACGGAGAGGAAGCGCGTCGAGAAGCTGCGCTACATGCATCGCAATCCCGTGGTCCGCGGTCTGGCGCTTGCGCCGGAACACTGGAACTGGAGCAGCTACCGTCATTACGCCTCGGGAGAAAGGGGAGCAGTGCTGGTCAACGAAGCGCAGAAGGCGGAGATGCAGGTCCGCGGAATTGCGTAGTGTGAGATGGCTAGCCCCAAGCCTTATGGGCCCGTGGTGCCCACTCGCCGAAAACCGCGGCGAGTGGGGCAGCCTCGATCGTGGTGGTGCCGGGAGTCAAAAATCAGAATGTGTGTGTCGCCCCAATATCCCGATGTCCGCGGCGGGTGAGACTATTTCGCTGCTTTCTCCGGAGCCGGGTAGAAAAGAAGCTCGCGCACCTCGCCGGCCACATCGCAGGCGATGGCACCCTTCTTCGCCCATGCCAGCGCCTCGTCGATATCCGCGCATTCCAGTATCCAAAATCCGCCCATGTGCTCCTTGGTCTCGGTGTACGGCCCGTCGGTGACGAGCACCTTGCCGTCAGGTCGCTTCCGCAGCGTCTTTGCGTTGACGGCCGGGGAAATGCCGCAAGCGAACTTCCTCACTCCGGCTGCAATCATTTCGCGGTTGAGCGCGTGGATCTCCTCCATCATCGCTTCGGTTACGGTGGACGGGTCGAAGTTGTCGGGAAGGTAGTTAGCAACCAGATAGTGTGGCATGACTCTTTCTTCTCCTTTAACGGTCTTGTTCCTGTAACGACCTTGGGGCGGGCCGGTTGCCCTGCCTTCACGATATAGTCGAACGGCCGGACGGAATTCGACAAACCCGCAAAGAAGTTTTTCTTCCAACTCGCGACGCATCTCTCAAATTAGGCAGGGTGCCCCATTTCTCGCGTTCTTTGCGAGAAGTGGGGCTTTTGACTTGAACTCACGATGAGCCCAGACATGACCTCGCATTTGGGGGGCCAAAACCGGGGACGGGGGGCCGTCAGTCCCCGGTTTCCGTCGGTGGAAGGAGAAACCTCGGGGAGCAATGGCTGAGGGTTGGTAGGGTGGTCGGCGAAAAGCCCCACTTCTCGCAGAGTACGCGAGAAATGGGGCACCCGGCACCCGGTACCCGGCCGTCTGGCATGACTAGCAAAAATAGTCCGCAATCACCGGCCGCCGTCGAAAGAAACGCAAGGACAGCTTCCCGCAACCTGATCCCACAGCCCGCGAAAAGCCCCACTTCTCGCAAAGAACGCGAGAAATGGGGCACCCGGCACCCGGCCCTACTCCGGATTTTTTTATCCCAGCTGCCGAATCCGGCCCTGCAGGAATTGCCGCTCTGGTTCCTGTTGGGTCAGGGCCAGCGCCTTCTCATAGGACGCACGAGCCTCAGTTGTCCTGCCCAGCCTGCGGTACATATCGGCGCGGGCGGAATGCGCCAGGTAGTAATTTGTTAACTCGCTATGTTCCAACACCGCGTCGATATGCGCGAGACCGGCCTCTGGACCATCACGCATCGCAATGGCCACGGCACGATTGAGATGTACAACCGGCGAAGGCTGGATTTGTAGCAGTTGGTCGTAAAGCGCGACGATCTGCCGCCAGTCGGTGGCAGCGACCGATTCCGCGTCGGCATGAACGGCCGCAATCGCAGCCTGCAACGTGTAGGAGCCGAAGCGGCGGGAATTCAGGGCTTTCTCCAGCAATGCCATTCCCTCCGCGATCTGTTCCCGGTTCCAGAGCGAGCGATCCTGATTCTCCAGCAAAATCAGCTCTCCGGTCGGAGAGGTTCTCGCGGCGCGACGGGATTCCTGCAGCAACATCAGGGCAAGCAGCCCAATCACTTCCGGCTCGGGCCCGAGTTCGGCCAAATGAAGTTCGGTCAGCAGCCGGCCCAATCGAATCGCCTCGCCGGTCAGTTCGGCGCGCGTTACCTCCGCTCCCGCCGCTGCCGAATAACCCTCGTTAAAGACGAGATAGATGACCTGAAGCACCGCGCCCAGCCGCTCCGGCAATTCCTCGGGAGTCGGCACCTCGTAGGGAATCGGTGTCTCTCGAATCTTCGCCTTGGCGCGCACGATGCGCTGCGCCAGCGTACGCGGAGTGGTGAGGAAAGCCTTCGCAATCTCCTCAGTCGTGAGCCCGCACACCTCACGCAAGGTGAGCGCCACGCGCGCTTCCGCTGCGAGCGATGGATGACAGCAGGTAAAAATCAGGCGCAGCCGGTCGTCCTCAACGGAGTCATCCTCATTGGATTTCTCCGCCGAACTCCCCTGCGCTTCGAGATAGCGCACGAGCTCGTCTTGAGACGCATCAAATCTTGTCCGTCGCCGCAGAGTATCAATGGCTTTGAACCGGGCCGTCGAAATCAGCCATGGTCGCGGGTTGCCGGGTACTCCACTGCTCGGCCACAGGCTCAGCGCAGCCGCAAAGGCTTCGTGCATCGCCTCCTCGGCAAGATCAAAATCACCGAGCAAGCGGATCAGGGTTGCCAGGATTCGTCCCGAATCCACGCGATAGAGGGAGTCGAGGAGTTCGCGTATCTGGTCATGGATCTGATCGGGGGAACGCTCGGACATGACACGCTCGGGCATGACGACGACCTTAGCAAACCCGCTACCTGGAATCAATTCGGCAAACGGCGGGGCGATGCCAGCAGATCGAGGCCTGTAGATCGAGGCAGAGTGCTCAGGCGGGCGCTCAGAATCAAGCTTCGGCGAGCCAATTGTATAAGGTGGGTTGCAGGCTGCGGGGACAGGCAGGATGTCCCCGCTAGGATGCCTTGAACTACCGGCGCGCGAATCTGCGCAAGCGCCCCGGATACTCCGATCCCTGCTGCCTGAGTTCTTCAGCGGTCGACAGGCTGATGGGTTGAACCTTCTCTGACCGGAAGCGCAGCAGGGCCGCAATATTCCCGACCTTGTCGAACTCGGGATCATCTTTGACGTAGAAGGTTTCCACATCGCGGCGCACCACCCACGGGAGGATGGCTTCGCCGACATCCACGATTTCTTGCGTAACCCGCCCGCAGATCGGGCAGTAACTGACGAGATGGGCATCGATGTGTCCGCATGCCGTGCATTCCACCGCGTGAACCTGCAAGTTCTCTCCCAACAGCAGCGTTTGCACTTCCCCCAATTCCAGGGAACGCAATACCCGGCGCAAACCGGTCACGCCGCGGCCATTGCTCCGCGCCTCGCTCAATATCTGGCCCATTAGTTGTTGGCGGCGATTGGCCTGCCACTGGTCGAGAATCATTTGCGCGTGCGTCCGAATCTCATCAGCGCTGGCATGAGCCAAATCGGCGTGAAAACGTCCGATCAGCGCCTGGTCCACATACGGATGCAACTGCGGCTCGAACAGGGCGCGATGGGCATCCTGACAGGCGAGAATCCACTTTTCGAATACGCCCTTTTCCAGCAATTCCTTGAGTAAGGTAGCGACATTCTTGAAATGCTGCCGGACCTCATCGTTGACCCGGCGCTGGGCGTGGCCGCCGTCATATCCCGCAAACCCATCGCTCCGGCCCCGGCGCGTCAGCGCATGGAACAAATCATCGCGCTCGGTCAGTTCTCCGAGACGCAGATCGAAGATCCGGGCGCGGTGCCGGTCAATGAGCACCACGCAGGTCAACGGAGATGCTCCCAGCAGATGCGCCAGGGGTTTGAGATGAAAATGACGGCCGACAAAAAGCTGGGTGCTGCCCAGAACGGCGGGCAACTCGAATTCACGCCAAAGCTTTTTCTCGGCACAGGCAAACACCGCCTTGCCATGGGTGCCGTTGCTGCGCAGTTCGCCGGTCAAGCGAACGACCCGTTCCATGTCGTCGCGCACGCGATCCTTTGTGCCCTTATTTTCGAGCCCGCGCATCGCATCGCGCGCCAGGTCTTTGATCAGAATGGCGTCCTCTTTGTGAGCCTTATTGCGCGGAGTAGAAGGTTGAAAATAGAAACTGACAGCACAGGACTTCTCGTCTTGAAATTCCGCCAGTTCACGGAGTTCTTCGCGAGTAATACTCATGGATAATCTCCCCAAAAGATCAGGCTTTTGTTAAGCGGCGCCCGTCGGAGCGAACCGGCCCTGAAACTGTTTGGCCAGTCCGGGGGCCTTGCGCAGGTGGTCGCGCGCGGCAGAAACAAAGGCGAGCACCCGGTCGTGCGGGAGCCCGGTGATCGCCACAATCTCATCGACATTGAATCCTTCCACGGCATGCAGGATGAAGACTTCCCGAGGGCCGGAACCGAGATCGCGCAGGGCCGAGGCAATCAAGCGCAGAAGCTCGTCGGAGGCCAGGATTTGCTCGGGCGTAGCCACGCGACCATCGGCGATAACCGTCGCTCCGGTGATGGATTCATCCGGCTGGTGAAACTGCAACTCCGCTTCATCACTGCCGCGCACATTCGGCAGCCGCGCGGAGTCTTCCAGGTGCACGGCGTTGCCATTGCTTTCATCCGTACGCGAGAGTTCGTCCAACGCCCGCAAGGCCTGGCGGTAGAGCCACGGCTCGAGCGCAAGCTTTTCGGGCTTTTCCTGGCCTTCGGTCAGGGCAGCCGCAATCGCTTCATCGATCACTTCGTCTTTAGAAACGCAGTTCGGAGCCATCGTCTCCTGCGCTTCGCGGAAATAAATTTCGCGTTCCACGAAACGCTCGAGCCGGGCCAGGTTGGCGTTCACGTACGAACGCACGTCGTCGGACGAGATGGTCGCAGGAAACACCGCTGCTAACGTCTGCTCAAACGGAACTTCGCGCACCGGAGCGCCCTGCCGCGTAGTGTCTCCCCGGCGCCGGCTCCACTTGTGCGAGGCGCGCAGAATCTCCTTGTGCTTGTTGAGCTGTTGCAGCAAGTCCTCGAATGCCGCCTTCACCGCGGCCGTTGCCGTCGGAGCCGACGTCTGCACTGCCATTTGCCCCGAGGGCAGACGAAGGTTCAGCGACACGGTGGTGCCTTCGCGCGCCGACACTTCCTCCACCATGCCTTTCAGGTGGATTAGCTCGGGACGGAATACCTGGAGGCGTTTTTGCAGTTTTTCGATTTGATGCTGAACATCTTTCTCAACAGCGGGGAGTTTCGGAAGACGATAACTGACGTGAACGTTCATGAGCGCCTCGGCCTTGCTAACGACAGTCGCGCAACCAAGTGCTTTCTTAAGCCGATTGTACACCCGGTAGAAAAGAGGAAACGCGGTAAATCGGCACTATAAATTCGATTTAAGAATGGAGTCTTCCCGGCACGGAACTTCCCTCAGGGTTTGCAGTCTTCTGAATCCGCAGTTTATGATCCCCAGCCATGGTCCCATGCAGATGCATCGCGTTCCTGTTGTTCAGTGCGTTGTTCAGTGCGCTTGCTGTCGCACAGAATTCACCCTTAAAGGAAGCCGCTAACGTTTATCCACAAGCCCATCAACTTTATCTGGATCTGCACGAGCATCCGGAATTGTCCGGGCACGAAACACAAACCGCGGCCAAGCTGGCAGCGGACCTGCGCCAGGCGGGATACGAGGTCACCGAGCACATAGACAAAACCGGGATTGTCGCCCTGCTGAAAAATGGCGCCGGGGCGACGGTGATGCTGCGCACGGAACTCGATGCGCTTCCGGTGGAAGAAAAAACCGGGCTGCCGTATGCCAGCAAGGTCCACATGAAAGATGAGGCTGGACGCGATGTCCCGGTGATGCACGCCTGCGGACACGATGTGCACATTGCCGCACTACTCGGAACGGCAGAAGTGATGGCGCAGAGCAAGAACACCTGGCATGGCACCCTGATGCTAATCGGCCAGCCCGCGGAAGAGACCATCGGCGGAGCCGAAGGCATGCTGCGCGACGGTCTGTTCACCCGCTTTCCCAAGCCCGATGTAGCCGTGGCCCTGCATGTGGGCAACGAGTTCCCGGCCGGCATGGTGGGGATCACTCCCGGCGTTTACAACACGAACTCGGATTCCGTGCGCATCACGATTTTTGGCAAGGGCGGACATGGAGCCATGCCCCAGGCGACGGTCGATCCGATCGTGATTGCCGCTCGAACCATCCTTTCTTTACAAACCATCGTCTCCCGCGAGGTTCCGCCGGGCGAAATGGCCGTGGTCACGGTGGGCTACGTTCGCGCCGGCACAAAGAACAACATCATTCCAGATCAGGCGGAAATGGGCTTGACCATCCGCACCCGCAAAGCCGACGTGCGAAAACATATTCTGGATTCCATTAGTCGGATTGCCAAAGGCGAAGCCGCTGCGGGCGCCGCACCCCGCGAGCCCCTGGTCGAGCACTACGAAGGAACGGATCTGGTCTACAACAGTCCGCAACTGGCGGAGCATTTGCGCGCCCCACTGGAAGCTGCTTTGGGAAAAAACAATGTGGTCACAGCAGAGCCCATCACCCCGTCCGAAGACTTCTCATTTTTCACCGAGCAGGGAGTGCCGGGATTTTATTTCAGCCTCGGGGGCGCCGATCCGGAGAAATTCGCACAGGCGAAGGCCGAAGGGAAACGCCTTCCTTCGAATCACTCGCCTCAATTTGCACCTGATGTGGAACCTGCGCTGAAGACGGGAATCGCTGCGGAGGTCGCGGTGCTGCGGAATCTGCTGAACTCATCGCCCGAAGAGCTACGACGGATCGCGCGAGACAAACAAGAGCCGTGACACTAAGACAATTAGTGCGGATACATCGGATTCAAGCGCTTCCAAATAGCAAAGAACGTGCGCTCTTTGGCCCCGAAGGGATTTTGAGCCCAATGCCTGGTTTCGGCAAGTTACACTGGCTCCGTTGCATTCCGCTGTGTAAACAGATGGTTAGCAACTGGAGGAATGGATAGCTGCTCACTCTGCTCCGTTAGCAACCGCCTCGCGCACCATGCGCAGATTCGCATCGTTCAGCGTCAAGATGCCGCAAGGATAGAGGGCCATCGAGTTGCTGACAGGATCGTGGTGATGCTGCAGAAGAAACACATACGGCTGGCCTGCACGGATTGAAGATTGCGTATCGGCGGTGGTCATGACCTTCGGGCTATCGACGTCAACGTTAGCCTCCAACCCCTTGCCCAGTCGAGAGTACTTCGATTTCTTCACCAAGCTGACAATTTCAACATGCGGCAGTTGAGGTGGCACGCCTTCGTGCCGTGGAGGATTTAGTTCGACTGTCTTGGGCCGGACAACTGCAACGTCATCCGCGAGTTGCGCTACGCGCTTTGACAATTCCGTAGTACACATTAAGGCCACTGCGGGCGCACGGCTATCCTCAACCGTCTGCTCCCAGACGGTCGGCATCAGATCTTGGACTTTGCAGGAGCGGAGCTTTGTTAGGCAGCTCAGATCGAACTGCATCAGCCGCGATATGTCTGCGGCCTTCGCATCCCGCGAGAACTCGGCCCAGATGACTATCGCAGGGGAGCCTCCGGTGTCGACATTGAACATTGTTGGAGACGCTCCAACCAGATATCTTGGATGCAACAGCGAGTGCCTCAATTTGCGCTCAGGCCGATCATGGTCGCTCCATGAACTCTCTGCTCTGCTGCCCGCAACAGCCACAAGCGTGCACCCGCCCCAGTCGCATCCTCGCCCAACCGTATCAACAGAAAATGAACTGGAGTAGAGCGCATCCCCTCGCATATGCACCCAGGCCTCCACGTCTTTCGGACGCAATCCGAGCCACTCGAAAACGCGTGCGGTAGGTGGTGCAGTGAAGGGGTCCGGGCCGAAGAGCTTCGGCGTGAGTCGGAGAAAGTAGACACAGTTGTCTTGCGGGCAAGATCCGCCGGGCGAATTGACCTCAGGGCCCAACTGCTTGAAGCCCCATCGTCCGATCACACGCCGTACCTCGGCCGCACCCGCCTTCTTCAACTCCAGCCCGCGCACATCATCGAGCAGTCGTTCCGCCTGCCTCCGGAACCAATACTGTTCAATCCTGAAATAAACCGACACTCCCGCCATGAGCGCAATGGTGCCCATGACAAGAAAAAGCAGAGCTCGTCTAAAGAACCGCAGCAATCTCATATTTGAATTGGACACCGCGAAGGAAAGTCTAGCCAGCTATCGTCGGTAACCGTTTTCACCACCACGCGGAACTGGAAACGTGCCTCACTGCTGTGACATCGATTTCCCTCATTGACGGCTACAATGCCCAATCGGGCCAGGAACTTGGCGAAGAACATCCTGAAATTTATCCTCATCGGAATTGTGACCGGCGGGCTTCTAGGGTACCTGCTGTCGCTTGTATCAGGGAACATGTTCGTCGTGCTGATGATCGCGACTTTGGGTTTGATTGTCGGAGTAATTCTCGGAGTAGTCCACCGAAACGGTCGCTAGCGGTTCGTCAGTTGGCGTGAAATCCCTAATTACGCTCAAGACCGCAGCGCCACACGTGGTTTCGCCAGGCAGATGAACGTGCCCCAGTAGTTCCGGACTCTGCGCGCTATTTGGGGGGCTGAATTCCGGGGCTGAAGAATTCCGAAGCCCTAACGAGGGCGCTACACCGCAACCGTAACCGAGGTCTCAGTTCTGGTCACAGGGCGATACAGAGTATCGCGCTCTACCGGTTCCCTTCCAGCGGCGCGAATCAGGCGTTCCAGTTCTTCCCGCCGCATGCCTTGGGGAGTGGTCGCGCCGGCATCGTGGTAGATCTTCTCTTCGATCACGGTGCCATCCATGTCGTCCGCGCCGAAGCGCAGCGAAATCTGCGCAATCTTCGCCGTCATCATCTGCCAGTACGACTTGATATGGGGGAAGTTGTCGAGCACCAGACGGCTGACCGCAATCTGCTTGATATCGAGCATGCCCGTCGTCTTGGGTAGATGTTGCAGCGGAGTGTTGTCCGGATGAAATGCCAAGGGAATAAAAGTCTGGAATCCGCCGGTTTCGTCCTGCAGGGCACGCAGTTTCAAGAGATGGTCGACGCGGTCCTCGTCATTCTCAACGTGGCCATAAAGCATGGTCGCATTCGACTTCAGTCCGATCTGGTGCGCCAGTTTGGCCGTTTCCAGCCACTGATCTCCATCAATCTTGTGGTCGCAGATAATATGGCGGACACGGTCGGCGAAAATTTCCGCTCCGCCACCAGGCAAGGAGTCGACGCCAGACGCTTTCAGCTGCTCCAGAGTTTCGCGAATCGAGAGCTTGGCCCGCCGCGACAGATAGGCAACTTCCACCATGGTGAACGCCTTCAGGTGAACTTGCGGAAATCGTTGCTTCAGTCCGGAGCACAAATCCAGAAAATATTGAAACGGGAGGTCGGGATGCAGCCCGCCCACAATGTGAAATTCCGTGACGGCCTCGGAATATCCGGACGCAGCAGTCTCGAAGGCCTCCTCCAACGCCATCGTGTAGGCCCCGGGCGTATCCTTCTTCCTGCCAAACGCACATAGACGGCAGGCCGCCACGCACACGTTCGTGGGATTGATGTGCCGGTTGACGTTGAAATACGTCTTGTCGCCGTGCAGGCGCTCGCGGACATGGTTGGCCATCCAACCAACGGCGAGAATGTCCCCGGTCCGGTACAGGGTGAGGGCATCAGCGGCGTCCAGTCGCGCGCCGGCAAGCACCTTTTCATGAATCGGCTCCAGGCGCGGATCGTCGGTTTGAAAGCCGTGGGACTGAAAAACGTGCATGGAAACCATCTTATTCAATGATATCGCAGGAAATGCGGAATCTGCTATTGGAAGCACCGGCTACCGGTACACCACGGGTCGGTACAGCCCGCCCAGATTGCTGGCTTACGAACCGGCTGAAAACTGCATCACACAGACCAGAATTCTTGTGTCGCTTTTACCTCAGCAGAAGGAGTTCGTTCATGAATAAGCTTCTAGTGAAGGCAGGCCTCACCACGGTCCTGCTGTGCGCCGCCGCTCTGGCGCAAAACACATCGAGGGCAACGGCTGCTCAGCCCCAGGCTCCGGCCGCAACCGCTCCCCAGTCGTCACCGCAGGTCCCCGCAAAGCCAAACGCAGGGCAGGCGCAGTCCAGCCCGCTCAGAATATCCCCCGGCAGCGTCATTCCTGTGCAGTTGATCAAGACCGTGGACGCGAAGAAAGCCAAGACCGGGGATGAAGTGATCGCTAAGGTCACGCAGGACATGACCACTCAGGCCGGCGAAGTGTTGGTGCCCAAGGACACGAAGGTCATCGGACACATCACCGAAGCCCAGGCGCGCAACAAAGAGCAGAAGCAATCGGAACTGGCGATCTCGTTCGATCGCGCGGTCATGAAAGATGGAAATTCCATGCAATTGCCCATGTCGATCCAAGCCATCATCGGCCAGCAGAACAACAGTTTCGGGAATCCGACGCAACCGGCTGGAGCGTCGAGCTATCCCGGAAGTGGAATGCCGGCCGGGGGCGGTGCGAACCGGACCGGCTCCATGGGTGGATCGCCTCCGCCCTCGACTCCTTCTGCCGGAGGAATGGCGCCGCCACCGTCAGACCAGAACGAAGTGCCTTCTCATCCCGTGATCAATGCCCAGACGCAAGGAGTAATCGGGATTTCCAATGTGACCCTTTCTTCCGAGCAGAATAGCAATCAGGGTTCGCTGATGACGTCGGAAAAGAACAACGTGAAGCTGGAAAGTGGGACGATGCTTCTGTTGAAGGTCAAACCGCAGTAGAGAGGAAAAGACGGACGGCTGTCCGGGGTCTCCAGCACTCAGACGGCGGGCCCCGGCAGCCGCCAAAAGCTATTTTCGAAGCAACAGATCTGCCGCCACGAAGACGAAGAACAATACAGAAATCACACCATTCATCGTAAAGAAGGCGGCATTGAGCTTGGAGAGATCGTTGGGCCTCACCAGCGAGTGTTCGTAAACCAGCAGCAGGGTCACCGCAAGGACGCCGCCCGCCGCCAATGCGCCCATTCCGAAGGCAATCAACAAAGCAATCAGCAGTCCCACCATAGTGAGATGGAAGGCGCGTGCAATCCATAACGCCGCGCCGATCCCGAAGTATCGCGGCAGCGAATGCAATCCCGCCTGACGGTCGAAGTCGTAATCCTGGCAGGCGTAAAGCACATCGAAGCCGCCTACCCAGAACGTGACAGCTGCCGTAAGCAACAGGATGCGGGGATCGAGCGAACCGCGAACGGCAATCCATGCCGCCGCTGGCGCAATTCCCAGCGCGAATCCCAGCACCAGATGCGACCAGCGCGTCACCCGCTTGGTGTACGAATAAAGCAGAAGCACGGCCAGAGCCACCGGCGAGAGCAGCAACGTCAGCCGGTTTAACTGGCTTGCGGCGAATATGAAGACAGCGCTCGATACCAGGACAAAGGTCACTGCGAAGCCCGGCGATAGATGGCCGGCCGGAAGGGCACGCGTGCTGGTTCGTGGATTAGCGGCGTCGATTGCTGCATCGGCCCAGCGGTTGAACGCCATCGCGGCGGAACGGGCTGCGACCATGGCAACGATGATCCAGGCGAGTTGGCGTACCGGGGGAAATCCTCCCGCCGCCAGCATCGCTCCACACAGCGCAAAGGGCAGCGCGAAGATCGAGTGTTCCCACTTAATCATCTCGAGCGTTACACGCAGGTTGTGAAGGAACGCCACAGGTTGATTGTAAATGCAGCACCTTGGGGCCGGGTCTTAGCTCTCACGTCTTAGCTCTCACGTCTTAGCTCTCAGATCTTAGCCTCAGGTCCAGCCACCAGCGGGACGAAGCGGCAAAGCTCGCGAAGGCTGGTGCAAGTCTGCCCGTCTCGTTTCTCAATAAACTGCAATTGCTGAGCGTCCCCGGGTCCGACTGGAATGATCATCCTTCCGCCTTCCGCAAGTTGCTCCACCAGTTTATGCGGAACTTCTGCGGCCGCCGCTGAAACCACGATTGCATCGTACGGTGCTTCTTCCGGAAATCCATGGGTTCCATCCCCGGAAATCACTTTGACGTTGGAGTAGCCCATCCGCATGAGCAATTCACGAGCTGCGTCGGAAAGCTGGGGATGGCGCTCGATTGAAACCACTCGCGCCGTCAGCTCCGCCAGCAGAGCCGTCAAATACCCCGAACCGGTCCCCACCTCAAGCACTCTCTCCGCTGACGAAAGCCTTAAGACCTGCAGCATGATCGCAACCATGTAAGGCTGGGAAAGCGTCTGCCCTTCGCCGATTGGCAGGGGATGATCTTCGTAAGCCTGCTCACGATAGCGCTCCGGGGAAAATTCGTGGCGGGGCACGCGCAGCATCGCCTGTAATACTCTCTCATCGGCAATGCCGCGAGCGCGCAGTTGCGTATCGACCATGCCTCGGCGCAGGTTGGAGAGCACCTCGAGATCAGCAGGCGACGTCATACTGCTACAGGCTATCTGGAGATATTCTATTTCTTGCGCTGGCGCGCGCGCACATCGAAGCTGACCACGCCGTTCTGGTCGCGCGTACCCACCACCGAAAGATTGCGATTGAAGTAGTATTCACCCTCGATGATCTGCTGAGCGCTCTGCGAAACGTTGGTGCTGTAGGTAAGGGAGAGGTTGTTGGCAAACTGTTGCTCGATGGTTACCTGCGGCCCGCGCGCCGTGGGGTTAGTCTCGGTCGTGAGGCCCTGCGGATCGATCTTGATGCGGCTGACTCCAAACAGCTTCTGCATACGCCCGGTAACCGTGGAATTGATCGCCTGATTGATGATCAGGTTGGTGGCTTCGTCGGTAAACAAGGTTTGACCGGACTGCTGCTGCAGTTGCTCCGATTCCTGACTGGTACGCCCCAGGGCCAGCAGCGCGATGATGTCCGACTTAGGCAAAGGCGGCTCCGAACGGTAGTTCACGTTCAAGCGCTCCGGCGTGCCGGTTACGGTGACGTCGAGATCGTAGTTGCGCACATGTGTCGTGGCCTGCAGGTTGACCTGCGGCTCAATGGCCACCGGATTGGCGAACGTAATATCTCCGCGATCCAAACGAAATTTGATCCCGTTGAAAGTAGCGTCGCCCTCGAGGATATCCGCGCGGCCCAACACGCTCGGTCGCGCCGCCGACCCGCGCACTCGCAAATCCGCGTCCCCGGACAGGCGGGCGACCGCGGTCTTCATCTGCAATTCGGGCGCGGTGCGAACCGCCACATCAAGTTTTACGCCGTACAAGGGAGAATTAGCCGGGGTAATCGAAGCCGCCTGCCTGCTCCGTTCCAGGTACGATCCAAAATCAAATCCTGGCGTTACCGCTAACTTCGTGACCAGGACTTCGCCGGAAACCGTCGAGGAAGACCGGCTCCCGGTCCAGTGCAACTCAGCCGTTGCCGTAGAGCTCACGCCGGGGGGATAGCGCAACCTCACGTCTTTTCCAATTGCAGTCAGATTGAAATTAAACTGGTGGTTGTAGTTGGTGACGTCGCCCTTGAAATCGAGGGTGCCGCCGCCGGTGCGCGCCGTCAGCTGCTCAATGTGAATGCGGTCCTGGGTGAATACCAGCGAACCATTCATCTCGCTGAGCCCGCTGGGCAGTCCCGCGTAGTTGGCCGCACCGTTCTTGACGTCAATAGTTCCCTGTGGAAGCGGCTCGCTCAGCGTCCCTCGGAGCGTCATGTGAACCGTCATCAGCCCTGAGGATGTGAGCTGCGAATCGAGTCCTCCGAGCAACTTCAAATCCGCCTGGCCGTCTGCCGCCAAGTCGAGTTCCCGCGAGCCTGCGAACTGAATCGACCCCTGCCCGGTGACATCGGTCCCCTCGCCCACCATATGCAGCGGCGCGATGTGAGCTGTCCGTTGGGCGTAAGTGAAGGTCACCGGTCCCCGGTTGTGCAATTTCGCGTACTCCACGTCCACGTTCACGTCCGACAGATTTCCGTCCAGCTGCCAGCGCGAAGGATAGCGCAACGGCCCCTGCATCGTTACGGTGCCGGCAACTGCGGAATGCCCTGTCAGTTGCTTTCCCAGATAGGCTCGCCAGATGGGGTCCAAGTCGAGGCCATCCATCTTCGCGGAAATGTTGGCGGGATAGTCTCCGCGCATCTGCACAGTACCGTCGATCGCCAGGGTTCCCTTTTGGAATTGCGATTGTCCCCTCAGCCGCAGACTTCCGTCAGCGGTGGTCGCGTGCACATCCATGTCTCCGGCCAGTTCTTGATCGAAAGTCAGATGGTGCGCATGCACATCGGTATTGATAACCGGAGCACCGAGCGTGCCTGAACCTTGCAGGGTAAAATCGGCGCGCCCCTCAAGCGGCAATTCATCCAAATGCATCTGGCGCACCCGGGACAGATCGAAATTCTTACCGACAAGATCAAGGCGAAAGCCCTCGGTCGAGGGTGTGTAAGCAGCGCTGCCGGTTACCTCCGCCCCTTCATGCGTCAGCCGGATGTTGCTGAGTTCGGTCTCGGTTGTACCGACATGCAGGTCCGCATCGAACTTTTCGATCGGCTCGCCATAAGCCAGGGCATCGACGGCTCGAATGTGTCCTCGGACTTGTGGATGGGCACGAGTGCCAGAAATCTGCAACGAAACGTCGGCGGTTCCGGAAACCGGATAGTCAAAGTTCGCCAGCGCCGCGGTAGAAGCGACGTCCACGTTATGGAGATTCACTTTTGCGGTATACGGACTGCTCTGGGTGAACTGTCCTTTTTGCAGTCCGGCGGTGACTTCGAAATCTGCACTTGTTTCTCCGCGGCGCAGGCTACCGCCGCGCAGGGAAAGGTCATGCGAGGACACCTGGAAGCTGGCCGCGAACGAATCCCAATGCACCGGCTTTTCCGGCGTTCGCGAAGTCGCAGGCACTGTAAACTCGAAGTCCTCAGCAACCAGCGTTCCCGCCAAAGTAGGGGCGGAGAACGTTCCCGCCGCAACGCCATTGAATGCGGCATTGCCGTCCACGTGAAACGGCAGGTCCGTAGGCCCTCCCAAAGCGGCGACCAGCGGCCGCCATTCCTCAAGGTTGGACGTAGACATTGAGACGTGCAGGGTCGATGGAGTCGCCAGCGTGCCCGCGGCCGCAATTCTCGATGCCGGAGTCGAAAGGTCGAACTTTGCCAGTTCCAGGGAGTCGGCCGCTCCCCGGTACTTACCCTGAAGCTGAGCCGTCAACGGCAAGTCCCGCGCGGATGCGCGTGCAGGAGGGCTCACGTCAAATCCAAAACTGATGTCGGCAGTCTTGGGCGTTCCGCGCCAGGTCGCGTCGATGGTGCCCGCGGCCGATCCTACTGGACGGAATCGTCCTAGCGGATGGGCGGGAACACTCAGCGCAGCGGCAGTCTCGCCGACGGAAATATCTTTGAGGCGCAAGCGAACCGTTCCGGTTTGCACTCCCACCAACTTCGGCAGTTCGCCTTTCCTCAAGGGAGGCTTGGCCGCCGTGATCACCGCCATCTCCTCTTTCTTGTTTGTGGCTAACGGTACGCTATGCAACCAGTTTTCAATCTGCGCCTCGCCGGTAAAGCTGCCACCTAAAATCCTCCCCTGCAGCTTCGTCAGCTTCAGTTGCTGGTCGGTAAGGGCATAGTCGCTATTGACGGCGGCCTTGGTCAGCACAAAATCCTCGTCCTGCCAGCCCAGATCGTGCATTGCCATCGCGCCAGAGGCTGAGAAGTCACTCACGGACCAGTGGCCGCTTCCCTTGAACTCCGCCACTCCATCGCGCAGGTCGTGCCGCCGGGCAATCGCAGCGGCTTCCTGCAGGTTGATCTGCGCTTCGTAGCTTCCGTCCACTCGCGGACTGGCGAAGTCGCTGATCCGGCCGCTAAATTTCATCGAGGAACGCCCTGAATTCCAGGTGAGCGACTTTACTTCGGCGAAGGTTGGAGCCAAAGTAAAGTCAACCGTCGTCATCCAGGAGAAGGGTCGAAACTTTTCGAACGCCGTATCGACCTTACCCAGCGCGAGATGGCTCTCGTAACGGCCAGGGAAATACGAGTAGTTCATCTGCAATTCGGTTCCCTGTACGGAGAAGTCCAGAGGAATCTCCTGATCGGCCCACAGCAGTGCGCCGTTCCGCACCGTCAGGTGATCGATCGAGAATCCGAAAAGCTGCTGCACGCGCTCGTTGAATGGAACGCTCGGAGGCAGCACCGGCAGTGAAGGCAGGTTGGTGGTCGCGCCATCACGGCCAATCGCGATATGGATTACGGGCCGTTCGAGCACTAAGGATGTGAAGCCAAATTCGGTTCGCAGAAACGAAACTACCTTCATCTGCGCAACCAGGCTGTCGGCATGCGCCAACGGAACGTCTGCTGGTCCTTCCGTGCCGTGCACGATGATGTTGCGCACTTCCACCTGCAGATGAAAAGGGACCACATGGAAGCTGCCCACCTCGGCGCGGCCACCAGTGATCCGCTCCACTTCCCGGATCATCCGGCGGCGCACGTAGGCTTGAAAGGACTGAGTGGTGGTGTACCAAAGCCCGACGAGGACGCCGAGCAACACCAGGACGGTAACAACGAGCAGATATTTCCACCAGCGGCGAGGTCTGGCGGTCGCTTCGGTCACCTCGTCTGCACTCCCTCCTCGGAAGATTCACCGAACCCCGGGAGGCTGACCTTACTTTCCGACCGCAACGACTGGAGCCAGGAGACCATCAACTCGCTGACTCTTTCCTGGGTAAGTAGCTCGCGGATCTTGGCGGAGACGTCGGCAAGAGGTATTTCTCCCGCGCCCGATTCCTTCAATTGGGGAACAAATTTGTCGCGGTAGTACGCTTCGATAGTTTTGGAGTCAATCTGTACGCCGGGACGCAGGTGAGCATCCACCAATCGCATCAAGTCGATTTGCTGCTCGACATGCGTTTCCAACATCTTCTCTGTCAGGCCATATCGTTCGAGCAGAGACTGCCAACCGGCATCGGTCGCCGCTTCCGGATACTGCTTGCGCGCCTCGGCAAGCTGGGCAGCAACCTCGGCCTCGGTGGCATGCTTAAAAGATGCAGACTTCCTCTGCTCGTCCAGCAGTTCCTGATCGATCAAACGATCGAGCACGGCGCGGCGGTCCTCCTCGGTAAACGAACCGACTGCCCGTCCGCCCAGGACAGCTTCGTAGCAAAGCGCTTCGTCCCAATCGCTTTGAAGGATGATGTGCCCGTTCACGGTGGCGACGATGCGGTCAATTACGTCGCCCGCCCGGGCTGCGGGTGTCGCCAGCACCGCCAGTAACATCACGAGCGTAACTGCCGCGAGCTTCTTTTTTATGCCGACGCTGTGCATCAGAATGGCTGGCCTATGCTGAAAAACACGTTGAAATGGCGCAGGCGCTGGGTCTCTCGTATGTGCTGGGCCGGATTCGTGTTTGGGACCGTAAATAGCTGAAAATAACGGGTCGGATTCAGGTTGTACCCGAAGTCAAACCGCAACGGTCCAATCGGTGTTTTGTATCGTACGCCTACCCCAAGCGCCTGCGAAGTGTAATCATAGCCGTTGTTGCTGAAATTGGTAATGCACTGATTGTCCGGTGTACTTCCGGACAAGCACTGTTGGGGATTCTGCTGATGCCAGCGCATCAGGCCCTTCAACATGTCGTGCTGCGCCGTAAAGACGTTGCCCATATCGTGAAAAATGGCCAGGCCAAACCCCTCTCCCAGGAATGGCATGGTGATCGTCGGAAAGCGCAGTTCCATGTTATTGACGAACAACGCAGTGCCGCCCACTGGGAAACCAGAGTCCGGGTCGCGAGGTCCAGCCTGATTTAACCCAAACCCGCGATGAGAGTTTCCGCCACCGGCAAAGAACTGTTCCGGCAAAGGGATGGTCGCAATGTCGGTGCAGGTCGGTTCGCCCGACTGGGACAGAGGGCACGATCCTGGCGGCAGGATGCGGGTTCCGCGAAAAGGCTGCTCGAGCCCGATCGTGGTTGAGCGGGCAAATACATATTGGCGCTCCGCCTTTCCTTTGCCTCCGAATGCATGGTAGGTCGAATATTGCGCCAAGGCACGGGCAAAATTGTTGGGAAGGGTCTTGGTCGTGGTTTCGGCGCGCGACCCGAAGAGGCTGGACGCCAGAAAACTGTCGAGAGTGAAAAAGTCGCCCTTGGTGCTTTCCAGCGGATTGTCGCGTTTGTCGTGAATGAAAGTGAATCCAGGCCCGCCAACGCGGGCTGGAAGCGACAAGAACGCGATTTCTCCTGGCGAGAAGGCGCGGGCAAAGTGGCTCGCCTTGACGGTTCGAAAATCGAACCGGTAGGTCATCGAATTTGGCCCGGGACGTGTCCCCGGCTCTACTCCCGCATTGCCGAACTGCTGCCGCAGGTCGATCTTCCCTTCCAGTCGCTGCGAGGTGAAGGTCGCCACATCCAGGCTGTTGTCGTAGAAGACCGTGTAAATCAGCTTGAACTTGTCGCTGTCGAACAACTTAGGGACCGTGTAACTGACCAGTCCTCTCTGCTGCAACCGGCCAACGTGCGATTGGAAAGTCAACGTCTGATCCCTGCCCGCGAAATTCAGCCGGGTTACGTCGAACTCCACCCGCGGGCTTACACCCGTAGCCCCTTGCGGAGCGGTCGTTCCCGCGGGCAGTCCAGTCTGAAACTCCAGCCCGCCGCCGTAGGTAAAGGTATAGCGCTTGGCTTCCCGCACCTGCACCAGAACATTTTTCCGTGGATCGCTGCCCTCCGGGTTTTGCACGGCGGTATCCACCTGGCTGAAAATGCCGAGGTTGTAAAGCCGGGTTTGCGTGTTGAGCAAATCCTGCTGGCTTAGTGAATCTCCGGAATGCACTTGCAATTCGCGTTGTACCACATATCCGCGGGTGTGCTCGGTTCCCGCCACCATCACCCGATCCACAGTAAACCGCTGTCCTTCCTGGATGGTGAAGGTTACATCCTCACGGTCAGGCTCGTTCTTCGCCGGAGTGGTCGCAATCTCGAGCGACGCATTGGGAAACCCGTTATCAAAGTAGTATTCCAGGATCCGCTCCCGGTCGCTCGCCAGATCCTGCTCGGAGTAAGGCTGGCCCGGCTGCGTGCTCAACTCAGGAAGTTCAGTCGTCTTGACGTTCTGATTCCCCACTAATTGAACTTCTCCAACTCGCGTTCTCGTCCCTTCTTCGATGTTGATGTGCACGGCAAGTTTGTTTGCGGTTCCCTGATAGTTATCATCCACGTCGGTTTTAATCTGCACGTGTTGGAATCCGTTCGCGCGGTACAGCCCTTCCAGTGTGGCCACGTCGCTTTTGAGGAGGGCCTCGCTGTACTTGCCGTGGCTTAGGAGACGGCGGGCAGTCTGAATCTGCAGATAGGATCGCAACCTGGCCGTATCCAGGAAGTTCTTGTTGCCAGTGATCTGGATCAGAACCAGTTTGTGAACTGGACCCGGATCGATCTCGTAAATCACCCGCAGCGTCTTCGGCTCGGTCTCTTTTTTGATCTTAACTGTTGCACCGAAATGGCCACGCGTCTGCATGTAATCCAGCAGATTGCTCTTGCCTTCGTTCAGCAGGTCATCATCCACCGCATTTTCTTCGTACACGGGAATCTGCTTCTTCAGAGTTCCCCGGGCGATGTGGTAGCCCTGGGCCGAAATCAGAACCACGGGACCGGGATCGATCTGGAAGGTAAAATCAACCGCATTCGACGACGCTTGGTAGGTCTGCTCGGCGATTGACACCTGGGCCAACGCCCGGTTTTGCTTCTGGAACCTCTTCCGCAACCGCTGCAGCGAGTCGGTAATCCGGGATGCGGTCAGCCTGTCGCCCGGTTCCATGTGCGCGATGCCCTGGACTTCCCCCACGGCTAAATTGGAAGTTCCTGTGACCTTCACCTCGCCAACATGGGCCTGCGATCCGGGGCTAACGTGAAGCAGCACGCTGGTCTGCTGGTTCGAAATATCGGATGTGCTCTCAGCCGTAACTCGCGCGCGATAGTAGCCGTTCTCCTGCATCAACTGGCGGACATTCTCCAAGGCGCGGTTCAGCTTGTCCCGTGTATACAACTCTCCCAATTGAAGTTTCGCAGCGTTGACAATCTGGTTGGCATTGGGACGGCTGGGAGCTCCTTCCACTTCCACAGCTCCGACGAAATAATTGGCCGAGGTTACGAAGCTGAGCCGAACGCCTTCGCCGGACGGCGTAACCTCTGCCTGAATATCGGCAAAGCGGCCGGTAGCGAAGAGCGCCCGAATGCTGTCGCGGACGTTGTCGCGCTGCAAAGGCGCTCCAGCCTTTTGCGGCAACAACTCCAGCAGGTGCTCGCGGTCCCGTTCTGCTGCTTCCGGGATGTCGACCGAAAGAACATTCTTTCCTTCGTATGCAGTGGTTGTAGATGGAGAAGGCTGCTGCTCCTGGACGATGGGCCTAATACCGCTCAGCTGAGGATTCGGGGAGGTACTCTGCGCCGCTGCCTTGGTCGACAGTTCCGCGGACCAGAGCACGATCATCGCGGTCAGAAGTGTCGCATACCGTCTCGGCAAAGGTGTCCCTGGTCAGGCGCTGATCCACTTCGATGAAGCACGCCCCGTCTGTCGTTGCATGGCGAGTCTTGAAGTCAACGCGCCCAAGTCAATCTCTACTCGACCCTGCCACTTATAATAATTGTTTTGAGACTCCACACCGGTGACCTCTTTGGCACATGAAGACGACAGTAACGAATCCCGCGCGGATGAGGGTGCACTCAGGCGCGAACGCTATTCCAGGCAGATTCTGTTTCGCGGCATCGGTGAAGAAGGCCAGCGCAATTTGCAAGCGGCTCGTATTGCCATCATCGGCTGCGGAGCCACCGGCTCTGCCTTAGCCAGCCTGCTGGCGCGCGCAGGAGCAGGAACTCTGCGCATCATCGATCGTGACTACGTCGAGCCGAGCAATCTGCAGCGGCAGTCTCTGTTCGACGAGGCCGACGCCGCCGAGTCTCTGCCGAAGGCCATCGCCGCTGCCCGCAAAATTGCCGCATTCAACTCGCAGATCGTAGTTCAGCCAAAAGTAGAGGACTTAATCCCGGGAAATGTTGAGGCTCTGCTGGAGGGAATGGATCTCATCCTGGACGGAACCGACAATTTCGAAACGCGTTACCTGCTGAACGATTACGCGGTCGAGCGCTCGCTTCCCTGGATCTATTCCGCGGCCGTGGGAAGCTACGCTGTCACTTTGAACGTGCTGCCTAGAGAAAGCGCCTGCCTTGCCTGCATTTTCCCGGATTCTCCACGAGGCATGGTTGAAACCTGCGAGACGTCCGGCATTCTGAATTCCGCGGTCAACTTCGTGGCCTCGATCGCCGCTACCGAGGCATTAAAGCTGCTAGTTGGCGGATCCGGCGCCCTGCGGCGCACTTTGCTGTCCTTCGATCTATGGACGAACGAGCACGCCGAGATCTCTGCCGCCAAGCCCCGGCGTGACTGCCGCGCTTGTGGCCGACGCGAATTCATTCATCTGGCGGGTGAAGGCCGCCCGCACATTACGCTCTGCGGCCGAAATTCTGTGCAGATTCACGAACGCCACCGCCCGATTGACTTTTCCGAGATGGATCGCCGCCTCCAGCCCCACGGGACGGTCCGCCACAACGACTTCGTCTTGAAATTCTGGCACGATCCGTACGAAATGACGGTTTTCCCCGACGGCCGCGCCATCATCAAGGGCACTACGGATACGGCTATCGCTCGGAGTTTGTACGCGCGTTACGTCGGCAGTTGAATCCGCCGACTGTGGTAGAGCCAGTGGCTGGTAGCTGGAAGCTGTTCTCTGCTACCCTTCTTTGTCCTTACGTTCGATCGTCTTCGTAACCGCACTCCGCAAAAAGGGCCCAACATGCCGGAAACTCCGCGTCCGCAGCCTCCTGTCTCCTACCGCTGGGCGGTCCTGATCATTATCAGCGTTGCCATGGGCGGGAATTACTACATCTACGACAGCATCAACGCGCTGGAGCGGATTTTCATCGACCGGCTGGGATTCTCCGCGACGCAGTTCGGATGGCTAAATGCGAGCTACAGCGTGGCCGCCGTGCTCACGCTTCTCGTCGGCGGAATCATCATCGACCGCATCGGCACGAAAAAGGCAATTCTGGCGTTCGCCGCGCTCTGCTTGCTGGGAGCGGGAATTACGGCAGCCGAGGGGAATGCCGGCACGATGATTGTTGGCCGGACGGTGCTTGGTCTCGGTGCCGAGTCCATGATTGTCGCGGTCACCACCGCCCTGGCAAAGTGGTTCAAGGGCAAGGAACTCAGCTTTGCTTTCGGAATCAACCTTACGATCGCCCGGCTCGCGTCTGTGGCTGCGGATAACTCACCAACCTGGGCCAGCAGTGCTTTTTATCCCCACGGTCCGGCTGGAGAACCGAGCTGGCAACGCCCATTGCTGATCGCAGTGGGAGCTGGCGTGCTGGCGGTGATCTGTTCGGTAGTTTACTGGGCCCTGGAGGCGAGGGCTGAAAAACAATATGAGCTGGGGAAAGCGGCACAAACTGACAAGCTCGAATTCAAAGGTCTCTTTCGCTTTGACGCGTCGTACTGGCTGGTCGTCGGGCTGTGCTTCACGTTCTATTCCGCCATTTTCCCGTTCCGCACTTTCGCGATCGACTTCTTCACCAACAAGATTCTCGCGGCGCATGGAGGCGTGAACGCGACCGACGTGGTCAGAGTTGCCTGCCTCAAGCTGGCCGGCAACCTCAACAGCCTGCTTCCATTCGCGGCCATGATCGCCACTCCCCTCTTCGGCCTGCTCGTGGATCGAGTCGGCAAACGCGCGTGGTTCATGATGCTCGGTTCGCTGCTGCTCATGCCGGTCTATCTCATGATGGCCTACTCGTCGGTCTCGCTATATGTGCCGGTATCGCTCATGGGAATTGCGTTCTCACTCATTCCCGCCGTCATGTGGCCTTCCGTGGCCTACATCGTCGACCAGTCGCGGCTCGGTACGGCGTATGCTCTCATGACCCTGATCCAGCAAATCGGGTTCTTTCTGCTGAACCTGCTGATCGGGCGTGCCAACGATTACGCACATGCCGGCCTCAGCAACCCATCGGGATACGCCTTGGGCATGTGGATCTTCTCCGTGCTTGGATTCGTGGGGATGGGACTCGCGATCCTGCTACGGATTCGCGAAACCGGCAGCCGGGCGCACGGCTTGGAGACAATTACCACCGCCCATTCTGCCGGGTAGCTCGACACAGAAATTACAAATTTCCGAAGATTTAGAGACCAAATTTGGGATAACGTTTGAAAGAGTCGAACCGAATACTTTCAAGGTGACACAAGCAAAGGATTTCCAGCGTCCAAGCATCCTGGTGGAGAATCCAAAGAACGGTAGAATCGCTCTGCTTTTTTGAATTGAGAGGTTACGGTAGTTTATCCTCGACTGTCCGCAAGCCATACAACGTAAAGATACTTAGCCGCATCTCACGGGGTGCGGCCGGAAAAGGCAACTTGACCGACCCACAACACAAACAGGCTAGCGACCCACTCGAGGCCAGCCTGATCGAAAGGGCAAAGCAAGGCGACGCCTACGCGTTCCAGGCCCTTTACGACAAGCACAAGCGGCGCGTTTATTCGCTCTGTTTGCGGATGACTTCGAATACGGCCGAGGCCGAAGATCTGACCCAGGAGGCGTTCCTTCAGTTGTTTCGCAAGATTGGAACGTTTCGCGGTGAATCGGCGTTTTCGACATGGCTGCACCGGCTGTCGGTCAACGTAGTGCTGATGCATCTCAGAAAGAAAAGCCTCCCTGTGGTTTCGCTCGAGGAAACCACGCAGGCGGGCGAGGAAGACACTCCGAAGAAGGATTTCGGAGCCGAAGACTTGGCGCTGGCCGGGTCTATCGATCGGTTGCAGTTGCAGCGGGCTGTAGACGATCTGCCACCCGGTTATCGTACGATTTTTGTGCTTCACGACGTCGAGGGTTACGAACATAATGAGATCGCTGTGATCGTGGGTTGCTCGATCGGGAACAGCAAGTCCCAGTTGCACAAGGCGCGAATGAAATTGCGGGATCTGCTCAAAATGAGCAGAGCCGAAAAAGCGGAGAAATCCTGAACGGCATTACGTGCAACCAAGTAAGAGACGGCAGAATTCACGGTAGAGAGTTAGCCAGCGCAGACTGGCGGCTGCAAGTCGAGCAAGGTGATTGCAAGACGTGGAAATGGCAGAATGCTGAAGCAACCGGGGCCTTGGGGAGAGTTGTATGACCTGCGTTGAGTTGCAAGAGAGCCTGACTGAGAATGAGAGCGGCAGCAGTCCGGCGCAGCAAGCACACCTGAAGAATTGTCGCGAATGTTCGGCGTTAGTGGCTGAGCTCCTGGTAATCGCCTGCGCGGCGGGTGACTTGCGCGCAGCGCATGAACCGAGTCCGCGCGTCTGGAATTCCATTGAAATCGCTCTGCGGCAGGAGGGATTGATCCGTCCGCAGCGTTCCAGCCATTCCCTTCTGCCTTCCCTGAGCAGTTCCTGGGGATGGGCGCGTTGGGCGCTTCCGGTTGCCGCCGTGTTGCTAATCGCCGTTGGTATCACGATTCGCCGGCACGCTCCGAGCGAGGTGGCTAATAACGACTTCGCCGCCCGACCGGCAGTTTCCGAGGCTTCCGATGCCATGATTGCCGGCCTCAACGACGACGACTTGCTGCAGGAAATCGCGCAGCAGGGTCCCGCGCTGCAGGCGCAGTACACCGACAACCTGCGCCGGGTAAATGACTACATTCGTGATGCCAAAAGCAACGTGGCTGCCGACCCGTACGACCAGGACGCTCGCCGTTCGCTGATGGAGGCGTACCAGGAAAAGGCCATGCTTTTTGAGCTGGCGTTGGATCGTTCTCTGCAATAATGAATGCGTTTTCAAGAAGCCGGCGATCCGCCGGCTCGGAAGAACCGGGGAGACTTATGGGCGGGCGCGTAATTGAACTGGCAGTGCTTGGTGCGATAGTCGCCGGAACCCTGACGGCCGGATCCCTGGCCGCCCAGACCCACAAGGATTACCGCTTTAACGTTGCAGCAAAGGCTGGTGTATCGGTCAACAACCCCTATGGCTCCATTTCCGTGAAACCATCCACCGGCAATGTGGTCGTCGTAAATGCGAATTTGTCCTCCGACAAGGTTGAAGTTGATAACGACGTTGTGGGCAATCGCGTCGAGATTCAATCGCACTTGCTCCCCGGTGCCGACGCCCAGTCCGGCCGCGTGGATTACGAGATCCTGGTTCCGAGCGATGCCAGCGTTACCCTCCACTCCACGGCTGGCACCCTGCACGCGGAAAAGCTACGTGGCGACGTGACCATGGAAGGTGCTGGCGCCACAGTTGAGATTCGCGACATCACCGGGGCGCATGTCCACGTTAAGACCTTGAACGGCCCCGTCACCCTTACCAACGTGCAGGATGGGCATGTGGAGGTCGACTCGCTGAGCGGCAACGTCAGCCTGAACGGGGTGACCGGTCCGCTGGTGCAGGTAATCTCCACGAGTGGAGGAATTACCTACATCGGCGACTTCGGCGATCGTGGGGACTACCGCTTGACCAGCCATAGCGGAGATATCGAGGCCGTCGTTCCCGATTCGACGTCTGCCGACGTCAATGCGCGGTCCGTACGCGGCGAAGTCCACGACGATATCCCGCTTCAGCCCAAGCAGCACACCTCCTTCGTCCTGAAGGAAGGAAGTGCCTTCTGGGGTACCATGGGTCGCGCTGCGGTGTCCTCGACCGTAGTTCTACGCAGCTTCAATGGTAAAATCCACCTCAGAAAACGCTCCACCAAATAGCTACGAATAGAAACGCGGACCGTTTGAAGAAGGGTTCGGGCAAAGTTAAAGCCGCAACGCGCACTCGTGTGCACGCAAGGCGTGCGCGGCAAAGGCCTTCTGACGTTCCGGTGAATGCTGTTTTTCTAGTCGGATTTATGGGCGCCGGCAAGAGCAGCGTCGGCCGTGCTCTCGGGCAGAGGCTGGGTTGGATCTTTGAAGATTTGGACGACCGCATCGAGCGCCGGGAAGGCCGCCGGGTCGCCGAGATTTTCCGCGACTCTGGCGAATCGGAATTCCGGCGAGCCGAACGCGAGGCGTTGCAGCAATCGCTGGAGCAACTGCGTCCGGCTACCGATGGATCCTTACAGGCTGGCTCTCAGGCGTCTCGCAGACCGGGCCGGATCATCGCTTTGGGTGGCGGGGCGTTCGTACAGAAGGAGAACGCTGCTTTACTGAGAAAGTCGGGCGTGCCTGCGATCTTTCTGGACGCGCCCGTCGCCGAATTATGGCAGCGCTGCTGTAAGCAGGCTGAAGAGGTTGGGGAGGAACGTCCGTTGCTTCGTAGTCCCAGTCAGTTTCGTCAGTTGTACGACGGACGGCGAAAGAGCTATACCAAGGCATCGATCACGATTTCCACGAGCCACCGTGCCGTGGACGAGATTGCTGCTGAAATCGCCCGAGTCCTGGGCTTGAAAGAAATCGTTGTACGCATCGAAGAAGGAGATGTCGAGTGAAGTTCCCTGAGAATCTGCGCTGGATCACGGCCTTTGGTCTGGCCGCCTGCATGGCTGCTTTCGCAGCGCCCCGCGACAAGAAAGAAAAGGGAAAAGACAAGGAAAAGTCAGCCATCCAGACGGTTGATTCCGGTTCGTTTAGCGTGTTCGTTAAGGGCCAGCGCGTGGCCACGGAAACTTTCAATATCCAGCAGCAGAACTCGAACAGCATCATCAAGTCGCAACTCAAGCAGGACGGAACCGACAATCCGATGATGCAAAAATCCGATCTCGAGATCACTTCCAGCGGGGCGTTGCTCCGCTATGAGTGGAGCCAGGTCTCGGGCGGTTCTTTGACCGTTGTGCCGAATGACGACTTTCTTCTCGAGAAAATCTCGACTTCGCCTTCCGCCAAGGCAGCCGAAGAACCATTCCTGATGCCCAGCACTTCCGCGATTCTCGACAACAATTTCTTTGTTCACCGCCAGGTGCTGGCCTGGCGATTTCTCGCTGCGGACTGCAAACAGGAGGCCGACGGCCTGAAATGCCAGAAGGACCCCGGAGAGTTCGGCGTGCTCGTTCCTCAGGATCGCATGTCGTTGCGTGTGCGCATGGAACTTGTGGGCAAAGAAAAGGTCAAGATCCGAGGCGATGAACGTGAACTGCTCCGCCTCAATTTGAGCGGCGATACTTTCAATTGGATCCTGTGGTTAGACGATCACGATCGTTTCAAACTGATGCGCGTGGAGATTCCTGCCGATAATATCGAAGTACTCCGGGATTAGCAGATATCGGCCCGGCCGCAGAATCGAGAACGCCCTGGAAAATTTATTGTTACTGACGGATGCACGCACGGCTCGGGTTCTGGTAACGGGGCTGCTGTTTGCGCTTGGCTTGGGGTTTCTCTACGTCGCCCGCGCCACCCTCATCGCGTTCCTCTTTGCCATCTTCTTTGCTTACCTGATGAGCCCGCTGGTCAATCACTTGGAACGACTCTTAAAGGGCAGGGGACGCGCTATCACGGTTATCTATGCCCTCCTGATCGCGGTCGTTGTGGTGTTCTTTGTCCTGGTGGGCCCCAAGGTCACGCACCAAGGCGCTCGGCTGGGACAGTCCCTGCCCACTCTTCTTAACCAACTGAAGTCCGGACAAATTACGAGGCAGCTAGAAGTCGAGCATGGCTGGGGACCAAATACCGCTGAATTCGTTCAATCTTTCTTAGTGAGCCATGAGGACGACATCTCCCAGCTCGCGCAGCGGATCGGGTTGCGGACCGCCGAGGTAGCTAAACAGGCTTGGCTCTTGTTCGTGGTCCCCCTTCTTTCGATCTTCTTTCTGAAAGACGGCCGCGCCTTCAGTGACTTCCTGCTTTCCACCATCCAATCCCGCCCCCAACGCGAATTCCTGGAAAACGTCCTCAATGACTTGAACAAGATGCTGGCGCACTTCATTCGGGCCCAACTGACCCTGGCCGCGCTGACGCTGGTTGTATACTCCTCGTTCCTCGCGATCATGGGCATGCAATACGCGCTGGTTCTGGGCACGATCGGAGGGATGCTGGAGTTTATTCCTGTGATCGGCCCCCTCGTTGGCGCCATGACAATCGTCACGGTGGCCCTGCTCACCAGCTATCCCCATTGGCTGGTGGTTATCGTTTTCCTGGGAGTGTGGCGCCTGATCCAGGACTATGTCTCTTCCCCGCGAATTATGGGCGAAAGCGTGGAACTGCATCCCCTGGCCGCGATCTTCGGGGTCATGGCCGGAGGCGAGGTCGCCGGGATTCTGGGCGTCTACCTCTCGATCCCCGTGATGGCCAGCCTGCGTATCGTCTTTCGCCGCTGGCGACTCTATGCCGAAAAGAAAAAGTTTGGCCCACTCTCCGAATTTCCCTTCCGAGGGCAGGAAACGCATCACCGCAGCTAGCTGTCGGCGGTTAGCGATCAGCTTTCTGCTCAGATCGCCCCCGAATCTACGCCATCCTGCGGAGCCAATAGATGCCGATTCCGGCCTGCCATGGGCTGGGGTAGTTCAGGGTTCAGACTGACAGATCAAAGCCGAAGGCTGATGGCGGACAGCTTCTACATTCCTGCGCCCGCAGCCTTCTCGACTGCTACCTTCCGCAGAAACTCCGCAGCGTCTTCTGGCAGCACGGTGTTGATGAACATCCCCGATCCCAGCTCAAATCCCGCTACTCGCGTCAGCCGAGGAATCACGCTCATGTACCAGTGGAAGTGCCGCGCCCCGGCATACTCCGCCGGTCCGCTGCGAATGGTGAAATTGAGGTCCGGATTTTCCAGCCCCACATAGATTTTCGCCAGCAGGGTGCGCAAGATGCGCGCCAGATCGATGACTTCCTTTTCCGTAATGTCGCCAAAGCTGGCCATATGCCGCAACGGGAAAATATGCGTGGCAAACGGAGTGGCCGAAGCAAATACCTCCATCGCAACGAAATACTCGTTCTTCAGGACCACGCGGGTCTGATCTTCCACTTCCCTCTCGACCATATGGCAAAACATGCACTCGCCCACATCGTCGTAGTGGCGCAGGGCCTCGTGCAACCGGTGCCGCACCTGGCTGGGAATCACCGGCGTCGCAATCAGCTGGGAGTGCGGGTGTTGCAGGCTTGCCCCCGCATCCAACCCGTGATTCTTGAAAATGGTGATGTAGTTGATGCGTGGGTCCTGGCTCAACATGTTGTAGCGCTGCTTGTAGATGGCGAGAATCTTGGCCACCTGCTCGTCGCTCAGCAGGGCCATGCACTTCGAGTGGTCGGGACTGTCGACGACCACCTCATGAAACCCAAATCCGTTCACTCGCCGTCGCAGATGCTGTAAATTGCGGACGGGCTGCACGTCGCTCGACAATGCCGCGAACTTGTTGGGGATCACCCGCACCTGCCACGGCTCTCCGTTTACCGGATACCGCATCACTTCCGGCGGCGTCTTGCTCTCATTGCCCGGACAGAATGCGCAAGTCTCCACCCGCGCGGGCACGAGCTCTACCACCCGATGCGTCGCCAGTTCCTCCGGCCGCTTGGCCCGTTCCGTCGCGATGATCACCCACTCTTTCGTGAAAAAGTTTTGCCGTAGCTCTGGCATAGGATCGCCCTCCAACTCTTACTATCGGCAGATGGACGAGAATCCTACAGTCCGGAGTCAGTGGCGCCAGAGCTTGTCCGAGCGAAGCCGAAGGATCCGGACGGCTGCCGTACGGGCGTCCGCGCCCGGACATTCGGTCCCCACCCGCCCTTCTACCTCACATAGCATTTAGTAACCCCAAAACTGACGCCGAAACAGGGATTCCGCGCCCTGCTTGATATAAAATTCTCTTTACCTTTATGAACAAGAAACTTCCTATCGGGATCCTTGGCGCCACCGGAGTCGTCGGTCAGCGCTTCATTCAAATGCTGGAGAACCACCCCTGGTTCGAGGTGGCGTGGCTGGCTGCTTCCGACCGGTCCGAAGGCAAGGTTTACGCCGAAGCCGCGCGCTGGCGCCTGAAGACTCCGATCCCCGCCGCGGTCGCGAAGATGCAGGTCTCACCCGCCACCCCAGAAGGCGCACCCAAAATCATCTTCGCAGCGCTCGACGCTTCGATCGCTGCCGAACTCGAGCCACGCTTTGCCGAAGCTGGCTGCGCTGTCGTCTCCAATTCCAGCGCCTTGCGCATGAAGGAAGACGTTCCCCTAGTCATTCCCGAGGTCAATGCCGGGCATATCCGCCTGATCGACATTCAGGCGTGGCGCAAGAAGTCCGGGGGATACGTCGTCACCAACCCCAACTGCTCGGCCATCGGGCTGGTTCTCGCGCTCGCGCCCCTCCACCAGCTCTTTGGGCTGGAAACGGTCATGGCCGTGACCATGCAAGCCGTGAGCGGAGCCGGATATCCCGGTGTGGCGTCGCTTGACATTCTTGGCAATGTCATCCCCTTCATCAAGAACGAAGAGGAAAAGATGGAGGAGGAAACCCGGAAACTCTTGGGTTCACTGAATGGATCAAGAGTAAATCCTGGCGCCTTCGCCATGAGCGCGCAATGCAACCGCGTTGCCGTGGAAGATGGACACACCGAGTCGATTTCGGTTCGCCTGAAGAAAAAGGCCAAGCCTGAAGAAATTATTGCGGCGTGGAACAGCTATCGCGCCGAGCCGCAGGAACTGCGGTTGCCCAGCGCCCCCGAGCGTCCGATCGTCTATCTCGAAGCAAACGACCGGCCGCAGCCTCGCTTCGACGTAGATATGGGCGCCGGCATGACCACCGCGGTTGGCCGCCTCCGTCCCTGCGGCGTGCTCGACTGGAAGTTCACCGTGCTCTCCCACAACACCATCCGTGGCGCAGCCGGCGCCGCGGTTCTGAACGCCGAATTGCTGAAAGCCAAAGGCTATCTGGGATGACGTCTCCCAGTGACGAGTCTTCGAACGTAGCGCCGGCCTCCGGCCGGCTATCGCGGCGGCGTCCCGCCGCCGCACCCGCAAGTCGTCTTGAACGTCGTCGCTTCCATCCGGAGCCCCGCCGATGATCGTCATGAAGTTCGGGGGCACTTCCGTCGAAGACGCCAAAGCTATCGACCGGGTCGCATCGATCGTTCAAGGACGTCAGCCCCAGCAACCGCTCGTCGTGGTCAGCGCCATGGCAAAAGTCACTGACACGCTGCTGACCATGGCCAGGGCTGCCGGAGCGGGCGAGCGCAAGACCGCGCTCAAGCTCTGCCGGTCGTTGCAGGAGCGGCACTATAACACTGCCAGCGAGTTGCTGGGCACCGCCCGCTTCACCGAGTTTCATTCCGAACTGGGTTCGGACTTCGAGTCCCTCGACGAACTGCTTCGCGGCATCTCGGCCGTAGGAGAGATTACTCCCCGCACCACGGACCACGTCGCCGCGTTCGGCGAAATGCTTTCCAGCAAGATCGTTGCCGCCGCGTTTGCCGCGCGCGACATGAACGGCGCTCACGTCGACTCCCGTGATGTGCTCGTGACCGACAGCAGCTATATGCAAGCCGTGCCTCAATACGAGGAAACCAATGCCCGGCTGCAGGAAAAAGTTCAGCCGCTGCTCCGCGCTGGACAGGTGCCGGTGATGGGGGGATTCATCGGCGCTAATCGCGCCGGAATCACCACCACTATCGGCCGGGGCGGATCGGATTTTTCTGCTGCCATCTTTGGCGCGGGGTTGGGCGCCGACCGCATTGAAATCTGGACCGACGTCGACGGCATTCTTACCACCGATCCTCGCATCTGCCCCGATGCCCGCCGGATTAAGGTCATCAGCTTCGATGAGGCTGCCGAACTTGCGTACTTCGGTGCGAAGGTTCTGCATCCAGCCACGGTCTTGCCCGCGATTCAGAGAAATATTCCGGTCTACGTTCTCAACTCGCGCAACCCGTCGTGTGAAGGCACGCGCATCACCACCCGCGCCCCCAAAAGCAAGAACATCTTCAAGGCGATTGCAGCCAAGAAGAAGATCACCATCATCGACGTGGCCGCGCCCCGTATGCTGCTGGCTCACGGGTTCCTCAAGTCCATCTTCGAGGCTTTCGATCGCCACAAAGTCGCCGTCGATGTAGTTTCGACCTCGGAAGTGAGCGTGTCGCTCACCGTGGATTCGAACCAGGCGATCCCCGCCTTGGCTGCCGATCTGGCCAAGCTAGCGGACGTCAAATATGAAGGCCGCAAGGCCATTGTTTGCCTTGTAGGCGAAAACCTGCGCGACACGCCGGGAATCGCAGCTCTCGTGTTCCGCGAACTTGCCGACAAGAAGATCCGCATGATCTCCCAGGGAGCGTCGGAGATTAATCTGACCTTCGTCATCGAAGAAGACGAGGTTCCCGAGGTCATCCAGCGGCTGCACAAAACCTTCTTCTCGGAACTTGACGCCGAAACATTCGCCTAAGGGAAGCCACGCTGCGGTGGACGCGTTCCTCGGCCCGGATGTGCCTTCCGGCGTCCTCTGTGATTAAATCTTCTTGGATCGAAGATGAACCTTCTCCTGCTAGGCCGTGGAAAAACCGGGTCGCTGGTGGCCGAGGTGGCTGCCGAGCGCAAACATCACGTGCGCACTGCCGACGTAGACGACAACGCCAACTGTGCCGCGCTCACGCCCGACTGCTTGCGGGATATCGCTTGCGTGATTGACTTCACCGCGCCGGACGGTGTTCTCGCGAACATCGAAGCGACGGTGAAGGCAGGCAAGAACATGGTCGTCGGCACGACAGGCTGGTACGACAAGCTTGATTCGGTCCGCCGATTAGTTCAGGAGCATGGAACCGGGTTTGTCTATGCTCCCAACTTTTCAATCGGGGTAAATCTGTTTCTCGATGTAGCCCGCACGGCCGCCGCAGCGCTTCAGCATGAGTACACCGGGCAGATCTTCGAGCGCCACCACGTCCACAAGAAGGACGCGCCCTCGGGTACGGCAATCGCGATTCAGAACGTGATGCTCCAGGCCAGCGGGGCCGTAGCCGAAGATCTCGAAATCACGTCGTTCCGTGAAGGCGAGGTCGTCGGCCTGCACGAGGTCATTCTCGAATCGACCGGAGACCGCATTTACCTGTGCCACGACGCGAAATCCCGCCGCGGGTTTGCCGAGGGTGCGGTCCGTGCCGCAGAGTGGATCGTTGGGAAGAAAGGGTTCTACGAATTCAAGGATGTTTGGCGGGAGCTGTAGCGATTTTGCTTGCCATCTCGGCAAGATTCTGTATTTGACGGGTAGAGTACGGATCTGTGACCTTGCTCACTCCGATTTTCCCTCCGCCGCCATTCGCGCTATCTTATTGTTATGCAACTCCGCGGCTGTGGTACTGCCCTCGTAACTCCGTTTCGTCAGGATGGCTCCATCGACGACGCAGCCCTGCGCACCCTGATCGCATGGCAGATTGAATCCGGTATCGATTTCCTGGTGCCTTGTGGCACCACGGGAGAAACTCCCACCCTGAGTCATGACGAGTGGCTGCAGGTCATCGATACCACCATCGAAGTCGCCGCCGGGCGCGTCCCTATCGTTGCCGGCGCATCCTCCAATGCGACGCATCTGGCAGTGGAGAAGGCGAAGGAACTCGCCTCGCGGCCGGGCGTCAATGCGATCCTTACCGCGTCGCCGTACTACAACAAACCCACGCAGGAGGGCCAGTATCGGCATTTCCGGGCCATTGCCGAAGCCGTCGGCGACAAGCCGATCATTCTCTACAACGTTCCCGGACGCACCGCCGCCAATATCGAGCCTTCGACCCTGGCTCGCCTCTCCGAGATTCCCAACATCGTGGGCGTGAAAGAAGCCAGCGGAGACATGAAACAGATTTCCGAAGCCATTGCTTCCGTGCCGGAAACCTTTCTTGTTCTCTCCGGAGACGACGCCGCCACGCTGCCGGTAATCGCGCTGGGTGGAGTCGGTCTGATCTCCGTCACTTCGAACGAAATTCCCCACGAGATGGCCGCAATGACCCGGGCCGCTCTCGACAATGACTGGGCGACCGCGCGCAGCCTGAATCGCAAATATCTGCCGCTGATGCAGGCCAACTTCATCGAGTCCAGCCCGCTACCGGTCAAAGCCGCGCTTGCGATGATGGGCAAAATCGAAGAGGTGTACCGCCTGCCGCTTCTGCCCATGCGCCGGGACACGCGCTCGCGGCTGCAGAAGGTAGTGACCGAGGTCGGACTCATCTCCAGGCCCGCCGCCCCTGCGCCGTCCGCCGCAGAATTCTTTATCTATGAAAATTGGGCAGCCGGCCCGCACAAGATTGTCCTGCACCGCAGCACCTGTGGACAATGCAGCCACGGCAAAGGACGTCCCGCCGGCCACGACGCCACGCACGCCCGCTGGCACGGCCCCTATCCCACACTTCCTGAAGCCCGCGAAATCGCCCACGCCATGACAGGCGTCCTCATCCGCAGCGAGTGCAAGTGTGTTTAGGCAGGTCTTAGATCTTGGCTCTTAGGTTTCTGATTGAAACTTTATCCCTGTCACCTCGACCGCAGCGCAGGGAAGCAAGCAGAGTGGGAAGGGACTCGCGTTCCTGTCTTTGACAAATCAGCAAACAACATTCAACAATCAACCATTCATGCCCACCCTGAAATCCTCGATTGAGAAGCTGTCCGCGCAAGGCGAAGTCGAACACGACCCCGAAGCCCGGAAGGTTTTCCTCGAATTCCGCGAGCAGCTCACCCAAGGCAAGATCCGCGCCGCCGAAAAGATTAGCGGGCGCTGGACCGTCAATGCCTGGGTCAAGCAAGGTATCCTGCTCGGATTTCGCCTCGGCGCTCTTGCTGAAATGAACGCTGGTCTCTCCTTTGTCGACAAAGACACGTTCCCGGCCCGCCAATTCACCGTCGCGGATCGCGTCCGAGTCGTCCCTGGCGGATCGTCCGTCCGCACTGGCGCCTACGTCGCGCCCTCGGTGATCTGCATGCCCCCGATGTTCATCAACGTCGGCGCCTATGTAGATGAGGGCACGATGGTCGACTCGCACGCCCTGGTCGGCTCCTGTGCCCAGGTCGGAAAACGCGTGCACCTCAGCGCCGCGGCGCAAGTCGGTGGAGTTCTAGAACCGATCAACGCCGCCCCGGTGATCATTGAAGACGACGTTCTCGTCGGTGGCAACTGCGGCATCTTCGAAGGCACGCTGGTGCGGGCCAAAGCGGTTCTGGGAGCAGGAACCATCCTGACGCGCTCGACTCCGCTGTATGACTTGGTAAAGGGCGAGATCTACCGAGCGACCGCAGAAACACCGCTGGAAGTGCCGGAGAATGCAGTCGTTGTGCCCGGCTCGCGCGCGGTCAAGAAGGGCGCGGCTGCAGAATGGCACCTGTCACTTTATACCCCGGTCATCGTGAAGTACCGCGACGAGAAGACCGACCGCGGTATTGAGCTGGAAGACTGGCTCCGCTAGGTCCATCAGCAATACACAACAAACGAAGAGTTGCGCTGGGAAGCCTTCATCTGTACGCTACCGTACAGTGTCCACGGTATTTTATCGGGCTGACCGAAGACTATGGTGGAAGTAGCCAATCCCTCCAAGTCGCGCCAGCCGGATGAGATCAGCGGCCAAGGATTCCGTCATGCAGAGTGAGCCGCAACTCGAGTTAGAGCGTCTTCGCAAACAACAATCGAAGACACGGGCGGATGAGGTCTTCGGAGGGTTAAGCTCGGACGAACGGGCCGCGTACGAACGGAGGCAAGATCGTATCCGCGTGTTGGAGCGCGACTTGTCGGAGCCGACCGAAGAGCGTGTGGCCGCGGAGCTCGGGTGGACCAGCCGCTAGTTCGCTTCCTCTTGCCATCTCTTTTTTTGCCGCTCGATGGCCTCGTAACACTCGCATGCCGATGCTTCCAGTTTTCCTCGATTTAGAATGCCCACGCTTCCCCGAGAATATTCGATCGCTCCTTTTCTCTGCAAAATCCCCGCCGCCGCGGTGACGCTTGCCCGCCGGCTGCCCAGCATCTGTCCCAGGAACTCCTGGGTCAAGGGAAGAATGGTCCCGCCAATCCGGTCGTGGCTCATCAACAGCCATCTCGCCAAACGTCCGGTAACTTCGTGCAGGCGGTTGCAGGCTGCCAGTTGCGTCGATTGCATTCCGAGAACCATGGAAAAGCGCTGGAGTTGTTTTTCGAGTTCAGGGCACCGGGGCAATAGCCGCAGCAGGGTATCGACTTCCACGCGATAAGCAGTGCCGTCGCCCTGGGTGACCACCCTGAGCGCACTGGTCTTGAACCCGTAGATTACCGGCAAACCAATAAACCCTTCTTTTCCAGTTAAGCCTACTTCGACAGTCTTACCGTCCGGATGGGTAGTGAGCAGCGAACCGAGTCCATTATTCAGGAAATATCCCGAGCGGATTACTTCTCCCGGTTCGTGCAACACCTGATGCAGTTTCAGGCGCACAAACTCCATCACGGGGAAGATCTGGCTGCTTTCCTTACGGGGAAGGCTGCGCAGAATGAAATTACCAACTCTCCCATCGCCGTCTTCTTTTCCCGGGGACGGGTAGACAGTTTTTGAAGAACGAGGAACAGCGTCTCTGTGCATAGGGACTCCTTGCACGACGAAAAATCCATCTGATTTTGCAAGGGACCGTTGCCAGGATGCCGAAGGCGGAACGATGCTAGAGGAGACACTTCTACCCTACTCCGATCGCGCTCGTTTGTATGTACTCCAGCGCACACATGTATGGCACTCACCGTGCCGACGATCTTTCCGTCCGGGCGTAGCATCCTGCCAACCGAAGAAGATCGGTTGGGGGTCCCCCTCGCTATCCGGCGAGATGGAAAATCGAACCAAAGGATTTTCGTGGCAAATTCATTTCTTCCACGAGAACAGAGAAGGGGTGGATCGATCGTCACCCGATGCCCGTATTGCGTTGAGGACGGCAATTTCAAGGCGATGAGCATCCCGGAGGACGGAGAAGGGCACTATTGCGGCGGGTGTGGACATATAGTTCGCCCGTCGAATCCGCTATTCCAGTGTAGGTGCTCCAAATGTTCGGGTCTGAGGATCTCTTAGGACGGCGATTCCGGACACTGTGGTGACCAGAGGGATTCGGGGATGTTCAACGGGCCAACAGCCGAGTGGGTTCCACTTTGTACGGTTTGCCACGAACCGGTCAGCCTGGAAGACGCGAAGACCGATGAAAACGGCCTTGCCATTCATCAGAGCTGCTATTTCGCGAGTGTAAAAGGAACCACGCCAATCATAAGAAGTCAGGATGAATAGAAACGTCCTTCGCGACACTGTCCGCCTACAATCAGAATCGTGCTATCGAACCTCGACTCCCAACTTCCCCGCCCCATTGGAACTGACCCGAATCTGCCCCAGTTTCTCGATCACCGCGTCGGCGCGGTTCAGAACGTCAGGCGCGTAAGTACTCGCGATCCCCAACACCTTCATCCCGCCCGCGCGCGCCGACTGAATTCCGGCAGGCGCGTCTTCAATGACCAGGCATTCGGCCGGACGATAACCTATCCTCTCCGCGCCTTTCACATAGGGCTCCGGATCCGGCTTGCCGTTGGTCACATCGTCGGACGTCACCAGAACTTCGGGCACTGGCAATCCGCAATGACGCAAGCGATTCTGTGCCAGCAGCCTGGAACCTGATGTGACCACGCCCCACCGTCCCACGGGAATGGATTGCACCAGATGCAAAGCGCCGGGCATGACGGTGACTCCCTGCTGGTCGTGCGCCTCATGATCCTCGATCGCAGCAGCTTCCGCCTCGGCATCCAGATGCGGCGCCACGCGGCGGATCACTTCGATCGTCCGCACGCCATGCGCGATCGCCATGATCGCATCGCCATCGACACCTTTGCGCGCGGCCCACTCCCGCCACTCGCGGTCGACTTGCGGCGTCGAATCGACGAGAACTCCGTCCAAATCAAACAAAATGGCTGAACAGGAAAAGGTAGGCATCTCTATCGTTTTTACCACAACCGAGGAGCAGCAAAATCCATGTGGCGACGGCCGCCTCGGCTGTCCAAGCGAAGGCGAAGCCAAGCGCTCCTATCATGCAAAAGTCGTCTCTTGAGATGCAGATCGCTCACTGGCCGCTAGAGTATTTCGTGGTGGATGACTGAGCTGAGTCTGACCACGGAGGATCTGCGGCGGCCCATTCTGCCTCGTTTCCAAGATGCCTCTGCGCGGAAATGGGCTCTCGCCCGCTCTCCCCACGCCCGCACAAACCAGTAATTTAATCCCGCGCCAATCGCCGAACTGGCCAGAGGGATCACCCTTCCCGCCCACTTCTCCACGACCTCGCCGCTGGCTTTCACCGCAATCCGCTGGATGACCCGCGGCACGAATTTATTGACGACTTCTTTTTCCATTAACTCGCGGCTGATGTCCACTCCTGCCGCGCTCGCCGCCGCAACCCACAACTCGGCAATCTCGTCGTCGGTATTGAACTCGAAGCCATACAGCAGGCTTAACTTCTGAATCGTTCGCATCGTGATCGCCGACAGAATCCCCAGATCCGGCACAATCGTGATCAACCCGCCCAGTCCGAATCCTGCGCCTTCGACCGCCGCCATCTTCATCCCGCTGCGGATGATTGAGTCCGCCACCACGTCGAGCTCATCCATCTGCAGCGAGATACACTCCATGATATCCGCTGATCGGCACGCGGTACGCGGCCCGCAACTGCAATAAAAATTTGTCCGGATCTACCCGCACGCTCGAATACGCGCGGGTAAACCCCTTCACCAGCCCCGATTCCACCCGCCGCCGGAGCCACGACTTCTCCTGCCCTGCCATCACTTCCACCTTACCGCACGTTACGCTGGAAAGCCATCCGCAGAAATCACGAGCGGTATCCCTTTTTCCCCCGACCGGGTGCACCAGGCTGGGCTGTCGCGGTCAAAGCATTGCACAAACCATGGCGCGCTCATGCCTCGCTGCGCTCGCGGGGCGCACGAATGCGTCCGTCCCTACATTTCTCGCAATAAAGTTATCTCTGCGACAGTTCGTTTAGTTCCTGGAAGAGCAACATTCAGGGCGGTGTCAGGCGTACCGGACTTCGCGGCTTCATCCCCTGGAAACGCACCTGCTACTCGATACTCCACTGTGCTAGCATCTTCTTTAACCCAACTCAATGCCCACCGGAAAATTGCAGGTCGTCCCACTCGGCGGACTGGGCGAATTCGGCATGAACTGCATGGCTGTGCGCTGGGGTGACGACATCATCGTCATCGACGCCGGGCTCATGTTCCCTGAAGCCGAGCTCCTCGGTGTCGATATCGTCGTTCCCGACATTTCTTACCTCATCGAAAATCGCCAGCGAGTTCGCGGAATTATTCTCACCCACGGTCACGAAGATCATATTGGCGCTCTGCCCTGGATCCTCTCCGAACTCAATGTCCCGGTCTGGGGCACCGAGTTCACGCTCGCCTATGTCGAAGACAAACTCGATGAGCACGGCCTGCTGGATGACGCCGACCTGCGCGAGATGCGGGCCAACGAGCGCATCAAGGTGGGCGCGTTCACCATCCACCCCATTCGCGTAACCCATAGCCTGGTCGATTGCGTCGCGCTCGCTATTCACTGCCCTCTCGGAGTGATCATTCACACCGGCGATTTCAAAGTCGACCCTACGCCCACCGACAACCGCCTTTTCGACCTGCACACTTTTGCCGAGTACGGCAAACAAGGCGTGCTGGCGCTGTTTCAGGATTCCACCAACGTCGAACGCAAGGGATACACACCCAGCGAGCGCGCTGTCCGCCGCAAGTTCGACGAAGTCTTCGCTCATACCAAGCGCCGACTTTTCATTTCCTGCTTCTCGTCGTCGATCCATCGCATCAATCTCGCGGTCGAGCTGGCGCACCAGCACGGACGCAAAGTCGCCTTCATCGGCCGCTCCATGAATAACTCCGCCGAGATCGCGGAAGACCTCGGCTATATCGAAATGCCCGAAGGTTTGGTCATCAACCCCGGGGAGATGAAAAATTTCCCGCCGGAAAAAGTCTGCGTATTGATCAGCGGCACCCAGGGCGAGCCCATGTCCGCACTGTCGCGCGCCGCCGTCGACAACCACAAGCATGCCAAGATCGAAAAGGGCGACACCGTTGTTCTCTCCAGCCGCATCATCCCCGGTAACGAAAAGACTATTTACCGGATGATTGACCACCTGTTCCGCCGCGAGGCGCACGTCATCTACGAAGACGGCACCTCGCCGCCAGTCCATGTCAGCGGACACGGCAGCCAGGAAGAGCTCAAGCTTGTCATCAACCTGGTCAAGCCGCGCTATTTCATTCCGGTCCATGGGGAGTACCGCCAGCTCAAGCTGCACGCCGAAATGGCCGCTGCCATGCGCAGTTCGGTTGGCAAAGTCATGCTGATCGAGAGCGGAGACGTCCTCGAATTCGACGAACTAGGCGCGCGCAAAACGGGCAAGGTGAATGTCGGCCGCGTCTGCATCGACTCGGGCAGCCGCACCGACGTAGTCGAAGACCTCATCATCAAAGATCGGCGCCACATCAGCGAAGACGGCATCGTGCTGCCTATCATCGCGATCAATAAGTTGTCCGGAGAAGTCGAAGCGCCACCCGAAATCGTAACCCGTGGTTTCAATATCGCCGAAGACGGATTCATGGACGGCGCCCGCCGCATGGTCGAAGACACGCTCGCGCATTCGAGCGAAGAGGAAAAGGCAGATTACGGCGTCATCAAAGAAAAAATCCGCGCCGACCTGAAGCGCTACATCAACAAGCAGAGCCAGAAACGCCCGCTGATCATGCCGGTTATTCTTGAAATCTAACTGGTCGACGTAGCGACAGCCGCCTCGGCTGTCCGGCGAAGGCGAAGCCGGGCCGCGTAGGGCGCATTCATTGGTTCGTCCGTCAAGTGAAGGCGAGGTTCAGCGTTCTTTTCCCTGATTTGTACTGCACCGCTGCCTGCACTACCATTTCCCTATGCCCGTCGACACCGACATTCAGGCTCCAACTTCGATTCGCGCTCCTCGCGGCAATCAGATCACCTGCAAGAGCTGGCAGCAGGAAGCCGCCATGCGCATGCTGATGAATAACCTCGACGAGGAAGTCGCCGAGCGCCCGAAAGATCTGGTGGTCTACGGCGGAACCGGACGGGCCGCGCGCAGTTGGGACGCCTATCACGCGATCGTCGCAACGCTGAAGAACCTCGAAAACGACGAGACGCTGCTGGTGCAATCGGGCAAGCCTGTCGGAGTTTTCAAGACCCACGAGCACGCGCCCCGCGTGCTCATTGCCAACTCAAACCTCGTCGGCCACTGGTCCAACTGGGAGAAGTTCAACGAACTTGAGCGCGCCGGATTGATGATGTACGGCCAGATGACCGCCGGCTCCTGGATTTACATCGGCTCACAAGGCATCGTGCAGGGCACTTTTGAAACCTTCTCTGCCGCGGGCGAAAAGCATTTCGCCGGAGAGATGGCGGGCAAGCTGATCGTCTCCGGCGGAATGGGAGGGATGGGAGGAGCCCAGCCTCTCGCGGCCACCATGACAGGCGCGGCCTTCCTTGGGGTCGACGTTGACCCGGAGCGCATCAAGAAGCGTCTCAAGACCGGATATTGCGACTTCATGGTGACCACGCTCGACGAGGCGTTGCGCATTCTGAAAAACGCTATTCGCAAAAAGGAAAATGTTTCCGTGGGGCTGGTGGGCAATTGCGCCGACATCATCCCCGAACTCGCCGAACGCGGCGTCGTTCCTGACATTCTGACCGATCAGACCTCCGCCCACGATCCTCTTAACGGATACGTGCCGAACGGCATGACACTACAGGAAGCGCTCGAGCTTCGTAAGAGCGACCCGAAGGCGTACCAGGAGAAATCGCTCGATGCCATCGGCCGCCACGTCGAAGGCATGCTGCGCCTGCAGATGATGGGATCGGTTACGTTCGACTACGGCAACAATATTCGCACCTTCGCCTTCCAGCGGGGCGTGAAGAAGGCTTACGACTTTCCGGGATTCGTGCCTGAGTATATTCGTCCTTTATTCTGCGAAGGACGCGGCCCGTTCCGCTGGGTTGCCCTTTCGGGGGAGCCTTCCGACATTCACGTAACCGACGAGCTGGTTCTCGATCTCTTCCCCGATAATCGCATTCTCCGCCGCTGGATTGACCTCGCCCGCAAGCGGATCAAGTTTCAGGGGCTACCCGCGCGCATCTGCTGGCTCGGCTACGGCGAGCGCGCGAAATTCGGACTTGCGATCAACGATCTGGTGAAAAACGGCAAGATCAAAGCTCCCATCGTGATGGGACGCGATCATCTCGACTGTGGCTCGGTTGCCTCCCCGTTCCGCGAAACCGAGAGCATGAGAGATGGCTCCGACGCGGTTGCCGATTGGCCACTTCTGAACGCGCTGCTGAACACCGCCGCGGGAGCATCCTGGGTGTCGATCCACAACGGCGGAGGCGTCGGCATCGGCTACTCGCTCCACGCCGGCCAAGTCACAGTCGCCGACGGCACAGAGATGATGGCGAAGCGCATCGAGCGCGTACTGACCACGGATCCTGGCACGGGAATCATTCGCCACGCCGACGCAGGCTATGACGAAGCGAGGCAGTTCGCGAAGAAAACGGGCGTTAAGATTCCGATGGCAACACGATAGGCACCCGCGAAGTCAGGACACTGCGAAGTTGATCGCAGCTCGCATCTGCACCAGACCACGCAGGGGAGCCGCCATCGGCTGTCCGGCGGAGCAAAGCTCCGCAGCCGCGGGATATCGCTTCAGTTGCGAGCGTTTCTGCTTCAGTTAACGATGCTTGAGGTATTGTGCCGGAACTAGAATCTCGACCCCTTCTACTTTTCTGCCCAGGTATGGACCGAAATGACGAATGTCGCCCGTGAGAAGGTAATTTGCCCGAGCCTCGATGGCGGCTTGCAGAATTGGTATGTCTTTCTCAGGCAGGCGAATCTCTGACGGAACTCTGCGCTCCTCAGGTGCTTCGCAGAACATGAGAGATTGGCCCAGCTTCATCAACCTTCTTTGCTGATCTTCGGTCGAAAGGTTGATTCTTGCTTCTTCCAGAGCATAGCGCGAAGTCCACAACGAAACATTTTTCAATTTCCAAAGATCGAGCAACCGCGCCTTGGGCTTATAAGCGGCGGAGAACAAGACATTCGCATCGAGGAACAGGCGGTCCATCTATTCCGGCGGTTGGTGAGAAATTTTGTCTGGATCCAGACCCAATTTTCGAACCTCTTTTCGTGCACCACGGTAGTCTGCGGCGTCCACCGCGTTCGAGAGGAGAAATTCCGCTTTGCGCTCCGGAGTATACCGCTCCACCGGAACGACGACCGCTGGACGCAGGAGAATGCCATCGTCCTTCTCTTCGGCAATCACCAGGCTGCCTTCCTCGATTCCAAAGCGCTTACGTAGCTTTGCCGGGACGATGATCGCGCCCCTTTTGCCGACCTTTGTCGCTTGCGCACTTCTCATTAGCCTGATTATACCGCTTGCCTGAAAATCAGGCAAACCGAAATGACTGCTGTCCGGCTATAAACTATAAGGGCCGGAGAATCCCGATATAAGCCCACGGAACAAATCGATTCCCATATGTGGGGCCCAGTCGAGAACGACTGCTAGACTTATTCGAGTAATCGCTAGGTTACGGCGCGGCTGAAGTCGCGCACTTTCAGAACTTGAAGCTTAGGCGAGGAATCTCCAGGACGCCATACTAGGTGAACATTCAGACGCCATCTGCCTTACTCCTCGCCAACATCGGCCAACTTCTTACCCTGCGGCCCCCGTCTGCAGAGCCCGGCCCGCGCCGCGGACCTGAACTCAAAAACCTAGGCATCCTCGAAGAAGCCTCAGTTCTCTGTGTCGGCGGCAAGATCGTCTCCTTCGGCTCAACCAGGGACGCCCTCCGCGATCCCTGGATAAGAAGAAACCGAAAAAAGATCACTGAAATCGACTGCGCCGGAAAAGTCGTGCTTCCCGGATTCGTTGATTCCCACACGCATCCAGTATTCGCCGGCCCGCGGCTGGTAGATTTTGAGAAGCGTATCGAAGGCGCCTCCTATGAGCAGATTGCCGCCGCAGGTGGAGGAATCCGATCAAGCCTGAAAGACGTTCGGGCAGCAAGCAAAGCCACTCTGGCCGCAAGGGTTCTCCGGGCCCTGCATGACATGGCCGCACACGGTTCCACCACCGTCGAGGCGAAGTCTGGATACGGATTGACCCTCGAGTCGGAACTGAAATCGCTCGAAGCCATCCGCGAGGCCACCGCCTCATGGCCAGGAACCGTGGTTTCGACCCTGCTTGGCGCACATGTCGTCCCAAAAGAGTTTCAGGGCCGCTCACAAAAATATGTTGAGATCGTCTGTAAAGAGATGGTCCCGAAGACCGCGAAGCGGAAGCTTGCCCAATTTGTGGATGTTTTCTGCGATCGCGGAGCGTTTACTGCGCAGGAAGCAGAGCAGGTCTTCGAGGCCGCCAGGGCAAACGGATTGAGTGTCCGCGCTCATGTAGGCCAGATGTCCGAGACCGCGCTCGAAGCATTCTTGAAATTCGATCCGGCTTCGTTCGATCATATGGATCACGTCAGCGACGCCGACATTGGACGGTTGGCTCAGCGCGATGTTGTAGCAACCTTGATACCGGGCGCAAACTATTTCCTAGGGCTAAAGGATTATCCGAACGCGCGGCGGCTGATTGACGCGGGTGTTCCGGTCGCGCTGGCAACCGATTACAATCCCGGAACTTCGCCGACGCTGAGCATGCCGATGGCGATGTCTCTGGCATGCACACACATGAAAATGTCGCCGGCAGAAGCAATCGCCGCGGCGACGGTTAATGGGGCATGGGCCTTGCGGTTGGCGGACCGCAAAGGCACTGTCGAGCCGGGAAAAGATGCCGATCTGGCGGTCTTTGCGGTGGATGACTACCGCGAGATTCCGTACTGGTTCGGCGCCAATCATTGCACAATGACGGTCTTGAACGGAGTGGTCGCGGCAACATGATTGAACCCTTGCGACGAGTACTTCGTACCGAGCGAAAGTGAGTCTGTTTGAAGGTTGATCGCTCTGAATGCACAAATCCATAAGTCATCCGATTCCAGACTTTTTGAGGACAAACCATGAAACGAATCTTTGCCGTTCTGAGTTTTCTTGCGCTGGCCATCACCATGGCTACTGCGCAACGGCTGCCAGAATCAGCCCAGCCTGAGAACTACAAGCTTAACTTCACACCCGACCTGGCCAGCGCCAAGTTCGAAGGCGATGAGACCATCGCGTTGCGGCTGCTGAAGCCGTCTTCCGAGATCACCCTGAATGCAGTGGACATCGACTTTCACGATGTGACCATCACCAGCGGAAACACAACCCAGAAGGCGAAAATTACGCCCGACAAAGCCAAAGAAATGGTTGTGCTGAGCGTCGACAAGCTTCTGGCGGCTGGTCCCGCGACCGTTCACATTACCTATACGGGCATCCTCAACAATGAGATGCGCGGCTTCTATCTCGGCAAAGACGACCAGGGACGCAAATACGCCGCGACGCAGTTTGAAGCGACCGATGCACGCAGGGCTTTTCCATCGTTTGACGAGCCTGACTACAAGGCGACGTTCGATATCGCAGTCGTAGCCGACAAAGGCCTGGCCGCGATTTCGAACCAGAAGATTGCCTCTGATACTCCGGGACCGGGCGAGAAGCATACTGTACGCTTTGCCCGGACCGCGAAAATGTCTTCCTACCTGGCGGCGCTGGTGGTGGGCAACTTTGAATACCTCGAGGGTGAAGCCGACGGCATCCCGATTCGCGTCTACGCCACGACTGGCAAGAAGGAGATGGGCAAGTTCGCGCTGGAATCCGCTGAACACTTCCTCACGTACTTCGACAAGTACTTCGGCATTAAGTATCCATACGGAAAGCTGGATCTCGTCGGCCTGCCGGACTTCTCCGCCGGTGCCATGGAGAACACGGGCTGCATCACCTTTCGCGACGTCCTGCTTCTGATCGACGAGAAGCAGGGCTCGGTGGACCTAAAGAAGACGATCGCCATCGTGATCTCGCATGAGATGGCGCACCAGTGGTTCGGCGACCTCGTCACCATGAAGTGGTGGGACGATATCTGGCTCAACGAGGGCTTTGCCACCTGGATGGAGAGCAAGCCCGTCCAAGCGTGGAAGCCGGAGTGGAACGCCAATCTCGATGACGTCAGCACTGCCGGCGGAACTATGACCTTGGATTCCCTGGCCAACACACGGCCTATCCACCAGAAAGCCGAGACTCCAGCGCAAATCCAGGAACTGTTTGATGGTATCGCCTACGGCAAAGCCGCGGCCGTTTTGAGAATGCTGGAATCCTACCTTGGCGAAGACACATTCCGCGCCGGCGTAAATGCCTACATCAAACAGCATGAATATGCCAACGCTACCGCCGAGGACTTCTGGGATGCGCAGGCTAAGACTTCCAAGAAGCCGGTCGATGAGGTCATGCCCACGTGGGTGAAGCAGGCGGGCGTGCCGATCATCGATGTGAAATCACAATGCTCGGGCAGTTCGACGAATGTCACCCTAAGCCAGCAGCGCTACTATTACGATAAGACGAAGTTTGAAAGCCCGGGAGATCAACTCTGGCAGATTCCGTTGTGCCTCAAGGGATCCGCCGGCAGCGGAGCAAAGTGCGAGCTCCTCACAAAGAAAGAAGAAAGCTTTACTTTGCCGGGGTGCTCGACGTGGGTGTTGGGGAATGCGGGCGCGAACGGATACTATCGCGTCGGCTACCAGGCCGAGGCGGTGCGTTCGCTGGCTAGCGATGCCGAGAGCAAGCTCACGCCGGCTGAACGCATCGGCTTGCAGACTGACGTCTGGGCCTCGGTTCGAGTTGGCCGCGAACCTGTGGGAGATTATCTGGCTCTGGCACAAGGCCTGCAACACGATCAGAACCGGGCGGTGCTGGAAGACGCTCTGGGGTATCTGCACTATATTGGCGAGTACCTGGTCACCGACAACGATCGCGACACTTACCGGATATGGTTCGGAAAATTCCTGACTCCGCTGATGAGCGAAGTCGGATGGGAGGCGAAGCCCGGCGAGAGCGATGAGCAGAAAACTCTGAGAACCCGCGTGTTTGGAGCTTTAGGCTATGACGCTCGCGATCCGCAGGCGCTGTCGGAAGCACGCGCCATCGCGGATAAGGCCCTCGCTACTCCGGAATCGGCCGACCATGAACTCGCCAGTGAGGCGCTTCGCCTGGCTGCACTCAATGGTGGTGCGGATTTCTACGACAAAGTGATGGCGGCCATGAAAGAGACGAAGACCCCGGAACTTTACTACGCCTACTTCTTCACGCTACCGCGGTTCACCGACCCGAAACTGCTGCAGCGAACGCTGGATTTTTCGATCTCGCCCGATGTGCGTTCGCAGGATGCCCTGCAACTGGTCACCGGAGTGCTCGCGAATCCGGCCGGGCAGAAGTTGGCGTGGGATTTCATTCGCCAGCACTGGAGCGAACTGGAGAAAGCCGGAGGGCCGTTCGCCAGCGCACAGGTTGTGGGCGCCACCAGCACGTTCTGCGACTCTGGATTACGCGACCAGGTGACGGACTTCTTCACTGCGCACAAGGTCGCGGCGGCGGAACGGACGTACAAACAATCCATCGAACGCATCAATAACTGCGTCAACCTCAAAGAACAGCAGGAACCGCAATTGTCAGCGTGGCTGGGACAGCATGGAGCCGCAGGCGGAAAATAACAACTGCAGAAGGATGGCCCGGGACAACCCCCCGGGCCTTTTCTTTGTCCTGAACTAGGGCATGACCGGCAGAACAAGATGCGAAGGCATATCGGGAGAACAATAAATACGCTGGGTCGCCGAAACGAAATCAGATGTGTTCGCCTTGTAGATGCTGCCGACAAACTTCTGTGGATTCCGATCGATCACCGGGAACCATGTGGACTGAATCTGGACCATGATGCGGTGCCCCTTTAGAAACACGTGATCGTGATCTCGCAGCGATATGTTCCATTCCGCAGGCTTATTAGCAGTGAGCGGATGCGGGGTTTCGTAACTTTCTAGATATCGTCCCCGACGAACTTCCATCGCAATCGGCAGTTCATAGCCATTCAACGACTGTGCGTACTCTCCGGGCTTTGGACCTTGATCCGGAGTCCAGGCATTCTTCTGAGCGTCCTGCGGATACACGTCAATCAGCTTCACGATGAAGTCGCTGTCGGTACCTGAGGTCGAAGCAAACAGATCCGCAGCCAGCGGCCCTGTGACGGTCAGGTCGCGATCCAGCGGTTCACTCACGAATGAAAGCACGTCGGGGCGGTGATCGACAAAGCGCTGGTCAGCGACTTCCCACGTCCGCCAATCGCCATTGGGATACGTCGGGGTAATCGGGCGCTGGCGGTAAGGCACAGGATTCTCTGGATCGGAAACGTACTCGCGATACGATTTCGCCGCGTTCGCCGGCTCGGTAAGCGACAGCGTTCCATCAGCATGAAGGTACAGGTTCCTGCTTTGCGTTTCCTTCGGCGGCCATGTGGCATAGCTGTGCCAGGTGTTCGAACCGCTTTGAAACGTGCGGGCCTGCCAGTTGGGCTTCTCCCCTATCCCGTGCAGGTAATAGCGAAAGAACGGAGCCTCGATGTCCTCGCGGAACTCGCGGGAGGTCTCATGGCCTCCGAAAGGAATCAGCCCGATGCTTTCACCCTTTGGCGCTTGCCACTCCCCGTGAAACCACGGTCCCGCAACCATGAAGTTGGTGTGCTGCGGATCGTTTCCTTCCGCATGCCGGAAAATCTGCCAGGGTCCCCAGGGGTCTTCCTGATCCCAGAAGCCGGCGACATTCAGGTTCGGGACGGTTGAGGCGTGAAGCTGGCTTACCCATGCTTCTTTCTTCCAGAAGTCATCGTAATCGGGATGATCGATCGTCGAATTCCAGTATGGAATCGAACCGTGCAGATATTTGGAGTTGATGTTCGACAACGGCCCCAGGTTGAGATACCACTCGTAGGTGTCGTAGGTCTCAAAATCGAAGTAGGTGTTCTTATTCTTGTCCGCCTGCTCCATGACGGCGTATTCGAAGTCGTAGCTTTCACGCAGGGCTCCATACCGGTGGTCATCATCATTCATCCATTGATCGACCGGCGACGCTTGTTCGCTGATGGCCTTGAGCGCAGGATGCGGATGGAGCAGCGTCAGGGCGGTTGTCAGCCCATCGTAAGAAACACCATACATGCCGACCTTCCCATTATTGTTGGGAACGTTCTTCAGCAGCCATTCGATGGAATCGTACGCGTCGGTCGTCTCATTGGTGGCCTTGGGATCATTCAAGTCGACCCATGAAGAAAGATTGAAGACCCCCTCGGACTTGAAACGTCCGCGCAAGTTTTGGATTACGAAGATGTAGCCGTCTTCTGCGAGTTCCTTCATGGAAGACGGCATCTGCGCGGGCGGCTTGTCCGGCACACCGTACGGAGTACGTCGAAACAGTATGGGCAACGGCCCCTTCTGGCCGACGGGAGTCAGAATCGCGGTCTGCAAGTGAACTCCGTCTCGCATCGGGATCATGACTTCCCTGAGCGTGAAAGTTGGAGCGGAGACGGGCTGCGATTTCGGCGTGGGTTGCTGCCCGAATGCAACGGCAATCAGAAGGTGGAAACAAACGACGAGGATCGAAGGACGCACGAGTCAGGGCCTCGGGTGTGTTGTGGTGTCGAACCGAGGGCGCAGTATATCAGCTTGCAGCAGACGCAATAAAGTTGCGGACTTCCATTACCCGGCGCAATGTAGGGACGGACGCCTTCGTCCGCCCCCCGCGTGAAGCGAGGATGCTGCGATCACACAAACTACGCAGGCCCGGAGCTCATTTTTGAGTGTCTGAACTTTCCTTTTGATATGAGGCGCTGAGCGTGCCTTTGCTCTTGGCGATCGGCAGTAGCGTTGGATAGAACTGAACAAACGTGGTATCGACAGCCGCGTGTTCGGAATGGCAACTGTAGCAAGCCATCGAGCGATCAACCAATTTTGCGGTCTTGGCGTTGTCGAAGATATAAAAGGCCCAGTTCCCGCGCGCTTGATCTTTCACATGGACCTCGACGCCCATCACGTCGCCGCCCTGATAGTTCCCTTTCTGGTTGATCGATCCCTTGCCTTCGGCCATCCGCCCTTCGAGCACCAGCATCGTCTTATCGGGCCACGTTCCGTTGGCAAGGAACGAATTGTAGGACTCGGGATTCACGAATACGTTATCGAACATGTGGTGGTCCATGCCGCCCATCGCCTTGTTGTAGCTCATGTCGAAGCCGGTCGTCAGATAAGTCCAGCGCCGATAGTCCTCCGGAAATTTGAGTTGATCGTCACGGGTATATTCCGGACCCGATCCGGCCGGCGGCGTCGCGGATTTGAGCAGCCCGGCGGCAGTGAACAGGAGAACGCTTGTGGTGAGCACAACGGTGAGCGCTTTGTTGATCATGCGCGGCATTATGCTACTACCGGATGCCCGCGGGCCAGACCGTCTGCTGCACAACGGCTGCCTTTGGCTGCATTGTTCCCCGTTGAAACAAAACATAGAATACGATCCGAGTATGGACGATACCCGCGGCAGCTCCGACTCGAGGTGGCTATGGATTGTGGCCATCTGGCTGGGGATCGGCCTGTTCGACGCTTCGCAAACTGTTTTTGTTATGCGGGCGGAAGGCATGCACCACGCCTGGGTCCGGCTCTTTTTTACCCAGACCATTGGATGGCTGCCGTGGATGCTGGCGACGCCGCTGGCGCTGCGTCTTGGACGGAAGTATCCCATTGGGCGCTGGAAGAGTGTCTTCGCGTGGGCCGCTCATCTTGGAACCTGCGCGGCCATCGGCGCCGCGTATGCCGGCTGGATTGCAGGATGGGAGAATCTGCTCAATCCGTGGGCGGAGACGCGGGGCCCCCTGTTTCTGCCACGCTGGTCCGACAAGTTTTACAACGGGTTGCTCTCCTCCCTGATTCTCTACAGTCTGATTCTTCTGATCGGCCATGTGCTCGATTCTCAGAAGCGGCTGGCGCAGCAGCAGGCGGAAACGGCTCGCCTGAGCGAGCAGCTTTCGAAGGCTCAGCTCAATGCCTTGCGCAGGCAGATCGAGCCACATTTTCTGTTCAACACCTTGAATGCGATCTCGGGACTGGTACGCGAAGGGCGAAACGATGCGGCGGTGAGCATGATCGCCGAACTGAGCGACTTTCTGCGCCGCGTGGTGGAGGATTCGGATCGGCAACAGGTTCCGCTGAAAGATGAGCTGGAATTCACCCAGAAGTATCTGGACATTCAGAAGGTGCGCTTTGCCGAACGCTTGCGCTTCAGCGTGGACGTTCCACCCGACCTTCTCTCAGCCCAGGTTCCCAGTCTCATCCTGCAGCCGATGGTGGAGAACGCGGTGAAGCACGGAATCGCCAAGCGGGCGCAGGGAGGAGCGATCGAGATTGCCGCGCGGCGCTCCAATGGAAGAATTACGCTCCGCGTTTCCAACGACGGCCCAAGCCTGCCGGAGGAATGGGCGAAGAGCCAGTCCGGCATCGGCATGGTAAATGTGCAAACGCGATTGCGCGGCCTATACGGAGACGCTTTCGAGTTCAGCCTGCGGAATCGCCAGCCCGAAGGCGTGGAAGTATCGGTTTCAGTGCCGTTCGTTGCTCCCGCCGCTCATGAGGGAGCATGATTCGTGAGCCCTGACGAAAGTCCCCGGAAAATTCGAACCCTTATTGTGGATGACGAACCGCTGGCGCGCAGCAACCTGGCGGTGCTCCTCAAGCGTGATCCCGAGATTGAGATCATCGGAGAATGCGGCTCCGGTACCGAAGCGGCCACCGAGATTCGCAAGGAACAGCCTGATTTGCTTTTCCTGGATGTGCAAATGCCGGAGTGTGATGGCTTCGACGTCCTTGAGTTGCTGGGTAAAGGGCTGCCTTCCGCGATTGTGTTTGTGACTGCGTATGACGAGTATGCGCTGCGAGCTTTCGAGGCGGGAGCGCTCGATTACCTGCTCAAGCCCTTTGACAACGCCCGCTTCGAATTGGCGCTCGGTCGCGCCAAGCGGAGGATCGGCCTGGGCGGAGACCGGCCGCGCAAGCTGGAACGAGTGGCGATCAAAAGCGCTGGCGAGATCGGATTCGTGAAGGTGTCCGACATTGATTGGATCGAGGCGGCCGATTATTACGCCTGCCTTCATGTGGGCTCGAAGAATCATCTCTTGCGGCGAAGCTTGGCGGAACTCGAAGAGGATCTGGACCCAACAGAGTTTTGCCGTGTGCACCGGTCGGGCATCGTGAACCTCAAACGAGTGCAGGCACTCAAATTGAATGAGGACGGAGAGTATGAGATCGTGCTCGACAATGGCGCCCGGGTTCGCCTAAGCCGCCGCTATCGCAAGCAACTGGAAGCAAGAATGGGCATGGGTGCCGACGCGGTCTGAAGGACTGATGCATCCGCCTATGATCCTGTGGGGATAGACGCATTTCGTCCATCCGGCGGGGCGAAGCCGAGCGAACATCCGAAACAATCGTCGGCACTGGAGGGGAAGAGTAAATGAGCTTGGAGAAGATAACGTTGAATTTGGTTGACCCAGATGGGAAATGGTTCTATCGAGTGGGTGGTATCTCAGCACTCGTTATAGGTCTCTCGTATATCACCATCTTCCCGTTGTTCGCTCGCGTGGGGGCTCCGCCGACTGGTGGCGAGGTTTGGCTCAAGTACCTCGAAGGAAAGACGACGGTTTGGTGGGGCATTCTTGGTCTCAGCGTCCTAACGGACTTTCTCTTCATCCCTGTCGCGTTATCCCTATACCTTGCGTTGGAACGGGTCAACAGATACGCAATGCTGGTAGCGACGGCGTTCGTGGGGCTGTTCGTTGTCCTGGACTTGGCAGTTACCTGGACAAACTACGCCTCGCTCCTCACCCTCAGTGGTTTACAGGCCGCCGCCTCGAACGACGTCCAGCGGGCGGCCTACGTCGCGGCTGCGAACTATGCTTCCGCAGTGCTGGCATCCCGTACGGAAGTGTTCTACTCCATAGTCGACCTTTCGGTCGCGATTCTCGTGATCAGTTTCGTCATGCTGAAAGGAAAGGGAATCTTCAATAAGACCACGGCCTATTTGGGCTTGGCCGCGGGCATCTTTGGAATCCTTGCGCCAGCGGGCTTTTTTGCGGTCATAATCATGAATGCCGTGCTGACCACGGTCTGGGTCTTCTTTGTAAGCTTCAGACTGTTCAGGCTCGGTCGGAAGTGATGCCGATTGAACGGTTATCTGTCGAGGGTTAGCCCATCCGGTCCAGGATTGAACCCTGGATCTGATTGGGGCCCGCCCAGCTTTGAGTCCGCAGATTCTACAACAAAAGCGGCGGTCCCACCTTTCGCGTTGTCGAATAGACCAGCCACAGTTTTCGGATGAGTCTGGCAGCTACCCACACGAGAATCACCATCGCGCCCATAAGGCCCATCAGTTGCCACTTCAACTGACTCACGATCTGGCGGACAATTCGTAGCTCGTCGAATGAAGTCCATTCGTCGCGAATTTTTCCATCGACGATGCGCCACACCGTTATAACTCGTTCCTCGATTCTCACTCCCGTGGCCGGCAGGCTGCCAATTGGTACGCTGTTGGTTCCGCGTAGCGTCCACACCACCGTGACCAAGTCGCCCTCAGCCACCATCAAATCTGCGGTTATCTCTAAATCGGGAAGATGCTTCTTCTCCCAGCGAGCTGCCGCTTGGTCCGCCCGCAAATCATAATTTCTGTGCAATCCATGGTTTACGAAATCCTGGGCATAGATTTCGTCCGCAACCTGGAACTTCCCCTGACGGAGAATCTCCTCAAGCACTCGCCGGGCAATTGCTTTGTTCTTCTCCTGCTGAGAAGAGTCTTTTGGCAACGAGGGGGCCATGCTGGTTGAGGAAACCACAGACAAAACCGCGAATATGAGCAGCAGGATAACCATGACTTTTCTCATAATGCGTTCTCCCTGATATTCCTTCGGTCTACTGCGATGAAGTGCAACTGGCGCGGATGGAGAATGGCCGTTACTTCGCGGTGACGCTCGATCCTGGGAAACATACGTTTCGCTCGAACGACGCCCAGTCCGGCGTTGAACTGGAACTCAAGGCAGGGCAAGACTATTTCGTCCGCGTGGAGATTGCGGCAGCCGACGCGCCAGCACAGCCAAAGCACGCAATCGCTGCTCACGACGATCCGCCACGCGGACAGCCCCTGACACCAGAGTCGTCCGTTACAGGGGTGACGCTCAGCGACGGTTCGGCGCAAACCGGCGGGCAAGATTCTTTGGCCGAAGCCGCTCGAATGGCAAAGCTCAAGAAAAAAGCCGCCGACGGCGCGCCTGCAAACTAGTCAATAATCACGGGCGGAGCGGAAAACCATCTGGCCTAGCCCTCTTTGTGTGTCAGAAATCGGCACCCTTCAAACACTAACCGCCAAACGCTAGCCCGCTAATTCGGCGATCGGTGGATAGGAGATTGGCTCGATGAGAGTGACCGCCGGTGGAGCAGAGTTTTCGCGAAGAGCTTTGGCAAACAATTCCAGTCCCAAACCCGCCGAGGGCCGGATCACGACTGTGGCCCGCAACATGCCCCGCCGAACCCATTCCTGACCAGTCCCGGGCAAGCCGTCACATCCGGTGAAAGGGACGTTCATCCATTTTTCATGGTCCGCTTCTGTAAGGTTGGTCAACGCCTTCCTCGCGCCTACCGCCATCACGTCGTTCTGGCAGATGACGGCGCGTATCTGAAGCTGACGGGAAGTGCTCAGGGTTAACCACGTCCTCACCGCACGCTGGGCGCTGTGTTCGGTCCAGTCGCCTCTCAGGGTTTTGAGTTCAACTGCCGCGGGCTTATTGCGGATCACTTCCTGGGCGCGGAGCTTGGTCGCGGCGCTGTTTGCAGGCCCCTGTACGTACAAGACATTGCCTTCCTTCACCAGGGCGGCCAACTGCTTTGCCTGGATCCTTCCCACTTCCTCCTGGTCGGTGGTAATTGCAAAGACAGGAATGTTGCTCGAACGGCGAATCTTGGCGACGTGCGCGGGTGCGCGATTCAGAATGCCCCAGCCGATCCCTGCCGCAGCGGCGGCCCTGGCAACCTGCGGCATATCCGTGCCCACCGGCGCCACCAGAATGGCGTTCGGCCGCTGATTCTTGTCCTGAAGGATCTTGACCAGTTGCTGGGTCTGATTCACCGCGTCGTCTTCCGCGTAGATGACTTGCAGCTTTATGCCGACACGGCTGGCGACTTCACTCGCGGACCGACGCCTGTTCGTTTTGATCGTCGTTCTCTTGAGTACGAAGAGCGAGCACCACTCTGAGAGTGTCCATGAGATTTGGCCGTCACACTACCCAACATCTCCTCCAATGAACAACCCATGTTACCGGCACCTCGACACTTCGCAAACCACAACCCGCGATTGCGGGGCTTTCTGGAACCGGGAAAGTAATCGTGGCGCCCCCTTCGTCGCTCGTGCTCGTCTGAGCCCTTTGCAGGAAGAAGTGATCCGGGTTCACTACCACATTGACCCGCTGAAGATGACAGCGCTCAAGGTTGGGGAAGGTTCGGACACTGCCGGCGCGAAACTGCCGTTGCAGCCGCGGCGACGCTGATGTAATGTCACGGGAAGCGCGTGGGGTTTCCTTCTAAAGCTGACGACCGATAGCAGGCAAAGTGCGCGCAGGAGATATCGATGGGGCTCAACAATCTCAGGATTGCGGTTCGTGTGCTCACCAGGAGTCCGCTCTTTACTTTGACGGCGATCGTGACCGTCGCGTTGGGAATCGGCGCCAGCACCGCCATCTTCAGCGTCACGAACGCGGTATTGCTGCAGCCGCTTCCCTACAAAGATGCCGGCCGGTTGGTGTTTGCCGGAATGGAATTGCGGCAGCGGCATGTGCGGGACCTGCCGTTTTCCAACGCCGACTATCTCGACCTGCGCGACGGGACGAAGAATGCCTTCGAGGATTTTGCTGGCGTGTTCACTTTTCGCCAAGTCATCGTGCACGACGACGGAACACCGGAGGAAGTCAAACTCGCGATCGCGACCACGAATTTCTTTCGGCTACTCGGCGGGAAAATTCTGATCGGTCGCGACTTTCAGGACGACGATGGAGCGCCGCAGCCGGCCGCGGATCCGGGGGCACCACCCGCGACACGGAAGCCCGCCATCGCCGTACTCAGCTACGAGTACTTCCGGCGGCGTTACGGAGCAAACGCGGCAATCCTGGGGCATCCGATGCGCGCGACTGGAGGACCGAGCCCTGTCGTCGTCGGAGTGCTGGCGCCTGATTTTCAGCTGTATTTTCCGCCGGAAGCGGGCCAGGAACCTGTTCCGGACCTGTGGATCGCCAACCGCCTCGATTATGACGCGGCCAACCGGAATGACTTTTCGATACTCCCAATCGGCAAGCTGAAACCCGGAGTCACGATCGCGCAAGCCCAGCAAGCAGCGGACAAGGTGGCGGCCGAAGCTCGGAAGAATTTCCTCATCGATGGAACAGCCGGATACAACATCGATCTCGAGCCGCTCAAGCAGCACATGGTTTCGAAGGCGCAGCCCGCCATCCTGGCTCTGATGGGTGCGGCGATTTTTCTACTGCTGATTGCGTGCGCGAATGTAGCGAATCTCCTGCTGGTGCGAGCGTCACTGCGGGAGCGTGAGCTTGCGGTGCGCGCGGCACTCGGCGGGAATCGATGGAGATTGCTCGTCCCGCTCCTGGCAGAAGCTGCGGTGCTCTCCGTAATCGGGGCGCTTGGAGGTTTGGGGCTCGCGTGGGCTGGAATCCGGGTGTTGCGGGTTCTGGCGCCGGAGGACCTGCCGCGCTTGGAGACGATCCGAATCAGCGCGCAGGTGCTTGGCTTCACGGCGCTGGCCTGCCTGGCGGCAATCGCAGTCTTTGGCATGCTGCCGGCGTGGCGGGCCTCTCGACCCGGCGTGGCGAACCTGCTGCGCGGCAGTGGACGGAACGCAGGATTGATTGGCGGCTCGGCCTTGCGGAGCGGCGTCGTCATGGCAGAAGTCGCTTTGTCGTTCGTGCTTCTGGTTGGATCCGGGCTGATGTTCCGCAGCTTTTTCGAACTGCAGCGGATCGATCCCGGATGGGATCCGCACCAGCTACTAACATTTCAGGTGGCAGGAACTCCGCAGAACGCAAACACTCCGGAGAAACGAGCCGGTTTCGTTCGGGCAGTCGAGGACCGGCTGCGGGCCATCCCTGGAGTTGAGCGCGTGACCGCGGCCAGTCCATTTCCGCTGGCGGTGGAGTTTTTCCCGATCCGGTGGGGAACGGAAGAGGCGCTGGCGGATGCGAGCAAGTTTCAGGCAGCGGACAATCAAGCTGTGCTTCCGGGATATTTTGAGACCATGCGCGTGCCGTTGCTTGCGGGGAGGGCGTTCACGGACGACGATAATTTGCCAGGACGCAATTTCGTGGTCATTGATGACGTTCTGGCGAGGAAGGCATTCCCTGGACAGTCGGCCGTGGGCCGGCGGATTCTGATTCGCGCCCGCTCTCCCCAGCCGGAATGGGTTCAGATCATCGGCGTGGTGGCGCATCAACATGAAAATTCGCTGACGGAACCGGGGCGAGAGCAGGTTTACTTCACCGACGCTTTCATTGGGTCCGGGCGAACCAACTTCTGGGCGATTCGGACGCGGAATGATCCGGCAAACTACGCGAACGTGGTCAGCGCGGCGGTTAGAGAAGTGGACCGGCAGGTGGTGGTGAATGAAATCCAAACGGGCGACGCCCTGATCGATAAGGCGCAGGCGGGAACGCGATTCTCACTGCTGCTCATCGCAGTGTTCGCAACGGTGGCGGGAGTGCTGGCCGGAGTGGGCCTGTACGGCGTGTTGGCCACGACCGTGAGGCATCGCACGGCAGAGATTGGCGTGCGCATGGCGCTGGGAGCCGAACCGGGCCGGGTGTTTCAACTGGTGGTGGCCCAGGGATTCCGGCTGAGCGCGATTGGGCTGTTCTTCGGACTCATGGCGGCTTTTGGCCTTACCCGCATGATGAAGGCGATGCTGGTCGGAGTGCGAGCGTACGATCCCACTACGTTCGTTGCCATGGTAATGCTGTTTCTGATGATTGCAGCTCTGGCGTCATGGATGCCGGCGCGACGAGCCGCGGCGCTGGATCCGGCGAGGGCCTTGCGGGAAGAGTAGGTGAGGCGCCTCCCTTTTCATAGAATCTTTCGTCAGTGAAGGCAGAGTGCTCCCCTTCTCGCACAAAAGCGCGAGAAGAGGAAGATCGCCGACCGCCTAAGTTGCAGAGATCCTTCGATCCGCAAGAAACGCGGCTCTCAGGATGACACACTTTTTGTGCACTGCTGAGACCCACGCATTGCCTACCTCTGTGAGCAATTATTTGGATCTCGTTGGTCTCTCCTGATTCTGCGTTCGGCAGGTGTACAATTTGACGCACTCGGCAGGATCTCTGTCTCCCTGGGGGCACAACTGAAGAATCACGAGGGACGAGGATGAACAAACATCTGGGGACGTACGTTTCTGTCCTGCTGATATCTCTTTTTCTGATCTGTAATTTCTCTGTTGCCCAACAACCCGATACATCGTCGAGGCCCGCAGTCTCGCGAAGACAGACAACAGCGTCTCCCGCAGAGAAACCGGGTGAAGCGCCTCCGAAACCGGAAGCGCCTCCCGAGCAAAGGCCGGCAGTCCGCGAAGCGGGCGGCGACCGGGACAAAGATAAAGACAAAGAAGAGCACTTCGACATGACCGAAGTGCCGCCGGTGGCGACGCATCATCAGATTACGGTTGACGGAAAGCAGTTGAAGTACACGGCGACGGCGGGCCGGCTTCCGATCAAGCGCGGCGATGGAAAAATCGAAGCGGAGATGTTCTACGTCGCATACACGCTCGATGGACAAGATCCGGCAAATCGTCCGTTGACATTTGCCTTTAACGGCGGGCCGGGGTCGGCATCGATCTGGCTGCACATGGGAGCACTGGGGCCGCGGCGGGTGGTATTGCAGCAGAGTGGATTCATGCCTCCGGCGCCGTATCGCATGGAAGACAATCCTTATACGCTGCTCGACAAAAGCGACCTGGTGATGATTGACGCGATCGGTACGGGATTTAGCCGCGCCGAGAATGCGGAGATGATGAAGAAATTTTGGGGAGTGAAGGGAGACATCGAAGCGTTTAGCGAGTTCATACGGCTGTATATCACGCGCAACGATCGGTGGCCGTCGCCGCTGTTCCTTTTCGGGGAGAGCTATGGGACGACGCGGTCGGCGGGCATTTCGGGATATCTGGCGGACCGCGGCATTTCGTTCAACGGCATCACTCTGTTATCGACGGTGCTGAACTTCGAGACGCTGGAAGACAATTTCACGAACGACCAGCCCTATATCTTCCTGATTCCGTCGTTCACGATGATTGCCGGGTACCATCACAAGCTCCCGCCCGATCTCGCGCAAGACATGAACAAGGCCCGGCAGCAGGCGGAGCAGTGGGCTTCCACCGAGTATGAACAGGCGCTCGACAGAGGTGACGCAATCACGCCACAGGAACGGCAGAAGGTCATCGACGACATGTCGCGCTATACCGGGCTCAGCAAAGAAGTAATCGACCAGGCCAACCTGAGGATTAATGTCCGCAAATTCACGCACTATTTGTTGATCGATCAGAAGTTGCGCATCGGGCGACTGGATGCGCGCTATACCGGACCTGATCCGAACGGATTGCTGGACACGCCGTTTTACGATCCCACGGGATCGGCCACGCAGCCGCCGTTTACGTCGGCATTCAATAACTACATCCGGACCGAACTGGGGTACAAAACGGACACGCCGTACTACGTGCGAGCGCAGGACATCGGCTTCGACAAATGGGATTGGGGATCGGCGATCCAGGGATTTCCGGACACCGCTGCGGCGTTGCGGCAGGCAATCGTGAAGAATCCTTACCTGAAGATTCTGCTGATGGAGGGCTACTACGATTTGGCGACGCCGTATTACGCGGCGAATTACACAGTCGACCATCTGAATTTGCCTCCGAAGTATCGCGACAATATTTCGTTTGCGACCTACGAATCGGGACACATGGTGTATTTGCCGATGGACGGCTTGAAGAAGATGAAGGCGGACCAGGCTGCGTTTATGGGCAAGGCAACGCAATAGGAGCAGCCGTCCGTGGTTGGTCGTTGGTCGTTGGCCCTTAGTCGTTGGCCGTTAGCGGCCGGAGGCATTCATGAAAAAGGTTCCATCTCTAGTCCTGGTTGTCTTGAGCGTAAGCGCCATGGGATTCGCTCAGGGGGCGTGCGAGAGACTTGCCACGCTCACAATCCCGAACGCGACCGTGACGACGGCGCAGACGGTTGCGGCGGGCTCGTTCGTGGGGCCACCGGCACCGTTCAGCGGGGTCGACGTTTCGGCACTGTATAAGAGCCTTCCCGAGTTCTGCCGTGTGGTGGCGGAAGCCAAGCCGACCTCGGATTCCGATATCAAGATGGAAATCTGGCTGCCGGTCTCAGGATGGAATGGCAAGCTGCAAGGGATCGGCAACGGCGGATTCGCTGGATTAGTTGACGACATGCAATTGAGCCTGGCGGTAAAGGCCGGATACGCGGCAACGGCGACCGACGCGGGTCACGCTGGAGGCGATGCAGCATGGGCGGTCGGGCATCCGGAAAAGGTGGTGGACTTCGGCCATCGCGGGATTCACGAGATGACGCGCGTGGCGCAGGCGGTGGTGCGGGCGTACTACTCCAAAGCCGCGCAGCGTTCGTATTTTGCGGGATGTTCGGACGGCGGGCGCGAGGCGCTGATGGAGGCGCAGCGCTATCCCGAGGACTACGACGGGATTCTGGCAGGGGCTCCGGCGAACTACTGGACTCGACTCGTGACGATGGCGGCAGCCGACACGCACATGATGATGGAGGACACGGCGAGCTTCATTCCGGCTGCCAAGATCCCGGTAATTGCCGCGGCGGTGAATGCAGCGTGCGATGAGAAGGATGGGGTCAAAGACGGCATTCTGAATGATCCGAGGCAATGCAAGTTTGATCCCACGACAATTGAGTGCAAGGCCGGAGAAGAATCCGAAAAATGCCTGACTACCGGGCAAGCGGCCAGCCTCAAGAAAATCTATGCAGGTTTGCGTGATTCGCGAGGGAACGTACTCTTCCCTGGATACCTGCCTGGCGCGGAGGACGGGCGGGGAGGATGGGCACTATGGATCACGGGCCGTGCGCCCGGAACTAGCCTAATGGCGTTCTTCGGGAAAGGATATTTCTCGGATTTCGTGTATGAAAAGCCCGATTGGGATTTCAAGTCGTTCAGCGTCGATGCGGCGCTGAAGGCGGCCGAAGAGAAGACGGCAGCGGCGTTGAATGCGACCGATCCGGATCTGAAGAAATTCAAGGCGCGAGGCGGCAAGCTGATTCTTTATCACGGTTGGGATGACCCGGCGATTCCGGCGCTCAACACGGTCAACTACTACGATAGCGTCGTGCAGAAGATGGGACAGCACAACGCCGATTCTTTCATCCGCTTGTATATGGCACCTGGAGTCCAGCACTGCGGAGGCGGTCCCGGGCCGGACTCCTTTGGCTATGTGGGAAGCACCGATCCATCGCACAGCATGAACTCAGCTCTGGAGCAGTGGGTCGAGAAGGGCGCCGCGCCCTCAACGATCATCGCCTCCAAGCACGAAGGGCAAGACCGGCAGCACGCGGTAATGACGCGGCCGCTGTGTCCTTATCCTCAAGCGGCCAAGTATAAGGGCAGCGGGGATACCAATGATGCGGCGAACTTCGAGTGCGTGAAGAAATTAGGACCTCACCGCAGAGAGTAGAGAGGAACACAGGGAAAACTTCCTAAAGCAGTGCAGGCACCTGCCTGCGCGGGCGGGACGCCCCCGCGACAGCCGCCGGGACGGCGGCGCTACGGTTCAGCGGCTGTACTGATTTCTCTTCTTGTCTTCGTGACGCTCAATGCCGAGTTGGATGAGGCGGTCGATCAGGTCGGAATACTGCAATCCTGAGGCAGCCCACAGTTTCGGATACATGCTGATCGAGGTGAAGCCGGGCATGGTATTGATCTCGTTCAGGAAAATCTTTCCCGTCTTTGGATCCATCAGGAAATCGACACGCGCCAGGCCAGAGCAATCGACGGCCTTAAAGGCTTTCACCGCGAGTTCTTGGACCGTCTTGGTCTGCGCTTTCGTGAGTTTTGCGGGGATGATCAGCTGCGAGCCCTCGTCGAGGTACTTCGCGTCGTAATCGTAGAACTCTTTGATGGGGACGATCTCGCCGGGAAGCGAGGCGGTGGGCTCGTCGTTGCCCAGCACCGAACATTCGATTTCGCGGGCTTTGTTCTTTTTGCCACCGACACCCTGCTCGATCACAATTTTGCGATCGAACTTGGCGGCTTCTTCGATCGCAGGTCCGAGTTCTTTGCGATTGTGGGCTTTGCTAATGCCTACGGACGATCCCAGGTTCGCCGGCTTCACGAAGACGGGATATTTCACGTTCTTCTCGACTTGCTTCGCAATCTTCTTCGCATTTTTTTCCCACGCGCCACGGAGAATGGTCGCGTGCTTCACGATGGGAATCCCAGCGGCGATGAACAGGGATTTCATGACATCTTTGTCCATGCCGGCGGCCGAACCGAGCACTCCCGCGCCTACGTAAGGAATGTCGGCGAGTTCGAGCAGGCCCTGGATGGTGCCGTCTTCGCCGAATGTGCCGTGAAGCACGGGAAAGATCACATCGACGTCGATGGCGCGATCGGAGGTGCGGCGCATTGGCGGGGCGTCACTTTGGAATGGAACCAGTCCCGCGTCGCGATGAACAGGTTCGGGAGGAACGACGACTGACTCGCCGCGCATCAGCACGGCGGCCCCAGGCGTGGTCTCGGGATCGCCGGCACGTAAATGGCGTGGCTCTGGAGAACTTTTTCCCGCCAGCAGGTTTTCGGCGTGCTCGGCAGTGAGCCAGCGTCCGTCCTTGGTGATGCCGATGGGCACGACCTCGTATTTGTTTTTGTCGATGGCGTTGAGGACCGAAGCAGCTGAAAGAAGCGAAACTTCATGCTCGCCGCTGCGGCCCCCAAAAAGAATTCCGACCCGAACCTTTTTCATGACCTTTTAGTGTGTACGCGGACTGACTCTGGCGTCAATCGCAGGAATGGTTCGCGGGAATTCAAAACCATTTCGCCACGGATTTGCACGGATTGCGACGGATAATTCTTTTCTTCCCTTGAGCTCTGCAAATCCGTGTGAATCCATGTAAATCGGTGGGCGAGAAGTTGCTTGAATCGTCACAGAATCTTCTTGCCGAAGGCCGATAGGGCCAGTTCTACCGCCAGGTCGGCGGTGCGGTTGTGTTCGTCGATTACCGGATTGACTTCCACGATTTCGAAACTGAGCAGGCGGCCGTGGTCGGCAATAATCTCCATCGCCAGATGCGCCTCTCGGTAAGTCGCGCCCCCGCGAACGGGGGTGCCGACGCCGGGAGCATCCTCGGGATCGACCCAGTCCATATCGAGGGAAATATGATATCCAGCCGTGCCGCGTCCGGCCATGCGCAGAGCCTCTTCCATCACCGTGCGCATACCGCGCTCGTCGATATCGCGCATGGTAAATACTCCGATGCCGGCGCGGCGGACGTTCTCCTTCTCGACGGCGTCGATGTCGCGCACGCCCACCAGCACACAATTTTCCGGGCGCACCTTGGGAGAGAAATCGCAGATGTTGGCAAGATCGGATTGCCAGAGTCCCATGATCGCGGCCAGCGGCATGCCGTGCACGTTTCCGCTGGGTGAGGAATCCGGCGTGTTGATATCGGTATGGGCGTCAATCCAGATCAGGCCGATGCGCTGATTCTGGCGGCGATAAAATTCAGCGACGCCAGCAACCGTGCCGGCAGCCACGGAATGGTCTCCGCCAAGCGTGAGCGGGACCTTTCCAGCTTCAAGCGTCTTGATGACAAGGTCGGCTTGCTTGGTGCAGGTGGCCGTAATCTCTTTCAAGTACTTCGCATTCGCCGCTCCTTCTTTTTTTTGCTCGGGAATCGCGACGGCCACGTTGCCGCCGTCTTCCACTTCATGGCCGAGCGCTTCGAGGCGGGCTTCGAGGCCAGCCACTCGGACAGCGGAGGGTCCCATATCGACGCCGCGGCGAGACTGTCCAAGATCAAGAGGAACACCGATGACGCGAATTTTGCGAGGGGCGATGTTTGTCGGGGGCGCGGATGTCGTCATAGAGTCTGGCTAAGTTCGGAATTGCTCTTTCACCGCAGAGGACGCCGAGATCGCCGAGTCGGGGAACTCATTCACGATTCGTCTCACGCCGTTCTTTAGCACGCGTACATGGAAGTTGATGAGCAAGCCGACCCTCTTGTTTGCGAGGCGTAAGTACGAGAGCAGTTGCGCGTCATGGATCGGAGCGAGTTGTTCGACTGCCTTGATCTCGACAATGACTGAATCCTCAACAACCAAGTCGAGGCGATAGCCACAGTCGAGTTTCACGTCTTTGTAGAGAATCGGTAAAGGCTTTTGCTGGTCAATCTTGAGACCACATTGTCGCAGTTCGTAGACCAAGCACGTCTCGTAGGCCGATTCCAGCAAACCAGGTCCCAGTCCGCGATGAACCTCAATCGCGGCGCCAATGACGCGGCGCGTTATCGAATCGAGTCTGTCTTTTTCGCTCATACTCAGCGCTCTCGGCGTGCTCGGCGGTAAGAAACTACGGATAAAGTCTATAGAGCATCCTGGGGAACGGAATGGTTTCGCGGACGTGCTCGAGGCCGCAGATCCACGCTACGGCACGCTCGATGCCCATACCGAAGCCGCCGTGCGGAACGCTGCCGAACTTGCGTAGATCGAGGTACCACTTGAACGCTTCCTCGGGCAGGCCGTGCTCGTGTATGCGTTGCAGCAGGAGTTCATGCGAAGCCATGCGTTGTGAGCCGCCAATGATTTCCCCATAGCCCTCGGGCGCAAGCACATCAACACAGAGAGCGAGGTCGGGACGCTCGGGATCAGGCTCCATATAGAACGCCTTCACCTTCGCCGGGTAGCGATGTACCATCACCGGTTTTTCGAACTGCGCAGACAGATACGTCTCGTCGGGCGAACCGAGATCGCCGCCCCATTCGAACTTCGATTCCAGCGCTCCCTTCGCGTGACCTTCCTGCAAGTTCTTCACGGCATCGTCGTAGCTGATGCGCGGGAACGGTGGCTCAATCTTTTCGAGCTTCGATAAGTCCCGCCCGATGGTCTGCAGGTCGGGGCGACGGCGCTCGAGACATCGCTTCACGATAAAACTGATCAGACCCTCTGCAAGTTCCATCACGTCGTCGATGGTCGCGTAGGCGACCTCCGGTTCAACCATCCAGAACTCGGTGAGATGGCGCCGGGTCTTCGATTTCTCGGCACGGAAAGTTGGCCCGAAGGAATATACCTTTCCTAACGCCATGGCGGTAGCTTCGACGTAAAGCTGTCCGGACTGAGTGAGATAGGCTTGTTCTTCGAAATAATCGACCGGAAACAGTGTGGTCGTGCCTTCGCACGCCGCGGGAGTAATGATGGGCGGATCGGTCAGGGTGAAGCCGCGATCATCGAAGAAATCGCGCGCCGCTTTGATAATCTCAGCACGGACACGCAGGATAGCTGCCTGGCGCTGAGAGCGCACCCAGAGATGGCGGTGCTCCATCAAGAAGTCGGTACCGTGCTCTTTGGGAGTGATCGGGTAGGGCGCGGTCTCGGGGACGCGCTGCACGACCTGCACGTTGGCCACGTCGAGCTCGTAACCTCCGGGGGCGCGCTTGTCGGCCCGAACTTTGCCCTCGACGATTACGCTCGATTCCTGCGTCAGTGTTTTGACCGCCTCGAAGACTTCAGGCGTAACCGCGTTCTTCGGAACTACGCCCTGAATAATGCCCGATCCATCGCGAAATTGCGGAAACAGTAGTTTTCCGCTTTCGCGCAGGTTGTAAAGCCAGCCGCGGACGGTGACCGCTTGGCCTTCGTGCTTGCCGATTTCCGCGATGGTCGTAATGGGCGCAGACATAGAGATTTTGTGATTTGGTTATTGAGTCATTGGATAATTGAAAACCTGATTCAAATCAGATCGTCTCAAATTATCAATTACGAAAGTATCCGATTACCCAATCCCCTCCAGCTTGTCGAACACTCCCCCGAGCCTGTCGAGCGGGCTGCCTTTCTCGTCGTCGCCGATTTCCAGCAGCAGCGGAGGCCGTTGTGGGGCCGAACGCAGCAGTTCGACCGCTTCTTTCCAATTGATCGTTCCTAGACCCGGCCACAGGTGCGTGTCTTTCTCCTTGTCGTTATCGTGCACGTGGGTCGAATGAATGTAATTGCGAACGATCTCAAAACCTTCCTTCACCGAGCTCATCATGTGCGCGTGCCCAACATCGAAGCAGACGCCTACGTCATCAAAGTGCGCGCTGTGGATCATTTCCACCAGGCGATCGGGGGTGGAGAGTTCGTTAGGAATATTCTCCAGGAGAATGCGGACGCCCAGTGGTTTAGCAAAGGCACGCAGGTGTTCGATCGAGGTCATGGCGGCTTCGAATTTTTTCTCGTCGAAACTCTCGTTGGGGGTGCCGAGATGCTGGATCAGGAAGCGAAAAGGAATCTGCTCTGCTATTTCGAGAGCGCGCTTAATCTCGTCCATAGCCTCGATGCGGCTGGCCCGATCGGTGGAGGCAACGTTGACGGGCGGGGCCCCAGCGCGTCCCCACTCATAGTCGGCATAGAGCGGAGAGTGGACGGAATGGAGAGGAACGCCGCTGCCGCGGAACCACTCGGCAATCTCCTTCACATGCGCCTTGCGATTTGCGTAATCGATGTGTTGGCGCGCGGCAAAGATCTCAACTGCCTGCACGCCGCTGCGCATCAGCCCGTCGAGAATGCCTGGGTGCAGGCGCTCTTTCACGAACAAATAAGTTGAAACTGCTTTCTGCATGCGTGTCCTATGCACGACTTGGGATTGTTGGTTTTCGATCGCAGATTAAAACGCGGTGCACGAATCAGTGCCCGCCTATCCACAATCGGAAATCATCAATCGTCAAACGCCTTACTAGTATCCCATGGCCTTGCCGTTGCTATTACGCCCGTCGGTTGCACCCAGCCGATCGCCGGTCTTTTCGTCGATCGCAATGCATTCGGCATCGCTCCAGTAGGAAGCGCGGTAATCGCCCTCGTGCAAGCCGACTTGCACGTTATATCCCATTTTGCGCAACGCACTCAGTGTATCCGGAGAGAACCATTTTTCCACATTTACAACGTCCGGCAGCCATTGGTTGTGGAACCGCGGAGCGTTGACCGCTTCCTGAATGTTCATACCGTAGTCCACAACGCCCATAAGAACGTTGGCGACAGTCGTGATGATTTTGGAGCTGCCCGGCGAACCGAGCACCATGACGACCTTTCCGTTGTGGGCAACGATGGTGGGAGTCATCGATGACAGAGGGCGCCTGCCGGGACCGATTGCGTTGGGCGATCCCTGAATGAGCCCATCCGAATTGGGGACTCCGGGTTTGGACGAAAAATCATCCATCTCGTCATTGAGCAGAAAGCCCAGGCCGTCGGCGGTCACGCGCGACCCGAACCAGGAGTTGATGGTGGTGGTCACGGCAACCGCGTTTCCGTCGCCGTCGACGATGGAGTAGTGAGTGGTGTGATTTCCTTCCCGCGGAATCATCGCCGGAGGATGCTCGGCGGCATACTGTTCCAACTGATTAAAAATCCCTGGCCGCTTCAAGTCTCTGCTGGGAGTGGCCTGTGCAGGGTCGATAGTGTCGCGCCAGGCAGCGGCATACCTTTTATCGACAAGCTGAGCGACCGGGATCGTGGAAAAATCAGGGTCGCCCATGAACTCAGCGCGATCGAAAAAAGCGCGGCGGAATGCCTCTATTGTGTAGTGGATGGAGGTTGACGACCGACTCTCCATCCGGGCGAGATCGAAGCCTTCGAGAATGTTCAGCGACTCGATCAGGACGGTTCCGCCCGAGGAGGGAGGAGGCGCGCTGATGACCTCGTATCCGCGATACGTGCCGCGTACCGGTTCCCGCTCTTTGACTTCGTAGGCGGCAAGATCGCCGGCGGTGATCAAACCACCGCCCTTCTGCATGGCAGCGGCGAGTTCTCGGGCCAAGTCTCCGTGGTAGAAGTCGTCGGGATGAGCCTCGATCCGCTCCAGCGTGCGTGCCAGGTCCGGCTGGCGGAACGTCTCGCCCGCCTTGTAGAAGTCGCCATCCCGCTGAAAAACGCGGCGGGATTCGGGAAACTTCGACAGTTTCGGATCGTGCAGATCGCTGGCCTCACCCCAGGTGAGCGCATATCCATCACGGGCCAGCTTAATAGCCGGGTCCATCACCTGCTTCAGCGAGAGTTTGCCGAATTTCTGCTCCGCATAGACCATGCCAGCGACCGATCCTGGCACGCCGATGGACTTATATCCGATCTCACTAGCCCCCTGAATGACGTTGCCGTGCTCGTCAAGATACATATCGGGCTTGGCCGCAGCAGGGGCCTTTTCGCGGTAGTCCAGGAAGTGCGTTTTGCCATCCGCCATGCGGATGAGCATAAATCCGCCACCGCCGATGTTTCCTGCGGGGGGATGAACCACGGCAAGGGCGAATCCCGTGGCTACGGCTGCGTCCACAGCGTTGCCGCCCGCCTGAAGTACCTCCAGTCCTACTTGCGAAGCCAATTGATGCACGCTGACTACCATGGCGTGCTGAGCGTGCACCGGGCGCGTCGCCCCTGCCGCGAAGGGCACGGCCGCGAACGCCAAGGTGAGGAGAAAAGTCAGTGCTTTCTTATGAAATGGCATGCTCGGGCTGTGGGAATCCGCAAACGCGAAGACTCTTGAGGCTAGCCGAGCAACGAGGGCGCAGTCAAATGATGCGAGGCGACAGCCAAAGGGCTTATTCCAGAGGAAGCTGGCATTCAGGGGGATTCCCTTCTGTTAGGGCGGAGGGGACGACTTCGGCAACGACCACGCGGTCTCGGCCTTCGCGTTTGGCGCGATAGAGGGCGGCGTCGGCGGCCTCGAGCAGGGACCCACGGGCGGTGCCGTGTTGGGGGAGCGCGGCCACCCCCAGGGAGGCAGTAATCATGCCCAGCGATTGTCCCTGATGCAGAACAGTCAGTTCGCTGAGCTTGGAGCGGATGCGTTCCGCGCGGGCCTGGGTCGCCTGCAGGTTGGCCACGGGAAGAATCACGACGAACTCCTCCCCCCCGAAGCGGCAGACGATGTCTTCGGCGCGCACGCTTTTGATAAGAAACATCGCGGCTTCGCGCAAGACCGTGTCACCAGCTTCGTGTCCATAGGTGTCGTTGAACTTTTTGAAGTGATCAAGGTCGAGCATCATCAGGCCGAGTGATTGTTCGGAGCGTACGGCCCGGCGAATCTCGCGTTCAAGAGTCTCTTCCAAATAGCGGCGGTTGAAGAGTCCGGTCAACGGATCGCGGATAGATTGGTTGCGCAGCGCTTCCCGAAGGCGAAGGTTAGCCACGGACAGTCCCACGTGCTCGGCGAGCATATTGGCGAAATTCATTGTGGAATCAGCAAGCTCGGGCGAAGTGATCGTTTGGAAATGGAGGATGCCAATGGCTTCGCCTTGCGACAACAGGGGCACGCAGAAGTAGGAATACGGGCCGGGTGCAACATGCCTGCACTCGGCCGTTGGATCCCCAGCCATCACCACGTGAAGATGTGCAGTGCGCAGAGCCCAGCAGTCCTGGGGACTGAAAGCCGAGGCGGATAGCCGGCAATCGGACCAGGACGCCGCCACTTCGATGCTGTCGCGGGCGGAATTGAAGAGCAACACCGCCCCGCGAAGTTCGGGAAAGATTTTCGGCGCCATGCCGGCGATTACGGAAAGAACGTCTTTGATCTCGACACAACTTTGCAGAAATTCAGCCATTTGTGCCAGGGTGGTCGCGCGGTTGGAACGCAGGGTCAACTCGCGCATCATGCGATCATTTTGCTGATCGAGTTCCTGCTGGGCGAGAGCCCGTTCGCGCATTTCGGACTCGAGGCGGGCGTTCGCATCCATGAGCGCGGCAGTGTGCTCTTTAATTTGCTCTTCGAGAAGCTGCTGGTGGTGCATCTGATCGTCAATATCGATGCTGCAGCCGAACCACTTCACGATCACCCCAAGGGAATCCCGCATGGGCGCGGCACGAACCAGGTGCCAGCGATAGTCCCCCGAAGCAGTTCGAAACCGATACTCCGCATCCAAAGTTGCGCCCGTCTGCCGGCCTTTTTGCCAGTTCTCCATCGCAACCGGCAGGTCATCGGGATGAAGCACTTCTTTCCATCCCCAACCCAGGCTTTGCGAAATGGGCAGACCGGTAAGGTCACACCAGCGCTGGTTGCAGTAATCGATGCCACCCCCCGGGATCGCGGTCCAGATCATCAGCGGAATCGCCTCGGCGAGAGTGTGGAAGCGTGACTCGGAACTGCGCTGGGCCCTGTCGCGAGCCAAGCGCTTCCGTAGCTTGAGCACTGCGTAGCCGGCGATCAGGGCGAAAAACACGCCAGCAGAGATAGCGCCGTAAAGGTGGGTCTCCGGTGACAGCAGCGAATGCAACGTACGCCCTCCGGCACACACTTTGGTGTTCGCAAACAGAACAGTGGCTCACACGCAAGGGTGCTGCAGGAGACATCGGCAAGAGCGGGATTGTTCTTCAGAGGAGGCGAGGGCTGTGGCCAACAAAAAAGACGCAGCCGAGGCTGCGTCCTTTGGAAAATCAGGCATTTCTTACGGGTTTGTGCTGACCGTCTTGACCGTGGCCGTGTCGGAGGGTAATCCGTGTCCGGCAACGAAGAAACTATGATCGTACATGTTGCGATACATGCGGCCGGCAATCTCGGCAGCTTTCGGGCCGAAAGTGGGACGCCCACCCTGCAAGAAGATGACCACCACGACTCGTCCGATGCTGGTGTTGGCGTAGGAGGCAAACCAGCCGAACCGCGTCCCATCGTGGGAGCAGGTTCCGGTTTTGCCTAGAATTTCTTCTTCATTGAAGTTCAGGCGCAGACTGCGGGCCGTGCCGTACCGCACCGCGCCAGCCATGCCATCGGAAAGGTCGGGGATGATGGGAGCGATATCGAGCTGCCGCTTCACCCGAGGCTGGAAGTTGGCAATTTCTTCCGGCGTGGTCGGATGCTGCAGATAGTAGAGCGTGCCGCCGTTGGCGATGGCGGAGACCATGGCGCCGAGTTGCAGCGGGGTCATCGAAACGCCTTCCCCGAAGGAACACATTTTGCCCACGCCCCCGAGTTTTGCCGGGATCTCGTGGTCGGGATAGCTGCCCATCTGCTCGCCCGGAATGTCATATCCAGCGAGTTCTCCAAGCCCGTATTGATGCGCGTAGTAGGAGACTTTTTCGAAGCCCAGCTTGCGGCCCAGCGCTTCAAAGTACGCATTGTTGGAGTGAGCCAGCGCCATCGTAAGATTCATGTGATAGCGGCGGCCAAGCGCGACTTCAGTTTCTTTCGAGACGAGACCCTCGCTGAGCGCCGCCAGAGCGACCGAGAGCTTTATGGTTGAACAGGGTTGAGCACCGCTGGAAAGAGCCAGCTTCTGGTTTACCATCGCCAGAACCCGCCCACTGGTGGGCTCGATGGCAACCACCGTTCCATTCATGTTGCCAAGAGCATCGATTGCGGCCTGGCGGACAACCGGATCCTCACCGTCGGTGACATCGCCGTTGGCAACATCCTCGGCGAACGAGCTCATGTGAAAGCGCTCGTAATAACGACGGCGGTGGGTGAGCGAAGCCGAGCGCACCCGGGCGCTTCGGCTGCGGGCGAGATGGCGATAGTGACGGCGGGTACGAGCCGATTCGTTGACCTGTGATTTCGATTTCGCGGGGGTATGCGTGTTGATGTGGGCTGCCCAACTGACGCCTGCCAGAGGCAGACCTAAACTGAGGGCCAATACGAGACGAAGAAGGCTTCCCCTTAACATCGGCGTGGTTTTCACTCCCAGGATCTACGTACTTCGATGCACGTGCGGTGCCAGCAAAGTGGTAACGTCACTTCTCGACTGACTGCGGTGATACTAAGGCACTTAGCTCTGTCTGGCAACACTAAAGTTTCTATCCGCGAAAACAGCGTTTCTAATCTAACTTACTCCGAAACAGCGGGATACAGGAGATTACACAGGTTCCGAACCTTTCGGTAACAGGTGACCGAGTTAACTAAGAAGATACTCAGGATGTGAAAAGTTTTTCATTGCCAAGCGCATGAAAAGTTTCTTTCTGCCGCATTTCACATCACGTCATTCCGCTTGCGCAGGAACGCAGGGACATCCAAATCGTTTTGCTCGAAGTTGTTGACCATCGCATTTCGCATGGTGTCGAGCGAAATAACGTCGGCTTGCGGCATGGGTGCAGCAGCCGGCAGGTCAGAGTATGAATCTTCAGGAAGGGTTGCTTCTGCCATCATCTGGGGCACTGGTTCGTGCATGGGCTCACGCGGGCCGAGTGGCTCGGGAAACTCCATGGCCTCCTCATGTGCGGCTGCGAATGAGGTGCGGGCCTCGGAGTGACGATGGCGGGCAACTGGCATCTCCTTGAAACCGGTGGCAATTACGGTGATCTTGACCGCGTCTTTCATTTTCTCGTCCATGACGGCGCCGAAGATGATATTGGCGTCTTCATGAGCCGCGCTTTGGATGATCGAGCAAGCCTGCTGCACTTCGGCAAGTTTGAGCGAAGAGGATCCGGTGATGTTGATGAGAATGCCGCGGGCCCCATCGATGGCTCCCGCTTCGAGCAGCGGAGAGGCGATGGCGCGCTGGGCGGCTTCGATGGTGCGTTTGGCGCCACTGGCGGAAGCGGTGCCCATCACGGCGTATCCCATGCGCGCCATGATCGTCTTCACGTCGGCGAAGTCGCGGTTGATGATTCCGGGGATGGTGATGATGTCCGAGATGCCCTGCACGCCCTGGCGGAGAATGTCGTCGGCGATGCGGAACGACTCGAAGAAGCCGGCATCTTCGGCGACGGCGAGCAGTTTCTCGTTGGGAATCACGATGGTGGTGTCGACCGATTCCATCAATTCGGAGATGCCGCGATCGGCTTGCTGCATGCGGCGTTTGCCTTCGAAACAGAACGGCTTGGTGACGACCGCCACGGTAAGCGCACCCATTTCGCAAGCCAGCGAGGCGATGATCGGAGCGGCTCCAGTGCCCGTGCCTCCGCCGAGCCCGGTCGTTACGAAGACCATGTCGGCGCCCTCGAGAGCCTCAATGATCTTGTCGGAGTCTTCGAGAGCGGCCTTGCGTCCGACCTCGGGATTCGCGCCGGCACCCAATCCGTTCGTCAGCTTCACGCCGAGTTGCAGCTTCACGGGCGCGTGCGACATGCGCAGCGCCTGCAGGTCGGTGTTGGCTACGATGAACTCGATACCCTCGACGCCGGCATCGATCATACGATTTACCGCGTTGCCGCCGCCTCCACCTACGCCAATGACTTTAATTTTGGCGTCGTTGCGGGCTTCTTCGTTAAAGCTGATGCGAATGTCGTTGCTCATGTTCCCTGCTCCTTGAAATACAAAATCTTCAACACGAAGTTCACAAAGGTTCACGAAGAGAAATCACTTCTTCGTGGAACTCCGTGTCCTTTGTGGTCCATGCTTTTCTTCCTTCTTACGCTCCCTTTCCGACTAACAGCGCTTTCAATCGTGTGCCCCAGCGATCTTCCTGGAAGCCGCGGGCAATGCGGGCTCGATGGCCGTAGTTCACCATGCCCAGAATCGTTGCGAATTCCGGCTCCGATAACGTCGATGGCATCTTGGCGAGTGGCGCGGGCCACGATAGCCGGACTGAGCGGCGCACGACAGATTCCGCGACATCAAAGATTCCCGGCAACCGAGAGGCGCCTCCGGTGAGCACGACTCCGGCAATGCAGACCTCATACATCCCGCTCTGGCGCAGTGAGTCGCGCATCATTTCGAAAAGCTCGCGCGCGCGGGGCTCAAGGATTTCGGCGACCAGGCGCTGAGGCAAGAGACGCGACGGACGATCTCCAACCGATGGCACCTCGACTTCGTTGCCTTCGGGGATCAGGGTGACGATCGCATTGCCGTATATCTTCTTGATTTTTTCAGCCTCGGCAAGCGGAGTGCACAAGCCGACGGAGAGATCGCTGGTAAAGTGATCCCCGCCAACAGGAATGACTCCGGTCCAGGCCACGGCACCCTGCTGAAACACGATGAGTTCGGTCGAGCCAGCTCCGATATCGGCGAGGCAGACTCCGAGTTCGCGCTCATCCGAACGCAGAACAGAATCGGCGGCGGCAAGGGGCTCATAGACGGTGTCGTCGACGTGAACTCCGGCTTTGTTTACCGCCGTGATCACGTTTTGCGTGGCGCTGCTTGCGGCCGTCACCATGTGCACGCGCACCTCGAGGCGCGCGGCCATCATCCCCAGTGGGTCGTGCACGCCGGGCTGATCGTCCAGAATGAATTCCTGAGGGAGGAGATGAAGGATTTCGCGGTCTGCCGGAAGCGGGATGGCTCGGGCGCGTTCAACCGCCTGCTTAATCTCGTCGCGGCCAATTTCGCGCGGCCGCGTGCCCAGGCTGATGCCGCCATGGCTGTTGACGCCGCGAATGTTGGAGCCTCCAATACCGACGATGGCGTGCTCGACCGGCGCTCCCGCAACATCCTCAGCTGCTTCGACCGCCTTCTGGATCGAAGCTACCGCCTTATCGAGTTCGACGATGACGCCCTTGCGCGAACCGCGCGAGTCGGCGACTCCGTGCCCGCGATAGCGCAGACCGGTGTCCGTTAACTCGGCCACCAGCGCGCAGGTCTTGGCGCTGCCCACATCAATCGCCGTTAAGAAGCTTCCCTGCTGGTTCCCCATGCGTTATGTGTTCCCTGAATTCAATTATTTGGTCCCCCGCTTGCCGGCGGTTTGGCGATTGCGGCGCTTGGCTTCGGAATCGAACTGTGCGCCACCACCGCTGCTTGCGTCGGTTTTTTCCCCTGCGTTTTCGGATGCGCAACATGCGCGGTCGCAGCTTTCGCCTTCGGGGACGGCGCAGCATGCTTGGCCACTTCTTTTCGTCCAGCCGCGCTCTTACTGGTCTTCGTGACTGCCCTTTTCGGCTTCCATCGCGTGGCAGGCTTCTTCGCCACGGCGGTTTTTGGATCGAGTTTCTTCTCCGTCAATTCAAATACCGGTTTCGGAACGGTCCGGTCATGTGGATTGAGGCGCATGGTGAGGGCAGCCGGCTTCACTCCCGCGGCCGCAGCAGCTCGCGTTGCCGAGGCCGAGAGCGCGGCCTGCCGTGCCTTCGCTTCCATTTCCGGATTGACGATTACCTGGTTGTCGTAGCGAAGGTTGACCGATTCCAGCTTCTGAAATTGCTGGCGCCACTCCTGCACATGGCTGACGAAAGTCTGATAGCGCCGCAGATAGTCGGAAGAGCCCAGCTCGACCAATACGTCGCCATGCGCATCATTCACCCGCACTTTCAGGTTCTCCAGGTCCGAAAGATCGACCTCGCTCAAATCCTGCGAGTAGTGCGCCCCACCGGAATCGAGGTCCTGCACCAGTTGGTTGTAGGCCTTCATCCGCGGAATCCTCGTAGAGAGCGGCTCGCCGGGGTTCATCCCGAGAATGACGGGGAAGGAGTATTTGCGTTTTGGGGGAAGATCCATCAGCGTTCCGCCGGCATCGATCAAGAAAATGCGCGGCCCGACGCGCGCGAAGGCTACCGGGGTACGCTCGTGAATTTCGACTCGAAGGCGATTGGGCACAAAGCGCATGACGCTGGCCGATTCGACCCAGGGAATCTGCTCGAGCTGGGCCTTCTGCTGGCTCAGAGGAATGAAGAAAGTGTTGCGGCCGATGTCGGCTCCCATGACTTCCATGATTTGCGCCTTGCTCACGTTTTCAATGCCGGCGACTTCGATGTTGTCGCTGGATTCGATGCGGAAGCGCCACGAGTGCTCGCCGTAGTGGTAGAGAGTTATCGCAATCGCTCCGAAAACGCCGAGAATGAACGCGGCCACCAAGCCCCATAGAAGTCGATGGGCAGTTTTTTTGGGAAGCGATCCGCGGCGGGCAGGCACACGCTTTTGAGCGCGCAGAAACGGGGATTCCTCGTCCACATCCAGGTCGACCAGGCGGGCGTCGTCGAGTGCCTCGCGCGGGAATTCGTCACGAGGACGCTGGGTGGGCACGTACAACTCTTCCTGCGTGATGGTGGAACCGCTCTTTCGCGCCATCAATTCAGGTGGTTGTCGTCGAGGAATCGCTGAGCTTTTTCACTATAGCTGCATTTCTCGAAATGAGATAGATGGAAAATGAATGGATTTGCACAGGAAGGAACCGGGTTGGTACAAGGCGGAGTGGGAACGGGTCCTCGGCCTTCCCCAAGACTTTAAGACCGGACAAAGAAAAAGGGGCACGGCTGGTTGGCCGCACCCGTTTTTGTCCAGGAGGGAAAAATCGATTCCTTGCTTACACCGGCCCGAAGCTGACCGTCTCGACGTGAACGCGGGGAGCCATGGGCACATTGATTCTGGGCATGCGGGGGATATTCACGCGCACACGCGGGCAAACCGAGACCGTCGGGGCCTCGACAACGACCGGATTGATGGATATCGCGGGTATGCGAATCCGGGCGATTTGAGCTTCAATCCGCGCCCGGTTGGCTTCTATTCTGGCCAGGCGAGCTTGCCCGCGGGCCGAAATTACTTCGATGCGGTCCAGTTCGAAATCGCGGGGCATCTCCGCGCGGACTTCCGCGAGGGCCGAGGTCAGAGGACAAGAAGGAGCCTGCCGCTCTACCGAAACGATCCGCGCTTCGGTCAGAAGCTGGTCGGCTTGGCCTGTGGCCAGCGCGACGACGGCATGGGCGTTGTCACCAATGCGTCCGACGATCTCGTGGGCCCATTGCAGGCCGCCATCGTGATAATTTGCGTTTAGTCCGGCCGCCAAGACCGCTGCGGCCAGCCATCCCCATGCTTGTGTTTTCATCGCCTTAACCCCTTCTGTGTCAATAGACGAGGCGGTGTCGAATCGGTTAGCAAGGGAAGATACGGGAGGGCGGGCGGAAAGTTTCGAGGGATCAGTGCAAAGTTCGACTTTTTGCCCGCGATGCCTGGGCTGAGAAACTTAGGCCAATGAGTGAAATGGCGATATTTCAACAGTTACCGCTCCAGCACAAGCGTGTCAGTGTGGAAGTCGAGCGTAAGCGTGAAATTCCGCAAAAAATCTGCTCCCAGTACGCCACGACATTCGATTACTGAATCGATGGCCGACTGTGGGTTGTAGCCCAGGTGGTAAAGTCTGTCCTCCTGCACGTTTGCCAGAATTTCTGGCGGTATCACCGGCCTTCCCCAAACCACAACGTCAAAGTCGTTCGCCGTCGCAGTGGCGACCCCGATCGACTCCAACCGCACGATTGGATAAACGAGCTTTCCTGAAATTGTCACGCTTGATGAAAAATCATCGATGTTGATGCCAAGCGTTTCGATTGTTCTAGCAGAGACCAGTGTTTTGGAGCGTGTCGGCTCTACAGAGAACAAAAAGCCCGGGCTGCCGTTCATCGAAACCGGCACCAGCAGGTGTGATTGAAAGGTGTCGTGCTGTTCTCGGCGAGTGAAATGAATCCGATGTTCCACAGTTCTCTTCTCAGGAGGATTGCAGCATTTTAGGCCATAACTGCTGAGAACAGGCGTTCTCTTAACTTTGCGCTTTTGTTTCGCCTTTCGGCGTTGGTGAACGTAATGGCAATGTTTCAACGGTTACGAATTGGGATGCGATTGCGCTGGGGAACCGAGTATTCAACGATAGCGATTCACGGTTTCGGCGGGGAAGAAGAGATCAACCAGAACATCTGAAAGATTGTCTTGCTGTCCCTGACTTCTACCAGTTTGTGAGTCTCGGGATCGTATCCGCGCACAAGCACACTGACGTCGTAGAATCCGGGAGTCACGCTTGCACGAAACTCTCCGAGCATGTCTGTCTTCAGGCTGATGTCTAGGGGCACCTGCGAGGGTACGCGGCTCAGGCCAGGACGATTCCAATGCAGGACTACGGTCGCATTCTGGATCGGAGCATTTGTGGAATGTGTCAGGACAGTACCAGCGAGTTTGCCTCTAGAAACGGCTCCAAGGGAGAAGGCCCACAACGCCAAGCAGGTTAAAAGGCGGGCTGTCATTTCACACCTCAGAGAATCAGAACATAGAACTTATACGCTTTCCCCAAGATAACTTCGAGACGGTTGTCGCAATCAGGCGATTACGCTCATTGATGATCTCATCCATCACTTCCCCGACTCCTCCAGCAACTCCTTCAGATACTGCTGCCACAGCGCCGCCCAGGTGTGCGTGCCGTGGCCGTGCGTCTGGTCCGAGATCGGGATCAGCACAAACTTCCCGTGGGGCACGCGCTTGATTTCTTTCTCGGCGATGCCCAGCTCCGGAGGGTTGATGAAGTCGTCGGCGGAGTTTACGAACATCACAGGGGCCTTGATGGTCTCCAGCTTCGACGACGGATCGTAGTTGCGCGAGGCACTCACCGCATAGAGGAAGTCATTTGCATCCATCGTCGCCGTGATTCGCCTCGTCGAGTCGTCAAGGAATTTGTCAGCGGCATCGCGGGTCGGAAGATTCTTCTGCATCAGCAGCGGCGCACTGCCGGCGATCAGCAGGAAGTCAGTCGAGATCTGCAGGGCAGCCCGCGGCTCGGTGGTGTAGGCGCCGTTCTTCCAGTCGGGGTCCTGGCGGATGCCCTCGATCACCATGTCGCGCCACAGACGATTTCGCCCAGCGATTTGCACCGGCAGGCAAGCCAGCGGCATCAGGGCGTCCATGAAGTCGGGGTAGGTCTCGCCCCACACCCACGAATGCATGCAACCCATCGACGTGCCCATAACGAGGCGAAGGTGGTTCACGCCCAGGCCTTTCTCCAGCATTTCGTGCTGCGCGGCAACCATGTCGTCGTAGTCGTACTGCGGAAAGTGGGCGCGCATGCCGTCGCTGGGCTTGCTGGATTTCCCGTGGCCAACGTTGTCGGGAAGGACGATGAAGTAGCGGCCGGCGTCGAGAAGTTGGCCGGGGCCAAAGAGCACGTCGGCAAATTGCGGCGCGAAGAATTGGTGCCCGGAGCCTCCGGTGCCATGAAGGATAAGCACGGCGTTCGTCACTTTGCCGGACGCATTCTTCTCGGGCTTGCCGAAGGTGGTGTAGTGCAAACGCAGTTCGGGCAGAGTCTCGCCCGATTTGAAATGGAAATCGTGGGCGATGTAGTCGCCTTCGGCGGGCGTGGGCTTCGGGGCGGGAGCCACGAGTTGCTGCGAGAAACAGATCGTCGCGAGGCTGAGCGACGCCGCAAGAAGAATGATTCGGAACGGACGAACGGTCATTGAGAGAAAACCTCCAACAGAAGCTATGTTCAACAGCTTATAGGCGACAAATCGGACCTCAGGGGCTAAAGCCCGCAGCTTCGAGGACACTTTAGCGGCACGGCTGAGGCTGTGCCCTTTCCCAAAGCGACGCCCTACCCAAAGCCGTGAAATGCCGCAAACAAATTCCCCAAATGTCTGGACTCAGCTTCGGGAAGGCACACTTTCCCGCTGCTTCAGCTTGTCTATGATCATGGGCCCGAGCTGCGAGACGCTGCCCGCGCCGAGCGTCAAGATCATATCTCCATCTTCGGCGAGTGCGACTGCGTCCTCGATGGCCTCGGCGGGAGAACTGGCGTAACGGCCGACCTTCACGCTCTTCTCGCGGATCTTTTGCGCCAACACTTCTCCGGTGATTCCCTCAATCGGTTTCTCACTGGCGGCGTAGATATCGAGCACGAAAAGAGAGTCGGCATCGTTGAATGCCGTGGTGAATTCGTCCATCAGGTCGCGGGTACGAGTGTAGCGATGGGGCTGAAAGATGACGTGAATTTTGCGGAATCCGCACTGGCGGGCGGCGGCGAGCGTGGCCCTGATTTCGGTGGGATGATGACCGTAGTCGTCGATGACGCTGACACCGGCGACCCGTCCGCGCAACTGAAAGCGCCGGTCAACTCCGCGGAATTGATCGAGCGCCGAGCGGATGGCATCCACCGGAACATCGAGACCAACCCCCACAGCAATGGCCGCAGTAGCGTTTAGCACGTTGTGCGCGCCGGGCACGTGCAGCGTGAACTCACCCAGGTCCCTTTTCTGGAATGTCACGTGAAACCGATTCATCGGGTGCCCCACTTCTCCCCGAGGTTGGGAGAAGTGGGGATTTTGACTCGAGTGCCCCGTTCCAGCCGCATCCGTCGTGGCCAAAGCTGGGATTTTGATCAGGAAATCCGAGCCTCTCTTTGTACCGTAAGTCACGGTACGCCTTTGGACATCAGGTAACAGACGTCGAAGCATCGGATCATCATTGCAGGCCACAATCATGCCGTAGAAGGGCACACGATCCATGAATTCGAGAAACGTCTTCTTGACATCGCGCATGTTGCGATAGCAGTCCATGTGCTCGCGATCAATGTTGGTAACCACTGAAAGGATAGGCGAAAGTTTGAGGAACGACCGGTCGCTCTCGTCGGCTTCGGCGACGAGATAGTGCGACTTGCCAAGACGAGCGTTCGAGCCCATGGCATCGACGCGCCCTCCAACGACGACGGTCGGATCGAGGCCGCCGGCGGCCAGCACGGCGGCGACCATGGACGTTGTCGTGGTCTTGCCGTGCATGCCGGCGATGGCGATGCCGTACTTGAGGCGCATCAACTCGGAGAGCATTTCGGCGCGCTGAATGACCGGGATGTGAAGCTTGTGAGCCTCGGTCACTTCGGGATTGTCGGCCGCGATGGCGGAACTGGTCACGACGACTTCCGCGCCGGCGACGTTCTCCGTGCGATGACCTTCGAAAGTGGTCGCACCGAGGCTGGCAAGGCGCTGGGTGACGGCGGAACTTTTCAGGTCTGAGCCGGAAACCTTATAGCCGAGGTTCAGCAGCACTTCGGCGATACCGCTCATGCCGATGCCGCCGATGCCTACGAAATGAATGCGCTGGATCTTTGCGAACATGAGGTCAACTTCTTGGCCACGGATTTACGCGGATGAACACGGACAACCACACGAAGCAAAAACCCCTCAAAAAGAACTATCTGCGAAAATCCGCGTTAATCCGTGGCCGATTCTTGAAGTCCCGATACCTACGAAATGAATGCGCTGGATTTTCGCGAACATGGAGAAAACAAATTGAGTAATTTTGCAATTTGGTAATTGAGTAATCTAACAACCGAAGCTAATTGTCAGTTTTTCAACTCCAAAATTACCAAATTACTCAATTTCCCAATTTCTCAATCTCTTCAAGTCCGGCCACCCGCACGGCCATGGCGGCAATATCGCGCGCGGCGTTTGGATGCGCCAGTTCCCGGGCGGCATGGCTCATCTGGCGCAAGCGCTGAGAATCCTGCAACAACGTCGCGATGGTTTCGGCTAACCATACTCCTTCGAGTTTCGATTCTTCCACAACGACTGCGGCTCCGTGGCGCACTAGAGCCTCGGCATTCACGCGCTGATGATCATCGGCTGCGCGCGGAAACGGGACGAAGACCGCCGGCTTCCCTGCCGCCGCAATCTCGGCGACCGTACTCGCGCCCGAGCGGCACACTACCAGATCGGCATTGGCGAAGGCGGAAGGCATGTCTTCGATGAACTTGAACACTTCAAAATTCAATCCAGTTGATTCACCTATGCGCCGGTACGCGGCCAGCGCGTCATTATAGTCACGCTCGCCGGTCTGATGAATGATGCGAATGCCCGGCGCCTCGCGCTGCAAAACGGGAAGACAGCGAAGCATGGCTTCGTTGATGGCATGCGCGCCCTGGCTGCCCCCGAAGACAAGCACAGTTGGCGTTCCGGCGCGCTTGGGCGGAATCTCGAAGAAAGCCTGCCGCACGGGAACTCCGGTCACTTCAGCGTGACGAAAATATCGGGCGGTCTCGTCGAAGTGAACTGCAGCGCCAGAAACAAAATGGGCAATCATGCGATTGGCGAACCCCGGAACAACGTTGGGCTCGAAGGCGAGTGTCGGAATGTGCTTGACCAGGGCAGAGAGCATTGCCGGACCGGAGGCGTATCCGCCAACGCCGATCACGACGTCAGGAGCAAAGTCGTTGAGCATGCGGCCGGCATCCCAAACAGCGCGGGGCAGGTCGAACGCCGTCTTCAATCGCGTGGCCAAGCTGACATTCTTCAGCGCTCCGACGCGCACGAGTTGCAAGGGATATCCCGCAGCGGGCACGAGGCGATTTTCAATGCCGCGCGCGGTCCCGATGAACAGCACTTCGGCAGCGTAGCCTTTCTTTAGTTGGTTGGCGATGGCTAGAGCGGGAATCACGTGCCCGCCCGTTCCTCCGCCCGCCAGGATCGCACGCATGGAAGTCATTGAGTCATTGACTGATTGAGCGACTGGGCCATTTACACGTTAACACTTCCATTGCGCAATGACTCAATGGCACTCTCACTCAATTTCACTCGGCCTGCTTGGTGATGTTCAGCAGCACGCCAATGCAAGCCAGCGTGACAAAGAGAGACGATCCGCCGTAGGAAACCAGCGGCAGGGGAATCCCCTTGGTCGGCATCATCCCGAGCACGACGCTGATGTTGATGAAGGCCTGCAGGACGACCATGCAGGTGATGCCGACGGCCAGATAGCGTCCAAATATGTCGTCGGTTCGCCAGGAAACACGCATGCCGCGCCAGAGAAGGATTGCGAAGAGAGCAACCACAAACATCGCGCCGACCAGGCCGAGTTCTTCCGCTGTAACGGCGAAGATGAAATCAGTATGCGGTTCGGGCAGATAGAACAGTTTCTGCTTGCCTTCCATCAATCCCGTGCCAGTAATGCCGCCGGTGCCGACGGCGATCAGGGACTGGATGATGTGGAACCCGGTCCCCTGGCGATCAGCATACGGATTTAAGAACGCCAGGATTCGATCACGCCGCCACGCCACGTGGAAGATCAGCAGGTAGAGTGCAGGCAAGGATGCGGCGAAAGCATATCCGAAGTAGCGCAGGCGCATGCCCGCGACATAAAGAATGCAGGCTGCAATTCCGGCGCAGGCGATGGCGGTGCCAAGGTCGGGCTCAAGTACGATCAGGCCGAGGAAGACCATGACCGGGGCGGCAGCGGGCAGCAGGGTATTTCGGACATCGTCCATCGATTTCGTGCGGCTCTCGAGAAAGTACGCCAGAAAGAGAATCAGGACGGGCTTGGCAAGTTCCGAGGGCTGAAAGGAAAAACCGCTGGCATGGATCCAGCGATGGGTGTTGTGTGACCGATCGAGAAAGAAGACCGAAATCAGCAGCAGAGTGGTTACGCCCATGAAAGAAAAAACCAGCGCTGGATGCTTGTAGCGCTTGTAGTCAAGCCGCATGGTCACAACCATGGCTACCAGCCCGGCCACGGCCCAGATCAGCTGCTTGAAGAGAAAGGCGTAGGGCGATCCGAAACGCTCACGAGCCATCACAGCCGAAGCCGAAAAGACCATCACCAGGCCTACAAAGACCAGCAGCATGGTCACCGTAAACAACCAGCGGTCGACACTCACACGCTTTGCCATGGGACATTCATTTCACCACGCGGGGCGAGAGGATACTGTCGATTGTGGAACTTTGAATATTGACTGAGTTGGTTCGGCGCTTGATTTGTGCTTTTGAGCGAAGGGAAGAATCTATGCACTGGCGCCAAGAATGGCATAGATCGATCGCCGCAGAAGTGCCGCAGGATGAACAAGCCGTCAGCGGCGAGTGAGCTTATTGGATCTGAATTACGTTCCCGGGGGCGTTCGCCTTGATCTCTCCCACGCGGTCGATCACTTTGTGCGCGAATTCGTACATCGACTTGGCGTGCGGCGAGTTTTCGCCTTCGAGCACTACCGGCTTGCCGCCGTCGCCCGACTTGCGGACTTCTGGGTCCAGCGCGATTGCGCCCAGAAACGGCACCTCAAACCGCTTTGCCATCAACTCGGCGCCGCCGCGCGAGAAGATGTCCACCTCGTGCGAGCAATGCGGACAGACAAAGTAACTCATGTTCTCGACCACGCCCGCGACGTCAACTTTCATCTGCCGGAACATTTCGATCGCTTTGCGTGCGTCCTGCAAGGAAACGTCCGACGGAGTGGAAACTACCACAGCGCCCGTCAGCGGTACCGTCTGCACGAGCGAGAGCGCGACGTCGCCCGTTCCCGGCGGCAGGTCGACCACCATGTAATCGAGTTGCCCCCATTCCACAAGCCCAAGAAATTGCCGGATGATCTGGTGCAGCATCGGCCCGCGCCAGATGACCGGCTTGTCGCCCGGATTCAGAAATCCGACAGAGATGACTTTTAGGCCGAAGGCTTCGATGGGCTCGATGCGGTTTTCCCCAATCATGCGCGGCTGCGAGCTCACGCCCAACATCAGCGGCACATTGGGCCCATACACGTCGGCGTCGAGCAGGCCGACTTTGTGTCCCATCTTGGCAAGCGCGACGGCCAGGTTCACCGACAGCGTGGTCTTGCCGACGCCTCCCTTGCCCGACCCAACGGCGATGATAGCGTCGACCCCCGGCAGCGGTTGCGGTCCTTGCTGCGCCGGGCCTTGCCCGTGCTGATGCGGCATATGTGCGTTCAAAGAATTACGCTCCTGACGAGAGAAACTGCAGAATTGAAAGCAGAACCCCAGGAACCGATTATACAGTCCGGAACGTCGTCGTCTTCAGGGCAGAGGCGAACTCGGACCGGCGTTGTAGTGGAAGGATCCTACGGTCCTCATCCCCCGCAGTCGTGCCGCGAGTCCTGAGTACAGAAACGCAAAATGAAGCATGAATTGTGACATCATTTGATGCTATAATTGATGCCTAGGTGACCGTGATGCGAACCACCATCGCCCTCGACGACGAATTGCTCCGTACCGCCCAGGAGTTTACCGGAGTGGAAGAGAAGACAGCTCTAGTCCGCGAAGCCCTCAAAGCCCTCATCGAACGCGAAAGCGCACGCCGCCTAGCTGCGCTCGGAGGCTCCATGCCGACAGTCAAAAACACTCCCCGGCGCAGGCCGGCGAAACCGTGATTCTCGCCGACACCTCCGTCTGGATTGACCACTTTCGCTCAGGAGATAGAGAACTTCAGAAGGCTCTGAACCTGGGGCAGATTCTGATTCATCCCTGGATCACGGCCGAACTGGCGTTGGGGTCCTTGCGCGACCGCGCAAAGATTCTCGCCATGCTCGATCTCTTACCACAGGCGCTCGCGGCACAGACAAATGAACTGCGCCACATGATCGAGGCTCGTCGCCTGTACAACCTCGGCATTGGGTTGACCGATGCACACTTGATAGCCTCCGTACTCCTCAGACCCCCCACACTGCTATGGACACGAGATAAGCAACTGCGCAAGGTCGCCGAAACCCTTGGCATCCACGCGAACCTGACATAACGGATCTCGATTACTTCGAAGGGCACCCCGTACAAGCTCCGCTCGTGCGGGGATTTTGTTCCGTTTCAGAGCAATTGGTCCTTCACAGCGGCCCTCTCGCTCTCCGCACCCGTACGGCCGCCGCAAGGAATGCCGCCGCCACAAGCAGTCCGATCCATAGATGAAAAGAACCCAGGAATGTGCCAGGAGTGAGGTGCGTGATCGGATCGGTGGGAAAGCTGCCGTGGGCGTTCAAGGGTAAGAAGATTGCAGAACTTCGGAGTGTTCAGAAGAATCCCAGAGTTTGGAGGTAGGCACGCGGAGTTTTACTCTGGCCTCCGTAACTAAGCAGACGGCGTTACTACGGGCCCTCAAATTCAGCGCGGGAGTCATTCCAAACTAACTACCACTTTCCCCCTCGCGTGTCCGGCCTCCAGATATCGAATCGCCTCAGCAACGTCGGTTAACCGGTAACGACGGTCGATGACCGGGGTTAATCTTCCGTCAGTCATCATCTCCCCGATGAAGATCAGATCTTGTTTGTTGATGTTGGCGATAAACCCGAGAAATTTCCGGTTCCCAAACGTCGACAACACCCGCATTGTGATCGTGCGAACCAGGACGCCCATCATCCACCGGCCAGCTTTGCCTCCTGCCGCGACGCAAAGCCCATCGTGATTCAAAACACGCCCGCAAGCTGCCAAAGAATGGTTGCCCACGCAATCGAGCAGGATGTGGTAGCGTTCCTCGCCCTGGGTGAAATCTGTGCGCAGGTAGTCGATCACATGATGTGCACCGATCGATCGCACCATCTCCACATTCGGTGTGCTGCAGATGCCAGTCACCTCGGCGCCAAACGACTTCGCGATCTGCACCGCGAACGTACCCACGCCTCCGGAGGCACCGTTAATCAAGACCTTCTGCCCCGGATGGATGTGCCCCTTGTCGCGCAGCGCCTGCAATGCGGTGCTGGCCGCAATCCCAACTGAAGCGGCCTGCTCGAACGTAATGTTGTGAGCCTTGATGGCCAATTGCGATTCGGAACCGCAGGCATATTCGGCAAGTGACCCTTTACATCCCCCAAACACGGCATCACCCGGTTTGAATTGCGTCACCTTCGTGCCTATGGCCTCGACTTCGCCGGCAACGTCCACGCCGAGTCCACGAAACTTTGGAGCGCGCACACCGGTCATCAGCCGTAGGGGATACGGCTCACCCCGCATGAAGTGCCAGTCGTATGGGTTGACCGACGCTGCTCGAACCCGGATCAAAACTTCACTATCCGCGGGGATCGGTTTGGCGATCTCCTCGATCTTGAGGACATCCGGAGGACCGTATTTGTAATACACGGCAGCTCTCATGCGTGAAGCCCGGCGCTAGCGAGTTCCTTCCCGAGTTCCTTCCATTGTTCGATATTGATTTCGATGAGTAGCACCCTAACGATCAGAGATGCCTACGGAAGCAGCCTGTGGCGGCATCATGTTGCGGTCTCCACTTTGCCCCACGTCTCGGCGAAATGGCTCAGTACCCTTCTCCCTCCAGCCGCACCTTGCCTTTGAACATACGGAAGACAAAAACAAAGTAGCCAAGCGCGAGGATCATGCCCACGACCCACCAGACTAATCCCACGCCCAGACCGTGAGCGCCCGCGGCCGTGTTGTAGATGGTGAGATTGCGGCTCGGATCAGTGCTGGCCGGAAGCACAACCGGATAAAGCGCGAACGCGGCCCCCACCAGCATGCCCACGATATATAGCGCAGATGCAATGAACGCCATCTTCTCCGCCTGCTTTAGCATTCCATGCATCATCACGGCCAGCGAGCCGAACACGAGCACCGGGATAACGAATCCGATGGCGTGGTGCCTGTAGTTGTCGAGCACGCCGGGACGGATGGAAACGGTTGCGACCAGCCCGACGACCGTAAGAAGCAGTTGCACCGGCCACAGCCACATTGCAGTCGTGCGGGCACGGCGGTTGAGGTCCCCTTCTGATTTAGTGGCAACATAGAGCGAGCCGTGCGCAGTCAGCGTGACCAGCGCGATGACGCCTGTGAGAACGGTGTACCAGTCGAGAATGCCATTGTTCTGGCCGACACGGAAGTTGGTCCAGAGCGGCTCGAAGAAATATTGATCGGGACCAAGTGGGACGCCGCGCACGACATTGCCGAGCGCGGCGCCGAAGAAGATCGTCAGCAGCACACTCGATCCGCAGAAAACGAAATCAAAGAATCCGCGCCAGACGGGATTGTCCATGTGGGCGCGCAGCTCGATGCCGATGCCGCGCAGCATCAGCAGCCAGAGAACGATCATCAGCGGCAAATAGAAGCCGCTGAAGCTGGAGGCGTAGAGCAGCGGAAAGGCGAAGTACAGAGTGCCCCCGGCAGCGAGTAGCCAGACTTCGTTGCCGTCCCAGACGGGTCCGATGGCGCGCATGATGGTTTGGCGCTCCGCCGGAGTCCTGGCGGCAGTGAGATAGATAGCTCCCGCCCCGAGATCGAACCCATCGAGCACAACGTAGGCTGCGACCATAACTGCAACGATGCCGAACCAGAGAGTTCCCATATCAGTGACCGAGCGCTTCCGCTTCGGGCCCCCTTTCGATTTCGCGGCGCACCAGGAATAGAAACAGAATCCCCAGCACCGTGTACATCCCCATGAATCCCAACAGGGTGAACAGGCCATTTCCCGCCGAGACTGTCTTCGAATATCCCTCAGCGGTGCGCATCAACGAGTAGACCAGCCAGGGCTGTCGCCCGAGTTCGGCGGTCATCCAGCCGGCAGTGTTCGCGATGTAGGGGAATGGCAACGCCAACAGGAGAATCCAAAGCATCCAGCGGCTCGAGAATAATTTGCCGCGCCAAAGCAGAAAAGCTGCAATCACCGCAATAGCAATGAACACTGTGCCGAGCCCCACCATGATGTGGTAGCTGTAGTAAAGCAGTTCGATATTGCCAGGCCACTGGTCTTCTGGAAAAGCGTTAAGGCCCTTCACTTCTGCTTTCCAGGCGCGATAAGTCAGAAAGCTAAGCGCTCGCGGGACCGTGACTGGATTGTCGATTTTTCGGTCCTTCATATCGGGTTGACCGATCAGGACGATGGGTGCTCCCGGCTGGCTCTCAAAAAGGGCTTCCATGGCTGCAAGCGTAACCGGCTGATTGAAGGCAACCATGCGGCCCTGTCCGTCTCCAGTGGGGAACAGTTGCAGCACGCTCGAGATCAGGGCAGCAACGATTCCCACCCGAAGGAAGATGCGCGCGTGCTGCTCGAATTTTCCCCAGAGCAGATAAAACGCGCCGACCGACGTCATCACGAATGCGCCGGTGATCACCGCACCGCTCATGTTGTGCGCATATTGCCACCACGCCCACGGATTCAGGACGAGAGCCCAAAAGCTGGTGAGCTGGGCTGAGCCATCGGGAGCCAGGGAATATCCCACGGGATGCTGCATCCACGCGTCGGTGGCGATGATGAAGAATCCGCTGAGCCACGATCCCAGGAAGACCGCGACGGCCGACCACCAGTGTCCTCGGGGACCGAGACGTTTCTCGCCATAGAGGAACAGGCCAAGGAAGGCAGATTCCAGGAAGAACGCAAACATTCCTTCCATGGCGAGGGTCTGACCGATCACGCCTCCGGCAAAGCGGGAGAAGTGAGACCAGTTCGTGCCGAACTGGAATTCCATGGGAATGCCGGTCACAACGCCGAGAACGAAGTTGATTCCGAAGATGCGCGCCCAGAAACGCGCAGCCCGATTATATGTTTCATCGTTACGGCGAAGGGCAAGAGTCTTCAGGACCACAATGAGTGGCGCGATACCCATGGTGAGTTGGGGAAAGAGATAGTGAAATGTGACGGTGAATGCGAAGTGCAAACGATGAACCAGGAGGGCACTATCCATGAGCAGGATCCTCAGCCGACCTACCTTAAAGCGTCAGCGTTGAAGATTTATGTGATCCTCATCACGTTCTGAGGAGAATTAACGGCCAGCTTTGCGGCGCCTTTCCAACTCAGCACGCCGGATTTCGCGGCGATGGCCGGCGTCTTCGTAGCGGCGCCGCTGCTCATCGGTCTCAGGAATCACCGCCGCCACTTTCAGGCGCTTGCCGGCGCTGTCCACCGCGACGAAGGTTAAATAGGCCGAACTCACGTGCTGTGCGGTGTCCGCAATGTAGTTCTCGACGTAAACCTTCACGCCCACTTCCATGGACGTGTGAAAAACACGGTTCACCGAGGAGCGGAGGATCACGAGATCGCCGACTCGCACTGGCACCAAGAAATCGATGTGGTCGACGGAGGCGGTCACGACATAGTTGCGAGAATGGCGGTGCGCCGCCATGGCGCCGGCCAGATCAATCCAATGCATGAGCCGGCCGCCGAGAAGGGCGCCCAGGGGGTTTGCGTCGTTGGGTAAAACGATTTCCGCCATTTCCGATTGCGAATCCCGAACCGGACGAGCTATGAGGACTTCTTCTGACATGCTGATGGTTCCTTCGGGACGGGGAATGACTTACCCCGTCGCATTACGATTTCTTCTTCAGATACGTATCCAGAAAGCACTCGGCCATCTTTTGCACACGAGGATCTTCGTGCCGGGTCAACCATGTGGTGCTTGCCAGATCGAATACTAGTTCGCCCCTCGCGATTGGGCGATGATCGCGTTCGCAGACGTAGCTAAGCCGGAGAACTCTGGACGGCGAGGTCTCGCTCCGAAGATTGCCCGGGCGTCCGTCCCCTGGCGCAGAAACGGCGAAGCGGACCGCGTCCCAGTCGCGCGGCGATGGTACCCAGCCACAACTGCTGGCGTACCCGAGATTGCAGAAAGCCTCGAGAACATGCTGCGGCGGAATCTCGCCGTCGTGCCCCGGAGCAGTGCAGTGGCCGCTCCATCCACAGCCAAGGGGAAGCCTTGCGGGATGCGGCCAGTTGCCGCCTTCCAACTTTTCGACAGGCATGAAATACGGACAGGCCAACGCAATGCTCTTTGAGGGCGGATTTATTGGGACTGGCCATTGTATTCAGTCGCAGAGCGTAGTACCAGTGTCATGGCAACGCTGGCTCCGTTAGTTGTAGTAACCTCGTTGGCGGGCGTTCAAACGATGGACCGCATAGCCGCACTCAACGAAGTCCTGACGGAAAATCCGAAAGACGCGTTCGCGCGCTACGGACTGGCGATGGAGTACTCGAAACAGGGTGACTTCGATCGCGCTCTGGCCGAGTTCTCGATTTTGCTCGAGAACCATCCTGACTACACCGCGGGATACTTTATGGCGGCGCAGACGCTGGCGCGGGCGGAGCGGACCGACGAAGCGAAGAAGATGTTAGAGAATGGCATTGCCTCGGCAACGCGGACCGGGAATCTGCACGCCCAGTCGGAGATGGAAGCGATGCTGGGAGAATTGGGGTAGGTGCGATTGCAGATTGTAGATTTTCGATTTCAGATCTCAAGCCTTACAGAACTCCGCCGGGCAGGGATTCGAGGGAAGCAGCAAGATCTCCGATCGCGCACTCTGAAATGAAAATCTTAACTCTGTAATCCCTTCACTTCACCATCCGCCCCATGGCCCATTCCACAAGGCCAGGAAACAACTGATACAACTTAACCGGCACGTGCATCGGCCAGGGCACGATGACTTCACGTTTGCCCTTCAGGTATCCCTGCAGCGTGGCCTGGGCCACCCGCTCGGCTGAGATGCCACGAACTGCGCCGGGACGGACTGTCTGAACCTCATTGCCGCGTATAGCGTTTTCAGCGAAGGCAGTGCGCACATAGCCGGGACAAACCGTGAGCACGTGGATGCCATACTTCTTCAACTCAACCCGGGCGGCTTTCCCGATCGCGTTGAGAGCGAACTTGCTGGCGCTGTAGGTGGAATGGAACGGCAAGGGAATATGGCCGGCAACGCTGGAAATGTTGATGATGGCCCCACCACCTTGCTGGCGCATCACGGGAATGACCGCCTGCATCGCGGAGAGCGCTCCAAATACATTCGTTTCGAACAGTTCATGGCATGCGGACATGTCGACTTCAGCCACTGAGTCCATCAGACCGTGTCCGGCATTGTTCACCCAGACGTCGACGCGTTTGAAATGATGCAGAGTAAGGGCAAGAACGCGATCGATCTCTTCCGAGTGGCGGACATCGCAAGAAAGGGCAACGGTACGCTCGGCGAATCCGATGCGGCCGCGCGCAGCCTCCGCCCGCGCAGCATCGCGTGAAAGCAGCACGATGCTGGCTCCCTGGGCTGCAAACTTCTTGGCAATCGCTTCGCCGATGCCCATGGACGCGCCGGTAACAACGACTATCTTTCCGTCGAGGAGCATGCTGGGTTTGTATTCTTCACAGCGCGGCAAGTCAAGATAGCGATGACCGCTATCGTACAATCGAAGAGTTCGTCGCGCCCTGCCAACTGGAGACTGCGTGGCTCTTCTTCCTTTGTTCCCTCTAGAAGTTGTACTGCTTCCCGGAACTCCGCTGCCTCTGCACATTTTTGAGCCGCGGTATAAGGAGATGATCGGAGAATGCCTCGCTCAGAACGCTCCATTCGGAGTGGTTCGCGCACTGGAGGAAGGAATAGCGGAAGTTGGATGCACGGCAGAGATTATTACCGTCACGAAGGAGTATCCCGACGGGCGGCTGGATTTGGTCGCCGAGGGGCGGGAGCGTTTTGAGGTATTGGAAGTAAACCGGGAGCGCTCATTCCTGCGCGGCGAAGTGCTGCTGGTGCCGGATGACCCCGGGAGCGCAGGCGCGGATGTGCAGGCCAAGGCAATCCAGCTGCACCTCGAAATATTATCCCTGGCGGGCGCGGTGCAGGACCTTTCGGCCGCAGATCAGAACCAGCTATCGTTCTATCTCGCAGGATCACTGCCGCTCGATCTGGATTTCAAGCAGAAATTGCTGGCGATGCGTTCGGAGGGAGAACGAATTCACGCGGTCACAGCGTACCTGGAAGGCATTCTTCCCAAGCTAAGACGCGTTTCAGAGACGCGCCATAAAGCGGGCGGAAACGGACATGTGCATTGAGAATCCAGCTGGTCTATTGTTTGTGCTCCCTGTTTTCCTCCATTTCAGATAGCAGCCTTTGGAATGCCGGATCAGCATTCAAGACCTGAAGATATTTGTCTGAGGCGATTGCCTCGACGTCGTTGAATCCTCTGCGCGCTGCTTGTTGAAGATCTGCAACTGCCCGTTTTGACTTGCCTGCGGCGGCATGGGTTCTGGCGAGCAGAAGAAACGGCCATGGATCGTCTCGAATCCGGCTCATTAGTTCAAACCAGCTTTCTGCTCTCTCGAGGTGGCCGGCCTGGAACTCCTGCTGGCCGTTCTCGATTCCCTCGACCCACAAGTCTTCAAACGCCCGGCCGAAAACCAGGCGCTTCGCCTCGTCCCCTCCGCGGTCAGCTTCGCTTTTTAGGCGAGCCATGCCCTGCAGGATCTCGACTTCGAGAGATCTGAGATCGGGAGCAGTGCCGTCAACGTAGGCGCGAAGCTTCGGCGAGACCTCGCGCTCCAGGTCAAATTGATAGGCAATCTGCTTCTCTTCGTTCTTCAATGCGTTTTTCAACGCGGCGGAAGTTTTCAATTCGGCTAATCTTGTTTGCGGCTCGCCCACATCTCTCAACCCTGCGAAGTCCGAAGTTAGTGAGCGATAGGCGCTGAGTTCCTCTAATACATCTTTCCGTTTTTCAGCATCGCTTGCTTGCTCCAGCGCCGCTTGAAATCGACGCTCGATGAAAGATCGGTCGTGGGCAAGGTCGCCGGACTGCATCGCCTTCAACAGCAGCCACTGCACAGCATCTTCCATGATCTCGGGAGGAGCCCACTGGTGGGGACCAGAGAAAACACGCACCCGGTAAGGCTGGCCGTGTTCCTCGCGCTCGCGCCGGATTTTCATGATCTCGGGCCAGTTGAAGTCGTGATCCCCGATCGCGAAAAAGTAGAGCAATTTATCCCGAGCACTGGACTGAGTGCTGGGATACCCGGCGCCGTGAGCGATTACGCCGGCGATCTGGCACTGCGCGCAATTCAACGCCATCGCTCCGGCGACGCGCGCTCCCCCGGAGAGTCCGCTGGTATAGATCCGATGCTCGTCGAGCGCAAGCCGCACATGCGTGTCCTGCCAGATGGCATTCACGCTCTTCGATTGGTCGTTGGAGAAATTCCGTGAGTTGTTGGACCCTGCGAAAACAAAACCATACTGTTCGGCGATCTGCTTGTAGAGGTCGAGCGGGCGCCGTCCGCGTCCTCCGGGATCGAAGAAGTAGATGATCGGCCAGCGCTTCGCCGGCGTATACGCCAAAGGCAGGTACAGCGCATAACCCTGCGTTGGATCGGCTTGGCAGACTACGCCTGAGATTTGCCCGGGCACAAGCGTGGCGGGACCGTTATCGGCGCGACACATACCGCAAAGAACGATCAGGAACACGAGTGCTGCCGACGCACCCGGAGCGGCGGCACGGTTCCTGCACCGGACAACGGCTTTGATGAATCTCTGCATCGAAGCACTCGGAGCGCGGCGTCATGACGCCCTCGCCAGCGGCGTATAATCGGTCCATTGTAGTTCCTGGGGGTTCCTTTCATGAGTGTTCCGCGCACGCTGGGTGACCTGCGCCGCAGCAACTTTTCCGAAGAGCGTTTGCGCACGCGAAGGGTGAAAGACGAACTGCGCGACAACCTGGTCGCGCGCTTGCGAGAGCGAGGGGATGCCGCGGTGTTTCCCGGCATTGTGGGGTATGACGACACTGTCGTGCCGCAAATCATCAATGCGATTCTCTCGCGCCATAATTTCATTCTGCTGGGCCTGCGCGGGCAAGCGAAGAGCCGCATCCTGCGGGCATTGACGACGCTGCTCGATCCTCAAATGCCGTACATGGCGGGATGCGAGATTCATGACAATCCTTATGCGCCAATCTGTAAGCGTTGCCGAGACGAGGTAACGCGTCTCGGAGATGCGGCGCCCATCGCCTATCTCACTCCCGACAATCGCTACGTAGAAAAGCTGGCTACACCGGATGTGACGATTGCGGATTTGATTGGAGATATTGATCCGATCAAGGCGGCACGCGGCGGGCATGAACTGTCGAGCGAATTGACGGTTCACTATGGATTACTACCCCGTGCGAATCGCGGGATCTTTGCGATCAACGAATTGCCGGACCTCGCAGGCAAGATCCAGGTCGGGCTCTTCAACATCATGCAGGAAGGCGATGTCCAAATTAAGGGATATCCGATCCGCCTGCCGCTGGATGTTGCGCTCGTGTTCAGCGCGAACCCGGAGGATTACACCGCCCGCGGCAAGATCATCACGCCGCTGAAGGACCGCATTGGGTCGGAGATCCGGACGCACTATCCCGCAACCGTTGAGGAAGGAATCGCCATCACTGCGCAGGAGGCGTGGACCCGGCGCAACGGAAACACGATGCACCTGCCGAATTACGTGCAGGAAGTGATCGAGCGCGTCGCCTTTGCGGCGCGCGAAGACAAAAAGATCGATAAACGCTCGGGCGTGAGCCAGCGCCTGCCGATTTCGGCCATGGAGAACGTGATCTCCAATGCGGAGCGGCGGGCCATTCGCAACCAGGAAAAGCTGGTGGTTCCGCGGATCAGCGATATTTATGCAGCGCTGCCGGCGATTACCGGAAAACTCGAACTGGAATACGAAGGCGAGATGAAGGGCGCCGATTATGTGAGTCGCGAGTTGATCCGTTCCGCGATCGCCAAGACGTACGACGAGTACTACACCGGAGCCAATGTGCAGCAGATCGTGCAGTGGTTCGACCTTGGCGGGGAGATTCAGCTTTCGGATTCCGTTCCAGCCGATGAGGCTTTGGAGAATCTGAAAGGCATTCAGGGACTCGTCGAGAAGCTAGGCCCGCTGCAGGTTTCCACAAAGGACAGCCCCGAGCAACAGGTTTCGGCGGCGGAATTCATCCTTGAGGGCTTGCACGCGCACAAGCGCATTGGCCGCAGCGAAGAGCGCGTGTTCAAGGCGGGAGAAAAGAAGCCGGAACCGGTGCGCGAGAAATCGTTTGAAGAGGAACGACCGTACCGGCAGAGAAGGCAATTTAATTGAGCTTCGAGTCTTGAGCTGCGAGTGAAAGCTCGGAACTCAGAACTCAAAGCTCAGGGCTCCCAGCTGATTATGAAGCGCATCCGTTATTCCAAATACGTGCCTGATCCGGCGGGCGAGATGAGCATGGAGGATCTGCTCGGCGCGCTGTCGGATTACCTGCTGCAAAGCGGATTTCAGGAGTCCATGTGGTACGAGATGCCGCAGGGGGAGCAGACGCTGGAGAACCTCAAGCGCGCCATAGAAGAGGCGTTGCTCAATGGCGAGATGTTTGATGAGAGCCTGCGCGAGCAAATTGAGCAGATGATGGCCAAGGGACAGCTCAACGAACTGATCGAAAAGCTCATCGAGCGCATGCAGCAGGAAGATTACATCTCGATCGATCAGCCGCACGATCCGGCCCGGCAATCCAGCGTCGGCGGACAAACCGGTGAGGCGCAGCAGGCCAAATTCGAGATCACGGACAAGAGCCTCGATTTTCTAGGATTCAAGTCGCTGCGAAATCTGCTGGGGTCGCTGGGCAAATCGAGCTTCGGGCGGCACGACACACGCGACCTGGCGACCGGAATCGAAGCCAGCGGCTCATCGAAGACTTACGAATTCGGGGACACGCTGAATCTGGATATCACCGCGACGCTTTCCAATGCAATCCAGCGTGAAGGCCTCACCCTTCCGCTGAATATCGAGTATGCGGATCTGCAGGTGCATCAGTGCGAGTATCAGTCTTCCTGCGCGACGGTACTGATGCTGGATTGCTCGCACTCGATGATTCTCTACGGCGAAGACCGGTTCACTCCCGCCAAAAAAGTGGCGATGGCGCTGTCGCACCTGATTCGCACGCAGTATCCGGGGGACTCGCTGTCGCTGGTGCTGTTTCATGATTCGGCGGAGGAAGTTCCGCTCTCGCAGCTGGCGCGCGTCAAGGTTGGGCCGTATTACACCAACACGCGGGAAGGCCTGCGCATGGCCCAGCGCATTCTGCAGCGCCAACGCAAGGACATGAAGCAGATCGTGATGATCACCGATGGCAAGCCTTCGGCGCTGACGCTTGAGGATGGCCGAATCTACAAGAACGCCTTTGGGCTCGATCCGCTGGTGGTGAGCCAGACGCTGGAGGAAGTTTCAAAGTGTAAACGCGCGGGCGTGCTCATCAATACCTTCATGCTGGCATCGGATTTCGGCCTGGTGCAGTTTGTACAGAAGGTGACGGAGATGTGCCGAGGCAAGGCGTACTTCACGACTCCTTACACGCTGGGGCAGTATCTGCTGATGGATTACATGTCGAGAAAGACGAAGACGATTCATTGAGCGTCACTGCAGACTTCGTATTCACTCTCAGTCCGTCCTTTCGGCGTTCCTGCTTCCTCGGAATATGCGCAGCAAGGTTAATGAGCGCTATCGCTTTGTTAAGGTCAGCTGACAAACACGTCTCCCACTCCTACAATTGAGGTGACAACTGGGAGGGCGCCCCGATGGCTTGGACCATAGCGAACCATATAGAGCGGGGCACAACCGAAACTCTTCCGCATGTGGTGTGGTGTTTATGGGCTTCTTCGCTGGCAGTGATTTGGTCTACCACTTCACAAACACCTGGCCTTCGCACGGCTTCATCTCTGTTGCGGGCGACTATTTCATCGTGGCCCTATTCCTCGGGATGGCGCTTGAGCGTACCTATTTCCTCAGCAGGGCCATACACCGACTGCAAAACAGCGGCCATCCACCTTCGGTCTCTTAACGCCCATTTCATCGTTGGCGAAAGATTCCCATTACGCTCAAAACCGCTCAATGAGCTCTATCGGCTGTTACCAACAGTTGACGTTTCGCTCCTAGTAAAATATTGGATAAGGCAACGGCCAGTTGCCGCAGAAGCAGCCTCATGAAAGCGCTCACAGCAATCGCGACGTTGGCCCTTGCTGGTACAGTATGGGCCCAGAGCGCAGTAAGCGAGCATACGGACTCATCTAAGCCCACGCCAAAAACCTTTACTAGTCCGGATGGTACGTTCCGGATCACCTACCCTGATTTGCTGATCCGCTGCGAACGCGTGCGTGAAAAAAACGGACCTACGTACTCGTACTACTGGGAGCAGCCGGGATGCTCGGCGTATATCCCTCCTTGCAGCAACGCCGATGCTGACGATCAGCCGCTGCTGTGTCTTGCCTACCCTCCCACGAAGTTCGCAGACAATCCTACATTTGGCGCGGCTGTGTTGACGGTAGGCGAAACCAACGAGAGCGAGAAGGAGTGCCTGGCCTATGACCATCCTTTGAAGCCCATCACCATCCGGGGCGTGAAATTCACAGCGGGTGAGTCGGCCGACGCGGCATTGAGCCATACGCGGTACTCAACAGGCTACGCGACATATCACAACGGGAAATGCTACGGCTTCGCTATCACGATCGTCACGACGAACGGAGCAATTTTTGATCCACCCGTAAAAGGGCTCACCAAAGATGAATGGGACGAAGTCATTCGTCCGCTTGAACACGCACGCGATTCGTTTGAGTTTCTGAAATAGACTGTGATTGATAAATCCGTTCGACTGACGTGCCTTGAAGCTAGCAGCCTTCCTATGATTCATTTGGCTAATCTGATCGGAGGCAACTGACATAAATCCCCGTAACACTCGTTGAGAGGAGTTTCAGACGCTTTTAGCGTCCCCCCGTTTTGCCGCCGGGGGCGATGGACAACGATTCGAAGCTGGTGAACTGGCGTTGGGCCGTCTGGTGACTCTTTGCAGGGGCTGAAGCCCGATTCTTGGTCGATTTCCACGCGCCGCTAAAGCGCCGCTCTTCCACGACCCACGATCGCCCCGCGACGGCCCGTCAGTTCGTTGGCCTGTTGGCCACGGCGACGCGTTGGCCCCTTTACCCGGTTGGCCGCCTGGCCGGTTGCTCCCCAAAATCCAAACCACTCCTGATAGTCTTTGTAGGAGAACATGGCGAACTGTACTCGATGCGGACGGCAGCTTCCCGGCTTTAGCTTCAAAAAGGTCTGCCAGTGGTGTGTGCAGCATGAGGCGGCACAGCGCGGCGAGGACTCCGATGACGTGAAGCAGCGTGTCATGCCCGCTCCCTGGGTACGGCGAGGCGAGAGCACGATCTCGCTGACGCAGGTGCTGTTCGGCGTCAACGTGGCGGTCTATCTTGCGATGGCGCTGGCGTCCGGCTCTGTGGTCGACTTTCCGGGCCAAACCGCGGTGAGCTTCGGAGCCAACTTCGGACCGTACACATTGTCGGGAGAGTGGTGGCGGCTGGTGACGTACATGTTCCTGCACGGGGGCATCCTGCATATCGCATTCAACATGTGGTGCTTGTGGGATCTGGGCGCGCTCGCCGAATCTCTGTACGGACGCTGGACCTTCGCAGCGATCTATTTCATGACCGGCATTGGTGGAGGTTTGGGCAGTATCATCTGGAATCCGCGAACGTTTACCGTTGGGGCGTCGGGCGCCATTTTCGGATTAGCGGGCGCTCTGATTGCATCATTCTATCTGGGTGAGTTTTCGCTGCCACGGGTCGCGATCGGAGGTACGCTCCGCAGCCTGGTGGTCTTTGCCGGCTTCAACCTGTTTTTCGGAGGCATGTTTGCGGGTGTCGACAATGCCTGCCACTTGGGAGGTTTGGTCAGCGGATTGGGTTTAGGCGCGGTGATCGCAAAGCTCGCGCCGAACCCTGAACACGCGCCCCGCCGCGTCGTGCTGTTCATGGTCTCGCTTGGAGTGTTCGCCGCTTGCGCCGTTGCTCTGGCCCATCATTACGAACTGCCACTCCGGCTCGGACGATCTCCCTTCGAGCGCTAAGCTCCGGCCGAGATTTGTTCAGCTGTTTGTGATCTCCTGCACGGCGCGGTAGGCCTGATTGATTGCCTCATCCGTGTAGGCGTAAGCACCCGCATCGGCGTTGGCGATCGCGATGCGACCGAACGGGCGGCGTGCAACCTCGCAAGGAGTCTCTCCACCCTCCAGCCAGAAAGAATCAAACAACGAGTTGTATTCGTAGGCGTAGCCGTGGGGCCAGCGATTGACGGTGATCGCGGCGATGTCGCGTGCGGGATCGAATCCGCCGGGGCCGAGAGTGCGCGCTAACTGGTCCCGAACATTGCGCTCCATCGTCTCAAACGTAGTGGTATAGAGTTCCATCCGCCCCATAATGTGCTGCTCACGTGCCGGGAGGCCGGGATGACAAGCCGCTTTCATCATGTGCACCACGATCGGCTCTTCAGGCTTAACCGGAAACTCGTATCCGCCGATGCTGACCGGCAAATCGAGGTTCAGGCCAGTGTGATACATGCCTGGAGCATAGACCGAATTTGTTCCCATCTTCTGAAACGATGTCCAGTTTCGCAGGGCGACATTCGTGTAAAGCAGCGGAACCTTCTGCGCCGAGGCCAGTGCCTGTTTTTGTTTCTCGGGCAGTTCGTCGAAGATGTAAGGGATCATGACATGCCAGCAGGCGAGAATCGAATGCTTGGCTCTGGCGTTGTAGACTTTGCCGCCGCGGGCGTAAGTGATTTCGACTTCGTTTGTGGCCGCCGCATCTCCTGAATGTTTGACGCGGACGGCGGTGCTGTTCAGGCGAATGCGCACGGGTGAACCCGGATGATCGAGCTTCGCGTAGTTCGCCTTGGCGAGAACAACATCTGAGGCTGAATTTCCGGCAAGCGCACCCGGAATCAGTTTGCGGACCAGCAGACGCGCGATGGTGGCATTGCCGTCGGGAAAGTGGAAGAAGTACTTGTCGGCCTCTTCATTGGGAATCGCATCGCGGTTCATTCCCTTCCCCGGAGTGGGATCGAGCTTGAGGCCCGCAAATCCCGGCAAGTCGAATCCCCAGGCATCTTGCGCAGAGACGGCGTCAATCCCGACTCCGAAAAGCGGATGCGGGTAAGCCTGATACAGCTTGACGATGTCATGGTCGACCCCGGCGATCTCTGTGAGATATTTGGCGTAACTGATCCGCGCCAGCCTGGACTTTTTTTCCTGAGAACTGAGGCCAGGAAAATAGTCTTTGGGATCTTGATAAAGACTCTGCAGATCACGTTTGGCTTGCTCGGAGATGGGAGCTTCAGCAAGAAATTGCTTGAGCAACCGGGGTGACTCGGGCGCCGAGTCTTCGCTCTCGCCACCTCCTCGCGGACTCCAATTGATGGCGAGTTTGTCGACACCAAAGGTTTCCTTGTCAAAGAAAATCTTGGGATGCAGCCCAAGCGAGCGATAGAGGCCCTTGTTCACGTACTTGGGGTAGGAAGGCACGTCGATGCCGAGTTCCTCGATCACTCCCTTCGCAACCGCGCTGTAGGGGGCAGGACTTTCAATCGAAAACGTGCCTCCGTAACCCAGTCGGAATGCGTTGCCGACGTGGAATTCGTTGCGCTTGGCGTGGCCCCCGAAGTCGTCGTGGTTATCAAGAATCAGAATCCGAGCCTTGCCACCGGTGGCTCTGCGGTAGAAATGCGCGGCGGCGAGTCCGCTGATCCCGCCTCCGACCACGATCAGATCGTAGACCTCTCCGGTATCCTCGGGCTTGCCAGCGGAGTCCCAGAATGTGCCGTCGCGAAGAGCGTGAGCGGCGTCAAAAGAACCGGGATGGCTCCCGCGCATGCCGGTGAGAGCGGGAGGGTAATAATCAGGAGACTTCGTCCGGCCGGTGGCTTCGGCGCCGAGCAGAGGCCAAGGCATCATGGCAGCGCCAGCCGCAACCGCCACGCCGTCGATGAAATCACGGCGTGTAATCTTGCGATGCATCCCCAGTTCCCGGTCCCGTGGGTCCACGATCTTCTCTCCGGCTCGATTTACCTCGCGAGAAAGCCGCTAGGCGCCGCCCTCGGACTTTTTTACTGCGAGCGCAGCGCCCTGAAAACCGATGCGGCTGTGGGTGCCATCGCAAAACGGCTTATTGACGGAACCACCGCAGCGACAGAGCGAGAAAGCGGGCTTGCCGGTGAGATCGTAGGGGGTTCCATTCGCATCGACTAACTCGACCGAACCTTCTGGAGCCTCGACGCGAAAGGGGCCGTTAGGTCTGACCGTGATCTTTACCTGCGCCATAGCAAAATCCTCCAACCTTACGGGTTTCTAGTAAGCCTTACGAAGATACCATCAAGCAAGGGGAGATGTCTCGCTGGGGAGAGCGGTTGCGTCGACTGCAAGATGCATGGATTCTTCGGCGAGCAAACAATGCCCGCCTCAGGATGACAATCAAGAAGGATGAATACCAGGAAGAAGCTAGGCTGCCATCGACTTCGCAGCGATCAGACTACGATAAAGTTCGAGGCATTGATCGATCATACGTTTCGTGGTGAAGCGCTCGCGGGCGCGGGCGTAGGCAAGTTCGGCATAGGCGCGGCGCATGGCCCGGTCTTCGTTGAGCAGGCGAATGTTTTCCGCGAGGCTCCGGGCGTCATTGCGGCGGAAGTATAGTGCGGCGGCTCCCCAGATTTCCCGATAACTCGGAATGTCGTTGGCCACGATCGCGCAGCGCGAGAATGCCGCTTCGAGCGCAGGCATGCCCAGAGGTTCATAGCGCGAGGTCGCGGCGTAGATTGCCGCCTTACTGAACAAAGCGCGCAACTGGGCGTCCGTCTGGGCACCGCGAATTGCCACCGAGGTTTTCTCCGTCGCGACTTTAACATCGGCGCGAATGGGGATACGCGGCATTGGGACAGTCTGCTCCGCCCCCACAATGCAGACTGGAAGGGGATGGGCCTGTTGGGTGAGGAGAAAAACCTGCTTGCTTGCATCGACCAGACGACCGACTGCCAGCACGCAATCGTCTTTGCTGACGTACGGATTGAAGAAGATTGGATTGCGTCCGGGGTAAATTACCTCTGCGCGGCGGGGCCGTCCATAGCACGCAGAAATCCGATCGAGCATCCAAGCGGATGGCGCAACGACCGCATCGGCACTCACCAGGCCGGTGAGAACTGTTTTGTGATACCAGTTTAAAGAACGTCCACCCTTTGGAGGACGATCATGTACGGCCTGTGTCCAGGTGATGAGGTCGCCATGCGCCATCACGACGCGTGGGATGTCGACCGGGAGGTTCCCGTAACAAAAATGGTTAAAGTGCAAAACGTCAGGATGCAATTCGCGAGCCAGAGCGAGCAGGTAGGCAGAGGATTCCGGAAGATCTTCTTCAGCTTCCTGCATCCATTCCAGGCGAAATGCCGTTGGCCGGTAATCGAGGCCGTGGAGATGATCCATCCACGCCGTCTGGTCGGGCAGCGGAATCTCGCCGAAACTGACCAGCGTGACCCGAACCCCGCGCGTCACCAACCCTGTCACCAGTTCGCGGGCGTACGTCCACGAACCGGATACCGAATCGGCAGTGACCAGGACGTGCACAGAACCTCCGGGGGCGTGGAATACCGCGCTGGGCACGCAGTTCCACGATAGTGCGACCATTCTAGTGGGAATCAGCGCAGACGGGAAGCAATTTCCGCAGATAGGCGCCAAATCGGGGGGAATAGCGTTCCCCCGGGCTTCGGGACGTGGAATTTCCACCCGAATCGTGTGAGTCGACAGCCCGCTCTGAACCGGAACGAATGGAGGCGGACTAAACCGGGCGTCTCTGACGCGATTCTCAGTTCACCTCGAACCGGAGGCGCAGCGAGCGCGCGAGATCGTCGATGGCGCGAATCCTCTCGGCCGCCGGATGAGGAACGTCCGGCACAGACATCGCCAGCTCACACGAAAGCAGCAGGGCAGTCAAGGTTTCTCGCATTTCGCTGTTCATCTGTTCAGCGATGGCACGGCGCGCGGCAGACTCCTCGCGCTTGCGCCGATGCAGGGCGGAACGCACTTCGCGCAACAGGCGGTCCATTCCTGTGACGCCGAAATTGATGTAGACCGGAAAGGCAGTGCCTAGGCGTTCGATCATTTGCTCGCTGTCCCCGGGCTCAGCTTCGACCAGGAATTGATCGATTACCGCCGCAGCGTAAGTCTGTTCGCGCAGGTGAGTGGCGGCCTCCTGCAAGGAGGGAGCCCAATGCGTTTCCTGCCCGGTTTCCGCGTACAAGGACTCGGCACATTTTTGTCCATTAGCTGACGGCGTAATAAGTAAAATCATGTCTCTCTCTGTTGCAAGTTTCCTGCCAAGCATTCCGATCTTGAAGACACAGCACTTTGCGGAGGAGTGCCGCGTCGAGATGTCCCGATGCGGCACGATGGTGCCTCGAAACTGTTCAGAATCGGATTTCCGGATCAGTATCCGTGCGCAGCGTAGTCCTTCAGCTTCCGGTACAAAGTAGTTTTCCCGATGCCCAGGAGGCGAGCGGCTTGCAGCTTGTCACCGTTGAGTTCGGAGATCGCATTCAGGATCGTCTTCTTCTCCAGTTCGGCCATTGGAACGATCCCGCAATGCCCATTCCCGTTCCCGTTTCCATGCGGGGATTCCGGAACTGGAAGGTTCGCGATCTCGCGCGGAAGATCGGCGAGGTGAATGAGTGGCCCGCTGGTGAAGGCGTAGCTGCGTTCCAGGCAGTTCTCCAGTTCGCGGACGTTGCCGGGCCAATCATAGGCGAGCATGGCCTTAAGAGCGTCGTCGCTGAGGATCTTCTCCTGCCCCGAGCTGCGGGTGATGCGGTCCAGAAAGTGTCCGATGAGAAGGGGAATGTCCTGGCGCCGTTCACGCAGTGGAGGGATCCGCAGACTCAATACGTTCAGGCGGAAATAGAGATCGCGCCGGAAACTGCCCTGCATTACCGCCTGCTCCAGGTCTCGGTTTGTGGCGGCAAGGATGCGGACGTTGATGGGAATGCGACGGGTGCTGCCAACCGGACGGATTTCCTTTTCTTGAATCGCTCGCAGCATCTTGGCTTGCAGATCGACGGGAAGTTCCCCCACTTCATCCAGGAAAATGGTTCCGCCTTCGCCCATCGTCATTAGCCCATCTTTGGACTGATTTGCGCCGGTAAAAGCCCCCTTTACGTAGCCGAAGAGTTCGCTCTCAATCAACGTGGGGACCAGGGAGCCGCAGTCCACAGGGATAAACGCCTTGTCCCGGAACGGACCTGAGTAGTGAATCGAACGGGCGACCATCTCCTTGCCGGTTCCGCTCTCGCCGAGGATTAAGACCGGATGGACGCTGTTGGCAGCCTTGGCGACAATGCGATAGAGCTTCTCCATTTCCGGAGCGCGGCCCACGATGCCTCCGAATCCCTGTTTGGATTTGACCTTCTCGCGGAGCAGACGGTTCTCGGATTTGAGCTTCAGATGACTTGCGACACGTTCCAGCAGCAGCTTGAGTTCGTCCACGCTGAAAGGCTTGGTGACATAGTCATAGGCTCCGTTCTTCATGGCCTGCACTGCGGACTGTACGGTGCCGTATCCTGTCACAACAACGATGACCGCATCCGGCCGGCGCTCCTTGATTCGCCGGAGGGCATCCAGTCCGCCGGCCCCGGGGAGACGTAAATCGAGCAGGACCGCGTCGAAGCTCTGTGTCTCGAGCGCGCGATAGGCCTGCTCGGCGGAATCGGCAATATACGCCGAATAGCCGAGTGACATCGCGATCTCGCGGCAGGCCTCACGAATAGCGCGCTCATCGTCGACGATTAAAAGATTCAGAAAGTTAGCGGGTTCGATCTGCGGGGCGGTGCTCATTGGACTTACGGCAACGGACGTCATGGCGTGTGATCCTCGTTATTTTGGCAAGAAGATAGTTTCCCGTTTTCGGCGGGATGGAAACGGTCTGAGCTCGGCGGGATTTCTCGAGTGAGAAGTGGCAGAAACACGCTGACCCGCGTGCCGTGGCCAGGCTCACTGCCAACATGGACCAAGCCACCGTTCGCAATTACGATGTCGTGGACCGTGGACAGTCCCAGGCCGGTGCCCTTTCCCGATTTCGTAGTGAAGAAGGGCTCAAACAGATGGTTGCGGGTAAAGGTATCCATGCCGAGGCCATTGTCTTCCACCGCGAACAGAGCGCAAGGCAGACAAGCGTCTCCACATGCGGGTTCCGATAGAACCTGCACTTTGCAGTTCCGCGTCTCGATTGCTATCTGCCCGCCGCGGGGCATGGCGTCTCGCGCATTCAGCACCAGGTTCAACAGGATCTGCTGCGCGTGTGTGGAATCCATCCGGACCAGCCCAAGTGTGGGATCGAGCCGGAGTTGCAGGTCGATGTTTTCTCCCATCAACCGCACAAGAAGATTGCGCATGCCTTCCGCAATCTCATTCAGTGAAAGAGGCCGGGGTTGCAGGCTTACTGGGCGAGTGATGGCGAGTAACTGCCGTACGAGGCCGCTGGCTTGCAGTCCGGCCTTGCGGATTTCTTCGGCGTATTGGCGTGCCCGGTGTCCGGAATCAACGCTGGCCAACAAAAGATCGCAATAGAGCAGAACGCCTGTGAGCAGATTGTTGAAATCGTGCGCAACGCCGCCGGCGAGCCGGCCAATACTTTCCAGCCGCGCGGCATGCTGGACTTGCTGGTCAGAGACGGCGGAGTCTGGAACCTCTTCGACCATGATCACTGCCGACTCCGGGCTACCGTGTATCCCTGCAACTTTCCAGATCGTCCAGCGGAGCTGCGGATGATCTTTTGTGTTGCCGCGCGACTCGATTTGGACGAGGTGTTGCTTCCCTTCAAACAGCTCAGACAGCAGGCGTTCCGCCCGCGTGCGATCCTGGGCATGAATCAAATCGGGAAAGCGCAGGCTCCCCTGGGAACTGAAATCCACTCCCAGCAGATCTTCCAGCCCGGCATTGAACGCCGTGATGAATCCCTGACGCTCACATTGAGCCACAGCCAGAGGGGCGTTATCGAAAAGGGAAACGAATCCCGGTTCAGAATCTTTCGGCGTCCACGAGATCTCAGCAGCAGCGCTCATAGTTCTACTTTGCTAGGCCCGAGTTCCCGATGGAAGCTGTTCTCGGGCTGATCGGGACCTTAGTTCTCCCGAAACGGGAATCCGACTTCTCCTCAAAGCGGGGGAAGCAACTCCCATTTCGGCTCACTATAGAGAGCCGAGCATGTGTGTGCGAAGGGCAGATGTCACTAAAACGGGAATTTTGCCTGTGGAAAACTCAAAAAAATGCCCGGGGGGCTATTTCCTGGCGTGCTGCTCAGGTGGATAGGCGGGTTCACTCACCCGAAAGATAAGTTGCCGGCCCTTCTCTAAACGAATGAGGGATGGGGCGGCTCCTTGAACTGAAGCCTGCGGCGCAAAAAGACTGGCGGTTCGAAGCGGAATCTCAGAGGCGCCTACATGGACCGATTGGAGAGCCAGGCGAACATAGCCGCGGCTGGGCTTCACTTGGGATGCGCGAGCCGACTCCACGAACCCGGTAACCATGGCGCCAGCTGGAATCACCGTGTTCCCGTCAACGATCACCGCTTGTGTGACTACTGCTTGGAAGGAGGCGGATGAGATCGAATTGTCGGCGTAAACGGGATTGGCCAGACGAACGCTGAGGAGGGTCCCGGCGGGCGGAGTCCGGATATCTTGGAAGGGAGGATTATTCTCGGGCCCGCTGGAGTGGCTCTCAGCCGGTGTCAAGGTTGCGACCGGGCCATCCCCGGAATCTGTGGCAGTTTGCTGGAAGGGAGCCTGGTGATCCGCGTGAAGCGAACTCTGACCGGTGGGATCGCCCGCTGGGCGTGTGCAGGCGCAGGCGCAGAGGAGAACCAGGATCAGGGGCCATACTAGTCCACGTCTAGCACTGCCAAACTGCACAATAACGCTCATTCCTCGCGCCGCACTTTCTGGTTCAACGGCAACCCGAATGCCAGATACGATCTCATTAAATCAATGACTTGGGGATAGCACTTTCGGGGAGGGAGGGTAGATTTTGCAAACAGTCGCTGTTTTGCCCGGCTTCGGGTCGTTAGTGCCGAGAAGAAAAAAAGCGGAGGGCATCTTCGCCCTCCGCCTTAAAACCTGCAATACCCGCATACTTATTTCTTGACCGGCTTCTTCGGTGCTGCCTTCCTTGCTGCCGGCTTGGCGGCTTTGCGCTCACTCTCGCGGCCACCAATCAGACTCAGAGCATCAGTCGCGTTGAACGGGAACTGGCGAACCGATGTTTCGGTCTGTCCAGCCGCGTTCAAAGTGACATCGACCCGGCGGTTGCTGGCCAGCTTAATTACCTCAATCCGCGCCAGTTCCCGCTTACGTTCTTCCGTCGTGAGTTCCGTGTTCTGGTCGATCGAGCTTTTGACCTCCTCGGTGGTCAGGTTATGCTGCGCCCCGAAGGCTTTGGTTTCGATGTCGGCCTCCGGAACACCCTGCTCGACGAGATAGCTCTTTACCCGAGCTACACGGCGCTCCGACAGACCCTGATTAAACACGGCAGAGCCTCGAATATCGGCATGGCCTTCAAGAATCAGGTGAGCATCCGGCTTCGCTTGCAGGTATTTCCTGAAGTCGGTCGCCAGATTCATCAAGATCTTCTCCTGGCTGGGGAGCAGTCCGCCATTAGGCTCTTTCGCTGTAGGTTGAGAGGTTGCAAAGTACACACTATGCAGCGCCAAGCGCGCTTCCAGAGCCTTGTCCACTGGTGGTGGCGGCGGCGTTTGGATGGTCACCTGGGAAGATGCCTGCGCAGTCAGTCCGCGCGAATCAGTACAGGTTGCGCTGACCGAGACGGAACCCGGCGGCAGGCCAGCTGTGTTCAGGGTCGCCGTGCTGCCGGTACCTGTAACGGTTCCGGCTGTAGACGTCCAGTTGGCGACGGATACCGGCACACCGTCAGGGCTGGTACAGTTCGCGGAAAGATTGACGGTTCCTCCGGGTACCAATTCGGTCGGGCTGGCCGACATGGACATGGTTGGAGGGTTCTTTGGAGGCAGTGGCTTGACGGTGTAGTTTGCCGAGCAACTCGCCTCGTTGGCTTTTTTCGCCTTGGGATCGGTGACGTGCGCCGTAACCGTGTAGTTTCCGGGAGGCGCGTTTGTGGTGTCGATACTGGCCGTGGTGTCTTTGCCGGTCACCTTGCCGCCGTTGCCACTCCAGGCATAAGTCACGGTGTGCTTGGGATTGAAGTTGGTCGCCGTGACGGTCGCGTTGATTGGCTCGCCGACCATGACTTCGGTGGGCTGCACTGAGCAGGAAGCAGCGGGAGCAACGGGCTCCGCGCCGCCCCAAGTGAGGACAATACCGGTGCGCAGGCGAGCGCCGCTCATCGACACGCGACGCAGGTTAGAAAATTGCGCATCGGCGAGACTTGAATAGTTATGACGGGCAAACACGTAATCCGCCTGGAACAGCCTCCAGGCAAATGATTTCGTGAATGGAATATCCATTCCGCCACCGAGGATCGCTCCAAGTCCGTTGCGGTTCACCAGTCCTGTTTCGTAGGTGACGCGGTTAAAGGTTCCTAGGGCGTGCATAAACAGATTCGTGGAATCGAGCCGCCACATGAAGCGTGGACCTGCGCCCGCCGTCCACTCCGATGACTCGGAAGCGGTGTCGCGGTTGTATCCGAAATCGCCTTCGGCGCCCCAATGCGGATCAAAATTGTAAGTAAATGCCGTGCCCAGGCCTCTGGCTTCACCCGGGAGCTTGAAAGGTGTGGGGCCGCTGGGGCTACCCGGTAGAGGAACCGTCCCCCCCGGATTCAAGTATTGATAACCAGCAAACCAATCCCACTTGGGAGTCGGCTCATTCTGCGCCCACACAGAACCGCACAGCAGAATCGTCGCTAGAAGTGCCGCCACACTGATAAACAAGACCCGTGATACGCGTCTGCGCCTTTCAACTGTCATAAAATCCTCCGAACATGATCGCCGCGGAGTGCAGATGCACCGCCAACGGTCGAGGAAAAAAGGGAACTAACGAAGAAGAGAGGACCTTCCTTTTGTAAGACGCAAAATTCTATCTCATTGAACCTAAAAGTCAAAGAATAGATTCGCGACGTGAACAAATCGTCCGTCAAGGTGTCTCAAACTCGAAAAATGCGGACCGGTGCGGGCGGCATGTCCGGCACGGACCTTGTGTGACTGGAATGGGCCGCGTATCTTGGAAATCTGGAAGTACACCCACGGGCTATAGTACGGTCACAATTCTGCAGGTCAGAGCGAGTAGATGAGCCACGAAAAAGTGTTGATTGTGGAAGACGAGGAAAACGAGCGCTCGGGGTTGGCAGAATTGGTCAATTCCTGGGGATACCGGGTTGAGACGGCGGAAGACGGGGCACAAGGCCTGGAGAAAGCAGTCCAAGGGTCGCCGTCCATTGTGATCACAGATCTCAAAATGCCGCGCATGGGTGGCATCGAACTGTTGGGTCATCTGGCAGAGCAGGCTCAGACTATTGCCGTAATCCTGGTAACCGCTCAGGGCACCATCGACAGCGCTGTTCAAGCGATGCGCATGGGTGCGTATGACTACATCACCAAGCCGATCGACACCAACCGGCTGAAAACGATTCTGTCGAATGCTTCTGCACTGCTGGGCACCCGCGCCGAGTTGGAAGCCACCCGGAGAAGGCTTCGCGACACGGGCTCGCTGGGCCGTCTAAGCGGCTCGTCGCGCAAGATGCAGGAAATCTTCCGGCTCATCGAAATGGTAGCGCCGAGCACCGCATCCGTGCTGATTACGGGGGCAAGCGGCACCGGGAAAGAATTGGTTGCGAGGACGATCCATGATCTCAGCCCCCGGAAGGATCGGCCGTTTGTGGCGATCAACTGCGCCGCAATTCCTGAGACGCTGATGGAAAGCGAAATCTTTGGACACGAAAAAGGTGCCTTCACCGGAGCTCTCGAGCGCCGTACCGGATGTTTCGAGCTTGCCGAGGGTGGAACCTTGCTTTTGGACGAGATCGGCGAAATGCCGATCGGTACGCAGGCCAAGCTGCTGCGAGTATTGGAAGATCACAAGCTTCGGCGTTTAGGCAGCAAGGTGGAGACCGCGGTCGATGTGCGCGTACTGGCGGCGACCAACAAGATTCCGGATGAAGCTGTGGCGCGAGGAGAGTTGCGCAGCGATCTTTACTACCGCCTCAACGTATTCAACATCCACATGCCACCGCTTCGCGAGCACAAAGACGATATTTCCGGGCTAGTCCAGCTTTTGCTGGGGGAGATGAGCGGCAAACACGGCCGCAAAGTGACCGCAGTCAGCGAGGCGGTGCTAAACCAGTTCAATAATTATTCCTGGCCGGGGAACATCCGCGAGTTGCGCAATACGATCGAGCGGGCCGTAATCGTGTGCGACACCGGCATGATCGAGACGAAACATCTTCCGCCCGGATTTGGCCAGGCCCCGCTGCGGACCGCCGCGAACGATCCTGATGCGGTACGCCTCGGAGTTGGCACGACGGTGGAAGAGGCCGAGAAGATGCTGATTCTGAAGACGCTGGAGGCGACAAGCAACAACAAGACTCGCGCCGCGGAAATTCTGGGTATCAGCCTCAAGACGCTGCACAACAAGCTCAAAGAGTACGGAAGCGCGGCGGCCGAGAGCGGAAAAGAAGAAGTCTCCAGCAGCTAGAGTCGTCCGGGGGCAGCTCGAGTTCATCTATCATGCGCCGCAAAACCATCATCGTTCTGGCCATCACGCTAATGGTGACGGCGATGGTGTCAGCATTTTCGTACTTGTACATCTCACAGATTCTGAGGATGCGAATTGCCAACGCGTCGGAAACAGCGAGCAGTCTCACCCATCAGTTGGCGTACGCAGCAGGAAATGTCGTACCCGACTTCGGCAGTACCTCCGTGGATACAAGCGACCCTGCCGCGGTAAGGCGCGCGCTAACCGACTACGTGCAGACCGACGTCAACCTGAACAATCTGCTGCAATCCGATCCCGGCGATTGGCGATACATCTACGACGTCGCGGTTGTGGATACGAATGGTAAGGCGCTGCTGCACACCAACGCGGCACTGGTAGGGAAGATCGTGCCGCCGCGTCCCGACTTCGATCGCGTCGTCAAGGCTCGCTTTCGCGAGCAGATTGCGCTGGTGTTCAGTCCGGCCGCGGTGTACGACGTCACTTATCCGCTGGAGCTGAACGGGGCTCCATTCGGCACCATTCGCATCGGAGTGCAAACCATATTCCTGCGCAGCGAAGTGCAAAGCCGCCTGCTGCGAGCGGTGTACATTTCGGTCGCGCTGATCTTCGCATCACTATTGTTGGCGGCTGTGATTTCCAATATCGCGTTGGGTCCGCTGAAGGAGATCAGCAGAAACCTCGACAGCGCCAGTGCGGGCGACGCCGGTTCGCTGGAGGGCGATGAATCGGAACACGATGAGTACGGCCTGGTCACACTGAAAATTGCCAATCTCGGCCGGCAGATCCGCGACAGCCGCGAAATTTTCTCAGCGCTCAAGGATAACGTCGATCAGTTGATGTCGAAACTGCAGGATGGACTGATGCTTTTCGCCCGCGATTCCCGAGTCGTGCTGGTAAGCGCATCGGTGGAAGCCTTCCTCGGGCGTTCGCGTGGAGATCTTTTGGGACGGAAGGTGCAGGACCTGTTCGGCCGCGATTCGCTGCTGGGCGCCGCGCTGCTGGACGCATTCGAGCGGCGACGGGCTATCTCCCAGCGTGAGTTTGAGGTTACGGGAGAAAAGCGTGTGCAGGTTTCTCTCGATTTCGTTCAGGAAGAGACCTCCCAGATTGGCGCCCTTCTGATCATGCGCGATACCGAGTCGGTGCGGCGAATCGGCGACGAGATTGAGATGTCACGCCGGCTCTCGGCCAGCGGGCGCCTGACGCGCGGCGTGGCGCACGAGGTCAAGAACCCTATCAACGCGATCGTGCTCCACCTCCAGCTCTTGCAGAACAAACTTGCTCAACAAGAGCCCGACACCCGGCGACACATGGATATCATCGACAGCGAGATCCGGCGACTGGATCGCGTGGTGCAAACCCTGGTCGATTTCACGCGGCCGCGCGATCTGCATCTGGAAGAAGTGGACTTTCGACGGCTCCTGGAAGATGTGGCCCTGCTCGCGGCGCCGGAAGCCGAGCAGCACGGCGTCAACATCGAGCGTCACCTGCCGGAATCGCATTTGCCGGTCAAAGTCGATGTCGACTTGATGAAGCAGGCAATCCTCAACGTGGTGATCAATGGAGTTCAGGCCATGCCCAACGGCGGAGTGCTCGCGATTTCCGCACATTGTGAAAATGGAATCATTGTTGCCGACGTACAGGACCAGGGTGCGGGAATTCCGAAGGAGATGCACGACAAGGTTTTCGAGCTGTACTTCACGACGAAGAAAGAAGGCAGCGGGATCGGGCTGGCACAAACCTATCAAATCCTGCAGTGGCACTACGGGTCGGTCGATTTTGAATCGGCGGAGACTACCGGGACGATCTTCCGCTTCCAGATCCCGGCTTCTGGAGCCGCACTGGACGCGGGGTCGGAGTACGCGTCCGATACCGAGACCTCGCAAACAGGAACATAGGCCCTGTCGCGACCGCAGCAAATTTGTTATTTCAGAGGGATTTTGAGAGCGTAGTATAGAGGTTGCCTCGCACGTAACCCTCGGGTCCCTGCTATGACTCTGGCCGTAGTCCTTCTAATCGGCGTTTTTTCGTTTACGGTAGTGCCCCTCCCGCGAACGGGTCTCGCGCAGCAACCCGCACCGGACGCCTCCACTTCGCAAACCCAAGATCAGGCAAAGCCCTCAGCTCCTGCGAGCACCCAACCGGCACAGCAATCGAGCCTTCCGACCGCGGCTAAGCCTCATCCGCGCCCAAAGCGAACCCGTAAGAAAAAACCGGCAATGTCAGACTGTAACGGTTCCGCGTCGTCTTCCCTGGCTAAGCCAAGCTCCAATGATCCGAGCCAGCAACCGGCGGATCCCTCGCCGGAAAGCGGATCCGTGAAGAATTCGACGAGCGCCGCGACTCCGAAGAACTGCCCTCCACCAAAAATCATTGTCCGGCAGGGAGGCACTTCCGAGCCCAGCATCCAATTGGCGGGAGGCCCGACGGCGGATGAGGCTGCACGCAAGCGAGACACCATCAATCAGATGCTGGGAGTCACCGATCAGAATCTGAGGAAAGCTGCGGGACGACAGCTCACCGACACGCAGCAAGCTACTGTCACGCAGGCAAAGCAGTTCATGGAACAATCGAAGCAGGCAATAACGGACGGGGACCTGGAACGCGCTCGGACCCTGGCCTGGAAGGCGCAGGTTTTGTCCGAAGATTTAGTTACTCCGGAAAAGTAAAATTCGAAGTGCGGCGGGAACTTACTTTCCCTTCGCACGCGCGCTATTCACCTTGGTCAGCAGATCCTGCGACATCGCCTGCAGCGGGCCTTGAATCTTCACAGCTTCGGTGAGCACTTCACGGGCTTCGGTGAGCTTGTTCAGCTTGCCGTACGCGAAACCAAGACCGTAGAGAGCACGCGCATACTGTTGCTCGTCCTCACCTTTCAACAGACCCGCCGCTGACTTGAGTTCGGGGATCGCGGAATTGGTCTTCTCTTGCTTCAAATAAGCCCATCCAATCGTGTTGTGCGCAGCTCCAGCGGAAAGCTTGCGCGACTTGTCGGCGTCGGGAGCATCGGCCTTGGCAACTTCAATTGCCTTCTGGGCATAAGTAATCGCCTTGGCAGAACTGTTCGCCTCCGCATAATGGTTGGCCAGCAACAGTAAGGCAGGCAAGGAATTGGGATTCCCTGCCAGAATCTTCTCTGAGAACGAGACCAGGCGAGCCTGATCATTCAGTTGCCCGGGACCGAGCGTGTACATCGCGTAGTTGGAAACCTGTTCACTAAACTTCGACTCCGGGAAGGCCTCGGTAAATTTCTCGATATCCGACATTCGGGCCTTAGGATCGGTCTCGGCAGTAATCACGTTAAAGCCGCTGGTTTCGAGAAAATCGCAATTGCTCTGCTCGGAAGATTCATCCTGCACGATCTTCTGGGCGAAGTCGGTGTCACTCATGCCCTCCGGTTTCGGCTGCTTAGCAATGGACTGGCAAAGGTCTCCTCCTTTTGCCGCGTAGTCCATCAACTTGGTGTTGTTTTTGGCCTGTTGCGCGAGGCTTGCTTGTGAAACCAGAATATCGAGATTGTGGGGGGAACCCGCCAGAGCCTTATCACCGTAATCGAGCGCCTTTGCGAGGTCTCCGGTCGCTCCGTACGCCTGCGCAAGCTGCCAGTTCCCGTACGCCACGGCCTGCGGATTGGCAGAGAACTTCTGGACGAAGTCCTCATACATTGCCACCTTCTTCTGAGCGTCTTGCTCATTCGAGATGGCCTGCAGCGCGTGATCCTCATCCGTACCCGCTGCAATCACGATGCGGTCCACTTGCGCGCCCGCTTGAGAAACTGAAAGGACGAGAGAAAGAAGAAATGTAACTATCAGGGATCCCTGGCAACGTCCCATATGCCCCTCCGGAGTACGCGAGAGATTATTCAACTTCCGAATAGCAGGCGAATCGTAGCGCTGAACGCCGCGCTGTGCAAGAGCTACGGTCACTGGCCTCCTGCTCTGCCGCGCAAGAGGGCGATTCCGATGCAGATCTCCGCGCGTCCGTGTCTCCGTGGTGAGGCATTTCGTTCCTGCTAAAGTAGAAAGATGCGTGCCAGCTTCAGCAACCGGCCGTTGCGTTTCGTCTTTGCCGCCAACCTGATTTCCATGGTGGGCAGCGGGATGAACTCGGCCGCAGTTGCCTGGTACATCCTCAAAGCCACGCACTCTGAGATGGCGCTGGGCACCTTCGCCGTTCTGCAGACCCTCCCCGCCATGCTGATGCTCCCTTTCACCGGGGTGGTGATCGACCGCGAGGACCGGCGCCGCCTGGTCATGTGGCTGGATGCAATCCGCGCCCTGATCATCGTAGCCGTAGCCGTGCTGGCCTTTCAGCATCGGGTGCAGGTGTGGCAGCTGTACCTCATGAACACGCTGGTAGCAGCAGGCTTCTGGATGTTTTGGCCAACCATCACCGCCCTGATTCAGGAACTGACGCCAGAGGGCGAATTCGTGCAGTCCAATACGTTCCTACTGGCAGGCGTACAGGGCGGATTTCTGATCGCTGGCGCGATCGTGGGATTCATTTATGACCACGTCGGCCTGGGCGGCGTGTTGCTCCTCGACGTCTCCACCTATGTCGTCTCGTTCCTGTGCTATTTCGCGGTGCGCAAAGGGCGGCACATCGTGATCCGTCCCCAGGAACTGCGCGCCGACATCGTGGCCGCCGAGAGCCAGTTGCAGCGCTTCTGGCGGGAAATGCGCGAGGGTCTGCATTTCTTGCGCGACCACCGGCCTGTAGTGTTCCTCGGCGCCAGCTGGGCTCTATTTCTGGGCGCGATGATCACCGGAGTGGTTGTGACTCCGTCGCTCAGCGACCGGGTGTTCCATGCCGGAGCCGCCGGCTACGGCTGGCTCAACGCAGGCTGGGGATCGGGAGCGTTCGTTAGCACGTTATACGCTCCGCAACTCATCGCGCTACTCGGCGGACGGCGATCGATCGCCTTCTCCATGGCAGCGTTAGCCGTTTGCGTTGCCTTCGCGCCCATCTCGGGATTCTTCGTGCTGGCGATCGCGACGTATTTCATGATGGGCTCGGCCAGGGGCGTCGGCGGAGTCGCGATGAATGCGAGCTTGATGGAGATGGTCCCGAAGCATCTCATGGGCCGCGTGCAGAATGCGTTCTATTTCGCGGGCACCTTCTTGCAACTCGTGCTGGCGATTTGCGTAGGCGCGGTCGCGCAGAAGGTAAGCCTGGTCGTGGCGTTCGCGATCCTGGGATGCGTCTATGGGCTGTCATTCCTGGCTGCTAGCTGGCCAATCCAGAGCACGGTGCCTGAAGAAATGGCGGCCGACTGACGGATTCACCACGGAGTCACAGAGCCACCGAGAACCGAAAAGGGTGGCGTTACGGGAAAAGAATTCGCCGCTTTTTCTCTCCGTGGCTCCGTGCCTCCGTGGTAAAGAAAACTGTGGGCTGATATCCTTTCCCATTCGCCAGGAGAATACATGTCCGCTGATTTACAGGGCAGAAATGCCGTTGTCTTTGGTGTCGCCAATAAACGGTCGATCGCATGGTCGATCGCGCAGGGACTACATGCAGCCGGCATGAAGCTCGCCATCACCTATCAGAACGAACGCCTGGAGCAGGAGGCGAAGGATCTGATTCTGTCGCTGCCGGGCGCCGAAGCGTTTATGTGCGATGTCTCGAAAGACGATGAGATCGCCCGTCTGTTCGAAACGCTGAAAGAACGCTACGGAAAGCTGCACACTCTGGTACATTCCGTCGCCTACGCTCCCGCTGACGAACTCAAAGGCGACTTCGTCAACACTTCGCGGGAAGGATTTCGAGTCGCGCTCGATGTGAGCGTGTATTCGCTGATCGCAGTGGCACGGGCTGCCGTTCCGTTGATGGCCGAGGGCGGATCGATGATCACGATGACGTATTACGCGTCGGAAAAAGTCGTGCCGCGCTACAACGTAATGGCCGTGGCCAAGGCCGGACTCGAGTGCACGGTCCGATACCTGGCGTATGAGTTGGGGAAAGAGCGAATTCGTGTGAATGCGATTTCGGCAGGTCCGATCAAGACGTTGGCGGCTCGTGGCATCGCCGGGTTTGGCGATATGCTGCGAGAGCACGAGGAGCGCGCGCCACTGGGGCGCAGGGTGGAGATCGAGGAAGTGGGATCGACCGGGGTATTTCTTGCTTCCGATGCCAGCAGCGGCATTACCGGCGAAATCATTTACGTCGACTGCGGCTATAACATCATGGGGTTTTGAAAAACAGTTCCAGCCGCCAGTTGCCGGCTGCCAGTCCGAAGCTAAGAACATGGAGTATGGAGTAACGCGAAAGAAATCTGAAGAATTGCCTTCGTGTTACGTCGTGTCCTTCGTGGTTTGAGCTTTTGACAGCCCCGCGGAAGAGAGTAGAATTCTGCGCCGATTTTCCCCTTCGCGCTCGAGCGAAATTTCAACGTCCCGCTCGCGGACCAGTCTGGGGAACTTCTCTCCCCATTCGATCAGCAAAACACTGTTGTCGGAACACAGGTCGTCCAGGGCGAGTGTATCGAGTTCGCGCGGAGTATCGATCCGATACAGATCGATGTGGTAAAGGCTCGCCCTTTGTCCGCGATACTCGTGGATCAGCGTGAACGTAGGGCTGGTGACGTCTTCTTCCGATGACGCCTCGAATGCGGCAGCAATTCCCTTGACCAGCGTAGTCTTCCCGGCGCCAAGATCGCCGCGCAGCAACACAAGTTTGGGAGGGGTGAGGAGTTCTGCGAGAGTGCGGCCAAATGCGATCGTTTCCTCTGCGGAATTGGTGGTGATCTCTCGCGGCAAGAAGGTGGCCTTGGCAGGAACGCTCACGACATCAGTATAGCGAGCGGCAGGGACCGGCGAGCGGTGCTCGCCCGGACAGCCGAAGGCGGCTGTCCCTACATAGTCTTAATTACTGGGTGGAAAAGGCTGTCGACTTCATTCCCAGCGAACTGCGCGCGACTACATGCTCGAGCGAGGTGCGCAGGCGCCGATGATCTTCGTCTTCGATGGCGACAAAACGAAACGGCTGCAGGATGCCGCCGGGCACGCTCCGCATGGGGCTCAGAACTTCAGCCATGCCGTGGACCGGGCCGGACTGGGTCTGGAAAGCGACCTCCACAAAATCTCCCTGGCCCAGCGACTGGGCCATTTGCAGGAGGCCTCCGGTCACAGAAATCGTTTGGAGTTTTGCCTTGGTGCGCCGGCCATCTTCTAAGCGGATCGCCGCCAGGACTGTGTCTCCTAGCTGGACCCGGGACGCGCGCCGCGTGGGATGCGGTTGGGGGAAGTGGGTCATAAAAGTCAACCTCACTATGACCCTTTCGCCCGCAGAGTCACAGATTACGGAGGCCTCTCGTCCTGATTCCAAGCAGTGAACGACTCGCATAACCAAGCAAGTGACGTCCTTTTAAATACTTACGATGTGTTTACTGAATCGTTAATGTCCCGACGGACAATGCGGATTCCGGAGCGCCCATGGGGAAGGAAACGTACGGTTTACCATCGTCTCACTGAACTCTTGGGAGGAATCCATGCTTCGGATCACAGCACTGATTCTCGGCTCGGTGCTACTTGTCACAGCTTTATCGCTGGCTCAGCCCTCTTCCGGGGACACTCATCAACCGCTGCGAGTGGGCATCGTCGGGCTGGTTCATGGCCATGTCCACGGATTTCTGGAGAACTCGCGGCACAATCCTGAGATCGAGATCACAGGAATTACCGAGCCTGATCGCCAACTGCTCGCTCAAGCGGCTAGCAAGTACGGCTTCGATCAGGCTGCTCTGTTTACCGATCTGGAGCAGATGATCGCGAAGACGCATCCGCAGGCTCTGCTGGTTTACACCAACACCTACGATCACCGGCACGTTGTGGAAGTCGCCTCGCGTCATGGTGTGCACGTCATGATGGAGAAGCCCCTTGCGGTCAGTCTGGCTGATGCACTCGCCATCCAGAAGGCCGCCGACCAGGGCAAGATTCACGTGCTGGTCAACTACGAGACTTCATGGTATCGAAGCAATCACGCTGCCTACGATCGGGTATACGATGGCTCCATCGGGCCAGTTCGCAAAGTCGTGGTGCACGACGGTCACAAGGGACCGAAAGAAATCGGGGTGCAGCCGGAATTCTTCGCGTGGCTGACCGATCCCAAGTTGAATGGAGCCGGCGCGCTCTTTGATTTCGGATGCTACGGCGCCGACCTCATGACGTGGCTGATGGACGGCCAGCGACCGCAGACCGTCACCGCTGTCACGCAGCAGATAAAACCGGAAATCTATCCCCGGGTCGATGATGAGGCCACAATTGTCCTCACGTATCCCAAAGCGCAGGCCATCATCCAGGCGTCATGGAACTGGCCCTTCGATCGCAAAGATGTGGAGGTATACGGCCAGACGGGATACGTGATTACGGTGAAGCACGATGATGTTCGAGTGCGCCGCATGGGCGAAGATAGCGAGCGCCCGCTTGCGGCTAAGCCGGTGCCTGCGCCGTACGACAATGAGCTCTCCTACTTCAGGGCCGTGGTACTGGACGGCGCGAAAGAGGATCGCTTGTCGTCATTGGATACGAATGTAACGGTGACAGAAATTCTGGATGCGGCGCGACGTTCCGCAGCGGAGGGGAGAACGGTTCGTTTGCCATCGTCGAGGTAAATCCGTCCGCCGTTGCTTGCACCTTCGGCTCTACACGCACTATCACCGCTCCCAGCAGACGAACTTTTCCCGCGCGGCTCGCTGTGCACGACGAAACGCTTCGGGCAGACCTCGCAACAGATCAGTGGCAATCATCGAATGCTCGCCAACGTTGTCGAGCATCGCATCGCCCGCAAGGCCATGTAGATGAACCGCCGCACATACCGCTAGCATCGGTTGATTCGGGTGCTGGGCGATCATGCCGGCGACCATTCCAGTCAAAATGTCGCCAGTGCCGCCGGTCGACATCCCCGGATTCCCCGTGGTGTTGACCCATGCTTCACCATCGGGTTGAACGACTAGCGTTCGATATCCTTTGAGTACCACGATCAAATTGTGCTTGCGTGCGAACTGGCGCGCGATTCCTAAACGATCTTTTTGAACATCGGCGACAGAACGGGCAGCCAGCCGCGCCATCTCGCCGGGATGCGGCGTAATTACCAGTACTCGGCCTTTCCCGTTCAATTCATCGGTCTTGCCTTCGAATGCGTTCAAGCCATCGGCGTCGAGGACAACGGGCAATTCGCTGCCGCGCACCAGAGTGCGCACGAATTTTGAGGTCACAGGAACTCGCGAAATCCCCGGACCGATGGCCAGTACAGTCTTCCCTTTCGCCACTTCGGTAAGCGGCTTCATGGCCCCGCCCGAAATTGTCCCCGACGCTGTCTCGGGCAAAGGCTCCGTCATGATCTCCGGATAGAAACCCGCCACGGTGGGTAGTGCCGATTCTGGCGTAGCTACCGTCGACAGCCCAGCACCGGCTCGCAGAGCCGAGATCCCGGCCATCGCGACCGAACCCGCCTTTCCGCGGGATCCCCCCACGACTAGAACGTGCCCGTATTTGCCCTTGTTGGAATCAGCCGGACGGGGAGTGAGGAGGGGTGCAATATCCCGAGCGGTAATCACGTTCAGGCGCAATGATGAGACGATGGCGTCCGGGGGCGAGCCGATCCCCGCCACGCAAGTTGCGCCAGCCGTCAACTGGCTAAACAAGTGTGCGGGGCGCGGGGCGGTGAATGTGACAATCGCATTCGCCCGCGCGATGGTTCCGCCCTGGGTAGCAATCGCATCGGCATCCGCGCCAGAAGGAATATCAACCGCGACCACCGGCACACGCGCCTGATTGAGGAGTTCAATCGCCTCGGCATAGAGGCTACGCACCGGAGGTTTGAATCCGGTACCGAGGATTGCATCGATGTACAGGTCGGCCGAAAACGAAGCCCGGACGCGATCGCTTTTCAGTTCTTCGCCCGAGCGCAAGATAACCGCCTGCACGGGCAACTTCCTGTACATCACAGCTGCGTCCCCTCGGAGTTCGGCGGGATCGGCTAGCAGGATCACCTGCACTGACTTTCCGTTCTGATGCAGCACACGGGCGACTACGAATCCGTCCCCGCCATTGTTCCCCTTCCCGCAAAGCACAACCAGCCGCTGAGCTGACGCGTAGTGCTCAAGCACGTACTCGGCGACAGCGCTCCCGGCATTTTCCATCAAGGTAAGCGACGGCACACCGAAGCGCGCACTGGTGGCGCGGTCGATTCCGCGCATTTCCTCGGCGGTAACGATTTTCATGACGCCGCCGTCTGCTCGAGTTGCCGGAACTGCGATGGCTCTCCCATGGCAATGAGGCAGTCGTTGGGCTCGATCCGCTCGTCGGGCGCGGGGTTGAATCGCATCGCGTCGTTGCGTTTGATCGCGAGGACGATCAAGCCGCGCTCTTGCCGGAGGCGTGAGGTTTCTAGAGTCTTGCCGGCAAAGATCGAATCTGGCGCGATGTGGATCTCGCCAATTTCAAGATCCATACCGAGATGGGTCGTGGCCGTATCGAGGAAGCTGACCACGTGTGGCCGCAAAAGCGATTGGGCAATGCGCTGTCCGGCGAAAGAATAGGGCGACACCACGGAATCGGCGCCGGCGGTGCGAAGATGCTTCTCGGCTCCGTCCTCACTGGCGCGCGCAATGATCTTCAGGCGCGGATTGAGGCCCCGCGCGGTCAGCACGATATAAAGGTTGGTGGCATCAGTGGTGGTGGCGGCGATCAGTCCCCTGGCGCGTTCGATCTGCGCCTGCCGCAGAATCTGCTCCTGAGTCGCGTCGCCGGCCAGCACCAGCCAGTTCTCATCGGTGAAGCGCTGCCGCTTGGCCTCGGCATGCTCGATAATCACGAATGGCACCGGCTTGCGTGCCAGTTCGCGCGCCACGCTGCGGCCCACGCGTCCCATGCCGCAGATGATGAAGTGGCCCTCAAGACGTCCGATCTCGCGCTCCATGCGCCGCCTTCCGAAGAAGCTCTGCAGCTCGAATTCTAGCAAAGCCTGGCTGAGGGCTCCGACTCCCAACAACAGCAGAGATACTCCGGCGAGAATTACGAAAACGTTGAAGACGCGCCCAGCGTGCGACAGCGGATGCACTTCCTGATAGCCAATCGTGGTCAGCGTCGTGACCACCATGTAGAAGCCGTCGAACCACGGCCAACCCTCGATGTAGTGATATCCGGCAGTGCCAATGGCCATGACCAGCAGCAGCAGGGCACCTATGGTTCGAAGATTACGGAGGGATTTCATGGAGCAGCGCGAGTGGTCAGTGGCTAGTGCTCAGTAGAGCGGCCGGTGTTACTGAACACTGATCACTGATCACGGGCCACTTTCTTCGCCCACCACTGTAAAACAAAACGGCCCTCCGCGCAGTGCGGAGGGCTCATTCTCATGCGCCCGAAACAATTCTCAGTCCGCCATCACTTTAGGAACCTGAGGTTGCGCGAGAATGTTTTGCACCTTGCTGTGCCTGCGGCCATATCCGAAGTACACTGCCATCCCGAGAATCAACCACACAACCAGGCGAATCCAGGTTGCTGCGGGCAGACTAGCCATAAGCCCCGCGGAAACCAGAACTCCCATGATCGGAACGAATGGTACCCATGGAGTCTTGAAGGGCCGTTCCAGGTCCGGTCGCCGGCGACGCAATACCCACGTCCCTGCCGAGACAATGACGAAGGCCAGCAGTGTTCCGATGCTGACCAATTCACCCAAGACGTCAATCGGAACGAACGCCGCGAAGAAGGCGACGCAAACGCCCACAAAAATCGTCGATATCCAGGGAGTGCGGAAGCGATGATGGATCGCCCCGCACCACTGAGGCAGGAGCCCATCGCGAGACATGGAAAAAAATACTCGCGACTGACCCAGCAACATGACCAACATCACCGTCGCCAAGCCGAAGATCGCCCCCAGTTTGACGAGAAAGCTCGCCCACCTGACGCCAGTAGCATCGATGCCAACCGCAACCGGGTCGGAGACATTCAACGAGGTGTAAGGTACGACTCCGGTGAGCAATCCCGAAACGAGGATGTACAGAACGGTACAAATCACAAGTGAGCCCAGTATCCCGATCGGCATGTCCTTCTGCGGATTCTTGGATTCCTGTGCCGCGGTGGAGACGGCGTCGAAGCCAATGTAGGCGAAGAAGATCACACTTGCCCCGCGCGCGATCCCTGACCAGCCGTACTTGCCGAAAGTGCCCGCATTGGGCGGGATGAAAGGCGTCCAGTTGGCCTTGAGTTGCGGCATGTGCCCGAAGGCATAAATCCCGGCTATGCCGATGAACATCAGTACGATCGCGACCTTCACAATCACGATGCCGGAATTGAAGTTCGCCGACTCCTTGATGCCGATCACGAGAATCGTTGTGACTCCCAGGATCGCCAAGAAAGCTACCAGATTAAACAAGCCACCCATGTGAGGCAGCGTATGCCAGTCGATGCCGCTGGCCATCAGCGAGTCTTTCACGCGGTCGTAGTGCTCCCAGTGCCCGTTAAACAAGACCAGCGTCTCACTCGGGGCTGCCGTTAGACGCGGCGGGATGCGTATGCCGAAGTCCTGCAGGAAGCTCAACAGGTACCCGCTCCATCCGGAAGCCACGGTCGCTGCGCCGAAAGCATATTCGAGAATCAGGTCCCAACCGATGATCCAGGCAAATATCTCACCGAGCGTCGCGTACCCATACGTATAGGCGGACCCCGCTATCGGAATCAACGAGGCAAATTCGGCGTAGCAGAGTCCCGCGAATACACACGCGACGCCGGCCAGAACGAAGGAAAGCACAATCGCCGGCCCGGCATACTTGGCTGCAGCCGAACCCGTCAGCACGAAAATACCAGCCCCGATGATGGCACCGATGCCCAGCGTGATGAGGTTCACGGGACCGAGGGCACGCCTCAGACCATCCCCCCCCTCGTCCTTTGCCTCGTTCATCAGCACATCCAGGGGCTTGGTAGCCAGAAGATTGGCCATGCGATCGTTTCTCCTTCAAGGTTAAGTGGTTGTACCAGCCTGCTGTGTTTTTTGTCGCGACCACGCATAGTACACCGGAATCCCCAGCAGAACCACGATCAGTCCCGGCCACGTGTATTGCGGTTTGTAGCGCAATAGTACGACATCGATGAATAAAGCCATCACAATATATATGAGCGGCAGCACCGGGTAACCAACCGCGCGGTAAGGGCGTTCTGCCTCAGGACGCGTCTTGCGCAGAACAAACAGTCCCACAATCGTGAGAATGTAAAAGACCAGGACAGCGAAAATAATGTAGTCGAGCAGTTGCCCGTAGCTGCCCGAGATGCAGAGCACGCAGGTCCACCCCATCTGCACCATCAGGGAAACCGCCGGAGTCTTATAGGTAGGATGCAAGTTGGCAACGCTGCGGAAGAACAACCGATCTTTCGCCATCGCGTAATAAACGCGGGCACCCGATAAAATCAAGCCGTTCATACAGCCAAAGCTGGAAATCATGATGGCGGCCGCCATGAGCAATCCGCCAGTGCTTCCAAATCCCTGGGTCAGGATGGCGGTAGCCACGCGGTCCTCGGTCGCGTGCGTGATGCCGCGGGAAAAAATCGTCGCTCCGCCGCCCGTCCCCTGCAGGGGAAGAGCGGCCAGGTAGATGAAGTTACATGCGATATAGAGGGCGATAACCACGCCGGTACCGATGGCCAGCGACAGTGGGAGGTTGCGGCTGGGATTCTTGACTTCGCCCGCCGTGAAGGTCACGTTGTTCCAGGCATCGGCTGAGAACAGCGACCCGACCTGCGCCACGGCCAAAACCGTGAGCGTACCGACCAACACCCCTCCGCCGATGTCATGCAGAGAACCTAGACCCGCGTTGTGCCAGAAGTGACCGCTGAAATTCGCCAGGATCGCTTGCGGATTACGGCAAAAGACGAAGCCCAGAACCGCAAGTCCCAGCAGCGCCAGAACTTTCGCGGCGGTAAACACATTCTGGATCGCCGCACCCGTCTTCACTCCGAGAACGTTCACGAACGACAGGACGATCACGATCAGAATCGCCACCAGATTTTGCGTATTGATGCCGACATCCATGTTGCCAAGCGTCATCGGCCCCACGTGAATCGGAGGGACCTTCCACAGGTGCAGCAGCCAGCGCGTCGAAGAAATGGAGGGGACGAAAACACCCAGGAACTTGCCGAAAGCCACACCCACGGCGGCAATCGTTCCGGTCTGTATGACGAGAAACAGTGTCCAGCCGTAGAGAAATCCCCACAGCGGCCCGAGAGCCTCACGCAGGTAAACGTATTGCCCACCCGCGCGGGGCATCATCGCCGCGAGTTCCCCATAGCTCAGAGCCGCCACGATGGTCATCAGACCGGTCACAACCCAAGCTGCAATCAGCAGCGCAGGCGACCCCACTTCGCGCCCGATTTCCGCTGACACGATGAAGATGCCGGAGCCAATCATCGAGCCAATCACCAGCATGGTGGCGCTGGTCAGGCCCAGCGCCTTGACTAGCTCCTGATCCTGATGACTGTGGATTTCCCAGTCGCTGCGAGCAGCAGGCGCTGTGGTTGTTGGTGTACTCAGGACTCCTCCTGTGGCACTGGCGTCCTCGCCAGCGGTTGCGAGGTCATCTTGGCTTCGCCTCCCGAAGCTTCACAGAGTCAGATGACTTTACCTCAAGACGCGCAAAAATTCCTCTGCTGATTTGCAGGGATCCTGTAAGAGATCGGATATCACAGCCACCGAATCCGCTCCCGCTTCGATGATGGAAGCCGCATTTGCCCGGGTGATTCCACCAATCGCCACCAATGGCTTCCGGGTTAACGCCCGGGCTCGCCGCACGCCTGCAATCCCGACGACCGGATCAGGCTTCTGCTTGCTGGACGTGGCGAACACGGGCCCGATGGCAAGATAGTCCGCCGAAGTCAGGTCGGCCTCTCGCAGTTGTTCCGGATTGTGGGTCGAGACGCCGAGCCAACGAGTGGAACCGATAATCACCCGAACCGATTCCGGGGAAAGATCGTCCTGCCCCAGGTGGACGCCATCGAACTCTGCAGCCAGGCAGAGGTCGGCGCGGTCATTCATGATCAGATGGACGGAGCTACCCAGGTGTTTCTTGAGTTCCTGCGCCTGCTCCAGCATGATGCGGGCGTTGCCGCTCTTGTTGCGGTATTGCAGCAGGGTGCAACCAGCGCTGGAAAGAAATTCAGCGTATCGAAGCAGGCCTGCTGTAGAAGGAAAACAAACGGCATCAACAATCGGATAAAGACGAGGAATCTGACTCATGTGCCTGCCGGATATGGGTTCTCGCCGCTCACCGCTATTGATGAGCACCGTTCTTCTTCAAGAATCGCTCGATGAACCCCGTATCGATCTTCCCTGCCCGGAAATCCGGATCGGCGAGAATCTTGCGGTGCAGCGGGATCGTCGTATAAACGCCCTCAACGATAAACATTTCCAGAGCGCGCGCCATGCGCGATACGGCTTCGTCTCGATCCTTGGCGCGCACGATCAGTTTGGCAATCAGCGAGTCGTAGTAGGGAGGAATTACTCCCTCCGCGTAGGCGGCGGTGTCGACGCGAACACCCGTTCCTCCCGCGGGATGAAAAGCCGTGATCCTTCCCGCCGAAGGCGTGAATTTCTCCGGATGCTCCGCGTTGATCCGGCACTCGATTGAATGTCCCCGGTGCACGATCGGCCCATGCAGAACGTCTGCCATCTTCGCTCCGGCAGCGATCATGATCTGGCTCTTCACCAGGTCGACATCGGTCACCATCTCGGTGACCGGATGCTCCACCTGGATTCGGGTATTCATCTCGATGAAGTGCAGTTGCCGATCGCGATCCATCAGGAACTCGATGGTGCCGGCATTGCTGTAGCCGATCTCTGAAAGCGATTTGACGAGGACCTCGCCGATCTGCTGGCGCATTTCCGGAGTGACCTGCGTCGAGGGGGATTCTTCCAACAACTTTTGGTGGCGCCGCTGAATCGAGCATTCGCGTTCGCCGAGGCTGACAACCTTCCCGTGCTCATCCGCCAGCACCTGAAACTCGATGTGCCGGGGATGCTCGACATATTTCTCCATGTAGAGATCGCCGTTCCCGAAGGCGCCGGCAGCCTCTGCCTGCGCCGCTTTGAAAAGCCCGGGCAATTCTCCTTCGTTGCGGACGATGCGCATCCCGCGCCCGCCGCCTCCGGCCGAGGCTTTGACGATCACCGGAAAACCGACCTGGCGCGCCCATTCCATCGCCTCGCCTTCCGAGGCAATGATTCCGTCGGACCCCGGCAGAATGGGGACGCCCGCCCGCTTCATGGCAGCACGGGCTTTTTCCTTTTCGCCCATGAGCCGGGTCACTTCCGGCCGCGGGCCAATGAACTTGATGCCACTCATCTCGCAGACTTCGGCAAAATTGGCGTTTTCCGCGAGCAAGCCGTATCCGGGGTGAATGGCTTCGACGTTCGCAATCTCCGCGGCACTGATCACGCCCGGGATATTCAGATAGCTCTGCGCCAATTGCGGCGGCCCAATGCAAATCGCTTCGTCGGCAAAGCGAACGGGCAGCGAGTTGCGGTCGGCCTCGCTGTAAATAGCCACTGTGCGGATACCGAGTTCCTTACACGCGCAGATCACGCGCAGTGCAATCTCTCCGCGATTGGCAATCAGGATCTTCTTAAACATGAGGAAAAGCCACGAGCTGTGAGCTTCCAGCTACGAGGTCCGAACTCACAGCAACTGGCAGATGCAAAGAGGCGCGTTGCCCCACGCGCCGGGAAACGAAAGTTCTGCTCTCACTTCTTGGGCCTGATCACAAACAATTCCTGACCGTACTCGATGGGCTGGCCGTTGGTGGCGAATTTCTTCAAGATCTCTCCCGCCACATCGGACTCAATTTCATTGAGCAGTTTCATAGCCTCGACAATGCAGAGGACCTGGCCCACTTCCACCGAATCTCCAACTTTCGCAAATGGTGGAGCTCCGGGTGAAGGCGCCTCGTAGAATGTCCCCACAATCGGCGACTTTACGGTGTGCAGCCCTTCCTCGGCTACCTCAGGCGGTGGCGCGGACGGCTGCGCTGTGACCGGTGCCGATCCAAGGTCCACCGGAGAGGCAGGAGCAGGAGGAACGGCATAATAACGGGGCTCGCCTTGTGAATGCACAAACGTGTGCTCGCCGGCGCGCTTGATCCGGACTTTGACATCGCCACGCTCCAACTCGAATTCGGCGATGTCCTTTTCGATCAGGAACTCGATCAGTTCTTTCAGCTCTTTTTGATTCATTCGTCTACGGTGGGACCGTTCGCCTATCCCGCCGCGCACCGGTGAGGCGCGCGAAGAAGCCGGGCGTGAATCCTGCCCGGCTGTTTATGTAAGAAGACTAGACTGCCAAAAAAACCTTGCTGGTTGGCGTCAAGACCTCGCAACCGCCCCGCGTAACTACCACCATATCCTCGATCCTCACGCCCCATTTGCCGGGGAAGTATACTCCCGGCTCGATCGTGATGACCATCCCGGGCTGCAGAACCTCCCGTTGTCCGGCCGCTACGCGAGGACTCTCGTGAATCTCCAGTCCTACGCCGTGCCCGGTCGAATGGGTGAAGTGCTTGCCTAACCCAGCCGCTATCAGGATCTTACGGGCAGCGGCATCGACTTCGCCAACCGTTATTCCCGGCCGTACCGCGCTGATGGCTGCTTGCTGCGCCCGGAGAACCGCATCGTAGGCTCGGCGGGCCTCGTCAGAAACTTTTCCGACCCACACGGTGCGAGTCTGGTCCGAACAATAACCTGAAAGTATAACACCGAAATCGCACACGACGAATGCGCCAGCGGCGATCACCTGGGCCGAAGCGCGCCCATGCGGCAGGGCAGAACGCGCACCGGAAGCGATGATCGTGGGGAAAGACATCTCCTCGGCCCCGCCTCGGCGCGCTGCCCGTTCCATCTCGGCGGCAACCTCCACTTCCTTGATTCCAGGACGGAGAATTTCCAATCCCCGGTCAAAGATCTTCGCCCCCAACGCGACCGCCTCTCGAATTCGCTGGATTTCGTCTTCGTCTTTCACCATTCGAGCCTGTTCGACGATCGAAGGAGCATCCCTCAGAGTCATCCCGGGTGGCCGGAGCTTCGTAAGTCGCTTCTTCTCGGCGACGGTAACGTGTTCGGCTTCGAGGCCAAGGGTCCATCCTTTTGCGCGACGACGCCCGGACAGAAAATCGCCCAGCGCCTCCAACATCGACTTGCGCGCGATGATCACTTTCGCGCCCTTCACTTCCGCGTGCGCCTGCGTGTCGTAGCGGACATCGGTGAAAAAGGTGCTTCCCGCTTCTTCTGCGAGCAATACACCAGCGCTGCCCGTAAAACCGCAAAGGTATCGGATGTTGGGAAGATGACTGATCAGCAGGGCATCGAAGGCGGCGAGATGCTCCGTCAACTCTTTCTGGCGCGTCTGAAAGCTCATCGCTGCGAGTGTAACAAGAAGCAGCGAGCGCTGAGCAGCGGAGATGTGACTGAGCTGGTTTTCAGCGGTGCAGCGGCAAAAAACGAAACCGCCGGCCTGACAGGTTCTTCAGGCCGGCGGCTGCAATCTTCGACTCGCGCTGCTATGTCTGAATGATTCGCGGCGTGATGAAGAAAATCAGCTCCTGGTTTTGGGTCTGCACCTGAGTATGTTTGAACAGGTTGCCCAGGAACGGCAGATTGCCGAGCAGAGGCACCTGCGTGATATTGATCGAGTTCTGCGTCTGGATGACGCCGCCGATCACCACTGTTCCACCGTCGGTTACCAGCACTTGCGTGGTCGCCTGCTGGGTAATCAATTCCGGGTTGCCCTGGACTTCCTGACCGAAGTTCGGAGTCGTGTTTTCGACGTCCACGTTCAGGAAGATGGTATTTTCCGACGTGATCTGCGGAGTGACCGTCAACCGCAGGAATGCGTCGACGTAGCTTACGGTCGGCGGACCGCCCAACTGCGCCTGCGTCACGATCGGGATGCGGAAGCCCTGACGGACGAGCGCCTGAATGTTGTTCTGGGTTACGACTCGCGGACGGGACAATACTTTCAACAAGCCGCGAGACTCGGCCATGGAGAGCACCGCATCGATTCGGACGGTATTGCTGGCATTGACGAACGTCAGACCGCTCGATGGCGAAGTGACGCCCAGGTTCGAAAACAGGGGAATCGTAGAACCGGTTCCACCCCCCGTCCCCGCCAGGGTGATATAACCGGGCGTTAAGCCGCCCACCGTGGTGGGCGAAGAGCCGGCGGTCCCGTTGCCACCGATGGCGCTGTGTCCGTCGCCCCAACCGAAGCCAAACTGGGTGCCGATATCGCGCGCAAACTGCCGGGTCGCGGCGACGACGCGCGCCTCGATTTCCACTTCCTGCGTCTTGCGGTCGAGCTGGGTAAGCAGGCGGTCGATCGTCGGAATAACTTTTGGAATGTCGTTGACAATGACGGCGTTGGTGCGATCATCCGCTACAACGTCCCCGCGCTGCGAGAGGAATTTCTTCACCGTGACCATGACGTCTTTGGCCTTGGCATAGCTCAGGAAGCGGGTGACCGAAACTTTTTCCACGGCGAGCGCTTCGGATTCGATCTGGGCACGCCGGGAATCGGCTTCGTGCTTCAGGGTATCCACGGTCGCGATGCGCAGGACGTTGCCTTCCAGTTCGCGCGCCAGTTCATTGTTCTTGAGCACGATGTCGAGTGCCTGATCCCACGGCACATCATCGAGCACGATGGTCAGCGTACCGTGCACGTTCGGATCGAGCACCACGTTGAGGCCGCTGATCTCGTGAATGAGGCGGAAGAAATCCTTCAGATCAACATCTTTCAGATTGACCGAGATCGGCTCGCCTGTGTACTTCGGGCCAACCGCGACGTTTTGCTGTCCGGATTGAGCCTTCTGCTCGGCCGCCAGATTCACAGCGGGCGTGATGGACGGGGCCGAAGTGCTGGAAGTCTGGGGAGTTGCACTGGCGCTAACGGGCAGCAATTCGGCAGCAGTCTTATCTGAGAAGCGCGCCGCCGCTTCCTGCGCCCGCACCGTGGGCTGGTCGGAAGCCGCGTCGTGCTTCACGTCGTTCTCGGCCTTATATGAGGGCTCGACGAAGACAAAGGCATTGGGCGACGTGGCCGGCTTCTCCGCGGGTGTTGCATCAGCCTTCACCGCAGCGGGTAAGCTCTCCGCTACTGGAGTGGAAGCAGATTGAGCCGCAGAGTTGCCATGCAGGGTCAGCACCAGTTTGCCCGATGGTCCCGGCGTCAACTCGTAGGCGCATGCTTTTTCGAGATCAACGACGACGCGCGTGGTCGGATGCGATTGGCCATCCATACCGATGCGCACGCCTTTGACCCCGGCAGCGTCCACGTTGATGCGGTGCTGTCCGGTCGCCATCACGGTCTCCGGCAGATCCACGACTACGCGGGCGGGCGAGTCCAGAGCGCTGAGCTTGGGCGTGACTGCGCCTTTGGCGCTGATCTCGACTCGGATAGTGTCCGCATCCCGGACTACGTTGACTCGATCGAGCTTGCTCGGTGTCTGGGCGGCCGCGGCCACCACCATCACCAGCAGCAACGATACGAAGATTGCCATTTGTTGCTTTCGCATTTCGCCTCTCCCCACCCGCGGGCCTGACCCGCGTGTCCTTCTTGCCTGCAACTCGATTTTTCGGAGTCTCCCGTCACCGGAAGCCGCCGTCGTGCTTAAACTGCCGGAGTCAAAATCCGCTTTACCACTTCCCGCGTAAACGATTTACCCAGCTTGTCCTGGACCGTTTCCTGGAAGACCACGGAGTCACCCGTAATCTTCACCACGTAACCGTTAAACACAGGATCGTTTTCGCGCAAGAAATAAGCTTTGTTCAGGTTGTTGGTCACGACCGCGATGAAACCCGCGTCGGACTTCACGACACCGCGTACATTGATCGCGCCGATATCGAGGCACTTCTTGCCCGTCGAGCATCCCGAACCGCCCTGCTGCACAACCGGACTGAAGAACGGATCACGCTTGCCATTCATCGCCCATTTCTTCTCTTCCGGTTTGGGAGGCTTGGGCGCTTCCGCTACCTTCTCTGGAGCGACGACGGCCGTCGCTGGAGTAGGCTTTGCCGCAACCACCGTTTTCGCGGGTTTCTTGGCGTCTACCTTCGCAGCCGCTGCCTCAGTCTTCGCGGGCGCCTTCGCATCCGCAACTTTCGGCGTGGCTGTTGGCTTGGTCACCGGGCTCTTCGCCTCAGCAACTTTGGGAGCAGCCGGCTTGACCGGCGCAGGCGAGACCACCACCTTCGCGACCGGAGCCGAACTCTTAGCGGGCGCTGGAGCATTCTTTGCTACCGCTGCGCCGCCATCCTGGGTGTGCAGGATCAAGACGACCTTTCCAGCCGGGCCGGGAGCGATGTCATAGGCCAGAGCCTTTTCCAGATCGATGACCACGCTGGTGGTAGGAGGAGTCTTGCCATCCATTCCAATGCGGACGCCCTTTACCCCGCCACTGCCCACCGGAATCTTGTTCTGCGAAGTCGCAACCACCGTCTCTGGAAACTCGACCAGGAGACGCGCCGGAGAACTCAACTTGACTACCCGGGGCGTAACGGCCTCGCTGGAGTTGATTTCGATCTGGACGTCATTCGTGCCCGGGACCACATTCACCCGCTCCAGCTTGTTGTTCTGTGCCGAAGAGGAAGCGGGCTTTGCTGTGGGCACTACGGCTTTCGCCGCGGGCTTTACGGCCGGAGCCGCCGAAGCCGACTTCTGTCCGGGAATAACCGCTGGTTTCACGGCCGGAGCCGGAGCACCGGGAGCGGGCTTGGACGCAGTCTTGTCCGAGGCGGGTTGTTGCTGCAGCGACTTAACGGCGCTGCGCGCGTTGTCGATGGCGTCCGGCGTCTGTGCCCACGCCCCACCCACCATCATTGCCACTGCGAGTATGCCAGTCGTCAGCTTCATAGCGGTCCCTACTTCTTCGCCGCCGGCGTTCCGGGTTTTCCGGCGCCTGCCGCGGAAGGTGTCAAATCGTGACTGAAATAAGTTGTTGCAGTAAAGGTAGCGACAATGCTCTCGTTCGGCGCGTATTGATATGTATGCTTCGCCTTCGCTGCGCCCGGCGTCTTCGTCGTTGAAACCATCAGCCCGCTGACATTCACAATCCGTTCCAGCTTGCTGACCCGGTCGAAGAAATTCAGAGCTGAGTAGTACGGCCCGTCGAGTTCCAGTTCAAAGGGAACCTCGGTGTAGTACTGCTGCGACCTCACGTCCTTGGCTGTGTAGCGCCGCAGTTCCACGCCCGCCCGTTGCGCTTCGCTGTCCATCATGGTGATGAACCCGTCCACCTGCTTTTCGTCAGGAACGATGCGCTGCTCGATTTCCAGCTGCTGCTTCAATTCCGCCAGCTGCTGATCGATGAGCTTCAGCTTCGGCCGGAAAGACTCGAGCTCGTTGTTTTCCTTGATCTTGTCTTCGAGGGCATGCTGCGCTGCCGAGTTCTTTTCACTCGCGCTCTTAAAGACCGTGAAAAACAGGGCCGCCGATACTACGGCTCCCCCCAAGATCACGGCTCCCCACTGCTTGATACCCGATAATTCGCTAAAGTTCGCCATAGGTCGCCTCTACGACTTTCCTTTCCCGATGAGGGTTTCTGCCGCAGCCTTGTCGCAGCTCAACGTGAACTGGAAAGCTTGCATATCCTTAATCCCCTCATCCTGGTAGGTTTCCTTGATCTCAACGTTGCGGAAAAATCCGGTTTTCTGCAGGTTCGCAATCAGGTTCGCTACCGCGTCTGCGCTCAAAGCCGTGCCTTCCAGGTTCACTTGGGCGCCGCTGTCATCCATCTTGCTGAGCCACACCGCTTCCGTGTTGTTGACGGTCTCGCCCAGCATAGCCATCAGGTTGACCGGGCCAGTCTGGTTCGAGCGCAATCCATCGATCACGTCGACCCGCCGCTTGTAAGCATTGGCCTGGTTCTGGCGCTCCATGTAGCGCGCCTTCACGTCGGCCAGTTCGCGGTTCTTTTGCTCGGCGATTGCCATCTTGGCGGAGATCTCTTTCGCCATGTGATCCAGGCGATACCAGTAGCCCAGGTTCACCAGTCCGACGAGGACCACGATGACCAGAATCTTCAGTTTCGGCGATCCCATGTCGCCCATTTCCATGGTCGGCATCGACGGGCCGGCGCTGGCGCGTTTGCCCTTGCCCTTTGCTGTTTCGAGAAGGTTGATTTTGATCATAGGGATTCAAAGCTCCTCAGGGCCAAGCCCACCGCCACTGCCATCTGGCCGGGGTTCTGCTCGACCAGTTCCGCTCCATGCCCTTCCCCAGGCGGCGTAACCCGCTGGAAGGGATTCAACAACTCGACCGGCATCGAGAACTCCTGCCGCAATGCTTCTACCAGTCCGGGCACCTTCGACGAGCCGCCCGCCAGGTAGATCTTCTCGATATGCTCTCCGGCCGCGCTGGCGCGGAAGAAGTCAAACGTCTTCTGGATTTCCAGAACGATAATTTCGGTTACTTGCTGCAGGATCGGCTGCTTGGCATCTTCACTCACCGTGCCGACCTTGTTGCCCAGCTTCAGCGACTCGGCGTCGTCGAAACTCAGGTCAAGTTCCTTCTGCAGCGAATCGGTGTACTGGTGCCCGCCCACGCTGACATCGCGCGGGAACAGGGGCGTCGTGCCCTTGACGATGTTGATGTTCATAACGCTGGCGCCGAGGTTCAGCAGCGCCACCACCTGCCCGGGCGCGGGCTGGTAGTTGTACTCGTAACAGTTCTGCAGAGCCAACGCATCAATGTCGACGATAGCCGGGGTACGTCCCGCCATCGAGAGTACGTTGGTGTAGTTCAGAATCTTGTCCTTCTTCACCGCGACCAGGAGCACATCCATCTGGGGGCTGCCCACCTCATCGGAGAGAATCTGGTAGTCGAGGCTCACGTCGGCCAGATCGAAAGGAATGTGCTGTGCCGCTTCCTTCTCGATGGTCTCGGCGAGTTCCTGGTCGCTCATCGAGGGCAGCGAGATCTTCTTCACGATCACCGAGTGCCCGCTGACCGCAGTGGCCACCGCCTTGGTCTTGATCTGGTTATCGAGGAACAACTTGGAAATTGCGCTCGACACCGTTCCCGAGTCCACGATCATCGAGTCGACGACGATGTCCGACGAAAGCGGTTCCAGACCGAGGTGTGCAACTTCGATCTGCCCACCCTTTTTCTTAAGCTCCACTGCCTTGATGCTCGAGGAGCCCACATCCAGACCAACAATGGACTTCGATCCGAATCCAAACATGTGTCCACCTTTTTTTTGTGGCGCTGGCACCGTGCCCGCGTCGTTTTGTTGCGCCAGCCGTAGCCGGCTTTGAACCTTTTACTCCGCTCCCGCAGCTTTCCCTGCCGCCTTCGGCTTGCGCCTGGCGGCCGGCTCCATCTCGCTCGACTTCTCTTCCATCCACTGGTCCAGCTTCGATTTCTTGAAGCGCCAGCGATTGCCGAGCTTGAACGCGGGAATCTTCTGTTCGCCGACGTACTTGTAAAGCGTGTCCGGACTCACGCCCAGATATTGCGACGCTTGGCGAATATTCATGACTTCTCGCGAGTCGGCCATAGTTCCTTTACCGTTTCCACCAGACCCACTCCCGCTTCAGTTCCACTCTCAGCGGGCTTTGCTAGGAGACGCCCTCACCCTCTCTATCGGCTCCGAGGGCTGTCGGTGTCCAGAGCATATATCAGCCCTGAAAAGCCCCGGCTCGAAGCGAATCTCCGCGTTTTCCCGCGTTTTTTGCCTGTTTCTTGGAATTGAAAAAATGCCGGAGAGGGCGCGTTTCTATATGTTGTAGTCTGTTGCGCGTCGATATACCATTAGTGGTATACAGCCCACGAGGGCCCGCCGGTCACCCGCATACCGGTAACTGAAGTACTAGAGACGGTACGGAGGTACTATGTCGCTGGGCTAACCGTATGCTTTTGTTCGCTTTCGGTAAACAAGCGAACACCCGGGATTGAACTTTTTCCTTAACTGGCATCCGCGTTAGTCTGGGTTCCTAATCCTGCTTTAGGAGGGTCTTTGCGCTACCTCGATCGTTTGCAACCGCTCGCCCTGTTGGTTATGCGCCTGGCGCTGGGAGTAGTCATGCTGGCGCACGGTTATCAAAATACGTTCCGCCATCTGCACGATCATGTGCGCATGGTAGCCGGACTGGGAATCCCTGCATGGCTGGGCTATGTTTCCTCTTTTACCGAGTTACTGGGGGCTTTGCTGATCCTGGCTGGACTTTTTATTCGCCCCGCGGCTTTCGCCGTCTGCATCGATCTGGCGGTCGCAATCTGGAGAGTGCATTGGCACAGCGGGCTCATGGGAGAGCACGGATACGAATTCCCTCTTGCTCTTGCGACTCTGGCGTTTGCGCTGATATTTTTCGGAGCTGGCCCGATTGCTATCGATCACATCTTTCGCGGCGGGGGAGGCGGAGGCAAATGAATAGAGGAGGGGCCGCCCGTACCCTAAAAGCCCGGTGCGCGTCTCAGAGAAGCAGGCCTGGCAAATCCGTACGCATAGTCTCGCTTGCGGGACGAATTGCGCAACTTTCGGCGTTCTGCCGGGTTCGCTATTGGCAAGGCTCTGCCTTGATGACTTCCGCCGCCCGCGGTTCGATTTGAATCTGGGGTTCGGCTGGAACTATGATGGATCATCCCCTTGGCCCTTGCATCCAAGGGATTTGGCGACTGCATCTTATATCTGCCCAGCAGCAACTATTTCGAGGAGGCTTCTCTTGAGAAAGTTCACCTTCCTTGCGTGTCTTTTGGCGTGTTTCGTTCTCGGCAATCTCGCCTCAGCCCAGCAAGCCGATGCCATGCTTGGTTTCGGCACCATGTTATCGCCCGGCGCCACCGCCTGTGGCCCAACTTCTAATGGTGGCTTCACCTGCCCGGAGCGAGGAGGTCTCTACACCAATATCAGCGCTGACGTGATCTTCCACAAGCGCATGGGCATCGGGTTCGACGCCTCGTGGAGGAGCCTGGGAAATTACGCCGGCGCCGGCCAGGCATACCGGCCGATCTTATTCGACATCAACGGGGTGTATCAGCCACGGCTCAATAAGAAAGTTGGCGCCGATCTCTTCGGAGGCATTGGTTGGCAAAGCACCCGGTTTTATAGCTTCCAGCAGACCTATTCTTGCTTTGCGCTGGGCGCATGCTACACCAGTTCGAATCATTTTCTGGTCGATCTAGGCGCGGGCGTTCGCTATTACGTTTGGGGAAATGTTTTTGTGCGCCCTGAGGCTCACTTCTACCACATTCTCAACAATGACGATGCCTTCAGTTCCGGCAATGTAACCCGAGTCGGAGCCTCGATCGGATACACTATCGGCGGTCCCAACTAGAGTGCACTTGAGTCAGCGCTGCGGGGCGATCGGAGACAGCTCGCTCGGTCGCGGGTGTCTGTCGTTTTCAGGCATGCGAGATCGACGGTAATGTCGACTCTTGTCTTGGACACCGATAAGGACCGTTGGAGAAGTCAGAGGGGGGCGGATTGAGAAAGTTCTTTGCTCTTGCATTCGCAAGCGCGCTGGTTCTGTGTTCGGGGTTTGCGCAGGCCCAGCACGTCGACTTTGCGGTGGGTGGCAGCACGCTGTGGTCTCCACAAAATAAGACTGCTCTGACTGGATTCATACCTCCGCCAGAGAAGGGAGGGGTGTATCCGGGGGCGAGTCTCCAATACATTTTGCCAAACAATTTCGGCATCAACGTTGAGGGCGCATTCCGCTATCACAAGACTCTTTACGACGACTATCAGCCTTATCGCCCGATTCTTTATGACGTGAATGGAGTGTTTGCTCCAAACCTGAACAAGAGATTCAGTGCCGACTTCATGGGCGGAGTCGGGGCGCAGACTGTCCTGTTCTACAGCCAGACAAACCCTTGTACAGCCATTGCGAACGGATGCCGCTCCTTCATCAACAGCACTAATTTCCTGGTGCACCTCGGAGCCGATGTCCGCTTCTATGTGATGGGAAATCTCTTCGTACGTCCCGAGGCGCACTGGAATTTCATTCCGAACAACTCGGAGTTCCATTCCCGCCACGTCATGCGGATCGGAGCGTCCGTGGGATATACCTTCGGCTCCCACTAGAGGTTTCTGGAACCAATCGCCCACGAAAAGAATGGCAGCGTCTGGAGACGCTGCCTCAGAATTCTCTCCTTGCACCAGGCTATTTCATCGACTCGCAGATCTCGGCTTCGTGGATCGCTTGGTCGAGATGCTCGATGGCCTTCACGCGATGACCATCGAAGTCATGCGCCGCCGTTTCCAGGTGGTGCTTGGCATTGCGCATGGCTTCCAGCGCTTCGTGGATGTGCGGATGCGGCGCTGGCACTGCCGCGGGCGCGGCCTCTGGAGCCATCAGCGGCGCAGCCGGCACTGGAGGTATCGGTGGTTTTGGTCCGGCTGCTGCGGCCGGAAAGACAAGCATCAGCACAAGTGTCCCCATGATGAGGACAGTCATAAATCCGATCTTCTTCATGCTTCCTCCTCGCCCGAATTTCCGGCTCGGACGCAACCGTTGTGATTCAAAGCGCCACGGATCAGATCACCCACATGGAGTCGTCCCCGCGACATCTTGCAGTATAGCGGCACATTTCTGCGATCCCAGGCGGTCACGAGTTTACTTCGCAGATGCCGCGCCATTGCGGCGGCTTCTCCTCCAAAGGAAGAACGCCACCGCAAGAACTACCACCACAACCACGATGTCGAAGCCCTGGATATCCCGCTCCAGGCGCTGCCAGCGGCGGCCGAACAAATAGCCCGCCGACGAGATCACGCTGACCCACAGGGCCGCGCCCAGGAAGTTGAAGATCAGGAATCTCCGCCATGGCATCCGCAGCACCCCAGCCAGCGGGCCAGTAATGATCCGCATCCCGAACACAAAACGCGCAAAGAAAACTGTGACCGCCCCGTATTTCGCAAATAGATTCTCGCCGCGCTGCAGAGTCGTGCTCTGGATCCGGAAAATGGATTGATACCGCGCCAGCAGGGGACGGCTGCCGTAGTAACCAATCGCAAAGCCGAGATTGTCGCCGAGCGTCGCCGCGATCGTCGCCACCACGATAATCCACGAGAGGCGCAGGTCGTGTTCGGAGTACGCCAAGAAACTGGCCATCAGGAGGATGGTTTCCCCGGGCACCGGGATGCCTGCGTTCTCCAGCAACAAAGCCCCACCCACTGCCCAATATCCATACTGCACCACCGCATTCCGCAACAGGTCGAGAATGGAGTGGGTCATAATTTCAGTATCGCCGGCATCTTGCCGGCGGTCGCGCACTAACAACGACCGCTAAGCTAAGAAGCGAATCAGTTCGCGGTTAAACTCCTCCGGGGACTCCTCATACGGCAGATGCCCGACACCGGGAAGTATGACCGTTCGTACATTCTCAAAATTGCGCGCCAGTGGTTCCAGCGACGAAATATAGACCGCGGGATCTTTACTGCCCCATATCAGAAGCGTAGGTATCGGGCGCAGTTTCGGCAATAGCTCTTCAAGTTCCCGAAGATCGGCTGTCCACGTCTTCACGATGCTCAACCCATGCTCGAATAGGCCGGGAAATGCGAGGGGCGCCTTATATCCTTCGAGGCTGTCCGCCGGAATCCTGTTGCGTGCTCCGAACATGCGCGAGTGCCAATAGGGATAGAGTGATGGCATTCTGCCGAGGGCCAGTCGAAACAACGCCGCTCCCACTCTGCTTCCGAAGAAGGGGGCTAACCGGCGTCCGTGCGCGGAATACGGATTCACAGGCGCTACCAGGACTAGACGTCGAACCCGAAGGCTTTTTCCACTCGAAGATTCGCCTGCCACACACATCGCGACCGCTCCGCCGCGCGACGTCCCCAGCAAATCGAAGCCTCCCAGGCCGAGGTTTTCTGCGAATCGAAGCACACGCCGGGCCGTAGCCCTCATGGAATGGTCGATGGCGGGCCGGTCCGAGAATCCTGCCCCGAGCAGGTCAGGAGCAAAGACTGTGACATAACGTGCCAGCGCCGGCATGGTAAACCGCCAGGAAAATGAATACCCCAGCAGCCCATGCAGCAGGATCAGCGGAGGCCCCGCGCCCGCCCGGAGGTAGCGCAACTGCGCTCCATCGACGTCCATCCAGCACTCTTCAATCCCTGGCCCTAGTTTGGGGGCCGCGCTGGCTGCTATCTGCCGCACGTCAGTCATTTGCAGTTATGAATTGGAAAATTGTTGCCTTATCCAGGACAACCGTTTCACAATGATGGGACTCTATGTAAGTGAAACAACGCCTCTGTCGCTTCACTTTGGGGAGCTTCGGCTCCCCGTTTTTTTGGGTGCAGGGGGAGCATGCGTGGTCATCCTTTAGGCGACGTCGCGTCGCCGAAGGATCTCCGCAACTCTTCGCCCGGTGCTTCTACGCCGCCTTCCTCTTCTTCCCCAGCAGTTTCTTCAGCACCCGGATTCCCTTGTCCACATGCTTCTCCTCCAACAAGAAGGGAGGTAGGAAGCGCACCACGGTGTCTTGCGTGCTGTTAAAGAGAACTCCCTCGGCAAGCCCGGCATCGACAATAGGACGCGCCGGAATTTCCAGTTGAATGCCCTGAATAAATCCTCGGCCGCGCACTCCAATCGCGGCGGCGCGTTTCTCGACCAACTCTTTCAACTGCTGATGCAGGTACGCCCCGACTTTATTCACGTTCTCCAGCAGTTTCTCTTCTTCGACGATTGCCAGAAACTCGAGAGCAACCCGGCACGCCAACGGACCTCCGCCAAACGTGGTTCCATGCTGCCCCGCGGAGATCGCCGACGCGAAGTCCTCCTTTGCGATGAATGCTCCGAGCGGAAGCCCGGCCGCAATCGGCTTGGCAATCGCCACAATGTCGGGAGTCACTCCGAATGCCTGGAACGCGAAAATGGTGCCGGTTCGTCCCAGCCCGCACTGAATTTCGTCGAAGACCAGCGCCGCCTTGTGACGATCCGCCAGCGCCCGGCACTCGCGCAGAAACTCGGTGGAACACTCGTAGATTCCACCTTCTCCGAAAATCGGCTCCAGCACGATCGCGCACGTGTTGTCGTTCACCGCCGCACGCAGTCCCTCCAGATCATTCTGCTTTACAAAGGTCACGCCTTCCAGCATGGGCTCGAAGCCCTTGCGGTGCTTGTCCTGCCCGGTGAGGGAGAGCGCCCCAAACGTGCGCCCGTGGTACGAACCTTCCAGAGCGACCAGCCTGCACTTCGCCTCACCTCCTACGCGATGTCCCGCGAGCCGCGCCAGTTTGATCGATCCTTCAATCGCTTCCGTCCCGCTGTTTGAGAAGAAGGCCCGGTTCAACCCCGAAAGTCCGCACAATTTTTCCGCCAGAGGCCCCTGATACTCGTGATAGTACAGATTTGAAACATGGATCAGTTTCGCTGCCTGATCGCGAATCGTCTTCACGATCCGCGGGTGCGCGTGCCCCAGCGCATTCACTCCCAGCCCGGAAACAAAATCCAGGTAACGCTTCCCTTCGATGTCAAAAAGAAAAACGCCCTTGCCCCGGCTCAACACCACCGGATATCGGTTATAGGTCTGCAATAAATACTGCTGCTCACGTGCTGCGATTTCTTCGAAGGTATTCATGATCGGAATTATTCTATCGGAATGAGCGGGGGAGTGTTTCGTTGGCTGGTGCGGAGGTTAGCGACGGAAGATCCCAAGGTTGCTGGTGCCGGGAGGGGGAGTCGAACCCCCAAGGTACCAAGTACCGGCGGATTTTGAGTCAGGTGGATTTAGCGTCGGCGAGGGAGTCTCTTTGCCGAGGCCTCGGATCCAGGTGGTTCACGGAACGGTTCCACAGCAATGCGCTGGTAACACACTTCCAGCACGGTCAAGTGTTCGGTACCGCCCGGCAAGTGAAGGACTACGCTGTCACCCGCTGCCGACTTCATCAACGCGCGCCCCAGAGGTGACACCCAACTGATGTGGTTGCGGCTGAGATCAATTTCGTCGGTGCCCACGATGCTTACCACACGCGATACTCCCGCGGCATTGGCATAGCGCACGGTCGCTCCGAAGAATGCCCTTGTCGCCGCCTGCCCCGCTCTCGGAGCCTCCGGGTCCACCACTTCCGCGGCTTCGATTCGCTTGGTGAGAAAGCGAATCCGCCCATCGATCTGCCGCAGCCGCCGCTTGCCGTACTGATAGTCGGCGTTTTCACTGCGATCGCCGTTGCCGGCAGCCCACGCCACCACCTCCGTCACGGCCGGGCGTTCCCTGGTGAGCAGAAACCGGTGCTCCTCCTTGAGGCGCTGCAGCCCGCTCGGCGTGATGTAGTTCTTGACTGGCGTCGCGGGCTCGTCCGCTTGTGGTTTTCTCGTAAACCCTTTTCGCATTGCGTAGTCTTTCCTGGGAGTATCCAGTGGAGTGTACCTAATAAAAGCGGAGGAAGGCTGCGGCCCGGACTGATTTTTTCACGTCTTCCGGTAACTCGGGAACAAGCCGCGACGTATATCCGCACATTTCTGCGGGACGGGCAGGGCGCAGTGTTCCTGCAGGAACATAACGTCATGACGGAATCGGGTAGACGATATCGTCATGACAGCTAACCCAAAGAAAATAGATCGGGGAACGCCCAGTCGCGGCTGGCCCACTCTTCCGCCGCTTCTGCTCTTCCATCCCTCCAACTAAATCGCGGGTGGCGCATCCTTGCGGTTTTTTGCAAGAGTGGGCAATAGCAAACTCAAACCTTTGGACTCACTTTGATGGGACAGGAACGAGTCAAAATCCAAATGGGGAGAGCGTCCGGCATCCCACCCTTGCAAAAACCGCAAGGATGGGCCACCCCTAGTCTGGTTATGAGGATGGGGAAAATCAGATTCTACGAAGAGTGGGCCACAGCCGAGGAAATGCAGGGCCGTTCGGTCCTGGATGAAGCGATCGCAGGGAGAGAGAAAGACCGGGGACAGGTCCCCGGTCTTTTTAAGCCGCCCCGCCCACCCTTAGGTTTCCGGAACGGACCGGCGTTGCTTTACTTTCAGATCTGGCGCATGACAATCATCAAAACTCCAACTTCTTATTTCGCCTGCGCGAGCTTCGTAACAACCGCAGCAACTTTATCGAGTATCTGGTTCCAGCCCTCTAGTTGACCGCTATTTTTCGCGCTCTCCATGGGTTCATTTCCAATGTGGGTGAGTTTCGTCTGGCCGTTTCCGAGATCCTCAAAGAGGGTCACGTCGTACGCACCGTCGATGGCCTCATGTTCTATTCCTAATTCCGCAGGCTCAACCTGGTTTCCCTGCGGGTCGGAAAAGTACATGGAGGAAACGATCTTCTCGTGCAGAACAATCTCGTGGTATTCGATCGCATTCCAGCACTCCTGCCCATCCGGCGCTCTCATGCAGAAGAGAGATTTTCCTCCAACACGAAAATCCATCTTGCAAACGGGCGCAGTAAAGCCCTTTGGCCCCCACCACTGCATCACGTACTTCGGGTCTGTCCACGCCTTCCAAACCAACTCGCGTGGGGCATCAAAAACTCGTGTCACGACCATCCGCTCGACCTCATTCACCGTGCTTTTTGTCATTTCGAACCTCCTCTTTCTTCATTTGAGTCACAACCGCATCCAGCTTTTCGAAACTCTCTTCCCAGAATCGGCGATAGCTAATCGCCCAGTCGGCGACTGTTTTAATCGCCTTTGGCCTAAGCGTGCACACACTCTCTCGTCCACGCTTCGTCTTGATCACGATCCGCGCCCGCACCAGGTAGGCGATATGTTTTGAAATCATCTGCTGCGAGAGTGCAAACGGTTCCGTCAATCCATGCACAGAGGCAGGCCCACGGGAGAGTCGTTCGATCATTGCCCGCCGGGTTGGATCAGACAAAGCCGCAAATGTTGTGTCCAGGCGATCCACAACCATATGGTAGTGGATTATCTATCGATGTCAAGTGTGAATTTTGCGATCCCTGATTTCTGTTCACTGATCCCCAACGTGCCAGAATTGGTCGCCAATTTTCTGGCCACGCTACACTGGAAGGGGCAGAACGTGTCAGGCATGAGCGGAAACCATCGGAGCGATTTCCGGGAGCCTGTTTGCGGATTACTTCGGGATTGCCGGCCAACGACCTTTTAAAAAATGCGCCATAGTCTTTATAAGTATTACAGCACTCGAAAATGGGCAGACGCCTTCCTTGACGGCAAGCTCCGCTTCAACTCTCTCGCGTACTTCCGTGATTTCGAGGACGCGCAGGTCCGTGGTGACAAGAACGAAGGGAAAATGATTTTTCGTCCAGAGGATGGATTGGTTATCACCAATCAAACTCAGGGATGGACGCGGACGATCCCAAGGGCCTTAAACGCGACGGTAAAGCAAGAAGAAATCTTTGTATTGTGCTTGAGTAGATCGTTCACGAAAGAGCTTCGTGAAAGTTTTAAGGCCGTGGCTTGCGTGGAGATTCTTAACGTAAAAACGTTTTGCAACAGAATTGAGTCCGCCCTTCCATCGGAAACTACATTCCCCGGAAAGCCGGGAAAGGAGCGCATTGGACAACCGGTTACGTACTATGAGGAAACTGACGACTGCAATCCGACTTGGGCTTGTCCAGATATGATTGCCGCCTTGAAATCCAAAACATTTGCTTGGCAGGACGAATATCGGCTCGTATTTAGCCTCACAAATGCCTTGGAATTTGAGAACGCGCAGTACGCTCTCGTGCGGGACGGAACTTCACAAGAGCGTAAACGCGCAGAGCACCAGCCCCATGATCTCAACGCCGGAAATCTGCGTGATATTTGCAGGCTTCACGTTTTTGACACAGAAACAACCGCCTCAGCAGTTTCAACGTAGATTTTTCCATGGCTGCCGGTCTGGGTTTATCCACACAAAGCCTGACAAAATCCTCGCTAAATATGATTTTGGTAGTTGGAGGTAAAAGAAAAGGCCCCTAAGCCGAGAACCCTAATTGCCCGGCAATTTTCTGGCCACGCTACACTGAAAGAGGCATCATGCCGCGAGTTGCTCCGTCAAAATGATCTCTTTCTCAAACATCAATAAGCAGTATGGCAAGCAGTTGCTCTTCGTGGACGCTTCGTTTCAGTTGAATCCGGGCGAAAAAGTTGGGCTGGTCGGTCCCAACGGGTCGGGCAAGACAACGCTCTTCCGTATGGTGGTCGGCGAGGAAAGTCCCGACGAGGGCGCGGTCTCTGTCCCCAAGAAATTGACGATCGGCTACTTTCGCCAGGACGTCGAGGAAATGCAGGGCCGTTCGGTTTTGGATGAAGCGATCGCAGGTAGCGGACGCGTCGGCGATCTGCACCACGAACTCGAAGCCTTGCAGCGGGAAATGTCTGACCCTGACAAGGCTGATGAGATGGAGCGCATTCTTGATCGCTTCGGTCACGTTCAGGAAGAGTACGAGCATTTAGGCGGTTACGCGCTCGAATCGCAGGCCCGTGAAGTGCTCCACGGTCTGGGATTCAAAGACGATCAGATTGATGGCGACGTGGGCGCTCTTTCCGGCGGATGGAAAATGCGGGTTGCGCTGGCGCGAGTGCTACTCGGAATGCCGGACGTATTGCTGATGGACGAACCGACGAACCATCTCGACATCGAGTCCATCATCTGGCTCGAACAGTTTCTCAAGTCATTTCCTGGTGCGCTGCTCATGACCTCGCACGACCGCGAGTTCATGAATCGTCTGGTCTCAAAGATTGCAGAGATCGATGGCGGCGAAATCATCACCTACTCGGGTGACTACGACTTCTACGAGCGCGAAAGGGCGGTGCGAGAGAGCAATCAGCAGGCAGCATTTGCCCGGCAGCAATCCATGCTTGCCAAGGAGCAGCGCTTCATTGATCGTTTCAGGACGCACGCCGCCAAGGCGGCCCAGGTGCAGAGCCGGATTAAGGCGCTGGACAAGATCGAGAAGATCGAACTACCCAAAAAACGGCAGGTCGTGAAATTCGACTTCCGCGTTCCGCCGCGATCAGGCGAACAGGTGGCCGTCCTTGAGAATCTGCACAAGAGTTACGGCCCGCGTGTGATTTATGAAGGGTTCAATCTGACCATCCGCCGCGGAGAACGCTGGGCCGTCATGGGAAGAAATGGCGCCGGCAAAACTACGCTTCTTAAAATGATCGCCGGAGCCAGCGCTCCAGATGCCGGAAGCGTGCGGCTCGGAGCCAGCCTGCAGATGGGCTACTTCGCGCAACAGTCTTTGGAGTTGCTCAATCCCGATCTCACCGTCATCGAACAGTTGCAACAAGATTTTCCCCAGGACGGTCTTGGGGCGCTGCGGAACCTGGCGGGAGCATTCCAGTTCTCCGGCGACGACGTAGATAAGAAGATCCGCACGCTCTCGGGCGGAGAAAAATCTCGGCTGGCCATTGCGCGCATGCTCTACAACCCGCCGAACTTCCTGGTGCTCGACGAACCGACGAATCACCTGGATCTTGCGACCAAGGAAATGCTGGTGGACGCCCTGAAGGATTTTGAAGGCACCATGATCTTCGTATCGCATGACCGCATGTTCCTTCGCGGTCTCGGCTCACGTGTGCTGGAACTGGGGGGTGAGAGCGGCACGGACCGCCATCCCACGGTTTATCCCGGGTCGTACGTCGAGTACGTGCAGAAGCTTGGACATGAGGCGCCGGGGATCTATTCGTAGGCGGTGCACACTGTCCATCGGTTCAATCCGAATTAGACGAGCCATCAATCCGAATTAGACGGAGCCCTGCACCCGGCATGGACGATACCGATCGCGCGCTCTTTCTCGCTTTTCCGCCGAACTCGTGGCTACGCTACCGTGAATGCGGGTGACTTCAAAGGGCTCCGAAAGTTGGCGGACGCTTGCGGCGATAACTTCAAGCTAGGAGTGGTTCTCTACGATGGCGGAAGACCAGTCCACTTCGGCGACCGTCTTGTGGCCGCGCCAATGTCCTGCTTGTGGGCGTGACTCGATTTTCGCGGTCTTCGGCCGCAGCAGCATGCGGGGAGCTAGCCTTACTAGCTCCTATTTTTGTGGGTTTGAGGTGGTGCCGGGAGGGGGAGTCGAACCCCCAAGACCCGAAGGTCGGCGGATTTTGAGTCCGCTGCGTCTGCCAGTTCCGCCATCCCGGCGAGGAAGGCTTCATTATTGTACGGCACGGTCCGTAAATTTGAATACTGTCAGGCAGGTCTCATGCGGGTTGATGCTTTGGGTCTGGAACTGTGCTGAGCGGAAGTTCCACGCGAAAAGTAGAACCTTCTCCGGGGCCGCTTTCAACGCTGATGGAGCCGCGATGCTGCGAGACGATCCATTGCGCGATGGCCAGACCCAGTCCTGTGCCACCTTTAGCGCGGCTGCGAGCTTTGTCGATACGGTAGAAACGTTCGAAAATCCTGCCCTGCTCCTCCTTCGGGATGCCGACTCCGGAGTCCCGCACCGTGATGATCGCGACATCCTCCCGATGTTCCAGACTTAACGAGACCGTCCCGGGCGAAGGCGTGTATTTGAATGCGTTGTCGAGAAGAATGTCAGTCAACCGACGCAACAGAGTTTCGTCGCCATTGGCGACTGCGTTCGCATCGTCAATGCCAGAGGAGAAACACAGATCACGGATCGAAGCCACCTGCTTCCAACTGTCGACGACGCTGTGCAGGGTCGCAGATAGATTCACGGACTGCATATGCAGCGTCTCGCGACCGGAGTCGGCACGAGCCAGCGACAATAACTGCTCAATCAACGTCGTGGTGCGTTCCGCCTCCAGCAGGATGTGCTGCAAAGAATCCTGATATTCATTTTCCGTGCGGGAGCGGCGGAGAGCGAGTTCGGCCTCGGTGCGGATCAGCGACACGGGTGTTCGGAGTTCGTGGGAGGCATCGGCGGTAAATTGAGTGATGCGCCGAAAGGCAGACTCAATGCGGTCGAGCATTTCATTGAGCGTGTCGGACAGGCGCTGCAATTCATCTCCAGTGTTCAGTTTCTGCAGGCGGTCGCTGAGATTTGTGCCGCTGACATCGCGCGCAGTACGCACCAGGGCGTCCACGGGCGCCAGGGCGCGGCGACTCATCCAATAGCCAACTCCTGCCGCCACCAGCAACAACGCCGGAGCGAACATCAACAGGTACATGCGAAACAAACGCAGGGTTTCAATGGCGTCGTCGGCCGCGATTCCAGACTCAGCAATGAACATGCGACCGTTGACATTCAATATTCCAGCCATCAATCGAATGGGATGGCCATCAATCCATCTCGTCCAGACGGTCGATCCCTTGATCGTTTCGGGATGGATTCGCCTTGAAGGGTACGCTTGCAGAATTGCGGACTGATAGATCACATCACCACTCTCGGTGTATAGGAACAGATAATCTCCCGAGTGTTCGATGGAGTAGGTTCTTTTGACCTCCTCCTGCAACTCGGATAACGATGCGTCGGGCTTCTGAGATTCCAGGAAGATCGTCAAATCCTGAACTTGCGTCTCCAGGTCGTCATCGACCATGTCGTAAACGTTGTGACGGAGGATGAGCCACATGCCGGCGCCGAAGACGAATTCGCCGAGAGCGAATATTGCCAGATACCAGAGCGTCAGCCGCACGCCGATTGACAGACGTTTCATGCCTGGCCGCCTGCGCGGATCATGTAGCCAACGCCGCGCACGGTATGAATCAGTTTCGGTTTTCCGGGCGCGTCGATTTTGTTACGCAGCAGTCGCATGAAAGCATCCAGGGTATTTTCTTCGATCTCGCGGTCGAATCCCCATACGGATTCTATGAGGGAACGGCGGGAAACCACTTTTCCGGAGCGGTACATCAGGCGTTCCAGAAGGTTGTATTCGGTCCGGGTTAAAGAGACCCGCTGTTCCCCCCGCAACACTTCCCTGCTGGCTGGATCAAGAACAAGGTCCGCCACGCGCAAGCTGGGGTCCTGGCCGACCAGGGTTCGCCGTTTGACGGCGCGCAACCGTGCCACCAATTCTTCGAAGGAGAAGGGCTTGGTCATGTAGTCGTCGGCGCCAAGGTCAAGACCACGGACAATGTCGGGAACGGAGTCGCGGGCGGTGAGAAAGAGAATCGGAGTCGAGATCTTTTCGGTCCGCAACCGCTTCGCCAGGTCATAGCCGGAGAGCTTGGGCATCATGACGTCGAGGATGACGACATCGAATTCGTAAGCTTTCGCTAAAGCCAAGCCTTCGGCGCCGTCGGAAGCGCAGGTTACGGTATGGCCCTCCTCGACTAATCCTTTGCGAAGGAGGTCTATCATGCGCGCTTCGTCTTCCACAATCAGCAGTTTCATTGCACGCGGCAATGCGATTGGTTCAGATCGGCCCAACTCAAGTCTAAATCGCCGGTTCGAGTTCCCGCCAATCTGAAGAAATATTAACGCGACTTTCATTCCTGCGTTACACGGCCTCTCTAGCATGGCGAGTCGTCGCAACCCCTGACGAAAACTTAAGCAAAGCCCGGAGAGGGATATCTCCCGCGCGGTGATTTTGTCCAGGCTTTCGTCGCGCATCGTCACTCGCCCCCAAGGAGTCGAAAACATGTACCTCCGTCGCTGCTCTTCCCCATTTTCTGGTTTCTTCAAACTGTCACTCACCTTGGTCGCGATTCTCCTGTTTTTGTCGGCAGGAGCGCGTACATCTTTCGCCCAAGTCGACCGCGCCGTGCTGGAAGGAACGGCGCTGGTTGAATCGTTGGTAGCGTGCTCTCTTTTCTGCGCGCTTCGTGGGACAATAGTTCTGGGGTGGTTCCCCACAGAAAACTTATGTTCCTGAGACGACTGTCAGTGGCCCGGTCCCTGTTTGTGTTGTTGGCGATTGCCGGCTTAGCTACTTTCATCTGTTGCACCAAGAAATCGAGCGCGCAAACTCCTACCGTCGATCTGCATCTCGATGTGAAGCCGCCATTCCGTTTTGTGGCGTACGGCGACACCCGCTTTCATGATCCCAAAGATGTCCAGCCATCCAATCCCGCGGTGCGCGAAGCGCTGGTGCGGGCCATCGCCCAAGCAGACCCGGCATTTGTCTGCATTACGGGCGACATCGTCTACAACGGATACGACACAAGTGACTGGAAGGTCTGGGATGAGGAAACGAGCATCTGGCGCGAGAAGAAAATTCCCGTCTATCCATCGCTCGGCAATCACGATCTTCACGGAGACCCGAGCGTCGCCTTGGGCAATTACTTCGAGCGGTTTCCCCTGTTGAACAAGAGCCGGTATTACTCTGTGCGAGCAGGAAGCGTTTTGCTTCTCTCTCTTGACAGTTCGCTCGATGAGGTTGGCGGACCGCAAGGCTCATGGCTGGTGGACAAGCTGGATCACGTTCCTTCGGATGTCGACTTCGTGTTTCTGATGTTTCACCATCCGCCCTACACCAGTTCTACAGATTCGAAATTACATGGCGGCCATTCGGCTCGTCCTCCGGAACAGGCCCTCGCGAAAATGCTGGAGGAGCGCCAAGCTCGTGCTCGGTTTCGCATGGTGGTTTTCTCCGGACACGTCCACAATTACGAACGCTTCGAGCATGGAGGTGTCACGTACTTCGTGACTGGAGGCGGAGCGGCACATCCCTATCCGATCGACCGCGCTCCCAGTGATCCCTTTCAGGGCAACGGAGTGAACTACCATTACCTGTTGGTCGAGGTGGATCATCAGCAGGTAAAAGTCACAATGAACCGCGTGGATGTGAGCTCGGGAAAGCCAGTCTGGACGCAGCCTGACGTGGTGAAGATTGAGACTCCAGTTGTTGCCGCACGAGGCGCCGGACGCTAGCCCTTCAGTTGCATCTGGACGACGGGCTCAGAGAGGTTCTGCACCCAGGCCACTCCCAAGGCGTGAAGAATCAGCCGGTCGCACAGAGAAAGTTTCTCTGGTTCCAACACAACAGCATACGCATATTGAACCAGAGGGTCGCAGGTGATACACCATTTCTTGTGCTGGACGATCCCGCCACAATGCTCGCAAATCGTGTGTGAATTGGGATAGTTGCTGTTGTACCAAGCGGCTGCGGGATTGGCGAACATGAGGAACCTCCAGCTTTTCCCAGAACAGATTCCCGCGGCACTACCACTGCTCGGAAGGAACTGCCTCTGATGGATGGCAGCTTAGTTGGCGCCGGCGATCCTCTCTATTTGGAGTATCACACCCTTATGTGATTAGAATCACATAGGGCTGGGGTTGATCCTGGTGTCCAGCTACGGCGTGTCCAGCTACGGCCTGTTTTCGGCCTTCAACGAGGTGGCTCCCTAGATCGATGATGACTCGATACAACCGGCTAGCCGTCCTCGTGTTTGTGTGCATCACCGCCGGCGGCATGTCTTCGGCGCAGACGACCGATCTGCAGGGCACGGTCCGTGATACGCAGAACGTCGTCATCACGAACGCGGTGGTTAACGTCACATGCGGCTCGTACCAGGCATCGGCTATAACCGACACGGGCGGGCATTTTGGATTCGCCAGCGTACCGGGCACATCGGGAACCATTGCGGTAAGTCACGAGGGATTCACGACGAACCACCAATCGTGGAGCGCAACCGGCGCTCAGGCCACGGTCCAGATCCTGTTGCAGCCATCAACGGCCCGCGAAGAGGTAACTGTATCGGCGGCTCGCACGGAAGTGCGTCTGGCGGAGACGCCGGGAAGCACCGTCTTGCTGTCGCACACCGATGTGGCCGCGACTCCGGCTTTGCGCGTAGATGATGTGCTGCGCCAGGTCCCGGGATTCTCCCTCTTCCGGCGTTCCGACAGCCGCGTGGCGAATGCATCGAATCAGGGAGTTTCGTTACGCGGTCTTGGCGGAACGGCGGCCAGCCGCGCGTTGGTACTAGAGGATGGCTTGCCCCTGGTGGACGCATTCGGCGGTTGGGTCTACTGGGACCGCGTACCTCGGGAGTCCATCTCGGATGTCGAGGTGTTTCGCGGCGGAGCATCGAACTTGTATGGAAGCGATGCGTTGGGCGGTGTCGTGCAGTTCATCACACGCCAGCCCGAGTATCCGGTGTTTTCTCTGGACACTTCGTATGGGAACGAGAGGACTCCCGATTTGTCCGCCTGGACCGGTACTCGCGTGGGGAAATGGGATGTGTCGGTCGGGTCGGAGATGTTCCGCACCGATGGGTTCATTCTGGTGCCGACGTGGCAGCGTGGCACGGTGGACACTCCGGCGAATTCCGAGGATGCCAGTGTTGAGTTGAACCTGGGACACCAGGTTGGAGCAAAAGGACGAGTCTTCGGGCGCGGAACGTTTTACACAGAAGCCCGCCATAACGGCACTCCTATTCAAACCAACGACACGCGCCTGGGTGAAGGCGCCGTCGGGCTCGATCAACAATTCGGCAGCCATGACTCGATGATGCTTCGCGCCTACGGATTGGTGCAGAGCTACAACCAGAGCTTCTCTTCAGTCGCCGCCAACCGTAGCAGCGAGTCGCTCACCAATCTCCAGCATATTCCCGAGCAGGTCGGCGGAGGCACCGTCCAGTGGACCCATCTCTGGGGCAAGTACCAGACCTTGATCGGCGGCGGCGACCTGATGGAAGTGATGGGCGCCAGCGATGAGCAACTCTTTACTACTGGCACGCACACCCGCAACAATGCGGCGGGAGGACGCCAGCGGATCGTTGGAGTATTTGGCCAGGACCTGATTCGCTTCAATCGCTGGACGATCATTCTCGGCGCTCGCGTCGATGACTGGAATAACTTCAAGGCCAGTTCCATCTGCACGCCGGTGAAGGGGTCCTGCGCTGCCAGTCCGAGCGCGATCTTTCCGTCGGGCAGCGATTTGGCGTTCAGCCCACGGCTTTCGGTTCTGCGCTCCCTGAGCCAGAATGTTTCTCTTACGGCGTCGATGTATCGCGCCTTTCGTGCACCAACGCTCAACGAGTTGTACCGCTCATTCCGGCTGGCCAACGTGTTGACCCTGAATAATCCTCTCTTGAATGCGGAACGCCTCACCGGGGCCGAAGCTGGAATGAATGTCACCGCGCTCGACCAGAAACTCGATTTGCGGGGAACATTTTTCTGGAGCGATATCGTGGACCCGGTCGAAAACGTCACCACGAATCCTGCATCGTCGCCGGTTCTCCGCCAGAAACAGAACCTGGGGCGCATCCGGTCGCGAGGCGTCGAATTGGACGGAGTGGCCCACCTCACCCGGGACATTCAGATTTCCGCCGGGTACGAGTTCACCGGCGCGACGGTCGTGAACTACACGGTGGCGCCAGGGGAGATTTCGCTCTTGGGAAAGGACGTCGCGCAAGTCCCGCGGCATGGATTCACTTGGGAAGCGCGCTACTGGAATCCATCGCGAATCATGTTGAGCGTGCAAGGAAGGTTCATCGGAAATCAGTTCGACGACGATCAGAACCTGTATCCGCTGGGACAGTTCTATACGATGGATCTGCAGATCGGACGCAACGTCACGCGCAATGTCGAGGTCTTTGCCGCCGCGGAAAACATCAACGATAAGCGTTATTTCGTTGCCAACACCCCGACGGCAAGCGGATCGCTGTTCAACATGGGACCGCCAATCTTGTATCGCATCGGACTGCGGCTGAACTTCCCGGCGGAAAAGAAGTAATTCTGCGGTTGGTTTGAGCTATCAGCGCACAATCATTTATCCTCGAAGGTTGTCTTGCGCTCTCAAAAGCACACAGTCAAGCCTGTCCTCGACCTGGAGTGCTGAACCACGAGCTAGAAGCCAGGAGCTAGCAGCCAGAAGCTGCACTTATGAAAACCGGCATCATTGGCCTGCCGCAGGTGGGCAAAACTTCGCTGTTTCAGATTCTGACCAAGGCGAATCTCTCCGCCCAGGCGCACGCCAATCCGCGCGAGGCTCACATCGGCGTGGCAAAAGTTCCCGACGATCGTCTTGACCGGCTGGCGGCGCTCTACAATCCTCAGAAATTGACCCATACCTCCGTCGAGTACGTCGACGTGGGCGCCATGAGCCAGGACGCGCTGAAAGAAAGCGCGTACATCGGCCATCTCCGCCAGGTGGACGCTTTGGCCCACGTTGTGCGGGTTTTCGATGATCCGGCCGTTCCGCACACGGGCGAGATCGATCCCTTGCGCGACATCAAGAACGTGGAATTCGATCTCATGGTCAGCGATCTCGGGCAGATTGAAAAACGCCTGGAGCGGCTGGAAAAAGATCTCAAGAAAATGAAGACGCCGGAACTCGAAAAGGAGTTCGAGTTGCTGAAGCGCGCCAATGCGCATCTTGGAACCGAAAAGCCGCTGCGGGAGATGGAGATGTCTCCGGAGGACAAGAAGCGCCTCCGCGGATTCATGTTCCTCAGCGAGAAGCCGATTCTCTACGTTCTCAACATCGGCGAATCGACCGAGCTCGGGAGAGAACTCGACGAGGCCGTTGCTAAATATAAGATCGGCGAAATTGCGGCACGTCCGAATGCCGGAGCGACCGCCATCTGCGGCAAAGTGGAAGCGGAACTTTCGGAAATGAGCGACGCCGACGCGGCAGAATTTCTTTCGAGCTATGGCCTTAAAGAGAGCGGCCTCGTGCGCCTGATTCGAACCACCTACAAACTGCTGGGGCTCATCTCATTCTTCACCGCTGGAGAGGACGAGTGCCGAGCATGGCAAATTCCCGCCAATACGCGCGCCCAGGAAGGCGCGGGAGCCATCCACTCCGATCTGGAAAAGCATTTCATCCGCGCGGAGACCATCCGCTGGGATCAGTTGCTGGAAGCCGGGTCGGAAGCGAATGCCCGCGCCAAGGGAACGCTCCGGCTCGAAGGCAAAGACTACATCGTGCAGGATGGAGACGTGATGCACATTCGGCATAGCGGCTAACTCTCACCACGGAGGCACTGAGACACAGAGAAACGGACTCGCTCCTCTCCGTGACTTAGTGCCTCCGTGGTGAAATTCTCCGCATACTGCTATGATCCCGCTGCCCGCCAATGGATCCCATTCTGACCAGCATCCTTCTGGGCCTCACCGCAGCCGCCGCGAACGTCTTTGGTGGCGCGATCATCGTGCAGAGGCACTGGGAGCGGCGTTATCTTCGTTACTTCGTCGCCCTAGGCGCGGGATTCATGCTGGCCACTGCTTTGGTCGAGATGGTTCCGGAAAGTCTCGAATTACGGGGAAAACCAGCCGCGTTGCTCGTGTTGCTTGGGTACCTGATCATTCATTTCTTCGAACACACGGTTACTCCCCACTTTCATTTCGGCGAAGAAACGCACCGGGACGAATTTGTGCACGTGCACCGCGGCTACTCAGTGGTGCTGGGGTTGGTCATTCACACGTTTTTCGACGGCATCGCCATCGCCTCGGGATTTCTGGTTTCGAACTGGCTGGGCTGGTTGATCTTCCTGGCTATTTTTCTGCACAAGATTCCGGAAGGATTTACGGTCAGCTCAGTCATGCTGGCCAGCGGCCGCAGCCGAGCAACAGCTTGGGGCGCTTCCATTCTGCTGGGAGGATCCACGCTGGCAGGAGTATTGACGATGGCGATCTTTCGCCATCATGTCGGAGCGGGCCTTCCGCTCGCAGCGGGAGTCACAATCTACGTGGCTGCTTCCGACCTGGTTCCGGAAGTGAATAAAGAGCCCGCGATGAAAATGGCCTTGCTGGTGTTCGTCGGCGCGGCTGTTTTCCTTCTGCTGGATCACTGGTTGCACGTGCACTAGCTAAGGCCGGGCGGACGGCCAAATCCTCAGTCCACTGTGTGTTTCGCCGTATATCCCTCGCGCGCCACGACATCGATTTTGACGTCTTTGCCCTTCTGGTCTCTTATCTTCAGCGGCCCTCCGTCCGGCGCAACAACCTGCACTTTCAGCTTGCGATAAGTTCCGTCGAGTTTGGTGTTCGTTGGCGCATAGGAGAGCGTGTACTGGTTGCGAATGTCATTGGAAATATCGCTGAACAACTCCGGCATTTCGCCTTCAAACCGGGGAAAATAGGCGCGGCCTCCTGTCATGGCGGCAAAGGTGCGCAACTCGTTGTCGGCCTGCAGGTAGTCGATGTTATGAACTTCGATTCCCATACCGTGAGCCATGTTCCGGCAGTAATAGCTGGGATGCGTCTCACACCACTCTCGCAGCATGAATCCCACGCTGATCGGGAAGATGGTCACATCCTTTGTATCTTTGATCTTCTTCATGATCTTGTCGAGCGTGAGCTTGCTGAAAGAATCGATGCCGGTGGTCACCAGGATCACGTACTTCTTGCCTTCTACGCGATCGAGCCGGTCAAGTGTGTCGTAAAGCGCGTCGAACTCGTTGGTCTCGGCGAAACCGGGCATACGTAATTCATTGAGCGCCCCGTACACTGCCCGCTTATCCTGAGTGAAGTCGACCAGGATATGCGGTTGCATGTCGTAGTAAGCCACAGCAACCCAATCGTCCTTCTTCAGGCTGTCGGCAAACGAATATGAGGCCCGCAAAGCGTCGATCATGAAGACATAGTTCGTCGACGCAAACTCGATCAGCAAAACGGCGGTGATCGGCGCCTGGGAAACTGCGAAATGGCTCACCTTTTGCGGCACACCATCTTCCAGTACCCGGAAATTGTCCTGCTTTAGTCCGGGCACGAACTGGCCGCTCTTGGTGGTGACCAGCACGTCCACGTTTACCAGCGGGACATTGACTTTCAGTGAGTAGTCGGGAAGGTCTTCAACCTTCCTGGGGGTCACGGGCGGCGGAGGGGGCGTGTCTTCGGGCTTCTTCTTCGGAATCGCATACGGTCCTACGTTGTCGGTGGGGCCTCCGGCCTCAGCCGGAACGTCCTGCTTGGGCTTGCCGTTATCGGGAGTCTGGCTGGAGGGCGATTGTGTGCCCTGATCCTGCGCCCAAGCCGTTACGGACCCGCCTACTAGCGCCACACAAAGCAGTGCCGCCAGAGTTCGAGAAAATGACACCTGAATCCACGCTAAAGGCTTGCCTATCTGATGATTAAACATGGTGTTCCCCAAAACCCTCTATGCTAGTATAGACGCACAGATTCGCAATTGGGATGTTTTGCCGAGTCCCAGAACTCCCTCGTTTGGCAACGCAGTCGCAGTTGGTCAGGATCTAAGTTCATGGGGCCGTTTTCCCAGGTCCTGTCGGGGCTTTTCATGAGAAATGTTTTTGCGCTCTTCGTCCTAGGTGTCTCCCTATCCGCTTCCATCCTCAACGCACAAACTTCGCAACCGACGATTCCGGTGAGCCAGATTCATGCGGGAATGCACGGCATTGCCTACACCGTTTTCCAGGGAGTCAAGCCGGAGCCGATGGACGTTGAAGTTCTGGGCGTTCTGCGCAATGTGAACGGCCCAAAAGGCGACATCATCCTGGTTCGCCTGCATGGACAAAAGGTTGAATACACCGGCGTAGTGGCGGGCATGAGCGGCAGCCCGGTTTATCTGGATGGCAAACTGGCCGGAGCGCTTGCATTCCGCATAGGCGAGTTCTCCAAGGAGCCAATCGCGGGCGTGACCCCCATCGCCGACATGCTGGAGATCAATGCCTTCGACAAGTCACCAGCAGAAGAAGCCTCGGCTGTGAAACCCTCGATAACGAACGCTGCTGGAAAGACCGCGGCCCCGGGCAATGCATCGGCTCTACCGGGGTCAGTGCAGAGTTTTACCGATTACCTGAAGCCGATCGAAACGCCGCTGGTGTTCAATGGATTCTCTGAAGATGCCATTCGCCAGTTTGCTCCGCAGTTTGCTTCGGCGGGCGTTGTTCCGGTGATGGGCGCCGGTTCGGTAAGCGAAGACAAGCAGGCGGAGCCGCTCGAAGCCGGATCGGCGGTAAGCGCCATCCTGGTTCGCGGCGATATGGATATTGCTGCCACGTGCACGGTAACGTACATCGATCCACAGAAACTGCTCGCCTGTGGGCATCCGCTCTTGCAGTTTGGCGCAGTCGACCTTCCGATGAATAAGGCGGAAGTCCTCGCGACACTGCCCTCTCCGCTGAACGCTTTCAAAATCGTCAATACAACGGAGCGCGCAGGTGTGTTCGTGCAGGATCGACACACTGGGATTCTCGGAGTTTTTGGGAAGCAGCCCGACATGATTCCGGTGACGCTGACCATTCATGGCGCCAGCGGCGCGAAGGAATTTCACTATGAGGTTCTAAACAATCCGCGGCTTAGCCCGGTTGCCATGATGGCGACGGTGTTCAATGCCCTGCACGGGGTGAATGACTTCGGCGAGGAGATCACCTACCGCCTTAATGGCAGTATCGACGTAAAAGGCTTCCCCGCAGTGGGGCTGCGGAACATGTTCGTTCCCGCGGAAAACGGGCAGCCCGCTGCCATGGCCGCCGCCCTTTCTTTGGGCGAGCGCTTCGGTCGGATCTACGACAATCCTTACAACGCTCCGGCAGTAAAAAGCGTGAAACTGGATTTTGACCTGGTCCGAGAACGCCGATGGGCACGTCTGGAGAGCGCTCGAACCGATGTGACCGAAGCCCGCCCTGGCGATCAGATCATTGTCGAGACCGTGCTTGCCCCGTATCGGGGTGAACGGGTGGTGCGCCAGATTGCGGTCAAGATTCCAACATCGGCAAGTAAGGGAACGCTGCGCATCCTGGTCAGCGATGGCGACACACTCGATCGCGTAAATCGCACCAATCCCGCATTCGGACGCAAGCTCGACTTGGCATCCACGATTGCGCTGCTCAACAAGGAACACTCCAACAACCGTCTCTATGTTTCGTTACTCGAAGCCGACCCGGAAGCGCGGGTCGCTGACAAAGTGATGCCGACGCTGCCTCTCAGCGTGATGAACGTGATGGATGGGATGCGCGGAAATCAGGAGATGATCGTCAGCGGAGAGTCGAATGTGGATGAAACCGCGACGCCAGCCCTCGATTACGTGGTCAGCGGGGCGCAGTTGCTGACGGTCACGGTGAAGTAGATTTCTTTTCGCCCTCGGCCGATCCATTTCTCCAAGTGTTCTCGATAAGGCCTGCCCGCCCTCTATCCCAAAGCCTCGTCGAGGATCTTCAGCAGGCTAGCTTTGGTAAACGGCTTTTCCAGCAGGCGGATGGTGTTATCCAGGCCATGATGGGTGACCAGTTCGCCAGTGTAGCCCGACATGTAGACGACCTTTATTTCCGGATAGGAGTCGATCAATTTCAAGACTAGTTCCGGGCCGGGCATGCCCTTCATAACCACGTCGGTGAGGATGATGTCGATTCGGCTGACGCTGGATGCGATGGCGGCCAGCGCGCCATTGCCGTCTTCCGCCTCAACGACGTTGTAGCCGTGCTGCTCCAGCATCTTTCGAGTAAGCCGCCGCATGACCAAGTCGTCCTCGGCGACCAGAATGGTGACTCCCTCGCGACGCCGAGGGAGAGCTTCTTCACGTTTTGACTCGGTGGCTCCCAATTTTTTCTCCGCGCTGGGAAGATAAATCTTGAAAGTGGTTCCATGTCCGGGTTCACTGTAGACCCAGATGTGACCGCTGTTCTGCTTCACGATGCCGTAGACTGTGGCCAGGCCTAAGCCCGATCCCTTCCCGGTTTCTTTGGTGGTGAAGAACGGCTCGAAGATACGGGACCGTGTAGCTTCGTCCATACCGACACCGGTATCGCTGATGGCAAGCATCACGTACCGCCCCGCGTTCATTGACGGATGCTCGCGGGCAAACGACTCGTCGGCGTCGAATACCGCGGTTTCGAGGATCAGCTTCCCGCCCTTTGGCATGGCGTCCCGGGAATTAACCGCAAGATTGAACACGATCTGATCGAACTGCCCCGGATCGGCTTCGACAATAGCGCTGTTTGAGCGAGGACGGTGCAGAATCTCGACGTCATCTCCCATGAGCGGCGTCAGCAGTTTGCGGACTTCCCTCAGGCGATCGTTCAGATCGACGAGTTGCTTTTGAACGGGCTGGCGGCGGCTGAAGGCGAGCAACTGCCGGGTCAGCGAAGCTCCGCGCTTCGCCGCTTCCCGGATGTTCTCGATGTACTCCAAACCTTCTTCATCAACCTTGCTGCGCAGCAGTTCTGAACACGCGGTCACGATTCCGAGAAGATTATTGAAATCATCAGCCACGCCACCAGCCAGACGCCCGATAGCTTCCATCTTCTGTGACTGCCGCAGTTGCTCTTCGGCTTTCTTCTGTCCGGTAATGTCCCGGGCTATCGTGGACGCGCCCACGATCTTGCCGTCGGAATCGTAAACCGGAGAAATCGCAATCGATACGTTTAGCTTCTTGTTGTCTTTTGTAACGCGAACGGACTCGAAGTATTCGACGCGCTCCCCGTTGCGGATCTTGCGCAGGATTTCAGGAATCTCATCCGCGCGCTCGGGCGGTGCGAGTGTCGAGATCGGCTTCCCAATCATCTCAGCCTTCGTGTAGCCATACATTTGCTCTGCGCCCTTGTTCCAGTGGGTGACGATACCCTCGAGGTTCTTGCCGATGATTGCATCCTGAGAGGAATCGACGATCAAGGCGAGGCGAGCTTGAGAATCGCGCACTTCGCGGGTTCTTCTTATCTCTAGTTCCTGGTTCGCGCGGCGGAGTTCTTCTTCAATCCGCTTACGATCGCTGATATCGCGAATCGCGCTTAGGACGATGACATCGCCATTGGTGGAGACTGGACTAAGGGAGATCTCCACTGGAAACTCAGACCCGTCGCGGCGGCGGCCATAGAGATCCAGGCCCGATCCCATGCGTCGGACTTTGGGCTGATCGTGAAAGTGCTCCCGATGGGAATCGTGCTGCGCACGATGGCGCTCAGGGACGAGCATTTCGATCTTCTGACCAATTAGTTCATCCCGGGTGTATCCAAACAAGCCCTCGGCCTGGGAATTGACCTGGATAATGAAGCCTTGCTGATTCACGGCGGCGACGGCATCCGGAATAGCTTCCAGAATCGAGGTGGAGAGTAGCGTCTCCGCCAACGGACTCTTGGCAGGCTTATTCTCTTGTGAATCAGAAAATGAGGGCTGCATACGGCGTTAGTAAAATGGTCCGGTTAATATACTCGAAAACCCCACAGAGTCCGAGTGGCGAAGGAATTATTTACAAAGCTGGAACACCAAAACGCACGAGCAATTGAGCCATCCCCAATTTCTGCATGTGGCGAAAGCCATCCGTGGCGACCGCGGTAAGCACCATCAGCGTGGTGTTGTATCCGACGTGCACAAGAAAACTCGCGGCCACCGAATTCGTAACTGCCCGCACAACCGTCAACACAACGCCGACAAGGGTTACGATCAACACCGCCGACCATGACCGGTACTGCACATAATGCATGAGTCCGAAGGGCAGGGCAGTGAGCAGGACCGCCAATAGCAAGCCGGTTCGACGCCGCAGCACCGGATACAGGAATCCACGGAAAAAAAGCTCTTCCATCAACGGACCAAAGGTGATGGCGAATACCGCGATCAGATACGCGTCGCTGGGCCGTGAAAAGAACTGGTCGAAGGGAGTCGTCTTTGGCATGGGCAGATATCGGGCAAAGAAATCGAAGACGACAGTCAGTACGCCCAGACCCAGCATTTTAGGAGCCGTCTCGGTGCGCCAATTCCAGTGAATTGCCGGCCAAAAACGCGCATGATACTTGCCCTCGACAAGCATGATCATGTATGCCGCCACCGCGATATATCCCAGAAATTCTCCGATCACGTCGAGCGACGGTTTCTGCATCAGGTCGCGAAAGTTGGCGTGCGGATAAACGAACATCCAAGCGCCGATCACCGTCAGCAACTCGGCTGCTGCCAACGTGACCAGGGTCAGTAACGCGATCAGGAGCACATCCCAACCGGTCCAAACTGGATCGCGGGGCGCGGGGGGCGGCGCAAGAGGCGGTGGATATTCCGCCGAGGCCGGCGAGAAAGCTGTTTGAATCGGGTCGGCACCTGCCTGAGGCTGAGGATCAAGCTGCGGATTATCGAAAAAAGATGACAAATGAGTTCCCTACCCCGCCACGGACTGGCCCGGCAACGACTTCGCAAAATAGGACGCCAAGGCTTGTCCCGTGTATGATTTTTTCACTCGCGCGACCTGCTCAGGTGTACCTTGCGCGACCATTCGTCCACCGTCCTCGCCGCCTTCAGGACCAAGATCGATGATCCAGTCGGCGTTACGGATCACATCCAGATTATGCTCAATGATGATGATGGAATTCCCCAGGTCTGTTAGACGATGCAGGACATCGAGAAGCTTCTTAACATCGTCGAAGTGCAAGCCAGTCGTAGGTTCGTCGAGTAAATACAGAGTTTTGCCCGTCTGCCGCTTGCTCAACTCGCGGGCCAGTTTAATGCGCTGGGCTTCTCCCCCGGAAAGGGTTACCGCCGACTGCCCTAGATGAATATAACCCAGTCCTACATCGGCAAGGGTTTGCAGCTTTTGCTTCACCTGAGGAATGTTCTCGAGGATCGGCAGAGCGTCGGAAACTGGCATCTCGAGCAGATCGGCGATGGAATAGCCGTTGTACTTCACCGCGAGGGTTTCCGAGTTGTAGCGGCGTCCGCCGCAGACTTCGCATAGAACGTAGACGTCGGGCAGGAAATTCATCTCGATGCGCCGCTGGCCTTCACCCTGGCAAGCCTCACAGCGGCCACCCGACACGTTGAAGGAAAACCGTCCGGCTTTATAGCCGCGTTCCCGCGACTCGGGCAGCATGGCGTAGAGGTCGCGAATCGCTGTGAATACGCCGGTGTAGGTAGCGGGATTCGAACGAGGGGTGCGCCCAATTGGCGACTGATCGATGCGGATGACCTTGTCGATATTCTCGGCGCCAGAAATTGCCTTGTGCTCGCCGGCCTTCTCGCGCGAGCGGTAGAGTTGTCGCGCCAGGGCGCGATACAGGATGTCATTCACCAGCGTCGATTTTCCCGATCCGGAAACCCCAGTCACCACGGTCATGACGCCGAGCGGGAAAGTGACATCAAGATTCTTAAGATTGTTTTCTTTCGCGCCCAGGATAGTAAGTGCGGCACCGTTAGCATGTCGCCTCTCGGCACGCATCTCAATCGACGTTCTCCCGGAAATATAGGCTCCGGTCAGAGACTGTGGCGCGCGCATGATCTCCTCGGGCGTGCCGTAGGCCACGAGACTTCCACCGTGGCGTCCCGCTCCCGGTCCCAGATCGACGACGTAGTCCGCCCGACGGATGGTTTCTTCATCGTGCTCGACGACGAGAACAGTGTTCCCGAGGTCGCGCAGGTTTTCGAGGGCATTGAGCAGGCGGCCATTGTCGCGGTGATGCAATCCGATGGAGGGTTCATCGAGAACGTACAGCACACCGCGCAACTTGGAGCCAATCTGTGTGGCCAGTCGAATGCGCTGCCCTTCGCCGCCCGACAGAGTTGCCGCGGAGCGGTCGAGCGAGATGTATCCCAGCCCAACCGCGTTTAGAAACTGCAGCCGCTCGACGATCTCATGCATGACGCGGCCGGCGATGGCTAACTCGCGCCCGGCGAGTTTGATATCTACAGCTACCTCCAGCGCCCGGGCGATGGGCATCGCTGTGAAATCGGCGATGGACATGCCGTTCACCTTCACCGCGAGACTCTCGGGCCGCAGGCGCTTTCCGTGGCACGCGGGACATTGCGTAGCAGACATGTGGTCCATGAGCCAATCGCGGTAGCCCTCCGACGTGGACTCCTCCAGATTTTGCTTCAGATAGCCGAAGATGCCGTGGAATCCGGTTCGTCCACCGCGGCCCTGCTCGCCGTTGAGCAGGAAATCCTGGGTCTTCTCGGATAGCTTCTCGAATGGAACGCTCAGATCGATTCCGCAAGCCGCGGACACAATCTGTAGCTGGTGAATCAGGTTCTGCGATGCCGAGCCCGGGCCCAGTCCTCCATCCAGGAGGGGCTTGGTCCAGTCTGCGATCACCTTGGCGGGATCGAAATCATACTTGCTGCCCAGGCCGTGACACTCCGGGCACGCGCCATACATGCTGTTGAATGAGAACGAGCGGGGCTCAAGTTGCGGGACGCTAATACCGCAGTCGGGGCAAGCGAGCTTCTCTGAATAAAGCTGCTCTTCCCCGCCGACGACGGCGACCTGAACCAGCCCCCCGGCAAGTTTCATCGCTAGACCGACCGACATCTCGAGACGATGCTCGATCCCTGGCTTCACCAGCAAACGGTCGATGACTACTTCGATGGTGTGATTCTTGCGTTTGTCGAGATTCAGGGCGACGTCGTCATCCAGATTCACCAGTTCGCCATCGATCCGGGCGCGGGTGTAGCCGTGCTTGACCAGCGTCTCCATCTCTTTCTTGAACTCGCCTTTGCGGCCACGGACGATGGGAGCCATGACCATGACGCGGTCCTCGGGGGTCAACGCCATCACGCGCTGGACGATCTGATCGGCAGACTGCCGGCTGATAGCGCGGCCACACTTGGGACAGTGGGGAACCCCAATGGAAGCGAAGAGCAGGCGAAGATAATCGTAGATTTCAGTGATGGTACCGACGGTCGACCGGGGGCTGCGGCTGGTGGTCTTCTGCTCGATCGAAATGGAGGGGCTAAGTCCATCGATTCCATCAACATCCGGGCGTTCCATCTGATCAAGGAACTGGCGGGCGTAGGCCGAAAGAGTCTCTACGTAGCGGCGCTGGCCTTCGGCGTAGATGGTGTCAAAGGCGAGCGAAGATTTGCCGGATCCGCTGAGTCCGGTCACCACGGTAAGGGTGTTACGCGGGATCTCGACGCTGACGTTCTTGAGATTGTGCTGCCGGGCCCCCCGGACCGAAATCTTGGTAATCGCCATTATTCGCCGAGGTCCCCGGCCCTTCCGTAATGTCGACAGGGCAACAGGATTGTTCCAAAGTAGGAATGCACAGCTCTACTCCGTATCTTAGTCGGCAATAGCGCGGAGCGTCAACGCGGTTAGATTTGAAAAGCTCCGAAGTTTCGCGCCAACGGGACGAAGAACCTAGGTATACGGTTTGCGGGGCGCTGCATCAGATATCTGCTACAAGGTGGCCGGCTGTGATCTCGTTGATGATGCCTCTCGTTCTCTGCTTCACAGTAATTGCCTCCGTCAGCTTCGGCGTGCTGGCCGCGTATGGACTCGTGTTCGGAATAATCTCCGCGTTCGGCCATCCGGAAAAACCGGAGCCGGCCCGTCCGCGGCTGGTGCTGGTCCCCAGCCAGAACCAAGCCAGCGGCGACTAGCGCTTGGGTGGCTCAGTCCTCGCATTCTCCAATCTATTTTGTAGATTCTACGAAGACCGCTGTCCCATAGGCGAGGACTTCGGTGACGCCCTGCATGACCTCGGTGGCGTCATAGCGGGCTCCGACGACGGCGTTGCCTCCGAGTTCGGCGGCGTGCTGCAACATGAGATCGAAGGCTTCCTGGCGAGTCTTCTCGCACAGATTCGTGAGCAGCGTGATGTTGCCGCCCACCAGAGTCTGCAACCCGGCGCCGATCGTGCCGAAGATCGAGCGTGAACGGACGACGATGCCACGCACCACGCCAAGTGTGCGCGTTATTCGAAAGCCATCGAGCTCAAATTGCGTGGTCACCATGTTATGGGCCACCATCCTGCCTGACATGTAACCGGTTGCCATCGATGTCCCCCTTTTGAGCAGCCTGCGCCGGACACGCAAATATAGCGCGAGGCGTGCAGCGGAGCGAGTATTTTCCGTGAAACTGGGCTATTCCAGTTCGGAGCGGATCACAAATTCCTGAGCCGATCGGTCATATTCAATTCGCAGAACGTTCGGCTTGCAGCAGACCTGGCAATCCTCCACGTAGCTCTGGCGACTTCCGGCGGATTCGTCGACCGACGTGGAATTCCATTCTCCGCACGCGGCGCACTGAAATCCCGCTTCCATGGAAGCGAGCATACCTCAGGCCTCAGGCCTCAGGCCTCAGGTCTCGGGACTCAGGACTGCGTGTTCTCAGCGGCTCTACCGTATAATCGCCCGCATTGTATTCCCGACTCCAGGAGGATGGATGATCTCGCGGCGACGATTTCTTGAAGCAGGCGCCATGACGGCAGGACTGGCGACTATGCCAGTTGCGGCAGTTGCGAACGTAGTGGATGAGAGTCCGCTCCCTTCCTCTGTGGAGCGCCTGAAGTCACGCAAGAGCGAAGCCCAGCCGATCACTCGCGAAGAGCGTCAAGTGCGGCAGGAGCGCGCTCGCAATCTGATGGCCGCCAATGGACTCGACGCCATCGTGATGATGACAGGGACATCGCTGCAATATTTCAGCGGGATCCGCTGGTGGGGCGGCGAACGCTTGTTTGCGCTCGTGCTTCCCGCAAAGGGATCGGCATTCTATGTTTGTCCGGCATTCGAAGAAGGCCGGGCGCGCGAACAGATCGCGAACGCACCGGGGGGCACGAATCCCGACGTTCGCATCTGGCAGGAGGACGAAAGTCCCTACGAGCGCGTGGCCCAGGGCCTGCGGGACAAGGGCATTGGAACGGGCAAGATCGGGATTGAAGAAACGGTTCGATTCGTTTTTGCCGAGGGCGTTTCCCAAGCTGCGCCCCAAGTCACCATAGCAAGCGCAACCCCGGTCACCGCTGGTTGCCGCATGATCAAAAGGTCGCACGAGATCGCGCTGATGCGCCTGGCCGCAGAAGTAACGCTCGCCGCATATGAGGCAGCCTACGCCGCCGTAAAAGACGGCATGACCCAGCCGCAGTTGGAAGATCTGGTGCGAAACGCCCACGAGCAACTCGGATTCACCGGAGGCGCCGACGTGCAGGTGGGAGAGTTCTCGGCATTTCCGCACGGCTCGGTTACGCCACAGGTAGTGCACGAGGGCACGATCGTTTTGATGGATGGCGGCTGCGAAGTAGAGGGCTATCAATCGGACATCACGCGAACTTACGTTCTCGGGAAAGCGACCGACAAGATGAAAAAAGTGTTTGACATCGTCCATCGGGCACAATCGGCCGCGCTGGCCGCAGCGCGTCCGGGGGTAGAGTGCGGATCGATTGATGCAGCAGCGCGCAAAGTGGTTACCGATTCAGGGTACGGTCCTGACTACAAGTACTTCACTCATCGCCTGGGGCACGGCATGGGAATGGATGGGCATGAGTGGCCGTACCTGGTGCGCGGAAACGCCGCCAAACTACAGGCCAATATGACCACGAGCGACGAGCCAGGGATTTACATTCGAGGGGAGTTCGGCATCCGGCTGGAAGACGATATGCACGTCACGGAAAATGGCGCGGAGTTGTTCACGCCGCAGAGCCCCTCCTTGGAAAATCCCTTTGGCAGGAACGCCTGACGCCGCCTGGCGGTCGGCCGGACAAAACACCAGCTCCAGTTCGTGGAAATATCAGTTCTTCAGTGAACGGCGCCATTTGGCGTGAAGCCAGGCAAGAATCCCCAAGGCGCATGTCTCGAGTGGACCGGGCGGATTGAGCTGAACGTGCCAAAGGCTGGAGTAGTCTTTGGTCCCTACATAGACGGCCCAGATCACTCCGGCGGCGGCAATGAGGCTTCCGAAACGCTCTTCCCGACGAATCGCAATAATCTTGCGCTCATCTTGGCTGAGGGTTCGCTTGGATTTGGGAGTGACGACAAAAGTATTGACCGGCTTCGTGTCTACGTAGCCCTCGCGTCCGCGATCCCAATCGATGTATCCGTCCCCGGTTGGCTTCATTTACAGCTATAGGGTGCCACGAAAATGGGTGGGTGGCGCGTTACCTCAGGCCGTGTCCGGACATGTGATGCCTCGAAGACTCCAGGCCTTTCTTATATAAGGAGTTGTAGCTCGATCGCAGAAAGCATTCTGGACGCGAATTAACTCGCGGCAGGGGTCGCGAGTGGAACAGCCTTCTTCTCGCACGAGAGGTCCAAAAGACAGAGCGCGATCAGCATCGTGATCGCGCCCTGTCTACGAAGGAATGCAGGAAACATCGCTGCCGTTTTCACAGGTGTTCACCAGGTCAGCTTGCTCAAATACTGGTAGCTCTCCGTGATGCTCTGGATCGAATCCTCAGGTTTATCGTGTTCGACAATGTAATGCTTGATCCCCGCTTTGTCAGCCTGAGCAAAGATCTTCTTCCAATCGATGATGCCGTTGCCAACTGAAGTCATGTCTTTGAGCGAGTCGCCGAAGTTCTGACCGCCAGACTCCGACACCGGCGGTATCTTCTTGATGTCTTTCACATGAACCAGGGGGAACCGGCCGGGATACTTATTGAAATAGGTGAGCGGATCGGCGCCGGCGACCGTGATCCAGCAAAGGTCCATTTCCATCTTCACCAGGTTGGGATCGCAGTCTGCGAGCAACTGGTCGTAAGGCAGCTTGCCGTTGACGGGCAAAAATTCGAACCAGTGATTGTGATAGCCGAACTGCATTCCGGCTTTCTTGGTCTGCTCGCCGCACTTGTTGAATTTCTCGGAAGCCTGCTTCCAGATATCGGGAGACTTGCGCTGATCCTCGGGAATCCACGGACAGATGATGTAGTCCAGTCCAATTTCCTTCGAAGTTTCAATGACCGAAGGAAACTTAGCGTCCAGTTCGTCGTACTGCACGTGGGTGGAGGGTGCTTTCAGTCCATTCTTGTCGATGACCGCGCGCACCTGCTTGCCCGTCCGTCCAAAATATCCCGCAAACTCTACTTCCTTGTAGCCGATCTGCGCGACCTTGGCGATCGTGCCTTCGAAGTCTTTCTGCATCAGATCGCGAACTGTATAAAGTTGCACGCCAACCTTGTCGATCTTGTGCCCGGCTGCCCAACCCAGGCGACTGCTCAACAGGGTGGCAGCAGAAACAGTCGTAGCGGTTGTCAAAAAGGTGCGGCGATTCATGGCATGAAGACTCATGATGGTGTTCCTCCGGAGTAGACCCCTGGGGTGGAAGTCAATTCGGGAGCATTATACGCGGAGGAGAACCGTCACAAAGCCGAATCTGCGAGGCACTCAATGCAGAGACGCCGCCCTTCTCGGCATAGGAAGAGGGGACGCGTTGGCGTCCCCTCAAGACCTCATCTCCTATCACGATCGTGCGACCTGCAAGTTGTTCTTCACCTCGAAGATGCCGGGGACGCCGTTGGCTCGGATTCCCGCCAAATTCTTGTCGCCCTCGCTGTCCACGACTCCTTCGAGCGTTACGTGCCCATTCTTCACGATGATTCGTATCGGCTTCTGCACACCGAGTGCATAGCGCTCCAATGCCGGGTATTGGTAGATGGCGCGGAACAGGCTTATCCGAAGACGATCGTCCGCCGGCGAAGGAGGGAGAACTTCAATCTGGTTGTCGACGCGCTCCACCCCTTCGATGCGTTTCACTGCATTCTCGGCATCCGACTTGAGCACTGGCCGGACCACTTGCCCGTACAGAGTGACGGTAGAGTCGTCAACTTTGTATGCGATGTTGTCGAAAACGCCGAAGTACGGCAGCATCAGAAGCTCGTGCCGCACCTCGCGTGTAATGCGCTCCTGAGATTTCGGCGAGAGTCGATCCTGCGCGACTACGCCCAAGGCGAGGAGTGAAAGGTAAACGCCAATTGCGAGCGGCAGCTTGGATTTCGTCATGGGTCTCTCCTTGCATTGCAGGTAGGCTGTGAGTAGATGCTGATTCTTGAGTTCCAGTTGGAGACTTGTGGCCCGAACGATCAAATAATGCGCCAGATCGTCTGCGGAAATTATATTCCCTGGTCAGGATTGAATGAGCCCTAGACGAAGTTTCCGTTGTTCGAGACTGCCTATTAAGCGGACATCGGCGCAGTTGCGCAGAACCCAGTCGGCTCCTGCTTCGCGCAACGCCGGGGCCTGAACCGTAGAAGTGAAGCCGATTACCTTGGCACCAGCCGCCTTCCCCGCTTGCACGCCTGCCGGAACATCTTCAAATACGATGCACTCGACAGCGGGAACTCCGAGCAGAGCCGCTCCTTTCAGATAAGGCTCCGGATGGGGTTTGCCGTGGGTTATGTCGCTGGAAGTGATGAGCTTTTCCGGGAGAGGAAGCCCCGCCGCCTTAATACGGACTTCGGCAAGTGGCCTGGTGCAGGAAGTAACAATGGTCCAGCGATCGGGAGGAAGGCTCGCCAGCAGTTCCAGAGCACCGGGTAGAGGGACGACGCCCGCCAGGTCCTCGATCTCGCGCCGTTCCACCTCTTTGTTTTCGGCGTGGTGATCCGCATTGGGAAGGTACTCCCGAACCGTGGTCAGGCTGGGACGGCCATGAGCGCGCGCAACGACATCTGCTGGATCGAACCCATGTTCAGTCGCCCATCGGCGCCAGACGCGCGCAACTGCCGGCGTGGAGTCGATCAGCACTCCGTCCAGATCGAAAAGCAGGGCCGCGCAGTCGACCTGAATCATTGGATGGATCCAGGATGAAGTCCGGAAGCGATCGCCATCGCTGCGAATACCTTTCTCGTTCTATTCATCTGCAACGATTGTAAACCAGAGAATTTTCGAGTAGGTAAACCCGTCGTACAATCAAGCTAGCCGAGTGATAGAGGTCACCGTCTTGAGTATCTAGGGTCACCTCATTTCCGCGGAATCGAACTATAATTTCCCCGTAGATTTTCAAGGGGTGCGCCATGTTGTCCAAGTGCGCGAATCCCGCGTGTTCGGAACAGTTTCGATATCTGCATCAGGGAAGGCTGTTCTGCCTGACCCCTACCCCAGAAGTGCAAGCCACCAGCTACGGTTCAATGGAATTTCTCTACGAGCGATTCTGGTTGTGCGACCGTTGCTCGAAGGAGATGAGAGTGGTGTGGGATGGATTCAAGGCTAAGGTCGAGCGCTTGCCGGTTGCAGTTCCAAAACGAGTAGCAGAAACGGAGCGAACGGGAAACAGCCAAAAAGGCATATACCGGATGACGGCGCAGGCCATCAATAGCGGCATCTGCCGGGAGGCGTCTATGACGGTCGCGGAGTTAACAACGGAAGACGTCGCGAAACAAAGCTCAGCATTCCATTCGGTGCTGGTTGCCACCGATTTTTCTGAAGCGTCTGACCGCGCAGTATCTACTGCTGCGCGTCTGGCGGCAATTCATCACGCGCGCCTGTCGGTGGTGCACGTGTTCCAGAACGACTGGCGTTACGAAATGCTCGGCAACCCGCCCCAGACGGATCTGGAAGCAGTCGATGCCCAGCGTCAACTCGATGCCTCCGTCGACAAACTTCATCTTAACGGGAGAATGAACTCCATCTTGATCAAGCACGGGTCGGTGCTGCCGGGCGTATTGTCGGCGGCCACCGAGTCGGCGGCCGACCTGCTGGTGATGGGCACGCGGGGACGAGGAGGGTTTCCGAAAATCGCACTGGGCTCAATTGCTGAGGAATTGCTGCGATTGTCGGAATGCCCTGTTCTGGTCATCGGCCCTAATGCGGAAATCGAGAAAGGATTTGATTTTCATACGATCCTCTTTGCGACCGATTTTGGCCCAGGGTCCACCAAGGCCCTGCCGCTGGTCCTGAGACTCAGCAGAAGAGAGAAGGTACAGCTCGTCCTGCTCCACGTGATTCCACCCATGCCGGAGACTTCTACGAGTTTGTCAGCATACGGTCCTGGAATGGCGGTGGCCGATGACTTGCAGGAGTGGGAAGGGATTTCGCGACAGCGCTCGCTGCGACAGCTTCGCGAATGGACTCGCTCCCAACTACACCCCGGAGATTCAGAACCTGAATATGCCGTGGGAATGGATTTCCTGGCGGAAGGCATTCTGACCGCAGCTCATCAGATGAAAGCCGAACTGATCGCGTTGGGAGCAAACCGCTCAACCTCACCGCGATGGACATCTCACTCCCCGTGGACTGCCGTTCACGAAGTGATCCGTGACGCGCGGTGTCCGGTCATGACGGTTGCCGGTTGAAAGGAGGGAGCAACTAAGTGGAAAAGCTAGTTCGCACGCTAGAGGAAGGCGTGCGGCGGGACAGGGATAAGGCTGCCCCGCTGCAAGTCAGGACTGAACTATCTTCTCGAGCGCCGGCCGGTTGCGGATCATGAGCGTCGAACCCTTGAGTTGCAGCAGCTGTTTTTTCTTGAACTCGGAAAACAGCCGGCTGACAGTTTCGCGGGTGGTGCCGATGATCTCCGCAATCTCTTCGTGGGTCAACGTAAGCTTCACCTGGCTCGCGCCGTTATCTTGCGAAGTCTTCGTCGACCAGGAGAGCAAGAGCTTGGCAAATTTTTCCGAGGGGGAGGTTGACAGACCCAGAGTGCGGATCTCCTCGTACGCGGTGTAGTAATTGCGGCTCAGCTGTTCAGCCACACGCAGCGCAACCTCTCCGTGATCCTTGAGATACTGCAACAAGGAATCGCGGGGAATAAAGTTTGCCTGCCCGGGCTCCATCATTTCGGCAGTGACTTCATAGGGACGGTTGGAAACGACCGCGTTTAGGCCGAGTACATCGCCCGCCTCGGAAAGCTTGGTGATAATCGTCTTACCTTCCCGCGACGAGGTTGAAAGCTTTGCCTTGCCGGCGCAAAGAATAAAAACGCCGCGCGGCTGCTGCCCTTCGATAAACAGCATTGCTCCCTTGGGATAAACAGCAGTGGATTTTATTTCGTTGAGGCGTTGTCCAGCGTGAACTGAAAGATTACAGAAAAGATGTTCTTCTCGCACCGGACATGTCAGGCAGTTATCAAGGATATTAAGGCCGTAAGGGGCGCGCATAAAGCAGCACCTCTCTTTCAGATAAATTGTAGCATCGGAATTTGAGTTGTGATCACCATCACTGGTACTAGTGATTGAGCGCATAGTGTGATCACAGACACGCGCAGAAAACTATGACAAGATGGGTGGAGTGTTGTGTAATCCCGCCGCGGGCCCTCGCGTCGCAAATATGAAAAGATAGGCGGAGCCTTGAATTCGGGAGGGATCTTGTGAGCGAAGCATCCAGCTCAGCGGTAAGGTCAGGCGTAGACAAGATTTATCCAGCCCCTCCGACTCGCGCCGGGCTGGATCCTTTGTTTCTTCCGCGATCAGTTGCTGTGATCGGCGCGCACCGATCGTGCCGGAACGGTAGGCCGCAGCCTCATCTCGAACCTGCTCGAAAGTAAGCTTCTCTTAAAACTTTTTGCGGTGACTCCCAGCCACCCGGAAGTGCTTGGAATCACAACCCACAAGCGCATCGGAGACATTCCCGGCGGAGTCGACTTAGCCCTCATCGTGACTCCGGCGCAGACTGTGCCTGCGATCATCGGAGAGTGTGTCGACGCGGGCGTGAAATCCGCAGTCGTGATTTCTGCCGGCTTTCGCGAGCAAGGTCACGACGGTGCGCTGCTCGAAGAAGAAATCCAGAAACATCTACGCCGCGGATCGTTGCGAGTCGTTGGACCGAACTGCATGGGCTTCATGAATCCCACCATCGGCCTCAATGCAACTTTCGCCAAATCGATGCCCAAAGCAGGTAGCGTGGCCTTTCTCAGCCAGAGCGGCGCGCTGCAGACTGCCATTCTCGATTGGAGCCAGAAGGAGCACGTAGGCTTCAGCGCCATCGTGTCTACCGGTTCGATGTTGGACGTCGGCTGGGGAGATCTTATCTATCACTTCGGGGATGATCCGCACACAAAAAGCATCCTCGTCTACATGGAATCCGTCGGAGATGCGCGGTCGTTTCTATCTGCGGCCCGCGAGATTGCCCTGAGCAAACCGATCATTGTTATCAAGGCCGGCCGATCGGAAGCAGCGTCGCGAGCCGCGGCGTCGCACACCGGCGCGCTCACCGGCAGTGACGATGTTCTTGAAGCTGCGTTCCGGCGTTGTGGCGTCCTGCGAGTGCAGAACATCGCAGATCTTTTCTATATGGCGGAAGCGCTCAGCAAACAGCCTCGGCCACGCGGTCCCAGGCTGAGCATCGTGACCAATGCGGGTGGGCCCGGGGTGCTGGCTACGGATGCTCTCATCTCGACCGGCGGTCAACTTACCGTGCTGTCTGCGGAAACGATCCGCACGCTGAACAGTTTTCTTTCCTCGCACTGGAGCCGCAGCAATCCCGTGGATGTTCTGGCAGATGCTGATGCCGAAAAGTTCGTGAAGGCAGTGGACATCGTCTCCAAAGATCCTGCAAGCGACGGATTGCTGGTGATCATTGCGCCGCAAGGATTGGCAGATCCGACCAAAACTGCAGAAGAAATGAAGAAATACGCTCACAGTTCCACCAAGCCGCTCCTCGCCAGTTGGATGGGAGGCGACGGAGTTGCCGAAGGAACTGCGATTCTCAATACCGCCGGCATCCCGACATTTTCTTATCCCGACACTGCCGCTCGCGCCTTCACTTATATGTGGCGTTACACCTACAATCTGCGCGGCCTGTACGAGACTCCTGCCCTGGTAGAAGGACCAGAGTCGGCCGCCGCGAGGCGGATCGAGGTCGCTGAACGACTGCTGCGCACGCGCTCTTCCGGCCGAGCGATGCTGAATGAGTTCGAATCCAAGCAACTTCTCGCGGGCTACGGCCTCCCCGTGGTCGACACTCGGATGGCGGAAACCGAAGAGGAGGCCGTCCGCTGCGCTTCGGCGATTGGATATCCGGTCGTCCTGAAACTACTGTCCAACACTATTGCCCACAAAACTGACGTCAATGGTGTTCGCCTCAGGCTCCAGTCGACGGACGAAGTGCGGGATGCCTTCCGCGCGATTAAGACTTCCGTCACGGAAAAAGCCGGAGCCGACCATTTTCTCGGCGTGACGGTGCAGCCGATGGTGCGGCGCGATGGCTACGAACTCATTTTGGGGAGTGTAGTCGATCCGCAATTCGGTCCGGTGATCCTATTCGGCTCCGGTGGCGTGATGGTGGAAGTCTATGGGGATCGCGCGCTCGCCTTGCCTCCGCTCAATACGACGCTAGCGCAAAGGATGATGGAGCAGACCCGAATTTTCGCCGCCCTCAAAGGCGTGCGGGGCCGCGCACCTGTCAATCTGACCGCTCTGGAGGAAATCCTGGTCCGCTTCGGCCAGTTAGTGATGGAGCAGCCTTCAATCAAGGAAATCGACATCAATCCGTTATTAGCAACACCGGAACGCATACTCGCACTCGACGCCCGTATCGTCCTGCATGATCCCGCAATCCTTCCTCAACAGTTGCCTCGACCTGCCATCCGGCCGTATCCCTCGCAGTACGTGCATGACTGGAAGTTCAAGGATGGGGCTACGGTTACGATTCGTCCGATTCGCCCCGAGGACGAACCGCTGATGGTGCAGTTTCACACCACGCTTTCCGAGCGTAGCGTCTACCTGCGCTACTTTTGTTCGCTGAGTCTGAGCACGCGAGTGGAGCACGAACGCCTGGTACGCATCTGCTTTGCCAGCTACGACCGGGGATTCGCGCTGGTTGCGGACCGCAAAGATCCTGAGACCGGCCAGCACGAAGTGTTAGGCGTGGGCCGATTCAGCGCCATCAATCGCACAGAAGCCGAAGCCGCCGTGCTGGTTTCGGATCGCTGGCAAGGCCGCGGCCTCGGAACGGAGCTACTAGCGAGCGTGGCTCGGGTGGCACGCGAAGAGAAATACAAGCGGCTTACGGGAGAGATCTTGCGCGACAATCTTGCAACTCAGGCCATCTTCAAGAAGGCTGGATTCCAGTTGCGCCCCATGGACGATCCATCGTCGGTTTCGGCCCAGGTAGAACTGTAGCCGCGGTCCGACTCATGCGATCGAGGCCGGCTTGATCACTTCGAGCTGCGGCTCAAACTTCAGCGTCGTCCCCAGGGCGCGCGAAACCAGGCAGAGCTTCTCGGCACGCTTGAGCAGATCTAGAGCTTTGTCGTGCTCCTCAGCGGAGGCAATCTTGAGATTCGGACGGACCACGATCTGCGTGAAGCTGTATCCGGACTCAGCTTTGCGCACGGTTCCACTGGCCTCCACCTGCAGATCGGTGAAATCGAAATGCACTCCGCCAGCAATCGCACGGACCGTGGTCGTGTAGCACCCCGCGATGGCGGCCAGCAGAAGTTCTTCCGGCGTCCATCGCCCTTCCAGGCCGCCGAATTCGGTTGGAGCGGTGAAATGGATCGCATTGGGCGCGGAGTCTGATTTAGCCAACCCTGTCCGTCCGGAAGTCCACCATGCTGCTACTCGATATGCGTGCTCTTCGCTCATGATCTTTCACCCTCTCCTCGGAGAATTCTCCTGCCACGTGGCGAACCCGGCGCTCGCCCGCGATCGGGCATTCTTATTGACGATCCCTCGCTTATGCGACTCCCTGCTTCGCTCCCGCTGCTCGTTCCTGCTCGATTCGCTTGATCTGCGCCCGAAGCCAGTTGGCGAGTGCTTCTTCCAGTTCAACCTGGCTGCCCATCCGGTATAAATCTTCTACCGTTTGCCCTTCCTTCGTGAGCGGTATGTAGCGGCATGGCACGGCTTCGGTGCGCTGTCCCTCTGGAACGAATTGCGCCAACAGGCAACTGTCACAAGGATGCGGATGCGACGCATCGCAGAAATTCGGGCAAATCGGTGAATCTTCAAAAATCGCAGGAGCCCGCCACGACATCCGCGGGGACCGTCCATAACCCCCATCGAGTAAAAAGTTCAACTCGAATCGGAGGACCTCCAAAATGTCTCGGCCATCTTGAGCCATAGGCCACCTCGATTGGGTGTCAGGATGCCAGAGGGGCGCGGCAAACACCGTGTATTTGGTCACTCGGAATTGTGATTGAGGTCACAACGGGTCTGGCCTGGAACCAGCTCAGGGCATTAGATTGCCCCAATTTCGCAGAAACTCCCCAAATGATGCCTGTGATTCCAATCACTTGGGTTGGTGACACATATCACTCTGTGATGGCGATGCCCGCGGAATTCGAACTTATTTCAGCTTTGTCATCAAGGCCCGTGTTTTTAAGGGTCGAAGGATCCATGGACTACCCGGCGGCTTGCGCGGATCCGTTGGCGCGAAGAGCACTCGCCTTAGCACGACAAAAGCGACCGGGAGCTCCCAGTTCAGCGCCTCGAGTAGACAGGCCCGGCACTGCGAGACGGCGGATCGGAAATTGCTCGAATGTACGAGATCAGCGCTTGAATGTCCGATTTGCTCAGGGTGTTTCCCCAAGCGGGCATCAGCGCCGATTTGTTAAGGGCTGGACCGCCGTAAGTGATGATCGCCGTCAGATCGGCGTCCGTCATCTTATTGAGCGTATCGCCTTCGGTGAAAGGATGCGGCTTGATCTCGAGATTATCGAAATTGGAAACGCGTTCGACCGTTGATTCCGGATTGTGGCAGCGATCGCAATATTGATCGTTGATTTTTCGGCCAAGAGTTTGCTGGTAGCCAAGTGCGATCTCTTCGATCTGCAATTCAACTTTTTTGTGCGACTTGTCAAAGGTCGAAGCCACGATCTGATACCTGCCCGCCATGCCGCCGAGATAAACATTCGCCGTAACCTGGCCGCTGGAGTCGGTAAGCGCATATGCGGGATCAAGGGTCACGTCTGGCGCGGCGGCAAGTTCGACAAGTGCTCCAGTCACGGCGTTTCCTTGCGCGTCATTCACCTGGACAACCAAGGGTTGCGGCAACAGCGCTCCAGTCTGGGCGAGTTGCTTCCCTCCGCTCGACTCCACAATGGCCGCCCCGAAGGCGGTTGGCTTGGGAAGCGCAGCAGACTGGCTCTTGTGAGAGCATGAGGACGCCAACAGCAAAACGCCGAGGAGCAGTAACAGTCCGTAGCGGTTCATTTCTTCGCGACCTCCGGCGTGTGTGCCATGGTTACTGCCGCTTTCCTCGAACTTCCTCCACTCTTTTGTGATATCAGAAACGCGGTGAGGGCGCGGGCGTCTTCATCGCTCATCGCGCGGTTGGGTTCAATAGTGCCGGGCCGCAGCGATTGCGGATTCTTCATCCATTGATAAACCCAGGCGGCGGTCAATCGGGATCCTACCTGTGTCAACGTCGGACCGATGTAGCCTTTGTCGGTCTTGCTGTTGACAATGTGGCAACCCTGGCAGGAATACTTTCCGTAAAAAAGCTGTCTGCCTAGTTCGATCTGACCTTGCGAATACCCGCTGAGCGGCATGGAATCGCGATCCACCGCCGGGCTTTGATATACGGTCATCATGTAGTCCGCGAGTTCGTTGGCCTCGCCATCGCTGAGATTGAAGCGCGGCATGCGGCGAATCAGCGCCGGACGCAGCGTTCCAGGATTCTTCAAGAATTGCACCAGCCACTGGCGCTGCACCGAACTGCCCTCCCAGGTCAAGTCGGGTGCCATGTCGCCACCATGTCCGTTGATTCGGTGGCAGCTGAAGCACGCCAGGTCGGACATCAGCTTGCCGGCTTTTCCAGCAGGCTGGTAGTCCGAGTCGGGCGTGGCCTGAACCGCCAGCGATGGGGGCAGTGTGTAAGAGCGATCATTCAAGGACAGCAGGGCCGTAGTCAGCGCATCGATCTGAGCAGCGGTCAAGGAATATTGCGGCATTTTCAGTCCGGGCGAAAATGCGCGCGGCTGCTTGATCTTCCCGGCAATATAGTCCGGCAGGGCGTGCTGCATTCCCGGCAGAAAGATTAGCTGCGTGACCGGCTTGCTGCCGATGCGGCTTAGCTCGGGAGCGAAATTCTCAGGCTTCTTGATGCCCGCGATCTCATGGCATGAAGCGCAGCCGTAATCGGACACCAGCCGCTTGCCGTGCGCGATCTGCTGGGGCGTAGCTGGTTCCAGGTGCACGTTCGTGAGTAAATCGGAATCCGCCTTGCCTAGCAAAAATCCGGAGAGCGTGGCGACCTGGCCATCGTTGAATCGATAATGCGGCATGCCCGTGCTGGGATCGTAGGTCCGTGGGTTGCGAATCCAAGCCTGCAGCCACTCTGGCTTCACCTTGCTGCCAACACGGGTGAGTTCAGGGCCCACGTCGCCACCGACCATGTTTCCTGCCGCATTCTGCACGGCGTGGCATGAGGCGCAAAAGGATTCTCCATAAAGGCTTGCGCCGGCCGTCGGATCAGACAACGGCTTTGCCGTGACAGGCGCAGTATCGCCGGCGACCGGCGTGCTATTGGCGATAAGAAACGCAGACATGTCGCGCGCATCGTCATCGCTTAACTTGAAATTCGGCATCGTCGCGGTCGAGGCATAAGCTTGCGGATCCTTCAGCCAGGCAAAGATCCATTCGCGCGTAGTTTTGTCCGCAATGTGGGAGAGTGAAGGCGGATCGTCGGTCGCCTTCATAGTGCTGCCGTCGGGCAACTTGACGGTGTGGCAGTGCACACAGCCTTCCCGAGCCAGCAGATTGCGTCCCTGGTTCAGTTGTGGAGTGCCGGGAAGCGGCCCGCGATGGCATTGCCCGCACGACGATTCGATGTATCTGGCGGGGAGGATCGGCTGCTCCCAGGCCAGCGTACTGTTGTGCGCTTCGGCAACAGTGGTCGCAGCGCCTTGTCCGCGGTGGCACACGCTACAGGCGAACTGATCGAGCTTGTGTGGAATCACCGGATGCGTGCGGAAGGGTTGAGTGGAAACATCGGTCAGGCTGGGTTCGTTCAGTCCAACGTGGCAACTGGTGCAACGATCGACGACGCCTAATTCGGGAAGCCAGATTTGCTGAATGCCTCCCCGGAAGTGGCGCTGCAGCGTGTTCGCATCGCTGCGATTGCGGATCATTCGCAGGTAGCCGTGCTGGTAGTGCCGCCACTCGCTGAAAAAATTCTTCGACGGGGCAATCGCCATCGACGCCAGGAAGATCAGGCTGACCACACCGAAGGCACGCACACTATCGCCGAACAATTTCTGCCAGAGCGACGTAAGTTTCTCTTTCATGATCGCCGCATCCTCATATCTAAATGCCCTGCCACGGCCAGACGAACGACCAGCCTGGGCCGCGGAAAAATGTGCCAATAGCAGTCAGCACGACCAGCTCGAACAAGAACCACGTCATCACCCAATAGGAAAGCGGTCTCGCTGCCAGGTACCGGCGAAAACGGGACGCCGACTGCGGAGAGCTCTGCGCTGCCACGACCATGATCCCGGCCATGATCAGCGTCGGCACCAGTGCGGCATAAACCTTAAAGAAGACCAGGAACAACGAGAGCAAGCTGGCAGCGATATAGAAGATTCGCAACCGCCGCGCCCGATCCTTTAAGAAGAGGCCATCCGCCTCGATATTGACTTTGAAATAGGGAATGACGATGAGGGCCATCACCACCAGTCCAGGCACGAGCACACCCGCTACCACCGGCGGAAAATAGTGCAGCATCTCTTGCAGCCCGAGGAAATACCACGGAGCCTTTGCGGGATTCGGAGTATGCGACGGATCTGCCAGTCCTTCCAGCGGCGCATTGAAGAACAGTGCGATCCAGACCAGGATGATCGCCAGCACCTGGACCGCAACTGCGGCGCGGAACAAGACTTCCGGGAAAGTCTGGACTTGGTCTTCCGTTTCGGCTTTCACCTGTGCGGATGTTCGGCGGGTGATGAACACAATCCGCCGTGGAGATTTCTTTGCGTTGGAGTCCACACCGGCGGTGAAATCCTTTGAGTCGGCCATCGCTATCGGACCTCCTTCGCGGTGGATTCATTGGCGGCGTTTGCCCGCAGGGTCGCAGGTTCACTGCCGTGCGAATAGAGGCCGCCGTCCTTGCGGATGCGCCAGAAGTGAATGGCAACAAAGAACATGGCGGCGAGCGGAAGAATCATGCAGTGCAACACATAAAATCGCAGCAGTGCGTTGGCATTCACAGCATGCCCGCCGAGCAGCAGGAAATGAATCTTGTCTCCGATGAGCGGCACGGCGGAAGCGATGTTCGAGCCGACGGTGATGGCCCAGTAGGCGAGTTGATCCCAGGGCAGCAGATATCCGGTGTAGCTGAGCAGCAAAGTAATCAGAAGCAGGATCACTCCGATTACCCAGTTGAATTCGCGCGGAGGCCGATACGCCCCGCGGTAGAAGACCTTGAACATGTGCGCGAAGACCAGAAAGACCATGGCGTGCGCCGACCAGCGGTGCAGGTTGCGCAGAAACATTCCCGACGAAACCACGAATTGCAGATCTTTCGTGTCGGCATAGGCCTGCGGCACCGAAGGATGGTAATAAAGCATCAAGGGGATGCCGGTCGCGACCAGGATCAGGAATGTTCCCAGCGTGAGCGTTCCCAGATACCAGGTCGCGCTGAAGCTCAGCATGCGGGTGCGAACCTTAGTCGAAAACAGGTGCAAAAACACGTTCTGCTGAATCGCCAGCGCCCGCTTCAGCGTGCTCGATCCGGTCCCACTGCGGAAAATCGAGCGCCAGACTCGTGTCCCGCGCAAGTCGTCGAAATATTGGTCTACCGTCTTCGCCATATCAGACCCTCACGAAGGAATCGCGCGCCAGCGCCGGCACGTCGGTGGAGCGATCTACCAGCAGGTCGCCATCATCGTTCAGCCAGATGCGCTTCCATGGCAGGGGCTTAGGCGCAGGTCCTTCGATCTTCTTTCCGTTCTCGTCGAACTTGCTGCCGTGGCATGGGCAGGCAATGATATTGAGCTCCGGCTTCCACGCCGTCAGGCAGCCAAGATGCGTGCACACTGCGCTCAACGAGAAGAAACCCTCCTGCGAATGAATGATGTAGATCTGGGAATTCACATCGAGCGTTACCGAGTCGAGCGGATAACGATCCGGCTTTCCAGCATTGACGACGGGGGACGGTTCGTACAGCACATTGGGCTCGAGATACTGATACGCAAACGCTGCCGTACCTGCCGCGGCGATGCCTAACGATCCGAGACCCAGCTTGGCAAAGAACTGACGCCGGCTCAGATCGTTCGCTGGTTGTTTCTCTTCGTCCATAGATGCCTCTTACTTACTTCTGCAACCCCGCCCCAATCGCCGCGATCGAGATCAATCCAGTCGGCTCGGCAGGAAGCAGGTTGTACGATTCCATGGTGATGGTGCCCACCGGGCAGCGCATCGCGCACAGCCCGCACCGAATGCAGCGAGTCTCGTCTTTGAGCATGGCCGCGCCGGTAACGACACCCAACTCATCGGCCGCGACTTCGTCGAGTTCCACACCGAAGCACTCCTGGTTTTCACGAAGGTGTTGCACTGCATCGGGCTCGAAGGAGATTCGGTCGAGCGAAACCAGTTCCAGGCATTTCTCCGGACAAACGTCCACGCACCCGCCGCACAGAATACACATGCTGCCGTCTTCTGGCGTGCCTTCGAAAATCGTGTTGACCCAGCAGTGCAGGCATCGTTGCGCTTCCGCCATGGCGCCGGCGGCGTCGTATCCAATCTCCACTTCCGTAACGCCGGTGCGGCGCTCCAGCGGAAGCATGGGTACGGGCTGGCGATTGATGTCCAGATAGTCGAGCGGCATCGCATGCCGCTTCAATACCTCCACTTCGATCATTGGTTCAGGGTGTTTGCCGCCCCGCAGATACTCGTCGATGCCGACCGCTGCGCGCTTGCCGTCGCCCACGCTGTCGATGATCAGTCGTGGGCCGAAAACGCAGTCGCCGCCCGCAAAGATCCCCGGAGCGGAAGTCATCAGCGTCTGCGGATTCACCGCGATCAATCCACGCGGTGAGATGTCTACCTTGTCCTCAGGAGTAAGAAAATCGAGGCGCGGAGCCTGGCCAATGGCCATGATGATGGTGTCACACTCGATCTGGCTCTCGCTGTTTTCGTAAAACGCCGGATTGAAGCGCTTGTTCTGATCGAAAACCCACTTGGTCTTCAGAGTTTCGAGCGCAGCGACCTTCCCGTCTTTGCCCACAACTCGTTTCGGGCCGCACCCGGGATGAATGATGATCCCTTCCGCCTCGGCTTCTTCGATTTCTTCGAGCGCCGCCGGCATCTCATTGCGCCGCTCCAGGCACACCAGGTTCACTTCGCGCGCGCCCATGCGCAGTGCGGAGAGCGAAATGTCCACCATTTCCCGGGTTGCAACCGCCGTCACATTCTCGGCGGACGGTTCAACCTCCTCGACGCCGCCGGCATGTTGACGGACGACTTCGCGGGCTGCTGAGCGCGCCACGTCCATGGCGACATTGCCGCCGCCAATCACAATAACCTTCTTGCCGATGGTGAACTTGTATCCAAGATTGACGTTCAGCAGAAAGTCGATCCCCTTGTGCACGCCATCAAGATCGACTCCGGGAATACTCAAGTCGCGGCTGCGGTGCGCTCCTACCGCAACCAGAACGGCGTCGAATCCCTGCCGCCGAAGATCGGAGATCGCGAAGTCCCGCCCCGCGGCATGATTCAGTTTCAGGGTAATATCGCCGGTCTCCAGAATCTCACGCACCTGCGCTTCGACTACATCGCGCGGCAAGCGGTACTCCGGAATCCCGAGATACAACATCCCTCCCGCCACCGGAGCGGCTTCAAAGATCGTAACCGCATAGCCCATCAGCGCAAGGTCGTGGGCCGCGGACAGACCGACCGGCCCTCCCCCGACAACGGCAACCTTGTAGGGAAGTTTCTTCTGCCCGCGTCCTTCATTGATGTTGATGGGATGCTTCGATTCAGGCCCGTACTGCTCGGTGAGAAACCGCTTCAGCGCGCGAATGGAAATTGGCTTATCGATCTCGCCGCGGCGGCAGGCAGTCTCGCAAGGGTGCGCGCACACCCGCCCGCAGATGCTGGCCAGCGGGTTGGGATCGCGCGCCAGCCGGTAAGCTTCTTCGAACCGTCCCTCGGCGATCAGGCCGACATAGCGTCCGGCATTGGTATGCGCCGGACATGCCATCATGCAGGGAAAATTCGTGTGCAGCCAATCCGCGTCGACCTTCTTGTTCTTGAAGCGTTTCAGCATCCCCAGTTTCCATCCCCAGACTCGTTGCTGAACGTCAACTCTGTCGAGAAAAAAAGCGGGGAGGGGAGGTCTCATGCCTCCCCGCTCTTTGTCACTCCTTACTTGCTCAGGGTGAAATCCGCCTTGCCGCTACCCGCGACAGTCACAGGCTTGGACTGGTTCTTCGCGCCCTCGTGCCACACGCTGACGTTGTAGCTGCCATCGGGCACGTCTTTGATCTTGTAGGCGCCGCTGTCATCGGTCTCGGCGAAATACGGCGTTGGACTGACCACGATGTATCCTGCCATTTCGGGATGCACGTTGCAGAGCACCGGCACTACCCCCGGTTTTTCGAACGTAAAGTCGCGCTTCTCGCCCTTGGGCCAGGTACCAAGATTGTGCCCGGCCTTCTTGTCGCCGCCGATGGCAGTCCAGAAGACGTTGTGCTGCACCGTGTCGCTATTCAGAAATTCCACGGTCGAGCCCTGTTGCACGGCCATGATGTGCGGCACGAACATCAGTCCTTTTTGATTCATCACTGGATGGTCTTTGGGGGCGGGGAACGTCTTGCCTGCAATGGCGTCGACGTAGACCACCGATTTCCCTTTCATCCCGCTGACTTTGCCTTCGATGTCGCCCGCCCAAGATCCGACAGATAGCGCGACGATTACTATGATCAGTACGATTCCGTTCTTCTTCATTGCCCTCTCTCCTCTTAAACCTGTTGTTAGCAAATCGTTGTTATCCATTTCAGAAAATGAATCTGGCGTCGAGGTAAAACGTGTTGTTCGCGCCCGCGTTGCGCCCCGCCCCGTCGTAGTTCGCGTTGGCCCCATTGAAGCGCGTGTATCCGGTGTATTGCGCCGCCAGTTGCAGGTTCTGCCAGGCCCAATACGAGAAGTTCAAGGTGTAGCCGGAGCCTCTCGGGTCTCCATTGAAGTTACCCGTCACCGGTGCAGAGGGAAACAGCACAGCGTCAGACGTGCCGGTGGTATGAAACCAGCCGAATGTCCCGGAATAGCGGTTGCCGAAATGATATTCGGCGTTGGCAAGGACGGTATTCAGATGGTGTGACCCCTGTGCCGCTCCACCGGCTTCCAATGTCGCCAGCAGGTCGGAGTTCTCGTGAATGAACGTGCCCCGGAACGACAGGACATCGGTTCGGTAGACCGTGCGGTCAATTTGCGTATCAAAGGCCCAGTCTGTGTATGAATCCTGAAAAGGAAGCGGGGATCCATCGGCTTCAGTGATTGCTCCAGGAGTGGACCGCACGTGCATGCCGTAGGTGCCGAACTCGTACTGGGTCTTTCCGGTAAGTTGCTGCCACGCAACACGCCAGTACGGAGCGAGACCGCGGATGTTGAAAGCAGAGTCCGTCCCGGGATTCGGCTGGCCGCCGCCAATGTGCTGCGTTCGATACAGAGCTGCATCTAGATAAAGATGTTGGTCCCACATCGCATAGCCGCCGAATCCGCCTACGTCCTGTCCCAGACCGCCGTTAATGAGGGGGGAAGCGTTCGGCGAGGGGGCAAAATCGCTGGAAACCCAAGGGAAACTCCAGGCTGGCGTGCTGTTCCAAAGATCTTCGACTGTTGGATTATTGTTGAGGTCCAGGCCATACACCAGTTCTTTGCCGCCCAGCTTCGTGGTCTTCGCAAACCGGATATCGGTGTTATCCATGCTGAAATGGTCGTCTTGGGTGTCGTAGGTCACTTGAACAAAGCTGCCGACGTGAGTGGTCCATGCGCCCGACAGAAAAAGGGAGATATCCTGCGGAAGCTCCACGTTCCCGTTCTGAGTGGTCGGAACCGGCGACTTGATGGATGTAAAGGATGTATCCAGCATGACAGAGAGTGGCAGGGAAGCCAGCAAATCGAGCGCTGCCCGCTTCTTGCCGGGATCGGCCTTTATGACTTTCGTATCGTCCGCCCTGTCGACGTATCCGAGCAGTTTGAACCGACGCCCTGCGGGATTGAGTTCTGGAGGTGCATAATGGCAACCGCTGCAAGGCAGGCCGGTTTGCCTGGCATAGCTAGGAACCGCCTCCACCTTTGGCGGATTCACGGCACCAAGATACAGCAAAATCAGGACAGGAACTGCTCCCAGCAAAATAATGCCGAGTCGTTTCATTCGAATGCCTCCTAGCTATGAATTTTGAGGGGTTGTTACCCTCGAGTTACGTCACTGGATGGGATGAATACTAGCGAGAGTTGTCTGGGATGTGCCGGATAGTAAATCACAGCCCGATGTGATTTCAATCACATTTTGGCGAGGCCGGTAGAAAGAGTGGAGTCACACTCAGGTCCAGTCTCCATCGAGGCGGATGTTCAGAAAGTTATGGTTAGGATGTTCGAAAGGGGTCCCGGCATTCCGGTTCGGAAGGCTACGGTTCGTACGCGCAGCAGGGTTCCTCGGCGAACAAGTCCCCGGTGATGGCGTAGGCGCGAGCCCGGGAACCGCCGCAGACTTGGCACATCGCGCAGCGTCCACATTTCCCCTTTAACCGGGAGCTATCCCGGAGAGACGAGAGCAGGGCCGACTCGCGACAAACCTCGGCAAGTGATTGCGTGGTGACATTGCCTCCCGAAAGCGGCAGAAAACGGCTGGGATAGACTTCGCCCGTGTGCGTGATGAACACACTCGCCCGGCTGTCATTCAGGCCTTTCGGCACATACCGAAGTGGATCGCACGGGCTGCGGCGGGCTCGCGATTCCCGCAGGCGCTGCTGCCAGACAAAACGCTGATAGTGCTGCCCCTCGGTGGTCTTGATCTGGAACGTAACACGCTTGGAAGCGGCATAGAGCTTGGCAAATACCTGCTCGTGCTCGTCGGAGCTCAGCATCTCGCCCACTTGCTCCGGGCTGGCAGGAACAAGGAAGAACACGTTCCAAACCGCGACGTCGAGCCGCGTCAGAAGCTCGAACATCGGGTCTATATCCGGAAAACTTCGCCGGGCCATGACGGTATTGATCTGCACCGCAAGCTGCGCTTCATGACAGGCTCCGATCATGTCGAGAATTCGCCGGTGGGACCCGGACATTCCCCAGTGGGCATCATCGAGAGCTGGCGTCGGCCCGTGCAGCCAGAAAACAACTCGCATCAAGCCGGCCTGTTTCAGGTCCGCCATGAGCGCGGCGTTTAGGCTTGGGGTTGGACGCAGGGTCAACGAAGTGCGGACCGAATGGCTGGAGGCGAACTCGATCACTGGAAATAGATCCGGCCGCAACAACGGGTCACCGCCCGTCAACGCCAGCAACGGCACCCGCATTTCCGATATCTGTTCGATCAGATAGAAGGCCTCGGCTGTCGAGACATGCGGCCGCTCACGCCGTGAGTGGGATTTCACGCGCTCAGGCGTTGTCCGCCACGCGCTGTCCCGTGTCATCTCCCAGGTCACCTGCAAAGGCCGAGTGGGCGCCCCTACCCCCTTGGCCGACTGTCCATGTCCGGCCAGTTCGGAGGATGCCTTCTCGTCGTGCTCGGGCGACGCTTCCTGAGATTCGATCCGATCGGGGGCGACGGGCATGATGTCGATCGTATGTTTCTCGCAAGGCTCCCACAGTGCGGAGTCGCACGCCCGCCCGTGATAACCATCACAATCGGCTACAGAAAACCCTGTGATTGTTGTCACAGGGCCGAGTGACTTCTGCCATAGGGTTGATTTTCATGACATGCGACTCTACCTCTGCGAGCGAGTTCTCAGGATGTAGGGTGGAGGACACAGCCTTTGCAATTTGAGCTCGGGGATGCCGGCGCGCAGTCGACGGTTGGTCCCTGCTCTATGATGTCAGCGATGCAAATCTCCTCAGGAGGATGTAACAAAATGAAGCACGTCTCTATTCGAGTCATGTTCGTAGCTCTACTGGCTTGCGGCCTGATCGCGGCCTGCACTTCTCCAGCAGTGGCACAAGATGCAGCCGCTACTTACAAGGCGAAGTGCGCCATGTGTCATGGCCCAGACGGAAAGGGCGGAAAGATGGGAACCAAAGATTTCGCCTCGCCCGAAATCCAGAAGGAAACCGACGCACAACTGACTGAAACCATCAGCAAAGGCAAAGCGCCGAAGATGCCGGCTTATGACGGCAAACTCAAGGAAGCGGAGATCAAAGACCTGGTCACCTACATCCGGGCCTTTGCGAAGAAGTAGCTCAACCAGGGCGGCTGAAAGCCGCTTGGAGATGGGTCAATTCTGAAGAATTGGCGGGTGAGGGCATGTCCACGCGAACAATACGGAGCTTTTTTGCGCCTGGAGTTGCCCTCGCCTTTCTTCTAAGTGCGGGCTCGCTCTTCGCAGCCGGCAAACCCCAGCCTCAAAAACCCACCGCAGATGAATGCCTTGCCTGCCACAGCGATGCCGGGCTGACGCATGACGTCAACGGCAAGTCTGTCAGCCTGCATGTCGACCCGCAAGCGTTCAAAGACTCCATCCATGGCAGCATGTTCACCTGCGTGGACTGCCACACGGATGTAAAGAGTTCCGCCCACGAGACTACCCCCAAGAAGATCTCCTGCGCGACGTGCCACGCGGATGAGCAAGCCGCCTACGATCGCAGCTTTCATGCGAAAGCGGTACAAAACGGAAATAAGGATGCCGCGACCTGCGTCGATTGCCACGGCAGCCCGCATGACCTTCTGCCGGCGAGCGATCCCAAATCGCGGGTGCATCACACCAACATCCCAGCCACGTGTGGCGCCTGTCATGGCCAGGAATTTGTCGATGGCGGCCAGAGCGTCCAGATGGTTGCCTCCTACCAGCAGAGCGTACACGGCCATGCTGTAGCCAACGGCTCGGAGAAAGCGGCCGTCTGCACCGACTGTCACGGCACTCACGAGATTCTTGATGCCAAGGACTCAAAATCTCCAATTTTCAAGTTCAATGTGCCAATGACATGCGGCAAATGCCACGACTCGATCTCGAAGGAATTCCAGCAGAGCATCCACGGAGTGGCTGTGGCCCGGGGTAATTGGCAAGCACCAGTATGCACAGATTGTCACGGCATTCACTCAATCAAAGCGCGCAATGATCCGAATTCTCCCGTCTCGGCCCAGAACGTAGGGCAGGCAACTTGCGCGCGTTGCCATGAAGGCGTGCGCCTGTCACAAGAGTTCGGCGTAGAAGGCCGGCGCGAGACCACATACCTGGCGAGCTATCACGGACTCGCTTCCCGGCTGGGCTCTCAGGTGGTCGCCAACTGTGCCAGTTGCCACGGCACCCACAGCATCTTTCCGTCGAGCGATCCACGGTCGACGATCAATCGCGCGAATCTGGCTCGAACCTGCGGCCAGTGCCATCCTGGGGTAACGGAGAAATTCACGTCCGCCAAAGTGCACGTTGATGCGCCGCTCTCGGCCGACATCGGCAGCAAAGCCGTGCGCTGGATTCGGCGGTTCTATCTGGGCATGATCTTTGCCGTAATCGGCGGCATGCTCCTGCACAACTTCATCATTTGGCGGTCCAAAGTCATCGCGCGTCGCAAGCTGCTGCAAGACTCGGATTTCGTCACGCGGATGCCGCTTCATTTCCGCTGGCAGCACGCAGTCTTGCTCACGAGCTTCTTCGTGCTGGTGGTTACGGGATTCGCGTTGAAGTTCCCCGGCTCCTGGTTCGCTTCCATGTTGGCGATGGGCGAACGCATGCGCGGAATTCTGCATCGCATCGCCGGTGTCGTTCTTATCAGCGTTAGCATCTACCACATCTTCGACGTCATCATCAGCCGTGAAGGGCGCCGCCTGGTGCGGGATCTCCTCCCTACCCTCGACGATGTTCGCGGTGCGTGGCAGAATCTCTGCTACTATCTCGGCCTGACGTCGCGCAAGCCCGAATTCCCTCGCTTTAACTATGCGGAGAAGGCCGAGTACTGGGCCCTGGTCTGGGGAATGTTTGTGATGGCTGGAACCGGAATCATGCTGTGGGCCAAGGTTATCGTCGGAAACCATCTGCCGCGCTGGTGGCTCGATATCGCAACCGCCATTCACTTTTATGAAGCCATTCTGGCGACATTGGCAATTATCGTGTGGCACTTCTATCAGGTATTCTTTGATCCCGACGTCTATCCGATGAACTGGGCCTGGTGGGATGGAAAGATGACGCTGCACCACTATCGCGAAGAGCACGGTCTGGACAACGATCCTCTCATCGACGCTTCCATGCGTGACGCCTCCGATCCGGCGGACGAGGAATCCGAACCCACTGAGGTCAAGCATGGACACTGAGAAGTTGCCGGCGGGAGAGGTCGAGCCCCGCCATCGCTTGCGCATGCTGATGCGCAATCCAGTCAGCCTGGCGGGCGTCGCACTGGCGATCGTTGGCGTTGCCAACATCTTTCTGTTCGTCCTGATTGACCTGATCGCGGTCAAACCCAGTCCCTACATCGGCATTCTGGCGTACATGGTTTCGCCGGCGTTCTTCTCCCTGGGATTGTTGCTGATGCTGGGCGGCGTTCTGATCGAGCGCCGAAAGAAAGTTGAACCCACCGAGTTTTATCCCGTCGTCGATTTGAACGACCGCGCACAGCGCAGTGCTGTCATTTCATTCGTTACTTTCCTGGTCGTGTTTGCGGTGGTGAGCGCGGGAGGTAGCTACAAGGCGTACGAATACACGGACTCGGTCCAATTCTGCGGACAGCTTTGCCACACGGTGATGAATCCCGAATTCACCGCCTACCAGCTCTCCCCCCATGCGCGCGTAGGCTGCGTGGATTGCCACGTGGGCTCCGGCGCCACCTGGTACGTGAAGTCGAAACTCTCGGGTGCGCGCCAGGTATATGCCGCGACCTTCAATACCTTCCCGCGGCCAATTCCGACTCCGGTGCACAACTTGCGCCCGGCCCAGGACACATGTGAGCAATGCCATTGGCCCAAGAAGTTTTATGGCGGCCAACTTAAAGTCTTCACCCATTACGCCAATGATGAAAAAAATACGGTCCGGCAGATTCGCATGCTGATCAAGACCGGCGGAGGCGATCCCACCACCGGCGCTCCCGAAGGCATTCACTGGCACATGAATATCGCCAACCGCATCGATTACGTAGCGGCGGACGAAAAGCACCAGGTCATCCCCTACATTCACGTCGAGGATCAGCAAGGCCGCGTGACCGAGTACTTCGCGAAAGATTCCACTCTGTCGAAGGACCAGATCGCCAAATCTCCTCGCCACCGCATGGACTGCGTCGACTGCCACAACCGGCCCACGCATATTTACGTTCCGCCGGATTCCGCCGTCGACCAATCGCTCCTGGGGCACCGGCTCGACGCCTCCCTGCCCTTCATCAAGCAGCAAGCCGTCACAGTTTTGACCGCGACTTACGCGACCACCGACGAAGCTTTGAAGGGTATTGCAAAAGGCTTGGACGACTTCTACGAAAGCAAGTATCCCGAAGTCGCGAAATCGAAGCAGCTCGAGATCCGCCGCGCCGTTGCGGAAGTGCAGGAAATTTTCCAGCACACCACCTTCCCCGAGATGAAGTTGAACTGGCAGACGCATCCCAACAATTTGGGCCACTACTATTTCAGCGGATGCTTCCGCTGCCACGACGGCCAGCACGTTAGCGCTGACGGCCGAGTCATCAGCCGGGATTGTAACCAGTGCCACTCGGTGATATCCGAAACCGAAGGCACCACCGACGCCGCCTCTGCGGTCGCGCAGCAAACCTTCAAGCATCCCGTCGATTTGGGAGACCTCACGCAGGTCAATTGCGCCGACTGCCATACCGGAGGCGTGGGGCCGTAGTCGGGGCGCGGCCGTTAGCCAGTTTCCTTGCGGGCCTTTCAACTTGCGGACCGCATCTTCCCGACCGATCGGTCGCTCCGGCAACCTTCTCCAGAAAAGCGCGAGGAAGAATTCTCGCCACTCATGAGTTGCGGTATCCGACTGAATTCACAGTAGATTCTGAATTATTGTGATCGTAATCACACCCTATTGTGAACCCAAGTCCCGACATCCCCACCTCCCCTGCGGCATCCTTGATTCTGTCGCAGGACCACCGCGGTGGCTCCCGCCGAGAACCTGGAACGGGGGAATTTCTAATGAAGCGCAAATTCAAGACCATGGACGCCAACGAGGCGGTCGCACACGTTGCCTATCGCGTGAGCGAAGTGATCGCCATTTATCCCATCACGCCTTCGTCTGCGATGGGCGAGTGGGCGGACCAGTGGTCGTCTGAGAGCGTCCCCAATGCCTGGGGCAGCGTCCCTCACGTCCTCGAAATGCAGAGCGAAGGCGGCGCTGCCGGCGCCGTGCATGGCGCACTGCAGACCGGATCGCTCTCCACGACCTTCACCGCTTCGCAGGGACTGCTGCTGATGATCCCGAATATGAACAAGATTGCCGGCGAACTGACGCCCACGGCATTCCACGTTTCTGCTCGCACCGTCGCCACTCACGCGCTGTCAATTTTCGGCGATCACTCGGACGTGATGTTCTGCCGCACCACGGGATGGGCCATGCTCTGCTCCAACTCGGTGCAAGAAGCCATGGACCTGGCTCTGATCGCGCACTCGGCCTCACTCGAAACCCGCATACCCTTCCTCCATTTCTTCGACGGCTTCCGTACTTCGCATGAAGTGAACAAAATCGAGATGTTGGCGGACGATGATATCCGCTCGCTGATCAACATGGACCGCGTCATCGAGCACCGCGAGCGCGCTCTATCGCCCGATCATCCAGTGCTGCGCGGAACAGCGCAGAATCCCGACGTCTTCTTCCAGATCCGCGAGACCGCCAACCGCTATTACGACGATGCACCCGCCAAGGTACAGGCGGTGATGAACAAATTCGCTGAAGTCGTGGGACGTTCCTATCGCTTGTTCGAGTACGTCGGAGCGCCCGACGCCGAGCGCGTTATCGTGGTCATGGGCTCCGGCGCAGAAATCGCGCACGAGACGGTCGAGTATCTGAACGCTCACGGAGAAAAAGTCGGCCTGCTGAAGGTTCGTTTATACCGTCCGTTCTGCGTGAAATCTTTCATGGAGGCTCTACCCGCCTCAGTCCGCCAAATCGCAGTTCTCGATCGCACCAAGGAGTCCGGAGCGATCGGCGAACCTCTCTACCTCGATGTGGTCGGCGCCCTGAATGAAGGCCTCAAGCTGGGTTACGGAAGACTGAAGAGTGCTCCGAAAGTGGTCGGCGGGCGCTTTGGGCTCTCGTCGAAAGAATTCACTCCGGCGATGGTAAAGGCCGTCTACGACAATCTGAAGAAGCCCTCTCCAAAGGATCACTTCACCGTTGGCATCAATGACGACGTGACCCACACCAGCATCGACTTCGACGCGTCATTCTCAACCGAACCCGACAGCGTGGTGCGCGCTCTGTTCTACGGCCTCGGCGCTGACGGCACCGTCGGCGCAAACAAGAACTCCATCAAGATCATCGGCGAGAATACCGACAATTACGCGCAAGGATATTTCGTCTACGACTCCAAGAAATCCGGCGCCATGACGGTCTCGCACTTGCGTTTTGGGCCGCAGCCCATTCGCTCCAGCTATCTGGTGTCCAAGTCGAACTTCGTCGCCTGCCATCAATGGATCTTCCTCGAGCGCTACGACATGCTGAGCGCGCTCGTCGAAGGCGGCGTGTTCCTCGTCAACAGTCCCTTCGGGCCCGACGAAGTCTGGGATCATCTGCCCCGCGAAGTGCAATCCCAACTCATTGCCAAAAAGGCCAAGTTCTATGTGATCGACGCCTATCAAGTCGCCAAAGATGCCGGCATGGGTTCGCGCATGAACACCATCATGCAGGTCTGCTTCTTCGCCATTTCGAAAGTTCTGCCCAGAGACGAAGCCATCGAAGCCATCCGCGAATCGATCCGTCACACCTACGGACGCAAGGGCGAAGATGTAGTCCAAAAGAACATGAAGGCGGTCGATGAGACCCTCGCCCATCTTCATGAGGTGAAGATTCCGGCGGCGGTCACCAGCAAGAACGAAATTCCGGCGGCCTTTCCCGGCGCTCCCAAGTTTGATCGCGAAGTACTGGGCACCATCTATGCGGGCCGCGGCGACGAGCTTCCGGTTAGCGCGTTCTCCTGCGATGGAACTTTTCCCACCGGAACGGCAAAATGGGAGAAGCGCAATCTGGCGCTGGAGATCCCCGCGTGGGATACCAAGATCTGCATCCAGTGCGGTAAGTGCGCCATGGTCTGTCCTCATGCCGTCATCCGAATTAAGGTTTACGACAAGAAAGAACTGGAGGGCGCTCCCGCCACATTCAAATCCTGCGATGTACGCGACAAGGAATTTGCCGGCATGAAGTACACCATCCAGGTGGGACCGGAAGATTGCACCGGATGCGGCGTCTGCGTCGATGTCTGCCCGGTGAAAAACAAGCAGGAGACTCGGCTAAAAGCCATCAACATGGTGCCTCAGCCTCCGTTGCGCGCACCTGAAAGCGAGAACTGGGAATTCTTCCTGAAGCTTCCGGAACTCGACCGGCGCAAGATCAAGACCGGGACGATCCGCCAGCAACAAATTCAGGAACCGCTATTCGAGTTCTCCGGAGCCTGCTCCGGCTGCGGCGAAACTCCTTACATCAAGCTGGTCTCGCAGCTCTTCGGCGACCGCGCGGTGGTCGCTAACGCCACGGGCTGCTCGTCGATTTACGGTGGCAATCTGCCCACGACTCCCTGGACCAAGAATGCCGACGGACGAGGCCCGGCATGGTCGAACTCACTGTTCGAAGACAATGCCGAGTTCGGTCTCGGTTTCCGCGTCTCGATCGACAAGCAAACCGAATTCGCCCGTGAGCTCTTGTACAGTCTCGGCAGCAAGGTTGGCGACGAGCTCACCAGCGCGATTCTCGGCGCGCAACAGAAGGATGAAGCCGACATCTACGAGCAGCGGCAGCGGATCGACCTTCTGAAAGAAAAGCTGCGCAACCTCAACGCTCCGGAAGCACGTCAACTGCTGGCAGTTGCCGACATGCTGGTAAAAAAGAGCGTCTGGATCGTCGGTGGGGATGGCTGGGCGTACGACATCGGATACGGCGGCCTCGACCACGTCCTGGCCAGCGGACGCAACGTCAACATCCTCGTTCTGGATACTGAAGTCTATTCGAACACCGGCGGGCAGGCATCCAAATCCACGCCTCGCGGCGCCGTGGCGAAGTTTGCCGCCGGCGGCAAACCTGGCCCGAAGAAAGATCTCGGACTGATGGCGATGACCTACGGCAACGTGTACGTCGCCAGCGTCGCAATGGGCGCGAAAGACGAGCACACCCTGAAAGCCTTCCTCGAAGCTGAAGCCTACGACGGGCCCAGCATCATCATCGCCTACTCGCACTGCATCGCTCACGGTATCGACATGACTACGGCCATGACCGATCAAAAGGTTGCGGTCGAGTCCGGCCAATGGTTGCTTTATCGCTTCAATCCCGAGCGGGCGGCGATCGGCGAGAATCCGCTGGCGCTTGACTCACGCGCTCCTACGCGCAAGGTGCAGGAGTACTTGCTGCAGCAGACTCGCTTCAAAATGCTCACCAAGAGCAAGCCGGAGGACGCGGAACGCCTGTGGAAGCTGGCGCAGCAAGACGTCGAAAAGCGTTTCCAGATGTACGAGTACATGGCCAGCCGCAAGCCAGAGCCACCGGCCGCGGCCGAACAAGAAAAATCCGAGAAGCCTGCGGCGGCCGCGCAAAAACCGGTGCCGACTCAAGCCCGCTAGGGTGGCGTCCCGGAAATTGGTGGCATAAGTTTTGTGACTTTGAAAGGGCGCGGCTTCAGCCGTGCCGTAATCAGAGTCCAAGAAAGATGGGCTTTAGCCCCTGAGGGAAACGGTTACCACCCGGAAAAGCGGCCGAACTTACTCCGCGAATTTCCGGGAACACGACCCTAGGCCAGGAGAAATTCATGACGGATCTCAGCACTACTTATCTCGGACTCAAGCTGCCCTCGCCCCTGGTGGTCTCGGCCTCGCCGTTGTCGCGCGATCTGGACGGCATTCGCCGGCTCGAAGAAGCCGGCGCTTCCGCCGTGGTGCTCTACTCGCTGTTCGAAGAGCAGTTGCGCCAGGAGGAGATGGACCTGAACTATCACCTCAACGCCGGCACGGAGAGTTCTCCAGAGTCGCTCACGTACTTTCCGCAGCCCAGTGAGTTTCATACCGGCCCTGAGGGATATCTCAAGCACATACGCAAGGCCAAATCCGCGGTCAAGATACCGATCATCGCCAGTCTGAACGGGTCCACCCTCGGTGGATGGACGAAATTCGCGGGCGAGATCGAGAAGGCAGGCGCCGACGCGATTGAATGCAATATCTACAGCATCCCCACCGATTCAAAGCTCACCGCCGCCGATGTTGAGAAGAGTTACCTCGACATCGTTCGGGCGGTAAAGAGTACGGTGACGATTCCGGTCGCGGTTAAGCTGAGCCCGTTCTTCAGCAATCTTTCGAACTTTGCCCAGCGGCTCGACGATGCCGGCGCCGACGCCCTCGTGCTCTTCAACCGTTTCTACCAGCCGGATATCGATCTCGAAGAACTAGAAATCCGGCCGAATGTCCTGCTGAGCACGCAACAGGCGTTGCGTTTGCCCCTTACCTGGATTGGCATTCTGCACGGCCGTGTTCGCGCGAGCCTGGCGGGAACCGGCGGAGTGCACAGCGCCGAGGACGTCGTGAAATTGCTCATGGTCGGCGCCAACGCAACCATGCTCTGCTCATCGCTCATGCGTCATGGCGTGAATCACCTCCGCCACGTCGAGCGCGAGTTGCGCGAATGGATGGAAGAGCACGAATACGAATCGGTCGTCCAGATGCAAGGCAGCATGAGCCAGATCCGTTGCCCGGATCCCGGAGCTTTCGAGCGCGCGCAATATACCCGCGCGGTGAAAGGCATGCAACACATTCATATGGCAGGATGGCGTTAAATGTCAGTGATTCCTCATACGAGACTCATCTGGGGTCAGGCGCCCAAGCCCGCCCAGAGCGAAGTCGAAGCAGATGTCCTTAATTCGCACGTCGATTCGCACGTCGATAAAGCCCGGCATGAACGCCGCCGCGCGCTCATCATTCCGCGCGAGCACGGGGCCTGGGGACTCTTGCTGGTCCCCATGATCACTGGCGCGGGCATCGGCTTTCATGAATGCAGCCGCATTTTCCCGCTGCTTCTGCTCTCCGCCGCCGGACTCGCGCTGTTCTGGCTGAGAACTCCGGTCGAAAGCCTGCTCGGAACTTCCGCCATGAGAGCAGAAACCGCCGAAGAGTGCCGGACCGTGAAGACGCTCATCTTCGTCCTGGGAGTCGTTGCGGCCGCGGCTCTGGCCGCGTTGCTCTGGGCTGGCCGAAATTCCGAGTTGTGGCCGTTGGGGGCAGCGGTGGCGACTGCCTTCATCGCACAGACGCTGCTCAAGAAGCTGGGCCGCCGCGCTCGCATGCTCTCCGAAATTGTGGGCACGATCGGTTTGACTGCGGCTGCACCTGCCGCTTACTACGTAATTACGGGCAACTTCAATCAGACGGCATGGATGCTCTGGCTGGCCAATATCCTCTTCGCCGGCGATCAGATTCATTATGTCCAGTTGCGCATTCACACAGCGAAGATTGAAGGATTCCGCGCGAAACTCGCCCATGGCTGGCGCTTTGCCATGGGACAGGCGCTCATGACGGCGATCCTCACGCTGGCTTGCATGAGCCGCTTCATGCCGCCGTTCGCTTCGCTGGCCTTTGCTCCCCTCCTCTTCCGTGGATGGTTCTACTTCATCCAGGAACCGGGCCCGTTGATAATCCGCCGCCTTGGCTGGAACGAGATGAAGCACGCTACTGCCTTCTGCGTACTCTTCATCGCGACGTTCACGCTGGCGCGATAGCCCAGGTCAGAACTCCGTTCGCTAACTTCCGCATTGCCGGTTGCGCGCCCTTCCCACGGTTTTTGCGGGAGGGTGCAGCAACCCCGTCAGGAGCCTTGATTCGTAAAGGATAGGCCGGGGAGCTGGCCCATCTTTTCCGAATCAAGATTTTTGCGGGGCTGCCCCACCCTTCCCGCGCTTTTTTCGGGAGGGTGGGCTCCGGGGCCGGGTGCCCCATCCTTGACGTTCTTTGTCAAGGGTGGGATTCCACGACTCATTCCAAGACCGACCGCAAGAACCAGGCGATTCAGTACGTTTATGACGCGCTGTACCGGCTGACACAAAAGACCTATCCGGATTCGACCGGCGTGGAATACGCCTACGACCTGGCGGGGAAGGTGCAGCAGGTGAGCGATCCGACTGGAACCTACGGCTTTGCCTATGACAACATGGGACGGCTGATCGGTACGACGACGCAATACTCCTACCTGCCGGGTCTCAACTTCCAGAATGCCTATAACTACGATGCGGCGTCGAACCGGACGTCGCTGACGGCACCCGACGGCAGCATCTCGGCCTACGGCTACGACACGCTGAACCGGCTGAACGGGCTCGCGAACTCGTGGGCGGGATCGTTTGGATTCGGCTACGATGCGCTAAGCCGGAGAACGAGCCTGACGCGCCCAAACGGAGTGAATACGAGCTACGGGTATGACGCTGTGTCACACCTGATGAGTGTACTGCACCAGGCGGGCAACACCGTTCTGGACGGGGCCGGCTATACCTATGATCCTGCGGGAAATCGCACGTCGAAGACGAACTACCTGAATGGGGTAACCTCGAACTATGGTTACGATCTACTCTACGAATTGACCCAAGTCACGCAAGGCGGTAGTACCACCGAGAGCTACAGCTACGATGCGGTGGGGAATAGACTGTCATCATCCGGTGTGCCCAACTACAGCTACAATTCGTCGAACGAGCTGACGTCGAATTCGGCGGGCAGCTACGCCTACGACGCAAACGGCAATACCCTCGGAGATGGCAGCAAATCCTACAGTTGGGATTTTGAAAATCGCCTCAGCAGCGTGACCCTGTCCGGTAACGGTGGCACGGTCAGCTTCAAGTACGATCCGTTTGGTCGGAGGATTCAAAAGAGCGGGCCGCTGGGAACTACGAATTTTCTGTATGACGGGTCGCGGCTCATGGAGGAGGTTGATAGCAGTGGGAACGTGCTTGCGAAATACACGCAGAGCCCACGTGTGGATCAACCGCTGTCTGAATTTCGCTCTGGCACCACCAGCTATTACGAGCAGGATGCTCTTGGCTCGGTCACATCATTGAGCAGCGCAACAGGTGTGCTCGCCAATACGTACATTTACGACGCGTTCGGAAAACCGACTGCTTCCACAGGAACGCTCGCAAATCCTTTCCAGTACACTGCCCGCGAGTTCGACTCTGAAACAGGGCTATATTATTACCGCGCCCGCTACTACGACCCGTCCTCCGGTAGGTTCTTGAGCGAAGACCCGAGGAGTCGACTCACCGGCAGAAATCTCTACCGATACGTATTGAATGCTCCCACTTTGCTTCGTGATTCCTCGGGCGGACAAGAGGAGGGCCCGGATGAGGGAGAAGCAGAAGAGGAGATTTTAGAAAGAGAGCGCGAGCTGGATGCCCTTGAGCCTGTCGTTCCGGCGCCTGAACCCCAGTGGGAAAAAACGCTAGATAAACTTTCACCGGACGAGCGCAGTGCAGTCGAGAACGGAGCTTGCTCCGTTGATCCAAACGTCGATACCGCTGTCGCCATGGAAAGATTCTGGCTCAGACTGCAGGGCAGAGCGCCAGTACAGTCCAGCCCGTACAACATCATTCCAAGATACGACGAGAACGGGAACATCGTCGGGTGGACGACCTACGATCCATATGGAAATCGAGCATATCAGTACGAAATCGATCCGACGAGTCGTCACGGCCCTGGGTATCACAGCTACGACAATAGCGAGACGGGAGGAACTGGAAATGGACCTAGGTCCCCCCACATACCGTTTAATCCGCCGAGCTGCAGCTCGTG
>CAWEAF010000003.1:0-1919881 GCA_963807095.1 uncultured Acidobacteriota bacterium | reverse complement strand
CGTATCCGTGCGTGACGATGCATTCGCGCTCCACGTCGTTGAGCACTTCGCGCACCTGCGCGGGCGAAAATTCGCGATGATTGAGAAATGAAATAAAGCGCGCGATGGCGCGCTCGAAGTAGATGTTGTTCTCCCAGAGCGTGTCGTCGGCGTCGATGAGGAGGGTTTGGGGAAGCAAGCTTTTAGCTCTTGGCCTTTAGCTCTTAGCTTGAGGCTCGATGGTTTTAGCAGAACGACAGAAACCGGCAGAATTTGTTCGTCATGCAGTAACTTTGCGTGCCGGCAATGAGCAAATCGGTGTCGGAAGCTTGGAGCTAATGGCTAAGAGCTAAAAGCTTCCTACGCCACCCAATCCATGTGCGCTTCGGGGCCGATGATTCCCGCTTTGTGACCCATATCGAGCAGGCGGCGCACGGCTTCGCGGCCATCGGCTCCGTAGTCCAGCGTGCGCTCATTCACGTACATGCCGACAAATTTGTCGGCCGATTGCATATCGAGATCGCGGGCAAACTGCATGGCGTAGGACAGCGCTTCTTCGCGATGGTCGAGGCCGTACTGAATGCTGTCGCGCAGAGCGGCAGACACCGCCGACATCAACTCGGGCCCGAGCGCGCGGCGGATGACGTTGCCGCCCAACGGCAGCGGCAAGCCGGTCACCTTCTGCCACCACTTGCCCAGATCCACAATGCGATGCAGTCCCGACTTATCGTAGGTCAATCTGGCCTTCGTGAATGATGAATCCAGCTTCGTATTTACCTTCGAGCACCTGCGGGATAATCTGGTCGAAGGGCACGACTTCGGTTTCAACTCCAGGAGCGAAAATTTGAAGGGCGAGATAAGCGGTGGTGAGCGTGCCGGGGACTGCGATCCGTTTCTGTCTTGATTTCGCTCTCCGAGAACAGGCGCGGGGCCACAATCATCGGCCCGTAGCCTTCGCCGACGCTGCCCCCGCTGGCCAGCAGGGCGTACTTATCCTGAATATAAGGATAGGCGTGAAACGAAATCGCGGTCACGTCGTAAACGCCTTCGCGCGCCTTCTGGTTCAGCGTCTCGATATCGCAGAGTGTATGGGTGAAGCGCAGTCCCGGCACCCGAACCTTATTGGTGGCGAGCCCGTAGAACATGAACGCGTCATCGGAGTCGGGGCTGTGCGCCACCGTGATTTCGCGACGTCGCCGGGGACATAACGTTCACGTTTTCCTGTTGTTCGGAAACTGGAGTCATTCAAGAAACTCCAAACCTGGCATTGGTTGCGTGCACGCTTCTCAGCCGAGTCGCGATTGCGGCGGCGAGCATCATCTTCATCACTTCTGCGGCGACGAACCAGTACAGGCCGAAGTAAGCGGCTTTGGCCAGGGAGTGCGTCAAGAAGTAGAGCCAGGAAAGGCCGCCGGCGAAAAGCAGAATTTCGGCCAGCAATCCGGCCATCGCCGCACGCACAAAACTCTTCTTCCCCTGCTCAAAAATAAATCCTGCCAACGCTGCAACGAACGGATAGACCAGCAGATATCCTCCCGTGACGCCGAGAATCTGCGCGATCCCTCCGAGACCCATGGGATTGAACACAGGCATTCCGACCGCGCCCTCGGCCAGATAAAGCACGAGCGCGGCAAAGCCGCGCCGGCTGCCCAGCAGCAAGCCGACCAGCAGCACGCCAAAATTCTGCACCGTCAACGGCACCGGAGTGAAAGGCACAAGGAACCGTGATGCGCGCGCACACTGCCACAAACAGGCTTGCGCCGACCACCAGGGCCACTTGCCGTCGCGCTTCCAGCACCGCTCCTGCGGTGTACATAAAGTGACTGCCGAATTTGCCATGGCCATTCCTCCATAGATGACTGCCATCTCCGATCAGTGTGCGAGCTAATGCTCGATCGTTCCGGATTCGGCGCTTTTGCCTCCTTCAGTCGCCGCGTCGCTGGGCACGTGCTGCGTCTGCAAGTGGCGCCGCAAGCGCATGTACAAGGCAATGGCCACGCACACGACAACCAGCGTACTGACGCCCAGTATCAGGAACCACCAGATCATCCGCACAGCCGATTAGGATAACAGAAGAAGCGCGGCGAACTACGAGCTACGAGCTATGAGCAATGAGCTATGAGCTATGAGCAAAAGCCTGAGCGGCCGGCGCTCATACCTTGGCCTGGGACCTATCGTTCACCTGCGGCGATTCATCATGGTCCTGTCAGCTACGCCTTGGAGCTCGCCTTCAGCCTTTCGCGCATGGTCTCCACGCGCTTGATCATGAACTGCAGGCGGTCGCGACCCCATTTTGTACGGGTGACGGCGTTTTCGATGTTGCTTGAAGACGTGCGGATCGTTGATCTTTGTCCGCAGGTCCTTTAGGAAAGGATGGATCTTCGCGAAGATCAGAAACATCTCGCCGCTGAAGGCGGGCTGCAAGAAACAGCTCTTCGTTCAGCACATCCGTTATTAACGAACGACGCGGCCATCCCCCAATATCCGCCGACCTGGCGCAGCCATGCGTTCTCCTGCGTGCCCATTGCCCACGCACCTTCAGGAAATCGTCGGCGCTTTGCGGGAAAAACTCCCCGGCCCACCAGTTGCGGGCCTTGCGCATTTCAGATTCACGGCGAAGTTCGTACAGTTGAACGATCAGTTGCGCATCGGCCACGGTTGCTTTCTTTGGCACATCTGTTGACTTCCATCTAGGATTGGAATTGAGGAAATCAAGTGAACATCAGCAATGAGGTGCGAGCGGCGAGCAATCTGAAATGGCTCACATGCTCGAATTGCGCAATCCTCAATTGCCCCTACGCGGTTGTTGCCGCCGCTTCGGGATTCGGCGGCGGAGGCGGCGCCGGCCGCTCGTACTCGCATTCCTTGTTGGGGCAGGCGATGACCGGGCCAGCTTTCAGATTCTTCTCCACCAGATACTCGCTGCCGCAGCTCGGGCACTTCTCCGCAATGGGCTTGTGCGCCGAAGTGAATTTGCACTTCGGATAATTTCCGCAGCCGTAGAAGTGTTGCCCTTGCGCGCGCGCTTCTCGACCAAATCGCCGTCTTTGCAGTCGGGACATTTCACGCCGATGAAGTTCTGCTTCACGTACTTGCAATCCGGATAGCCGCTGCAAGCGGTGAATTCGCCGTAGCGCCCGTGGCGGATCATCATATTGCGTCCGCACTTCGGGCACAGCTCGTCGAGCGGAATGTCAGGGACCTTCTTGCCCTGGTCCAAACGCCGCGTAGTCTTGCAATCGGGATAGCCGGTGCACGCCATGAACTGGCCGAAGCGCCCGCGCTTGAGCACCATCACCCGGCCGCAGTTCTCGCAGTATTCCTTCGCTGCGCCGTCTCCTGCATGTCGGCAGAGTCGAGATCGGGCAGGTTGATGGGATTTTCCTTGGTGAAGGTGCAGGTGTTCGGATCTTCCTTATCGTAGGTGCTGCAGGCATAGAAGGAGCCGTGCTTGCCCCACTTGATCACCAGCGGCGCGCCACACTGTTCGCATTTCTCGTCTGTGGGCTTTTCCATCCGCTTGATGTTTTCCATGTGCTTTTCGGCATATTTCAGGTCCTTCTGGAATTTCTTGTAGAAATCGGACATGGCGTCTTGCCACTTCTCTTTGCCCTCTTCGATTTCGTCGAGTTCTTCTTCCAGACGCGCCGTGTACTGCACATCGAAAATGTCGCGAAAATTCTCTACCAGGAGATCGGTGACCACCAACCCGATCTCGGTGGGAACAAACTTGCCCCCGAGCTTTTGCACGTACTGCCGCTCCTGAATCGTGGAGAGAATGGCAGCATACGTTGAGGGCCGGCCGATGCCGCGTTCTTCCAGTTCTTTCACCAGCGAGGCTTCGTTGTAACGCGGCGGAGGCTCGGTAAAATGCTGCTCCGGCTTCAATTCTTTCAGCGTGAGTTTCTGTCCGGCTTCGAGCGCGGGCAGCTTGTGCTTCAGTTCCTCGTCTTCCTCGTCTTTGCCTTCTTTCGATTCTTCGTAGACTTTGAGGAATCCATCGAATTTAAGCACCGATCCAGTCACGCGGAACCAGTAGACGTCACTGGCATTTTTGGCGTCGATATCCACCGTGGTCTGGTCGAACACGGCAGGATTAATCTGCGAGGCCACGAATCGCTGCCAGATCAGCTTGTAGACCTTGAACTCGTCTTCCTTCAAGTATTGTTTGACCTGATCGGGATGGCGCATGGCCGACGTCGGACGGATGGCCTCGTGCGCTCCCTGCGCATCCTTCTTCTCTTTATACGTGTTCGGCGATTCGGGCAGATAGGTTGGACCGTACTCCTTGCCCACGTATTCGCGCACTTCCTGGATCGCTTCGGGAGCGACGCGGACCGAATCGGTACGCATGTATGTGATCAGACCAACGGAGCCTTCTTCGCCGAGTTCCACGCCTTCATACAGGCGCTGCGCGATCATCATGGTGCGCTTCACGCTGAAGCGGAGCTTGCGGGAGGAATCCTGCTGCAGCTTGCTGGTGGTGAACGGAGGCGCGGCGTTGCGCCGGCGTTCTTTCTTGTCGACTGCGCGAACAACCCAGTCGGCCCTTTCCAGCGCGGCGCGAATCTTTTCCGCGTCTTCCCCGTTCGTGACTTCAATCTTCTCTTCGCCTTTGCCCAGGAAGCGCGCGTCGAATGACGGAGGCTTGCTGGCGGCAAGATTGGCATCGATCGTCCAGTATTCTTTCTTTTCGAACGCTTTGATTTCGCGTTCGCGCTCAACGATCAATCGCAGCGCAACCGTCTGCACACGTCCGGCGGAAAGGCCCCGGCGCACTTTGTCCCAGAGCAGCGGCGAGACCTGATATCCCACCAGCCGGTCGAGTACGCGGCGAGCTTGCTGCGCGTCGACCAGGTTTTGATCGATGGCCCGCGGATGCTCGAAGGCGGCCTGCACGGCGCGCTTGGTAATTTCGTTGAAGGTCACGCGCTGAATGCGCGGAGGAGATTCCTCTTCCCCCTTTTTGGCTTTCTTCGCTGCTTTTTTCTTCTTCCCGCCGTTTTCGTCGAGCTCGAACGCGAGGTGAGCGGCGATTGCCTCGCCTTCGCGGTCCGGGTCAGGCGCCAGATAGATGTTGTCGGCGGAGGCTGCGAGCTTCTTCAGCTTGGCCACAACTTTCTCTTTGCCGGGAATCACGACGTAGTCGGTCTCGAAATCGTTCGAGACATCGACCCCCAGCGTGCTTTTGGGAAGATCTTTGACGTGTCCGAGGGAAGCCTCGACCGTGAAGCCCTTCCCCAGATATTTCTGGATCGTCTTCGCCTTGCCCGGCGATTCGACAATGACTAAACCTTTTGACAATGGATCCTCAGTTTCTTTGAGTGCGTTTTTTGAAGCTAGCACGAATGTCAAGCGGGGAACAAGTTACTCGCAAAGCTGCGAGCTCCGAGTTGTGAGCTCCGAGTCCACTTTTGGCGGGCGCACGCTCCGCATCAGGCCCGTCAACATCCGCTGCAATTCATCGGCTTCTCGGGTCAACATTTCGAAGTCTTTCTCGTGTAGAAAATGGAGGTCGCGCGCCAGAAGAAAGTGGTATTCCGCCTCGCTGGCTGAACCGCGGGCGATCTGGAGAAAACGGCACATCTCGCCATCCGATCGGCGACCGCAGCCTTCAGCAATATTCGCTCCGATTGAAGCAGCCGCTCGGCGGACTTGGCTAGTTAAACCGTACATTTCTTCCTTGGGGAACGTCGATGTCAGCCGATATGTTTCCAGGGTCATTTCGTGCGCCTTCTGCCATACTTTCAATCTTCTGAAGTCAGTCACAAGTCCTCCTAGATGATTCGCACCTGAGCGCTTTGGCTCACAGCTCGGAGCTCGTAGCTCGCAACTCAGAAGCTCTTTACAAAATTCTTCCCCGGCATCTGTCGAACCTTGCTGGTCAGCTCCAGTTCGAACAGGGCAGCGAAGATTTCTGAGGACGACATCTCCGACTCCAGCTTCTCGACGATTTCGTCGATGTGCGTGGCTTCGTCAGCTTTGAGGAGGCTCAGGATTCGCTTTTCGTGAGGAGGGAGGCCTTCGTCTGGGAATAGAGATGCCGGCGACGAGCTTGTGGATTCAGCCGAGGTAGCAGGGGTCAACGCAAGCCGAACATCCGTAGGGAGATCTTCCCATACGTCTTCCCAGGTCGCGACCAGCTTCGCACCCTGCTTGATGAGGGTGTTGGGACCCCAGGAATTCTTGCTGGTCACATTTCCGGGAACGGCAAATACGTCCCGATTTTGCTCGAGCGCGAGTCGGGCGGTGATGCGCGTACCGGAATACTCGGCGGCTTCTACCACAAGCACTCCCATGGACATCCCGCTCAGGATACGGTTACGGATGGGAAAGTTCTGTGGCGCCGCGAATGTGCCCAGAGGAAACTCGGAAATCAGCGCTCCGCCGAAAGCCAGAATCTGCTCCGAGAGTCGCGAGTTCTCTTTGGGATAAATCACGTCGACGCCTGTGCCAAATACGGCGACTGTCTTGCCCTTTGCGGTGATGGCTCCCCGGTGGCTGGCCGTATCGACGCCGCGAGCCATGCCGCTAATGATGACCAGGCCTTGCGACGCGAGATCGCAGGCCAGGCGCTCCGCCATGCCGGAACCATACGGTGTAGGATGGCGTGTTCCAACCATCGCAATCCCCGGCTTAATCAGAATCTCGGGATTGCCCCGCACATAAAGGACGATCGGCGGATCGTAGATTTCTTTCAGGCGAGGCGGGTACAGGGGATCGTCGCCAGCAAGTATGGTAACGCCGGCGTCGGCGGCGCGAGCCATCTCTTCGCGAGCTAGCTCTGCCGACTTTCCCGTAGCCAGCGACTGCGCGGAAACCGCCTGAATCCCAGTGCTTTCAAGTGCCGTCAGGTCCGCTCGAAATACGGCATCAGCGGATCCGAAATGTTCGACGAGCCTGCGAGCACGGGTGGGTCCAAGTCGGGGGGTCAATGCCAGGCCAAGCCACTCCTGCACATGGGTGGCGGGCGAAACTACAGTATTCGACACAGTACACTCCGAGCGGACTGTAATTACCGGCGGAAAATGCTGTCAAGGTCAGATGTCACAATCTGTTTGTTAATATTGTGGAAAGTCCCAGGACGAGAATGAGACGTCTGCGCATTTCCGCCATTTCCTACCTTAATACCGCTCCTCTTATGTGGGATTTTGAGCACAGCGAGGTGGGCCGCCAGTTCGATATTTCCTACACTTTGCCTTCCGGATGTGCGCGCGCCCTGGCCGCAGGGGAGGCGGATATCGGCATTATCCCGGCGGCGGCATATGCGCAAATCCCCGGCCTGCAGATACTTCCCGACATCGCCATAGCTTCGAGGCGGGCGGTACGATCGATTCTGCTGGTCAGCAAGGTTCCCATTGAAAATGTCCGAACGGTTGCCCTCGATACCTCTTCGATGACGTCGGTAGCCTTGACCAAGGTGCTGTTTGAAAAGTGGCTGCGGGGCGTACCCACCTATACTCCCATGGAGCCTGAGATTGGCAGCATGCTGGCTCGATGCGATGCCGGACTGGTAATTGGCGATCCGGCCCTGCAAGTGAACCGCTCGCGGTATCACACGCTTGACCTGGCCGAGGAGTGGATTCGCTATACGGGTAAGCCGTTCGTTTTCGCGTTTTGGGCGGTGCGGGGGGATGCGCTCAGAGAAGCCGATCCGTCGCTGGACCTCGCGACAGTGTTTCGGGAGTCGCGAGATCATGGGTTGCTGGAGTCAAGCCTGACCAGCATTGCGCGGGAGTGGTCTGCCAGACTGAAGTTGAGTGAAGACGACACGCGCTCCTATTTGACCCAGCACATCCATTATCAACTGGATGCGGAGTGCGTCGACGGGCTGCGGCTGTTTTACCGCTACGCTGCCGAGATCGAGGCTCTGCCCGCCGCGCCGGAACTCCTCTTTGCCGAACCTGCTCGCAGCATCTCCGGATGACGCGCAAAAGCTTTAACCACTAAGGGGACGAAGGAGCACTAAGGAAAGCACCTTTCTTGTCCTTCGTGGTCTCCCGCCTTTCTACTGCGGAAATCCTGCCTGTGCGTTAATCTGAGATCCGACATCGGCGATCCGATGAGCCTTTTTCAACCCATCCCGAATGCGGGAAGCGCCGATTCGACTCGGCCGCTGGCCGACCGCATGCGCCCGCGCACGCTGGAGGAATACGTCGGGCAGGAGCACCTGATCGGGCCGGGAAAGCCGCTGCGGGTTCAGATTGAGCGGGACGATCCCGGTTCACTGATTTTCTGGGGGCCGCCCGGCACTGGCAAGACAACCCTGGCCAAAATCATCGCGAATCTCACCAAAGCGGATTTCATTGAATTCTCCGCGGTGCTGGCAGGAATCAAAGAAATCAAGCAGGTGATGGCCGACGCCGAACGCGCCAAGCAGTACGGCACCAGAACCATCGTTTTCATCGACGAGATTCATCGCTTCAACAAAGCTCAGCAGGATGCGTTTCTGCCACACGTCGAGAAGGGCAATATCCGGCTGATTGGGGCGACGACTGAAAATCCTTCGTTCGAAATCAACTCGGCATTGCTGTCCCGCTGCCGTGTGTACGTGCTGCAGCCTCTCACCGAAGAACAGATTGTGCGGCTGCTACGGCGCGCTCTAACGGATCAAGAACGCGGGTTGGGCCGCTTGAATGTGGCCGCGTCCGATAACGTACTGAAGACAATCGCCAGCTATTCGAGTGGCGATGCCCGCGGCGCCTACAACGTGCTGGAAGTTGCCGCAGGGTTAGCAAAGCCCCCACTTCTGGCAACGGCAGCCGGAAGTGGCGCACCCGAAGAGACGCCTTCTCCCGAGATTACTGACACGATTGTCCGCGATGCTCTGCAGAAGCGCATCCTGCTTTACGACAAAACCGGCGAAGAGCACTACAACCTGATTTCCGCTTTGCATAAGTCGGTGCGCAACAGCGATCCCGATGCGGCTTTGTATTGGCTTGGGAGAATGCTGGAGGCAGGAGAAGATCCGCTCTACATTGCGCGGCGAGTGGTGCGCATGGCAGTGGAAGACATCGGCCTGGCCGATCCCAATGCGCTCTCGTTGTGCATGGCGGCGCGGGATGCCGTGGACTTCATCGGCATGCCGGAAGGAAATCTGGCGCTGGCGCAGGCGGTCGTGTACCTCTCGGTCGCGCCGAAATCCAATGCACTCTATACGGCGTATGCCGAGGTGCAAGGGGACGTCGAGCGCACCGCCGCCGAAGCGGTTCCACTCCACCTGCGCAACGCTCCGACAAGTTTGATGAAGGGGCTGGGCTACGGCCGCGGGTACCAGTACGCGCACGATCTGGAATCGAAGGTGGCCGACATGCAGTGCCTGCCCGACAATCTGCGCGATCGCGTCTATTATCATCCGACGAATGAAGGCATCGAAAAGCGCATTCGCGAGCGGCTAGAGGAGATCAAACGCCAGCGCTCTCGAGCCGCAGATGAGGGGCCGAGTACTCGAAAGAAAGAATCGTAAGCTTTTCATATCGCATCCCTTAATAATCCTTAACGGAGTCTCTTCGAAGGCGTACCATGGCCACGATTCCTCAACCTACAAATGGCGAGATTTCAGAGCTAGCTCCTCCGGCTGATCTCATTGAAGATCTTCAGCGCGTGCAAAAGGCTGCGCAAAGAATCAACTCCATCCTTGATCTGAACCAGCTCATTGATAGCGTTGTCCGCGAGGTCACGCACGTTTTTGGTTGTGTCGAGGCGAGCATCTATCTTCATGATGAAGAGCGCAGAGAAATGGTGTTGGCCGGAGTGGATGGGTGTAGTGTGCACGGAAAGGGCCTCCGCCTGAAGATCGGGCGCGAAGGCATGGTCGGATATGTCGCCTCCACAGGACAAACGCGTTACGCTCCTGACGTTCGGGAAGATCCGTATTACATAGCATGTGAGGCGTCGACAAGGTCGGAAGTGGCGATTCCTCTTCGAGTCGGCGAGCAAATCGTGGGAGTTTTTACAGCTTCGCGCCCCGAGGTCGACGGATTTCCCCGCCAGCAGTTACGGCTATTGCAGGCGCTTTGCGATCACATTGCAGTCGCGATTGACAATGCCCGCCGGCTGCAGGCCGAACGCGCCGAACGCGTTGCGCTCGACCGGGACGCCCAGGAAGCTCGCATGATGCAGCAAGCACTGCTGCCGAAGAGTTCGCCTTACATTCCTGGGTTCATCATTTCCGGCATCAGCGTTCCAGCGAGGGCAGTCGGAGGAGACTGGTATGACTTCATTCCATTTCCGGACGGGCGCTGGGGAATCGTTCTCGCCGATGTTTCCGGGAAAGGCACTGCCGCTGCCCTCTTGATGTCCGCAACCCGCGGCATGCTGCGGTCACTGGCAGAGGCCTGCTGTACGCCGGGAGAAGTACTTACGAAGTTGAATGAACTGTTGGTCAATGATTTCCCCGCGGGCAAATTCGTAACGATGGTATATGCGGTTCTGGATCCTGCAGCCCGCACACTCCTGTTTGCCAACGCCGGGCACCTGCAACCGCTGTTCATCGATGAACAGGGCGAGCATTTTCTCGACGTCGAGCGCGGCTTGCCGCTGGGCCTCGCTTCAGGAGACTATTCCGAGACTCAGGTCTCGCTGTCCCCTGGATCCAGGATAGTCTTCTATAGCGACGGCATCACCGAAGCGGTGAATCAGCAGGACGAGGAATTCGGATTGTGCCGTCTCGTCCAGCAAGCCACCCGAGCGGATGCTTCGGCAATCAGCATCGTGGAGGAGGTCAGAGCGTTTTCGAACGGTTCGGGAGTCCGCGACGATGCCAGCGCGGTTTTTGTCGGCGTCTCCCACTGATTTATCGCAAGCGCGCGCGGTGTTCCTTGAGGATGCAGCGGTCCATGACTACGAAGATTCCGGCCTGCCGAGCCTTCTCGGCCGCTTTCTCGTGGATCACGTCTTCCTGCATCCAGATGGCGGGCACTCTCAGCTGAATGGCCTGGTCCACGACTTCCTCAACAAATTCCGGCCGGCGAAAAATATCGACGATATCGATCTCCTCGGGAACCTCGAGCAGTGAAGCGTACGCCTTCTCGCCCAGGCATTCGTCGATCTGCGGGTTCACCGGAATGATGCGATATCCATGGCTTTGCATGTAGGCAGAGACACCGTGACTGGCGCGCAGCGGGTTGCAGGAAAGCCCGACCACGGCGATCGTTTTCGAGCGTCTTAGCAAATCGGCGATGGCATCAGCTTGTGGTAACGAGCCCACAGGCTCTCCATTATTTCTTGTTCGCAGCGTCCAGTTTCTGCTTAAACATCTTCAAAGCCAGCTTGCGGACGGTATCGGAAACTTCCTTGTTCGAAGAAAGATTTTTCAGGTCGGCCACGAGCAGGTTCTTCATCAGGCCGAGACCGAGGTCTAGCGGAGTGCGCGGGTTCGCCACCAGGTTGCGCACCACAATGTAATTCTTCATGAAGCGCCGCTTCAAGGGAATCTGGCGCAGCACGGCTTCGAGCACGTTTTTCTGGCTGGCGAATTTCTCGACTTCGCCATCGGAAATCTTCGGCGCCTCGAGCACCGCCAGCGCCACCACTTTGGTCCCGTCGCGAATCAGAATGGAACGCTCTTCCTTGTTGCCTTTCAAGGCGAGCTGGATGCGTCCCTTCACGTCCAGCGAGTTAATCTTCTGCAGCGTGTTCTGGCGCTTTGGAGGCTGACCTGGGGAATGCGCCGCCGGATGGTGCTCGTAGTGGCGCGAATCCGCGGTAAGTTTGTCTTCGTGAGGCTCGTGATGAGGCACTTCCTGAGGGGAGTCGGCGGCGTGAGAGGAATCCTGTCCGGCGAGATCGACGAATCCACCCAGGGGCTGAAACGGTTTCTCTCCCTCGGCGGCTATTTCACCGGCATGCTCTTGCAAGTACGAAAAAACGGATTCCTCATCGACTCCGACTGTGGCTTCCTCGGCTTGGTTCTCTGCAAGAGCCTCCGGCGCTTCCAAGATCGATTGACTTTCACTTGCTGCTTCGCCAACAGCAGGGGAAGTTTCGACCTCTTCTGAAGCCGGCGGGGCATCCGTGGCAGCATGCACTTTTCCCAATTCAGCTGCTTCTTCTCTCGTCAGATACGGATTCGCTTTGAGAGCAGCGATTACGCCGGGCATTGATCGCACGCGTTCGCTCTTGAGCATGACGTCTAGGGTTTCGCGAAGTGCGCCGCGTGCCAGTATCGCCAGCTTTTCCTCGCGCACCGAAGGATTCTCCAGCAACTTCGGCAGCAGGGTGGGACGCAGGTTGTCAGGGGAAATAAGGTAGCTGAGAACGTCGCCCGAAGTTTTAGGATCCGAAGCGGCAGCTAACGACGCCTTCTCGTCCCAACCGGCTAATGTCATGCGCGCCACCTCGCCAAAGACTTTGTTGTAACGGGCGAGGTAGACCAGAATCTCGATGTTTTCTTGGGGAGAGACCTGCAGCGCTCCCCGGGCAGCAAACTGCATCAAGTTCGAAGGCAACTTCGAAGCGCGGATTTGGTCGATCATGCGCGCCATTACTCAGGCCTCGACTGCGGGAAGTATCTGTTCAGCGACAGAACCAACCTGGTTCACGGTCAACGAATCCAGTTCGTTCACCGCGAGCTGCAAATCCCTCGTGATGCGGTTCGGCTTCTCCCGCAAGAACTCGTCCCGCAAAGTCCGATAGTACCAAAGAGTGCCGTCGCGTCCACCGTTGAACCTTGACCAGACGGATTCCCCAATCTCGCGGTAATCGCTCAAGATGGAGCGAACATTGTTGAGCTTGTCCGCGGCCGAAACCAGCCGCGTGTCCGCGTCTTCGGTCTTGAGCCGGCGAAGGTAGGCTTCCTTGCGCAGCCGCCATGCGGGTTTGGGTTCAGTGTAAGCATCCGTGCATCCGTCCACAATTGTTGCCACGCGTTTGCCAAAGCGGCGGCGAACTTCTTTCAGCATCTTCACCCCGCCACAGTCCTCTACGACATCGTGCAACAACGCCGCAATCGCGAGATCTTCGTCTCCCCCAGCTTCGAGAACCAGGGATGCGACGCCCATGAGATGCGCGACGTAAGGGATGGTAGAGGCCTTTCGCGTCTGGCCAGAGTGTTTCGCAGCAGCGAATAGAAAAGCCGTCAGGAAGCGAGGACCGAGCTTGACTTTGCCCTTCGTCGCCCGAGCCTTTCTTTTCTTCTTCACTACTTTTCTCCGCGGCGCGCCAGCAGATAAGCGCGGATGAACGGCTGCAAGTCGCCATCAAGCACGCGATCCACGTCGCCAACTTCGGTCTTGGTGCGATGGTCTTTAATCATGCGATAGGGTTGCAGGACGTACGACCGAATCTGCGATCCGAACTCGATGTCGAGCTTCGAGTCTTCGATCTTCTTGGTCGCGGCACGTTTCTTCTCCATCTCGAACTCGTAAAGCTTCGAGCGCAACATGCTCATAGCCCGCTCACGATTCTTGTGCTGTGAGCGCTCGTTCTGGCAATTGGCAACCAGGCCTGTCGCGATGTGCGTGATTCGCACCGCGGAGTCGGTGGTGTTGACGTGCTGCCCGCCCTTGCCACTCGAGCGGTAGGTATCGACGCGAATGTCCTCGGGCTTGATGACGATCTCGATGCTGTCGTCGATCTCGGGAGATACGTACACACTGGCAAACGACGTATGGCGGCGTTTGGCCTGATCGAAGGGCGAAATACGCACCAGGCGATGCACTCCGATCTCGCTCTGTAGAAGTCCGAAGGCGTAGTCACCGTTGACGGCAAACGTGGCCGACTTCAGTCCGGCTTCTTCACCGGGCTGGTAATCGTAGAGCACGGTTTCGAATCCCTGTCGCTCGGCCCATCTCAAGTACATCCGCAGGAGCATATCGGCCCAGTCCTGCGACTCGGTGCCGCCGGCTCCGGGATGGATGGTTACGATGGCGTTGCGCGCATCGTTTTCGCCAGAGAGTAGCGTTTCGGTTTCGAGCTTATCGATCAGGTCGCGAAGCGAAATGATCTCCCGCTGAAGATCGCTATCGACGTTCTCGCCCTCTTTGGCAAGATCGAAGTAGGCAGCGATGTCTCCACCACGGCGCTCCAGGTCGGCGTCGGTTGCGAGCACGTGTTCCAGGCGCTTCTTTTCGCGCATGACCTGCTGCGAACGCTGAGGATTTGACCACAGGTTCGGATCGGAGGCCTGCTTTTCAATTTCGGCTAGCTGCGGACGGACCCTTTCCGCGTCAAAGATACTCCCGAAGATCGTGGACTTTCTTGCTGAGCTTCTCGTATTCCTGCTCTAATTCTTGGTTCATGAGGGCGTTTTGACCTTATGGGCTTTCAGGAACGACACACTCCCTAACAGCACTCCCAACGAAATTATCACACATGCATAGGCGAACCAATCCCCATAGCGTGTGTAGAACGTAGTGACGGAAGTAAGAGCATAGGGGGCAACCAGCGTGGCTCTCTGCTTGCGCGGAATGCGGGCGGCGATACGTCCCCAGGGATCGATCGAGGCCGTGACTCCAGTATTGGCCGCGCTCAGAATCCAGCGATTGTTCTCGACAGCGCGCATGCGAGTCTGGTTCAAATGCTGCGCGTACGCCCCGCTGTCGCCGTACCAGCCGTCGTTCGAGATATTCACGAAGATCTGTGCGCCGTTCTTGGCAAGCTGCCGCACTTCATCGGGGAACACCGACTCGTAGCAGATGAAGGCACCAAGTCGCTCGCTGCCGGCGTCAAGGGCCTTGTGTGAAGCGCCGTGCTCGAATTGTCCAACTTCTTTGGTGAGGCCTCCGGCAAACGAGAACAAACTCGGAAAAGGGAGATACTCTCCGAAGGGAACGAGGTGAACTTTGTCATACCGCGCCCGCCACTGGCCGCTCGCATCGACCAGCGCCGCTGAGTTGAATAACGGACCTTCCGTGTTCGGAGTGGAGGCGTCGCTTCCGATCGCGCCCATTACAAGAGGGACGCTAGTCTCGCGAGTGATCTGGCTGATCTCTTCTCGCAAATGCATGTCATTGGTGAAGAAAGGCGCTGGAGACTCCGGCCAGACGATCAAATCAATCTTCCCGGCGTTGCTGGCGGCGGACTTCAACGTCAGACTGGTGAGATCGTTTAATGTCTGGCCGAAATATGCTGGTGTCCAGTCAGCGGACACCGGAATATTCTGCTGCACCAGCAGTGCAGCGTGGTCCGCTTTAGTCGTCGGAGGCTCAATCAACCGTCCGGCCTGCAATACTACAGCGGCGGCCAGCGATGCGGCCAACATGGCGCCACGCTTTTCCCGAGGCACCAGAAAAGCAGCGGCCAGCGCCACATTCACCAGCACGATCTCGAACGAGATTCCGTAGACTCCGGTGAAGGCCGCGAGGCGGCAAAGGGCAGCGTTATCGACCTGCGAAATACCCAGCAGGTTCCACGGGAATCCCGTGATGCGGGTACGGGCCAACTCCACAGCCACCCAAAGAAATGGCGCCGTTACCAGCGCCTTCCGGTACGTGCGCGAGCGGGCGAGCACCGCCAGCAGCAGGCCGAACAGCCCGTGATACAACCCGAGATAACAGCAGAAGAGAAACAGCACCAGCACAGCCATGGCCGCGCTCAGGCCACCGTACTGGCGCATGGTGTCGTAAATCCAGTAACACGTTCCTGCGTACCAGAGGATTCCGCAAACATACGCGAGCAGGAATCCCTGCGCGGGAGTGGCGGGCTGCAAGCGCACCGATCCGGCAATTTCCAGTTCACCCGCTGGACGGGCACGCAGAACAGCGAGTAGCAGCGGAGTCAGCGCAAACCAGCAAAGAACGTATGCCCCCGGCAGGGGGAAGATGAGCGTCTGCAAAACGGCTGACACGCACACAAGAATCCAGGCGCTGAAATGTATTTGCCGCACGGGAAAAAGAATAGCAGAGCCGCAGGGGCCTGCCGTTACTTGCCAGTTGCCAGTTCTGGCGTAGGCGACTGGCGATTCAGTCTGGATCGGACGTAAGCCACCAGTTCTGGCGTGACGTAGTTCGGTGGGGCAATGCGAAAAACTGGCTTGTCCGCTACCGGTTTGAGCGAAACCGATTGCCAGGCTGTCGCGCCCGGTTTGTCGTGTAAGATCACGGCGTCGGCGCGATCGAGGAATTCGCGGGCGGACAGCTTGAAGTCTGCTGTCTCAGGATCGAGGATTGTCAAGTAAAGGTCCGGGCGCAGAAACTTCAAGACACTGTTCGATTCGATGATCACGTTATGCGCGTCTTCGAGGCGTGTGCGCAGAGTTGGCATTGCCTCGGCCAGGCGCCCTTGCTTGGTGCGCACCCAGAAAACGCGAACTGCCCCGGCCAGAAGAAAACGGGAAGTGTCAGATTCGCCGGAACGATCGCGCTCTGCTGATATTGCCCAGGAGTGCTCGCCAGTCGCACAGTCGCAAGCCTCGCCGTCTGCCGAGCAGATGCCGTGGCCGTATTGCGTAATCTTTACGGCGGTCCACTCGAACTCTCGCAGCGCGGAGATGAGGCTGGCCACAACGCTGGTTTTTCCGACGCTGCGGGAATGTCCGCCAATGACAATCAGAGCCACGACTAGTCCTTTTTCGCGAGGCGCGCCAGTGTGGCCAATTGCTTGAGATATTCGCGCAGCGGTTGTGCCGGAGTTCCCCAGAACGCAACTCCTTTGCCGCGCAAGATCTTATTGGGCAAGACGCCGCCCTGGCCGCCGAGCATGACTCCCTCTTCGATGCGGGCGTGCTCGCCAATGCCTACCTGCCCGCCGAGGATCACGCCATTTTCAATCGTAATGCTGCCCGACAAACCCGTCTGTGCCGCGATTACGACGTCTTCCCCGATCTGACAGTTGTGACCGATATGCACGAGGTTGTCGATCTTCGTTCCCCGCCGGATCCGAGTCTCATCCAGTGCGCCGCGGTCGATGGTGGCATTGGCCCCGATCTCGACGTCGTCCTCGATCAGCAGGCGTCCTACTTGAGGAAACTTCTCGTAGTGTCCGGTCTTGCGTTCGCGGACGTATCCGAAGCCATCGCTTCCGAGCACCGCACCCGCATGCACGATGACGCGATCGCCAATCGTGGTGCCGGGATAGATGGTGACGTTGGGATAAATCTCGCACTCGCGCCCCATAGTGACGCCAGCCCCGATGGCGCATCCAGCACCGATCTGTGTGGCTTCGCCGATCTGGGCGCGCTCGTCGATGATGGCCCGGGCCTCCACGGAGACTCCGGCAGCGAGCACCGCGGAAGAATGGACAACGGCGGTTCTGTCGATTGGAGTATTGCCGCCGGCCGGAGACTCTGCTCGCAGCATGCGTGCCGCCCGGGCAAATGCAAGCTTGGGATGATCGCTAATGAGCACCGGCTTGGTTTCAGCAGAAGAAGCGAACTCCCCGGCAATAACCGCTGCGGCTTGCGACTGCAGAGCGGCCGCAAGATGCTTTTCGTCCTCCACAAAGACCACATCTTCGTGAGAAGCGGATGCAATGCTAGCCACCGCACTCACTCCTACCAGGGGATCGCCTATGAGGCGGGCTCCGACCGCTTCTGCAATCTGCTGCAGCGACCGTTTCATGGACTTCACTGTATAGCAGCAAGGGAAGAAGAAGGAAGAGGAGGAATCAGAGGGAACGGCTACCGATTGACGGACGCGTTATACGTGCCCAGCGTTCTTCGGCTGCAGGATCTCGCCGGTCAGCGGCGGGCGGAGTGCACGTGGCTGCGCCCTGGCACATGATGAATGTGCCGGTATCACTGGCACAACCCTTCGCGCTTGCGCCGGGGGTAAGGGTCCATGTCCCGACGGCAACGCCGTTGGTCAAAGTGCCCGTTGTAGTAAGCGTTCCGTTGGAGATGCCCGTAAGGCCGTTGGGATAGCTTTCTATTTTTAGAACGCTCCCGTTTGTGGTCGAGGTGATCGTCAGAGTCAGATTCCCCACGACTTGACCGGTCGAGACATTGGTGGTGAATGAGGCATTACCGGTCTCAGTCTGGGCGGTTAATCCGGTGCTAAAGCACGCACCCTGGTTAAAGAAGGCGAATCCCGAGATGTCCATGCCTCCGCCGGTGATTACGGCCATGCCGATGACAAAGTTGAGCAGACTGGCCTGGCCAGTGCCCTCGACGAGTTGGGCCTCCCAGTTACCAGATGTCTGAGTGAGCGGCGCCGCGCGGGGAGTGTTATAGCTACAGCCACAAACGGCGAACTCCAGCGCCATCAGCAGCAGGGTCACAGCCTTCTTCATGTACCGTCCTTGGGTCTTGGGAACTCTTCCGAGAATGTTCTCTATGAGGATAAAGAGATGCGGGTCACCCAGTCAATGGATGCAAGGACCAGTTTGACGCTGGGAAAACACGGCGGTAGCCCGACGCCGAAAGGGGCCCCAAGCGCCGGCCTGCCCCGATTTGCATACCAGTTCTGGCGGCGTGATCGAGGCGCAGGCGTGGGATAGCTCCCCACGTTTGGGATCTACTTTATGAAATATCCCGAGACCCTCCACTTTCCATCTTTATCGAGCATGGGGACAATGGTTTCGACCGCCGAACCTTTGTTTGCAAAGCTGGTCTCGTACTGCATCACAACGTACTCTCCGTCAGGCGCACCCGGAAGCGTCTTGGTGTAATTCGCAGACTTCAGAGTCCGCGTCCCGAGTTTGCCCAGCGGGTCGCGCACGGTGTGTAAGGCGCTCTCCCACTGATCCTTCGTTACCGCTGTCTTAAAAAGCTGCGCCGCCTCCTCCCAGCTATTGGCGTACTTGCTGGAATCGACAAGCGCCAACCAGGCCTCGGCGGACTTTTTAGCAGCGTCCTCGGGTTTGGTCTGTGCGACGGCGGAGAAACTGATCAGCACTACGAGTAAGAACAGGGAAATATGTCTAACCGCGTGATTCATGATCACTCCTTGGCAAAAAAAATTACGGACGGTCTGGTCCGAGCAGCCGGCTATGGTCGTCCAATTGAGTCCGGCTGCTTGGAGAAGCGTTTAGCAAATCCCGCGATGATGCAGACTATCGAGATACCGATCAGGAAACCAGAGATGCTCTCGGTATAGTCTCCGTGGGTCCAAAGGTGCATGCCGAGGCCTGCGGCCAGCAGGATGGTTCCGATCGGTATCAGACGATTCAGTTTGGAAGCAGACATAGGTCCTCGCAATCAAGCACACAGCTGATCGAAAGTCACGCGCAACCTCTCGCGGGCGGGGGCGCCCGCGCCACACTCACGCTCCGCGCTTGCTCTTCAACTCCACCAGCAGTTGCTCGATGCGGTCCTGCTTTTCGAGCGCGGCGAGGCGGTCGTCGAGATTGTCGGCCGCGATCTCCGATTTCGCCTGGCTCACCGCTTCCGAATGCGCGACCTTTCGTTTCATGCGATCGAACGCGGACGCTTTCGATCCGTCGCCGGAGGCCATGCGCGCGTCGCTTGCCTTGCCGACAGCGCGGGCGCGGCGATGCTGCGCAATCAGCACGTCGGCCTTTGCCTCGGCTTCGGCCAGCTTCTGCTCCAGTTGCCGCAAGGCGGATTTCAAATTCTCCACCTGCGCCTTCTGATCGGAGACCTGCTGGGCGAAGTTCTCGCTCAGTTCGCGATGGCTTTCTACGCGCAACAGGGACGCGCGCGCCAGGTCGTCTTCCTTCTTGTCGACCGCCAGCCCGGCCTTGCGCATCCATTCGGCCACTTTATCCTCGTTCTCCTTCTGCTTCTTTTCGAGCAAGTGCTGGTCGGCAATCGCGATCGCCACCTGCGTCTTGACCTGCAAAAGCTGGTTCTGCATGTCGAGAATTACCTGCTTGATCATCTTTTCGGGATCTTCGGCCTTGTCGATCAGGTCATTGAGATTCGCCCGGACCAACGTTGCAACCCGCTCCAGTAACGCCATGGTGAACTCCCTTCTTCAGTTTCTAGGTTCTGGCCACCCCGTGGTGGAAGCGACCGATGAATTCTTCTTAGTTCCGCACGGTGGGACCGAACGCCCTCGTCGCGCGGTGGTGGTGCCGATCACGATTCCAATGAGCACTCCCGCCACTGCCGGCGTGAGGTGTAAAATCGCGACGGCGGCACCGGCTGCAGCGCCGACCGCCACCACACACGCGATGCCGACTCCCATCCTCTTGTTTGCTGGCATACCTATCTCCTGACCTCATGAACGCGGTGGAGCGCGGCGCACTGCGGACACTCCGGCTCTTTCTTGCGAACGCTGACGCCCACCGCAACGCCGATTGCGATTCCCACCGCCAGCCAGATGCCGACGTTTCCCGCCAGAATTCCAGCGACTACTCCGAGCGCCGCACCTACCGCAATTGCTAATCCTGGATACTTCGATTTGCTGGTCATACGCTTTACTCCTCTACTACTCCTCCGCCGAGCTACGCTCTGGCGGGACAGGCGAGGCGCCTGTCGCTCCGTGAGCCGTTCCAAAAGAGGCGCGCATCCTAAATGCCGGGAACGGGCCCCGGCCCGTTCCCGCACCCCTCGCTTACGCCTTCGGTAAATCCTTCGGCTTCGCAGCTTTGTCGCCGATCTGCCTTACCTTGCCCAGCAGTTCCGACAGCGGCATGCCCGAGAGCGTCTCGAACAACGCGGGCACCTGTGCCGCCATCTTGGTGATGTCGCCGGTGATCTTGTTCATCCCCGACGCGTCTCCGTTGCCGGTGGAGACGATCGTGATTTTGTCCACATTTGCCAATGGGCTGGCCAGAGCCCTCACGACTTCCGGCATGCTGGCAAACAGTCGGTCGATCACGGCCGCCTGGTTGTACTCCTGGAACGCTTCGGCCTTCACGTTCATCGCCTTGGCTTCGGCCTCGCCCTTCTTGAAGATGATCTCGGCTTCGGCCTCACCTTGCTGGCGGATCGCCGATGCGTGACCTTCGGCTTCGGACATCAGGCGCTGCTTCTCGGCGGCGGCAAGCGTCTCAATTCGCTGACGCTCGATCTCCGCCTGCTTCAGCACGGTCGCGATCAGTTCCTTCTCGCGGCGGTTGATCTCAGCTTCCTGCACCTTGACCTGCTGTTCTTTTTCAACCTGCTGTACCTTCACCTGTTCGGCGACCACCTGCTGCTGCATGATGTTGGTCTGGATGTCATAGGCCTTATCGGCCTGCGCCTGCTGCCGCTTGGTGACTTCCAAGAACTGCGCTTTCTTGACTTCGAGATCGCGCTGCGCTTCCGCCTGCTTGGCCAGTGAGAGGGTTTCCGCGAGCACGCGTTCCTGATCGGCTTGAGCCTTGGCGACCGCCGATTCTCTGGTGGCCAGGGCGCGCTTGATCGCCGTATCTCGATCGGCTTCGGCGGCGGCTACGTCCGCATCGCGCTTGATGCGGGCCACATCCGGGCGGCCCATGTTGGTGATGTATTCGTTCTTGTCGCGCACTTCCTTGATGGTGAACGAGATGACTTCCAGTCCCATCTTGTTCATGTCATCCGCGCAAGTCGAGCGCATGCGGTCAGAGACCATCTCCGGCTGCTTCACGATCTCTTCGACCGTTAACTGGCCGATGATGCCTCGCAGATGGCCTTCCATGACCAGCCGGATCAACCCCTGCCTCTCGTCATCGGTCTTGGTGAGGAACTGCTCCGACGCCGTAAGAATCGATTCCGTATCGGACTTGACCTTGATTTGCGCGACGGCTTCCACCGTCACCGCGACGCCTTGCTTGGTATAAAGATCCTGTTGCGGAGCGACATCGAATGACATCAATTCGAGTGAGAGTTCACGGCAAACCTGCACCATCGGCAGGACCATCGTGCCGTGCCCCTTCACCACTCGCGTACCGCCCAGTCCGTACACGATGAGAGCTTCGTGCGGGCCGGCTTTGCGATACAGTCTCGCCATTCCGTTGATGAGAAACAGAACGGCCATTACGCCCAGCCCGACAAAGATCCAAATGACCGCCAGGTGAGAAATTCCGTCCAACATAACGCCTCCTAAGAACCAGTTCTCAGTTCCCAGTTGTCAGTTCCCAGTTGAGCCGGGGTCTGCCCGGAAACTGAGAGCTGAGAACTGACGACTGAGAATTTGAATGCTGTGCATTCAAATTGAACTTGACGATCGAATAGTTGCCGTACCAACAGAACCCGACCACCACGTACGCGATTACTAGAGCAGGCAACGCTGCAACGGGCTTGAGGGCGTACATGATCAGCGTGGCGATGGTGAACAGCACCAGCATCACCACCATGATCCCGAGCCCCAACTCCAAAGCTCCCTCGCGCGAGGTGAAACCGTTCGGCTGCCAGTTCGCGTCGAAGTGGACGGCCATGCGGCCGGGCAGGCGATCCCAGACGCTCCAGTAGTTCCAGGCAGCGGTGGGGAGTGCCAGCCACATCAACAAGACAGCCGCGTTGTACCACTTGCGATTCATTGCGCGCTCCCTCGCTCCGCAGTCTTTCCGCTGGCGCCGGTGTCATCGAGTTCGCCCGAAATCTCGCTCCACGCCTGAACGTAGGCAATACCCTTCTCGTAGCGAGTAACCATCACTTCGGTTCCTTTGTCGATGGCGCTGCCGTCTTCGCTGCGGGCGCCACAGACACGGCGAGTTCCCGCCTGCGAATAAATCAGTTCACCCGTGCCACCCTCGCGAATGGGCATCGATAATTTCCCAAGAACGCCGACCATATAGAAGTCCGCCGGATCAAGAAACTCCTGGTCCGAGATCAACACCTTGCTCAGGAACAGGAAAATGATGCTTCCGCCGATCAAGCCGCTGACTGTTGAGAGCGTCAGCGCCAATCCCACCCACACGGCGGAGAAGCGCGTCAGCAGATAGCCTGTGCCTCCAAACCACGCCAGGAACGCCGCAATCGACGCCGGATTGAACGGCGACACACCCGACCCTCGAGCATCTCCTTCTGTTTCGAGTCCGCCCGCACCATGCGCTATAGGCGCGTGACCGACCGAACCATGCGCCACTGGAAAGTGCCCTCCCGCGTGAGCGTGAAAATGCGGCAGATGCAGGTGGCCGGTGTGGTGCCCGCCAAAAATGAACGAAAAGAAGCTGAAGCAAAAGCCGACCGCGAAGCAAATCAGGTAGAAATCAGACCAGGTCATCGCATTCGCCTCCCTTCGGCACTTGATGCGCGGCGAGATTGATTGCCGCTCTCCGCCAATTCCGGACGCAACGCCTCGAGCAGGCGGTCGGCCAGCCCGGGCGTATCGAGAATCGCGCCCAGCAGCAGGAAAGCGCGGCGCGTATCTTTCACGCGCGCCGCCTTGATCAGCACGTTGCTGACCTCCGGATCGCTGGTGAATCGCTCCGAGCCCTGCAACAACCAGACGTCGAGCTGTCCTTCAACGGTCCGCAAATCAGAAGTCAATTCCGCGTGATAGCCCTCCGGATCGTCCACCAGGAATCCGGGATGCACTTTGAAAAACTTCGCCAGCAGCGCGCGCGAAGACTGCGTCATGTGCGGCCGCGAGCCGTTCTCGATCTGCGAGAGATAAGACTGGCTCAGCGTCTGGCCCGGCCCGAGTTCTTCCCGGATGGCGCGCACCAATTCAAGCTGCGTCATGGGGCGGTCCAGCCCACGCAACGACCCTTCGACCTCGCGCAGGTAGCGGATTTTTTCGCCCAGCTTCATAAAGGCATCCCAAAGGTGTATCTCAAATTGCAATAGTTATATCGCAATTTGTAATTCTATGTCAAGGAATGTATCTTCTGCATTGTCAATGGCTTGCAGGTGGCGACAACAGGATGAGGTTGTACCGATCCGTGGAGTAGTTGAAAAAACGCCTGGAACGCGAACAATAGAAAGCCCCGGGGGTAGGCAGCCGGGGCTTCAACAAAGTGGCGCAGTTGTCGCGCGGCGTCTGGCTCGCGCTTTCTTCTTACTGGTGGCGTCCGTTGTGCTTGTCGCGATAGATCTGGCGCGACATTTTATTCTGCTGCTGGTTGACTTGCTTGCGCTCCTGCGGAGTCAACTTGCCGCCGTTGGCCGCGCGATCGTTGTGCACTTCCCGATTGACCCGCGCTTCGTTCCTTTCGAGGTGAGCGGCTTCACCGGCGGTTAACTGTCCGCTCTTGACACCCTGCCCAATGCGGTCCTGCTGGTTCTCGGCACGCTTGCCAACTTCACCCTTCGGATCGGTGTTCTGCGCGTTGGTATTGTGCTTGTCCTGATAGATCTGCTTCGAAAGCTGGTTTTGCTGCTGGTTGAGCGTAGATTTGTCGGTCCCGGTCAGCTTTCCGTTATCGAGCTTGCGCATGTCGCGCTCTTCCTGGTTCAGGTTCGTTTCTTTCCTTTCCAAATTCGTGGTTTCCCCGGCAGTCAACTGGCCGCTGCTTACGCCATTGGCGACGCGATCCTGCTGATTTTCTTTGCGCTGTTGAATAGTCTGACCGTTCACCGGCGCCGGCTGAGTTGTACTTTGTGCGACCACGGGCAGCGCGAGAATCGCGAGCGCTGCACTGAAAAACGAAATTTTGAGGGTGCTCTGCATAGGTCTTCTCCAATGTGTGAAGTTCGTAATTCTCACGTTCTTTGTGGCCACGGAGGGAGAAAACACGGACTGTAAAGAAATGTTGCGCGAGGGAAATCAAAATCTGGAACCACTAAGGACACGAAGGAACACGAAGTAACTGTCGGTCCCGTCGTCTCCTTTTTGGGTACGACCAAAGACGAAACCAGAGGCCAGGGACTCGCTTTACAGCCCGGCTTCGATCCGAGAGCGCGGGTCGAGGTAATCTCGCAAGGCGTCACCGATGAAGTTGAAGCTGAGCACGGCGAGCATCACTGCCAGCGCTGGAAACAGCACAAGATGGGGCGCGTCGAACAGGTGCGCGCGACCGTCGTTGAGCATGGTGCCCCAGCTGGCGGTAGGAGGAGGAACGCCCAAACCGAGAAAGCTCATGGTTGCTTCGGCGAGAATCGCTCCGGCCATGCCGATGGCGGCCTGCACGATGACCGGCTGAATGATGTTCGGCAGAATGTGTCGCACGATGATGCGCAGATCGCTGGCGCCTAATGCGCGGGCTGCTTCGACGAATTCGCGTTCACGGGCGGCCAGAACCTGCCCGCGTACCAGGCGCGCGTAGCCAACCCATCCGCCGAGCGAAAGCGCGATCACGAGGTTGAAAATGCCGGGACCGCGAAATGCTACAAACGCAATGGCGATCAGGATCCCAGGGAAGGAAAGGAACGCATTCATCAGGACAACGTTGACGAAGCGGTCGATCGCTCCTCCGTAGTATCCCGCGATCGAGCCGATGATGAGACCGAGCCCGAGCGAGGTCAGCACGACGCTGCTTCCCACCAGCATGGAGATGCGCGCGCCGAAAATAACCCGCGAGAGAATGTCGCGGCCAAGTTCGTCGGTCCCGAACCAATGGGCGTGGGATACCGGATCGAGCCGCGCCGGCAGGTTGATGGCAGCGGGATCCTGGGGAGCAATCCAGGGCGCGAAGAGCGCGAACATCACGAATACGACGACAAGCACCACTCCGGTCGCGGCCAGCGGATTGTGGCGAGCGTTGCTGCTGATGCGATGCCGCAGCGGGATGGCTGCCGTGGACATGGAAGCATCTTAAACTGTGCCTGACAGACTTCAGACGGAATTTGCGGAAACCGGCGAGCCCTTAACGTCAGCCTGCCTGCCGTAGTCTCCATCAGGCCGACAGTCTAAGCGGCCTGCGGCATCTCGACAGCCTCTCGCCGCACCGACGGAGGACGGACCACCAGCGGAATGACCGCGCTGCATAGCATGACGGCGGAGATCACGTATAGTGCGTTGGAATACCGGCCAGTGCTCTGGCGAATACTGGCGATCAGCATGGGACCAAAGACTCCAGCGAATCCCCAGGCCGTGAGCATCAGGCCATAAATCGAGCCGACGTTTTCCGCTCCGAAATAGTCGGCGGCGAAAGCAGGCATCGTCCCGAACCCGCCTCCGTAACAGAGAAGGATCACGAAGCAGACAGCCGAGAACGCTGCGAAACTTTGGATCCTGGGCAGCAGGGAAAACAGAATCGCCTGAATGACGAACATGCTAAAGAAGACGGCTCTCCTTCCGACCAGGTCGGAGAACCAGGCCCAGAGGAATCGTCCGCTGCCATTGGCGATGGAGATGATGCCGACCAGCCCAGCAGCAACCGCCGCTGTGACTCGAGTAATTTCCTGCGTCATGGCCGCGGCCTGCGAGATGATCGAAATGCCAGCGCTGGTATTGAGGAACAACAGAGCCCAAAGTCCATACCACTGCCAGGTGCGCATGGCTTGGGGAAGAGTATAGGTTTTTGCGGAGCGCTGCTTCTGCTGCGAGGCGCTCGGCGTCCATCCCTCTGGACGATAGTTCGGCGGCGGGTCCTTCATGAACAGCGCGGGAATGGTCACTGCAAAGAAGTAGACGATCCCTAAGATGGCGAAGGTCCTGAGCACGCCCACGCTAATAATAAGGCGGCTGGCAATGGGCGCGGTGATGAGAGCGCCCGCGCCGAATCCGGCAACCGCGATGCCGGTGATCATCCCGCGCCTGTCAGGGAACCATTTCACCAAGGTCGCTACCGGAACGATGTAGCCCAGGCCGAGGCCAATGCCACCCAGTAGCCCGTACGAAAAATAGAGCCAGTACAGATGTCCTCCGGAAAAGCTGGCGAGGAAAATCCCGACGCCGTAGAAGATTCCGGCGGCGATGGCGACTGCGCGCGGACCCGAGCGACGCATCCACAAGCCCCCGGCAAATGAGGCAAATCCCAGAGTCAGGATGGCGATGGTGAAGGCCAGGGTGACCTGCGAGATCGTCCAGCCGAATGCCTTGGTGAGCGGGATGCGGAAGACGCTCCAGGCATAGACGGCGCCCAAGGCGATTTGAATGATCACACCGGCAACAGCAATGGACCAGCGGTTGGTTGGGGAACTGGTTTGGCTTGCCATGGGGATCAGATTCTAGTTGCAAAAACCGTGTTGTCAAGGGGATTGATGGAGTTTGGAAATCTTTAAACAGCGGAGTGGAAGATTACTGGTTAGTTACTTCTTGACCCTACTCTCGTTTTGCCGAATCGGCGGCCCTGAAAATCAGATTCCCAGAAAAAAGCGGCAGACGGGGTTGAGGTCGGTCTCGCATTGTGTTTACATAAAGGCAGATCCTCGACCGCCAGACCGATCTGGCCGGCGCGCCGTAACTCCAACCCTTAGCCTACATTCTGAGGAGAAAATCCATGAGTAAAGTCTCTTACATTCCGAAAGATTACAACTCCGTTTCGCCTTACTTGGTCATCAAGGGTGCCGCGCAAGCCATCGAGTACTATAAGAAAGTATTTGGTGCGACTGAAACCGTCCGCATGAATGGTCCGGACGGAAAGGTCGGGCACGCAGAATTGAAAATCGGTAACTCGATCATCATGCTCGCCGACGAAAATCCCAGTATGGGCGCGGGACACACCAGTCCGGCGACCATCGGCGGCAGCCCAATCAGCCTCTATGTTTACCTTCCAAACGTGGACCAGGTGATACAGAAGGCGACTGCCGAGGGCGCCAAAATCCTTAAGCCGGTGCAAGACCAGTTTTACGGAGATCGCAACGGCTTTATTCAAGATCCGTTCGGACATCTCTGGGGCATCGCCACCCACGTGGAGGATGTCTCTCCCAAGGACATGGAGGAGCGGATGAAGAAGATGATGCAAGCTGCGTAGTTTGATCCGGGAGGCGGGGCGATCGAGTCCCGCCTTTTTGACTCAGTCCCCAAGCCCCTCTTAAGAACACGAAAAACAAGCCTCTGCGCCTATCCCTTGATTGCCTGCCGCAGGTCTTTCATCAAGAGCATGAGCTGCAGGTCATGGACAGGCGAGGGCTCGAAATCGAAGTGTTGGTAGAACTTCTTCGCGGGTCCGTCGATGGCGTGAACCAGGACTGCGCGAGCTCCGACGATGTCGGCCGCTTGGGCAATACGACCCAGAGCATCTTTCAAGAGCGCTTTTCCGAGGCCCGTTCCCTGTTCGCCCTTGTCGACAGCGAGCCGTGCCAGAAGAATCACCGGGATCGGATGCCTGGCAAGCCCTTTGGCGATGCGAGCTGGAGCGTTCTCAGGCGAGACACCTCCGGCAGATACCGAGTAGTATCCGACGACGAAGTTGCCGCGGTGAACCACATACGTTCGGGCTGATTCGTTTCTCTGGTTGGCGAGGGCAAAGCGCTTCAGCCAATCATTGAGCGACGGCTGGGAACCGCAATCGAAGCGCCTGAGTTCGTGCAGTTCTGAAATCGGCTCGACCTGCGACAGCGGCAGCTTCGAGGAAGGCATCAGGACCGTTCGAGGATCGTCGGCTCCGCGAAGAGTCTTTTCAGACGAGGCTTAGTTTTTACCGGCCGGTCGAGAGCCTCAGTAAATCTTTGCCAATCCCTGGAACTCAGGTCGAAATGACGAGCTTCGGCAATTTCCAACTCAGCCCGGGCGCAGGCACTCTCGAGGACAAAGTCCGTGATATTCACACCGCGCTGCTCCGCTCCCATGCGGATGAGCCGTGCTTCGCGCTCACTAAGGCGAACGTTGAAGCGCTCGGTACGCTTTTTCTTGGTCCCGGTCGCGAGCATGGCGCTCTCCACTTCGTACGTACATTGTACGCCCGTGAGCGAATGTGTCAAGCCATGCTCATCCGGAACCTCCAAGGCGCAATTCCAGATTTCCAGGTCGCACTATTGCCGGATCCTGGGGTTCGCCACAGAGTACAGCACATCCGTCAAAAAGTTCACCGCAACGTAGGTGAGCCCGATGGCGAGAATGCAGCCTTGCACCAGATAGTAGTCGCGGTTGGAAATGGCCTGGATGGTGAGGCGTCCGATGCCGGGCCAGGAAAAGATCGTTTCGGTCACGATCGCGCCCGCCAGGAGTGCGCCGAATTGAAGGCCCAGCACCGTCAGAACCGGGATCATGGCATTGCGCAGAGCGTGCCGGTAGACGACGGTTCGCTCCGGCAGGCCCTTGGCGCGGGCCGTGCGAATGTAGTCCTGGCTTAACTCTTCGAGCATGGAGGTGCGCACCATGCGGGTGAGGATGGCAGCTAGTGCGCCGCCCATAGTGATGGCGGGCAGAACCAGGTTAGCGAAGGATCCGGCGCCGGAAACGGGAAGCCATCCGAGCTTGATCGCAAACAGCAAGATCAGGATGGGGCCCAGCGCGAAGTTGGGGAATGACAGGCCAAATAGGCTGACGACCGAGAGCAGGCGGTCGTCCCAGCGATTGCGGCGGCGCGCTGAGCGAACTCCGGCGGGAATCGAGAGGACAATCGCAACCAACAGAGATGCCAGGGTCAGGCGCAGCGTGTAGGGATAGCGTTGAGCCAGCAACCCCGTGACCGTCTGGTTGTAGCGGATGGAGCGTCCGAGATCGCCGTGAAGGACGCCTTTCCAGTAGCGGATGTATTGCTCACCGAGCGGGGCGTCGAGTCCGAAGGCATGGCGCGTGGCAGCGATGTCAGCGGGCGGAGCGCCTTCGCCAAGCATCTGCTGGATGGGATCTCCGGGAACGAGGTGGATCAGCAGAAAGACGATACTGACCACCAGCCAGATGACTGGGAGGGTGTAGAGGACGCGTTGGAGAAGGGATTTCAGATTTCAGGTCTCAGTTTTCAGGTCTCAGGTCTCAGGTCTCAGCGATACGTTCCTCCAACGGCGTTGTTTGCCCCAAAGGAAGCGAAGCAATACTTGATGGATGTCGGAAAATGTGATTTTCGCCTGTGCACGATGGCTCACTTCGTTCGCCGCCGCGCTCCGGTCAGGATGACAATTTCTCTCTTTCCATCCTCATTATTTTTTTCTCACGCGACATGCGTTAACCGCCCCGCTTCGCAGCTTCCGCCTCTGCGTTGGCCGTCTTCTCTATTCGGACTCGAGCGATGCGGTGGCCCTCCAATTCTTCCACTGTGTAGCGGCGGCCTTCGTATTCGAAACTGTCGCCCAGGTTCGGGATACGCTGCAGGCGGGCGAGAATGAATCCGGCAAGAGTTTCAAATCCGGCCTCGCGCGGCAGGGTCAGGCCGTACTCGGCTTCCAGGTCGCGAATGTTGACCGACCCCTCGAGCAACAGAACAGACTCATCCTCCAGAGCCGGCTCGCTCGGCGAGACGTCAAACTCGTCTTCAATATTGCCGACCAGTTGCTCGAGGATATCTTCGACCGTAATCACTCCCGCAGTGGATCCGAATTCGTCGACCACGACGGCGAGATGGCGGCGGCGCTCTTTGAATTCGGCGAGCAATTCGGCGAGAACTTTCGTTTCCGGGACGACCACAACGTCATGCATGATCTGGCCGATTTGCATACGGGAGATGCGGGTCGCAGTGGTCTGACCCAGATTGCTGAGGCGGAGGCGCATCCAGCGCATGAGGTCCTTGTAGTAGAGAACTCCAACGATGTGTTCGGGACCGCGCTGCGGATCGTAGACGGGGATGCGGGAGTGCTGGCCTTCGACCACGCGGACCAGAGCGTCGTCCAACATGAGATCGGAAGGCAGAGAAAAGATATCAGGACGGGCAACCATGACTTCGCGGACTGTAATGCTATCGAGTTCAATGGCGCTATGGATCATCTCTTCCTGAAATTCAGGGATCTGCCCGAACTGGCGGCTGGCGGTGACGATGAGTTTGAGTTCGTCGGGGGAGTGGACCGCGCCTCGACGACGAGTCTGCTGGGCGCCGAACATGCGGAGAACCAGGCCTCCGGAACGTCGCATAAAGAACAGAACGGGACGGGTGAGGGTAAGGAAGGCTTCCATGGGCGCAGCCACCGCGAGGGCGATCTGTTCGGCCCGCTGCAGCGCCAGAGTCTTCGGCACCAGTTCACCGAGGATCACGTGCATGTAGGTAATGAGGGTGAAGGCGATCGCAATCGCGATGCCGTGCGCATAGATTTCGAGATGGGGGAGGCGATGGAGAAAATGTACGTTGGCGACGAGTCCGGCGACGATGGGCTCGCCGATCCACCCGAGGGTAAGGCTGACCATGGTGATCCCGAGTTGGACTCCGTTGACCACCTCGTCGAGGTTCTGATGAAGGCGCTGAACGATGCGGGCGCCGATGCGCCCGGCCTCGATAAGCTGCTGGATACGGGTGTCGCGGACGCTGACCAGGGCAAATTCGGCGGCGGCAAAAAAAGCATTAGCTGCGACCAGGAGAAGGATCACCAAAACCCGGAGCAGCACAAAGGCGAGCATGGATGCGTAATTCTAGCATTTCAAAGGCAGTTGTCAGCCGCCGGAAGCCGGTGTCTGGTTCTTTGAACTCGTCATTCTGCGGGTATCCAGGATCACAAAAATACGGTCAGTTATGAGCTATCCTTTTAAGAAGGAAGTGGTCTAACTCGCAGGCGGGATTCAATCGCCCGGCCGCCGGGGTCAATCAAATCCAGAGTTTAAGAATTTTCAGCAGGAAATCCGGAACTAACACAATGAAGGCAACGTATATAGGGGTGAGGGCGCGATGGCTCCCAATCTCCATTTGGCGATTCGTACAGGAGGAACTGTGAACGGTAACGGCAATAATGGCAAAAAGAAGCGTCGCAGACTGATTATCTGGGGCTCGGTGGTCGTGGCTATCGTACTGTTGATCGCGATAGGAGTGTTTGCGGCGACGCGCGGCGGCACCAAGATCGATCCATCGAAACTCGCCAAAGTGGAAAAAGGAGATCTGGCCAAGAGCGTGGTGGCTACGGGCAAGGTCACGCCCATCACCAAGGTTGAGGTGAAGTCGAAGGCCAGCGGCATCGTGAAGAAGCTATATGTCGAGTACGGCGACCGGGTGAAGAAAGGCCAGTTGCTGGCGCAGCTCGACAAGATCGAGATCGAAGCGCAGGTGGAGCAGTCCAGTGCGGCCCTGGCAGCAGCAGAGGCGAACCTGACCAGCTCGCAAGCGGACTTCGAGAGGGCCAAGGTGGATGCTGAAGGTCCGGACGTGCCGCTGCTGAAGCGTGCCTATGAGCGTGGCGTCAGCATGGCGAAGGATGGCGTGGTATCTACTTCGGCGCTGGAAGATGCGCAGCGTGCCTATGAAATGGCGCTCAACAAGCAGAATGTGTCGAAGGCGCAGGTCACAGTGCTGAAGGCAAAGATTGCGCAATCGCAGGCAGTGGTCGCGCAGGACAGGGCGAATGAGAAGCAACTGGAAGAGCAGCTCAGCTACACCGACATCATTTCGCCGATCGATGGCATCGTGCTCTCGCGCGACGTCGAAATGGGAGACGCGGTCAGCTCGATCCTGGTATTGGGATCGTCGGCCACGCTGGTTATGACTTTGGGCGATACCAGCGAAGTGTACGTGAAAGGCAAGGTCGACGAGAGCGATATCGGCAAGGTCTATCTGGGACAGCGAGCGCGCATCAAGGTCGAGTCCTTCAAAGACAAGACGTTTGACGGCAAAGTTACGAAGATCTCTCCGATGGGCGTGGAGAAAGATAACGTCACCACCTTTGAAGTGCGGGTGTCGATCCAGAATCCAGGCGGAGAGCTGAAAGCTGAAATGACGGCAAACGCCGAGATCATCCTGGATGAGCACAAGAACGTTCTGCAGATCCCCGAAGGCGCGATCATCTACGACAAAGACAAGAAAGCCTCCGTTGAGATTCCCAGTCCGAAAGCCAAGGACGGCAAGACCAAAGTTGCGGTCAACATCGGGATTTCCAACGGCGCGAAGACTGAAGTGCTGAGCGGGTTGAAGGAAGGACAAGAAGTAGTCCTGCAATAGTTGGATGACATCCGGGTCTTAGGTCCTGGGTATTAGGCGCTGAACCTAAGACCTCAAACCTAAGACCCGATTTGTTTGCACTGCATTTCTGGCGACTGCCATGACTCTCTCTGAGATTCTTCGACAAGCGATAGCTACCTTCCGGGCGCACAAGATGCGAACATTCCTCACGATGTTCGGGCTGGTGTGGGGGATCGCGTCGGTGATCATCCTGGTAGGACTGGGACGCGGCTTCGTAGTCGATCAGAAGAAGCACATGGAGACCCTGGGTAAGGATCTGGTCATCACCTGGGGCGGGCGGACCAGTTCGCAGGTGGGTGGACGGGCCGCCGGGCGCGAGATTCGGCTCAACGTAGACGACGCGGAGTTGATCCGGGACGAGTGCTACCTGGTGAAGAATGTCAGCCCGGAATTGCGCCGCTACATTCCGGAAGTCAGCCAGTTCAACTCGGCGAATCGCGGCGTGGTGGGCATGTGGCCGTCCTACCAGGACTTTCGCTCGCTGAAAATTTCCGAAGGGCGACTCATCACCGATGACGACGAGCGCGAAGGCCGGCGCGTGCTGGTACTGGGGTCGAAAGCCTACCGGCAGTTGTTTCCGGGACAACCGGCGATTGGCGCGACTGTGCTGGTCAAGAGCATGCCCTACTCGGTGATTGGGATTCTGCAGGAGAAGAAACAGAATTCGAATTACAGCGGCCCCGACAACGATTACCTGTTCGCGCCCTACTCGGCAGTGTCGCGCGACTTCCCTCCCCCGGAAAAACCTGGCGCCGGAATTACCCGTGGATATCTGGACGACATTGTGTTTGAAGTGGCCGACCCGGAAGAGCATGAGGCGGCAGTATTGCAAGTACGGCGCGCGATTGGCCGGGTGCGGCACTTTGATCCGCTCGATAAAGATGCCCTATTCATATGGGACACGATGGATGGCGCCAAACAACTGGCAAAGATTTTCGGCGTCGTAACGCTGTTCTTTGGATGCGTGGCGATCGTGACTTTATGCCTGGGAGGCATTGGCGTGATGAACATCATGCTGGTTTCGGTCAGCGAACGCACGCGCGAGATCGGGACTCGCAAGGCCATGGGCGCGACCAAGCGGGACATTCTGCGGCAGTTCTTTGCAGAGTCGGCGATGTTGACCATCGCCAGCGGAATTTTTGGGTTTATCCTGGGACTGGGAACCTGCGTGGGGGTAACAGCCATTCCCCTGCCCGATTTTGTGCCCCATCCGATCGTTTCCCCCATCTCGATCGTCCTTTCGATTTTTACACTCTCTTTGATCACCGTGACCGCCGGGATGTATCCGGCCCAGCGGGCCGCGGATATGACACCAGTGGAGTCCTTGCGCTATGAATAATGAAAAACGAATTCTCTCTTCTTCTCTCGTGTCCGGCGCATTGCTGGCAGTTGCGCTGGTCGTGCTGTGCAGCTCGAGCGCGGTATTCGCCTCGACTCCCCAGGGCACCTTCGATAAAACGCTGCAGGTCAGCGGTCCGGTCGATCTCGAAGTCCTGACCCATTCCGGCGATGTTACGGTTCGCGCGGGCTCGTCGGGCACGGTGTCGATCCACGGCAAAATCTATGTTGGAGACCGCTGGTTTGGGGGGCGGCGCGAGGACGATGTGCAGGCCATCGAAAAGAATCCTCCGATCCGGCAGGACGGCAACAGCGTTCATATCGATTATGTGAATCTCCGCAACATCTCGGTTGACTACGAGATCACGGTGCCGGCGAATACATCTGTGCGAACCCACAGCGGATCGGGCGATCAGACGATTGAAGGCACCAAGGGCAATGTGGATGTCCAGACCGGGTCGGGTGATGTGAAGATGCGCGGGGTGAGTGGTGAAATCCGGCTGCAGACGGGATCGGGCGATGTGCGGGCGCGCGAGGTTGCCGGATCCGTACGGGGCGGGACCGGAAGCGGCGATGTAGAGATCGCAGAGACTGGAGCGGGCGACATCGACCTGCATACGGGATCGGGGAACATCATCGCGCGTGGCGTCCAGGGCGGCTTTCGTGGCGAAACCGGAAGCGGCGATGTGACCGCCGAAGGCACCCAGAGCGGGACCTGGGAAGTTCGCACGGGCTCGGGCAACGTCCACGTACGGCTGCCCGCGAACGCGGCTTTTGATGCCGACATTTCTTCGAGCTCCGGCAGCGTCAATGTGAACTCGCCCATTGAGATGACCGTGCAAGGACACATCGGAGATACTCACAAATCGATTCACGGCAAAGTGCGCGGTGGAGGGCCGCTGTTGAGAGTGCGGACCGGCTCGGGCGACATACATATCGAATAAGGGACTTCTTTGCCGCGGATTCACGCGGATGAACACGGCTCGAAGAAAAGTTGGGAACATCATGGAGTCACCCTAATTCGAGATCAATAAGGAGTTATCCGCGAGAATCCGTGTAATCCGTGGCAAAGAAGTTGATTCGCGTTCAGAGAATCATCCATGTTCCTGAAAGAGCTCATATCGCAAGGATGGCAGGCGCTGATGCGGGACCGGATGCGCTCGGCGCTGACCATGCTGGGCATCGGCTGGGGCCTGGTATCGGTCGTGCTGCTGCTGGCGTATGGACAAGGGCTCGGCGGGTGCGTGCTGCATGCGTTCCTGAACATGGGGAACGACGTCATCGTGCTGTGGCCGGGACAGACCAGCATGCAGGCTGGCGGCCAGCGCGCGGGCAAGGGCGTGAAGTACGAGCTCGAGGACGTGGAGGCAATCCGCGAGGAGGTTCCCATCGTGCGGGCGGTCAGCGGCGAGATTGATCGGGACTTCGGATTCAAGATCGGAACCCGGGTGGTCTCGATCATGACTCGCGGAGTGGACTTCCCTTACGGGCAGATGCGGAAACTGGAAATCGCGGACGGACGCTACTTTAACGAAGGCGATTTTAGCGATCATCGCAGGGTCGTGATCCTCGGCTACAGTGCCGCGAAGAAAGTCTTCCAGGGAGCTCCTGGCGCAGGACAACACGTCCAAATCGGCGGGCTGGATTTTGAAGTGATCGGCACGATGAGAAACAAGATCCAGGACTCGATGTATCAAGGTCCGGATAACGAGAATGCGTTTATTCCGTTCGCGCTGATGCGGGATCTGAAAAACCTGCGCGATCCCGACGAGATCATCATTGAGCCAACCGCTCCGGAACTGAACAAGAAAGCGCTCATGGCAGTACGCGAGGTGATCGCGCGACGTCACCATTTCGATCCCAAAGACGATAAGGCAACTCCGGCGTGGGACACCATTGAAGATCGCGGCATGATCAACGCGTTCTCCTACGGATTGCAGGCGGTGCTGGGACTGATCGGAGTCTGCACGCTGGCCGTGGGCGGAATTGGCGTAATGAACATCATGCTGGTTTCGGTGACGGAGCGAACTCGCGAGATTGGCTTACGCAAAGCAATCGGAGCCCGGCCGCGGCATATCCTGGTCCAGTTCCTGCTGGAAGCGTTGGTGCTGACGTTTGTCGGCGGGCTGATCGGGATGGCGGTGGCCGAGTTTCTGACCTGGGTGATCCCGCCTATGCCGCTCTACGACGAGTTCTACAAGACCACGGACCACGAGGGTGCGATCTTCCTCCATGCATCGATGGGCGTAATGATCATTTCCTTCACGATCCTTTCGATGGTGGGGATTGTGTCAGGATTCTTCCCTGCCCTGAAGGCCTCTCGGATGCATCCGATCGAGGCTCTGCGGTACGAGTAAGCGTCAACCGCGCGCTGCCTTCCGCCAAACTTCCTGACCTGTTCGTTTTCGAACATCTATTTCTGGTTTCGGCCAGCGTTGCGGACCTCGGTGGCTGGCTTTAAAACAGGGAACCTCTTGAGGAGGCGTGAGATATCTTCCAGGCGCGTTTGGCGACGAAAGTGCCAGATGATCCCCTTAGTCCCTCAGCCTGGAGGCCTCCATGCAAACCCTGTTCCACGATCTTCGCCATGCCCTGCGCCAGCTGCGCAAGACTCCGGGAATGGCGTTGCTGGCCATCCTGACTCTGGCGCTCGGAGTCGGAGCGAACACGGCGATCTTCACGGTGATTGAGAGCGTCCTGCTGCGGCCGCTGCCGTATGCGCATTCGGATCAGCTGGTGTACATCGGATACGGGAAGGACACAACCAGTTTCGCATCCACATCCTGGCTCAACTATCAAGATATCCAGGGACAATCGAAACTCTTGCAGCAGGTTGCGGGATACTCCGAAGACGTTTCCGTGCTGCAGACTCGGGATTCGTCGCAGGCCTTAGCCGCTCCGCGTGTTACCACCAATCTTTTTTCAATGCTGGGCGTACAGCCGATCCTTGGACGCACGTTTGCCGATACCGAAGGCCAGGCTGGCGGACCGCAAGTTGTCATGCTCTCGGAAGAAGCCTGGCGGCAAAACTTTCATGCCGACCAGAATATTGTCGGGCAGCCGGTCAGGATTGGCGGTGAGACGCGCACTGTGATCGGCGTAATGCCACGCACTTTTGTGTTCCCGGAAGAACTGGGACCCGATATGAGCAAAGGCATCTGGCTCCCGCTGCAGCCGACGTCGGCGATGTTGAAAGATCGAGGATATAACTTCTTCAACGTGGTGGGCGAGCTTCGTCCCGGTGTCACCATCGTCCAGGCGCAGCATGAACTCGACGCTATCGCCGCTCACATTCCCCGAAAAAGCGATGAAGGTGCAATCAAATTTGGCGCCACCTCGTATCAGGAACTGCTGACCGGGCCGGTGCGCCCGGTGTTTTATGCGCTGTCCACTGCGCTGGGCCTCGTTCTGCTGATTGCCTGCGCCAACGTTTCAAACTTGCTCATCGCGCGTTGCCTGGGGCGCCAGCAAGAATTTGCGGTTCGGACGGCGCTGGGCGCAGGCCGGATGCGCCTGGTTCGCCAAATGCTGGCAGAAGGATTGGCTCTGAGCTTGCTCGGCTGCGGCGGCGGCCTGCTGCTGGCCCAGTTGGCGATGGTGGGTCTTCGAAAGCTGCCCCCGGGAACGATCCCGCGTGGCGATTCGATTGCGATTCACTGGACGATCGTTCTGGCGCTGGGTGCCATCGCCATTGTGACGACCATTCTGTCGTCGCTTCTCCCCGCACTGCTGGTGGCGCGGGCCAATCCCCAGGCTGCGTTACAGGCGGCATCGCGGGGACTCGGATCTCGCTCCGTGGGTGGCAAGCTCAGCGGAGGCTTGGTCGCCGCCGAAGTAGCGCTCTCGACGCTGCTGCTGGTAGGAACCGGCTTGCTCTTTCATACTCTGTGGAACCTGGAGAGGTCCAGTTTGGGCTTTGAAACGGCGCACATTACCACTTTCAGTGCGATGCCGGGAGATTCCGGCGGATTCACTGCCATGGCGGTCTCCGAAGATGCGGCACACGCTCCAGCTTCGATTGCGACGCTGACGTATCGCACCGTGCTTGATCAGATGCGCCACGTTCCCGGCGTGGAGAGCGCTGCTCTCTCCACCGCCCCGCCGCTTTCGGGGATGAATATAGGCTCGAGCTTCGAGATCGTCGGCCAGCCTAAAGACATTTCAAATCCGCGCGAGGCCCGCGTGAGCGCCGTAAGCGGAGATTACGCCAGGGTTTTCGGCACGCCGATTGTGCAGGGACGCACGATCAGCGACGACGACGTGGCTTCGGCTCCCTTCGTGACGGTTATCAACGAAACGTTGGCGCGGAAGTACTTCGCCGGCAAGGATCCGCTGGGACAGCAGATCGACCTCGAAGGCAAAGATACGGGCATGCTCAAGCCCTACACGATTGTCGGCGTTCTCGCCGATCAGGTCGATAAGAGTGTCGGCGCGGATGTTCAGCCGTTCATCATGCTGCCGCAGGAACAGGTCCCCACGACGTCGCTGTTCTATCAGGCGCTGTTGAAGACTATGGTCAGCTTCGTCGTCAAGACGCGAGGCGATTTTCCGGTGGCGGCAGAAATGCGAACCGTATTTCATCAGGCTGCGCCGGGCCTGGCCCTCGACAATTTCCAGACTATGCAGGAGGTCGTGGAGCTGAATACATTTAGCCAGCGACTGGGGCTGTATCTGGTGGCGTCCTTTGCTGGGCTGGCGGTCGTAATGGTCATTGCCGGGCTGTATGGGGTCTTGTCGCAGCTGGTCGGATACCGGCGCCGCGAGATCGGCGTGCGCATGGCGTTGGGGGCAACCCGGCAAGGCGTTGCGCAGATGGTCCTGCGGCAAGGATCGATTCTGATCGGCGTCGGCCTCGGAGTAGGACTAGTGCTGGCTTTTGCTTCCGCGCGGCTGATCCAGAGCTTCTTGTATCACGTGCGTCCCCTGGACGTGTGGACGTACGCCTCGGTGCTGCTGGTTCTGCCCGGAATTGGATTGATTGCGGCACTGCTGCCGGCGCGGAAGGCGGCGTCGATTCAGCCCATGCAGGCGCTGCGAGAGGATTAACAAGCTGTTTTTGCTATTACCTCCGTGCCTTGACGCCCAGCCTCCGGCCCATTACTTTTTGAGCCAAGGGAAAATTCTGTCTTCCAGCGAGGGAAAGTTTTGGCGCATCGTCCGGTAGTCACTCTCACCACTGATTTTGGAACCAACGATCATTTTGTGGGCTCCGTCAAGGGAGTCATTCTTGACATCGTGCCGGAAGCGGCGATCGTCGACATTTCGCACGCGGTGCAGGCCTATGACGTGCTCGATGGCGCGCTGGCCATTTCACAGGCGTATTCCTATTTCCCCACGGGCACGGTGCACATGGTGGTGGTCGATCCGGGCGTGGGTACCACGCGGCGTCCCATCATCGCCTCGAGCGATGGCTACCATTTTGTCGCGCCCGACAATGGCGTGCTGTCGATGGTCTATGCCAAAGAAGAGCGTATCCATGTGCGCCATGTCACTTCCGACCATTATTTCCGGCAGCCGGTGAGCAGTACATTCCACGGGCGCGACGTATTCGCACCCATCGCGGCGTATCTGGCAAAGATGGTCGATTCGCACAAGTTTGGAGACGAGATTGAAGACTACGTGCGCTTCGCGGCGCCGCGCCCGAAGCCGGTGGCCGAAAACCGTCTGCGCGCCGTAGTTCTGAAGGTGGATCGCTTCGGCAACATGATCACGAACGTGACGCCGGAGGATGCTCCGGCTGTGTTCGCGGGCAAAGGTGGATTCAAAATCGTGGTCGGCAACAAAGAGATCTCCGAGCTTCGCACGGCCTACGCCGAGGGAGCGCCGGGAGAAGTCTTCGGCATTCTGGGGAGCATGGGATATCTGGAGATCGTCGCCAATCGAGCGTCCGCGGCACAGCTTACAGGCGCGGGCAAAGGCGCCGAAGTCAGCATTTTGCTAGGTGAGGGCGCGGCGGCGGGCAAAGGCGCCTAGGTTTCACCACGGAGACACTGGGCAACGTAGTTCAACGCAATCCCCGTTCAGTGTGTTCGCCGATACCAAGAAGTTACGGTTAATTACCGGGCCTTCTCAAGTAAACTCTCCGTGCCTCGGTGTCTCCGTGGTTCAAACCTGTGTTCAGGAATTCTTCGGCCGGGGATGCACCCAGCGGTCCATCTCTCCGGTCCAGCGCAGAAAGCGCCATAGTTCGTGGCGTTCCCGCCACATGAACTCCCAGAATTCCACAAAGCCGATCTCTTTCATCTTCACCCCGGTATAGGTCTCGATACGCCAGAGAAGATAGGGGCTTCGCCAAGGCGCGAGGCGGTGGCCCTTCGTGGCGTTCCAGAGGAAGCGGAGGCGCGTGCGCATGTAGTGCATGATAAACAGAACCGGGGCTGCCGCATACGAAAGAATGACGCCGCTTCGCGGCTGGACGGCCGAGGCGGCCGAGGCGGCCGTCCCCACACGGTCCGACCAGCCACCGGCAGCTGCCTCATGTTCCGACTAGGCTAGTCGCGGCCGCTGCCCTACATCGGCATGCTAGAATCCAGCTTTCCGCTGGGGAATTCTGCTGAATGTCCGACTCAAACGCCCGCCAGAAGGCCGAAGACCTCTACTATGGCGCCCTTGACCTGATGGCAGACGGCCAACTCGACCAGGCGGTCGCGAGCTATCGGGAATCTGTGGCGGCGGACCCGACCTTCACCGAAGCCATGCACGGATTGGCACGGGCTTTGCAGGATCTGCAGCGCTATGATGAGGCAATCGCGGTGGCGCAGCGGATTGCGGAACTCGATCCCGATGACGTCCTGGCGCACACCAGCCTCTCGGTGCTCTATCAGAAAAAAGGCATGATCCCGGAAGCCGAAGCCGAGGGAGCGAAAGCTCGCGTGCTGGGGTGGAAACAGCAATTGAAGAAGAGCTAGTCGCTACTACTCAGGCGTCCTGGATATTCGCGGAATAAGTTTGAAGCTTTGAAAGGGCGCGGCTTCAGCCGCGCCGTCACCGGAGCCCGGGAAACACGGGCTTTTAGCCCCTGCGGTAAATGGTTATCAACCAGAAAAACCCTACCGACGCACGGCGAGTTTCTGGGACACGACGCCGGCAGTGTAAGGCTATTCGGCGGCGCGGCGGGTGAAGCTCACGGCGAATGGCGCTTGCGTGTGACTCGCGGATGCTTGCAGCCAGCGCCTTCGCGGGGCGAAGCGGTACCGAATTAGCGTCCAGATTGCCAGCCATCCATCGGAGTGCCGGATCTTTTTGCCCTCAACCGCCGAGCGCGGATGGTAGGAGATTGGAATTTCCCCGATGGTTTCGCCCATGCGGCACAGTTTCGCGGTGATCTCCGGGCAGAACTCAAAGCGTTTGCACTCCAACGTGATGCGAGCCACCACTGACCGGCGAAAAACTTTGTAGCAGGTGGCTTCGTCATGGATGTCGGCGCCGTATAGAAAATTGGTGAGGTGGGTGAGAAATTTCGCCCCCAGGAAGAAGCGAAGGCCGCGCTCGGGACGATCGGGACGTACTCCATAGACCACGTTGGTTGCTCGACTCTCAAGAGGACGCAACAGCGCGGGATAATCCTGCGGGTCGTATTCCAGATCAGAGTCCTGGATCAGCACGTACTCGCCGTGAGCGTAGGCGAGCGCGGTGCGGATGGACGCTCCCTTCCCGCAATTCTTCTCGTGAAAGAGGATGGTGACGTCTGGGGCGGAGGGCAAAGATTGCAGCTTCTCGCGCGTGCCGTCGGTCGACCCGTCATCCACGATGATGACTTCCTTTTTCACCGGCGAGGCAAGGACAGCCCGCAGCAGATCCTCCAAGTGCGCTACTTCGTTATAGACAGGAACGATGACCGACAGGTATCCGGCCCAGCGATCCGAGGAGGTCGCCTGGTCGTGCGTCGGTGGAAGGGCTTTTGCAGATGTCACTTAGGGGCTCAAATCCAGAATACCCATGATCTCGCGAATAGAAAAGAGCAAGTTGGCGGAAATCGCAGAGACTCCTGGGGAGCCATAGACATTTCGTTGCAAGCTGTTTCAGTTGAGGGTAACCTGCGCATCGTGAGTCCCTCGATGACCATTTCTGACCCGGAGTTTCTGCCCGGGCCAAAGGAACTGCTGCAGGACGAAGTCCACCTTTGGCGAGTGGAGCTGGCGTCCCTGGCCGAGGCAGAGTCCAGATGGCAAATGCTTCTCTCCCCGGATGAGCAGACACGCGCGGCGCGCTTTCATTTTGTGCGCGACCGGCAACGGTTTTCCGCTACCCGGGCTTTGCTACGGATCGTGCTGGCGAGTTATCTCGGATCGGCGCCGGAACAACTCACCTTTTCGTATTCGGACAAAGGGAAGCCGTACTTGAAATCAAGACGTACCGACGACGCGGTCGAATTCAACATTTCCCACTCGGGCCAAATCGCGCTGCTGGCCTTTGCGCGCGGGCGCGCAGTGGGAGTCGATGTAGAGCAGATCCGGGACAATCTGGATCCGCTGGCGATCGCGCGCAGATATTTCTCGGCACAGGAGCAGCGTCAGTTGGCGGCGCTGGAGGAATCCGAGCGCTACGCGGGCTTCTTTCGTTGCTGGACCCGGAAGGAAGCCTACATCAAGGCTCGCGGAGACGGACTGTCTTTGCCACTGGATTCGTTTGATGTTTCATTGAAGCCCGGCGATGAAAGAGCGCTCCTGGCCTGCCGCACCACACGGCCTGACATAACAATTTGGTCCCTGCGCGAAGTGATGGCTGGGGAAGGTTATGCTGCCGCACTCTGTGTTCGAGGGCAGGGATGGCGTTTGAAATCGTAGTTGGACACCCAGATTTCGGAATCGTCAACGCGATCCGGCGCATCTAAGTTTTCAATTCTTCATTCTTAATTAGGTTACTGTACAATTATCGATTCACAGTGGACATGTCAGGCAAAAATCGGGACGGCCGCGCTAAGGCGGAACCACTGGCGCCACAGTCCAGCGTCGATCCCCGGCAGCGCCGCAGCTACATCGGCATGTGTTCCCCAAGAACCATCTACGGTTGTCGCCTCTAGGCCTTCTGCGCGACACAGGCTCTACCATACCCTCAAAACAATTTCGTAAAAACTGAACCAGGAGGTTCATGCACTTGTCTGCATCGTCTAGTCATTTGATTGCCCCGGCGGACGCCGAAGTCACTATCAATACGGGCGAAATGTGTCCGGAAAAGTCGGCGCAAGAGATCATTTTGCGCCTCGAACGGGAAGGGTGCATTCGCGTCAGTGGAACGACGGCCTAGGACTACAAATTAGCGATGCCACTGTTGCCATTCAAAATCTTCGTAGGTTTCATTGTCGGCATTCTCATCGGGATGAGCGGCGTCGGCGGGGGTGTGTTGCTGTTGCCGGTGCTGATCTTCGGACTGAGAGTGCCGCCCCTGATGGCAGTGGGTTCGGACGCGGTGTTTAATTTCTTCACCAAAGTGCCTGCCAGCATCATGCACCTGAAAAAAGGGACGGTGCGGCGACAGGTGGTGATTGCGTTGGCGCTGGGCAGCGTCCCCGGGTCGATTGGCGGAGTGAAGTTGCTGATGCACATTCGCCACCTCTACGGGGACGGGGTCAACAACTTCATCAAGATGGCGGTGGGAGTGTTGCTGATCATCATTCCCATGCTTCTGCTGTTTCAGAAGAAGATCGAGGAGCGTGTCGCGAACCGTCCGCCAACCATGAAGAGTTTCGTTGGGATGGTCGGAATCGGCCTGCTGGCCGGGTTTCTGGTAGGAATGACTTCAGTGGGATCGGGCAGTATCATCATGATGTTGTTACTGCTGTTTTACAGTTTTCCTCCCAAGATTAGTGTGGGTACGGATATCCTTCACGCGGTGATTCTGACCGGTGTCACCGGCCTGCTGCATTTCCGGCTGGGAAACGTGGATCCCGGCTTAGTTGTGTCATTGTTGATTGGGTCTATTCCAGGCGGACTCGTAGGATCGCACCTGGCAACGCGCGTCCCCATGCTCTGGCTGCGGAGAATTCTGTGCGCAATGCTGCTGATTACGGGAGCGCGGATGTTATGGGTGTGAGGGAACCGGGATCAGCGAATTCTTCTCGTTATGGCGATGTCTTGCGGCGCATCGAAGCTTGGGGCTGACAGAGCCCTATCTGACCGCCGTGGGGTAAGGTTTAGTCCGCCGCTGCTACTTCCCCCTTCACTGCTTCCCCTTCCGGTCGCTTTACTGCGCGATTCGAAGGCAGTCCGGCATCGCGAATCTTGTACAACAATGCGCGGTAGCTGATGCTTAGAGAGCGCGCGGTCTGCTTGCGATTCCAGTGATGAGTCTGTAGGACCTTCAGAATCACCTTGCGCTCCAGTTCGCGAACTGCCTGCTTCGTCAGTTTCTTCAGGGAAATCTGGCCGTCGAGGGGAATCTCGGCGCTGAAGAAATCCGTGTTTCGAGGCGCAAGATCGGCCGTGATCACTTCCTCGTTGCCGAGAATCACGTAGCGCTTGACCAGGTTCTCCAGTTCGCGGATGTTCCCGGGCCAATGATACTTGCGCAGAACGGTCATCATCTCGCTGGAGAGCGGTTTGGCGCGGCAGTTGTATTTGCGATTGTTGTATTCGAGGAAGTACGCAACTAGCTCGGGAATGTCATTGGCGCGCTCGCGCAGCGGCGGCAGATGCAGATTCACGACGTTGATGCGGTAAAACAGGTCGGAGCGGAAGGTTCCATTCTCGACTTCCTGTTCCAACTTCCGGTTGGTGGCGCAGACCACGCGCACTTCCACTTTCTTGTCTTCCTGTGCGCCGATCCGGCAGAACTGCCCATCCTGAAGAAGCTGCAGCAGTTTCGATTGCAGCGCCATGTCGAGCTCGGAAATCTCGTCGAGGAACAGAGTCCCGCGATGCGCCATTTCCACGCGACCGGGCTTCACTCCATAGGCGCCGGTGAACGCGCCTTTCTCGTAGCCGAACAACTCGCTTTCCAGCAGCGTACCGGGAATAGCCGGGCAATTCACCTTGACCCAAGGCCCCGTGCGCCACGGCGAGGCAATATGGATCATGCGTGCAATGATGTCTTTACCGGTGCCGCTTTCTCCCTGTATGAGGACAGGCACATTGGCGCCGGCTAGTTTGGTCAGGCGATCGCGCACCGCATTCATGGCTTCGCTACGCCCGAAGACGATAGCGTCCGGTGGCATTTCTCCCAAGGGCTGGACGAGAGTATTCACACTGCTGCTTGTCATGGCTGTTTCCTAACCGCAGGGGAGAGCACACCGTAACGTGCATCCAGAGAACCAAAAGCCAGCTGGTCTCAAGGAGGTGGAGAAATCTTAACTATCTATATGAGGCGCATCAACTTACCTAAGAAGCGCAGTACCGCGCCTTGGTAATCAGCGCGTGATGCCAACAGTAACATTTCCGGGGTGGCAGTGCGCAAACATTTTCACACGGTTGAAACGATCTTCCTAGTGCGGGTGGAAAGCGACAGTGGGCGAGCGAACTTCAAGCCCAGCAGGTAATAGCCATCGGCAGGAGTGGTCCGCAGAGCACGGGCACGCAGGCTCCGGGCAGAACGTCGGGCCATAGCCAGGGGAGCGCTAGGTATTTCCAGGGTGAGTTGAGACTGGGGTTGCGGTAAGACCTTTCGAATAGCAACCAACATTCCGCCTGCGCTAACGTTGAGAGCGGTGGCAAACTCCAGGAATTCTCCGCCGTTTGGCCCACGGCTTCGCACAAAAACCGGGATCGCGAGCGGAAGCCGAGTCCACTGGCGCCGCTCATTTTGGTTCCTTCTTGGTCTCATTGAGACTCGCGGAAAACTGACTAACCCCGCTTAGGAGCACCCAAACTGCCAAAAACGCGGACGAAATCGGAAGAAAACGGCACCATAGTAGGAACATTGGGCTTGAGCACGAGCAAAACATTAAGAGACCGGTGATTAGCGGGCACATGATTCTCCTTTTGTTCGCCATTGATCAGGACTGCCGCCACCCAACTTGCGCCAGAGAAGTGCAATCTTTTGCTATACTTGGGAAATTCGGATGTCATTTTCGTTGACAGCCCGCGGTAGGCTAGCTTACGATTCGCTTATCGGCACTCTTGTTGACAGCGAGTGCGTTTCACCCTCTCTCCCCGTGTCAACCTGTGGTTTTTCCTTATATGGCCACTGTTCACAAGAACACGGGTGTTTCTGATGTCCGCGTCGCAACCGCCCCGGTCTCGCAAGTTATTGTTCGCGTCGCCGACGACCTTCCCAGCGAAGAGAATCTGCTCGAAGAATACAAGGCGCTTCGCGAGCGCGTGCAGCGCACCGCGAATGCCCTGGGATCGGCCGCTCACGACCTGAAGACTCCACTCTCGATCTTGAACGGGTACACCGAATTACTGCGTAGCGAGAAGCTTGGCCCCATCAGCGATCGCCAGCGCGAAGTTCTGCAGGACATGCACGACAGTGGCAAGCGCCTGGAGCAATTCATTCAGGACTTTCTCACCTACAGCGCACTGGAAACCGGCGGACTGCGGATGCAGTTTGAGAGCGGGAACGTCAATGACTGCCTGTCGGGAGTGTGCCGGCTGTGGTCGAGTCGGTGTCAGCAAAAGGGCATTGCGCTCTATTTTCTGGCGAATGACAAGCTACCAATTTTCCCTTTCGACGCACCTAAACTCGAACGTGTGATCTCGAATCTGCTTGAGAATTCCTACAAGTACACGCCGCGGGGCGGCACGGTATGGTTGCACGCCGAGCCGTACATGTGGGAACGGCGCGCGGCTGCTGTCCCTGCAAATTCCGAGCGGCGCCGGCAGAATGTGAGTCATCCAAACTCGGTGAAAGTGAGCGTGTCGGATACTGGTCCGGGAATCCCGGCAGAATTTCACCTGGAAGTTTTTGACGACTTCTTCCGCTTGCCGGGCACGGAGAATGAAGAAGGAATGGGACTGGGATTGGCCATTGCGCGACGACTGGTGCAGGGCATGGACGGAAAAATCTGGGTGGAGAGCGATCCTGGAGCCGGCTGCAAATTCTCATTTCTAATCCCATTTAAGCCGGCTGGCGCCCCCGGCAAGGACAAGGGCCGATGAAACACACTGCGAAGATTCTCCTTGTCGATGACGAACCCGGCATGCTGCGTTACATCAAAACGCTGCTCGAAGTCGACGACTATAAAGTGGAGACCGCGAGCACCGGCGAAGAAGCTCTGCAGAAAATCGAAAAAGGCCTGCAGCCGGACCTGGTCCTCCTCGACGTACTGATGCCGGGCATTGACGGTTTACAGACGCTCGAACAATTACGGCAGAAGCAGCCGGGAGCCAAAGTGGTCATGCTCTCGTGCGTCGCCGACACCCGCAAAGTTGTGCAGGCCATGAAGCTCGGAGCTCAGGACTATCTGACCAAGCCCTTTCAAAAAGCCGAACTGGACGCGGTCATCGATTTGAGCCTGGGACAGGGCAAGCAGACATTCAGCGGAGAGGTCGAGGAACTGGCGGATGACGTCTTCTTCATCGCGGCCAGTCCGGCGATGCGAAAGATTCGGTCCCAAGCTGCCTTGGTCGCGAACGTCGACATTCCCGTCCTGCTGCTCGGCGAGAGCGGAACTGGTAAAGAAGTACTGGCGCGCTTAATTCACAAGCTTTCTCCAAGGGCGCACCGCACGTTTTTGAAGGTGAACTGCGCCGCGGTCCCGGCGGACCTCCTGGAGAGCGAACTATTCGGATACGAACCGGGCGCCTTTACCGGGGCGACCCACGCCAAGCCGGGCAAATTCGAGCTGTGCAATAAAGGGACGATCCTGCTGGATGAGATCGGCGAAATGCCGCCATTGCTGCAGGCGAAACTGCTGCACGTCTTGCAGGACCAGCAGTTCTCGCGATTGGGCAGCCGGTCCGTGATCAAGGTCGACGTGCGCATTCTGGCCGCAACGAACATCAACATTCCCGAAGCGCTCGCCACCAAGCGGCTGCGCGAGGATCTGTACTACCGCCTGAACGCCTTCACCTTGAGCCTGCCGCCGCTGCGCGACCGGAAAGAAGAAATTCCGATCCTGCTCAAGCACTCCATGTCGCAGATGGCGGAGCGATATGCGCGGCCGTCGTTACCGCTTTCTCCGGCATTGCTGCAGGCATGCCAGAATCACTCATGGCCCGGGAACCTGCGGGAGCTGAATAATTTCCTGAAGCGCTACTTGATTCTCGGTGACGAAAGCCTTGCCGTCACCGAATTGCTGCCGCGCAATGACGGCAGCGGCGCAAATTCGGGGGACACCTCGAAGCCTGCGGATTCGGGTGGGCTGAAATCGCTGGCGCGTTCTGCCAAGGATGAAGCCGAGGCGCTGGCGATCACCCGCGCGCTGGAGCAAACGAATTGGAACCGGAAACAGGCTGCGGTGATTCTACAGATCAGCTATAAGGCTCTTCTCTATAAGATCCGGCAATATGGGATTGCCGAGGTGAAGGGACACCACAAGTTATCCGCGGGCGCGTAGTCGCCGCGTAAGCTTTCTGCGTAGTACAAAAGCCCACGGCTATCTCACCGTGGGCTTTCTTTGTTGATTTCCGACTCTACGGGACAACCAGGACAATTGTCTGGCTCTTCGAATCGCTGCCAGACGCCGCGGTCACGGTGATCGTGTAGTTGCCCGGCGGTGTTCCGCTCGCTGGCGCCTGCTGGTTCATCTGGGCACAAGCCGGGAGCAGCAGAAGCATGGAGAACATCGTACAAAGCAGCAGGATTCCGGCGATCTTCTGTCGTCTGCGATTCCCACCGATACTCACAAACAGGAACGACAAGCCCGGAATTCCGAGCAGCACACCGTAATAGCCGCTGGCGGAATGGCCCGTGACTGGATTAGGAAGAGGTCGCGCCGTTGTCGTCAGGCTGACGGTCGCCGTAGCTCCGCTGGTGCTTTGGACCGTAATCGAACTGCTCGGACTCACGTTACAGCCTACCTGCGTGGGCAGATTCGAACACGAGATCGAAATGCTGGAGGTATAGAGCGGGTGCGGCGTCAGTTGCACCTGGTAGGTCGCGGTGTCTCCTGCCACAGGAACCGAATTGCTGGTGGGGCTGACCGTCATGCTGAAATCGGACATCACCGCCGGCACGGAGGTCTGCGCCAAAACGATGTTGCCGGAAGTCGTCACCTGTACCGTCCCGCCATTGAAGGTTGCCTGATTTCCATTGGTGTTTGACGTAGGCGTCACCACAACCGTCACCGTAGCAGTGGAACCCGATTGCAACGAGGGAAGGATGCAGCTCACGATCGCGCCCACGGAAACCCCACCGCAGGTTCCCGAACTGGTGGCAGCGGTGTTAAACGTGAGAGGTACGCCGGTCAGAGCAGGACTCAGGTTATCACTGAAGGTAATATTGGTCGCGAGATCCGGACCATTGTTGGTGACGATGTAGGTGAACGTTGCAGGATTGCCGGCGCTGATGAAGGTCTGATTTGTGCCCAGGGCAAGCGATCCCTGAATAGAGAGACTTACCGCAGTTCCCAGATGAGTAACGAACGCGTCAAGGCCTCCCTTGTAGCCTCCACCCTCGTTTGCGGGAAGTGGCTTTCCGACCTGTAAATCCGTGGAATTGGTCGACCCAGAGACATAGGTATCCTGATTGGCGTCGAGCGCGATTCCCGTGCCGGAATCAGCGCCGCTACCGCCGAAGTAACTGGCCCAGGAAGCCGTCGTCGTCTGCCCAATCACAGCTGCCGTGTTGATACGGGCTATGAACGCATCCTGCGAACCGCCATAGACGCTCTGAATCGAATTGGCTGGCGGCGCGACGGGAAAATCGCCGGATGCGGTCCAACCCGTAACCAACGCACCGCTGGCAGAATCGACCGTAATCGCGAGTCCGTTCTCGTTGCCGGACCCACCGAGATAAGAGAAGTAATTCAAAACGACATTGGTCGGATTGGACGCCGACGTGTTGTTTATGTTCGTCAAGCGCGCCACAAATGCGTCGGCCGGGAACGGAGTGGTCGCTGGCGCAGGACACTGCGGGGGGGTACCTGTCGGCGTTGCCCCTGGAGCATCCAGGCACTGTTGGAAGGATGCCGATCTATTCAGCGTCGCTATACCCGTCGGAATATCCTTTGAATTGGTCGTCCCTACGAGATAGACATTCCCCGCACCGGGATCCAGGCCGACCCCCGTACTCGAATCGTCTCCTGTACCTCCGACGTAGGTAGACCAGGCGAGTTGCTGCCCCGGCGGGATATTGGGATTCAGATTTAACTTCGCAACGAAAGCATCCGACGGGTTAGAGGCTGGAGCCGCATTGGCACAGGTCGCAGGATTGACGATGACGGTTGGCGGTGGCTGATCCAGGCACGGCTGAAAAGCATTCAGGATCGGGAAGTCGGTGGCGCTGCAACCGGCGCATCCGGTGTAGGTGTAATTCGTAGTTCCGCTGAAATAAACATTATTGCTGCTGTCGACCGCAATGCCCCCGCCGACCGCGGTCGGAGTGGCCGTACTGAAGGTACCACCTCCGAAATAAGTCGAGTAAGCAATGCTACCTTGCCGCGTGGAACCGGTGTTGACCTTGGTAACAAAGAATTGAATCGGGCCCTTTGGGTTCGCCTGGTAGGCAACCGTCTCGGGCAGCGAACTCGCCGGGAACTGAACCGATTGGCTGCCAGTGTCCGTGGACGTCGTGGTTCCGGTTACGAACAGGTCTCCCAATGCATCGATCGTCATCCCGCTCGCAAGGTCGGTGCCATTTCCCGAAAGATAAGACGAATAGGCCAGACCGGTGCCGGTATTGGTCAGCTCTGTGACGAACACGTGAGAGGTGCCGGTGCTGCCTGCTGCAGGGGCATTCTGATACGCGTTCCCGGTCGTCGGAAAATTCGTGGACGATGTGGTGCCGGCGATAAATGGGTGGTTTGCCCCGTCAACTTTGATCCCGACAGGAGTGTCGCTTCCATTCCCGCCCAGGTACGTAACATAGGCGAGCGAGGCGGACAAGTTGCCCAGGGGCGGCGAGATCTTGGCCACGTAGGCGTTTGGTCCGGCTCCGGCCAGAGCTGCCTGGAACGCACCCGGAGTGACTGGTAGATCCGGGGAGGTCGTCGATCCGGTCAAATAGATGCTGAAGCTGCTGTCAACGGCGACAGTCGTGGAGAGTTCATCTCCGCTGCCGCCGAAATAGGTGGAAAAAGTCAGGATGGGATCGATTACCAGTTCCCGCGACCGGTCATACGAACCAATCGCAAATCCTGCCCGATTGCTGCCCCGGAGAACGAACTTACCTTCTACTGGCTGCCTGGTCCCCGCAATTTCCTGATAAACACGCGGAGCCTCCAGTTGCACGTTTCCGCCCTCGCTGTGAAGGACCAGGGCCCCGTCCTTGAGTTCTAACCGGCGAGCACCGATGAATTCCAGTTCGGCCTTGCCGGGATCAGCGCCAGGCGCCACCTGGAAGTCATATTCCAGATGCCCTTGATTACCGTAGAACACGAGATTGATTCCGGGATAGACGTTCTCATATCGCACGCGGGCAAACTGCGGCACTCCGGTGCGCCACTTTGAGGGATCATTGCCGATCAGATAGTTGCTTTTGCCGGGCAACGGCTCGGCCGTCGACAGCGTTAGATCAGGATTCGCCCCCGCAAGCTTCATTTGCAGGGATTCGATCCGAACCGCAGATCCGCGCACACTGCGCTCGCCGCTCGAATGGTCAGCGGACGCCAGGCTGAGAACGGCTCCCTGGGAGCCAAGAAAAAGGCTGTAACCGGACCCGCGGGCAACGAACTTGGCTCGGGGATCGGTGGGATTAAGGTTTCGCTGACCAAGGTTCGGCTCGAAGATCAGAGGTAGTCCGGCGAACAGCGAACGCGCCTGAACCTGGACTTCAGCATCTCGGGTCGCGGAACCATCGTTCGAGAGCGTATTCGAGGAGAATCCTGCCAACCCAGTACCGGTGGCAGATGCCACGTCAGCGGCAGAGATATGGCGCGAGCGGAAACCGAATCCCAGAAGAGCGCATGCAGCCGCCAGCAATACCAGACCCGCCGCCAGAACACGGCCTCGAATCTGGGACGTTCTCCACCTACCGCAATCAACGTTCACGCTTTTCCTCCGATGCTGTCAGATCAGTTTCCGGCTTAGTTCTTCCGCTCAATCGCTGTCACTCAGATCAGTCGTGAGACGTGAGAGATGGCGCACGAACCAGGCGGCGCTTGGCGCTGTCAGGCAAACTCTGCCCTGGTTCGGTGGTCACTGGAACTGGCGGAAAAACAAATAACTACTTAAACATCTGAAGGATAGGCAAGTCAAGCCGCCTCAGCCCGCGCCCCCGCCTCCAACACTCGTAGATGCGCCTCCGGTTGAGGAAAGATGCCGGACCCTGAACCAAAAATGGTTCCACGGGCTGCGAACTTGAACCTATCGGAGCATGCCAGGACGCAAAGATTGTGCTCCGCATTTGAGGAACCGGTTTTCCAATTTCCAGGCAAACTGCTGTAAATGATTGCACGGACGGCGTACTTGCCAGCAACCGGGTGCCTCCAAGTCTCTGAGTTTGCGCCCCATAGAGGCCGGCGGCACCTTAGCCGATGGCAGCGCGATTGCTTCGAGTACGATGAGTCCCTCACCCAATCCATCCCCTGGCGCGCCGGAATGCGCCGCTTTCGAATTCCGGACAGATTAACCGACTCAGTTCCAACTTTCACTTTGCTGTTGCAAACTGGTGGCGGTTCGATTAATTCATGGCTAAAGGGACTGGTCTCAAATCTGTCGAGAAGATTGCCGTTTTGCTATGTGCTTTGATTCGGACGTCACGCTTTCAGCGAACCATGCAACCGAATACACAGGAACGGCGGGCCATGCGGCGCTTCGACATGCGTCTTCCGGCGCAGGTACGGCTGGAAGGAGACCACGAAGTCCAGACTGAGACGCAGAATGTCAGCGCTCGCGGGGTATTTTTCTACCTCGAACAACCGATCTCGACGGGAACCAGGATCGAAGTCACTTTGACCTTTCCCCCGCACATTACGCTGACAGACGCGGTCCGGGTACGCTTCAGCGCTCGCGTGATCCGCGTGGAGAGGCCATTGCCGTCCGCCCGCATCGGCGTAGCAGCAATGATTGAAGACTATGAATTCCTCCGTTCCAGCGGCAACACCGACCTGCTCTCGGCTCTTCAGAAGGAATGGAAAGACGCGAATTGAGTTGATCACCTTCGGTTGTCCCATCCCTCTCGACGTGAACTCGGCAGTGCGGTGGCCTGGCAGAGTAAAGGCCTCGCGATGAAACTCTCAGTGGTGATGCCGGTCTACAACGAGCAGGCAACGGTGCAGCACGTGATTGACCGCGTTTTCTCGGTCGGGCTGGACATCGAACTGCTCTGTGTCGACGATGGGTCCACGGACGGGTCGCGGGACATTCTGGCCGATCTGCAAAAGAAGTGGCCCGCCATGCGGGTTTTCCTGCAACCGCACAACATGGGAAAGGGGGCGGCACTGCGCCGCGGCATCCAAGAAGCGACTGGAGATTACCTGATCATCCAGGATGCCGACCTTGAATACGACCCCAATGAGTACCCTCTGCTGCTCGGCCCGCTAGAAAGTGGGAAAGCGGATGTGGTCTACGGATCTCGCTTTGTCGGCTCAGGCCCGCATCGCGTGTTGTATTTCTGGCATTCGGTGGGCAACTGGCTGCTTACGCTGCTTTCAAACATGATCACGAATCTCAACATGACCGACATGGAGACTTGCTATAAAGCATTTCGCCGCGAGGTCATTCAAGCGATTCCGATCGAGGAGGACCGGTTCGGCTTCGAGCCTGAGATCACGGTCAAAATTGCCAAGCGGCAACTCCGTGTCTTTGAAGTCGGTATCAGCTATTCGGGCCGCACCTATGCGGAAGGCAAGAAAATCGGATGGAAGGACGGCTTCCGGGCGTTGTGGTGCCTGGGTAAGTATGCTTTGAAAGAACCGGACGCGGCTGCCGTTCCCGTTCCGGTAGAACAGTGATTGTTTCCTCGGCAGTCCCGAAGTTCTACGGCTTACTTCCCTTTTTCCAGCTCTTTCATCTGCCGGCGCAGTTTGCCGAATCGGCTGACCAGCGTCCCAATGTAGAAACCGTGGATCACCCAGGTCGCTACGTAGGCGGCGATCATGAATTTAATTGCGTTCATCGTGAACTCCGGTTCAATGGCAGGCTTGTGGACGCCGGGGCTCCGGCTCCGACCAGTGATTCCATTGCCTGCGCCTCTTCCACCTGCCGGCGCAAGAGTTCAAGCCGGAAGCGTGACCAGCACACCAGGAAAGCGAAGCACAGGAACGCCATCCAACTGAGCAGCAGTGTATGCAACATGCGCGGGTCCATCGAACCGCCGCCGCCGATCACAGGCTGCGGATGCTGCGTGCGGAAGAACCAGATGGAAAGGTAGACCAGGGGCACGTCCAAAGCGCCGAAAACTGCCAGCGCTGCCGCCATCATCTGCGTCTGCGCGCTGCTGGAAAACCGCCGCAACACGAGGTAGCTGACATAGATCAGCCATAAAACCAGCGTCGACGTAAGACGAATGTCTCCCGGAGCCCACCAGATGCCCCAGACCGGACGAGCCCAGATCGGTCCGGTGACCAGGACGATCGTGCAGAACACGACACCGACTTCCGCCGCGGTTAACGCCAGCATGTCGAGGCGCTCTCCGGGAAACAGCTTTCCGACCACGAAGTAAAAAATGGGGATCATCAGCACAGTGGTAGCTACCGCGCTCGCACGCATCCCCTGCGGCAGCCGATGCTGGACCTGTGGAAGAAACGTCGCGGCCACGCCAACGACTCCGATCGCGATGACCACCCAGTTCGCGGCAGTTTGCGTCGACGATTTGGCTCGCGCCAGATATTGCACCGATGCAATGAAGTTGATGAAGAAGAGCAGGAACGCCGTCCAGGCAGAAGGTACGTGATAGTAGATGATGCGGTACACGTCTCCTTGCAGCGCGTCGGCGGGTGCGACGCGCAATGCCTGGTAGGAAGCATAGGCGAGAAAAACCGCCGTCAAAACCGCGAGGATCGGGAAGAGCCGTTTCATTCCGCGTGCAGAATTGTCCCAAACAACCCCAAACAAGCAGTAGTAAACACTACATCGTAGGTGAGAAGCAATACGATGTAAAAATGAGCGGAGCCGTCGCCGGTGAGAATGGTTGTCGTCCCGGCAACCATGCCGATCACCGCCGGAATCGACACCGGGAACAGCAGCAGCGGCAGCATGATTTCGCGGTTGCGAGTTCGCAACGACATCGCCGCGAAGAACGTCCCATTCACCACCAGCGCCCAGGTGCCGAGCAATGCGATCGGAAGCAACTGCCACGCCGGTCCCAGCACGCGCAGGTTGTAGAAGATGACGAACAGCGGAGTCATCAGCGCTTCCAGCACGCACACGAAAATGAAGTTTCCGAGCGCCTTGGCAAGAAATAACGCGTTCGCAGGCGCCGGGGAAACGCGATAAGCGTCAAGAACCTGGTTGCGCAACTCTCGCGCCCACGTCTGGTTTAACGCCGTGATCGCGGCAAAAAGAAACGCGATCCACACCAGCCCTCCGACGATGTGCCGCGACTCTTCGGCCAATGGGTCGAATGAGAAGACGAAGATCACCACCACCAGCAGTGAGAAAAACAGCATGGAATTCAGCGCGTCTTTCGAGCGCCACTCCAGGCGGATGTCTTTGACCAGGGTGGCGAGCGTGACCGCCCATAGAGAGTTCATTGGATTTCTCCAGAATGACTCGCGAGCTGTTTCGCGCTCGTAGTGCGGTCCACGATCAGCCCAGCCTGCATCCAAACGAACTCGTCGGCAACGCCTTCCACCAGCATCGCCTGGTGCGTAACCACGAAAATTGTTTTCCCGGCATCGCGCATTCCCTTCAGCAGGCCGACCATCGCCCGGGCCGAGTGTATGTCCACATTCGAAAACGGCTCGTCCAGCAAAAGGATGTTGGGATCATGCAGGATCGCGCGAGCTAGCGACATGCGCTGCCGCATGCCTTGCGAATACTGTCCGACCGGCCGCGTCAACGCTGGATCGAGATCCACGATCCGAATGACTTCGGCGCAGCGGACGTCATCCGCGATGCCGTAAAGCCGCGCGAAATAGCGCAAGTTCTCGAGTCCGCTCATCTCGTCGTAGAGCAGCGATGGATGCGCCATGTAGCCGATATCCCGGCACGCCTCCCGCGGGTTCTTGCCGAAAATAGAAATGGTGCCCTGGGTGGGTTGCGCCAGTCCCGCCAGCGCTCGCAACAGGGTGGTCTTCCCTGCTCCGTTGTCGCCGAGGATGGCATGGAAGCGTCCGCCGTCGAATTCAGCCGAAACGCCGCGAAGTGCCGCAAAGCGTCCAAACTGCTTGATCACATTGCGCACGGCGATGGTGGAAGTCGGAGCGGCGTCGGTCATGGCTCGATAGCGAATCTATGGGTTTTGGCCGTGATTTGCAAAGTGCTTTGGAATTCCAGCGTCCATGGAACTACTACCATTCACGGAAAGGGGAACTTGACAGCGCGCACTCAACGCAGCAAGGACCAACGCCCTGGCATGACTCAGGCGAGCCTGTCGGCGTAGTCCGCCATTATTCGTGAAGCTTAATCTACGCGGCTGGGAGCGTCGGTTTGCACCTGCGTCATGCTCTTGGTCGCCGCGGGAGCAGGAGTTGCTCCAGGCGTCCCCGGTTGCTGCGGTGCATATTTGGAGGCGCACTTGGCCTGCAGTTGCTTGGCATGAAAGACTCCATCGCGGCCGAAGTTGCCATCGGCCAGAGCCTGCGAGTCGTCCTTGAAAGTGTCGGGAGGAGCTTCCACTCCGGTGTAATCGACGGCGAGATTCTGATCTTCTTCCATCAGCACAAACTGAACATGCGTTCCCGCGCGCCTGATTGAGCCGGGCTGTACATTCCCCGCCACCCGCAGGCGTTTCGAGTACGCGCCGTCGCCCATCTTATGCAGTTCTTTGATAGTAACGTAGTAACTCTTGCTGTCCTGCACGCCGGTGTAGGCAAGGTAGCTGAGGAGCACCAGAATGACTGCTGTTGCTCCACCGAATTTCAGGTAAGTCCTGGTCTGGCTCGACATGTATTGCCCCAAAAGGGAGAACCCCGTGCTTCAACTCTACGCGTCGGCATCGTGGGAATCAAGCTTCCGCCGGCCAACGATGTGGTCCGGCGGTCACCGTTCGCTGCTCGCCTAAACCGCGTTCTCACAGGCCCTGCAAAATCGTTTTACTGCGGTATAGGAAAGGTTTACACTTCTCCCGGCTGAAACAGTCCCGCCGCGAGAGCCGCGGCTAGCCGTTCTTTTGAGCTCCTGCCTTGCCCATCGATAGGAGACCGAGCCCATGTCTGTCCCGGTTTTAAGATCCAAGTCTTCCTGGTTGTGCCGAGCTGCTTTTCTACTTCTTTTCTTGCTGTTGAGTCTTACCTTTTCGCTTTCGCAGACACGTCCCAGTGCCAAAGATCTTCTTCGCCGGATGACTCTCGAACAAAAGATCGCGCAACTTTCGCAACTCCCCGGCTTTCCAATCCCCGAGTTCTTGCAGCAGGTTGGAAATCCGGAGGACGTCGTGCGGAAATACGGAGCGGGATCTGTGCTGTGGGTTTCCGATCCCAAGGAGATCAACCGCTGGCAGCACATCGCCGTCGATGAGTCTCCGCTTCACATTCCTATCCTGTTTGGACTGGATGTGATCCACGGGTATCACACGATTTTCCCGGCGCCGATTGCGATGGCGTCATCATGGGACCCCAAACTCGTGGAGGCCGCGCAAACCGTTGCCGCTCGCGAAGCTCGCGCCGGCGGGATCGCCTGGACCTTTGGCCCCATGCTCGACATCGCCCGCGACGCACGCTGGGGACGCATGGAGGAAGGCGCCGGAGAAGATCCTTACCTGGGCGCGGCCATGGCTCGGGCGCAGGTGCTCGGTTTTCAGGGCACTCAGCCCGGCGCACTCGATCACGTCCTGGCCTGTGCCAAACATTTCGCCGGATACGGCGCCGCCGATGGCGGTCGCGATTACGACTCCTCCTACATTCCCGAAGAGCAGATGTGGAATACCTACCTGCCGCCGTTTAAGGCCGCGGCTGACGCCGGGGTCGCGACCTTCATGAGCGCCTACATGGATCTCAACTCCGTTCCTGCCTCGGGCAATCGGTGGCTGCTTCACGACGTCTTGCGCGATGCCTGGAACTACAAAGGCTTCGTGGTCAGCGACGCAAACGCGGTTCATAGCCTGATCACGCACGGCTACGCCCGTGACGGGGACGACGCGGCCTTCAAGGCATTCAGCGCCGGATTGAATATGGACATGGCCAGCGGGACTTACTTCAAGTACCTGCCTGATCAGGTAAAACAAGGCCGCGTTACCGTGCAGCAAATTGACGATGCGGTCCTGCCCATCCTCGAAGCGAAAATCCGCCTGGGACTTTTCGAGCACCCCTACGTCGATGAAGCGCGCCTTCCCGAGGTGCTGAATGCTCCAGCCAGCCTCGAACTTGCACGTACCGCGGTGCAGCGATCGGTGGTCCTTTTGCGAAACGAAAAGAATCTACTCCCTCTGAATAAACAACAGATCAAATCCATCGCGGTGATCGGCCCCCTCGGCGATGCGCAGACAGATCTGCTAGGGATGTGGGGCGCGCTAACCAAGCCGGGTCCGACAGTGAGCATTCTGCAAGGAATCAAAGACAAAGTCGGTAGCAGAGTACAGGTCGAGTTCGCCCACGGCCCGAACATCCGGCGCGACATTCCCTCATTTTTCGAGAATATTCCCTTCATCACGATCAAGGAGCAGCCGAAACAAGCCCCGGAGGAAGCACGCAAAGCCTTCGATGATGCCGTCGATCTCGCGAAGCGCAGCGACGTTGCCGTCGTCGTGCTCGGCGAAATCGCGCTGATGAGTGGAGAGGCCGCTTCCCGTTCGTCTCTGAAATTGTCCGGTGGCCAGGAGGAGTTGCTCGAAGCCGTCGCCGCCACGGGTAAGCCGGTCGTGCTGGTGCTGGTGAATGGCCGCCCACTGGATATTTCCTGGGCCGCAGAGCACATCCCTGCCATTCTGGAAACCTGGTATTCGGGGAATCAGGCCGGAAACGGAATTGCCGACATATTGTTTGGCGACGCCAATCCCGGCGGGCATCTACCGGTCAGCTGGCCTCGTAACTCCGCAGAACTTCCGCTGTATTACAACCACACCCGAACACAGGCTCCAGAAGATGCTCCCGGATTCACCTCGCGCTATTGGGATGCGTTGAGCACTCCGCTATACCCGTTCGGCTACGGCCTCAGCTACACGACTTTCTCCTACGACAATCTGACGTTGAGTCAAGCCGAAGCGAAAGTGGGATCCAGTTTCGATGTGGCGGTTGATGTGGCAAACACCGGCAGCCGCGCCGGAGATGCCGTGGTTCAGCTATACATTCATCAGCGGGCCGGAAGCGCTTCGCGGCCGGTACGACAATTGAAAGGATTCCAACGCGTGAGTCTGGCGCCGGGATCCAGGCAGACCCTCCATTTCAAACTCGGCCCAGACGAACTGCAGTTCTGGAGCCCCGCCACGAAGAAATGGGTGGTTGAGCCTGAACAGTTCGACATCTGGGTGGGCAGCGATTCTGCCGGGCAACTGCATGGAGAGTTTCGGCTGACTCAGTAGGCCGATCGGCGATTCCCCGCGCTGGTTTCGCGTAATGTGAGACGAGGCGGGGATTTTTGTTTCTGCAAAATGGTCTGCCCTGCTCCTTCCGCTAAAATGGAAGGTCATCAAATCGACAGCGATCTTAAACTTATGATCCATCCCTGGCACGACGTCACTCCCGGCGACAAACTCCCGCAGGAGTTTGAAAGCGTTATCGAGATCCCCTTCGGTTCGAGCGTGAAATACGAACTGGACAAATTGAGCGGCCTGATTCGTCTGGACCGTATTCTCTACTCGGCCGTGTACTATCCTGCGAATTACGGTTTCATCCCGCAAACTCTGGCCGAAGACGACGACCCGCTCGACGTGCTGGTCCTGTGCCAGGAGACGGTTGTTCCCCTGACCATCATCCACGCGCGCGCCATTGGGCTGATGACGATGATCGATGCCGGCAAAAAAGATCACAAGATCATCGCCATTGCTACTCAGGATCCGGAATTCAATTCCTACCGGGAGGCTGCGGAAATGCCTCCCCACCGCCTGCTCATGCTTCGCCGGTTCTTCCAGGACTACAAGCAACTGGAAGGCAAGGCTGTCGAAGTCGATGACATCCGCCCCGCCAAAGAGGCTTATCCCATCATTCTCGACGCCCTGCAGCGCTACAGCGACCAGCGGCGCAAGGGGTTCAAAGCCACAAAATAATGTCGCCCTTTGATAGAACCGGGCTTGTGTAGGGCACGGCTTCAGCCGTGCCGCCGTGGAGCCCGCAGGAACGGGCTTTAGCACCTGCGGTTGCCTTTTTTCGCGCGCCTCAAAGTAATCCATCAATTCGCACGCAGTCGCTGGTCTTTCGGGCACGCGAAGTTCCGTTCAATCACAAACAAAATTCTCAAGAATAGTACTTGACATAATGTACTAGTTATATAGTACATTGATACTCGTGGCACGGAACAGCAATTCGGCCGCGGTTCACTTCGCGATCGACCTGCACAGCGGCGTTCCCGTCTACCGCCAATTGATCGACCAGGTGCGCGGCGGAATCGCGTCCGGAAATCTGCACTCCGGCGATCAACTACCGACTGTGCGGCAACTGGCCGTCGACCTGGCCATCAATCCCAACACCGTGATGCGCGCCTACCGGGAACTGGAACTGGGAGGCTTGCTCGAAACCCACCAGGGTACCGGAACATTTATCTCCAGCAAGAAGATGGAGAAGAAATCTGCCGAACGAGAACGCCAACTCGTGCAAATGGCGGGAGAATTCGCGGCCCGCGCGGGAGCCGCCGGATTCAGTCTCGAAGATCTTATCGACCGTCTGAGCGATCTGCTGCCCAGTCCCGCGCAAAGGAGATAGCCGTCATGGCAAGAATTCAAATTCGCGAAGTCAATGGCGTTGCCCTGCTGCTGTTTATCGTGTGCCTGCTCACGGGCATTGCAGTCTTCCAGATAACCCGCCAGCCCGCTTATGCGATTTCGGGCGCTCTCATCGGCCTTTATTTCCTTTTCGCAATCAAAATCGTGCGGCAGTGGGAGAAGGTCGCCGTACTGCGCCTGGGTCGTTACGTGGGCTTGCGCGGTCCCGGCCTTTGCCACATTGTCCCGATTCTTGAAACGCTCAGCCCCTACGTGGATCAGCGAGTGCGTGTGGCCAGCGTTTCGGCGGAATCAACCCTGACGCGCGATACCGTCCCGGTCAACGTGGACGCCATTGTCTTCTGGATGGTGTGGAATGCCGAAAAATCTATCCTGGAAGTCGAGAACTTCGTTGACGCCATCAATATGAGCGCGCAGACCGCTCTTCGCGAGTCAATCGGGCGCCACGAACTCGCGCAAATGATCACGGAGCGCGAAACCATGGGACGCCAGTTGCAGCAGATCCTCGACGAAAAAACCAATCCCTGGGGCATCACTGTGCAGTCGGTCGAGATTCGCGACGTAAAGATTCCGCAAGGCCTGGAAGATGCGATGTCGCGGCAGGCTCAGGCTGAGCGTGAGCGCCAGGCCCGCATCATTCTGGGCCAGGCCGAAAAGGAGATTGCCGACAGCTTTGTGCAAGCCTCAGCGTCCTACGCTGAGAACCCCGTGGCCTTGCACCTCCGCGCCATGAACATGTTGTACGAAGCCATTAAGGAGCGCGGATCGATGGTGATCGTGCCGTCGTCTGCGGTGGAAACCATGGGACTGGGTGGCAGCCTAGCCACCGCCGCCCTCGGTGGAGCCAAACCCTAACTAGTTCGCATGAACCTATCGAAAGGAGCAGATCGTATGAAGTACATGCTATTCGTGTGTCTGATCGTGTTCGCTGTAACCAACGCCATTGCGCAAGCACCGGTCCTGACCAAGGGTGTCAGCGTGCAGTTGGCTCTCACCGGTAACGCTGTCTCTTTCCCGGCCGCCGATAACCAGGACGCCTGGATCATCGCCGCAACCGCTGATGGCCGCCTCTTCTTTGGAGTAAGACCGGTCACCGAGGCATCACTTACCCAGGAAATGAAAATCACCCCTCGCAATCGCGAGGCAAAGCTCTATATCAAGGCCGACGCCCGTGCTCCGTTCAGCACGGTGAAACAGGCTTTACACGCAGCTCACGACGATTTGTTCGAAACGGCAGTGTTGCTGACGGAACAGCCACACCACCCTGCGGACGGGCAAATCGTCCCGCCAGACGGATTGGAAGTGCGACTGGGATTACCTTCCGCCAAAGCGACCGTCGTGCAGTTGCACAATTCGGGCAACCCGAGGCCAGCTTTAAAAGTAAACGATCAGGAAATCCCGTGGTCGGAGCTGCAAAGCGCCTTGGAGCAGGCGCCCGAGCGAAAGCTAGTTGTTGTAGAAGCGGAAGGCAATCTGCCGTTCGCAGAAGTAGTGAAGGTACTCGACCTCAGCCGCTCGATTGGGGCAAAGGTCGCGGTTTCTCTCACGAGTCTGTGAAGGTTGCGGACCCTCCGGGGGTGCCCCACTTCTGGCTGCCTTTGCCAGAAGTGGGGTAGCTGACCTCGACCACCAAACCGGTCCCACGTTATGAGAGGCCGCGAGATCGGTAATCTATCCTGGGTTACGTTTGGTGCTCGTCGCCTCCCTAATTACTAACTCCATGAACGCCAGCCGCCGATAGCAGACTCATGGATCCCTCCGCGATCGCCATTCAAGGCCTACAGCAGGCCGAGGCTCAACTGGAAACCGCCGCAGCCAGAATCGCCAGCGCTGGCAGCAATGCTCCAGACGGCAACCTCGACACCGTCGACCTCAGCACGGAATTAGTCGCACTGATGTCGGCGCAGAATCTCTTCGAGGTGAACCTTGCCACGATCAAGACCGCCGATCAAATGGAGAAAGCCCTGGTCGATATCACAACCTGAGCCTCACCACACGCGGCACGCGTTCTCTGCCACCATGGGCTGCCCCGCCTTGCATCCCCATGCCTTCTGGAACTCCGGCATGTTCTGGACAGTGCCGTCTACGCGATACTTCCCAGGCGAGTGCGGATCAATCACCACCCGCATCCTGACCACCTCCGGTCGGCTCTTCTCGCACCATACCCGGCCAAATCCGAGGAAGAACCGCTGTTCCGGGGTGTAGCCATCGATCTTCTGCGCTTCTTTCCCGGTCTTGTCCGCAGCGATCATCTGTTCAAGCGCGGCCAGTGCGATGCGCGCGCCGCCGTTGTCGGCTGTATTCTCGCCCAGCGTGAGCCGTCCGTTCAGCTTCAAATCATCAACGGCAACGAAGTTTGAGTACTCGTTGGCCACGCAACTGACGCGCTTATCGAATTCTTCGCCATCCTGCTTGGTCCACCAATCGTGATAGTTGCCCAGCGGATCGAACTTCCGGCCCTGATCATCGAACCCGTGCGTTAACTCATGGCCAATGACCAAGCCGATGCCGCCAAAGTTCACCGCATCGTCCAGCTTGGGGTCAAAAAACGGCGGCTGCAGAATTCCCGCTGGAAACACAATTTCATTGAAGGATGGGCTGTAGTAAGCGTTCACGGTCGGCGGAGTCATGCCCCACTCTTTGCGGTCGAGCGGCTTGTCGATCTTGTTGATTTGCCGTTTGGCCTCAAACTCGCTCGCTCGATGCACGTTACCCAGCAGATCGCCGGGCTTGATGACGACCGCACTGTAATCCCGCCATACCGAGGGATATCCAATCTTGTTGCGAATCGCATCCAGTTTGACCTTCGCCTGCTTCTTGGTGTCCGCGCTCATCCACGACAAGTTCTGAATGTCGCTATCCAGAGACTTTTCCAGCGCGTCTACCATCTTCAGCATGCGCGCTTTGCTTTCGGGAGGAAACGCGGCTTCGACGTATCTCTGTCCCAGTGCCTCGCCCAGCTGTCGATCCACCAGATTCACACATCGTTTCCAGCGCGCCGGCATCTCTTTTTGTCCGGTCAGCGTCTGCTGAAACTTGAAGTCGGCGTCCACATAGGGCTTCGATAGCCACGGAGCAGACGAACGAAGCAAATGCCATCGCACGTATGTCTTCAGCGAATCCAGGGATTCCGAGTCGAGCACCGAGTTGATCTCTTTGAAGAAATCGGGATTGGTAACGTTCAACTCCTTAAATGCCGGCGCATTGACCTGCTGGAAGTAACGATCGAGATAAAAGTTAGGACCCAGGGCCAAAGCCTCTTCTCGCGACATCTTGTGGTCACGGTTCTTGGGATCGCGCCGGGCCGTGCGATCCATCTGCGCCTTGGCGAGTTCCGTTTCGATGCGCAGCACTGTGTCGGCGGCCTGCGTTCCCGCCGTCCCACCGTTGCTGTCTTTCCCTGCCTCGGTAAATATGGTCGAGACGTATTCTGAGAAGGCCTGACGGACGTCCTTGTTCTTCCCGGTATCCTTCAGGTAGTAGTCGCGATCTGGCAGCGTCAGACCACCCTGGTCGATGTACGCGATCACCTGATCCGCGTTGTGCATGTCGGAGTTTGAATAGAAACTGAACAGTGACGCCGCTCCGATCATGCGCAGGTGCGCAATCTCGTCGATCAGCGCCTTCTTGTCCTGCACCGCGTTGATGCGATCGAGTTCCGGTTTAAGCGCCATGATGCCCTTGCTGTCGACCGCTTTTTCGTCCATGCACGAGCCATAAAGGTCGCCAATTTTCTGGTCAATGGCGTTGCGCTTCGCGCCTCCGGCGGCGGCTTTTTCCAAAATCCCGTGCTCGATCTCCATGTTGCGTTCGTGTAATTCAGTGAAACTGACCCATTGCGACTGGTCGGGAGGAATCTCGGAATTCTTGATCCAATTGCCACAGGAATACTGGTAAAAATCGACACAGGGATCGATGTTCTTATCGATGTTGTCGATGCTGAAACCCGGACCGGGCTTGGCGGTAGATGCGGTTTGCGAGAAGCTGAACGCAGGGATCAAGATCAGGAAGGCCAACACGAGACGGGGCAGGCGCATAATTTGAAGTCTCCTTGGATAGAACCGGAGAATTTTAAGCCCGGATGGCACGAGGTGCAAATCCTCAAGAAACGATCTAAGAAACGATTTCTGCCGTTCGCCTGGCGAGAATCAAGTAAGAACCGTCTCGTATTCAGACCTTCGTGAAACTTAGTGCCCTTCGTGGTCAACGCCTTTTTGCGTGTCGCAAAAATACCTCGCGATCCCGCGGGCTTCAGGTTTCCGCGTTTATAATCGACTTTCATCGACTCTTCGAATGCTGGGGTTCTTATGACTTCCACGAATGGCTCGAACGGCAACGGTAGCGGCGTCCCCAAACCTCGCGCGGAATGGATGTCGCGCCGCAAGCAGCAGAACACGGACGGCAATTTCTCGCAGATGCACTACGCCCGAAAGGGCGTCATCACGGAGGAAATGTCGTACATCGCCTACCGCGAGAAGTTGACGCCCGAACTGGTCCGCGACGAAGTCGCCCGCGGGCGCATGATCATTCCAGCCAACATCAACCATCCCGAACTTGAGCCCATGGCGATCGGCGTAGCTTCCCTTTGCAAGATCAACGCCAACATTGGCAACTCGGCCGTGACCTCCGAGATCCACGAGGAACTGAAGAAGCTGCACACCGCGGTCCACTACGGCGCCGACACGGTGATGGATCTATCCACCGGCGGCAACATCCACGAGATTCGTGAGGCCATTCTGCGGCACTCGCCGGTACCCATCGGCACGGTGCCGATTTACGAGGCGATTTCTCGCGTCAAGCGCGTCGAAGATCTCAACGCCGAAGTCATGCTCGAAGTCATCGAGGAGCAAGCCGTGCAGGGCGTCGATTACATGACGATTCATGCGGGAGTGCTGATTCAATACTTGCCGCTGGTCGCCAAGCGCATTACCGGCATTGTCAGCCGAGGCGGCGCTATTCTCGCCCAATGGATGGCGCACAACCACAAGCAGAATTTCCTCTACGAGCGCTTCGACGACATCGTCAAAATCTTCAAGAAGTACGACGTCAGCTTCTCTCTGGGCGACGGACTCCGCCCCGGCTGTGTTGCCGATGCCAGCGACGAGGCCCAGTTCGCCGAACTGCGAACCCTTGGCGAACTCACCAAGAAAGCATGGGAAGAAGATGTGCAGGTCATGATCGAGGGCCCCGGCCACGTCTCCATGGACAAGATCAAAGAGCAGGTCGAGAAGGAAATCGAATACTGCTACGAGGCCCCGTTCTACACTCTCGGCCCGCTGGTCACCGATATCGCGCCCGGATACGATCACATCACTTCAGCGATCGGCGCGGCCATGATCGGATGGTATGGCGCCGCCATGCTCTGCTACGTCACGCCTAAAGAGCACCTCGGCTTACCCAACGAGAAAGACGTAAAAGACGGCATCATCGCCTACAAGATTTCCGCGCACGCCGCCGACATTGCCCGCCAGCGTCCGGGAGCCCGCGACCGCGACGACGCGCTCAGCTACGCCCGATACAAATTTGACTGGGAAAAACAATTCGCGCTCTCGCTCGATCCCGAGACCGCGCGCTCCATGCACGACGAAACCTTGCCGGATGACTACTACAAAGAAGCTGCCTTCTGCTCGATGTGCGGGCCAAAATTCTGCTCGATGAACTATTCCTCCAAGGTGGACGAATACAACAAGCAAGTCCATGGGATCGAGAAGAAGGACTACTCGGAGCTGGTAGAGAGATTAGTGACGTTGAAGTAGCTATGTTTGTGTGGGGACAGCCGCCCTCGGCTGCCCGGCCGAGCAAAGCTCGGCGGCTGGTATGGCGCGAGCGCTTCTGCCCGAGAGGTTCACGCGATGAAACTCCTTGGCACTCTGCTTGCTCTGCTCGTCGGGTTCTCTCCCATCGCCTTCTTCATGCTTCTGTTTAAGTGGCTGAGGCGTTCTGCCAGGAGATTGGAGCCGAAGGACGAAGGTTCCTCCATTAAGTTCTTTGTCGCTCCGCGCATGCGGTTCCTCCTGCTGCTAGTACTTTCCCTCCTCGTCGGGTTCACCGTGCTGGTTCTCGCATTTTCTCTGTCCCGAGGCGGAGAGGGTTGGTATGCAGTCTTCATCCCTCTTGCGGTTCTTCTTGCCCTCCTCCTTGCCATGCCGAGGACAATCAGCGTGGATCACCGCGGCATCCGACAGCACCGCTGGTTGATGGGGGACCGAGAAATCCCATGGCACGAGGTCGCTTGGATGCACCGTGGATCGAACACTGGCGCCATTTATGTGAAAAGCAAGAACGGAGGACGACCTGTTTCATTCTCCCCGCTTCTTGTGGGTCAAGCACGCTTCGAGCACGAAGTTCGATCACACGCCCAAAAATGTGATTAGGTGAGAGATGAACAAGTTGTGTCCACACCGAATCCGAATTCATGTCCCAAACTGAAACGGATTGAACGTCTTTACTCCAAGCTGCCTGAAGTCCTTCTCGTTTCTCGTAGCCACATGAAGCCCGTGAACCCGGGCCGTTGCCGCGATCATTGCATCTTCAATCAGCTCCGGCTGCTTTCCCGACATCAGCCGCGCCCACTCTCGAAAGCACACCGAATCCATCGGCAATGCCGCAAACGTTGACTCGACCATCGACAGCCAGTTTTCTATTTCGCCTGCCTTTGCCTCATCGTTTCTGCGAGTCAGCTCTATGCCAGCTTGCAGTTCTCCGATGGTGACCGCTGAGAGGAATATCTGCTCCGGTCGCAGGGTGCTCATCCACGCCACGACAGCTCCGTGCGGTTTGTGCCTGCGCAGTTCGGAAATAACGTTGGTGTCGAGCAGGTAACGGGTCACTTGGAGGTCGCTTGGGTAAAGTCGACCGGTCTTCGGCGGTTCCAGCGCCCGCGCGCCGGCACAATGTTGTCGAAACGCGGACCTTCTCCCAGCAACAACTCTTTCAGGTTCGGACGGCTCTGGCGTCGCAGCCGGCGCCATTCTTCAATGGGGACCAGCACCGCCTCCTCCACACCGCGACGGGTCACCATCTGCGGCCCTCTCTTCAGCGCCGCCTCCAGGAATGCGCTAAAGCGTGCCTTGGCGTCTTGTAACTGCCAGGAATCCATGGTGACTCCATGATATGACTAGTCTGATGACTAGTCAATTGTTTTACTTTCTTCTCGTCTCGCGCCCCGGGTGCCCATCCTTTCGCGCTCTATGGGTCCAGTGTCAGACGTGCTCTAGGCGAAAGGGTGAAAGCGTTGCTGCGTGGAGCAAATCGCTTTCCTTGCATCGGTCGGTAATCCCGACTACGATGAACTCATGGCGAAGGCCAGGAAATTAGACCTAGAGGATCCCGCCCCTATCCTCGACGACGAAGACGAGGAAACCCTTGCCGCCATAGACGAAGGTATCCGGGACGCTGAAGCAGGTCGAGTCCTGCCTGCGGAGAAAGCTCGTCAACTTTTGCCTAAGTGGACTACCGTCTCCTCTACACGCAAAGGGCGCTAAGCGATCTTGCCGAAATCATCGGCCTCATTGCCGAAGACGACTCGGAAGTAGCTTCCCGGTTCGGCAGCTCCCTGCTCGATCACATTGACTTGCTCTGCCGATTTCCGCGCATGGGTCCTGTGGTTCAAAGACGGCCACGAGTCCGCAAGCTGGTTCACAGCCCAATCCTGGTCTATTACCGCATCCTGGAAGACACGCACGTCGTGGAAATACTCCATATCCGTCATGGTGCCCGTAAGCCACCAGAATCGGAGAGACGTCCTCACAGAGACTAGCCAGACCCTCGTCACCCCAGAGTCTTATCGATCGCTTTGCCAATCTCCCCGGCCGCGTGCACCCCGATGTATTCTCCCAGCGCCCGGTAACTCTCAAACTGCAATTCGTCGAACCACTGATCGGCCGTACTCTGGTGCGGAAATGTATTGTGTTGGTCGGAGTAGTTCCAGACATCGTCCGGAAGTTTCCTGTCATTCGGATCGCACGCGCCCCCTGCAGGGACTCTCGTTGGCATGCTTGCCTTGATCAAGATGAAAATTCCCGTGTCGTCGCAATTGTTGGGATCGTAGTAGATCGTCCCGGTCACACAATTCCGTCCACTCTGCCGCGCCCCGTCTGCCGGACGGATCGGCGAACAGTCAATCTCGATTCGCGCTCCGAAATCGGTACGCGCCTTCTCGATCAAGCTAAGCAAGTCTCCGAAACCGTATTGACCATCGCAACCGGCATCACAAGCTACGATCAAGCGGCAACGCCGGCGAATCAGTTCGTAGACCGCAAGATTCTCGAAATGCCCGCCGTCGGAGAGATACACGTAGCCTCGCTCCTGATCGCTCTGTGCCAGCACTTCGAGAAACAGATAGCCCAGGCCGAATGCCGGCCCGGTGCTCTTCCAGTTCCTGAGAATGCGCGAGTTGCCCATCCACCAGCCTAAGCGAACATCGAACAACGCCATGTAAAACGCCGTCGCGGGCGAGGTGTGATATCCCATGTTAGGGCTTGCGGCTGCGCCCGAAATCGCCGTAGCCGTTCCCAGGGAAATCCCGCACTCGCATCCGAATTTTCCGAGCCCGCCACTGGAGCGTCCGAGTTCGGTTTTTGCGTAGCTGGGCAGATAGCCGTCTTCACAACTGAACCGCAAAGGTCCGTCTCCGGAGGCCCCCAGTTCATAGCCGCAGTAAAGAGGCGTGAAAGCGAAGGATTTCGCCCGCCGGGTCGCGTAACCCAATTCCTCGCCTCCGGTGATATTCAACGCCGCGTTGAGGATGGGATAGGGCCCGGGATAGTCATCGTCAAATTCACAGAGCGCCACATCGTCGTCGGGATCGAATCCGGTAAACGGCTCCGGCTTTCGCTCGGGATTCGACGCTCCCAGATAGCACCTCACCAGCCGGTTCCGGTAAAAATGATGAAGCGAGAATTCGTTTACATCGACCCGCCACGAGAGTGCGACGGCTGCCACGAGGAAGATCGCTCCCACGCTCGCGAGCCACGGAGCTGAAGCGCTCTCCACTACTCTCCAGTAGTCCCCAGAAAGGGATAGCCAACTGAGACCGTTGTTGAACGTCCACAACTCCTTTGTATCTCCAAGATCGAACACCAGTCCGGTGGCAATCTGCACCACAGTTCCCAGCAGCACCACGAGCCCGACAATGAATACATAGGGAGCGACTTTCGCTACAGCGTTGAGCACGAAGGGCGATTTCAGTTTAGAAATGATCCCAGACTCGTTCTTGCCGTTACTCTTGGGATCGACCGCTTCCTGGCCGCTGATCCTGCTGCTGCTGGCCGCTTTCAGTCCAACATAGTTGTGCAGGATCCAGAGCACCGCGGCGCTGACCGATTTCCAGCCTTTGAGTTCGAACAGGGCCCAGCGCAGCCCGAGCGGTGCAAAGACACAGGTACTGGCAAGTAAGAGCCAGCCCATCGTAATGAGAGTCAGGTATCCGCCCAGGCGGGCCCACCATTCGCGCACCACGTCGATCGAGCCGCGCCCCACCAGGCCGATGTGCAACGTGCCCGCGGCTAGCATAATCAGCATCGCGAGCCCGCTTCCAAACACGATGACGATCCAGTTCGTGCTGGTCCAATTACCCAGGTTCCTCAGCAACAAAACGTAAGCCCGACACAGGCAGCCGCCCGCCGCGCCAGCGATCGGCGAAAAGATGAGCAGCGACGTAATGGAGATCATTGACCGCACAGACTTGCTGCGCCGTTTGTGCCACAGCCTTCTGGCGACCGCCAGGATCGCCACAATCCCCCAAACCACGAAGTAGAATCCCGCCCCCGCCAATGCCCACCAGCCAACCGACGCATCGCCGTAGTCGGTCCGCTGCCATAGAGCGCAATTCAGCAGTACACATGCCACCACGAACGGAAGCATCACGGTCGCCGGAATACTGAGGCGTTGCAGCAGAGTCTTCTTCTGAATTGCGGTGGACGGTGCCTCCTGCACCACGTGGAACGCCATCGACAGCGATGCCAGAAACAACACGATGGCCCCGCTCCACAGGAACGCCCTGCCATCGTCTTCTACAAGAACGAGTGGCAGTAACAGGCTCTGGCACAGTACGAAAATGCTGACGAAGATCATTCCCAGGATGGTCTGATTCAGCACCACGTTGCGAACCCATGTGCCCAGCATGGCCCACGAATCACCCGAGATTACGCCGGTGTGCGGCGTCAGGTAGTTGCTGTACAGGCGCAGCCAATGGAGTGCCGGAGGCTCACTGCGGCGGTCCGGTTCGTATTTCTGCGGGCTGAGCGCCTTCTCCACTCCGTCGAAGGAGCACTTCAGTTCTCGGGTGAGCCGCCGGGTCAAGGCTGCCAACCACGAACCAATGTATCCGCCCCCCGACACCGTCGAGAGATAGTCGAATTTGTGAAGGAGTCTCTTTTCCGCCAGCGCCTGCAGGATGCCGAGATTGAACGTCGCGCTGCGAATGCCCCCGCCGGAGAATGCCAGCCCGACAAGGTTATCTGGGCTCGCCGGAGTGGAGACACCGCGTTTCTGCCGTGAATGGGTGACCCGCGGTATCTCCCGGCTCAAGACCTCTTCGAACGTGACCGGGGCATCCTGGGAACTCTTATCGCTACTAGCAGGAGAAACTTCTGCAGGCTGTAACATGTCGACCTCGCTGGAAAGTAAGGGCCGATCATCTGGGAGAAATCAAGTTACCAGACTGTCATCGAATGTCAACACGCGGATGGGTTCATTCCGGAAAACCGAACAGTGTGAGCAACGACAAAGTCCAAATCAGCGTTCGACAAGCTGAAGTAGGCGCTGTCCCACGGCGGGCCATTCTGCGGCGATGATCGAGTAACGAACGGAGTCCCGCGGAATGAAATCCGCGGCCATGCGGTGAGCGCGCAGGATGCCTTCAAACTGTCCGCCAATGCGCTCCAGTGCGGCGCGGGAGCGCTGGTTCCTGGCGTCGGTGTGAAAGCACACCCGCCGCACCTGCCAGACTTCGAACGCGTGCCGCAGCATCAGCAACTTCGCCTCCGTATTGGCGCCAGTGCGAATCGCTGATTTCGCAAACCATGTGTAGCCGATCTCGCAGCCGTCGGGCGCGCTGCGGCCGTGCGATGGATGCGTTGCAGGCCATGCCCAGCGCTCCAGGTTCCAGAAGCGGGTCGAGCCGATTACCGCCCCATCGTCCGCCCGTGCGATGGCGAATGGCACAGCGCTCCCGGCGTCTCGCCAAGTCAGGGCCGTCTCGACGTATGCAACGGCCTCGGCCCTGCCCTGCGGCACTGGACTCCAGCGATAGAGATCGGGATCGCCGGCCGAGGCCGCAACGAGTCCATCCACGTGAGCGATTTGGAGTGGCTCCAGGCGAACGAACTCTCCTTGCAGGGTGAAAGGTTCCATTCTCATCCCGTCGACTAGACCTGCTGGCGCGCCTCTCCCAGCGCCACGTTCACATCCAGCTTTCTCTTGCCGCGGTAGACGGTGATCTTCACCGTGTCGCCGGCGCGATGGTTGTCCATCATCTGGGCAAGATCCTGCTCGTTCTCGACTTTCTGGCCATCGATCGCGACAATCAGGTCGCCGCCCAGCATGATGGGGGTGTTGCCGAGGTAAGCGCGCTCGGTGCCCGCGCGCAAGCCAGCCTGATCGGCGGAGCCTCCCGGAGTTACTTGGACGATCAGCAATCCGTAGTCCACCGGAAGGCCCATCTCGTCCGCCAAATCGGGGCTGATCTCGATGGTGCGTACCCCCAACGCCGGACGACGCACGCGGCCCAGCGTCATCAAGTCATTCAGCACCGCCTTGGCCGTGTTGATGGGAATGGCAAAGCCGATGCCGGCGTTCTGCCCGACGTTGGACAGAATCATGGTATTGATGCCGATAACTTCGCCGTGCCAATTCATCAGCGGCCCGCCGGAGTTGCCGGGATTGATGGCGGCGTCCGTCTGAATCGCTTCATCGATCATGGCGCCGTTCGGCTCGCGCACCGGACGAATCGAACTCACAATGCCGCGCGTCATGGTGCCTGCCAATCCGAACGGATTACCAATCGCGTAGACCTTCTGTCCGACCTGCAGGTTTCTGGAATCGCCCAGGATCGCGGGCACCAGGTCCGGGGCTTTGATCTGGATTACCGCCAGATCGTGCGGGGGATCGGTGCCGACTACAGTCGCTTTGTACTTTTTGCGATTGTGCATTGTGACTTCGACCTGCCGCGCGTCGGCGATCACGTGGTAGTTGGTCAGAATGTGGCCTTCCTTGTCGATGACGAATCCCGAGCCCTGTCCTTCTTGCGGAACCAGGCCGTAAAAGAAGTCAAAGGTTACGGCGCGGGAAGTAACGTTTACGACGGAAGGAATGTTCCGCTTGTAGACCGAGATATTATTCTGCTCTTCTACGTCGAGCGACTCGTTGGGAGCGGCCTCGGTGATCTCGACCTGATCCGGGTGAGTAACCCAGTTCGAGTTGCGCAATACCCCCAGCGAATTCGATCGCCATGTGGTGAAGTAAAAGAATGCTCCCGCGATCGCAACCGCCAGGATCAAGGGCCGGATCAGCTTCATATTTCGACCATCCAATTTCGAATGCCTATTCGAGCGATGAGATAAGTACGTTAGTGGGAAGCGGAAAGATCCCTGGGATCGATTCTAAACAATGTGGCTGAATTCGGCACTTTTCCGAGGTCTATGTGGTTTGCTTGGCGGGGCGTTCTAATTTGACTGGGCATTCAATCCTTGAAATTGAGGCCGCAGTGGGACGCTTCAGGCCATCGCCTTAAGTTCTTCCCACACCTCTTGGACCTGCGAGCGGGTGTTGTCCAGCGAGCCGGAATTGTCGATCACAAAATCGGCAGCTTTGATCTTCTCCTCGTCTGGCAACTGGGCAGCCATGCGGCGGAAAACTTCCTTGCGGGCGGCTTCCAGATCAATCTTCTGCCGCGCTGCGAAGCGGACAGTACGCTGCTCGGGATTGCAGGTGACAACGACCAGACGGTCGAACTGGTCCCGCGCCTTGGCCTCAAAGATAAGCGCGGCTTCGACAATGGCTACGCCATGCGGATCCTGCAAGCTAATGGCTTGCATCCATTCCTGCTGGCTGCGCAGGACCATGGGGTGCACGATGCGGTTGAGCTCTTCGATGCGCGAAGCGCGTTTATCTTCCGGAGTCGTGGGCGGACCGAAGGCGGCCTCGGCTAGCTTCGAGCGATTGACGGTCAGGTCCGGGTTGAGAATCTGCCGGCCGAAATGGCGCACGACCTCGTTGTAGACCGGCTCGCCAGGCTGCATGAGCTGGTGCGCGATGCGGTCCGCCTGAACCAGGTGCGCGCCCAATCCAACAAACATTTCTCCGACCACCGATTTGCCGGCAGCGATCCCGCCCGTGAGTCCGACTTTCAGCATCGTGCTTCCAAGAATTCACCGCCGAGCTCGCCGAGCGCGCGAAGAAATGGCGGGAGCTTTATCTTCGGCGATCTCCGCGTGCTCGGCGGTAAATCGCATTTCATGCTCTGGAAAGCTCCTGCACGCGTGCGCCGCGGCGCATCTTCGCGGCTTTCACCGTATTGAACATAAGCATGGCGATCGTCAGCGGGCCTACTCCGCCGGGGACTGGCGTGATCGCTCCCGCGACCTCGGCGACCTCGGGATGTACATCGCCGATCAGCGTCGAACCCTTCTTGCGGAAACTCTCTTCCCTCTTTGCGTTACCGGCAAAGAAGCGCTGGAATTCCGCGGGATCGGTGACGCTATTCATGCCAACATCGATCACAGTAGCGCCGGGTTTTACATAATCGCGCGTGATCATCCCAGCGCGCCCGATCGCCGCCACCAGGATATCGGCCCGGCGACAGACTGCCGGCAAATCGCGTGTTTTCGAGTGGCAGACCGTCACGGTCGCATTCGCATTGATCAGCAGCATCGCCGCCGGCTTGCCGACGATGTCGCTGCGGCCGACCACTACCGCGTCTCGGCCTGCGACTGAAATATTGCTCCGCTCGAGAATCTGCATCACGCCGGCGGGCGTGCAAGGGACAAGGCCGGGCCGCTGGGTCGACAGGAAGCCAACGTTCATGGGATGGAATCCGTCGACGTCTTTAGCCGGATCAACCGCAAGGAGCACCTTCTTCGAATCCACTTGGGATGGCAGCGGAAGCTGCACCAGGATGCCGTCAATCTCATCCCGCCGGTTTAAGTCGTCCACAATTGCCAACAATTCGGCGCTGCTGACCGAATCTGGTGGCGTCAGCTGCTCGCTGTAAATTCCCAATTCCTCGCAGGCTTTGACTTTGCCGCGGACATAGATTTCAGAAGCGGGGTTATGTCCCACGAGGACCACCGCCAGGCCGGGACGCACTCCCGCAGCCGACATTCCCTTTACTTCCGCCGCAACTTCGGCGCGAATCTGTTGGGCTATTCTGGTTCCGTCAAGAATTAGAGCAGGCATGATCTGGGGTATTTAGCTCGTAAATCTTAGCCACTGGCATCTGGACTCCAGCTATAAATCTTACACCGGCCTGCAGGAACAAGGATTCTACCTTTGCGGGACTCTTGGCAATCTCCCTCCCCGGTGATCTCAGCCCACTCCCCTTGTGCGTATCGTCACACGTGCTAATCTAGGGTTGCCGTAAACTGCACACGTCATGCTTTCGAAAGACCTACTGGAAATCCTGGTTTGTCCAGCCTGCAAGCAAGCGCTCGAATACCGCCAGAACCCGGAGAGTTTAAAGTGCACCGAGTGCCACCGGGTCTACGCGGTCAAGGACGATATCCCCATCATGCTCGTGGATGAGGCAACGATCGAACCCTAGAGCAGCTGGGCAGATGCGCGGGACTTCCGAAGCCTGGGTCTTAGCCCGGATACCAGGGAAGGAAGGTTCAGACGTGGCAACGCAATATTTTCACTGCATTCAGTGCCATAAGAAGTACCCCACCCACCAGAAGCTGTTCGACACCCTGTACAACTTTTCCAAAGAGGCTCCGGACTACTGCCCGGATTGTGGCGGCACCCGGGATTTGCATGTGAACCTCGATTTCCAGCTCGGGGCTGGCGATGGAGACTTCAAAGTGCTCTCCGCGCTTCTTCCGGACAAGCTACAGTCGTGGCTCGGTGACGAGGCTGAGGAAGTCACCTACTATCCATTCCTGATTTCCCTGCAGGATACCGAGGGGAAGCAGTACTGCTGGATGCCCTATTGGCATGTCACAGGAAAAGACGCCCGGTACGGGCAGCATGCGATCTGCCTGGAAGCTGGCCAGTTTGAGAGCTTGATTGAGCAGGCTCAACGAAAGGTGCTCGAAGCAGTCTAGACTTTCGCAAGCGGTAGGACCATCCGACACCTGGATGTCGTCTCTGGACTACTTCGCTCCCGTTACCTAGGAAGGCACCCCACCAAGGTGCCCGATTTCCACCGCTCTGGTTGAGATCGGCTATCCGAAAGACGACACATAGTGTCAATTTCCCAATTACCCATGGGTACTAAGGGAATCCCGGCACCCCCCAAGTGGCTAACCCAATAGCTCGCAACTTCCGATAATCGCTAGGGTTAACAGATATGAAGGCGGTTTTTGGATCGAATCGAAAGAGTCGGGTCATTACGGCATTTCAGTTGCATGCAACTTCATAGACGATGCGCGAGTCTAATAGGCAAGGTCGGAGTCGGAGGTGATGACGGCCATGACGAACGAGAAAGTAATGGGGAACGATAAAGACAGATTCACGTTAACCGAGCTGGCAGCGCTGCGGAATGATCTGCTCCAGGGTGGCATGATCGATTCCTACGAGGCGGCCGAACTCCTGCAGGTCTTCCTGATGGGCAGGGGGTATGGGGTATCTCCCAAAGCGGCTTTGGATGCAGCGGGTCGGGTTGAAATGGCCGGCTGTGCCATTCCGGTGCTTCAGTACGAACTGGAGAACCTCGCAATGGTGATGTGAATCGCGTCGCGGCGGTGACCGCGAGGCAAATTTAGGATTAGACACCTGGTGCGAGACCGAACCAACCAGGCTCTATGGCAGGCAAGCCGGGCAAACCAGCCCGGCTTTTGTCATCAGTGGATCTGCAGTCTCAAGCCCTCCCCCTGAAAACTGGCCCCTTCCGCAGATAGGGCTTCGGGATGCGTCAAGTTACCTCCCTCCCAGGTGAATGTCCCCCACCCCCACGTGGGCTCGGAGTTCGTACTTGCCCTCCCCGTGATACTTCAAAGTCTTGCCCAGCCAGCCGCTGGTCTCGCCATAGCCGTCGCTGTTCACGTCTCCGATCCCGGTACTAGCGTTGACCAGCCGGTATCCCGCCCTCTCACTGGCGACGCGGATGTCTCCGACCCCGAGTTCCACATACTTATCGCCCTCAATCATGTCCTCGATCCGGACGTCGCCAACCTTCTCGTGGACGTCGAGGTTGGTGTTTTGCGGAACCTCCAATTCGACATCGAAGGTCGTGTTCCCGCCCGACGGAGCATGGAACTCGATGTCCGCATTCTTTCCGTGCACATCGAAATCGACCATCGCGCTCTTCACGTTTTTCTCGCTGCGCGACTTAACCGTGTATTCCATGCGAATCTGATTCGACTCACTGCGGCGAATCCGCAGGTCGCCGACGGTCATGCGCACATGAACCGACCCTCCCGCAACGAAGTCGCGCGAATCGCTGCGCGTCTCTTGATATTTCCAGTCATTGGCCGCGCATAGCGGAACCAGGGAAAGGCAGAGTAGGACTCCCTTGTATATCGAGCTTGTGCGGGGAAGAGACCGTCCAGACATGGAACACCTCTCAGGCGAAAGAGCGCCTGTCAAGTAGTACGCAGAAAGCGGGCATACAGTTCCATCAACGTTCTTCCGTTTAGCCTTTGAAGTCGGCAATACCGTCCCAGACAAGCTGCACGGCAATGGCCAGAATGAGGAAGCCGAAGATCTTGTTGATGGCTCCCACCGCACTCGGTCCCAGCCGCCGCACCAGCGGTCCGCCCAGAGAGAAGAAGAGGGTTACGCTGAGCGCGATGCCGGCGATGCCAAGCACCATCCCTAGATACCCCGCTGCGTTGTCCACATGAGCGGCCAGGGCCATCACCACACCGATCGCCCCCGGACCAGACATCAACGGCATCGCCAGCGGAGTCAGGGAGATGTCTTCTTTGTCCTCGGCTTCGTGACTTTCCGCCGGCGTGATTCGGGCAGTCGAGGTCACCATTCCCCACGCCGTGTTGGCCACGATCAGCCCTCCAGCGATTTTCAGAACTGGCAACGAAATCCCGAAGAAGTGAAGCACGAAGCGTCCGAAGAACAAGAACGTCACCAGGATGAGGAACACCCACGCCCCCGTCTTGAAGGCGGTCCGATAGCGGTCGCGCGGATTCCACGACGATGTCATGGTAAAGAAGACCGGAATCCCGCCGAACGGGTCGACGATCGGAAACAACGCAAGAAACGTCGCCGCCGCCGACGCCGGTAGCGTGCGCAGAAATTGCCCGAGTGCGTGAGCGGAACCCATAGTTACCGGTATCCTTCGAGCACCTTCGCCGCACGGTCCAGCGCTCCAGCCAGCACGTCCAACTGCTGGCGCGTGCGTTCGTTATCGCCCTTGTCGAGAGCTTCGTTTACCCCGGGAATGACGACGGCTGCATAGCCCGTATACTCCCCCGGTGCATAAATCGCATGCCGGAACCACTGGCGATGCGGCAATCCTTGCGGAACGAGCAGGGCACGTTCCGCATTGATCAGGACTTGATTCAATCGAGCCCGATCGCTGGAAGGGTCCTTCTGTCTGGCCAGGATCTTTGCGCCCGCCGTTTCAAAGCGATGCGCGGCGGCATTTACCGCTTTGAAATCAGGACCGCTCTCCCCGAATTTGTCTTTCGCGCGTTTCTGTGCCGCGTCCACATACGCAGAGATCTCTTTGCCATATTCTTCGTAATCGTATGGGAGCACGTCGGCGTTAGCCATCCGCATCGCTTCCAATCCCAGTATGCGAGCCATTTGCTGCTCGTAGACAAAATCGGGATCGCCGAACTTCTTGAACCAGGCAAAGTTGTCGAATACCGAGTGATACACGCCGTAAGGACCGCTGGAATTAATGTCGGTCGAGGGTACGGCAAGATGCTGCAGGAAGGCTGAGAAATCCGAACCGCTCCCCAGGTCTCCAACCGGGACATCACTGGTGACCTTCGCTGCCGGCATTCGGCGGTTCTCGTTGCCTTCCGGCGGCTTTCCCGAAGCATCAGGTTGCGATGCCTTCTGCCAGACCTCGTACACCGTCCCGCCTTTCGGGCTGGGAACAGCTTTGCTGATGTCTCGCATGAACTGCTTGAGGCTGGGGACAGCCGAGGCTCCGAACCTCGGTCCGGAAACCGCAACATCGACGTTGAAATACGCGGGAGAGTTCCGCAGATCGTTTTCGTGTTGCTCAACCCACTCTGTCGAGCCGATCAGACCTTCCTCCTCGCCGTCCCAACTGCCAAAAATCAGCGTACGTTTGGGCCTCCACCCGGACTTTAACAGCGCGCCGATTCCGTGAACCGCTTCCAGCATGGCAGCCGTGCCGCTGTTCGGGTCGACCGCGCCGTAGACCCAGGCATCGCGATGGTTGCCAGTCACCACCCATTCGTTAGGCAGTTCACTGCCCTTCACGCGACCGATAACGTCCCAAAGCGTGCGCAATTGATAGTCCTGCTTCAGGTGCATCTTTACGCGCGCCGGCCCTGGACCCACGTGATAGGTGAACGGCAGCGACCCTTGCCACTCGCGCGGCGAGTCAGGGCCGCTCAGATGCTCCAGGATCGGCATGGCATCGTGATAGGAAAGCGGCGTCACCGGAATCTTAGGCATCTGTGCCGACTCTTCCGGAGAAATGCGCTTGGATTCAGGCAACGACGGCACAGAGGCGATGCCCGGAGTCGTGGGATCGCCTGGAAATTCGAACATGTATCCGATCGATCCGCGCTGCACGCCCGTATCGGGACGCCATGGCCCGTCAGGATACTTGTCGCCGCGTCGCCATCCATCGTCGAATGGGTCGGAGTAGATGATTACCCCGGCCGCGCCATGCTCCTGCGCAACGAACACTTTGACGCCACGGAAATTTTGACCGTAGCGCACCAGCACGATCTTGCCATGGACGTCGATGTGCAACTTCTCCAGCCGGTCGAAATCCTCCGGGGTCCCGTAATTGGCGTAAACCACGTCGGCTTCGACATCGCCCGAAGGCGACATGCTGCTAAAAGGAACCACGACTCGCGGATCGTCCTGAAACGGGTCGTTGTCGACGTGCTCGCGCGTGGGGCCGTGCATTTCAATGCCGGCGGGAGCGATCAGATCCACGCTGATTTCGGATGGATAGTTCATCCACACTTTGTACTCGTCGATCTCGGTTTCGAGCCCGGCCTCGCGGAATTTCTGCGCGACGTAATCGGCCGTCGCTTTGTCTTCAGCGGTACCGGCCATGTGCGGAGCTTGGGTCAGGATGCGCAGATGCTCCTCGGCGAGTTTGGGATCGGGAGCGGCCAGAAAGGTCTTCTCAACCGCAGACTCGGATGCGGAATCGCGAAAACCGAAGATGGGCGACTCCGACGTGGAGGATTGAGCGGCGGTTTCGGGAAAGTTGTGCGATCCGGAAAACAAAAGAGCAACCGAGACCAATGCAAGGGAGAAGAGTTTCATCAGGCTCCTGTGGCGAAAGCTAGTAAGGTAGCACAACCCTCATAGCTCTCCCCCGCAATCCCCGAATGCGGATTCTTGCGGGAGTACCGTCCGCTGAAGATCATAGCGAAAGGGACAAGCGGGAGCAGCGACGTGAGCCAGAACCATGACGTCTATCTCACGGGATGAAAGAAATAATGCGCGCCGTGCTCGCCGATACCGGCCCGTTGTATGCCGCCAATGACGCGGGCGACGCGCATCATCAGCGTGCGCTGCGGGAACTGGAGTACCTCGCGCGCGACCGGCGCGAGGTGATGATTACGTATCCGGTCTTACTGGAGACGTATTCCCTCCTGCTTTTCAGGCTGGGGAGGCATGCCGCAATCGCCTGGCTCGATGAGATAACAGCCGCAACATTCGTAAGTCCAACCTCGGAGGACTTCAGCCGAGGCACGGCGACCGTGCGAGGGCTGCCCGATCAGCCCATCACCTTGATTGACGCAACTCTTGCTGCGGTGGCAGCGCGCATGAGAGTCAGCGTCTGGACCTACGACCACCATTTTGACGCGATGGGCATTCCCGTGTGGCGCTGAACCCCACCTAACCCCGCCGCGGCTTTTCTAAAACAACTGCTCCGGGACCGACACGCGTGGGCCCTACTATGCCGCCGCATCGCCAGCGAGGGCTCGAACCGCCTTGGGCTGGGGACGCAGCAGCAAGTAGAATGCGACGACATGCGTGATCATCAGCACTGGCACGTAGATGACCGGTATGGCGTACGTGGCGCCCAACTGTCCCGCTATCGCAGGAAGGCCCACCCGGACAGCGTGGTAGTAATCGAGGATGAGGTCGACCACCCCCACGATGTTGAAGGCCGCGACGAACAGCCAAAAGAGCGGACGTATCCTTACCGTGAGAAGCGCCAGGATGGCGAGCACCCCGGTTGCCAGATCCCAGTAGGCAGCGAACCTGGCGAAGCCCGCGGGCAGATTGCCGACCACGCCCGGAAGGATAAAGACGAGCCCGAAGATGCGGAAGCTGTGCAGCGTGGCGATGGCGCGTTGCGCTGCCACCAGGTCCGTCGACTTGAGCCGTGGCAAGAGGTACGCGCGGAAGCAAAGCAACCACGCGACATAACCTAGAATGAGCTGCAGATTGAATATGGTTTCCGGCGACATTTGGCCTCCTAATCAGATTGATAGCTTTCCGCTAGATGACATACATCCATCCAACCAGAGCAAGATTCACACCACGAATTGCGGTTTCCAACGCGGCCCATGTTTTCGGTGTTCGGAGTCCAAGCCGCCCCCGTCGAGTGGGTCGCGCTGCCCAGTTCACTTTCTGGACCGGCTATTCTCTTAACAACATTCCGAGCGGCATGAGTGGCCCGACCGGAATGAACTGCTCGTCCATCAGGTTTGCCTTCGAGAGAGGTAGGCTTTCGAGGAGAGCCTGAGCCTCAGCCACGTCCTTGCAGTTCAGCAGGAAGATGACGCCCCGGCCGTCGCCGCGCATGTACCACTGCTGGATCTTGCCGTCGAGATACAGCGGAACGGTCGCACGAATTTCGGTGGGCATGATCTTCATGATTTGCTCGGGAATGACCCCCGGTTTCGGCGAAAGCATTGCCAGAACGCCGGTAATCTTGGGTTGCGGCGGGGTGGACTGGCCTCGCGCCATCGGCGCCAGCACCGTGGCGAACGCCAACAGCAGGTAGGACATTTCAACATGCATGGTTCAGCTCCTTTGAATCGTCGTGAAATTTCGATCCGTATTGGTACCAGTGGGTACCATACGCTTTAGACGTCGCCGCGAGAGAAAGGATGCAATCCGCAAGCAATAAAATTCTCTTCACCACTCTCAGATTCATGCTGGTACTATACGGTACCAGGAATCGGCAAAAGAGGAGGCTGATGGCGAGGGCATCGATATCAAAACATCGCCCCAAAGGCGGCGACGAATCCGGGGTGCGCGAGCGCATCCTGAAGGCGGCCTTTGCGGCGTTCATGCAGAGCGGCTACGCAACCGCCAGCACGCTTGAGATCGCGACGCGCGCGCGCGTTTCGAAGCGAGAGCTTTACCGGCTGATTGGCAACAAGCAGGAAATGCTGGTCGCCTGCATCAGCGAGCGGGCCAAGCGATTGGGAGTGCCGGCTGACTTGCCCCAGCTGCGCAATCGCCAGACCCTGGAGCAGGTGCTGGCTTCTTTCGGGGCGAAGCTCGTCCGCGAGATAAGCGATCCCACGGTCATTGGGGTATTCCGACTGGCGATCGCCGAGGTCGTCCAAGCCCCCGAAGTGGCGCGTACGCTCAACTCTATAGGACGCGAGGCCAGCCGCGCCGCCCTGCGTAAAATCATGACCGAAGCGCAGGCGTCTGGACTGCTCACAGGCCGACCCGCCGAACTTGCCGAGCAGTTCGCAGGGCTGCTTTGGCGCGACTTGATGGTCAGTCTGCTGCTCGGTGTCGCCAAGCGACCGACCCCTCGCGAAACCGCAAGACGTGCCCGCGACGCCGCGGCCGCCTTCCTGCAACTTCATCCGCTACCGAAGGAAGATGCGCCTGAATAGACGTAAGCCGCCGGATCCTCTTACTACCTCACCTGTCCGGTTCCGACAATCTCGTACTTGGATGAAGTCAGTTCGGCCAACGCAAAGGGACCGCGGCAATGAAGCTTTTGCGTGCTGATGCCCATCTCGGCTCCGAAACCGAACTCACCCCCGTCGGTGAAGCGCGTGGAGGCATTCCAGTACACCGCGGCGGAGTCGACCTCGCGAAGGAATTTGCGGGCATTCGCTTCGTCGCTGGTGATGATCGAGTCAGAGTGTTTCGTCGAATATTTGTTGATGTGGACGATGGCCTCCTCCACGTCAGCCACGATCGCGACCGCCATGCACAAGCGCAGGTATTCTTCATGCCAATCCTGCTCGTTTGCGGCGGCAACCGAAAGGCCTGCGGCGAGGCTGCGAGTTTTACCATCGCCACGGACCTCGACTCCGGCATCGATCAACTTCTTGACGATCCCCGGAACGTATTCCGCGGCGACCCGCTCGTGAACCAGCAACTTCTCTGCCGCATTGCAGACGGACGGGCGCTGCGTCTTGGCGTTGATCACGATGCGGTCGGCCATCTCGAAGTCGGCGGAGGCATCGACAAAGATGTGGCAGTTGCCGGCTCCGGTTTCGATCACTGGAACCGCAGAATTCTCGGTCACAAAGGTGATGAGTCCGGCGCCGCCGCGAGGGATGATTACGTCCACCAGCCCGCGCGCTTTGATCAGGTCGTGCACCGATTGACGCGTGCTGGCGTCGAGCAACTCGATCGCGCCTTCGGGGACGCAGGCAACAGCACTCATGATTTCAACCAGCGCCTGATTGCTGCGGGCGGACTCTTTCCCCCCGCGAAGGACGATGGCGTTGCCAGTCTTTAGCGCCAGAACGGCCGTGTCGACCGTCACGTTAGGGCGCGACTCGTAGATGATCCCGATCACCCCCATCGGCACCCGGACTTTGCGAATGCGCAGGCCGTTGGATTTTGTCCAATCGGCAAGAGTCTCGCCGATCGGATCAGCCAGTGCCGCAACTTCCCGAACAGCGCGAGCCATTTCCTTGACGCGCTCGGGCGTGAGCAAGAGGCGGTCCCGCATGGCGCCTTCAAGCCCCGAATGTTCCAGGTCTTGTCGATTAGCCTGCAGAATCTTATTCTCGTTCGCTTCGAGCGCGCCTGCAATCGAGAGCAGCAGGCGGTTCTTCTCTTCCGTCGAAAGCAGCGCGAGCCGGCTGGCGGCGGCGCGGGCGCGCAGCAGCTTCTGCTTGCTGGACATGCCGCTGGCGGGAGTGGCGCTCATCCTCGGACCTTCCCCTTGCTCACCTGCCGCGGTGGAAAATACGTCCCAATCTTGCGCGCCATGGCCATCGGGATGGCCTGCGGATGGCGCCCGTTGATGATTGCGACGTGGACTCCGTTCTCGCTGGCCAGTTTGGCCGCACGCAATTTCGAGATCATGCCTCCGCGCCCGAGAGAACTCTTGCCGTTGCATTGCGCTTCGAGCTCAGGCGTGAGTTTGCGGATGACGCGCTGCAGGCGCGGCTTGCGGCGGCCGTTGGGGATCATGAATCCGTCGACGTTAGTCAGCAGCAGCAACCAGTCAGCTTTGACGGCAGTGGCCAGCAATGAACTTAGTTCATCGTTGTCGCCGAACGCGCCTTCCAACTCGCGCACCGAAACGCTGTCGTTCTCATTCACGATGGGAACCACTCCCAGCTTCAGCAGTTGCGCGAGTGCGTTCTGCAAATTCCGATAGCGCACCGGCGAGGTGAAATCATCGCTGGAGAGCAACAGTTGTGCCACGACTTTCTTGCCGAAGAACACGCGCTCATAGGTGTGCATCAACTTGCTTTGCCCCACCGCCGCGCACGCCTGCATGCGGGGAACATCGTTCGGCGCTTTTTGAAGCGCGAGGCCCGACATTCCTGCGGCAATGGCGCCCGAAGTGACAATCAGGTACTCGTTGCGCGAGAGATCGAACTGGTCGACCATGCCGCGGAGCAATGGAATATCGATTTGCCCGCCCGGGGCAATGAGACTGGTGCCGACTTTGATGACCACGCGCATGGTTGTGCTGGTTGCAAGCCGGATCGCAGGACTGCCGCGGATCTCCAAGCTCGGAGAATCCAGCACCGCGGAAGGGACAACTTCTTATCCTGCCGTTAGAATGAATTTCTGGCAAGTTGAAAGATTCCCGACTCGCCGCTGCTTCCTTATGCCTGCTTCCAATGCTACCAGCCGATTTTCCGATCGAGTCGAAAACTATGCGCTGTATCGCCCGGGATATCCTTCCGAGGCCGTGCGATCCCTGCAGCGAGAATGCGGATTACGGCCCGACCATGTCATTGCCGACATCGCGTCGGGGACCGGGAAGTGGACGCGCACGTTGCTGGAAAACGGGAACGCCGTTTTCGGGGTTGAGCCAAATGCAGAAATGCGGCAGGCAGGCGAACGGCTGTTGGCGGAGTTTCCAAGATTCAGCAGCGTTGCGGGCACGGCGGAGGCTACGACGCTGCCCGATGCCAGCGCCGATTTCGTAACCGCGGCGCAGGCGGCGCACTGGTTCAATCGAGCGGCTTCGCGTCGGGAATTTGCCCGGATTCTGAAACCGGGTGGATGGCTGGTCCTCTTGTGGAATGAGCGCCTGGTCGAAGCGACGGCCTTTCTGCGCGAATACGAGCAATTGCTGCTGACTTACGGCACCGATTACCTGGAAATCCGGCACGAGCGAACTACCGACGCAGTCAATGAATTCTTCGATCCGGAGCCTTATCAGCATCGGGTCTTTCCCATGCGGCAGGAGTTCGATTATGCCAGCCTCGAGGGACGCCTGCTGTCGTCTTCCTACGCCCCGGGGTCGGAGCATCCCATGCATGAGCCCATGCTGCACGCCTTGCGGAAACTCTTCGACGAGCACGCAATGGGCGGCCGCGTAGCATTCGATTACAAAACCCGAGTCTATTTTGGGAAGCTGTAACCGCTGCGTGCAAAAAGCCTGCACCACGAAGGACGCAAGGCACACAAAGGAAATATGTCCCAGGAAAAATCCTTTCACATGACTCCTGACGAATTCCGGCGCTACGGCCACGCCGTAGTCGACTGGATCGCCGATTACCACTCGCGCATTGAGTCGTTTCCCGTCCTGTCGCAGGTCAAGCCGGGAGAGATTCGGGCTTCCCTGCCGGCACAGCCACCCATAAAGGGCGAGCCTTTCGAGGCCCTGCTCAAGGACGTCGACCAATTGATTTTGCCGGGCGTGACCCACTGGCAGTCTCCGAATTTCTTTGCCTACTTTCCCTGCAACGCGTCCGGACCGGGAATTCTTGGCGATCTGGTTTCTTCCGGGTTGGGCGTGCAGGGAATGCTGTGGTCGACCAGTCCGGCATGTACCGAACTTGAGACTCACGTGATGGATTGGTTAGTCACCATGCTGGCGCTGCCGGAAAAGTTCCTGTCGTCGAGCAGCGGTGGTGGAGTGATTCAGGATACGGCCTCGAGTGCGGCATTGTGCGCGCTGCTGGCGGCACGAGAGCGGGCCACCAAGGGCGTTAGCAACAAAAAGGGATGCGACGGGAAGATCGTGGCCTACGTTTCGACGCAGACACATTCATCCCTGCAAAAGGCGGCGATGATTGCGGGCATTGGCGTCGACAATCTGCGGGCGATCGAAGTCGACGAGAACTTTGCGATGAGGCCAGAAGCCCTCGCTAAGCAGGTGGAAGCAGACCGTCGTGCGGGCCTCTCTCCGTGCTTCGTGTGTGCGACAGTCGGCACAACTTCGTCCAATGCGATGGATCCCCTAGCCGCGATCGGCGAGGTGTGCCGGAAGCATGATTTGTGGATGCACGTGGATGCCGCCATGTCGGGTACCGCGATGCTATGTCCCGAGTTCCGGCACTTGCAGAATGGAGTCGAGTTCGCCGACAGCTACAACTTCAATCCGCACAAGTGGATGTTTACCAATTTCGATTGCAACTGCTTCTGGGTGGCAGACCGCAAGGCGCTGATCGAGACATTGAGTATTCTGCCGGAATATTTGCGGAATCAGGCGACCGAGTCGGGTGCGGTCATTGACTACCGGGACTGGCACATCCAGCTGGGACGCAGGTTTCGCTCGCTGAAATTGTGGTTCGTAATCCGGCACTACGGCATCGAGGGATTGCAGTTCCATATTCGCGAGCACGTGCGCCTGGCACAGCAGTTTGCAGAATGGGTTCGGAACGATGACCGGTTTGAGCTGGCCACCCCGGCTCCCTTGAATCTGGTGTGCTTCCGGCACAAGGCAGGAGATGCCGCGAATCAAGCGATCATGGACAGGCTGAACCAGAGCGGGGATCTGTTCCTGACCCACACGAAGCTCAACGGCAAGTTAACCCTGCGGTTGTGCGTAGGCCAGACCAACACAAAGGCCAGGCACGTAGAGAAGGCCTGGAAGAGAATCCAGGAAGAAGCTTTGAAGGTGGGAACGATTTCCTAATCCGACCTGCGCTTCAGTCCGCCGGCATCGGCGCTGGACTGGGGACGGCGGTAGCGGGCTTCGCGGGCGACACGGTTCCGCCAACTATCGTCGAGGGTGACTCCATCCACCGGCGCACTTCAGGCAACGCTGCGCGCATGGCCGCCTCTCCAACCTTAATCAACTCGTCGGCGCGCTTGAAGTCGTCGTAGGCAAATCCCGCAACGTCGGGCTCGATGACGCAATCGGCGGCACTGCGCCACAGGCTCGACATCGCGTCCTGCGCAATGGCGAACGATTGCCCAATGACATCGAAGAGATGCCGCGGCGCTCCGCCGTTCGCCCATGTTCCCTTCAGATGCACGGCCAGCACGCGGTCTGCCCCCATTTCCCGCAAAGGCCGCGTGGGAACCGGATGCGACAACATGCCGTCAATCAAATGGCGTCCGCGGATGACTACCGGCAGGAACATTCCCGGATACGCGCAACTGGCCCGCACAGGATCAATGATCGAACCGGAATGGAAGACCACTCCCTCTCCGCTATTGAAGTCGGTGGCGGTCACGCCCAGGGGAATGCGAAGTTCTTCGAACGACCGCACTTTCAGCGCGTGGGCGAGAAATGTCACCATTCGCTCATTCGAGGCAAACCCGTAGCGCGAGACCGTCCAGCGGGCAAAAGTCGTAAAGCGAACACTGTGGGCGATGTCCGTCAGTTCCGCGATCGATACGCCACTGCAATAGACGGAGCCAATCAGCGCCCCAACACTTGTCCCGGTCACCGCGCGGATGGGAATGCCCTCTTCTTCGAGGACTTTCAGAACGCCGATGTGAGCGATGCCACGGGCGAATCCCCCGCCCAGGGCGATGCCGATGGCGGGCGTAGGAGCGGCAACAGGCACAGCCGGCTTGCGGGACAACTCCCGCCCGAAGGCTTGCACGGACCGAATGATGTTCCCCAGACTTCTCACTGCAACCCCGCGTCTCCGGCTGCTTACGCCGGAACTGCCGAACCCCAGACTTTGTAGATTTAAGATGCCATATTCACAAACAAGGGTGCAACGACACAGTTGTGCCATCTGGGGATTACCTTGGAGTACATCGAGTGGTCAACGAGGTTACCGTCTGGATATGAGCCAGGTGACGAATTCGCTGTATTCCTGCTAACTTGCGGACTGTATGGTGCGTGAGATTTCTGCGGGAGGCGTGGTCGTCCGCCACCAGGACGGGGAGTGGTGGATGGCTGCGATCGAGCTGCCGGAGGGGCCTCCGGTCGAGCTGGATTTGAAAAAACGCGCGATCCAGCGCCATGAAAAGGCCGTCCTGTGCTTGCCGAAAGGCCTGGTCGATCCTGGTGAAGAGGCCCTCGAGGCAGCATTGCGCGAGGTGCGGGAAGAAACCGGCCTGACCGCGACTCTGGTCACCAAACTGGCCGACATCAAGTATGTCTACATCCGTTCCTGGGGAGACAAGGAGAAAGTATTCAAGATCGTCAGCTTTTATCTGCTGCGCTACGAGTCCGGGAAGATCGATCAGATTTCCGAGGACATGCGGATTGAAGTGGCGCGGGCAAAGTGGGTGAGACTCGCCGAAGCGCCAAAGCTGCTCGCCTATCGTGGAGAAAAGCAGATGGCGAAGCAGGCTCTGGAATATGTCACATCGCATGCTGAGGTGTTCGCATAGGGAGTTCGCCTGGCGGTAGCTAAACTGGGCTCCGTGCGATTACCATTGCCAGTTCGAGGTCCGATCTATCTTCCATTTTTCATTCATCGCGAATAATCACGAATCCAGGCAAGGACCGATCAATGAAGCGCATCAATCGAGTGGCGATTCTGGGCGCGGGAACTATGGGCGCGCGCATCGCGGCGCATTTCGCCAGTGCCGGTGTTCCCAGCTATTTGCTGGATATTGTTCCTCCGGATGCCGATGCTGCCGCGCGGAACAAGATCGCTGCGGCTGGACTGGATGCGGCGAAAAAGTCCAAGCCCGCGGCTTTCATGGAACCTTCGCTGGCGCGCCTGGTCACCGTTGGCAATTTCGACGACGATCTCAAGAAGCTGGCCGACGTGGACTGGGTCATCGAGGCCGTCGTCGAGAATCTGGAGATCAAGCGTTCGTTGCTCAAGAAAGTTGAGGCCATCCGCAAGCCGGGAACGATCATCACCACCAACACCAGCGGGCTGCCCGTGGGCAAGATCGCCGAAGGATTCTCGGATGACTTCCGGCGTGCCTGGTTTGGGACGCACTTCTTCAATCCGCCGCGATACATGCGGCTGCTGGAAATCATTCCGACCCCGGAGGCAGATCGTGCCTTGATCGAAGCGGTTTTCCATTTTTCCGACGTCCGCCTCGGCAAGGGCGTGGTCACCGCGAAAGATACGCCGAACTTCATCGGTAACCGCATCGGAACGTTCTCGGTGTTGAATGTCATGCGCCTCATGCAGGAAATGGGACTGACGATCGAAGAGGTCGACGCGCTGACCGGACAAGCCGTGGGATGGCCGAAGTCAGCCACCTTCCGCACTATCGATCTGGTGGGTCTCGACATTCTGGGCCACGTGGTCGGCAACATGACGACCAATGTTCACGATGAGCGCAGCGAGCTTCGATTGCCCGACTTCTACAGCCATATGCTGCAGCACAAGTGGCTCGGGGACAAGACCAAGGGCGGTTTCTACAAGAAAGTGAAAGCCGAGGGCGGCGCGGAAGACGAACGGCTCGCGCTCGACTGGAAGACGCTGCAATACCATCCTCGGCAGAGGCCGAAGTTTGCGGCGCTCGATATGGCAAAGAACGTCGAAGAAACCGGCGCGCGCCTGCGTATGCTGCTCGGAATGGAGGGCGCTCCGCAAAAGGGCGATAAGGCGGGGACGTTCCTGTGGGCGGCACTTTCCGATCTTTGGACCTACGCGGCGAATCGTGTCCCGGAGATTTCCGATTCGATCGTGGAGATCGATCGGGCCATGAAACTTGGATTCAATTGGGAACTTGGTCCTTTTGAGTTGTGGGACGCGGCGGGCGTGGAAGCCACCGTTGCGCGCATGAAGCAAGACGGCAAGCCCGTCGCGGCCAACGTCGAGAGGCTGCTAGCCTCGGGGCAGAAATCGTGGTACCTCGACGATCCGAAAACCGCTTCCGGACGCAAGTATTGGGACGTCGCCTCCCAGACTCAGGCGGAGGTCCATGTGCCTGCCGGCGTCTGGTCGGTCACGGTGGCCAAAAAGTCGAATGGCGTGGTGAAGAAAAACTCCGGAGCGTCGTTGGTGGATTTGGGCGACGGAGTAGGCTGCATCGAGTTCCACAGCAAGATGAACTCGCTCGGAGCCGACATCATTGGGCTCATCACCCAGACGCTGAAGCCGGGCGGGCCGGGGGATGACTTCGACGCCTTCGTCATCACCAGTGACGCGACCAACTTTTCCGTAGGCGCGAATCTGATGCTTCTGCTGATGAGCGTGCAGGAGGAAGAGTGGGACGACGTCGATCTTGCTATCCGCCAGTTCCAGGGGATGACGCAGGCCATCAAGTTCTCGCCAAAACCCGTGGTCTCGGCTCCCTTCGGGCTTTGTCTGGGCGGTGGCACGGAGATCTCTCTACACGCCGCGGCCCGGCAACCGCATTCTGAGCTTTATATCGGACTGGTCGAAGTGGGAGTGGGCCTGCTGCCGGGCGGCGGCGGCTGCAAAGAGATGCTGCTGCGCGCCGTCGATGGCGCCTCGGCTTCACGCGGAAAAGTTTCCGGCGAGGCGCTGGCCGGCTCCGTCGAAATGATGGAAGCGATGAAGAAGGCTTTCGAGATCATCGCTACCGCCAAGGTTGCGACTTCGGCGCACGAAGCCCGCGGATACGGCTTCCTTGCCGATTTCGATCGCATCACGATGAATCGCGAACGCGTGCTCTCGGATGCAAAAGCCCAAGCTTTGCAGCTGGCGCGGGCCGGATACGAGCCGCCGCTGCCGCGCACCGACATTCCGGCTCCGGGAGAAAATCTGCTGGCCGCACTGAAGATGGGAGTCCACCTGATGCGGCAGGGCGACTTCATCACCGACTACGAAGTCAAACTCGGCGGCAGGATCGCCGAAGTGCTGTGCGGTGGAAATGTAACTCCGGGCACGCCGGTCAGCGAACAGTACATCCTCGACCTCGAGCGCGAGGGCTTCAAGTCGCTGTGCGGCGAGAAGAAGACCCAAGAGCGAATTCAATACACCCTGAAGACGGGAAAGACTCTGCGGAACTAATTGCGCGATTCGGGCGGATGACTTATGAACAGATTGAACACGCTACTTGCCTTTATCGCGATCCTGCTGATCTCGTTGTGCGCGCTGGCGCAGAAGGACGCTCCGGCAAAGGAATCCGCGCCGGACGTTCCCGATGCGATCGCAGTACCGGAAGGATTGCGGGCGGTCCTGTTCGTCCACGCCAAGGGATCGCAGGTTTACACCTGCCGAGCTGGTGCGGATGGCAAATACGACTGGACACTGAAAGGTCCCGACGCGGAGCTTAAAGATCGCAAGGACAAAGTAATCGGCCAGCATACCGCCGGTCCAACCTGGAAACTGAAGGATGGCAGCGAGGTCACGGGGAAGGCCGTGGCGCATATAGATTCTCTGGATCCCGATTCCGTTCCCTGGCTTCTGCTGGATGTGGTGACCAATTCCAAAAAAGGCACACTGGCGGAGGTAACGAAAATCCAGCGCGTACACACCCACGGCGGAAAGCCGGGAAACGACGTCTGCGACGAGTCGCACAAGGGCACGGACAGCAAGAGCGACTACACGGCGGACTATTACTTCTTTGCGCCGTCGAAGTGATGTAGCCGGGCGGAGCGCACGGCATCTAATCGATAGCCGTCGGAGAAATGGAGAATCCCATGCGTGAAGTTGTGATTGCATCGTCGGTACGCACGCCCGTGGGGCGCGCTTACAAGGGCACGCTGCGCGCGACCCGTCCGGATGAACTCGCCGCGGTCGCTATCAAGGGCGCACTCGAGCGTGTGTCTCACCTTGATCCCAAAGAAATCGAGGACGTGATTCTAGGCTGCGCCATGCCTGAGGCCGAGCAGGGGATGAATGTGGCCCGCATTGCGTCGCTAAGGGCAGGACTGCCCGTCGAAGTGTCCGCGCTCACCATCAATCGATTCTGCTCGTCCGGTCTGCAGGCCATCGCCATGGCCGCCGAGCGGATCATGAGCGGCGGAGCCGAGGTGATCGTTGCCGGCGGAACCGAATCCATGACCATGATTCCGATGGGCGGCCACAAGATCTCGCCGAACCCCTGGCTCGTGGATCATTATCCGGATGCTTATCTTTCCATGGGCCTCACCGCCGAGCGGCTGGCCCATCGCTTCGGAATCACGCGGGAAACGGCAGATGAGTTTTCTTTGCACAGCCACCAGAAAGCGCTGGCCGCCATTCAAGCCGGAAAGTTCGCGGACGAAATTGTTCCTGTGCCGGTAAGTTTCAGCACGCCCAACGGTTCGAAGCCGAAGCGGCAAGATATTGTCTTCAAAGTGGACGAAGGGCCGCGCGCGGATACTTCCCTCGAAGCCCTGCATGCGCTGAAGCCGGCATTTCACGTCAAAGGAACAGTCACTGCAGGCAACTCGTCGCAAATGTCGGATGGAGCCGCAGCGGCCGTCGTAATGTCAGCGGAGCGGGCCCGCGCGCTGGGAATCAAGCCTCTGGCACGCTATGTTTCGTTCGCCACGGCGGGATACAAACCGGAGGAAATGGGACTTGGTCCGGTCTTCGCAATTCCGAAAGCACTGAAAATCGCGGGCCTGAAGCTCTCTGACATCGATGTAATTGAGCTGAACGAGGCCTTCGCGGCGCAGTCTCTGGCGGTGATCAAATTGGGGGAACTGGATCCGCAGAAGATCAATCCCAACGGTGGCGCGATCGCGCTTGGGCACCCGTTGGGCTGCACCGGAGCGAAATTAACCGCAACAGTGATCCGTGAGGTCAAGCGTCGTAATGCGCGATATGGGATGGTCACCATGTGCGTCGGCGGCGGCATGGGCGCGGCGGGGATCTTCGAGAACATCTAAGGATCCGAGGGGCCCGTCCTAAGAACTCCTTCGTGATCTTCGTGGTTCTCGCTCTTAGTTCGGAGCTATAATTTCCCCAGGAGGTTCCTTATGACTTCCGCACGCCTTCTTGTAGCCCTCGCAATCCTCGGCTCTGCCTGTCTATTTGCCCAGGACAATCAGAAGACCCCGTTTCAGGACAACGCTGCTGGCGTTTCAAATCCCCAGAGTGCGATCGCGGAGGCCACACCATTGGGAATCGATCCGTTTATTTCGAAACGGGTCCCAGAAGACCCACTGGCGCGGCTCGAGGCAAGTCAGCCTCCGGTGTTTAAGAAATATCCGGATCACAGGAAAGTGCTCTTCATACCCGACGCTACCCAACACGGCTTTTTCATATCGCCCGACTTGACTTCGAACGATGTCACTTGCCTCAAGATCCGCAGCTATGTGATGAAGCGCGACACCAAGGATTCCGATTCGACACATCTTGTCGGCTATTCGACTTGCCAGCCGGCAAGGAAATTTCAGGTCCGAACTGTTGAAGGGTCGAGCGAAGGCCCATCGCGTTAACATTCAACCGTCGTTAAGCGGGCACGGTCGTCACATTTCTTTACTCGATTGCTACGCTCCTTGACTTGCAGGGGTGTAAGCTTTCCTTGGACTCGACCCGCTGTTTGAGGCATCCCCCGTCTCTGGTCGTGGCCCGGTAGGAGGTGCGTATGCGGCTCTCCGGCCTCTCTCTCGCAGCTTTTCTGCTGATCTCATCGGTAATCTGGGCACAACATACATCCAGCAGCAGTGGCGGATCCTCGAGCAGCGCCTCGTCCGGCGGCGGATCGCACAGCGGTGGTGGATCTTACTCTGGAGGCTCCTCGGGTGGGCACAGTTACGGAGGCGGCGGGGGAAGTTCCAGCGGCGGTGGAGGACATTCCAGCGGCGGAAGTTCCGGCGGCGGTCACAGTTATGGCGGCGGTCACTCGTCCGGCACTGTCCACTCCTCTGGCGGAGCTTCGGTAGGAAACACCTCAAACTTCCGCGGCACCGCCGTGCACAGCCCGAATTCCATCGAGGCCTCCCGCTCAGGCGGAAGGGACACTACTTCCAACCTGCGGTACTCGCCTCGCGGCTTGAACATCGCGCCCCAGTTAAGGGTAGCGCCGCCTGAAAAAAGAACTTTCATCTCCTTCCTGCGCCATCCATTTCACCGGCCGAACCCGAGGCCAAAGCCGGAAATTGGCATCGTCCGTCATCCCATCTGCTTCCGCGGCTTGTGCTCACCGTGTCCCGGCGGGCAGGCCCATGCCGGCGGATGCGCTGCCCCGGTCATTCCAATTCAGCCACGATATGCCTGTTCGTACCAGGGTCTCTGGGTTGGGAATCCCTGCATCGGGCAGTTGCAGTTTTTTGCGAACGATTGCAGCGGCCTACGCATGGCAATGGAGCAACAGCTACAGCGCATGCAGATGGCCGAATCTGCCATGCAAGGGAACTGTGACACGGGCCCGACGCAGGAATGCTCGGAGACAACCGCCGGATGGAACAGCCAGGCCAGTCTCTACCGCGCCTTGCAAAGCAGATATCGCTCCTGTCTGGCACAAACAGGAGGCTTCTATTCCTTCGGAAGCTACCTGAATGTTGGATTCCAATCGGACCTGCTCTTCGAGCCGCTCGGTTTCGGGCCGAACAATTGAAGATCGCGTTACGAGTGTAACCAGGACGCCTGCACGCGCGTTGGGCTCTTGCTCTCGTCCCAACTATCAATCCTTTCGCGCTCGCACTAGAATTGCTTTATGCTTCCCGCTGGCCCCTCAGGGTCGGCGGTTTCTTTGTTCAGGGGATAAACCATGGCCACGATGACGGCGGTTCCGAAGAGCAGGATTTCGGGCGGCAGTTTTCTGTTGGAGTCGCGACAGCCCGAGGAAATTTTCACACCGGAAGATTTCAGCGAACAACATCAGTTGATCGGACAAACGGCGGAAGAGTTCGCCATGAACGAAATTGTTCCCAACATCGAAAAGATCGAGCACAAAGATTTCTCCGTCACGCGCGATCTGCTCAAGAAGGCCGGCGAGCTAGGGCTCAGTTCGGTTGAGATTCCCGAAGCGTACGGCGGGCTGGAGATGGACAAAGTCACCGCCGCGGTGATTGCCGACCACATCGCCAAGTATGCCGGCTTTGCCACAACCTGGGGCGGCGCACACAGGCATTGGCACCTTGCCGATCGTCTATTTCGGTACCGAAGGGCAGAAGAAGAAATATCTGCCGCGGCTGGCCTCCGGCGAGATTGTCGGGGCGTATGCGCTTTCCGAGTCGACCTCCGGTTCTGACGCAATGAACTGCCGAACCCGCGCAACCCTTTCTGCTGACGGCAAGCATTACGTCCTCAACGGCGAAAAGATGTGGATCACCAACGCCGGTTTTGCCGATCTGTTTACCGTCTTCGCCAAGATCGACGGCGAAAAGTTCTCCGCGTTTCTGATAGAAAAGACCTTCCCGGGATTCTCCGTCGGCGCCGAAGAACACAAGATGGGAATTCGCGGGATCCTCCACCTGCCCGATCATTCTGAACGACTGCAAGGTCCCGGTTGAGAACTTGCTGGGCGAAATCGGCAAGGGACACCTGATCGCATTCAACATTCTGAACGTCGGCCGGTTCAAGTTGGGCGCCATGTGCGTGGGCGGCGGGCGCGTGTCGCTGGAAAACGCCATCGGCTACGCCAAGCAGCGCAAGGCCTTCAACAAGGTCATCGCGGACTTCGGCCTGGTGCGCGAAAAAATCGCGAACATGGCGACCCTGCTCTATGTCGGCGAATCGCTGGTCTATCGCACCGTAGGCATGATGGATGCCGCGCTGGGCGAGGTCGACAAGTCGGCGGCCGATGCTGCCAGGCAAACGCTGAAGGCGATCGAGGAGTACGCAGTCGAGTGCTCGATCATTAAAGTCTGGGGCTCGGAGATGATCGACTACGTTGTCGACGAGACTCTGCAGATTTATGCGGGCTACGGATTTGTCGAAGAATATCCGGCGGAGCGCGCTTATCGCGATGCCCGCATCAATCGCATCTTCGAAGGTACCAACGAGATTAACCGGCTGATCATTACCGGATTCCTGCTGAAACGCGCGATGTCCGGGCAATTGCCGCTGATGCCGGCGATCAAAGAAGCTCATGGACGAAGTGCTGTCCGGCCCGTCCGATGGCCGAAGAACTCGAAGGCGCGCTGGCCGAAGAACGCAAACTGGTAGCGCAAGCCAAGAAGCTGGGACTGTTCGCCGCCGGCGCGGCGACACAGAAATACATGCAGGCGATTCAGGATCAGCAGGAGATCATGGGCGCCATCGCAGATATGACGATCGAAACCTATGCGATGGAATCGGCCGTGCTGCGGGCGCAGAAAATCGTGGAAGCAAGGGAGAGGCGGGCGCAGCGCTGCCGGTGGCGATGACGCGTGTCTACCTGTCGCAGGCGATGGAGAAGATCGAATCGGCGGCGCGCAAAGTGATTGCCGCCGTGGCCGACGGCGACATGCTGCGCACGCAACTCGCGATCCTGCGCCGGCTGGCGAAGTACGAACCGTTCAACACCATCGAACTTGCGCCAGCAGATCGCGCAGAAGATGATCGAGCGGGGGAAATACACGCTCGCATAGCGAACATCGAATGTCGCGCTGGCGTTTCAACCAAAGCAGAGCTTGACATCCGGAGGACACGAGGATTTGCGGCCCGTGGATCCTCTGTGTCCTCTGTCGTTGCATTGTTCCTTCGCGGAACTCGCCGCTCTGATACAATGAGATCACGATGAAAATCACATGCGCTGCACTCTCCTCGCCGCGCATCGTCGCGTCGTTCCTCGCAACTGCGGCTAGCCCAATCGACTCCAGCTGCCCCGCCAGGACTCGGCCACCTTCGATGCTGATGGCACCGCCCACATCACGCGCGTGATTCCGATGCCGACGACCATCAGTCCCGAGGCGCAGAAGTGGCTGCAATCGCTGAGCCAGCAGAAAGTCGGCCCGCCGGAGACGCTGGCCGAACGCCGCACCAACACCGATGCCTGGCGCGAAATGGATTCCGCCGAAGCGCGCAAGCTCTATCCTGTGAACGTCGAGGAAACCACGCTCGCGGGCGTGCGCACCGACATCATCACGCCCCTGCCGATCCGGCGAGAACCGCAAGCGCGTGCTCATCAATTTGCACGGCGGCGGATTCAATTCCGACTCAGGCTCGCTGATCGAGGGCATCCCGATCGCGAACCTGGCGAAGATCAAGGTCGTTTCTGTCTACTATCGCCTCGCGCCGGAGAATCCGTTTCCGGCCGCTGTCGATGATGTGGTCGCGGTTTACAAAGAACTGCTGAAGACCTATCCAGCCCACTAGCATTGGAATTTTCGGGACGTCGGCAGGCGCGATTCTGACCTGCGAAGTGGCGGTTCGCTTGAAACAACTCGGGCTTCCGCTTCCTGGCTGCCCTCGGGATCTTTTCTGGCCTCGCGGATTTCAGCCGTGTCGGCGACTCCCGGCAACTGTTCGCGCTCAACGGATTTCCCGGGCGGATGGAGCCGATCGATCCCAATCACCTGCCCGACGATCAGTATGTGGGCAAGACGGATCGCAAAGATCCAGTGCTATCGCCGCTGTTCGCCGATCTGCACGGCATGCCACCGAGCCTGCTCGTGACCAGCACGCGCGACATTCTGTTGAGCGATACAACGACTCTGCACCGCGCGATGCTGCGCGCCGGAGACGATGCGCAACTGGTGGTCTTTGAGGCGCTGCCGCACGCCTTCTGGTATCACTTTCAGTTGCCGGAGACAAAAGAAGCGCTGGAACTGATGGCCAAGTTTTTCGACGACAAAGTAGGGCGATAGCACGCCTCATCGCCTTTTAATGCTTGGTCACTTTGATGACCGAGGATATTATCACACATGAAGATTCTGCGACACCCGTCATGCTCAGCTGTTCTTCACGCTGCATCGCGTTCCTTCGCTCTGTCATTTCGGTCATACGCCGACGTCACCCTCCCGCGCTGCTGGCCGATCACATGGTGGTGCAACGCGGTTTGCCGGTTCACGTCTGGGGCTTGGCCGCAGCCGCATGAGGCCATCTCCGTCACATTCCGCGGCGAGACGAAGGCGCGGAACGCCGACGACGACGGTCGCTGGAGCGTTTATCTTTCTCCCGGCGAAGCGGGCGGGCCGTTCGAGTTGACGGTCAAGGCACGAACACGATCGTGCTCAACGACATTCTTGTCGGCGATGTCTGGGTCGCGTCCGGCCAGTCGAACATGGAATTCCCCATGACCGGCCTGGTCAACGCGCCGGCCGAAATCGCAGCAGCGCAATATCCGAAGATTCGCTTGTTCCTGGTGAAGCACAAGCCCGCAGACTATCCGCGGAAAGATGTCGAAGCCAAGGCCTGGGCCGCAGTGCACTCCGGAAACCGCCGCGGACTTTTCAGCCGTCGCCTACTTCTTCGCGCGCAATCTGCAGCAGAAGCTCGGCTGTGCCCATCGGACTGATCGAGCTTCTGGGGAGGAACCACGGCCGAGTCGTGGACCAGCCTGCACACTTTGTCGGCGACGCTCGCTCATGCCCGTTTTCTGCGGAGCGGGCGAAGATGGTGGACGAGCAGATCGTTCACCAGCGTCTTGCCAGCAGGAAGAACGTTGAGTTTCAAAAGGCTGTCGAGCAGGCCAAGGCGGAGGGCAAGCCGCGCCCTGGCCGCAATGGCATCCGGATTTCGCGGCATGGGCGCCGGCGGCGCTCTACAACGGCATGATCGCGCCCCTGACGCTGTTCGCGATTCGCGGCGTGATCTGGTATCAGGGCGAGGCCAATAGCGGAGCCCGCGCTCCGCTCTACGCTCATCTGTTTCAAACCATGATTCGCGATTGGCGCAACTCCTGGGACGAGGGCGACTTCCCTTTCCTCTTCGTGCAGATCGCCAACTGGAACACCGGACCCGGCGGCCTTGGCCGGAGGTGCGCGACGCGCAACGGCAGGCACTGGCTCTGCGAATACCGGCATGGCGGTCACCATCGACATTGGCGATCCTGTCAACCTTCATCCCAAGGACAAGTAGGACGTCGGCCTTCGCCTGTCGCTCGCCGCGCGCGCGATCGCCTATGGGGAAAAGCTGGAGTGGTCCGGGCCGCTGTACCGGCAACTCACGCAGGAAAATCATGCCCTGCGCGTGTGGTTCGATCATGCCAGTGGGCTGATGGCCAAAGGCGGGATGGTCACCGGATTTGAGGTTGCGGGACAAGACGGCAAGTACGCAGCTGCTGACGCGAAGATCGAGGGGCGGATGTGATGGTTTCGAATGCTTCGGTGCCTGACCCGGTTTCCGTTCGCTACGCCTGGGCCGACAGTCCGAACTGCAATCTCTACAACAGCGAAGGATTACCGGCGTCTCCGTTTCAGGCGCCGGAATAGCGAAACTAGGATCGGTTTCATTCGCGACGATGCACGCTACGAGTATCCGGTTCGCACGCCAGCGGTGCCTCCGGGAATCAGATATCCGGGGGAGAGTAGACTCCGGAGCTAAGCACGAAGGTGGATCATGACCTATCTGCGTAATGCTCTTACTGCTCTGGCAGCTGTGCTGCTGGGTGTGCTCGGGCCAGGTCTCGTGATGGCTTTCCGGCCAATCGGTAATTCTAAAGCGATTGGCGTCTCTGCAATCCTCGGTTATATGCTGGAGAGTCTTCTCAGCCCATGGTGCTGGATCCTGGCGGCAGCTTGCTTTGGCTTGTTCTATGTCCTCGGTCGGCTTAATAGTAAGGCGCTCAGAGTCGTTCTGTTCTGGATGCCGGTCTCTGCTATTTCAACCCTTGGTGTTAGCATGCTCGTTCTGTTCGCATATCTCTGGATACGCTTCGATAGAGGATAAGCTCAGAAGCTATTGAGTGCCGTTGGAGTTCTCCGCCGGAATCAGCATATAGCTCACAAACGCCACCTGCTTGCTGTCCGGCGACCACGACGGCACGTTGATCGTTCCCTGCCCTCCAAACAACTTCGCCAGGACAGTGATTTTCTTGTCCGCCAGCGACATCAGCCGCAGCATCACGTCTTTGTTCTCGGGATGGCCCGTCACATCCGCCGAATAGGTAAGGAAGACCATCCACTGGCCGTCGGGCGAGATGTGCGGGAACCAGTTATTGAGGTCGTCGGAGAAGACCTGTTCCTGCTCGCTACCGTCCGCCTTCATCCGCCAGATCTGCATGTGTCCGGTGCGCTCGGAGTTGAAGTAAATGTACTTTCCGTCCGGCGAGTATTCCGGGCCATCGTCCAGTCCCTCGGCAGTCGTGAGCCGCGTTTCTTCCCCACCGGCAGCTGGGATCGAGTAAATATCGAACTCCCCATTGCGCTGGCCGACAAACGCTAGCGTCTTGCCGTCGGGCGACCAGCCATGCCAGTACGAAGGAGATTTGTTGGTGATGCGGTGCGGCGCGCCTCCGGCGATGGGAACGAGATAGACCAGGGACTGGTGATCGCCCTGCGAGTTGTCGCTGATCGCGATCTGAGTAGAGTCGGGAGAGATACCGTGGTCGTTGTTGCAACGATTCGCAGAGCCGGTATCCACAATTATGGGCTTGTCACTCCCGACCGCCAGTCGCTGGATGTGACCCTCGCGGTTGAAAAGGAAGGCACTGCCGTCCCGCGTCCAGTTGGGAGCCTCGAATCGCCCCTGCGACAAATAGGCCACGCGCCGGTCGGCAGAAGCGATGGCGACGGTTTCGAGCGTGCTGTAGAGAACCGGCTGGCCGGTGGCGGGCGAAGGCTGGATCAATTCAACATTCGAGAAGACTGCTTTCTCGATGACGTCCTTGTCGTGCGAGCAGACGCTCAGACCTACATAGAAATCGCCGCGCAGCGGAATCCGGAGCCAGCCTCCCGCAGGCTTGAGATCGCCCTCAGCACCGAGCGCCATGTACACATAGTCTCCGCGCTTCACAATGCGCAACCTCTTCGGAGCCAACAGATTCGACTGCACCTCGCGGGTGATCGCGCCTTTCTCGTCGCGAAATTGCAGCGAGGTCAACCCGCTGGCGTGAAGCGCAACATCTGCATAGGCAGAATCCGCGTCGAGAGTCTGCCGAAACATGAGCGCGGCCTTCTTGTGCTCGTTGCCGGTCTTCGTCAGGAAACTGATGTCGGCGGTCAGCGACACATCGCCGGACATTTTCTTCCAGACAAACTGGAACGCGTCCGCCGCAAACCATATATTCTCGCCGCTGCCCGCGATGGTGTAAGTCTTCTGCGCGGCATCATATTCGACCGATCCCGGGTGCAGTACCGTGCCGACGTCGGTGTGCTCCTCGAAGACTCCCACCTTTTCCTGAGCGCAAAGACTGACACTCCAGCTCAACATCGCGGCCAAAAAGAGAATTTGAAATGATCGCATCGCTCCTCCGAATCGAAGACCTCATTCGCAACGATTAACCGGGCATTGTAAACGGATTTGGACGACAGCGATGTCCCGGCTTGTATCCCAATCATCGCTACCATTCTTCGGTACCAATCTCCGGCCTCTTCTGGTACAACGTTGCCCATGAAAACGAAACTCTTTCTTTCTGTCTCTGTATTTTTCGTCGCGACGCTCGTCGCTGCGGCCAGCGCGCAAGAAAGCGCGGTTTCCGCCAACCTGGCTCCGACTCCCCCAATGGGATGGAACTCCTGGAACAAGTTCGCCTGCAACGTCAGCGAAGACATGATCAAGGGGATGGCCGACGCCGTGGTGAAGTCGGGCATGAAAGATGCCGGATACGTATACGTCAATATCGACGACTGCTGGCAGGTCAGCCGCGATGCGAAGGGCAACATTGTTCCCGATCCGCAGCGTTTTCCGCACGGCATGAAGGCAGTCGGCGACTACATCCACTCGCTGGGGCTAAAGTTCGGGGTCTATTCCGACGCCGGTTCGAAAACTTGCGCCGGCCGTCCGGGTGGCCTCGGCCACGAGTACCAGGACGCGATCCAATATGCCGCCTGGGGCGTGGACTATTTGAAATACGACTGGTGCCACACGACCACGCAGGATGCGAAGGCTTCCTACGCCAACATCCGCGCTGCCCTGGACGCCTCCGGCCGGCCCATTGTGCTCAGCATCTGCGAGTGGGGTACCGCCAAACCCTGGCTCTGGGGAAAAGAAGTGGGCGGAAATCTCTGGCGCACGACTGGCGACATTCAAGACCGCTGGGGAGGCAAGAAGAAATGGCCCAACGGCACCTGTTGCTCCAACGGTGTGCTGGCCATTCTTGACGAACAGGTCGGGCTTCAGTCCTATGCCGGGCCGGGACACTGGAACGATCCCGACATGCTGGAGGTTGGTAACGGCGGCATGACCGACACCGAGTATCGCTCCCACTTCAGCCTATGGGCGATCCTCGCCGCGCCGCTGATCGCCGGAAATGATCTGCGGAACATGACACCGGAGATCCACGACATTCTCACCAACAAAGAAGTCATCGCCGTTGATCAGGACGCATTAGGGCGCGAAGGCGAACGCGTCGCCAAGAATGGAGATCTGGAAGTCTGGGCGAAACAAGAGAAAGACGGCAGCCGCGCGGTCGTGCTCCTCAACCGCGGGGACTCCGAGCAGGAGATCACGGCGAACTGGATAGATCTTGGCTATCCCGCGAGTCTGAGCGCTGCCGTTCGCGATTTGTGGGAACACAAAGATCTAGGCAAGTTCAAAGAGAAATTCTCGGGCAAAGTCGCGTCGCACGGAGTAGTGATGGTGACGATAAAACCCTAAAGCTGTGGGCTAATGATGGTTTCCGCCCTATTCCTGCTTTGTCATCCTGAAGCCCGCGCGTTTTGCGGGCTGAAGGATCTATGCAACCCGCCGCAAAACTGCATAGATCCTTCAAGGGCAAAAAGCGCCGCTTCAACCACGCAGCAACACAGACCATGTAGGGACAGCCGCCCTCGGCTGTCCCGCGGAGCGAAGCTCCGCAGCCACAGCGGAATACAGCTTCACGGCAAGCGATGGTAGCGGCTCTAAAACGAAAAGGCACGAGGCATCACAAAGGTTTCCCCTCGTGAACGCTCGTGCCGGGCGCATTCTTGCTCAGGTCCAAAGCCATCTATCTCATTCCGGAACCCCAGCCACGTCATCCCGAGCCGCGCCTTTTGCGGCGAAGGATCTGTGCAATTCGTTGCCAGTTGCATAGATCCTTCGGCCATGGAGATCCCGCCCTACTCTTTCGGGAAATTCGCGTCGGCTTTTACTTCCTCGATCTGTGCAGTATGTCGGGCACTGTGCGTCGCTATCAGCAAGAGCCACTGGTAGCCATCCAACGGACCGAACACCGGATGACTGAAGAAGTGGTCACGCAGATCGTCATTGGTCGTCCGAACGTAATCCATGTTCGATTCGCGGCTCTGTTCGAACGCTTTCACTAGATCAGCCTCGGTTGCCCATCGCCCGGTGGGACGCAGACATCTCTGGAGCCTGAGCCTTGTGGCTGCGGTCCGGCATCCGCTCGAGCAATCATCTGATCCTTTCCTTTCACCAGTTCCCGCTTGTCGGGATCCGCCGGAGACTCCATTGTCTTCTGCACCAGGCCGAAAATCGTCGACTCCGACACCGTGATATGCTCCGCCACTTCGGCGACCGACCAGCGGTCGGGCGCAGGCTTGAAAGTCCACTGTTTCTGAGAAAGCCCGGATATCGACTTAAGGAAATTATCGCGGGAAGTTTGAAACAGCTTCAGCGCCTGTTCGCGCTCTTCTGCGGAGTTAAAGTTGGGCGGCGAAGCTGTCTGAGCGAATAGCCGACGTCAGGCGACAGACACAACAACACAAAAGAAACACTCGCCACCGATCTCTTCATTTCGCATCTTGTCCTCCTGTGGACCAGCCTACAGATGCAACCAGAGGACGAAAGATACAAATCATTCTTTTCTCTTCAGTTCTTCCATGACGCTCTGAATGAGCTCCTTCGCATCGGTCAGATTCTTCATGATGATCTGGATATCCATGACTGGCTTGCCCGGCCAGCGCTGGCTCTGGCAATACACGCCATGCTGTCCGACCAGCGCCATGGCATCGGTAATGGTGTCCATGGTCACGGCCAGGCGACCGCGCGGAACGCCCATCATGGTCTCGTAATGCTCCAGTTCTTCCTGCTTTTCATCGAATACCGGCATGCCGTCGATTGTAACTGCGGGGCCGCGAGGTGCATAATGGGCCGCTGACAGAATCCGCTCTTAAACGTCCAACACTTTTTCAACCCAATCACACCCAAGGAGAAACCATGCAGAGAAGAATTGCCCTCCTCACGCTTTTCACCTTTATGCTTGCCGGCGCCGGCTTCGGGCAGATGGGCGGCGCACGCCCCAGCCCGGCGGAGTCTGCCTCCTGCGATCTGGGCGGTGGCAAGACGATCAAGACCGCCTATTCCAGCCCGCGCACGAAAGGCCGTGAGATTTTCGGCGGTCTCGTGCCTTACGGCAAGGTGTGGCGTACTGGCGCCAACGAAGCCACAACCTTTGTGACCAGCAGCGACGTGGTCGTGGGCGGCAAGACGGTTCCCGCCGGCAGCTACACTCTGTTCACCGTCCCCAACGCCGACAAGTGGACCCTTATCGTCAACAAGAAAACCGGCGAATGGGGAATCCCTTATAAGTATGAGAGTGATGAACTGGCCCGCGTCGACATGAAAGTCACCAAACTCGACTCGCCGGTTGAGGACTTCACGATTGCATATGAAAAGTCCGGCACCGGCTGCACCATGCAGATCAAATGGGAGAAGACGGAAGCCTCGGTGGATATCACGACAAAGTAGGAACGTTACATTGCAGATCGCCGATCGCAGATTGTTGAATGGAACCAACTCCCTGCCGCACGGTTCCATTCAACAATCCAAAATTCAACGATCCCGCCATTTCCGCTGAGTGTAGAATTGCCTCAGAGCATTCCCACGGGAGGTCCCATGCCCGTATACGATTATGTTTGCCTTGATTGTCACAAGCCCTTCGAAACAGTTCTGACTCTGAACGAACACGACAAGGAAACTCCGAAGTGTCCCCATTGCGGCAGTAAGAATGTGGAGCAGGAGGCCGCTGCGTTCTTCGCGGTGACTTCAAGAAAAAGCTGACCGCGATAAAGATTGGTCATGGACTGTTGGCGGCCGCGCTAGGCGCGTCGGGTGATGTCGCGTCTACGAAATCAAGACCGCACCACGAAGGGCACTGTCTGCAATCTAAAACAGCTTCCCCGGCTTCCAGCGCAGCACCGGTTTCCTGGCCGCCGCGGTTTCATCCAGGCGCGAAACGCGAGTGGTGTGCGGCGCGTCCAGCACCATCTGCGGATCTTCTTCCACCTCGGCCGCAATCGACGTCATCGCATCGATGAACAGGTCCATTTCTTCTTTCGACTCGCTCTCGGTCGGCTCGATCATCAATGCACCGGAAACGATAAGCGGAAACGCCGTCGTATAGGGGTGGAATCCGTAGTCGATCAGGCGCTTGGCGATGTCCATCGTGCGCACGCCCTTTTTCGCCTGCAGCTTATCGCTGAAGACAACTTCATGCATGCTGGGCGTGTCGTACGGCAAATCGTAAGTCCCTTCTAGCCCTTTGCGGATGTAGTTGGCATTGAGCACGGCGTCTTCGGTGGTCTGTCGCAGCCCATCCGGGCCGTTGGCTTGAATGTAGGCAAGAGCGCGCACAAACATTCCGAAATTTCCGTAGAAGGTACGCACGCGTCCCACGGACTGCGGGCGATCATACTCAACGCCCAAAGTGCCATCAGGATTCGTAACCACCACCGGCTTGGGCAGGAAGGGTTCGAGGGACTTCTTGACCGCCACAGGCCCTGATCCCGGACCGCCGCCGCCATGCGGAGTCGAGAATGTCTTGTGCAGGTTCAGGTGCATAACATCGACGCCGAAATCCCCGGGCCGAACTTTCCCGACTAGAGCATTCATGTTCGCGCCGTCCATGTAGAGCAAGCCGCCTTTGGCGTGCAGGATGTCGGCAATCTTGTGAATCTGCTGCTCGAACACTCCCAGGGTATTGGGATTGGTCAACATCAGCGCCGCGACATCCTCGTTCATCTGGGCTTCAAGCGACGCAATATCCACCATGCCGCGCGAATCCGACTTCAGGTTTTCGACCGCGTAGCCGACCATCGCCGCGGTGGCGGGGTTCGTGCCGTGTGCGGAGTCAGGAATCAGGATCTTCTTTCGCGCATTGCCTTTGGACTCGTGATAGGCGCGAACCATCAAGAGCCCAGTCATCTCGCCGTGCGCGCCGGCCGCAGGCTGCAGCGTGATCGCATCCATGCCAGTGATTTCCAGCAGGCAATCGGTCAGCGCCTTGATGATGCGCAGCGCGCCCTGGGAAATCTTCACCGGCTGGTAAGGATGTCCGTTGGCGATGCCCTCGACCCGCGCGACTGCCTCGTTCACCCGTGGGTTGTATTTCATCGTGCACGATCCCAGCGGATACATGCCAAGATCGATCGCATAATTCCAGGTGGAAAGCCGCGTGAAGTGGCGGATGATTTCAATCTCGCTCACTTCGGGCATGTTGCCCAGATCTTTTCTCTCGGCGGATCCAAGCAGCCCCGCCGCGTCCACTTCGGGCACATCCAGCGGCGGAAGCTTCCACGCGGCTTTCCCCGGGGAGGACTTCTCGAAGATCAATCCTTCGTTCTGGTTGACGTGTCGCGTAGCCTTGCGGATCGTTGGCTTCATAACTTTCGAGTCCTGATTTCTGGTGGGCGCATGTAAGCGCTTCCGGTGCCGAGGCATTGCGCACAAACTCCCGCTCCTGAACACCTCTGACACTTCGATTCCGGCTCATTCACATCCGGGTTGAGGCCAGTGCCCTTACATTGCGAACATTTCCCGTTTCCGCCGCAAAACGTACAGATATTCGGAGAATGCACGGTAATACTCATCGAGCCATCTCCTCCACTTCTTCCTTCGCGGAGCGTACTGACCGTTCGCTCTGGGCGACCACTCCGACGGCAGTGTCGATGGCCGACCGAGAAGTCTGTTCGGTACAACACCACAGCGCCGCGTCACCAAGCTCGGGAAAAAACTTCTTCAGCGGGAAGCCTCCCACCATCTTGTGCCCCAGGAGCCGGTTGTTGATGGCGTGCGGATCTTCGCTGGTCTGGACCACGAATTCGTTAAATCTGGGAGAATCGGCAAAGAGCACCTTCCCGCTCTTGGCAAACTGCGAGGCCGCGTATGCAGTCTTCGCCAGATTCTGTTTCGCCAGTTCCTTTAGTCCGACCTTGCCGTACACCGTCATGAAGATGTTAACCATGAGCGCGATCAGCGCCTGGTTCGTGCAGATGTTGGAAGTCGCCTTCTCGCGCCGGATATGCTGCTCGCGGGTGGCAAGGGTCAACACGAATCCGCGCCTGCCTTGCTTATCAACCGTCTGGCCGACCAGCCGCCCCGGCATTTGGCGGACGTATTTCTCGCGTGTCGCAATCACTCCGCAGTATGGTCCACCGAATCCCAGCGGGACGCCGAACGATTGCGCTTCCATGGCGATAACGTCGGCCTGTCGCGGAGGCTCCACGATTCCCAGCGAAACCGCTTCCGCAACGGAAACCACCAGCATCGCCCCATGCCGGTGCGCAATTTCCGCGATCGCGTCGACGTCTTCGATGGTGCCGAAGAAGTTCGGGGATTGCACCAGCACGCACGCAGTCTCCGCGGTAATCGACTGTTCGAGTTCTTTCAGATTCAGCCGCCCGTCATCTCCGAACCCTGCGACGGAGAGCGGCATTCCCTGATGCGTAGCGTAAGTCGCCAGCACTTCCCGGTATTCGGGATGCAGGCTGCGCGCGACCACGACCGACTTTCGGCCGGTCAGCCGAACGGACATCATCACGCCTTCGGCTGCTGCCGTCGACCCGTCGTACATGGACGCATTCGCCACTTCCATGCCGGTGAGTTCACAAATCATGGTTTGAAACTCGAAGATCGACTGCAACGTGCCCTGCGAAATCTCCGCCTGGTACGGCGTGTAGGCCGTCAGGAACTCGCCGCGTGAAATCAGTGCATCGATAATGACCGGCCGGTAATGGAAATACGCTCCTGCGCCCAGGAAGCTGGTGTATCCGTCGCCGTTCTCGCGCGAGCGCTCGCGGAAGAAGTCAACGATCTCCGACTCCGCCATCTGCCGCGGGATCTTCAAGTCTCGATTCAGCCGGTACTCGGCCGGAATGGGCGCAAATAGATCATCGACCGAGCGCAGGCCCAGGGTTTTCAGCATGGCCTCGCGGTCGGCGGGAGATTTCGGTAAATAGCGCATAAATTGATCAGATGCCTTTCCGTGAGCGTCGATGCAAACCGCCGCCAGCCGCGCTTCGGCTGCCGCAATTCGGCGTTCGCAGCCTTGCCGTCTGAATCGACAGATGGATCATAGGCCGTAATTGCAGCCGCAACAATGGCTCGGTTGTGCCCGATTTTCCGGATGACCACGGCCAACCCGATACGGGAGCTCTTAGGTACGGAGTCGTGCGGAACCTGCAGAATGTGAGCACCGGAGTAGTGCAATCCGTCTGCAACCTCAGTGCCCCGCTTCTTCGGCAACAAACTTCTCATAGTCGGCGGCGGAAAGAAGTGCTCCGAGCTCGGATGGATTCTTCAAAGTCATTTTCAACATCCACGAACCATGCGCGTCGGAGTTCACCTTCTCTGGAGCTGTAGCCAGCTCGCCGTTCACCTCCGTAACCGTTCCGGAAGCGGGCGCGAACAAATCCGACACTGCCTTGACCGACTCGACTGTCCCGAACGTTTTTCCGGCAGTAAGTTCGGCACCGACCTTGGGCGTCTCCACGAATACGATATCGCCCAGGGATTGCTGTGCGTAGTCGGTGATCCCGACTGTGGCAGAGTTGCCGTTCACCTGAATCCACTCATGCTCTTTCGTATATTTGCGATCTGTGGGATAAGGCATAAAAGCTTCTAGCTCCTGCTTTCTCGTGGCGCCACCATCTCGGCGGCTGTCGTGGCAGCGTCCCGCCGCCACACTCGCGCTACTTCTTTGGACGTTTATAAAATGGCGTTGGGACGACCACCGCCCCGACCCGTTGGCCGCGGATCTCAACCTTTACCGCGCTGCCTACCGCTCCAAATTCGGTTGGAACATAAGCCAGCGCGATATTCTTCTTCAGGAATGGCGCTGGGGATCCACTGGTCACGTAGCCGATCTCGCGGCCGCTGGAGTCCAGCACCTTGTAGCCGTCGCGCGCAATCCCGCGTTCGGTCATCTCCAGACCCACCAGCGTTCGCTTCAATCCTGCCGCTTTAGCCTTCTCCAACGCGCCGCGGCCGATGAAGTCCGGCTTGTCCATCTTGCAGAAGCGGTCCAGCCCGGCTTCCCAGACATTAATCGTATCGGAAATCTCATGGCCGTAGAGCGGGAGCTTGCCTTCCAGTCGCAACGTGTTCCGAGCGCCCAGTCCGCAAGGGACTACGCCGAACTCCTTGCCCGCCGCGAGAATCGCGTTCCACACACGAGCGCTGGTCGACTCGTCTGCTGGCACGTAGATCTCGAATCCATCTTCGGCGGTATAGCCGGTGCGTCCCAACAGGATATTCTGAAGCCCGCACAGACTCCCGCGAGTCACCCAATAAAACTTCACGGCGCTGAGATTGGCGTCGGTTAGCTTCTGCAGCAGGTTGACGGCCTTCGGACCTTGAATCGCAATTTGCGTAAAATCATCCGACAGATTCTCAACCGCGCAGTCAAACTGCCGGGTATTGTCGCGCACCCAGTTGAAATCTTTCTCGCGCGTGCCGGCGTTGATGACCAGCAAGTATTCCTCTTCGCCGAGACGATGAACGATGACATCATCCACGAATGTCCCCTGCGGATAGAGTAGAGCCGAATACTGGGCCTGCCCGATCGCCAGGCGGAACGCATCGTTCATCGAAATGTGCTGAACCGCCGCCAGGGCCTGTGGGCCAGCCAGTCGGATGTCCCCCATGTGGCTGACATCAAAAATGCCGACGCCGGTTCGCACCGCCATGTGCTCCGCAATGATTCCGCATCCAATGGCGGCCGGATATTCCACCGGCATGTCCCACCCGTTAAACTCCACCATCTTCGCCCCCATCTGGCGATGGACGGCGTTCAGCGCAGTTTTTCGAATTACTGGGGCTTCCACGGATGACAAGTGAACCTCGAACGTGCAGTCGCCGGCTGCCGGATGGTGTGACTGATTACGGTGCGACTGATTACCGTACCATGTGGTTTTTCTGCGGGTCAAACCGGAATGGCACCTCTGCGGAGTGCGCTGGAGCGCCTGCAATTATCGCGTTTCCCGGTCCAGCCATTTCTCTACTGGCATCGGACGCCATTCTTCCAGCGCCTGCAACAGTTCAGTGGTCGAATCCCTGGCCAAAACCAGACGCCGGTTCTCTGGCTTGAGGAACCGTTCCTGCGCCGCATGATCGAACATCGCCAGCAGCGGCGAATAGTATCCGAGCACGTTCAGAATGCCGCACGGCTTCGCGTGCAGGCCGAGTTGCGTCCAGGTCACCACTTCGCAGAACTCATCCAGTGTTCCGAAGCCGCCCGGCAACGCAACAAATGCATCTGACAGATCGGCCATCAGAGCCTTGCGCTCGTGCATCGACCGCACTATGTGGAGTTTCGTGAGTCCTCGGTGTCCGACCTCTTTTGCCATCAGGTGCTCGGGAATCACTCCCAGCGCATCGCCGCCCGCTTTTAATACCGTGTCGGCCAGAATCCCCATGAGTCCGACCTTGCTTCCTCCATAAACCAGGCCGATATTTCGTCGCACCAGCCCCGCCCCTAACTCCTCGGCAGCGCGGCCGTACTCTGGCCGGCTCCCGGAACTCGAGCCGCAGAAAACGCAGATTCGCTTCATCCGCTCATTATAAGTTTTGCATTGGACTGGCTTCGCAGCGAACGAGGTGTAGAAACGGGATCTATCGTCCGAACTGCACGGTGACCCGTGATCCCGCCGGAACGTGAGCTCCCGCCGTGGGATTCTGTTCTCGTCCGATTCCGCTCCCCACGACGTCGAGTTGCAGGCCGATGTCCTGCGCCGACTCGACCGCGCCTCGCACAGTTTTCCCCACGAAAGACGGGACTTCCACCCCACCTTGCTCGACATCAAGCACTACCGTGCCGCTGGAGGGTAGTTGCGCTGGGGACGCTGGTTTCGGCGAGACATTCGGACTCGATCCCCTAGGCATTGCATTCACGGTTTCGCGCATTGCCGCTTGTACGACATCCGACGGATTCGTGGCAGTCGCGGGCGGCAGCGCCCGTGCAGCGCTGGGAGGCTTGGCTGCATCATCGCTGTTAACTTCGGCGGTTTCCAGCGGCTCGCCGGGATGGTCCGGCGTTCCATCGTCCAGATCCTTATCCCTAACCTTCTCCCTAGCCAGCAACAATTGGTGACCCGGCTTGAGCGGCAGGTCGTGCGGGACATGTAGATATTCCAAGACCTGCTGCGTCACCCGGCGGAATACCGGCGCCGACACCTGTCCACCCTGGTGCAATCCGACTGCAGAATCGAGAATCACCGCAACCACGATCTGCGGATTGTTCACGGGCGCGAATCCAGCGAACGAACCGATATACTTCGTCTTCGAATAAGCTCCCGTGGCGGGATCAACCTTTTGTGCTGTGCCTGTTTTTCCGGCTGAGGAATAGCCTTCCAGAATTGCTTTCCGGCCCGTGCCTTCGAGCACAACTTTTTGCATCATCGCGCGCATCTCCGCCGCGGTGAAGGGTGAAATCACCCGATGTGATGCCCCCGGATGAAACGCGACCGTCTGCGGCGCACCCTTGGGCTGCACCGTTCCCGCCACGATGCGGGGAGCAACCCAGATTCCGTCGTTCGCGAATGTCGAAATCAGGCCAGTGAGTTGAATGGGAGAAATTCCGATCTCCTGTCCCATGGAGATGGCTGCAATCGAAACCCTTGACCATCGGCTCGGAGGCTTGGTCAAGCCGCGCGTTTCGCCGGGAAGTTCGATGCCGGTCTGCTGCCCGAATCCGTAGGCGCGGATGTACTTGTAAAAACGGTCTTCGCCCAGGCGGAGCGCGATCTTAATCGCCCCTACATCGCTCGATTCGGCCAGCACTCCCCAGACCGGAAGCAGTCCATGCGCTTTCGAATCGCGGATTCGCATCCCGTTGTAGACAATCGATCCCATCTGGCAGTCGAAAATCTCATTCGGGTTCGTGACTTTTTCCTCCAACGCGGCAGAGATCGTCACCAGCTTGAACGTCGATCCCGGCTCATAAACGTAACTTACCGCGCGGTTCGTCAACGCCCCGGGCGTGATCTGCTTGCGCAGGTTCGGATTGAAGGTTGGACGGTTCGCCAGCGCCAGGATTTCTCCTGTGTGCGGGTTTTCTACGATGACCGTCCCGGCGATGGCTTGCGTATCGTGAATCGCCTGCTCGAGTTCCTTCTCTGCGATGTACTGGATGTTCTTGTCGATGGTCAGAACCAGGTTTTCGCCCGGCTCCGGCTGAGTTTCGATATCGGAGAACCACCGTTTGCGGGCATCGACCGAAATGAACATTTTCCCCGAACGTCCGCGAAGTTCGTCATCAAATTCGTGTTCGATGCCGCTCTGTCCGGAATCCTCCATGCCCACCGAGCCCAGCACTTGCGCCGCCAGATCGCGGGCTGGGTAAAAGCGCTTGGGCTCTTTTTCAAAATGAATTCCCTGCATCTTCAATGAGCTGATGCGCTCGATCGTTTGATCGTCGGCCTTGCGTGCAACCCAGCAAAAGGTCTTGTGCGCGCGGCAATCAGCCAACACCACGTTGTAGTCGTCGCCAGTTATGCGGGTAATAAGAGAAATCGCCGTGGGTAGGTCTTTGACTTCGCTGGGGACGGCGAAAGCGGAATCGACCATGACCGACATTGCCAGTTCACGCCCGGCGCGGTCATAGATCACTCCGCGCTTGGCCGCCAGTGGAATCGCGCGTTGCTGCTGGTGGCCCGCCTGCTTGACGAACTTCCCGTAGCTGAAGATTTGCAGATAAACCAGCCGCCCGCAAATCGCCACGCACCACAGCAGAAGCACGGCGCCCAACATGTACAGCCGGGAGTTTTTGCCGAGCGTGGAATCAGATGACGCCATGATTTCAGACAACATCGGCGGCCCGCATACAAAAAGGCCGCCGCAAGATTTTCGTGGGACGGCCGCTCTCGGCTGTCCGGCCGAGCAAAGCTCGGCGATTTCGTTTTCCCTTGGTTACTGCCCTGCCACCACCATTATCGGAGAGGCACTAGCCATCACCGGACCCTGGGCATCCGCCGAGGAGCCTTCCATGCGGATCACCTGGCCCGGCTCCGGTGGAACCAGGCCCATCCGCCGTGCCAGCACATCGATTCTCTCCGGATCGCGCAATGACGCGTCTTCCAGGCGAAGCGCGCGGTTCATCTCCGCCTTTTCGCTGAGCTCGCGTTTGGCCGACTCAATCAGGTATCCGTACTCAATCGCTTTGAAATGCTGCCACGCGTAAGTAAAGACCAGAAGGAAAAGGCAGGCCAGCGCGGTGCCGAAGTGCTTCATCTCGCGGCTGCGCCGGGGATCTTCCACTTTCACCAGACGCGAGTTATCGATCGCCTTGGAAAAATAGATCTCCGGCGTCCCGGTCCACAGTGAACGACGCTCAGCCGAAGGAACCGCACCCTGAAATGTTGCCGCGATTGCCGCCATTTATGCCGCTCCCATGTAAGCCTGTGCGCTGTCTGCTATCGGAATCTGCATGGTGAAAATCTCATGCAGCTCGTCGTCGATACGAACCTGCTGCAACCTCTGGCCAACCCGGTCGGCCGTCGACATCAGATCGCTGATCAATGTGCCCGTATACATTTCCCGCTACCTCAAATTGGATTCCTACCACGGAACCCATCCAGCCTTACTCGCTTGTCAGTGGATCTTTGTCCACTTCAAAACCTGAATCCCTAAGCCCCGGCATCGCCTTGACAGCTGATGCCGGGCACTCCGGCAGGTTTTCCGGAGCTAAATTCTCCACTGCCCATGTGGGGACAGCCGCCCTCGGCTGTCCAGCCGAGCGAAGCTCGGCAGGCCTTACAGTTTCTCCGCGGCTCTCAGCTTCGCGCTGCGGGCCCGCGGGTTACGATCGCTTTCCTGTTCCAATGCCGTCACCGGTTTCTTCGTCAGAATCCGGTAGTACGTGTCCTTATTCGCGCCTTCGCGGAAGGCATCCTTTACGATGCGGTCTTCCAACGAATGAAAACTGATCACCACCACCCGTCCACCTGGTCTCAGAATCCCAGGCGCTGCTTCCAGCAGCGCCTGCAGATCGTCCAGTTCGCGGTTTACGAAAATTCGAAGAGCCTGAAAAGTCCTGGTCGCTGGATGAATTCGCCGTTCTGCCTGGTTCATTGGCCGGGCCGCGGCTGATATCACCTCCGCAAGATGTGCGGTAGTTCGTATCGGCCGCGACCGGCAAATGGCTCTGGCGATTCTCCGCGACCTCCTTTCCTCTCCGAATTCGTAAATCACATCGGCAAGCTGTCGCTCGTCGAGGTGGTTTACCACTTGTTCGGCGGTACGCTCGCTCGTCGGGTCCATCCGCATGTCGAGCGGTCCTTCCGCCTGAAAACTGAATCCGCGCGCCGCATTGTCCAATTGCAGGCTGCTCACTCCGACGTCTGCCAAAATGCCGTCAATCGTTCCCGGCTCGACGCCCTTCGCGATTTCCGCGAAAGATCGATGCAGCAACGTGACCGTTGGCCAATCAGGTCTTCGGTCTTGGGCGCTAGGTCTTATGTCGTTGGCTTTACCTAATACCGAAGACCCAAGACCTAAGACCACTGCTGCTCGTTCCAGCGCCGCCGGATCCTTATCGAGCCCAATCAAATGTCCCGGTGCGCCGAGGCGTTTTGCGATTTCGTAACTGTGCCCGCCAAGGCCCACCGTGGCGTCGATATAAGTCCCGCCACGCCGCACGGCTAAAAAGTCGATCGCTTCTTGTAAAAGAACCGGAACATGGCTCACTTGCCTTCCACCACCATGCCCAACCCCCTGAGGGGTGTCTGTTGATCCCTCGCCCACTAGATGCCCAGTTCGTCGAGCGTCTTCTCATCCTCAGGCGTAAACTTTTCTTCTTGGATCTCTCTCTTAAACAGCTCCAGGTTCCTCACTACCAGATAAGTCAGGTTGCCCAGAACCGCTACCTCGCCTTTGATCTGTCCTGTTTCCCGCAGCAATTGCGGCAGCAACAATCGTCCCTGCCCGTCCATCTCCACCTGCTGCCCGTAATAGTTTGTCCGATCCAGAAACTTCTTCTTCGTAGGGTTGAAATTGGAGAGCCCGGCCAGTTTCTGCTCGATCCGCTCCCATTCTTCGAAGGGATACACTTGAGCAACCTTGCCGTCCAAGCTGGTGATGTAGAATTGCTGGCCATATTTCTCGTCGATCACCCGCTTGAACTCGGCCGGGACCTTGAGCCGTCCCTTTTCGTCGACCCGGGTTGGATGATTGCCGCGAAACATGGCGCTGTTCCTGCTCTCTCGTAAAGGAGGTAAAAGTGGCGCAAAACGCGGTCAGACTCGGGCGGTTCGGGCTGTTTGTCGTACTGCTGGGTCGGATTTCCACCGGCTCCTCGATTTCAGCTCTTGCCTCTCACAGATCGTGCCGCACTTACCACTTTGTACCACATTTACCCACATCTTAGCCGTAAGTCGTTTATTGTCAAGAAGAAACTTGAAGGTACGGCACCCCTCAGTTTCCCGTTTTGGCAAAGCGCGATGGCTTGGGGTGAACCAATTCAGTGACCACCACTAATTGCGTTTACGCACTTGGTTCTTTCGCCCTTCTTTCGCTGCGATTTTTCTTGCTCTCCGCGACTGGCGCGGATTTCCTTGTGCAAAACCGGGGATGTCGGGTTGCGATCAGTCCATCTTCCGTTCGGGCTGCTCATTCGCACACGTTGGTCAGCCTCGCGCGGTCGCTATCTCGGACAGAATCACTCACGATTTTCGGGAGCACTGGTCTCGCTACATTCACAAACAAATCTAGCCGCCCACCGAGCCATCGCATTTGCACAGCGCGCGTCTCAGATCTCCCCACCGAACGCCCAAGGATGACAAGCAGCCTGACGGTTTGCCACGCGCTGCTAGCTCGTCCTGCTACACTCATCCGTTCGTCGTAGGAGGTGCTCTCATGCGCCGTCTTCTTCTCTCGCTTCTTGTTCTTGCGTTTACTCTTCCCGTAGTGGCTCAGGCCAAGCATCCATTTACGTTTGAGGACATGATGAAGCTGAAGCGCGTCGGCGATCCGCAGGTTTCGGCCGACGGCAAGTGGGTGATCTTCAGCGTGGTCGACGTCGATCTCGCGGCCAACACCAAGACCCCGCACATCTGGATCGTGCCTCTGGGAACGCAAGGTCCCTCCACTCCGACGAAGGATTCAAGATCGAATCCTTCGTCTCCGGTCGGGATGACAGGGGAGCGCGAGATCATCGCTGATCAGGACGCCGACCGCCCGCGCTGGGCGCCGGATGGCAAGCGCTTCGCTTTTCTCTCGACCAAAGAAGGCGGCTCGCAGGTTTGGATTGCTGACTTCGATGGTGCAAGCGGGACCGTCAGCGGAGTTCACAAACTCACCTCGATCGCCACGGAAGCCAGCGGCGAACTCTGGTCGCCTGATGGGAAGAACATCTTGTTCACATCCGATGTTTATCCCGAGTGCGACGGCCAGCCGTCTCCAATTGAGTGCAATGCCAAGAAGTTGAGAGAAGCTGAGCAATCGAAAGTCAAAGCCCAGCTTTTCACTCACCTGCTTTATCGCCATTGGAATGCTTACAAGGATGGCAAACGGACTCACCTGTTCGTGGTTTCCAGCATGCATCACGGCGCGTCGCAAAGGCCTAATCCGCCGCAAGGAGGCGTAATTTACGAATTGGAGGCTGGCGTCCCACGCGACCTGACTCCGGGCGATTACGATGCACCCGTGTTCTCCCTCGGCGGGCAGGATGACTATGCCTTCTCGCCCGACGGGCAGGAGATTTGCTACGCGTCGAATCACGACAAGAATCCGGCGGCTTCCACCAACAACGATCTGTGGATCGTCCCGGTGAACGGAGCGACAGGCGCCTCGCCTGTCCAGGTTCTGGCACAGACCAGAAACATCACCGCCGACAATCCGGCCAGCGACTCGTCGCCGCTCTATTCCCCCGATGGCCACTACATCGCCTACCGCGCCCAGCATCGTCCCGGATACGAGAGCGACCGCTTCCGCCTCATGCTTTACGATCGCAAGACGAGCGAGAAGAGAGACATCGCGCCCGATTTCGACCAGTGGGTAGGCACATTCACCTGGTCGCCCGATTCGAAGACGATTTACTTCGCCTCAGAGCACATGCGGCATTCCCTGATCTATGCCGTGGGCCCGATCGATACCAAGGTGCCAGCAGTCCGCACACTAGTTTACGGCTACGACGATGACATGGCGGTGACCGCGGGCGGGAAAAAACTGGTGTTCTCGCGCATGTCACTCAAAGCTCCGGTTGAAATCTACACGGCGGATGCAACCGCGGAAGGATGTCCGGCCCGAACTGGCAACGTGGACGAGGGTCACGAGAGCTGTTCGCTCAACAAGGATGAAGCTCTCACGCACGTCAACAATCAACCGCTCTCGCAAATCGACATGTCGGATGGCGAGGCCTTCTCGTTTCGCGGAGCGAAGGGCGATGAAGTTGAAGGCACAATCGTCAAGCCACCGAACTTTGACGCTTCGAAGAAATATCCGGTGAAGTTCCTCATTCACGGCGGGCCGCAGGGGGCCTGGGGAGACGACTGGTCGTATCGCTGGAATGCCGAGCTGTTCGCGGCACCAACTTCATCGACACCCGGCGGATATGTCGTCATCATGATCAACTTCCACGGCTCGACTGGATACGGGCAGAAGTTCATCGACGCCATCAACGGCGACTGGGGCGGCGCTCCGTTTGAAGACCTGATGAAGGGTCTCGACTATGCGGAGAAGACCTATCCGTTCATCGACAAAAACCGCGAGTGCGCGCTGGGCGCCAGCTACGGCGGATACATGGCCAACTGGATCCTCGGCCACACCGACCGCTTCAAGTGCATCGTGACGCACGACGGCATGTTTAACGCCGAGTCCGCCTGGGGCACGACCGAAGAACTCTGGTTCAACAACTGGGAGTTCAAAGGCACGCCCTACGACAATCGCGCGAGCTACGAGAAGTGGTCGCCGCACCAGTACGCCACGAATTTCAAGACGCCGACGCTGGTCATCCACGGGCAGCGCGATTACCGGCTCGACGTAAGCGAAGGATTGCAGCTCTTCACTACGCTGCAGATGGAAGGTGTGCCTTCGAAGATGCTCTACTTTCCGGACGAAGGCCACTGGGTGCTGAAGCCGCAGAATTCGCAGCTCTGGTACAAGACCGTCAACGACTGGGTCGACCAGTGGACGAAATAGCGGGGATACCCCCCTCCCCCCATTTTGTCGGATCGAAGTCCGCAAAGTATTGGGAGCATTGCGTTTAGCGGCTCCGAGGCCTATTTGCGTTGTTCAAAATCTTGATTTCAAAGAGCTTATCGGCAAAATATTCCGGGATAAGGACTTAGCTTTGAACCGGAGGCTGCCGCCAGACATTGCTGGATTATTGCGCATACGTCAACGATTGTGTCGGGTTTGGGGCTCCACAGTAAAGGTCACATGTCACAAGAGCGGGGATTATTTTTGTGCGGGCTGTGGAAAAGTGTCACGGTCGGCGGCGATTTCCCTCAGCGCCTAAAGGCGCGTTTTTGGCCAGCGGGGACGGCGCGGCTGAAGCCGCGCCCTTTCAAAGCTGGACCTGATCGACTTTCCACGGGCTGCTGCCGCAGGCTCAAAGCTGGATCAGGGTTTAAGGCGAATTCGATTTGGTTGGCTCTTGCGGCCCGAATTGTCTGCGTAAGAACTTCTCTTTCGCCCCGCTGGGGCTGGATCGTCTTCCTATATTTTCCCACGGCTTGCGCCGTGGGCTGCACTTTTTCGCCGCTTCGCGGCTGGCCGCCCTTCGGACTGGCCGGGGTGCGATGCCCCCGCGCACTCGGAGAAGGCATCAGCTTCTTGCCCCTTGCGAGATGCGGCGGGCGAGACGCCCGCCGCCACAGTCGGCCGGAGGCCGGCGCTACGAAACCTTGTGTCGAGCCGACTCAGCGCATTCCGGCGTCGTGAAGGACACGGGCGGGGAGTTGCACTGGGGCGTTTGAGCTGTTCGACGCACTGGCTGGGAGAAGAAAGAGGGGATAATCGAGCACAGCTCCGGTTGCGGCCGAGACTGCGACGTCGACCTCGAGCGGAGGATTGAAATTGCCGCTTACAGGCGCGATGCTGGCCAGGCCATTCTGATCGGTGAGCGTGTTGCTCTGGCCGGTTTGCAGGATCACTGGCATTGCCGGATTGCTGGTGCTGGTATCACCAAAGTCGATGGTGGGAGATGTTCCTCCCGGGCGCAGCGTAGTGGTTTGAAACAAGATCGGAGCGCCAAGCACCGGATTGGGCGGCGTGGACGAATCCACGACGCGCACGACGACCGGTTGAAATGCGAGTCCTGTGGAGATCTGACCTGCTCCCGTCACCGGTTGCAGGATCTGTTGCGCGAGAGGGACGGGATTGGCGTAGAAGGGGGCACAACGAGAATTCGCGCACGCACTGACCTGAACCAGCGCCGCGATCTGAGCGACGGACAGAGTGGCTGTGGCATACCCGGCAGCGTTTGTGGGCGTGCTGCCGGAGCTTAGAGTTCCTGAACCGCTAACGACGGTGAAGGTGACCGGCACATTCCCCAAGGGAACTCCATTGCTGAGCACCCGAACCGTCAGGGGCACACTAACCGTGGCCCCCTGCGAGACCCAAAGATACGGTGTCATGGCGGCAATATCGGAAGCGGTCGCGATTGCGTTTAGTGTTGCGCCGACCGATTTCGCCGGCGAGTAGGCCCCTGGAGCGAGCGTGGCGGTGATGGTCGAAATTCCAACGGCTGCGGGCGAGAGCCAGGTGGATGCCTGTCCATTTTGGTCGGTTGCAGCGGAACAAGAAGAAATGCCGCCACAGGCGGAGAGCTGCAGTGAGTTGGTGGCGCTCCAGCCGATCGTCGCGCCGCTGACGGGAGTGACTCCGTCGGCGGCCAGCACGCGCACCAGCATCGGATTGGCAGCCTGAGCGCCAACAACCGTTGCCGGATTTGTGCCGGAGATCCGAACGATGGTGTCGGTGGCTGCGGCCCCATAAATTAGGGCGCCACTCATCGTCGTGGACGCACCAGTTATGGAATCGGTAACCGCGATGTCCTGCACGCCGTCGGAATGAGCGGGCGCGGCAAGGATCATCTGCCCAAGGCTCACTAGCAGCTGTGAAGCGGTCGTGCTGCCCACGCTGGCTCCGAATCCCGGAGAGAAGCCTGTTCCCCGGATGGTGATCGGGCCACCGCCGGTGCCGATACGGGCAGGAGAAACGCTGTCGGCGTAGAGCACGTGGGCATGGTAGCGGTAATCGGGACGGCCATCGCCGCGCAAGTCCGAGATGCCGATCAGGTAGTTGATGGAAGCCAAGAGCTGTGCGTCGAGGCGGGTCATGGCAAACGTTGCCTGGTTAAAAGGAGACGGCGTGAATGCGGGGGCCGCGGTGCCTTGCGGGTCGGATGCGTCCCACACTCCGATGACGGGCTGAGCTTTGACCCCAGTGGGTTTTCCGGCTTCGTCGAGCGCAGTGACTGCGATGGACAGCGTGCGATTCGACCGCGCCGGAAGCCGGAAGTAGGCGACATCTCCGTAGTCGCTCAGAGAACTGATCCAGTCGCCGCCAGCCGGCAAAGCCGCCGGGGAGGCCCAGGAGGAGGAAGCCTTCGGCAGTGGCTGAGCTGTGGAGGTCATCAAGATGTCCTGCTGTACGTCGCTTCCCGGCGAGAGCGTCACCGTAACAGGTGGAAACGATCCCGAAGGTGTGACTGGCCCTGGCGCGTATGGACCTACGCCAGCCGACCACAAGGTATCGAGCGGCTCGATGCTTAGTTGATAGTGTGCGCTCCCGCCAGTGGGCAGTTGCAGGCCTGGCAAGTCAAAGAATCCTTCGAGCGCTGGATCGTCCGAGCCCCAGACTGCGAAGAGATTGCCGAGGATGTCGTAGAAGCCGGTGATGGGGTTTCCTTGATTCCCGCTGAACAGGGAGCCGGAAACGGACGCGGCGGAGTAGCGGTAGGAAGGCAGCCCGGTGCCGGGGTCAATCCAGCGCGCGACCACGTTGGCGCCCTGCATGGGCTGGGTGCGGATCCCGTGACTATCCGTGAACCAGACCGAACCGCGAACGCGAGCTGTCACCGCCGAGAAAACCTGCTTGCCGGGAAAACTAGATTGGTTCTGGGCAGTCACGGGATAGAGGCGGGAGATGGCTGCGATGTCGTCCATGGCCAATTGAAAGCCCTGGGGAATGCAGAGCGTGATGGGCACGCAATTCCAGCCGTCAATGTAGTGCATGAGGGGAAATCCGGCGTAGTAGTCGTCGCCGGGGGAGGCGTGAGGCTTTCCGGTCTGTACATTGGGATTGACCTGCGACCAGCCCAGTCCGAGAACGCTACCGATCATCCGCACCAAGCGATATTCGAGATCAGCTTCAGCTTGCGCAAGAGTGAGCCGCGAAGTCTGCTGCGCGCATTGCCCGTTGATTATGATCAGCGCGTGCTGATACGTCGCGAAAGGGCCGAAATTGTCATTGCCGCCCAGGACGGCGTTGTAAAAACATTCGCTGGAACCTCCCGCGCCGGCCCCGAGCAGAGCGCTGGTGACCGCGCCGTCGTAGTCGTAGACGATGCCGATGGGAGTGCCAGTTGCGGTTGGCTGGATATCGGCGGGCAGCGAAATTGTGCCGTCAGCATTCACGATGACGTTGGAGCCATTCACGTCTTCGGCGAGTTGTCCCGCGCGACTGATGGCCAAAGCCGCAGTCGGAACGGCAGACCACTGGCTGAAGGAATTGGCGACGAAAGTATTGGCCGCGGCGTTCGGCAAGGCGGGACTAAGATCTCCCTGATCGGTGTAGTAATTCACCACTCCCTGAGACCAGACCAGCGGCTGTCCCGCGACAGTGGGATCGAAGTAGTTGGCGCCGGCAACGTTCCTGGGATTTTCCGCGCGAGCGAACAGAACCGCAGCCAGCACGATCGTGGCGGTGAGAGCCAGCCTGAGGAGGAACAAACGAGTAGTGAATGCCATGTCGGTCTTTATGGTCACTTCTTCTCCTTTATTCCTCCTCACTGGCGTGCCGTACCGCCGAGGCGAAGTCGCGAAAACGAACGCGCGACTTCCCACCAAGGACAGGGTCCATTCGGAACGCGGAAAGATGAAGGGATGAAAGCAGGACATTACCCCATTGATCCACGTCAAAGCGGCCCATCGGACCGGCGACTAAACTCGTAAGACCCAACTTGCTGCGAGGGTAAAGAAACAACAGAACGCGGTCGCCCACGCGGTAGCGCTGCCCTGCCGACCAGAGTCCGCTCCATTGCGAGATCGTCAGGGTGTGGCCGGGAGAGGCGCCCTGAAGGGCGGTTTCTACGTGAAAGGTGATGGCAACCGTTTCGACCGATTGGCCGCTGGTCGCGGGGCGACGTTCGATGCGGGTCACGGTGCCAGAAAAAATCATCCCTGCAGTCCGAACCATGTGACTCAGACCGTTTCCGTCTGGTACGCGAACCGGATAGATCGGACTGATCGGAACCGGCTCTGTTATCGGCGGCCGGATGGGACGAGGACGCAAGGCAGGTGCGTTCGCAACCCTGGGAGTGGTCGCCTGCTCGGGCAAGCGGAGATCGGCCTGACCCGCGCAAAGGCAGGGAATCAGCACGAATAGCGAAAGTGAGAGCAGACGGGCACTACTTCTCCCGGACATCGGGGAAACCTCGTCAAATATAGCGTCTGCTCGGAGGGGTACTGGGGAAACGGGCCAGATTAGTCCCGTTAGCGTTTCGAATGCAGTGACAGATGTCACAATTGGCCTGTGGATTACTGTGATTTGCGGCGGGATTTTTCGGGGTCCGTCCCAATTTGGGAAGAGCGGGGGAATCCAGGAACCAGCAATCGAACGCCGACCGGGTTTGCGGTCACGTGCACGATGTGACAGTATCGACGTATGCAAAGAATGTTCAGCGAAATTATCGTTCCCATCACGGCGACCGGGTTGATCCTGCTGAGCGCAGCTTCAGCGCAGCAGAGTCCCGCCGCTTCGTCGCAGACCGGGTCCACGAAGACCAGCACGGCAGCCAAAACCGCGGCGAAGAAGCCGGCGACCACAGCGAAAGCGGCGCCGACTGCTCTTTTGAAAACGCAGAAACAGAAGAACAGCTACGCGATCGGGATGAGCATTGCCCTGGGATTCCGCAGACAGGGAGTCGACGTGGATCCTGCCGTCGTCGCCCGTGGACTACGGGACCAGATGAGTGGCAGCAAGACGTTGATGACGGAAGATGAAATGAGGGCCGCGTTACAGCAATTGCAGGGCGACCTGAACAAGCAGCGAGAGGCGAAGGCTCATGCCGCCGGAGAAGCTAAACGGAAGGAAGGTGACGCATTCCTGGCAGCCAACAAATCGAAACCAGGAGTCACCACGCTTCCCGATGGTTTGCAGTACAAGGTTCTGAAAGAAGGAACCGGGCCAAAGCCTGCCGCGAGCGATACAGTGACCGTGAACTACCGCGGAACGCTGGTCAACGGCAAGGAGTTCGACAGCTCATATAAGCGCGGTCAGCCGGCATCGTTTCCGGTAGGTGGAGTGATTCGAGGCTGGACAGAAGCGCTGCAGTTGATGCCGGTCGGATCAAAGTGGGAGTTGTATATTCCGGCGGACTTGGCGTACGGAGACCGGCCTCCGAGTCCTGACATTGCTCCCGGCGATACGCTGATCTTTGAAGTGGAATTGCTGTCGATTGGAGAGAAGAAGTAGACGCGAAGTTTCAGAGTTTCAAGGTTGCAGAGATTCAAAACGAGGACCGCTGGATCGCCGGCGGTCTTCATTTTTATTTAGCGTCTTCTTATTGGGCGTCGCGGGGGAGACGCGCCCTATCACAATGCGTTTCTTAGATGTTCTTCGGCGGACAGATTTGCGCCGGCGAGCAGCAGAAGACCGGAGAGAAAGGCCCAGAACATCAGGCTGACTGAAAGCGCGAAAGGTCCGTAGACTTCCTGAAAATTAAGCCAGGGGAGCGCGATGATGTAGGCGTACTTCAGGGCCTCGGAGAGCAATCCCATGATGATGGCGGTGGGCAGCACGGTGCGGGCGGGGACTTTCCCGTTGGGCAGCACCCAGTAAATCAGGAAGAAAATGGCGATGCTGGCCGCGATGCCGAAGATCTTCATCATGAGGAATAAAACCATTTGGATGAAAGTGGTTCCGTAGCCGCGCAACACGAACTCCAGGAAAGCCACCGGACCTGCGGTAAGTGCGATGGAGAGCATCGCCAGCGCGCCGCAGGCAAGCGCGAGCCCGAACGAGACAATCTGGTTCCCGAGATATGAGCGATTTTTTTCGAACCGCCAAATGCGGTTGAGCGCGACTTCGAGGGGAAGGAAGATTCCCGACGAGGTGACGAGCAAGATGATCAGGGAGACGGCTTGCACTCGCTGGCGGGAGTTCACCATCGAGTTCAGGTTGCGAATGACGAAATCCTGTCCAGCGGGAAGGTAGTCTTTCAGCAGCTGCACTACGACTTCGTACATCACCCGCGAATGGAAGACATGGCGGATAAGAGTCATCATCAGCACGACGAAGGGGAAGAACGACAAGATGGCGTTGGCGGCAACCGAGAATGCGAAGGTGTGAACATCGGTCTGAGTCAGGTACTTGATGGTGGCAAGAACGAGGCGGGGACTACGTCGTGGCGGCCGACGGGGAGGCAGTAGAGGGGCGGCTTCGACGCGAGACACGGTGGGATTGGGCTGATTTGCCACGGAGAACTGTAATCCTACCAGAGGCGCTGGGCCCCGGAGCGGGGGGTGCCGGGAAACCCCCGTTCGGAGGCGCGGTTACCAGCTATTTCTTTATCTTTGTTAAAGATATGCGGAAGGGCCCGTGTGACGGGCGTCACAGCAAGATTTTTCCTCTAATTTTCCTTGCGTAACGTTTTAATACTGCTTATTATCTGTTGCTCAATACCGGGGAATGGTCCGGTGGTGAGACCAGTACGTTGGTTGACGTTTGTTGGGTGTGGTGGAAACACGCCAAATTGTCGGACTCCGAAAGTTCTCCGGCGGCTGCTAGCTGCGGGCGAGAACTGAGGAGTCTTTTCCTTTTTGGAAGTCATTCCTTCTGCACATCGTAGACGCAACCGAAAAATTTCGACCGGCTTCTCTGAGGGGGGCTTCGGAAACGAAGCGCAATCCGGGAGACTGGAAGAACAATTCTTCGCGATTGGTGAAAGGAGTTTTTTCCGTGAGAGAGAAAGGTACAGTGAAGTGGTTTAACGGAGCGAAAGGATATGGATTCATCCAACGCTCCACGGGGGAAGATGTATTCGTGCACTTCTCCGCGATCCAGGAGAACGGCTACCGCACTTTGAATGAAGGCGAGACCGTCGAATTCGATCTGCTGAAGGGGCCCAAGGGGTTCCAGGCAGCGAACGTCGTCCGCGCATAACCCTCGACTGGTTCCATGACCCTCCCGGCCCGAGCGGGAGGGTTTTTTGTTGGGGGATGAAGTCTGGTAAGGCAGTTCGGCGTCAGGAGGGCTTGCGGAAGAGGTAGTTGTTTCTGCTGTCCGGAAAGTCGTGCTGCCAATAGCGGACGAATTCGAGGCCGGCGCTTTGAACCATTGCGATAAATTCTTCCGGAGAGGCCCAGAACGAAATTGCAGTTCCGCTGTTCAGGATTGCGGGCGTGCCGGTGAGTTGCCACCAGGCCATCCGGCGCAACATTCCGAGCCAGCTGCGGAGACCGCGCTTGCGGTAGAGATGAGAGAGCAACTGGCGACGACTGGTGAACTGCGGTGTGGGATCTTGACCAGCCATGAAGGGAATCTCGCCGAGAAAGATACGGGCTCCCGGTTGCGAGATTCTGTAGATCTCTTGCAGGCTGGCAGGAATATTTTCCCGCAGGACTACGAGCAGAACGCCGTTGCACACCACCACCGATGCAGTCGCATCCGGAATCGGCAGCGAATGGGTGAATCCTTGCAGTGCATTGAGGCCTGCTCGCCGCAGCAGGGCTACTTCCTCTTCGGTGGCGAGTAATCCGATAGCGGAGCGGCAGCCGATCTGTCGTGCCATGCGCAACAGAGTGCCGTCTCCGCATCCGATGTCGACCAAGTCATCGCCGGAATTGAGGCCAACGGCGGCAACGATGCGTTCATGAATGGAGTTGGTGATCGCCTTGTACTTTCTGCCGCGGAGCGCGAGGTCGTGCAAATCGCGAGCGCGTTTCGCCGTCTCGCGGCAGTATTCGACGTAATCGTCAGAACGAGTAAGCATCAATCCCCAGATTCTATCGAATTTTGCGGAGTGCGGATCAGCGTACTTCGAGAGAAACCAAGTCTCCGTTGGCTCCGCCGCTGGGCTTGTAGTTGACGGTCACCTGGAGGTCGCGCCATTCGCAGGAGAAGTCGTCGGCCCCGACCAGCACAATGGATTTGTAGTCGGAAGCATGGAGCTTCAATGTACCGGATTCGGACCGGATCGTCAAAACGGCGGCGGGGGGCTTGGAACAATCGACCGCCACCAGGCTGCCCTTGGCAAACTTCATCGCCCGCTTGTCCCCGGGCTTTTCGATGGCGGCTTCAGTGGATTCGCGTTTCGCCTCATCCTCCTCCAGAACATCGAACGGAGACTTCTGCGGAGCGTACCTAGGTTGGGCGCCCTTGGCGTCGAGGGAAACGCCATACTTGCGCTCGGTTCCGGCCTCCTCAATTAAAGCGTTTGCCTGGGCCGCAATCTGAGGGTTGGCGCTCGTCTTCAGCCGGTCCAACAGGGCGTTGGCGGCATCCCACTTCTTGCTGGCGACGTAAATCTGGGCCAGGTGGAAGACGTAGTTCTCATTGCGAGGACTCAACCCGATGGCGGCGCGCTCGGCCTGGAGCGCGGCGGTGGGACCTCCACCGGCGTTACGGGCAAGAGCAAGAAGATCGTAGGCGCTGGCCATTTCCGGATACCATTCGAGCACCGAGCGGAGATCGAGCATCATGTTAGCCAGCCCATACATCTCACTGTGTTTGGCCTGGGCCATGCGGTATTTGGCGAGCGAAAGATAGTAGCGGATCCACATGTCGCGCGGGTTCAGCGCGGCCGCGTCTTTCAGTTCAGCGAAGGCTTCGTCGAATTCTCCGTGCTCGATGTGATCGAAGGCGAGAATGCGATGCGCCACGGGATTTCCGATCGCATTGCTGGGAAGTTGTTCTTCGTCTTCGCCGATCCGCTTGGTGTGTTTCGCTTCAGCCTTCTGATCGGCAAGTGTGGGTCTCTCCGCTAGGTCGTGCAGCGTTTTAAGGCCGAGTTCCCGCCGTTCAGGGACGCGAATTTGAACGCCGGCATAGATAGCCCGAACTTCCGGTTCGGGGATCGGTTTCCACGGAATCGAAGAGTCGTCGGGGGCCACCGGCGTGGGAAACCGATCGACCTGACCGCCTGATTTGACGGGATTGCTACTCGTTTGGCGCGCGGTAGCTGGTGTCCAAGAGTGGTAATAATCCTTGACCGCCTGCTCGAGTTCGCCGGAACTCATGCCGTAGGCTTTCTGGATGGCGTCGTCGACCGGAAGATGCTGGTTGAGTGCGAGACCGAAATACGCCCCTGTTTCCGGCAGCTTCCTTTCGTGAAGCAAATAGTGCATCACGACCCAAGATTCGGCGTTATAGAGCGATGTGGACTGGCTTGCGGACGCGCTTGGCTTCGTCGCGAAAAGCTCCGCAATGGGTAACCAGGGCTGGGCTGACAACAAATCTGAGGGCTTTGGCGAACTATCCTGGCCGGGTTCTGGATCGCCGCCAATTTCAACCTGCTGGTCGTTCAGGCGAATGGAGCTGAAATACTGGGCGAGGCCCTCGTCAAACCAGGGCTGCGCCGGAGGATAGTTGTAGGTCAGCAGCATGAGCGCGAAGTCATGCGCGACAGCTCGCCAGGGATCGGATTCGGACAGGTTGAGGACTATGAAATCCTGATCCGGGCCGGCCAGGAAGAACCCAGGAACGCTGATTGGCTGGCCACTATGCAGCGGCGCGACCTGGTAATAGAACTTGTCATTATTAAAGGCGAGGATGGTCAGCGGAATCGATTGGTGGAGGCGATCTTTGCCGAGAACGTTGGCGAAGACGGCGCGCATCTGCTCGAACCGAAGCGCGACTTCACGGCCCTTCTTTTCTCCCGCGTCGGTGATGACTCTGTAATGGGCGGAATTGATTTCCAGCCAGGGAGGCTCGGCGGAGAACGAAGCAGGACACAGCAACAGGAATAAAACTGAAGCAGCCACTGGCGCGAGGAATCTGGAGCGAGTAAAGAGCATCTGCGTTGACATCGAGCGATGCAACTGGGCCGGACGTTTCGCTCTAGCCCGAGAGCCGCTCGCTTCCCCGCGGGACGGGCGAAGGCGTCGGTGCGTCGGTCCCTGCACAAGTCCCTATGAAAAAGTCTACCACCGGGGCTGCGGGAGGGAACAAGCTCAACGGTTTTCAAGCACATATGTTTCCTGGGGCTGCCGTTATAATGCCCCCTTCATGATTCATCATCGTTGCATTCGCATAGTTGTGGTGTGCCTACTCTTAGCCTTAGTTACAGTCCACAGGGCAGAAGGTCAAACGGCGGCCTCGTGGCAGGGATCCCTCCATGACAGCACCGCAAAGCCGGTGGCCGGTGCGACGATCAAGCTGCATTCGTCGTCCCTTGGCGGCAGGGAATACAGCGCTGTTACGAGTGCAGGTGGAACATTCCTGTTTCCGCAGATCGAGGCAAGCACCTACGAACTATCGGTCGCGATGAGTGGGAACGAGTTTCGAGCTACGGCTCCGGTCGTAGTGAGGGCCGGCGCCGCAATCGCTATTGCGTTACGTCTCTCTCCGTCGGGAGAGGTTCTGCTAGAGCAGATGATGCCCGGCAAAGTGGGAACTGCCCCTTCTGCGAATGCGAAGGAATCGCAAGGCACGGGGGGCGAGCGGTTGTCGAGTTCGGAAGTTTCGAGCCTCCCGCTGAATGTGCGGGATTTCAGCAAGTTGCTGCTTCTGGCTGCCGGGACGATGACCGATACCAATGGGGCGGCCAACTTCACGCAGCAATTTGCGGTGAATGGGCAGCGCGGCGTCACCACCATTTTCTCGCTGGACGGTTTTGACACGACCGATCCGGAGATGGGCGGCGCGACGTTTTCCAACTTCAACGTCGACGCGATCCAGGAAGTGCAATCCAGTTCCGGAGTGTTGCCGGCGGAAGCCGGGCACGGCGCAGCAAGCTATACCAATGTGGTGACGAAGTCAGGAACGAACCAGGTTCACGGGAGCGTGTTCGAATTCATACGGAACGCGTCGCTGGATGCGCGCAACTATTTCGACTACAGGGATCCGACCGGGCGGCATCGCATTCCTCCGTTTGCGCGCAATGAATTCGGATTCACCAATGGCGGGCCGGTTGTACTGCCGGGGATTTACGATGGGCGAAACCGCACGTTTTATTTTGGCGAGTACCAGGGATTCCGCCAGGTATTGGGTACGACACAGGTAATTCCAGTGCCGACGCAGGCGGAGAGGCAGGGAATCGATACCACAACATTTCCCGGAGATACCCTGACGGTGCCGCTGGATGCTGGGGCGGCACAGGTTCTCAACAGCTATCCCTTACCGAACGAGCCGGACGGCCCTTTCGGCGATCGGACGCACGCCGCATCCTCCAAGGTCAAGACGGTGACCGACCAGTTTTCGATCCGCATCGATCACCAGATTTCGAACAAGGCTTCGCTTCTAACTCGCTTCAGCTTGAATCAAGTGACTGGGCCGCTGACGAATCCGGATCAGACCATCCTCAACCCGACGTTTGGAATTCAGTTCTTTGATCACCAGCGCAATGCCGGGGTGAAGTACACGCGGACGATTTCTCCGCACATGACGTCAGACACGTCGCTCAGCTACATTCGCAGCACTCCGTTCTTCCCCTCACCCAACCATACCCAGCCGGGAATCACGTTCGCCGATGGGCTGTTCCAACCCTTTAACCAGCCAGCGGGATCGATTTTTGGTTCGTACAGCAATCTTTACCAGTTCCGCGAGGACATGGCATGGACTCACGGCACGCATGCCTTCAAGTGGGGGACGGAGATACGGGTCAATCGCGATTCGACGATCTTCGGGACGAATCCGAATGGGATTTATGAATTTGGCGGCGGCGCGGCGTACTCGCCGGTGAATATCACCTCAGCCAGCGGGACGCATGACATACAGGTTGGCGATCCATTGCCGGATTCGCTGACTGGAGTGATGACGGGGACTCCGTATTCGTACAACATCATGGCGGCAGCGTTTCTGACGCCAGTCGGGGACAAGTTCAATGAGGCGGGTGTCCGGCGCGAAGCGTACAACTTTTATTTTGAAGATGCGTGGAAAGCGACTCCACGACTCACGATGAGCTACGGATTGCGTTACGAAGTGAACAGCCGCATTCACGAAGCCACGAAACGGACGTCGCTTCCAATCTTTAAGGATGCAAATGGCAAGTCAACCGGGTATGGGAATCCAAATGCCATCCAGACGATGCTGGTCAATCCAGAGCCTCCCTATGATCAAGACTGGAACGGCTGGGGACCGCGTTTGGCGTTCGATTACGCAGCCAGCTTACACACGGTATTGCATGTGGGTGGTGCGATCACCACATTGATCCCGAACTTGTGGCAGGACAATTTTCTGACCGCGGCGATTCCGTTCGTCTTTGCCCCCTCGATTTTTGCGCAGCCGGGCGAGCCGATTCATTTTCAAAATACTTTCGTTCCGCTGAATCTGCCGACCGCCTACAACACGCAAGGGCAACCGATCTTCGCCACCGGCAGGACGGAAGATGTTCCGGCAAATACGGTGATGGATATGGGACGCTTTCAGACCGACCTGGGGGCGCTCGCGCCGGGAAATGTGCAGCTATTCAACATCTCGGGAATCGCCAAGAATTTTGGGAATGGCTATATCGGAAGCTGGACAGCGGGCGTCGATCATGACTTCGGCGACTTCAAGTTCAGTGCATCTTACGTAGCCACGGCCGGAATTCATCTGGCCCGAGTGTATAACCCGAATAGTTATGGCGGGGCTTGCCAGGGCTTCGCGCCCTTCACGCAATTCGACAAACCGTGCCATGCCATCTCGGGGTTTGGGTCCGAAGGCATCATGTCGAGCGGGTCGCACTCGACGTATCACGCGCTGCAGACCGGGTTGACGAAGAATTCGCCCCGGTTTGGGCTGGGGATTCAGGCAAGCTACACCTACTCGAAGGCGTTGGATGACACCAGTTCGGTGCTGGGTGGATTGTTCGGGACTTCGGGAACGATCCTGCAAACAGCTCCGCAGAATCCGTGGAATCCATCCGCGGAAAAAGGCCCGTCGACTTTCGACGTGACCCATGTTTTCGCGGCCAGCGTGATCCAATTGCTGCCGCTGGATCATTTGGCTTTTCTGAAGCCGCTGGGCCGAACCTTGACCAAGGGATGGCAGTTCCTGAATATCACAACCCTGACGACGGGATCGCCGTTCACGGTGTTCTCTGGCCTGCAGCAGACCGGAGCCGGGTTCGGAGGCGGCGATCGTCCGGACCTGGTCTCGATGCCGCATCTTTCCACGGGCCGGGCCGTGCGCACTGACTACTTCGGGGCAGGAGCGATCGGCAACCGCTCGTTCTTCAATATTCCGATCAACGTTCCCGGCGGGACGGGGCCGAACCAAGGCCGGCTGGGGACGCTTGGGCGGAATACGTTCCGGGGACCCGGCTACCACGACTACGACATTGCGCTGATCAAGGACACGCCGTTCGGGCATCGCGGAAACGCGGAGATGGGAACACTCGAGTTTCGCGCCGAGTTCTTCAACGTGTTCAACGTCGTCAATTTCGGCCTGCCTTCGAATATCGTCAGCGGCAGCGGATTTGGGATCATCAGCAAGACCTCGGGATCGTCGAGGCAGATTCAGTTCTCGCTGAAAGTCATCTACTAAACAGGTTGACTCGATTCAAAATCGCCCCCCTCAGGATCACAGTGCTTAAGAGTTACCTGGAATCCGCGGTTGCAGGCACCGGTAACGCTGGCTGCGACACGACTCGCGGGTCCGCATAAAGTTTCTCCAGCGCCTCATCCGCCAGACTTTTGGGCGCCGGCGTCTCGGCGGAAGGCGACGTGGGAACGGACGTCGAGCCTTCTCTCTGCGGCCCCAGCAGGAACCACGCCCATGATTGCTGAGCGAACACCGATGGATCGGGAATCTTACCCTCAATCTCAATTCCAATTGGTTTGCCGACTCCGGTGAGCGATAGCATCTTATCCATCGAGAAACGGGAATTCATGTTCTCGACATTCAGCGCGAGTGCGTCTACATAGAGCAATCCGGGGAAATAGTCCGACCAAACTGTGGCGCTAGGCCCGAAGCCCGGCGGATCCACTTCCCACACCCAGATCAGGTTGTGCAAGCCATCGTGATTCACCATACGGTCGAAAAGTTGCTGGTACAGCGCCTGTGAGCCACGAAGACCCTTGCGTCCCGCCCACCAGAAATTCTTCGCATTCGCTTCGGGATACGCGCGCCAGAGAACGGGAGTCTTTGCCTCCTGCAGCTGCTTCAGATATGCGGCCACCTGGTCGACTTGCGCGCACCAGCGCTTGTACAAATCGGTTTCAGGCGTAAGCAGCTCGTTCCACTCGAAATCCGTCAGTGTGCCGTGCGTGCTCTGGTTAAGGCTGGCCGGCTCGTCGTCGGTTGGCCGTGAAGCATGCCAACTCAAGCTCACGATCGCATGGTTCTTTGACTGGCGCTTGGCTTCGTCGACAATCGCCTGGCGTGCGGCGGTGGCGTCTAATCCATCTTCTTTTGTAATTCCCAGCTCCGCGCCGTAGACCGCCGGCCTCTTTCCCGTCACCTGCAACACGTGCTCCGTCGAGCCTCCGGCTGAGCGAGCCTCGTTTTCTTGTCCGCTCAAAACGGACTTGCCGGAGACGCTGTACAGTCGCCCGAGCAAGTCTTTCGCTTCGGAAGAGGCGTGCGCTGTCACCGGTGTGGGATTCGGCGCGGGGGAGGATTTGCGCATGGCAGCCATCGCATCGGCGAGCCGCGGATCGTCGCGGTTCAACATGTTGGGCGCGTCGAATACCTGCTGCAACTTGTCCAAAGAATTCAGCGGTTCCGTCAGGCCGGCCCAGAGCATGAAATAGGTCCACTTGGGCTGCTGCTGAAAAACTTCGAGGGTCGGCACGGTGCCGACTTCCGCCAAGGCAATCGGCTTCTCTCCAGCGAGAGCAAGGATGTCGTCGTAAAAGACCTGTTTGAATTCGCCGTAGTTATCCACGCTCAGCACATCTACATACTCGATGCCGGGAAAGTAATCGGCGAATGGTCCGGCACTCTGGCTGGGAGCGTTGACGTTCCAGACCCATACCAAATTGTCGAGCTTGTAGAGATTCACAAGCCGGTCGTAGAGCTGGCGGTAGAGCGCAGCCGAACCGTTCTTGCCTGGCCTCCATCCCCACCAGAACCAGGTCCCGTTCATCTCGTGATAGGGGCGAAACAGCACGGCCACGTGGGCATCGCGCAGTTGTGCCAGATATCCGGCGATCACGTCGACCTGCGCGCACCAGCGCTGGTTCAGGTTCGTGCCGGGCGTGAGCAATTCCTTCCACTCGAAATCGGTGAGATGCGCCTGCACGCTGTCACGAAATGTGACGGGCTCGTCGTCGGTGGGACGAACCTCATGCCAGGTCACGGCAATTACCGATCCATTGCGGTACTGGCGCTCAACTTCCTCGATCATCTCCGGCCTTCCAAGAATCGAATCTTTATCGTCGCCCGCCGAGAATCCGAAATCGACTCCATACAGTCCCGGATATTTTCCGGTCAGATCGTAGGTGCGATCGGTCCAGCGTGATCCCTCGTTGAGGTAGTTGTGTTGACCGGTGATCGTGTACTTGCCGGAGATGGTGTTGAGGTAGTGCAGTAACGCCTTGGCCTCCGGCGTGGCATGGGGATTGACGGGTGCCGCCTCGCGCGGCTTGACCTGCGCTGTTGCAGACAGGATTGTTACGAAAAATAAAAATGCGAGAATGTGTGTCGCCCGTGCTGTAGTTCTTTTCATCGATTTGCCGCCTCGGACAAACTGTTTTCCATGAAGCGGCCCAGCATACTCTCGACGGCAGAATTGCGGAAGGCGGGTTGCAGAACCGGCAGCCCGATGAAGAGCGCCGTGTCCGGTCCGGCAACCTCTTAGACCCGAAGGCATCCAAGTGAGTGGCAGAACTGCAGCACCCTTCCCTCCGGCCTCACTGAGCGGAGAGGGGTCGGAGGGCGGGGTCGCCGCGGTGTCTGCCCACGTTCTTTACCCGGAACACCGCATCCCAGAAAACCGTGGTGAGGCGCTACGTGCACTCCTGTCGGTTTCGATACACTAGAAGCATGAAACTAATGTGCCGTTGGCTGTTCTGCCTTACTTTGCTGGCTTGCGGGTTCGCGGCTGCTTCTGCGTTCGCGCAGGAGGGCCCGCTCGAAACTAGTCCGCCGAAAGACATTACGCCGGAGGAGATTATCAAGCGATTCGCAGCGAAGGAAACCGAATTCGCCAGGGCTCGCGACCAGTACACCTATCGGCAGGACGTGAAGGTTCAGACGCTCGACGGCGACACCGTGGACGGCGAGTATCACGAGGTTTTCGATGTGATGTTCGATGACAAGGGTCATCGCATAGAGAACGTGGTCTTTGCGCCGCAGTCGAGCTTGACCAAGATTTACATGTCGCAGGAAGATATGGCGGACATCCGGCACCGGTTGCCGTTTGTGCTCACCACCGACGATCTTCCCGAATACAACATTCTCTATGTTGGCCAGCAGAAGGAAGATGAGTTGAACTGCTATGTCTTCGACATCGCGCCGAAAAAAATCGAAGGCAAGAAACGCTATTTCCAGGGACGCGTCTGGGTAGACGATCACGATTTGCAGATCGTGAAGACCTACGGGAAAACTGTGCCTGACCTATGTAACAACCGCCCCTGCAACGAAGTGAAGAAACGCGGCGATCAGGAAAATCTATTCCCTAAGTTCACCACCTGGCGGCAGCAGATTGACGGTCTCTACTGGTTCCCCGTGTACACGAAGGCCGATGATCAATTGCACTTCAAGACGGAAGACGTGCACATCAAGGAGATCGTGAAGTACGAGGACTACAAGCGCTTCGGATCGAACGTGAAGATTCTGTACGAGGGCAAGGAGATTCCGAAGGATCAGCAGAAGCCGCAGAGCCCGGTACCACCGCAGACCTCGCCCCAGAAATAGAACGTTGGGTTGACATCGTAACCTGCCGCCCGCATTTCCGGGTCTTCAAGTCGCGGAAGTGCAGGGGTCCTTTACGCGAAAAACGCGTTCAGGATGACAGAGTGGTCGCATGGTTATCAAAACGAGAGCGCGAAAATGAATTCGGTCTTCCACCACCCTTCATCGGAGCCGCGCGTGATGTGCCGGCTCAATCGCCTTTTGCGGTCACGAGCTTAATTCTGCCTTGCTCGATCCGGTAAAACGTGAATCCATCGCTTGAGTAGCACAGCAAATTATTGCCAAGCTCAGCGGCGGGTTCATACTGGTGCAGCAGGGCTCCGCTCGAAGTATCAAAAATCGCATAGCGTGGAATGACTTTCGAGGGCGTCTTCTCGGGCCTCTTGTAGAATTGCACTGCCAAACGAGTCCCTGACAAATACATTTTGCCTGGAATGTAGTCGGGATCGGTGGAATCGAACTTGATCTCTTTGACCCTTTCCGCGGTCTGCGAGAGAACCAGCACCTTATCCAGTTGCAATATGTAGATCAGTCCGTCTTCCCCCTCAAGGGCGGATGCATCTCCGGCCCAGTGCGAAGCGTCCTTGCTGTAGGCCTTGTCGATTGTCTTGCGCACAAGTGTTCCCGAAGAATCGAAAAGGGCTATGTAGCTGTGCCCTTTGTTCTTGTCGTCCTTCTCTGTGAAATATCCGTGAACCAAGATATGCCCGCTGTTCAGCACAATAAAGTCTCGAATGCCAGGCGGCCGCAGTCCCGCGTGGGCGTCGAGTTTGGTTGCCGATGGACTCGTGGCGTCGTCATGAAATTCGAAGATGACAGGGACTTCCTCGTGGTTCCCGGTCAGGATCCACACGTTGCCAGCCCTGCTTGCGCGAAAACTTACATAGTAGTTATCCTGCGCTTCTGTGCCTGTCAGGCCGAACGTGGTGTGCGAGCCGTCTGCACGAAGTTGGTAGATCGCTGAATCCTTCCCTGAACCCACATAGAAGAAAAGGTCGCCCCTCCCATCGCATTGAGCGGAACCTTGATAGGCGAAGGGCGCGACGGCAATCGTCTTGGAGCTATCCGCCGTCAACGTAAGCAGGGCCACGTCTGGACTGCCAGCTTTGGCCCCAGGAATCGCGATCACGGAAACAAGCGCGAGCACCAGCACCCTGTGTTTCATGGCTACCTCTTCTTAGCCGCCCACGGCGAAAAACAGGAAATTAAAAACAAGCCCTAATAGAAGAGATACTTCCGCCACTTGTCATCACTGCGGCCCATCAGGCGCATGATGTGGCGGCTGGTGTGAAGATTGAAGGCACGCGGCTCGCGCATCAGCTTCATGCCGGATTCCGTGGGAGACTGGTTGCCCTTGCGACGGTTGCAGGGATGGCAGCAGGCGACGAGATTTTCCCAGGTGGACGCGCCTCCGCGGGAGCGTGGGATGACGTGGTCCAGCGTCAATTCGCTCGAAGGCAGCACGGTGCCGCAATACTGGCAGGTGTTGCGATCGCGCAGCAGGATGTTCTTGCGTGAAAGCGCGCGGCTCTGATGCGGGATGCGTCGGTACTCGAGCAATCGAATGACCGAGGGCAACCGCATTGCCACGCGGGCGGAATGCAGGAAGTGTCCGTTCTCCTCTTCCGTCATGGCAACGCCCTTGAGCACCAGGACCAGGGCGCGCCGCGCGGCGCAGACATTGATGGGCTCATAGGAAGCGTTCAACACGAGAACCGGGGCAAGCAGAGCATGGCCGTCGCTGGCACGGTGAGGAGCCGCCGACGAAAAGAGGCCGGCGGCGTGCCGGGATCCTGGTTCGTATTCCATGCGTGAAGACATAAAAGCAGTTTCAAGTTTCAAAGTTTCAAAGTTTCAAGGTGCTCGGGTTCCACGTCATCTTTGAAACCTTGCGACTTTGAAACATTGAAACTTTCACTTCCAACCTTCTCAATTGCTTCGTACTTAGATGCCAGTTTCAGGGTGCGCGCCACGGTAGCGACCCATACCCTTGAAGCCCCCGCGCGGCGCAGCACGCGGGCGCATTCGGAGGCAGTGGTCCCGGTCGTATACACATCATCCACCAGGAGCACTTCGCGGCCAATGATCTCCTGGTCACCCGCCACGGCAAAAGCCCCACGGAGGTTTTCGCGGCGCTGATGGCTGGTCAATCCGATCTGCGAATGAGTGTCGCGGGTGCGCCGCAGGATATCGGTCGCAGCCCGGAAACGAGCACAGCCAGCACTGACTTTCACCGCGGCCCGCGCGATCAGTTCAGCCTGATTGAATCCGCGCTGATTGCGTTTGCCCCGATAGAGCGGCACCGGAATCACCAGGATCTGAGCCTGCTCGAATGACGGTTCCAAGATGGTCATGGCCTCCGCTAACATGCGTCCCAGCACATTTGCGGCGGGCCGCACACCGTTGTACTTCAGCAGATGCACCAACTCGCGCAGGCCGCCCTCATAGCTGCCATACGCTGCGGCGCGTTCAAACGGGCGATCGACGCGGCGGCAAACCGGGCACCGCCGAAGGCCGTCTTCATCCTCCAGCGCGTAGGACGATAAAACTCGTTCGCCGCATATCGAACAGACGCGGCCCCCAACGGGCTCAATGGCCGCCAGGCACGGTGGGCATACGGGAAGCCGCGAAATATTCAGGAGAGGCGAACCGCAAATCCGGCAATCGGATGGAAACAGGACAGAGAAAAGACCCTCGGCGGCACGGCTGATCCAGACCAGTGCAGAACCCGCCGAAGCCTCCGCTGGAACAATCGAAGGCCGCAGTGCTGCAATGGCGGAACCGCGATCCCGGATTCGGTCCTCACTACTGCTGAAGACTGCCTCCTCATCGCCGCGTGGGCACAGACCGGCCCCCGGGCGGTCATCGTGATACAGGCAGTATAGCGGTGACCCGCAGGTCTAGGCAACGTTCCGCTTGGACGGGACCGATTCTTTGCCCGGCGCCATGCGTAGCGGTTGCAAGGACCGCTCATGCACAGGGGTAAAGATAAGCCGGTAATCGCGGCGAAAACACTCGCCACAGCGCACTGGCCTCAACAGAAAAGGCGGGAGAAGGTAGCGTTCAGCCAAAGTGCGGCGGCGTGAACGGAAACTCACTTCGCTGCCGCAATCGCGGCAACGATAAGGCTGGAAAAGGGGCAAATCGGGGGAATTGCTCATACCTTTACACCTCGAATAGGACTGATAGGAAGGACAGGGTTACTAGGAATTTTACAGAACGAATCGGCATAGCCACAACTCCGCGACAAAATCCCCACCACTCGACTTGTCATGGCCCTATGCCGCGTGCTAACGTGCGCCGTTCCGAAGTTTCGACCTTGCTCGCTATGGCAACGCGGATGTACCGGTTCCCATCCTACGCCGTAAAAGGATTCCATCCATGAGCACTCCTGTAATCGCCGAGCCCCGCAAAAAACATATGCCCTACGTACCCGAGACTATGCAGATGAAGGAGTTCACGCTCCGGGCGGTCCTGATCGGTGTAGTGCTGACCGTAGTCCTGGGGTCGGCGAACGCTTATTTGGGCTTGCGGGCTGGGATGACGATCGCCGCGACCTACCCGGCCGCTGTGATCGGCATGGCCATCCTGCGGCTTATGAAGGGGTCTCTGCTCGAAGAGAACATTGCGAGGACCATTGGCACGATCGGCGAGTCGGTCGCCGCAGGTGCGGTGTTCACGATTCCCGCGTTCGTGATGGCAGGACTGTGGCCATCCCTGACTCCGAGCGTCACAAGTCCGGAATACTGGAAATCCGTCGCACTGATGGTGATCGGCGGCACGCTAGGCGTGCTGTTCGTCACCCTGCTTAGACGCGTAATGGTTGAAGATCCGGAACTCCCCTATCCCGAGTCGGTCGCCGCCGCTGAGATTCACAAAGCGGGACAGCAGGGGGCCAGAGCGGCGAAGATTCTGTTTGCCAACATGGGCTTTGGAGCATTCGTGTTTCTGCTGGGCCAACTCAACATCTTCAGCTATTCGAATACGTTTCACGTGAAGATAGCGGAACTCGGAAAGAAGCTGCTTCTCCGCACCAGCACCAATCCCAGCGTTGCGACGACAGTGACTGGCGGTGCCACGCTGTTCAATGCGCCTGATATCAGCCCCGCCTACCTCGGCGTCGGCTACATTATTGGTCCGCGGCTGGGCGCCTTGAATTTTGCTGGAGGCGTGCTTGCCTGGGGATTGCTGGTTCCCATCCTGACTTTTATCGCAGGTCCGTACATACAGGCTGCCCAACCGGGGAAGCCACTGGAATGGGACCTGCTCGCGGGCGCGATTTATTACTCGATTGTCCGTCCCATTGCGGTCGGCGGGATGCTGGTCGGCGCGTCCTTCACGCTCTTCAAGATGCGGAAACAGTTAGCGGCCGGTATAGGACGCGCAGTTTCAGACTTGAAGAAGTCCGCTGCGGCTCAAGCGGCAACCAATCGTACCGAACGCGATTTGAGTTCCAAGTTCGTGTTCGCCGGCGTGGCCATCACTTTCGTCGCCATGTTCCTGCTGTATCGCTTCTTCATCAGTGGAGCGGGGAATCTCGCAGGTTCCAAGGTGATTTCCGCAGCCCTGGTCGCGGCTGGAGTCATGGTCATCGTCGGCTTTTTCTTCGCCGCGGTTTCCGGCAATTTGGTCGGTATGATCGGATCGTCAAACAACCCGGTATCGGGCCTGACGCTCTGCACGCTGGTTATTGCAGCATTGCTCATGGTAGCGCTGGGCGTCTCGGGCAGTGGCGGCGTCGCGGCTGTTCTGGGAGTGGCAGCTGTGATCTGCGTTTCTTCCGCGGTTGCAGGCGAGTTGCTGCAGGATTTGAAAGTCGGACACATCCTTGGGGGAACGCCGACCAAAATGGAGATCGGCGACTTGATTGGCATTGTTGTCGCTGGACTGGTGCTCTTCCTGCCTCTCTCTCTTATGGACCGGGTTTGGCATTTCGGTTCCACGAAACTGGCCGCGCCCCAGGCAGGTCTGATGGCGATGCTCTCGAAGGGGATCGTCGGCGGCGACATGGCGTGGCCTTTGGTAATCGTCGGAATTTTCCTCGGCCTGGCGATGATCATGATCGAGGTCAAGAGCGTGATGCTGTTCTCGATCGGCATGTATTTGCCGCTGGGGACGACCTTCGCGATTTTCGTGGGCGGGATCATTCGCTGGATGACCGATCGCCTGCGAGACCAGCGCAATCTCAACGACGCTCAGAAGACACGCGTGGACAACGCCGGCGTTCTGACTGCTTCGGGGCTCATTGCGGGCGAGGCACTGTGCGGGATCGCGGTTGCTGCAGTTCTGGCGCGGAAGCTCCAGCATGACCCTGACGCCCTTCCTCAGTTGTACCAATTCGCGAGCGGCGATCACCTGATCACTGCGGTAATTGCGTTGGCGGTGCTCGTGGCTGTGATGATCGTAGTCCCCCTGGCCAACGCAGGGCGGCCGGAAGATCCCGCGCCACCGACCGCGATTATGTAGACTCCATACCAGGTGCGGGCACGTGCGAAATATGAAAACCGTCGCCATAGTGGTTGCGGCTGTTCACCTCTGCGTCGTGGCGGCAGCCGCCCAGTCCGAGAGAGTCGTTTATAAAGGGCCGGAGTGTCTGGCTGACTTCTGCCTGTTCAAGTCTCCGCTGCCTTCCGAAGATGCGCTGGTGGCCAAGTACGGTCCGGGAACACAAGTTGGAACAGCCCGCTGCTATTCGGTTCCGGAGCAAAAGGCGTATGTGCACTTCAGCATCCAACACCGGGTGCCTGGACAGATTGTTTCGGTCTTCGTCAGCCGCTCTCAGAACTGCTTTAAGGATTCGGGAAAGCCGGCAACTACAAAGACTCCGTTTCCCGTGTTCGCGACGAAAGAGGGCATTCAACTTGGAGATGGGGCCCGGAAGGTGGTAGAGGTTTACGGAACTCCGAGTGCGAAACGCGAAGGGGCGGATGGCCTGGGACAAGTCGTGCCACGATCGCCCGAGCGACAGGGCGAACCGTTCGGAGAGCATGTACTCGTCTACGACGGGCCGCCGGGCGAACTGATGCAGGCGAAGTTCTACATCCACAACGGTAAGGTCGCCGCTATCTATCTTTCCTGTTCAGAGTAGGCCCGTGGAAGTACAAGACATTTTCTGCGCCAGACCATGCTGGTTAAAGAAAACATCGCAATCATTCGCGAACGCATAGCTGCCGCTGCGCTCCGTAGCCGTCGGGACACGGACCAGATCGCATTGATGGCAGTGACCAAGACGCATCCGGTAGAGCGAATTCGGGAAGCGTACGCTGCCGGGCTGCGTCTGTTCGGGGAAAACCGGGTGCAGGAGTTCGCGGCGAAGGCAGGGGGAGTGTCGGATTTAGCAGATGCCGAGTGGCACATGATTGGCCATCTGCAGACAAATAAGGCGGCGAAGACGGCAGAGTTGTTTGGTGCCGTGGATTCGATCGACTCGGTGAAGCTGGCGGAAAAGCTGGACGCGGCGGCGCGACCACTGAACAAGAAACTGCCCGTGCTCATTGAGGTAAACGTCGGGGGAGAAGCGGCCAAGAGCGGAGTTACACCGGATTCACGGGAGTTGGAGGAAGTACTGTTGGCCGCATCTCGCCTCGAAGCCCTGGAGTTTCGCGGACTGATGACCGTGCCACCGTTTGCGGACGATCCTGAGCAGGCGCGTCCATTCTTCCGTAAGCTACGGGAGGTTCGCGACAGGGTCGCCGCTCGGAAGCTGACGTCCATCTCACTGGACGTGCTTTCTATGGGCATGTCGCACGATTTCGAAGTGGCGATCGAAGAAGGGTCGACTTGCGTTCGGGTGGGGACGGCGATTTTCGGGGCTAGAGTGGGAAGTTAACCACGGAGGCACGGAGACGCGGAGAAACTCCCGCGCAATTTCTTGTTCGTGTTACCTCGAGCGGCGAGTTTCTCGCGATGGATCTTTGCAGTTGGCAGCAGCTTGCATAGATCTTTCGCTTCGCTCAGGATGACAAGCGCTTATTAGCGATATGGTGGCGTTGCGTGAAAGCGAGAATGCAGTATCGTTCGCGGTCAAGGTTCATCCTCGCGCCAAAAAGAACGCCATTACCGGCGAAGTCGGAGCAGCTCTGAAACTTTCGCTGACCGCACCTCCCACCGAAGGGCGAGCGAACGAGGCCTGCATTGAATTCTTCGCGAAATTTTTGAGTGTCCCCCGATCTTCCGTTACCATTGCGTCCGGCCTGTCGGGGCGGAATAAAGTCATTCGTGTTGCAGGCATGACAGCTAAGTACGTCCAAGATCGGTTGCAGGCGGAGAGTCAGAAGTCAGGCTTGTGACCTCTGCATTCTGATTTCCTACTTCTGGCATTCCCGTTCAGGAGCCACTTTGACTTTCTCGGAACGCTTTCACGAAATTCGCACCGGATTTGAACGGCCTTTCTGGGTTGCCAACATCAGCGAATTATTTGAGCGGCTTTCTTACTATGCCGTTTTCGCCGTCCTGGCGCGCTACCTGCATGAGAGTTTGCATTTCGATGTTGAGCGGTCCAGCAGCTTGACGGGAATGTTCGGTGGATGGGTCTGGTTTCTCGCGGTAATTGGGGGCGCAGTGGCAGATCGGCTCGGCTTCCGGCGGGCGTTGTCGCTGGCCTACCTATTTCTTTCCATTGCCTATTTCTCCCTCGGATCGATCGGCGCTGCCTGGTTCGCGCCTATTCGCAACGCTGTACCACTCGTGACGCTGGTGGCCGTCGTTCTGATGCTGCCGGCGCTCGGTGTTGCCCTCGTCAAACCCAGCGTCGTCGGGACGACCGCTCGTTCATCACGGGAGAACGTCCGCTCGGTTGGATACGCGATTTACTACACCCTGGTCAATGTTGGGAGCACTCTGGGGCCCCTGCTCGCGGGTTGGGAAGAGGAGCATGGAAGAACAGAGAGTGTGTTTCGCATTGCGGCCTTGAGTGTGTTTTTGATGCTCTTTCTGGTGCTTCTGTTATTCAAGGAGCCTCGACGCGATGACGCCGCACCTACGGCGACTCTTGGACAGGTCGGGAAGAATTTCCTCACTGTTATTTCCAATCCGCGCTTTATGCTTTTCCTGCTGATCTTCACAGGATACTGGGTCGTCTTCTGGCAGGAATTCATTGCCTTGCCGCTCTATATCTCGGCTTATATCGATCCGAATGCCAACACCGCGCGAATACTTGCGACGGATCCTATCGTCGTCATCTGCTTCACCATGGTGATTGGCTTCCTGACAAAGAAAATGCATGCCTTTCACGCCATCGTGCTGGGGACGCTGATCTCCAGTGTCGCGTGGATCCTGCTGATTATCCATCCGTCGGTGTGGATGGCCGTGGCTACTCTAGTGATAGTGGCGATCGGCGAGATCACGCAACAGCCGCGCTACTACGACTACATCTCGCGCCTGGCACCAGCGGATCAGCAGGGGACGTACATGGGATTCGCGTTTCTTCCGCTGGGCATCGGGTCGTTTATTGCAGGAAAATTCAGCGGCTGGCTGATGCGCCATTATGGCGAAGAATTGCACCGGCCACAGATGGTCTGGTGGTGGGTCATCGCGGTGGGGATTGCGACGACACTGCTGCTGTGGATCTACGATCGCCTGATCCGCCCAAAGACAGCGAGTGCTTGACCTCATTCCCTCTTTATTTTTGCTAAGGTGGAGCAACTTTCTATGGGATCCGATCGAGCAAGGCCGTCGACCGTAGCGGCGCGGATTCGGCGTGCGCTCAAAGACGGCGGGTCATCCGAGCACGCTGCCGGAGTGCAGTGGTTTTTCAAAGAGGAGATCAAATCGCACGGCTGGCGTGCGGCCGATCTGCGGCGGGCGATGCGCCAGTGCCGGAAGGAGATTCTTCGCGAGTACGACTTGCCGTTCCTGTTGGATGTCGCTGACAAGCTCTTCAACGGAAAGGTCCTCGAGGAAAAGATCGCTGGCGTCCTGCTGCTGGAGAACCTGGACGCGAAGTTTGGCGACCGCGAGTTCCGCCTATTTGAGCAGTGGATCGATCGAATCAGCAGTTGGGCCGACCACGATGCGCTGGTGCATTGTCTGATTGCTCCCATGGTGGTGGCGAAACCTGCCCGGACCAGGAATGTTTTCCGGTGGGCGAAATCAGCGGACCGTTGGCACCGGAGAGCGGCATGCGTCGCGCTGATCAAAGGAGCGCGGGCGAAAATGTTCTTCCCCGAAATTGTCCGCCTGTCTAACTTCCTGCTTGAAGATGAGGACGACATGGTGCAAAAAGGCCTCGGGTGGCTTCTGCGGGAAACTGCAAAATTTGACGCTAAGCGGACGGTTCCTTACCTGATGAAGATCCGCGATCGGGCACCACGGTTGGTGTTGCGCACGGCTTGCGAGACACTGCCGGTAGCGGTGAAGCACAAGGTTCTGCGGACTAAATCCTAGCCCGGTTGTGTCGTCCCTCCGGGACTCGGTTCCTTATCTTCGACCTTACCCAGGACTTTCGTCCTGGGCTAACACATTTCGCCGCTCCGCGGCTGGGCTTTGTCCAAAGTTGTCTTCTGAGAAAGCTCCCGTTAAGGGACGGTCGGCAATTTTGCTTTGCTCGAGGGGATGACAGACCTTGAGGTTAATCAGCGCTTCCCTAAATCCGAAAAGCAGAAATGTGGACAGCCGCCCCTCGGCTGTCCAGTCGAGTGAGCCTCGACGCCTGGCTGTGGATACCCGGCAATCCGCCATCATCCCTGATTCGCCCAAATTCTCCCTCTTGTTTACAATAGAAGTTTGCCCATGAACCTGGCCGCCATCCAGTCAGCGCTGCGCGAACGGAACATCGACGCCTGGTTGTTCTATGATCACCATCATCGTGACCCGATCGCCTATCGCGTGCTCGGATTACCGCAAGGCCTGATGGTGACCCGGCGCTGGTTTTACTTGATTCCGGCAGATGGCGAGCCGGTAAAGCTGGTTCACAAGATTGAAGCCGGCCATCTTGATTCGCTTCCCGGCAAAAAGAACCAGTATTCGGGATGGCAGGAACTGTTCGACCGGTTGAAGGCACTGCTGGCGAGCTATCGCGATCTCGCTTTACAGTATTCGCCGAACAACAGCGTATTCACTATTTCTCTGGTCGACGGTGGCACGATCGACCTGCTGCGCGGGCTGGGCAAGAACATCGTGAGTTCTGCAGACCTTGTCGCTCAATTCGAATCCACCTGGAGCGAGGAGCAGATTCAGTCTCATTTCGCCGCACGCGACAGCATCGATTCGATTGTGGCCGAGGCCTTCAAGGAAATTGGCCGCCGGGTTCGCAATGGCGGAACGACGGAGCACGAAATCCAGCGGTGGTATTTGGAAGCCTTCGGGCGGGAAAATATCGTGGCCGATGATCCCCCGATTATCGCGGTGAACAAAAACGCGGGGAACCCGCACTATGAGCCGAATGCGAGCCATCCCATGCCGATCCGCGAGGGTGACCTGGTTCTGATGGACGTCTGGGGCAAGAAGAACACTCCCAACGCCGTCTATTACGACATTACCTGGATGGGATTCGTCGGCGGAGCACCTTCCGCGCGGATGCGCGAAATTTTCGAGATCGTCCGCGATGCGCGGGATGCCGGAGTGGAAACGGTGCTCGATGCGATCAACTCCGGGCATCGCATTGCGGGATGGGAAGTGGACCGCGCTACTCGCGGCCACATTCAAAAGGCCGGATACGGAGAATATTTCATTCACCGTACAGGACATTCCATCGGCACCGATGTCCACGCCAATGGGGCGAACATGGATGACCTCGAGATTCATGACGAGCGGCAGATACTGGCAAACTCCTGCTTCTCGATTGAGCCGGGAATTTACCTGCCGGAGTTCGGCGTACGCAGCGAAGTGAACGTTCTGGTGCGTGGCAAATCGGCGGAAGTGACGGGAAAAATTCAACGCGAGATTGTGACCATCTAGATGGCGAATTCCACTACAGAGAAGTCGAAAGCGGTTCCGGGAGAAACTGTGAGCATGATGTCGATCCTTGCGCCGGCAGTGGGCTGGCTGGTTCCCGGCGCGGGACACATGATGCAGAAACGCTGGATCCGCGGCGTGCTGCTGTTCCTATCGATCGTGACCCTGTTTCTGATTGGACTGGCGATGCAGGGGCGCATCTACAAAGCGAATGGCGGGGACATCCTCGATATTCTCGGCTTTGTCGGCGATGTGGGCGCGGGAGGCTTGTACATTCTGACCCTGGCCAACGATTGGGGGCAGGGCGCAATCGCCTTTGCGACGGCCGACTACGGAACAAAATTCATGATCGTGGCGGGGCTGCTGAACTTTATTGCGGCCGCGGACGCGTACCACATCGCGATCGGGAAGAAGAAGTGAGCCAGTTGCCAGTCGCCTTTTGCCGGCAACCAGGCAGGCTCAGGAGAGAAGCATAGTGACCATCACTCTAAACCACTTCAGCGCGGCGTGCGTGTTCGCCCTGTTCGCGTCCATCGTGTTCGGCATTACGCATCGCGACAGTGCGCGCGAGATGGTGCGCTATGGCCTCTATTGCTTCGCAATGTTTTTGGGCGGAGTCTTCGTCGCGGGCTGGGCGATGTGGCTTTTGCGGAGATAGCCACAGTCCTAATTCAGTACGTTAGAGATAAGGACTCCGCACGCCAGAAACCGTTTCAACTGGCATTCGCTTGGCGGCTAAAGCCGCGCCCTTTTTGCTTCCAGTTTCGAATGGGCTGAAGCCCATCCCTTTCAAAACGAATACGGTTTATAAGCATCGTCTTTACTAGCCTTCCCAGACGAACGCGTCGAATATCCTCTTCGAATCGAAATTCAGCCTTCGGTAGAGCGCCACGGCGTTGCTGTTCGCTTCGGTGACGGTAAGCGAGAGAGCGGTAAAGCTCCTCTTCCTTAAGTTTCCCTCGGTCGCCGCCAGCAGCAGTTCGCCGATTTTCTTGCCGCGATACTCCGGCAGAACGCAGACCTGGGTCACGTGACCGACGTCGCCGCGGACGCGCGAGCACAAGATCAGTCCCACCGTGCTTCTTGATTTGCGATCCACGGCCACAAACGACGACTCGGCATCGAACACGCCACATCCCGGAAACCTCACAATGTTATTGAGAAATCGCAGTGAGCCGCTCAACGTATGGTACTGGTCATTGATCTGAGCATCCACATGCCCGCGATACGACGCGGTAATCACGGCTGCTGATGCCTGGTAATCGCTATCCGACCATGGGCGAATCTCGACCTCGGGATGGATTGGAAGCTTCTGGGGAGCCGCTTTGCCCAGCGTGAGCACCATGAACAATCGGGGATGGCGCTGAAATCCCGTTTCCAGAAACGGCCGGGAGACCGCATTGCCCTCATGGGCTAGCAACTGCGCCTCCACGCGATGGATCCCCGGAGACTGCTGCAGGGTTTCAATCACATGGGTCAACAGGCGAATCTCGACCTCGCGGGCATCGGGCAGGCGATTGCCGTTGGTGACATACAGGTCGCCAATGACTCCCTTGCTGCCCTCGTACACGAAAAACGAATAACCAAAAACCCGGCCACGGTCGACGGCGGCATATCCCGGCAGGATCTTGGCGTCGACGTAGCGCAGGATCATCTCGGACGAGCCCGTGTAATCCCAGGAGAGCAGGCGGGCCCATAGCTGAGTCTCGTCCTCGAGCAGCGGACGCAGATCCACCGAGGAGAAATGCCTGAGGTCGAGAATTTCCAAAAAAAGAGGCTCCTGCCGCGGCAAATGGCAAGCGCCGCGCAAGAACCCGAGTGTAGAAGGTTCAGTAATCAGAGGCAAACGGGGCGAACACGAGCGGACAACACGAGGTCGATGCCTTGTCGGCATCGCGTCCTTCCATCGCAGGTGATTGCAATCACCCCGAGGGCACGCTCGACGGCTGTAGTTTCAGCCTGACGATCGCCCTCGGAAGCAGCGGAAGTTATTCATGCGCAAGCACTTGCGAGACATCCGTCGAAGTGTCCGCGTGCTTCACCTCACCGCGTTCTGTGATCGTCGTCACACCACTTTCCACCGAATCAACCCATAATCAGGTCCTCCGCTGTTGAACACCGGAGTGATGGTTGCTCCGAGCTGGGGGCTTTTCGTGGCAAAAGGACGTGTTTCGATCGTCGTGGAGCGCTGCAAAGCTTGCGGCTTTTGCGTGGAATTCTGTCCCACGCATGTGCTCGCGCTTTCTTCCGCTTTCAATTCAAAGGGCTACCATCCGCCGCATGTGGTGCATCCGGAAAAATGCAGCGGGTGCGACCTTTGCGGTATGTACTGTCCCGACTTCGCCATTTACGGAACGAAGCTGGCTGAGGCGAAGCCTCCCAAGGCCCCTGAGCCTGTTAGGGAGACGGGAGGTGCGAAATGAAAGCCGATCCTCACGGCGTTCTGACTGGAACGCACTTCATTGACGGCGATCACGCCTGCTGCGAAGGAGCGCTGGCTGCCGGGGCGAGATTCGCGTCAGGATATCCGATTACGCCTTCGACGGAGGTGGTCGAACGCTTCGCCGCGCGTGTACCCATGGTAGGCGGCACGTTCATCCAGATGGAGGATGAACTGGCGGCCTCGATTGCGCTGCAGGGTGCAGTTTGGGGAGGGGCCAAGGCCTTCACCGTAACCTCGGGCCCAGGCTTCTCGCTGATGATGGAGCACATTGGCTACGCGGCGATGACCGAAACCCCGTGCGTCTTCGTCGATGTGCAGCGTGGCGGGCCGTCGACTGGCCTACCGACGCTTCCGGCACAGGCTGACATGATGCAGGCACGCTGGGGATCGCATGGCGATTACGAGATCATCGCCCTCTGTCCCAATTCTCCGCAGGAGTGTTTCGATCTCACTATCAAGGCTTTCAATTTTGCGGAAGAATTCCGCGTGCCGGTGATGTTCATGATGGATGAAGTGGTTGGGCACATGACGGAAAAAGTCGTGATTCCGCCCGCCGATCAGATCGAGGTGACGCCCCGCAAGCATACTCATAAGTCGGTCGAGGATTATCTGCCCTACGGAACGAATGGCGACCTGGTTCCCGAGATGGCGCATGCCGGAGAAGGATACAAGTTCCACGTCACCGGATTGACGCACGACGAGCGCGGCTATCCCAACATGACGCCGCAGACGCAGGACACGTTAATCAGGCGCCTGCAGAACAAGATTCGCAACGCCGCCGACCGGATCTGCTTGTTCGAGGAACAGCACATCGAGGATGCGGATGTGGTGGTGGTCTCGTATGGAATTACTTCCCGCGTGGCGCAGCGTGCGGTTGACATGGCGCGCGATCGCGGCCTGAAAGTCGGCAAACTGCGCCTGATCACAGCGTGGCCGTTCCCCGACAAGAAGATTGCGCGACTGGCCGCGCATGTAAAGGCACTGGTGGTGCCTGAACTCAATCTCGGCCAGATGGTGCGCGAAGTAGAGCGAGCTGCCGCTGGAAGAGCGCCCACCTTCGCCGTACCACATGCCGGAGGCGGAGTGCATAATCCTGACGAAATTCTGGAAGTCATCGTGGAGGCAACCCGATGCTGAATGTAGTGAATGACGACACGATTAATCCGGTGGAAGCGTTCTTACGCAGCGACCGGATGCCGCATATCTGGTGCCCCGGTTGCGGCATTGGAACGACGGTAAATGCGTTTTCGCGCGCGCTGATCGATTCCAAGGTTGATCTGAACTCGCTTGCGTTGGTGTCGGGGATCGGATGCACCGGGCGGGTGGCGGGATATGTGAAGCTCGATTCTTTTCATACGACGCATGGCCGCGCCATTCCGTTTGCTACTGGCTTAAAGCTCGCCAACCCGAAACTGGATGTGGTGGTCTATTCCGGGGACGGCGATCTCTCCGCGATCGGCGGCAATCATCTGATTCATGCGGCGCGGCGCAATATCGATCTGAAAGTGATCTGCGTGAACAATTTGATCTATGCGATGACTGGAGGACAGACGGCTCCGACGACTCCCGGGCACGCCACGACCTCGACCAATCCCTACGGAACGTTTGAGCCTGCGTTCAACTTGCCGCACCTGGTGGAAGCCGCTGGCGCAGTCTATGTGGCGCGCTGGACGACCTTTCACGTACGGCAATTGGCGCGATCGATCAGCGAGGCGTTTCAGAAAAAGGGATTCTCGTTCATCGAAGTAATTTCGCCGTGCCCCACGCTGTACCAGCGGCGCAATAAAATGGGCGACGGCCTGGACACAATGAAGTACTACAAGGAGAAGAGCAAAGTGAAGAACGGCGCGCCGACCAGCGAGGTCGGGCTCACGCTCAATGGCGAGATCGCCGTTGGCAAGTTCGTGGACCGCGACCGCCCTGACTATCAATCCATGATGCGCGCGCAATATGTCGAGTCGCTGGGCGAGCGGTACATTGAAGAACCGGAAATGGAGTGCGTATGCGGCTGACCGAGATTCGCATTGCAGGATTCGGCGGCCAGGGAGTGATCCTCTCGGCCATCGTGCTGGGCAAGGCGGCATCGATTTACGAGAACGGCTTTGCCACGATGACGCAGAACTTTGGCCCGGAAGCGCGCGGCGGAGCGTGCAGTGCACAACTTATGATCTCGGATTCGCCTGTGCTGTATCCCTACGTTACTCAGCCCGACATCACGGTTATCATGTCTCAGGAGGCCTACAACCGCTTTGCGCAGGAACTGAAGCCGGGTGGCATTCTTATCATTGAAGAAGATCTGGTACGCGTTTCGAACCTCAACCGGGACAAGAAGGTGTACAGCATCCCGGCCACGCGTTTCGCCGAGGAACTTGGCAAACGCATGGTGCTGAATTCGGTGATGGTCGGCTTCTTTACTGCAGTCACGAAGCTGCTCAGCGCCGATGCGGTGCGAAAATCCGTGGCCGACTCGGTCCCGCCGGCGTTCCGCGAATTGAACCTGAAGGCGTTCGACAAAGGATTGGAATACGGCAACACCACCTTCAAAGGGGCTCCCCCGGAATTGGAAGAAGTGGAGTACTCGAAGGAGTAGGCGCCGCTCTCGGGAGTTACGACACTTTACTTACTTTGCTGTTGCCGCGGCAACCCAGTAGTAATTCAACTTCTGGGGTTCGTACTCCCCGAGGAATGAGACTCTTCTTCCAGCAGTTGCCTTCGCGACATTGTCCATCCACGCAGCGGGCGCGACGAGCAAGTGCTCGCTTTCCGGAATCTTGCCGGATTCGTAGCGCATGACGACTTGATCGCGATAGAACGCTAGCCCGTATTCCACTTCCCGGGAGACTCCGTATACCGCAATCGGAAGCTTGTGCGTCTCGACACTAGCCAGTTCAATGGCCAGCGGACGAGTGCAGAGTTTCTGGTCGATTGACGTGGTTCCGAGTTTCAGGACCGCGGCGACCCCAAGCACGACTGCGATGAGTGTGACGAAGCGCAGCATGCGCAAGCCTGCACGGCTCATGAGCGTGAGCGCAATCGCAATGGAAATCACGAAGGCCACAGCCGCCGCGAACAGCATGGGCCGCCGCACGGGCAGTCGATGTTGGGTAACCACAAATCCGATCAACGCCGCAGGCACAATTGGCGCGGATGCAACCATTGCGTACAGGATGGCCATCCACTTCGAGACCGGCATGTCGTGCTCAGATCGTCGCAGCAGGTAATCGGCCAGAAGCACGGCTCCGGCGGGCACCGCGGGGAGTATGTAGCCAGGAAGTTTCGACTGCGAGATCGAAAAAAACATGACCGGCACGACCAGCCAGCAACACGCGAAAATGCTGAACTGTAACTCCAGGTCCATCGGCGTTTGCGTGGCTTTGCGCTCGGTCCACCAGGTGCGCACCGGGTCTGCAATAGCGGCCACGACGAAAACGACCCAGGGGATAAGCGCCAGCGCGGCAACAGGCAGGTAGTACCAGAACGGCTCAGGATGATGGTAGAGGTTGGTCGAGAAGCGCGCGAGATTGTGTTCTACGATGAATTCCCGAAAGAATTGCGGATTGGCGATTTGCACCGCAACGTACCACGGCAGAGCGATGACAAGAAATAAGAGAATGCCCGGAAGCCAGAGTGTTCTTAGAGCCAATTTCCATTCGCGCGTGGCAGCGGCAGAGGCCGCGATTATGACCGCGGCAAGAAATGGCGCCACCGGGCCCTTGGCGAGCGTACCAAGAGCCATGCAGACGTAAAACCCTGCCAGATAAACATGTTGGCCGCTTTCGCGCCACGTCCACCACGCCAGCATGCCGATGCCGAAAGCGGCGGTAAGCCCCATGTCCATCGAAGCAGCGCGAGCATAACCGATCACGCCGGCACATGAGGCGGTGATCAACGCGGCATCGACTTCAACCCCGCGGCGAAACTTGCGAAAGAAGAGATACATGCAAATGACCAGAATCGTCGCATCGATTGACGAAGGAACGCGAGCCGCGACATCGCCGACACCCAGAACCGAATACGCCAGCATCGCTTGCCAATAATACAGAGGCGGCTTCTCCAGCCAAGGATTGCCGTTCAGCACGGGAGTGACCCAATCGTGCCGTTGCAGCATTTCGCGTGCAACCTGAGCGTAGCGTGGCTCATCGGCGCCGATCAGGCCGAAGGCTCCGAGTCCATAAAAAAACAGGAATGCACAAAATCCGGCGAGTAACAGGACGTCGGTGCGGGTGCGAGCGGTCATAGGGATTTCAGAAGTATGAAGTTCGAAGTGAGAACTGGAGTTTCGGATTTTAGATTGTAGATCTCAGATTGACGGTCGCGGGGCGCGCAGCAACAATCTGCAATCAAAGCTATTGCACCGAAGGTCCGCGGCGCACCTGGAAGACAACCTGCCGCACGGCATCCGCGAGCGGGCCATCGATGGAGCATCCGCTAGCGCACTCGTGCCCACCGCCTCCGAAGCTCTCGGCGACGTGGGCGACATCGATTTTGCCTTTGCTGCGAAGGCTCACGCGATAGCGCCCGTCAGGCAATTCGCGGAAGAACGCGGCCACTTCGACTCCCCCGATTGAGAGAACGTAGTTCACCAATCCCTCGCAGTCTTCCTCGATGGCACCGCAGCGTTCCATCTGCTTCTGCATGACCCAGAAGTAACCGATGTGTCCGTCGAGGTGAAGGTTCCGCAGTGCTTCCCCCAGAAGCTTAAGCTTCGCGGCGGAGTGCGCAAAATAAATTCCTCGCGCGCAGTGGGCAGGGTCGGCTCCCGCCAGCACCAGCTCGCGCGCCAAGGCGAAGGTGTTCTCATTCGTGCCCTGAAACATGAAGGAACCGGTGTCGGTCATCAGGGCGGTATAGAGGCAGGTAGCAATTTCCGGCGAGAACTTCACTCCGGCTTCCCTGGCGAGGCGGAAAACCATTTCGGCGGTAGCGACCGCGTGCGGATCGATCCAGTTCACATGGGCAAAGGGACGTCCGCTGACGTGGTGGTCAATGCTGATCAGAACCCGATTCTCGAGACCCTCGAGCCGCGTGCGATGGATGCTGTCACACTCCAGAATGATGGCCGCCTCATAAGTCCCCATCACGCGATCAGACTGAACCACCTGGTCAGCGAACGGGAGAGACCGATAGATACGCGGAACACCATCGTGCAGCACGACGTCGGCGTGCTTGCCCATGGCGCGCAGCACCTGGCAACACGCCAGCGCCGATCCCACCGCATCGCCATCCGGACGAGCGTGTGAGGTCAACACGAAACGATCGTGCTGCCCGATCTGCCGGAGTACATCCTCAAGCATGTCGCTATGCCTTTTCTCCACTCGACGCCTTGCGTGCCCTGCTGCGCTTTTTTGCCCGGTCCAACAATTGTTCGACTCGTGCTTTGTCCAGTTCCGCGCGGTCCAGACGAAAATACAATTCGGGCGCGCGCCGGATACGCAATCGCTCCACTAGTTCGTGCCGGATGTATTCGCGGGCGGCTTCCAAGCCTTCGAGACTTTGGTCTGCCTCCGAGTCGTCGCCTTCCACATTGACCCAAACTTCCGCCGAGCGTCCATCATCAGCGACGTGGACTGCGGTCACGCTCACCAGCCCAATTCGCGGATCGGCCAGTTCGCCTTCGACCAGCGTCTCGATTTCCTCGCGCAGAGCCTCTCCAACTCGACCGCGATGGTATTTCAGCCCGCGCTTCTGCACTTTCCACCTTGGGTAAAACGCATGAGAATATCAGAAAATAGGATGCAAGTGTTGTGCCATCGGACCAGTCCGCACGGCGGCCTGCTGGGTGAGACCGCGCCAGCGCTATAAGTGCGGAGCTAACAAGACGTTACGCGATTTGTTACTAAAGGCGGGTCTGGGCCTGCGCGGTCGATGGGACGAAACTCAAAAGAACTCCACGAAAGAATCCGCAACATCCGCGCCCTGATTGTTGGCAATGCGGGTGGCGGCGCTTTCCACTTTTTTCATCAAACCATCAAGATAATCGCGAGAGTGTGAGACGCTGACGACCCCAATGGTGGCACGGTTCCAAAGCTCGGCGCCATCCAGTTCGGCCACCGAAATGTTAAACGTCGTGCGCAGCCGGTCTTTCAGACTTCGGACCACCTGCCGCCTGTCCTTCAAAGATTGTGCTGCTTCGATATGGAGTTCGAGGGTGAGAAAGGCAATGGGCATGCAGTCGTTAGTCGCTGGTCGTCAGTTGCTGGCACAAGCAACTGCGCTAAAGACTCAACGACGAACTACGATTTCTAGGCGATCACTTCGGCGGCAATTCGAGTCGTGACGAAGGCTTCGATCACATCTCGGACTTTGATGTCGCCGTAATTTGCGATGGAGATGCCGCACTCCATGCCGTTGGTAACTTCCTTGGCATCGTCCTTGAAGCGGCGCAGCGACCCGACTTTACCCTTGAACACGACCACGTTGTCGCGCAGCAGGCGCACGTCGGCGTCTCGCTTGATTAATCCGTCGATCACGCGGCATCCGGCCACTGTGCCAACCTTCGGAATGCGGAAAGTTTCCAGCACTTCGGCGCGGCCCTGGTAAGTCTCCTTGATGGTCGGCTCCAGCAGGCCACTCATGGCACGCTTGATCTCGTCCTGCAGTTCGTAAATGATCGAGTGCAGACGGATGTCGACTTCTTCCTGCTCGGCCAACTCCTGCGCCTTGCGTTCAGGGCGCACGTTGAAGCCGATGATGATGGCATTCGATGCCGAGGCGAGAAGCACGTCGGTTTCAGTGATCGCGCCCACGCCCGACCGCAGCAATTTAAGGCGAACTTTGTCGTTCGAAAGTTTCGCAAGCAAGTCGCTAAGGACTTCGACCGATCCCTGCACATCGCCTTTGAGGATGATGTTCAGTTCCTTGGTGCCGGCCGTCTTGATCTGCTCCGCCAATCCCTCGAGCGACACGCGGGAACTCTTGGCCAATGCGGCTTCGCGGGCCTTCTGCTCGCGGTATTCGGAGATGCCTCGGGCCTTGTCGCGATCGGCAACCACCACGAATTGATCTCCGGCTTGGGGTAAACCTTCCATGCCGAGAATTTCGACCGGAGTGGATGGAGGCGCCGATTCGAGCGCAGCTCCACGATCGTCGAACATGGCGCGGATTCTACCGTACACGTTGCCGACCACGAAGTTGTCTCCGGCATTGAGCGTGCCGTTTTGGACAAGCACGGTGGCGACAGGCCCGCGACCGCGGTCGAGCTTGGCTTCCAGCACGACACCGCTGGCAGCGCGTTCGGGAGTCGCCTTCAATTCGGCGAGGTCCGCGACCAGGCAAATCATCTCCATCAGCAGGTTCAGATTTGTCTTCTTCTTCGCGGAGACGTCGACGAAAACTGTTTTGCCGCCCCATTCTTCAGGCACCAGGCCGCGGTCGGCCAGTTGCTTCTTGACGCGATCGGGCAAGGCTTCCGGCTTATCGATCTTGTTCACGGCAACGATCAGCGGGACCTCGGCAGCGTGGGCGTGATCAATCGCTTCAATCGTCTGCGGCATGACACCATCGTCAGCCGCAACCACCAGCACCACGATGTCGGTAGCCTTGGCACCACGCGCGCGCATGCGGGTGAACGCCTCGTGACCCGGCGTATCGAGGAAGACAATCTCACGGCCAAATGCCGGCGACTCTTTGTCGGTAATGCGGACCTTGTAGGCGCCAATGTGCTGGGTGATGCCGCCTGCCTCGCCTTCGGCAACATTGGTCAGGCGGATCGAGTCGAGCAGCGTGGTCTTGCCATGATCGACGTGGCCCATAATCGTGACTACCGGCGGACGTGGAACGACTCCCGCAGCTGATTCTTCGCCACCGGCAGAGGCCGCGTCGGTATCCTTGGCAGCCTGTTCTTCAAACGAGATGACGTTGGTCTCGGCGCCAAAGAATCTCGCCATCTCACTGGCGAGCTCGGCGTCGAGTGACTGGTTGACAGTCGCGAAAACCCCGCGAGCGAGCAGACGCGAGATCAGATCTTTTGCCCGAATATCCAGCTTCTCGGCGAGATCTTTGACGCTGATCCCTTCCGTGATGGTGATGTTGCGAGTGATGGGCATGGGCTCGTTCGACACCACCATGCGAGGCGGCGGAACGTAACCTTTCATTGGCCCTTCTTTTACTCCACGCGGAACATAGCGCTGGCCGGGCCGGCGCGCGGGCCCGCCTGGACGGCTTCCCGGGCGAGCGGCACCCGGAGGCGGAAGTCCAGGACCAACTCCGATCGGACGTGGCCCGGTCGGAGCCGAGCGCGTGGGGTGCATAGGCCGGCGCTCGCCAGGACGAAGCGTTGGGCGCGGGCCTCCCATTCCGGGCCCCTGCGGGCGAGGACGCTGGAAAATTGGTTGTCCGGGCACAGGACGCCCTGGAACTGGGCGCGTCCCAATCGGCGCTCCCGCTTGCGGCCGGGGTGGCGCTACTGGCCGCGGCGGTGGAGCTTTATACACAGGACGCGGACCGGTTTGCGGAACGATCATCCGCGGAGCCGGCGGTTGCGGCGGAGCAGCGGGCGCCGGAGGCGCAGCCGGACGTGGAGTTGCAACCGGAAGCGGCGGTGCTGCAGATGCCGCGATCGGAGGTACTGCAGGCTTCTCGACAGGAGGAGGCACGTTGGCGGCCGGTGGCGCGGTTGCCACAGGAGGACGCGGCGGCGCGGCCACTGGCGGAGCAGCCTGCACTGGAGGTGGAACAGGTTTCTCGACAGGCGGAACGACTGCAGCCGGACGCGGCGGCGCGGCTGGCGGTGCCGCTGGCGGAAGAGGAGCAGGAGTTGGAGCGGCTGGTTTCGCAGCTACTGGAGGCTTAGGGGGAGCGGGAGGGGCGGCCGGAGGCCGGATCGGCGCGGAGGCCGCTTCCTTCTTCTGAGTAATCGCCTTCAGCACATCTCCGGGACGCGAGATATGCGACAAATCAATCTTGGTCTTGATTTCCTCTTCGCCGCGCAGAGGGCGCGCGTTTCTCGAGGAGTGAGACTGTGCTTCAGCCGAGCCGCGGATATAGGCTCGCACTTTTTCCGCTTCGTGGTCCTCAATCGAACTGGAGTGCGTCTTCTTCTCGGTGACTCCAACGAGCGGCAAGGTATCGAGAATAGCTTTGCTCTTAACTTCCAGTTCTCTGGCGAGATCGTTGATTCGAACCTTACTCATCCGGCGTTTTCTCTTCTCCCCGTTAGGTCTTCATCGCAGCCTCGCGGAGTCAACTTCCTGCACTCGCAAACCCTCGAACATGGTTGCGCAAGGCATGATTATTCGGTCGTATCGGGAGCAGGCCCAGCTTCGGGCTCATGCGCTTTTTCTTCGGTTGAGGGCGTCGCCACTTCGTCGGACGCCCCAGATACAGTCTCTTCCGGTTGCGCAGCCACCTCGGCTACGGGTTCCTGCGATTCCGCTTCGCCTTCGGCGGGCGCTTCCTCGGCGGCAACGCCGCCTTCAACAGAACCGGCCTCGAGGCTGGCAAAGTAACTATTCACAGCGAGGCTGATCTTTTCCACCGTCTTCGGCCCTATGCCTTCGATGGCCTCCAGTTGCTCCGGCGTCATATCGGCAAGGGCTTCAACAGTGGTCACACCGGCCGCGCCCAGCTTCTCCACCAATCCTTCGCCTAGTCCCGGGACGTTCTCCAGGGGCGTCGTGGCTTGCGGAGCCATGGCGGCCATCTGCTGTTCGACTTCCTGACGCTTCTCTTCCTCGCTCTTGATGTCGATCTTCCATCCGAGAAGCTTGGCAGCAAGCCGGACGTTCTGGCCTTTCTTTCCAATCGCCAGCGAGAGCTGGCTGTCGTCGACCACAACCTCCAGATGTTTCTCCGCACTGTCGACGACGGTGACGCGGCTGACCTTGGCGGGCTGCAACGCCTTCTCGGCGAAGGTGACAGCATCTTCGTGGAATTCGATGATGTCGATCTTCTCTCCGCGCAATTCGCGAATGATCGACTGCACGCGCATTCCCTTCATCCCAACGCAGGCGCCAACCGCGTCCACGTCCTTGTCCTTGGACATGACTGCGATCTTCGTGCGCTCACCAGCCTCGCGGGCAATGGCCCGAATCACGACCGTGCCGTCGTAGATTTCAGGGACTTCGGTCTGGAACAGATGCTGCACCAACTCCGGCGCCGCGCGCGAAACCACGACGCCCGGGCCCTTGGCAGCGCGCTCCACCCGAGCGATGACTACGCGTACGCGTTCGGCGACGGCAAACGACTCCAGCCGCGACTGCTCCTTACGGGGCATGCGGGCTTCCGCCTTGCCGATATCGAAGATCACATCCGGACCTTCCACGCGCTTCACTGTGGCATTGACGATCTCGCCGACGCGGCCAATATATTCGTTGTAAACCGTATCGCGCTCGGCTTCGCGCACCTTCTGAAAGATGACCTGCTTCGCCAGTTGCGCCGCGATGCGTCCTAGAATTCCTTCGGTCACTTTCGGAATCTGCAGCTCGCCGCCGACTTCGAGCGAGGGATCAACTTTCTTCGCATCTTCGACGGTGATCTGCAGGTTTGGATCCTCCACCTGCTCCGGAGTCTCCACAACCGTTTTCACCGCAAAGGCGTTGATCTTGCCGGTGTCCTTGTCCAGCTTGGCGCGCAGATTCTCCTGCGACTTGTAGTACTTGCGCGTGGCCATAACGATGGCGTCTTCCACCGCGCTGACTACAATCTGCGGATCAATGCCTTTTTCCCGGCTGAGTGCGTCAATCGTGTTGTAGAGCTCGCTAGCCATAAGAAAACTATTTTGTAATTGTGCAATTGAGTAATTTTGTAATTGAAAGTCAGCACTGACGTTCAATTACGCCATTACCAAATTCCACAATTACTCAATCCCTTTAGATTTCCGGCACCAGATTCGCCTTTTCTACGTTGGCGAATTCGATCTCAATTTTCTGACCGGCCACATCGCCCATTTTCTTGCGCGACTTGTGGCTGGCCACGCTCAAATCCAGCGTCAATCGGCCATCCTGAAAACTTTCCAGGCGACCTTCAAAGTGCCGGTTATTGTCCACCGGCTGCCGCGTCGTGAGCTTCAGACGGCTTCCGGTGAAGCGCGTGAAGTCCGCAGCCTTCACCAGTTTCCGATCCAGCCCAGGCGACGAGACTTCCAACGTGTACGATCCCGGCAACGCATCTTCCACGTCGAGGATCGTCCCAAACTCCCGGCTGAAGTTCGCACAATCCTCGTGCGTCACTCCCGCGAGCGGATCTGTCCCTGCCGCGGGCTTATCCAAAAACACCCGCAGCATTCGAGCCTTGCCGCCGCCCAGGAACTCCACTTCAATGACTTCGAGTCCTCGCGAACTGGCGACCCGATCCGCAATTTCCCGCACACGTTCAACGTCAAGCGCCATGAATCCAAATGACTTACTGGCGGATGGCTGCAACACCGCGGGGCTCCAACTAAAAAGTGGGCTTGCGCCCACTGGTGTGCTTCGCCAAAAGCCGGTACACAGCAGTTCTCAGTTAACAAATATACGCCGGGAGAGGGGGAAAAGACAAACGGGGGATTCCAGGAACGGCAAAGGAAGGTTTGTGCGCAAAACGCCCCAATTACTACGGTTACTCTGATGGAGTCTCAAAGCCGGTGTCTAATAGTCGACGGGTAACCAACTCCCTTTTCTGAGTAGGCTTGTATGCGCCTGAAGTTAAAATACACGCTTCCGCTTGTTCAAATGTTGGTAGCGGTAGCCCTCCTCGTATGGACCGACCGTTGGGAAAGGGCTCTGATGCGTGTTATGGATATGCCCGGAACCCCGCCTTCTTTCACGCTTCTGATCGCTATCAATGCCCCTCTGGCCATACCCCGAGCATTGGTGTATCGCTATCTGCCCGGCTGGTGGGATCAGATAACTCTCATCGTGGCGATCGGAGTGTTCTGGTATTGGGTGTCCCTGAATATCGAATCTTGGGGGCAAAGACGCCGCATCTTCATATTTTCGTGGGTACCGTTAAGGCTAGTGGCAGACGCAATGGCCGTCGCAATCGGGGTAATGTGGGTTTTCATGCTGTGGGGTGAGCGTTGGTACACCGTTCCTCAAGGTGTTTGGATTGTCAGAGGCTGGTCGTTGTCACAGTGGCTGTGGTTTGTTCCGTGCTCACTTCTGCCAATCTTGTGGTCTGCCGCTCTCATTCTCTTGTTCGGACGCGACATCGTTCAGTGCTTTCTTCACCAGCGGGCAAGGTCAATGGCTTCAGATTGACCTAACATCGCGATCACACTCACCTTCCCTAGCCACCATTTGCCTGATCCTCTGCCCCTCTCTACAATAAAAGCTTCACGCACAACGTGAGATTTCCGAGACATTTATGATTCATTTTCCCGTACCTGAGGCGCTCACTTTTGATGACGTCCTTTTGCTGCCCGCCCGCTCGGATGTGATTCCCACACAAACGAGCACGCAAACCGCTCTCACCCGCAAAATCAGCCTGAATATCCCCATCGTCAGCGCCGCCATGGATACCGTCACCGAATCGCACATGGCCATCGCGCTCGCCCAGCAGGGCGGCATCGGGATTGTTCATCGCAATCTCACCATCGATCAGCAGGCCAATGAAGTCGACAAGGTGAAACGCTCGGAAAGCGGCATGATCGTCGATCCCGTCACCATGCATCCGACGGACAAGGTCGCGGAGGCGCTTGAGGTGATGCGGAAATACAAGATCTCCGGCGTGCCCATCACCGAGCACGGGAAACTGGTTGGTATCCTGACCAACCGTGACCTGCGCTTCGAAACCCGCTTCGACATTCCTATCGACAAGGTGATGACGAAGAAGAATCTGATCACTGTTCCCGTCGGAACGACACTCGAAGAAGCGGAGAAGATCCTTCATCGAGCACCGCGTCGAAAAACTTCTGGTCGTCGACGACAAGTACAACCTTAAGGGCTTGATCACCGTTAAGGACATCCAGAAGAAATTGAAATATCCCAATGCGGCCAAGGATTCTCACGGGCGGCTGCGGGTAGGCGCAGCTATCGGCGCGACGGGAGATTTCCTGGAGCGCGCTCAGGAACTGGCCGAAGCCAAAGTCGACGTACTCGCCATCGACAGCGCTCACGGGCACTCCTCCAAAGTGCTCGATGCGGTGAAGCTGGTGAAATCGAAACTGCCGGAGGTGGAATTGCTCGCGGGCAACGTCGCGACTTTTGATGGCGCCTGCGAACTGGCGCGCGCCGGGGCCGATGGCATCAAGGTCGGCATCGGCCCAGGCTCGATTTGCACGACTCGCGTGGTGACGGGCGCAGGCGTGCCGCAGATTACGGCGATTGCCGAGGCTTACCGCGCGACCAAAGATTCTGGCGTGCCCATCATCGCCGATGGCGGCATCAAGTATTCCGGCGACGTGACCAAGGCGCTGGCCGCGGGCGCGAGCGCGGTCATGATCGGATCGCTGTTCGCCGGCACGGACGAGAGTCCGGGCGAACTGATCCTGTATCAAGGCCGCTCCTTCAAGTCGTATCGCGGCATGGGATCGCTGGGCGCGATGGCGCAGGGATCGAGCGAGCGCTATTTCCAGAACACGGACGGCGATTCGTCCGCCTCGCTTTCAGCGCCGGATGGAGAGTCGAACCGGCTCGCCAAGCTTGTTCCGGAAGGAATCGAGGGACGAGTTCCTTATCGCGGCTCGGTCGCGATGATCATCTACCAGATGGTCGGGCGGACTGAAGTCCGGCATGGGCTATTGCGGCTGCTCAACGATTCCGGAACTGCTGCAGAAAACGCGTTTCGTGCGCATCAGCGGCGCGGGTCTGCGCGAGAGCCATGTTCACGATGTCATGATTACCCGCGAGGCTCCCAATTATGCAATTGAATAGCAGCTTACAAAACTCGGGGCGACGACTGCCCCGTACTGCCGCATCGCGCGCTGCAGTCTCACCCTTGACTCAGATCGCCACCAGGCTACTGAAAGCCTGGATCGCCGCGATCCTGTGGCTGATCGTCATTCGGATCGAATCAACCTCGTTCTTTCTGCGCACAACACCAGCCGATTGCTATACCCTCTTCTGCACTATCTGTTCGGGATCACGCAGGCGCACTTCGAGCCCTTAATCATCTCCTTCGCAAAACCGGTCACGTGGTCGGCTACGGACTGCTGAGCATCTTTCTTGTTTCGCGCATGGCGCGAGACGCTGCCCGAGCCCGCTCATGTGAAGTGGACCTTTCGCTGGACCAATCTCGCCGTGCTCGGCACCGCACTGGTAGCCAGCCTTGATGAATGGCATCAGAGCTTCCTGCCGTCCCGAACCGGCCGCTGGCAGGACGTCGTGCTGGACACCTCGGCCGGCATCGCCACGCAATTCCTGCTGTTTCTCATCTGGCGTCCGCGGGAATATTGAAGTAGCACTTCCTGTCTGCAAACTGCGCGCCAGCGGAGTTTCGCTCCGCCGGACAGCCGAGGGCGGCTGTCCCTACATGCCTCCGGAGGTCAAGTGAAATCTGCTTGACACCGTTTCGTTCGATGTGTTACATGTTGTAACGCTACAATGACTAACATCAAGCACGTACGTCTAAAGAACCTGGGAGAGGTCGAGCAGGCGGTCATGGATTACATCTGGAGTCACGCGCCGGTCACCGCGGAAAGCTGCCGCGAAGGGCTGGCCGGGTCGCGCCCGATGAAAGATTCCACGATTCGCACAGTATTGCGGCGACTGGAGGAGAAAGGATACCTCGTTCACGAAATCGACGGCCGCACTTTCGTGTATCGCCCCTTGGACGCGCGCCAGAATGTTGCCGTCCGCGCGGTGAAAAGCATCATCGATCGATTCTGCGGAGGCTCCGCCGAAGAACTTGTCCTTGGACTGGTCGATAGCGAGGTACTCGACCGCCGACAATTGGAACGCTTGGCGAAGAAGATCGCTGGAAGTATGAAGAAGAAGTCCTAACGAAGATCGTAGCAAGACTTCTATTTCGCAAGGATGGCAGATATGGCTCTACATGGGTTGCCTTCTGATTCCGCCACAATGCTTACGCAGCTTGGGCTATGGGCTCTGCGGGCGCTGCTTCTCGCGGTTTGCGCAGCGTGCGGACTCGCCGCGTTGCGGGTGAAATCTGTATCGACGCGCTTATTCACGTGGACAGCGGTGCTGTATGCGGCATTTGCGATTCCAGCGCTCGGATGGCTGCTGCCCTCATTGCCAGTGCCAACGCCGCTGCGTGTGCAAGATGCCGCCCTCCCGGCTCCTCCTGTCATTCACGTGACCACACACGTAGCCCGATACGAGGCACCCATTCTGACAGGCAATCAGTCCGGAACCGTTGCGGAGGGGGCGGGGGCGATCGTCCCGCGACAAACGGAATCCGCTGAGCCCTTATCGATTCCCTGGGCTGCAATTGCATTGGCGTTCTACCTGGCGATCTGCCTGATGTTGCTGGCGCGGCTGGCGGTAGGATTCGCACTCTCGCGCCGTCTTGTCAAAGCGGGGCAACGAATTGTCGACGAGCGGGTACGGGGGAGAGTTCAGACGAGTGCCGGCAGGTTTCGCTTTGCGCCTCCGGTATATGAATCCAAGCTGATTTCCGTGCCAGTCACGATTGGGGCAATCCGCCCGGTGATTCTCCTGCCACCAAGCTGGCGGGAGTGGGAGCCAGCAAAGCGGGACGCGATCCTCGCGCACGAAATGTCGCACGTCGCGCGCCACGATGGGCTCACCCAATCCGTCGCGCTGTTGCATCGCGCGATCTTCTGGTTCAGCCCGCTCTCCTGGTGGCTCCACCGGCAACTCGCCAACCTGGCGGAGCAAGCCAGCGACGAAGCGGCTCTGTCGAGCGGCGCCGACCGTAGCGACTACGCCAAAACACTTCTCGGCTTTTTCGCAGCGCTGCAAGCCGCCCCGCGCCGCGCGTATTGGCAAGGTGTTTCGATGGCCCACGCAGGCCGCGCGGAGCAAAGAGTGGAACGAATTCTGGAGTGGAGAGGAGCTGTTGCCATGGGTGTGAAGAAATCCGCTGTCGTCCTGATCGTCGCAGCTGCGATTCCCATTGTTTACGTCGCAGCTGCGGCCCGGCCTGCGAACCGTCACCAAGTCTCCCAAGACTCGGCTGCCATGCAGGAACCGGCGCCGACTGCGTCACCGGATCCAGCTGGCGCGCCAGCCTCGGCTCCAGACGCGCAAGCTGCCCCTACCGCAGGTCCCGTTGCGCCTGCCATGCCTCCCGCGCCAAAAGGAGGGGTTTACATTGCGGGACCAGCGCCTGTAAGCCCCGTCGCACCCGTGGCTCCTGTAGACCCGGCCGCGCCTGTTGCACCGGTGTCGCGTTGGGCTGGCCAAGGCTCGGGTCGTGGCTTTTCGTACGCCTATGGCTTCGACGACGAGCAGCGCTTCGTCATCGTCACCGGGAAGAGTGACTCTTTTACCATGTCGGGCACAGGCGAAGATGCCCGGCACGTAGAGAACCTGCGGAAGCAGATCCCTGGGGACTTCATCTGGTTCCAGCGGGATGAGAAGTCCTACATCATTCGTGATCAGGCGACCATCGATCGTGCGCGCAAGCTGTGGGCGCCGCAAGAGGAACTTGGACGAAAGCAGGAAGCACTCGGAAAACAGCAAGAAGCATTGGGAAAACAACAGGAGGAACTTGGCGCCAAGATGGAGCAGGTTCGCGTGAACGTTCCGGATATGACGGCGGCGCTCGACCGGCTCAAAGCGGAGATGCAAAAGCTCGGCCCCAGCGCCACCATGGAGCAGCTTGGCAAGCTTCAATCTGAAATTGGAGAATTGCAGAGCAAAATTGGCGACGTTCAATCGCAGGCCGGGGATCAGCAGTCCAAGCTTGGCGAGGCACAAGGTGCGTTGGGAGAAAAGCAAGGTAAACTAGGCGAAGAACAGGGAGAACTCGGCCGCCAACAAGGCGAACTGGCTCGCAAGGCGACACTGCAGATGAAACAAATACTGGACGAGGCCATCAAGAATGGTACAGCCAAACCTGAGCCTCAAGGAGCAGACTCGTCCACTTTGTGAGTCAAGGTTCCGGATCACAGAGAGGCTAGTCTTGTTGCCGCCGCGGGATAAGCAAGAGTAGCGCCGACAGCAGCGCGAGGGCGGCGGAGACGTAAAACGGCATGCTTGCTCCGAAGTGCTTCCATAACTCTCCTGTGATCAGGCTTGCTGCAAGCGTGGCCACGCTGGTGGCAAAGAAGTAGATCCCCAGCGCCCGGCCGCGCACTTCTTGCGCGACGGTGTCGACGACCAAGGCTTTGAGCACCGGCTGAGTCAATGCATAGTAAATGCCGTAGACCGCCATGGTGATCCAGATCGCAAGAGTGGAAGGCGCTCGTCCGAAAACGAAATACACTCCGGCAAAGATCACATATCCTGCAGCGGCAATCCAGCGCCGCGAAAAATGATCGCTCAACCATCCTGCCGGCCATGAACCGAGCGTGTAGGTAATGTTGAATACGAGCCCCAGCAACGGCGCGAGCGACACACGAATGCCCACATCCTGGGCACGCATCACCAGGAACATGTCGCTGGAGTTTCCCAGCGAGAACAAAGTCACTGCCATCAGAACCATGTAAAAGGCGACCGGCAGATTCGCCGGTGTGGAGATAGCTGATTGTGCCGTCCTGACGGTCTGGGAAGATGCTGCCGCATGGTTCGCGGAAGAACCTTTCGACGAGCGACCTGTCTCGCGGATGCCCAGTGATGCGACCAGCACCGCCAACGCCCCCGGCACAGCCGCGGCGAGAAACACCATGCGAACCCGAAAACGCGCCAGCAATACTAGGGCCAAGAGCGGCCCGGCGATGGCTCCCGCCGAGTCGAGGGACTGAATCAGTCCATACGCCGATCCGAGGCGCTCCTTCCCTACTGACTCCGCCACCATCACATCACGCGGCGCTCCTCGCACTCCTTTCGCCAGGCGGTCGGTGAACCGAATCAGCAGGATGTGCCACCACGAGGTCACGATGGCGAGCAGCGGCTTCGCCGCATTGGCGACGAAGTATCCCGCGACCACAAGCGGCTTGCGGCGTTCGATACGGTCGGTGAGGTATCCCGAGAACAGCTTGGCGAATGACGCGACACTTTCGGCGACTCCTTCGATGAGTCCCAGTTGCGCCGGCCCGGCTCCGAGCGAGACGAGAAATGCCGGCAGAACCCAGTACGCCATTTCACTCGCGGTATCGTTGAAGAACGACGTGACCCCGAAGGAATAGAGGTTGCGTGCAGGGGATGGTTCAGGCCGGGAGGAGCTTGCAGGCATGGAATCATTTTTACCACGGAGACACCGAGGCACGGAGAAGCGCAAGAAAACCTTCACGGAAGGGATTGGTCGGGCGATCGGGACAAGCAGCTGAAGGCCAGGTACGGAACGAAGATCTAAGTACCGGGATTATCAGTTAAACGGCAGGTATTTCGTTACGATCCAGTCGCCATCCTGTTTTTCGGCGGTGATGGAGAACAGATCCTGATAGGTCCCGGGCTGGCCCGCCTCATTGCTGCGGCGGCCGCGATACTTCAGCACGACCAGTGGAGGATCGTCTTCCCAGTCCACCAACTGCCACGAGAGCAGAGGATGCTGCGCTTCCGACTTGCATACGAAGCGCGCGTACTTCCGGTGGTAGTCGTGCTCCCATTTCGCGAGCACATCGTTGCAGTGACCATCGCGGATATCGCGCAGGAATTTGTTGGCTGCCTTCTCGGTGGAACGGTCGCGCAATGGATTCATCTTGATACTGACCGGCAGGCCAGTTAGAGGATCATGCTCGTCCGACCGCGCCAGCACCGGCGGCTGACTATTCAGCCAAAACAGATAGCCGACGAAGCTCAGCACCAGCACGGCTGCAGTGCCAAATGCAATTCCCATCTGTGTGCGCGTACCTGCCATTCAACACAGTTTAGGAAGATGGGAACAAGGGAACAAGATTACCGCCGGAAGACACGAAGGGACATGTACGAGTGCGCCGATTTCAAGCTCTCGCCATCTTCGAGGGCAATGTGCCCTGAGGACACTTCCGTATGAAAAAGAAAAGGCACAGCGGGAGGCTGTGCCTGATGAAAGTTCAAGAAAGCTACTCTTTCTTATCTTCTTCCTTGGCTGGTGCTGATTCGCTTTCCACCTTGGCCTGAGCTTCGGCCTCTTCCATCGCCTTCTTGGCTTCAGCGGCCTTCTTGGCGCGGGTTTCTGCACGTTTTTCGCGCTTCTCGTCGAGGATCTTCTCGCTGCCGAGCAGTTCGAGAAACGCCTTGTCGGCACCATCGCCCTTATTCCACGCGGTACGGATGATGCGCGTGTATCCGCCGTTCCGATCGCCGAACCGGGGACCGACTGTGTCGAACAGCTTCACGACGGCTTCATCGGTCATCAGATAGCCGGCAGCCAGTCGCCGCGCGGCCAGATCGCCGCGCTTCCCGAGCGTGATCATCTTCTCGACCAGCGGACGAGCCGCCTTGGCCTTAGGCACAGTCGTTTCGACGCGCTCTTCCACGATCACCGAAGTGACCAGGTTGCGCAGCAGCGAACGCCGGTGCGCTGTGTTTCGTCCGAGTTTGTATCCAGCAACTTTGTGACGCATTTCAACCCTCAGAGGCTAGAGCCCCAATCCTTTTTGGTTTCAGGACGGCATGGCTCAAGCCGTGCCCTTTCAAAGCTCGGTTCGGAGGAACTTTGAAACCCTGAAACTCCTCGTTTTTTACAGCTGGTCGTCCGGTCCGTAGGCGGACGCGGGCAACGGTACGTTCGATGTCGGTCCGGGCACGGCATTGCCATGCTCGTCGATCTTCATGCCGAGACTCAGTCCCATCGACGACAGAATCTCTTTGATCTCGTTGAGCGACTTGCGGCCGAAATTCTTGGTCTTCAGCATCTCAGCCTCAGTCTTCTGTACGAGTTCTCCAATCGTCTGGATGTTCGCGTTCTTCAGGCAGTTGTAGCTGCGCACTGAGAGTTCGAGTTCCTCGACCGACCGGTTCAAATTCTCGTTGTGGATCTCGGGCTTGCGATCATCCGACGAAGACGTTCCAGTTTCGATCTCTTCCTCGAAGTTGATGAAGATATTCATGTGGTCCTTCAGCAGCTTCGCGGCGAGACCGATTGAATCGGCCGGCGTGATGGAGCCGTTGGTCCAAACTTCGAGGGTGAGCTTGTCGTAGTCGGTGATCTGTCCGAGACGTGCAGCCTCGACACTGTAGTTGCACTTCCGCACCGGCGAGTGGACGGAGTCGACGGGAATAAACCCAATGCCTAGATCTTCGTCGAAATTCTTATCGGCCGAAACGTAGCCTCGGCCGCGTTTCAGACGCATCTCCATGTCGAGTTTGCCACCCTCGCTGACGGTCGCGATATAGACGTCCTTGTCGAGGACCTCTACGTCGCCGTCAGCCTCAATCATGCCGCTGGTGACAACGCCCGGCTGATCCGCGCGCAGGTAAATTGCCTTGGGCGCATCGCCCGCCAGCTTGAACGGAATCTGCTTCAGGTTGAGGATGATGTCGGTCGCGTCCTCCACCACTCCAGGAATCGACTGGAATTCGTGCAATACACCTTCCATCTTCACGGCCGTGACGGCGGCTCCTTCAATCGAACTCAGCAGCACGCGCCGCAGAGCATTGCCCACGGTGGTCCCAAATCCGCGCTCGAAAGGCTGAGCCCAGAAGATGCCGTACTTATCGGTGAGAGTGGACTGATCTACTGCGAGGCGTTTCGGTTTCTGAAAACCTTTCCAAAGCATGTGTTTCTCCTTCGGCCGTTTGGCTCAATCCTGACTCGCTGAGCGGTCCAACTCAGGTCGGCATCAGGAAAGGCTGATCTGGCTCGAACTTGAAGACCGTTACAAAACCGTTCTCGTCGATTACTTGCTGTACAACTCGACAATCAACTGCTCGTTCACCGGCAACTGAATGTCTTCTCTCTTCGGGAGAGAAAGCACTCGTGCCTTGTAGTTATCGCGATCCACCTCCAGCCAACTCGGCAGCGTGCCGTGGCTGGAAAACTCCTTCGCGGCTTCCAGAATGGTGAGTTTCCTACTGTTCTCGCGAATCGAGATCTCCTCGCCCGCACTCACTTCGTACGAAGGAATGTTTACTTTGCGATTGTCCACCGCGACATGACCGTGACGCACCAGTTGGCGCGCCTGGCGCCGCGATTGGGCGAATCCCAAACGGAACACGACATTGTCGAGGCGGCGCTCGAGCTGCTGCAGCAGTTTCTCGCCGGTCACGCCCCTGGAGCGCGCCGCCTTTTCAAAGTAGTTGCGGAACTGGCCTTCCTGGGTAAAGTAGATGCGCTTGGCTTTCTGTTTCTCGCGCAATTGCAGCCCGTATCCAACGATCTTGGCCTTGCGGTCCTTCCCATGTTGTCCAGGAGCAAAATTGCGCTTCTCGATCGGACATTTATCGCTGAAGCACTTCGCGCCTTTGAGGAACAATTTCATGCCCTCGCGGCGGCACAGACGACACACTGCATCGGTATAACGTGCCATGTTTCTCCTTGGTGAACCGGTTTACAGGACTGGCTTCCCTTCTTCCCGGTTGTAATTTTGCCGCTGGCCGTCGGTCGTTAGCCGTCGGCCAATGCCATACAGCCAATGCCTTACACTCTCCGGCGCTTCGGCGGACGGCATCCGTTGTGCGGAATCGGCGTGACGTCGCGAATCGAGCGTACTTCGATTCCTGAGGCAGCCAGCGCGCGCACGGCGGATTCGCGGCCCGACCCCGGCCCGCTGACTCGAACATCGACGCTGCGGACTCCGTGATCTCGCGCCATGTTCGCGGCATTCGACGCAGCCTGCTGCGCGGCGAATGGAGTTCCCTTGCGGGATCCGCGGAAGCCGAGCGATCCCGAACTCTTCCACGACAGAACGTTGCCATTCATATCGCAAATGGTGACGATCGTGTTATTGAAAGACGCCTGCACGTACGCGATGCCATGCGGAACGTGCTTGCGTTCCTTCTTTTTGAAGGTTTTCTTTTTGCCTTTTTTCTCCGGCGCGGCTCCCGTGCCGGCCGCTGCTGCTGCTGGTTTCGCCATAAATTCGGTCTCAGGTCTTCGGTGTTGGGTCTCAGGCATTCAGCCTCAGGGCCGGGAGGGAACTCCCAACACCTAAGACCCAAGACCTGACACCGGGTTCTAGGTCTTCGCTGTCGCTTTCTTCTTCTGTGCGACCGTTCCCTTGCGCGGACCTTTGCGTGTCCGGGCGTTGGTGTGGGTTCGCTGTCCGCGAACGGGCAGGTTCCGGCGGTGGCGGAATCCACGATAGGAGCCGATTTCGATGAGCCGCTTGATGTTCATCGAAACTTCCTTGCGGAGATCGCCTTCCACCAGGCCTTCGGCCTCGATGACGGTACGGATGCGGTTAACCTCTTCTTCGCTGAGGTCCTGCACGGGCTTCATGGGATCGACCTTGGCTTCGTCGAGAATCCGGCTCGCGCGTGGATGCCCGATCCCATAGATGTAAGTCAGGGCTATGTTGATGTGCTTCTGGCGGGGAAGATCCACGCCTGCAATACGTGCCATGTTGCTTAAGCCTCCGAAATGCCGCCGGCTGTTGAGCTGTGATCTTCGAGGTATGAGCCTTACCGAGCCATTCTAATGACTGAAAGCTCGCAGCTCAGCGCTCGCAGCTTTTTACCCTTGCCGCTGTTTGTGTTTCGAGTTCACGCAGATCACCCGCACTACTCCCTTGCGGTGGATGATCTTGCACTTGTCGCAAATCTTCTTTACCGATGCTCGTACCTTCATGACCTAACCTTCAGCTGTCAGCTTTCAGCCTTCAGCAAAATCTCTTATTTGTACCGATAAACAATGCGGCCGCGATTCAAGTCGTATGGCGAGAGTTCCACCGCCACCTTGTCTCCCGGCAAAATGCGGATGAAATTCTTGCGCATTTTTCCGGAAACGTGCGCCAGCACCTGATGCTTGTTCTCCAGTTCGACCCGGAACATCGCATTGGGCAGGGGCTCCAGCACCACTGCCATGACTTCAATCGCGTCTTCTTTGCTCATGCACCCCTTAATGTTCCTGAGCGAGAGATCCTTCCCTTCGCTCAGGATTTCGGCGCGCGACTCAAACGCCGCGCAAACGCCTCAACTTCAATCGCGTCTTCTTTGCTCATGCACCCCTTAGCTGCCCGCTATCAGCTTTCAGCTATCAGCCTTTCCTGAAAGCTGATAGCTGACGGCTGAGAGCTTCTATTGCGTCAGAATCATCGGCCCATCTTTTGTCACCGCCACGCAGTGCTCGAAATGCGCGCTGAAGCTTCCGTCTGCGGTGACTGCCGTCCACCTGTCGCCCAACACTCGAGTCTCGGGCTTGCCGAAATTCACCATCGGCTCGATCGCGATCACCATTCCCTCACGCAATCTCGCCCCATGTCCGCGAGCTCCGAAATTCGGCACTTGCGGTTCTTCGTGCAACCGAGTCCCGATACCGTGCCCTACAAACTCTCGCACCACGCTAAAACCGGCCGCTTCTACGTGCTCCTGAACCGCCGCGCCGACATCGCCGACCGAGTTCCCGATCCGTGCCTGCTCAATCCCGCGATACAGCGAGGCTTCGGTTACTTCGAGCAGCTTCTGCAATTCCGGCGTCAGGCCGTTTCCGACCGGGACCGTAATGGCTGCGTCCCCGTAATATCCGTCGAGTACCACACCGCAGTCGATGGAAACGATGTCGCCCTCTTTCACGGTCCGCTTTTCTGAGGGAATCCCGTGTACGATCTCTTCATTCACCGAGGTGCACAACACGCACGGATAGTCGTAATAACCCTTAAATGCCGGCTTGGCTCCAAGTTCTTTGATCTTCTTCTCGGCTGCCCGCTCCAGGTCCATCGTAGTCATGCCCGGCTTTACGAGGGTTTTCACATGATCCAGAACCTGACGAACGATGTGGCCGCTGTGCCGCATCTTTTCGATTTCACTCGTCGACTTGCAAACAATCGCCATGGCGTTCGTTCTTACGCGTGATGACCTTCCAGAATCCGGAAGATTTGCTCGGTGACATCGTCGACCGGCAGATCGCCATTGACACTAATCAGCCGGCCGGTACTCTGGTAATAATCCGCTACCGGTCGCGTCTGCTCCTGAAATGCCGTGAGTCGTGGCTGAATCACTTCCAACCGGTCGTCATTGCGGGCTACCAGCTTTGTCCCGTGCGGTTCGTCGCAAATTTCATCAAAACGGGGCGGCTGGAAGTGGACGTTATAGATCCGTCCACAGGTGGGACAAGAACGTCGTCCAGTAATCCGGAGCAGTAATTGATTATAGTCGACGTCCAGCCGGATCACAATTGGCCAGGCTTGCGTGGGATGCGATTTGTCAAAGAGCTCGTGCTCGAGCAACGCATCGAGCCACCCGGCCTGAGCCGCAGTCCGAGGAAAACCGTCCAAAATGTATCCTCGCCGACAATCCGGCAGGACTAGCCGTTCCCGCACCATGTTGCAAACCAGGTCGTCGGAAACAAGCTCACCGCGGGCCATCACCGATTTGGCGATTAGGCCAAGTTCAGTTCCTCGGTCTACGTGATCCCGCAGCAGATCCCCCGTAGAAACCTGGGGAATCCCATATCGCTCCATGATTCGCTTGGACTGAGTGCCCTTACCGGCACCCGGTGGCCCGAGCAGCACCACGGCACCTACTGCACACGAGGTCTTCTGCATCATCGGCTTGGCCAAAGCCTCCCGATCACAAGCTCCCCGGCGCCCCAAGCACAAGCCGAGGTGCAGCAAACCCACCGCACCTTCAAAATCTGCAAACTACCAGCGGCGGCCGCGAATGCGTCCGCTGCGCGGAGTAAATCCGTCATAGTGGCGCATGATCAATTGCGCCTCGATCTGGGTCACCGTGTCCATTGCGACACCAACGACGATCAGCAGTGACGTTCCGCCAAAATAGAAATTCACACCCAAACCGTTGGTCACCCAGTTTGGCAGCCCTTCGAAAAACCTGCCGACTGGTCCGTAAAGATGGTTGAGGTGTATGCCGGTGATCATCCATTCCGGAATGAAGGAAATCACAATCAGATACAGCGCGCCGACCAGCGTGATGCGCGTCAGCACCTCGTTAATAAAGTCCGCAGTGCGCCGCCCTGGGCGAATGCCCGGAATAAACCCACCATACTTCCGCATGTTGTCCGCGACTTCGCTGGGATTGAACACGATCGACACATAAAAATAGGCGAAGAAGATGATGCCCACCGCATAGAGCACGGTGTAAAGGGGCTCACCCCATCCCAACCAGCGGAACAGGTCGCCGAAATAGCGACTGTTGCGCATTCCATAACCCACGGTCTGCGGCAACGTCAGAATCGATGATGCGAAGATCACGGGCATAACGCCGCCGGCGTTGACACGCAAAGGTAAGTGCGTCGACTGACCGCCCATCACCTTGCGCCCCACAACGCGCTTGGCGTATTGCACCGGAATTCGGCGTTCGCTACGTTCCACGTACACGATGAAAGCGACGACGGCGATCATGAAGACGATCAGCCCCACCATCAGCGGGAACGTGATCGCTCCCCAAGCCGCGTTTCTCGCCTTCTGAATCAGATCAACCACACCGTGCGGCAATCCAACCACAATGCCGGCAAAGATCAGCAACGACATGCCATTGCCGACGCCGCGATCGGTGATCTGTTCGCCCAGCCACATAATGAACGCGCTGCCTGTGGTCAGGGTCAACATGGTCATCAACCGGAAGCCCCATCCCGGGTCGAGTGCGAATCCACCCTTCTCCAGGCCAATGGCAATACCAAACGACTGCACGGCGCTCAGAATGACGGTGATATACCGCGTCCACTGCGTGATCTTCTTGCGCCCGAGTTCGCCTTCCTTCTGCAGTTTGGCCAATGGTTCATAGACGACCGTCAGCAACTGCAGAATGATCGATGCCGTGATGTACGGCATGATCCCCAGCGCGAAAATGGTCATGCGGCGCAACTGGCCGCCGGAGAACAGATCGACAAATCCCAACAGCGAGCCGCTGGTGCTCCCCTGCGTGAAAAACTGCTCGAGCTTTAATGTGTCGATTCCGGGCGTCGGCAAATGCCCGCCCAACCGGTACACAAACAGCATGGCAAGGGTAAAGACGATCCGCTTGCGCAGGTCCGGAATCCGAAAGATGTTTGCCAGCTTCTCAAACATTACTGCAAGACCTCTACCTTGCCGCCCGCCTTGGTGATCTTCTCTTGCGCCGATTTCGAGAACTTGTGCGCGCTTACCGTGATCGCGCTCTTCAGTTCGCCGTCGCCGAGAATCTTCACCGGAAGCTTAGTTTTGATCACTCCGGCCTTGCGCAACACGTCCGGATTGATCGTGGTTTCTCCCAGCTCAGCCAGGCGCTCGAGGCTTACTATGTTGTATTCCTTGCGGAAGATGTTGGTAAACCCGCGTTTCGGCATACGCCGATGCAGCGGCATCTGGCCGCCTTCAAATCCGCGGATCATCCGCGAACCAGTGCGCGAGCGCTGGCCCTTGTGTCCGCGGGTCGAAGTCTTTCCCATACCTGAGCCCATACCGCGGCCTACGCGCTTGCGTTTTTCCGTCGCATTCTTTGGTGCGTGAATATTGGATAAATTCATATCTAAGCTCAGTTTCAATGTTTCAGGGCTTCAAAGTTGAAAACCCGCAACTAGTCCAGAACCTCCACCATGTGTGGAACCTTCGCCACCATCCCGCGGATGGCTTGCGTGTCGGGACGCACGATAACCTGGTTAAGCCGGGTAAATCCCAATCCCTTGATGACCAGCTTGTGCTTTTCCGGGGCACAAATCGCGGAGCGCACCCATTTCAGCTGCACCTTCCCACTGCCCGTATTTGATTTCTTTGCCGTCATATCAACCTCTGTCTGTATCCCCGCGAGCTACAATTCTTGCGCGACTTTGCCGCGCAGACTCGCCACGCTCTCTCTATTTTTCAACTGTTTCAACGCGTCGAACGTCGCCTTGATGACGTTGTGCGGATTGGTCGTCCCAATCGATTTCGTCAGTACGTTCTGGACGCCCACCGAGGTCATCACGGCGCGGACAGCACCGCCGGCAATCACGCCCGTGCCTTCCGGAGCCGGCTTCAGCAACACTTTGCCGGAACCATAACGGCCGAGCACAAGATGCGCGATGCTGGTCTGGGTCAGGTTGACCTTTACGAGATTCTTCTTGGCCGACTCAATCCCCTTGCGAATGGCTTGCGGCACTTCCTTCGCCTTGCCCGAACCGTAGCCCACCACCGCGGCAGACGGATCGCCCACGACCACCAGCGCCGCAAAGGAAAGATTCTTTCCGCCTTTGACCACCTTGGTCACGCGGTTGATGGCGACCACCTGGTCCTTTAATTGGTACGCCCCTGCATCGAGTTTCTTGATCACTGTTGGCATTCTGAAACCTATTTCGTAATTTTGTGATTTTGTAATCGGGTAATTTCGTAATTTGTGGAACCGGCCTCAAATTACCAAATTACCCGATCACTCAATTGTCAAATCTAGAACTGCAGTCCCGCTTCCCGGGCCGCGTCGGCCAGCGCTTTTACGCGCCCGTGATAAATGTATCCGCCGCGATCGAACACGACCTTGGTCACACCTTTGGCCTTGGCGCGCTCGGCAATGGTCTTGCCGACCACCTTGGCGGAAGCGACGTTCCCGCCGGTCCGGCGATCTTCCTTCTTGCCCTCGGCCGTGCTGGCGGAAACCAGCGTCTTGCCGTTCAGATCGTCGATCACCTGCACATAAATGTGATTGAGCGAACGGTACACATTCAGCCGTGGACGCTCCGCCGTCCCCTGCAGCTTCTTGCGAATGCGCTCGTGTACGTGCCCGCGTTTCTGGTTTTTCGTGATTCTTGTAAGCATGAAACTCGTCCTCGGGTGCTCGCTAGCCCCAACATTTCGGGCCTCGCCGGACAACAACAGCCGCCTAGCAACTAGCGGCCGGTTACTTCGCTCCGGTCTTTCCGACCTTCTTCTTCAGGCGTTCGCCAACATACCGGACGCCCTTGTTCTTATACGGATCCGGCGGACGCAGGGAGCGCATCTCCGCCGCAACCTGCCCCACTTTCTGCCGGTCAATGCTGGTCAGCGTGATCCGCGTCTGCTTGGGGTCAACCACTGCGTCGACTCCTGTCGGCAGCGGATACTCAATCGGATGCGAATACCCCAGATTGAACACCACCAGGCCCTTGCCCTTCATCTCGGCGCGATACCCAATGCCGACGATTTCCAGTTCCCGCGTCCAGCCCCTGGTTACGCCCTCGACGGCATTGTTGACCAGCGCCCGCGCGAGCCCGTGCACGGCAGACTGCGAATCGTTTTCGCGAATCGCGACGATATGCCCGTCCTTCTGCTCAACCTTGATGCCGGTCGGCAGCGCCGTATCCAGCTTGCCCTTCGGCCCCTGCACCAGGACCGTGTTTCCTTCGATCTTGACCGTGACTCCCTTGGGAATCGCGATCGGCTTTTTTCCAATTCGTGACATAAGCTTTCAGCTCTCAGCCTTCAGCGTTCAGCATCCCCTCCCGCCGCGTCTACCCAAGCTGACGGTGGACAGCTGATACGCTGACTCTTTAGTAGATCTGGCACAGCAACTCGCCGCCCACGCCTTCCTTGCGCGCCTGGCGGCCGGTCATCACGCCCCGCGGCGTGGTGAGGATGTTGATTCCCATCCCGCCGAGCACGCGTGGAATCTCGCTGCGGCGCACGTACACGCGGCATCCCGGGCGCGAAACGCGCTCCGCCTTGGAGATGGCCGCTTCGTTGTTGGCGCCATACTTCAGGTAAATCCGGATAATCTTGTGGCCCTCTTCTTCCGTCGCCTTGAAATTGGAGATGTATCCCTCCTCTTTCAGGATGCGGGCAATCTCCACTTTCAACCGCGAAGCGGGGACATCCACCTTCTGGTGCCGGGCCTGGAGTGCATTCCGCACTCGCGTCAGCATATCTGCGACCGGATCGGTCAACCTCATCGTTTGCTTCTCCTCCAGCCACCCGTTCGCTCCGCGTTCAGCGGAGAACCTGCAGCGGCTTGCATTTCAGTCGCCACCGTCGGCCTCTCGTCGTTTACTGATTGCGAACGACTCGCGACCGGCGACGGACGACGACTTACCACGACGACTTCGAAACCCCTGGTATTTCCCCCCGCAGCGCCAGTTGCCGGAAACACAGCCGGCAAATGCCGAACTTGCGCAAATACCCTCGCGGACGTCCGCACAACTTGCAGCGGTTGTGCTTGCGCGTGGAAAACTTGGGTTTTCTTGCGTCCTTAACTCTCTTTGCTGTAGTCGCCAAACTTGACTCCTGTCCTACGAAAGCTTCCTACGGCCGAAACGGCATTCCCATGTGCTTCAGCAGTGACCGCGCCTGATTGTCATTCGCTGCCGTGGTAACGATGGTCACGTTCATTCCCTTCAGCTTGTCCACCTTCTCGTAGGAAATCTCCGGGAAGATCAACTGGTCATGCAAGCCGATCGTGTAATTGCCCCGTCCATCAAACGACTTGCTGGAGACTCCACGAAAGTCGCGAACACGCGGCAGGACGATGTTCACCAGTCGGTCGAAGAACTCATACATGCGGTCGCCGCGCAACGTTACCATCGCGCCAATCGACTGCCCCTGGCGAACTTTGAACGCCGCGATCGACTTCTTCGCCCGGGTCACAACCGGCTTCTGCCCGGCGATCTGGCCCAGTTCGTTCACGGCCGGATCCAGCACTTTCGCGTTCTGCGTCGCTTCGCCCACACCCATGTTGACGACAATCTTGTGCAGTCGCGGAACCGCCATCACGTTCTTCAGTTCCAGTTCCTTCAGCAGGGCAGGCGCCACTTCCTTCTCAAACCGCGACCGCAGCCGCGGACGCTCTTTCGCGCTGTGCCGCTGCTTGTCCGGCCCCTTCTGCTCCGCCGGCGCTTCCTTTTGTCCTTTTTTCTCTTTCGCCATGTTCTATCAACTTCCTCTCACGGTTTCGGGCTGTCAGCAACGGCCTTGACGTGTACCGGTTCGTGAGAATTTGAGTTACTTGTCCAGTGTGGTTCCGCACTTCTTGCACACGCGAACCTTGCGATCGCCGCGCTCCTCGTGCCCAATCCTTACGGGCCCGCAGGTCGGACATACCAATTGCACGTTCGAAATCGCAATCCGGCTCTCTTGTTCCGCGATGCCGCCTTTGATATTCCGCTGCGGATTCGGGCGCACGTGCTTCTTCACCAGCATCACATGCTCGACCAGAATCTTTGCATCGTTCGGAAACACGCGCAGCACGCGCCCTTCCTTGCCCTTGTCGCGTCCGGTGATCACCTTCACGGTGTCATTTCGCCGGAGATCCACTCGCTTGTTTTCAGTGCTTACGGTTCTCATAAATTCAAAGTTTCAAGGTTTCAAAACGAATCATTCGTAGCCCAGTTTCGGAATCTCAAGGACCTTGAAACCTTGAAACTCTGAAACCTGGACTAGATAACTTCCGGCGCCAGCGAAACAATCTTCAGAAATTTCTTCTCGCGCAACTCACGCGCCACCGGACCGAACACGCGGGTGCCGACCGGTTCGCCCGCATCGTTGATCAGCACTGCGGCATTCTGGTCAAAGCGGATATAGGTACCGTCACGGCGCCGGTGTTCTTTCCGCGTGCGCACGATGACCGCCTTCACCACTTTGCCCTTCTGCACCTGGCCCTCGGGAGCTGACTCTTTCACTGCAGCCGTGATTATGTCGCCAAGCCCGGCATTCAATCCGGTCGAGCCGCCGAGCGGCAGAATCATCTGCAGCTTGCGGGCGCCGGAGTTGTCGGCGACCTCGAGCATCGATCTCATCATCACAGCCATGGCTTCAATCTCCCTCTTCTCGACTCACTTGCAACCAGCGGCCTAGACGCCCGGGACTTCCGTTACCGCTTCCGGCACCAGCGCAGTCTTACGAACAATGTCTTTCAGCTTCCAACGCTTCAGCTTCGACAGCGGACGCGTCTCTTCAATCCGCACCACATCGCCGACGTGCGCTTCGTTCTTCTCGTCGTGCGCGTAGAATTTCTTGTTGCGCGCTACCACGCGTCCGTAGAACGGATGCGCCTTCTTCCGCGTCACCTGCACCACGATGGTCTTCTGCATGCGGCTGGCGACCACTTCTCCGACTACTTCCTTGCGGCGGCCCTGTGCCTTCGCTGTTGTTTCCGCCATTATGGTTTCTCCGTTGCGGACGAGCGCTTGCGCTCTCCCAGGATCGTCTTCACGCGCGCGATATCCTTGCGCAACCCGCGAATTTTCTTCAAGCTCTCGGTTTGCCCCATGTTCAGCTGGAACTTCAGCTTGAATAGCTGGTCCGCAAGCTCGTGCTCCTGATTGCCAAGCTCTACGTCAGTCAAGTTTCTGATTTTGTCTGCCTTCATAATTTCGCTCTCAGCTCTTAGCTATCGGCTCTCAGCACCGTCGCTTTTACTGAGAGCTGACGGCTGAAAGCTGATAGCTGCCCTCTAGTGCGCTCCTTCGCGCTTCACCAGCGTGGTGCGCAGAGCCAATTTGTGCGATGCAAGCCGCATCGCTTCGCTGGCATCCTGAAGGGACACGCCCTCCATCTCGAACAGAATCTTTCCAGGCTTTACCACCGCGACCCAGTGATCCGGAGCTCCCTTGCCTTTACCCATACGGGTTTCGGCAGGCTTTTTAGTCACCGGCTTGTCGGGAAATACGCGAATCCAGATCTTCCCGCCGCGCTTCACAAAACGCGTCATGGCTACGCGGCTCGCCTCGATCTGACGATCGGTGATCCATCCCGGCTCAAGAACTTTCAGCCCGTAATCACCAAACGACAGCGTCGATCCGCGCCACGCCTTGCCGGTCATGCGGCCACGCTGCTGTTTTCGATACTTCACTTTCTTTGGCATCAACATAAAATCAGCTCTTCCCTAGAACCCGCCCGCGACAGCCGGTTGCTGCGTTTCGCGTTTTTTCTGCGGCAGGATCTCGCCCTTGTATACCCAGCATTTCACGCCGATGACGCCGTACGTCGTCCGCGCCTCAGTGAATCCGAAGTCGATATCCGCGCGCAGCGTGTGCAGCGGCAATCGTCCCTGCAGATACCACTCGGACCGCGCGATTTCGTTGCCGTTCAGCCGACCGCTGACGCGAACCTTGATTCCTTTACATCCGAAACGCAGAGCCGAGTCCACCGCCTTGCGCATGGCGCGCCGGAAGCCCACGCGCTTTTCCAGTTGCAGCGCGATGGATTCCGACACCAGCTGCGCATCGAGTTCCGGCTTGTGCACTTCCTGGATGTCGACAAAAATGTCCTTGCCGCCGGTGCGCTTCTGCAACTCGCCCTTGAGCTTGTCGATTTCTGCACCCTTGCGACCGATGATGATCCCGGGCCGCGCCGTCTTGATGATGATGCGCAGCTTGTTGCCCGGACGCTCAATCTCAATTGCGCTGACGCCCGCCGACTTGAGTTTCTCCTTCAGCTCATTCTTCAGCTTCACGTCCTCGTGCAGCTGTTTGTCGTAGTCCCGCTCCGCAAACCAGCGCGACTTCCAGGGCTTTGTGAATCCAAGCCGAAATCCGTAAGGATGGACTTTTTGTCCCATTGCTTCTCCTAACTCCATTCGTAGCGCCGGCATTTTGCCGGTGATCGCAAGGGCATCTCGCCCACGCGATCGAGATCTATTTCGCCGCCGCTTTCTTCTTCTTGCCTGAAGCCTTCGCCGCCGGAGCTCGTCTCCGAGCCGGCGCCGGAGCCGCGGCAGCGTCTTCGCCGCCAACCGTGACGACCTCGGCATTTTTCCCGCGCTCGGCCAGCACCAGCTCGATATGAGCAATGCGCCTCTGGTATCGATAAGCGCGGCCCTGCGGCGCCGGACGAATCCGCTTCATGCGCGGCCCATCGTTGGCAATCGCCCGCTTCACATACAAGTTATCGATCTCGACGTCGATGCCCTTCTCGGTCGCGAGGAAGTTCGCGTTGTCGAGAGCCGACTGCAACAGTTTGCCTACGTGCGACGCCACGCGTTTCTTGGTGAACATCAGGGTATTGCGCGCGTCTTCCACGCGCCGCCCCTTAATCAAATCCAGCACCAGCCGCGCCTTTTGTGGCGAGACCCGCAAGTACCTCATTTCTGCTCGAAATTCCATAAGTATCGTCTCTAACGTTTCTCGCTGCCAGCGAGAAGTAGTCAGCTTCTTCTATGCCTTCGGTGCTGCCGGCGTTGTTCCGCCCGACGGCGCCGCCGGAGTAATCGCTCCCGGACCGCCCGGGATCCCGGCGGGTTTCGCTGCAACCTCCGTCGCCGCCCTCATGGAGTGCCCCTTGAAGGAGCGGGTGAAGCTGAACTCGCCCAGCTTGTGTCCCACCATGTTCTCGGTCACGTACACCGGAATGAATTTCTTCCCGTTGTGCACCGCGATCGTGTGACCTACCATCTCGGGGATGACCGTCGACCGCCGTGACCAGGTCCGCAGCACTTTCTTTTCGTTGCGCGAATTCATGCCTTCCACCCTCGCCTGAAGGTATCCGTCCACGAATGCGCCTTTTTTTGTTGAACGCGCCATAAATTCTGCTCTCAGCTTTCAGCCGTCAGCTTTTAGCTAACAGATTCCAAAATCACTGTCATTCGCGGCTACTGTAAACATTGCAACCGCCGCTTCGACCTACCTACTTGGCGTTACTTGCTTCTCCGGCTCACGATGAACTTATCGGTACGCTTGTTGTTCCGCGTCTTGTATCCACGCGTTGGCTGGCCCCAAGGCGTCACCGGATGCCGCCCGCCTGAAGTCTTGCCCTCGCCGCCGCCATGTGGATGGTCCACCGGGTTCATCGAAACGCCGCGGTTATGCGGACGCTTTCCCAGCCACCGCGAACGGCCGGCCTTGCCGATGGTGACGTTCTCGTGATCGATGTTGCCAACCTGCCCAATCGTTGCCATGCAATCCTGCGAAATCTTGCGGGTTTCGCCCGAAGGCAGCTTCACCAGCGCATACTCTTCTTCTTTCGCGATCAGCTGCGCCGATCCGCCCGCCGACCGCACCATCTGTCCACCCTTGCCCGGCTTCAGTTCCAGATTGTGGATCACCGTGCCTGGAGGAATGTTGCGCAACGGCAGTGCATTGCCGACAAGAATGTCCGCATCGGGACCGCTCAGAATTTTCTGCCCAACCTTCAGCCCATCTGGCTGCAGGATGTACCGCTTTTCCCCGTCCGCGTACGCGAGCAGCGCGATGCGCGAGGAGCGATTCGGATCGTACTCGATGGTCGCTACCGTCGCCGGGATACCCGTCTTGTCGCGCTTGAAGTCAATGATGCGCAGCTTGCGCTTGTGGCCGCCGCCGATAAACCGCATCGTGATGTCGCCCGAATTGCGCCGCCCACCGGTGCGCTGCTTGGGCTCCACCAACGGCTTATGCGGATTCTTCGTCGTGATGTCGTCATTAACGAGCGTCGTGCGGTACCGCAGCGTCTGCGTCGTCGGTCTGTAGGTTTTGATCGGCATGTTCTGCTCTCAGCTCTTGGTCGTTAGTCGCTAGCCGTTGGTCGTTCGGAACTGCACTCGCCGGCGAACGACTGACAACCGACGACTAATATCCGTTCTACAAATTCTGCGCGTACTCCGGCATCTTCTCGCCGGACCGCAACCGTACGTATGCCTTCTTCCAATCCGGACGGTAGCCGGTGAACTTCCCCCGGCGCCGCTCTTTGCCCGGATATGTGGCGGTGCGCACCGAATGCACTTTGACCTTGAAAATCGTCTGCACCGCTTCCTTGATTTCCGTCTTGGTCGCCTTCGGAGCCACCTGGAACACAAGCGTGTTCTGGTTCTCCTTGATGGCCAGCCCCTTTTCGGTAATCACCGGACGGCGAATGATCTGGTATGCGCTTTTCATCAGGCTACCTCCGCCGCTTTATCATTGCGCTGCCGGCGCCGCCGTTCTTGCGTAGGCTTCTTCGCGCCTTCCTCTTCGCCCGATTTCCGGTGCTTCTTCGAAACCGAACTCGTCAGCGAAACCTGTAACTTCTCAATCGCCGGATGCGAGAAAATCACGCAATCATGCCGCAGCAGGTGGTAGGGATGCACTTCATTGCCCCGCACCAACTCGAGACCGGCGATGTTGCGCGCGCTCAACTCCAGATTGCGGTTCTCATGTTTTGGAGCTTCCACCAGCAACACAGTCGAATCGACTTTCAGCGAATCCAGCGCCTTGCGGAATTCCTTGGTTTTCGGTTCCTTTACGTCGAAGGCATTCACCACGATCAGCTTGCCGTCGGCGAACTTCGCGGCCAACGCCGAACGCAGCGCGCCCAGCAGCTTTTTGCGCGGGAAGGTGTAGTCATACGACCGGGGGACCGGACCGTGCACCGTTGCGCCATGCCTCCACAGCGGGGACCGGATCGAACCAATTCGCGCCCGTCCCGTGCCTTTCTGCTTCCATAATTTTTTGCCGGAGCCGGACACTTCCCATCGCGCCTTCGTCTTGTGGGTTCCGGCGCGCTGCGCGGCGCGGTAGTGCTTGACCGCTTCCCACAGCAGATCTTCATTGACCGCGCCGAAGATCTCATCCGCGAGATCGAATGTCCCAACCTTCTCGCCGTTCAAATTGTGAATATCAATCGTCGCCATAATCGATTCTCGTGTGGCGCGGGCGTCCTCGCCCGCGTTTCTTACGCTTTCTTCGCTGCCCTCTTCGCCGCCTTCAAGGGATCGACGGTTGCCGAACCCGCGAATCCACGGCGCTCTCGAGGCGGCTTCTTCGCCTTGGTGATCACGATATATCCGCCCTGCGGTCCCGGGACGCTGCCTTCCACAACCAGCAGGTTCTCGTCCTTGTCGACACCCAGGACGCGCAAGTTACGCGTCGTCACCTGCTGATTCCCCATGTGTCCCGACATCCGCATGCCTTTAAACACGCGCGACGGAAATGCCGAAGAGCCGATGGAGCCGGTGATCTGAAACATCGAGCCGTGCGATTTCGGGCCGCCGCCAAAGTGATGCCGCTTTACAACGCCCTGAAACCCGCGTCCCTTGCTCACTCCCACGATGTCGACAAACCTCTCGCCATCGAAAATCTCGACCAGCACGCGGTCGCCAACCTTCACCGCTCCGTTGCCCTCGGCAGACGGCTCGATTTCCAGCGGAACTTCGCGCATGAATTTCACCGGAGGCAGATTGTTCTTTGCCAGATGTCCCTTCGCGGGCTTAGTCAGCCGCGACTCTTTCACAAACTCGACCAGGCCAATCTGCGCCGCCTCGTATCCGTCCTTCGATGCGGTCTTATGCTGCGTCACCACGCAAGGGCCAGCCTGCAGCACTGTGACCGGGCGAACGTCGCCCTTCGAATCAAACAGCTGCGTCATCCCGACCTTCTTGCCCAGAATCCCCGCGACCTTGGTTGCCATTTCCTTCTCCGTGTCCAGCTTGGCTATCAGCTATTGGCTGGATGTGGCGCGGGCGCCTTCGCCCGCGAAAACCGCTCCGCCGGACGGCCGAGAGCGGCCGTCTCCACATAAGCTACTTATGCTCTTTCCCGAATGCCTTGATCTCCACATCCACGCCAGCCGGAAGATCGAGCTTCATCAGCGCATCTACCGTCTGCTGCGTGGGTTCGAGAATGTCGAGCAACCGCTTGTGCGTGCGGATCTCAAACTGCTCCCGAGACTTCTTGTCCACGTGCGGCGAACGCAGCACGCAGTACTTGTTCTTCATCGTGGGCAGTGGAATCGGTCCCGCAATCTGCGCGCCGGTGCGCCGCGCTGTTTCCACAATCTCGCCCGTCGACTGATCCAGAATGCGATAGTCGTACGCTTTCAACCGAATCCGAATTCTCTCTTTTCCAATCACGTTTTTCGTTTCCTGACCCCTCCTGGCATTTCCAGGAGGAAAGAACTGGCGGCAGGCTGCAAGCCGCGTCGTTAACTCTTTGTCATCCTGAGGCGACGGTTTTTGTCGTCGAAGGATCTATGCACTTTTCCGTCGTCCTCTGCGACTCGCAACTCAGGACTCGGGAACTTCCCTACTGAACAATCTCCGCAATCGTTCCGGCGCCCACCGTGTGGCCGCCTTCGCGAATCGCAAACCGCAAGCCCTTCTCCATCGCCACCGGCGTGATCAGTTCGATCACCAGGCTCACGTTGTCTCCCGGCATCACCATCTCCGTCCCTGACGGCAACTCCGCTACCCCGGTCACGTCCGTCGTTCGCAGATAAAACTGTGGACGGTATCCCTTGAAGAACGGCGTATGCCGCCCGCCTTCTTCCTTCGTCAGGATGTAGACCTCGGCCTTGAACTTGGTGTGCGGCGTGATCGATCCACCCTTGGCCAGCACCATGCCGCGCTCCACGTCGTCCTTGCCAATGCCGCGCAGCAAGAGTCCCGCGTTGTCGCCCGCCATGCCTTCGTCCAATTGCTTCTTGAACATTTCGACGCCCGTCACTACCGTCTTGCGGGTCTCGCGGAAACCGACAATCTCCACTTCCTCGCCCACCTTCACCTTGCCCCGCTCGATTCGTCCCGTCACCACCGTGCCCCGCCCCGAGATCGAGAAAATATCTTCGATCGGCATCAGGAACGGCTTGTCCAACTCGCGCGTCGGTTGCGGCACGCTCTTATCCACCGCCGCCATCAGTTCGTCAATCTGCTTCTCCCACTTGGCTTCCCCATTCAGCGCGCCCAGCGCCGACAAACGCACCACCGGCACATCGTCGCCAGGAAACTTGTAGCTCTTCAGCAACTCGCGCACTTCCAGTTCCACCAGGTCCAGCAACTCGGGATCGTCCACCGCATCGCATTTGTTCAGCGCCACCACGATGTAGGGCACTCCCACCTGCCGCGCCAGCAGCACGTGCTCCCGCGTCTGCGGCATTGGACCATCGGTCGCCGCCACCACCAGAATCGCGCCATCCATCTGCGCCGCGCCCGTGATCATGTTCTTGATGTAGTCGGCGTGGCCCGGGCAGTCCACGTGCGCGTAGTGACGGTTCGCCGTCTCGTATTCCACGTGTGCGGTCGCGATCGTGATGCCGCGCGCTTTCTCTTCCGGAGCGTTGTCGATCGAATCAAACGACCGGAACACAATCTTCGGATTGTGCTTCTGCAATACCTTGGTGATCGCCGCCGTCAACGTCGTCTTGCCATGATCGATGTGCCCGATCGTTCCTACGTTGCAGTGCGGCTTGGTCCGCTCAAATTTCTCTTTCGCCATCGCTGTTCCTCAGGGGCTAAAGCCCCAGGTCTATGATTACCCGTTCGGCGCGGCTAAAGCCGCGCCCCTTCAAAGCCTATTTCGTTGTCCCTTGCACCTTGGCGATGATTTCCTCCGCGACTGACCGCGGAGCCTCCTCATAGCGCGCAAAGTGCATTGAATATTCCGCGCGTCCCTGGGTTGACGAACGCATGTGGGTCGCGTAGCCAAACATCTCCGCCAGCGGGACGATTGCCTTGATGACCTGCGATCCCGCGCGATGCTCCATGCCTTCAATCCGGCCGCGCCGCGAACTCAAATCGCCCATGATCACGCCGGCATAATCTTCCGGCGTCACTACTTCGACCGACATCACCGGCTCCAGCAACACCGGAGAAGCCTTGCGGGCCGCCTCCTTGAAGGCCATCGATCCGGCAATCTTAAATGCCATTTCGTTCGAATCGACGTCGTGATAGCTGCCGTCGTACAGCGTGGCCTTCACGTCGACCATGGGATAGCCAGCGAGCACTCCGCCTTCGAGCGCTTCCTGAATGCCTTGGTCGATCGGCTTGATGAATTCCTTCGGCACCGACCCACCCACGATGTCGTTCACAAATTCGTAGCCAGTCCCCGGCGGTTGAGGATCGAGATAAATCTTCGCGTGCCCGTACTGGCCGCGTCCGCCAGTCTGGCGAATGTACTTGCCCTCCGCCTCGGCATGCCTGCGAATGGTCTCGCGATAGGCAACCTGCGGCTTCCCGACGTTGGCCTCAACCTTGTACTCGCGCATCATGCGGTCGATGATGATTTCCAGATGCAGCTCGCCCATGCCGCTGATGATTGTCTGCCCGCTGTCGGGGTCGGTGTGAACCTTAAAGGTGGGGTCTTCCTGGGCCAGGCGTCCGAGCGCCATGCCCATCTTTTCCTGATCTGCCTTGGTCTTGGGCTCGACCGCAACCGAGATCACGGGAGTCGCAAACTCGATGGTTTCGAGCGCGATGGGATGATCGTCGTCGCAGATCGTGTCGCCAGTCGAAACGTTCTTCAACCCAACGGCGGCGCAAATGTCACCCGCCAGGATTTCGCTGATCTCTTCGCGCTTGTTGGCGTGCATCTTCAGCAGGCGGCCAATCCGTTCCGTCTTGCCCGAGCGCACGTTCAACACCGAATCGCCGGTCTTCAGCTGTCCGGAATAGACGCGAATAAAGGTCAGTTGACCGACAAACGGATCGGCCATGATCTTGAATGCGAGCGCCGAAAACGGCTCTTTGTCATCCGCCTTGCGAGTTACTTCCTGCCCATTGTTGGGGTTCTTTCCATGCGTCTCGCCTACATCGAGCGGCGAAGGCAGATAATCCACCACGGCATCGAGCAGCGGCTGCACGCCCTTGTTCTTAAATGCCGTTCCCACAACCACCGGGAAAACTTTCAGGGCAATCGTCGACTTGCGCAGCGACGAACGAAGTTCGTCGGCGGTAATCTCTTCGCCTTCCAGAAACTTGTGCAGGATTTCGTCGTCGTTCTCGGCGATGCTCTCCACCAACTGCGCGTGGAATGCTTCCGCTTTCTTCTTCAGATCTGCGGGAATTTCTTCGGTGAGATACTCAGCGCCAATCGTGTCGTCTTGCCAGACGATCGACTTCATGTTGATCAGATCGACGACGCCTTTGAACTTATCTTCCTGGCCGATTGGGAACTGAATCGCGACGGGCTTGGCACTGAGGCGTTTGCGGATAGTATCGACGGCGTGCTCGAAATCGGCACCCATCTTGTCAATTTTATTGATAAAGCAAATTCGCGGGACGCCGTACTTGTCGGCCTGACGCCAGACTTTTTCAGACTGCGGCTGGACTCCGTGAACCGCGTCGAATACCGCGACTGCGCCATCGAGCACGCGCAGCGATCGTTCCACCTCTGCCGTAAAATCAACGTGGCCGGGCGTGTCGATAATGTTGATACGAATGTCACGCCAGGTGCAGGTCGTTGCCGCGGATGTGATCGTAATACCGCGCTCCTGCTCCTGCTCCATCCAGTCCATAGTCGCAGTGCCTTCATGCACCTCTCCGATGCGGTGCGTCCGTCCCGTATAAAACAGGATGCGCTCCGTCGTAGTGGTCTTCCCGGCATCGATGTGGGCCATTATGCCGATATTCCTGCAACGCTCTAATGGGACTGTTCTAGGCACGACTCTCTTGCTTCCTTCTGGGCTCCAACCTTCTTGATTTAGCGATTGCGCCATTTGGCGATTTTCAATCGCTCAATCACCCGATCCCCGCTGACTCAATTCCCTACCAACGGTAATGCGCGAACGCCTTGTTCGCTTCTGCCATGCGATGGACGTCTTCTTTCTTCTTGATGGCGGCCCCACGGCTATTCGCCGCGTCCAGCAATTCATTGCTTAACTTGTCGATCATCCCCTTTTCGCCCCGTCCACGCGCATACGAGATGATCCAGCGGATCGCCAGCGAGGTCCTGCGGTCGGCATTCACCTCGACCGGAACCTGGTAGTTCGCGCCGCCGACTCGGCGAGTCTTCACTTCGAGCAGGGGCTTGGTGTTCTCCACGGCTTTCTTGAACAGCTTCAGGGCTTCGTCGCCGCCCTTAGACTCGAGCTTGGTAAGAGCCTCATAGAAGATGCCCTCGGCGGTCGAGCGCTTGCCCTGCCACATCATCGAATTGATGAACTTGGTTACCAGGTCCGATCCGTACACCGCATCGGCCGGAACCGTCCGCTTTGCGATATGTCCTTTTCGAGGCATAAAACTCCAGGTCTCAAACTTTCAATATTTCAATGTTTCAAGGTTCCCGGGATGACCTCACCGCAAAACCGTGAAACCTTGGAACTAGCTCTTATCCCTTCTTTGCGCGCTTTGCTCCGTATTTCGAGCGTCCCTGCTGGCGATTAGCGACACCCACGGCGTCAAGCGTCCCGCGGATCACGTGGTAGCGCACGCCCGGCAGGTCTTTCACGCGGCCACCGCGGATCAACACAATCGAGTGCTCCTGCAGGTTGTGCCCAACCCCGGGGATGTAAGTCGTGACTTCAATACCGTTCGTCAACCGCACACGCGCCACCTTACGCAGAGCCGAATTCGGCTTCTTTGGAGTCTGCGTGTACACCCGGGTGCAAACGCCGCGCTTTTGCGGGCATCCCTGCAACGCAGGGCTCGCCGTCTTATAACGAGGCCGCTTCCGGCCCTGGGCCACCAACTGGTTAAACGTAGGCACTCTCGCCACTCCTTGGCCTGCACACTTGCGCTCATCGCGCAGGCAGCAGGCAATCACGATCCACTGTGTCAGACGCGCATCCGTGGCATGGCCAGCTTAAATGCTAACCATTACTTCTCGCCGCGCGATCTCCCTAATGCAAGCTCACGCTGCAGAGATTCTGGATTCCCATTCAGACTAGCGCTGCCGACGGTGGCGCCCGGCCAAATTCCGGGGGCACTCCGTTTCGTCAGCCTTGCCCTGCATATCCTCCCGCATAAGGGCGAAAGGCACCGCAGGTACGTTTCAGCGAGGAAAGTCTTCGAACCAAATTCTCAATCCGAAGACGCGTTTCTCAACAGCCCAGCTGCCGACTTCCACGGCACAAGCCGCAGAAACCCGCAGCACACAGCAAGCCTGGATGAACTCGCGGAACCAAACTACTATAACAAGCACTGCACACATCGTCAACACGCGTTTCCGCATCCCACATTCGGAGCGGCATTCCCCCGGCAAATTCGGGATGCCGCTTGCCTGATTCCGGCTTCAGCCTCTACACTACAGGTTTTCCAAGTCATTGGAACGAAGCTCTGCACTCGTGACGCAGGGCCATGGCAAAGTTACGACGAGGGAGTGCATGGGTAGGTCCTGTTTTCGCGGTCTTCGCCCGCAAGCCGGTTTGGCACTGGCGATGATTTCTCTGATTGGTATAGCTGGTTGTGGCGGAACCAAAGCCGGACCGCCTCTTTTCGTGGGGCATGTTACCGTCAGCCCTGCTACCGCCACTTCCATGGTGCTGGGAAGTACTCTGGCGTTTACCGCATCAGCCCAGACAGCCTCGGGGACAAACCTGAGGACACCGATCGAGTTCACTTCCAGCGATACCTCGATCATCAACGTCTCCCCAGCTGGGATCGCGTGCGCCGGCCATTGGGACATAACTTTTGGCATCTGTACCCCCGGAAACGTGGGGCTCGCACTGGTCACCGCGAGCGCGCTCGGATCCAGTAGCAGTCCCACCTACGTGTTCGTTCATCCTCCGGTAGACAGCATCACGGTTGCCGGCGTGCTGCTCACCGGTCTGCCAGTACAGGAGCCGTGCCTTTCTCGGACCCAATCGATGACGCTCCAAGCCCACGCTTTCAGTCGTGGGACCGACGTCACGCAGTCCGTGGGACCGTTTACCTGGACCGCCAGCAATCCGACCGTGGTCAATCTCGTTCCACTGGTGAATACGACTTACAAGTTCCCGACCAATCAGGTCACGGCGACAGCGGCCGTTCCTGGAACTACGCACATCTATGCCTCGGCCGGGGGCGTCACCAGCAACGCGTTCCTGCAGCCGCAATACAGCAATTCTCAGGGCGGAACTTCGCCGCCTCTGGATTTCTTCTCTTCGTGTCCCATCGAGAACATCAGCCTTGAGATTGGCGCTGCCGGTTCCGGTCAAACCAGCTTTAACGTCACCAAGGGCACTTCCGCTAACGAGACAGTTGTCGCAACTGTCACCGATGTTATGGGCAACAGTTCGTTGCCGAATACAAATGGCGGAGTGGTACTGACTAGTATTCCGCTAAACTGGACCTCGTCCCAGCCCGGATCCATCAGTGTGGCCAACTCATGCCTGTTGAGCTGTTCTCTTACGCTTGCGAATCCAGGTTCGGCCAATATTACGGCTGCCTGTTCTCCGCCACAATGCAACATCGGATTTCCTGAAGTGCCGCAGACGCTGTCCACTCCCGCTCAGATACAAGCCTGCACCACATTTTTCCAGGCGCAGTTTCCCCAGTTTGCCGGATGTCAGGAGATGATCCCGGTTCCGGTGTACTCTTCTCCGGTTTTTCTGAATCCTTCAAATCCTTTTTCCGCAGCTCCGATCCAGCTGTCCCCGAACGCCGCAATTACCGGTGTGGTTTCTGGCTCGCCGTCCCCCGCTTCCGTCTTGGCCGCCAGCACTGGATGCGCACATCAGCCTCCCGTGAATTGCAGTTCGTCCGTCTACTACGTCTCCACGGCCAAGGCTTCTCCGGGAAATGAAATTCCGCTTCCTACTTCCCCAAATTCTTTGCTGTTCGATCTTCAAGGGAGCCGAATCTATATGGGGAGTGACTTTGGGGCTTTGAGCATTAATCCTGCGGTCTTTGGAGGCAGTACGAATCCGTTCACCTCGCTGGGCGCGGTGACCGGCAAGGTGCTGGCGGTCAGCAACAGCGGCACAGTCGCGCTGTTTTCCGACACTCTGCACTCTCCTAATCAGGCCTATGTTGTGAACACGGCAGGCAATTCCCAATCCATAACAGCGCTGCAGATCCCTGCGGCGACGGTGGCTGCATTCTCGCCCGACGGACTCAAGACCCTTATCGCGGGAGGAGGGGGAAACAGCCTGTACATCTATTCTCCGCTGCAGGCTCTGCAGCAGCCTTCGCCGACAACTCCCCAGCTTTCGCTCTCCGGGCCTGCGAACGCGATCGGATTCGCACCCAATGGGGCATTCGCTTTTGTGGCGGAGTCGGCGACCAGCACCACTCCCGCGAACCTCACCGCGTTCGCCAACTGCAACAATCAAGTCGCCGCCACTCTGCCTTTGCCCGAGAACCCAATTCTGATGAGAGTTCTGCCGAATCTTCACATTGATGGCCGGGATTCTTATGGCAATACCATCCCCGACGGCATTCATATTGCGATCCTCGACTCCACGGGATTCGACATTATTACGTCGACCATCTCGCCGCCTGCCGCCGGAACCCTCTGTCCCCAAAGCCTGCAATTCATCAGCGGCGACCCTCTGCGCTCCGTGCAACGTATTGAACTGGGTCAGGGAACGCTTCAACCACTAAACTTCTTTGTCTCAGCCGATGGCACTCAGTTTTACGTCGTCAATTCCAATAGCTCTACGATCCTCGCGTACAACTTCATCGCCGGGGCCCTGGTCGGCGGCATTGAATTGCTGGGCAATGCCACACCGGTAAGCGCGGACATGGCCGTCGACGGCGGCACTATCCTGATCGCCGGCAGCGACGGAATGCTCCACGAAGTCAGCACAGGACTGGGTGGGGCGGATCAGGTGCAGCTCTCGTTCCCCAATCTGCCCAATTACTTCAACGCGTTCTGCGCGTACCTACCGTCATCTTCCATTTGCAGTCTGAACGTGGCGCTGGTCAAGCCGTAGAAACGGCTATGGTGGTTTGGATGTTTCCGGAAATTGGGAAAGGGCGCTGTGGCGCGACCAGGGGATGACTGTCTACGGGGTGCTGGTTTCGAGTTCCTTGCCTACGCTGTCGAGAACTCCGTTCACAAAGTGGACCGACTCCGGAGAAGAAAACTTCCGCGCGATCTCGAGCGCTTCATTGATCACCACGGCCCGCGGCGTTTCCGGATAAGCCAGTAATTCCGCCACCGCGGCTCGCAGCAGATTCCGATCGACCGCCGCCATGCGCTCCATTCGCCAGTGTTCCGCATGCTTCTCGATCAATCCGTCGATCTCTCCCACGCGGTCGGTGGCTACACGAAACAGATCGTCGGCGAAACCGCGCACTTCGGCGGTCGCCGTCCCGTGCTCGGCCCAAAATGTCTTTCGCACCTGCTCGGCATCCTGTTTGCCCATGTCGGACTGAAACAGCATCTGCAAAGCCAGTTCCCGAGATTTGCGACGTGTGCCCATTCAGCTCTAGCTATCTGCGATCCGCTTTCAGTTTACAGGAGGCGATGCAGTGGAAAAGATAATGACTGGCGAAGATCAGGACTTGCGCTTCCTGGAAGAGGGCTTCCGGGAACGCGCGGTTCGCGCGTGCGGATCTTTGGGGCTTTTGCTCTTGCGGACAACTGGCAACTGACGGCTGACAGCTGTTTTCAACGACGCCATCTCGACCGCTGCTAGTGCCGCCTCGAATCCTTTGTTGCCCATCTTCAACCCGGCTCGATCGATGGCCTGCTCCAGTGTGTCGCAAGTCAGCACACCGAAAGCGTGGGGAATCCCAGTCTCCTGCGCCGACTGTCCAATCCCGCGAGTGACTTCATTCACGATCACATCGTAATGCGCCGTGTCCCCGCGCAACAGGCATCCGATGCAGATGATCGCGTCGTACTTGCCGGTCAGAGCCAATGTGCGAGCCGCAGAAGGAATCTCGAATGCGCCAGGCACGCGGACGATGTCGTAACCTCTATCGGAATCATTCCCTAACCGTCGGAGGCCATCAACCGCCCCGGCTAATAGTCTTTCCGTAATGAAGGAATTGAACCGGGAGACAACGATGGCAAACGTCTTGCCCGCAGAGGTTAGATTTCCCTCGAAGTAGCTACGGTAAGCGGGTTCAGGGACAGGCAACCGAACTCCGGTAAATCGAGCCAGTGTCCCCCCGGGTAGACGTACATCAAAGTACCGGCCCGTATGTTTTGGCTCGGGCCCGGAGTGGTCATCGACGACTTTGAGTCCCATCTTCGTGATGATTTCAATGGCGGAATCAGGGTCGGAGATAGTTAGATCCAGATCCGGGTCGCTCCCCGAGCCATCACGAGACACAATCTCCAGGATCAAGGCATCCGGCCGAAACATCTGAATGCGAGCTTTGCCATACTTTTCAATTTCATCCGCTCGGAGCCCCAATGCACGGAGCACTCTCGTCAAAAGGGTAAAATCCTCCGCACTCTTCGCTCGAGTTGTGACAGCAACCCATCTCATTTCTTGAGGCTCGTCTCCGGGACTCTGTGCTTCTTTGGTGAGAATACCTTTGATCCGTGAAATCCGCGTTGATCCGAGGCAAAGAAGTTATTTGCCTTTGAACTGTGCCGGTCGCTTCTCCAGAAACGCCCGCGTCCCTTCGGTCTTGTCTTCGGTCGCGCAGGCCACGCCAAAGAGGACGGCCTCGAGATACAGCCCTTCAGCCAAGGTCATCTCCATCCCTTTGTTGACTGCCTCCATCGCGTACTGCACGGCCAACGGCGCGTTGGCAGTAATCTTGGCAGCAATCGCCTCCGCGCGAGGAATCAATTCCGCCGCCGGAAGCACTTCGTTCACCAGTCCGATGCGATGCGCCTCCTGCGCCGTAATCATTTCTCCCGCCAGCACCATCTGCATGGCGATTCCTTTGCCCACCAGGCGCGGCAGCCGCTGCGTGCCACCGTATCCGGGAATGATTCCGAGCTTCACCTCGGGCTGTCCCAGCTTCGCGTTCTCGCTCGCCAGCCGCATCGTGCACGCCATCGCAATCTCGCATCCACCGCCCAGCGCAAATCCGTTGATGCACGCGATGACCGGCTTGCCGAGATTTTCGATGAGATTGAGCACGTTCTGCCCGCGGTGCGTATACTCCTTGCCGCTGACGGCGTCGTGCTTGGCTAACTCGCCGATATCAGCCCCGGCAATGAACGCTTTCTCGCCCGCACCGGTGAAGATGACGACGCGCATTGCTGGGTCACTCTTGATGTCATGAAACGCCGCCCGCAACTCCTCCATGGTGGCCATGTTCAGTGCGTTAAGCACCTTCGGGCGATTCACGGTGACGTAGGCAATCGAGTTTTTCTTTTCGAGAAGAATGTTTTCGAAGTTCATAAGATCAAATTCCTGGCCACGGATTCACGGGGATTATACGGATCAGCACAAGTTCCAGCGTTTGTCATTCTGAGCGAAGCGAAGAATCTATGCAATCTCCTGGCTCCATCAAACTGCATAGATCCTTCGCGGCAAACCGCGCCGCTCCGGATGACAATCAAGAATCCGTGTAGATCCGTGTGAATCCGTGGCTATAGCTTCTGCGCCTTTGGCTTCTCCGGGTCCGTGTAATCATAAAACCCGCGCCCCGATTTCCTCCCGTACCACCCCGCCATCACCATCCGCTTCAGTAGCGGAGGCGACGCAAACCGCCGCTCTTTGAACTCGTCATACATCACATGGGTGATGTAATACGTTGTGTCGAGCCCGACAAAATCCAGCAGCGTAAACGGGCCCATCGGATACCCGCAGCCCAGCTTCATCGCGTTGTCGATATCCTCAATCGACCCCACGCCCTCTTCGTACGCTCGAATCGCATCCAGCAAATAGGGCACCAGCAGCCGGTTCACGATGAATCCCGTCTTATCCGAAGTGCGCACCGGAACCTTGCCCAGCTTCTTCGCAAACTCGTAAGCCGTCTCGTAAACGTCGCCCGCAGTGGCGATCGTGCGCACCACTTCCACCAACTTCATCAGCGGCACCGGATTGAAAAAGTGCAGCCCGATAAACCGCTCCGGCCGCTTCACTGAAGTCAGCAATTCCGTCACCGAGATTGACGACGTATTCGAAGCAAAGATCGCGTCCTTCTTCACGATGCCATCGATGGACGCATACATCTTCTTTTTTTCTTCCACATTCTCGATGATCGCCTCAATCACGATGTCGCAGGCGGCCAGGTCGGATTTGTTCGTAGTGCCTTTGAGCCGCGCACGAGCCGCGTCTTTCTGCTGGCCCGTGATTCCGCCTTTCTCTACCGGCCGTTCGGCAAACTTCGCCAGGGATTTCTCGATTCCCGCAAAGCCCTTGTCGAGAAATTTCTGCTCGACTTCGAGCACCGTGACCTCGAATCCCGCCATCGCGCAAACCTGCGCAATGCCGGACCCCATCAGTCCACAACCGAGAACCCCTACTTTCGTAATCTCCATGATTGCTTCCTCGAAAAACTAAGTTTGTCATCCTGAGCAGAGCGAAGGATATATGCAATCCCCCGATGCGGGCCAAGTGCATAGATCCTTCGCGGCAAAGCCGCACAGGACGACAACAGCTCTATTTGCGTTCATCCGTGGCAAAGAAGCTCTGTGGAACAGAAGAGAGCTCAATTCATGCTCTCCACCACCATCGCGATCCCCTGCCCGCCGCCGATGCACGCCGTCGCCAGCCCGTACTTCTTCTTTCTGCGCCGCAATTCGTACAGCAGCGTAATCACCAGCCGCGTCCCGGTCGCGCCCAGAGGATGTCCCAGCGCAATCGCCCCGCCATTCACATTCACCTTCTCGCGATCCAATCCCAACTCTTTCTCCACCGCCAGATACTGGGCGGCAAACGCTTCGTTCACTTCGATCAAATCGATGTAATCCAGCGACAGGCCCGCCTTCTGCAGCGCGATTTTCGTCGCCGGAACCGGGCCGCGCCCCATCAGCTTGGGCTCGACGCCCGCGATGCCCCAACTCACAATCCGGCCCAGCGGTTCCATGTTGCGTTTGCGGACCTCTTCGAGAGACATGACGACCACTGCGGCTGCGCCGTCCACGATCCCGCTGGCATTCCCGGCGGTGACCGTTCCATTTTTCCCAAACGCCGGCTTCAGCTTCGCCAGCCCTTCCATCGTGGTCTGCGGCCGCCGGTGATCATCTTCAGTCAGCGATTCTCCGGTCGGCTCGCCTTTGTGATTTCGCAGCGGCACCGGTACCAGTTCTTCCTGCAGTCGCCCCGAGTTGTACGCGTCGTCCGCAGACTTCTGCGACCGCAATGCGAATTCATCCTGCGCCTGTCGCGTGATCCCCTGCTGCTCACCGTAGAGTTCGGCGGTGTTCGCCATATACGATCCGCAATACGAATCGAGCAGCGCAACCATTAGCGAATCTTCCAGCTTGCCGCCGGGAGCCAGCGTAAACCCGTCGCGCCCGCGAATCACGAACGGAGCCTGTGACATCGCTTCCATACCGCCCGCCAGCACAATTTTCGCTTCGTCGATCTGGATCATCTGGGCCGCGCTCACAAGCGCCTGCATCCCCGAGCCGCACAGCCGGTTCACCGTGAGGGCCGGCGTTTCAATCGGAATCCCCGCTCGCAGGCTCACGTGCCGTGCTCCATAGAGAGCGTCGCCCGAGGTCTGCTGCGCGTTTCCGAATACCACATGATCGAATTCCTTGGCATCGATGCCCGAGCGCGTGATCGCGCCCTTGCCCGCAATCGCGCCCAGTTCCTGCGCGGTAAAATCTCTCAGCTTCCCGCAATAACGCCCAAAAGGCGTGCGCGCCCCACTAACAATCGCAATATCGCCGGCTTTTAGCATGATGATCTCGCAGAACCCCGCCGGACCCGGCTAGAGTTTATTTCATAAAACTTTTCAGTGTAGCAGCGCTGGAAGCAGGTTGGCGAATTCGGGAGTCAGTTCGCAGTTCGCCGCGGAGACACCGAGGCACAGAGAGCTAGAGCTCATGCCGGTTCGATGGCGGGGTCAATTCTGATACTGAATACTGAGCCTGGCCTGAAGTCCAATGTCCTGGATCGGAAATCCGTCTTAAGCCACTGCTCCGGTCGCCATGGCCGCCGGGCCAAGCGCCACGACTTTGCCTGGCCCCTGGGTGAGAGCCTGCCCCAGGGCACGCTCTGCACGATTGATAATCTCGGTCACCACGTCGACGGGATCGTACTCGCTCCGGATCACCGCCTCCGCCACTCCGGCGGCGAACTGCGCCTGGGAACCCTGCGCCGCACCATCCTTTGCGGGGTAACGCACATCGGCAAGAACCTTCCGCAGTTTCTCAATTGCGAGCAGTGCCTCTTTTTCTGAAGTCTCGCCCAGCAGGATCGCGATGGTCGCGGTGTCATAGCGGAACGCCAGATCGTTCGACCGGATATTCGCCGCAAACAACTGTCCCGCGCGCTCCATGACGGTTTGCACACCGGCCTCGCCATATTCCTTCAACAGCGCCGCGCTTCTGCCGAACTGCATCAGGACCACTGACAGCGCCGATGCGTTCTGGATGGCGCGCTTGCTCTCGGCCAGCAGCAAATCGAGGTACGAGGCTCGTTTCAGCAATCCAGATTTTTCATCGGTCACTGACAGATTCTTCACCAAGCGACGCAGCCCTGCATTATTGAGGGCGATCACCATCTGATCGGCCAGCGTCTTCAGGACGACCGTGTCGGCCTGCTGCCAGACGCGGGCTCGATTGTTTACCAGCACGAGAATCCCAACCGTCTCATCGCCATCGCTCAAAGGGATCGCCAGAATCGATGCGCAACCTAGCTCCGCCACAGCCTTTTGGGCCGGCTTCAACACTGCCGATCGTTGTGGATCCTGGATCGCCAGCGGATCGTGCCCTTTCACTTCCTGCTGCAGACAGCCAACCAGTTCGCCGAGGATTGAAGCGGTTCCCTTCTTGAATCCTTCGGCGCAGTACTCATTCATCGCGGTCGGCGACAATCCAGCTTTCCCCATCGCCGCAATGCACCGCGTAGCCTCCCAGTGCGCGCCAATCTCTTTCACAGCTGTGCTCAGGACTGCGGGAGCGGTGCCTTGGCTGTACAACTTGCGGGTAATCTCTGCCACGCGAGTAAAGCTTCGCACATCGGCTGCCGGATCCTGCAACGGAGCCGGAGGCGCGCTCGGTGGGGGCGGAGCCGCCGGAGGCAGTGGCGCCGCTCCCGCATAGCGCGGTGTCACTCCTGCGGACAGATATAGCCGCTGCAGATCTTCGTTCTTCTCTTCCTCTCGCGGAAATAACTCCTGGATTCTCTGCAGCCGCTCCACCGCTTTGTTGCGCATCCCGTACTGCACCAGGATCTCCGCCTGCAGCATTAAATCCTGTAACGTGGAGGCACCCAGCGTCCGCTGGTCGACCTGTGCCGGCTCGTCGGTCGGCTTGCTCACGGTCGAGAATCGGGATGCGATCACTTTGAATCGCGCCTCATCCACCTTGCCCTTAATCATTTCCAGGCGCTTCAGATGTCCCGGCTCGTAGGGATCCACCTCGGCCGCACGGTCCAGGCACTCCGCCGCTTTGGCGTACTCGTTCGTGCTGCAGTAAAGATCAAAGAGTTTCAATAGCGTCGAGCAGTAGTCGCTCTCGCGGTTCGACGCGTTATAAAGTTCGCTGAGAAACTCCAGCAGCTGCGAGGACGGCCGATGCGCCGCCGTCAAGTCTTCCATGATGGCGATGAACTGGCGCCGCTCGCCACGCCTGCGCTGGAATTGTTCGAGCTTGCGCGCCAGGGCCACCGCAGCTTCGTCGTTCTGGAGGTCCAGCAGGTTCCCAATTAGCGAGATGACTTGCTGCACTCTGCCCGGATTCGCCTCAAATAGCTGCCAGACCAATGGCTCGGCTTCCACGTAACGCCCAGCCGCCACCAGTGCGTCAGCGTAGGCTTCCCGGAACTCCGGAGTAACCTGCCCCGAATTGATCTGCGGTTCAAGGATGAAGATCGCCGCTCCGACCTGCGACTGGGCCAGCAGGCTCTTGGCATACGCCAGCGCGATCTCGAGGTTCGAGGAGTCCTCCTGATAGGCCTTTTCGTACCACTGCGCCGGATCGCCACCTTCGCTGCTGACAATCTGCGCAACTTTTTGAAACGAGGACGCCGCCAGCTTTCCATTTCCCAACTCCGAAGCCAGTTCCGCTACACGCAGCAGGTTGGCCTGGGTCGGCTCAATGGCGACGATGCGATCCAGAAGCTCTGCGGATTCCTTCTTCTTTCCCAGTTTCCCCAGATCTGTCAGCGCGGATTCGTAGGTCCCCACTGCCAGCTTCTTGTTCGACCCTTCCAGCAGTTGTCCGAAACGGAATTTCTGCTGCCAGGTGGGATTACCGTGCCGCGCTAACTTCTTGTACGTCAAACTCGCCCGGGTGGCGTCGCCGGCCGTGACCTGCCGCTCGAACAAGTCTCCGAGCAGTTTTACCGCCTCACCATTCCGGTTCAGGGACAGGCAAAGATCCGCCGACAACTGCCGGACGACATCATTCTCCGAGTCATCCCTGAGCACCTGCAGATACTCTTCCAGTGCCTCGGCGGTCTTCCCCTTCTGCAGGAGTTTCTCCGCCCGCTCCACGCGTCTTCCCAACTCGGCTCGGTCCAGTCGTCTTGTGATCTCAGGCATACGAATGCGGGCGGAGTGAGCCCTCTGTCGATTCTAGGAGTCGCCTCGAACCCCATCAATGCGGTAACGGCGCCAGTCGATTACGAAGGTCACGTTGTTTGTTGATTGTTTCCTGCTGGATTTTCTAAAGCCACGACAGCTTCGAAATCTGCATCGCCTCGGAATGAAAATGGATCGTTAGAGAAGTGGTGTACTGGCATCAATCATCCATTTTTTGCAGGCCTACTTGGCCTTCCTGCGCAGTCCCCTGCTCCCCGACCCAAATCACGCGGAAGCGGACGTCAAGCCCTCCAGAAACGAGGTGCACGGGGTCTCCGGGCTGCAAGCTTAATGAGGTATGGTCGATCCGCGCACCGTGATGGCTTACGTCGATCATCGCTGTCGGATGCGATTGCACCGCTTGCACCGTGTCGTGAACCACGAGTTGAACCGGGCGCGAAACGGAGATTCGAGGTTCCCGGCGCTGCGCCGAAGAGGAATTCACCGCCGGCTCGCTCAGGGTTTTTATCCGGTAAGGTTCGAGTTCTCGCAGGATATCGTCCCGGGAAGAGAAGCTTGCAGCATGCTTGAGTAATTCAACCAGAGAATCGCCCGGCGCCTCCCCTGCCGCCTTCGCCTGATCGGGCGAAGCGTCGCTGGAGTTCTTCCAGTCCAGCCCCTCTGGTTCCACCAGCGCTTCGGCCAGACTCTCCGGATTCGTCGTAGCGAGCTGTATCAGTTCTTCCACTCGCCGCATCGGTTCCGCGGAGCGCCCCAAAAACTCGATTCCCATCCCCAGTTCCGGGTCCATGAAGGCCACTTTCCCTTTGGTCCGGACCGAGCAATCTGCGGCGCGCAATAGCAGCTCAACATTGGTCTGCACCGGAAATGCCGACGGAGTCTCCAGGAAACAGCCGCCCCTGCTCAGAGCGACTAGTTTGCACGCAATCGGAGGATCGCGCTTCTCGCCACTTTTCGCCTCCAGCCACTCCTTCAAACTCCGGCGCGAAGCATCGGGGATGGTCGCGAACTGGACGCCCGCCCGGTACCGCGTGTCTTGCCACGCGATGGTTCCCGTGGCTTCGATCACCGTCGTGGTGTCCGGCAACGCAAAGCACAATCCGATCGTGCCCGATTTCTTCCGATTCGTGCTGCCAAAGCGAACGGAGAGCCCACCCTCACTCAGGCCGGAGATCGTCGACTGCTCGCCTTCCCCGTTGTCGAACCGGAAATATGCCGGGATATTGACATGCAAACGGACCGATCGCCGCCTCTCCCGTTGCATCAGAGCGCGCGCCGCGCGAAAGCTCGATTTCGCTTTTTCGCTGGAGATGGGCTTGTAGACGACAAAATTCGCGCCGCTCTCAAACGTGGCATGCAAATCAGAGCGCCCATCGATAATCGCCACCGTCATCGACCGGCGATTGCGATCTCCGGAACGAATCCCTTGCAGCAATGAGAAATCCTGCGGCTCTTTGCAATCGATGATGACTGCTTCGAATCGCTGTTGCGCGAGTTTTTTGCGAGCCTGTGCCAGGTCCGGGCAGTGCTCCACTTCAATCTCCAATTCGCTTAACACGCTGCGAAGAAGTCGCACTGTCCGGTCGTCGGAACAGACCACCAGAGATTGGAGGTTCATAAACTCTTACCGAGAACTTTACGAAGAAAGTAACTCCGCCCCAAGTTACGACGGTCATCGTGCTCAGGTAGCGACAGCCGCCTCGCCTGTTCCGCGATGCACAGCGAGCGGCCTTTTTGCGCCAGCGCGCTTCTCGTTACTCTCTCTCGTTTGATATCCTTCTGCCCTGTCTGCGGAGGATTCCATGCGCAACTTCTTCCTGGCCCACACGCTCCTGCTGGGCTTCTCGTTCACCGTGGTCGCTCAAACCACGCACCACGCCTTCACCTTCGACGACGCCGCTAGCCTCCACAGCGCAGCGGCAGTTGCCATTTCACCTGACGGAAAGAACCTCCTATACCGCGTCCAGTTTGGCGGCCACAAAGGCCCCACCGACACCGAATGGGATCTGATTCCGGCCGCAGGCGGTGAATCGCGTCATCTCAACCTCCCGGAAAAGTTCAAGCCCACGGGATTCACAAAAGATGGCGCCCTCTACGGACTTTCCGAAGTGGATAAGAAGGCTCAGCTCGCCACTTTGCCTGTGGCGCCGCCCAATACTCCTGCGGCAGCGGCCGCAAGCCCTGTCCCGCTGACCGGCCTGCCTCGAGGCATTCACTCTGCACATATCTCTCCGGACGGATCGCACTACGCGGTTCTCGCGGATCCGCGCCTCCCCGACCCGCTTGCCGACGTCCACACGGTTATCGAAGCAGAATCCACCAGCCTGTACGTGGTCGCCGCCGATGGCACGAACGGCACATGGTGGTGTCCAAGTCTCCACGACATCAATGCGATCGCGTGGTCGCACGACGGCGCCTCAATCGCCGTCTTGTCATCGACTCCCAAAATCGGTTTTCATTACCTTCACTCGTTTATTGATGTCTGCAGCGCCTCGGGCGTGAAGCATATTGCAACTATTGACAACGCCACGAGCGAAATCGGCTGGATCAACGGCGATAAAGATCTCATCTTCCTCAGCACCACCACGCCGGTTCTGACTCCCGAGCACGTTTGGACCGTCCCAGCGACCGGCGGAACTCCCGTCGACCGCACTCCCAGGCTGGATGCCACCGCACTGGGTCTGTCCGTCGACACTCGCGGAAACGCCTGGGTCCTCGTGGCGCACGGCGTTCGATCTGAAGTCGATTCGTTCCAGAACAACTCCCTCGCCAGCGCCTACACTTGGCCCGAGGGGACACTCAACGGGCCTCCAGTTTCTCCCGAGATCGCAGCCGCTCCCGATATTCACGTATTCACCGTCGCCGATCCCCAGCACGCTTCCAACGTCGCGATCCCGCATGGCAACACTCTGCAGCGCATCACGACGGAGGGCGACGATCAACTCTCCAAGACTTCTCTCGGCGAAGTTCGGGCGGTGCATTGGACCAGCAAAGAAGGAATCGCTCTCGAAGGTATCGTTACCTTTCCTCCCGATTTCAAATCCGGACAGAAGTATCCGTTCATGGTCTTTCCTCACGGCGGCCCTGAGGCCAACGACTCTCTCCGTTTCGACATGTTCTGCCGCATTTTCGCCGGCATGGGTTATGTGGTCCTGCAGCCGGAATACCGGGGCTCAACCGGCTATGGCAGCGAGTTTCTGAGCGCGATTTATCAACATTTTGGAGACCGCGCCTATCGTGATGTGGATAGCGCTACCGACTATGCCGTCGCCCAGGGCTGGGCGGACCCCAATCGCCTGACCATTTTCGGGTGGAGTGCCGGCGGCTTCATGACTTCCTGGACGGTAACTCAAACTCACCGCTACAAGGCGGCCATTGAAGGCGCTGGAATTACCGACTGGCTTACGTTCATGTGGACCAGCGACGTGCAGCAAATCGACTATGACGCCCGCTGGCCCGACAAGGATCCCAACGCTTTTCTCGATTTCTCCGCCGCCATGCACGCGGAAAATGTCACCACACCTCTGCTGGTCTTACATGGCGCTGCGGACGAACGGGTTCCCACGTATCAGGGCCGCGAGTATTTCGAAGTGCTGGCCGCACGGGGCAAGACCACGCGCATGGTGACCTATCCCGGCTCGCCGCACTTTCCTACGCTCTGGGAACAGCGCCAGGATGTATTCCGCGAGATCGCCGCGTGGCTCGCACGTTATAACCCGGAAAAATAGACTGTAGGCATGAACGCGAAGGTTTGTGTGCTGTCGGGAGTGTGATTCGGGAAATGGCTACGGCCGGGCTGCGGCTTGCTCTTTCTGCTCCTCCAGCCGCTTCAGGTAAGGAAAGAACGGAGCCACTTCAAATGGCATCTTTTCCGCCGGTGTTTCCAGTTGGATTGCCGTCATCTTGCGCATATCGATGCGGTCCGACCAGGGATCGACGGTGATCCGCGAACCCAGCGGCAAGGCCGCAATCTGATCGAGCCGCTTCATCTGCAAATGTCCACCAGCTTGTGTCACGGCCTGCATGCCCACCAGATGGCTGCTGCCGAAATCATTGCTGAATCGCCCGCGCGTCAGGTTCGGTAATTGCTGCGAACGCGCTTCCAGCGCTTTCAGGAACAGTCCCGTACCCGCGAGCTGATCTTTATAGGGAGACTTCGCCAGCAGTTCCTGTCCCTTGCGGTCCGCTTCGGATTCCTGCTCCGGAGTGAAACGGAAACCGAATCGCGAAAAAATCTCCGCATCCGGGAACAGCGAGGAAACGCTCGTCAGGTACTCTCCGGCAATCGAGTGTTTCAAAATGACGTGGGCCAGTTCGTGCGCCATCACCGCTCCCAGTGACGCTTCATCAGGCAGGACATCCAACAGCCCTTTACTGATGACGATCGTGCGTCCCACGACGAACGATTCCAGCGGCGTCGTCAGCAGCACTCGGCATCGCACCGCGGGAATATCCAGGTTGTTCGTGATCATCAGATTGTTGACGACGGTCTGCAGTACGTCGTCGACTACGCCATCCGGCGCCATCAGGCCCGCAACCTGCAACCGTTCCACAACCTTGTCTTCTGAGGTGTAGGCCTCGGTTCCCAGGGTGTTCGCAGGATTCAAGTCCTGCGATGCTTCGTGCCGGCTGGGGTCAACCCATACCGGCGTGTCGGTCAGCGGCTTGGCATACTCGCGATGATCTCCCGCGTGCGCGACGTCGTATCCCCAGATCCGAGTCTGCCCCTTAAACCAGGGAATGTGGCTGGCGGGATCGCCAGGGTTTGACTCCTCCGTGTAGATGTACGCGGGCATCCATCGCACTCCCAGGATGTTCAGCCGCCAGCTGTCGAAATGGAACGCGCGCGCTGACGTATAGGTTCCAGTGAAGCGAACAATGTTGAAGTCCTGATCCTCGACCCACAACCTTCCCAGGAAACCCAAATTCTTCGCAAGCTCCCGTGGCTCGACGTCGATCACCGCGCAGCGCACATTACCGAGGACTTCCCATCGTACAAACTTGAAGCTGTAGTTCTGCCGGTCGAAGTGGTCTTTGTCGACGAACACCGGACGCACAAATTCGAGGGCTGTAAACGGTCTTTCGTTCTTGATCCACCTTTTCTCCCAACTGGCTCTCGTCGGTTCCGATTCCACGAACGGCTCTGTAGAAGGAGAACTGCCAGCCAGATCAAGACGGCTCAGAAAGTATTCATCGCCGCTAGGAGAAGTACCAAGTTCGGAGTCTCTCCGTTCTTCCTGAAGGTAAGTTTCCGCAATCGGCCTGAAATTGTTCAGCAAATCCGTGAGGCGCCGTTCCTGCCGGATGGCAAGCGTCACTACATCGTCGAAGTTGACACCTTTACTGCCAGATAAAGACGCACCCGGCTGTGCTCTGCCCGCGACTGCACCGTTCAGTCCGCCGCTCTGCGCGCTGGCCGGCGCGGCCAGAAGCACCAAGGCCGCAAGCCAGCTGAACATCGGGATTCCCTTGTCCCCAAACATGCGAAGAACAGTTTAATCGTTCTCCGGCCACCTGCGCAGCCTTGAAGTTTTCCACCCCTCGAAACTCCGCGCCCACGTGTCGACCGGTCCGTCGCCGGGGGACGCGGAGGATAACTTCGGGCACATTACCTTCGTGCCCGCCACGACGGAGCTATTCTCAAAGTGGTTCCTGTAGCAGAAACTAGCTTACGAATGTCCGCCGAATCCAAAGTACGCAAAGATAGCCTCAAGACCGAGAAGTTCTTGATTCTCGTCCTGACTCTTTGCATCGGGGTGCTGGTTTATCTCGTCGTCAATCGCCCTTTCTAGTACCTCACAATCACATTGACGGAATCTGAGCGGAGTTCGTCGTGCCTGAACCTCCCGCTTCGCTGCGATTGTCCTATTCCTCAGGTCTTGCCGAAGCTCTTTGGGTCTATCAATTGCCGCGCGAACGGGGCCTTTTTCCCGTGCCTTGCGGAATCCGGGTGACCCTCATCACAGCCGCCTGTGACTTCAATCATCGTTCCCGGCGGTAATTCCCGTTATCCAAGATCATTGCGCTTATGCGCATTGCGCCCTCCCCCAGGCGCCAGGACACAAACTTGTTTAAAGATATCGAACACCTGATCCGGCTCGGAGCAGTCATGGTCATCGCCCTGATTGCATTTGTGGTCCTGCGTGCCGCCGTTGTGCCCCGTTCCTTTGGCCAGTACGGCCACTACCGGGCCGACGCCATCCAGGAAATCGCTGCGCGCCCAATCGCCCACGCCGGACACGATGTCTGCGAGGCTTGCCACACCGAGGTGGTCGATCAGAAAAAGCTCGGTAAACATGTCGTGGTTCCATGCGAGGCCTGTCACGGACCCCAGGCCCGGCACGCCGACGATCCCGCAACCATCAGGCCGCCAAAGCTCGATACGGCTGTGGTTTGCTCGCGCTGTCACGAAGCCAACAGCGCCAAGCCCAAGGGATTCCCGCAAGTCGCAACCATCGAACACTCCGCGGGTCTGGCTTGTGATACCTGCCATCGGCCACACCGCCCAAAGATTGAGGAAGATGCTAAAGCTGCATCGGGAGGCAAGAGGTAATGGACATCACACGCCGCCGCCTCCTACTCCTATTGCCTGCCGCCGCGGTCGCCTGGAAGTACGTCCAGGCCGGAACTCCAGAAGCCTCCCCCAACTACAAACTCACCGAACATTGGTGGGGCATGCTGATCGACATTCCCAAGTGCATCGGCTGCGGCAGTTGTGTTCGGGCCTGCTCGCAGGAAAATGATGTCCCCGACGGCTACTTTCGCACCTGGATCGAGCGCTACCACGTCACCGACTACGCCATCGAACGCCCACAAGTGGAATCACCCAATGGCGGGAAAGATGGTTTCCCGCTTAATCAGGACACCAGCGGCAAGAACTTCTTCGTCCCCAAGCTGTGCAACCATTGCGCCGATTCTCCTTGCACCCAGGTTTGCCCGGTGGGCGCAACTTTCGTGAGTCCAGACGGCGTCGTGCTGGTCGACAAGAACTATTGCCTGGGCTGCCGCTATTGCGTGCAGGCTTGCCCCTACGGATGCCGCTTCATCAACCCGAAAACCAATACGGCGGAGAAGTGCACGCTGTGCTATCACCGCATTACGAAGGGCCTGACGACTGCCTGCTGCGAGGTCTGCCCTACCGGCGCGCGCCAGCTTGCGGACTTGAAGAACCCGAACGACCCGATTCACGAATTCCTGCGCACGCACTCGGTGCAAGTACTGAAACCGCACATGGCCACCGGCGCCAAGGTTTTCTACAACGGCATGGATGGTTCCGTTCGGTAACAGCATGTAGCCCGGACATTTCGTCCGGGGCAGTCGCAAAGCGACTGTGTGTTTGAGGATTTAAAGGAGGCTCGTGCACATCCCCGTCGAAGGTTTCATGTATCCGAACGAAGTGGAACTCCAATGGAGTGTCCTCATCGTTCTCTATCCCTTCATCACGGGACTGGTAGCCGGCGCCTTCATCCTTGCATCGCTCGAGCGCGTCTTCCGTGTGGAGGCCGTCAAACCGACCTACCGCCTCGCTCTCCTGACCGCTCTGGCGTTCTTGCTGGTCGCGCCGCTCCCGCTGCAACTGCACCTCGGACATCCCGAGCGCTCCATCGAGATGTACCTTACGCCGCACCGCTCCTCTGCCATGGCCATGTTCGGCTTCGTCTATCTCTGGTATCTCATGGCGGTGCTGCTGTTGGAGATCTGGCTCGATTACCGCCGCGACATCGTGCTGAAATCGCAAACCTCAACCGGACTGACGCGTGTCGTCTATCGCGCGCTGACGCTTGGATCCGATGTAATCACCGAACGCTCTCTGCGCATCGACGAGCGCCTCGGCTATTTCATCACCGTCATCGGCATTCCCTCCGCGTTCTTGCTCCACGGATACGTTGGATTCATTTTTGGTTCCGTGAAGGCCAACCCATGGTGGTCCTCTCCGCTGATGCCGATCGTCTTCATCTTTTCGGCGATGGTCTCCGGCATCGCAGCGGTCATGCTGCTCTACATGCTGTCCTCGCGCCTGCGGGGGAAGCAGATCGACATCGGCTGCCTCGATAAGATCGCGCAATACCTGCTCTATACATTCGTCATTGATTTCAGCCTGGAGATGCTCGACCTGTTGCAGCGCATTTATGAAGCCGACGAATCTTTTCGCAGCCTCGATTTCATGGTGCACACCCGCCTCTGGACTTCGCAGGTCATCGTTCAGATTCTGCTCGGCACCGTCACGCCCATCGCCTTGCTGGGCTTCACCCAGTTGGTGAAATTCTCCGAGGTCGCCCGCAAGCGCATCTACGCACTCGCCGGAAGCCTCACCGTCATCGGGATCTTCGCCATGCGCTGGAACGTCGTCATCGGAGGACAGCTCTTTTCCAAGAGCTTCCTCGGATACACCACGTACAAAATGGGATTCGCCACCCGTGAAGGACTACTTACCGCAATCATATTGATGATTCTTCCCTTCGTAATTCTTTGGGTGTTAGTAAAACTTCTGCCGCCGTGGACCGACGTGGATCCAGATCGCACTACGCCTGAGCACGGGACCGCGTAGGCGAACAAGTGGCAGACAAGACCCGAGGCGGCGATATTCATTAGTCCAGCGCGTAAGCGCTGGGCAGGGCGATACAAGGAAGCGAGTCCCGCAGGAACGGCACCAGCTCTCATTCGGAGCGCCTCATGCCGCAAGCTGTCGACAGTCTGGCGTCGTTCGTCGAGCAACTCACCGAACGCCTGCGTGGTCTCGAAGACCGTCTGTCTGCCCTGGAAAAACTCTCTGCCGCATCGAGCGGGGCTAGTTCTTCACGCATTGAGTCGACGGATCGCTACTCCTCTGCAAACCGGCCGAAAACCCGTTCGGCAGAGACGAACACCTGGGCCGAATTCTCCGGCGTCTTTCCCACTCTCGGCAAATCCGCCCTCGGATTCGCTGGTGCCTTCCTACTGCGTGCCATCGCAGATTCTGCATCGGTTCCCAAATTGCCCGTGCTGTCTGTCGCGGTTCTCTACGCCTTTTTCTGGATTTTCTGGGCCGCCCAGCCAGATTGGCTCCCGGGCTTTTTGCGCTTTGAGGAGTATGGAACCTCCGGCCGATTTACGCGGGTTACATATGCGCTGACGTCGGCCCTGATTCTGTGCCCTTTGTTGTGGGAGTCGACTGTCCGCTTCCAGGTTCTGCCGCCAGCAACCGCTTCCATCATTCTCGTCGGGTTCATGGCGGTGACGCTGGCGCTCTCCGCCGGTCACGATCTGCAACTCATCTCGTGGGTCGCCGCCATCGCAACGGCGGTCACCGCTCTTGGCCTGATCATTGCGACTCGCGACCTCGTCCCTCTGGTCTCTGCGATGCTGGCCATGTCTCTCGCCACCGAAATCACGATCATCTTCGGGCACCCGCTCACGTTCAGGGCACTTCCCGCCCTCGCATCCGACTTCGGGATTTGGCTCCTGATCTCCGTGCTCACATTCCAGCCATTGCCTGAGGGATATCATCCGGCCGCGACGGCCGGCATTATTCTTCTGACTGTCCTGCTGCCGACGATCTATGCCGCCTCCATTGCCGTTCGCGGATTCCTGCAACTCCATCGCATCACTGCCTTCGAAATCACGCAGGCGGCGCTCTCGTTCGCGCTCGCTACATACGGCACGATGCGCGTCACTCAGAACGCCGCGGGGCCCGTGCTCGGAGCCATTTTCCTGCTGCTTGCGATGGTTTGCTATTGGGGAACGTTATGGCGTTTCGCGGCCGAGACTCACACCCGAAACCGCCGCATCAGCGCGAACGCGGCTGCTGCGCTATTGCTCGCCGGAAGTTTCTTGCTGCTTCCAACGGAGTGGGAACTGCCTTTCCTCTGTGTCGCAGCCCTGTTCACCACCATGATGTACACGCGGACTTTGAAGCTCAGCCTCGGACTCCACGCTTCTGTCTACATTGCGGCTGCAACCGCCATCTCCCCGCTGCCCGCCTACGTCGCAAGCACTCTGGGGGGCAGCATCTCCGGAAACTCACAGTGGCCGGCATTTACCATCGCCCTGGTCGCCGCGTTCTGCTACGCCGTGGGCTCGCGAACTCAATTCGATCAAACTCGCCGCCGTCTCCTCTGGATCGTCTCCTCGGCTGTCGCCGCTTCCAGCCTGGCCGCACTCGTTGTAAGGGCGGCAGTGCAGATCATTGCTTCGCATACCGGACTCGGCGCCTCTGACCTGTCCGTAATTCGTACGATCGTAATCTGCGTGCTCGCTCTATCTCTTGGCCTGTCCGCGCGACCGCCCCGTATCGAACTGGGCTGGATTGCTTACGCCGCCGTCGCCTTCGGCACCTTGAAACTCATGTTCGAAGACCTGCGCTTCGGCAACCCCGCCTCTCTCGTCCTCTCTTTTCTTTTCTACGGACTCGTACTTATCCTTCTTCCCCGAGTCATACGCCGCGCCCGCCCAGGATAGTAAGTCCAGGCAGGCACAATTCTCCGTCGTTTTCTTAGGAGTCGCTTGAGCGAGCCGTGAGTGGCATCGGCACGGTTGCCGATTCAGATTCCCACTCAGGCAAAAGGGGGGAGAAACTAAAGAGCGCCGGTAGCCCAGGGGCAGTCGCGGCAGTTCTTAAGTCTTTAGCGCCTCTTTCACCGCTGGTCCCGCGGGGGAAGCAGGACGAAGCGCCTTCTTGATGCGGCTGTGAATCTTACTCAGCTCCCAAAAAATCAAGATCAGGAGAATCGTCATCAGGAACAACAAGAATTGGACGGCCATCGTTTTCGGATCCTCGCGCGGCCTTTGATTTACAGTCGCCCTGCATTCTACTACTAACCGAATTCCTCGCCATCTAAATTAGAACCCACGGCAATCCGGTCTTCGGCGGGCTGTCCTCTCGGCACCCAGCCGTCCCGCCCCTCGGGCACATCCCTCGCCGATCAGTTACAGTATTAGCCCCAAGGAGACAAATTGATGCGCCGATTCGCAACCGCCCTGCTGCTCCTCGCGTCCACCTCCGTCCTGCCCCAGGACCGCACCAACGCCCGCTCCATGGTGATCTCGCGGTATGGCATCGTCGCCACCAGCCAGGTGCAGGCCTCGCAAGCAGGAGCGGAAATCCTGTCTCGCGGGGGCTCGGCCGTCGATGCGGCCATCGCGGCCAACGCCACCCTGGGCGTGATGGAGCCCGACATGAACGGTATCGGTGGCGATCTCTTTGCCATCTACTGGGACGCGAAGACCGGCAAGCTGTACGGTATCAACTCCAGCGGATGGGCTCCAAAGGCCCTGACCATCGCACATCTGAGGGCACGAGACGTCACCAGAATGCCCGTCGACGGCATTGATACTGTGACCGTTCCGGGCGCCGTCGAAGGCTGGAACGAGTTGCACAAACGCTTCGGCCGCCTCGCCTGGAAAGATCTCTTCGCGCCAGCGATCTTTTACGCCGAAAATGGTTTCGCCGTGCAGGAGATGATCGGCGCTGACTGGAAGGGCTCTGAAGCCAAACTGAGACGAGATCCCGAGTCGCGCCGCGTCTTCCTCATCCACGATCACGCCCCGCAGATGGGAGAACTCTTCAAGAATCCCGACGTCGCCAAAGCCCTCGGCCTGATCGCCGCTCACGGCCCGGAGGCCTTCTACTCTGGGGAGATCGCCCACGCCATCCTCGAAACCGAGCGCGAGCAGGGCGGCACCATGGCCGCCGACGACCTGAAAGAGTTTTCCGCCGAGTGGGTCGAGCCCATCTCCGTTACCTATCGCGGATGGAAGGTTTACGAACTTCCGCCCAATGTGCAAGGCATGGCCGCTCTTGAAATGCTCAACATCATGGAGCAATTTCAGCCGGCCAAAGCTGGACCGCTAAGTGCCGAAGAAATCCACAAACGCATCGAAGCCATGAAGCTGGCCTATGCCGATCTCGCCCGCTACAACGCCGACCCTCGCTTCGCCAAGGTTCCCGTTGCCGGCTTGCTGTCGAAAGATTATGCGAAGCAGCGCGCCCAACTCATCGATTCCCAGCGGGCAAATTGCAATCCTCAGGCCGGACAGCCTCCTTCGAGCGACACGACTTATCTCACCGCCGTTGATCGCGAAGGCAACATCGTCTCGCTCATCCAGAGCAACTTCTCCAGCTTCGGCTCCGGCATCACCGTGCGCGGTATGGGATTCGCCCTGCAAAATCGCGGAGCCCTCTTTATGCTCGATCCTTCCCAGCCCGACGCCCTCGCGCCGCGCAAGCGTCCCTTTCACACCATCATTCCCGCGTTCATGGAACACGGTGATGACCACATCGGGTTTGGCATCATGGGAGGCGCGAACCAGCCCCTCGCGCACGCGCAATTCGTGTCGAACGTTGTCGATTACGGGATGAATCTGCAAGCCGCCATGGAAACCGCCCGCTTTACGGTCCGAGACAACTTCGATCTCACCTGCAAAATTCTGATCGAGGACCGCGTCCCTGCCGATGTGCGCCAGCGACTGACCGACAAGGGGCATCAGTTCGTGGTTCGCGGCGACTATTCGCTTTTCATGGGACGCGGCCAGGCCATCGACCACAACACGAAGACAGGTATGAACTTCGCCGCCTCCGATGCTAGAACCGATGGCTCGGCCGAACCTGAGGTCCCGCCGGCCTTCCTGCCCAAATAGACGGCCCATGTAGCGACGGCCGCCTCGGCTGTCCCGCGATGGCGAAGCCGAGCGGCCGTGGGCAGGAAATCAGGACCTGAAACGCCATGCTCCAGCGATCACGTGCCAGTGTTCCCCTATGCCCCCTGTGGTTGCGGCCTCTCGATCTCCCAAAAGTCCAAATCCCGCCAAACCCCGCGCCCCAAGCCGCATCTCACTCCTCTAATTTTTACCGAAAGCGCTCCTTTTTTGCTTCCCTGCGCCTGATTCCGATGTAAAATGCTGGCCCTCGGTAGGTGACCCATGTTTTCTTTCTCCCGTCCGGCACTCCCCCGGCAAGCGGAATGCACCTTCCATAAACAAATTCTGGCCTGTCTCAGCGCCGCGCTCCTCGCGCCTTCCCTGGTATTCGCAGGCCCGTCGCACGCCGCCGATGCCCCACGTCCTTCCGTCGAGTCGTCCGGCGAGGATGTGCCTGTCATCAAAGATTCCAAGAAGCTGGAGAAGTACGACATCAATCACATCGGCCAGCGTGGCATCGGACGTGGCTTCAACATCTACTCCCTCAAGCGCGAGCACGCACTCGGCGAGAACGTTGCCGCCGCCTTCGATCGCACCACCAAAATTGTCACTGACCCAATGGTCAACAGCTACGTCAACCGCCTCGCGCAAAGAATCGTGCGTTATTCTGACGCCGACATTCCCTTCACCGTGAGGGTCATCGACTCCGGCGACATTCCCCGAACCTACGGCATTCCCGGCGGATTCCTGTACGTCGACAGCGCCCTCATCCTCTCGGCCGACGGAGAGGCTGAACTCGCCGCCATCATGGCCCACGAGATCGCGCACGTCGCCGCTCGCCACGCTACCCGCGCGCTTACCCGCAAACAGCTATGTCACATTGTGGATTCGGTGGCTTACATCGCTGGCCCTGCGGGCGCTGGTTTCGCCGATGTCGGGGGACTGGCCGGGCCGCTCTCGGTGAAGAAATTCAGCCGCGACTCAGAATATGAAGCTGATCTCCTCGGCATCGAATACGCTTACGCTGCTGGATACGATCCCGAAGCTCTCTTGGATGCCCTCGAAAAGCTGCATGCGCTAGAAGTGAAGAAGAAAGCGGATCTCTCGAAGATTCCGGGATATCGCTTCGTCAGCACTCTGCCCTTCCACAGCAGGATTGCGAAGGGATTTGCCAACTATCCTCTGACCGAGAAGCGCATCGAGCGCCTTCAATCGGAAATCGTCAGCTTTCTGCCCACCCGGAAAGATTACATCGTGGACACCAACGAATTTCAGGAAGTGAAATCGCACTTGCTCGCTTCCCAGGCCCCGACTCTGCGACATCACTCCGGGGAGGAAGACAGCAAAGGACCCGTCCTTCGCCGCACCACCGACGATAATCTTCAGGACGTGTCCCCCCTGCGAAGCGTCTCGGGTTTCGCGTTGCATTAGCGCAGGTGCAGCAAGCGTGCCCCTAAAAGCGCAGCTCACTCATAGCTGAACGTCAAGTTATCGAGAAGGACGGCGTATGCATCTTGCTTGAAATTTCCATCCATTTGATAGTTGATCGTGACCCCATACCAACTGGAGGACACTGTTCCAGCAGGAAACGTCAGGTTCAGATTGTGAGCCTGGCCATTCAGCGTGATCGACTTGTACAGCAACTCATTGTTCGCCGTGCGCTGCACTTGAATCGTGACATGATTCCACGAATTGTCCAAGGGATTGCAGGCGACCCCCGTCGGAGTCCATTTCGCTTGCTGGTTGTCCCACACGTCCCACTCGTTTCCGCCTGCAATGCGGCACTCGTTTCCCCAAATGAACCCCATGCCGTTGAAAAACTGGTTCACGTCGAACTCCAGGGCCTGCGAGACCTTGAGGTTCTGTCCGTAGAAGTACACGTCGTAGGTGAACGTATGCAGGGTCGACACCATGGTACCGGCCGAATCCACCTTCCCCTGGGATGAAAGTGCTCCGATCAGATGGTTATTGAAGAGCGCGTCCGAATAGACCGCCGTTCCGCCAAGATTGAACTGAGTTGCTGCCCCGCTCATAGATGGACTGTTAATCCCCTGAGTCATCCCGAAAGAAATCCCGTTGCAGGGCGACGGGGAGCAGTCCACGAAGATTGGCGGCCCTTGGCCGTATTGGCCCCATCCGGCACTCGCCTCCACGTGGGTGAATGACTTTCCGTTGTTGGCTGCTGGCGCGGCCGGTGTGACGGTTGTCTGATTTTGAGAACCGCTTGCGCCTGCGGAATACCCCGCGCACGCGGTCAGGCACGCCAGGAATAGGATGACGAGCGTAAGGATCAAACGCGAAGGGAGCTGGGATTCCTTCGCACACGTTTCGTGCACGCAGATGGCTACTCGGCAGGACATCCACCACCTCGTGAATCAAGTTTTTAGGGACGTACTCGACGTGCTCCAGGAGAAAACCTGGCCTTAAGTACTGGGCTGAACTTTATCCGCCGGCTGGAGACCACCGCTAGATCACGAATGTTCATGGGCGACCTCAAACCATCCGGCACCAAGAAATTCGCCCATAAAAAAGGCGCCGGAAAGTCCCGGCGCCTATGAGATACGACTCGCGAGATGCGGTCTAGCGAGAAGGTAGAACTTGTTGTAGCCGCTGGGAACTGGAAGCCAGCAGCCAGAAACTATTTGCTCTCCGCCACTCCAGGTGAAGGAGCTCCAAAATCCCGGCGATTGTTGGCGGCCCGCGCAGCGCGCGCTGCCGGCTGATTCACCGCTGCTGCTCCATACCGCTCGAGCAGCATCGGGGCCATCGCGTTCTCGGCTTCTTTCACGAAAATCATCTTGCTCTCTGAAGCCATGTCGACGCGGACAAAGTCTCCCAGCTTCACCTGGCCGGTCGCCACCAGGTTGGCGAGAGGGAACACCAGGTTCCGTTCGATAGCCCGCTTGAGGTGTCGAGCTCCATAGCGCGGATCGGTTCCTTCCTTCAGCAAGTACTCTTTCACCGCGGCGGTGCAATTGAACACAAACTGGTTCGTGCCGGCAGCCATCAGGACGCGCTGCTGCACCATCCCCAGCTCAATGTCCAGAATCTGTGCCAGATGCTCATCCCTCAGCGTCTTGAACACCACCGTCTTGTCGATGCGGTTCATGAACTCCGGCGTAAACTTACGCCGCGCCGCTTCGACTGCAGTCCGCTGAATCTTGTCATCGAACGAGCCGTCGACTTCGACCGCCTTCGGCGCGAATCCAAACCCGCCATCGACCAGGCTCGTCATCTCCGACGCGCCCAGGTTCGAGGTCAGAATGATGATGCATTGCGACAGATCCACACGGCGGTTGTCGCCCAGGGTCAACGTGGCCTTGTCGAGGATTCCCAGCAGCAGCTGCCACAGCGAGTCCGAAGCCTTCTCGATCTCGTCAAACAGCAGGATCGAGAGCTTCAGCTTCTCGGTAAACCACTGGTTCAACGCTTCCTGCGTGAGCAGGGGATGAGTCTCGCGATGTCCCAGATATCCCGGAGGCGATCCGATCAGCTTGGCAATTTCGTGCGAGTGCTGGAACTCTGCACAATCGATCTTGATACAGGCATGCGCGTCGCCAAACAGCGCCTCGGCCATCGCCTCAACCACTCGCGTCTTCCCCGATCCAGTCGGCCCCAAGAACAGCAGGTTCCCTACCGGACGCCCCGGCGCGTTCAGCCCCGCCAGGAACATCTGGTAGATTTCCACAACCTTTTCGACCGCTTGATCCTGTCCCACAATCCTGCGGCGCAGGGCGGATTCGAACTCTCCGGCGTCGTTGCTCTTCCGGTTCGGGTCGAGTACTGTGGCGAGATTCGTTCTCATAGATTGTTGTCCGCTACCCCGGACATTCCCTTTCGGCCGCTGGCTCGGCTCTCCTTGTCGATTCCCGGACTCCTTTGGATCCCTTTCAATCGCCCCGCTTTGCTGGTAGGTATCCACTGGGACTTCAAAAATCTCAATCCGGTTGCCTTTGAAATAAGCACGCCTCTCGCCACCCAGAGACCACCCCGACTTCGGCATCTAGAATCCTTTGTATTCATCATCTTAGCGTCGATTACCCCAGATTCGCACCACCCTCAACAGCCCCCTTCTCCCCCATAAGAGAAAACCTTTGCACTCCCACGGAAGGAACTTCTAGTAACCATGACTCAGCTGGAGACGAGACCCCCCACGTGGCGACAGCCGCCTCGGCTGTCCCGCGATGGCGAAGCCGAGCGGTTTCTTCCCGAACTCCGACTCCGATTCATCCAACCCCGGCCTCCAAAATTCGCATCTTTCACACCCGCAACCGAGAGCTGATCAACCGTAGTAGTCCGCCCGTAACTAGCGACCCGGCCCACTCGGAGCTACTATCGTTTTTCAACCCCGGGGAGGATCTCTTGCATTCCTTGTCTCGCCGCGCCTTCACAGCGATCGCTTGTCTGGTATTTCTTGCGGTTGGATGGCGCATCGCACCACACTCTGCCGCAGCTCAATCGTCGCAACTGCCCAAGTCCGCAGTCGCCACTCAGTCTTCCGCACAGTTGCAGCCGGCCAGTGTCACCAGTCCAAAGGCGATACCCGACCCTAAACTGATCGGTGCTCCTGGCACGGAGATCTACACCGCGAAGCGCGGAGAGGCCATTCCGACCATTGCCCGTCACTATCTCGGCAAGACTTCGTATCTGACGTCCTCGGAGTTAGCCGAAGCGATCCGCGCCGCGAATCACAAATCCGACAAATCCAACATTCTCAAAGCCAACGAGCAAATCGTCATTCCTGGAATCCTGCCCGCGCCGATCACCGAAAAGACGATCCCCATTGAGAAAGACTTCGAAGTCCGCGCCGTCTACCTTACCGGAGTGATGGCGGCAAGCGACAAGGGACTTCGCATCATCCACCAGTGGCGCTCGGTCGGCGGCAATGCCGTCGTTTTCGATATCAAGGACTCCGATGGCAGCGTCGCGATTCCTTTCGAGCACCCGCTGCTCGGCGAGCACAAAGTCTACATGCATGACGTGCCCAAGTTTGTACACTTCCTGCACAGCCAGAACATGCACGCCATCGCCCGAATCGCCATCTTCCGCGATGAACTGCTGGTGACCAAGCATCCCGAGTTGGCTGTCCAATCCCGCCGCAATCACACTGCGTGGCGCGAGAATGGAAAGCTGGTCTGGACGGATCCATCTAACCCCAAAGTTCAGGACTACAATATCGCCCTGGCGATGCATGTAGCCCGACTCGGCGTGGACGAAGTCCAGTTCGACTATGTCCGCTTTCCCGCCGAAGGAGACCAGAAAGACGCACAGTTTGTTTTCCAGAAGGATCAGCCCGAGCCCACGGCGGCCGAGAGCCAAGCCCCGCCAGCCGTGAGTACCGATTCCACTTGTCTCGTCCCCGCTCCTAAACAGCGCAAGAGAAAGAGCGGCACTACTGCCACGGACGCTGCAACAACCCGACAGATGCAGAAGGGAGCATGTCCGGTCGCTAGCAAGCCGCGCGGCCCGCAGCGCACCGACGTAATCAGCGCCTTCCTCAAGAAAGCCTACTCCGAACTTCATCCCACGGGCGTCCTGCTCTCGCTTGACGTTTTTGGTGTCATGGCGTGGCAGCGGCAGGTCGACCTCTCGCACACTGGACAAGACATCGTCCAGATGGCCCGCTACTGCGACGTCCTGAGTCCGATGATTTATCCCTCACACTTCTTCGGCATGGATAACATCGCGCATCCCGGCGACGAGCCCGCGCACTTCATCGGCGAATCGATGGACCGCTTCATACTCATCACCAAAGGCAGTGGAGTGGTCATCCGCCCGTGGCTGCAAGCCTTCCACTGGCGCACGAAAACCTATTCGCCGGAGTACATAAAGATTCAGGTGGAAACGGCCAAGACCAAAGGCGGGATTGGATTCTTGTTCTGGAATGCCGCCAACGACTACTCCAAGCCGTATGCGGCTATGCCCGAGATGAAGGCCGCGAATCATAAAGACGGCGGCACCAAAGACAATCCAAAATACTTCCGTGGCGACGAACTGCCGGCACCGACCGTGCAGGCAGCTCTCGCTCCCGCGAAGTAGTTATTGCGATCTTGTTATCCCGAAGCGAGTGGCCTGTGCGGAGAGCCGTCAGGCGGCTGTCTCGCCTAACCCATGTCACGCCGAGCAAGTGCCTTTCGCTGGGGTCGAGGGCCTTGCTCTTTGAATCTTCTCACCGGCTTCCAAAGCGATACACCACACTCGCGCTCACCCGGACATTATCTTGCGGTACCGACGCCAGCGCGGAATTCACAAAGCGCGTCCGCTGATAGTCGCCGGTAAATCGCATCGCAAACGGGCCGTGCACGGTCAGTTCGGTCCCGGCTCCGATTGCGTACGAGAAATGCGCCGCATACCCGTGAACTTGCGAGGTGCTGCCGGCAAGAACGGCGCTATCGACCAAGGCGGCGCCGGCGAGAGCATGCACGAACACGTTGCCTCGAAATCGGTCTATCAGAAAGAATTCCGGCCCAATCAGCGCGCTCAAGACCCGGTCGCTATGCCCGGTTCCGGGTACGTTTCCAGCCCGGGCAAACATGAAATCCGCCATTCCGCCCCAGCGCGGGCTGACTTGCAGAACCCCGGTCGCATCGACTCCCCCTAAGTTCAATCTAGGCGAACCGGCAGAAGTCGTGCTCATGAACACGTAGCCAGCGCTCGCCTCAAACCTCGGCGCCGTCGCCGAAGGGGAGTTTCCGTGAACACTCTGCGCAAGCACCGGTCCGCTGCACAACACCAGCGTGGAGAAAATTCTTCGTATCCAGTCGATTCGCATAGTTGTTCTTCTAACTGCGATTACAACCACCAGGGCGTTGCTGAATTACCGCTCCAGTACCAGGACTGCAGAAATACGGCGAAGAAATTCTAGCTTAGGATGCGGGAATCTTGCTCGGGGTCACTGCGAGAATCACCTTATCCCCTGCGTCAGGCCCTCGTGGAATAGCTATTTCGAAAGGAAAGGAAAAGCAGAATGAAATTTGGAGGGGCGGTGCGTGCCGCCCCTTCTCTGCGTGGGGGTGGAACAACCTTGGATTTCACGAGGAGGGCGGCAGTACCGCCCTCCTGCGTGGGGGGAGGGCATCCCACCTCCGAGCAGGGGCCGAAGGTGGACAGCCTCAGGTGACAGCAGCTAGTAGCGGCCGCCATCTCTCCAGCGGACAACCTGCTCCTCGACCGAGAAGCGCTCCGCAAGAGGACTCAAAAACCGGGAGGCGAGCGAGAATGCATGCACCTCCAAAGGCACGGTGAAGTGCGTCTTGTTGCGTACGAAACTCTCAACCCAAAGCTCGGTGTAGCGCTCCAGCCCGAGAACCTGAATTTGCACGCTATGCACCAGGGCGTGAAACAGTGCGCGCAACGTGAGCTTCTGATTGAAAACCACAACATCGCTGAAGGTCAGCGAGTCCATGTGGTTGACCTCGGGCGGCTCGAATCCCGCGGCGCGGACTTTCTCGAAGAACTCGGGGATGGCAACGCAGGCACCGTGCAATTCCATAACACGGACGCGGTCGAGCAGCGCGGAAGAAAAGTACGGGGCCATCATGACCCGGTGTTGCGGGCTAAGCGCGCTGGCAGCGGGAAAATAATGATCGCGCTGCTGCTGAAGATAGGCCGACAACCACTCGCCTGCCTGGGCGATCTGCTCAGGGGAAGGATCGGGTGGCTGGACCGGTGGCGACGGCGGAATGCTGTTCTCGACGCTGGCGTAGAACTGGTGGACAGCGCTGGCGGCCTCGGCGGACTTGCGGAGAACGTCGCGGCGGCCGAAGCGGATCAGGTCTGCCGTGGAATAGTGCAGCCGGAGCTGGTGGATGGCGCAATGGGCGCTCAGCAGCTCCAATTGCGCATGTTCAAGTTCAGAATTTAGCTGCTGAACAGAAATCGGGTCTTTCGAATTCTCTAACGAGTACATCTAGCAACTTACTCCTAAAACCTTGCGGCGGAATTCGGACGAGGGGAAGCATCGAACGGGCTTGATTATGTATACACGATTACATGAACAGTGTCAACGTAATTACTGAAGCGTTTTAGTTACTACTATTACAACTTATTGCGTTGGCGGGCAGCGCGCGCAAACGGTTGCAATTATTGCTTTTACAGTGTTAAAGATATCTCTCAGGGTACTTGCTTGCTGGCCCTGTGGAATGTTATGTCTACAGTGTTAATGGAATCGCCGAACGATTCGGCGCAGGAGGAGAGATGCCGCGGCACCCGGATCCGGAACTGGAAGAGCGCATTTTGAAGGCGGCCGACGCGCTGTTCCGGCGGGGCGGCGAGCGGGCCCTGACGATGAGGGCCGTGGCCAAGGTCGCGGGCACGAACACACCCGCAGTCTACCGCCGCTTCAAGAACCGGCAGGATCTTCTGCACGGCTTGCTCCTGCGGATAGCGGGGCGCATCCGCGAGCATTTTCAACAGGGCGAGACGCTCGAGGGTATGGCCGCGGCGTATGTCGATTACGCTGTTAAACTGCCGAACGAGTATCAGCTGTTTTATACCTACGCGCGCCTGCTCAATCCCCCGCTAAAAGGGAGAGTGCCCCGCCCCATCCGGGAGTCGCGGCCAAACTTTGCCTTCGCCGAACAGATGGCGGCGCAGGAATTAGGCGGAGCCCCCGAGGATTACACTCAATTCGCTCTCGGACTCTGGGCGTTGCTGCACGGCACGGCGACGTTGCTGCTCGCCAAGTCGATTCCGGCAGGACATGAAGAGGCACTGCGCTCTGCCTGCCGGGCCGCGGTGAAAGCGCTCGTCACCTGCGCGAAAAAGTAGAGCCTGCCGCTGCCGAGGGCGATCCTTTCCAGTTAGGGTTCCCGCCTGAAGTCCGATGATGATTCTGCCGATAGTCAGGGTGAAGCCGGTGGGCGTACCGAGCTCTGCGCATTGGAAGCGGCGGGGCGCAATCCATCTCACATGACGAAGATTCTATTGGTGGATGACAGCAAGTTTTTGCGGATGGCCATTGAGCGGGCCCTGGCGCGCGTGGGATACGCGGTGATAACCGCGATGGACGGACCGGGGGCTCTGGAGGCCGCACGAAAAGACAAGCCGGACTTGATTCTGCTGGATATGCTGCTGCCGAAGATGACCGGACCGGATGTTCTGAAGGCACTGAAGAGCGATCCCGCAACGCGTTCGATCGCTGTTGTGGTATTTACGGGGCTATCGCAAAAGAACGCCGCCCGGCTGCAGCAGGATGGGGCGTGCGCGTTCCTGGAGAAATCAGAATTAGGATTGGACAAAGGATGCGAAACGCTGCTGGGGGCGCTGGCGGATATCTTGCGGCGTCTCAATCTCCAGGTTCCGGCGGACGCGCATGCGGCTGGAATACATTCTTGAGCCCTTGCTTTCCCGCAACTTACGCGACGACTGGTTGATTCCCGTCGCCCGTGATCCGGCTACCGCGGGCGCGTGGTGAAGCCAACCTGCTTCCACAGTTTGTTCCACTGCCAGATACCACCCCACACACTGTCCGGGAAACGATATCCGAGTTGGTGGGCCAGCAGGATGATTTGTCCGCGATGGTGCGCTTCGTGCGCGAACATGTAGCAAAACATGCTGGCTCCCGCCGGCCATACGGGTGCCCAGCTTCCGCGCGAAAACCTGGTCACGCGGCGTTTTGGATCAGAGGACAAAGCGTCCGTCAGCATACGGAGGCATTGTGCGGTGCTTTTCCGGTGCGCTGCGGCGGCCTGCGTCATGGTGCAACGGTATGGGTCCAGGGCGGCGGGACACTTCAAATGCGCCGCCGAATTCTTGAGCCAGACAAGGCGACAGTTGTGGAGGTGGGCGAAGATGGCGCCGATAGTCCGGCCGCTGCCTTTCTTGCCCGGCGGCTGCGCGCGCCAGGCGCCGCGATCCAGGCTCGCCAGCAAAAGCTGGTTCATGGCGTCATTCACTGCGTAGGTTTCAAGCAGCACATCGCGCAGTTCGACGGATTGTTCTTTCGTTGCCATAGGCATGCGGCCCGCTGGCTAGGACATGGCCCCGGCTCTCTCCAGTTCCTCATGCCAGGCCGAGCGGTGTTTGTTGCAGACTGCCTGAAACCAGTCGCGGCGCTCATCAATGTGATCGAACGAGGAATCGAACTTCATCGCCACAAAGGCGTAGCGGGCGTGCGGTTTGATCTCGGTGAGCGGTGTCTGCTGAACGGCTTCCACTAACGCCGAGTATTCCTCCTCCGAGATGGCAAACGGCTCCCAGGAAGTGCCCGGACTCATGCCTCCCCCGGCCCTGCCTTTGATAAATATCTGGTTGGCCACGTGGAAGGGAGGAAAAACTCCGCAAGCGTCGAAATGCGGAATGTCATAAACGAAGGTCACCAGGCTGCCCGTGTGAACAGTGGTTTGCCCAAGATATTCATAACGTTCGTAGCGGACCTCTCGAAGCTTTATGGACTCTGGCATGGTCGAAATTGTCGCGCCCTCAAACCCCGATGAAGATGGTGGGGAGCATATCAAAACACCAGACGGCAATCCACATTTCAGAATCCCGGCGCCAATCGCGAAGTGTAGGAAAGTCGATCTTCCCATGCTCGACTCTCACAAGTTACGCGCTAAGCGATAGATATGCGTCTTTCCCGTCACTGACGCCCCGTCGGGCCCACTTCAGCGTAGTGAGGAGTATCGACGTCCGTCAGGTGACGGGGAGGGCACCGCGGGACTTCTATTAGCGGGACCTGACTGGGAAGAGAATCTATCGTTTGGCAAGGGAGGCAAAGTGCGGTAGAACGGCCTCTCGGCGAGGATTCTTCGGGTAACAGGAGTAACCGGAGCCGGGTCACCTTCCAGGACTTGACAACGCTGCCAGCCTGGTTCTCCTCAGATTGCAAATCGCACTCATCGATCCGCTTGAAAATAAAATACTTACAAGTGGGAACTTCGATCATCCTGGCGGAGTCTATCCTCAGTGAAGCCTTCGGCTCATCATCGTAGTAGCCGGACTGCCGGACGTAGAAGTTTCCAAAGCACGATGGGGTGGAAAATCCTATAATCAGGGGACGCCTTATGGCGGGAGCAACCACCTTGGGAGATTTGGCAAGTGCGATAGGAATCCGGTCGCAGGAAGAGTCGGCGATCGTCGCGGAATTGAAAGCCGGTTCGGAAGCTGCCTACGCGTGGCTGATCGGAGAGTTCCAGCAGCCGGTATACGGATTGGTGTATCGGGTGGTAAACGATCCCTCCGATGCAGCCGATACCACGCAGGAGGTTTTCCTGAAAGTGTTTCGCGGAATGAAGCATTTTCACGGCGGGTCGAGCCTGAAGACGTGGATCTACCGCATTGCACTGCATGAAGCGGCGAACCGCAGGCGCTGGTGGTTCCGGCATAAGGCGAAAGAGACGTCGATCGAGCCTGCGGAGTCGGAAGCGCCGAGCTGCGAACACGATGTGCAGATGGCGCTGACCGATCACGGAGACTCTCCGTTCGAGAATGTGGCCCATCGCGAAGTGCAGCATCGCGTGGAGGAAGAGCTGAGAAAGGTTCCGGAACCGTATCGTACGACGTTGATTCTGCGCGATCTGGAAGAAATGTCATATGAGGAAATTGCCGAAGTGCTGGAGATTTCGCTGGGGACGGTGAAGTCGCGGCTGACCCGCGGCAGAAACGCGCTGCGCCAGCGTCTAGCGCCGTATGTGCGGGAGGTCGGAAACGAACTGGGGTTGACCGCTCCGCTGCAGGATGAACGGATACGGTCGCAGGTAGCTGGAGGGGGTAGAAGGGTCGAGGTGATGCCATGAGTGGCATTGGGAATACGGACAGAGAGAAAACAGCACGACTGCAGTGCTCCGAGGCGAAACGGCTGTTATCGCCTTATCTGGACGGAGCAATGACGGGCACAGAGATGCTCGCGCTGCAGGATCATTTCTCGGAGTGCACACGGTGCCGCAAGGAATATGCGGCGCTGCGGCGAACGCAGCAGTTGCTGATGAGCGCGGGCCGTCCGAAGGTTCCAGGGGATTTGGGTTTGAAGCTGCGGCTGGCGATCTCGCGAGAGGCGGCAGCCATGCGGCGTGGGCGGTTTGAAGGTTTGAAGGTACGGCTGGAGAATGCCTTCGAGGCATTCATGGTTCCGGCAACGGCGGGTTTTCTGAGCGCATTCATTATTTTCGGAATCGCGATGGTGTATTTCGTGGCCCCGTCTTCGCTGCGGGCCGACAATGACGTGCCGCTGGTCATGGTGAACACCGCTCCGGAGATGCAGCCACGCGCGTTCGGAGTGACCATGGACACCATCGATGACGATTCGCTGGTAATTGAAGCTTATGTAGACGCGAATGGACGCGTGCAGGACTACCGAGTCCTGTCTGATCCCGATGGCACGAAGCAACTGCCACCGCGAGTCAAAAGCATGCTGCTGGATTTCATGACCTTCACCACCTATCGTCCCGCGTTGTCGATGGGACGCCCGACGCCGAGCCGGGCGGTGTTGTCGTTCTCGAAGATCAGCGTAAAGGGATAGGAAAGTTCTAATGGGCTACGCTGAAGGCGGAACGCTCCTGTTCCGCTTTTTCACTTTCTAAATCAGGGGTGTCGCGCTTATAGCGATTCCATCTCGCAGCATTAGATCATCCCCAGGTGATCAGGGTACTTCGCTTGCAGCGAGTTGACGAGCACTTCAAACGCTGGCAGGTCGCGAAGATTTCGCAGGCAGGGATCGTTCAAAAAGAAGGGCCAGCATGCGAATCCGGTGGTGACACTCCGCTCGAGCCATTCGAAGGCCGATTCCCGCCGTCCCAATGTCGCGAGGATGCAGGCGATCTGATAGTAGGTGTGGTGTGCGTGCCCGAAGGATTTCGGGATAGCACAGGCCTGAGTTAGAGACTCAAGGGCGGCACCTTCGTTCCCCGTCAGCGCATGTAACAGACCTGACAAACTGATCAAGAGCGGCTCACTAGGGGTCAGCCGCCCGCCTTCCTCGAGGAGAACTTCGGCCCGTTTCCAATCTTGCGTCAGGATAGCAACATGCGTCGCGAAGTAGAGCGGATACTTATTGCTTGGGCTCTCGCGGCGCCACTCCTCGATCTGCTCGTACGCGGATTCGTATTCACCACTCCACACGTGAACCTGGACGATGCTATGACTAACCGCTTTCTTGGGATGGAAAAGGCGTCCGCGCTCGTACATGTCCCGGGCACGGTCCAGAAGGCCGATATGAGCCAAGATCGTGCCCAGACGGTTGTAGGCGTGCGGCAGATTGCTTTGAGCTCGAAGCGCTCGCCTGAGTTCGACGATAGCCTCGCGATGCTGGAAGTTTTTCGAAGGACCCCATAGCAGAAAAGCGTTCGCTACGTGCGCTTCGGGCAATTCGGGATTGATTTCCAACGCGCGCCGGCAATGGAACTCAGCTTTCTCCAGCCAACTGCTGGTAGGGTCGAACTCGAAGTGAAGAGTCGCACATACGAACGAGAGAACCGCATGGGCAAGCGCAAAGGCGGGATCTCGTGTGATGGCGTTCGAGAGGTGGCGAGCAGATTCGGCCAGCATCGCAGGATCTCCAGACGCGCTCAGTCGATATCCTCGCATAAATTCCGAAAAAGCCAGCTGATCCGTGCTATAGCGCGATCGTGGAGAGGTCACCGGTGGCAAAAGTGGACGGTTCAAAGTTCTTGCGATCTGTCCCGCAATCTCATTTTCAAGATCGGACAGCCGGTCAAGGTTTACGTTGTACCTGCGAGCGAAACAGCTTTTTTGCAGGTGAGCGTCAAACATTGCGAGAGACAGGAGCCATGTTCCCTTCGACAGCAACAGGGCTCCGTGGATCACGAAGCGGGCGCCGAGACGGGAAGCAGCCTCAGAGGGAGCGATTTCAGGCGGGAAATTGAACACCGTAGAGGTCGGGAGTACATCGACGCTTTGCAGATTGCCTAAGCGAGAAACCAGTGCGTCGGTGACACCCAGACACAGTCCCTGGTCATCCGTCTTCTGACCGAGGAGGATGAGCGGCAAGACGGCAAGCGATGTGCGCTCCCTTCCGGGTTCGGCGCTCCCTGGAAGTCCGCTGTTGTTTGCCTCTACCGACGAGCGTGAGCGGGCATCAATGAGTCGCACCGGCCCAACGAACCGGTAGCCCTTGCCGATCACCGTCTCCAGAAAACGGGGCTTGGTGGTGTGGTCTCCTAGCGCGGTCCGGACTTTCTTGACGAGGTTGTTGATGTTGCGGTCAGTATCAATGAAGAGGCTTGACCCCCAAAGACGCGCGACGATGTCGGCACGGGAAACGAGTTGTCCGCGCCTCTCCACCAGGAGGATGAGAAGGTCCATCGACTTTCGCTCGAGCTTCATGCGTCGACCGGATCGGCGAAGTTCGTAGCGACCCAAATCGAGTTCCACCTCCTGCACCGGCATGGGGGCGCGTCGCATATTCCGTCGGGGTGGCATTATGCTATAGAAATCAATATTTTGCGACCATACACAAAAGATATACGGAAGATATCCCCGCCTGATTGAAAACCCGCGTATAACCAGCCAATATTCCTGACGGTCGAGGAAGCAAGGAGAGAAAAACATGAAAGGAAATTTGGGTTTGCTGCTAGCTGTGGCTGGCATGTTGTGGCTCGGGGCCCAAGTTGTCAAAGTAAGTGCGCACTCCCCTGCTCATGGCAGGAATGCCTTCACTCCTGATGCGGTGGAATGGGGGCCGGCACCGCCATTCATGCAACCTGGAGCGCAGCTTGCCGTACTGGAGGGTGATCCTAGTGCGAAAACGGGCGACTTCACCGTGCGACTGAAGATGCCGGACGGCTATCGAATCGCCCCGCATTGGCATCCGCGCCGGGAGAATGTGACAGTCATTTCAGGAACCTTCAAGGTAGGAATGGGGGACAGTTTCGACGCGACGAAAATGCAAGCCTTCCCCTCCGGAAGTTTCGCCTATCTGGATCCCGAGATGCATCACTACGCGATGGCCAGTGGAGAAGCAGTGGTGCAGGTCCACGGAGCCGCTCCTCTGGAATTCCGTTACATCAATGTAGGAGATGACCCGAGCCGGAAGTAGTGTGCGTCCTTAAGTTGTCGTCCCGGATTCAAGTGCACAAAATTTGGGCGGACCGCGAAGCGATCCGCCCTTTTTGCTCAATGCTTGATTAGCGTTCGCAGGATCCGCCGGCTTTGTGGATACTGGTAGCCTTGAGGTGACCATGTTCGGCGGTGTTGTTCTTCATGCCGCTATCGTGTGCCATCTCCTTGGAGTCTTCCTTCATGTTGTGCATCTTCTCGTGAGAGACGGTGCCTTTCACTTCTACCCGCTGGCCCACATGTTCAGCCAGATCTACCGAGCTATTGGCGTGGATTTCCCAGGTGCTGCCATCATTGCCGGTGAGCAGGTATTCGTCACCATTGCCCGCCTTGGTGAGGCATCCGCTAATACTGCGGACCTCACTCTTGGAATTTGTGTTTTCGTTTTGCGCCAGCGCCCATACTGAAGTCAGTCCCACGAGAACTACACATAGCAGCAAACGGCTCGCTTTATTTGTCATTGAAATGCTCCTTAGATTTGCAGCGCCCCAATTTTGCTTCCCAAGGCGCAAATTGCCACATCCACTTGCGGAGGATAGGGTGCTGGAGCCGGAACTAGAGTTGCCGGGTAAAGGCTGTCTACAGTGTCTTAGATTAGAGGCGACCGAGGCACCCTCTTACCCTTTCAGGGCGTTGTTGCTAGCGGCCATGAACGAGGTTAATCAGGAGGAAGGTTCCACCCGCCACTAGGGCTGAGGCGGGAATCGTCAGAATCCAGGCCCAGACAATGCGTCCAGCAACGCCCCAGCGAACCGCAGAAAGGCGCTGTACTGCACCGACACCGACGATTGCTCCGGTGATGGTGTGCGTAGTGCTGACAGGAATGCCGGCAAGAGCAGTGCCGAACAGAGTGATGGCTCCGGCGCTTTCCGCACAGAATCCGCCCAGAGGTTTGAGCTTCGTGATCTTTTGCCCCATCGTGTGGACGATGCGCCATCCGCCGAAATAGGTTCCGGCGGCGATGGCTGCATGAGCCGCGAGAATGATAGGCCAGTGGTAGCGCCCCCAATTTCCCAGCATATCGGATTTGGACATGAACCCTGCCGTATAGAGAGCGCCGGCAACAATGCCCATGGTTTTTTGAGCATCGTTGCCGCCGTGGCCGAGGCTGTACGCGGCCGCGGACAGAAGTTGCAGCTTGCGAAACCATTTGTCGACCGTCTGCGGAGGCTTGTTCTGAAGTATCCAGTGGGCTGCGATCATAAACAGCAGGCCGAGGAACATGCCCATGATAGGGGCAACCACGATAAAGACGAGAGTCTTGTACCAGCCTTCGGGAATAATCACACTAAACATCGTGCTGGGGCCGGTGTGAATGGCAGCGTGCATCATGGCAGCGCCGGCGTATCCCCCGATCAGGGCATGAGAAGAAGAGGTCGGCATCCCCCACCACCAGGTCAGCAGGTCCCAGACAATCGCTCCGAACAGGCCGGTCATGACGACATATTGATCCACATGGTCCAGTCGGATCATGCCCTTGCCTATCGTCTTGGCCACAGCAGTTCCAAGAAAAAATGCGGCTAGAAAGTTGAAGGCTGCGGCCCAAAGGACCGCGAGTTTGGGTGAAAGGACGCGGGTAGAGACCACCGTCGCAATGCTGTTGGCGGAATCGTGGAATCCGTTCAGAAAATCGAAAATCAGGGCGACCAGGATCGTGATCAGAACCAGCAGGACGTCTCTATTCATGTTTCAAGGTTTTCTGGGTTCCAAAGTTTCAAAGTCGCGAGGTTTCGGCATTGAGGTTTTCATTCACCGTGTCTCTGAAACCTTAGAAACCCTGAAACTTCTGCTACGTGCTCTTGACCACGATGGCTTCAATGACGTTGGCGGCGTCTTCAGCCTTGTCAGTGGCGTACTCCAGGACTTCGTACAGTTCCTTCAGCTTAATGAGGGCAATGGGATCCTTCTCGTTTTCGAAGAGGCCGGCGATGGCGCTGCGGCTGACATGGTCTGCCATGTCCTCGAGACGGTTGACCTCTTCGCAGTGCTTCATCACGTGACCGTTTTTCTCCAGCAGAGAGACGCCTTGAGCGAGTTCCTCACATTGCAGAACGATAATTCCAGCAAGTTCGGCGGCGACCGGCGGCGGGTTGTGAATCTTGTACATCACCAGCCGCAGGGCCGCGGAGTTGACGAAGTCGAGAACATCGTCCAGCGAAGAGGCAAGGCGGTGAATATCCTCGCGATCGAACGGAGTGATGAACGTCTGGTTCAGCTTGGTGATGATGGAGTGGGTGGCTTTGTCGCCGCGATGTTCAATCGCCTGCACCTGATTGACGCGCATGGCTAAATCGTGAGGATCGGCGAGGATATCCTTCAGGAGTTTGGCGCCATCGGTAAGATTGCTGGAAAGTTCGGCGAAAAGCTCAAAGAATTTAGTGTCGTGGGGAATCAGGCGCATGGAATCATCGCTCGGGCGCACCCAGCCCTATGAATAGAAGGATCTAGCCAGGAGCAGAGTAATATCTCACGCGGGGCGCGGGAAGGGCAAACCGCGGAGGGGCCTAGCGGTTCGGTCGACGGGTGATCAGCACAGGCGTCCGGCGGTGAGAGCGAAAGCTGACCATACCCAGCAGCAGGAAGACCGCTAAGGATCCGAGCGCCACCGGCTGCAGAAAGCCGAAGAACAGTTGGGCAAATTCCATGCAGCCGATTATGGCCGCAACTCGACATGGATGCGACATTACTAACAGGCCTGGTACCAGTACGGCAGTAACCAGCCGCTGGTTACGCAGTCTGAGCAGGACGCGGCACAAGGCACACCGAAACTGGAGCATTCCAGACATTGGAGGGGGTCTCATTGACAGCGTTTTGAGCCGGGAGCTATGCTTTGCTTAGCGAACGAGGGCCTGGGTGAAACACATTCATTGGACATTGTTGCTTTGCCTCGCCGGAGTTCTGGTTGGCCTTGGCCAACCCGGAACCGATGCTCCGGATACGGCGTTCAATGAGACCGATGCTCCAACCTACGTGGCCTACCCCGCGTTGCCCCGCCTGAGCCTGAGCTCTCCCAGGCTCATTCCTGTTGCCGCTTTGGAGTTGACGTTGCGCCAATCCCCGGCTGCCCCCCAACACATCGTGGAACGAGCATCGACCCCAGTACAGGGAACCGGCTCTCGCGATCTCCAGCAACTCCTCTGTACATTCCTCATCTGAGAAGAACTCTCACTCACAACCGGACCTGCTCGCTCTGACCCCGAATTCGAGCTCTCGGGAGTCCGAGATTTTCATTAGGTTTGGGATTCCCTTCGGTGCGACTGCGGTCGGAAGCCAACAGCTATGTTTCGTTTTTGCTGGATTTGGACATAACAGTCCTGCCATCTGAGTTGGCTTCCAGAGCCGGGAGGCGGTCTTGCTCCTCCCAGAAGTGGAGTTTAGAAATGCTTGCCAAATGTGCCAACCCTTCCTGTTCCGCGCCCTTCCGCTATCTGGAGGAAGGACGACTTTTCCGTCTTGAAGGCGATCCTCTCAAATCGCGCGGGGCGGAAAAGCGGGAGTATTTCTGGCTGTGCGGCGCCTGCTCGGAAAGCATGACCTTGCGCCTGGACGAATCGTCCGGAGTGCGACTCGTGCCCCTGCGAGATCCGGTCGGCCTGGGAAAAGACTCAGTTGAGTTCGTTCCGCTGGATCGACGGGGAGGACAGGTCCTGAATGGGATCGCTCTCTGGAATCATTCGCCGAGTAGACGCAATAAATCTCCCCGAGGAGGATTAACCCGCATATGACCGACGATTGGAACGACGTGGAAAGCCTGGATGGGGAAAGCCTGCTGGCGGCGGGCACCAGTTGTCCGATGCCCGAGTGCGGCGCGCTAACGGTTACGTACCGGCCCAAATGCTGGAATGCGCAAACTGCGGAAGAGCCATGGGAATTCACGTGCCCACGCTGTGGAACCGAGTTCATGGCTTTTGAGAATGATCTGCTGTTTCGATCGGTACGAAGAGAGTGGCTCAGAGCGGGAATTCATGCCGCCTGAGCCATGCGGCCCTAAATTCGAAACTGAAGAAGAAAGAAAGGAAGGAAGACGATGAAGCCTGCTGTAGAAATCCCGAAACCGACAAGTAAAGTACCTGCAACGGAACAGCCAAGCACACGGCTCGAAGACAAGATCCGCGAACGCGCTTACGAGTTGTACGAAAAGCGCGGGCGAATCGACGGAAACGAAGTCGATGACTGGTTGCTCGCCGAGTCTGAAATCGCTAAGCAGCCAAAGGCCGCCTGAATACTAAGAACGGGACGCGGCGCGAGATCCGGGTCCCGTTCATCGTCCAAATAGCTTAAAGTGGGACAGTCCGTTCGCGGATTAACGCTTATACGGCCATGGCGCCTTCGTGAAGAGTGCACCGTCAATCCAGATGGTTTGGCCGCTGATGAATGCGGCGCCCGGGCCGGCCAGGAAAACCACGGTGGGAGCGATATCGGCAGCGGTGCCGACGCGGCCCAGCGGCGTCAGCTTCGACCAGGTTCCGGCGTAATCGGGATCTTCCTGCCGCGTGCGTTCCGATTCGATGGAGCCCGGTGCGATGCAGTTCACGCGGATTCCATATTGGCCTAACTCGACTGCAGCCTCTTTGGTGAACATCTCGATGGCGCCCTTGCTGGCCGTGTAGGCAACCAGCGATGGAAATGCGAGTTTATTGCAGCCGGAGCCGAGGTTCACGATCGCTCCTCCGCCGTGATCTTTCATGATGCGCGCGGCCTGCTGGGTGCAGAGAAAACAGCCTTTCAGATTCGTATCGATGACCAGATCCCATTCTTCCTCGCTGACTTCGAGCAGAGGCTTCCAGGTCTGCACTCCGGCATTATTGACCAGGAGATCGAGACGACCGAAAACCGCGGCAACTTTCTGGAACATCCCCGCGACCTGGGAGGCAGAACGGATGTCGGCCTCGATGCAGAGTGCGCCAGGGTCGAGGGCACGGATTTCGGCCATGGTGGCGTCAACCATGGGCGCAGGATCGTCGTAGTAATCAACGGCGACACGGTAGCCGGTGCGCGCCAGTTCAAGGGCGATTTCTTTTCCGATTCCTCGGCTAGCCCCGGTTACCAGGGCAGTGGGACTCTGCGGCATAGCCACCTCGCTTGACTCTTCAAACAGGATCGCGCAGAGATCATAACGAAAGGAAACCGGCGAGGATACGGCTGGGGTGGGGGAAACCTACGCCGAAGGAAACGTGATTCCCCAGAACTGTCTCGAATCTTCCTGGTCGGCGAACTCGATCCCGAAGGTGCGAACGTTGCCGATAGCCCTGATCTGGTTGACCACGCGAGCCGTAATCTGGGCGCCGCGCTGATTGCGCACGATGATCGTGGAACCAATAGGCAGCTCGCGATTGATCTGAACTGCGGCACCGTGCCGGTTCAGGCTAACGGCTTTGGCATTGACGGTGAACGAGCCTGCTTGAACATCTTCTCCCGACAATCCCACGGTCGCGCTGAGCGCCATCCTCGTGCTACGGCGCTTCGACGCCGGGTTGAGCGGAATGTTCAGGGCAGCAATGCGATGTTGGGACTCATGAAGGCGGTGTTTCACGGTGTTGCGAAAATACGCTCAGCACCGATTCGCGGCAATTTACGGTAGTCACCCGGGGGTGGTGACCATTGATAACAGGATAGTTAGACTTTGCCTTTGGCGATCTTTTCAGCCTGGGCCGTCCGCAACCAGGAGTGTGGGCACCCTCGGAGTGCCCCTGGCGCCGGCATCGGATAACAATTAAGGATTTCCTGCCCCTTCCCAGGTCGCGTGCAGGCTCCCTCCATACCACGGATAGTGGAGCGGGGGACGGGGTCCAGTTACATTCCCCTCAGTGGCCCTCCAACGTTTGACCCTCGGTTCGTAAGCCCTTAAAATTGTGATGTTCTCCGCCTGGCTTTGGTTTTGTGACCTTCGGGTGGTCATCCTGCGGGAGGGATTCCTGAGTCGTTTCCTGGGTCTTGGATTTCGAATTTTCGTCATAGGGACCGCGCTGGGGCTGCTGGCCCCGCTCTGTGCTGCGGATAACCCGACTCCCATCACTCTAGACACGAGCGAGACCTTATTCGCTACGCTGACGGCGATCAATGCCTGCGGCTATGACGTCGACCTGGAAGGGTCTGATCCGCAGCGGCTCGCGGTGCGCGACGAGGTCCAGAAGAACCTCCGGGAATCGTCCGAGGACGCGCTTAATACCTTGACGGCGATGTGCGACTGGTATGTAGCGCACCGCGGTATCGACCCGCGTCATGATTTATCCCAGTACGTCTCCCTGGCGCTCTATTTGCAGGGCCCCCCGCATTTTCTGCCGCGGGTCAAGGAAGATGACATGCCTCCCGACGCGGCGCAGCTTTCGGGATTTGGCGCGCTGCTCGAAAAGTTCTACGAGAAAGCGAACCTGCATGCGATCTGGGAACGCCATCGCGCCTACTACACGGCGATGATCAGCCGCTATCACGAGCCGCTGGCCAAGATGGTCTTCGACACCGATATCTACTTGAAGTTGCAGTCGGGCGGATATCTCGGGCGCACATTCCAGATCCTTCTGGACTTCATGGGCGATCCCAATGAGGCGAACGCCCGCAACTACGGCACCGACTACTACGTCGTGGTGTTTCCCTCCCCCGATCCCAATGCCCGCTACCCGCTGAAGATGGAACAAATCCGGCACACCTATCTGCACTACCTGCTCGATCCGATGGCGGAAAAGCATTTCACTGCGATCAAGCGGCTGGATCCTCTGTTGCAGTCGGTGAAGCGCGCGCCCCTGGAAGAGAGCTTTAGAACCGACATCTCCCTCCTGGTGACGGAGTGCCTGGTGCGCGCGATTGAGATTCGCACCATGGGCACCAAGCAAACCGCAGAGGCCATGCGGTTGCAGGCCGTCGACGATGCCGTGAAGCAGGGATACATCCTGACAAGGTATTTCTACAACGCCATGGTGGCCTTCGAGAAAGATCCGGCCGGATTGCGGGCAGCGTATCTGGACATTGTGGAAGGAATCGATATAAGGCAGCAGCAGAAGGCCGCCTCCGAGGTGCAGTTTGCGGATGTGACGACGCCAGAACTGGTGCAATTGTCACGACTCGAGGACCGCCGCATGCTGGTGACGGCCGAAAAGCGACTGGCTGCGGGCGACCCTAAGGGAGCGCAGGAACTGGCGCAGCAGGCGTTGGATAAGAAGATTGGAGACGAAGGGCGGGCGCTGTTCATCCTGGCCCAGGTCGCCGTCGCCAGCAAGAATCGCGAAGGAGCCCTGGATAATTTTCAGAAAGCGATCCAGGCAACCAAGGATCCGAAAGTGGTGGGCTGGTCGCACGTGTATCGCGGAAGGATCCTGGACATGAAAGAGGACCGCGAAGGCGCGATGAATGAATATCGCGCCGCTCTGACCACCGGCGCCGCGCTCCCGGAAGTAAAAGCGGCCGCCGAGCGCGGGCTGCAGCAGGCCTACGAGCCTCCGGTGAAACCGCAGTGAGCAATGAGCAACACCACTCGCAGCTACGGTAAACCCGATTTGCTGCGGTAGAATGCACGGTTACGGAATTCAGCTTGAAGACAGTCGGAGTCGAGGAGAACGCATGAAGCGAGCAGCGATAGTAATCGCAGTGCTGGGAATGTCCGTGTGGAGTTGGGGGCAGGATAAGCCGGCAACAGCGACGGCGCCCGCGGGCCAGACCGCAACCCAACCGCAAGGCAAGCGCCCTCCACAGGCGAAAACGCAGCCGGAGTTTGAGGCCTACAAAGCGGCGATGGCCCTCACCGACGCTGCCCCGGCGGAAAAGTCCGCCGACGATTTCGCAGCGAAGTTCCCCGACAGCGAATTGAAAGTGGTGCTGTATAAATCGGCGATGCAAAAGTATCAAGCCATGAACAACGGCGACAAAATGATGGAAATGGCGCAAAAGGCCCTGACGTTTGATCCGGATGATCCCGAGGCGCTCGTTGGAGTTGCACAGGTCCTGGCTGAGAGAACCCACGATACCGACCTGGATAAGGATCAGAAGCTGGCAGAGGCCAAAAAAAACGCGGAGAGAGCCCTGCAGACCGTTGACACGGACGTCCCCACCGCCGGCTATCCGCCGGAGCGGATCGACGAGTTCAAGCGCTACATTCGTTCAGAGGCATACGCGATCCTGGGTACGCTGGCATCGAACGCGAAGAGCTATCCGGAAGCAGAGACCAATTTGCGCAAGTCGATTGAAGTGTTTCCGGAACAAGTAGACTCAGTCGCTGTGCTAAGGCTGGCAGTGGTACTCGATATGCAGAACAAGATTCCGGACGCGCTGAAGTACGCCAACCAGGCGGTGGACCTCACCAAGGATCATCCCGATTCGCCGGCGGGCAAAGCGGCGCGCGCGGAACAAGACCGGCTGACCAAGCTGAATAGCGGGACCGCGCCGGGGCAGAGTGCGGCGCCTCCGAAGAGTTAGGCTTCGTTGCTCCTCCTCGGACATCCGAGGCCGCTGTCCTTACGTGAGCAATTCGGCATGCACCCGGGCGGGCTGTCCCCGCTTGAGCAGCTTCATCCATGAAGGAACGGGAAATCACGGCGCTGGAAGAGGGGCTGGGCTACCATTTCCGGCGGCGAGCCGTCATTGAACAAGCGGTAACGCACAGCTCGCAGGCGCGCGAACAGGAAGCGCAGCACGCCGGTGAGTCTAAATACAAGGTCAGCGACAACGAGCAACTGGAATTTCTAGGAGACGCGGTGCTCGCGCTGGTGACCAGCGAGGAATTGTTTCAGCGGTTTCCACAATTCCGCGAGGGGGAGCTTTCGAAATTGAGAGCCCACCTGGTCAGCGAACGGCATCTGATTCAGGTAGCCCAGCAACTGGAACTAGGGCACTATCTGCGGCTGGGACGAGGCGAAGAGAAAAGTGGCGGCCGCGGCAAGACCGCGCTGCTGGTCGACGCGCTCGAGGCCATCCTGGCGGCCATTTATCTGGATGGCGGCCTGGAGGTCGCGCGAGAGTTTGTGCTGCGCAACGTGATCGCCCCCGAACTGGAGGTCATGGAGCGCGGCGGTGGGTCGCTTCCAATTACCGATTTCAAATCCGCGCTGCAGGAGGCCGTCCAGAGCATGGGCCTTCCTCAACCCGTCTATCACCTGGTCGAGGAAGCTGGTCCCGAACATAGCAAAACGTTTACGGTCGAGGCGAGACTGCATACCAAAGAGAAAGCGAAGCAAGGAGACTTTGTGGGGCGGGCCAAAGGATCGACGAAGAAGACTGCCGAGCAGGATGCGGCGCGACAATTGCTGACCTATCTCGCCTCACACGGCAAGACTGCCGAGGGAACGACCGCCGCGCGGGCCACGCAGCCTGCGGAAAAATAAGTACATGGATTCTATCAACCAGCCTATCGCTTCACCCGTTGAGCCCGTCACTGTGGTAAGCCCACCGCAGCCCTCGGCCGAGGTTTCTCCGCTCCCAGCAAGCGTTGCGCCTCCGAACGCGCCGGCACCTGCGCCGCGCCGCCGAATTGTGACCAGCTTCGGCACCGATTTGATCGGTTCGATGCAATCGCTTGTAGGAACGGTGGTGATCGCCATCTTTGTGATCACTTTCATCGTGCAGGCCTTTCAGATTCCGTCTGAGTCCATGGAGACCACGTTGCTGGTCGGTGACTATCTCCTGGTGAACAAGCTGTGCTACGGCGGAGGCAGCATTGGAGATTTTCTGATGCCTTATCAGAAGATTTCTCGCGGAGATGTGATCGTGTTTCACTATCCGGTGGATCCGCAGCAGCATTTCGTGAAGCGTGTGATCGGGTTGCCGGGCGACCGGCTGCGAATGGTGAACAAGACCGTCTTCATCGATGGCAAACCCCTGAATGAACCATACGTCCGGTTTATCGAGCCCCCAAACAACCTGTTTCGCGACAATTTTCCGCGCACGGATCTTCCCGCTAGTCACCTCGAGGGCAATTGGTGGCTGGAGATGCGCAAACTGGTAGAAGACGGGCAACTCATCGTTCCTGAAGGAAATTACTTTGTGATGGGCGATAACCGGGACGACAGCCAGGACAGCCGTTATTGGGGGTTCGTGCCGCGGGAAAATATTGTTGGCCGGCCCCTGATCATTTACTGGTCGATCAGGAATCAGGATCCACCGTCTGGGCAGCCGTATCGCTTCGTCTACGCGGCAACACATCTCTTCCAGAACACGCGCTGGAACCGAACGTTGCGACTGGTACACTGAAAGGGCTGCGCTTGGAGCTAGCCTTCTGCCGTGTGGTTGACGGCCCTTAAAAGCGTCTTCCGTGAAGGTTGCTCTCCGGCGGTAAGATATTCCGCGGCGAAATTACCCAGCGAGTCGAAAGAGAAAAGTGGCGAAGAGAGAAGAGACTGCACAAAAAAAGGCCGAAGAGAAGCCCAAAGAAACCACGGTAGAATTTCTTGCTTCGCTCGCGGCTGTGCTCGTCGTCGGGCTGTTCATCATCACGTTTGTAGTGCAGGCGTTTGAGATCCCATCGAGTTCGATGGAGAACACGCTGCTGATTGGCGACCACGTTTTTGTGAACCGGGTTCAGTTTGCCCCGAAAACAAAGTGGATCGATCCGGTGATTCCCTATCGCGACGTGCACTTTCGCGACATCGTGGTGTTTCTATCCCCGCAGACGCCCGGCCTCTACGTTGTGAAGCGCATCATCGGAGTGCCCGGAGACCGGATTCATCTCAGGAATGGCGTCGTCTATCGCAATGGTCAGGCGCTCGATGAGCCCTATGTGCTGCACGATCGAGATACCTTCGATCCGTACCGCAACAGTTTCCCTGCAGTACCGCCCGACAATGATCCCAATGTGTGGGCGAATTGGATGATTGATATGCCTCAGTACATTCAGGGCGATGACATTGTCGTACCTCCGAATCATTATTTCGCAATGGGCGATCATCGGGGGGTCAGTCTGGACAGCCGCTACTGGGGATTCATTCCGAAGGAAAACGTCATCGGACGGCCGATGTTCATCTACTGGTCGTTTGAAACTCCCGACGATCAGTACCTGAAGACAGACTGGAGCGACCGTATTCTGTTTGCCGGCAAAGAAATTCTGCACTTCTTCGACAAAACGCGCTGGAGACGAACCCTCCAGCTCGTGCGATGACACCCTCGAGGCCTTTGTGAGGGGATGGTGAAGTTCTTCTCATCCAAGCGGCGTTTGGCGATTGCAGCACTCATCCTGCTGGCGCTTTTCCTGGTTCGTCCCGGCGCGTCGCGATTAAAGTCGCGAATTATATTTTCCATCAGTTGGGCGGTGGGGCGTCCGGTCGATATCGGCGCGGTCCATCTCCGTCTGCTGCCGCGGCCGGGATTCGATCTGGACAACCTGGTGGTGTATGACGATCCCGCATTTGGCGCCGAGCCGATGCTGCGCGCCAGTGAAGTAACCGCAGACCTCCGGCTCACCTCGCTGGTGCGGGGCCGGCTCGAAATTGCTCGGTTGGATCTCACCGAGCCCAGCCTGAACCTGGTGCACACAGAAAGCGGGCGCTGGAATATCGAGTCTTTGCTGGAACGGACGGCGAGACTTCCTCTCGCGCCCACTGCGAAAGCAAAGTCGGAGCCCCGGCCGGCGTTCCCTTATATCGAAGGCACATCGGGACGAATCAATTTCAAGAACGGCGCGGAGAAAAGGCCCTACGCCCTCACCAACGCGGACTTCGCTTTGTGGCAGGAATCGGAAAACAGCTGGGGAGCGCGGCTCAAGGCTCAGCCGTTTCGCTCCGACATGAACCTGAATGACACCGGCCTTTTGCAGGCGAGCGGGACGTGGCAGCGCGCGGAGCAAACCCGAAACACGCCCCTACAAGTCAGCCTCGAATGGAGCCGAGCTCAGGTGGGGCAGGTTACCAAACTTCTGACCGGCACCGATCAGGGCTGGCGTGGAGCCCTCGTGCTCGATGTAGCGCTGAAAGGCACTCTGGCCAAGCTGCAGATCAGCGGCAATGCTTCGGTGGACGATTTCCGGCGCTACGACATCACTAGCGGGCAAGCCCTGCGCATGGCTGCGTACTGCGACGCAGAATACAGTTCGATCACTCACGAATTTCGTCAGATGATCTGCGACGCGCCGGTGGGAAAGGGATTGATCACGCTCACCGGCGATATGGGATGGCCTGGTAGCCATCGCTATTCCATTGCCATGACCGCGGAGAAAGTTCCTGCGAGCGCAATGGCCATGCTGGCGCAGAGAGTGAAGAAGAACCTCCCGGTGGACCTGGCGGCGCAGGGCGCAATTCACGCGACACTGTCGGTCCACGGAGATGGCGCGTCTGGATCGCAGGCTCGATGGCAGGGGCGTGGAGAGATTGCCGACTTCCGTTTGAACTCGATTTCGAACAAAGTCGAGATTGGACCGGAAACACTGCCCTTCGTCGTTGCCAATGCGCATCCCGCCGGAACGCGACAAAATTCGGCGAAGATGGGACCGCCAATGCAATTCCCGTCAGGCCCTCACGTCGAGTTCGGCACATTCCCCTTAGGCTCGGGACGTGCGGGAACTCCCATCGTTCGAGGTTGGATCAATCGAGCCGGTTACAGCTTCCGAATCGTCGGCGATTCGGACATTGAAAGAATGATGCGGCTGGGACGAGTGCTCGGGTTGCCCACGTCCGCCGCTGCCGCCGACGGTTCAGCAATTCTTGATCTGAAGATTGCGGGCGCATGGCGGGAACAGAGCAAAGAAAGCGCCAATTTTACCGGGCCGCAGATTCTGGGCTCTGCGAAGCTGCATAGCGTTCAGATCGCGGCTCGCGGTCTGGGCGGCCCAGTGGACATTGTCTCGGCGGACATGCAACTTCTGCCGGATAGCGTTCGGGTGGAGCAGCTGGCTGCTAAAGCAGCGGGCGCATCGTGGACTGGATCTCTCCAGTTGCCGCGTGGCTGCGCCGGCACCGGAGAGTGCCCAGTCCGTTTAGACCTGAAGGCCAATCAACTTGACCTCATCGGACTGAATGAATGGGTCCACCCCAGCCCCAAAAAGCGCGCCTGGTATCGAGTACTGGAGGCGAGTCTGGAACCGCGCCCCTCGGTGCTGGCGAATCTGCACGCCAGTGGAAGAATTACGGCGGACCGGTTTCAACTTCACAAAATCCAGGCGACGCATGTTTCCGCCACCGTGAGTCTGGACAGCAGCAAACTGCAGATCTCCGATCTCACTGCGGATTTGCTTGGCGGACAACTTCAAGGCGAAGGGAAATTGGATTTCAGTTCTAAACCCAGCACCTGCAAGGCTTCCGGCGGCGTGTCCGGTATCTCACTTTCAGCCCTTACCGGAGCCGCGAACGACGGTTGGGTTGAAGGCGTGGGCCGGGCAAAGTACGAAATCGACAGCACTTGTGGCTCGGATTTCTGGCGCTCAGCCCAGGGCACGGTGTCGGTCGATGTGCGAAATGGAGCTCTGCCCCATGTCTTCATTGCGGACGACCAACAACCGGTGCGAATTATCCGACTGAGCGGACAGGCGCAATTGCGAGCCGGGAAAATAGAAATCAAAGACACCAAGCTGGTTTCGTCCGAAGGAACGTATCAGATGACGGGCACAGCGTCGCTGAGTCGAGAGGTTGATGTGAAGTTGACGCCGGCTTCGAGCCAGACGATCACGGGATACGCCATCACCGGAACCGTGTCGGCGCCACGTGTCGCACCGCTCACCGGTGCAATGCAGGCTCGGCTGAAATCCCTTCCCCCCAAGTGAAAAGGGCCGCACTCCCCGATCGGTCAGAGGCAGTCGGGGATCGACCAGAATCGTCTGCTCGGACTGCCCGAGCAGTGCTACTTCCAGACTTGGCGCACAGGTATGGTCTAGCTCTTAGCGCTGCCTCGTACGGTCGCTGCCGCTGCGCCCAGCGCAATCCAGACTCCCAATGCCAGCCACTCCGATACCGTAAAGTGGCCGGGAATCACCGGGACGACTTTCATCAGGATCATCGCAGTCGCGACCACAAGACCAAGTGCTGCCAGCGCGTATTCCGCCCGCGATAATTTCACAATCTCGGGTCGGGAGCGCGCTATCGCCAGGCACGCGGCGCACGTGGCCGCCCATCCGATCGCACAGGCAACGGAACCGACTTCGGTAATCGGAACCAGAATCGCGTCCCCCAGCAGCATACAGACAGCGGTCGCAAGCCCCACAGCAACGACGGCGGTGGAAGGCGTCTGATATCGCGCGTGAATCTTCCCGGCCTGCATCGGAATCATGCCATTGCGTCCCAGAGCGAAGAACAGGCGGGTTGCGGCGACGAAATTCCCGTTGAAGCATTTGAAAAGCGACAGCAGGGCCGCTGCGAGAATGACGTTGACGATCCAGCGCGACCGCAGCGCCTGCTCGAACGCCACAGCGGTCATGAACTTCTCGCCGATAAGTGCATGCCACGGCGCGACGAAGGCAACGGCCGCGACGATGGTGGCATAAAACAGAAATCCAATCACCACTGCCATCCAGATTGCGCGAAAAAAGCCGCCGGAGCGGAAATCAGGGCTCGCCTCTTCCGCTGCTTTCCCCACCGATTCGAATCCGGTCATAAAGTAAGGCACGATCTGGATCACCAACAGAACTGAAATCAGCCGGGAGTGCGTAAAAAGCGGAGGAAAGTTTACGGTCGAGCCGTGACTCACGCCGAAACCAACAAAAATAAAAAACAGCGCGAGAGTGCCGAAGCTGGTCCAGTTCTGAAATGTGGCACTGAGGCGGACGCCACGAAAATTCAGAACCGTAAGAAAAGCCGTGAGCGCTAACCCGACCGCCAGATGCGGAAGATAGACTGGACGCCCGGCGACTCGGTAGATTTCCAGCGAGTCGAGCGACGGAAAAATATAAGCGGCGATGCGTCCCACCGCGACCGCTTCCCACGGGCAGACGATGAAGTACGCGAGAGTCATCATCCAGCCGGTCGCAAAGCTGACGGCGCGCGGGAAGATGGCGGAGGTATAGGCAATCTCTCCCGCGGCATCGGGCATGGCGATGACGAGCTTGCCGTATACCCATCCGACCGGAAGCAGCAGCGCTCCGCCGATGAGGAAGCCGAGCACTGTCCCCAGCGCCCCGCCGCGCGTCAGCCAGTCGTCCATGATGACGAGCCAGCCGACGCCGACCATGGTGCCCCATCCCAGGGTGAAATAGTCGACGGCGCGCAGTTTGCGGGCGAGTGTGGGCAAGGGTGCGGACTGCGTTGGGGAGCGGCGCGAATTATAAAGCATTGCCGTGCCGTCGGCGGCTCCTCAAATCGAGCTTCGAGCCGGTGTTGTCTCGGAAAAATACGACGTTACGCCGATGCCCACTTCTCGGTCGCTTCTTCCCACCGGCTGATCTTCCATCAGAACTTCTTTTCAAACTCCGCGAAGGCCGTTTCCAGTTTCCATTGCTCCCGCGCCCGCTCGTTTGCGGCCAGAAAATTACGGCATCCGCCCGAGGGCCTTGCCGCTCCCATCCGGTCCGCCGCGCACGTCGCGACCGGGCGAAATGCTCCCTTGGTCTCCGCCCATAGGCTCGCTCCCGGCAGGAAGCTGTGCTCCAGGCTCTGGCGCGTCATCCGCTTCAGTTCAGCGTAAGGCAGGCGATAGCTCTCGACCGCCCGCAGATATTCGTGCGTCATGTCGGAGCGGGCAACGCCTTCGTCATCGCTTGAAATTGCCACCGGCACTCCGTATTTCATATACACGGGCAGAGGATGATCCTCGCCGCTGACACCAAGAATTTGGTCGTTCGAGGTCAGATTGATTTCCACCAGCACGTTGCGCGCTGCCATCTCTTTGAGCAGTTCGACGGAATCCTTCTCAAGCATGACGTCGACGCCGTGCCCGATGCGCTCCGCGTGTCCGCGTTCCACCGAGGCGCGGATGTGAAATGCAAGATCCTCCGGCTTCACCAGTCCCATCGCGAGTTCACCGGCGTGTAGCGTGATGTGCACCTTCGGATAGACGCCGTGAAGGTAATCGAGCATGGCCATGTGCAGGTTAAAATCGCGAATCGGGACGTACCAGTCTTCCGGCATCACCAGGTTCAGTCCCACAAAATGAGGATCGGAGGATGCCAGTTCGAAGCCCAACAGGATTTGCGCATAGACTGCTTCGCGCGGTAATCCACGCAGAACCTGATAAAGATAGCGGACAGTGAGGTTGCATCCGGGCTGAGCCTGCGGTGTGCCGCATTTGAGTTCGGAACGGGCGCGGGCGTCGTCCTCGGCCAGCGTTTTGCTCGTGGCCTCGGCGATTTCCTTCAGGCCCCCGTTTAGCAAGCTCTCGCGCATGCGGGCAAGGTCGTCGTTCCATCCTGACTTCACGCCGAGTTGCGCCGCCGCGTTTCCGTCGGCGGTGTCCATGAACTCGATGTACTGCACATGCTCCTTCGCGGCGCGGTTGGCGACAGTTGCAACCGCCTCGGCGGTGTGATTTTGCGCAACCAGCAGGAACTTGTCGAAAGTTGCGAAGAAGTGGTCATGCCCGGATTCGTCTCCCGGCCGCCAGTTTCGCATCGACCAGGCATCGATGATCTGTCCGTATAGAATCTGGTCGTTGTAGGCACAGCGGATGGCGGGCTTGGGCGTGTATCTCTCGCACGTGTCGCATGGCGCCCCGAGCAGCCGCGAGGTAGTGCGGTCGACGCAGAAATTGTCGGCCGCGGCCCAGTCGATCATGTCTTCGGCATAGATCGCGCCCGAGAGGTGATTGTGCAGGTCTCCGCCCTTCGGCATATCGTGCAGGAAGGCCAGCAGCAGGGATGGCTGGGTACGAATCGAATCGAGATAGCGGGCGGCTTTCTGCTCGGGGGTCTGCGCCAGGGCGAGAGTAGCCATGATCAAGATGAAGAGAGCGCAGTCAGCAGATTTCGCCATCCCTGAAATTCCCTCCTGATTTTTGGAAATCGCATTGTAATTGGTTGGCGCTCCCGACGAAAGTCGCACGCGACTCGCGCAAGGCCCACGGAAGACCCACGGAGCGACAGCCGCCTCGGCTGTCCCGCGATGGCGAAGCCGAGCGGTTCCGCAACGGCCCCCCTGTCCCCCCGAGCAAGGCACCTTTCGCCGAGTTGCGGGCCTTGCGTCCCAGCCGGCTCACTTCGAACCCGCGCGCGCACTCTGCTACATTGATTCCTTATGCCGTCAGCCAACCCGACCCGCAGCTTTGCCAGCGACAATAACGCTGGAGTCCATCCGGAAATTCTTGATGCCCTGGCTCGTGCCAATCAGGGACACGTCATTGCCTACGGCGACGATCCCTACACACGCTCGGCCATTTCGAAGTTTGAAGAGCACTTCGGCTCGGGAATCTCCGTCTTTTTCACATTCAACGGAACGGGAGCCAACGTGCTCGGGCTGCAAGCCCTGACCCGCCCATATAACGCCGTGCTGTGCAGCGACTACGCGCACATTTACTGCGATGAATGCGGGGCGCCGGAGAAGCACTTGGGATGCAAGTTGCTTCCCCTTCCCCACCAGGATGGAAAGATCACCGTTGACCAGGTGCGTCACGCCTATCACGGGATCGGCGATCAGCATCACGTGCAGGTGCGGGTGATCTCCATTACCCAGTCGACCGAGATGGGAACGGTATATCGGCCAGAGGAAGTTCGGGCGCTGGCGCAGTTTGCGCACGAACACGAGATGTTTCTGCACGTGGACGGCGCCCGCATCGCCAATGCCGCCGTGAGCCTCGGACAAACCTTGCGCCAGGCGACGCGCGATCTGGGCGTCGACGTGCTTTCCTTTGGCGGCACCAAGAATGGCATCATGGGCGGGGAGGCGGTGATTATCTTCAATCCGGCGCTCAGCCGCGACTTCCTTTTCCTGCGCAAGCAAGGAATGCAACTTGCCTCGAAGATGCGCTTCATCGCCGTACAGTTCGAGGCCTTGCTGACCGGCGACTTGTGGAAGCGCAGCGCGGAACATGCTAACCGCATGGCCAAGGTGCTTGAATCCGAAATTCGCAAAATTCCGCAGGTTCGCGTTGTCTGGAGAGTCGAAGCCAACGGAGTCTTCGCGCAGATTCCCGGCGACGCCATCGAGAAGATCAAGCAGCGCTATTTCTTTTATCCGTGGATTGAAGAAGAGGGCATTGTGCGCTGGATGTGCTCGTTCGACACCACCGAAGCGGACGTGAAAGAATTCGCGGGTTTCGTGGCCGAGGCGGTGAAGGGCTGAAGTGGTCCGCCCGAGCTATTGCTTTTTGCCAGGCGGTTGAATACAGTCCCTCATTAGCGGTAGTCCTTGTCCCAGTCCGGAGAATCAGGAGTTTGGCATGAAAGGGTGGATGGCTGGTGTCGTTCTGGTGGTCACAGCTGGTGTGCTCTTAAGTGTAGTGAGCTGCGGCCGTGACCAGCAGTTGGTGTCGATCGAGGTGCAGCCGGCAGTCGAAACTTTTGGCGCGTCGAATATTCCGGTCGCCGCCGACGCGGGATTGCAGGTGCAGTTGAGGGCTTTGGGAACTTATATCCATCCTCCGGTCACAAAGGACATTACGAACCAGGTCACGTGGGTCTCGAATGACGTCCAAATGATGACAGTCACTCCCGCGGGCTTGCTGACCGCAACGGGACTAACCTGCGGCGGCGCTCTGGTCTCGGCAACCCTCAAAACGAATACAAGCTCGGGCGGACTCTCCTCCTCTGGAGCGGTCGTCACAGGGACCATGACCGGGAATGTGATCTGTTTTTCCGGGAACGGCGGAGGCACCAACCCTGCCCTCACGGTGACGTTCAACGGCGCTGGATTTGGAACTGTGACGAGTGCTCCGGCCGGGTTGGCCCTTCCGTGTACTGCTCCCACGCCATGCATTGGACAGTTCGGCGCGAATACTCCCGTGACCGTAACGGCCACTCCCTCGGGCAGTTCCACATTCGGCAATTGGGCGGGTTGCGATTCTCAAGCTTCAATAAATCCGTGCTCGGTCACCATGACGGGAAACCGCACCGTAACGGTGACTTTCAACTAGCGCCTAGACATCTTCCATCAGCTTCCCCAGCGTCGGCTTATGCTTTTCCGGCTTCTTCTTTTTCGCGACCACGATCTTCCCTGCCGGAGGCGCTCCAACTCTCTCGCGGGCCAACTCCTTCACCGCAGTCACGGCGCGAAATCGTTTTAACTTCTTCTTTCTTGGCATTCCATCCCGAGTGTACCCTGCCCGCCGTCGCCCGCGCAGTTACGATTCCAGCCCCTCAAGTGTGCAATAATCTTCACTTGGGCTTGGGGAGATCGGGCGGCAAATATGGAAGAGCGCGATTTTTTTGATGAAAAGCAGGAAAAGAAGCCGGCCTCGCTGAACTGTCCTCACTGCCACCAGTCAGCCGAATATGAAGTGACCTGGATCGTCCGCACCAAGAAGCGCCAGCTTTCCGGACGAGCCGACGAGCGCGACCGCGCCCGCTTTGCCAAGGCTCGCTCCTACATGGTGCGCAAAGACGACATGATGGCCTGCAAGAACATGCGCTGCCGAAGAAGGTTCGACATTTCCGGCCAGTCCACCGTAATCACCGAGTAGTTTTCCAGGTAGCGCCGGCGTCCCGCCGGCTGTCGGGAGGGCGGCTCGCCCTCACCGCCGACGCCGCCACAAATGCATCAGGGACTTATTTCGTCAGTCCAGCCTCGCGCGCGTAATCAGGATGCAGAAGCTCCGGCAACTCTCTCAGCCCAGCGTTCTTGCCCTCCCGCGAGGCCAACGCCAGCATCTCCTTCTCGCGCTCAGGCGCAAGCGGATGCCGTTCGTACGCCGACACCAGTTCCTCAACCCGCATCCGCGCACGCTCCAGAATTCCTCCTGCCGGGCCTTCGACCTCCAATCCACGATCGATCACGCTCGACGGAAAGTGCTGCTCTTTGCGGAACAGCGCTCGCGTTTCCTTCAGCTTCAGAAAATTTCCATGCAGTCCGGTCTGCGCGAACATGGCCAGCGCAAGCGATTCGGTGCGCGGCTCGATCCCTGCGACCAGGCGCTGCGCTGAGGCAATCGCTTCGGCATCGATGACCAGCTTTTCGATGCTGTGGCAAGCCAGAAAGTCGAGCATGCCGGCCCCGGAGATCATGTTGATCCCCGCCAGCGCGCCCAGCACCGCAGAGATGCCGCTCTCCATTTCCACTTGCGCGTCGATCACCCGGCCATCGCCGGTCACCATGTAGGAGTGCGTTGGGAGGCCCAGATACTTGCCGACCTCGGCGCACCCGATATCGAGCATGGCGGTTTCAATGGCTCCCATGGGAGTCTTGCCCGTGCGCATATCGAAGATGGCGGGCGCGCCTCCCCACACGATGGGAGCTCCCGGCTGCGCCAGTTGATGAATCGTGATTCCGCTGATGCATTCAGCGGCATGCTGCACCACCGATCCGGCGAGCGTGACCGGAGCCGTCGCGCCTGCCAGCGGCATGCTGACGATCTGCGCTGGAACTCCAGCCCGCGCCAGGTCGACAAGGTTCTGCGACGCGAACTCTGACCAGTTAAGCGGCGGTGAAGGACAGACATCGAAGATCGCCCGAGGATGGCTGCGCAGGAATGCGGCGCCTCCGCTTTCGATCGCCAGGAGTTCAATGAGCGTGTGCAGGCTCCCGGCTGAAAAAGCTCCAGTCACAACCGGTTTTTCCGAATACCAGAGCACCAGCAAAAGCCGGTACCAGTCTCCGATTTCCGGGGGCACGTCATTGCAGACCACGGCCGTGGACTGCGCCGCGAATTGCGGAAGCATCTCCGCGACTTGCACCAGCCGGACGAGGTCGGCGGAAACAGCGGGCCGCGGCTGCTGCGTTTGCGGATCAAGAATGTTCAGGCACGACGAGCCCGGATCGAAGTGAACATCGTCTCCGCCGTAGTGCACGGCGGGCTTCCCATTGCGGTCGTACAGGCAGAATCCGCGTGGCGCCAATTCGAGAAGGCGGCGGGCGAGCGCCTCAGGAAGATGCGCCGTCCCATCTTTCACCGTGACGCCGGCGCCGCGCAACAGGTCTTCGACGTAGGGCGCAACCCGTACGCCCGGATCCTCGATGAGTTGAAAGGCTTCTCCGAGGATGCGCTCGATCAGTGGCTTGTCGAGGAGTTCAAGCTTGGGTCTCATGCGAGATCCACGTCCGTGGTCTGAGTCTTTTGCTGCATCAGCTCGCGCGCCAGTGCGACCGCGCTCATGGCATCCTTGGCATAGCCGTCGGCGCCAATTTCATCGGCCCAGCGCCGCGTGACCGGAGCGCCTCCCACCATCACTCTCAGCTTCGGACGCAATCCGGCCTTCTCCAGCGCCTCGATCACTCCCTTTTGATTGCGCATGGTTGTGGTCAGCAGCGCCGAGACGCCGACGATGTCCGCGGCGAGATCCTCGGCCGCAGCCGCAAACTTCTCGCCACCGACATCCACGCCAAGATCGTGCACTCGGAATCCGTGCGCCGTCAGCATCGTTCCCACCAGAGTCTTGCCGATCTCGTGGATGTCGCCCTTCGTCGTGCCCAGCACGACCACTCCGGACATCGGGCGATCGGTGCCAAGTCTCCGCAGTTCCGGGTCGAGCACCCCCATGGCTGCTCGCATGGCTTCAGCGGAAGCCATCATGTCAGGCAGAAACATTTGTCCACGGGCAAACTGATCGCCCACCTCGTGCATGCCGGGGACGAATCCGTGATTGATCGCGTCGAGCAGTGGCGTGCCGGCAGACAGCGCTTGCCGTGCCAGCGTGAGTGCCGTGTCAGGCGCGCCATCAATAATGCACTGCCGCATGGCAGCGAAGGTTTCGCTGGGCATGAGAATCCCGGAGTCATGCTGACGTGGGCGGCAGCCCCAGTCTGTGATTGGAATCACAACGAGCTCCTTTGGCGTACTTGTCCGTTGTGACCCTGCGCGTTGTCATCCTGCACGCAGCGAAGGATCTATGCAGTCCGCGGCCGGTTGCACGCAAACTGCGATTGGGTCAACCTCGGCCAGCCCGGTGAGCTTGCCATAGCGACGACCGGAGCTAAGACACGGCCCGCGCCCGTGTTTCCCTACAGTCCATACGCTCGTTTATACTGACCAGTTTTGCCGTGGTTGCCGGTGGCCACGCGCGTAGGGAGAAAGCCGCTTGAAAATCCTGGTTTGCATGAAGCAGGTCCCGCAGAAGGACGCCCCGCTCAAGCTGAACGAGTCCGGGACGTGGATCCGAGAAGATCTTTCCTACGAAGTGAACGAACCTGATGCCTACGCCCTGGAAGAGGCTCTGCGCCAGCGGGAGAAGCACAAGGGCGAGGTGGTCGTGATCACCAGCGGTCCTGCGCGGGCGCAACAGGTGCTGCGCGAGGCGCTGGCCAAGGGCGCCGACCGCGCCATTCATCTGGAAGACGACAAGTTCGTTGCGCTGGATGCGCTTAATACGGCGAAAGCCATCGCGGCGGCGATTAAAGACGAGCCGTTCGACCTCATCTTCACCGGGTTGCAGTCGGATGACTACGGATATGCGCAAACCGGAGTGATTCTCGCGGAACTGCTGGGATGGCCGCACGGTACCATCATCATGCAGATCGAAAAGACCGAGAGCGGGATTCGCGTGAAACGCGAACTCGAAGCCGGATACTTCCAGCTCGTCGACATGCCTACGCCCGCGGTGCTGACCATTCAGTCGGGCATCAATAAGCTGCGCTATGCCACCCTGATCGGCATCAAGCAGGCGAAAAATAAGCCGTTGCGGAAGGTGAGCATGGCTGAGGTGCAGTCGGCAATTGGCGAGAATCTGCAAAGGATCGAGCGCCTGTATGTTCCACAAAAAACGAAAAAGACGGAGCATCTGGAAGGCTCACCCGGAGAAATCGCCAAGAAGTTGGTCGACAAACTGCGCAACGAACTGCGTGTGCTGTGAAGGCTCACGTAGGGACAGCCGCCCCGGCTGTCCAGCCGAGCAAAGCTCGGCCAGGTTTTGCTGAAAGCGCGTAGCCGCGGACGCATTCGTACGCGGAGGGGGGTTTTAGAAGCTAGCAGCCAGCAACTAGAAGCTACTCTATGCCAGACACTATTCTCGTAGTCGTCGAACAGCGCGAAGGAAAGTTAAACCGCGTTTCCTGGGAGACCGTCACTGCCGGACAGGCGATCTCCGCCGCGACCGGGTGGACGCTCGAAGCTGCCGTTGTGGGCAGCGGAACCGCCGCCATTGCCGCCGAAGTTTCCAGCAAGAACGTAGCAAAAGTGTACGCGGTGGAATCTCCAAAGCTCGAACCGTATACGCCCGATGCCTTCGCCGCCGGACTGAAGCAATTCCTGAGTTCGAAACAGCCCAAGCTGGTGCTGATGCCGCACACCTATCAGGTGCGCGACTTTGTTCCCAAACTCGCCACTGCCATGGGACGCACCGTCATCAGCGACTGCATCGGGTTCAAGCATGAAAGCGGCAAGCTGAGTTTTACCCGGCAGATGTTCCAGGGCAAGTTCGCTGCAGACGTCAGCTTCGCCAGCGAGGCTCCGTGGTTCGTGACCTTCCAGAACGGATCGTTTCGCGGAGACAAAGCCGAGGCAGGCGCGAGTGCTGCTCCAGTAGAAACTGTAAATGTCGAAATCGCCGATGGCGTGATCCGCAACAAACCACAAGAAATCTTCAAAGAGGCCAAGCAGGCGGTCGACCTCACGCAAGCCGAGATCATCGTGGCTGTCGGCCGGGGAATCAAAGAACAGAAGAACATCGAGATTGCGAAACAATTGGCCGACGCGCTCGGAGGAGACCTCGCCGCATCGCGTCCGATCTGCGATTCCGGATGGCTGCCGATGGACCGCCAGATCGGATCTTCCGGACAAACGGTGGCGCCCAAGCTGTACCTGGCCCTCGGCATCAGCGGCGCGATCCAGCATATCGTTGGCATGAAGGGCTCTCGGGCAATCATCGCCGTGAATAAAGATTCCGAAGCGCCAATTTTCGAGATCGCAGATTATGCGGTGGTCGGGAACCTATTCGATATCGTCCCCCCGCTGATAGAAGAAGTGAAGAAAGCAAAGGCCGGCAGCTAGAAAATTCGATATTGACCGTTTTATTGACTATAGATAAAATAATGGTCATGAACGATGTTTCTATTTCCGAGTTCAAGGCCAAGTGTTTGGGGCTGATTGAACAAGTCCACAAGACTCGGCAGCCGTTGCGGATCACCCGTCACGGGCGGCCCGTGGCGGAGGTTATCCCGGCCGGGCCTGATCGCAAGAGGAAGTTTCTTGGAGATATGATTGGTACCGCTGAAATCGTGGGCGACATCGTTTCGCCCGTGATTGATCTGGACGACATCGAGGCTTACCGCGATTGAACCTGCTTCTGGACACTCATATCTGGATCTGGAGCAAACTGGATCCGAAACGGATCGGAAAGCGCGCCGCGGCGGAACTTTCGGACCACAGCAATGAACTTTGGCTGTCTCCAGTGAGCGTCTGGGAGACTCTCGTGCTCATGCAAAAGGGTCGAATTCGTGTCGCAGATCCTTTCGCTTGGGTTGATCGCGCAGCCGAGCAGTTGCGCGAGGCGCCCCTGACTCGGGAGATCGTAAGCGTTGGTCTCTCACTCCCCTTGTCGCATGCGGACCCCGCCGATCGCTTTCTGGCGGCCACTGCGAAAGTGCTCAAACTGACATTAGTAACCGCAAATCAAAGATTGCTTGGCTTGGGCGAAATCGCGAGTCTGGCGAATCGATAACAATGCTTATCTTTCGGAAGCCGATTGAAGGCGTTGACCGCCCCCAGATGCCCGCTGACGTCGTCATCGTCGGCGGCGGACCCGCGGGAATGGCTTGCGCCATACGGCTGGCGCAGCTAATTGACGCGCACAACAACGCGCATCCCGACTCGCAGCTTAGCAAGGAAAACATCTACGTCCTGGAGAAGGCGCGTGAAGTCGGCCAGCACTGCCTGTCGGGAGCTCTGCTTGATCCGCGTTCGATGCGTGAGTTGCTGCCCGGATTTGAAAAGGAAGCGCCGCTCGACGCCCAAGTCACCAAAGAAGCCGTCTACTTCTTCACCGAGAAATCGAAGTTCAAGTTTCCCATCACGCCGCCCTTCCTGCGCGATCACGGCAACTACGTCATCTCGCTGAACCGTTTCGTCAAGTGGATGGGCAGCAAGGTCGAAGAGACCGGTATCACCATCTTCACCGGATTTGCTGGATCGGAACTGCTCTACGAAGGCGATCGCGTCATTGGCGTGCGCACCGACGATAAGGGCGTCGACAAAGAAGGCCATCAGAAGTCGAATTTCGAGCCGGGTTACGATCTGCACGCGAAGGTCGTGATCCTAGCCGAAGGGCCGCGTGGATCGCTCACCAAGCAGCTCATTGAAAAATTCGACTTGGCGAAGAACACCAATCCCCAGACCTACGGCGTGGGGATCAAGGAACTGTGGGAGGTCCCATCCGGCCGCATTGCTCCCGGCGAAGTGATCTACACCCTCGGCTGGCCCCTCACAACCAAAGAATATGGCGGCGCGTGGATCTACGGATCGTCCGGTCAGGGAACCACAGATAACATTGTCTCGCTCGGATTCGTGACCGGGCTCGATTACGCCGATCCGCGGCTCGACCCGCAGCGCGTACTGCAGCAATTCAAGCAGCATCCTTTTGTGACCAAGCTGCTGCAGGGCGGGAAAATGATCCGCTATGGGGCAAAGTCGATGCCCTACGGCGGATGGTGGGCCATTCCTCCCGTCGCCGGCAACGGATGGATGCTACTAGGCGACTCGGCCGGCTTCCTGAACTCCGCTCGCCTCAAGGGAATTCATCTGGCCATCAAGAGCGGCATGCTGGCGGCGGAGACCGCGTATCACGCGTTGATCAAGAATGATTCGTCCGCCGCAACACTGCGCGACTTCCAGGAGAAAGTCGACTCCAGCTGGATCAAAGAAGAACTGTGGAACGTTCGCAACTTGCATCAGGGCTTCGAGCACGGAATGTACGCCGGCATGTTCCACACCGGGCTGCAGATGATCACCGGCGGACGCGGCCTGCGCAACCGCTATCCTGCGACGGCCGGATACGAGCGCATGCAAAAGCTGGCCACCTTGCCGGCCGATGGCGGGGCCGAAGCGCAGCTGATCGGGCCAGCCAAGGGCGATGGCAAGCTGACTTTCGACAAGCTCACCGACCTTTATCATTCGGGCACGAAGCACGAAGAGGATCAGCCGGCGCACCTGGTGATTCACGATACGAAAGTCTGCAACGAGCGCTGCGTAAAAGAATATGGCAGCCCCTGTCAGAACTTCTGCCCGGCGAACGTGTATGAAATGGTCGATGACGCGTCCCAGCCCAACGGCAAGCGCATCAGCCTGAACCCGTCGAACTGCGTGCACTGCAAGACCTGTGACATTCAGGACCCGTACCAGATCATTACATGGGTACCTCCGGAGGGAGGAGGCGGACCGAATTACGATGGAATGTGAGCGTGAATTTCTGTGAGGAGAAAACTCAGACTAGGAGTTCGGGACTATTGCAGGGTGCGCCTTCCGTGTATCACTGCAGCAATGACCACGTCATCTTCCTGCAATCTGTAGATCACACGGTAGCTGTACACGACTAATTCGCGAACACGCTCGTCGTCAAATTCCGGAACTTTTCGACCAGCTCGCGGAAACTGCGCTAACATTTTGGTTTGATTCACAATCTTCTTTACGACGACACCAGCATAGGTGGGAGAATCGGCGGCGATGTACTCTGCGATACCTTCGATGTCTTGCAGGGCACGTCTAGACCAGTTTACTCGGTGAGCCATTTGCTAAGACGCGCTTCCACGTCTTCTTGAGAGAGCGTACCGTTGACGCGAGCGTCTTCCAGACCACGGCGAACCTTGTCGAGCACGTACAAATGGTATTGGATATCTTCCACCGAGCAGTCGTCCGGAAGCTTGTTCAGCAGCAGTTCGACGTCTTGTTTAGCAGTGCTCATAAACAAAGGTTTCAGCGGCACTTTCGAATTAGTTTACACCGGATCCTATAGCCTTCCCAAAGCGGTGGTTGAGTCGTTAATTTTCACTGCTCGCCAGAACGAGACTCCTTTGGTCTTTAGGCGGGCACGCTAAACCTGTCGAGATTAAAGATAGAGAGGAAACACATGGTAAAACGAAATATCATGCTCGTTCCCGGTTTTTTCATCGTTCTCTCGTTATTGCTCTTTGCCCAGCAGACCCCTCCCGCCATCCCCACCACCGGGTTTGCCGGCCTCGATCAGTACCGCGCCTCGCGCATTGCCATGTTTACCGACGACTTCGGGCAACTGGCGCGGTATCGCGATGCCGATGCCGCCCTCGGTCCGCCAGCCGCCGGCCAGAACCGCGTCGTATTTTTCGGCGACTCCATCACCGACATCTGGAAGCTGCCGGACTATTTTCCCGGCAAGCCCTACGTCAACCGCGGCATCGGCGGACAGACCACTCCGCAAATGCTCGTGCGATTCCGCCAGGATGTGATCAATCTGCAGCCCAAGGTCGTCGTGATTCTCGCCGGCACCAACGACATCGCCGGGAACACCGGCCCCATGCGCAACGACGACATCGAGGCCGACTTCGCCTCTTTCGCCGAGTTGGCGCGCGTGCATGGAATTCACGTCGTGTACTCGTCTCTTTTGCCGGTGCACAACTATACCGAGCGTTCGAAGGACTTCTTTGCGCAGCGCCCGCAAGCCAGGATTCTGGAGCTCAACGATTGGCTCAAGGACTACTGCGCCAAAAACAATATCGTCTATCTGGACTACTTCTCCGCAATGGTCGACGACAAAGGCATGATGAAGAAGGATCTGGCCGATGACGGCCTGCATCCGAATGCGGCCGGGTTCAAGATCATGGCGCCGCTGGCCGAAGCCGCCATTCAGAAGGCGCTCAAGTAATTAGCGAGGTAACAGCACTCTGGCGGTGTTGCACTTGTGGGGACAGCCGCCTCGGCTGTCCAGTCGACCGAAGCTCGACTGAAGCGGCGAACCGCCAATCAGCATCTATAATGGTCAGAGTTTCCGACCGCCTTGGCCTGTGGGCATACCCGAGGCTGCGGCGGCGAGGGAGAGAATCGCGGGCGAGGGCGCCCGCGCCACATCTCCCATGGGTGCTGGTGGAAACGCCGGCGCCTCCCGCGCTTTGCGCATTGGAAAGGAAACGAGCCCGCCGGGATTTCCCTGCCTGCTTGTCTTTCTTTCCAAAACAGTCAATTGTCGATGGCCATTTGTGGTGAGAGGGATTTTTTGGCTAGCGACCGATGACGGACGACTAACGACGATGATTCCCCTGCACGACAAATTCGGCCGCGCCATCACCGACCTGCGGATCTCCATCACCGACCGCTGCAACTACAAATGTGTCTATTGCCGGACGGGAAACGAAGGGGCCCTCTACGGCGATTTGCCCTTTGCAGATTATTTGCGCATGGCGCGGGTACTCGTCGGTATGGGGATCACCAAGGTCCGCCTGACCGGCGGCGAGCCTCTATTGCGCAACGGCGTGGTGGATTTCGTTCGCGAGTTGGTCAGGTTGCGCCCCGAACTCGACATCGCTCTCACCACCAACGGACACCTCCTTTCCGATCTCGCCCGGCCGCTCAAAGATGCCGGCCTTACGCGAGTCACCGTCTCCATGGACGCCGTCGATCCCGACCGCTTCGCGCGCATCACGCGCGTGCTCAACGGATACGATCACGTGCTGGCAGGCATTCGTGCAGCTAGGCGAGCGGGCTTGTGGCCCCTGAAAGTCAATTGCGTGCTGATGCGCGGCTTCAATGAAGACCAGATCATTCCTTTTGGAATGTTCGCGCGCGAAGAAGGCGTGACCGTGCGCTTCATCGAATTCATGCCTCTTGAAGAGGGACGAACCTGGGCTCCCTCGACCGTGGTCACTCTCGACGAGATCCTGGCCCGCATGGCCGAGTATCGCCCGCTCGTCGAGATTCCCCACGCGCACTCAGAGACGGCGCGCCGCTACCGCTTCGAAGACGGCGTCGGGGAGATCGGCATCATCGCGCCCGTGTCGCATCCCTTCTGCGGACATTGCAGCCGCATTCGCATCACTTCCGACGGTAAGATCCGTACCTGCCTTTTTTCCGTTTGGGATCACGACCTGCACGCCCAGATGCGCCGCGGCGCCAGCGACGAAGAGTTGGCCGAGTTCATTCGTGGAGTCGTCGCGAATAAAGAAGAGCGCCACCACATCGGCGAGTCAGATTTCGTCCCTGCCTCGCGAACCATGGTGCATATCGGGGGATGATCGTCGTCTTCTTCTCAAACGGTCCGCAACCTGTAGTGGATAAGTATGAGCAGCATAGAAAGCATTACTCGGTTGATCACAAAGACGAGGCAACGCAGACTCGCGGCTGGCACTGCGTTGATCGTTCTTTTCTCGGCTACATCGCTGGCTGGATCCGCTAGGCCAAAGAGCGAATCGACGGAATATCTCGGCTTCGATCGTAACCGCTACCCCGGCGACGCCAATCTCAAAATCCTGAAGCAGACTTTTTCCTACGCGGGATACTGGCTGAACAATCCTCCCGGTGAATCCTCCAATACCTGGGCCGGGCATCGCGCGGCCGTACAGTCTTCCGGCTTTGGATTCCTCGTGCTGTTCAACGGACGTCTATACGCGGATCTGAAATCCGTGGCCAATGCCAAGCGTCTCGGCCAGGCGGACGCTCGTAAAGCCGTCGCGTCGGCACGGCGTGAAGGCTTCCCCAAAGCAACCGTCATCTTTCTCGACCAGGAGCAAGGCGGCCGCATGCTTCCCGAGCAAAAGGCTTACATCTACGCCTGGGTCGATGGCGTCACCGCCGCTGGATTCCGCGCAGGCATTTATTGCTCCGCCATTCCCGCAACAGACGATGGCAACGTCGTTACCGCCGAGGACATCCGGCAGACCGCGGGCTCGCGCCAGATCGCATACTGGGCAATCAACGATGCCTGCCCTCCGGCGCCAGGATGTGCGTTTCCAGCGCACCCTCCCAGTCCCACCGACAGCGGACTGAACTTCGCTGAAGTCTGGCAGTTCGCGCAGTCTCCCCGGCGCAAGGACGTGGCCGCACACTGCACGAATTATGCCCGCGATGGAAATTGTTATCCGCCCGGCGCCACCGAGTTGGAAGGCCTCCACGTCGACGTAAACACCGCAACCTCACCGGATCCGTCGCACGGACGCTCTCACCCATAATCGAGCTTCTGGCGCGGTGCGCTAAAATAGTAGCTATCCTAATGTCAGACCGAACCTTCACGCTGGATGAAGCACATTCTCTGTTGCCCGTCCTTGAATCGCTTTTGCGCACCGCCATCAAAGCCAAGAAAGTGATCGACGAGGTCGACGCCGAGATGCAGGCATTGCATCACCGGGTCTTTCTAAATGGCGGAATGTTTCTCGACATGGCGCCCGTGGCTCGCCGCAAAGTCGAACGCGCCCGCGCCGAACAGCATGCCAAAGACGCGATCGCCGAAATCGACTCAATTGGCGTGCAGGTGAAAGATCTCGACATCGGCCTGCTTGATTTTCCCTGTGAAGTTGAGGGTCAGAAGATTCTGCTGTGCTGGAAGCTCGGGGAAAAAGCAATCACCCACTGGCACGGAACGGACGAAGGCTTCGCGGGCCGCAAGCCCATCGACCAGCGGATTGCGAAAGCCAAACGGATAAATTAGTTGTGGCGCGGGCGCCTCGCCCGCGTAGCTCGAAGCCAGGAAAAAGATCGACCATCGCCACTTCAGCATGACCGACGCCTTTACCCTCGCCGATTCCGCCGCACAATTCGTCCTCAAGCGCACGCCACTCCGCCCCAAGATCGGCCTCATCCTCGGCTCCGGCCTGGGCGCTTTCGCCGATTCGCTCTCCGACGCTACCCGCGTCCCCTACTCCGATATTCCGTCGTTCCCGCAATCCACCGCAATCGGGCATGCCGGCCGCCTCGTCATTGGAAACGCCGGACAAGTCCCGGTCGCCGCCATGCAAGGCCGCGTCCACCTGTACGAGGGATATTCCGCGCACCAAGTCGCGTTCCCCATTCGCGTTTTCGGACGCATGGGGATCAAGGCCGTGATCCTGACCAACGCCGCCGGAGGCATCAACCTCGGCTACTCGCAGGGCGCGCTGGTTCTGCTCAGCGATCACATCAACCTCCAAAGCGCAAATCCGCTGATCGGGACCAACGACGACCGCTTCGGTGTCCGCTTCCCCGATATGTCGCAGGCCTACTCCCGCGCTTTCCGCAATATCGCGAAGGAAGAAGCATCGAAGCTCAATATCAATTTGTCTGAAGGCGTCTACGCCGCTCTGCTCGGCCCTAGCTATGAGACGCCCGCGGAGATCAAGCATCTGCGTCACATCGGTGCCGATCTGGTCGGAATGTCTACGGTGGCGGAGGTCATTGCGGCCCGCCACATGGGCCTCGACGTTCTTGCGATTTCCTGCGTGACCAATATGGCCGCGGGAATCCTCGACCAGCCGCTCTCTCACGCCGAAGTCATGGAAACCGGCGAGCGCGTGAAGGCCAGGTTCGAGGCGCTGTTGAAAGCCGTACTCCCGCGAATAGCCGCGACGCTCGCGTAGCGGCAACCGCCAAGGCTTCCCACACAACTCACGGAGCGACAGCCGCCTCGGCTGTCCCGCGACGGCGAAGCCGAGCGGCCCATACACCGACTCTCTCGCAACGCTCTACTTCGCCGCCATCGGTATCTCCACGCCCGCCGGCGGCTTCACCCCATACACCGCCGCAAAACTCCCCTGATTCACCGCCAGCGCCATATGCCCCCGCGAATCGATGTAAAGCAGCGGCTGCCCCAGAGGCACATCGCTGAAAGTCTTTACGAACTGCACCGTCATCTCTTTCCCATTCAGCCGAACCGGCACCTCCTGCCCGCGTTCATAGCCCAGCTTCATGAACTCTTCCGCATCCACATTGGTCACCAAGTTTCCAAACGGACCGTCGGTAGCAATCACGGTGCCGCTTAATCCGTGCGCATCGACCTTCGACACTTTCAATTGCAGGCGGACCAGGTCCTTCACCGCGATCTCCGGACCGGCCTTCGTCCAGTCGTCTCCGCGGGCCACGTGCGCGCCGGCCGGCGAAAAAATGTCGCGCCCGTGAAACGTCGACGACAACTTGCTCCCGATCATCCACTCCGGATTCGTAATCTCCCGCACCGCGTCAATCCCATCTCGCTGCTCCACCAGCGTCAGCAGGCCATTATCCGGCAACACAAAGTACTGTCCGCGTCGCGATCGCGCCACAATCGCCTTGCGCGTACTCCCCACGGTCGGGTCGATCACCACCACAAACACCGTTCCCGCCGGAAAATACGGAGTCGCGCCATAAAGAAATCGCGCGCCATCCAGAATCGAAAATGGCGTCACCTGGTGGGTGAGGTCGACGATCCGCACTTCGGGCATGATGCCGTACATCACTCCCCGGCATAGTGCCACTGAATCATCGACCAAGCCAAAGTGGGTCATGAAAACGATCGTGGGCGGATACTTCTGCGCGCCCTCTGCCGCCCGCAAACCTCCAGGCACAATCACGAGCAGCAGAATCGCCACGGAGCAGACAACCGTTTTCCGGAACAGCCTGCGATGCGACCGCAATGATTTCATCGCTTCTCCTCGAATCGAAACAAATGCCGATACTCTCGCTCACAGACGCGAGGGCAGAATTCTAACCAAATACCAAGCCTGATGGGAGCCTTGACGGCCAATCGCGTTTATAATTCGGCAGGAATTCATTTCCTGGAGAACGCCGATGTCGCAAGCCATTCCCGAAAAATATAAGGATCTATTTCAAAAGCGAGCTTTCGCCAGCCTGGGCACGCTAATGCCAGACGGCCGCCCACAAGTCACTCCGGTGTGGATTGACTTCGATGGCGAGCACGTCATTTTCAACTCCGCGCGGGGACGCCAAAAGGACCGCAACGTCCGCCGCGATCCCCGCGTCTCCCTTGCCGTCATCGATCCGGAAAACCCCTACCGCTATCTCGAGATTCGCGGGCGCGTCGTCGAGATCACCGAGGAAGGCGCAGGCGAGCACATTCACAAGATGGCCAAGAAATACCTCGGCGTCGATAAATATCCGTATGGCCAGCCCGGCGAAGTCCGCGTCCTGTACAAGATCAAGCCCGAACACACCACGGTGATGGGATAGGACTCGATATTAGTGGTACCCGTACGGGACAGCCGCCTCCAGTTGTCCGGCGGTGCAGACGTAGCACGCCGCAGGGCTGTGGTACCGCAGCGCTGGCGTCCCGCCGGCTGTCGTGGGGGCGTCTCGCCCTCACTCCGGACGACTATAAGACTGCAGGAGAGTCCAATCCGCTCCTATAACCTCTGCTTCCTCGGATTCGGCAACGTTAACCGCACGCTAGTGCAGTTGCTCGAAGCCCGTGCCCAGGAACTTCGCGATCGCTACGGCATTACCTACCGCGTCACTGGCATCGCTTCCCGCCGCCTGGGCTGGACCGCTGATCCCAAAGGGTTTGATCTGAAAGGGCACGACCTGGATCTCGTCCAAGGCAAATTGGATTTGAAGGGGCACGGCTTCAGCCGTGCCGAATCGGCCACTCAAGAACCCGCGGCTTCAGCCGCTGCCGTAACCAACTGGCTCGCTGCTGCCCGCGCCGACGTGCTCTTCGAAGCCACCTCCCTCAACGTCGAAACCGGACAGCCCGCCGTCGACCACATCCGCGCCGCCCTCAATCACGGAGCCCACGCCATCACCGCCAACAAAGGCCCCATCGTCCACGCGTTCCGCGAGCTGCGCGATCTCGCGGCGAAGCAAGGCAAGCGCTTCCTGTTCGAGTCCACCGTCATTGACGGCGTCCCCATCTTCTCTCTATTCGACCAGCTTCCCGCCGTCCACCTGCAGGGCTTCTACGGAATTCTCAATTCGACGACCAACGTAATCCTCGACGGAATGGAGCAAGGACTGACTTTCGATGAGGCTCTGAAGAAAGCGCAGCAACTCGGCATCGCCGAAACCGACGCCACTCACGACATCGACGGGTGGGACGCCGCCGTGAAGACTGCTGCCCTGATAACCGTCTTAATGGATATCCCGATTCGCCTCGACCAGATCGCGCGCGAAGGCATCCGCGAGCTGACACCCCAAGCCGTCCGCACCGCCAGGCGCGATGGCTGGCCCTTCAAGCTGGTGTGCCGCGCCCGCCGCACCGCCAACGGAGTCGAAGCCAGCGTGCGGCCAGAAAAAGTTCTCAGCACCCAGCCCATGGCGAAAATCACCGGCACGTCTTCTTACATCTATTTCGAGACGGATATCTTCCCCGGACTCGCCATCACAGAAGAAAATCCCGGCCTGTACGCGACTGCCTACGGCCTTCTCGCCGATTTTGTGAGAGCAGTGACGATCGCTCCGCTCGCGGAGCAGACGAATGCCTCCGCCCTTACATAGTCGTGTAGCCCCGGAGGCATTCGTCCGGGGTTGCGCGCAAAGCGCGCAATGAAGAGCCTGAGAACTCGTGGTAAAACTAACATCGTCATGTCTTCCACTGAGATCACCGTTCCCACCCTCGACCTCACCCGCATCCGTTCCCAGTTCCCTTCTCTCGCCCAGACCGTCAACGGCCATCCCGCCACTTTCCTGGACGGTCCTGGAGGAACCCAAGTCCCGCAGTGCGTGATCGACGCGATCTCCGACTACCTGCGGCGTAACAATGCCAACACCGGAGGAGCCTACTCGACCAGCCGCCACACCGACGCCATGATCGCCGAAGCCCGCGCCGCCATGGCCGACTTCCTGCACTGCGGCGCTGACGAAGTCGCGTTCGGCCCGAACATGACCGCGCTGACCTTCGCCATGTCACGCGCCATCGGCCGCGAACTCAAGCCCGGAGATGAAATCCTCGTCACCCGTCTCGACCACGATGCCAATGTTTCTCCCTGGCTCGCCATGGCTGAAGATCGCGGACTCACCGTCCGCTGGGCCGAGATTCACGACGACAACTGCACCCTCAACATGGCCGACCTCGCCTCGAAGATCAACCAGCACACGAAACTCGTCGCCGTTGGGTATGCTTCGAACGCGGTTGGCACCATCCATCCAGTGAAGGAAATTGTGCGGCTCGCCCATGCCGCCGGAGGGCTCGCCTACATCGATGCCGTCCACTACGCCCCGCACGGCCTGATCGATGTCGCCGCGCTCGACTGCGACTTCCTGGTCTGCTCAACCTACAAGTTCTTTGGACCGCACATGGGCGTGCTCTACGGAAAGCGCGAGCACCTCAATCGCTTCCACCCCTACAAAGTCCGCCCCAACACGAATGCAATCCCCAACTGCTGGGAGTGGGGAACGCTCAATCACGAATGCATCGCGGGAATCACCGCCTGCGTGGACTACCTGGCCGAACTGGGCCGCAGTCTTGTCGAAAGCAGTCTTATCGAAATATGTAGGGACAGCCGCCTCGGCGGTCCGGCCGAGCAACGCTCGGCTCGCCGCGCGGCCATCGAATCAGCCTATGCGGCCATCCACGAACACGAGCACCGACTGCTGGAGCGCATGATGTCCGGACTGAAGCAAATTCCGCGGCTCAAGATCTACGGCATCACCGATCCCGCCCGCTTCGACGAGCGCTGCGGCACATTCGCGGTTCGCGCCGAAGGCCACTCCCCGCTAGAACTCGCGACCAAGCTTGGCGAGCGCGGCTTCTTCGCCTGGGACGGCAATTACTACGCCCTGAATCTCACCGAGCATCTCGACGTGGAAAAATCGGGAGGATTCCTGCGCATCGGCCTCGTTCACTACAACACCGCCGAAGAAGTCGACCGCTTGCTTGCAGCTCTGCGCGAAATTGTAGGACGATGAGATGTCCAACTTGCATCCTGATCACGAGTAAAAGGGGCTCTCGCATGACCCGCTTTCTGCCGCTCTGCGCAATGATTTTCGCGCTCTCCGTCACTGCAATCGCACAGCAAACCGAAGACTCATCTGCCGACAAGAGCCTGATCCTTGCTCTCGAAAGTGCGTGGAATCAAGCGGAAATTCACCACGACTCCAATGCCGCCGCGGCCATCCTTGCGGACACGTTCGTCAGTGTCGACCATCATGGAAGTCTGCAGAATCGCAACCAGTATTTGTCCGATATGAAAGACAAGTCGTTCAACCCGGAAGAAATTTCAAACTCCAACCCCACGGTCTACCTCTACGGCAACACGGCGATCGTGACCAGCGCCTATCGCACCAAAGGCACTGACAACGGCAAGCCGTTCGTCCATCACGGACGGTTCACCGATACCTGGATCAAACGCGACGGAAAATGGCAGTGCATCGCCAATCAGGAGACCCTGACGAACTGAGCGAGCGGGGGACTCGGTTGCCTCAAAAACGCAAATGGCCTGCGACAGTGTCACAGGCCAGAGAATACCTTCGCACGGGAACCGTGCACAACGGGCGGTTATTTGCCTCGGCTCACGGCCAACGCTTCGCCGTGTCGTCCCATCCCGCGGCGCGCACCGGTTGTGGCGCAATCGCTGCCGCCGCCGGCACTGCGATCCGCGGCGCCTGCGGTCCATTCACCGCCGCTGCCAGCGTGGGCTTCGAGATCTCGGACATGTTTTCTTTCTCTTCCGAGAGTAATGGAGCTACCAGCCTTAATGCCTCCACTTCTTTCTCCAACCGCGTCAATTCCATCTCTTTCTGCCGCAACACTTCGTACACGTTTTTCATAACCAGGGCACCTGCGAAAATGTCTTGGATTTGCAAAACCTTCTTGGCACTTTAGCAGACTTGCCCCTATTGTCAAGGTTTTCGGAGGCTTGGCAGTGGTGCCACCACTACCGGAGGATTCCTGCCCAGCTGTCCCGGCCACTGCTCACGTAGCGACAGCCGCCTCGGCTGTCCCGCGACGGCGAAGCCGAGCGCACCACCAGTAAGCCATGTGCCGCGTAGAAGTACCAGCCGAGTAACGCTCCGATTCAAGCTCCAGCCGCTAACGTAGGAAAGCTCGCTGCTTTGATTCGACTCGCAACCCGAAAGCGCCGCCTCTGAGCTTTGCTAACGAAGGAAAACGATCGCGGCTATCACCGCGGCCACCAGGACGAGCACCCCGAGGACATACTTGTTCCTTGCGATCCACGATTGCGAAGGTTCCAACCCCGCACTGAAGATAAGAGATGAGCTTTCGGTTGGCACAACGCCTGAGGGAGCCGGCTCGCGAACCGTAGCCTGCATCAAAGACAGCGGCTTCCCGGATTCCGCCGGCGCCTTGCGCGGAGCCTCCGCCACCCTGCCCGAGATAACAGATGTCGGCTGCAGTCCAGCCGCCGATCCAGTCGCTACCGCCGCCAACGCCTGCGCCTCCGGTTTGCGCGCCCCGTTTTCCGGAAGTGCTCCGGTCGGCATCGGAGTTCCCTGCGGCTTTCTCAACTGTCCCCGCCACTTCTTCTCTTCGCACTCCACGCAAAGCACGCGCCCGCCGGAAATCGGGAACCCGCAAGCCTCGCATTTCCGCAGCCCGCGCAGTATGGGAGGCACGTTGCTCTGGTCCTCCGCCAACGTCGCCGCGCTCTCACCCGCAACCGCGGCCGCCGACCAGAACATCGGCTTACGCGTCGCGGAAGCTTCCGGAGACGCCGCTGGAGTCGATGACACCGGCGCAGACACAGCCACAGGCACGGCCGCAGCCGGAGGCAATGGAACGGGCGGTGGCGGCATCTCGACCGCCGGACGCTCCACCCGCATCGCACTTGGAGGCGCCTGGAGATTTTTCTCGGGAGACTCGGTCGGAAGCGTCTCGATCTCAGCCGCCGCCTGAATCGCCGCTTGTACCGGGACCGGGGGGGGCGCCGGAACTGGTGTTGCGACTTTCTCGGTAACCTTAGGAACTTCGACGATCTTTGGAGCTTCCGGGACCTCCGCTTTCGCGGCTTCGACCGCCACCTTCGCCGCGGGCGTTGGTCCAACGACATCCACCTCGAGGATGTCTTCGTCCACTATCTCTTCGTCATTCTTGGGGCTCGCCGGCTCCGCCCTCAATTTTTCCGGCAACTCCTGCGTCACCCGTGCCAGCCGGACCGCAGTCTCCACCATCCCGCTCAGCCGCTCGACCGCCGAAAGGTCGCGCTCGCCGAATGCGTGCGCCCTTCCCGAAAACAATTCGAAGACTCCGAGCACTTCGTCGTCGTGGACGACCGGCATCACCACCACCGACGCAATTCCCAGCTGCCGGCAGACTTCGCGATTCACCCGCGAATCCCGTTCCGCATCGTCGCAGCGCAAAAGCCGGCGCGTGCGCACGCTCTCTCCCGAAAGTCCGTACTCCGCTGAGAGCAGCGCTCCCAGCTCCGGAGCATTTGACCCGGCGCTCGCCCGGCACAGCATGTCGTTGCGCCCGTCGCGCCGCAGGGCAATCGCCGCTCCGCTCGCACCCGTGATGTATTGCGCCCGGTCCGCCAGCAACTGCAGCGCCGCATCCAGGTCGCGTTGTGCCATCTCGGCCAGCGAACGAACTGGCTCATTCGCGCTCCCAGCCAGCGTCGAAACAATGCCCCCGGGCGGCACCGCACCCGCGATGGGACCATTCTGCGAATTCAGATTCGTCTGGTTCTCTTGCAAGCCTTGCTCCGGGACGCACTCCCGCCGCGTCCAACCCACTTAATCTATAGGAGGATTGTCATTTGGAGTCTCGCTCCCCGCCGGAAAGCTGTCAATAACCGTTGTGCGCAGAGGTGCTAGTCCAAACGTGTAGCAAGCCGCTTTCAGCTATCGGATTTCCTGCAAGAGAGGGCCGGTTCCGGCTGGGGGCTATTTCCGCCGCAGCGCCGACTGCGCCAGCCGGTTAGCCTCGGCATTGAACTCCCGGCGCACGTGCGAGATGGAAAACTTCAGCGACCGTGCCAGCTTCCGGCAGGTCCAGTGCATCGAGTAGAGTCGCGGGCTGCGGCAAACGTACTCGCCGGTCATCTGCCGCACGACAACTTCCGAATCGGAATAAACGTGGAGTTTTTGCGCTTTGCGCTCGACCGCGTACTGCAGGGCTTCCATCAGTGCGGCGTATTCGGCAACATTGTTGTCCTGGCGACCGATCCACTTGGATATGCGAACTGGCCCATCCGCCAGCCCGCTGATCACCACCCCAATGCCAGACGGTCCTGGATTTCCCAGGCTTCCGCCGTCCACATAGGCCACCAGTTCTGGGGTCACTTCTATTTTTCTCTCTACTTGCAAGATGCCCTCATCTCACCCCAGCGTCAAGACCATTATTTGGTTCCCTTTCAGAGCCTTGCAGTTGCATCCCTGCCTGTGAATCTTTCTGTGCAAATCACGTACGGAACAAATTTCGCCGAAAGTAAGCTTTTCCATTACAACCATTTGCGCTTTCGATAATTCACAACTATCACACTCACCGGTGCACCAAAAGTTTGCGTTGACTTTTCTCGTTACTCTGGTAACTTTGCATCCGTCGACGGTTGAAAGGGTTGGCACAATAAAACGAGCCAGTCCAAAGTAGACTGAGTGATTAGCCGGGCGGGGTGACCCGCAAGGTAACTGGACCTGAAAAAACCGACGGCTCTGCGAGGGGCAGTTGGGGTTCAGAACTGCGAAAGCAGTGATCGCATCAAGGGGCTGTGACGGTACATGCTTCCACGCTGTTGGCTCCCTCGCAGGAGGCGGCGGCTAGAGCATAACCAATGTCACAGCCCTTTCAATTTTTTTCCCGCCTGTTTTTTCTCCCTGAACAATCGAACCCCGGGCTGTGGCGAACCGTGACGCGTGTCTCCTTGCAGGACGCAAGGACATTACCCGACGGCATCAAGCCCTACTTCTCCGAGCTACTGTACATCGTTCAGTTTCTGGTAGATCAGCATCGCCACCAGCACCAGTAGAAAAACTCCAGACCCCATACTGAACACACGTACCGGCATGACAAGCCGGCCCAGCTTGGTCAGCAGTTCGGTCTGCTCATCGTGCATGTGAGAACTTGTATCATCCAGAAATAACTGTTCGTCCTCGTGCATGGTGAGGGTGCTCTTGTAGATCAGGAGGACGATCAGACCAGCTGCGAAAACTCCGAACATCACTGCCACGATAGTCAGCGTCATAGGCACCTCGGCCCTTCCACCCCAAGTGTGGGGGCTTGTCCACCCTCCTGGGATTCGGAGGAATTCGCTTCAGAATTAGAAGCCCGGCCCCTAACCGCCGAGCGGCGGCTCACCAATGTGACCACTTCTAAGCGGGGCCGGGCCCAATTCAAAAGGATTCAGTTTTTGATTCCTCCATCACTATTGCAGGCCTTCTCGCCCGGGTTGTCAGTGACTTTCGTCACAATCGGCCGGACCACCTCCTCGGCCCACAGGGCTTGGCGAGGCCGCTGCCGATTCTCATAACTCGTCGCGGCGCAAAAGGACGCTGCGCAAGCTCAACCTGATATCCTTTCTGCCTCTCATTTGTTCCCCTTTCGGGCAGGGAGACGATGCATGGTCGATATATCAATTGCCGAAGGCAAACTGACGCTGCACGTTCGCGGCGCGGACCAACTCTGGGCGCTCAAGAGCACCCTGGAAATCCCTCTGAAGCACATCGCCAGCGTCCGGGCCGATCCGGAAATCGCCCGTGGCTGGTACCACGGTATGCGCCTGCCCGGCACCAACATTCCCGGAGTGATCACCGCTGGAACGTTCTATCAAGACGGCAAGCGCGTTTTCTGGGACGTACATCATCCCGAAAACACTGTCGTCATTGACTTGCATGACGAGCGCTTCAATCAGCTAATCGTCGGAGTCGCCGATCCCCGGGCCTCCGTGAGTCTGATTCAAGGTTCTCTATGAAACGGAAGAGCGAAGACCCGCGCCTCGCGCGCGTCACCAAACTGCTCTGGCTCTGCCGGAAGCAAAACGAGAAATCTACGGATCGCACGCGCAGTTTCTAGTCCGAAAAAACCTTTGCCTACTTCCTCGACAATCATCACGGCGACGGCATCGTCGCTGTAACCGGCAAGGTTCTACCCGGCGATAACCAGCGCCTGGCCGACGCTCAGCCCGGCAGATTTTATCTCCCCGCCTACATCGCCTCGCGAGGCTGGGTCGCGCTCCGTCTGGACACTGGCAAAACAGATTGGAACGAAGTTCGGGAACTCCTGTTGGGCAGTTACGCCCTGATCGCCCCCAAACGCCTCACCGACCGGGTCAAGCAATTCCGGTAAGAGTCAGGAGCGGGAACCAATCTGCACCGCATTCTTAGGTCTTGTCATTCTTGGTAGCACTGTTGGTGCCGAACGATCGCTGCAACCTGCCGAGTTGAGCAACCTCCCTACACAACACGCACTATTCCCCAGCCTACTGAGCGAAGATCAGCTGCGGAGACGAGTTCACCGGGATCAATACAAGTTTCGAATTCGAGATCACAAAACGTACGGAATCTCCGCTGGAGGTTGAGGTGAACGCAATCTTCCCATCGGCTGGAGTGACCGATTACGAATCGGCGAGCCAGTGAAGGACTTTCGCCATCCGGGTGCTGCACGTCAATGCCAAAACCGCAAAGGGCGGGCCAGCCGCGAGATGACAGGAGTCTCCTAATACTTGGTGATGATGACGGGGACGCGAACCAGGTCGCGGTCACTGATGTTGTCGTTAAACCGCGTGTAGTAGACGTACGGCGTACGGCCTGGCGTTTCGAAATTAACCGAAGGATCGTCGTGATCAATGATTGACCCGTAGGCAAACGAACCGGCCAAACCCCCAGCGCCGGGCTTCTCACACTGAGACGGCGCAGGAACGTAAGAGGGAGCGATGAGCTGCTGCGCGGTCCAATGGACAAGGTCTGACGAAAGGGAGAGGTGAAGACCACAATTGGTCGGGTTGCCGAAGGAGTCGAAATCGCTATCGAAACCCACGAGCACGTACATATTCAGATACGTGTTGAAGGTGAGGCTTTCTTCGGGAACGGTTTGTTCCGAGCTGGCGTCTCCACAAAGCGCGGCCGCAGGTCCGCTATAGGGGTCGGTCATCTGCAATTCGAAGGCCGTGCCGTCCCAGGCTCGCCAGCTTGACGGATCGGAAAGCGTCTGGGTTCGCATCACACACATCCGTGCTACGTACGTCTGCCCCGGCGGAGGAAACGCACCAAAGCGCGTGTAATAGTAGCCGTCGGAGGCATGCACAATATTTACCGGCTCTTGATATCCGTAGTAGGGCGGCGGGCTTCCAGATGCGGGCGGAATCCACTGAGCCGGTGGGGGAGCGACGAGGTTTTGCGGAGTGGCCGGCATCGTAAAAGTCTGCCCGTTGTCGGTGGAGGCCGCGTAAGTGACCGAGTTGTACTGACAGGGATTGGCGTCCGTGCTATCGCCGGGTTTGCAAGTGGTGGTGATGGGGTCGTGATACTCGTTATGGACGAGGGCATGAATGGTGGAGCCCTCCCGGTACAACGAGAAGATCCATTCGCGGTTCGTGAAAGTGTTTGCCTGCGGGCTGTCGAGGGAGATCATGCTTGGCGTACACCGGGGCTTGATTGAATTGAAATCCGCACCCACGTAGGCGAAGTTGAACGGGTCGTCCCCGGTCATAAGAAGAAGGCTACTGTCGGGGAGCCGGACCGCATGCGCCGGACTGTCGGGAACTTCGCCCTCCATGCAGGCGTCCCGCGAATACAAGTAGACCACCTCCTCCGGGCCAACCGATACCTGAATCGTGCCGGGGGTTCCGGAACCAGCTTGCACGGTGACCGCGACCTGTTGCGTCACGCCGCCAGCGGAGACCGATATAGTAGCGGTCCCCGCGGCGAGAGGAAGCACGGCACCTGTCGACGTGACCTTCGCTACAGCCGAATTCGTGGAACTCCAAGAGAAGGTGGGGGACACCGGCTGGCCGGAGCCGTTGGTGGCAGTGGCCGTAAATGCCACAATCGTGCCCGCGGTGAGTGACGTGGTTGGCGCATTTAGCGTCAGATTCACGACCGGGCCGGTTGGTACGGGCGCTGGGTTGCTGACGTTGATCTGAATCGTCGTGAGAGGACCGTTGGGGAAGTTCTCCATGGGAGCGACATTGTTGGCCGAATCGGTCACACTTACCGAAACATTGTGCACACCATTCGACAGAGTGGTTGTGTCTACTGCCAGCGAAAACCCGCAGTCCTCGGGGGCACCCGCGAGCTTTATATCCGGACGCGGAGTGCCATAAAACGCGTTGCCGACCGCCGTGTTGTCAACTAAAACGATGACCCCAGTCAGGGGGATGGTTTCAAAACCCCAGCCGGAAACAAAGATCTTGCCGCTGACGGCCGCTGGATTCCCCGATACCAGCGTGTCGATTTTTGAGAGGTTCCAGAAACCTTGCAGCGAAGTAAGCACATCCAGAGTCAGTGGAACATTGTGGCTCAGGCTGCCGCTGGTGCCTTGGACCGTGAGCGCGGAATTGCCAATCGACGCGTTGCCGGGAACTACGAACGATACCTGGGCCGAGGAATTGGCATTTACGTTGAAGCCACACGACGGGGAGCAAATAATACCTGAAGGCAACCCGGTGATGTTGACCCCAACTGTGCCCGAAAAACCGTTCAAGGAACTCACCGAAACGGTCAACGGAGAACTCGTGGTTCCCATTTTGGTGCTGATCGAAGAAGACGAAACCGAGATGGAGAAATCGGGAGCGGGGGGCGATGCGGTTACCGTCAAAGTGAAAGGCTGCGAATGGTTCAAGCTTCCGCTCGTGCCTTGAATCGTCAGCGAAGAATTGCCGGTTGCCGTATTCGCCGGAGCTACAAAAGACAGCTGCGCTGAGCTACCAGCATTGATGGTCAGGGGACAAACCGGATAACAGCTAACTCCGGAAGGCAATCCGGAGACTGTGACCGAGACCGAGCCGGTGAATCCATTCAGCGCGCCTACAGAAACAGTCACTGCTGAGCTGGTCGTACCCGCTTGTACGCTGACCGACGCCTGCGAGACCGCGATGGAGAAATCCGGAGCGGGGGGCGGTGCGGTCACCGTCAGAGTTAACGGCTTGGAGTGACTCAAGCCTCCGCTGGTACCTTGAATGGTTAAGGAAGCATTGCCTGCCGCCACATTCGCCGGAATTACAAAGGAAAGCTGTGCTGAGCTATTCGCATTGATGGTTAGCGGACATGCTGGAGAACAAGTAACACTAGTTGGCAAACCTGAGATCGTGACGGAGACCGATGTCGAGAATCCGTTCAGAGCCGAGATCGAGACCGTCACTGCTGCACTGGTCGTACCCGCCTGGGTGCTGACCGATGACGGCGAAACCGAGATCGAAAAATCAGGAGCCGGCGACGGTGGGTTCACGGATAGCGTCGGCGTAGGAGTCACCGTGACCGGCGACGACATGCCACCACCCGAGATGTTCACTGGAATGGTTATCTGTGTGCCGCCAGCCGCAGTTACGTTTCCAGTGACGGTGATGACCGGAAAGCTGGCGCTCGCAGCCAGCGAATCACTGCGCGTGCATGTCAGTGACGTGAGGGCGCACGTCCAACCGCTGCCGGAGATGCCGGTGACGGTGAAGCCGGTCGGCGGATCAGAAACGGTTACCGCACCGCTGGTCGCAGCATTCCCAGCGTTGGAAACCGCAATGGTATAAGTGGCGTTGGCCTGTCCGGAGACCAAGGTGCCCTGAGCCGCCACCGCGCCTGTCAGGGCTGGCTGGCCCGGGTTGCCGGGATTGCCACCTCCGCCGCCAGAGCCACCGCTCCCGCAAGAAGCCAGGCTGAGGACCAAAATGAACGCGGCTGCAAGTCGGACAATGGTGTTCATCATTGAGGTGAATTCCCAGAATTACGCCAAGGCTGATTTGACGGACTTACAAGAATTACTAGCAGACACAATTTCTCGCCTCTCCCCGCATTGTCCACTTCGCCCATGAATGACAGGGTGCCCCGCCACCCTGCTTTGCAGGGCGGCCGCAGCCGCCCTGCACAAAGCCCCATCATCTCCGCCCTATTGGGCGAGGACGACCTGCGGAGAGGACCCGCCTGGGACGAAGACCAGTTTTGAATTCGAGATCACGAAGCCCACAAAGCCTCCGCTGGAGGTCGAGGTCCCCGTCACCTTGCCGTTGGCAGGAGTGATGGAATACGAGAAGGCGACCGGTTGAGCTGGACCCTCTCCATCCGGGTGCTGCACGTCAATCGTCGCGGTGAGCGCTCCGGCTCCATCGAAGGTGCCGGCCCCCGCAACAGCGGAGACTCCTGCGGTTACGGCACCGCCTCCAAAGAAAACTGGCCCGGAAAGAGACGCGTCGGTGAACGGACCGCCCTTCTGTTGATAAACGTAACCGAATGGGACCGAAGTGTTGGTGAGGAGAATCACGGCCGAATCGGTGCCGATCGCATACAGCGCAACATTCTGTCCAACCATTCGTCCGTTGGGAGAGATCGTAAGCGAATCGGAAATGGCCTGCGTCGTTACGGTCCCGGCTTGATTAACGTCCATTTCTCCTGTTTCCGCTCCGTTTGTAGTGAATTGGATCTGCGCAACTCCCGCCGCATCGTTTCCAGTCGAAGGATCCACCGCGGTGAGGTAATAGACGTAGGCATTGTTATCCAACAACGTCTGGGTGTAGCTGGTGGTGGTCTGCTTCTGGTTCAGCCCACTCACAATCGGCGCGTTCGGACCCAGCGCGTCCGTGGTCATTGAAAGAAATTCCGAGGAATTGACTGCGTAGAACACCACATTCGAGGTGCCGCCGTTCGTGATTTCTCCTGTCCCGCGGCCGGTGGTCGAATCGAAGGTGTAAGTGCCGGAGCCGGTGGTCAAGTTGGAGATGGAGTTGCCCTGTCCGTCGATGGCATCGGAATCGAAGTTGGAGAGATGCCCTGCTCCGTCGGCGGAGTAAACGCCGACCGCTGCAAGACGAGCACCGGCGCTTTGAACGCCCTGGTAGCCGAAAACGTAGTTCCCGACCGCAAGGTTGGCGAAGGAAGCGGGATCCTGCCTCATCAGCACGCCCGCAAGGCGCGTGCCTGCGCCAGTATTATCGTCAAACCGGATAATTTGTCCCTGGGTTGCGTGCTTCGGATCCATCGAGCGCGCCTATTGAAAAACGAAATGCGGGTGTGCCTCCGAAGGAGTTGGCCAGGGTAAGACAACCGCGGCCGTCGGCGCCAACCGAATACGAACTTCCAGCGGAAAGAATGGACAATCCTGTGACCGGGCCGGAGGTGCGATTCACATCGAGCAATCCTCCTGTAATGTGTCCACTTCCATCCGCCGTAAAACTGCCGATGAACGCTGAGTAACCGGCCCCGGCACCACCGCCCTGCAAGAGGAACGCGTATTGGCCGTTCAGGATGCTCTCGTTGCCGGAGCCACACGTCCCATCCTTGATCCGGAACTGGACGCTGTCCGTCTGCTGCGAACCGTGGATGACATCGACGGACGCCACGGTCAGAACCGGTTGATCGGCGGGACTTGCCGGAACTGTCGCCGGAGGCGTGTAAGTTACGGACGAGGTGACCCCGCCACCGTTCCACTCGTACATGGGAGTTCCAAGCGTGCCGCATTCCGGCTGGCAGCTGGCCCCGTTCACGGTCAGGGTCCAGTTCAACGATTGGTTCACTCCGGTATCGCCCCCGACGCCTCCAGAAATAGTGATTGGAGCGCTGTCGGTAAGAGCCGTATTCAGGCGGGAATTGTTGTCGATGATTCCTCCGGTTACGGCTCCCGGGCCGACGGCAAAGTTCTGCTGGAAGCGCGCTGTTGGATCCGCATTCGAAAAGGCAAGAATCATGGGATGGTCGAAGGGAGGGTCCGGCATTGTCGCCGGTGGAGTATAGGTGAGCGGAACCGAAGTGAAAGGAATGCCTGTCGTGCCATTGACCGTGGTAGTCCCTGAAGTTGGCGTGCCGATCGTCAGAGTTCCGCAGAGGGTACCTCCACCGCTGGCTGCGGGGCACGCGTAACCGGCGCCAAGCAACTCGACTGTGGCGCCGGTAGTTGCTCCTGAATCGTTGTAGACGAATGCTGTCAGACTCTCCGCTCCGGGGCCCCCCGCAAGTCCGGTGATCTTGACCACTCGCGTGCCTGCGGGAAACACCGGGAAACCCCCGGTCGCGGGAAAGGAACCCGCCACATTCGAGGAAATGGTTATCGTCACATTGATAGGCGCACTGAGACTCGGGGGAGGGGTGTAGGACATCGTGTAGTGGCCCGCTGTCCCGGCGGTGATCGGGCCTAGCGTTCCGCACGTGGTGCAGTTGGCTCCATTGAGAGTCAAGGCAGCGGTAAGGACATCGCCGGGGCCCTCGTTCGTAACCGTGATGTTGGCGGTTTCAGAATTGCCGCCGGCATAGATCACGCCGCGTGCGTTGCCGCCGGGAACGCCGACCGAGATCAATTCCGGCAGGCTTCCAGTCCCCAATACAGTGACATTGTCGGCGAAGGAATCGTTACCGGAGTTGCCGTCGCCCGGCGTGGAAACAGCGCCAGCGTTCGCAACACTGCCGGAGGCAGATCCGCTAACCGAAACAATGAGGGGAATGCTGGCGGCCAAAGCTCCCGGAGCCAACGGTCCCGGATTCGTGCAGGTGACAAGTTGCGACGCCGCACTGCAGGTCCAACCCGCGGCGTTTCCAGATACGAACGTAAGCGGCTGCGCCAGCGTGTCGGTCAGTGTGATGCTTCCGGTGGTGGCGGCATTGCCAACATTATTTACGGAGAGCGCGAACAATCCGTCGGTGCCAGCGCCAAAATTGCCGCTGTGCGTTTCTGTGATGGCCAGATCCGGGCTGAACGTGACGGAAGCGGTCGAGGAATTGTTGGCTGCGTTGCTGTCCGCAAAGGCGGCCACGCTCGCTGAATCGCTGATTGCGCCTTCCGCCGACGAACTGACCGAGACCATCAGCGGAATTGTCGCAGCGGAGGCGCCAGCATTAATCGGGCCAGGATTCGTGCAAGTCACGGTTTGGCTGGCGGCAGCGCAACTCCAGCCCGCGGCAGAGGCTGAGACAAAGGAAAATTGCGCAGGCAAGGTATCGCTCACTGTGATTGGTCCACCAGTGGGACCAGCCGTAGCTCCGGCAGCGTTGTTGCTGACGGCGATATTGAAGGTTCCTGTGCCGCCGGCTGTGAAAGTTCCGGCCGGGGTTGTACTGATGGCCAGATCGGGGACGTTGATCGTAGTTGAGTCGCTACCTGAAGCGGGCGATGACATTCCACCGCCCGACACCGCGACTTGGCTTAACTCCGGCGAGGCTGCATTTGAGGCCACGTTTACAGTCACCGTGAGCGCCGGGTAGCTCGCTCCAGTTGTGAGGGTATCGCTGCGATCGCAGGTGTTTGGTCCTCCGCTACCGGGGCAAGTCCAGCCACTCCCAGACATCGACACCAGCGTCTCGCCTGAGGGAACGGTCTCCGTCACCGTGACGGTCGCATTGGTAGCGCCTGCCGAAGCGCCGTTTTTTACCGTTGCAGTATAGGTAGCTCCTTGTTGGCCAAGGCTGAAATTGGCAGCGTTGGTTTCGTTAATCGAAAGCGCCGGTGCAGCCACCGTCACCGAAGGTGTGGAGGTCCCAGGGGCCGACGTTCCACCCCCGGAGGCGCTCAACGCGATTGTCACCGACGTGCCGTTTGCCGCGGTGACGTTGCCCTTCACCGTGATCGGAGGGTAGCTTTGCCCGGGCGCGAGCGCGTCGCTGCGCGTACAAGTCGTGGTGGATAGGGTACACGTCCAACCAGCGCCGCTGATGCTCGTAACCGTGAACCCAGTCGGCGGGTCGACGATCGTTACCGTGCCGCTCGTAGCCGCATTGCCTTTATTGCTGACATTGATGTTGTAACTTGCCCCTTGTTGGCCACTGCTGAAGTTTCCCTGGGTAACGGCAGAAACCGCCAGGGACGGAGCTGTGGGTTGCCCTCCTCCTCCATTACTGCCGTTGTTGCCACCTCCGCCGCAACTCCAGAGCGCAAATAACGAAAACAACAGCAGTACAGTTGGAACTCTTGTGCCTGGGGAGTCAGCCGCCGATAGGGAGGTGGATTGCGGTCTCATTGAAACCTCGCGATTCTGGATTTGGGGGGGAAGTTGGAACCGAACAGGCGGCAATCTGGCAGGGTGCGGCAATTTTCGCAACTTAAATTCGGATGAATTGGTTCTTAACTGGGAAAAGTCTCCTGCTATCAATCGCTTGTCGGCACGTCCCGCGTCGCCAGCACCTGTGCTGCCGCATAACGAAAACAGCTAACATCAATCTTCGCCCGTCGAATTGCGTCGGAAAGGGCTTAGTCGGGTCTTGAAAATCCGCTCTTTTTCGGTCAAAATTTTGTTTCCTCCCCACTTTTCCAGACTTCTACCCATGAAGGACAGCACGTACCGGTTCGCGGAGTTTGAGTTGCTCCTATCGGAAGGCGAGCTTCGCACCGGCGAGTCTAGCGTGCGCCTGCAGCAGAAGCCGTTGCTCCTGCTTGCTGCGGTGGCAGAAATGCAACGCGCCGAGGACCTCGATCCAGGCTTTCTCTTGATGAATGCGGAGATGGGAGGAGCCTTCTACTGGGCCCGCCGCTATGACAATTCCATCGACCAACTGCGCAAGTCCATCGCGATGGAACCCACTTTTTCGTATGCCCATTCCTGGCTCGGCTTTGCATATTTGCAGAAAGGAATGCACAACGAAGCGATCGCCGAATTTCAAAAAGCTGTGGACGTTTCGGGAGGCGCCTCGACTTTTCTTGCAGCTTTGGGACACGCATACGGATTGGCCGGTATGAAACAGCAGAGCCGCAACATTATTGAAAAACTAAAAGTCCTTTCTGCGCAGTCCTATGTGTCACCCTACGATATGGCGATCATTTATACAGGTATCGGAGACAAGGATCAGGCCATGCACTGGCTGGAGGTGGGCTACACACTTCATGATCCAGCCATGGACATGCTGAGAGTCGAGCCCGCACTGGATAGCCTGCGCTCCAACAACCGCTTCCAGGATCTGATCCGCAAAGTAGGCCTGCCGCCAGGCACGTAGCGCCGGCCCAACCTTTCCTTGATTCCCAAAAAGAGGTTGCCCCACCCTTCCCGCGCTTTTTGCGGGAGGGTGGGTCTCCGCGCGGACTAGAATCTGCCTGAATGCACGTCAAACCAGTTCGATACCAGAATCAGCGCTGCCTGCACTTCATCACCTTCAGTTGCTATCGACGGATGGAGCTGCTTGACTCCACCGCGGCCAGAAGCGGTTGCCCCGTGTTCCGCTGTTTTTCGAAAGTAGGGCAACCGCTTCCTGTAAGCAACCGGTAACAAAATCAAAACATCGCGCTAGTCCGGCTAATCCTCGTGGCGAACGACTTTCACTAAGGTCAGGTTGCAGTCGCCGTCGGCGCATCCTGGCGGGTCTTCTCCCGCAATCACGAATGCATTTCGCTGAGAGCCGGGCTTGGTTGCGAACACTGCAAAGTTATGATCCGTACAAGCCGGGTCCGTAAAGCTGGAGAGCGTGTAAACCAAACAGCCATTTTCGCTGACGTCGCGATAGTAGTATCCGAAGTATTGGGTTGGCTTAAAAGTTACAGCCTTTCCAACCGGGTCAGGCGTCAGAGTGCCGGGCGGGACTCCGGAGCCCTGAAAGAGCATGTGCTTCGCCCCGAGAACGGTGCCAGCCGCGTTCGTCTCAAACCAGCCAAATTCATTGATCTCCGTCGACTTGCTGGATAACTGAAGTTGCAGAGTGGCTTTCAGGTGCGTCCCGCTGCTCCGAAAATAGACTGCGGGATCTATCGCGCCGTGCAGGTCGCCGGCCGAGTCATAGCTCATCCCCCAAAAAGGGATGGGTCCGGGTGCATAGACCGCGGTCAATATGCCTACGCAGTCCCCCGATCCGGTCAAGCAGAACCCCACGTTCTTATTAGTTGGATCGCCAAGGTAGTTTTCGGTCACGGCGTCCCAATAAGGTGCGCCGTTGTTGTTGAGATCTTTTGCCGTCCAGGTTTGGAAGCCAGCTCCCGCGCTGCCTTTAATCGTTTGTGCGTAGCACATCGCTCCGGATGCGCACACGGCTATCGCGATCAGCAGGATGAGGCTCGCGCTCGCTGACTTTGTTGGCTCGATAGGTTTCGATTCGCCGGAAGGCGTGCCTGCTTCCCGCGTTGGTCGCAGCGTAGTCGCGAGATTTGAACTTGAGGGCATGTCATCTCCTTTATTTCTATGTCGTGCTGTTTCCCGCCACGGTCAGATGGCACGGGTAAGCTTGAGAGGCGAGACCACCGCGTCTCGTGTCGGCTGCAAAGCATGGTCGTTTGTTCTGCGATACGGAATCGGCCTGCCCGCCAGAAAGGCGGCGCTCAATCCCCCCACATCTGTAGGGATAGTGTCGTACGTCCTGAAAACGTTTCGCGAATGAGGGCGGGTGAGTCCCGCCACTCGCGAGGTGGGTGCCGACAGAAAAGCCCCGCTCAAGCGGAGCTTGAACGGGGCGCCCAGGACAAGTTCTTGCCAGTCTCGGAACGCTATGGCGCCGCGAAACTCACCGGGGAGTATCCCTGCGCGGAGACATGGCCCGTGCACGGAACCGCATTTTTGGTGCGATTTGCGCCCGTGCCCGTGACCTGGTAGCAGGTCTGGAACGTGAGTTTCTGTCCGGTGGTGGAGTTCACAATGCCCGATTGTCCGTTCACCGACACCGTGCCCGCGATGGTCGCCCCAGTCAGCGAGTCGGTCGCGTTGACGATTACCCAGGACGAACTGTTGAAGATGTCGGCCTGAGCGCTGCTCGCGCTCGACTGTATCTGAAGCTTGATCGAACCTCGAACTGGAGTCGCCAGATGCTCCACGGGCGCGGGAACATTCGCGTGTTCTGCGCGGCTCCACATCTGGATGTAGCCCTCGGCGGACCGGAAGAGCGGTCCTAATTCCGTATCGGTGACTCCCAGGCTTTGCAGATCAGCGATGAAATCCGGGAACAAACCGAAGTGAGCCATTCCCTCGGTGTTGAAATCGAACTGCCGCCCATTCACCGTGCTCATCTTTAAGGGCAACCGAGTTCCAGGAGTAAGAGTCTTGAACGGGTAGACAACCGGATTGGTTTGAGCGGCAACCTCTGCATCGGTTCCGCCGGCACACGCAACACCCAGGCTTCCCTTGAATCGAGGACCGATCAAGTCGGTTAGCCCTTGATCCGTAGACAGAGGAACGGCCGCAATAGACCATCCCCCACCCGTCATCGCGGCCAGAGAGTAGCTTTGAAACCACGTTTTCGATGAATTGCTGCAGTCGTGGTCCAGGCGACTGTAGCTGGAACGCGCGACGTCGGCCACTGTTCCCACATCCCCTAATCCAATCGCAACCAGTCCACCCAGTGACCTGATCGTCATCGCTTGGCCGGTGGTACGGGCAGCCTCCGTCCGTTTGCTGCCCTTGTGCAAAACCATGAACCCGTTGTGTCCGGCGATTACCGGGTAGGAGAAAGGTTGCAGAAGGCTGAAGGTGTTTTCCAGGGAGTTCCGCGACATGTGATCAATGTCGATGATCATGTGGTAGCGCGCGAGATCCTGCACAAAATATTTCCCGAGATCGCTCAACCCCTGGGCATTGCAAGTGGTCGGCTGCGAATAGCCGGTCAGATGAAACGTGTAAGCGCCATCATTGGCGTCGACCGGGCATTGCGGGTTCGCCGCCAGCGGTGCTACGCCGTTGAGGTAGGTGCTGCTGATCGCAAACATGTCTTCGTAAAATGCCATTCCGCCGAACGCATTGTCACTGAGATGAATGGGAAAGAAGTGCCGCACGCCCGACGCGATCAGGCTCTGAAGATCGGTATCGACGGTTTGCGGAATACAGTTCTTGCCACGGCCGCAGTCGAACAGGTGGTCGACCTCGACTCCGAGGACAACGGCGAGCTGGCCGCGATTGATCGTCTGGCGGGCCTCCGCCGAAGATGTCACCACGTGAAACCAGCCCATCCCCGGCCCGACGCATCCCAGTTCGGGTGCCCCGCCCGCGCATTCGCTATTGATCGTGTTCTCCATGTCGCGGGCGTCTTGAAGCTGCAGGCTGACGGCCTCCATGTCATCGCACGTTCTTCCCGGGGCAGTATGACCTACACCTTTCAGCGCGTCGCAGATCGTTTCATTGTTGACAGCGTGGGCCACCAGCAGACGCAGCCCGCCAACGTAAGCGCGGAACAGCCACGATTCATACATCAACTGATGAATTTTCGTATCGAAACGTGGCCAGTCCTGGAAAGTGGGCGCTCCTTTCGTGCCGGGATGGATCTCCTGAATGTCCTTGAACGCCTGGGCGGCACCATTAATGGTGTTGAGATTACTTAATCCGACCGTCAATACCGGTCCAGCTATGGGCAACGCGAGGGCTGCCGGCCCTATCAAACCGCCAAGCGCGATTCCAGCGATTACAGTGCCTGCGCTGAGCGTCTGCGTGGGATGTGCGTTGCCACAATCCGCCAAGGCAGTATTCATGGGCCCGAACGCTCTGCCCCAAAAGAGCTTGCCACCAAAAGCGCGGTCGACAAATGGATGCGTGTGGGTATCGGCGAAACCCCAGACGGGAGCGTCCGGTGTGGCTACGGCGCGCGTCGCGGGTGCGTCCTGCCGCGCGCTCTCCCCCAGCGAATTGACCGCTGTCACGGAGTACACGGCCGCGATGAAAAGAGGCGCTGACGTATCGGTGTAGCTGTTGGTGCCAGATACGGTGAATGCTTGCTCGTTGGGCGCGGCGTCCGGATAAATCAAGTTTCGATAAACGTGGTAGCCCGTGGCCGTGCTCGCGGCGGACCAATCCACTTTGATTTGACCCACACCATTTGCAGACGGAATGACCGTGGTTTTGATCCAGGCGGGAGTTGCGGGCGGACCAGTCGGCGTAGTGGAAACCGGAGTGGGAGCGGGCGTCGTGACGGTCACCGAATTGCTTGTCGCAATCGGGGCGGGATTCGAGTTCGTCACGCTCGATGTCTGACCTTGAACGGTTCCGGGGCCCGTAATCCTTTGCGTCACCTGCGGAGACGGATTCGCGGTGATGTAGTACGTGTAGCTTTGTCCCCCCTGCGGACTATTATCCGTGTACGTCACTTGGCTTGACGGCAACTTAGCGAGCGGAGCGCCGGAGGCGTCGGTTCGCCACACCTGATAGTTGTCGACCGGCAACGTGCTGGCGCCAGCCTTGGGATTTCCTGCATAGGCGCCCCAGTCCACCCGGACGCTGCCGGGACTAAGAGCTGTCGCCTGAATGGAGAAGAAACTGGCGGGCGTCGCTGCCTGCGTCGCTTGCGTTAATTGTCCGGCAATCGTGGGAGCACTGCCAACAGCGGCAGCAGGGCCCAAGACTCCAGCAGTCGCCGTCTGGTTCACTCCGGTGCTGAACCCGAACCACGTGCTCGCTGCCCGGCTTCCTCCTGATCCGACGGCCACCACCTGGTAGTAGAAAGGGCCGAGGCCGGCCTGTTTGTCACGGTAGGTCAGCGTACTTTGCGAAACCGCGCCAACCCGCGTGGCTCTTTGCTTCGGAGTGGCCGCCTTCCATATTTCGTATCCACCCGGCGCGCTCGGCACGCCGGACCACGCCACCAGCACGTCCGCGCCACTAGCGCTTGCGCTCTGCACGATCGGCGCCTGATAGAAAAACCAAGCGCCCTCGGTACGGCTGCCGCCCGCACCCAGTGCCACTAACTGGTAGTACATGGGCCCAGCTTCTGGGTGTGTATCTCGGCACCCGAGAGTTGTGCCGGGGAGCGTAGCTACCGTGGTGGGCTTCTGCTGCGGATTGGCCGCTCTCAACAGCTCGTAGCCGGTCGCACCTTTCACCGCCCACCACGAGAAGCCCACGCTGGCTCCGTCGCCCCCGACACCGGCAAACGTCGGGACAACGAGCGAGGAAGTCCGCGTCGTGGGTGACTGTGCTTGAACCGAACTGGCCGCCGCGATGACCACAACTGCTGCAATGAGGGATCTCCGTCTTGGATTGGACATGTCTATTGAAATAGGCGAAAACGGCCTGGGGATTGGGTCATTCAATCCGAAAGGCACGCGGCCTGTATGCGTCGAAGTCTGGTGAAACGGGGATTTGGCGTTGGGGGCGGAGCGGGGGCGGGCGGCCTAAGTCGCCGCGCGGGATCGTAGAGGATGTTCCGGAGCTTTCTGTAAAGAATGTCAGCAGACTGAATAGTGCTTTGCACAGCGAGCGAATTCGACGAGCCGGGTCAGTGCCGCTGATTGTCATCCTTTACTGTGGCGTGGCTGCTGATCGGCTCTGACTTGGGTAGCGAATAGGGAGTGAGACGGCGGGGATCACGATCTGGCTCGAAGAGCCATACTTTTCGATCTTTAAAATACGACAATAGCTTCTCGTCCTGGTCGGTGCCGAGCTCCCGCGCCCACACGACTCTGGACCCATCGATGTCGGCGGAGTTATAGACCCATTCGGCGTGTGGGTTATGGTTCGGCGCGTAACGTACGACGATCAGCTGCTTGCCCGTCTGCTCTCCAAGCTGCTGTTCCACCCGTAGCCGTGGGTCCGAGGCTTTGCCATCTATCTCCCGCGACCATGAGTAATGACGGTTAAGATCGTGGACAGCATGGTAGATATGAAGTCCGATCACCGCGACCAGCAATATAACCGCGAAGCGGGAGCAAGCAATGCCAAATGGCCGATACTGCCGGGGAAGCGCTCGTAAGTGGCGGAATGCTTGCACCAGCAGGGTATAGATAACGCAAGTAAGTGGAGCCGCGTAGTGGGGATTCGGCCAGACCACCAGAAATAGTCCTACGATACAGACCAGAAACTCCACCAACAGCAACCGGACCTTATGATCCAGAGTTATATAAGGCAGAGCCAGCAAGACTGGAAGCGATCCTACCCACAGGAACGTCGCTGGGAACGAGATGACTTTCTCGAGCGACACTCGCAACATATCGGATAGAGTGCCTCGATAGTAGGTTCTAGCCCAACCATTGTAGAAGGTGTCGAATTGATGGTTGTCATAATGAACAGGCGGCTGCGACCGGTTCCAAAGAAAAAGCGGGACCGGGTGCTGCTGAAGGTCCAGCGATTCGGGCAAAAGCAGAGCATGACCGGTCACGCGCCAGTTGTAGTAACCAATGAATGAGGCGGTCAGAAGGAGGACGAGTCCGACAGGCACCACAACTCGCACCGCCGTAACGCGCAGGGGAGGGGATGATTTTCCGAAAAGCCAGATCAGAAGAGCACAGGCCACAGGGAGGCAGAAGATGAAACCTTCCAGCGGACGGCTGTTCGCGAGGATCGCGATTCCTAAGCCCATTAGAAGACTCGTGCCGATACTCTGCCGGCGCCGCATCCGGGGGAGCGCACCCAATACAAGCGCTCCACCTATTGCGGCCATTGCACCGCCGTAATAGCTGTTCATCCAGTAGCCGACCACTGCCAGGTTCAGCATCGCGAGCGCTCCACCGAGAAGGGCAAAGCGGGCGGGCATCCAGCCTTGCAGCATCCAGACGATGGCTGCGCACATCGCGGCCACGCTCAACACAACTCCGAACCACGGGTTGCCCAGCAACTGTCCAATGGCGAGCGCCAGGCCCTGGGCCGGGGGATACATTGACGAGTACGTCGGCTGGCAGAGGACATGGAAGGTGTCGAGACTCGGCCACATGGGATGCGGCGGGTTAGCGAGTCGCCCATGGACGAAGGTGTCGGCCATCAGCAGGAAGCTGTATTCATCATGGATGGATGGCGCAGGCACCTGGAATAGCGGCAGAAGGACCACGCGAAGCGTGATGGTCATCAGGAACACAACGATGATGGCCAACCTTTTTCGGGCTGCGATGCGAGTGGCGAAAGTTTCGAGCGCCTGAAACCAGCGGTGGCCGAACCGCGGTCGCCACAACAGCAGCAGGAAAATAGGGATAACTGCGCCCAGTTCCACCAGGTATCCGAAATAGAAGCGGCCGTAGTTTGCCAACATGACGGTCTAGAATAAACGATCGGTTTGCGAGTGCAGAATTTAGGAGGTCGCTTGGAGGTTATGGGGGCGTTGCATGATCGGCTGGTGATCAGCCGGCGAATCGAAGTCCTGTCGTCGTGGATGGCTCGCCTGGCGCCGGCGAATGCCCGCATTCTCGATGTTGGATGCGGCGATGGGCTCCTTGCCGCAGAGATATGCGCCAAGCGGCGTGATCTGGAGATTCGAGGGCTCGACGTACTATCGAGGAAGCGCGCCTACATTCCGGTAGAACTCTTCGATGGTTCCGAAATTCCGTTCGCAGATGGGAGCTTCGACGCGGTTTTGTTCTCCGACGTGTTGCATCACACCGAAGATGCCAACGTCCTGCTTGGCGAGGCGCGCCGTGTCGCCAAGAAATATGTGCTGATCAAGGACCACTACCGTAAGGGTTTGGCGGCGAATGCCCGGTTACGCTTTATGGATTGGGTAGGCAACGCGAGGTTCGGTGTGGCTCTGCCTTACCGGTACTGGACCGAGGCGCAGTGGCACGCCGCCTGGCAGAAGCATGGCTTGATTCCTGAGCGGGTGATCAGCCGTTTGGGTCTGTATCCCGTTCCCGCCGATTGGGTGTTTGGGGCTCAACTGCATTTCATTGCTCTCCTGAAGCGGGATTCGCCGGCCATCTGATAAGAAAAGGCTGGAACCGTTCAGAGCCGCGGGATCGTCGAACGGAATTAGGTTATCTTTGCGGTTTTTGTCTATCGCCGTCGCAGCCCCAGCACGCTCATGAAGAAGCTGGCAAAAATTGTCTGCGCGCCGAGTATGAGCAGCAGCGCGGCTGGAATCACCAGGCGCATCGTGTGGGAGTAATCCAGCGGTCCAAAATGCCTGCTACCCCAGGCGCCGACGGCATGTAAGGATGTGGCCAATCCCCCGATCGTCAGCAGGGTTCCGACCGTCAGTCCGACTTCGAGGGTGATGTATTGAAAGAGTCTATCCAGCGTGGGATCCGGCGGAAGCAGACCTTCGGAAATCGCAAAAGTTTTAGTGAACACGGCAAACGCAATGGCCTGAAATCCCAACAGGACGAAGGCGGCGGCGTAGACCATGGTGTGGACATCGACGGTAATGCCGCCGATCACGCGAGGAGAGGGCAGCAACCAAAGCCCGAGCAGCGATCCGACGATCATCAGCGCGAGGCCTGGATAAAAGAAAAGCCAGCGCGGGCTGTAGAGCAGGAAGAAGCGCAGGTGGCGCCAGCCGTCGCGCCAGGTGCGCAAATGCGGAGGGCGGCTGCGGCCATCGGGTGCGAGCGTGGTCGGCACCTCGGCAATCTGCATCTTCAGCAGAGTCGCTTTCACGATCATTTCCGTGGCGAACTCCATGCCGGTGGTGCGCAGTTCCATCCGCTCGCAGGCGTCCTTACGAAACCCGCGCATGCCACAGTGGAAGTCTCCCACTGGACTGCCGAAGAACAACCGCCCGACCCAGGAGAGTACTGGATTACCGAAGTAGCGGTGCAGAAGAGGCATGGCATCTTTTTGAATGCCGCCAAGAAAGCGGTTACCCATGACCAGGTCTGCGCCTTGCCGCAACTGCTCCACAAATCTCGGAATCTGGCTGAAATCGTAGCTGTCGTCGGCATCACCCATCACGATGTATTTGCCGGACGCGGCGGCGATTCCGCCCATCAACGCATTACCGTATCCGCGAGCCTTGACGTGAACGACGCGAGCGCCAAGCCGTTCTGCAATCTCCGGCGAGCCATCGCTGCTGCCGTTATCGGCCACGATGATCTCTCCCGCGATGTTGGCCTCGTGAATCGCGCGCCGCGCTTTGCGGATGCAACTCTCCAGGGTTTCCGCTTCGTTCAGGCACGGCATGACTACGGAAAGCTCAATCGCTTCGGACGGCTTGACGGGCATCACGGACGGCTGAGTCTGGTCCGCTTTGTCGAGAGCCACAGGCACCAATGAACGCCTCCACAGAGGAGTTGAGCCGTTCCCCTCCTGGCACTTGCGGAAATAATAACAGCGCGCAGAAAGAACGCGAAAAGTTGAGAGGGCAGGCTGGGAGGTTGCAAGCGCCGGTGCTTTCAAAGTCTGTAAAAACGATTCCCTGACATCTGCTACAGTTCATCGCATGGAATCTCGGCGGATTCGAACAATGACGAGACTTTTGCGTCCTCTACTATTCGCTGCGCTGAGCCTATCCGTAACGGTTCAAACGCTCCGAGCGCAAACCGGCAGTCAGTCACCTGCAACATCCGAAAAACCGCCGGCATGGGCTTATCCCGGTTCTGCGACCCACACTCAGGTTGCGCCGCCGCCCGACTTTCATCGCGCCACCAAGACCTTCAACACGCCAATCGGGATTTTTGAGGCGCAGTCCGACGTGGGCAGCGCTGTGGTCCCCGGCACCGCAGCGTACAATCCCGCGACCGGCGAGTACACGATCAATTCTGCGGGATATAACATCTGGTACACGCGCGACGAGTTTCGATTTCTGTGGAAGAAGATGTCTGGGGATGTGTCCCTGGCTGCCGACATCACTTTCCCGGATGCGGCGGGTTATGGCGACCGAAAAGCCGTGTTGATGATCCGCCAGGATCTCGACGACGATTCGAAAGAAGCCCTTGCCGCGCTGCATGGCGCGGGCATGATTCAACTGGCGCAAAGACCGCAGAAGAACATGCGCGTGAAGGACACGGAATTTCGCGTAGGCGGCCGCGGACGTCCCGGTGGCGAGAGCCCCGACAGCCTGGTTGGAATCTTCGCCAAGCGCATCGGCATAGAAAAGCGCGGCGACTCGTTTGCGCTCTTCGTCAGCCTTGAGGGCGAACCGATGCATCAGTTCGGCCAAGCGATCAAGCTGCACATCGACGAACCGTTTTTTGTGGGGATCGGCTTCTGCTCACATTTGCCCGACAAATCGGACACAGCGATCCTCTCCAATGTTGTGCTGGAAAATTCGGCGGGAGCTATCCACTAGAATTTCGGGTGAGCGTTGACCGGGCCGACGGTACCCCTCCCCCCTTGTACCGGCGAAAGCCTTGCTGGGCGCGGGTTTCGCCCGGCAATAACCTAGTTGACGCACATGTAATAATTGCGCTAGTGTTGATCGCCGTGACAGGGCTAGCGTTCTACTACGCAGTCATCGTCAACGCAATTGTGCCTAGCACATTCGTCAAGATGAAATGGGAACCCGTTCTTCAGATCAAAAGCCGTTCCATTGCTTCTGAGTTCAAAGCACGACTCCGTAACGTGTCGCTGCTGGAAGGCGTCCGTATACTTTGCCCAGCCCCAATAATAGACATGCAGTGTTCCGCTATATATTTGCAACAGAGTCGCGGATGGAACCAAAAATTTCCCTCCACCCAGCGAGCCCTTTGGACTGATATAGGTAGCGCGAATGGATCGTTCATCTCCGGGCAACCACTCATCTTGGAAAACGAAATCGTCAGGAATTGGTTTCGCATCCCATCGAGTACTCATGTGCTGAGTCAAGGCTCTCGCTGGCGTCGTGCCATTATTCTCCCATCCGAAGTCTATTTGTACGGCAACCGCCTGTTTCGGATTATTTGCAGTAATCGGAGTTATCTCGACTTTTCGTGGGGAAACAAAAGCCCTTTGCACATCTTCCAAGGATTTACGGCTAATACGGTTGGATTCGATCATCTGGGCCAGTTGTCCGGAATATATCAGGGCAATCGTGAGCGTTCCGATGAAAATAAGAGCGCGATGATTCGTCTCATCAGTAATGAATTTCCAAACCTTCATCATCGCCTCCGGTGGGGTTGGTTGAGTCTCGGAGTTATGTTCATCCTTTGCGGCCTTTGTGGAATCTATTTTCGCAACATTCGAATCAACGTTATTTTGGTGATAGTTGGGTGGATAGGAGCGTACATCAGTCTCGCTATTGCCTTCCGATTGTTCGAATCGAGTTGGTAGGTGGGTGTAATCTCTATCCATGAAGCAACCTCAATACAGAGAAGGGCCGGAAGCACTGGAGAACTTCAAAGCGCTTGCGGGCGCAATTCTACAGGCGAATCCGAAAAAGAAAAAGAAGCAGTCTAAGAAGACTGCTTCCCAAAAGAGTGAGCAGAAATCCGACAAGGACTAAAAGGGTTCTGGCGTTTGTTGCGCTTGCCCCGTCCCTGTCGGCGCGTGATGTGGCGATTCGCTCTTGCCCGTTAGATCGCTGTAGGTGAGCCGATGGCCGACGACTTCGGACATGGCAGTAGCGAAGCGTTCGGCGTCAGTGAGTTTCCGACCGTCCGCGTCTTTGCGGTTGTTGTAGCGGAAGACTTGTTCGTCAACGTAGCGCGAGAGATGAAACGGCTCAACAGCAACGTAGGTTCCGCGCAGCGCTCGTTTCAGGAGCGACCAGAAATTCTCCATGCCATTCACATGCACGCGGCCCTTCACGTAACTTTCCGTCTTGTTCACGAAGTCATGCACGAAGCGCCAGTTCATCTCTCGCGTATAGGCCACGGCGTCATCCGTGTAAACCTTCGTTCCGTATTTGATGTTCTTGAGCAGGATGTTTTGCAGCGTCTCGCGCTTGACGTTTGGCACGATGCTAGCCCGAACCTGACGGAGAGTCCGGTCAAGCATTCCATGCACGACAGTCTTTCCCGTGGCAGCACCCGCGAAGCCTTCTTCTCTCACGAATCGTTGCCGACGCGACTTGTGCATATTGCGAACCTTGCCGCCTACAAACGTCTCATCGACTTCGACTTCGCTTCCCGATCCGCCGATTTTAGTAGTGTTCCCGAACTTGCGGCCCTTCATCACTTCCCGAATCCGTTGAAGCATGAACCATGCCGTCGTTTGCGTCACTCCAAGAGAGCGCCCCAGTTCGTGAGAACTGATTCCGTTCTTGGCATTGGCCAGCAGCCAAAATGCCGTCATCCACTTGTCAAGGCCGATGGGGGAATCTTCCATGATCGTCTTGACCTTGACGGTGAACTGCTTTTTGCAGGCGTAGCAGAACCAAAGACGGCGAGTCTTGATGAACGAGTTCTTGGCGACCCCGCAACGCGGGCAAACTACATTCCCATCCGGCCAGCGCAGGTTCTTGCAAAACTCAAAAGCGCGGTCAGGATCGGCAAAGTATGCGATCGCTTCTTGGAGTGTCTTCGGGTCGTCCATGAGAAAAACGATACCATAAGCTCACATGTGTGTCAACTAGTTTATTACCTTTCGCCCGATGGGTAGCGCAAAATCCTGTGTTCAAAGAGCTTAGATACCAAAATCTAGACAACAAACGACTTAGGCTGGACTAGTTCGGTCTTTCTGGACTGTCCTGGCCTCGACCATGATTGCGCAAATTCGATGGCGAGCACAAGGTCAGATGTCACAAGGAGAACAGGGAGGGCTGTGGAAATTCTTGAGGCGGGCTGCCGCACTCGCATATTTTGCGGCGATGAAACAAGGTAGGAAACCGGCCCGTTGTCCCAGACATTGAAGTCGTGAAAAGAACCATGTGAAAATCCCAAGTTGTTCAGAATTGGGAATCCCACCCTTTGCAAAACAAGAAACGCAAAGGATGGGGCACCCGGCCGCTGCGTCCGCTTCCATCTCGCCAGCGGCTGGCCCTTTTAGAACCTGTTCTGCTCCGCCGCCCTCGCCGTCAACAGTGGTTGATCCCTTTCCTTGCTTCCCAACTCAACTCCCAGTCGCTGGTGCCTGCGAAGCCGTGTTCAAAATCCTCTCTCTCAGGTCGCGACGCCGAACTGTCCCGCACCAAGCTCATGACCTCGACGACTCTGCCCTTCAAAATGCCCCATCGCACATCCTCGCAAAACAATCTCAGTCTTGATGAATTAAGCAGGCTAGATTCTCGCCGGAACCGATCAAAAATAAGCCGCAGTTATAGGTTGTTCTGTTACGCATTCCGGACAGGATGAAACTTTTCTGCGCACTCATGTACTCCTGTGCCAGAATCGGAGCGTTTGATGCGCGGCAATAGATTGCCACGTAAACAAGGAGGGAAAATAGATGAAGCACTTAGCGGTACCGCTCGTTGTCCTCTGGATCTTTTCTTCGCTGGCCTTTGCACAGATGAGTCGCGAAGAAACTGTGGTTCGCAACGCCTACGCCAAACTCTCGTACGCTGTAGATTTGAATACCGCTTATCGTCGGATCTCTTCAGACCCCAAGGCTGATTTCGCGACGCTCGAAAAAGAAACAGATAACCACGGCCTGCGCTTCGCGTTGAGCAATTTCAAGTCCGGGAATCTCTCCGACCTCGCCAATAAGAATGTCGATGTCTTGGGCCAGTACCCAGATGGGCAGGATATCGTTAACGTCGTCCTGTCGCAAGAGCACTACCAATCGAAGAGCTTCACTCTGTCGATGGAAACAGCTTCAGCAGCCTGGGTCAAGGGTCCCGAAGGAATATCGCCGGACCAGACCGTCGGACAGCTTATGCCTGCGATACAGCGTGAATCAGGAATAACGTCCCCGCTCGTTCGCTATTGCACCTACACGGTTACGGCGACGCTGCAGGGCAGAAGCCGAACCTATGAGGCGGCGTTCCTGTTTGCGGCTGATGGAGAGGTAAACACGAGCGACGTGGTCGTGGGCATCGGCGGGGGCGCCCTGTCGCATTTCGTTACCAATCCAGTTTATCCATCGATTCTGTTGCGCACTCATCTGGCCACGCCAGCGGTCCGTGCGTTTCTGGAGTCAACACAGAAGCCAGCATCCAACGCCTGCGGCAATGGCGATGTCTGCTGCGATCCCGTCACCCTGCGCTGCGGCCTGTCTACAGCGGAATTACGGAGGCTCCCATGAAAGCCAGCGGCAGGCTCGTAGCTCTCCATCGTTCTGCTTGGCGCTTTCTGCTCACACAGCGCCGCCCAAGCCACAAGCTGTTCCTACTATAACTCCAGTTTCCCATTCCCAGATCTAACACCGAATTCTAACGGGCACGTAGCTGGAGCGCACACTTTCAATGGCGGTGCAATCGAGCAATGCACCTATACTTCGAACGGGAATCAGTACTGTGCAACTAATTCGGTGACCACACCGTTCGGCGCGATCACCGAAACCAGCGGTAGCAGGCTTACTACTTGGCCGGTCGGCTACCACGTAGGCGAGGTCTCCATCAATCCGGGTCAGCAATACAATCCGGATGGCGGGGCTACCTCGGCCGGAAACGCCGCTGGTGCGGTTGAGTGGTGTACGGTTCCGAACTGCAGTTTCACGATCAGCGCCTCTCCCATCATCATTCCGCCCGGCGCTGTTTGGGCGCATACTCCTAACTTCAGCTCAGCCTGCCCATCCGAAAAGGACCCAGACTATAGCTCGACTCCCACCTGCAGCGGAAATCCACCCGCGTGCTGCGGCGGCGTGACGGCAAGCTGCCAGAACGGGAGTTGGACCTGCAACCAAAACGGCAGCGATACCGGAGGCGGAACTGGATGTTCGACCAGCATCAACCCCGGTTGCACTGGCGGACAGATGGCGGTATGTAACTGTGACGGGAGTTGGTCGTGTCAGCAACTCCCTGGTACTCCTATCCTCATCGATACCACTGGACGCGGCTTCCATCTCACATCGGCAGATGATGGAGTGACGTTCGATATTCAGGGGAACGGCCATCCCGTTAAACTTGCCTGGACGGCGGCTGATTCGGGCAACGCCTTCCTCGCGTTAGATCGCAATGGGAATGGGTTGATCGACAGTGGCAAGGAACTCTTCGGCAGCGCCACGGAACAGCCACAGTCCGACACACCAAACGGCTTCCTCGCGCTGGCGGAATTCGACAAGCCGGAGAACGGAGGAAACGGCGATGGCATCATCGACTGGCACGATGCAGTCTGGCCAAAGCTACGCCTCTGGATCGACGAGAATCACGACGGCATCTCGCAGCCTAGCGAGCTGCATAGTCTGCCGTCGCTCGGCGTTAACTCGCTGTCGCTCCAGTACACGGAGTCGCGGCGCACGGACCAATTCGGCAACACTTTCCGCTACAAAGGACGGGTCAATCCGGAAGGCGCGCCGCCTAGGGATCACGTTGACAGAGTCATGTACGACGTGTTTTTCAAAATCGCAACGCCGCAGGATGCCCAGAACAGCAGGAGCAATCCATCCGCTCCGACAAACCTGACGGACTTTGTATGGGAAAGGAGACTCTCTAGGGCAGATCACAAACTCGACTAGCTCTGCGGCGACTCCTCGGCGAGTCCGAGGTTTTACCCCATCGCTGTACCGCTGCGGAGGGTCCCCGCACAGGAAATTCAATGCATCGCGCGCCATCCTGTGCGGGTGGAACCGACGGGAAATCTGGGGACAGGAAGCTGTGAAGAAATTGTCTTTTCCGGGCGACCATGAGGACGAACACCCGTTGCTTGAAGTGACTCGGCGTTCCGAGATTGCTCGCATCGACATATTATCTATCTTCGACGTTGAACCATCTTATGCTGGCATTACTTGCAGTGTCCGCTTTAGGCCGAACCATCTCGTCAGGTTGTAACTTAGGCACGCCCAAGTCGCTTCCATGGCTGCTTTCATGCGACCTCTGCATCGGAACTGCCTTAGACGGCAGCGCTCTTTGATCCAGGCATGGGGGAACTCGGCGATCTGCGAGCGTTGCGCGTAGATTTGTTTTGCTTCCTGGGTTGCCATCTTCTGCTTGAACGCGATCGTCGCCGATGGTACTTCGAGGCGCGTGATGGAGCGCCGCCACTCCAGCCGCGCCGTTTGCGGCGCGCATTGATCGCGCAGCGGGCAGTTGGGGCATGCCTTCTTCGGGGCGCGGTAAACGTGGGTGCGAACCCCATTCTCACGATTCAGCAGCGCATGGTGCGTGAGCGTTTGTCCGGCAGGACACGTAAATCGATCCTGCGCGGCATCGTAAGGAAACGCGCTGGCCAGGAACTCGCCGCTTCGGCCGTGCGCATCGTGCTTCCCCGCCCGCCAACTGTCCTGCCAAGACCCGTAGAAGTCCACTCCGTGATCGGCGGCCACCTGCACCGAGGCGTGGTTGGTATAGTCGCCGTCGGCCACAATCTGTTTGGGCTTGCGTCCCAGCGTCGTGGCGCAGCGTTCCAGCGCCGGTTTCATCTGCCGGTAGTCGATGGCATCGGTGGTCGCCTCGACGTTCACCACGATTCCGTGTTGCGTGTCGGTAAGCAGTTGCACGTTGTAGCAGGGGACGGTGCCACCTTCGCCGTTGCGCATCACGTGCGCCTCGGGATCGCTGCTGGAGGCGCGGGCCACGAACCGGTCACGCTCGTGTTTCTTCTCCTGCTGCAGACGCTCGACTTCGCGTACCGCCGCTTCCAGTCGACGGACTCGTTGCCGTGCGGCACGTCGCTGCGCCGCTGCCCGCCGGCTCGCGCTCTTCTCTTCTTCCGCCTGCGCGTTCAGCGCACGCACCTGCTCGCGCGCCAGTTCCAGGTGCGCCGCGAGTACCTCTTTGCGCCGGAAACTGTTACCGCCCGCGTTCGCCTTGATCTTGGTCCCGTCCAGCGTCACGCGTTCCAACGTGATTAGCCCCTCGGCGCTCATCATGCCCAACACCTGCACGAACAGATCGTCCAGCGCCGTTTTATGATCGGAACGGAAACCGGACAGCGTCCGGTGGCTGATCGCCTTCAACCCGCAGAGCCACTGGCAGCCCGGCTCGTATTCACAGTGTCGCGCCAACTCGCGCGCCGAACTCACGCCACGGCTGTAGGCGTAAATCCACAAGCTGATCAACAGCTGCGGGTCGGTGTGCTCCCGCCCGGCGCGCCCTTCCACCGCCGCGATCTGCGCGTGATAGATCCGCAGGTCGAGCCGGCCGATCAGTTGCCAGATCAGACGCGCGCTATGATCTTCATCGATCAATTGTTCGACATCGATACTGCGCAGCACAAGTTGTTGTCGATTGATCCAGGCAAGTCGCGGTTCAACGGGCACGCCGTGGTCGCTCACATCCGCAGTCTACCCACACTGGCTAATTTCGCAATGACGTTGTTGGCTCGATACGCAATTTCTTCACAGCTTCCAGACGGGACGTTCGCCAGTTCTTCTGAGAGGCATGGCGTGAGAAGAAACCGGGGTGCGTCCCGTCTGGAAGCTGTGAAGAAATTGTCTTTTCCGGGCGACCATGAGGACGAACACCCGTTGCTTGAAGTGACTCGGCGTTCCGAGATTGCTCGCATCGACATAGTATCTATCTTCGACGTTGAACCATCTTATGCTGGCATTACTTGCAGTGTCCGCTTTAGGCCGAACCATCTCGTCAGGTTGTAACTTAGGCACGCCCAAGTCGCTTCCATGGCTGCTTTCATGCGACCTCTGCATCGGAACTGCCTTAGACGGCAGCGCTCTTTGATCCAGGCATGGGGGAACTCGGCGATCTGCGAGCGTTGCGCGTAGATTTGTTTTGCTTCCTGGGTTGCCATCTTCTGCTTGAACGCGATCGTCGCCGATGATTCTTCGAGGCGCGTGATGGAGCGCCGCCACTCCAGCCGCGCCGTTTGCGGCGCGCATTGATCGCGCAGCGGGCAGTTGGGGCATGCCTTCTTCGGGGCGCGGTAAACGTGGGTGCGAACCCCATTCTCACGATTCAGCAGCGCATGGTGCGTGAGCGTTTGTCCGGCAGGACACGTAAATCGATCCTGCGCGGCATCGTAAGGAAACGCGCTGGCCAGGAACTCGCCGCTTCGGCCGTGCGCATCGTGCTTCCCCGCCCGCCAACTGTCCTGCCAAGACCCGTAGAAGTCCACTCCGTGATCGGCGGCCACCTGCACCGAGGCGTGGTTGGTATAGTCGCCGTCGGCCACAATCTGTTTGGGCTTGCGTCCCAGCGTCGTGGCGCAGCGTTCCAGCGCCGGTTTCATCTGCCGGTAGTCGATGGCATCGGTGGTCGCCTCGACGTTCACCACGATTCCGTGTTGCGTGTCGGTAAGCAGTTGCACGTTGTAGCAGGGGACGGTGCCACCTTCGCCGTTGCGCATCACGTGCGCCTCGGGATCGCTGCTGGAGGCGCGGGCCACGAACCGGTCACGCTCGTGTTTCTTCTCCTGCTGCAGACGCTCGACTTCGCGTACCGCCGCTTCCAGTCGACGGACTCGTTGCCGTGCGGCACGTCGCTGCGCCGCTGCCCGCCGGCTCGCGCTCTTCTCTTCTTCCGCCTGCGCGTTCAGCGCACGCACCTGCTCGCGCGCCAGTTCCAGGTGCGCCGCGAGTACCTCTTTGCGCCGGAAACTGTTACCGCCCGCGTTCGCCTTGATCTTGGTCCCGTCCAGCGTCACGCGTTCCAACGTGATTAGCCCCTCGGCGCTCATCATGCCCAACACCTGCACGAACAGATCGTCCAGCGCCGTTTTATGATCGGAACGGAAACCGGACAGCGTCCGGTGGCTGATCGCCTTCAACCCGCAGAGCCACTGGCAGCCCGGCTCGTATTCACAGTGTCGCGCCAACTCGCGCGCCGAACTCACGCCACGGCTGTAGGCGTAAATCCACAAGCTGATCAACAGCTGCGGGTCGGTGTGCTCCCGCCCGGCGCGCCCTTCCACCGCCGCGATCTGCGCGTGATAGATCCGCAGGTCGAGCCGGCCGATCAGTTGCCAGATCAGACGCGCGCTATGATCTTCATCGATCAATTGTTCGACATCGATACTGCGCAGCACAAGTTGTTGTCGATTGATCCAGGCAAGTCGCGGTTCAACGGGCACGCCGTGGTCGCTCACATCCGCAGTCTACCCACACTGGCTAATTTCGCAATGACGTTGTTGGCTCGATACGCAATTTCTTCACAGCTTCCAGTCCCCAGATTTTCATGTGCTGCAAAATCCTCAGCCTCTCGTCAGCCTCAGGGCAGTTTGAACTTGATGGTGACGCGTTGCTGGACCTCCACCGGCTTTCCATTCAGCAAGGCGGGCAAGAACCGCCACTGACGCATAGCTACGACCGCTGCGTCGCAGAGAAGTGCCGGTCCGCTGATGACTTTGATGCTTCGGACAGATCCATTCTGAGCCACAGTGGCGTCGAGAATCACATCTCCCCAGATCCCATGGCTCTTAGCCTGCTGGGGATAAATCGGATTGACCCGCTTCAGCACAGTGGGAGCAGCGTCGCTTCCTCGGGAAACCGCTCCCCCGAACCGCGGCAAAGGTGCAGTCTCGGGAGCGAACTTGGGAATTTCTCCCGGGAGACTGCTGACTGCGGCTGCAACCGGCGGCGCGCTCACCAAGCTGTCTTCCCTGACGGGCCTCGCCTTTCTCGTCGACTCGCCGACGGATGGGTTGTTCGATGGGGTCAGAACGACGGGACTCTCGGGTGCCGGATCGATGGCGGCAGCATTCTCCACCACTCTGCTTCGGGGTCGATCTGCCGAGTATGCCAGGATAGCTGCTTCTGGTTTGCCAACGGGCCGGACAGTCGAGGAGGAGGGGGCGGCTGAGGTGCTGGCATTCTGCACAGTCGAGGCCCTCGCGGCGATTTCCGCTCCCGTTTGTCGCCAGCTGATCCGGGCGATCCACGCCATCGCGAACAGAAGCAAGGAGATGCCCCCGATCATCCAGTAGCGCTTGCTCGCGGCTGGCGCGCGATTCTGATCCCGATCGTCGCGTGCCGGGACGGAGAAAAGTGCGGCACGGACCGGAGACGTTGTGGGCGCCGGGTTCGCGGCGCTTCGCTCGCGTTCGTAAGCCAATTCGGCGATTTCGGCCAGAGAGCGCAGCGCATCGATCTGTTCCTCTTCAAACGCGTTCGGCCGAGCAGAGAATGCCTCAAGAATGCCGAATATTCCCATGCGCCAGCGCAACGGAACGACCGCTACCGAGCAGATCCCAAGAGCACGGCACACTTCGGAATCGACGCGCGCGTCCGTCGAAGCGTCACTGCAGATCTGGATCGATGCCGTCCGCAGGCACTCGCCCGAGATGCCCGAATCCGAACTGAGCGGAGCGCCCAAGCCAGGCGCCATGTCCCCACTCCGCGCGCGGCAAACGATGGCTCCATCTTTGCGCGAAGCGATCGCGATGCCATCGGCGCCGCTCAACACGCGCGCCGCATCGGCCAACGCATTGAGTATGGCCTCGGCGGACAGCGAACCCGTTGTCGCGGCCTCCCGCAATACGCCAAGCAGCGCGACATCCTTGGACGATTCGCCGGATTGGGCCTGGGCGGGTTCGGAGGCAGGCGGCACAATGCCGAAATTGAATACACCAGCGCCCGACGATATGGGCAGGGGGAGATTTCCCATGGCACGGCTCACTTATGAAATTGGTTAGACGAAGCCGCCTCAGGTCGACGTGGCGATGCGCGATTGGCAGTTAGTGTGTCGCAAAACCCCGAAGCTGTCAATCGGAAATGGCGCGGCTGCCATGGCTTCCGCGTCCGGGACACGTTGCATCCTCGGACGCTACTGGACAAACATCCGTTACGAGAAGGTGCGCGTCGCTCGTCATGTCAAGGCGTCACAGGCGCCCCCCAAAGCGTAAATGATCGACTGACGAGACTGGACAGCTTACTGGACCGGCTTAACCCCACGTACCTGTTGATTGTCGCCAAGAAACTACCAGCTGTCAGTGATGGCACTCACGCCTAACAAACAGGGAAATTCCCTGGGGCTGGCCGAGGTTTGAACCAGGGGATTCTACAGCGAAAGCGGTTGCCGCAGCTTTCGCGGATTTCGACCCGGGGGGTGATGTCGGAACGCGTGCAGTTGCTGTTCCGTGAACCGGAGCGGGGCAATCGTCGCGGGTGATGCAGGCTCTCAAGCAGGGTTTCGCGTGTCGACGCTCGGTCGTCTGCGCACAAGCGGGGGCATCGGGATCAGCTTTCGCTGTGGATCGGGCCGGTGGAACGCGGCCGGACCCGGTGCTCGAACCGGAGCAGTGGGAATGGAGCAGCTATCGCAGCTACGCCAATCAGGAAGGAGGACGGGTGCAGATCAATCAGTGGCCGCAGGCGGAGATGAAGGTCCGCTCGGTAGCGTAACTAAAGCTGCTAAAGCCAAGGGAACGGCAGCCGGCACTTCCCACCCTTTGCAAAACGCAAAAACGCAAAGGATGGGCCACCCTCTATCTTCTGCCGCACCAGGGGCGCCGATGGTTCTTGCGGGAATCGAGATTTATTCCCGAATGGGGGCGGAAGCTGCGGCGATGAGTACCCAGCCGTTTTTCTTGTAGGCCCACGTGTCGACGAAACGCCAGCGCTGGACCGATCGCTTGCCACTTGTCCGCTGAATCTCGCGATAGCTTCCCGTGACGACAGAGGTGTTACCGAAGGTTTGGACCGAAATGGATTCCATTTGAACTTCGTTGAGGCCGGGGGGCTGGTGCTTGATTCTCAGGAGGTAGTCCCCCTTGGTCACCACTTGTCCGTACTCAATGTAGACGACAGCAGTGTCCAGAAGCATGTCCAAGGTGCGATTGTCGTTACGCGACTGGGCGTCGCTCCACTCATGCTCGAGCAGACGAATCGCGGTGGCGGCCTCGCTCTGTTGACCGCGCAGAACAGAAGCGGCGGCGCACGCCAAGAATACGAGCAGGCCAAGCGTTCTCAGGGACAAGGTTTGTTTGCTCCTTTCTCCAGTCCGACGAGTGAACCTTTCAGGTCAGCGGTATGGTGATGCTGGCGACGACAACCCACCTGCCGTTTTCCTCCAGCCAGGTGTCGACGAAGCGGCCCTGCTCTAAAGAGAGCTTTCCCCCTACCATCCTCTGGATCTGATACAGACCGGTCACGATCGCCGTTTTTTCGTGCAGCCTGACGGTCATCTCGCGGCTCATATAGCGAAGGGAAGTGGCGCGCCTCACGAAATCAATGAACTCGCCCTTGCTGGTCAATCGGCCATGCTGATCCACATAGACAAAGCGGTCGTGCAGAACGGAGTTGAGCATCCTTTCATCTTTCAATTCGCAGGCCTGCAATTTGCCGACCCGCTCCAGGACAAGGATCTTCGCTGCGGTGTCGGAAACAGTGTCCTGTGCTACACCCCATGACACCAACACAAGCATCCAGAGCGCCGTGACGGCCCCGCTCCTCATTTTCAGCCTCTATACCTTGCTATCGGCGAAATCGGAGATTCTCTCAACAGGGAAGGCGGGAAGTGGCGGGCAGGTCCGAACCTGCGACGATTGGTATCTTCTAAGAATCACGCACGCGATGGAAAGAAGTACGCCATAGCAAAGACAACCAGAAACACAATGACACAGAATAGAAGCAGCCCGAGCATCCCCCATCCGACTGCTCCCCATCCGCTCAAAGGCTCCACACCGAGAATATCGACGGGACGTTCACCAGTTTTTCCTGAGAGGCAATGGCGTGAGAAGAAACCGGGGTACCTCCCGTCTGTCCCCAGGGCTCAAGCGCTACTACGGAGATGACCATCTCCACTTTCTCACCTGTTGTTGCTATCACCGGCAAACTTGGCTGGCTTCGGCTCGGCGGCGCGATCTCTTCCTGCAGATTCTAGAACAGGTCCGGCAGCGGTACCGGTTCGTCGTGGTCGGCTACGTGGTCATGCCGGAGCATATTCATCTGCTGATCAGCGAACCGGAGCAGGGGACGCCCTCGACCGTCATGCAGGTGCTCAAGCAACGGTTTGCGCGCCGAGTGTTGCAGCGGAAGCGGCGACACGTGGGGCAAGGTGAGCTTTGGCCCGATGAGCCGCATGTATGGCAGCGCCGTTTCTACGATTTCAATGTCTGGAGCGGACGCAAGCGGGTGGAGAAGTTGCGCTACATGCATCGCAATCCGGTGAAGCGGGGACTGGTGCTCGAACCGGAGCAGTGGGAATGGAGCAGCTATCGCAGCTACGCCAATCAGGAAGGAGGACGGGTGCAGATCAATCAGTGGCCGCAGGCGGAGATGAAGGTCCGCTCGGTAGCGTAGCTACAACTAAGGGATCGACAGCCGGCACTTCCCACCCTTTGCAAAAAGCAAAACCGCAAAGGATGGGCCACCCGCCACGGCGCGGATCGGCGGATCATTCCCACTGTAATCGCGTCATGCGCGGTTAGCATCCATTCTTCGTCGTCGCAGTCGATATGCCAGCTCCGGCTCTAATCTGGTGAGCCGCCTGCGCTTCCTAGGGTTGTAGCCCGATCGCCACTGTAAGGCGCGTAATGGATCTCACGCTTGCTCGTAAGTTTGAAGAGATCAGTAAGAAGACGGTTGTGCCACATACGAAAATCCCCTTGGTTCAAACGGAGTTTAAGGCACGAGCTGATTCTTCTTCCTCGGCGATCTACTCTCATCCGTTCGGTAAAATCTCCCGCAAATACCGCGCAGCAAATCTCCGATGCAAGCCGTGCGCAATCCGAGGCTTCAGAGGCACTTGCTCCTCCAAACCTGAGTTCTCGACGACTATGTCCCACGTTAATGAGAACCCCTTCACCCTCCAAGACCGTACCGCTGATGGGAGCAGCGCCGGGGTTGGATGGTTGGATTTCAAAGGTCGGTGCAACCATGTTGGAGACCTGCCGCGAAGGCCCGATATAGCAATCAGCTACCCCCACCGGAAGGCTGTTTACCCGCGTTTCGATCTCAGAAAGAACGGCCTTCTCAAAGTCCGTCGCGTATACGTATTCAGTTCTGATCATGGCCACCACTCGAACAAGTCCAAATGCCAAGAGTTGGATCCAGTACCACCGTGCAGTCCAAAGTAGAGGGTTCCTTCGGTGAAAGTGCCGCCAATGCGGAGCAAGGAACCCCAGAAGGCGCCTCCGTTTAGCAATCCCTTGCTGCCGTAGTACGCAGTACCAAATAGGTTTGAACCTGATGCTCCGGCAGCCAAGTCATACACGACGTATCCGCCGGTTCCGGCTACAACACTACCTCCATAAACGATACCTATTAATTCCTCAGCCGCCTTGGCTTGTTTGCCTAGTTGACCAAAAACAGCCTGCCCCATCGGTCCCAAGGGGACATCGTTCCCCAAGCCCACTACCCAATCATCATTTGCGTTTTGAACAAACTGTTTGCTCCAGTTCGACCAGCCGCACGCGTAATTCGATAGATCCGCACCATTACAGTTCAAGGCTAGGGACTCGCTATAGGTGTCTCTGTAGAATTCCCCATTCGATTGGAGTGTGACACCACGACAGTCATTGTTGGGACACTGAGAGGCTCCCCCCGACTGGATAGTCGCCTGCACGACTCCGCAGGGCGTTCCAACGCCATCCATTGTGCAATTGCCGCCACCACCGTAACCCATGAAAACACATTCCTTGCATTTTTCAAGGCCGGTCGGATCAATGCCATTCAAGGGACTGTTGTTCACGTACGCATACCGGTTCCAACTCTGCGGATTGGTGGGATCGACCGCCGCTAGCCCTGACGGGTCGGGAGAAATCCAGCGGCCCTGCACCGGGCTGTAGCGGCGGAACATGAAATCTTGCAGACTGCCACCTTGGTTTTCGGGCTGTAACACGGTCAAAGAGTAACCGCCGGCTGTGAATTCCACGTCCATTGGCGTGCCTCCGGCATAGCCTTCGCCAAATGGAGCGTAGGCCATCATGGGGAGTGGAGTCCGGTTGGGCCACGAGAGCTGCCGGACGGACCCAAGCCAGTCGGCATAATAATACATATCCAGGTCGTTACGATTGTAAGCAGCGGTAGCCCCTCCTGGCAGCGGGACCCAGGCTTCGCCAAGAGTCTGTCCCTGCATCGCCGCTATCGCTGACCCACCCATAGGCGGATAAACAACTTCCAATGAACGGCTAGCATTCTCGACCATTCTACCGAACGCGTCGTTGGTGACAGTTGCACTGTTGACCGTGGCCAAATTGCCGTACCCGTCCCAGGTGTACGTGTTGAAGCTGTCGTTCAGCAGGTTGCCGCTTGCGTCGTAGGATGTGCTGCCAAGCGTGTACTGATTGTTGCTGTTGTAACCGGGTTGCCACGAGATACTGCCGGTTTTGCTGATGTTGCCAAATGCGTCATAGCTGAAGGTTTGCTGCCACGCGCTTCCGCAATTATTGCCGCTGATGCGTCCTAGGTCATCGTAGGTGTTGTTGCAAGTTTGATTGTCCTGGCTGTTGAACGGGTCCGTTATGGCGAGTTGGCCTAGCGTTCCGTTCGCATTCCAGTGCAGATTGCCGACGACGGATTGGCCGTTTACATTGAAGCTGTATTGCGTCATTCGTCCGGTTCCCGGATCGTACTGGTAGCTGTCGGAGTCCCCTGAGCCAAAGGTGACATTGGTGAGCGACCCAATCGGTTGTGTAGTGCCACTGGTGGTGTATGCCACCGATGTCACAGGATTCTGACCTGACGAGGCAGTGACGGAGTTTGGCCGTCCTTCCCCGTCCACGCCATAGGTTTGAGTTGGTATAAGTGGGGACTGCGCCGAGTTGAGCAAGCCGAGTGTCTGAACGGCACCGTTGGGCAAATAAGAGGCAGTAGCGTGGTAGTAGCCGCCCGAATTCGGGCTGGATTGATAGGTGTCGGTCGTCCGCCCATCGGCGTCGTAACTGAACCACTCGTCGGTAATCATCGAGGAAGGCGTAACCGGCCATGCACAGCTGTCGGTTTCCGCCTCCACCATTCGTCCATAAGAATTTTGCGGGGACACTCCTGAGGGCCGAGCGCTCAGTACGCCAGTCGAATTATCGTAGTAGAAGCGGCGACAAATCGGCGCTCCGCCTGAGCCGCTATTTCCGGTGGCAGCGCCGACACGGCCTAAAAGGTCATACTGATAGCAGACGTAGTTGCCGTTGGCATAGGTGACAGAAATCAGGGCTCCCGGAATTGCCCAGGTTTCACCGTTACAGAAGGAAGGAAGCGAGTCGTAGACGTAAGTCGTCGTCCCTGATTCTGGATTGGTTTCGGAGGTCAAGCGGCCAAGCATGTCGTAAACAAAGGAGCGTGCTTGCGTGCCTCCAATGGCTCCAGGTTGGGCGTTTTGCGTCACTGTGAGCAGGTCGCCCAAAGCGTTATAAGTGTATTTAGTCAGGAAGCCAATCGCTGGGTTGGACTGGCCACACGAGCCGCTGCCGGAAGCTGCAGTAATTTCGCACACTGAACTGAGCCTTCCCAAGGCGTCATACTCCAACTGCTTCTTAAATATCTGCGCCCCACTCGTGGAGACCAGAATATCGTTGTTCGTGTACTGATACGACGTGGTGCCGCCGCCTCCATCCGCGATCTGTGTCGTCCGACCCAAAGCGTCGAGGTTTGTCGTGGTCACTGGCGTGCCAGTAGGAGGACCGGGGCTGGCTGCGGTGGCGAGGTACGGCATTGTTCCCGTGACCAAAGCATGGACCGCGTCGTAAGTGATCTGTGTCGAATCGTAGTTGCCCGAGGTTGGCGACTGTTTCTGCTGCGAATACTGCACTCGTCCCAGAGAATCGAGAGTCGTCAGCAGATCGACTGTCGAACTGCCGCCGTTGAAGTTCATGGCCGACTCCACTTTAGTGGCGCCGCTGTATGTAATGCCGGTCTGGGCTCCGGCTGCGTCCTGTGTGCTTTCTGGACGCCAAAAAAATTTGTCGGCCTTGTAATTGACGTAGGTCGTGTTCCCGCTTGCGTCGGTAGAGGAGGTCAAAACTCCTCCGGTGCAGTTATAGGTTGCGGAGGAAGTCAGGTTCAGAGGGAGATTGACGCTGTCCGGAAACGAGTTTCCGCACGAGCCGCTACCATAATTGTATTTGGTTTGGGCTCCGTTCACGTCGGTCGCCACGTTCAGCGTTCCGTTGTCATAGTAACTGTATTGCGAGGTTAACGTTTGCGTGCCGGAATATCTTGAAAGAGTAGTCAAGTTCCCGCGCCAGTCGTAGGCAAATGTAGTTTCGCCAACGATGTTGGAATTGCCATCCTGAACGATCACACTAGCCGGGTGGTCGAGGATGTTATCGCCAGGGGAAGCATAGCCGACAAAAGTTTTGCGCAGGAGTGCGCCCGGAGCGCCGCTTCCGTAACCATACTGGTCTGTCTCTGTTACCAACCCCAAAGTGTTAAACAATATGTCCGTCTTCGATTGCACACCTGAGGAAGTGGGCAACTGTACGATTGTCGTGCGGCGACTGATGGGCAACGTGATTGGGGTAGTACTGCAATTGGTGGTGTTGCCGTTGTAGCAGGCAATCGTGGTCGCTAAGGTTTGCATGCCGTTCGTCGTCTTTAGCATTACGATCCGCTTAGTTTCGTAAGGGCCCTGAAACTCCAGCGAGGTCTGATTTCCCTGCGGGTCGAATAAAGTCGTAGCCCAAGGGTTTCCTTCACTGTGGGCATAGGTCCACGTGCCATCGGGAGTCGTTCGCTGGAGCGTAACAGCGCTGCCATCGCCGCAGGTGATTCCGTTATTGGCTCCCTGATATACGTAAGAGATCATGCCGCCAGTGGGCAGGGTCACGGAGGCAATGCGCCCTGTCGTCTTCCCGCTGAGGCCGGGAGTAGATTCGTATTGAAAACTGTATTGAGTTGAGTCGGGAGTTTTGATGCTGTCGAGGAGATAGATCGGAGTCGCAGGGTACTCGGAGATTCGCGGGCAGGCAAAATTGGTCTGCACGGAATGTTGACTGTAATTGAACAAAAACTGCGCCGTGTCACCAGACGGAGCCGTATAAGTGTACGTCGTTTGCGATGGACTCACGACATTGACAGTCAGAACGGTCTTGCCGAGCGTGTCGGTAAACGTCGTCGTCGAGCCGCTCACGTTGGTGGTAAGCTGGTTGCCGTTCGTGTCTATCATCGCGCCGCTGCCTGTGCCTGGACCGGGAATTGTCACTCCGCTGCGGGTTTTTACGACGACGTTCGGATTGGAGGTTTCGTCCACTGTCACCAGATACCCAGAACCATCCGTCGCGGATGCGTTTCCGGTGTAGACGGGGTTTACCGGTATATCGCAGTTCTGACTGCCGTCCGTTGTAACGATCCGCGCCGGGTGAAAAGTGCCGCCGGGGTCGGAATATCCGGTATAGGTTTTTGTTGGATAGGGATTCTTGTAGCGCTGGCCGCTGTTCGGGTCTGTAAAGAAACAATAACCCAAGGTGGCGTAGACCGGCACCGTGCCAGTCAGCGCCTCACTCTGCGCTCGCCAGCCCCAATTACCAGCATTGGTCGGTTGCCACTTAGACCCGCTCACCACCCAGAATGAACTTTCATAGTCCATCACATAATGAAAGGGCAGTCCGCGACCAGCCTTACTCAGGATCGGAATGCCGAAATGCACATTCAAGTTCGCCTGGTTCACTGTATCGAACGGCCCTCCGCTGAAGCTGCCAAAAGGCGGAGTGCCAGTGGCGACCTGGGCGCTTGCTCCAGCAGAAACCAAGAGCGCCATCACCAGACTGATGCAAGAGCTTCTCATGACCTCGCCTCCGTAGGCTTGCTTAGTCCACCGTAAACACCTTGACTGCAACTTTGGGGAAAGCAGCGAGGAAGGACTTACGGAACTGAGAATCCGCCGCTCTCACTGGCCGACCCTGTTCGCTGATGGGTCGACACAATAAATCGAGAGCCTGTGGAAATCACGGGAGAGCGTTATTTGTTACGAAATCCGAACAAGTGTTTGGATTCAATCACTTGCAGGGACGCACGGAGAGCTTGCACAGACCTTAGTCAACCTACCAACCAGATCACAGCCGCGATCGTAGGATTTCGTGGCAATTCATTGTTAGAACTGGCGGTTCGAACAAACGGTTCGAGCAAACGCTGCCGCCGACTTCGTTACGTTCTTGCCATATTCGTTTCCGCCCAACTCCTGACGAACTCCCCTAGGCGGTCCAGCGCGTCGGGAAATTTGTCCGTCATGGCCGCGAAGCCGAGGCGGAAATGTGAAGGCGCGTCGAAGCAATCCCCGGGGGCGAGCAAGATGCCCTGTTCTGCAGCCGCCTGGCAAAAAGCGTGGCTGCTCTCTCCACTGGTCAGCCACGGAAACGCGGTCATTCCGCCGCGAGGAGGAATCCAGCCCAGCGTCTCGCGATGTTCCGCCATGAAAGCCTCGAGCTGCCGGAGATTTTGGGTTGCAGTCTCCTGCGTTTTCCCGAGAATGATGTCGCGATGACGCATCGCGATTTCGGCCAGCATCTCTCCCGCAGTGTTGTTGGAGATGGAAAAATACGCGCGCGCATTCCAGTACTGCTCGCGGCGCTTGGGATCGTGCTCGATCATCCACCCGGTCCGGACTCCGGACAAAGGAAAAGCTTTCGAGAAATCATGGATGACGGTGGCATGCGGCAGGCGGGCAGCCGATTTCGTCGCCCGTCCATGATAGATAGGGTGGTAGACCTCATCGCTGACCAGTTGAATTCCCCGCGACGCCGTGAACTCGTGCAAGCTGTCGAGGTCGGCGTCGCTGATCGTGGCGCCGGTGGGATTGTGCGGGCTGTTCACCAGGATCAGCTTGGTGTCTCCATCCGCAAGTTTCTTGATCTCGTCGAGATCGATTTGAAAGCCGTTCTCCTTCCGTAGCGTGTAACAGCGAGTTTCGATCCCAAGCGATTCAGGCAGCGCGGAAAATGTCGTGAAACCCGGCTGCGGCAGGATGACGTTGGCTCTCGGCTCCGCGGCCAGCCACATGAGAACCAGCAGCGCCTCAGACGCTCCGGTCACTACCTGCACGGCATCGACCGCCACGCCCTGCATGTCTGCGATCGCTGCGCGTAATCCCTCCGCTCCCGCGGGGCGGCTGTAGACGAGATTGTGATTCAGGAAGCGCTGCCGCTCTTCCTCGCCGGCGAGGCTCAGGATTTCGTTCAGCGTCCAGCACGGTCCGGTGCTTGCCGCCAGGTTGAATTCAACGTCGTGCTCGTAGCGGTCCAGCCACATGTCCAGCAGGAAAGGTTTCAATTGCATGTCGCACCTCGAAGAATTCGGCTGTGGTTAATCTTGATGACTGCCGCCCGCCTTTTGCCTCGAATAGAAACTTCGGACCTTCGCCCGGTTGCCGCACTTCGTCATGTCGCACCAGCGGCGGCGATGGTTCTTGCTCTCGTCCAGAAATAGCCACTCGCAGGTTTTCGAGGCGCACGCTCGCACGAACTGCAGGTGCTCGGAAGACAGCAGATCGGCGGCCGAGCGCGCGATCGGCCAGAGCGGCGCTTCAAAGTCGGCGCCGGCGTCGTCGAACTTCCATTCAAAGTGTCCATCGCGCGGGACCAGGCCCATGTGCCGCGCTGACTCCTGTACATACGAATTCAGAACTATCACCGCCGGCTTTGGGACGGGCTTCTTCTGCACCAGTGCCCAGAAGATTGCATACATCGCTTCGCGCAGTTGAATCGCTGCCTCCAGGGCTCGCTGCGCCGGCTCTGGCGACTTGACGCTGCGCGTGAACAGCCGATCCACCTGCAGCTCGCTGAGAATTCCGCTATCTTCCGCGAACCTCGCGAGATCGAGGTAGCTCGGCAGCAATTCCTTAGGATGACCGCTGAAACGATCGTCCAGCGTATTAATGAAGTCCAGGCACACCGCCCCCGCAATCAACTCAAAGCGCGGCGCTCTCCGCTTTGCGATCTTCTTTTCGTTGCCCTTGCCCTGAATAAGACGCTCCAATACTCTCGAAATCATTATAACCGTTAAAACCAGTTTGACAAGTTAGGCCGTATGATTTAACTTGGTTCTAACCGACGATTCTATATTTGAAGGTTAGACAATGCTCTTCGAACAGCCCGCCCAAGTCAGGGCCCTTTTCGGCTGCGACAGGATAATAAACATAGGAGGAAGACCGGTGATCGTGCCCAACTCAAATTCGCCTCGGACGCCGCGCCATGGCGCCGACTCGGTCAAGCTCGCGCTGGCCTTCGCGGCCATCTATCTCGTGTGGGGCTCGACGTATCTGGCGATTCGGTATGCGGTTGAGACGATTCCACCGCTGGTGGCGGCGGGCATCCGGCACACGATCGCCGGAGGAATCCTGCTGGCGTGGGCCTGCGCGCGCGGATATCGCCCGCGGCGCGAGCACTGGATTGCGGGCGCGATCGTGGGCGCGCTCTTCTTTCTGGTCGGCCACGGGACGCTGCACTGGGCGGAGCAGCACGTCGCGTCAGGATTGGCAGCGTTGCTGATCGCGACCGAACCCATGTTCATTCTGGTGCTGGCATGGGCAAGCGGCCAGCAGAAGATCAGCCGGCTGAGCGCGCTGGGCCTGGTGTTTGGCGTTGCGGGTGTGGCAATTCTTACCGGTGTGGAGCTAAGCACGAAGGCCGCAAGCCTTCTCGGCATAGCCGCTGTACTCACGGGCTCGCTGGCGTGGGCCGCGGGTGTAGTGATCTCACCGAAGGTAAGGCTGCCCACGGACGCACTGGCTCGAACAGCAGTGCCACTGGTTTGCGGCGCGATCATGCTGCTGATCGCCGCGGGCGCGACCGGAGAATTTTATGCCCTGCACTGGTCGGCTGTGTCGTTGAGATCAGTTCTTGGCCTGGCGTACCTGATCGTGTTCGGATCGATCGTGGCGTTCACCGCTTACACATGGCTTCTGCAGCGCTGCCCGCCGGCGCTGGTCGCGACGCACACGTATGCAAATCCGGTGGTCGCGGTGCTGTTGGGATGGCTGCTTGCGTCAGAACCGCTAACCGCGCGGGTCGCGCTCGCATCAGTGGCGATCCTGGGAGCGATTGTGTTGATCCGCAAAGGGGAGAGCGCCAGCGAGCGGGAGGTCAGTACGCCCACCGCTCGCGAGGCGAAATCGTTTGAGCAGTGCGCCTAGCGGTCGCGGTCTCGGTCGTGATCGCGGTCACGGTCGCCACGCAGGTTGGAGCACACCAGCCACAGGTGATCCATGTACTCACCGCTCATGGATCGGAAGCCAGTGACCACCGCGCCCATCGGGCAGAACGCTTCGGTAGGCCGTCCGCCGGGGCGCGGGCGCATGACCGCCTGCGTCATTTCAGTTCTCGGGTTGTCAGACCGGAAAACGATCTCGCGTAGCGGGCTGCACACACCTGCGGCCATATCGATGGAGGCGCCGGTCCGTCCCTGCAATCCTCGCAGCGCAAATCCTTCGGGGCAGTAGGCGTCAGAGACGGGACGTCCACCGCGGCTACCGGTGCGGCCCGTCATCCTTAGCTCACGTCCGAGTCGTCCGTCGGGACGAATGGGGGCGCAATCGAGCCACGCCTGATTGATGTACTCGCCGGTCTGCACGTGGAATCCCACAGCGACGGACTGCTCCGGACAGAGGGCGTCCGGTGAGGGGCGACCGCCGTTGCCGCCGCCGAAATCCTGCATGATGCGCTCCCGGGAAACGAAAAGCGGCCGGTCGCCGCCACGGTCACGATTACGATCACGATCGCGGTTCTGATATTGAGGAGCGGCAAGAGCGCCGAGTGCGATCAAGAAAAGGATGGCTACGACAGGCACGATGCGGACGGTACCTGTTTGCAGAAGAGCAGTGCGACATTTCGATGAAATTGACATTTACGCCCCTTGAACCAGCGCGCTTCGATGAATGAAGGCGCGACTCCGGATTTTGAGTGGATGGTAGAGGGCCGGAGCAGGCTACGTCAATGAAAGATCGGGGTTCGAGGTTACTAAAGAAATGTTCCTGCAGGAACATGTTGTACAGATCTGTATGTACATCATGCCGCGAAAATCGCCGGCTTATGAGTACTTGCCGCGCGGCGCGCGGGACGCGCGCCGCCACAGCCGACAGGGGGCCGGAGGTATTGACAATTCAACGCTAAGGCTGAAGCCGGTTTTATTTGATGAAATATCGCACAAGATGTGATTTCAATCACACGAAAACGCCAAAATGCCTCTAGAAAAACGTTTTTTCTTGACAACGACGATCGAGGCCGTTTAACACCATGATGGGTGTTGATTCCTTCGAACTGTATCTGGAACCCTGTTCAACTCTCGCGATCATTCAGGAAATTTCTGGAGGTAATAAATGAATTTACCCTCACGGTATAGAGAGGGCCGCGCCTTGGCTAAGAGACGCGACTTTCGCTTTTTTCTTGTGCTTATCGCTTTTCTGACAGTATTTACTTCACTCTCGCTAGCTCAGGAAGCAACGATCGTGGGTACCGTCACTGACCCGACGGGCGCCGCGGTCCCGAATGCTTCAATCACGATCACCAACATCGATACCGGCATCGCGCGCGCGATTGCCAGCGGTTCAGCCGGCGAATTCGTAGCGCCCGATCTGCACATCGGGAACTACGTGATTCGCGTCCAGGCTCCAGGCTTCAAACTCGAGGAGCGCAAAAGAGTTGTGCTCCAGGTAGGAGACCGCCAGCGCTTAGATTTCGCGTTGCAGGTTGGCAACACTCAAGAAACGGTCACGGTGGAAGCGAATGCCGTGAGGGTGCAGACCGATACCGGCGAAGTCAGCAGCATGGTCACAGGCCAGCAGATAAGCCAGTTGGCTGCCAACGGGCGCAGTGTATTTGCGCTTGAAGCGCTTGTACCAGGCGCCTCCAGCGTGCAGGGGGACTTCATGGTTCCCACATCGGCAGGCAGTGACTTTAATGTCAGCTTCAACGGCCAGCGTGTCGTTCATAACCTCTGGCTGATTGACGGCGGCGAAGCGGCGGATCGTGGAGGTGGGGGTGGTGCCGACGTTGCGCCAAGCATGGAGTCGATCGCAGAATTCCGTGCTTTGACTTCGAACTATAGTGCGGAATACGGGACTTCTTCGGCCGGCACGATGACCATGGTCATCAAGTCAGGCACCAAGAAGTTCCACGCTTCAGCGTTTTACAACGGGCGCAACGACGCATTCGATGCCCGCAACTTCTTCAATCCGGCTCCGAGCAAAGTAGCCGAATTGCGGTTTCACATTTTCGGGTTCAACGTGGGTGGTCCAGTTTCACTGCACCCGAACACATCGAATCCGAAGACGTTCTTCTTCTACAACATGGACTGGCGCCGCTACATTCGCGGCGGACTGTTCAACGTGAACGTGCCCATGGCCAGCATGTATCCCAATGCCGCCGGGGACGTCGTGTTGCCGGCTACCGATCCCAACGGCAAGGCGATTACAGCAGTGGATCCTCTCCTCACGACCATACCAGCTTCCATCCAGTACGCCCGCTGTCCGGGCGGGGTCGCGCCAGCCGGAGTAACGCCCGGCGCCGCATTCCCGAACAACACGATCCCAGCTTGCATGGTGACTCCCAATGCTACCTCGCTTCTCACAGCCGGAATCTTCCCCAAGCCGACGAGCGGCTGGGCATTCATCGGAGGCGGTAACCAACCTACGTTCGGCAGAGAAGAGATTGTTCGAGTCGATCATCGATTCACGGACAAGCTCTCCGTGTTCGGCCACTACATTCAGGACTCGGCGGCGCAGACCTTCGGGACCACGATGTGGAGCGGCGACAATATGCCGAGTGTCGGCAATACATTCGGTAACCCATCCAAACATATCGTCGTCCATGCGACCTACATGATCCACCCGAACTTGTTGAACGAAATAGCGTTCAACTACAACGGCAACGACATTGCCATTCTGCCCCAGGGTGTCTACAAGGCCCCCTCCAGCTTCAGCTTCAACCGGATCTTCACTGGAGAAAACGCGCAGAATCGCATTCCCTCAATCAATCTCGCCAAGCAGATGGGTGATAACTACACTGCGAACTGGGTCCCATGGAACAACACCGCGAGGGATTATCAGGTCCGCGATGACGTTTCCTGGGTGAAAGGCGCGCACCAGTTCAAGTTCGGATTCAGCTGGGCGATCTACAAGAAGGTTCAGGACTACTTTGCAAATACGCAGGGTGGTTTTACCTTCGATGCGTCGGCCACAGGATTTGACTACGCCGACTTCATTCTCGGTGCGGCGCAGGGCTACAACGAGAACGCTTTCAAGGGTACAGGTCACTGGAACGCTATCGATCCGGCCGCCTATATCCAGGACAACTGGCGCGTGAACAACCGGCTGACCCTCAACCTGGGATTGCGGTGGGATGCAATTCCGCACACTTACGAAGCCAACAACGCTATGGGGAATTTCTATCCCCACCTGTATGACCAGTCCAAGGCTGCGGTGTTTGTTCCCGGTACCAGCGGGGGACAGATTGCCACGAATAGCCCGGGACTGGGAACGAGCCCGCTTAAGGAGCTTCAGGGCTACCAGCTGTACCTGAACGGCATTGGACTGCCAGGTCAGAACGGCATTCCCAAGGGACTGGCTAAGGGCAACTGGTGGGACTTCGGTCCACGTTTAGGGTTTGCCTACGACTTGACCGGTTCGGGCAAGACCGTAGTTCGCGGTGGATTCGGCATCATGTACGAGCGCATTCAAGGCAATGATATGTACAATGGCGCCACGAATCCTCCCTATGGATACAGTCTGAACTCAGGGAACGTCCTGCTTTCCGACCCGCATACCACCTGGCAGAACGGGGCCATCACGGTTCCGATCGTACCCTCATCGGTGACCGGGATCAGCTTGTACTATCCGACGCCGCGCGTGTCGCAGTACAGCGCTGGAATTCAGCAGGAAGTGACCCACCGGGCTGTGCTGTCGGTCTCGTATGTAGGCAGCGTATCCAGGCACCTCAGCTACTGGCAGGAACTGAATCTACCCGCCGAGAATCAACTGGCCAGCTTAACCAGCACGGCGAATCACGTGGGAACCGATAACGTGAGCCACTTTAACGAACTGGTGCCATACACGGGCTTCACGCAGTTGCGGCAGGCCTTCAATGGTGCTAACTCTCATTACAACTCATTGCAGACGGAGTTGCGCGGGCAGGTCTTACGCGACCTCCAGTTGCAAGTTGCTTACACATACGCTAAAGCCGTGGATCCCGCGAATGGCAGCACTGGAAACGGTTGGGATCTGAACTCTGTAACCAATCCGTATGCGGGTTGGAAATATGACGTGGGGCCGTCCGCTCTGGACCGCACGCACGTCGCTTTTGTCAACTTCGTTTACGACATCCCCTTGCTGAGAAATAGTACCAGTCGGGCCGCGAAGGCTCTGGTTGGCGGCTGGGCGCTGTCGGGAATTGTCACTATGCAAAGCGGCACTCCTCTGAACGTCACAATGAGCGGCAACAGCGTCGCCAGTCTGTTCAGCGGAGGCGTTGGCAACCGGCCGGATCTGTCCGGGACAGTCTCTTATCCCAAGTCGAACGTTGTGAGTTCGAGCGGACAGGTGACCGGGATTCAGTGGGTCGACGTATCGGCGTTCAAGGCGCCGGCGGCGGGGAAGTGGGGCACTCTGCCCTTCGATGCCCTTCGCGGCCCGGGTCGGAACAACTGGAACCTGTCGCTGTTCAAGCGTTTCATGTTCAGCGAGTCTCGCGGATCAGCATTCGAGTTCCGTGTAGACGCCTTCAATACCTGGAACCACACACAGTTTGGAGGCGCCGGACAGAATGGCGGTTTCCACACTGGTTTCGACGGTGGACAGGCTGGCCAGATTACTTCTGCCTTCGATCCTCGTACCCTGCAGCTTGGTGGGAAGTTGATCTTCTAGGTTGTTATAGTTGCTGCATTCATTCCGCTCACAGCGAACCTGCTGTGAGCGGTTCTTTTTTGGCCGCAATGCGCTCGATTGCTTCGGTTCCGCTCGTTCAATTGCGGGCTGTCAGAAGGTGATGTGGATCACAGCGCCAGGGGATTGGGGCCAGTAGCCTTGATTGGGACGATCACCGAAAATCGGAACGCGTATGCGGTTGCTTCGAGTGTGGTGTCCCGGAAATTCGCGGAGTAAGTTCGCTGCCGTTTTCTGGGTGATAACCATTTCCCTCGGGGGCTAAAGCCCGCGATTCTTGGGCCCTGGTTACGGCGCGGCTTCAAGCCGCGCCCTTTCAAAACTTGCAACTCATGACACGAATCTCCAGGACGCCATACTAGGTAAGCAAGTGCGATGTTCGACGAGCCAACGCTTACAAAAGAACGAATTTTGATGCCTGACAACGATGGGCAATCCTTCTTGCCTCAATTCCTGCAAACCATTTGGCAGGACATTCGATTCAGTTTCAAAGTCTCCGCCTCCAATCCCAAGTTCACGCTGGTCGCGATCCTGACGCTCGCGTTCGGGATCGCCATGAACTGCACGGTGTTCAGCTGGATCGATAGCGTGCTGCTCCATCCCTACCCCGGAGTCAGAGACACGCGTGGACTGGCTCTCATCGAAACGATGACTCTGAGCGGGGAGCATCTGGTCGCGTCGTCGTATCTGGATTACCGCGACTACCGAGACAATCTGAAGCTGGTCTCCGCAGTGGCGATAGGGCGATTCACGCCGTTGAGCGTGGGGCTGCAAGGGAACGCAGAGCGCGCCTGGGCTGAACTGGTTTCGTCCAATTACTTTGATGTGCTTAGGGTGAAGCCAATTCTGGGGCGCTCGTTTCTCCCAGAAGAAGGCGCGGACCGGCCGGGGGCTTTCCCGGTCGCGGTCATCAGCTACAGAATGTGGCAGAACCGCTACCGTGGCGAGCGCAATGTCCTGGGCAAGCTGATTCGCTTGAACCGGCACGAACTGACCATCATTGGAGTAGCGCCTCCCGACTTTCGCGGCAGCACGGTTGGAATTGTTTATGACGTCTGGATGCCGATCACGATGGCAGATGCGATGGGCACCGGTGGAGGCACCCTTAACTACCGCGGATGCCGTGATCTTACCTCCACGATTGTGCGACTGAAACCCGGCGTCACCCTGGTTCAGGCGCAGGACGAAGCAAGCGCACTATCGAAAAGGCTGGCGGCGGCGTATCCCGATACCAATCGAGGAGTGGATGCCATCGTTGTTCCGGTATGGGCCGGTCACCTGGGGGCGCAAAGCGTGCTCTTGAAGCCTCTGCAGATTCTGATGGCGGTGTGCGCGCTGCTCCTGCTGATTGTTTGCGCGAACGTGGCCAACCTGCTGTTAGCGCGCGCTGTAGGGCGGCAGAAAGAGTTCGGGCTGCGGCTGGCGTTCGGAGCGCGCCGCAGCCGGCTGATCCGGCAGTTGCTCACGGAAACTCTTCTGCTGGCCTTTGCGGCGGGAGCCATCGGCGTTCCGGTCATGACAGGGCTGGCAAAGACCTTAAACGGTTTGCTTCCTGCGATGGACATTCCCTTCGATCTGGGGGGAGGCTTGAGTCTTCCGGTGCTCGGCTTCACGTTGCTGGTGGTGGTAGTGGTCACGGTCGCGTCCGGACTGACACCGGCCCTGCTTTCGATCCGCAATGACGTGAACCAAGCGCTCAACGAAGGCGGGCGCAGCGGAATTGGAGGAGCACGTTCTCACAAGTTGAGGGGAATGCTGGTCGGAATCGAGATCGCGCTTGCCATGGTCGCCCTGGTCAGCGCCGGATTATTCCTGCGCAGCTTTCGCAACGCCAGCCTTATCGATCCCGGCTTCCATACCAGAAATGTCGCGGTAGCGCAGTTCTACCTATCGAATGCCGGCTACACGGCGGAGGAACAGTGGGCCTTCTGCCGCAGGCTGCGCGAGCGCATGGAGGCTGCGCCCGGAGTCGTCGGAGTGACTTATACCGACTTCGTACCGCTGACGTCGCCGGGTTCGAGCCCGCAAGATCAAGTCAGAGTCGAAGGCTACGTTCCCGCGCCCAGCGAGCAGATGCTGCTTCACCGCGCCACGGTGCCGCCGGGATACTTCGACTTCATGGGCATTCGCGTGATGGAAGGCCGCGACTTCACGGAACGGGACGAGGCGGGAGCACCGGCGGTCATGATCGTGAACGAAACGTTTGCGCGGCACTTTTTCGGTGGCGCCACTCCAATTGGAAGAGTGGTGCACATCGGGTCGAACACCCTGACTCTCGTGGGTGAGGTGAAGGACAGCAAATACAACACACCCATGGAAACGGCGGCGCCGTATTTCTATTTGCCGTTCCGGCAAAGGTTCGGACCGGGACTGAACTTTTCCGTGCTTATCCAGACAACGGGGGATCCTATGGCCACGCTGCCGGAACTCCGCCGTGAAGCGCTGGCCCTGAATCAGGATGCGTTCTTTCACTCGGTGCTGCTTTCGGATGCGGTTGGATATTCGCTTTACGCGCAGAGAGTCGCGGCAAGTTTGCTGAGCGTTTTAGGCGGGATGTGTCTTGTGCTCGCGGCGGTCGGTCTGTACAGCGTGATGAGTTACGCAATCAGCCAGCGCACACAGGAATTTGGCGTCAGGATGGCGCTGGGCGCGAGCCGTTATCAGGTTGTACGCATGGTGGCAGGCGAGAGTCTGTTGCTGACTGTTCCTGGCTTGCTCGCAGGAATCGCGGTGGCTGTTGTGGCGTTTCGACTATTCAGCGGCATGCTGGTGGGAGTGAGTGCCACCGATCCGCTGACTCTTGCGGGTTCTGCTCTGTTCCTGGTTGCACTGTCTTTGCTGGCCAGCTATCTGCCCGCGAGACGGGCCATGCGGATTGATCCCATGGCTGCGCTACGGTGCCAGTAAGAGCGTGGGACTCAAGAGTACGACTCCGTGGCCCGCGGCGGCTGAAGCCGAAATCATAAGAGGTGCCGAATCGGCACGGGTGGAACTCGTGACCTTCCCGGTTTGTTCCCATTGCAGAGGTGGTTGCCGGTGCGAAAGCGAGACGCTCTCGCGACAGCCGGCGGGACGCCGGCGCTACCGTTTCCGCTCAGGTTTTCTTTTATTTGTGGGGATCGAATTCCAGGCGCTCGACGGTTCTGGTTTTCGTTCTGGCGGGCGCGTACTTCCACTGCTTCACGGCTGCGATGGCGGACTGGCCGAGAATCGGATTGCCACCGAGGACTTGAGCGCTCTCCACGGTTCCGTTTGGAGCAATGTCCACTTGCAAGCGCACTACTCCGCCGATATAGAGGCGCTCCAGAGTGGGCGGATATTTCGGCTCCACCCGAGTCAGCACCTTTCGATCGCTGGCAGCATTGGCGTCTTCGGTTTGGGACAGCAGTGGCAAAGCGACAACGGAAGCGAAGAGGCAGAGCAGCAGGCCAGTTCGCGCCACCATTCGAATTCCTGCAACGTCATGGTTGAACAGAATTCGCAGTAGCCGTTTCATTTGAGTAACCCTATGTTGAGGCTGTAGACCTCTTGCGTGCTGCGGTCGCGCACGAACATCCACGAACCGTCGGGAGTTCGTCCGCACCACAGGCCGAAAGGACCAGGATAGCGCTCGATGCTGCGCAAAACAAAGACGCGCTCGGCGTGATCCTCGCCGATCTTGACCCGGCGAATCGATTCTTCATCGGTGACCAGGTCGTCGAAGTAGAGAGACTTGCTGTCGGTCGACCACACGGGATAACTGACCGCACCGGCGGCTTCGGTGAGCCAGGTGGACCACTTCTGAGTCTGGAAATCGAAGAGCATCACCCTGGTGTAGTCCGGCGACAGCGCGGCGATGTAGCGGCCATCCGGTGACCAGCGCGGGCTGAAGAGGCCGTTGGAGCCAGGAACAGTGGTCGCCACGTGGGTGTTCAGATCCAGCAGCCGGATGCTGAGATCGGAGCCGTCATGCACGTATCCGTAGACGATCTGCTTGCCGTCAGCCGACCAGTTGGCATCGATCTGGCCGCGAGTCTCGGCCAACATAGGGACCGGCTTGGCGCCATCGAATGAGGCCAGCATGATGCGCGCCGGTTCCCCGACTCGCATGCTGACATAAGCGACCTGCTTGTTGTCGGGAGCCCACTTCGGCAGAGCGGCGCGTTCGGGAGGAAAGGTCAGCTGAAGGCGATTGCTGCCGTCAGGACGACTTCTCCAGAGAGTGCCATCCGGAATACTGACGTAGCTGACCCACTGGCCGTTGGCGGAAAAATCCAGGTCGGTGGCCGAGGCGCCCGAGAGCAACTGGGTAAATTTCTGTTGGCTGGTGTCGTATTTGACGGCCTCGGCCAGGGGGAAAACTCCGAGCGCGTAAACCTTTTTGACGTCGGTCGAAGGCCATGGATTGCCGAACGACATCGGACCTTCAGTCAGCTGCATGGGTTCAGAAGTGCCGTCGGCGCTGGCCTGTTCTGGAAGAGCCCACAAGGTAGTTACGGTCGTCGGGTTACTTACCGTAGCCTGGAAAATGTAAGCCCGTCCGTCTGAACTCCACACACCGCAGCAGGGTGCGTGACCTTCGTTCCAATCCGTCAGCAGTTGATGGAGGTTGGAGCCGTCGCTCGCCATCTCCCACAGCGAGGAAGTATTGGTATCGATATCGCTGATGCTGAAGCGAATGCGGCGTCCGTCAGGCGAAAAGCGGAGGCTGAAGGGATGCCCTTTTACGACTGCCAGTTTCTTAAGGTTCGAGCCGTTTGACGAGGCAATGAAAAGTTCGGAGCCCTCGACAAAAACGATCTGATCCCCTTTGGGAGACCAGACAGCGTCGTCGGCCAGGAGGTCGGAAATGCGAGCGGAAGGAACGTGACGGAAAGAGATGGTCCAAAGCTCGTGGTTTCGCACTCCTGCATGAGCGGGTGACGCCAGCAAGCTGGTGTGATCGGGAGAGACATCCAGCATGCGGACATCCGGGAACGGAGCTGAGATGGTGGATTGCTCGCCGGTCCCCGGAGTGACTCTGGAGATGATTTGATGGCCGCGCCTCTCCTCGGAGACAAAAAGTGAGTCACCGTCAGAGAGCACGGCAGTTTTGGTGAAGCCGTCGTGCGTGATCTGGTCCGGAGTCGCCATTTCCGGCGATTTTGGAGAAGAAGCCGAAGCATGGCGCAAAAAGAACGATGCGCCTGAAAGAACAAGAAAAAACAGCAGTACGCCACCGACGACACGAGGGTTGCCCATCCCGCACGACCTCCTGTGAGATCCCTACGTAAGATCTCAGGTCCAACATCCTGTTTGATGAATAGTAGTTAAGACGGGGACGAGAGGAGACTTACCGCAGTAATAGGGGCAAACGAAGGTAACAAAGACGGACAGTCGCTGTTGAAGGGTTGGCAAATGGCGGCGGAGCTTTGCGAACATGCCGTTCGGGCTGATGTCCTACTTGGCGTTCGCAGGCCATGCGGTGTGAACGGACGAGGCCTTGTCCGGTTCCGGACATTCGATTCCAAGAGCGCACAGGCGGAGTCTACGTAGAATCCCACGGAAGGTCCGGCTGAGCCCTTGAAATGAAGAGCCTACGAAGAATGAGCGTTTGGCCAGCGTGATGCAACAGATCGGTGCATGGAAGTCGTTGCCATGCAGGACATAGGTCCATCAACATTATGCGAGAGAGGACGGGTGCTGATCGCGGACGATCAGCAGCACATCCTGGATGCACTGCAGATGTTGTTGCGGAACTGCGGCTTTGCCACGGAAGCGGTCACCCATCCTGCCGGTGTTTTGCGGGCGCTGCACAGCGGCGAGTTCGATGCAGTGCTAATGGACTTGAATTACACACGAGACACCACCGGAGGCGGAGAAGGTTTGGACTTGCTGGCGCGGATCCGGTCGATCGACAGCCTGGTTCCGATTGTGGTGATGACCGCTTGGAGCACGGTCGACCTGGCGGTCGAAGCGATGCGACGGGGCGCTTCTGATTTCGTGCAAAAGCCCTGGGACAATCGGGACCTTCTACAGAAGTTAGAAACGCAGACCTCATGGGCGCGCGCCCAGCGGCGAGCGCAACGATTGCGCGAGGAAGAACTGCAGGAAGCTCGCGAGATCCAAAGCAGCCTACTGCCCAGAACACTGCCCGAACTGCCGGGGTACGAGGTCGCGGCCATGACACAGCCGTTACATTTCGTGGGCGGCGATTATTACAGCATCGTGCGCACCAGCGAGCGGCACGCTGCCTTTTGTATTGCCGATGTCTGCGGCAAAGGCATGCCTGCCGCACTGTTGATGTCGAACTTGCAGGGGGCGCTGAAACCGCTGATGTGGCAACGCCTCGCGCCCCGGGAAGCTTGCCAGAGAATCAACCGGGTGCTGTGCGACCTCGCCCCGATCGGGAAATTCGTATCCCTTTTCTATGCGGTGCTGGACACCACAGAGGGAGGTCTGACGTATTGCAATGCCGGGCATAATCCTCCGCTGCTGATCCGGCAGGATGGGATTTACGAGGAACTCGATGCAGCGGGGGCCGTGCTGGGACAGTTCCCCCAGTGGACATATAAGCAAAGCGAAGTGCAACTGAGCACCGGCGACAGAGTGCTCATGTTCACGGACGGGCTGGTCGAGGCTTCGAATTCGAACGAGGAATGGTTCGGAGAGCAGAGCCTGGCGCGCATCGCGCGAGAGAATTCGGACTGCGGTGTAAAGCAGTTGATGGAGTTATTGATACGCGCGGCTTCGGAGCATTGTGAGGGGCGGTTTCGAGACGATGCAAGCCTGGTGGTGTTGAGAAACTGTGTTGCCCGCTAGAGCGGACTCGGCCGTTCCCATTTGCGCGACACGACTCCCCACTTACTGTTCGACGCGCGCCTTTATATCCGCGTAGGCCGCATGGATGAGCCTCCTGAGCTCTGCGGCGTGTGTGGGCGTTCCCGGTCTTAGCTTGACATGGCGCATGAACTTGCCAGTGCCTTGCAGCAGGTGCGCCGGATCGCGCAGGGCGGAGCCGTGAAAGAACCCCACATTTACGTGCGAAGTGAACACATTGACGTAGCCGAAGGGGGCATCGCCCAAACATGCAACCGGGCAGCCGTCATGCAAAAGCTCCCGGACTTCATCTCCGCACTTTCGCATGACGTTAAACCACCGATGCGCCATGGCTCCTAATTCACCTGCATGCTCTTTCATCCAGGCATCGATAGCTGGATCGCGCTCAACAGCGCCATTGAATCGCAGAAAATCCGTTCTCATCGTCTCTCCACTTTCCGGGGGGCTGCCCAGATTTGAACCTGCGGATTCTATCGCACAAGCGCCTTCGAAAAATCCGCAAAGGCTGGCCCTCAGCCTTGAGCATGTCAGCGAGCTCGAAATCCTGCACCACCGCGAGGTCTATTCCCAGGCTTGATGCGCGTTTGATCTTGTTCCTGAATTCGGATTACCTTTGATTGGTTTTACCGATCAAGTCCAAGCGCACTTACTATGAAACCTCGTTCTGTGCTCCAACCGTTTTGCGTGCTTGCTGTCCTTGCGTTGTTAACTGCTGCGCACGCCGATTCTTCCTTTGCGCGCATTCCCGCGAATAATGCGGTCGGTGTCAACCCCGACACCCATCTGGTCCTGACCTTCTCCAGCCCTCCGACTCTTGGCAAGTCCGGCCAGATTCGCATCTACGATGCTGCTGACCACCATCTGGTGGATACGCTCGACCTCAGTATCCCTGCTGGTCCCGATCCCTCGCGGCGCATCCCGCCAACTCCGTCGACGACGGTGAGCGTCCTGGACCCCGCAATTCCGACGTCGCCCACCACGACAACCCCGGCGGTAAGAACGGAGCCCATCGACCTGCATAATTACCAGCTCACTACCATCGGTGATTTGCCTGGCTTTCACTTCTATCCGGTCATCATCCATAGCAATGTAGCCACAATCTATCCTCACAATAACGTTTTGCGGTATGGCCGCACATATGTCGTGCAGATCGATGCAACCGTCTTTACTGCTGCCACTGGCGTCTTCGAAGGCATCAGCAAGGATCATCCATGGCGTTTCAGCACCAAGACGGCTCCTCCAGCCGCCAATGCAACTCGCATCGTTGTCGCTGCCGACGGCAGTGGCGACTTCAACACTGTCCAAGGCGCGGTTGACTTCGTTCCTGACAATCCACCGGCGAGGGTGACGATCTTCATTAAGAACGGTAATTACGAGGAGATCGTATTCTTCCGCAACAAGGCCAATCTCACGTTCCGTGGCGAGGACCGCGACAAGGTCCAAGTCGGGTACGGCAATAACAGCGCGTTCAATCCGCCCTTGCCAGGGCCGAACCGGCGCTGCGCGTTTTCCGCATACGATTCAACCGGGATCGAGTTCATCAATTTCAGCGTGAACAATTATTTCTTCGGCCAGGCGGAGGCATTACTCATCTCCGGCTCAAAGAACATTGTCAGCGATATGCATATCAAAGGCTCCGGCGATGCGCTGAACTTGCGCGGCTCCGTGTATCTCACCGACAGCACGATCATTGGCGACGGCGACACTATCCTGGGAGTTGGCCCCGCCTTCTTCCGTCACTGCGAGATCCAGTCTGTAGGACCGTTCATGTGGATTCGCAACACCGAAGCGAACCACGGCAATGTCTTCGTCGACTGCACCTTCATCTCCGTCGACCGTCGGCTTCCGTCCAGCGGATCCTTGAGGCCCGCGTTTACTTCCAGGGCGCTGGCGCGCCTGCCTAACAATCACGGTCTGAACTACCCTTATGCCGAAGCTGTGCTTATCAACTGCCGCCTCCAGGGCGTTTCGCTCGATGGCTGGGGACCGATCGATGGCGACACCTCGCACGTTCACTTCTGGGAGTTCCGCAGTACTGATGGTGAGGGCCATCCCCTAGACGTTACAAAGCGGCATCCAGTCTCGAAGCAGCTGAGCGAACCACAGGATGCTGCGACCATCGCCAACTACAGCGATGCGGGGTTCGTCCTCGGCGGCTGGGGCCCTGTCGTCAGCCAATAAAGGAAAGTTGGATTTGCGAGGGGGCCCGCGGGCAATTTCCAGTGTCAAGCGATAGAGCGGCGGCGGATTGCGAAGGCGGCTACTCAGCCTTCGATTGCACGCGCTTGAAACATGAAGTCAAATCAAAAGCCCCACTCTAAAATCGCAAAAAACGCGATTTTAGAATGGGCCACCCTCAAGAGTTACGCCCGAGGATTAATTCTCGGGGGGTTGTTCGGCGTGATCGATGACCAGAACCTGGACGGGCTCGGTGTGCGGCACGAGTTTCAGCCCTAACTGATCTTGCAGCGCGGTGACGAGCGAAGGGCCATTGGGATCAGGGGCGGGACCCGCGGCCTCTCCTTCACCACCTTTGTTGAGGCGCGCGGTCTCGGTGGGTTCGGGCGTCCAATGGAGATTAAAGGCATAGGTGCCCTTGAGTCCTGTCTTGTTGACAACCGGCTGGCCCAGGCGCATCGATAACTGCTGGGCAAGGAATTCGATGTGCGTGCCCGAGGACATCAATGCGCCCGGCTCCATGCGCATCATCCGCATCCCTGATGCTCCGGCGTCTTGGAGTTTGGGACCATTCGTGTCGACAACCAGATCGTAAGCTTGAAGGACTTGGGCTTGCGAATGAGCCGCGAGCTTGAACTGATCGGCTAAGAGTGCCTTGAGAGCTGCCTGATCGTCAAACTTTTCGTGCCCGGAGTCCTGTTGATGTATGGCGGCGACGTATCCGGGATCAAGTTTTGCTTCGACATCGAATTTAGTGGTATCAACCCAATCAGGACCTCCGGAGATCTGGGAATCCTGGACGTGATACGCCAGTTGAATCAGCCTCTGTAACGTAGCCGCTCTGGCTTCGAAGCTGCCGTCTGTGAGGGAAAACATCATCTTCGACTGATTGGGGTGGGTCGCTGTAGCCTGGGAGGGCTTGACCGAGACCGACGAGAACACGGGCGCGGGAAGATTCGAGCTCGCTGCCTCCGATTGAGCGCGGCCGGGAGTCGCGTTCAGCAGGCCAAACATGATGGGAACGGCGATCGCTAGCGTGGCTGCCACTGTCAGCAGAAGCTTGCGAGCGAAACCGAGGTTGTGCAAGATGCGATCGTTCATGATGTGGACCATCCTTTTCTTTAAATCTGCGCCGGTGACGCCAGAGACACAGGGCAACGGCGAACCCAGGCAGAATTCGCAAACTTTCAGAATGCTTTCGGCATAGACCTGGCGATCGCTGCCCAGGGCGACGACCTCTTCATCGCAGGCGCGCTCGCGCTCGTCGACCAGGCGGGCTCCCAGCCACCAGACCAGCGGATAGAACCAGAAGACGGCTTCCACGAGCATGTGCAGCGCGGCCGCGAGATTGTCGCGGCGGCGCACATGCCAGACTTCGTGCGCGATGATGGCATCCAGATGAGAGTCTTCCAGGCGCCGCGAAATACCCTCGGGCCAGATCAGAGCGGGTCGGGTGATCCCGAAAACTCCCGGCTCGAGCGACGCTCGCGACATCAAAAACGCGATTGGCCGGCGGATTCCGCCGAGGCGCTCAATGCGACGCAAGGCCACCACTTCGCGGCCTGCAGACAGCGGTAGGGCTGACTTGATTGCCGCCGAGATGCGGAACCAGCGCACCGTCCATAACAGAAACACAGCGAGGAAGCCGCAGATCCACACGGCGGCAATCCAGGGGAACATATGCATAGCATTCGTGGGCACGACGGAGAAGGTTTGAGCGGAGGCGACGGGCGTGGCCGCTTGACTAAAGGGCTGGCCGATTTCCTCGATGACGAAATAGAACGCCGGCTTGGCAGCGTCGGTGCCGTCGCGCAGCCGCGCAAGACGGCTGCCGAGGTTGACCAACAAAGAGAATGGAACCAGGAACTTCATCGATGCTGCAAACCAGATCCAATAGCGGGCGCGGGCGTGATGCTTGCGCAGTACAAGAGTGAGCAGGCCGGCGGCGATGGCAACCAGCGTGGATTGCCACAGGTGGTCCGCGAGGCCGAGAGCAACGGCGCGCCAGAGGGTGGACAAAGATTGGCTGGTCATTGTCATTGCGATTTCTCCTTTCGCTCGAGGCGGCGCAGAATCTTCTCGGCTTCTCGGACGTCGGCGAGGGTCAGCCTGCCGGATTCGATGAGATGGGCCATGACAGGCTGGGTGCGCCCGCCAAAAAGCGTCAACAGTTCGTCGATAAGCTTGTTCTGGGCTGCGTCGCGGGAAACGGCAGCTTCGAACACATGGAAGTTTCCAACTTTCTTCACCCGCCGGACGGCTTTTTTAGTTTCGAGGCGGTAGACGGTGGTCTGAATCGTGGTGTACGCCGGACGATCCTTTTCTGGAAAGTCCTCCTGGATCTCCCGAATGGAGGCGCTGCCGCGGGTCCAGAGCGTTTCCATGATCTGCAGTTCCAGCTTGGTCAATTTCGGACTGGGCATTTCATCTCCTATCGACGTGTGTTATATTACTACGTAAGTAGTAGATGTCAAGAACTATTTTCTGGGCAAGAGAGGCGCACCCCTATACGGAGATATTCAGAATCCCATCCCGGCGAAGACCGCGCTGGGTGTCGGCACAAAAATCGAGTACATCCCCACTCTAAGACCGCGAAAAACGCGATCTTAGAATGGGGCACCTTCCAACTATCTTGCCTCAAGCTCGAGTCGCGATGACCTCCAAGTACTCCGCTGCAACTACGGTGATCTCGGCATCCCCCAGATTGTTAGAAGACCATAGGAATTCCAGCTCCTTCCGAAGTTGGTTCGCAGCGTCCTGGTCGAGCGAGGCAAAGGCCCGGTTCGTGGGGCCATAGTATTGACGGAAGAACTCCACAACCTCTGCCGGCGGAAACGGATAGGTGAGTGTGTAGTTGCGGTACTTCATCGTTAACTGCGACGCGCCATGCCCAAGCCTCTGGCGCACGACGTCCTTATCACCCCAGAGGACGGGTGCGGGCATGCCGGTCGGGGCGATGAACTTGGCAAAGGTTTTGAACATCTGACCGACAAAGCCTTGGGCAGTCCAGTTCGCCATCGCGATGGTTCCCCCCGGGGCGCAGACTCGCAGCAGTTCGCGTGCCACCAGGTCTGGCTGGGGCGCAAACATCGCCCCGATCAGGCTGACGACAACATCAAAGGTCGCGTCGTCAAAGGGAAGGGCTTCGGCATCGGCTTCCCAGAAGCGTGCTTGAAGGCCTTCGGCCTGGGCGCGTGCCTTCGCGCGCAGGATCGAGTTGGCAGCGATATCGACGCCGGTCACAGTGACTCCGTCGCGGGCCGCCCAGAGCGCGAGCTGGCCGGATCCGCAAGCCACGTCGAGCATCTGGCTTCCTGGGCATATATTCAGTTGCTCGTAGAACGCGCGCGCGTCCTGCTCCATGTAGCGGGAAAAGCGATCGTAATCGCCGGCCATCCATGTGGATTTCAGGCGCGCTTTCAAAGAGTCGAGTTCAGGCGTTGCAGTGATTGTGCTCATGTCGTTCTCCTTCGATGGTTTTTGGCTTCCACTGAACTTGACTATCGTGCAAATGCGGAAGCGATACTTACCCGGGCGTCCGCGATTCTTGCTCACCACGCTACCTCCATTCACTGATTTGCCATCGCGTCCTGTAACATTTGCAGAGAGTCTGGGGTGGAGCAGCATGGATGTCCTCTCGGAAGTCCTGAAAGTGGTCAAGCTGCAAGGAGCGCTGTTCTACAACGGCGAATTCTCCGCGCCATGGAGCGTGCGCACAGCCTCATCGTTCGCGCTGGCGCGTCGGCTGGCGTTGGGCGCAGATCATGTGATCATCTATCACTTTCTCAGCGAAGGGCGCGCGTTTCTGCGCATGGAAAACGGCGAGCGCGTCGCGTTGCACGCTGGGGATCTGGTGATGATCCCGCATGGCGATTCGCACATCCTCGAGAACGGGCGCCCACACCGACCACGGACGCCTCCGAGCAACTGGAAGAAGTTCTGGCGCAAGGGTTAAGGCTCTGGCGCTGCGGGCGTGGGGGAGAAGTAACCAAATTTGTCTGCGGGTACATGGCATGCGATCCGCAATTGAGCAAGGTGTTTCTGAGCGGCTTACCGCCGGCCTTTAAGGTCAGCATTCGCAATGATCCGTCTGGACGCTGGCTCGAGAATTCGATTCGCTTCTCGGTAGAACAAGCGGGCACACCGCGCGCCGGCGGAGACGCAGTTCTGGCCAAACTGTCGGAGGTCCCCTTTGTGGAAACCCTGCGGACTTACATTACGAACCTACCGCCGGAACAGACCGGGTGGCTGGCGGGAGCGCGCGATTCCGAGGTCGGAAGAACCCTGGCACTTATGCACCGAAATCCGGCGCACCCTTGGACGATCGCTTCCCTGGCGAAAGAAGCGGGCGTGTCGCGATCCGTCCTCGCCGAACGCTTTCGTCATTATCTGGATGAGCCTCCGATGTCGTATCTGACGCGCTGGCGCCTTCAGTTGGGCGCGCAGATGCTCGAGACCACGAACCACTCAGTAGCGCAAGTCGCTGCGGAAGTGGGATACGAATCGGAGGCTGCCTTTAACCGGGCATTCAAGCGGGAATTTGCGGTGCCGCCGGCGCGTTTTCGCGCTCGACTGCGGGCGCAGCAGCCGAAAACAAGCCCCCTGTCTGCATTGGCCTAAGCCTTAGTCACGCCCACTTTCACCGGTTCCAGGTGTGCGGTGAAGTGGCGGAGGAACGGGGCTTCGTAGGTCAAGCGCATGCCCGGGATGCGTTCGCGATTTTTCCAGACTTCGAGAATGACTTCGACCACGTAGTCGATGTGGCTCTGGGTGTAGACGCGGCGAGGAATGGCAAGGCGGACCAGATCCATCTTGGCTGCGGCAGCAAACATCAGCGTGCCGATTTCGACCGAGCGAATTCCGCCTTCGAGATAGAGCTCGCAGCCAAGGCTACGCCGGGAAATTGATCGGCGGGAATGTGCGGCAGGAAAGCGCGGGCATCGAGATAGATGGCGTGTCCGCCGGGCGGCTGCACGATGGGCACGCCCTGGCAAGCGATGTGATTGCCGAGGTAAGCGGTCGAGGCGATGCGGTAGCGCAGGTAGTCTTCTTCGAGCGCCTCCTGCACGCCGACCGCGATGGCTTCGAGGTCGCGTCCGGCGAGGCCGCCGTAGGTTGGATATCCCTCGGTCAGAATCAGCAAATCCTTTTCCTGCTGGGCCAGCAGATCGTCGTTGGTGCAGAGAAATCCGCCGATGTTGGCCATGCCGTCCTTCTTGGCCGACATGGTGCATCCATCGCCATGGCGAAACATCTCCTGCGCGATCTGTTTCGGGGTTTCGATTCGTATCCTTTTTCGCGCAGCTTGATGAACCAGGAATTTTCGGCGAAGCGGCAGGCATCGAAAGTAGAGCGGAATGCGGTAGCGCTTGCAGACCGCGCTCACCTGGCGAACATTTTCCATCGAGACCGGCTGGCCTCCGCCGGAGTTGTTGGTGACGGTGAGCATGACCAGCGGAATGCGCTCGCGGCCGACTCGCGCGATGAGACCTTCGAGAGCGGCCACGTCCATGTTGCCTTTGAAAGGATGCGTCGACGCGGGATGCTTGCCTTCCTCAATCACCAGGTCGACGGCCTCCGCGCCGACGAACTCCACGTTGGCGCGAGTGGTGTCGAAGTGCGTGTTGTTGGGCACGACGTCGCCCTTCTTGCAGGCGACGCCGAACAGGATGCGTTCGGCGGCGCGTCCCTGATGCGTGGGGATGACGTGCCTGTAGCCGAAGATGTCCTGGATCGAAGCCGTGAAATGGTCGAAACTCCTGCTGCCGGCATAGCTCTCGTCGCCTTCCATGATGGCGGCCCACTGATGCGTAGACATGGCTCCGGTACCGGAATCGGTGAGCAGGTCGATGAGGACATCGTCGGCAGAAAGCAGAAACAGGTTGTGATGGGCGGCCTCAAGCAATTGCTCACGCTGCTGGCGGGTGGTCCAGCGGATGGGTTCGACGCTCTTGATGCGGAAGGGTTCGATGATGGTCTTGATGGGCATGAGAATCCAATGTTTATTGCGGATTCGGAGATGGAAACTCATTATGATACGCCGGGAGGCGGAACTCAGGTCTTAGGGCTCGGGGCTTGGGTCTTGGGGCATAGTGTCGGGGTTCAGTTATCAAGTTTGGAGTCTCAACGGTTGACGGCTGCAAGCGACTCTTTCGGGCTGAGGTACGACATTCGGTCTTGGTGATAGACTCGAACGTTTTCATCGAGGCAGACATCATGGACATTCGACGAGTGGGAGTGGTCGGCGCGGGGACGATGGGTAACGGCATCGCGCATGTGTTCGCGCGCAGCGGATACGACGTGGTCTTATGCGAGGTGGAGCAGCGTTTTGTAGAGCGCGCCATGGACACGATCGCGAAGAATCTTGAGCGTGAGGTGGCGAAGAACAAGATTACGGCCGACGAAAAAGCGGCGGCCCTCGGGCGCATCCAGCCCGTGATCAAGCGCGAGCGTCTTGCCGATTGCGATTTCATCATTGAAGCCGCGACCGAGAAGTTCGAGATCAAATCGGAGATTTTCCGCGATCTCGATGGCCTGGCGCGGCCGGAGATCATTCTGGCGTCGAATACATCTTCCATCTCGATCACCAAGCTGGCGGCGCTGACCAAGCGGCCGGAAAAGGTGATCGGGATGCATTTCTTCAATCCGGTGCCGGTGATGAAGTTGGTGGAGGTTATTCGCGGTCTGGCGACTTCGCAGGAAACTTTCACCATCGTGCGCGCGTTGTCACTGAAGCTGGAGAAGACTCCGGTGGAAGTGAATGACGCTCCCGGATTCGTTTCCAACCGCGTGCTGATGCCACTGCTGAATGAGGCGATGTACGCGGTGATGGAAGGCGTTGCCACGCCGGAAGCGGTCGACGAGGTATTCAAGTTGGGCATGGCGCATCCCATGGGCCCGCTTACGCTGGCGGATTTCATCGGGCTCGATGTGTGTCTGGACATCATGCGGGTACTGCATGGCGGGTTGGGCGATCCGAAGTACCGGCCATGTCCGCTGCTGATTAAGATGGTGGACGCGGGTTGGCTGGGACGAAAAAGCGGGAGAGGGTTCTACAAGTACTAACGATTGGCGATTGACGATTAGCGATTTCAGATTTTCGATTTCAGATTGCAGATTGATGAATGAACAGACCCGAGCAGGCAGCTGGTTTCGACGTGACGCGATTTTCTACCTGCTTGCCGTGTTGTGCGGCATTGGTATCGGATCGGCCGATGTCGTAGTCAATGATCTTCTTTTCACGGCTCTGCTGGTGGTGATGGCTTGTATGGTGCTCGGGATGCTGCGTCCGCGCTGGCCGTGGCGCTGGGTCGTGGCGGTGGGTATATTCATTCCTCTGACCGAGTTTGCGGCGTATGCGCTGCTGACGGTGAAGCCGACACGGGCACAGATTTACGGATCGTTTCTCGCGTTCTTGCCGGGATTTGCCGGGGCCTACGGCGGGGCGGTTGTGCGGCGGGTCGTGGAGAATTTGAGCCAGGGGAAATAGTTGCTGTCGAGCTTCGCTCGACTGGACAGCCGAGGCGGCTGTCCCTACATGGCTCGTGCTAGAAGCCAGAGGCGGCTGTCCCTACATGGGTTGAGGAGGAATTCCAGTGCATTTCCGTTCGCTTGTCTTTCTTACGCTCGTTACGCTTCCTGTCACTCTCTTCGCGCAGAAGCCTGCATGGGAGCCGGGGCCCGGGCACGTCACGCTGCCGCTGTGGCCGCATCCTCAGCCGGGTACGAAGCCGGAGGTTGACGCCACCACTGCCAAGGATCGCCTGGTTGCGGGAAAGCCGGTCATTCGCCTGACCAATGTTTCGAATCCCGCGATTACGCTCTATCAGCCTTCGGGGAAAAGCACGGGCGCGGCGGTGGTGGTCTTTCCCGGCGGCGCGTACCGTGTGCTGGCCATCGATCTGGAAGGGACGGAGGTTTGCGACTGGCTGAATTCGATCGGCGTCACGTGCGTGCTGTTGAAATACCGCGTGCCGGATTCGGGGCCGTACAACAAGTCGTCCGCAGCCTTGCAGGACGCGCAACGGGCTCTGGGCATGGTGCGCGCGCATGCGGCCGAGTGGCATATCGATCCGCAACGCATTGGAGTACTGGGATTTTCTGCTGGAGCACATTTGGCGGCTGCGCTGAGCACGCATTTCGAGCAGCGGCTGTATGACGCCGTCGACGCCGCCGACCAGGTCAGCTGCCGGCCGGACTTCGCGGTCATCGTCTATCCGGGATATCTGGCGATGTCCGAGCAGAACTTCGCTCCTAATCCGGAGATTTATGTCACGGAGAAGACCCCGCCATCGTTCATCTTGCAAGCTGAAGACGATCCCGTGCATGTGGAGAATTCGACTGTCTATTTTCTTGAGTTGAAAAATGCCAAGGTTCCGGCGGAAATGCATCTTTACGCCCAGGGCGGACACGGCTACGGATTGCGCAGGACGGACCTGCCGGTCACACGCTGGCCGGAACTGGTGGAGACATGGATGAGGACGATTCGGGTGCTGGGGGCCGGGGGGTCCTAAAAAAGCCCGGTCTCTGGTCTTTGGTCGTCGGTTCTCTGGCTTGTCTTCTCGGTGTCTCGCTTCGCTCGACTGGACAGCCGAGGCGGCTGTCCCTACGTGATTTGTGGTGAACAAAGGTATCGGCTAACCAAAAAGTAACTCCCGAATCCACAGCCGGGACGAGTATGCTGGCGAGCATGGGTGTAAGTGTCTCCATGCTGGCTTCGGGGAGCCGCGGGAACTGCGCCGTCGTGTCCAGCAGCAGCACAAAGATTCTGGTCGATGCCGGGATTTCCTGCCGCGAAACTTTCAAGCGCATGAAAGCGCTGCAGGACGATCCGCAGTCGCTGTCTGCCATCCTGATCACACACGAACACTGTGACCACATTTACGGACTAGCGACGCTTGCCAAAAAGCTGCGCATCCCAGTGTTCATGACCGGGGCGACGTACCAGGCATGGTCGCGCGCTCTTCGCGATGAGAACGGCGTGCGGCCGCAACTGGAGAAGTTCGAGCGCTTCGAGTCGGGGCACAGTTTTCAGGTCGGGGACATAGCGGTCAAGCCATTCACCATTCCCCACGATGCCGCGGATCCTGTAGGCTTCACGTTTCGCGCAGAAGGAATCAAGGTGGGGATCGCGACGGATCTGGGCTACGTTCCGGTCAGCGTGCGCGATCACCTGCGCGGGTGCGATGTGCTGGTGATGGAATCGAATCACGATGTGGAGATGCTGCGGGTAGGGCCGTATCCGTGGTCGGTGAAGCAGCGGGTGATGAGCCGGGTAGGGCATCTTTCTAATGTGGCCCTCGCGGATTTCTTTGCCAACGACTATGATAATAGTGCAACGTTTGTGGTGCTGGCGCATCTGTCGGAGCAGAATAACCATCCGGAAATCGCCCGGAGAGAGGCAGAAAGAGCGCTGGCCACGCGAGGCGGCCTGTTCCTGAATCGCGTGCTTCTGGCGTCCCAAACGGAAGCCTTAGAGCCGATCCGTCTGTAGTGGGACTCCAGTGTTTGGCTGATTTAGTATCCCCAAATGAGTCAGCAGTGCGTTGATCCAATCGTTGGCAAGATCCTGGCGGGCTGGAGATACGACATTTCCGGGCTGGCGCTGGAGATGCGCGGCGACTACGAAAATCACTTCGCCAGTTGTGAACACTGCCGCGGCCGCCAGAAAATGCACCGTATCATCGATGTGGCGCTGATTGCGCTGGCATCGGTGTCGGCGGGGGTTTTCCTGCTTGCGTTTGCGGTCATTCATTACCTCAGTCCGCGGCATGCTTTCTGGCTGGAAGTTGGGGCGCTAGCGGGGTTCGCGCTTTCGGCGCTGATCTGGCTGGGAGTCGCGGTGGCGACGCCGGCTCCGGTCACAATGCTGGACGCGGCGAAGGAAGGCGCGCGACGCGTGCATGATCGACTACCGGAAGAAATTCGGCAGAGACTGCCCGAAGAGCTGCGCATCAAGATCACCGGAACATAAGCCGATGCCAGTGAATGCACAGCGAATCACCTTCTTACTGGTTCCCCTTTTTCTTGTGAGTGCCTGGGGAAGCTTTGTGGCAACGGCGAACCATTTGCACCCAGACCATGCCGCTGGTTGCCACGATTCGCGGCCAGTGCGTCCTGCGTCTGATTCCTCAAATCATCAATGCTGCGCGACCGGACACAATGTGGCGGTGGCGACTGCGGCATTTTCCTTTGATCTCGGCCCCGCGATCTTTCATCCGCAAATCTCCGAGGATTTCACATCAGCGGCCTGCTATTCAGCCCTTCATCGCACGACATCAATTTGCTCATCCGGCAGCCCGCCGGGCGGATCTCCTCTGCGAATCTAGCAGCCGGCTGTCGAAATCGATCTGAAAATTCAGCGACTGAAGGCAATGAGGCACTTGCTGCACGTATGCCTGCGGGCCCTGATACGAAACCCTTTCCCCGTCACAGGCTGCCGGAGGATTTGTGGCTGTTTGATTCAAATGAGGATGAACTTGAACAGAACGTGGATTTTGGTTCTATTTCTTGCAGCGCGATCCTTCGCTCAAAGCACCGGATCGCCCCACGAAGCAACCGCCGCGGTCGGGCAGCACAATGATTCGATGTCGGGAATGAAGATGGGCGCGCAGGCGAGTTTCCAGTTGCCTTCTCCGCATGAAGGATCGGGCACAGGGTGGCAGCCGGCTTCGATCTCGGGGCACGAGTGGATGTGGATGCAAAGCGGCTGGATGTGGATGGCACATGGAGAAATCTTTGCCGATTACAACCAGCAGGGCGGGCCGCGTGGCGTCGGCAAGGCCGAGTCCGTGAACTGGGGCATGCTGATGGAGCAGCACAAGCTGGGAAGCGGGACGATTCTCTTTCGCCAGATGTTTTCTGCGGAATCGCTGACTTCGCCGCATCCGGGTTTTCCCGAGCTGTTTCAAACCGGCGAGACGTACCATGGGCAGCCGCTGTTGGATCATCAGCATCCGCACAATGTGTTCGCCGAACTGGCTGCATATTACACGCTGCCTTTGACTGAGAAAATCAGCTGGGAACTTTACGGCGGTCCGTCGGCGGAGCCGGCCCTGGGACCCATTACATATCTGCATCGGGTGTCGGCGTCGGAGTTGCCCATGGCGCCTCTCTCTCATCATTTGCAGGATTCGACGCACACCAGCTTTGGCGTAGTGACGAGCGGCTTCACCTTCGATCGCGTGAAGCTGGAAGGGTCGCTGTTTAACGGGCATGAACCCAACGAAGAGCGTTGGAGCATTCAGCCGGGAGCGCTGACCTCGTGGTCGGCGCGAGTCTTGGCAGCGCCCGCGCAAAACTGGGCGGCACAATACAGCATTGGAAGGCTGGAGCATCCAGAGGCGCTGGAGCCGGGCGACCAATTGCGGCAGACCGCGTCGCTCGAGTACAACCGGCCGCTGTCTTCGGGAGGTTGGGCGACGAGCGCTGTGTGGGGACGGGTGCATAAATCAGTTACAGACCGCGTCCTCAACAGCTATCTGCTCGAATCCACCTGCAACTTCCGGCAAAGGAACTATGCTTTCACGCGGCTCGAACTGGTGGACAAAGATGAGTTGTTCCCTCAGGCGGTTACGCATCCCACATATCGCATAGGAGCCTACACCTTTGGTGGCGTGCGGGATCTGGTGCAAAACCGTGCATGGCAACTGGGACTGGGGGCCGATGTTACGGTCTATTCGAAACCCGGGTCACTCGACACGGCTTATAGCAGGTCTCCGGTGTCATTCCAGATCTTCCTGCGAATGCGCCCCGGTAAAACTGGCGGAAATCATTTCCATTGACTCGCTTGAGAATTCGTATTACTTAAGGCATACAGCCTTTGAATGTTTCTGTACTCCCCCTGTTGGCGCGAGAATCCTTCTGTACCGGGAACACTTCTATGGTCAGGGCCCTAAGGACACTGCGTCTGGTGCAGTGGTCGATGCTAGCCAGCATGGTGCTGTATGTCGGGGTAGGGGAAGTGGCCAAGCCGGTAGCCCGTGGCATCAATCCGAACGTCGGCTATATCTTCACGACTTTGGGAGTCGCGCTGGTGGGCATCATTTTTGTAGTTCGACGAACGCTGGTTCTGCGCGTTGCGGATACTCTAGCCTCGACACCCGACGATATCCTCAGTCTGGATCACTGGAAAACCGGATACATCGCCACTTACGCGCTCTGCGAGGCGATGGCTCTGGTGGGCTTGGCGCAGCGCTTTCTTGGTGGCAGCCTGCAGCAGAGCATCCCTTATTATCTGGGCGGATTCATCCTGCTGGCATTCTTTCGGCCACAGCAACCCGAAAACAGCTCTAAGTCTTAATGTGGCAACTGGCCAGCCCGCGCTTCTCCAGATACTGCTGGTGATAGTCTTCCGCCGGGTAAAAGGTGACTGCGGGCACGATCTGCGTTGCGATAGGCTTCGCGTAATGATGGGCACGTTCCAGCGCATCCTTCGAAGTCTGCGCCTCGGCCTGCTGTTCGGGCGCGTGGTAGAAAATGGCGCTGCGGTATTGCGTGCCCCAGTCCGGTCCCTGACGGTTGACCTGGGTCGGGTCATGATTCTCCCAAAAAACCTTCAGCAGATCGGCATAGCTGATCTTGGTGGGGTCGAACTCGACTTCTACGGCCTCGGCATGACCAGTGCGGTCCGTGCAGACTTCCTTGTACGTGGGATTCTCCGTTTTTCCGCCGGTGTAGCCGACTCGAGTCGAAGTAACTCCGGGCATCTGGCGGAAAGTGGCTTCCACTCCCCAGAAACATCCGGCTGCAAATGTGGCCTTCTCCATGGTGATTCGTCCCTCTCGATTTGATCTTCTATTTTCCCTTGGTTGGATGCTTAAGTTACACGAAAGTCACAGTTTGTACGACCGCTACGTTGACCTTGCCGGAGAATCACGGTAGAGTCCGAGAAGTACGCCTCGGCAACATCACACGAGAAATACGGCATCTGTAGGAACGACTTTGTGGGTTCTCCATCCAGCCACTTCCATGCTTCGGTCAAATCTGTGCAGAAAACCGTCCTAACGATGGTGCTGGCACTCGTGAGCGCTCAGGTAGCGCTCGCCGTACCGGCGTTCGCTCCGCAGGCGCGACTTGGATATCGCACCGGCGATCAGTGGGAACCGACGATGGCGGCTGACGGACATGGTCACGTGTACGTGCTCTATCCGCAGTACGGGCCGGTGCCGGATTGTTCGAGTTGCACGGCTCCAGCCATGATTTTCCTGGCCAGCGATGACAACGGGCTGTCGTGGCGTCCTTCGAAAGCGATCCTTCCTTTCTCAACCGGTCAGTTTGATCCGCAGATTGTGGTCGATCCGCTGGATCGGCAGACGGTCTATGCGTCGTGGCTGCAGAACAACAGGCGGGACATTGTGGTAGCGCGGTCTCTGGATTTTGGGCGTACCTGGTCGTTTTCCTGGGCAGAACGCGGCAGCGAAGATACGGACAGGCCGGTCCTGACGGTGCGCGGAGCTGACGTGTATGTCGGGTTCAATCATGATGAGAAATTCACGGTGGCCGCTTCCCACGATGCGGGACAGACGTTCAGCGCCGTCAGCGTGAATCCGCATTCGGATCCAGGGTCATCCCTGGGCGGAGGCGCAACAGTAGATCCTACGGGAAATGTTTATTTCGGCTGGACGGCCTATGCGCGGCATGACATGGCTACGCATCCCGTAGGCGTCTACATCAGCCGGTCGGCCGATGGCGGACGCACATGGAGCTCGTTGCTGCTGGATCAGTCGAGCGCACCTCCAGATTGCGCGCTGCAGCTTTGTCAGACGGGATACCTGGGACCGCAGATCGCGGTGACTTCGGACGCGGCGGGATCGTTGTATGCGCTGTGGAATGCGGGCACTGCGAATGGCGGCCCGGAGCGCATTTATTTTTCTTTTTCTACCTCCGGCGGGACGGCGTGGTCGGCGCGTGCAGACGTTTCAGGAGCGGCACGAGGAGTGGAGCACGCCTTTCCTGCAATAGTGGCAGGCGCTTTTGGCGACGTGCGAATTGCGTGGATGGACACGAGGATGACAGACCCGGCTCGCGGCAGTGCTCCCACCTGGAACACGTTTTACCGGAGTTCGACAAATGGCGGCGCGACGTGGAGCGGAGAGGCGCAACTCTCGAGCGCGGCTCGCGGGTATGACTACGTTCTGGCGAGCGGATTCCGCTTCCCCTTCGGCGATTATTTTGGACTGGCCATTGACGCTGACGGAGCGACGCACGCCGTCTGGGGCGAGGGACAGGACTACAAGTCTCCAGGATCAATCTGGTACAGCCACGGGCGGTAGAGATTTCAGATTTCAGATTGCAGATTGATCAGGTCAGTGTCGCTCGTCAATCTGCAATCTAAAATCTTCAATCCGAAATCTCTTCACTCCGTCTGCATGCCACCGATGAAGTCGGCAATGCGGGCGATGCGGTGGTCGTGGCACCAGTTCTGTAATCCATCCACAATCTTTTCGGTGGCGCACGGGTCCCAATAGCTTGCGGTCCCAATCTGTACAGCGGTCGCGCCGGCGAGCATAAATTCGATCACGTCGGCCGGGGTTGAGATTCCTCCCATGCCGATCACAGGAATCTTCACCGCATGGGATGCGTCGTAGACCATGCGCACCGCGATGGGCTTGATTGCGGGCCCGGAAAGTCCGGCGGTGACGTTGGCGATGCGGGGCTTGCGGGTTTCCGGATCGATGGCCATCGCCGTGAATGTGTTGATCAGCGACAACGCGTCGGCGCCGGCTTCCTGCGCCACATAGGCCATCTGCGCGATGCTGGTCACGTTGGGTGAGAGCTTCACGATGAGAGGCTTTCGGGCCACGCGCTTGGCTGTGGTCACGACTTCATCGAGCGAGCGCGGGTCCATCCCGAACTGCAAGCCGCCGTGCTGCGTGTTCGGGCAGGAAACATTGAGCTCGTAGGCGGCGATGCCCTCGCCATCGTTGAGAATCTCGATGGTGTGCTCGTAGTCTTCCCGGGTGTAACCGAAAACGTTGGTGATGACGACCGCATCCTTGATCTGGCGCAGATGAGGCAGCTTTTCTTCGAGGAATGCCCGTGCACCGATGTTCTGCAAGCCGATGGCGTTGAGCATGCCGGCTGCAGTTTCCCAGAGACGCGGCGGCGGATTGCCGATCATCGGCTCTTTGGAAAGACCTTTCACGACAAGCCCGCCGAGCTTGCCGAGATGAACCACGTCTTCGAATTCCACACCGTATCCGAAGGTGCCGCTGGCAGCGATGATGGGATTCTTCAGTGGAACTCCGGCAAAGTTCACGCTGAGATCGGAAATGGAAGGGACTGTGGTCATGGGTGGCTTTCTCCCGCGGATGGGCCGCGACGAGGTGGCGCGAGCGCTTCGGTCAACACGCGCCCTACGGAATGTGTCGGCGGATTGATGCCTAGCAGCGATGCGAGAGTCGCGGCCAGATCGACGGGTTCAGCTTTCTCGCGATAGGTTCCCGCCTGGAAAGGCAATCCGTAGAACGCCAGCGGAACGTGCGTGTCGTAATTGTAGGGCGAGGCGTGATCGGTGCCCGTCGGCCATCCGACGGTGTAGATATCGGGAATGCCCATGACGTACCAGCTTCCTTCCGGCGAGTAGCTGTTCAAATACTTGTGGCCTAGCTCGGTGTCAGGGACTTCGCCCGCGGCCAGCTGCAGTTTGGTGTAGTAGCCGCGCACGCCTACTTGCTTCATTGCTTCTCCAACCGCGTATTCGGCGTCGCGTTCGCGCACGTGAACGGCAGCGAAGGCGTCAGGATCGAGCCATGCGAGCGGGTAATCCAGCTTGACGTAGGAAGCGGGATGTCCGGCAGAAAATTTGGCTATGATGGCGTTATTGATCTCAGCTTCGACCTTTCCGCCGCCAAGATTGGCTGCCGGAATCTTCAATTTCTTCACCGCGTCCGGAAGCGAAGAGACACCGTGATCGGCCGAGAGGGCGATCCATACGTTGACCAGTCCGATCTGATGGCCGAGAAAGTTGATGAAATCGGCGACTTCAGAATCGAGGTCCAGCGCCATCTGATGCATTTCCGGCGAATCCGGCCCGACGCGGTGGCCGAGGATGTCGTTCGCCGAAAGGCTGATCGACAACAGATCGGTAGCCGGTCCGCGGCCGATGTTTTCGTAAACGATCAGGTCCTTGGCGAACTCGAATTCGTACTCGTTGGCGAAGGTAGTAGCGCCGACGACCTCGTAAAAACCGGCGTTTGACCCATCTTTTCGCTTGCGATGCGCCGTTGAGGCAAGCACAGTCCCTTGCGAGTCTTTCCAGTCGCGATCCCAATATTTTGCCGAACGGGAGGAATTGAAATCTTTCACCCACTGCGGCAAAGAATCTCGATAGTAAGTAGAAGTGATCCAGGCGCCGGTTTTGGGATCGATCCAGTAGGCGCCGTTGGCGGCAAAGCCCGCAGGAAGTATGGCAGCGCGGTCTTTCAGCGAGACTCCGAAGACGCGGGCCTGTCCTTGCGTGGCGAGTTTCAGCTCATCGCCCAACGTGTCGGCCAGCAGGTTATGGGGAGAGGCGCCTGGCTGGTTTCCATCGACCCCCACCAACTTCGTGCCGTCATCTTCGACGGACGTGACCATCTTCTTTTTCTTGGGATCCCACCACTTATTGGCCGCGATGCCGTGCCCATTGCTATAGGAGCCCGTAAACAGCGTGGAATGGCCGGGAGCGGTTCGCGTGTTCGCGTAGTTGTAATAACAATTCGGGAAGTACGCACCGTGATCGAGCAGGGTGCGAAATCCTGCATCACCGAACTCGGTGCGATAGCGCTCGAGATAATCCCCGCGAAACTGGTCGATGACGATGACGACGACCAGTTTGGGACGACCGTTATATGCAGAACCGAAACCTGGCCGTGAACAAACGAGCACGGCAGCCAACAACGCGAGTATGACCGAGAAACGAAGAGTGATAGACCTGGAGGACGATCTCATCGCGACCGTAGTTTACACAGGCCGCGAGAAAAGCCAAAGAAGAGATCGCCAGAGATGAACCTGGGAGTGCGCAGCCTACACCGACGCCAAATTGAGCGCGGTATGGAAGAGATGCGCCTTATCCCGATTCGTTCGGGCCGAGGTTTCACTGTCCTCGGGGACAGCGAGAATCGAGAGCGGGTTCTCGCGGTCCGACCTGTGCTGGTGAACGATCCTCAGCATGAAAGCGATTCCAATTCCCAAACCGAAGGCAAGCGCAACGAAATACCACAGAGCAGGAAAACCCAGCACGAAGATGAGCGCGCTGCCCGCAGCGAAAAGAAGCCCGACAAAGCCACCGCCGGCGGGAATCTTGTGCATGGTAATGCCAGGATGCCGATTCTCAGCCATAGGACCCCCCGTTACTGAAACATCCCACCGAGTGCGGCTGCACTCAAGGAGCATTCCTGGCCTTTGGGGTCGGAAAGGCATAACCACGAAGCGCACGAAGGAACACGAAGATTGCAGCATTTGACTCGGTCGGCAAGATCGGATCATGTGCGCGTTGCGCAGGTGCATTTTCGGACCCTTTTCCGATACATTAGATGTTCCCATGCTCGACCTGAACTTTGTCCGAGAAAACTTGCCGTTGGTGGAGGAGAAGCTGCGCCAGCGCGGCATGGACCCGGCTGCGGTGCTGAAGGACTTCCGTGAAGTAGACTCGCAGCGGCGACAGGCCATTACCGAAGTCGAAACCAGCAAAGCGCAACGCAACAGGGCCTCGGAAGAAATCGCGAAGCTGAAGAAGAGCGGCCAGGACGCCACCGCCGCCATGGCGCAGACGAAAGAACTGCGTGAAAAGATTCCCACGCTTGAGAAGGCCGCGTCCGATCTGGATGCGCGGTTGCGCGACATTCTAGCAGGCATTCCTAACCTGCCTCACGCCAGCGTTCCAGTTGGCCACAGCGCCGATGACAACGTTGAAGCTCGGCGCTGGGGCAGCGCTCCGAAGTTTGATTTTGCTCCGAAGGCGCATTGGGATCTCGGACCGCAACTCGGTATTCTTGACCTGGAACGCGCGGTGAAACTCACCGGAGCGCGTTTTGCAGTCTACTGGGATCTGGGCGCAAAACTCGAGCGCGCCCTGATGAATTTCATGCTCGATCTGCACACGCGGCACCACGGCTACACCGAGGTTCTGCCGCCGTACCTGGTGAATTCGGATTCGATGTATGGCACGGGGCAACTGCCGAAATTCGCTTCAGATTCGTTTCGCGTACCCCACGGCGACAAGGACCTGTGGCTAATTCCGACGGCCGAAGTTCCAGTGACCAATCTATATCGCGATGAGGTTCTGGAGCAGGCGCAGCTGCCGGTTTCGCTGACCGCATTCACTGCTTGCTTCCGCAGCGAAGCGGGCTCGTACGGGAAAGATGTACGCGGCATCATCCGGCAACATCAGTTCCAGAAAGTGGAACTGGTGAAGTTCGCGCATCCTGACAACTCTTATGAAGAGCACGAGAAGCTTACGCACGATGCCGAAGAGGTTCTGCAGAAGCTCGGCCTGCATTACCGCGTGATGACGCTGTGCACAGGCGATATGGGGCCGTCGTCGGCGAAGACGTACGATATCGAGGTGTGGCTGCCGGGACAGCAATTGTTCCGCGAGATTTCGTCCTGCTCGAATTTCGAAGCGTATCAGGCGCGGCGGGCGAATATCCGATATCGTCCGGAAGGCAAGAACAAAACCGAATTCGTCCACACCTTAAACGGCAGCGGCCTCGCAGTTGGCCGCACCTGGGTCGCGATCGTAGAGAATTACCAGCAGTCCGATGGAAGCGTGGTGATTCCGGAGGTGCTGCGGCCATACGTTGGAGCGGAGAGAATTACGCCGAGAAAGCTCTAAGCTACGAGCTTCGGGCAAATTGTAGCGGAAGGATTGAAGCTCTAAGCTTTAGACTCGTAGCTCGTAGCTCGCGGTTCAAAGCTTAAGATGTTGCCAAGAGTGAGGAGCGGTCAATACACTTGCAGAGAGCGGAAATCACGAGCGCAGCGCAAGGCGCGCCCCTGCCCATGAACGCCGTCTGGCGAACAATTCGAGGGTACATTCTGTGGCAGCACGAGCGGGGAACCCTCCATTACGACATCATGGTCACGCTGATTCTGGTTTTCATCTTCGTGTCTCCACTCGTGATCGATTTCAATGACAAACCCATCCCACGCAATCCGCATCCGACTGAAGTAGTGGTAACCGCACAGATGGATGGCCAGCTGTTTTTCCAGGTCCCCGCGAAAGCCGTTACCGCCGGGGATGATCCATCTGTACGCGATCAATTGCTCCGCATTATTGAACCGATCTCGGGCGCGGTTTCGATCGTGAGTTACGAGACAGTTTCGGACCGCACAGGCAAGATTCAAAGCTACAAAGTTTTGGCCAAGCGCTAGCAGGCGCGGTTCAGTAAATCTTCTGAAGCAGAAGGTGAGAATGAAGCGTAACCTGGTGCTCGCGGTTGCACTGGCTTCCGGTTTTTTCGGCGTTGCGGCAGCGACTCCGCAGGCGAAGCCTGACACTCAGGCAGCGCTTGATGCGGTGTTGAAGAAGATGGATGCCGTCGCCGCCAAATTCACCACGACGCAGGCGAACTTCGAGTGGTCCACTTACGAAAGAGTCATCGAGGAGATCGATGACGTGGAGACGGGCGTCATCTATTACCGCCGCGCGGGTAAAGGCATTGAGATGATGGCCGCTGTCAAACAAGTGGGAACCAGCGCCACAACGCTCAAGCCGGCTCCAAAGTTCGTGTTGTTCGCCGGTGGAAAAATCCGCATGTACGAACCCAAGCCGGATCAGGTCACGGAGTTTGATCTGGGCAAGAGCCATACCGACTGGGAGAGCTACGTCGTGCTCGGCTTCGGTGGCAGCGGGCAGGATCTGCAGAAGAATTTCGATGTGACTTACGAAGCGCCGGAGACGGTCGACGGCTTCAACACCGCGCGGCTGCGGCTCGTGCCCAAGTCCGAAACAGTCAGGAATACCTACAGCAAGATTCTTTTGTGGATCGATCTGGAGCGGGGGATTTCCGTGCAGCAGCAGTTGTTCTCGCCGCAGGGCGACTACAAGCTGGCGAAATACTCTAACATCAGGATCAACGAGAAAATCTCCGAGGACGATTTCAAGCTCAAAACCACCAGCAAGACGCAGACAATTTCACCTCGGGGATAAGTTATTGATAACAAAGGGCAAGAAGTGTACCGAGAATTACAGGGCGGACGCTATACTGGCTCCACTCTCTGTTGGGTTCATTCATGGCCAAAGTTTTTACGATTACAGTCCCTCCTAAGCTGGGAAATAAGCGCCGGGAACGCACCTCCGATCCTCGTTACGTTGACGGTCAAAAACTGCTCGTGGATGCGATGAAGTATCTGGCGCAGGACGATCCCGTACTCCACCGACCCGCGATTGAGTTGATCTCCGAACACGTGCGCACACGCTTTCGGATGAGCGACTCGCCGCTGAGCTAGTGCGCGGGACTAAAACCTCACGTCGAGACCGGGCATCCGTAAGAGAAGAGAACGGGGGCGGATTTCTCCGCCCCCGTGATTGGACTCCGCCTGGGCTAGAACTCGTAACGCCCGGTAATCTGCATGACGCGCGGGGCGCCCTGGATATTAGTGAAATTGGAGAAGTTGCTGGCCGGCTGATTTAAGTTTGGATCCAGTGGAATCCCAAAACCGCTGCGACTGGGATCAAAGGCGCCCATTTTCTGCGTGTTGGTTACGTTGAACGCCTCCCACCGGAGCTGCAGTTTATGAGTCTCGGGAATTCTGGAGGAAAGCCCGCTGAGGTGGAAGGTCTTTCCAATCCCCATGTCCAAAACAATGTATCCAGGAACGCGGAAGACATTGCGTTCGCCGGTCTCTCCCGGGTAGGCATTCCGGAAGTGCTGGAACGCGAACACCGTATTGCAGCCGAACAGCTTTGGCGTGCCCATCGGATCTTTGGTAGGGCAGGTGTTGAAGTTAGATGTGCGGACTGCATTGCTCTGGACTTCCCAGTTGGTGGCCCAGCGTGCGTCGTCAAAGACCCCCGTAGTTCCGTTGTAGAAGCCGACTGGCATGCCGGTGTTGAACCGGAAAATCCCTGTCAGTTGCCATCCGCCGACGATGCCGTTGGCGATCTTGTTTGCATTTCCCAACAGTGCCTTCCCGTTACCAAACGGAAGCTGCCAAACGGTGTTGGCGTTGATCTGGTGGCGCGAGTCGAAGTCGGAGTTGGAGTACATGTCATGCTGGCGGAAAGGGTTGAGAATGAAAGACTCTCCGCTGTATCCGATACCAGTCTGCAGGCCGGAGGAATCGTCCAGCGAGTGGGACCATGTGTAGTTGAAGTCGGCTGTCAGACTGTTGGTGCGGATCTTGTACGAAGCTGCGAGGGCATGATAGTTCGAGTTACCGATGCTGCCCCATGCACTCAGAGCTCCATACTGGGGCTGGTAGAACGCATTGGCGCCCAGGATCGAGAGGCCGTCAATGATCGCCTGGGTGGTCGTATAGTCGCCCCCGACGTCGTTGATCAGCTGGTAGATCGCTTGAGTTGAGGTGAGCGATGGATCGTATCCCAGAGGAGCTGCAACTGCTGGGAACAAGTTCTCAAAGTAAGGAATGGCCGCGACGCTACTGGTCGCAACCCCCTGAGCTCGCTGTTTTGCCAACATGGTCCCGGCTGTGTACCAGTCCATTTTGGATTGCGGGTCGACTAGATTGATCGGCTGCATGACATCGCGCTGCGCCAACAAATGGCGCCCCGCGCGCCCCAGATAGCTGATCTGGAGCATCGTATTCTTGGGTAACTGGCGTTCGAAGGTTGCGCTCCAAGTGTAGCTCTTGGGAGTGCTGAGATTCTGATCCAGCGAGGACTCGATTCTGAGTGAATTGTCGCCTGGCTGCTGTTGCGGAAACTGTATGGATTGCACCACCGGAGGAGCCGGCAGCACGCCACGGATTGGTTGACTTATGTCGGTGAACAATGGGCCGAGGTTCACCCCTGCTGAACAGGCTCCGGAGGTTCCGAAATATTTCGAGGCGGGATCTTGATACGGCGAGCACCCGACATCGTAGGTATTTGGACCGGTCGTGAACGATGATCCGAAGCCCAGCGTATTGCGTACGTCGAAGAAAGTTGCCAGCGCCTGACCGAAATAGTCGCCGTTGACGGCGAAACCGCCGCGAAGTACGGATTGGCCCTGGCTGCCGAAGACCCGCGACAGAATTCCGTCACTGAAGTCGGGGGACCAAGACACGCCGATCCGCGGCTGGAAGTTGGTTTTATCCCAGTTGTACATGGGTGAAGCGTGGTTGGCCGGCCCAGACAGGTTGACATTAATCGGATTGGTGTAATCGATTCCTCGCTTCGCATTCTCCGCGCGTAACTGAAGGTACTCCCCTAACGGAACGTCTGGCTTCGTCTCGAATCCTCCAACTTCATAAATCGGACGCGCAAGACCATAACGGAGTCCGAGGGTGACGGTCAGGTTCCGTCTAGCTTTCCAGGTGTCCTGGACATAGCCTTCGTAGTCCTGCCCAGCGAAGTTGCGAATCGTGGGTGTTCCCGAGGGCGTCAACTGCAAATTGTGGCCGTAAGTGTAATCAGCGGTGTATTGCGTGAACCGGCCAATCAACGCCGTCATCGCGTTCTCGGCACTCGACCCATCGCCGCCGAACATCGGGATCCCGTCCTGGGCCAATACGTAATTGCTCAACGGCCCGCGCAGCAGGTTGGTGAGGTAATACGACGGATTGGTAATCGCCTGGTCATAAGCACTCGAATAGCTGGTGCGAATATTGTTGGTCTTTGAGATATTCGCACCGAACTGAATCGTGTGATTGCCCTTGACCCAGCTCAAATCGTCCACCCAGTTATTGACCGGCGTCACGCGCGACAGTGAAAACTGCTCATTCGTGGGGAAGTAAACGAACCGGAAGTCGATGTCGTTGTGGAACAGGTCGCCGCCCTTAGTGAACGATTGGCGGGTGTAGCCGTACACCAGCTTATTGACCAAATTGTTGTGAATCGTCCATGTATGGCCGATGGCAAAGCCCCAGGGGTGATCCCATTCGTCAGGAGTGGGGGTATCCGGATAGGCTGGAACTCCGCCCCATTTGTCATAGATCACGTTGGCTCGGGCAAACAGGGTCTCGTGGCTGGTGAGATTGAAATCCAACTTGGCCGAGTGTGAGTGCAGGCGAACCGGGGTGCTGGCGTTGAACCGGAATCCTCCCGTATTCATACCATCGCCAATCGTGGTGTCGTTCGCGGTGTACTTTGCCGCGGCGCCTCCCAACGTCTGCAAAGCGGCCTGGTTCAAACCCTGAATGTCGGGGAAAATGGCCGCAAAATTCGAGGCACCGAGCGTCACCAGATTGCCGGGGGTGGTGCAGTCGTAATTACCCGCAGTTCCCGAGCACAGGTGGAACTTGAGTTGACCGAGACCCATGCTCGCCAGGGGAACCGGCGTCTGGTTCGCCGCCAGCACAGGCGTTTCACTGGCGTCGGTGCGCCCTTCGTAGCTGTAGAAAAAGAACACCTTGTTCTTGAGAACAGGACCGCCGACAGCGCCACCAAAAGTATTGCGGATCAACGTAGGGCGAGCGACGCCGTCATGGTTGTTGAACCAGTCGTTGGCGGTAAAGATCGTATCCCGGTTCGACTCGAAAGCGGCGCCATGCCAGGTATTAGAGCCCGACTTGGTGACTAAGGCGATCTGGGCTCCGGACGACCTTCCTCCGCCAGCACCTGAATTGAGGGTTGCGACGCGGAATTCCTCAATGGCCTCTGAGTTCAGACGCAGCACGGGTCCTTTTTCGGCGTTCGGGATCGTAATGTCAGTCTGCGCGGGGCCAATCGCGTTACTGTAGGCTTCGTTGATATCTACGCCATCCAACGTGACATTCGACTGGTCCGCGCGTCCCCCGGCGACGTAGCCATCTTTTGTAACGCCGGGCTGCAGCGTCAGCAGCGAGAGCACGTTGCGGGCTTCCAATGGCAATTGCGTAATCTGCTGCGAGATGAAATTGTTGCCCAGACTCGCGTCCTGGGTATCCACCATCACCTGGTTGGATTCGGCGCTGACCGTGACTTCCTCGGTCACCGCGCCTACCTGCATCATGACATCCTGGGTGTTCGCCTGGGCAATTAAGACGTGAATGTTTGCCATCAACTGCCGGCGGAAGCCGGGAGCCTGTACCTCGAGCTTGTAATCTCCGGGGGTTAGTAGATCGAACGAATAGCGCCCCTCCGGGCCCGTCTTTTGGGACCGAGCAGTTGCGGTCGCCGTGTTCGTGAGAACAACCGAGGCCCGGGCAAGGACGTTGCCCTGCGGATCTTTAACGACGCCGCTAAGAGATGTATTGCTGCTCTGAGAAAACGCGAAACTACCCAGCAGAACAAGCAGGCAGCTTACCTGAATCAGTCTAGGAAACCAACAGCCGCGATGACCTGAGCTCGAATGCATACACCACCCTCCCGCGCCGCAATGGACGGCATATTCAAATTTTTTGTGTTGCCCAGGAAATTGAGACTACGGAATCGTTGAGACCCTGGGTGTGCTGATGGGCCGACATTGTGCAACGGCGGAGTTGCAATGTTCAAGTTGAAAATGCAGAGAAAGCAGTGGAAATTTATTCAGTACCGTGAAAATAGCGACGACGCCAACGTAATGACCACCGGAAAGCATTCCAAAGTGTAGCGAGGCTCGGGATTTTCAAGGGTTCCAAGGAAAACGGAGCGCAGCGCCACAAATAGAACGAATAGGCCGATGCCAAAAATTGCGCGGCTGCGGATCGCGCCGCCAATAGACATAAACACATACACAATGTTTATCAGCCCGAAGGCAATGCTGACTGCGAGCCAGCGGCGGTCGTCGTTGAACTCCCACCAGCGCGGGTCCGAGGGGAACAATTCGGTGCGGGGACGCAGCCACATGTCGGCGATGCGTAGCGCCGGCAGCCACACGTAATAGCGCAGCGGCGCGGCGTGGATTCGCTCGGCGGCGAGGGCGGCGAAGCGGGCGTCGAGTTCCGGGCTAATGTCGTGATTCTGGCTATAAGCGGCGAAAAGCTCTGTCGTCAGTTCCCGCTGCTGCCGGGAATCGAAGGCTCTCCGAGGCAGGCTGTGGACGTCGATGTCATCCCCAGGCACGTTCCAGTAAATCTCTTCGACGGATACATACTCCGCCAACCAGGTTTTGACCCAGCGGTTGAAGCCCATCATGGGTGGCTCGTCGGAGTCGTTCGCATAACGAGGTGCCAGAGGCTCGAAGCGGTGAAAGGTATGAAGGTTGCGGAGAGTCCATGGAGCAAGCGGGGCAAGAGCCGCCGCGCCAACGATCAAGCCCGCTACGATAATCGCGCTGGGATGAGCACCGTGATTGGAGAGTCGATTGTCCCGCTTGCCAATTTCTCAGGAGAAGCCACAATAGATAAGCGCCGATGGCGGCGAGAAGAATTCCTCCATCGGGCCGGAGCAGAATGCTCGCGGAAACGGAAAGGCCGCAACTAAGCCAAGCTACCCACGGGCGTGCAGTTTGAGAGCCGATCCTCAGCCCATGAAGTGCCAGGTCAAGAGCGAGAGCGGTGAAAAAAATCTCCAGAGTTTCGGTCAGAGCACTGGCGGCATAGTTAGCGAGAAAAGGACAGACCGCGGCCATCAGGAACGCAGCCCGCGCAGCACGATCGGAAAACAGGCGCCGCGCCATGTCGGCGATCAGAAAACAAGTGGCGAGATCGAGCCCGACTTGCACGAGCAGGACGGCACGAAAATTGTCCAATCCGAAGAGGGTGAAAACGACTGCGAGGAATGCGGGGTATCCAGGGAGGCGCGAAAGCGTCGGGATGAGGTGGCCGGAATTTGTGACTGCATAGGTGCCGTGTTGCAGCCAGTTCTTGGCGATGTCGGCGTACAAGCGGGAGTCGTCCACCACGGCGGGAAAACGCAACACCAGGAAGAGGCGCAAAGCCAGTGCCGCAAGACTCAACCAGGCAAAGAAGCGCGCGTGCTTTCGAACGAACCCAGGCACCAGTTCCGGCACGGAGCGCATGATAGCGCGTTTGCGGTTGTCCCCGCCGCACAAAAATTGCATCTATAATAGAGTCGTTGCTCACCCTGAGTCTCACCGAGAATTGACCGTGTGCTTTTCGCAGCATACGATGAGCATCGTTCCCCATGGCTGAACCGGTTTTTTATGATCCGCGCCGCGCCCGCTGGAAACGCCTGCGGCGCACCATCGATGTTTCCGCGATCCTCGTTTCCACGCTGGTGATCTTTTTTGTATTCACCGCGCTCCGCGATGAGCCACTGCCGGGCCTTTTCTTCTACCCGCAAAAGCGCAACTTCAAAGGATTGAAGGAGAGCGAGAAGGACAAGGCCCGGGAGCGGCTGAAGAAGGCCGCTGCACGCTCTCACCGGAAATCGAAGCTGGCGGCGTCGCAGGTGACGCTAAATCAGTCGGAAGGCATCCGCGCCGCCTTTTATGTGCCGTGGGACGCAGCCAGTTTCTCTTCGCTTCGCTCTTTTGCCCACCAGATCGATCTACTGTATCCCGATTGGTTGCACGTTCTGACGCCAGACGGACGCCTCCAGGGAGTAGACGACCAGACCAACAAATACTTCGACGTCATTCAAGGAAAGACGGTGCTCCCGGTCGATGACCGTGTCATGCCCATGCTGAAGGCCGAAGATCCCAGCATGGAAGTCTTCCCCATGGTCAACAACTCGGACGGTGCGGACTGGGTTGACATCAGCCCGTTTCTGAACGATCCGGATGCGCGGGCGCTGTTTCGCCGCCAGGCTGGGCAGTTCCTGTCTTCGGGCCGCTACCACGGGTTGATGATCGACTTCGAGGCTTTCCCGGAGCGCGGACAACCGGGGTACGTTGCGCTTCTACAGGAACTCTCTTCCGATCTGCACGCGCGCGGGATGAAGCTGTACGTTTCGGTGCAGGCGCACAACAACGAGTACGATTACCCCTCAATCGCGGCGGCCGCCGATGGCGTGGTGCTGATGAACTATGACGAACACTATCCGGGTGGACCTTCGGGGGCGGTGGCTTCGCAGGACTGGTTTGTCGACAACCTGAAGTTCGCGCAGAGCGTGATCCCCAAACAGAAGATCATGTGCGCCATCGCGAATTATGGTTATGACTGGGTCCTGAAGCCGAAGAAAGGCAAGCTGCCGGCTGGGGTTCACGACAGTTCCGTCAGCGTGCAGGAAGCGTGGCTGGCGGCGCGCGATTCGGATGAAGACGTTAACTTCGACGATGACGCGATGAATCCGCACTTCGGTTATCTCGACGAGCGAAATCTGCAGCACGATGTCTGGTTCGTGGATGGGGTCACGGCACTGAACGAGATGCGGGCCGCGCAGATCGATGGGAATTCAGACGTTTGCCCTGTGGCGCCTCGGAAGCGAGGACCGGTCCCTGTGGAAGGTGTGGGATACGCCGGGTGAGGCAGGCGCAACCGACAAGTTGCGCGACGTGCCCCCGGGCGCCGACGTCGACATGGAGGGGCAGGGCGAGATTCTGCGAATCGAAGATAAGCCGGCGCACGGCATTCGCGACATCTCCGGTCGATGAGGGCAGCAAGATGATTACCGACGAGGTGTTCCAGAATCTGCCGGAGCCCTACCGCGTCGGACGCTATGGCTACAGCCCTAACAAGGTTGCGATCACATTCGATGACGGCCCGGATCCACAGTGGACGCCGAAGATTCTGGATGTGCTGAAGCAGAAGAACGCGACCGCGACGTTTTTCCTGATCGGAATTCAAACCGAAAAGTTCTCTGGCATTGCCAAGCGGATCTACGCCGAGGGCAACACCATCGGCAACCACACCTTCCTGCACCCGGATGTGAGCGATATTTCCACGGCATACATGAAGGTGGAGCTGAATCTGACGCAGCGGCTGTTCGGGAGCCTGTTGGGAATTCGCGCCACGCTGATGCGGCCGCCATATGCGATTGACGAAGAGCCCGACACGGCGGACCAGGTGCGACCGCTCGAGATTCCGCAGGAAATGGGATACATCACGGTGGGCAATCGGATCGATCCAAACGATTGGAATCTGAACGAGCCTGGCGCCGCTCGCCCCGCACTGCCGAAGACATCTCCTCCTACGTGTTGGCGCATCTGCCGCCTTGCCACGTGGAAAATTTGCGCTGCGGCAATATCATTCTGCTGCACGACGGCGGCGGAAATCGCTCGGAAACGGTGCGCGCCCTTCCGATGATTATCGACGGGGTTCGCGCCAAAGGTTACGACATCGTTCCGGTTTACGACCTGTTGGGCATGCAGAAGGCAGATGTCATGGCGCCGCTACCCCCTGGCGAGTTGTGGGCCGCGCGACTCGATCGCCTGGGATTCTGGATGTTCAATGCCGGAATTCTCACCATCACCTGGATCTTTCTGGTCGGCGACCTGCTGATGACCGGCCGCCTGCTGTTTATCGGGGCAGCGGCAGTGTATGACCGCGTACACGAGAAAATTTTCGGCAAGCCTGCCGAGGTTGCCTCCTACAAGCCGAAAGTTGCAGTGCTGGTACCCGCCTATAACGAGGAGAAGGTCATCGAGCGAACGGTGCGGGCCGTGCTCAATTCTACCTATCCGAATCTGCGGGTGATCGTGATCGATGACGGATCAAAAGACCGAACGCTGGAGGTGGCGCGCAAGGCCTTTGCCGCCGAAACGGCCTCAGGACAAGTGCTGATTCTCACAAAACGGAATTCGGGCAAAGCTGATGCGCTGAATTATGGTATCGAGCACATTGGCAACGCAGAACTTTTTGTGGGCATTGATGCCGACACGATTATCGCGCCGGACGCGATTGCCCGCCTGGTGCCGCACTTTATCAATCCGAAAGTTGGCGCGATCGCCGGCAACGCCAAAGTCGGGAACCGCGTGAATCTGTGGACGCGCTGGCAGGCACTCGAATACATAACCAGCCAGAATTTCGAGCGCCGCGCCCTGGACGTGTTGGGTGCGGTCAGTGTCGTGCCCGGAGCGATCGGCGCATGGCGGGTCTCGGCAGTGCTCGAGGCGGGCGGCTATCACGTCGACACGGTGGCCGAAGATGCGGATTTAACGATGGCCCTGTTGCGCAACGGGTATCGCGTGGAATACGAAGACATGGCGCTGGCCTATACCGAGGCTCCCACGAATGCCAATGGCCTGATGCGCCAGCGGTTCCGGTGGTCATTCGGAATTCTGCAAGCCGTCTATAAGCATCGAGGCGTGTTCGCCCGCAAGGGAGCGCTGGGCTGGGTGGCGCTGCCAAATATCCTGATCTTTCAGATCCTGCTGCCGCTGGTGTCGCCACTCATCGACATCATGTTCGCGGTGGGTACGCTCTGGTATTACATCCAAAAACACTTCCATCCTGATTCGACCGACTCGGCGAGTTTTCACAAGCTGGTGCTGTTCTTCTTCGCTTTTCTGGTGATTGATTTCTTTGCTTCTGCGATTGCGTTTGCGCTCGAGCGCCGCCGTCCCGACGATAAGGAAGATGCATGGTTGCTCAGCCAAGTGTGGTTGCAGCGCTTCGCCTATCGGCAATTGTTTTCCGTTGTGCTATTCAAGACGCTGAAACGCGCGCTCGAAGGCAGGAGATTCGCCTGGGATAAACTAGAGCGCACGGCCGCGGTGAACTACGCGCCAGCGGAGAGTAGGGATCATGCGAACGTGCCGTGATTCAGCGCCTGCGCGGGCAAGTCTCACATTGCGCTGCGCACAACCCCGGACGAATGCGTCCGGGGCCACACAAGCTCAGCGGAACAGCAGCGGCGCGAACTCCGACAGGTTTCTTCTCCACACCATCCAGGTATGCATGCCGGGAGTTTCGATGTCCGTATGTTGAACGCCCTTTTGTTTCAGCCAGTCCCGGAAATTGCGGTTCGCCGTGATCAGCCGGTCTTCCGTCCCGCAGGCAATCCACAATACCTTTAACTTCTGGTTTGCTTTGCTATCGAGGCCGGAGAAGTCTTTGTCGAACGGATCAGGAAGCCCGCCCGCACTGAAGGCGCCGATCCAGGCAAATTTATCGAGATTGTTCAGACCAGTCAGCAGCGACTCCGCGCCACCCATGGAGAGTCCGGCAATCGCGCGCGAGTCGCGGTCCCTGATGACGTGGTATTCGCTTTCAACTTTGGGCATGACTTCGGTCAGCAAGGCTTCGCGAAATTTCGTGAAGTTCTCATCCCGGACGTCAGTATTTCTCCATACGCCCCAACCAAGCCGGATCATGTCCATCGTGCCGTAGCCAAGCGGCATCACGACGATCATCGGTTTAGCTTTTCCCTGCGCGATGAGGTTATCGAGAATCACGTTGGCGCGGCCGACCGCGGTCCAGCCGCTGGCGTCGTCGCTATAGCCGTGCAGCAGATACAGCACTGGATAGACATTTTTCGCCGCGGGATTGTATCCCGGCGGCGTGTACACGAAATAACCGCGCTCATCATTGGCCGCGGCAGACCGGTAGAAATGATGATGGACCACGCCGTGCGGCACGTCGTTCAATTCCCAGGGCAACGACGGCGGGCCCTGTACGTGCACCATGTTTTCGTTATTCAGCAGGTTGGGCTTGAGAAGATGGTTATAGGGGTCGATATTGCGGACTCCGTCGACGACGATGGAATAGCCGTAGTAGTCCGGCGGCCAGGGAGGCGTATTCACCGTCCAAACGCCCGAATCGTCCTTCTGCATTGGGAAAGGCTCGGGGATGCCTTCTCGTGTCAGCTTGACTTCCTGCGCGTTGGGAGCGCGGAAGCGGAAGGTCACACTATTGTCGGAGTGGACCTCGGGAGTAATCAGCGGTGGCAGGGGCTGCGGCGGAGCATTCTGCGCTGGTTTGGTCTGCTGCGCGAAAGCGAATGCGGACAAAACTAGAACGACGATCAGGGTGGAGTGAAGCTTCATGGCTATCTTCTCCTCAGCTTTTTGGGCGGCTTAATTGTATCGAGTCGAAAGAAGAAGATGAAGGCAGCGCGGGTGCCTAACTCCCGCCCTACAAGGATGTGTGAGTAAATAGGAACTACTTTCCGGAAGCGACGTCGATTCTTGCTTCGGCGCGATGCAGGGCATCGAGCGCGCGGTCGACGTCGACTGAAGTGTCGCCGATCATGAGCCGCTGTTCGGCCCTTTCTTTGGATTTGCGTGCGCGCTCCACATCGATTTCGGAAGGACGTTCTGCCGTCTCGGCCAGGATCGTGACCTTATCCGGCAGCACTTCCGCAAATCCCCAGGCCACCGCCAGTCGCTGCTCGGTCGAATTTTCGCGATAAGTGATCTCGCCAACCGACAACTCGGTAATCAGCGGCGCGTGCCCCGGAAGCACGCCCAGATATCCATTCTTGCCGGGTATCTGGACTTCTTCCGCCGCCGTGTCAATGACTCGCTTCTCCGGCGTGACGATCTCGAGTTTGAATGTGTCGGACATCGTTTTTTGAGTTCTCGGTTCTGAGTTCTCAGTTCTCAGTCAAGATCAACGGACTGACCACTCATCGCTAACCACTGACCACTGCCCTTACGCCGCGGCCTTCATCTTCTCCGCGGCCTCGATTACTTCCTCAATGGGGCCCTTCATATAGAAGGCCTGCTCGGGGATGTCGTCGTACTTCCCATCCACGATCGCTTTGAATCCCTTTACCGTGTCTGCGATCTTTACGTAGCGTCCCTGCGCGCCGGTGAACTGCTCGGCGACGTGGAACGGCTGCGAGAGGAAGCGCTGAATCTTGCGGGCGCGGGCGACCGTGAGCTTCTGATCTTCGCTCAGTTCGTCGATGCCCAGAATAGCGATGATGTCCTGCAGATCTTTGTAGGTCTGCAGCGTCCTCTTGACCGCCTGCGCAACATCGTAATGTTCCTGCCCGACAATACGAGGATCGAGGATGCGTGAAGTCGAAGCCAGCGGATCGACGGCGGGATAGATTCCGATTTCCGTCAAAGCGCGCGAGAGCACGGTGGTGGCGTCGAGGTGAGCGAACGTCGTTGCCGGCGCAGGATCGGTCAAATCGTCGGCGGGTACGTAAATTGCCTGCACCGAAGTGACCGAACCCTTCTTGGTCGACGTAATGCGCTCCTGCAATTCGCCCATTTCCGTTGCCAGGTTGGGCTGGTATCCGACGGCGCTTGGCATGCGCCCAAGCAGCGCTGACACTTCGGAGCCGGCCTGGGTGAAGCGGAAAATGTTGTCGATGAACAGCAGAGTGTCGGCGCCTTCGGCATCGCGAAAATATTCGGCAACCGTCAGCCCGGTCAAGGCCACGCGAAGGCGAGCCCCTGGAGGTTCCGTCATCTGCCCATAGATCAATGCCGCTTTGGATTCGGCGGGCTTTCCGGGCTTGATCACCCCCGACTCCGACATTTCCAGCCAGAGATCGTTGCCTTCACGGGTGCGCTCGCCCACTCCGGCAAAAACCGAGTAGCCGCCGTGCTGCTTGGCGACGTTATTGATCAATTCCATGATGACGACGGTCTTCCCCACGCCAGCGCCGCCGAACAACCCGATCTTGCCGCCTTTAAGGAATGGCTGGATGAGATCGATGACCTTGACCCCGGTCTCGAACATCTCCGCGCTCGTAGCCTGTTCGTCGAAGGCGGGCGCGAGACGGTGAATCGGCATTCTCTGTTTGTAGTCGATCGGGCCCAGTTGATCGACAGGCTCTCCGATGACGTTCATCACGCGCCCGAGCGTGCCGCGGCCCACGGGAACGGAGATGGGTCCGCCCTGGTCGATGGCCTTCATCCCACGCACCATGCCGTCGGTGGGTTCCATCGCTACGCAACGTACCCGGCCTTCGCCGAGATGTTGCTGCACCTCGAGAATCACCTTGATGGGCGCGGGCACTTTGAAGCCGTCGCTGACCACCTCGAGCGCCTCATAGATCGGAGGCAGATGTCCCTCGGCGAACTGCACGTCTACCGCGGGCCCTGCGATTTGAATAACGTGTCCTATGTTTTGTGGCATATAAGCTTCGAGCCTCGAACTACGAGCGGCGAGCAGAACCTTTCGGCATTCAGCACCCGGCGCTCAGCCTTGAGCCCTCGACCTCATTTCTTGATCTCAAAATGTCACCGCGCACTCCAAGCTCATAGCTCGAAGCTCGCAACTATTGCATCGCCGCCGCGCCGCTGACGATCTCGATAATCTCCTTCGTGATCTTCGCCTGGCGAGCCCGGTTCATGGCCAGGGTCAGCGAATCGACCATGTCGGTTGCATTGTTCGTGGCCGAATCCATCGCCGTCATGCGGGCGGCGTGTTCGGCGGCCACCGACTCCAGCAGCGCGCGGAAAATCTGTATGCTCACGTATTTCGGCAGCAGGTCGCGGAACAATTGCTCCGGCGACTGCTCATAAATGTAGTCGACCTGCGAGCTTCCGAATTGCGATGTAGCTTCGGGCCCCCCTTCGGTCGAGTGCAGGCCGACGCCGGCGCTCACCGCTGCTTCTTTGGCTTTCTTCTTTTCTTCTTCGGTCGGCTCTTCGGCCAGACGAACCGCCTGCTCGCCAATCTGCTCAATCGGCAAAACCTGCTCGACAATCAGTCTCTGAGCGATGACCGACTTGAACTCGTTGAACACGACGTAAACGGCATCGATCTGCTCGCGGCAATAGCGGTCGATGACATTTCGAGCCAGCGCCGAGGCCTGTGCGAACTCCACTTTTCCGAGAATGCCCACATGCTCGCCAGTAATCTGGATTTCAGCCGCACGTTCCGTTGTTTCCGGTTCAGCGTCCACTGATTCGGCGAGATCGGCCAAGCTCGCAGTCTGTACTTTCGCTGCCGGATACCGCCGCCGCAGAAAATCGCGGCCTTTACGCCCTACGGCCTCAATGTCGATGTTCTTGCCGGCCTTGGAATCCAGGAACCGCATAGCCGCTTTGGTGATGTTCGCGTTGAAAGCGCCCGCGAGACCCTTGTCGCCGGTTACGACAACCAGCAGAATATTTTTTTCTTCGCGCTGGGCCAGCAACGGATGCTTGGGCACGCCGGTTTCGGGATCGTAGATCTCGGCGCGGGTCACCAGGGACTTAAGGACATTCGTCAGCATCTGCGCATATGGGCGGGCGGCCAGGGCGCGCTCCTGCGAGCGGCGCAGCTTCGCCGCCGAGACCATCTTCATGGCCTTGGTGATCTGCCGCGTGTTGATCACGCTGCGAATGCGGCGCCGGATGTCGAGAATGTTGGGCATGTTTGAGCTGCGAGTCCTGAGTCGCGAGTCCGGAGCAAACGCGTTGCCTCGCGACTCGGTCCTCTCTACTAACGACTACTTCGCGACCGCTTCCCGCTGCGCTACGAACTGCTGTTTCGCTTCCTTGATGATGCCCTGCAACTGCGACTTCAGCGTGTCATCGAGAATCTTTTTTTCCATGACCGCACGCAGGATGGCGGGATTCGTGGACTCCACATATTTATAGAGTTCCTTTTCGAACGCCCGCACCTGACCGATCGGCATATCATCGAGAAATCCGCTGGTACCGGCCATGATGATCAGAATCTGCTTCGAAAATGGCAAAGGCGAGAACTGATCCTGCTTCAGCAATTCGACCAGCCGCTGTCCGCGATTCAACTGCGCCTGCGTGGCCTTGTCGAGATCGCTGCCAAACTGGGCAAAAGCGGCCAGTTCGCGATACTGCGCGAGTTCCAGTTTCAACGTTCCCGCGACCTGGCGCATGGCCTTGATCTGCGCGCTGCCGCCGACGCGGCTTACCGAAAGACCGACGTTGACCGCCGGGCGCACGCCCTGGTTGAACAAGTCGGTTTCAAGGTATATCTGGCCATCGGTAATCGAGATGACGTTGGTCGGAATGTATGCCGAAACGTCGCCGGCTTGCGTCTCAATTACGGGCAGGGCAGTGAGCGATCCGCCGCCATTCTTGTCGCTCAGCTTGGCCGCGCGCTCCAGCAGCCGCGAGTGAAGATAAAACACATCTCCGGGATAAGCCTCGCGCCCCGGCGGACGCCGCAGCAGCAACGAGATTTCGCGGTACGACGCCGCATGCTTCGAAAGATCGTCGTAGATCACCAGTGCATGGCGCTTGGTGTCGCGGAAGTATTCGCCCATCGCGCAGGCGGCGTAGGGGGAGATGTACTGCATCGGCGCCGGCTCGGAGGCGGATGCCGCGACCACGATGGTGTACTCCATGGCGCCGGCATCTTCGAGAATCTTGACGACCTGCGCGATCGACGACCGCTTCTGCCCGATGGCGTTGTAGATGCAAATGAGATCGTTGCCCTTGCTGTTGATGATGGTATCGAGCGCGACGGCGGTCTTGCCAGTCTGCCGGTCGCCAATGATCAATTCGCGCTGGCCGCGGCCGATCGGAATCATGCTGTCAATGGCCTTCAGCCCGGTCGCCATCGGTTCGCGCACCGGTTGGCGGTCAATCACGCCGGGGGCAATGCGCTCCAGCGGAATGGACTTGTCGGTCGAAATTGGACCCTTGTCGTCGATGGGCTGGCCGAGCGAGTTCACGACGCGGCCGATCATGGCATCGCCCACCGGCACGCTCATGATGTTGCCCGTGCGTCTGACCTCGTCGCCTTCTTTGATCTCGGTATATTCGCCGAGCAGCACCACGCCGACCTGATCTTCTTCGAGGTTCATGGCGAGTCCGGCGACGCCATGGGGGAACGACAACAGTTCTCCGGCCATGACCTTGTCGAGTCCGTAGACGCGCGCGATGCCGTCGCCCAGGGTGATGACCGTGCCGGTCTCGTCCACGGAGATCTGCGATTCGTAGTTCTCGATCTGCTCGCGGATCAGTTTTGTAATTTCGTCTGCTTTAATTTGCGCCATAAGTTAGCTTCGGGCTGCGAGTCTTGAGCTCCGAGCAGGCAGCTCTTTGGGTGATGCCGAATTATCGTTAGCCGTCCGCACAGCGACGGCTCTTAGCTCATAGCTCGCGGCTCAAAGCTCCGAGCTAATCGCTTCCTTGATTCTTTCCAGCTGTCCCTTCACCGAACCGTCGTAAATCGTGCTGCCGACGCGGACCACGGCGCCGCCTAACAGCGATGCATCCAGCCCGAAGTGAGCCCGGACTTTCTTGCCGGTGACCTTCGCAATCTGCCCTTCGAGGGCCCGTTTCTCGGGGTCTGCCAGGTCCCGGGCGCTAGTGATTTGCGCGTCGGCAAATCCGAGCCGCGCATCCAGCTCTTTTTCCAGTTGTTGCGTGATGCGGTCCAGAAAGGGCATCCGGCGATGATCGATCAACACCGCCACTAGATTTCGAACATGCTGCTCAATGCCATCGCGATGCACGATGGCGTCGAGCAAGCGCCGCTTCTGGTCGGCAGGAACCGCCGGATTTTCCCAAACCCGCCGTAGTTCCACGCTCTCGGCAAGCAGCCCCGAGATACGGCGCAGTCCGCCAATGGCACGTTGCGGGTCCAGATGGGAACCGAGGATCACGTCTGCGAATGCCCGAGCATAGGTACTGGCGACAGAGGCCATATCTCTAGTCTCCGTCCCTTCCCGATTTGTCGTTGGCCGACCCTAACTGACCGGCGAAGGTGCGGACTAGTGCCTGATCGGTGGCGGCATCGACGCGAATCTGTTTTTGCGCGAGCCCCACCGCCAGATCAGCAGCGTGAGCAGTCAACTGGCGGCGCGCGGCTTTGGCGGCGGCGGCGATTTCCTGTTCGGCAGAAGCGACAATCTTTCGCGCATCTTCCTGCGCCGCCGCCTGAATGCGCGCTTCTTCAGCTGCGCCCTCTTTCTCGGCCGCATCGCGCATCATCCCGATCTCGACATCCAGCTTCTGCAAACGAGTCTCAATCTCGGCGAGCTTGCGGCGCGCCTCTTCGCTCGCCTTCTGCGCCTCCTGCATCGCTCTCTGGATAGCCGCAGTCCGGTCGCGGAAGATACCCGGCAAGTACTTGCGTCCGGCCCACACGATTGCGCCCGCGATCACGGCAAAATTCAGCACCACGCTGAGCCAGTAAGACTGCTGCAAGTTCAACCCCGTAATTCGCGAGATGAGTTGCACCGACGGCGAGTGCTTGAACTCCTCCATCTCGTCTTTTTCTTCTCCTGCGGCTTCCCGGCTTTCGTGCACCAGCTCCCTGCCCGGAGTGAGAGGCGGCGCGTCGTTGTTGCTCTGCTTCTCGGTTGGGACAGGAGATTGTTGGGCGCGAGCCACGACCAGGTTGGCGCAGCCCAGTACCATGAGCAGCAGAATCAGCGTCCGCGCGTTTCTCTTTGTAATAGAGTTCATCAACGTCCAGCTCCCGCCGGTTCCAAAACACGGCGGACGATCTCTTGTGCCAACGCCGCAGCCTCGCCCTGCAAACTCTTTTCGGCCGCGCTGCGGTCCAGTTCAATGTCGGCTTTGGCCGATTGCACCTGGGCCTGTGCCTTGGCGCGCGCCCCACTCATCGCGCTGCTGCGAGCCTGCATGGCGGCCTGGCGTTTGGCTTCCTGCGCGCGAAAGATGGCGGCGCGGGCCTCGCGCAATTTCTGCTCGTACTCGCTGGTGCGCGCGTCGGCCGCGGCAATATCGGCCCTGGACTTCTCCACCGCGCCTTCGGTTTTACTGCGCCTCTCCTCCAACACGCGCCGCAACGGCTTGTGGACTATCGCCGTATAGAGCACATACAGCAGCGCCACCAGAATTACCGTCGGAACCGCCCCGAGCAGTAATTCGCCTAGTTGTTGCAGCGTCTGATCCATGTGGTGCGGAGTCCGGACCGGAAAAAGAGGGCTATGAAAACTGTCAAGTCTAACGTCGGCGGGAGTTTAATGTCAACGCAAGACGGATGGACTTGAGCAGATCAATCCGGAATCGGGATTTTTGAATGCGAGAAGCTCGGGAAATCCAGCCTGCAACGCCAAGACACTGTAAATACGGGTCTTAGAACCCGCGGTCGCAGTCTACTGCATCCGTTGCAATTGTCTGCATATAACCCTTGACTTCGTCCCAAAGAGGATTAGCATAGAAGTATCACCTCCGATCCAATTCAGGATCGAGTGGGCCGATAGCCAAGGAATGTCACCGCTTCTTGGTTGCCGGCCCATTTAATTTGCGCTGAACCTGACGTCTCCAGCAGCCAAGATAGTAGGCGAACCGCCGGGGGAAAGCCCCAAAGAACGCCCTCACTTCACGACATGCTAGGGCTGGCGCACAACGAACTCCTTCACCTTTCTAAGCACCGAGTCGGGAGCATCGGCTTCCAGTTCCACCGTTCCATCTTTGTAGTGTCGTGAGTAAACTCGCGACCGCGCCTCCAGCAATGCCAGCAGTTTTCCTTCCTTCTGAGGAACCCGCAGGCGCACGCGGCTGATGGGATCCTCTTCGATCATGGCATCGATGCGCCGAAGCAAAGTCTCTAGCCCGGTGCCCTCGATCGCGGAGACGTAAACGGTCTTCGTCCCCGGCCGGTCTGCATCGGCCAGCAACGACCGCGCAACTTCCTCATCGAGCAGATCGACTTTATTCATCACGCGCAGCCGCGGCTTCTTCTCGGCTTCGAGTTCCTTCAGCACGAGCTCAACTTGCGCATCCTGCTCGGCCGAGAGCCGGCTGCCGGCATCCGAAATATGCAGAATCAGCGATGCTCTTTGCACTTCTTCCAGCGTGGCCCGAAAGGCGGATACCAGGGTGTGCGGCAGGTTGCGAATGAAGCCCACCGTATCCGACAACAGCACCTTGCGCTTGGACGGCAAGGCGACGCCGCGAATCGTGGGATCGAGCGTCGCAAACATTTTCGGCGACGACAGCACCCCAGCCCGCGTCAACGCGTTAAACAGGGTGGATTTCCCTGCATTCGTGTATCCGACCAGCGCAACAGTGGCCACGGGGGCCGACTCGCGCCGCTGGCGCTGCTGGGCGCGAGTACGGCGTACGTTTTCCAATTGCTGTTCGAGGTGTCGCATGCGCCGTGCAATCTTGCGGCGATCGGTTTCGAGCTGAGTTTCACCGGGACCGCGCGTGCCGATCCCGCCGCCCAGCTGGGACATCTCGACTCCGCGCCCGGCCAGCCGCGGCATCATGTATTGCAGCTGCGCCAGTTCGACTTGCAGCTGACCCTCCCGGGTTCGCGCGTGCCGCGCAAAAATGTCGAGAATGAGCTGCGTCCGGTCGATCACCCGCCTCTGGATGATCCTTTCAATATTGCGCTGCTGCGAAGGACTCAGGTCATGATCGAACAACAGCACGTCGGCATCGACCGAGGCCGATGCCCCCGCGATCTCTTCCAACTTTCCCGAGCCCACCAGCGTTGCGGGATCGAAACGATCGCGATGTTGCAAAATCTGGCCAACAACTTTGGCTCCAGCGCTTTCGGCCAGGGTACGCAGCTCTGCCAGGGATTCGTCGGCATCGAACTCGGGAATCGTGGGCCTGCCGTCAGATCGTGAAGATGCGCCAGTCTGCGCGGCTATGGCGGCAGAGTCGCGAGCAACGGAGGCTTGCGCCGTTCCCGCGCCTTTCGATGCGCGGCGGCTGCGGACATCTAATCCCACTAAAAATGCGCGTTCTTGCCCCGGCTGCCCAGAATCGACAAAGCTTCCGAAAGGCGCACCAAGGCTGGCACGCGTTGTGTCGCGGGATTTCTTGCGATGAGAACTTCCCAAGCCGAAAAAGCCTATCCTTCAGTTCCGGAAGCGGTCGCGGTCGTCATCACGCTAGCGGTTCCGGCAGCCGCTTTCTCCGCGTGTGGCGCATGCGCCGCGTGGGTCAGGGGCATCCGCCCCATCACCACAGTGGAGATGGCGTGTTTGAAAATGAGCTGCTCCTGACCGTTCGCCTCCAGAACCACCGAGTACTTGTCAAAGGAGCGGATGCGGCCTGAGAGCTTCACTCCACTCAGCAGATAAATCGTGATATTGGCTCTCTCTTTGCGGGCCGTGTTAAGGAAGGAATCCTGAATGTTCTGCGCCGGCTTATTGTTGTCCATAGCCGATCTCCTCGATTTGTAGACTGCGAACTTTCCAACTGCCGTCCCAAAAACGCTGGGTTCGGCCAAAACCAACAGCATGCCCCGGAAACCTTCCCGCCGCCTCCGGAACAAGGGGGGACATCCCGCCATCGGTACGCCCTCAATACTCCACTCTCGCGCACCTGCGAGCAGATGTCAGTACGATACGGCGATCCGGGCCGCATTTCAACCGGCAAGTTCCTGGAATCTGCGCCAATTTGACATCGGCGGGCGGCAAGTGCAGACTCTCTTCGACTCGAAGGATGGCGGGCTTTTTTCTTGAATCCCCGCACGTCCTTGGCGCAATCCATTAGGCTGTCGTATCACCGAATCGCCCCTGGGGCATTTGACCCTTAGAAATCCTGCATTTCGATACTGTTGGAGGAGATCCTATGCACCATTTCATCGCAGCGGCAGTCTCGATGGTTCTACCCACGATTACCGGCAAAGAAGCATCCATGTTCATTCTGCGCTGGTTTCACTTTCTTGCCGGAATCACCTGGGTGGGCTTGCTGTACTTCTTCAATCTCGTGAACGTGTCCTTTATGAAGAAGGTGGACGCGGCTGCCAAGCCCAACATCCTTCAGAATCTCACCTTGCCAGCGCTGCATTGGTTCCGCTGGAGCGCGCTGGTCACCGTGCTCGTGGGACTCGCCCTCTGGGGACAGGGGTACATTGGGCCTGACGCGGAACGCCAGGGCGGCGGTGGAGGCAAAACCATTGGTTTCTTCCTGCTGCTGTGGATCGTGACCTTTTTCATTATTTACTTCGTGATCAAAAAGGCAGCACCCAGCGGATACGTGCTGGGCGCCGTGGTTGCGATTCTGGTTTACGCGGCTGGCTGGATCTTTGTGCACTACACGCCCGTCGGCGGCGACGACAATCACGTACTTTGCATCGGGGTCGGCGGAGGACTTGGTATCGTGATGATGTTTAACGTCTGGGGAATCATCTGGCCCAACAATAAGAAGATCATTCGCGGAACCCTGGCGGGCACGCCGCCGGGGAATGGCGCCGCTCTGGCGAGACAAGCGTTTCTGGCTTCGCGGACGAATTTCTTCCTCTCCGTCCCGATGCTGTTCTACATGGCGGCGGCCTCCCACTTTGCGAGCACGGTGATTTTCGGGAAATAGGCCGTCGAATAGGTTAAAGATCCCTGCGGGAGACCAAATCGGTTAACTGGAATTATCGGCGCTTCCGCGGAGATCGCGAAACGGTCTCCCCGGGCGCCAGGACCCGATGAACGATCGGGTTGTTGAGCTTGTACTTGCGCTCCGTGACGTTTCCGTCGTCGTCTCTCACGCGCAGGATGAACACCGGCAAGCTGCCTTCTTTATCGAAGGTTTCCTGAGTAACCGTCACCGGCAGGACTCCATGCAGGCCATGCTCCCGGTATGCGGTCTCGTAGCGGTGCTTGCGCAAGTTCCAGGTAAAGACTCGCAGCTGATCGAAATCGAACGGCAAGCCATCATGAGGGTCAGTGAGCAGGCAGAGGTATTGCGCAACCTTTTTGTCGCCGTCCTTAACTTCGTCAAGCTTGAAGAACGCGACGAAGCGCTGGCCTTCGGCGTACTGGGCGACGTCGAGCGGCACGTCGACGTCTACCATCCGTGCCAGAACCCATCCCACGCGGCCGTGATCGTCGCGCACCAGCCACCAGTCTTCGAGCACCGGGTTGGCGGAAACTCGGCCCGCCCGGGCGTTCGGTGGCTTCGAAGCCGCCGGCAAGACGCCCTGTTTTTCTGCCGTACCCCGCTTTAGAAGGGAGACCTTCGCTCCCGAGGCCAATTGGTAGAGATGCTCGCTCTCACGACCGGGTGTGATGTGAAGATTCGTGTCGTTGCGCAGCACACCGGGAGCCTGCACCGGATCATCCTGGTTCTCGCGGGTCAGTTGCTGCAGGCCGTCATAGGTTTTCTGGTCGACCAGGTAGCGCTGTTCGATCCAGCCTTCGAGACCGGTCGCGGTTCGGACCCGGGCGAAACGCTTCTCGCGATCAATGACCTCGAGGCGCTCTCCGTTCTTCACCGTGCCAACGCGGTTGTAGATGGCGGCTACTTGGTCGCGCAGCGAGGCCTGCGGCGCCGACACATACACCACTTCGAGCACGCGATGGCGTCCCCGGCAGCCACTCACTGCCAGTATCGCGGCAATGGCGAGGATGATCGCCGCGCGCTGCATCCGGGATGAGTCGAATAGCTTCAAGATCGATCGCTTGAGACCAATCGAGCGGGAACCTTCTACTATAGCGCGTTGCAGGAAGACATCGAGCGATGACGGTTTACGCCTTGTGCACCTTTACAGTCGTGTGCAGGAGCGCCGCTCGCCGACTGCGGGATAGTATTAGAGGTTCGGTCGCTACGCCACAAAATCGGGGCCACAAATTTGAGAGCCTTAGTCGCGAGTTGGGAATCGCTTTCGCCGGCTGGACACGGAATCCCTGAATGACGCCTAGTTCCGCAGTGCAATTCCTGGTGTGGCTGCTGGTCGCAGCTGCGGCGATCTCCGTGCTGTCCAAGCGTGTGCGAGTTCCCTACACCGCTGCATTGGTGGTGGGCGGAATTCTGCTCGGGCTGATACACCTGCGCTATTTGGGAGCGATCGTACCGGGCGGCCAGCCGCACTGGCTCACCCCCGACATAATCCTGATCGTGTTCCTGCCGGCGCTGGTGTTCGAAGGCAGCGTCAAGCTGGACGTGCGCGACCTTTTCCGCGATTCCGTTCCTCTACTCGTCCTGGCTAATGTTGGCGTTGTGCTGGCCGCGGCGGTGACCGGATTCCTCGTGCACTGGAGCCTCGGACTTCCACTGCTGACCGCATTGCTGTTTGGCGCAATCATTTCGGCCACCGATCCGATTTCGGTGCTCGCCATTTTCCGGGATCTCAACATGAGCCATCGCCTTTCGGTGCTCATCGAAGGCGAGAGCCTTCTGAACGACGGCACCGCGGCGGCGCTGTTCCAGATCGTGCTCGCGGCTATGATTGGCGGGAACCTGGGACTGGCCGAGGGAGCCGGCTTATTTGTGTTGCAGGTCGGGGGCGGGGCCGCGCTGGGAGCTTTCCTCGGCTACACGGCCAGCTGGATCACCGCGACTCTGGACGACCCGGAAATCGAAATTACGCTGACTACCATCGTCGCTTACGGAAGCTATCTCCTGGCTTACAACCTGCACTTATCGGGCATCATCGCCACCGCGACAGCAGGATTGATTGTCGGAAACATTGGGGCAAAACGAGGCATGAGCGATCGCACGCGCTCCGCCCTGGTGTCGTTCTGGGAGTATGTCTCATTTGTCATGAACTCCCTGGTGTTCCTTCTGATCGGACTGGAGTTGCAAATCAAGGCGCTAGCCCACTCCTGGTTGGCAATCCTTGTCGCCGTTGCTGCGGTGCTTGTGGGCCGTTCGATTTCTGTGTATCTGCTGGTTCCGGCCAGCAACCTGGTCGCGGAAAAGATTCCGCTGCGCTGGCAGCACGTCATGGTCTGGGGCGGGTTGCGCGGCGGATTGGCCCTCGCACTTGCTCTCAGCCTGAACCGCGACTTTCCCGCCCGCGACCAGATTCTGATCTTGACCTTCGGAGTAGTGGTTTTTTCGATTCTCGTGCAGGGCCTTACGGTAAAACCTCTGCTGGGCCTGTTGAAGCTGGCACACGGGAAGGCCGGACCGGCACCTCACGAAAACTAGCAGGCCCGAACATTCTCTAAACTGACACGAGCTTTGCGGTTCGGTTACCATAGAGATGTCCTTCGGAGACCGCGTCAGGCGTCCCGGAGCGCACTTTCAGCGTCTAATATTGTGTGGGACCATTCCGGCCTTGGGGATCATGCAACAAATGCTTAGAGGAAATATGAAGAAGATCGTTGCCAACGGGCTCGCGCTCTTGTCGGTGCTGGCTCTCGTGACCGTCGCAGGGATACGCTCATCGGCGCAGGAAACGCCGGATTCCGTGTTCCGTCCGCCGAAAGGCGCGCAGGTGGCTATCGTGGTTTTCGAAGACTTGCAGTGCCCAATGTGCAGCCGCACGGCGCCGCTGGTGGAGCAGGCGTCGAAGACCTACAAGATTCCGGTCATTCGCCATGACTTCCCGCTGCCTATGCACACCTGGTCGTATCAGGCGGCAGTGTTCGCCCGATATTTCGATACCCATTCCAAGACTCTGGGCAACGAGTTCCGCGATTACATTTTCCAGAATCAACTGGAGGTCACGCCACAGGACCTGCGCGGATTCGCCGAGAAATTTGCCACCGCCCACAAGGTGGATCTTCCCTTCATCATCGACCCTACGGGCAAGCTGGCAGCAGAGGTCAATGCCGACCGCGATCTGGGCAAAGCAATCAAGCTCGACCACACGCCTACCGTCTACATCGTGAGCAGCCGCAATCCCAGCCGGCCGTACATGGAAGTGAAAGACAACAGCCAGCTCTACTCAACGATTGACGCGATGATGAAAGAGTAGAACTGGTCTCATAAGCAACCGAGGCCAAGAGAGCCTTGGCCCGCAGGGACTAAAACCCGGACATTATCGAGCCCTCGATGGCACGGCCTGCCGGTGAAGTGCTCACCTAGTATCCGTTAACCGTGATTGTCGCGTTCGGGCTGCTCGTAATGCCGCCTGCGGTGGCCGAAATCGTCACTGTACCGTCAGCTCCCGTGGTTGCTGTAGGAGTCACAACTCCCGCCGAGACTGTCGCGATCTGCGTGTTACTTGAGGTCCAGGTGGCCACGCTCGTAATGTCCTCAGAACCATTGCAGGTCTGCGCGGTGGCCTTGATGGAAACACTAGTGGTTCCTCCATTTGTTATGGAACCACTCGTCGGACTAAGCGTGATGCCTGTGATACAGCCGACTATCACGGTTAGGGACTGAGTCCCAGTGATGGACGGATTCTGCACTGCTGTCGCTGTAACTGTTGCTGATCCCGTCGCCACTGACGTGACCAAGCCGCTCCCACTGATGGTTGCGACTGAAGTGGGGCTGATGCTCCAGTTGACCGCGGGATTTCCCGTGCTGCCGTCGTTAAACGTACCCACGACGAACATTTGCACGGTGTTATTGGTGGTGCCAGTTTGAATACTAGGGGACCCCGGGCCAACCGCAATGGAACTCAGCGTGGGCTTTACAAAAAATCCGCGGCAGCTTGCCGCCAAGGCGAGTGCTGCCAGTGCGGCGCAGGCGCCAATCAATCGGAGTTTCTGCAGCTTGGAGGACATGTTTGTCGGAACTCCTGGGGCGCGCCCGGGTCGCAATTCATCTTTCATGGTTCGAAGCTTTAGGAATAGTCTGAATGCAAAAATTGTAGCAGAGAAGATTTGGTCCGGCGCGCTCATCCCGGGCTTCGCCCCACGCACAGGGTCATCCCCGCCCCTCACCGCTCATTCAAGATACTTCGCAAGAACGTGGAGCCAACACGGGCTTGCAGGAAAGTTGCGGCTTGGAATGAAATAGAGTGGTGCCCACGCCCGCAAGAGCTATCTGTAATGATGTCAATCGACTTTCCGAATTGTGCAATACTGACGCCCCCCAGAGGCCACGCTCACGACGTCTAATGGCTTGCCACACGGGGCTTGATCAACTCGTCGAGATAGTCCGGTCGATCGTTATCCCGCACCAGGTGCGGGTAACGGGCACCGCCATGGTAGTTAATTGTGCAGGTTCGAAAATAATCGTCCACAACGACGAGGAGCGTGATCGGTTTGGATGTGTCCTTCGCAGCTTTGATTGCCTCCGAAAGCAAATCCTGAGTGAAGACGCGGCCATTTACGCCAATTATTTTCATCTGAGAAGAGATGCCAGCCTCGAACGCTGGACTGCCGACGATGGCGTCGGTGACCATGCCATCGCTGCCCACGTGCAGGCCGATTGAATATGCATCGCTCGGATTGCGGCGCCCCTCCAACTTCGAAGGCTCGCCGCTAAACGTAACTTTCCAGCCGCCGTTTTCGATCCCGCCCACGGGCGCTTCCGCAGCGGTGGAGTTCAGCCTGCTGTGAAAGAAGGCGGCCCAATCAAAAGGCGCCAGAGCATTCAGCAACTTCACTAAATCGTCGAAGGTATAGGTTTTTACTTCGGGGCCATTATTGGGACCGCCGTGGAATGCCTGGCAGAAATCATCAATCGATTTCTTGCCGCCGGACTCGCGATGAATGATGGTAGCCACTTCGAGCCAGAGCAGATCGCCCTCGTCGTAGTAGTCGGTGCCGCGGCGCCAGTTCAGCCAGCCGCCTCTTCCGAAGCCCAGACCGGGTTCTCCAACGGCGGTGTCAAGCAATGGGCGCCAGGTGCGGCCGGGACGTCCGGGGCCAAGCGCAGCCGCAATCCCGGCGATGGACTCGCGATATTGCTCCGGCGCCCACAAGCCGCTGCGCGCGGCCAACATGGGCCCAAGGTAGTCCGTCAGTCCCTCGTAGCCCCACAAGAGATCCGTCTTCATGGGTTGTTCGTAGTAGGGGACGGTTAGATCAGCGGGACGGCGAAACTTGCCGTTCCAGGAATGAGCGAATTCGTGTGCCAGCAGTCCGCCCAGTGACATGCCAGAACTGGGCAACAGAAGAGCTCGCTCCGGCAAGCGGCTGTCGTTGCACTCGTGGTGTTCGAGGCCGAAATGCGCGACGTGATCACTCAGAGTGAGCAGGAAATGATAGTCGCGATAGTGACGAGCGCCAAAGAGTTTGCCCGATTCTGCCACCAGATTGATCATCCCCTTCTGGTTTTCGGGGCTCATGTTCAGAGCGGCTTCACTGTCGGCGACCATATCGATTTCATGGTGAATGGATTCACCCGGCGGCGTGAGGTCGATCATCCGATAGAACTCCCCGGCAATTACGGGTGAGTCCACGAGCAAGTCCAGAGAAATGGGTTTGAATGACACTCGATTTCCCGATTCCTTTTCGACGGGAAGGGGTGTGCCGAATTTCCACGCGTCCGGCAAGAGGAGTTTGCCTTCGTAAGTAAGCTTCTCGGCGGGGATGTCCGCCGGATAGAGTACGACTTCATTCCATTCGAGGACCAGGAGTTTGTCAGTCGCTGAGACACCATCAGGTTCGATGTAGTCATAGGTGGCGTTGAGATGGCTGACCCCGCGGGGGATTTCCAAGTGAAAGGTGAAAACATCCAGCAAATCACGCTGCCACGGAATGGTCTTGCCGTCTGCCGCAAATTTGAGGCCGGTAAGGTTAGCGATGGGTCCATCGGGCCCGTGTTCGCCGGGAATCCATTTCGGATAGTAGAGAGTGAGAGGTCCGGGCTTGACCGGCACGACCAACTCGATGTGCAGCAGCTTCTGCTGAGTTTTTGTTGCGTCCACCGTGACCGAGATCGCTTCTTCGGCTAGCCCGGCGGACGCGGCCAGCGCCAGGATGGAGGTGAGAAATACCACTGAGCGGATGCGGCACGGTTGCATGCAAAAAGCTCCTCGCACAAAAATGGAATAAAAACCAACCGGTGCATCATATCCTGACTGGCCGGTATCATTTTTTGGAAACAGCCCTCGGGAAAGACAGGAATTGCCAGTTACGCATTGCGCGCCACGTTCCCTTTTGACGCCCATCTCGGATGACGAGCGCTGATGGCGAGCAACTCGGAACCAAATTGTTAAGCTAGCGCTGACGGGGCTTTTACGCCCCGTCACGCCGAGCTATCCCAATCGTCGCCACTGGAACTCAGCGGTGCCGCTCTTCTTTCGGCGGCGGGCCCTGACGATGTTGTTGCTGCTGAGGGGCAGGCCGATTCGCCGGAGACGCATTTTGCGCCGGTTGCGCTTGGCGAGGCTGGTTCTGCGGACGTCGCACGTTGTTGCGGTTCTCGTTCCCCCGGTTCTCGTTCCCGCGATTGAAATTACCGTTATCGCGGTTGGAATTCACGTTCGGATTCGAGTTTCCGCCTCTAGGTGGGGGATTAAACTGCCGATATCCGTCGTTCGGGTTTCCTTTGTTGTCTGGCGATGCGTTCCCACGGTTGCCGTTCATATTGGCGTTGGGATTTCCATTTCTGAATGTCGGATTATTGTCCCGAACCCCATTGTTCCCGTTCCCCCGGTTCACCGGCATCGAATTGCCGCGGTTGCCGTTCATATTCGCGTTGGGATTTCCACCGCGCGACGGCGGAGTGAACGGGCGAAATCCTTCATTTCCGTTGCCCCGGTTTGCCGGCCCTGCATTTCCCCGGTTGCCGGGCGTCGCATTGCCCCGATTGAATGAGCCTGAATTGACGCGTGCCTCTCTCGGTGAGATGGCCGGTGCACGATATTCCCCGCCAGCAGCCCTGGCCGGAACGACCGAACGGCTGCTGAAATCGCCGGGTCGCCCCGTAGCCGCGATCGCCGGACGACCATGATTCACTGCAGCAAAGTTCTGACGGTCCCGCATGGCGGCGTGTTGGTGCTGCATCTGCGAAGCCAATTCAGGGGCATGCCGTTCGCGCGAGAAGGACTCCTCCTGCGGGGTCGGACGCATCTTCACTCCGCCGGTTCCACCGTTATAGCTGACCGTGGTGTTGTTGTTGACGATCACCGTCTTGTTGTAGACGTTGGTCACGTTGGTGACGCTCACGTTGGTCACCGAGCGGTTGTAATAGAACCGGTCGCGACGCCACTCGCCGCCGTGAAAGCCCACGCCGGTGTAGCCGAACCCGTAGTTAATGCCTCCATAGAAGCCAACGTGAGGTCCCCAGTATCCCGGATGCCAGGAATAGAATTCGCCTCCCCAGCCCCAATATCCCGGCGTCCATAGCATGCCAACCGGAGCCACCACCCACGTACCCGGGACCCAGTAATAGCCCTCGTCGTCGTCCCAGGCCCAATAGCCGGGGGTCCAGAAATATCCTGGGCCGGGGCAGATCGGTTGCGCGTAAACCGGCAGCGGCGGCGGACCGATACGCACCGAGATGCCCACGGCAATCTGTCCAAACGACGTCGCAGAAAACGACAATATAACCAGACTCAACAGGACCCAACGAATCATGGATGTTTTCATAATGTGGCCTTTCTCTTTGCTTTCCGGCCGAACCTTAAAGATGAAGTGCGTAGCATCATTCTCACGCAAATCGCCCTTCGCCGCATAATTACGTTCCTCCCATATAAACACTGGCCTTCAGAGTATGTTGCTGGATATCCAATCCATTCTGAATCAGGAAGTTAGCACGCGCCCATTGGGATGTACTTGTGAGTGGGAACAACTGTCTGCCTCCGTGTCCGTTGCGGTATAGCTAGCCGTACCCAAACGCGAACGAATACCTTGACTATCTACAATACATATTGTAGATAATCATAGTATGGGTAAACCGAACGATCTCGTGCAAGGTACGCTCGATCTCCTGATCCTTAGAACTATTTCGCTTGAGCCAAAGCACGGCTGGGCCATCGCCAAGCGTATTCAACAAATCTCCGGTGAAGTGCTTCAGATCCAGCAAGGATCGCTCTACCCCGCTTTGCATCGGCTCGAACAGAAAGCCTGGATCAAAGCTAGATGGGCGGAGACCGATACGGGAAGGAAAGCGAAGTTCTACTCGTTGACGGCCGCCGGGCGCGCACAACTTGAAAAAGAAGCGGCAAATTGGAGCCGTCTCTCAGCCGCGATCAATCTGGTGGTCGAAACATCGTAAGGTGAAACATCATGTCGTGGATTCAACAATTGCGGTTGCGCTGCCGAACATTGTTTCGTCGCCAGCAGATCGTGCAGCAACTCAGCGATGAAATGCAGTTCCATCTCGACCAGCAAGTGACCGAGTACGTCGCCGCTGGCATGAGTCAGGAAGAAGCCCGCTACGCTGCCTTGCGCGTGTTCGGAAACTCCACATTGCTCAAGGAACAGGCGAGTGAGACTTGGGGATGGATGCGGCTCGAACGAATCGGGCAAGACCTGCGCTACGGCCTGCGGATGCTGCGGCGCAATCCCGTATCGACCGCGGCCGCCTTGCTGACGATTGCGATTGGGATCGGCGCGAACGCGGCAGTTTTCAGCGTCGTGAATAGCGTCTTGCTAAAACCGCTAAGTTATCCAAGGTCCCAGGAGTTGGTAGCGCTACATCAGGTCGCGCCAGGCGCGGCGGGTCTGGCGGATTTTCGGGATGGCCTGCTCCTCTCGCCTTCGATGTATTTTACGTATGCCGAGCAGAACCAGACATTTCAAGCACTGGGCGTATGGATACCTGGCACGGCCAACATCACCGGGCTGGCCGAGCCCGAACAAGTGCGCGCGATCAGTGTCAGCGATGGCGTCCTTCAGGCGCTGGCTGTTCCACCGGCACTGGGGCGTTGGTTCTTGCAGGAGGATCAAAATCCGAACGGTCCGGAAAGGGTGATGCTCGGCTACGGGTACTGGCAGCGGCGGTTCGGAGGAGACCCCGCGGTCGTTGGACGCAACCTTTCGGTCGATTCGAGGTCTCGCGAAATTATCGGCGTCATGCCGCAAGGGTTTCGGTTCCTCGACGCAGATTTCGACCTGCTGGTGCCGTTGGCATTTGACCGGAAGAAGGTAATCCTGGCGGGCTTCGGATATCACGGAGTCGCCCGGCTCAAGCCTGGGGTCGCGATTGCGGCAGCCAATGCCGACATGGCGCGAATGTTGCCGATCTGGATGAACTCATGGTCCAACGGGCCTGGATCGAATTCGCATATCTACGAGACGTGGAAAATCACGCCTACGATTCGCCCGCTCAAGCAGGAGGTGCTCGGCAACGTTGGCGAAGTGCTGTGGTTGGTAATGGCGACCATCGGCTTGGTGATGATGATTGCCTGCGCGAACGTCACCAATTTGTTGCTGGTGAGGGTGGAGTCGCGGCAACAGGAACTGGCGGTTCGAGTCGCCCTAGGCGCCGGCCGGGCGCGTATCGTGCGGGGACTTCTCGTGGAAAGCGTGCTGCTGGGGTTGATGGGCGGGGCGCTTGGCGTGGGCCTGGCCTACGCGGGCGTGCGCTTTCTGTTGGCTGCGGGTCCAGTGAATCTGCCGCGCCTGAGCGAAATTTCGATCGATGCCCGGACTCTCGGATTTGTTTTGTTTCTTTCGCTCTTCTCAGGTCTGCTGTTCGGGTTGATTCCTGCGGTGAAGTACGCCGGATCGCGGACTACCCTGGCTCTCCGGAGCGAGGGGCGAACCATCAGCGTGAGCCGGGAACGCCATCGTGCGAGGAATCTGCTCGTCGTGGGCCAGATGGCGATGGCGGTCGTGCTGCTGGTGAGCGCGGGCCTGATGATTCGCACGTTCCAGGCGTTGCGAACCGTCGATCCAGGATTCACAGACGCGCAGCGCCTCCAGTTGATGCGCATCTCGATTCCCGATTCTCTTATCGCGGATCCGGAACGCGTCACGAGAATACAAAATGAGATCGCCGACAAGTTGCAGGCTATTCCCGGCGTGAAATCCTCCGGGTTCGTTAGCGAAATGCCGATGGAAGGGTTCGAATCAGACTGGGACGCCATTTACGCGCAGGACAAGACCTATTCCGACGGCGAGATTCCTCCCCTACGGCTCTACAAACACATTTTGCCAGGCTTGCTGCAAACTGCGGGGACGCGCATGATCGCCGGTCGCGAACTTACCTGGACTGAAGTGTATGGGCGGAGGCCCGCAGTGATGGTTTCTGAGAATCTGGCCCGTGAGCTGTGGGGCACGCCATCTGCGGCCATCGGCAAGCAATTGCGCGAATTTCCGGGCACGCCGTGGTACGAGGTGATCGGCGTGATCCAGGATGTACGTGAGAACGGCGTGCAGGAAAAGGCGCCGGAGATCGTCTATTGGTCCTCGTTGATGGGTAATACCCGTAAAACGGAATACGCCTGGCGGACGATGACGTTCGCGATTCGCAGCGACCGCGCGGGCACGCAAGCCTTTCTCAACGAGGTGCGCCAAGCCGTGTGGTCGGTCAATGCGAATTTGCCGCTGGCGTCGGTTCGGACGATGCAGGAAGTGTATGACAAATCGGTCGCGCGAACTTCTTTCACGCTCGTGATGCTCGGGATCGCAGGCGCGATGGCCATGGCGCTGGGGACGATTGGCATCTACGGTGTGATTTCTTACACCGTGTCACAACGTCGGCGCGAAATCGGAATCCGTTTGGCGCTCGGCGCTCAACGGGGAGACGTTCTGCAAATGATCATGAGGCAGGGCGCCGGGACTGCCGCGGTGGGCGTGGCCATTGGCATCGTGGCTGCTTTGGGATCGACCGAGTTGATGAGGAGTTTGTTGTTTGGCGTGTCGGCGCAGGATCCGATGACGTTTGCCGCCGTTGCTGTCCTGCTCATCTTCGTTGCACTCTTAGCTTCGTACATTCCCGCACGCCGCGCGATGCGAGTCGACCCGCTAGTCGGGCTGCGCTACGAATAGTGCCCATGTACTCTTCGTAGGCACATTCCGCGCCTATATTCAGACTGGCCGGGCGTCCCACATTTTGGCTTTTCGCGTGATAGTATCGACTTCAGCCCTGCAATGACACTTCCATGCCGGAATAGTCCAGAACCCGCCTTGCGGGCTGTGTCTGCGAGGCCAGGGCTTCACAGAAAATGAACGCTGCGCCGAAAACTCGCAAACGCGTGCTCAGTGGCATGCGCCCCACGGGCAAGCTGCACCTCGGCAATTACGTGGGAGCGCTGCAGAACTGGGTTGGCATGCAGGATCAGTACGAATGCTTTTTCTGCGTGGTCGACTGGCATGCGCTAACGACCGATTATGCCGACACGTCGCGGGTAAAAGAAAATTCGCTGGAAGTCGCGTTTGACTGGCTGGCTGCGGGACTTGATCCGGAGCGGTCGGTGCTCTTTTTGCAGTCGCACGTTCCGGCGCATGCCGAACTGCATTTGCTGCTCTCGATGATCACGCCGCTGGGATGGCTGGAGCGCGTCCCGACATACAAGGAACAGCGCGAGAACATCAAAGACAAAGATCTGGGAACTTACGGGTTTCTTGGTTATCCGTTGCTGCAGGCGGCGGACATCCTGATTTACCGGGCGGGCGTCGTTCCGGTAGGGGAAGATCAGGTGGCGCACGTGGAGTTGACGCGGGAGATCGCGCGGCGGTTTAACGGCTTTTATGGCGGGGAGAAGGCAGTGCTTCCCGAGCCGCAGTCATTGCTCACCCCGGCTGCAAAATTGCCCGGGACCGATGGCCGCAAAATGTCGAAATCGTACGGCAACACGATCATGCTGGCAGATCCTGAGCCGGTGGTCCGGCAGAAACTGAAGACGATGGTGACCGATCCGGCGCGGGTGCGGCGGTCGGATCCGGGGAATCCGGATGTGTGTCCGGTGGGCGATCTGCACAAGATCTTCAGCGGCAAAGAGACGATGGCAAAGGTCTATGAGGGGTGCCGGTCGGCCGGCATCGGATGCATCGAGTGCAAGGGCTGGGCAGCGGATTCACTGGTAAAACTGCTGAATCCAATGCAGGAGCGGAGAAAGAAATTCGAGGAGAATCCGCGGCTCGCCTGGGATATTCTGGAAGCAGGCAGCGAGCGAGCGCGTAAAGCAGCGGGCGAGACGATGAAGGATGTGCGCGCGGCCATGGGCATGTCGCTGGAATACGAAGCGCCAAAGTAGCGTTAGCAAACTGCATAGATCCTTCGCGGCAAAGAACGCCGCTCAGGATGACACTGGGTCTGAGTTTTCCGATGGGTGAAGAAGCCAAAATCGTTTCTACGGATTCAGTTGGTGTCTCTCCGGCCGTCGTCGCGGGCCCTTCCGCGCAGCCGAAAGAATCCAGAAAAGAAGAGAGCGACTTCCCTTTTGCCGTCGCGGTCAGCAACGTCTATGAAGGGCCGCTCGATCTCCTGCTCGATCTGATTCGCAAGCAGGACATCGATATCTACGACATCCCTATCGCGAAGATCACGGCGCAGTACCTGGCGTACGTGGAGAAGATCCGCGAGCTGGACGTGAATGTGGCGGCCGACTTCATCTATATGGCGGCCGTACTCATCCACATCAAATCGAAGATGTTGCTGCCGCGCGATCCCCTGGCTACCGCGGAAGAAGAGGACGATCCGCGCAGTGAACTGGTCAACCGCCTGCTCGAACATGAGAAATTCAAGTCCGCGGCACAGATGCTTCTGCAGAAACAGCAGATTGAGGACGCGGTATTAACGAATCCTTCGCTGAAGGAATTCGTGGACGCAGAGGGTACCGAGCCCGAAATCGCGGCGGACGTGATCGATCTGGTGAAGACGTTCCAACAGGTGTTGGAACGGGTGCGCACGCGCCCCATCCTGAATGTGGACGAAGAGACGGTCACGGTCGGGCAGATGATCGACTATCTGCACCGTCGCCTGTCCCTGGAAGATCGGCCGATCCGGCTGAAACAGCTTCTGATGCGAGTACCCTCTCGCCACGCCCTGGTGTGCATGTTCCTGGCTCTGCTTGAACTGGTACGATTGCAAGCCATCCAGGTGCGGCAGGACAGCCTGTTCGGGGAAATCGCGGTTCGCAAGCATTCGCACTTTGAACAAGTAATGAATGAAAGGGCGGCGGTGCGAGACGATTGGAGATGATAACGCAGCGCCCGCGGTCAATCATCGGCGTGTGAGGCGCTGACCACCGGCACCCGACCCCTATGTCTTTAAAAGCTCAACTCGAAGCTCTGATTTACGCGACAGAAACTCCCATCACGCTGGAGCAGATCACTGTCCTGGTGAAAGAAACGGTGGTCGCCGAGGGCGCTGCCGACGAGAGCGAGATCAAGTCGCGGGTGCGCTCCTGCCTGGAAGAATTAGTTGGAGAATACGGAGCGCCGGATCACGGTATCGAAATTCGCCAGGTCGCGGGTGGATACCGCATGTCCACGAAGCCAGAGCAACACGAAGTTGTCCGCTCGTTTGCCAAGAGTTTGAAGCCGCCGATCCGGCTCTCTCTGCCCGCACTCGAGACCTTGGCGGTGATTGCGTACAAGCAGCCAGTCACCGTACCGGAAATCAATGACATTCGCGGAGTCGATTCCGGCGGGGTGATCGGGACACTGCTCGATCGCAAGTTGATCACAACTGCGGGGCGCAAACAGGTAATCGGACGGCCCATTCTTTACAAGACGACAAAAGAATTCCTCATGCGGTTTGGGCTGAAAGATGTCGGAGAACTCCCCAGCATGGAAGAATTCGAGAAGCTGGTCGCGGAATCGTTTCAGGCGGAGTTGATTCCGGCGGAGAGTGCGGCAGCTGAATTCCAGCCTTCACAGCCGGATAGCGCCGAGCCCACGCACCCAGACGGGACCACAAATAGCAACGTAGCCGAAACGGAAAAAGCCGGATAGTCTCCTGCCCTGGTAGTCCCTTATGCCCGTTGAACGATTGCAAAAGATCATCGCTGCGGCGGGAGTCGCTTCTCGGCGAAAAGCCGAGGAGTTGATCAAGGCAGGGCACGTTCAGGTGAACGGCACGGTAATTACCGAACTCGGGAGCAAGGCCAATTCCGAGACGGATCACATTCGCGTGAATGGAAAACTCCTGCAGGGCCGCGGAGAACAGCGCCACGTCTACCTGCTGATGAACAAACCCAAAGGTTACGTCACCACCGTCAGCGATCCCGAGAAACGGCCGACGGTCATGGACCTGCTCCGGGGCGTGAAGGGGCGAGTGTATCCGATCGGCCGCCTCGACTATGCCAGTGAAGGACTATTGCTGTTGACCAACGATGGCGATCTGGCCAACCGGTTGATGAAGGCGGCATCTCACGTCCCTAAGACATACGTGGTCAAAGTCGCGGGCACGCCAAAAGAAGACGCTCTCGCAAAACTGCGCGCCGGAATTTCCATCGCCACCGACGATGGAAAGCGCGTCAAGACCGGCCCTGCTTCGGTCCGCGTCGTGAAAGTAGCAGCCAACCCGTGGTATGAGGTTACGCTGATCGAAGGTCGCAACCGGCAGATCCGGCGCATGTTTGAGGCTGTGGGGCATCACGTGGAGAAGATCAAGCGCGTGCGCTACGGTCCGCTGACGCTCGACGTTCCACCCGGGGAGTTTCGGTCGCTCACCTTGAGGGAAGTGGAACGATTGAAGTCAGCAACGAAGGCCGGCGGCAAGAAACCAGCAACATCACTTTGAGACCGCACCGGCATCTTCGCCAACCTGTGCGGCGGGAATTCGTGCCGCGCCATAGAGTCCGGCATCGCTTCCGAGGATGGCTTGGGTAACGATCGTCTTGCGGCGTGTGTATGAGGCGATCTGAGCCGAAGCGCCTTCCTTGTTCACGAGCGGATCGTCCGGCGCCGACGCGGCGTACACCAGCGAACGCTCGCGCATTTCCGCAAACATCTTTGGGGCAAAGGCGTCCCAGGCACTGACCACGCCCCCGCCAATCACGAACATATCGAGATCAAGAATGTTGATCAAATTAGCCAGGAGAATTCCCAACACCTCGCCAAAACGGTTGAAGATTCGCTGGGCAGGGGCATCGCCTTTCATGGCGAGGTTGTAGACCGATTTGGCGCTGAACTCCGGGTCGGAGTTCGCGGCTTTAGCGAGTTCCGGAGCATCGCCGGATGCAATGGCCTCGCGAGCCATTCTCACCACCGCGGTCGCCGACGCATATCTTTCTGCGCACCCATGGTTCCCGCAGCCGCAAGGAACGCCGTTAGGCTCAATGGTGACATGTCCGAACTCACCGGCCATGCCGCTCATGCCGTAGAAGATTTCTCCGTTCAAGACGATCGCACCGCCGATACCCGTGCCAAGCGTGATCATTGCCATGTCATCGGCGTCACGCGCTGCACCCAGCCACTTCTCGCCGAGAGCAGCGACGTTGGCATCGTTATCGAGAAAGACGCGCGCCCCGAGGCGGCGCTCGATCTCATCGCGCACGGGATAATCGGTCCATCCCGGAAGATTGGCGGACTTGCGCATCATGCCGGCTTCTACGTCGATGATGCCGGGCACTCCGATGCCGGCGCCGAGGAAGCGACCAGAACTTCGGTATCGTTCAGTGAGATGCAAAATCGCGTCGCACATTTCGCCGATGACGTAGTCACGACCCATCGCCAGCTTCACGCCGGTGGTGATTTTTTCCAGCATCTGGCCTTCCCTGCTGATGGCTGCGATCCGCAGGTTGGTGCCGCCCATGTCGACGCCGATGGAGTAGTCAGACATAACGGATGAGGGTAACAGAAATCATTGTCGGTCGAGGGCCGACGATTTTCGGTTGAAGGATTTTCAGTTGAGTGCGCGCAGGAGCGGCTAGTCTTGGCATTTCGGGCAGTAATGGCTACTGCGGCCAGCGATGACCACACGCTTAATGGGAGCTTTGCATACCAAACACGGCTCGCCTTCCCGCCCATAGACACGATGCTGCAGCTGGAAGAACCCCTCTTCACCATCCGCATCGACGTAGTCGGAGATCGAAGACCCACCCAGCGCAATAGCTTCTTTCAGAACTTCCTTCACGGACGCATGCAGCCTCGCAAGCTGATCGCGAGTAATGGAGGCAGCGCGACGACGGGGGCGAATCGCGGCCCGAAATAGAGATTCGTCTGCATAAATATTGCCAACACCGCGCAACAATTTCTGATTCAGCAGCGCGCTCTTGATTGGCGTCTTGCGGCCTCGGAACAAAGCGACAAATCGATCGAGATCGATTTCCAGCGGCTCGATGCCGGTGGTATCAAACTCGGTTGCGACGCTCAGACGTCCGAAGCGCCGGGGATCCACAAACCGCAATTCTCTTCCCGAAGCCAGCTTGAGTACGGCGTGAGTATGCTTTGCAGTTTCATCCTGGGGATTACAGACTTGCAGGCGCCCAGTCATGCCCAAGTGGACGATCCACTGGGCCCTGGCCTGTGTGGGCGGCTGTGTTGGGCGGACGCCCGCGCCCGCCTGCGATCTCCGTTTTGCCTTTCGCCTATTTGCGGACGGGGGCGTCCGCACCACGCGGTCGTCGAAACGATCCAAGTCAAACACGATATGCTTACCCATTCTTCGGACGGCAGCGATACGCGTTTGATCGAGTGCGGCAGCAATGGCCGCAGCCGGAGATTTCAGCGGCTCCTTCTTCTGTCCGAGCCAGACCGATTCGATCACGTCGCCGGTGACGCGTTTGGCAAGACCACGCGCGATGGTTTCAACTTCAGGAAGTTCAGGCATTGGGAGATAAAATCATAACCACGAGGCACAGAAAGGTCCACGGAACTGGTCGTTTCCCTTTCGAAGTGTCAAGATATGGATGCGTGGCTTCCCCTGCACGACGCATCGCCGCCCGGAAGCAGGAGTCTGTGCTCGTAATCGAAACAGTTTCCATGAGAGTGTGCCAGGCATGAAGATTCTGAAGGCGCTGATTGTGATTGTGGTCCTCGTGCTGCTCGTTTTCGCCACGATTTACGTGATGCTGATGCGGCGCGGCTTTCGCGCCACTGCATTGCCGCCGGCCTGGGAGGTTCATCTGGCGCGTGCGGTGCGGAATGCTGCCATCCCGCGCGCCGAGCGGAAGAAGAAGAATCCTCTCTCCGCGAAAGCCGACCTTCTGCAGCAAGGACGCGATTCGTTTTTGACTCGCTGCGCGGGCTGCCATGGCATCGATGGTCGAGGAAAAACACCGGTGGGCGTGAACCTATACCCCCGGGTTCCTGATCTGCGCGCCGATGCAACCCAGAATCTCACCGATGGCGAACTTCGCTACATCATCGCCAATGGAGTGCAACTCACTGGAATGCCCGCCTGGGGCAGCACACATCCGGAAAACCTAGACGACATTTGGACACTGGTTTTGTACGTTCGCAGCATGCGCACCTTGACCGGACAAGGACGCTCGCAACAAACGACGATGGCGGCCTCGGCACATTACGTGGGATCGTCAAATTGCCAGAAGTGCCACCAGGAGATTTATGAACACTGGCGCAAGACTCCGATGGCTAATGTAGTACGCGATCCACGGGTCCACCCTGAGGCTGTTCTCCCCAACCTTGCGACCAACACGCTCTCGAAATTCACCATCGATCAAGTCGCGTTCGTTTACGGCAGCCTATGGAAGCAGCGCTACTTCACCAGGATCGGGGATGACTATTTCCCCTTGCCCGTGCAATGGGACGTCGGCAATCACGTTTGGCGACCCTACATGGTCCCGGCGAAAGGCGGCGATTGGTGGGCGGCATATTACCCGCCGGATAACATGAAGCGGCCAACCGGTCCAACCTGCGACGGCTGCCATTCCGTGGGCTACGACATCCAGACCAAGCAGGTTGCCGAGTGGAACGTCGGATGCGAGCGTTGCCACGGGCCAGGCAGTGAGCACGTGGCGCACCCTTCTCAGGGAAACATTGTCAATCCTGCGCACATGGATCCCGTAGCGGCGAGCGACACGTGCATTCAGTGCCACTCGCAGGGCCAACCACCGCAGAAACCGATTCAGGGGAAGTACTACGACTGGCCCGTAGGCTACAACGTCGGTCTCAAGCTTGCGGATTATTGGAAGCTCGAAGACTGCCGCATGGGCGAAACTACGTTCTACTATTTTCCCGATTGCACCGCGCATAAGAACCGCATGCAGGGCAACGACTTTGCGCAGAGCGTCATGTACCGGCGCGGAATCACCTGCGCGTCCTGCCACGACGTACACGGCACTGCGAATTACGCTCAGCTGAGGAAGCCTGCGAATCAGATTTGCCTCGACTGCCACGGTCCATCGACCCCGAACGGCCCGCGCACGGCCACGCTCGCAGAGCACACGCACCACAAAGATGGCAGTACGGGGAGCCAGTGCGTCGCCTGTCATATGCCCGCGATTGAAGGCGAAGGCGTGCCGGGCGCGCTTGTCCATGCCCACACCTTCCGCTTCATCTCACCCGCAGACACCGAGAAGTATGGAATCCCTAATCCTTGCACGTCCTGTCACAAGGAGAAGTCCACCGGGTGGGCTAAAGAAGAGATGAACAAATGGCCGCAGTTCTCCCCGTGGCAAGGCACACGTTGATTCCGGGAACGAGAGGAGTACTAGTCCTTGAGTGGGACCGCGGCGCTACCGTCGCGGCACAGAGTGGCAACCCGTTGGAGGTCGCCGTTCCCGCGCGGCACGGTCATGACTGGGCCATAGCAATAGATAGCGTGTCCGCTGGCGGCGAAGTACCAGCGACCGCCCTTCGCGCGCTTGGCCAACTGGGTCTCGGGCTGGCGCAGCGGCTTCTGCGGGGTAAGATGTCCTAACGGAAGACTCAACAACAAGGCTAGGGTCAGAAACTTCATGGCATCACCTGGGCACTGCTGTTACTGCTCACAGAACAAATCGAGAACCTGCGGGTCTGTTATTGGCTCTGTGGCCGCCCGCTCTACAAAGTAATCAAAGTCCGCGCAGGTTCCGCCAGGTCAGATGCCGGTCTGGAAGGCGCGCGGAAGGTTTTTTGCACTCCGCTTCGATTCTGGGTACGAATCTGCGGATCAGTCTGGGTAGACGGGGCTTGCTTTCTTGGTGCCTGGGTCGACGGGACTTGGCCGGACGGCGTCTGGGAGTACGGGGTCGCGGGCGCGGAAATCTGAGGGGCCTGGGTGCCGTGTTGTTTCACTGCCGAGAGGTCTCTGCTGTCGCGGAAAAGCTCGCGAATCAACGCACGCTGCGACTCGATAGTCCGCCCTTGCTCCACTACCAGCATGGTCATCAGGCCGTAGGAGATCAGGAACAGCACGGTCAGGACTGGCAGCCAGCCGTTTTTCTTCGCAGGGGTACGGACCGTCTCCGCTGTGGGTAGCGGCATTTGGGTGGTATCGGCGTTTGCGAATAGCGTGGTCAAGTGCGCTCCGGTGTTCGCCTCGGCTCGCAGGCATACTTCAGGAATGCACCCGGTCGGCCAATATTGCGAATCTCGCCAACCTTTACAAATTGAATGGCTTAGACCGACATGGAAGGATATTTCCGGACGGCAGAAGTGCAACTCCCTGCACATTTTGAGCAAGAGATATTTATAAAAAGGGCTCGCGCTAAATGCGCGGAACCAATGGTGGTTACTCTGGTTATTTTCCCCAATTTCAATTTCCCTCTAATATTGGCAGTCGTTTCAGGTGAAACAAAATCGTTCTTTCTCAGGGATCCCCCTTCATGTTGAAGAAATACGCACTCATAGTTGTCATTGCACTCTCATACTGCTTTGTGCCGTTGACTGCGAGGAGTCAACAATCCACCTCCGGTGTCGGGCGCAAGCTCGTCCGCAAAGTGGAACCCAGGTACCCTGACGTCGCTAAGAGAATGAATCTCGGCGGAGTCGTGAAGGTGGTGGCAGTGGTCGCTCCTGACGGCAACGTTAAGAAAGTGGAACCGCTTGGCGGCAGTCCCCTTCTGGTCGACGCAGCCCAAATCGCCGTCTCCCAATGGAAGTACGTCCCAGGCGGGGAGTCGCGAGAAACCATCGAGTTGCACTTCAATCCATAGAAGCGGCCGGGTGTGCCGACTCGGCGCTAGGGCTTGCGGACGCTTCATGGAAGCTGGCGATTCCCCCGCTATTTGCCGAGAACAAGCTTGGCGATGGTCGCCAGCTGCATGTTCGACGTGCCCTCGTAGATCTTTCCAATCTTGGCGTCGCGCCAGTACTTCTCCACCGGATAGTCCTTGGTGAAGCCGTACCCGCCGTAGATTTCGATGGCCAGCGAGGTTACGCGCTCCGCGACTTGCGAAGCGAACAGCTTGGTCATCGCGGCTTCCTTCACGAAGTTCACGCCGGCATCTTTCATGCGCGCGCAGTTGTACACCATCAGCCGAGCCGCTTCGATTTCTGTGGCCATCTGCGCAATCTGGAACTGAATTCCCTGGAAGTCGGCAATGGACTTGCCGAACTGCTTGCGCTCGACGGCGTACTTGCAGGCAAATTCCCAGGCGCCGCGTGCCAGCCCGATCATCTGTGCGCCGATTCCGATGCGGCCTTCGTTCAGCGTCTCAATCGCGATCTTGTAGCCCTTGCCGGGTTCTCCGAGGACGTTCTCCTTCGGGATGCGGCAGTCTTCGAGGATGAGTTCGCACGTCGACGATGCCCGGATGCCAAGCTTGTCTTCTTTCTTGCCGACGGTGAACCCTGGGAAATCTTTTTCGATCAGGAAAGCGGTGATGCCCTTGTATCCGGCGCTGGGATCGAGGGTCGCAAAGAGAACGAATAATCCAGCTTCTTTGCCGTTGGTGATCCAGAGCTTGCGGCCGTTGAGGACGTACTCGGAGCCTTTCAGCGTGGCACGGGTCTGCAAGGCAAACGCGTCGGAACCGGAACCAGCTTCGCTCAAGGCATACGCGCCAACGATCTCAGAGGCCATCCGCGGGAGATAACGTCTTTTTTGCTCTTCGTTGCCCCAACGCAGCAGGGCGTTATTGACCAGTGTGTTCTGCACATCTACGATGACACCACTCGAGGCGTCGACTCGCGACAGTTCCTCGACCGCCAGAATCGCCTCAAAGAATTTGCCGCCCCCGCCGCCGTACTGCTCGGGTACTTCGATGCCCATCAGACCAAGCTGGAAAAAATCGTGAATCAGATCTTTTTCGAAGACAGCCTTCTCGTCCATCTCCTTGACGAGAGGGCGGACCTTTTCGTCGGCGAACTGACGGATGTTATCGCGGAAGAGAATCTCGTCTTCGGTGAGAGTGGTCAGGGGAGAAGGAGCGGCGGCTTGCAGAATCTCGGGCATGGGAGCACCTTCGTGAAACTGCTTCAAATGGTAGCACTCTTCGGCGCCTAAGGACTTTTCGTCCACCGCTTGAAACTCATCAACCACAAAGGGCACAAAGGTCCACGAAGCTAAAGGACCAAAGCCATGAGTTCGTTCGTGCTACATACATCTGTTCTTTTCGTTTCCCGATTTGAGCCTCCCTTGCCCTTTTTTTGGTGCGGATGTGACTGGCGCACTGGACTTCCTCATCGGAAAGTTTTAGTTCTGAGGTGTTATGGCCTCGTTTGCAGTACACCGACTCAGAGCGCAGGAGGTGAGCCACGCAATCATCACCGCTGCAATGAGGGTCCATTCTGAGCTCGGACCCGGCTTGCTGGAGAGCGCTTATCAGGCTTGCTTGCGGCACGAACTTCGAGAGGCAGGCGTCCAGTCAGAGACGCAGGTAGGACTACCCGTCGTTTATCGTGGCGCCAGGCTGGATATTGGTTATCGGATGGATCTCCTCGTTGAGAACCTCGTAATCGTGGAGATCAAGTCCGTAGACGCGGTTTGTCCGGTGCATCATGCCCAGATCATCTCTTATCTGAAGCTTAGTGGAAAGTCTATCGGGCTTCTGATCAACTTCAATGTCGTTCACTTAAAGGACGGAATCAAGCGATTCGTGAATGGTACTTCCTGGAGGGAAAGGCAAGAGCCTTAACCACGAAGGTCACAAAGGATCACGAAGGAAGCGCAGAAAGTAGGATCCCCTGACTGGGTGCCAAGTCGAAGTCTGAAGGCAACAATGGTTTCCATCGTGTTCCTTCGTGTCCTTCGTGGTGAAGCGGTTTAAGCGCGCTTGTAGACGATTCTCAGCCCGTCGGCTTGCAGGATGCGTTTGATCTGGCTGCGGGCGTGCACGGACCACGGCCCGGAGGCATCGAGCTTTACGTAAGCCTGCCAGTGCTTGAGAGCCTTGCGGGGCTCTCGCAATTTTTCGAAAGCCAGCGCGAGATTGTAGTGGGCGTCCGCGTAGGTCGGAGCCAACTGGATCGCGACCTTGTAGGTCAGGATGGCTTCCTGCACGCGTCCAGTTTCATCGAGTACGTTTCCAAGATCGAAGTATGCCAAGGCGTAGCGCGGATCGGACTCAATCGCCTGCCGGTAATGATGCTCGGCAAGGGCGAATTCCTGGCGGTTGTAGTAGAGAGTCCCGAGATTAATGTGCGCGGCCGCGTGCATGGGCTCGAGTTCGAGTACTTTGTGATACGCGGCGATCGCTTCGGCGTGCGTGTTGGCGTTTTCTTCCAGCGCAATGCCGCGCGCAAACCAGCTCGTCACCTCATGTTCGTTGGGGCTGGGCTCGGACCGGGGCACCGGCGTGCTGGTCACGACTTTCTCGCGCTCCGAGAAATCCATGAGGAACTGGCCGGCGATCGGCTCCAGCAACCTGCCTTCATGCCGGAAGGCGACGCGATGCTTCGTCGTCGTCCAGGCACCGGCCTCGAGCAGCGGCTTCTCCACACCAGAGGCCTGCTTGCGCATGGCATCAAGCGATTGGCGAATTACGTTGGGACGCACGCTCATCGCGCAGAGATCGCGAATTTTCTTGATTTCAAGAAGGTCGGAGAACGTGTAGCTCTCCGCGGACACCACCAGCTCCGCTCGCTCCCAGTTTGCCAACTGGCGCGGGGTGATGTGAAGAATCCTCAATAAGTCTGCTCGGCTGTACACGGCACCAAACGCGAGGCCCTTGCGGCCGTCAAGAACGTTCGCCGCCATTATCTTTCAATTTGCGCGGGCAACGCAACTATGGATGCCTGTGAAACCCTGTGGAGAACCTGGTTGATTTACATGCCGCGGAAATGGTGCAACCGCAAGCTAGACCGCCACCGCCGCCGACTGATACTCCTCGTAGCTTCCCTTGAAGTCGGTAAGCTTGTGATCGCTCTCGAAGTGCCAGATGCGCGTGGCCACTTCATCGATCAAGTCGTGATCGTGCGTGACCAGCAGAACGGTTCCATGGTATCTCTGCAGAGCGATGTTCAGCGCGTTAATCGATTCGAGATCCAGGTGGTTCGTAGGTTCGTCGAGCACCAGCACGTTGGGCTTTTGCAGCATCAGCTTGCAGAAGAGCACCCGGGCCGCTTCTCCGCCCGAAAGCACGCTGGTGCTCTTGGTGGCTTCTTCGCGAGCAAAAAGCATCTGGCCAAGAATGCCGCGCAGTTCTTCGGTGACGGCCGCCGGATCCCACTGATGCAGCCATTCGATCACCGTGGTGCCGCCCTCGATCAGGCTGCGATGGTCCTGGGCAAAGTAACCGATGGAGGCTTCATGTCCCCAGATCACTTTTCCGGAGTCGACAAACGCTCCGCCGTAGCCGGTGGTTTTGCGCAGTTCGGCCTCCGGAGTTGTCGGGGAGTTCGCCAGTAAGGCGTTCAGCAGCGTCGTCTTTCCCGCTCCGTTGCGCCCCATGATCGCAATCTTCTCCCCGCGGCTGATGCTGGCGGTGAAATCGCCAAGGACCCGCTTCCCCTCGTACGCCTTGCCCAGATGCTCAATTTCGAGAATGTGCTTGCCCGAGGGCCGTTTCTGCTCGAACTTGATGAACGGCCGCTGGATGTTCGACTTGGCGAGTTCAGTGACCTGCAGGCGTTCGACTTCCTTGCGCCGGGACTGCACCTGGCTCGAACGGGTTCCGGCCGCGAACCGCGCGATGAATTCGTTCAGTTGCGAGATCTTCTTTTCGCGCTGCGCGTTCTGTGCCTCGATCTGCGAGCGCACCTGCGTCTTGGCCACCACCATATCGTCGTAGCTGCCGGTATAGGTGATGATCGTCTCGTAGTCGATGTCGGCGATGTGCGTGCAAATGCTGTTCAGGAAATGCCGGTCGTGCGAGATTGCGATCACGACCCCATCGTAGGTCGCCAGGAAACTCTGCAGCCAGTGAATCGAATCCAAGTCCAGGTGGTTCGTAGGTTCGTCGAGCAGCAACGCTTGCGGATGTCCGAACAATGCCTGAGCGAGCAATACGCGGACCTTCTGTCCGCCTTGCAGTTCGCTCATCTTGCGCGCATGCAGCTCTTCGTCAATGTCAAGCCCTTGCAGCAGGACTGCCGCATCGCTCTCGGCCGAGTATCCATCTTCTTCGCCAACAATGCCTTCCAGTTCGCCCAGCTTCATGCCATCTTCGTCGGTCATGTCGTGCTTGGCATAGATGGCGTCACGCTCCTGCAGTGCGGCCCACAGGCGCTTGTTCCCCATGATGACCGTATCCAGAACCGTGTGGGCATCGAAGGCGAACTGGTCCTGGCTCAGAACACCCAGCTTGCGCGGGCGGACGACCGTCCCCTTCTGCGGTTCCAGTTCGCCGCTAAGCAGCTTCATGAATGTGGACTTGCCGGCGCCATTAGGGCCGGTCAGGCCATAGCGCTTCCCCGGCGTGAAGGCCGTCGATACTTCTTCAAACAGAATCTTCGCGCCGTAGCGCATGGACACGTTGCTGACTGAAAGCATAGTTCTGGCTTCTCTTCTTGACTGTTCTTCTGAATTTCTTCAGGAATTGCGGGAAATCCGCCAAAGACGGTGCGCCGCTCGTGCTAATAGAATAGCACGACACCACCGGCCACTACGCAGTCCACGGATTGATAACCACCGAAGATAGATCCGCAAAATGAGCGACGTTTCGGGTTGCGAGAACTGCATGCCTGGCCATCACGATGCCGGCAACCATGGCGTCGCGGAGCTCTCCGGAGCGCCCCTTGCGGCACCTCAGCGCAGACAGCTCCGCTGCCAGGCGCGCAGCATCTTCGTCGAAGGGCGCAACGCGCTGCTCGATGCGTTCGAGTATTGTGTTGAAAACATGCGCTAATGCCTCCCGCCTCTTGGCAGCGGGCAGAAGCTGCAGGCCGAACTCAATTTCAAAAACAGTGATTGAAGTCGTCCACAGAGAGCTTTGCGGTTGCTGATCAAGCCAGCCGACGACGCTGCGGTCGGATGGATCTTGCATTAACGCCGAGACGACGTTGGTGTCGAGGATGGTCATTCTTTCGAATCATCGAGCGAGATCGGTTTTACAGGGTACCCGCGCATCTCTTGCGCTTCGAAATGAAGGCCAGTACCAGCCATCAAGGCTGCGATTTCGCTTCCCAGCCCCCGGCTCTGCTTCTTATCCTCATTCGCTGCCTGCCGGAGGATGTCGCGCACCTCTTCCTCCATGCTTCTGCCATTGCGCCGGGCGCGGCGCTGCAGGCGGGCTTTCACACTGTCTTCAAGACTGCGGACTACCAGCTGCGCCATAGTGATATCATGATATCATCGTTCCCCCGTACAAGCGCCTGCGGTAACACCTACATCTTGCCGCTGGCGGCGGCCTCCGATACCGCTATCGAGCCTTTCAGCGTGATGTCGGCTGACGAACTCCCCACCAAAATACCGAATGTGCCGGGCGTGATTCGCCACTGTTTGGCTCCGGCGTCGTAGTAGGCGAAGGAGCGCTTGTCGAGGCTCACCGTGACGTGCTTAGTCTCGCCAGGTTGCAGCGCGACTTTAGCGAATCCTTTTAGCTCCTTCGCCGGACGCGCAATCTTCGAATGATCGTCCGCCACGTACACCTGCGCGACTTCGGCACCGGCTCGGTCGCCCGTGTTGGTGAGATCGAACGATACCGTGTAGAGAGCGCCAGTTTCGGTGGCTGGCGCCACGTTGAGGTTCGCGAATTTGAAGGTCGTATAGGAAAGGCCATACCCGAACGGAAACAGCGGCTTTACACCATTGTGCTCATAGCCGCGATAGCCCGCGAAAACCCCTTCCTTGTAGACCACCCGATTGGTCTCGCCCTCCGTGTAATAGCTGTTGAACGTGGGATTGTCCTCGCGGCGCCGTTCGAAAGTTGCCGGAAGATGCCCGGAGGGATTGACGGATCCGAAGAGAACTTCCGCCAACGCGGTTCCGCCCGCTTCACCGGGGTACCACATTTCCAGGTACGCCGGAACATGATCGAGCCAGTTGCCAGGATCGACGTTGCCACCCGAGGTCATCGTGACCACCGTTTTTGGATTCGCGGCTGAAACTTCGCGGATCAGCTCCTCTTGCCCAAAGGGCAAATCGAAAGTGCGGTCCGCTCCTTCCGACTCGCTGTCAGGGTCGAAACCGGCTGCTACGACGACGATATCGGCCTTTCCCGCAAGCGCCTTCACCTCACCGTTTACCAGTTTTCTCTGGTCAACGATGCCGACGCGGAGGCGGCCACCCATCGCGGATTTTTGATAGTCCTCAACGACGACTTTGTGCGGCCCCGCCGTGAGCTGCAGTGTGACGTGTGGCTGCAGGGCACGGGCAATCTTCCAGTTATCAATCAGCAACTTGTCGTCCACGTAGAGGCGATTTCCGCCGCCCTCTCCGTTCCCCTGCAAGGCGATCTCGTACGGACCGCTCTCGGCCGCCATGTAGTAGCCCGTCCAACGCCGTGACGATTGACTTCTTCGGCCGGAGGCGAACATCGCCAGCGCAGCTTCGAAGTCTCCACTGAAGCTTTCCCAACTCGTCCCTGTCACATTGATGTGATTCAAAACGCTAGTCGATTTTGGAGGGCCGGCGAGGTCCAAGTTCGGAAATACTTCTACGGTGATCCCGCGCTCGCCACCCTGCGGAGCGGTCAGGAACTCGGTGGACCGCGCAACTTCCGTCAGGGTGGGTAGACCGCGTTCGTAGTAAACCGTGCTCGACGCACCTAAGAAAGTACTGATCCCCTGAACTACCGACACCGGTGCGAACGGAATAGCGCGGCCACTGCCGCCTGCCACGGGCTGCGCCGGATAGGCGTCCGGTCCCACGACCAGAGCGGACTTTATGGAGCTCTTATCGAGCGGCAGCAGTTTTCCTTCATTCTTCAACAACACAATAGCTTCGCGGGCAGCCTGAAGCGCCAGGTCATGATTCGGCTGGCTGTATTTCGAAAGCGAAAGATCGGCCTGCGAACGGTCGAGCCATCCAAAACGCTCGGCGGTTTCGAGAATGTGCACAACCTTTTCGTCGATCGTCGCTTCTTTAATTCGGCCGTCTTTCACTGCGGGCAGCAGATTCTTCCGATTCATGAATGCGCCCGTCGGCATCTCCAGGTCGAGCCCGCCGTTGGCGGCGGCCACGCCGTCGTAGGTGGCGACCCAATCGGACATCATGACACCATCGAAGCCCCATTCTTTGCGGACAACATCGGTATTGAGATAGCCGTTTTGCGTCAGGTGCTGGCCGTTGGTGAAGTTGTACGAATCCATGATCGCGCCGACATGCGCGCGCTTCACTGCCGCTTCAAAAGTCGGCAGATAAATCTCGCGCATGGTGCGCTCGTCGATAATGGAATCGGAGTCGTGACGCAGGAATTCCGAGTTGTTGCCCATGAAGTGCTTGATGGTCGCACTGACGCCCTCGCTTTGCATGCCTTCTACGTATCCCACGGCAATTGACGAAGCCAGGAACGGATCTTCTCCGAAATATTCGAAGTTCCGGCCATTCACCGATTGGCGATAGATGTTGACGCCTGGCCCCAGCATGAAGTGAATGCCCCTGGCGCGCGCATCTTTGCCTATACCAGCGCCGACTCGCTCGGCCAGATCGGGATCCCACGATGCCGCGAGGCCGATGCCGGCTGCGTAGACCGTAGAGGGAAATCCAAGATTGGAGCGGACTCCCATCGGCCCGTCAGACATTTCGAATGCGGGCAAATGGAGCCGAGGGACAGCACGGATCGCAAAGCCAGTCCCGCCGATGTAATCAATCTTCTCTTCGAGCGTCATCTGCTTTGTAAGAGCAGCAGCTTTTTCGTGAGCATCCTGCGAGGACTGGGCTGTAAGAAGGAACGAAAAAGACAGGACTACGGCAAACACGGACAGCGCGCGATGCAGTCTCAGCTTCATGGCTGACTCCATTCACCCTTCAAATCCAGGAAGAGGGCGCAAAGAACCGAGCGGAGCAGAACCAAGCACTCGGCCAGGTTATGTAGTAACGGGCGGACCGCACCCGTTCAGTTGTGTACGGCACCGCTGGCCTGCACCAACTGTTCGACTGGTGCAGTCACCTGAAGCAATAGTCCAGCCACAGGCTTTTTGGCTTGCTCGATTACCGCCATCTGTTGCGTCTTCCAAAGATCCGGTTCAGGCTGACCCTTAGCGAGGTAATCAAGCGCCTGCAGGCCCGCTGCGCCCAGCATCGCCAGATTTTGGGAGATGGGTGCATCCTCCTGCAGCAAGAATGATTTCTCGAGCAGCGGATGGAGCTTGGCGTCGTTACTCCGCCACTGCGTGAGCAAGGTCCGAATCCGCGCCTCGGCGACCTCGTCTTTATATCCGCTCTGCAGGAACTTCTCCACCAGGGCGCTGAATTCCCGCGCTGTGTCGCTTTCAGGATAGGCCGCGTCGATCAGGCGATTCAGAGGCGCGTGGAAGTCGATCGGCCTCTTGGTCTCCTCTCCCCGTCGATAGTCCTTCACTGGTTCGACGACATCCGCAAGAACCTGAAGCGCCGACGTGTCCGCAGTACCTGCCATCCGTTGCAGCATGCGCTGCCGGGCTAAATTGTGAGTCAACCCCAATCCCTCAAGCTCAAGACTGACCGCATGCATACGCATGTACATTGAATTCACGTCGGTAACATCCTGCGGCGACCAGAGACGCTCGGCAATCGCGGCGTTGCGCGGCCAGATATGCGAGTCGATATTTTCCGGCGTGACCCACTCGGCCCACTGACAGGACTCACCGCCCAGGATCAGCTTCTTCTGCTCTGGCGTGAGATTGGCGGCAGCGCCGCTCATCGGATCCACCGCGTAGTGCCGCGACGTCGGCCACATCAGGTCGAGGTAATAGCCGTAAGAAAGCAGCCCGCGATAACCCTGCTGCGCTGCCTCGGCCAGAGACTGCTGCCCGCGCCAGGACTGGACCACGATGTTCTTCGGCAAATCAGGATGCAGGATCTCGTCCCATCCAACCATCGTCTTGTGATTCTTGGCCACGATCTTTTCCAGGCGCTGGTTGAAATACGTCTGCAAGTCCTGATTGTTCTTCATGCCGTGGGCCTTGATGAATTCCTGAATCTTCGGATTCGTGTCCCACTGCTTGCCGTCGACCTCGTCACCCCCGATGTGGAAATACTCATCCGGGAAAAGCTTGGCCATCTCGGCTATAAAAGTCTCGAGGAACTTGTAAGTTGATTCCCGCGTAGGATCCATGATCGGATCGCCGCTTTCGAGCGTGTACGGTCCCGGTCCGCTGGCGAGATCCGGATAGCCGAGCATCCACGAGCGGCTGTGTCCCGGAATGTCGAACTCAGGCAACACGCGGATTCCGCGATCATGCGCATACGCGATGAGGTCGCGGATCTCTTCCTGGGTGTAGAACATTCCATCCGACCCCATCCCGGCCAACTTGGGGAATTTCTTGCTTTCCACGCGAAAGCCCTGGTCGTCGGAAAGGTGCCAGTGCAGAACGTTCATCTTCACCGCAGCCATGCCGTCCAGGTTGCGCTTGAGAACATCGATCGGAATGAAATGTCGGCTGACATCGATCAGCATGCCACGCCAGGGAAAGCGGGGCTGATCTTTGATCGTGATTGCGGGAACCACAAATCCGCCGGAAGTGATGGTGGCGAGCTGAAGAAATGTCTGCATGCCGTGAAGCGCGCCCAGCGGCGTAGCAGCATTCAAAGTCGCGCCCGAATCTGTCACGGTTAGCTCGTAGGATTCGTCTTCACCCAATTTCTGCACGACATCACGGCCATGCTCAGCGTGAACCGTCAAAGTCGGGGGCGTGCCGGATTTCGCGCGAAACGGAATTCCGGTCAGATTTGAGAGCTGCGTGATGAAACGCTGCGCGCCCCTGTCAAGCGAAGCGTCATGCGCCCCTGTAACTGCAACTGAGAATGATTGCGTAATCGGCAACTGCCCAGAACCGGCTTGCACATTGGCAGGCATGGGCATGAGATCGAGCTGAGGTTGAGATTGAGATTGAGAAAGCGCGAGGCCGGTGAGAACGAGGAGAAAACCTGTGAGCGTAAGAGTGCGCATTCGGTCACCTGATTTGGAGCTGGGATGCACCGACCATATTAAAACGTTTTACTACAATGGCAAACCCTGAAATACGCTCCCTACTTCTATTGTCAGATTAGTGACCGCCACCCAACTCTCGCACGATCGCCCCCACAAACTGCTTGGCGTCCCCGAACAGCATCAGCGTCTGATTGAGGTAGTAAAGCGGATTGTCGATGCCGGCGAACCCCGGATTCATACTGCGCTTGATCACCATCACGGTGTGCGCCTTATCCACGTCCAGAATGGGCATTCCGAAAATCGGGCTCGATTGGTCGGTGCGGGCGGCGGGATTGGTCACGTCATTTGCGCCGATGATAAGCGCGACGTCGGTCTGCGGGAAGTCGCCGTTGATCTCGTCCATCTCAATCAGCCGGTCGTAAGGAATATCGGCTTCCGCGAGCAGCACGTTCATGTGCCCGGGCATGCGGCCGGCTACGGGATGAATCGCGAACCGGACTTCGATACCCTTCTTGGAGAGCACATCGTAGAGTTCACGGACTTTGTGCTGCGCTTGCGCAACCGCCATTCCATACCCGGGAACAATAACAACTTTATTCGCCGCCGCGAGGATCGCCGCTGCCTCGTCGGGTGTTGCGCTGCGCACGACTCGGTCCTCTTTCGCCGCAGCCGCCGACGCCTGTACCTGCCCAAATGCTCCGAACATCACATTCGTGAACGAGCGATTCATGGCTTTGCACATGATCAGGGACAGAATGAAACCAGAGGATCCATCGAGCGCGCCCGCCACCACAAGGACTTTGCTGTTGAGAACAAATCCCAGCAGCGCCGCCGAAAACCCAGCGTACGAATTCAACAGCGAGATCACTGTGGGCATATCCGCGCCGCCGATGGGAGTGACCAGCAGGACACCAAAAATCAGGGCCACGCCTACCATGATCGGAAACAGGATGGCGTGTCCGGGATTCACCACCAGCGCCACTGCCAGGCCGAGCGCAGCTCCGAGTACAGAAAGACTGACGATGTTCTGCCCCCGATAGACGATGGGCCGCTGCGGCAATATTTCCTGCAGCTTTCCCGCCGCGATCAGGCTCCCCGTAAAGGTCAGCGAGCCGATAATCACTTCCAGGCCGATCTCGCCCATTTGAAACCGGGTGACCGGCGCCGTTCCCACGTAATACTCGGCAATTCCGATCATGGCCGCCGAAAGCGCGCCAAACGCATGGCTCAACGCCGTTCGCTGCGGCACCGCGGTCATGTGCACCAGGCCGAGAGGGACGCCGACGCCGGCGCCAATGATAAGAGGAATGAGGACCCACTTGTACTGCGCCACTTCTGGGTTAAAGAGCGTGGCGACGACCGCCAGGGCAGCGCCAACCTCTCCGGCCAGAACGCCCCAGCGCGCACTCGCGGGCGAACTCAGGAACCTGAGAGAAAGGATGAAAAGGACGACCGCGACAATATAGGCGAAATCGAGATACTGCTGAAGGGCCAGCGCGGTCATGATTGTTTCGACCTGCCGGATTTGAACATGCGCAGCATGCGGTCCGTAATCACGAACCCTCCCACCATGTTGCTGAAAGAGGCCGCTACCGCAATCGCGCCCAGGATCGTGGTCAGCCGCGTCTCATGACGTCCGGCAATAATGATGGCCGCCACCACCACAATCGCATCCAGAGCATTGGTCAATGACATGAGTGGCGTGTGGAGTAGCGGCGAAACGCGCTTGATCACTTCAAACCCCACGAACCCCGCCAGAATAAAGACGTACAGGTTAGAGATAAAATCCGCTGGCATCACTGCTCCTTTTGAATCTTGTTCAGTGCCCGGTTGCCAATGGTGGCAGCTTGAAGAATTCGCGCACCCGGGCATTCACAATTTCCCCGCCGTTGGTGATCAAGGTCTCTTTCACGATTTCGTCCTGCAGGTTCATCTGCAGCTTGCCGTCTTTGACCATGTAGGTCAGGTATGTCATCAGGTTGCGGGCGTACATCTGGCTGGCGTGATACGGCACGCTGCTGGCCAGGTTGATGGCACCAATGATCGTGACCCCGTGCACCTTTACCGTTTCGCCCGTATGAGTGAGCTCGCAATTGCCTCCGCGCTCGGCCGCAAGATCCACAATGACGGACCCAGGCGCCATCCCCTTCACCATGTCTGCTGTAATCAGCACAGGAGATTTCTTTCCCGGAATCACAGCTGCCGAGATCACTATGTCGCTCTCAGCTACGACCTTGGTCAGCAACTCCCGCTGGCGACCATAGAAGGTCTCGTCCTGCGCAGTACCGTATCCGCGGGCGTCTTGCGCGTTTTGCGCCTCGATCGGCAGTTCCACGAATCGTCCGCCCAGACTTTGCACTTGTTCTTTTGCTGCCGGACGCATGTCGTAAGCCGAGGCAACGGCGCCCAGTCGACGAGCCGTTGAGATCGCCTGCAATCCGGCAACGCCTGCGCCGATCACGAATACCCGCGCCGGAGTAATCGTCCCAGCGGCAGTGGTCATCATGGGGAAGATGCGCGGAGAGGTTTCGGCCGCCAGCAACACCGCCTTGTAGCCACACACTGTGGCCATGGAAGACAACGCGTCCATGCTCTGCGCGCGCGTGGTGCGCGGCATCAGTTCTATAGAAAAAGAAGTCGCTCCGGATTGCGCGATTTGCTGGACGATCTCCGCCGAACCGAAGGGCCGCAGAAATCCGATGAGTGCCTGACCTTTCCTGAACAGCGGCAGGTCAGCTTTGCCCGTGACATCGTTCGACCCGTAGCAGAGCACCTGCACCACAATGTCGGCGGCGTTGAATACTGCAGCGCGGTCCGAAACGATCTTGGCGCCCTTCTCCTCGTAGGCCGCATCCGGGTAGCCGGCCTGCTCTCCCGCGCCCGATTCGACTATGACCTCGAGGCCGGCCTTGGTGAGACTGGGGATAACTACTGGAACGAGAGCGACCCGGCGCTCTCCTGGATAAGTTTCTTTCGGAACTCCGACGATCACTTGGGCTCTCGTCCTTTCGCTGCCGATGCTTCTGCGGCATCCTGGAAGGCGTCGCCAGGCAAACAGAAAACACTATCAGATTGGAATGCGAACTGGAAGAAGGCCCAAGCGCAGGTTCTAGTCTGCGGCTCCGATCTGGCCGAGGTGATGAAGGAGATGCGAAAGATATCCGGTGACCAGCGAACGAAGGGGCATCTCCCCTTCCTTGCCGATCCGGCAAACCGTCTCGAGTTTGGACGCAGGGAGCCGAGCGATGATGTGAGCCAGATAGCGGTTGTACTCGACCCACAGCGAAATCAACAGCGGCCAACCGGCCTCTTGTGGCGCCTGGAGACGAACACATCCCTCTTGATCGTAACTGGGGAACTCTAAGGATTCCTGAAGACTGGCGCGGACAAATCTCTGATGATTATTCGACGCGGAATCAATCAGGTGCCCAATCACTTGCTTGCGTGACCAACCGCCGGGAAGAATAGGTTTCGTGCTTTCCTCATCGCGAATTTTCCGAAGTTTGGGCTCCGCGGCCGTGATGGCCGCCAGAAGCTGTTCAGAGATCTCTTGCATGCGTCATTCCCCTATCGCCCATCGCCAAACCGGTAGTGCCACACTCGCGCCGCACCGATCAGATTCGTGTCTTCTCCCAGCGAGGCGAGCGTCAACTTGGTTTTCTCCGCGGGCACAAATCGGCACCCGGCGCGGATCAGGTCGTGAATGCGCGCCAGAAAGAGATCGGCGCTGTTCATTACGCTACCGCCGAGCACGATCGCATCGGGGGTGAATAGATTGATCAAATTCGCCAGCCCCAGGCCGAGATAAAAGGCTTCGTGCTCGACCGCCTGCCGGGCTATGTCATCTCCCTGCTGCGCGAGTTCGCAGATACGCTTCGCCGTAATTCCCTGGCGATTCGGGTAATTCACTGGCGCATTGCTTTCCAGCCAGGTAACCATGGCGGGGCCAGCCGCAAGGGATTCCCAGCAACCGCGAAAGCCGCAGGTGCACTTCGGCCCCGCCGGATCCACTACGTGATGCCCTATCTCGGGATGCGCACCGTCGACTCCACGATAAAGCGCCCCATCCAGAACAATTCCGCCGCCGATTCCCGTGCCGACGGTCACATAGATCAGGCGCTTTCGATTGCGCCCCGCGCCCCATCCGGCTTCCGCTAGAGCGGCGGCGTCCCCGTCGTTTTCCAGAGCGACCTGCACGCTGAAAATTTGGGCGAGATCGTTGACTGGGTTCTTCCCTCTCCATCCCGGGAGAAAGTCTACGTCGCCAAATTCTCCCCGCAGATAATCGACTGGCCCCGTCGAGCCGATACCGACACCCTCGATCGCCGATCCGGCTCTCTGCGAAGTCTTGCGCAGCATGTGCGCAATCAACTCGATTCCGTCGGAATATCGGTTGGGATCGGTCGGTCCTTCCATTCGCGCCAACACCTTACCCCTCGCGTCCACGATGCCAACGGCGATCTTTGTACCGCCTATGTCGACAGCTCCAATCATGAGTTCGTTTCCTGTGGCCCCTCGCATCCTGCCGTCTGGCCCAAGTTGGCGGCAGGCATCACAACGCTCCAGTCTCCTGCAGCAATTTCTTCATCCCTGCCCAACTCTTGCGAGACGATTCTTCGGGCGAGCCACCACCGTTCCAGTGCGTCTCGAGGCTCACCGCAAGCCGGTATCCGTCGCTCTTGAGCGCACGAAACTGTCCGGCCCAGTCAATCATCCCGCCGCCCATCGGTGCCCACTCGTACTTTTCTCCTTTTTTCACCACATCCTTGCAGTGGCAATGACCAATGCGGTCCTTGGGCAGGAGTCTGTATCCATCGGGATAGGGAATTTCCCCACGAGCCGCGGCGTTGCCGGGATCCCAGTTCAGCATGAACGAAGGAGACTGCACCGCGCTCAGGACCTTCGCCGCCTCGGCGCCGGTAGCGGTATTGCAGGCATGCTCATTCTCAAGCACCAGGATGATCCCCCTCTTGCTGGCCTTGTCTGCCGCCTTGCGCAGCTTTTCGTTGATCGCCGACCGGTACGGTGCCTGATCTTCCAGCCGCCAGAAATCGAAGCAACGGACGCGATCAGTGCCAAAGGCTTTCGCCATTTCGATGGCTCGGTCGAAGACCTCATCCTGCTGTCCAAGGGTAAAGTCCGCATTGAAGCTCTTGGCTTCGCTGAACTTCGACTTGGGAGCGCCCGGCCAGTCGACTTTAAAGAGCGGGCTGCCAATGTCGGTGACCTTAAGCTGGTATTTCTCCAGAATCCGCCGGGCCTCGGCGACTTCTTTTTCGTCGAGGCCACAAATATTCTTTTTCCACATTCCACGCAGCTCGATCCACCTCATGCCGAAATCGCGCGCCGCGACTTCGCAGGCATGACCGAAATCCTGGGAAATCTCGTCGTTGATGACGGCGATGCGGAAAGGAGGCGTGGAATCAGGAGGGACGAAACGGGAAGCTGCGGTGGCAACAGTCACAGAGGCGACTCCTGCCAGGAATTCGCGACGAGCAATGGGGGCGGACATGCGAGCTCCTCAACGTGGTAAACGAAGGGTGCCCACAAATCTACCACTAACTAAAACGCCAGAGTAGCGCCGGTGTCCTACATCCACTTACGGAGGTCGAAATTCAAGGTGCCCCGGATCTACCCCAGTAAATCGCAACCGCAAAACAAAACGCCCCAGACTCTAGTTTGAGTCGTGGGACGCTTGTTGATCAGCCCTCCCCCAAGTGCTGCTCGATAACTACTCTACCGTGTGTACTCAGATCCGTGAATGGCTCACCCGTGCTATGACCCGGCACGAAAGCACCCTGGGAGCGGAATTCTTACGCGCAAAACAAAACGCCCCAGACTCGCGTTCGAGTCCTGGGCGTCCGTTGATCAGCCCTCCCCCAAGTGCTGCTCGATAACTACTCTACCGCGCGTACTCAAAACCGTGAATGGCTCATCCGTGCTATGGGGTGGCACGAAAGCACCGTGGGCGCAGAATTCTTGCGCGCAAAACAAAACGCCTCAGACTCGCGTTCGAGTCCTAGGCGTCTGTTGATCAGCCCTCCCCCAAGTGCTGCTCGAAAATCACTTTATTCCTGACCCCGAACCGGGTAAATGGCCCTCTCGTGCTACCTATGGCACGAACGAGGGATACGCCCAAGCCGTTGGAATTAGGACACTTGCCACGGAGGGGCGGCCAGCTTTCATTATTAAAACGATTTTATTTAAAACAGCCGCCTCCTCCGCGGCTCCATGCCCGGCGCATCCGATCCACAAGGTCGGCGGGGGTGATGCGTGGAGGTTGGCGGATGACCGACCTGAGACTGTCCGGTAACTGCTTGCCTACATGTCCCTCCGTAATTTGAAAATGCGGAAAACTCACGCCAGAATCAAATTGCCCACCACTTCGTAGTTCAGCGATTGTAAGTTCAGCAAACGCAGGAGTTCAGCGAGCGCGTTCGCAGTTCAGGAGCAGCCCTTACTGAACGTTCAACTCTGGCCAACGCAAGAACGTGAGGAGTCCATGTCCCGTTCGAAGGCCACAATTCTTTGCATTGACGACCACTGGAACGGACTGATCGGTCGCAAGATGCTGCTCGAAAAAAGCGGCTACGAAGTCCTCGAGGCGACTGGCTGGGACGACGGTCTCCGGCTGTTTCGCTCGCGATCGATTGACGCCGTCGTGTTGGACTATCAAATGCCCGGCATGCGCGGCGATATGGTTGCGGCAAAAATGAAAAGCATCAATTCTCGCGTCCCCATCATGCTTTTATCGGCGTACGGGCCGCTCCCCAAGAACAAGCTGAGATCCGTGGACACATTTGTGTCGAAGTCGCAGCCGCCTGAAATCCTGCTCTCCAAGCTGCACGGCTTGCTGGAAGGCCAACACAAACCGTTCTTTTTCCGCTGGCTTGATTCCTGGAAGAGCCGCAATCAGGTGACCCATTGAACTTCATAAGGAAATTCTTGCGACAGGCCTGCACGCATCGGTTCTCCTGGCCGCGAACCGACGAGAATGGACGCTACTATCAGATTTGTCTGGGCTGCGGAACAGCCTATGAATACGACTGGGAGATGATGCGCCGCACCAAGCGAGTGCTCATCGAAACCCCGCAGCACGGATAATTGCAGCCGTTCGGAGAAATACCATGACTGAATTCCGCCAAATGCGCGCCCCACGAATCAACCTGCGCGGGGAGATTCCCGTAATCGTGCAACTCGAGAATCGCCGTCAGATCACGGCCAAACTCCATCAGCTCTCCATTACCGGAGGAATGCTGGAACTGCCTGCCTGCCTCGACGAGCGCACCAAGATCTCTCTCGCCTTTCAGATTGCGTCTGGCCTCTTGCAAGGGAAAGCCGAGACGTTTTTCCCGATGCGCGGCGGCATGGGATACATGCAGCCATTTCGTTTTACCGCGTTCGCCGCGGGAACTCGGCAGACGCTGGAGCGCGAGATCACCGGCCTGCTGCCGCAGTCCATGGGGCCCAGCCACGTCCTGGGTTCCCGGCCCCCGCGCTCGCTCCTGGAGTCGTTCTAGGAAATCGCCAGCACGGGCACGTCGGGTGGGGCTCAACGGATCGTCGACTCTTCGAAGAACCGCCTTCACGACTCACGGTCGGGCAATCCGGTCTGTAGCATAGGAACGCATGTTCTTGACGGGAATCGATCACATCCAGATTGCGGCGCCTCCGGGGTGCGAGCCGGAAGCGCGCTATTTCTTTGGCAGCCTGCTCGGGCTGCAAGAAATCGAAAAGCCGGAGCCTCTCCGCTCACGAGGCGGTTGCTGGTTCAAGATCGGCGACCGCCAGCTTCACATCGGAGTCGACCACAATTTCCGCCCCGCCAAAAAGGCGCATCCGGCGTTCTCGGTGCAGCACATTGAGCGCCTGTTTGAGGAGGTGTCACAGGCGGGAATCCGCTGTGCATGGGACGACGCTCTGGGCGGAGTAAAGCGCTTCTACGCGGACGACCCCTGGGGTAACCGCCTGGAATTCACCGAACCAACTTCCGGGACGTAGGTCGCACGGTCACCGGCTCGGAACAAGTCGGAGGAAGCGGAATCATTCTGGTGATTGGGAGCCTGGACCCGTCCAGGCTCCCCTCAAGTTCCTACTTGCAAACGATGCTTGGATTATCTTTTGCCAGAGCGAGGCACGCCTGGCGCTGTTTCTCTCGCTTAGCCGCGTCAGCAACGGTCTGGTTGGATGCGGAGGATGTGGCTGCAGCCGCTACCGGATCCGGCTGAGGCGAAGTCGCCACGGCCGGTACCAGCTGAGCCGCGGGCGTAGTTTGAACTGCCGGCTGCACCGTCGGAGGCTGCGACGCGGGCGCCGATGCATTTTGGGGAACATTCAACGGGCCATGGGCCTGCCAGTCCGCCAGAATGAGATTGCAGGCATCCTTGGCAGCGTTGCCGACCGTGCGCGTGGCATTCGTACCCAGAATGTCTCCCGCCTTATTGGCGACCTGGATCTGGCTGTTGCTGCGCAGCAAACCGCGGTTCTGCTTCGACTCGCGGTTCATCATCACGATGTAGTCGGCATTGTTCTCGTTGATGGTGACGGTTACCGCGCAGTTCTTTTGCAGGTCCTTGGTGACTTCCATGCTTTCGTCGTGGGAATCGATGGTCGACTTCGATCCCCAGGCTGCCCAATGATGTCCACCCGCCCCACTCCCGTTGCTGCTGACATTCTCCGACCCTTTGCCCTGAACGAACACGCGCGGTTTTTCCTGACCATACGCGCATACGGTAATCCCCATCAAAAGCAGCGTCGCGAACACCCTCATAGTTTTCTCCCCCCTGCGGATGGGCGAGCCATCCTCCCCATGATTGCGATCCAAACGCGAGACAGTATGAAGGGCAATCCGGCGAAAAAAAAGTGACCAGGGTAACGGCTCGTAAGCCGCGTTTGGCGTGCAGTTTACCAATCAGCAGCGTTGCGCCGGCATCCTGCCGGCTGTCGCGAGAGCGTCTCGCTCTCGCCCTCAATTGCACCCCGGATACCGGTCGGTCCTTCCACGCAACGTCCAACCGCTGCTACAATCCCACCCGTGAAAAGACGAACGTTGCTCCAGGCTCTTCCCGCGGCAAGCTTGATCCCGTCCCTGTGGGCGGCCGCTCAGCAGGAAAACGGATCTCAAGCTGCAGGCGTCTTTGAACTCCGCGTCTATCATGTGGCCCCAGGAAAACTAGGCGAACTGGAGGCGCGATTCCGCGACCACACCATAGAGATCTTTAGCCGCCACGGGATGAAGAGCGTCGCTTACTGGACACCCCTCGACGAGCCGGAAAAGAGCAACACGCTGATCTACATTCTTCATCATCCCAGCCGGGAAGCGGCAGCCGCCAACTGGAAATCCTTTCATGACGATCCGGAGTGGAACCGTGTCCGCGAAAAATCTGAGGCGAACGGGAAGCTCGTGGAAAAAGTCGACTCCACCTACATGGCCTTAACCGACTTCTCTCCGCGGTTGCGGTAGGAGAGATGTTCTCAGCGAGGAGACGGCGACCTGCTCTGCGCGATGCGCCGCCCGGTGTGACTGGGAACACAGAATCTGCATCGACGAACCTGCTATTGTCGCGCAGCAATCGATAGCCTTTCTTCCCCCAGAAGGAAGGTTTGATGTTGGGCCACGAACGCAAAAATAAAGTTCTTGCAAAACTGACCAACGCCCGGTGCGAACTTGAAGATGCGTTGAACCTCTCAATTCCGCCCGCACGCTATGATCCCGCAATAATTCCCGAGCCTCTATGCCACAGGCTCTCTGCCATGATTGAGGACCTCAGGGGTGTGCTGCGGCACATCGAGGGTTCGCAGTAAGATGTGACGGGGAGACCGAGACAACTGCCGCGTTGAGCCCATGCCCCCCAAAGTCGGCGCGCATGGCGCCGTTGGTCTTCCGGACGACTAGTAGAGCTCCAGACGCAAGCTGGCGGTAAATTGATCGTTAAGGTTCTGAAATGCTGGAGCCGACGACCAGACTTGAACTGGTGACCTGCCGATTACGAATCGGCTGCTCTACCAACTGAGCTACGTCGGCTTGACCTCGATTCTAAACGGCAGGGTGGAAACCGTAAAGGCGTGACCACGCGCCGCGGAGGACGAAACGGCCTTTCCTCTCGGCACACACTGCTCACGCCGCTCGCGCCTCCGAGAGCGCGTCGTATTCCTGCTCCGATTCCACCGAGAGCAGCACCCACATGGTGTAAATCCCGAGGGCGGTTCCAAAAGGAATGTTCGTGAATAGCGAAACGAAGCCGATCACCAGGGCTAGCACTCTGGCCCATTTGTCATGCTGCAACAATCCAAAGCCGGCAATGAATCCGAATGCGGCTTTGGCTAACAGGATGATGGCCACCACGCTCAACAGCGGACGCAAAAACGCGGTGCTGCTGTCGGGTCCGGTAAAGCGAGCGCTGGCAAATAGCGTATTCGCGAGCACGTAAAGCACGATTGCGCCAATCGTGTTGAATGCCGAAAAACCTAGCCACAACAGCCCGAGCAAGCGCACGTGCGACAACACGCGCCCGTGCACGGGGTGCATTACGGCAACCGAGCCTACAACCTGCTTGCCGCATTTGCCGCAGAATGCCTGTCCTGGTTGTAATGCTGCGCCGCATCTGTCGCAAAACATGATTGTCTCCCCCAAGGCACGGATCGTTGTCTCAAATTCAGAAGGTCTTCATGGGATGATACGAAAACAATGCGGAAGAGTTCCGTCAGATCACTGAACGCAAACAAATCGGACAAACGAAAAGGCCACCCGGCAACTGGGCGGCCTCTTCTTCAAGGGAGAATAGTTCCAACGGAGGCTTTAGATTCCGTCAAAACTTTCTGCCGAAATCTTATGAGCCTAAAAACGGGGGTGTCAAGCGATTTTTCCGAAATAAATGCTATTGTTTTCAACAGTTTACAAAAGACGTTAACAAGGACGAGGAATGTACCAAAATGAGACGGACGCCCCTTCGAAAGGTTCTAAGCCGATAGTTTTAAAGGCAGTTAACCGGCATCAGGCAGGGTTTTGAGGCATCCCAGGAGCTCTCTCGCTCCCGCTTGGCGCTGTCCCCTTGACGACGGTTTCGGTCAGGTGCAACGAGATGAATTCCATCTGTTCCGGGCGATCGAAAACCCTGTTGGGATAGAAACGTTTCACTAGAATGCGCACGCCACCGAAAGCCACGCCGGCCACAATCGCGAGTCCCGCGAGAATCGCACACAAGATCACGATGTTGAGGATCAGCATGTACAGATCGCGAACCTGGGTGTCTTGAGACGGCGTATTCCAGGTGACGCTGGCTTCGTAGTTCACTTTGCTCAACAGACTCTTCGCATCGCTGTCGGAGATCCCTCCAGTCGCAACCGCGACGATCGGCCCCGTTCGCTTGTCGAAGAATGTTCCCGACCCTTCGATGGTTGAAATCCCGGCCGGCTGTTGTTGCGAGAGCTGGTGTGCGGCATCGATTTTCCGCAGATGCTCCGCTGCAAGTTGCGGCGTCGGATATGAGATCAGCATCAGCGTCGCTTCCCCGCTGGGCGTGTTGTAGCGAGCCATCGTAGCTTCCGCACTGGAGGCGAAATCCACGAGCGCCGAACCAACCGGCGGAGCCACCGCAGCCAGAGCAGCCGGTCCCATCACGTATTTCTGCGTGTTCGGAATGTAATCGCGGCGCGGGAGGAACTCGATAAACGACGGCAGGTTGCCGGCATTCCCCGCCGGGCGTGGCAGGGCTCCCGCCAGCTCGCGCAACTCCGCTCCCGACATCGCTGACTCCTGGCTGAACTGCGCGTCCACCAGTACGTGCCCTCGGTAGAAAAGTACGCGATTGCCGAGCGAGGCCCCTTGATCCCCGATTTGTTCCTTGGTCATGCTTGGGCTCAGGTAAAACGTGTATGCGCCGAATGCTCCCGAAGCATCCGCGAAGCGGGCTGCGCGAATCTTCAACGTGCGCCCGTCATCGCGCGAGTAAGTGCCCGAGGCGAGATCGCTGAAGCGATACTCCTTCAGCACGATCGCATTGGTCGAATCGGCAGCCGCAGGATCAGTACTGGCCTGCATCGCGCCTTGCAACTGCCAGCCGGCAAAGTCGTTCGGAAGCAACGCCGGAGCCTGTGGCGCCCCAAATGCGACTCCAAGCAGACAGGGCAAAACCAGCAAAATCACCAGCAAAAAAGGGAGTTTCATCGAGCGCACCACCACTGCTTATTAGACCACAAGGGTCTATGAAAAGTTTCCAGACGCTCGCAAACTACTGATTCTATGGTCCAAATCTTAAGGGGGTCACTCTCGTGCATTCACCCTACCCGTCGGAGCCATTCACACTCGCGCGAGGCCGGAGCACACTAGGGCAGGTAGAAACTGTAATCGAGATGACTCAGGCTACTCAGCAGCGCCGCGGGATTCGCACGAAAGCCGTACTTCCGGTCAAGATCAAAGGCAAAGACAGCACCGGAAAAGCGTTCGAAGAACTGGTGCACACGCTGGACGTTACAGCACAAGGTGCCCGGCTGGCGTCGATTCATCACGAGTTGAATGTGTTCGAAGAAATTACGGTTTTCTACCGCCAGCGAAAGATGCAGTTTCGCGTGGTCTGGATCAAGCAGATGCGCGGCACATCCGAATTTCAGATCGGATTGCAGTCTCTTTCGCAGGATAAAGAGGGATGGGGATTGGGCGCTCAGATTAAGCAAGACGCGCCACTGCAACCCGCGGTACCCCAAGCCTCAGTGAATGCGTGAACAAGGGGAGAAATATGAAGTACATAATCCGCAATCTTTGGCTGGATGAAGCCGGTCAGGATGTTGCCGAATACTCTGTCATGTTGGCAGTGATTCTGGTGATAGTGGTAGGCACCGTGCGCCTGATCGGATCGAACGCGAACAACGTGTTCTCGCAAGTCAGCAGCGCTATCCAGTAATCCGCTGAATATCCACCCAAATCGTCCCGTGCCCCGTACGGCACGAGCTTTCGGACGATGTTACCCCCTGCCCTCTGGTTACTTGCAACCCGCCTTGTTTCCCGCTGAAATCGTTGCATGGGTCGCGCTTTCAGCTTTATAGCCACGCTCGTCGTTCTGGCTGCAGGCATGTATCTCTACATGCAGGAGACACAGAGCACTTCGGCAGCCGCCGGAGTGAACAATCCCAAGGCCGCCGTCAACATCACCGGCGTACGCACCGATCTGATGAACATTGCCCAGGCCGAGCGGGGATACTTTGCCCTGGAAGGCAAGTACGCATCCCTCGACCAGCTGATCTCGAGCCGATCCCTCACCGTAGCCCGGCAGCGACCTCCCTACAGTTATGATGTGGAAACCAGCAGCAGCAGCTTTCGAGTGGTCGCTACCCGCTCCGGCGACGACGCCTCCGGCGCGCCAGCCCAGCTCTCAGTTGACGAGAACATGCAGTTCAGCCAGTCGCAATAACGGCGCCCATTTGGTGATTCGTTCGAGAATCACCTTCTAACATGGCGCATTATTCCGTTTATTTTTCTGCGAAGCCATCGTCTCACATGTGCAGGTTACAGATTTGATCAGCAACTCGATTGCATTCTCGCGCGTAACGGTTGTACCAGGTTTGCGTGAATTCGAGCAGCACTTCCCGGATCTGCCGCCCTGCGACTAATGGCATGAGTCCGGTGAACTCCGCCCAGGTGTGGACGCGCGTGCCTCCACCCCGCTGGAGATCGAAGTACACCCATTGCTCCATGGTAGTGCCGACCGCATGATCGATCCACGCAACTTCCTTTCCCGGCACGCACGACAGGATTACGTGATCGAGGGTGACTGCGATGGGCATTCGCGCCTTGATTGAGAGACGGCTCCCTTCCTGCCAGGGCTTACCCGCGGTCCATCGAATTTCTTCATACAGGTCGGAGAATTGCGGCCACAGCTCTAGGTTGGAGAAGACGTTCCAGGCTACATCTGGAGCAGCTATCGTAACGATGGAATACTCAAATCTTTCAAACTTGCTCATCGCGACCTCCGTTCCAAAGCAACGGAAGCTCACACGCTGCACCAAGGATACGCCTCTTCTGGCATACCTGCTCTGAAGACAAAGGGACTTCGCACAATGCCGTTTTGCGGCCGAGAGCGGACAGGGCAGGCCTGTCGCCTCTACCAACAGCGACCTGAAAGGAAGTTTTGGACGGTACGCCAGAAATCACTGCCGATAGCGCTATTGCCCGGCCGGCTTTTCGATCTTGCTGGCTATTTTCACGCCACTTAAGCCATCCACGTACTTGGCGATGCCGCGGTACAGGGACTCTGCAATCCGCTGCCGATATTCACTGGTTTCGAGCCGGCGCTCGTCGGTGGGATTCGATACGAAGGAAATCTCGGCCAGAATGGAAGGCATATTCGCGCCGATCAGCACGATGAACGGCGCCTTCTTCACGCCGCGATTGCGGATCGACGGACTCTTCGCTGCCAGCCCGCTGTGCAGCGACGACTGGACGTCTCCAGCGAACTCGCGCGACTCTTCAATCTTCTCTTTCAGCGCGATCTTCTTCACCAGGTCCTGCAGTTCATAGATCGACTTCTCCGAGACGGCATTCTCGCGCGCCGCAACTTCCAATGCGTCCGGGTTGGAAGTGAAATTCAGATAGTAAGTTTCCACCCCGCGCGCCGCCGGATCACGGCTCGAATTGGCATGAATCGACACGAACAGGTCCGCCCGCTGTTGATTGGCAATTGCCGTTCGCGTTTCGAGCGGGATAAATGTATCGTTCTTGCGTGTATAAACGACCTCGGCGCCAAGACGCGCTTCCAACAGCTTACCCAGCCGCCGCCCGACCTCCAGCACGAGATCCTTCTCCTCGAGTCCGTTCGGACCGATCGTGCCCGTATCGTGTCCGCCGTGTCCCGGATCGATCACGATCTTGCCAATTTTCAATCCAAGTGCGCGGATTAGAGAACGGTCTCCGCTGGCGGTAGGCCGCGCCTCACGCGCATCGATGTCATCCCCATTCTTACGTTTGGCGGTAAGCCGCGCAGGAGCTTTGCGCGTACGGGTTAGCGTATGCCTTTGAGCAGTCGAGTTCGCCGCGGAGTCGGTGTCATCATCGTTATCGACGACGCTTTTCGTCGGTGCGGGCGTCTCTTTCTTGTTATCGATTCGTCGAGGCAGATCGGGCAGCGGCTGACGGGTCGCAATCTTGCTCTTTGGAACGACCCTGGCATCCTCGTTCACATCTTCGGTCGTAACCGGCGCCTTGCCTGGCCCGGCTCGCAATTGCTGCTTCGGGTTGACACCCTTGCTGTCAGGAGTCGCGTCTGACGCACTGGCACTTTCGTTGTCTCCCTGCGAAGACGCCTTCGGCGGCGCTTCCACGTCCGACTCCGCAGTTGTCGAGTCCTTCATCGTCTTCCGACGCGCTGCTTTTGGGTCGTTCTTCCCGTGAATATCGATAATCAGACGGTAGGGATTCGGCAGCAGAAACGCCTCGTAGTCCGACAAGTCGTCGACTTCGAGCACCACCCGCGTGCGTCCTGGCTGAAACTGCGCCACGCGGATCTTCTTCAGGAATCCGTCGTCTACATCGAAGCTCTTACCTACCAGGGTGGAGGCAAGTTTGGTATCCCGCAGATCGAAAAAAATGCGGTCCGGATGTGAAATCCTCTGCGAGCCGTATTTGACGTCACCTTCCAGATCGATCGCCACCCGAGTGTAGTCCGGCGTCGACCAGTGCCGGATCCCGGTCACCCGCGGCAGGTGCTTTGGCTGTGATTCGGCAGCATCCGCGACGCTAGCAGCCGCGTGCCCGCTGGTTCCTTTGTCGTTCGAAGCCGGTGCGCCCTTCGAATCTTGAGCGGCTTCCCCTTGGCTGGCAGGCTTGGCAGACTGCGCGGGATTCTTGCCGGCTTCAGCCTTTCTTTCAGCCTCCGCGTCGCGGTCGAGTTCCGCAATCGCCTGCCGCGCGTCGCCGGCCAACCGGTTGTGGGGATAACGATGCAGGAAATCGGCAAAAACCTCACGCGCCTGCTCGGGGTCATCCAGATCATCCTTGTAGATTTCGCCGATGGTAAACAGCGCATCGCAGCGGTATTTGCTGCCTGGATATTCTTTCCGCAAGAACTTGTATTGTGCGATGGCCTCGTTCAGGATTTTGTCATCATCGAACCGTCGCCCCATCTCTACCAGCGTTTCGGCAACGGCGACAACGCTGGGATCGGCCTTGGTGGAAATCGGAGCGCCATAGTAAACGTTTCGGTAGGCGTTGAGGACGCGCTGGTAGTCGTGGCGGGTGCGCTCGGCAGGAGGACGTCCGTTCAAGGCTTCGCGCATGCGGTCGGCAGCCGCGTAGTGCTCCCGGGCCCAAGCCTCGCTGTGATGCGTCCGGGCGTGCGCCGGCGCTCCGGAAAGCGCCACGATCACAAGTAGCGCTCCCCAGCGCGACCAGCGCTGGTTGGATGTCATCTTCAAGGTCGCCGGTCCGTTACAGTCTCGATCCGTCGTTGCTGTTGAATTGCCTGGGTACCTGAGAGCAAATAACAACTCTTAAACAGATGCTGCCAACTTAGTCGGTGTTGCTGATGTAAAGCACGCCGCGCGCATCTCGTTGAACCCGCACGGGATCCTTCGACGAGCCCGACGGAGCTAAATCCAGCCCGCCGTAGTAGAGCGTTGTTATGCGGCGCACGTAGTTCTGCGTCTCTGCATAGTGCGGAATGCCCGAACTCCGCGCCACCGCCCCTTCGCCGGCGTTGTAGGCGGCCAGGGTCAATTTCACGTCGCCGCGATAGTTTTCCAGGAGGTACTTGAGATGCCGCACTCCTGCGTCCACGTTCTGCTGCGGATCGAACGGGTTCTTCACTTTCAGCTCGCGGGCAGTCTTGGGCATGAGCTGCATCAACCCCATCGCCCCTTTATCGGAAACCGCATTGGAATTGAAATTCGACTCAACTTTGATCACGGCGCGCACCAGATTGGGATCCACATTGTGCCGCGCCGCCGCCATCACGATGGACTGATCGACCTCGTCCTGGGAAGCCTGATGGGTGCGCGAATTGGCAGCCATGATCTTGGCGTTCGCGGAGCGCGTGGAATCGTGGCCGAAGTAGTGGCTTACTTCAGCCGCTGCCGAGCGCGCTGCCTGCATCGACGCCGTACCGGCCCCTGGGACCGGCTTCCACCGGCCTTCCTTGCTGCTCCAATACACCAGCGTCGATCGTTTCGGCTGCGGAGCCGCCGTGTCGCGCCGTTTTGGCGACTGGTCGTCGTCCACGTAAATCGTCCGCCCATTCTCTTCGGAGGCCGTGATCCCGTGAGGAGAACCGTCCCCTTCTGCAGCCCACAAACGAGGCGCGGCGCTGATTAGGGGGAGAAAGGTTAAGGAGGTCGCGATTGCCGTCGTTCTCGTCAGCATCCAAGCGAGTTGCAGGCGCTTTCGCATATCCGGGCGTTTTTACCTTTCACTGAACCTTTTCTGGAGGGATACCACACTTCCCCCTCCGAAGTTCTACCCGGAACCTGACGGAGAAATTTCGCACCAGAGTACGTCGATTATAGGCGTCGACTCCGAGGCCGACAATCTCTCCGAAGGGAGTAGAACCAGCGGAGTAATTCAGGCCAACCTGTTGAATTGCATGTAGATTGTACGATTCTGATCTTCGGCGTCCAGCATTCCAAAGTAACCAACCCTATGGTTACTTAGACGGATCCGCGGGCCGGTTTGCGGTTCACCCGGGCACGTGTGAGCCAACTCCTGCGTACCAATGAGAACCGGTGTATGAACCCTGCCTTGAGGATCCCGCCAAGTGAGTTGTGGTTCCCGGCGGAACTGAAGACCCATGCGACCTTCTGCTCCCGCTGCAGTTGAACAGCCGCCAGGCGAAGGGCGTCGGCATAATATCCGCGCCCGCGGTGTGACGATGGGGTCCAGCAATCGAAGATCATGGCCGCCGCGGGATCTGAAGGTTCGAGTTTGTCTTTGATCTCCGAAAGGTAAAAGCCATCATAGGGAGCGATCCAGAGAATATGGCGGGCGGGAGCTTTCGGCTGTAACAGAACAAATCCAGACGTGCTGCCAGACCTGAGCCTGGTGGCACAACGCATCAAGTACTGCAACGTTTCGGGATCGTCATAACTGTCCATGGCGATATCCGCAATCTGTTGCCAGTCGAGCGGAGTGAGTCTTAGATCCGGTGCGGACGCCGTGTCGATCCGGGGAGCCTCAAACAGCAACACTTCGTCAGACGATCGAATGTAAGTCGAGGCTCGTCGAAACGCATGGGACAAGATCTGCCCCAGCCCCGTGTTCCGAATCCGTGTGCGCACCCCACGGCTAATATCGCGCCCCCTACGAAAGGCCCCCTCAGCGGCGGGTGATCGCTGAATACTCCGGGATGACCAGTAGCGGACAACGTTACGGCCGTAAGCCAGCCGGCTTCTCGAGAGTTGAACGTAGCTGGTTGGACACGAAGCATTCGCATAACGATCCTTGTACGCTTCATCTCCCAAGCCGAGGTCCAGGCGCTGGAGTGAAGGATCGGAACAGCACTCCTCAATCAGGAGACGAAGCAGGTGGGAGCCCGGGGAGAGATCCTCGTACTCCAGCGTAAAGGTTGGAAGGTACCAAAAGCAGCTGTTCCGAAATTGAAAACCGAAATTCCATGCGACCGGGCGGCCTCCGATCTCCAGGCGGCTGACCTTAAGCCAGCCTGCTTTTCCTAGACGGCGGGTAAGTTCAGCCAGTAGGAGGCGGCGCTCGGGGCCGACCAGCGGACTTACACGCCCCGTCGCAAGAAATCGTGAAATCTGTGCAGAGAAGATCGCCGTCAATTCAGCGAGAACCTCACCCTCGGGAAGATGGCAAAGCCGACCCGGCCCGAGTTTCTCGATTCTCTTGAGTGCGCGTTTCTCTCTGCTTCCATTATGAACGGTATCGAACAGATTTTGGCGCTGCAGATCGGTACCGAACACGATGAGCCGGCATTCGTAAGCCGGCCGTTGATGGAGATGAAAGCCAAGCGATTCAGCAATTCCCGAAAGGCCCTTTAAGGTGGCGGAGTTCGAAGGGATGTTAGCCAGTTCGAGATCGTGAATTCCTAGCTTCGTTATTTCCGGGAGGAGCGCTGCCATCACCTTGACTCGAAGTGTCGGTTTGCTCAAGATGTCGCAGTAATCGGCCGAGTTGCCCGCTAAGAACGAAGCGGTACCAGGCGAGTCCTCCCGGGTCGCCAGGGCAGCAATTCCGCATAGAGTGCCCGAGTCATAAACCAGGCACAGAAGCGGTGACAGCTTTCCCTGAAAGGCACGAGCGGCCGCAGCAGCCCACTCATGCGTGTAGAAGACTTCAGGGCATTCCATGCGCATGACCAGATCATTCCAGCATGCGGAGAGTTTGGGATCGTCTGGGATGTCAGGCAGGACGGTAACGTGAAAAGATGCTTCGCTCAAAAGTGGCTACCCGCGCACCGCACTTTGCAGATTAGCGTGAAGACCCGTCATATGAGCTTCCAGTTCCGCGATCGACATTCCAGCGGTGATGTGAGTTCGCGGAAACTGCAAAGGTTGGGAGCGACCAAAGAAACCTCCCCCCACATTCAGGAAAGCGCACTCGAAGCCGGCTTGCCGGCTCAGCCGGACCTCGCGCTCGCCCATTGTAGCCGCGTTCCCGAACGGATACGCGAACGCCCACACCGATTGACCCAAAACGCGCTCGAGTTGAACCTTGCTTTCTTGAATCTCCCGACGGCTTTCCGCCTCGCTGCATTGCGAGAGGGCCGGGTGCGACATGGTGTGCGCTCCAATCGTCATTCCGGCCTGAGACATCTGCCGAACCTCGTTTGAATTAAGTAAGCGCCAACGTCGCTCCAGAAATTTCGATGGAGCGAGATTGCATTTGTTCCTCAGCGAATTCATCACCTCATCCCGCTTTTCGCGCTCAAGACGCGACGCATTGCATACGGCCTTCCACCACGTCGTCTGCAAACCGTCGGCGCTCATCCCGTTGTTCGCATCATGAAGTATGCATTGTAGATCGGCCGGCACCAGCCTGCCTGTTCGAAGGAAATGGTACAACTCGTCGTACCAAAGCGTCCCCGGATTCTGAGAGCATGAGGCACCGGTCACGAAGAATAGGCAGAAAATTCCTTCCGCCTGGAGAATCGGTAGCATGTCGGTCAGGTTATTCAATAGCCCGTCATCGCAGGTCACCAGTACCGATCCTGGAGGCAGCAGCTTACCGGTGAGGAGCCAATCGCGGAATTCGTCGGGCCGGATGACGGTGTAATGAGCCCTCAGAAATCTGAGCTGCTTTTGCAGGGTTCGCTGCGAAACCAGGTTGTCGTCGAGAAAGGCGTCGTAGGAACGATAATCGCCGGGCAAAACTCCATGGTAGCTGACGACCGCAACTCCGCTCGAGGGCGCAAGAGCCTTCAGTCCGCCCGTGCTGTGAAGCATCGGATAAACCACTCTTTTCAGTAATGGGCTCACAAACCTCATGATGACAGGGTAAATGGTACCAAGACTCCCGGACCAACTCTTCCAAGTCCGGTCGGCATTTCGAAACAAGAGTAGTAAATAACGTCACCCTTCACAGAAGGTGGCGCATGGACTGCGAATCATGAAGAATCAAAGCGGACCCCGTTCAACTCTCGACGTTTCCGCGGCTGGTAAGATATTTGCAGACCTCTATGTTTGAGAATCTTCAGGAAAAACTGCAACGCGCGTTCAAGTCCCTCCGCGGCCAGGCCACGCTCACCGAGGAAAACATCGACGAGGCGCTCCGCGAAATCCGGCTAGCGCTGCTCGAGGCTGACGTCAACTTCAAGGTAGTGAAGCAACTCATTGACCAGATCCGCGCCAAGGCCGTAGGACAGGACGTCATGACCGCGCTCTCGCCCGGAGAGCAGGTCATCAAGATTGTGCGTGACGAACTGGTGGAGATCCTCGGCAAAGACACCGCGCGGGTCAAGTTCGCGTCCCAGCCGCCAACCGTCGTGCTGATGGCCGGCCTGCAAGGCTCAGGCAAAACCACCACGTCCGGTAAGCTTGCTCACTGGTTCAAGAATGGCGGACATCGCCCCCTGCTGGTGTCGGTCGACGTGTATCGTCCAGCGGCCCGCGAGCAGTTGAAGGTTGTGGCGCAGGCCGTAAAAGCGCATATCTACGAAGGCGAAGTCGGCGAAGCAAATACTGCAACTGTAGAACGCCTTGTAAAAGAAGCCCGGCGCGAAGCGGTAGTTACCGGATGCGACGTGTTGATCGTCGATACCGCGGGCCGGTTGCACATCGACGACCAGCTTATGGACGAGATGCAGTCGTTGAAGAAGCTGCTGAATCCCTCGGAGATTCTCTTCGTCGCCGACGCAATGACCGGACAGGACGCGGTCAATTCGGCAGAAGAGTTTCATAAAAAGCTGTCTCTGACTGGAGTGGTGCTAACCAAGATGGATGGCGACGCGCGAGGCGGCGCCGCCTTGTCGATCCGGCATGTGACCGGGCAGCCCATCAAGTTCATCGGCGTGGGCGAGAAATATGATGCACTGGAGCCGTTCCATCCCGACCGCATCGTGTCGCGCATTCTGGGCATGGGAGACATCCTGTCACTGATCGAGCGCGCAGAGCAGCAGATCGACAAGAAGAAGGCGCAGGAGATGGCGACCAAGGCTCTCACCGGCGATGGCTTCTCTCTGGAGGACTTCCGCGACCAACTGCGCTCGGTGAAGAAGATGGGATCGATGAAGAGCCTAATGGGTATGCTGCCGTCGATCGGGCCATTTTCGGGCCTGCAAAAAGCCGCGGATAACGTGGACGAGAAGCAGATCGACCGCGTGGAGGCCATCATCAACTCGATGACCCGGCACGAGAGGAATCATCATGAAGTGATCAACGGCAGCCGCCGCAAACGGATTGCCCGCGGCTCGGGGACCACAATCCAGGAAGTGAACAATCTGCTGCGCCAGTACGCCCAGATGAAAAAGATGTTCAAGCAGATGGGAAAACCGAGCTTCGCGCGAAGGCTCGCCGGCATGAAGATGCCGGGCATGTAAGAGCCTGCTTCTGCTATGACCAGCGACTCTGTCATCCCTGAGAATTGCCGCGAGCGCAGCAAACGGCAACGGAGTCGAAGGATCCCAGCTGGTTCCGCGGACTCACGATCATGAAATGGCGTTCTCTTGAGGAATCCGGCGAGAGTCTCGACACGCGTCTCCTGCGCGAAATTCTTGCCGAACGCAAGGAGATGATTGCCAAGTACGTTCCGGCAGATACGCAGGCCGTGCACACGCGGGCAGTCTCGGACCTGAAGGCGAAGAACCTTGCGCAGACCATTCTTCCGGTCGGCGCGAACGCGCCCTCGTTCGAACTGCCGGACCACGACGGAAAGATCGTTCGGTCCTCTGACCTGCTGTCTCGCGGCAAGCTGGTGATCTGCTTCATTCGTGGCCGCTGGTGTCCGTTCTGCGTTGGACAAATGGAAGCAATGAATTTGGTTGTGCCCGCGATTGAACACGCCGGAGCAAGCCTCGTGGCCATCTCTCCGCAGACGGTAAAGCAGTCGTTCTTCATGCACGATCAGCACCAGCTGCGACTTCCGCTGCTGGCAGATGCGCGAAACCAAATCGCTCGGCAGTTTGGGCTGACGTATCGTGTTCCCGCAGAGCAGGAGTTAGTGTATCGGAAGGCGTTCGTGAATCTGCCGTTTACGAACGGTGACGAAAGCTGGGAACTGCCGATTCCGGCAACCTACGTCGTCGATCGCGATGCCACGATTCTCTACGCGTCCGCGAACGAAGACTATACCGAGCGTCCGGAACCGGGAGAGATCGTCGCCATCCTTCGATCCACGGTTTAGCCCGGTATCTCGTCGAGGAAATGCCGGGATCGCTCGGCGCGCAAATCAACGCGCGCCTTAGGGATGACAAATCGCTGACACGGTACACTGATATTCTCATGCATTACATCTACGGCATTAACTCGGTGACGGAGGCGCTAAAAGCGCGCGGACGTGCCTTCGAATGGGTCGGCATGGCCAAGGAGCGGCACGACCTCCGCCTGCAGCGGCTGATCGAAGACTGCCGCCGGCTCAGCGTCCCCGTTCGTTTCCTGCAGCGCATCGAACTCGACCGTATGGCCGGCAACGCCGCGCATCAGGGAGTGGTCGCGGTCACTTCGGCCAAGCAGTACAACGACCTCGCCGACGTAATCGCGGCGAAGCGGGGAATGTATTCGCTGGTGGTTGTGCTCGACGGAGTCGAAGATCCGCACAATCTGGGAGCGATCCTGCGCACCGCCGATGCCGCCGGCGCGAACGGCATCGTCATTCCCGAACGGCGCTCTGCCGCGGTGACCGGAACCGTGACCAAAGCCTCGGCCGGCGCGAGCGAGCATCATGCCGATCGCCAAAGTCACCAACATCGCGCGCACCGTCGAAGAACTGAAAGAAAACAATGTCTGGACCGTCGGCCTCGACGAGCGCGGCACCAGACTTACGACGCGCTCGACTACAACATGGATTGCGCGCTGGTTCTCGGCGGAGAAGGCAAAGGCCTGCACGATCTGGTGAAGCGCAAGTGCGACTTCCTGGTCTCGATCCCGATGCTGGGCAAAGTGCCATCGCTGAATGTCTCGGTCGCAGCGGCAGTTGTCCTGTTATGAGATCGTGCGGCAGCGACGCGCCAAAGCAAGACGCATCAGACAGAAAATGAAGTTCCCAGTCGTGAAGTCTTCGGCGAAAATCCTGTGTTTTCTCTGTGTGCTCTGTGCCTCGGTGGTGAAGTGCTTTGCCTTGGACCGCGAAGCCTTCTCGATCACCAATTACGATCTGAATCTTCAAATCGAACCTGAGCAACATCGGCTGGGCGTGCGCGGCAAGATCACGCTGCGGAACGACACGGCGACGCCGCAGAAGATCGCGGTGCTGCAGATTTCGTCGTCCCTCGACTGGCGAGTCGATCAAGGCCGGCGACAAGCCGGTGCAGTTCGTCACCCAGCCCTATACCTCCGACATCGACCACACCGGCGGCCTTTCCGAAGCCATCGTCACGTTGCCGCAGGCGGTCGCGCCGCAGGCGACCGTCGAACTCGAGATCGCCTACGAGGGCGTCATCGTGCTCGACGCGACCCGGCTGACGCGCATCGGCACCCCGGAGGATGCGGCGAAGCAGCACGGACTGGGACCAGATCGGCCCGAGGTTTCACGGCGGTGCGCGGAGCGGGATACGTGGCGTGGTATCCGATTGCGACCGAGGTGGCGAATCTTTCGGAAGGCAACAGCCTGTTCGAGGTTCTGGGCGATGGAAGGCGCGGGAAGCCGGATCGAGAATGCAAATTACAGTCAGCGTGATCGAGAGACGATGGCGATGCCCCAGCAGACTCTGGTTGCAATGGAGCAGGGATCGTGCCAGGTGTTTCGATGAGGCGACGAGCCAATTCGTCCGTACGACTGCGAATGCACTTACCAGCCGTCTGGGCGTACTCGCGCCGCTCGTTCGCTGCTGGCACATTATGGAACAGTCGAGCGACCGTCGATACCCGTCTATAATCTTACCAGTCACGCGGTCGCCGGCGGAAGTCTATGCCGACGCCGCAGAGAAAGTCATCCCTCTCATCACTGATTGGTTCGGGCCGCCGCGCGAGAAGGCGCAAACTGCCGACCTCGCCGATCACGAGGCGGCGCCGTTCGAGAGCGGAGCGCTTCTGCTGACGCCGTCTCCGGCGAACTCAGATTCCAAGCAGGCCGGTCTGGCTGCTGCCCATCAACTCACGCACGCATCCGTTCTCGTCCTTCCGTCCGTGGATCGAAGAAGGCCTCGCGCATTTTGCGCAGGCGCTCTATCTCGAACAACGAGAAGCGGACGCCAGGCCGCGCTCGACTACATGGGACTTGCATCGGTCGGCGCTGGGCCAAAGCGAAGCGATCGCGACGGTGCCGCAGATCCGAAGACGCGGTCAACCGATTCGCTGGTGAATACGACCAGCGAGGAACTCTATCGCAGCAAGGCGATGTGCGTGTGGTGGATGCTGCGCGACATGGTCGGCGACGCCGCGCTGAAGAAGGCGCTCGCGGCGTACCGTCCGGAGCAGGATAAAGATCCTTCCTACATGCCGCGGCTGATTGCTGCTCAAACGCAACGCGATCTGGAATGGTTCTTCGATGACTGGGTGTATCACGATCGCGGGCTGCCGGACTTTAAAGTGGAGTCCGCCTTCCCGCGCAAGACCCTGACGACTCGTTCATGGTCGACCATCACTGTCGATAATCTGGGCACGGCCGGAGGCCGAGGTTCCGATTATCGTCAAATTCGCGGGCGGAGAGGTCACGAAGCGCCTTGAGGTTCGCGCGAAGGACAAGGCGACCATCCGCGTGGAGACTCCGGCGGCTGCCGCAGGAGATCGTGGTCAACGATGGCAGCGTGCCCGGAGAGCGACCAGACGAACAATTCGTTCAAGGTCGAGGCCACGGAAAGAGTAAGTCACCACAGAGACACAGAGGATACGGGAACAACGAGGCAAGTTACTCGTCAGCTTAGTCTTCGCTGCTATTTGCGCCCTTTTTTCCTCCGTGTCTCTGTGCCTCTGTGGTAAGTTATTCGTTCGCTTGGGGGAACGCGATTTGGCCTACATCCAGTTTCTGGGCGCGGCGGGCACCGTTACCGGCTCGAAACATCTGATCAACACCGGCGATGCTTCGGGCAAGAACGGATTTCAGGTGCTCATCGATTGCGGGCTCTTTCAGGGGCCGAAGGAATGGCGCGAGCGCAACTGGCGCGACACTGCCGATTCCGGCCAAGGAGATCGATGCGGTCATCCTGACGCACGCGCACCTCGACCACTGCGGATGGATTCCGCGGCTGGTGAAAGAAGGATTTCGCGGGCCGATCTACGCCACGCCGCCGACGATTGATTCTGTGCGGATCATTCTTCCCGACTCCGGCCACCTGCAGGAAGAAGATGCGCGCTTCTACAACAAGATCAAGAAGTCGAAGCACGATCCGGCGCTGCCGCTCTACACGTTTGAAGAGGCGCAGAATTCTCTGCAGTATTTCAAGCCGGTCCGCGTCGGGCGAAGATGTTCGCAGCTCTCGCCTGAGTTGTCATTTCGCTTCGTGCGGGCGGCGCACATTCTGGGGTCGTGCATGGCCGAGGTTTCGCTCAACGCGAACGGACATGACGCGGCGATTGCTTTTCACGGGAGACATTGGGCGCGTGCGCGATCACAAAGTCGCGCCGGGAAAGGTCGTGCACTCGGGTCCGGCAGGAAGGCGAGACTGCCGACCTGCGTGGTGATGGAATCGACCTATGGCAACCGGACGCATCCGAAAGAAGATCCGATGCCGGAACTGGCGGGGTTGATTACAGGCCACGGCCGAGCGCGGCGGCAGCGTGGTGGTTCCGGCATTTGCGATTGAGCGGACGCAGAAATTTGTATTCATGCTCAAGCATCTGATGGAGTCCGGACAGATGCCGCGCATGCCCGTATTTTGCGACAGCCCCATGGCCATCAAGGCGGTCGAGATTTTCCTGAAGCATGACGAAGAGTACAGCGACGAGACGCGCGACATGATCCGGAAGTATGGCTCGCCGCTGCAGTGGCCGGGATTCACGTTTGCGTCGACTCCGGAGGAATCGAAGAAGATCAATGCGGCGGTGATGCCGTCCGTCATCATTTCTTCGAGCGGCATGGTGACGGGCGGACGCATTCTGCATCACCTGGCGCAGCGGCTGCCCGATCCGCGAAACCTGGTGCTGTTCATCGGCTTTCAGGCGCCGGGGACGCGCGGGTTTGACATCAAGAGCAAGTCCGACGAAGTGAAGATCTTCGGGGACTTTGTGCCGATTCGCGCGCAGATCGCGGCGCTGGAACAGTTCAGCGATCACGCCGATCCTCCGGAGTTGCTGCAGTGGCTGCGCACGTTTCGCAACCGGCCGGCGACGACGTATCTGGTGCACGGGGAGCCCGATGCTTCGGGGCAGTTGCGGGAGCTGATGCAGAAGGATTTGGGATGGAAGGTGGAGATCGCGCAGTATCTGGAGAAGGTGCAGGTAGTGACCGGTAAACTCTGGATCGACGAAGAGCACTGAGCAAGGTCCTTCGCTTCGCTCAGGATGACCAAACTGTTGACAGCTATCAGCCGAAGAGCGTGAAGCGCGCCAGCGCCTTGCAGTTTCTCTGCGGCCGCTCCGGAGTCGATCGATCTGACCGCCAGCGGGATTGCCTCGCCGATGCGATCGGCTCGGCCAGCAGCCACCAGCGCGGCCGCGGCGTTGAGCAGACACCACATCGCGGCGCGGCGACTTCTCTCCCGCCAAAATCGCACGAATGATCGCGGCGTTCTCTGTGGCGTCGCCACCGGAGATTTCCTGCAGCGCCGCCCGATTCATCCCGAACTCTTCCGGTTCCACTTCGTAAGATCGCACCGATCCCTCGCGGGCCTCGGCCATACGCGTGGTTCCGGTGATCGTGATTTCGTCGAGGCCGTCGAGGCCGTGCACGACCAGCGCCCGATGCAGGCCCAGCATGCTCAGCGCTTCGGCCAGCTTCTCGACCAGATCGAGCGAATACACTCCCACCACCTGACCGTTCGCGTGCGCGGGATTGGTCAGCGGACCGAGCAGGTTGAACATGGTCCGCATGCGCAGTTCGCGGCGCACGCCCTGCACTTGCTTCATGGCGGGATGGAGATTCGGCGCGTAGAGAAAGCAGATGCCGACCTCGCGCAGGCATTGCGCGGCACGCTCGGGCGAGAGCTGGATGTTGATGCCAAGGCTTCGACCACGTCGGCGGAGCCGCACTTGGAACTGATGCTGCGGTTGCCGTGCTTGGCCACGCGGACGCCCGCTCCGGCGGTCACGAGCGCGGTCGCGGTGGAGATGTTGAAGGTGCCGCTGGCGTCGCCGCCGGTGCCGCTGGTGTCGATCAAGCTGTGATCGGTCAAAGAGGATTCGACCGACGATTCTTCGGCCAGGGCATCGCGGCCGGTGCCGCTGACTGCCAGAGGTTCGGGTCCCGGGCAGTTCCCGATCGGCAACGGCGCTGCCGCAGCGCGGATCGCCTCGGCGAATCCTACGATCTCCTCGACCGTCTCGCCTTTCATGCGCAGGGCGATGAGCAGCGCGGCGATCTGCGCGTCGGTGCATTTGCCCGGCAGCACTTCGGACATCACCTCGCGCGCCTCTGCGCGACTGAGAGATTGGCCGTGGTTGGCGAGGCGATGGAGGGCGTCGAGGATCATGCTCGGAGAATTGTAAGGCATGCGGAGAAATTGCCCCGGTGAGAAGGACGTGCCTGGTGCTCCTTCGTGTCCTTCGATGGTTCAGGGTTTTAAGCGTTTGAGCGATCGTAAAAGACGCCAGGAAAAGCGGCCGATCAGCTTTCGACCGGTATCCCGCTCATACGTTTCTGGAAATACTTTGCGCCAATCCTCCGGCAGGGCCGGAGTGGCCATCGCTTTTTCGAGCAGGGCGCGATTGTATCGATCCTCGGCGAAAAGACGTTCATTTCGGCGATCGTAATGGCTTGCGGCTCGTGGCTCAGGAATTCGAACTGATTCCCCATCTGCCACCATACCTTCCTGTTCGACGGAGAAATAGAATCCGCTTCGGCCGCTGAGCAGGAAGCGCTGCGATCATATCATCGCGCTGAAATTTGGCGGCCAGCTTGTAACAAGGCATACGCGGCTGGCGAACCATCACGATCGCGGAACCGATCTTCAAGCGATCGCCGACGTGAAGTTCGTGCTTCCGAAGAGACCCTCGGTGGTGAAGTTTTCGCCGAACATTCCCCATGGCAGTTTCGTGCCCGGCAATTCTTCACGCCAGTATTGGTAGTGTTCCGACGGATAGGCGTAGACGGCTTTGTAAGGGCCACCGTGAACGGTGAGATCGGCCTGGCGGTCGCCGTCGAGGTTCAACGTCTGGAGTAGCAGCGGCCCGCACACCGGCTCTTTGAAGATCCCGGTGCTTGATCGTCTGGCCCTTGTACACCATCAGCCGTGGGCGTGCGACGTTCAATGAGATCAGGTTCATGCGTTCACCGCGCCAGAGCTTGCTCAACGCGTAGCATGCTGTTGGATGAATGAATTCTCGGAAAAGGCGCATGATAGTTCGGCGGGTTGATCACGGAAATGGGCAGTGAGTTCAAACTCGCGCGGTCGTTTGCCCTAATCCTTCCGCACCTCTATAAAATTACAGGTTTGCTGCCCGCAGTGCGACGCCGCAAGCAGGATCCTTCCGATCGTTGACTGAAGAGTCATCATTATGAAAATTCATGAGTATCAGGCAAAAGCAATCCTAAAGAAGTATGGCGTTACCGTGCCGCGGGGATCGATGGCCACATCGCGGGACGAGGCCGAATCGGTCGCCAAAGAATTGTTCAGCTCCGGCTCCAGCGGAGTCGTGGTCAAGGCGCAGATTCATGCCGGAGGCCGCGGCAAAGGCGGCGGCGTCAAGATCGCAAAGTCTGTGGATGAGGCTGGCGAACTCGCGGGGAAAATGCTCGGCATGAAGCTGGTCACGCATCAGACCGGGCCTGAAGGTCGCATCGTTCGCCGCTTGCTGATCGAAGAAACGCTGCCCATCGAGAAAGAACTTTACCTTGGAATTCTGGTTGACCGCGCCGAGGGCAAGCCGGTGTTCATGGCATCGGCCGCGGGTGGCATGGAAATCGAGCAGGTCGCGGCCGAAAATCCAGACGCAATTCTGAAGCAGCATATCGATCCGGGCATGGGTCTGGAAGCATTTCAGGCACGGAAGATTGCCTTCAGGCTCGGACTGAATGCCAAGCAGATCAATCCCGCGGTGCAGTTTCTGGCCAGCCTTTACAAGGCGTTTCTCGATACGGACGCATCGCTGCTCGAGATCAATCCTTTTATTACGACGACCGATGGCCGTCTTTTCGCGCTCGATGCCAAAATCAACTTCGACGACAACGCTCTGTTCCGCCACGCCGATCTGCGGGAGCTGCGCGACATCACGGAAGAAGATCCGCTGGAAGTCGAGGCATCCAAGTACAGCCTGAACTACATCAAGCTCGACGGCAATGTGGGATGCATGGTCAATGGCGCCGGGCTGGCCATGGCCACCATGGACATCATCAAATACGCGGGCGGTATGCCGGCGAACTTCCTGGATGTTGGCGGAGGCGCCAGTTCCGAGCAGGTAGCGCACGCGTTCGAGATTCTGCTCAGCGACAAGAATGTGAAGGCTGTGCTGATCAACATTTTTGGCGGAATCCTGCGTGTGGACACGCTGGCTACCGGCGTCGTCGAGGCTGCTCGCAAAACCAATATCAAATTACCGATCGTGCTGCGGCTCGAAGGCACGAACGTGGACGAAGGTAAGAAGATCCTGATGGGCTCAGGATTCAATTTCGTGGTGACCGACACCATGAAAGACGCGGCCGATAAAGTTGTCGCAGCGGCGCGGGGCACCGCAGGCGTCACTGAATGGCGCTAGAGCCGTCGGGCCGCGGAGAACGACGAACACGCGCCGAGGAGAAGGCGCCTGAACAACCGTGGAAAAGCGGTGCGGAACGCGAGCAACCGCGGAAGAGCGGCCCTTCAGGGCCGCGTCGGGCGGAACACATTACGAGGGGCTTTGGCCCCGCCTTTTATCGATGGAGTGACTCATGGCAATCCTAGTTAATGAAGATACAAAAGTCGTAGTCCAGGGCCTCACTGGCCGCGAAGGCACGTTCCACGCGAAGGCCAGCGCCGCCTACGGCACAAAGATCGTCGGTGGTGTAACGCCAGGCAAAGGCGGCACCACTCACGAGGGTTGGCCGATCTTCAATACAGTTCGCGAGGCGGTCGACAAGACCGGCGCCAATGCCACTGTGATCTTTGTTCCGCCGCCGTTTGCCGCCGACGCGATCATGGAAGCCGCCGACGCTGAAATCGATCTGATCGTCTGCATCACCGAAGGCATTCCGACGCTCGACATGGTGAAGGCGTGGGAGTTTCTGCAGGACCGGCGATCGCGGCTGATCGGACCGAATTGTCCCGGGAATCATTTCCCCGGGCAAGTGCAAGATCGGCATCATGCCGGCCTCGATTCACAAAGAAGGATCGATCGGGATCGTATCCCGCTCGGGCACGCTGACCTACGAAGCCGTGCATCAACTCACGCAGCGCGGCATTGGACAGTCGACCGCGATCGGCATCGGCGGCGATCCGATTATCGGCACCAATTTCATTGACGCGCTGGACCTGTTCAATCGCGATCCCGAGACGGAAGCGGTGATCATGATCGGCGAAATCGGCGGCAACGCCGAAGAACTGGCCGCCGACTTCGTGAAGACGCACATGAAAAAGCCGGTCGTGGGATTCATCGCCGGGCCAGACCGCGCCTCCGGGACGCCGCATGGGACATGCGGGAGCGATCATCTCCGGCGGCAAAGGCACCGCGGCGGAAAAGATCAAAGCGCTCGAAGCCTGCGGGATTCGCGTGGCGAAATCCCCGGCGGCGATTGGCGAAACGCTGGCGGCAGCCATCGGAGTTCACGCCTAGCAATCGTCGATTTTGAGACGTCGGTGGTTGGCTGACGTATCTGCTGACTGCACGAGGAAAGACCGAAGTACAAACGACTTCCGACTAAGGACTAACGACTATGAAGACCCTGCAACGCACTTTTACCATCGTGAAACCCGACGCCGTCCGCCGCAATGCGGTGGGCGACATCATCGAACAATTCGAGAAAAACGGATTCCGCATCCTCGCTATGAAAATGCTGCAGATCTCCAAGCATCAGGCGGAGCAGTTTTATGCGGTACATGCGAGCCGGCCGTTTTTCAATAGCTGACCGACTTCATGTCGAGCGGACCGATCGTCGTGCTGGCCCTGGAAAAGGAAAACGCCATCGCCGACCTGCGCAAGATTATGGGCGCAACTGACCCGGCCAAAGCCGAAGAAGGAACGATCCGCAAGAAGTGGGCCACCAACATCGAGCACAACGCAATTCACGGCTCCGACGCGGAAGATACGGCGCGCTTCGAGTTGAGCTTTTTCTTCGCCGGATACGAATTAGCAAAGTAGCTCAGTTCTCAGTTCTCAGTAACTGATGGCGAGGGATCCTTATCTCCGAGAACCGATAACTGAGAAATCTCCTATGCCCATGGTTCAAATCACGATGCTCGCGGGCCGCACCGCCGATCAGAAGCGGAAGCTCGCCAAGCGTATTACCGACGCCCTGGTGGAAGAAGCCGGGGCGCGTCGGGAAGCGATTATCGTCGCGTTCCACGAAGTATCGAAAGAGAGTTATGCCTCGGGCGGCGAATTGATGGTCGATAAGACGCCAAATAGTTATTCTTTCGAACGCCTGGCTAGTACTGCCGTAACACCTCTCCTCACTTCGAAGCGTATATACTTCGCTCGAAAGTGAGGAATCCTCTCATGAAGAAGTGGACTCTGGCCGCCGCTACACTGTTTCTGTGCACCTACGGGTTTGCCCAGACGGAGCAAACCGCCCCGACAGCAAGAAAGTCCTGCGAAGATCTGAAGTCTGAAATCGCGAAAAAACTCGACGCCAAGGGCGTGGTCGGCTATACGCTCGACGCTGTCGACAAAGGGAAGGAATCGTCCGACGGCAAGATCGTCGGAAGCTGCGATGGCGGCACCAGGAGCATGGTCTATACGCGAGGCGCCGCGCCGGCACAGCCCAAGGCCCCTGACGAGAAGAAGCCGCAGTAGTCTAGCGATGTCAGATGTAACGTGGGCGCCCACGCCCGCCTTACGCCGGGGAGCTTATTTATCCCAGCGGTTCGAACAGGTGTCCTTCCACGCGATCGGCGATCTTGGGCAGATCCTTCTTCGCGTGCTGCAGGAAATGCGGAGCACTGCGGTGGGCCTCGAGAGCGGCATCATCCTTATACTGCTCGTAGATGAAGAACCGGCGCGGCTCAGTCTTGTGCCGGTGAACCTGGTACATGGCACAACCGGGTTCGTTGCGGGATTGTTCGGTCAACTTTTGAAAGAGTGCGGCTACTTCGGCTTCGTGCCCAACTTTTGCCATCCAGGTAACTGCCAACACCACCATCGTCTCGCTCCTTCGCCGCGGCAGGTGAGCCGGGGAAGCCGTATTCTAGGACTTTCTGTGCGGCCGCCTTCAACTCAGAAACGAATTCGTCCAGCAGGATGGTGTGGCCGCGGTCCGGACCTGTGGAAATCATCCCGATTTTGCGCTCCCGATTCTTTCGCCACGAAATGCGAGATATTCGCGCGCTTTCCTGGGCAGCTTTTCGTATTCGCGTAATGCCTTCGGTGGAAGTCTGCCAGCCGGGCACCTTCTCGTAGATGCATTCGATCTTCTCGTATCCGCTGGCCTGGGCCGGCACTTCGATCGTTTTCTTGCCATCCATCTTGATGCCGACGCACACCGGGATTTCCGCCAGTTCATCGAGCACATCCAGTTTCGTGACCACCAGCCACTCGTGCCATTGATCATGCCCGAGTAGCGAAGGAGTGGCAGATCGAGCCAACCGGTGCGGCGAGGACGTCCCGTCACCGCTCCATATTCGTTACCCCGCTTGCGGATATTCTCCCCCAGCGCGCCCTTCTCCTTCGTCGGGAATGGACCCTCGCCGACTCGCGTGCAGTAGGCTTTGGTGATGCCAATGACCGAGTTGATGGCGTTGGGAGGCACTCCGGTACCAATGACCGCCCCGCCCGAAGTCGCGCTGGAAGAAGTCACGAACGGATAGGTCCCGTGGTCGATGTCGAGCATCGTCCCCTGCGCGCCTTCAAACAGGATTGATTCGCCACTCGCCAGCGCCTGGTTCAGCAGAACAGCGGTGTCGGCGACGAACGGCGCGATCTTCTCCGCGGCCTGCGCATACTCCGCGTACATCTTGTCGGCATCGAGCGGTTCGGAGTTGAACAGCGCGTGCGCGATCATATTCTTTTCGCGCACCGCATTTTCGATGTGCTTCTTGAGCAGCTTCAAGTCCAGCAGATCCGCCACTCGCAGGCCGCGGCGTCCCATCTTGTCTTCGTACGCCGGACCGATGCCGCGAGAGGTAGTCCCGATCTTCACCCGTCCGGGCGCATTCTCCGCCGCCAGTTCGATCATCCGGTGGTAAGGAAGGATCACGTGCGCGCGGTTGGATACAAAAAGGTGCCCATCCACTTTTACTCCGGCTTCGCGCAGCGCGCCCTACTTCCTTCAGAAATGCCAGCGGATCGAGCACCACTCCGTTGCCAATCACGCTGCGGCAACCCGCGCGCAGCACGCCGCAAGGCACGAGCTGCAAAACAAACTCTTGCCGTTGATGATGACAGTGTGACCGGCGTTGTGTCCGCCGGCATAGCGGGCTACGACTGAGAAGTTTTCGGAGAGAACGTCGACAATCTTCCCTTTGCCCTCATCGCCCCACTGGGCGCCAACAATGACCGCAGTTTTTCCCTTTTTCACTTCCAGCTCCGTCAGGCCAATTCAGGCGCGCACATAGCTGCGCCGCTCCCGGGATCGCACACTCCTCACCCGCGGGATGCCTTCACAAAGGGTTACTGGGATGAAAGCGGAGAAGACGTGTACGCAGTATCTTATCGTGATGGCGCGGCGAATAGCAACGCGAGGCAATTCTTCAACCACAAACGCTAAGCAGCACAAGGGAACGCTGAAACGCTTTTCGCTCGGTGTACCTCCTTGACTGAACTTGGGTAAGATGAGCTCTGGGAATGACTCCGCCAGGAGATCTTATGAAGAAGGTATTCCACTTCGACGCCCCGCGCGAAAAGTATCACTGCGATGCCGCCATCCTTTGGTGTTTCGACAATCGCTTCGAGTTGGGCTTCCGCAAATTCCTGAAGCGCATTGGCATCATGAATTGCGACCCCATTAAGATTGCCGGTGGAGCCAAGGTGCTGGTCTCGCCGGAACATGAATCCGACCGGGAGTTCGTGCTCGAGCAGATCCGTAAATCGATCCGCCTACATGGCACGCGCCTCGTGATTCTCATGCTGCACTCCGATTGCGGAGCCTACGGCGGCCTAGCCAAAGGATTCGGAGGGGACGCGGCATCTGAAGCCGCTCATCACGAGGCGGATCTGAAGCGTTCGGCAGACAAGCTGAAGGCGGCCATCCCCGAAGTCGAGGTGCAAGGATATTTCGTGGATTTCGAAGGAATCTGGGACGCGGAAATAAGTGCGGCAGACAAATCTACGCTGGCCTCGGTCGCCTGATGCCGAAGTTTGAGAAACATATCTTCGTTTGCGGCAATCAACGTCCGGCAGGACATCCGCGAGGATGCTGCGATCCAACTGCCGAAGCGACGTTGCAGAAACTGTTCAAGCAAAAGCTCGCTCAACGCGGACTCAAAGGCCGCGTGCGGGCGAACCAGTCCGGATGCCTCGATCAATGCGAGCACGGTCCGAACATCGTCGTGTATCCGGATGCGGTTTGGTATGGGCACGTCACCGAGGCCGATATCGATGAAATCATCGACTCCCACATCGTCGGAGGAGTGCCGGTTGAGCGCCTGCGGCTCGCAGATTCCTGCCTGAACACGGACGCGTGTGAGCACCGCAAGCCAAAGGCCTAAACCGCAGGACAAGAAGGAGCCCCCAATAGGTTTTAGAACTGACCTTCCTTCGTGTACCTTCGCGTCCTTAGTGGTTGGCTTTTGTCCGTTTTGCTTTTCTCGCCGGCACCCCGTATTTTTGAGTGTCATGTCCTCATACTTTACTCCCGAGCTTTTCCGATTCTTGACTCGCCTGAAGCGCAACAATAACCGGGAATGGTTCCAGACCCACAAAGAGGAATACATCGCCTCCGCACACGGGCCGGCGATCCGCTTTATTACCGATTTTGCAGCCCCGCTGCACGAGATCACTCCGTATCTGATGGCTGATCCTCGCGCCTCCCGTGGATCGTTGTTCCGCATTTATCGCGACACCCGATTTTCTTCCGACAAGCGTCCGTACAAAACGCATCTAGCGATGCGATTCTCGCACCGTGGCAAAGACGTACACTCTCCCGGTTTCTATCTACATCTGGAGCCAGGCGGGTGCTTCGCTGCGTCCGGCTTGTGGCACCCCGAGACGCCTACTCTGCTGAAGGTGCGCAACGCGATCATGGACCGCGGCGATGAGTGGCGGCCCGTCCGCAAGCTTCTGAACTGGGATGACGCCACAAAGCTTTCGCGTCCCCCTCGAGGATTTCCCTGCGATCACGACTTCGTGGAAGACCTCAAGCTGCGTGATCTGGGGACTGCCATCGAGTTCACCGATTCCCAGGTCTGCAGCCCACGATTCATGAGCACGTTTGCGACGGCCTGCCGGAAGATGTCACCCCTGGCAAAGTTCTTAAGCGGCGCGCTGGGGCTCCCATTCTGAAGATGCAGGAAGCCGACTCAGCTTGCTTCCCGGTCCTGCCTCCGCTGGGGATCATGGGCTTTTTCATGACGGACGAGTGAAAGGCCACGTTTCAACTCCGCCGTAAGATCTGTATTCTCCGTCACGATATCCACAGGCTTCCCCGCTTCCCTCCGGAGCCATAGGCTGATTTCATCGCCGGTGGTGGTGACGAAGCGTCCCTGCCGGCGGACAGGCATTCCTTCGGTAGCCCACCGCTGCACGACCGAGACCGGCTCGCCCAGAAAGGAAGCGATCTGCTGCCAGCCTTTCAGGAGTTCGGGCTCTGCTACTTGTTCTTTGGGTTTGTAGACAAATCTCGCCACGGGTCACCTCGAATCAAATTCTCAACACGAATCATTAGAGGTCTCAGGCAGTGCAGGGGTTTACGGAAATGCTGCACTTCCAGAACGTGTCTTCCCTCTTCGCCTATAATCCTTCCATGCCCCTCATTGATCAGATTCAAAAGGACATCGTCACGGCTATGAAGGCCAAGGATGAAGCCCGCCTCTCCACTCTGCGGATGGTCAAGAGCGCACTGCAACTACGCCAGGTCGAAAAAATGGGACCGCTCGACGACAAGGAATCGCAGGCTGTTCTATCGACATTGATCAAGCAGCGCAAGGAGTCGGTCGAGCAATTCACCAAGGGCGGACGCCAGGAGATGGCCGACAAAGAAGCCGCCGAGATCATTGTGATTGAGTCGTATCTCCCGAAAGCGGCGAGCGACGCCGATATCGCCGCCGGCGTAAAAGCCGTCATCGCGGAGATGGGCACACCCACCATGAAAGAGATGGGCACGGTAATGAAGAACGCGATGGCCCGATTCAACGCCGCTGGTATGCGCGTGGATGGAAAAGCTGTCAGCGATGTGGTGAAGAAAGAATTGGCAGGAAAATAACGGGCACCAGAATGTTGTGGGAACTTTACCTTGAAATGCCACGGCGCGGGCCCCATGACTAAGCTCGGGTGCCCCACTTCTCCCTGTAGTTGGGAGAAGTGGGGGTTTTGACCTGAAGCGGTAGGTATGCCGTCTCTACTTACGCAGTTCGAAGCGATGCTCCCACATCCGTGCGCTCGAACGACTCTGGATAATTGACGGTCCTCCCGGAAATTGCCGGCACTCTCTCCCCGGGAACCAGAATTCCAACGAGATTCAAAGGGTCGGCAGCTGATAGCGTAACGGGGTCCGTATTCTGGGGCAGATTCCGCATTGCCCGTACCGACTCGACGGCAATCGGCAACGCAAACTGCTCACCCAGGAAGCCGTCAACAAAGCGCCCGCCGCGAATCTCTCCACGATCCTCCAACCGGCGGAATCCCATCAGCAGCTCGCGCCACGGCGGCAGGTTCGACTCCCGCGCCAGCAGATCGCGAATCACAATGCCATATCGCCGAAGCAGCATCCAGCATGCCGCCTCCACTGCCCGAGGCCGCTCGGCTGCAGCGTCGGCATGCAGCAGCGCCCATCGTCCCGCGCTGTGTCGCGGTCGATTCGTTTTCCCCGCTCCCTGCCCCGCTCTGCGCTTGGGATCGATCAGCGAACGCAAATTATCGAACCCATCCGCCGTCACCAGGCCTGCCGCCACCAACTCCCACAACGCCGTCTCGATCTCCGCTTTCAACTTCCCCGTTCCCCGCACGATATCGGCAAAGAACGACGCTCCACGCTGTCGTAGGAAATCCTGGACCAACTGCGCCCCATGACTTAGCCCTGGGTGACCCACTTCTCCTGGCTGTTGGGAGAAGTGGGGATTTCGAGATAGAGCCATCCAATCCGCTTCTTCCCTTACAAAAAACGTAATGGGAGCCACGCTAGTCGGAATCACTCGTCTCTGTCGCCCCGGAGTCGGTCCGTCGGACGGCGCCTCCATTCCGCCAGATTCCAATGTCGCGGGATGCGGCGACAATCGTCCCCACCCCACTGCCCCAGTCAGGCAGAGTTGGTCGAGCCACTTCGGATCGTAATCGGCGATCCGCCTTGACAGCACCTGCCGCTCCCAGGCATTCGCCGGAATTTCGAATCCCTGCAGTTGCTGCAGGACTTCCAGGGTTCCGCGCTCCCCCGAAACCTGCGAGCCCTGGGCCACATGCTGCCACCGCAGTAGCCACTGCATAAACTGCGAAGCGGTGACCGGTTCAATCTGCTTCCGCAGCATCCCCACAGTCAGCCGATGAATCCGCGCCAGCAGCCTCCGCTCACACCACTCAGTTTCTGTTTCTTTGGAAACACTTGTGGGGACAGCCGCCCCCGGCTGTCCGGTCGAGCGAAGCTCGACCGCTTCATGTGGAGCGGACACTCCTCTCCGCCGATCTGCAGCGCTGGTGAACGTGCCTCTCAGCACCGTCCCGCTGGCTTCCATCCGCAAGAGGGCCTTCTCGATATCGCCAGCAGGAAGCCCCAGAGCATCGCCCAATTGCGAAGCAGTCGCCGGCCCAATATGTGACATCCAGCCGGTGACCAGCGAAAGCAAGACATCGTCTCGCGAACCCTCGCCGGACTCCACGTCGGCCAACTCGTTCTCAAACTGTGCGCTGGGAAAGAGTGCTCGAAAGCTCCGAGCCCTCTCGGCGGCCACCCAGTAGCGCCTGCATCCCACCGGCTGTCGTGAGGCCGTCTCGGCCTCAGCCTCGACAGCAACCCCGGCCCGTCCCTGCCTCACAAGAGCTTCGAAGAATCCTTGCCACCCGGCAGTGCTCATGTGGCAACTCAAGCCTGCCCCGAGGGAAATCGACAGGGCTGTCAAGTCAAGCGAATCTCGGCTGGCATTCGCGTCTGTCGAACACAACTCCTCAGGCAGCGCCACCAGAGTATGCAGTACATCGTGCAACTCGTCCGCATCGCGCACATCGGGCCACGCCTCCTGCCGCACCTGTGCAATCGCTCCCGGATCGAGCTTCCCAACTTCTTCCAGCACCGACTCGGGCAGCACACGCCGCATCTCGACCGCTCGCGCCCGCCGCTCCTCCAGAGGCGCATCGTCGAGATATGCATACGGATTCGCGTTCAGAATCTCGTGCGAAAACTGCGACGGCACCGGGGTATCCACCGCCAGGACGCGAATCTCACCGGAAGCCATCCCGCGCAGCAGTGTTTTCAATCCCTCTAGATCCATGGCTTCGGTGAGCACATCCTTCATCACTTCGCTGACCAGCGGATGATCGGGAATCTTGCGATCGCCTTCGATATTCTCAAAACAAGCCGCAGCCTCCGGAAACACCGAGGCCAGCAGATCGTCAGACCGCATCCGCTGAATCTGCGCTGGAACTTTCTTCCCGCCCTGAAACCGCAACAGCGCCAGCGCGCGGTTCGCGTCCCAGCGCCAGCGAGTCCCAAAGATTGGGGAATCCAGCGCAGCCTGCTCCAAAATCGGCTGCACCGATTCCGCCTGCAAGAAATGAAAGACATCGCCCAGCGGAAAGCTGTGCTGCTCCGCCAGCGCGATATTCAGCCCATTGTCCGTGGCCGCCGCCTGCAACTCGAAATTGAACCCGCGGCAGAATCGTTTGCGCAGCGACAATCCCCAAGCCTTGTTGATCCGCGCGCCAAATGGCGCGTGGATCACCAACTGCATACCTCCCGCCTCATCAAAGAAGCGCTCGGCGATTACGGTTTTCTGCGTCGGCACCCCGCCCAGAACAGCGCGACCTTGCAGGATGTACTCAATCGCCTGTTCCGCCCCGGAATTATCCAGCCCGCATTCTTCTTTCAGCCAATCTACGCACCCGGCGACTTCCGGTTGCGTCGCCGAGAATCCCACCGGCGAAGTTCGCGGCAGCATTTCGCTGATTTTCTCCCGCAGATCACCCACATGCTGCGACAGCTCTTCGGTCCGCGCCGGAGCCTCTCCGCGCCAGAATGGCACGCTCGGGGGCGCCCATGCGCGTCGTGCACCAGCATCCGCCCGGAATTCGTCTCGATCCGATGGATCATCCACGACGTATTCCCTAGCAGCATGATGTCGCCGCGATTGCTCTCGACCGCGAAATCTTCATCGACGGTCCCCACCATTGCTCCGTCCGGTTCGGCAACCACGGTATAAAGGGAGTTATCCGGAATTGCCCCCCCGCTGGTGATCGCTGCCAGACGCGCGCCGCGCCGCGCCCGCAACTTCCGATTCACCCGATCGCGGTGGATGTACGCCCCGTACCGTCCCCGCCGCGCCGCGATCCCCTCGGACAACATCTCCAGAATCGCCTCGAATGTCTCGCGCTTAAGATTTCTATACGGATAAGCGCGTCGCACTAGATCAAAGAGCTCTTCTTCGCCCCACCCTGAGTCCGTTGCGCCGTCGCCTGCTATGGGCGAACTCGATGGGTCTCCGCCGGCGGCGGGACGCGCCGTCGATCGCCTTGAAACATCGGAGTCTCTCCCCGCCGCACAAGTAGCCACAATCTGCTGAGCCAGCACATCCAGCGGAGCCTCCGGAATCATCAGGCGATCCAGATCTCCCATACGAATCGCCCGGACGAGCGCCGCGCACTCCATCAAATCATCGCGAGTCGTCGCGAAGAATCTCCCCTTGGGCACCGCTCCGCGCCAGTGCCCCGATCGGCCCACTCTTTGCAGCGCTACTGCAATCGCCCGCGGAGAATTAATCTGCACCGCCAAATCCACGAATCCCACATCAATTCCCAGTTCCAGCGATGCGGTGGCTACCAGCACCCGTACTTGGCCTTCCTTCAGCTTCTGCTCCGCCGCCAATCGCAGTTTCCGCGACAAGCTGCCGTGATGCGCCGCCACATTCTCTTCCCCGATGCGCTCACCTAACTGATGTGCGATCCGTTCCGCCATCCTCCGCGTATTCACGAACACGAGTGTCGACCGGTGTTGCTTCACCAACTCCACCAGCCGGTCGTACACCGCATCCCACATCTCATTCGAGGCGATGGGACCAAGCGGCATGGGAGGCACTTCGATAGCGAGATCCAATTTTCGCTTGTGCCCAATATTCACGATGACGGGGTCGGTAGTGGTAGCGCCGGCGCCCTCGCCGGCTGTCGCGCGGCCATCTTGGCCGCGCACCGTCGGTCGCTCCGCATCTGGAGCCGCTTCCGACCCGCGATTCCCTGTCAGAAAATGTCCGACCACCTCGATTGGCTTCTGCGTCGCCGACAGCCCGATCCTCACCGGCCGCCGATAAGTCAACGCCTCGAGTCGCTCCAGCGAAAGCGCGAGATGCGCCCCACGCTTGTCATCCGCTACCGCGTGAATCTCGTCGACGATCACCGTCTCCACATCGCGCAGGATGGCCCGGCTGCTATTCGCCGTCAGGAGGATGTACAGCGACTCTGGCGTCGTCACCAAAATGTGCGGCGGCCGTTTCAGCATGGCACGGCGCTCGGGAATGAGCGTATCGCCAGTCCGCACCGCCGTCCGGATCTCCGGCATCAGCAGCCCGCGCTCGCCCGCAAGAGCAAGAATCTCTCCCAGCGGAATCTCCAGGTTTTTTTGAATGTCGTTTCCGAGGGCCTTGAGCGGGGACACGTAAAGAACTTCCGTCCGGTCTCTCAACTCCGCAGCCAGCGCCTTGCGCACCAGCCGGTCAATGCACGCGAGAAACGCCGCCAGGGTTTTTCCAGATCCGGTCGGTGCCGAGATCAGGGTAGTTCGCCCGGCGAGAATATGAGGCCACCCTTGCTCCTGGGGCTCGGTTGGCGTCCCAAACCGCTGGACAAACCACTCCGCCACCAGGGGATGTGCCCACGCCAGGGACGAAGGAGGGAACTGCATCCGGCTATTTTATTCCCAAATCGATCCTTCGCCAAATGTTCGCTGGAACGGGCGTACTTCAAGTGTGGTTCGTCGATGCTAACGAAGTTAGCCTGAGGAAAAAGGGCAGCATTCGGTATTCCTCTCCGGAATTCGACCTAAAACAAGGGCGACCCTGCCGTGAAGAAACCCGTAGTGGGCGCACTTACTCCGCCGTGAACAGCGAGCCGAGTAGGTTCACTTGACCAATATCGCGAGCATTCTCAGCGTGGGTAAACGAGTCGAGTCGCCCGGGGCGCCAGCTCAAGAATTGCCCTTGTCAGATAGCCCGGCCGCACGGGCCGGCCGGGCTTGCCTTCGCGGCGTTACGGCACAAAGATCACTGGACCGTGCAGCACATTCGGCCTGTCCATCTTCCTCGCGACTTTCCCAGGCCTTGTTGCACTCACGCGGACCACACACTCCGTGTCCACATCCCGGGTACTATCCGCGACGTGCGCCGCTATCTTCTCGCCCTTCATCAGTTCTAGATGCGTCTCAACAAAGACTGATTGGTTTTTAAAGATCAACCAGCAGTGTTCATTTGCACAAAAGAGTACGTGCCTCTGTTGATGGGTACCGACGTGTTCGTGAAGTTGGCTGTGAAACAGGGCGTCATCAGAATGAACATCAATCTGGATGAAGAGATTCTGGCCGTCATATCTCGGGGCCGCGGGGTTCGCTAGCACCGTAGGCAGGTCATAGCCCTTGCCATTGACAGGAGGATCGGTTTTCAACTCCTCTAGAGTTGCGGTTGAATCTACAGTACTCATATGCTCTCCTTCTCGACCGGCTCTTCAGCGTGGCTGTTGAGCCGGGCTTTGGTTCTTCTTGAACTCTCCTGCAATCTCGTGAAAGCGAGAGTCCAGAAGTAATTCACGTTGCCCAGGGTCATTCTCCAGTTGCTCCAGGGTCCAACCCTGGATTAAAGCTTTCTTCACCAATTCCAGAGCGACATCGCGATTGCCGAGGTTCTCGTAGGCTTCGCTGGCACTGGCCAATATGTTGGGATCGTCCGGAGCGCGGGCCAGCGCCGCCTCGAGGAGTGGCAGCGCCTTGTCCCGCATCTTTCCCTTCGAGTACAACCGGCCGAGTTCCACCTGCACTTCGGCGTCGTCCCCGCGGACCTTTGCGATCTCTTCCAGCCGTGTCAGCTCATTGCGTGATGCCTCATCGGCCTCGTTCTTGCGGTTCATCCACGCTAGCGCGATGCTGAGATTCGACCACGCATGCCAGTCGCTGGCGTTGATCTCAAGTGCATTCCGCGTCATCGCTACCGACTCTGACCACCGCCGCTCCCGGTAATACAAAGCACCCAAATTGGTGTAGGCGGTATAGCTCGGCTGCAATTCGATCGATCGTTTCAGATGTTTCTCCGCCTCTCCGTCCTTCCCCAACAGTTGCATCATGCCCCCCAACGTCGCGTGAGCTATCGCGTTATCGGGAGTAACTTTCAGCACTCGCTCGAACTCCACTGCCGCATCCATATAGCGCCTCTGCCGGTAGTAGAAGCCTCCTAGCTCGTAATAGCCCGCCCAATGCTGAGGACGGAGCGCTGCCCCCTTCTTGTATGTGTTCTCTGCCTGGTCGAACTGCCCCATGCTGGCGTATACCGCGGCTTCGCTCAGCAGCGCGTCCGGGTCGAGCGGCTCCAGCTTCAGCGCTTGCTGGATCTCCTGCAGCGCAAGGTTGTACTGCCCCTTTCCGTTATGAACACGCGCCAAAGTCACGTACACCGCTGGTAATTGGCTGTTCAACTCGGCGGCCCGTCTGCAGTCTCTCTCCGCCTTGTCGATCCACCGGGCATCGTGCTCCAGCCTGTACTTCGCCCAGTGAGCCTCTCCCAGCGCCGCGAACCCGAGCGCGAAGCCCGGATCCGCCTTCACCGCTTGCTCAAACAGATCGATCGCGGAATCCAGGTTGGCCGTTTTGTCCCACCGCTCCAGGTACTTCAACCCTGCCAAATACAATTCGTGCGCTGGTGCTGTCCCCGGCGATGACACACTCGCAACAGGTTCGACGGAATAGCTCCGCCTCGAAATCGACCGCATCCAGAAACCGACGACCAGCGCTGCTGCAACCGCGGTTGCAGCCACTGCAAACCACCCTGTCGATCGAGGCGGGATTCTCGCCGGCACTGGCGCCGAGGCCGCTCGCCGCAGGTCCACTGCGATCTCCCGCGCAGAGTGGTAGCGCTTCTCCGGCTCCTTGTCGAGACACTTTTGGATCACTCCGTCGAGAGCCGCGCTGATCATGGGATTCAGCTTGCCCACCGCTGGCGGCTGGTGGTGCAGAATGGCCTCAGTCAGCGCCGGGCCCGAACCCAGGAACGGGCGCCGCCCCGTCGCCATTTCGTACAGAATGCATCCTGTCGCCCAGATGTCCGTGCGTGCGTCAGCCCTGCCCGCCAATAACTGTTCCGGAGACATGTACGGCAAAGTGCCGACGAGAGTTTTCGTTTCGCTCAAGGTCTCAGTTGCCGCACGCGGACTCGTCTCCCCACGCAGCATCACGGCAAGGCCGAAGTCGAGGATTTTGACTCGTGCGTCAGGAGTGACGCGTACGTTGGAGGGCTTCAGGTCGCGGTGAATCACAGCATGCTCGTGCGCCACTGCAAGGCCTTCGGCCAGTTGCGAACCGAGATGGATTATCTCCTTTTCCGAGAGCGGTCCCGGCGCCAGCATCGCATCGAGAGACAAGCCCTCGATCAGTTCTTCAACCAGGAAGTCGGTGCCATCCTGCGTGTCAAAGTCGTGAACCGTGGCGATGTTCGGGTGGTTGAGCTTCGAAAGCGTGAGCGCTTCCTTGTGAAAGCGCTTGCGGGCCATTATTTCGACCACGGTACCTGGAGGAAGCACCTTCAGCGCGACGTCGCGATCCAGACGCTCGTCGTGCGCGCGAAATACGACACCCATCCCTCCGGCACCAATTTGTTCAAGAATACGGTAATGAGACAGTGTGGCCTGCACGGGGACATCCTGACCGCGCCCTTGGATTCGAATCCCCTTGGTCTGGCTCTTGATCTATTACTGCGCCAAATTCAAACGCTCGTCTCTGAGGGTGTCGCGTCCCGAGGTGGGAAGTGCGCTGCGGGGAGACGAGAAAACCTACCAGGCGATTTTCTGCTCAGGATCGTGGCGATGTCAGTGACGCCGGTCACGTCTGCCGTCCGCGCGCTTCTATCCCCTGTTGAAGCAACCATTGGTGCTGGAAGACCTCAATCACACGGGTCGCTAAGGAACTTCCTACGGTGGCATCGATGACCCCTGATCAGGATCTCGCCGCATAAAGCCCAGCCCGCTCACTCCCGGGACTGCTAGAATTTTCCCCCGATGCCCAAACTCTCCGGCCGTTCTCGTGCCCGCAGAATCAAACTCCTTCTCTTCGATGTCGACGGCGTTCTCACCGACGGCAAGCTGTTCATCTTTCCTACTCCCTCCGGTGCGCAGCAGAGCATCCTCGAACTCTCCGCTAAACATGGCGGTGAGGGCGGGTTCGGCTTCCACAGCCAGTCTCTGATCGAGGCCAAGGGCTTTCATGCTCACGACGGTACATCGATCTCGCTGGCACGCCTTGCAGGCATCAAGACCGGACTGATTACGAAGCGTGTATCGGAAACCGTCGCCCTTCGCGCCCGCGACCTCAAACTCGAGTACGTCCGCCAGGGAATTCAGGATAAGCGCACTGCATTCGAGGAGATCGTCAGACAGGATGGAATCGGGCCGGAAGAAGCCGCCTTCGTCGGCGACGATATCATCGACCTGCCCGCCATGCGTGCCGCGGGCTTATCGATTGCCGTGCGCAACGCCCGCGCCGAGGTGAAGGAAGAAGCCCATTACGTGACTCCGCATGCCGGCGGCGATGGCGCCCTCCGCGATGCGGTGGAATTCATCCTCAAAGCGCAAGGCAAATGGAAGAAAATTCTAGAGGAATATATCGGCGAGCGCAGCCCAAAAACCAATTCTTAGGATTCCTGCCTTAATTCGTGAGCTAATTGGGCCGGGAGCTATGGTTGGGTAACTGAAACTAAAAACCCACCGAATGCTTGCTTGGGGCGTGCTCGGGTCAGCATTCGGTGGGCTACCGTTTCTCCTTACTCACCCTGTTGTTTTCAGGAGTCTGTAAAAGAATTAAACACCGGAACGCGAAAACGTTCCGTCTAATTTTGTAAATCTTTGTAAAACCTGAGAGAGCTTGTGCAGATAACAAATGTCTCGTGAACACTCAGATTGTGAATGAGACATTACTCCTGAAGTGCCGTCGGCTTCGAGGCCATCAATTCCGTAAACCGCTTATCTTTCCGCAACTCCGCAAACTCCGTGTCTTTGTAGACATTCTTGAAATCTTTGTATCCGTCTTCCATCGCCTTCCGCAGATACTCCAGCGAGCGGTCCGAGAATCCCATCTTCGCGTACAGCTTGGCGACCGTGTAGTCGTATCGCGCGCGATCTGCTGGACTAGGCAGCTGCGCCTGCACTCCACCGCGTGAAGTCCGCTCAAACACATCCGGATCCAGTTCTACGGCTTTTTGATACGCCATCACCGCCGGATCAAATTCCCTCTTGGAAAACAACGCCGCGCCCAGATTGCTGTAGAACGACGCCGACGTGCCGTCAAGCGCAATCGCTCGCCGGTACTGCTTCACCGCCGCACCGTATCTCCGCTGTTTGTAATACACCACGCCCAGATTGTTGTATGCGTCCGCAAACGCGCGGTCCGACTTGATCGAATGCTCGAACGATTTCTTGGCCTCGCGATAGCGCTCTATCATTAACTCGGTAATCCCGATCTTGTTCAACAGGGAGGCCGAGTGAGGCTGCTTGTTCAGCGCTGCGCGATAGTAGTCGAGTGCGTCCAGATAGAGCTTCTCCGTGCGCAACTGATCCCCCCGCTGATCCAGATCCGCCACCGTTGCGTCCGCAGACGGAGGATCAATCATCCGAATTAACGGAGGCTTGATTTGTACTGTCTCGGAATGAGAAACCTGCGCAGAAGAGGAAATCGAAAAGACGCACAGGCCAGCGGCAAGAAAGGACGCAGAAACCAACGCAGTTTTCGGGTAGAGAGCCATGGGCCACCCCCAAGTTGTTTGCGCTTATTCTGGCACACTTTCGCCCTCCCAGCGAAGATTTGTGACGAACAACTCCGCCCCGCGGAAACCCGTTCCACAAAGGTATTTTGGGGCAATTGGCTTGTGCTGAGACGTAGAAGCTAAGAGTTAATGCGGAACGCCGCCGTCAATGCGGCGGGGCCTGCCCGGGATCTGCCGGTTTTGTCGTCGCTGGCGGTGGGGCTGAACTCTTGTCATCCTTAAAAATTCCGGCCAGCTTGCCGAAGAATCCCTTTTTCTTGCTCGGATCCTTCTGATTATTCGGATCTTGTCCGTTTACCGGCTCCGGTTGCGGCATCACTGGTTTACTTCCGCTGCCAAACAGACGCGAGAAGACGCCTTTCAGCCCCTGTTGCTCGTCGCAGGTATCTCTCGGCTCGGTTCCTGCCACGAACGCCGAAACGTAGTCGTCCGGGCAATTCGACGTCGCCAGCCGGTTCGTCGCTTTGTCCAGTTGTACGTCGACCACACCCGAAGGCTGGGAAAACTCTTTCATATTCGAATACTGCGGCAGAGCTGCCGCCTTCTTCATGAACTCGGTCCAGATCGGTCCGGCGGTCTGCGCTCCGGTCAGTCGCAGATCGCTGTAATCGTCGTATCCCACCCACACGATGCAAAGGAGGTTCGACGTATATCCAGCAAACCATCCGTCATGCGAACTGCCGGTTTTACCTGCCGCGGGAAGGGTAAAGCCTCGCAAACGCACCGCCGTGTATCCCAACCCGTTGTTGATGACGCCTTCCATCATGTTCGTCATGACATATGCCACCCGCGGGTCGAGAACCTGCTTCTGATCGGTGTTGTAGTTCGCCAGCACGTCGCCTTTGCCGTTGCGCACTGACCGTAGAAGGATCGGCGACAACCGCACTCCGGCGTTAGCGAACACCGTGTACGCGCCCGCCATCTCCAGGGGCGAGGCGTCATAGGACCCCAGCGCCATCGCCGGAGTCGCTTTTACCGACGAGATCCCCGCCGTGCGCGCCAGGTCCGCAACTTTGTCATAGCCAACTTCCTCCGCTACTTTGACGGTCGCATTGTTCAGCGACATGGCGAGTGCGTAGCGCAGCGTCACCTCGCCGCGATATTCCTCTCGGTAGTTGCGCGGCTCGTAAATCTGATCGCCATACGCGAAGCTTGTCGGCTCATCCTCAACCGTCGACGCCGGAGTCACTACCGTGGGCGATCCATCGATCGCTGTATTCACCGCTGTCGCGTACACAAACGGTTTGAAGATCGATCCCGTTGGCCGCTTGGCAACCGCGTGATTCAGCTGGCTCCAGCCGTAGTCGCGTCCGCCGACCAGCGCCAGCACCGCGCCCGTATGCGGATCGATTGCCACCAGGGCAACCTGCGCCTGTGGCCCGGGAAGCACCTTCGTCTCGAGCTTCTTGCCGACCTTCACCTTCTTGGTTCGCAGCTTGATCACCTGCTCATCAACCAGCTTGATACCCATCTCCACCGACTGCGCTGCAGCTTTCTGCAGGTCCTGATCGAGCGTGGTGTAGATGCGGTACGAGCTGTCGTTTAACTCGTTCTCGCTGTACTTGCCGATCAGCGAATCCCGCACCATATCCACAAAGTACGGCGCGTCGCTGGCTTCCACGTTCGGGGGGGCCAATTTGAGGGGCGCTGCTTTCGCCTTGTCCGCCTGCTCCCGCGTGATTGCGTGAGTGTCGACCATGGTCTCCAGCACCAGGTTGCGGCGCTCCATGGCCCGCTCCGGATGCCGGTAAGGAGACAGGTAACTCGGCCTCTGGATCAGTCCCGCCAGCAGCGCCGCCTCGGGCAGCGTGATGTCCTTCAGATCCTTGTTGAAGTAGGCGTGCGAAGCCTCACCGAACCCGCTGATCGCAAATGAACCCCGCTGTCCCAGGTCTACCCAGTTCGCGTAAAACTCGAAAATCTGCTGCTTGGAGAATTTCTGCTCCATCTCCTCCGCAATCAGCATCTCGGTCAGCTTGCGCTTAATCGACTTTTCAGGAGTCAGGAAGAAACCTCGCGCCAGCTGCTGGGTGATTGTGGAACCGCCCTGCGCCCGTCTCTGCCGCAGCACGTCCTCCCATACCGCCTCGATCGTGCGCACGAAGTTAACCCCGCTGTGCTCGAAGAAGCGCCGGTCCTCGATGGCAAGCACCGCCTGGATCATCACGGGGGGGATGTCGTTGTACTTCACCAGTTCTCGCTTCGACCGTTGCCCCGCGTCGAACAGTGCCGTCACCAGCTGGGGCTCCAGTTCGTACGCAGAGAGCTCGACTCCACGGCTGGTAATGTGGTCTACCTCTCCGTCGGTAATGCTGATATGCGCCGGCTCTGGGCTATGATATGACTCTTCTCCCGGCGTGATCTCGATCCCACCCTTCTCGAGGTGGAACGTCCCCAGCTTCGATTCCCCATCCTTTTCCGAGTAACCGGCGCGCCGCAAATCCGCGGCGATTTCTTTCGCCCCAATCTTCTCGCCGTCGCGCACCGTCTCCGGCAGGGCGAAAATCTTCGCCGAGTTCGCAAACACCGGAGTGCGGAACCGTTTTTGAATGATGCGGTCGTACTTGATGTAGTAGTAGGAAAATAGGACCGTAAACGAAACGGCCAGAATCAGAAACGCCCCGACTGCGGCGCGCAGCAAAGGATCCCGCGGCAGTCCGCGCACTCCTCCACTGGCTTTCGGAATTCGGATTCTAATGGCCACGATTCGTACTCTACGCCCGGACCGTAATCAGACGATAGCGCTGGCTAAAAGGTTGATACCTCAAAACGTGTCCCCAAGGTCGCGGGCTGGCGCTTGTCGGCCAGTTTCCGGTTCGGAGATCGCTCACCGCCTTTAAGGAATCAACTCGCTCCCCTGCTGCCGCTCCGGGCACGCAGATTCCACGCAGCGAGATGACCAGGGACGGTACCTCCATTGTAACCCTGAGCCTGAAAACGAAAAGAGACCCGCAGTACACGCGGGTCTAACTTGGTTCAATGAAGTTTCATACCCCAGTATCTACTGGCTCAGGAGCCAATTCATCATTTCGGATCGGTAACCGTCCAGAAACCTGAGGTAGCAAGGGTCAGTTGTGATGTGGGTTGTGTGAGCACCCCATCGGAACCAACGCTCATCGCTCCCAGGTAGGTCGTAACCGTGCTGCCGTTGATGACACCGCCATTCACAAACAAGAGCGTCCCGCTCTGGTCGAACTGTCCCCAAAAGCCGTTTGAGACCCCACTGTATGGTGATCCGGTGGCTGCGGTCAAAGCGCCACTCGTCGTATTCAATTGGAAGCCTTCAATCGGGTTATACCCTGTCTGAGTTGCGTTGATGCTGAACGTGTAAACCAGAGTCCCACCAGTATTCGGCTGGACCGCGAAGCTGAAGGGTACAAATGTGGTCGCAAAGGGTGAACCTGTAACCGGTGCGATTGCGCCCGCATTGCTACCCGATTGCGCGATGCTAAAGACGTACACGGCGTTCACTCCAACAGTGTTGTTCCGGACACCGATGAGGTACTTGCCGGACGCGTCTCCGCGAACCTGCTGCATCGGGTAAGCATACGGACTCCCCGGGACGGGGGTGAGTGTGCCGCTGCTGCCAATGGTAAATGCTGCCACGGCCGATGGGTTAACGTTTGTCGTCACGTACAAATATTTTCCCTGCCCGTCGGTTCCCAGGTTTCCTGGGAAGAATGGCACGGAGAAGGGAGAGCCACTGACCTGGGTCAATGCACCGCCGCTCCCAATCTGATACACGTGAACCGACATGCCGGAGGTATCCACCATAAACAAGAGAGTGCCCGCCGGATTCGTGATCATGCTCCAAAGGCCTGCGGAGGGTTCACCAATCAAGAATGGCGCGCTGAAGGGACTGCCGGTGATCGCCGTAAGTCCACCGCCAGTTCCTATTGTGTACCCGAAAATTTGGCCAGTTCCCGGAAACGAAACGTACAGATATAAGCTCTGCGCGACTACCATGCCCGACCCGTCTTGATTGCTAGGAACAGTGGGTGCCGTAAACCCGTTGGTTGGCCCGAAGCTTGGCGAAGTGCCACCGGCGGTCAATGTGAAGCCGTCGATCGTCCCCCCATGGTCCACCGCAAACGCAAACGCCGCATTGGAACTCGTGCCGTTCCCGCCGGTTTGACTGATCCCGCTTCCGCTCGCCGTACAACTGGAAGCACCGAACGTTGCACCGCAAGTGTAGTGCCCGCACCCGACACTCAACATCGTGGTCACTAGCATCGCCGTTATCCAGAGCGCCCGCACCTTCGTCGTCATGAAACTACCTCCACCCTGATTCTTTCCTGTTTGCGCTTAGACCCCTTGCGCCGATCTGGTTGGTTTCTAAACCCGGGCTCTTCGCGAGGAGGATCCCGCGCAGACGGCGAGAAGAAATTCCCATCTCACAGCGATGTTAGGTCCGCACGTAACGAGTGACAACGTTACGAATGTCACAGTCGATGACCGTCAGGATGCCCCTTGTCCTCCCGTTCATTTGGGAAGGAGACCTTCACCTTTGCCGACTCTGACGCGGGCATTTCGAGTTGATTTTTTGTCCGTCGCTGACTCGAAAGCCGTCGCAGCCCTTTCGCGATCTAAAACAGGTGGCCGATGTTTGATGCAAAACAAAAGCCCCTCGTCGACGAGGGACTTCAATTCTTCAAGATTCTTCTTGTTAACCTAAAAGCCCTTATTGCCGCTCGATGGGTTGAAGTGCAAGGTAAACGAGTACCCCGGCAGTACCACTGGGACGCTATAGTCCGCCGCAACATATACCGCCAGCGATCCCGGCGTCCCGATCCGCTGTACGGTCACTTGGTCCGGTGCCAGCGTAATCTGATGCTCTTCCGCTTTTCTCATCACCGCTTCAACCAGAGCCTGATCCGTGGTGTGAGGGTTCGCACCGGCCGTCATGGCGATCGCCCGTAAATCATCCTGGAACGAAAAATTGCTCAGCTCCGGCGGAACAATTTGAAAGGCGGAATAAATCACCGCGACGACGAGCAATATCCCGATGATAGCTTTGACAGATCCCATATCCCACGATCAACCGGGCAGCAAGACGCTTATTCCGCCCGGCCCAGTACTTTCTGAAAATGTTGGACTATAGCGGAAATCGTAACATCCTGCACCTGCCGGGTCGAACGCAAAACACACTCGACAGTGCCTTCGGTAACTTTCTTTCCCACCGTGATTCTAAAGGGGATACCGACTAAATCGGCATCCTTGAATTTCACGCCAGGCCGCTCGTCACGGTCATCGAGAACTACATCGATTCCAGCCGCATCCAGCCGCTTGGCAATGTCTTCCGCCGCCGTACGCACGGCCTCATCCTTCATGTTGACGGGTGCCACCACTACCTCGAACGGAGCAATCGCCGCCGGCAGCCAGAACCCGTCCGCATCGTTTCCCTGTTCCACCGCCGCCGTCAGAATGCGCTCGATCCCGATCCCGTAGCACCCCATGATCGGCATCACTTCCTTGCCGTTCTTGTCGAGTACGCGCAGGCCCATCGATTCGGAGTAGCGGTATCCCAGTTTGAAGATGTGACCAATCTCCACCGCCGTATCGATGCGCAGCGGCTTACCGCAACTCGGACAAGCTTCGCCCGCCGTCACCGCCCGCAGATCCGCGTATGCCGTCGGCTGAAAATCCTTCCCTGGCGTCAGATTCTTCAGGTGATAATCCTTCTTGTTGGCGCCCGCAATCAGGTTGGTGCGTCCTTCAAGTGCCTTGTCCACCAGCAGCACCGGCTTGCCGTGGTGATTTTTGAGATCCTTCGCCCATTCAATCCCAACCGGCCCCAGATATCCTGCCGGAGAATTGAACAGCGCCTGGATCTCCGCCTCTTCCATGGGCCGCGTCGCCGGCGCAACCGTCGCGTTCAGCTTGGCCTCGTTCAACTGATGATCCCCGCGCATCAGCACGACAACTGCACGGGACGTCTTCTTCCCCTTCTCATCGATGTCATCGGCCATCAACGCCAGCGTCTTGATCTTGTTCTTCGGTGAAACACCCAGAAACTTTGCTACATCCTCAATCGTCTTCTGCCCCGGCGTGTGGACCAGCAGTGGCTTGCCATCGCCATCGGGCCATAGATCCTCCACCACTTCTAGCTTGGACGTCGCCTTCTCCAGGTTGGCCGCGTAATCGCAGCCATCGCAGCTTACAATCCGATCCTCGCCCGCCGGAGTCCTTACCATGAACTCGTGCGACTCTTTCCCGCCCATCGCTCCCGAGTCTGCCTCCACCACCATGTACTTCAACCCGCAGCGGTCAAAAATCCGGCAGTATGCGTCGTAGTGTTTGCGATAGGAAACATCCAGCCCCGCCGCGTCGATGTCGAAGGAGTACGAATCCTTCATCATGAATTGCCGGATGCGGAGCAACCCCGATCTCGGGCGCGGCTCATCGCGGAACTTCGGTGCGATCTGATACCAGATCTGCGGCAGTTGCTTATAACTGCGCAGTTCCTTCAGCGCGATCGAGGTCATGACCTCTTCCTCGGTCATGCCCAGGCACATATCGCCGCCCTTGCGGTCCTTCAAGCGAAACAGGTTCTCGCCCATCAGCGACCAGCGGCCGCTCGCCTCCCAAAGTTCCCGCGGATGCAGCGCCGGCAAGTAATATTCCTGGCCGATCCGGTCCATCTCCTCGCGCACGATGCGAATAATCTTGTTGAAGGAGCGGTTTCCGAGAAAGAGATAGGAGTAGATCCCCGCCGCCAGCTGCCGGATATATCCCGCCCGCACCAGGAATTTGTGCGAAGCCACCTCAGCGTCCGCCGGCGCTTCGCGCAATGTAGGAATAAACAGCTCTGACCAACGATGCATAGTTTTGAGTCCCGAGTCGTGAGTTGCGAGCGCCGAGACACAGTCACTCGCGGAGATTCATAAGGGAATTGGGTATTGTAAAGGAATTTCCCCTGACAAAGGTGCGATGTAATCAAGGAATACGATTACAATAGAGGCATGGCGAAGGCTCGGTATCGCTACAACATCATTCTTCGTCCCGAACCCGAGGGCGGGTACACAGCGCTGGTTCCGGCTCTGCCAGGCTGCGTGACTTACGGACGCACTCTCAGAGAAGCCCAGGATATGGCCAAGGATGCAATCGCGGCCTATGTCGCCAGCCTTCGCAAACATAATGATCCCATCCCCACTGACGAAGATACCCTTCTCGCCTCATTGGATCTCGAGTACGCCCGCTGAGGGCGGCGATGACGCCTCGCGAGTTCTTCCTGTCGCTCAAGATTTTGACAAGGTCTAGGGCGTCGAAACGATTTCGGGTTCCGCTATGCGCGCGGAATTGAGACGCGAAGGTGGTGCTTTGATTAGCGTTCCACGTCAAGGTTTTAGCAGAAACTTCCTAAAAAAAGGGGGGGTTGGGAGTTTCCCGCTTCTCCGCAGAGGGCACTACTGTTACTGCTGGCTTTGCAGCTGTGCAGTTGCTATAAAACAATAGCGATGCCGAAACTACCCGCCGTCAAGCCACGCCAAGTAATTCGGTTTCTCGAACAGAACGGCTTCGTCCTCGACCACACTTCTGGCAGTCACTTCGTGTATTACAACTCCATCTCTCGACGCCGGGCCGTCGTCCCGCAGCACAACCGTGACTTGCCCAAGGGAACGTTGGTGTCGCTGCTCAGAGAGGCCGGTTTCACGCGCGAAGAACTGCTCGCCTTTCTAAGTTGATGTCGGCACTAGCGACTCACTATTCAGCCCTATGCCGTCAACTGCTTCAATATCTCTTTCCCCAGTTTCTGCGCTTCCCCGAAAAACTTCTGATATTCGACAAACAGCCGGTTCAGTTCCAGCGATCTGTCGGCGGTAAGCTTCTTGCGCAGGATCATGTCCCGCACATGCACGGGATTCGGCAAAGTCGCGTCCTCAGTCAACTCTTCCAGCGCCGTATTAGGATCGTAATGGTACATGTCCCAGATTCTAACCCCGGCCAATTCGGAATTCTCGAAATGGCCCAGAAAACGGGCCGGATTGTCGGCCCCCCGTGCCGTCAGGGGTACGGGTTACTAACGTTCATTGCTGGTTTACGAAAGTGCCGCATATAATTTTTTCACGCCACCCTATCTTACGGAGAATAACGGATTTTCCATGCCCGAGGCCGGCACTCAATTGACCCGCCAGAGCCAGGAGTTAATGATTTTTCATGACGTGGCCAAGGCGCTCACGTCCTCGCTGGACCTCGACTCCATCCTGCAGACCATCATGGAAAAGATGGGGGAATATTTCCGTCCGGATACCTGGTCGCTGCTCATGGTCGACGAAGCGCGCGAAGAGCTCTATTTCGCGATCGCCGTAGGCGATAAAGCTGAAGCTCTCAAGAACGTTCGGCTGAAAGTCGGAGAGGGCATCGCCGGGTGGGTGGCAAAACACGGCGAGGCGCGCGTCGTCCCTGATGTCCGTTCCGATCCTTTCTTTGCCAGTCGCGTCGACGACGCCACCAAATGGGAAACACGCTCAGTGATCTGCGTACCCTTGCGTTCCAAACTCCGTGTTCTCGGCGTTATCCAGTTGGTTAACGTCAACATGGAGCAGTTCAAAGACGCGGAACTGTTCTTCTTGCAGGCTCTGTGTGACTACGCCGCCATTGCCATCGAAAACGCGCGCTGGGTGGAAAAGATCCAGGAACTCACCATCACCGACGACTGCACCGGCTTGTACAACGCACGTCACCTCTACAAGACGCTTGACACCGAGGTTTATCGCTCTTCCCGCTTTGGCTACGAGTTCAGCGTCCTCTTTATCGATCTGGATCACTTCAAAACCGTCAACGACACGCACGGCCACTTGATCGGCAGCAAATTGCTCGCCGAAATCGGCTGGCTGGTGAAAGCGCAATTGCGCTTGATCGACTTCGCTTTCCGTTATGGAGGCGACGAATTCGTCGTGCTGCTTCCGCAAACCGGAAAAGATCAGGCTCTGGTCGTCGCCAGACGTTTGCGCGATGCCCTCCGCGCCAGCTGTTTCTGCCGCGAAGAAGGACTGAACTTGAATGTGCGAGCCTCCATCGGAGTGGCCACCTTCCCGCACGATGCCCGCACCGCACACGACGTCATCCGCCAGGCCGACGGCATGATGTATATGGTCAAGAATTCTACCCGCGACAACATCGGCATAGCCCAGCGCGGCATGCTGCAGGAGTAAAGAGACCATGTAGGGACAGCCGCCCTCGGCTGTCCGGCGTCCCCAAGTGTATCGGGCAGCAGGCTTTTTAGTCTGAGGCTTATAAGTCCAACTCCACGGAACTCACTGTGGGTTGTTCGCCTTCGGCGGCGCCGCCTTCACATCCGGCTTCCATGGATTCGGATTCGCAGGCGCCTTGGGATTCACCCCGAAATCCCACACATACAGGTTCATCCCTTCTTTTCCCAGCATCTCCACCACCGCATATTCACCGGGAGCCAGCGCCTCGGTCGGTGTTACCTTCACCCATCCACCCGCCAGTCGCGTCGATGTCGATTTCACCTCGTGTTGCTCCTGGCTGACTTTCCCCGTCACCTGGCGCTTCACGTCGCCCAGAATTCGCTTGTTGCCTTTCACTTCGACTCGAAGGATGCGGTAATGATCGGACGGCGCGGTCGCAGGCGCCGGCTGCCCCTGTGCCGGCTTTTGGGCGTCTTGGGGTGGCTTGGGCTGGTCCGACGCGGTGTCAACGTTCATATAGATTGATGGCACCTCGACGTGCGCTTGAATGGCCGCATGCGCATGATCGAGTTCAATCGTTTGCTTGATTCCGGCGATGGGATTGATGGCCCCTCGCAAAATGTTGCCTTTTCTCTCCGCATTGATGTCGCTGGCGTTTTGCTGAATCTCCAGAAGCTGCGGCTCTCCCTGGAAATTGTCCAGCAGAAACACGCCCTGATCCTCTGGGATGCGGAGTCCCGGGGCAACCTGGGGCAGCCGCGCCTCGGCCATCTCCTCCTCATGCTGAAGTTCTTTGTCGAGTTGCACCGCTTCCGGAGCGAGCGCCCGCTCTTTCTCGTATTTCTCAGTCGCTGCCCAGTCAATCAGCGAGTTGGGAATCTCCTCCCATTCCTCGCGCTCCGAGCTGTAATAGCGCACGCGTTCGCCCTTGACGTCATATTTCGTGACCAGTTGGTACGATCCGTCTTTAAGGATGAGCCGCCGGGTTACTTCCTGGTTGGGGGATTGTGCGGAAAGAACTGGCTGAAAGAAAACGAAGAAGAGAGCCAGCAGCATCAAAGGTGCCAGTCTGCAGATACTCTTCATGCTTCCATTGTACGATTGCTGCCGTAGCGCCGGCGTCCCCGCCGGCTGTGGCGGCGGGCGTCTCGCCCCCCGCTCGGTTCCAAAGCAAAACCGCCACCGAGTCTTGCCGCGGGCCTGTACCCTACGAGCTTCCAATCAGCACGCCGGTGATAAACACCAGCACTCCGCCAAGTCCGACCTGCAGCGCTGCGGTCACCCACGGTGTGTCCATATAGCGCTGTCGAATCCAGGTGATCGCGCCGAGCTCCGCCAAAACGACGGCGCCGGCAGCCCACAAAGCCACGCGAAAATCATGAATCAGAAACGGCAGCGTGTGCCCGATGCCACCCAATGCCGTCATCACGCCGCAAATCACCCCTCGCACCCAGGGATGCCCGCGCCCCGTTAAGCTGCCATCATCGGAGAGTGCCTCGGCGAACCCCATGCTGATGCCCGCGCCCGCAGAAGCTGCCAGTCCGACCAGGAATGCGTCCCAACTTTTCTGTGTAGCCAGCGCCGCAGCGAATACCGGCGCCAGGGTCGAAACCGATCCGTCCATCAACCCCGCCAGCCCCGGCTGCACGATCTGCAGTACAAAAAGCCTCCGCTGCGCCACCTCTTCATCAGCCTTTACGTTCGCTGGCAGCTTTTGCTTGTCGAGTTCCTGCGCTCGCTCTTCGTGCTCGCGTTCCTCGGTGGCCAGATCGTCCAGCAATTGCCGGATACTGGCATCCTGGGTGCGTGCGGCCGCCTTCTCATAAAACCGCCGCGTCTCCACCTCCATCGTCGACGCCTCTTTGCGCACCGCTTCGATGCGCAACGGGCGCACCAGCCACAGAGCTGGGCGCTCGACAAACCCCCGCACGTCCTGTCGCCGAATGAGTGGGATGTGCTCTCCGAACTTGCTGCGATAGAGATCGAGCAGCCGCCGCCGATGTCCCGACTCCTCTTCACGCATGCCTTCGAACATCGAGGCCGTCGCGGGATAATCCTGCCGCAATCCTTCGGCAAAATCCGAGTACACCCTTTCGTCTTCTTCTTCCAGGGCGATGGCCAAGGCGAGGATTTCGCGTTCCGTGAGTTCTTCGAACTTTTTCATGACGGCATAGATTACCTGCCTCGCGGTTTATAGACAATCTCGATTTCCGATTGTTGTGATCACTTCTGTTCTGCGCTTCGGTTGAACCATCAAGGGGCAACACAGAGCCCGGCCTCGGATGCTACTATCCAGTGCATGAAGCCGCGCCGCCCGCCCAGTCGACCGAAATCGAAGCGGCAGCCCGCTCGAATACGCCCCGCCGAACTCGTCATCATCACCGGCATGAGCGGCTCGGGCAAGGCCTCGGTCCTCAAGGCTTTCGAGGATCTCGGCTACTACTGCGTCGACAACCTTCCAGTCCAACTCATTCCGCAATTCGCGGAGTTGGCGGTCCAGTCCAGCGAGATCCGTCTCACCGCCCTGGTGGTCGACGTGCGCGAAGGATCCAAGCTTGAAGACCTGCCCAGTATCCTGAAATTTGTTCGCCGAATGATCCCCACCAAAGTCGTGTTCCTTGAGGCCTCGGATGAAATCCTGCTTCGACGCTTCAGTGAAACACGGAGGCCTCACCCGCTGGGCGGCGATTCCTCGGTCAAATCGGCGCTCAAAGAAGAACGCCGGCATCTCAGCGCAATCCGCCGCCTCTCCGATTTCGTCATCGACACTTCGAAATTCAACGTTCACGAACTCCGCGCCCACATTAAAGAGCGGTTCGACGAGAAATCCGCCGAGAAAAGCATTCTGATCTCATGCGTCAGCTTTGGATTCCGCCAGGGAGTGCCCGAAGATGCCGACCTAGTATTCGATGTCCGCTTTCTTCCCAATCCGCACTTCGTTCCCGAGTTTCGTCCGCTGACAGGGCGCGATCATCGGGTCGCGAAATACATCCGCTCGTTCCCGCAGACCAGGGAATTCATCTCGCGCATCTCCGATCTCCTGATTTACCTGATCCCGCACTACATCCACGAAGGCAAGAGCTATCTGACCATCGCCTTCGGTTGCACCGGCGGCCAGCATCGCTCGGTCATGATTGCCGAAGAGGTCGGCAAGCGCCTTCGCCGCTCCGAATACCGCGTGAAAGTTGTCCATCGCGACAGTCCGGGATAGCGGTTTCCATAAGGTCCGAGGCGCGAAGTCGAGTAAAATACGGCCTTGCACCTCAATGCCCCGTCACCGGAATCCCTTGCCCGATATCGCGCAGGAGTCTCATGCGCCAGGTAACGCGCCTCGTCCGCTACGTATTTCCTTTTATGGGGCAGCTTCTGCCAGGAATCTTTCTGCTCGCGGCAGTCGGTTTTCTTGAAGCCTTTCGCCTGATACTGCTTAAGCCGGTTCTCGATCGCGTGCTCGTTCCTTCTTCCGGTTCCGAGAACATAGTCCTCTTCACCATGCCCCAGAGCGGGCACCCGATTTACCTGCAGAGCTTCGTTCCCACACAATTCCACAATGCGTGGACCATCGTTGGCTTCGCGCTCGTGGCCTCGACGGTACTGAAGGGCATCTTCGATTACACCGGGACCTACCTGGTGAATCACGCCGGCTACGGCATGATCACCAATCTGCGCAACGATCTCTACAACTCGGTGCTGCGCCGGTCGGCAGCATTCTTTCAAAAACACACCACCGGCACGCTGATCTCGACCATCATCAACGACATTGAGCGGGTTCAGTTCGCCATGTCGAGTATTCTCGCCGAATTCCTGCAGCAACTCTTTACTTTCCTGTTCACGGCGGGACTAGTCATCATTCTTGGCCGCAAACTCGCATGGGTGCTGTTGATCTTCATCCCCATCATCATTTTTTCTGCAATTCGCATCGGGCGCCGCGTCCGCTCCACCACCCGCACTGGACAAGATCAGCTGGCCGATGTGCAGAACATCCTCCACGAAACCATCACCGGAAACCGCATCGTCAAAGCCTTCAGTATGGAATCCTGGGAGGTGGCGCGGTTTCGCAGCGCTGCCCAGCGGCTGTTCAGTGCGAACATGCGTTCCGTAGCCGCCGCCGCGATCAGTTCACCCTTGATGGACATTTTCGGGTCGATCGCTGTCGCGCTTCTTCTGTTGTTAGGCCGCGAGCAGATCTCTCACAACCAGCTCACTCTCGGCGCTTTCATAGCTTTCGTCGCCGCCGTGCTTAGCATGTACAACCCCGTCCGCAAGTTCGCCGTATTCAACAACAGTTTCCAGCAGGCTCTCGGCGCTTCCTCGCAGCTGTTCAAGTTCATGGACACCGAGGACGTTGTCACTGAGAAGCCCGGAGCCCGGGCTCTTCCTCGCTTTTCTCACGACATTCGCTTTGAGGAAGTCTCCTTCTCCTACCAGGAGGACGGCGAAGACTCGCGCGAGATTCTTCACAACATCAATCTCGAAGTACACCGTGGAGAGATTTTGGCCATTGTAGGCTCGAGTGGTGCGGGCAAGAGCACGCTGGTTCATCTGCTGCCGCGGTTTTTCGATGTCACCGCCGGGCGTATCCTGGTCGACAATCATGACATCCGTGACGTCACGCTTTCCTCGCTGCGCTCCCAGGTGGGAATCGTGACGCAGGAAACGGTCCTGTTCAACGACACCGTTCGCAACAACATCGCCTACGGTCAGCCGCACGTTCCCATGAAGGAAGTACAAGCCGCGGCCCGGGCGGCTCTCGCTCACGATTTCATCCTGGCCCTTCCGGCGGGTTACGATACGGTGATCGGAGAGCGCGGCGTGCGCCTCTCGGGCGGCGAGCGCCAGCGGCTGGCCATTGCCCGGGCGCTGTTGAAGAACGCTCCGGTATTGATTTTGGATGAGGCGACGTCCGCGCTTGACAGCGAGTCTGAAGCTCTGGTGCAATCCGCCCTGCATAATCTAATGAGCGGCCGCACCGTGTTTGTGATCGCGCACCGTCTCTCGACCGTTCGCCGGGCGGACCGCATTGTCGTGATCGAAAACGGCAGCATCGCCGACATCGGCGCGCACGAAGACTTGATGAAGAGATTTGGCACTTATCGCCGGCTGTACGAGTTGCAGTTCGCCAATAGCGACCTGCCCAAAACCGTGGCGGAAACTTAGAAGTCGGCTTCTTACTATGCCCATACGTTCGATGACAGGCTTCGCGCAGATCAGGGGAGAAGTTCAGTCCGATGGCGCAAGTGCCCCTTCCTCTTCCAACGGCCGCCTGGCTTTTTCTCTCTCTCTGAAATCGGTCAATCACCGTTTCCTCGATCTGCATTTCCGTCTGCCCTCGGGGACCGATTCTCTCGAAATGCAACTCCGCCGCCTGCTGAAAGAAAAGATTGCGCGCGGCCATGTCGAGGTTTCGTTGAGCCTGGAGCGGACCAGCAGCGAGACGTTTTCTGTGAACCGTGAGCTGGTAAGCGGATACATCGCTGCCTTTCGCGCCGCTGCCGCCGAGTTCTCGATCGACGCCGTTCCCGACCTCAACACAATTCTGCGCATTCCCGGCGCTCTCGACTCCGCGGCGGAGACCGCAGACGGTGTTATCGAGTCCGCTGTGATGGATAAAGTCGGTGAGGCTCTGGACCGGCTCAATCAAATGCGCGAGGAAGAAGGGCGCGGCATTGTTCGCGAACTGCGCGAGCGCATGACCCACCTCGCACAGGCCGCCAAAAGCGTCCAGCAACATCGCCGCGCCGTGCTGAGCAATTACACGGAACGCCTGACCTCTCGCCTTCAGGAACTGCTCGGGTCCACCCTCGACAAGGAGCGCGCCCTGCAGGAGGCCGCCCTGCTGGTCGATCGCAGCGACATCCAGGAAGAGATTGTTCGTCTCGATACTCATGTGCAGCATTTCCTGGGCTTGCTCGACGAGGGTGGAGAAATCGGCAAGAAGCTCGATTTCCTGCTGCAAGAGATGAACCGCGAGGCCAACACTTTACTCTCGAAAACTTCCGGACTGGCCGGCGAGGCGCTAAACATCACGGAAGCTGGTTTGGCAATGAAAGCGGAAATCGAGAAATCGCGGGAGCAGGTACAAAACCTGGAATGACGCCATCCCAAAAGCCGCTCGTCTACATCATCTCGGCGCCTTCGGGCTCCGGCAAGTCCACTTTGGTCAATGAAATCCTCAAGGCAGTTAGCGGCCTTGATTTTTCCATCTCCTACACGACTCGCCCACGGCGCGGCAGTGAAAGCAACGGCAAGCAATATTACTTCGTTAGCCGCGACGAATTCGACCGAATGGTACAAGCCGATGAGTTCCTCGAGCATGCAGAGTTTGATGGGAACTGCTACGGCACCGCGAGGCGGTTCCTCAGGGAAGCCGAACAGAAGGGTACAGATCTGCTTCTCGATATCGACGTGCAGGGCGCCGCACAGATTCACCGGAAGCTTTCGGATGCGGTTAGCATCTTCGTCCTGCCTCCCGACAAGCAGACACTGGAATGGCGTTTGCGCAAACGCGGCGAAAACGACGACGACGCCATTCACCGTCGTCTGGACACGGCTGGGCGTGAGATTGAGGAATACGATCGCTACAACTATGTCTTGATCAACGATCAGCTCGAAAAGTCGATCGAAAGACTGGAGGCCATCGTGCTCTCCGAGCGTTTGCGGCGCCAGGGCCGGGCTCTGTCCGAAGAAGAGAACTCGATTGTAGAACGAGCTGAGCGCCTTCGCCTGGCCAATCTGAAGGAGAAGGTGCAACCTATTTTGGCGTCCTTTCGTGCGCCCGCCTCTTCGGCACAGCGTTAGTTTTCGCGGTATCATTGTGGAGCGCCTGGATCGGGCGCGGGACCGGAAAGTTCTTCGTGACGCGGACAGGCCCGAAACGCGCATGTTCCGCCAAACGTAACGTTCGACGTTCGGCACGCATTCCACTCAAAGTCAGTCCCAAGGGGGAACGTCCCAATGAAGTTGATCGATGGCTTCGATAGCAACTACCGCTACATTTTGGTCGCAGCTCGCCGGGCACGCCAACTCCAATCCGGTGCGCCGCCCGTGGTCGACACCAACTCCCGCAAGCCCTGCCGCATCGCGCAAGACGAAATCCGGGCCGGCAAGGTCAAGTGGGAGATCCCGGAAACCCGCAGCGCCGCCGAACAAGCCGCCGAGACGCTCAACAAGGCTCTCGGGCAGGACTAGAAGATTTCCGGTTGCCGGCTTTCGATGTTTTGAACGAATCGGCAATTGAAACTCGGGAATCTAAAACAGCATGAAGATTGCCCTCGGCGTTACCGGCGGAATAGCAGCCTACAAAGCAGCCGAGATCGTCCGCCTTCTGCAGGATCGCGGCATCCGCGTGCAGGTCGTCATGACCCGCGCAGCCCAGGAATTTGTCACGCCCCTCACCTTCGCCGCTCTCTCTGGTGAAAAAGTCATCACCAGCATGTTCTCGTCCGGCGAGCATGAACCCAACATCGATTCCGCCATCGAGCACATTGCCGTGGCGCAATCCATCGATGCGCTGGTCGTTGCTCCTGCCACCGCCGACGTAATCGCCCATTTCGCCCAGGGCCTGGCCACCGACTTTCTGACCACGCTCTATCTCGCGACCACCGCGCCAGTAGTGGTTGCCCCCGCAATGAACGTCAACATGTGGAACCATCCTGCCACTCAGGCTAATCTGGAGACTCTCCGCGAGCGCGGCGTGAGGATTGTCGATCCGGATTCCGGATACCTCGCCTGCGGCATGACCGGTGCCGGCCGACTCGCTGACAACAACGCGATCATTGCTGCCGTCATGCAAGCCTTGGGCGCATCGCAAGATTTAACCGGCGAGACGGTGCTCATCACGGCCGGTCCGACTCGCGAAAAAATTGATCCTGTCCGTTATCTCACCAACCGTTCCAGCGGGCGCATGGGATACGCCCTCGCCGAGGCCGCCCTTCGCCGCGGTGCGCATGTTCTCCTGGTCAGTGGGCCCACTTCGATTACCCCGCCCGGAGCCGCCGAGATCACGCGCATCGAATCGACGGAACAAATGCGCGATGCGGTCCTCGCTCTCCTTCCACAAGCCAGCATCGTCATCAAGACCGCCGCGGTTTCCGACTATCGCCCCAGGACTGCCGCCGCTCAGAAGATCAAACGCAAAGGAGCGATGTCCATTGAGCTCGAACCTACTCCAGACATTCTCAAAGAGCTTTCGGCAAGGAAAGGCCCACAGATCCTCGTGGGCTTCGCGGCCGAAACGGAAAACGTCCTGGAGAATGCTCGCCAGAAACTGGTATCCAAGAACCTCGACGCCGTAGTCGTCAACGACGTTTCTCGCGAAGGCGTAGGGTTCGACTCGGATCGCAACGCCGTCACCATCATCACTGGCGACGAAGTTATCGAAGTCCCTGAAACCACCAAGTGGGAAGTTGCCCAGCGCGTGCTCGACCAGATTGTCCGTCTCCGACAGCATCGCAAGTCTGCCGTCAAAGCCTGATATCTTGGACTTGTCGTTCTGAGCGGAGTGCGCCGTAATCGCAGCCAAAAGACGTTCGGAGTCGCAGAATCCCTGCACTCGATCCGGCGCCCGCCTTATAATCTCGGCAGTCCCAGTGCCGAACATCCAAAATCCCGACGTCCGCCGCGCCCTCGCCGAACGCATTCGCTACTACCACGAACTTGGCATCTACGATTTCTACATGCGCGAATCGTCGGCGGGAACAGAAGACGGCTCTACGCTTTCTACATTTGTCATTCAATCTGAACTGCGAGAGGAAATGCCTCCAAGAAAATCCGCCGTCATCGCGAAACCCGCAGGTGTCGACACTCAAGTGCTCAATCCCAAGCCTGAGCAAAATGTCTCTGACCCAGTCGTCGCGCTCAAGCTGATTCGCGAGGATCTCGGCGATTGCACACGCTGCAAGTTACACAAGCAGGGGCGCAAGCAGATCGTCTTTGGTGTCGGCAACCCCCATGCCGATCTCATGTTCGTTGGCGAAGGCCCCGGCGCTGATGAAGACGCGCAGGGAGAACCTTTTGTAGGCCGCGCCGGACAATTGCTTAATAACATGATCAAAGCGATGGGCATACTCCGCCAGGACGTCTACATCGCTAACGTCGTAAAATGTCGCCCACCCGGCAATCGCACTCCCGAACGCGACGAATGTGAAACCTGTTCACCGTTTCTTATGCGCCAGATCGCCGCCATCAGGCCCAAAGTGATCGTCGCCTTGGGCGCGGTATCAGCCAAGAATCTCCTCGCCATCAACGCTCCCATGTCCGAGCTCCGCGGACGTTTCTACGACTTCATGCCGGCCGGCGCCCGCAGCAGCGATCCCAACTGGCAGGGCGCAAAGCTTGCCGTGACGTACCATCCAGCCTTTCTCCTCCGCGATCCCCGCCAAAAAGGTGAGGCCTGGAAAGACTTGCAGATGGTCATGCAATATCTGGGCCTGAAGCTCCCAAAATCCGACACGTAGGGACGGACGCATTCGTCCGTCCCGCGTGCGAAGCACGCGCCGCTCCAGTATGACCAGAGATCGAATTCTTCGGCTAGCACAATCGGCGATCTGCGCTATCTGCGCAGTTCTGGTCTGGCGTTATACTCTGCCGTTAGACGGCACGGAATTCAGTGGCGGTCGAATCACTGGCCCATTGCTCGAAATGGCCGATCTCGGGATGCTGCTCTTTATGCTGTCCTTAATCTTGAGCTTTTTCCGGATCCGTCCGGCGGCCGCGGTGACTCTCGCTGCCTGTCTGTTAACGCTTCCTCTTTACTTCTATTTCGTATTTCCTGGCCCGTTTCGCCAAATATTCAAAGGGGAATACTCCGTTCCCGCGCCGCTGCCCTTCGTCTGGAACTGGAGGTCTATCGAAGGTGTCGTCGCCGCAGCGTTCGCTGTAATCCTCAGCTTACGGAACGCCCTTAGAGGCCGCGTTCCGAGGCAAAATCAGTACTAGCCATTTACACTGATCTCGCTCCCATGCCCGAATTCTGCGACGTAGCCCTACCCGTGCCGCTGGACATCGTCTTCACGTACGGCATCCCGGCAGGGACGGCTCCGGTCGTAGGCGGACGCGTTCTCGTCCTGTTTCGCCAGAAGCGTATGACGGGCATTGTGGTTGAGTTGCGCGATCGCAAGCCGTCCGTCGCGACCAAGAACATCATCAGCGTGCTCGACTCCACGCCCGTTCTCGATGAGAGCCTTCTTCGCCTTGGCCGCTGGATCGCCGATTACTATCTCGCCCCCATCGGCGAGGTTTTTCGTACCATGCTGCCGCTGATGGCCGAGTTCAAGCGCGTTGTCGGCTATCGCATCAGTGGGCAAGGTCAAACGGCGCTGCACCTCGCTGGCATGTCGGGATCGTCTGCTCGCTCGCGCCGCACTCCCGAAGAGCAGGATAAAGAGTTTCGTGTGCTTGACTATCTCGCTGCTTATGCATCAGAAGGTGCACCGGCTTCCTTAAAGACGGCGATCGAAAACGTCGTCCAGACCACCAGTGCGCCAAACGGAAAGGGCACGCCCTCAGCCGTGCCTCTGGACCCAACCTCACTGCCGGCTTTAGCCGCACAAGGCTGCCTGGTGCGCGAAGGTATTCTTCGTTCGTCGCTGGGAGCCTCGAGAGCAATCCTCGACGGTATGGTTCGCAAGAAATGGATCGTGCGCGAGGATATCTCAGCGCCGCAGGATGCCACGCGCACCATTAAAGTCGCCTACTTGAAATCGGCCGAAGGCAAGTTAAACGAGAATCAGCGTGCGCTCATCGAAGCTCTGACAGCGTCTGGCGGCAAAGTTCCCGTCGAAACACTGCGGTCGCTCAAGATTCCACGCACCACGCTGGGAACCTTGGTAAGGCGCGGACTGGTAGAAATCCAGCTAGAACCCGCAGACTTCACGGTCTCCCGCGCCAAGCCTCGTTCTTCGCTATTCGATTTCGAATTAAACCCATCCCAACAAGCCGCGCTCTCTCGGCTGCTCGGGGCAGTCGAAACCCGCAAGTTTGCCGGCATGTTACTGCACGGCGTCACCGGATCAGGAAAGACTGCCGTCTATCTCGCCGGGATGCGAGCCGTCCTGGCATCTGAACGCTCTGCGATTCTTCTTGTACCGGAGATCGGCCTCACTCCCGCGGTGGCCGCAGACCTGCATCAGGTTTTCGGCGACGAAGTCGCCATCCTCCATTCCGCGCTCTCTGACCGCGAACGCGCCGAGCAGTGGCATCGCATCAGGCGCGGTGACGCCCGCATGGTCGTGGGCACTCGCTCGGCTGTCTTCGCGCCCGTCGAGGATCTCGCGCTCATCATCGTCGACGAAGAACACGACTCTTCTTACAAGCAGGAAGAAACGCCGCGCTATCACGCCCGCGACGTGGCTGTCATGCGCGCCAAGATGTCGGATGCTGTCGTCGTTCTCGGGTCTGCAACTCCATCGCTCGAGTCCTACTTCAACGCGAAGAAGAATAAGTACGCGCTGATCGAGATCCCCGACCGGGTGGAGAAGCGTCCTCTACCCGAAGTAGAGATCATCGACATGCGCCTGGAATTCCAGGAAACCGGCCGCGAGCAGGTGATCTCGCGCAAGCTTTCTGCCGAAATCAAGGACCGTCTTGAGCGTCGCGAGCAGGTGATGGTCCTGCTCAATCGCCGCGGATATTCTCCTGTCGTCCTTTGCCGCACTTGCGGCAAGAAGCTCGAATGCAACAACTGCGCTATTGCCCTCACCCACCACAAGCGCGAACACAAGATGGTCTGCCACTATTGCGGATACATCGCCCCCGTGCCGAAGACGTGTGTCCACTGCGGCAGCGAGTACGTCTACTTTCTAGGCACCGGATCAGAAAAATTGGAAGAGCTTCTCCATGGCATGTTCCCCCAGGCGCGCATCGCTCGCCTCGATCGCGACACCGTCCGCGGTCATGAGGATTTCGAGCGCTCCTTGAACGCCCTGAATGAAGGCGAACTCGACCTCGTCGTCGGCACGCAAATGATCGCCAAGGGCCACGACATTCATGGAGTCACGCTAGTCGGCGTCGTCGGAGCCGACGTCGCCCTCGGCTTACCCGACTTCCGCGCCGCCGAACGTACCTTTCAGCTTCTCACCCAGGTTGCTGGACGCGCAGGTCGCGGTGAAACCCCGGGAAAGGTTATTCTCCAGACCTATTTTCAGGATCACTACGCGGTTCAGTACGCCGCGCACCACGATTTCATGGGTTTTTACGAGAAGGAACTACAGTTCCGCAGCTGGATGCACTACCCACCCTATTCCGCGCTGGCGAATGTGCTGGTTCGCAGCGACAAACTGGATGACGCGCTACAGTGGTCCGGGATCATCGGGAAGTGGTTCACTCAAACCCGCCACGAAGCCGTGCGCGTGCTCGGCCCCGCCGCGGCCCCAATCGTGCGGCTAAAGCGCGACTACCGCTATCACTTTGTCTTGAAATCACCCAGCCGCGAAAAACTCAACACAACCCTGCGCGCGATGCTGGCCTACGCCGTCCAGCAGAAGATCCCGCGCACGCAGATCATCGTCGATGTCGATGCGCTCTGGCTTATGTGAACCGGCATGGCTGATCGTGGACGTTATCGTGGACGATGATGATTGCGACATGACAAGCAAGCCTCTTTTCTTTCCTTCGCTTTCCGAATGGCGCGCATGGCTCAGGAAGCATCATGCGGACACCCCAGAACTCTGGGTGGGTTTTTACAAACGGGGCTCCGGAAGGCCAGTATTACCTGGCCCGAATCGGTGGATGGCGCACTGTGCTTCGGCTGGATCGACGGCATCCGCAAAAGCATTGACGAAATAAGCTACAAGATTCGTTTCACCCCGCGGAGACCTCGTAGCGCATGGAGTGCCATCAATGTGAAACGCGTAAAAGTGCTCTCGGGGATGGGCTTGATGCGTCCCGCAGGCTTGGCGGCCTTCAAGAATCGTGAAGGACGGCGCACCGAGCGCTATTCCTACGAGCAACAGCGGCAAGCCAAACTTCCGCGAGGATGTGAAACAACCTTCGGGCTTCATCCGGAAGCGAGGAAATTTTTCCGCTCTCAGGCGCCGTGGTATCAAAGAACGTGCTCCTGGTGGGTCGTCAGCGCGAAGAAGGAAGAAACGAGGGCAAAGCGGCTGGCCTTGCTGATTGAATGTTCAGAACAGAAACGACGAATACCCGCCCTGACCCGACCCTCCGGAAAGTGAATGCTCGACTTAAGAGAATGGCAATGAGGCTATGTCACTTGGAATGGCGCAATGGTAAACGTCAAGACCAGCATGATGATCCCCAGCACGGCCAACGGCCACCGGTTCGCCGGAAGATCTGGATAACGCGGAGCCTGTTGCTGGCGATTCGTTAAGATATTCATCCCAACCAGCAAACCGGCCCAGACACGCCATCCCACATAATGCCGGCCCAGGTAAACCAGGGCGAACACCGTGATCCACGACACGATTCGGTGCAGGCGCGGAGCCAGCGCATATACCATGTGTCCGCCGTCCAACTGGCTGCTGGGCAGCAGATTCAGCGCGGTGGCAAACATGCCGACCCATGCCGCGATCGCCGTGGGATGCAGGTAAATCCGGCTGAGCGGCAACGCCGTAATCGGAGCGCTAGGAACGATCAGGTGCAGCGCGCCATGCATCAGGTGGAAGATCAACGGAAATCCCAGTTGCACATCGGAGGGTCCGATTGCGGCGGGCAGCGGCTTCGAAAGCATCATCGCCGCGACCAGCGTCCCGATAGCCACGATGAATCCCGCAATCGGTCCCGCGATGCCGATATCGAACAGCGCCGCGCGCGACCGGATGGGCGCCTTAATGCGAATCACCGCTCCGAGCGTTCCGATCAACGTTGGCGCCGGGATGAAAAAAGGCAGTGTAGCCCGTACTCGATAGTACCGGCAGAATAAATAGTGGCCCATCTCATGGGCCAACAGGATCGTCAGCAAGGTTGCAGAGAAAGGAATTCCGAGCAGCAGTCGTGATGGCTTGGCGAACACCCACCCGATAGGAAAAAACGGAATCCATCCATCGCCGGCCGTCAGCATCGGTAGGTTGTTCAAGAAGTCGAACTCCATCCTCGCACCCACCACCATCGTCGTGAAACAAGTCGCAGCCAGCAGCAGGACATGTAACCAGTAGCTCTGCCTTTGCGGCCGTGCTTCGGGGAGTGGCAGCGCCTGGTAGTACTCGAGGGTTGAGCTCGAAATCGGAGGATTAGGATCCGACATGCAATTCTTCAAGCGGCGATGGAAGGGCCTGTTCTCTGATGCTACTACGACCCGCCTGGATTCGCGTGGTTGCCCACCCGAGGGGCGGGCGTTTGCACAAAGTGAACGAGCGAGGAATCCTGGTCCGCACTCTCAGTCGATGGACTGCAGTTCCTTACCTGGCTTGAAGCGCACGGCCCTACCGGGAGGGATGGATACCTCTGCCCCGGTGCGCGGATTGCGCCCAATCCCCGTCTTGCGCGGCCTTACATTGAAGACGCCAAAACCCCGTAGCTCAATGCGATTGCCCGCTGCCAGAGACTTCTTCATGCTCTCAAAGACAGTCTCCACCGCGAGCTCAGCTTTCGTTTTGGTGATTCCAGTTTTGGCCACCACTTCGTTGATAATGTCGAGCTTGATCACAAAGCGCTCCCGCGTGCAGGGTCAAGTTGCTGCTTCAAGTCATTGATGCTATGGAAGATAACAGAGATTGTCAACCGGAGCATCTATCCCGTAAACTGGCATGCACCCAGCCAAAGAAATTGAGTAATCGGGTAATTGGGTAATTGTCTAATTTTCGTCCCGTAGCGCTGAATTCTGCATTGTCAGATTCATAAATTACTCAGTTACAAAATCACCCAATTACTCAATCCCGCGTTACTCAGTTACCAAGTTCCTCAAGGAGTTCCATGTTGAAGAGCGACCGCTGGATCCGCAAGATGTCCAAAGAGCACGACATGATCAACCCCTTTTCCGAGAAGCAAGTCCGCGAGGGCGTGATCTCTTACGGCCTGTCCTCGTACGGCTACGATCTGCGCGTAGCCGACGAGTTCAAGATCTTCACCAACGTGAACAATGCCCTGGTCGATCCCAAACGCTTCGACGAGAAGTCCTTTGTCACCATCCAAACCGACATCTGCATCGTCCCGCCCAATTCGTTCGCTCTGGCCCGTTCCGTCGAATACTTCAAGATCCCGCGCAGCGTGCTGACCATTTGCGTCGGGAAAAGCACGTACGCCCGCTGCGGAATTATTGTGAACGTCACTCCCTTCGAACCCGAGTGGGAGGGCTTCGTCACTCTCGAGATCTCTAACACCACGCCCCTCCCTGCCCGCATCTACGCCAACGAAGGCCTTTGCCAGATTATCTTCTTTGAGTCCGACGAGGTCTGCGAAACCAGCTACGCCGATCGCAAAGGCAAGTATCAGGCCCAGAAAGGGATTGTGCTACCGAAGCTGTAGAGGGGCCGAAGGCCATCCACCAGCCTTGTAAGGACGGACGCATTCGTCCGTCCCTACACGGACAAAATCAAAGGCCCCACTTCTCCCAAAAACAGGGAGAAGTAGGGCACCCGAAAACACAAGATCCCACGACTCGGAAAAAGACGCGATCAGGGGGACCACTATCCCTGGTTTTCGCCTTCTTTGAACATGTACTTGATTGCCGGCTTGTAGATCATCAAATTCGGCTCGCCGGCTTCGCGAATCACCTTGATGCAATTCCGGTCATACCACTCGATGATTCCACGCACCTCTTCTCCGTCGCGCAGCACAATCACCATCGGCGTACGCGATTGCATCTGCTTCTGATAATAGAAGTTCTCCGCGTTCGTCTGCTCAGGGGGCGCGGGCTTCTTCCCGCCGCCTGGCCCGCGATCGCCCCGATCCCCTCCTCGGTCGCCGCGATGTTCCATGCGTTCTCCGCGATCATGCCGCTCCGGGCGCTCGCGTCTCTCCTGGACCTGGATCGGCCCTCCGTTATGATTACCATGATTCTCCGGACGCTGCAGGGTTGGCCGGATCAGTTTCCGGTTCGCGTAATTTTCTCTTTCAGTCGTTTCTCCGACGGGAGCGGAGTCCATCATGATTTCTTTCATAGTGGCGCAACCTCAGATGCACACTTTTCGCGCAGCCTACCGCGCGCTGGGACCCTATGAGTGCTGTCCTACGAAGAGTGAAATTTCAATTACCGTACCACAGGAACCCTGCCCTGACAATCGCTCGTTTGGGCCATATCACCGTCAGTCGTAATCCTGTGGTGCCCTAGAATATCGATTCTTTTGATCTACTCGTTCGTGGTCGAAAGATCGGCCCCGCGCTGTTCTTTGCCGCTCATCGTCACGATGGCGACCAGGCTGGCAACGATGAGCACCGTCCCCGCCAGCACCGGCGGAAAACTGCCGCGATATCGCACTTCCACCAAGCGCGCCTGGATCACCGCGTTCCACGATGCCAGTAGGTTGCCCAACTGGTACGCAAACCCCGGAAACGTTCCCCTCACTGCAGGCGGCGACAGTTCATTCAAGTGCGCCGGAATCACTCCCCAGGCGCCTTGCACCATAAACTGCATCAGGAATCCGCCAACCGCCAGCATCGGCAGCGTGTGCGAGTACGCCCACAGCGGGATCATGGGAATGGCGAACAGGGCCGCCAGCACGATTGCTCGCCGCCGCCCGATCCGCTCCGACAAGCTTCCAAATAGAATCCCGCCGAGCAACGCCCCAATACTCGCAATGACCGAAACTGTTCGTACTTGCGGCGGAGTCAAGAGAAGATTCTTTTCCAGAAAGGTCGGATACAAATCCTGCGTTCCGTGGCTGAAAGAATTGAATGCGAACATCAGCACGATGAGAAACACAAACCTGCCCAGGTATTGCCCGATATCTTTTCCGATCTCTCTCCTCGGTTTTTCGGCCACGCGACCCTGTATCCACGCCGGAGATTCGTCGACCTTGGTTCGAATGTAGATGACCAGGAACGCCGGCAGCGCTCCCACCACAAACATTCCGCGCCATCCGATCACGGGGAACAATGTTCCGTATACCAGCGCGGCGAAAAGGTTCCCCACGACGTACCCTTCTTGCAGCAGTCCGGAAAAGAATCCGCGCGCTTGCGCCGGCAACGTCTCAAAGACGAGAGCCGCCCCAACTCCCCACTCGCCGCCCATGGCAATTCCGAACAAGGCTCGCGTGACCAGAAAGACCTTCAGCGTAGGCGCAAAAGCTGAAGCCAGCTCAAAGACCGAGTAGGCAATGATGTCGAGCATGAGCGTCGGACGCCGGCCCCAGCGATCGGCCATCATCCCAAACAGGAACGCCCCCAGCGGACGCATCGCCAGCGTCAGGAAAATTCCCTTGCTGATGTCCGAAACATTGGCATGGAACTGATGCGCCAGCGCGTTCACGCAAAACACGAGGATGAAGAAATCGAACGCATCCAGCGACCATCCCAGAAAGCACGCAATGAACGTGTTCCTCTGAGTCGCCGTCAATCCCCGAAAATGCCCTATGACTTGCATGAATCCCTTCGTGGTACTTCGTGTCCTTCGTGGTTCCAGCTTTTCCGGCTGTGCGTATCCCCGCGGATGCTAGCATATGGTTTCAATCGACCATCTGAAATCTAAAATCAGCGATCCCGCCCATGCCCGAACTCGATCTCCCGCAACGCCAGGCCACCGACACGCTTATGTTGACCGGCTTCTGGTATCGCGCTCTCCCGGCAGATCGAATCCATCCGAACCAGCTTCATAAAGCTACCCTACTCGAAATCCCGCTGGTCATCGGCCGCGATCGCCAGGGCAAGCCCTTCGCTCTCCGCGATGCCTGCCCGCACCGCGGCATGCCGCTCAACTGCGGACGCTTCGACGGAGAGAATCTCGAGTGCGGATACCACGGCTGGCAATTCGACGTGCACAACGGCCAATGCCAGCTCATCCCCTCACTCACTGCGGATCAGAAATTACGAGTGGATCGCATCTACGCTGGCAGCTATCCCTGCGAAGAGCAGGACCACTTTATCTGGGTATACATCTCTGATCCAGGCCTGCCCAGAGCTGGATTCGGTCCATCCAATGAAGCCCCCGATCCCGCGCCGCCTGTCGAAAAGTTCTCGAACAAGTACAAGCTCGCCTACCTGCAAGCTGACATGCCCGTCAGCATTGACCACGGCATCATCGGCCTCATGGATCCTGCTCACGGACCCTTCGTTCATCAAGCCTGGTGGTGGCGCTCGCGCCACAGCATCCACGAGAAGCAAAAACATTTCGAGCCCATCCCGAACGGCTTCCGTATGAGCGCGCACACGCCGAGCTCGAACTCCGCGCCCTACAAGCTTCTCCGCCTCTACGCCGACGCCGATTCCATTACCACCACTATCGATTTCGTGCTGCCCAACATCCGCACCGAAACCATCCGCGCCGGAAAATACTGGTTCTCGAGCCTGACCACGGTCACGCCGATCACCCGCAGCCACTGCCGCATTGACGTAGTCGCCGCCTGGAATCTTTTTCGCTGGATTCCGTTCGTTCCCGGTTTATTGCAGTTTGTGTTCGGAAAATTTGTCGAGCAGGATCGCCGCACCATGGAACTCCAGGCGGAAGGCCTGAAGCACAACCCGCACCTGATGCTGATCGACGACGCAGACCGTCCCGCGAAATGGTATTTCCAATTGAAGGCAGCTCATCTGGAGGCCAAGCGCACCAACCAGCCACTCAAACACCCGATGCAAGGCCCAGTTACTCTGAACTGGAGAAGTTAGCGATGCTTCCCAGAAATTCGTGGCATAAGTTTGAGGCTTTGAAAAGGCGCCGCTTCAGCCGCGTCGCCCAAGATCTCAGGGGTGGGGGCTTTTTGGCCCTGACTCACTACTCCCCTACCAGCCAGTCCATCGCCTCTTCCTGCGTCTTGAAGGCCGGAAACTCTCGCTGCGAGAAGCTCTTGAAGTGCTCGTAAAACACGTGCGGCAAACTCTCTGTCCCCACCCACGCCGACCGCTTCACATAAGGACGATCGAGCGTCAGCACTTCTTTGATTCGCGTTGCCACCTTCTTATCGACTTGAGCTCCGGTAAAATCCGCCAGGGTGAGCATCGACCCTCGCGCGCTTTCGGCAATGGTGGCGCGAACCTGTTCGAGCAATTGCAGCATGTCCTTCTCTGCCGCGTGGCTGAAATCAATCAAAAAGATGCTCCGGCCTTTGTGTTCGATGAACTTCAGCCGCTCTCTGACCTGATCGTCGGAAATCACGCCAGTAGTGCCTCGACCACCGCATAAGCCCCATCCAGTGCGGCATCCAGCGCGGACGCATCTTTTCCTCCCGCCTCCGCCAAATCCGGACGCCCTCCGCCTTTGCCGCCCACCTTTTGCGCGACTGCTCCCACGACCTTCCCTGCCTGCACTCGCGAAATCAGATCCTTGGTCACGCCCACGATCAGCGACACATTCCCGTTCGATGCCGATCCCAGCACCACCACGCCCGACCCAAGCTTATCGCGCAGTTGATCCACCAGGGTGCGCAGTTGTGCCCGTTCCAGATTGTCCGCGCGATGCGCCAGCACCTTTACGCCCTTCACTTCTTTGATCTTCTCGCCGACATTCGCGCTCGCGGACGAAGCCGACTTCATCCGTGCCTGATCCAGTTCCCGCGCCAGCCGCTTGATCTCCGCGTCCTTCTTCTCGAGTTCGGCCTTCAAGGCCTGGGCCGGAGAGAAAGATTTCTCGCTGTCGGAATCTGTCTCAGAAATGGGTGCCCCATCCTTTCGCGTTTTGTGCGAAAGGGTGGGAGAGGCGAAAGCTGACACAACGTTCTCGAGTTCGTGATCGCGACGGAAATGACGCAGCGATCCCTCTCCGGTGATCGCTTCTACTCTCCGCACTCCCGACGACACGCTACCTTCCTTCAGAATCTTGATCAGCCCGATCTCGCCGGTCGCCGCGGTGTGTGTCCCGCCGCACAGCTCGGTAGAGAAATCACCGATCTTCACCACCCGTACTTTGTCGCCATACTTCTCGCCAAACAGCGCCATCGCGTGATACTCGTTGACCGCCACATCGATGGGCACATCGACGATCGTTTCGACTTTCCGATTGCGCAACACTTCCTTGTTGACGATGTCCTCGATGTCCTGCAGCTCTTCATGGGCGACTGCCGTGAAGTGCGAAAAATCAAACCGTAAGTGCCCCGGCTCCACCAGCGACCCCGCCTGCTTCACATGTTTTCCCAGCACTTCGCGCAACCCGGCATGCAGCAAATGCGTAGCCGTGTGATTCCGCATGGTCGCAAGCCGAACCTCCGTGTCGACAACAGCGTCAACCCGATCCCCCACTCTGAGGGTGCCCCATTTCTCGCGCGCACTTTGCACGAGAAGTGGGGACTTTGACGTTTCCCCCTTCATCACAAGCTGATGTGCACGCACGCCCTGAATCGGGTAATAGCATCCCTTGACCTCAGCAATGACGGTGTTGTGATCATCCGAGTAAAGCCATCCGCGATCCCCTACCTGCCCGCCCGCCTCCGCATAAAAAGGTGTGTGGTCAAGAATGACCTCGCCCTCTTCGCCCGCCTTGAGCTCCTGCACGCCCTGCCCGTTTCGGATGATCGCCAGCACCTCGCACCCATCCGACCGCGTCTGCCGGTAGCCTTCAAACTCCGACTTCGGCAACTGCTGATACGCCGGATTCGCCGTCTGCTTCGCAGCGCCCTTCCACGAAGCGCGAGCCCGCGACTTCTGCTCCTCCATCGCGCGATCGAAGCCAGCACGGTCGAATTCGATTCCTTGATCTCGCGACGCGTCCTGCATGAAATCAAGCGGCATACCGAATGTGTCGTAGAGCTTGAAAGCGTCCTCGCCAGCGAGTCTTTCCGGGGAATTCTTCAGAAGTGCTTCGAGTTTCTCTAGCCCGACATCCATGGTATGGGCGAATCGCGTCTCCTCTACCTGCACCGCTTTCGCCACTCTCTCCGCCGTTTCATTCAACTCCGGATACGCATCCCGCATCAGATCCCGGACAGCAAACACCATCTGATACAGAAATGGCTTCGTCTGCCCCAGTAGCCGCCCGTGCGTAATGGCCCGGCGTATAATCTTCCGAAGCACGTACCCGCGCCCTTCATTCGAAGGCAAGACGCCGTCCGAAATCAGAAAAGTCGCCGCTCGCGAGTGATCGGCAATCACTCGAAGCGAAGCCGCCGACTTGTGGCTGGAAGAGCCTGCCGAGCTTTGCTCGGCTTGGACAGCCGAGGCGGCTGTCCCTACATGACCCGTGGTGGCCCCCGTCAACTCTGCCGCCCGCTCGATCAGCGGCGTAAACAAATCCGTCTCGTAGTTCGAGATCACTCCCTGCAGTACCGCCGTCACCCGCTCCAGCCCCATCCCCGTGTCAATCGACGGCTTAGGCAGCGGCGCCAGCTTGCCCGATGCATCGCGATCAAACTGCATGAACACCAGATTCCATATCTCGACATACCGCCCGCACTCGCATCCAAACGCGCAATCTTTGTGTCCCTGATCCGACGCAATCGCGCCCATGTCGTAATGAATCTCGCTGCACGGCCCGCACGGACCGGTGTCGCCCATCTGCCAGAAATTGTCTTTCAATCCCATCTCGTAAATGCGATCCTTCGGAACACCCTGTGCCGCCCACAAGTCATACGCCTCGGAATCACGATCAACGCCCGCCTCGCCTTTGAAAATCGTCACATACAACTTTTCGCGAGGAATCCCAAACCATGCTGGCGAAGTAATCAGCTCCCACGCGTACGCAATCGCATCCTTTTTGAAGTAATCCCCAAACGAAAAGTTCCCCAGCATCTCGAAAAACGTGTGATGCCGGTTCGTGAACCCGACATTCTCCAGATCGTTGTGCTTCCCGCCCGCCCGCACGCACTTCTGCGAGGTCGTAGCCCGCGAATAGTCGCGTTTCTCCAGCCCCAGAAACACGTCTTTAAACTGGTTCATCCCCGCGTTAGTGAACAGCAGCGTGGGATCATTCGCCGGGACGAGCGACGACGAGTGCACTTCTCTGTGCCCCTTCTGCACAAAGAAATCCAGGAATTTTCTGCGAATTTCCGATCCAGTGAGCATGAAGCTGTAATTCTAAATGACAGGTAGGGGCAGACGCATTCGTCCGCCCGCGAGCGAAGCGAGCGTGCCCCTCCCGCCGAAGCCGCACCCAAGCCCACAAACACGAAACCACAGAGGCGGGAACCCCATTCTCTGCGTCCCCGATGCCCTCTGTGGTCAGGTTGGAATCTACTTCAGCGTATTGACTGTCTTATCGGTACCCTTCTTCATTTCGTGTCCCACCCCTTTGACGCCCTTCTTCACATCTTTTCCAGCCGTCTTTGCGCCTTTCTCCGTGTCTTTGGTTGCCGTCTTGGCACCCTTCTCGGTGTCCTTGGCCGCGGCCTTGCTCACATGTTCGGTCTTCTTCGCTGCGTGCTTGGTATCTTTTTCGACGGTCTTCGCGCCTTTCTCCGTGTCCTTGGTGGCAGTCTTGGCGCCCTTTTCCGTGTCTTTGGCCGCGGCCTTGGTTGCGTGCCCGGTCTTGTGCGCCGCCATCTTCGTGTCTTTCCCGGCGGTCTTGGCCCCCTTCTCTGTGTCTCTCTTCACAGTCTTGGCCGCGTCCTTCATCTCAGTCCCGGTGGACTTCTTGGCATCCTTGCTCGCGGCATCCTGTCCAAAGCCAAACGGCGCCGCGCACAACAAAGCCGATACAACAATTACCGCCCACTTCGTTTTCATGGGTTCCTCCTTGAGTTGTAGCGGGATGGTTGCAGATTATGCGCCATTCCCCATCCCAGCGCAAATACACGTTGGGACATGATCGCTTTCTACTCGGATTCACTCTCCAACGCAGTCAGAGTCTCGTCATCCACATCCCATTTTTTCAGGATGGTGAATATAGTCTTCGATCCAAACCCTGCCCGCATCAGTTGCCGGAAGACGCGCGCCGCGTGTTTCTGATCCTTGGGCTTTTCCAGCCGCTTCTTGCGAAGATACTCCCGCGCCTGCTTCTCCTCGCCGATGCCTTCGTACGCCGCCTCCACTGCCTTCTCGATCACCGACGCGTGCACGCCTCGCGTCTTCAGTTCGGTAACCACCCGCATCCGTCCCAGCTTCTGATTATCCCGCCGCATCGACGAGTAATAGGCGGCATACTGCGAATCGTTCAAATATCCCTGATCCTTCAGTCTCCGGATCACCAATTCCACCAGCGTCTCCGCATACTCCGATTCCGGCTCCTCGACCCGAGCCCGCATCAGCCGCTTCAACTCCGCCACAGTCCGCATGCGCCGCGCCAGTGCCCCCACGGCGTATTCATACAACTCGTCTTCGGAATAAGTCTTTCGCTTGGGCCGGGGAAATGCCATGCGCTAACGATAGCGCAACCGGCCCCGAGCCGCGAGTCCGGAGTCGTGAGTGAAGGAAGGAGCGCTGTTTGGAGCAGAAAAAAAGGGGTGCGATCGGCTCGCACCCCTTTTTGAAACGTTGAAACTTTTGGACTGTTCTTTCCTATCTTCCCCCGAATCCCGCTGTCTGCATTGACTGCCGCGAAATGTCGGAACTCGATGCAATGCCCTGCATGCGCAGCTTGAAGTCGTCGGCGTTCGAAGCATTTTCAAGAGCCGTCTCGTAATTCACCAGTCCGGCCTGAAACAGATCCCAGAGCGACTGGTCAAAGGTCTGCATGCCGTACTGCGATGTGCCCGCGGCAATCGCGTCACGAATCGATCGCGTCTTTTCCGGCACCAGCACGCACTCGCGGATGTAGGCCGTGTTAATCATCACTTCCACCGCCGGCACGCGCCCTTCGGAGTCGCAGCGCCGCACCAGCCGCTGGCTGACGATCGCCCTCATCACTGCCGCCAGTTGCATACGAATCTGCTTTTGCTCCGGCGGAGGAAAGATCGAGATCACACGGTTCACGGTTTCCACTGCGTCCAGGGTGTGCAACGTCGAGAACACCATGTGACCGGTTTCAGCCGCATGCAGCGCGGTCGAGATCGTTTCCAGGTCCCGCATTTCGCCCACCAGAATCACGTCTGGGTCTTGACGCAACGAAGCTCGCAGCGCTGCCCCGAACGAAGGTGTATCCACTCCCACTTCGCGCTGGTTCACATATCCTTTTTTGTCGCGATGCAGAAATTCGATAGGGTCCTCGATCGTCACAATATGTTCGGCGCGTGACGAGTTCACGCGATCCACCATGGCGGCCAGCGTCGTCGATTTGCCGGAACCGGTCACGCCGGTGACCAGCACCAGCCCGCGTGGCATATCGCAAATCTGCTCCACCACCTTGGGCAGAAATAACTCGTCGAGAGCCCGAATCTTGGTCGGAATGACGCGGAGCACCAGGCCTACGTTTCCGCGCTGCTGAAAGATGTTCACACGGAAGCGTCCCAGTCCGGCAACGCCGTACGCCATATCGATTTCCGTGGTCTCTTTGAATTTTTGCTTCTGCCGCGCCGACATCATGCTGAACGCCATGTTCAGCATGTCTTCCGCGCTGATTCGCGGCTGGTCCGTCAACGGCAGCAATTCGCCGTCGATGCGCAGGTGGGGATAGTTCCCCACCTTCAAGTGCAAATCCGATGCTCGCCGTTCCGTCGCGATTCGTAGCAGATCGTCAATATTCATGGAGAATTTCCGTCAAGGGATTCCGTTTCCCGTCTCAGACAGCCCGACATCGGCAAAGCCACTGAAGCGAGGCAACAAGCAGGATCCAGCCCTGACGCTCTTCCAGCATCATCGCCCGAAACGTCACCTTCCCCAAGATGACCTAGGTAATGGCCACCAACCATCAGCCGGACACGCACCTTTGCCCGCCTCAGGCGTGGGAAGCACCTTTGGCGAAGGTCAAGGTCGTGGTGGGCAGGGACACAGTCACGTCTCCGCCAATCGCGTGCCGCACATGGAAGTTCTTTAGCTTGAAGATCACGGTCGGCGTGACCTCCTGCCCCTTCGACACCAGCAGGGTTCCTCCATACGAGCGAACTTCCTGCTGGATGATCATGCCCGGCGTCAAGTCTTCAATCTTGCAGCTGACGATCTCCGATTCTTCCGCATTTGGATCCAGCGTCACCAGTGCCTGGAAGAACTCCGGGCTGAATTTCGTATTTTGACGCGCCAATAGATGCGCCGCCTCCGTACGAGACAATCCCTTGTGAATTGCCTGCTCATATCCCAGGATCAGCCGCAGGATTTCCGCTCCCATCCGCATGTCGCCGACTTCGACCTCTTCGGTCGCTGAAACTGGACGGTTCTGGTGCTCGATCATCCACGCAATCGGTTCCAGCCGCGGGATCTTGGAAAGCAAGCTATAAGCCACGCCCGGATGCGCGTCATATTGCGCCTGCTCAGCCGCCGGCAATTTCTCCCCGCTATAGACTGCCTCAATGGTCTCCGGCGCCAGCGTCACGCACCCTAGTTGCGACAGCATGGCTGCCACCTCGTATTGCCACGGATTTCCCAGCTTCATCGCCGTTACCACGTGATGGATATAGCGCCGCGCCCGTTCCGCCCGCCCAAACGCCGTCGGATTCACCAGGCTCAGAACTTCACTCAGCACCTGCAGGCAACCGCCCAGCGTCTCTTCCAGCAATTGCTTCTCGGCGGTCTGCAGGCGGTACTGCATCAGGGCCGCCGTAATCGCTTTTCCCATCACTTCCTTACTGCATGGCTTGTTCAGGAACCGGAAAATGTTTCCCTCGTTAATGGCTTCGACGGCCGTCTCCATATCCGCATTTCCTGTCAGCATGATGCGGATGGTGTCAGGCGCCATTGCTCGAATCCGGCTCAGCAGCACGATCCCATCGATTCCCGGCATGCGCATGTCGGAAATCACCACCGCATACGGCCCTTTCTCGGTCACCATCGTGATCGCCTGCTGCCCGCCCTGTGCGGTTTCCATCACGAAGTCCCGGCTCAGGGTACGGCGGTATCCGTCCAGGATGTTGCTATCGTCGTCCACCAGAAGAATCTTTTCCGACATGGTGTCCTCGGTCTCCCCTCAGTTTTCATCGGCCGCAGCTGGCTATTTCTTTAACCGGCTTCGGCGGACTCGGATTTCCGCAGGAGAGCCGGAAAACTTAACTTCTTCCGGCAGCTGCTTTGGTTTCGTTCCCTGCTGGCAGCAGGCCGCGCCACTGCTCCTCTTTCTCGCTTAGGCCCAGGCGCGCCAGGTAAGCCCGGTCGAGTTCCGCATCGTGGTTGACCGGCGATGCGTCTTTCTCGCTCGCGATTGCATCCGCGGCGTGCACAGCGGTCAACGAGGAGAAACGCGTGTCTGCCGTCTCCGAGGGACAGTGATGGAACGCCACCGCATGCACCAGCGGAAACGGAAGTCCCCAGATGCTCATCAGGTACGCTCCCACCTCCGCGTGCGTGCAGCCCAATCGCTCCCGTTCCACATCCTTGCCGACCCCCGAATTGTTCTCGAAGATTTTCTGATACTCGCGCGGCAGCTCCGACAGCAACACCACTTTCCCGAGATCGTGCAGCAGCCCCGCCGTGAAGCACTCCTCCGCCAGCGCCTTTGGAGAGTTTTCCGCAACCGCAATCCGTTGTGCCAGAGACGACACCCCGACGCTGTGTTCCCACAGCGCCGGAAGAAGGGCTGCCACTTGCGGCTTGCCGTCGAACTGCGAAAACACATGCACTGACAGCACCAGGGTGCGCACCGTTTCGGTTCCGATCATGGTCAGCGCCTGCACCAGGCTCGAAACCCGTCCGCTCGTCCCCATGAACGCCGAATTCGCCAGTTGCAGGATCTTGGTCGCCATCCCAACATCCTTTGAAATGATCTTTGCTATCTTCGCGAACGACGGATTCTCCGAGCGCAGCGCCGCCGTGACCTCCTCATACAGCGTTGGCAGGCTGGGAATCGATCGCAGGCGCGAGATCAGCGTTTTCACCGATTGGTTGGCCAGCAAGTCACGCATTGCGAATGCCTGCGTCAGACGGTTGGCCAGCTCCTGAGGGTCGCAGGGTTTCGACAGAAATTGATGTGCGGGGTTAATGGAGCGGTACACCGCCTCACGGCTCGACTGGCCAGACAAAATCATCCGCACCACGTCGGGGTACTTTTCTTTTACCTGATCCAGCAGATCGGCGCCATCCATCTGCGGCATCCGCATATCCGATATCACGGCGTCATAGGGCTCTTTCTCCAGAGCTTGCAGCGCTGCTGCGCCGCCATCGACAAAATGCATTTCCCATTCCTGGCGCATGCCGTGCAGGCTCCGCCTCAGCCCGTCGCGGATCATCGCCTCATCATCGACAAACAACAACCGCTTCGGCATTACTTTTCCTTTCCGGGCGCTGCCGGCTTGATGGGCAGCGTGATAAAGAACGTCGTTCCTCTTCCCACTTCCGTTTCAAACCAGATTTTGCCTCCATGCTTTTTGACGACCACCGTGTATGCCAGCGCCAGCCCCTGTCCCGTTCCCTTGCCGACCTCCTTGGTAGTGAAGAAGGGATCAAACACTCTGCCTCTTATCGCCTCCGGAATTCCCATCCCGGTGTCGGTTACGGAAATCTGCGCTAACTCCCCCACCATCTGGGTGCGCACGGTGATCTGCCCCTTTTCACCATCCTTGACCTTGTCCTTGATGGCATGAGCGGCATTCACAAGCAGGTTCAGCACGACCTGGTTGATGTCTCCCGGATAACACACCACCGTCGGCAGGTTTTCCTCGAACTCTTTCACCACATCCGACACATACTTCCACTCGTTCCGCGCTACCGTGATCGTTGATTCAATCGCGCGGTTGAGGTCGGTGGCGGTCTTCTCGGCGGAGTCCGGGTGCGAGAACTCCTTCATGGCGCGAACGATCTTCGCCACGCGTTTCGCGCCGTCCAGGCTCTGGTCGATCGCGCGCGGCACCTCGGCCGTGATGAACTCCAGGTCGCACCGCCGCTCTGCTTCCTGAAGCGCCTTGGTCACTTCCGCCGGCAAGCCGTGTGCGGTATCCCGCAGCGCTTCGCGATACCTTTCCACTAGATCGTGCACCGATTGCCACGACTCGCGCAGGAACGTCAGGTTGTCGGTCACGAATTGCGTCGGAGTATTGATTTCATGCGCGATGCCCGCCGCCAGTTGCCCAATGCCCTCGAGTTTTTGGGCATGCCGCAGCTGGCTTTCCAGGGTGCGCCGTTCCGTAATGTCTTCCTTCACTGCCAGAAAGTGGGTGATCACGCCCTTGGGATTCGTCATCGGCGTGATAGTCGCGGCTTCCCAGAAGATCTCGCCGGTCTTCTTCTTGTTGCAGAGTTCCCCGTGCCACACCCGGCCCCGCGTGATGGTCGACCACAGATCGCGGTACAGGTCGGCTGGGCACTGCCCCGCGTTCAGCACTCGCGGATTCTTGCCGATGATCTCTTCCGCGCTGTAGCCCGTGCATTCGGTAAACTTGCGGTTCACGTAGCTGATCTGTCCCCGCGGATCCGTGATCATGACCGAGACCGGACTCTGCTCCACCGCCAGCGAGAGCTGCTGCAGCGCATCCTGGTTCCGCTTTCGTTCCGTGATGTCCCGGAACGTCCATATCCGCCCGTAACAGCCTCCGTTCTTGTCCACCACCGGCGCCGAGTAGCGGTCAAGAAAAATTCCGCTCTTCAACTCGATTTCGTCACGGCTGGTTTCTTCCGAATGTTCGTACAGGTGCTTGACTTTCGCCAAAAAAGCGGCCGGATCTCTGACGATGGTCACCACGTACTCGAGCATCTTGTCGTCATCTTTGTAGGCCATCACGTCCGCGGGGATATCGAACAATTCCGCCAGGCGCTCGTTCGCCAGCAACCGCTGCCCCCGCCGGTCCACCACCAGAATCCCATCGATGGTCGCGTTCGCCTGCGCCTCCAGAAAAGCCGCCTGCGAGTGCAGTTCGGCCTCGGCCTGTTTTCTTCGTGTGATGTCAATCAGAAATCCGTCGGCGTACAGCAACCCGTTCTCTTCGTGCGTACCCGTCGCCCGCTCCTGCACCCACACCCAAGCCCCGTCTTTCCGGCGGATGCGGTACTCCTCGTCGAACCCGACATTCCGCTCGAACAGTGCCTCGTAAGCCCGGTTTACCCGCCCAAAATCTTCCGGGTGGATCTGGTTCATCCAGCGCAGAGCGCCGCAAATCTCTGGCTTGCTGTAGCCCAGCAAGGCCTCCACTTTCGGGCTGACGTAGACGAATCGTCCTTGCCGGTCTGCTGTCCAGGCAACATCCGGCATGCTCCCCAGGATTCGCCGGAACTTCTCTTCGCCTTTGCGAAGCGCGCTCTTGGCCTGTTTGATCTCATTGACGTCCTTCACCGTGATCACGAAACTGGTTCGTCCGCACGGCTTCGCCAGCGGCTCAGCCCAATATTCAGCCGCCAGCCGGTTCCCGTCTCTTCGCCGCAGGAACTCTCCCACAATGGGCGCCGGTTCTCTGTCCTTCAGCACCTTGCAGAGAGCGCACTCCACATCCTTTTTCACCCCTTCCGGCGAGGTTTGGTGCAGCCATTCGTGCAGGTTCCTTCCCGCCATCTCTTCCCGCGAGTAGCCCGTCATCGTCAGTAGCGCCTGGTTGCAGAACGTCACCTTGCCTTCCTCATCCACCCCGCAAATACCCTCGACCACGGCGTCCAAAATGAGTTGCTGTTCTGTCTGTACCTCGCACTCGCTGCTCTTCACTGGTTGCCCCAAACGCGTAGCTGTGCCCATACTCTGCCTTCATCGGCAGAAAGCGGGCTCGGGATAAAGCTACCCGGAGAGAAGAGAATTACTGCTGGGAGTGGCCGCTCGCGGAGTTTGCAGATCGCGAAGCCCGATCACGTTAAGAAATTCATAAGGATTGCTTAAGGAAGTCACTCGTAGCGCTGGCGTCCCGCCGGCTGTCGTGGGGGCGCCTCGCCCCCGCACGCCCCGATGTTCCGGGCCTTTCGGATGTACCTACCGCGCTCCGCTGCGGCAAACCACACCACCGCCATCGCCCAACCCATACTCACAATTCCACCGGAACCCGTTCCCATCCCGCTTCCCATATCCCCATACACGAAAGTAAAACGTTCCCGCGTCGATCCGCACGGCTTCAACGAACACGTGATCGTTCTCTCGCAGCGTCGGACGCATTTCCACCGGAACCATCTGGATCAGCGTGGCCGAATCCAACACGACTGCATCCTCCGACGTCGGTGAAAACACCAGCGCTCGCGAACTCTTCTTTCCCACATATTGCGTCACGATCAGGAAATCTCCGCTCGACCAAGCCACCGCTGCCACACCCACGTAGTCACACAGCTTCCGCGAACGCCCTGTGGCCACTTCTGCCATCCACAGCGAGTGAAATGTCCCCACAAATTCAGCCGCGCCGGCCTCCCGATCCACATCCCGGACCACATACCGTCCATCCGGTGACGCCAACTGTGCCGCGCGCGGGAACACTACAAACGATTCTGCCAGCCCCGTGCCAGCCGCCAGCACGATCATTAGGGCGACGAAGATGCTCCTGCGAAGTCGCATGTCTGAGTCCCGTCTAACATTGCACCGCCTCGTCTTTACAGGAGGCAGTGATCCCCTTCACAGCCACATTACTTTGGTTTGGATTTGAGGCGGAGGCATGAATGCCAGCAACGCGAACCTTACTGCGGAATCGAAGCATCCAGACAAGCGTCGCTGATGTCGCTCAAGAATGGAAAAGCCGCCCGTCAAGGGCGGCTCTCCAAAGCAGGCAAGTCTACGCGGCGGTCTCCGCCGGCACCGGCGGCACAAATGGGTCGTCGTAGCTGCCGCCGTAAATCGAAGGCACCTTCGATCCCATCGGCCGCAGATACGTCGCCAGTTCGCCCCGGTGATGAATGCTGTGATTGTTCAGGAATCCCAGATAAAAGGCCGCCGGCAGATTGAAGACCCCAAAAAATTCAACCGGAGTCATCAACTGCTCCGCCGTCATCGCCCCCACCCGCTCCATCCCTCGCTTTATGTTCTCGTCATACCACGCCACCACTTCCGCGGAAGTCGTGGGCTTGTGGTCAGGCACATTCATCTCGAACTTCATATCGGCAATGCCATCCAGAAACTGGATATCGGTGTTTGCAATGTGCCATGCCAGTTCCTTTGCCGTCCGAGCGTGCGGATCCGGACGATAGTCTGATTTCTCGTCAGGCACCGCCGCAATCACCTTCTTGGTGCATTCTGCTTCGCGCGCGATGCCGTCCAGCATCATGGCGCGGTAAGTAAGAACAAATTCCGGACTTAGGCCTTGGGACATGATTTTTCTCCTTCTGACAAATTGTTTTTGTTTATTCCGGGCTGAAAAATCGAAAGGGGCGACGGCTGTCTGGAAACGCCGCGCCCCTGGCTTCGAATTGACGACCGAATTATACGCCGACCGGCTGCTTGCTGCGGACCGGAACCGGCGTCAGCCACCCGTACCGGTCATTCTTCTCTCCCCGCACAATGGCGTAGAACTCCTTCTGCAGTACTTTCGTGATAGGGCCCATTCCGCCGCCCCGGCCCACCTTGATCTTATCGACTGAGCGGATCGGTGTGACTTCTGCCGCCGTTCCGGTGAAGAACGCCTCGTCGGCGATGTACAGCATTTCCCGCGGGATCATCTGCTCGACGATCGGGATATTCAAATCGCGCGCAATCTGCAGCACCGAATCTCGCGTGATGCCGGGCAGTACCGAATTGCCCAGGGGCGCCGTGATCAGCTTGTCGCGATGCACCAGAAAAATGTTCTCCCCCGATCCTTCGCTGACAAATCCACTGGCGTCCAGGGCGATTCCCTCCACGTATCCGTTCGCCAGCGCTTCCATCTTGATGAGCTGCGAGTTCATGTAATTCGCGCCCGCTTTCGCCATCGCCGGCAGCGTGTTCGGAGCCAGCCGCGTCCACGAAGAGACGCACACGTCAACGCCGTCGGCATCCCCGCTCAAATACTTCCCCCAGGGATAGTTCACGATATAGGTCTCAACGGGGCAGTTCAGTGGATTCACACCCGCATCGCCGTACCCGCGAAACACCACCGGGCGGATGTAGCACGGCCACGCCCCATTCTGCCCTACGGTCTCCAGCATTCCCCGCACCAGTTCGTCGCGGGTGAAGGGAATGTCCATGCGATAGACCTTGGCCGAATCGACCAGCCGCTGCATGTGCTCAGTGGCCCGGAAAATTGCCGGCCCCGAGGGCACTTCATAGCACCGGATCCCCTCAAATACCGAAGAACCGTAGTGGACGACGTGCGACATCACGTGGATGGTGGCGTCATCCCAATTGATCAACTTGCCGTTATGCCAGATTTTTGCGGTTTTCTGGATTGCCATTCGGTCTCCTTCGGGCTCAATGTGCGCAACGCGGCTGAATCATTCCTTGCAAAAGGGGAGGCGGGACCAACCCACGTTACGGTCCATTATATCTGACGACTCCGGTAGCACCGGACTCGTTGGGTGCCCTCCGAAGCAGCCCTCCCGAAAGGCTCGAATCTGATACCCTTCCCTGCGCATCTACTATGCCTCTCGCCCGAGGCGACATAGCTCAAATGCACCCGCACTTCCACATCGTCGCGATCACCTCCGGCGTCGCCATCATCTGGGTGGTGTTGCTCGATGCCTTTGAGACCGTCGTCCTGCCGCGCCGCGTGATGCGCAATTTCAAGCTGACCGCCTATTTCTACCGGCGCACCTGGATTCCCTGGCGCAGAATCGCCAGCCACATCAGGACCACCTCCCGGCAACAGAATTTCCTGGGATATTTCGGCCCTCTGTCCCTCATTCTCCTGCTCGGCTTCTGGGCGGCGGGGCTGATCCTCGGCTTTTCCTTGCTTCAATACGGGATCGGTGGCCACGAACAGCTCAGCGGAGAGCCGCTTACTTTCGGAAAGATCATCTACCACAGCGGCGAGACTTTCTTTACTCTGGGCTACGGCGACATTATCCCCACTTCGGGAGCTGCCCGTGCCCTTTCGGTCTTTGAAGCGGGCATGGGATTCGCTTTCCTCGGGGTGGTGATCGGCTACATCCCCGTCGTCTATTCAGCGTTCTCCCGCCGCGAAATTCAAATCTCCATGCTCGACGCTCGCGCCGGTTCGCCTCCATCCGCCGCCGAACTGCTGCTCCGACTCGCTGGCCGCACTGAAGATCCTGGCGTAAGTCAGAGCGTTCTCGACGAGGTTCTTCGCGATTGGGAGCGATGGGCTGCAGAATTGCTCGAAGCCCAGATCTCGTATCCCGTGCTCACTTTCTTCCGCTCGCAGCACAGTAACCAGTCATGGCTGGCGGCGCTCACCACCATGCTCGACGTCACCTCTCTGGTGCTGACCGGCATCGAGGGGGTGTATCCCGGCCAGGCTAAGCTGACCTTCGCCATCGCCCGCCACGCGGCCGTCGATCTAGCCCAGGTCGTGAATGCACGCCACGATCCGCTCGCTCCTGATCGCCTTCCCGCGTCCGAACTCGCTGCCTTGCGCGATGTCCTGGCCGCTGCAGGACTACGCCTGCGCAGCGACGACTACGGTCGCGACAAGCTCGCCAAGCTGCGTTCGATGTACGAACCCTACGTCCATGCGACCGGAAAGAATCTCATGCTCACCTTGCCGCAATGGCATCTGGCGGAGAAGAAACGCGACAATTGGCAGGCTGGCCCGTGGGATCGCCTCATCCAGGCCCGTGGCCTTGCGATCCTAGGCCAGAAGCCCGGTGTCACCTCGCGTCCGGCGGCAGGCGAAGATCATTTCTAAATCTCGCCTCGGCCCACGGAGCGACAGCCGCCTCGGCTGTCCCGCGATGCGCAGCGAGCGGTCCCTCCACCGGCCTCGCGTGCTAACATCCTTCGTTCTGGAATTCCTGCCATGAAGAACACGGGCGAACGCGTGGTGCGGATCGAGGCCGAAGCGCTGCGCGCTTTGGCAGATCGCATCTCCATTCCAATGGCGTCAGCCTTTCAGCGCGCCGTCGACCTCATGTTCTGCTGCGCCGGTCGCGTCGTCGTCACCGGCATGGGCAAGAGTGGACTCATCGCCCGCAAAATTGCCGCCACCTTGAGTTCTACCGGAACCCCTGCCCTTTACCTGCATCCGGTCGAAGCCCTGCACGGCGATCTGGGAATGGTCGTCCGCGGCGACGTCGTCCTCGCGCTCTCGGCCAGCGGCGAGACCGAAGAAATCCTCGCGCTTCTGGCCACCATCAAGCGCCTGCAGGTCCCGCTGATCACCATGACCGGCGACTCGATCCTCGTGCAAAACTCGAAGACTTCCTCATCCGCGCACCGCGCCACCTCCACTTTGGCCGCAGCCGCCGATGTCGCCCTGGACTGCTCGATAGCACAAGAGGCCTGCTCGCTCGGCCTCGCACCCACCGCCTCCACCACCACCATGCTCGCGCTGGGCGATGCTCTCGCCGTCACCCTTAGCGAGCGCCGCGGATTCAAAGAAGAGGATTTCGCCAACCTCCATCCCGGAGGCAAGTTGGGCAAACGTCTGGCGCGCGTAGAGTCACTCATGCATACCGGCGACGCGCTTCCTTGTGTCGACCCATCCACCAAAATGCCTGAGGTCATCTACGAGATGTCCCGCAAGAAACTGGGAGTCACCGCGGTCGTCGACAACCTGCGTCTGGTCGGCATCATCAGCGATGGAGATCTTCGCCGCTTGCTCGAAAAACGCGGCAAAGATGTAATGGACCTCACCGCCGCCGAAGCCATGACCCGCGACCCCAAGACCATCGCGAAAGATCAATTCGCCGCCACCGCCATTGCTCTCATGGAAGAAAAGAAAATCACGTCTTTGATCGTCGTGGACGAAAACCGCCGCGTCGAAGGCATCGTCCACCTGCACGACCTCTGGACCACCGAACTGGTGTAGACCCTTCTCACAAGCGCTGCCTACCCGCGTAAATTAAGGTGAATAGATAAGGACTGCCGACTCACACGTTTCGGCTATCGGCGCGGGAGTGGGCACTTGAGTGCTAATCAAGCGCAGCGTTTATTGGTGAAAGATCGCGATAACACTCAAGATGGATGACGAAGATGAACGAAGAGCACAAGCTTGTGTTTTCGCCGACGTACCCGATGCCTTCGCCGCTCAGGGAGTTACTTTATCCGTTTCGGATTTTCTTGATACGTGACACTTCTCGATCTGTAGGGCAAAATGGCTCACTACACAACTGGAGGAAAACTGACGTGAGAAAGATGTCGAATCTCTGGACGAAGCGAGCTTCCGCGGGGTCAACCCATTTTCATCTGGCAGTCGCTGGGCTTGTGTTGGTTGCTGGGCTTGCATTGCCAGCGCATGCGCAAAACGACCGGATGACACCTATCGCCACGCCTTCGCAGCCCAACGCGATCGAACTCGGCACCGGTCCGCTGCCCGGTGCGACGAACCCGGAGGTCTGGCATAGCCAGTACGGCAGTCAGTTCGCCCGCAACGTGACGATTGCGACGCTGACACCCTTTCTTCCGGATCCCGCCAAAGCAAGCGGCGCCGCCGTTGTCGTCGCGCCCGGCGGCGGGTTCTTGACCTTGTCCATGGAAAATGAAGGCTCTAACGTCGCCCGCGCACTGGCGGAAAAGGGTGTCGCCGCGTTTGTCCTCAAGTATCGCTTGAACCAGACACCGGCCGACATGCCAGCGTTCGAAAAATCCATGCGGGAAATGTTTTCGGGTGCAGCGCGGCCGCCGCGCCCCGAGCCCGGACAGGCGTTCGCTCGTCTTGCCCCTCAGATCGCCGACGCCCGCGCCGCATTTGCCCTTATCCGGAAGCGGTCTGCCGAGTGGCATGTCGATCCCAACCGGATCGGCATGATTGGCTTTTCCGCCGGCGCGATGCTGACAATGGCAACTACACTTGCCGGCGAGGATGCGAAGCCCGCCTTCATCGGCAACATCTACGGTCCTCTCGCGTCGGTCACCGTGCCAGCCGAGGCGCCGCCACTGTTCATTGCCCTGGCTGCCGACGACCCTTTCTTCGGCAACGGCGGCTACGGGCTCATCGATAGCTGGAAAGCCGCGAAGCGCCCCGTCGAATTCCATCTTTATGAACAGGGTGGCCATGGCTTCGGGATGTACCCGAAGGAAACTACGAGCACCGGTTGGTTCGATGCCTTTGTGCGCTGGCTCGGGATGCATGGCATGCTGAAGCCGACAGCATGAGAAAGGAGCGGTGCTGCTACCTCTCCCTGATATGGAAACTGACGCTTCAGGAAGAAAGTTCCTCAGCAGTGCCGATCCATCCACTAATCTCCCCGGTCAATTGGCGATAAATCGCCATTACGCTCAAAACCCCTCAATGAGGGTTAATGGCTTGCCAGACCCCGGAGAATATCCGGCCTATTGGCGGGCGCATTCGGAGCCAGAAAGTCAGGAATCGTACTCTGCGTGCGCCGAGGACGGCGAAGGAACTCCACTGGCCATTCGGCGATTCGCTCCTCTTTAACGTGACGATACTCACCCGGATTATCTTCCGCGATGTACTCAAGCTGTCGAATGAGGGCAAGAGGTGGTTCGGTACCATCGGTACTTCGAGAAAACGCAAGCGCCTCCGCGTAGGCCGCAAAGGGGTGATAGTAGTCACTGCCGTCTTCAAGGTCGGGAGAGCCGTGCTCCGGGTGGCACCAAACGCGGTATTCCAGAGCATCATCCCAAACATATCCACCGCCAGCTTTTGCCAGCGGTGAATACGTGCCCACGAGGTTCGGGTCTAGCACGTCAGGGTAACTGTCCACGTTCACGCGGAGTATTTTGACATCCAAAGTGCACCCGTTGGCGAAAAATCGCCTTTACACTCATCATCATCTCCGTTTGAAAGGAACTCCTAATGTCCAACTCAACTCGCCGCACTCTACTTCAACACGGTTCCGCCGCCATCGGAGCCGGTCTCCTATCTCCCAGCTTGTCGAAAGTGGCCGCCGCGCAAAGCGAATCCGCCGGAGTCTTCCACGCCTTCGCATTTCAATGGAAGCCAGGAACATCGGAAGCTCAGAAGGATCGAGCCAGTAAAGACATCGCCGCATTCCAGGGCGTGATCCCCGGACTTCTTCAGACCCACGTGGGCCCGAACATCTCTCCGCGAGGTAAAGGCTATACCTTTGGCGGCATTATGCAGTTCAAGAACGAGGCCTCGCTTGACGCGTACTTTCGACATCCCGCGCATCTGGCACTCCTCGCATGGCTCGTGCCGCTCATCGATGCAATCGAACTGGACCTTCGTGCATGAACGCGGTTGCCTCGAATGGAAAACCAGCGAGTCGCCGTCTGCATCCGAAAATCGCAAGCCTCGATCTCAAATCCGAAATCGGCAGTGCTTCTTCTCTTACCTTTGTATGTATTCTGTCTTCTAACTTCTGCATTCCCTTGACCGCCGTCGTACCCTAGAAGGATGACTTTCGACCGACCGCCAATTCGACTCGTGCTCGCGCTTCTAGCCCTCGCTCTTCCGCTCTGCGCCCAAACCCCCTCCTCGAAACCCGATCCCCACTCCGTCCCCGTAATCGATGGCGACCTCGGCCCATGTACCGCCGACTTCGCCATCACCGACCCGGACTCCAAGCCCGTCTACAACGCCAAAATCTCCGTACGGATCGCCTATGGATTCCTGAACGCCCACAAGCTTGACCTCGAAGTCGGCACCAACATCGACGGCAAGGCCCGCTTCACCGGCATACCCGACCGCCTCAAGCACGGAATCTTCTTCCAGGCGACCGATGGCGACCGCACCGGCAGCGCCTTCGACGACCCCTCGAACACCTGCAAGGCCCAATTCGCCATCACCCTCCGCAAACCCACAACGTAGTAGCTGGGTGTAGCGCCACAATTCGTAGCGCCGTGGTTCGTAGCGTCGGCATCCTGCCGCCTGTCGCGAGAGTGCCTCCCTCTCGCCCCTCCATCCTTGTCATCCTGTCTCATGGAGCGCATCCTTTTGGCCGAAGGATCTCTGCACTTCTCTTCGAGCCGTGGGAGTACCGCAGAAAGTCGGTTACACCATTCATAAGCCCGGAACGTTACCCGAGAAACACAAATCTCACCTTCCCGCAGACCCAGGGCCGAACACATGAGAAATGCCCAATCTCCAGCTTCTACCTTCCTGCCCCCGCCTCCGGGTTACCCTCCCGTTTCCCTCTCGTCAGTAGCCACCACAGCCCGCTTGTCCTATGATGTTGCCGATATCCCTGCACCAGGAACATGGGCGAGTTCGGCAACAAATTCCGCAAAGCGCGCGAGAAAAAGCAGTTCTCGTTGGATGACGTTTCCAAGGTCCTCAAGATCGGCTCTCGCATGTTGCAGGCGATCGAAGAGGAGCACTTCGACCTGCTTCCCGGCGGCGTCTTCAATAAGGGATTCATTCGCTCCTACGCCAAGCATCTTGACCTCGACCCCGAACAGGCCGTCGCCGATTACCTCTCCCTGCAGCAGGCCGAGATCGAAGCCCAGGACGTCTTCCAGTCGGAATCCGCTCCGGCCGCTCGATCCGGCGCCAAGTTGCGAACGGCCGGTACAGCAAAAACCAGATCGAAATCGCAGGGCCCCGTGGAAATCGAAGAACTTCCCGATCTCCACCTTCCGCGCGTCCAAGATGTCCGTCCTGCCAGAAAAGAATTCCTTGGTGGCGGCGGAGAAGGAATTCCCTGGTCTCTGATCGCTGCCGCGGCAGCTGTAATAATTCTCGGGATTCTTGTCTGGATCCGCCACTCGCGTGCCACACGTCCGGCACCCCGGCCCGCCAATGTCAGCACTGCGCAAGCCGCCGCTCCCGTGGTGGCATCTCCGCAAGTTGCCGAGACGCAGATGCCTTCTGCCAAGAAGCCGGCGACTCTCCCGAAATCCTCGCCGCCGCCGCGATCGAAGACCGAGGGCCCGGTCCGACAAGAGATCGCTCCCCCTACTACGGCTGCAGCCACGGAAACCGCTAAGAGCCCCGTTCTCTCGCTCGTCATTCGCGCCACCGAAAGTTCATGGGTCTCCGTCCAGGCCGACGGCAAGCAGGTGCTCGAGGAAACTCTGATCGCTCCGGCACGAACCTCGGTGCGCGCCAATCAAGAAATCGTGGTCAAAGTCGGCAATGCCGCCGGCATCAGCTTCCTCTTCAATGGAGTGGAAGTTGCCCCGCAAGGCAACGAATCGGAAGTCAAGACTCTAGTCTTTGACCCCTCAGGCATGAAGCTGCCCCCGTAGACATGTGCCTCACATCGGTCTTGACAATCTTCCGGCGGTCATCCTGAGGCGCGAACTTTTTTGTGTGCCCAAGGATATATGAAAATTCCTGATGCGGAAATCGAGGCGAGTACCCGATTTCTAAAACGTCGCGTCCTTTGCGACGTTTAGAGTGGGGTCTTTGACGTTTTTGTCCAACCATCAATCCCGCAACACCCGCGCGGGATCGCAGCGGGAGGCCCGCAAGGCTGGCAATAGACAAGCTGCGAGGGTCATGATCGTCATCACTGCCAACGCCGATCCGAACGCCACCGGATCGTGCGGACTCACCTTGTATAGAAGATTTCCCAGTAGTCTCGTCAGAGCGAACGCTGCAACCGCACCGAAGAGGATGCCCCCGGCAGTTAATTTCAGGCCGCGCGAGATGACCAGGCGAAGCAGGTTCGCACCGTCGGCGCCGAGAGCCATACGCAATCCCAGTTCACGCGTGTTCTGCGCCACCGCATACGACATCACTCCATAGAGGCCAACACCGGCGAGTAGAAGCGCTAGCCCTCCCAAAATGGAAACCAGGGTCACCGCCACCAGTTGCGGCGAGGTCGAGCGGTCCACCTGTTCCTGCAGTGTGATCATCTCGTACAGCGCAAGGTTCTCGTCCAGGGCATGCACTTCGTGGACGACCGCGGCCGATATGCTCTGCAGGGATTGAGTGGTGCGGATATTCAAGGCCGGCGCTCTTTCGAAGTCCTGTCGCAGTGGCACGTAGAAAAATGGCTTTGAACTCTCGCGCATGCTCTCGTACTTGGAATCGGCGGCGACCCCGACGACTCGCACCCAGCGGCCCTTCACCTGAAGGCGGCGGCCAATGGGATCGTCACCGCCCCAGTACCTCGCAACCATCGTTCGATTCACGATGGCAACCAAGGCTCCATGTTCATCGTCGGCACGCGTGAATTCGCGTCCGGAAACCAGAGGGATGCCCAAGGTGGCGAAGTATGCTGGACCAACCTGGTTATACTCGATGGCGGGTTGTTCTTCCGGTGGAGCCTGGTAGCCGTCCACGGCAATCGGCGAGGAAGAGTATGAGCGGTAGCCGAGCGGCGTCAGGCGGGCGTAAGCGGCAGATTCCACTCCCGGCAGTGCCCTGACGCGGTCAACCAGTTCGTCTTGAAAAGTCTTGGCTCGCGTCACGTCGTATCCTGCCGCGACCAGCGACACGCCGGTCTGCACCACGCTGGTCGTTGAAAAGCCCGGGCTGGTAGTTCGAATCTTCTGCAGGCTTTCGAGCAGCAGTCCCGCGCCGATCAGCAGAATGAAGCTCAGGCAAACCTGAACCACGATCAGGCCCGAGCGTATCCACGCCCTGCCTCGGGCACCCGACACGGCCGAGGATTCCGCCTTCATCGCGCCCGCAATGTCGAGATGGCGCGTTTGAAATGCGGGAACCAGTCCGACGATAAGGGTAACCATCAGGCAAATCCCCGCGCTCATCGCCATCACGCGCCAGTCGATTTCCCCGGGAAGGTACATCGTCACTCCGGAGCGCGTCGGCAACATCAGTGCCAGGGCATGCCGGCACCAGTACGCCACCAGGAGCCCGCCGCCCGCTCCCAGCGCCGCGAGGATCAGGCCTTCGGTGAGAAGTTGCTTCAGCAAACGGACGCGGCTGGCTCCAATGGCAAGCCGGACGCTCATCTCGTGACGGCGAGCAAACGACCGCACCAGCAGAAGGTTGCCGACGTTCGCGCACGCGATGAGCAACACAAATGCCACTACCGCGAGCATGACCTCGAGTGTCGGCAGCAGCGTGCCCGCATTGTTAAACGGAGTTTGCCACAGCGGCCAGAGTTCGATGTTGCGGCCGCGGTTCGTAGCTGGATAGTTGGTCTCCAGCTGGCTTGCAATCGCCGACATTTCTCCCTGTGCTTGCGAGCGCGTCGCACCAGGCTTGAGCCGCACATAAGCTTCAATCCATCGCGCGCCGCGGTCTTCGAGCTTGTATCCCCCGCTCTCGAAGTTTTCCTCCGTCGACGCCGGCACCCAGAACTGCATCGCCCAGCCGACAAACGTCCCATAAAAACCTTGCGGTGCGACACCGATGATGGTGTGCGGCACATTGTTCAGCCGCTGCATCTTGCCGATGATTTGCGGATCACCTTTGAAGCGATTGCGCCAGAGCTGGTAACTGATTACCACCACTGTATGGGCATCGCTCCCCACTTCCTCGTCCGGTTCGAAGCCTCGCCCAAGGATGGGATGAACGCCGATCGCGTCGAAATAGTTTGCGGACACGATGCTCCCGGTCGTGACCTCGGCTCGCTCCCCGACATTTAGCGTGCTGCCGGTGATCTTGCTGACGAAAAGTTCGTCGCATAGCGTGCAGCCTCGCCGCAAATCAAGGAAATCCGGCCACGAAAGTGCGGTCGCCGCGCTCTCACCACGGGCCGTTCCCGACAGCGCGAGCAGCCGCTCCTGGTGGGCTACTGCCGGATAAGGACGGAACAAAATCCCCTCGACCCAGCTAAACGCGCCGGCATTCGCCCCGATTCCCAGGGTAAGGCACAGAATTGCCAGCGCGGAAAAGCCCGGATTGCGGCAGACCTGGCGGAACCCATAACGCAAATCCTGAAGAAAGTCTGCAATCACGCCTCCGCCACGAGCATCCCGGCACTGCTGTTCGATCTGCGTTATACCCCCAAGCGCAAGCATGGCAGTGCGGCGCGCTTCCGCAGGCGACATGCCTTGAGCAACGTTTTCGCCGATTTGCTGCTCGAGATGGTCGCGCAGTTCGTCCTTCAGTTCCTGGTCCACCTGCTTGCGGTGGAAAAGCGAGCGCAAGCGCAACGGCAGCGAGTACAGCCATTGTTCGAAGCTCATGTTCAGGCCTCTTTGAGCTTTACTATGCCGGAGATTGCGGTGGAGATACGGTTCCAGTTGGCCGTCTCTTTTTCGAGCTGCTGTCGCCCGAGCCGCGTCATCGAATACAGTTTGGCGCGACGGTTGTTCTCACTCGATTTCCACTGGGCGGTAATCCACCCGCGCCGTTCCAGCTTGTGCAGGGCTGGGTATAGAGAGCCGTCACTGACGCCCAGTACGTCGCTGGATATCTGTTTCAGGCGCTGGCTGATAGCCCAGCCGTTCCGCGGCTCCAACGCCAAAATTTTCAGGATCAGCATGTCCAACGTTCCCTGGACAAGATCAGAAGGCTTGCTCACAAAAGTCCCCTCGGTTACCGAGCTATACTAGCCATGTTCCCCTCGGTTAGCAAGAGGTAGGCAGGACGTGTGAGGTAGGCAGGACGTGGAGGTAGGCAGGATGTGTCATCCTGAACAGCGCGGGACATCAGCCCTCTCCAGTCCTCACGCTTCCGCAAAAGTGGGCGCCCACCTTTCGGGGTGTTCAAAGGGTGGATGATGCTGACATTTAGAGCGGTTCCGTTTTCACTCAGGAATATTGCTCGCCCACATCGATATTCGTTGAAACGCTGGACCACGCTCGATTCACTATCCTCCGACGGCTCCGGAGGACCCATGAATCGTTATCCGCGTGGTTTGTTCGTCGCGGCGGCGCTCGCTGTCATCATTGCCTGCCCCAACAAGCCACCCAACTACCCGACAGGCGCCATTGAATTGCACTACTACGCTCAGGGCCCATGGCCAGTTACCTCAGGCGAGAGCACCAGCGCGTGCGATTCTCTGGGCAACAAATGCGTATTCTTTTACCCTAGCAACCTCGGCGCCAACGGATTCCTCCCCCCGATCCTCACTTGGGGAAATGGCAGCTTTGGCGCGCCCAAACAAGTCGAATATTTCCTGCGGCACATGGCGTCCTGGGGCTTTTTTGTCGTAGCCAGTGAAGATTCCATGACCGGTCCCGGCCAGACGATTCTCGACGCCGCGAAATATATGGTCGCCGCCAACTCCGACTCCGCCAGCCCCTTCTATCACAAGCTCAACGTCAACCAGATCGGCGCCTTCGGACATTCTCAGGGAGCCACCGGCGCCGTCAACGCGCTCATCAAATCCAATGGGTTGATCAAAACCGTGCTGGCCATCGAAATCCCCGCTCAGGTTTGGGGAAATTCCACCAATCTCTTCAACCCGGCCAACTTGACCGGCTCGATCTTCCTCGTAGACGGCTCTGCCGATTTCATCTCTCCGCCCACGCAGGCCAGCAACGTGACCGGACTGCAATCCATCGACGCCTATTATCAGGCTGTTCCCAATTCCGTCGCAAAGGTCAAGGGCACGCTGATTGGTCCCAGTCACAACGATGTCGGCGGACAGCCCGACTGCTCCAAAGCTCCATTCCCCTGCACCAGCGGCGTCTACGGATACCTGGGCTATCCCACTGCCTGGCTTATGGACCGCCTTCAGAACGACAGCTACGCCCACGGAGCCTTCGTCAATGCGACGGGCGAAATGTTTTCCGAAACCACCAACTGGCAATATGTGGCCAGCAACTAAGAGGGAAGCCAAAAACCTACGACTGAACGATTTTTTCCAGTGCGAAGCGGCTGCGAATCACTAATGTCGCGCCCTTCAACTGCATCAACTGCTTCTTCTTGAACTCAGAGAACAACCGGCTGACTGTCTCCCGGGTCGTGCCGATAATTTCGGCAATCTCTTCGTGGGTAAGCGTCAGCTTCACATGCGAGGAGCCATCGTCAGTCGTCCCCTTGGTCGACCACGAGAGCAACAGCTTGGCAAATTTCTCTGATGGCGAGGCCGCCAGCCCCAGCGTCCGGATTTCTTCATAAGCCGTGTAGTAGTTGCGGCTTAACTGTTGCGCGATCCGGACCGCAACTTCTGGGAAGTCCTTGATGAGGTGCATCAGCGAGTCTCGTGGAATGAAGTTCGCCTGGCCCGGCTCCATCATCTCGGCCGTTACTTCGTAGGGCCGGTTGGAGACTACGGCGTTCAGGCCCAGAACGTCTCCGCTGTCCGACAGTTTCGTGATGATGGTTTTTCCGTCCCGGGATGAAGTGGAGAGCTTTGCCTTGCCCACGCACAGTACAAACACTCCGCGGGGTTGTTGCCCTTCGATGAAGAGCATCGCCCCCTTGGGATATACGGCGGTGGACTTGATTTCATTTAGACGCTGCCCGGCATGAATGGAAAGATTGCAGAATAAGTGCTCCGTCCGCGAAGGACAGGAAAGGCAATTGTCGAGAATATTAAGACCATAAGGAGCCCGCATTGGAAACCTCCCGGTAGGTCGAGGCCCGCTTTAGTGTTGCGATCCTCAACCTCACATGGGGAATGGCACGCCATGAGCCATTTCCCGCCGGGGGGATGATGAGCCGTCGGTTTCATCGTAACTATAAGAAAACGATATAGTTCATGGAGGCGACGGAGAGTCAGGGAGGCCTGCCGCTCAGAGGGTGAGATGGCTCTGTTTGGGTCATTTCCCTCACACCGCTGTGTGATCTGCATCACTCACTTACGTGATTGGTCATCACCGAAAGGTTACTATCGCATCGGGCAGGAATTTGAAAACCAGTGGCGACCGTGGACTCCAAGTCGCACCTGCTCCACGTGATCGATATTGCGATCAGCACATCTGAGAGGAGGAAGATAGCCGAGTCATGCTGTGCTCTTCAGGAAATCAGTTCAATCTTCAGAACGTGAATCGTGTTCGATGCTCGATCGAGGGTCCCGACAACCCGCACCCTTTTGTCTTCATACCTATCCATGCCGCCCTGCTCATCTAATTGGTAGGTCGTATTGTCTGCCATCCGAAGCACGTACTCGTTGCCCTCTTTCACCACCCGCCCTGAGAACGATTGTCCTGGTCTTGCCTCTCCCGTCTGGTCTGCGGGGGCCTTTGACTGCTGGTCTGATGACGGATCCGGTTGCGGAATCGGTGTGTCTCGCGGAGGAAGCGGCTGGGGTGCCGGCTGAGGCTTTTGCAGGCGTGACCACGCAACAAGCTCTCTAGCGCTAAATGCGTCCTCGGGAGTTTGTGCGGAGGTTGGCTCCTGTGAAAAGGCGAAAGGAGCGAGGGCAATAAGCAAGCCAAGCGAGATACTCGTCCATCGAAACGACATATACCCTCCGAAGGACGAAGCGGTTCGCGCTGCGTGCAAACTTTCGTTGCAATAGGCACGGCGCGTCTTGCTTTCAGGGCGCAAAGGGCGTACTAGCCACTTTCCGTCATCTATATCTCTACGCGTGGCCCTCGTCCTGGTCTATCAAGTAATCTCTGTACGGCAGACGTGAACTGCCGACTTGACCCCAGGCAGCATTGTTCCAGGCAGCGTCGCGATCCTTTTAGCGGTAACTGAGCGGCTCGCGTCGTACGTGCCGACCAGAGTGACGGTCAGCGTGTTCAAAGACGAGGCTCAACGCGAGGATTATGAACGCGAATAGACCGAGAAACACGCACATCCACTGCAGGTGGACGACAAGGCTTAGCAGCGAAAACAGTAACAGGAACGCTCCTAGTGCTCGTAACATCGTTGCATCTCAGCGGACGAGGTGGGCAGAAACCTTCCACAATTGCGCGAGCGCACGGGCCGCGTCGGCCAGGGCGCGCTTTTCCACCGCCTGCTCACTCTGCCCCGGCGCAATTGGTTGTTTTCGCGCGGCGATCGCGGCGCGAGTATGATCGCGCCCCTTTTGCACGAGGGCGAGTGCGCTATCGAACATCTTTCTGGGATTCTCACCGGGAGGGGCCTGCACAGGTTTTGTGGCCATAATTTCGTTTCTCCTATCTCGCCATTTAAGAGCGTAAGCCAACGAGAGAAAATACAGTGGTGCACTCACTTGTACAGAAAGCTTCCACTGGCTGCGGTCGTATGTTCTGGTACGTATCTACCCAGGATCGTCTGCAGGTCTCTCATTAAATCCGTTTGCGGAGTGCCAGGCCGATCGCTGGCCTGGCACCCCTGATAACAGAAGCGGCACCTATCCGTTCGAGCGGCGTTGGTCCACCGACTCTTCGTCGTCCGGGTTTCCGGACTCACCTCGAGGCGATTTCTTGGTCTTGACGTCGTTCGCCGCCTCTTTGGCTGCATCTTTAGTTTTCCCCCATGCGTTCTGAGCTTTGCCGGCCACCTGATTAGCCGCACCTTTTACTTGTGCTTCACTGTCACCGGTCCATTCTCCAGCCTGACGCTCTACCCGTCCGGCTATGTCTTTTACTTTTCCTTTCACCCGATCCTTGTCCATGGAAAAGACTCCTAACGTTTGGATTGATTGGCGTTCGCCGGTTTCCTAGAAACCGCAGGATGAAAGCCGATACGCACTATCGGCAAACTTCCATGAATCTCAGATGAGAACTTGGGCAGAATGTTTGTGGGGCTTCTGCGTTCGGTCGCGCAGCATTGTGCGTGGAGATTGCGCCGTGTTTCTTCCCGACAGCAGGGCGGGACGCCGTGTATGACGCATGCGACGATCGAAACGCGATCATACTGTGAGCACCACTCTTCGACTAAGGCAATCCCAACAACTAGAAGACCTGGACAATACCGTTGCGAACCGCGTAACGAGTCAGATCCGCGATAGAGTGCAAGTCCAACTTGCGCATCAGGTTTGTGCGGTGGGTCTCCGCGGTCTTAACGCTTAAGTTCAGAGTCACCGCCACCTCCTTGCTGGTTTTGCCTTCAGCGAGCAACTGGATGACCTCCCGCTCGCGCGACGTCAGAACATCGGATGCTGCGTTGTAACAACTAGAACTTGATCTGCCATCCGGCCGATTCAAGAATCCATCCAGGACCATTTGACTCACGCGAGTGGTAAAGAACGTCCTTTGTCGCTGCAGAGCGTCCACCGCGGCCACCAGATCCCGGCCGGCATCGGACTTCAGCAAAAAGCCTCGCGCTCCCGCCCGCAGCACATCGCGCACTACGCTATCGGAGTCATGCATGGTGAGAATGAGAATTGCGGCATCCGGCAAAATTGCCAGGATTTGGCGGGCGGCCTCCAGACCATTCAGATTCGGCATTCCAATGTCCAGCAGTACCACGTCCGGTTTGGTAGCTGCTGCCAGTTCGACGGACTCGCGGCCATCGGTCGCCTCACCGCAGACTTCCCACCCCGGGTGGGTTTCCAGCACGGCACGGACGCCGCGCCGTGCGAGCTCATGATCATCGGCAATCAGGATGCGTAGCATGTTCCACCTCCCAGACATATGTGCTAAGTGCAGCAAATCTCCAAGCAGGGGTAACTCCCTAGGCATTTAAAAAGGAAGCACAATTCTTGCCAAACCGGTATCCCTCGATATGCCTGCTAGTTGCAGCAAGGGTGTATGGTGAACGCCTGTAAGTTTTTCATTGCTCCGATGGATCTATGCTCAATAACTCAGGTCGCGGCGACGAGTGCTCCATTGATTTCTGTAGGGCAGTCAGTCGAGGATAAGGGTAAGTCTGTAGGCGTTCCGATTTTTACTGTAGGTGTCACACTCACTTCTGATTAGCATCTAAACCGCTTCAGGAGGGAGCATTCATGCCGTTTGCCAGGGTCGGTATTCTCCGCATCGCGCTTCCCGCGCTGGCCTCTGCATTGTTTAGTGTGACTTTGTGCGGTTCACTCCTCGCGCAGGACGACAATCCGATGAACCTGCCGCCGCGAACCGCACCTCCTCCGCCTTCGGTGCAGCAGCCGAGTAACACCACTCAGAAGCCCATTAACGGGCAGTCCGCAGGGAGCCCCTCGATTAGCCCCGATACGGATGATTCGAGTCGGTTTGTGTTCAGGAAGGAGGTTCAGGAAGTTTCTCTTCACGCGACAGTCGTCGACGAGACGGGACGGCTAGTCACGAATCTGGATCGAAGCGCGTTTACTGTCTATCAGAACGGACAGCCGGAGGCCGTTACGTCATTCCGCAGGGAGGATGTACCTGTCGCAATCGGCATCGTCATTGATAACTCTGGATCCATGCGCGACAAGCGCACAAAAGTAAATGAGGCAGTCTTGAATCTGATCCGTGCCAGCAATTCGCAAGATGAAGTATTCGTTGTCAACTTCGGCCAAACTCCCTATCTTGATCAGGACTTTACCTCCAATGTGAACCTGTTGCAGACTGCCCTGCATCAGACTTCGGCCCGCGGTAGCACTGCCCTTTACGACGCCGTGGTTGCATCCAATCTCCATCTGCGAAACAATCCCCGGCTTAGCAAGAAAGTGTTGCTGGTCATCACCGATGGGCAGGACAATATGAGCCGCGAAACGCTTCAGGATGCGATGCGCAAGCTGCAGTCGAACAAAGGGGCGACGCTGTATGCAATTGGATTGCTAGACGAAGGAATGACGCGTTCGGGGCGGACTGCTCTACAGGACCTGGCCTCGAGCACGGGCGGAGTGGCGTTCTTCCCGCAGAGCCTTGACGAAGTCAACTCCATTACTCGAACGATTGCGCACGACATTCGCAGCCAGTACACACTGACTTACAATCCGGGGCCTAACCTGGGCAAGGGATATCAGGCGATTCAGGTCGACGCACGCGGCCCGGGACATACGCGACTGTTCGTGCGTACGCGAAACGGATATTACCCCGGAGAAGCAGTACGGTAAAAGGATCGAAAATGCGGGTCTGGTCGTAGCTTTACGCCGCCGTCGGACCCGCAGGAGTTTTCGGCGGCGGCGGCAATTCAATCTGGATCAGGTTGTTCTTAATCGCGTATACCACGAGATCGCGAATCGAGTGAAAACTCAGCTTCCTCATGATGTTGCTGCGGTGTGTTTCTACCGTCTTGGTGCTCAGGTTCAGTAGAGACGCCACTTCCTTCGAGCTGTTTCCTTCCGCCAGCAATTGCGTGATCTCGCGTTCCCGTGCCGTCAGCGTAGGTAGCTTGGGAGTTTCGTTTCGCGAAACTATCTGGCCTTTTTCCAGAAAGCCGGCGAGCACCAGGTCGTTCACTCGTGGAGTAAAGAACATGCGCTTGTTCTGCAGAGCTTCGACGGCAGAAACCAGGTCGCGAGCGGCGTCTGATTTCAGCACAAACCCGCGAGCGCCGGCGTCCAAGGCTTCCCGGATGACCTGATCGGAGTCGGTAATCGTAAGCACGATGACTTTGAAATGTGGGTCGTGCTGCAATAGCTGGCGGGTGGTGTCGAGGCCATTCAAATTGGGCATGCCGACGTCAACAATGACCACGTCGGGATTGAGTTGTAGCGCCTTTTCTACTGCTTCACGGCCGTCGCTGGCCTCACCGCACACTTCCCATCCTTCGTGCTTTTCCAACAGTGAGCGCAAACCGCGGCGGACGATCTCGTGGTCGTCGGCTAACAAGATCCTGAGTTTCATAGTGACCCTCTCCAGAACGAATGGAAAACGTTGCTCCAACTTCAGCTCTGCTCCGGAACGCCTTTTACCCATGCAAGGCGGTGAAAACCTGGTGCTGGCTGACCGCTTCGACTGCCGCCAGAAGATCACGAGCGGCATTGGATTTCACAACATAGCCACGTGCGCCCGCTTCTAAGGCCTCGCGCATCATTTGTGGCGAATCGTGTTGCGTCACGAACAAGATTTCCAGTGCGGGAGATTGGCGGCGCAGCACCCGGCACGCTTCCAGTCCGTTCATCCGAGGCATAGTGACGTCCAATACCATTACGTCAGGATTCAGGTCCCTGGCCTTCTCCACCGCTTCGGCCCCGTCCGAAGCCTCACCAATTACCTCCCAGTCGGAATGTCCTTCTAAGAGAGTTTTCAAACCTTGTCTTACAATCGGGTGATCGTCCACCAAAAGTATGCGAATTGTCATTCCGCTTCAGTTCCTCTAGGGGGAAACCGACCAGACGATTCGCCACATTTTACCTCTCACAGGATGTGACAGCCTGACCAATAACCGTGATTCAACTCAAGAAACCTGCAGGCGGGGGAGGACATCCCCAACCCAAACCAGAAGGCTAACGTCTTGAATCCAAAGGTCCAATACAGCGAATCCTGTATTTCAGAGTAACCGTGGCGTCACTGCAATGGACTCTTGGAGGACTTGCCCTGCTCGGGAAAATACGTTTTATGATGGAGCAGCACATCCACCGCTTCCACCACCGAGCCGATGTCCTGTTTTGCACATGCTCCCCTCACCCCGGCCTCCATCGCCGCCTCAGCGAGCTGTTTCGAAAGGTGAAGGGTCACCATGAGGATCGGGATCTGCGGGAACATTTCTGAAATCTGCCTGGCCACGTCCACGCCGTTCAAATCCGGCATCTGGTAGTCCAATAGCACCAGATCTGGGGGAGCGTGCCTCACCTCATTTAGAGCCTCAGCTCCGGTTCTGGCTTCTCCACAGACCCTCCACGACTCTTGCTGCTCGAGAATCGCCCGCAGATATCGGCGAACCGCCGGATTATCGTCAACAATAAGTATGCGGGTCAGATCAGGAGCTCCCGTTGGTTAAGATGCTCAATTTGAACTCAGCGACCGGAACAGGGGACGAATACTCCCCAGACTCCGTTGGGCGACCATGCGCGCACTTCTGCATTCCTTGGCCAATCTTAGGTCCGGTAAGTCCAAGTTAACCTTAGGAGATTGCCGCGGTATCTTCCATCCAGCGAAACGGGTAGAGTCCGGTAGCGAAAGCCCTGCTTCGGTGCCAATATCTACCTACGTCGATTTACCAGATCCCCTTGTCGCTTCCGGTGAGCTTCTGTTCCAGCGCAGCGGCGGTCGCCAAGCCGGGCAATAAGCTGAGGCGGAAACTGTTTCGCAGATCACCTCGCATCAGCAGAGTCTTGAGTTCCTCCGCATAAAGGGTCAACGACTGAGGCAAGATCGGAACCCTGAGAAAGTCTTTTCGAAAGCTGATTTTCTCCGCGCCGAACTTTGCGGATCCTTTTACGAGGCCCGACAGTGGAGTTCCATATCCGCGACACACTTCCACGTAGTCTGAAATTATCTTTAGATAGGTCGAGATGCCATCCCAAAGCCCTGCCTCGGAGCCGAGCGAGTGTAGATATTCAAAATCGACAAGATTGGCGTCGAGCAGGCGAGCGTTATCGGCGATGTCGCAAAGGCGAATGTAGAAGTGGCGATACATTCGCTGCAACGTGCTGATCACAATTCGATCTTCGGGAGCCGGTATCCGAAATGAATATGAGCCTGCTGTTGCCGTGACCTTGCGCTTCGACACGGAATGCGTAATCGCAGTCTGCTCCCCGGTTTGTCCCAGGCGTCCAACGTGAATCTCGACCAGTTCCGGTAGCCCCGGAACCACGAAGTTCCATTTGTTCGCTAGTCGATCCCCCCAGCTTCGGTCGTGAAGCGTGGCATTGAATTTCGCACGCATGATCTCGATCATTTGGTTTTCATCAGAGTCGGTATAGAGATCGAGATCACTTCCCAGGTCGGGCCAATGATCGAGTGATTTGATCACGACCACTTGGCATTCGGACTCCTCGAGCGTGCTGCAAATCTGGTTGAGGAATCCCACGGCGTGATCGATACGCGTTTGTTCCTCTTCCAATGTGCGGGTCACCCATCCGGCCTCTTCGGTCTTCCCGTGGGCAACCAGAACCCGCCCCAGAGGCCCGAAGCAGCGCATGATGACGTGGTTTGCCATCGCCAAAGATCTAAGTTCTTCCAGATTCGTGAGCGATGGGGTTTTTACGAGGTCTGTGATTCGTGGGGATAGCTTTGGTTCCGCTTGCTCATTCGTGCGCGCAGAAATCGCAGAGGCGGCGAAAAGGAGTTCCGATAGCAGTTGCAGATTCCTGGTCGAATCGCGCACAAACTCCATTGAGTTGAGGCTCCTGCCTGGACTTTCTAAGGCCGTCAATCTACCGCACCTTCGATGAGTTGTTGAGGTCAGCGGTTGCAGTCACGCAGATCAGCGACTCGCTGAAGCCCCCTGCACGTTCTGACTGCACTTCGCAAAATTCAGGCGTTCAACCGCGGTGCCTTCTTCGTAATCGTTCCAGGTTTCAATCATTACGAAAGGAAGCGGGTGTTCCGCGTCAAAATAGCGGTTGTAGAGATGCAGAGTATCCTCGAATGTCTGACCACAGCGGCTCTGCATGTGCCGGTTCAATCCCCATTTCGCGGCAGAATCGTCAAAGCCGGGCCACGCGGCTCCCACTGCAATCTTGTCCGGATGTTTGAACCGCACGTTCCTGTAAAAGTCCTCCAGGTATTGTTGACCCCAATTGCTGCCGTCAGGCGTCCATCCTTTTTGTCCAGGTTGCACCCATGCGTACAGTCCGGCGAAATCCGCCACGTACTTCGCTGGCGGCTCGTCTTTGTAGAAGAAGAACGGAGGTGCGTCCCATGACCGGCAATGCTCGACCACACGGTTCCAATCAACGTGCCCCTGCTTTGGAAAAACAAAAATCACGGGATGCCCGTTGTACGCCAGATAACTGCCTCGATGCGGTGCATCGGGCCCAATGTAGGATTTGTAGGCTTCGTCCATCGCCACCATGGCCTGATCGGTGGCCTGTGCGTCTTCGTCCTCCGACTCGTTGTAAAGCAGCGCGACCTGGAAGTGAGTCTCGTCGGCGGCCGCCTGCAGGAGGGCGAAATTATGATCGGAAAAAGCCTGGCCTGGCCCATACCAATCCACGACGAAGGCCGAGATCCCCATGTGACGCGCCTGTTGGATTTGTTTTCGTAGCACACCGGGGTCGTAGCTGTCATATCCGACGTCGATGTGCACACGATCGCCGAACCACGGCATATAGACAGCTAGTAGCTTCGGCCAGGAGTTCGGAGCTTGGGGGTTTTGCTGTAGAGGGCGGTGTGTTCCGGGCGTAGTGCATCCTGTACTCACCATGAAGCACACAATCGCCACTACAAGTAACTTCTTGGACACAGATCCGCTCCGTCTCAAAGCTGAATGAGAATTGGATGCTGTGCAGGCGAGCGCGGTTGGCGTGCCGAAGGCTTCAAAACTGCTGAACGGATTGGAGTTGGCGCACGACCCAACGATCCGCCCCGGGGGTCATGAGCACCACGTAGCGCACGATAGCGTGTTCGCTGTGAATCGACTTAGTGCCATCGAGAATCTGATAGTCGTATTCGGCTTGATCGTGCAGTTCAATCACATCGCCTTCCGGCGCGTAAAAGACTGCATCGACTTTGTGGCTCTGATTCAGATAACGCGAAGTCAAGCCGCTGCGCCTCTGGCTGCTCACGGCATCATTCAGCCACTTGCTTGCATTACCGACAAACAGGCCGTTCAAGGGGCCCGCAGAGTTTGACTCGAGCGCAAGTGCCAGATTCGCCCAGGCGAATTTATAGTCGCGCAGAAGCGCGCGTTGCGTCAGAGGCTCAACGGCCCTTGGCGTCGCTTTAGTTACGTTGAGGACGACCTGCGGGGCAGCATCAGCGGCTACCGAGTACGAACCTGGGAAGCAGGCAACTACAAAGGCAATTCCGAACGCTCGGACGCTTTTCCACGCGCTGAAAGCTGAGTTTCGATTTGCTCTGGTCGTTATCATCGCTGTCCGCCCACTTTCAGTTCGTTTCCCATCACGACACCGGAAGCCGCAGAGATCACGACCGGCCCATCCGCTTTGATTCGCGCGTGCGCCACATCTTGCTTAATGGGCGCATCGACGGTGCTGATCTCGTCCCCGTTTTTCGCGGTGAAGCTGACGATCGTGCCGTCCGGGACGGGATTGCCGGAACAATCGCGCACCGGCTCGGTCTCAACCATGATTCCTTTCGCCGTCCGCTGTCCTCTGATTCGAAGGCTGCAAGGATCGGACGCCACCTGCTGCACAACTCTGCGGGCCTCCACCGCTCCCAGCGACGCCGCTATTTGCAGGGAGCCCGCAGATTTGCCGGAGTTTGCTCGAAACCAGGCCACGCCATCGTGCGTCTCCTCGGATCGAGAGGCCGGCCCCGAGCCTTTAGAAGTCCACTGAAACCGCACCATGGCGGGGGCGGTAATCAGGTTGCCGAAATCGTCAAAGGGAAGGGCCACCCCGCTGATCACGTCGTTCTCTCCGACCGGCGCCCGCGATGGGTGAACCAGAAACGTTAGATTCCCCGGCTTCGCAGGGGAGACGAAGAATCCAACACTGCTGCACGTTTCGGTGCAAATCGTGGCCACATAACGGCCTGAGCTCTGCATCTGTTTCGCATTCAGAGGAATTTCCTCGCCCAGTTGCACGTCTCGTTTCAACGCAATCGAGGGCCCTACCAGATAGAACCGAGCCACTCCTCCCCCAGCGGTTGAGACTGAAGTTGCCCGTCCCGCAACCGCGTCTGCCGGAGGACGAATGCTCACGTCCTGCCCCCAACTTGCAGGTGACAAGGTGAGCAAGCCGGCCAAGACGGCGAGCGCCGGACTACGACCTCTGAAGACTGTACTGATTGACCACGACATGAAAGTTCTGGACCTTTCCTGCCAGAGATTTCGGAACCTCAACCGAGAACGGTTCACTCGACTGCGGCAACAGCGCTCGCTGTACATACCCGTCTGACACCCACACCACCTTGCCATTGTTGTCGTAGAAGCTGGCGATCACGTGGGGGATGTTGACAGACTCCCCGCTCTGGTTCAGCAGATCTCCCCGCAGCACCGAGCGGCCTTGTGCATCCTGTTCCAACTTCTGATCCATAACGCCAATTACGGGATCGGAAGACGCCGGCACCAGCGTTGCCTTCACATCCATTCGGACGTTCTTTACTTTACTCAGGTCAAGATTGGGAAAGTCGATGCGATAGGGCGAAACCTGCTTGGGCAAGAGCACGTGAAGAATCTTGTCGAAACTACTCTCGTCGTCGAGCGCGCTACCCGAAGCATCTACCAGGGTCGCATTCACGTTCACAAAGGCCGGAATCGTGTCCTCGTTCACAACCTCACCCATCACGACTGCACCTTCTGCGGTGTTGACCGCGTTCATCGATACAATGCGGACGTGGGGTGAATCAACGTTGTGAGATCCCCATTCTTCGCCGGCCGATCCCGCCACAAGATCCCATCGCAAGTAATTGACCGGGACCACCTGCGCCGGAACATTCGGAGGCGGAGTCTCATCCCAAACCACTTTCCACTGGTCTCCGCGGCGTACCAGATGAAAGTCACGCACGTCCTCTATCGATCCAACCGGAGTCGCCCAGTGAAACCGGACGCGCATCTGCGCGTCTGAATCCGTGGCGTGCAGTGGCCGCGCGTCATAAGTTTCCAGAGTCGAGAAGGAGCGCAGCCCACCATCCGATCCAATCCACTCCTGGATGAATGCGCCTTCATTGCCACTGTCGCCAGTTCGCTCTAACTGGGCGAACGCGCGATCCCAGTTGCGCAGCTGTATGTCGAGGAGAAAGTTCGACATTGCCTGCTGAGGTGTAGACGCATTGGCGCTGAAACCCGGTAACGCAGACCCGGAAGCGATGCCGACGGGTCCAGTCGAACCTCCGGCGCCGGTCAGGCCAACCAGGACCAACCCGACCGTGACTGCAGCAATGACAATGACGACCGCCAGCGCGCCTTTCATTGATCCCCCTCAGGCTACGTAGTGACCTTCTCGCTCATTGATCGAAATCGGTTCCACGGCTCTCCGCGCGCGCTGACTTGCGGGCACGAGCAAGACCAGGAACATCGCCAACACGCTCACGCCGATCGGCAGAGTTCCCCACAGCAGGCCCATCCAGGCCGGCGGAATCGCATCGGAGTCGATCTTGTGGGCTGGTGGTACGTCGTCTTTAGACCATGCCGTTATCTCGCCGTTGTCGAAGGTTTCAGTCTTTCTCCATCCCGCAAAGGTCAGAAGTGGCTCGTAGTAAGAGTCGTGCACGAAGATGTATTTCAGGCCGTACCGGTTGGCATGTTCCAGCATTGCCCGAAGCGATGCCATTCCGGCCGAACCAAAGAATTTCGCATTGGTTAACTGCGCTGAGCCGTAATGCGTCATCTCCGGCAGAAGGCGCGCGGAGTTGTAATCTCCGTCGACGCTGGTGGCGTCCGTGTAAGTCGAGACTTGAGCTAGTTCGTTACCGAAACCCAATGTGAGATAGCGATAGGAATCATGCCCGTCGCGATTGAGAAACGCGATCACCGGCTTGACGTCTGCTGTTCCAGAGGGACGGTAAGGGTTGGCGCTCAGCCACCACAGGGCCGCGCCGATCGTCACCACAGAAGCCAGCGAAAGGGCGACGGCGCCTTTTGCTCGAAAGCGATTGAGCACCTGGACGGCAAGCAACCCCACGATCGGCATGGCCAGAAGGGTCGCCCAGAAGGTGAAACGCTCAAATGTGAGGATTTCAAATGCCCGCCCCAACGCCCATCGCGGTAGAGGCGTTGTGCCGCCTAGACCGAAGATTGCTGTAATCCAAAATCCGATCAGCAACGGACGCAAGCGTCGCACCGATGCGCCGCGCCAGAAAATGAACGGCATCGCTAGAATGAGAGCGCCGTACGGAATCACGAAATAGTTAATGCCCGTAACCGAGTGGAGCAGAAAATTCGACCGGCTGTCGTGAGGAATGGGTATCTGGCGAATCGGGTGCTGGATCAGAGTCATCCAGTAAGGCAAAAGTACAATGCCCACCCCAATCCCGGTGAGGATGGCAAACAAAACCGCGCGCGCGACCACTCCACCCACAGAGCCACGAACCCTGCCATCGTTAGCATCCATGAGCGCGACCCATAGCACCGGACCAGCGAAGAATACAGTGCCGAAGATCAACGTCACGTGGTGAGCCGCCGCGGCAGCCAGTGCAACGGCTAGACCTTTAACGAGTGACCGTCCTGACCCAGCCACCGACCATTCGAAAAAGTACGGAATTGCGTTCAAGTACAACGCCGCCGAAGCCACGGTAGCCAACTGTCCGGCTTGATATACGAGAAAAGAGAGCGCGCCCAGAAAAATCGTCCCCAAAGCGGCATACGACGCGGCGCGATCGTCAACCCAAATCCTGGCAAAGCGGAATACGCCTACCGGCAGCAGCAGGACTGCAACTAGTTGCACGATCATGTATCCCATCTTCAGGCCCGCGACGGTCGACACCAGCGCAATCCACTGGTGAGTCAGAGGAGGATACGTCGTCTGCGAGAAGCCTGCGAACCATTTTTCGTTCCACGGGTTAAACCAGTGATGTGCGTAATGCGACGCCAGGAAAATATGGAAGTTCGCGTCGAACGAGCCAGATGGCAGCTGCATCAGCAGCAGAGGGCCATGAACAGCCAGAGCCACAAGAACAATCGCCAACAGGGGAATCGGACGAGAGTAGCTTTCGCTCGCAGTCATGCAGCGCACACTCCTGTAGTCTAAGCAGCAACATTGGATTCCTAAATCCCGTACAGGGTTTGCAGCATTCTGCCGACCTCGATGCCTGTGCCTCCCCTCCCAAAGCAAACCTAACCTGCAGGCTGGCATCTGATGAGCACCGCAAGACTTCTATGCGGGAGGTTCTCTCTGGAGGCCCTCTAAACACCTTTTGGACTGCGTGGTGAAAACGTGAAAAGCTGGTATCCGCTCACGAGCTTTTGCCTGTTCACGATCTTTGGCCTACTCGGCCATGGCCTTTGCCAAACCTACGATCTCGGTGGGGGAAACCGTAACTCGCCCACTCCTACGCAAGGCAAATCTGCCGGTAATACCCAACAGAACGGGAGCGATTTCAGTTGGGGAGCGGGCATCGACGTAGCTCGCCAGGGACGCGCCGCCCAGGATGCTCTGAAGCGCAACGATTTCGCCGGAGCAGTTAACTACGCCCAGCAAGCTGTGAAATTGGCGCCGCAAAATCCAGAGCTATGGTTCCTGCTCGGATATGCCGATCGCCTCAATGAGAAGTATTCGGAGTCCGTCGATGCTTACAACCGAGGCCTGAAACTGCAGCCGAACTCTGTCCGAGGACTGGCCGGACTCGCTCAGACCTACGCGCGGATGGGCCGCTCGCAGGAAGCTGAACAACTGCTAAGGAGAGTAATCAATTCGAATCCCAAGGACGCGAACAGTCTGCAACTTGCCGGCGAACTCCTGCTCAATACTGATCCGAAAACTTCCGTGACGCTCTTGCAGCGTGCCGAAGAACTGCAGCCCACGACCCATACCGATCTACTGATGGCCCACGCTTACGATCGTCTGGGACAGCCGGATGCATCGGCGAAGTACTTGAATCGCGCGCGCAGCCGTGCACCGCGCGATCCCGACGTTCTGCGGGCCGTCGCGGGACAATATCGGGATCAGGGCAAGTACGACCAGGCAATCGCTTCGCTGCAGGCCATTCCCTCGAAGAACACCGACATCGAGACCGAAATAGCATACACGTATCTGGTCGCAGGGAAAGAGCAGGAAGCTGCGGCTCTCTATTCCCGGCTTGCCCGGTCTGCAAAAGGAAACGTGGGCTTGAACCTGAGCGCGGCGCAGGCATTGATCAATCTAGGCCATCCCGGCCAGGCGCAGGAGTTCTTGGACGCGGCCCGCCGGATTGACAGCAACAACTATCGCCTGCATGCCATTCTAGCGAGCCAGGCAGAATCAGACGATCGCCTGCCGGAAGCGGCGCAGGAGTACAAGATCGCGCTCAGTAACTTGCCTGCAGTTGTGCCTGAAGGCCCGCTCTATCCCATTGAGCTTCGTCTGAATCTGTACGAAACATACGAACGTCAGGATGACGCCGCCAATGCGAAACAGCAACTTCAAGCCGCGTCTGCCGCAATGCAGCAAGTGAAGGTGTCCGATGCGGAACGTCCCGAGATGCTAAGGCTGCGAGCTGCGGTTGAATCTTCCTCAGGAAACCTGGATGCGGCAAACCGCGACCTCAAGGAAGCGCTCGCGCTCGCTCCTAACAACGTGAATTCGCTCATGAACTTCGGCACGCTGCTTTGGAAACTCGGCCAGAAAGATGCCGCACGCGATACTTTCAACAAAATCCTGCAGCGCGATTCCAAGAACCGGCAGGCACTCTCCGCACTTGGCTATTTAGCTCGCGACGCCGGAGACGCCAAGCTGGCCGAAAACTATTTTTCTCGGGCCGTCGCGGCTCATCCGAAGGATTACGGGCCCTACCTGGCCCTGGGTGATCTCTACACGTCACAGCGTAATTTTCGTGCCGCGGAGGCTAACTACGAGAGCGCCTATCAACGGATGCAGAGCAATCCGCTGATCGTGGCCGGAGCCGCGAATGCCGCATTGGAGTCCCACAATATCAACTTGGCGCAGCAATGGCTGGAGCGCGCCACTCCAAAGATGAACGAAAGCGCGCAAGTACAGCGTGAACGCGAGCGCTACCTCACCTTCAAAGGCGACTACGCGGAGTCTGCAAAGCTCGGATACCAGGTGATTGCGCGTTTGCCAAATGACCGTGAAGGCGTTGTCTACCTCGCCTACGATCTGTACTACCTCGGCCGTTACAACGATGCCCTCGCTCTGGTGAACAAGTATGAACCGATACTCCCCAAGGACAAAGATCTCCCACTCATCGCCGGAAATGTTCACGCACATAACGGCGAATTACAGCCAGCTCTGGAGGATTTCACGCGGGCGCTTGAACGCGACCCAAAGATGGCTACCGGCTATGTGAATCGGGGTTTCGTCCTGAACGACCTGAAGCAGCCACGCAAATCAGTCGAAGACTTCAGGACCGCACTGACACTGCAGTCCGATTATGGCGAGGCTCATCTTGGTTTGGCCTATGCGGATCTGCAACTCCATCGGCCCAAACCGGCGCTTTCGCAGCTCGAGGCCGCGCAGAAAATTCTCGGCAAATCGCATTCTTGGCACCTGGCTCGCGCCGAAGCCTTCCGCCAGGAGCAGGACTATCCCCATGCGGCCGGCGAGTATCGCACGGCGCTGAGCGAAGAGCCGAAGGACCTCACAACGCAACTGGCCTACGCTGATGTGCTGTACCGCATGCGGCGCTATGCAGAAGCTATTGTCGCGTTGAATGCTGCTCTGCAGATATCACCCTCGGAGCCCACTGCCTACGCGCTGATGGCGCAGGCACACGCTAAAGCAGGAAACCGCGACGAGGCCTTGCGAGACATCCAGTCGGCGGAACGTCTGGGCGGAAATCGAATCGAGATTCTCACTGCCACCGGTGACGCGCTGCTGACGCTCGGAGATCGCGACGCAGCCATGCAGCGCTTCTCCGCCGCCCTGGATGTCCCCGGCGGTGATCGCATCGGAGTGCGCCTGTCGATCGCGCAGGTCTTCATACGTCAAGGCCAGATGGATGAAGCACGACGCCAGATTGCACTGGGCTTCGCAGAAGCGCGCATGTTCCCGGACTCCCCCGTCACCGCGGAAGATTTTGCCGAAGCAGGCAATCTGTTTCTCGGCATGCATGACTTTGATCTAGCTGTGAATTACTTCACTAAGGCTCGACTTGCGGGAGCCAACAATCGCTCTGTGGCAATCGGCCTCACGAATACCTATCTCGCGGAAGGTAACACACGGGAGGCTGCTGCGGCCCTTTCCAGCCTGGGTCCGGCGAAAGACTATAGCGACGACTACGACTACATGATGGCGTCGGCGAATCTTTACCGCCAGCGCCAGGATCCATTGCGGTCTTTGGCCGCATTTGCCCAGGCTAACAGCGTGGCGCAAACTCAGGACAACGGCATCGCTGAAACCTCGCAATACACCGAAGGCGAGCAGGAAGGCCGCCCCGTCAACGACACGCTGAGTCTGGTGCCCGAAGGGAATTTCGCCGGTGCGCTGGAAGACATCAACATTTACCAGTTGGACGCGCGAATTTTGAAGATCAAGAATCCCGCTTTGCTGCCGCCGCCGCGTCATTCCTTCCAGGATTTGGTCGAGTCCCACTACCGGGTTCGGTTACAGAATTTTCCCATCATCTCCGGCTTCGTTGGCCAGAGCCTAACCACTGGACGGCTACTCTATCCCAGTGTCGGCGTCGTTCAAGACCGCAACACCTACGACACGATTGTCAATGGTGGTCTTAATCCGATTCTTCGCTTCGGCTCGAACTCGATTACCTTCAACGGCGGGCTGCAGTTCACCATTCGCCGCGACAAGATTTCGCCGTTGTTCATGAGCCAGAATTTATTCCGGCAGTTTCTGTACTTTTACACGAACTCGTTTTGGAACTGGGTATCCATTACTGGCAGCGGTGAACGGGAGACCGGGCCCTTTATTGAACAGTTCCTTCATTCTCGCGATCTGTTCGGCAACATCGAGTTCACAGTTGGGCGTCCCTGGGGTAGCACGTCTCTGATCACGGGCTATTCCGCGCGCGACCTGTTATTTAGGCCTTTCGTTGAAGAATATTTCAGCACGTCCAGCTACGCCGGACTACAGCACAAGTTTGGGAACCGCCTGACCGTCGCAGGACTCGTCGAAAATCTGCGCTCGTGGCGTGTGCAGAACACGCAGTACGCGATTGCCCAGGCGCTCCTGCCCGGCGCACGATTCGACCTCCGCCCCGCTCGCCACTGGGGAATCCAGGGTTCGTTCCTTCTTTCGCGCGGCGCCGGATATCACGCGTACGACAATGCTCAAAGCGAATTGCTGGTCTCCTACGTACGTCCGTGGCGTGGAACCGTGCACGATGATACGGGCCAGGTTGCCGTCTCATTCCCCATGCGTTTTTCCGTGGGCGTCCAACAGCAGACTTTCTACAACTTCCCGGGAAGCACAAAGAACACGATTCTCCCGGTGATTCATTTCACTTTGTTCTAGCGGTACTGGCATCCTCGATGACCTCCGTCGGTAAAACTCGCATTCACAACACCTCGAGCAGCAGTCTGTCCGGCCCACACGCTAAAGCCCTCCGCCAAAAGTTGCTGGGCGGCAGCCTTACCCTCCTCGCCGGATCGGGCCTGGTGGGAGTCGCCAATCTGCTCTATAACGTGATCACAGCGAGAATGCTGGGGCCCACAGGATTTGCCCACGCCACTGCGGTCTACACCCTGTTGATGTTGGCCTCTGCCCTAACCCTCTCTTTTCAAGTTGTGTGCGCAAAATATGTCGCCAGTCATGAAGGGGAGCGCGAAAAGGCAGTTATCTTCACTTCTTTGCACCTGCGTTCCTGGATCGCCGGGATTGCCATCGGCCTGCTTTTATTTTTGTTTAATCGTGCGATTACTTCTTACCTGCAACTGCCGGATCGGGCTTTGATCGATCTGCTCGCTCTCGGAACCGCTTTTTACATCCCGCTGGGTGTGCGGCGCGGATACATCCAGGGAATCCAGTCGTTCAGTTCCCTCGCTATCAATCTGATGGTGGAAGGACTCGTGCGCCTTGGCGGAGCGTACTTCCTGATTAAGTTTGGCCTCGGTGTTGAAGGCGCTGTTCTTGCCAGTGTGGCTGCCGTGATCGCGTCCTACTTTGTCGCGAAGCCCAGTCCGAACCTGAAGCTGCGCCTGCCGCACAGGATTCCGATCTCATCCGCAGAGGGAGTGCAGGCGATCGTGTTCTTCGCGGGGCAGGGCGTGATCAACAATTTCGATATCGTGCTGATGAACCACTTCTTCATCTCCGAGATGGCAGGAATCTATGCTGCCGTCTCTCTAGTGGGGCGCCTGATTAACATGTGCGCCTGGTCGGTGGTCAACACGATGTTCCCAGTCTCCGCTGCCGCTCGTCACAGCGATCGCGAAGCCAGGCCAGTGTTGTTCATGTCCTTGAGCCTGGTGTTTCTGATCCTGCTGCTATTGACGTTCGGGCTCTGGATTATCCCCAGCTTCGTGTGGAGAACTTTGTTCGGCGCACATTTTGAAGTCGGCAACTACGGCGGGCTTGCGCCGCTGCTGATCCTGTATGCGATCGCCACCGGCATCTACTCGCTAACCTCGGTGATGATCACCTACGAAATGTCGCGCAAGATTGCGAATACCGGCTGGGTACAGTTGGCTTTCAGCGGCGTGCTCATTCTCGGCATCTATTTCCTGCACGGCTCCCTGCGACAGGTTGTCCTGGAGCGGCTGTTTCTTATGGTTGCGATGTTTGTGATCGTTGCATTGCCGCTGCTGCGGCGGGAAATCGTCCTCCCCGAAGACATTCGCACCTGCCCGAGCCTGAAAATTGTCCGTCCCTTAACGGAGCATGAAGTAATTACGGAATTCTTGCGCAGCGAATTTCATCACCCCGAATTTGAAGAATATCGCCGCGAGTTCTCGCATCTTGTCGAGCAGCCGGACTTTAAGAGCAATCGTGAAAATGCTCTCCGCCGCGCGCTTCTATTTCTTCGCCGCGGCGCTATGTGGCGCGAGTTGCCGGAACCAACTCAGTGGTTCGAAGTCCAACTCACCCAGGATGACCTGACCCGCCTCCGCTTCTTCCCGCGCGCGCAATGGCGTCGTGTCGCCGAGGGTAGCTTTTATCTGACCGATGTGATTGAGTGCTTGCGCCTCAGATGGCAGCAGTCGCCAACAGATGAGTTCTTCCAGAAACTCCGCAGACTTAGCGATCCGGTGCGCCAGGGACGAGTCAATCCCACTGTATTGCTCATCGGGGTAGACGCTCAAAGCCCTCTAACTATTCTGGACGGAAATCATCGCATCGCCGCCGCCATGCTCTCCCAGCCCGCCGCGGCACTCGACGCTTTCCACTTCATCTGCGGCTTGTCACCGGAGATGACTCGTTGCTGCTGGTATCGAACCAACGTCAATACCGTATCCCGTTATCTGACGAATCTCTTGCGGCACGTCTTCTACGATCCCGAGTCCGACATCGGGCGTTTTCTTGAAAGCGGATCGTGATTATCGCTGCGGTGCCGGCGGATTCTGAGTGGGTGCCGTCCGGATCGATTCGTCCACGATGCTGTTATCCCGGCGCCGCAGGACCACCGGCTCATTCTGCCGCTGCAGCGCAGCCCGTTCTTGTCCGACTTTGGCGTCCACCCGCGAGGTATTGTCTTGCGCCACGGCAAACAGTTTCTGCCCTTGGGCAGTGAGCCGGCTCGCCACTCCCACAATCGCGTTCCCATTCATCGCCTGGCGTGCGTGCTCATAGAAAAACTCCGCTGTTTCCTGATCGCCGTCCATCTCTGCGACGTATCCGATGTTGTTCAGGGTGAAGGCGTTGTTCGGGTCGAGAGCGTAAGCTTTGCGGAAGTCCGCATCGGCGGTCCGAAGATCGTTGCGGTTCACTGCCGACACGCCGCGCAAATTCAGCACTGCCACTTGCTCAGTTAAATCTCTTGCGCGCGCCAGTTCGTCGCGCAGCGACTTCGCGTTTTGCCGCGCCATCGCAATCACCGGCCGGCCTCTCCAAACGCGATTCGTAGTCACCACCGCCGCCGCATCGCCTTGTCCAGCGCTGGCTTCGTCGTAATACCGTAGTGCTTCTTGGTCCTCGCCTTCCATTTCTTTCGCAACGCCCATATTGTTCAGGGTATAAATGTTCTGCGGATCCTTTCTCAGCGCCTCCTGGAGCATCAAGTCGGCTTCCGGAGCGCGTCCCTGTGACAACAGCCGGACTGCTTCCACATTGGCGTGATTGACCTGCAGCGGGCCGTTGTTCACAGCCAGCGCTTCTCTCATCGGCTGCCCTTTCGCCTGTCGAGCGCTCGCAATATCGACTATGGCATCGCTTGGTTGCGCCGCCGCCAGCGTGTAGTACCGTTCTGCCCGGTCGACCTCGCCCTGTAATTCGGCGATGTAGCCCAAATTGTTCAGCGTGAACGGGTCCTCGGGGTCGTACAAGTATGCCTTGTAGAACAGTGTCTCTGCCTCTGCAAGTTTGTGTTTCTTGACGGCCTCCACGCCTTCCCGGTTTAGCCGCTGCACCGGAGTTAATTTGCTGCGGCGCGGGATCATGATCTTGAGGTCCCCGGCACGAGCCAATTCCGAACTCAAAGACGCTACTGCCGTCATCAAAACACCGGTCAGCAAACAGCGCTTCCAACGTGTCAACGTATCACCCCACTAACGAAGATAAGAAGAACGGTTCAACGAAGCTTCGATTAGATGCTTTTCCGCTTCGTCCGTTTGCCGTTTTAAAGAGGCGAAATTCGAGAAAAGAGGCTACCTCTCGAGGCTTCCTGTGCATCGAAGAGCCCCGTGAAAATTCGCATGATTCTGCCCCTGGCAAAATTTACGATTTGTAGCGCGCTGCTGACGTCGCTCGTTTTTGCCCAAACCCCAGCCGATCCGCCGCCTTCTGCGTCGATGGTTTCGCCCTCCAAAGAAGGCATGAAATCGGCAAGCATCCAGCCGGGCACACCGAGCATCACGAAAGATTCAACCGATTCGGCGATCGCGGTTGATCCCGCGGCCCTGTTGCCGGACCTGCCTCCGGTACCCCCAAAAAACGCAACTCTGGTGGGCGGAACCTTGGAGCGCCTCGACCGCGTTCGCGACGAAATGACGGTGGGCCTTTTCGGCGGGGGACAAATGAAAATCTTTTTCGATCCCCGCACACGGGTGTACCGCTCAGAGAAGACAGCCACTATTGCCGATTTGCGGCAGGGGGAGCGTGTCTATCTGGATACGATCCTCGATGGCACCACAGTGTTTGCTCGCGCTATCCGCTTGAGCGCAGCCTCGGCGGCAGGCCAAAGTCAGGGAATCGTGCTGCAATACAGAACCGACGAGCTCACTCTGCGAGACGGCCTTAACCCATCTCCCGTTCCCATTCGACTGAATTCTTCGACTAGATTTCTTCAGGACGGGCACAGCGTTCCTGCCGGCACATTGGTGCCCGGCTCTCTGGTTGCCGTCACCTTCGACACGCAGGGAAACGGTCATGACCTGGCACGGGACATCAAGATTCTGGCCGTGCCCGGCACTCGCTATACATTCAGCGGGCAGGTCATGCATATAGACTTGCGCACCGGCCTAGTAGTGCTTAACTCTTTAGCGGATCATAAGACCTACGAAGTTTACTTGGATCCGAGCTTGGCTCCGGATGACAACCTACATCCTGGGGCGAACGTTACCGTGATCGCAAATTTTCAGGATTCACGCTACCTCGCCCGCATGATCACCATCGATTCGCAAGAGAGGTAACCACGCGAGCTGAACTTTGGCGCGGAGTCTAGACTTAGTCAACTATCGCAGGGCTTGTCTGCAGTTTTCCAGAGTCGTAACTGCTTTGAATCCAAGATTTTGTCCCGCGCACTCGGAGTCTCGCTCTCCCAACCCTGTGGAGCGAGTATTTTGCGGATTTAGATCCGATAAAGACTACTGCAGCGTCTGGGGATCGCAGACTCCATTCGTGGCTTGAGCCGGAGGCTTGGGTGCTGTCGCCCAGGGCACATTCTTGAAGTCGAAAAATTCCGTCATGTCCATCTGCGCCGCGTCGCGCTTGGTCAGCGGAGGCAGGCTAAAGCGCGTCTCAATGAATTTCAAAATCGCGGTGTAATCCGCAACGGTATGCGAAACGTAATTCTTTTTCGTGAATGGCGAAACCACCAGCAGCGGGACGCGAAAGCCGGTGTAGTTGAAATCGCAATTCACTCCGCCACCAGACGTGCATACATCTCCCGGCTGCAAATCGATGGGCGCGATTCCGTCCGGATTGACTGCGGGTTGTGGCGGAGCATGATCGTACAGGCCGCCCGATTCGTCGTAGGTGAGAATGAATACCGAATCCTGCCAGGAAGGGCTTGCCATCAGAGCGCTGATCAGGCTGGCAACATAGGCGGCCCCGGTTTGCACATTGTCGGCAATGTCCGGATGCTCGTCGCGGTTCGACATGTAGCCGGGCTCAATGAACGCAACCGAAGGCAACGTGCCGGCCTGTACGTCGCTCAGGTATTGCGAAATTGGCACTACGTTGGCTGGTAGCGGATTTGGTGCGGCGTAGTTCGCGAATTGCGTCAGATACGTGCAGGCACCGGCGGAGAGTGGATCCTCGCCATTCCCGGGAGTGGTCGTGCAGGTATCGTCGCTGTAGTAAATTTTCCAGCTGACTCCAGCCTCGTTCAAAATGTCGAAGATGGTCTTCGCCTTCAGGGGTGCGTTGTCGGAGGCCGTAGTGCCGGGCGGATACGCGTAGCCCTGCGAAGTCGCCGCGAATAGATAGAGCCGGTTGACCTGTGTGCGATCCAATGCGGGAGCAAACCAGCGGTCGGACGTGGCGAAGTTCGAAGCCATGAAGTAGTAGTAATTTAAGTCATCGCCCGTGTAGTAACCCATGGCGCGAATGCCTGCCGTGTCGGTCAGGGGCGGTGTGGCTCCGCCGGCATTCTGGTTTTTCGCGTAGTTCGCGGCGTTCCACACGAAACCGTTCATCGCCGCTGTTCCGGATGCAGGAGCCTGGAGGTTCCAGTCAAGATGGCTCTCGTTCCAGGACGGGCTCAGATTCTCGATGCACTCGGTGGCGAAGTGAAACGCCGCCACGGTTCCGGAGCCGCTGAAGTTCGGGTTGGAGGCGTTTTGAGGGATGCCATCAAGCGGTTGAGATCGGTATCCGTTGGCGGCCCAATACGCAGGAAGCTGGCCAAAGTAGCTGTCGAAGGACCGGTTCTCCTGGACCATGAAGATGATGTGATTGATGTTTAGCACACCGGCATTTCCGGTCGTGTTGGCGGGCAGTCCCTGACACCCCCACATGGTGATCAGCACAGCGAGACACATTCCCAGCAGAGATGCCCCACGCCATTCCGAAACTCTCATTCCGATCCCTTGATTTCGGATTCGACACCCAGCAGCGAAGCTTGGATGATCCGGCGACAGTTCGAGTTGGTTCAAAAGGCAGCGAGCTGGCACTTCCCAATGGTCCGCAAATCTATGAGGAACCATGGGCTTGCGATCCGTTCTCGAGTCTGCGCACCAGCGAATCGAATCAAGGGAATGTCCCCGGCATGTACAGGTCCATATCGGCACCTTAAGGCGTCGCCCAAGAGTCGGTAGACCGGCGTTACCTGTTCAGAGCGATCGGTTCCGAACTAAGCTCGTCTCGTCCCAGAAAGTCCTCAGTTGATTCGAAGGAATCTACAGGCTTTGCCGCCTCCCTACTGAATCAACTCTCGCAAGCCAGCAAGAAAAAGCAAGACGCAAGGCCTCGGCAACTCCGCTCCTGAGGGCGAATGTGTCTTAAGAATCTGTGTGTCACAACCCTGCTCCTGTCACTTTCCGGAGCATGCCTGGCGGGAACTTCCTTCGTACCCACAACCACTCTGGCGGCGCAGACGGCTAACAACACCAGCTCGCCGAGTAGTTTTGCCAGCCAATCGAACGGCAATGTGACGCCTGGGAACGTGAGCAAAGTGGACGTGCACTCATTGCTTTACCCCGGCGCCAGCACCAAGGTTTATGCTCACCTGCTTTTGTGGTTTGGCGGCAGTAACCACATGAATGTCGGATACAGTTCCACCGATTCCAGCCAGGTTCACCGTCAAATCACGGACATGATCAGCCGCGGCATCGACGGAGTGATCATCGACTGGTATGGTCCGAACAATAGCATCGACCAAGCCACCAAGCTGGTGATGACCGAAGCTGAAGCACACCCTGGATTTACCTTCGCCATCATGATCGATCAGGGAGCCATCCAGTGGAATTCCTGTCCAGGGTGCTCGCCGCAAGCGGCCCTGATCAATCAATTGCAATACCTCGAGCAGACCTACTTCCCCTCGAAGGCATATATGACGTTACAGGGGAGACCGGTGGTTACGAACTTCAACGTCGATCTCTGGTATTCGGTGGACTGGAACCAGGCAAATGCGGCGCTTGCCACGCAGCCGGTATACCTGTTTCAAAATAACGACGGCTTCACCCATACCCTTAGTAGCGGCAGCTATGCGTGGGTGATGCCAACCACGACCGACTACGGCATAGGCTACCTTACGAGCTTCTATGACGCCGGAATGCCCTTTCAAAACGAGCAGACCGTAGGCGCCGTTTACAAGGGATTCAACGACTCACTCGCGTCCTGGGGGTCGAACCGAGTCATGGGACAACAATGCGGCCAAACCTGGCTGCAGACGTTTTCCGAAATCAACAAACTCTATAACTCTGGCAAACAGCTTCCCGCCCTGCAGTTGGTTACCTGGAATGACTATGAAGAAGCGACCGAGATCGAGACCGGAATCAGCAATTGCTTCAGTATCTCCGCTTCGGTTTCGGGGAATTCGTTGAGCTGGAGCATCAACGGAAACGAAAATACGATCGATCACTACACGGCGTACATCAGCCAGGACGGGCAGAATCTGATGCCGCTGGGCGACGCTAACCCCGGAACGAGCTCACTCAATCTCTGCAGCTACTCTTTGCCAGACGGAAGTTACACGTCCTACGTGCAGGCCATAGGGAAGCCGAGCATCATGAACCAGATGTCGGCTGCAGCGAGGTTCACGCTGAGTTGCAGCCCACCGCCTCCTCCGCCTCCAACCGCGACTCTAAGCCTTACGGCAAATCCATCAACCATGACGATTCCCGCAGGTGGATTCGGCCAGGTGATGGTTTCGGTAACACCTCAGACAGGGACCTTCAATGATCAGGTAGCCCTAACATGTTCTGGATTGCCCAGTGGACTGAGTTGCTCATTCTCGCCCGCTGCCGTCACTCCCGGGAGTGGCGGCGCCAGTTCCGCTCTCACCATAGCGGCTGCGGCTGCCATTTCCGCGAACCGGCACGAACGGGGTAAATTCATTTTCGGCAGCTGGCTGTTCGGTTTCGGCCTGTTCGGGATGACTCTCGTCGGTAGAATCCAGCGCAGGCGTGTGTTCGCGATGATTGGAGCCAGTGGTGTAGCCGCTCTGCTCTGGATGGGAACCTCGTGCGCCGGGGTGAGTTCCGTTCCCGTTACCGTGAACTCTCCCGTCAAGAATTATGTGGTGAGCATTAACGGGGCTTCCGGATCCGTTCAAGTTTCGACGACCATTACCGTCACCGTAAAATGAGTGCGAATCGATGCCATTCCACGAATTGTGCAGCACGGCTGATCGCCGAGTCCAATTCAGAGAATTCCGGGTCATCAAACGGAGAAGTAAAGACTTGGAGGGCATCCAGCGGGGCAGACGCCGAAACCGAGAGACATACCGGAGGGTTTGAACTCTTTGCTGAAGTTCAAAGTGGCGTAGATATTTCTGCACGACATTGGGCATGGTCATACGCAAAGCGGCCGAGAAATTCTGCGTTGCCATGTGCTGCTGCTTTTCGCGATCTTGCAGAAGATTGGTCAGGCTCTCTGCCAGGCCCTGAGCGCTCCCGGATGGATAGAATTCAATAGCGAGTTCTTCACCCAAAGCCATCTGCCGAAAATCGGGAAGATCCGCGGAAACGATCGGTACTCCGTAAGCACACGCGAGGTGCGCTACCCCACTGCACCCAGTCGAGGAAGAGTAGGGCATCACGGCAACGCTCGCGCTCTGGAATAGATCCGGCAGAGCTTCTTCGGGAATGTAGCCCCTAAACTCGATTCGGGGATCGCCTGCGCACTGCCGCTTCACGGATTCGATGTATCCGTGCGCCTGCGGATGATCGCCGCCCGCGATCACCAGTTTTGCCTCAGGCACGTTGCGGGCGATCAGATCGAATGCCTCGATCATCAGTTCAAGACGTTTATACGTCCCCCACTTTCCAAAGGCGAGAATCCGATGCAGCGGGTTCCCGCGGCGGGAAAAATCTGGGAACTCTGGCCGGCGCGCAAGAATACCGTGAGCGCGCAGATGAACGTTGTCACGCCCGTATTTGTCATTCAGGATTTTTCGATAACCGGGCATCAGCACGGACACCGAATTGGCCAACAGAAGCATCCGCGTAGCGAGCGCCCCCGCAAAACGGTATAAGCCTTCGTGGCGTACGCCCACGTCTCGCAGTTCGACGGTGTCCATCAGATGATGCAAGGTCACGTGCGTATAACGCCCGCTCAGCCGAGCGAGCAGAGGAGTCATCAAGCCGCTGAAAGCTACGACGGGATTCTTGCCAAACGTGCTGAAGAGCAGATTGAACCAGACAACGTCGGGCTTCAGACGGTGAAGCTCTCGGAGTAAACAGTAGACGCTTCTGGGATCGTTGAAAGACCAGCAACGCACAACCGAAAAGCCTTCGGGTTCGGCGTGTCCGTCCGGGAATTTGTCCGCCAAGATTGTGAGGCTCAGGAATGGGTTGCGATGCAGTTCCTGAGCGATGTGGAATCCGTACTCGCTGAGGCCCCCGGTGCTCGGTGGAAAAGTGGTGACCAGACAGATCTTCATTCATCTCCCGTTCTAAGTGGCAACGGTTCGATGTTGATAGCGGAGCAGATGTTGCAGTCGCAGTGAGGGGGGACGTGGGCAGCTCAACGATTGGGAGTCTTTGCCGCCCGCGGAATCGTCTGTCGAAGCGGGAGAAATAGGGATTTGCCGCCCTCTGGGCCCGCAGTCATCTCAGCGACGTTTTCTTTCATCAGTGCGATTGCTTTTTCGAGTGATAGCGCAGGAATGATTGTCATCCCCCCGACGAGGTGGCCGAGGGTCAGGTAATTTCCACGGTTGCGACGAACAAACTCCAAGGGATACTCTGGCTTTCGCAAGACCGCCGCGCTCGGATCGGCGTCGATCAGGAAAGCAAGGTCGGGCCTGGGAATCATCTTCTGAAGTATCTCCAAATAGAGTCGAATTCCCGTGTGCTCAAGCGGCAGGTTGGCCAGTTCGTCGTAAATGTAGCGATCGAAGATGACGAAATCCACGCGGGATCGCCTCAGCCTGGACACAGTGATGCACAGCCGTAGCGCGTCAAGCGCGTAAATCAATATGCGGAAGGCTGTGAGGTACCAGGTCGAAACGTTCTTGTCGCGGCGTGCAATCGGCTTGTCTGGACTTCCTACCCCTTTGTCTCCCTTAAATGCCTTCAGGCTCATTTGCTCGCGGACGCGTCCAAAGACCACAACATCGTCCCAAAACGTCAGAACGGAGTAGCGAAGACCAGAATCCTTAAGCTGGCTGCAAAGGGCATCGATGTGGGTGCTTTTCCCGGCCCCGTCGATTCCGGAGAAGCTCACAAGTTTTACACGGTTCGCGGGCATGGTTGAAATCTTGTGCCTTGTCAGTGAGCGCCGGGGGGCTTGCTGTGCGTCGCCGCGCTAAGACCAATGACAGTACCGAGCGCAACGCCTGCACCCACGACTGCGCCGATTTTAATGACCAGGGCCCGTGCGCGGTGTTGCTTGGCTGGTGCTATCGCAATGCCTGCAGGCTGGGCAGCGGTGACACCGCTAACTCTTGGTGCTTCCGCGGCGGCTGTTCCTACGGGACGGCGAGGTTTGGGCTCTTGCGTTGAATCTGGCTGCGCTTCTTGTTGCTGCGGGCTGGACGAATTAGTTTGACTTTGCTGCGAGGAAGATTCTTGCGCATTGGCCCTTGCCGCGCCGGGGCTGTCCGGAAGTTCGGCTGGTGCGGTGGTTACATCGGTCAAGTTCTGCTCCTGAGTTACTGGCCGGGTACCATCTGCCACGCTCGTCTGCTGCGACGACGGCGCGGCCGCTCGTTCGCCAATTTGGGCGAAGCTGTTGCTCGCAAGGCTCAAACCGTATACAAAGCACAAAATAGAGAGAAGACCCCGATTCGGCGGACGCATCGACTCCTCCTTGGTTACCTTGGCTAGCTGGCCTGCTTGAGAGCTCCCAGATTTGCAAAAGTCGTGTACCAGGGGGCCTCTTGTGCGAGAGCATCGGCGGGAATCGCGTTGAAGCTCCGTACTGCCTCCTCGGAAGTACCAAAAACTTCGAAAACGCGGGCGACCCGCATAAGCTCGAGGATGACTTCGGCCTCGGGCGAGATCGCCGCCAGCTTCAGGTCCCCGTCCCGCTTCAAAGCTTCTTCGAGGCAATCGAGCAACGTCTCCACTCCGGCGCCGTCAATGGAGCGGATCTGGGAACAATCGAGGACGATGCGCGGACGATTGGATTCGAGCAGCGGCCCTAACTCCTGCATAAAATTGCGGACTTCCTCCGCGTCTAACTGCTCCGGTACTTGCATCACGATTACAGGGCCACTGGCTAACATGTTCCACCTCTTTTTGTATTTAGAACTGCGCACATCCAAACCTTGCACAAATTGAACATCAGCGCTTGCTCATTTGAGCAGGCGACGCTGCCCCTTCATCAAATTCGAAGTTGGCCAAAAGATGACGTCGTCCGGCACTCTGCGCTCTGTCCTTGTGCACACGGCGCAGAATGGCCGGGTCTGAGATTTCAAGTGTCACATCGTGCCGGAGGTTTGCCAGATGGCTGCCGTCGACGATGGAGTGCGAAAGGTCGAGGCCGATTCCTACATATGTGGCAGAGAGCACTGAACTGTCTTCTACGACGGTTCCATAATCGATTTGCGAGCCACATTCGAGATTGCTGTAGCGCGTGATGAGGCATTGGTCCGCCACTCGGACATCCTGGCCAATAAACGCGGGAGCGACAACCCGCGCCCCACGCGCTACTTGCGCCCCTTGCGCCATCCAGACGCCGGGCTTGACTTCAAAACCGGCAGGCCGGAAGTTGCAGCGCGAGGTCAACCCGTCGACCACCAGCCGCCGTAAATCCCTCGCATTCTTCAGATGATTCACGTAAGTCCCCAGCTCAAACAGCACCGGCTGTGTGTCACGCAGATAGTCGTTCAAGGCTGCGTCTTGCGGCAGCCGGGCCGAAGCGATCAGCCACACCGGCAGGGCGCCGTTTTCATCGCAGGCGCGAACTACGGGTGCACCTTGTTCCTGTTGAAACTGCACGAGGTCCGAGGGGCTGAATTCGATGTACCCTCCGAGGACCACAATTAGAGCTGCGCTCACCCGCTGCCGGCTCATTTCGACAATCTTCCCGGTTGCACACTGCCAGACACTCGAGGCACGAGGGCCGGAGTTGTCCTGTTGTTCCAACGCGCCGCTGCGGATGCCCAAGAGCGAAATAGCCGTAATGCCGGAGGCTCTGAGTCGATCGACCGTGCGATCAAGGGCAGAACGGCCCAGCACCTCCACGCACGCAAGGGAACGAGGTTCCTCCAGCATCCCTTGAAGCGTTGAGGGCCCCCCCGCTGCTTCTGACTCGACGATTACGATTGCCCCTATCACTCCGAATCAACTCCCTTTAACCGAAATCGAAGGCGCTCCGGCTGGCGGTTGCTATGCAATCCTCGTTAGCCCGTTCTTCGCGGTGCGCCTGCGAATCTTGGTCTTTGGAAAGAGCAGGGCGCGCATCTTCAGTTTGGCCTTATGGAGTTGCGATTTCGAGTTTCCGATCGAGCAATCAAGCAATTGCGCAATCTCGTGATGTTGATAACCCTCCACCTCGTGAAGAGCAAATATCGTGCGGCAGCCTTCCGGGAGTTCCTGTAAAGCGCGGCGCAGTGCAATGCGATCGACGACTCCCGAGAGATCCGGATCGCTCTTGCCGAAGTCGCGATGAAGAGAAGGCGATTCCGAATTCACCGGCTCATCCAATGAAATTGTCGGCGGGGATTTGCGCCGGCGAAGCTTCATGAGAACGGTATTGACCGCGACGCGATAGAGCCAGGTGGAAAATGCGGCGTCGCCGCGGAAGGAACTGACGGTGCGGAAGACCTGGAGGAATGCTTCCTGCGTGAGGTCTTCGGCTTCGGCGACATCTTTGGTCATAAGGAGGCACACGGAATAAACGCGGTTCTTGTGCTGCTGAAACAGGGTTGCGAACGCTTGCTCGTCGCCCGCCTGGGCTCGTTTCACTAAGCTGATTTGAGAATCATCACGGGTCTTGACGCCAGTCGCGGGAATAACATTCGAGTCGGTAGCAGAAATTGCACATGTCGCCACGGTTGATCTCCTTCAGGTACCCGAAATTGCTCGCTGAGAGTGACGCCCGCGAACATGCATGAAGATTAGAAAAAAGTGGGCGGGCCTTGTATCGGGTCACATCTGTAAAGCCTTGCAGGAGAGTCTGTAAGACTCCCAATTCCAGGTCCGCGTTGCACAGGGAATAGCTGTCTCTAAAAAAAGAAAAATCCGCGTCGGACGCGGATTTGAGCGACACAGAAGTGCATTGTGGGGAAACAAACGGATTGACAAGTATGCATCAGTAGAGGTGGAACTCTACTTCAACACTGATCTGGACATCGACCGGCCTTCCGTCTTTCAGGGCAGGGTTGAAGCGCCATTGTCTTACCGCCTGAAGAGCTTTTTCATCGAGGCCAAAGCCTAGTCCCCGTTGCACGCGAATGTCACGTGGATGTCCGGTGGAATCCACGATCATCCAGAGAACGCACGTGCCTTGCTTCTTGGCCCGACGCGCCTCTTCCGTGTAATCAGGATCCGGAGCCGAAATCGCGGTGGGAGCGGAAATGCCGCCTCCCACGCGATAAACGCCGCCACCGATTCCGCCGCCGCTGCCCGCGCCTACCCCGGAACCATGGCCCATGCCAACGCCGCCTCCAGCGCCGGATCCGATCCCCGCTCCGGATCCGGTTCCATTCGAGGGAGGCGCCGCCGGCATCACTGTATTTGTAGGAGTGCCGAGCATGGGCACGTGATTCTCCGCAACATGAATCTGAGGCGGGGCGACCACGGTCGGCTCGACTGCGAGTTTCGGGTGCGAATTCCGCATGACAATAGCGGGCGGAGTGATTTGCTGCAACGCGACCTTCGGTGGATGCCCCTTTGGGGCCGGAATAATATCGTGATCGCCACCGCCGCCGCCGCCACTAATCTCTTTCTTCGCGGTCGGCAAGGCATAATCCTCGGGAGAAGGCGCGATCAAAGTCACCACTTGTCGCTCCTGACGCTGCGCGATCTGGTGGGTGACGAAGATTCCGCTCAGCAGCAGTCCGATGACCGCGACGTGGATCATTGCCGAGATGGCCACGCCGTTCGCGCGATAGTTGTTGTAGTTTCCCCAAATCTGCTCAGGAGGTCTTGCGATACGAGCCACCGCATGCGTACGCTGCGCCTGGTGCACGTCGTGCGGAGAGCGGCCAGCTACCCGGCCTCTCAACGCAAAGAATTCATTGTTGTAGGCAGAGTTCTGATGACTCGACATAAACTGCTCCTCGCAGAAAAAACAACCCACGAATAGATGCGCCACAGCAACAACAGGTTTACCCCCCCCGGGGGGTGCGGCTAATCGTTTTTCCCATCCGTCAAAGTGCAAAAAGGAATGGTGGGCGTTACTTGATACTCCCACCATTTTGAATCGGCAAGCCCAGCGAGAAATGTTCCGCCCTCACGGTCGCCCTGCGAGCAATAGGATGATGACTATCACGACCACTAACCCCAGGCCGCCGCTGGGGTAGTATCCCCATGACCGGCTGTAGGGCCAGGCCGGCAACGCTCCGAGCAAAAGCAGGATCAGCACTACCAGCAGAATCGTGTACATGTTGCGCTCCTTCCGTGTAGTGAATCAGTCTCGTGTTCCAGCCGATGCCGCGAACTCGCTCGCGCACTCGAGCCGGTAGCCGGCAACTCACAACTCGGCGTCACTTTGCGGTTCCGGAAGTTTCAGGGCCGCCCTGGTTCATGCCGGTTTCTTTCTCGTGTACTTCCTCCGAGTACTTCCTCACCGCCGCCAAGAAAGGACGGCCGGTGGCTGTTGGCTCAACTTTGCCGTCCAGAATGTCGGCAAAAGGCACAAACTTGCCGTACAGAAGACGGGTTTCGTCTTTATCTTGAGTCAGAGCCGCGCCACTGAGGTCCACCCCGGCAAAAAGCCCGCGGGCGCGCGAATACGTTAGAACCTCAGATCGCATCTTGATGTCGGTATCGGCGCCGGCATCTCGCCCGACTGGGCCGGCGGCAGCGGAGGCGTCCGCTCCCAGCTTGAATTTGCTGGACAGGAGATGGTCCATTCCAGTTTGATTGGTCACAATCATCACCAAATCAACCGCCTGACCGCCCAGTTGCAGTCCCCAGCTCCCTCCGGTGATGGTGATGGGAGCAGGAGCGCTCCATCCATGATCCGTCCGGCAAGTGGCCACGCCCTTACCATGGTTGCCCCCGAAACCGACCGCGATCTTCACCATCGAGGGAATTACGGCGATGCATTTGGCATTCTTCATGACCTTATCCGGAATGGCTTTGTCAGGAACGGCCATGATCTCGTCCAGGACCTTGGCGGAGGTGTCAATTCGCTTGGCAATGTCGGATTGATTGTTGCTGTTATCGGCAGCCGCACTGACTCCGATGAACAGGGAACCGATACTCACTATCAAAAGACATTTCAGCCATACGGAAGGAATACGTCTCATGGTGTCCTCTTCTGTGCTCACAAAAGCACCTTCGATTGCCCGCGAGACTAAAGCTAACCCCATCAGATGCCTGGTTCTATCCGGCGTAGGCAGTAAACGGAACGAGAAGTTTACCGACGTACAAGTGGGGGACTGTAGGCCTCAATCGGCCTGTGCGGCGGTCCAAGAGATTAGTTTGAAGATACAGCTTCCACTGTATTGTGGGTGCGATCGAGCCAGACTACTCTGCAATCTCTACTCGACACAACGCCCCCCAAGCGGGTGCCGGTCCTCTGGGACGGACCGGCACCTGCTCCTTCCGAGCGTCCGCTCCCGTACAGCTCGGCTTTTCCGTTTTTACAGCTTCACCACGATTCTGGGGGCACCGGAAGCTGCCTATCATCGGCGTAGATCAACCAAAAGGAGGAATGCATGCTTTATTGGGCAATGGTCTTCTTGGTAGTTGCCTTGATCGCGGCCGTCCTGGGGTTCACCGGTATAGCGGTAGCCTCTGCTGGAATCGCCAAGATACTTTTCATTGTGTTTCTGGTTCTCTTCCTCGTGTCGTTGGTGATGCACGTTGGCAGAGGCAGGGCGGTATAGCAGGTCGGGCTTCTAGAGGCAGGGCAGGGCTCCGGTGGAAGGACTTGCGGAGACTGTCCTGCGATTCTTTTAGATGGGTAGTCAAAGTCGGATGCGGTCGAACAAGGGCGACTTCCACGTCGGTCAAACTGCAAAGGCCCAACAAGGGTCGCCGTGTGCAGTCACTCCGTGGCGGGACAGGTTCGTCCGCATCCAGTGTTCTCAGAGTATCCACGAAATTGACGCTTCCAGAATCGGTTGAAGCCTGTAACTGTAAAAGGTGAGAACATTCACATTGCCTTTGAGGCCACTGGCACCTTGCATGAATGCGGAGGCGTGGGCAAGCCGATCAGGCAGTCACCGGTACTTTCTTCGCTTCATGCTTTTGGGAGGGAATCACCACCTCGACGACGGTTCCCGGATTGATATTAGCGAGCCGCAAGGTTCCTCCCAGCTCTGTAACCCGTTGCCGCATGCCGCCGATTCCGACTCCTAGGCTCTCCGGCCGCATCTGGCTCACCTCAACATCAATGCCTTTTCCGTCATCGCTGACCGTTACGACCACATTCCCGTTCTTCTCCTGTACGCTGACGCGGCCGTTTCGAGCGCCCGAGTGGCGGAATGTGTTGGTCAGGGCCTCCTGCACGATGCGAAAGATAGCGGTCTCGACGTCGGGCTTGAGTCGGCCGAGGTTGGGAGGGTTTACCTCCAAATGTGTCTTGATACCGCTGCGACTTGAAAGCCCCTCGAGGAACCAGCGCAGTGCAGAAATCAGTCCGACTTCATCCAGAAGTGGTGGATGGAGCAAGTGAGAAATCGTGCGGACCTGCTGGATAGCGCGGTCAACCAACTGGCTGGCCTCTGCGGATGCCTGGCGCATCGCTGGAGACGCATCCTTGCCGAGAATTCCATCCATGATCATCTTGGCGGCCGCTAGTTCCTGGCCCAGGCCATCGTGGATCTCACGCGCGATGCGGCGGCGTTCCTCGTCTTGCATGGTCATCAGACGACCCGAAAGACGCCTGAGTTCGGCGGTTCTTCTGTCTACGAGCCTTTCCAGTTCGATCGCGTTCTCGCGAATGGAACTTTCAAGTGCCTTGCGGTCGTGGATATCGGAGCAGGTACCGTACCAGCGGACAATCTCTCCGTGCGGGTCTCGCAGCGGGACCGCGCGGGCACGAAACCAGCGATATTCGCCGTCCGCGTTGCGGAGGCGATATTCGGACTCGTAGGCCTCGCCGGACTCCACTGACTGAAGCCACTGGGCCAAGCTCCGCTCTTTGTCTTCAGGATGGACGTAGTCGAGCCAGCCCAGACCGATGCGAGAATCGGCGGGTGCGCCGGTGTATTCGTAGAAGCGGTTGCTGAGGTAGTCTCGGGCACCGTCCGGCTGCCGGCTGAAGATAATGTCGGGGGCGGTATGCAGGACGGCATCGAGTTCCTGATTCTTCTGTGCCAGGTCGTGGTTGGCCTTCTCAAGAGCGAGGGCTTTCTGTTCGAGTTCACTGGTTCTTAGGGCAACCCGCTTTTCCAGTTCGGCATTCAGCCGCTCCAACTGCATCTTCTTGCGGTGGAGTTCGGCAAAAATGCGGACCTTGGCCCGCAGCACCTCAGGAACGACGGGCACCGAAAGATAATCCACCGCGCCATGCTGATATCCCTTGAGACGATCGAGATCAGTGAGATGAACAGCTGAAATGAAGATGATTGCGGTCTTCTGAAAGCGTGGATGCTGTCGAATGAGCTCTGCGAGTTCAAAGCCGTCGATCTCGGGCATGCTGACATCCATCAGCACTGCAGCCACGTCGGTCTTCAGCAATATCTCAAGAGCTTGTTTGGCCGAGGTCGCCTGGATCAGGTTTTCTCCCAAGTCCGACAAGATCGCTTCATAGCTGAGCAACTTTCCCGCCTGATCGTCGACCATCAGAATGTTGACTTTGTCCTGTGGGCCCATTGCTTTTTCGAACGACGGTACCAGCCCTCTCTCTACCGGTCCGCCGTTGGTTGATTCGACTACGCTCATCGATGCAGCCACATGCGCAACGCCGATAACAACTGTTCCGTGTTCACCGGCTTCGCCAGATATTCTGAAGCTCCGGCTTCCAAACATTTTTCGCGATCGCCCTTCATGGCTTTTGCCGTCAAGGCAACGATCGGCAGACGCCGGAACGACGGATTCTGGCGGATCACCTGCATGGTCGCGTATCCGTCCATCTCGGGCATCATGATGTCCATTAGAACGATGGAGACGTCGGGGGTCGATTCCAGCATAGAGATCGCCTCCCGACCCGTGCCCGCGGTCAGCACCTGCATTCCACGGCGTTCCAGCACGCTGCTCAACGCAAAAATGTTCCGCATATCGTCGTCAACGACGAGGACTTTTCTGCCAGTGAGCGCCTCGTCCGAGCTATGCAAACGCTCCAGCATCTTCTGTTTTTCCGGGGGCAAATTAGCGACGACTCGGTGCAGGAACAGCGCAGTCTCGTCCAGCAACCGCTCGGGCGACTCCACGCCTTTCACCACCACGCTGCGAGCGAGGGTATGCAGGCGGGCGTCCTCTTCGGGGGACAGTTCTTTGCCGGTGAAGACAACCACGGGCAGGTCTCGCACAGCGGAATTATCGCGGAGGCGTTCGAGGATGTCGAAACCCGTCATATCGGGCAATCGCAGGTCCAGTACGACGCAATCGAACGGATCCTTCTGCACGAGATCCAATGCCTCCGCGCCGGTCGAGGCAACCACGACATCGATGTCGTCATGACCAAGCAGTTCGCGAATGCTGAACTGTTCTGCCGGATTATCCTCGACGATCAACAACCGTTTGCGGCGTGGCGCAGAGTATTCCCGGATGCGCGTGAGCGCCGATTCCAATTCGTGCGAACTGGTCGGCTTGGTGACAAAGGCAAATGCGCCGCGAGCCAGCCCGTGATGCCGATCTTCGTCCAGCGTCAGCATCTGGACCGGAATGTGGCGGGTTGCGGGATCTTGCTTCAAGTGGTTCAGCACCGTCCAGCCCAGCATGTCGGGAAGGAAAACATCGAGCGAAATCGCGGTCGGCTTGAACTCGCGCGCGAGTGCCAGCGCATCCGCCCCACGCAAAGCCACCAGCACTTTGAATCCCTTATCGCGCGACAAGTCGCGTAATACCCGGGCGTAATGCGGATCGTCTTCCACGATGAGCAGTACAGCATTGTCAGGATGCAAGTTCGTCCGGTCATCCTCGATTCGCTCGGCCGGATGTTCCGACACCACGATTTTTGAGAGCTGTAAAGGCGCGGACGACAATGTCAAATCCGAAGGAGTCACCCTTGTCGCGGACGGGCCAACATACGTCAGGGGCAGGTAAAGCGTGAATGTGCTGCCTTGTCCCGGCGTGCTGCGGAGCTGGATCTCCCCGCCGAGCAAGCTGGCCAGCTCTCGGCTGATGGCGAGTCCCAAACCTGTGCCGCCGTATTTCCGGCTGGTGCTGGCATCTGCTTGTTGAAAAGCCTCGAAGATGATTCGCTGCTTGTCCGGCGCGATGCCAATGCCGGAATCCGCGACTTCGAAAGCAACGATGGAGGCGGCGCCGCTGAGAATGGGGTGATCTTCGCTCCATCCTTTTTCAGCCACTTTCACAGCCAGACGGACCGACCCGTGCTCGGTGAACTTGAACGCGTTGGACAGAAGATTCTTGAGCACCTGTTGCAGACGCTTCGAGTCGGTGACCAGGCTTCTAGTGAGACGGGGATCGGCTTGTACCTCGAACGCAAGTCTCCGGTTCTCGGCCTCGTGACGGAAGGGCCGAGCCACCATTTCAAGCAGGTTGGCGAAGAAAACTTCTTCAGCCTCAACCGATACCGTTCCAGATTCGATCTTCGACAGATCGAGAATGTCGCTGATCAGGTTCAGCAAGTCCGTGCCAGCACCGTGAATCGTGCGAGCAAATTCGACTTGCTTGGGCGTCAAGTTGTGATCGGGATTTTCGCTGAGCTGCTGACCCAACACCAGAATCGAGTTCAGCGGGGTCCGCAACTCGTGAGACATGTTCGCCAGGAACTCGGACTTGTACTTCGAAGTAAGCGCAAGTTCTTTGGCCTTCTCTTCCAGAGCGCGGCGGGCTTGCTCGATTTCCTGATTCTTACGTTCGACTTCGACATTCTGCTCGGCAAGCTGCTGGGCCTTCTGTGCCAGTTGCTCGTTGGTCTGCTGCAGCTCCTTTTGCTGCGTCTGCAGTTCGGCGGCCAGCTGCTGCGATTGCTTCAGAAGGCCTTCGGTCTGCATGGTGGCTTCGATACTGTTCAGCACGATGCCGATGCTGGCCGTGAGTTGCTCGAGGAATGCCAGATGAGAGGCGGTGAATGCGCTCAGGGATGCCAGCTCGATCACGGCTTTCACGCGATCTTCAAAGAGTACCGGGAGAACGATCACGTTGCGCGGCACCGACTGGAACAAGCCTGAGCGGATCGGAACAGTTCTATCAGGCAAGTCCGAAATCAGCATGCGGCGCTTTTCTGAGGCGACCTGGCCAACGAGCCCTTCGCCGAGTCTCAGGCGGCGCAGATGGCCGTTCTCGCCGTCATCCGCAAACGCCGAAAGCAGCACCATGCTCCCGCTCTCTTCCGTTTCCATCTGGTAGATCACGCCCTGCTGAGCGTTCACCAGGGGCGCAAGTTCCGAAAGCAACATGCGACCGACCGTTCCCAGATCGCGTTGCCCCTGCAACATACCGGTGAAGCGAGCCAGGTTGGTCTTGAGCCAATCCTGCTCTGTGTTGCGGTCGGTGGTGAGCCGCAGATTGTCGATCATCGTGTTGATGTTGTCCTTCAGGTCAGCAACTTCGCCGCTGGCTTCCACCTGAATGGATCGCGTCAGGTCGCCTTTCGTCACAGCCGTAGCGACTTCCGCGATCGCGCGAACCTGGTTCGTGAGATTGTCGGCAAGCAGGTTGACGTTGCCGGTGAGATCCTTCCAAGTACCAGCAGCGCCGGGCACGTTGGCTTGTCCACCAAGGCGGCCTTCGACGCCGACTTCGCGGGCGACCGTCGTCACCTGATCAGCAAATGTGGCGAGCGTTCCCGTCATGTTGTTGATGGTTTCCGCCAGAGCTGCCACCTCGCCCTTGGCATTCACCGTCAGCTTTTGAGTCAGATCTCCGTTCGCAACAGCGGTTACGACTTTGGCGATACCACGAACCTGCTCGGTCAGGTTGACTGCCATTACATTGACGTTGTCGGTTAGATCCTTCCAGATTCCGGCGACCCCCGGTACTTGAGCCTGACCACCAAGCTTGCCGTCGGTACCGACTTCGCGACCCACACGAGTTACCTCGGCCGCAAAAGCGTTGAGTTGGTCCACCATCGTGTTGATGGTGTTCTTGAGTTCGAGAATTTCACCCTTCACGTCGACCGTGATCTTACGAGACAAATCGCCGCGGGCCACGGCCGTAGTCACTTCCGCGATATTGCGCACCTGGGCGGTGAGGTTGCCCGCCATGGCGTTCACGGAGTCGGTGAGATCTTTCCAAGTACCGGCGACACCCGGGACGTTCGCTTGTCCACCGAGCCGGCCTTCTGAGCCGACCTCGCGGGCCACGCGTGTGACTTCAGCAGCGAACGAGCGCAACTGCTCAACCATGGTGTTGAGCGTCTCTTTGAGCTGCAAAATTTCGCCGCGAACGTCGACGGTGATTTTCTTCGACAAATCGCCGTTGGCAATTGCGGTTGCGACTTCAGCAATGTTTCGCACTTGGCCGGTCAGGTTGCTGGCCATGAAGTTCACGTTGTCGGTAAGATCTTTCCAGGTACCGGCGACGCCGGGCACTTCTGCTTGTCCGCCGAGCTTGCCGTCGGTGCCGACCTCGCGGGCCACGCGCGTGACTTCGCCGGCGAAGGCGTTGAGCTGGTCCACCATCGTGTTGACGGTGTTCTTTAGCTCGAGAATTTCACCTTTTACGTCGACAGTAATCTTGCGCGACAAATCTCCGCGAGCCACCGCCGTTGTTACTTCGGCGATGTTGCGCACTTGACCAGTCAGATTGCTGGCCATGAAGTTCACGTTGTCGGTAAGATCCTTCCACGTACCGGCGACTCCCGGAACCTGGGCTTGCCCACCCAGCTTGCCGTCGGAACCCACTTCACGGGCCACGCGGGTAACTTCCGCGGCGAAGGCGTTGAGCTGGTCCACCATCGTGTTGATGGTTTCTTTCAGCAGCAAGATCTCACCGCTGACGTTTACCGTGATCTTCTTCGACAAGTCGCCGCTGGCGATTGCGGTTGAAACTTCGGCGATGTTGCGCACCTGATTGGTCAGGTTGCTGGCCATCGAGTTCACGGAATCGGTGAGGTCCTTCCACGTACCGCCGACGCCGGGCACGAGTGCCTGTCCGCCGAGTTTTCCGTCTGTGCCGACTTCGCGGGCCACGCGGGTTACTTCGGAAGCGAAGGATCGCAATTGATCCACCATCGTGTTGATGGTGTCTTTCAATTCAAGGATTTCGCCTTTTACGTCGACCGTAATTTTGCGTGACAGGTCGCCGCGGGCCACAGCCATCGAAACCTCGGCGATGTTTCGTACCTGGCCCGTGAGGTTGCTGGCCATGAAGTTCACGTTGTCGGTGAGATCTTTCCAGGTTCCAGCGACGCCGGGCACCTGTGCCTGTCCACCGAGTTTGCCTTCCGTACCGACCTCGCGAGCCACACGGGTTACTTCGCCAGCGAAGGCGTTGAGTTGGTCGACCATCGTGTTGATGGTGTTTTTCAGTTCGAGAATTTCACCTTTCACGTCGACCGTAATCTTGCGCGACAAATCGCCGCGAGCCACAGCCGTCGTCACTTCAGCGATGTTTCGTACCTGACCGGTAAGGTTTCCTGCCATCGAGTTGACGGAGTCGGTGAGGTCTTTCCAAGTTCCAGCCACACCGGGGACGTTAGCTTGTCCACCCAAACGGCCTTCCGTGCCGACCTCGCGGGCGACGCGCGTCACTTCGCCGGCGAACCGGTTGAGCTGATCCACCATGGTGTTCAGTGTTTCTTTGAGCTGCAGGATTTCGCCGCGTACATCGACGGTGATTTTGCGCGACAAATCCCCGCTGGCGATGGCAGTCGCGACTTCGGCGATGTTCCGCACCTGGCCTGTCAGGTTGCTGGCCATGAAATTCACGTTGTCAGTGAGATCCTTCCATGTACCTCCAACCCCGAACACCTGCGCCTGACCACCGAGTTTGCCTTCGGTACCGACTTCGCGGGCCACGCGCGTCACTTCGCCGGCGAACGCATTGAGCTGATCCACCATGGTGTTGATGGTGTCTTTGAGTTCGAGAATCTCACCCTTAACGTCGACCGTAATCTTGCGCGATAAATCGCCGCGAGCCACGGCGGTCGTCACTTCAGCGATGTTTCGCACCTGAGCCGTCAGGTTGCCGGCCATTGCGTTCACCGAATCCGTGAGGTCTTTCCACGTTCCGGCAACGCCCGGCACGACCGCTTGTCCGCCAAGCTTTCCGTCGGTTCCAACTTCGCGGGCCACGCGCGTCACTTCCGACGCGAACGATCGCAACTGGTCCACCATCGTATTGATGGCTTCTTTTAGTTGCAGGAGTTCGCCGCGCACATCGACCGTGATCTTCCGGGACAAATCTCCGCTGGCCACAGCCGTCGCTACTTCGGCGATATTTCGCACCTGGCCAGTCAGGTTGCTGGCCATCAGGTTCACGTTGTCGGTGAGATCTTTCCAGGTTCCGGCGACGTCGGGCACTTGAGCCTGACCGCCGAGTTTGCCTTCTGTCCCAACTTCGCGGGCCACGCGAGTTACTTCCGCAGTAAACACGCCAAGCTGCTGAATCATGGTGTTGACGAGGTTTGCAGAGCGGAGGAACTCACCTTCCAGGGGGCGGCCGTCGACATCGAGACGCACAGTCGAGGTCAGATCTCCCTGCGCGACCGCCGCGATCGAGCGCGTCATTTCGTTGGTGGGACGAAGAAGGTCTTCAACCAGCGTATTGACGGACACTTCCATTTCACCCCACGCGCCCCGCGACTGATGAAACCGCGTCCGCTCGCGAGTCATTCCCTGCTTGCCGACCACTTGACCGACGCGCTTAAGCTCCTGCGCCATGTGCTGGTTGGCTGCTACGATGTCGTTAAATGTGTCAGCAATTTTGCCGGCTAATCCTATCCATGTACCCGGAAGACGGACCGTGAAATCGCCGTCGCGCATGCTTTGCAGGCTGGTCAGGATTACGGTGAGATCAAGACTCTCGTCGGACGTCTTGGATTTTCCATTGTTCTTCGGCAGAGAGCCCACATTTTCGGGTGGATTAGAGGCGAGTTCGTTAAGGATAGACCGTTTCATTCAGTTCTCCCGAAAGGACAAGGAGCATTCGCCGGACGTTGGTGACATTCCTCACCGAGCAAACTTGTGAGGGCACGCCTGTGCCGATCTGCCAGCAAAAATCAGGTCTGGTGCGTCATTCGTTTTGCGAAAGGGTGACTTTGATCCCGGCGGAGTGACAGAATACGCCGCTTGAGCACTCGACGTATTGAACCATGAAGAGTTGCACGAAACTCTAAGGTATTTCCTGTAGGCACGGCAAGGACTGTCACGCTCATTTCTCTCGTCCTTGTCTCCCTTTTTTGGCGCAACCCCACACCCCCGTTCCTTCTCTAACGAGTGCGGCGTCGCCTGCCCAGGCCGTTACAATACCCGCCAGACGGAGTGTGTGGTTGTGAAGGAAAATCCCAGCCTCAGCATTGTGATTCCCGCCTACAACGAGAGCGAGCGCCTCAGCCCGACATTGGAACGGGTACTGACGTTCATTTGCCATCATCCCTGGGATGCCGAGGTCGTCGTAGTCAACGATGGGTCGAGGGACCAGACCGCCGCGGTTGTTAGGAGTTACTCTCAGAAGAGCGGCGGCATCGTCCGGTTGCTTGAGAATCCGGGAAACCGTGGCAAGGGCTTCAGCGTGCGGAACGGAGTGCTTCACTCGAACGGTGACATAGTCCTATTCACCGATGCCGACTTGTCGGCGCCAATTGAAGAAGCAACAAAACTTATCGCTGCTCTCGAGGGTGGCGCAGATATCGCGATCGGTTCACGCTGGGCTCGCAGCGAGCTGCAAACACAACGGCAGTCGCTGTCAAGGCAGGTACTCGGAAGGGTTTTCAACGCCCTGCTTCGAATCCTGCTGAGGCTGAATTTCAAAGATACCCAGTGCGGATTCAAAGCCTTCCGTCGTCAAGCTGCGAAGGCAATTTTCCCGTTTCAGAGAATTGAGCGCTGGGGCTTCGATCCTGAGATCTTGTTTCTCGCGAGGAAGTATGGGCTCCGGGTAGCAGAGGTTCCGGTTCGATGGGGCCATGACTCAAGAACTCGCATCAATCCACTGATGGACGGCTTGCGGATGGTTGCTGAGATGCTTCGCATCCGCTGGTACTCGGTTAGCGGCAAGTACGCCGAATATCAGACCGTCCCGGCATCCGCCCCCGGCGTATCCACGGTCGAATCGCCGAAGGCCGATGGCCACAGACGTGTTGCATGACTACGTGCTTCTGAAGTTCGAGGTTCTCTTATCTCAGGCTGTCTCAGGCCGCGCTTCTTCCCATAACAAAGTGCAGGATTAGCGAGATTACCGCGAACACCAGTAGCAGGTGAATCAGGCCTCCGGCCACGTGGAAAACCGAGAAGCCGGCGATCCATGCGATCAGCAAAATTACAAACAGAATTGTCCAGATGCTCATTTGCTTCTCCTCATATCACGTGCAGAGATTTCGCGCCTGATGCCTGTTCTGCTCAGTTTTGGACGCGAGTTCCCTTTCCGCGATCTAAGCCCTTACGCTACCGTTCCGCCTGTTTTCTGTCAGTAGCGCAAACCGTGTACCAGCGCCGGGGACTTATCTGTACCGCGCAGCGCCGGGTGGTGGCGTCTTATCAGGAAGACGACGCAAAGGGAAACCTGTACTTATTCGTCAGGGTAGGAGGACAACTTTAAACGTTGGCAAGCACCTAAGAACCTGTTGTAAAAGCTGTCACCGAGGAACCGCCCCGGATGTGGAAGGAGCCTTGACTGGTAAAGTATATAAGCTCGCGCTCTGGTTCACGAACCATGATACGAATTCGCCATTTGTGGCGAACCCTGCCTGCGTTACTCTTAGTCGTCGCAGCAGACGTCTGCGCTGCGTACTCGGTCTTGACGCACGAAGAGGTGGTTGACCTCGTTTGGAAAGACGATATTCAGCCATTGCTCCTCGATCGCTACCCTGGCGCGAGCCCGGATGACCTGAAGAAGGCTCACGCCTTCGCCTATGGCGGTTCTCTCATTCAGGACATGGGCTACTATCCCTTCGGGAATAAATATTTCAGCGACTTGACGCACTACGTGCGCAGCGGCGATTTCATCGTCAACATGATTCATGAAGCGAGCGATCTGAACGAATACGCTTTTGCCCTCGGTGCGGTGGCTCATTATTCTTCCGACAATATGGGACACCCGTCCGTGAACAAATCGGTCGCCATCGAATTCCCACATTTGCGCAAAAAGTATGGTAATGAAGTGACCTACGAAGACGATCCCAAGGCCCACATACGGACCGAATTTGGATTCGATGTGACGCAGGTCGCGAAGAATCGGTTTACCTCGGATCGTTATCACGATTTCATTGGTTTCGAGGTGTCGAAACCCGTGCTCGAGCGGGCCTTTCAAGACACCTATGGAATCCCGCTCAATGCTGTTATCTCCAATGAGGATTTAGCGATCGGAACATTCCGCCGGGCGGTCAGCAAAATTGTCCCGGAAATGACCAGAGTCGCCCTGATTGCGCGCAAGAAGGAGCTCGTAGCCGAGACGCCGAATTTCAACTCAAAGAAGTTTCGCTACTATCTTTCGAAAGCCAAATACCAGCGCGAGTGGGGGAAAGGTTACAGAAAACCGGGCTTTGGAACTCGCGTTCTGGCCTTCTTTTTGCATCTTGTCCCGAAGGTCGGCCCTTTTAGGGCCCTGGATTTCAAGATCCCCAATCGCCAAGCCGAAGACTTGTACATTGCAGGCGTGAATCATACGTTGGACGACTACAGAAGTCTGCTCACGGAAGTACGAGAGCATCGGCTGCATCTGGCAAACACGGATTTCGATACCGGCAGGCTGACTCATGCGGGCGAATACACGTTGTCGGACAATGCCTATGGCCATTTGCTGGATCAATTGGCAAACAATCAATTTCAACAGATCACGCCAGAGTTACGCCGGAACATTCTCGCTTTCTACGCGGACACGAGCGCTCCTTTGGCCACGAAGCGGAATGCAGAAGCTTGGTCCCGGACCCAGCGGGAAGTTGCTCGCCTTAAGAGTGCTGCTCCGCAAGAAGGGCTCGCGACCCCAAACTCGACGATACCGTAGTGAAAGTTGCGCTCATGGCTCCGTTGAGGCCGATAAGTCCCAACCTCCAAAGATATGTCGGCAACTAATCGATGCAGTCTATTAAATCGCCTAGTGCGCCGTAATGCGCATGGCAAGATGGAGGACTATTCATGACAGACGATATGGAACGGAACCGCCAACAAGGTCAGCAGAGCTCGGGCCAGCATGGCAGCCAGTCCGGAGAACCAGGCCAAAAGAACCAGACCGGACAGGGCGGCCAACAAAGTGGACAGACTGGCCAAAAGAAGAGCGGCCAGAAGGAAGAAGAGGATAACGAGAATTTGGACCAGCAGCGTCGCGCGTCCTAGTTCGAACACCAATAACAAAAGGTCCCGACACGCAGTCGGGACCTTGCTTGTTTCTGCGGTTGATGATCTGGTTTATGCGCCTTCTGGTGAATGCAACACACGGAACGTGTTTCCGCCATTGGACCAAACGAGAACCAACGCATCTTGCCCCTTAGGAATACCGGAAAGGGCCTGCTGCACATCCGCCGCGGTTTGCACCTTATGACGGTTGACCTCGAGGATGATATCCCCCTGCTGCAGGCCTGCATTGTCCGCGGAGCTTGCCGGTTGCACCTGCTCGACCACTGCTCCGTGGATCTCAGGCGGTACTTGCAACTGGTCGCGCTCGTCCGGAGTGAGGTTGCCGAGACTAAGTCCCCAACGCATCTTGCGCTGACCCTCAGCGTCGGTGCTGCCGCTTTCGCCGGCATGACTTCCCATGGCATCTAGGGTGACTGGGATCGTCAGCGTCTTACCCTCGCGAAGCACGGTGAGATCGACCCTGGTTCCAGGGGTCTTCTGCCCAACTTCTACCTGCAGTTCTCCCGCGTCGTTTACGTTCTGGCCGTTGAGTTCGGTGATCACGTCACCGACCTGCAGTCCGGCCTTGGCGCCGGGAGTGTCTGGCTGAACCTGGGTAACGACTGCTCCTACCGCGGCGGAATCTCCGAAGAATTTCGCATTTTCTGGAGTCACATCGGAGATTTCGATTCCAATGCGACCGTGGCGGACTTTTCCGTCCCGAATCAGGGTCTCGACGGTTGGCCGCACGATTTGCGTTGGAATTGCAAAGCCCATCCCAGAGAACGTTCCGGACGGCGACACCAGGAACGTGTTAATGCCCACGACTTCCCCGCGGGCATCGACCAGCGGTCCACCAGAGTTGCCCGGGTTTATGGCAGCATCGGTCTGAATGAATTCCCCGGGCTTGCTGGGATTGTCCGAATCAGGGTTGGCGCGATGGATTGCGCTTACGATGCCGCGCGTGACCGTGAATCGGAATCCATAAGGATTGCCGAAGGCCAGCACGGATTGGCCCGGTCGAACTTCCTTCGAATCACCCCACGGAACACTGGCGAGATCCTTGCCGTCAACCTTCAGCACCGCGAGATCAGTCAACGGGTCGGCGCCGATGAGCTTCGCCTTCAGGATCCGGCGGTTGCTCATGGTCACGCGAATATCGACGGCTCCATCGATCACGTGATTATTGGTGACGATGTATCCATCCGGCGAAATGATCACCCCGCTGCCCATCCCGTGCTCGATTTGAGGCTGGCGTTGACCGCGCATGTGAGGTCCGAAGAACTGTCCGAACGGACCACCTTGTCCGAAGAATTGCTGCATGTCTTGGGGCAGCTGCTGACTGGCCTGGTCGGGCTTCACCTTCGAAACTACGGTGACGTTCACAACCGCGGGCGTCACATGTGCAGCCAGCGTCTCCATGGCTTTATCGAGAGCCATGAGAGCGCTTACGCTGTTTGGATCGAGCGGGGCTGCCGCCGGCGCCACTGCCGCAGCTCGCGCCGCCGCCGGCTTAATACACTCGTAGGTCACAAACGAGCCAACCATGCCTAAGGCCAGCACCGGCACGGCCAATCGACGCGTCCACTTCTTTGCGTTGTTGTTAAACCAATTTCTTGCATTCATTGTTGTTACGTCCTTTCCCAATAGAGATTTTGCTTACAACTAATTCGTTAGTTACAAAACCTAGAGTTGTGCCATCGTCTGCCTACATCCTTCTCTTAAGTTGCCTTTCGCGTAACCGGATGACGGGACGGATCGACCGTGCTTCTTAGCACGGTAAACCGCCATACTTGGATTTGATAAGCCTGCTGGTCTGGAGAGTTCGTTTCTCCGGTCGAGATGAACACCACGAAGGTTTGCGTGATCGGGGCAGATTGCAGAGCGGTCATGTGAACGAGCCCGTTTGAATCCGCACCGCGCCGGGCAGATAAGCGCCGACGTGGTCCAGGTCTATGCTGAGCAGGTTCACGGAATTTTGTCAGCACTGGTTTCTGCAGAGCCGTCGTTGGCTCCCTTAGAGCAGTAAGCATTAGACCTGCGTGTGTCATCGGGCGAGCAGAAGACTTCGCCACAACAAACGGAGATGAAGCCGCCGGCTCGAATGCAATCAGCGTCGGAGCTTCGGCAACACCGACAGCGCACACCAATGCGAAGCTGGCGACGAAAGTGGCGGCTGGTTTCCAGGCACGGCCACTGCCACCTAGACGGTTCCCATCAAGAATCTGGGCGACGCGCCTCGATACTTGGGAAACATGCCCCAGAGCGGCGTGTGCGAGAGCGACGCTGCGGTGAACAAAACTCCGCTCCGCCAGATGGGCCAGGCATTCTGCGTAGGCTCGCGGGCTCGAAGTCTCGGCCAAAACGGCGTCGTCGCAAGCCATTTCACGTTCCAGCGCGAGTTTCTTCTCGATCCACCAAACCGCAGGATGGAAGAAGAACAGCGCCTTAACAATTTGTTGGGCAAGCGTCGTCCAATCGTCCCAGCGGCGCAAGTGGGTTAACTCGTGCAGCACGACCTGTTTCAATTCCGAGGCAGAAAGCTCTCGCAGGACCCATGCAGGCAGGATGATCGTCGGCTGGGTAAGGCCGATGGCGGTTGGCACCCGGACCTTCTCCGACGTGCAGAGCGAAATTTTCCTGCCCACCCGTTTGTCCCGCACCAATTCGTGAACTTGAATGTCAATCGCCGAGGGATCAACGGGAGCGCAGGACTGGCGCAGCCGATGTAAATGCCACAAGGCTCTGCCTACCGCAAGCAACAAGCAGCTGGCAAGTACGGCCCAGGTCCAAAACAGATATAGAGCCCAGGATTCGGAAACGACGAAAGCAGGACGAGGAGCAGCGCTCAAATGCGCGTGTTGCGGCCACAGGGCGCTCGCAAGCGGCATAACGGCAATTGCAATGAGCGTGGAAAGTGCGATCGCGAATCTTGTGGTCGCGTTCTGCCCGCGCCGTCGAAGTAGCATTCCAGCGAATACGCAGATTACCGTTCCCTCGGCCAACGAGCTAACGATACGCAGGGAGAAATAGCAGGCGATCGCGTCAAGTTCGGGACCCGGCATCATCATCAGCTCTCCTTGCTCCCCTCGAGCAGTTGGCGGAGCCGCGCCAGTTCATCCGCGTCGATGCTTTTCTCTTCCAGAATATTCAGGACCAGAAGGTCCTCGGAGTTTCCGAAGAAACGATTCACCAGGTGGCGAACTTCAAACCGCGTCGCGTCCTTTCGGTCCACCTTTGGCGTGTAAACGTGAGCGCGCTTGTCTTTCACGTGCTCTACATAACCCTTCTTTTCGAGAATGCGGATAATGGTGAGGACCGAGTTGTACGCCAAGGATGGCTCGCCGGGCAGCGCGGTGAGCACTTCGTGGACGGTGGAAGGTCCCCTCTCCCAGAGCACATTCATGATGCGCAACTCGGCTTCGGTCAGAGTCAATGACTTAGTTCGAGCCAACGGCACCCTCCACCTGTTTGACATTCCTTTGACGGGTCTGGTCGCTAAAGGTCAACTAAATTATTAGTTGCACACGGTTGTCATCGTGTTGCCCGAACCATCAATAGAAACGACGCCGAAGTAAGTCATTTTCCTGCAATTGCTTACACCGCCTTGGTCCGCACTCTTTTGACCTGCATCAACGGCGATTCTCAGACACAGCGTTGCGTGATCCCGGTCACGGAAACCAACCAGCTCAGGAACCAACATAGGAATCATAGGCTTACAAGGCCTAGTTGCGTCTTTTCTCAGGTTCGAGGGTGATGCGTGCGGTTTCTCAAACCAGCCAGGCTGCGGCTGTACTCCCAAATCGCGTTCTTCTGCTTGTTCTTATTCCTGCTTTTGCACACCGAGTACAAGGGATCGCTCACTGACTCATCAAGCGAGATTCGGCTTCCCTATCCGGTTGGCCTGTTCTTTTGGCTTGATCCGCTGGTTGCCATTTCGAACGCGCTTGCCAGCCATGCACTCTATAAAGGCTTGCTCTGGAGCCTCGTGATTCTGATTCCCACCCTGTTTCTGGGGCGCTTTTTCTGTGGATGGATTTGTCCACTTGGGTCGATTCATCATTTTTTCGGAAATCTCAAGTCGGAGCGAAAACGCGGAAAGCAACTGCTGGAATCCAATCGTTACAAACCCTGGCAAAGGACGAAGTATTACCTACTGGTTTCGACGCTGGTTGGAGCTGTACTGGGAACGGGGCTGGTGGGCTGGCTGGACCCCTTCTCCTTACTAGTCCGGTCTCTCGGGCTTTCAATCCTGCCAGCGACAAATTATGGGTTGCAGGCGGCATTGCGTGTGCTCGAGCAGAGCCCGCTTGCCCTGGTCAGGGGAATAGGAAGCGCGGCGCACTTCGTGCTCGGGGCGGTCCTGCTCAATTTCAAGCAGCCCTTTTTCCGGCAAGGTCTGTCGCTCGGCATCATCTTCATTTTTCTGATCGCTCTGAACTTTCGCATCACTCGGTTTTGGTGCCGCGCACTTTGTCCTCTGGGCGCGCTTTTAGGATTGCTCTCGCGTTGGTCGGTGCTCGGACTGGTGAAAAATCCCGAGCATTGCAACGACTGCAATCGATGCCTGCTGCGCTGCCAGGGAGGGGATGACCCGATCGGTGGGGTCCCTTGGCATCAGACTGAGTGCCATCTCTGTCTGAATTGCGTGGATGAATGTCCAGAACACGGGTTGCAGTTCAAGTTATTTCCCGCACAGAAAACAGTAGGGACAAATCTCCAGAGGCGCAAGGTACTGACCGGGCTGGCCGCCGGCGTCGCTCTGGTCCCGGTGATGCGCAGCGCCCCCGGTTTCGCAGCAGAGCGTTATGAGCGGCTGCTGCGGCCTCCCGGCGCGGTGGACGAAGAGTTTTTCCTTTCGCGCTGCATTCGTTGCGGAGAATGCATGAAGGTGTGCCCGAACAATGCGTTGCAGCCGGCATTGAGTCAGGCTGGACTTGAGTCTCTCTGGACGCCCATTCTGGTGCCGCGCATCGGCTATTGCGAAACCAGCTGCGTTCTTTGCTCGCAGGTGTGTCCTACTGGCGCGATTTGGGAGATTACGCCGAAAGAGAAGGGCTGGGCGGTCGACCTCTCGGGTTCTACGAAACCGATTCGGTTGGGCACTGCGTTTTACGACCGCGGGCGTTGCCTGCCTTGGGCGATGGCTACGGATTGCATCGTGTGCGAGGAGTGGTGCCCGACATCGCCGAAGGCGATTTATTTCAGGCCGGCCGAGGTGTTCGATGCCGCCGGGAATGTGAAGCAAGTGAAGCAGCCGTATCTCGATCCGGCACAGTGTGTGGGATGTGGTGCCTGCGAACATGCTTGCCCTGTCCAGGACCGGCCAGCCGTGTATGTCACAAGCGTAGGAGAAAGCCGCTCGCGGACGAATCAGATTCTGCTGAACCGCAGAAAAGGACAGGCATGATCTCAACGCAAGCTGAGGATCGGCGGGTTTGGGTCAAGGGCGTCCCACCATGGAGTCTTTATGGAAATCGATAACGTCGGCTTAAACCGGCGGGACGCTCTGATCCGATTGCTGCGCGTAGCCGGCGTCGGCGCTGGTGCTGCGGGGCTCGGGCTTTGGCTGAATGCGCGCAGTTCCCGGCCAGAAGCTTCGTTGATCGTAAACGCGAAGCGAGGCCACACGATTGCTGCAGCTCCGAGTCTGCCCGAGATGGCCGTAATTCAAGGCGACGATCCCGCGGCGTTGGCGCGCGCGGCAGTGGAAGAACTCGGCGGGATAGCGCGCTTCGTTTCTCGCGGAGACGTCGTGCTGATCAAGCCCAACATCGGATGGGACCGCACTCCAGAACAAGCTGCGAACACCAATCCTGATATGGTTGCAGAGATCGTTCGGGAGAGTCTGCAGGCGGGCGCAAAGCGGGTGATCGTTACGGACGTGAGCTGCAATGAACCGCGCCGGTGTTTTCAGCGTTCCGGCATCGCGGAAGCCGCCCAACGCGCAGGCGCCGAGGTGATTCTTCCCGATCCCAGCCGCTTTAAAGAAGTGGACATCAAGGGAGAAGTGCTCGGCAGATGGCAGGTCTTCGATGCCTTCCTGAATGTCGATAAAGTGATCAACGTTCCAATCGCCAAGCATCACGCCCTGACAGGGACGACGCTTGGCATGAAGAACTGGTACGGAATTCTCGGTGGGCCGCGCAATCAACTGCATCAGAAGATTCACGAAAGCCTGGTTGATTTGGCGGATTTTATGCGCCCGACTCTGACCATCGTTGATTGCTATCGGATCCTGCTGCGCAATGGCCCGACCGGCGGAAATCTGGAAGATGTGTTGTTGAAGAAGACATTGGTGGCATCCACCGATCCGGTAGCCATTGATGCCTATGTGGCGAAAGCTTATTGGAACCTTGAGGTCAATGCGTTACCTTACCTTGGCATGGCGGCGAAGCGCGGGCTCGGGACCTATGAGTTCGAGAAGCTTCGCACCAGGTTCAGAAACGTCTGAGCGAAGGCAAATCCGAACTACCTAGAAATAAAATAGGCCCCTCTCCGGACTGTTTTCTCAAACAGTCCGGAAGGAGCCGGCGCCGTCAATGTTGAACCGGTCAACGACGCGCGAGCGGAGCATCTCTTTCACTGATAACTAAAATTGAGCTGGTCAACGTAGATCGTGTAAGGCGTTTGCGCATAATCTCCGTCCATCTGGTAGTTGACCGTGACTCCATACCATCCGGGCGCAGGGTACGGGGCGAACGTCCAGTTCAGCGTGTGAGTCACACCGTTGAACGTGAGCGACTGGTAAAGCAGCTGATTATTGGAAGTACGAGCTACCTGAACGGTGAGATGGTTCCAACCGTTTTGGATCGGATTGCATGGAATACCCGTGGGAGCCCACCTGTAGTTTAGATTATCCCAGACGTCCCACTCATGCCCGCCCATGATGCGGCATTCATGGCCCCAGGTATAGCCCAGGTTGTTGAAGAACTGGTTGATATCGAACTCAAGCGCCTGCGACGCCCCCAGATTACCGCTATAGAAGTAGATGTCGTAGGTGAAGTTGTGCAGTGTCGGGACGATTGTATGCCCAGAGTCCGGCATGCCCTGAGACGACAAATCGCCGATGAGGTGATTGTTCCAGAGCACGTCGCTGTACACCATATTGCCGCCCAGGTTGAACTGCGTGGAATTACCCGAGATCGTCGGCGATCGGACGCCCTGATACATCGCCCAGGTCGTTCCGGGGCCGCTCGGCGTGCATCCGGCACAGTCTCCGTAAGACGGCGGCTGTTGCGCGTAGCCGGTCCATCCTCCACTACTCTGCAGGTTGTAGAAGGTTTTGCCGGAGGAGTTCACGGTTATTTTTATCGGCGTGGTGGCCGCTCCGCCGCAGCGATCCCATTCTTCAACGACGGTATTGTAAGTTCCAGGGCTGAGGTTAAGGCTGGTATTCAAGCTAGCGCCGTTCACCGAATATGCGAGCTTGGAAGGCGCGGTGTAGACTCCCATCGCCGAAACACCCAATGAACAGGTTGTAGTCGCGGTTGCAACGAAGTTCGCTGGAGAGCCTACCGTGCTGTTATTGGCCGGCGAGGTGACGAAGACGCCAGTCCCCGACTTCACGCTGATGTTCACGCCCGCAGCCGCAGCGCCTCCGCAATTGTCCCATCCCACTATGACTACGTTGTAGTTCCCCGGATTGAGATTAAGGCTGGTATTAAGACTTGAGCCGTTAGAAACGTATGCCAGCTGATAAGCAGCAGGATAGATGCCCATAGAGCCTACCCCCTTAGAGCAGGAGGTGCTCGCGTTAGCAATGAAGTTCACGCTAGTGCCTACAGCGCTGCCGTTGGAAGGGCTGCTAATGGTGACTCCTGCATGAGCGGACGCCGTCGCGAAAGCAAACACGAGGATCGAGGTCGAAAGCAAGGCATGCTTCTTCATGGAGAGCTTTTCTCCCTTTTTTAGGTATTTGGAGACCCGGCAAGGCCTTTTAAAAACACAGAACGGATCACCGATTGTAGGGCGGGGATACCTTCTGGATCGTGCTGGGCCGCAATGCCCGTCACAACTGCAGGCAAAAGCGGAGCTTACTTCTTGAGCGGAGTGGCTTCACTCTATACAGCAATTACCCGAGTGTCAAACACAAATTGTCGTGGACGCGCTCAGGAAGCACTCAGTTGGGCTAAGACCCGAGCGGAGAAAATCGGCGTTGGGGGCCGTGGGGTCTATCTATGACGCTTGAAGTATTGAACGGCTCGTTCGTGAGCTTCGGCCGCCTTCCTGGAAGAAAAGGTTCCCAAGTTTCGGCGCTTGCCAGTTCTTGCGTTCTTCTTACGAGAGTACAAACGATATGAGCCGCTTTTCAGTTTGCGAATCATGGAGCGGGCGCTTCCCTCGCTGCCTAAAACTACAAGCTCAGTTTGTGAATAAATTCACTTCGTCGAGCCATACACTGTATGGTTGTTGCTCGAAGTTTCCGTCCATTTGAAAAGCGATATCGATCTCTTCCTGTGTCCAATTGGGTTGCGCTCCATAATAGGTATCGACGTCATAGACCTGTCCGGCGACGCTCAAGGTGATGTAGTGCACCTGGTTACCGATTCGTTCGAACTTCCATATCAGGTGGACCCACGTATTCGAAGGAAAATGATTGCAGGGTATTGAAGTGGGCCTCCACAACTCACTCAGCGGATCCCAGATGTCCCAGTGATGACTGTCGTTGAAGTCGCATTGGGTACCCCAGGTCCACCGAGTGCCTCCGAATGCCTGGTTCACATCGAATTCCAGAGACTGTGGGGCATCGCCAACGTCGACATAGAACCACAAGTCATAAGTAAAATGGCTGACATTGTTCCCGCCGCCTAAAGGTATCCAATAAAGCTCATTCGAGTAAGGCTTCGTGCCTCCCAACAAACTGAACTTAGCTGCCGACCCATCCAAAGAGGGTGCCATCTGGTGCAACTCGAGGGAGGATTTCGCAACACCTAAGCCAGCCGCACACGTCGCTCCTGAAATCAAGACTGCGGAGCACGAAACCCAATTCGGAGAGTCTTGAATGTTGAGCGCGCCGAGGTCTTGACTGACCACGTTTAATTGCGTAGTGGCAGTAGCTATGTACCCGGCTGTATCTTCGGCAACAACCTCCACTGTATGCCGCCCATCGGGCATCCACAGAAACTGGTTCACCAAGGACTTAGGAGTGTAGAGGATCGCGAACCCGTCAACATAGACTCGAACTGTATAGATAGGGTCGGGGGGAGTTGCCTGCGCTATGAACTGTACCGGTGAACTGACAGAAGCGCCACTTCCCGGGGACGATATTTGCAGGGGAAACCCGCACAGGGCAGCTGGAGGCGGTTCCGATGCGGGTGGGACGATGGAAGTGTTGGAAGGAGGTGTAGGAGTGATCGGACAATTCGCTACGTTCGCGGGAAGTCCTTGACAGCCGCCCATGGTCGCCAGCGCCAGAGCAAGCACAACTAACAATGCGCTCAAAATGTTGCGTTTGGTTAGGCAAAGGCGAAAGATGCCTCGCATTCAATCTTCTCCCGAAGCAGTAAAACATGATGTATAGAAACAGCATCCGAGAGCGGTCAGAATGCAGTCACTACGAATTGCAACGGTTATAGTTAGCGGAGAAAGACCCACCCTCCTTTCCGATTCGTCATCAGTAGGCTGTTAGATTTACTTTATCCAGCCAAACGTTGTAAGTATCTCCCTGTGAATCTAGATCCATTTGAAAGGCAGTGTCGATCTCTTCCAAGGTCCAATCCGACTGGTTCGGATAGAATGTGTCCACCTGATAGGTCTGGTCGCCAACAGTCAGACTTATATAGTGGACCTGACTGCCTACCCGCTCCACGTTCCAAACCAGGTGAATCCAGGTGTTCGCGGGAAACGGCTTGCAATCGATATTCGTGTGAGTCCATCCCGTGTTCGGAGCATCGTTCCATATGTCCCATTTGCCTGAATCGTTGAAGTTGCACTCGGACCCCCAGACCCAGCGATTCCCTCCGAAAGTTTGGTTGATGTCAAACTCCAGCGCCTGTGCGGCATTCGGCTTGTCAATCATGAAATACAAGTCGTACACAAAATGGCTCACGTTGTCTCCGCCGGCCACCGGATTGAAATAGAGCGTGTTGCAGTATCCGGTGCAACCTGGTGGAGCTGGGCCGATGCTGAATTGAGCGGAGCTGCCATCCATTGACGGGGACGATACCTTCTGCGTCAAGGTAGAATGCGGCGTTCCAAAGCCAGCTGCGCAGATTTGCCCAGCACGACCAGAACCCGGGGGGAACAGGTCGCCGCACGACTGCCATCCAGGCATCGACTGGATGCCGCTGATCGTAGTCTGTCCGTTGGTATTGGGAGCCTGTGCGGAAACCGTAATCTGGATCGGAGTCGCCGATATGAATCCCTGCTGGTCCTCTGCCATCACCGTGAGGACATGCTGTCCGGGCGAGAGAAAAATCTGGGTGTTGATCGAATTGTCGAAAGTGAAATACACAGCCAGTTGATCGACGTACACCCGCATAAAGAACATCGGATTTTTCGGGGTTGCGCTCGCGACCACATTCACCGGGGACGTGACTGTGGCATTCGCCACGGGGTTGGACACGCTGAGCGGAAAGTCGTTCGCTCCATTCTTCCAGGGAGCCGTACTTTCATCTTCCGCAGCAGGCGCGGGAAGATTGCTCTGAGCAGGATTCTGAAACGGCCATGTAATCTGCTCCGGCGGGATCGAAGGAAAGTTTGGCTGAGATGGAGCGCTAACCGTCGGTGGAGGGGAAGTCTTGCCCATACCCGTCCCGCAGGAGCTCGAGAAAGATGTCAGCAAAGCAACCAAAGCCAGTAATAACGCTTGAAAAACATGCTTAGAACAGGGGCGGAAATCGAATCCACTCATATCCTTTCGAACCTCGGTATTGTGCATGCGATACCGGGCTACGAGCGGAGGCGAAGCCGGGCGGTGCAATCCATCGTTCAGCGTACGGCTGACGATTAACTCTATGGAGGGAAAGCACGTTCGGGCAATACTGCACCTACCGTAGCGAGCGCGGGGCAATCCCTGACTCTATGGTGTAGCCATTTCCCGGCGAGCTTCTTCCCGGCCTTTGGTCAGACGCGGAAAGGCGCGGCCAAGAGCCGGAAGGGCAAGGTGATGGCGAGATAAATGACCTCAAGAACACCGTGAACTGCGACGCCAACAATCCGGAACGGGAGCAGCAGAAGCCAAACGAATGGGTAGGCGATGAGAGCCAGGAGCGCCAGAGGCCAGCAGATTACGAAGAGGATGCACCACAGCAAAAATGTGAACATGATTGACACCTCCGGCTTCTGCTGAATTGTACGTGGAACGGATCTAAAAAGTTCCGCGAGAACCGCGGACGGCTCATTCGAATTGCTTTCGAAAACTGACGAGTTGCTGCTGCACTTCGAAAAGCTCGGCGCGCAGGTTCGAGACTTCCTCTTCCAGTTTCGCCAGACGATCAGCGTCCGGACTTGCACCGACCGTCGCGGACGAGGGCGTCTGCGCCACATTCAGCGGCTCAGGGGGTTCGCCGGAGAACAGGTGCACGTAGCGCGCCTCCTTGGTCCCGGGTTGGCGGGCGAGAACGCATGCCAGCGGCGGTTCCCGTTGCGACAGACGATCCAGCGTTGAAACAACGTCCTCGAGCGAGTCGAAGTGATACATGCGATCGGCGCGGCTGCGTAGCTCGCCCGGAGTTTGCGGTCCGCGCAGGAGCAGCACGCAAACGATGGCGATCTCGCGGCGATCGAAGTTGAACACTTCCTGCAACCGGTGCTCGAATTTGGTAACGCGGCTATCGGCGCCGCCGGCGGGACCGGCGAGGCGCTTTTCCTGGAGGCTACTCAACGCCTCCCGGACGGCCGCTTCGTCCAGCGTCATTACCGGATCGCGATTGTTCTTCTGATTGCAGGCGTTCACCAGCGCGTTCAGGGAAAGCGGGTAATAATCAGGCGTGGTGATGTCTTTTTCGATCAGAGAGCCGAGGACACGGGTTTCGATTTCAGAGAGGTTCACGAGGATTTATCGAGTGAGTCATGGTGATTTTAATTCAAATCCCTCTCACCTTAGTTTGATCAAATGACAACTGCCCGTTCTCGGCCTATAGTGTGACTGCGGGAGACTGACATGCGACTGCTTCTGAACTGGGTACTGAGCGCGCTTGCGGTTTGGATCGTGGCGCAGATTGTGCCGGGTGTGCACGTCAGCGGTCCGGTCGCGGCGCTGATCGCAGCCCTCGCGATCGGCTTTATCAATGCCACTATCGGCGTGCTGCTGAAGATCATCACTTTTCCCCTGACGTTGGTCACGCTCGGGCTGTTCTGGTTCGTGATCAACGCTCTGATGCTGAAACTCGCGTCGGCACTGGTCCCGGGATTTCAGGTGCGCGGGTTCGGGGCCGCATTTATCGGCGCGATCGTGCTGAGCCTGGTCAACCTGCTCCTCAAAGCGATTGTTCTGCCGTCCCATGGCGAAAGCCGGGAGAAGAGATGATCTTGGCACCCCAGCTACTTCTTTGCGGAGGAATCTGATTTTTTCGGCTTGATTGCCTGCCAGTCTTCTTCCTTCAAGAGGCGGCCCAGATTGCTGAATTCGCCCGCACCTTGCAGGAACTCGCCTCCATCCATACGAATCACCTCGCCATTGATGTAGCCCGATCCATCGCTCACCAGAAAAGCCGCTAGATTCGCCAGTTCTTCCACCGTACCGAAACGGTGGAGCGGGTTGCGATCGAGCGCTACCTTCTCAAGTTCTCGACGCGGTAAGACGCGGGAGAATGCGCCTTGCGTGGGAATCGGGCCGGGAGCGATCGCGTTCATGCGAATGCCGCGGTCTCCCCATTCGACAGCCAGGCTGCGAGTGAGCGCTTCGACTCCGGCCTTGGAGATGGCAGAGGGAACGACGTAGGCCGATCCGACTGGCGCGTACGTGGCGGAGATACTCAGAACTGTTCCTCTGTGCGACGACTTGAGCCAGCGGCGTCCGCAGGCCATGCTGCAATGAAGAGTTCCCATCAGCACGATATTGATGACGGACTCGAAGGCGCGAGGCGAAAGTTCCTCAGTGCGGGCAATGAAGTTTCCGGCCGCATTGTTGACCAGGACATCGAGCGGGCCTTCCGCCCAGATCGAGTCGATCATGTGCTCGACGGCATCAAGCTGGCGAACGTCGCACTGGAGCGCGTGAATCGGGCCCTTGGCCGAGAGTTCGGCGGCCGCGGCTTTTAGTACCTCTTCGCGACGTCCGCAGATATAGACGGTGGCTCCAAGTTCGAGGAAGCGTTGAGCCATGCCTTTGCCAAGGCCAGTGCCACCGCCGGTGATCAGGATGCGCTTCTGTTGGAGAAGATCGGAAAGGAATATAAGGTTTTGTAATTTGGTAATTGGGTAATTTTGTAATTTGAAATGCAGGACGATGACGGCTGGTTTTCAAATTACAAAATTAACAAATTACTCAATTGCCAAATCGCATGCGACCCGGAAGCCGTAGTCGGCATATTGAAAGTCTGGGGGAATGCTGGAACGGGCGGAACAACGCGCCACTTTGATGTGATGGCGCCAGGATCCTCCACGGGAAGACTTGCGGGCCGGCTTCGCCGGGCTTTGTTCCGGGCCTTGCGGATTTCGCTCCGGCGAAATCGCATAGTAGTTCGGGTCATACCAGTCACTGCACCATTCGTGAACGTTGTCGCAGATGTCGTACAGGCCAAATTTGTTTGGAGCGTACTGCGCAACTCGTTCTGGACCGTTCTGCCACCGGGTTGCGTATTTGGGAAGCGACTGTGGGGGATCGTTTCCCCACGGAAATTGTTTTTGTTCGAGACCGCCGCGCGCGGCGCGCTCCCACTCCGCTTCGGTGGGAAGACGAAAACTGCGGCCAGTTTCTGCGCTCAGCCATACGCAGTATCGTGTGGCTTCGTGCCAGGAGACTCCCGCAACCGGCTGCTGGGGATCACTGAAGTGTGGATCTTGCCAAAAGGGTGGAGGCGCGGCGCCGGTGGCACGCAGGAAATTACAGTACTCGGCATTAGTGACCTGGGTCGAATCGAGGAGAACCGCATCGATCCAGACGCGATGGATGGGGCGCTCGCAGTCCTGACCGAAGTTTGAGCCCATCAGGAACCACCCGGCCGGGATCTCGACCAGAGACGGGATCTCGAGTTGCTCAGGCACAGTTGGGTGTCTTGTCGGAAAACTCATGGGGTTGCCGAATGCGGCGCTCAAAGATAAAGTTTACCAGCGCAGATGCGGAGGAGCAGATGGCCGAAAACAAACTGCGGTTCAGAGTGAAACTGGAAGGCCAGGAGGGAAGTTCAGTGGCGTGGATGAACGCTCCCTTCGACGTGCCGAGGACGTTTGGCACGAAGGCGCGCGTTCCGGTGAGGGGAACGATCAATGGATTTCCGTTCCGCTCGTCGCTCATGCCTATGGGGGGATGCCACGGGATGGCCGTGAACAAGACAATGCGCCAAGGAGCGAAGGCAAAAGCCGGAGACGTGGTTGAGGTTGTCATGGAGCGAGACGTCGAAGCGCGCACAGTTGAGGCACCTCCGGAACTGAAGAAGGAGTTGGCGAAGCACGAGAAGGCTCAAGAACATTGGGACAAGCTCGCGTTTACGCACAAGAAAGAGATGGCGAACTGGATTCGCGAGGCCAAACAGGACGAAACGAAGGAGCGGCGGTTGGCGAAAGTTGTCGACGTCCTCAAAAAGGGGACGAAGTGGACGGGCTAGCGGTCGGGGGCGGGGTCAGAAACCAGAAATCCAGGATAGTTTCATCGGCAGAGAGCTCGCAGGTTTTCTGCGATCGAGGAAATATCGTTTTCCTGGAAAAGGCGGATGCCGGCTACACCGGCGGCTCCAGCTTCGAGGCAGGCACGGGCGTTCGCAAGAGTGACTCCGCCGAGCGCGAGCACTGGGATCGCCAGCTGACAGATCTCACGCAGCAAGCCTAATCCTGACGCCCGTGCACCTGGTGCATCTTTCTTTTCGAACACCGGGCCGAAGACGGCGAAGGTCGCTCCATCCGCCGCAGCCTTGCATACATCGGCGGGAGAGTGACAAGAGACCCCAATCAGCGGCTCAAAATCTACCTTCTCGCGGGCGAGGGCGCCCGCGCCACATTTCCTCCATATTTCGCGGGTTTCTTGAGGAGAGATGTCGTCCGAACGCAGGTGGACTCCATCAGCCTGCACTGCCATGGCGATATCAGAGCGGGAGTTGATGAGGAGAGCAGTTGTCACTTGCCGGTTGCCGGTTGCCCACCGACCAGATTCGCGAATGGTGTCAACCGCGTCACGGGCCAGAGATTCCAACTCACGAGTGGAAAGATCTTTTTCGCGAAGCTGGATGTAGTCGACTCCGGCGCGAGCGGCTTCTGCAATTTTCTCAATCATGCGGCAGCGGCGCGCGGTCTCGTCTCCGGGGAACGCGGTGCGGTCGGTGATGTAGTAGAGGAGACAGTTTCCAGGCATCAGATCGAACCTGAGACTCGGTTGCTCGCCTCCGCTCCCAGTAGCAACCGCCAGCAAGCACGCTAAGGCACAGGAAGCTAGCCTACGGTCGCGTCTTTGCGATCTCCGGCAAAACTTCCTGTTTTCTGGGCGTGCCCCCGAGGTGATGTTTTGTCAGCCCGTCACGCAGAAATTCGAACGCATCTTCCGGATTATCGACGACCTTGATGAGATCGAGATCCTGGGGAGAAACCGTGCCGGCATCGACAAATGCCTGGAAATTGATGACCTGCTTCCAGTATTCGCTGCCGTAGATGATCACCAGAATCTTCTTCGCCAGTTTGTCGGTCTGGGCGAGGGTAAGAATTTCAAAAAGCTCGTCCATAGTACCGAAGCCGCCGGGAAAGATGACGAGTCCCTTGGCCAGATAAGCAAACCAGAACTTGCGCATGAAGAAATAGTGGAACTGAAAATTCAGCGACGGCGTGATGTACTGGTTCGGATACTGTTCGAAGGGCAATTGGATGTTGAGGCCGATGGTCTTGCCTCCGGCCTCATGGGCGCCGAGATTCGCGGCTTCCATGATGCCGGGACCTCCGCCAGTGGTAACGACGAAGCGGTGGCGGCGCGCCGGGATCTGGATGGACCACCTGGTCAGCATGTGCGCCAACTGGCGCGCGTCTTCGTAATATCGCGCCATGTCGATTCCGGCTTGCGCGCGTTTCAAATCCTCCTGAAGCTGAGCTGCGGAAACCGCTGCATGGTTTTGCTCAAGACTGGCAAGGTTTTCAGCAGCGTCCTTCCGTCCCTGAAAACGGGCGGAGCCGAAGAACACGACCGTATCCTGAATCTGTTCACGGCGAAAGCGAGCCAACGGCTCCTGATACTCCGCGAGCATGCGCAGGATGCGCCCGTCGGGACTGTTGAGAAACGGTTCGTTCTGGTAAGCAACCGGTGCGGATTTAAGGTGGTCAGTCATTCTCTAACTCACATGTCGAAAATTCTTGGTCGGCCTGCGATCGGATGCAGTGGTACGGCCGCACCCTATGATTGCTCTTCGTGGTAGTGCAGTGCCTCCCAGAACCCAATCCAGATATCAAGCAGTCCCAGCCCGCTGCATAGGCCACGGAAGAATCCGTTAGACACCAGCGGACGGAGCGACGGAAAAGAAAGCAGCAAATAGTTGTCGGTCCACTCCGGGGTCCAGGGAAGAATAATCAGAAGCACTCCCGCGATGGCACTGATCAATACGAAAAGAAAAACGGAAATGCGGTGCATCCAGACCTGAACGCGTGCAGGCCCATCCTCCTGAGGGGCTGCATCGAGCAGTCCGGTGCGACTTTCGCGGGATGCCGGCGTGGGTTCAGGCGCGCGCTTGGGTGCGCCAGTGAAAGCGGGGTCGGTCATTCCAGTGCGCTCCCCCGCGGAAAACGTATAGCCGACGCATGGCAGCGCAAGTTCAATCCGGAGTAAGAACGATGGGGGACGCAAGCCATCCGGCTATTTTACGACTTCAAGGCCTTGATGCGCTCGGCAACGTCGCGATAGTCGATGTTAGCGCCGTAGACTTCCATGAAGTGTTTCAGGGCTAAGGACTTGTCACCGGCGGCCTCATAGGAGGAAGCAAGCTCGTAGCTTAGCGCCGTGCGGGTTTCCCCATCAATGGTGGGAACGTTCAAAGCCTTTTCATACCAGCGTACCGCGGCTTCGGGAACATCTTTCTCAAGGAAGCATTGCGCCAGCCAGGTGTAGGTCTGCATGATCTGCGGGAACGGGTGCCCGCGATCGAACGCCTGGCAGGCCTTCTGCAGCTCGCCGATCGCTTCGTCGAGCAGGCCCATTTCCCGGAAGGCGATGCCGAGATTGTAATGAGTCTCGGGATCTTCATCGGCGGCGCCGACATCGGATTCCAGATCCTGCTTGAGCTCGCCAAACATTTCCGCGAGATCGACGCCGGCCTCTTCCGCAAAGGGAGACGCCTTGGCTGCGGGCGGCTGCGGTTTTGAAGCACTTACCGCTGGCATGACAGGCGTGACCGGTGCTGCAACCGGAGCAGACATCGTCCGCGCAACCGGTGTAGCTGCGTGACTTGTTGGGGTAGCGGAAGCGGCAGCGCTCGCCGCCATCTGGCTGACCGCAGGCGCCATCGGCGCGGGCTGAGGCTTTGCCGCGGGAACAACCGGCGGACGCTCCGGAATCGGAGCGCTCTTTAGGAAGTCCTCGCCGCGAGGAGCACTAACGTCTGCGACAAACCTGCCCATAACAACGGGCTGCCCAGCGGTGGCCGCCGCGGCGGCTGCTTGCGCGGGTGCGGGTTTCGTCGGTGCGGGCCCAGCGACCTTCCCGGGCAAAAAGGTATCGCCGAGGGATGATTCGAGATCGGAAACGAACTCCTGCAGAACCCCGGGTTGCTCCGGCTCGGCTGCCGGCATCGGAACCGGCGGAGCAGGTTTCGGCGGAACAGCCTTCGGCGGAACAGGAGGCACAGGCCTTTGTGCGACAGGCGCAGGCGCAGGAGCGGGCTCAGGCTCAGGCTCAACGGGGATTTCAGCAACGACTGGCAGCTCTTCGATGGCGGGTGGAGTGGCTGCAACGGGCGCTGGCTCGTCGATTGCGACCTGCACCTCTTCGCCTGTTTCTGCCGATGGAACGTCTTCGACCGTCAATTCCTCGACGACCGGCTCAGCAGCGGCGGCCGCGTGAGCTTCGGCTTCCTGAACCGCGGCTTCTACTTCCGCGCGGAGCTCGGCGAATTGGGCCTGCTTCGAATTCGAAGTGAGAGTTTGCAGCTTGGCCAGTGCTGCCATGGCCTGCTCGGGCATGCCATGAGCGATGTAGAAACGGATCTCTTCTGCGGTCTCGTCGAACTTGCTCGACGCAGCAGGTGCAGCTGGGGGCTTGGTCGCCGGCGTGGGCTGGCTCACCGGTTCTGGCTCGGCCGCTTCTGCAGGCTCATCCGCTTCAATGGTTACGCTGTCATCCCACTCGGAGGAGAGATCGATTTCTGCAGACGCTTCGGGTGCCTCTGCGGCGGGGGCGTCAGACTCATCTACCACTGCGAACTCGGGCGCGTCGGCCTTCGGCCAAGCCGCCGGGGCAGAAACAGGAGCGGGTGGCTCCTCTACCACTTCTACGTCGGCGGGTTCTGCGGGTCCTTCTTCTATTGCGAATTCCGCAACCGGCGCCTCGGGTTCCGGCGCCTTCGGAGCGGGCGCGTCGAGGAAGATGTGCTCTTCTTCAGCAGGCGGCGCAGGAGTCGTGGTGCGTTCTTCATAGCGTGTGGCGAGCTCGCCATAGCGCGTCGCTTCTTCGGGATAATCCGCGTCGGAATAAACTCGCTGCAGAGTGTGGCAGCAGACGGCAGCCTCGGCAAACCGTTCGGCGCGCGTGTGTAACGTCGCCAGCCGCTGGTTAACACGAAGGTCGTCGGGCGCCAGCGGCAGGACGGCGACCAGAGGTCCCAGCGCCTTGGCCGGCATATTGTATGAGATGAAGAGTTCAGCGTCGGTAAGCGCGGAGCGCACCGCGAGTGAGACTTCGTCCGAATAGTGCTGGTGGACGGCGGGCGCGGTGGTTTCAAGATCGTCCAGCAGGACGATGGCTTCTTCCGGGGTGATGAGCTTATTGCCCGAAGTGCCGCTGAGCTGGCTGACCACCTGCTGGTAATTCTGCATGTGGAGAGCATTCTGCGGTTCGATCTGTGCCAGCTTCTGATACAGATCGCGAGAGAGATTGAGGTCCCCGGATTGCACGCTGGCATGGGCCAGCAGTTCCATCACTTCGCTGACGTGGCTGTTGTCGCCCGCTTTGTGGAACAGGTCCAGCAGTTTTTGCAACGAGTCGGGATTATCGCGGACGTGCCCGATAACCGAGTGCAGGTTCTCGATAATCTTGTTGGAATTCTCCGCCAGCAGGCGCTCGGCGTGCTGATCGATCACCTGCAGCGCATTCTCGTACTGCCCGGCTTGCATGAGAGCTTCGAGAAAGCTGAAGATCGCCCCAAGGTCGTTGTGCACGCTCAGCAGCTTGTTGGCGATCGCGCCGGCGTCGGACAGTTGCCCCGTCTGGAGATAGGCTTTCAATAAGTCGCGGAGGCCTTCGGGGTTGGAATCGATGTCCGGGACTTTCTGCAGCGCGGAGACGGCAGCCGCTGCATCGCCCGATTCGAGCAGATTCTTGCCTTGCATCAGCAGCGCGTACGCATTGCCGGGATCAAGCTTGAGCATGCGCTGCAGGATTTCTTCGGCGCCGCCCAGCGATCCTTTGGCTCGCAGGCTTTCCGCTGCGGAAGAGAAAATCTGCCAGGCTTCGTTCTTTTTGCCCAGGCGAATATAAACTTCCGCCAGACGGACCCGCATCGTGCTGTTCTCCGGGTCCATCTCAAGAATCTTCTGGAAGATGCGAACCGCGTTCTCAAGTTCGCCGGCTTTCAGGAACTCTTCGGCGACCTGCAGATACTGCGCGCGGGCATCATTGAACAGCCCTTGCTGGCTGTAGAGTTCGGCCAGTTTCAGCAAGCTTTCGAGGGAAGGCTTGAGCTTGCAGATCTTTTTGTACATCGCGATCGCCTTGACCGTGAAGCCCTGGCTGGCATAGGCGTCGCCCACAGATTTGAAGCACTCGACCGCCTTGTCGGTCTCGCCCAGTCGCGAATAAAGATCGCCGACCGTGTTGGTGACCGTCAGATCTTTGGTGTCGTTCTTGAGGATCTTCTCGTACTCGGAGATGGCATTGGGAAGTTTGCCCTGCTGGACATACTTCTCCGCAGTGGCCAGGACCTTTTGCTTGTTGAAGCCGAACAATGCCATAAGAGCGTCGAACTCCAGAATCTGGTGTTCAATCCAAAAGCTTTGACGCCGACCCACTCCCGGCTTGAGGGAAACTGCTCCCGGGTGCAGGCCAAGCGGTCATCCCTCATATCGGCAGATGGCCGACCAGACAAGGCCAATTGTACGTCTGGAAGTCATAGATCGCATGGTTACCAAGGGTTACCGAAAGGGAGTGTACCAAGGGTTACTAAGGGAATCAGACGACAACTCGCGGGACCGGGGCAGCCTACGCCGACGTACCTGTAGAAACCCACTGTCGCAGAGACAACGTTGTTGCGAGAAATGTAGGGGCGGACGCATTCGTCCGCCCCGCGAGCGAAGCGAGGCGTGATTTCGCCACGGTTTGACCTGCACGGCGCCGATCTCGCCACAAGATCGCGTGATACTCGACTACGTGGTCAAGCTAACAGAGGACACGACCAAGGTGTGGAAAGACGACATTGAGCGCCCGCGGGGTGCAGGTTTCGATGACCGCGGCATTCTGCAGATCACATTGATTGCGTCGTGGTTCAACTACATCAACCGGGTGCCGGATTCGCTGGGAGTGGGGCGGGAGTAGAGCGGCTTCATCCAGTGACTGGTAGCTTCGTCGCATGATGGATGACGCTTGGCGCCCTATTCAGTTCGAGACTGGCTTTCTGCAGTGTGTCTTCCTCAGCCCTCGCGGTCCACTCCCACACGCGGTTGCCTTTGTCGTCCAGGTGATAACGGGCTTCGCCGTAAGCAGCGAGGCGCCGCAATACTGTTCCTACGGAAGCTGTCAAATCCCTGTGGCGCGCCGCGAGTTCGGGGAACCTTCTGCGCAGCTCATTGCCGCACTGGCGAACTGAAAGCGGAGTCCGCGACCGCATCAATACTTGCCGGCAGGCAACTGTGAACCCTTGCCTAGACTTTGGTGTTTGCCCATGCAATAGAACTCTTAATTCATCATGGAGGATAGATTCTCCGAAAAGATCCGACATAGCGGCCAGCACCTGTTTGATGGTGCCGATGCGCTTCATCAGTTCCTCACGCTGCCGCAGTAGTCCGCTCAGTTCGCGTTCGGCTGACCGGAGCACCTCCTGCACGTGCGGGAGTGCGGCGGTTCTTGCGTCGCTATGGTCGATGATGGGACTCATGCTGAATTTTCCCCTTGGCCCTACTTGTTTGCGCCGCCCACTCCTTCGCCCGGCTTCTGGGAACGCTGCTTCGCCATGAGTTCCGCGGGTTTTGAAGGCGCGAATTCATAGCCGTACCTGGTGGCTCCCGGCCATATCTGGCTCAGCACGTGGTAACCTGCGCCCGAAACGAACACCAGCTTGGCGGGCACAAGACCGCGCGATTCAACGGAATGCGAGACTCCGGTTGCCACGACTTCTCCTCGAGGATTGCGCAATTCAATTGAGATCGGAGTACACGCCATCACGTAATCTCCGGGAGGAAACAACTTCTCCCGGAACATGAATTCGAAAGGAATGTTCACCTTTACCTGATGAGGCGCGTATTGAGCCTGCGCCCGACCGGCAATCCACAAGACAGCTCCAACAACCACTGTCAGCACACCAACAGAGTGTTTTCTCATGACTTCCTTCACTATTTGGGTTTTCGGTAACCGCCGGTGCCGCATCACACGATTGATCGTGCTCGAAAGTTTTGTTGTATCGCTATTCGCTTTTTGCGATCCAATTCTCTTGTGGTGCCATGTTCATTAGACCGAGCGGCGCAAATATAAGAACCATTCTTTGTTTTCATGAAGTCGATGAGCGGGGTTCATGTCCTGACAAATGAATCGACTGTTCTGAAGTGTGTTGTTGAAAAGGGAGAACCAGGAATGGAAAGATCGATGCCGCTGAAACGTGACATCCGGCTGGAAATACGTCACCTGAAATTGCTGACTGCGGTGGCCGAAGGAGGCACCGTGACGGCAGCGAGCCGCCGGCTTCATCTCACGCAATCCGCATTGAGTCATCAGTTGCGCGATGCGGAAGGAAAGCTGGGTACAGCTCTGTTTCTTCGGTTGGGCAAAAGGATGGTCCTTACTCCGGCGGGTGAGAAGCTGCTGCTGTCGGCCCGCAAGGTAATGGATGAACTTCGAAGTGCAGAGCTTCAGATCGAGGAGGTAAACGGATGTACGCGCGGAGTAATCCGCGTAAGCACGGAATGTTATACGTGCTATCACTGGTTGCCGCCCGTGCTGAAGGGGTTTTCTGCGAAGTATCCGGATGTGGAGCTCAAGATCGTGCTGGAAGCTACGCCGAATCCCATCCCTGCCTTGCTCGATGGCCAACTGGACGTAGCCCTGATCAGCTGTCCGGTTCGCAATCGCAATATCTGTTTGACGCCAGCTTGTGAAGACGAACTGGTGATCGTACTGAGTCCGCGGCACCGCCTGACGAGTTCCACCCACATTCAGCCTCGCGACCTTGCGGGTGAAACTGTATTCTGCTATCCACCGAAGGAGGAGAGCACGCTGATGCTAAAGGTGCTTCGACCCGCCCGTGTGGAACCTGCGCGCGTAATTACGATTCCGCTGACCGAATCGATTGTCGATATGGTCTCCGCCGGTTTGGGCGTTGCGCTGCTGGCGCAGTGGGCGGCGAGACAATACCTGGCGTCAGGAAGAATCGTTTCACGGCCACTGAAGAAGTCCGGCTTCCGGCGGCAATGGTACGCGGCCACTCTTCGGACTCAACCGCCGACTCCGTATATGGCAGAATTCATCAGCCTGCTGGCTCAAACCTGTATGCAGGACTCGGCGTAAACCGGGCGCGCTGCACGTCAATTATGGAAGAACGTTCTTCGGTTGCCGACTATCTCAAAGAATTTCTTCGTCAGGCTGGCGAGTGCGCTTGCGTCCAGAAAAAGGGATATCGACTCGAACGCTGGTCCTACGGCCGCATCCTGTCGGGGGCGGTCGCCTTCGCGCAGAAGCTCGAAGCTTCGCAAATCGTCAAGGGCGATCGCGTAATGCTCTGGGGCGAGAACTGCGCGCAGTGGGTCGCGGCATTTTTCGGATGCGCCCTTCGTGGCGTAGTCGTGGTCCCGATGGATGACGGATCCTCCGTGGACTTCGCGACGCGTGTCTTTCAGCAGGTCCAGGCCAAGTTGCTTGTCGCTTCTCTCCGGCACATTGATGAGTGTTCGGCTTTTGTTCATTCAGTGGACCATTGGAATCTCGCAGAAGTGGGACAGGCCGCGGAGGTGTCCCATGGTGTGCCGGCTGCTGCGTCCGGGCGCGACGATATTTTGCAGATTGTTTTCACTTCAGGCACTACAGCTGATCCCAAGGGCGTAGTGATCACCCACGGAAATGTGCTGGCCAACATTGCTCCCCTGGAGCGCGAGATGCAAGGTTATTTGAAGTACGAGCGCTTCGTGCATCCGATTCGTTTCTTGAACCTGCTGCCCCTGAGCCACGTCTTCGGACAATTTCTCGGGATGTTCCTGCCACCGCTTCTCGGGGGAACGGTGATCTTCCAGGAAGAACTCAAGCCGTCGGAAGTGATGAACACGATCAGGCGGGAACGCGTTTCGGTGCTGGTGAGCGTGCCGCGCGTACTGCAATCGCTCAAACAGAAAGTGGAGCGCGATCTGGAAGACTTCGGACAGACCGCTGCTTTTCGCGCGCGTTTCGCGGCCGCAAAAGACGACCACTTCCTGCATCGCTGGTGGATTTTTCGGGCCATCCGGCGTCAGTTTGGATGGAAGTTCTGGGCATTCATCTCGGGCGGCGCGGCGCTCGACAGCGACACCGAAGAATTCTGGGGACGTCTCGGATATGCCGTCATTCAGGGATATGGGCTAACTGAAACGACGTCGCTGATCAGCGTGAATCACGCATTCAAGCTAGGCAAAGGGTCCATCGGCAAAGTTCTCCCGGGGCGCGAACTCAAGCTTGCCGAAGATGGTGAGATTCTGGTGCGTGGCGCGGGTGTTGCTTCCGGTTATTGGGATAACAGAGGCGAGCACGCGATATCGGATGAGCAAGGCTGGTATCGGACTGGCGATATCGGCGCCCTGGATGCCGCCGGGAATTTGTATTTCAAGGGCCGCAAGAAAGAAACGATTGTTACGCCCGGTGGAACGAACGTTTATCCGGAAGATCTTGAGGCAGCACTGCGGCGCCAGCCGGAGGTGAAGGACTGCGCGGTAGTTGGGATAGATCGGGGCGGAAATTCCGAGCCGTGCGCAGTCGTGATCTTGCGCCACGACGCTGATGTGGAATCGGTGGTGACACGTGCCAATAAATCGCTTGCCGAGTATCAGCGAATGCACTTGTGGATGGAATGGCCGGGCGAAGATTTCCCTCGCACCAACACGCAGAAGCCACGCCGAAACTTGATTGCTGATGCGGTTCGCACCAGACTGGCCGAGCCGACTGCCACTGGTGCCAGCGCGGAGGCCGATCCGCTCGCGGAGCTGGTCTCGCGAATCTCTGGACGCGCTGGCCCTGCCTTGCGCGCAGACGCAGGTCTCGACTCTGATTTGGGCCTCAGTTCGCTCGATCGGGTCGAACTGCTGAGCGCTGTCGAAGATCGATACCAGGTTGACCTCAGTGAGACTCGGTTCAGCTCGGTGCGGACAGTCGGCGACCTGGAAAAGATACTGCGCGGAGAAGCGATTCCCACTGCGGGATATCACTATCCGACGTGGCCGTTGCGTTGGCCGACCGCATGTGTGCGCCTGCTGGCGCACTATCTACTGATGCGTCCCGCAGTTTTTCTGCTGGGATGGCCTCGCATCGAAGGCCGCGAGCACCTTCGCGGTGTGAAGGGTCCACTGCTCATAATTTCAAACCACATTGCCGGTGTGGATGTCGGATTCATCCTGACCGCTTTACCTGCGCGGCTTCGGAATCGTGTCGCTACCGGAGCTGGCGGCGAAGCCTTGGAAGCGCTGCGGTCGCCAGCCCCCGAGCGAGGGTTCTTTCGACGAATCTATGATCGCCTGCAGTGGTTTCTCGGAGTATCGCTGTTGAATCTGTTTCCCCTGCCGCGCGAGGCTGGATTCCGCCGGAGTTTCGCCTATGCAGGCGAGGCGGTAGACCGTGGTTACAGCGTGCTGGTTTTTCCTGAAGGCCGGCACACCACGACCGGCAAGATGAACCCATTCCGCGCCGGCATCGGCCTGCTCGCACAAAATCTTGGAATTCCCGTTCTCCCGATGCGGATCGAAGGACTATTTGCGATCAAGCAAGCAGGAAGGAGGTTCGCGCCGCCCTATAAAATACGCGTGCGGATCGGCGAGCCGATTCGCTTTCAACACGATTCCGAACCCGAGAAGATCGCAGCTGAGCTACAGAAAGCCGTCCAAGAACTGTAAACCCATCCGGCAAGACCCCTGGCTAAACCTGAGCTACTCTTCGTCGCCCTGAGGTTCGTCGTGATGCAAATCGGTCTCAATCTGGATTTCCGGCACTTGCGCCTGGTGCAGCAACTGATTGAGGGCCGGCAGATCAGTCTTCTTGAATTCGTTCCAGCGCTTCATGACGTCGGCGCTGTCACGCTCGATCGAGGTCAACGCATCGGCCTGCGAAGACGTCGGCGCCGCATCAGCCTGCCAGATTTGCTGGTACAGGGTGCCCGCTTGTCCACTCACCCGGCCCAAGGTCACGTCTGGCGACGGCGGAGCGAAGAATCCTCCCTGGTTCCCAAGTAGTGCACCTAATTTCTTCTGATAGGGCTCGACGTTTACCGCGCCCGTCTTCTCCGCGGGTACCTTGCCAAGTTGGTCGCGAATCGATCCGCCCTGCAGCAGCGCTTCGGTCGATTCACTCATAGTTGCCGCCAGCCGGGTTTCTGCTTCGAATTTCTTCAGCAGTCCAGCTGGCGCAGTCTTGACCCGAGGGTCCATTTTCACCGTAAGCGGCGCGCTGGATGTCTTCCCATCCACAGCCAGGCGAACTGTATAGCTGCCGGGAAGAGCCGTTGGCCCCATCGGGTAGCGCGGCGTATCGTGAGGAACTGCCGCAATGGGATACTCGTGACGGCTCGATATCGGCGCCGTATAGTGCAAATCCCAGATCCAGCGATGCATTCCAGGCTCCGTCGAAAGACGGCGTAGTGGCCGCACCCAATACAACGGAATCAACTGCTTCTGTAATTCCTCCTGCGTCATGTCGGGCTTGTCGGTGCTGGAGAAACTCCTGATGACCTTTCCTTGCGGGTCGAGGACATCAATAGAAACCTTGGCGGCCGGACCAGGCAAGTAATAGTCAAGAATCGCCCCGTCCGGGGGATTCGCCGCCGCAGGTTCGTCCGGCGGAAGAGGCGTGTCCGTATTGGTATTACGCTGAATGCGGTACGCCGGTGCAGGGGCGAACAGGTGCACCGAATTCGCGATCTCGGATGAAACTTGGCGCAGCGGCGCGATGTCGTCAAGGATCCAGAACGAGCGCCCATGGGTAGCGACGATCAGATCGTCGTCATGAATCCACAGATCGCGCATCGAAGTATGCGGCAGATTCAGTTGCAGCGACTGCCAGTGGTCTCCGTCGTCAAACGAAACCCAGACTGCATTCTCCGTTCCCGCGAACACCAATCCTTTGCGGACCGGGTCTTCGCGCACGGTATCGACCGGGCCGAATTCGGGCAGGCTGGCGGTAATCTGCTTCCAGGATTTGCCGCCATCGTGCGTGCGATAGATATACGGGCGAGTATCGTTGACACGGAAGCGGCTGACCGAGGCGTAGGCCGTCTCCTCATCGAAGTGCGAGGCAGAAATCTGGGTGACCTTGCTCCAGGGAGTCAGTTCTTTCGGCGTAATGTCTTTCCAGTTTTTACCGCCATCGCGCGTGATCCAAACCAAGCCGTCGTCGGTGCCGGCCCAAAGAGTATTGAGCACTTTGAACGACGGCGCGAGAGCATAGATCACGCCGCGCGTTTTCTCTGCGCCTTTGTTCATCAATGTGCCAACGCTGGACGGCGCTCCGGGGTTTTCCCGGGTTAAATCCTTGCTGATGGTCTCCCAGGAAACTCCACCGTCGGTGGTCTTGAATAGAACGTTGGTCGCGTAGTAGAGCACGTGCGGGTCGACCGGCGAAAACATGAGCGGCTCGGTGCGGTCCGCCCGGTACTTGGCGTTTCGCACCGGAATCGGCGTGACGTTCTGCACCTCACCGGTGGACCGATGAAACTTCGAAACCTCTGTCCTCCCAGCGCCGTACACAAAATCCGGATTCAGCGGATCGGGCGCAACGTAGCCGTACTCGATGACGCCGACCGGATGCCAGTCGCGAAACGTAATTGCGCCGTCGTTGCCGCGGCTGGCGATGCAGACCGAGCCGCTTTCCTGTTGCCCGGCACAGACGCGATAGGGAAACGAGTTGTCCGCGATCGCGTGGTAAAGCTGCGCGGTGGGCTGGTTGTACCAGGAACTCCACGTCTGCCCCCGATTCACGGTGATGATTGCACCTTGGTCGCTAACCAGCAGAATGATGTTGCCGTTGCTGGGATTGATCCACAGATTCTGGTAATCATCACCGCCCGGCGCACCTCGGAAGCTGGACCAGGTTTTGCCGCCATCCTCCGAACGCATGGTCACCGTGCTGGCGACGTAAACCAGATCGGGATTCTTTGGGTCGACCTTGGGTATCGGCAGGTCGCCGCCGCCGATACGGCCCGAGGGGCGCGGATCATCCGTGATCTTCGCCCAGTTCTCTCCGGCGTCGTCAGACCGGTACACTCCCAGCTTTCCGGACGCGGTGGCGAGCGTTGCGTAGAGCCGGCGGGGATCGCTCGGAGCAATCGCGACGTAAATCTGAGACAGGTCGTCAGGCAATCCGTTCTTCAACTGTTTCCAGGTGCTCCCGCCATCGGTCGAGCGGAACAGTCCGCCACCGGCGCCGTCGTATCGGTTGCCGTCTTCCCAAGGACCTTCGCGTACCTCCCACATCGATGCGTACATCACATCGGGATTCGAAGGATCGATCTCGACATCCGAGCCGCCCGTGTTCTCGTCCTTTGAGATCACGCGTTGCCAGCTCTGGCCACCGTCGGCGGAGCGGTAAATGCCGCGCTCCGGGCTCGGGCCATAAGGATGCCCGAGTACCGCTGCGAAAACCTTGTTGGGATTGCGCGGGTCAACCGCGAGAGCCGGGATTTGCTGCCCGTCTTCGAGGCCGGGCAGATGTGTCCACGTCTTACCCGCATCAGTCGATTTGTAGATTCCATTTCCGACCGAAAGATCGGGACGATGGAGTCCTTCCCCGCTGGAGACGTACACGATGTCAGGATTCGATTCAGCCACGGCGATGGCGCCGATCGACTGGGTCGACTCGCGATCGAAGATCGGATTCCAGGTGCGCCCGTAGTCGTCAGACTTCCACACGCCGCCGTTCACCTGCCCCACGTAGAACACGTTCGGCTGGCTGGGCACTCCAGCTGCGGCACGAGTACGCCCTCCACGGAATGGACCGATCATGCGCCAGTGCAATTCCTGATAAGTGTTTTCTGGAACTTGCGCCCAGATGGCGGAGGCAGGAAGAAGAACAGCGAAAGACACAAGTAGATGAAAAGCCAGGCTGGTTCGTTTCACGAGTCCCCCTCAAACGGCAAGCCAGAAGCTACATAGCATAAACCAAACCGCAGTGACCTGAGGCAACGGTAAGCCAAAAGTGATTCCCGCGAATTTGTTGGTGACGCTGTCGTTACCCATTTATGATTGCGGGGCTTTCCGGAAAACATAATGCCCATCGAGTTTGGAAAAGCTCAGCGAACGCCTGCCCGCATTCTTGCCCACGTTCTTGTCGCCTTGCTGCTGTGTTGTGCGGCTCTGGCCGCACCGGCAGATGCCCCCGAAAAGCAGGGCTTGAAGCCGATCCTGAACTATATCTCCTCGGGCTGGGATACTCTCACGCGATCGATGACGGATTGTCAGAGCGTGATTGATACAAAACTCGCTCGATCGTCTGTCTTATATCTGCCCGCGGGGTCCACAGAACCGCCGATATTGCAGCAGATGAGCAGCAAATGCAATCTAGTCGTCAAACACCTGCCGCAGGAAATTCACCATCTCGGCGAGATCACCTCCAGCGAGATTGATCCTCCCGGCCTGCTTTATCTGCCCAACAAATACGTGGTGCCCGGTGGGCGATTCAACGAGATGTACGGGTGGGACAGTTATTTCATCATCCGCGGCCTGCTGCGTGCCGGCCGGGTGGAACTGGCCCGAGGCATGGTCGACAATTTCCTTTTCGAAATCGAGAACTACGGCGCCATGCTCAATGCCAACCGCACATACTATTTGACGCGATCACAGCCTCCATTCCTGAGCTCGATGTTCGTGGATGTGTACGAGGCCGGGCAAAAGCAGAACGGGAAGAGAGATAAAGACGCCGACAAAGCCTGGCTCGAACGCGCCTATACCGATCTGAGTAAAGACTATGAGATGTGGACGCACGATCCTCATCTTGCCGGCCAGACCGGACTCTCCCGCTACTATGATTTCGGGGATGGCCCACCTCCGGAGGCCGTCAAAGATGAAACCGGCTTCTATCGCAAGGTAGCAGAATATTTCTTCTTCCATCCCGGCGAGGCGGACCGTTACATTTACGAGAATCACGCTGACACAAAAGACTCTGTCGCGGGTGCGGCATACACACTCCAGGTCTGCGATGATCCCACCACGATGGAGAAGTCCACGTGCGAACCGGCCCGCCACTTCAAACTCAGCAAGGACTACTACAAAGGCGACCGCGCCATGCGAGAGTCCGGCTTCGATGTCAGCTTTCGTTTTGGAGCCTTCGGATCAGCCACGCACCACTACGCTCCCGTCTGCCTGAATAGCCTGCTTTACAAGACCGAAAAAGATCTTGAGCAGATCAGCCGATGGCTGGGTCGCACAACCGACGCCGAACGATGGGGCCAGCGCGCCGAAGCACGCAAGCGGCTGATCACGCGCTACCTGTGGAATCCGCGGAAGAGTACCTTTTTTGATTACGACTTCACCACCGGGCAGATGTCGACCTACGTCTACGCATCGATGTTCTATCCACTATGGGCAGGTTTGGCCACACCAGCGCAAGCCAAAGGCGTCGTGGCGAATCTGAAAGGCTTTGAGCAGCCGGGTGGGCTTCCGATGAGCACGACTGATTCAGGCGCGCAGTGGGATTTGCCCTACGGATGGGGAAATATCGAGATGCTGGCAATCGAGGCACTGCGCAAGTATGGCTATAACGTCGATGCCAACCGTATCTCGTACGAGTTTTTGTCGACCGTGGCGGAAAACTTCCGCCGTGACGGCAATATCCGCGAAAAGTACAACGTGGTCACGCGCTCGTCGGAAGCGCACGTCGCGCTGGGATATGAAATGAATGTCGTGGGCTTCGGCTGGACCAACGCCGCGTTCATCGAACTGCTGCACGCCCTACCGAAGGAAATGGTAGAGCGGCTGGAGGACGAGCAAGATCAGCCGCTGCCGCGTGAGAAGTAGGGGCCACTACTTTCTCGCAAACTCGCTGCGATGGCGGCTGTAGAAGACGTAGACCATCAGCCCCAATCCTAACCAGACGACAAACCGCACCCAGGTGATGACTGTCAACCCGGTCATCAGGCCACCGCATAGAATGATCGAGATCAAGGGGAACCACGGCACCAGCGGCACTTTGAAGATTCGCGGCCGGTCTGGCTGGGTACGTCGCAAAATAATCACTCCTAGCGAAACCAGCACAAAGGCGAACAGCGTTCCAATGTTCGACAGATCGGCAGCATCGCTGATCGCGAAGATTCCGGAAGGGATGCCAACCACGAATCCGGCAATCCATGTGGATACGTGCGGCGTCTTGAACTTGGGATGTACGTGGGAAAAAAGTGGGGGGAATAACCGATCCCGCGACATGGCGTACCAGATACGGGCCTGGCCATATTGAAAGACCAGCAGCGACGAAATCATGCCGGTGAGCGCACCCACGACGATAATAGACCTCGACCAGCGGCTTGCTCCCAGGACTTTCAGCGCGTAGGCCACAGGCGCCTGGGCCGCTTCCCCGGAGATGAAGGTCGTGTACTTCATCATGCCGAGCAGCACAACCGATACGCCGATGTAAAGCACAGTGCAAACCACCAACGATGCAATAATGCCGAAGGGCAAGTCCCGTTGCGGATTCCGCGCCTCCTCTGCCGCAGTCGAGACCGAATCGAAACCGATGTACGTGAAGAAGACGATCGCTCCCCCGGTAACGATTCCGCCAAATCCCGAGGGTGCAAACGGCTTCCAGTTGCTGGTATGCACCAGCGCTCCGCCCACCACGAGGAAAATCAGAATGGCGCCAATCTTGATGGCAACCATAATGTTGTTGGCTTCGGCCGATTCGCGAATCCCGCGTACCAGCAAGACCGTCAGAATAAAAATAATGAGAAAGGCGGGAACGTTGAAGTAAGCGCCCGTCCAGTGTCCGGACTCCCAAACCGGTGTGGACCATTTGTCCGGCAAGTTCAGACCGAATGACGCTAGCTGGGCTTTCGTATAGGCGCTGAATCCGATCGCGACTACGACGTTACTGACCACGTATTCCAGGATCAGATCCCACCCTATGATCCAGGCAAAAATTTCGCCCAGTGTCGCATACGAATACGTGTAAGCGCTCCCGGCAATCGGGATCATCGACGCCAGTTCTGCGTAACAGAGCCCGGCAAAGCTGCACGCTACTGCCACTAGAAAGAATGAAATAGCGATCGACGGACCGGCCGGAGGGCGTCCGTGCATGAGCACCTGCGCTGTGCCGCCGCCGCGCAAGAAGTTCACAATGATGTCGAGCACCTGGGCGTGCAAGATCGACGGCGCCTGAAAATATTCGCCGGCCGCTGCCGTACCGGTCAGGACGAAGATCCCCGAGCCAATGATCGCGCCAATTCCCAGAGCCGTCAGCGACCACGGCCCCAGAGTCTTCTGCAAACGCTGTCCCGGAGACTCCGAATCAGAAATCAGCTTGTCGATCGACTTACAGCAGAAAAGCTGGCTGTTGGAGGTGCGCACAACTTCTCTGGATGGAGGCTCGCCGGTCGTGGGTTGTGGCAAGGGGTTCGGTTTCTCCTGTACGGAGGAATGTGCACTGGCAACTCGCACTTAGCATCGAGCCGTTCCTCATTGCCCCTGAACCACGGAACGGGACCGGCCCAATGCCAAGTGCCGAGCGCCAAATGTGCTTTTACCGCTTCGCCTGACCGCGGGCCATCTTCTTGACCTTAGGCTTCTTCGAGCCGCGCGGATAATCGCGGGCCTTGAGCGGCTTATCTGCCTTACGTTTCTTGCGCGCGGCGCGTTTCGTTTTCTTGCGTTCTTCTCTGCTCAGTTTTGTCGTGTTTGCCATGAACTCTTTCTAGAATTAAGTAATTTTGTAATTGCGTAATTGGGCAATTTGAAAAGCCGAGCCAGTCTGGTCAGTAGAGGGTCTCGCTCGTAAGACAATTCCCAAATTACACAATTTCCCAATTACTCAATGATTTCAGGCCCGCTCGAGCTGGGCATACTTCTCCACCAGCTTCTTCAAGCCGAAGCGTGGAAATTGTACCGTAATTTTCGCCTCTTCGCCTTCGCCTTCCCGTTGGTAAACTGTGCCCTCCCCATATTTTGGGTGCCGAACCTTCTGTCCGGGGCGGAATCCGCGCTTGCCAGTGGGCTCCTCGACAGGCGTTTTCGGCAGCGTGAACTTCTTTCCGCGGCTGGCAAAAAACTCGGCGATGTTCTCGATCGAGTTGTAGGCACGGGCCGCTACGGTTGGCTTTGAGGTGCGTGCGCTGCTCCCCCCGACGTTCCCGCCATGCCAGGCTGCGCTCTGATCCTCGTCTTCGTAGGAGTAGTGCGTGCTCTCGGAATCGTAGCCCGAAGGACTTCGTCCCGCGGGGCGACCGATTGCGGCCGTCCCCGCGCGAGCGTTTCTCGTTCCCAATTCTTCGATCAGGGTTCCCGGGACCTCTTCCAGGAATCGCGAAGGCACACTGGCTTCGGGCAAGTCTGTCCCATATCTCCGCCGGTAAACCGCGCGCGTCATCACGAGTTGATCCATGGCGCGCGTCATGCCGACATAGCAAAGCCGCCGCTCTTCTTCAATATCTTCAGGGACGAGCATCGTCCGTGAGTGCGGAAATAATCCTTCTTCTAGCCCGCTGAGGAAGACCAGGGGAAATTCGAGGCCCTTAGCCGCGTGCAGGCTCATCAGCGTGATCTGGGCGCGTTCATCGTAATCGTCGGCATCCGCGATGAGGGCCGCGTGGTCGAGGAACTGATCGAGCGTCTCCGCACGGTCGCGCGAGTCCATGGCGGCGTTCACCAGTTCCCGCAAGTTCTCGATGCGCGAGTAGGCCTCGGGTGTGTCCTCTTCTTCCAGCAGCTTGATGTAACCGGTACGGTCGATCAGGAATTTGAGAATGTCGGCGGTGCTGACGGTAGGAGTTGGAAACGAAGGCGTCGCCTTCGCCGCGTCGTCTTCCGTAGCGCCGGCCTCCGGCCGCCTGTCGCGGAGGCGTCCCGCCTCCGCATCGTCGGGGGCTTCCTCGTTCGCCCCGAAGTCGAACGAAAAATTCTCGAACTCCTGCGGATCAAAAGCGATGGCATCGGTACTTTCGCCGGGCGCAGACTCCAGATTCGCAGATGGTTCCGGCGTTTCCGCAGATGCGGCCGCCCGCGGCATATTCTGGTCAACATGCTCCTCGAACGTTCCGGCCAGCATGGCTCGCGCATCCGCAATGACTTCCTGGAAATTCTTCAGCGACGCAAGGGCTCGCGCCGGCAACAACTGCCGCTTGATCGCCTCGCCAACCGCTCCCCACAACGACAGTCCAGTTTCCAGCGCGAGATGCTCCAGGGTATCAATCGTGCCTTTACCGATACCGCGAGCCGGGGTGTTGATGACGCGCAACAGGGAAATCGAGTCGTCCGGATTCAGGATGACCTTGAGGTACGAGACCATGTCTTTGATCTCGGCACGCTCGTAGAAAGAGAATCCGCCGACCACGTGATACTTCAGCCCGTACCGTCGCATCGCCTCTTCAAACAAGCGCGACTGCGAGTTCGTGCGATACAGCACGGCGGCTCGCGGGGTCTCGCCTCGATCGCTGGCTTCCCGCAGATAGCGAGCAATCCAGTCGGCGGCGAACAGCGCTTCGTTCTCGCCGTCGGGCGCCTCGTAGTAGCCGATCTTTGTCCCCCCTTGCCGTGAGGTCCAGAGGTTCTTGCCTTTTCGCCGAACGTTATTTGCCACTACTGCCGAGGCAGCCTGCAGAATATTTTGGGTCGAGCGGTAGTTCTGCTCCAGGCGAATGATCTTCGCTTCGGGGAAGTCCTGCTCGAACTCCAGAATGTTGCGAATGTCCGCGCCGCGCCACGAATAGATCGACTGATCCTCGTCGCCGACCGCGCACACGTTGTGCCGATCGCCAGCCAGCATACGCATCAGTTCATACTGCGGACGATTCGTGTCCTGATATTCGTCGATCAGCAGATATTGAAAGCGTCGGTTGTAGTATTCACGGACTTGTGGGGCTGACTTCAGCAGTCGCACTGCTTCCAGCAGTAGATCATCGAAATCGAGTGCATTGGCCTTGCGCAATTCCTTGCGGTACTCCTCAAACAAATGCGCGATCTTCTCTGTCTTCGGATCGGCCGACTGCAAATAGAGCTCCTGCGGATCAAGCATGTGGTTCTTTGCCCACGAAATTCGCCCGAGGACAATCCTCGGAGTGAGTTCCTTGTCGTCGAGCCCGAATCGTTTCATCAGCGACTTGATCACGGACTGCTGATCCGATTCGTCATAGATCACAAAGCTCTTAGTGTGGCCGATCGGCGGCTGGCCCGGGACCGTCGAGGGGATGCGCAGGGCTTCAATGTCGCGACGCAACACGCGCACGCAGAATGAATGGAAGGTCGAGATCACGGGCTTGGCGATGCTGAGCCCACCGGCCAACTTCTCGACTCGCTCGCCCATTTCTGCCGCCGCTTTGTTGGTAAAGGTCATCGCCAGAATCGACTCTGGCATCACGCCCTTGTGCTCGATCAGGTAAGCGATCCGGTAGGTAATGACGCGCGTCTTGCCGCTACCCGCGCCAGCCAGAATCAACACCGGCCCCTCGGTGGTTTCGACAGCCTCGCGTTGCTGCGGATTCAGTTGGTCGAGAAAAGACAAGGAAGAAAGCGGCTCCAGAGTGCTCTTCTAATTTTACACGCCGGTTGCAGAAGCACTTGAACCGCCCAAATTTCCCTCGCAAGCCGAGACTCCAGACGCGTTCCTTCCACGGAGTCGAAAACGGGCGGCGCGCCCGGTTCGAGTTACACCGGTAACCCGGACACGGCTTCTTCTTCCTGGGAGTGGGCGCGCCCGTTCTGTCGCAAAAGGAGCCTCTATGAGTCCCAAGATCGAAATGAAGACCAGTACCAAGATCCTCCTGGCTTTGACGGTTCTGTTGCTCGGATTTCTTGCTCTCAATCAGCGCGACGCGCGTGCCGGAGAAGTTATCCCCACGCCCAATTACAAAGTGCTCGACCCGATCCGCCATGGAAACCTCAGCGTCTTTCCGGTGGTCGCAGCCAAGACTTATCCCACAAGCGAATTCATCACGCTCGACGAGGGGCTTCGTTCCGGTGAGGTCGTTGTCACCGAGGCAGGAAGCATCCACGGACTCGTTCGCCGGCACAACCGGCCAATTCCCCACTATGACGGCGCCGAGGTGAACAAACTGATGCTGGTCAACAATTCAAGCCGCCCGCTACTTCTACTTGCGGGCGAGATCGTCAGCGGAGGCAAGCAGGATCGAGTCATTGGCAAAGACCGCATCGTTCCTGCCGAAAGCGATCCCGTTGATCTCAGCGTGTTCTGCGTGGAACCAGGCCGCTGGGTTGCCAGCAGCGACCGATTCGGCGCCTCCGAAGCAATGTACGGTGGCGCGACGGGAGGCCTTCTACACGGCTCAGCCCCGGCGCCTATGGCCATCATGGCGCAGCCCTCTGTTCGTGCCAAAGCGATGGGCGACAAGAATCAGCAGAAAGTCTGGGACGCAGTGAATGCGCAGAAGGAGCAGGTCACGGTCGAAGTTACCGCCTCGGCGCCGATGGTCGCCACCGAGATGGCGCAGACGAGTTCCTATGCCAAAGTCAACGAGAACGCGGAGGTCAAGAAACGCATCGATGCTATCGCGAAGCCGATTGACCAGAATTACCAGAGTCTGATTCGACAACTCCGGGATCGCAACGCGGTTGGCGTGGTTGTCGCCGTCAACGGACGCATTATCTGGGCCGACGTCTTCGCCAGCACTGACCTTTTGGCGAAGTATTGGCCGAAGCTGATTCGCTCCTACGCCTCCGAAGCGGTTGTTACTCGCGCCAAACAAATGGACGTCACTGTGAACCAGGCGCAAGCGTTCCTGGGCGACATGGAAGGCCGCCGGCAAACGATCGAGAGCGAACCTGGAATTTACCGCCACACTGAGATAACTGGCGACGGTTTCAAAGCATTTTCGCTAACGTCTCTGCTGCCGAAGACCGGCTTCGAAGTGCATATCGCCAAAATGGCGGACTGAGAAATAGGTGCAGTGCGGATAAATGGTTGTTTGCGTGTGATTCGTGGTTAGCAATCTGGCTTGGGTGGTTCTGGGAAGAGTGCGGCTTTCCGCCACTGGCAAACCGATTCATTGCCCAGTGGCGGCTTGTTTTTCGTACCAATTCCGCCAAGCTGCGGAATCACTGGGCAGGCGCTGCTGCGTGATGTCGTGCAATGCCTGAAAGGCCCAGACATGCGTCTGTGCGTCCAGGGCTGGATCGTCGGTGTAGTTCAGTAGTTGGGGAACGGCCGCCATTCTCTGCTGCGGAGTAAACATGCCGGCCGCGGCCAGGCCGCACGCGGCGCGCTCGCGCACGATCGGTGCGGGATCATCGTGCATCGCCTTCAACAGGGGATCAATTGTTTGGTCCGTCGCCGTGAGCGCGAGGCCTTCGACGGCCCACTGCCTCGACTCCGTATCAGCATCTCTCAGGTGTGAGGTTAGGATGTCCACGACGCGCTCCGGCTCCACGCCGCGATTCCCCATGAGCCCCAGCGCCCATAGCGCCCAAATCTTCTGCCGGTGGTCGCGAGACTCCGCCATCTTCACGAGATAGTCAAAACTCGCGGAATTCTTCGCGAGCCCATAAGCCGCCAACTCGACTTCGACGCCGGATTCGCGCACCCGCATGTCGTTCGAATTCAGCGCCGCTGAGGTGAGCGACGCAATCTGCGAATTCCATTGCACCTTGCCCGGCCATCGGTCCACGCGCGACGAGATCTGATCGTTCGCTCCTTGGGTTTGTCCAACGGCGAGTTCCAGAAGAGTTTCTGCCTGCCTCTGCGGTTGCATCCGATCCAACTGCCCCATGTCCTTCGCGGTGGCGGGGCGTCTCTGACCGGCGGAAACCCGGCTCTGAATGCCAGAGCGAGTTGGTTGAACTCTGCTGATACCGAACGACAGCAGAGCCCCTACGATTCCAATGACAAACGCGAGCCACCGTACACCTTGGGGCGAAACCTTCCGTTGCGCGTTACTATTCGCACGCGATCCGAACGTTGAAATGTCGGAACCGGGGCCAAGCGTCCCGTAGTCCGGAGTCGGCTGCAGACGCGGATCGAGTTCCGGTCCGGCATTGGCCTGTCCTGAAGGCGAAGATGTTCGGAATACGTCCATATTAAGAAGAGTCTAGGTCTGCTGCCGAAATAGGGTAAAGTTACTTCGGTTCGCCCCACGGCGATGCGAGGCAAAGTCAGGATATGGCGTTCGGAAAAGGGGCACCGGGGCCGAGTTCCTGAACCTCGAGAAATCATGAGGAGGAATCATGGCTGGCAATTCGAAGTGGCACATCTGCGTACTCTGGGTGTCCCTGACACTGGCGGCGGTGGCATTGGCCGCGGCTGGTCCGGGGTATAAAGTGACGACGGCCTGGAAGCTGGGCGGCGAAGGCGGATGGGACTATCTCACCGCGGATGCGAGCGCGCGTCGGCTCTATATTTCTCGCGGTACGCACGTTGTCGTGCTCGATCTGGATTCCGGCAAGAGTGTGGGTGAAATTCCTGACACCCCAGGCGTCCACGGCATCGCACTCGCGCCTGAACTCGGCAGAGGATTCACCAGCAACGGACGCGAAGGCACTGTGACGATTTTCGATATCAAGTCTCTCGCACCTGTGGGTAGCAAGGTGAAGGTTGGCGAAAATCCGGATGCGATTCTCTACGATCCCGCGACCAAGCGCGTTTTCACCTTCAATGGACGTAGCCATGACTCGACTGCGATCGATGCTGCAACCGGCAAAGTCCTGGGCACGATCCCGCTCGACGGCAAGCCCGAATTCGCCGCCAGCGATGCTAAAGGTGAAATCTTCGTCAACATCGAAGACAAGAGCGAACTCGTCGCTATCGATCCGAACAAGCTCGAAGTGAAGGCAAAATGGCCGCTTGCCCCCTGCACGGAGCCGAGCGGACTCTCAATCGACCGCAAGCATCGGCGGCTTTTCGTCGGCTGCGACAATAAAATGATGGCCGTCGTCGATGCCGACAGCGGCAAGGTTCTCGCCACTCCGGCGATTGGCGAAGGCGTTGATGCGACCGCGTTTGACGACGAAACCGGGCTGGCGTTTGCTTCCTGCGGCGAGGGCGTCCTCACGGTAGTGAAAGAGGAATCGCCGTCGAAGTTCGAGGTGGCGGAGAGTGTTCCCACCGAAAGAGGAGCGCGAACCATGGCGCTCGATTCCAAAACGCATAACGCCTATACCGTGACAGCCAAGTTTGGCGAGCGCCCGGCTGCGACGGCCGATAATCCTCACCCACGCCCCCCGATTCTTCCCGACAGTTTTGTTGTATTGGTCGCTGGAAAGTGAAACGGGAATCGGCCTGAGGTCTTTGACGTTTTAGGTGCCCCACTTCTCCCCGATTTTAGGAGAAGTGGGGGGTGGGGTGTAGATGTCGATCTGCTGTTCGCCTTCCGCGAACGCAACCTATTACAATGATCCGGCCACTAAGTAGCACGACGTTAACGGAGCGTGAAAAGTTCACAGCTCATAGCTCGCGGCCCCGAGCTATGCAATAGTCTCAGAACGACCTCATGACCATGAAAGTCCGCAAAGCCGTCTTTCCAGCCGCCGGCCTGGGCACCCGCTTTCTGCCCGCCACCAAAGCACAACCGAAGGAGATGCTGCCGCTGGTCGACAAGCCAATCATTCAATACGGCGTCGAAGAGGCCATGGCATCCGGTTGCGACCAGATCCTGATCATCACCGGACGAGGCAAGCAGGCCATCGAGGACCACTTCGACGTCAGCTACGAGTTGGAAAAGATGCTGGAGGAGCGCGGCAAGCACGATTTGCTCAAGATCGTGCGCAATATCTCAGACATGATGTACGTCGCATACGTACGCCAGAAAGAGGCACTGGGACTCGGGCATGCCGTGCTCATGGCACGAGAGTTCGTCGGTCATGAGCCTTTCGCTGTGCTGCTGGCTGACGACGTTATTGACAGTCCCGTGCCGGCCCTTAAGCAGATGGTTAACGTCTTCAACGAGAAGCAATGCAGCGTGATTGCCGCGCAGGTGGTCGAAGGCCGTATGATTTCTTCCTACGGCGTGCTGGACGCTCAGGTTGCGGAGGGGTACGACGGGCGCCTTTTCGAAATCCGCAACATGGTCGAAAAACCGAAGTTTGAGGAAGCCCCCTCGAATCTCGCGGTCATTGGACGTTACGTCTTGACGCCGACAATCTTTGATTGTCTGGCAAAAATTCAGACCGGCGCCGGCGGCGAGCTGCAACTCACCGACGGCATGCGCATGCTGCTCAAGCAGGAAAAGATGTATGCCTACGTCTACGAGGGTAGACGCTACGACACCGGTGACAAGTTGGGGTTCTTAAAGGCGACGGTAGAATTCGCTCTGAAGCGCGGCGACCTGGGTGGTCCCTTCCGTGAATACCTGAAAGGCCTGCAGTTGTAAACCGGGACTCCTTAGCTTTAGCTTTACTTCTGCATTCCCTGCAGCTTCTTCGATTTTTCCTCGACGCCTCGCGCCAATTTCTCTTTGTGGGCGAGCAGGCTCTTGGCTACTGACGCATCCGCCAGCGCGATCATCTGTGCCGCCAGAATCCCTGCGTTCGTGGCCCCCGGCTTGCCAATCGCAACTGTTGCGACCGGAATGCCCGCCGGCATCTGCACTGTGGAGAGCAAGGAATCCATTCCGTTCAGCGACGTAGAAGGAATCGGCACTCCTATCACCGGCAAGATTGTGTGCGCCGCGATTACCCCTGCCAGGTGTGCGGCGCCGCCCGCCCCGGCAATGATGACTTTAATCCCGCGTCCGGCGGCCTTCTTGGCGAAATCCGCCGAGCGGTCCGGCGAGCGGTGCGCAGATGTGACATCAATCTCGTACGCGATACCGAAGTCGTCCAGAGCCTTGCCCGCCTCGCGCATGATCTCGAGATCGGAATCACTCCCCATTACTATCGAAACCTGTGGCTTGCCCATTGCCCTCCCCTAAGAATTAAAAAATTTGCGACGCCGCGGGTCTACGCTGATGACCGCCGACCCACCATGCAACAACCCGCAAAATCCGCAGGAAGGTAAAGCATCTCTACCGCTTCAGCGCTCTCCCCGCAATGTCTTTACGATAATGAGCTCCAGCAAAGCTGATCATGGCGCAAGCTTTATAAGTACGCCCAACGGCAGTTTCCAAGTCGGCGGCCCGCGCGGTCACCCCCAGCACGCGCCCACCCGCGGTGTAATGAACTCCATCCCGCTTCGACGTTCCCGCATGAAACACCTTTACACCTTCAACGGCGCCAGCTTCGTCGAGTCCGTCAATTCGCTTCCCCTGCTCATAAGTCCCGGGATATCCCCCCGAAGACATCACCACGCAGACCGACGCATCCGGCGACCATTTGAAATCGCCTTCGCTGATGCGGCCTTCGATCGACGCCTGAAGGGCATCGAGCAGATCGCTCTCGAGGCGCATCAGGATCGGTTGCGTCTCCGGATCGCCAAAGCGACAATTGAACTCCAATACCATTGGACCACGCGCGGTCATCATCAGCCCGCAATACAACACGCCTTTGAACTCGGTACCCTCGGCTTTCATCCCGGCAACCACAGGACGCGCGACGTGATTCACGAGCCAGTCGCGCATTCCGGAATCGACAAGATCGGACGTCGAATATGCTCCCATGCCGCCCGTGTTCGGGCCGGTGTCGCCATCGCCCACGCGTTTGTGATCCTGCGCCGCAACTAGCGGAGCCACGCGCTCGCCGTCGCTGAAGACGAGGAACGACAGTTCATCTCCCACCAAGCACTCTTCGAGCACAACCCGCGCGCCGGCATCGCCCAGCATTCGCCCGCTGAGCATCTCCGCGGCTACACCCGCTGCCTCTTCTTTGTTTTTCGCAATGACGACGCCCTTGCCCGCGGCCAAGCCATCGGCTTTCACCACAACCGGCGCGTGAAAGTGCCCGAGTGCCGCGCGCACCTGGTCAATCGAATCACAAATGGCAAATGGAGCTGTCGGGATGTGATGCCGCTGCAGAAATTCCTTAGCAAAGCTCTTGCTCGATTCCAGGCGCGCTGCCGCCTGCGTTGGACCGAACACGGGCCACCTCTGCCGCGTGAATTCGTCGACCACCCCCAACGTGAGCGGCAGTTCGGGGCCTACGACAGTCAGATCTGGTTGCAGGCGCGCCGCGACTCCGACAATCGACTCCAGGCTCTTCATGTCTACCGGCACGCACTCGCACTCGTCCGCGATGCCGCCGTTTCCCGGCGCGCAGACCAGTTGCGTGATGCGCGGCGACTGCCGCAACTTCCACGCAAGCGCATGTTCGCGCCCGCCTCCACCTAGGACTAAAACTTTCATAAGTCAGAGCAAATCAGGTTAGGGGTTTGGGAGGAATGCTGTCAAACGGCAAGGGGTCTTCCAGAGTTCAGTAACATTCCTTTAATAGGCGCGGTGCAGGGTGACATCTTTCGCGACTCGGCTAGACTGACGTTAACCATAGTTAATATAAAATGGAGTGCCGACCCATCTTTATTGTGGGGGACCCGCAGTTCGGGAGGACGCGATTTCAAACTACACATGCTCTTTATCCGCAACATCCTGAATGCCGACTTGCGGCATGCGTTGCAGACACTTTGTCTGGTCTCGATCGCTCTCATGGCTACCGCCTCAGGCCAGCAAACGGATGCGCCGCAGCGCGCTGGCACTCCCGCGCTCGATCCCGGTCCCGCGGTTGAGGAAGGCACTCAATCCATGTTGCCCCACTTCCGCAGGACGCGGGCCTGGCTGACTGGACAAGCCAACTTCGTTTTTCAGACTCATCCTGAGTTTCCCGCGCTCTACAGCGGGACGCATAGCCTCAATCCGCACTACGAAAAAGCCACGTCGCGCCTGATGACCTTGTACTCGGGGTTCCGCCTGAACGAGTCCCTCGAGTTCCTGGTGGACATCGAGGAAGCCGGAGGTGCCGCCCTCAGCTCCGGCTTCGGCCTTGCCGGAGACACCAACCTCGACATCGTCCGCAATCCATTTCTCAGCAAAGTTCCCTATCTCGGCCGGGGAATGATTCACAAGGTCTTTGCACTCAGTGACGACAAGGTCGAAAACCAGCGGAATTACCTCTCCCTGTTCGAAGAACTTCCCCGCCGCCGTCTCGAAATCCGCCTCGGCAAATTCAGCATGCCCGACTTTTTTGACATCAATTCCGTTGGCTCCGACACGCATCTCCAATTCACAAATTGGACGATCGACAACAATGGCGCGTGGGATTACGCTGCCGATACCCGTGGCTACACCGTTGGCTTCACCGCCGATTATGAGGATCGTAACTGGGGATTCCGTTTTGGCGAAGCCCTGATGCCCAAGGTAGCCAACGGCATCGACCTTGTCTGGAAGCCCTGGCAAGTGCACGCCGAAAATTTCGAATATGAGCTACGGTATGGCGTGCTGCCGAGAAAGTCCGGAGTCATCCGGCTACTCGGCTACACCAACCACGCCAACATGGGCATTTACCGCGACCAGGTGATCAAGGCTGCGGCAGCGCGCCAAACAGCCGACATCGCAGACCACCCTTGGCACATCACGCGCAAGTACGGATTCGGCGTAAACCTCGAGCAGAGTCTGGCGTCGCATCTGACTGCATTTGCTCGTTTCGGATGGGACAATGGCGGGACCGAGTCATTCGCCTACACGGAGGTTGACCAGACTTTTGCCGGAGGCGTCGGGGCTGCCGGCTCGTGGTGGCATCGCAAGCAGGATCGTGCTGGAATTGCCTTTGTGACCAACGGTATCAAGAGGGATCATCAGAACTACCTCGCCGCCGGAGGTCTGGGCTTTCTCCTCGGCGATGGACATCTGACCTACGGCCGCGAAAACATTCTGGAGTCGTATTACACCGTCCACGTTTGGCGGGGAATCTATCTGGCCCCGGGTGTCCAGCGCATTAGCGACCCCGGATACAACCGCGATCGCGGCCCAGTGGCGGTCCCATCATTTCGCACCCACGTCGAATTCTGACGGCAAGAGTAGTGCTCAAGCCAAACGCCCAGGTACAGGATCACTTGGCCGCCATCTCTGCGCTTAGCTCGCGAATCACGCTGTAGCACTCGCACGCCGACCGTTCAAGCTTCTTCCGATTCAAAACCTTTACCGCTCCATGCGTGTACTCAATGATCTTCTTCCTCTGAAGTACACTCGCCGCCAAACTGACACTGGGACGATCGGTTCCCAGCATCGTGGCCAGGAATTCATGCGTAATGCGCAGCAGCCCCGAGCCAACTCGATCCTGGGTCAGCAGCAACCAGCGCGACAGACGTTGTTCGATGTCGTGCAGACGATTACACCCGGCCGTCTGGGCCACTTGCAGTCCGTGTAGCGCGGCGTACCGGTTCAGAACTGCGGGAAGATGCGACCCACTATCCCGCGCCATCTCTAGCCCTTTGATACTCAACCTGAATCCGTCTCCGCCGACTTGCATTATCTCCTGGTGTGGGCTGCTCCTCAGGCCTGCTGCCGCCGGGACGGGCGTGAATCCCTCATTGCCGACGACTCCTACCTCCACGCTTTCCTCGTCTCTGGTGCGGAACACGAGCGAAACCATGCCCGAATTCAGCAGGTACACCCATTCCAGTTTCTGCCGAGGCTCGTGCAAAACCGTGTGCTGAGGCAATTCCACGTAGTGCAGTTCCTGCCGGATGCCCTGAAAATCCTCGTCTGGCAGGGCTCGCAGAATACGGTTCGCGACTGGCTTGCCTTCCGAGTTTGTACGCTCCCCAGCTAGAACTTGAGCTTCGATCCCCGGCACCACAATTTCGTCTTTCTTTCGCAAAGCTTTCCTCCGTATGCCCCAGGTTGCGACCACAGGCTCAGATGCGAAAAAGAATCTGCTCGGCACTGCAACAGGGCGCGTAGCGTTAGCCTCTAAATACCGTAATGAATACAGGTTTCCCCGTATTTTCTATGGGTTAGGCATATCAGTATTTTGTATGGCACCAAACAAACTGGGCAGGCCTGCGACCGGCGTCAGGCTTCGTGCCGAGAGGAGCCGCAGGCGTGCAGGGGCGTGTCCTGATTGTGGACGACAACCCGGTCGTGAGAAAGACGCTGCGTCAGTTGCTGGAGGGCGTCGGGGTGGGCGAGATCATCGATGAAGAAAATGGTCAAACCGCGCTCTCCCGGGCAATCGAGGTACGTCCAGACGTGGTAATCCTCGATCTTGCCATGCCAGTTATGGATGGCTTGAGTGCTGCCCGCGAAATTTCCAAGATTCTCCCTCAAACAGCCATTTTGATGTACACCATGCACTGGTCAAGGCAATTGGAACTGGAAGCAAAGAAATCCGGCGTGCGGATGCTGGTGTCAAAGTCGGAGGGCACCGTGTTGCTGGCCGCCGTCCAGGAACTGCTCGGCGCAAGACAGAGCGGACCTACGGTCGCGGAAATCGAGGCTGCCCCTTCGCCTGCTCAGTCACCCGACGCGCCTTCCACGGTGCCGTCGCCGTCCGCAGGTTTCACGGCCCCGAACCTTGCGGCTCCAATCGCTCAGAATTCGAGAGCAGCGGAAACTCCGCCAAAGCCGGTTTCGGACCAACGCCCGCGCAATTGACGATCCTCGGGACTATACTCACAGGTTCGCATTCCTGTCAGGAGAATCGTGTGTCAAACGAACCCACCAGGCGGACCTTCCTGAAGCTGTCAGCTCTCGGACTAGCCGCAACGACAACAGCGGATTGGGCAGGCGCTACTTCAGGGACCGCGGTTCCCCCGCCCGAGGGCGAGATTTCAGTTCATGTCAGTAGCGGCACACTCCGCTACTCCTCAGCCGCGCCGGTATCATGGCGCTCCGGAGCGGGAGGCGCGGAAAATGCTATTGCACTCGATCCCGCCAGGAGATACCAGGAGGTGCTCGGCTTCGGAGCGGCATTTACCGATGCTGCGTGCTATACGTTCAACCAACTCTCCCCACCTGCTCGAGAGACTTTATTCCACGAACTGTTCCATCCCTCTGAGATGGGCTTGAATGTATGCCGGACCTGCATCGGCGCGAGCGACTACTCGACCGAAGTCTTCAGTTACGACGAGGGCGATCCCGACCCGGAGATGAAGCGCTTCTCGATCGCGCACGATAAGGCGTATGTGTTGCCCATGATGCGCGAAGCCAGGAAAGTGAATTCCGACCTGTTTTTGTTCTCGTCGCCGTGGAGTCCGCCAGGATGGATGAAAGCAGGCGGTTCGATGCTGGGCGGATCGATGCGCCAGCATTTCTACGCGCCCTACGCGCAGTATTTCCTGAAGTTTCTTCAGGGCTACGCCGCCGAAGGAGTACCGGTGCAGGCCGTTACGGTCCAGAACGAGGTTGATACCGATCAGGACGGCCGCATGCCGGCTTGTTCCTGGCCACAGGAATACGAGATCGCGTTTGTAAAGGACCACCTCGGGCCCCTGCTTCAGAAGGAAAGTCCTGCCACCAAAATCTGGATTCTCGATCACAACTACAATCTTTGGGGCCGGGCTGTAGCCGAGCTCGACGACCCTGGCCTGCGCAAGTTCTGCAATGCCATCGCCTTTCATGGATATGTCGGCAAGCCCGAAATGATGACCAGGGCTCATGAGGCTTGCCCTGATGCTCAGATTTATTGGACCGAAGGCGGTCCCGACTACACCGCCCCAGACTACGCGACCGACTGGGTCAACTGGGGCCAGACCTTTACCGGAATTCTGCGCAACTGGGCGCAGTCGATCACCGGTTGGAACTTAGCCTTGGACGAGAAAGGCCGCCCCAACATTGGCCCGTTTTCCTGCGGAGGCCTGGTGACCATCAACTCACAGACGAAGGAAATTTCTCGCAGCGGACAGTATTGGGCGTTTGCGCACTTCTCCCGTCATGTTCGGCGCGGAGCCCGGCGATTTGAGTCTGGGTCGAACGTATCCGGCCTGGAGCAGGTCGCATTCGAGAATCCCGATGGAAGCAAGGTTCTTGTAGTCACGAACTCGGGCGATGCGAGAACCGTGCACCTGCAACAAGGTGATAAGGTCGCAGAGATCGCATTGTTGCCGAAGTCTGTGAGTACACTGAGTTGGCATTCGCGATGAATCTTTGGAGGTGTCGTTGCTTGCTTCTCTCATTAGTTTCAGCTCTCTTAAGTGGAGAAGGAATTACATGCCTGCTCGACATGTAAAGCAGGCTAAGGCTTTGTAATCAGGCCATTTGCATTTGGCAAGTACTGTGCAACCTTTTCTTTGTCTCCGTACTCTGACAGTAGCCGGCATATCGGTTAGCGCGGAGGTTTGCGTCCTATCGAGTAGTGGGGATTCGCCCTCGTCGTGGTATCTCTCGTCTCGTGACGCCCTTGGCGGTCAGGTTGGGAAGCGTCGACGGATCTCTGTCCGTTCAATGAGCAGATCGCCGCACCGAAGTGCACTGTCGTAGCCGGATTTCGCGAACCCGTGGGTTTCGAGGACGTGTAGATGCGGTTACTTAGCGCCCGACTCATCGTCTCGTTAATCGTCGGCATTACCCTGGTATCGCTCTGCTCGTCCTATTACCAGGTTTATGTGCTGGCTCGCGGCATGCGGCGCGACCTGCAGCGCCGCTCGGAATTGCTCGGTGAGAGTCTTTCCCGAAACGTGGAACGAGACGTACAACGGGACGATCTCGCAACCCTGCGGCGTACAGTCCAGCAGTTCGCCAACCGCGAGCATCTTGCCGGGCTTGCTGTCTATGACCCTCAAGGTCATCCCCTTGCCGTAACGACTAATATTGAGCCCTTGTTGCCGAGCGCGCCTTCAGTTGTACTGCAGAGCCTGAAGGAGCAACACGGCGCCGATGTCTTCCTCCGGCTCGGGATTGCCTCTGTTCACATCCACGCCGTGCCCCTTTGGCACGATCAAGAGCTGATTGGCAGCCTGGCCATTGTTCATGATTCGGGTTACATCCGCGCGGAGAGCATGAGAATCTGGCGCGAGACATTCTTAAGCGCGCTGGCGCACGTGGTGCTGATCGTGATGATCACGCTGCTGATTGTGCGCTGGAGCGTCACCGGGCCCATCGCGCGAACCGCCCAGTGGATGCGAACTCTACGTACGGGACGCGCCACCAGTTCTCGCATCAAGGTGCCTGACGTGGCCCTGTTCAGTCCCTTGGCGAGAGAAGTGGCCACTTTTGCGGAGAGCCTGCATAGCGCTCGTTCCGCCGCAGAGTTGGAAGCCCGCCTGCGGGAAAGCGGTGAGTCCACCTGGACCGCCGACCGGCTTGCGGTGCACATCCAGCGGCGTCTTGAAGATGGCAGGCTGTTTGTCGTTTCCAACCGCGAACCTTATATCCATGCGCGGCATGGAAAGACGATCGAAGTGACCCAGCCGGCCAGCGGCTTAGTGACCGCCCTGGAGCCCGTGCTCCGAGCCTGCGGGGGAACATGGGTTGCGCATGGCTCGGGCGAAGCTGACATCGACGCGGTCGACAGTCACGATCGACTGTTCGTTCCTCCAGACGACCCTCATTACACTTTGCGAAGGGTGTGGCTCTCGAAGGAGGAGGAGCAAGGCTATTACTACGGATTTTCGAACGAGGGGCTCTGGCCTCTCTGCCATATTGCCCACACCCGCCCGCTGTTCCGCTCCGATGATTGGAAGCATTACCAGGAGGTGAACCGGAAGTTTGCTGACGCTTTGCTGGAGGAAATGGAGAATACCTCGCGTCCCGTAGTGCTGGTGCAGGACTACCATTTCGCGCTGCTTCCCAGAATGATCAAAGAGCGCCGACCTGAGGCCCGCCTGGCGATCTTCTGGCATATCCCGTGGCCCAATCCGGAGGCGTTTGGGATCTGCCCTTGGCAGCGACAGCTGGTCGACGGACTGCTCGGAGCCGATCTCATCGGCTTCCACATCCAGGCCCATTGCACAAACTTCCTGCAGACCGTCGATCGCATTGTGGAATCGCGTATCGACTGGGACCGCTCTTCCGTACAACGTCTCGAACATCGCACCACAGTCCACCCCTTTCCCATCAGCGTGGAATCAGCCGAGCTGCGAGACGAGAACCCGCGACCGTCCGCCTACGAAGAGCGGGCCTCATTACTCAAGGCGCTCGGGGTCGAGGCCGCGCTTATGGGCATCGGCGTCGACCGGCTCGACTACACCAAAGGAATCCTCGAGAGGTTCCTGGCTATCGAGCGATTTCTTGAGAAGCATCCGCGATATCAAGGCGTATTTACTTTCGTCCAGATCGGAGCGCCCAGCCGCACGCACATCAAGCGCTATCACGATTTGCAGGCCGAAGTGCAGGCCGAGGCTGACCGTATCAACTGGCGATTCCAGGCGGACCAGTGGAGGCCTATCGTTCTGCTCGACCGCCAGCACAGCCATCACGAAGTGGCGGCCTACTACCGGGCGGCAGATTTGTGCCTGGTCACTTCCTTGCACGATGGCATGAATCTGGTCGCGAAGGAATTCGTTGCGGCCCGGCATGACGAACGGGGAGTACTGATTCTGAGTTGCTTTACCGGGGCGGCCCGGGAGTTACGCGACGCTCTTCAGGTGAATCCCTACGATATCGACCAGACGGCGGAGTCGATTTGGGCGGCCCTGGAGATGCCGCCGGAAGAAAAACAGCAGCGCATGCAACGCATGCGCAAAATCGTGCGGGAGAACAACGTTTACCGCTGGGCTGGCAGTTTGATCGGAGAACTGTGCGATGTGCGTCTGGACAATCCTGAACTGTCCGGCGCCCAGTTGGGACAGCCGCTTCTGCCAGAAGGCGATATTCGAGATGTCAGCCCGGGCAGGTATTGAATTCACTTTGCAGTCGGCGGCGGAGGTGTGTCAGTGTTTGTATTCCCTCATTGGCGCGGGACAACCCAACTGACTCCCAGTGCTACCTACTAAACTACGATGCCCGATACTGCCAAAATCCCTCCGCGTAAACCTTCGAAGCCGTTTTACTTCAACACGTCCGAGTCTCTTCTCCGAATAGGAAGGCAGAAGGCCACAAATCTTGGCGAACTTCTCGATGCGCTGCATACCTGCCCTGAGGATTCCATCTTTCAACATACATTTCACACACTGCAGGAGCATCACTTCATCCGGCAAGGCTTCTCCAACGATTTTGCGCATTGGAGTCTCTCGGCCTGCAATGAGCCCGCGTTGGCGGAGCAGTTGGCCAGCGTAGATGTTCGCGAGTTTACGGCAATCGAAGGACTACGGGGCAGGATGGTTGAGATTATCGACGACTTCCTGCACGGCCATCCGAAAGCTGGCACCCGAGCGGCCTACGAGCCGTTTTACTTCTGCGCGTCGGATCTGGTAGTGCTTCCCACGCCCTTTGCACCGGATACGCTGAAAGGCTTCCTCGACGGGCTGAACCAGGTCAGCGTGCACTCCATCCATCATCACTTCATCGAAGCGCGTTTGCGACTGCACCGGATGACCAACGATTTTTCGCAATGGCTCGAAGAAGAAGTGGGTCTCACCGACACTGCGGACGCCATCGAGCGCATCGACATCTACACCAGCACCATGGAAGGCGTGCGGCTGCAAATCGCCCGGATCGTCGCCGAATCCATGAATTAGGACGGAGAAGGATGAACTCGGAAGACCACAGCGTCACCACTGCCACGACGGCCCAGCCACAAAACTCAGGAATTGCGGAGTCCAGAGGAAGGCCTGCATTTGTAGAACGGCGTTCCGCCGAACGGAGAGCGAGCCGCCAGCTTCCGGACAGCGTTCTGACACCTCCCGTCCCGCCTCCAGCGCCGCACTTGGACGATTATCGCAACATCGTAGGCCAGGCGATGCTGGATTCGCTGCGATTCCTCGCGCTCGAGGTCAAGAGCAAAACCATCAAAATGGTGAACTCCACAGCGGTGGGAGGCGGCGTGGCCGAGATGCTGAACCGGCTGGTCCCGCTTCTCTCAGAACTCGAAGTGGCCACTCATTGGGACGTCATTACCGGCGGCAATGACTTCTTTGAGGTCACCAAAGCGTTCCACAACGCCCTGCACGGGGCCCAGTATGAGTTGACCAAAGCCGCGCAAGAGATCTTCCTGATGTACAACGAACAAAATCGCGAGCGAATGAAGTTCGAGGAGGAGCTGGTTGTCATTCACGATCCGCAGCCCGTGGGTCTGGTCCGCTCACGTTCCGAGTCCGCTTCCCACTGGGTGTGGCGATGCCACATTGATTTGTCGAATCCGGATGCCAAGGTATGGGAATTCCTGCGGCCGTTCGTGGAGCAATACGATGCCGCTATCTTTTCATCGCAGTCGTTTGCCCGACAGTTGCCGATTCCCCAATATCTGTTTTATCCGTGCATCGATCCACTTTCCGAAAAGAACAAGGATTTGCAGGATTCGGAGGTGCAGCAGATTTGCGATGACTTCGGCATCGACCGTTCGCGCCCGATCGTCACGCAGGTCTCGCGTTTCGACCGCTTAAAAGATCCCGTAGGAGTCGTGCAGGCCTACAAATTGGCCAAGAAATATGTCGATTGCCAGCTGGTGCTGGCGGGTGGCGGCGCGACTGATGATCCGGAAGGTGCGGTTGTGCTGCAGGAAGTCAAAGACGCGGCGGGAAACGATCCCGACATCATCATTCTTGATCTTCCGCCCTGGTGCGCCCTCCAGATCAATGCCATCCAGCGGGCGTCGACGATCATCGTTCAGAAGTCCCTCAAGGAAGGTTTCGGGCTCACCGTTACGGAAGGACTGTGGAAGGGCAAGCCAACCATTGCGGGTGCAGTCGGTGGCATCCCGAACCAGATCATCCACAAACTTACGGGAGTTCTTGTGCACTCGGTCGAGGGATGCGCATTTCAGATCCGGTATTTGCTGACGCATCCGGAATTCGCGCGCACCATCGGCATCAACGGCCGCGAGCACGTCAAAGAAAATTTCCTGATGACCACCAACGTCAAGCGCTGGCTGTTATTGTTCCGGATTCTCGAAGAAGCGAAAACGCGCCATACCAAAAGCGCGTAGTCCCCTACGCGGACTCTCGCGCCTCGATGCTGGCTTGCACCCCGGATACATCGAAGTACGCGGGTGGCAGCTTAGGTTCGACCCTCGACCGCGCTGACGCCTCTGGGTTTTCGATATTGCGAACGATCATATCTGCCGCGGCTTCGCCCATCTTGGTCAGCCAAATGCGGAGCCCTTCTTCCATAGGTTCGGAAGAGGTCACATAGCCCAAATCCACCGAAGCCACGGGCAATTCGAATTCGCGAGGGAAAGTGGCGTTGATCGCGATTACGCCTTCAATCCCTCTTTGGCGGTAGTGCGCAGACAGGTGCCCGCCATCTCCAGAATCAAGCCCGGTGAGCGCGAGCAGATATCCTTTTTGCTGTAGGCGGGTTTGCAGTCCGGCTAGGACTTGGGCGACGCGTCCATGTCCAAAATCAGGCGTAACCGCCGCAACCATTCTTGTTCGCTTCGTGCGCAGCGATCGCGCCCACAGATTTGGACGGTAGTTCAGTTCTTTGGCGGCGCGGAAGACCCGATCTTTCGTAGCCTGCGGGATCGCTTTGGCAGCAGGCGTGTCGTTCAGAACCGCTGAGACAGAACAGGGCGCGAGCCCTACTCGGTCGGCCACGGTTTGCAGGTTCACAGGTTTCTTCGTATCGCCGGACATGGTTCCCCTCGCCTTCAGTGCAGAGTTCGGCATCCACCAGTTTTCGATGGCGGGTGCAGGTAGTGTTGTCCCCGCAACTTCGCGGTCACAACTCTTTGTGTGGGAGCCCGTCCTGGGGAAAACCAAACCGAGAGTTTGGCGCTACCTTCTGCCGTCGTGGAGAAGGAATACAACCACTTTGGGCTAACGCGCCCAGATAGTCCAACGCAAAAAATCCATTGTAAAGATCGATGCTGTGGCTAACGAGCTACAGTATGTATCTCGACAGATCCTGATCTTTGACGATATCGGTCAGCATCTTGCGCACATATTCCGCATCAACCGTAACTTGCTGACCCTTCTTCTCGGGCGCATCGAAGCTCAATTCATCGAGCACTCGTTCCATGATGGTGTGCAACCGCCGTGCGCCAATGTTCTCGGTGCTCTCGTTCACCCGAAATGCAAAATGCGCGATTTCATCCAGCGCTTCCTTCGTGAACTCCAGCTTCACGCCTTCCGTCTCAAGCAGCGCCGTATACTGCTTGACCAGCGACGATTTCGGTTCCGTCAGAATGCGGACGAAATCCTCCATCGTCAACGACTGCAACTCCACACGAATGGGAAACCGCCCTTGCAGTTCCGGAATCAGGTCGCTCGGCTTGGAAACGTGGAACGCGCCTGCCGCGATGAACAGGATGTGGTCCGTGCGCACCATCCCATAGCGCGTATTGACGGTCGTTCCTTCCACAATCGGCAGGATGTCGCGCTGCACTCCTTCGCGGGAAACATCCGGCCCATGGCCGCCCTCGCGTCCCGCAATCTTGTCGATTTCATCGAGGAACACGATCCCGGAATTCTCGACGCGGTCGATTGCGGTGCGGGTCACGTGATCCATGTCGATCAGTCGCTGCTCCTCTTCCTGGATCAGGTACTCGAAGGCCTCGTTCACCTTCATCTTCCGTTTCTTTGTGCGCTGCCCGAAAATGTTCGGCAACATATCTTTGATATTGACGTCCATCTCCTCCACGCCCTGATTGGTGAGGATTTCGAACGACGGAAAATTCCGTTCGCGAACATCGATCTCTACCATTCGGTCGTCGAGCTTGCCTTCGCGCAATTGCTGTCGCAGTTTTTCCCGCGTGCGGCTCGAGGACTCGACCAGAGAAGTGCCGCCATCGATGACAACTCCGCCCGACGTAGAAGACGGCGCGGCTGGCGGCGAAGGCGGCAAAAGAATATCGAGCAGCCGTTCTTCAGCATTGAGTTCTGCCTTGTCGGCCACGTCTTCGAGCTTTTCCTCACGGACGTTATCGATCGCGATCTCGACCAGATCGCGCACCATCGATTCCACGTCGCGTCCCACGTATCCCACCTCGGTGAACTTCGACGCCTCCACTTTCAGAAATGGCGAATTCGCCAGCTTGGCCAGGCGGCGGGCAATTTCGGTCTTTCCCACGCCCGTGGGTCCGATCATGATGATGTTCTTGGGGATCACTTCTTCGGCCAGATCGGCCGGCAGTTTCTGGCGGCGAATGCGATTGCGCAGCGCAATCGCTACCGCGCGCTTGGCGTCTTTTTGGCCGATCACGTGTTTGTCGAGCTCGACAACAATCTCGCGAGGCGTCAGTTCATCCAGCGCGAGCTGTTCTTCTTCAGCGGAAGATGGAAGATAAATGGCCATAGAAAGTTCCCAGTTCTCGGTTCTCAGTAGGACCTTAGCTGTACAGACTGAGAACTGAGAACCGGGATCTGCGAGCTACAGTTCCTCGATCGTGACCTTGTCATTTGTATAGATGCACATTTTGCCCGCAATCTTCAACGCTTCTTCAGCAATTTGGCGGGCCGAGAGTTGCGTGTGCTCTGACAATGCCTGCGCCGCGGCCTGGGCGTAAGGCCCCCCGCTGCCGATCGCTGCAATGCCAGTGTCGGGCTCGATCACATCTCCCTGTCCGCTGAGAAGAAACGTCTGTTCCTTGTCGCAGACCAGCAGCAGGGCTTCCAAATGCCGCAGAAATTTGTCGGTCCGCCAGTCGCGAGCCAGTTCCACCGCGGCCGCGCCCGATATTGCCGTGATACTGCTCCAGCTTGGCCTCGAACCGGCTGAACAGCGTAAAGGCATCCGCTGTCGATCCCGCAAATCCCGCCACAATCTTGTCGTTATACAACCGCCGGATCTTCTTGGCCGAGTGCTTGATCACGGACTCACCCAGCGTTACCTGGCCGTCACCGGCGAGGACAACGCTTCCGCCGCGACGTACCGACAGAACGGTCGTCGATCGAATCAGTCGTTTCGTAGACATGAGCGCAATTCTTGATTATAGCAGCGCGCCGCTGGTGCGTTTTTGAGCTGCAACCAGTGGCAAATCCCAATATTTGCTCGATTTACAGGTCGCCTCGGTAACCACTCACAGGATTACGCCTGTGACATTTACCAATACCTCACTCACTCGTACTTTGGAGTTCATGAGTCAGTCAGCCGCTGTGCTCTGTCAGGACCATCGATCCCTGCAAATTCTGGGGAAAACTCTAGAACAGCTTGGGATGGACCTCACCAACTGCCGTTCGCAGCGGCATGCGCTGGAAACGGTGATGGGCGGCCACTGCTCGAGCCTGATCGCCGACTTCGACCTGCCGGGTGCCGAGGAGGTCATTCGCATGGCCTCGCTGCTGCCCGAACCGCAAAAGCCCGTCCTGGTTGCCATCGCCAGCCGAGCTTGGCCCGGAACCGGGGAGGCCTTCCAATCCGGCGCCGGTCGCATTTTGTACAAGCCCTTGGATCCCGAGCTCGTAAAGCAGTCTTTGAAAGCCGTAAGAAAGTCGGCTGGATCGAACCGCCGCAAGTCCGCTCGTTATGAAGCGAAGACGCTGGTCTATCTCGAACCCGAGAGCGGGACTCTTCCAGCGGTAAGCATCGACATCGGCGAACATGGGCTCGCACTGCAAGCTTCCGATCCGGTGCCCATGAGTTCTGATCTGCCTTTTCGCTGCCTTCTGCCCGGCACCGATGTGACTTTGCAAGGACACGCCGATGTGATCTGGGCCAGCGATCAGGGTCGCGCCGGATTATTCTTCTCGAAGCTCACTCCAGCCGCGCGCAAGCACCTGAAGGCTTGGCTCGCCAAGCGCGGCAGAGACAAGAACGACGTCCGCGGCCTGCTCCCCACTGCCCAGGATCACGTCTCCTTTGCGGCTCCCGAGGAAGAGGTCGAGACAGTCTAGAACTCTTGCAGCTCAGAACCACAACGACCACAGCCAGTCCACGCAAGTGTGGGTAATCGTAGAAGCCGGGACGCGCCGGTGTTCTCGCCATGCCCTGCCATAGAAAATTCCCGCAAGCGTCGCCAGCAGCACATATCGCCAGTTGAAATGGGCCGATCGTTTATTGAAGTGCGAAAGCCCGAACAGGATGGACGCGATCGCTAGCGCTGCATTTCGGCCAACGCGCCGTTCGAGAAGATTCTGTACCCAGGCGCGGAAGAAGAGCTCCTCCGGCAGGGCGACAAAGATGAATATTCCGCCCCACGTCACAGCTGCTTTAACGATTTCCGGCGAATTGGCGTGGGGATGGATAAAGCCCAGCGCGATCCCCAAGATGATAACTGCAGGAGCAAAGAATGCCAGCTCGCGAAGGCCGCTTTTCCAGTCACTCCAGCGCAGGTGAAAATCGAATCCCGTACCGCTCAGACGCCGGATGCCCAGGAATGCATACAGTCCCGCGTCGACTAACACGAGATTGCCTAAGCCGCGCAAGCCTGCCGGCCAAGCCGAATCGAACCACCGCAGATCGACCGCGAGGCCCAGCGTAAGCAGGATCAACGCATCCCGCCAATCTCCGCGCTGCTCCGGATCGACCGCAACGGCCTGCTCCATCAGCCACGCCATCACTGCTGGCAGCAGCGCATACAGAGCAAGCCACCGCCAGCGGAATTGCGACGCCGACAGGATGACGTACGGCGCGACCAGCGCACACGGGGCTACGATCCGCAAAAACCTGGGCCAACGTTGGACTACGCGAGTTACCTGTTCTGAAGCGAAGGCAAATGCTGCCGCGGGAGCGAGTTCGACGAGAAGCACCGTAGCCGCAGCCGGGGTAAAGTTCGACATACAAGCATGTTATCGAGCCGGTCAGAAGATGTGTGAAACACAAACCAGGTAGCGACAGCCGCCTCGGCTGTCCCGCGACGGCGAAGCCGAGCGGAATCTGATGGCGAAGCCAAGCTGAACGTGAGCACACGACCAATCCTGGAACACCGAATCCGTGCTTGTCTGGTAAAGCCTTCCCAGACTAGAATCCCTTGCATCTCAAAAGGAGGCGTTCATGGCCGTAAGCCCGCTCCCGCCAGTTTCTTCGTCCCCGACACCAGCGGCCCCGCCGTTGTCCCAGGGGGCGCGCATCGTCAATACTTTCATCGCGCCTTCGAAAACGTTCACCGACCTCGGGGCTAGTGTGAAATGGTGGACCTGGATCGTGCCATGGGTGATTCTCTCCGTGACTGCAATCCTGTTTGCCTATGCGGTGGGGCAGAAGGTCACCTTCGCCAAGGCTGGCGAGAACGTGCTTCAGACACGTCCGAAGCAGTACGACCGCATTCAAGCGATGAGCCCAGGAGATCGCGACAAAAATATGCAGTTAGTCGAGAAGCAAACGAAGATCGGCGCCTATGCTTTTCCCGTCATCGATATTGTTCTTCTGCTGATCGTCTCGGCGGCCTTGCTTGGTACGTTCACCTTCGTTGCGAACGCAAAGGTATCCTTCAAATTGGTTTTAGCCATCGCTGCCTATGCCGGTTTGCCGGGTGCGATACGTTTTCTCTTAGCCACGGGGACTCTTTTTGCAGGCATAAGTGCCGACACCTTCAACATTAACAATCCGGTCGCTACCAATCTCGGAGCATTGTTTAGTGCAACGGATAACCCGGTGCTGTACACCGCGGGTTCGTTTATTGACGTCTTTGGCATCTGGACGCTGGTGCTGACAGCCATCGGCTTCACTTGCGTCAGCAAGACAAAGCTGGGTACCGCGCTTACCATTGTCTTTGCTTGGTACTTTGCCTTTATGGGACTCATTGTCGGACTTGTGGCCCTTGCGTCGTAGTTGGTCGAGGCGAGCGCTTAAGGCTGGCGTCCTCAGAAATTCTCACGACCTGGCTGTGACGTCCGTCACAGCCAGCCTTCGCTTGCAATCGAATAATAGCCGGTTTTGGAGGCATCTATGTGTTTCTGCTCCTCGACCGCTCGAGTTGCCTGTGCGCTCAGCTTAGTCCTGCTTTCTTCTTCCTTCTTGACTGCAGATACCCTTTCCCAGTGCGTTATCTGCCATACCAAAGCCACGCCTAGCATCGTTTCCGACTGGAAGCTGAGCAAGCACAGCGGGGCCGAAATCACGTGTGTCGCGTGCCATGGAGACCAGCACACCTCCGCCAGCGACGTGGCCAACGCCAAGATTCCGACCCCGGAAACGTGTGCGCAATGTCACGAGACCCAGGTGGCACAGTTCAAGAAGGGCAAGCATGCCCTGGCCTGGGCCTCGATGAAGGCGATGCCAACCATTCACTGGCAGCCCATGGCAATGATCGAGGGAGAGAAAGGATGCGGCGGGTGCCACAAGATCGGCGACAAGAGCCCTGCCGAGATCAAAGAGTTGCGACAAAGCGGCTCCGGCACCGAATTCGGCGCCGCGCAGTGCGATGCCTGCCACACCCGGCACACCTTCTCGGTCGAAGAGGCTCGGCAGCCGCAGGCCTGCGAGACCTGCCACATGGGCTTCGACCATCCGCAATGGGAAATGTATTCGGCCTCCAAGCACGGCGTGCGCCATGATCTGAAACAGAAGCACGTCCTGCCGGCCGACGCTGCCGCTCCGACTTGTCAGACCTGTCATATGCCGGAAGGCAACCACGAAGTCCGCACGGCCTGGGGATTCCTTGCCGTCCGGTTGCCCTTACCGGAAGACAAGCAATGGGCCGCCGATCGAGCCACTATTCTGGAGGCGCTGGGAGTGCTGGACCCCCAAGGCCAGCCCACCAAACTTGTCGATGTGGTCAAGGCTGCCGACCTAGCCCGACTCACGCAAGAAGATTGGCAGCGCGAACGCGACAAGATGATCGAGACCTGCAATCAGTGCCATTCGGTGAACTTCGCCAAACAGCAACTGCAGCAGGGCGACGACATGATCAAGAACGCTGATCATCTGATGGCCGAGGCGATCCGCATCGTGGCTGGCCTGTATAAAGAAGGAATCCTTCCCAAGCCGGCGAATTACGCGTATCCATTTCCAAACCTGCTGACTTTCCACGATGCTCCCACGGTGGTCGAGCAGAAGGTATTCGTGATGTACCTCGAGCACCGCATGCGCACATTCCAAGGGACGTTCCACGCGAGCCCCGACTATGCCTTGTGGTATGGCTGGAGCGAGATGCGGCGTGACCTGACCGAAATCAAGGAACTCGCCGCTCAGATGCGGTGGGAGAAGCAGGGTGCAACCCTTAAGCCGGCTCTGAAGTAGAGAGCCCGCGCGGATGTTCGGTCCCGGCACGCAGAGTCGCGCCGAAGGGGCTACAATGAGGCGAATTCAGTTATACGTTCTGAGGACGCCCATGAAACGCACGCTCAGCTTTCTACTGTTGTTTGCTGCGGCCACGGCCTTTAGCCAGGAAAAGAACCCGGTTACCACGGTAGTGAAAGAGATGCTGCCGCGCCAGCAGAAGAATCTCGTCGCTGCCGCAGAAGAGATGCCAGCCGGGAAGTACTCTTACAAGCCCACCGAGCAGCAAATGGCCTTCGGGCATCTCGTGCTCCACGTCATTGAAACGAACAACTATCTGTGCTCGAAGATCGGCGACACGCCTGAAGTCAAGGCAGCCGCGCCTCTGAAGGAATCTGACGGCAAAGAGAAATTAGTCACCGCCCTGAAGAGCAGCTTCGATTTCTGCACCACCGCTCTCGGGAAAGTTGACGACAGCAAACTCGGCGGAGAAGTCGAACTCTTTGGTGGACGCAAGGGCTCTCGCGCCTTCGCCCTGTTCGTGCTTTCCAATAGCTGGGCAGATCACTACGGCTCGGCCGCCATGTATCTGCGCCTGAGTGGACTGTTGCCGCCGACCGCGCAGCCGAAGAAATAGGGGCGGACGCAGTAGCCTGACCTGAGCGGAGTCGAAGGGCCCGCCTACCGGATCTGCACCAGTTCAGTATCCGGCGTAGATGCAGGCGACACCGCCGGCCGCTGGGGATCACGCCAGGAATCGAAGATCGACACCTGATGCACGCACGAGACGGTGCAGTGTGGCGCGCATCCCTTCTCGGTGAGATATCCGCGGCGTAAATCGTCTCGTGTGTATTTCTCCAGCGGAATCCCCGGATATCCGCGCTGTTGTGAGCAATAGTGCACCAGTCCGTTCTCGCAAATGTAGAGATAGCGCGCCCCGGCGCGGCATCGCCAATCATTGGGTAGGCCTTTGGCGATGTTGTCCTGAAACTTGTTCACCCGGGTAAAGCTGCTTTTCTCGAGCGCCTGCATCTCGTGATAAATCCGGCGCTCCTCGTCGGCTAGCGGTTGCAGTTGTCCATCGCCGTCGTGGATGATGCCGATAGTCGAGGTGAATCCCAGTTCGATCGCGCGCTTGCCGATCACTAACGCATCTTGAGGGTGCGTGATCCCGCCGCCGACCACCGAATTGATGTTCACGTGGAAATCAGCATGCTCGGCCAGTAGTTGCAACTTCTTGTCGAGCACCTTCAGGCTCTTTTTCGACACGTCATCCGGATTCACGTTATCGATGGAAATCTGCAGCCACTCCAGTCCGGCCCGATTGAGCCGCTGGATGCGCTCGACGACGAGTAAGTATCCGTTCGTGATCAGCCCGGCGATCATGCCATTGGCGCGAATGCGCCGGATGACGTCATCGAGTTCAGGATGCATCAGCGGCTCGCCGCCTGAGATCGTCACTACGGAAGTTCCCAGCGCGCCTAGCTTGTCGATGCGCCGGTACATCTCTTCCATCGGCACCGGCTTCGAAAAGTCATCGAACTCGTTGCAGTACGTGCAAGCCAGATTGCAGCGCCGCATGGGAATGATGTGGGCCAGCAACGGATGATCTGTCGACGCCAGCGCGCGCACTGCCATCTTGGCCCCCCGCACGCTGCGGTGCAGAGCTTTAGCGCGTCGTCGAATGGTTGTGAAAGCAGAGGGCATAGAAAATCTTTCACTTCTATTAAAACATACGGCTCAGCCGATAGGTCCCGGGCAACGGTGTTCGGCGGAATTGGCGGAGTGAACAGCGATAAATCCCTGCCAGCGGCTGCAGCCTGTCCTCATCGCGCCCCGACCAATTCGTGCCCAGCCCGCCGCAAAATGTCCAGCGCGCGGCCCGCGCATTCTTCCTGCACCAGCACATAATCCGTGTCATATGTCGATATCGCAAAGATAGGCACACCGTTATTCGATAGCGGCTCGATAAACGACAGCAGCACTCCGGTCAGCGAAAAGGGGAACGGCCCTTCGAGCTTCAGGCAGACCCACCGGTGTGGCGAGGTTACATCTGCGGGAAGATTGCGGGCGGGGCAGACGACTGAGAGTTCGTCACACGTGCGGCTTACGGACGTGAAGCCGCCGTTAGTCGCCCATTCCGGAACGCTGGCGCCGGGTGCCAGCCGTACGATCGCGTACGGACCGTCCTCAAGCGATCGGAATTTCAGCGAATGTTTGGTCACGGACCGTAGCGCCGGCGTCCCGCCGGCTGTCGCGAGGGCATCCTGCCCTCGCGGTCAAAAATCTCTCACAATGCAGCCGGGGTTCTACAAGCTGCAAGCGCTCTATCCTTCGATTGCCTTGCGCACCGCCGCCCGCGCCAGCAGCCGCGTCGAGTCCAAAGTCGGCAGTGGAGAAGATTCAGGCTCAACCAGCAACGGGATCTCCGTGCAGCCAAGCACTACCGCATCGCAGCCCTGTGTCCTCAGCGATTCGATCCTTTCCACGAAGTACGCCAGCGATTGCGGCAGGAACTGCCCGTTCACCAGTTCATCAAAGATGATCCGATTGATGCGCTGGCGTTGCTCCGATTCCGGAATGCGGCAATCGATTCCCGCTGCCTTCAACGCTTCCGGATAGACCGGCCCTTCCATCAGATATTTCGTTCCCAGGACTCCCAGGCGCTTCAAGCCCCGCCCCTTGGCTTCCGCGGCAACTTCACGCGCAATGTGCAGCCAGGGCCGCGGCGAGCGGTGCTCGACCAGATCAAAAGCCTGATGGATCGTGTTATCGGGACAGATCAGGAAGTCCGCGCCCGCTCTCGCAAGCTTTTCGGCGGAAGCCAGCATCAGTTCTGCCACGCCAGCCCAATCGCCGCCATCGACGCACTTCATGTATTGCGCCAGCGAAAACGAATGCAGGGACACCTCCGGATGCTCATGACGGCAAAGGGCCTGCGCTCCTTCAAGCGAAATCGTCCGATAGCAGAGCGCGGCTCCTTCGGTGCTGCAAGCGACAATGCCGATCTGTAGCATCCGTGATCAGTTGCGCAGGCCTGATAGATGTTTCGGGTGGAACTTTGAGACCTGAGAGCCAAGACCTGAGACCTGATTTCAGCTGCCAACCCCCGCCGGCGCAGCCGCATACGGGCTCACATCCCGATATCTCTTCTCGAATTCTTCCCGCGTGCAAATCGTTTTGAGGTCGACCACTCTGTCGATCGCCAGGATTCCATCGAGGTGGTCAATTTCATGCTGCAGCAATTCAGAAAGATTGCGTTCTTCTCCGGCCTGAACTTCAACGCTCGCGCCCGCGAGATTCCGATAGCGCACAGTAATTTCACGATGCCGTTCCACCTGCATGAAGATGGAAAGAAAGCTCAGGCATGCATCCCAGACCACCATCGTTTCCTTGCTGCGGTAAATGATTTCCGGATTGACCAGCGGCCATGGTTCCGCTCCGGGCAGATTGAGAAAAATGACGCGCTGCAGCATTCCGATTTGAGGCGCTGCGATGGCACGGCCATACCCGGTAGTGGAATGCCAGTGCGCGAGCGTGTCCGACAGATCGGTGACCAGGGCCCGAACCTCCAGGGAAGTTGGATCAGAAACCGGAGCGCACCTCTCCCGCAAGAGCGGATTACCGAGTTGAAGAATCGGTCGAACAGGCATGATTCAAGTCCGATCTTTGATTCCTGGACTACCGGGCTACCGCAGCGTCGAACAGGCTCAACAATTCGAGCTTCTTATCGGCCGGCAAGAACGACGCTTCAAATGAATTCCGGGCCAGCTCTCTCAAATGCTCGTCCGTGAATCCGAAAGTCTCTTGCGCGTATTGATATTCCCGCGCCAGCGAAGTATTGAAAAGCGCCGGATCATCGGTATTGAGCGTCACCATCAAGCCCTGATCGAAATAGTTTTTCACCGGATGCTCGCTCGCTGTCTTGCACACTCCCGTCCGCACGTTGCTGGTAACGCAGATCTCCACGGGAATCTGCCGGTAAGCCAGTTCTTCAATCAGGTCGGAGTCCTGCGCGGCGCTGAAGCCGTGTCCAATGCGCTCCGCGTGCAGGTTGAGCGCTCCCCAAACCGACTCCGCGGGACCCGTCTCGCCCGCGTGCGCCGTCAGCCTCAATCCATGGTCTTCGGCATAAGCGTATGCCCCTCGAAACAGTTCCGGAGGCGCCTTCTGTTCGTCTCCCCCGATGCCGATGCCAACTACGTGTCGGTTCTTGTAATGAACCGCCAGCTCAAATACTTTCTGCGCCTCTTCGACCCCAAAATGGCGAGTTGCGTCGAAGATCCACAATAGCGACACCCCGAAATCGCGCGCTCCTCGTGCCCGCCCGCGTTCCATCCCCTCGAAAATCGCAGGAAAATCCTGCTTCCGGTAAAGGCACACGCCCACGGCCACGTAGACTTCCGCATGGAGCACGTTTTCGTCCTTCAGTTGCTGCATCAGCCGGTAGGTGACGAGTTCATAATCTTCGGGACCGCGCAGGTGCGCACTCACTTCCTTGAAGGCCATCAGAAAACTGGGGAAGTCGGAGTAGTGGTACAGGGCTTGGGTCTCGGCCAAAGTCGCCTGCTCCCCGTGATTTCGGCGGAGTTCCACCAGCGTCGCAGGCTCCACCGCTCCCTCGAGGTGCAAATGCAATTCTGCCTTGGGAAGTTGACGAATGAACGGCTTGGGCGGCTGGGCTCCTGCGGTACTCATGAAAGAGATTGTAGTTTGCAGGTGGGAGATTTGCGAGTCAGCCGCAGCTTCATTCCACGCGCAGTTTCCGTTACAATCCGGGGTTCTTTTGTCGTGGTCCAAGGAGACCTCATGAATAACGTTCGCAGGTTGATTCTGGCGAGCATCATGTTTCTGTTGCCGGTGGCAATGTTCGCCGCTTCAAGCCCGCAAGTGAAGACTAGCCTCGGCACCGTAGAGGGCAAGGAAGACGGCGCCGTTCAGGCTTTTCTTGGGATTCCATATGCCGCGCCGCCGGTTGGCGAGTTGCGCTGGAAACCGCCTGCACCCGCGGCGCAATGGACGGGCGTCCGCAAGGCCACCGACTTCGGCCAGCACTGCCTGCAGGGCAAGGTTTTCGGCGACATGAATTTCCGCGACTCCGGCGGCAGTGAAGATTGCCTGACGCTCAATGTATGGATTCCTGCGAAACGCCCATCTGCCAAGCTGCCGGTCATGGTGTGGATTTACGGAGGAGGCTTCGTCGCGGGTACCACCTCCGAGCCGCGGCAGGATGGCACCTGCCTCGCGCAGCAAGGTGTGATCGTAGTCTCCATGAACTATCGGCTCGGAGTCTTCGGATTCCTGGTGCATCCGGAACTGGCGAAAGAATCCGGCCGAAATTCCGCAGGCAATTACGGCTTGCTTGATCAGTTGGCGGCGCTGCATTGGGTGCACGACAATATCGCCGCTTTTGGCGGCGATCCCGAGAACGTGACGATCTTCGGGGAAAGCGCCGGATCGTTTTCCGTCAGCGCACAAATGGCCTCTCCGCTTTCCAAAGGGCTGTTCCAGAAAGCAATTGGCGAAAGCGGCGCGGCCTTCTCCCGCAGCGGGCTTTCCTTCGAGGCGCTCTCCGCGCGGGAAGAGAAAGACGTGAAGCTGGTGAGCGAGAAGCTGGGTGTTTCAACGTTGGCCGAGCTGCGCGCCATTCCGGCGGAAAAGCTACTTCAGACGTTTGGGAAACCCGGCCCGGAAGGTTTCGCCTTTGGGCCTGACGTCGATGGATACTTCCTGCCCGAATCCGTGCCCGCCATCTTCGCGGCTAGCAAACAGAACGATGTTCCGCTGCTAGCTGGGTGGAATCACGACGAAGGCAGTTTCGAAGTCTCCTTTTCTCCTCAAAAACCCACAGCGGAGAGCATGAAGACCAACGCGGAAAAGGACTTTGGCGACAAGGCGTCCGACTTCCTGAAGCTATATCCGACGGATACCGCTGAGCGAATGCTGCGTTCGGCTCTAGACTATGCCGGCGATCGCTTCATCGCCCTTTCCACCTGGGATTGGATGGATGCACAGGGCAAGACCGGGAAGCAGCCGATTTACCGCTACCGCTTCGATCTCGGTCCGCCATCGGCGAACGCGAATGCGCCGAATTTGGGCGCATATCACTCGGCAGAGATCGAGTATGTATTTGGACAGCTTGATTCAAAAACCGGAATCCCCTGGCGTCCGGAAGATCGTCAGCTCAGCGAACAGATGCAGAAGTACTGGGCGAACTTTGCCAAAAGCGGCGATCCCAACGGTCCAGGTCTGCCGCAATGGCCGAAATATGCGGCGGGGGATGGCTGGCTGGTCATGTTCCTCGGCGCGCACACCGGCGCTCACAAGGATGATCTGCGGGATCGTTACTTGTTCCTGCAAGCTAACTGGGCCAAGCACTAGGTCTACGAAAGGGACCCTTCGCGCTGCGGCATCGTATCAGCGATGCCGCAGGGGCTTAGAAGTCCGCCCCCATTTCCTCTACCAGCGGACGCCCGCCGTGATCGGTCGCAGGTCGGTGGTAATGCCGCCGTGCGATCCGTGCATAAGGCGGTACTCGGCGTAAATCTCGATGCGCGGGCGGATTCTGTAAGTGATGCCGCCACCGAACGTCAGGCCGAGTTCGTTCTGCGTGGCTCGAAGGAATTGCCCATGAATCGGGAGGCTGCCGTTGAAACAGTGCCCCCACCAGGTAAAGAACGGATTGCAGGCGTACCCGGGGATGGCCGTTGAGTTATCCAGCTTGCCTGTGCGATGAAAAAACGCTGGGCCGCCGATGATGTATCCGCCCCAGGTCCGGGTGGCGGGAATATTGATGATAGGACTGAGTGCAAGGATGTAGACCTGCGAGTGGCCGCCCGTCGATCCGGCAGCCTGCAAGGCCGCGGCACGCAGCGGCAGGTTATCGAACTGGAAGTCGAGCCGGAGTCCCAGATACTTGCTGGCATTGCGGGCGACTCCCGCGGCAAGAACGCCGCCACCACCGCGCACGAAATTCTGCGTGCTACCGCGCGTGAGACTGCCTCCGCCCCCGACGTTGAATGACCAGTTTGTGTACTCTTTCGGCTTCAGCTTTCGCACGCCGATTTCTTCGGAAGGTTCCTGGCTGCTGCTGGAGTTCGGGCTGCCAGGCTGCTGCTGGGTTTGCGTCTGCTGTGGTTGCTCTTGCGAAGGGGTGGCCGGCGCTGCCGGCTCCTGTTGAGCGTGGGCTGCGGGTCCCGCCAGAGTCGCCGCCAGAATCAATGCCTGCGCGAACTGGAATCCGGAAACCGTTGCGAACTTTCGAATCATTCAATCTCCTCCCGCTGTCGGGGTGGCGAACCGCCGCGCTCTGGCCGAGAGGCGCTTGTAAAAGAGCGTGTCCGCGATGCTCCCGCCGAGATTGCTCTCGCAGCAGGCAGGCACCATATTACCAACTTTGATGCTGCGTGCGCCCCTCATGCCGCCCGACACCAATGAAGCCACTCAACGTTGCACTAGGATTGTCTTCGGTTTTGCAGTTCCGGGAAACGCCCGCCGCACGTATGATAGGAGATCAATTTTCTGAATGGGACGAGAACCTTTGGCGAAGCAGAGCCCCAAAACAACAACCAAAGCCGCTGGCAACGGGCGACCGAAGAAGCCCGCCGCCTGCCGTGTGGGATTGATCGGTTTTGGAACGGTCGGCCGCGAAGTGGCGAAGATTCTCTGCGAAGGCGGGGATAAGGGCCTGCGCCTGACTCACATCTCCAACCGCAACGTCGCCCGGAAGAAACAGCCGTGGGTCCCCAGCGACGTGGTGTGGACTGACGATGCAGAAGCCGTTCTGAAATCCGATGTCGATATCGTCATCGAGCTGATTGGAGGACTCAATCCCGCCGAGCAGCTTGTCCGCAAAGCGCTCGAATCGGGTAAGTCGGTGGTCACGGCAAACAAGCAGCTGATCGCGCGGCATGGTCCCGACCTTCTGCAACTAGCGGCAAGCAAGGGATGCCACCTCGAGTTTGGCGCTTCGGTGGCTGGAGGCGTCCCGGTGCTTCCCGCCTTGCGAACCGGACTATGCGGCGACCGGCTGCATGGTATTGCTGGAATCCTGAACGGAACCTGTAACTACATTCTCAGCCGCATCGAAGGCGCGAGAATCCCTTTCAGCGAGGCATTAGAAGAAGCGCAGGCGCGCGGTTATGCCGAGGCGGACGCGTCGGAAGATCTGGACGGCGGAGATGCGCGGGCGAAGCTCGCGATTCTGGCGCTGGCTGGATTGCATACGCGAGTCGAGCCGGAATCGGTTCGTGCACGGACGATCCGCGCCGTAGATGCGGTGGACTTCGATTACGCCGCAGAGCTGGGATGCACGATCCGGCAGATTTCGCGGGCGGATCTAAAGCAAGGCACGCTGTTCGCCGAAGTCGGGCCCTGCCTCGTGCCCTCCAATTCCCCTTTTGGACGCGTGCAGAAGAATCTGAATCTCGTGCTGACCTCCGGCCAATACGGCGGCGACATGGCCTTTCTTGGCGCGGGCGCGGGTGGCGATCCGACCGCCGTGGCCGTGGTTTCGGACCTCATGTTTGTGGCGCAGGGCCTTGCCGGGCAAAGGCGTGATGCGGCGAGCCAAGTCTCTACACCGGCGATTAGTCCGGACTTTGAGACCGCTTGGTATCTGCGGTTCTTTGTCCGCGATCAGCCCGGTATTGTGGCCCGGCTGGCGCAGATCCTCGCGGCTCACAGCCTGAATATTGATTCCCTGCTGCAGAAGCCCGGTTTCGAGAAATCTTCGCTTCCTTTTGTGATTACGCTGGAGCCGTGCCGGGACTCGATGCTGCATCCGGCACTGGAACAGATGTCTGGCCTGGACTTTAACATCCGGCCCTGTCTGTGCCTGCCGATTCTTCGATGAGGTGAGGAAAAATCAGCGCCGGCTGGGTCTGCGCAGGCCGGCGCTGGCCAAGTTAATTCCAGAAGGGATTTTTCAGACCGGCGGGCGCGAGCGCGCTGTCGGACTTAGTTTCGGTCCCCGACTCATCGGAGATCTTCTCATCGATGAAACGGGAGGGCGGCGCCTTGAGTTCGTCGTTGTTGCCCGGTGGCGGTGCAAATGGGAATTTTGATTCCATGGGAGACTCCTCCAAACTTATGATCTAGCCCCATTAAACACCTCGTGGAGGAGTTCGATACTGCAAAAATTTTGATGGCAGCTATTTGAAAAACCGCAAGGAGCGGCCGGCTTAAACCCGGCGCCGGATAAGGCGGGCCGAAGCATCGGGGTTCGAGATATGCTGGTACGGGCTCATTGGTAAGAGGACTCAATCATGAAATATCGCAAGTTTGGACGTGCTGGATTCGAGGTTAGCGAAATTGGTCCCGGTTTGTGGGGAATGAGCGGCTGGAGCGGGTCTGATGACAAGGAGTCCCTGGGCTCGCTGCAGATGGCAGTCGACTTGGGCTGCAATTTCTTCGACACGGCCTGGGCCTACGGCGAGGGCAAAAGCGATGGGCTGCTTGGTCAGACCATGCAGGGCAATCAGGCCAAGAGGCTGTATGCCGCATCGAAGGTGCCCCCCGCGAACAACCAGTGGCCCGCACAGCCATCGTACAAGTACCACGAAGTCTTCCCGCCAGAGCACGTTTTCAAGTATGCCGACCTGATCCGCAAGCAACTCCGTGTGGACACCATCGACCTGCTGCAATTCCATGTTTGGGACGATGGCTGGACGGACGAGCCGGATTTCCGCTCGACCGTGGAGAAACTAAAGAAGAATGGAACGATTCGCTGCTTCGGGCTGAGCATTAATCGCTGGGAGCCTGAGAACGGCCTTAAGGCCTTGCGAACTGGCCTAATCGACGCCGTACAGGTGATCTACAACATCTTCGATCAGGCGCCCGAAGACAAGTTGTTTCCCCTTTGCGAGGATCTGAAGGTTGGAGTGATTGCGCGCGTGCCCTTTGATGAGGGCAGCCTGGGTGGCAAGATGACGCTGGAGACGCGCTTTCCGAAAGGCGACTGGCGGGCGGGATATTTCGGGCCCGAGAATCTGCCCAAGACGATCCGGCGGGTGGACAAACTCAAAGAGGTCCTGCCCAAGGGCATGACGCTCCCGGAGATGGCGCTGCGGTTCATTCTGTCGCATCCGGCGGTGAGCACGACGATTCCCGGGATGCGCAAGCCGGAGCACGTCAGGCAGAATATTGCGGCGAGCGATGCCGGGCCGCTGGACAAGAGCCTGCTGCAGGAATTGAAAAAGCATCGCTGGGACCGAACTCCGACAAAATGGTCGGACTAACTTGTGCGGCGTATCCGAAAACTCTGGCGGTTCTGGCGCTGCGAGTGTTAGCCGCGTAATCTATTCAGTGCTCGACATGTCTTCATTTTTCCCATCGCGCCCTTTCTTGAGGAGAACGCTGCTTCCAGCAGCGAAGGCATTGGTCTGGGCCTTTGTGGCTCTCGCCTTGATGGGCTTCTCGCAGGCCCAGAACCCACGCGGGTCACTGCGTGGAGCAGTGCAGGATACTACCGGAGCCCGCATCGCAGGTGCGAAGATCATGGTGCAGTCGGCCGACTCGACGATGCGGCGCGAAGCCGCCAGCGAGGATCGCGGCGAATTTCGCCTCGATGATTTGTCTCCAGGGACCTATCGCATCGATGTCACGGCTTCCGGATTCGCAGCCGCGCACTCGGATGTATCTGTCGAAGTGAGTTCCGTCCGGGAAATCACTGTCACGCTGAAGCCGGCGGCCTCGCCGCAGAGCGTTGTCGTGACCAGCCAGGAAAGCTCTTCAATCACGACGCAGCCGATCGATCTGGTCAGCGTGGTTCATCAGGCAGTAATCAGCAGCAGGGATTTGCAGGATCTGCCCCTGGCAGCACGCAGCTTTGCCAACATCGCGTATCTCGCGCCGGGCACTGAGCCAGTGGAACCCTCGGATCCGACTAAGGCGCGAATCACCGCAGTTTCCACCGGTGGAAGTTCAGGATTGAACAATGATCTCTCGGTTGACGGTGGCGACAACTCCGACGACTGGATTGGCGGATTTCTACAGAACTTTTCGCCGGACACGATCCAGGAATTCGCGGTCCGCACGGCGAACGAAGACGCCGACACGGGAGGAACCACGGCCGGATCGGTAGTCATCACGACTAAACGCGGAACTAATGATTGGCATGGCACGGGAGCTTTCTACGAGCGGGCCGCGGCGCTCAATGCCCGCTTTCCGATCGAGAATCCGGCTCAGACTTGTGATGCCACCGGATGCGCGAGCAATCCCAAGCAGCCTTTCTCGCGGCAGAACTATGTGGCCACGTTGGGCGGGCCGATTGCGCGAAATAAAGTATGGTTCTTTTCTTCGCTGGAATACGTTCGCGAGAACGCCAGCATCGCCTATAGTCCGGCGAGCACTGCACAGTTCGATGCACTTGCACAACTGGCGTCACAGGGCGTAATTCCCGGAGTGTCGTCGATTGCGGTTCCAGCGACCGTCCCGATTCCATTCCGCGACCTTCTCGGATCGTTGCGCCTGGACTGGGCGCAATCGAGCAGATCGCAATGGTTCCTGCGAGTTTCGGACGACTCGTATCTCACTCGCAACGCGCTGGTTCAGCAGGCCACGTTGCCTTCCACGGGACTGACCACGCACAACAACTACTGGAATTCCGTGGTGGGGAACACTTACGCCTTCAATTCAGCCTGGCTTGGCACCTTCGTTTTCAACGCCAGTACGCTCCACCTGACACAGACCCGAAATTCAACGCTCGGATTTGCTCTGTCCTTTCCCTTCAGCTCGACGGCACTAACGGTTTCCGGCTTCGAGACCTACGGGGACAATCAGTTCGCCACCCCGATTACTCTGTTCCCCTCGCTGCGGAATCAGCAGAAATATCAGTTGCGCTATGACCTGGGCCATGCCAGTGGAGACCATTCATTCAAGTTCGGTGTGAATTTCATTCATGAGCCGGTCCTGGGCGGAGCATTCCCGGGGAACGCGGAGACGTTGTACGCCTTCTCGGAGAACCCTGACTTCTACGTTGCGAATCCGGCGCAGTTCCCGATTGACTATGCGGCAGGAGCATCGAGCACTCCGGCCAATGATGGCAGCTTCGCGCAAAGCGTGCAGCGGCTGGGAATTTACGGGCAAGATTCGTGGCGCGCCTCGCGGCATCTCACCGTCAACTTCGGCTTTCGTTGGCAGTCAACGTTTGGCCTATTTACCGGGTCCGGCCACAGCCAGGCACAGAATGCCGCGCTTCCTACATTGCAGGCGTTGCAGATTCCGCTGATTTCGAGCGCACCGCACGATGACCGCAAGCAATTCGGACCAAGGCTGGGACTTGCATACTCTCCGGGCAGCAGGGGAAAGACCGTGTTCCGCGCGGGATTCGGAATGTTCTACAGCGACCTGGCGCAGAACGGGTGGGCGACGGCATTTCAGGCGGTCAACAGCTCGAACGCGATCACGGGGACGTGTGCGCTGGCCGGGACCAGCGGAGCTTACGCGCTGGCTGGGACGGCATGTCTGCCCGGAGGTGCGGGCGCGACTGGTAATGCCATCACTGCGAATTACAAGACTCCGTATGCGATTCACCTTACCGGGGGCGTGCAGCATGCGTTCAATCCGAACTGGACGCTTAGCGCCGATTACACCCATGAGCAAGGAAACCACGGCTACCGCGGCTACAGCTACACCAGCGATGTGAATCTGTTCACGCCGCTGATTCCCGCATCCGACCCGAACTACGACGCGGACCAGCAGAGCGTCGTGCCCAATCTGAACGTGTTTCGCTCGGATAACCGCTCGAGCTACGACGCCCTGATGATCCATCTGCAGGGCAACGTGTCGCGCCGGTTCAATCTTGTTGCCAACTACACACTCGCCAAAGCGCAGACCTGGGGATGCGTCCTGGGAGAACTGTTCGATTACGTGAATGGTGTCTGCGATCCGCTGAACGCGTTTGGACCGGGCGATTATGGGCCGTCGGGCGAGGATGTGCCCCATCGATTTGTGCTGGCGGGGACCATTCACCTTCCTGGCGCCTTCGAACTGACTACCCTCACTCAGGCCGAAAGCGCGCGGCCGTTTACGATCACCACAGCCGACGGCAGCGGCAGAGTGGCGATCAATGGCGTGACCACGTCGCTGGACGCATTCCGCGGGAAACCTTACATCCAGATGGATCTGCGAATTTCGCGGCCCTTCAAGTTCGGGGAGCGGGTGGAACTTCGGCCGTTTGCCGAGCTCTTCAACGTCTTCAACCGGAATAATCCCGGGGCGAATTATGTGACCAACGTGGCAGCGCTGCCCAACGTCCCGTCGACTCAGGCGCAAGCGGGAAACGTCACAGACATCTGCACCAATGCGGATTGCTCGTCGACCACGCCGATTCGCAATCGCAATCAACTCGCCTTTCCGGCGGGAGGGCTGGGAGACTTCTTTGGTCCGGGAACTACTGTGGGGATTCCGTTCGCGGCGCAGGTGGGAGTGCGGGTGAATTTCTGATGTGCTGCTGCTTTCCAGTTGATCCGAGTTACAACACGCGTGCCTCATTCTCGGCGTCAGAAGAATGCTCGACATGCGGGAAGCGCCGGACTTGTGGCTGCCGGGTTCGCATGGCCTGCCAGAGATCGTATTGTGACTGCATATTCATCCAAAGTTCGGGAGAGGTGCCTGAAGCCGAGGCGAGTCGGATGGCCATACGAGCCGAAATTCCGGCCTTGCCATTGAGCAGACGCGAGAGGTTCACCCGAGTCGTATGCAGATGGGCGGCCGCAACCGAAACGGGCATGTCGCCGAGATACTCGCGAAGGACCATGCCGGGATGAGGCGGATTGTGCATGCGCATAAATGGCCCGACTAATAATCCTGACCCGACGCGTTTGAAGCGCTGGCGGCCCCGGAGGGGCTCGAACCCCCAACCCTTGGTTCCGAAGACCAATGCTCTATCCAGTTGAGCTACGGGGCCGCTGAGAAACGGAAGCTGTGGAGCTTCGTTCGACCGGACAGCCGAGGCGGCTGTCCCTAATGGCCTGCCTACAAGAAATAAATTGGGGTGGGAAACGGGAATCGAACCCGCAACCGTCGGAGCCACAGTCCGGTGCTCTGCCAGTTGAGCTATTCCCACCGCAACTTATTGATTATAGCAACTGGAATTTGATCGGGGACAGCAATGCGGCGAATCTTTCAGATGCTTGAAAGAGGGGAACCCAGGTTTGCCCCGCTGTGTACAGACTAAGGGGCGTTTCCGCGCAATCCGTCAGATGCGGCCGATACCGACGTATTCGAACCCGAGGGCGCGCAGGCGGACCGAGTCCAGCAGGTTCTTGGTATCGACGATGACCGGCTTTTTGACCAGGTGCTTGATGCGGTCGAAGTCGAGCGCCCGAAACTCGGGCCAGCCGGTGCCGACGACCAGCGCATCAGAACCTTCGGCGGCGGCATAAGCGGAATCACAATACCGCACCGTGGCGTTGAGGCGGGATTTCGCCTCAGGAATCGCTACCGGATCGTAAGCACGTACGTGGGCACCTTTCGAGACCAACGTTTCCGCGATGCGAAGCGATGAGGATCCGGCAACAGAATTCGTGTTGGGCTTGAAGGCGAGCCCCAGAATCCCGACTTCCTTGTTCTCGACCGAGTTCAATGTCGCGGCAATCTTGTCGACCAGGCGATCCGTCATGTACTGGTTCACGTCGCGAGCAGCGCCGAGCACTTTCAGCGGCACGCCATGAGATTGAGCGAGAGCCGAGAGGGAATCCATATCGGACTCGGCGAAGACTCCGCCCATTCCGGCTCCGGGCTGCAGGCAACGGGGAGCAATCTTTTTGTCCAGCCCAAGCGCGAGTGCCAGGTTGACCGCGTCGGCGTTGACCCGCTCGCATAGGGCGGCCACTTCGTTGATGAACGAAATCTTGGTGGCAACGAAAGCGGTGGCGGCCTCGCGCACCAGCTCGGCGGTCGATTGATTGGTCACAATCACCGGGACACCGCGCATCACCAGCGGATGAAAAATCTGCTTCAGCGTCTGGACAGCCTCGTTGGAGGTCGAGCCGAGGATCAGCCGGTCGGGCCAGTTGAAGTCCTCCACGGCGCAGCCGTCCGTAAAGAACATTGGCTGAGAGACGACGGTGGCTTGCAATCCCGCGTCTTTGATGGCCTTTTCTAGAGCACTAGCGGTGCCCACGGGAACCGGGGTCACAATCGTGAGAATCGGGGGCTTGGGCGCCAGGCGGATGATGCGCAAAGCGATATCGTTCAGGTTTTCGGGCTTATCTTCCGCCAGGAAGATTACCCCTGTGCGGCGGGCGAAAGTCTCAACATCGGTGGAGTAGGCGAGACGCCCAGCACGCACGTTCCGGCGAATGATTTCCTTGAGATTCTTCTCGAAAAAAGGGATGTTCCCCTGCGCCATCTCCACCATGCGGCTGCGATCGGGATGGCAACAAGCGACCGGGGTTCCAAAATCCGCCAGGCAGGCGGAAATCACCGTTCCCAGGTACCCCGAACCGTAAACCCCGATCTGCATGTGGTGTCTCCCCCCGTTGGCCGGCCGGGAACCCGCGTCAGGAGAGGCATTCAACGTGGATCGCCGGATACGTGCTCTCTTCTTTATCTACAGGCGCAAGAATCGGTTTGCAACGCACGGGAGGGAAATGTACCTGTAGCCAGGCTCACGATACTGGAGTAACTGAAGAAAGTAACACTCCCGGTTACGAGAGGTCAGTGGTGAACCAGGGTTCGTCCAAGCAGCACCGGGGCCAGATCGACCCAGCAATTGGGTTCCTGTTCACGAACGAAAGTCAGCCGATCCAACAGGATGCGGTAGCCCCCGGAATACTGTTCCCATCGCTCCCGGGCGGTTTCATACGCCGCCTGCGCCAGTTTCTCACTCCCCATCTTGACGATCGTCAGGTGGGGGATGTACGGCCATTCTTCCTCGTAGGCCAGGACTTCGGTATTCAGCTTGCTGTGCAACTCGCTCATACGCGGAGCGCAAGCTTCCACGCGGATGAAGACGGTTGGCGTTACCGGGACGAACGTTTCGACCGCGCCCAGAGTTACTTCGAACGGCTCTTCTTCGCCACAGATTCGCTCCAGCGTTTGGATTGCGGAGCCTTCACTTCCCCGTAGAGGTCGGGGGGGGAGAATGGTGAGGTGGGCGGCTAGATGAGGGTGGTCGGGGTGTAGTTCGCGCCGAAGGTTCTCGACAAACTCTCCCGCTGGCCCTCGGACGTATGCCACCAATGCATACCTGGAACTGTGCATACCTGGAGAGAAATTATACAGCCAGCGCCAAGAAGCGACGGCTATTCACGCGACCAGCTGATTCGCCGACATTCGATGTCAGGAGCCGGGCATTCCCCATGGCCACCCTTCGTTTGCAGCCTTCGAATAGAATGGATCCAGGCGCGGCATGCGTAAATTCTGGGACAACTCGAGCACGTGTGGCGGGGGCGCCCCCGCACGCGAGAGCGTATCCCTGAACCCCGTCCCCCGTTCCCTGCAGATCGGCACTGTCACGATTTCTCCCGCCACGGTGCTTGCTCCAATGGCCGGGGTCACCGACACGGTTTTCCGCCGTTTCATCCGAAATCTTGGCGGATGCGGTCTCATCATGACCGAGTTCACTTCCGCCGACGGCGTGCTGCGCAAGAAGGATCAAAAAGCCAAGCGCTATCTCCATTTCTACGACGACGAGCACCCCATCTCCGCCCAGCTTTTCGGCAGCGATCCTCAGGTCATGTCCGAAGCCGCCCGCATGGTCGAAGGACTCGGCTTCGATCTGGTCGACCTCAACCTGGGCTGTCCTGCCAAGAAAGTCGTGAAGTGCAATGGAGGCTCCGGCCTGCTCCGCGATCTGCCGGCGATTGGCAAGATCTTCGAGTCCGTCCGCGCCGCTGTGACGATTCCCTTCACCGTGAAGTTCCGCGCAGGTTGGAACGATGAAGAAATCGTCTGCGTCGAACTCGCTCGCATGGCCGAAGATTGCGGACTCGCCGCGGTCGCACTTCACGCCCGCACACGCGAGATGGGCTACAGCGGCCAGGCTCGCTGGGAATGGATCGCCGCCGTCAAAGATGCCGTCAAGATTCCCGTGATCGGCAATGGCGACATCCGGAGTCCCGAAGATGCCTGCGCCATGGTCACCCAGACCGGCTGCGATGCGGTCATGATCGGCCGCACCGCCCCGTCGAACCCTTGGATCTTTCGCCAAATCGAGCAATACTGCGCTCGTGTAGGCGAGGACGCATTCGTCCGCCCAGATTCGAGCAATGCCTATGTGGGGACAGCCGCCCTCGGCTGTCCAGTCGAGCAAAGCTCGACATCCGCTGCCGGGAACTACGGGGATGCGGACCCTGAGTCCTGTGATCCTCAGGAGCGGCTTTGTGGCGACGAAGGATCTATGCAACTCGCCGGACGCTCTCAGGAACGCCGAATCGTGTCGCAACTCTACGACGAGCCCTCCGAATCCGACCGCTACCACATGATCCGCACTTATTTCCAGATGCTGATCCAAGAAGAACTCCCCGACGCTGTCGGCAAGATGAAGCAGTTCGCCAGTTGGTTTACCCATGGAGTCCCCGGCGGCGCAGCACTTCGCAAGGCCATCTACGAATCAAAAAGCGCCCCAGAAGTTCTGGGGCGCGTGGAAGACTTCTTCGAAGCACGTGTGTGTGCCGCGGGCGCCCTCGCCCGCGAAAGCTAAGACGGCCAATGGGTGCCGTCTAGGACTTCCCCTTTGCATCTCCTGCCTGCGCGGCCGCTTTCGTCACCTCGACCGGCCCACCGTCGTCGCCTGCGCTCCAGGTCCCGCTAAGCTTATCTTCGGCCATTTTGAGATTGATGATTCCCGCCGGGCCGCCGGCATCGAACTGGAGCGTAACTTCTTCCCCGTTGTGCGAGCCGCTGGTGATGGTGAAATCCCCGTGGTCCGACCGGATCATGCCCGACATCGCCCCTTGCTTCTCGGTCAGTTCGAAGGTCACCTGGATCGTTTCCCCTGCGTTGTTCTTCGCCGTGCCCTGGTAACGTCCGGTCAACTCCGACTTGGCGCTTTTGCCATTCTGGGCTACAACCCCACAGCAAAATGCCAGCACAAAGCCCAGAATCATCCATCGTTGAACACCCGGCATTTGCCGGACTTGTTTGAAACCTTTTCGCGACATTCTGTTCTACACTCCTCTCGCAATCATTCTTCCCGATTCGTCTCTCTCCAGGTAGGCCCAAGGCGTCACCGGGTCGTGCGTGAACACGGTCAGCCACCGCTCCGGGACAGCCCGAGCATAATACCGCTTCTTGCTCTCGATTGTGTCCAGAGGATACAAATCGAACCCCATCCCCCACGTCAGATCGATATGCGCCGTTGTCGGGATCAGGTCAGAAATATAGCAGGCAGTCGCAGCCGGCAAAGAATCGGAAGGGTGCCCCACTTCTCCCCGCTTTTGGGAGAAGTGGGGATTTTGACGTTCGTTCTTCTTTTGAGATAAGACTCCCCGCACAACAATCCCCAACATGTGTGCCGTGTGCCCGGGGAAGGCCTCCACTGAAATCCCGGGCACGATCTCCTCGCCCCCCTTCAACAGGGTCATCTGCCCACCCTCGACCAGTGGATCGTAATTTTCTGCAATGAAGCTGATCGCATCCCGCTCGCTCGGTCTCCGCGCATATCGCCACTCGCCTTCCGGCGCGTAGTATTTCGCCCGCGGAAATGTAGGCACGATCTTCCCGTTCTTGTCGCGCACCGTATTCCATCCGCAGTGATCGAAGTGCAGATGCGAGTTAATGACAATGTCAACGTCCTCCGGAGCGACTCCCGCGGCCGCAAGATTGTCGATCAGCTTCGCCGGCTGTCCGTAAAACCTGACCATCCGCTCTGAAAGCTTGTTCCCCATCCCGGTCTCGACCAACAGGGTTTGCTGGCCTGTCCGAATCAGTAACGAGTTCAGACCGGCAGTACAGTAGTTCCTTTCATTCGGCGTGACCTTCTTCGACCACATCACCTTCGGGATCACGCCAAAGAACGCTCCCCCATCGAGCGGATAGGTCCCATCCGAAAAAACGCTGAGCTCAAAATCTCCAAGGGTGAGCCGATGCATACTCCCAGTGTGCCACAGGAACTTCAGGGCGGATTAACGTGCATTTCGCGATTTAGACAAAAGACCGAATCCGTGTGGATCCGCGTAGATCCGTAGCCAAGAAGCTTTTTGTTGTGTATCGCATCCAATGTTTATCAGTTGAGTAACGGAGACAAGATTGGAGCGAGTCAATGATTGAGATCCGATCGGCCAGCGAGCGTGGTGGAGGAGACCATGGCTGGCTCAAAACGCACCACACCTTCAGCTTCGCGGACTATTGGGATCCTGAAGTGGATCGGATTCCGCTCGCTGCGTGTCATCAATGAAGATCGGGTTGCACCCAACACAGGATTTCCTACCCATCCGCATCGTGACATGGAGATCATCACCTACGTTCTCGAAGGCAAACTTGAGCACAAAGACAGCCTCGGAACCGGTTCGGTGATTCTACCCGGCGATGGACAGCGCATGACCGCCGGTAGCGGCATTCGCCACAGCGAATTCAATCCATCGACGACTGAACCAGTGCACCTGCTTCAGATCTGGGTTCATCCCGAGCGAGTCGCGTTGCCGCCGAGCTACGAGCAGAAGAGTTTTCCCGAAGCCGAGAAGAGAGGCAAGCTCCGCCTGATCGCCTCGCGGGACGCCAGCAACGGGTCAGTGAAGATCAATCAGGATGCGAAGCTCTACGTCTCGCTGCTGCAACCGGGAGAAGAAGTTACCCACGAACTTTCTGACGGCCGTCACGCCTGGCTGCAAGTCGCCCGCGGTGGAGTCGAATTGAATGGTAAGACACTGACTCAAGGCGATGGCGCAGCCATCAGTGACGAATCGAAGCTGACCATCAAAGGCACACAAGACGCCGAGGTACTGCTATTCGACCTGGCTTAAACCTTTCCACCACAGAGGACACAGGGCGGCACAGAGATTTCGTCCGTGACCCTCTGCGTCCTCTGTGTGGATCTTTTTTTCGCGGCCCAAAAATGCCGCCGGCTAACCCTTCCCGCCCTGCTTCTTCTCCACTTTCGCCCAAGTGTCTTTCAGGGCGACGGTCCGATTGAACACCGGAGCCCCCGTCTTCGAGTCAAGATCAACGCAAAAGTATCCCAGGCGCTCGAACTGATATCGAGTTCCGGGCGCGGCATTGGCCAGCGAGGGCTCCAGTTTCGCGCTTCTGACCGGTTCAAGCGAGTTCGGATTCAGATAGTCGAGAACGTCCTTACCCTCTTCCACCTCGGCCAGGTTCTCTTTCGTGAAGAGATTCTCGTAAAGGCGAACCTCGGCGTCGACCGCATGCTGCGCCGAGACCCAGTGGATCGTGGATTTCACCTTGCGTCCATCGGGCGGCGCGTTGCCGCCGCGCGTCGCAGGATCGTAGGTGCAGTGCACTTCGACCACGTCGCCTTTGGCATCTTTCACTACGCTCTTGCAGGTGATGAAATATCCGTAACGCAGGCGCACCTCGCGTCCCGGAGATAACCTGAAATACTTTGGTGGAGGCGCTTCGCGGAAGTCGTCCTGCTCGATGTACAGCACGCGCGAAAACGGAACTTTTCGTGACCCGGCGCTCTCATCTTCCGGATTGTTGTGTGCTTCCATCTCTTCGACCTGGTTCTCGGGATAGTTGTCGATCACGACCTTGAGCGGCCGTAGCACTGCCATCACCCGAGGCGCGCGCTTGTTCAGATCCTCACGCACGAAGTGTTCGAGCATTGCAAGTTCGACGATCCCGTTGGTGCGCGACACCCCAACCGCCGCGACAAAGTTCCGAATTGCTTCCGGGGTATAGCCCCGGCGTCGCAGGCCGGAGAGCGTCGGCATCCGCGGATCGTCCCACCCCGACACCGTGCCTTGCTCCACCAGTTGCCGCAGCTTGCGCTTGCTCATCAGCGTGTAGGTCAGGCTGAGGCGGTCGAATTCGATCTGCTGCGACGGGAAAATTCCCAGCTGCGCGATGAACCAGTTGTAGAGCGGCTGATGATCAGCGAATTCCAGCGAGCACATCGAGTGAGTGACTTTTTCCAGCGAGTCCGATTGCCCGTGGGCGTAGTCGTACATCGGATAGATGCACCACTTGTTGCCGGTCCGGTGGTGTTCCGCGTGCAGGATGCGGTACATGACCGGATCGCGCATATTGAAATTGGGCGAGGCCATGTCGATCTTTGCCCGTAACACGCGCGAACCGTCAGGAAATTCCCCGGCGCGCATGCGCTCGAACAGATTCAGATTCTCTTCGACTGACCGGTTTCGATACGGGCTGTCTTTGCCCGCCTCGGTCAGCGTACCGCGATGTTTGCGGATCTCCTCCGCCGTGAGGTCGTCGACGTACGCTTTACCGTCCTTGATGAGCTTGATCGCCCATTCATAGAGCTGATTGAAGTAATCGGACGCATAAAACAGTCCATCCCAGCGAAAGCCTAGCCATTTGACGTCCTCCATGATGGCATCGACATACTCGACATCTTCCTTTTCAGGATTGGTGTCATCGAAGCGTAGGTTCGTGTGGCCGCCAAACTCGGCGGCATATCCAAAATCGATGCAAATCGCCTTCGCGTGCCCGATGTGCAGGTAGCCATTCGGCTCGGGAGGAAAGCGAGTCTGCACCCGCCCGTTGTACTTGTTAGTCTTTAGGTCTTCGACGAACCGGTCGCGTATGAAGTTCGATGGATGAGACTCCGCAGCGGGGCCTGCGCCCGGCCCAGGGTCGGTAGGCATTTTCATGATCTTTGATCTTACCGCAAAGAAAGCGGGAGACCCTCGAGCCGCCGAAGTTTCCGCTGTGAAAGGGCCAACCTCACACACCGGCCGAAACGATCTGTCCGGGAGCGCCCGCCGGAATTTCGCGACGCTCGAGCGTCCGGCGGTAGCGCACGTGTCGCCATCTGGTCATCTCGACCAGAGGCTTCCATACCGGATTCACCAGGTCACGCTTGATTAGCTGATGCCAGAAGCGGTTCGACCGCTTGTAGAGGTAAGACATAGCCAGATACAGCGGCACCGCCTGCCATTGCTCCGGCCGACGACGCCAAATCGAGCTGTGCGAGAACAGCCGCTGGTAAATCCACGCATACCCGTGTTCAAGTTCTTCGGGCGTCATATGCTTGGGACGGAAGACAGCATGGCTGGTGTCATAGAGAGACCAGTCGCGGTGCAGAATTCGCCCTTGCGCTTCCATCTCGCGAAAAAGCGGAGTCGCCGGATACGGCGTCAGGACGTGGAACGTCGCGCATTCCAACCGGTTCTCCTCAATCCACTCTGCCGTCCGCGCGAAGACGTCTTTGCAGTCGTGGTCGAAGCCGAGGACGAATGATCCGTTCACCTGAATTCCAAAGTCGTGCAGGATGCGGACACGGCGCGCATAGTCAGAGGTTTTTGGCGTTTTCTTATTCGAGTCCGAGAGATTCTGGTCGGACAGCGACTCGAAGCCGATGAACACTCCCGTGCACCCTGCGAGCGCCATGTTCCGAATGAGGCTGGGATCGTCGGTTACATCGATGGTGACCGCCGCGCTCCATATCTTGTTCAGCGGCCGCAGGGCGGCGCAGAGTGCGTGCAGGTAATCGCGGCGCGAGCCCAGATTATTGTCGATGAAGACTGCATAGGGCTGGCCGTTTTCCTGAAACTCGGCTGCGACTTGCTGAGGATGGCGCATGCGATACGGCATGCGCAAACCATCGGTCGCCAGATAACAGAAGCCGCAGCGATTGTGGCATCCGCGGGTAGCGATCAGGCTGGTCGTGGTCAGAAACTTCCGGCGCGGAAGAATCGCGCGTCGCGGGGGCGGATCGTCACAGTAGTCATTCTCGTAGGTTGCGACGTATCGAGGTTGCAAAGACCCTCGTTCCACGTCGCGCAGAATTCTGGGCCAGAGTTGGACCCCATCTCCAAGGGCCAGCGCGTCTGCGTGCGCCGCGCATTCCTCGGCGCGGGACAGCACGTGTAATCCGCCGAAGATTACTTTTGATCCTCGCGCGCGATACCAGTCTGCGAGTTCATACGCGCGGCGCGCGAAGGTCAGATGCACGGTAATGCCGACGACTTCGGGCATTGGCTCAAACGGCGGACGGCCATCCAGCAGATTCTCGTCCCAATACTCAACACGCCAATGAGCCGGCGTTGTCGCCGCGAAGCTGGTCAGGGCAAGCGTCGGGGTGAGCACGTGCTTGCCGAAGCTTGCATTCGCGTCCTTGGCATAAAAGGGATTGAGCAGAAGTACGAACAGCGGCTCAACTGGACCGCTAGTCTCGTCTGGGTCCAGAAGGGGAGCGTTGAGCATCTCAGGCGGAATCCAGCGCGGGGCGATGCGTTGACGAAACGGTGTTTCAGGATCAATCATGTCATGTACTTTATGATACAAAGTGCTTCATGTCAACATGAGCCTTGCAAGGCGGGCGGCTTATTAGCTCTAGTCTTCTCGGTGTTGGCCGTCGCGCAAGAAAAACAGTGGAGAGACGATTTGACGGTTTTCACTGTCGCCCGACAGCTTGCCCCGCACAATGTTCCCGTCGCCCAAAACCTCGTCAATGCTCAGGTGGGAATTGCCCTCCTGCAAGCCGACGATGGGCAATGTAGCGAGGCGATGCCAGTCTTCGAGTCAGTCACTCGAAGTTATCCCGAGAACTCGTACGCATGGGCGGGGCTGGCGGAGTGCTTTGTTCAACTCAACAATCTCCCCAAGGCCGAGGAATCGCTGCGTGGAGCTGTCAAAATCTCCCACGACTCCCGACTCACGCAAGAGTGGCAGCAACTGCGGACCCAGATGGGCCTTCCAATCTCTGGCCCAGACAACTGAGATCGGATTCTTGTTCCTGCTGGAAAAGACAAACGACACACGAAATATCACGAAGGGTCCTGAAGCATCGCCTTCCTTCGTGCACTTTCGTGCCCTTTGATGTGAGTCTCTGCGCTACATGGTCAGCACGACCCGAAACCGGGCCCGTCCGCTGATCATCTGGTCGTAAGCCTCAGCAGCCTTTGCGAGCGGATAGCGCTCAATCATTGGGCGCACTCCGCCCAGGGAACTGAAGCGCAGTGTGTCCTCGGAATCCTTGGCCGTGCCCGATGCCCAGCCCTTGAGCGTCTTGCGTCCCATGATGAGTTGCAACGGCGTGACTGTCAAAGATTCAAAGCCGGCTCCGACGACCATCAAGGTTCCATTTACCGCGAGGCCGTCCACCAAAGCCGACATCGCTTTGGAGTCCGGCGCCGTTGCCAGAATCACGTTCGCTCCGCCAAGTTTCTGCAGCGCCTGCGCAGGCGGTCCGGCGCTGGTGTCGATATACTCGTGCGCTCCCAACTTGGTGGCCAGGGCCTGCTTGTCGGCGCCGCGGCCAATCGCGACCGTGCGAAAACCCAGCCGCCGCGCATACTGGATGCCCAGATGTCCCAGGCCCCCGATACCCTGTACCGCCACTAAGTCGCCGCCACGTGCGCCCGAGCTGCGCAACGCGTTATACACCGTAATCCCGGCGCACAACAGCGGGGCGGCTTCGTCGGCAGGCAGGTCGTCGGGCATTGCTGCCACGGCTTCAGCGGGCGCGATCATGTATTCCGCGTAACCTCCGTCGAAGTGAATCGCCGTAATCTTCTCGAATTGGCAATTGATGAAGTCGCCGCGCCGGCACGGATCGCACTGAAAGCAGTGTCCGCCATGCCATCCCACGCCCACCCGCTGGCCCGATTTCCACAGCGTCACCTCAGGCCCGATTTTGTCGATGCGTCCGGCGATCTCGTGCCCGGGAACGCGCGGATACTGAAGCCCCGGCCAGAGCCCTTCCTTGACCAATGCATCGCTGTGACAGATGCCACAGGCTTCAACCTTGATGCGGACCTCCCTGCGTCCGGGCTCAGGAATGGGGCGATCGACGACTTCAAAATTTCCACCTGCTTTGCTGATTTGTACGGCTTTCATAGGAGGACCTTTCTTGCGGCGAAGGAGGAAAGCGCAGTGTGAACAACAAGCAAGTTAGATCGGGACGTCTGCGTTCGCGATGCACAAAAATCTAGGAGATATCCCCTAACTCAGCTTCCTTGCGGCTTCCGCCACTCTCTGCAGCGTCTTTTCTTTCCCCAGCACTTCCAAAGTCTCAAACAGCGGCGGCGCGTTCTTCCGTCCGCACACAGCGACGCGGATCGGCTGAAACATCTGTCCCGCTTTCAATCCCAATTCCTGGGCCGCGGCGCGCAGCGCATGATCCAACGGGTCGTGCTTGAACTCGACATTCGGCAAGACAGCCTGCGCCTTCTGTAGGGACTTGAGCGCCATGGCAGCGTCTCCCTTTTGCGGGATGAGTTCGGAGAGATCGTATGATGGGAGTTGGTCCACGAAGAAAAAGTCCGCTGCGGTGAGCACGTCGCGCAGTAACTTGATGCGCTCGCGAATCAGGGGCGTGATCTGCAGCATTCTTTCTGGCGGCACGGCGTATCCTGCCTCGCGGACGATTGGCAACAGCCGCTGGCTCAGGTCCTCAACGGGCAGGCTGCGGATGTGCTCGGCGTTCAACCAGACGGCTTTCGGATCGAATGTTTCTTCCGTCGTCGTGGCTGGTTCTTTGAAGTTCACCACCGCATTCGCGCGGTTGATACCCTCCAGCGAGAAGGCATCGATCAATTCCTGCCGGTTCATAAGCTCGCGATCGTTCTTCGGCGACCAGCCCAGCAGGCACAGGAAATTCATAAAGGCCTCGGGCAGGAATCCAGCATCGCGATAAGTAGTCACGCTCACGACCGGACCGTGCCGCCGCTTCGAGAGCTTGGTCCCGTCAGGCGCCACCAGCAGCGGCAAGTGCGCGAAATGGGGCGGTGCGACACCCGCGGCCTCGAAAATCAGGACGTGCTTAAAAGTATTGGAAAGATGATCCTGTCCGCGAATAATGTGGCTGATCTTCAGGTCGGCATCATCGGCGCAGGACGCCAGGTGATAGGTCGGCATGCCGTCCGAGCGCAGCAGGGCAAAGTCCTCGATGTCGGCGCACGCCTTCACCTGCTCGCCGTAAACTGCATCCTCAAACCGCAGCACTTGTCCCCCGTTCCGTGGAACCCGAAACCGCAGCGCAAACGACTCGCCGGCAGCCGCGCGGCGATCGCTCTCATCTCGAGATAATTCCCGCATTCCGGGATTGAAAAGCCACGTTCCCTGAGCGCCGGATCTCTCGCCATCTCCTGTATGCGCGGGCGTGAAGTCGCGATAGGCCAGGCCTCGCTCGAAAATCGCCGCTGCCATCTTGCGATGCAGGTCCCCTCGGTCGGACTGCTTGTACTCTTCGTCCCAGCCCAGCCCCAGCCATCTAAGGCCGTCAAAAATCGAGTTAACTGAGGCGTCCGTATTTCGCTCGACGTCGGTGTCGTCGAGGCGCAGGATCATCGTCCCCGCGGTGCGTCGGGCGTAAAGCCAGTTGAAGATGAACGTCCGCGCGCTGCCGACATGGAGAAACCCGGTCGGGGACGGCGCAAACCGCACTCGCGGTTTTTCGCTTCGAGTCGTGGTGTTCTGCATAGAATTGGACCCTTGATCCTACGGACGAGTGATTCCATCGTCAAGGCAACGACAGCCCCGACTAACGTGCAACCCTCTGATTCAAAAAGACATCTAAGTCATTACCCTCGATTGAATTCCAGTTGTTTTCGTGTGCCAGGGTATGAAACCATTAGGCTACCACTTCCCTCCGAAACTGACCCGGTCAGGTGGGTCGAAGTGTCTCTGATCGACGTATGAATAGTGTCGTCATCACGACGGTTATGGTGCCAGGATTTGTTTCGGTCCTGCTGTTTCTGGTTTTCACGTACCTCTACGAGCAAAGCCGGCAACAGTACTTTCGAGCGTGGCAGTTCGCTTGGGCTGCGTATTCACTGCACTACGTTCTCGATGCCTTTCCAGGATCCTCCGTTGCGTTCTTCGTAAGCGAGCTTTTCCTCGTCGCGATGACGCTGTGCATCTTCGTCTCCACCCGCATGATGCGAGGACCGTCGCAATTCCGGTGGTACGACGCCGCAGTGGGATCCGGCGGAGTGGTGCTGGCGCTTCTCACGTTGCACGGGCACATCGTGAATGCAGCGTTTTACCCGGACGTGCGGCCGGCTTTTCGTCTCGGCTTGGGGTTGGCAGCGGTCTTGCTGTATTGCTCGGCGGTTTTTCTGCTGAATGGCCACAAGCGCGGATCTCTCGCCTTTCAGGCGCTGGCGGTTGCGCTCGCGCTCTGGGGCGTCCTGATGGGCGTGGGGCAGTTGCAGAATCCGCTAATCGAGACCTTCGGCAACGCGCTGCGCCTGTTTGGCCCCGCGCCACAACTCCTGCTGGGCATCGCCATGGTCATGGTGCTGTTCGAGAACCAGCGCAACGCGGTGCAGGAGAACACGCTGGCGCTCTCCACCCTGGGGGTCGATCCCGGCCGGCTGCTCTACGCCGACGATCTGGTTCCCAATATGCAAGCCGCGCTCGAACGCTTGCGCACCGCGCTCCCGATGAACTGTGCCGCCATCGTGATCGCCGAGCGCTGGCGCAGGCTGCTTCCATCGGTGCAACAGGGTTTTTCGGAAGGATTTCTGGAGTCGCTCGAGCGCAGCGGCGCCGGAGATTACATCTGCCAACTCGCCTATCGTCACAGCGGAATTTTCACCGTGCACGATGTGGCCACCATGACCGAGCCTCTGCCAGTAGCGGCGCTCGGAATATTCACGGAATTCAAGCGCATCCTCGCTGAAGCTGACATCCGCAATCTGACCGCCGTCAATCTGCAGACCCGCGAAAACAATTTCGGCGTGATCCTGTTCCCGCACGTAGAGCGGCGCGCCTTCGGCTCCTCCGGCCCGCGGCTGATGGTCGGCCTTGCCCTGCAACTTGGACTCACGCTCGAAAATTACGTCGTCACCCATGAAGCCCACCGGCGGACGAAAGAGTACGAACTGCTCACCGACATCGGGAAGGCGATCAGTTCACGTCTCGATCAGGACGAAATCCTGCGCACCATTCAGATGGAACTCGGCCAGATTTTCGACACCAGCCACTTCTACATTGCATTTCAAGAGGGCGAGGAGATTCGCTTTGAGCTCGAGGTGCGGGATGGCAACGTGCTTCCCAAGCGTACCCGCGAACTTCGGAACGCATTCACGGAATACGTGATCCGCAGCGGTGAGCCTTTGCTGATCCGTTCCGATCTCGAATCGGCTCGCAAAAGACTCGGTATCACCCATATTCCGAAACGTCCAGCAAAGTGCTTGATCGCGACGCCGATTTTCCTCGGCAACAAACCTTCCGGAATCATGGTCGCCATGAATCCCGAGAAGGAATTCGTGTTTGAGCAGCGCGATTTGGATGTCCTGGTCGTCGCCGCCGGGCAAGCTTCCGTGGCCGTGGAGAATGCGCGCCTGTTCGCTGAGGAGCAACGGCGTTCGCGGCAGCTTGCGTTCTTAAACAACATCTCCCGCACCGCAATTTCGAGCGAGGATCCGGCGCACATGCTGGCTCAGATCGCCAACGAGATCCAGAAGAACTTCAGCTTCGATCACATCGGCATCGGCCTGCTGGATTATGGAACCAAGGAAGTTGAGATCAAGGCAGAAGCCGGCACCACGGCCAACGCCACAGGAAGACGAATCCCACTGGGCACCGGGATCCTGGGACGCGTAGCCCGCAGCGGCGAACGCGCCCTGGTGCAGAACGCGCTGCCCGGCAATCTGACCGGAATCCTCCCCGATTCGCGAGCCGTGCTGTGCATCCCCATCACCTACGGCGAAACTCTGCTCGGCGTACTGAATGTGGAAAGCCGCGGCGAGAATGCATTCACGCCGCAAGATGTGCTCATTCTCAACACGCTGGCCGACCTGCTCGCGACCGCCTTGCACAATGCGTTCGTGTTTCAAAAGCTGCAGCAGCAGTCGATCACCGACGGCCTCACCGGAATCAAAACTCGCCGCTTTTTCTGGGAAGCCCTTTCCGCCGAATGGAAGCGCGCTTCGCGTTCGGGACGTCCCTTCTCAGTCGTGCTCATTGATCTCGACAAATTCAAAGAGGTCAACGACTCCATGGGGCATTTCGAGGGTGACCTGGTGCTGGCCCGTGTCGGCCGCTTGCTGGAACACAAATCGCGGCAATCCAATGTGGTGGCTCGCTATGGGGGCGACGAGTTCATCATCCTGATGCCGGAAACCGGCGCTGAACAGGCTCAGGTGCTGGCCGAACGCTTGCGGCAGTGGTTGGCCGCAGATCCCATGCTGAACGAACACCACGTCACCGGAAGTTTTGGCGTAGCCAGCTTTCCCATGCATGGATTCTCTATCGAAGACATCATTCGGGTGGCCGATGCCGGGATGTACGTTTCGAAACGCTCGGGAGGCAACCAGGTTTCCACCGCGCAGGAGTTCGTCGAAGGCCAGGATTTTGCCCGCCAACGCCAGCAGATTTCCTCTTACATTGAGGGCTTCCTGCAGCGCGAGCGTACCGGGCCCGAGCAGCTTCGCGAACTGGCCACCACTCTACACAAGCTCTGCGGCGAGGGTGAGAACTGCAATGTGGGAGTACTGAAAGAGGCGATCGAGTCTCTCAGCCGCGCCGCCGAGTCGCGTGAGCTACAAACCGCCGGCCACGGAGACATGGTGGCCCGTTATACCGAGGTGATAGCCCGAGGTTTGGGTTTGTCATCGGACGAGACTGCCGATCTGGTCTACGCGGCGCGTGTCCATGATGTGGGGAAGATCTTTGTCTCTGAGCAGATTCTCAATAAACCCGGTCCCCTTAGCGAGGAAGAGTTCCAGCTATTGCAGACGCATCCCCAAGTGGGCGCCGAGATCGTTGGCATCATTCCTCATTCTTCTATGATGCGGGAGGCGATCGAGCACCATCACCAGCGCTTCGACGGCTCGGGTTATCCCGACGGCTTGCGCGGAGAAGAAATTCCGCTTTGGGCCAGAATCATCGCCGTGTCTGACGCTTACGCCAACATGATCACGGAGCAGTCGTTCTCCAGCGCCCGGACCCCCGATCAGGCGCTCGATGAATTGGTAAAAATGAGCGGAACTCGCTTCGACGGCATGCTGGTGCGTCTCTTGCTCCGTGGGTTGAAATCAGAGCGAGCTTCTTCCAGTATGTGAGTTTCGCGGCTAATGCCCCCTTTCGCGCCGGCGTGAACATCTGAATGGCGGACCAGATCTCGAGGATCGCTGTGTGACCGTGTCCGCATTTTCGACCCATCGGTTGACAGGATTCATTGCATTTCTCACCAGAGGGACTCCACATTCAATTCTCCGGTTGTGATTCCTGTCACAACAGGCGAGGTTGCTTGAGCGCTATTCTGAGGCACTTGGATTGGCGCGAAAATCGTGTGACGGCATTTCTGAAGAGTCCTGACCTTTCAACGCCTTTGTTATGACTCCACAAAAAACGGCTCCTGGTCAAACCCCGATCTCCGCCTCTGGCGAAACTTACATTGCAGTCCTGGCGGCGCTAGCCATTCTTCTGCACTTGATTTTCAGATATTTCACCCATCTTCCAGCATTGGCGAATCTGGGCCCGCTCTTCGTCGCACTCGCAGTTGGTGGAATTCCGATCCTTGTGACCTTGATCAAGAAAGTCTGGGTTCGGGAGTTCGGTTCCGACTTGCTGGCTGGGGTCTCAATCCTGGCTTCCGTCGCGATGGGTCAATATCTGGTCGGAACGATTATTGTTCTGATGCTCTCGGGTGGAGCCGCATTGGAGCAGTTTGCTACCCGCAGGGCGTCTTCCGTATTGGACGCCTTGGCCAAGCGTATGCCGCTCGTAGCACATCGCCGGCGCGGAACGTCAGTCGAGGACATTCGATTGGACCAGATTCAGGTCGGCGATCACGTCATTGTGTTACCCCACGAGATCTGTCCGGTGGACGGGGTGGTCACCGAAGGACACGGCGTGATGGATGAATCCTATTTAACCGGCGAGCCGTTCGAGATCTCAAAGACCCCCGGATCAAAGGTCTTGTCGGGCGCAATCAACGGCGACATGGCGATGACCATCAACGCCGAGAAACTGGCGGTCGATTCACGTTACGCCAAGATCATGCAGGTGATGGAGCAAACCCAGGATAAACGCCCGCAGCTCCGCCGCATCGGAGACCGAATCGGGGCTTGGTACACTCCGCTGGCCCTGTGCGTGGCCGGAGTGACTTGGCTGGTGACTGGCGATTCTACCCGCTTTCTGGCCGTAATTGTCATCGCCACCCCGTGTCCCCTGATCCTGGCGATACCAGTGGCGGTTATTGGGGCCATCTCGCTCTCCGCCAGGCATAGCATCATCATCAAAAATCCCGCAGCCTTGGAGCAGATTACAACCTGCCGCACACTGATCTTCGATAAGACTGGAACTTTGACCTACGGCAAGCCTCGCATGACCGAGGTGCTGTGCGCTCCCGTGTTCACCCAGGACAAGGTGTTGCAGGCGGCTGCCAGCCTTGAGCAATTTTCCAAGCACCCCCTGGCCGCCGCTGTGGTGCAAGCCGCGCGCGAAGCCAAGCTGGCCTTGCTTGAAGTCAGCCAGATGCAGGAGAAACCGGGCGACGGTCTGTTCGGCCTGGTTGACGGCAGGAGAGTGCGCATCACCGGCCGTGGGAAGGTCGACGCTGACCTGCTGCCGTCATTGCCCCCGCTGGTTTCAGGACTGGAGTGCCTCGTTCTTATAGACAGCCACTATGCTGGAACATTGCGTTTTCATGATGCCCCTCGTCACGACACCAAGCCTTTCGTTCACCACTTGAATCCAAGTCATCAGGTAAACCGCGTGCTACTGGTCTCCGGAGACCGGGAGTCGGAGGTCCGCTATCTGGCGCAAGAGGTCGGCATCACTGAAGTGTTTGCGGAACAGAGTCCCGAGCAGAAGGTCGACATCGTCGAGGCCGAAACCAGGAAAGCGCGTACCCTTTTCATCGGGGACGGAATTAACGATGCTCCGGCGCTCATGACCGCAACCGTGGGTGTCGCCTTTGGTCCGAATAGCGATATCACCTCGGAAGCAGCGGACGCAGTAATTCTCACCACATCTCTCGGTAAGGTCGATGAGCTGATTCACGTCAGTCACCGCATGCGCTCCATCGCTCTGCAGAGTGCCCTGGGAGGAATGGCAGCCAGCGTGGTGGGCATGGTTGCGGCTGCGTTTGGCTACCTGCCCCCGCTCGAGGGCGCCATCCTGCAAGAGATTATTGATCTGGCCGCGGTGGTCAATGCTGTTCGAGTGGCGCTACCCACCAGGGACTTGGCTGATTTTTGAGATCGACCAGAGATCTGCGGTCGCAGCCGGAGGCTCCGGCTCAGACCGCTGACAAAGCCTGCGTACGAATTGATTTGAAAGGGCGCGGCTTCCAGCCGCGCCGCCACCCAAGCAAAGTCAATCCGGCTTCAGCCGCTGGGGAAGGGCCTCTCACAAGGAAATGGTTTGTCAGCAACCTGTGTCGTAGCTTGAAGCTACGAGCTTGGGAGAATTCCACGCTTTCAGCAATCCGCATTTCTACGCATGTAACCCTCTCCATGCCGGCCTAGGCCTACCGCCCGCGATTGCGGTAGCCTAGAACCCTATGCCCGTTGCTCTGTCCCTCTCTGGCAAGGTCGCTCTGATCTCCGGCGGTTCTCGTGGCATTGGCGCAGCCACAGTTCGGATGTTCGCTGAATCTGGCGCCAAGGTTGTCTTCAGCTACCGCTCTGCGCGCTCCCAAGCCGATGCACTTGTCAAAGAATGTGGCGCCTCGGTCTGCCATGCCGTGCCTTGCGACCTGAACACGCCCGAAGCGGCTCGTGCCCTGGTGGGGGCGTCCGTCCGCCACTTCGGCCGTCTCGATATCCTCGTCGCGAACCACGGCGTGTGGCCGGTCGAAGACGCTCCCATCGAGCAGTTGTCCGATGACCAGTGGCGCAACACGCTGTCGATTAATCTGGACGGGGTCTTCGGCCTGGTGAAGCATGCCGTCGCGCAAATGAAATCGCAGCCGCGGACCACCGGTCCGGCAGGACATATTGTGCTTATTAGTTCGACCAGCGGCCAGCGCGGAGAAGCCTACCATTGCGACTATTCCGCTACCAAGGGAGCCCTCATCAGCATGGTCAAAGGCCTTTCCACGGAACTGGCGCCGGCCGGAATCTACGTAAACTGCGTGGCGCCGGGCTGGGTCGACACCGATATGAGCGCGGCCGCGCTGGCGGATCCCAAGACCGGAGCCGTCATTCGCCGTACCATCCCCATGGGACGAGCCGCCAAACCCCAGGAAATCGCTGCCCCCATCCTTTTTTTGTGCACGGAGCATGCTGGGTTCATCACGGGGGAGATCTTCAATGTCAATGGAGGCGCGGTACTTACCGGCTGATTTTGACGCTTTCTGGCGCAAAAACGCGCCCGGCGAGCTTGCATTCCCGGTCGTTTCTGCATCCAATGAACCAGAGGAGCATGCATTTACCGCAGGGAGAAAGTCCGCTGAAAACGCTAGAATTCTGATTGCAAGCACTCACCCCTGAAACGGAATGAAACAGCCGCTTCCTATATTGCTTTTGGTGTGCTCGGCTCTCGCCTTCGCCGGGCGAATGCCGCAGACCACGACCTCTTCGCCAACCGCGGCATCCCAGCCCTCGGCAAGACCGGCCAGCGCCGCCGGAAAAATTGAACTCGACAAAGAAGCTGCTCAGAATGCAGACCAGGCCAAGGCCGTTATCGAGCAAGGCATTCAGGCGCTCGGCGGACAAGTCTGGCTCACCATGCGCGATCGCGAACTGCAGGGCCGCATCTATAGCTTCCACGCCGGACGCCCCTCCGGCGCCGGAGGCTTGTTCTGGGGCTTCACCCAATTCCCCGACAAAGAGCGGATTGAGTTGACAAAGGAGCGCGACATCGCCGAACTCTTTGTCGGCAGCAAGGCGTGGGAGATCACCTACAAAGGGCCTCATCCCATCGAGAAGAAGGATCTCGATGATTACCTACGCCGCCGCCGTTTCTCGCTCGATAATGTTCTACGCACCTGGGTCAACGATCCAGGCGTGGCCCTGATCTACGTGGGCAACGCCATCGCAGCCCAGCACCCCGCTGTGGAAATAACACTGATCAATTCGCAGGATGAGAGTGTGAACCTCTACTTCGATGTCGATACCCACCTTCCGGTGAAGAAGTCATTCGAGTGGCGCGATCCGGTGGACCGCCAAAAGAATCTGGAAGAGGAAATCTACGAGAACTACAGAAAAGTCTCCGACATCATGGCGCCCTACAACATCACGCGCTATTTCAACGGAGACATGTCCAGCCAGCGCTTCCTCAATTCCGTTACTATCAATCAAAGCCTCGACCAAGCCATGTTCGACCCCAACTCCGGCTATAATCCCAACAAGCCCGCAAAATCCGCCAAGCACTGACCGTCGAACTCCTAAGCTACTAATTTACAGATGTTTACAAGCCGGGCATTTGCAGCAGTACCGCGCGGCCGTTGCCACGAACTGTGGCTTTTTTGCCACAGACAAGTTTTTGGTTAACCGCAGTACTCTATTGCTTCAAGAGTACACATCCAATACCTGTTTGACCTCCGAACAGACAATTCGCGCCGCGATAGGGTGTAGTGGCATTGGCTTGCACAGCGGAGCGCCGGTTTCGATGCGCATCCTTCCCGCCGCCTCGGGCACGGGGATCGTTTTTCGCCGCACCGATCTCGATGGATTCGAAATTGAGGCCACCAGCAGCAACGTCGCCCGTGTCAGCTACGCTACCAGCCTCATGAAGAAGGGCGTGCTCATCTCCACCACCGAGCACGTGCTCTCGGCTTTCATCGGCGCAGGAATCGATAACGCCATCGTCGAACTCGATAATCTGGAACTGCCCATTCTCGACGGCAGCGCCAAGCCCTTCATCGAGATGATTCAGAAAGCGGGTATCCGCAAGCAGCGCCGGGCGCGCAAATATCTGAAGATCCGCCGTCGCCTGGAGCTGCGCGAAGGCAACAAATTCATCGCCGTCTATCCGGCTGACACCTATTCGGTTTCCTACTCCATCAATTTTCCTCACCCGCTGATTGGGAAAGAAACGTTCGAGGTGGAACTGACGAATGGCAGCTATCTACGGCACATCGCCGCCGCCCGCACCTTCGGCTCTCGCGAAGATGAGCAAGCTATGCGCAACATGGGATTGATCCGCGGCGCATCGCGCGAGAACTGCATCGTCCTCACCCGCGATGGCATCGAAAACGGCCCGCTGCGCTTTGATGACGAATTTGTGCGCCACAAAGTTCTGGACCTGGTTGGTGATCTGGCTCTGCTGGGAAAGCAGATTCTGCGGTAAGATCGTCGCCGACCGCGCCGGACACGCCATGCATACCGCTCTGGTCTCGCGCATCCTGCGGGATAAGACGTTGTGGGAGGAAGTGACGGTTTCCGGAGAGCATTTGCCAGCTCAAGCAGCGGTAGCCGGCGCCGCCGCAGCGTCTCTGTCGTAGCGCCGCCGTCCCCGCGGCTGTCGTGGCGGCGTCTCGCCGGCACCTCTCGAATCCCAAACTTAGCCCTAGTCCGCAGGCTCCGCCGCGGCGCCGGGCGTGTCGCTGTTCTCCATCGGCTGTTCTCGCAGCAAGCGCTCCAGTTCCGCCCTGGTCTTAGCGATCATCGCCGTGGCCAAATTTCGCGCCGACTCCTGCCGTTCTTTCGATAGTTCCTTTACCCGCATATTGAGCAGGGGAATGTCGTCCTCAAACCAGCGCAGCGTTCTTTGTACTTTGGCAATGCGGAAATCATTCGTCGACATAGGGACTCTCCAATCACCCAGCTTGCCAACCAAGGACATCCGGCACAAGTTCACAGGCAGGTACCTGGACGCCCAATTTTTCTGAAGAAGCGGGTGATAGACTTCCGGCGATGAAGGAAACCGAATCGGAATCTGACGGCCTGGGTGCGAGAACGAAGCCCTGCCGCGACCACCCCGACTCCGAACGCGCGGCTGCTGCTCCCGCGCTCTATCTGGTGGCCACTCCGATTGGCAATCTCGAAGACATCACGCTACGAGCTCTCCGCGTGCTCAAGGAAGTGGACGTGATCGCCTGCGAAGATACGCGCCAGACGCAAAAGCTGCTGAATCACTACGCGATCGCGACCCGCACCACCAGCTATCACGAGCACAACGAGATGACGCGTTCAGCAGAACTGGTGAAAGAGATGCAGGAAGGAACCAGTGTCGCCCTGGTGACCGATGCGGGCATGCCCGGAATTTCCGATCCCGGATACCGGCTGATCGCGCTGGCCATCCGGCATCGTGTGCCGGTTGTTCCTGTGCCCGGTGCTTCGGCATTTCTGGCCGCGCTGGTCGCGAGCGGGCTACCCACCGATTCCTTCCGCTTCAGCGGATTTCTTCCTGCAAAACGCGGTGAGCGCCGAGCAGCCTTGGAATCAATCCGGAATTCACCGCGCACTCAGGCTTTCTACGAGGCTCCGCACCGGATCGTCGAGGCGCTCATCGATGTAGCCGAAATCCTCGGAGCAGCCAGGAAGGTCGTCATCGCGCGCGAAGTCACCAAGCTGCACGAAGAATTCCTGCGGGGAACCGCGGTAGAGATTCTGCAAGCCCTCAAATCGCGCGATGCCGTAAAAGGTGAGATCACCCTGCTCATTGCCAAAGCGGAACCCAACGATGCTCGCATGGGGGCGGACGCCCCCATCCGCCCCAATGTGCGCCAGCGCGTGGCGCAGATCATGGCAGAAGAGAAACTGGACGAGAAGGCCGCCCTAAAGCGCGTCGCGAAAGAACGAGGAGTATCGAAGAGCGAAGCCTACCGCGAGATGCAACGAGAGAAATGATCGTGTAGGGACAGCCGCCCTCGGCTGTCCGGTCGCGCGACGCGCGACAGCTGTTTGGATCTTGAGCCACATCTCGTGCTCGACCCCGGCCTAAAACCTGAGACCTACGATCTGACACCTGCCTTCAGTTCACCCACCCCGATTTCCCGCCGCCGTTCCCTTTGTGAGAATCATCGGGCGGAATGTAGTTCCCGTGCTCGTCGAAATGCACGTCGCGGTCATGCTGCCGCATGTAGACTTCGAACTTCTTGGCGGCTCGCCGCCGCTTCCACCGGTAATAGGAGTTGCGCCAGCCGTAGTAACGCTCCGAGAAGCTGATATTGACCAGTGACGGCTTCGGTCCGCGCCGCACGTAAAGCCAGCCAAAGAACAATCCGCCCAGGTGCGCCACGTACGCTACGCTCCCGCCTCCTCCCATCGCCAGTGCAAGTGTCACCACAATCAGGATGCCCACGAAATACTTGGCCTTGATGAGGAATGGAAGCGGGAACATCATGATCTCGCTTTCCGCAAACAGAATTCCGAACGCGATCAAAATGGCGAATACGCCGCCCGACGCGCCTACCGTCCACGTAATCGGGCTGCCCAGCATGTGCGCATAAGAGAGCCCAATGGTGGTCACCGCGGCGCCGATGACCCCGATGAAATAAAGTTCCAGGAAGCGCCGTATTCCCCACGCATTCTCGAAGGCAGCGCCAAACATCCAGAGCCCCAGCATGTTTCCGAACCAGTGCATGAAGCCCGCATGGAAGAAACTATAGGTGACGATCTGCCAGACGAAGCCCCGCTGCACGACTTCAAACGGCGTCAGAGCCAGGTAGTCTCGGATGTAGAGCCAGACCGGGAGTCTCACCAACTCCAACAGCTCCACCAGCAGAAAAACGCCGGTATTGATTCCAATGAGCCAGGTCACCGCCCGGGTAAACGGCGGCAGGCTCAACGTCATCGGTTCGCCGGTTCGACGCACTCAGTAACCCTCGTCGTTCAATTCTAGTCCTATCGCGATACGAAAAAGACGAACGTGGCCTAACCTGCCCTATTGGCGCTTCTTGGTACTCGGGCGAGCGATATATCTACCGCTGCGGCGTCGGCACCACCGGCAGGCTGCGATGTCCTTCTTTGTCGACTCCGACCACCGCGAAGATGACGTTATCTTTCGACATCTTCATGGTCGTGCGTGTCACGTTCCCAACGCTTTGAGCGTGCTCCCACTCCGGGCTCGTCGTAGCCCGCCACAGCACCTCGTATCCCGTGGCCAGTCCACCCGGCGATGCGTCCCAGGTCAGCGTGGAATCATTCACCAAGTCCTTGGTCTCGAGATGCACGTTCGCCGGTGGTGCCGGGGCCGCCGCCAGTGAGGCGAGCGTCGCCGCATTCATCCGTGCCACGTGCGACACGAAGTCGAAGTCCACAAACTTCGCCAGGTCGCCATACTGGATGCCGCCTTCCATTCGCACGTTTTGGTGTTGGTGATGGAAGTCTTCGCGAAACTCCGTGATCCGCACAGCCGCGAATCCCTGCTGGTTGAACGAGTAGTGATCGCCGCCCCGCAGGTATCGATCCTGCCGGAAGATCATCATCGGCTTCACGCCCAAGTCGTACGTTCTGCCGGCCTCGACCATATACCGCGCCAGTTGCCGTGACGTGGAGTCGCTCTCGCCCCCCAGAGTCCGTATGCGCCGCAAATCCTGATCGGTCGCCACCGCCGGTACGCCCTCGGAGAAAACGCGAATGACGGAGTGATCCTGCTCCGGGCTCTTGTCGGCGCCAACGATGTCATTATTGAGCACGGCTTCCAGGTCCCAGCCTTCATCCTTCGCCATCTTCGCGAAATGTCGGCTGCCATAAAGTCCCTGCTCTTCGCCGGCCACCGTCAGAAAAACAATGGTCGACGGGAACTTCAGCTTGCTCAGCACCCGCGCGCATTCCAGGCTGACCGCGGTGCCACTGGCATCGTCGTTCGCTCCGGGAGCGTCATCGGTGATGTTGTAGTTGTCGCTATTGCGCGAATCGTAGTGTCCCGTGACCAGCACGATGCGCTTGGAATTCTCCGCATCGCTGCCCTTCAGCACCGCATAAACATTGGTGATTACCGTCGGCTCCTTCACTCTCTCGCCCGGTTCCTGGGTGTAGGTGTCGGCCTTGACTTCCAGGCAGCCGCCGCAATCTCTGGAGTAGCGCTCGAATTCTGATTTGATCCATTCTTGCGCCGCGCCGATCCCCCGCCCCGCCGCAATCGCTCCCGGATCCTGCGCCGAAAGCGTCGAGCGCGTCCCGAAGCTGACCAACCTGTCGATGTTGGCCTGAATCTTTTGCGCCGAAATCTGCCGCAAAGCCCCTGCAATCTTAGGATCGGCGGCCATTGACGGAGCGGACTGAGCTGCCCCAAATTGCGCCATCATTGCCACTACGGAAAGCACAGCCAACGTCAAGAGCCACCGACCAGAACCAAGCTTTTTCATGCGAATCGCAGCCTCCTGTCGGGAAAATCCAGTAGTCGCCCCAACCCCGGAACGCCCCGGTATTCTCCTGCCCACACATTTCTTCCCCTTGACCAAGCGCCGGGGAGAATCTAAATATTATCAGGAGGCTCTAATGGGCACGGGAGGCTTTATGGTGCTTTGTCCTGAATGCGAACACAACCTTGACGTCGAAGAGGAAGAAGTCGACGAGGGCGAGGTCATTTCCTGCCCTGAGTGTGGCACCGATTTCGAGGTCGTCACTACCAGTCCGCTTGAGTTGAAAGCGGTCGAAGAAGGCTACGAAGAAGAAGACGACGAAGAGGAGGAAAGCGAAGACGGTGACTACTCCTGAACTCCGGCGCACCACGGCGTCCGCTCTCCCCTGCATTGGGATTCTTGTTGTGGTTTTCGCGCCCTGGTTCGGCTCTCACCAAAATTTACTTGCGGCTCAGAAGTCCAGGGGAAAGCCCTACGCTGTCATTGCGGGGACGGTGTGGGGACCAGACGATCGGCCGGTGTACGGCGTAACCGTCAGGATTCGCCGCGCCAAAGACAAGAAGCCCAAATGGGAGGTCTACTCCGACCATCACGGAGAATTCGCCCAGCGCGTCCCTGCCGGAGAGTCCGACTACATTCTCAGTGCAGACCTGAAGCGTTTCAAAACAGCCGACGGGCGCCCGCTTCATCTCGTTCAGGAAGTGACCGTTCACATCTACAACGAAGAACGCGAAGACACCGGAATCCACCTCGCTTACTAATCACTCCGCCGCGCATTTCTCGTGAGACAATAGCGTCAATATGAGTTCCCGCCGGTCGATGTTCCAAGCCGCCGTGTTACTTTGCGCGCTGTTGATAGGCTTTTGCGCGCTGTCGAACGCTGCCCCGGATAAGAAAGAGAAAGCCTCAGGCCGTCTGCTCTACGGCAAAGTCCTCGATGCGCACGATAATCCCGTCAAAGACGCGGTCGTCTACGTAACCAACACGCGAACTCGTGCGGTAAAGACGTACATCGTCGGCGCCGATGGTACCTACCGCTTTCCCGCTCTTTCGACCGTGGTCGACTACGAGGTCTACGCCCAGTTCAACGGACGCAAGAGCGACACCAAGTCGGTCAGCCAGTTCGACGAGCGCTCCCAGGTCTACCTCGACCTCAAAGTGGATATTCGCTGACCTGGATCTGGAACTGGTCTCATCAATGGTTTTTTGGGGAAAGGCGCGGCTTCAGTCGCGCCGTAACCTGGTGGACTATTGCAAAGATGTGGGGACGGACGCATTCGTCCGTCCCGCCGAGCGCAGCGAGGCGTACCATCGCCACGGTTCGCCGCTAATGCCTTCACTGTGACAGCCCACTAGAGCCCAAAAAACACGGGCTTTAGCCCACAGATACCTGTCACGCAACCACCTCAGCCGTTCGTCGAATTTCGAAGGGCTGTCGAAACACAACGCGGTCCGTAGGCGGAATATGGGGGCCGTACACACCGCCTGAATCCCCTTTTGCGGGTTCGTGGCCGCTACGCGATGGATGGAGGGAACCTTGTGCTCGACTGACCGTCTTGCAGCCGGGGGTTGAGTGACGAAGGCCATCAGCGAGTTTGGGAAGATCGGCAGAATGTTGTCTGAGATGCTGGGTCTCGGGATCGCGTTCGCGACCGGGGCGCTCGGGCACATCTTGAAAATTACCGCAGACGATCTTGGCGGGAAGCAACACTCGCAGGATCAATGAGCGATCGCGATTTAAAGCCAACTTTTGCATGCGACGGGTGTGTCGTCTTCAGGCTTCGTTGCATCGTAGAGGCGAATTTGAATCTTGCCCGGAAGACCCGTTGCTCTGTAATAGAACTCGGGATCCAATAACAGCAACCACGGAGCTTCTCCAAGATCAGTCATGAACGCGTCTGTTGCAGGTTTCACACGCAAGTAGTCAACAGTCGCGATTTCGGATTTCCGATAGAGGGTCGTGCTGAAAGCATGCTTGAGAGTAATGCTGTCTGGCATCGTTTTGGTCGGCTTGCCTTTCACATGCTTACCGCTCTTCAAAACGAGCACAAACGCTTCGCGAGGGTACACAGGCGCTGCAGAAACATCAGCCCAAGAACTCCGCGCAGAATAGAGAAGGGCATTGCCTTGACTCACCTGAAGAACATCGTCTTTCGGTAAAGTGATTGGTGGCCTCTCGAATAGCTGCACTGTAATGCTTGCGCCGTCGGCCTTTGAAATTTTGCCGTACATGCAAGTGCCACCTCTCTCCACAAATTTGAAATTAGACGAGTGGGGGACACTGTCCAAGGATCTCGGTTGTGACTGCCCGTCCGCGCGCAGGCTGAATAGCAGCGCAGCGGCGGCAATGGCCCGGATTAAGATATGGGACTTTCGCATCGGTCAGTTGGCCACACTTCGTTCTGGGAGACCATTCAAAGTGACAGCTACCAAATATGTTAGACCCGATTTGTCCACGTGTGGTTGATCGGTTGTAAACAGGCGTCAGCGCAAGCCTGCGCGTCTTCTGCTCGCCTCTTTGCGCGAAGGGGGTTTTGATCGATCTGTGCGGCGTGAGCGTGAGCTTTGAAAGGGGCAGCTTCAGCCGCGCCGTAACCAGAGCCCAGGAAACACGGACTTCGGCCCCTGAGCGAGATGGCCCTACCAGAAAAGCCGCACCGAACCTACTCCGCGAATTTCTGGGACACGACTCTAGACGTTCAACTCCACCAGTGTGGCGCCGCCGCCGCCCTCATTTTGTGGGGCTTCGAGAACTGACATGACGTGAGGATGCTGCTGCAGCATTTGCCGCAGCGCTTTGCGAAGAATGCCCATGCCGCTCCCGTGAACGACGCGCACGCGCGGCAGGCCGGCGAGGAACGCGCGATCGACGAACTTCTCGACTTCACGGGAGGCATCGTCGACCGTCTGTCCGATGACATTGATTTCGGTGGGAACGTTTGTGCCTTCACTCTCCAGCGACACAGAGATACCTCGGGCCCGCGCGGCCTTTACGGGGGTATCCCCTGCTCGCGCGCCCGCCAATACCTCGGCGATGTCTTCGCGCGCGATCTTCATCTTCATTGCGCCCATCTCGACTTCGAAGTGACTGTCATCGATTTTGCGCGCCACACGAGCGGAGCGTCCCGTCGACTTCAGTTTCACCGTGTCGCCTTCGGAGACGTGCTTGACCAATTGCGGCTGCGCATGGGGATCGCCCTGATCGGCTCCAGTAGAGTGTGCCACCACAGTCGAATCGAATTGCTCGCGGAACTCACGGCGCAGCTTGGCGATGCGGCGCTCGGCGTCTTTGGAAAGCTTCTGCGCCGCCACGCGATCCTGCACCGCACTGATCGCTTCGCGCGCGTGATATTCGAAATCGCGGAGCAGGGCCTCCAGCTTCTTCTCCATCTCGCGGATTTTGGCCTGCTGCTCCTTTTTCCCTTCAACCGCCAAGCGGTCTTTCTCGCGCCGCAATTCTTGTTGGTCTGCCTGCAATCGCAAGCGTTCGTTTTCGGCCTCGCGCAGGTCGGCGTGCAGCTTGTCAAGAAACTGGCCCACATCACGAGCCTGCGTGCCGAGGCGGCCACGCGCTCCGTCGATGATCGACGGATTGAGTCCCAGTCGCTGTGCAATGTTGATGCCGGCGGACGCGCCGGGCACTCCGATCTTCAGCTCGTATGTGGGTTGCAGCGTGGCTTCATCGAAGCCGACCGAGGCGTTGAGCACCCCCGGTGTGTTCGCTCCGTATACTTTGAGCGACGTGTGGTGAGTGGAGATCACGGTCATGCACCCGATATGGCCGAAATGACTGGCGATTGCGACAGCCAGGGCGGCGCCTTCTTCGGGATCGGTGGCGGAGCCGAGCTCGTCCAGCAGCACCAGCGACTTCGCAGTCGCAATCCGCGAGATGAAATCGATATTGGTGACGTGGGCGGAGAACGTAGAAAGATTTTGCTCGATGGATTGATAGTCGCCAATGTCGGCCAGCACGGCGTCGAAGACCGGAAGCTCGGCGCGATCGGCAGGAACTGGCAGCCCGGCCTGCGCCATCAGCGCGAGCAGTCCGACGGTCTTCAGCGTTACAGTTTTTCCTCCGGTGTTAGGCCCGGTGATGATCAATTGGCGGCGAGCGCCTTCGAGTTCGACGGTGACTGGAACGACTTCGTGACCTTTCGCCTTAAGATTCCTCTCCAGCAGCGGATGCCTCGCGTTCTGCAGCAGGAGGCGAGCTTCGCGGTCCCCACCGGAGCCATGGTGACTGTCCGTCAAGACAACAGCCGCGCAGTTGTAGACCTCGGCAAAGTGGGCTTTGGCGAATTGAAGTTCGAGTTCGGCTAAGACGTCGACAGCAGCGATGATCGGCTCGGCTTGTGCTCCGATCCGCCCGGTCATTTCGATGAGGATGCGGTGGATTTCCACTAACTCCTCTTCGAGTAAACGCACCAGTTCGTTGTTCTGCTCGATGGTTTCGAGCGGCTCGACGAAAACCGTCTGCCCGCTCGAACTGGCTCCGTGGACGACGCCCTGCACGCGTCGCTTCTGCTCGATCTTAACTGGGATTACGAAGCGCTCTCCCCGGATGGTGATCAGTTCGTCTTGCACCGCTCCATCCTCGGCCAGGCGGCGCAGGTATCCGCGCAAAGATTCCTGAATTGAGCGGCGCTGTTTCTCGATTTCGCGGCGGATGCGCGCGAGTTCGGGAGACGCTTTATCTTCGAGCGTGCCGTCGGGTTGGATCTTGTTGCGAAACGATTTCAGAAACTCGGTGAAGTCTGCAATTCCGGCGGAAAGCGAGCGCACCTCGCGCCATTCCGAGCGAATCGCCGCGGGCGGATGCAAAGCGATCTCGCGCCACGCCGCCGCGCGATCCACCACCAGAAGGATGTCGCGAATGTCGATGGTTTCAAGCGCGACGCCGGCGATGCGCGACTTCTCCACCAACGGCGCGATTTCAAGGAGGCCGCTGAAATCGAAGCGCCCGCCAACGCGTCGGAATTCGCGGATTTCCGTGGAGAGATCCTGCTGAGTCTGAATCCAGGCATGATCGGTGGATGGTGCCAGCGCGTCGATGAGGCCCTGGCCGAGAGGCGAAGAGGCGTATCCGCGCAGAAGTTCGCGCAGGGATTCGAACTCGAGCACGCGCGCCGAAGTGTGGGTGAGCGCCGCCGCCATCGAGTTCATGTTACAGGAGTAGCGGCGGGAGCGACTGCTTATGGGCCGGCGGCAGCGACCATTTGGATGGCAGGTTCTTCGATTTTCGCAAGGCGAATCACGAATTCGGCCCCGCCCTCAGGCTTGTTGCGGCAAGTGATGTGCCCCCCGTGATCTTGAATCACGCCATAGACCGCGCTGAGGCCGAGGCCTGTGCCTTTGCCGACCGGCTTCGTCGTATAGAACGGATCGAAAACCCGCTGCGGGTCCCGCAATCCGGGTCCACTGTCGGAAAATCTCAGCACAGCCTCGCCGCCCTGGCGCTGTGCGCTGATCTCCAGCAGTCCGCCGCCAGCTTCAGCGAGGGCGTCCATCGCGTTCTCAATGATCTCGACAAAGACCTGAAACAACTGGTTGGCATTGGCAAGCACGCGAGGAAAACCTGTTTCGATGGCGAGTCGAACCTGAATCTGCCCCGACGAGCGCCGCGACTCCATCATTTGAGAGGCGCGGGTTAACAGCACTGCAAGATCGACAAAAGTTTTTTCTCCGGGCGCCTGCTGGGCAAAGCTCAGCAGATTGGAAACCAGATCGCTGGTGCGGCGGGCCTGGTTCACAATCTTGCGCAGCAAGACGTTTTGTTCGTCGGTCAGGTGCTCGCGCGTCCACAGTTCTTCTGAATGGGTCATGATCGCGCTGAGAGGATGATCGATTTCCCGGGCCGCTCCGGCTACGAGATTGCCGAGCGAGGCAAGCTTTTCCTTCTGCACCAATTGCGTCTGAAGCTCTTTCTGAGTGCTGTAGGCGCGGCGCGACTCGTGCAACACGGTGATCAGCGCCTGGTCCTGCAGATATTGTCTCAGGAAGACGAATGCGCCCAGCACCAGCATCGCGGCGAGCACACTGAAGACACGGAATTCCCGCGCGGCCGATGGAGAATGATCGAACAGGACCGTCCACAACCCCAGCACCGGTAGCGATAGGATGGTAAACATCGCGATTCGTACAACCAGCTTCTTCCAGCGCGGATTAAGATTGAATTCCACACTCTGCAGGCCCCAATCCCGCGCCGACAAAGAGGCTGCGGCCATCCACCCCACCGTCGCGATGAGAGCAACGTCATAAAGGCTTCCGGAGTAGTAGGTACTGTTCGCCGCGGCGCGGTTGAGGAGCTGAGAATTCACCGCATAGACTGCGAAGGCGCCCAGATAATGCAGGTAAAGACGGCGCCAGCCTCGAGGACTGTTCGATACGGCGATGATCAAAAGCGCCACCAGCAGCGCGTTCTCTACTCCATAAAGGCGGTCGTAGTAGATGTTGTACTTGCGCACACTAAGAACAACAGATTGATACGGAAAAACAAGGAAGGCGTAAAGAAAGACCCACCAGCCAAGCAACATCACAAAATTCAGTAGACCGAGCAGCACCCGGCCCTGCCGGTTCAACTGGTCTGGACGCCATCCAATGGCAGCCAGCATCGGCACGGCGTGAAAGAAGAGAACAATATCGAAAAAGAATGGGTCGGGGATTTCGCGGTGAAGCACCGTTTCCCAAACCGTCCAGGCAGCTTGATTCACTATCCAAAACAGGAAACCGATCGCCATGAGCGCCCAGAAGGTGCGCTCCTTGCCGGGGCGCGTGTAGGCATTCCACAGAAGGACGCCGAACGCCGCCAACATCAGCAGCAGACCAAGGACATCGGCAAATGCGGTCAATCGAGGCCCGCGATGCGCTGTCAAAGACACGGCAGCAAAGGCCAGAGTGATTCCGGCCGCTGCGACAAACCAGCGGTAGCGTCCGAGCCAATCCATCCGTCCTTAATTCTATGGAGTCATTCTCCAGTTCGGAGGAACGTCAGGAAGCATTGGGTTACTTTAGTCACCCTGGTCAACACATCTCGCCCACACTAATTACGAGAGCATTGCTCCTTCAGCCCTTGCCCCCAAGCCTCGTGCCAGCTTGGAGATGTTCTAGAATGATGGCGAGAGCGCTGCCCTGCCAGATTGATCGCGCCCTCCCAGGTGGTCCGCCATGGCATTCCCTGTAACCCGCCTCCGCCGCCTCCGCCGCACAGCGGAATTAAGGAACCTCGTCTCAGAGACGCGCCTCACCCCAGACGCGTTTGTGTATCCGATGTTTGTTTGCCCTGGCGAAGGCGTGCGGAAGGAAGTCCGCTCGATGCCGGGCGTTTTCAACCTCTCGGTCGACGAGGCAGTGAAAGAGGCGCGGCAGGTGCACGGGCTGGGCGTGCCGTCGATCATCCTGTTTGGTCTGCCGGATAAGAAGGATTATGTCGCGACCGGAGCGTGGGCGGACGACGGCATCGTGCAGCAAGCGGCGCGCGCCATCAAGCGGGAAGTGCCGGCATTGGTGCTGATGGGCGACGTCTGCTTGTGCGAATACATGTCGCATGGGCACTGCGGAATCGTGAAAGCCAGATCGGCTCCGCAGTCGCTGGGTGCCGCAGCCCGGGACGCAATGAACCGGGTGCGAACCGTTGCCGTCCGAAGCAGTGAAGAAAAGGAAGAGGTGATGGAGAAGCTTGCTGCGATCGTGGCCGGCCGGGCGCTGGTCGATTATGAGATCGTGAATGATGCGTCTCTCGAGTTGCTGGCCAAGACGTCCGTATCGTTGGCCAAGGCAGGGATCGACATCATCGCGCCATCCGACATGATGGATGGGCGGGTGGCGGCGATCCGGCGGGCTCTCGATGCAGCCGAATTGACCAACACTCCCATTCTTTCGTATGCGGCGAAGTTTGCCTCGGGATTTTATGGACCCTTCCGCGAGGCCGCAGATTCGGCGCCGCAATTTGGGGACCGGCGATCCTATCAGATGGATGGTGCCAACGTACGCGAGGCGATGCGCGAGATTGAGGCAGACATAGAAGAAGGCGCGGACATGATCATGGTCAAGCCGGCTATGCCGTACCTCGACGTCATTGCGGCGGCGCGGCAGCGATTCGACCTGCCGCTGGCCGCCTATCAGGTATCCGGCGAATACGCCATGATCGAGGCTGCCGCCCGTAATGGATGGATCGAGCGCGAGCGCGTGATGATGGAATCGCTGGTGAGTATCCGGCGCGCCGGCGCGAGCATCATTCTCACTTATTACGCGAAAGAAGCAGCCAAGCTGCTGGGATAGTATTCCAATCCACGTAGCGAAAGCCGCCTCGGCTGTCCCGCGATGCGAAGCGAGCGGCCAGTAACGTCCGCAGCTACACCTTGGACTGGAAGGCTACTTCCACCTGCCTGCGATCTTCATCTGAAACTTTGAACATCTCCCGCCGCTTTAGGCCCATGAAGCTGGCTACGAACACATCGGGGATCTGTCCGATGCGCGTGTTGTAGGTGTTCACGTCATCGTTGAAAAATTCCCGGCGATCGGCGATCCGCTCTTCCAGTTCCGTAATCCGGCTCTGCAGCCTGAGGAAGTTGTCGTTGGCCTTGAGCTGCGGATAATTCTCCGCCACCGCAAACAATCCACGCAGAGCGCTCGCGACCTGCAGGTCGGCCACAGCTTTTTGCCCGATGCTCGCCGCGTTCACTGACGCTGCTCGGGCCTGAGTCACTGCGAGCAGCGTCTGCTGCTCGTGCTGCATATAGCCTTTCACGGTTTCGACCAGGTTGGGGATCTCATCGTGGCGTTGCTTCAGCAGCACATCGATGTTGGCCCAGGCGCGATCGTTCTCGTTGCGCAATCGTACCAGGCCGTTGTAGAGAATCACGGCATAGATCAGAACGCCGGCGACAAGAAGGAAGAACGCGAGACTGGAAATCATGCTACTCCCCATGGGTGCCTCGACCCCTTGACCTCCCAGACTGCCAGCAGACCGGGCAATCGAGCAAGTACCCCGAAGGTTGCCGGACTACGTCGACCTGCCACATGACATGCAGGCGCATTGTGTCTGCCGCCGGTATGTACCGCCGTGTAAATGTCTTTACAAAGGAAGCGGCAACTGTGAGACGGGGTTTGGACATCCATTGGCTACCCTGTGTAGAAGTGCATGTTTTCTAGCAGGCTGCTGAAAAACTCTGTCTCGAATAGGTTTCGGGAAGGGCACGACTTCAGTCGTGCCGTTAAAGTCCTCTAAAATCAGGCGCGCTTTAGCGCCTGAGGTTGACCTTCTGCTGCCCAAGACGAGTTTCTCAGCAGCCTGCTAGGAGTCGTTTTTAGAATCGGCGACCGTGAATGCTTGCGACTGTTCGGCGTTCCCGCCAGGAAAAGATCGCGGAAAGCAATGGCTGGTAACGGCTTCGAGAGAAAAGACCAAGCTAACGGCGGCGGAAGCAATTCCGGCCTGCCTTCGTTTTTCGTCATCGGCCCTCCCCGCACTGGAACGACTTGGCTGCAAGGAATCCTGAGCCAGGGTGCGTGGCTCTCGCATCCGACGAAAGAGACCCGTTTCTTTGACCGGAATTTCGAGCGTGGGCTCGATTGGTACAAGTCTCACTTCAAGCACGCAGATGACGCTCGCCCCATTGGCGAAGTCGCGCCCACCTATTTCGCGTCCCCAGCAGCCCGTGAGCGTATTGCTGAGCTGATTCCCCAGGCAAGAATCGTCTGCATCTTCCGCAACCCCCTCCATCGCATCGTGTCGTTGTACCGCCTGAAGCGCGCCTACGGCTTCATTCGCTGGAGTCTCGAGGATGCCCTGTCGCGAGATCCGGAGCTTCTGGAATCGAGCCGATACGCCACCCATCTGAAGGAGTGGCAGAAGACCTTTGGCAGCTCGCAGTTGCTCGCGACCGTGCACGAGGACATCGAAGTTGACCCGCAAGAATATGCGAACAGACTGGCGGATTTTGTTGGAATGTCGCGGCCGAAGCTTCTGCCATCACACCGGCGCCGCGCATTCTCCGCGGAGAACTTGACCGAACCTCGAAGCTATTATTGGACTCGCGGAGCGCTCCTTCTGGCGGAGTGGTCGAAGGCGCGACGGCTGGATGCGGTCGTGGCCACGGCGAAGCGTTTCGGAGCGCTCAGACTGTTCCTTGGGGGCGGTTCTGCGTTCCCGGAGTTGTCGGGCCTCCAGCGGGTGAAGTTGCGAGAACTCTTGCGGCCGGAGATTGAGGCTTTGGAAGCGACCATGAATCGCGACTTTTCCGCCTGGAAATAAGATCCCCAGCCTGGGCGCCGGTGCGACGCCGCTCCTTGGCCAAGCGCATTCCGGGCTCAGTCCTTACTGGGCTTTTTTGGCGTGATGTCGCAGGCTCGCCGGACCTGCTCGATGTTCAGGCCCGCTGGGCTGAACTCCGCAATCTGGCGGCCGCTGCGCGTCGGAAGCGCAACGTTGAAGATCTGGGCACCAATCATGCCCCGCGTTGTCCCTTTGTCCATCGACAGGAAATGGCCGCGCACCCAGTTCCATCCGTGATGGGTGTGAAAGTCGTCGATGCGAACTTCCACATCAAGCTGCGGTTGCCCCCAGAATCCGGGACGATTCGGAGGTGGCAGCTTGACCCCGGGATTGAAGTCGGCCAGTTTGAGTTTGCCGTCCTCACAAAACAATTCCACCCTGGATTTGTAGTCGGGATCTTCGCGGAAATAATTGTTGGCGACCAGTTCGAACCGAATCCGCTTGGCCCCGCTCATTTTGTCTTCGGATTGAAATTCCATCCAGTTGCCGCCGGCGGTAACTCCGTCACGTTCGCCCTGGTAAGGACTCATCGCGCCGCGCTGCGCAAAAGCCGTGGCGCATAGCAACGCGATGCCGGATACCATAAATGTGCAAATCAAAGTAAGAAAACGAGATGTACGCGCAAAACGTCGTCCGTTCACAAGGTCCTCCCCGACCGATCTTCCCTGATTATCTTGAACCCCAAAACAGGCTGGAAAGTTGCACCCAAGGTGCAGGAAATCTTGCCGCGTGCGGATGTCGCGTGGGCGAAAACCGCAGTTCAAGGAACAATAGGAACATTCACTAGGACGTTTACGCTCAAAATTCTCCTTCTACGGCCAATGAGTGAAATGTGGCGTTACGCATAAGTTTGTGCTGTCTGCCCGCCTCCGGGCCGGGTCGATGAGTGTGACCGCGATATTACGACAGCCATAGTCGCCGCCGCACGATTTCACCTCCGCAAAGCTGTTCCCCAGCCAGACTGGAACTTCCGGGCAGCCAAGGGGTCTAATTAGGAACAGGGAGCAACCAGGCTTAGGTGTAGCCCAGCGATGACAGCGAAAAGGGTACGGTCGGGATTGATGGTCATCCTCGTGTTAGTGCTGGGCGTAGCGCTTCTTCTATGGTTGAATCCGGAAACAAGCGTGCTCCCACAACTCCCGGCTGCATCGCAGACACCGGACGCACCAGCGACAATAATGATTTCATGCGAGAAAGGAAACATTTCCGGGTTGACGCTCTATCCGAGATATCCCGAGTACTGCACGGAAAGCCATTGCACGCTTATTGAGGGAAGCGATGTGGCCCCTGAGCCAGCGCTCTTCGCACGGTGCAGACCAGACGAAGACTTCACCTACGATGTGCAATCAACCAAAGGAGAAATTCTGCACTCCGAGAGACGGCCAGAAATTGCCTTTGTCCTAACCGGGGCCGGGCAAGTGCGAGATGCATTCATAAGCCGTAGCTCAGGAAGCAAGTCTCTCGACCTGAAAGTCCTCCGCATGGTAGCGAGTCGAGAGTATCGAGCGACAGAATGCGGCTCTTGTCGAATCTTCGTGGCACCGCCTGTCAATCTGAAAAAGGAAGTGCAGTAAGTTCTGTTAACAGGCGTTTACACTTGTAACCTTTGGGTTACGAGTATTATTAATGATACGCCAATCTGCCCCTGAGCCCCTCGCTACACCGTCATCCCCTCGGGAAAAACCGTGAAAAGAAGGCGAGAAGAAACGCTTATCCGCGCAGAGTGTGGGGTTTCTGCGCTCGTTCACGCAACTCCTGTCGCAACTTTTGGCGCGACTGCCTGTCGTTTTGCTGGCAGAAGCACTAACAGGACGGCTCCGATCACAAGGAATAGGATCACATCAGCAAAGTTCCTGTGGACGCCGTGATGCCAGGCCTCCACGGTTTGAATAGCCATCACCGTGCCATGGGAGATGTGCCACCAAGCCGCTAGAGCAATCATCGAGCGATGCTCAGATGGTCTCCTTGCAGCCATGAGTAGAAAGACCCCGACCGGAATAAAGAAGCTCAGAAACATCGGCTCGACCTCGTTCTTCCGATCCAAAAGCCAGCTGGAATGCCGCAGGGCCGTATACAGAAAATAAATTATCGCCAGATTCAACAGCCCCACGATCACCAGTACGATCTGCGTTAGGCGTTCTCTTTTCATATTGATCTCATTTCGGCCAATTTTGTTGCGCGTCGCAGAATGGAGGTGGGCACAGCGGGCGCGAGGCTGCATGTTCCCCAGAGCACACTCACCGCATACGGCCAGGCCGGAAGCCCCCAGAGCCATGTCGATTTCCTGGGCCGAGGACGAACCAGAGCACAGTTAGATACACGGCAAAGAACAGCAGCACGAGCCGGTACCAGACGCTTTGAAAGGTGGCCATGATTGCTTCCGGTGACGGCTTAGCGCTCACAAGACGATCCTCTGGCCAAACCTAAAGTCACGCTCATATTCGATAGGAGCATATACGAAGGGTGAATCAAGGTAGTTCCTCAACGTCCCGCGATCACTGCCTTTCCCCCGACAACGGGTGAGATGGCGATGTTACGCCAGCCGAGACCCGTACAATGCGTCATTGTCCGAATCCGTCTCCTGGGGCTGGTTCGTATGAGACTGCGGTTGTTATTCGTGATGTGGCTGGCGTTTCGCACCCAAGTTTTTGCTGCAGAGACCACACGTTTTGATCTAAGCTGGCTAGCTCTAACCCTGACGTGAACAAGGTGGACCCACCACTCGGAGGCTCCATGCGTGTTAATCAGTCGACGTTCGTCATCATCGCGATCGTGAGCACTCTCCTTACGCTAACCCCTGTCCGGGCGCACGCTGCGTCCGCCGATCCTTGTTCTCTCTTAACTCCGGCACAGGTCAGCGCAGTGCTGGGGGCGAGCGTGGGCGAAGGCAAGCGCGTCGTTTCCAGGCTTTGCGATTGGTCGGTGTCCGGCGAGGCGGCGGGAACGAGCAGGAAGAAAGTCACTCTCACCCTCCAGGACGAACGCGCCTTCGCTTACGCCAAAGCACCCGTCGGCAATGGGATCACCAAGACTCCGGTCTCCGGAATCGGCGATGACGCGGTGTATGGCACCACTCCGCATGTCGGCACTGTCCTCACTGTGAAAAAGGGAGCGACCGTTTTCACCGTCCGCGTGTATGGCTACGATGAGACCAAAGACGTTGAGCAGATCAAGGAGAAAGAAAAGACCCTCGCCCTCCAAGCTTTGCAGAGAATCTAGAGCCGCATCAACCTGATTTGTTACATGGGTCCGCAAAGAAAAGCTCCGGCTTTCGCCTAGCCTTCCGTTCGCCTTTTTCCGGTGTCAATGAGTGCTATCGGGATTTTTCATCAACCAACCCTGCCAAACAGCATCGAGACGATACAATCGCCGTTCGGATTGAGCGATTGGCGGCGATGTACCTTCGTTTTGTGACAACTCGCATACACAAGGACTCGCACAAGCCACAAGGCGTGTTTGCAGCGTCATATGCACTCCTCGATTCCGCCGACCTGACACGGGAGAAATGGGAACACTTGCGAGGGTTGACCATTTGGTTCAACGCCAACTTGCCCACGCCGCCGAAGAAGTTTGACTCGCGTAGAGCGATCTTCTGGTTCAAATCAAGCGCTGAGGAGAGCATTCGCAAAGTCTGGGAGTTGGTCCATGTGTTGCGGGAACACGGCTACCACGTGGAGGTCCACAAATGTCGCCGCCTGGGAAATATCGTTTGGGAGGATGATTTTCAGGTTGCGGCGTTTCTTTCTAAGTCAGACGGTAGGATCACCATCCAGTAGAGGATGAGCGGTTTTGAGCGTAATGGCGATTTTTCAACAATCAAGGCGGCGGCTTACCATGCAGAGTGTCAGTTCGGCGATACATAGTTCTCCGCTAGCTCACAGCTTCGACACGTCGAGAGGTGGCCCCAGCCACTTCATGCCGTGTGCTTCGGCGATTTTCGAATCCACTGGCTGCTTGCTAGAGAGGGTAAAGAAATCTTCCATCTGGCCAGCCGGCGTGAACCCCATCAGCATCCGTCCCGGCTTCTCACCGACGTAGGCCCACACATGGGGTACATTCCGTGGCGCGAGTATGGAATCGCCGGGCCGAAGCGTGAAGCGCTCGTCGCCTACGTCGATCACCAACTTGTTGCCCTCAATGAGGTAGAACCATTCTTCTTGTGCATAGTGCAGATGGCGAACCGGCCCGCCTTGCGGAACATTGCGATGCTCTATTAGAAAGAAACCGGCTTGGGTGTCTTTGGTAAGGACCTTGAAATCTAGGTGCGTGCCCGCGCGCGGCCCGTGATGCTCTGTCCCAGTCGCGTCCGCGCCCGTGGCGACAAACACTGGCTTTCCCAACGGGCTGGCAACTTCAGGGAACGATCTCAAAGGCGGGGCAAAAGGCAGCGCTACCGCCACCTTTAAGAAATTACGGCGTTCGACGCTTTTCATGGCAGAAATGCTACTCCTTGCCCGCGAGACCTGCACGCGTACCGCGCACAACTGGACAGCTAGCCAGCGCAGAGAGTAGCGCTAAATAGTACACAAGCCGCAAATTGCACGAACACCGCCACTCATCGAATCTTTTTGAACTTCCCGGATGACGGGCAATCGGAAGCCAACTGTCGTAATCAGGCGTTTGCGCTCAAAGTTCGACTTCTTTCGATTAAGTCCACTTCCTTGCGTTCGTCACAGGAGGGCCGCGGTCGTCGGTGGCCGCGCTGCAGCCGTTGATTACGGACACCTGCAAAACAGTTCTCTTCTTGGGAACGTGTAACCAGGTGCTTGCGTCGAAGAACGGTTGGCAATGGTGAAACCAGGGCGCTTGCCCATTACTACTGCTCAGCCCTACCATCGCTGAGCAATGGTCCCTTGCCCGGAACGCGCAGACTTGGCAACTCGCCCGAAGGCTGCGAATTTTGGTAAAGGTTTTACCGGGGTTCTGAGCGACATGCGTTTTCCGCCGGGACGGCGCTGTTCAAAACGCCATCTCATTCCTGACAGTTTCCCTCAGCGATCAACGGGTAAAGCTTGAATTCCACAGCTTCTCCACAGTTACTGGTCGTACCGTGTATGTACCGACATCGTTTTCGGGCGCACAATTCTTGCGGAGAGTTCTGTTTCTAAATGGCGAACCCTGGTGATTTCGCGTACACGGTCAAGCAGCAGGCGGACATCGTCCGGATCATCGGCGATTACATCAAGCTGAAAAAAGCCGGGGCCCAGAACTATTCGGGGCTGTGTCCGTTTCATGGCGAAAAGACGGCGTCATTTTCCGTCCACGCGACGCGCCAGTTCTATCATTGCTTCGGTTGCGGCATCTCCGGAGACGTCTTCAGCTTCGTCCAGAAAATCGAAAACATCACTTTCCCGGAATCCGTGCGGCTGGTCGCCCAGAAGCTGGGCATTCCTCTGCCGAAAGCGAGCTACTCCACTCCCGGAGAGGCCAAAGAAGCGCGGTTGCGTGGACAGTTACTCGACGTGCACGAACGGGCCGTAGCGTTCTTTCAAGACTGCCTGAAGCGTTCCGAAGGCGCACGGGCTCGCGAATACCTTGCTGGACGCGGCCTCAACGACGAGATGATTGCGCGCTTCCGCATCGGCTACGCTCCCGATTCTGGATTCCTGCTGCGCGACCGGCTAAAGACCGAGTTCAGCGAAGAAGTCCTCAGAGAGAGCGGATTGCTTTCGTGGAAACAAGAAGAAGTGTCATCCCGAGTGGAGGCGGGACGCTCGGAAACGAGCGTCCCACCGGAGTCGAGGGACCTTGTGTCTGGCTCGCAACCCGGGACTCGGGACTCGCAACTCGCCATGTACTCCAAATTCCGCAATCGCGTGATGTTCCCCATCACCAGCGATGCGGGACGCGTCATCGCCTTCACCGGACGCACTCTTGCCACCGACGAAAAGTCCGGGCCGAAATATCTGAACTCGCCCGAGACGCCGATCTATTCGAAGAGCCGCGTGCTGTTCAATCTCGACCTGGCCAAAGAGTGGATCAAGAAATTTGACTACGCAATCCTGGTGGAAGGCCAGATGGATTGCATCTCCGTCTACGCTGCCGGATTTCAGAATGTCATCGCCAGCTCAGGTACGGCCTTCACCGAGCTGCAAGCCAAGCTGCTCGGACGCTTCAGCAAAAATGTGGTCGTCAACTTCGACCCCGATACCGCCGGCGCCAAAGCTACCGAACGCACGCTCGGGCTGCTGGTGGAAGAAGAATTCCAGGTCAAAGTTCTCACGCTTGAACAGGGATTCGATCCTGACCTCTACATCCGTCGCAAGGGCAAAGACGCATACGGCGACGCTCTCCGGCATTCCCAGAAATATTTCGATTACCTGATCGAGCGCGCGCGCATGCAATTTCCGGTGCGCAGCGGCGAGGGCAAGCAGAAGGCCGTGAACTACCTGTTGCCGCATGTTCAGCGGGTGCCCAGCCGCATCGTACGAGACGAACTGGCGCACGAGATCGCGCAGAAACTGCAAATCGATTCCGCTGTGATGCGCCAGGAATTGCGCCATGCTGCCGGATCGCGATCCACCGTGGCAGTCAGAGCTCCCGCCGAAGCGCAGGTCACCGACGCCGAAAAAGTGCTGATCCGCGCTTTGGCCTCGGCTCGCCAGATCCAGGAGGGGGAAGAGCACCTTTCCGCGCGCGATGGCGCCGAGGAAGAATTTGACCCGGCGCGGCAGGCGCACTTTGTCCTGCAAAACGAAGGCCTGCATCGTGGCCTCGCAACCGAGTCATTGGTCGAGTCCCTCATGAACGCCAGCCTGGAAGTGATCGACGTCTTGGAGGTTCCCGCCACCGAGTCGGATCGCAGCATGCTGGCTAGCATTCTGCTGAAGGAAGATGAAGAACTCACTCCCGAGATCGTCGAGGCTGCCGTCCGCGCCCTGCGCCGTATCCATCTCAAACGCGAGCAGGAGCGCGTGCAGCGGGAGCTTAAGAAACCGGGGGTCGCCGCCGATAGAGATCGGTTAAGGCAGTTACTCGGTGAGCTGGAGCGAATTAGCCGTGCCCTCCGCGATCCGGGGCTGGCCGAAGAGGGTCTGAAAGCCGCCAAAAGCAAGAAAAGCGCTTGAAACAAAAACACGGTCAAAACCATCTAAGTATTAAGGAAATCTGTACATAGGGCGAGTACAGCGGACAAGGCGGGAAGCGGGCAAAATTAAGGCGGGCAACCGATAGACGGTTCAGTACTTACGTGCTAAACTTGACAGGTTTGTGCTGGCAGCACACTCCCGCTACACCCACATTCCCACCTTTGATGGAAACTTTACCACACGCTCCTGTGGAGCGGAATTAGGAAGTTTAAGGAAACCTCTTGGCTCTTGACGACAAATTTGACGACATTAAAAAGCTGATCGATACAGGCAAAGAAAAGGGATATCTCACGTATGACCAGGTCAATGACCTCATACCGCATGACGTGCACAGTCCCGAAGACCTTGACGATCTGCTGACAACCATCGGTACGCAGGGCATCGACGTCCTGGAAGGCCCGAAACTGCCTTCCGCCGGGCTCGATAAAAAATTCGAGGAAGGTGAAGAAGGGGAGGACGTCGAACTCGACTTAACTCCCGGAGCTCTCGAAAAAACCAATGATCCCGTCCGCATGTATTTGCGCGAGATGGGAACCGTGCCGCTGCTGACGCGCGAAGGCGAAGTCGAAATTGCCAAGCGCATCGAACGCGGACAACTGCGCGTGCTTAAGGCTCTCTCGCGGTCACCGATCGTGATCCGCGAACTGCTCACCTTGGGCGAAGACCTCAAGAAGAACGTTCGCTCGATCAAGGAAGTGGTCACCTTCGATGAAGAAGAGATCACCGACGAGATCCTGCAGAACCGCCTGAATGAGTTCACGGGCAAGATTGATGACATGGCCAAGCTGTACAAAAAGGCCCAGGTCCTCGAAGAAAAGTACAAAGAAGTTTCGAAAACCAAGAAGCCGAAAGATCATCGCCGGGCGCGGCGCAAGCTGGCGCGCGCGGTGGTTGCAGTGTCGATTGCGTTGCGCAAGCTGGGATTCACCAACGCTGAGCGCAAGCGACTGATCGAGCGGCTGAACAAAACCGTCGACGGCATGCGCTCGCTCGACCGCCAGGCGACCAACCTGGAGCGCAAAGCTGAGGCCACTCGCAGCGAAGAGCAGAAGAAAGAGTATCGCCGCCAGTCGCGCGCGATCCGCGGCGAGGTCGAAAAACTCGAACTGGAAACCGGCGTGTTGTTCCAGGAGCTCAAGCGCACGCAGCGCGAGATCATCCAGGGCGACATGGACGCGGAGCAGGCCAAGCGCGAGCTGATCGAGGCCAATCTTCGTCTGGTGGTTTCCATTGCCAAGAAATACACCAATCGCGGACTGCAGTTCCTCGACCTGATTCAGGAAGGCAACATCGGACTGATGAAGGCCGTCGACAAGTTCGAGTACCGCCGTGGCTACAAGTTCTCAACCTACGCCACGTGGTGGATTCGGCAGGCCATCACCCGCGCCATTGCAGACCAGGCACGTACGATTCGCATCCCGGTGCACATGATCGAAACCATCAACAAGCTGATCCGTACGTCGCGGCAGCTGGTGCAGGAACTGGGGCGCGAGCCTACGTCGGAAGAGATCGCCAAGCGCATGGACATTCCAGTCGCAAAAGTGCGCAAGGTGCTCAAGATCGCGCAGGAGCCGATCTCTCTCGAGACGCCGATTGGCGAAGAGGAAGATTCGCATCTGGGCGACTTCATCGAAGACCGCGCAGTAGTCTCTCCTGCAGAAGCGGTAATCAACGTGAACCTGAAGGACCAGACTGGACAGGTCCTGCGCACGCTGACTCCGCGCGAGGAGAAAGTCATCAAAATGCGCTTCGGCCTGGAAGACGGCAGCGAGCACACCTTGGAAGAGGTTGGGCAGAGCTTCGCAGTAACCCGCGAGCGCATCCGCCAGATCGAAGCCAAGGCGCTGCGAAAACTGCGGCATCCTTCGCGCTCGCGAAAGCTTCGAGCGTTTATGGATGGAGTCCGGGACTAGGTCAGAAGTAAGAATTCAGAATGCAGGATTGGGGGCGCGAGCGATCGCGCCCTTTTTTCTCAGCGTGGAGACTCGGAGTCACAGAGTCAACTTCCTCGCCACGGATTCACGCGGATCGACACGGATCTACCTTGGGGGTGGCTCGGTCGTCTGTTTCTCGTCATCCTGAGGCCCTGCTTTTGGGCCGAAGGATCTCTGGACCTGTCAGCAGCTTATCTGCGGTGGGCAGAATGCATAGATCCTTCGGCGCCAAATGACGGCGCCTTGACAGGATCACAAGCGAGAGCGCGGAACGATTCGCAGCAACAGAATCAGAATCTCATAGAAACCGCTTGTGGACTGCCCACTCTTTGCAAACGGCGCAAAGGATGGGGCACCCGTGGCATCGGTACCACGGGCTAGTCGCTATGCCATGCCTTCAGGGGGACCATACAATGTCTTCGAACGGTAACACCAGATTCATTGACGGCGCGTGGCAAAGAGCCAAACATATCTCCTTGGTCTTGGCCTTTCGTACGTCTGCATCTGGCGAATCGGGCCAGCCGATGACAATTGTGTGTCGCTCGAACGGGTCGTCATCCCTGATCGCGCGCAAGCTTTGTTCGATCAAGTCTTGGACTAACAGGTCTGCTCTTGCGAAGACCTTTCGCCGATTGGGCCCGAGAGTCCTACGGGCTAGCAACCAGATATCGTGGTTAGAAAGATTTGTAGAGTGCGCGGTTGAGAGTTGCCGATCTTCTGGCGGGGGCTCAAACGCGTTGGGCCTAGGTTTTTTCTCGGAGGTGATATTCTTCTTTGTGTATATGAAACGGGAGACCATCTCCCGCGACCCGAGATCGCCGGGGCTCGCTGCGTTAGCTGGCTTGAGCGTCGCGAACCAGTTGCGCAAGCGCGCTGAGAATGTTCGCAGGAACTTCATCATCGAGCCACTCCGTACCGCGAGATGTTCTCTTGCCCCGTATCCACGCATAGGAGCATCTCCCGTTCGCTCCGATGCTTAGCGTCAGCGCTTTTCGCGCACCAAACACCCAGTCAAATGAGATCTCCCCATCCGGATCTGCGCTCACCTCGGGCGGAGGCGCAGTCGTTGGCAGTGACTCGAGGAATCTTCGAGCTTGCAGATACGCATCGAGATTAACGGGCCTCGCGCCATAGCCATCCCACCCACGGTGGGCGGCCTCCACGCGGATTTCGTTCAGTTCGGACAATGCTGATTCGGTTGTCCGACTAACCGCTAGGCTAGTCAGCAAGTGCTTGCGGATTTCCTCGCGTAGCTCGTTAAGTAGCCTAGCTGACGGGCTTTGTCCGGTCGAACGCGATCGGCTCATGAGGCCGGGGCCTCTAAGTACTGCAGAGGTCATTGTCATTCGTAGATCTCCGCCGTTCTTTCTGTTATTGAGGCAAAAAAGATCTCATTCTTAAGATCCCTGAGTTGCAGGAACATTTCCGGCAGTCTTGGATCTTCCGGTGCGACGGCCAAGTTCTCCTTAAAAGCGTCGATATCAATAAGCAAGGTTATAGCCGGGGGGCCGATCAGAGGTTCCGAAGCCTGCACGATGACCGCTGATGCGTTCCGCCTGACATCGTCGATCACGAACCGACATAAGAACTGCCGGAGTTGTTGCGAAATCGGCGGTGGCACTAGTGGCGGAGCCTCCAGATAATAGCTAATCTGAGCTGGCACGGGAATCTGCAGTCGATTGATATATCTTACAGCGATACGGACCACTTCTGCAGGCTCGGCGACCTTGATGTAGACTGCCCAGAGTCGAAGCGCTTCGGAGAAGACTTCGTTCCAGGTTGTATAGGGTTCAAGCTTACTGTATGTAAAACCATCCACCCTAAACTGCGCGACCATTGAATCAGCGCGATATTGCCAGCCGATCGGTGCGGTGGCAGTACTTGAACTGGGCACCTTTTCCTGAGTTAGGACAAATTGAGCCTCAATTGAATGCATGGGGATCGCTTGCGAATAATGTACGCCGATTGCCGACTGCAGCCCCGCAAATCCATCGGGAGACACTCCTTCTCTGCGTAGCACTCTGAAATCGACAACCGCCTCAACAATCGGGGCCTTCCGCAGATGTTCGCGTCTTCTCGCCATGCTACTTGGTTCCAGGCCGGGCAGTTGTACCTGCTTTTAGCTTTGGGTGATCAACGAACTGCTCCAGGGCTCGTTCGATGAATCGACCACCCACTTCTGCTGGGCTACGCCCATAGATCCCGCGTTTTGCAAGCTGCTGCAGGAGATTGACCGACTGGGCAGCTAATCTTACTTCAAAGCGTTCGCCGGGTGATGTGTTTTTGGGCCGTGCCATTTCTACCCGCTAATTATCGGGCATTAATGGCCACTGTGCAACACGAGTCTTGTGCACGTTCCATGCGAGTCTGGACGAGTGATCGACGCACTCAGGACAGCGGGTGTCTGCTCCGGCAGCGGCTAACAGCCGCGCCACGTCGGCAGACGGGGTGGTGGCTTCGGCCAACAAAGTCAAAGGCAGCGGGCAGGAGTGCCCGCTCCACACAGGTCCACCCTCCCGTTTTGGGAAGCGGTTCTACTTTTTCTTGCATTTCTGTTGCCTTCGACTTTTCATTCTTGTCGAATCGAAACATAAGGCGGCATTCGCAGGATTTCCGCGGATGCTCGTTTTCTATTCTGAGGTTGGTAAATGAAGAAGCGGAAGCCGGGAATCATCAAAGACAAGAAAGAGCGGGGAGAGTGGGCAGAGTCGGTGTTCATTGCGCGGGCGAAGGAGCATGGCTTGCCGGTGAGCAAGCCGACGGGGGATTCGCACAGCTTTGACTGCGTGGTGGGGCGTCCGGGAAAATTTGCAGCCGTACAGGTGAAGAGTACGGTGGCGAAGATCGAGAGCGGCAAAGGCTACATCTGCTCGACATGCAGCAGCCACAAGGCGTATCGGGCGGGCGCGTTCAATTTTCTGGCGGCATACGTGATCCCAGAGGATGCGTGGTACATCATCCCGGCAGCGGAGATTCGCGGACTCAAGTCAATTTCGTTGTGCACGGACGGCGGCGAGGGGAAGTATGAACCGTATCGGGAGACATGGCATCTGTTGCGGGAGGCATCCGGGTGGGAGGAGGGGAAGTCCCCACTTCTGCCAGAGACGGGCAGAAATGGGGCACCCAAGGAGGAGGCTACGACCGACGAGACTCCGATGGGTGCTGGAGTGGAGCGGATGCAGGCGGCGTTCGGGCACTTCCGGCGTTATTTGCAGAAGAGCGGGCGCTGACGGGACGTGAGGCAACCTGCAAAACGGCTTGCGGCGCAACATACCTGCGCCGCCCGACAGCCGAGGGTGGCTGTCCCCACATGAGCAGAATCAGCCCCCCTTAAGCTCGCCAAAGGCCGGCGAGTTTAGAGTGACCGCAACGGTTCCACGCGCAAAGTGAAGAAAGCCCTCACCGTTGGCGAGGGCTTCCGATTCTGAATACACGTGAATCCGCGTTGTCTCGCGGAGAACGCGTTACTTCTTGGCGGGCTCTGCGGCTTTTGCGTACTTGCGGCGGAAGCGCTCGACGCGGCCAGCGGTGTCCATCAGCTTCTGCTTGCCGGTGAAGAAGGGATGGCAGGCCGAGCAAATTTCTACGCCGATGTCGCCCTTGTGGGTCGACCGGGTCGTAAAGGTGTTGCCGCAGGCGCAGTGCACACGCACTTCGTGATAATTGGGATGGATAGCTGCTTTCATGTGGGACCTAACCTCGATTCAGATCATTAGATTCTACTGGATTTCCGCAGGATTCAGCAAACGATGAGCCCTGAGCCACGCGTTGCGAGCCAGTAGCGGAAACGGGCGGATTCGGCCCTGCGGTTCGCCCAAAACAGTTCGCAGCTCAACGCTCAACGCTCATTGCTCATTGCTCATGACTCGTAGCTCGCCGCTCAAAATCGGAACAGATAGCTGACTTTCACAAAAAACTGGCGGCTGTCGTTCATGAATCCCTTGGCAGTACTGGACACAAATCCCGGAGAGCCAGGCGTTGCCTGGACGACGTTGAGATTCCGCAGGTCGCTGTTGTAGCCGACGTATACGGCTGTCCCGGGATGGACAAGGTACGTGACCAGGAAGTCGGCATTGAACTCCTTCTGAGTCGACAAGTAGGTGTAGGGCGAGCCGACGCCTGGAGTCCCAGCGAGCAGGCCGTTGTATTGCAGAATCAGGCGCAGGGACAGCTGCGGGGTGAATTGCCAGTTCCATTTACTGCGCAGGATGTGATCGTTGAAGATGCTGCGGTCGATGCCGATCGGGCGCAGGCGGTCGAACAGGTATGTGTTCTCAACCTTCAAGGGCTTCATCGGGCGCACGATTAGGGAGGCTTGGGCCTGGTCCTGGCGGGCGAGAAAGGGTTGACCGTACGGAATCTGGCCAGTGGGAACAGCAACAATGTTGATTCCGTCTCCCCAGTAATAGCTGGCCTGGAGGGTGGCGATCTTGAAGTACCCGGTGGTAACTGAAGCTCCGCTGGTGTGCTCGTGGTAGTCCTGGGCGGGCAAAGGGGCGAAAGGAGGAGGTGAGGGATTGCCAGGACACGACCCGTATCCGTAGAAGCAAAAATCCTGCGGGCGCAGGCGCTCACGCAGTTCCTCGTACGGGCGAAGGATGACGACCGTCTGCCCGCGTCCCTGGATGGCGAAGTACGGAAGGTAATCGGTGTCGAGACGCAGTCCGGTGTGGTCGAAATCGTGGCGGGTATTGAGAGATGGTCCCCAATCGACGATCCAGCCGCGCTTGGGGCGAAAACGGTAGTCGATCTGCTGGTTGAGCTCGCGAATATCGACGCGGTTGATGAATCCCGGGATGGAAACGAATCCCGAAGCGATGTCGTCGTAGGTGCCGTCGTAAGTGAAATGCAGTCCATCGCGGTGGAGTTCGAGGCGGTCGGCCGGTCCGGCGTAGTAATTGTTGTTTCCACTATTGCCGGAACTGAAGGGGTAGGCGTTCGCTTCACAGTTTCGTGACGAATACGCGGGACTGAAGAAGTTTCCGAGAATGTAGCTGGAACTGGCGACGGCCTGGCCGTCGAGAGTCCAATTGGCGTTGAATTTCAAACGGGTGTCCACGCCGCCGACGCGGTTGTATTCGCTGGTGCTGGGACATTCCCAATCGGTATAGAGAACGCCAACGCTCGACTGGCGGAAGATGTCGCGGCTGGCGCGAGCAATTGTGAAATATGACCGGTCGTGGGAAAGCGGGTAGTAGTCGGGGACAGCGAGGCCGGGACTCCGATCATCGGTGGCGATCAGGCCGACGGAATAGGGCCCGTCTTTTCCGGTGAAGCGGATGCCGGCGGAGGGGTCGCCGATGTTGCGGGTGAAAAACAGGTTCATCGGAGTGCGGAAGAAATCCGCGTTCTCCAGGAAAAAAGGACGCTTCTCAGGGAAGTAGACGGCGTACCGCTGATTCACTGTGATCTGCGGATCTTCCGACTCGACCTGGCTGAAGTCGGGATTCGCCGTCAGATCGACTGTGAAGCGGTCCCGAATCACGAACTTCGCGTCCATACCAGGCTGGCCCTGAACGGTAGCGTGCTGAAAGTAAGGATTGGCGGGATCGCGGGTGTCGAGCGCGCGGAATCCTCGAGTGACACCGTAAGGAATGAGTTCGATGTCGCGGCCGGGGGAGATTCCCTCGAGGCCGTTGAGTGTGGCGGCCTGCCCCAGGCGTCCTTCAAGCTTGTAGGTGATGTGGGGCCAGAAGGAATCTTCGGTTTTGCGCGTAATGCCGCGGTAGAGAATGATGCCCCAATCTTGCACGCTTTTGGCCGGAAAACGGAGGCTCTTGAAGGGAATCGCGATCCAGACGACGAAGCCCTGGGCAGTAACTTTCCCGTGGGAATCCCAGACCGTATCAAAGGACGTGTCGAAGTGGCCCTGCGTTTCCTCCTCACGAGAGGCTTCGGTCCATATGGCATCCCACTGCACGCCCAGGGGCGTCGTCTGGAAGGCGTAAGCGCGGCGGCGATCGTGAAAGGTGTCGAGGATGACTTCGACCTGGTCGTCGTCGTACACGTCCTCGCGGCGCGACATACGGGCACGCACTTTGCCGGGATCATCGAAGCAGACGAAGACGACATACAAACTTTTCTGGTCGTAGCCGAGATAAGCGTCGGTGGGCTCAGTTACTGCCTCGCCATCGTGGGGATTTCGCTGAGTGAATCCGGTGACTTTCGCCATGTGCTGGGCGATGTCGCCCACAGGCTTCATCGTTAGGAAATCATCAAGCACAGGGCCGCGTTCGAGGCGAGGGATAGTTAGCGCCGGAGGCTCGGAGGGGGGCTTTGGCGCGGGCCGCACGCCTGGGCTCTCAACGGCAGGCTCGGGTTCTTGCGCCGAAGGTGAAGGCACCTGCGGCGACGGAGTTGGCGCTTGGCCGGGAGGAATGGCCGGAGGAGTTGCCGGACGCTGGGAGGCGGGCTGCCGATTTTGTGAGTTAGGGGATGAAGGCGCGGGTTGAGATTGCACCTGGACAGCAGATTGCGACGAAAAAGCGGCGGCGTGCGGCGTGCTTACCAACGCCAGCACGACGTAAGCCGCCGCTAACTTCGAAAAGAATCTAGTCCTTGGACACAATATGCGGCACAGACGCAAGAATCCCCGCTTCTCCCCCGCCCCCTACGAGGGAAGACAGCAACATATACCATTTGGGCAGCAATGAAACAAAGAGGAATGTTTTGTTATAGAACCTGAAGAGGACATCAGGCTCAAGCGAATCAGAACAACGAGGCTTGCCGGCGGTTCGGAGTGATTCCGAAATACTCGTAGGCCAAATGCGTGGCTACGCGGCCGCGCTGGGTGCGGTTCAAGAAACCGATCTGCATAAGGAAGGGTTCGTAGATCTCCTCGATGGCATCGGGTTCCTCGGCGAGCACGGCAGCCAGGGTGTTCACGCCCACGGGGCCGCCTTGATATTTCTCGATGATCGTCAGGAGCAGCCTGCGGTCAACCTCGTCGAATCCGTACTGATCGACTTCGAGCATTTGCAGCGCGGCCTTCGCTGTGGCTTCGTCAATCTTTCCGGCGCCGCGGACCTGGGCATAGTCGCGAACGCGCCGCAGCAGCCGGTTAGCGATTCTGGGCGTTCCGCGGGAACGGCCGGCGATTTCTTCCGCGCCGGCGTTGTCGATTTCGACGCCGAGAATCTCCGCGGAGCGCTCCACGATGATTTGCAAATCTTTTGGCGTGTAGAACTCCAGCCGCAGCACGATGCCGAAGCGCGCGCGCAGCGGGGCCGAGATGAGTCCGGCGCGCGTCGTTGCACCCACGAAGGTGAATGGCCTTACTTCGAGCGTGTGAGTGCGGGCCGATGGGCCTTGTCCGATGATGATGTCGAGCTTGTAATCCTCCAGCGCCGAATAGAGCAACTCTTCCAGGACCGGCTGCAGGCGGTGGATTTCGTCGATGAACAGGACCTGCTTGTCTTGCAGGTTAGTGATGATCGCGGTAAGGTCTCCCTTGATCTGCAGCAGAGGCGCTGCGGTGGGCTGAAAGTGAACGCCCAGCTCGTTGGCGATGATGTTGGCCAGAGTGGTTTTGCCGAGTCCGGGAGGACCGTAGAGCAAGACGTGGTCCATGGCTTCGCCTCGGGAGCGGGCGGCCTCGATGGCGACTGCCAGATTCTCCTTCACCTTCTTTTGGCCGATGAATTCCGCCAGGCGCTGCGGGCGCAACTTCAGCTCAAACGTAGAATCGTCACCGACCGGGGCGGCCGAGACCAGGCGCTCGCCGTTCGACTCAGGATGGAGATTATTTTTGGCGGTAGCCACTGCTCCGGATGGTAGAACGAAATGCGAAAGGAAGCAATCGTCGCTCGGGCGATGGGCTTTAGAGATGTCGTCACCGCCGAGAGCGCAGAGATCGCCGAGAAATAGACGGATCGCCGCAGGCGTTTCTGCGCGCACTCGGGCACGTCCAGTCGCCGATCCGGAAACCCGCTCCCTGAATTTACCCAACGTTAATCCGGCAGTTATCGCGCTGTAACAAAAGCCGGTTAGGTTCTCAGATTGGCCGGACAAGGCGTCGATGCGCCGTGTCCGGCTATCACGCGGAAAGCCTTACAACCTCAGAATCTGGGGATCTCATCAGGAGAAGAAAATGAAGAAGAGCACATTGGCTGTAGGACTGTTCGCTGCGCTAGGGGGAGCAGCGTTTGCGCAGGAGGGCCCTGTTCCGAAAGGCGTCCCCCACCTGGATCACGCTTTTGTGATCATGATGGAGAACCACGGTTACAGCGAGATTATCGGGAATCCCAATGCTCCGTTCACCAACGCGTACGCGAAATCGGCAAACCTGGCGACGAACTACTTTGCGGTTGCGCATCCAAGCCTGACCAATTATTTGGAAACCGTAGGCGGATCGAATTTCGGGGTGCACAGCGATAACGCTCCCGACTGGCACAACCTCAGCTGCAGTCCCAATCTGGCCGCGGGAACCGTCAACACGGATACTCCGGCCAGCCCGAACATTTGCCCCATCTCCGGCAGCGGAACCGATGCGGCCACTCCGGTGCTCGATTGCACGAACGAAGTGACGGCACCGCCTTGTGAAATCAATCTGGACGGCGTTCTGTCGTACGCGGCAAATCCGAATACACTTGGGATCACCATTGCCGATCAGCTCGCCGCCGCGGGCAAGACATGGAAGAGCTATCAGGAAAGCCTGCCCATGGGCAGCCCGGACGGAGTGAATTACAGCGATGGTAACTTCACTAATCTCACCGATTTCACCAAAATCAATCCGCAACCGACTCCCGCACTGACCAACGGGAACGTCGTCCAGCTGTACGCGGTGAAGCACAATCCGTTCGCCTACTTTCAGAACGTGCAGCAGGGCACCAATCCCTGGGTGAGCTTTAAGCAGATGGCTCCGTTTGATGGTTCAACGGGTTTGTGGGCGGACTTGGCAAGCGGCAACGTGCCGGCATTCTCGTTTATTGCTCCGAACCAGTGCAACGACCAACACGGCCGCGGGAATGGCACTGCGTTCTGCAACTTCGATCCGAATGATAACGGAACGCAGGCGGGACTGAATCCGGCGCTGATTATTCTTGGCGATCAGGCGCTGCAGAAAATCGTCAACGCGATTCATGCTTCTCCGGCATGGAAGCACGGCCGTAATGCCATCGTCGTCATCTGGGACGAGAACGACTACTCGGTGCAACCGATCAATAACCTCGTGGCCGCGATTGTCGACACAAACTACGGCTTCCACGGCATCACCAGTAACACTTTGTACACGCATTTCTCGTTGCTGCGGACGCTCGAGGGCGGATTCAAGATTCCTTGCCTGAATCATGCTTGCGACGCGTCGACCAAGACGATGACGGACTTGTTCGGTGACAAGGGCGGGGATGGCGATCACGATCGATGGTGAGAACTTCTGGGTGAGGTTAGAGGGCCGATCGAGGAGATCGGCCCTTCGTTCTTTGGCGGATCCTATTTCGGATACCAGTCCAGCAACCGCACTTCGATGCCGGTTCCTTCGAGGTCCTTTTGGAAGACGGAGAGATCGGATCCGCGGTAGTGGTAGGGGATCACCACTTTGGGATGGAATGCTTTCACGGCGTCGGCCGCCTCGTCGGGCGGCATAGTGTAGGGCAGGTTCATGCACACGAACGCCACGTCGATGTTCTTGAGAGCGCGCATCTCCGGAACGCCCTCGGTATCTCCTGAAAAGTAGAAGCGCTTGCCGCCGTAAGTGAGGATGTATCCGTTGCCGCGGCCCTTATCGTGAAAGAGCTTGCCTGGAGCGGGGCCGCGCTTGATGTTGTAAGCGGGGATGGCCTCGATGGTCCAACTCTGCCAGGTTTTAGTTTCTCCGTTAGCGACGGGCTTTGCCGTGGTGACGGTCTTCGCCACAGCCGGCGACGAGATAATCTCGGTGTCGGCTTTGCTGATTTCCTTGATGGAGTCGGGATCCATATGATCGCCGTGAATGTCGGTGATCAGGATGAGATCGGCCTTGGGAAGTTCCGCGAACTTCACCGGCTTGGCGGGATCGAGGTAGATCACTTTCCCGTCAGCTTCGATCAACGTGCTGGCATGGTTGAGAGGCGTGATCTTTACCGGGCCGGCGGAGGTGGGGAAGACCTGCGGTTCGGCGGAGGCGTAGGCCAACGACACCATCGCGCACAGAAGCAGAAGAGTAATGAGAAGCGGAATCAATCTCATCTGAAGCTCCTTGTCTCTCAAATGCTGGTCCTATACTAATTACATACAGGTCGGCCAGGGAAGACTTTGATGGCAAACCAGATGAGTGCGGGATATGCGGAATCGCAGTCAGGTCGGGCTTAGCGCCGTGTCCCAGAAATTCGCGGAGTACGCTCGGTGCCGCTTTTCCGGGGCGACAACCATTTCCCTCACGGCCTAAAACCCACGTTTCTTGGGCTCTAATCATGGCGCGGCTGAAGCCGCCCCCTTTCAAAGCCTCAAACTTATGCCGCGAATTTCCAGGACCCACACTGCCTACTCTTCCTCTTCCTTCACCTCGCCCCGCTCGGCTTTGGCTTTTTCGATGATCTTTTCCTGTAGCTGTCCGGGGACTACGTCGTAGTGATGCATTTCCATATTGAAGCTGCCGCGGCCTTGCGTCATGGAAGTCAGTTCAACTCCGTAGGTCAGCATTTCGGCCATGGGAACTTCAGCCTTGACGATCGTGTTGCCGCCCTTGTTGTCCATGCCCTGGATGCGCCCACGGCGGCTATTGAGATCGCCCATGATCGATCCGGCGAAGTCGTCCGGCACCGTGATTTCAACGTTCATGATGGGCTCGAGAATGGTCGGCTTGGCCGTCTCCATGGCTTTCTTGAAGGCGATACGGCCAGCCATCTGGAACGAGAGGTCGTTCGAGTCGACGTCGTGGTAGGAACCGTCGTAAAGCACGACTTTGAAATCGACCATCGGAAATCCCGCAAGGTATCCGCGCCCAGCCGCGTCACGAATGCCTTTTTCCACCGCAGGAATATAGTTCTTCGGGATGGCTCCGCCGAAGATGTCGTTGACGAACTCGAATTCGCCGCCGCGCGGTAGGGGCTCTACCTTGATCTTGCAATCGCCGTACTGGCCGTGACCGCCAGTTTGCTTCTTATGGCGTCCCTGCACGTCAGCTTTGCCGCGAATGGTTTCACGGTAGGGAACTTTCGGCGCTTTCAGATTGACCTGCGTGTTGTAGCGCTTCTTGAGCTTGGAGACCGTGACTTCGATGTGCTGCTGGCCGGTGCCTGCGATCAAAAATTCTTTAGTCTGCGGATCGCGGAAGAAGCGCAGCATGGCGTCTTCTTCCATGAGCTTGTGCAGGCCCGGCCCGAGCTTGTCTTCGTCGGCGCGGGACTTCGGCTCGATGGCAAAGGTGATCGCCGGCTCGGGCAGGTTTACACGTGGATACTGGATGGGCGCGGACTTGTCTCCAAGCGTGTCTCCGGTCAGCGTGTCTTTCAACTTCGCGACCGCGCCGATGTCCCCGGCATGCAGTTCATTCACTGGGATCGCGGTCTTACCCTGCATGGTGGAAATGTGCGCGAATTTTTCCTGCACGCTCTTGCTGAAGTTTTGCAGGCCCGCATCGTTCTTCAGAATCCCGGAGAAAACTTTGAAGTAGGAAATCCGTCCGGCAAAGGCGTCGGAGACGGTTTTGAATACGTACAGGGAGACCGGCTCAGCGTCGGTCTCATGACGCTTGGGGACGTCGCCGTTGCCGCCAGCGTCAGCTTCGCCTTGCACCCATTCGTGCTCGGAAGGCGCGGGAGTGTAGTCGACAATAAAATCCATGACGCGATCGGCGCCGATGTTTCCCAGGCCGGAACTGAAGATCACGGGAAAAATCCTGTCTTCGCGGATGGCATTGTGGAGCGCGGGGATCAGGTCTTCTTCGCCCAGCGTGCCGGCTTCGAAGAACTTCTCCATCAGCTTGTCATCGGCCTCTGCGACGAGTTCGACCAGCCGCTCGTGGGCAGCCAGAGCCTGATCCTTCAAGTTGTCTGGGATCTCGCTCTCCTTCCCTTTGCCGTTGCCGCCCATTTCGTACGTGTAGGCCTTCATACGGACCAGGTCGATCACCCCGGACAGGCTCTTCTCCGCGCCGATCGGCAATTCGATCGGGATCACGTTGCGGCCAAAAGCCTTCTCTACGGACTCGAGCACGCGGGCAGCATCGGCGCGCTCGCGGTCCATGCGGTTGACCACGATCAGGCGCGGAGTCTTGTATTCCTCGCAGTAATTCCAGACGCGCTGGGTGACGACCTCAACTCCGGCCACGCCATCAACCACAACGATGGCGGCATCGACCACGGGCAGCGCCATCTTGGCTTCGTGGACGAACATATTGAAGCCGGGCGTGTCGAGGATATTGATCTTCGTTTTGCCCCATTCCACGACCGCCAGGCCGGTGGAAATGGACATCTTGCGGGCGATTTCTTCGTCGTCGTAATCGGTGGTCGCCGATCCGTCGTCTACATGACCCAGGCGCTGGGTGGCGCCTGCGGTAAACAGCATGGCCGATACCAGCGAGGTCTTGCCGGCGTGGCCATGCCCGACCAATGCGACATTCCTGATGTTTTCTCCGGAATAGACTTTCAAGTTGGGCTCCTTCAGGCAGGAGAGGGAAGGACAAGGCCGATTGAGAGGATGAGGACAGAAGAGGCCGACCCAATTCGCCTGCCAAAACCTAGGATGCTAACACGCGGGGAGAGGACGCTCAACCGAGGCCCGCTCAACTACGTGTCGTAGGCTGTCAGGCTGCGTGGTTTCGTGTATGCATCTCTGTGGCCCGAGAGAAAACTTTTCCCGGATTTTCGCCATCCAATTCTTCCGATCGTTGTAATATTTCAGCGACTCGTTCTCTGGGGAAACAGCATGTTTGACGTTGTCTGAGCTTCCTCGCTTCCGCAATTTCGAAGCGTGTTGTCAGGCGACTTCCGACTCAGGCTGATGGTTCCCCTGGATTGGGTGCACGGCAGTCATCGAGCTATCGGACAGCCGCCACTTCTGTGCAAGGTTCAAGTAACTGGGCCCAATAGCCCGCGGAAACAGAAAGGTTCGTCCCATTCGGTGCGAATGGAAACCTAAGAAGTAAAGGACACGATCTATGGCTATAGACATTAAAGAAAGCCAGCGTGCCTCTGTGACCGGGCAAACAGGTGAATGGCCTACCTCGATCGTGGGAGGCTACACCCGTGAGCAATGGATCGCGCGCTACTCTCGCAGTCACCAGCACCCCGTCAATCGCGTCTGCCACACCTTGGGGATTCCCACAATTCTTCTTTCTCTGGCCGTGTTTGCTATGGCCTTGGTTGTTCACCGCTTATGGAAATTCGGGCTGGCTTTGTTCGTGTTTGGTTGGCTGCTTCAATTTGTCGGCCACGCTTTTGAAGGCAAGCCGCCAGAATTTTTCCACGACTGGCGCTTCCTGTTCGTGGGCGTGCGCTGGTGGTGGGCCAAACTTCACGGCCGGGCCTAGTTCGGAGCCCGCTGCCGAAGAGAGGTGACGATGTTTCCCGCCCTGGCGCGCTTCACCGATCTTGGCCTGCTCCTGCTTCGGTTGATGGTCGGATTGGTTTTCGCCACCAGCGGTTACGGCCATTTGAAGAGTCCCGAAGAGCGCTCCAAGAGCATCGGGATGTCGAAGGGCTTTACGATCTTTCTTGGGGTCGCCGAGGTTGCCGGCGGGTTGGGGGTCGCGGCGGGAGTGCTGACGCAGATCGCGGCCTTCGGACTGATCCTCATCATGCTCGGCGCCATCCAGAAAAAAATCTTCGCCTGGCACACTGGGTTTTGGGGAGAGAAATCTTACGGCTGGCATTACGACCTGATGTTCGTCCTGATGAGCCTGACTATCGCTTTTACCGACGGAGGCGCTTACGTCTTGATGAAGTAACTGGTGTTTGCGCTGCTCCCGCGGGGTGTTCTATGCTGACTGCACGATTGGGGTTCTGATTCAGAGAAAGCATGCAGCATTGGACCGCACGATTCCTGCTGTTGCTGGCGCTCGCCGGGACATTTCTTCCTTTGGCGATGCAGGGGACGTCTGCTCCTTCGCATTTTTGCTGCCGGCGTGCAGGAGAACGTCACTGTCATAGCTTCGCGCTGGCCAATCCCGAGCGAACGTACGTACGAACTGCCGGGTGCAATCGCGATTGCTGCCGCGCCGTTCGAGCCACGGCGGCATCCCATCCCGGACCAGCACGGCTCGTTTCGTCGGCACCAGCGGTGAACTCTGACGAAGTCGATTTTCGGGTTGGTCTTCCCACTAACCAGCCTTATTCCTCTTATTCCAGCCGCGCGCCGCCCGAGTTTCCCATCGCCTGACGTTCGTTTGGTTCAGGAAGATCGGTGCGCCAATTCTTGACGGTCATCCTTGAGGCCTCGCTTTATGTGGGCCGACGGCTATGCAGTCCCCACCAATTGCATGGATCCTTCGCCGCCAAAGTCGCGGCTAGGATCACATCTCAAAGCGCAGGAGACGCGGCATGATTCGAGTCTCAACGGTTCTCATATTGTGTCTAGCCCTCACCGCATCGGCTGCGGTTGTGGGTAGCGTGCGCGGCGTGATTCACGATCCGCAACATCGTCCTGTCGCGGGCGCGATGGTCATGATAAAGGCCAAGGCCTCGGATTGGTCCTCCACGACGACCTCCGACGCCAATGGCGAATTCGTGTTCAGCGCGCTGCCGCTTGGGGAATATGTAGTTTCGGCGGCGGGATTGGGATTCGAGCAGACGCAGCAGAATGTCATGGTCGTTTCGGGGTCACAGCCGGTGCTTCACCTCGCGTTGAATGTGGCGGGTGCGAAGGAGACTGTCAATGTATCGGATACGGCCGAGGGCGCGGCCACAGATTCGGCAACCCCGACCACCGTGGTGGATCGCATGGAAATCGCCAATACTCCCGGAGCCGATCGCAGCAACAGCCTGGCCATGATTACCAATTACGTGCCAGGAGCCTACATCGTGCACGATCAACTCCACATCCGCGGTGGGCATCAGACGAGTTGGCTGGTCGATGGCGTGCCGGTTCCGAACACAAATATCGCGTCCAACGTGGGGCCGCAGTTCGATCCGAAAGATATCGACTACCTGGAAGTGAGCCGGGGAGGCTATGGAGCCGAGATGGGCGACCGCACCTATGGCGCTTTCAACGTCGTGCCCCGCACCGGGTTTGAACGCAATCGCGAGGCGGAACTCGTCCTGAGTGCCGGGAATTTCTACCAGACGAACAATCAGTTCAGCATCGGCAGCCACTCTGAACGCTTTGCCTACTATGCGAGCGCCAACGGAAACCGCAGTAATCTGGGAATCGAAACTCCCGTCCCGCAGATCGCCCACGATGCGGCGAACGGCTACGGAGGATTCGGATCGCTGATCTTCAACGCTGATCCCTCCGATCAATGGCGGTTCGTGACTTCCCTGCGCCGGGACTACTATCAGATTCCGTACGATCCCAACCCCTACGACATCGAGAACGGGCTGGCGAACGGGCAACTCACGGGACAATACCCCACCCTCGATAATCGCGACAGCGATCGTGAATCCGATGCATTCTCCACCCTTTCCTGGGTGCATACCTTCAGCACGCGCTCGCTGCTGACGATTTCACCGTTCTATCACTACAACCGCGCGGACTATGACAGTTCGGCGAGCGATCCGGTGGTCACAACGCAGCATCGCGGGTCCACCTACGCCGGCGGACAAGTCAGCTTCAGTCTGAGTCGAAAAAAGAATGACTTGCAGGCCGGCGGCTACGCTTTCTATCAGCGGAACAATGAACTGCTGGGCGCGGCGTTCACTCAAAACAACGGGCCTGCGCCATTCGTCGTGAAGGAAAGTCCGACTGGCAGCCTGGCGGCATTTTTCCTCGAGGATAAGTACAAGCCGATTTCGCGGCTCACGATCTCCGCCGGGTTGCGACCGACACATTTTTCCGGCGAACTCGCCGAGAACGCAATCAGTCCGCGTTTTGGCGTAGCGCTCAATCTGCCCAGGCTGAATTGGACGTTTCGCGCGTCGTATGGGCACTACTATCAGGCGCCTCCGCTGGTCACAGCTTCCGGTCCGCTGTTGCAATTTGCCAACCAGAACAATCTGGCCTTCGCAGCGCTGCATGGAGAACGTGATGAAGAGGAACAATTTGGCGTGAACATTCCGTGGCGCGGATGGGTGCTCGACGCCGACATGTTTCGTACCAATGCGACGAATTTCTTCGATCACAACAATATCGGTGAGTCGAATCTGTTTTTCCCGCTCACGATTCAGGAAGCCGTCATTCGAGGATGGGAGCTGACTCTGCGCTCACCACGGATCGCCAATCGCGGACAGCTTCATCTTTCGTACTCAAATCAAGTGGCCTGGGCTGGTGGATTCATCAATGGTGGTCTGACGGATTTCTCGTTTCTTCCCTGGGGGCCGCTGGATCATGATCAACGCAATACCCTGAACGTAGGCGGGGAGGTAACGTTGCCGGGGCATGCTTACGCCTCGACAAACGTCTACTACGGATCGGGATTCACCAACGCATTCCCCGGCCAGCCCTATCCTGGCAATTATTTGCCCCGGCATACAACGTTTGATCTGAGACTAGGCAAGGATTTCGGCGAGCACTTCTCGGCATCGATGGCGGCCCTCAACGTGGCGAATCGTCGCTATGAAATCGACAACAGCGTCACCTTCGGAGGATTCCACTGGAACAACCCGCGCGAGGTTTATGTGGAGTTGCGATACAGATTTCATTACTAACGGCGGCAGGAATGCCCAACAGTTATCTCGCACATCGTCGAGCGGAGGTTGTGGTTCATTCTCCGTTGACGCGATAAAACTCCAGCATATCGACGCCAAGCAAGCGGTTGGCTTCTGCTGCGGTACCAACAATGTGGACTCCGTCTCGCGTTCTATCTCCGATCATTTCAAACATGCGTGTCAGTCCAAAAATTACGCTCTGGGGCGCAACCACAATTCGGAGAAAGCTGTCGGGAGCTAGAGGTTTCGCCTGAGCCAATTCCCACACGGCTCGTGCAGTGACAGCGACAGTTGTTATCTCACTGAAGTCGGATAGTTGTGAAGCGGGCCCGTGGAGAGCCATCCACTCTCTCGCCGTCCGGTAGCCATTAAGAAGGGCTTCATCCGTAAGGGGTCCCTCAAATTGTATGAGGAGAACATTGTGCAATTCGTCAATGCTCAGACGGGTGGTCATCGTGGCGCCTGTCAATTGGGCACTACCGTATTGTCACTTTTTTCCAGTTATGTGTGGCACGAATAATACACCTTGCGACACTTATCGAGGCATGAATTGCAGCGTTTGACGGATGGTATGGAATGCTGCAAATGCGGAGCCTTCATAGACGATCTGCGTTTCAGGTTAAGCGACCCGATAGTAGCCGTATCTTCGGCACTAGCCCTGAATCACGCGCGGTTCCACTGCTAACTCCCAGCAAGATCCGACCTGGCTACTAGCTTGCGGCCTGCTAGGAGGTTTCGGCGAGCGCTGCGTCCTCGGCCGCGTAGTCGAACTGGGGCATGAACTCGGCGGGCGGCGGGTTGTCGCGCTCCCACTGGATGGTCCGGAGGATTGCCTCGTCTACCGGAACTGGTTCGGAGTAGCACAGCTCGCGGCGGATGCGCTCGGAACTCGCAGCCCAGTGCTGCCCGGCGTTACCGGGCCTTCGCAGATGCGCCGGCGTCTTCTCCTCGGGCAGGATGACGAATTCTCCATCCCATTGCATGGTTGATGCAATCTTTCGCGCCCAGTCCAATTCGCTGAATGGCGGCTCCTCGCAAACGTTGAAGATGCGGCGTGCCGCGCGTTCATCGGTGGCAGCCAAAGCAATCGCGGAGGCGACATTCTCGACATAACCCCGGGGCGAGCGCCAGGCGGCAAGTGTTTCCGGGAAGATAATGTGGCGCCGTCCATCAGCGATGCGCTTCACGACGGGATAGAAACGGTGCAGGCGGTCGCCTGGCCCGTAGCACATGGGGAGCCGCAGAACGGTGGCGGGCAGTTCGCGATCGGTCATTACGATCTTTTCGGCGGGAATCTTATCGTAATCGTCGGTGACCCATGCAAAGACCTTGCGCAAAGACCGCAGGATCTCGGGTGTGTAGGTCTGCAGTGCAGTCCGCAGTTCGGAATCCTCCGTCAGCGGAACTTCCTGCAGTGGCCCGCCCTCGGTGCCGTGCGAGATGCCGACAGCGCGGTACACGTCCATGCTGCTCAGCATGAGCACGCGCCGGGTCGCGCCGCGGAAAATGTTCATCAGTTCCTGCGCCTGACGTCCCGAGCTGGCGACGAAGTCGACGACCACGTCAGGCGCAAAACTCCGCAGTTCTTCGGCGCTGCCGCCAAGCTGGTTGCGGTTGCCGCGTATATCCTCGACGCCATCGGGAGGGGCGGACGTGCCACGATGAAATAAAGCGAGCGCATGGCCCTGCCGCTGGAGCGCGGTGACCACGAAGCGCCCGATGAATCCGTTTCCGCCGACCAGAAGAATGCGCATGGAATTCCTCGATTGAGGGCACCTAGGTACGTCATATTAGACGCATCATGCCATAGGCACGCTCGCTGCGCTCGCGGGACGGACGAATGCGTCCGCCCCTACATCTTCGCGTCGGATTTCATTCCACATCATCCGATCCCCGCTCCACAACCAGCCTCTCTCGAAGCACATCTTCGACATCTCCAATTTTTTCGCCCAGCAGATTGAGTTTGCGCGCGAGACCCTGAATTTCGACGGCAGACCGCCGGTTCACGTCGTAGTCGAGTTCACCGCGCAGACGGTCTTTGGTGTCCTGCCGGTTCTGGCTCATCATGATGATGGACGCTTGCAGCGCTGCCAGCATATTCAAAAACAGATTCAGAAGGATGTAAGGATAGGGATCCCACGCTCGCTTGCCGAGCATGGCGTCGAAGGTCATGTAAATGGCCAGCGAGATGCCGAACAGGATGATGAAGGTCCACGATCCCCCAAAACCGGCAACGATATCGGCGATGCGCTCGCCAAAGGTCGCATCTTTCTCGATGACCTCGTTGGGGTGGCGGTTCGCCCGCAGCCGCACCAGTTGCTGTGAAGCGTGAAATTGCCGGCCCAGGACGCGCAGCATATCCATTGCTGCAAGCGGCTTGCGCTGCAGCAGAACCTCGATGTCGTGGCGGGTAACCTCCAGGCATTCGGCATCGTCGATCGCGGTAGCCTCAGTCTGGTGTGGAGTCTGCTCCAGCATCGAGGCAAACCCGAAGAATTCTCCGTGCGACGGTTCATCGACCACGACTTCCTGCTGGTCCTGATCGACGGTGGCGATGCGCACCCGGCCGGAGACGACCACATAGGCTTGGCCGTTGGTGTCGCCCATCTTGTAAATGCGTTGGCGTGGTGAGAATGTCTTCAGTCGCACCTGTCCGGCGAGGACCGCGGTTTCTTCTTCATCGAGCGACGCGAACAGGGGAACGTGCTTCAACACATCGGGATTGCATGCCATAAAACGCCTCTGCGTGTGAAGTTCAGCGGGCGTAGGATTTCATAAACCACGCCCGCAAACAACACGCCAGACGTGGCGAGACGGCGCAGGAACGAGTTAAAGTGATGACAACGTGAACAAGCTAATGAAACGCCCGTCCCGTACACGTTTGATCGTATTTCTTTGCGCGATGGCCCTGGCAGGCTCCGCCTGTCACCGCAGCAAGGCACCGGCGGCCAAGCGATATCCGTTTACCGGCCGGATCATCTCGGTGGATGCCAACAACGGCGCCGCACTCATCGACGGCGACACGATCAAGGATTTCATGCTGGCCATGACGATGACGTACAAGATCAAGCCGTCGTCGATGGTGCGGCAGCTTGAGCCGGGAGACTCCATCGCGGCGGAAGTCGTGGTGATCGAGCCCGATCCAAACAATCGGGATGCCGAGCCCGACTATTGGCTGGAAAACGTAAAAGTGACCGCGCATGCCAAGGCTGCACCAGCGGTGGGATCGAATGCCATGCACGTCCCTCAGCCCGGCGAGCCGGTGCCGGACTTCGCTTTCACCAATCAGGACGGCAAGCACATCTCGCTGCATCAGTATCGAGGGAAGATTCTGCTGGTGACCTTCATCTACACTCGCTGTCCCTTTCCGGATTTCTGTCCTCGGATGAGCAGCAACTTCAACGAGATCTACAAGCAACTCGACAACAATTCTTCGACCCGGCTACTGAGCGTCAGTTTCGATCCGGGACACGATACGCCGAAAGTCCTGCGCGACTATGGATTCTCCGTCGCGCACACTCGCGATGCAGCCCTCTTCCGGCGCTGGGAGTTCGCCGTCCCGCGCGAAGCGGACCTGCCAAAGGTCGCCGATTTCTTTGCGCTGACAATCAAGCCAGAAGGCGGCCTGATCACACACAATCTGAGTACGGCGGTCATCGGTCCTGACAGCAAGATCGTGAAGTGGTATCACGGCGGCGACTGGCAGGTTTCTGATCTAATAAGAGACGCTGCGGGCGCGAGTGTTCCAAAGGCTTAGCTCCGCCGCAGTAAAGGAAGGCCATGAAATATCCGCTCTTCGTGCTGGCAGTACTCGGATTGATTGTCTCTTCGCTCGCGCTGCGCGAGCACTACCGCACTTACGGAGATTCTCCGTGCAGCATCAACGACCGCTGGGATTGCGGCGTGGTCAATCACAGCAAGTATGCGATGCTCGGCCCGGTTCCGGTGGCGGCCGTGGGCATGTTCGGATACGTCATCATGGCCGCGCTCGCCTTTCTCCGTTCTTATCGCCTGCTCGTCATCCCTACGTTTGCGGGATTTGCATTCTCCCTATATCTCGCGCACATCGAGAAAGACATTCTCGGAGTATGGTGCGTGTACTGCGTGATGTCGCTAGGCATCATTTCGTTGATGTCGTTTCTTGATCTCGGCGTCGTGCTAGCCGGCATGGGGCGAAGAAGCTCGCCCGAATGACGCGGATTTTCTGCGGATTTTCTAAGGAACTACAGTCTCTGGTTAGCCGTATTGTGAAAACATGAGCGTAACGGGGGCTCTGAAGCGCCATCCGATTTTCAGTTATTTTGTCGTCACATTCTCGGTCTCATGGCTGGGTGCGTTCAGCGTGGCTGCGCCTTATCTTTTGCGCAATCGGCCGGTTCCGAAGTTGACGGGAATCCTGATGTTTCCGGCCATGTTGCTAGGCCCGAGCTTATGCTCGATCGTCCTGACCCGAATCGTCGACGGTCCCGCCGGCCTGCGTGATCTTTTCTCACACATGCGCCGCGTGCGCCTTCCGCTGCCATGGTATGGCTCACTCCTGATTCCGCCGCTCGCGATCTTCACGGTCCTACTCGGTCTCAAAACGTTCGCGTCGCCGGTTTTCGCCCACGGCAGCTTCCTCGTCGGTATCCTGTTCGGAATTCCCGCCGGATTCTTCGAAGAAATCGGGTGGATGGGTTTCGCGTTCCCGCGGATGTCGCGGGCGTGGAGTCCGCTATCGGCGAGCATTCTGCTGGGACTGCTTTGGTCTTTGTGGCATCTTCCCGTCGTGGATTACCTCGGAACCGCTACGCCTCACGGCGCCTACAAGCTGCACTATTTCCTGGCTTTCGCTTGTGCGATGACCGCCATGCGCGTCGTAATCGCATGGGTCTACTCCAACACCGGAAGCGTATTACTGAGCCAGCTTTTGCACGCCAGTTCGACCGGAGCGCTGGTCATCCTCAGCCCGCCACGCGTCAATGCGAGCCAGGAAGCGCTGTGGTACTTCGCATATGCGATCCTGCTGTGGATTCTTGTGGCGATTATCATCGCCGGATGGGGACGCAGTCTCGCCCGATCCGAACCAGGCCGGGAGAACGTGGGAACGGCCGCCCTCTAGCCCCCGGCGGGATTGGCACGGCAGCCAGAACTAGCGGAAGCCATCGGCTCTTGTGGCGCCGATCTTGCGGTTGATATCGCGGGAGAATTCGATGAAGAAATTCAGCAGCGCTCCGTAGCCCGCCTGCCCCAGCATGGCGCGGCCCCCTTCGGCAAAAGCGTTCCGGGGATGCGGCTTCCACGCGGTGGAAATCAGGCCTCCGCCGAAAGCGCCGGCGTAGAGTCCCAACTGCGGGCGCAGTGCCTGCTCGCTGCGGTTGTAGGTAAGAAAGTTACGCATGATGGCGTGGCGGGTCCGGTGCAAGAAGCCCGAGCACTGGCACTGGTCATAGCGTGGCTCATACTTCAGGGCGGCGTTTCCTAGCATCGCCAGACTATTCGCGGAAATAAATTGGCCTTCGCGAGAGGCAAAGCGCTCGCTGTATCCGCCCCATCCATCGTCCCACTGCTCCGGGGCACCTCTCGCCTGATCGATTCCCGCAGCGAACATTCTCTTCAGGTACGCGCCGGGAGTAACCAGGGTCTGCTGCAGGTAGAGTTCCCGCCGCTGGGGAAAAGTGAGCGGCAGCATGGTGCGCCCTTGCTCGATGTACACGCCGGTAAGCCAGTTGGCCTCCCAGTTGCGCGCTCGGACCATTGCCGCCTCACCCATGTGGATGGTGGCTTGGGCGGCCTCAACTGTCATCTTTCGAGTCCGTTCCGCAGTGCTTTCGTTCGCCTCAGGCTTTTGTTCAGCAGGAGCCTGCGAATTCGGCGTAGGGGTGTCGGGAAGAGGATTGTCGGTCTGCGCGAATACCTCCGGAATCATGCTCAGAAAAAGGACGAAAAAGAGAACCGCTGGACATGTGTCCGGCCTTCGACGGAGTGCCTTCCCCAATCCCTCTGTCCGTTCCCTTCTTTGTCGCGATACGTGCAGCGATTTTACCCGTGTGGCCCCAACCGACTAGATTCTGTTCGATGCGATCCCTCTACAACCGCGTTGCCGGACGGGTGGACCGGTTGGCGGTGTCGAGCGACGGCACTGCGCTGTGGCCATGACGCTGCTTGTACTCGATCTGCGCGTGCCCGCCCGCCAGGCGGTGCATTCGGAGCGCGATCTCTGGCATGCCCTCGTCATGCTGGCAATGAGGGCCGGGGCACAGCGTGCTACTGCGCGCATGATTCTCAGTGCTCGCGGCTCGCTACTCGTTGCGATTAGCCCCTCTCGAAGGCGTGCTTCTTTTCCAACTCCTCCACAGCTGCGCTGCGAGCAGTCTCGAAGCGGTCCGCTTGGTTCATCAGACCCTGAGTCGCTTCCGCCCATTCCCCTTCGATGCGCAGCAGGCCTTGTGCCGCAACTAGTCGGGCGGCGACTTCGATCAGGTGAGCCGGGATCGTCTGGACGTACTGCGCTTCCGCGGGGTCGCCGATCCAGACTCGGGTATCGCCGGTGAGCTTGGTCTGCCAGTAGACCTTCCTCTCGATGAACTCCGCCATCGCGTCGTCAGTTGCCTTGCCGAATATCCATTGCTGGCGCTTGAAATCATAGTGCCGGCTGGAGAACGGCACGGGGAGCAGCTTCCCTGATTTTAAAAACTCAATCTGCCTCCGGTCGACTTCCTTTCGCAGGGCATTGATCACGGGAGCCTCGGCGTCCTGCGGTTCCAGGGAGGGCATGATCTCGCGCACGGTTTGCGAGAGGTTCACTGCCACTGGGGCGTGCAGTCCCTCTGAGCTTTCCAGGCGAATGTCGCCATGTAGCACCCAAAAATCGGCGCCCGAGGTCGACTGGTGGAACGGCCACTTGAGCTCGATTGTGAGCGGCAGGCCCGACAGCGTCACCCAGATTTTCTTCTTTGCCTCGCCGTTCTGCTCCGTCATGTACCTCCATCCCTTTCTTTTAGTCGTTCCTTTAGCATCATCGACGAAACAATCTTACCGGAGAGCTTCGCGACCAAGACAGAAACGAGCGGGCGTCGCGCGGCTATTTTACGTCCTGCCCGAACCCTATTCCCTGGCTCCCGAGCCATCCAGAGTGGCGCGCACTTTCTGCGCAAGGTCGGCTCGGGTGAACGGTTTTTGCAGAAGTTGCACCCCCGGGCCCAGCACATTGTGCTGCATCACCATGTCATCGGTGTAGCCGGTCATGTAAACAATCTTGGTGTGGGGGCGCTTGCCCAGAATGCTCTCGGCCAACTGGCGACCGCTCATTCCCGGCATGATGACATCGGTAAGCAAGAGGTGAATCGGATCGGCGAGGTTCTCCGCCATTTCAATCGCCTCTTCGGCGCTCGATGCGGCAATCACCGTGTACCCGTAGTCTTGCAGAAAAATGCGGGTGAGGTCGCGGAGATCGGGCTCATCCTCGGCGATCAGAATCGTCTCTGAACCTCCCGCAACTTTTTCGCTCGCGATCCGCTCGTGTCGCCGCTGGACCGCGCCATCTTCCGCAGGAAAATAGATGCGGAAGATTGTCCCTTTGCCCGGCTCGCTTTCGACCCGGATATTGCCTCCGCTCTGCTTCACAATGCCGTACACCGTTGACAGCCCCAGGCCCGTGCCTTTTCCTGTGGGCTTGGTGGTAAAGAACGGCTCGAAGATGTGCGGGAGCGCGCCCGCATCAATACCGTGCCCGGTGTCGACGACCTGGAGCATGACGTAGCGACCGGGGGCAAGTTCGAACTCACGGCTCTGCTCCGCCGGGACCTCTAGATTCGAGGTGATCATGGTCAACTTGCCTCCGTGAGGCATGGCATCGCGCGCGTTGATTGCCAGATTCATGAGCACCTGCTCTACCTGGCTGGGATCGGCTTTCACCAGCAGGAGCGCAGGATGCAGGCTGGCGACCAGTTCGATATCCTCGCCGATCACCCGGGCCAACATCTTCTGCACGTCGGATACAGCCTCGTTCAAGTCGAGCACTCGCGGCTGCAGCACCTGTTTGCGGCTGAAGGCGAGCAATTGCTGGGTGAGCGATGCCGCTCGTTCCGCCGCGCGTTGGATCTGCTCCAGACCGTTGCGCGCCCGCTCGTCCAGTTCCAGCGTGCGGAGCAGCAACTCCCCGTGCCCCATGATGATGCTGAGAATATTGTTGAAGTCATGAGCGACGCCCCCGGCCAGGCGCCCTACGGCCTCCAGCTGTTGGGCGTTCCGGAGTTGTTCCTCCAGGTGCATGCGTTCGGTTACGTCGCGCTGGATGCCCCAGTTTCGCGCCAGTTTCCCTTCCTCGACGATGCCCATCATGGTGTTACGGAAGATTTTGACCTGCCCGCTCACGTCCCGCTCGTGCGACTCCCAGTCGGTGATGCGGTAACCCGATCGGATGTAGGTCTCCATGAACTCCCGCGTAACCGGATCGTCGGAGATCAGAAATTCGGAGAGCTTTTTCCCTTTCATCTCCCCGGCGTCCCGGAAGCCATACATCTTCGCCATCGCGTCGTTGCATTCGGCGATGTATCCGCTCTTCAAGCTGAGTGCGATCTGTTCGTCAACAGAAAGATGAATCGGAACCGGCGGATCGTGTTCAGTGCGGTAGATGCCCTCGGTACTCTGCGAGACAAAGACGCGGTAACGCTCTTCACTGTCGCGGCGCGCTTCGTGAGCCCGCTTTTGCTCCGTGATATCGATCATCAGCCCGCGAGTCATGCGTTTGCCGGACGAATCGTCCACAAAAATCAGTGCCTCGTCGCGTATCCAGACCTCCCGGCCATCCTGCCTCCGCATGCGGTATTCCACCTGGAAGGGACGGCCCGGTTCCCAACTATCCTCCAGTACGGCGATGGGATGATCTTCAGGATTGAGGTGGTTCCACCAGAAATGGGGATCGGTCATGCAGTCTTCGGGGCGGTAGCCCAGGATATTGGTCACTTGCGGACTTAAGTACAAGAAACGCCCGTTAGCCCCGGCTTCGGCGACATAAGAAATTGCGGGGACTTGTTCGACAAGCTGGCGATATTTCGCCTCCGCCTCGAACAATGCCGCTTCTGCCCGCTTGCTCTCCTCCCGCGTCCGGACAGCGGTGATGCCATAAGCCAGGTTGTCGGCGATCTCTTCCAGCAGCGCCACTTCCGAACTTTCGAAGCTTGCGCCCAGCGGGGCGTAGATGGCGAGGCCGCCAAACCGGAGATTGTCGACACGGAGAGGTAGCGCGATGAGAGCGCCGTAGCCCATCCGCAAACCCCAGTCCCGCCAGGGGTCAAAACGCGGATCGGTTTGAATGTTCGGGATTATGCACGGCTTGCCGTGGCGAACGGCAGCGCCCATGGCTCCTTGCCCACTGGGAGTGTCCGACCAGGTCACGGTTGCTGTCGCCAAATAGCCATCGTCTCTCCCGGCGAACGCCATGGGCCGGATCGTCTTCGCCTGGTCCGACAGAGCGTATCCGATCCAGGAAAATGGATATTTCCCCAGGCGCACCATCACGTCACAGATCTGGCCGAGGAGTTCCTGTTCGCTGCCGGCTTGGGCAAGCGCTTGATTGCACGCGCTCAACGCCCGCAGCGCGCGGTTGAGACGGCGAAGCTCTTTGTTGACTTCGCTGTCGCGTTCGGCCTGGGATGGGTGATCGAGTGGGGCGGAAGGGCCTCCAGAATCAGGTAACTCTGCCGAGGGTTTGGCCGAAGCTGTTGGTGGTTGCGGATCAGATTCAAATTCAGTCTGAGTCACGAAAATCCTACGTATGGTCGCGAATTTTGATCTATGGAACTTCAGTGTACAACGTGACTCGCTGTGGGCGATCCATGAACTGCGAGCAGCTGACGGCGGTTTGGTGCGAATGCGCGGGCTGATTTATACTTATAGTTTGTCCTAAGACCGTCGAACCAGTCAGGAGCAGCTACTTTTCATGCCCAAGCGTACATTCCAACCCAACCGGCGCAAGCGATCAAAGAAGCACGGATTTCGCTCGCGCATGAAGACCCAGGGCGGCCAAAAGGTTCTTTCTCGCCGCCGCGCCAAGGGGCGCAAGCGGGTCTCTGTGAAACCAGGTTTCCGCGAATAGTGTGAGGTGGACACTCTTGTCCGCCCATCCGTCGAGTCACCTAAAAGTCAAGAGTTCCTGTGACCGTCAGTGTGTCCGGAGAATCGAATCAAGACGTCGAGCCGCGAGCGCGCAAGAGGTTTCCGCGCCGAGATAGACTTTTGCGCCATGCCGACTTCGAGCGCGTCTACAAGCAGGGACGTCGCCATTTTTCGGCGTCGATCACCGTGTTTTATTTAGAGCGACGGGAAGCGCCGCCCGGTGTGACCGGGCTTCGCGTCGGATTTACTGTCGGACGCGCCCTCGGGGGCGCGGTTCAGCGCAATCGAATCAAGCGTCGCATGCGGGAAGCCGTTCGGCTGAACCGGGTGTGGCCGGGAGCACCGGTGGATGTGGTGATCAATCCGAAGAAAGTCGTTCTGACCATTGACTTTAATTCGGTGTTGAACGAAGTCCGTCAGGCTTTCGTAATCATAGAGAAGAAGCTTGCAGCCAGAAACGAGAAGATCGGCCGATCATGAGTAATTTTGCCCAACGTGTTGCGCTCTGCTTGCTGCGGGGATACAAGTGGGCGATCTCGCCGATGTTCCCTCCGGCCTGCCGTTACGTGCCGACTTGTTCGGAGTATGCAATGGAAGCGGTGGAGCGCTATGGGGCGCTTCGCGGGGGATTCAAGGCAATGATCCGGCTGTTACGCTGCCATCCGTTCGCAAAGGGCGGATACGACCCGGTGGTAAAGCATTTGCCGACGCCCAGCGACCGAACCACGCACGTGCACCACCACGCAGTCTAAGGAACTTATTCACTTTGGCCGAATATCGAAATCCTCAAAACGAGCCCGGCAGCGACAAGCGCCTCCTCCTGATCTTCATTGCGGTCTTTGCGGTCATGCTGTTGTTTCAGCCGCTATTCAAGAAATATCTGCCCACGCCACCCGCGCCCCAGCAGCAGACGAGTCAGGCCACTGGAACGTCGCCAACTCCTCCCGCACCTCCGGCAAGCGGGATAGCCCCGGCCGCGGTTCCAGCCGCGGGGCCCACTAAGCAGGCTGCGGGCGAGGCCGAAACTGTCATTGAGAACGATCTCTACAGGATCACCTTCACCAATCGCGGCGCGCAGGTAAAGTCGTGGATCCTGAAGAAATACGACAACGAGGCCGAGAACGGCCCACTCGACCTGGTCAATCCCGCCGCTTCCGAGTTATTCGGCTATCCGCTGTCACTGTGGACCTACGATGCCGGGTTGCGCGACAAGTTGAAGTCGGCGCTTTACGTCGGTTCAAAGGAGGGCAAGCTCACCGCGCCCGCCACGATCACGTTTGAGTATTCCGATCAGGACGTCGCCGTTCGCAAGACGTTCAGTTTCGATAATACCTACGTCGCTAAAATCGAAACCGCCGTCACCTACAAGGGCAGTCCGGTGGCCGCTCTTCCAGCCTGGCCCGCGGGATTCGGATCTCAGACTACCCCGGCGTTCTACGCCGCCGGCATGATCGATTACCAGTACAACAAGAACATCGAGCGCTTACCGTTCAAAAAGATCAGCGGCGGCGCGACTCTTCCCGGGCCATTCCACTGGGCGGGCCCGACGGATCAGTACTTCGCCGCCATTTTCATCCCCGACGATCCCGCGCAAGATGTGATGGTTACGTTGCGGAACCCTCTGTCGGTGCCGCGCGATGCGAAAAAAGACGCGGAGAAAGTCAACGTCGACGTTCTGGGCGCGGCCGTCGGCAATCTTCGTGGAACCACCAGCGAACGCCTTTTTGCCGGTCCCAAAGAACTTGAAGTCCTGCAGAAAGTCCCGGTCCCGGGAGTTTCCGGCGCGGACAACGATTTGAACGGCCTGGTCGATTTCGGCTTCTTCGGCATCATCGCCAAGGCCCTGTTTATCTGGCTGAAGTGGACGTATCACCACATGGTCCCGAACTGGGGATGGGCCATCGTGGTGCAGACCTTGATCATCAGCATCGCCCTGCTGCCGCTGCGGATCACGCAGATGAAGTCGATGCTGAAAATGCAGCGCGTGGCGCCGCAGATCAAATCCATCCAGGAGAAATACAAGAAGTACAGCTTGCGCGATCCTCGTAAAGCGGCGATGAACGAGGAGATCAGCGCGCTGTACAAGAAAGAAGGCGTGAATCCCGCCGGCGGCTGCCTGCCGATGCTGATCCAGTTGCCCTTCCTCTGGGCCTACTACCGCATGCTGAGCAGCGCACTGGATCTGCGGCACGCGCCGTGGCTCTGGATCAAGGATCTGTCCGCCGCCGATCCGATCTTCATACTTCCGATCGCGATGGTCATCAGCAGCCTGGTGACGCAGAAAATGACCCCGCAGGCCGGCATGGACCCGCAGCAGCAGAAGATGATGAACATCATGATGCCGCTGATGATGGGATTCATCTTCTTCCGACTGGCGGCGGGATTGAATTTGTATTATGCCGTCGTCAACGTTATTGGAATCGCCCAGCAAGCTGTCATGAATCGAACGCACCTGGGCCAGGAAATGCGCGAGATGATGGCCAAGCGTGCGCGGAAGAAGGATAAGTAGCTGTCAGCTGCCAGCTATGAGCTTTCAGCTGAGACCATGAAGATTTGGATGTTGCTGCTCCGAGAACTTGAAGGATGCCCGTCCGCCCGACCGAAACGTGCCCAGGCTGCAAGCTGACGGCTGAAAGCTGAGAGCTGAATTCATGTCCATACCCGACAAAGTCGCCGCCGCCAAAAAGATTAACGAATTCCTGCAGGCCGTCGTCACCCATGGCGGTCTGCGGCTGAAGTACCGGATCGTCGTCGATCCTCCGGTTCCCGAGAATCGCGACTGGGAGAAGCCAGACATTCTGGTGGATTTCTCCGGACCCGACTCAGCGCTCCTGCTGGACCGGGGAGGCGAACTGCTTCGCGCTCTCGAGTTGCTTGCCCTGGAAATGCTGCGCCTCCCCTCGGGAGAGCATGAGAAGATCAGCTTCGATTGCCAGAATCATCGTGCGCAGCGCATTGAGGAACTACGTCTGGCGGCGACCGTTGCCGCGGAAAAAGTCCGCCGCACCGGGACGCCCTATACTTTTAGTCCCATGTCATCGCGCGAGCGCCGCATCGTCCACCTCGCGCTGCGAGAAGAAGCCGATCTACACACCGAAAGCGAAGGCGAAGGCATGCGCCGCTGCCTGGTCGTTTATCCCAAGGATTACAAACCTGCCGGCAAGCCAGTACCCAAGACGCTACCATAACACCGAGAGCTGCTAGCCGGCCCTGGTTTCCCACTTCTTCGAGGTGGAAGTACCAGAATCGCCGGCGTGCAAGTGCTCGGCGCGGCTTAGTCGGTGCTGTTACTCCACGATTACTGACAAGGTTCCTGCCCTAGCTGCTCAACGCTCTTTCCACTTCTTGCGAGCAGTCGTCCCGTTTCGTAGTGCGTGAATCGGAAACCACGGCTCTTCGCTCCACCTACTTAGATTCTTGATTCTTGCCTTCAATGGTTCGTAGCATCCCATTCCAAATCGCTTTCAAAAGCAAAAAGGGCGGCCGCGTGCGCAGCCGCCCTTCCCCAATTCTGTGTGAGGTAACCGGTACTAGCGTCCTGCCGCGGCCGCCTTCGTCGCCGCTGGAGCCGCCGCGACCTTCATGGTCTCAATGCGATGCACAATGTTCTCGACGCTTGCCCCGGTATCGACGCACGCGTCTACGTACGGATGCCGGGTTCCATCGGCGTGCAGCACCAGCACCTTGATCTGCGCGTTCGCCTTCTTCGCCATGTAGGGCAGATGATGACGGTCGTTGCGGGTCAGGCTTGCCCCCAGAACGACGAGATCGAATGTGGATTTCTTCAGAGCTTCGTCCACCGCTTTGCGCCCCACCGCTTTCTGCACCGCGTGCCCGGCCTTTTCTATGGCCGCAGCCTGTTGGGCTAAAACCTGGTCGTCCCCTTCACCATAAAGAATTCTCAATTTCGCCATTGACTCCGTCCTCGCTTGGTACCCGACGCACCAGTACCTGCAATTCACGGTAGCAACCGCCGGGAGCCGGCGAAACATCACCGAAGACGCATGACGAACGAGACTACGCGTGCAGAAATCCCGCTCTAAACCCTTGAAAACCCTTCCCCTGAAACCCCTTCCGGCGATACACTTCTGCGCGGAGGCCTTCCAACCCCATGTCCGCCACTTATGTTTGGAGAGCGGTACTTATATCGTTATTGTGGACTCCATGGCTCGTCGCCCAGTCGGGCAATCAATCCACCACCACCTGCAATCTGGACGATGGACGCCAGGTTTACGTGCGCTACACGCCCGTTCCGACAAATAAGGAAAAGATTCCCAACGGCAAGCCGTGGTCTCCCGGCGGGACAACGATGACCTTGTTCACGGAAGCGCCCCTTACCCTGGGCAGTTCGCAGATTCCTATCGGAGCGTTTTCGCTTTATCCTTTTCCCGCACGCGGGAACTGGACGCTGGTCGTCAATAAGAATGTGACGGCGGGCACTGCGTACGATGAAAAGCAGGATATCGCTCGCGCTCCCATGGAAACGGCCCAGGTGGATCAACCGTCGGAAGCGCTGGAAGTCGCCTTCGCCCATGTAGGAATGCGCTGCACCCTGCGCATCTACGTCGGGAAAAGCGCCTCCTTTGCCGACTTCACCGCGAAGTAAGCAGCGCTCGTAGGGACAGCCCCTTTTCGGACCACGTAGGGACAGCCGCCTCGGCTGTCCAGCGAAGGCGAAGCCGAGCGCCGTTACGGCCCCCTGCGGCATAACCTCATCGGTCCTCGTCTACTGCCCTGGCGTCTCCAGTTTCTGCGACAATTCGTCATGCGCCTTCTGTCTGCGTTTCTTCTTCTGGCCACCGCCACGGCTCAACCCGCACCGCATACGCAGGTTTCGCACACGACGGAAAACCTGCGGGGCGTCAGCGTGGTCTCGCGGCAGATCGTATGGGCCAGCGGCACGCATGGAACATATCTCCGCACAACCGACGGCGGCCGCACTTGGATTCCCGCCCGGGTTCCCGACGCGACCGGCCTCGACTTCCGCGCAGTCGTCGCCTTCTCGGCCGACGAAGCGTTCCTGATGTCCGCAGGTCCCGGAGATCAGTCCCGCATTTACCGCACGCCGGATGCCGGCCGGCATTGGCAACTGCAGTTCAGGAATGCCAATCCCAAGGGATTCTTTGATTCGATGGCGTTCTGGGATTCGAAGCATGGCATCGTGCTTGGCGACCCGGTGCCGGACGAGAATGGCAAACTGAAATTCGAATTGCTCGAGACCTCCGACGGAGTGACTTGGCGTTCCCTGCCTACTTCGCAATTGCCCGATGCGATCGACGGAGAAGGTGCATTCGCCGCGAGCAACACCTGCATCGCGATTCTTGGCGGGCGCCCAGGGAAGAGCGGCGCTTCAGCATTGCGCCAGCGCGGCGGCAATGATGCGGCGTCTGCCCTCGATCCCAACATCTGGTTCGCCACAGGTGGCAAAACCGCACGCGTATTTCACTCACCCGATCGAGGTAAAACCTGGCAGGTCTCTAACACTCCAATCATCCAAGGCTCCGAGTCAGCCGGAATTTTCTCGATCGCGTTCCGCGATGCGCTTCATGGCATGATCGCCGGCGGCGATTATAAGCATCCCAACGACGACGTTCCCAACCTGGCGTCCACGAATGATGGTGGTAAGACGTGGAGCCTTGAGCATTTTGCCGACGCTCGCGGCTATGTTTCCGCGGTCACTTATCTTTCACGGGATTCCCCACCGCGATGGTTCTTGGTCGGCCCCGACTACCTTACCGAGTCGTACCAGAATCAGCGCCTCAAATATCTCAAACAGAAATTCAACGCAGTCAGTTCCATTCCCGGTGGTGGTGCGCTCGTGGTCGGCGCGGGCGGCGCAATCGCGGTCGTTCCCTAGTCGTATTTGCGTAGGTGCGTGAGATCCTGCGACTGGGCGAAGGTTCTGGCGCTCATCGCCGGAGCGCTCAGACTGCCAAGCACATCTCGGTATACTCGAAACTGCGAGGTCATTGTGAATTCAATCGGAATCATCAGGTCTCGATTATCGAAATCCTCGAGTAGGTTCTCGCGGACGAATTTTCTTGCAGTCTTGGCGGCGCTCATTGCCTTTTCAGCACTCCCGGCGGTAGCGGAGACCGGAGCCGAGGCGTGGCTTCGCTACGCTCCCCCGCTTCAGTCGATGACGAAGCAGTACCGCGGCCTGCCCACAAAGATTGTGGCTCGCGGTGACTCGCTGGTGATGAAAAGCGCCGAGCAGGAACTCGTGCAAGGCGTCGATCACATGCTGGGAACGAAGCTCGCTCCTGCGTCTGTGGTCGGAAATGCATTTGTGCTTGCGACGGTCAACGATCTGCCGGCTATCGCGCCGAGCCTGCGCCCGCGGCAGGATTTGAGAGCCGACAGCTACTGGCTGAAATCCGCTCGCATCGGGGGTTCACAATCCCTCTTTATCATCGGCGAGAACGACCGTGGAGTCTTGTACGGCGCGTTTGCCCTCCTGGGCAAGATCGCGCGCGGAGAAAAGATCGAGGGACTCGACGAGCTGCAGCAACCCTTCGCGCCCATCCGCTGGGTGAATCAGTGGGACAACCTCGACGGAAGCATCGAGCGCGGCTACGGTGGCCGCTCGATCTTCTTCGTTGACGGAAAAGTTCGCGACGATTTAACCCGCGCCGGGCAATACGCGCGCCTGCTCGCTTCCCTTGGGATCAACGGCTGCACCGTGAATAACGTGAATGCCGCCCCGGGCATTCTCGAAGACAACTTCATTCCACAACTCGCCCGCATTGCAGACGCGTTCCGCCCCTGGGGTATCCGGCTGTCGATTTCGGTAGATTTGAGCACGCCGAAAATGATCGGTGGGCTCGACACATTCGATCCGCTGGATGCGCACGTCGCCGAATGGTGGCGCAAGAAATTCGATGAGATTTACCGCCAGATCCCCGACTTCGGAGGCGTACTGGTGAAGGCCGACTCCGAAGGCCGCAGCGGGCCTTCGAGCTACGGACGAACACACGCCGACGCCGCCAACGTAATTGCGCGGGCTCTCAAGCCGCACGGTGGAGTCGTTTTTTACCGCGCATTTGTTTATAACCACCACCTCGATTGGACCAACCTGAAGAACGACCGCGCCAAAGCCGCCTACGATAATTTTCATCCGCTGGATGGCGAATTTGATGACAACGCTATAGTGCAGATCAAGAATGGCCCTATTGATTTTCAGGTTAGAGAGCCGGCCTCGCCGACATTCGCGGGCCTCCGCCGCACCAACGAATCCATCGAACTGCAGATCACCCAGGAATACACCGGCCAGCAGAAGCAACTCTGTTTCCTCGTCCCCATGTGGAAAGAAGTGCTCGATTTCGACATGCGCGTCGATGGCAACTCCACTCCCGTGAAGGATCTATTAGCTGGAAAGGTCTTTCATCGTCCGCTCGGGGGTTTCGCCGGAGTCGCGAACGTCGGGATGGATGCGAACTGGCTCGGCAGCCCCCTGGCCATGGCCAACCTCTATGGGTTCGGGCGGCTGGCCTGGAATCCCGATCTTTCGGCCGAGCGCATCGTCGAGGAATGGACACGCATGACGTTTGGCAATGATCCTCTGGTGGTCAAGACAATTGCCGATTTGCAGCTCCGCTCCCGGCACGTCTACGAGAGCTACACCGGGCCCCTCGGCGCCGGCACTCTGACGAACATTACTGGCAACCACTATGATCCGGGTCCGGAGTCGTCGGAGAACAACGGCTGGGGGCAATGGCATCGTGCCGGCCACGATGCCATCGGGATGGACCGCACTGTCGCGACGGGAACGGGCTTTATCGGCCAGTATCCTCCAGAGATCCAGAAAATCTATGAGCCGCTCGCGAACTGTCCCGACAACTTGCTTCTGTTTTTCCACCACGTGCCGTACACCTATGTTCTGCACTCCGGCAAGACCGTGATCCAGCACGTCTACGACTCGCATTACGAAGGCGCGCAAGACGCTGCGAAGTTCGTTCCGGAATGGCAAACTCTCGAGGGACATATTGACGATGAGCGTTACCACGACATCCTTGCCAGATTCCAGTTTCAGGCTGGAGAAGCGATCAAGTGGCGGGACACGATTTGCAGCTGGATCTTCAAACTGTCCGGAATTCCCGACCAAAAGGGCCGCATCCCCGCTAACCAAGGCTGAAATCTGACAGGGCTTCTGGCTGATCTTGCGCATTTTGCCAACTTCCGTTAACGTTTACGGTTCTGGGGAGCCCTGATCTGACTCTCCGGCCGATTTGCCGGTCCGCCACTCGACCGGCAAAGACTCGGGCCATCAAAATGGGCAAGCCGTCCACTACGCTCCGCGATATAGCAGTTTCACTGGGTACTTCCATCGGGACCGTGCACCGCGCGCTGCACGACAATCCGGGGGTCAGCCCTGAAACCAGGGCCCGGGTTTTGCAAGTGGCCCGAACTCTCGGTTATCGGCCGAACCTGGCGGCAAGATATCTCTCTTCGAGAAAGACGCTCCGGATTTCGGTGAACACGTTGCAGGGCACGACTTCCTTCTGGGATGAGGTTCGAGCCGGTATTCGTGAGGAAGCCGAATCCATCCTGCTGGAAAACGTCGAAGTGCAATTCCGAACCTATCCCACCCTCGGAGAAGGCGAGGAAGAGGCGCTGGAGGCGGCTATCAGCGATCGAGTCGATGGCATCATCATTTTCCCCAGCCGGCCGCAGACACTTCGACCTTTCATACGCCGCGCATCCCGAGCCCAGATTCCCGTGGTGTGCGTTGCGACCGATGCCCCGCACAGCGGCCGCCTCGGCATCGTCGCCATTGATACCCTGGCCAGCGGCTCGATCGCCGCCGACCTGATGGGAAGATTTCTCGGCTCCCGCGCGGGCTCAATCGGGATCACCCTGTTCGATATGGATATCACCGAACATGCCGAGAAGTTCGCGGCGTTCGAGTCCACTCTGCAAACGTTCTATCCCAACCTGCATTTGCTGAAGGCCATTGAAGATCACGACATCGAAAAAGAGGCTTACCGAAAAAGCCGCAAGCTCTTCGAAGAGCATCCCGACCTGGTTGGAATTTATGTGACCACTGAGGCATCGATTCCGGTATTGAAAGCGGCTCAGGACGCGAATCTGCTTGATCGCCTTACCGTGATCACCACCGATTTGTTCTCTGAACTGGTGCCCTATCTCCGTTCGGGCGCTGTTGTAGCCACTATCTATCAGCGTCCGCGCGCTCAGGGCCAGATGGCGCTTCGCATGTTGCACGAGTTTCTTGCGGAGGGTGCAAGGCGTTCTCACCAGGTCGCACTGGCTCCCCATCTTGTGATGCGTGGCAACCTGGACTTCTTCCTGCGGCGGCAATCTCAGGAATCATCCCAGGAAAAGGCTCGGGCCATTCGGGAACCAGCACAGGAATTGGCCGAAGATTTTGCTTGAGCCATTTCGGCGGCACCAATGCACGACCAAGAAGGACTCATGACTTACTTAGGAATCGATGTCGGTACCGGAGGCACGCGCGCGCTAGTCATCGACCAGAAGGGGACCGTCATTGCCTCCGCCTCCGCCGAGCATGAAAACTTCGCCAGCCCTCGGCCGGGATGGGCCGAGCAGGATCCGCGCGATTGGTGGCGGGCTTGTGGAGCCGCCGTTCGGAAAGCGCTGAGTTCGTCTGGTTCGCGCGCCGACGATATCGCATGCGTGGGTTTTTCCGGGCAGATGCACGGCGCGGTTTTGCTCGATGCCGCGGATGAAGTAGTTCGTCCGGCGCTGATCTGGTGCGATCAGCGGAGCGAAGCACAGTGCCGTGAGCTGGAAGAGATGTTTGGCCGCGACCGCTGATTCAGCTTACCTGCAACCCGCCGCTGACCAACTTCACGCTGACCAAATTTCTCTGGGTGCGGGAAACCGAGCCCGCGAAATGGGCCCGCGTGGCGCATGTGATGCTGCCCAAGGATTATGTTCGTTTCCGCCTGACCGGCGAACGCGCTATCGATATGGCGGACGCTTCGGGCACGCTGTTGCTTGATGTTACCCACCGGCGATGGTCGTCGGAAGTTCTCAGCAAGACCGGAATCCAGGAAGCCATGCTGCCGGAGTTTTCGAGTCGCCGCAAGTTTGCGGCACAGTCTCTGCAGCGGGAGCCGATGCAACGGGCCTGCGTGCAGGAACTCCAGTGGTCGCTGGCGCTGGAGATCAGGCGGCCGGCGCGGTCGGGATGGGTATCGTGAGGCGGGCGCCGTCAGCGCCACCATCGGTACCTCCGGCGTCGTTTTTGCCTCGACCGACCGTCCGGCGATGGACCCGAGAGGGCGCCTGCACACGTTCTGTCACGCCAGTTCCGGGACGCTGGCACGTCATGGGCGTCACCCAGGCCGCGGGATTCTCGCTGCGCTGGTTTCGCGACGACTTCGGTGCCGCTTCGGCGGGAGTTCAGAAGAATGACGGGCGCGATCCCTACGACGTTTTTGCGGAAGAGGCCTCCACGGCTCCTGCGGGATCGGAAGGCGCTTTCTGGGCGCCCTATCTCATGGGCGAACGCACGCCGCATCTCGATCCGAACGCTCGTGCGGCCCTGATCGGCTTGACTGCTTCGCACACGCGAGCTCATGTGATTCGCGCCATTCATGGAAGGCGTTGCGTACAGCCTGAAAGATTCGTTCACAATTTTCGAAGAGATGAAGATTCCGGTGAACTCGATTCGCCTGGGCGGCGGCGGCGCCCGGTCGGCGCTGTGGCGGCAGATTCAGGCCGACGTTTACGCGCATGAAGTGGAGATCGTCGAAGCAGAGGAAGGCGCAGCCTACGGCGCGGCTATCCTGGCGGGCGTGGGCGCCGGCGGATGGCCGTCGGTTGAGCAAGCGTGCGATGCGGTGGTGCGCGTCGCGAAACGGATCGCGCCCAATGCGAAGGATTCGGCGCTAATGCAGACGACCTACGCAGAGTATCGGAAGATCTATCCCGCTTTGCGACAGATAGCGTCCGCTCGATAGCCTGAACTGGAGTCACGAGCCGGTGTTCCGACGTCCTATGGGGAATCTCCGGTCACTTCGCGACCTGGCTCGTGACTGCTGCACCGGGCCAACGTTATCCCCTTGACGCCCGCTCCCCTTTGGCATAATCTCCCGCCAACTTTGAGAGTGGTCATGGGCCGTTCTCCAGTGCACACTGTGTGGCCCCGTCAGGATCCAATTCCGGCGACGGTGAAGAGTTACTTGCCGGTGGGCTTTCGATTCCTGCCCGCAATCCTGCTGGGCTCGCTGTTCGTCTTTTCCTCCCAGGCGCAAGATACCGGCACTACCGCAACCGAGTTTTACGGCAAAGGCGTTGCCATCAGCGTCGTCATCCATACTCCGTCGGGCGAGCCTCTTTCCTCCATGGCCATGGTCAAGCTATTCCGCGGCACCATTCCTGCGGGACAAGCGGAGTCCTCCCTCGGCCGCGCCGAGCTCGTGGTCAACGATATTGGCGATTTCACCGTGGTTGTCGAGGCGGCGGGGTTCGCCAGTGTACAAAAAGAGTTTTCGATTAATTCCAATGGGAGAGCCCAGGTCGACGTCTACCTGCGCGCCGGGTCCGCGAACCAGGCGGCTTCCGGCCGTCCTTTGCTCGCGCCCAAAGCCAAGAAAGCGGTGGATGCAGGCTTGCATGCGCTCGGCGCCAACAATCTGGCAGAAGCCCAGAAGCACGCCAGCCAAGCCATGGCCCTAGCGCCGGGACATCCCGACGTCCTATATCTGCAAGGCCTGGTTTTCCTGAAGCAACGCGACTGGTCGAAAGCGCAGGAAGTGTTGGAAAAAGCCGTACAAATTGATCCCACACACGCCAAGGCCTATGCGGCGCTCGGCATGACTCTCTGCGATGAGGGGAATTACGGAACGGCAATCGCGCCGCTGGAAAAGGCTCTGCAACTCAACTCCTCTGCCAGCTCCTGGGATGCTCGCTGGGCGCTCGCCAAGGCTTATTACCAGCAGGCGCGCTATGATCAGGCACTCCGCATGTCCCAGGATGCGCTGTCGTCCTCCAAGGGGAAGGCACCTGAGATCGAATTGCTGGTCGCGCAATCCCTCACCGCCACAGGACACTACGAAGATGCGGCGCAGGCGCTCCGTGAATTTGTCCGCGATCATGCGGATCATCGCGAAGCGGCCCTGGCCCGGCGCTGGCTCACAGGTTTGGCTGCCAACGGCAAGATTCACTGAACGCGGTCTCGGTGATACTCAGAAAACTGACCTGGGTCACCCGTGGCAAAACCTACCAACCCCCGCGACTTATCTGGCTGGTTCCGTCACCTCAACGATGCGGTCTCCCGCGACATCCTTCATCTGCTGCACAATTCCTGACGGCCAGTGAATCTCGACCAGATCCACAGAACGGTTCGGCCCCAGGCCAAAATGTACCGGGCCGGCGCTTGACGATGCATAACCGCAACTCGTCGTCATGTGGTTGTACTGCGCGCCCGACTTCGTCACGATCTTGATGCGTGCGCCAATACCATCGCGATTGCTCTTCGTCCCCTGCAACTTGAATTCGATCCAGTGATGATCGCCCGGACTCTGATTGATCCAGACTTCCGCCGGCGCATTCAGCGCGCTGACCACCACATCCAGTCGGCCATCACCATTCAGATCGCCAACGGCGGACCCTCGATGCCGCGACGGCGCCTGAGCCGTGAATCCAGCCTCCGCGGTCAAGGCAGCGAACTTCATCCCGCCCAGATTCCGAAAGACCGTGTTCGGCTGTTCAATCTGCAAATTCGTCGACGCCAGCGATTGCACATGCCCGCGCGAGACGAAAATGTCCTTCCACCCGTCGTTGTCGAAGTCCGCGATGTTCGGCGAATATCCCGACATCGGGAGGCTTAGCTTGGTCATCCCGCTCTCGCGCGTGACCTCTGTGAAACTACCCTTTCCTGTGTTCTTGAAGACTGGGAAGGTTTCGCCGTCCAGCGCCACGATCACAATGTCGGGATAGCCATCGTTGTCGAGGTCGCGGAAATCGGTTCCCATGCCGGAGATGTAAGTTCCGTCCTCGCGCAGAGCAACGTTCTCTTCGAAGCCGGCCTCTTCAAATTTGCCGCCACCCTTACTCTTGAAGAACCAGTTCATCAGCTTGTCGTTGGGAACGATCAGATCCATGCGGCCGGTCAGCTCAGAATCTGCCGCAGCCACTCCCATTCCTTTTCCCGGATGCGAGCGGAATCCCGCTTCCACCGATGCGTCGCGGAACGTGCCATCGCCATTATTGATGAACAGCTGGTTGGGAGTGGGCTTGTACATCTTGGGATGGCAGTAGTCGGTATGCCCGTATCCCTGACAGACCGGCTCATGATCGAAATCCCATTTCAGATAATTGATGACGACCAGGTCGAGCAGGCCATCGTTATTCACATCGATCCAGGCCGCGGCTACGGACCATAGCGGACCATACTCCGGATCAGGCTTGTTCAGACCGGCTTTAGCGGTGACATCCGTGAACGTGCCGTCGCCATTGTTGTGATAGAGGGTATTGCGATACACGCCGCCGACAAAGATATCTTCGAAGCCATCGTTGTCGTAGTCGCCGATTGCGACTCCAGTGTCGTAGCCGGTTCCTTTCAGGCCAGCTTTTTCGGTGACATCGGTGAAGTGTCCCTTGCCGTCGTTTTCAAAGAGACGGTTGTAATACTTGGGAGAATTCTTATTCAGCGACTTGAGGTCCGCGCCATTGGCAAAAAAAATGTCGAGCTTGCCGTCGTTGTTGTAGTCGAAGACGGCCACACCGCCTTCCATGGTTTCGGGCGCGTGGTGCTGGGGAGACTCGTCGCTGTCGAGCTTGAAATCGATGGGTTGATAAACAAAGCGGATCGGGCTGTCGCCGGAAGGGGCCGCCGGTGTCTGAACTTGCGAGCGCGCCGGAATCAGCGCGCTCGAGATTAGCAACAGAAATGCAGCGATCCCGCTGCGAAGTAAACCACGAATCATGTCGGAAGCGGCGCCGCAGCGCCTGTTTCCATATTACTCCGGGAGCTTTTGCTCGCTCTGAATCGTCAGATGTACGTCGGCATGGGCAACCGACGTTCCCGGCTGTCCCCCGCCGACCGTGATGAGGTAGTCACCCGCCGCCACCAGACGATCTCCAGATTCATTGACGTAGCTGAGATCGCGTGGTCCGAGTGTCAGCTTTACATGTTTTTGCTCGCCCGCAGCGAGATGAACCCGCGCAAATCCACGCAAGGCCTTCAGCGGCGCTCCCGGCGTTCTTGGGAAAGTGATGTACAACTCCACCACCTCGTCGCCCTCCCGCCTGCCGGTGTTTTTGACGTCAGCCTCAACGTCCACAGGATTTCCCGCCTGCAAGGTCGGGCTTGAGACCTTCAGCTCGCTGTACTCAAAACTCGAGTAGCTCAATCCGTACCCAAACGGATAGAGCGGTTCGCCTTTGAAGTATCGATAGGTGCGATTGTCCATCGAATAATCTTCAAACTCGGGCAATTGCTCCACCCCTTTATAGAAAGTCACGGGCAAACGGCCCGCAGGATTGTTCTCGCCCGCGAGAGTCTGCGCGATTGCGGTTCCACCTTCTTCGCCGGAATACCAGGCATCCAGGATGGCATTGGCGTGATCGTTCGCCCAATTCACCGCCAGGGCGCTTCCGTTCATTAGGACGACAACCAGCGGCTTGCCGCTACCCTTCAGCGTGCCGAGCAACGCTGCCTCTTCTTCGGGAAGATTCAGGCTGGTCCGGTCTCCTCCGCGAAATCCCGGAAGGTCAACCTTCATCTCTTCGCCTTCCAGTTGCGAGGTGATGCCGACAACCGCGATCACCACGTCCGCCTTGCGCGCGGCCTCGGCAGCTTCGAAATTGGGATTCGGGTTCACCGGCAGCCACACAAGCTTGGTGACGGCAGCCGGTCTACTCTCAATCCTGACCGCGTACTTCTGTCCCTTGTTCAATTGCATCGTCACGGTTTTCGGAGTTGGCATGTGAAACCCCGGGTCTTCCACGATCAGCTTGCCGTCCAGCCACATCCAATCCGCCATTCCGGTCAGTCCAATCTCGTAGGTGCCGGATTCCGCCGGAGCGAGGAAGCCCGTCCATCGTGCAGCGAATTGCTTCATACCGGCCGGCAAGGGAAGAGCATGGGAGTCAGCCATGAACAGTTGCACGTCAACATAGGGGTCTGTCCTTACTTCTTTCGGTGCTCCAGTCAGTTCGCTGCCGGCGAAATACTCGCCCTTCAGTCCCGGCTTGCCGTCCTCAGTAGAGAGCTCAGCGGTGGGGATGACGGTCTGTTTCCTCAGGAAATTCATCCCTGGGACGTACGAAACCTCGGCGCCGGCGAATTGCTTGCGGATTCCCTCCAGCGCGGTGACCGCGTGTGAGGCTGTGCCGTTGTAATTTCCGTGAAGCACGTCCACGGAGTCCGCCAGGGGTCCTGCCACCAGGATCTTCTTCACACTCGAACCCAGCGGCAGGATGCCATCATTCTTCAGCAGCACCATGGACTCACGGGCTGTCTTCAGCGCCAACTGCCGGTGAGGCGGACTGTCGATCTCAGAGTCGGGAGTATTTGCGTACGGGACCATCGATGGCGGATCAAACATTCCCAGCCGCATCCGCGCGGTGAACAGCCGCTTCAGCGAACGGTCAATGTCTGCCTCGGAGAGTAGGCCCTGCTTCACGGCGTCGACATAGGGCTTGTAATCGTGGTCGTCCTTAACAACCGCAATGAAGTCGATGCACTCGTTGTCCATGCCGCTCTTGATTGCCGCGGCGGCCGCTTCGGCCTGGCTCTTCACGTAGTGGTGCCCCTGGAAAATGTCAATGATGGCACCGCAGTCGGAGACCACATAGCCGTTGAACTTCCACGCCCCACGCAGAGTGTCCTCCAGCAGGAAGGTGTTGGCACACGCCGGTTGGCCATTCACCCGGTTATACGCACACATCACCGAATCGGCCTTGCCTTCGACAACCGTTGCCCGGAACGCCGGCAGGTACGTATCTTCCATGTCGTGCTTCGAGACGTGAATATCGATGGTGTGTCGGGTGGGCTCCGGACCGCTGTGTACGGCATAGTGCTTCGGAGTGGAAATCACTCGGAAATACTTCGGATCATCCCCCTGTAATCCGGTCACGAAGGCGACGCCCATGCGCCCGGTCAGAAAGGGATCTTCCCCGTAGGTTTCCTGGCCGCGCCCCCATCGGGGATCGCGAAAGATGTTGATGTTCGGCGACCAGAAATCCAGGCCTTCCATAATGTCGCGCCGCCCCGCACGGACCGCTTGGTTGTGCTTGGCGCGGGCTTCGGTTCCGATCACGACTGCCATTTGGTGAATCAAGGGATCGTCGAAAGTCGCCGCTAGTCCAATCGGCTCGGGGAAAACCGTCGCCGTCCCGGCATTCGCGACACCATGCAGGGCCTCGCTCCACCAGTCATAGGCCGGAACCTGCAATTCCGGAATCGCGCGCGACTGGTTGACCAGTTGAGAGGCTTTCTGTTCCAGGGTCATACGGTGAATGAGATCGTCCACCCGCGCATCGACGGGCTGAGATGGATCTAGGAAAAGAGGTTCTTTCTTGGTTTGTCCCGCAGAACTTGTAGCCAGGAGAATGATGAGAAGGCCAATTTGCAGTATCCCGCTAAAGCGATTTTGCACGGTAGATCCTCCTCGCGGCACCCGGGCCGCAGAGTAATGTCCGACGCAGGAAAGATGAGTTCCGTTAACGATTACGGTTGAAAGTCGCTTGTAGCATAGTGGCATCGCTCGGTCAAGGTGGGCAGAGCACAGGATCTCTTTGAAGCCAAATAAGTCTGCGTCCCGACTCCAAAGGACCCGAATCGGCGCGCCACGCCGTATACTCCTTCGCTCCTAACTTCCCACAGGATCAAGCAGGGACAGAAGGGCTGGGGAAGATCCCACCCGGGGGGCTTGATGCCAGAAGGGGGATCTAAACAGGTAATTTCCTCAGCATCAGGATGTTGCAAAGTTAAGCGCTTCAAATTGCGTTTTTTTGACGTGATCCCGTGATTTGATGAAAAACATCACAAAACGCCTTTACGATATCGATTTTGTTCTTGACAAAGGTTTACAACAAGCTGTAACACCGTACAGTTTCTCGGAGGGGGGTCCGTCCCTGTTGCAAATCCCCCCACTAAACGCAGCTTGGAGGCTGGCACAATGAAATCCCTCTCGCCCACGCACGCCGGGAGTTTCGACCACTACCGGTCCTACCTACGCCTGGTGACTCTCGTGGCGGCAGTTCTAATGTTATTCGCCGCGCAGGCCCTGGCACAGGAAGCCACAATCGTCGGAACAGTAACGGATCCATCCGGCGCCGCGGTTCCTAATGTCACGATTACGGTTACGGCCCTCGATACGGGACTCTCCCGCACGCTGACCACCAGCAACGATGGCCAATACGTCGTACCTGACCTACACATTGGACACTACACCGTCAAGGCAACCGCACCAGGCTTCAAGGTCGCCGAACAGCATAACATCGTACTTGCCGTGAACGACCGCAGCCGCATCGACTTCAAACTTCAAGTCGGTAGCGCACAAGAGCAGGTGACAGTCGAAGCAGCCGCGATCGCGGTGCAATCGGAAAGCGGCGAAGTAAGCGACCTGATCACGGGTCAACAAATGACCCAGCTTGCGACGAACGGTCGCAGCATGTACTCGCTGATTTCGCTCACACCTGGTGCTTCCAGCGGCCAGGGTGATTTCCAGATTCCGACTCCCGTAGGCGGCGACGCCAACGTGAGTTTTAACGGCATGCGCATGAGCCACAACCTTTATTTGCTCGACGGCTCCGAAAGCTCTGACCGCGGTGGCGCCGGTGGTTCCGACGTCATGCCGTCTCTCGATGCCATCGCCGAGTTCCGGCAGATGACCTCGAACTACGGCGCCGAGTACGGGCTGTCGTCCTCGGCGACGATGACCGCCGTGATTAAGTCGGGAACCAAGCAATATCACGCCAGCGCCTGGGAGTTCCTGCGCAATGACGCGCTCGACGCCCGCAACTACTTCAACCCGGCACCTGCAAAGGTCGCAGAACTCCGGTTTCATACTTTCGGCTTCAACGTGGGCGGCCCGGCTGATTTCTGGGCGAAAGAGCACAAGACCTTCTTCTTTTACAACATGGAATGGCGCAAGCTGATTCAGGGACAGACCTTGAACCAGACCGTCCCTGACCAGGCTTGGTATGGCGGCGCGTTCCCGGCAAGTCTCCCGATCAATGTTCCTAGCGCAGCAAACGTCACCGCCGCGTACTTGTTCAGGAACTGCCCGGGTGGGACAGCTCCGGCGGGAATTGTTCAGGGAAGCCCTTTCCCTGGCAATACAATTCCGACCTGCATGATTGATCCAAACTCAACCGCTCTGATTCAAGCGGGTATTTTCCCGAAGAACAACGGGCTGAGCAGCGGCAAGCCAGCCTTCCAGGGCGGCAACAACGTTCCGACGAACGTGCGAGAGGAAATCGTCCGCATTGACCATCAGTTCAACAGCAAGTTCTCGGTCTACGGCCACTACCTGAGGGAGCAGATCGCACAGAACTTCGGAACCTCGATGTGGAGCGGTGACAACGTGCCGACGGCGAGCAACACTTTCGGCAACCCGTCCTACAGCTACGTAGTCCACACGACGTACGTCATCAACCCGACGTTGTTGAACGAGGTTGCGTTCAACATGAACGGTAACCAGATTAACATTCTGCCAAGCAACCTGATCGCGCGTCCGAGCGGCTTCACCTCGAACCGCATCTTCAGCGGGCCGAACAATCTCAACCGCATCCCGGAAATTCATCTTGCCGGGACCACCAACACGGACTATACCAACGCGAGTTGGCCATGGAACAACAAAGCGGTTGACTATCAGATCCGCGATGACGTCTCCTGGACCAAGGGCGCGCACCAGCTCAAGATGGGCGGTAGTTGGGCCCTCTACAAGAAGGTTCAAGATCTTTTTGGTAACACCCAGGGATCTTTCACCTTCAACGACAACTTCACCGGACTTGACTTCGCAGATTTCCTCTTGGGCGCTGGGTCCGGATACAACGAACTAGCCGTGCAAGACAGCGGTAAGTGGAACAACGTGTCCTGGGCTGCGTATGTGCAGGACAACTGGCGCGTAAACAATCGCCTGACCCTTAACCTGGGTCTGCGTTGGGACGGCGCTCCACATACTTACGAAGCCAACAACCGGATGGGGAACTTCTATCCCAATCTATACGACTCGACGAAAACCCCGATTTTCGCGGATGCAGCTGGCAACAACATTTCGCCGAGCAGCCCGGGCTTGGGCAAGAGCCCGAATCCGATTCTGGCGAATACCCAGTTCTACCTCAATGGCATCGGTATTCCCGGAGTCACTCCTGGCGTTCCCAAAGGACTTGTCAACAATCAGTGGGCGGCGTTCGGCCCCCGCGTCGGCTTTGCCTATGATCTAACCGGATCAGGCAAGACCGTTCTCCGCGGCGGGTTCGGCACCATGTACGAACGCATCCAGGGCAACGACATGTACAATGCCGGTCCCAACGTGCCCTTCAGCACGAACATTAACTTCAGCAACATTGAACTGGCTAATCCCGGCACGCAACTTAGCAACGGTCAACCTCTGGTTGCCCCGATCACGGTTGCCAGCATCACCGGCTTAGACAAAGTGAATAACAAAATGCCGGTGAGCTATCAGTACAGTTTTGGCGTGCAGCATGCACTCTCTACCCACACTGTTCTGGAGCTCCAGTACGTTGGCAATCAGAACCGGAATCAAAACGCGTACCAGGAAACAAACCTGCCCACTTCCGCCAATATTACGGCGTTGTTCGCAAGTAACAACGGCGACTACAACAAGCGGGTTCCGTACCTGGGATTCCACTCCATCAGACAGACGGAGAACATACAGAGCTCGCACTACAATGGATTCCAGGCTCAGATCCACAGCCAGATCCGGCATGATCTGCAACTTCAGGCTGCTTACACCCTGTCTCGGGCAATCGATCCCGCGACGGGCAACAACGGTGTGGGCGACTTGAACAATTTTGACAACCCCTACGATGTGCATTACGACAATGGCCCATCCGGCCTGGATCGTACTCAAATCTCCTTCGTGAACTTCATCTACGACATTCCGTTCTTGAAGAACAGCTCTGACAAGCTGCTCAAATCGACTGTCGGTGGATGGCAAGTATCGGGCATCGTCAGTATGCAAACCGGCGAGCCGATCCATATATCGGAAGGCGGTATCCACAACTGCGCGCAAACAAACAGCGCCACCGATGCGAAATGCACCGGTTCGCTCCTTGGCACAGGGAATATCAGCAGCATCGTTCCCAATGCCGATAATCGGCCCAACGTCAATGGGAGCGTTAGCTACCCGAAGACGGCGAAGAGCTGGTTTAGCAAATCTGCATTCGCCCCAACGGCGGCTGGAACCTGGGGCAACCTGCCGTTCAACAGCATCCGTGCTCCTGGCCGCCAGAACTGGAATCTCGCATTATTCAAGAGCTTCCTGTTCAGCGAAAGCCGCGGCAGCAAGCTGGAATTCCGCGCGGAATTCTTCAACGCTTTCAACCACACCGAATTCAACAACGTCAGCAACACGTTCACGAACGGTGACTTCGGCGCGATCACGTCCGCTCACGACCCCCGCGAAATTCAGCTTGGGTTGAAGCTGTACTACTGATCGAGTTGTACAATCGAGAAGCCCGCTCGCTGTGGCAGACGAGCGGGCTTTTCATTTTCCCCTCACCGTAAACGTTTCCAATCTGCTAATTTGCGTTACTCTTATTGGTTGCCATGACGCGCCGAAGGTCCCAGTTCGCCGTGATCTTGCCCTTGGCGATGAGCATCTTTGCCAATTCGCAGACTCCGAGCGATGCCATGACTCTCGAACAGCAGCACAAATGGTCGGAAGCGGCTGAGGTCTGGAAGGCGGTGATAGCGCGCAATCCGAACGACGCCGTGGCCCTTGCCAGCCTCGGCGTCGACCTCGCCCGTAGCCAGAAATACGCGGAGGCGGCAACGGCTTATCGCAAGGCATTGAAACTGAACCCACACCTGCATGGCATTCAGCTCAACCTCGGTCTCGCCGAATTCAAGCAAGGGCGGTTCTCCGCTGCCGCATCGGCCCTGCGCCTGGTTCTGGCCGCCGATCCCTCCAACATGCAAGCCCGTACGCTTTTGGGGATGAGTTATTACGGCGACCGAAAATTCGATCTGGCCGTCCAACATTTGCAGCCGGTGGTCAAAGCCGATCCCGGCAACGCGGAGCTCCATCAAATGCTTGCCCAGAGCTGCTTGTGGGCCAAGAAGCTTGATTGCGCGCAGGAGGAATTTCGTCAGCTTCTGCAACAGCATCCCGATTCGCCCCAGACCCACGTTCTGATGGGGGAGGCTCTGGATGGTCTGGGGAAAACTCCGGAGGCCATTATCGAGTTCGAAGCAGCGGCCAAAATCGCTCCCGAGGAGCCCAACGTGCATTTCGGCCTCGGTTACTTGCATTGGAAGTCGCAGCAGTACGACGACGCGCGTAAGGAATTCGAACGCGAACTGGCGCTTGATCCCAATCATGCCCAAGCCTTGGCCTATCTGGGCGACATCGAGTGGAAGAGCGACCAGCCCCAGAAGGCGGTGCCGCTTCTCCAACACGCAATTAAATCGAACCAGGGCTTGCGCATTGCGTATGTAGACTTGGGAGCGATTTACTTGCAGCAGAAAAATTACAAAGATGCCGAAGCCGCCCTTTCCAAAGCCGTAGCGTTGGAGCCGGAACAGCCCGACGCGCATTATCAACTGGGACGCTTATATCAGGCGCAAGGCAAGAGGGCTGATGCCGAAAAAGAACTCCGTAAGGTGCGCGACCTGCATGAAAAAGCGGACAGTCTCGCGGGAAAGATGGGCTCTGCTCCGCCCCCAGTAGATCTTGAAGAAAACCAATGATACAGATACCAAAATCAAGGAAGGATGCAACCCTACGATGAGTAATAAGAAGAATGGAACATACGACCCAAAGCCCGAGCATAAATTTTCTTTCGGACTATGGACGCTCGGTAATCGCGGCCGTGATCCCTTTGGAGACGCCGTCCGCCCCACTTTTCCGCCGAACGACATCGTCTCGGTTTTAGGAGAGATTGGCGCCTGGGGTGTGAACCTCCACGACAACGATTTGGTCCCCATCGACGCTACGGCCAAAGAGCGCGACAAGATCGTCCGCGAATTTCGTGCCGCCTGCAACGAAAGCGGAGTGGTCGTTCCCATGGCGACCGTGTCCCTGTTCTTCCACCCAGTGTTTCGCGATGGTGCTTTCACGGCTAACGATCCGGAAGTCCGCGCCTATGCTTTGCAGAAGACGATGCGCGCCATGGATCTCGGTGCCGAGCTCGGCGCGAAGATCTTTGTGCTCTGGGGAGGCCGTGAAGGCGTCGAGACCGACGCCTGCCGCCGTGCGGATGAGGCCGTCAAGCGCCTCCGCGAAGCCGTGAATTATCTCTGCGAATACAGCACCGCCCAGAAGTACGGATACCGCTTTGCCCTCGAAGCCAAGCCCAACGAGCCTCGGGGTGACATCTACATGGCTACCACTGGCCACTACCTGGGATTTATTCCTACGCTCGATCATCCCGAGATGGTCGGAGTCAACCCCGAAGTCGCTCACGAGCAAATGGCCGGACTGAACTTCATGCACGGTGTTGCCCAGGCATGGGAATCAGGGAAACTCTTCCACATCGATCTGAACGATCAATACCCGGGACGCTACGATCAGGATCTGCGTTTCGGATCGGCGAATCCTAAGTCCGCATTCTGGCTGGTGAAGTTCCTCGAAGATGTGGGGTACGACGGTCCACGCCATTTCGATGCACACGCCTATCGCACCGAAGACTATGAAGGTGTAAAGGACTTCGCCCGCGGTTGCATGCGAACGTACCTGATCCTGAAGGAGAAGGCCGCCCACTGGAATGCGGACCGCGAGATTCAAGCGATCCTGAAGGAAATTTCCAGCGGCTCTCCTAAGACCCCGGCAACAGGCCGCTATTCACAGAAAGGCTCGGCGGCCCTGCTGGCTCACGTCTTCGACAAAGACGCGATCCTGAAGAAGCGCTTGCCCTACGAAAAGCTTGACCAGTTGACGATCGATGTTCTGTTGGGAATTCGATAGCAGAGCGCGGTGAAGATCGCGTAGAGACAGCCGCCTCGGCTGTCTTGTTTCTGAAAGGGCGCGGCCTCAAGCCGCGCCTGAAACTCATCAATTCACCGGCGCCTCCGCAGACAGGTTTACGCCCGCCCTTTTTTGGCCGCGACCGCCTTCCCGCTAACCTCCCAGGGCCGTTTTGGACGCTCAACTGCCGGCTTGTCGCGATCAACAATCCGATCGTACTGATACGATTCGCTGACGGTGCCAAGGGACTCGTTGTAGAGGCTGGGCAGGCCCAGCGCCATCTTCAGTTCCTCGGCAAAGGACTGTAGAGATTTCAATTGATCCGCCGTTGCAGGAACTTCCGCTTTGGAGGTCTTCAGAAATTGCTGGTATCCGCGGTTGACCAGCTTCGAGATCTCGCTGCCGATCAGGCAGCCGGGATAGGCAAAAATCTTGACGCCATCATTCGCCGTCTTCTCGATGGCTGCGGAGACGTTATACTTCCGCAGAAATACTCGGCTGGTGGTGCCGGGAGCGTCGGTCACGTCGAACCCGTTGTCCCGTACCCATGCCAGCGCTTCTTCGTAGCTGCGTCCTTCTGTCGCTTTCGCCATGTTCTTGCTTCAACCTTTCCTGGCCGGCGTATGCTGGTTTCGTAGGATGCATACTTTATGAATACCGGGCGTAACTTTACATGAGGTGCATCGCCGGGAGATTCTTCTTCATCTAATCAAAATACTACATACCGTGTTTCGAACCGCATAGCACATTACGATGGTCACGGTCATTCGGCTCAGGCATGACATCCAGTTTCAATAAATTCAGCGCAGCCGCACCTGTCGAATCAAGGGCAGTGCCCATGGAAGCTGCCCCAGGCCTGGGGGAAACGCTTGGGAACAGCCTGATTGACCGCATCGGAAATACTCCCCTTCTGCGCCTGGATGCGGTCACGCGCGACCTGCCAGGCGTAGCACTTTTGGGTAAGGCTGAATGGTATAACCCCGGTGGCTCGGTAAAAGATCGCGCTGCTGCCAGCATTGTTTCCCAGGCACGCCGGAGTGGCCAGCTCCACCCCGGCAAGATTCTGCTTGATGCGACCAGCGGCAACACCGGCATCGCCTACGCCATGCTCGGCGCCGCTGAAGGTTTCCCGGTAACCCTGTGCATGCCCGAAAATGTTTCTCGCGAGCGCAAGCAGATTCTACAGGGCTACGGCGCCAACATCATTTATACCGACCCCGGCGACGGATCCGACGGCGCCATTCGCTTGGCCCGCGAACTGGCTGCAAAACATCCTGACCACTATTTCTATGCGGACCAGTACTCGAACGACGCCAACTGGAAAGCTCATTACTACATGACTGCCAACGAGATCTGGCAGCAGACGCAGGGCCGGGTCACGCACTTCGTTTCTATGCTGGGCACCAGCGGAACCTTCGTCGGTACAACACGCCGCCTGAAGGAACTGAATCCAGCGGTCCAATGCATCTCGCTCCAGCCGGATTCGTCGTTCCACGGAATTGAAGGCGCCAAACACATGGCTAGCGCGATCGTGCCGAAGATTTACGATCCGAGCCTCGCAGACCAGAATCTGGAGATCGCCACCGAGGATGCATACGCGATGGCGCGCCAGCTCTCTCGTCACGCAGGCCTGTTGGTGGGGATTTCCTCCGCGGCAGCTGTGGTGGGATCGCTCAAGATAGCGCAGAGTCTGCCATTGAAGAGAACTCATGAGGCTGTCATCGTCACGATTCTCTGCGACTCGGGAGAAAAGTATCTGAGCGAGCGGTTCTGGACCGAAGGCTAGGAGATTTCCAGATTGTAGATTTACAACAGGTTCCAGCAGTTCAAATCTGAGATCTCCAATCTGAAATCTGCAATCCTGCGCATGCTAAGAATTTCCCCGCAAGACTATGACGCTCTCCGCCGCCACGGTGAAGAAACCTACCCGCACGAATGCTGCGGGGTGCTGCTCGGCCGCTTCGATGACGATGGCAGCCGCGTTGTCACGTCGACGACACGTTGCGGCAACACCCGCACCGATTCTGCCCACAATAGATACAACATCGATCCCAAAGAACTCGTCCGCATCCAGCGCGAGGGGCGGGAGCGTGGCGAAGATATTGTCGGCTTCTACCATTCCCATCCTGATCACCCGGCGCAATGGTCGAAGACCGACTACGAAGAAGCGCACTGGCTCGGGTGTTCCTACGTGATCACCGCGGTAGAGAAGGGAAAGGCTGCGATCACCAACGCCTTCGAGCTTTCTGGCAGCGATGAGTCTGACAAGCAGTTGCTGGATGAAAAGATCGACCTCGGCTGAGCGGCGCAATTCTCCAAACGCCTTGCCCGACGCGGGAAGAGCGGGATTTTCACAGAGGGGTAATAACTCTGATGAGCAGGCGTGAGGCTTGATGTAAAGGAAACTTCTGGGGAAAGCCGCGTCTGGGGCGGGTTTTGCGAGAACCGTATCTTTTGGCTGCACCAAATCCGGTCAGGGGGTTGTGGACGGCGTGCACTTGATTGAAAAGACGTGTACTTACAGGCGCGTATTTTTCGTTGACGGGAAAAATAGAAGGAGTACAACAGGATCGTTCTTTGACAGCTTCTTAGGTTTTTCCGGTTGGTGCGGCGTCCGGGGCTCGAGCGCAGTCACTTTTCTGATCGCGAGATTGGGAAGGAGGGCAAGCAAGGGTCTATAGCAAAGCGCTGGTTGAGGAGAACGAAGAAGAAATGTTGAAGGCAGGATAGAGTTCCGAGGCGTAAGGTAGGTTTATCCGGTTGGCGGTGAGCCCGGAGCCCAAGCGAAGATCGCGCGTTGCGCCCCGCAAGGGAGGCGACGAAAGCAGGTCGAGCGAGGGTCAAACGCGAGCTACTGGCCGAGACGAATGGACCTTACACCACCTCGGAACTCTCTTTGTTCTTGGTCGGAATGCCGCTCCGGACGCATTGTTCCAGGGGTTGCGCAGAGCGCGATGATGGGCGGACCTTCTTTCTACCAGGCCCTCGCGTCCGTCAAGGTTGTATCGATCCCTTCTTCCCGATCCCGCATATCCATCCTTTGTGCCGTTCTTCGATAATTTGAATATCTCCGAATGCCGCCCCCTCGAACAGTTCTCGATGTTCCTCTACGCTCAGGAGTTTCATGCCTGTCTTCGCCGTGTATCTCTCAGCAAGCTTTGCCGTCGTCGTATTCGCCCCTCTATAAATTTCCGCGATGATGACGAGCCTGCCGCCAGGTTTCAGCACTCTTGAAATCTCGCGCATCCCAGCCGGCAGGTCAGGCCACCAGAAGTGCGTTTCCACCGCCGTGACCACGTCGAACATGTCGGCCGGATAGGGCAACTGCGATACGGACCCCTCACGGATTTCGACGCGGTCCATTTCTATCCCGCGCGCATTCACCTTCTTCGCGAAGGCGACGCTTACGTCAGAATAATCGAGGCCGCAGACCTTCCCTGCGGCCGCGATGGCGGCTAACTTACTCACAGTTCTGCCGCCGCCGCAACCGACGTCGAGAATCGTGTCTTGCGGTTTGATGGAAATATTCGACAATCCCCAGTCGGTTACTTTCGAATGCCGCGAATTCATGTTCCAGACAATGCATCGGCCTAGCCATCCCGTTGGCTTTTGGCATTGACTTGCGCGCGTCCCTTCGCTGGCCATGGTGTCGTTCCTAACTTACCGCTTTGCTTTCGAACTGCCGAAGTCCCACGAACAGGAGGAGGATGTCGAAAAAGAGCAGCGCGATCAGGATCGCGATGGTCGATAGATGCGGAAACTGCGGCACCAGGGCGGCACGCAGTCCTTCACTGGCATAGACGAGTGGATTCACCAGGACGACTCTCTGCAAAATAGGAAAGGTTTCCAGCGCGCTCCACGGATAGTAGGTGCAACCGAAAAAGATCATCGGCGTGATGACCAGGCTGAACATCAGGCCGATATGCTGCTGATTCATCGAGCAGCCGAGAGCCAAGCCTCCCGCAGCCGCAAAGAGCGCAACCAGCAGGATCATCACTGTAAATTTCAAGGGCGAATGGATGCTGATGTCGACGCCTGGGCGCAAAACGATCCACGCCAGGGGAAGCACGACCAGTCCCGCCACAATCGCCTGTAGCATTCCGGCGACGACCTTTTCGATCGCAATCCACGAAATGTCGATGGGGGCGAGCAGCCGGTCTTCAATTTCGCGGGTCCATTGGAACTCGGCGATCAGCGGCATGGCGACTGCCCAGATTCCGGTAAAGACCATGCTGATGGCGATGATGCCGGGCAGGAGAAGACTCTTGTACGCGACCGGCATGTACCCGCTGCCCACCATGACTCGCCCGAAGATGAAGACGAACAGCAGCGGCTGCAGAAACGTCTGGAACATTATCTGAACGATATTCCGCCTCGCCACATGGGCATCGCGGGCGAGCATCGCGCCAAAGGCTTTCCAGTTCAATCGCGCAGACTCCTTCCGGTGTGGTGCAGGAACAGATTTTCGAGACTCGGTTCGGAAATGTGAACGTCGGACAGTTCGGCTCCGGCAGCCACGGCCAGCGCAGCAATCTCGGGAATCAGCGAGCCGCCGCGATCAGCATATATATCGGCGCCGACAGAATCGGAAGCGCGCACTTCGCGCACTCCGGCGAGCGACTGCAGGCGTGGCAGCAAATCCGGCGTCGGCCTGCCGAATTGCAGGCGAAGCACAAATACCCCCGGGGATCGAGCGCTTCAATTCTCCGGGTGTGCCTTGGGCGATCATACGCGTCCATGGTCCACGATGGCCAGGCGCTGGCAGAGCGCGTCAGCCTCTTCCATGTTGTGCGTGGTCAGCAGGACGGTCTTTCCGGCTGGTTGTACTCGCGAATGATCTCCCACAGCAGGATTCGCGTCTGCGGATCGAGTCCGGCGCTGGGCTCATCGAGAAAAAGCACCTGCGGATCGTGCATCATGGCGCGGGCGATCGAAAGCCGCTGCATCATCCCGCCGGAAAACCCGCGAACCATCTGCGCCGCGCGGTCGGTCAGTTTGAATTTCTCGAGCATCGCATCGGCGTGCTTGCTGCGCTCTTTCGGCCGGATTCCGAAATAGGCGGCGTGGAAGATCAGAATCTCGCGCGCGGTCAGCGAGAAATCAAGGTTCGGGCGCTGCGGCACCACTCCGATCAGCCGCTTCACTTTTGCCTGTTCCGGCCAGACTTCGTAATCGCCCATCCATGCTTTTCCGCTGGTCGCTTTCACTCTCGTGGTTACGACGCCGACTGTGGTGGACTTGCCAGCGCCGTTGGGTCCGAGCAGCCCGAAGATCTCTCCCGGTTTGACCTCGAGCGTCAAGCCGTCGAGCGCTGTGATCTGTGGCTTCGGCTGCTTCGAGCCCTTCGCCTCCCCGCGGGCGATGAAACCTCCCGCAGCTGCGAGAGGCGGCGCCGAGTTGTAGACTTTGCGCAGATCTTCTGTGCGAACGCCAACGGCCATGATTGAAAGGTCCCCCTGGGAGATGAACGGTTGGGGTCTGGGAAGTATAGCGCAGATCGGCCGTATGGTTGCGGAGAGAAGTCCCCCGATGAATGCCTCCAGGGCCACACGAGATTGCCTAGTCCACGTGTTCGCCTTCGGCCATAAAACTCTGCTCGGCCGGAGGCAGACGGTCTCCGGGGCGTGCCCAAAAGACGTAGAGCGTCGGCCAAAGGATTACGCTGACCACCAATTCCACCATCAGGCCGCCAACGATCACAATGGCAAACGGACGTTGCGAGTCGGAGCCGATGTCGTGTGACATTGCGGCCGGCAGCAGACCGAGAGTGGCGACCAGCATCGTCATCATGATGGGTCGCAGCCGGAGGGAGGCTCCTTCCTTCGCCGCTTCGCGCACCGGCATACCGCGCGTGCGCAGCTGGTTGATGTACTCCACCATGATGACGCCAATTTCTACTGACACTCCAATCAGCGCGAGGAATCCCAGGCCGGACGAGACGCTGAAATGCGTGCCCGTGATCAGCAGGCTGATGAAACCGCCTAAGGGCGAGAGCGCCACCACGGCAAGAATCAGTCCTACCCACTTCCACGAGCCGAACGCAGAGTAAAGAATGAAGGCCATCAGCAGCAGAGTGACCGGGACGATGATGGAGAGGCGGCGGTTGGCCCGCTGCTGGCTTTCGTACTCTCCGGTCCAGTCGAGATGGTAGCCTTCGGGCAGCGTCACCTTTTGTCTGACTTCTTCGATCGCCTGACGGACGGTGCTGCCGAGGTCGCGGCCGCGAACGCTGTACTTGATCGCGATGTAGCGCGAATTGCCTTCACGATAAATCGTCGACGCGCCGTCATCAAGCGTGATTTTACTGAGCTGCGCAAGCGAGACTCGCTCTCCCGAGGGAGCGAGCAAGCGAATGTTGCTGATGTCTTCGACGGTCCTGCGAAATTGCGGCTGGTAGCCGGACGGTGAGGTCGAATCGCTGCTCGCCGATCAGAATCTGGCTAACCGCTTTGCCGCCGACAGCGGACTCAATCGCGTCCTGTATGTCCGCGACATTAATTCCGAAACGGTCGGCAGCGGCGCGGTCGACGTTTACATTAACGTTCGGCTGCCCGCGGACTTGGAACGTGCCGAGATCAGCCACTCCGGGAATCTGACTCATCACGCCCTGAATCTGGTCAGCTTTCTCCTCTAGCGTCTTCAGATCCCGGCCAAAAAGCTTAACCGCGAGTTCGCCCTTGACGCCACTCACAGCTTCTTCGACGTTGTCGGATATCGGTTGCGAGAAGTTCCAGTCGACGCCAGGAAACTGTTGGAGTTTCTGGTCCATGGCAGCGATCAGTTCATCTTTGTTGCCATGAAATTCTGAACGCCATGCATCGCGCGGCTGAAGGCCTACAAAGAATTCCGTATTGTAAAAGCCGCTCGCATCGCTGCCGTCGTCCGGCCGTCCAACCTGGCTGACGACCTGCGTCACTTCAGGGAACCCGGCGAGGACAAGGCGGGCCCGCTTAGCCATGTCGATGCTGGCAGAAGGATCCGGTGCTGGGAGCCAAAGTTCCGCGGACCCAGATGGCGCCTTCGTCGAGGTGAGGCAGGAATTCAGACCCGATTATCCCGCTGAGAGCGAAAAAGAGCATGAGGCCGAGCGCGAGCAAGCCCATTCCCAGCGTGAACTTCAAGTGATCGAAGCACCAGTCGAGCGAGCGGGAGTAACTGCGATTCAGAACTCCAGCACGGGGTTCCGCCATTCCTTGAACTCCCCGGCCGAAGAAGAAGTTGCAGAGTACCGGTGCGACGAACAGTGCAAAGATCAGTGCGCCAAGAAGGGCGAAGGCGACGGTCCAGGCCATTGGGCTGAAGAGCCGTCCTTCTACGCGTTGGAGGGTGAAAATAGGCAGATAAGAAACGATGATGATGATACGAGCAAAGAAGACCGGCTTCTGGACCTCGTGGGCAGCAACCGCAACGATTTCGCGGAACGATTTCTTTTGGTCTCCGAATGAAGTGTGACGAAGAATGTTCTCAACCATGACCACCGAGCCGTCAACGACCATACCGAAATCGAGTGCACCTAGAGAGAGCAGGTTCGCGGGAATATGCCGAAGGTCGAGAAGAATGGCGGCGAACAGCAACGAAAACGGAATTGTGACAGCGACGATCAGCGCGCTTCGTACATTTCCCAGAAAAAGAAAAAGGATGAGCGTTACCAGCAGTACGCCATCGGTCAGGTTCCGCAGGACCGTGTGCGTGGTGTGATGCATCAGTTCGCTGCGATCGAGATGGGGATTGAGTTTGACTCCGACGGGTAGCAGGCCGGGTTGGCCCTTCGTCCCGTTCAGCTGCTCAATCTTCTTGTGCAGCGCGTCGAGGGCAGTTTCGGCAACGGCTCCCTTGCGCAGCAGCACAATGCCTTCGACGACATCGTCATCGTTAATAATCGTTCCGTCTTGTCTGCGAATCGTTTTGCCGAGCTGTCCCAGGCGAACTTTCGGCGCTTGCACGACAGTGCCGAGATCGCGAACCCGAACCGGTGTGCCACTCTGCACCTTGACGACGGTTGCGCCAATATCGTCGGTGGTCTGCATCAGTCCAACCGCGCGGACGTTCAGGGCCTGTTGCCCGCGCTCGATGAATCCGCCACCGGCATTGATGTTGTTTGCGATCAATGCCTGTTCGACCTGCGGCAACGAGAGCCCGTAAGCGACGAGCTTCCCGGGATCGAGTTGAACCTGATATTCGCGGGTCGGGCCGCCGAACGGATTCACGTCCACAATGTTCGGGACCGATTTCAACTGGTTCACCACGAACCAGTCGTTGAGTGCTTTCAGTTCCATCACGTCATATCTTCGGATTCGTGCTGGTCAACGTGTAGAACATGATCTGGCCGGTGGGGCTGTAGTCGGGACCGATTCCTGGATTGACCCCCGTCGGCAGGGTAACCGTCTGCAGTCGATCGAGTACCTCCTGTCGGGCGTTGAAGGTTGTGATCTCGTCGTCGTAAATGATCGTGATCACGGATAGCCCCATCAGCGAAACGGAGCGTAGATGCGTGAGGTGAGCGACGCCATTCAACTCGACTTCGAGGGGAACGGTGATCTGCTGCTCAACTTCTTCGGCCGCATGTCCCGGCCACTGGGTGATGACCTGTGCGTAGGTATCGGCGACGTCGGGATAGGCTTCGATGGGCAAGGCGTGGAACGAGATGATGCCCCAGACGAACAGGACGATCGCACCGCCCAGCACGAGCAGTGGATTCGCTAACGCGATGTCGATGGCCTTACGGAGCATCGCTAGTTCCCCGAGCCTTTCTCGGCCACTTGAGTAGAGAACTCGAGAGCATTGGTCACGAGTTCATCGCCGGCCTTCACGCCTTCGCGAATCTCTTGCATGCTGTCGGGAGCGAGCCCGTCTGCGACAACTTCAATCTTTCGGTAGCGCCTGTCCCCTTCTTTCCGGAAGACCCAATCTTTGTCGTGCAGGCGCATGATGGCGGTTGCTGGGACGACCACACGGTTCGTCAATTTGCGCGAGCGGAAAGTAGCCGCGGCGAACATGCCGGAGCGAAGCGAACCGTCAGAATTTGCGAAGTACGATGCGGACTTTGGCGCTGCGCGTACTGGGATCGAGCACTCGAGAGATATCGGCAACTCTGCCTTTGAAAATTCGATTGGGGAAGGCGTTCATCCGGATTTCAGAAAAATCGCCAACATCAACTTCACCGAGATCATTCTCGAAGACATCGCATACAACCCATACTTGCGACAGATTTGCGATGGTGAAGAGGTTGGGCGTGTTATCGAGACTTTTCACTCCTTCGGCTCCGGCGATGTTTTGTTCGACGATCGTTCCAGAGATAGGAGCCTTCAGTTCGATCAGCGAGCTGGGATGTGCGGGATCTGCGCCCAGCAGGCGCACCTGATGCTCAGCAGTGTCCACGTCTACCCTCGCTTTATCTTCGGCATCCTGTGCGCCTTCCACGTCTTTCGCGGCAATGGCTCCGCGATCGTAAAGCATGTGGGCGCGGTCGAGAGCCTTGTGAGCTAGAACCTCATCCGCCTTGGCTTTCTCGTAGTCGGAAAACGCGCCCGCGAGATCGGTGCTGGAGATTACCAGCAGCGTCTCGCCTTTTTGTACAGCATCGCCCAGTTTCACTTTCAGATCGACGACCCGGCCCGAGCCCATCGAGGTGACATGGATGGTCCGGTTTACGTCAGGGGTGATGACTCCATTGGCGGTCACGATGGTGGGAAGAGCACGAGTCTCCGCCTTCGCGGTTCTGAACAATTCCGGATGATCCGTGTCAAAGACGTCGGGGTCAAGCGTGACTGGAGGCTTGCTGGCCGCGGCCGGAATCTCTTTTGAGCAAGCGAAGGTCAGCGTCAGCAAGACACAAGCAGCGAATAACAAGAGTCCGCTCCGCCGAATCCGGTCTGCTAAATTTGTCGAGCTGCGCTCGACTGGACAGCCGAGAGCGGCTGCCCCCGCACGTTTACTGTTCATGGGATCACCTCGCGTCCTACGGCCTGATTCATCTGCGCGGCGGCGGTCAGATAGGCGCCGATCAGATTGACGTAACTCAGTTGCACGTTGCGGTATTCGCTCTCGGCATTCAGGAAGTCGAGCAGCGAGGCGCCCCCGTGCTGGTAAGAAAACTGGACCGTGTCGCGCACTCGCACAGCCTGTTCCAGGTACTGGCGCTTGTAGGGCTTCAAAAGATTGATGTTGGCAACGAGCGTGGCGTAGGCGGAGTCCACGTCGCTGTAGACCTGGGTCTCGGTCCCGTCGCGCAGTTTCTGATTGCGGTTGACGTCGATCTTTGCGCGTAGCTTTTCGCCCTGGTTTCGATCGAAGACGCGAACTGGAATGCTCACGCTGGCTCCGATGGTGTTCAGCGCATCGGGATTGTTGAATGAGCCGTTGTGCGTGAACCAGAGGCTGATCGTGGGATCCGTCGATCCATTGGCTTGGGCGAGTTTGTAATTCGTTTCGGCCTGTTGAACCGAGAGCGCTGCGGCGCGAAGGTCGGGGCGAGCGTCAAGCGCGTCTTTTCGGTAGTCATCGAGTGAGAGCAGGTCTTCGCTGAAATCGAACGGGCCTTGCACGTCGAAGCTGTCAATCGTCCGCCGGTCATCGAGTAGCGCCAGCAGATTGATCTTGGTTGTTCGCAGGTTCACGATGGCGTTTTGTAGGTCGGACTCGTACTGCAGGCGCTGGAGTTCGAGACGGTCGAGATCAATGCGGGCGATATCCCCGGCTTCAAAACGGTCGCGGCTGACTCTCAGGATCTTGTCGTAGTACTCCAGATTGTTCTGCGCGAGTTGCAGGACTGCTTTGGCTTGCAGGATTCCAACGAAAGCGCTGCGCAGATTGAAAAGCAGGGTGCGTTCGGAGTCCGACGCCTGTGCCGCGCCGATAGCCGTCCCCTGCTTGGCGGCCTGGAAGCGCAGACTGCGCTTGTTGCGCCGCTCGAACAGATAACTGACACCCGGAGAAACAAAGGTCCCAGCCAAGGGCTGCCAGACGCCGCGGCTGGGAGCGATCTGTGTTCCGTCGGCAGATAAAGTGAAATCGGGATTGGGACGAAGATGGGCGGTAATTTCCTCGGCCTTGAGTTCGTCTATATTCAGCTTGCTTGCCATGAGCGTGGTATTGCTCAGCTCGAAATGCTCTTTGACTTGGTCCCAGTTCCAGACCGTGGCCGGGCTTGAAGATGGCACAAGCGACGGCACCTGAGCGCGAACTGGAACGCCCAGCGCAAGTGCCACCAACAGATTGAGTGAAATCCACCGCATCAAGACTCCGCCCTCCACTTGGCCCTGGGATATGAGCCGCAGAAGAGTCGAGATGAAACCGGGCGACACAGCCCGGCACAAACATCTCGAATCCTGAATTAAGAAGTTCGTAAAGATGTGGAGCGGATGCCGGCGCGTTAGCGCAACGACTTCCGATCCCAGCGACTTAGGCGAGCAAGGATGCGGGCGGAGCGCGCCCGATAGGTGTAACAGTAGGGGCCGGAGGAATGGATTGCACGAAAACGGGATTGGGCTGCTGACCCTCGATGCAGTTAGGCAGGGGAATCGAAGCCGCAGCCAGCAGCGGCTGGTGGTGCCACTTAAAGCCGGAAGCCTTCTCCGCTGACTTCTGGGTAACGCTGCGCTTGCTGGTGGACGACTCTTCCATCTCAGCGCGCATGAGATGCAGGTCGTCAGTCGCGGAAATGACCGGGAAGAGGATTACCAGCAGGCACCCTAGCGAGAGCAGGCACTGCAGCGAACTTCTGCGGCCGAGGCGGAAACCTCTGCAATCCCGCCACAGCCAGTAGGCAGGCAGGGCCAGAAGCAGCCACGCAAGATTCAGAAGCAGTTCCATTGTCAGGGATTCAAGGGACGGGCTCACCGCCCTGAATGCTGGTAGTTTTTCAGAAAAATCGAGTCGGAGTCAATGTGACCACCGTACCGGCGAGGAAGTTTGCGCAAGATTGCACGGCGACGACATTCCTATACGGATTGCCGAAAGTGTGGGAGAGTAGGGGAAATACGTCAGTCTAGGAACAGTTCTCTTGTTCGGTGACGAATGGTGCGGATCGCAACAGTGTCGTCGATTTTACTGCTGGGTAGCTTTCTGGGAATGTTTTGCCAGCCCGGAGTACAGGCGGGTGGACAGACGGCCACATTGGCGCAGCAGGAAGAAAAAGAGATCAGGATTCTCTCTAACTCCGAGTTACCCGATACCTATCCCCAGGCTCCCTACGATGTGATGCTGGCCGCGATCGGGGGAGTATCCCCTTTGCACTGGAAGCTGGAAAAGGGCGCCCTGCCTCCCGGGATCAGGCTGCTTGACGCTGGCCACCTATTGGGACGCGCAGAACGGATTGGAGAGTATCAGTTCACCATTTCAGTCAAGGATAGCGACCGGCCTCAATCCGCCATGCAGAAGGTTTTCACTCTACGCGTGCGGTCGGCACTGGATTTGCGGTGGAGAACTCCCGCACATGTCAACGGAAACCGCATCGAGGGGAGCGTGGACGTTTCGAATACCACGCCGGACGACGTCGATCTGACCTTTATCGTGCTGGCAGTGTCACCGAACGGGCGGGCCACGGCGATTGGATATCAGCACTTTCTATTACCCAGGGGAACGATCGAGAAGGAACTGCCGTTCGGCGAGACACTGCCCTATGGGGGATACGTTGTCCACGTGGACGCGGTCGGCGAGGTGGCACGGAAGCGTCTGATTTATCGGGACCGAATGCAGACGCCTTCGGCTCTGCAAGTGACGGTAGGACCGTAAACGAAACGCGCAGGCCCGTTTTAGTTTTGCAGCTTCCACAAAACTGGCACGGCCACCCTTCGCAAGGTTCGAAGGTAGTCCGAAGCCTCCCGTCCAGCCGTTTGAACTGCCCCCAACTCGGCGACCCTTTCCTTCCATCTACCACTCAATTCCCGCTATTCAATTCATTCCCCGCCATTTAACATAAATTCCGTTGCGAACCCGCACCCCCTTTGGTACGCTCATACAGGACTTCTTTATCGCCGTACGCGCATTAGCGGCCGCGTGGATCTCCGCGGATCCCCCCGATTCAAGTCCCAGGGTTTTCTCGATCTAAACGGGCAGGAAGGGCACGCATTTCGTCCACCGACCTCGCCTCGCATATTTTAAGGAGACTTACAAACTTGCCATCCAAGAACCGATATCTGTTCACTTCGGAATCCGTGACGGAAGGCCATCCCGATAAGATCGCCGACCAGATTTCTGACGCCATTCTCGACGCCTGCCTCACCGACGACTCCACCAGCCGCGTCGCCTGCGAGACTCTCACCGCTACCGGCCTCGTCGTCATCGCCGGCGAAATCACCACCAAGGCTTACGTCGACTTCCAGACCGTGGTTCGCGGCACCGTCGCGGCCATCGGATACGACAACGCCCTCTACGGCTTCGACGCCAACACCTGCGCCGTGATCTCCAGCATCAACAAGCAGTCCGGCGACATCGCCATGGGCGTAGACACCGGCGGTGCCGGCGACCAGGGAATGATGTTTGGGTATGCGGTGAATGAGAATGCGGATTTGATGCCCACTCCCATTTCCCTGGCGCACAAGCTGACCCAGCGGCTCTCGCAGGTCCGCAAGAACGGAACTCTTCCGTTCCTTCGTCCCGACGGCAAATCCCAAGTCACCGTGGAGTACGACGCCAAAGGCAAAGTCCTCCGCGTCGACGCGGTTGTCATCTCGACGCAGCACGCCGAGACCGTCAGCAATGACGAACTCCGCTCCGAGATTCTGAAGCACGTCATCCAGGCCGTCATTCCGGCCAACCTGCTCGATGAAGACACCAAGTACCACATCAATCCCACGGGACGCTTCGTCATCGGCGGACCGATGGGCGACACCGGACTCACCGGCCGCAAGATCATCGTCGACACCTACGGCGGCATGGGACGTCACGGCGGCGGCGCCTTCAGCGGAAAAGATCCGACCAAGGTGGATCGTTCCGCGGCTTACATGGCGCGCCATATCGCCAAGAACGTAGTTGCCGGCGGGCTTGCCGAGCGCTGCGAAGTGCAGCTTGCTTACGCCATCGGCGTGGCCGATCCGGTCAGCGTGCTGGTCGAGACTTTCGGGACGGAGAAAGTTGATCCGGCGATCATCCCCGACCTGATCCGCTCGCATTTCAAGCTGACGCCCCGCGGCATTATGGACTCGCTGAATCTGCGCCGCCCGATTTACCGCAAGACCGCGGCGTACGGCCACTTCGGGCGCAACGATCCAGACTTTACCTGGGAAGCGACCGACAAGGCCGCCAAACTGGCCAGCGATGCCGGCGTGCGCGAGCCCGCAGCGGTGCGGAAGTAAAATCGGAATTCCCCATCCTGTCGCACAAAACGCGACAAGGATGGGGCAACCCCGATCTCGAGTCACCTGGAATCCCCACCCTTCGAAAATCACGAAGGGTGGGCCACCCGGTCCTTCGTGGTTAAGGGTTTTTTCCAGAAACTTAAGGTATTCTTTGCAGCATAGTGCGGACTCACAGCGTTCACCAGCAATCAAAATCTAAGCGTAAGCGCGCCATTGAAGGGGAAAGCATGTCAACCACAGCAGTGAATTGCGATATTAAAAACATCGAACTGGCCGATCTGGGAAAGAAGCGCATCGAGTGGGCCAACCAGTCCATGAAGGTGCTGCAGATCATCCGCAAGGAATTCATCAAGAACCAGCCGCTGAAAGGCATTCGCATCTCGGCTTGCCTGCACGTGACGGCCGAGACCGCGAATCTCGCCATCTGCCTGCGCGACGGCGGAGCCGACGTTGTGCTCTGCGCCTCCAACCCGCTCTCGACGCAAGATGACGTTGCCGCCTCGCTGGTTCGTGACCATAACATTCCCGTCTTCGCCATCAAGGGCGAGGACAACGACACTTACTACAACCACATCCTCGCCGCCATCGATCACAAGCCGCAGATCACCATGGACGACGGCGCCGACCTCGTCTCCCTCCTCCACACCAAGCGCACCGACGCGCTCGCAGGCGTCATCGGAGGCACGGAAGAGACTACCACCGGCGTCATCCGCCTGCGCGCCATGGCCAAGGAGGGCGTGCTGAAGTTCCCCATCGTCGCCGTCAATGACGCCGACACCAAGCACCTGTTCGACAACCGCTACGGTACCGGGCAGTCCACCATCGACGGCATTATCCGCGCGACCAATTTCCTGCTGGCCGGATCGAAGTTCGTCGTCGCCGGCTACGGATGGTGCGGCCGCGGTCTCGCTTCCCGCGCCCGGGGCTGCGGAGCCGAAGTCATCGTGACCGAGGTCGATCCCACGAAAGCGCTCGAAGCCGTGATGGACGGCTTCCGCGTGATGTCGATGGCCGAAGCCGCCAAGCTTGGCGACGTCTTCTGCACCGTCACCGGCAACAAGAGCGTGCTCACTAAAGATCATTTCGCGCTGATGAAGGACGGAGCCATCATCTCGAACTCTGGCCACTTCAACGTCGAGATCGACATCCCGGCGCTCGAAGCCATGTCGTCGTCGAAGCGCACCACGCGCAACTTTGTCGACGAGTACTCGCTGAAAGACGGACGCAAGATCAACCTGCTGGGCGAAGGCCGCCTCATCAACCTGGCCGCCGCCGAAGGACATCCGGCCAGCGTGATGGATATGAGCTTCGCCGACCAGGCCCTCTCGGTCGAGTACATGGTGAAGAACTGCAAGACGCTCGAGAAGCGAGTCTACAAAGTTCCCGACGACCTCGACAAGCGCGTCGCCAAACTGAAGCTCGAGTCGGTGGGTATCAAGATCGACCGCCTCACCCCCGAGCAGGAAGAGTATCTGGCAGGCTGGAACGAGGGAACGTAGAGGCAGTTCTCAGTTGTCAGCGGTCAGTGAAACCGGGCTCTGATTTTGTGAACAAATGGGTGCCCCATTTCTCCCCGACTTTGGGAGAAGTGGGGTTTTTGATTTTGTAGGTCGAGTGGGAACCACGCCGTCACTTCTTCGGGAAATTCGGGTCGTTCTTGATCTCGCGAATCTGCTGGATGTGTCTCTCGGCGTGCGTGGAGATCTCCAGCATCCACTGCCAGCAATCGATCACCTCTCCATACTCTCCAAAGCTGTGCGCTCGCAAATCGTCGTTGGTCGTCTTGATGTAATCGATCATGGTGGCGCGCAGCGCCTGAAACTTCCCCAGCGCCTCGCCCAGGTCCTTGTAGGTATCGACTTTCTCGTGCCCGCCGCCCGTCTTGGTATGCACCACGCGATCGATGCCGTACCACATCACATCGGCGTCGGTGGCCTGAGACTTCTTGGTGGCCATGTCCGGCGCAGCCTTGAGCGCTTTCTGGATCTCGCGCCAATAGTCCGGCTCCGACACCGCCAGATGCGAAACCACCTCCCGGATGCTCCAGCGATCCGGCGAAGCCTTGTACTCCAGTTGCGCCGTGGACAAGCCACGCACCTGCTCGGCCAGCATTTGAGTGGTCATCTCGAAGTGCACCATCAGGTGCTCGCGGTCCGCATTGGTCATCGAAGCGGCAAACAGCGGAGCGGCCAACAGACACACCGTCAATGCCACAACCGGCAGCGGCCAACCTCGGAGCGTATTCCTTCGCAGCATGTTCATAGGGATAGGCATGGTAGTACCGTAGTCTCCATCACTACCTCCCTTGGACGGTCGGAGGAGAGTTAGGTCATCAGACCGAAGGATTATGGGCCCAGGAAGACCGCGGAATCCCACCGTTCGACCGTTCACTCCCGGCAGCCTCGATCGTGGTGGTTCATAAGTTAGGAACTGGGATGCGTGGGCCAGCCCCTCACTGCGTGACCAGCTCTGAAAAGTAACTCACTGCAAAAGCCATGCCTGGCGCGCCTTTACGAGCGATGCCTGGCCTCGTCATTCGAAGATCACTGTCTTGTTGTCATAGAGCAATATTCGGTTTTCGATGTGCCATCGAACCGCGCGCGAGAGCACTACCTTCTCGAGGTCCCGTCCCTTGGCGATCAGATCGTCCAGTTCGTCGCGATGCGAAATTCGTTCTACCCCCTGCTCGATGATGGGACCATCATCCAGGACCTCAGTTACATAATGGGCGGTGGCCCCAATGAGTTTTACGCCACGCTGGAATGCCTGATGATACGGTTTTGCTCCGACAAATGCCGGCAGGAACGAATGATGGATGTTGATAATCCGCTGCGGGTATCGTCCTATGAAATCGGTCGACAATACCTGCATGTAACGAGCCAGCACAATGAGATCGATTTCTCTTTCGCGGAGCAACTCCAATTGCTGCTGCTCGGCTGCCTGCTTGCTCTCTTTGGTTACCGGAATCAGACAAAAAGGAATGTGGTAAAACTCAGCATCGCGGCTGGCTTCCGGATGATTGCTCACAATCAATGAAATATCACACGCGAGTTCCCCGATTCGTTGCCGGTACAGGAGATCAACAAGGCAATGATCGAGTTTCGAAACGAAGATTGCCACGCGCGGCCTGTAGCTTGACAGCGCGAGCCGCCAATTCATGTGGAACATCTCCGCGAATGGGGCGAACTTTTCTGGGAATTCCTGCAGCTTCAACTGAAAGCCATTGAGATCCCATTCGATTCGGGCCAGATAAAACTGTTCTTCAGCCGTCTGGTGCTGCTCGAAACGCAGGATATTTCCGTCGTGGCGTGCAATAAACTCAGAAATGGCGGCGTCCAAGCCCTTGCGATCCGGACACTGAACCAGCAGAATGGCCGTATTCTTCAATTCACCCGCCGCAACAGTAGTCCAGAAAGTAACACGGGACGCTATTACCTTGACAAGCCTTGCTGCAGTGAGCCGGGTGCCGGGTGCTCCACTTCTCCCCGACTTTGGGAGAAGTGGGGTTTTTGATGTCGGGGGTCAGTCCTCACCGCAGCCCATGTAGGGACAGCCGCCCCCGGCTGTCCAGCGGCGCGGAAGTATCGCGCCGCAGCCCATCTTCCGCCGCCAGAGCGACCGTGGAAGAGCGGCCTTTCGGGGGGTGGGTGCCCCATCCTAACGGCGCGATTTTTGCGGCGTTAGGGTGGGATTCCGCGAACGCCAGCGGCAAGCCGGTTCGTGGTTTTTCGGATCTTTCGGCCCGGAGTGAGAAAAACGCATCAGGACACCGCTCCAGGGATGACGCCAATCATTCGAACTCCTTGCGCGACCTGATGCGCCGAGCACCGGGTAATCAAAGAGCAAGTCAAAAGCCCAGCCAGACGGGACGGTGGAATCCCACCCTTGCGCAAACAGCGCGCAAGGATGGGGCACCCGGCACCCCTTTCCATGGTGAGCGACACCCAGCGGCTAAAGCCGCGGATGTAAGAAGCGCATCTGACGCGGCGCTAAAGCGCCGCTCTTCCACGGTCGCCCCTTGGGCGCGGCGAACTTCCGCCGCAGGACCCATTCGGCTCCCTCGTTCCTCGGGTCGCTCAGGGCAGGCTCAAGAGGGCGGCTGTCCCTGCAATGTTCGCGCACGGCGGCGCTCGCGGTGGCGGACGCATGCGTCCGCCCCTTCGCGAGCCAGAGTCAAAATCCCCGCCCTGTCGCAAACGGCGCGACAAGAGCGGGGCAACCTCGCCCTGCGTCCGCAACTCGCCCTGCGCACACCAATTTCCGCTTGCGAATTTTCGCGAGTCATGGCATCTTCAGATATCTTCATTACGAAAGGACGCCCGATTTGGCGGACTACAACTACAAATCGCTAAGCGGGCAACGGCGGCCGATACACGGCCTCAGTTGCTGCAGGGCGTTCTCCGCAAGTTAGTCCTGAACGCCTTCTCACGCAAAGCTTAACCAACCCGCACCGGCGGATTACTGTCGGCGCTCCGACGCTTCGAAAATCGCGAAGGGGGCCGCCCGCCGCTCGTGTGCCCATCCTGTCGCACAAAACGCGACAAGGATGGGGCAACCGCGTGTTTTGCGCGTTCGAGCTCCGGCCTATGCCGGTTAGAAAAGAACCAAGCCATGGCTATTACTTTGAAAATCAAGGGCGGCACGGTGATCGAGGGCGAGACTCTCTGCCGCACCTGCCGCAATGCGCACATCCAGAAAGGATTTCGCGAGAGCGAGGAGGCGATCTTCTGCAACTGGGGACGGTTCCGCGCCGTGCCGTTCAAGGTGGCGGAGTGCACCGACTTCGAGAACCGCCTCGTGCCCTATCGCTGGGAGCTCGAGAAGATGGCGTTGCTCATCAACATCGATCCCGCGCGCAAGCGTGCCGGCTTCCGCGGCGGCGCCGGGTTTGCCGCGTCCGACGATGAGGACGAGGAAGATTCGGTCTCTTCGATGGAATAGGGTCGTTGGAATCACCCACCCTGTCTCTCAAAAAAGTGAGGGTCAGGGTGGACAACCGACAGGAAAGGAGAGAGAGTGTCCACCATCATTTGTGTTGTCCTAGTTCGATTGCTGGTGATGGCGGTCGGCGCCATGGTCCAGCGGTCCCGCGCGCCAAAGCCGAAGCCGCTTTGCACTGAGTGCGTGTTTGCGCACATCCAGTACGGCGCTTGCGGACGCCGCTCGATCTCCTGCACGTTTGCAGGCGGAGTACGCGTGCTGAAGATCGACGTGCTGTACTGCACTGATTATCAGACGCGAAATCTGCCAGCACGACCCGCGATCGGCTTCGTACCGAGCATCGCGGAGGCCGAGTAAAGCCGTTGAGGCCCCCATGCGAAAGTGGAAGGACCTCGGCGGCTTTCTTCTGTGTGGGTCTATCGGCACTCTTCGACTTCCCCTCGTTTCTCGGGGTCGCTCAGGGCAGGCTCACGGGGGTGGCTGTCCCTACGTCTTCACGCTCGCATGCGCTCGCGGGGCGGACGAACAGTCCGCCCCTACATGAACAAAATCCCCACTTCTGGCAAAACCGGCCAGAAGTGGGGCACCCGCTGGCTTTGCACTCGCCTCGCGGTCAGGGGCCTGACATTCCCAAAATGGGAATGGCGTAAGAGTTTTCCACAGCGAAAAGATTTTGGAATTGTGACGGATAACCTTTACTTGGAAATCTCAACCGGTCCAAATTGGGAGTATCCACCAATGATTGGCGGGTCCTGGATTGAGGTCCGGAGGAGAGGCGAGGTGTATGAAGAATCGGGGAATGGGGATCAAGCATCCGAAGCTGCGAGGCGAGTGGGTGGAGTTGAAATTCATGTTGCGGGCGATTGAGTTGGGGCTGCATTTAAACAAGCCGTGGGGCGAGGTGGTGCCCTACGATTTTGTGGTTGAGCAGGAAGGCGGATTTACGCGGGTGCAGGTGAAGTCGACGATGTTCATCGATCGGGGCGGGTACTCGTGCACGGTGCGCGGGAGCGCGGGGCCGTATGAGGGAGATCCGTTTGATTATCTGGCGGCATACATCTTTCAGGAGGACATGTGGTACATGATTCCGGCGGAGATGGTGGTGGGACAGGGCAGCATCGCGCTGTATCCGAGGCTGAAGAGCGCGAAGTATGAACCATACAAGGAGGCGTGGTGGCTGTTGCGCCAGAGTGCAGGGTCTGTGCGGGATATTCAGGCTTGCGCGGAGGAGGTAGAGGAGCAGGTCTGCGTGGGGGCGGGACAATATTATGACGAGACGGTGATGTAGGGGCGAGGGCCACGGCTATCCCGGAGGACCGGAGATCCGCGGCGCGGTTGAAGCCTCGCAAGGGCGAGAGAAAACCCGGCAGGCGGCGGGAGCTAAAGCCCCGATTTCTTGGGGAGGCTGACGCGGCCCTGAAGGGCCGCTCTTCCACGAGTGCACTCACGCGGACAAGAAAAAGCGCTGCGGCGCGATGAATCCGCGCCGCTGGACAGCCGAGGGCGGCTGTCCCTACATGATCCGTGGAAGAGGACCTGATTCCGGAATTGGCTCCGAGTTCCTGGAACGGGAACCGGAAGGGCATACGGAATTTACCGTAGTTTCCTTGGGGACCGAACCGTGGTAAGGTTGGGATATCCAGTATTTCAAGTTTCCCCCTGGGGGAATTACCCGAGGCGAATCAGTAGAAGGAGACCCCCATGATTCTCCACCAGCGCAATCCCTGGCAGTGTTTCTCCGGCACGTTGGAAAAATGCGTTGAACAATTTGGCGGAACCTCGAAATTTGAAGTCTCCGCACCCATCACGTTCTTCAGCGGAGCGCGGCTGGAGACTCACAGGCGCGCGCAATCGACTGACGGCCAGGTGCTGATTATTGAACGGCAGCTGGCGCCGTCTGTGTGCGAAGTGTATTTGCAGCCCAGCGCGATTCGTCCGCAGAGTACGCGTCCGGTCACCATGCCACGATCGAACTGCGCTTAAGCACAGGCGTTGGACAACTCGCGCCACTGGCGCGCACGTCTCGCATCCTGCGAGGCGTTTTTTATTCAGAAGTTGGAAATTAGAAGTGAAAGCCGGAGCAATTTCTAAATGCCCGGCGGCAACTGCTCCCGGGGCTTCTGCGTGATGGTGACATCGGCTTCACGCTTGGCTTTGCGCCAGACGCTGGCAACGGCCATGGTCCAGAAGGGGACGAGATCGATTCCGGGCACGAGTTTGGCAAGAAACGACGGCAGAAACTCCCAGTGCCAGCCCAAGAGCTGAGTCAAGCCCGCGGCGACGCCCAGGTCAAGCAGATCATCGGCGGGTGAGAATGCGCCTTCGACGAACATAGGGAAGACGGCAAGTTGGAGCACGTCGGCAACGATGGCCAGCAGCATCGCGGTCTTGAACTTCGGGCCGGGAGAAATCGTGATGGCATCGTCGGACATATCAACCCGCCATCTTACTGAGGCTTGGCGGAATTGGGCTGCGAGGCAGGCTGCCCGGTTGCAGGCTTGGTCGAGTCGGCAGCGGGCTTCTTGGTTGTCGTTGTCTTTGCCGGCGTCTTCTTCTTGGGCGCTGGCTTCTTCGGCGGCTCGGTGTCGTCCACGACAATCTTCTTGGGAGGCGCCACCTCGGCTTGAGCGTTCTTCAGGTCCAGTCGCAAGCGGGCAATCTCGGCTTCCTTGGAGGTTGAAAGATTGTCAATGCGTTCGGCCAGTTGTTTGCGGGTGCCCTCGAAGGAACTGAGATCGTTCGCCAGCGATTGCAGGTCATCTTTTGAGCCGTAGGCGTCCGTCCCCTCGATCACGCTACCCAGCACGCCATACAGGGCGTCGAGATTGCGGTAGAGCTTGAAGGTTGCGGGAAGATTCTCGGGCGATGAGCGCAATTGCCCGATGATCTCGGGGAGGGCTCCCTGTAGATTGCGCTGGATCGAGTCCACATTCCCCAGGGCCTGCCGCTTGTAGGATGTGTCCGCCTTCCAGTGCTCGATCCGCAGCTTGACCAGATCGCTTTGCGTCTTCTGCGATGTGGCTTCCAATTGGCCCAGCAAGCCATTTAACTGGGTTACCGAGGCGTACGAAACAGGTTGGCCCTGACTGTTGATGTCGGGATGCGCTGCCGGGGCGGATTGTCCCAGCGCACCAGTGCAGAGAGCCAGTCCGAGGAGCAGAGAAGCGGGAGAAAAGAGCAGGTTACGTGTCATTTTTCGATGGTTCGCGTACATACGCGCCAACAGAATACTACAAGGTGTCCCCCGAAGTGGATCAGGAGAATCCTTGAGACTGGGGATAGTACTAATCTCCCCAAAAAACTGCGGCCCGAAACTTCCGGGCCGCTGGACAGCTGAGGCGGCTGTCCCTGCATGGTCTGTGGAGGCCTCTAGGGGACTTCGATCAGCTGCATCTTGCCGTCTTTGGCGCGGTGTAGAACCATCACCTTCCCTTTGGGATCGCGGAAGACAAAAACGTCACGGTCTTTGAAATGGGCTTCTTTGATCGCTTCTTCGAGCGTCATGGGGCGCATGGCGACGGAGTCGTTGGAGCGAACCAGGTGAACCTCAGTGGTTTTCGCTACGGCTGGATATCTGTGGACCATCACCGGAACTGCGGTTGTTTCGGAAAGGCCGACGGAAGTCTGGATCTCTTCCTGCGTGGAGTTTCCGTTCCACTTGTTGACTTCTTCGGTTTTGCGGGCGGAACGTTTCTTGGCCTGCCAGCGCGTCTTGTACTTGATCGCCTGCTTCTCCAGGTGATCAAGGGCTTCGTTGACGGCGATGGTCATATCCTTGGCCTGGGCGAGGCCGACCAGCGGGCCATTGCGGGGACTGATGGTGATTTCTGCTTTGTGGCGATGCTTTTCGACGGCAAGAATGACTTTGGTTTCGAACCTATCGCCTAGAATTTTGCGGATTTTAGTGAGGCCGATTTCGACTTCTTTCCGGATGGCGATGGTGACTTCGTACTGTCTTCCGGTGTATTCCACGTTCATGAGCGCCCCTCCATTTCCTTCGATGAGCTAAAACGGGCACTGCATTGGGTAACGATTTTGTAATTGAGCAATTTTGTAATTTGGTAATTTGAGACCGAGATCGGGAGGGATTCAAGTTACCCAATTCCCCGATTACGAAATTACCAGATCTACTTCTTGACCCGGCGCTGGTGGGTGCTCGGGATGCGCATATCTTCGCGGTATTTGGCCACGGTGCGGCGGGTCACCTGAATGCCTTGCGATTGCAGGATGCGGGTGATCTGCTCGTCGGTCAACGGGCGAGTGGGATCTTCTTCCTCGATAAGCTTCTTGACGCGGCGCTTGAGGATGAGCAGCGAAGTGCCGCCTCCCTCCGGGCCTTGGACGCTCTCGCTGAAGAAATATCGCAGCTCGAATACGCCCTGCGGAGTGTGGGCGTACTTGTTGGCCACGGCGCGGCTTACCGTTGAAGGATGCACGCCGATTTCTTCGGCCACCTCCTTAATCATCATGGGCTTCAGTTGATCGATGCCCAGCTCGAGGAATTCCTGCTGGCGGGCAACGATGCAGTAACAGACTTTGGTGATGGTTTGCTTGCGCTGCTCGATGTTTTTGATGAGCTGGATGGCGCTCTTGTAGCGCTCTTTCACGTAGTCGCGCGTGTTTTTGTCGTTGGTGCCGTCGCGCGTGACCAGCTTCTTGTAGGCAGGATTCAATCGCAGCTGCGGCAGGTCTTCGTCGTTCATGATGACCAGCCACTCGTCACCGTGTTTCACGAAGGCGACATCGGGCTCGATCAGCCGGGCCGACACCTTGTTATATTGCAGACCAGGACGCGGGTCGAGGGTGCGAATGTATTCCAGCGCCTGCTGCACAGCCTCGAGGGGACGTCCGATAGCCCGTGCGATTTCTTTATGCTGCTTGTTCTGAACGGCACGCAGGTGTTGATCGACCACGGCAATGGCATCCTGCAGGACCTGCGCGGTACCGTTGCCGTTTTTGTGGTGCGCTAGTTGCGCCTGATGATAGCGGAGCTGGGCGAGCAGACACCCGCGCAAATCTCGGCAACCAACCCCAGGAGGATCGAGCTGCTGGACAACTTCCAGGGCTTCTTTCAGATCGGCGTCAGTGAAGTTGGGTCTGTAAGTTGGCGCGGGGTGAGTTGCCGGCTCTTGCGCGGGAGCGACGGCAGCCGCACCATTTCCTGAACCTGAAGAGAAAGATGCTTCCGCTCGAGGCTGAGCTTCCGAAATGCTGGTGCTGGAGTAAGAAGGCTCGGCGATTTGGGCGCTATCGAGAGCCGTACCCTGATCGAGGTTGTCTGGGCTATCGACAACGTCAGAGGAGATGGGTTCCGCCGCTCCCGCCGGAGACTCGGCCTCAGAATCAGCGATCCCCAGCGCCTGTGCCTCATGCACAATCTTCTTGGCCGTGACCTCGTCGGCCTCGGGGGCCGCGGGAGGGGCGATGCCGAGCAACTCCTCGTCGCTGGCGATCAGGTAGCCATCTTCGTTCAGGTTGCCGATGATCAGATCGGCCGCGTCCCGAACTGCCCGTCTGAGATTCAACGATCCCAGCTGCCACGAGAGGTGATCGGTCAGATTTGAAGGCTTCGAAAGAAAATTCTCGAATGAAGGACGCTCGATATCCTCCATCTCGCTGTGAGTGCGGTAGCCGGGATCGAGGTAGTCTTGAAAAAAGGATCCGAAATCGATCTCCTCGAAGGGATCTTTCTTCTCGACGGCGGTGATGGGATTCTCTTCGTTGGTGGCGGCGGCAGCGCGCTCGCGGTCTTCTTCTTTTTTGCCGACTTCGTCGAGAAGGGGAACGGAATCTTCCAGTTCTTCAAGAACCGGGTTCTCGACCATCTCAGCGTTGATCATGTCCTTGAGCTCAAGCTTGTTGAGCGCGAGGACCGAGACCATCTGCACCAGGCCGGGAGTAAGGATCTGGCGCTGGGAGAGCTTTACGCTAAGTTTGTGCTGTAGGAGAACCATGTTTCAAAAGTTCAAAAGTTTCAAGGTTTCAACGTTCTTCGGGCATCGCTCTTCGACTATCGCAACTACGACCTCAGCGCCTAAAGGCGCGCGCACGGGCTAGTCTTTGACGGCACGGCTGAAACCGTGCCCTTTCACATCTCACATCCGCATGTCACACCAGGGAGAAACTCTCTCCCAGGTAGACCCTTCGCACTTCCGGATCGCCGGCTAACTGGCCGGGCTGACCGTGACGGAAAATACGGCCATCATCGATGATGTAGGCGCGATCGGTCACCGAAAGCGTCTCGCGCACGTTGTGATCGGTGATCAGCACTCCGATGCCGCTGGACCGCAGGCTGCTGATGATCTTCTGCAGGTCTAGCACGGCTATGGGGTCGATCCCGGAAAACGGCTCATCGAGCAAAATGAACGTCGGGTTGATGCACAAGCAGCGGGCAATTTCGACTCGCCGGCGCTCACCACCGGAAAGGGCGTATCCGCGATTCTGACGGATATGTTCCAATCCCAGTTCATCAATGAATTTTTCCATCTTCTCGCGGCGCTCGTGCCAGGAGATCGGCTGCGCCTCCAGCACCGCAAGGATGTTCTCTTCTACGGTTAATTTGCGAAAGACCGATGCTTCCTGCGGGAGGTAGCTGATTCCATACTGACGGGCCCGAAGGTACATGGGAACGTCGGTGATGTCCTGACTGTCATAAAGCACGCGGCCAGTGTCTGGGGGTATTAGACCAACGATGGCGTAAAAGGTGGTGGTCTTGCCTGCGCCGTTAGGGCCTAATAAACCAACAACTTCCCCTTGATCCACGCGCAGGCTAACCCCGTTTACAACGCGACGGCCACGATAGCTTTTGCCGATTTCTTCAGTGGCCAGAGTACGCATTATCGAGCCATGTCAACGGGGCAATTATTGGGCCACTCTCGTCCGCGTTACCACAGGTGTGCTTGCTTCACCATCTACGAGCACCCTATCATCGCGTCTAAAGAAAGTCAACGAAACGCCGGTAATCTTGCCCTGTTCGGCATCAAAAATGCTAGGCGGTCCGCCGGTAAGGATAAACTTGTCTTCGGCGGCGGTATAGACAAGCTTCTGTCCTTCGGCTCGGCGGTTTGGTTGCTGGATGGTGACGCCCCCCTCAGCGACCATTCGATCGAGTTGGCCGGGACCGGCCACCGAGCGAATGCTCGGATTCTGGCTTCGAGGCAAGAGATAGGTGTAGACCGTCTTGGCGGAAGCGGTAAAGCCGTCGCCTTTTACGTTGACTCCGCCCTCGTAATGAACTGTGCGCTCCGAATCCACATAGGTGAGCTTTAGCGCTGTAATGAAGACCGGGCTCGAACCGAGCTGACTGGAGGCCTTCGCGTTGGCTGAGTCGTCTGGCGTGCGTTGCCGCGGCTTTTCGATCTGCACGAGGGTCGTGTGGACAGGCTGTGCGCTCGTGCCTTGAGCGACCACGGAGCGGCGGTCGCGATCAAACTGGATCGAGGGGGCCTCGATAATGTTGGCGTCTTGCCAAAGGCGGGCGTTTCCGGTGTAGAGGGCGATGCCCGGATTATGATGCGCGGTCATGCCGCGGGAGGTCACGTGAATCGGGGATGCCGAGGCCAGCAACGCTCCATCCGGCTGCTCCTTAAGTTCGCTGTAAGTGCTCTTCACGTCGCCCTCAGCTAAAGCATCGCCGGTACCGCGGTTAATTCGCATGGTTCTAGCGGTCGTCATCATGCCGCCGTTCTCGATGCGAGGGCTGCCGTCGAGCACGAGCATCTGGTTGGAAGGCGTGTAGCGCGCCGAGTCAGACCAGGCTTGTACCTGTTTATCGCCCGCCTCGCTATCGCTGTAATGGACGTGTCCAGTCTGAGTAAGCGTCTCGATTCCTCCCTGAGGAAGGAACAAGACGTCCAGGGAGTCGCTGGTGCTGGTTCGTTCGGGCTCTGCTGGCGAGGAATTCACAATCTGGGCATCCGGCGCCCGTGTACCCTGGCGAGGTGATTGCGGCCCTCAGCTTCGGCAAAGTCGGCGTCGAACTTGCCTGCGGTCACCACCGTCTTCTGGAATGTTTGCGCGGAGGTGCCTGGCTGCGTGATTACGATCTGCGGCGGACCCGAAGTTGCGGCATGGCGCAGAATGTGTCCGTCCGCCACCGTGAAGTCGATAACCGGCGCGGTGAGCTCGAAATCCTGCTGGTCTTCTTTCTTGCCGGCCGTCAGGTTGCGGTTCGCAGCTTTCTGGTGGAGATGTGCGCCGTCCACGGCATGCACGCTGCGCAGTTCGTTCTGTCCGGTGAAATCGAGAACGATGCGGCCCGCGTCGCCCTCAAGCGGCTGCAGGCCGGTTTGCTCGATATGGACATTACCACGCAGGACGGCAGACCGGAGCACATCTTCATTCTTGAGGAATGAGAATTCAGCCTGGTCGGCGTGAGCGCGGGTTGGCTCGACCTGCTTTCGAGAATCCTTTTGCCTGGTCGGCTGTGACGCAGTAGCGGCATTGGTGCGCGCAATGGCGTTGACGTTTCCGGCGGCGAGGACGCGCTCGACATGATTGTCGGAGGTAAGGTCCAGGGTGGCGCGGTCGGCGTCCACCGTTCCCGAACTGCGGTCCAGGTGAGGATGCTCAAGAACGATCTGGCGTGGATCGTTGGTGATGGTGCCGCGCTCAGCCTCGATGACAGCGGCCTCGGGTCCGCCTAGCTCAACGTGAATCTGCGATGAGAGCGTGAGGACGTTGCTATTGCCCGAATATTGGACTCCCACGGCCCAGCCGCTGGCCTGGGGCGTGCGGAATTCGACGCGGGCATTGGTGAACGCGTTGCCGCTATCTTTGTTGAAGACGAGGTCGCGTGTCTTCAGATGGATGGGATTCTTGAGTTCCTTCGGGGTAGTCTGATCGGCGCTTGCCAGGCCGGCAGGATTTGCCACCAGATCGATTTGTACTTCGCCGTTGGCTGTGACGTCGCCGGTCTTCTGGTTATAGGCGAAATCATCTCCGTAGATCTGGTCGAAACGCGAGGAGTCACGGCCATAAAGGATGATGCTGACATTATGAAGTTCGGCGTTCTGATTGAGCTTAAACTCCTTGACCTGGCTCGCCTGGACGGTAAAAAGGGTGCGATTGCCATCAGATTTCGAAAACTGGAATCCGCTGGCGGTCTGCTTGATGTTGTAGCCAATCCTTCCGGGAATCGTCTTCAGGATATTGGTCGTCTTGGAACGCGCGTAGAAAATCATTCCGGCCACAACCAGCGTGAGGAGCACGGCCGTGGTGGCCAACAGGCGACGAAGACGATAGACCGGGAGCGCCATCTGGGTTCAGTGTAAGCTAAAAACAGTTCTCAGTTCTTAGTGGTCAGTTCTCAGTGATTTGAGGCTCATGAGCTACACAGTCACTCCCTTGCTCGATTGTCGCAATCTGCGCGTTATGCGCGGACAGAAGATCGCGCTGGACGACTTCAGCCTGCAGATCGGCGCAGACGAGCATGTGGCGATTCTGGGCCCGAACGGCTGCGGCAAATCGACGCTGATCAAGACCATTACGCGAGAGTGTTATCCGGTGGCGCGGGAGGGCTCGTCGGTATCTCTGTTCGGCGAGGAGGCGTGGGATGTGTTCAAGCTGCGCTCGGGTCTCGGGATCGTGTCGAACGATCTCATGCTTTCTTGTACGGGGGACGCCAGCGGGCGCGACGTGGTGTTGTCGGGATTCTTCAGTAGCACGGGGATTTATCCGAACCACGAGGTCGATCCCGGACAGCGAGCAATGGCGGATGCGGCGCTGGCGCAGTTGAATATCTGGCATCTGGCGGACCGTCCGGTTGCCGAGATGTCCTCGGGCGAAGCGCGGCGAGTGCTGATCGCGCGGGCGCTGGTTCACAAGCCTCGGGCATTGCTGTTCGATGAGCCCTGCAACTCCCTGGATCTCGCGGCCCAGCAGCATGTGCGGCACACGATGAGCACATTGGCGCAGGCTGGGACTGCGATCATTCTGGTGACGCATGAACTGGCCGACATTGTGCCCGAGATTCAACGCGTGGTGCTGATGAGCCGAGGGCGCGTGGTGGCAGATGGGCCGAAAGAAGAAATTCTGCTGGTCGAGCGGCTGGCGGGACTGTTTGGAGTCAAGGTGGAGATGGCGAAACGTGACGGGCATTACCATCTGTGGTGAGAAATTTCGCGATGCCCGCGAATACTGCGCTACGTGTGTCGTCGGCTGATGACCAAGGTACCGGCGACCCGGTCGTGCAGTCCTTGTTTCTCTTCATCGAATCCGACCATCAGATAACCGAGTCCTAGGGAGAGCAGGGAGAGGTACTTTGCAAAGTATCTTCCGACAGCGCGTCCAAAAGAGATGCGGTTCCCTCCCAGATCTGTAACCTGGAGGCGGAAGGCCATTTTGCCCAAAGTTGCCTGAAGCTTTGAGCTTTCCATCGTCGTACGGTACGCAAAGACAAGAAGCATCGCAATCGCGATGCGAACGATGCGTCCCGCAATCAGGACGTTGTGTATCGGCAGCTGCGCGCTCACGCCCACTGCGGTAACAACCGAACCGGCCAGAAGCCTGACGGGAAACAGAACGGGGAAAATCGCCAAAAAATCGACGAGTGAAGCCATGACTCGAATCCAGAATCCACCATACTGAACTGAAGCGATCCGCAAATATGTTGGCGACGGAGCGCGAGCCGCTATGGCGAGTGCCGCGCCGCAACTTTGACAAAAGACGGCGTCGTCGGTCGTGGAAGATCCACACCGATTACAGAAGATGATTGAACGCGGCATCAGGAACCTGAAAGGAAAAAGGTGCGTCGGTATTGTAGAACGGCGAAATGGGACCAGCAGGGCTATTTTGCTTCGGAAACGGGGGGTTGGAAGTCCCGCAGCGAGAGCTCCAACCCACCGTATTCCGGATGATCGTTATGGCCGATGCTGAAGGCGATATCGATGGAATCGCCCGCCAGAAGCGGCGTCTTTTGCAGGCGTTCTGCCATGTGCCAGCCGAGAGCGTCGAAGACAACCTTGCTCCTGAAATCAGTTCGCAGTTCCCGGTTCTCAGTTCTCAGTGGACTCTGCGCTTCGGCGACTGCGGCTGCTCGGTCGCTGCGTCGGATTGCCGCGCCATCGGGATGACAGCTCGGAGTAGCCAGAATCGCGGCGGCGGATAATCCCGACGATTCCGGAGACGGAGCGCCCCCCAACATTTCCGGTGCTACCGGGGCAATCGACCCTTCGGGTCGGCTTGGACGGCCGAGGGCGGACGTCCCCACATGCCCTTGGCCCGCATGGCCTTGGCGGAGTTTCAGCTTGATGTGCTTGTCCTTGAGAATTCGCGGAGGCGCGAACAGCTGCACGCCAGCCGCGGCGAATACAGGTTCAGGGTTCCCCATCCCGTACGGCTCGAGTAGCTGGAGAGCCTGAAACAACTCGGGAGTGACATCGGACAGAAACAGTTCTCCATCAAGCGAGAGGATCGGCTCAAAATCGGCGAGAGTGAGTTTCGCGCGGGCAAACTGATCCACTCTCGTGCGCAACTCGGCCACATTAGCCGCGGGCATGGCGAAGCCGCAAGCGCGGGAATGGCCGCCGTAACGGGAGAAGAGGCCGCTGCAGGACTCGATGGCTTCGAGCAGGTGGAAGGCGGGGATCGAGCGGCCTGAGCCGAAGGCTTCTTCTCCCTCACGCGAGATCACCAGAACCGGGCGGTTGTAGCGTTCGACGATACGCGTGGCGGTGATGCCGATGACGCCGCGATGCCAGCCGTCTCCATCAACGACGATGCAATAGGCGTCGGCAAGGCTCGTGTCACCTGCGAAGCGCTCTTCCACCGCGCGCAGAATGCGGCGCTCTTCCTCCTGGCGATCGGTGTTGAGCTGATCGAGTTTCGCGGCGAGCTCCCGGGCTCGAATGGGATCCTTCACGCTGAAGAGTTCGATGACGTCGCGGGCGACGTCCATGCGCCCGGCGGCGTTGATGCGGGGAGCGATGCGGAATCCGACCTCGCCCGAAGTCGGCGGCCGGTTTGCGGAAATCTGGGCTGCTTCAAGCAACGCCTTCAGGCCGGGATTCACGGCTCGCCGCAGAGCGTCGAGTCCGAGCGAGGCGAAGACCCGATTTTCTTCCGTGAGCGGGACCGCGTCGGCGATGGTGGCAATCGCGACGACCTTCATGAAAGAAAGCAAGAGCTTGTTCTGATCTTTGGAATCGAGACGGCGCTGCATCAGTCCTTGCGCCAGTTTGAAGGCCACGCCCGCACCGCATAGCTGCTTGCAGGGATACTCGCAACCTTTCTGATTTGGGTTGATCACAGCTAACGCCTTGGGAACACCATCGGGGCCGGGCAGGTGATGATCGGTAACGATGAGATCGACGCCGAGGCGATGAGCGGTCTCCGCCGGAGCGAAGGCGCGGATACCCATATCGACGCTGATGATCAGACGAATGCCGGCTGCGGCGGCACGTTCGATCACGTCATCGCGCATGTCGTAGCCTTCGCGAATGCGGTGCGGGACATGGAAATCCGCTGAACCTCCGCAAAGCTCGATGGCAGTTTTCAGAATGATGACGGCCATGGTGCCGTCGACGTCATAGTCGCCATAGATCAGCATCGGTTCCTTGCGCTCAATGGCGGCGTCGAGACGGTCGACCGCGACGCGAAGGCCGGTCATGCGTTCAGGGGAATGCAGGTGCGCGAGCGAGGGAAAGAGGAAGTGCTGGGCAGATTCGAGGTCGGCGATCCCGCGGCGCACTAGCAGAGGGGCGAGGATGTGCGCTGCGTGGGCGCTGGGAGTATCCCGCAAGGCGGGTTCAGAGCGCAGGGACGCGATTAAAGGTTCGACCAGAGATTGGTCGGTTGGCTTCTGAATCCAGCGCATGGGAAATAGAAGTGTACTACCTGGGACGGTGCGGATTTGGGGCGGCTCGGCTTCGCCATCGCCGGACAGCCGAGGCGGCTGTCGCTACGTGGTTCGTGCTGGTTCCTTGCTAGTTCTCTTCGTCCTGGTCGGGCTCGTCCATGGTGAGTCCGCCAAACTCGTCGGAGACTTCGAGCAGGTGCTGGTAACGGTCGTACCAGTCGGTACTCAGCTCGCAAAGAAACATCGATCCCTGAAAGGCCCAGCCCAACTGGAGATATCCAACCTTGCCGACGTGGGCGCGCAGCCAGCGGGCATCTTCCACATCGTCGCCATCGGTGAATTCGGAATTCGTAAGGCGCTGGACCATCTCGTCGAGTTCGGTGCGCTGCAGAGTCCAGGAGTGTGTGGTCAGGAAGGGGGCTCCGGCAGCTTTCGCGAGTTCGACGAAATCTTTCCAGCCGTCCGGGTTCTCGCCCATCTCCCACATGACGGACTGAACCTCTTCATAGTCGACGAAGCCATGAAAGCGGCGCATGCCGTGGCCCTCGATGAAGGCGATCATGTCGTCTTTTACAGTGGTGAGATCGTCAGGAATGGGAGACATATTGGGGGCAGCGCAATGTCATATTGTATGCCGTTCTCAACGTGAGCGCCAATCGCGGGATTCGGCGCGATGTCGAAGTTTTCCCTTTCCTCTTTGCCGCAACAAAAAGTTAAGGGCAGAGCGGTTGCCCGTCTGCCCGAAGGGATGTCTTTGCTGCCCTGAGTTTCAGAACCTTAGCTTGAGAGCGAACTGAACCAGGCGCGCATTGTTCACGGTATTGTTGATGACCCCGAAAGTGCTCCCGGCATTGACGTCCTGCTCGCCGCTGCCACCCGCACCTCCAAGGTAGAACTGTGGGTGGTTGAAGAGATTGAAGAACTCAGCACGGAATTGCAGTGCGGCGCCCTCGCGGAAGGACAGCGGAAAATCTTTGATGATGGAGAAGTCCGTGTTCACGAATCGTGGTCCGTACACCGGAGACCGGGCAGCAGTGCCAAGCTCGCCAGCCGGAGCCTGCTCAAAGGCGCAGGGGTTGAACCAATGCTGAACCGTGTGAATTTGCGAAGGAGCAGTGCACCCGGGATTGCCGGCGACTGGGCCCGCCTTGTTTGGGTCTCCGACCTGATTGGGACGCTGGAAAGTGTTTCCGTTGTAGGAGAAGAACACTCCGGATCCATCGCCGCTATCGACGACGAACAGTGGGAATCCGGACGTCGCCCGTTCGATCAAATCCAGATGCCAGTTTCCGAATACAGCGTTGCTGGCACCGCTCCAATTACTGCCAAAGTGCTTGCCCTTGCCGAAGGGCAGATCGTACAAGACGCTAGCCGTAAAGCTGTCATTGAGGTTCAGTTGGGACAAACCCCAATCCAGCTTTGCACTGCCCGGCAGCGGGTAATAAATTGCGCCTGGGTTGGTTCCTAATCCGTCGGGCATACCAGAGTCGAATGTGCGAGACCAGGTATAGCCCAGTAGAGCGTAGAGTCCGTGGCGGGTGCTCTTGGTTTCCGCTTTCATCTGAAACGAGTCATATCGAGCCCTTCCCACGCTGTTGTTCGCTGCCACTTGCTGGAACGGCGCCGCGTAGGGAAACGACGGGAATCCGCATCCCACGGTATACCCCGCAACGGTGCCGCAAGCGCTCGGTGAGCTTAAGTTCTCATTCGACTGGCCAACCAGAATGCGCGTGCTACGCGTCCCTGCGTAACCGGCAGTCAAGACAACACTGCCGGGCAACTGGTGCTCCACATTCAAATTGAACTGTTGAACCAAACCCTGGCGAAAATTGCGATTCATGGACTGAATGGTTCCCGTATAGTTCGCCGGGTTGACAGGACCTGACAAAACTGCGCCGCCCGCGACGGGCGTGCTCGAAGGAGTGGCTGGGTCAACCAGGAAGCCTCCAGACAGCGAACCGAACGAGCTGTTGAATCCCAAACAGAAGTCGCTGGGGCAAGGATCGACCTCAGCATAGTAGGGAGGGTTTTGCCACAAGCCTTGCCCGCCCTGGTTCCAGGAGGAATCGTGGAGAATTCCGTAGCCCGCGCGGATTACGGTCTTGTCGCTTCCCATGACTCTCCAACTCAATCCGATGCGCGGCTCCACCGCTGACTTGTCGAATTGAATGCCGGCGCGGCCATCGGTTGGGACACAGATCGCGCAACTGGCCAAGGTTGGGCTGCCTTTGGGCACATACCACTTCAACGTCTGGATGTCGAAGTTCGCCTGACGGTTTTGCACTTCAGTCGTGGGCGTTGCGAAAGCCCACGCCACACCGAGATTCACGGTTAAGTTGTTGGTTAGCCGCCAATCGTCCTGCACGAAAGGACGAAACAGCTTCCAGCGGCGCCCGTCGTGCCGCCGAGGAAAGTCTGATCGTGGGCCGCGAAGATACCCGTACTTCCTAGCAGCAAGTCCGCAGCGTCATCCCCGGTCAGCGCCGCATTCTCGACGACAAAGCCGTCCTGAAACGCGTTGTTTCTCACGTTCATCTGGCTGGCGCGGAATGTCGCGCCAATGCGGACGTTATGCTTACCGCGGACGAGATCGAGAGTGTCGGACAGGGAATAGACGTTGGTTCCACCCTGATACGGCGCAAATCCGCGGTCGCCGATCGCAAAATAATTCGACATCAGGAACGACGTCATGCCGCAGCTGATGCAGTCCTTGTTGGACTGGTTCAGGCTCGCAGGGTAGCCGGTGATCGAGTCGCACTTTGACCCCAAGTCCGCCCCGGGAATTCCGATCAGGGCCCCTTCACAAGTTCCAGTCCCGAACGAAAGGATGTGGTTGAAGATGCGGTTGTAGCCGACGGTGGCCTGGTTGATGGTGTTGGGGGAGATGACATGCGTTTCCGAAATCACAGCGTTGCGCCCGTGATTGTCGATGAACTGGTTGCTGCCAAATGCGTTTTGTTCGGTCCAGGTAGGCGAACCGCCGGGCACGAAGTTGGTCGCCTGATCGTAGCTGAACCGGGCAAAGATCGAGTCATTGCTGGAAATATTGTGATCCAGGCGGATATCCCAGGTGCCTTCATTCAGTTTCCGCACGGGCTCGTTAATGTAGTTGTAGCCTGCCGCGTTAGCATTAGGCGTGGGATAAAGCTGCATTACTTTCGCACCCACTGGATTGACGACAGCGGCTGGGATGATGTTGCACGCGACCCCGGGCGCCTGGCTTCCATCGGCCGGATTGACTGGCTCAGGGTTCGAAGTACCAGGCTGGCACTGAAATGGAGATCCGGAGAACGGGTTCGTCAGTTGCTTCCCGGTGGGAGCGCCGCTGAAGTCGTAATTGCCGTTCGCATTGGGCGTCGTCATTCCGGTGGTTGGAACGAAGCCCGTGAAAGGTACGCCGCGGCGCTGCATCTTCGCCTGGTAATCCACGAAGAAGAATGTTTTGTCCTTCTTGACCGGGCCGCCGAAAGATCCGCCGAACTGGTTCAGGTTGAATTTCTCAACGGAAGTTGCAAAGAAGCTGCGGGCGTCCAGTTTCGTGTTGCGGAAGAATTCAAACAACGATCCGTGATACTGGTTGCTGCCTGATTTTGTCGTCACCAACACCGTGGGACCGGCGCGTTCACCATATTCTGCGGAGTAGTTGTAAGTTAGAACCTTGAATTCCTGGATGTCGTCGATCGAGGAGAAAATCCCAATGCCGCCTTCATCCAGTTGGTTATTGTCGTTTCCGTCGAGCAGCCAGTCCGTGCTCTGCTCACGGGAACCACCGACAGAAAGCGAGAATGCTCCTCGCGTGGCAGCCTCACTACTGGCCGCGCTGGTGAAAAAGCTGTTGGGATTCGTCGACTGAGTTGTGCCTGGGGTCAGCGTGGCCAATTGCACGAAATTGCGGCCGTTCAGTGGGAGTTCGGCAACTTCCTCGGAAGTAATCACCTGGCCGAGTGTAGGCGTGGAAGTCTCGACCGCGACCTCGTTCGCGCTGACTTCTACCTTCGTGCTCACCGAGGCGGGCTGAAGAGAAAAATTCAGTTCGCGGTGTTCATCCACTTGCAGACGAACATCTTTCTGCTCGGCGGGGCCAAATCCCTGTGCTTCAACATGGATGGTGTAGAAAGCTACTGGAAGCAAAGGGATCAGATAGTGGCCTGAATCGTCCGTCTTCCCCTCACGAATAAGGCCCGTCCCCTGCGAAGTGATCTTAACGCTGGAACCCGGAATCACAGCTCCCGCTTTGTCAGAGACCGTTCCCGCGAAACTTCCCGTCGCTTGCCCGAACACTAGCGGGCTCGACAGGATTGTGAAGGCACAACAACACACGGCGAGGAGCGTCCTCTTGCTCAGCATTGCTTTGACCCTTTCGGCGGTCTGCCCCAAAAAGAAAAAGACCCTCCCCGCTCGCTAGAAAGTTGGGAGGTCCCCACGAGACCGCAGAATGGGCTTATAAATTGCCGGTTGCTGGTTCGTCAAGGAGTTTCGCTGTGGATAAACATTAACATGGAGAGAGAATGTTGCGAATTCCTGACAATCGATCAAATGCTTTTCGACCGAGTCGCCCATTCGGAATCAAAGATCGACCTTTGGAAAAACGATTTTTGAGTTCCTACGCCGGTCGTGGAGAGGGCAGCATAGAGATTTGCGCGTCGAACAGCTTCTTTCTGAGGCATTCCTTCGCCGAGGAACACCGCAAAGCTTCCGATAAAGGCGTCTCCTGCGCCGGTGCTGTCGACACTCTTTACTGAATACGCGGGAATGTGTTCCATCCCGTCGGCACTAGCGAGAAGAGATCCGTTCGCGCCGAGCGTGATGATGACGCGCTGAACGCCGCCCGAGAACAATTGCTTCGCGCAGCGCTTTGCATCTTCCACATTCTTCACAGAGACTCCCGTAATGGTCTCAGCTTCGCTCTCGTTGGGCACGAAATAATCGAGCCCTTTCAAGGCACTCATGTCCACCGGTTGGGCTGGCGCAGGATTCAGGATGCAGCGGATACCGTGGCGGCGCGCAAATCCGACGGTGTAATACACAGTTTCGATCGGGATCTCGAACTGGAGCACGATGCAGTCGACGGACTTCAGCAAGTCAGCGGCGGCGTCAACGTCGGCGGGCTTGAGCGCGTCGTTCGCACCTTTGACCACAAAGATTCTGTTCTGACCGTTCGGCTCGACAAAGATGGGAGCGACTCCGCTCGACAGCCCGGGAACCTGTTTCACGTGCGCGGGATCAATTCCCTGCTTGCGAAAATTGTCGATCGTCGCCGGCCCGAACAGATCGTCGCCGACGCGGGCGACCATAAAGACTTCGGCGCCGCATAGACGGGCGGCCACGGCTTGATTGGCGCCCTTGCCGCCGAATCCAAGGTCGAACTTGTCGCCGAAAATCGTCTCGCCCGGCTTCGGAAAGCGAGAGGTGAACGTGGTGAGGTCAATGTTCGCACTGCCGATCACTGCGATACGCGGGCGTTTAGGCATGAGGTGCTTCTCTCCTTACGTCGCAGGAAGGCCGAGTCTAGTCAGCGGGCGTTGAAGATGTCAACGCTCTGAGGGAGGAGATGTAGGCAGACTGCGCGCAATGTGCGTTTCACGTGCGCCAAAATAGCGCGGCATCACGCTTGTGACGCTACTCAAAGCAGTGTAGAGTTACACGTCTTCCGAGAGGGACGCATGTTCACGCCGCCGAGTTTAACGATTGCGCTGTTGATGATGATTACCAGCGCGATCTGCTGGGGTTCGTGGGCCAATACATACAAAGGCGTCAAGAACTATCGTTTCGAACTGTTCTATTGGGATTACGCAATTGGCATTTTTCTGATCTCCCTGATCCTCGCATTCACCATGGGAAGCACCGGGCACGACGCATCCAGCTTCCTGAATAACGTGGAGTCGGCTGACGGCTCGAACATCGTCTCGACGCTGGTTGGAGGCGCAATATTTAATCTGGCAAACCTGCTGCTGGTGGCGGCTATCGATATGGCCGGCCTTGCGGTAGCGTTTCCGGTGTCGATCGGAATCGCGCTGGTCGTCGGGGTTGTGCTCAATTTCATTCTGCAGCCAAAAGGCAGTGCCCTGCTTTTGGGTTTGGGCGTCCTGTGTGCGGTAATTGCGGTCGTCCTCGATGGCAAGGCATATGGCAGCCTCGCCCGTGGCACGCGAGGGACGTCGCGCAAAAGTATCGTGCTGTGCGTAGTCTCGGGAACGCTGATGGGCCTATGGAGCCCGTTCATGACCTACGCCATGACCCGAGGACATTCCCTCACGCCGTACAGCGCTGCAACATTCCTCACGCTAGGCGCACTGCTCTCCTGCTTCGTGTGGAATATCTATTTCATGAAGAAGCCTTTGGTCGGTGAGCCCGTCAGTTTCAGCGGGTTCTTTAGTGGACCACCGTCGGGTCACCTGCTTGGGTTGCTCGGTGGCGGCATATGGGGGTTGGGGACGGTGTTCAACCTCACTGCCGGGAAGTTGACCGGGCAGGCGATCTCTTACGCCATAGGCCAGTCCGCGCCGATGGTCGCTGCACTCTGGGGCCTGTTGGCATGGAAGGAATTTGCGGGGGCGGGATCGCGGGCTAAGTTGTATCTAGTTCTGATGTTCGTGTTTTATGGCCTCGCGATTCTGTTAGTGGCTCGCGCTAATGGCTGATCGCAATCATTTCCCCTTGAGCCGGCTGATGAAGAGTTGCAGGAACCGGTCTGCGTCCGACGCCAGGCACACTCGCGCGTTTGACTTCAATTCAACTGTCCCCTCGATCTCGTAATGATCGCCGTGTAGAACATTGTTTTCGTTCGATCCCATGCGGTTGGCAACGGTCTCGCCACGGGTGAACTCGCCTTTGGTTTCTACGTCGACGTGCATTTCTTTCAGAGTTACGAGAGTGGGATCAATTGCCGTCGCGACTGCGAGTGGATCGTACATCGCGGCGCCTGGATAGCCGCTCTTCTCCGATCGCGTCAAATAGAAATCAGCGAGCTTTGCGACGAAATCGCTTTCGGGACCGTGCATCGATTGCAGATCGTTCAAGTACTTGCGCGTTATCAGGGTGCGCTCTCCGACATCGGAACCGATCATGGTGACCATCCATCCGGCATTGAAGACGATGGACGCGGCTTCGGGATCGCCATAGATGTTGGCTTCCGCGGCGCCATTCACATTGCCGCCGCTAATTGAACCACCCATGATGACGATGTCCTTCACCAGCGGGACGATGGATGGATCTTTCGAGACCGCCAGCGCGATGTTGGTCAGCGGGCCGACCGGGATCAGCGTGATCTCGTGCGGATACTTGTGAACAAGTTCGATGATGAGATCGGGGCCGAAGCGGGAGTCCGCCTTGCATTTTGAAGCGGGAAGTTCGACGCCTGCCAAGCCATTGGGTCCATGCCAGAACTGGGCGGTGATCAGTTTCTGATTGAGAGGATGATGCGCACCGCCGGCGACTGCCACATCGCATCGTCCCGCAAGCGACACGATCTTCAGAGCGTTCTCCAGCCCCTGCTTCCCGTCGACATTGCCGGGCACAACGGTGAGCGCCTCGACCTTCAATTCTGGCGAGTTCAACGCGAGCAGGATCGCCATGGCATCGTCGATGCCAGGATCGGTATCGATGATGACCCGATGGGGAGACTGCGCACTGGCACTCGGCGCGAGCAATTCGGCAATCAGCACGAGACATACGGCTAGGATGACGCGAGGTTTCATCAGAAGAATCCTTGTGGGAAGTGAAAGTGAATTCTAAGGAACGTCTTGAGCACCCCAAGTGCAGAACACAAGGTCCCTCGACTGCGCAGAATTGCCGGAAACAACGGCAATTCCGCTTCGCTCGAGATGACAGAATTGAGATTAATCGAAGTCTTCCTAAAGCAACATGCCAGCGATGGAAGCGGACATCAAGTTGGCCATAGTGCCGGCCAGCATGGCGCGGACTCCCAGCCGCGCCAGTTCGCCTCGTTTGTTGGGGGCCAGAGCGCCGATGCCGCCGATTTGAATTCCAATCGAACTCAGATTGGCGAAGCCGCACAGTGCGAAGGTTGCGATGGTGAACGAGCGAGGATCGAGCGCCGCTCTCTGCGGTCCGAGCATGGAAAATGCGACCAGTTCGTTGAGCACCATCCGCGTGCCCAGCAGGTTGCCGATGGCCGGGCAGTCATGCCATGGGATTCCGATCACCCACGCGACGGGCGAGAACAACACCCCGAGAACTCTCTCCATGCTGGACGGAAACCATACGACGTGATGGTGAATGCCGCCCATGACACCGTCGAGCAGCGCGACCAGGGCGAGAAAGGCGATCAGCATGGCGCCGATATTGAGCGCCATGTGCAAGCCGTCACCGGTGCCGCGTGCAATGGCACCGAGCAGGTTTTCATGTTTTTCTTTCTCGGTTTCATCCTGGCTCATCACCACGCGTCCGGCGGTTTTCGGTTCCTCGGTTTCGGGCACCAGCATTTTCGAAACGAGGATCGTGCCGGGAGCGGTCATGATGACCGCGCTCAACACGTGTCGTGGTTCGGCGCCAAAAGCAAAGTACGCCGCCATGATCGAGCCGGAAACATGGGCCATGCCGCTGGTCATCACCGTCATGAGTTCGGAATGGGTGAGATCAGGCAAGAACGGGCGGATGGTAACCGGCGCTTCCGTCTGTCCCATAAAGATGCTGGCGGCAACATTGAGCGACTCCGCGCCGCTGGCGCCCATGAAGCGGGTCATCGCCCAGGCGGCGATGCGGATCACGACTTGCATGATCCCATAGTGATAGAGAATCGCAAACAGCGCACAGATGAAGATCACGACCGGGAGTACTTGAAAAGCAAAAACGAATCCGATGTTCGAGTTTTGCTTCCCGAGAGGACCAAAGAGAAATTCGGAGCCCACAAAGGAATAAGCGAGGACGCGATTGGCAGCATCGCCGATGACTTGAAACATGCGGCGGCCGAAATCCACGCGCAGCACGAAGATGGCGAAGGCGATCTGCAGGCTGAGGCCCCAGGCGACGGTCTTGACGCGAATGGCACGCCGGTTCGTGGAGAAAATGTAAGCCAGCCCGAGCATGGTCAGTAGACCAAGAATTCCGGTGTATCTTCCCATCAGTTTTTCTCTCCGGACTTGCGGATCACTCTGTGGATCAAAGGCCTGATTGCAGAGACAGGATCGCCGATCAGGCAACTCTCGGCAATCAACTGCCGCGCTCGCTCCGCGCGCGAGTCCTCGTTGTAATGAATCGTGGCCAGTGGTTCGCCAGCCGCTATGCGATCTCCAACTTTCTTGTGAAGCACAATGCCGACCGCGGGGTCGACCGAGTCTTCTTTACGTTCGCGCCCGCCACCGAGAATCACACAGGCAGTGCCGATCTGTTCACACTGCATCGAGACAACATGGCCAGCTTTTGCGCTGAGGACCTGCATAGTGCGTTTCGTCTGCGGAAGTTTCCTGGGATCGTCTATCGCGCGTGGATCGCCGCCGTGCAATTCGACCATCCGTCGGAATCGCTCGAACGCTCTGCCGGAAGAAATCAGTTGCGCGCTCTGTTGCTTGCCTTCAGCGATGGTCTTTGAAACGCCGCCCAGATGCAGCATCCATCCGGCGAGTTCCAGGCAAAGCTCACGTAAATCATCGGGACCTTGTCCCTTGAGCACGTCGATGACTTCGACGACTTCGAGCGCATTGCCGATCATCTTGCCCAGGGGCTGGTCCATATCCGTGATCAAGGCCACGACCTGTTTGCCCATACGCTCGCCGGTTTCGACCATAAGCTCCGCGAGGAACGCCGCGTCCTTTTCGCTTTTCATGAAAGCGCCGGAGCCAGTCTTCACATCGAGGACGAGGGCATCGATTCCTTCGGCGAGCTTCTTGCTCATGATCGAGGCGCAAATGAGGTATGGACTCTCGACCGTACCGGTGACATCGCGAAGCGCGTAGAGTTTCCGATCGGCAGGAGCGATCTCGGCGGTCTGCCCGATCATGGCGCAACCGCACGCCTCCAGCACGTGACGAAATTCGCGAACTGACAGATTCACATCGAATCCGGGAATCGCTTCCAGTTTGTCGAGCGTGCCGCCGGTGTGCCCAAGGCCGCGTCCGCTGATCATGGGAACGGTGAGACCGCCGCCGCTGCGAGGGGAGCCAGCACCAGCGAAGTCTTATCGCCAACGCCGCCGGTGGAGTGCTTGTCGACCTTTCTTCGAGGGCAGCGAGGAAAGGTCGAGCACCTCTCCGGAATGCAGCATCGCGTCGGTGAGAGCGGCTGTCTCCGGACGGGTCATGCCGCGCAAAACTACCGCCATCAGCCACGCTGAGACTTGATAATCCGGAATATCGCCTTTTGTGTAGGCATTCACCAGCCCTTCGATTTCGTCGGTGGAGAGTTCCACTCCGTCTCGCTTCTTGCGGATGACGTCGATCGCTCGAAACGGCGGAGTCTTTGGCTGGGTCACTGTAGGCGGAATCCTTCGGGGAGAAGTTCGGTAATGTGCGCCTGCCTGGGGCCGTTGGAGCCTTGAAAGAAGATGATGGCATCGGGGCCGAATTCGTAAATGACCTGGCGGCAGGCACCGCAAGGCGAGCATGGAGCACGCCTGATCATTGGTGACGGCAACGGCTTTGATCTCAATCTTCGGTCCCAATTCCGCGACGGCGGAGAAAATCGCGGTTCTCTCGGCGCAGTTGGTCATTCCGTAAGAAGCGTTCTCGACGTTGCATCCGGAAAAAATCCTGCCATTGGTGAGCAGGATCGCCGATCCCACGTGAAAATTGGAATACGGCGCATGGGCGTTCTTCATCACCTTGCGGGCGGCGAGCTCGAGCTTCTTCCGGGTAGCGGATGAAGGCGCAGATTTTGGCATAAGGAATTAAGCCGCTCCGCTTCATGAATCGCGCACTGGGGACGAAGCGAATTGTGCGCCATTGTAAACCTTGGCGGAGAATTTGAAGGCGCGCGCTGCGAATAATCTGGCTGAAGAACTTGCCGCCTGCGGAATTCGCGTGTTTAGAATCGCTGCCGTACAATGCAACACAGGCTCCAGTCGCGCGACCGCGTGGACTGGGCAGGATGTTTTCGATGTCGGGCGAACGCGAACATTCCAAGCTCTTGCGAAGGACGTCGAGTGGGGCCGCCACGCGTGACGCGCAGTTCTCTGCCGATTCGATTGCGCTGCTGAACGGGCAAACGCTTCTGCGGAATTCCGGCATTCCGCTCGATCTGAATTGGATCCAGGAAATCCGCGTGAATACGAGCGCCGTCGAGCGCCGCACCCAATCGCAGGTGGCGCGGCGAACCGTCAAGAAAGAATGGCAGGCGGCATGGCTGCTGCGTGCGATCTCGTGCATGGATCTGACCACGCTGTCGGGCGACGACACCGATGAACGGGTTCGCCGCTTGTGCTCCAAAGCCCGACATCCGGTGCAGCACGAAATTGCGGAGAAGTTGGGCATCGAGAAGCTGGGCATCACAGTCGCCGCTGTCTGCGTGTATCACACCTTCATCGAAACAGCGCTGCATGCGCTGGAGGGCAGTGAGATACATGTTGCGGCGGTCTCGACCGGCTTTCCCGCAGGTCTGTCTCCTCTGGCCGAACGCGTGGCCGAGATCCGGCGATCGGCGGAAGCGGGAGCGCATGAGATCGACGTGGTCATCACGCGCGGGCACGTATTCGGCGGGCGCTGGCAGGCCTTGTACGACGAGGTCGCGGCGTTCAAACAGGCATGCGGCAGCGCGCACATGAAAGTGATCCTGGGAACGGGTGACTTGCTCACGTTGCGCAATGTCGCGCGTGCCAGTTTTGTCGCCATGATGGCGGGCGCGGATTTCATTAAGACTTCGACCGGCAAAGAGGCGAATAACGCCACGCTGCCGGTCAGCCTGGTCATGGTGCGCGCGATTCGAGAATACGCGCAGAGGACAGGAATGGCAGTTGGCTTCAAGCCGGCAGGAGGCATCCGCACTGCGAAGCAGTCTCTGGACTGGTTGGCAATGATGAAGGAAGAATTAGGCGATTCCTGGCTGCGTGCTGAAATGTTCCGCTTTGGCGTGAGCGGGCTGTTGGGAGATATCGAACGGCAACTGGAGCATTCCGCGACGGGTCGATACTCGGCGGAGTATCGGCATCCGATCGCGTAGCGGCATTATTTTATGAACGAGGCTGAATGAGCATCGCTGAAAAATTTGTCAGCATGGAGTATGGGCCTGCTCCGGAAGATCCCAAAGAAGCGGGAGCATGGCTGGAACGACACAAACAACGCTTCGCGCATTTCATTAATGGCTCGTGGCAGACGCCGGCGGCGGGAGAATATTTCGACACCTTCGATCCGTCGAACGGCGAGAAGCTGGCGAGCGTGGCGCAAGGCAGCGCAGCGGATATCGATACGGCGGTGAAAGCGGCGCGCGCGGCCGTTCCGAAATGGCGTGCCCTGACTCCTCACGTTCGCGCACGGTATCTCTATGCTGTCGCGCGGTTGATTCAGAAACATTCGCGATTGCTGGCCGTTCTCGAAACCATGGACAATGGCAAGCCCATTCGCGAGAGCCGCGATATCGACATCCCGCTGGTAGCGCGGCATTTCTACTACCACGCGGGGTGGGCTCAGTTGCTGGAACAGGAATTTCCCGATTACGAGCCGTGCGGAGTTGTGGGCCAAATTATTCCGTGGAATTTTCCTCTGATGATGTTGGCGTGGAAGATTGCGCCCGCGCTGGCGACCGGCAACACAGTCGTTCTCAAGCCTGCAGAATATACTCCGCTTACCGCGCTCGCGTTCGCGGAGCTATGTCAGGAAGCCGGACTACCGAACGGCGTAGTGAACATCGTCACCGGAGACGGCACCACGGGCGAGGCGCTCGTCAAACATCCCGATATCGACAAGATCGCGTTTACAGGATCGACCGAAGTTGGGCGCGCGATCCGCGGAGCAACTGCGGCTAGCCACAAGCGCTTGTCTTTGGAACTGGGCGGCAAATCCCCGTTCATCATCTTCGACGACGCGGATCTCGATAGCGCAGTCGAGGGCCTGGTGGACGGAATCTGGTTCAATCAAGGGCAGGTATGCTGCGCCGGCTCGCGGCTGCTCATGCAGGAGAGCATCGCCGAGCCTTTGATCGCGAAAATTCGCGACCGCATGAGCACGTTGCGGATCGGGCCTCCGCTTGACAAGGCAATCGATATCGGAGCGATCGTGGCGCGAGTGCAACTGGATCGCATACAGCGCATGGTAGCGCAGGGCGTGGCGGAAGGCGCCACTTGCTGGCAGCCATCAACCGCGCTACCTTCCCGCGGCTTTTACTATCCGCCCACACTTCTCAGCAACGTGCATCCGACTTCGATCGTCGCGCAGCAGGAAATCTTTGGTCCGGTTCTGGCGGCGATGACGTTCCGCACGCCGCGAGAAGCGGTGGAACTCGCCAACAACACCGTGTATGGGCTGGCGTCCTGCGTCTGGAGCGAGAACATCAACGTCGCTCTGCAGGTTGCGGCGCAATTGAGAGCCGGCGTTGTATGGGTGAATTGCACCAACATGTTCGACGCCGCTTGCGGTTTCGGCGGGTATCGCGAGAGCGGATACGGCCGCGAGGGCGGGCGTGAAGGATTGCTCGAATACATGGAGCCGAAGTGGTTCAAACATGCGCCGAAACTGGCGACAGTCAGCACGGCCGCTGCGCCCACAAACGAAGAATCGGAATCCGGCACGCCGTCCATCGATCGCACGGTCAAACTCTACATCGGCGGGAAACAGGCGCGGCCGGATTCCGGCTACAGCATGGAGGTGCGTTCGCCCGATGGCCACTTGCTCGGCGAAGCGCCACTGGGCAATCGCAAAGACATTCGCAATGCGGTCGAGGCCGCGCATAAGGCCGGGAACTGGACGAAGGCTACGGCGCATAACCGGGCGCAAGTGCTGTATTACTGCGGAGAAAATCTTGGCCTCCGCCGCGATGAAATCGTGCGCCGTCTGGCTGCGGCTGTGGGCGAGAAGCAGGCCGCCGCCGAAGTCGATCTCGGAATCCAAAGAATCTTTTCCTATGCAGCCTGGGCCGATAAATTTGATGGGGCCGTGCACAATCCTCCGTTTCGGAATATCGCAATCGCAATGAACGAGCCGATCGGGACGGTTGGAGTGATTTGCCCGACTGACACGCCCCTGTTGGGATTCCTATCTCTGGTGATGCCATTGGTCGCCGTGGGAAATACGGTGGTCGCGGTGCCTTCAGAAAAATATCCCCTGATTACCGGTGACCTTTATCAACTCTTCGACACCAGCGACATGCCTGGAGGCGCGATCAATATCGTGACGGGCGTCGTGTCTCAGCTCCTGAAAACGTTGGCAGAGCACGATGATGTCGATGCCATCTGGTGCTATGGCGACGAGGCGACCGTGGCGTCGGCAAAGTCCATGTCCACCGGAAATCTGAAACAGGTTTGGACGAATGAGGGCCGCGTGATCGATTGGTTCGACCCCAGACTCAGCGAGGGGCGCTGGTTCCTGGAGCATGCCACCCAAGTAAAAAATATCTGGGTTCCCTACGGCGAGTGACCCGATGCCCGCGCGCTCTGGCCCTGATCCACTGCACTGATTCCGGTGCAAAAGAATTATTCCGCGCTGCCATTTACTTCCAGCCGCGAACGGGACTACGATAGGCGCAATTTTAATTTCCTCCAGGCTTCATTCTGCCTAGTAAATCGGTTTTGACTAAGGAGGACCTATGGGTATCGCAGTTTCCCCGCAAATTCATCCTCAGGTTGCGGAGTTCATCGACAAACCGCGAAAGATGCTAATCAACGGCAGGTGGGTTGATGCGGTTTCCGGAAAGACGTTTCCTACGTACAATCCCGCGACCGGCGAAGTTCTGGCCAAAGTCGCGGAGGGCGATAGCGCCGATATCGACCTGGCGGTAAAAGCTGCACGGTCGGCATTCGATCAAGGGCCGTGGCGTCGCATGACCGCATCGGAACGAGGCCGCCTGGTCTGGAAGCTCGCCGACTTACTGGAGCAACATACCGAGGAGTTCGGCTACATCGAGAGCCTCGACAATGGCAAGCCTCTGGCGATTGCGAAAGCAGCCGACGTTCCACTGGCAGTCGACCTGTTCCGATACATGGCGGGATGGGCGACCAAGATTGAAGGCAACACGATTCCTCTTTCTGTGCCTTACACGCCGGGTGCGAGGTATCTCGCGTACACCTTGCGAGAGCCGGTCGGCGTGGTGGGACAGATCATTCCGTGGAATTTTCCGCTTCTGATGGCGGCATGGAAATTGGGGCCTGCACTGGCCACCGGCTGCACGGTGGTGCTGAAACCGGCAGAGCAAACTCCGTTGTCTGCTCTGCGCCTGGGCGAATTGATTATGGAGGCCGGATTCCCCCAGGGCGTGGTCAACATTGTTCCGGGATATGGCGAGACGGCGGGGGCGGCATTGGCGGCTCACCCCGATGTCGACAAAATCGCCTTTACAGGTTCAACGGAGGTGGGCAAGTTAATCGTCCACGCGGCCGCTGGAAACCTGAAGAAAGTATCGCTAGAACTCGGCGGCAAGTCTCCGAACGTCGTGTTCAAGGACTCCGATCTGGAAACCGCAATTCCGGGCGCGGCCAGCGCCATCTTCTTCAACCACGGCCAATGCTGCTGCGCTGGGTCGCGGCTGTACGTCGAGAAAGCGGTGTTCGACCAGGTGGTCGAAGGAGTCGCCGAGCAGGCTAAAAAGATCAAGGTCGGCTCGGGACTGGAACCCAGCACGCAGATGGGCCCTCTGGTCTCGGAGGAGCAACTGAACCGAGTCTGCGGATATCTGGAGTCGGGATTCTCCGAGGGCGCAAAAGCAATGGCCGGCGGCCGCAAGGCTGGCGATCGTGGATACTTCGTGGAGCCGACGGTGTTGGTCAACACGAAGGAAGACATGAAAGTCGTGCGGGAAGAAATCTTTGGGCCGGTAGTAACAGCGATGCCGTTTACCGATCCCGAAGAAATTATTCCGCGCGCCAACAACAGCGACTACGGTCTGGCGGCGGCAGTCTGGACCCGCGACATCGGCAAGGCGCATCACCTGGCCGAACAGTTGCGCGCAGGAACCGTGTGGATTAACTGCTACAACATCTTCGACGCCGGCCTGCCGTTCGGCGGCTACAAGCAATCGGGCTGGGGACGCGAGATGGGGCATGACGTCCTCAACCTCTACACCCAAACTAAAGCGGTTTGCGCCAGGATCGCGTAGGCCGTGACCAGAAACGACAAGGACGGTGGAGAAATCCACCGTCCTTTCTTCTTGGCTGAACCAGTGTCAGCGCTCCATCAGCAGGACTTTTTCGGCGTTATCGACCTCGGTCAGTTTGACCTCGATCACTTCGTTCATGGTGGTCTGCACATGACGACCGACGAATGTCGCCTCCACCGGGATCTCGCGATGGCCGCGATCGATAAGCACGCAAAGCTGTACGCGCCGCGGCCGTCCGTGTGAAAACAGCGCGTCGAGCGCCGCACGGGTGGTGCGTCCGGTAAATAAAACATCGTCGACGAGCACAATGTTCTTGTCCTCGATATCAAATCCGATCTCTTTTTCCTGCACAACCGGCTTGGGGCCAAGGGTGGACAAATCGTCGCGATAAAAAGTGATGTCGAGTGTTCCGACGGGTACGTTTGCGTTTTCAATACGGGTGATGATTTTGCCCAAGCGTTCGGCGATGGGCACTCCACGTCGACGAATGCCGACCAGTCCCAGGCCGCTGACTCCGCCATTCTTCTCGACGATTTCGTAGGCTAGACGCACCATCGTGCGCTCAATCTCAGACGCAGACATCAGTTGGGCTTTTTGTTGAAGGCCAGTCTTCCGCGCAGGATGTTTCGTTTGCATTAGGAGTTATGCCTCAGAGCCATGATAGGCGGCTATTCACTGTAGTCAACGCGTTTCGGGAAGGTCAAGGGGGAATCCCGAGTACGCAAGAGCTGGATGGCGCCCGATGCGGAGGAATGGATTCAGACCTTCGGTTCGTCCGCTTTGGAAACGGGATGGACGGCGGATGGTTCTTGGGAATCGTGTTCCGGGCATCGGGTAATGATCGTCCGGGCAAGACGAGAAGTGGCTTCGCGGATTTCCAGCAGGGAAATCGATGCCGGATTCGTGGCGGCGGCATCATTGGCAACAATGCCGACTCCTTGATTTCTTCCCAGTTCCTTGGCGCGATACAAAGCCGCGTCCGCCAAAGCGATGGATTCTTCCGCGCAAATCGCTTCATATGCAGCGCGACACCAGGGAAACGCGGCCCAACCTACGGAGCAAGTCTTCTTGACGGTAACGCCATAACCCAGCTCAAACGGGGTCGCCGACATGACATTAAGAACGCGACTGCAGAAGGCCGGCGTTCCCTCAGTGTCCGTCGAGCGGCTCATGATGAGGAATTCTTCTCCGCCCCAGCGCACCAACACGTCGGACTTGCGCACAACTGTAGAGAGTCGCTGCGCAACCAGCTGCAGCAGGCGGTCTCCCGCAGGATGACCATAGAGGTCGTTCACCTGCTTGAAGAAGTCCATATCGACCATGATGAAAACGAGGTCGCGATGATCCATCTTTCGGATCTCGGAACCGTGGGCGCGCTGGTAGTTTCGAAGGACCTGTCCGGCTTCCGAGGTCAGAATCTCTTCCATGTAGCGCCGATTCCACACGCCGGTCAGTGCGTCGGTGAAGGAGATCTCCTGGAGTTCAAGATTCTTTCGCTGCAGCTCCAGGCTGTGCCAGCGGAGCGACTGCTCCTTGTTCTCCAGTTCATCTTTGAGCCGGCATGTTTCGTCAAGGTTTTGGCGGGACAGTCGCAGCAACTGGAGCAGTTCCTGATCGAGCAGGTGCTGTTTCAAGAACACCAGCAGCCCCATGACGAGCATTACAGCCACGGTGAGGAACAGGCGGTAGTTTCGAACCCGCTGGGGGACATGTCCGCCAAATTGCGCCCACGCCATCATCAGCGGAGTTAGTAGAACGGCCAGCATGGCGAGGCGGGCCTTCCAAATTCCGAGACTTCTTGCGGGGGTGCTTTCGAGTTCGCTCTCGGGGTCTGCCTTTCGAGCCAGGAATCCGATGCGCGCGAACCAGGCCATCGCGGCCACCAGCGGAACATCGAACAGACTGCCGGTGTAATACAGGTGCAGATCGATGGCCTCGCTGGCCATCAGCGAAGCGACGCAGTACAGCAAACTGGCGGCAAACAAGTTGAAGTAGATTCCCCGCCACGCACCCCGGCTGCGGCGCCAAACCAGAAAGAGTCCCGCGGCGAGAACCAACTGTTCGCAGACGTAAAGAAGATCGAAGCTTCGGCCATAGACAATCTCTGCAGGATGTACATACTGCCAGGGGATCACTACGAACAAGTATAGAAACAGCCACCACGTAACGAGCAGAGCGAAGTCGAGTGTTCCGGCCCGACTAGCCCGATCTTCGCTCTGCACATGCGGCTGAATCGCTACCGCGGCCATCATGGGAACGACGTGCAGGAAGAGGATGACGTCGCCGATAAAAGGGTTGGGAGCCTCCTGGCGAAGCAACACTTCCATGTAAGTCCATGCGACCTGGGAGGCTAGCCACATTGCAAGTCCGAAGCCCATCAGGGCCCAGAAGAGGCGCGCTTTCGCCGAGCCGACTCGAACGTTGATAAAGAGAGCTACGGTTGCGCCGAGCAAGACAGCGTTTTGAAGAATGTCGCTGAAAGCCGTCAGCGCGAAACTGCGGGGGACAAGAGAAGACACCGCGGCGAGGGCGCACACCAGTGCGCAGATACCAATCGCCCAACTTCGGCCGGCCTGGAGCCTAGAAATCCCCACAGTACAAATTGTAGGGTTCTAATGGCGACTTCATTTGTTACTGAAGTCACGTCGAAAAGCACAGGAGTTGGCGTTTCTTTCCCCCGGTTGGGTCTCGGAAGACATTCTCGCGCCACCCCAACCTCCTTTGATTTGAATCCTAGTAGCGGGATCGTATCTCGATGTAAAGGGTGGATTGGCATCCCCGTGGGTGCGAAGAATCGAATCAAGCTAGTGAGGGACTTTTCGCTCTCGCAGGTATCGCTGCAGGGCATCGTTCCAGGTTGGAGGGCGGATTCCGTACCCCTGCAAGCTTGTGAGAGAAAGAACCGAGTAGGCGGGACGCTGCGCGGGACGCGCCATCTGCTTGCTGCTGACCGGCCTCACATCGGCCGGCAGACCTGCCATCCGTACAATCTCGCGCGCAAACTCAAACCATGAACATTCACCGGCATTGGTTACATGAACGATTCCGGCCGCTTCTTTCCGACAAAGGTCGCCAATCGCCCGGGCGAGATCGACAGAATACGTTGGACAGCCGCGCTGATCGTCGACGACGTCCAATGTAGGGCGGCTTGCCGCCAGCTTCAAAATCGTATCGGGGAAACATTTGCCGCCGTTGCCAAACAGCCACGAAGTTCGCGCGATGCAGCAATCGACGGAAGTTTCCAGCAGGCGAAGTTCGGCTTCAGCCTTCGAGCGTCCATAAACACTCTGCGGATTGCGCTGGTCTTGTGTTTCGTATGGGGCCGTCTTCGTCCCGTCAAAGACGTAGTCGGAACTGAGAAACAACAACCTGGCTCCGCAGCCTTTCGCCGCAACTGCAACATTGACCGCGCCGTCGCGGTTCACGGCAAAGGCGAGGTCGGGCTTGCTCTCGCATCCATCTACGTCGGTGTAAGCCGCGGCAAGCACAATCCACTCGGGGCGAATGGCATTCACGACTTCGCGCACGCGTTGAGCGTCGCGAATGTCGACGTCGCGCGAGCCCAATCCGACAACTTCGTCGCCCGACCATTCACGAGTAAGCGCCTTTCCCAGGAGTCCAGTAGCGCCAATGATCATGACTTTCATGGATGGATTTTTCCCGGTCCTACTCGAAAGTCTCGGCAGCGCGGAGGGCGATGCCGCGCTGGTCCTTGCCGGAGAGGATTGGATCTCCATCAAGTTCCCAATCGATTTTAAGATCGGGATCGTTCCATGCCAGGGTGCGCTCGAATTGCGGCGCGTAGTAGTCGGTCGTCTTATAGAAGACGTGCGCGGTTTCAGAGGCTACCCGAAAACCATGAGCAAATCCGCGCGGGACCCAAAGCATGCGCTTGTTTTCGCCCGAGAGGCGGACGGCCACCCACTTTCGGAAGCTTGCAGAACTGCGGCGGAGATCCACGGCAACGTCGAGGATCTCGCCCTGCCCGACGCGGACGAGTTTTCCCTGCTGCTGCTGGATCTGGTAGTGCAGGCCGCGCAAAACATTCTTCGCCGAATACGAGTGGTTGTCCTGCACGAAGCGCTGGCTGATCCCGATAGAAGCGAAGACTTTCTCGTTGTAGCTTTCGAGGAAGTATCCACGCTCGTCACCAAAGACCCTCGGTTCCAGGATGAAAATATCAGGCAGAGAAGTGGGGATCTTCTTAATGGAGTCGGCCGCATCTGGCGAAGTGGCAGCCATTCGCTAAAATACCTTCTCGCGTAGCAACTGCAGCAGGTACGCGCCGTAGCTGCTGTTTTTCATGGACTTGCCGATCTTTTCCAGATCAGCCGATGCAATGTACCCCGAACGGTAGGCGATTTCCTCTGGACAAGCGATCATCAAGCCCTGGCGCTTCTCGATAACCTGAATGTAAAGTGCAGCCTCCATCAACGATTCGTGGGTACCCGTGTCTAGCCATGCCGTGCCGCGGCCCATCACAACCACTTCCAATTGTCGTCTGGTGAGGTAGGCCTGGTTGACGTCAGTGATTTCGAGTTCCCCGCGGGCGCTCGGCTTGAGCGACTTCGCGATATCCACCACCTGATCGTCATAAAAGTACAATCCGGTGACCGCGTACTTGGATTTCGGTTGCTTCGGTTTTTCTTCAATACTCAGCGCCTGGCCCTCCGCATCGAACTCCACCACGCCGTAGCGCTCGGGATCGTGCACCGGATACGCAAACACCCGCGCCCCTATGGCTTTTTCTGCCGATTGACGCAAATCCTTCGCCAGGTCGTGTCCATAAAATATGTTGTCACCGAGAACGAGCGCGGACGGACTTCCGTTGAGGAATTCTTCTGCCAACAGGAATGCCTGTGCAATGCCTTCAGGCTTGGCCTGCACCTTGTACTGCAGCCGAATGCCAAATTGGCTGCCGTCGTGCAACAGAGTTTGAAAGTGGGGAATATCTTCCGGTGTGGAGATGACCAGAATGTCGCGAATGCCTGCGAGCATGAGAGTACAAAGCGGGTAGTAGACCAAAGGCTTGTTGTACACGGGGAGCAGGCTCTTCCCCACAGCTTGGGTCACCGGATAGAGGCGCGTACCCGATCCCCCCGCGAGAATAATGCCTTTGCGCGTCGTGCCTTCTTTCATGGCTTGCTCTTTGACTGTGAGCGCTCCGATTGTGTGGAATAGTGGGTCGCAACCCATTCGCGATAGCTTCCGCTGGTTACGGCGCGCACCCACTCGTCGTTCTCCAGGTACCAGCGGACAGTCTTGCGAATTCCGGTTTCGAACGTTTCGTTAGGCTTCCATCCTAGTTCGCGTTCGATCTTTCGAGCGTCGATCGCATACCGCCGGTCGTGACCCGGACGATCTTGGACGAACGTGATCAAGTTCCGCCGCGGAAACTTGAGCGGTGGAGTTGATTCATCCACCAGATCGCAGATTGTCTGCACAATTTCGAGGTTCGGCTTTTCGTTCCAGCCGCCAATGTTATACGTCTCTCCCGCATTCCCGCGCTGCAAGACGGCCTTGATTGCTTGGCAATGATCTCCCACGTAAAGCCAGTCGCGGACGTTCTTGCCGTCCCCGTAAACGGGCAGGGCCTTGCCATCGCGAGCGTTGAGGATCATCAACGGAATTAATTTCTCGGGGAATTGAAAATTTCCATAATTATTGGAGCAGTTGGTGGTGAGGGTCGGAAGACCGTAGGTGTGATGATAGGCGCGAACCAGGTGATCTGAACCGGCTTTGGACGCGGCATACGGACTATTTGGCGCGTACGCGGTTGCCTCGGAGAACGGAGGATCCTCCGGCCCGAGGGAGCCGTAGACTTCGTCGGTAGAGACGTGCAGAAATCGAAAACTCTCACGGTCCCGGGACGGAAGCACCGACCAGTAGGCGCGAGTTTCTTCCAGGAGCGCGAAGGTTCCGTTAATGTTCGTGTCAATAAAATCGCCCGGGCCGCGGATGGAGCGGTCTACGTGGCTTTCTGCGGCGAAGTGCACGATCGCTGCCGGCCGGAGCTTTTCGAGGACTTGGCGAACCTTCGCCCGATCCGCGATATCGGCGTGAACGAAGGTGTAGCGCCGGTCGCGCGACACACGCTCAAGGTTTCGCAGGTTTCCGGCGTACGTCAACTTGTCGAGATTGATAATGGACACCGACTCATCCTGCATCTGCTGCAAGATGAAGTTCGATCCGATAAACCCTGCCCCGCCGGTGACAAGAATCCAATCACGCATAAAGATAGGTCGATTTCTTAGCTGATGGCTCGAAGAGCCTTTCTGCCCGAGCAAACCACTGATTGTAATAAAAAAGGACGGGCTAGGCCCCGTCCTTGACTATTTCCTAATCTTTGCTGATGTCTAGGCAGATGCCACAGCGCCATGTAGGCGCAAACCAGACTACCCGGCGCGAAGTGCGGTCTCGGCGTTCTCGGGGGCCTCCTCTACATTCATGACTGCCCTTTTTGCTGCCGGCACTGGCTGACTCCATCCTAGCAATTCGAAATATGCCTTCTCAACCTGAGTCGCGACGTGCTGCCAGTCATATTGTTCTTCGATCCGCTTTCTAGCCATGCGGCCGGCGGCCTGCCGGATGGCTGGGTTTGCGATCAGGAACCGCAGGCGATCCGCCAGATCGGCCACATCGCCGGCGCGGAAGGTGAATCCCGCGCCATCCACCACTTCCCGGTTCTCAGGAACATCGCTGGTGAGAACGCACAAGCCCGCTCCCATGGCGTCGAGCAAGGCTAAGGAAAGACCCTCCAGATCCGAGGGAAGCACAAAGATCATGGCATTTGTCAGCAGCTCATCGAGCGTATCACCCGACACCCAGTCCAGCATACGCATGCGTTCACTGGCATGACTACGCAGGCTTTGGGCGTACTCGTCGGAGTAACTCGATCCTCCGGCCATCACCAGCTTCGCATCCGTCTGTATCTGCTCGAAGGCCTCCACCAGCAGATGGCACCCTTTTTCTGGCGAGAACCGACCCAGGAACAATACGTACTGGCCGGGAACTAGATTCCACTCCAGAATTTTGCGTGGCTTGGTTCGGCTTCGGAGAACGCCTCCGTTCGGAATGTAGACCGATCCGCCGCCATGGAGCCGGTCATAACGCTGCTTCAGGGTTTGGGACACTACTACGGTTCGGTTGGGTAGGTACGCGGAACCAAGCTCCGCTAAATGCAGCACCGTCGAAGCCATCCGCCCCCACTTCTTGCGCTGCCAATCCAGACCTTGCACCGTTACGATTGTCCTGGATCCGCGAAGCCGCGGGATGGATGAAAAGAGCGCCGAGCCTAGTGTCTGATAATTCACAATGTCATACGGCCGGATCAGCGCATGCGCGGAACTCAGGAGCGTGTGGATCACGCTTTCGAGGTGTTTGGAGCGAATCGTGGGGAGCCGAACCAGCCGCATGCCGTTGTGTTCCGCCACCCCGGGAGTGAAGTATCGGCGGCAATAGACGGTCACTTCGTGGCCCATTCCCGCCAACCTCTTGCCCACTTCTTCGTAATAGGTCTCAATGCCGCTGTATTTCGAAATCACTCCGCGTCCGCCGATGAAAGCAATGCGCAGCTTGGGTCGTGGCGTTGAGGCGATCGAATTGGGAACTGATAGTTTCTGGAGCGCTGAGGACCGTTTGGCCCGGAAAGGATGCGGCCGATGTGCGATCTTCCTTTTTGCGGCGAGATTCTCGTACAGATCCAGCAACCCGGCATAGTGCTGCTCGGGACTGTAGTTTTCCCGCACGGCCTCCCACCCTCGGCGCCCCATTTTGGCTGCCCGGTCGGGTTCGGAAACCAATTCCTTCATGCAGTGGGCAAGGTGATTGACATCTCCGCATCCGTATAGCAGGCCGGTTTCATCGTGGTGTACAAGTTCACGCCTGGAGCCAAGATCGGTCGCGATTACTGCACGGCCCTCGGCATAAGATTCGAGGATCGTTTTGCCGAAAGTTTCATAAGCATGCGAGGGCAGAACAGTAAAACGGGATTGCGCGATCAATCGATCGCGCGCGTCCGCACCAACTTGCCCGACAAATTCGACCTTTTCCAGGCCAAGTTCGGCGGCCAGCTTCTGCAGCGCGCCCCGCTCCGGACCTTCGCCGGCAATGGTCAGACGGACTTCGGGAACCTGTTGCATGGCGTGTAGCAGATCATCCACGCCCTTTTCCGCGGAAAGCCTGCCGACGTATAAGACCGGGCCGCTTTCAGTAGCATTCGAGTCCGACCAGGGATGCACCGCCTGAAAATGCGGTAAAACGTAGAATCTGCCAGGATCAAAGCCATGCTCTACAAACTTATCCCGCGCAAACCGGCTGGGCGACAGAAACAGGTCTACGCACTTCCGGTAAGTCCCCAGCCAGCGGTGAAAGTAGGCCTCGCCGGTCAATGTCAGCTGCGCTCCGAATCCGGGATAGCACCGCGACTGCAGCACGTGCCAAAAAGCACCCCCTTTGCATGCCTCGCATGCTTTTCCTCGCGATACCAGGTTGTAGTTGGGACAGAGCGGCTTGAAATCGTTGACATGAAACAGGACTGGAACGTTCTGAGCCTTCAACTCCCACAAAACAGACGGCGACAAATGGTGATAAATGGCGCGTACATGAGCTACATCGGGACGGAACTCGCGGATCATGGCGCGAAGCCTGCGGCGCGATTCCCAGGAATAGATCGCGTGCGCCGCTTTCTCCACCTTTTGGGGCCACGATGCCGGGGCTTTAAAGTCAATCCGGGGCGCGAAGTGATGGTCGTACTCAGTGGGTGCTCCCCGCGGATCCGCCATGGAGAAAAGCGCCGTTTCATGGCCGTTGGCCCGCATCAATTGCATGACTTCGAACAGATAAACCTCGGTGCCGCTGAACGGGTAGTTATATTTGTTGCAATACAAGATCCTCATCGGGGACGCTTTCTGGTGGCGGAGTAACGCGCTGCAGAAACAAATCCGCAAACGCGCTCAAGTTCTTGGTGCGATTGAAATTCTGCTGCACCTGGGCGTAGGCCGACCGGCGCACGCGGTTGAGCTGTCCTGTGGTCTTGCGCGTCTCGGTGGAAGGTGCGGCCGGGCGGCCGCTCCTCTCCGGCTGCGTCACTCTATGCAGCCGAAGCAGTTGGCTGACAAAGTCGCGCGTCGAGCCGGGCTGGTAAAGGAATCCTGAGTTGCCGGCTACAACTAGCTCGGGAATTCCGGTGATTGCGGGGGCCAGCACGAGCTTGCCGCGGGACATCGCTTCCATCAGGACTAACGGAACCCCCTCGCTACGACTGGTGAGCACCACCAGGTCAGCGCGGTCGTACCACGGATTGATCTGATCTCGAGGCACGTGTCCTAAGAGGAAGACGCGTTCCTTAAGACCGAGTTCTTGGATAAGGGCTTGCAAACGGTGATGCTCGGGACCTTCGCCGGCGATGAAACAACGGAAATCGCTGCCGTGGATGCGAAGCTGGCTGCACGCGTGTATGAGGAACGCATGATCCTTGACAGGATGGAGCCGGCCTACGGCAAGCATGGTGAATGGATGGTCGCCGGTCCGTAGCGACGACGGAGGGTTGCTTTCCACGTCTACGCCGAGGCGAGCCACCACGATTTTGCCGGTTGGAATTTCGGGATAGCGTCGAAGGATGTGATTGCGGTTGTATTCGGAGACCGTCAGACAAAACGCGCAGTAGGTGAGCTTCGTATCCAGATATGAGCTATGCAGCAAAACGTCTGAGCCGTGTAGCGTCATACTGAACTCCACCCCGAGCAGTCGCGAGGCGGTCATCGCGATCCAAGATCCGATGTATCCGTGATGGACGTGAATGTGCTGGATCCCGTGCGGTTGCAGCATGGCGGCGTAGCAGGCGCCTAACAACGTATGCGCGAGCGCCTTGAGCCGCAGGAGAACTCCTTCTTTTCCCCGAAACAGGACACGCAGAAGCAACGGCGCAACCTGCGTCCACTTCCGCAGGCACAGCAAGGTACCCCTGACCAGAACGCTCGGCCGCAGGGGAAGCAGCAGAACCTGAGGAATGATCACGGTTTCGCCGAAGTTGTTCGCTTTCCTGACCGTCCCGTCAACCACATGAACACCGCGCCGGCGCAGTTCGTCGATCTCATCGCGAACATAAGGCTCGACTTGCGAAGGGAATTCATTGGCCAGATAAGCGATCGTCAGCATGCGTGCGCCCTCTCAGCCCGCTGCCGCTGGGCTGCCAGCATGCCCGCGATAGTAAACAGCAATGCGTTCACAAACTGATAACTCATCACCACGACGGCGGCGTTCACCCAATACACGGCCAGCAGAATTGGCCAAATACGGTGAAAGCCGCGGTCGAGGAATCCGCCGCTCTCGCCCGGCGGAATGGCGGCTCGCCCCAACTGCCACATCTCCCACATGAGCCACAAGTACAGTGCCAGACCCGCTACACCATTTTCGACCAGCATCTCCAGATAGGTGTTATGCGGGTACAACACTTTGTCGTGATATCGGCTGACGTAGTTCGGCAACTCGAGGGGCATCTGATGAAATCCCCAACCCGTCAGTGGGCGATCCAGGAACATGTGCCAGCCGCCGGCATACACGGCTTCGCGAAATTCCACTGGCTCGCTCTCAGTCAGACGATTGGTGATCGCCCGATTCAAACTGGACGAACTGAGGACCGCAGCCAAACCTAGGCCGCCGATCACGGTGAGCGCAAATCCGGCGCGCCGCAGGGCGCGGTTGCCGGATAGGATGATCAAGGCTGCCAGGGTTCCGGCGAACGAGAGCCATACCGCCCGCGTCATGGTCGCCAGGATTGCGAACGGCACCGAGCCCAGCAACACTGCGGCTTTGATCCCTCGCATGCTTCCGCGCTGATAAGCGTGCAGGGCGAGAAGCCCCAGCATGTTCAGCGACACACCGTTGGCGACAGCCTGCAAGAAGGGTCCACGGGCCCGCTCCGTGTGATAACCCAGGCTGGAATCAAGGATGAACCGGGGGAAAACGAGCCCACGGGCGCCCACCAGAAACGCAATGGCGGTAAAACTCAGGTAGGAGAGCACCAGCAGAGCGAATATCTCAAAGCGGCGCATCGGCTTCTCGCTGCTGAACACCAGCCCGGCCAGATGAAACATCGTGAAGGGAATGAGGTATTTCGTGGCAAATACACTCCAGGCCTCTTTGTCGAACGGACGAACGAGCATGCTCGCCACGACCATAACCGTGAGCCCGATCATCAGCCAGGAGATCCGCTCCAACACGAAGAGACGCTGCCGGAATATCACGGCTCGGCCCACAACGCCGACAATGACAAGGCCGAAGGCAACGCGGCTCGCCTGGTACAACGGCGCCTCAGGGTGCCACAGCAGCATGCTGGCCAGAGCGGCCAGAAAGAGAAAGGTAGGAATAGCCGTCAGAAGTTGCAGCGGCCGGAGGATAAGTCCCAAAGCACCGGCAGAGAGACGGGCCGACCAGTCATTCCGCGGTCGCATCGGGAGCGAGAGAGTCCCGCTCATTGTCCACTCCCGTGCACAACGGCAACAACCGTCTTCAGCAGAATTCGGGCGTCCAGCGCCAGGTTCCAACCCCGTATGTACTCTCGATCCAGTTCCATTGCCCGCTGAAACGACGGATCGCGCCGTGCGGTGACCTGCCACAGTCCAGTTATGCCCGGCGTAACATCCAACCTGCCCAGGTGGCGCATCTCGTAGCTGGCAACCTCATCAAGCGGGTGTGGTCTTGGACCCACCAGGCTCATTTCCCCTTTCAAGACATTCCAGAGCTGAGGCAGTTCATCCAGGCTATAGCGGCGCAAGTGGCGCCCATGCGCGTGATTCGAGGGTCCGCTGAAATCTTGAACGTCGGCCCCTCGCGCTCGTTACGCACACGCAAAAAGGACCTTAGTTGATCGGCGTTGCGCTCCATGCTGCGAAACTTGCAGCAAAAGAAGAGTCTTCCCTTCCGCCCGCCACGCTGGGCGAGATAGAAAACAGGGCCACGCGAATCGAGCTTAATTAGCGCGGCAATCACGGCTAACAACGGAGCGAGCAACGCCAATGCTGCTCCGGCAACGAGCACATCGACGATTCTCTTCACAAATAATCCGACAGCCGGAAGCCTCTCGGTATGCAAACAGATCACCGGTATTCCGCCAACCTTTTCGATCTGGCTCTCGGCTGGATCGCATCCAAAGAGTTCGGGCACGATCTCGACATCGAGTCGCAGGCACCTGGCTTCGTTCAGCACCTGCCGCGTTACATCGCCGTTGTGGGGCGCAGCCAAAATGATTTCGTCGACAAAGTGCTGACGAGCCGTGCGGGCGAGGTCGGCAACGCGTCCTATGACGCCATCGCCGAATGGCTTTTCGTCATCCAGAATTCCGCAGATGCGCCGCCCTCCGGCTGGATTCCGTTGAATGTGTGAAGCGATACGCCGTCCGACTCGATTTGCTCCGACAATCAGGACATTACTGGTGTCGGATCGAACGCTAACGCGTTCATGCTCGGCGAATCGCCATCGCCAACCCCAGAGAGTTCCGAAATGGAGTAAGCCCGCAAGGCAAAAGAGGCACCCGACTACCCAGGAAGCGCCCTGCAAGAAATAGGCAACGCACATTACGGCAGTGGCCGACAAAACTGACTTAACCAGAATCCGCGCCTGCTCGCGCAATCCAGTACCGGGAAAGTTCAAACCCTCGGTGTGTCCCACAAGCGTGATCAAGGCCGCGTGCAGCACCGCTATCCCGATAAGCGGCGTCGGGGCCCCCGCCTCAAACCGGAATGAGCGGACCTGCGGAAAGAACTCGCGCAATGGGATCAAAAGAGCCCCAACCACCAGCCAATTGACCGACACCAAGGCCCAGTCGGTGACAACCGACTGCAGCCATCTCCAGGCGGTGCGGCTGCGAAGCGGCTTGGGAACGAATAGGGCCAACGCACTCCCGGCGGCCCTTGCCGGATCCCGAGGCATAACATCCAGCACCGGTCGCACGGGCTGGGGTCTCTTCCTGGATCCCGCGCGGATCGCCGCCGTCTCGCCCGGAATCAATCTTGCCCAATCGAACTCTTGAGTTCGCAGGTCTCTCGGCTTGGCAGGGACGACGGACACTTCCACCTCGCTCCAGGTTCAAACGGCAGGTCACAGCCAACCATTACAGCAATGCGCCGGCGTCCCTCACAGACGCCGGTACAGCATCTGCGGAATCGGAAATTCCCGGTCGCTCAACACGGTTCCCAGCAGCCGCACATGCGCTGCATCGATCGTTTCTCTGATTCTTCGTGCCGCGACTCGCCTGGTATGCTGCGCGGATAGCACCAGGACGATCCCGTCGGAGAACTGCGCCATCGCGACCGCATCATCGGATTCCCCAGCGGGCGGGGCAGCCAGAATCGAATACTGAAATTCAACGCGGATCTGGGCTAAGTAGGCGTGAAGGGATTCGCCGCGAGCATTGATTCGTTCCCCTGCATCGAGTACCCAGCAATTGCGATGCAGGCGTGGAGACGCCTGCTTGAGGGGAGTCTTGCCGGCGCCGTGCCCCACCTTACCCATATCGGTAGATCTATCTGCCGGACGACGGGAGAACGCGTCGACAAGGGCGACATCTCCCGACTTGGCGCTGGCCAGAGTCTCGCCAACTCTCCGGCAAAGGCTCTGCACGTCAGTGAGGGAATCAACCCCGCAGAACACAACTTGCCGGGCCGGCACCTGGCTATTGGAGAACACCTGCCGCACTAAGCCGCGGATCTGTTCCTCAGCAAATCTGTCCAAGTCCCAGGTGGGCATCTGCCGCGGGGCCAGCGCTTCGCGCCACGCCTGCTCGCGCTCCCTGGTTCCGATAACATCGATCACGCCCAACGTTGCCGCTGTCATAGTTTTTACCTCTATGCCGAAAGTTTCGAGCGCCCGCTCCTGGGCAGCGACGCCAGGACGGGGGCGTTCAAACTAGCGAGCACATCTTCCGGGCCGCGAAACGCGGGATCGAAATAGTCCACGACGAATGCAGCCGCGATTCCCGCAGTCCCCGCTCCAATAAATCCGATGGCCAAAATCATCCACACTGACCGAACCGGGAGGGCCGGCGCGACCGGTTGTTCGGCGATGGCGACGTTGACGATGCCTCTCTCATCGAGGGCATCGTTCATCCGCGCCTCTTCTCTCTTTTTTACGTAGAGGAGGTAGTTCTCCTCCGCCGCTTTCTCACTGCTGATGAGATCGTCTTGCACAATGGCGTCCTGACCTAGCTTCTCCGCCAATAATCGGCAGGCGGCCGCCTGGAGACGTGTCGCCGACTCGCGCGCGCGGAGGGTCTGCAATTGCACGCTGGCCTGTTCCAGTTCGGCTGCCGCCCATTCGTAGTGGAGATTCTTGTCGGTAGTTTCGTCGCGTACCGGCGATGCGCTCTCCGCAGCGATCGCAGCCTGCGTCTGCAAAATCTGCTGTTCGATTTCCAGCACCAGGCGATGGCTCGCTTCGAACTTGGTCAGCAGCTGGGTACGTTTCAACTGCAAGTCGAGCAGACTCGATTTGAGGGCCCGCTGTAACTCCGCGTTGTCCGCGTTGCGGATCTGGGTCGTCGTCCGCTGTGGGAGACGTGCTGCCAGGACTTCGAGTTGGCGGACGCGCTGCTGTTTCTCGGCGAGATCAATCCGCGTCTGTCGCTCAGCGGCATCCAACTCGCTTAGTTTCTGGAGGGTCAGAATCTCGCTGCTGGGCCGCCGAGATGACTCCTTGGGACTGCGTAAAGTCCAGCAAGCGGCTGTTTGCTTGTTCGAGCTGCCGTCTCGATTCAACGGTTTGTTGTTCGAAGAATCCAAGTTCTCCTTTCGGACGGTGCACCGCCACGTGCTTCTCGAGATAAACATTCGCAACGGAACGGAGCACGTTGGCGGCGGTTTGCGGGTCGGCTGCGGCATACCTGATCGAGATGAGATTGGTCTTTCTGACGGGTGCGACCTTCAGCCCTCGGGCTAGACCTCGAGCCGCGCGCTCAACAGTTTGATCGCGTCCGTCGTTCATGTGGAGGAAGTAGAGCCAGTCACGTCCGCCGACGCCCGACTGTTGCACGACCCGTCGCATCACCTCGTGGTCGCGAAGCAGTTCTACCTCCGAATTGATTTCTTCTTCGGTCACGTCGAGGCGAGTCAAATCCAGCGGAGCATTGACGCCCGCGCTGACCGGAGCGTCGGCCCTGCCTTTTCTGACTAGAACCTGCATTTCAGCTTCGTATTTCGCGCCCGTGAGTGCGTACAGGATCGCTGCCGCGAATACCAGGCCGGAGATGAAGAGAACAGTCCGCCGGCGGCGGAACAGCACCATAGCCAACTCCCTCAGCGTTGGGATAGGTTGCTCGGCGCGGCCCCGGATTGAAATTTCGTTTGACACGAGAATGCCCGGGAGTTTCTAGAATTGGGAGGAATTCATGTACATACCAACGGCGGGCCTGCTGATGAAGCGCGCAATCTTTGAAATCGCGTTTTGTGGAACGAAAACCATGTCGCCGGACTGAAGGTGAGCGTCCTCTGCCAGGTTGCGCTCTTTCAACATCTTCTTAAGGTCGAACAGCCGGGCCTCAACCAAATCGTCGCCGGCGCGCCGGAAGAGGACGACCTGCGAATGCTTCGCCTGATACGTCAATCCACCGGCGATCTGAACCGCTTCGGCGACGGTGGTATCGGAGCGCAATTCGTACTTGCCCGGCCTGCCCACTTCACCTCCTACTATGAAATAGGAGTGCTCGAATTCCTTAAGTGCCACCGCCGCTTTCGGATCGTGCAAGTAGCCCGTGTAGGCCTTCTCCACGGCCGCGCTGAATTCCGCCATGCTCATTCCCTGCGCATGCACAGCTCCCGCGTCCTTTAACATCACATCTCCGTCCGGCTGGACGGTTAATGTCTGGTTGAATTCGGGGGCGACCGTGAAGCTCACGTCCACGACGTCGCTGGGATGCAGCCGGTAGAGCGAATGGCGCCCCCCTCCGAGTGAAGGGTTTCCCAGGCCATCCGCTCCTCCGGTTTTTGCGGCCGATAGCGTGCTCCCTCCCCCGCCGGGTCCGGTTAAACCCCATGGGGAAGTCTGCTTGTCTGCGCTGGAGTGGTTGTCACCCTGCGCCAACGCGGCCGAACCTAATTCGGTCACTACGATTGCGATTACGACGACTCTGAATAACCGGATGCGCTTCATTTTTCGCTGCGTGCTATCGCGGGGGCTGGAGCAAGCTCTCGCGGCGCAGTACTGTCGCAAGTTAAGCCCGATGTTTCAAAGCAACAAGTCATGGGAAGTACTGTCTACCAAGGTTGAGAGTGGTAGTGCGAGGCGGGGAAGCCGCTAAGAGCATGCGCAATCAAGAAGTTCGCCAGTTTTCCACCCGGCTGAGACCATGGAGTCTCATTGCGCGACGCCACCTTCAGAAGTACCCACAAAAGTGGACTTGCGTGTTTGCAGCATCACGGCTTGCGGGGGTTTGTAATTCAAGAATTCCCAATGTGAAGTCGCGGCCAGCCCGATTCGAGCACGATCTGCGCGATTCCGTCGAGGTCGGACCCGAACCGAATCCGGCATTCCACAGGCGAGGCCCAGCCCAAAGGAGACGAACCAGCGCTCAATCATCGATTCCCATTTTGAAAGTGATGTGCGGATTTTGTGACGTGTTTCCTTGTTTCACCGGCATCGCCTCCCTACAATTGGCGCATCAATTCTCGTACTCACGGAAGAGTAACAGCATGAATCTGTCCGCCACTTCTGAGGCAATTGGTGTGCTCATTGCCGACTCCAATTGTATGCAGGCGCAATTGCTTGGCGGGGCGTTGCGCCGGCATCCGGAGTTCCACATCAGCGCCTGCCAAATGAGTTCAGCCGCAATTCTTCAAGCGGCGGCCACGAGAGTGCCGCGAGTCGCGCTGCTTTCGATGAACGTCGCTTCGAATCTCAGCGAAACGATGGCGACCCTGCGCCGGTTCCATGTTTCGCATCCTGGAGTCCACAAGATTCTGCTGGTGGAGTCCTGCAGCCGCGAGTTTGTGGTGAGGGCGTTCCGGTCTGGCGCACGCGGGATCTTGTCCATCACTGACTCGAATCTTCGCGTGCTCTGTAAGTGCATCCTTCGGGTTTCCGAAGGGCAAATCTGGGCCACAACCGAGCAGCTTAATTACGTGCTTGAACTGATCTCGGAAGTGCCGTCACTGCGGGTGATGAGTTCGAACGGCGTGCGCCTGCTCACGCCCCGAGAAGAACAGGTGGTCGCTCTAGTCGCGGAGGGCATGGGGAATCGCCAAATCGCGCGTGAACTCAACCTGAGTGAGCACACCATTAAGAAATATCTGTTTCGTATCTTCGAAAAACTGGGCATCTCCAGCCGCGTCGAGTTAGTCCTGTATGCGGTCAACCACGGGGATCCCCGCCCGGCGGAATGGGTCATTGGATCCTCGCAGATGCCGGTGGCCTGAGAAGGCATAGATAGGCCCTCGAACTCTGGTGGCACGCGGTGAAATTCGTAAAAACGGGCAGCTGTTGAAAACATTGGCATCGGGCCTGTATAACTTTGAGACTTGCCGGACATCGCCCAAGATCCGAGTCCGCCGAAGCGGCGAAACTGGAGTGTCATCGCGGCCGGGCTGCTTCTGCTCGCTCTGGCGCTCGTCGTGCTCTACACCAGCCGTCCAGCGTTCTCGAGTCCCCTTGCCCTCGTGGTGGTCGCCGCCATCGGCCTGGCGGCTCTGCTATTGCAGATTCGCTTGCGAAGAGATTTGGCGACTCCCATCCACGCACCGTTGTGGCTCAATATCTTCGGGCTAATTTTTGCCTTAGCGTCTATCTTTGCCGACTTGCTTCGCTTAAACACAACGCTGATGACGATCGCCGCCCTGGGTGCGGTCCTCTGCTTCGGGATCAGTGGAATCGTAGTCCTGCAGGCCATGAGGAAAAGGAAGGCCTGAAGAACTTCAGCTCGTCAAGGCTGTCGCTTGAACTCCACCGCTACCGTAGTTTCAACGACCGCCGGTGTCCCGTTCAGCCGGTAAGGCTCAAATTTCCACCAGCGCAAAGCTTCCATGGCGGCCTTCCCCAGGATCTCCGGACCGTTGAGGGCGCGCATACTGAGCACGGAGCCGTCTCGCCCGATGACAATATTCAGCGCAATCACTCCTTGCAGATTCTGCTTGCGAGCATCCGGCGGGTAGACCGGCTCTACGCGGTGCACCAGCAGTTTCTGCATCACTTCCGCCGGTACCTGCAACTGAGGCTTCTCGGCGACGGCATTGCCGGGGCGATCCAGCCCAGCTTCCAGTTGCGCCCAATCGCGGTTCCACTTCCACCAGAACGCACCTGCCGCAATCGCGATCACACCGAAAACGACAAGAAATGCCGCAAGGAGCTTTCTCTTTCGCGTCCTTCCAGGAGGTCCGGCGCCATCGGAGCCAGAGTACTCAGTCTTCAGCGTAATGCTCGCAATGGGGAGTCCGGCATTCTTATCCCCGGCCGGCGATAAAGACGTGGAGTTCTGCTTAACTTGCGCGTCCGCATTCACGTTCCTGGCCCATTGCAGTATGGCGGCCCTCTGCTCGGGAGTCATCGGCACGAACTCCAGCCCGCATCGCAGCTTGTCCTGATATCGCACCACAGCATGCGTCCGAACCGGGCGACTGACGCCTGAGAGGCGTAGTTCGACCGCCACCGTCTCCCCGGGCATTAACTCTCCTGCCACCACAGCGCCCAACCCGCGCTCGCACAAGTTCAAGGCACGCCCAGGAACGACGTCGGTAGCTCCCGCGCGTGAGACTGTCACATCCAGCGGAGCCTGCATCCGATACCGAGGCTCCCGCCGCCGCGACGGCCCCGCCCAGGCTCGCTTTTGCGCACCTGCTGACATGAAAAACCTCGAGATCACGTTCGCCCGCGATCTACCGAAAATCGAATTGCGCTTAACGACTCAACCGATTCACTCAACTCTTCAGCGTCTGAGCTCGACGATCTCATTCCCGCGCGCAAACAGCACCACGCTAGCCATTCCGATGAACAAGCCATGCTCGACCACGCCCGGCATGTCGCTCAACTGTCGCGCCAGTTCATCCGCATCGCGAATCTCGCCGAAGCGGCAGTCGAGAATATGGTTATTTTCATCGGTGAGAAAAGGCTTTCCGTCCGGATTGGTCCTGAGACTGACCTGAGCACCGAGGCCGGCGATGCGCTTTGCGACCAGAGCCTGCGCGAACTTGATGACTTCCACCGGCAGCGGAAATTTGCCGAGCCGCTGCACTTGTTTGGTCGCGTCACCTACAATCACAAGCTGCCTCGTAGCCGAAGCCACGATTTTTTCGCGCAGTAGTGCGCCGCCGCCACCCTTAATTAGTCGCAACTGAGGATCGACCTCATCCGCACCATCGACGGTGACCGCAATCTCCGGGCATTCATCCAGCGTAGTCAGCGGAATGCCCAGGCTCTGCGCCAATTTACGCGATCGTATCGAAGTGGGGATCCCCCGGATGCGCAAACCATCCTTCACCTTTTCGCCCAACAGCGTGATGAAGTGGGTCGCTGTGGAACCGGTCCCCAGGCCAACAACCTGCCCGTCCTGCACGAACTTCAAACTCGCTCGCGCCGCCGCCTCTTTTTCCTGATCGCTGCCCATATGATCGATGCGCTGTTCCTTGCAGTCCCTCTCAATGTTGATTGTCTCTCAGCCAACACTTCTCGCGATATAGATCAGGTACACCGCGAGGGCCAGCCCAAACAATACGGTCAAAACCGTCACCAGATCGAGCACGAATCCTGCCGGCTGAAACGTCCCCTCATCGAGCCGCGCCCTGGTCTGCCGGTAGCGGACTAATCCCGCGAGCGCCAGCGCCACGCCCATCACGATGGAGGTCGCTCCCATCCAGACCGAGATGCCTCCGGTGCGTACGGGGTGTCCCTGGAGTGCTGTTAGCTGGCGCAAGGCAATGGAAAAGCGACCGATGGCGAAACCGAAGACCACGATGGCCACTGCCGTTCTCACCCAAGCGAGAAAAGTTCGCTCATTCGCCAAGTGGTCACGCGCCCGGTTCGGATTTGGATTGGCCTGTTCGGTCACGAGTATTCCAACGGCGGGAGCATTATTCCACAGCCTTGGCGATTAGCGCGCCCGCTCCAGCGAGATTCTTGATCATCTCCTCCGGAAAGCCGTGCCGCTCGCGCAAATACTCCGGATCGTTGTACGTGACCGATACCTTGCCGTCCGCATCTTCCGCAACCAGCGCCTTGAGCGGCAGGTCGATGGCAAGGCTCGGGGCCGCAACCATCAGCGGTGTCCCCGCCTTGGGACTGCCGAAGATCAAGACCTTGGTCGGGCGCATCTTCAGCCCGGCTCTTTCGGCCTCACTGCTGTGATCGATGACGGCGAAGACCTGGAACCCCTTTTCTGTGAACGCAGCTTGCAGACGTCGCAAGGTCTCGGCGACAGAATGTCTGCTGACGATCTCAACGAGGCCGTTTCCCGTTAACATGCGCAACTCCGAGGAGAAATGATAGCTGATGGTGCCGGTTCGTCGTAGCAGGGATGCTTCCGAGGCCCCCACTGAAGTCGCCAACTCGATCTGATTCGTGTTTAGGACCGCGACGCCGGTGTGGTAAGGTTCTGAGCACAAAGAGGCCCGAAATGCTTTCGCGTTGCAACGTCCTCCTCGTCGTACTCTACGTATCGACAGCGGCGGCAGCCCAATCCCAGACTGCAACACCTGCGGCGAACCCGGTCCCAACCTTCAGGGCGAAAGCTCGCCTCGTCCTGGTCGAAGCGGTGGTGACCACCGGCAAGGGCGAACCGGTCACGGGACTCAAGAAAGAGGACTTCGAGGTTTTCGAAGACGGCAAACCGCAGACCATCTCGGCATTTGAAGAGCACAAAGGCCTACCGCCCACCCAGGTCAAGCTCCCGCCGATGCCGGCCAATGTTTATACGAATTTTCCACTGGTGCAGTCGGCCGATTCGGTGAATGTCATTCTACTGGACGCCCTGAACACGCCCACTTCCGATCAGGCCTACGTCCACTCACAGATGATCAAGTATCTGAAGACGATTCCTCCGAACACCCGTGTGGCCATCTTCACCCTGGCATCGCGGCTACGCATGTTGCAGGGAATCACGACGGACTCCTCCGTCTTGCTGGCAGCGCTCAAGAGCGCAAAAGCCGGACCGAATCCCTCGCCTTTGCGACCTTCCGCCGCCGAGAGCGACGCTAACCAGAGCCGCATTGACTTCTTGACCAGTGAAGCGCTCGGTCCTACTCCGACCGATCAAACGCTCGCCCAGAGCGCTGTCGATCCCATCGACGCGACGAGGCAGTTCCTGAACGATACCGCGCTTTCTCAGACCGAGTCGCGCATCGCGTTGACCCTCGAAGCCATGCAGCAACTGGCCCGCTATCTGGCCGACATTCCAGGGCGCAAGAATGTCATATGGTTATCCGGATCTTTTCCCGCCGGCATCGTGCCCGACTCCGACCTGCCCGATCCTTTCAGCGCGGCGGTCAATTTCAAAGAGGAAGTCCGCAGGACTACCGACTTGCTCACCACAGCGCAGGTCGCTTTGTATCCCATCGCAGCCGAGGGTCTCACCTCCGATTCCGCATTTCAGGTCAACAACCGCGAGATAAGTCAACGGAGGGGGACGCTTGCTATGCAGGACACCCTCGAGCAATCGCAGAAGGCCAGCATCGAACTGGACTCCAGCCACGCCTCCATGGAGCAACTGGCGAAAGACACTGGTGGCCAGGCTATTTACAACACGAATGGCTTAAACGACGCCTTAACACGCGTGGTCAGAAATGGCAACCATTACTATGCGCTGGCCTACACACCAACCAATTCGAACATGGATGGAAAGTACCGACACATTCAGGTCAAGCTCGCCAGGAGCAAGGAAACACTGGCCTACCGCCGCGGCTACTACGCCGATGATCTGCATTCGGCATTCGTTTCCGGGCAGCAGCAGAATGCTGATCCTCTGATGCGGCTGATGGGGCGCAATCTTCCCAACTACACGCAGATTCTCTATAAGATTCTGGTTCGGCCGACGAATCCGCAACCTGCCGCAAATGCCCCTCGAGCGGGCAGCAATGCTGATTTGAAGGGTCCGCTCACACGCTACGGTGTCGACTTTGCGGTTTCGGTGGAGGATCTCCGAATCGAGCCCGGCGCCGACGGCTCGCGCCATGGCGACATCGAAATCATGCTCGTCGCCTACGACCAACAGGGAGAGCCGCTCAACCTCGCGGTCAGCCGTAGCGAAATCAGAATTCCGGCGAAGGACTACGGCAGCGTCCAAAAGGGCGGCCTGCAAATCCACAAGGAGATCGACGTACCTCAGCGCGACGCATTTCTGCGCACGGGCATTTATGATCTAAAGTCCGCAAGTGCGGGCACGCTCGGAGTCCCCTTGCGGGCCGTCGTTGTCTCATCTCCGAAATAGATCACGGTTGCTAGGCATCAAGACAATGAAACCCTTCCGCCTTTTTTTCACATTAGTAATAGGTTCCCTTTCTTTGTGTGCCGCGTTCTCCCAAACGGACTACCAACCTTCCGCCGAGAACCTGCAAGCCCGTCGCGATTTTCAGGACATGAAATTTGGAATGTTCATTCACTGGGGCGTCTACAGCGTTCTCGGCGACGGCGAGTGGGTCTTCCACGAGCGCCATCTCACGGTCGACCAATACAACCGCCTGCCGGCGTTCTTCGACCCCGAGAAGTTTGACGCCCACGCCTGGGTCTCGCTTGCAAAGGCGGCCGGAATGAAGTACATCACTATCACTTCCCGCCACCATGACGGCTTCGCGATGTTCGATTCGAAGGTTTCCGACTGGAACATCGTCGCCCGCACGCCTTACAAGAAAGATCCGCTGAAAATGCTGGCTGATGAGTGCCATCGTCAGGGCATCAAGCTCTTTTTCTATTATTCGCAACTCGACTGGCACAATCCCGATTATTTTCCCCGCGGCGCCACCAATTGGCCCAACGGCCGCCCCGACCACGGCGAATGGAACGCCTACCTCGACACCTACATGGACGGCCAGCTTACCGAACTTCTCACGAATTACGGCCCGATCGGGGGCATCTGGTTTGATGGCATGTGGGACAAGCCCGACGCCGACTGGCACTTGCAGAAGACATACGCGCTCATTCACAAGCTTCAGCCGGCGGCGCTGATCATTCCCAATCATCATCAGACGCCTCGCCCCGGAGAGGACGTTCAGACCTTCGAGCGCGATCTGCCCGGCCAGAACACCGCCGGCTTCAACACCAATTACGTGAGTACCCAGTTGCCGCTGGAAATGTCGGACACGCTCAACAACAGTTGGGGATTCAACATTGGCGACAGTCACTACAAGAGTGCCGTGGAAATCGAGCGCCGCCTGGTGCGCGCCGCCGGAAACAACTCCAACCTGCTGATGAATATTGGTCCATATCCGAATGGCGAGATCGACCCGGAGTTCGTTACTCGCCTGCGTGAGGTCGGCGAATGGCTGTCAAAATACGGAGACTCAGTCTACGGGACCCGCGGAGGCCCGATTCCTCCGGGCGATTGGGGTGTCACAACACAGAAAGCGGACAAGATCTACGTGCACGTGCTGAACTGGAATGCGCCGCTGCTGGCACTTCCGCCGATCGCAGAAAAGGTGAGCGCAGCTCAGAGTCTCAATGATGGGAAAACGGTCGAGGTAACTCAAAGGGCCGATGGGTTGATCCTCAAGCTGTCACCCGCTATCAAGGATGAAACGGATCGCGTGATCGTTCTCACTGTCGGCCTGACCAATTAGGCATGCAGACGAATTATGCTATCGATTGCCTTGGACCAGTCGTCAAAGAAAGCCGTCATCCTCTCGGAGCATGAATTTCCGTCACACAGTTCTTGTCAGTGTCCTGTGCTGCGCTACTCGGCTGCACTACAAACTCAAACACAGGCTTCGGCGCCACAAAACCTGTGCAGACAGCCGAGCGACTCGTTCTGTTACATGTCCTCAGGTGCGCTAGTCACGATATCGATGACGTGGAGCAGATGGGACTTCGAGTCCAGGGTCGCCATGACCTTCACATTTTTGCCTAAGTAATGTTTCGCCTTCGCCTGATCGTCTAACTTGTAGGACATCTGCGCAGCCTTGTCTTCCAATACAAATTGATCTCCGGATCTTGCGATGCGACCTTCAAAGCTGCGAGCCGATTGATGAGGAGTAGCGGTGTCAGCCTCCTGCTGGGTGGGGTGGCTAGGCTGATCCGGCTGAGGTGCAGAGGGAATTTGTTGGGCACCCAAACTTGTTGCGGCAATGCATGACATAAGCACAAAGGATCGATTCATGGACTTGCTGTCTCCTTTCTAGATCGTAACTGGCCGTTATCGTGCTAGTGAATTGCTGGTGCAAGTGGCTTGCCGCCCTGCATGCCGTGCCAACTGGCCACTTTCGAGTTTTTCGACACGACGCTCCGGGTTGCCAAGTATGCAATGAGTTCTCAATCGGCTCGAAATTACACTGCACAAAGAGCAAAGCGGAACGATCGAGAGCAGTAATGTTTCAGGTTGGTTACTGTCCGGGGGACACGGTCTGGTAACAGGATGTCGATTTGTAAAAAGTGCCGGCTTACCAGATTCACCCTAGTGCCAGCGGCGACGAAACGACGTAAGGTGAGCTATCGCTATACCTCGTGTCGTTGAAGGATTCAAGGTTCCCTTCTCGCGATGCTGGCCTGGAGATTCCAATGATGACAGCAAATGGAACAGCCGCGTACGGGATCTATCCCCGTAGTGTCGCCCTTCCGGACGTCGCATCCGCCCTGAACAAGGCTGGATTCGGAAATGAAGACATCTGTATGGTCTTGTCCCCGGCACATCCGGACGCAGTGAGTGTACGAGACGCCAGCTATTTCACCGCGGAGCAGTCTGAAGATTCGGCCAGCGCCCGGTTGATTGGCTGGTTTTCAAAGTTTGGAGCCGTGTTCATTCCGACCGTCGGCTTCTTCATCCGTTCTCAGGCATTCTTTGACGCGTTGTCGAAGGAGCAGAGTTCCCCGGCCCTGTCGCGGGGATCCCGCGCACTACTGGGTCTTGGGTTTTCTCCTGATGATGCCAAACGGCTCGGCCGCCAACTTTGCGACGTGGGCGCCCTAATCTATGTCTCCTGCGCAGAGAGCGCAAAAGCGAGCCGCGTGATCGAATTGCTCCGGCTCACTGGAGCCCGGGAAGCAGCGAGTCTGCGGCGTGCTTCGACTTCAGCCGCGGCAAGTGCCTAAAACAGAGGGCTTAAACCCAAGCAGTAAGTCGCTGGTTCTGTCTGTAGGCTTAAGCCTTGCTACGTGAATCCCTGCCTATGAACTTTCTTCCCAGTTCTACATCCACTGAAACAGCCAGTTCTCAGAGTAACTTTGAATTCAGCGTGTTAGCCGAATCGATTGGTCTTCAGCCCTGGCAAGCCACTTGCACGTATTAAATATCATCGTTCTGAAGAAAGCGGATGCCCTGCGGCAGGACGCTCTATGAAAAAGCATTGGGTGTGGATCGAAATTGTCGCTCTGGTGACGGCCATTGCGTGCGCGCTTGCCGTCCTGATAGCAACTTTGGGAGCTGCCGCGGGCGCTGCCGTAACGGAGAATGGCGGTCAGAACAACTCCACTGCAGAGCAGACCTTCGAGGGGATGGTGACTTGCTCCCGCTGTGGGGCCAAACATTCTGCGGCGCTTGCTCGCACGGCAACGACCTGCACGCGCGTCTGCGTGCACGGGGGCGCGAGTTTTGAATTGGTTCAGGCGGAATCGGCGTACCTTCTTGAAGGCGGCTCGGACGCGCTGACACGAGTGGCTGGCGAAAGGGCCAGCATTGTTGGGATTCGTCACGGGAATACCATCAAGGTCGCGTCCGTACTTCCCGGTGCGAGTTAGAAAGTGACCTCCACCGAGTTATAGGACAGCAAGGCTTCTACAGTCCACTAATATCACCAATACGACAGATCGAACCTTCGAGACTCGCGAGCCGGGAATCTCCGATGCCAAGTTCGCGAAAGCTAACTCGGGCTCGGGCGGAGCAAAGAGAATTCTGCGACTCCTTGAACGCAGCTTGAAGCGATTTCAGGGTGATCCGATGGCTTCCGTTCTGCGGGATTGGGCATCTGAACCGCATGCGACCGATCACCCCCAATCTGGAATACGTCTTGCGAATCCCAGCGGATCCCTCCCCTCCTCCTGTACAGGATCCCATGGATCCGCCCGAAAATCCCGACGTACCCGAGCGTGGGCCCGATCCGGACGTTCCCGGGCAGATCTGATCGCCGCGTCATACAGATGAACGCGAATTCTACAGTGATCCGCTTATGGTTTGCGCGCACCCATGAATCAATACTCAGTGTGAAACTCCGGCGGGACGCTACAGGAGAAAAGATGGCCCATTACGGCACACTGAGAGATACGGCGATCGGCGAACCCAGCGAAGATGTGCGCGGTTCACATCTCTATGGCCTCAATGATGAGAAATTAGGAAAGATCGAGGATGTGATCTTCGATCATTCTACCGGTGATATTCGCTACGCGGTCGTAGATACCGGCGGCTGGCTGCACAGTAGGAAGTTTCTTGTTCCTGCCCAGAGACTTCGTGTCTCTGTTCAACACGAGAACGATTTTCAGGCAGACGTGAACAAACAGCAGATTGAGAGTCTTCCGCCATTCAATGAACCGGATCTGGAGTCGGAGAACAAGTGGCGGGGGTATGAGCAGAAACTGCGCGCGAAGTGGGTGATCGATCCTGTCATGCACCGCGCAGAGACCGATCGCAACATTACTCCAACTACCTACCAGACCACTGGAAATCAGGAATCCGAACGGGCCGAAGCTCACGCGCATGGAGTACCACTGCCCTCGCGGCGACCACCGATCTCCAGCGCCGGCGCCGGAAGTGCCGATCTGGAAGCTGCTGACCGGATCACCGAGCGTGCCGTACCAGCTGGAACCGATGCGGTCGTAATCGACAATACGGCTGTGGGAATCGGCGGCCGTTGGGATACGTTTCAGAGCCGGCTCCGCGAGCGCCGAAAACAGGCTGTCTCATACTGCAGAACTTGTTCAGGCCAGTCTGCTGTCGAACGCGGATCCGAGAGCGCGGACACCTTACGGAAAGCCGTCTAGAAATCGATCTCGCATTTCGACGTGCGAGGTGTCAGGCCGGACCGACCTTCGGAGACGTGTGGAATTCAGGAGAAAGTGTCTTACGACCGGCGGCATGATTGCAGGCAACCCAAAACACGGGCGCAGGCTCGCAACGGCGGCGATCGTTCTCTTTATTACAATGATAGCGTTATCCGCGTTTCTCTTGATGCGAAAGAAGAGCGCGCCGCAACAGGAACCGCCGCTGCTGCCGCAGGTTCTGGTCGTGAGCAGTTCCCATTGAAGGATGCACACAGCATGCACGCAAACAGCTGTGGTTGAGTGTCCTAGAAGATTTCTAAGGACACCGGCCGGCGATCAATGCAAGGGGGGTAAACGGGATTCTGTTGTGGGCTCCTAAAGATTCTATCTCAGGCCACATTACTTTGCGGCGCAACGCAATTTCGCAAGGCTCGCAACACGTAGAGCGCGTCGTCCAGGACGAGGTCCTCGTCGATGTGATCGCTGTTCACGGCAAACAGTTCCTTTATTCGTGCCATGACTGCCTTTTCCGCCAGATCGATTTGCTGGAGAATCCTGTCACGATCGGTCTCGAACAAGGCAGCCTCGTAAAGAATGTGCCAGGCCGGGTTGGACTTAGCAGTGATACGTCCAGATATCTTTTTCATGGCTCGCATCCCCTAATTAATGACTCTTGATAATTAATGACTCTTGAAGAGACTCGGTATCCCACCCGCTTTCGTGAAGGAAAATAGCGCCGCTCTGGGCGAGCGCACATCAGATAATTCTCGTATTTTGCACAGAGACGAGTTCGGGTTCCAGCAGGAAAGGTGATCGGAAGGGCACGAGGACGCGCCCTCCATACAATGTCAGGCGATTCGCCGGGTCTGTGTATTTGTTGACTTTGTTTCAGGCTCTCCGCTTTCCACAGCTTCTGATTCCCCTTCCGCCGCTTGGGAATTGATACTCTCGGCAAGTTGAGTGAGCCTTTCGTCGGCTCCCTTTTCCTCTTCGAGCGTCTGTTCGATCAATGCGACGTGCTCATTCTGGCCCAGCAGCTCTGCAAATTCCCGCACCGTCCCGTAGCCCGCGATCTCGTAGTGCTCCACGCGTTGCGCAGCCGCAATGATGGCGGCGTCCATCGCGGAATGAGCGTATTTCTCCTGCATGGTTCCGGCGGCCTCTTTTACCAAGCCGTCCATCCCGAGGCATTTCCGGCCGGTCGGTTTCTCGTCCAGGCTCTCGAAGATTTGTTCAAGCCGGGAGACTTGCTCCGATGTCTGGCGCAGATGTTCCTCAAACACCTGCCGCAACTGGGCATTGGAGGCTGCCTTAGCCATTTTCGGCAGAGCCTTCACCAGTTGCGTCTCAGCGCTGTAGAGATCTCTCAATTCATCCACGTAGAGCTGCCGCATTGAATCTTTTTGCATCGTGTTCCCCTCACTGCTGATTTCCAGCGGAGCTGTACGCCCTGCACTGGGGTGTATACCCAAACGGTATTTTTCTCGATGTCCGCGAACAATACCCCCGATGCTGTAGAGATGCACCGCCTGGCCTCAACGCGACCCAGCACCGCCCTATGCGCGGCGCGCGTTGCCGAGGATACCGCGGATGGGCTCATGAAAATCTGAGATGGCTTTGCAGAGTGCGCGGCCAAGAGTCCTTGTGCGGAAACTACCAGAGAGGACCGGAATCAGGTCTTTGCCAGAGAACGTGCAGAAATCTAACCCGACACTGTCAGAATCCGTACTTGGCCAGCAGTTTCTTTTCTTTCTTCCCGAGTACGGCGACGGCCGCATGCTGAGCTGGAAGTTTCAACTCCAACGCTAGGCCCGTTGCGTTGTCTCGAATACTAATCTCCGTGTCGTCGGCGGAGTCGGAGACAAGCACATAAACAATGGCGTCGGCAAACGATGTCGGATACACCAGGATTCCTGGCGCCACGGGGGAAACGGCGCGGAATGCCGGCACCACATTCGCCTGTCCCGCTACGTACGCGTACAGATCAGCAGTTGCCTGCAGGTTTTCGGAAAGCTCGACAGGATACGCTGCCCAGTAGATTCGCCCTTTGCCGCGGGAGATCTCCTTGACGGTAGAACCATCTTCGAAGCGCAGCGACTCGAGCCAGTTCTGTTGCTGCTGTCCGAACGCCAGAGAGACCGTGCGCGATCCAAAACTCATGTTGGCCTCGTGATAGACCAATGGCTCGGCGTGAGCTTCAACGCCAAGTCCTTCAGCGCGCCGAACAGTCTGCCAATGCTCGTCGTGCTCAACTGGCCCTGTGATCAGCAACTTTCCTCCGGCCTCCACGTACCGCAGGAGAGCATTCCATGCGGTGCCTCCAAGTGCCTGGGGCGAAGGAAGAATGACCAGCTGCGGGGACCCGAGATTCCCAATCTGGTTTTCAGCGAGCATGGAAGCGGAGAGATGGTCGAGATAAGTCAATGCGCGAACTGCCCGTTGCTGTGCCTGCAACTGGAATTCAGACAGCACTGAGAATTGAGCGGCTTGCGACGTGATGATGGCAACAGCCGGCTGCTCGGGATCTCGCAGATGCGGTTGCAGCGAAGGAGCGAATCGCGCGAATGCCCGCAAGAGAGCCGCCTCCGGCTTCTCGGTGTAATCGGTGCGCACCGCCCCGATCGGCGTCTCATTGCCTTCGGTCATGTACGAATTCGTGTTCCACAGCCACTCGATCGCGCCCGTTCCCTGAATAAACGACGCCACAACTTTGCGTTCCAGCAGCGCAGCCTCGTTCTCGGGTGTTCGCCTCGCGGTCTCATCAAGATTCAGACCCCGCTGCAGTCCGGTTTCCTGGATCAGCATGGCTTTGCCGGGCTGTTTCGCCGCCAGCGAGTTCCAAAGCAGGTGATCGTCCTGCCACCAGGTGTGGTTGGTGGTGAAATCGACTGATGCGCCCCAGAATGCCGGAGAGAGGCGATCCTGGATGCCTCCTTCGTCCTGACCCACGGTGACCCGTTGATGCGATCCGGTTGCCCGGATCGTCGCGCGCATAGCTGCCGCCCACTTGGCGAATGAATCCTGCGTGAAAAGGTAGTAGTCGTGAATGCGAAGCGAGTTGATGCCGACGTACATCCCTCGAGGCGAGAACTCCTGCTCGGAGGGAAGTGAGATCGTTCCCGCTACGGTTTCCGGTTGGACATTCCAGAGTGCGGCCAGTTTGGCGCGATCGGGATAACGTCCATTCAACCACTGATTCCAGGCAGCGAGTTCAATGGGATCACCATTCGGCCGCGTCGTCCAGAGATGTTGGGAAAAACTCGGCTCGTTGATCAAGTCCCAGGCAAGGAAGGGCACATCGTGAAAGCGAGAGACGACACCCGAAATCAAAGCCTGCTGCCGGCGAATGGCTTCGGGATCGAGAAACGCATTTCTGCCTCCCAGCACATCAGGCAAGAACGCGAAGAAATTGAATTGCACGGGTAGGCCGTATTTGCGAGCCGTCATCAAATAGGCTTCCAGCGTCCGCAAGGTGCGCTCGTAGGGCTGGCCGTTTTCGTCGCAGAACTTATCCCATCCAGTCCACCAGCCGGTGCGGATCATGTTCAGTCCCGCATCATGAATCTGGGCCAGATCCCGGTTCCATACGTAGACGTTGGGATGATCGAAGAATAGCCTTTGCACCTCGCTCGACATGTACGTTGTGCCGATGACTGCGAGGGGATGGCCCTCGAGTTCGAAGTAGTCACGATTGACGCTCAGATGCGGACCAGAGCGGAGATACTCTTCGTCACGAATCCAGAATGCGGAATGGTAGATCGCTCGCACGCGATCGCCATCCATCAAGCGAGCCTCGACAACGAACAGTCCCTTGCCAGCAACAGCGGGAACGATGATCTGACCGTTTGCGGGAGCAGGTGGAACCGTAAAACGCTTGGCCGAGTCGGATTCCGGAAATACAGTAACGTTCACCGTGGGGGTGCGAGCCGGCTCAATCGCGGCATGCCAGAGTGCCTGGAACTCTACCGGTTCTCCGGCAAGATACAGCGGCAGGACTGGCCGAACCGTAAATTCCTCTGCTCCCTCCATAGCTCGTTCCGCGAACGAGCGGATCAAGTCCGAATTGTCGAAGAAGTCGCTCGACAGCTCGGCATTCACCAAGATCCATCGCCCGCCGTCGAAGCCATTTCTGTAATGATCGATCTGAATCACCGGCGCTGACATCTTGCGGCCGTCTTTCGCGCCCCACGCGAGAGTATCGAGGCGCGCGTCAACAGAACCTGCAGACCCTCCCCGGTGATATAGATCGACCGCACTCAAGCGGATGACGGGACTGAAGGCGCGCTTCCACCGGAACGCGGCGGGCTGCAGAGTCAGTTCATGGTTTGTCACAAACTGCAGTCCCTCGGAGGCTGGCGTCTCTTGATATTGGTCGATCATCAGCGGCCGGATGAAGCGCACGCTGTAATCTCGCAGATGCCAGCCCTGCGCATCATGATAGGCGGCGCGCGTGAACGGCCTTCCCCCCAGAACCAGGAGGTTCCCCCCTCGCTCCAGGAACTGCCTGATTGCCGGCCAGCACTCCTCGGGGAACGCGGCCCCATAGGGTAAGACCAGAAGCCTGGCAGAAGATGACGCCAGATGACTCGCAAGCGTGCCTGCATCCGCTGTGGTTGCGGAAGGAAAGAAGGCTGCGATCTGCTTTGCAGAAGGACCAGCGGAATCAGCCGCTGGAAATCCGGGTTCGCTGAAGACAATCATTCCAGACTCGTTCATTCCAGGCTCATTCATTTCAGAACCGTTCGGAGCGCCCTGCTTCTCGCCGTTGTCGCGGGAAGGGAGACTTCGGGCCAGAGTATTCCCAGTCAATGATAAGGACAGCGCAACCATCGTGAACAGCACTTGCGATCGCATGGAAGATGTGCTCCAAAGTGATCCGGTGGAAGGAGGAAGTGTCCGGCAACGGCATGCCGATGTCAAGCTAGAGAAACGATTTTGTAGGGGCTGATCGAGCAGGCATGGAAAAAGAAAAGTCCCGCAAATCAAGGGCCGCCGATGTATGATGGCGGCGTTCGCAGGTTATGCCATCGGGAGGGTGGATATAGCACTCATGGCGATCGCAGCCCCTAATACCAGCACATCCGCAACATCCCCTGCTACCGGACAGAGTTACGGCGCTCCCCTGGCTACGGTTACCACCCTCTTTTTTATGTGGGGATTTCTCACGTGCCTGAACGACATCTTGATTCCACACTTGAAGTCGATCTTTGGCCTGAACTATCGCCAAGGCATGATGATTCAGTTCTTTTTTTTCGGGGCGTATGCTGTTTTTTCTATCCCCTCGGCCAAGTTAATTGATTGGATCGGTTATCAGCGGTCGATGGTGGCCGGACTGCTGACGATGGCGGGAGGGGCATTTCTCTTTGTTCCAGCAGCCAGCGTTCCGTCATATCCCCTGTTTCTGGTGGCGGTGATCGTACTTGCCGCGGGAATTACTTGCCTGCAGGTCGCCGCGAATCCGTACGTAACTGTGCTGGGAAAGCCAGAAACCGCGTCCAGCCGACTGAATCTCACTCAAGCCTTCAACTCCTTAGGAACGTTTCTCGCGCCATTTTTTGGCGGTCTGCTGATCCTCAGCGCCGCTCCTAAGACAGTGGATGAAATCCGTGCTTTTACTGTCGAGGCCCTGCAAGCTTACCGCCTTCAAGAAGCTGCAACCGTCAAAACGCCCTATGTAGGGTTGGGCATTGCGCTCGTCGTGCTAGCGATCGCGATCGGCATCTTCAAGCTGCCCAAAATCGAGCACGCGCAACACAAGGTCGGCGAGAAGGTCAACGATTCGATCTGGCGACATCCCAATTTGATCTTCGGAGCGATCGCTATTTTCGTCTATGTTGGCGCTGAAGTTTCTATTGGCAGCTTCCTGGTGAACTACTTCAGCCAACCGGATATTGGTGGACTTACAGAAAAGGTGGCGGCGAGTTTCGTGGCTTTCTACTGGGGGGGAGCAATGGTGGGACGGTTCATTGGCTCGGCCCTTCTGCAAAAGATGAAGACCGGAGGCTTGCTGGCCATTTGCGCCGTTTCTGCTGCGGGACTAGTCGGAGTCTCGATGCTCACGAGTGGGCATCTCGCCATGTACAGCATCATCCTGGTCGGATTCTTTAACTCCATCATGTTCCCCAGCATCTTCACTCTAGGCGTGGCAGAGCTCGGCCCGTTAACGGGCGATGGCTCCGGAATCATGATCATGGCGATTGTCGGTGGAGCGATCATCCCAGTAGCGCAAGGTTGGATTGCGGACCACATTGGAATCCATCACGCATTCTTCCTCCCCGTCATTTGTTATGTGTACATTCTGTTCTTTGCCCTAAGCGGCTCAAAACCGAACAGCGAGCGCTACGCCAAGGCGTGACGATGTGCGCGCGTGTGCAATCACTGACAGAATTTGTGATTTGTAGAACCTTTGGCATGTGCACAGGGTTACTAATTGAAACGATTTAAAAGGTCATGGTGCAAGTCAAAAAGCCCCTGCAAAAACCGCAAGTGATTACTCTGAAGGCTGTGGCGCAGCATCTGGGTCTTACGCCCGGGACTGTCTCTGCCGTGCTCAACAACTCGCCTTCAGCGCGTTCGATTCCCCAGGAGACCAAGAATCGTATCCACACGGCCGCCAAGGAATTGAACTACCGTCCAAACTTTTTTGCCCGCACACTGCGCAACAAGCGCACGTACACGATCGGCGTGATAACCGAAGAAATTGGCGACTCCTACAGTTCCCCGATCATCAGCGGCATTGAGCAGTACTTGCGAAAGCGGGATTACTTTTTCCTGACGGTGGTCCATCGTCACGACGCAGCCCTGCTAAGCCGATATTCTCAGTTGTTGTCGGAGCGCGGCGTGGAAGGGATCATTACCGTCGACACGACCGTTCAGGAATCTCCCATGCTCCCCACGGTCGCGATTGCCGGCCACAAGAGACTGAAGGGCGTCACCAACATCGTTCTCGACCACGAGCGCGCGGCAGTTTTGGCCCTCAGTCACCTGAAAGACCTTCATCACCAGCGCATCGCGTTTATGCAGGGCAATCCCATCAGTTCCGACGCCAAAGATCGATGGGAAGCCATCTGTCGCGTGGCTGAACGGATCGGAGTGGCAATCGATCCCGATCTGACCATTCAGATCGATGCAGATGACCCGACGCCCATGTTGGGATATCCCTTTGGCAAGAAACTGCTCTCCCGCGGAAAGCCATTCACGGCCCTCTTCGCGTACAACGACGTTTCAGCGATGGGTGCGATTCGCGCGTTCCGCGAGCAAGGACTTCGGATTCCCGAGGACGTCTCCGTCATGGGTTTTGACGACATTCCCGGGGCGGCATTCCACACTCCCGGATTGACGACCGTGCGTCAGCCTCTGAACCGGATGGGCGAAGTCGCGGCCCAGAGCCTGCTTGATCGGATTGAAGGCCAGAAAGAGTATCCTCCGGAGATCGCAATCGAGCCAGAGTTGATTGTGCGCGAGTCCACTGCACCTGCGTCTGGTGCGTCATAGCATCGAAGTGGTACTCTCGGCGTTCTGTTTTTCGATATGCAGGCTGAGATCGAACTCCAACGAACGCCGGCCTCCGCACGCGCGCTAACTCGAGCCGCCTACATTGCCTTCGTTCCGATCGGCGTCGCCAATGTTCTTCTTGGCCCTCTTCTGCCAACGCTCTCTGCGCGCTGGTCTCTGAACTACGCTCAGGCTGGCGCTCTCTTTACCGCTCAATACGTGGCATCGACTTTTGCGGTTGCTCTTTCTGGTGCAATCGTGTCGTGGCGCGGATTTCGGTTTGCCATACAAGCCGGGATTCTTCTGGTGGCCGCCGGACTAACCTTTCTTCTAGCTGGTCCCAGGTCGCTCGGCATCGTGTGCATTGCCGCGATTGGTGCCGGACTCGGGATCGCGATTCCGCCTGGCAATTTGATGGTTGCGCAGCTGAATCCCGAGCGCCGCTCGGCCACTCTCAACTGGCTCAATTTCTACTGGAGCGCGGGCGCGGTGGCCTGCCCGTTTCTGGTCGCAGCAGCGGCCAGGAGCGTGCGCGTTCCGCTGTTCCTTATGATTCTCGCCGGCTTCCTGGTGCTGGTCGTCGGCGGACTGGCCTTGATGCGGGCGCATTTTGTTGAGCCGGGGTCCACTCGCGGTAGTAATGCCATATCCTCTGTAATCCACGGGCGGACGCGTCCTTTCCTGATATTGGCCGCTCTTTTCCTCTTGTACGTCGGAACCGAAAATGGCTTTGGCGGCTGGGTCGCTTCGTTCGCAAAGAGCCTGGGAAATCTGTCGCCGGCCATGTCGCTGATCACTCCATCTTTTTTCTACGCTTCGCTGATGTTGGGCAGGTGGCTGGCTCCATTACTTCTGCGAGCCGGCACTGAGATCAAACTTGTGCAGGGGGGACTATTGCTGGCATGTGCCGGCAGCGCGGGATTGCTGTCCTCTCACGGACTAATCGGCGTGGTGGTCAGTGCGTGCGCCGCCGGACTCGGGCTCTCGTACGTCTATCCCATCACTATTTCACTTCTATCGAAAGAATTTGGATCATCTCCCAGCGTCGCCTCAATCATGTTCGCTCTATCCAATATCGGTGGAGGATTGCTTCCTTGGTTTGTGGGCCTGGTATCGAATCACTCGGGCACTCTCAAGACGGGCTTGCTGGTGCAACTCTGCGGATGTGTGCTTATGTTCATTCTTTACCTGCAACGCTTGAGCCCAGTGCAAACCGCGCTACACCCCGAGTAGCGTGGCGGAAGCTAAGCGCGAACCAGCCTGCGGGTGAGACGGTAGAGCCGAATCATGCGATAGAGGGGAAACAGCGGCTGCGGCAGTCGCACCGCCGACCATTCACCCGGACCGGGCGTGAAAACGAGCCGGGTCAGGAATCGAATCTGGTCGGAACGATTCTCCCGCAAGCGCAACATCAGCCCGAAATAAGAGAAAGATTCGACATCGTATGCACGGGCGCTGCCAATGCACTTCTGAATTTCATTGGCGATGACAGCGGCTTCAGGGTCCGGGCGGATAGCAGACTCTGCTGAGGCCGGGATCTCCGCTGTCAGAAGTTGATTACTCAGCAGCAATGTGACTCGCAAGATGCGAGCGATTCCTGATTGTCTTGCCAGGTCGCCGATCCGATTCCAGTCCAGCGTAGGCAGGCGCGAGATCCGCGCCAGGTCGCAGAGCCAGATCAGCCGTCCCCAAACGTGTTTCGCAGCATGCAGGGCAAGAACAATGAACAGGTCTTCCGTCGAAGGCATCTTCATTACGTGCCCAGCGATAGTGGATGAAATGGCGCGCTGGAACATCGCTTCCTGGTCGAAGTCCACGGCATAAAAGCGGGGCTGAACCGCCCACTGCACTTCGAGTAGATTACGGCCGGCCGCGCCGTCGAAGGCGTATTCGTAGCCGGTCTTGATGTAGGCGCGTTCCTGCGCGGGTGAGAAGTCTTCGTGCGGCACGTATCCAAGTTGGGCAGCGGCTTTGCGAACCCGGAAGAGGTCTTTGGCATGGATCAGTAGGTCAATATCACCCGCCTGGCGCAGCGCAATGTCTCCATACAGCGCCTCCGCCAGCGCCACGCCCTTGTATGTCAGGACCTCAATGTCATTCTCCGAGAGGTGATCGACGATGCGGATCAATTCCCGCGCAAGAAACAGACACTTATGCAGATTGGCCTGATAGAGTTGGCCCAAGACCCGCATCTCGGCGGGCGGAATTGCTGCTTCGAACTTTGAGAGAGTCTGACAGAGAAGCGGGTGAACTCCATGCCGGTCCGCGAGATCGAATAGGACTTTCCAACGAACCGACCGGCAAAGCGCGCGGATGCTATCTGGATCTTGCGGTTGAATGTTTTCGGAACACGCCGCCAGCAGCAGAGACCACTCGGCTTCGTTGGCGCTGCCAGTCCCCGGCTTCCACGGGACTGTAGCCGCGGTTGGCAGTCCGTTCACGCAATCGCGCCGGTGCTTGCGCTAGCAGGCACGGGCAGAGCACGAATTTGAATCAGATTGCCGCGCTGTTTCTTCGCGAGCATGTTCGCCGAGGGAATCCCGGTCTTGGCAAAGGACTTCTCGCAGTCCAGCGACGACGGGCCGCGCATGTTGCCTTCCATGTATGCCAACCCGGGGCATCGCGTGCAGTTGCCGGCGTGCGTGCACGAAGTGCAGGTAGTGAGATCGTGCATGCGGATGGACCGCACCTCGTTCATCCGATCAGAGTGGCGCCAGATATCAACGAAGCGCTGCCGCCGTACGTTACCGGTAGGAAGCGGAAACTGGACGCACGGAAACACGTCGCCGTAAGGCGAGACATAACAAGTCGTATGCCCGGCGCTGCACGGTCTGGAGTCCAATTCATTCTCGCCTGGCTTGTCGGCGACCGCACAAAACTCATCTACGTCCCCGACCAGATCTGCATCGCGAAAGACCTGCCGCAGCGTCTCCTGTTCAATACCCAAATTCAAGACCGAGCGGTCGCCGTCCATCATGGGAGTGATCGTCGGATCAAGCGTGCACTCGACCCCAAGTTCCGCTGCAAGGGCGCGAACGCCCGCATAATCGCCCACATTCTGAATCATGAGAACATTGCCGATGATGACGCGCAGGCCCTGCGATTTCAAGAACCGGATCGCGTTGAGAGACCGTTTCAGGGAGCCCGGAATCAGCGTGATGGCGTCGTGCACTTCGGGACGGTGTGAATAGATGCTGATTTGAATTGACTCGACGCCAAGATCGCGGATGCGTGCTGCCTCGCGCTCACGAATCAGGATCGCATTCGTCTTCAGCTTCACGCAAAACGTCAGGCGACGCCTTGCATACTCGAGGAGCTCGAACAAGTCTTTCCGCAGAAAAATCTCGCCGCCACTTAAGGTGAGAATGAAGACGCCCGCCTCGGCCATCTCTTCAAGCAAGTGCTTTATCTCAGCGGTGGTCATCTCGCCTTTGTCGGTATGATCGAGATAACAGTGGACGCATCGTTCATTGCAGCGATAGGTGAGATCGAGCTGGACACTGAGGGGTACGTTTAGCCGCAGCGCCTTCAGCGTCATCTCCTCGAGTAGGTCGCTCATCGCGATGCTCCGGTGACGCTTTGTGCGACGATCGGTTCGTCCGAAATCTGCAGAATCCCGTGGCCTGCCAATTCGCGTGCCAGGATCTCAGCATCTTTGAGAGCCTCAGCGGGTGCCACTTCGAATTCGCTGCAAATTCGCGTCTCCACAATTTGATCCAGCGGAGTGGTGCCGTCGGCAAATTGCCACAGAATGCTCGCTGTACTATTCAGAGTGAACAGGGTCGAATCGCGCCCCGACATGACCATCATCTCGCCACCCAGGCCGCGGGCTGCCACTTTCGGACTGCGTGCTATATAGAGTGTGCTCATCCAATCAGCTCCCAAACCCGCGCATCGGGGACGAATGTCAGCCGGTGTACAGGGACGCGGTTCACGAATTCAAAGGCGGAATCAAAGATGGCCCGCACCAGTTCCTCATCTTTGGCAAAAAAAAGGATGTTCGCCAGCATGGACCGAGCCGCTTCCGCCGGTGCGACTGGATCGATTCGATTTTCGTATCCTTTCGACAGCAAATACACCGCGGCAATCGGAGCGGAAACATTCTCGCCCAGTTTGGCAAGTTCGCCTGTGAATGGCGTTCCGAAGGCCATGTAGGCCTCTCGCATTTTGCGAACATACGAGATTTCGTCGGTAAGCAGCGTGGCATCCTGGGGCGCGAGCCGCGAAATCGTGGTCTTGCCCGCGCCCGAAACGCCGGCAAAAAAGAATGCCTTGCCGTTGCGGATCGCGCTTGCGGAGTGCATCAGGAATCCACCCTGCTTTGCCAAAACCAAGGTATGCACGATGCGAAGCACAGCATCAATCGAATATGGATTCGGCGTCTGGCGAATGCGGCCACGGCGCGCCGCCGGCTCCCAGTCCGCGTGAAAGTCTCCACGCTGCAGGGTCCAGCGGCCGTTGTGCTGGGTCACGCAGACCTCCGCTCCAGGGTCTGGGAACCGAGCGTCGCTCAAATCGATGTCGAACTCTATCTCCGGATTCTCTGCCTCGCTCAAGAATCCTGAGTAACGATTCTCCAGCAGAAACAGAAATTGCGGGTCGTCAGTGGTCACCCGCACTGACATGCCGCCAATTTCAATGACGAGGCTGAGACGTTCGACTTCGATCGTGGATTGGGGCAAGGGATGACTCGAATCTAAGCTGATTGAACTTGAACTGCCTGAACCTGCCGTGATTGAACAAGCCCGTATACGCCCGCGACGACACGGGCTATTACTTCATCGCTGCCAACGTGCACGACCAGCACCGTGTCCCCCGGCCACAATGACGGAAGCATGCTCCAGCCATTCACGTGTAAGTGAAGTTTTCTCGATGAACCCAGCACGTCGACTGCGAGTTGACACTTGGCGGCGTGCTCCGCATCTGTTGTTTGAGATTCGGAGTTCATGACGCGCTGGCTTTCTGGTTGCATGACTGTTGTGTAGGATTGATCTTTCCGCACGCGAGTGCGGTGGTCACGAAAACCTGTTCGTACCGGAACGTCGGCTTTTCGTATGGTTTCTTGATGACCGGTGTCTCGGAATTATCTATAGAGGAATCGTTGGTAGCCATAAGATGAACCCCTTTTGCGTTCGTTACTGCAATGCTGCTTGCGATACCTGCACCGCACATCCGACCAGGGCTGAGGCCCCACACGTCGGCTGATTGCTTTGCGTCGAGAAGTAGACCTCAGAAGCTCCGGCTGTGGTACCGATTGGAACAGTGTTATCGATGATAATGCCGCTCGTCCCCCCCGCGGCCGCGAAGCTGACCGTCGCCGGCAATCCAACATTCCGCCACGTGACTGTGCCATCGGCTGTCGTGCGGTTCACGATAGTCTGCCAGGTCGGATGCCCTCCAAATTTCGAAGTGCCTCCAACGGTCGCCACCTGAACATTGCCGTTGCTGTCAAGGATTGCGAAGAACCGGGCGTAAGCATGAGTAGGTACCCATGCCGGATGGGAGGCAATCTGGGGTCCCTGGTTCACCCAGCGCATCGCACCTTGAGTGGTGGTAGCGCCGATCGTTGTGCTCCAGGCGGGTGCGGCTGCTCCCGAGGTTCCAGCGGTTCTGACGGTCTGGACCTGGAAGTGGGTATCCAGCACCTGCTGACCCACAACGTATGGCGTTGCGGGTGTCCAGGGTTGCACGTTGAAGTTCATCAGGCATCCGCCTGCGGCGCAGAAGTTTCCCAACCCGCTGTTCTGCACCCCTGCGAAGATCCATTCGTCCGGTCGGCCCGTTACATTGGGATTGGAGAAGTCCGTCACCGGTGAGCATCCCGTCGCAGCACCCGTCAATCTGGGACCGGGAACCACGGTCCCCATCGTCCCTGTAGTGATCGGAATCTGGTAAAGGATTGGAGTGCCAGCCGTGTTGCCGCATACATAAAGATTTCCTGTGCCAACGCCGGAGGCAAAATAAGCGCTGTCGAAGCTGCCTTCGTACATCGGTTTCGGAGTGGCCGAACTGGTTCCCACGGTTACTTTTGCTCCAGTCGATCCCCCGGCAAAACCAAAGCTAAACTGATAGACCGCTGAACATGGGGTGCCCGCACAGGCGGTGCTGCCATCGTTTGAGGAGAAAACATAAACCTTCGACGTGGTTGAGTCCATGATCGGGCCCGCCACCAGAGCGACCCCTGCGCCACCACGATCGACTCTGCCGGAAGCCGTGACCGCGCCGGTCGGGCCGACCTGATAGAGAAATCCACCAAGGTCGGTAACAAAGACGTTGTTGCTGGCAAAATCGTAGACGGGACTCGCGACGGCCGCGGCCCCAGCGTTGAGCTGCACAGGAAATCCACCTGTGGTCACCTCGGCCGGAACCCCGCGAAATACTCCACTGATTTTATGGAGCCAACCAGACGCTCCTCCAACCCAGATCACGTCATGGGTATAGTCAGGAAACGCCGAGGAAGTCCGATCATCGACTGGGTTTCCCAGATTGTCCTGCAGGGCCACCGTGGTCATACACGGTGCGGTGCACGCGGCATACGATGAATTCGGAACCGCAATTAAAGTCGTTGGGACTGTGAGAGTTCCTCCGGGCGCGAACTTCAGCACAACCAGAGTGCCATGTGAACTCGTATCGGTTTGCACGAAGGCCACCTGCGCGCCGTTGCCGGAGATCACCGGGGAAGTCAGCACCGTTCCGCCTGTGTTATATGCCCAGTAAATGGAGGGTACCGTTCCCACTGTGCATCCGGAATAAAGATTTGTGAAGGCAATCACACTTGCCTGCGTCGTTGATCCTGGCAATCCGGTGTTGAATACGACGTAATCAGGAACGGTCGCATTGCCGCAATTGGCAGTCGTGATTTGGAACGAGTACTTCGCAGGAAAATTTCCCGCTCCGACCGATGCGCCGCTTCCCAGACTCTGCGCCCAATCGCGGTGCAGCTGTGGCGTGGGGCGGGCCGGGAAGCGGGCGAAGGAAAAGTCCCCATCGTCAACCCCATGCCGGCCATTCTCGGTGAGAAAGCGTGCGACGTTGCGACGGGCAAACTGCTGCCAATACCGCGGATCAGCGCCGATCCTGGATTCCTGTTGTGCAGTCCCGGGGCGGGAGAATACCAAGTGCCGGTGGCTCCAATCGGTCGGGTATCCCTGCTGCTCGTCAGGTTTCGCGGCCTGTCCAGTCAGAATCCATGCCAAGGTCACCAATGTCAGTAGTCCTGCGCCAAGCCTGATGATTCGTCCGGCTATGCCGTTCATGACTCGCTCCCAAGATGTGAAAGAGATTGGCTGTTTCTTGCCGCGGTTTCCATTCGTCCCCGAACCGACGAGCCCTTGCAGGGTGCGGCTCGGTCCACGCGCCCTGCCTTGGCGTGACTCAAAAACACCGGTGGAAGAAGGACGCAATCTCCACGAGTGGCTGGATTGGCCGAAATTCTACTCTTTCCCCGGAACGCAGGCAACCTGCCCTTTTGCCCTTTTGCCCGTTTTCAACGTGAGGGGCCCTGGCGTCTGTGTCCAGTCCGATTTTCAAATCGCATCAATCACAGGATTGATTCGAGAATTCGTTGCGAACCCGTACAATAGTCGAAACCCACCAATATGTGACATGATCAATCAGGGGTTCCAGTTTCCAAAACCGCAGGGAGGCGCAGCAAAACAGTTTGGACGGATTCGAGGTAGTTGGGGATATGGATCAAGCAGTGCATGCCGGTGAAACCAAGAGTGTTCTGACTTTTGAAGAGATTGCGAACCTCGCAGTCGACGGCGGCCAGTCGGCGGAGACGCTGATGAACGTTGTCGCTCTCATCGCCAAGCGGTTTCACACGGACGTTTGTTCGGCGTACTTGCTGGAGCCGGATCGGGCGAACCTGGTGCTGGCCGCCACGATCGGGCTACGCCGCGAGTGCGTGGGAAATCTCCGGATGGCGGTTCATGAGGGACTCACCGGGCTTGTCGCAGAGCAGGTGCATCCGGTCGCGGTTAGCCACGTGAAGAACCATCCGCAGGTTTAAGTATTTCAAGAACGCCGGGGAAGATCCATACCAGTCATTTCTTGGCGTGCCACTGATCGACCGCGGGATTCTGCAGGGAGTCCTGGTTGTACAGACGGTCGAAGCCCGCGTCTTCAGCGCCGAAGAAATCCGAATGCTGACTGAAGCCGCCACCCAGGTCGCGCCGGTGGTCAGCGAAGCTCGCACCCTCGATCGCTTCATCGCGCCTTTGCAGGAGCGGCTTTGGGCACTGGCGCGCAATCTGTGGTGGAGCTGGGATCACAATTCTTCCAGCCTTTTTCTCGATCTCGATCCCAACCGTTGGAGTGAATTGAACCATAATCCTGTTGCTCTTCTTGCCGAGACGCCGCTTCCAAAGCTGGAAATGCGCGCCGCGGAACTGATGCTCCACAGCCGCGTCAACTATGCCTACCGCCGCATGCTGGAGTATCTGGAAGCCGATCGCACCTGGGGCACGCGACACGCGGGCGTGCTGCGGCCCCATCCCGTGGCTTATTTCTCGGCCGAGTTCGGCTTGCACGAGTCGTTGCCGGTTTATTCCGGTGGCTTGGGTGTGCTTGCTGGCGATCACATCAAGAGCGCGTCCGATCTGGACATTCCGCTGATCGGCATCGGTTTGTTCTATGGTCAGGGATATTTCAGGCAGCGTCTTGACATCAATGGATGGCAGCGCGAGGAGTACCTTGAAACCGACGTCAACCAACTGCCGATGGAAGTCGCAATCGGGAAGGATGGCCGGCCCGTGGTGGTCGAGATCGAGACCCGCAGCGGTCGCATCCTGGCCAAAGTCTGGCGCGTAAAAGTCGGCCGCCGCGATCTTCTGTTGCTCGATTCGGACGTCGAAGGCAATGCTCCCGAAGATCGCGAGCTCACTTCGCGCCTCTACGGCGGCGACCTGCGCATTCGGATTCGCCAGGAGTTTCTGCTCGGCGTCGGCGGATTGCGCGCCCTGAAGGCGCTGGGCATCCATCCCGGCGTGCTTCATCTAAATGAAGGCCACAGCGCATTCGCCGTACTGGAAGCGATCCGCATGCGGATGGAAGATGAGGGTATCGGTTTCGATGCCGCGGTTCCTCGCATCTCGCGTGAGGTCGTCTTCACCACCCACACGCCCGTCCCGGCTGGCCACGACCGCTTCGATTCCAGACTCGTCGAAGAGCATATAGGACCTTTGCGTGAAGAATTGGGTCTGACGCAGGATAGTCTGCTCGGTCTGGGCCGGGAAAATCCGAACAATGCCGACGAGTTGTTCTGCATGACCGTCCTGGCTCTGCGCCTCTCCCGCCGTGCCAACGCCGTTTCTGCGCTGCACGGCGAAGTCTCGCGCGCCATGTGGACCGGTCTTTTCCGCGGCAAGCCGGAGGACGAAGTTCCCATCGGCCACATCACCAATGGCGTCCACGTTCCATCATGGCTGGCGCCGCAGATGTTCCGCCTCTACGACCGCCATCTGGGCACCGACTGGCAGCAGCGCGGAAGCGAGGCCAAAACCTGGCTCGGCATCGAAAACGTTGACGACGGCGAGCTCTGGGAGACGCACCTCAACCTCAAATCACAACTGATTGAGTTTGTGCGGCGGCGCGCGGTCGGCCAGGCGGAGCGCAGAGAAGAATCCCTGGAGGTGCTGCAGCGTCTGGAACGCGTGCTCAGTCCGGATGCGCTCACCATCGGCTTCGCGCGGCGGTTTGCGACGTACAAACGCGCGAATCTGATCCTCTCCGATATGGAGAGGCTTGCTTCCATGGTCAACGACCCGAATCGGCCTGTGCAATTCGTATTCGCCGGAAAGGCGCATCCCTTGGATGAGCCCGGCAAGCGCGTCCTGCAGCAGATTGCCGAAATGATGCGCGATCCCAAGTTCCGCGACAAATTCGTCTTTGTGGAAGACTACGACATCAACGTCGGACGCCATTTTGTGCAGGGGGTCGACGTCTGGCTGAACAATCCCCGCCGCCCGCTCGAGGCCTCCGGTACCAGCGGCCAAAAAGTCGTTCTCAATGGCGGATTGAATCTCTCCGTTCTCGACGGCTGGTGGGCAGAAGCGTATGACGGCGTGAATGGCTTTGCGATCGGCAGCGGCAGAACGCATTCCGACATGAATGTTCACGACGCGCGCGATGGAGAGGATTTGATGCGGACCCTGCGCGACGAAGTGATTCCACTCTATTACCAGCGCGATCGCGACGGCCTGCCTCGCGGCTGGATCAAGCGCATGAAACGCACGATCCGCACTCTCGGCTGGCGCTTCAATGCCGATCGCATGGTGATGGACTACACCTCGAAGTGCTATGTTCCCGCCGCCGGCGGCACATCCAGCGACATGCGATCGAATGGCTAGAGTCACACGCCGCCTTTTGAAAGGCGCGCGCTCGAACTCCTGATTTCCTGGCCGGAGGTCACGCGGCTGTGGGGTGAAATTTGTCCTCCGGCGCCTTCGACGATGTCGATCAAAACTTCACGTCGGTATCGTTAGCCTTGGGCCGCCAACGAGTTCCTGGGGTTCCTGTTGTGCTCATTGATCCCAGTCAGCCTGCGGGAAAAATGCCCATGCGAGCTTTCGCCGGCACTCCCGCTAATTCCGCTACGGGAACACAGCAACCTGTCCAGCCCGGAGCAACCGATGCTCTGGACAAGACAACCAGCGGGGTGAACAACGTAAACGACCAGAAGAAGAAAGCCCTGTCGTTTTGGAAATCGCTACAAGGAGCGGTTCAATCTCACTGATTAACTTGCCTTGGCCTGTTCCGCTGGTAGTAGAATAGCTGCCCATTCGCGCTGTTAGAGTGCGCTGTCTAAGAAGCACTCCCTGACGTGGAGGCAGCTTTGGCACTAACGATCAACAATCTTTCCAAGACTTACCCGAACGGAGTAAAGGCACTCAAGAACCTTTCGCTTTCCATCGGCAACGGCATGTTCGGTCTGGTGGGGCCGAACGGCGCTGGAAAGAGTTCGCTGATGCGAACGATTGCGACGCTGCAGGACCCCGACTCCGGCACGATTGACCTCGACGGCATTGATGTGCTTCGCCAGAAGGACGCGGTTCGACGCGTGCTCGGCTACTTGCCGCAGGAGTTCGGGGTCTACCCCAAGATTTCGGCGGAAGACATGCTCCAGCACCTCGCGGTCATGAAAGGCATGACCTCATCTGGTGAGCGCAGGGAGATGGTGGACGCCTTGCTTCATCAGACCAATCTATGGGAAGTGCGCGCCAAGGCTCTCTCTACTTATTCCGGTGGCATGAAGCAACGGTTCGGCATTGCCCAGGCGCTGCTCGGAAATCCTCGCCTCATTATTGTCGACGAGCCGACCGCCGGCCTCGATCCGGCGGAACGCAATCGATTTCTGAATCTGCTTTCGTCCTTGGGAAGCGACCATATGGTGATCCTCTCAACGCACATTGTGGACGACGTGCGCCAGCTTTGCCCTCGCATGGCAATTATCGCGTCGGGCGAACTGCTGCTGGAGGGCGCTCCCAGTGACACCCTTGCCGCGCTCAATGGCAAGATCTGGTCCAAGGTGGTGGCGACCGATGAAGAGGTCCGCGCCATCGAGACTCAACTCCACGTCATCTCCACTTACCTCGTTGGCGGACAGCATGAGATCCGGGTCTACGCGGACACCGCTCCCGGCGACGGCTTCCACACTGTCGATTCTGGACTCGAAGACGTATATTTTCTCAATCTCTCGCAGCAGTCCAAAGGCCAGCGTCCGAATTAGCGCGCTCGTATCCGGAGGATCCTGACATGGCACTTTTTTGGGAGTTCTTCACCTTCGAGCTGAAGTTCCGCTTCAAGAGCTTCTCGACCTACGTCTACTTTCTGCTCTGGCTCACGTTCTCCTTCCTTTGTGTGGCGTCGGAAAGCTTTGGCCCCATAGGCAACAACAATGGAAAAGTGCTGCTGAACTCCGCATACGCCAATGCCTACAACGATCTGGGAGCGTCGCTGTTCGGTATCATCGTGATCGCGGCCATTTTCGGCACCGCGATCCTGCGCGATTTTCAGCGCGACACCTATCAGATCCTGTTTACCCAGCCCATCTCGAAGTTTGCCTATCTCGGCGGACGGTGGGCAGGCTCCTTTGTCACCACCGTCTTCGCGTTCTCTGGAATGATGTTCGGAACGTACTTCGGCACGTTCGCGTCCTGGGCGGACCACACGCGCATCGGCCCGAATCATCTCTGGGCCTACCTTCAGCCATTCCTCTCGATCCTCGTCATCCAGATATTTTTCATTGGCAGCGGATTCTTTGTCGTCGCGGCCCTCACCCGCAAAATCTTTATCGTGTACCTGCAGGGCGTCACACTGTTCATGTTCTACGTCATCGGGATCACTGTCTTTTTCGCAACGCGCTCGCTGGAGCGGTTTTGGTCTGGGATTCTCGATCCCATCGGTCTCGTCATGTTCAACGACGTGACCCGCTACTGGACAGTCATCGAAAAGAACACGCTGTATGTCACCTGGTCGCCTGCGCTTTCCAGTGGCGTTTTTCTCTACAATCGCATCCTCTGGGTCTCCATTGGCCTGCTGACCCTCGGGATCGCCTGGGCGCTCTTTCCCATGTCGGTCGAGGCTCTAACCGCCCGCTCGCAGGGACGTCGCGCGGCGAAAGCAAAAGAGCAAGAAATCGCGGAGGCCTTACCGGTCCGCTCCCTGGTCGCCTCCCGGATACCTTCGGTTCGTCAAAGCTTCACTCGGTCCACAACGTTTGCCCAATACATTTCGCTTTCACGCCTCCGCGTGCGCAATATTCTCCGCGATATCGTCTTCTGGGCTCTGGTGGCGCTCATCGTGGCGTTTGGTATCAACAACGGATATTTCGCAGGTCGCGTCGCTGAGCAAAACGTATGGCCCGTCACCTTTCTGATGGTTCAGGCGGTTGAGGGAAGCGCACTCTTATTCTTACTTATTGTCGCGGCCCTCTATGCGGCGGAACTTTTGTGGCGGGAACGCGAAGCACATTTCGACGGCATCCATGATGCGCTGCCGATGCGGGAGTCGACCGACTGGCTCTCTCGCTTTACCGCAATTGTGGTTGTCGAAGTCATCCTTCTCGCGTTCGCCGGGTTCATCGGCATTGCCATGCAGACGGTCCAGGGTTACTACCACTACGAGTTGCTTCAGTACTTCAAAGAACTCTACGTTGTGACCTTGCCGCAAATCCTCGCCTTCATTCTTCTCGCTCTTTTCGTACAGACGGTTGTCTCAAACCGGTTTGTGGGATACGGCATTCTGATCGGCCTGTTCGTTCTCATGCCGATCCTCTACAGCTTTGGCTGGGAGAACACTCTCTACCTGATCTGCCAAACGCCGAGCTATACCTACTCCGACATGAACGGGTACGGGCATTTCGCCCCCTCGCTCTTCTGGTCGATCACGTACTGGTTCGGGATCTGTGGCGTGCTGGGTGTCGCGTCAATCGCGCTGGCTCGTCGCGGGCCGGAAGACTCGCTGCGCGCGCGCACCCATCTTGCTCTCCAACGCGCCCCGCGACTCATCCCCGCCGCGCTGCTCTTCGCCATTATCGCGATCGGCGCAGGCTCCTGGTACTTTTACAATGCCCACATCCTGAACGAATATCTCGATTCCGACGCGCGGCGTCGCATCCAGGCCGACTACGAACGCAACTTCAAGAAGTACGAAAACCTGCTCCAACCAAAGGTCACTGCGGTCGAAGCCACGATCAACATCTTATCCCCGTCGTCGCTCTTTCGACGGCAGCGTCCGCATGACTCTCGAAAACAAGACCGGCCAACCGATTCCGCAAATCCACATCACAGATCAGAAGCAGTCGGTCAGCAATCTCAAGTTTGATCGGCCATTCCACCTCGTCAGTTCCTGCGCCGCGCGAATCTGTACTCCATCTTTGCCTTGGAGCAGCCTTTGGCGCCCGGTGAGACGATCACCCTGACCTGCAACGTGGGCCACCAGACTCGCGGCTTCCGCGACGGCAATGAGCCGCCCGAGTTCGCCTACAACGGCACCTTCTTCGACTCGGACTACGTCCCCTACGTCGGCTACAACACGAACATCGAACTGGATGACCCGCGCCGCCGGCGCGAAGAGCATCTTCCCGGCTCTCGAAGAGATGGCCCACCGCGGCGATCCGGCCCATTCCGTGAATAATGTCTTTTTCCGCGGAGAATCCGATTGGGTTACCTATCACACGGTGGTGAGCACTTCAGCGGACCAGATCGCAGTCGCTCCTGGATACCTGCAACGCCAATGGCAGGCCGGTGGCCGCAATTTCTACGAGTACAGCATGGGCTCGACCCACATTCTCGACTTCTTCGCCTATCTCTCTGGTCGTTACCAGGTGCGGAAGGAAACTTATCACGGGCCGAATGGCGACGTTGCCCTCGAGGTCTACTACGACGCGGCGCATCCGTACGATGTCGACGATATGCTGGCCAGTTCCCGCGCCGGACTTGACTACTATCAACGCATCTACAGCCCCTACCAGTTCACCCAGTACCGCATCTTCGAGTTTCCGCGGTACCGCACCTTCGCCCAATCTTTTCCCAACACCATTCCCTATTCCGAGGGTATCGGCTTCATCGAGCGGGTGAAGAAGCCGACCGACATCGACTTCACCTACTTCGTTACCGCCCATGAACTTGGCCACCAATGGTGGGCTCATCAGCTGGTTGGCGCCGACGTAGAAGGCTCCAACATGATGTCGGAAAGCCTTGCCGAGTACTCTGCCCTTCAGGTGATGGCTCACAAGTATGGCCGCGACCTGATGCATCGCTACCTCCGCCACGAACTGGACGCTTATCTGCGGGGCCGCGCGGGCGAGATTCGTCACGAACCGCCACTCGCTCTGGTGCAGCGGGAGCAATACGTCTGGTACCAGAAGGGCGGCCAGATCCTCTACACGCTGGCGGACTACATCGGCGAGGACAAGCTCAACCTGGCACTACACAATTTCCTCATGCAGTACCGCTACGCCAACGCCAATAACCAAGTGGACGCGCACGACAATCCTGAGGCTGCCAAATCCGCCGACGGCTCCTACCCCGACACCCGCATGCTGGTGGACGCCATCCGGGCTCAAACTCCACCCGAACTTCAATACCTGGTCAGCGACGGCTTTGATCGCATTGTCCTTTACGACAACAGAGCTATCTCCGCCACGTCGCGGAAGACTGCGGACGGCAAGTACAAAGTGATCCTCGAGGTGCAGTCACGCAAGGCTCAGTCCGACGGAAATGGAGCGGAAACGCCTCTACCTCTCGCCGACTACATCGAGATTGGTGTTTTCAGCGGGAAGAAGGATGAAGAGAAACCGCTCTATCTCAAGAAGGAAAAATTCACCGAAGAGCACAAGACCTTCGAAATCATTGTTGATCAGCAGCCCACGCTGGCAGGAATCGATCCCTACAACAAGCTGATTGACCGGAATGCGGACGACAACATGATCGACGTCGCAAAGGAATAGCCGCACATCAGAAGTGCCCGGTGTTTGGTCGCTCTGCTGGGGCGTCGGAATCGAGGATCCCCATCCGAAAGACGATCAAGCCTTGAACACCCCGGAACCGTCAAACAACTCAGAAGACGCCTCCCTGTAAAAAGTTGGGTCGGGGTGCAAGAACGGCGTGGCCGACTCGCCCGAAGATGAAGCGATCCGGGCAGAGTTCGAGGCTCAGTATGGTGACAGTGCCACGCAGGAGGAGAAAGAAGAGGTGCCAGAGAAAAACTAAGCGGTGCCCACATGTAGCACAGCGGTCAGGTTCCCCGCCTGACCCGATCTTATGACATCAAACTTATCTCTCGCTGACCAGATCGCAATGACTGGTCACGCTCTTACGGCCAACGAACTTTCCAAATTCTTGGCCGTCTCACACGTAACGATTTTCAAACAGGCGAAGGCAGGGCGCATTCCCTCGTTCCGCATCGGGTCCTGTGTGCGGTTTGACCCGGTCGTTGTAGCCAACTGGCTTCGACGAGCGTAAAGGACCGGGGCATTGTCCTTTCCTCATTTCAAACGCTGTTGGGCGACTTGACGATATGTATTTGCAGTGTCGCCCACAGTCAGACTCAAGACCTCGTTCCAATAGGTTTTAGCGTTTGCATCTGTCTTCCCGCCTGCCGCCCCCCAGTAAGCCTGACCAGCCAGAAATGCCACTGGAATCCTAAATGGGGAGGTCGGGTATTGCTTGTCAAGCCGACCAGACACTTCAACGATCTTGTTGAGGTAAAGCTGTGCAAGTTCTTTTCCGCCTTTGAAGTTTCGCCTGTAGTAGTAATTCAAAACAAAACCGTAGCCTTCTGGCTGGCTGTATTCTCCGATTCCTTGTTTTCCCCACCCGTAATACACCATTGCTTCACGCATGAGGGCGCGCGGAGCATCAGGCGAGTCTGGAAATTTGGCAACTATCTCCTCCAGAGACTCAATGGCGAGGTCGCCTGTCGAAAGATAGCTCGTATCGATGGTGACCTTAAGAGGCTCCCCAATGAGAAAATCGGCGTTGTCGAAAAGGGCGTTTACCTGTATGTCTTGCCCCTCAAGCTGTTGCTGCCGCGACAGGAGGAGGGACGCGATCCGAATTTGATCGCGCGCTTTTTCAGTGTAGGGACTGCCGGAGTACTCTTTAAGGAGGATATTCCAGTGCTTCAATGCGCGATCATAGTTCTTTTCTCTGAAGCTGAGATAACCCAGATAGTATTGTGCCTCCGCGTACGATGACTTCTTGGTTGGATCGTGCAGCACTTTGACAAATTCGATCTTGGCCTCGTTGGTCACTCCCTCCTCCGCCAAGTCTTTAGCTAAGTCTGGATTTTGAGAACGTACTAGCGGCGCAGCGATTACCACAGAAGCCATAGCAACAGCGATGCGCCGTAAGAGAGATTTCATAGAGGACTCCTAGTTCGGTTCAATTGTTTTGGCGTGCCTTGTTTAACGTATCGAAAAGTAAATGTGTATAACTGTGAGGCGAGTCACAAACCCGATTGCGCGGAGGCCTTCGGTAGTAAACGTTTGGGAAGATTTTCAAGAATATGCAATAGGCGAATACTGTGCCAAGAATCAGAACTCCTTAACGACGTGGACGCGGAAAGCGAGTCAGGAAGTCGTGATGATCCACGGCGAGTTGCACGCTTCCAGCGATGTATCAGTGCGATCAGCGCCCAGCAGCCGAACCCTTGCCGAGGATGGCTTGCTTTTCACGATCAAATTCGGCATCCGTGAGCACTCCCTTTTCCTTCAGGATCGCGAGTTTTTCGAGGCTATTTATCGAGTTGGATCGCGACGTGTAGTCACTTTCAAACTCATCCTTTACGCGGGCAAAGACATCAGCAATAGCTGACCGGACTGTCTTTTTCTGAACCAAGTAAAAAACAATCGGGATCAGCCACAAGACCCATGTGAAGAGCAAGACGAGGAGGAGGACCCAGAATACGAACGAGGGTCGATAATTCACATCTGCAATGCAGATAAGGCTCGTCTCCTTCTCCCGCACGCTGAACACAGAAGAATCCGCTCGATTGATAGAGCCGAAAGACGCTTCGATAGATTTCGCTGTTACGGTATCACCAGACCGGGTGACTCGGCGTGACACTCTTCGTAATTGGCCTTCAAGGAAACTGACGACTTCCTGTTTGGGGCGGTTTGTCCGGAACGTTTGACTGATCTCGAATCTCATGTCGTACCCTCAAATGCCGACGATGTTCACAGTTTGGTTCGGAAGCGGGTATCAGGCAACAGTACGAAAGTTTCTAGCGGCGTTTTCTAAGCTGCCGCACGAAGATTCAAGTCAAGTGTCGTAAACAGCGATACGCTATTGACCCATTACAAAGCGAAAATCTTGTTCACCTTCTCGCGGGTCTGCTGACTACGTGACGGCTTCAAGTAGCTCATCGTGATTTCCATGTCCGAGTGGCCCAAGCCACTGCTGAACGGTTCGCAGATCGACGCCCGCCCAGAGGCACCGGGTTGCGAACGTGGCGCGGAACTTGTGAAGCCAGAAGTTCTCTGGGTCGAGCTTCGCACGCTCGGCAACGGCCTTGAGATCGTCGAGAAAATTCAACTTCGGGTTGCATCCGGCGGTGGGGAACACAAGGCTGCACGTCTTGTCCGCCTTCGCCTTCCACGCCTTCAGCTTCTTTGCGAGCTTCGCCGGGATCGGAATCTCGCGCTCCTTGTACGCCTTTGGCGTCCATCCCCGGTCGGGCTTGTGAGTGACGCGGACAGTGGATGCAGCGAAGTTCACGTCCGACCAGTACGTGTACATGACCTCTTGCTCCCGCATCCCGGTCATCAGGAAGAACTCGTACCACAACCGTTCCTCCGCATCACATGCCGCGAACAGCTTGCCTAGTTCTTCCGTCTCGTACATCTCCGGTTCTTCTTCGGTATAGCGGGGCCAATCGTTCTTGCCCACCAGCCCGCGAATCCCGTTCGCCTTCAGGAACGCCATCAGGTTCTCGAACTTGTTGTACACGCTGCGCGGTGCCTGCTCCTTCTCATCCCGCAGGAAGGCGCAGAACTTCAGCAGGTCCATCCGGTCAATGTCTTCGAGATTGAGCTTGGGGCAGGACTCCCGTGAAATAGGTCAAGGCTGTCGTATAGGCCGCCAGCGTCTTCGGCTTCTTCGTGAGTTCGGTTTCTTCGAGGTAGTCAGCCACCGATCCCGCAACCGACCTGTGGCCGTTCGCGGCGATCTCCGGCACCGTGGCATCCCCGTTGTTTAGCTCGGTCTCTTTCCGCAGGCGCATGGAACTGGCGTCGGCAGCGTCCTTGCCCACCGACAGGCGTATGCGCTTGCCGTTGTCATGCCATTCGATGTAGTAGGCCCCTTCGGGGTGGCGCTCGGGCTTGCCGTTGACCAGCACGGTGTCTGGCTTTACTCGCCCATTGGCGGACAGCACCACGGGGCAATAGCGCAATCCAATGCTGGTTTCGACTCTTTTGGTGAGATTGACTTCACGGTGCATCGGTGACCCTCTTCCTTGAAACCGTATCAAGTGTAGGTATCACCGACTCGCAAGTGCTAGATAACTAAGGTAATGGCGGAGAGGGAGGGATTCGAACCCTCGGTACAGGTGTTAGCCCGTACAACGGTTTAGCAAACCGCCGCATTCGGCCACTCTGCCACCTCTCCAGCCTCGTAATCCACATTCGCGCACGACACTTTGGTGTTGTCGCACGGCATTGAAGGGGGTTCTGGATGCGAACACCCTCCGAAAACGATATCACAGCTCTCGACAGGGCGACATCGGAAAAGCCTACATCCAAGACCTCAATTCCGACCGTCCAGGCACAGCAAAAGTGATGCGAGGAAATACATGCGCCTTACGAATGGGTCGTCCGGTGTTGGCGAGGAACAAAGTAAGTGCGGGACACAGGCCTTTCCTTGCTCCCCACCTCTGTTGTAGCCTCAAAACAATCTTCTGTGGGAGGGATCCCTATGCGTCGTCGCGAATTCCTGGTCCGCTCCGCTACAGCCGCTGGTGCGGTTTGGCTTTCTTCCAACTCGATCCTCAACAGCCTCGCCGAGAAAACGCTAGCCAGGAAATTCTCTGCTACCGACACGGTCACTCTCGGCAACACCGGTATTCAGACCAGCCGTCTGGCCATGGGTACTGGGACGGTTGGCACCGGACATCACTCGCACCAGACCGCGCTCGGCGTCAAAGGTCTCTCCGATCTTCTGCTCAACGGATACGATCACGGGCTGCGTTTCTTCGATTCCGCCGATTCTTACGGGAGCCACCCTCACGTTGCGGAAGCCCTGAAGCACGTGCCCCGCGACAAGGTCACGGTGCTCACGAAGACTTGGGCTCGTGATCCTGACACCGCCCGCTCCGATCTCGATCGTTTTCGCCGCGAGCTCGGCACGGACTACATTGATGTCTGCCTGATGCACTGCCTGACCGAAACAGACTGGACCGATCGCTACCGGGGCGTGATGGATGTCTTGTCCGAAGCCAAGCAGAAGGGAGTAATCCGCGCACATGGCTGCTCTTGCCATTCAATTGAAGCTCTCCGCGCGGCTGCGAAATCTCCCTGGGTGGAGATCGATCTCGCGCGAATCAATCCCATCAGTTCTCACATGGATGCCGACCCGGCCACCGTGGTCAATGTCTTGAAAGAGATGAAAGCATCAGGGAAAGCGGTCGTGGGCATGAAGATTCTGGGACAGGGAGATCTGAGTAGCCGTCAGGACGAAGCCATCAAGTACGCACTGTCTCTGGGTATTCTCGATGCCTTCACGATCGGCGCGGAAAGCAAGCAGGAGCAGGAAGATCTTCTCCGCCGCATCGCAGCAGCCTGAGTCCTAAGTAAAGCCCCGTCCTCGCATTGTTGTGGCATCGGGCGTGGCTACGAAGTTTACTGCATGAAGCCGCCGGGATCTTTCCTGGCCGTGCCACCCACGGTGAGTCGATCGACCTTCAGCGTCGGGATGCCCACGCCCACCGGCACCGCCTGTCCATCTTTCCCGCAGGTGCCGACGCCCTCATCCAGCTTCAGATCGTTTCCAACCATCGAGACCCGAGTCAGCACGTCCGGACCGTTGCCGATCAGCGTCGCGCCTTTAATCGGCGCGGTAATCTTGCCGTCCTCGATCATGTACGCTTCTGACGCCGAGAACACGAACTTTCCGTTGGTGATGTCGACCTGCCCGCCGCCGAAATTCACCGCATAGACGCCGTGCTTCACCGAACGAATAATGTCTTCGGGATTGTCCTGGCCGGCCAGCATGTAGGTATTCGTCATGCGCGGCATGGGAATATGTTCATAACTCTCGCGGCGTCCATTGCCGGTATCGGCGATGCCCATCAGGCGCGCCGAAAGCTTGTCGCTCAAATATCCCTTCAGAATTCCCTTTTCGATCAGGACCGTCTCCTGCGTAGGCTCGCCTTCGTCGTCGACATTGAGCGATCCGCGACGCCAGGGCATGGTCCCGTTGTCTACGACCGTGCACTTCTCGCTGGCGACCCGTTTTCCGACCAGTCCCGCAAACGCCGACGTTTTCTTGCGGTTGAAATCCGCTTCCAGCCCGTGGCCCACCGCCTCATGCAGCAGCACGCCTGGCCATCCCGGGCCAAGAACGACTTCCATTTCTCCAGCGGGCGCTTCGCGGGCATCAAGTTGCAAAATTGCCTGGCGGGCGGATTCCTTGGCGAAGAACTCGGGATTCTTATCGCCGAAAAAGAAGTCGAGCGCCACGCGCCCTCCGCCGCCGGAAGTGCCGCGCGCCGGAGTCGCTCTCCGTCTTCGCGATGCACGAAACATTCATGCGCGCGAGCGGCTGCGAGTCTTCGGCGAAAGTGCCGTCGGAACCGACCACCAGAATATTGCGCAGTTCGTCGGCGTAGCTGGCGCGCACTTCTTTTATGCGGGGATCGTAGGCGCGTGCCGCCTTGTCGGCACGCATCACCAGCTCGACCTTGGCGCTGATCTCGGCGTCGACCGACGGAAGTGTCACTGGGTACAGGCTGCGCGCGGCCGATTTCTGAAATCCGGCGACCGTGGCTTTCGCCGGCGCGCTGGCGATCAGGGCAGCCGTTCGCGCGGCGTGCAGAATCCGGTCGGAAGAGAGATCGTCAGTGTAGGCGTATCCCGTGCGCTCGCCAGAGACCACCCGCACTCCGCAACCGGCCGAAATTCCCTGCGAAGCCGATTTCACCATCGACTCATCGACCATCAACGAGGTCGACGAAAGATATTCGAAATACAGGTCGGCGTAATCGCCTCCCGCAGAGAGGGCCGCCGCGAGATAACGCTCCAGATCGCGTTCGCTGAGGCCGTAATGTTCGAAGAAAAAGCGGAATTTATCGGTAATTTTATCCACGTGGATTAGATGCCGGCGTGCTTTCCAAAGACTCTCAGCGGCGCATACCGCGCTCCATTATCCCACACGCGATCAGCTGAATCCCGCTGACTCTCTCTAACAGAGAAACGCAGACCAAGTCCCTTATTGCGGGCTCAAGCTGTCGTACATCTTCCAGAGTTTGTCAGCCGTGGCGCGGTAGATCAGCCACCCTGAGCCTTGGTCCGAAGTCTCGCGGAATAACAACTCGCCGCGTCCATCTCCGTCTGCATCCACGGCGTCGACCAGTTGGAGTTCCGGAGTCACGTCGAGATGGAACTTGTCGGTCAGGCCGGAGTACAGCTTTCGCAGGTTGTTGTAAATGTCAGGATAAGCCACAAGGGTGATGAAGTACTGCTGCTCGGAATCCACCTCAGAATGAGCGCTGCCCGCCGGAGGAGCAGGCATATGCGCATCGGCGGTGAAGACGATGATGGGTTGGTTCGAGTTCCATAGATCGTAGGCCACCATCTTCACGTTTTCGAGAATTGGTTCGGGTAGCGGAGCACGATGCGCAGTCTTTGGCACGGGCTTGGCGCTGATCCTGTTCCTTTCTAAAGTGGCGATGTAGGCCCGGACATGCTCCTTGGCAGCTTGCGTCATTTGCTTGCGGCGGTCGTCTTCTTCACCTTTGAGCCATTCGAAGGCGAATGATTTTGGCGAGGGACCTCCGGCATCGGAGATCGCGGGAACCAGTTTGACATCGGCAAGGGTCGCTGCAGCCGGCACAACCTTGCCGTCCGTCGAAACCGCCGCAGGCTTCGCGCCAGGCCTGCTATAGCCCGGCACTTCCTCATCAGCAAAAGATTCCGCTGGCTTTCCGCGACGCAGGCGCGGCCGGAAGGCTTCTCCGGCGCCGCTGTCGGAAGCAGGAACTTTTGCCTCGTCCGCGTTGGCGTCGGGCTTGGTCTCGGGCTTGGAGGCTTTTGACTTCGCATCGCCCGGGGATGCAGATGCGGATCCGTCCGCTTGCGTTCCGCCCGAATTCGTCTGCGATGATGAACCGGTGTTCGCGGGCGCCGAGTTCGTGGGCGTCGGAGAAGATGCCGGCTTAGTCAGCCGAGGCGGCTCATCGGAGTTGGAAGGTCCGCTGGATTTCGACGTGCTGGAAGGCTGGGGATTCGCGGAACTTGAAGGGCTGCTGGACGCAGGAGCGGGCGTCGCCGCAGGAGTCGACGGCGCCGGGTTATGAGTGAGGCGCGGCGGCTTGTCCTCGGTATCGATCCCCACCGGAACGGTGTCCGCGTGCTCAACTTTCACGGGCTCATCCGCTCCATTGACATGCCACAAGCCGGTGCCGATCCACGGAGCCTGGCTGTTCGCGGCGTTGCTATGCAAAGCACCATTCACCGTGAACAGGCCCAGGGAACTGCCGGATTGCTCGGCCTCATACACCGTGCCGGAATCGAGCGCCATGGGGACGGGATCTGCTTTGTACGCGGAAGCGTCCCAGAACTTTTTATCGATCAGAATGGCAATCGGGACCAGCGATGCCTTTCCATTCGCCGTCATCTGCAGGACGGCGACGGCACGCGGTCCAACGTCCTTCTTCTTTGTGGGCTTGCGCTCGCCGGGATTGATTTGCGGCCGCTCCTCTTGCGCCGTGGCCAACGGAACCAGCGCCGGTACCAGTAGCGCCAGCGCCAGGGCGCAGCGAGACAGAATTCTGCAGTGTAGAATTCTGAGGAACGCGGGCTGGCCGGGCTCCAACACTGCTGCGTGCCCGGCGGGTGCAGTCGATTCGTTCGGAGATATTTGCATGAACGTTAATGATAAAGCTCCCGAGTTTACTTTGCAGGACGAGAACGGGAAAGAAATCGCACTCAAGGACCTGCGCGGCAAAAGGGTCATTTTGTTCTTCTATCCTCGGGCGAATACGCCGGGTTGAACGGTAGAGGCTCGCGGGTTCCGCGACTCATATAGACAGATTCAAAAGACGGGCGCCGTGCTGCTTGGCATCTCCCCCGATACCCCAAAAGCGCAGAAAAACTTCCAGCAGAAGTTTGATTTGCCGTTTCCTCTTCTGGCCGACTTCGACAAGAAGGTGGCCGATGCCTTCGGAGTCATGAAAGAAAAGAACATGTACGGCAAGAAGGTCTGGGGCGTGGCCCGTACTACCTTCATCATCGGGCCGGACGGCAGGATCGAGCACATTTTTGAGAAAGTGAAGGCAGAGGGGCATGCGGAAGAGGTGCTGGACTACTTGAAAGGGTTAGGGAAGAGCTAGTCATCGGATCAGCCATGTTCTCTGATCCCTAGCTCACAAACGGAACTAATGAAACGATTTCATCGTATATAGAGGTGGGCTTGTGTATTTGCCTGCCGGTTTGGAGGGTCTAATGCGTGGTCTTGTTCAAGCAATTGGAATTTCCGGATTCGTCCTGCTTGCCTTCGCGACGGCGACCGCCGCACCCGACGATCATAACTCTGTCGTGATCGTTTATAGGGACGGGCACCGTCAAAGCCTGAGCACAGAGGAGATACAGAGGATCAACCTGAAAGCGCCGGCCAGCATTGTCTACAAGGACGGGCACCGCGAGAAAATCTCGGCAAATGTTGACCGCATCGAGTTCTCGGATTCCCCTTTTCTCGGCAATGACCCCGGGCCGGGCCCACTATGTCGGCAAGTGGGAAGTGCGTGAGGGCCCTGGCGGCAGCAAATTCTTTATTACCCTCGAAGCCGACGGAGACGCCAGGAAGTCCATCGGAGCAACGCATGGAACCTGGACCCTGGTCGACGGCGAAGCCCGTATCACCTGGGACGACGGCTGGCGCGACGAGATTCGAAAAGTCGGCGGCCGGCACGAAAAGCGCGCCTTCGAGCCCGGAAAATCATTCGATGATGAACCCTCAAACGTGACCGAGGCCAGGAACACAGCACCGAAACCGATCTAGGGTGGTTGGGGTTAAGATTCCACCGGATGCCTCCCAGCACCCTCGAACGTGATTCTGCCCGGTTGCAGGCTCTTTCGCGCGCCTTTTTCGCGCGGACTCCGCGCCGGGTGGCTCGCGAGCTGCTGGGCAAAGTACTGGTGCGGAATAGCCAGATTCCGGGCTCCTCTTGGCTTACGGCCCGCATCGTCGAAGTAGAGGCGTACCTGGGTGAGCAGGATCCGGCGGCCCACGCCTCCGCAGGGCACACCCCGCGCAATTCTGTGCTCTTCGGCCCGCCGGGACACGCCTACATCTACTTCATCTATGGCAATCACTACTGCTTAAACGTCTCATGTGAACCCGAAGGCCGCGCCGGAGGCGTGCTCTTCCGGGCATTGGAACCGCTCTCAGGGATCGAAGAAATGGCGGTCTCCCGTGGGATCGAGCTCCGCAGCGATCAGGACCTCCCGAAACTCACCAGCGGTCCCGGACGGCTCTGCCAAGCTTTCGGCATCACTCGCGCGCGGGACAATGGCTGCGACCTGACCTCCAGCAAGAGCGGTCTTTGGATCAGCGATGACGGGTATCGTGCGCGGCGCATTCTCATCACTCCTCGGATCGGTATCACGAAAGCGGCAGACAAACCCCTGCGCTACCTGCTGGGCGGGAACCGGTTCGTCTCGGGTCCAAGACCGCGATCAAAGTGAAGGCGGGTGTGATCTGCATCACAGGGTTGACAGGGGGTGTAGACTCTCGTGGGGGAGTGGGGATCAGCTGAAACCCTTGCTGGGCAAGGCTTCTCCGTATCACCGACGGTAGCGCAAAGTTCCCGGCCTGAATTTTGCCGCATCCCTTCAGCGGTACGACACATCCTACGAGGTAGAGGCAGCGTTGTTTTGCTTCGCGCCATTTCGATTCCTGGTTGCTGCGGTCGTCCTGTCTGCCTTGCCAACCCCGTCGCTCGCCGCAGCCGATGGCGCGGTTGGCAGTCTCGCTCGCCCATCCTTCATTGTCGTCGGCTTTACCGGAGGCTTTGTCCGCCACGACAATCCGCACCACGGACCGGTGCAGCTGGCCACACGCCTACGCCAACGCTTCTCCAAGGACGCGTACGTGCAGGTATTCGAGAATCGCCACCGCAAGAAGGCTTTTCAGACCGTCGTTCGCCTGCTCGACACAGACCACGACGGTTCTCTGAGCACTGTAGAGAAGGCTCGCGCCCAAGTGATTCTTTTCGGGCACAGTTGGGGAGCCTCGGCCGTAGTATTGCTGGCCCGGGAACTGGATCACCAGGGCATTCCGGTGATGCTGACCGTCCAAGTGGATAGTGTCGCTAAGCCCTGGCAGCACGATGGGATGATCCCGAAGAACGTCGCGGCGGCGGTGAATTTCTACCAGCCGTACGGATTCATCCACGGTCGATCAGAGATTCTCGCCGAGGATCAATCCAGGACCCAGATTCTCGGCAACTACCGCTTCGACTACCGCCAGAATCCTATACGGTGTGAGGGAACCTCGTGGTTCGGCCGTGCCTTCATGTCCAACCACCTCGAAAGCGCGTGTGATCCGCATCTCTGGAACGAAGTGGAAGGCCTGGTCAGCGACCGGCTGGAGCCGGCTCAGGTCCTCGCAGCAACGCCCCGCCCCTAGCTCTCAAGCGCCGTGCCCGCTGCAGTGCAGAACCCCGAGATACAAGGCCCACGGACCAACCATGTCTCGATACTGATAGCCCAGAATCCGCGAGATTTGATGGAGATGCGTCAGATCGTGCGCGGCCCATGTCGCCAGCAGCTGAGATAGGGTCACAGCTCCAAGAGCCGGATGCCGCCCCCGGCGTTCCAGGTCCTCCGGCTTCAAGTTCAAGGCTCGTAATTTGGCCAGGTTTTTCGATCGAAGACGGGCGAATTCATCGAGCAATTGGGGCAAGGACTTACCCGCACTCTCCTGCTCCTGCGCCCAGCGGTCGAACGGCTCGAAAGCGCGGCTTTCGCCGAACTCAAGGATCCGTTCGGCACGCGGCATCCAATCCGTCCGCTCGCCGTGAATCAAATGGCCGACGACATCGAAGGGCCTCCACGTCTTTTCGCCCTCGTTCCGCATCGTCCACGACTCTGGCAAATCACGTAGGAGGGCATTGAGGGTCGCCGGAGTACGGCTGAGAAGAGCAATCGAATCGTTCAAATTGTGTTCCATTGTGTTCCTCAATTTCCACCCTTCAGCAAGATGTTGTCGATCAGGCGCGTCGTGCCGACATACGCAGCCACAGCAACGAGCGTGCCGCGGGAAACAACCTCCAGCGAATCTAGCGTGTCAGGATCGACCACCTCGAAATAGTCGAGACGCACCGAGGGTTCGCGGGCAAATTCGTCGCGGCCGGCTGCGACCAGCTTGGCTGCGCTCTGTTCTCCCTGGTCGGCCAGCCGCTGCGCCTGCATTAGAGAACGATGCAACACAACCGCGGACTTCCTTCGCTCTGGGTCGAGGTAGGCATTTCGGGAACTCATAGCCAGGCCGTCCGGTTCCCGCACGATGGGACAGGTGACGATCTCGACGGGAAGGTTCAGGTCTCGCACCATCCGGCGAATGATCGCGACCTGGGCGGCGTCTTTCTGCCCGAAGAAAGCGGCGTCGGGCTCGACGATGTGAAACAGCTTTGAAACCACCGTCGTAACGCCCCGAAAGTGGCCGGGCCGCGAGCGGCCATCGAGCTTCTCGCTCAGTCCCTCGACGGTCACCCAGGTTACGGCTCCCGCTGGATACATCTCCTCGACCGAAGGCGCGAACAGCAGCTCGACGCCTTCGTGTTGCAGCAGATCGCAGTCCCGCTCGAAGGATCGCGGGTACTTCGCAAGATCCTCATTGGGTCCGAACTGCGTGGGATTTACGAAGATTGAAGCCGCGACCAGATCGCAGGAAGCGCGAGCAGCCCGCACAAGCGAAAGATGGCCCTCGTGCAGGGCACCCATGGTCGGCACGAATCCCAAGCGCATCCCCTCGCGACGGGCGGCACGGGATGCTGCCCGCATCTCATCGATTGTTGTGCAGATTTTCAAATAGGTCTTTGGGTCCTAGGTCTCCGGTCTTGGGCTTAAGATTTCGGGTCTCAGGTCTTAAGGTCTGGTGGAGGCCGAGCCCCTGAACTGCTGACATCTAAGACCTGAGACCTAGAACCCGACAGATGTGCACCCAACTCGACGCCGCGACCCAGCGACTCACCCCGCCGGGACCCACTTCACGGCAATATGCGCGCCTTCGAGCATTCCACCCACAATGCCTTTGTTGCGGCGAATCACAATACTGTCCTGCTCGGACCCGCGGACGCTATTCTCCGCGGCGGCTACGACCCGGCCATAGGGCCAATTGGAAGCCGGCAATTTCGCCAGCGCCGGCAGCAGATCGTCTGGCTTGAGAATGATCTCTGCGTTGTCGGCAGAATCCAGCAGGGCCACGCCGTCCGTGCGGATGATCAGATACGGATTCCGCCAGGTCTTCATGTCGTGAATCCGCTCGTATTGCGCCGAATTGGCGGGAGGGAGGGACTGCAATACCGTCTGCGGGTCCGGCACCTGGGCCGCAGGTTGTTGCGAGCAGGCTACCAGAGCCAAGGTGACCACTAGAAGGGCCGCGACACGAACACGCAAAAGATCCACGCCTCGACTTACCTCGCCACCGCAGGAATATCGTGTTTCGCTGCCCAGACGAGGGCCACGATCCAGCCGATTACGCTCCATCCGAGAAACAGGTTCAGCAGGAAGATCGCCAGCAGATCTCGTTTACTGCGCGCCAATGCAATGATTGACGGCAGAAAATACATGACGAAACCAAAGCCGAAAAATGGGAAAAAGAAGATGTGCGCCAGCATGGCTGCCTCTCCTTAAATATAGCCTAGCACCCGCCGGTGCCGAGGTGGGCTGGTCTTCCGAGTACCGGAACCAACCCCACATCACAACATACGCAAAACGAAACGCCCAGGTTCCATCAGCGAAAGAGACGTGTTATCTCCGCATGGCGCGCTTTCGCTCCAGCACCGTGTCTAATCCAACCTTGGTTTCCTTTGGCAAGTGATACGACTCGTCGTCAGACGGGTACTGGTGCGACCGGACGTCGGCACCGAACGCCTGGACCGCCTGCGTAATGAGCGCCGCGGCATCTCCATATCGCCGCACAAATTTCGCTGGAGTTCCAAAGGTAAGGTTGAGGATGTCATGAAACACCAGCACCTGACCGTCGCATTCCGGCCCAGCCCCAATGCCAATCGTGGGAGCACTCACTTCCGCGGTGATCATGCCGGCGACCTCGCGTGGGATCCCCTCCAGATAGAGGCATGAGACTCCGGCTCGATCCAGTGCCACGGCATCACGCATGAGCCTCTCAATGGCGCTGAGATCCTTGCCCTGAACCTTGTAGCCTCCCATGACATTGACCGATTGGGGCGTAAGACCGATGTGGCCGGCAACCGGAATCTCCGCGTCGATGATGTGCCGGATCAGGTCGGCCCGTTTTTCGCCGCCTTCAATCTTTACCACCTCGGCACCGCCCTCCTTCACAAAGCGCGTGGCATTCAGCACCGCTTCCTTGGCATCGACGTGGTAGGAACCGTACGGCATGTCGGCGACCAAAAGCGCTTTCTTCAGTCCGCGGTGGACGGCTTTCACGTGATGCAGCATCTCGTCCATGGTGACCGATAGCGTGTTCTCGTAGCCGAGCATGGTCTGGGCCAGGGAATCTCCCACCAGCACCATATCGATCCCGGCCTCGTCCACGAGGCGCGCGGTGGCGTAGTCGTAGGCGGTGAGACAAGTAATCGGTTCATGTCGGAGTTTCAACTCCCGCAGGGTCGCGGCAGTCACTTTTCGGCCGGAGAAAGGTCCGCCGATCGGGGTGATACTCATGATGTCCTCCAGTGCCCCTCCGCCTCGGGCGGATAGAGCCTGTGCACGCATGGTGGCGTCTACAGCATTGGATGACGCTGAAAGACATTCTAGCTGCAAACGAGAGCCGTGGCCACAAGAATTGGGCGCTTTCTAAGTCTAAGTATTTCAATCTTTTGTCGGTGTCGGTGTGTTTGCCATTCATCGACCGGCCCATTCCTGTGTGAGATGTAAGACGAATATTCATCGTCTTACAAATTCAACGTAGTAAGATATAAGGAATGTCAGCTTACAACGTCGTAATCAGCTCCAAGGGCCAAGTCGTCATCCCCGCCGAACTGCGCGAGCGCCTTGGCTTGGGAAAAGGAACAGCAGTCATTTGGACGGAAGAAAAGGGACGCCTCGTCCTGACGCCGTTCGAGCGCATGCTCGACGACATCCAGGGATCGCTGAAGCCTCTTCCGGGTGAGCCTTCGATGTTTGAAGAACTATTTGAGGAACGGGCGCGAGAGCGCAGGCGAGAGATCGAAAAGCGGTGACCGCCTCCCAGAATCAGCCTCGGCGATACGTTCTTGACGCGAATGCCATTATTGCTCTCTTGGAGGATCGGGAGGGCGCCGCAAGCCGGGTCCGCCAATTACTTTTGGAAGCCCATCGTCAGCAGCTCCCGCTGTACCTATCGGCCGTCAATTGGGGAGAGGTCTTCTACGTAACCTGGCGGCGTCATGGAGAGTCGAAGGCCCGCGAAGCGGAGAACAGCCTGAGGCGTTTGCCGGTCGCCGTGATTGCTGCTGACTTTGACCGCGCCACTCGTGCTGCCGCCATCAAGCAGAAGCACAACCTGGGCTACGCTGATGCCTTTGCAGCCGAGCTTGCTATTGAGAGGAGTGCATGGCTCGTGACGGCGGATCCGGAATTTTCAAAATTGGGCAGAGCGGTCGCCGTGTTTAGGCTCCCACGTCATGAGAATTAAACAGCTTCAAGTACAGTTCACCAGCACTCACGCCCCGACCGCTTCTTGCCCGCCGAGCGGCAGGAAATACTGCGTCCCCTTGATCGGCTCGGTGACTTTGCGCAGCAGTTCCTGCAGGTCTTCATTGCGGTCAACGAAATCGATCTCCGACGTATTGACGATCAGCAGGTCCGACGAGGTGTAGTGGAAAAAGAAGTGCTCGTAAGCCTTCACCACTTCCTGCAGATATTCTTCGCTGACCGCACGCTCGCCCGCCAGCCCCTTCTTCTTGAGCCGCTTCTTCAACACCTCGGGCGTGGCCTGCAGATAGATCACCAGGTCCGGCGTGGGCAACTGCTCGCGGAAGTGGTTGTAGTACCGGTTGTAGGTATCGAGTTCCTGATCGGTAAGATTGAGGCAGGCAAACAATTTATCTTTTTCGAAGATGAAGTCGGCAATGACGGTCCGTTGCGAGTGCGATCCCAGATCGAGGGCGCGCAATTGCTCGAATCGCCGCACAAGAAACGTGAATTGCGCCTGAAACGCCGCACCGCGCTCGCCTTCGTAAAACGAATGCAGAAATGGATTCTCTTCTGGCTCCATAACCCGCTGGGCATTCAGGCGTTCGGCCAGGATCCGCGCCAGCGTGCTCTTGCCGACTCGAATGGGACCTTCCACAGCAATGTAGCGAGGCAGTTCAAAAAGATTGGCCATGGGCTCGCGGATGTTTCGGAAGAGGCAGGATATCTCGGACGAGGCCCAGTGACAATTGCGGGATGAGTTAACAGCACGAAAGCGATTTCAGATTGAAGATTCTAGATTGCAGCTTGGAACGCCCCTTAGCCTGGCCCGGCTGAAATCTGAAATCTAAAATCTGCAATCCTTTAGAATCGCTCCATGCTCGCTCTCGCCCTGACAGGACTAGCTGGGGCGGCCGCGGTGGCGGCCGGCTATCAGTCCATGGCGCCGACCGGGCAATGGTATGGGCGCACATTCACCGGGCTCGCGCGGGGGACCAAGGAACTGGCTCTCACCTATGACGACGGTCCGAACGATCCGCACACGGTGCGATTGCTTGAAGTTCTCGCCAAGCGTCAGGCTCATGCCACTTTCTTCCTGATCGGCCGATACGTGCGGCAGCGCCCGGACATCGCGCGCGAAATCGTAAAGGCCGGACATACCATCGGCAATCACACCTTCACGCATCCACTGCTGACACTTAAGAGCGCAAGTCAAATCCGCCAGGAACTCACGGATTGCCGCTCCGCTCTGCAGGACGCCGTCGGCGAGCATTCCAGTCTTTTTCGTCCGCCTTTTGGCGGACGCCGGCCTGCAACGCTGCGCGTTGCGCGGGAACTTGGGCTGCAACCCGTGATGTGGAATGTGACCGGCTACGACTGGAATGCTCCGCCGGCAGCAGTGATCGAGAGGAAGGTCTCGAAACAGATTCGGGGAGGAGACGTGATCCTGCTCCATGATGGCGGCCACAAGCAAATGGGAGCCGACCGGTCGCAGACCGTACTCGCCACCGATCATCTGATCGCGCGCTACCAGTCCGAAGGATACGAATTCGTGACCATCCCCGAGATGATGGAATGGGCAGAGCCGGCCAGCCAGACTTCCCAGGGCGTGAGCTCATCCCCTGAAGTTTCACACTTCCCGCATTGCCGCGAAGGCCTGCTTTGCAGCGGCAATCGTCCGCTGTACGTCTTCTTCGGTGTGGGTCGCGCCCAGGAACGCCGCCTCGTATTGGGAAGGCGGCAGGTAAACGCCGCTGTCGAGCATGCTGCGGAAAAATTTCCCGAACGCCGCGGTATTCGATTTCGATGCCGAATCCCAGTCGGTCACCGGGCCCGGCTGAAAGAACCAGGTGAACATCGATCCCACCCGGTTGTGGCATAGCGGCACGCCCGCGTCCTTCGCGGCCGCGGCGACGCCTTCCACCAACTGTCCGCTGAGCTTTTCCAGTCGCGGATAGATTTCGCTCTTTTCGCTCGCGCAATTGTTTCAGCATGGCGCATCCCGCGGCCATGGCCAGCGGATTTCCCGAAAGTGTTCCCGCCTGATACATCGGACCGACTGGCGCGACCAGGTCCATGATCTCTTTCGGCCCTCCGTAGGCGCCGACTGGCAGGCCCCCGCCGATGATCTTGCCCATCGTGGTCAGGTCGGGACGTATGTTGTACAACTCCTGCGCACCGCCGAAGGCTACCCGAAATCCGGTCATCACTTCATCGAAGATCAACACCGCGTGCTCCCGCTCGGTGATCAGGCGCAGTCCGACCAGATAATCGTCTGCTGCGGGAACGCATCCCATGTTGCCGACGACCGGCTCCACGATCACGCATGCAATCTGATGCTTGTACTTCTGAAAAGCGTGCTCGACCGCAGACAGATTGTTAAACGGCAGCGCGAGCGTGAACTGAATGAATTCTTCCGGAACGCCGGCGGATCCCGGAATGCCGAGCGTCGCAACGCCCGATCCGGCCTTCACCAGCAATGCGTCGGCATGACCGTGATAGCAGCCTTCGAACTTGATGATGTATTTGCGTTTTGTATAAGCGCGCGCCAGGCGGATTGCGGACATGGTCGCTTCCGTGCCCGAGCTGACGAAGCGAACTTTCTGCACGTGCGGGAAGGCGGCCAGCACCAATTCTGCAAGATCAGCTTCCGACGGAGTCGATGCTCCGAAGCTGGTTCCGTTGCACGCTGCGCTGACGATGGCGTCGAGGACATTCGGCTCGGCATGGCCGAGAATAAGCGGTCCCCAGGATCCGATGTAGTCGATGTATTCGTTTTCGTCCGCGTCCCAGATGTGCGGACCTTTGCCGCGCACGATGAATGGCGGGTCGCCACCCACGGAAGCAAACGCGCGCACCGGAGAATTCACGCCGCCCGGGATCATGCTTTCGGCGCGCTGTTGCAGGCGTCGCGACTGTTCCGTCTTGCGTGACGTGGTGATCGGCATCAAACCCTCTCGACTCAGAGAAAAGAGTAAACGTCCAGCAATGGATGAGAGCGAATACTATAGCAGTCGCTCGACCGCACAGGAATTCACCAGATATTTATCATTTCGCAACCGCCCTGCAACATCTCCCGGTACCGTAGGGTCATCAAGTTACCCTTCTAACCGGGAGGGTTTGGGGGACAGTCTCGGGGGCTCCGGGCTGTCCTTATTTTTTTGTTTTCCCGTGACCTCTCTCTCCGCGTTGGTTTAAGGTTTCCGTTATTAACCATAATTAACTCCCGTCGTATAATCGGCTTCCATGATCACCGTCTCCAAGGAGGACTACCTCAAGTCCATCCTCGAAGCCGAGACCGAGGGCGAAACCGTAATCTCTGCTCGCCTGGCGCATCTCTTGAAAGTTTCCCCGCCCGCGGTGACCATGGCGCTGCGCCGCCTCAAAAAAGACGCCCTGGTGCGTGTAGAAAATAGCGGCGAAGTTCGTTTGACCGCGAACGGCCGCAGGATCGCTCGCAAGCTCACGCTTAGGCATCATCTGATCGAACGCATGCTCTCCGAAATGTTCGGGATGGAATGGTGGAAGGTCCACGACGAAGCCGAGCGGTTAGAGCACGCAGTCTCTCCGGACTTCGAAGCCAAGCTTCTGGCCCGGCTGGGCTCTGCCGGAGCCTGCCCTCACGGAAATCTGAGCGAACTGGAGAGTTCAGCCAGCCGCCGGCGTCGAGGTCTGGTACTACTTGCGGACGCGGAAGTGGACAACACCTACATCGTCAGCGGAATCTACGAGCGCGATCGCGGCTTGCTGGAATTTCTTGAGCATCGCGGCGTTCGCCCCGGAGCCAAGTTACGACTGCTGGAGCGCAACTACGATCAAACCCTGACTCTGACTACCCCCGCGGGGAGAATCTCCTTGGGACCGGCCGCCTCTGAGCGCGTATGGCTGTCGCCGGCCGCCCGCACAAGACACTGACCCGCAGACCGCCGATACCGGGCGACTAAAAATAACCAGCCTTATGCACCATACACATCGCCTGCATCGATATCATGCATGGTGCGCAGTTTGCGAACGTCCCAACTGCATAACCCTTAGCTTGCCGCCTGCAAAAGCGGTAGGAATCGCAAGCAACACGAGCGCGACAGGGTACCAATGAGGACCTAAGGAAGGCTGCCTGTTCCATGTCGTCACAGCACCCGCAATGCTCACAAGACAGCCCAGTACTCCCAGCACGAGCGCGTGACCCATGGGCCGATTCGGAGCCAGCCGTGCAGCGATGTAGCTGCCAGCCACACCGTACACGGTACGGTATGCCGTTGCGAGCAGCAAAGGTGCGTCGCCTGCGGGCTGCCCGAGATGAGGGAGCACTCCAAGGGAGGACATCGCCATGTCTGTGACCAAGGACGGAATTGCACCTGCCAGTATTCCGGCAAGCACAGCGCCGATGCTCTGCATTTTGTGTGAGCGTTTGGGGACCTCGACACTGGATGTGGCCATGGCAAACTCCTGATACGCGCGAATCACGGGCAATGGTAGCAAAAAACGGATCCTACGAGCACGCCCTGTAACGGCCGCCGTCCGGAGCGAGCGGCAAATCCCACGGCCAGGCACATTAATCAACTTCTTTTCTGTTTTTCCGCTGCGCAGCCTCGGCAAAATACCGTATTACGTCGAAACTAGTTAACTATAGTTAACTTCTGCTATATACTTCTGCTAAGGTTTGATGTTCGTACGGGGCTCTGTTTTCCATAACTAGCGAAATGGATGATCCAAAACCAGTACCGAAGCCGCGCCCGGGAATTGCTTCCATGCTCCTCAATGGTTTTGGCGCTCCATCCGGCGATGTTGTCATCACCCATGAAGATATCGACCGCGCGCATGACCGCGAGCGCGTCTGGGAAACTCGCGCGCAACCGGGCTTATGGTCGCGAGCGCGGCTGCTGTGGCTCCTCGTTGGCCCTGGCATTTTGGTAATGCTGGGGGAAAACGACGGCCCCAGCATGCTCTCGTATGCGGCGACCGGAGCGCGCTTCGGAATCGGATTCTTCCTTCCCTTCGTCGTACTCACTTTTCTGATGGCTTGCGTCGTCCAGGAGATGACGGTTCGCCTGGGAACGGCTACCCATCGTGGCCACGCCGAACTCATCTTCGACCGGTTTGGCCCCTTCTGGGGATGGTTCTCGATGATCGACCTGATGGTGGGAAACTTTCTCACGCTGGTCACGGAGTTCATCGCCATCCGCGCGGGCCTGGGCTTTTTCGGAGTTCCGCCATTCGTCGCCGTTCTCACCGCGTGGCTGGTCCTGTTCGCCGCGTTGATGGCACATCGTTACTGGACCTGGGAGCGAGTCACCTTGGTCGCCGCGCTATGTTCAACCTGATCTTCGTTCCGGTGGCCTTGCTGAGCCATCCGCACTGGGGTCAAATCGGGCACGCGATGTTCACCTGGAAACCCCTTCCCGGAGGCGTAACCAAGAGACCGTGCTGATCCTTCTGGCGGATATCGGGGCGACCGTGACTCCGTGGATGCTCTTTTTCCAGCAGAGCGCTATTGCCGACAAGGGCATGACCACTCACGATATCCGCTTCGGACGCGTAGACACCGTTCTTGGGGCAACTCTGGCTGCTCTGGCTGCTATCGCCACCATCATCGCCGCATCCCCGCTGTTCGCGCACGGGATGGCGTCCGGTAATTTCGAAGCCGGCGAGTTCGCGCAGGCTTTCGGCCATACGTCGGGCAGTGGGGAGCTGCCCTGTTCGCGCTCGGAATGTTTGAAGCTGGCATGGTCGCCGCGGTCACGATCTCAACCTCTTCGGCATATGCCTTCGGAGAAGTCGCCCATCGTCCGCACAGCTTGAATCTTCCGTTTCAGCAGGGGAAATCTTTTTATCTCGTCCTGATTCTGGAAGCGGCGGCCGCCGCTGGGCTCGTTCTGATCCCCGGCATTCCGCTGGTCTACATTGTGCTGGTGGTCAATGTGATCGCCGTGCTGGCCATGCCTCCGGCGCTGCTGTTCTTGTACATGCTGGTGAACGATCGCGAGATTATGGGAGATCTGGTGAGTCCGTTGTGGGCGAATATCCTGGCATTAGGCGTGGTCGTCGTTCTCATCGCGGCCGGAATTCTGTTCGGTATCAGCGTGGTCTCGCCCCACGCACTTGCGCTGATCGGGGGGAAGTAAGTGGGCCAAAACGACATTCCCGGCAAAGGGCACGCCGTCAGCGGCGTCGATCTCGAGGTGGTCGCATCCCTTGAGCCCGACCAACTCATCTCCGCCAAAGAGAAATACCACTGTCCGCGACGGAAACTCACCCGCACAGAAATGGTTCTATTCTGGGGATTAAGAATCTATCTGGTCCTGATGTTCGGGGTCGTGATCTACCAGGTCTGGACCAGCGTGCGGTAATAGGATCCCGATGAGGAGCCCTAGAAGGGATGCTGCGGATATTTCGTATTTTTTCGCTCCGTCTTCAGCATCTTCCGCTCTGCCTTCTTTTGCGCCTTTGCGTATTGCTTCGCAGCCTTCTGTCGTCTCTTGTCAGCTTTACGCAAATCGCGGGCCTGGGACTTGGCATTTGTCTGGACTCGCGCCGCCGCGGGCATAGCGCAGCAAAGAGCAGCCAGCAATAAAGCGACGGTCGTTGTCTTGATCATGGGAGCGAAGCCTCGACGATTTTACTAGGAACGCCACCCTTCACGGCAATTGCAGACTAATTTCGCTCGCAATGCGGAGTGCGGCCTCGCCCTACGCAAATTCGTACTCAACGATTTACACTAGTACATTAACGTTTTGCGCAGCCGTCTCGCTTGCGCCCCACTCATTCCTGAAGGAAGGCCATCATGCCGCTGAACAGTTTCAACAGCCGTTCCACCCTTAAAGTTGGCAACAAGGAATACGAAATCTACCGGCTGGACGCGCTCGACAAGCAGGGTATCTCGACTCAGCACCTTCCGTTTTCGTTGCGCATTCTGCTGGAAAATCTGCTGCGAACCGAGGATGGCCGCAACGTCACGAAGCAGGAAGTGCGTGCGCTCGCGAGCTGGAATAGCAAGTCGAAGCCCGACAAGGAGATCGCTTTCACTCCCAGCCGCGTTCTTCTGCAGGATTTCACCGGCGTTCCGTGCGTGGTCGATCTTGCCGCCATGCGCGATGCCATGAAGCAACTCGGCGGCGACCCTGGCCTGATTAATCCGCTGCAGCCGGTGGAACTCGTGATCGATCACTCGGTTCAGGTCGATGAGTTCGGGACCTCCAATGCCTTCGATATGAACGCGCTGCTTGAGTTTCAGCGCAACAAAGAGCGCTATTCATTTCTCCGCTGGGGCCAAACCGGATTTCGCAATCTCGCCATCGTCCCGCCAGACACCGGCATCGTGCACCAGGTCAATCTGGAATATCTCGCGCGCGTGGTCTTCGTCCACGAATCTCCCGGCAAGCGCATGGCGTATCCCGACACGCTAGTCGGCACCGACAGCCACACGACAATGGTGAACGGGTTGGGCGTTCTGGGTTGGGGTGTGGGGGGAATCGAAGCCGAGGCGGCCATGCTCGGACAGCCGGTCTCGATGCTTATCCCCTGGTCGTGGGAGTGAAGTTGAGTGGGAGGCTGCGCGAAGGCGCCACAGCGACCGATCTGGTTTTGACGGTGACCGAGATGCTGCGCAAGCACGGCGTGGTAGGCAAGTTCGTCGAGTACTTCGGCCCTGGTCTTCGGGATTTACCGCTGGCTGATCGCGCCACCATCGCAAACATGTCCCCGGAATATGGGGCGACTTGCGGAATCTTCCCTATCGACAAAGAAACCCTGAAATATCTGCGGCTCACAGGACGCAGTGAAGAACAGATCGCTCTGGTCGAAGCCTACAGCCGCGAACAGGGACTATTCCATGACGAGAAAACTCCCGAAGCCCAGTATTCGGAATTGCTGTCGCTCGACCTCGCGACAGTTGAACCTTCGCTCGCCGGCCCGAAGCGTCCGCAGGATCGCGTGGTGCTCTCGCAGGCCGGAGAATCGTTCCAGAAAGCCCTGCCTTCGCTGGTCAAGCCCAAGGCTGCGGCAAAGACAAATGGCAATGCTTCGGCCGCAGCGAACAACAATCGATGGGAGCAGGAAGGCGGCAGCCCAACCGCCGTTGGAGTCGAAGATCCCAATGTTCATGAACATGTGCCGGCCTCGGCGAAAGACTCGCTGAAGCATGGCAGCGTGGTAATCGCGGCGATCACCTCATGCACCAATACTTCGAATCCGTCGGTGCTGATTGGCGCGGGACTGCTGGCGAAAAAGGCGGTGGAGAAGGGGCTCGCGGTGCCGGCATGGGTAAAAACTTCGCTCGCACCTGGATCGAAAGTCGTGCGTGACTATCTTGAGAAGTCGGGATTGCTTGCTTATCTGGAGAAGCTGAAATTTCATGTTGTGGGCTACGGATGCACGACTTGCATCGGTAACTCGGGGCCGCTGCCGGCGGAAGTATCGCAGGCGATCGACGACGGCAACCTGGTGGTTGCGTCCGTATTGTCGGGGAACCGCAACTTTGAAGGCCGCATCAATTCGGAAGTGCGAGCGAACTATCTCATGTCGCCGCCGCTGGTGGTGGCGTTCGCTCTCGCCGGGCGTATCGATGTCGACATGCGCAAGGATGCCATTGGGAAAGGAAGAGATGGACATCCGGTCTATCTGGCCGACATCTGGCCCAGTTCCCGCGAGATTGAAGAGACCATTCAGCGTTCGATTTCCTCCGACATGTTTTCAAAGTCCTATGGCGAAGTTTTTCAGGGAGACGAGCGCTGGCGCGGGCTCTCTGTGCCCAAAGGCGAAACCTACGCATGGGACGACGATTCGACCTACATCCAGCGCGCTCCCTATTTCGATGATATGGATGTGAATCCTGCCCCGGTGCGGGAGATCAAGAAAGCGCGAGTGCTGGCTGTCCTCGGCGACAGCGTGACGACCGATCATATTTCCCCGGCTGGCTCGATCAAAAAAGACAGCCCCGCGGGAAAATATCTGCAGGAACACGGAGTGAAGCCTGCGGACTTTAATTCTTACGGGTCCCGGCGCGGCAATCACGAAGTGATGGTGCGGGGCACCTTTGCCAATGTCCGCCTGCGCAACAAGCTGGTTCAGACCGAAGGCGGATTCACCCGCCATCTGCCGACCAATGCCGAGATGTCGATCTTTGATGCCTCGGAAAAATATCGTGAGACGGGCACGCCGCTGGTGATTCTCGCGGGCAAAGAATATGGCTCGGGTTCGTCCCGGGACTGGGCGGCGAAAGGTCCGGCGCTGCTGGGCGTCCGCGCGGTGGTCGCTGAGAGCTACGAGCGCATTCACCGTTCCAACCTGGTTGGCATGGGAATCTTGCCGCTGCAGTTTCCCGCCGGAGAGAACACCGAATCCCTCAAGCTTACCGGGGAAGAAGTGTTCGAGATTACCGGCATCCGCGATGTGGTGGACCACTTCGCCGCCGGACGCACTGTAAAAGTGAAAGCTACGGTAAAAGGCAAGGATCCGGTGGAGTTCGAGGCCCTGGTGCGCATCGACACCCCGCAGGAATGCTTGTATTACGCGAATGGCGGGATTCTGCAGTACGTGTTAAGGCAATTGCTGGCGACCAAGGCGCAGGAGGTAGGAGCCTAAAAACTCCGCATGCGGGTGCCCCACTTCTGGCCGGGTTTGCCAGAAGTGGGATTCTCTGACGGTGAATCTGCGCCGCGAAATTGCGCTCGAAGCATTTTTCTTTAAGCAAAAGATTACGGCCCTCGGAGCCGCCGAGCAGAGTGAGGTGATGAAGTGGAAAAACTCCCGTCTCATGAAAGCGCCTCATCCAAAGCCCTGATCATTGCCAATGCCGAGAGAATCCCCACTTCTGGCAAAACCAGCCAGAAATGGGGCACCCTGCTGTCGAGGATCTCTAGGTTGAGTGTTTAAGTCATCAACCTAATGACTAAGAGAATCCTACCGCAGTCTTGTTCTCCCACCAGTTCCAGTCATTCACTCTTAAAATTCCACTCTCATGCCGCGCATACGCTCCGAAACTGCTCCATTCCCATTGCTCCGGGTGTTCCACCAGTCCCCGGACAACCGGATTCTCATGCATGTAGTGGACCTTCTCCGCAATCTTCGGTTGACTGTAGACGTTGAAGTCGTAGTACCTCTTCATCCATAAATGCTGGCCAAGGCGATCCGACGGGTGCCCCACTTCTGGCCGGGTTTGCCAGAAGTGGGGATTTTCCGACAAAACTCTCCTCGTGAATCCAAGCTTTACCGCCGAGATCGCACTCGAAACATTTCCCATCAAGGGCTCGGACATCAGCAGATGTACGTGTTCCGGCATGACCACAAACCCAACAACACCGAACCGATACCGATTTCTCATCTGCTCCAACACCTTGAGCAAAAGATTACGGCTCTCGGGTCTGCCCAGCAGCGGCTGGCGATCACAGCAACTCCAAGTGATGAAGTGCAATGCTCCGGTCTCATGAAAGCGCTTCAGGCCCCACGGTTTGAGCACAACATAGATTTCGAGGGAAGAGTTTGTCTGTGATTCCGATTCAGCACAGCCCGGGTCTTTCCCAATTACGGAAATCGGTGTGGCCGAGAGACCCCCCACTTCTGGCAAAACCGGCCAGAAATGGGGCACCCCTGATCGTCGAGGATTGGCTCCTGCCGCCTATCAGGACCCTTCGTTCGCGACCTGTCGATGGGACTTCGCATTCCGGGGGCGGGTCGGATAAAATCACCTTCACCTTCTGGGGAAGATCTACAACAACTCATTCATCAACCAGCGGAGGAGTTTGATTCATGAGCAAAGTTCGAGTTCTGGCGGGGACGCGCAAGGGAGCATTCATTCTCACGTCGGATGGCAAGCGCGAGAAGTGGGACGTCAGCGGTCCACACTTTGCGGGATGGGAAATCTATCACCTGAAGGGGTCGCCGGTTGATCCGAACCGCATCTACGCGTCACAAACCAGTGGCTGGTTTGGGCAAATCATCCAGCGTTCCGATGATGGCGGAAAGACCTGGCACCAGCCCGGAACGCCTCCCGGAGAAACGGCCGGCCCGGGAGGGATGCCGAAGGGCGAGAGCAACAAGTTCGTCTACGACGCCGTGGGTGCTCCGCTCACCACGCACCAGTTCTACGACGGCACGCAGCATCCGTGGGAGTTCAAGCGAGCGTGGCACCTCGAGCCTTCGCTGAAAGATCCCGACACGGTCTACGCGGGAGTCGAAGACGCGGCGCTTTTCCGCACAACCGATGGCGGCAAGAACTGGAAAGAGCTGCCCGGCCTGCGTGGGCACGGGACCGGTCCGAAGTGGCAGCCCGGCGCGGGAGGAATGTGCCTGCACACGATCATCCTGGACCCGAGCAATCCCGAGCGAATCTATATTGCGATCTCCGCGGCCGGCGCATTTCGCAGCGACGACGGCGGCAAGTCCTGGAAGCCCATCAACAAGGGCCTCTATTCGAAGTACATTCCGAATCCTACCGCCGAGGTAGGACATTGCGTACATCACGTCGCTATGAACCCGAAGCGTCCGGGAGTGCTGTTCATGCAGAAGCATTGGGACGTGATGCGCTCCGACGACGCGGGAGACCAGTGGACGGAGATCAGTGGGAACCTTCCGACGGATTTCGGATTCGTGATCGACATACACTCCCACGAGCCCGAAACGGTGTACGTGATTCCCATCAAAAGCGACGGCGAGCACTACGTGCACGAAGGGAAGCTGCGCGTGTATCGGAGCAAGACCGGCGGGAACGAGTGGGAAGCTCTCACCAAAGGCCTGCCGCAGAAGGACTGCTATGTGAACGTGCTGCGTGACGCCATGGCTGTCGATTCGCTGGATAAGTGCGGAATCTATTTCGGCACGACCGGCGGCCAAGTCTACGTCTCGCCCGACGCCGGAGATTCGTGGTCGGCGATCGTGCACGACCTGCCGGCGGTATTGTCGGTGGAAGTGCAGACGCTGACCTAAAGCTGACTTGGGTTCCCGCTTGAACAAAAAATGAAAAGAACATGGATTGTGGTTGCGGTGTTGTTGTTGTCATTCGCGGCTGCGGCGCAGGAAAAGAGGCAGGCTGTCGAGCCCCAGAGTGGGGCGCCGGCCCTCGAAGTAAACGTGCGGAAGCTTTGGGGGGCCTTCAAGAACAAGGACAAGGCCACGCTTGCGAGTCTGCTGGACGACGGATTCCGGCAGTTTGAAGAGGGGCTCAGCACCTTCGGCGACAAGAAAACCGAGGTCAACGCAGTGGACGAATTCGAGCTGCTCAGCTATACGCTCAGCGATTTCAATGTGAAGTCGATCGGGCCGAATGCGGCGTTGGTGACCTACATCGCTCAGTACGAGGGAAAATCTGGCGGGGAGGTTTCCAAGGGCAAGAGCGTCTTCGGAGAGGTTTGGATTCGCGCCGGTGGTGAGTGGAAAGATTTCTACATGCAAGAGACCTACGTGAAGTGAGGATCGCCGCAGATGTCAGGAACCATTCGCGTTGAACTTCCCCAGCATCTCCGCACTCTGGCGCATGTCGGACATGAGGTACAGGTGCAGGTCGAGGGGCCGGTGACGCAGAGATCGGTGCTGGACGCGGTCGAAGCGGCTTATCCTATGCTGCGAGGCGCGATTCGCGATCACGGGACCTTGCAGCGGCGCCCGTTTCTGCGCTTCTTCGCTTGTGAAGAGGATTTGTCGCACGAGTCTCCGGACGCGCTACTGCCGGAGGCCGTGGCTGCCGGGAAAGAGCCCTTTCTTGTGATTGGGGCGATTGCGGGCGGGTAGGTTCTGGCAGTCGCTGCACGGCAAGGAGTGTGCGCGATCTGCGTGGTAAGATCCTTTCCATGGCGGTCGGAGATACCACTCCAGAGGCGCAGGAGATTCAGCTTCAGGTATATCGGAGAATGTCAGGAGAACAGCGCCTACTCTTGGCATTTGAGATGAGCACATTCGCCCGCGATCTTGCCCTAGAAGGAATTCGGCGCGATCATCCCGACTGGGACCAGTCACAAATAGCCCGAGAGTTGCTTCGATTGGCCTTCTTGCCGGCCCCCCTGCCTGCACGTTTCAGATGAGCGTCCCGGACGTCGTTCAGCGAATTACAGAGGCCCTCGATGTGGCCGGCATCGCTTACATGCTTACCGGTTCTTTCGCTAGCGCTCGTTACGGCACCCCTCGATCTACGCAAGACATTGATTTAGTAATCGAAGCAACCGCGTCGCAGTTGCGAGATTTTGTAACCTATCTTGCAGGGCACTCGTACTACGCCGAATTGGATGCTGCCCTCGAAGCGCACCGCCGTGGATCTCTATTCAACGTGATTGATCTGAATAGTGGTTGGAAGATTGATCTGATCTTACGCAAGTCACGCCCTTTCAGCCGGGAGGAATTCGGCCGTCGGCGCCTGATCAATGTGGAAGGACTGTCTCTCTATGTGGCCAGTGCGGAGGATGTCATTATTTCAAAGCTGGAGTGGGCAAAATTAGGCGGCTCACAACGCCAGATTGAAGACGCCGCGGCCATCATGAGAGTCCAGGGCGAGACGCTAGATAATTCCTATTTAAAGAAGTGGACTGCGGAGCTCGAATTGCAGCCTCAATGGAAGGCCGCCTCACGGGACCGCTGAGTCTTCAGGTCGACAGAAAAAAAGCCTTCTGTGGCGACACAAATCAGATTCAATCGGCATCAATTGTTGTGCCAGTACATCGGCCAGCCGAGATACCGCACTGCGGCTTCGTGAACGGCGCCCGCGGTGGTTGAGAAGTTCGCCGCCACGTGGTGCTCGAAGCCGTTCTCGCAGATGTAATGCAATAGCTTCTGCAGTTCGGGAATCTCCACCACGCCCACTCCACCGAATGTATTCAGAGAGTCGCTGGTAAAGGAGCCTTGGCCGACGTAGCCGCGCATCACGCCCGCGGTGTCATCCGTCGAGAAGCGGGCAAAACTCATCGCACCCGGCTTCACCCGGCCCACCACGGTGCCGAAGGTATTTTCCTTGCCCACCGTCCCGGCGATGATCTCCTGGAAATCCATGCGAACGTCCTGGAAGAAATGTTTGGGCAGATTGCTGCAGTGGAAGCAGACTGCTTTATTGGGATCCTCTCCGTAATTATTATTCCAGTCGAGCAGCGCGCTGGGAGTTTCCGAGGCGAGCGCGAGAGCATGCATGCTGAGCGTTCCGCAGACATCCACTTCGCACGCTGCCGGCAGCAGATTGTTGCTCATCATGCTCATGATGGTGCAAGGGACAACGCCGAAATATTCTTCCATGGAAGTCCAGCATTGCACCGCTGTGACCTGCACGTCCGTCTGCTTCATCCACTCGTCCACGACATAGCCCAGTTTAGCCATCTTCATCAGGGCGGCGTCTGGGACGCTCTGGGTAGTAACATACTTCTTGATTTCTGCCAGCTTGCCCTGGACTCCGGGGCTGTCGTCTTTTGATTTGGCAATCCGGCCGAAGACCTCTGACAGGTCGAGCGTCTCGACTGAAATACCGCTGTTCTCGAGCAGTTTCTCGCTGTAGCGGACGGTGTTGAACGCCGTGGGCCGGGCTCCGATGCTGCCAATGCGAAGATTGCGAAATCCGTTGACGACCCGGCAGGTAGCGGCGAACCACGCCAGGTCTTTCTGAAATTCGTCTGAGGCCGGTGCGACAGTGTGCAAGCGAGTGAGCGAGTATGGAATCCCGTACTGGCGGAGGTTATTGCAGGCTGACATTTTTCCGCAGAAGCTGTCGCGGCGGTGCAGGATTGTCATTTTCGTCGCGTCATCCGGGGTGGCCTGAACGAGAACCGGGACGTCGAGGCGGGCCAGACGCAAGGTGTCGGCGATGGCGCGCTCGTCCCCGAAGTTCGGCAGGGTGACGATCACGCCGTCGATCTTGTCTTTATTCTTCTGAAACAGCGCGGCGCAACGTTTGGCTTCTTCATGAGTTTCCACCGCGCCATGCTTACTGTCTTGCGGAGTCAGGACAATGCAATCCATCCCGGCTTTGCTGAGGGCCTGAATCATCTCCTCGCGGCCGGACTTCGCCAACTGATCGGGAAAGAAACCTCGATTCCCGACGATGACGCCCATCGTCATTTTCTTTTGAGCCATATGATTCCTTCTCTGGTATTAGCGTTACAACTTAAGATTTTTCAGCCATCCGAGCGCGCTCCCTGGACGGCGAGAAACGCAGGCTGAAGAACAAACCTAGAACCAGCAGGACTGCTCCCCACCAGATGTTGGCGTGCAGGTTATAGAGCACGACCTTGTCGGCGGGAGGACGAAAAGTTTCGTAAATTCCAGTGGCAAAGATCAGGGCTCCGTTGACCGCCAGGCAAATCCCGGTGAAAAACCAAATGGATAATGCGCCGCCTGATTTCATGCTCTCCCCCTACCAGAAAATGACTTGCAGGATGATGAATACCGTCGCTACCACCGCTCCCCAAAATAGGGGGCTCTGGAACCAGTTGACGTGCCCGGTCTTGGGTATGGGTGTGAGGCCATACACCACGTCTTTGAGCTCGGAATCGGGCTTGGGTTTCGTGAGATAGCTGACGACCACGGTGACGATGATGCAAATCAGACAGCACCACAGGGCACGAAACATATTCTGCGCCTGATCCTGTGCTTCCATCGAGAGCGCGACATATCGCACCGCATTGGGATCGAGCTTGACCCACGCATACATTCCTACCGAGGACAATGTCCCGGCCAGCAGGCCCGACCATCCCCCCGCCGGAGTCGCTCGTTTCCAAAGCATGCCCAGGATCACGGTGCCGAACAGGGGGGCGATGAAGAAGCTGAAGAGTGCCTGCACGTAATCCATGATCGACTGCGCCTGCATGACCAGATAGGCCGTGCCGATACTGATGATGACGCCGACTACGGTCACCCAGCGGCCCATCTTGACCTTGGATTCATCCGAGGCATTCTTGTTGATGAACATCGCGTAAATGTCGTACGTCCACACTGTGGTAAACGCGCTGACATTGCCGGCCATCCCCGACATGAAGCCGGCGATCAAGGCCGTGATGCCAAGGCCGAGTAGACCTGGCCCGCAATAACGGGCGAGCATCAAAGGCAGGACTTCATCGTATCCGTGCAAACCTTGTGCCTGTCCCGCCGGAGACCAGGCGATGTCGGCGGGCACCAGGCGCAGCAGGTGACCGCTTGGATCGCGGAGCAGGGCCAGTCCGAGAAGACCCGGAAGGATGACGATGAAAGGCACGCACATCTTGAAGGCAGCGCCGATGATGGGAGCCAGTTCGGCCGAGCGCAGATCCTTCGCCGCTAGAACACGCTGTACCACAAGAAAGTCCGTCGTCCAATAACCCATGGCGATTACTGCCCCTAGTCCGAAAACGATCCCGGCCCAGTTAATGCCCATGGGGTTACTGCTAAAGCTGCCTAACGTCGACCAGAGGTGAGTGTACGAACCGGCATTCGCGACGTGCTGTTCGGTAAGGTTCTGCAGAATCTTAGCTTTCAGGCCCGCCCACCCTCCGGCCTCAACCAGGCCGAGGATCGGGATCAGCAACGCCCCTGCCCAGATCAGGAAGAACTGTAAAACTTCATTGAAGATGGCCGAGCGCAAGCCGCCGAGGGCAACATAAGCGGCAACCGTAAGGGAAGAAATCAGGATGCTGAAGTTGAGATCCCATCCGAGGACCACCCGCATCACTACGGCCATGGCATACATGTTGATGCCGCTCATCAGGACCGTCATGAACGCGAACGAGATCGACGAGATGGCCTGCGCCCCGGGCCCGAAGCGAAGTTTGAGGTAGCCGGGAACGGAGTGCGTCTTGCACACGTAATAGAACGGCATCATGACCAGCGCCAGAAAGAGCATCGAAGGGATGGCGCCGATCCAGTACCAGTGAGCCGCCAGAATTCCGTACTTGTACGAGTTGCCCGCCCATCCCATCAATTCCAGTGAGCCGAGATTCGCCGAGAGGAAAGCCAGGCCCGCTACCCATGCTGTCATCTCGCGTCCGGCCATGAAAAAATCTTCCCCGGTGTTGGCTTGTCCCTTCAGGTAAAAACCAATGCCCAGCACCAGAATGAAGTAGCAGGTGATGATGACGAGATCGACGGGCGACAGATGCACCAGCGTGGAGGAGCTCAACAGAAGCAGTGCAGGATTCATTGAGTGTTGACCTGTCCGTAGTAGGCGTTGGAACCGTGCTTGCGCAAAAAGTGCTTATCGTGCAATTCGCGGGCGAGCGGCTGGGACTGGGCATTAATCAGCAACGTGTGGTACGCCATCCGCGCCACGTATTCGAGAATCACCGCGTTGTGCGCGGCGCCCGAGGGTGTCGATCCCCAACAAAATGGAGCGTGACCCGCCACAAGTGCGGCAGGAATCGAGTCGGGATCGAGTTTGGCGAATGTTCTGGAAATAGCCTTGCCTGTTTCCAATTCGTAGTCGCCCGCAATCTCGGCCGCACTTAGACGTGCAGTAACGGGCACTGGACCGTGGAAATAATCCGCGTGTGTCGTTCCGAAACAGGGGATCGGCTTCTCTGCCTGCGCCCATGCTGTGGCAAATTCCGAATGGGTATGCGCCACTCCGCCAATGTTGGGGAAAGATTTGTAGAGTTCGAGATGAGTGGGGAGGTCAGAAGAAGGGCGAAGCTTGCCGTCGACAATCGTTCCTTCGAGATCGGAGACTACCATTTGAGCTGGCGTGAGATCTTCGTAGGGCACACCGCTGGGCTTGATTGCGACCAGCCCCTCATTGCGATCGATGCCGCTGGCATTCCCGAAGGTATACAGGACAAGGCCGCGGCGCACCAGTTCCAAGTTCGCTTCCAGCACCTCTTCGCGAAGCGTCTTCAGCAACATGAGGTAAATTCAGGTCCGGGAACAGAGATTGGCTGCTAACTCTTCCGTAAACGTTTACGCACGGAACATTTAATGTATTGCGATCTTTGGCAAAGGTCAATGCTCAGTCTTGAACTAGGGTTACTCCAGCGGAGATGACTTGCAGTTCGGCAAGCTGCGGCCGCCCCTGCAGGGTTTGTAGCCTCCGGACACATTCGTCCGCGGTTGCGCGCCCGGTGCGCAAAGAGAAGTCTCGATTGCATCGGCTCAAATCTGATAGTCGATGTCTTCCATGATGAATTGCAGAGACGCGGAAAGTGTCTGACCTTTGTTTTCGGAGCCCTCGATCGCATGAATGCGTTCGCGCAGCTTGTCTACTTCTGTTGCGACCGCGGCCAGCGCCTCCGAGAGCGGATCGTTGATCTGCTTGGGATCAGTGATTACGACGCGCTTGCCTTCGCGGAAAACAATGTGGCCGGGCACGCCCACGACGGTGGAATTGTCGGGAACATTCCGCAGGACGACCGAGCCAGCGCCGATGCGGCAGTTCTTGCCAATCGTAATGTTGCCGAGGATCTTGGCTCCGCCGCCAACGACCACGCTGTCTTCCAGAGTGGGATGGCGTTTGCCGTGTTCTTTTCCCGTGCCGCCAAGGGTCACCCCTTGGTAGAGAGTGACATCGTCGCCAACGATCGCGGTTTCACCGATCACGACACCCATGCCATGATCGATGAAGAGCCGGCGTCCCACCTTTGCGCCGGGATGAATCTCGATTCCCGTCACCCAACGCGCGAACTGCGAAAGAAGTCTCCCCGCTAGAAATAAACTGTGATTCCACAGCCAGTGATTGAGGCGATAGAACCAGACCGCATGCAGGCCGGAATAGCAGAGAAAAACTTCCACGCGGGACTTAGCCGCAGGATCATGCTCCATCACGTTGGCTATGTCTTCGCGAATTAATGACAGCGGGTGCGGCATGGCAACAATTAAGCCGGGAGTTCGGCCGTGGGAATCTGCAGCGCTTTTTCACGCAGCTCCTGAAACAGGATACTGCTCAGATAGCGCTCGCCAAAAGAGGGCAGAATCACCACCACCATCTTGCCCGCGTTTTCCTTGCGCCGCGCGACTTTCAAAGCGGCGACTACTGCGGCCCCGGAAGAGATCCCAACGAATAGCCCTTCCTCGAGTGGCAACCGGCGGGCCATGGCGAGGGATTCATCGTTAGTCACCGTGATGACTTCATCAATGTAATCGCGGCGCAGAATGCTGGGCACGAACCCCGCTCCGAGCCCTTGAATTTTGTGCGGAGACGGTTTGCCACCCGAGAGAACAGCGCTATCGGCGGGCTCGACGGCGATCGCCTTGAACGAGGGCTTCTTCGGCTTGATGTATTCGCAAATCCCGGTGATCGTCCCCCCCGTGCCGACGCCGGAGATCAGAATGTCCGCGCGACCGTCGGTGTCGTTCCAGATTTCGGGTCCGGTGGTTTCAAAGTGAATTTTCGGATTTGCCGGGTTGTCGAATTGCTGCAGCATGTATCCGTCGGGAGTGTTGGCGAGAATCTCTTTCGCTTTCAGAATGGCGCCGGGCATACCGCGCGGCCCGGGAGTGAGAACGATCTGGGCGCCGAACGCGAGCAGCAAGACACGGCGCTCCAGACTCATGGTTTCAGGCATGGTCAGGATCAGCTTGTAGCCCTTCACCGCGGCGACGAAGGCGAGACCGATTCCGGTGTTGCCGCTGGTCGGCTCGATCAGCGTGGTTTTGCCAGGATGAATTTTCCCGGCGCGCTCCGCTTCGGCAATCATGCTCACGCCGATTCGGTCCTTCACGCTCGACACGGGATTCTGGCTCTCCAGCTTCGCGACCACCTCCGCGACGCAACCGTCGGTGACACGGTTGAGCCGCACCAGCGGCGTATGACCAATCAGTTCGGTTACGTCTTTCGCGATTTTCATGGCGGGTAGTCTCTCCAAACGGGTAATGCCGACGTCGGCTCGAAAGTCAGCTAGCAATAGTACCAATTGCAGGTCCCATGCGCGCAGGTTTACGCATGCAAGCGCAGGATTTGTTGTGCGTCTCCAAGGATCAAACGCTGACAGTCGCGCGATGTTAATTTGCGACTTTGGAGGTCTGCCGGGGCCGTCAGTACCCCCAATTCTCCCTGGGAAGCTCGCCCAACATCCGATTCATTTTCATACAATTACAAAAAATGTGACGAAAAAAATGGATCTCAACAATTACTACTTGTTTTTGTGCGGTCAACAGTGGTAGTGTTCCCGACCTGTCTGTGGGGTTCGCGAGAATTGGGGAATCTACTCGGCCTTCCGGTTGGCCGGACGCCTCCATTTCTCGACTCCCTGGGTTCTCTCAAAAAGCAAGTCGATTTAAGAAAGCAGTCGATTCGAAGAAGTTCCCGCGCCTGTTCCGCGGGTTAACTCTCAGGAGGGTCTGTCAATGACGGTCCGCTGCCACTCTGCTATTGCTTGTTGTTCTGCCCTTGGTGTGTGTTTGCTGATTCTCTGCCTGTGTGCAGTTCCGCTGTGGAGCCAATCGACAGCGTCCGGCACACTTGGTGGAACGGTCACCGACCAAACCGGTGCTGTTGTGAACGGCGCCACGGTGACTCTGACCGATACTTCCACCAAAGTCGCCCGCACCCTAACCAGCAATGACGCGGGGCGCTACGTCTTCGTCAACGTGGATCCGGGCAAGTATGAGTTGGTCGTCTCAAAACAAGGTTTCTCCAGCACCAAGACCCAGACCACCGTTACCGTCGGGAGCGCTATGACGGTGAACCTGGCATTACAGGTTGGCGGAAGCAACGTCGTGGTGGAAGTGACAGCGGCTGGCAATGAACTGCAGACGATGAATGCGACAGTCGGCAACACGCTTACTGCGGTTGCCCTGGACAATCTCCCCAGTTTGAACCGCGACGTGAGCACCTTCGTTGAGCTGCAGCCTGGAGTATCTCCGGATGGCAGCGTGGCCGGAGCGGTGGTCGACCAGAGCAGCTTCATGCTCGACGGCGGCAACAACACCAATGACATGGACGGCAGTATGAGCGTCTACACCTCTAGTTTTGCCGGCGACCCAACCGGAGGCATTTCCAACCAGAGCAACGCGGTTGCCAGTGGCCCGACCGGAGTGTTGCCAACTCCGGCCGACAGCGTTGAGGAATTCAAGGTGAACTCGACCGGCCAGACCGCTGACTTCAACAGTTCCGCCGGAGCCGAAGTCCAAGTGGTTACCAGGCGCGGCACCAACACCTACCACGGCAGCGTTTACGAATACTACCTTGACAACAATTGGTCGGCGAACACTTGGGACAATAATCTGAACCAGGTTAAGGTCCCTGACTGGCACCGCAGCCGCTTCGGGGCTCGTTTTGGCGGCGTGATGCTTCCCAAGATTCTAGGCGGCAAGACTTACGCCTTCGGAAACTACGAAGGGTATCGCTGGCCGAATTCAACGACGTTTGAAAGGATTGTTCCTTCGGCGACCATGCGTCAGGGGGAACTGATCTTCGGCGGCATCACCTACAACTTAAACACCAATGCGAACTGCACAGCGGCCAATGGATTCGCGAACAATGTCTGCGATCCTCGCGGGCTCGGCATCAATCCTCTCGTCCAGCAGATGTGGAACAAGTACATGCCGATGCCGAACGAGGTGAACGGCGATTGCGGTCTGTCCCGGTGCGACATGAAAAACGGTGTTGGTAATATTGGTGGGTTCCGCGCCAATTTACAGATACCGCAGACTAGCAACTTCGCTGTGGTTCGACTGGATCACGATTTTAGCGATAAATGGCATTTCACGACCAGCTACCGCTATTTCAAACTGAAGATCGCAACCACTGACCAAGTCGATGTCGGAGGCCTTTTGCCTGGCGACAAACTCGGCGTGCCATCATCGCAGTCGAAAGCCCCCCAACTGCCCTGGTATTACGTTGCCGGCTTGACCACAAACATCAGCTCCAACACTACAAACAATTTTCACTACAGCTTTCTGCGTAACTGGTGGGCATGGAGCCGGGCAGGCGACGTCATTCAGCTTCCCGGTTTAGGAGGAGCGCTCGAACCGCTAGGCGAGTCAAAATTGCAGAACCTCAGCCCCTATAACGTGAACACGCAGCAGACGCGCACCCGTTTCTGGGACGGCAAAGACCAGATGTTCCGGGACGACGTCAGCACACTTCATGGCAACCATCTGTTCGCGTTTGGCGGTACCTATCAACACAATTTCAACTGGCATCAGCGAACCGACAACGGCGGCGGCATCAACTACCAACCCGTATACCAACTCGGAACTACCTCGAGCGCCGGCAACGGCATCAGTATGACCGGCTTTGTTCCGACCGTCGGCTCGGCTGCAAGTTGGGGCCGCGACTACGCAGCCACGTTGGGCCTGGTATCCATCGCCCAGATTGCTTACACCCGCAGCGGATCAAACCTGCAGTTGAACCCGCCACTCACACCAGCATTCGACCAGAGCACCATCCCCTTCTATAACGTGTACTTCAGCGACACCTGGCATATGAAGCCCACCTTTACGCTGACTTACGGTATGGGATGGACGCTCGAAATGCCGCCCGTCGAGAAGAATGGTAAGCAGGTCGAATTCGTCGATCAGGCCAATCAGCTGGTCGACACGGTCTCTTACCTGCGTTCCCGCGAGCAGGCCGCGCTTCAGGGGCAACCCTACAATCCGATCGTTGGTTTCAATCTGGTCGGTAACACGGAAAACGGAAGGAAGTACCCCTACAATCCTTACTACGGCTCGTTCAGTCCGCGGGTTGCCGCCGCGTGGAATCCGCGCTTCGACGCCGATTCCGTGGGAGGCAGACTTTTCGGCCACCAGGACACTGTGATCCGCGCTGGTTACGGACGCATTTTCGGTCGCCTGAATGGCGTGGATTTGGTGCTGGTCCCGCTACTGGGCACCGGCCTCATCCAACCCGTCCAGTGCATCGGCGCGGTGATAGGCGGCACATGCAATGGCGGCGGCGGCGCTACCCCAAGCACCGCGTTCCGCGTGGGGGTTGACGGTCAGTCAGCACCGCTACCGGCAGCTGCCGCAACGCTGCCCCAACCGCTTTTCCCAGGCGTCAACGGAATCGCCGCAGGTGCTGGCGAAGGATTGGACCCGCACTTCCGGCCAAACTTTGTGGACTCTTTCAACCTCACGGTTCAACGTCAACTGCATCGCGGCGTAACCATGGAACTGGGCTACATCGGCCGCCGTATTCAGCACGAGTACCAGCCGATCAACATCAACGCCGTACCTTACATGATGACCGTGGGCGGACAGCAGTTCAAAAATGCCTACGCGAACGTTGCCGTGGCTTTGAATTGCGCGGTCTCAACCAACGCGTGCGGTGGCAATGTTCCTTCCCCAACGATAACGAGTGGAAACACCACTTCCCCGAACCCGGCTTACGGTGCCTTTATCAATGGCATCAAGGCGCAACCGTTCTTTGAGAACGCATTGAACTCGTCGTACTGCACCGGCACGTTCTCTAATGGCACGGGCACGTACGCAAACTGCACGGCGGCGGTGGTCGACAATGAACTGGGCAACATCACTGGCCAGAATGTCTGGAGCATGTGGAGCGATCTGGACGGCGGACCATTCAAGTTCGGCCGCACGATGATGAATACCGCCCTGCCCGGGGCCAACGGCGCCAGCGGACAGCTGACCAGCGGCGTCGGTATGAACGCCAGCATCGGTCACGGCAATTACAATGGCGCCTTCGTATCGTTCAAGATGAGCGACTGGCACGGCCTGACCACTCAATCCAACCTCACCTGGTCGAAAACGCTTAGCACGGGCGCCGTGGTTCAGGCGACCAGTGAAGAAACGGCGGTCGACCCCTACAACCTGAATGCTGGCTATGGCTTGGCAGGTTTCGACCGCAAACTCGTCTACAACCTGTTCTTTGTCTACAATCCTCCCTTTTACAAAGGACAGTCGGGAGTCGTCGGACATGTCTTGGGGGGCTGGACGTTTGCACCGATCTTCACCGCCGGCAGCGGCCTGCCGATCACCCTCGGCACCGTCAATGGCGGAGGGCAAGCCTTTGGCGAGGCTGATTCCGCTAACTTCTTCGCGAACGGGAATTCCGAGAACGCCGTCCAGGTTGCACCCATCAGCACCGGCGTACACAAAACAGCTGGTCAGTTGCCCAATCTGTTCGCCGATCCGGCGAAGGCCTTTGATGCGTTCCGGCAGCCGATCCTGGGATTGGATACCAGGAATGGCGGCTGGGGCATCATTCGCGGGTTGCCTTATTGGAACATGGATGTCAGCCTCCGCAAGGGCTTCAAGATTACGGAGCGCTTCAATTTCGAGTTCCAGATGGTGACCGTCAACCTCTTCAACCACCCAGTATTCCAAGACCCCGGTCCGGGCGATTATCTGGACACCAGCGCCGGTCCGGACGGGTTCGGAACGCTGCCAGCGCAGGGCAACACTCCGCGCACGATGGAGTTCGGCCTGCGACTCAGCTTCTAAGACACAGCTTGATAACTCATGGCCGGGAGCTTCGCTCCCGGCCATTTTCTTTTTCGAGAGGAGAGCAAGCGAGAAGTTTGGGTATTTTGCCTCACGTCTATGGCTGGAGATGTCAGGACGTGATGAGACTGGACTTTCGGCGATGCCCGAAGTTAGAGAAGAAACCGGGTAAGGGCACGAGTTCCACTCGTGCCAAATCAAGCGTCCTCGAGAGTCCCGGGCTTCAGCCGCAGTTCGATCGAATGGATTAGCGGTGGCTCAACCCGTAGCTCACCGCGCCCGCTGACGCACCCAGATTCACAACCGATAGGACGCGTTCCAGCTTGTGATGGCCGGTCTTGTGGAAGAAATAGGAGACGGCAACCACACCAGCTGTTTCTCCAACGAAGTTCACCGCCAGTCCGGCTGTTGTGTTCCCGAACATGCGGACCACCGGATTCAGTTCCTGTCCGCCGCGCTGCAGGTTCGAGCGCGTCACTGCAAAATCCACACCGCTCATCGCTGCCGTGGCCGCGAACAGAACAGTATTCTGCCTGTCCCAGAACTTATGAGGAACCTCCGCGGCTCGAGTCGCCACCACAGGTGTGAAGCTGACGGCCGCCGCCGGAGCGCCGGTAGGAATCGGAGCGTCGGGGTACGGCTCCGCCGCGAATGCATTCGTGGCCAAAAAGGTCGACGCAAGTAGCGCTACGAGGGCGACAGGAACACGTGGATTTGTCATAGAGATTGTGCAGCGGGGAGGGAGGCGCACCGGATACATCGCAATCCGGCGTCCATGGATCCCACATTAGGACTGCGGGAATCCTTTTAGAAGTAACGAGTTAGGCTACAGGTCGGAACGCAGACCGCAAAAAGATGTGCAAGTTCTTGCAGCTATTTCCTCATTCATTACACTCAAACGTGGACTCTACCTTTTGTGTACAACGCCAGCCTTCATCACGAAGCTCACGTTCTGTAGTGTCGAGATGTCCTGCAGGGGGTCACCGGCAACGGCAATAACGTCGGCGAAATACCCCGGCTCCAGCGAGCCGATCTGGCCTTCCCATCCTAAGCAGCTTCGCGCCATTCAACAGATCGGCCTGCAACACGGCAACGGGTGGCATCCCGTACTTCACCATAAGCACAAACTCGCGCGCCTGCGTCCCATGCGGGAACGGTCCGACGTCCGAGCCCACCGCCATGGGAACTCCCGCAGCAAGTTGTTTTTTGAATTCCTGCGCCCTGAGATCGAGCATGTGGTGCTCACGCGCCGCTCTGTTGCGGCGTGGCCGCATGCTCCGCGAAGTATTCGAAGATGGTGAACGTCGGCACGGCGAAGATCTGCTTCTCCTTCATCAGCCGCATGGTTTCATCGCTCAGCTGATCGGCATGGTCGATCGAAGCCACCCCCGCCTGCGCAGCGATACAGCGTGCCCGGTTCTCCTGTCGCGTGGACGGCCACGTGCTTGCCCAGCCGCGCCGCTTCCTTCACTGCCGCTTCCAGCTGCGCTTCGGTGTATTGATACGGTGTGGAGAGCTTGCCATCTCGCATGCGAGTCCGCGCCCGGTCTCGTAGATCTTGATGAAGTCCGCGCCTTCCTTGAATTGCTGCCGCATGACGGCGATCAACTCGTCGGCGTTGTTGGCGTAATCTGCGTTGGGCAGAACGTGCTGCGCCGGGTTGTAGCCGATCGCGTCCTCGTGGCCGCCCAGAATGTTGATGGCATTGCCGCTGATGCGCAGCCGCGGGCCGGGAATCCGGCCCTCGTTGATCGCATTACGGACCGCTGTATCGGCCGAACCGGCGCCTTCCGTGCCCATGTCGCGCTCGGCCGTGAATCCTGCCATCAGGTCATCGCGCGCCGCCAGAGTAGCCGTGATCGTGCGCTGCGGCACCGATTCCTGCACCGTCTGCAGATCCTCCGCCCCCGGATGCAGAAACAGATGGATGTGCGCATCGATCAGGCCCGGGAACCAGAGTGCGATCGCCCAGGTCGATCACTTCCGCTCCGGCCGGATGCTTCACGGATTGACCGACCTCGACGATGCGATCGCCGTGGACCAGAATCTCGGCGGGCTTGACGATCCTTCCGGCCTTCACGTCGAGCATTCGTGCGGCGTGCAGGACAATGCCCTTCGGGGAGTTCTCGGCCGACTGGCCTGACGCGCTGAGCAGCGACGCCAAGAAGCCGAACATCGATACAAGCACGAGCGTTCTTTTGGTCATATTGGCCGCGATGGTATCACCCGGGGTTCGCGGATTCCAGGAGCGCCGCCCCGGTTCCGTGATCCGAATCACAGCCGCTGGTACAACTCGTCACACCAGGAAGGGCCAGAAATCAGGGACACTGAGTCATCTTGTTATGAACGAATTTGGAGTCCTGACCAACCGAAAACGCGCGCTGATTGCGCTCATTCATTCTCTCGTTTTTCTGGCAGTGGCGACGCACGGGTTTGTCGCGCCGAGACTTGGAATTCTGCTGCATGGTTCGGCGGCGACGGGGGATTTCATCCTGATCGGGATTTATGTTGTCGTCGCGTCGATTCTTGGCGTGGCTCACCGGCATCTCACGCTGTGTGCGGGAGAGAAGTCTACTTCGCGCTGTGTGCCGGGAGCGCGACCTCTGGACTGTTGCGCAGCATCTTCGGAGACTCCACGATGCCGGCGGCGCAATATTTACGAGTACTCATGCTCAGTTCCGCAGTCGCAGTCTGCATTTTCATTGTTCGTGTCTTCTCCCGATCCCATCACACAAGACGTTCTCAGCGAGTAGCGCTTCCCCAATAAAGGACCGCCCGGGAATATTATCCCGGGCGGTGTCATCAGGAGGTTGGGCGAGGTCTTCGCCTCGACCATCGTCACGAGAGGAAGAACTCTTTCGTCAATGTGGCCCAATCTTCTTTGGGCATATGCGCCGTGAGATCGTCGACCGCGACGCCACCGTCCTGGGCCAGTGCTCCGGCGAATGCTCGGCACTTTGTTCCGCAGTTGCATTGCGGCCGCTTCGGTCCACAGCCGCGCCAGCGTGCCACCCAGCAGGTTGCGGAAGTTGATCTTGGAATCCGGAGCCTGCACCGTGACCAGCCAGCCTTCTCCGTAAGGATCTTTTCGCGCTAGCTCGGGATTTTTTGCTGCGGCGTCGTTCACATCGGTAATAGTGCCCTCGATCGGGGAAACCATGTCGACGGATTTGCCGCCGCGCGTGACCGTCCAGATCTTCTGACCCTGGCGCACCCACCGGCCGCGTTGGGGCAGCGCGATATTTTCAATTTTGCCGATCAGCTTCGAAGCAAAATCGTCCATGCCGACGCGCACCAGTTCGCGGCTTTCGCTGAGGGCCCACGTGTGTCCAGCGTGATAACGGACATTTTCTGGAACCTGGAAGCCGGCGACCATCGCAGGAACCACGTGCGACGCTGCTTCACGGCGTACCGTCTGTACCGCAGGATGCTTCGCCAATTTCTGGCTGCGCACATAATCAATGAGTAAGAAGATTGCGAACGTCAGGAGAACCATGATGACTGTCATAAACCACCTCGCCCGGAGTGCCTCTTCATTTCTCAGCCACTCTCACCTTTGCTAAAGGCAATCGTCGGGCCAAAGAGCGGCGGAGGCCGCGGTCAGCGCGTCAAGCCTCTGCATCTCTATGACGCGCAGAAACTTAGCGAGATGCGAACCGGAGCGAAATTCTCCCCTGTATCGAAATACCTCACACGCTTCCGATGCGGATCGCAACACGAGCTATCTCCACATTCGGACGTTCCCGACGCTTTGCCTTGGGAACTGCTGTGGATGGAACAAGTTACATGAGGACACCGCAGTGTTGCAGTCCGCTTCAGCTCGTTGATGCAAAAAGCAGCTACTTTTGAGCTGTTGCCAAGATTGGCTGTTGACTGCCATCACGTTCACCAGTGACACGGGTCACGGCTGCTTTGTTCCTAATCATTCACACTCTTTACCGTCTGAAGCTGCTGAATTTCGCGACAGCCCTCTGCTCTGATGAGGTAAGCAGCTTTTGCAGGTCCGATTCCCGTCTGCGGTTACCGCGGTAATCGCTCCTCTTCTTCCTCATTCAGCTCAGGCGTCGATCGAAAGGAATTCCGGCGGGCCTGATCAACCCGTAAAGGCGAGCCGGAGCATGATTCATGAGCAAAGCACTCTTATATGATTCGACGATTTGCATCGGATGCAAGCAGTGCGAGCAGGCCTGCGCCACGCAGAACAATCTCGCCTACGACGATGCCATTGCTGCCGAGGAGTTCCAGTCCGCCCACAAGTTGACGTGCATCCAGACTCGTGGCGACAAGTTCATGCGCCGCCTCTGCATGAATTGCCAGGAACCTTCCTGCGCGTCGGTCTGTCCAGTGGGAGCGCTCAAGAAGACGGCCTTGGGTCCGGTGACTTACGACGCGTCCAAGTGCATGGGATGCCGATACTGCATGGTCGCTTGCCCGTTCAGCGTTCCCAAGTACGAGTGGGGAAAGCTGATTCCCAAGGTGCAGAAATGCGTCATGTGTCCTGACCGCGTCGCGCAAGGAAAGCAGACAGCTTGCGCTGAGATCTGCCCCACCGGCGCAACCAAGTTTGGCGAGCGTGACGACATTGATCGCCGAGGCCCGGCAGCGAATTCACGACAACCCGGGCAACTACGTCGATCACATTTACGGTCTCGAGGAAGTAGGCGGCACATCGGTGCTGCTGCTATCGGCGGTTCCATTCGAGACATTCGGATACCGCACCGACATTTCCAAGGATCCGCTGCCGATGCTGACCTACCGGATTCTGTCGCACATCCCTGATTTTGTCCCCCTCGGAGGCATGGTCCTCGGCGGCGTGTGGTGGATCACACACCGCCGCGAAGAAGTCGCGCTCGCGGAAGCCAGAGAAGCGAAGGAAAAGAAAGAATGGAGGAAAGCGATAATGGCCCGCGCCGACGGCATTCAAGCTCACTTTCTGGAAGCTTGTCTTCTTCTTCCTCATGGCTGGCGGCCTTTATGCCACGTTCATCCGCTTCACCCAGGGTCTGGGCGCTTCGACTAATTTGTCGGACAGTTCCCCTGGGGCATCTGGGTCAGCTTTGACGTGCTCTGCGGCGTGATGCTGGCCGCCGGCGGATTCACCCTGACTGCGGCAGTTCACATATTGAATATCAAGCGTCTGCATTCGATCATTCGGCCCACGATCCTGACAGCGTTCCTCGGATACATTCTGGTTTCTGCGGCACTGATGTATGACCTTGGCAAGCCGTACAACATCTGGCATCCGCTGATCATGCGCAATCCGCATTCGGTGATGTTTGAGGTGGCGTACTGCGTCATGCTCTACACCACCGTCCTGGCGCTCGAATTTTCGCCGATCGTGCTGGAGCACTTCCATCTGGAACGGCCCTTGAAATTAGTTCGGGCCATCCTGATTCCACTCGTGATCTGCGGCGTAATTCTCTCCACGCTGCATCAGTCCTCGCTGGGTACGTTGTATTTGATCGTTCCTGAGAAGCTGCATCCGTTCTGGTACAGCCCGCTGCTGCCGGTGTTCTTCTTTCTCTCGGCAATTGCGGTGGGCCTGGCGATGACCATCTTCGAGTCCTCATTGAGTTCCAAGCATTTCGGATTGCACTTGGAATTGCCCGTCCTGCAGGAACTCGGCCGCGTTTTGGTCGTGGTGCTCGGTGTTTATGGGATTCTCCGCTTCGAGGACCTGGCTAACCGCGGTGCCCTCAAGCTGGCGTTCCATGCCGGATACGAGACCTATTTGTTTTGGCTGGAGATTTTTCTGGCGATCATCGTGCCGCTGATCTTGCTGGCTCAGCCCCGCGTACGTTCAAGCCCGGGCGGCCTGTACATTTCGCGCAGTGCTCGTCGTTCTTGGTTTCATCACCAATCGGATGAATGTCAGCATCACCGGATTCGAAGGATCGACCGGAGTGCGCTATTTCCCTAAGTGGACGGAACTGGCAGTGACAGGAATGATCATCGCCGTTGGCTTCGCGCTCTTCGGTATGGCGGTTAAATATCTGCCGATCTTTCCCCGGGAAGAATTGGCCGCGGAAAAGATTGCCGCCCGCAATTCCGACATTCCCGTAACTGCGGCGGCCGTGGAAAATGCGGGAGACTGAACCAGGACGCGGCCAGTTGGCTCCGACTCACGCACAGCCTGAGCACGAAATTGAACGTGCTTCTGCTGGGCGCGATGATGTTGATCTTCGCGCTGCTGGGATACTTGAACGTTCGACTGCACCGCCAGCATCTCGAGCAGAACACCCTGCTCAGTGCCGAGCGAATCAGCGATGTCATCAAACAGAGCACGACGATTATATGCTGCGCAATGATCAGGAAGGGCTCTACCACTCCATACAGACCATGGCAGCCGAGCCCGGCATGGAGAAGATCCGCATCTTCGATCAGGAAGGCAGGATTACCTACACCACTGACGCCGCCGAGCACAATCACGTCGTCGATAAGACCGCCGAAGCCTGTTACGCCTGCCATGCGCAATCCCAGCCGCTGGCGAAGCTGAATCGCCCCGATCGCTTTCGCATTTACCGGAATGCGGCCGGCACTCGTGTGCTTGGGATTATTACTCCTATCGAAAACCAGCCATCATGCTCGAATGCGGCGTGCCATGCGCATCCCGCAGAGCAAAAGATTCTCGGCGTGCTCGACGCCGATCTGTCTCTGGCGAAAGCAGACGTGCAACTCGCCGAGAGCAGTCGCCGCATGATCGGGTATACCGCTTGTGCGCTGCTGCTGATTGCGGTTTTGAGCTGGTTTGTCGTCTGGCGGGTCGTGGGGCACCCAGTCAAGGCGCTGCACCGCGGAACCGAACGCTTGTCCGCAGGCGACCTCGGCTACCAGATTGGCGTGCAGTCTCGTGACGAAATAGGTGAGTTGGCCGCCTCCTTCAACAGCATGAGCAGCCGGTTACAGGCGGAACATAGCGAAAACCTTGCATGGACGCGAACTCTTGAAGAACGCGTGGAGCAAAAAACACGCGAGTTAAAGCGGGCGCACGAGCACGCGCTGCACACAGAGAAGATGGCCTCGATCGGAAAAATGGCGGCGGTGCTCGCGCATGAAATCAATAATCCGCTTTCGGGCATCCTCACCTACGCAAAACTGATGCGCAAATGGATGGACCGCGACGACGGCGGAAACGATCGGCGCGGCGAAATGAAGGAATCCCTCGACCTGATCGCCTCCGAGAGCCGGCGCTGCGGCGACCTGGTGAAGAACCTTCTGACCTTCTCCCGCACCACGCCCATGAACCTGCAGCCAGTCAATCTCAACCAGGTGATCGGTCAGGCCTTGCGGCTGGTGCAGCATCAGTTCGACCTGGCCAGCGTTCACGTGGAATTGAAACTTGAATCTGATCTCCCTCTGGTTCAGTGCGACGCAGCGCAAATCGAGCAGGTCATCCTTGCGCTCATGATGAACGCAGTGGACGCATTGCCACAAGGTGGAAACTTGTGGCTGGCCAGCGAATCCAGCCGGGAAGATCGATTCGTGCGTATCACGGTACGGGACGATGGAAGCGGGATTCCGCCTGAGATTCTCTCGCGAATCTTTGAGCCTTTCCTGACAACGAAGGAAACCGGCAAGGGAGTGGGACTGGGCTTGGCTATCAGTCACAGCATTCTGGAACGTCATGACGGATCGATCGACGTCAAATCGGAACTCGGCTGCGGCACGACTTTTACCGTGATCCTGCCGTGGGATCCGGAGGAGACAACCACCGCGCCGTTCCGGCCGGAGGAAGTTACCGCTCTTAGCAGCGGGAGGTGATGAAGCGTGGAGACACAGGGCAAACTGCTGATCGTGGACGATGAACTCAGCGTACGCGATTCCCTTGGCAAATGGTTTCGCGAAGAAGGATATGAAATTGGCACCGCGGAGAATGCCAGTGACGCGCTTACGCGCATGGCCGAAGGCAAGTGGGATGCCGCCCTGCTCGATATCAAGATGCGCGGCACCGACGGCATCGAACTGCAGCGCCGGCTGCATGAACTGGACCCCGATCTCATCGTGATCATGATGACGGGCTATGCCTCGGTGGAAACCGCAGTCACAGCACTAAAGAACGGCGCCTACGATTACGTCAGCAAGCCTTTGGATCCGGATGAAATTGCACATCTGGTGAAGAAGGCTCTGTCCCACCGCCGGGCGGAAAAGGAAAACGTCCAACTGCGCGAGACCGTGGCGGAAGCCACCCGCCCCGGCGATCTTGTAGGCCAGAGCGCGGCGTTGCGGAAAGTTAGCGATGCGATCGAAACGGTCGGGCCAACCGACGCCAACGTGCTGATCACGGGTGAAAGTGGAACCGGCAAGGAGCTTGTGGTTCGCGCCATCCATGCCGCCAGCATGCGGCGCTTCCACCCTCTGGTCGCAATTCACTGTGGAGCGCTGACCGAAACCCTTCTGGAGAGCGAACTCTTTGGACATGAGAAAGGGGCTTTCACGGGCGCGCAATACCGCAAGAAGGGCAAGTTCGAGATTGCGGAGGGCGGCACGGTTTTTCTCGACGAGATTGGCGACATCAGCTTGAAGACGCAAACCGATCTGCTGCGAGTGCTGCAGGAACGCGAGATCACCCGCGTCGGAGGCACCCAGGTCGTTAAGGTCGACTTTCGCTGCGTGGCCGCGACCAACAAGAATCTGGAGCAAATGATCGAGGAAGGCACCTTCCGGCCCGATCTCTTCTATCGGCTGAACGTCTTCCGGATCGAGCTGCCGCCGTTACGGGAGCGCCGCGAAGATATCCCACTGCTGGCGGAACATTTTGTTCGCAAATTCTCTTTGGCGATGAACAAGCGCATCACCCGCATTTCCCCGGCTGCGATTCAGCAACTGCAGCAGCAACCCTGGATGGGCAACGTGCGCGAACTGGAAAATGCCGTGGAGCGCGCCATGGTTGTGGCACAAGAGCCGGAGATTCGCGAGCAAGATTTCATCTTCAAGCAACCAAATGGATCGGGTCCGGCCACATCTGCCAAGAGTCTGGATGAAATCGAGCGCGCCCACATCCTGCACGTGCTGGAAGAATGCGGCGGCAACCAGAGTCGCACCGCTGAAGTTCTCGACATCGACCGGGTAACGCTCCACCATAAGCTGAAGCGCTATGGATGGACTCGCACTCCGGCCGGAAGCAGGAATTAGAATCGACGGCGGGTTTCGATGAACCTCGTTCACCTGCTTCGGGTCGGCACGACTGAGCTCTCGCTGGTCGAGAATGTGCGCGCCGCTATCCCTCGAAATCTCAATGTCGCCTGCGAGATCCTGCCATTCCATCTCGATCCGGCTCCGTCCTACCACATCGAACGCCAGCAGTTTCATTCCTCGGAGATCCTGCAGCGCATACAACCTCTGGTACGTCGGGAGCACTGGAGATTGCTTGCCATCGCCGACGTCGATCTATATATCCCGATTCTGAAATATGTTTTTGGCGAGGCGCAGCTTGGGGGACCCTGTGCCGTCGTTTCCACATACCGTCTGCGGCAGGAGTTCTACGGCTTGGAGCGGGATGACGCCGTGCTGAACCAGCGGCTTCTCAAGGAATGTGTTCACGAGTTAGGGCATACATTGGATCTTCGCCACTGTCAGGACTACCGCTGCGCCATGGCGTCTGCTCATGCAGTGGAGTGGATCGATTTGCGGGAAAGTAGCTTCTGCGAAACGTGCCGCTTCCAGCTGTCGGCCAAGTATTCCTCGTCCCAACAAACCGAACCACATCACAAAATGTCTTCCTCGTAGTACACTTTTGGCCATGATGCCAAGACGCCTCTTGCCCATGTACCTGATCGTTTTTGCTTTTGTTCTTGCCTGCGCAACGGGAGCGCTGTTGTTTGCCCAGACGAAGTCCGCCAAGCATCACGCGGGAGTCCAACAAAGTCGGCTGGGGATACGGGAGGGGAGGCCCGTCAACTTGTATAAGCTTACCAACGCTCACGGCGTAGAAGTGGATGCGATGAATTACGGCGGCATCATCATGTCGATTCGCGTTCCCGACAAGCACGGCAAATTTGCCGACGTGGTGCTCGGGCATCCAACCATGGAGGGCTACATTCCAAATCCTCCGTACTTTGGCGCAATTGTTGGACGCTACGCCAACCGCATCGCCAACGGCACGTTCACGCTTGACGGCAAGACGTACAACTTACCTAAGAACGATGGCCCGAACACGCTCCACGGTGGCGTGACCAGGACCTTCGATAAAGTCGTTTGGGATGCCGAGCCTTTGAAGGGCTCGACAGGAGTCGCGTTCAGCTATTTGAGCAAAGACGGCGAGGAAGGCTTTCCCGGCAATCTGAAGACCACAGTCACATACACGCTGAACAACGATAACGAACTCATCCTCGATTACGAAGCGACCACCGACAAGGCAACGCCTATTAATGTCAGCCAGCACAGCTACTTCAATCTCAAGGGTGAGGGAAACGGCGACATTCTCGATCACGAAATCATGATCAACGCCGACAAGTTCACTCCCGTGGATAAGAATCTGATACCGACAGGCGAACTTCGCGCGGTGAAAGGAACTCCATTCGATTTCACGAGTCCGACGAAGATTGGCGCGCGCATTGAGGAAAACTATGAGCAGCTCGTCCTTGGCCACGGATACGATCACAATTTTGTGATCAACCGCTCAGGGCCGGGCATGGTGCTGGCGGCGCGCGTTACTGAACCGACCACAGGACGCGTGCTCGAGGTTTCCACCACCCAGCCGGGAGTTCAGTTTTATACCGGGAATTTTCTGGATGGGACGGTCACAGGCAAGCATGGCCATGTCTACAAGCGGCGATTCGGCTTCTGCCTGGAGACACAACACTTTCCGGATTCGCCGAACCATCCCGACTTTCCGAGTACGATCCTGAAACCGGGCGAGACGTTCCACGAGAAGACGGTGTTCAAGTTCTCGGCAAAGTAGATGCGCTAGCTTCGTCACACAGATTGACCCCTATTCGTTTTGAAGGGGATGGGCTTTAGCCCGTCCGTAGGTACGGGCATTCTTCACTGGTCAAGATCAATCCACTGATTACCTTGTTTCACCTCAATCTTCGTGATGGGGTGGACCTCCCACACTGAGGCTCTCTGCGTACCAATCACATTCGTGTGCTCGAAGTCATACAACAGCCACCCGCTTATCCGAACGGCGGTGTTCTTGTTCACGACCTTGTCGAGGTCGGGCTTCTGCCACTTGTGAAGTGGCCGGGTGCGAGGCGTGGTCTCGACGATTACGGCCTGGCTGATGTCATCAAGCCCGGCAGTGTCGCTGAGGTAGATGTGCCAGTCCACCTCGTCGTCGGCCAGAAGATGGCAATTCGTAGACTCTCCTGTCCCGTCATTTTCAATTTTGACTCTGTGCACCAGGAATCCTTCCACGACAATTGGGGCCCCTGGCAGGTCCGAGGATCGATCTGAGGGAAGGTCACGAAGGGCCGTCCAAATGATCGGCACATAAGCGTCCCCTGCAGGCTTGTCCGTCCGGTTCTTGTTCTTGTTCAGCGCTTTTATCTTGTCGTCAGTCGCGTCGCCGGTCGGGCCGCATACGGTCGCACCGTTCTTGATAAGAGGCTGTCCAACTGCATCCACATGCGCGGCGAGCAGTTTGCTTAACAGACCAGCATCGGCGCCAGTTCCTTCGTTCGTGTCGCCCGCGTCCTGCACTGCCACATTGTTGGCCCAGACCCATCCCTTATCCCCGGCGTCCGTAACGACGTGGCGGTACCCATTCCGGACCGCGAGACTGACGAGTTTGAGCTCGGTGGGGGGCTTCAGGGTCCCGAGGTTCTTTCCTGAGGAGGAAGGGCTGGAACGGAGCACCACGTTGCGTTTCACGACCACCGTTTGAGCGTTGGCTATAGCAAAAGTGAGCGCACAAAATACAAACAAGCCAAGGAGCCGTTTCATGACTTCCTCCTGAACGAATACTGAACATCTTGGGGGCCCAAGGGTGAGGTAGAGAGAATGTATTAGTAAAGCGACAAATTCAAGCACAATCGCCCAGCGTGTACAATCTTGCTTCAACGATGAGCGACCAATCCGCCGGACAGAATTATCCGCGCAAACTGACCATTGCCATTGACGGGCCCGCGGGGGCGGGTAAGAGCACGATCGCCTCCCGGCTGGCGCGCAAGTTGGGATACGTGAACCTGGAGAGCGGCGCAATGTATCGTGCTTTGGCACTCAAAGCGATCAACAAAGATATCTCTTTCGAAGATGAAGCTTCGCTCGTGCGGCTCGCCGACAGCTCGAAGATCCGGCTGGAGCCCACCCTCGGCGGGAATCGCACGCTGCTCGACGGCAAGGATGTGTCTTCGCGCATCCGCGAGAGCGATGTGACCGATGCAGCATCGAAAGTTTCGGTGCATCCGAAAGTAAGGGAGTGGATGGTAAGCCACCAGCGCGCCATGGGTGCCGGCGGGGGCGTCGTGATGGAGGGCCGGGACATCGGCACCAAAGTTTTCCCCGATGCCGACTTGAAAATCTTTCTCGACGCCGATCCGGTGGTGCGCGAGCAACGGCGGATGGCGCAGCAAAAAATTCAAGGACATCTAGCCGCCAGCGTCGCGGCAGAACTTCGGGAGCGCGATCACCGCGATCGTACACGCGCTGCATCCCCCCTCGTGCCAGCAGCAGACGCCGTTGTCATCAACTCGACTTCCATGACCGAGGACGACGTGCTGGCGCAAGTGGAAGGCCTGGTGCGCGAGAAGTTGCAGCCATCACCGCTCACGTAGAGAGAGCCTTGGCCGCGCAGCGAGGGCCGCATCGGCTGTCGGGCGAAGGCGTAGCCGAGCGACGCTGATTAGTTCTCTGTCGGCTGCACGTTGGTTTTGGGTGCCGGCAATGCCTTGCCGGGCTTGGGAGGCGCTGGAACGGGCGGAACGGATCCGGCATTCTCCGACCTCTTTCGAATCTCAATGTTGTCGTGCTCGTTGTTGATCACGATGTGCGACGCGCCGTTCCCCACGCTGCCGCTGGCCCTGGATTCGTGTTCCTTGTTGTTGACGTTCAAGCCTTCGAAGTCAGATTGAATCTCGCCATCGCGGGTGTGGGCGTCCAGGCGGAAGCCGGCCTTATCGGGCAGGCTAAGCTGTATGTCGCCGTTGCGATTGTCGATCTGTATGTTGCCCAGGTTGCGCATAGCCACTTCGACTGCGCCGTTGTCATCCTGCAGGCGGACGTCGCCAGATACGCCATCAAGCCGGATATTTTTCGATCGCGTGGTCAGGTGCAGCGGGCCGGTGATCTGCTCGGCATGAAGTTCATCAGAGTCGAGTTCGAGGGTGCCGTCGATGCGCGAGAATTGCATATCCGTACGGGAAGACTTGAAGGTAACCAATTTCGCGATGCGTTCCAGCTTGACGCTCTCCTGAAACTCTCCCTCGAGCTGTGCGGAGCCTCGTATGTCGGCAAGCGAGACTTCGTTGAGACGCCCTTCGAGATGCACGTCCCCGTTTACCTGCTCGATTTTGGCGGAGCCTTTTTGCTGGCTGACCTTCACGCTGCCGGTGATGTCGTCGATGGAGGTGTCGGAATGCTGGGCTGAGACGTCGACGTTGCCCTCGCGCCCGGATACGGTGACATCCCCACGCTTGGATATGATCGTGACTGGCCCCTTGCGGGGGATCGAGATATCAAGGTCGGTTTCGACCGGATGATTGCCGGCCGATTCAACATTCGCATCGACAGTCACTAAGCCGCCGATGGCGGTGATGGTGGGCCGGGTTTCGCGGTTGTATTTGTCAGCGTCGTTCTGGTTTTCGGCGGCAATGCGCTTGCGCACTACGACGGTGATCTTGTTGTCGTCAGATGGATGAACGCTGACGGCGCCACGGGTATCGATCACCTTGAGGGTGGCTCCGGCCGGAAAATTCTCTTCGAGATGGTCGTCGAAGTTGAACGTATCTCCGCCGAAGATGTTGGGAAAATCGTTATCGTCGAAGTTGAAGTTGTCTCGGAGCCCGGACCAGTTCACGTGCTCGAGCTGAGTCGCGATCAGGCCGAAGAACACGATCATCACCACCAGGACGACTCCTCCGGCCCCAATCCCCGAAGAACGCGTGCCTTGGCGCTGCGACTGCATGTGTTCGAATACTTTGATCACGCCCCACAGAATCAGCAGGACTGGCCAGTAGTTGGCGAACAAGTGAGCCAACCGTCCCACTGACAAAACTCGCATCGTGGCGAGAAGAAAAACCGTGCCGATGATGATCAGCACAAAGGGCCCGGCAACCGATCGGTGACGGCGTGGCGGCAGAGGAGCGATTGGTGGTGGAGTCATCACTGGGCTAGACATTTTTCACCTCTCCAGAAGAGGTTGACTGCGTCCCCGAAACACCCGGCTGTGACTCCGGCTCCGTGCTCGAAACTCCCGGAGGCGGCGCCCCGGGCGGGAATCCCGAACAGCCCGGCGGCAGGGGTCCTACGTGCCCTGCACTCGAAGAATTGCTCTGCACGAGTTTGATTACGCCGATGACCAGCAGGATGGCAGGCCAGGTTCTGACAAAGCCAATTCTCGAAACGCTATCCAGCAGGAACAGCACGCCCAGCGTGACCAGCATCGCCGGGCCCATCAGACGGCGCGTTCGGCAATGCTGGCATTGGCAAAAGCTTCTGGTTCCACTGATCAGCCCCCATTGCCTCGCGAACATCCAGACACCGAGGAAGATCAGAATCAGCGGCCAGAAACGATCCAGCCCAAACTCGAACAACCCGGCAGTGTGCAGCAGGAACAGCACGCCCAGACCGATGAGGATCGCGGCTCCAGCCGGAATTTTGGTCGCTTCGAATTTCTCTCCCGCCCCGAAACTCGCGGCCAATCCGAATGGATCCGGTGCAGGCTCGCCCAGCTGAAGGGCCTTTGCGGTTCGTACCGCATCGATGATCTGATAAACGTAGAAGAACCCAGTGCCGATGCCGAGAAACGTGATCACGTACCACGGCAGATCGGAGCCCAATCCCAGGATCAGAAGCACCATGATCACCAGATGAGCCAGTCCCTTGGCGTACTGCGAGCAATAGACCGCTCCCACTCCAATCGGAAAGAACCCGGCGAGAATTCCGGCGACCGCCGGATTCGGCCCAGAGTTGAGCTGTGGGCGCATGCCGGGAATGGTTGGCGGGATAAATGTCGGACTGCCTACGGGTGGCACATACGTCGAGGACGGCGGAACGTAGCCCGGAGCCGGCGCCGCTGTTCCCTCCAGACGCGCGGCCAGGCAAGACTCGCAGTAAATTACCCCGCGGACGTCGCGGCTGCATTGGCTGCAAAGTGGCTTGCCGCAAGTGCGGCAGAAGGCCACTGCAGCAACATCGTTGTGCGTGGCGCAGTTCATACGAACCTCCTGTCAGTGGTCACCGACACTACAGGCAGATCCGGATTTGACGGATCAAGGAGAGATGGACCCAGTGGAGCACTAGCCAGGATTAACTGCTCCCCCGTCTGGCTGTAATTGCGCTCCTGCTTCTGCTCGGGCTGTTGTGACGTGTCGTCTTTCCGTTCTTTCTGTTTGGTGGGGCCGGGCTCGGCCGGAGTCAAGTTGCGCTTGATTCCGCGAACCGCAGCCTGTACTTCATAAACCAGCCGGACGTTATCGTAATAGCGGACTACCCGCGCCTGAGTGGCGTAGTACGTATGCCGGATGGCAGACGGACGAAAGCTGATCTCGCGTATATCGGACGGTTTCACGCCGGCCACGGTCAGGCCCACCGACAGCACGAAGAATGTCATGCCGAACGACATGGCAAATCGTGGCTGGCGAACCATCGCCCAGACCGGCTCGATGAACGAGGCTTGCACATGCTCCAGCCACGAAACTCGGGGCTGGCGGCTCGGTGCAAATGTCCGCAGGCGCTGGGTGTCAACGCCCGTCGTGGATGCCAGGATATTCGTGACCAGGCTGGCCGGAGGCTCCACCTCCGCGAGACCTTTCAGCCAGTTGCGGCCCGCCTCAGCTTCGGCGAGCAGCGGTCCGCACGTCCGGCAAACCCGGGCGTGGACCTGGAACCGGTCGAGTTTGACCCCGGTCAGGACGCTGTCGAGCGCGTCCGTAAGCAGGCTGTCGAACTCGTTGCACTGCATTCCGTTACTGGTCTGGTCTGGCATCACATCACCTGCCTATAGGTACGTTGTAAAAGCCTCGCAAGTTCCGCTCGGCCTCTATTTATTCGTGATTTCACGGTACCCTCCGGAACCCTCAAAACGGTCGCTATTTCTCGGTAATCCATATCCTGTAAGTCCCTTAGAATCACTGCTTCCCGGAGCTCGGGAGAAAGCTTGCCCAAGGCCGTGTGGACGGTCTGGCTGACCTCCCGGCTGCGGACGTGGGCGTCTGGGGGGGCGGATTGGTCAGGAATTTGCTCACTGAGCGGCTGGGCGTCCTCATGATCGGACGCCGTGGTATCCATCGAGTCAGTCATGCGGTCCTGTTTGGTCTTGCGAAAGTGGTCCACCAGCAGATTCCGCGTCATGGTCGTAACCCACGTCACGAACGCTCCCTTGCTGTGGTCGTAGCTGGAAAGTGTGCGGTACATTTTGATAAAAACTTCCTGGGTAAGATCCTGGGCATCGTCGGACGACCCGGCGAAGCGGTAGCAGATGTTATAGATTCTCCGGTTGTAGGTTTGCACGATTTCCTCCCAGGCAGCCGCGTCGCCGGCGATACAGCGCCGCACCAGCATTGCGACAACCTGGACGTCTTCCACTTGCGCTCCCCGGAGCAGAACAACTTCCTGAATCGAGACTAGGGCTTGAGGAACGAGACCAAATCAAAGCCCACCAGACAGTACGTTGTTGTTGGCGTTGAAGTTCGCCAATCCCGAGCCTGAATGCGAAACAGGGAATTGTAGCAGCGTGAGGGGCATCTCAATCTGGTTAAGACCGTATGGCATCAGAAGGCACACATTCCCAAAAAACAGGCGCCCTGCACTTCTCGGAGAGTGCACGGCGCCTGATGCTCTCGTCAGCCACACACGTTCAGCGGCTGGCGATTTCGGGGTTGTCGATCCGGTTGTGGATGGGCTTCACGGTTCGCAGATAGGCGAAAATCGCCTTCAGATCTTCGTCGCTCATGTTGCGGAAAAAGTGCTAACATCGAATTGGATCGAAATGCCTTTTCGGAGGTGTTTATGATTCCTCTCACCCATCCAAAAATTTCCAGCGGATTCACCTGGTCCGCGCTTCCACACAATCGAGGCTACGCACTCAAGTTGAACGGCGAGCTTACCGGAACCTTGCGCCGCCGGAGCACACGGTCAGCCGATTTCGAAGCCGAGACATCGGCCGGCAGTTGGATCTTCCGGCGAAGCGGCTTATGGGGAAGTGAGGCTGAGATTTTCGACTCGGCTTCACAACAGCGGATGGCCAGTTTCAACGCCGAATGGGTAAATCAAGGGCGGTTAACATTTTCGGACGGCCAGGAGTTCGGCGTGCACTGCAAGGGATTGTGGCATCCGACCTGGACTGTTACATCTCAAGACGGCAAGCCTGTGCTCCGGCTGCACACGCGAGAGAAGACTGCGGAAGTGGCTGAACGCGATCTTGCACCTCCTTGGAGGCTTAACCTTTTAGTCACCTTCATGCTGTATCGCGTTTTGCAGGCGGAAGAAGACGTTGCCTCGGCGGCCATGGTGGCCTGACCGTGCATATTTCCCTGCGATTCCGGCGGGAAAATGCCGCCCCTTATTCGCTGGTAAAGTAGTCGACCGTTACCGGATTTTCAAACAGCGAATAGTCGCGGGTCACAACCGTGATGCCGCTCTCAGTCACGAAGTAGCGCTGGCGGTCGGCCTCGGCATCAAAGCCGATGGTCGTGCCTTCGGGGACGTGCACGTCGCGATCGAGGATCGCCTTTCGTATGCGGCAACGGCGTCCTACACTGACATGCGAAAACAGGATCGAAGCGTCCACTTCAGAATAGGAATTCACCCGCACATCGGGAGACAGCACCGAGTTCTTGACCATTCCGCCGGAAACGATGCAACCGTTCGAGACGATGGAATCAAGCGCGGTGCCGGTGCGTCCAGCCTCGGCGAAGACGAATTTCGCCGGTGGATACTGGCGCTGGTGAGTCCGGATCGGCCACTGTTCGTCGTAGAGATTGAAAATGGGCGAGACCGAAACTATGTCCATGTTGGCTTCGTAGTAGGCCTCCAGAGTGCCAACGTCCCGCCAGTACAGAGCATCTTTTTTGTTCTCGTCTACGAAGTCGTAGGCATACACGCGGTAGTCGTCGACCATCCGCGGAAGAATGTCTCTTCCGAAGTCATGGCTGGATTGCGGATTCTCCGCGTCTTTGAGCAGTACCGGAATCAGCACGTCGGCATTGAATAGATACACTCCCATCGAGGCCGCGACTTTTTCCGGATTAATCGGCGAGCGCAGTGTCGTTACCTTCGGCTTTTCCTGGAATCCATGAATTCTGCCGTCCTTGTCCACGTCAACGATGCCCAACTGAAAGGTTTCCTTGGGATCGACCTGGATGGTCGCCAGCGTGATATCGGCAGCGGAATCCTGATGCTGCCTCATCATCTTGCCGTAATTCATCTTGTAGATGTGGTCCCCGGAAAGAATCAACACGTGCTTGGGCTGCTCGGAGCCGATCGAATAAATATTCTGGTAAACGGCATCGGCGGTGCCCTGGTACCACTGGTCGCTCACCCGCTTCATGGGCGGCAGCACTTCGATAAATTCCCCTACCTCGCGCCCCAGAATGTTCCAGCCTTCCCGGATATGACGGTTCAGCGACAGAGCTTTGTATTGGGTAAGAATGTAGACGCGCCGCAGGTCGGAATTGAGGCAGTTGGAAAGGGTGATATCGATGATTCGGTAGATGCCGCCAAAGGTGACTGCTGGCTTGGCGCGGTCACGGGTCAGGGGATAAAGCCGCTCTCCGACACCGCCTGCCAACAGAACCCCAAGAGTGTCCTTCATCGCCGAACCTCGGATTCCGTACGCTTATCCCCAACGGAATCTTCTGCTCCCCAAGGCAGATGGGGAGAGAAAACAGTAGATGGTAGCACAGGCAGCAGGGTAGCTGGCGACGCCGGACGCGAGCGTCTGAAAGGGAGGGTCTCTCGGGTGGGGACGTTCTTCGCGGATCGACAGGAATCGCGCACTGCGTCACTACGAGGTGTGCGGGATCAACTTGACGCGGGCGCTATTTCTTGTCGTGCTTCTCTTCCTCGATCTTGATGCGCAGGGACTTCAGAAATTTCATATCCTGATCGTTCACCTTGAACTCGGGATTGGTCGACATGGTCGACACCAGGGACGTCTTATCCTGCGATTTCTCACCTTGCTTACTAACGCCGATCGTGGCCTCAAGCACCAGAAAGATATCGTAGCCGCCCTCTTTGATCCGCGAAACGACTTCGGAGATCTGCTCCGAATCGGAAAGCGATTCGTTGATGGCGTCGCCCAGTTCTTTCATAAGTTGCTTGAGTTGTGGATCCACTGAGCCCCCCTGGCCGAATTCGCCCGCAGAAAATTAGATGCCAGCACTGGCGGAACGGTTCGCCCGTCCTGCGTTGCGCCATTGTAGCGCCGCAGGCTGTTAAAATCGAGCCGTGAGCCAACTTTCCATGTGGCGAAAGGCCGGGGTCGTCGCCCGCGTCGCCGGAACACAGGCTGGACGCAGCCGCACCGTCGGCGCGCTCTGGGGTGCAGTTCGCACCACCGCGCGCTCGTTCGGGCATGTCATGCATCAGCTCTGGCTGGAAGTGACGGGCGTGATTTTTCTAATCATGGCCCTCAGCTTCGGAGGCGCTACCGTCAAGGAGTACGAGAAATATCATGCGAGACAAATTGGCCCCGGCCGCGTGGGACTCGCGGTCTGTTTCACGCTGACCTTCGTGTGGTTCGGATTGAGCTCGTTTTGGCGAGTCCGAAAAAAGCGGCAGCGCTACTGATTTCCCCGCTTGTCTCTTCCACGCGATAGCTCGCCGTAAAAAACGCATGGCTGAAAAGACCATGGCTGAAAATAGAAATACCGCTCCCGACCTCTCAAGGGAGGTCGAAACTTCTTCCCACATTCCGGTAAAGCCCCTCTACACCCCCGCCGATCTCAAAGGCTCCGATTACGAAAGCGAAGTGGGTCACCCGGGTGAATATCCCTTCACGCGCGGGGTTCAGGCCACGATGTACCGCGGGCGCCTTTGGACCATGCGCCAGTACGCCGGCATGGGCGATGCCGAGGAATCGAACAAGCGCTACAAATACCTGCTGGCGAATGGGACGACCGGGCTCTCGGTCGCGTTCGACTTGCCCACGCAGATCGGCATGGACTCCGACTATCCGCTGGCTGCGGGCGAAGTCGGCAAGGTCGGAGTCGCCATCGATTCGATTGAAGACATGCAGCGGCTTTTCGACGGCATCGATCTGACAAAGATTTCGACATCGATGACCATCAATGCCACCGCTTCGATTCTACTTGCCCTCTATGTCGCGGTAGCACGGCGGCAGGGTGCAAACGTCAAGAAGCTCTCCGGCACGGTGCAGAACGACGTGCTGAAGGAGTACATTGCGCGCGGCACCTACATCTATCCTCCGGCGCACGCCATGCGGGTGGTCACGGATATGTTTGCCTGGACCAGCGAAAACGTTCCAGACTGGAACCCAATTTCGATCTCCGGCTATCACATGCGCGAGGCGGGATCGACCGCAGTGCAGGAAGTCGCGTTCACACTTGGTAATGGCATGGCCTACGTCGATGCGGCGATCAAGACGGGTCTCGACGTCGACAAGTTCGCTCCGAGGCTTTCGTTTTTCTTCAACGCGCACAGCAATTTTCTGGAAGAGGTCGCGAAGTTCCGGGCGGCGCGCCGGATGTGGGCCCGCATTATGCGCGAACACTTCAAGGCAAAAAATCCCCGCTCATGGATGCTGCGCTTTCACACGCAGACCGCAGGATCGACGCTTACCGCCCAGCAGCCGGAAAACAACATCGTCCGTACCGCGATTCAGGCTCTGGCGGCGGTTCTTGGCGGAACGCAATCGCTGCATACCAATTCCTACGATGAAGCTCTGGCGTTGCCGACCGAGCAGGCGGCGCGAATTGCCTTGCGCACGCAGCAGGTGATCGCCTGCGAGTCGGGTGCCCCGCAGACGATCGATCCGCTTGCCGGATCGTATTATGTCGAAAGCCTGACCAACGAAATCGAACAGCGAGCCGCGGAATACCTGGGAAAGATCGAAGTCTTCGGAGGGATGCTGAAGGCGATTGAGCGCGGATTCGTGCAGCAGGAAATTCAGAATGCCGCTTACCAATACCAGCAGCAAGTTGATCGCGGGGAGGCGATCGTGGTCGGCGTGAACCGCTTTGAGGTCGAGGAGGAGAAGCCGCTCGCGATTCAGCGAATCGACCCTGCGCTGGAGTCAAAGCAAATCGAGCGCGTGCACGCCCTGCGAGCGAAGCGCGATGCCGGACCGTGGAAGACGGCACTGGCTGGAGTGGAAGAAGCGGCGCGCTCCGGCGCAAATCTGATGCCGCGAATTCTTACGGCTGTCGAGGCTTGCGCTACCGTGGGAGAAATCTCCGACGCCATGCGCCGCGTCTTCGGCGAGTACAAAGAGGCAGTTGTGATTTGAGGAGTGACCATGTGGGGACGGCCTCCCCTTACGACAGCCGCATCCGGCTGTCTGATCGAGCGAAACTCCACAGTTATGGCTGTGCCACCTGTTCAGCCTGGCCTTCCATTTCGGCCACAGCCCTTTCTAGATGCTTCAATGTTTCTTCCACGGTGAGCGCGTACATCTCACTCCCGATTCCCTCGCCCGATTCCAGAGCCCACTTCAAGTAGTGTCCGGCAATTTCCACGGCCAATGAATCGGTGATGGTCTTCCCCGTGCGCTTCTTGTACTCCACCCAGGCGGGATGCGGCAGGACGACCCAGACCCTTCGTCCGTCGACCAGGAACTTATAGTCAACCGCATCGGCGTGGCGAGTGGCTATGGCGACGATCTGCGCCTGGTACACGCAGTGAACTTTCTTCTTCGTCCAGCGATCCATGGCAGTGAAATTCTCAAACATGAGTAAAACTATAGCGGAGGGCTTATGTCGTGGGCAAACAGGAGCCCCGCAATCAACAAATCAGCGCACGCCGCGGGCGTTCAGGAAGTCGCTGTATTGCTTGTCGGTCTTCAGCAGGTGCTGCTTCAGCCACCCCTGCATGAACAGCAGAACCTCCACCGGCGCCCCAGCCTTTGCGGCGCGGTGTGCGTCCAGGAATTCCGCAAGCTTTTCCCGGAATTCTTCGTGATAACGGCGATGACTGGCAAGTCCGGGAAAACTGTGCTGCGCCATCAGAGACTCTTCGGTCGCAAAGTGCTCCGCGGCGTAGTTCGTGAGCTTCTGCAGGACCGCCTTAAGCGCTGCACCGCCTTCACCAGCACGGAGCGCGCGATCGAGTTCGTTGACGATGTCGAACAGTCTGCGATGCTGTTCATCCAGCGCTGCGACGTTGACGCTGTAGGATTCGGTCCAACGAAAGGTCTCGCTAGCAACTGGCATGGATTTCTTCTTGCACCGAGAATAATCCGATTCATGGCTGGGGCAAGATCACGTAGGTATAGGCCTCCTTTATGATGGGTGTGTGCCGACCCGCGTCTCGAACAGATCCAAGCTCACCATTCTCCGTGCGCGTCACCTCGTCCAATATCCATGGCTGGCGCACGGATTTTCCACGCGCACCGGCGGATTCTCCCGCGCTTATGGCAAAGGCGATCTGAACCTCGGATTCACCAAGGATGATTCCCGCGCTGCCGTCGAGCGTAACCGCGCGGCGTTTCTCAAAGAGTTGGGAGCAATTTCAGTTCGGACACGGCGAGCTACGGCCCGTTCGTTCTGGTCCCTGGTCACCCTCCGGCAGATTCATTCCGACATGATCGGGCGCGTCGACTCGGTCCCTGACGAACCTCTGCCGGGCGATGGAATGATTACCGCAACTCCCGGCTTGTTGCTCGCCATCCAGACCGCCGATTGCCTGCCGGTCATTCTGGTCGATCCCGCGCACCATGCCGTCGGAGTGTTTCATGCCGGATGGCGCGGCACCGTTAAGCGGATCGTCGAGAAGGGCATCGGCGAGATGCACCGTTGCTTCGGCACCCGTGCTCGCGATCTGAAAGCTGCGATTGGTCCGGGAGTTCAGGGATGCTGTTACCAGGTCGGAGAAGAAGTGCGGATTAAATTCGAATCGCAGTTCGCATACGCTGCCAAACTGTTTCGCGAGATCAAAGAATCTGACCCGGTTCGCGAAAAATATCCCCTTCTGTTCTTGACTGCGCGGGCGCCCGGCCATGGCGAACTGCCTCCACAGATCTTCCTCGATCTCGTGGAAGCCAACCGTCAACAACTGCTGGCGGCCGGAGTGCCGAAGAAAAACATTGAAACTTCACCCCTTTGCACCAATTGCGATCCGGAACTGCTGTTCTCTTACCGCGCCGAGAAAGGGAAGACTGGCCGCATGATGGGAGTCGTAGGAATCCGCAAATAGCTGCTCCGCAACTTGGCTCCGTGATACCATCCCTGCGTTTCCATCTTGGGGCTCCCGGAATTCCACCTGAAAGGATTCGCCATGTTTCCTGCCGAATGTGCTCCCAGCCGTCGTTCGTTCCTGAAATCCGCCGCAGCCTTTACCACCGCAGCCTCCGGATTGGCGCTTCTGCCACAAGCTGGTTTCGCGGCAGATTCCGACCTCAACGTCATTGGGCCTAAGCCGGGCTACTCGCCCCAGATCGGTACCCTGGTCTCCATGATGACCTGGATGCGAGATGTCATGCTGAGGTCGGTGAGAGGGATGTCCCAGAAAGATCTCGACTTCCTCATCGATGCCAACGCGAACACCATCGGAGCGCTCCTGCTGCACCTCGCGGCAACGGACCGCTTCTACCACGTGACCACGCTGCAGGGAGTTGCGATGAAGGATCTGCCCGAATCATTTAAGGAAAAGTGGGGCATGCCGATGGAACTGGGCGAACCCGCTCGCAAGGGAATCAAAGGCCACGATCTCGACTACTACCTGAATATCCTCAGAGAGACCCGCGAGCAGACCCTCGCCGAGTTCCGCAAGCGCGACGACGCCTGGCTAATGACCGTCGACAAGACCTGGGGCTGGGGACCGACTAACAACTACTGCAAATGGTTCCACGTCTGCGAGCACGAATCGAACCATAACGGCCAGATCAAATTCCTGAGAAAACGAATCCCCGGAGCTAAGCAGGACAGCGACTAGTGAGCCGCCGCCGGCAAATAGAACGGGTGGAGACAGGGCGCTTCGGCTGTTCGGCGTTCAAGCGCGGCCTTGGGGTTGAGTATGTAGCAGCGGACGCATTCGTCCGCTCGCAGATTCTGGCGGGAAGCCCGTAACAAATCAGGCCCTTGCTGGTGGGAACCCGTTCAGGCTGTGGGCGGAGCCGGAGTTGCCGGTGGCGGCGTGGACGCCGGGGCCGCGGCCGCCGTGGCGTCATTCACCAGGTCCTTTAATTCCTTGCTGGGCTTGAAGAAAGGGATCTTCTTCGCGGGCACTTCCACGCGCTCGCCGGTCTTGGGATTTCGTCCTACGCGGGGACGGCGCTGCCGGGTGCGAAAACTGCCAAAGCCGCGGATTTCGATCTTGTCGCCGGCGCGCAGCGAGCGCACCACGCTATCAAAAATCGTTTCCACGATTACCTCGCTGTCTTTGCGCGTAAGTTCCGCCAAACGCGAGACTTCATCGATCAGATTCGCTTTGGTCATAACGCCCCTCTCTGCCTGCAGAAATTCGGTGCTCCGAAGTGCTGTTTTTCCAGCCGCTTATCCCTGCGGATCGGGAACATCCGCTTTCGGGTACCCATAACCTTCTCAAATTTCAGGGGTTGGATGCAAGTTGTGGGTTGGGAACCCCCGGAAAGGCAGAGATGCCAAATTGCAGAGTTGAGCCCCGAGGCGACATCCTGGCTTTCGATCACGATTGCTTATCGTTAATGTCGGAAATGCCCAGCTCGAGTCAAAAGAGGCGCGATGGGGGATGTTACGACAAGTTGTCCTAACGGCAAGAGCATACAATAATCCGCTGAGGGTGTTCGCATGAGCACTTCCACGCAAGTGATATTTTGGATCATGGGCGCCTTCGGGTATCTAGGTTCACCGATAGTCCTGATCTGGGGATGGGTACGATGGCTTGGGCAACCGAAGCCCCGGACTATCCCGGCGACCCTGTCCATGATCGGTTTTGCCCTTGCGACCAGTTCCGCTCTACTTGCCATTTCGTCAATTGTTCTCGCTCAATTCCATCACTTCCCATATTACGATCCACTGCTGCTCAGGATATTTCGAACCGGAACGCTGCTATCTCTAGGCGGAATTGCATTTGGAGTTAGTGGTGCGTGGCGAGCGACTTCGTTGCGGTGGCACTCGCCCATTTCTGGCGTTGCGACACTAGCATTTTGGTTTATAGCAGCCACCGGCGAATAATGCGATGACTTGCCTGTAGGGTTTGTTAAGTAAGCGATAGCGCTTATTGACGTCGGGTCAGAATGTCTTCTTGATAGGGAAACCCCGGATCGATCCGCGAAGTTACTTCTTAATTCTGACTTCTTCCTTCGCCTTTTATTTCCAAAGATAGTAGAACCCGACCTGCTGCTCCATCAGCTTCTCGCGTGTGGGCAGGTACTGCGAAACGTCGCCGAGCAGGAGATCCATCAATGTCTTGCGATCCTTATCGGGACGCACCAACGTGGGTTCCCCTTTGATTCCGACCGACTTTGCAGTTTCGTCGACCACTTTCTGGAAGTCGCCAACGCTGTCGATCAGCTTCATGGACTGCGCCTGCTCTCCGGTCCAGACTTTGCCATTGGCAATAGCCTTTACGTCGTCATACTTCAAACCGCGCCCATCCGCGACGGCCTTGATGAATTGCCCGAACATGTTGTCGATCAATGACTGCATGTAGGCCTGTTCAGCGGGAGTCAGATCGCGCGCCGGATTGCCCGTATCCTTGAATTCGCCGGTCTTGATGACGACGTTTTTGAGTTTGGCCCACTTCAGCAGGTCGCCATAGTTCATCCACTCCGCGATGACGCCGATGGATCCGACAATGCTGCCTTCGTCGGCATAAATCTTGTCGGAAGCCGAGGCCACGTAAAACGCGCCGCTCGCACCCACGGTCTCGATCGAGACCACGATCTTCTTTTTCTTTTCCGTGCGGATGCGCTTCACTTCGCGATAGATCTCTTCCGACGCGGCCACTCCGCCGCCCGGCGAGTTCACGTGCAGGATGATCGCCTTGATCGAGGAGTCATCGCCGAACTTCTTAAGCTGTCCCACCACCGGCTGCGGAGAAAGGATCACGCCCTCCAGATCGACCACACCAATACGATCTCCGCCAAAGCCGCTGATTCCAGCTTCGCTGGTCCCGGCATGCATCGTCAGGTACACCAGGGTGAACACGGCCAGAACGAAGAGGAAGAAAGCTCCTCCTCCGATCAGAATCCAGAGCAAAGTGTGCGAGCGTCTCTCAGCCATGGGGAAAGTTTAGCACTTCGTATCTACCCACGTAGCGACAGCCGCCTCGGCTGTCCCGCAACGGCGGAGCCGAGCGGTTCCTTACCGTCAAGCCTCTCCCGTCCGGCGGCGGCGGAGCCGGGCGGTTCCAAATCATCAAGCTGGGACCGTGATAACTTTCAGCGCCGCTTTCTCCACCGAGACTTCAATCGGAGTCCGGCAGACGAATTCCCCGTCGGCGTAGACATCCAGCGGATGCCCGGTCTCAACCCGCACCCGCGGCGCTTTGAAGTACTCGACTTGCTTGATCTTCAGATGTCGTCCTGCATAGACGGTGGGAAACAGGCAAAACACCTTGAAAGGGTCGATGTCACCCACCGCGCAGACATCCAGCAACCCGTCATCCATCCTCGCTTCCGGCGCAACCTTCATTCCGCCGCCATAGAAGGGCGTATTGGCGAACGCGGCCAGCAGCGTTGGTCGATCACTGCGAACGGTCCAACCGCTGGAGTCTTCGTCAGCGGTAGATATCTTCACCGGCACCGCCACGAAGCTAAAGATGGTGGGCGCCAGGCTAAGCACGTAGCCGCCGTGTCCACGCAACCAGCGCGGGAGAGCATTGGCTCGCCGTGCGACTTCGCCGTCAAGGCCAACGCCGGCGACGCAGCAGAAGAATCGACTCCCGTGTGGCGCGGGCGCCCCGCCCGCGTCTGTTCCCGGCTGAATGACGCCCAAGTCAATCTCGCGAACAGCGCCCGTCCCGCCACAGAATTTCCGCCATGCCGTCAGCGAGTCTCGCACTCGGCGTAATCCCAGCGAGCCGGCAAAGTCGTTGCCGCTGCCCGCGGGCACCACCAGCACCGGGATCCCCAAGCGCACCAGCTGCCCCAGATGCCGATGGATGGTCCCGTCTCCACCGAATAGCAGGACGACGTCCGCGTGATCCCCTGAGGCCGGCAGGCCGATGAGCCATTCGACCGAGAGTTCAGACTGAAATGGCTTCAGGTCTTTCCGGGAGCATCCGAGCCCGAGGATGGCGGCAGCTCGCATTTGGGCGAAGTGAGAGTAACAGACTCGCGCCGGTAGGGATCAACCCTTCTACGTCCCATCGTCAACGCCGAATACGGCCGGTCAGCCTGGCCGCAGATAAACTTCCGGCACCTGCCCAAAAAACCGTCCGGGCTGTCATCATAGAGCAACGATTGTCTGGGGAGCTGATCCTATGCCGTGGGAACGCAAGACTATCACTTTCTGTTTGTCGATAACGGTTGCCTTCCTTGCGGGCTGCGGAACGAGCAACCCTGGCAGTGGAAAGACGAATTCCACCCCGGTTGCTCCCACCATCAGCACCCAACCGCTAAATCAGACAGTCACCGTCGGCCAGCCCGCAAGTTTTTCGGTACAGGCCGCAGGGACCGCCCCGCTGACCTATCAGTGGCAAAAGAATTCCGCGGTCATCAGCGGTGGGAACTCAGCAACTTATAGCACGCCGGCAACCGCGCTCACCGATAGCGGCTCGCTGTTCAGCGTGGTCATTTCCAATGCCGCGGGAACGATCACCAGTTCGTCGGCCACGCTGACGGTCAACCCGGTCTCGACCGCAAATCCCACCGACGTGTTGACTTATCACAACGACATCGCCCGCACTGGACAGAACTTGAACGAGACCGTCCTTACGACCAGCAATGTGGCTTCCGCAACGTTTGGGAAACTAGGACTGTATTCGGTGGATGGATTGGTCGATGCCCAGCCGCTGGTCGCCTCCGCTGTCGCCGTTCCCGGACAGGGCACGCACAACGTGCTGATTGCGGCTTCGGAGCACGACACGGTGTACGGCTTCGATGCCGATAGTGGAACCAAGCTCTGGAGCACGTCCATGCTCAAATCGGGGGAAACGACTTCCGACAACCGCGGTTGCGGACAGGTCACTCCCGAGATCGGCGTGACTTCCACTCCTGTGATCGATCGTTCGCGCGGACCGAACGGCGTTGTCTATGTCATCGCGATGTCGAAGAACGGCTCAACCTACCACCAGCGCCTGCACGCTCTCGATCTGGCCCTGGGAACCGAACTGTTCGGCGGGCCCATCGACATTCAGGCGACCTATCCGGGCACCGGCGACAACAGCAATGGCACGAGCGTGATCTTTGATCCCGGACAGTACAAAGAGCGGATTGGATTGCTCGAAATCAACGGCATCATCTATACCGGTTGGGCTTCCCATTGCGACATCCGCCCTTACACGGGATGGATGATGGCCTATAACGCGGCCACGCTGGCACAAACTGCGGTCTTGAATGTCACGCCCAACGGGAGCGAAGGCGCGATGTGGAATTCAGGGGCAGGATTCGCCGCCGATAGTTCGGGGAACATCTACTTCCTCGACGCCAACGGCGATTTCGATACCTCTCTGAACTCCGGCGGTTCTCCCAGCAACGGGGATTACGGCAACGCGTTTATGAAGATTTCGACCTCCGGCAACCAACTCGCGGTCTCCGACTACTTCGAGATGTTCAACCAGTCGTCGGAAAACAGCACCGATACCGATCTGGGATCCGGCGGAGCGATGGTGCTGCCCGATCTCACTACTGGCACCCAGACGGTGCACCTGGCCGTCGGTGCCGGCAAGGATGCCAACCTCTACGTCGTGAACCGCGATTCCATGGGCAAGTTCAATTCGAGCAGCAACAGCAACGTCTATCAGGTTGTCAGCCTCGCGGGCGGAGTCTTCTCCGCTCCCGCGTACTTCAACAACACCGTCTACTTTGGTCCCGTGGGCGGCCCGATCCAGGCCTTTTCGGTGAGCAATGCCAAACTATCCTCCACAGCGACGGCCCAGACTTCGAACAGTTTCGGATATCCCGGCGCCAGCCCCAGCATTTCGGCGAGCGGCACGAGCAATGCCATTCTGTGGGCGGTCGAGAACGGCGGCACTGCCGTTTTGCATGCCTACAACGCGACTACCCTGACGGAACTTTACAACAGCAATCAAGCCACTGGTGGCCGAGACCATTTCGGCGCAGGCAACAAGTTCATCACCCCGACCATCGCAAACGGAAAGGTCTTCGTCGGAACGACGAACGGCGTAGCCGTATTTGGCCTTCTGCCATAAACGCGTACCGCCGCCATCCCCGGCGGCTGTCGTGGCATCAACGAACCTCGAAAGGATCCTGAGAGATTTAGGACGAGGAGCATATTCTGAACTACCTCACTCCGTCCTCCGAGCCCCTTCCGCCCAATAGCTGGTCCTCGCCAGGACCGTGCTGCCGTCCGCAGTCCGCAGCCGCACGCGTATCTGATGCAACCCCTCATGTGGACGCTGGGGCGAAAAGCTCAGCAGATACCGGCTGTGAAGGTGATTGGTGAAATCATTCATGCGCATGTCGAATTTCTTGCGCGTGGCGAATAGTTGATACTCTCCGCCGGTCATGCGGGTGACGGTTTCCGGAACATTCTTCCGCATGGCCTGCGCCGTACGATAGGCGAGATCGAGAAAGTTCACCCCTTGCTGCATCTCGTTCTTGTTGTTGCCTCGGCCGGTGTCGAGAATGTTTGAGAGCGCGGGCGAGAAGGCCAGTGCGTACATGACCGCATTAGCCTGCCCAATCGCCGCAACCGCATTTTCAATCTTCATGCGGCTGCCGTGATCCCGGGTCTCGCTGATGAGCAGCAGCACGCGCAACCTCTCATCCGCTTCCTGCTTCAGCAATCCAACCGAGTAGTTGACCGCGTCGAGGATCGCAGCTCCGCCGTCCCCCGGCTGCAGGTTGGTGAGGTCATCGTCGATCAGGCTCTCATCTCGACTGAAATTTCGAGTGAGATCAACCTGGCTGTCAAACTCCACCACGGCAACTCGCGCCGTTCCCGTGGCGAACAGTGGACCGAGCATCGTCTTGAGTCCCAGCATGCGGGGAAACTCGTAGGGAGCCCGCCGCCCCTTTTGAATCGCGACGACGAGCGAAATCGGCTGGCCCTCCGGAGCCTCATCGAGATGCACGGTCTGCTCCGCGCCGTCATCCTCGATGATGAAATCCTTGGCCGCCAGCCCGTAGAGGATTGAGCCCTGCGAATCTTTAACAAGTGCGGGAACTAGAACGAGGGTGGATTGAGAGCGGAGCGTTGTTTCCTGGGCAGTCGCAATCGCAGTACACAGCGGGAGAAGGAGAAGGGCGAGCAGTCGGTGCCGGCGATTAGCCCGCTTTGCGGTTTTCCTGGAGCACTTCGTCCAGCGCATGGATAAGTTGATGCGCCCGCTTCTGGTAATCGGTTGCTCCGCCATCTTGCTTTTTCTTTGCCAGATGATACTCGTCGGCAATATTCAGTGCCGCCAGAACTGCCAGCCGCACTGTATCAATCGTGTTGGTCGCTTCGGCGACTGCGCGGATCTTGGCGTCTACATATTCCGCGAGCTTCAGAATATATTCGGGATCAGAGCCCCGAAGATTGTAGGCCTGGTCGAATATTTCCACTCGCACGCTGGCGTTCTGCGGGTCTTTCACGGGTTGATCTTTTGTCGCTGTAGCCATTTCCTGATCTCCGTCGACCGTTGCCTGACGTTTCGTATGCACCGCCTGCGCTAGCTGGCCTCCGCCATGGACTCGATCTGCGCCAACATCTTCTCGACACGGCTGCGAATGTCCTCGCGTTCCTTCTTCAACTGCACCGTCTCGCGGCGCAACCGAACCAGTTCTTCCTCGCGATCTTCCATTTGCTGCCGCAGGCGCTGGACGTCGCGCTCTGCCGTGGCTTGGGCGGCCCGAGCCGCCTTGCACATCTCTATAGTGCGATAAACCTTCTCTTCCAGCGCCTGAAAATCGTCCGCCGGAATCTGCTCCGATACCTGTTCCACCGCATTCAAAGCCATAAGGACATTTTCCCGAAAGGGATTAAGAACTTTCTCGCAGTATACTCCAGATTTTGGCAGGGCAAGCGCCGGAAGGACCAGCGAATTCCCGCGGGTTCGGCCTTTGGAATTTCGTTTTGGAACGCCAGCTTTGGCAGGGACTTGACGAGGTTAGCGCTTCAATTTCGCCAGCCTCCGCGCCGCTTCGTCCAGCGTCTCGGGCTTCTTGCAGAATGCGAATCTGACCTGCTTCGCTCCGTCCCGCGGATCACGGTAGAAGCTGGACCCGGGGACAGTGGCGACACCGACTTCTTGCACCAAATATCTTGCGAAAGACACGTCATCCGGGTAGCCGAATGCTGAAATGTCAGTCATGACGTAGTACGCGCCGCGCGGACGGAAGCATTTGAATCCGGCTGCGAGCAGTCCCGGCATCAGATGATCGCGTCGCGCCCGGTATCCCTCGGCTAGCTTCTCGTAGTACTCGTCCGGCAAGCCCAGGGCAGCGGCTCCAGCCTCCTGCAGCGGAGCAGGTGCGCCCACCGTCAGAAAATCGTGCACCTTCCGGATCGCGTTCGTGATCTTCTCCGGCGCGACCGCCCATCCCACACGCCAGCCGGTGACGCTGTAGGTCTTGGACATGCCGTTGATCGTGACCGTGCGGTCCCGCATGCCGTCGAGCGAAGCCATAGAAATGTGTTCGGTTCCGTCGTACAGAATGTGCTCGTAGATCTCGTCCGTAATGGCCAGCACGTCGAACTTGAGGCAAAGATCGCGTATCAATTCCAACTCCTCCCGCGTAAAGACTTTTCCTGTGGGATTGTTCGGAGTATTGAGAATGATTGCCTTGGTGTGTGTGCTGAATGCCCTCCGCAGCTCCTTTTCATCGAAGGTCCACTCGCCGCCATCTTCCTTCGGCGGGCGCAGCTTCACGAAGTTAGGGCGTGCTCCGCTCAGGATCGCATCGGGCCCATAGTTTTCGTAAAACGGCTCGAAGATTACGACCTCGTCGCCCGCGTTGCAGAGGGCGAGCAATGTCGAGATCATCGCCTCGGTCGATCCGCAGCAAACCGTGATGTCCTTCTCGGGATCGACCGGGATACCCTGCCAGACGCCCATCTGGCGTGCGATCGCGTTCCGCAGATTCTTGGCGCCCCAGGTGATGGCGTACTGATTCACGTCCGCGGCGACCGCGGCCTGCGCTGCCTGCTTGATCTCCGCTGGCGCAGCGAAGTCCGGAAATCCCTGCGCCAGATTCACCGCCCCGTAAAGCATGGCCTGGCGGGTCATTTCGCGAATCACCGATTCGGTGAAGTGCGAGACCTTGTCGCTCAGAAAATGCTTGCGATGAGTTGTCTCCCTACCGGTGGAAAGCCCTTCGGACATAGAACGCAGACTAGCATAATCCCGCGCGGAACTTCATCGCCGCGGATTCACGCGGATAAAAACGGATACTTAACTATTTTCAAGCAAGACTCTTCGCAAGTGCCCAGATTTTAAAAACGGAAAGATTTTGATCCGCGTGAATCCGCGTTGATCCGCGGCAAAGAAGTTCAGGACCTAAGTCCCAAATCTCTGGGCCGACCGGGCCTTCGCTTTGGCTGCTTCTTCTTCACGATTCTTCGGCGGGGCGGTGGTTTCGAGGGAATGGAGAAGGCGCCGTGAAACCATCGTCACTTCCTCAACCGCCGCCAGAAACGACGATTCGTTGGCCTTGGAGGGCTTGTTGAATCCGGTGATCTTGCGAACAAATTGCAGAGCGGCCGCCCGGACTTCGTCGTCGGTGGCTGGGGGCTTGAAGTTGAACAGTATCTTGATATTCCGGCACATGGCAATCTCTAAAACCTAGTTTGTGACGGTAGCTGCCGCTGACTCAATCACGATTCCCTGCTCGTCCGCCGTGCGCACGGTTTGAAAGAAGTTGCGCAGCGCCGGGTAATATTTCTGCTCAAGCAGAAGGAAGTCCATACTCAGTTTTCGGGTCAGGTGAATAGTGTTGCCTTCCTTCTGAAGGTCCAAACTGTAGAGGACGACTCCGCCATCGCGCATTCTTGGAGAAGGCAAACCCGTCACGTGCCAGCCAGGAGGCAGTTCAATCGTCACGTCGTCAAACTTGTGAAACGGATACTCCAGGTAGATCGGATGGAGGCGTGCCGCGGTCTCGAAGAGGTGTTTCTCGGCAGCAGTGAAGACGGCTGCCGGGATCACGGCGCGCTTTCCAGCGTTCGAGGCCCAGTTCGGTATGCTGATTTTGAATTCGGCAATCAATGGCGTCTCGGAGTCATTCCAATCTGGTTTGTTTGTTAAATCGACCTCGCCAGGCATCGGAACTTGGCCCTTCAGAAGGTCCTCAAGAAACTTCTTCCGGGCAATGTCGTCATCATTGCGGACCTCGATTCTGTGATACATGGCTTCCAGTCCGGAGTAGGTAATCGTGGCGGTTCCTTCAAGGCTGCCCTCAGCCGTCAGCGTGAGTCTTGCCTTGCGGTTCACGCCCGACTCAGCGCTCCTGGGCAGGCTGGTGGTTACCCACGTGCCGCCTTGCTTATCGAGGCACAATCCCGGCGCGCCAGTCTCGGACCATGTGAGCATGCCGAAGGGAGTAAATGCGGTGCCAGGGTCGAAGTAAAGGTCCTTCTGGTTGAGTTTAACAAGGACGACGTTTGTGTTCAGCTTACGACTTTCCATCGTGTTCTTATCGAAGAAATAATCGTGCCGGCTGGAAGCCCAGACGCCGCAGGCATCGAATCCTGATGCCCGGACCAGCCCGAGAAAAAGCCAGGTCAGCTGGACGTCCGTCCCGTAGCCGTGCTTCCAAACATCGTCAACGCTGTACGCGGACTTTTCTTTCTCGCGCTTCTCTTCCTGAGTGGTCTTCTCGACTGCGTAGGTTAAGTTGTGTAGTTGCTGGACGCGGTCGTAGATTTTTCGCAGCTTTACCTCCGGGAGGTCATTGGGCGAGATGATCTGTGTGACCGCCGCTTGCATCGGTCCGCGCCGGCCGAGGAAATCTTCCAGAGTGGTGTTCCAGGTCTTGCCCACATGACGCCAGTACTCAACCGGTTCCTTCTCGAAGAACTCGCTCTCTGTAATGAAATCGACGCGTGACTTCAGTTCGTTGGCAGGGGGCATAAAGTCTTCGACCTGAAACGCAGGAACGTTCTGCACTTCCATCCGCAGAATGTGATCATGCCCTTGCGTCGGTTGAGCGCCGGGAGGAAGCCCTTGCCAGGTCCAGCGGAGGCCGATTCGAGCGAAGTCCGACCCGTAAGGCCTCAGGGAGAATCGCGCGGTCTTGGTGAACAGGTTGGAGTTGAGAATCCAGTGCGTCTGGAAAATCAGGTTGTGCCAGAGATTGTCGGTAAACCGATATTCGATGACACTTCCAACCTGCACATCAGGAAGCACGAACGTCCTTGCCAGATAGGTCAGTCCCTGCGCCTCGGTGACGTTGCTTGTGAAGATGTCTCCGTGGAAGTCGACTATCGATCCATCCGAATGAACCGTGCGGGCACGAACATTGATGATCTCCTCGCTCGCGGGATCGAAAGGTATAGCGATATTTGCATAGTGGCGGCCCTCTTCCGTCAGAATTTTGATGCGCACGTAGTTATCTTCGTGCGAGGTGAACCCATTGTTGTCACAATTTACTTCACGAAAGAGAATCACGGCAGGGGCTCCCACAGCCTGAAGTTCGCTGGTCATCTTGAGTTCGTCAGGAGAAACTGGGAGGAAAACCTGTGCGCGGCAGGGCGCACTCAAGGACACGATCACTGCAACCACTGCCAGAACGCAGGCCCGACGGTCGTCATGGAGTTTGAAACGTGTAGACATAGGCCTTCTTAACAACGGTATACTACCGCGGATTAAGGGAAGCGCCAATTCAACCACCGCAGATTTCGCCGGTGCAGTTTCGCTGCTTTCCCCATGCTATAATTCTTTATTCTCAGTCGCTTAGACTACGGAGGACTGTATCGATAAACGTTTTATCCGCACGAACGATCGCATTCGGGCCCGCGAAATTCGCGTGATTGATGATGAGGGGCAACAACTCGGGATCATGCCCCCCTTCGAAGCGATCCGAAAAGCCCGCGAAAAAAATCTGGATCTGGTTGAGATTTCGCCCACCGCGCAGCCTCCCGTATGCCGCATCATGGACTACGGGAAGTATCTCTACCAGCAGGAAAAGAAAGAGCGCGAAGCCAAGAAGCACCAGAAGACGATCACCGTAAAAGAGGTCAAGTTCCGCATCAATGTGGACGACCACGATTACGACACCAAGAAGAATCATGTTCTGCGCTTCCTGGGCGAGGGCGACAAGGTTAAGGCGACCATCTTTTTCCGCGGGCGCGAGATGACCCGCACCGGGTTGGGACGCCAGATTCTGGAGCGCCTGATCAAGGACGTGGAATCGGAGAGCATTGTCGAGTTCCGTCCGCGGCAAGAGGGCAACACGCTGCACGCCATTCTCGCGCCCAAGAAGTCGGACAAGGAAAGAGAAAAAGAAAGACAAAAAGCTGAGAAGGCTGCGGCCCAGAGTGCGCCCAGCCCCAGCCAGCCGCCGGCGCAGGTCGCCAAGCCCGCGTCGTAAACGCGATGGATACTCCTCGCTGTTGCTCGGAATGACAAGTCTGGCCTGCGCCGACATCTGAGAGCGAGAAAAGTAGAAGACTGACAGCTGATGGCCAAACGCTGACAGCTGTTCTTGAGGGTTCTTATGCCGAAATTGAAAACGCACAAAGGCGCCGCCAAGCGCTTCAAGAAGACGGCGACGGGGAAGGTGAAGCGTGGCCATGCCAAAACGCGTCACATCCTGACGTCCAAGGAAAAGAAGAGCAAACGCAAGCTGGGAAAGTCCGGCTTAGTGAGCGATGGAGATCTCCGCAAAGTTTTGCGGATGATCCCGTACCAGTGAGAAGAATTGAGTGATGTCGTGATTGAGTCATTGCGTGATTGAAAATCGCAATGCCCCGATCGCTGAATCGCACAATTCCGGGCGTGTGAAGAGGTCAAAGGCTCCAGCAGCCTTCCTTACCTCCAGCCGCCATCAATCGAAAGAAAAAAGGAGAGCACCATGCCTCGTGTAAAGCGCGGAACCAAACGCCGCCAAAAACGCAAAAAGATATTAGAGCGCGCCAGCGGATATTTCCTCACTAAGTCGAAACTGTACCGCTCGGCAAAAGAGTCGGTCGAGCGCGGGCTGAAATTTGCCTACTCCGGACGCAAGCAGCGCAAGCGCCAGTTCCGCTCGCTCTGGATCGTGCGCATCGGTGCCTCCGCCAAGCTCAACGGGATGAGCTACAACCAGTTCATCCACGGCCTGAAAAAAGCCGGCATCGAACTCGATCGCAAAATTCTCGCAGACCTGGCGGTGAACGATCCCTCGGGATTTGCGAACCTGGCGACGCAAGCCAAGGGCGCGCTGGCGTAGGCTTCTTTAGCTCTCAGCTGCAGTGCCTATGTGGGGACAGCCGCCCTCGGCTGTCCGGCCGGGCATAGCCCGGCTTAGCTGCACAGAATATCGGACAGATTGTGCTGGGCGCGGGCACCGCAAGGCAACACTCATCGGCTCTTCGAGCCGACGGACAGCCGGGGGCGGCTGTCCCCACATAGGCGTCCTTAAGGACTTAAGACCACTCGTGGCTTACACCGTTCCCAAACTAACGGATTATTCAGCGGCCGCGCTAGAGAAAGCCGCAGCGGGATGCATCGCGGCCTGCACCGCGGAGTCCGCTGAAGTTCACTCCGACGCCGACCTGAAGTCTTTCCGCGATCGCTGGATGGCTCGTAAGAGCGGAATCCTTACACAAATCAACGATCTCTGGTTGAAGGGATCGCCCAAAGAGGCGAAGCGCGAAGCAGGAATCCTCGTCAACGCCCTCAAAGCACGAGTGACGGAACTGGTCGAGCGCGCGCACGTAAGCGACGCCAGTCCCCTCGATGCCGAGCGCGTCGACATCTCCCTCCCCGGCATTCGCCGCCCTATCGGTGCCGAGCATCCGGTCATCAAGACCATGCAGGAGATTGTCGGAGTGTTCCAGAAACTCGGCTATTCCGTGGCCGAAGGTCCCGTGGTCGAAACGGATTACTACAACTTCGAAGCGCTGAATTTTCCACCAAACCATCCTGCGCGCGACACCCAGGACACGTTGTTCATTGCCGGGCAGCTTTCCAAGCCGCAACGCGAGCGGCTTCTGCTGCGCACCCACACCTCTCCGGTGCAGATTCGCACCATGGAGAAGATGCGCCCGCCGATCCGCATCGTGATTCCGGGGAAGGTGCACCGCAACGATCCGCCCGACGCCAGCCACTCCCCGATGTTCCACCAGATCGAGGGCCTCGCGGTCGACACCAACATTACTTTCGGCGATCTGAAAGGTACGCTCGACCACGCCATGAAGGCGCTGTTCGGATCGAGCGTCAAGACGCACTTCCGTCCGTCGTTCTTCCCGTTCACCGAGCCGAGTGCAGAGCTCTACGTGACCTGCTTCATCTGTGGCGGCAGCGGAAAGCGCGGGGCCGACCCGTGCCGTCCCTGTAAGCAAACCGGATGGATTGAGGTTCTCGGCTGTGGCATGGTCGATCCCAACGTTTTCGAATTTGTGAAGGACAACGGCTATGACCCGAAGAAAGTTTCCGGCTTTGCCTTCGGCATGGGCGTCGACCGCCTCGCGCTGCTGAAGTACGGCGTGGACGATATTCAGTTGTTTTTCCAGGGGGACGTGAGGTTCCTGCAACAGTTTGGGTGAAACTTTCGTTAGTCGTTGGTCGCCGAGCGACCACAGGATATCAGCGTCATCCTGAGCGGAGCCGTTTCTCAGGCGGAGCGAAGGATCTCGCGCGGGGCGCTTGAGGACTAGGACCAGGTTTTTGCTGATCGCCGACGGCTGAAAGCTGACAGCTGAATTTCATGAAACTTTCTCCACATTGGATTCGCGACTTCGTTGACCTGCCCGTCGATGACCACCGCCTTGCCCAAGCCCTGACCGACGTCGGACTCGGCGTCGAAGGCATCGAGGGACAGGGTGCTGACACGGTCTTCGACATGGAGATCGGCACCAATCGACCCGATGCGATGAATCATTACGGTGTCGCGCGGGAAGCAGCGGCGATTTATGACCTGCCCTTGAAGCCGATTGAACCTGGGCTCCCCAGCGGCTGACGCCGCTTCTTCTGGCGTTGCCCACGCGGCCCTGAAGGGCCGCTCTTCCACGGCGAGCCATGCGACTTCCCCATCACCGTGGAAGAACCTGAACTCTGCCCGCGTTTCACGGCACGCGTGATTCGAAACACTCGCGTCAAGCCTTCGCCGGAAAAAATTGCGCACCGCCTGCAACTGCTCGATCAGCGGCCGATCTCGAATGCGGTCGACGCCACCAACTACGTTCTGTGGGAGATAGGAAAGCCCACGCACGTCTTCGACGCCGACCTGCTGGAAGGTGGCCAGATTATCGTGCGGAAGGCCCGTGACGGTGAGACGCTGAAAACGCTCGACGGCGTCGATCGCAAGCTGACCTCCGAGGATCTCGTAGTCTGCGACGCGAAGAAACCTGTCGGCTTGGCAGGAGTGATGGGTGGCTACGACACGATGATTACCGAGAAGACACGCAAGATCGTGATCGAGTCGGCCTGGTGGGATCCCGGCGATCGTCCGCAAAATGTCGCGCAGCCACGGCCTGCACACCGATGCGTCCCACCGCTTCGAGCGTGGCGCCGATTTCGAATCGACCGCGCTCTCCTGCGATCTCGTGGCCAAAATGATTTTGGAGTCCGGCGGCGGAGAGCTTGTTGGCGACGTCGTTGACGTGGTCTCCAAGCGCATGGATCAGGCTCCCATTGTGCTTCATCTGAGCGAAGTACAGCGCATTCTGGGCCGCGGCCTCGATACCGGACTCGTCTACCGCCTCCTGAAACGACTCGGCTTTACTCTCATTCCGGAGGGGCAGCGCGACGCCGAATTTCGCGTCCATGTCCCCAGCTGGCGGCTCGATGTGGAGCGCGAGATCGATCTGATCGAAGAAATCGCGCGCTTGCATGGATACAACAAATTTGAAAACACATTGCCCGCCTACAGCGGCGCGGTGGTTGAGCTTCCTCACGCCGCGATGGACCTCGCTCTCCGCACTCGGGCGCTCGCGCTGGGATATAACGAGGCGTTGTCGCTGACCTTCATCTCGCACGCCGATGCGGAGCGCTTCTCGACTGGGAAACAAGTGCTGGAGCTGCAGAATCCTCTAAGCGAGGAAGCTTCTGTAATGCGTACTTCGCTGGTTCCGGGCATGCTCGATATGCTCGCCTGGAACCTCAACCGCGGTGTGGACGACGCGCGTCTGTTTGAAATGGGCAGCGTTTACGAATTATCCGATGGGGAGCGTGTCGAACCCCGACGGGCTTGCCTGGGCGCGACACTTGCGGCGGTGCGCGGTTCACTGCCGGCGAACGGCGTCCTGGATGTGAGCAAGGGTGAGCATGCCGCCGCTGCCGAAGCCTTCCGCGCATTCAAAGGCGATCTCGAGAATTTGCTCGCCGCCTTCGGGGGCGAGCTGACCTACGATCGGCAAACTGCCGAATATTTTCATCCCGGCCGCTCCGCCCGGATCTTGATCAACGGCGCGCCGGTCGCGCAGTTCGGGCAACTTCACCCCGAAGTCGTGGCGGCGCGGAAATTGCGGCGATACCGTCTTCCTTGCAGAACTCGATCTCGAACCGCTTTGCCAGATCGGATTGCGCCCGATCCATTACACTCCGATACCCAGGTATCCGGGCGTGGAACGTGATTTTTCCTTCGTTTTTGCGGACGAAGTGACCTTCGAGCAGATGCGGAAGTACGTTGCCCACGCGGCGCTGCCCGAGCTATGCGACTTCCGCCCGGTCGAAATTTTCCGGGGAGGGTCGATCGTGGCCGGAAAATATTCGGTGCTGCTGCGTGCCACATTCCAATCAAACGATCGCACGCTGCGTGACGACGAAATCGCCGAGTGGTCCGGAAAGATCGTTGCCGCGCTTACTTCCCTCGGCGGCGTTCAGCGCGCTTAACTCTGAGAACGGGGAGTGCCGGGGGCGTGCCCCACTTCTGGCCGGTTTTGCCGGAAGTGGGAGGCATCTAATAGGTCGGTCGTAGAATCGACGGCTCCAACTCCCGCGCCGACCGGAATCCCGCCAGTCCCATCGTCAAATCCAGGTCCGCCAGAAAGTTCTGCACCACATCCCGCACGCCTTGCTCTCCACCAACTGCAAGTCCCCAGACATAGAGCCGTCCGAGAAGCACAGCGCGCGCTCCGAGCGCGAGCGCTTTGATGGCGTCCGCGCCGTAACGAATTCCGCTATCGAACAAGACCGGGATCTTCCCGGCGACCGCTTCAACCACCGGCGGCAACGCCTCGAGTGCCGCAATCGCTCCATCGACCTGCCTCCCGCCGTGATTGGACACCACTATCGCATCCGCTCCATGCGCCACCGCAAGCCGGGCATCCTCGGGATGCAGGATTCCCTTCAGCACGATCGGCAGCCGGGTCTGCTGACGAAGCCAATCAAGGTCTCGCCAGGTGAGAGCGGTGTTCGAGAACAGCCCGGCCCACAATCGAATGGCCGCGGCAGGATCAGCTTGCGGAGGCTGTGTCAGCCGCGAGCGGAAAATGGGGTCGCTGAAATAATTTGCCAATCCATGTCCGAGCAGAAACGGCAAGTACGGATGCCGCAGATCGCGCTCCCGCCAGCCCAGCATCGCCGTGTCGAGCGTCACCACCAGCGCGGAGTATCCTGATTTCTCCGCCCGCTGGAGCAGGCTGCGGGTAAGTTCGTGGTCTTTTCCCCAATAAAGTTGGAACCAATGGGGCGTGCTCGCCATCGCTTTCGCCACTTCTTCCATCGGATGCGACGACACTGTGCTCAGCACAAACGGAACGCCCAACGCCGCTGCCGCGCGCGCCACCGCCAGTTCCCCATCGGCACGAATAATGTTCTGAACTCCCACCGGGCCCAGAAGCACGGGCGTCGCCAGCTTGTGCCCAAGAAGTTCCACGCTGAGATCGCGATCCGAGACGTCGCGCAACATCCGCGGCACAATCCTCCAGCGGTCGAACGCGGCCAGATTCGCCTGCGCCGTGCGTTCCCCGGAGGCGCTTCCCGCTACGTAGTCATAAGCCTGAGCGGAAAGCACCTCGGCAGCTTTCCGCTCCAGTTCCGCCAGCGGAATCGGCACCGATAACTTTTTCCCGGCGAGTCCAAATTGATAAATCTCCATCTGGCGCTGCATGCCAAGGCTGTACGCGCTGGCCGCGGGTACCGCATGAGGAGAATCGGACATGGATCTTCCTTGTGATCTCAAGCTCGAAGCGCCCTCATTCTATCCCGCCAGGCATCTAAGAACTCGCTCACTTCCCCTGTTTTCGCCAGTGCTGCAGTTTTTCTGCCACTGTGCCGATAGTATGAGCGTGGGAGAAATAACTACAGGACAAGGTGCCGCCGCTGCCCCGGCGCGTGACGGGAGACCGCTACGCTACGTGGCGCGGCAGCCTATCTTCGACCGCGTCGAAAACGTTTTCGGATACGAACTGCTGTTCCGCAATGGCCTGGAGAATTCCTTCCACGGCGATGCTGACGAGGCTTCGCGCGCTACCCTCGACCGCTCCCTGCTTATGGGGCTCGATACCTTATGCGATGGCCGGCGGGCCTTCGTGAACTGCACGCGTAATACGCTCATTAAAGGGCTGGTCACGCTTTTGCCTTCGACCATGACCGTGGTCGAGGTTCTGGAGTCCGTCCCCGCCGATGCGGAGGTGACCGCCGCCTGCCGCAGCCTGAAGGAAGCAGGCTACATGATTGCGCTCGATGACTACGTGGCCGACGATCCCCGCGAAGCGCTGGCCGATCTTGCCGACATCATCAAGGTCGAGATGCAACTCACGACCGAGGCGCAACGCGCCGTTCTGATAAAGAAATTCGGTCCGTGGCGCTGCCGCATGCTGGCGGAGAAGGTTGAAACTCAGGCTGATTTCATTCGCGCACGCGATCAAGGTTTTGTCTATTTTCAGGGATATTTCTTCCGCCGTCCCGAGATGCTCACCACCCGGGATATGCCGGCAAGCCGCCTGAACTACATCCGCATGTTGCAGGAGGTCTCGCGTCCGGATCTCGACTTGCCCGGTCTGGAAAAGCTCATTAAGACCGAGGCTTCCGTCTGCTACCGGCTCCTCCGGTATTTGAATTCGGCGGCCTTTACCTTTCGCAGCGAAATCCATTCTGTGCGCCACGCCCTCTCTATCCTCGGAGATCGCGACCTGCGCCGGTGGGTTCGCCTGGTTGCTGCGGTTGGCGCGGGCCAGTACAAGACCAGCGATCTCGTGCTCTCGGCCCTGGTGCGCGGACGCTTCGGTGAACTGATGTCGTCTCAGGTCCCCCACGGCGAGTCCGACCTGTTCCTTCTGGGTCTGCTGTCCCTCATCGATGCCATGCTGGAAATGCCCATGGCCGACATTCTCGAACGCATTCCGCTCGACCATCCAACCAAGGCCGTGCTGCTGGGACAGGCCAGCAACTTACGTCCCATGTTCCAGTTGATTCTCGCCCACGAGAGCGGAGACTGGGAATCGGTAGCATCTCTTTGTCAGACTCTTCAACTGGATTCGGAAATGGTCGCGGCCCATTACTGGGAAGCCCAGCAATGGGCACGGGAACTCTCCCTCGTCCAGTAAGGCCGCGCGGGAAGAGGAACGCATCCCGGGCAATCTTTGGTCGATGCCCTCCTGTGCAAAACCGGTCTCATCCCGCCCCTTGCACGCATCCCTCAGGCCTAGTACCATAGTGATGTTCTCATTTAGGCCTCGTTCCCGCGCAGGCCTTCCGCGCCAGCCTTTCCGAAGCGGCGCCTTACGGATCCGATACACGCAAAATCGATTACGAGCTGTAAAGCTTTTATTCTCGAATAGTGGTTTGTTTCAGAGGTGGGGTTCGTTTCAGGGTGTGTCCAGTCTCAACCCGCAACTGCGTAGAGGCACAAAAGTACCTCGGGCGGAGCCTTGTCAGGCCGCCATTTCCTGAGTGGCCTCAGAGAATTTTGTAAATTCGCATCAGCACGACGCAATTAGAGAGGACTATGAACGCAGGACCAGGAAGACCCTCCGGTGGGGGAGGAAGAAGAAGGCGGCGAGGCCGCCGGCAGCAAAACCAGCGCGGACAGCGGCCCGGACAGGGCTTGAGTCGCGAGAACCGTGACGGCATCTACACCGCGCCCATGGATCACAGCTATCGCGCCGTATTGAACGGCGGCAGCAACAATGGACACAAGGGCGGAAGGTCGCGGCCCGGTTTCTCCACCCAGTACCCCCAGCCCGATCCCGAGCCTGTGCCCGCCGGCGAAGAAGCCAGTAATTCGCGCATCTTCGCTTTTATCGAAGATCTGTTCTTCATGGCCAAGATTCAGGAAACCGCCCGCAAGCTCAACGTGAAGGTCGAGTTCGTCAAAACCGACAAGGATTTGATGGACAAGATGCAGCTGAACGGCGAAGAGAAGCCGTCACTGATCATCTTCGATCTGAACAACAACAGCGTGAAGCCTCTGACTCTTATCCCCAAGCTGAAAAGCAAGCTGAAGAAAGGCACCTCGATCATCGGATTCCTTTCGCACGTGCAGGGAGATTTGAAGCAGAAGGCGCACGAGGTGGGATGCGACATGGTCCTGCCGCGCTCGGCCTTCTCCCAGAACCTGCCGCAACTTCTCCGCAGGCATGGCGCCCCCGAAGACACCGAACCCCTGGTGCAGTAGGTTTTTAGGAAAAGAAGCGCTTTAGTGCTGCGTTGGTCCCGCGCACTGCGTCGGGCAATCGTAGGTGCGCGAGTTCTGCTACGTGAGTTTCCGGTTCTGCTATCTTCGACTCACGCTATGCGGAAGGTGGCATTGCTCTACAACCCGGAGTCCGGCGGAAGCCGGAAAAGGCTGCGCGAGTTGCAGGCCGCCCTTGCGATCTTCCAGTCTGCAGGGCTCGAGGCTGCGTTGTTTCCCACCGATTCCCGTGAGCACGCCGGCGATGAAACTCTCCGCGCCATCTCGGCCGGCTGCGACACGATTTTCGCATGCGGGGGCGACGGAACCATTCACAATATCCTCCAGGTACTCGCCAAGACTCCGGTGGCGCTCGGCGTTCTCCCCATGGGGACGGCGAACGCGCTGGCGCACGATCTCGGGATACCCCTACGAGTGCCCTCCGCGGCGCAGGTGGCGCTGCACGGCGCGACTCGCCGGGTGGCACTGGGACACATTCGCTGCATAGCGGCCGACGGCACTCCGGTCGAGCGATATTTCATCGTCGGCGTTGGTGTGGGAGTCGATGCGCATCTTTTTTACAGGCTACTGAGCGGTACCAAGCAGCGACTCGGCATGGCAGCCTACTACGCCAAGGCGTGGCACATGTGGTTCACTTATCCGATGAGGCGTTTTTCAGTATCGTATCTGGAATCAGGGGGGATTGAGGAGAAGCGGGCTCAGGTCACAGAGCTGCTGGCTGTGCGTATACGAAATTTCGGGGGCGTGATTCAGCAGCTGGCTCCCGGCGCTTCGCTCGGCCGCAATGACCTGAGACTGGTCCTCGCTCATACGGGCAGCCGGCTCGCTTATCTTGCGTACGTCACGCGGGGCATGCTGCGGCAGTCATGGTCGATTCCGGGGGTTGAACTCGCGTACGGGACCAGGGCAAGGTGCGAATACCTGCCCGAATCCTCTGCAACTCCGCGTCGGATCTACGTAGAGGCCGACGGAGAGCTGATTGGGAGCTTGCCTGCAGAGATTACGGTTGTCCCTGACGCGCTGACGTTACTGGGTCCGCCCCGCGAACCGAGCGAGCGTCCTGATGTCACACCGGCCTCTACACATCAGTTACGATAGACTGCCTGCTTGGAACCGATCACACACTTCCTGACCGGCGCATGCATGGGGCGCGCCGGATTGAATCGCAAGACGGCGCTGGCCACGCTGACGCTCACGCTCGCCGCTGAAGCTCCCGACATCGATGTGCTTGGACGCTTTCGCGGATCCGCATTCTCCTTCGCCCATCATCGCGGTTTCACGCATTCATTCCTGGGAGTGCCGCTCGTCGCCGCAGCCGTCATCGTGCTGGTCTACCTGATCTGGCGATTGCGTGGACGCAAGACCAACGACCCCAATCTCCCTCTGCGCTGGGGTCTGCTGTTCTGGTACGCCTGTATCGCCGGATTCAGTCACATCCTGCTGGATTTCACCAATAACTACGGCGTGCGGCCGTTCTGGCCCTTCTCCGAGAAGTGGTATTCGTGGGACATCGTATTCATCGTCGAGCCAGTCATGCTCGGGTTGCTGATTCTCGGCCTGATTGTCCCGCCGATCTTCGGACTCATCGATAGAGAAATTGGCGTGCGCAAGCGCGGGCCGCGAGGAAGGATTGCCGCATCGCTGGCGCTGGCCGGGGTGGTATTGATGTGGGGCGTTCGCGATTACGAGCATCGCAGGGCGGTCAATGCGCTGGAGGCACGGAGTTACAACGATGCCGATCCCATTCGAGTCTCCGCCTTTCCGAAGCCGATCGATCCTTTTAACTGGTATGGCATCGTGGAAACCCCGGCGTTCTTTGCGCTCGCGCCGGTGAATTCGCTCGACCCGGAAGTGGATCCCGAGGATCGGATGGAATTTCGCTACAAGCCGGAAGAAACTCCCGTGACGCTGGCGGCCAAAAATTCTTACATCGGGCGGGTATTTCTCGATTGGGCGCAGTATCCCATGACCGAGACCGAAGTTCTGGAAGGCTCGCAGGAAGGATACGTCGTCCATTTTCAGGATTTGCGTTTCGAACAGCTTCCGAACGTGGTTACAGGAGGGAGGCGGCGGGGAGCGCTCAGCTTTTCTGTGGAACTCGACAAGAATCTGAAAGTAGTAGGCGATGTCTTTTACACCGTGAACAAAGACGGCTCCATCCGCAAGAAGACCGTGGTGCCGGAACCAGGACAGAAATAGAAATAAAAATGAAGAGCACTGATTCTCGCTGCCGGGGCCGAGACGGTTTTTTGACAATTCGCTCCCTTGACGCGAATCGCGCTAGCGCCCAGAATAGAAGTTCGTCTTGAGGTGATTATGCTGGCCTATGCATTCGTACTGCTCGCGATCGCGGTCCGTTTTCTGCCCTTTGCCGGACCTCTGAATTTCCTACCGCATGCCTGGCATTTCACGCCGCTAGCCGCGTCCCTGCTCTATTTCGGAGCGCGTGGATCGCGGCGCCAATTGTGGATTCCCGTCGTCCTGCTGGCCGCGACTGACGTTGTGCTGACCAAGTTCATGTATTCCTACCAGCTCTCGTGGGACTCTCTAATCATCTGGGCGTGGTATGCCGCGATTCTTTGGCTGGGGACGAATCTCCGCGAGAAGTCCGGTTTCTGGCGCGTGGTCGGGGCGGCGCTGGCCAGTTCGGTTTCGTTCTTTTTGATCAGCAACTTCGCGGTGTGGGCAGCCTGGAGCGGAATGTATCCGAAATCGTTTGCCGGCCTGCTGACCTGCTATACGGCCGCCATCCCATTCTTCCGCGGAACCGTTGAGAGCGACCTGTTCTTCTCGATCGCGATGTTCCAGATTCCGGTGCTCGTGCATGTACTTGCCGCGAGGATGCAGGGATCGGGCAATCCCACGGCAGCAGCGTAAAAACCTTTAACCACGAAGGACACTAGGGAGCACGAAGGAAGTCCCTTCGTGTGACTTCGTGTCCTTTGTGGTTAGAGGTTTCAGGTCTTCGGTCATAGGTGTCAGGTCTTGGGAAGAAATCTGAGACCCAAGCCCATCCTCATCCTTCCATCCCGGCCGGCCGGCGTCTTCTGCGAAGAATGATCCACACGCACGTCGCGCCCGCAATCAGGCTCAGTATCGAGATCCAGTGATGCCTGAGAAAGCCGCCGAACAAATCGACAATCGCCGGCCCGAAATAGAGAACCAGCACCGACAGCACCAGGAAGCGGACAAATCTGCCCGCGAAAATCGCGAACAGGAAATGGCCAAAGTTCATTTCGAACACCGCCGCGCTCAGCACGAAAATCTTGTAGGGCATGGGCGGAGGTAGCATGCCGGGAAACATCAGCGCCCAGAATTCGTGGTGCTCGAACGAGCGATGAATTCTGAGGAAGCGCTCCTCCGGGATGCGCTTGCGCAGCACCTTTTCTCCACCGAGATATCCAATGATGTACAGCGGGATGCTGCCCAGCGCCGATCCCAGGGACGCCATCGCCACGTAGAGCAACATACGCCTGCGATCCTGATAGACGTAGGTGGCGACGATGAAATCAACCGGCATGCCGATCAGCGCGCTGTCGGCAAAGGCGATGACGAATGGGCCCCAGACGCCGATCACCTTCATCAGGCCCAGAACCCACGCGCTGTAGCGCGCCACGATGTGTCCGATTTTCTTCAACGAAATTGCTAGTGTACGTGAATGTAGCCGCGGACGCATTCGTCCGCGGTTGCGCGCTTAGGCGCGCAATGCATCGCTTCGGGCGACAGGTCAACCATCGGCCCGGAACCGTAGCAACCAGCGCCTCTCCGGCGGTATCATCAGACCCCTATGCGCAAACTGATTGTGATACTTGGACTCCTGCTGCTGTGTGCGGCCGCTTCCGCTCAGCAATTCGATCTTGTCGTTGCAGGCGGCCGCGTCATGGACCCCGAGACCGGGCTCGATGCCGTCCGCAATGTGGGCATCCGTGACGGCAAGATCGCGAGCATCTCCGCCTCACCGCTCCAAGGGCGTCGCGTGATTCGTGCGGCCGGACTCGTAGTCGCACCCGGATTCATCGATCTGCACCAGCACGGACAGGATCTCGCCAGCCAGCGCGTAAAGGCGTTCGACGGTGTCACGACCGCACTGGAGATGGAAATCGGAGCGCCCGATGTGGCGCAGTTTTTGAAATCCAAACAAGGGCGTTCGATCATCCACTACGGCGCAACCGCCAGCCACGTCGCCGCGCGGGCGCTGATATTTGGCGCGCCTCTGCCGGAAGGGACCATTCTTCCCCAGAGCGGGCCGGCAACCGATCAGGCCGCGACTCCGGAGCAGATCGAAAAAATCCAGCAGCGCCTGCGCGACCAACTCGACGCCGGCGCGCTGGGCATCGGGATGGGCATTGCGTATGTCCCCGGTGCGACTCGGCTGGAGATCATTGATATGTTCCGCGTCGCTGCCGAGCGCAAACTGCCGGTGTATACGCACACGCGAGACGCTGGGCACGTGGACCCGGGCTCGATCGAATCGACCGAAGAAGTGATTGGAGCGGCGGCCATCAGCGGCGCATCGCTGCACATCGTTCACATCAACAGCACATGCTTGAAAGATTCACTCGAATGTCTGTCCCTGATCGAGGGAGCACGGGCGCATGGCATCGATGTGACGACCGAAGCGTACCCCTATATCGCCGGAATGACGGCGGTGAATTCAGCGGTGTTCAATCCGGGATGGCAGGAGAAGCTCGGGATCAGTTATGACAGTCTGGTGATCCCAAGCACCGGCGAGCATCTGACCAAAGCGCGATTCGACGAGCTGCACAACTCCACCAAGCCGCAATGGGTGGTGATTTACGGGAACACGCAGGAGATGGTCGACAAGATCATTCCCAATCCGCTGATCATGATTGCGAGCGACGGGGCGGTGGGGCATCCGCGAAATGCGGGGACCTATTCACGTGTGCTGGCGCAGTACGTGCGCGAGAAGAAATCGCTCACCCTGATGGAAGCTCTGCGCAAGATGACGCTGATGCCGGCGCAGATGCTGGAGCGGTCGACGCCGGAGGCGCGGCAGAAAGGACGGCTGCGGGAAGGGGCGGATGCGGACATCGCAGTATTTGATCCGCAGACGATTGCCGATCGCTCCACTTTCGAGAAGCCGATGGAGCCGAGCGTGGGCGTGCGCGATCTACTGGTCAGCGGAACGCCGCTCATTGAAGACGGGAAAATGGCAGAGGGGGTGTTTCCGGGAAGAGCGATTGTGGGGCCGGGGAAGACGGGGCGATAGGCGAGATTTCCTTGTCGGAGGGGGTTTGATCGCTATCGCTGGTTTCGTCAATGGATCACAGCCGCTGTTAGACTCTCGCAATGAACGATTGGCGACCAGCAACCGTAGACGAAGTTAGCAAGATTGTCGCAAGGGACCTTAAGACCTGTGATGCGGAGCAACTTGCGGCCTTCAAGAAGTACCGTGTTGAGCCTTTCTCTGCACCCATCATCCGCTACGGAAAGGTCGAAAGCGTTGTCGTAATCGCACGAAATGGCGATCAGGTCATCTATTGGGAAGACGTGGAAGATGGATTCAACATTTCCCCAATAGGCCCGGACGGAACCGTTCTCGATCACTGGTGCAATGACGACGAGCTACGGTCCGCGCTCAATGCGTGGATTGATGGTCGGGGACTTCCGGGCAGACTCCAACCTTGGGCTCGCCGTTAACCGTTCGGGTCAGAAATTCAGTCCGACCCAGCCATCTCTTTCGATCACCAACTGCGATCATTTACGCTCGTTAACCGGGTGTAAGCGGGAATTGCCAATTCCCATCACGCACGCCCCGCACCGTCGGATGCGTAGAATAGAGCGACACGCAGTTTCTGAATTGAGATACGGGGAGTGGGTGGTTATGGAAACGCAGAGCGAGCGCAATCCTGAGTCAAATCAAGCCAAGGTAGAGGACCACATTCGAAGTGCTCACCAGATTCTAAAGGCGCTGCAGGAGAAGATTGGACAGCATCCAGAAATCGGCGCGGCCATTACGAAGCTGGAGATGGCGCTGAACGATCTGGCGGTCCAGACTGGCGGCATACTGTAAGGACGTCCCGGCGGAACATCCGAGGGCGGCTTGCATGAGTACTCATTCTAGGCGACAGACTGGCGCTATATCTGTTCTTGCCATCAAAATAATACTCGCCCCGACATAACTCCCATTGATTCGGCTCCCCCACATCAAATGGAGAACATGGAGACCACCAGGTCCATGAGAGCTTTCCAGGTGGAACTGAAGAATGCCCGCTAAATCAGAGGGGTTGGTGTGGCAGAGACTAATGAAGGACGCAATATCATTGGGCTAGCCGCAAAGCCCGCTCGGATCCCACCCATAGTTGTGCCAGAACTCTGAGGTTATGTTTGTATGTACGCGTTACCAGATATTCATTCCCACCCTTCAAACGCAGCCTGTACTCTCCTGTCGATAAAGGTTTGATTTGCTCCACAGCCGAAACATTCACGACGACTGAGCGGTGAATGCGAATAAAACCGAACGACCTTAGCTTGTCCGCCATGGACGAGAGGGACTCGCGCACCAAATAGGGCTTGTGTCGGTGTCGCAACGATACGTAGTTACCTTCGGCTTGCACTGCCAAGACCTCGGCTAAATCCAGGAAGAGGATGGTGCCTTTTGCCCTGAATGCGATACGTGGGGCATCTGCAATGGCCTTGTGATCTTGAATCTCGGGTGCGCTCATGATGGAACCGCTCACTCCCTCATTACGACTTCCGAATTACTCATGCACTCGCCAGTCTTGCTTCCGGCAGTCCCGCAGGTCACTCCTGCCCAGTGTTCACTGCCGATGGAAAGCTTGATTGTGCGCCGAAATAACACTCAATGGATTCCAACTTTCCGCTCTCGACTTCTGAGATACTCCACGTTCCGGAACGATTTCCGTCCGGATGTTGCGAACATGCAAACCAGTTGGTATGTAATAGCGACAACTCTCCATTGGCCAGGCGGTCAGCCCCGCTTGCGGTCGCTTCGCGCGCGCAGAGACTGCAGCCATCCCACGATATTTTTAATTCCCATTTCCCATACTCTCGGATCTTGCGCATTCTTCGCTAACGAGGTGTAGCCCTCGACCATCGCGACCAGAAAGCTAGCGGTCTCGTCTGCATTCAGGTCGCGGCGAACTGTTCCCTGGGACTGTCCTCTCCTCACGAGGGTCGCAATTCCTTCCTGCCAGGCAAGGAATACCCTCTCCAGGCGCTTGCGGAATTGTTCGTCCAGCGGAGACATCTCCTGTGCCAAATTAAGCAAAGGACAACTTTCTCGAACATCTGCCGGCCGAGTTGGCAGCCCCCGGACAATGCCGATCAATATGTCGATGGGTTGCCCGTCACGAAGCAGGGGACGCAACCACCGGGCGCGGACATGTTCTGCGATGACTTCGTCGACGATGGCGTATCCTAAGGCTTCCTTGCTGCCGAAGTGGTGATAGAGCGCTCCCTTGGTGACGTTGGTGGCTGCGAGAATTGTGTTGATGCCGGCACTCCGGAAACCTGTTCTGCGCACCTCCCGAAAAGCGGCTTGCAGCAAGCGTTCCCGGGTTCGTTCAGGATCACGGAATCTCCGCGTTCTGGCTTTGCCTAACATACCAACAAGTATGTATGTTAATCATTTTGACTGTCAACCGAAATGATAGGAGCGACCACTTTTGCTCGACGTTCTCGAATTCCGTAATCTCTCACGTGTGCGTGTATGAATACTTGGAGAAAGTCCCTTTCGCTTCGTTTTCGCGCTGTCCCAGGACGTTGTTAACCCGTCCCTCCCCTTTGCAACCCAAAACGTCTGGCCTGTTGGGTCGCGTCATTGTTTTGCGAGTGGAACATCACATGCTACTGCTCCCTGTTGCGTATGAACTGTTCGAGAGTCGAGTGGTATGTGAGGTAAATAGCCCCTCATTCCGCACGGCGACTTGCAGCAGCGCAAATCATGAGGAGAAATATGAGCACACGATGGCGGTTGTGGGGTTCTTGGATACTGCGGGTTACGACGATTGTTTTGGTTTGTTTCGGCAATGCCTTCTCACAAGTGAGCTACAAAGTTACCGATTTAGGCGCTCTGGGGAATGACAATTTGGCTTGCGCCATGTCCATCAATAATGAAGGCTGGGTGGTGATCCAGGATGCGAGCATGGTACCGGGGCAGCAGGATAACGCAGGTGGGACAATTCTAAAGGCACGCGATGCGATAGAGATCAACGGCTCCCAGTTCGACCTCGGCACACTCGGAGGACAGAACAGTTGGATGAACTGGGGCGAGATCAACGACTTCGGGCAGATAGTGGGCTATTCCGAAACAGCCGTCCCCGACCCGAACGGCGAAGACGTTTGCACCTTCGGCACACACCTTACTTGCCGCCCGTTTCTTTGGCAAGTTTTCCACATGAGCGCTCTCCCGACACTCGGTGGAAACAACGGGCAGGCTAGCGCGATCAACAACCGTGGACAAATCGTCGGATTTGCTGAAGACGGTACCGTGGACTCCTCATGCCCCGCGAACAAAACTAATAATCGGACTCAGCTGCCGGTGTTGTGGGAAAACGGCAAAGCCAAAGCTCTTCCTACAGGAAGCGATCCAAGCGGAAATGCACTTTGGATCAATGATAAAGGACAAATCGTAGGCTTCACGGGAGCCTGCGCGGCGACGAGTCACGCCGTTCTGTGGGACAACGACAATGTGAACACCCTTCCTGACAACGGAACTGGCGCTGAGGCTTTCGGCAATAACAACCGGGGCCAAATTGTTGGATTCGTCGGCGCCCCCGACAGCGGAATCCCGAATGCCGCACTTTGGCAGAATGGCACGCTCACCAACCTCGGTCTTCTACCGGGAGATCTTGGTGGCATAGCCAGCGGCATCAACGACAAGGGCCAAGTCGTGGGAAGCAACTTCGACTCGCAGGGCAACTGGAACCATGCTTTCATCTGGCAGAACAGCGTCATGACCGACCTCAACGCGCTGTTTCCTAAAAGTTCCAACCTCCTCGCCGTGATGGCGAACAAGATCAACGAACGCGGGCAAATCTCGGGCATGGCAATCGTGCGCAGCGGGCCGGATAAGGACAACATCCACGCCTTTATCGCAACCCCTGTAAGGCAGAGCATAGGCAGGTCGGTTGCAGATGACGAACCCACACGCCCGAAATCCAATTTACCCGCGAATGTTGGCAACCAGCTTTTGCAGAGATTCGGACTCGCCAACTTCGAGCGATAAAGGCTATTCTCGGAGCATCCGCACCACGCATTCCAGCGCTATGGAACGAGCATAAAGCTTCTGCGGGACAATCTGGGTCACGCAAAATATCGCCGTGACCCAGATTGTTTACCCCCGAGGAGAAGTGCCTGTGGCCGCGGCCCCCGCGCTGTCTCGATGGTTGGCCTGACCCGCCACATCACCCTGGCACACAGGTGCACAGACGGCAGTTGAAAAATCGAGTTATCACTTTTAACCATGGGGTTACGAGCCAAATCGCAGGCTCGTGCGAGAGTTTGACCGCAGTCTTGACACCTCGCGGTCACCCGATAGTCGACATTTCTTCGTGAATGATGTGTCTGCTAGGGGGCGGACGCATTCGTCTGCCCCGCGAGCACAGCGAGCATTTCACCCGCCCGCGAGGGAAACCCTTAGCGACCGGCGCAACCAAAGGGCGGCTGTCCTCGCGCGAACATCCCCTACCGGTGCTCTGTTTTGCCGCTCAATAGGTCGATCGCGTGCGGCAGAAGATTCGCTACCGCTTCCAATGATTCGACCGCTCCGGCGGGGCTTCCCGGCAGATTGAGAATCAGGGTTTGTCCGCGAACTCCGCAGATGCCGCGGCTCAGGGCTGCGAATGGCGTCTTCTTCACCCCTTCGGCGCGCATGCGTTCAGCGACTCCCTCGATCAGGCGATCGCACACGGCTCGGGTTGCTTCCGGCGTGACATCGCGGAGAGCGATGCCGGTGCCGCCGGTGGTTACCACCAGGCGCACTTCGCGCGCCAGACGAATCAGCAGATCTTGAATTTTGCCGGAATCGTCGGAAACGACCTCGCGCACGGCCACAGAAAACTTCAGTTTTTCGAGCAGTTGAGCGACCGCCGGACCGGATTTGTCTTCACGCTCTCCGCGAGCGCAGGAGTCGCTCACGGTGACGACGGCGGCGGTCAGGCGATTGTCAGCCATCGAGCAGGACGTCTTCCTCTTCTTCGCGGCGTTTGCGGGGTGGCGGCGCGGCAGCAGTCGGGGCGCTCGTCGCAGGGGGCGCTGCCGCCGCGGCTTCGGGTTCTCCGCCGCCGTCGCGCTGCGACTCATCCAGCAGGCGCAGGCCTTCCATCAGCAAGCCCTGGGTGTTGAGCTGCGTCGACTCCTTGTCGGTCTTGCCTTCAAAATCGAGCTGGAAATTTCCGCCGGTCCAGCGCAGGACCTTGAAGACCGCTTCGTCGCCCACAAGAGATCCATAGGTCGCGTGCTTCACCTGGCCTTCGACGAAGAACACTTCACACTTGTCGCCTTCATTGCTGAGCGAAAGCTGGCAGCTCTTGCGTCCCATTTCGAGGGACTGCATCAGGTCGATCACGTTCATCTGCGACAGATTGCCGCGTACCACGCCATCCGAAGGAGCGGTCTTGGCCATCTTCTCGAGCGCAATGCGGTCAATCATGCGCTTCACGCGGCGCGTCGCGTCTTTCAGAAAGAACGGTTTTTCCAGGTAGTCGTCGGCGGCATCCTGAGGCGAAAGGCGCTCCGCGATGTCGGCCTTGCTCGCCATGAGCACCGCCGAGAAATTCGCGGTCGCCGGACGGCTCTTCAGTTTTTCGACGAGCTGGCGGCCATCCATGCCGGGCATGCGGTAGTCGCAGACCAGCAGGTCGGGCGCATCGTCGACCGCCTTCAGCAGCGCATCGGCGGCGTCGCTGGCGCTGGTGACTGTCGCCAGCGGATTCAGCGCCTGCTGGAGCATGCCGAGTACCATCGGATTGTCGTCGACCAGCAGCAGCTTTACGTTATCAGGCATAGCTATTTCTGGCGCCGGTACTCTCCGCTCTTGCCTCCGCTCTTGCGCTCCAGCACGATCTCCCGAATCTCGATGCCCTTGTCCGCCGCTTTCAGCATATCGTAGAGCGTCAGCGCGGCAACGCTGACCGCGACTAGCGCCTCCATCTCGACGCCCGTTTCGGCTGTGGTGGAGACTTTGGACCCAATCGCGAAGCCATTCTCGCACACGCGGATTTCGACATCAACGAGCGCGACCGGCAGGGGGTGACACATTGGGATTAGCTCGGACGTGCGCTTGGCCGCCATGATCCCGGCAATGCGCGCGACTTCCAGCGGATCACCTTTTGGATTCGAAGGCAAAGCGGCCAGCGCTGCGGAATTCACTGCAACAAAGCCGCTGGCCTCGGCCTCGCGCTTGGTCGCAGATTTTCCGGAAACATCCACCATGCGGGCGCGGCCCGCTTTATCGTAATGGGAGAGTTTCGGCATTCAACGCTGCACACATCTTACAGGAGTGAGCCCAGTTGCAAGTGCTGAGTTGTGCGTTGCGAATGGCACACTCGTCGCCCTTACCGCTTGTGTGCAGCCCCGGACGCGTTCGTCCGGTTGCGCGCATAGCGCGCAATAGAGTCACACAGAGCCGCGTTAGCGCGGCAGAATGGCAACAAATTCGCCTGCCGGGATAAGGTCTCGATCGGGTGGGATGACGAGGTAGCAGTTAGCGCGGGCGGTTGCGGCGATGTCCCCTGAGCCTTGCCAACGCACGAGTTCGACTTCGGATTTCTCGAACTCGCCGGAAAGCATTGCTGGTAAAAACCGCGTGAGGCCAGGCTTGATGCGGATCTCGGATTTCAGCCGGGCATGCACGAACATCAGCTTACGCGGAGACTGGCCTGCAAGCTTTTCCAGAATCGGCCGCGCAAAGAGTTCGAAGGTCACCATCGTCGAGACGGGATTTCCCGGCAGGCCGAAGAAATACGTAGCCGGCTTTTCGCCGGCGAGGGCGCCCGCGCCACCCTCACCCTTGCCGCATTTTCCAAACACCACGGGGCGGCCGGGTTGAATCTTCGCGCCGGTAAAGAACAACTCCGCCTTCAGTTCTTCGAGGACCTTCTCGACCAGGTCATAACGGCCCATGGACACGCCGCCCGTCATCAGCAGGAGATCGGATTCGAGGCCTCGTTCGATCAGGGCTCGCAGCGCGTGAGTCTCATCCGGAGCGATCGGCAGCAGGACCGGTTCACCGCCAGCATTGCGAACCTGTACCGCCAATGAATAACTGTTCGAGTTGCGAATCTGCGTCGGGCCGGGTGTGGCGTCGATATCCACAATCTCATCGCCGGTGGTCAGCACCGCGACTCTGGGACGTTTATAGACGGGAAGGCGACCCTTGCCCACCGAAGCCGCCAGCGCGACCGCGGCGTCGTTGAGCCGCGTGCCGCAAGCAATCAGAGGCTTGCCTGCGTGCGCCTCCTCTCCGGCAGGAACAACATTCTCCGCCGCACTGACGCCTCGCGCGATCTCGACCCGGCTACCTTGCTGTGACGTGTATTCCACCATGACGACGGCGTCCGCGCCGGACGGCACTGGCGCTCCGGTCATGATGGCGACAGCTTGTCCCGGAGCAACGTTGGCGGGAATGTTTTCCAGCTTCTCGCCAGCCTTGATCTCTGCAATCACCTCGAGAGTAGCGGGGAGTTGTGCCAGATCGGAGGATCGCACCGCGTACCCATCTCGCGTCGAGCGCGGAAACGGCGGCAGATCGCGGTCGGCCAGCACGGTTTCCGCCAGCACGCGTCCGGCAGCGGCCAGCAGATCAATCTCTTCTGTTGCGGGAGCCGCAAGGCCGGCGGAGTGATGCTCGACTAGATGGCGCGCGTCTTCAAAGTTCAGCACGAGCGATGGCACGGGAGCGGTGGACATGGAGGAATGATAAAAGATGGGCGTGGAATTCGCTCTGTGCCTCATCGCTCATCGTTCATTGCTCACCAAACCTTGCACCAGGTTTCCGGCTGGTGACCTGAGCTATTGACACCGGTCGAGCCTTCCACGTATGAATGTACAGCTTCCTCCCGGGGCGTCCCGGCCCCGCACCAGATGGTTTAGCCCTTACTCGCTTTCAAAACAGCTCTCAGGCGAAAGGCGGCACATGATCACTCATTCTTTGTGGAGAGTTCCATTTGCTCTGCTTGCGGTTGCACTGCTATCGAGCATTTCGTCTGCTCAGGATGCTGGATGGCAGACTTTGAAACAGCTTGCCCCTGGCGAGCAGGTGAAGATCGTTCTGAACGGCGGCCCCTCGCATCGAGGCGCGCTGCAGTCGGTCGGTGATGATGCGATTGTGATTGGAAACGGAGAGTCGTACCCGAAGCAGGACGTCCGCCGGGTGCTGGTGAGAAAACGCGGACATCGCGGCCGGAATGCACTGATCGGACTGGGAATCGGGGCGGGCGCGGGTCTCGCCGGTGGCGCCATCATCGATAACGACTGCTCCAAAACTTCCATCATCTGCACGGGCAACGCGGGAAAGGCGATCTTAACCCCAGTATTCGGGGTTCTGGGGTTAACCATAGGAGCGGTGTTGCCGTCGGGCGGCTGGCGGGAAATTTACCGAAGCAGGTAGCATACAGCGCAAACCGGTCCATACTGGCTCAGCGTCGTAGGCTTGTCTACCATCGAAGCGCACATGAACTCACGTAGCGACAGCCGCCTCGGCTGTCCCGCAAAGCGAAGCGAGCGGCTTCAGTACGCTTCCTATTTGAAATGCGAAGCATTTTTCTTCTGTCTTTTATCGCTACAAAATGGCTCAAGGCGACTATTCGGTTAAGCCGCCGGGCTTCGCCCTGGCGCGACAGCCGAGGCGGCTGTCTCTACGTGAGTCGTTCCGGCTGCCACTACAGGACTCGTTGAGGACGGCTTGCTTATAAGCTTATCTTGCCAGTTCCTGCCCCAGCACTGCCGGATTCGTCGCGTACGACAGTCCGCTTTCGAAGTCCACGACACGGTCCTTCACCAGTTGGGCGATTTCGCCGTCGAAGTGCTGCATGCCTTCCGACGAGCCGGACTTGATGGCGTCGAGCAGGCTTTTATTTTCGCGCTCGCCTTTTTCGACGCATTCTCGCGTGCGGGCGTTGGTTTTCAGGATCTCGAAGGCGGCGACGCGCCCGTTGCGGTCGGCCTTGGGCATCAGGCGTTGGCAGATGATGTATCGGAAAGATTTGGCAAAACGCTCGCGGACCGACTGCTGCTCTGGAGGCGTGAACGAGGTGACGATGCGCTCGACTGTCTTCGAAGCGTCCATCGTGTTCAGGCTGGAGAGCACCAGGTGCCCAGTCTCGGCTGCTTCGAGGACGATTTCGATGGTCTCGCGATCCCGCATTTCGCCGACCAGAATCACCTTTGGCGCCTGCCGCATGGCCGAACGAAGCGCGTGAGCGAAGCTAGGCGTATCGCTGTGCAGCTCGCGCTGGTGGATCGTAGAGCACTTGTGGTTGTGCAGAAACTCGATGGGATCTTCTACCGTGATGATGTGGTAATACTTCTCGCGATTGATGCAGTCCAGCAGCACGGCCATGGTTGAAGACTTGCCGGATCCCGCAGGCCCCGCGACCAGGACGATGCCGTCGCGCAGTTTCGTGATGTCAGAAAGCTGCTGCGGCAGCCGCAACGAGGCAAAATCAGGAATGTTCGTGGGAATGACACGCATGACTACGGCGCAGCTCCCGCGCTGGATGAAGATGTTGACCCGAAAGCGGGCGAGGCCGGGAAGCCCGAAAGAAATGTCGCAGGCTCCGTGCTCGCGCAGCGTGGTGATGGCCTGCTTGTTGTCTCCAATCAGGTCGGCCGCGATGTGCCGGGTGTCGTCGGCAGTGAGAACGGTCAGCCCCTGCACCTGCACCGGGATCATCTGGCCATAGACCTGGACTTGCGGCGGACGCCCGGGAGAGAAGACCAGGTCACTGATCTTTTCGGCGGCGCGCAGCATGGCACCCAGCAGAGCCGGAGTCGCAATCCGGCCGCTAGGCGAAAAGTCTTGAAGATCGACAGAAATTGGAGCAATTGTCGGTGCAGCCATTCGCCCTCACTCACAGCAATCGCCGCACCACAGAAAGAGAGAGATGACTCACTGTACCTTGGCGGAAGGACAAGCGCGACGGGCAGCAAGTGCATAGCCCTTCGTAACGCCCCCTGTGGCAGCACGGTTCTTTGATCCCCCTGAACGCGCGAGGCCGTCGGTTCAACACAGAAAAGACAAGGGCGACCCGACTTGGCCGCCCTTTATGCAAGTTGTTGTATCTACAGCTACTTCTTAGTTGGCTTCTTCTTGGTGCCGAACTTCGTTTCTACCGAGGAACCGATGCTGGCTAACATCTGTTTCGCGGCATCGGCGTAGGCTCCAGTCGGCTGCAGCTCCAGATACTTCTGGAAAGCATCGGCGGTGCCCGGAGGCGCCACCATCTTGTCTCCCTGCAGGGTAGCTTTGCCGATCATGTTCACGCCTTTCCAGTAATAGGCGTCGGCGCGGTTCGGATCGGCGGCAATGACTTTGTCGAAAGCTGCCAGGGCGTCATCCACCTTACCGGCGTTGGTTAGCACGGCGCCGGTGTTGAAGTAATACTGCGCCGCATTCGCGGGATTGGCCTGGGCAGCTTCCTGGTAGGTTTTTACTGCGTCATCGGTCTTGTTGGCCTTGGCGTAGGCTTCGGCGAGGTTGTTGTAGTAAGCGGCCAGATTGGTAGCCGCGTTGGGGTCCTTGTCGTTGGTGGCCCCCTTCTTCAGGTCGATCGCCTTCTGATAGGCTTCGACAGCCGAGGCGTACCGCTTCTGTTTTTCGGCGGTATCGGTCTGCTTCGGAGCCGACAGGCGATAGTAGTCGCCAAGTTTGAACCAGACGAGATCGCGGGAAGGATCGACCTGGTTGGCTTCGTTCAGGTCGGCAATAGCGGTATCGAAGTCACCGGAATCGGCAGCGGTCTTGGCCGCGCTCAATTTCTCATTCAAAGATTTGACGGTATTGTTTTCCTTCGCCTGCTTGGCCTGCGCTTCCTGCATCTGCTTCAACTGCTCGGGAGTCAGGCCCTTGCCTTTTGCAGCGTCTTCCTGCACCTTCTTCTCGTCAAAATCCTGGGTCTTCTCTTCAATCCCCAGTGGGAGGCCATTGAGATGATCCATCTCTTTGTTGGCCTTTAGGTCCTCTTGAGTCTTATAGAGGGTAATGTTGTATTTGCCCGGCGACAGGCCCAGAGAGAAGTACTCGCCGTTCTTGTTGGTCTTGAGCTGATATTTCTGTCCGTTGTCTACATTGGTCCAGACCACCACGCCGCCAACAATGGGATTTCCCTGAGCGTCTCTGCAGACACCTTTGACCGAACTGGACGCCTGCGAGAAGGCTGGCGGGACGAAGAGTCCAAGCGCCAGAATTGCGAACACAATAATTGCCAAGTGCTTTTTCATCTTGCCTCCCGGCAAAGAAAAGTTTTGCGATGCATGTTGGGGTGAATCGAGTTCGATCGTGAAATAAGTGTTCACCGCCAACAATCTTTATCGAGCCGCGTAAGGAATGGGATCGCGGACTCCGGCTGCCTCAAAAGCGCGCAGGCGGAGAACACAACTATCGCACACTCCGCATGCCTGATCCTCGCGGCTGTAACATGACCAAGTTAAATCGAAGGGTGCGCCCAATTCAAGGCCAAGGCTCACAATCTCAGCCTTCCGCATGGCGATTAGAGGTGTAACGATTTCGATATTGCCTTCCTTCGTACCGGCCCTAACCACCTCGTTAAAGGCCTTGTAATAAGCAGGACGGCAGTCGGGATATCCCGAACTGTCGGGTTCCACCGCGCCAATATAGACCTTTTTGGCGCCGAGAACCTCAGCCCAGCTCACCGCAACCGCCAGGAAATGGGCGTTGCGGAAAGGCACATACGTCACTGGAATGTTCTGGCCGAGCATTTCGGCGTCTGGAACAGGGATGGAACTGTCGGTGAGGGCAGAACCTCCGATAGCACGCAGGGCGTCGTTGCGCACCATGAGCCGGTCGTGAATCCTGAGCCCCTGGCAGATGGCGACGAACGACTGGCGCTCGCGCTCTTCGGTGCGCTGCCCGTAGCTGACGTGCACGGCGGCGACCTCATGGTCGCGTGCGGCCAGGGTAGCGCAGACGCTGGAGTCCATGCCTCCACTAAGCAGGACGACGGCGCGGGATTTGGAAGCAGAAGGCATCGGGTTGTGGGATCGGAGTTAGGAATTTGAAGTCAGCGATCAGAAATCAGACGTCCGATTTCTGATTGCTCTGCTCGGGTGGGGTCATCCTAAGCGTAGCCGCTTTTCAGGCGGAGCGAAGGATCTTGCGTGAACCTGATCCGGCCAAGTGACAGTCCAGCCGAGGCCCTTCGACCAGCTAGTGAAAACGAGCGGCTTCGAAATGATGCCTCCGAAATCTCTCCCAGCAATCTTAACCAGTCTTCTTCAGACCCCTTTCAGTGCCGGGTCCCAAATAAACTTATGCAGCTGCAATCCCAGCCGGGCGGGCACGTTGTCGGCGATCATCCACTCGGCCAGTTGCTGCGGATCGAGCAGGCAATGTGAGCTGTCACGGGTGCCGGTAGCGTCCTTACGGAATGCCGGCGAAAACAGGATCGCGTTCACCTTCCCGCCGAGATTGTGCTCGCGGACGAATTCGCGGGCGAAGTCGTAGTCGATGCGGCTGCTGAGGACGAATTTCAATTCGTCTTTCCGCGTTAGCGCCTGGAGATTGTCCAGATTGAATGTGTCTGCCTCGCCGGAATCAGGGCACTTCACGTCGACAATCTTAACGACTTCCGGGGGAACGTTACGCAGGGGGCGCTCTCCGCTGGTTTCCAGCAAAACCGTGTAGCCGTCGCCGATCAACTGCTGCATTAGCGGGACAACTTCGCGCTCCTGCAGCATCGGCTCGCCGCCAGTGATTTCGACCAGGCCGCCGCTCGGGCTGAGCTTGCGAACTTCAGCCATGACTGCATCGAGCGGCATCTTGCGGCCACCCTGAAACGTGTACTCGCTGTCGCACCATGTGCAGCGCAGGTTGCATCCGGTGAGGCGGACGAATACACACGGGAGACCCGCATGGGTCGATTCGCCCTGTAGCGATTTGTAGATCTCGGTGATCTGCATAAGAACAGTTGCCAGCCGCCAGCCTCCAGTTGCCAGTTCAGGACTCCGCCTGCTTTGAGACCGACGTTATCAATCCGTTCAGAATACGGCCGACTTCCGCGCAGGCGTCCATAAGCGTGCGTCTAGACTCCTCACTCAGATATCCCAGATTCTCGGCGATCTGGAGCTGAGTCTCCACTTCCATCAATGAGCCTCTGGCCTGACCGAGAAAATATCGGAACTCCTTCTCGGAAAGTCGACCTTGCCCTTCCGCAATGTTGCTCGGCATGGAAACTGCCGCCCGGCGAAGCTGCGAGGTGAGCCCAAACAATTCATCTCTCGGAAAATTCGCCTAGCCCGGTAGACTGCGGTCACCAGTTCCATAGCCTTCTGCCAGGCGACAAGGTCTTTGTAAGATCGCCCCAAACTTTATCCCTTCCTCTGGAGGCTGACTTTTCACCTTTGCCTGTGGCTCGCGCACTGGCAACTGGCGGCTGGCAGCTGGCAACTGGTTACTCGCTGTACTTTGCCGTGGTCGTATCGGTTTCAAAGACTGTGACGTCCTTCACCCGGACGCGGCCGCTGGTTACTTTTTGCAGGCGCGTGTTCGACTCGTCGTAGAAATATTTCGCCAGATTCTCCGCGGACGGATTGATCACGGTAAACGGCTCGATTTCGTTGATCATCTGGTGGTCGAGGCGTTCGATGACGTGTCTCATCACCTCGCGCAGGTCTTTGAAGTCGAGCAGCAGACCTGCTTTGTCAAGTTCGGCACCCGCCAGGGTGACGCGAATCTTGTAATTGTGGCCGTGCGGATTTTCGCACTTGCCTTTGTAGTTGCGCAGGTAGTGTCCTGCGGCAAACGTATCTTCAACCGTGACTTCGAACATGGATCCCCTTGGGGCTTGAATCGGCGCGGGCTGTGGGCAATGGCCCGAACATCTATTGTAATGCCTGTTGGGGCCCCCATAGTGGACAGACTCTTGACTCTCCTCCCCTGCGAAAGGTAGCTTGCCTAAGCAAAAATCCCCAGCCTGGCCGCGAAGGCGCAGTGTGGAATGGGGCACCCTCAAGAGCAACAGCGGACATTAGGAGCGGGCATGTTTATTCGCAAGATTTTGATTGTGCTCTGCACGGCAGTCATTGGTTATGGAGCGGCAGCGCAGAATCGCCCCGAGGCGCCGGAATTTGACGTCAAGGCGCACTACACCAAGTTCGAATACCGGATCCCGATGCGCGACGGCGTGAATCTGTTCACGTCGGTATACGTGCCGAAAGACAGTTCGCATGCCTATCCTTTCCTCATCGACCGCACGCCCTACAGTGTGAGCCCGTATGGTGTCGATTTGTATCGCACGCAGCTTGGTCCTTCACCGGATTTCGACAGGTCGGGATACATCTTCGTGTTTCAAGATGTGCGCGGGCGCTACATGTCCGAGGGAAAATTCATCGAAATGCGCCCGCATATCGACGACAAGAAATCGAAGCAGGACGTGGACGACAGCAGCGACCTCTACGACACCATCGACTGGCTGCTGAAGAATGTGCCCAACAATAACGGCAATGCCGGCATCTGGGGGATTTCTTATCCCGGATTCTTCACCTCGGCGAGCATCATCGATTCGCATCCGGCGCTGAAGGCGGCATCCCCGCAGGCTCCCATGACAAATCTGTTTATGGGAGACGACGCCTACCATGGCGGAGCTTTCATGTTGGCGGCGAATTTCGGGTTCTACAGCTTTTTCAGGCCGCAGGAAAATCCTCAGCTTCCGCCCAAAACTCCGATGCAGTTCGATTGGGGGACGAAAGATGCGTACGAGTTCTATCTGCGGGTCGGACCGTTGTCCAACCTCAAGAAATTTCTCGAAGGCCGCAGCGCGCTATGGGACGACCAGGTCGGGCACGACACTTTCGACGCCTACTGGAAGGCGCGAAACCTGGCTCCGCACATGAAGAACATTCACTGCGCCGTGCTGACTGTCGGCGGTTGGTTTGACGCGGAAGATCTGCAGGGACCGTTCACGACCTTTCATTCCATCGACGAAAAGAATCCCGGCATCTTTAACGCTCTTGTAATCGGACCGTGGGTGCATGGAGGATGGGCGCGCTACGACGGTGAACACCTGGGACGCGTCGAGTTCGCTTCAAACACTGGCGAATATTACCGCAAGAATATTCTATTTCCGTTTTTCGAGCACTACCTGAAGGACGCTCCCGATCCCAAGCTGCCGAAGGCTTACGTGTTTGAAACCGGCACGAACGTCTGGCGGCAGTATTCCTCGTGGCCTCCGAAAGATGTTGAGCACAAGACCCTGTACTTCCATGCGAATGGAGAATTGTCATTCGATGCTCCTGGAGCTTCCGGTGCGGCATTTGACGAGTATGTGAGCGATCCGGCAAAGCCGGTCCCGTTCGTGAACTACGCGGCGCTGAATGTGCCGCAGGAATACATGGTTTCGGACCAGCGCTTCGCCGACAAACGTGCGGATGTGCTGGTCTATGAGACTCCGGTGCTGCAAGAAGATGTGACGATTGCCGGACCGGTTTCGCCGCGATTATTCGTTTCCACCAGCGGCACCGATTCAGATTTTGATGTGAAGTTGATCGATGTCTACCCGGTGGATTATCCGGACAGCAAGCAGGATGCGATTCGTCCGGAAGATCGCGAGAGGCCGCGCCAGGATGTGCCGAAGCCGCAGTTCGCCATCGGGGGCTATCAGCAACTGGTGCGCGGCGAACCCTTCCGAGGCAAATTCCGCCACAGCTGGGAAAAGCCCGAGCCATTCACCCCAGGCAAGGTGGAGGAAGTTGACTTCACGATGCAGGACGTCAACCACACGTTCCGCCGCGGGCACCGCATCATGGTGCAACTGCAGAGTTCGTGGTTTCCGCTCACGGACCGCAATCCGCAGACGTTCGTCAATATTCCCGATGCCAAGCCTTCGGACTTCGTAAAGGCGACCGAGCGTGTGTATCACAGCCAAGGACAGGCCTCAGGAATTGAGGTGGGAGTCATGGGGCGAGGAGCGGAGGAAAAAGAGTAGGCCGCCCGCATTGTCAGTTGACTTTTCATTGTCCTTACATTATAGTAAGGAATATCAATAAGGGTAAGGACTAACCGATGTCTTCGGCGACGATGACTTCCAAAGGGCAGATCACTATTCCCGTGCGTGTACGGGAGAAGTTGGGCTTGGAACCGGGCGTCCGCATCGAATTTGTCGAGGTAGACGAGGGAAAGTTCCAGATTATGCCTGCGACGCGGTCAATCAAAGAGCTAGAAGGCCGATATCAAGGGAAAGTGAGCAAGCCGGTATCGGTGGAGGAGATGAACGCGGCAATCGCGCGGCGCGCATCTGGAAGATGATTGGCCTCGATACAAACGTCATTGTCCGGTACATAGTGAAAGACCATCCAACCCAGAGCGCACTGGCTGTCAAGTTCATTCGTTCTCTCTCTGAAGATGAGCGGGCCTTCGTCTCCCTGGTCGTGATTGCTGAATTAGTCTGGGTACTCGACTCTTCTTATGGATTCACGAGATCGGAATTGGTGGATGTCATCGAGAGTTTACTGGGTAGCAAGGAATTAGTCCTGGAAAGTGCAGAACTTGTGTCGCAAGCGGTACGTCTCTTCGAACGCAGTAGGGCTGATTTTTCTGATTACTTGATCGAAAGGAGCGGCCACGCCGCGGGATGTTTGCACACGCTGACCTTCGATCAGAAAGCGGCGAACTCCGCCGGGATGGCACTTCTTGAATAGTCTGAATCAGCCTCCCACGCCAAAGAAGTTTTCCACCACGCTCAGATCGGTTGTCCTCTTGTACTTCGGCAGGCTCTCAATGAACACGCGGCCGTATTGCTTTTTCAGAATGCGGTTGTCGAGCAGGACCAGCAGCCCGCGGTCATGCAGGGAGCGGATCAGGCGCCCGAAGCCTTGCTTGAGCGTGATCACGGCAGCGGGGACTTGATACTGGAAGAAGGCATTGCCGCCGTCGGCATCGATGGACTTTACCCGGGCGGCGACCACGGGATCGCTGGGAACCGCAAATGGCAGGCGGTCGATGATCACGCAGCTCAACTGCTCGCCCTGCACGTCCACACCCTGCCAGAAGGACGATGTTGCGAAGAGCACGGCATGCGGTGTCATGCGGAATTCCTCGAGCAGCGCGGTTTTCGGGGCATCGCCCTGCCGCAGCATGGGAAACTCCAGTTCTCCGAGAAGCCGCTGGTAGATGTCATTCATCTGCGCGTAACTGGTGAAGAGGACGAAGGCGCGGCCGCGGGTGATCTCCAGCAACTTGCGAATGCGCTCTGCGGCTTTCGCCGTGAACTCTGGCGTGCGCGGGTCGGGCAGATCGGGCGGCACGTATAAAACTGCCTGACTCTCGTAATCGAAATGCGAGGGCAGAACGGATTCGCGGGCGTGTTCGAATCCCAGGCGCTTGCGGATGTATTCGAAGCCTCCGCCGACCGCGAGCGTGGCTGAGGTCAGCACGGCGCATTCCAGTTTCGACCAGAGGCATTCACGCAAAATGGGACCGACATCGATGGGCGTAGCTTGCAGAAAGACGTGCTGTCGGCCCCGGCCCGCAGTATCCCGACCCTTCGAAAGTCGCGCAGCGTGAGCTCCCCCATCCTTTGTTTTCTCCGTGTCTCCGTGTCTCCGTGGTGAAAAGGTTCCGCCGCGCCGTTCGATCCAGTAGACCGTGTTGCGATCTTCGGACTCCATGGCGTAGCCGAGTTGCACCTGAATTTCCTGGGCGCGGCGCACGAAGCTGAAAATCTCCTCTGGCTTTTGCGGCAGGGCCTCCAGTTCGCCCGAGAGGCGGGTGAGCGCCTGGTTGAGCGCGACGAACTCATCTCCGTTTTCCTCGAGGAATTCGCGGCGGGTTTCGAAGGCGAATCGTCCCTCGCCGGCGGGAAGGACGGAAAAGAAAAGCTGGGAGCGGTCGCGCAGGCTTCCCAGGGCGCCAGAGATCGATGCCGAGAGCATCCTGTGATGCTCCATCGAGCGCTCGACATCGCGCGCGAGATCCTCGATTCGCAGATTGCTGACCGAGATCCCGAAATAGTTGGCAGCAACGTCCTCGAGTTCGTGGGCCTCGTCGAAAATCACAGCGGCGGCTTCGGGCAGGATTCCCGCGTCCGGCGCACCCTCCGCCTGCAGCTTGATGGCAAGGTCGGCGAAGAACAGGTGATGGTTCACAATGATGATGTCGCTCTCCATCGCGCGGCGGCGCATCTCGGTGATGAAGCAGCGCTCGAACTCACTGCATTTCTGGCCGGTACAGGTATCGGCGCGGGCATCGAGCTTATGCCAAAGCATGCTGGCTTCCGGCAGTTCGGCCAGTTCCGCGCGGTCTCCGGTCGAGGTGTTCTTTTCCCAAACAGAGATGGCGCGGTATTGCTCGATCTCGTCCAGGCCGCTGAGGACAGGCTGGTCGGTCAGGTCGTAAAGCTTCTTGCGGCAGAGATAATTGTTGCGGCCCTTCATGTAGCAGACGGAAAGATGGGCCGGTGCGCTCGGCTCCGCCTTCGCCTGGACAGCCGAGGCGGCTGTCGCTCCGTGATTCGCGCATAACGCCTGCTCCAGAAACGGCACATCTTTGTAGAACAGCTGTTCCTGCAGATTCTTGGTTCCTGTCGAAATGATGACGCGCTTGCCTGAGCGGATTACCGGAACCAGGTAAGCCAGCGTTTTGCCGGTGCCCGTGCCGGCCTCGACGATCAGGTGGCGCTTCTCTTCGAGCGCCTGCTCGACCGCCTGTGCCATCTGGAGCTGTCCGCGCCGGAATTCATAGGCGGGATGGGTCTTCGACAGGATTCCGCCAGGGGAGAAGAAGTTATAGAGGGAGGCGTCTTTGCCGCCCGCGGGCCGGTTTGGAGCGGACGCGGCGGAATGGGGACTGAGGGCCACGGAAGTCTCTATAATAAACAGTTCTGCATACTCGGTCTCAGTTCACTGTTTCTGGGTTAGTAGAATTTTCAAGCCTTCCTGCCATCTCGTGAAAACTCGCAAATCTTGAAGCGGCCTTCCTACAACTCGAGCCCGGATCCAACGTCGGCCCCACTTCCTACGATCGCGATCGTGGGCCGGCCGAATGTCGGCAAGTCCACGCTGTTCAACCGCATTGTGGGATCGCGTCGGGCAATCGTCGGCGACGAGCCGGGCATCACTCGCGACCGGCTATACGGGGATGCGGAATGGGGCGGGCGAAAGCTCCGCATCGTCGACACGGGCGGCATCCTGCCGGAAGAGAAAGATTTTATTCCGGCGGAGATATACCGGCAGGCGCGGGTCGCGCTTGAAGAGGCGGCGGCGATCGTCGTGGTGGTCGATGGGCGCACGGAACTGGCCGGGCCGGATATGGAACTCGTCCGCCTGTTGCGCAAGGCAAACCGGCCGATGTTTCTTGCGGTAAACAAGATCGATTCTGAGAAGCAGTCGCCGCTCCTGAGCGACTTTCACCGTCTGGGGATCGATCAGATGTTTCCAGTTTCCGCGGAGCACGGGCGCGGGGTGGATGATTTGCTGGATGCTGTCGTGGCGGTGCTTCCAGAATCTCTCATCGCCGAGCACGCAGAGATCGCCGAGGAATCGCGTGACGAAACGTCTGTGCTAACGACTGACGACCAACGACCAGCGACCGCCGACCCAACCGAAGCCCCGCCGCCGACCGACGACCAACGACTAGCGACTGAAGTCAAGGTCGCCATCATCGGACATCCGAACGTTGGCAAATCTACTTTGCTGAATTGCCTCACCGCTTCCGACCGCGCCATTGTTTCCCCGATTCCGGGAACCACCCGCGACGCGGTGGATGAACTCGTCGAGCACGATGGGCGCAAATTCCGCTTCATCGATACCGCGGGGATTCGCCGCAAGGGCAAGACTCATCTGATGGCCGAAAAGCTCTCGGTGGTCATGGCGCGCAAGCACTTGGAAGCGGCTGACATCGCGCTGCTGGTCATCGACGCTACCGAAGGCGTGAGCCAGCTTGACGCGGCGGTTGCCGGGTACGCGCACGAAAGTGGACGGTCGATGATCATCGTGGTCAACAAGTGGGATCTGATGATCAGCGGGGAGAAGAAGTCCGGCAGGCCGACCAAAGCCGAGCGCATGCGCGAATCGAAGCGCCCCGGAGACCGCGATGCCTTCGAGGAGCGGCTGCGATACGAACTCAAGTTTCTGAGCTACGCCCCGATTGTTTTTATCTCGGCCCGGAGCGGAAAAGGGACCGAAAAGATTTTCCCGCTATTGGAGGAGGTTGCGACGGAGCGGCGCAAGCGCGTGACCACCTCGGAGATGAACCGCTTTCTGGAGCACGTGGATTTCGAGCGCGCCTCGGTTCCCATGCGGCAGCGCGTGAAGATTCTTTATATGACCCAGGCATCGGTGGCTCCGCCGACCTTTGTGCTCTTCACCAATCGCGCCGTGAAATTGCACTTCGCCTTCCAGCGCTTTCTCGAAAATCAAATTCGTGCAGCCTTCCGGTTCGTGGGCACGCCAATCTGGATCAAGAATCGCGCGAGAGAGTAGGGGTCGGGGGCCCGCGCTCCCGTTTTGCGCGATCGTGCACAACGTTCGCAGGAAGCAGCGTGGAAGAGCGGCCCTTTAGGGCCGCGTTGAGGCACCGGAATCAAAGCCCTTCAGGGCCTGTGGTCGTCACTATCCCGATGTCTCGCGCTCTACTCATCTCGCAACTTCTGCCCCTCCGTGAGCAGGCCGATGCGCGTCACACCGGCGTGGTGGGCGAGATCGATGACGCTCGCCACATATTGAAAAGAGACATCGGAATCCCCGCGCACGAACGCGACTTTCTCGACGCGGGTCAAATAGATTCGCGCCAGGCGGTCTTCCAGATCCTGCCAGCGGACGTCTTCTTCGTTGAGCTTGATGGTTGGAGTCTGATCCTTCGCAGTCCAGATCACCTGGATCACGACCGTGCGAGCGACGGATTGCGTCGCGGGTTCTTTTTGATTGGGCTGAGGAATCTGCGCCTTTTCCCCGTATTCCGGATCCATCGACACGACGAGCATGAACATGATAATCAGCGTCAGCAACACGTCGATCAACGGCGTGACGTTGATTTGTGGACGGGACGGACCTCCGCCTGCCATGGAGAAAGCCATTGGGTGTTGCTCCTCTGGGGCACGCGTGTCTGCAAGATCAGACACCTTGGGTGGCGGGGAAGTTCCTGAGAGCGCGGGTTACCCGCGACCGCGTCTTTTCACAGATTGATGCGGCTGAGAATTGCCGCTCGGCTTCGCCGTCGCGGGACAGCCGAGGCGGCTGTCGCTACGCGAGCATCGCGGGACGACCGAGGGTTTTCGGCGCACGAGCATCGCCGATCTTGCGACTTCTTGATAGTTACATGCATCATGTTGTCCAAGGTCGCACGGGCGAAGTGGCCCGGCATTCTTCGAATCTTCATGATCTCGTCTCCCCGACTGGCCTCTCTCGCTGCAGTCAGTGTCATCTTTCTTGGCGCGTTCGCTCTCGCGCAAGACAACTACGAAATTCAAGTCTATGGAGCGGAGACACAGGCTCCGCGTTCGACCATGGTCGAAATTCATTCCAACTTCACCGCCGAGGGCAGCAAGACGACGACCGACGGAACGTTGCCCACGAACCATGCCGAGCACGAAACCCTGGAGCTGACGCAAGGGATCAACGACTGGGCCGAGGTCGGCTTCTACGTGTTCACCAGCATTCAATCCGACGGCGGATGGCAGTGGGTGGGAGATCACATTCGCCCGCGCGTGAGAGTGCCGGAACGCTGGCATTGGCCCGTGGGTGTGAGCTTGTCGACGGAGATCGGGTACCAGCGGGCCGCGTTTTCGCCGGATACATGGACGTGGGAGATTCGCCCCATCATCGACCGCAAAATCGGGCGTTGGTATTTCTCGTTTAATCCCGCGCTGGATCGGTCGTTTCACGGACCGAGCGTGAACCAGGGAGTGGCGTTTTCTCCGAACGCGAAGTTCAGCTACGACATCACGAAGAAAATAGCGGGCGGGCTGGAGTACTACGCGGCCTACGGATCGCTCGGTGGGTTCGATCCGCTGCGGGACCAGCAGCAGCAATTCTTTCCCTCCATCGACGTGGATTTCGCGCCGCAGTGGGAATTCAATTTCGGAGTCGGCATCGGCGCGACCAGCTCCACCGATCACCTCATCGTGAAATGCATTATCGGCCGCCGCTTCACCTGGCCTCATGGGAAGGGCGCAAAGCTGAAGACCGAGTAGTCGTCAACTCTCCGTGTCATGCTGAGCGAAGCGAAGAATCCATGCACGTTCTCGCGGGCAAGCAAATTGCATAGGTCCTTCGAGCCGCAAACTGCCCGGCTCTCAGGATGACAATCTCGTCAATTTCACACCGCCGGCAATGGAGGCGGGAGGAACGGCGGCGTAGCCGCCGGAGGCGGTGGATACAGAGCGACGCCCAGCGGACGATAGCGCGGCGCGAAGAAGTAGATCGAATACGCCGGAAAGAAAACGATCACCGGCACCGAGATCATCGACACCAGGAAAAAGAAAATCGCAAACAGGGCGCATCCCGCGACCACCACGGCTGTAATGGTGAACACGTTCCAGCTAAGCCCTGTAGTTTTCCCGGCGACGGCGGCTGCGATCACCACTCCAACGATGGGAACAGCAATCATAACTGCGAGAATGATTGTGATGATTGTGACGGCTATCCCGGCCACGATCGCCAGCACGATCTTCATGCCCACGTAGACGGCATAACCCTGCATTTCAGACCGGACCATGGGCCAGAGACGCCGCCATCCTTCGACCGCGCCAATGCCTTCCAGCGCCATCTGCGGCACCACGAAGTCCTTGGTCAGGACGTGGACGAAGGCGATCGCAATCATGAAGATCATGAACAGCCCGAAGACCGCGATTCCTGCCAGAATCAATTGCCCGAGGTGAGCGCGTGGTGATTTGAACCATCCCGCGGCAAAAGCGAAAGCGGCGGGTATGCCGATGATGATGACGGCCCCTACCAGCGTGACCAGCATCAGCCCCAGTTGCCACAGGAAATATTTCAGCCCGCTATCCTGCCGCCGGTTCCAGCCCTCGCGAATGTGGCATTGCTTGGCCAGGATGCTGTCGAACAGGATGAATCGCATGACGCTGCTGATGTAGGTGATGACGATAAACAGGACCAGGCCGGAGACGACAAGAATGGTGATGACGGTCGCGAGAATAGCGGGATCAATTTTGGGGAATATCTCGCCCCAGGAAGCGTGGCCAGCGGACGGCGGGCGACTGAACTGCTTGCTGAAATTAAAGTTTCCGCCTGAGCCTAATTCGCCGGCAAGCAGGCCAACAAACGCCAGCCGCGTCCACTGCCAGAAACGAAAAGGCTGGAAGAGTTGCTGCTTGGTGTGTTGGATCGCGAGCGTGATGACGTCGACCGCAGAGATCGGCACGGTGCACCTCGGCACTACCTTGTCAGGAGCAAGTTACAGGGAACAACGCCAGAGAGCAAGAAAGAATGCGTCCAGGTCGGCAGTGACTCACTCCGTGGATCGTGCTTCAATCTGCAATCTGAAATCGAATTTTGCTTCCGCATTCTGATTTCTCGCTTCTGACTTCATTACTTCTGTGTTCAGTTTCATTCGTACCTCAGCGCCTCGACCGGATCAAGTTTGGATGCGCGCATGGCCGGGACTAGCCCGCTGATCACACCTACCAGCAGCAGCACCGCGCTCGAGAGCAGCACGGTCATCATCGAAATGCGCAGGTGAATGTCGCCCTGGCCGGAATCGTCTTCGAAAAGCGGGCCCATCATGGGCAGCGTCCCAACCGCCCAGGCGATGAAGTAAGAGAGAATCACGCCGATCGCGCCGCCCACCACCATGATGAGCAGCGTCTCCGCCAGGAATTGCAGCTTGATGTGACGTTTGCGCGCGCCCAGGGCCCGGCGCAGGCCGATCTCCCGGATGCGCTCGTCCACCGAGACCAGCATGATGTTCATCACGCCAACTCCGCCGATGCCCAGCGTCAGCGTCCCGATGAAGGTCAGCAGAACCTGCAACCCAATGGTCAGCGCATCGATGACTGGGCGGAATTCATCGCGGCCGAACATCTGGAAGGCCTTTGGGTCGGTCGGCGAGAAATTCTGGCGCGTGGCTACCGCGGCCAGCACCTGCGCCATCGCTTTTTTCTCGAATTGTGGAGCGATGGGCTCGAACACCATTACCGCGGCATAACGCGTGTTCCAGAGATCGCCGGCGGCGGAGTAAGGAATCCACGACGAATCGTCGTCGCTGGAGAAATAGTTGCTGAGTTGAATCTTACGCGCCATCACTCCGATGACGGTGAAGCGCACTCCTGCGACCTGCACCGTTTCGCCGACGGCGGGGCGTCCGCTGAAGAGTTGCTCTTTCAACCGCCCGCCGAGGAAGATCACGCGGCGACGCTCCATCTCATCTTCGGCATCGATCCAGCGGCCCTCCGAGGGGACCTCGTTGCGCATCTCGCCGTATTCGGGACAAACGCCGCGCACGGGAGCAGTACCCACCATGCGGTCGCCATAGGCGATACCCGGACGCCGCACGGTTTCGAGGCAAACATGTTTGACCATCGGCGCGGTGGCTTTCACCATGTCGAGGTCGGCCTGCTCGAGGACGACCTTCTTTCCAGCGCGCTGCCCTCCGGGCTGCTCGCTGGTCTGCTGCGGCCAGCAGATGACAACGCTCTTGCCGAAGGCGTCGAAGCCGTGCACCAGCACTCCGCGGAAGCTGCTGCCGTAAGCGATCAGCAGCGTGACGGTCGCAATGCCCCACACAATGCCCAGCATGGTGAGCAGGCTGCGGCTCACGTTGCGCTTCAGCGCAATCCACGCTTCGAAGATGATTTCAATCAACATCAAAACCTTTCAACCACAAAGGACACCAAGGAACACGAAGCCAAAACCGTCCCGATTTCCTTCGTGCACCTTTGTGTCCTTGGTGGTGATTGTTTTTCTTCGTCCGTGGTGATTGCTTTTCATCCGCCAGCCTCATATCGCAAAGCCTCAATGGGATCGATCGAGGCGGCGCGGCGCGCCGGATAAAGCGCGGCACCGATCGCGATCGCTCCCAGCAATCCCGCTGCGGTCAGTCCCGAGCTCCAGCTCGGAACCAGTCCAGCAAAGAAGGCGGGCATGGGCAGCATGTTCACCAGGGCGCAGAATCCGAACGCCACGCCGAGGCCGATTCCCCCGCTCAGGAATGCGATGATCAGGGCTTCCACAAAGAATTGCCGCAGGATAGTTCCGGCCGGAGCGCCGATGGCTTTGCGAACTCCAATTTCACGCGTGCGCTCGCGAACCGCGACCAGCATCACGTTCATGACTCCGATGCCGCCCAGCAGAAGCGTCACGATGCCCACTGCGCCCAGAAAAAACTTCATGCCGTCCGTCATGGTTTTGAACGCCTGCGCTTCCTTCACGGTGTCCCAGATCGGGCACGCCTCTTTGTCATTCGGATCGTAGCGATGCATGCGGGCTAAAGCCGTGCGAACTTCGTGCTTGCAGGCTTCGTGCTGTTCGACCGACTTGGGCGTGACCAGCAATTGATCAAAAGTGGTGTTGGTGCCGGGAGGCTTGTCGGGAAAATCGCGCCGCATGGCCGAGAACGGCAGGAAGACTTTATTGACGTCCCAACCGTCGTAACTGGAGTCCTGTTTCTTTTTGGCCATCACTCCGATCACGGTATATGGGAAGTCGTTCAGATAGATCGTGTCGCCGACAGGATTGCGTCCGGGGAACAGTTGCTTGGCGGCATCGGAGCCCAGAAAAGCGACGCGGCGGGCTTCGCGCATGTCGTCCCAGTTGTAGAAGCGGCCGGTTCCTACGTTCAGTGTGCGGATGTAGCCAAAGGGCGGGTAGGATCCGGTTACGGTGAACGAGGCGTTGTTGTAGTTGGAATGAGTGAGGACCGTGTTCTGCTCAAGCTCGGGAATGGCGTACTCGCAATCGGGCGACTCGGCCTGGACCACCGGCACATCCTGATCTTCCCAATGGACGACTCGTCCGGCGTGCAAGCCTCCCGCCTGCAGGCTGGTGCGGCCATGGAACACGATCATCACGTCTTTGCCGAGATTCCGCGCCTGCTCTTCCTGGCCTTTGCGCAATCCTTCTCCCGCGGCGACCATCAGGACGATGGACACAATGCCCCATGCAATACCGAACATGGTGAGGAACGCGCGCAATTTGTGGGCCCACAGCGTCCGAAGCACATCGAAGAGCAGATCGCGCAAAGTCATACAAGGGGTTGGACGAGGGGCGGGGGAAAGAGTCATCCCCGCCTCTTCCAGTGAGATACGTACCAGGCGAGGCTGCGGTTCCCTGAAGATGGCGAGACCGGCTTAGGGAAGGATGTACTTTTCCATCGTAAACAGTGGAGTTCCGAATAGATCGTGCGCTCCTGCAACACGCCGGAAGCCGAATTTTTCATAGAAGCGGATCGCCGCATCCAGAAAGGGAGTGGTGCTCAGAAAAATACGCTTGCATCTTTCCTCGACGGCGCGGCGCTCGACTTGCTCCAGCAGCAGAGAACCGACTTTCAAGTTTCTCGCGCGGGGCAAGACCGCCATCCCGCGAACATAGAACGACTCGCCCTGCACGACCGCGGCAACCGTTCCCAGAACTTCAGGCTCGCGCAATGCGATCCAGACCGGCCCTTCTTGCATGCGGGCCAGTACCTGCGGAGCATTTGGCGTGGTTGCCGCAAAACCTTGCGCGGTGTAAAGCGGCTCGTACTCGACGAAGGCGTCATAAAGCAGCTTCGCCACAATGGGAGCGTCGTCCGGCGTCGCGAACCGGATGTGCACGGACGAACTCGCTGCGCTGTCTCCAGTCGGGACCGCCATCTCCTCACGCCTTCACCGAAGTTGCGTTCGCCATTTCAAGCCAGCGGTCGAACTCGCGCAGCGCAAGTTCGCATTGCAGGCGATGACGCTCTTTGCGGTCCCGGATTTTGCGGTCGAGCGGCGGCAGTAGATCGAACGTGATATTCGCCGGTTGAAAGTTCTTCGGGTCAGCGTGGGTCACATAGTGCGCGAGCGATCCAAAAGCGGACGCACGCGGGGCCGGATCCAGGGGATTCTCTTGCGCCAGCGCAGCCGCATGCATCGCCGCCAACAGGCCGGTGGCGATGGATTCGACGTAGCCTTCCACTCCGCAGATTTGTCCCGCGAAGAAGACCCGGGGGTGAGCCTTCATCTGCAGCGTGGGCTCAAGCAGCGTGGGCGCATTGATGTAAGTGTTGCGGTGAATCTGGCCAAAGCGCAGGAACCGGGCATTCTCCAGGCCCGGAATCAGGCGCAAGACGGCAGCTTGCTCTCCGAACTTTAAATGATTTTGAAATCCGACCAGGTTGTAAGAGTCGGCCCGCAGATTCTCCTGGCGCAACTGCACCACCGCGTACGGCGTCTTTCCTGTCTTCGGGTCTCTGAGGCCGACAGGCTTCATCGGGCCGAAGCGGAGCGTATGGCGTCCGCGGCGGGCGATCTCCTCGATAGGGAGGCAGCTTTCGAAATAATTGAGATTCTCCCAATCGCGCTGTTCCACAGATTGTGCAACCAGCAGCGCGTCATAGAAGCGGCCGTATTCTTCCTCGTTCATCGGACAGTTGATGTAGTCCGCAGACCCTTTGTCGTAGCGCGCGGCCATGTACACGCGGGACATGTCGATGGAATCGGCTTCGACGATCGGGCTGATGGAATCGTAGAAGTAGAGATGAGGATTGCGTGGAGCGGGCGCCCCCGCCCGCACAGGCGCGGTGGTCTGCGTCAGTCGCCCGATCTCCGACGCTAGCCCTTCTGCGGTCAACGGGCCCGTGGCAATGATGGTCACCCCGTCAGATTCGTCAACCGTCGTCACCTCTTCGCGGCGCACGCGAATGCGAGGCTCGCGAGAAAGCGCTTCGGTCACGCGCACGGCGAAGGTCACGCGATCGACCGCCAACGCATGCCCGGCAGGGACGGCGCATTCTCGGGCAATCGAGATCAACAACGATCCCGCGCGCAGCATTTCTTCCTTTAGCAGCCAGGGAGCGGTGTTTTCGCTATCGGACTTCAAAGAGTTGGAGCACACCAGTTCCGCAAAATCGGCGGTCTGGTGCGCCGGAGTCGAACGCACCGGGCGCATCTCAAACAGTTCGACGTCGAGTCCCCGGCGAGCGCACTGCCACGCGGCTTCCGATCCGGCCAGTCCCGCGCCCACGACTCTGATCAATGCCGGCTTCATTTCGACCCTTTGCCTGGGCGGCGCGGCTCATGAATGCGCTCGCCACGCTGCAACATTTCGATGAATTCCGTAATCTTGCGAACCCGCGTTTCGGCTTTCTTGACTGTCTGTATGCGGAAAAGGACAGCGTAGCGGTTCGCGCTGTCGAGTTCCTCGAAAAACTCGCGGGCGCGCGGGCTGGCGTCGAGCGCAGACTGAAAATCGGGTGGGATCTTTGAACTCTTGGGCGAATCGTAAGCCGCCTCCCAGCTTCCGCACTTCTTGGCAGCCTCAATGGCTTCAAGTCCCGCCGCTTGCATGTTTCCGTTTGCGATCAAGCCTTGCGCTTTCTCGCGATTGATTTTCGACCAGATACTCTTGGCCGAGCGCGGCAGAAATCGCTGCAGCCACGCTTCGTCGCTCTCGCCACGCTTCTGGCCATCAATCCAGCCATAGCAAAGGGCAACATCCAGGGCTTCGGCGTACTTGACAGAGCGCACGCCGGAGTCCTTCCTTCCGAGCCGTATCCACACGCCGGGCGACTTCCGGTGATTCTTCTCGAGCCAGGTTTGCCAGGCAGCGCGCGTCACGAACAGCCGAGTCTCATTGCTGTCCTTGGCACTTTTCGAATTCATGGTGCCCTTTCCGACAATCGCTTCAAGGCTTCGCCCTCAAGCGCTACAGCACGCCAGTGCTCACGGAATCGCGCGCCGAGGGACTTGTACAACGCGATGGCGGGTTCGTTCCAATCCAGCACTTCCCAACGCATCCCAGAGCAATTCTCCTTGACCGCAATCCCAGCAACGGCCGCCAGCAGAGCCTTGCCGATTCCTCGTCCTCGGAAGGCCGTGCGCACGAACAGGTCTTCCAGAAATAATCCGTGACCGACCCAGGTCGAATAGTATCCGAAGAACAAGGCATAACCGGCTGGCTCGCCCGACCATTCAGCGATCAACGCACGAAACCGGGGATGTGGGCCGAATCCGTCGCGTGCCAAGTCCTCCGGTTGGATGGTGACGTTGGCTAATTCGCGTTCAAACTCCGCGAATTCGCGGATCATTGCTGATAGCAGAGGGGCATCGCCGATCGTTGCCGGAAGGATTCGAAGCATTTCGGACACAAGAAGAACCCACCATCAGTGTAAGACACGCCCCGGAAAAACGTCGTTCGTCCAACCGCCAAGCACGAACCGCGTAGAGACAGCCGCCTCGGCTGTCCGGCAAGCGAAGCGAGCCGCTCACAGTGATCTCCGATCAAGGCTAACCGTTGTTTTTGGACGGCGCTGTTACTCGTTTCACGGCCCTCAACGTCCCGCTTGGGATACAGCCGCGGGTTTCGCCCTGGCGGGATAGCCGAGACGGCTGTCCTACGTGAGTCTGTGGTCCAAAAAAGAAGTGCCAAGAAGTGCCTTCCCAACCGGCGTGCTCTGTCTTACAATTGCCCCTAACGAGGCTAAGTCCTCGGGCGTTGACTTCGTTGTCCTCTTCCTCCCAGCCGTCCGTGAAACTGATCCGTAAGCGGGGTCTCGAGGAAGTAGTGGTGTGGTTTGATTACCTAGGTCACTTGGCGTAGGGTACTGTCTCTTTCTAACATGCAGACACCGAGAGAAATCAGCGAGAACCGCGTTATGCATGGGATTGCAGTCGCCCTCCTGACGGAAGACCGGGAACATTTGCCCACCCTGCAGGATCGGCTGGAAGCGAGCGGCCTGGGACGCGGAGTATTCAGCCATGCTGGTTTTCCTGTCGGTCCCACCGACACCATTCTCCGCCAGTTGCAGGATTCGCGCGCCGAAGTGGTGATCGTCGATATTCCCAGTCGCGATGCGCAGCGGGCAATCCAGGCCATCGAACTGATCAAGGCAACAACCCAGCAGATCGCCATTTTCGCCAACGGCGAGATGACGCAACCCGCCAACATTGTGGCCAGCATGCGAGCCGGAGCGGGCGAGTATATCGACAATTCCGCGGGCTCGGATGCCCTGCTGGAGGCCCTGACCCGATTCAGTTCCTCGCGCACCCGCTCGCTCGGTGGTGCAGGCAAGGCGCGGGTGTTCACGTTCCTTAGCGCGAAGGGCGGCTCTGGCTGCACCACGGCTGCCGTTAATACTGCGCTGGCGCTGCAAAAGTCGCATGGGGATGTGGTTTTGCTGGATTTCGCCCCGATTGGGCACGCCGCTCTTCATCTCAACCTGCGGCCGCAGTTCGGCGTGTTGGACGCCCTGCAGAATCTGCACCGGCTGGATGGTTCCCTGCTTGATGGCCTGATGACACCCGCCAAAGAAGGATTGCATCTTCTCGCAGGCCCGCAACAACCTTATCCCACGGAGCCGACGCCCGGAGAACTGGCTCGCTTGTTCGATCTGCTGGTCAGCCACTACCGCTTCGTCGTGGTAGACGCATCCAGCCGGCTCGATCCTACAACACGGTTGCTGGCGGATCTGTCGAACGCTGTGCTGATGGTGGCGCAAACCGACGTTGTTTCCCTGTGGTGCGCCGGGCGCATTCACACCTTCCTGGAAGAAGGTTCCGGGCGCGACCGCGTACGCATGGTGTTGAACCGTTATAAGAAGATTCCCGGATTCAGCGAGGACGATGTGCAGCAGGTCACGAATTGCAAGGTTCTGTGGAAGGTGCCCAACGCTTTCCACACAGTCTCTCCTGCGATCGACCATGGGACCCCGGTCGTCCTGCAGGAAGGGCCGGAGATCAGCCGCTCCTACCGCGCACTGGCGGCTGCGCTGGCGGAAGCTTCGTCGAACTCCGACGGCGCCGATCTTGCCTATGCCCAAGAGGGCGAGCCCAAGAAGGCGGCTGGCCGTTTGAACCTTTCTCCGGCGCGTGCAGGTCAGTAACTCAGCGCAGTACCAATGCCACTACTTTCTGTCCTCCGGCGCCGGCGACGCTTCTTGCGGGAACATCTTGAAGACTACCTCCCGGGAGTGGGAGGTCACTTTCTTGTTCACGTCTGTGACGTTTTCCGTGAGCGCGCCCTTGATCACGTAGAAAGATTCATCGCCCGGATTCTTTCCTTCTCCGCGCTCCACCGCTCCGTGAAAATCGAAAGACACGCCATGCACAATTTCAGTGGTGAAACTCAGCTTGTTGCCATCGAGCTTGCCTGTCTTGAAAAACTGATCGAGGAAGGCGCCCTTGTCGCTTTCGCCGTCTCCATATCGTGAGATGAATCCGGTAACGCGGCCTTCATCTTCCACGGTGACCTGAACGAATTCACCCTCCTTGAGGAAGGTATACATGCCAGAGTAAGACGGCCCAGTTTTCGTCTGGGACACCGCCGGAGCCTGTTCCTGCGAACTATTTCCGGAATTCGAAGCAGGATTCGAAGCAGAATTCGAAGACTGAGCGCGGAGTTCTGCCGGCAGAGACAACAACGCCATGCTGACCAGGAAACAGGCCAACGCGCGGGGGGTTCTTCTCATAGGGTTACCGCCACCAATTCTATCGGAAAGCTCAGCGGGCGGAGGATGGGTAGGATAAGTCAATCACCACAAAGGAAACCGAAGGAAATCGCGATAGGGGCTTCTTCGTGATCCTTAGTGTCCTTTGTGGTTGAAGGTCTTGATCTTGGCTTATTTCTTTGTCGCTTTCCCGTCCATAAACGTCATCCAGTTCTTGCCGTCCATGGAGACTTCGAGCTTGAACGTATAACTGGTCGGGGAGACGGTTTTTATGGACATCTTCTGTTCGATTTCCTGTCCACCGTAGTTTGCGGAACTGTTCCAGGTCCAGGTGTCGCTGCTGACCGTGCCCTTCGAGTTCTCGCGTCTTCCCTGGCTATTGAATTGATCGAAGGTGTAGGTGTTCGCCTCGGTGTCATATCCCATGACAGAAATCGCCTTCCCATCGCCGCCAAGCTCGGGAGGCATCTTGAACTCTTCGTGGCCTACGACGAAGAAGCTGCCCGGCATCCATTCGCTGGTCCCGCTGGAGGTGAATTTTCCGCCCATGCCCCACGGGCCTTGTGCAATGGTTCCCTCGCTGTTCCAGGTTCCAACGAAGTAATCGAGCTTTTTGACTTCCGCGCCGGGAGGGCCGCCCATCTGCGCCATGGCGGAAACCGCAACGAAGACCAGAGACAGGATCAGAACACTTTTGAATTTCACGAGTACTCTCCTTAACAAGGCTGTCCGCAGAACGGATGCGTATGAAGACTAGCGGCCCAAGAATGCGCTGACCAGTGCGATTCGTCAACCCCGCGTACTGACATTTGTCACGCACGGAACGCTACGGAAGCTTTGACTAGCCTCATCGTCTGTCATGCTGAGCAGATTCTGTCATCCCGACAGAAGTCGAGGGACTTTGTGTCTGCTGTTCAGCCCCTTAATCAGAGCTTTCCTAGGACTTCTTCGTCGCTTTGCCGTCCATGACTGTGGTCCACTTGCTGCCGTCCTGCGACATCTCGTAGATGAAGTCATAAGAGGTGGGAGATGTGATTTTCATAGTGAAACGGCCCTTGTATGGCATGCCGCCCATCTTCTCGTCGTTGGTCCAGACGAACGCGTCGCCGTTCAGGGAGCCCTTGGAGTCGTCGAACTCGCCCCAACTGTTGAACTCGCGGTAGGTGTAGGTCTTATCCTCCGCCGAATAACCCAGGATCGACATTCCGGAACCGTTGCCCATCGGGGTTTTGAAGTCAGTGTGGCAAACCAGAAAAAACTGGCCTTCCATCCACTCGCATTTCTCGGTCTCGGTTACCTTGCCACCGGGCCCCATGGATGACTCCTTCGTATTTCCTTCCAGAACCCAGGATCCCGCAAACATGTCGAGCTTCTTATGTTCCGGCGTGGGCTTGGGCATTTCCATTTGGGCAAAAACGCTCGACGCCAGGATTAGAACCGCGCTACACATCATTCCGGTAGCTCTCATGGCAGACCTCCCCAACGTGATTTGAGATTGCAAATTGCAAAGAACTCGCGAGCGGGCGCCATAGTAGCCCCGAGTCATCACAGAGGTCAACCTTCTTCGGCCTCGTTTCCCTGATCGTCATTCGAACAATCAACAATTGTTTGATACAAGGTCTACCAGTCGCCCCAGTGAGCGGCCGTCATCTGCTGGAACTTCATCTTCCAGACGTCGCCCTGCTTCACCCACACCGTCGTGAAATGCTGGTAGCGCGGAGGAGGGCCTTGATCTTCAGCCCGCGGGACTCGGTATACGACGTTGTACGTCACGATGCCAACTCCGTCGGCTGGGGTGATCACCTTCATTTCATACGGAAGCAGGTTGGTGCCAGGCTGTCCGTACTCGTCGAGCATGTCTTGCCGCTCGTACAGCTGTCCGTCGAAGGAGACAAACGAAAAGTCGCTGGTTAGCGTGCTTTTGAAAAACGATACGTCACCTTTCTTCGCGGCATCGATGAAGCTCTTTTCCGCGGACATCAGCGCCTGCTCCGTGGAACTGAGCGGCTTCGTGGGAGCATTCGCCGTCTGCGCGCTAACGCTGCCTAACAGGGATACAGACAATAGGAACGCGATGATCAAAGAAGATTTCATGGCCCCCTCTGCTCGGAACACCTTCTATTCGACCTGCTCGGCAACACCCGGCAATCCATCGATGCTTTGCCGGTTCTTTTCCTTGCGATAGATCTTCAAGCCTTCCGTGCCGCGCTTGCGGCACCACGCGGGCAGTTCGGCGCGATCGGCTTCGAACCTCAGCAGCGGAACTCCGTAGCCGCAGGAGTCGCTGACCCGCGTTACTTCAACCACGATGATGGCGCGCGTTCCTTCGTAGACAGGAAAATGGGCTTGCAGCGCGGCGAACTCAGGCTCGTGCGGCTCGACGACGCGCCCCCGACCATGGAGCCGCAAAATCTTCGGAGCGCCCTGAAACGAGCAGAACATCAGGATGATGCGGCCGTTCTCGCGCAAGTGAGCGATCGTTTCCACTCCGCTGCCAAAAATGTCGAGGTAGGCCACGGTCTTCGCGTCAAGAATTCGAAACGTATCCAGACCCTTAGGCGAGAGGTTGACGTGGCCATTCGCGTCGAGCGGAGCCGTTGCCACGAAAAACACCGGCTGCGCCTTGATGAAGGCCTGCAGAACTTCGCCGATCTCCGGATAAGTCTTCGCCACGGTTAGCCTAGGATTTTTGCTGCGAGTTCTGACCGCGGGACTGACACCTGCTCGCCCGAGGCAAGATTCTTCAGTGCGAAGGCGTCGGCCTTCACTTCATTCTCGCCCACGATCAGGATGTACTTCGCTCCAACTTTGTCCGCTGCTTCGAACGACTTCTTCAGGCGGAAGGTATCGTCCCCCAATTCAACCACAATGTCGTGACGGCGCAGTTCCCGCGCCAGGCGGGCGGCTTCGCCGTTCATCCCGGCTATGGGAGCGACGTAAACATCCGGTTTGCGCACAACGCTCTCAGCCGAAGCCTTCTCCTGCAGTGACATCACGAGACGATCTTCGCCGATGGCGAATCCGATGCCCGGAGCAGCAGGACCGCCAAGCGCTTCCGACAAGCCGTCGTAACGTCCGCCGCCGAGGATGGCGTTCTGCGCGCCCAGGGCCCCGTGCGTGAACTCAAAAGCAGTGCGGGTGTAGTAGTCCAGGCCGCGGACCAGGCGGTCGTTCAGCGAAAATGAAACGCCGACTTTGGTCAGGATCGCCTGCACGGCTTCAAAATGCGTGCGGCAGCCTTCGTCGAGAAACTGGCTGATGCGCGGCAGTTTGTCGATGATCGGCTGATCCTCGGGGACCTTGCAGTCGAAGACGCGCAGGGGATTGGTCACCGCGCGGCGCTGGCAATCGCCGCACATCTTGTCTTTCACCGGCTCCAGCGCTTTGCGCAGAGCTTCGTTGAATTTTGCGCGGTCGTTGGGGCAGCCCACGGAATTCAGTTGCAGATTCCAGTCCGTGATGCCAAGGCGATCGAGCAAGGTGGCGAGCATTTCAAGAATCTCGGCATCGCGCGCCGGAGACTCGCTCCCGGCAGACGCTGGTCCGATCACCTCGGCCCCGATCTGGTAGAACTGCCTGTAGCGCCCCTTCTGCGGTCGTTCGCGGCGAAACTGCGGGCCGATGTAGTAAAGCTTGTTCAGGCCACGATCCCAAAGCTTGTGCTCGATATAGGCGCGGACGACCCCAGCGGTGTTTTCGGGACGAAGCGTCAGCGACTGGCCTTTTTCGCTGGCCGCGCGCGACCGATCCTCCCACGTGTACATCTCCTTGGCGACAATGTCTGTTTCTTCGCCGACCCCGCGGGCGAAGAGTGCAGTCTCTTCGAAAATCGGCGTACGAATTTCCTGGAAGTTATAGGCGCGGAAGACATCGCGCACCGCCGCCTCGACAAAATTCCATTGCGCCGTTTCCGGCGGCAAAAAATCTCGCGTTCCTCGGACAGCTTTGATCATTCTTGTTTCCAACCTTCTTCCTTCCGGCCCTTCCTTTACTTTGTCATCCTGAGCGCAGCGAGCTCGAACGAGCTCGCGGAGTCGAAGGATCCCTACCGGCGGGCAATACTCGGAGCCTATCAGGGAGTTCTCTTGTCCGAACTCGTCCGTAGGCGGTGAGGACACCTCGCCACATCCGATGCAGCGGGGGCGGGTTTAGGGGCCCTTCGACTGCGCCAGCCGGTTCGCGTTGCTCACCGTCTTTCTCCGCTCAGGATGACAGCCCTTTGATATTCCGCGAGCGTTGATCATCCCTCCGCCAGGTACTCATCCTTATATCCAAGATAGTTCTTTGCGTACCGCAGGATCATCTCATCCTCGGCGGGGCCGAGCTTGCGGCGAAACTTTCCGGGAGAGCCCATCCAGAGCGATCCCGGCTCTACGTTCGTCTTCTCGGGAATCAGCGTTCCCGCCGCAATGATCGATCCGGCACCGATGCGCGCGCCATTCAGAATGATCGATCCCATTCCGATCAAGCATCGATCCTCGATCACGCACCCGTGCAGCGTGACCGAGTGCCCGACCGTCACATATTCGCCCAGATAGACGCCCCACAGCTGCTTCATGCCGTGCAACACGCTGTTGTCCTGCACGTTCGTGTAAGCCCCGATGCGGATCTCGTGCACATCGCCGCGAAGTACCGCATTCATCCACACCGAAGCGTGCTCGCCAAGCGCGACGTCGCCGATGATTTGGGCCGACTCGTCGACGTAGCAGGTCGCCGGCATCGTCGGCCGTGTGCCTTTGTAGGATCGAATCATGCCGTTTTCCGAAAGAAATTGAAGTTAACACGAGCAGCGGGGTAAGTGTAAGTCCGGCCAGCCGCCTCTGTGTTCCTCTGTGAACTCTGTGGTTAAAGAACTTCATAAAACCATCACCGATCAGAACACGGGTCGGTTCCCAGTCTGGGAAGGAATCGAAAAATACTGCCCATGATCACAGCGCGTTCTCCGGCGCGGATGCTATACCGGATGCGGTTTCTCCTTAACCACGGAGAAGTTCCTGGCTGAGCAAGTCAGCACCCCCCTGGCGCTTCTTCGTGGTTTCTTCCCGCCTCGCGTCCGGTTAACGCGCGTCGGGCCGCCCATCCGAGTATCACTCCCTATTCCGAGGCAGCTCTATGTTTTCGAGGCGCTTTCGTCTTCTTCTGGTGTGTACGGTATTCACGCTGCTGCGTCCGACCATGGCAGCGCAAGACTCCGCGACGGGATCGATGCGGGGTACGGTCCTGGATTCGGCCGGCGGGCGGATTTCCCAGGCTTCGATCGCGGTGGTGAACAATGCCACTGGAATGCGCTATGTCGCGGCGACTGATGAAGCCGGACGCTTCGCGCTCGAACTGCTGCCCGGCGACTATTCCGCCCGTGTTGAAGCGCAGGGCATGTCGCCGGAGGTCACTCCGCAATTGCATCTGGACGTTGGCGGCACGGCGGAACTGGAGTTCCGCCTGAAGATTGCCGGAGCCCAGGAAAGTCTGACTGTCTCGGCCGCTCCTTTGCTGGTGGAGACCCAGCCGAGCGCAGTTTCCACGCTGCTGGATGAACGAGCGATCAACGATCTCCCGCTCAACGGGCGCAGATTCTCCGACCTGGCTCTGTTGTCGCCGGGTGTCACTCAGGATCCGCGCAGCCTGACATCCTCGACCAACGGCGACCTTTCTTTCGGCGGGATGCGCGGATATCACAACAGCTTCATGGTCGATGGCGGCGATTACAACAACGCGTTTTTCGCGCAGGCTCGCGGCCGGTACCGCGCCCCCTACCAGTTTTCGACCGAAATCGTGCAGGAGTTTCGCGTCTCTTCCAACTCTTACAGCGCGGAGCAGGGACGCGCCGGCGGGGCTGTCGTTAACGTCGTGACCAAGTCGGGATCGAACCACGTGCACGGCACGGCGTTCTACTACCTGCGCGACAGTTCTTTTGGCGCCACCAATCCCTTTCTGGCTTTCAAGCCGCATAACCGGCAACAGCAGGGCGGAGGAACCATCGGCGGCCCGCTCAAGCGCAACCGGATCTTTTTCTTCGGGGGGTTCGATCAGCACATCTTTCGCAGCCCCAACGTGGTTCAATTCCTGGACGGAACTTCGAGCGTCGTGCCTCAGGCCGCAGTCGGGCCCGCCACACTCGCAGATTACGAAGCCACCGATCAGGCGCTGGTATTCGCGGCCGCGAACCAGTTGACATCCCTGGCCGGACAGTATCCCGCTGCCCAGATCGGAAACTCTGCATTCGGCAAGCTCGACATCAATCTCAGTCCGCGTCACCAGGTTGCATTGAGAGTCAATACAACGCGCTATTGGGGATCGAACAACGTGTTCCTCGATCCCGCCAGTCCAGTCACTTACGACGCGATCAACGACAATGGCCAGGAACTTGTCTCCACCGAAACCGCGAACCTGTCGCTGACCAGCAGCATCACGCAGCATTGGATCAGCCACTTCCGTGGCCAGTTTTCCCGCGACCTGCAGCAGTCCTTTAGCAACACAGACGACGTCCTGGTAAAGATTCCCACGATTCTTAACGGCGTCGGACGATCCAATCTTCTGCCGCGGCAGACCCGCGAGCACAGGCTGCATCTATCGGAAACGGTAAGCCGGGACGGCCCTCGCAATACTTGGAAGGTCGGCGTAGATAGCCTGCTCACCTGGATATTCGACTTCTTCCCCAGCCAGCAGAGTGGCGAATATCTTTTCTACCCGCTCAAAGTGAATCCGTTCACCTTCGAGCCCGTGGAAGCGGGCATGAAGCTCACGCCCCTCCGTGCCTACGCGCACCAGGTCCCGCATTATTATCTGCAGAATTTCGGCAGCGCGGCCGCGCATCCCGATACCAAGGAGTACGCCGCCTTCGCTCAAGACACGATCCGGCTGACCAACCGGCTGGCCGTGAATCTTGGAGTGCGCTGGGATCTGCAAACGTTTATGACCGGCGGGCTGGTCTCAAATCCTTTGTTTCCGCCCGCCGGGAAGGTGCCGTTTCAGCCGTACAATTTTGCGCCTCGGGCGGGCCTCGCTTACTCGCTGGGAAATAAGAGGCCGCTCGTGATCCGTGCAGGGTACGGAATTTTCTTCGTGCGCATCCCGCAAATCTACAACTCCATCGTGCAGAAGGAAAACGGCATCACCGACTCGCAAGTCTTTCTGAACAACACGCAATACTATGATCACCAGGTATTCCCGACCTATCCCAATCCGCTTGTGAGTTGTCCGCTGTACGCGGCTACCTGCTTGCCGCCCGCAGGACTCACCCAGGGAGTGACCCACGAGGTATCGGCGTTCGCGACTAATTTCGTGACTCCCCGCGTGCAGCAGGCCAGCCTGACGCTGGAGAAGGAAGTTGCCGCGCGCACCACGGTCGCGCTCTCGGTGCTGAACGTTCATGGCGAACATCTGATTCGCGCCTTGGATGTGAATCTGCCCCAACCGGTCGCGTCGACGTATCCCATCTTCAACTCAACCGGCTCTGAGTTTCAGGATGCCTATTACACCGTGAGTTCGTTCGCAACCTGGCAATTTACGCGTTCGGGGACATGCCGCTGGCCTCCCTGCATCAATCCCCTGGGACGGCCCATCGCGCAACTCGGAGCCATCAACGAATTCCAGAGCGCGGCCTCGAGTTATTACAGCGGTGCGACTCTGTCGATCAACCGGCGAGTGGCGCGCGGAAGCTATCTGAGGTTCTCGTACACATATGCGCGGGCCATTGACGATGGCCAGGATGCGCTGGTAGCCGGGCAGCCGGCGACGGTGCAGAACTCCTTTAACCCAAGCGCGGAGCGAGGCGCCAGCGTTACCGATCAGCGACAGCGCATCGTCGCCGCATTTTCGGCGGAGCCGCGCTTCTTTCATCGCGGGCATGAACTGCTGGGCCGGTTCTTCAATGACTGGAGATTCTCGACGGTGGTCAATTACGGCACGGGGCGTCCGTACAACGCAACCGTTTCCGGCGATCCCAATCAGGATGGAAACAGTTTGAACGATCGCCTGCCCGGATATCGACGTAACGCGTTTACCGGCCCCGATTACGCGACCACGGATCTTCGAGTTACCCGCTCGCTGCACTTTCGCGAGCGCTACAAGGTCAACCTGATGGCCGAATCGTTCAATCTGCTCAATCGCAGCAACCAGCGGATGGCCATTACTTCAAACGGGCTGCTGGCGAACGCAACCACATTCGTGCCAAGTTCGGTCACGTCGGGCACGGCCCAGTATCCCGGGTATTACCAATTGCCCAACAATTTCACCAAACCAAATGCAGCCTACGCGCCCAGGCAGGTACAGTTGGCGCTGAAATTCATCTTCTGAGGCGGCAGAAGGGAGCCGCCGCCGAACAGGACGTATAATGCTGCTTTTCCACCCGGAAGATGCAGCCAAGCTCGGGAAACTTTTCTTCGAGAACTACGATCGCAGTTCTGATCTTCGCCCTCGGCTGTCTTGTGTCCTCAGCCCGGCTGGCTCTTGAAGCTCCGCGAGGCCACATTTCCGACGACGTCGCTCGTCACTCCGACTTGCGGTTTGCTGAAATCAAGGCGGCACTGCCCGCCCGCGGCGTGGTCGGCTACATCGGCGCCCCGGCGGACTCGATCGAGTGCTACTACCTCGCCCAGTATGCTCTCGCTCCGCTGGTGGTGGATCGTTCGCCGAACCATCCCCTGATCGTGGGCAATTTCCCCTCCTCGCCCTCGCAAGTTCCCGAGAACCTCGAAGTCCTTCGCGACTTTGGCAACGGAGTCCTGCTGCTCGCCGGCAAGGACCAGAACTAGATGCAACTCGCGCTCGGCATTGTCCTATGCGGAGGAATCGGATTCGCGCTGGTATCGTTGTGCTGGAGTCTGGAGGCAAATCCCGGGTCCTATCTGCTGAGAACCTTCCTGGCGATCGGCTACGGGCTCGGCGCGTTTTCGGTTCTCTTTATTTTGCAGCGCGTGCTCGGCGGTGAAACGCTGTGGGCCATCGATGCGCTTGCCTTGGCGCTGCTGCTGATCGCTTTGTTTCTGATGCGGCGGCGAGCGGGCGTCCCAACAGCTATACCCTCGGCCCATCTCGACCTTCCGCTCTGGCTTAGCCGTCTCCTCGGTGGCGCTTTCGTACTGGCCGCAGGCGCGGGCCTTTACTGCGCAGTTCGCCGGGCAATTGCTTATCCCCACGGCGAAGGTTGGGATGCGTTTGCCATCTGGAACCTGCACGCCCGGTTCATATTTCGCGGCGGAACGGCGTGGCGCGACGGATTCAGTCCACTGATCCCCTGGTCGCATCCCGATTACCCCCTCTTGATCCCGGCGGCTATCGCTCATTTTTGGACTTATCTCGGACACGATAGCCAGGCAGTCCCCTCGATCATCGGCTTGATGTTCACGATCAGCACGGCGGGCGTGCTGTTCTCGGCGCTGTTGATTCTTCGCGGGAGGAACGTCGCCATGCTGGGATGCATGGCGTTGCTGGCAACTCCTGCTTTTGTTGAGCAAGGCACGTCGCAGTACGCCGATGTTCCCCTTAGCTTTTTTTTGCTGGCGGCGGTCGTGCTCGTCTGCTTGCACGACGCATCCCCTTCAGGCGGCCCGGGATTGATGGTGCTGGCCGGAGTTGCCTGCAGTTTCGCCGCATGGACCAAGAACGAAGGTTTACTGTTCCTGTTTGCCCTGGTGGTCGCGAGATTTCTCGTCGCCACCCGCGGCCAGAGACTTGCCAGGACCATAGGCGGGTCGCAGGGGACTTCTTTGGCCCTGCTTGCGCTCGCGGCCATGCCGCTCACCCTGTTGATCATGTGGTTCAAGCGTTTCATCGCTCCGCCTGGAGACCTGTTCGGCAGTGAAGCCAGCATGCTTCACAAGTTACTGAGCGATTCCCGGTATGGCGCCATTTTGCAATGGTTTGGGAAACAGTTTCTGCGATTTGGACACTGGCTTTGGATTCCAGGAACGTTGCTGGTTACCGGGCTCTATCTGGCCTTGCGCGGGTCTGGAGAGATCGATGATGCGCCGACGGAACACTCACGCGATGGCCGGCTAGGGATCGGCCCCGCAGGGGGGGCGATGGCCCTGGGAATCACCCTCGCCGGGTACTTCTTCATCTATGTCATCACTCCGTATGACGTCTACTGGCATCTGCGGTTCTCCCTCAACCGCCTGTTTCTGCAGCTTTGGCCAGCCGCCATTTTCTTATGCTTTTTGACTCTAGGTGGCAGCAGAAAGTCAGCTGCGCCTTAGGCCAGCGTCTCAAAACGAGTCGTAAGTAAAGGCAAAGAAACGTTATTCTAGGCGGAATTCCACGCTTTTGCTTGACTTAGGCCCAAATCCTTGTAATAACTATTCGGTCCATCCGGACGAGTTTGGGGGTGTGTAAGTTTGGCAGAAGTTCGACTGCAAGAGGGCGAATCGTTAGAGAACGCCCTACGCCGCTTCAAACGCAAGGTGCAACAGGAAGACATCATCAAGGAGGTCAAGCGACACTCCTTTTACCTGAAGCCCGGCGAAAAGAAGCGTGTGAAAGCCGCGCTGGCTCGCAAGCGCGCACGCAAGAAAACGCGTAAGGAGCAGGACTAATTACAGTAGGGGCCGCTCCGTCCCGGGGCGGCTCTGCTCAATCTGGCCCCCACCAAGTTGAGATTGAACAAGGGATTTTCATACTCGAGGTTTCTTCCCCGGCATAAATTCGAGCAGTACCCACGCGCCGTTCCGGTAGCGTGGCGGGCCGAGTCCAGGGTGCGGTGTAAGAGGGGGAGCAGTACACAACCTGCATTTTCGCTGTTCCACCGCAGTTCTTTCCCCGCGGGTGGGCGCGCGGAAACGGGCTGAAGGGAGCCATCCTCAATGGAATTTCAGGACAAGGTGCTCAAGTGCATCGACTGTGGAAGTGACTTCATTTTCACTGCCGGGGAACAGCTTTTCTTTCACGACAAGCAGTTCAAGAACGAACCAAAACGCTGTAAAACCTGCAAGACGAAACGGGTGTCGGTGCTAGGCGCGCCACCCGCGCCGGGGCAAACCTATCGCTACGCCAAAGTTGAGACCCAGGCCACCTGCTCAGGATGCGGACGGCAGACCACCGTGCCTTTCCGTCCGACCCAGGGGCGTCCGGTATTTTGCCGGGAGTGCTTCCAGTCGAGGAGAACTCAGGCCTCGGCCTAGTCGGTCGCTTCCAATCCCTTCACGAAGAGAACGGCAGCAGTGTGGGTTACCATAAGCTGTGCCCGGATTCTTTGTAGAAAACTTCGGATGCCGCGCCACGCAAGCCGACGGCGCCGCCCTTGAACGCCAGTTCGAGGAGCAGGGACTTGCCCGCGCTGAGACCCCCGCACAAGCGTCAGTCGTGGTCCTGAATACCTGCACGGTTACGACCGGGGCGGATCAGGATGCGCGGGCGGCGATCCGGCGCGTGCGGCGGCAGAATCCCGATGCCCGAATCGTGGTCACCGGATGCTATGCGCAACGTGCGCCTGATGAAATCGCGGCGCTGCCCGGAGTAGCCCTGGTCGTCGGCAATTCCCATAAGCACCAGCTGGCGGAAATCGCGCTGCAGAATTGTGTTCCTGTGGAGAGCACGCAGCCGGGTTTCGTCTCGGTGTCGCAGCTGACTGACAACCGGGAACTGAGAACTGAGAACTCTGTTTTCGTCTCTGACATCTTTGCCCACACCGAACTGCTTGCCGCTCCGGTCTTCGACGCCGCCAACGAGCGCACCCGTCCCAATCTCAAGGTGCAGGACGGCTGCGACAACCGCTGCTCGTTTTGCGTGATCCCCTTCGTGCGCGGCCAGAGCCGCTCGCTCGAGATGGATCGCATCATTCGCGAAGTGAATGTTCTTGTCGAGGCGGGATACCGCGAAGTGGTGATAAGTGGAATCAATTTGGGAAGATGGGGAAGGGATCTCCGAGAGCATGTAGGGACAGCCGCCCCCGGCTGTCCGGGCGAGCAAAGCTCGCCAGCCAGCCTGGTCGATCTCGTACGCTCGATTCTTAACGAGACCGTACTCGAGAAGCTCCGCATCTCCTCCGTCGAACCGATGGATTGGTCCGACGAACTAATCTTCCTGATGGCGTCCTCGCCGCGAATCGCCAAGCACGCGCACGTGCCCATGCAATCTGCCAGTGACGCGGTCCTGCGGCGGATGCATCGCAAGTATCGCCCGTGGCATTATCGCGAAAAGATCGAGAAGATTCGCGCTGCCATGCCGACTGCCGCCATCGGCGCCGATGTGATGGTGGGATTCCCCGGCGAGACGGACTCCGAGTTTGAAGCCACGCGAAAGATGGTTGAAGATCTGCCGTTTACGTATCTGCACGTATTCACCTACTCGGCGCGGCCGGGGACTCCGGCAGCGGACATGCCGAATCAGGTTCCGGTGCGCGTGGCGCGCGATCGCAATCGGATTCTGCGCGAACTAGCGGCAGAAAAGAAACTGGCCTTCATGCGCGGCTTCGTCGGCAAGACAGTCGAAGCCATCACACTGAACGTGATTGGAAGTGACGCGGACGGGGAATTCACGGAAGCGCTGACCGACAACTACTTGAAGCTGCGCTTGCGCGGCAGGCATGAACCGAACCGCTGGCAGAACGCTCGCGTGGCGAACGTAGTAGGCGGATCACTGGTAAGTGCGTAGCCGCCGGCGTCCCGCCGGCCGCATCATCACTTCGCAATCGTCAATGCCCCCGCATCCAGCGCAACCTCATAGTACCCCGCAGGATTCCATGGAAGCACGCGCCCCCCTTGCCTGAGAGTACCTCCCGTCACGGTCACGCGAATGAATCTTCCAGTAGGAAAGTGGGCAGGTAGCGTCCACGTCATCACTGTCTTGCGGCGGGAGTGCTTGGTCATTGCATTGGAAACAGCCTTCTGCCCCGCCCAGTACGCGCCGACATTCACCATGCTGTCGACCCAAACGTCGCCAAACGATTTCGCGTGATTGATGCTCGCAATCACTTCCGCCGGACTAACCGGAGCGTACCCGCCATCGCCTCCGAGCGAATGAAAGAGAAGAATCTGCCAGGCCCCCGCTGCGCGAGCCGAATCGATGAAAGTGTTGACGTTGCTTGCGGTGTCTCCCGCGTGCGCGACATAGGTCGGAAGATTGTAGGGATCGGAGTTGTCGTTCGGAGCAATCTGCCCGCCCCGCACTCCGCGATTGAGGAAGAAACGAATTGGCGCCACCGGGTCGTATCCCATATCGCCGTAGGGAGAGGCGGTCGTCCAAACGTGATTCACTCCGTACGTCTGAACGATGTGCACCGTGCACTCGTCATATTCGGCCTCAAGGCTCCCCGCATAAGAGCCCATCCCACAACCCTTGCCGTCAGCGTGGCAGTGGTCCTGGGTATGATTGCCCAGTTCATGTCCATCGCGCGCCGCTTGCGCCCAGACGGGAGAGTTCCCGTCCTTCGCGCCATTCAGGAAGAACGTCATCCGCACTCCCGTAGCCTCGAGCTGAGGATAGTTGGCGATCTGCGAAGGAATCGAGTCGTCGAAAGTATATGTAACGGCCGCCTCGAATCCAGCCCAGGTCAGAACTTTCAAACCTCCCGGCGGCCCGGACGGCTTGGGCACCACGCCTGTTCCCGGAGGAACCGGCAGCGCGCTTGATTTTTCGTCGGACTCGCCGCTTCGAACGATCGAGTAGATTGCCATCGCTACGCTGCTATCGCTGGAGCCCTTCGCCGTCGCCACAGCTTTCAGCAGAGTGGTCGCGGAAACGGCGACCGGCCCCTTGTACAACGTCGAAGCTGCGGTCGGATCACTACCGTCGGTCGTGTAGTAAATCATTGCGCCCGGTGTGGTGGTTGAAACAGCAACTTTCTGCGGCGAGCTGAAGGTGCCCGCGGCTGGACTGAACGACGGCGTCGCCGCTTGGGATGACGGCGCTGCAGGCTTTTGTGTGCCGCCGGCGGCACTCGAGGTACCCCCCCAGATCGTCAGCACACAGACAGAGACATGGATAATTGCACTACGCGATAAGTGCATCCGGCCCCCTTGGGCGCAGCAACTTCAGTTCGTTTCGTGTTGCGACCTTCGAGCATTCCTGACCGCAACCAACACTAGCGATCCTGAACGGCTTTGCAGCAGTTTCCCAGCGGGAAATTCACGCAGGTCATCCACGGTCATGCCAACGTCTTTACAGGCGGGGGAATCCGGAGCGTCTGGACCTCCGCTAATGACTAAGACTGCATCGCCCCGTCTCATCAGACACAAGGAGTGTCCCCATGGGTCAACTTTGAATTCCGGCTTCACCAAGTCCAGCGTCGAGCTGTTCTTGACCCAATCTCCACTTGGACCATGCTCCAGTACGGAAGCAGCCAGTTTCATCGCGCTGATCCAAGTGTCAAACAGTTTTGCGTCAGCCTTGAATCCTTCGGGGTCATGTTCATATGCAACCAGATAGCCGGCAGGCGGCGCAGCGTGGACCGAGGGGATACTTGCCTGTTTCGCAACAACAATGTCGGAACCAGCCTTCTTCAGCGCAATTCCAAGTGGCTGCAGAGCATTGGTCATGGCAATGCCGGAATTTCGGGCGAAGGACCACCACGCAACCGCAACTACGAGCAGGACTGCAAGAATAGAAATAGAGACCAGACCAATGATTTTTCGCCTGCTGGCCATCACTCTCTCGCTTGTTGAATCCTTATCCCCAGTTCCTTCAACTGCCTCTCCCCGACCGGCGTCGGCGCGTCGCACATCAGATCGACGGCTCGCGCCGTCTTGGGGAACGGAATCACTTCGCGCAGGCTCTCGGCTCCGGCAAGGATCATCACGATGCGGTCCAGTCCCAGGGCAATGCCGCCGTGCGGAGGGGTGCCGTATTCCAACGCTTCCAGAAAGAATCCGAAACGCATCTTTGCTTCTTCTTCGGTCATGCCGAGCGCGCGGAAAATTTTCCGCTGGATATCCTGCCGGTGAATACGAATCGATCCCGAACCGAGCTCGGTGCCATTGAGCACCACGTCATAGGCCAAGGCGCGCACGGAGCTCAGCGTCGATTGCGGATCGTTCACCGACTCGACGCCCTGCTCCAGCAGAGTCATATCCTGCTCGTGCGGCGAGGTGAAGGGATGGTGCGCGGCCATCCATTGTTTTTCGCCTTCGTCCCACTCGAACATCGGAAAGTTGGTGACCCACAAAAAGCGATAGTCTTTCGCCGGATCTCCGGTCTTCTTGAAAATGCCATGGCGGTCGGCATATTTTTGCGCGAGCGCAAGCCGCAGCAGCCCGGCCGAGGCGTAAATCGCCAGCTCGGCCGGAGTGACTTTGCGGTGGGCCGGCATCGCGGTCTGTGGGCCGGCCTGCGCCGATCCCGCCACCAGCACGATCAGATCGCCTTCCTCCGTTGCAGCCTTCTTCGCGATCGCGGCCGCCGCGTCCGGATATTTGTTCGCAATGCGCTTGAAGTCCTCGTAAACTCGCGCGCCCCCCTTGGCATGGAACATCGGCTTGATGTCGTCGCGTTCCTTGCGTGAAAGCTCCCCTACCTTGGGAGTGCGGATCGCGATCACCGGCAGGTTGGCATTGATCGCGAGTTCCTGCAGATCTTCCGGTTTGAAGCAGTCGCGAACATCGATGAAAGGCGGCAGACGCAGGTCGGGCTTGTCGATTCCGTACAGGCGAATGGCTTCGTCGTAATCCATCCGGGGAAACGAAGTTTTGATCTCTTCTCCAGCGGCGCCGAATGCGGCCTGCAAGAATCCCTCGACAACAGCCCAAACAGTTTCCGGCTGCGGATACGTCATCTCCAGATCGATCTGGGTGAATTCAGGCTGGCGATCGGCGCGCAGGTCTTCGTCGCGGAAACAGCGCACGATCTGAAAATATCGATCGAATCCCGAGATCATCAGGATCTGCTTGAAAAGCTGCGGCGACTGCGGCAGGGCGTAAAACGCTCCGGGCTGCACTCGGCTCGGGACGAGGTAGTCGCGCGCGCCTTCCGGCGTCGAGCGCGTCATGAACGGCGTCTCGATCTCGAAGAATCCTTGCAACGAAAGATAGTCGCGGATCGCCTTGGCCACTTTGTGCCGCGTCTCGATATTGAACTGCATCGCGTCGCGTCGCAGATCGATGTAGCGATATTTCAGCCGCGTTTCTTCATTCGTCAGCGCAGTATCGGACGGCAGGAACGGCGGCAGCTTCGATTCGTTCAATATGCGAACTTCGTCGACCACCAGCTCGACGTCGCCGGTCGGAATGTTCTTGTTGATGGTGTCGGCGTCGCGCAGTTTTACCGTGCCGATCGCCGCAATGACGAACTCGTTGCGTAGAAGTTCAGACTTGGCGTGCGCTGCGGGATTGAGTTCGCGATTGAAGACCACCTGCGTCACTCCGGTGCGGTCGCGCAAGTCGATGAAGATAATGTTGCCCAGGTCGCGCCGGCGGTTCACCCATCCCATGAGCACAGCTTTTTGGCCGGCGTCAGATGTACGCAGGGTTCCGCACTTGTGAGTGCGTTGCAGGTCTCCTAAGAAATCGAGCAAAGTGTGTCCTTACGGTGAGAATGGCGGTAGAACGTCGAACTATGGATTATAAACGGTTTGGTGCGCGAATCCGGGGGCGGCAGCGGACTACAGAAATTGCCTGGGCTTTTCTTTGTCGGTCATCCTGAGGTCCGCGTTTTGTACGGGCCGAGGGATCTATGCGCTTCGCAGCGAGTTGCATGGATCCTTCGCCGCATAAACACGCGGCTCAGGATGACACTCCTGCATGGCAGAACGGGGAAAGAGCTTTGACCACTGCGTTCGTCGTTCAGCATGAACGCAGAGCATGAACGCAGAATGAGAAGGATTTCCCGTGCCCTTCCGGCTATCCGGAACAACCCAAGCGCATCTACTATAAGGAAATGTTTGTTCTGGGGCTAGACACAGAGAACTCACAGCCGGAGCGGGTTCCGCGGCTGCTGGTCGAGTTGCCCTCGCGTCCCCAGGCCTTCTTCGGCAATTTGCGCGCCGTGATCCTGCCGCGGGCTCCGCTCAAATTGCAGTCGGCTCCGGCGACGTTTTGGCCGGATGTTTTTGTGCGGCGCAGACTGCCCTGGAATGGTTTCTTGCAGTCGGCTACCTATCACGGGATCGCATACGTCCTGCTGCTTGCATTCACCCAGCTCTTCGCCATGCAGCCAAGAGTAGTGACGGAGCCGAAATTCGATCATTCCGAAGTCGTGTATTACCAGCCTTCGGAATACTTGCCGCCGATCGACACGCGACAGCCATCGGCGTCTGAACCGAAGAAGGCCGACCCAGAGTTCTCGCCCCAGCCCATCATCTCGGTTCCGCCCCAGGCCGACAATCATTCGCAGACCATTGTGACTCCTCCAAAAGTCCGCCTGAAGCGAGACGTGGCATTGCCCAACATGGTGGCCTGGTCGGACGACCAGAAGAAGCCGCGGCTGGCAATTCCCGACGCTCCATTGACTCCTGCCTCAGAAATCACGCGCATGGCTCCGAGACTGGAGAACTCCGTGGTGTCACCGCCTCCGGATGCGGCCCAACTCAGCGGCCGGCGCAAGTCGCTGGCGCTGCAGAACTCGGTAGTGGCTCCCCCGCCTGAATTTCGCGCCGGAAATGCCGGCAGCAGTTTTCAGGGACTGCAGCCAGCGCTGATTGCGCCGCCACCCACCGTTGAAGTTGCATCGGCGCGTCCGCTCGGCGACATGAACATCGCGCCCAGTTCGGTGATTGCTCCGGCTCCGCTGCTGCCCGTCGCGGCCCAGCGATCACTTCCGGGCGGAAGGCTTGGACCCGGAACGGGTGCGGCGCAAGTGGTTCCTCCACCGCCATCGGTTTCGCGTGCAGGATCAGGCGTATCGTTCGGATCGCGCGGGCGCGTCATCGCCTTGAATCTGCATCCGGCGGCGGGCGCTCCGCCCGTCCCTCCTGCTGGAAACCGCCGCGGAACCTTTGCCGCAACCCCGGAAGGCCACACGGGAGCCTCCGGAGAGCCGGGGTCGCGTCTGCCCAAGAGCGGCAACGGGGCAATGGCTGGAGGCAAGACACCGAATGGATCTCTACCGCCCGGTCTGTACGTGGGGAAGTCGCCCGAAAAAGCGTCGCCGGTTGCGGGCACGCCGGGCAATCAGCCTGCGAGTTCGGTGAATCCCAACCTGATCGCCAATGCGCGTCCGCCACGCTTGAGCATGACTCCGTCTCGCACGGCGGGAAATGCGGCCAAGCTTTCCGAGCCGGAACGCGAAGTCTTTTCGGGACGGAAGTTTTATTCGCTCACGCTCAACATGCCGAACCTGAATTCTGCGGGAGGCAGCTGGGTGGTCCACTTCGCGGAAGCCAAGCGCGATTTGGCTCGCGATGGCGGCGCCGCCGCTGATATTTCGCAGCCGATGGCAACGCGCAAAGTCGATCCGGCTTATCCCATGGAGTTGATGCGGCAGAATGTCGCGGGCACGGTCATTCTCTACGCCATGATCCATGCGGATGGGACCGTCGGCGACGTCCGGGTACTGCGCGGAGTCGATGAGCGGCTCGACCGCTTTGCCAGCGATGCCGTGTCGCAGTGGAAATTCGAGCCAGCCACAAAGAACGGCATTCCTGTAGAAGTTGAAGCGACCTTCCAGATTCCATTCCGTCCGAGTCGAGTGGGCACGAGCTTCTAGCCGCAAATCCCTGAACCTATCGTAGAGACAGTCCTGGCGGCGTCTTGCCGGCAGAAGCTGCCTCCCCACACCGCAGCCAAACCAGGGGCCGGTCCCCGCTTGCAAATATACCTTGACACGTATATGCCTTGTCGAGTATATACAAAACGTGGAATCCGCTTTCGAGATCATTGCCGAACCGAACCGCCGCGCGATCCTCAGTCTGCTGGCCTCGTCGCAACAGTCGGTGGGAGAGATCGAGCGTCAACTTCGTATGACGCAGCCCACCGTGTCCAAGCACCTGCGAGTGCTGCGCGACTCCGGTTTCGTCGAATCTACGGTGGACGCACAGCGCCGCCTCTACCGTCTCAAACCTGAACCATTCCGGCAGTTGGATGACTGGCTGGCTCAGTTTCGCCGGTTCTGGTCCACCCACATCGATGCTCTCGAACGCTACCTCGACCGTATGGATCAGTTGACACCGGCGAAAAAAGAAAACAAGGGAAGACGTCGCGGCCCCAACCGCGGACATGACAAAGGAGAAAAGAAATGAAAATCAAAGTGACCAGCCTGTACGTGGACGACCAGAACAACGCCCTGCGTTTCTATACGGAGGTACTGGGCCTTGCCAAGAAAACCGATTTCAGCCAGGGCCCGTATCGCTGGCTGACCGTGGCCTCGCCCGAAGAGCCGGACGGCGTTGAGCTGCAGCTGGCGCTGAACAACAACCCTGCGGCGAAAGCGTATCAGCAGGCAATTTTTCAGCAAGGCCAGCCCGCGATGATGTTCTTCACCGACGACGTCAAGGGTGACTACGAGCGGATCAAGGCTCGCGGCGCCGAGTTCACGATGCCGCCCACCGACGTGACGGGCTCGACCATCGCAATGCTGAAAGACACCTGCGGCAACATTATTCAGCTCACCCAACTGGCACGCTACTAGGGCGCCGTTTAGCCGATGGGCCGCCTCAGGCTGCCCAAAAGTCGCGAATCAAGGAGAATTGCCATGCACCAACCACGCTCGTTCATGAACATCGCACTCTGGATCTTGCAAGTGTTGTGGGGAGTCTTTTTTTGTTTCACTGGATTCGGCAAGATTATGTGCTACAGGCCGGATGTGTGGAACCATACACTCCATCAACCCGTGCCATGGTTCTCCGCCGTGCCGCAGGAGCTTTTTGTCTTTATCGGTCTCTCTGAGTTTCTTGGAGGCGTCGGCTTGATCTTGCCAGCGATGACCGGCATCAGACCGAAACTCACGCCATATGCTGCCCTCGGCCTGACGCTGGTGATGATCCTCGCGGCTCTATTTCACATCGTCCGGGGCGAGTACAGCTTCTTCCTGCCTCTCAACGTGGTTCTGGGAGGCGTCGCCGCGTTCATCGCCTATGGACGGATGTATGTCAGGCCCGTTACGCCGGCGTCGATCAACACCTTTCGCGCACTGAAAGGGCTCGCGGTTTTCGGTGTGCTGGTCCTCGTCGGTTATGCTCCGGTGTGGTACCAGCTGACACACACTCACTGAGTAGAAGGGAGAATGAAGATGCCCAGTCTCGAGCAGTACACACCCGGCCCGGCCTACGGGGCGCAGATGCGAAAGCAAGAAGGAGAGAATTGGACGCTCATTCTCGTCAGAGAACTGCGCCACCCGCCGGAAAAAGTCTGGGAGGCGCTCACTGATCCGGCGCATCTGCGCGAGTGGGCTCCCTTCGATGCCGATGCGAGCCTCGGTACGGTTGGAGCCACAGTGAAGCTCACCACGGTTGGTGCGCCCACGTTACTCGTTACAGAAACAAAAGTGACGCGGGCTGACGCTCCCAGGACGCTTGAGTACAAGTGGGGTGGCAACGACATGCGGTGGGAACTCGAGGCTCTCGGTAGCGGCACGCGCCTGACGCTGTGGACCAGCATCAATCGCCGCTTCATCGCCATGGGTGCTGCCGGGTGGCACATCTGCTTTGACGTGCTGGATCGCTTAATTGCAGGTCAGCCGATCGGACGCCCAGTCGGCCCCGAACTCAGGACCTCACCCGGCTTTCAGCGATTGCACGCCGAGTACGCCAAGCTGTTCGGAATTAAAAGGCCCAGCGGGCGGCCTGCAGCGGCTAAAAGGTCGACCTCGTAGCCGCGTAGCGAAATTCACCGCCGAGTACGCCGAGATCGCGGAGAAAGCAATAAAGGCCCGGTTTTTCTCGGCGCACTCTGCGATCTCTGCGGTGTAATGCTTTTCAAAGGACACCGTGGCCCATTCGAGCCCGCCTTTGGCTTGAATAGGGACGTTCCAGTGCAACGTCCTCACGACTTCTATTCCGACACTGTGGAATAATCAGTCGCGATGGAACAGTCAGCGGATCCCGGGGGAGTGCTTGGTTTGCACGCAGCCGCACTCAGGGCGGCACTGCAGCAGCCCTTTCTCCGGCTCAATTTTGTGACGCTCTGGGTCCGGGACCAGCAGCGGAGTCGTCAGTTCTTCGTGGAAAAGCTGATGTTCGAGGCGATTGTGGACGTGTCAACTCCCGAGGGTGGCCGGTGGATCGTCGTCGCTCCGACGGCTGCAGGCTGGCTCCCAGGAACGACCGGCGCAGGCTTGCCCGGAATCGCCCTGGTTGTTCCACCCGAAGGATCCGCAGAGCTCCAACGCATCGGGCAAAACACCGGATTCAGCTTTCTTACTGAAGACGTGCGTGGTGTGTTCGACGAATGGTCGAGACGCGGAGTCCGTTTCGCTCTCCCACCGATGGAACCTTCCTGGGGAAGCGGCCGAGCCAGGTACGCGGTTTTTGAGGATGTGGACGGAAACAGTTTTTCTTTGATCGAGTTCGATGAGGCGACGCGCACGCTGGAAGCGGAGCGCCGCGCCCAGGCCGCGAAGTTGGAAGCGGAGCGCCAGGCTGCGCACGACTTGGCGATCGCCAAGCAAGTGCAGACCCGTTTGTTCCCGCAACGCCAGCCACCGATACGAACCCTTGCCTATGCGGGGGTTTGCCATCCTGCCCGCACTGTCGGTGGAGACTATTACGACTTTCTTGATCTCGGCAACCGAAGGCTCGGCCTGGTATTGGCGGACATCGCCGGCAAGGGCATGGGGGCCGCTCTGCTCATGGCGAATCTCCAGGCAGCTCTACGCAGCCAGTGCGCCACGGCCTGGGCAGAGCCCGAGCGATTTCTACGGTCAGTCAATCAGCTGCTTTACGAAAACACGGCCGAGGGCGACTACGCCACCCTTTTCTTCGCCGAGTACAACGACGACACGCGCAAGCTCCGCTACGCGAATTGCGGCCATCCGCCTGCGCTGCTCTCACGCCGCAACGCCAGTTTGGAGCGGCTTGAGGCAACCTGCACGGTGGTGGGCTTGTTCGAGAGATGGGAATGCGCACTGGAAGAACGCCAACTGGCTCCGGGCGACGCCCTCCTGCTTTACACCGATGGTGTGACAGAAGCGCTGAATGGCGAGGGAGAGGAATTTGGCGAGGAGCGTTTGCTGGAAGCCGCGCGGCAACATAGCGAGCTATCTCCGTCGGAGTTGCTGGCAGCCGTTGCCGATCAGGCGCGAAGATTCAGCCCCGATGAACAGGCCGACGACATCACGTTGATAGTCGCCAAATGCACCTGAGGTAGTAGCCAAACGGAAACTTTTCGCGGCACGGGATCGATGACAATGAGGGTGGCCCATTCAAGCCCGGTTTTGGCTTGAGTGGGGCTTGCGAGGAAACTCTGCCAGGGGGAACTGTGGCACGCAGCAAAGACAACGCAAACGCAGACGGACGAAGCGTAACACTGCACATGGTCTCCAGTCTGGATGGTTTCATCGCCAGCAAGGACAACAGTGTCTCCTGGCTGGACAGCCCTGGAAGCGTTTACGAAGCCGGGGTCTCCGTTTCGGCGGAAGACGCTGCGGCCTTCCTCAAAACGATCGACTGTTATGTGCTCGGTTCCCGCACCTATGAACACGCCCTTGAACTGGGCTGGCCCTACGGCGATACTCCGGCCGTGGTGGTGACCGGCAGAAAATGGCCACCGGCGCGGAAAAGCGTCGAGTTCTATTCGGGCGATCTCCAGACGTTAGTTGACGTGAAACTCGCGCCTCGATATCGAAACATCTGGCTCGTGGGCGGGGCCATGTTGTGCCAGCGTTTTCTCGAACTCGGCCTGGTGGACGAAATCAGGTTGACGATGGCGCCTGTCCTGTTGGGTGAAGGACTCCGGCTATTCAATGGCTCCCTGCCGGAGAAGAGATGGAATTTGAAGAACGTGGTCGGTTACAAGAACGGCTTTGTGGAGCTGTTGTATTCCGCTGCTACGGCGTGAAGGCTTTCTGAAAACTATGCCAAACCTAACTCTTTCGAAAAAGCAACGGGAAGAAATACTCAAAGCACTGCAATCCCGCTTTGAGAAAAACATGAACCGCCATCAAGGTCTTGAATGGAGCAAAGTACAAGCCAAGTTAGAAGCGAACGCCGAAAAACTCTGCTCACTCCATGAAATGGAAAGAACTGGCGGTGAACCGGACGTTGTTGGCCACGAGAAGAAGACTGGCGAATACATTTTTTATGATTGTTCCGCGGAGAGCCCCAAAAGCCGAAGAAGTCTCTGCTACGACCGGGAAGCTCTGGATTCACGCAAAGAAAACAAGCCAAAAGGCAACGCGATGGACATGGCAGCGGCCATGGGCGTTGAGCTTTTGACGGAAGAACAGTATCGAGGGTTGCAGAAACTTGGCGAGTTCGACACGAAAACGTCAAGCTGGGTGAAAACCCCTTCTTTCATCAGAAAGCTCGGCGGCGCCCTCTTTTGTGATCGCCGCTTCGACACCGTTTTCCTGTATCACAACGGCGCCGAGTCCTACTATGCCGCCAGGGGATTCCGTGGCTCGCTAAGGGTCTAATTTGGACTCTGAATGTATTCTCCGAGATAACACTTGTCATCCTGAGGCCCGTTTTTGGGCCGAAGGATCCATGCACTTTGCCTGCAGCGTCCCAACCGCCCGACCCTAATCTACCCCAACTTTATTGGCTTATTATTTGCTGTTGCCTGGTTTCAGAAGCGAACTCAAATTTACCGGGATGCCTATGCCGAAGAAGATTCCACTTCGGGAGTGGGTCACGGTCGGACTAGTCGGGAAGATCTTGGTTGTAGTAACACCGCTTGCGTTGTACAGGAACAGAGGGAATCCATCAAACGCTCCAGGCTTATTATTGGCCAAGTCGTTCGCGTTGTATTGATTGTACGGAAAGATAGTGGGATTGGCGGTTACAACCTGCGCAGCAGCGCGTCGGAATCCGAATGTAGGTTCATCGATGGGGGTGAGCGAATATCCTGCCAGCAACGAAAAATACTTGTGAATGCGGTAGCCTCCGCCAATTACAAATCCCGTAAACGTTTGGTCAGATCCTGGTGCGAACCGGAGACTGATAAAGGTCTCAAGAGGACGAAAGTTCTTGTAATCCGGATCGTCTCCTCTCCCTTTCCATTGCGGCCAGGGCAGGATAAAGCCCCCTCCGACCAGCAGTTCGATATGCTTCCTCCCTACATTCGTTTGGGAGAGCGCGTTATTGGTTGTATCAACCTTGTAACTGGTACTCTCAACGGGTAAGAACGACGCGCCGATGCCGGTCATCACTTCGAAGGCGCTTTTATCGTAATCCGGGGCTTTCACTTCGAACTTACCCTGATATGCCGTTTTGTCGTGATCATCATGTTCGACAACAACGTCGGTCTTACCAGTTACTCCGCTCGGCACAACAGCCAGGATCAAGGTATCTTCCCATGAAGTAACAGGCGCCGGCTGTCCCCCGATCGTAACTTCCCCTTCTTTGCCGAATGAACTCCCCTCGATCGCAATGGTTTGAGTGGCCGCGGCGGAGTCAGGCTTTATGCGATCAATTTTTATTGTTTTCTTACTCTGATCTTCAGAAGACGGCGCGCCCTGCGCTGGTTTTCCCGAAGGTAACGTGCCGCCGTCTGCGGTCTGGGCTTGCACTCCCAAACCTGCCAGGAGCGACAAACAAAGAACAGTTAAGATTCGGAAATGCATTACTATCACCTCGTTTTTCGAGTTATCACCTGTGCAGGATCGGTGGGCCGATGTTACTAACTCTTTTGTGCCCCTGAATATAGTCCAGTTGGAATCGGCCGGGAATTGCATAGAAAGATTCGGGGGCGGCCGACGCAACTGACTTATTTAGAATGGGGCACTTGACTGAGGAAGTACGGAGAAAGGCAGACGCAGCGGGCAGCATTTCTACGAAGTGCTTGCGCCTTTTTTACGTTCCAGCGCGGAGTAGATTGCCTGGTCCGTGCAAATCTCGTAGTAGCGGCGGTCGGTCCAGCCCTTCACGACGAAGTCCGTGGGGTCGATGCGCGGAATGCGGCTTTCGCGCACCACGATCTTGCGGAAAATGTCTTTATCCACGGGAACGGTGGCGCTGAACAAGCGGTATTCGCCCTTGTCGGAAGAAGCCAGCGAAGGCGGGAGCCGAACCTTGAGAGGCTCCAGCGTGATTTCCTGCTGCAATCTCTTGAACGCCGCTTCGTTCATCCGGATTCCACTTAGATTGAAGCTGAGGATTACGTCCTCGGGATTGCCGTTCTCATCGACGTCGGCCGCCTGAAACGCGTACACGTGGAACGGTCCGGCTTGCGGTTCCATGACCTTGCGCGCGCGCTTGTTGCACGACGATAAGCGATCGCTCTCGTTCAGCGCCTCGGAGATCATGATCTGGTGATCGCCATCCATCAGGTAAAGCGGGGCGGATTCCTGCAGCGTAATGCCGAGGCCCAATTCGAGTTGCGGCATGCCCGAGTTCTGCATCAGGTCGTTGTACCCGCGCACGATTTCGATGATCTCGCGGGCCAGGACCGCCATGCGGCTGACGGCCAGGATAGGTTCGCCTTCGTGCTCCAGAATCGCGAGAATGATGGCATCGCCTTCGAGAAAGACTTTCTGCGCGCCGTACTTTTCCAGCAGCTTGTTGACCGGATCGTAAAAATTCAGGCTGAAGTACGAGGCCGGGTTCAGGCCTTTCTCCATCATGGTGCGCGTCAGCTTGGTGGAATCGCGAACGTCGGCTTTGAGGACCACGTGACGCAGCACGCGGTCGGAGTCCGCTTCCCCTTGTTCTTCCGGCATCATGAACTCGTACAACGTGCCGTTTACCCGTGAGAGTTCCTGCAAGCGCTCATTGCCCACCAGATTGACGGAATCGAGGGCCGCGTTCAGAACTTCCAGGCGGCGCAGATCGCGGTGATAGTGGAAGAAATCTCCCAGGAAACGGGCGGCAACTTTGGCGCGCTCGGCGCCGCGGCAGCTGGCCACCTTGGCCACTCCGGCGTACAGGCTGTTGGGCGTCAGCTTGCCATGCTCCTGGATCATGCGCTCGACGCGATCGCATTCCGTGCGGTCGACCAGCGCGTTTTTCAATTGCTGCGGATTGATGCGCGGAGCGTATTCGTTGAGTAGCGGCACGACGTGATAAGACGCGATCACGTTCTCCATGACCCGCTCATCCTCGAGCAACCGCACCCACGCGGCCAGGCGTTCCTGCTGCGCGACCCCTTCGTCGGAATCTTCCGGCGTTCCCGATCCAACCAGTTGCCGGGCGTTTTCGGGCACGTTCATCCAGGAATCCAGCGTCTCGGCGCTGACTTCTTCTCCATACAGCGAGCGCAGGAATCCGCATGCGATGTCGCGCATGCGGCCATAGCGGTCGGGATCGCGATCCCAGTTGCCCAGCATGACGTAATGCTCGGCGCAGAGATAGTCGTCGCGTCCGTCTTCGGAAAAAAGCAGGCGATTCAAAAACAGCGGATAGGTGAAGTAGGCTCCGCCGCTGGTTTCCTCGCCGAACAGCGAGCGCCGGGTGCGCGCCAGAGTGCTCTTCTCGACTTCGCGCAGGGTTTCGAAAATCTCCTGCCCGGTTTTGCGCAGAATGATTTTTTTCCGGACCTGAAAGGCCGCGACTCGCTCCTGATACTCGTGGGCGCGCTGCTGGCGGCCACTGTCATAGCTCTTCAGCATCACCCGGCAACGCTCGATGACCTGATTGAACTGCAGGTTCATCTCGGAGCGCAGGAATTTCGTGACCGCCAGGCGCGCCAGCAGATCGATCGAGAGATTGAATTCCTTCTTGGCGCGATTGAGCGAAGCCACCGACAGCTCGGTCAGTGCCGATTTCCATCCGCCGGGATCGGGCTTGAGCCGGGCGGTCTTGCCCATCTGGTTTCGGAGCCAGGATGGTGCCTGATTCGAAGGCGTATCGGATGCCAGCCAGCGATCGAGCTCGCCGTGACGAACAACCTGGCGCGCGACTTGCGCCCGCGCCAGTTCGACGAACTTGGGACTAAGAACTACGTCGTGGCGCAGGTTGTCGACCCCGACCGCCAACCCGGCGAGCGAGATAAACGGAGTCGACGCAGCCAGGTTCGGCAGCTCGATTTTCTCGGCCCCGCCGCCCAGACGAAAAATAGGGATTCTCGGCATTCCGCGATAGGTTCTCTTCGGAAGTTGCTGATTTCACAACTCATATCGAGGTTAGCATGCACGCGAGGCGGGCTAAAGTTACCTAGGTTACGGCGCCTAAGTGGCTGATTCTGTATGGGGGAAGTGAGAGGAATTGCATGGCTGGGCTGTGGCTAGCTCTATGGGGATATTTCGAGAACCTATCCAGCAGAATGCAGCTGGTATGTCAGGAGGCGCAGGGCAAGGGCTGCCGCCGCTAGCATCAAAATGAATGCGGCGGGCCCAATGCCTTTGACATCGCCTACACGCAGATGTGACACAGATGCGCCCACGAAATAGATGACGAGGCCGATGCTCGCCGCTATACCGAGAGGAGGCCACCAGATACCAAGAACTACGCCTAAGGCACCAGCAAACTCACCAGCGGCCAGAAGCGGAAAATATTTCAGCGGTACGCCGATGACTTCGTGAATAACCTGCACTATATGCGGGTCGCGGCGAATCTTTCCAATGCCGGAAAACGTCACGATGGCCGCGAGGAGGATTGTAATTACCAGATATGCAATACCCATTGGGACCTGCCTTCTCGATGCGGAAAATGATACGTTAGGATCGCAGACGAGAACAGTGGTTTGCGCTCCGGCCAAGGTCACACACAATCCGTTTGAAACCGCTTCTTTTTGCGGCGAAGGATCCATGCAACTCGCCGGAGAGTGCACTGATCCTTCCGCCTTGCCCACAGCGCGGACCTCAGGACGACAGGCAAGGGATTGTTATTGTTGGCTCTTGATGCGCGCCGCCTCGAACTCGTCGCCTTTTTGCCAGCCGATCAGTTTGGGCAGGCCTGACGCTTCCCATCCAAGAGCGAACCCGAAGCGCGCCATGGCGGAATCGCCGACGAAATCCATCTCAGGATGGTACTCATCGCTGGGCTGGTGATAGTGCTTCTCGACGTATTCTCTTTCTTTCTCGATCCCCCACGATTCGGGATGGCCCTTGTACTTCATCCCTTCATTGACAGAGAACGATGGAATGCCAACCCGCGCGAGGCTGAAATGATCGGAGCGGTAGAAGTGCCCGGCTTCAGGACGTGCATCGGGACGAATGGCTAGCCGGAATTCCTTGGCAGTCGCCTGCACGTTGGCATAGAAACTGGTGCGCTCTGCGCCCGAGACTTCGACCTCTTCGGGTGCGCCTAGCGGCTTCACGTCGTCGTAGTTGAGATCGAGGGTTATCTTTCCTGCGGGAATCGGCGGATGCTTGCCCAGATATTCCGACCCCAGCAGGCCTTGCTCTTCGGCGGTCACGACCGCGAACAGGATCGAGCGGCGCGGGCGGGTGGCGGATGCTCCGAAGGCGCGCGCTAATTCCAGCAGAATGCCGCAGCCGGTGGCGTTGTCGTCAGCGCCGTTGAAGATATTGTCGCCGGGCATGTCCGGACGAATTCCGAAGTGGTCGTAGTGAGCCGTGTAGAGGACCGCTTCGTCGGCGACTTTGCGGTCCGACCCGGGCAAGATCGCGATCACGTTATTCGATTCGAAGTTGCGCACCTTGCTCACCATGTGGGCTTTGAGCCGCGCGCCCAGGGTCACAGGATGAAAGTCGCGTGCCTGCGCCGACGCTATCATCTTTTCCAGGTTCATTCCCGAGGACGAGGCCAAGCGGGAGGCAACGTCGTAATGAATCCACGAAGCGACCTTCAGCGCCGGGCCTTCGACCTTGAGACTCGATTTCTCGCCGGAGTTGGAGTTGCGCACCACGTCCCAGGGATAGCTCGCCATCTGGGTCTGGTGAACCAGGATCACGCCCACCGCGCCTTTGCGCGCGGCTTCTTCGTATTTGTAGGTCCAGCGGCCGTAGTAGGTGAGCGCCTTTCCTTTGAAAAATCTCGGGTCATCTGAGGGAGGCTCGCTGACCAGCATCAGCAGAACCTTGCCGCGTACGTCGGTGCCCTTATAGTCGTCCCAGTTATATTCCGGAGCCTCGATGCCATAGCCAACGAAAACGATGTCAGCGTCGACCTCGGATTCGGGCTGCTGCGTCTGGTCGTAGGCAACGTATTCATCGAGAGGTTTTAGGTTCATCGCCTCGCCGCGCTTGGGAATCAGGGTGAACTGCGTCTCCGGAAGAGTGGTGATGCCGACCAGGGGCACCTTCTGCATGTAGGTTCCGTGATCCCCGGCGGGCTTGAGGCCGTATTCGGCAAACTGGGTGGCGATGTATTCGGCGGCCAGATCCCCGCCGCGCTGCCCGGTGCCCCGGCCTTCCAGCAAATCGTGGGAGAGGAAACGAACATGCCAGCGAATGTGCTCCGGATTAATTGTCTCCATGGCAGCGAAAGCCGCGCCTGGCAGCTTGATGGACGGCCCCTTCGCCCCCCCGGCACCGGCGCCCGCGCCGCCTTCCGCCCAAACAAACAGGCTCACGCACACGATCAGACAAACCGAGATGGTTCTCGCCATTGCTTGCATAGCCGGGCTTCTCCCCGAACGGACGACATTCGCCGGAAGGCTCTGATTTTGCTGAAATCTGGAGAAATTGTAATGCAAGAATTTGCCGAGGTCGCTTGGGAACTGCGGCCAGCTAGTGCACGAGAGTGCACTGCACTCCCGGAAAAGGCACACCGGAGCTTGTCCGCGGAAGGATTCTGAAGCCGCTGAGGTTCTGGAACTCGAAAGCGCCGGACCCGGCGCCTAGTTTTTCGACCCTCAACCGGCCTGGAAGTCGCGCACGCTGTCCCCAGGTTTGAAGACGACGGCCGGAGTAACTTTGTCCGCTTCCGCCATCTTGCGGTTGATCTCGTCGAAGTCGGCCTTCAGCCAGCCCACGCTGGAAACTTCAACTTCACCGTCCTGGGCGACCCAAAAGATACTGGGAACATTGGTCAGGCCATAGGCGTTCGAGGCGGGATAACTCTTGGTGTCGTCGAGCAGGACGGGAAACGTGATGCCGAACTGCTTATTGAAGGCGGCGGTTTCTTTGGCATCGTTCTGCGAGACGCCCACGAGCTTCACCCCCTTGTGTCCGTACGCCTTGTAAAGACGTTCCAGGAAGGGAAAGGCGTACTGGCAAGTCGGGCAGGAGACTTTGAAGAAGGCCAAAACTACGGGACCACGGGAGAGCTCGCCCTGCAACGAAAAGGGTTTTCCGTCCAAAGTTTTCAATTCAACGCCGGGAGCCTTTGTCCCGCTCGCTAACGCCGTCATCGTTCATCCTCCAACAGACTGAGCTTAGACGTTATGTCCAAGAGCCTAGATCTTTATAGATGCAGCGACTCTGGCACCCGATGCGGAAGTGCTTCCGGCTACCTATTACTCCACCTCGATAATTCGTGATCCGCACCGCCAAAGGTAAATACACTTTGCAGAGCGGACCCTCAGTTTAGTTATGACCCCTCTAGGATCGCAAGTGCACAGGGGTGAAACAGTGATGATGACGGAGCCTGCAGCCTGAGTCACAATTGCAGGGCGAAGTTGAAGTTCCTCGCATTTTGGCCCGTAATTTTCACACTTATCGCCAATCGCGAACGTGTAGGTAACGAAGTATGCGCTGCCCAGTGAGTCGCATTGGCCACATCCGTACAAGGATTTGTCGGCGCTGTCTAACGCCGCCTGCTTCAGCATGGGATGTCCGCTCAATGCCTCGGCCGATTCAATGCTCCCATCCGGACGGATGGAGAGTTTCAGATTCACGTCTCCCATGATCCGAGCCTGTCGCGCTAATGGCGGATAGATCGGAGGTGAGAGTTTCGTCATCACAACACCCGTCTGCGTGGTTTCGCTAGAGGCCTGAGCCTGAGCAGTCGCAGGGTTGGATTGGGCCAAGCAGACGGCTCCGGCTAAAACGAAAAGAAACGCGCAGGATTTCACGCGAGAAGTTTATTTTGGCCCTCCGCGGAAAACAAGACCCCGGACCTTCGCAGGATCTTTCGCGCCAAGCCCGTCAGGGCAATCTTATGCAGGTGCTCAAACGCAATCCGCTCGCCTTCTTCACCAAGCGGCATGCGCCACACTTGGACCGTGTAGTTCGTGATCGTAATCGAATGCCGGACGGTCAGCGCTGGCTTCATTGAATCTCGCGGCGCCGAAATTTCCGGCAGCTCCCACATGCTGGCCATCAATCTTGCGTGTGCCGGACGCTGAACGAGCAAGACCGCTCCCTCCCGACAATCCAATGCATAGTGGACTTCACATTTCCTCTGGGAATGGGTTTTGACGGACGCCGGGCGCTCCCCGCGCGTAGCGCAGTGCTCGACCAGCGGGCAGGTCAGGCACGACGGCGCTCGCGGCGTGCAGACGGTCGCGCCCAATTCCATCATCGCCTGATTGAAATCTCCGGGACGATCGCGGTCTAACAAATCTTCCGCCGCTTCCCATATCTGTTTGTTCGAGAGCCGGTGCGAGAGCCTGTCGCCAGAGATGCGCTCGATCACGCGCTCGACATTGCCATCGACCACGGCGACCGGCTCACCGAAAGCGATGCTCGCGATCGCAGCGGCCGTGTAACGTCCAATGCCCGGCAGGTCTCGCAATCCCGCAGCCGTGCGAGGAAATCTTCCGCCGAGTTCGCGCGCTACGATCTTCGAAGCCGCGTGCATCATGCGGGCGCGGCGGTAGTATCCGAGGCCGCTCCATGCCGCCAGCACCGAGGCTTCCCGCGCAGCGGCCAACTTCTGCACCGTCGGAAAGCGCCGCAGGAATTCGTGGTAGTGTCCAATCACGGCCGCGACCCGCGTCTGCTGCAGCATGATTTCCGAGACCCAGACGCGGTAGGGATCGCGGCTCATGCGCCAGGGCAGATCGCGGGCATGAGTGTCGTACCAGGCGAGCAATCGAGAGCGGAATCTTGCCGCGTCGAGATTCGAATTCAAATGTTTGCGGCGTGAGCTCATGGCAGAGCCCGCATTTTATCGCAGTCTCGAATACGCGCGGCTTGATGACGAATCGTTCTGAGCGCGATTCGGTCATTGACCTTGGGTTTGAGGCACGAAATAATAGCGGTGCCTGGCAATCCGCAGTACCTGCGTGAACCCTTTCACGCCCGATCATCGCAAGGAGCACCATGGACGACTTCAACCGCAAGGTGGAAGACGCTTCGGCGCGCGTCAGCAAGGGCATCAACGGTGCCGCCGAACGTCTGGAAAAAGAGATTCCCGAATTCATCAAGTATCTCAACGACGAAGTGGTTCCGGCGGTGCGCACGCATTCCACCAAGGCGCTGCGCGTGGCTTCGCAAAAACTCTCGGAATTCGCCGACTACATGGAGCAGCATCACCATCCGCCGAAACAGGGCTGATGAGAGCTGTGCCGGCGTGTACGAAACGCTTTGTTTTCGTCAGCATCGTTATGCTCTTTTTTGTGTTGATCGCGATTCTGTTCTTGAGTTCGTGCGGACACCCAAAGGCGGCGCACGTGAACGTGCCGCCTCCTCCGCCGCCTGAGGCACAGCCACAGCCGGTACCGCCCCAGCCGGCGCCCAGCATTCCGGCGGCAAAAGAAAAACGCACCGAGCCTGCGGAGAACCCCGAACTAGCCGAACCCACGTTGCCGCCCGGCGCGAAACCGCAGGCCACCGAGACCGGGCTCGCGAGCTGGTACGGCCCCCCTTATCACAACCGTCGCGGATCGAACGGCGAGATTTACAACATGAACGCGATGACGGCGGCGCATCGCACGTACCCGCTGGGATCGATTGTGCGCGTCACCAACATCAAGACTGGATCGACCGCGCTGGTGCGAATCACCGATCGCGGGCCGTTTATTCGCGGACGCGTGATCGACCTCTCTCTGGCTGCCGCCAAAAAGCTGGATGTGCAGCGGCCCGGCATTGCCGAAGTCAAGGTTGAGTTGATGGAATCTCCAGCGCTGCCTGGCGCGCCGGGAAAGTGGGCGGTGCAGATTGGCGGGTTTCCCGATGAGCAGGTTGCGACCAAGTTCGCCGATCGCATCAAGCGGCGTTATCACACCGCGAACGTGCTGCGCTTTGCCAGTCCAGCGGGAGATTGGTGGATCCGGGTTCGCGTCCTCGACGATGACCACGAGCGCGCGCAAAAGCTGGCAGCCGAAACCAAGCCTCCGGAAGGCGCCGTGTTCGTCGTGCGGCTGGATTGAAAGCCTGTGACGACCTCCGGAGAAATCGATAACCACGAAGGGCACAAAGGTTCACTAAGGAAATCCTGGGAGTTTCTGCTGTTCGGGAAAGATTTGCCGGGAAATCAAAATCCGGCTCTCTTCACGTCTGACGCTCGACCAGCCTGACAATTCTCACCGGCAATGTTATTGTTCCCGCAGGTGAGCCGACGATGGACGATCCCAATTGCCTTTTCTGCAGAATCATTCGCGGCGAGATTCCGTCGAAGAAAGTTTATGAAGACGAGAATGTCTTTGCCTTCGAAGATATCAATCCTCACGCGCCGACGCACGTTCTGATCATTCCGAAACGGCATTTTGCAGGATTGAAAGAAGCGCAGGACTCCGATGCCGAGATCATCGGCCGCTGCCATCTGGCGGCGGCGCAGATTGCGCGGCAACGCAACATCGAGCAGGGATACCGGACAGTGCTGAACGTTGGTCCGGGCGCGGGGCAGTCTGTGTTTCACCTGCACGTGCATCTGCTTGGCGGACGCCCGCTGAAGTGGCCGCCGGGATAACCGCGGCCCAGCGGATCAACTCACGAAACTCTTCCCCGCGATCCCCACTCCCACATGCCGAACATCGCTCTCTGCGGCAAGGGATATCCGACTTGCCGGGCCAGCATGGCGATCTGCCCGCGATGATGAGCGTCGTGCGCGATCAGGTAACCGACGAAGCCCGCCACATCGGGGCGAAAATCCCTGATGCGGCCATCGGTCTTGAGCGCGGCCTCGATCAGTTCGCCCAGCGCCACCAGGCTGCTCTGCCACGCAAGGCTTGCTCGGCCGTGACGGTCGCGCGATTCAGTTGCCCGGGGAGACTCGCCGCCTTCAGCCACATAACGCGCACGTTATGCATGTGCGCGACAATCGCAGCGATGGTGCGTCCTTTGCCGTCCGGAGGCTTCGCGTTCCACGCCTCCGCGGGAAGATTTTCGATCAGATAGTGATTGATGCGATCGTTGGTGTCGAAAGCCACCAGCAAAGCGCCGGGCAATTGCGCGGCGTACGGCGTCGTAGCATCCCCGGCTCCGGAGCTGGTTTTCCTGGGCATGCGTCTTCCTCCCGGACATTTCCCTCGAAAATCACTTGGCAAGGGGTTGAATGTGGCATAAGCTTTCGGAACTTGCAAGGGCGTGTTTCCGAACGCCGCTTTCATTCTCTTGGGGCTCGAAACTCAAAACTGAATACAGGAGGGGATGCCATGAAATTCCTGGCCTCGGTTCTGTGCGGTGCTGTGTTTTGTTCGGGTGTGATAGCGCAAGACCATGCGGCTCACAAGCAGTCTCATCCCGTGACGCTGGTGACCGGATTGGGAGACCTGCATCACCCGGTGTCTACGCACAATTCACAAGCGCAGCAGTTTTTCGATCAGGGACTGCGTTACATCTATGCCTTTAATCACGACGAAGCGGCGCGCTCTTTCCAGCATGCCGCCGAACTCGATCCGAACCTCGCCATGGCGTACTGGGGCGTGGCCGAAGCAGTCGGACCCAATTACAACGATCCCGCCGATCCCGAACGTTTTAAGCGCTCGCACGATGCAGTGCAGAAGGCTGTGGATGAGTCGTCCGATGCCTCGCCCAGTGAGCAGGCATATATACAGGCCATGGCGAAGCGCTTTCCTGCCGATCCGAATTCCGATTTGAAGAAAGCCGCTGAGGACTATCACGACGCCATGCGTGAGGTCGCGCGGCAGTTTCCCGACGATTTGGACGCGGCCACACTCTTCGCTGAGTCAGGGATGAACCTGCATCCCTGGGGCCTGTGGTATCAGGATGGAACGCCGCGGGAGGGTACCGAGGAAATCGTGGCCACGCTGGAATCCGTGCTGAAGCGCGACCCCAATCATCTGGGCGCGATTCATTACTACATTCACACCGTGGAAGCCTCGAACAATCCGGAGCGCGCGCTGGCTGGGGCAAACAAACTGGCGGCGTTGGCTCCCGGCGCCGGACACATCGTGCACATGCCCGCTCACGTTTACATTCGGACCGGAGACTACGAAGCCGCGGTGAAGACGAACCAGCAGGCGGCTGAAGTGGATCGCGCTTACATCAGGGAAACTGGAGCGCAGGGCATCTATCCCATGATGTATTACAGCCACAACCTGCACTTCGTTGCCATCTGCGGCGCGATGAACGGACGGTACGCCGAGGCACGCAAGAATGCGGACTTGCTGGTCGCCAATGTTGGCCCGCATGTCAAAGATATGCCACCGCTCGAAGGATTCATGACGATCCCGATGGCGGTGGAAGTGCGCTTCCATCACTGGAACGAAATCCTGAAAATGCCTGCCCCCGATCCCGCCATGAAAACCGCAACCGTCTTCTGGCATTTCGGCCGCGGGCTGGCCCTCGCCGGAACCGGAAAGATTGCAGAAGCCGAAGCGGAATACAAAATCGTCTCTGACGCCGAAGCGGCGACTGCGCCCGACGTAATTTTCCAGATGCCGATTAACAACAAGGCCAAAGACATCATGAAGATTGCGAAAGATGTTGTCGGCGCGAAGATCGCCCTCGCGAAAAAAGATAACGCCGGCGCCATCGCCATGTTGAGCGAAGCCATCGCCATCCAGGACAAGCTCAACTACGGCGAGCCCCCAGACTGGTTCTATCCCGTGCGTGAAAATCTTGGCGGAGTGTTGTTGATCAACGGCGACGCAGCGGGCGCGGAAAAAGTGTTTCGCGAAGACCTCGATCGTAATCCGCGCAACCCGCGCTCGCTTTTCGGGCTGCAACAATCGTTGCTGCAGCAGAAGCGCGACTACGATGCCGGGTTTGTGCAGAAGCAATTCGACGCAGCGTGGAAGGGCCGGCCACAGGCGTTGAAACTCGATGACCTGGTGTGAAGCTGATAAAGAACTCGCGTGGGACAGCCGCCTGTGAGGCGTTCCCGATTTGAAACTGAGGGCCTTTTTTTGTTCGGGTAACGGCTGACATTTCTTGCGGCTCAACTATGCTTGCTTCGAGCCGCTCGGCTTCGCCTTCGTGGGACAGCCGAGGCGGCTGTCGCTACGTGAGTTGTTATGGGTTTCTACCGGCGAAAGCTTCCGCATCTGCAACGGGACGACAAGCGGCATTTCGTTACGTTCTGCACGTTTCAGAGATGGGTTCTTCCCGAACAGGTGCGCTCCATCGTGCTTGGATGCTGTTTGCACGATAACGATCTCAAGCACTTTCTGCATGCGGCTGTGATTATGCCGGATCACGTGCATTTGATCTTCACGCCGCTGGTCAATACCAAGAAGAGTGAAATCTATTGCTTGGCTGAAATCATGGGCGGGATTAAGGGCGCGTCCGCACAATTGATCAATCTTGCGCTGAATCGGCAGGGCAGGGTGTGGCAGACGGAATCGTTTGATCGCGTGTTGCGGTCATCGGAGTCACTCGACGCCAAGATAGCCTACATTATGGAGAATCCGGTAAGGGCCGGGTTGGTTTCCCAATGGGGGGACTACCCATGGATCTGGGTGCGAAGGGAAGGTGGGGGTGAGCCTCACGGACGCAACGCCCAGAACTCGCGGTCCATCCCAGCTCGCGGAGCGACAGCCGCCTCGGCTGTCCCGCGAAGCGAAGCGAACGGCACTGGTACTTCCCGAGTTGAAATTGAAAACCTTTTTTGCCCGGGCAATGGCCGCTTGATCTTGGAACTCAACTGTGCTTGCTTCGAGCCGCTCGGCTTCGCCTTCGTGGGACAGCCGAGGCGGCTGTCGCTACGTGAGTCGTGTAATTGCGTACACCAGGTGCGGCAGATCGCGCCAGATGGTTTCTTTCCACACTGTCATCCCGTTCTTCTCGGCCACGCGCCGTGATGGTAGATTCTCCGGACGGATCAGGGAAATCAGGCGCTCGACCTTCAAGCGGGCAAATCCGAAATCGCGGCATGCCCGGGCCGCTTCCGTGGCGAGTCCCTGCCCCCAAAGATCACGGCGCACATGGTAACCGATCTCAACCTCGTTCCTGCCATCGACGCTCTGCACGGCGAGGCCGCAATCGCCAATCAAGTCGCCGGTTTCTTTGAGAATCATCCCCCACAATCCATGGCCGTTTTCGGCGTACCGGCGACGATTGCGCGCAATCCACTCCTGAACGCCTCGGCGGTCGTAAGGGGCCGGATAGAATCGCATTGTCTCCCGATCGGACAGCACGAGGGCCAGCGCGTCTACGTCCTCGTCAGAGAACTCGCGCAGAATGAGGCGGGATGTTTCGAGAATCTGCATTGCCTCGTGGATTTTAAGCCAACTGTTGATCGATCATACCCGTCGTACAGGTTCAAGAACCTAAGTACCGGTGGGTCGGCTCGCTCCGCTTCGCTGGACCGCCGAGGCGGCTGTCCCTACGTGGTTCCTTCCCGCATATAATCTTCTGCGATGCCTGCCGGGAAAGACGCCGAAAAAAAGATCGAAGGACTGCGCGAGAAGATTCGCCACCACGAGTACCTGTACTACGTTCTCGACAATCCCGAAATTAGCGACCAGGAATTCGACCGGCTGATGCGGCAGTTGAAGGATCTGGAGGCCGAGCATCCCTCGCTGACTACGCCTGACTCTCCCACGCAGCGCGTTGGCGGAAAGCCGCGCGAGGGATTCGTAAAAGTGCGGCACTCGTCGCCGATGCTCTCGCTCGACAACACCTACAACGAAGAAGAACTGCGCGGGTGGGAGCGGCGGGTGCACGAACTGAGCGGCCGCAGCGATATCGACTACGTTTGCGAGCTGAAGCTCGACGGCATGTCGCTGGCACTGGTCTACGAAGACGGCCGGTTGGCGCGGGGTGTCACGCGCGGCGACGGCAGCGTCGGAGAAGATGTGACGCTCAACGTTCGTACAGTGCGCTCCATCCCGCTCGCGATTGATAAAGGCAAGCTGAAGAAGGCGGGAATTCCCGCTAACTTCGAGGTACGGGGCGAACTCCTCATGCCGACCGCGGCGTTCAGGAAGGTGAATGAAGAGCGCGAGCGCAATGGGCTCACCACTTTTGCCAACCCACGCAACTTCACCGCCGGCACGGTGCGCCAGCTTGATGCCAATGTCACAGCCGAGCGCCGTCTCGATTTTTTCCCTTACATCCTGCTGGAAGACGGCCGCACCTACTTTGACCGTCACTCAAAGACGCTGGATGCGCTGGCCGCGGCGGGCTTCAAAGTCAACCAGAATCGCAAGCTGGTGCACTCGATGGAAGAGGTTTGGGATTTCATACGGACCTGGGAAGGCAAACGGGACTCGCTTCCTTACGAGATCGACGGCATCGTCATCAAGGTCGATCGCACCGGGCTGCAGGACGAACTGGGCTTCACCGGAAAGGCTCCGCGCTGGGCCATCGCCTACAAGTATGCGGCGCGCGCGGGAATCACCAGGCTGGAAGACATTCGCGTGCAGGTGGGGCGCACCGGGAAACTCACGCCAGTTGCGATGCTCTCGCCGGTGGCGATTGGCGGCACGACGGTGCGCAACGCCACGCTGCACAATATGGACGAGATCGAGCGGCTGGGCGTGAAGATCGGCGACTACCTGCAGGTCGAGCGCGGCGGAGACGTTATCCCGAAGGTCGTCAAGGTGATCGAAGACAAGGATCATCCGCGCGGGGACCGGACGTTCGAGATGCCGGAGAAGTGTCCGGTCTGTGGGACGAAGGTTGCCCGCACCGAAGGTGAGGTGGATTACCGCTGCGTCAATGCGAATTGCCCCGCGAAGCTGGTGGGAACGATTCTGCATTTCGCCTCGCGCGGTGTGATGAACATCGACGGCATGGGCGAAGCGCTGGTGACGCAGCTTATCGAGCGCGGCCTGGTCAAAAATGTTGCTGACATCTATGACCTCAGCAAGAAGGATCTGCTCAGCCTGGAGCGGTTTGCCGACAAGTCGGCTCAAAATATTCTGGACGAAATCGAGAACTCGAAGCAGTTGCCGTTGGAGCGCGTTATCTATGGTCTCGGCATCCGATTTGTTGGCGAGCGCACGGCGCAATTCCTTGCCGAACACTTTGGATCGATGGACGCTCTCGCTTCGGCTGGCGTTGAAGAGCTGCAGAACGTCAACGAGGTCGGACCGCGCATTGCCGAGAGCATTGCCGAGTTCTTCGGCATCCCGGCGAACCGCAGGCTGATCGACCGCCTGCGTGATGCCGGGCTCACCGTGAAGGGCAAGAAGAAAGAGCGCGGGACAAAGCTGGCGGGAAAGACGTTCGTCCTGACCGGGACGCTGGGCAAGTACACGCGCGATGAAGCCAAGAAGATGATCGAAGATGCCGGTGGACGGGTGTCCGGCTCGGTCAGCAAGAAGACGGATTACGTGGTTGCGGGTTCCGACGCCGGATCGAAGCTCGACAAGGCGAAGGAGTTAGGGGTGCCGGTCATCGATGAGGAGGAGATGGAGAAGCTGGTCGGGTGAGCTTTCCGGGCGCAGCTGTGGGGCCGCTCGCTTCGCTTCGCGGGACAGGCGAGGCGGCTGTCGCTACGTGAGCGCGGACGAATGCGTCCGCCCCTACATGAGCTGTTTGTTCGGATTTCGTAACAAATTTGGCCTCCCGGTTAAGCTTGGGCGTTCTCGGGCTAAGATGCCTTCCGAAAGTTTCCTTCCCCCCTTTCTGTGCTCACGGATCACGCGCTGGGTTGCGAAGAACCCAGCGCGTTGTCTCCGGCCCAAATCCTAATATCCCTTCTCCCCAGGAGTTCCACATGGCAGTCCGAAAGCTGGATCTGTCGCTGCCCGATACTCGGAAAAGCGTCGCGCTGCGCAGCGATCCGACGCGCGTCGATCCCAGGAAGCTGAAACTGGGCAAGCAGATTGCGCGGCACGATCCGCGGACGCTGCTGCTGGCCTCCTATGTCACGCCGGGGCTGCCCAACCCGCCGGCCAGCCTGGATCTCACGACAAAAGTGAAGTCCTGGGGAATGATGGAGAACGATCAGATCGGGGACTGCACCTGCGCCGCTGCCGGCCACCTGATCATGGAATGGACCGTAAATGCGGGCAAGAAGATGGCCACGCCTACCGACAAGCAGATCGTGGCCGCATATTCGGCGATCACCGGCTACAACCCGACTAGCGGGGCCAATGACAACGGCGCGGTCGAGATCGATGTGCTGAACTACTGGCGCCAGTCAGGAATTGCCGGACACAAGATCGGCGCGTATGTGGCGCTCGAGCCCGCCAATCACACCCAGATCATGGATTCGGTGTACATCTTCGAGGGGTGCTACATCGGGATGCAGTTGCCGATCAGCGCGCAGGCGCAGGTGCAGAATCATCAGCCGTGGTCGGTGCCTCCGGGAGGCCCGATCGGTGACGGCAAGCCGGGATCGTGGGGCGGGCATGCCGTGCCGGTGGTCGCGTACGACGCGCGCGGCGTCACCGTCGTCACCTGGGGAGCATTGCAGATGATGACATGGTCGTTCTGGGAAGCGTATTGCGACGAGGCGTACGCGATTTTGAGCAACGACTACCTGACGGGAAAGAAGACAACGCCGGCGGGATTCAGCATGCAGCAGTTGCAGGCCGACTTGCAGGATTTGAAATGAGCAGCCAAGTCCCCGCCCTTCGCACAAGACGCGTCAAGGGCGGGGCCCCCCATCGCATTCAAGGGATTTTGGAGTAAAGTAGACGAAATTGTAACGATCCCGGGCCGCGGGCGAGACGCCCCGGGACAGCCGGCGACACGCCGGCCCTAAAATGTGAAAACAACGTTCGCTGATCGAGGCGAGCGTTGGCGCTTCCCCCTTCAGTATCCGGCCGCAGTTCGGCCGTAGGAATAACCTGGAGGAAAAGGAATGAATTCCACCCGCAATAGGTGTCCCGGAAGGTCTCTGCGAATTGGAACAACGCTGGCGGCAGTGCTGGTTCTCGCTTTCTTGACAAGCTGCAGCACCGAAGTCACAACCTATCACTACGACAACCTGCGCACGGGATGGAACGAGAACGAGCGGACACTCAAGCCGTCGAACGTCAACGCGTCTTCCCTGTATGTGCTCACGCTTCAACTGGACGACGCCAACGACCAGGTTGATACGCAGCCGCTGATCGTGCGCAAGCTGCACGTTGCGGGGGGAAGACATGACGTGGTCTATGTCGCGACCGAGAACAACAATGTTTACGCCATCGACGCCGAGACCGACACAAAGCTGCTGAAAGTCAATCTCGGAACCGCGGTGCCGTGGCCGCTGGGATGCAGCAACAACGGTCCCACGGTGGGAATCGACGGAACCCCGGTGATCGACCTTCTCACCAGCACCATGTATGTAATCGCCTACATCCAAGATCCGGCGCACGGCGGGAATCCCGAGTACTACATCCACGCGCTGGACCTGTCGACGCTCTCCGACAAAGTATCTCCGCGGCTGGTGACTGCCAGCGGCACGATGAGCAATAACAGTCCCCTGAACTTTCAGGCGACGTACCAGCGGCAGAGGCCCGGGTTGCTGCTGCAGAATGGCAATGTCTATGCGGGATTTGGCAGTTTCTGCGACTGGGGAGGCACGAATTCGCGAGGCTGGGTCCTGGGGTGGCAAGCGGGAACGCTGAATCCTCTGGCTTCGAACGATGTCAACAACAGGCAGACCACCGAACCGAACAATATGTTTCTTTCGTCGGTGTGGGAGTCGGGATACGGCCTGGCAGGCGATGCTGGCGGAAACGTCTATTTCACCACCGGCAACTCCGACTACAGCGGAACCACCTACGACGGGTGTACCAACATTCAGGAAAGCGTGGTGAAGTTGCCGTCGAGCCTGGTACGGAACTGTCCCAGCATGCCGCCGCCTAATCCGTCGCTGTTTACTCCAGCGAACGAATCGGGACTGGATATTGGAGATGTGGATCTGGGCTCGGCGGGTGTGATGTCGCTGCCGGACCAGTCCGGTTCCGTGCCCAGGCTGCTGGTCGCGAATGGGAAAGATGGCAGCATGTTCCTGCTCAACCGCGACAATCTTGGGGGATTCACTGCCACCAACGCCGGAGTGCTTGGCGGCGTGAAAAGCATTGGAAACGGCTGCTGGTGCGGTCCAACGTATTTCAACGATGGATCTCCGCATGTCGTCGGCAGCGGCGGCGTGTGGGGCTCCGGTTTCGCGTCGAATAGCGTTCAGTTATGGAACCTGCAGACTTCGCCCTCGCCGCAACTGGTGCAGGCCGCGACTGGAGCGATGCCGGACACCGTCCAGGATCCGGGTTTTTTTACAACTGTCTCGTCGCACGGGAAGCACAATGCGATCATCTGGGCCGTATCCCGCCCGCTACGCAACAGCGGGAGTGCAGCGGTCCGGCTGTACGCCTTCGATGGCACGCCTTCAGGAAGCACGCTGCAGCCCCTGTTCCCCGGAGCAGTGGCTGGAAGCTGGCCGAACATGGGCGGGAATGCCAACATCGTTCCGGTGGTGGCCAACGGGAAGGTCTACGTGGCCAGCTATCGCGAACTGGATATCTTTGGACTTCACCGCCATCGAGGAGAAAGGGCTGTCGACCGGAAAGAGGCGGTGGTGCCGCCGTTCCCGCCGCAGCCTCCGGAAGGACCGTGGGAACACGTAATCTCCGGGATCGTCAGCCAGGTGGAGGGCGATCGCTTCACGCTGGAGACTCGCGATCACAAGAAGATCGAGATCCATTCGGAGAAGGCCAAAGCCGGGGCTCGTTACGCGGTGATCGCGGTGGGCAATGGCGTGACCGTTGCGGGATCGCTGGATAAGAAAGGCGTTATGCAGGCCGAGGCGGTTTCCCGGGTGAAGCCGCATCCGGCGACCTGGGCGAAGGATCGGTGAGGACGGGGCGCTGCAATCCGGCGTCGTGCCCGAGAGATTCCTGGTGTGGGTTGGTCGCGCTTTTCTCGGGATGACCCTTTCTCTGAGGGGCTAAAGGTAAGTGTCTCTCGATTTGTCTGATATGGCGCGGCTGAAGCCGCGCCTTTTTCCAGCCTCGAACTTTGGTGACGCTACATCTCGACGGATCCTCCCGCCACAGAAATTCGGATAACCACAAAGGCCACGAGGGTGCACGAAGGAAGCCTCTGATCTGCCGCCAATCGTTGTTCGGAAGCCTTGTCGCAAAAGGCGGACCGCGTTTTTGGATGCAGCCGAAAACGCGTCGAGCTGCGCTCGACTGGACAGCCGAGGGCGGCCGTCCCCACATTGGCCCCTTACGCATCTGAGCAGGGTCGGTTGTGGGGACGCAAGGTTAAGCTATTTCCAGCCTGTTCGACATTACGGACCACACAATTTTCGTTTTTCAGAACAGCGTACATATTCAGACTATTTGTTGCGATAGGGCTGAAGTGCGTTGTAATGGCCATTGACGAGCAGTGATCCGGAGTGCTCGGGACGGCAGGAATTTTACAAATTCACGGTTCATGCGGGACACGCAGGAACGCGAAGAAAAATTTCAAATGCGATCGCAGGCGCAAGTCTTGAGTTTTGTGCAGAGTGGAAGGCGGGAAAGTTTTCCACAGGCAACGATGGTCACGTAACCTTGACCGAGAAAATCCACAAAGCATAGGATCGCGACAGCTTAAGGGCTGGTGCGCTCCAGGGACGAGAAATATGACGAATTATCCAGATAACATCAGCGAGGAGAGGAACTTCGGTGAGTTTCGGAAGAAAGTGAAGTCGGCAGAAGTGTTGTCGGCGTCCATGGAGCGGTTGCTATTGTCGCTTCGCTTCACAGGGAAGGTGAGCGTTGTGATGCAAAACGGGCGCGTACTGAAGTCGGGCTACGAGGAAGGATACTTCCGGCAGAGAAGCGGTGCGGGCGTAGACGACGAAGTCGCGTAATCCTGAGAAGCGGAGGAATCGGTTCGCACAAAGGCGTTGCAGGGGACATGGAGTAACCATTTCCACGGTTCGGAAGAGCGAAGGCGTGGGTAGCCGGTTCCCGAGAAATCATAAAAGTAAATAGCAGAAGCAGGTCATCGTAAGAGAAACGAGCCCTGCGCGAGGTTCCGGCGGTCGGCGGAATCAAGCGCAGGGTTTTTTGTTTTCAAGCGATGAGGGATGAGAAGTGTGCCAGCAGCTTTCATGAAGAACGAGGTTGTTCGAATTCCTACTTACAGTCGTGGAGGTTCCGATGAGAGGCAATCGTAAAGACAAGAGCATGAAGCGGGTGGAATTAAAGTATTGCGAGCATTGCGGCGGGTTGTGGGTGCGAGAGGGAGGGGGCGGGGTGTATTGCGACAAGTGCCGCGCGAAAGTGGCGGACTTGCCGGTTGGAAGGAAGAAGCGTCCGGGCAAGGTGCAGCTGCCAGTGCGCCAGCGGACGGTAGTGGAAGACTTCGAGATTTCCATCGATGAGGCAGGGGATCTCGAGGGCGTAGGAGGTGCGGCATGAACTACATGGTGGATTCGATCTGGGCAGAGGCGAGTCATATACCACAGAGGACAGACGAGAGCGGGAGGGATCGAGGACAGCGGTCGGGAGCGATTCCCGAGCGGGAGAGTTACAGAGATCCTTCGGCGCGCAAAGGGGGCGCGCCTCAGGATGACAATGTACGTGAAGAGCTGGGGACGATCGCGAGTGAGGAGCGTGTCGCGAGCGAAAGTCGCGAAGACGACTGGGAAAGCGAGAGGGAGAGAAAGATCTACCGGGCAAGGACGGTGGGGATGCTGCGGCGGTATATGCGGTACTCGATTGAGACGGGAAGGCTGCCGTCATTGCTGGGGCGGGAGTTCTTTCGGGCCAAGGTAACGTCCTACACAGTGGTCACGTTCGAGGATCGGGTGATCTTCGTGCATGACATGGAGACATGCCTGGAGAAGCTGGACGAATTTTCGCGGCAGATCGTCGCGAGGCACATTTTGCAGGAGCACGATCGGTGGGCAACCGCGCGATTGCTGAACTGCCACGAGAAAACGGTTCGCCGATTGACTCCACTGGCGCTGGATATGCTGAGCGAGATTCTGCTGGACGTTGGGTTACTGGAACGGCTGAACTCGGAGCCAGGAAATTCCTGTCAAGGGGGTCTGGAGAGCGAAAAGTCCGCAAGTGCTTGTGGACGCGGGAGAAATAAAATTTGAAAAATGTCCACTTTGCCCTGGTCAATTTGTTATTCTGGATTTAGAGAGTAAGAAAAAAACAGATCTCGGGTAAAGGGCGCGCCGAAAAGCGCGCCTTTTGCTTTTTGCGAGGCGTTCACGAATTCATAAGGGACAGGGTGTTGGGGCAATGATCAAGAAAAAGGCGAAGAAGAAGAGCAAGGCAACAAAAAAGAAGAAAGTCGGAAAGAAGAAAAGCGGGGTCAAGCGGAAGAAGAAGGAATTGAATCCGGCGGAGGTGAGGAAGGAAGTCTCGAGGATCATCGAGGCGCATGCCGGGAAGCTGGCGGGGGCGGTGGTCAATGAGGGCGAAAAAGGCCAGCTGGGGCCGGTGAAATTTCTATTCGAGATGGCGAATATTTATCCACCGCAGGCCGACGGGAGCCAGGCGTCGGCGGAGGAACAATGCCTGGCGGAGACGTTGCTGGATCGACTTGGTCTTCCGAAAACTCCGGTAGTAGCCGATGAACTGGCGAAGGAGGATACCGTGCTGATTCCGGCGGGGATCAAGGAGGAGGAAGAGCAGGAGGAGCAGCAGGACGTTTTCGACGAGGAGGCTGAGGCGGAGTCGTGAGAGTTGGCGGGGAAACACAAGATTCCTCGACTGCGCAGGCCGGATCGCTTCGCTCTCCGGCCTGCTTCGCTCGGAATGACATGAATGGTTTTGTAGAATGAAGGGGCGAGAGGGGCCGATAGCGATCTGGGTGGGAGAGAGGCGAGGGAATTCTTCCCATCGAGAATCCGAGGTGGTGGCGCAGTCCGGCAAACTGCGGTCGCCCCGACAGCCGAGGCAGTCATCACCGCGTGGTGCGAGGAAGGTACGCAGGAAGCAGATGGATATTACCTGGTTAACCGATCGGATCGCGGTAGGAGGCGGAATCTGGTCGGCGGAAAACATGGCGAAGGTGGCGGAGGAAGGGATCACGCACATTATCGACATGCAGATCGAATTCGACGACACGGCGCTGGCGAAGGAGCACGGCATCGAGGTGCTATGGAGCCCGACGGATGATGATTTTGAACCGAAGCCCCCGGGAATGTTTGAACGCGGGGTGGAGTTTGCGAAAGCGGCGATGGCTGGAGATGGGGCGAAAGTTTTCATCCATTGCGCGGCTGGAGTGCACCGGGCTCCGATGATGACGCTAGCCGTGCTGGCGTCGATGGGATGGGAGTTGGAGGCGGCGAAGGAGTTGATACAGGGTCGGAGACCGGTGGCAGATTTTGCGGACGTGTATGTGGAGAGCGTGGAGAGATATCTGGACGGGGTTGAGAAGGCCTGAGCAGTTGGGGCCAGCTCGATGAGACCGGCGAAGTCAAAGTTCCCACTCTAAAATCGCAAAGGGCGCGATTTTAGAATGGGGCACCCGGCAAAAGCAAGGTCCCCAGACTACGCAAACGATTCGCATTGCTCATCGTTTTGCTTCGCTCGGGATGACAGTAAGTAGCGGGTTGTGATTTGGTCTTCAATGTGGTTCGCTCGGATGACAGAGCGTAGAGATTGATGGAGGGGAAGATGCGTGACGCAGGCCGCCGCCCGATGGGGCGGCTTTCTTATTGGGCGCTGGTGGCGCTGATCGCGGCTTATGGCGTTCAGCTTACGGCCTTCGGGGCTAGTCCACAGAGCGGAGCGGGTACAACAACGGTGTCGGACACGGTGTACCTGGCGGATGGAACCACGGCACAAGGGAATTTGATCATCACCTGGCCGGCATTTACAGCGGCAAGCGGGACCGCGGTGGCAGCGGGGCGGACCAGCGTGATGCTGGGACCGGGCGGAATCCTGAATGTTGGGCTGGTTCCGAATGCGGACGCGACGCCTGCAGGAATGTATTACACCGTGGTCTACCAGCTGGGGCCGGGGCAGGTGAAGAGCGAGACCTGGGTGGTGCCGACGACATCTCCGGCGAACCTGGCGACGGTGCGAATGACGCCAGGATCGGGGCTGGCGGGACAACCGGTCTCGATGCAGTACGTGAATTCTGCGCTGGCGGAGAAAGCGAACGATTCCACGGTGGTGCACTTGAATGGCAGCGAGACGATTGCGGGGACGAAGACGTTCGCGAGTTCTCCAAATGTTCCCGCGCCGAGCCATGCGAATGACATTGCGACCAAGAGCTACGTGGATCAGAGCGTAGTCAATGTGGGGTCGGGGAGCTACCTGTCGACGGCTGGCGGCACGATGAACGGGCCGATCACGCTACCGGCAAATCCTGTAGCGCCGCTGCAAGCGGCTCCAAAGCAGTACATCGATCTCGGGCTAACGGGGAAAGCAGATCTGATTTCAGGGCTGGTTCCGGCAAGCGAATTAGGAAGCGGCACGGCGACCGCGGGCAGTTGCCTGCTGGGCAACGGAACGTGGGGGGCTTGTGGCGGAGGCGGAGGAACGGGAAATGTGTCGACGCAGCCAGCGGCGAGCCAGAACGTGGCCCAGCCGGCAGGGACGCAGTTTTCAACGAACAACCTGGCGAACGTGCGATATGTGACCGCGAGTTGGAATTGGACGCAGTCTCCGGCGGACAGCCTGGCAAGCGCGGGAAGCAATACGCTTCACCTGAGCCCGTGCCCGCTCGGAATCGATACGAGCAACACGACGACGCGTCCGTATTACGCCTACGTGTCGGGAACGGGCACGGCTGAGACGGCGCTGGTGACGGGAGGAACCTGCACTTCGGGAGCAGCCAGCGGAACGATCGTGGTAACGACGGCGGGCAGCCATACGGCGGGATACACGGTGGGATCGTCAACGTCGGGGATCCAAGAGGCCCTGAACGATGCCGGAAATCTGGGAGCGGGCGTGGTGATACCGCCAACCGGGGGGAATGCAAACGCACTTCCGGTGTACGCGACGATTTACCTGCAGAGCAGCAAGAGCGCATTGCGCGGCGAGGGAAAAGCGACGCTGCTGTGCAAGACGCGGTCGGTGTGCCTATTCATCGGCGACCGGGTGAACAGCAACAATTTCAGCGGGATCGAAGTGAGTGGAATACGATTTGCGGCGGGAAACGTGTTCGACGGAATTCCGGTCACGAATACGGCGTGCTCTTCGAATACGGCGACGATCACGCTGAACAATACAGGAGCAAACGCGGTACAGGCGGGGGACTACGTCGACATCAACTGGACGTTTAGCCAGCACTACTTTGGGATTCACCCAGTGGCGACAGCGTCAGCGACGCAGTTCACCTATGCGGATCCGAATTGCGGAGGAGCGGGGACGATCGCGTCGCAGGCCAGCGCGGGATTCGCTTCCCTGGAGGATGCGGCAGTTGAAGACAACGCGAACGGGACGTCGCTGCGCGAGATCTATATGGCCGACAAGGGCGGATATGCACCGTGGGGATTCTGGCAGAACCACATTGTGGTGGACAACGACCAGGCGTTCAAACTGGATACGCTGAATGTGGATGAAGGAGCGCACTGCACGGCCAATTACTGCGGACAAACGGTCTATTTTCCGGGGCCATTTTCGACGAATGCGAGTGTGGCGTGGCTGAGCCATCTGAACCTGGGGTTGCAGTGCGCCGGAAATGGAGTGACAGACTGGGCGGGCAATACGCTGCGAATTCAGAACTCGGTGATCCAGGCATTCGCACAATGGGGAGTATTCGACGGCACCATGAGAGGAGGCTATGGCGGCGGCGAGTTCGACGACGTGTACGAGGAAGTGGGGGGATGCACGAATCCCATGTACCCGGGGGGCAGGCAGGGGATGGCCGGACTGGTGAACAGCGGCGGAACGAACACCATTCGCGGCGGGGAGTTTCCGGTTGGACAACTGCCGCAGTTTGCGGCGACAGGAAATCAAGTAACACGGTACAACTACTGTTTCGTGGTGCGTGACACCAGCTATGGAGCATCGAAATGCTTGCCGTTTGGATATGCGTCGGTCGACAGCACGACTCCTTCGGGGAGCATTGCGGTGTGGTGGCCGCGGGTACAAGGTACAGGGACGGTGAGCTACGACTTGGTGCGATATACAGGACAAGTAACGCCGTATGCGGGGGCTTGCGGCGGCGGATCCACGACGTCGTGCGGATCGGTGGCGAGCGCGGTAGCGCAATGCAGCACGAATTTCTGTTCATTCACAGATTCAGCGAGCGCGAGCACGAGCAACTATGCAGTGCCGAGTCCGATGTACTCGCCGGGAATGTTTTGGCTTCCGGGCGGAATCGTCACGCTAAACTCAGGGGACTCCCTGAGCACGGGTACCGCGCCAACGTTTCTGGACGACACGGCGATGGTCACGTCAGTGTCTCCCATCACGACTTTGTCAGGGTTGATGTCACCACAGGTGTTTACACAACGGTGCAGCGGCGTGAACGGCAATGAGTGGATCTCGTGCGTGGCGGGGTCCTCCAGCGGGAACAGTGCGATGCCCAACGCAACAATCCTGCAATATGGCACGGTGACAGGAGGGCCGACGGGGAATTTAAAAGGGCGGCTGAATTTCACGAGTTCGCAGAATGCGTCGATCCGAAGCGGGGAGATTATCACCCTGGTCGATGCGAATCCAGCGAAGACGCTGGCGACGCCAGGGAACCGGCCGGCGATGGACGCGGCGGACACATATCTCGGAACGGACTCGGGCAGCGTGAACTATGGGAATGTGGGGCTGGCGGTGGGAGCACCGAGTTCGATCTCGTCTTACATCAATGCGCTGCCAGATGGCAGCAGTTACCTGGAACGGCTGACCGGGACGACGAAGACATTCAACGTTCCCGTGAACGTAAACGGGAACTTCAATGTGACGACGGGGGCGGTGACGCTGCCCATCACGGGATCGGGATCGCAATGCCTGCACGTGAACTCGGCCGGATTGGTGTCGGGGACGGGATCAGATTGTGGATCGGGAGGAGCGGCAGGTTCGGGTGTGGTGAACAACGGCGCGACGTCGCAGATTGCGATGTACTCGAGCAACGGCACGGCAGTGAGCGGCGATCCGACACTGAACGACAGCGGAAGCGTGCTGAGCTACATGGGAAGCGGAGGGATCACGGCTGCTTCCGGATCGTTCAGCGGAAACCTGACGGTGGGAGGGCAGCTGATTCTGACCGGGCCATGGCGGGTAGCGAGCCCGCCGTCAACGGTCGCGATAGGAGCGGCGCCGGCGGGAGAGTCGCAAATTGGGATCTCGAATGATGGAAACTTCTATATCTCGGCGAACTCAGGAACACCGAGCCAGATCCTGACGAACGCGACGGATGCGGTGCCTTCCGTATTCGGCAGAACGGGGACGGTGACGGCGCAGAGCGGAGATTACTCTTGCGCGCAGGTCACGGGATGTACCACCAGCGCAACGACGGTGAACGGACATGCGTTGACGGGGAATGTGACGGTAAGCGCCAGCGATCTTACGAGCGGCACGCTGCCGCACGCGCAGTTACCTGCGCTGGTTTCCGGGGACATTCCAAACAATGGGGCCAATACGAGCGGGACGGCGGGCGGATTGACGCCGATCGCGATGCCATGGGTGACGTCTACGACGGCGAATCCGACGACCAGCAGCCAGGTTCCCAACTGGAACGCAGCCAATACGGCGATGCTGTATGGGGTCACTCTGCCGGTCCCAGTCACGGCCTCGCAGGTGCGGTTCTACGTGGTGACTGCCGACACCGGCGGATGCAACTACGATTTTGGACTGATCAACGGAAGTGGAACGCTGGTGTGGCACACGGGAAGGCAGAGTGCGTCCGGGCTCGGGCTGACTTCGACCGGTTGGGTCCTGCGGACGTTTGCTTCGCAGACCATTCCAGCCGGCAAATACTATGTGGGGCTGACGACGGACGTGGCGAACGGAACCAACTGCGCGAAGATTGCCGGCTCGTCGTCAACTGCAGCCACGTGGTATGGGACCTCCGCCGGCATCGCGAGCGGCGGAACACTGGCCAACATGACGGCCCCGACAGATATTCCGACGATGACCTATATTCCCATGCTTATGTTCGAGCCGTAGGCCAGGCCCGAGGAGGGATCCGATGAAACGAATTGCCTTGTTCCTGCTGGCGTGCTGCGTGAGCGCCATGGCGGGGACCTACTACGTCAGCTCGAGCGGGGGTAACGACTTGAGTAACGGAACATCGGTGGGGACAGCGTGGGCGACGCTCGGGGCCCACGTGAATGGGGGATCGTTCAATCCCGGAGATGTGATTTATCTGAAACGCGGGGACACGTGGAACGAGCAGTTAATTCCACCAAGCAGCGGGTTGCCAGGAAGCCCGATCCAGTTTGACGCGTACGGGACGGGGCCAGCGCCAGTGATCACGGCGGCGGCGCCGATTCCGTTTGCAGCCGGATCGTGGACTTATGTTTCGGGAAATACGTGGAGAGCAACGATTGCGAGCACGATTCCATCGGCGACAGCGGACATGGTGCGGTTCGGGAACGTATATGGGATGAAGCGGACAGGCGGAAGTTGCGCATCGGCGATCGCGAGTAAATATGACTGGTGCCTGGGCTGGCCGAGTTTGTATGTGTATTCGCCGGCAGGAGTAAATCCGACGACGACGTATGCATCCGATGGATCGATTGTGCCGATCATTGGGACGCCGACGGGACTGCAGATGATTTATGTAAACGGGAAGACGTGGCTCACGTTTCAGCATATTAAGGTACAGATGTTTGATTACATGGGAGTGGGAGTCGCAGGGGCGGCGGACAACCTGGTCTTCGCGAACATGGAATCGGATGGAATGGTTCCTTACGGTACAACGCCGCATGGGTTCTATGTGTATGCGACGAATCCGACGAACATCCAGTTTCTCAATGACGAAGCGCACCTCAACTACGACGGCTTTCGCTTCAGCGGAACGGCAACGGCGATCACAGTGACGAACTGCCGGGCCTATGCGAATCGCGACGCAGGGTTCAAGGACACCACAGGGCATGCGACCTATGCGTATTCCCACTTTTATGGGAACAACGTTGCGCAACTGGCGACCGGGGACGTGGTGGGCGGAATCGCGGGGAGCGGGAACATTTCGCCAACGACGGCTCCGGTGGTAACGAACTTCGCGACGTATCCGGCGAGGTTTTCGTTCACAGTGGATGACGTGGGCTCGTCGGCGGGGACAGAGGCGTACATCAATACATTTCTGCCGACGTTCAGCACGCGAGGAGTGAAGTTCAATGCCGGGGTGGTTCCATCGTACGCGGTGGACTGGACGAGCGTGAATACGTGGTATGGGCTAGGACACGGAATCGATTCGCACTCGTGGTCGCACCAGTACTACACGACGAGTACGAGCCCGCAGAATGTGACACCTTATCCGAACGCGCCGGCGTTGAATATTCAGTACGCGGGAAGCGGAACGGCGGCGAACATGTCGATTGCGGGCGGCATTTTGACGACGACCGTGACTGGAGCGCCGGCGGACAATCTCAGCGTTAGTCTCGCTTCCTACAACAATCAGCAGCTTGTGCAATATCTCAATTCGGTACCGCATTACACGGCGCAAAACAATTTGTCGGGCTGGCCGCTGGATCGTCCATACACACACGCGAGCAATCTTTTGAACGTGTCGAACCAGGACATCAAGAGCTCGGCTTACACGATCCAGTATGACCAGACGAAACTGTTGCCGGACGAGATGACGGCTGCGAAGAGCGCGATTCAGGCGAATGTAGCGGGGCTGAATGTGGGTGTCTACATTTATCCGGATGGGCTGGAAGACCCGACGACTGAAGTGGATGCGGTCGCGGCAGGATATACGGCGGCGCGCGGCAGCCTGGCGATGAAAGGCCAGGACAATGTGACAGCGAGCGCGAACTCGGTATACGCGAACGGAGTGAATGTCCAGAACCTTACGAGCCTGGCAGTGATTCAGATTCATGGAATGCCGCAGGAGCAGATCAACGCTTTGGGGGCGAGCCTAGTATTTCGCGCGGCGGCGTGGGGAGCGCCGTATGGATTGTTTACGCATTACAACTCGCGAGGAGATTTGACGCCGGACATCAGCAATGCGGAGCTGGGGTACTTGCTCGATGCCGTTACAGCGAGCGGCGGAGTGTGGATGACGAATGCGGCGTTGGCTGGGGCAGTGACAGCGGGCACGAATCTTGGGGGAACGACGCGGTGGGTGCAGAGCGCGAGCGGTACAGCGGTGAATCTGGCAGTCGCGGGAGCGGGGTCGCCGACGGTGGGGAGCGGGGCGGTGACGGGGTATCCGGTGGACATGGCGGGAGTGAATCGGATGGCGATGGGAGCGTGGGATATTGGAGCGAGCAGCTACTTGTCGCAGAGACATGGAACAGGAAGCGGGCCGGGGATGACGACGGTTTGGTGACAGATTAGGGGTGAGGCACTGGGAGTCAAAACCCCCACTTCTGGCAAAGGCGGCCAGAAGTGGGGCACCCGCACCCGATGCACGAAGTGGCGTACCCCAGACGCGAAGTGGGGCACCGGCTGTCCCACATGAGCAGACAAGATGAAGGCGTTACGAGGCTCAGCTTACGCTGAGCCTTTTTGTTGGAGCGAAATCGTGGGAGGACGGAGGATTCAGATGGAGCGAAGTTTTCGGCGGGCGGTGGTCGGAGTGGCGTTGTGCATCACGATGATCCTGGCGGGATGTTCGACGGATTGGATTGCGGAGGCGGAGAAGATTGTGGCAGCGCTGATTCCGGCGGCGGCGAATCTGGTGACACTGGTGGCGGCACTCGAGGGAAAAAGTGTGGGGGCGACGGACCTGGCCATTGTGCAGAACGCCGGGATGGAGGCAGGAGCGGATCTGCAATTGGCGCAGTCGCTGATTGCGGCCTATCAGAAGGCGGACGAGGCAGCGAAGCCCGGGATCCAGAAGCAGATTCAGAGCGCGATCCTGGCGGCGCAGGGGAATCTGCAGGGGTTGCTGCCGGCGCTCCATATAAAGGATACGGCGACGCAGACGAAGATTACGGCGGTGGTCGGGATATTGTTGGCGGAGGTGCAGTCGTTGGCGGCGGTAGTAGCGGTGGCAGCGATCGAGAGTCAAAATGCCCATCCTGTCGCATACAACGCGACGAGGGTGGGGCACCCTCGAGTTCTTCTAACGGCGAATGAGTTTGTGAAGTCTTACAACGCCAGTTTGACGGGGAAGACCGGGAATGCGGAGTTGGATCGGGTGACGGCGGGACTCGAGATTCATGGGCATGGGAAGGTCGTGCGGGTTGCCAGCGCGGGAGTGCTGAAGTAGGCCGACGGCTGCAAGGTTTCGCACAGTTTCACTGGAGAGGGCGCGGAGAAAGGCAATTGCATAGATCCTTCGGGCCGCGAAGGGCGCGGCTCTCAGGATGACACGGTGCGTGCGGCGGATTGTGGAGAGAGCGACTTCACTGCGATGGAAAGTCAAAATCCTCCGCGGCGGAAACACAAGGTCCCTCGACTGCGCATGGTCGGATCGCGTCGCTCACCGACATGCTTCGCTCGGGATGACATGTGAGAAGTACGGAGCTTCGCTCCGCGGACAGCCGAGGCGGCTGTCCCTACATGAGATGTACGAGGTTCTAACTGTGTGGAATGATTTGCGGTTTCTGGAACAGTTTGGGGCGCATCTGGATGACAAGACCTGGCTCCACGGGAAGGTGAAAGATGAGACGGTACGCGATCTGTTGATCCGAAGCTTGCTGAAGATCCGGGTGAAGAAGGGCGGGGTGCACTATTTCAACTTGAATAAAGCGCAGCAGGAGTATTCGCGGAGATGCGGGCCGCGGAACATTGTGCTGAAGGCGCGGCAGGTCGGGATCACGACGTATATAGCGGCTCGCTTTTTTGTCCAAACGATCACGCGGCCAGGAACGTTGACGGTGCAAGTGGCGCACAGCGACGAGTCGGCGCAAACGATCTTTAATATTGTGCACCGGTTTTGGGAGAACTTGCCTAATTCGCGGCTGCGCAGAGGAGCGCTGATCAAGTCGCGCTCCAACATCCGCCAGATTGTGTTTCCCCGGCTCGACAGCGAGTACCGGGTGGAGACGGCGGATGACAACGCGGGGCGGGGGATGACGATCCATAACTTACATTGCTCGGAAGTCTCCCGCTGGCCCCGCGGAGGAGATGAGACGCTGGCATCACTGCGTGCGGCGGTGGTTCCGGAGGGAGAGATTGCGCTGGAGTCGACGCCCAACGGGGCGGCCGGACTATTTTATGAAGAGTGGGACAAGGCGGCAGAGCGGGGCTACGCGAGGCACTTTTTTCCCTGGTGGTATGAAGCGTCCTATAAAGAGGATGTGAAGGGCAGAAGAATCCGTCCATTTACGGAGGAAGAGCAGAAGCTAGTCGAGCAACACGAGCTGAGCACGGCACAGATTGCGTGGCGGCGAACACGCTGGCGAATCGATGCGCGGGCAGGCGGCACAGGAGTATGCGGAGGATCCGGTGTCGTGCTTTCTGGCGTCGGGCGAGTGCGTGTTCGACATCGAATCGATTCAGAAGGCATCGGCGCAGGCGGATCCAGCGGTGGAGTCGGAGGACAACGCGCGAATCCTGACCTGGCTACCTCCAAGCAAACCGTGGGAGTACATCATTGGTGTGGATACGGCGGGCGGCGGGAGCGAGGGGGATTACGCGTGCGCCCAGGTGATCCAGCGGGAGACGGGATTACAGTGCGCGGAGTTGCACGGGCACTTTCCGCCTTATGAGCTGGCGAGGCGGCTGGTGAAATTGGGGCAGAAGTATGAGCACGCGCTGATTGCGGTGGAACGGAATAATCAAGGCTATGGTGTGCTGGCGCATTTGAAAGAGCTGCATTACGAGAACATGTACACGTCGGGCGGACAGGATGGATGGCTGACATCGGTGGTGACGCGTCCGGCAATGATCGAGAACCTGGCGGCGGTGCTGATCGAGAGTCCGGAACTGTTTCATAGCCAGCGGCTGCTTGGCGAGATGAAGACGTTTGTGCGATATGCCGATGGGCACGGAGCCGCGGCTGATGGAGCGCACGACGACTGCGTCATGGCGATGGCGATCGCATGGGCAGTGCGGAGAGGAAGACGCCGGGCGCGGGCTGAAGCGTAAGAGGATGGAGATGGCGGCGGTGGAGATGGGAATGAGTTAGTCCGGCTGTGGAAATGGTTATTGGTCACAGACTTTCGTGGGCGGGTTCGAGTACGCTTGCGGGCTTTTCGGGATTACGGTGGGAAAAGGAGTCACGGGCACAGCTGGATTCATGCAGAGTCAAAATCCCCGCACTAGCCGCAAAGAGCGCGGCTAGTACGGGGCACCCTGCTTGAAACCGGCTCTGAAATCCGGGCTGAAACACAAGGTCCCTCGACTGCGCGCGTCGGATCGCAACGCTCCCCGACGTGCTCCGCTCGGGATGACAGGATCCACTCGAAAGTCAATTTGGTGGAAGCGGTCCAACACGTCAGGAGGATGCGGGGCGGAGCGCAGGGGCATTTGATGCGCTGCGCCGATGGGCACTTCTACGTGGTGAAGTTCCGTAACAATCCGCAACATCTGCGGGTGCTGGCGAATGAGATGTTGGCGACGCGACTGGCGGAACGAGCGGGGCTGCCGGTGCCGGTGACGGAGGTGGTTTCGGTTGATGAGTGGCTGGTGGAGCACACGCCGGAACTGAGCATCCAGCTGGCGCATAACACGATCCGATGCGAGGCGGGACTACAATTTGGGTCGAAGTACGTGGTGGATCCCCTGGAAGGCCAGGTATTCGACTACCTGCCGATGGAGATGCTGAATCGGGTGAGGAATACGGAGGCATTCGCGGGGATGCTGGTGTTGGATAAATGGACGGGGAATGCGAACGGGCGGCAGGCGGCATTTTGGAGGAAGTCGCGCGAGAAGCTTTACACGGCTTCATTTATCGACCAGGGATATTGCTTTAATGCGGGGGAGTGGAATTTTCCTGATTATCCGCTGCGCGGGGTGTATGCGCGCAATGAAGTGTATGAGAAGGTGCGCGGGTGGGAGTCGTTCGAGCCGTGGCTGGCGCATATCGAGAACATGAATGAGGATGTGGTGTGGAGCGTGGCGGGAGAGATTCCCCCGGAATGGTATGGCGGGGATTGGGACGACCTGGAGAAGCTGGGGCGCACATTGATTGCCCGACGCGGCGTGGTGCGGGAGTTGATCGAGGCGTTTCGAGTGTCGGTGAGGAAACCGTTTCCGGGGTGGCTGGAGCATTAGAACTTAGGCGAGAAAGAACATTAACCACTAAGGACACTAAGGGACACGAGGGAATTCGCACTGTGGCGGAGGTTGCCTAGATCCTTCGGTGCGCACACTACGCGCGCCTCAGGATGACAGAGGGGCTGGAGCTGGAATAGTGGTTGAGAAGCGCAAACTGGAATTCTTCCTGCTGCGGTATGTGCCGGACGCGGTGAAGGGAGAGTTTGTCAATTTCGGGCTGGTGGCTGTCCAGGACGGGACGAATGGTCCCGAACTGATTGATGTGAGGTTTAGCAAGGACAGGAGCAAGATTTTATGTCTTGATCCGGGGGCCGATTTGAAAGTTCTCGACCAATTGCAGGTGGCGATTCGAGAGGAAATGGGGCAGACGACAGATCGATCGACACTGTTCCGAAGGATAGAGGATTCATTCTCGGGTGTTGTGTGGATTTCGCAGGCGATACCAGTTTTGACGAACAAGAGTGTGGTCGAAGAAATCCAGGACGTGGAACGGATCTTCCTGGAGACGCCGAAAGTACTGCGGATCAGGGAGCCGGCCGGGAGGCAGAGGATTTTGGAGACCATGCGAGATGCGTTCGACAAGGCGGGAGTGTTGCCGTTGTTGAATGCCGTTCCGGCAGAACCCTATACGAAACCGGGAGATCCATTTCGATTTGACTTCGGATACAACACGGGGAACGAGATCAAGTTGTTTCACGCAGTATCGATGAGAGCGAGCGTGGATTCGGCGGTGCTGCTGGCGGCGAGGTATCCGAAGATCATGCCGATGATGGGTCAGATCACAGGGGCGTCCCCGGTATTGACGGCAGTGGTGGATGCGGAATTGGACCGCAGCCGGAGCGAGGTTGGATTTGCACTGGAGATGATGGAGGAGAGCGGGATCACGCTGGCGGAGGCGAGTGAGATGCCGGGGATTGCTGAGACCGTACGGAAGGATCTGGACGCTTTGTAGCGGCTGCGAATTGCATAGATCCTTCGCTGCGCTCGGGATGACAGGGAGGGAAGGGCTCCGCGGATGCGGGGCTTTTTTTCTGGGAATCCAATCCTCGCTATGCCGCAAAAGGCGCGGCTAGAACGGGGCAGCCTCTGCGGCTCGCTACGCGTCGCCGGACAGCCGAGGCGGCTGTCACTACGTGAGTTCGGGGTATGGCTATCGCTACGTGAGTTCGGGTATGGGAGTTCGGGTAGGAACAAACAACTTATGAAAATTACAGAGGCGGTACGCGGCGCATGGCGCCGGGTGGCGGGAGTGTCCTCGGCGGCGACGCCGCAGGGGATCGAGAAGAAGCGGCGGACGTCGGGTCTGCCGTCCATCTTTAATTCTTACGGGCCGCTGACGGAGGCGATGCCGAAGGCAACGCCGTATAACCTGCGGCGGTTTTCGGAGTTGCCGATCGCGCGGCGTGCGATCAACTGCATCAAGGATCGGATCGCGGGGATGCGGTGGAGAGTGCAGCCGCGGCAAGGGTATTCGCTCGAATCGATTCCGGATGGAGCAGAACGGGTGAGGATTCTGACATCGAATTTTGAGTCTCCGAATCCGGACGATTCCTTCCGATCGCTGGCGGAGCAGGTGCTGGAAGACATCATTGTGGGCGGGTATGGGGCGATAGAAGTGCAGGTGAATGCGGGATGGGACGCACGGTCTGGGATGCTTCCCGGCGAAAATCCCCACTTCTCCCAAAGGCAGGGAGAAGCGGGGCACCCACTCACGTTGTGGCCGGTGGATGGGGCGTCGATCCGGATGAATCTGGAATGGGATGGGTCGCCGCACTCGCAGAGATATGTGCAGGTGCGCGATCAATCGAACGCGAAGATCGAACTGGATGATGACGAGCTGATCTATATCCGGCTGAATCCGCGGACGCATACACCGTTTGGATTGGGCCGGCTGGAAGTGGCGTTTGAGACGGTCAATGCATTTCTGGGGGCGCACCGGTACGCGTCACGGCTGGCATCGAATTCGGTCGTGCAGTACGCGCTGTGGTTGCAGGACCTGACGCCGGAACATCACGAGCGGCTGATCCGGTGGTGGCAGGACGAGATTGAGGGCACAGGGAAGGTGCCCATCCTATCGGTCGAAAGTAAGCCGGAGGTGCTGAGGTTCGGTGGAGGCACCGATGCAGACTTGCGACTGCAGTGGCAGGAGTTCCTGCTGCGAGTCGTCGCTTCCGCGTTCGACCTTCCTCCGTTCTATCTGGGGGTGGAGCGGGACGTGAACCGCTCCACCGCGGAGGAAATGAATGACCTGGCTTTTCGGCAGGCGATTGTCCCGACAGCGCGGCTGCTGGCCGAGGCGCTGACGCGTGGGGCGATTGGGAAAAGGCTCGGATGGAATGATTTGGAATTCGCGTTCGCGGAGCTGGATACGACCGATCCGCTAGAGGAAGCACAGATTCAGCAGATTCTGTTGCAGAACGGCGTGGTGACGGTGAATGAGGTACGGAGGATGAGAGGGCTGGGGGAGATTGTGGAACAGGGGCCAGGGGTCACAGGCTAGGGACTGGTGACTGTGGGGAGAACTCCTTGCGATGCTGGTGGCGCTGCCGGCGCACGAGGGGTCCTTCGGCTGCGGTTGTGCGTCGCTTTCAGCGAAGCACAATCCTCGCTCAGGATGACAAATCGGAATGGGTGTGAGGAAGCAATGACAATCGTTTTGGAGAGCATGGCGGTGGAGATGCCGGAGGTAAAGGGGCATCCGAACCGGGTGGAGTTTCGGGGAGTATTGACGCTGGTCGATGTAGCGTCGCAGCGGTCGCCGCACGGGGCGAAAGGAAGGCGAGTCCTGCTGACCAGGAAGGCGGCCGAGGAAGCTTTGCCGTCTCTGATTGGAATGGCGGTGGACTATGCGCCGTCGCTGGACCGGCACGATGCGCAGAGAAAAGTGGGAGTCATCACGCGGGCTGACGTTGTGGGGAGAAATCTGGAGGTTAGCGGGTATCTGTATGCGAAAGACTTTCCGGAGATTGTGGAGGAGATCGGAAAGCTGGGAAGGAAGATCGGGCGCCGGAGGACGGGTGGCGAATCTCAGGTTGTGGAAATGTCATCGGGGCGGCGGAACGAAGGGGCCAGGTTGAGGGCCACGCTGGCTTCGGCGGTGAAAGAAATTCGCAGCATGCTCGCGTCCGGCAATAAGAGTGAGCCCGCGAGAGGGCCGGTAGGGTTACGGGCGGAGACGGTGTTGGAGACGGCGGGCGCGGAAGAAGGGTTAGGGATGTCGTTTGAAGTGACGAACGTGAATCTGCTGGATGCGCGAGCGCGGATTTGGACTTTGACGCATGTGACGTTCACGGGAGCAGCAATTTTGCGGAAGAGTAAGGCGGCGTATCAGGATACGTGGATTGAGTTGGGAGGATCGACTGGGCTCTAGTGGGTGACGAGGGCGGGATGGGACTTCGCCGCGTCTATCCACTTTTGACGACGGAGAATCTTCCCCCTCCAAAGGACGCAGAGAGACACAGGGGGACACAAGGTCCCTCGACTGCGCGCGTCGGATCGCTTCGCTCTCCGACGTGCTTCGCTCGGGATTACAGACGGAACAGTGACATGAGGAGAGAAGAGCATGAATGAAGAGATGGTGCAGCAGTTGATGGCGACGGCGGAACGGCTGGCTATGGCGGCCGAGTCGCTGGATCGCGTGTTGGGGCGGCTGGATGCACAGCAGGAGGCGCTGAACGCGAAGGTCGACCGGATTGTGGCGTCGGTGGACGAGCGTGCAGGGGAGGATCCAGGGAACGAAGAGGCGACACGGCAATTGCAGGAGCGCGTGGCGGAATTGGAGAAATCCAACGAGGAGCTGAAGGCGCAAGCAGCGCGGATGATGCGAAAGACGCTGACTCCGATGGTGTCGGCGATCCTGGCGAAGAGCGGGAAGGGAGTGGAGAAAAGATCGAAAAAGGTGTGCTGGATAAGACGCTGCAGAGTTTGAGCGTGGAGCAGAGAATTGCGGTGAAGGCGGAGCTGGCACGGGCCGGGATCATCGAGTAGAGCCAGCGGCCAGTGAAGATGCGGCGCGACTTTGGTCGCGCCTGTTTGTTTTTGGGGCTGGTTACAAAACCAGCCACCACAGAGGGCACGGAGGAACACGAAATCCCTTCGACTTCGCTACAGGGTGGGACAGAGCTTTGGGATGTGCAGGTTTGGAGATCTGCGGGAAAAATCAATTAATTAAGGAGAAGACATGCAGGGACGATTCTGTGGATTTGATGGCGGCGGCGGAGTATCTGGGGCCGGGCGCGGTGGAAGTGGACCGGTACCAGACGGAGATTTTCGACATCGTCAGGCGGCGAGGAGCATTTGGACAGCGGATCAAGCAGGTGCCGGCGACGGGACATCCGTCGCGGTTCATTGAGGAAACGGCGATTCCGGCACCGACAGCGGCGCAGGCGTTCGTGAATCCGCAGAGCCTGAATCCGCATAGCGTACAGCCGGCACGGATTGAATTATCCGTGCCGCTGAAGGCGTTGGTTTCGCAGATCAACTACAACCTGTTCGACCTGGAAATCGGCGCACAGCAAAGCCAGTTCGCCTACATGCAGGCGAAGGACCTGGCGGATGCAGTGGACGGACTGATGCGGACGCATGACGTGGCGCTGTGGAATGGCAGCGACACGTCGCTGAGCGCTCCGACTACCTCGCAGTATTTTGGGGTGATCGGGCAGATCATGGCGGGTGGGAACCCGACCACGATTGACGGTCGGCAGAGCATCGGGATGGACATCAAGAGCACGGTCGCGCAGATGGTGTCGAACTCGTGCGTACCAAGTTCGGCCGACGGCAATTTATGCGAACCCGATGCTGCTGGACCTGATCGACCAGGAACTGAAGAGCCAGTTCAACGTCGGTGCTGAACACAGTGAACATCACCGCGGGATATAAGGTCAAGGCGCTCGCACACAGGCGGGCGATCTGCCGCTGATTCCGGAGTGGGCGCTGGGGTATACCGGGAACTCGGGTTCTGGTCGGCGGTGCTGCCGGCGTACATCGTGAGCGAAGATCTGATCGAGTATCACTGGCTGACCGATCCGAATCCGCGTGTTTTCAAGCTGGGACTGCCGAGTACTCTGGCCCAACAGCAGGTCGTGGTGAAGTTCGGGGCTCCAGTGGTGAAGTTGGCGAACTTCGCACACTACGAGGTGAAGGTGACGGACGGTAGGGCCAAGTCCAGTTCTCGGAGTTGTCGGTTCTCGGTTCTCAGTTCGCGAATTGAGAGGCTGAGAGGAAGTGAAAAACCCCACCCTGTCTTCGCAAAATTCGTGAAGACAAGGGTGGGGCACCCTCGGGCGTTTATTCGAGAAAAGACATCATTATGAATTATTTGGATGACTACGGAGTATTTGGCTTATGGGCTGGAGGCTACGACCGATTCGTCGTGGGTGACGGCGGCGTCGGCGATTATCGATGCGCATTGCCGACGGGCGACGCTGGGAGTCAACCAGTATCGAGGAGCGGTTGAAGATGCCTCCGGAATTGAACACGGTGCGGCTGAGCTATCTGCCTTTGGTTGCGGTGGCGCCGGCGACTTCGCCGATTGTGTCGCTGCAGGGGCGGTATGGGATTCCGCGGCGAGGGGAGTGGTCCTTTCCGGAATTGAGCATGGAATTTGCGCTGGTGTTTGCGTTGCCCGGATCGTGGACGACGATCGATCCGGCACTGTCGACGTCTGGGAGGAAGTGGAGAATTGACGTTTCCGGTGAATTCGCTGGGATTGTTCTTCAACGAAGTGGATGTGGTGTACAACGCGGGGCTGGCGACGATTCCGGCGAATGTGAAAGTGGCGTGCGCGCAGATTGTGAAGAACGCGCAGATTACTCCGGCGCTGAACGTGAAGGCGGGGCAGCATTGACCGGATGCGGCTGGATTATTTCGGGGACGCGCTGGTGGATGAGACTGTGCGGAGTTTGCTGGAACCGTATGTGGCGAGGAAGGGAGCGTAGGGGAGCAGTGTGGGACGCTGGGGGAACGCAAGGTCCTTCGATTCTCGAGCTCATTCGAGCTCGGTTCGCTCAGGATGACTGAGTAGTGGTACATGGTTAACGAACTTGGAGGAGTGTATGGGTGGCGAATTTGCGGGGCGGGGTTGAGACGGGCGGCGGATGCGTTGCTTCGGGCTAGGGAGGGAGACGGTGACGCTGGTTTTGCCGGCTACGGCCATGGCGAGTGATGCCGCGGGACAGTTGGGGCTGGTGGATCCAGGGGTACAGGAAATTTGATTTCACCGGTCACGTTGCGGGAGTTGACTACGGGAAATCTTGGGCCGCGGCGGAGAGTGGAGTTTATGTTGCCGGCGTCCGCGCTTGCGAGTCAGTTGCCGGCGTTCGGGATGGGGTCGGGTGGAGGATTTGTTTGACGTGGTTTTGGGCTTACGTATGGGAGTGAGCTGTTTCATATCGAGAACGTGGTGCCAGAGAGTTTTGTGGGGACAGTTTGTTTTTATGTGGTGACGGGGGTCGAGTGACGGAGAAGGGGCGGTGATTGGCGTTACGCATCATTCAGCTTTTTCCGGGATGCCAAACTTTGGCGGTGCGCGTCGGCTGCCGTCGTCGATAAGGAAGATCGAAATCCCCACTTCTCCCAAAGGCAGGGAGAAGCTGGGGCACGCCCGAAGTCACTTCAGTTTCTCAACAGCCGGGAGAATCTTATGCAATTTGCGAAGGACAGTTTCTTTATGGCGTTGCAGGAGCGGCTGGCGGCATTGAATCCCGAGCGGACGGTGGACATTGAATGGAACGACCATTGCCGGCGATTGTCGTGGTGGAGAATCTGACGCCATCATCGGCGGAGCCGAAGCCAAATACGTTCTACATCAGTGGGGAGCGGCGGAGGTAGTTCCGGGAACGCCGGGACCGTGCACTGATGAGCCTGAATGTGGTGATCTCGTACTACACCCTGGGGTCCGTGCAGAGCATGGTCGATCGCGGCAGACTGCTGGGGCAACTCGACAGCGAGTTCATTCCATCTGCCAGCCGTTGAGCACGGAGAAACGTGACTACACACAATCGCCGAGCGCAGACTTGGGGACGGGCGTGTTCTGGAACCAGCCATCGCTAACGGCGGGTACGAAGAGCGGGGTGACGGATGACGCGGAGAGCCGGCAAGATGCGCGGGTTGAGCGGAATGCGCGGATGCTTCTGTACTTCTTTTCGGAGGTGACGCTGCTATGAACACGACTGCGCTGCGGTCGGCGATGGTCCCGGTATCACGGCAGGTGCGAGCGTATTTCGCCGCGGTGAACCGGGCAAGCGAGACGCCGACGATCTTCGATCCAGGATTGTGCGGGATGTTTGCGCTGAATGCGCCCCCTGCGCCTGGCTCGACTTGGGATGGGTGGAGGGGTTCACGCGGTGGTATGACGGGCCGGCGGCAGTGGTGCGGTCCGGAGCCAAGGCGCTGCCGGTGGCGCAATTTCGGAGCCCGCTGGAAGCGCGAGTGGAATTCGACTTTCTGCAGTGGGGGAAGCTGCAGATGGCGTTGGCGTGCGGGTCCGAGCACATGAATGTGCTGGCCCCGGCGGGAAGAAGCACGACGCCCGCCGCTTCGGGAGGAACTCCGGCGGCAGGAGTAGCGGTGCTTCCGGGATCGACTGCGGATGAATTGATTTTTGGCATGGGATCGGCGGGTGCGTTTGCCCCCGGAAGCCTGCTGGCGGTGGATGTCGACTATCAGCAGCAAGTGGGTTATGTGGGATCGGGAATCGCAGCGGCTTACGTGAGCAATCCGATGGCGGTGAAGCAAGATCCGAACTATGTGCGGCGAGTGACATTCAATGTTGGACGCGTCGCGGAGGTGACGTCTACATCAGTGGTGCTGGCGCAGCCGCTGCTGGGTGGAGCGCCGACTGAGGGAGCATCGGCTCAGCAAGTGATCGCGTTTGTGGATCGGGAAGGCGGGTCGTTCTTCCAGGAATGGTCAGCGCTGTTTGTAGCGGAAGAGGAATCGGGCGGGCGAGTGTGTTTTTACTATCCGCGATTGAGCGCAGCGAATGCCGGCGGTCCGGCAGGGAAATTTGCGCGAGAACAATTTGCGACCTTTGCGAAACCGCTGTCGACGATATCGCTGAGGGCGTCGTTTGTGGCGCTGCCGCACACGGATACGAACGATGGGCAGGAAGTGCTGTGTTACCGGAGTTATTTTCCGGCGGGGATGGCGGCGACGTATTGAGAGGGCGGGGAGCACAAGGCCCTCGACTGCGCTCGAGATGACAGATAAGACGCCGGCGCGCGATGATTCCGCTGCGCCGGACAGCCGAGGCGGCTGTCGCCCCGTGGTTCGTGTTTGACCAAGCTCACCAGAGAGAACACAAGGACTCTTAAGAGATGAAGGTTACGATTGACAATTTGGCGGGACTCGGAGCGGTGGACTACACGGCGACGATGGATGCGACGGTTGCGCCGCGGGTCGAGCGGAAAATCAATCAGCCCGCGAAGTTCACATGCAGCTTGCTGAGCGGCTCTGCGGGATTCGTGGTTCCGGCTTCAGGAGCGCGAGTGCTCCTAACGAAGGCGAACGGAGATTTCGTGTTCAGCGGATATCTGACGCGGGCGCCCGAGTGTGAATACCTGGGATGGGGCGAGCAGGGAGCGGTCTATCGCTACAACCTGACAGCGGAGAGCGACGAGGTTTTGCTGGATCAGAAAGCCTTACCGAACCGTGCTGAGTTTATGGCGAGGAGCGCTGGTTCCGCCTTGCGGCATCTGGCACAGGACCTGCTGCCGGGCGGTTTTGACGTGAGCGGCGTGCAGGATCTGGATTCGCTTGCGTCGTACAAGGTGAATCCGCAAAAGAAGTTCTCGCATCACGCGGGAGCGATTGCGCTGGCGGCGCGAGCGAGTTACCGGGCGATGAACGGTGCAGTTACACTGGCACCGGTCGGCGAGGCTGCATATTCGCTGGCAGAGAGTAACGCAAACTTTTCGCCCGCGGGGTTGATATTGGATTCCCCGAGAATCGAGATCAATGACGTCACCGTGATCGGGTTGGATGAGCCGCAGGCGTACGTTCGCGACTATTTCGCGGGCGACGGAGTCAGCCTGAGGTTTTATCTGTCGCAGAGGCCATTTCAGCAAGACCGGTCGGCTCTCATTAACGAGCGCTACGAGGGAACTGGAGTCGATCCGACCACGTGGACGGTGAGCGATCCGACGTCGGCAATTTCAGTGGAGGCTCAGGCGCTACGAGTAAATGGAGGAGCCGGACAGGATGGACAGACTGCAGTCTCATTCGTGGAGCAGATTGAGCTTGGCGGCGCGCTGGAGCTGCAGCATGGGGATGTCACCTTCACCGCAGCGTCGCAGGGCGTGCTTGGCGGGTTGTATGCGGGGAGTATCGGTTCAGCGACCTGCCTAGCGGGTTTCCAGGTGACGCCCTCGAGCGGGCAATCGAACATTCAGGCGCTGATCAATGGATCTGCAACCGGTCCGGTCGTGAGGACGACCGGGGGGCACCGCTACCTGCTGACCAGTTATCTGTATTCGAGAGAGGTGTACAGGGCGGCGGAGATATTCCATTCGTCCGCACATCCAGCGGGGGACGGGTTGGGTGGAACTGCGGTGTCGGCTGAAGTGCGAGTCGTGCTCGAACTGCAGGATGTGGATCCGTTGAACCCGGCGAGCGTGATCGCTCCGGCGACGGTGTTGTTCGATGGCGTGGTTGCGAATGCGCCCGGATTCTGCCGCTATGCCCTGGTCAATGCAGTGAACATGCAGTGCAGTCTGGCGTACACGTACGCGGCGCACATCTCTACGGCGCAAGTAAGAACCGCGTTACCCGACTCCCCTTACATCACGCAGCTGGTGGAATCTCGGCCAGAGGGAGGGCAATGCGCGATTGTGAGCTCCACGACGCTGGATTTCTATCCGCAGTACGTGCCCGCGGTGAACACCCTGATCGTAGCGAGCTATCGAGGCGTGGGGCGCGCGGTTGCGGAGGTGGCGAACAGCGCAGCCGTCGAGTCTCTGGCCAACGGTATTGATGACGGAGTGCGGAGTGCGGTGCGCACGATGAGGGCTCCCAGCGCACGGACTCAGGCGGATTGCGAGCTTGCAGCGTTGGCGATTCTGGATGACGCCGCGGGTGTGGCTTGGTCCGGGAAGTACGAGACATGGAGTGACTTCCTTCCGGGAAATGCCGCGGACATTTTTCCGGGCGATGGCCTGAACGTGGATGTGCCGTCCCGCAACGCCATATTCGGTGCGATCGTGCGGAAGGTCGGTATTGCGCTGGTGGATCCAGCAAACGATCGCGGCATGTACACAATCGAGTTCGCCAACGACCTGGCTGAGCCGCTGGCACGCCAGGACGAGGCGAGCGGAATCGCGGTGCCGCTGCAAGATCTCCCAGTGCGGCTCGCGACGACGCAAGTTGGGTCGTATTACTTACCGGATCTAAAGGATGCGCAACTCACGGGAGTATCGTCGACAACGGTGCAGATCGATGCAGGAATGGCGCCGGGCAGCGGATACGGAATTGAGGTTAGAGCGCACGACTTTGGGTGGAGCGCAAGCGACGATCGAAATCTTATAGGGAGATACAGCACACAGACATTCACGCTGGCCCGGCTGGCGCGGACACAAAGCTATTTCCTGCGGTTGTATGACACTTCTTCTCCGCCGCGCTATTCACGCTATGCGGCGGCGCTTCATGTGGATTATCCGTATGTCTGACACAGCGGTGTTGACCAGGAATCGAAATCGAAGCGAGGAGAAGCCGACGTCGGCAGCGTCGTATACGGCGAAAGACTTCCAGCTCGAGGTGCTGGACCGGTTGGAGGAGATGCAGGAGTTTGCGGAGTCGCTGGATGAATCGTGGAATAAGAAACTCGAGGTGGTAAAAGAGCAGCGACTGTTGAAGTTCGACAGCCGCACGCTGGTGGCTCTGGGAGCCCTCGCCCTTTCTATAACCGCGTACGTAATTCAGGATGCGAGGAACACCGCAAGGCAAGACAGCGAGATTGAGGCGACCAAGGCCCGCATCGTGCGGCTGGAGCAGATTGCGGCGACGAATACCGAAGGAAGGATTCGGACGGAGGTCGAGCTCAGCGAGTTACGCGAGGGACAGAACGAAATCAAGGCGATGATCAGGGCGCATGACAGCGCAACGAAGAAGAGCTCGCAACAGAAATGACGGAGCTTGAACGCAGGGTAGCATTGCGTTCGTAGGGTTGCATGGCGGTTGTGGAACGAGCGGTTAACTCTCTTTATAGAAGTTGCACAGATCCTTCGCGGCAAAAATGCGCCGCTCAGGATGACAAATCGGAGTGAGAAGGAGGAATTATGGGTTTTGTGAATCTGCTGTTACGGGCTATTGGTTTTATTCCGTCATTGGTGGCAGGGATTGAAGGCATGTCCGCGGGTAAATCCGGCGCGGAAAAGAAGGACGCGGCGATGACGTTCCTGCAGAACGCGATCAGTATGACCGACGCAATCGCATCGCGAGAGATCGTTCAGCCGGAACAATTCAAAAATGGGATATCGCAGGTGGTTGACGGCGTGGTGATGTGCATGAATGCTTCGGCGTGGGCCAAGGGTGGAGGAGCGCCTTCCTCTGTGGTGTCTCATCCATAAATCAAAATCCCCATTCTAAAATCGCACAGGCGGCGATTTTAGAGTGGGGCACCCTCGAGACTCTTTCCACTATTAACCGATTTCTTCGCTCCAGGTTTCCAGATTCTTTTTGACCTGGGCCATGAACTGGTCAGCGACGGCGCCGTCGATGAGACGATGGTCGTAGCCAAGAGTGAGGTGAACGACGGATCGGATAGCGATCGAGTCGTTGCCATCTTTGTCAGTGACGACCAAGGGCATTTTAGTAATTCCTCCGACGCCCATGATTGCCGAATTCGGCTGGTTGATGATCGGAAGACCGAAGACGGCGCCGAACTGGCCGGGATTGGTGATCGTGAAGGTGGAACCTTCGACGTCCTCCGGCTTGAGCTTCTTGTTGCGGGCACGCTCGCCAAGATCGGTGATACCGCGCTGCAAGCCGAGGAAGTTGAGGTCTCCAGCGTTCTTCAGAACAGGAACGATCAAACCCCAATCAAGTGCGACGGCGATTCCCACGTTGATGTGGCGATGGTAGCGGATGTTGTCGCCTTCGATATTTCCATTGATGATGGGCCATTGCTGCAGAGCAATGACCGCCGCACGAACGAAGAAGGGCATGAAGGTGAGGCGAGCGCCGTGGCGCTGCTCGAATCCGGCTTTGAGCTTGGCGCGCAGACTGACGATGCGAGTGAAGTCCACCTCGTACATGCAGTGGACGTGCGCACTGGTGCGGCGCGATTCGATCATGTGCTTAGCGATCAGCTTGCGCATGTTTGACATGGGCACAAGATCGCCGGGATAGGGCGCGGGAGCCGGCGGGCGGGGCGTTGCTGCCGGCGCCTCGCTCCGCTCGGCGGGAGGGACGAATGTGTCCGTCCCTACATGGCCCGGTTGAGATCCCTGGTGCTCGATGAACTGCATGATGTCTTGCTTGGTGATGCGGCCGCCGAGCCCGGTACCGGAGACTCGGGAGAGGCTGATACCGTGTTCACGAGCGATTTTGCGGACGAGCGGAGAGGAGCGGGCTTCTTCGCCCTCTTCATCGGCGGGCCCCGCTGGAGCGGGCATCGGGGGTGGAGGCGGAGCTGCTTTCGCTTCCTCTTTCGGAGGGGCAGCGGGCACGGGCTTCGAGGGAGCGGAGGATTTTACCGCAGCCGATTCGCCGTCGACGGCGATCGTGCCAACTACCGTGTTCACGCCAACCGTGGTTCCCTCGGCGACTTTAATCTCTTGCAGGACTCCCGAGGCGGGTGCGGGAATTTCGGCGTCGACTTTATCGGTAGAAATCTCGAAAAGCGGTTCGTCGCGCTGGATCTTGTCGCCGGGCTTCTTCAGCCACTTGGTAATAGTGCCTTCGACGATGGATTCTCCCATCTGGGGCATGACGATGTCAGTTGGCATGTTCTTTCCTTGACGCTCACGGTCCCACAAAAGCCGTTGAGCGCAACCAAATATTATAGCGGGTGAGAGCGGTAGGGGCTAAAAGGCGCGGCCGGGCGAGATGAGAAGAAAAACCCACTTCTCCCAAAAGCAGGGAGAAGTGGGGCACCCAGTTTGGCTCAGGATGGCAATGGGACTAGTGCTTGTGCTCGTGGCCCTTCTCTTTCGTGTTCTCTTTCGCTTCCGGAGCCGGCTGCGCACCGAAGCTCGCTTGCCAATACTGCTGGACCGCGGGGGGGAGCTTCTCCAGGTGGGACAGGAACATGGTGATCTTCCACATATCCTGCTCGGGGAGGGTCTTGTCCCACGAGGGCATGCCGGTGTAACGGATGCCGGTGCGAATGGTGTAGAAGATGTGCCACTCAGGATCGTCGGGCGGATCGGAGACGAGGTTCGGCGGGGGCGGATAGAACGAATTCGCGAGCGTGGAAGGCTTGCGGTCGAGCGTACCGTGGCAGAGCGCGCAATTCATGGTGTAGAGCTTCATGCCGTCGATGAGGTTCTGGTCGGTGGGCATGAGCGGGTTGGTCACGCGAGGGGCGTGACGGTCCATGGAGGCGTCGACAGCTCCCATGGCGATGCGGGTTTCAAAGTGCGAGGGAGCGACATTGGCGGCGGTCGGGAAAAAACCGAGCATCAGGACGCCGAATGCCACAAGAACCAGGGCCACCAAAATGGCGACAAGGCCAAAAAGGAATTTTCCCAATGGAGCCTCCGGAGGTATTTTGGCAGATGCGCGTGCCGAGCGCAAAGCTGCGTCATAGAGATAGAGGCTGCAGGTGGCCCTGTGGTTACGCTTAAGGTGTCATGTTTGTTGCTCACGGCGCAAACTAGGATTAGCGGGTTCCTTGCTTGATCCAGCTGAGGGCACCCGCAAGCAGGGCGCTGACGGCGACAGTGAATGCGAGCGCTGCGGCCAGGCGAAGTCCGTTCTTTAAGAGTCGGGACGGGCTGGTTTCACGCATACGGATCAGGCCGAAGATGAGTGCGATGCTTGCGATCTCCAACACGGCCACGCTCCAGCCAAACAATGAGGCACGAGAGCCGGCCCTTCTGCACTGCTCGGCGAGCCTGGGAATGCCCGACCAGGCGCTGTAGCAGGCCGCCCACCAGACGTACTTCAGAAAGCAGTCCGCCGCGACGGCCATGGCTAGGAGTGCAAGGGCGAGGCGGACGGTCCAGGAAGCTGATGTGGTCATGGGCGAGTGAAAGAAGTGTACCGCAGTAGTTTCCGGATCGAGGGGGGACAGTAAGGCAGACGGTCTTGCCATCGAGCTTCGCTCGACTGGATAGCCGAGGGCGGCTGTCCCTACATGGTCCTATTGCGGCTGGGCTGAAGCCTTGCCCTTTCAAAACCCAAAGCCGCCGGAGGTCACCGCTCTGCCTCCATCTGCTCTGCGATCTCCAGCATGGCCAGCACGCTGTTCCAGTTTCGTGCCGTGCCGGTGACGTTGACGAGTCTCTCCAGCTGCGACCAGGGCAGCTTGGATTTCCCGGCTCCGTTCGGAAAATAGATGTAGAGTTCGCGGCCGATGAGGTGCAGCTCCTCGGGATAGGACTTGGCGCTCAGCAGCGCCGCAAGCTTTGCCCGCGCGCCCTCCGGAGGCTCGGCAGCAAGAAATGAGACCAGAATCTTGCCGGGCTCGAGCTTGCGGCTACCTGCGAATGGGGTAGCCGCGGCCGCCGTCTTCATCTCGCCCGTGGTTCGCAAAATCACCTCCGGACGAAATTTGAATGTTTTCTCGATGGCATCCTGGATCTTTGCGGCCAGTTTTGCCGTGTTCTTCTCCTTTGTCCGGAATATCACGTTTCCGCTCTGCACATAGGTGCGCGGGCCCTCAAGTTTCAGGGATTCATACAACGCCCGCAGCGCGTCCATCTTGATCCGATTGTGCGGACCAACATTCACGCCGCGGAGCATCGAGATCACAACTGCCATGCCGTTCCCCTCACTCACTTCTGGACTTTATGCACAGTGATGCGGCGGTAGAGTGTCTTGCGGTCATCAATCATCAGCCTGCCAGTCATAGCGTCGCCCAGGATATGAAACTGCCAATCGTCTTTTTCAGGGTTGCTGGAGGTGCAGCTCAACGCGCCGGCCTTGGATTCATAGTGACAGGTCAGCGTACCCATGAAATCCGGCGCGCCATCGACGATCTTGTAACCGTCGAGGTTGAGCTGCCACGGATCCTTCTTGTCCTGGGCAATCTGATAAAGGACGTGCTCGTCGTGGCAGGGAGAATCGCGAACCGTGCACTTGGACTCGCCTTCCCAGGAACCGAGCACCGTCTTCACGGATTGCGGCCAGGCAGGCTGAAACAGCGAGAACGTGGTCAGGACGAAGAGAAATGCGGTTCGCATGGGGTAACTCGAGGGGTACATGATATCGGAACTTGGACGAGCGAGAAATCCTTCCGGCTCAGGGCCTCACGAGTATGGGGAACCAAGAGAATTACTTTGATGGACAAAGATATGCTCTGAAAATCAAGGCAGGTAAGCCCTCGCCCACTTCGTCGAACGCTGCAGCAGAACTTTTCGGATATGCTGGCGAATTTGTGGGCCTTTTGCCCAAGGGGAGAAGTGCTTATGGCGGGACAAGTGGTTCTGTATTTTGAAGATCAGGCAGACGCATTACGGTTCGCGCTGGCCGCAGGTTCGGTGATGGCCGGGGATGGCGGGAAATTCACGAACAACCTTGTGGAAGAAACCGCCAGAGTCACCCGCATCCGCCTGGATGCCGTAAATTCTGGAAATACAAAGAAGCCCAGCCCGGGACGCGCCGCTTAGCTGCCGCTGGGCTACGCCGATCCAGCGTTGGTGAAGGCCTCGATGGCGTCCCCCAGTGTGTCAAACATCAGGAACACCTTCTCAGTTTTTGTGATCTCGAAAACTTTCATCACTCGCTTATTCACGCCAGTCAGCGCCATCCGCCGCCCGGACTTCGTGCAGGAAGTGCAAGCACTGACCAGCGATCCCAAGCCTGAGGAGTCCAGATAGGGGACGCCGCTTAAATCCAGAATCATCGTGGGAGCCATCTCGCGACGCACGGCGTTGAGAAACGGAGTCACGTTCTCCATTGTGAGCGGGCCGCGGAAGCTAAGCACTCCCCGTTCCAGACGCTCGATCTCCAGCGGTTCTGCTGCCATGGCGCAGCGATTCTAGGATAGATGGCAACCAGGGTTCAAGTTGCCATGTCTTACTGGATGCTGTATGGCGTCCAAAAAGTGCTTACTAAAGTTTTGTAATTTTTTTGTGTTATCTTGCGCGGCGTATGTTCGGCGGCGGAGGCTTCCCATACGATGAGAGTAACGGTTGTGGGGAGAAACGGATGATGAAACGAAGTGGAATCTCGTTCGCTAACTCACAGCAATCCTTCCGGTTGTCTTGAAACGCATCCCAAGGGCACACAGGCCCGCATCCTGCTGAGTTCGGTATTCGGCCCGTACGCACAGGATGACGAATTCGGCAGCCGCGCCATCAATCCGATGGAGCTTTATCACAACCAGGTCACGCGAGCCCAGGGCAGCTTTTCTCTGCGGATGTTTCACCGCTCGTGGGGGATCATGATGATCCAGGAGAATATTTCGGCGCCCTGCACCGTGCTGGATTTCCCCACGCGCAAGGATTTCGAGCGCGAACTCAAGAAGAACGAGTACGACATCGTGGGCATTTCGTCCATCATCGTGAACGTTTCCAAGGTGCGCGAGATGTGCCGCATGATCCGGAAACTGTCACCGAATTCAAAGATTGTGGTTGGCGGGCACGTGACCGCGATTCCCGGAGTCGAAAAGCTGATCGATGCCGACCATATCGTCCGAGGAGAAGGCGTCGCCTGGATGCGGCGTTACCTGGGCGAGGATGAGAAGGCGCCGATCCAGCATCCGGCGATCGTTTCAGGAATGCGCACGCGGATCATGGGAATCCGTTTGCCCGAACGCAAAGGTGCGACTGCCGCCACCATCATTCCTTCCGTGGGCTGTCCGATGGGCTGCAATTTCTGCACGACCTCGGCGTTTTTCGGCGGTAAAGGAAAGTTCGTCAACTTCTACGAGACCGGCGATGAATTGTTTGACGTCATGTGCCGGATGGAAGACGAATTGAAGGTGAGTTCGTTCTTCATCATGGACGAAAATTTCCTGCTGCATCGCGAACGCGCCATGCGCCTGCTGGAACGCATGAAAGAGGGGAAGAAGAGCTGGACCATGTCCGTCTTCGCGTCGGCGAATGCGATCCGCAAGTACACCATGCAGGAACTGGTGGAACTGGGCGTTTCCTGGTTGTGGATGGGGCTGGAGTCTCCGCAGGCCGGCTACACCAAGCTGCAGGGCTCCGATACCCGGCAGCTTACGCGGGAACTGCGTGAACACGGGATACGGGTGCAGGGTTCGACCATCATCGGCCTCGAACATCACACGCCCGAGAACATCATCTCGGAAATCGAGCATGCGGTGTCGCACGATGCCGATTTCCATCAGTTCATGCTGTATACGCCGGTGCCGGGAACGCCGCTTTACCAGCAGATGAAAGAAGAAGGCCGGATGCTTCGCGACATCGACTTTGCCGACGTTCACGGCCAGTTCAAATTCAATTTCAAGCATGCCGCAATTTCGCGCGACGACTCGAAACGCTTTCTTGACTGGGCATTCTGGCGCGATTTCGAGATCAACGGGCCCAGTCTCTACCGCATCTCGAAGACCCTGCTGGCAGGATGGAACCGCTACAAGGAGTGGCCCGATGAGCGGGTGCGCAACCGGTTCGCGAACGAAATGCATCGCTTGAGCGGAATCTACAGTTCAGCGCTCTGGGCGATGGAAAAACAATTCAAGAAAGTCGATGTCGAAGTGAGCCGGCAAATCGGCGATCTGCGGCAGGAGTTCAAGAAGGAGTCCGGAATTGTGTCGCGAATGATGCCCGCCGTGCTCGGGCCAGTGCTGTTGTGGACCACGAAACGGGAAGAACGCCGCCTGGCGCATGGAAAAACTTATGAGCCACCCACGATCCTGGAGCGGAGGAACTGGGCGCAGGCGTAGCCGGCAACTTCTTGGCCACGGATTCACGCTGATGAACGCGGATTTCTTGTGGGATCTCTGATTTTTCTCGGGGCTAAACTCACTCTTGATCCGCGTGGATCAGCGCGATCTGTGGAAACGAAGTTCCCGGCTCCCGTTCCAATGTGGGGAACTGAAGGAAAGGACAACTTCGTGGGTCCGGATTTACGCGGATGCTTGTTGTCCTGAGCAGAGCGAGGAATCTAATTACCTACGCTGGAGTCTGCGATTTGCATAGATCCATCGCGCAAAGACCGCGCTCAGGATGACAACTGGACTGATTCCAGAAGTCCATGGTCATCCCGTCTTGCGGATGGAGAGCAGGTCGAGAATCTCGCGCAGTCCCTGGCGTATATGCTGCAGTTCAGGCGCGGACTGGGTGGGGAATGGAATCGCGGCTTGCGACTTGTCAGCTTTGCTTTCCGTTCGCAGCTGCTGGCGGGCGCCGTTAATCGTGAATCCCTGCTCGTAAAGTAATTGCTTGATGCGCAGGACGCTTTCCACGTCGCGCTTGCGATACATGCGCTGTCCCGTGCTGCTCTTTACCGGTTTCAGCTGCGGAAATTCCGATTCCCAAAAGCGCAGCACGTACGCCGGCAGGCGGCACAGGTTCGCAACTTCTCCAATGCGGAAGTAGAGCTTGTCAGGGATGAGCACCTCATCCGCTTTGTGCTTCGCCGTACTCTTCTTGCGTAAAGCCATGTTCCCGACGCCCGCTAAACGCCCGCGGGATTGGCTTATTGTGACACAGGCCACGCAGCGAGTCCCACAAATTCGTTCACCCTTTGGGACATGCGGGGCGGGACGCGCCGAAGATTCTTGGCTCAACCGAGAGCGCGGGCGAGACGCCCGCGCGACAGCCGGCGGGACGCCGGCGCTACGGCTGGCTGCCGGTTGCGTGGCAGAAGCCGCAAAAGGTAAAGCCTCTTAAGAGGTGCTTCTCTCAAGAGGCCAGTGAAAAATCCAGGCGTTAGCGAGGTTTCGTCTCGCTGGTGGTTAGTGTTTCTTCTTTTTTGCCTTCTTCTTCGTTGCCATTGAAGGAGCCTCCGTGAACGATTTTCCCTTGCAAGGGGTAACGACTTTGGGCCCTTGTTCTGCAGGACCAACCCTACTGATGGTATGAAACGGTCCTATAACCCAAGATATTGCGGCAGTATGAATAATGTGTCAACAGAATTCTGCAGGTTTCGGCGGAATTCTTGCATTCGGTCGTTGGTCGTCAGCCGTTGGTCGTTCGAATATTCCGACGGGAACTTCGCCTGATCCCAGCGACTAACCATCACCGAGAAGCGACTGGTAGTATCTACCCTCATGCGGCGCGATCCAGTTGAGCTTGAAATTTTCAAAAACCTCTATCACTCGATTGCCGAGGAGATGGGGGCGGCCCTGCGGCGCACCGCCTTCTCCCCAAATATCAAGGAGCGCCGCGATTATTCCTGCGCGGTGTTCAACGGCAAGGGCCAAGTGATCGCGATGGGCGACCACATGCCGGTGCATCTGGGATCGATGCCGATGTCAGTCGCGGCCGCGATCGATGCGGGTCCGATGGAAGCCGGAGATGTGGTCATGCTGAATGATCCCTTCCGCGGGGGCACGCACTTGCCGGATATTACGCTGGTCGCGCCGGTGTTTCTGACTCGAGGTGGTCTCGACAGACGCGGGCAGGGGCGCCCGCGCCACATTGAGCCGGATTTCTACGTGGCTTCGCGGGCGCATCATGCCGACGTCGGCGGGACATACGCCGGGTCGATGGGCCTGTGCCGCGAAATTTACCAGGAGGGAGTGCGTATCCCTCCGGTGAAACTCATGCAGGCCGGCAAAATGAATCGCGATGTGCTGGCCATGCTCCTGAATAACGTTCGTACGCCGGAAGAGCGGGAGGGCGATCTGGGCGCGCAGATTGCTGCCTGCCACACCGGGGACCAGCGCCTGCGGGAGGTGTGTTCGCGTTACGGAATCGAACGCGCAAAGCGGGCCGCTCGCGAACTGCAAGAGTATTCCGAAGAACTGATGCGGGCGTTTTTGCTGAAAGTGCCACCGGGAGAGTATCGGGCTGAGGATTACCTGGATGGCGACGGCATCAGCGACAGGCCGGTGAAGATTGCTGTTTGCGTGACTGTCGGGAAAGGCAAAGGCGGGCGAGGGCGTCCTCCCCACATCGTCACCGTCGATTTCACCGGCAGCGATCCCCAGGTCGAGGGAAGCGTCAACGCCGTGGCGGCCATCACTTACTCGGCGTGCTTCTATGTGTTTCGTTGCCTTCTGACCGAGGACGTACCGGCTGCGGCTGGGCTGATGCGGCCAATCGAGGTGATTGCTCCGGAGGGAACGATCGTCAACGCGAGACCTCCCGCGGCGGTAGCGGGCGGCAATGTTGAGACTTCGCAACGCATTGTCGACGTGCTGCTGCGAGCGCTGGCGCAGGCAATCCCCGATCGGATTCCCGCTGCTGCGTCCGGCACCATGAATAACCTCACCATCGGTGGTGTCGATCCTCGTACCGGTGAGCCATTTGCATATTACGAAACCATCGCTGGCGGCATGGGGGCGCGTCCGGGAAAGCGCGGCGTCTCCGGCGTACACGTACACATGACGAATTCGCTGAACACTCCCGCCGAGGCCCTGGAATATGCCTATCCCCTGCGCGTGCGTTCGTACTCGCTGCGCCCCGGGAGTGGAGGAGAAGGACAATTTCGCGGAGGAGCAGGCATCATCCGCGAGATCGAGGTACTGACCGAATGTGAGGTTACCCTGCTGGCCGACCGGCGGTCCCGCGGGCCTTGGGGCCTTTCCGGCGGAACTGAAGGCGCGCCCGGAAAGGCATTCGTGATCAGACAGGGCGCTACATCCCAACAAATGTCAGGCAAGTTCAGCACGCGCCTGCGCAGAGGTGAACGAATTAGGATTGAGACACCCGGTGGCGGCGGCTGGGGGAACACAACCGCTTCCACGAAAGGCCAGTCGAGGTAATCCATGGCATTTGAAGTGAGTCAGCACTATCTGGAAGAAGCGCGGCGTCAGCTACGCGGGCACAAACGCATGGGCGAAGGCGCCATGAGCCAGCTTCAGGACCAGGAGTTCTTTGTCACGCTCGGCCCGGAATCGAATTCGGTGGCGATTCTTGTGAAGCACCTGGCAGGGAACATGCGCTCGCGCTTTACCGATTTCCTGACCAGCGACGGGGAAAAGCCCGACCGCTTCCGCGACCGCGAGTTCGAAGTCACCGGGAAGACGACGCGCGATGATGTAATGAAGTGGTGGGAGGAAGGCTGGGGCATAGTCTTCGCCGCGGTCGATTCTCTCAAGCCGGAAGATGTAATGCGTGTGGTCACGATCCGTGGCGAGCCGCACACCGTCCTGCAGGCCGTCAATCGCCAGATCGCGCACTATGCCCAGCACATCGGCCAGATCGTGTTTCTGGCAAAGCATTTACGCTCGAAAGATTGGAAGACGCTCAGCATCCCGCGGGGAAAATCCGAAGAATTCAAAGATCACAAAGCGCTCAAGGCGAAATTCGACCGCGGAGTGCCACAAGACAAGTAGTGCTGCGACATTAAGGTGTCAGCTTATGCGGGCGAGAATAGCTCTGGCGCACAGGCCAAATTGCAACTGAGTGCTAGAATCATACGTTTTGTGTTTGGGAGTTTTGGCATTCCGATCAGGTGCAATTATGGCTGGAACGATGCTGGCGGTAGTCAAGGCGGAAGCAGCGCCAGGCGCGGAGGTTCGCGAAGTCAAGATTCCCGCTTTCGGGCGGAGCGATGTGCTGGTCAGGGTGAAGGTCGCGTCCATCTGCGGCACCGATCTGCACATCTATAACTGGGACCGCTGGGCACAGAACCGTATCAAGCCGCCGCTGATTCCGGGACACGAATTCTGCGGGGAGGTGGTCGCGTTCGGTGACGAAGTCACCAGCGTTAAAGCGGGCGACTTCGTTTCCGCCGAGATGCACGTCGCATGCGGCAAGTGCCTGCAATGCCGCACCGGCGAAGCCCACATCTGCCAGAACGTGAAGATCATCGGCGTCGACGCCAATGGAGCCTTTGCCGAGTACGTAGTAATTCCGGAATCGAACATATGGAAACTCGATCCCGCCATTCCTCAGGAGTACGCCTCGATTCTCGACCCGCTTGGCAACGCAGTGCACACCGTGCTGGCCGGAGAGATTGCCGCGAAGAGTGTGGCCGTTACCGGCTGCGGACCGATTGGCTTGTTTTCGATTGCAGTGGCAAAAGCGGTCGGCGCGACCTCGGTATTCGCCATTGAAGTGAACGAGCACCGCGCGAAGATTGCCCGAGAGATGCAGGCCGACTACGTCCTGAATCCTGCGAAGGAAGATGTCAATGCGATCGTGATGGAGAAAACCGGGGGCCTCGGTGTGGATGTCGTGCTGGAGATGGCGGGGCATCCTGACTCGATTCGCACCGCATTCGACATCGTGCGGCGCGGCGGCAGGATTTCGCTGCTGGGCCTGACGTCGAAGCCGATCTCGTTGAACTTCTCCGAGGACATCATTTTCAAAGGGATCACGATCCAGGGCATCAATGGCCGACGCATGTATCAGACCTGGTACCAGATGACGGCGCTGCTCAAAAGCGGCAAGCTGAACCTGCACCCGGTGATCACCGACCGCATCTCAATGAGGGATTTCGGCAAAGCCATGGAGCGGCTGAAGACCGGAGAAGCCAGCAAGATTCTGGTGTATCCGAACGGAGTACGATAACTTCTGTGGCGCGGACCTGCCCAGGGCGCCATTCGAAGGGCTTTCGCCCGCGATCACTTCTCTTCCAGGGATTTACGCGGATGAACGCGGATCTTCAGAATCGCGGATTTCTAGAATCAGCCAGGTCGGACAAGAATCCGCCTTGATCCGCGTGAATCCGTGGAAGAGAAGTTCGCGAATTGAAGTTGAAGAGGTTCCCATGACCACTGCAGCCCGCACCAATCCGCTTTCGTATCTCACCGACCAGCTCAGCGAACTCAAGGCCAAGGGCACACATTTCAAGCTGCGCGTGCTGGAGGACGAGCAGGCGCCGGTCTGCACGTTCGACGGCAAAAAAGTCATTAATCTTGCTTCGAACAATTACCTGGGGCTGACGACGCATCCCAAGCTGCGCGAGGCGGCGCTAGAAGCAACGCGCAAATACGGCGTTGGATCGGGCGCGGTGCGCACCATCGCCGGGACGATGAAGATCCACATGGAACTGGAGGAAAAGATTGCGCGCTTCAAGAACGTCGAGGCGTGCGTAGTTTTCCAGTCCGGCTTTGCGGCCAACGCGGGGACGGTCTCTGCCGTTCTTGGGAAAGACGATGTCATCATTTCCGACGCGCTGAATCACGCCTCAATTATTGACGGGGCGCGGCTCTCGAAAGCCAAGATTCTTGTCTTCCGCCACAAAGATATGGCGCACGCCGAAGAACAGCTTGCCAGCGTGAAGGACGAGCCAGGCAAGAAGCTGCTCATCACCGACGGCGTGTTCTCCATGGACGGCGACATCGGCCCGCTGCCCGCGCTCTGCGATCTCGCCGAAAAATATGGCGCCATCATGATGGTCGACGACGCGCATGCGTCTGGCGTCCTGGGGCGCAACGGACGCGGCACCATCGATCATTTCAAGATGCACGGGCGCGTGGACATACAGGTGGGAACGCTGTCGAAAGCGATTGGAGCCCTCGGCGGATACGTCTGCGGAACCCGCGATTTGATCGACTTTCTCTACCATCGTGCCCGGCCATTTCTGTTTTCGACCTCGCATCCTCCGTCTGTGGCCGCAACCTGCATCGCAGCTTTCGACGTTCTCGAGCAGGAGCCCGAGCGCATGGAGAAACTCTGGGAGAACACGCGATTCTGGAAGAAAGAGCTTGGCCTGCTCGGCTTCGACATCGGCGGCCGCGCGACGCCCGCCAGCGAGACTCCGATCACCCCGATCATCATCGGAGACGGCAAGCTCACCATGGACTTCTCGCGAGAGCTATTCAAAGAAGGCGTGCTGGGCACTGGGATCGCGTTCCCCACGGTGCCGGAAGGAAAGGCCCGCATCCGCACTATCATGACCGCGACGCACACGAAGGATGAGTTGGAGCAGGCGCTGGGGGTGCTGAAAACGGTCGGAAGGAGGATGGGGATATTGGCGAATTGATGGGATCTGCAATGGTGACGTAGCGACAGCCGCCTCGGCTGTCCGGCCGGCGCGAAGCGCAGCCGAACAGCTGAAGATTCACAGTCGCTTAAGCCGATAAGGAAATGACATGAGGAGCGCTTGGAAAGGCTCCTTCAAAGGGTCCGTATCGGGCTGCAATTCCTTCACCTGACGCCCTTGTTGCGCTCGGCCTCGCTTCGCTTCGGCCGGACAGCCGAGGCGGCTGTCGCTACGCGACCAGAGATTACTCCTGCACAACTTCGATCGCCGACACCGTCGCGTATCTTGTCACGGGCACGAACTCCAGCAGCAGCTTGCCTTGCGCGTTCGGCTCCAGGCCCTTGATCTTCCGCACCAGGGGATGGTTCTCTCCGGCCTCATCAAGAATATTCAGGTTCGCTAGAACCGTCTTGCCGTTGCAGAACACGTTGAACACGTGAGCCGCGTCTGCTGGCGCGCCTGCGGAGGATTGAGCGGATTCGGCGTTCGCAGGGCCCTCATGATGTTCAATGAAGTGCAACGTCAGGGTGTAGTGGCCCGGCGCGACTGGAATCGCATAAGAGAAGTGTCCCCAGCGCTCCGTCTCGTAAAACTCAGGGTCGTCGGTGCCGAGGGCAGTCTCCTGGCTGGTGGCAAGCTGTCCACCTTTAAAGTAGGCGTCCGGGCTCCACCAGCGGCTGTCGTTCGAGTAGTAGGGAACGTCCCGCGCGACCAGGCGTACCGGACGGAGACGGCCCTGAGTCCCGGGCAGAACCTCGATTGCGGAGACCATCGCGCTGCCGTTATTCCCGGAAAAGCTGAGATGAAGCTGGCCATCGGCCGCGGGCGAGATGTCGTCGAATACCTTAACTTCCGCCGTGCGCCCGCCTCCGGCATCCGCCAGCACGTCGAAATCGTGCAGCAAGGTCTGACCGTTGGCTGAAACCGTCATGGTGCGGCTGCCTTCGCCGCCTCCGCCTGAATTCTCCGGCCCGTAGAACGCCTCGGCGAAATGCAGATGGAGTTCATAAACCCCCGGCTTGAGGGGGATGTTGTAAGCGAACTCTCCCTGGCGGCTGCTGCGATAAATGATGGGGTCCTGCGTCCGCCAGATATGCTGGATAGTGCTCGCTACCGCATTGCCGCCGGAAAAGAACATGTCCGGGCTCCACAGTTTGCCGGCGTGATCCACATACTTGCGGCTTGAACCGGCAAGGATGTGAACCTCCTCCCCAACCGGCAGCCCGACAGGTGTCTCGGTAAACGGCTGAGAGTACGTAGCTGCCGGAGCCTGGGCGCGATTCCGGCCACGCACCCAGAACAGCGCCAGGGTTACAGCTACCGCCAACATGACAATCCCGATGAACCAGGCAACTCGAAGTATGCGGATTCGGGTCAGCGTGCGCGAAACAACACCCTGCGCCAACTCTGAGCCCGCCAATTCTGCCGTCGGGGGAGCGGCCACGCGTTGAAACTGCGGCACATATTGTCCGACCGGGATCGTGATGTGGATAGAGTGATTTGCGCCGTCTGCCGCATAGTACTGGCTTAGGCGTTTCCGCAGTCGATTTGCCTGAACGCGAACAATGGAATCGGTGTCCTGGTCGAAGGAATCACGCCGGTCGAAGACGTCGAGCGCTACCGAGTATTCCTTGATCTGATCGGTTTCGCCGGCAAACGTCTTTTCGCAAAGATAAGTAAGAAAATGGGCAAGGGTAGGGGATCGCGTAAAAAGAGGGGATTGCAAGACCGTCTGCAACTCGGCCCGCTCCGCTTCCCAGGCGATCGATTCTGAGGTGACCGAAGGCACCCGGAGCCTCCCTGATTACACTGCCCCTTCTGCTTTCTTTATACGCCTCTTCGGGAGACTTGCATCATGCAACCGGTTACTTAACCCCTGTAACCCCGGCGTTTACAGGCGGCTGCAGGGCGCATGAGCCGGCTTTTACGATCGGGCCAACTGCTTGTTCGCCGTACACATAGCGCGTGCAACATCGGTAACTGGTGCCACCTAACCCCCAGGTAGCGGATATAGCGTTGTGGCCCCGTGCCGCAAGGCGCATAACTGGGTCAGTCGCGGAGAGCAATCGCCGGAGCAAGCACGCAGCCCAGACCGGACCAGAGGCAACTCCGGAGAAGGAAGAGGCTGATATGAAAAACATCACTATCAAAATAGCGCTACTGACGATCATGCTGAGTTTTTGCACCTACGTTATTGCCGCTGCGCCCGCTGATGAGCAGGGCAGCGTCAACATGAACACCATGACGGTGGCGGAACTGGAGAAGGCAGGGGACCTGGCGCGCGCCCAGAAGGAATACGATCTGGCGATCGACTATTTCCAGGCAGCGCTGCGCAAAGATCGTAAGAATGCCGTCCTGTACAACAAGATTGGGCTGGCCGAGTTGAGGAAGAATGACCTGTCATCGGCTCGCCTGGATTTTGAGCGAGCGACCAAGCGCAACCCGAAGTACGCCGAAGCGGTCAACAACATCGGCGCCATCGAGTACATGCGCAAGAACTATGGGGGAGCGGCTAAGTTCTTCAAGAAGGCAGTCGCCCTGGATGAGGCTCACGCCACATATCACGTGAACTTGGGTGCGGCCTGGTTCAGCCAAAAGAAAATGGATCGCGCCATCGTCGAATACACTCGCGCGATGGAACTCGATCCTGACGCGTTCCGGCACGATACAAGAACCGGCATCGCCGCTCAGATCGCCAGTCCCGAGGAGCGCGCCCAGTACTCTTATACGCTGGCGAAAGTCTACGCCAAGCGCGGTGACGTAGCGGGCTGCCTGCAGTGCCTGCGGAAGGCCAAGGAAGACGGCTATCGCAATCTGGCTAACGTCTACAAAGACGAAGAGTTCAGCCGGATGCGCGATAACCCGGTGCTGCAGGAGGTGGTACCTCCGCCGGTGGCGAAGTAGCTGACCGGTTGCTTCGCGGGCTTCTCCTCCGTGCAGGGCGGAGGAGAAGCCCGGCGGAGGTTGTGCGGTAAGCCCAATCCTTACTCCTTCTTCATCATCTCGGCGAATTACGAATCAGGCTGGCGATATTCGGCGCGCAGAGAGGGTGCGCGCAGGGCTAATCGCGGTAGGCGATCTTTCCGCCCACAATCGTTGCCACTACCTTCCCCGTCAGCTGCCATCCATCAAACGGAGTGTTGTGAGACAGGGAGCGCGACTTGGCAGCTTCAAATGTCCAGCGCTTCCTGGGATCGAAGACGGTTACGTCGGCAAAATTACCGCGAGCCAGCGATCCCCGATGATGCAGATCAAAGACCCGGGCCGGACCGGAAGTGAAGAGTTCGACAATTCGCGTGAGCGGAACCTTGTGCTCGCGGTGAAGCTGCGTAATTGCCAATGCCAAAGCGGTCTCCAGCCCGGTGATGCCAAAAGCTGCGCGCTCGAACTCCACCTGCTTCTCGTGGGCGGCATGGGGAGCGTGGTCGGTGGCGATGGCGTCGATGGTGCCGTCTGCGAGAGCGACGAGAATGGCTTCGCGATCGGTAGCCGAGCGCAGCGGAGGATTCATCTTGAAGTTGGTGTCGTACTCTCCGACATTCTCGTCGATGAGCGTGAAATGATGCGGCGTAACCTCGCAAGTCACGCGAGCTTTGGCGCGTTTCCCGCGCCGCACCGCTTTCAAGGCGTCGGAGGTGGAAAGATGCGCGACGTGCAGCCGCGATTCACGAATCTGCTGGGCGAGCGTGACGTCCCGGTCCACGATCGTTGCCTCGGCCGTGGCCGGCATGGCTCGCAGGCCCAGGCGGAAGCTGGTCGGCCCGGCATGCATCGAGCAGTTCTCCGTCATGCGCGTATCTTCCGCGTGTTGCACGACTGGAAAATTCAGCTCTGCCCCAAGACGCAGGGCCATCGCGCATCACATCATCGTCGAGTATCGGTTTGCCGTCGTCAGTCACGGCGACTGCCCCAGCCCGCTGCAGAGCGCTGAAGTCGGTGAGCGTGCTGCCTCGGCTGCCGCGTGTGGCAGCCGCAATGGGAAAGACGTTTACCAGGGCACCGCGCTCCGGGTTGCGCAGCCAACTGACCCACTCCGCCGTGTCGACCACCGGCGCTGTGTTGGGCATAGTGCAGACCGTGGTAAAACCCCCTGCTGCGGCAGCGGCGGTGCCGGTGGCGATGGTCTCTTTGTAGTTCTGTCCCGGTTCGCGCAGGTGGACGTGCAGATCGATGAATCCGGGGGCAACGATCAACCCGCGGGCATCGAATTTCTCGTCGGCCCCGCCCCGAATTTTGCCGGGCGCCGCGATCTCGGCCACGCGGCCGTCGCGCAGCAGGATGTCCATGGGCGCGTTCATTTTCGCCCCGGGGTCGATCAGTTGCCCGCCTTTGATCAACAAACTTTTGTGCTCCGAGCCGGTCATCGACCGCTCCCATGACACTTCTCTTCCGCGGATTCACGCGGATCTCGCGGATGTTTCTTTTCATTTTCGAACATGTACCGGCGGAATTGTGCTTGTGGTCCGAAATTGAATACCAAGCCTACTTCGACATCCGTCGCCCGCAGATAGTTCAGGAGTTGCTTCTCCCATGCGGGCTCAATGTCGCGTCCCGTCTTAAGTTCGATAAGTACTTTGCCATCTACGAGCAGGTCCGCACGAAACTCATCAATCTGGGTTCCGTGGAACCAGACTGGGATTGCGATTTGTCGCTGAAAAAAGATACCGTTTTCCGCCAAGACTACCGCGAACGCTTGTTCGTATACCGACTCCAGAAAGCCATGCCCCAATTCGTTGTACAGGGTGAAAAAAATGCCGATCAACTTCTCGGTCAAATCGCCATGCTTTAATCCGCGTTGATCTGCGTACATCCGCGGAATTGAAGTTGACGGGGTCATCTGGCCTTCCCCGCTGCTGGACACTTCTTCTCCGCGGATTCACGCGGATCTCGCGGATTCTTTTCGGCGTCCTCAAACACAGACGGCGTGGTCAAATCGCCACGCTTTAATCCGCGTTGATCTGCGTACATCCGCGGAATTGAAGTTGACCGGATCATCTGGCCTTCCCCGCTGCTGGACACTTCTTCTCCGCGGATTCACGCGGATCTCGCGGATTCTTTTCGGCGTCCTCAAACACAGACGGCGTGGTCAAATCGCCACGCTTTAATCCGCGTTGATCTGCGTACATCCGCGGAATTGAAGTTGACCGGATCATCTGGCCTTCCCCAGCGCCCGCGCGAGGATTGCCATGCGCGTCGGCACGCCGTTGTGAACCTCTTCCACAATCACCGACTGCGGCCCGTCGGCGACTTCGGCTGTGAGTTCAAGTCCCCGGATAATCGGCCCGGGATGCATCACGATCGCGTCGCGCCTGGCGAGTTTCAGGCGTGCCGTCGTCATCTGATAACGCGCAATGTAGTCCTGCAGGCGGATCTTCTGTCCGGCCAGCCGTTCTTTCTGCACCCGCAGCAGCATAATCACGTCAGTCCCACGCAGCGCGTCTTCCAGGTGGCGGGTGACGCGAAGCCCGGGAACCAGCGTCGCGGCGACGTCGGGAACGAACTCCGGCGGCCCACATAGAGTGATCTTCACTCCCAATCGGGTCAGCAGATGGCAGGCGCTCCGCGCTACGCGGCTGTGGAAGATGTCGCCAATGATGGTCGCCTGCAATCCTTTGAACGATTTCTTGTGTTTCATGATGGTGAGCGCGTCGAGCAGGGCTTGCGAGGGATGCTCATGCATGCCGTCGCCGGCATTGATGATGGGAATGTCGAGGTGCCGCGCCATCAAGTGCGGGGCGCCCCGGCGGGGTGCCGCATGACAATGCAATCGGCGCCCACGGCTCGCAGGGTGTATCCCGTGTCGATGACGGATTCGCCTTTTTCGATACTCGATCCCGAAGACTGTACCAGCGTAGTCATCGCGCCCAGAGACTTGGCTGCGAATTCAAAGGAGGTGCGGGTGCGGGTTGAGGCCTCGTAGAACAGAAGTACGATGCGTTTACCGCGCAGCAGCGGACGGGCCTTCTGCGGGTTCATGCGGCGGGCCAGTTGGAGCAGCCCCGTAATCTCTTTCGTGTCGAGGTGCTCAATCCCGAGCAGCGATCCGCGTGCCGGCGTATTCATTGGAAAAGAGGCAAACGGTGCATCATACGCGGCAGCGCGACGCCCTGCAAGATACGCGTCAGGTCGGCCTGTTTTCCCTCGAATCAGGCCTTCTTGCGGCCTCCGAGAACGCTTCCGCCCAAGGCTCCGCCAAGCGCGCCCAACACGACCGATGCGACAAATGCGGCAATCAAGCCCGCGACCATCAGCAGCTCGATCCCGTCTGGCGTTTTGAACCGGGAGAAAATGGCAAGCGCCTGCGGATCGTTGGTGCGAGAGGCAGCTTGATCGATGACGGTGAGCATGCCCTGCCGGATCTCGGCCCCTTTGTGCATAACGAGCACCACGACGGCCTCAAGGATCGATGACATCGCGAACCACAGCAATCCGCTCAAGGCGCCGAGCCGGACTCCTGCACCCGCGTTGAGTACAGCGCCCGCGTGCCCCTGCCGGTAGAACACAACCGCCAGGAAACCCACCGCCAGCATAGCCACAAAAGGATTCAGGCCCAGAGACATCAGTAACGACGCAACCAGGGCGGCCAGCGCACAGGGCCTCACTCCCTGCGACCAGTGCATGGGAACGGCCAGCACGGGGACGGTCTGCGAGGCGGGCAGCGAAACCGGGGCTTGCGGAACCGCCGCCACCTCTCCCATCGGCATAGCGGCAGCCGCCGGTTCGCTGATCAGGACGCGAATTTGCGGAGCCGAACAGTGCGGGCAAAATGGCCTTCCCTCTTCCATCACTTGGCCGCACTTGTAGCAGGAATGTTCCATTGGCAGATGAGACAAACCGATGGGGATGCGTATCGTTAACCTACTATCCTAGCAGGGATGTCCGGGCGGAATGAAGACGGCTGAGCAACGGGGCGCGCTCTAAATCTCTCCGCGCTTGCCGCGAGTGTGCAGGTACACGAGGGAAAATGTCGTGCCCTTTTTGGTGTCGGAGTCCTCGAGCGCCATGATGTGAGCATTGTCCTCGGTGCCGACCTTCAATTCCCGTACCGGACCCGCCTCGTCTCCTTCGCACTTGAGCGGCTTTGAGCCATGCTGATCGTCGCCGGCATGAACGCTGTGGTTGTCGTTGGTGTTGTGGCATTCGAGGACGTCGCCGTACTTCTTCATCTTCTGGCGGTAGAAGTCGAGGATCTTTTCCGGCGGATCGTCGGACTCGTACTTCGCCACAACCAGCTTCATGCCAAAACTCTCAGTCAGTATCCCAACATTCAGGGGATCGTTATGCTCTTCACGTTTGGGATGGGCGCCAGGATATAGCGGGAGGCCAATCGCCTTGGCATCGGCATCCGGCCCGATGTGCAGGTTGCCGGCCGGGCTGCGAACGTCCAGGCTCTTGTCGTGATTCTCGCCTTCCTGTGCAGAAGAACTCGAGGCCGCCAAGGCAACCAGAGCAATCGTCAGTGCCAGTGAACGAAACATGATCTTGTACTCCTTAACCTAGATTTCTGCGTCCTTGCCGTGCGTGCGCACGTATACCAGTGAAAAGCTGGATCCGCTTCCGTCGGGCTCGATGGCAACGATGTGCTGGTTCTCTTTGTTCCCTACTTTCAGTTCGACGTTTTTTCCGCTGGAACCTTCGCACGAGAGTTCGTGAGATCCGTGTTCTTCGCTCTTGATGTCCGCGTTGACGTCCACATGATTGGTATGGCAAATCAGCACGCTGCCGTACTTCTTCAGTTGATCTTTGTAGTAGTCGACGACCTTGGCTGGTGAATCGTTCGATTCATACTCGAGGGCAACGACCCTCAGGCCGAAGCCGAAGCTGGAGATATTCACGTTGGCGCTCTTATCGTCGCCTGAGTCTTTTTGCTTCAGGCGCGCTCCGGGGTAGATCGCTATGCCGACATCCTCCGGGTTCGCATCCTTGCTGACGTGAATGCCGCCAACCGGAGTACTGATGTCGACCTGCTTGTCCTGACCGTTCTTTTCCTTCTTCACATTGATGCTGCATGCGGATAGGAGCAGAAAAACTGTGGACACGAACAACACAATGCTAGTTCTGCGCATGGGCCCCTCCTTTTGCGAGCTGTGCTGGGCGTTCCAGCCCCGCGCCTCGCTGCGCAATGTCGGGAATCGTGACCGGCAGATGACCATGAATCGGAATCTCCCCGAATAGCGCTTTGATTGCCGCCACCTCTGACACGGTCGCGTTCGAAAAAGTGCAGACGTAATTCTCGATTTTCGGGAAATCGCTCGCCAGATACGGATTTCCCATGGCAATGACCACGCTCTTCTGAGCCGCATGGTCGAGCAGTTGCTGCAGCAGCACTCCCGAGGCGTCGGTCATTTCGATAGAGTTGCCGATCTTGCCCGCAGTCGGGACGACGTAAACGGCGGCCACTACGGTCTTGGCCTCGTCCACGGCTTTGAGCACTTCATAGCTCATTCCGGCGGCAGTGCGCGGATCTACATAGATCACGCGCGCATCCGGGATGCGGGCGTGAAACTCGCGTCCAAAGGCTCGTCCCGATTCCGTCCGCATATCGTCGGAAAACAGCACAGCAACCACCTGGTTGTGTGTCTCCTCTTTTGACATATACGGAAGCGCCGCCGACCCGGTTCCCTTCGATTTCAAGGGAAGGACCTTTCCGTTGTCGCGGACCAGGGTGATGGCGGAATCCGCAACTTGCTGACCAAATGTTATGTTTTCCGGCTTGCCCACAACCTCTGCGATCTTCTTGAGGTCGACGGTACGCGTTACATTGAGGCCGAGAGAGGCCTTCATTTTCAAGAGCTTGAGTACCGAAGCGTCGAGCCGCTTACGTGGAATTTCGCCCGAAGACACCGCCTTGACCATCGACTGATAGGAGGCACCCAAATCAGCCGGGATGATCAGCAGATCATTCCCGGCCTTGAACGCCTCAACCGCGGCGCGGCCGATGTCATTGGCAAAGAGATGAGTCAGTCCGGCCATGTCGAGGGCATCGGTCACCACCAGCCCTTTGAATCCCATTTGTTTCTCAAGCAGATCGGAAACGACCGCCGGTGAGATTGTGGCTACATGGTTCGGATCGGCATCGAGCGCCGGGACCGTGACGTGTGCCACCATCACGGAATCCACGCCGGCGGCGATCGCTTGCCGGAACGGCGGCAATTCGATTGAGTCGAGATGAGCACGGTCTCCGCCGACGCTGGCGACTCCGAGGTGCGAATCCGTGGCCGTGTCACCGTGTCCGGGAAAGTGTTTCACGGTCGTGAGCATGCCGCCCTTGTGTGCACCCTTTATGTAGGCGGTTACCAGATCGCCTACCTGTTTAGGATCCTCTCCGAACGAGCGCGTGTTGATGATGGGATTTGCCGGGTTGGAATTCACGTCCGCATCGGGGAAGAAATTCCAGTGCACGCCGATCGCTCGGGCCTCTTCGGCAGTGATGCGCCCGAAGTTCTCAGCGTCCTCGATTTTGCCATCGGCGCCGAACGCCATCGCATGCGGAAAGTTCGTCGTTCCCATGAGGCGCATAGAGACGCCGCGTTCAAAATCGGCAGCAATCAGCAGCGGCAGCTTCGAATCGCGCTGCAAGCGATTCAGCAGTTCGGCCGCTTCGTAGGGCTCGCTGCGCAGAAGAAAGGGACCATCCACGTGCACGGTCATTGCGAACGAGCCCACGTGATACTTCTTCATGGCCTCACGTAGTTGAAGATATTCGGGACTGTCCACATTGAGAAAGCCGGCCCGGCACCAGATCATGAACACCTGACCGACTTTTTCTTCCAGCGTCAGCCTGTGCAGCGTCTTCTCCGCCCATCGATCCGCCTGGGTCGAGTGCCGGATGGGCTTTGGCGCTGGTTGTTTGCCCTTATCTTTGTCCTTGGCGAATACAGGCGTGGCAATGCTGAGAACCAGCAGGATGAGTCCCAGAGTTTTAAGCATAGCGAAACGATAGCAGAAGGTAACAGGTCTCGGGTCTCAGGGAAACGACAGCGGAAGGGACGGCCGACGGCGTCCTTGCCTTTCGGGTGGCATTCAAGTACGGGGGATTCGATTTCCTGAAAGTCTGAATCAGTGTTCATCCGCGTGAATCCGTGGCAAAGAAGCTCGAATTAACTGGTCAGCCTCAGCCTGAACTCGTGGATCGTCACCAAAACCCCGCAGCCACCTTACATCCGGCTCGCGCCGAAACCAGGTCATCTGACGCTTGGCGTAATTGCGATGGGCCTGTTGGGCAGACTGCAGAGCCTCTTCCCGCGAGAGTTCCCCGCGTATGAATTGTGCCGCTTGCTTGTAGCCGAGCGAGCCCAGCGGACGCGCCTTGCCGCCGTATCTTTCCATTAACCGCCTCGCCTCCTCGATCAATCCGTGCTCGAACATGCGCCGCGCCCGTTGGTTGATTCGGTCATAGAGAGCGGCGCGATCCGGATCGAGACCGAGGCGCAGGATGCGAAATTCTCGCAAAGGGTCGCGCCCCTGCTGCCACAGAACCGTCATCTTCTGCCGCGATGCCAGGCAAACTTCAATCGCGCGGATCACCTTGGGCATGTCATTGGCGTGGACCTTCTGCGCCGCCGCCGGATCAAGGCGGGTGAGAATGTGGTGCAAATGTCCAGACCCGCGACTGGAAGCACGTTCGCGGAGCCTTTCCCGCAGATCTTCAGAGCGTTGCGGTCCCGGGAAAAGGCCCTCAAGCAAAGCGCGTAGATACAGTCCGGTTCCTCCGACCACGATCGGCAGATGCCCGCGCCTGCGAATTTCCAGCAGCACTTGCCGAGCCTGCCGCGCATACTCTCCGGCGGTTACTTCCTGCGTGGGATCGAATACGTCGAAAAGATGATGCGGTGCCCGCTCCCGTTCGGACGCGCTCGGTTTGGCGGTGCCGATGTCGAACTCACGGTACATGGCCACCGAATCGCAATTTACGATCTCGCCCTCGAACTTCTGGGCGATCTGCAGGGATAGAGCCGTCTTTCCGCTGCCGGTTGGGCCCAGAATGACCACGAGAAGCGGCTCGGGCATGTCGCTGCTAAACGACTCCACGTTCAGCGCCAGCTCCAATGAAGGACATGCCAGTAGCGGATCAGATTGAGGATCAGCAAAAGAAAGGCGATGAGCAGCAAGCCGGTGGCTTCCGAGGCATACACCGGGTGTCTCGCGTGCTGGTGCGCAGAGTCCTTCTGGGCATTTAGCTTGAGCACGAGGGTATTGTAGCGCCCGAGATGGGTCTGGGATAGGAGGGCGGCCGTGCAACCTATGACCCATAGAAAGTCACGGAGCGACAGCCGCCTCGGCTGTCCCGCTAGGGCGAAGCCCGGCGGGCGACAATAAGCCCAGCGGGCGGACTGCAGAGACTTTGAAGCGGATTACAGTGCAAAGAAGACAAATCTAATTTCAGCGCGGGAATCTCCAAACCGCTCGCTTCGCTTCGCCGAACAGCCGAGGCGGCTGTCGCTACGCGTTCGTCCGCGGCCCTCGGCCGCCCGCGCGTCCGGACCTGAGAACCAAGTCCTATCCCGAGTGCTAAACTAAGCGTCCTCCATGGCAGGGCCGCAATCCAACAGCAGAATAATCCGATTCGGAGTTTTCGAGCTCGATCCCACGGCTGGAGAACTGCGCAAAGGCGGACTCAAGCTTCGCTTGCAGGGACAGCCGTTTCAGATCCTGCTACTGCTGGCGGACCGTCCTGGCGAAGTGGTCACGCGTGAAGAATTGCAGCAAAAACTGTGGCCTTCCGATACTTTCGTAGATTTCGATCACAGCCTCAATACTGCGATCAACAAAGTCCGAGAGGCATTGGGAGATTCCGCCTCCACCCCACGCTATGTTGAGACACTCGCCCGTCGTGGATACCGCTTCATTGCACCCTTGCAGACTGACTCCCGGCTCCCAGAGCACCGTCAAAGTTCGCCAATCTCCGGCCTATCCGAATCCGCCACCGTAGCTCTTCACCCGAAACTCGAAGTCCCCATCCCGCACCGGGCTCTGACCCGCGGACTGTTTGGGTTGATTCAAGTCATGTACCTGAGTTTCTACCTGGCGGCGCTGTTTCGAATTCATGCCATCGAGGGCATCGCCGACTCCTTTTTGCCGTCGCGGGCCGCAATTGCTCTCTCGGCCACGGTGATGGTGACGGCCGGGATCGGCATTCCCCTGCGGTTCTACCTGCTCTCTGCCGTCAGCTTCGACTACCAGCGCCTGGACGAGAAATTCCGGCAGATGTTTCCCTTCGTTCTTGCGCTGGACCAGCTTTGGGCGGTGGCACCGTTCCTGCTCACGCAGCAGATCGGGATTGGCGCCGCCTTCGCCGCCAGCGCGGGGCTGCTTTATGTACCATTCTCGGAGCGCACCCTCCTGAGCATGGCGTATGTCAGGGCCAAGGCAGGTTAACCGACATTTCTTTTGGAACCAATCTCACCCCTCGCCCGTACCCACGTCTAGCAGGCTGGGCTAAAGGTGTGCTCGCCCGCCGGAGGATTCTATGAAACCTATGCTGCAACGGGCCCTGCTGTTAGTCGCGGCGCTTAGCGTAGCTGCCGTTCTGCCCGTGCGGGCTGACGAATGGTCGAAAACCTACAACCTGACCGGCAAGCCCGACGTGCGCATCGAGACTTCCGACGCCAACATCCGCGTCACCACCGGGGACCAGAACACGATTGAAGCCAAAGTTCTCACCACCCGATACAAGATCGGCGAAGGCGGGATCCGCGTAGACGAACGTCAAACCGGCAACACCGTCGAGATTGAAGTCCACTACCCGCATCACAACTTCAATGTTGAGTGGGGCCAGCACCGGGTCGACATCGTCATCCAGATGCCCCGCGAGGGCAACGTGAACCTGCGCACCGGCGACGGCAAGATCGAGGTTGCCGGCCTGAAAGGCACCATGGATCTTCACACCGGCGATGGCTCGGAGAATCTCGACTCCGTCGAGGGCAAGCTCAACGCCACCACCGGGGATGGCCACATCCAGGCGAACGGACGATTTGACGAACTCGAACTGAAGACCGGTGACGGACATGTCGACGTGTCCGCCCGTCACGGCTCAACCCTGGCAGCGCCCTGGAGGCTCGAGACCGGGGATGGCAGCGTCTCGCTGGAACTGCCGCCCGACCTCTCCGCGGATGTGGACCTGCACACCAGTGACGGCCACATCGATCTGGACATGCCGATCACGACCGAGGGCAAGATTCGCCAGAACGAGATTCACGGCAAGCTCAACGGAGGTGGAAGCCTGCTCACCATCCGCACCGGCGACGGATCGATCCGGCTGAAGAGGAGTTGAATTTGTCTGTCTGACACGTGTGGTAAAATGTCAGACATATGGCTTCCCAACGCATCACCGTTCGCGTGCCGAAAGTTCTGGGCAACCGGCTTCGCGACCATTCGCGAGCGCGCGGCCAAACGCCATCCGATCTGGTCAGGGTTGCTCTTGAGACATACCTTGGCAGCGAGAATAGCCCGCAGTCAGCCTATGCGATGGCCAAACAGGCAGGGCTAGTTGGCTGCGTGCGTCGTGCTGCGAAGGATCTCAGCATCAACCCGCAATACATGAAGAATTTCGGCAAGTCGAAATGAAGCGGATCCTGGTCGACACTGGCCCTCTCGTTGCAATCCTGTCTCGAGAGGATGAGTATCATGACGCGTGCGTGACTGCGTTGCGGCATATGCCGGCCCCTCTGCTTTCGTGCTGGCCCGTCATTACCGAAGCGGCTTGGCTTTTGCGAAAATCGCCGTACGCGATACAGCAGTTGTTACGTAGCGTCAACGGTGGCTTCGTCGAGTTACTTCCTTTGGCAGGAACCGAATCGGGAGCCATTGCAATCCTGATGAAACGCTATGAGGACATTCATCCGCAACTTGCCGATACCGTCTTGGTGTATCTTGCCAATCGCGAGAAGATTGATACTATTTTCACGCTTGATCGGCGCGACTTCGCGATTTATCGTGCCGGCCGCAAACGACGGTTTCGAATTGTCCCTGATGTTGAGTAGTGTTTTCTGCCAAGCTTCGGCGAAGCGACCCAGATTTCAAGGAGCTATCATGCGATTCAGAAGAAGCGGCCTTATCTTGTTGGTCCCAACTCTGTTTCTGTGCTTCGCGCACGCACAGCAGTCTTCCACGCGCAAACACGAACCCGCGCTGGATGTCACCTCTATGGATCGCAGCATCGATCCTTGCGTGGACTTCTTTGCATATTCCTGCGGCGGATGGATCAAGAACAATCCCATCCCGCCGGACCAGTCTTCATGGGACACCTATTCGAAAATGCAGGACGAGAACCTGGCCCAGCTGCGTGGCATTCTCGAAGCCGCTTCCGCGCCTGATGCCAAGCGCAACGCCGTCAATCAGAAGATCGGCGATTACTACGCCTCTTGCATGGACGAGAGCGCCATCAACGGGAAGGGAGCGGCGCCGTTGAAGCCAGAACTGGATCGCATCGCGAATATCAAATCGAAGACGGAGTTAGCGGACGTAGCTGCGGCCATGATCTACGACAACGTGCTTTTCCGCTTTGAATCCATTCAAGATTTTCGCGACGCCAACCAGGTGATTGCCAACGCCGATCAGGGCGGACTTGGGTTGCCCGACCGCGACTACTACACCAAAGATGACGCCAAGTCGCAGGAACTCCGCAAACAGTACGTCGCCCACGTGCAGAAGATGCTCGAACTGCTTGGTGACTCCCCGGATGCAGCGGCGGCCGAGTCGCAGACCATTTTGAGTATCGAAACTGCGCTTGCCAAAGGCTCCATGACCCGAGTCGAGCGCCGCGACCCCAAGGCCCTTGATCACAAAATGACGGCTGCCGAACTACAGAGTCTATCCCCTGATTTTCAGTGGCCCGTTTATTTCGCGAAGGTGGGTATACCCTCGGTAGCTTCGCTGAATGTCACCGCTCCTAATTTTTTTAAGGCCATGAACGCGGAACTCGCCAGCGAAAATCTGGCCGACTGGAGGACTTACCTGCGCTGGCATCTCGTGCATGCCAATGCGCCTTTTCTTTCTCCCGCGTTCGTCGATGAGAATTTCGCCTTCTACGGCAAGACTCTGCGGGGTCAGCAGGAATTGCAGCCGCGCTGGAAGCGCTGCACGCGGGGCGTCGATGGTGACCTGGGCGAAGCTTTGGGCCAGGCCTACGTTGCGAAGTACTTTCCTCCGGAAGCCAAGCAGCAGGCCTTGAAGATGGTCAAGGAGATCGAAACTGCCATGGCGCGAGACATCAAAAGCCTGCCCTGGATGTCGGACGCGACCAAACAGCAGGCTTTGGTTAAGCTGCACGGCATGGCCAATAAGATCGGCTATCCCGACAAGTGGCGCGATTACAGCAAGCTGGAAATCGTTCGCGGGGATGAGCTGGGCAATGTGGAGCGCTCTCGCGTATTCGAATTCAATCGACAACTCGCCAAGATCGGCAAGCCCGTCGATCGCGGCGAGTGGGACATGACTCCGCCCACCGTCAACGCTTATTACAACCCGCAGATGAACGATATCAACTTCCCCGCGGGAGTGTTGCAGCCTCCAGCGTTCGATCCCCAGTCCGATGCCGCACCGAACTACGGCGACACCGGCGGCACGATCGGTCACGAACTCACCCATGGCTTCGACGACGAAGGCCGGCAATTCGACGCGCAAGGAAACCTGCGCGACTGGTGGACACCTGAGGACGCGAAGGAATTCCAGAAGCGCGCCGATTGCATCTCCACACAATATTCGGGATACACAATCATCGATGACATCAAGATCAATGGCAAGCTGACGCTGGGCGAAGACGTCGCCGATCTCGGCGGATTGTTGCTGGCTTACATGGCATGGAAGGCAGACACGACGGGGGAGAAGCTCGAACCGTTGGACGGCCTGACGCCCGAACAGCGCTTCTTCGTCGGCTACGGACAGAGCTGGTGCGGCCAGAGTCGCGACGAAACGAAACGCCTGCGTGCCACCGTCGATCCGCACTCCCCGGAAAAGTACCGCACCAATGGCGTGGTCTCGAATATGCCGGAGTTCCAGGAAGCGTTTCACTGCAAAGCGGGATCGCCGATGGTGAATCAGAATCGCTGCCGAGTCTGGTAGCTACAGAACGATTCACCCGCGGAACCCGTGAGGATACGGCTTCACAGCTGCGGACAAAACGCGAAGCGCCGGGGCTGACCAGCGAGGGTCGGGCCGGAGTAAGTGGTGAACGCGTCTCTGTCTTAAGTGGGACGAGCGGCCCTTCTGGGCTCGCGCCGGTTGCGAACGCTAAAACCAGCTTCGGCTGCCGGGCCCATTTTCAGAGCGCAGCAGACACTCCGAAAAAAATCGAATACTAAACCTTCCGTTGCTCACTCGGGACCAGAACAAGGACCTTCTCCGGAATAGCCTTGTTGTTCTGGAAGTTCCGGAGCCGCGCCAAGACCGGGTAAGTGATCTACTGTCCCCTGCCCACGAAGAGAAGGCCAGTACGGGTCCTTATCTCTTCTTCCGAGATCATGATCTCTTCTTCCAAGATGATGCCGGATCTTAGCTGAGACACTGGAACGAGTTTCTTCTCCATGGGCGGTGCAGCAGCGTCTAATTCCTTGAGCGCGTTGATGAGCTTTGTCGCAAAAGTCTTTTTCGCTTTTAGTTCAGCGACGGCTTCGCCTTTCGACACTCCACGAATTCTCAAGTCGTCGTAGGATATCGCGAGTTGCAGGATAGCTGCGCCTCTCACGACGCTATCCGGCATCTCTTTGCCTTCGTTTTTTGGCGGATAAGACATCTGCTGTCCAACCATCCAGGCGATGGGTTCAAGCCGAGGTATGTGCCCCAGCAGATTGTCTGCGACGCCGGGGTGCTGATCGAATTTCACCTGCTCCTCGGGAGACAAAGGCCGACCACAGTAGGCTGCCTCAATCTTGTCTGGGTCGAGGGTTATGCATCCAACTTGGGACAGCATGGCCGCAGCCTCGAATCGCCACGGAGACTCGAGTCCCATCTCTTTAACAATCTGCTGAACATACGCGCGTATGCGCGTCGAACGACCGAAGGCCGCAGGATTGGCGAGACTGAGGAGGTCCGTCCATACTTTGATGCTGCCCATCAGCGTGTTTCAAGGAGTTCCTTCTCTGCGGTTATGAGCCTGTGTTGAACCAAAGCTCCGGTCAACGGGAGTGAGCGCTGGGGAAAAGCTCGAACCGGTAGCCTTGCACCGTGAACGCGGGCCCGGCGGGGTCCAGCTCGGGAAGTGGGGCTTTTCTGGCCGCACTGATGTTGCACCACGTCGCCGTCTTTTTGTCAGACTGCAGGCGTGGCCAGATCATCCGCACAGGCTTTTTTCGATGTTCGTTTGTTGCCGTCTTTCCAGAAACTGGAATTGTGTCTGGACCCTGAACAAGGCGAACTGTCTTCGCCTCAGCCATCTCGGCGGAAACCTTCAGAATCAATCAGGTGACTAACGATTCAGATGGTTATCCAGTTGCGCCCACTTTCCGTTGAAGGGCCTCGTTTCCCGCCTATGCGATTCTCTCGAATCCCGAACCAGGAGACACAAGTGCGCAGACCGAAGGGTTTTTCGCTGATCGAGTTGTTGATCGCCGTCGGCATCATTTTGATACTGGCGGCGATTGCGATCCCCAACCTGCTGCGCGCACGCATGTCGGCGAACGAAGCGTCGGCGGTTTCCTCCCTGCGCGCTATTAACGAGGCGATGATCATCTACAGCGTCAGCTATCCGCAGCTGGGCTATGCGAGCAGTTTGAGTGTGCTGGGTTCAACGCCTTGCCATCCCGATGCCACCACGCCCTGCCTGCTCGACGGCGTTTTGGCTGGGGGAACCAAGAGTGGGTATGGCTTCGCAGCGACTGCATCGGGTGGGCCTCCGAACGTCAGCTACTACGCAACGGCAGTACCCGTCCACGTCAACCACACTGGCGTCAACTCCTACTGTTCGGCTGAGGATGCAACGATTCGCTGGGACAATAGCGGTGCATTGCCCGGTTCTGAATCAGCATGCCAGGCCTTGTCAGCGATGCCAGGGGGAAGCAGTGGAGGCAGCGGGGGCGGTGGAAGCGGAGGCGATAGTGGCAGCGGCGGAAGTGGGAGCGGCAGTGGTGGGGGCAACGGCAGCAACGGTGGCGGGAATGGAAACGGTGGGGGCAACGGCGGCAACGGCGGTGGGAACGGAAACGGAAACAACGGGAATGGGAACGGAAACGGTGGGGGCAACGGCAGCAACGGCGGTGGGAACGGAAACGGAAACAACGGGAATGGGAACGGAAACGGTGGGGGCAACGGCAGCAACGGCGGTGGGAACGGAAACGGAAAATAGTGATAACCGTGACGGAAAACGGCTTGCCCCAAGCGCCGCTCTCGAGCAAGAAAGATCCTTGCCGCGGGTGTTCAGCCTGTAGCTACACCGATTGAGAGGCGATCCGCCTCGGACGAAATCTAGGCTGTCGCAACATCCGGCCCATTTCTTATCCTTGCGGTCAAAAACTTCTCACCCACGTTCGCGGCCGCTGCGCTCGGATGTTGGGTAGCTCTAAACATCAAGCCCGAGCGAACGCATCTATCCCAGCCCGTTGCTTTTGGTTGTCAACCGCGCACAGCCACTTGTTAGGCTCTCGCAATGAACGACTGACGACCAGCAACCTTAGGTGAAGTTAGAGAGATTGTCGCAAAGGACGTCAAGACCTGTAATGCCGAGCAACTTGCCGCTTTCAAGAAACGAACAGGCTCACAGAGACCGAAGGGATTCAAACCATAACCCACTGATCTCCAAGCATAATACCGTGATGAGCCTTTCGCTGCGAACCTAATGCGTTACGGGAAAATCGAGAGTGCCGTTGTAGTACACAAAACCTCTGAATTGTCCGGCTTGCGGTTGCCCGGTGCCGAAGTTCCGGCAACCGAAATCAACGAGGCAGGTAGCTGGACATGCGAGACGTGTGGTTGAGAAATGGATAAATGGGGTCACCTTACCCCGCTGGCGCGCTAGTTGTCGAAATATCGCGATTACGCTCAAACCCCCGACGAACGTCATGGCCTAGCCGCAGCACCTACCCCGGAGATTCTGAAAATTGCTACGGTTCAGCGGCCTGTTGTCGGCTTATCCTTGGTTGCCAATTTGTCGGCGGCCAGTTTTTCAGCAGTGGCCAACGCGTCGGCAGCGCTGACCTTCACATCTGGCTCTACGCCTTTCCCTTCCCAATCGCCGTGCGTGACCGGGTTGATGGGCCGGCCGAAGGGTACGCCAATGGAGAAGTGGTCCCCGGCAGGCAGGCCCCGCACCGGGTGAGCGCCGCCGCCGGTTGTTTCGCCCACAATGGTCGCGCGCTTTTGCGTTTGCAGATCGAAAGTAAATTCCTCGCCTCCGGAGAAGGTCTGATGAGAGGTGAGTACATAGACGGGCTGATCGGCGAGGCGCGGCCCGGGAACCCAAGGAAGCGTCCAGTATTGGTGGGTTTCGTTATCGTGCCGGTTCGTCAGATCGTTAACGTGCGTCGACTGCCGGAAGAGATACGAAACTATGAAATCCACCATGCTGGGATCGCCGCCGTGGTTCTCGCGCAGATCGAAGATCAGGGCGTCGGTATGCGCCAGAAAGTTCATTGCCGCCACCACGGTGGGCCCGCAGATCTTCGGGAGGAGGAAACGCGCCGAACTTCATGTAGCCAATGTTGTGATCGAGAATTTCCAGCTTGGAGAAGGTGCAGTTCTGACGCTCAAGCATGCTGCGAAAACGTGCCTCGTCCGCAGGGCTGGGCGGGCTCGGCCCGGCAGAAGAACCGGAGTGTTCGGGTAAAGTGAACGGCTCGTATGAGACGTGAAGATGTTTGTCATCGCTGACGGCACGCAGATCGCGAGCTAGCGCCTCCGCGAATTCATTGCCATCCGTAATCGAACTGTAGTCGCCGTGCTTCTGATGATCATGGATTGCCTGCACCATCTTTGCCGCTACGTCAGGATAGACGTAGTACTCGGTCAACCGCTCACTGATTGCGTCAATGGCCTTCTGCCGGCTGGCATCGTCGAGCTGAATGTCATCGAGTTTCGCGCCCGGCGGAATCGCGCGAATGTCGAGTCGTTTTACAAGTGGCGGCGAGATACTGGCAAGCTGCAAGGTTCCGTAGGCGTCGAGGTTGTCTCCGCGCCCGTGAACAAGAAAAGAGAGCTTATCGGGGGCGGTGCGGACAATCGAAACGAGTGTGAACCCCCCGGTGTCATTGCTGAAAGACGTTAATCCGTCTACGCTCTTTTGCGGGTCGTATTTCTTGATGTAGGCAGCAATCCGGTCGTGGTCCCCACTATTAAATGCGGCGAGAAATGCTTGTAGTGTATGGCCGGCCGGAGTATCAGGAGTCCCCACGTCAGCACGTGTAGCACGCGGCGCAACGAGAAAAATCACGAGACACAGGGCGGTTCGAAGGGTTCGAGTTCTTTCTGATGCAGGAGCATGACAGAGCATATCGGCCTCGCAGCATTTCAACGTCGGAGACGGAGCTTGTACCTTGCACTCAATCCTCACCTAATGAAAATTTGCCGTGGCAGCCTTTTTCGCCCGCAACTATTTTCGATGGTACCCGAGCGTTCGGCATAGCGGCGCGGAACGGGCCCCGCTTAAACGTCCAGCCCAATCGACCTCATCAACTCCAGCCCGTTGCTTTTGGTCACCACTCCGTCGCGCAGTTTGTAATCAAAGGTGATCTTGCCGTCCGCAAACTCGTCCTGGAAATGGACATTGTGCAGGTGGCCGTTCATTGCTCCGCCTATCTCGGTAAGCGCCAGATCGTGGGTCGTGACCAGCCCGATTGAACCGCGCTCCAGCAGCGCGCGCGCGACGCCCTCGCTGCCGATGCGGCGATCACTGGAGTTCGTCCCCTGCAGAAGTTCATCGAGTAAAAACAGCAGTGGCGGACTCCCACCTGCGAATTCGAAGATCTGCCGCAAGCGTGTGATTTCCGCATAAAAGCGCGAGCTACCTTCCTGCAGGGAGTCATGGACGCGAATGCTGGCGCCGACGCGCAGTGGGGTGAGGCGGATGCGCGCCGCTCTTACCGGCGCGCCCGCCATCGCGAGCACAGTATTGATGCCGATGGTCCTCAGAAGCGTGCTCTTCCCAGACATATTCGAGCCGCTCACCAACAGAATCCTCGCCTCGCCCCCGAGCTTCATGCTGTTGCGAACGCAGACTGCAGCCGGCAAGAGCGGATGTCCGAGGTCCTCGCCTTCGAACGCCGCCGCGCCCTCGATGAATTCTGGGAAAGGATCGTTGGGATGCTCGAAACTATAGGTTGCCAGCGACAGCAGCGCTTCTATCTCTCCGACCACCGCCACCCAGTTCCTCACGGCACCCCCATGTGCGCGACGCCAGCGTTCTGCTGCGAACGCTACCTGCACGGAATACATCAGCGGTGCGTCGATAATCCGCACGAAGAAGTTATGGCGGGAGTTGATCAGATCGACTAAAGTCCGCAGGTGCGCAATGGCCTGGAAGGCCCGCACGCGGCTCGACACCAGCCCTTGCTGCAACGACTGCAACTTCGGCACGTGAAAGACCTGCGACTCCAGTCGTTCCAAGACGCCAGATAAAAGATCCAGGTCCCCGAATGCATGCTCGGTCCCGTGCAGGACAGACTCCAACTGCTTTTTGAGCGCATACGTGCACGCCGCTTCTATCACGATCACGAGCACGAAAGGGCTGGCGATATCCCAAACCGCCCACGTGACCGCGCCCGCCACGGCGAGCACGGCAAGCAACGGTGCGAGCCAGATCATCCATAGAGCATTCATCTGGTTGGGTGACTCCGCCCATGCGGTCAGAGCTTCTGGATGGACTCCAACTTTCGCGTCTTCGCCGAGCACAGCCAGATCTTCCCGCAAATCCAGCTCACTTTTCAGTTCGCTGATTGCCGCATGTCGCTCGATGACTTGCTTCAAGGGCGAGGGCGAAAGCAACCACTGCGCCAGAGTGTCTTCTCCCATGCGGGTGCGCGCCGTCGACAGAAGTTGAAACAGGCTTGCCTGCCCAAACAGGTCAAGATCGGCGGCGTACACGTGATGCGGATCGGCAAAGCGCTCGCCCGTTTCACCGGCGCCAGCCCACCGGTCGTCGATCCGTGCCTGACCGCGCTCGTAAAACGCTAAAGCTCGCCGTGCGAGTTCCAGGTCACGCAACACCCGCGAGTGCCAGAACGCAATAATTCCGAATCCGGCAACTGGAAGCGCGAGCCACCAGGCGGAAAGAGCGTGCGTGCGCAATGATTCCCAGGCGAGAATGGCCGCCACAATCGCCAGCAACAGCCGCACATTCCCAAGTTGGATGTGAATCTTTTCGAACCGAACGGCCCTCGCCTCGCGGGCGCTTCGACGCGCAGCGTATTCGTCGGACGGCAGCACAGGTTGAAATGTAGCAGGTACTCAGGAAGTTATCTAACAGCCGGCTTTGAAAGGACGAACTCTGGGGTGGCGGGACTTCTTTCCCGCAGATTCACGCGGATCTCGCGGATTCACCAACGGATCTTGTTCTGATCCGCGTTGATCGGCGTACATCGGCGCGGGAAAGGAGTTGACTTCCTGCTACTGCAGGTCGGCCTTGTCCGGGTTGTAGTAGAAGCGGAACCGCAGCGCAAGGTAGGGGCCGGTGAATTCAGGGGGCAACGGTTGAAACGGATTCGAAGATGTAATGCTGCCCCACGCTGGACGATCGAGGGCGACATCTCCTGAGCTGGCTACGAGACGCATATCCGCAACCTTGCCATCCCTCGTGATGGCGAACTCGATGGCCAGTTTGCCCTTCTTCATCTCCGCCGATTCGGGAATCAGGTGATACCAATTCTCGCGCACATCCTGTAAAAGGCGCTGCAGGTAGGGCCCGAAGTCCACCCCCTGGGTGTCGCTGAGAATGTCGAGGGCACCCACCGGACGCCCGTGCGCGCCCGTGCCCAGTCCGAAGTCGCCCTCCTGCCCTCCGCCGCCTCCTGCCGCACGACGGGCTGCCGCCGCCTGCGCCGCCTCTTGAATGGCCGATCCCGCGCTCATCGAGCCCGCGTACTTGCTGAATGCGTTGCTGGGCCGGGTGGCTGGCATCTGCAATTGCGCATTCTGATTGCTTTCAAACTGCGGCCGCTGCGTGGGCTGCTGCTGTCCTTGCTGTTGCTGCTGGTAGGGCGCCGGGCTCTGCGCCATCGGAGGAGGCGCTGCCTGCCCACGCGGTCCCTGCAAGCCCGGGGCCCCCGGTGGTGGAGTCGCCAGAATCTTCCGCAATTCCTTGGGATCGAGTTCGGGATGCCGGGAGGTCGCAATCCGGTCTTTGTCCGACAAAACGTTGGTGTTCGGCTTGCGCACCGGCTTCTGCAAATCCGACGGAAGCGGCAGGAAAGTCACGTTCTTGTCTTCCATCGGATTCACCGGCACAACGACGACGCGATGGAATCCCATGGTTTTTTCAATGAGAGGCAGGTTCCACAGGAGAATGAACAGGACCAGGTGGCCGATGATCGAAATCCATACCGCCTCGCGTTTTCGTGAACGGGAAAGATCATCCTGCAATTGAATCAGCAGGTGAGGAACTCGCGCATCCAACTCGCGGTATGCCTGTTCCCAGTCCTGCGAGTCGTAGAGTCCTAATTGTTCGGGCTCAGGTTTGGGCGGCGGGGGCGGAGCTACCGGATCGTGAAATGGAATCTGCGTGATCGGCATGCGCTGGTTTTAACTTTGTCCGCCTGTCGTTTAGACACGAAATGCACCCACGGCGTTGCATCTGGGCCTTGAGGAGGAGCATGCAATCGGCGCGCGGCGCTATACAAGCAAGTTGTTTCTATTCTCGCATCTTTCCGGCAATTCTGCTTCCCAGAATTGAGCGCCAGCTAAGGCATGTAAACATATGTAAACAATGAATAGAAACCACGTAGAGACAGCCGCCTCGGCTGTCCCGCGATGCGAAGCGAGCGGTTTGGCTACGCTTTGGCGATGCCCGCGAGATCCACTTTTTTCGCGTGTTCGCGCATAGCGGCCACGACATCGAGGGCCAGGGCCAGCGCCCGGCGTCCATCCTCCAGCGGCACCGCGGGCTTGGAGCGATCGCGGACCGCATGCAGAAACGACTTCAGCTCAGCATGCAGCGGTTCTTCCGACGCCACCGGCGGCTTTGTGACCCCAATCTGGGGATTCACCGAGGGCTCCGCCGACGGACTCCCATCGGCACCAACCGTGAAGACCATGACTTCCTGCCGCCCATAATCCAGCGAAACGTACTGCCGAGGCTGGAAGAAGCGCAGCTTGCGCACGCGCTCGGTAGAAACGCGGCTGGCGGTGAAATTCGCAATGCATCCTGAGTCGAATTCCAGCCTCACATTGGCAATGTCGACCTTACCCGAAAGAATCGGCAGCCCGACCGCGCGGACCTCCTTTACCGCCGATTTGGCGAACGCCAGCACGATATCGAGATCGTGAATCATCAAATCGAGCACCACATCGACGTCAAGCGAACGCGGCGTGAAAACGCTCAGCCGGTGCACCTCAAAAAACATGGGCTTGGTCAGAATGGGCAGGGTAGCTCGAACTGCGGGATTGAATCTTTCCAGGTGGCCCGCTTGCGCGATGCGTTTGTGTTTGGCCGCGATCGAGACCAGTTCCTCCGCTTCGGAGAGCTTGGCCGCCAGGGGTTTTTCGATCAGCACATCGACCCCGGAGTTCATCAGCTCTCGGGCGACGGGTAGATGATGGAGGGTGGGCGCGGCCACCGAGGCGGCCTGCACTTCGCTGTGCGTCGTCAAGAGCTGCTGCACCGAGCCGAACGCCTTGCATCCAAACTCACGCGCGACGGCGTCGGCCCGCGCCGTATCCGGATCGACTACCCCCAGCAGGCGCACCGCCTCGCCTTGCAGCTCCAATTCCTTGTAGACTCGGGCGTGATTGCGTCCGAAAACTCCCACGCCCACGACGGCGACGATGACGGGGTTTCGCGTTGGCAGAAGATTTCTCGCTGGCTGGTTGCCGGAAGAGAATTGTAAACGCAAAGCGGGGAAAGAGCATCAGGATTACCTGCCAGCTTGCGATACCGGGTCCCGCGCAAAGGCTCAAACATAGAAAGGAAAATATCGCCGCATGAGAACCATCGCGCTGCTGACTGTTTCCAACATCTTCATGACTTTTGCCTGGTACGGACACCTCAAGTACCGCGATGTTCCCCTCTTCAAAGTGATCGTGGTGAGCTGGATGATCGCCTTCTTCGAATACTGCTTCCAGGTGCCGGCAAACCGCATCGGATCGTACGAATTCAGCGCGGCGCAACTGAAAACGATCCAGGAAGTCATTACCCTCACCGTGTTCAGCGTGTTTTCCGTGCTGTACCTGAAGCAGCCGCTGCGCTGGAATTACTTCGCCGGCTTTGCACTGATCGTTGCGGCGGTTGCTGTGATTTTCAAGCAGTGGTGATGAGCGGAGATTCGCGAACTTGGCGACTGAAGGTTTATGGCAACTTCTTTGCCGCGGATTTGCGCCGATGAACGCGGATTGGGATCATTCAAGTTGCGCAATTGTCATCCTAAGCGCGGTTTTGCGCGAAGGATCTATGCAACCCTGCCGACTTAGGCAGAAGTGTATTGATTCCTCCCTTCGACAGAATGACGCCCATCCGTGTTTATCCGCATGAATCCGTGGCAAAGAAGTTGCCATAACCATCTCAATATCCAGCGTCACAAGACCGATCCAGCCTGCGCCTTTTTCAAGATCGCAATCTGCCCGGCATGATAGAGCTCGTGCTGCGCGATTCCGTGAAGCATGTGAGCGAAGTTATAGCGTTTGCCGGGCACGCGATCCCGGAGCCTGGATTCCGGCAGCGCGGAAACCGTCCTGACCAGCTTCTGGTGCGTGCGTTTCGCTTCAGCCACCGCCTTACGCCATGCGGCGTCGGTGGGCTTCGTCACCAGCGGGAAATTGTCCGTCCCGGTGGGCTGGCATTTTTTACCGGAAAGCCTCACCATCGCCGCTCCGTCCCAAACCGCGATGTGCAGCAGTAATTCCCAAATGCTGTGCACGTCATGAATCGGCCGGGCAGCGGCGGTTTCTGCCTTGACGTCTTTCAGTAATTCCAGCACGGCCGGACCATGCCAGGCGTCGCCATCAAAGGCGCGGCGAAGCTGGTCGGCAATAAGTGCAGCCTCGGAAGCTTCTATTTTCGTATTGAGCGGCACGTCACTTTTCCTCCGCAATGATTGCGATCTCTGCCGCATCCGCGGCGTCAATCACCTTTGGCCCATCCAACAACAGGCACTTCCCCGCATCCAGTGCCAGGCAAGTTGCGCCTGCGGCATGCATGGTCTCGATAGTCTTTGCACCAATCACGGGAACATCAAAGCGCATATCCTGATTCGGTTTCGCGATCTTCACGACAGTCAGCGACCGGCTGAGCGTGGATGCGTCCCCATGCAGAGAGCGCATAATCTGACCGGCGCGCTCGATCGTCGCATCCGTTCCTTCCATGGCCTCAACCGCTACGCAAGCCGATTCTGCGATTATCACAGTCTGCCCGATATCGTGCTGCGCCAAATGCCGTGCCACCGCGCGCCCGTACTCGACGTTCTTGAGTTCTTGGTCACCAGGCGCGCGCTTCGTCACAACACCTGCTTTGACCAGCAGCGGTTCCAACAACCAGGTCGAATTCTCCAGTGTGATCCCCTCGTCGGCCAGGACCTTGGCCACTGCGCCCAGCAGAGAATCGGTATTGCGGGTCGCGAGTGACAACAGGAGTTTGGCCAATCGCCAGTCCGGCCGGATACTGGAAAAAATCTGCTTATGCTTGACCTGCCCGGCCATCACCGCCCGCCGCACTCCCTCGCGCTGGAAGGTCTCGATCAATTTCGAGAGTTCTCCCAGCGAAAGCCAGTGCACCGCGCTGGCGCCGTGCGTGTCGATCTCCGGAAAAGTCTCCTCCTTGATGGCCGCTACTACCACTTCATATCCCTGCGCCCGCGCCGCATCCAGCACCAGGAAGGGAAACTTGCCGTTGCCGGCAATCAGTCCGAGTTTTTCGTTGTGTGTGGGCACAATTGCACCAACGCCGAGCCAGTCTAGCACTTACGCCCGGTGCGGCCGGTAGCCGTTTCTCTGCGCTACAATGCTTGAATCCCGGTCCGTGGTCCCAGTCCAGCTTCTGTTTTCTCCCGGAAACCGTCTAATTGCGGAGGAGCACTGCCAATGCACTTTGATCTCGCCGCCGTCCGGCGCCAGCTACCGGGCGCCCTCGTGCTGTTCGCCGCCTCAACGTTCGTTTCGCATGCCCAGGAGCACGACCGCAGCAAGGTTCCCGACGAGTACAAATGGGATCTGTCTGCTCTGTATCCCTCTGACCATGCTTGGCGCGCGGCCAAGGAGAAACTCACTTCCGAATTGCCGAAACTGCGCCAATTCCAGGGGACGCTAGGTTCCTCCGCATCCCACCTCGCCGATGCCCTGGAGATGCAGAGCAATCTCGAGAAGGAGTTGGCCCGTCTCTACAGTTATGCCGGCATGAAGTCCGACGAAGACACGCGCGTCAGCACTTACCAGGGTATGCAGCAGGAAATGATTCAAGTTGGGTCCGTTTTCGGAACGGAAAGCGCGTTCATCGAACCCGAAATCCTCAAGATGGACAATGCGACCATCGAGAAATTCCTCACGCAAGAGTCTCGCCTGCATGTCTACCGCCATTACCTTGAGGACGTCGCGCGGCGCCGCGCTCACACTCTGAGCAACTCGGAGGAAAAACTGCTGGCCGCGTCGTCTGTGATGGCGAGCGGGCCATCCAGCGTCTACGGCATCTTCGCCGACGCAGACTTTCCTTATCCCTCCGTCACTTTGAGCAACGGGAAAACCGTGAAGCTCGACAAGGCCACTTTTTCTCTTTACCGCGCTTCATCATCCCGCGAAGACCGGCAGAAGGTCATGGAGGCCTTCTTTACCGCGCTGGGCAAGTATCGCGGAACCTTCGGCTCCATGATGAATTCCAACGTGCAGACCTCGGTCTTCTACGCGCGCGCGCGAAATTACGACAACTCTCTGCAAGCTTCGCTCGACCAGCCCAACATTCCGGTTTCGGTCTATTCCCGCCTGGTGGAAGGCGTCGATCGCAATCTGCCGACCTTTCATCGGTATCTGAAGCTCCGCAAGCGCATGATGGGCCTGTCCGATCTCCACTACTACGATCTCTATGCTCCACTCGTGTCCTCGGTCGAGACGAGTTATCCGGTGGACGTGGCTGAGAAGAACATCCTCGAGGCCCTTGCACCTCTCGGCTCGGAGTACGCCGGAGGAGCCAAACGCGCCTTCACCCAGCGCTGGATCGACATGTACCCCACCGAAGGCAAGACTTCAGGCGCGTACTCGAACGGTTCCGCCTACGACGTTCATCCCTACATGCTGATCAACTACAACGGCAAGTACGATGACATGAGCACCGTTGCCCACGAACTTGGGCACACCATGCACAGCTACTTCTCCAACAAGACGCAGCCGTATGCGCTGTCGTCTTATCCAGTATTCGTCGCGGAAGTCGCTTCTACCTTCAACGAAGCGCTGCTCAACGATTACATGCTCAAGAAGATCAAGGATGACGCGACCCGGCTTTCCTTGCTCGGGAGTTATCTGGAAGGCATCAAGGGGACCGTATTCCGCCAAACCCAGTTTGCGGAATTCGAGCTGCGCATGCACGAGATGGTGGAGAAGGGAGAGCCACTGACCGGCGACTCCCTGTCGAAGCTCTACGGCGAAATCGTCAAGAAATACTACGGGCACGATCAAGGCGTGTGCATCGTCGACGATTACATCGCCAACGAGTGGGCCTATATTCCCCACTTCTACAACTCGTTCTACGTTTTCCAGTACGCGACGTCGTTCACTGCGTCGTCTGCGTTATCGGAAAAAGTGTTGGCGGGAGAACCCGGAGCCACCGCGCGCTATCTGAAATTCATCTCGGCGGGAAAATCGAAGTACCCCATCGACCTGCTGAAAGATGCCGGCGTCGATATGACTACCGACGAGCCGCTGGAGCTGACGGTCAAGAAAATGAACCGCGTGATGGACGAAATGGAGAAATTGCTCGATAAGAAGGGAACGGTCGCTTCAAACTGACGCACCTTACCACTCTCTGGCCCTCGCGGATCACGCTTCCTTGGCGTGGATCTCACGCACGGCTCACGAGATAGATTCAGGATAGAATGTTGGCGCCGAATTGCGGGCTGGCTGCGCGCAATCAGACAGGGTGTTCGGGACGCGAGAACCTGCTGAAATCGTGGATGCGCGGCCGAGCGATGAGTTTCGTACATGGCGACTTGGTTGAGATTTTCTGTGAGTGTGTTCTTGTCTCTGGCCGTTTTCTCCTTTATGGGGACTCCTGCTTCCGCACAAGGAGGAAGTCCATTCGGCAATCTGGATTTGGTGCAGATCTACGTCGACGGGGAGAGCCATCGGAACAAGGATGCCGAGCGGGAACGAATCGAGAGCAACCGCCACCTTGTCGATTCCGGGGCGGCATCCATACTCGATCTGAGTGCTCCGTCGGGTGCACTGGTCCAGTTTGACCGGGCCCTCACCTTGATGAAGCAGCAGAAATCGCAAGAAGCGGCCAAATGTCTGCGGAAAGCTATCGCAAAATACCCCAAGTTTGTCTCCGCGCACGTGAATCTGGGCATTGCCTATCTTGATTTGAGTGACACCGAGCACGCCACAGCTGAATTCGAAACGGCCGAGAAGCTGGACGACAAATTTGCACGATCGTTTCTAAACCTGGGAGTGCTGCTGTTGAACCGGAAAGACTTTGCCGGGGCGGAATCCCACCTGGAGAAAGCCAGCGCGCTGCGTCCCAAAGACGTCAAGATCCTCGCCGCGCTGGCGCGCGCGCAAACCGGGAACCATCAATATCAGCGCGCGTTGGAGACAGTGCAGCAGGCGCACGCGCTTGACCATAAGGACTACGCGGACGTGCACTACGTAGGTGCAGGCGCCGCTCTGGCTCTGAAAGACTTTGACACGATGCAGCGCGAACTGAGCGTCTTTGTGAGCGAGGACCCTGTCCATCCGCTGGCCCCCTCCGCACGCAACAACCTTGAGATTCTTGCGCAGAACAAGAAGGCGCAGGCGGAGAGCAACATCGTTCTGCAGGATCCAGGCACTACGAGCGCGACTCAGCTGGTAACAACACATCCAAACAGCGAAAGGCTGAACCTGCAGCTCAAGGAACTGGGCGAAGAAGGCGCAGGCGGCATATGCGATGAATGCAACCCGGCCGAAAATGCGGCGGAGGGCGCCGACGGCGGGAATGACGGTGCGCCGGGGGCCCCGGCAGTTAGACGCTCCAGCCCGGTCCACTCCGCGTGGACCATCCGGGCAACTGTGGATGAGGTGGCGCAGTTCTTCTCGGTCAGCGAACACGGACATATGGTCGACGGCCTCGAGTTGTCCGATATACAGATTCGGGATAACAACAAGGCCCCAGCGAAGATTCTGCAATTCGTCCCGCAATCGAAGCTGCCTCTGAGACTGGCCTTGCTGGTGGATACCAGTAGCTCGGTGAAAGGTCGCTTCAAATTCGAGAAAGAAGCTGCCGACAAACTCATTCGGAAGGTGATGAGGAATGCTTCTGACCTCGGATTCGTAGCCGGGTTTTCGAGTGAGCTCGCGGTCACGCAAGATTTCACGGCCGATCCGGACCAACTCAGCGCCGGTCTTGACAGGCTCGTCAGCGGCGGAGGGACAAGGTTGTTCGACGCCGTGTCATTCGCGTGCCGGAAACTGGAGGAGGAACCGGAGCGTGAGCGGGTGGCCAGAGTTTTGGTAGTGCTGACCGACGGGGAAGATAACTCCAGCCTGAGGAGATTGCGACAGTCCATCGAAGACGCGGAAGGATCGGGTGTAACGATCTACGCCGTCAGCACTAAACAGGGAAACGGCGCCAAGACCGATGCCGACCGGGTGCTTGAGGCGTTGGCGGAGAGGAGCGGAGGCGACGCCATGTTTCCCGGCGACGCCGCATTGTTAGCGAAAACATTTGGCAAGTTGGGCGACTTGATCAGCAGCCGCTATCTGATCGCTTACAATCCTGCGAGTTTCGTCCCAGACGGGCGATATCGCACCATCCGAATTTCCGCTGAAAAAGGCCACAAGCGTCTGCACGTACAAGCTCGCAAGGGTTACTACGCTCGCGTGGAAGCTCCGGCGAATTGAGCGCCAGGCGAAGTTTGCGGTCGGGCAGTTTAGTTAATAATCCAGCACGATTTTAGTCATTTCTTGAAGAGCGCGTCGATTCCGGCTTGCGCGATCGCTTCGTCGATCTCTGATTTGGAGCCGCTGGCGGAAATCGCTCCGATCGTCTGGCCGTCAACCCTGATCGGCAACCCGCCCTGGCCCGGGAAGAAATTCGGATATGCGAGGGCGGCGGTGTTTCCCGATTTCACTTGATCGGCAGCGTCTTTCGAGGGGCCGCCATACAACGCGGAGTGCCGCGCTTTCTTCTGTGCCCACTCCAGAGTGTTGACGGAGACTCCGTCTCCTCTCTCCAGAAAGAGCAGGGCGCCGTTCTCATCCACAATGCAGATTGTGACCGACACGTTCTGACGTTTGGCTTCGGCTTCCGCGCCCGCCACCATCGTTTTGATCGCGGCCAGGTTCAAGTACTTCTTCGAGGGTAGATCTGCGGCCATGAGTGTCCCCATCAGGCAGAGTGCAACCAGCAGTGATTTGAACATGCGCGGGATGTTATCAACGGCTCTGCGGTTTTCCAAGCGAGAATTGGTGAAGCAATTTACTTGATAATTCCTCTCTCGCTCGCCTCAATAAACCGGATCAGCATCTCCACATCTTCACCGCGATTCGCTTCCGACTTCAGCCGCTCCAGGGCTTGCGACGTATTCATCTTCGACGCCAGCAGGATCTTGTAGGCATGATGAATCTTTGAGATCCGCTCTTTCGAAAATCCGCGCCGCTGCAGCCCTACCTTGTTCATCAGATAGGCGTGCGTCTCGCGCGCCGCCGAAGTCATCGAAAACGGCAACACGTCCTGGGTGATAGTCGTTCCTCCGCCAATGTAGGAATGTGCGCCGATCCGCACGAATTGATGGACCGGGCACAGCGCTCCGACCACCGCCCACTCCTCGACAATCACATGCCCGCCAAGCGTCGCGCCGTTCACCAGCATGGCGTGGTCGCCAATCACACAGTCGTGCCCGATGTGCGTGTACGCCATGATCAGCAGGTGGCTGCCAACCCTGGTGACGCCTCCGCCCTTTACGGTGCCGCGGTTGATCGTCACGCACTCGCGGATTTCGTTGTGATCGCCGATTTCCAGCCGGGTCGGCTCGCCCTTGTAGGTCACGTCCTGCGGCGCCATTCCGATCACGGCGAAAGGGAAGATAGAGTTGTCCGAACCGATGTTGGTTGGGCCCTCAACCGCGACGTGCGACTGAAGCCGGCAATTTTCGCCGAGCTCGACACCCGCGCCGATCACGCAATACGGCCCAATTTCGCACGAGGCAGGAATTTTCGCGCTCGCATCGATGATGGCTGTGGAATGGATCATGAATTCTTAGAACCGAGAAAAGCGACTCTCAGCGGCTAAAGCCGCGTTGAAATTGGGATCGCTTGACGACACAGCTTGAAGCCGCGCCCTCTCAAAGCAATTTCCGTGCAGAAAACGCTGTTACTCGCCGTCACCGCCATCGCTTGACGCCCGGCCGCGTGAACTGTCAACCAGTTGGCATGACACGATGGCCTCTGCGACTTTCTTGCTGCCGACGTAGGCATAGCCCTGCATCTTCGCCGCCGTCATACCCGGGACAGAGCGCCATCCGGTGACCTTTACTTCCATGCGCAACTGGTCACCGGGGCTGACGGGCCGGCGAAACTTCGCGCGCTCGATTCCAGTGAACACCATCACTTTATCGCTGCGATCTTCCACTTCGGTCAGCAGCAGCGCTCCCCCGGCCTGTGCAATGGCCTCGACGATCAGCACGCCCGGCATGATCGGCAGTCCAGGAAAATGTCCGACAAAGAAGGGTTCGTTGATGGTGACATTCTTGATGGCGACGATCGACTGCTTGCGAGTCAACTCCAGCACGCGATCAATCAACAGGAACGGGTAGCGGTGCGGCAGAATCTTCAGGATTTCGTGGATGTCGAGCCCGGTCTTGGTCGCGCCAGCCGAAGCTCCCGCCACAGGATTGCTCTCATTCATAGTCATCGGAAACGGCGTGACGATTATACTGTACGACTTGCGCCCGGGCCGCACACAGCCCGCGCCTGGAGTATCGCAAATGCCTTCCAAAAAATCGCCGGGAACGCACGCTCAGCTCGATCCTATCTGGAGCGAACGCCTGCGCTACTTCGAATCGCGCCTGCCCGGCGTGGTGCAGACGATCCGCGAGTTCGTCGAGGTGGAATCTCCCAGCGACAACAAGCCCGCTGCCGACCGTATGGGGGCGTTGCTTGCTAATAAATTTCAGACGCGTGGCGGACGGGTGCGCCTGCACCGCGCTGGAGACTTCGGCGACAACCTGCAGATCGACTTCCCCGGACGGGTAGGCAAGCCCGTTCTTGTGCTCGGCCATTTCGATACTGTCTATCCCGTCGGAACTCTCGCCACCATGCCATGCCGCGTCGATGGCGAACGCCTGTACGGTCCGGGCGTGCTCGACATGAAATCCGGTATCGCGCTCATGCTCGCCGCCATCGATGCCCTACACGCCTGGAACGGCCAGTTGCCTCGGCCAGTCACTGTTTTCCTGGTTTCCGATGAGGAAGTCGGCAGCAGTTCTTCCCGCCGGATCACGGAAGACCTGGCCCGCCAATCCGAAGCCGTTTTCGTGCTGGAGCCCTCCGCCGGACCCAAAGGGGCGGTGAAAACCGCGCGCAAGGGAGTCGGAGATTACACGCTCAAGGTGAAAGGCGTCGCGGCACACGCCGGACTTGATCCGGGCAAAGGCCACAGCGCGATTCTGGAGCTGGCGAAACAGATCGCGGTGATTTCAAAGTTCAATCATTTGCGAAGCGGAGTTTCCGTGAATCCCGGAGTGATCCGCGGTGGAACGCGCACGAATGTCATCGCCGCCGAAGCGGTGGTCGAAATCGATGCTCGCATTAAGAGTGCGAAGCAAGCTGCCGGTCTTGATCGCAAGATGCGATCGCTGAAGCCCTTCGACCGCCACTGCAAGCTCTCCATCGAAGGGGGAATCAATCGCATGCCCATGGAGCGGAATGCCGGAGTCGTCGCGCTGTACAAGAAAGCCAAAGGCATCGCGCGCCAGATTCATTGGAGGCTGGACGAAGCCGCCGTCGGCGGCGGATCGGATGGAAACTTTACGGCCGGCATCGGAATCCCTACCCTCGATGGCATGGGCGGCGTCGGCGAGGGAGCGCACGCCGTACACGAACATATCGTTGTCACGGAATTGCCGCGCCGTGCCCTGCTCCTCGCAGGCATGATCGAGCGCGCCTGAGTGCAACTACTTTGCCACGGATCTACGCGGATTTAACACGGATGTCTTATACGTCACAATGAAGTAGTGCTTCATCATCGGTCACCGGGACCAGGAATCGGCGTTTATCCGCGTGAATCGGTGGTAAAGAAGTTTCCGTGCCCTCAATCTCCAGCCGTGAACACGAGGAAGTAATCCATCTTGTCGCCCTTCACGAAGTCGTAGGTTTTGAGCAGATGGTATCCCGCCTCGCCCGCTTCGCGAATCACCACATCGCTGTCGACGCCGTGATCTTCACCGTTTCCGTTGCGGTCGATGATTCCCACTTTCGCTCCCGGACGCAGCGCTGGCTTCAGATTTCGTAATAGCTCCTCCGGCCGCGCAACTTCGTGATAAGTTTTCAGCAGCAATACGGCATCCACCGACTGTTTGGGCAGCAGCGGATCGTCGGGCTTGCTGAGGACCGTCTTCACATTCAGCAGATTTTCTTTCCTGGCGCGGTCTCCAATGTAGTGAACGGCTTCCGGGTTAATGTCCACCGCATAAACCAGGCCAAGCCCGCCCACGCGACGAGCCGCCCGCACCGTGAACCATCCCGACCCCGCCCCGATGTCCGCAACAACTTTGCCCGCCTTGAGACTCAGAACGTCCATGACGCGATCGATCTGCAACCGCTGATCGCGCCCCGGCGATTCAAATATAGAAAGATCTCCGGTGTAGGGCTCGCTGGTCCGGCGCTGCTGGGCGGGAGCATCTGCTGCAGGTTGGGCCTTCCGTTGCGCGAGAACGGTGGCAAAGGCAACAGAAAGGCAGATTGCGAGAATGCCGGCTCTGAATTTGAATGTCATGGTCCCTCATTTCCGAGCTGCATGGATGAAGTAGACTTCATTTCGGCTCATTGGTGAGCCGACTATGCCGTGAGATGCCTGTTTTGACTCGGCGGTCCGGGTAGCCTAGAATTTTCGCAGGCGGGATTGGGCTTCGCGCGCGGGTTCGGGAGGATTTCACAATGGAAGGCAAAATCGGCATCTGGGAGATTCTCCTTATCGTGGCCATTGCCATGCTTCTGTTCGGTCCCAGCAAGTTCGCATCCCTCGGGAAAAGCATTGGCGAAGGCCTGCGTAACTTTAAATCCGCCATGAAGGAAGACGACCAGAAGAAGGAAGAAGAAAAGAAGTCTTAATTCCGCTAGCCCAAATTCTCTCTTCTCACCCGTTCCCGCGGTCCCTCAGCATCCTGTAGACCAGCGCCACTGGCAGTCCTACGACGTTGCCGTAGTCGCCATCGATGCGCGGAATCCATCGCGAAGCGATTCCCTGGATGGCATAGGCTCCGGCCTTGTCCATGGGTTCGCCGCTGGCGACATAGTCGCGAATCTCCTCGTCAGAAACGTCGCTCATCGTAACCACGGTTGTTTCATTAGCCGTGAGGACGCGGGGATCACCTTCGCCCTGGTTGAGGTCAGTCCCCGACCGCATCACAGAATCCTTGGCGGCCGGCAACTGCCGGCCGGCAAGCGCTCTCACGACCGAGACTCCTGTGATCACCTCGTGCTGCCGTCCAGAGAGCATGCGAAGCATTCGCGCCGCATCCTCCGCATCCGCCGGCTTGTTCAAAAGATCGCCGTCGACGACCACAATCGTATCCGCCCCCAGGACCACGTCCTGCGGCCGGGTTCGCCATACTGTGAGTGCCTTTTCGCGCGCCAGCCGCTCGGCACAATCGGGCCCAGACTCTCCGTCCCGCGGAGACTCGTCCACCTCCGCCGGCTGCACGGTAAACGAGATGCCGGCGTTGCGCAGAAGGTCTTGCCGGCGCGGAGAAGCGGAAGCGAGCACAAGCATGCGAATCTGATTGTACTGTCTGGCTTCTCAGGAGGGATTGCCGCGAGCGCCCTGGCGATCTTCGGTCTCGCGGATTGCTGAAATCAACTGTTCGACAGCCCATGTGATCTGTTCACCACTGAGAATGGTGGGAGGCGCAAGCAGAATATGGTCGCCAGAATATCCGTCAAGGCTGCCTTGCATCGGATATACCAGCAGCCCTCGCTTGAAAGCGGCCTCGGCCACGAGTGACGAGAATCCATGTTCGGGGTGAATCGCGCTCTTGCTTTGCTTGTCGCGAACGAACTCGATCGCCCGCAGCAGGCCAATGCCTCGCACATCGCCGACCGTTAATTGATCGTGGCAGGTATCGAGCGCCTGCTTGAACAGCGCCGCAGTACTCCCGTTGCGGCTCTCGTCGGCGGCCTCTACAAGCTTGTTGGCCTGCATGTAGCGCAGCACGGCACGTCCCGCAGCCAGCGAAACCGGATGGGCGTTATAAGTGAACCCATGCAGTAAGGCGCCGGAACCGTTTGCGATCGCATCGACAACTTTTTTGCTCGCGATCACCGCGCCCAGCGGAGCATAGCCGCTCGACAGCCCCTTGGCCGTCACCAGAATGTCCGGCGCGACCTTCCAATGCTCGACGGCAAAGTTGCGCCCCGTTCGCCCCATTCCGGTCATAACTTCGTCAGCAATCAGCAACACGCCGTTACGCCGGCAGATCTCGGCAATCGCCTGCAGATAGCCCGGCGGAGGCACCACCGCCCCCAGCGTCGCTCCACTAACCGGTTCGAAAATGAACGCCGCGGCTTCTCCGTGTGTCTCTTCAATGGCCCGCTCCAGCTCAGCCGCGTATTGCTGTCCGCAGTTGCGGCACCCGTCCGTGCAGCCGAATGTGCACCGGTAGCTATAGGGCACGCCGATGTGTTCGAACTCGCGAATCATCGGCCGGTAGATCTCCCGCCGCCGCTTGTTCCCGGAAACCGACAATGCTCCCAGCGTCGCGCCATGATAGCTCTGTTCCCGGCTGAGCACTTGAAATCGCCGCGACTGTCCGATCTCATCCTGATATTGCCGCGCCAACTTCAGAGCAGTCTCAATCGATTCCGACCCTCCTGATGTAAAGAACACCGCACCGCCTCGGAAGCTGTCTCCGGCGAATGCCAGCAATTCCTGCGCGTACTCCTCCGCGAGTTGGGTCGTGAATTGGCTGCTGTGAACGAATTCCAGCTTGGCAGCCTGTTCCGCCATGGCCGCAGAAATCTCCTGCACGCCATGTCCAATGAAGTTGACCGCCGCGGACCCCGCAAGGTCGAGATACCGGTTGCCATCGCTATCCTGCAGGTAGACACCTTCGCCACGCACAGCCATCGGAAGATCTTTCCGGTAAGAACGGCGGAGAATAGAGGATCGGTCTCGAACTGGAATGGAAGATGGCACGGCTGATTATCGCACCTGCGCAGGACGCGTTTCGCTGCGGGCCTTCCAGCCGACCTTTTGCGGACTGCCGACATCTAAGGAATTAGAAAGTGGAGTGAGAACCGGGACCCAGTCTCAGGCCGGGCTGGGTTTGTGTGGTGGCCACTTGCTAGGAGGTACGATGAAGTTGACGACGGCGACTCTTGTCGCAACATTGATTCTGGTTTACATGGCGGGACTGTCTTGGGCGCAGCAGGCTCCTATCGGGGGCGGAGTTCCTGCGCACCTGGTGGTTACGGTCGAGCCCCACAAGGGGAAAGAAGTACCAGTTGTTAACAAGGAGGACGTGGCAGTCCATGAAGGGCGTGACCGCGACACCGTGACCGGCTGGGTTCCCGCCCAGGGAGACAATGCGGCCTTGGAGCTGTTCATTCTTCTGGACGACTCGTCGAACGAGACGATTGGGAACCAGCTTCAGGACATCAAGAATTTCATCAACGAACAAGGCCCGTCCACGAAGGTCGGCGTCGCCTACATGCAGAACGGCATCGCCCGAATCGTGCAGAATCTGACCAGCGATCATGCGCAGGCGGACAAGGCGTTGCGCCTTCCGATGGGGGTCCGCGGAGCCAACGCCAGCCCATATTTCGCGATCAGCGATCTGATCAAACGCTGGCCAGCGAGCAGCGCCCGGCGGGAAGTGCTGGTCGCTTCCGATGGAATCGATCCTTATTATTTCAGTCCCGACTTTCAGGATCCCTATCTGGATGCCGCGATCTCGGATGCGCAGCGCGCGGGCGTCATCGTTTCCGCGATCTACACACCGGGAATTGGCCATGTCGGACACAGTTACTGGATGACTTATTGGGGCCAGCTTTACTTAGCAGCGCTGGCCGAAAAGAGCGGAGGCGAGGCCTATTACATCGGTTTCAACGGCCCGCCGGTAGCGTTTGCTCCCTTTTTGCAGGACCTGGCGGATCGGCTAAACCATCAATATTTGCTGACCTTCCTTGCCAAGCCGCCAAAGAAGCCGGGCTTGCAGCCGGTAAAGGTCACCACCGAAGTCTCGAACGTGGACCTGGTAACGGCAAAGGAAGTCTACGTCGCTCCGCCCGCGAAGTAGGCAGGACGTTTTCATACCGTTGGGGGAGAAATCCGGGCAGGGTTTCTCCCGCGTCAACACTGCGGCATTGAGATTCCGATAAGATTGAATCTCCAATCGAGTCTCAATGACGAAACTGCTGAGCGTCTTCCGTCCGTCGCACCAGCACACAGCATTTTCCGCGACGCTGCTCCTTATTACAGCGGTGATGCTGTCGCGGGTCATCGGATACGCGCGTGACGCCTACATTGCCTGGGCCTACGGAGCCGGTGGCGCTACCGACGCGTACGTGGCTGCGTTCACTTTGCCCGACTTCCTCAACTACATCGTTGCTGGCGGCGCGGCGTCAATCACATTCATCTCGATCTATACGCGATTTCTTGCCGAGAAGCGCGATGCCGATGCTCAGAAGACTCTCTCGATCACCATCACCGTGATGACTGCCGTCATGATCGTGGGAACGATCGTGGCCGAGATCTTCGCACCTCAATTCGTGCGCTGGTTTGTGAAGGGATTCACTCCCGACAAAATCGCGCTGTGCACTCACCTCACGCGCATTCTTCTACCAGCCCAGATTTTCTTTTATGTTGGCGGCGTGGTCTCCGCGGTGTTGCTCTCGCACCGGCTGTTTCTGCTGCCCGCCTTTGGTCCGATTCTCTATAACATTTTCATCATTCTCGGCGGCGTGATTGGCGGTCGCCGTTTCGGAATTCAGTCGCTGGCTTACGGTGCCCTGATCGGAAGCGTCGCAGGTCCGTTCCTCGCTAGTGTGATTGGTGCAGCCAGGATCGGCACTGGATATCGTCCCTCGTTTGACGTGAGCAATGTTGCGTTCCGCGAATGGGTGCGATTGTCGATTCCGCTGATGCTCGGTGTCTCGCTGGTCACGGCTGACGATTGGATCCTGCGCCACTATGCCGCGAGCGGTGTCGGCGACATCACGCGCCTGACTTTTGCCAAGCGTTTGTTTGCCGTGCCCATCGCGGTGCTGGGACAGGCTACCGGGCAGGCCTCGCTCCCCTTCTTCGCGCGCCTGTTCAACGAAAAAAAGCTGGATGAATTTGCCGCAACCGTGAACGATTCGGTCTACCGCGTTTCGGCCGCGGCCTTGCTGGCGAGCGGATGGATGATGGTCGCCGCCCTTCCCCTGATCGATCTTGTCTACCGTCGCGGAAGATTCCTGTTCACCGACTCCCAAACCAGTGCAGTTTATTTCTTCTGGTTCTCGCTGTCGCTAATACTGTGGTCGGCGCAAGGGCTCTATGCGCGCGCCTTCTACGCCGCGGGAAATACACTCACGCCGATGGTTGCAGTCACGGTGATAACCGTAGTTTCATTGCCGATTTATTCGGCTCTGTTTCACTCTTTCGGAGTCGTCGGCCTGGCGTGGGCATCGGACATCGGTATCGGACTCAACCTGGTTGCGCTGGCCGGACTGCTCCACTGCCGCAAGCTGGTGCGGCTGGGTGGATTACGATGGGACGAGTTGGGAAAGGCCTTCGTGACTTCCGTGGTTGCAGGCGCGATCAGCTTTGAAGTGGCGAAAGCCGTTCCAATAACGGCTTCAGGCTATGGGCGTAGAGTCGCGGACATCATGCAACTGGCCCTGGTCTCGCTTACGTGGGCCGCGGCAGCTGCTGCGGGGTTGTGGTTGCTGCGCTCTGAATTGCCCCGGGATCTCCAGCGGCGGAAACAGACGGCCTATCCCGCGGTCGCACAGGTCGAAGGCAAAGAGATCATGGGCGGCGGAAGGAAACAGTAGCGAACCTATGATGCCGAGTATAGACACGTAGCGACAGCCGCCTCGGCTGTCCCGCATCGCGAAGCGAGTGGCAGCGCAACCAGAATCAGACACTCTTCAACCGCGGGGAAACGCCCGCAAGTTCAGGCAGACTCTCTCAGCCAAGAACCCCCTCTGCTTCCGTCAACGCCTCTCCCGAGCGGCTTCGATCAGCGCGCGGAAGATGGCGCGCGACGCTTCGTCGTCATCCACCGAACGTTCGGGATGCCATTGCACGCTCAGCACGAAATGATTGTGCGAGGTTCCTTCCAGCGCCTCAATGATGCCGTCATCGGGGCAACGAGCTACAACCTGCAAGCCTTCGCCGATCGCATCTGCGGACTGATGATGCGAGGAATTCACAGGCAGGACGAGCTGGCCCTCAGCGGCTGAAGCCGCGCTGTTCTCCGAATCCTTGTTGGCACGGCTGAAGCCGTGCGCTTCCCGGTCTTTTCCGTTGTGAGATTTCGAGACAATCTTCGCGAGCAGCGAGTCAGCTTCAATTTGCACCGTGTGCGCGACCGCGACTGTTCTTCCCGCCTCGTGATTGATTTTCACGCGGGCGGCGTCAGAAAGGAAATCCGGAATGTGCTGCACCAGTGACCCGCTGTGATAGACGTTCAGGCTCTGCAGGCCGTAGCAGATGCCCAACACGGGCTTGCGCTGCGCGTAAGCATCGTCGAGCAGAAGGGCGTCGACTTCCTCGCGGCGTGAATCTGATGCAGCACAAAGGGGTGAACGGGGCTGGTTGAACTTCGCGGGATCGATATCGGCGTTGCTGCCGGGCAACAGCACGCCATCGCAATTCTGAATTACCTTACGAAGTTCGGCGGCGGCGCGATCCAATGGAATTCGAACCGGCTCTCCACCCACGAGCGCCACCGCGCGCTCGTATTGCGGAATGGCGCGCTCGCCGTACTCGCGGTCAGCCGAGTGCGGCATGGGAATCGCGATGCGCGTCAACTCATCCTCTCGATGGCTTTGAGCGTTTTGGCCTGACGGTAATGGCGGATCTCACTGGTCGTGGCGATTATGGCAAGAGCAAGAGCCACGATTACGGCCACAGGCAACGCGACATAGCGGTAGGCGATCCGAAAATCAGCATGGACTCCGCGCACCGCCGATACCAGCAGCGTGCCCAGAATCGCAAGCAATAGGCTGACGGCAAACGACAGCAATGTCCCCACAAATGTCAGCGCAAAGACACGCGCGGGGATTCCCATCCACCCCGGCAGTCGAGCGGACCCGGTCTGAATCAGAGTCTTCGAGTGTTCATCCACGGCGCTTATAGAGGACGGCAAATTCAAAGCCGGAGTTGGGCGGAAACAGTCCCGCGACCTTGCGCAGGCGTTCGGCCAAAGCCGATGGCGCGAGCAGGGGATAGTCACGCTCCCGCAGATCGTAGTAGTCGACGTCAAGGTAGAGCGAAAGCAGGTAGATCGAGATGGTGTCCGAGAATGTCGCCTCGAAGTATTCGGTCTTGTACCGCTCGGCGTCGGGGCCGTTCGCGGTGGCGAGCTTGCGAGCCTCCCAGGCGTCGAGTGAGGTTTCCCCGCGCACTCCAGATTCCACCTGGCTCCACGCGAGTTCGCTGAAATCGTGGGAGACACCGGCCCGCTCGACCAGCGCATGTCCGACATTGATGTAAAACTCGAAGGCGACGGAAAACTTGTCGTCCATCAACCGCGTCGAGATGAATACGCACTGCGAATCGCCCAGGTTCAGGTTGCGATGGCAGACGGCGTTGTCGCTCAGCGCCACGTCATAGCGATCGGCGATCAGCGTTTCATCTCCCTGGCTCACGGTGAGCGGGACGAAGTAATACGCTTTGCGCTCAAGCGCGGCGGCCACGGGCGAAGGGACAGCCGCGACCATGCGCTCCAGATCGAAGGAGTTGACGGCGATCTCTCCCGCGGTGGCATAGCAGATGCCGTTGGGAGCCTGCGAAACCGGGGTGAGCCGGACCACCTCCGCGGGGCTGCGCGTGATTGCTGGGGCTGCCTGCGACATTAGCCCTATTCTACACAGCAGTAACGGAAGCTGGGGTACGGCTCTCACAGACAGCCTTGAAAGGGCACGGCTTCCAGCCGTGCCGCAGCGGAGCCAATATCAATGCGGGCTTTTAGCCCCTGAGGGACCCCGGGTGCAGAGGGATTGAACTTTAACCGCTTCCATCCAACAATGTTCACCGGCAATCCCTCATAAACGGAGACGGCTGTCATGCCAAGAATCAAACATGTAGGGTACTGAGGGGATCGGCCTCCCCCCGACTTTACCTATACTTAACGTCACGATCGTTGTGCTTCATTTAGATAGACATGTTCAAAGGACTCTTTCAGCCGTTCCACCTGTTGATAATCCTCTTCATAGCCGTCATTAACTACGGCATGCCGGGCTGCTTCTCGGGTCGGTACGTGGAAGCGAAGAAACCGAAGGGTCCCTGACCCCCACTGACCAGATACGCCCGATAGCAACAGCCGTGTCCTGCCCCGGGACATTAGCACCCCGGAAAGTGCTAAAGTCGTGCCATGCAGACAGCTGATCGGTTTGGAATTTTCGAGCGGCTGAAAGACTCTATCCAACTGCTTGCATGTTCTCCGGAAATTCAACTCAAAATTCTTCCGAAATACGTCTGCAAGGCAGATGAACTTGCGCTTGACTTCGACCATTGGAGAAGCGTCGCACTAGATAATTTTCGCTCCGAGCTAACAGCTCACCAATTGTCCTATCTTGAGGCGATAAATAATGCCCTCTCAGAGTTGACCCGCATGAAAGCGGGAAGCTGGACCGAGGATGCGGTGCGCGAATCTGCGGAATGGAAAGCTGTTCGCTCCCTTGCCGCTGCGGCTCTCGGGGCTTTCGGGTGGCCGCTAATAGCACCGCCCAGCCACCCCGACGAGTTTGTGGGTGGGCCTAACTGTTGAAAATATCGCCATAGGGCTGATCACCCGCGTCCAAGATCATCGCCCCACCACGTCTCGCAATGGCCCATGAGTAAGCGGCAAGACCCCACTGAAGAGCCGTTACCACCGTCACGTGCCCGTAAACCCGGTTCTGGGATACGATCTCGATATTGATACTTAGGAGTAGCTAGTGAAACGATATTCTAAAGCACTTATCGTAGTCGTCGTCGGGTGTTGCGGAATCGCTTTTGCGCTTGACCCACCGCCTGCCTACATCAAGCATTGCGCCTCTTGCCACGCAGCCGATGGCAGCGGCCGGGCAGCATCCGCCATTGGCAAAATTCCAGACCTGCGGTCGAAGACCATCGTCAGCCTCTCCGATCAAGAACTGTTCTCGGCCATTGCCCACGGAGACAGACATCAGTCCTACGCACATTCGTTCCTGAATCAGGGCGTGTCCGAGACTGAACTCCGAGGAATCGCGAAGTACGTAAGAGCGATTCAGAGCGAGCCCCCTCGTGCAGCGTCGGCCAAGGCGAACTCGCCACGTTAGCTCTCGCGCAGGCGGCCAGCACTAATTCGTAGATTGTTGCCGCGATTCGGCGTAAAGTGCCCTGCCAAGAGCCCGTGCAGTCCGATCAGACCGCAAGGGTCAGGCGGCGAAGCAACAATTCCTCGTTATGCCCGTGTCAACATCAACGACTGGTTCGAACATCGGCCGTCATCTATTTGGAGCGGCTGCTTTGGCCTTTGGCCTCATCACGCTAGCCTGGCACGACTACAATGGCTGGCATCTGTCGCGTCCGCTTGCCTACGCCGCGGCTGCTGCCGAGATTTTCGGCGGCGCTGCAATGCAGTTCCGTCGGACCGCGAAAACGGGCGCGGCCGTCCTTGGTGTGGCTTTTCTTGTCTTCTCCTTGCGGTGCGTGCCGCCAATCGTCACCCAGCCGCGAATCTACAATAGCTGGGGCAACTTCTTCGAGCAGTTCTCCCTCGTGAGCGGAGCGGCGATCATTTACCTGCGCTTTTCATCGCCATGGTCACCAGCAACGCTCGACAGGATCGGCCGCGTTCTTTTGGGTATCTGTGCGGCTTCTTTCGCCCTCGAACAGGCGTTTTATCTTGGCGCTACCGCCAGCCTTGTCCCGAAGTGGCTTCCGCCCACTCAGATGTTCTGGGCGGTAACGACGACGGTTCTGTTCGCGCTCGCAGCGGTGGCTCTTCTTGCGAATCGAATGGCACGCCTCGCGACTCGCCTTCTGACAGCGATGCTCGTGATCTTTGGGCTAATCGTGTGGGTGCCGTTGCTTCTTTCCGATCCCCGCAATCATGCGAGCTGGAGCGAAACCGCCGAGACCTTCGCGATCGCTGGAACAGCGTGGATTCTCGCCGATCTCCTCGGCCAGGATCGGCTGAATGACCATCGTCCGCGGTGATGGAGTTCCCTCCACAGTTTCATCCCGGTGCCGGGCAAATTCTCAAGCGACGTAGTGGCCGTTGCCCCGGGATGACGCCGCTCGGCGGCTCTATGCGATGCGAGGCTACATCCCGGACGGTCGCGGCACGTATCGAAATTGCTTTGTGAAAGAAGGCGCAAGCGCAGTGCTTGATGACTACCTTGTAATCATCTCGCGAAGCAGTTACCAAGGGAGTGACGATGATCCGCTGCGTGATATCTGTTAACGTCAAATGCATCAACGGCCGGTTGCTGCGGAGGACTGCGAGTTTCAGAAATGTAGAACGATTCCAGCCGAGTACCGCAGTCCATGGACTCCGACTGGGGGGATGGGGGTGGGACCACCAGTGTCGACTTCCGGAACGCTTTGTCTTTCGTAATCGAGTTGCACAGGACGAATGGATATTCGGCTCGATGCCTTGACGTCCAGACCTCCCCCTACAGACCACATAAACCTCGTGTAGCTCACGGTCGGGTCGGGCGACGATCTTTGAGTAACACCTCCGAACAGAGCGTGCGCAAAGGCGCTCGCCTTTCGCACACGAAAAGCATAGGTAGGTCCGAACTGGTACGTATACCGATTTACAGTCGAATACGACAGCGCTGCGGTGCCGTGGTAGCCTCCTGTGACCTGTGCCGAAACTCCTAACGACTTGTGGAAATACCCCGTGAGCGCTGCCGTCCAGCCGTTGAGATTCGTGGCGGGACCGCCAGTGCCGCCTCCGCACCTATAGTTTGACCCGCATCCTGGCGCAATCCGCTCGAAAGAATATCCAGCGAACAGCTCGCCCCGGTTGGTTTGACCGAACATCGGCACACTGCAAGACAGGCTGACAAGAAGCACCACGCTCAGTTTGCGCATTCGCCCTCTCAATGCTCAGATAGGTGTTTTTGCCCCTAGATGCTCGCGACTCGTCAAGGAGATGTCTGAACTTGGCAAATAGAGTATCCCCTTGGCGCTGAAGAACCGAAACTAGATCGAGTGGCGCTAATTCCTGGGTGGTGAAATATCCTGTTAGCAACCATCATTATCCAAAGGACACCCAGCATCGAGACCGAACGCCTGCTCCTCGTAGCGCTCGTGCCGGACGACATTGAGGCGCTGATCGCTGGCGACCTGGAGCGCGTTTCGCTCCTGAAGGGTTTCACATTTCTGCCAGAGGATCCGAAACTAGGCGTCGACTTGTCATGGCATCTCAGCGCGCTGCGAGCTGATTCCAACCAGCTTCCGTGGCGCATTCGTGTCATCGTGGAGCGGTGTTCCAACACCGTTGTGGGATCGGTCAACTTGAAGGGTCCGCCGGGCGCCGATGGCGACGTGGAGATTGGATGGGGTTTGATCGAGAACGCTCGGAGGAAGGGATATGCTACTGAAGCAGCGGCTGCGGTCCTCACTTGGGTCGTTCAACAACCCGGCGTCCGTTCCATCAGTGCCACCATACCGGATGACAACTATCCTTCGCAGCGCCTCGCCGCAACGCTTGGGTTGATTCGGACAAGCGAGAGTCGTCGCAACCGCCTCTTTGGAAGTGCGACCGTAACGTTGTTGTGCCCTGACTCATTTCGAGAGCCGCAAGTTCGCGAAGTAAGCTTCGGCACCCATCCCGATCCAGAGCGCTACGGCGCCCTCAGCGTCGCCGTGTTTCAGGTCGTTCACCACGAGCGCGGGCTGTGGGGAATCATTCACGTACAGTCGAGCTTTTAGGCCGTCCACTTCGATCTTGATCTTTGTCCACTCACCCGGCACCAAGTCTGCGTAGGACTCGTAGCTTCCCGGCGCCTCCCGGCGCAGCCTCCACCATTCGTACTCGGGCATCGAGATGTACTGCGTGGAGTGATTCCGCCGCACCTGGTCGTCGGCACGTGCGTTCGTTGGCCGGACATAAATACATTCGTACTTTAAGGGATCGGAGGCTACCCGGAAGGCGACTCCAACGAACCCGCGCGCATCGGTCGGCGCTCCGGCCCGAGGCTTACCGGCAAGGTCCACTTCGATCGTGCCGTTGTGGAACGACGTTCCGGCGAGCACGACGATCCCGCCGCCTTCACCGTTTTTCGCCGCCGCCAGCTCCGCGTCGGCAGCCGACGATGGCATGACCCGTACCGCCTTGCGGCCGTGGTAAGTCACCGCATCAACGGCAACATTTTGGGGCTGCAATCCCTTGGTGGAATCGAGCGCGAAAGTCTGAGCGGCAGACGTGCCGGGCATCAGTAGTCTCACACCCAGAAAACCGGCCATAACGGCAAACTGGAAGTTGCGGATCATGCAAGTCATAGTACCTCTACGAGACGGTTAACGCGCAGATCGGTCACCAGGCGGATTGTTGTCAGCACCGAGTGCGAGTCAAGCCGGGAGTTTACAATCATCCATCCATGACAATGACGGTGCGATCGTTCGCGAAGATTAACCTCGGGCTGCGAATTGGGGCGGCGAGGGCGGATGGTTTTCATGACCTGCTAACCGTCTATCAAACGATCGGGATCCACGACGTGATTCATGTCAGCGTGGGCCGCGGATCGGGTATCGAGATTCGCTGTGCCGATGCGCGGGTGCCTTGCGATGACTCGAATACTTGCTGGCGGGTCGCAGAGCGCGCAATGGCGGGCCTAAAGGCCAAAGGGCAGGTAACCATCGACATCGACAAGCGACTGCCAGTACAGGGAGGGTTGGGCGGGGCTTCCACCAACGCGGTCGCAACTTTGCTCGGGTTGGAGCGGGCGCTGCGGAAGAGTTTGCCGGCGACAGAGCGGCTGCGCATCGCGGTCGAGGTCGGATCGGACTTGCCGCTGTTTCTGGTGGGCGGGACGGTGCTCGGGGTGGGACGCGGGGAAGAGGCGTATCCGCTACCGGATCTTCCACCCCTGGCGTGTGTCATAGTCACTCCGGAGATTGGCGTCTCGACACCGAGGGCATTTGCGGAGTGGGACCGGCGGCAGGGGCTAAAGCCCCTCTCTTCGGCTGATGCTGACGCGGCCCTGAAGGGCCGCTCCTCCACCGATTCCGCTGAACACATCGACTGCTCCGAGGGAGTATCGACTTCCGAGAAGAAGCCGGCCGAGCTACGCTCGGCCGGGACGGACGAATGCGTCCGTCCTCACACTAGTGACTCAAAATTGACCGCATCGAGCGCCTCCGATAGAATGAATGAGCTTGGTCGCGGCTTGTCGGCGTGGCTGAGCGAGCCTTACTCCAGTGCTCCTTCTGGTTTTACGGCAAGAGGGGGCCGGGCCGAGAACCCGCTTCTCTGGCTTGTCCGGGCTGGGATCGAGAACGACTTCGAGCAGGTCGTTTTTCCTGAATATCCCAAGCTGGCTGAAGCAAAGCGCGCGCTGGTGCGCGCCGGCGCAAAATACGCGTCGCTGTCGGGGTCTGGATCGGCACTGTACGGGCTGTTTGCGTCGAGAGCGGCGGCAGTGCGGGCGGTGATCCGGCTGCGCAAGCAAGGTTGGGCGGCGCAGGCTACAACGACCTTGACCAGGGCGGCTTACTGGCGGCGGATGTTCGCGGAATAGAGCTGTGGTCGAGGCGCTCGGCTTCGCCATCGCTGGACAGCCGAGGCGGCTGTCGCCACGTGATTGGCGGTCGTTGCCACGTGATTTAGGTCGGCGAATTTTGATTGTTGATTCCTGATTGTTAGATAACAATAGAGTCCCCCGTTTGGGGGCTCAATCCACAATCAAATAGTCAACCATCAACAAGAGGTTATTGGGCCGTCGACTAATGGTAGGTTGAGGCGTTTTGCGGGCGTGAGCGAAGCGGGAGCCCACAGCCGAAATCCTGAGCGAAGCGAAGGATTCTCAGACCTGCACAGTCGCGGAAGAGCAACAGTACTGGGCCGTCGACTAATGGTAGGTCAAGTGCCTTTGGAGCACTTTGTCTAGGTTCGAATCCTAGCGGCCCAGCCAGAGAATGCAGTTCTCAGTTGAGAGTATCCGGTCGCCGGGGAAACCACTGGCGGCTGGCGCTTAGTAAAACGGTACGAACTGAAGGCCAGGAGCCCAAAAAACAATGGCTACTTTAGTCACGCCGCCCGACAAGACGACTGAGAAAGTAGAGAAAAAAAGTCCACCCGTGGCCGATGAGAAAACGGAACGCAAGCCGCGCCCCAGGGTAGACGAGAAATTCAAGATTTTCAGTGCCACGGCCAACGAGCCATTGGCGGACGAAGTCTGCCATTTTCTCGGGATGCCACGTGGTTTGGCGCAGGTAACGCGCTTCGCCGACGGCGAGTGTTACGTCCAGATTCAGGAGAACGTGCGCGGCTCGGATGTATTCGTCATGCAGCCCACGTGCCGTCCGGTGGACGAGCACCTGATGGAATTGCTGCTGATGATTGATGCCCTGAAGCGCGCGTCGGCGCGGCGGATCACGGCGGTGATTCCCTACTTCGGGTACGCCCGGCAGGATCGCAAGGATAAGCCGCGGAGCCCGATTTCGTCGAAGCTGGTGGCCGACCTGCTGACCACGGCTGGGGCGCATAGGGCACTGATTGTGGATCTGCATACGCCGCAGTTGCAGGGATTCTTTAATATCCCGGTGGATCATTTGTTCGCTTCGCCGGTGCTGGTGGATCACTTCCGCAAGCTGGCGTTGCCCAACCTGACGGTGGTATCACCCGATGCAGGCGGCGTGGAGCGCGCAAGGTTCTTTGCCAAGAAAGTCGACGCCGCGCTGGCCATCGTCGACAAGCGGCGCGTCGAAATGAACGTAGCCGAGATCATGCACGTGATCGGCGATGTTCATGGACGGACGTGCTTGATCATCGACGATCTGATCGACACCGCCGGCACGCTGGTGAAGACGGCGCAGGCGCTGATCGACAATGGGGCTACCTGCGTTTATGCGTGCGCTTCGCATGCGGTGCTATCGGGGCCGGCGGTGGAGAACATCAAGAATTCGGTGATCAAAGAAGTCGTGGTGACGAACACCATCCCGCTGACCGCCGAAGCCGATGCGGCGAAGACGGAAAAGGGAGGAAAGATTACGGTCCTCTCTATTGCGGGATTGATTGGCCGGGCCATCCAGGCTAATCACGAAGAGACTTCGGTGAGTAAGTTGTTCATGTAAGCGGTGATGCACGAGCAGCGGGATATATGAGCAGGCAATTTTGCTCGCGGCTCGTAGCTCGCAGCTGATTCTCAGATAGGAATTGACATTTTATGGCGACAGCATTGGAAACCAACATACTGGAAGCGCAACCGAGGGAAGCCGGCTCAAAAAATGATGCCCGGCGTGTGCGGCAGGATGGAAAAATTCCGGCCGTGGTGTATGGAGCTGGCAAGAATTCGCTCTCCATCAGCGTCGATCCTCGGGTGGTCACGCGCATTCTGAACTCGGAAACCGGGCACAACACGATTTTCGATCTCACCCTGAACGGCGAAAAGACCAAGGCCATGATTGTCGACTGGCAGTACGAGCCGATCAAGGGCAAGCTGCTGCACATCGACCTGAAGCGGATCGCTTTGGACAAAGTATTGCGCGTCAATGTGCCCATCTTCCTGGTCGGCGAGTCGGCCGGCGTAAAGCAGGAGGGCGGCATCATGGAGCAGATGCTGCGCGAAGTCGAGATCGAGTGCTTGCCGGGAGACATTCCGAGCCACATCGATGCGGACGTCAGCCAGCTGACTTTCGGCAAAGTGCTGCGCGTTTCAGATTTGCCGCGCTCCGAAAAGCTAAAGTTCCTGACCGACGCGAATCAGCCGGTGGCGCACGTCACTTCGGTGAAGGAAGAAGTGGTAGCGACTCCGGAAGCGGTGGCGGCGGATGCAGCGGCAGCTCCGGCCGAGCCCGAGGTTATCAAGAAGGGCAAGCAGGAGACCGAGGAAGAAGGCGCCGAGGCTCCGGAGAAGCCCGAGAAAGCCGAGAAGAAGGAAAAGAAGTGACAGCGTTTGGCGGGCGTTTTGAGCCCGCCGCTGTCATCCTGAGCAAAGCGAAGGATCTCTCGGCGTGAAACTGATCGTGGGTCTCGGCAATCCGGGAATCGAATATCAATTTACGCCCCATAACCTGGGATTCCTGGCGATTGATTGGATCGCCAACAAACTGGGAGTGGAAGTGAGAAACCGGCAATGCCGGGCGCAGACGGCGCGAACCGTGATCGCTGACCAGCTGGTGCTGCTGGCCAAGCCTGAGACGTTCATGAATTTAAGCGGGCTCTCGGTGCGGGAGTTGGTCAGGGAGTACGAAGCCAAGCCCGAGTCGGACTTGATCGTGATTCAGGACGAACTGGATTTTCCGCTGGGCACGCTGCGAATTCATACGCGGCGAAGTTCGGCGGGGCACAATGGCATCGAGTCGATCATCGATACGCTGGGCACGCAGGAGTTTCTGCGGATCCGGGTGGGCGTCGCGCCAGAACGGAAAGTGTCCGACGGCAAAGAGTACCTGCTGGCGCCGATGAAGAAGAAAGATCTGGAGATCGTAGATGGGATGCTCGATACCGTGGAAGACGCGGTGAAGGTGATATTGAAAGAAGGTCCGGCGGCGGCGATGAATCGGTTTAACCGCAAAGAGCCGGACGAAGCAGCCGAAGCAAAAGATTAGCCGCAGATCAATGCGGATTCACAAGGATCAGAAAGCAGTTCTTTTGATCTGCCCGTGAAGATCCGCGAAATCCGTGGCCAAGGTTTGGAGAAACGAATGAATCGTACTTACGAGCTGATGTTTATCGTCCGTCCGGATATGACGGACGAGGATTTGGACAAACTGATTTCGACTCTGCAATCCGTAGTACCCCCTTCGGGCGGAACGGTGATAAGGGTCGACAAGATGGGCAAGCGCCGGTTGGCTTATGCCGTGCGGCGTTTTCATGACGGCATCTACGTCCTGATGGTTGTCGAGGGCGGCGGTCCGGTGATTCACGAATTGGAGCGCCGCTTGCGCGTCACCGAGCCGGTCATCAAGTTCCTGACCGTGCGCGTGGATGAGGAACAGAAGCGGCTCGACAAGATCAAGAAGCTACGCGATTCGAAGAAGAAAGTAAGCGCGCAGCCGGCTGCACCAGCGGAAGCTCCCGCACCGGAAGCGCCTGCGACAGCCTAAAACAATGCGGTCAGCGACCGGCGGTCAATGACCAGTCATCGCGGCAAGCGCAACGATTCTTGTAGCCATTGGTCACGGATCATCGATCATCGATCATTGGCACTGATGAAGGAGAGTTATGGCAGACGAGACGAAAGCACCAGAATCAGCGGCACCCAGTGAGAGACCGCGAAGTGAAGGACGTCCGGGCGGAGATCGCCCGCGATTCGGCGGCCCGGGACGCGGGCCAGGCGGGCCTCGCGAGGGCGGAGGCGGCCGAAAATTTTTCCGGCGCAAAAAGGTTTGCAAGTTCTGCACCGAGAAAATCGAAGACATCAACTATAAGGACTACCGGCTGCTCGGGCAGTTCGTGGCCGAGAGCGGCAAGATTGTGCCGCGCCGCCTTACGGGCGTATGCGCGCCGCATCAGCACCGGTTGTCGTCGGCGATCAAGCAGGCGCGGAATATCGCGCTGCTGCCGTTTGCCGGACGGGCGTCCTAACGGCATTGGCCACGGATTCTCACGGATAAGGCTTTTTGGTCATTTTGATTTATCCGTGTTGATCCGCGTGAGTCCGTGGCAAGAGAATTTTTGAAAACGGAGCGATCATGGAAGTCATTCTGAAAGAAGACGTAGCGAAGTTGGGGTCGCGCGGCGACGTAGTAAAGGTCGCCGAGGGATACGGTCGGAACTATCTTCTCCCGCGCAAGCTCGCCATTCAGGCGAACGAGAGCAACAAGGCCGTCATCACGCAGATGAAGGCTGCCGCCGTGCGCCGCTCCGCCAAGGAAAAGGCGCAGGCCGAAGAACTGGCCAAACAGTTCGAGGGCGTGGCGTTGTCGTTCACGCGAAAGTCAGGCGAGCACGATCAACTGTTTGGATCCGTAACGTCCAGCGACCTGGCCGACGGTCTGGTAAAGAAAGGTTTCAACATCGATCGTCGCAAGATTCAGCTGCATGAGCCGCTGAAGACCGTGGGCGAGTTCACGGTTCCGGTGAAGCTGCACAAAGACGTCACCGCGCATCTCAAGGTCGTGATCGAGAAGGAAGCCGTCGTCGAGTAATCCGCGACGGTTCGAGAGCCGAACGGAAAAACCCGCGAGATCAGCGTGGATCCACGGAGAAGACGCGTCCGGCGGCCCGGGAAGATACGCGAGCTCAGGATCAATTTCTATCCCGCAGATGTATGCGGATGAACGCAGCTTAGATCGATTGCGAAAGGGCGTGGCTTTTCGGCCGCGCCTTTGCCTTTCAGCACTATCGCGCGGCGAAGTACTTCTCTTCCAGAATCCTCCGGTGATGCAGTTCGTGTCCCACCAGCGTATAGGCCACGGCGCGCACGCTGACCTCGTTCTTATTGGCGATGCCGCGCCGCGTCCACGCCTCCTCCTGCAGATTGCGAAACAGGGTTAGCGTGGCGCGCCGCACGGCCAGGTAGTCATCGATGATTTCCGCCAGCGGCCGCTTGGCGAACGGACCGTTCTGAATGTAGCCGTCCTGCTCGAACCCTTCGATAGGCGTGGTGTCGCCGCGTGCAATGCGTAGAGCGCGGTAGGCAAAGATGCGCTCGCAGTCGCAAACGTGCCCCAGCACTTCTTTGACGGTCCACTTCCCGGGAGCATAGCGGAAGTCGCCGTCGGCTTCGTCGCGGCTGCACAGCAGCAGCATCATCTGGCGGCGCTGCGACTCCAGCGTCCCAATAATGTCGTTGCCCGCGACCAGCGAGATGTAGCGGTCATAATATGGCGCGTACTCGCCCGGTTCAGGGCGAGCGACAGTAAATGCAGGCAATACGGCGGCTGGATCAAGCATGTGTCACCCCAATTCTCGGCGTGCTAAAAGATCGGACGACGTGGGACTTAGTTCTGAATTTGACGTATGAACCGTGACTCCGGTTTCGATAAATCTTCGTCCCCTGGAAGGATAACTCCCAGCAGCTGTGAAAAGGTACGGAGCCTCGATTTTTTCCGGGAGTCGTTACATGGACAGGGTAGAAACTCTCAGGCGTTCCGATGCGGTTCCTACTTTCCGTAAGTCTGCGAATGGCTTGGCAAGTGATGTACTTTCGTGCAAATAAAGGATTTTCCACAGCGCTCGAGATGAGACTCGGGAGTACAATTCGCTTTGGTCACGAAAGTGCGGCCAACGACCTCTAATCCCAACCAGGAAAGGAATCTGTCATCCCATGTGGAAGCCAACGAATCAGCCTCAGACCCCGGGTCGGCCAGCCGAGCCGGAGCGCCCAACTACGTCTACCCCGAGTGCGCCTGCCATGTCGGCGAGTGAACCGGCGGCTGCTCCGCGTCCGGTGACCACGACCGCGGCGGATCAGGCCACCATCGGCAAATCGCTGGTGATCAAAGGCGAGGTGACCGGATCGGAATCTCTTTATATCGATGGCCGCGTGGAAGGTTCCATTAACCTTTCCGGCAATCGCGTCACAGTCGGCCGCAATGGAGTGGTATCGGCCAACATCAATGCCCGCGAAATCGTTGTGCTGGGCAAGGTGCGTGGAAATCTCACCGCCAGCGACCGCGTGGATATCCGTAGCGATGGCTCTCTCACCGGCGATGTGATCGCGGCGCGCATCTCCATCGAAGACGGCGCATTCTTCAAGGGCGGCATCGACATCCGCAAGGGCGGACAGCCGCAGCAGCAGAAGCCAAACGGCGAAGAGAAGGCGCATTCAACCGGCGAGCCGGCTGCGGTGGGAGCTCGCGCCTAATTCGCTGCATTCGTTGGCCAGGATTCGTGAAGCGGGCACCTCCGGGTGCCCGTTTGCTTTTGGTAGCACCGGCCTTCGGCTGGCTGTCGTGGCGGCGTCTCGCCGCACAATTCTGGATCTAAACTCTGAAAATGGGGGAAGACACTTCTTACTGCGAGGCTTTTCGGGCTTTAGGATCGAACTGTTCGAGCAGTTGATTCAGTTCCGCCACCAGGTTTGAGAACCGCTGGTGGTCCTGTTCCTTCGAGATCATGTCACAAAGCTCCTTTACCCGCTGTTTCGATGAGTCATCTAACATTCCTCCCTATTCTCCTTTCGCTGGAGCTTGCCTTCGGTAGGAATCGCGATAAGCTGCCACCTGCTCGCGCAAGCGGCTGATGTGCTTGTTCAGGGCATCTCGCAACTCCAGGCACAACTGGTTCAGCTCCTCTCCTTCATCAGTTGCCACCACTTGCGCACAAAGTTGCTGAATTCGTTCCTCTAGGTCCCGTCGCATGGGACGAGTCTGACATGGGAAAGAACTGTAGGACATACAGCAAAAGGGGTATGCCAGAGGATGCCGAGTTCACTGTAGAGCGAGGGGAAATTTTCAGATTGTTCGATGGCAGATTTCTAGACTTTCAAAGCCCCAAGTCGAAGCGTAAAGATCTGCCCGTCGCTGCTTGGCGGACCGTTCGAAAGTCAGAATCTGACAGGGTTTGCTACCCGCCGGCTTTGAGTTCGGTGAGTACCTGCTTGGCGATTTCTTTCAGCGTCTCGAAGACGCCGACGCCCTGGAAAGCTACCGCTTCGATGATCGGCTCGCTCTTTTTGCGCAGCTCGGTGGCCAGCATCTCGACGGGAAGGATGTTGGGCAGATCGCGTTTGTTCAACTGCAGAACGTAGGGAATCTTGTTGAAGTCGTAGCCGTGCTCTTTCAAATTCGACATCAGGTTTTCGAGCGCTTCCACGTTGGCGTCCATGCGCTGCTCCTGCGAGTCGGCGACGAAAACGATGCCATCCACGCCGCGCAGGATCAGTTTGCGGCTGGCGTCGTAGAAGACCTGTCCGGGCACGGTGTAGAGGTGGATGCGGGTCTTGAAGCCGCGCACCGAGCCTAGGTCGAGGGGCAAAAAGTCGAAGAACAACGTCCGCTCGGTTTCGGTGGCGAGCGAGATCATTTTGCCCTTTTGCTGGTCTGCAGTCTTCTGGTAGATCATTTGCAGGTTCGTGGTCTTGCCGCCTAACCCGGCGCCGTAATACACGATTTTGCAGTTGATCTCGCGGGCTGCGAAGTTGATGAAACTCAAGGCTTTCCTCAAATGCGGACAGCCCTTCCCTGGCTGCCTCGCACACAAACTCCGAATAGGGGGCTCGCGGTCTTTATATCACACGAGGGGTACCCGCCGCAGGTTACTCACGTGACCCCCTTGCCCCGCTCCCTGCTAACGGACTGCAGGCATCGGATAGTAGCCGTCCTTGGTGTAGATTTTCAGGTTCTTTCGGTCAACCAGCACTTCGATGCTCCGGTACGGCGAGCCGCCCTTGACGGCCTTGGGACTGTACCCGAGCGTGTACTGGTTGCGCGCTTCCGAAGTGATCTCGTTGTACGCGTCTTCAATGGAGTTGCGTGTCAGCTCGGTAAGTATGCCTCCGCCCCCGGTGGCGCTGGTGTATTTCGGCAGAATGTTGGAGTATCCCTGCCAGAGCAGGTGATGAATTTTCTCCACCTGTTTGTAGCCGGGCAGCGCGCCCTGGTCGAGCACTACGGCCTTCACCTGGATGCCGTGAGTTTGAAGCACCTTGAGGACCTGCCGATAGCTCGCCTGGCTGCCACGCTCCTGGCCATCGCTGATCACGAGAATCACCTTCCGGCGCTGGCGGTCGCGACGGCTGAGATCGAGAGCCGCCCGCAGGATGGCATCGTTCAACACGTGCGATTCCTTGGGAGGAGTGATCACTGGCGGCGGACCATTCGTGCCCACGGGCATTCCATTGACCATTGGTCCTTGTGGACCCAGGGGGCCGCCCAGCACCGGCGGACCGCTGCTGCCTCCGCGAACCAGCTTCATCTGGTCGAGCGCAGCGGTCAGTCTCGGAGCGCGATTCGTGAAGTCGGCCACCTGGCTGACAGTGCTGCTGTAGGTATACAGGGCGAATTCGTCGTACGGACTGAACGCGCCCACCAGAGACGAGTACGTTTGATTCACCTTCTGCAGCGTTACATCCGCCATGCCGGTGTCGAGCACGATTGCCACGGAAAGCTGGAACGGATCGCTGGTGAAATAGGTGAGCGTCTGCGGTACTCCGTTTTCCCTGACGATGAAGTCCTTCGGCAGCAGGCCATCGACCCGCCGCCCCTGACTGTCCTTGACCATAACTGGCAGCTGAACGAAGTTGGTCGTGACGGTGAACTTGTAGAGGTCCTCAGCGGGATTGATCTGGTTCTTGGGGCCTCGAGGCTGCGCGCTGGACGGGATTGGAGTTCCCGCTGGCATCGTCTGCACTGGAGGCATAGCCGGCGGAGGCTGTTTCTCCGGAGCTTGATCCTGAGGTTGAGCTTCGTCAGGCCGCGATGAACTGCTCTCGGGAGTGGCCGGTTCCGGCTCCCTCTCGGCTGGCTTCTGGTTAGGGAGCTTCGCAGCTGGCGGCTGCACCGTAGAAGGGGCATCCGGAATATCCTGCGACGACTGAGCGCTGGAGGGTTGCTGCGGCTGGCTCTGGCTGGACTGCGCCTGGGCGATGACCAGCGTCCCCGCCATAGCCAAGCCCAACGTAACCGCCCAGATTGTTGGGAGTTTCCTCCCTTTTCCCCGCCTCATGGCTCGCCTCGTCCTCAAAAAACACTCCCACTACCAGTGGGATGCTAATTCGATGCCGTTTGGTGCATCTAAAGCTACAGGTTTAGACTACCAAAAAAGAAGGCTTGAGAACCGGATGCTTACACGCCTGACTTTCCACAGTCGAGTATTCCCACTGATCGGCACTTTGTTGCTGGCGACGCAGTTTAGCACAGCCCAATCCGGCTCCCAGCCGCAGCAGCAGAGTCAGCAGCCTGCGCAGCCATCAGACGACTCCCAGACGCCGACCGAGACGCTGAAGGTTAACGTCAACGTGGTGCAGTTGTTCTTCAACGTGAAAGACAAGCATGGCGCGCTGATTCCCAACCTGACGAAGACCGATTTCGATATTGCCGAAGACGGCAAGCCGCAGACCGTCAAGTACTTTACCGCCGAATCGAATCTTCCCCTGACCATTGGCATGATGATCGACGCCAGCGGCAGCCAGCGCAACGTCATCGACATGGAGAAAGAGGTCGGCGGCGCGTTCCTCCGCCAGATCCTTACCGACAAAGACGAGGCCTTCGTGATCAGCTTCGACATCACGGTCGACTTGCTGCAGGACTTTACGCGCGACGTCCACCGCCTGCAGGCAGCTCTCAACAAGGCAAAAGTTAATGTGGATTACACCAGCGGCGGGGTTCCCGGCATTGGCGGAGGCCCCATCCCCCAGCAGAACTCCCCCGGGACCCTGCTTTTCGACGCTGTCTATCTTTCCGCGCATGACATGCTCGCCAAAGAAGTCGGACGCAAGGCCATGATCCTGCTCACCGATGGCCAGGATGAAGGCAGCCGCCTGAAGATTAAGGATGCGATTGAAGCTGCCCAGAAAGCCGATGCCATCGTCTACGTCCTGCTGTGCGCGGACCGCGGATTCTATGGCGGCTTCGGCTACTCCGGTGAGGGGGACATGCGCAAGCTCACCGAGCAAACCGGAGGTCGCGTCATCAACGTGGGCAACAAGTTTGACAAGCTGAAAGAAGCCTTCGACCAGATCGCCGCCGAACTGCGCAGCCAGTACAATATCGGCTACACCCCCAGCAACACCACGCAGGACGGCAGCTTCCGCAAGATCGAGATCAAGAACAAACAGGGTTACAAGATCCAGGCGCGCTCCGGATATTACGCCAGCAAAGCCAACCGGGACTGATCCGGCTGCAAAGTAATTCGCCCCATGCGCAATCGCATAGGGCGGAGGTTTCTTAGAGTGCACACAGGACAAAGACTGTTACCTCTGGTGCTCTTGAGCGCGTTGACGGCGGCCTGCGGCGGCTCTCCCACCGATACGTGCAAGATCAGCGCCAGCATCACTCCTTCATCCGCCACCGCTGACCACAATGCCGCCGCACCCGGAAATCAAGTGCAGTTCTCGCTCTCATCCGCTGTGACGGGCACCTGCCCTATGACACCGGACTCTGTAGGGCTATGGTCGACGTCTGATCCGTCGAATACCGCCATCAGCAATCTCATTCTGACCGAAGGGCAGGCGACCTGCCTGCATGCGACGCCTACCGCCGCCACCATTAGTAACTCCGGCACCGTTCGCGGACACCCCTTCCCTTCTGCGACACTCGCCTGCAAATAGGGAAAGGGCAAAGGCCACTGCAAGCTGATCGGAAGCCAGCAGTAGTCCTCCTCCGTCAGCCCGCTTCTTTCTGATAAACTCCTTCCCACTTGGAGGGTTCTCATGCCTCGCTTCTCCCGCCGTTCTTTTCTGCACGTGTCGGCCGCTGCTTCCGCAGCCGCTGCTTTTCAATTCATGACAGAGCCCATGCTGGCTGCTGCTGCCCGGCGGCGCCACGACCCGCATCCCACCGGTTCAGTGATCATCGATGCCAACGAAAATCCGCTGGGACCCTCGCAAGCCGCCCGCGATGCGATGGCCGCGATCCTTCCGGATGGAGGGCGCTACTCCGACAACCTCACCGATGACCTGGTCAAGACTTTCGCGCAAATGGAGGGTCTCGATCCCGACTACGTTGCCGCCACAGTCGGATCGACTCCTCCGCTGGCCCTGAGCGTGTTGACCGGCACCACGCCTCAGAGGCCGTACGTCACCGCGGATCCGGGATTCGAACTCGGCATGATGACCGCCACCAACAATGGCGCTCGCGTGGTGAAAGTTCCGCTGACCAAGACCTACGCACACGACGTGAAAGCCATGCTGGCGGCCGCACCCGATGGCGGCGTCTTTTATATCTGCAATCCGAACAATCCGACGGGCACGCTGACGCCGCGCGCCGACATTGAGTACCTGGTCGCGAACAAGCCGAAGGATTCCCTGGTCGTGATCGACGAGGCGTATATCCACTTCGCCGAAATGCCCTCCGCGCTCGATTTGGCCAAGTCGCGCAACGACGTTATCGTGCTGCGAACATTCTCCAAAGTTTACGGATTGGCCGGAATCCGCTGCGGATTCATCGTCGCCCATCCCGATCTAAAGGAGAAAGTTCTGCAACGCGGCGGATTCAACTTCATGCCGGTCACCGGTGTCGTCGCCGCTACGGTCAGCCTGAAGGATGCCGCCCTCGTGCCCGAACGCCGCCGCATCAATGCAACCATCCGTCAGCAGACCTTCCAATGGCTCGACCGCAACGGTTTCACTTATATTCCGTCGGAGTCGAATTGCTTCATGGTCGACGTGAAACGTCCGGGTCAGGAAGCGCGGGATGCCATGGCGAAAGAGAACGTCTTCGTCGGACGCACCTGGCCCATCATGCCCAACTGGGTGAGGGTCACGGTCGGCACGCATAACGAGATGGCGAAATTCCAGACGGCATTCCAGAAAGTCATGCGCGGCTAGAAGAGAAAAAACGGGAAAAAATACAGAGTCCGGCGCGGAAAGCTCTGGCTGAGCAGCCTCCGGGACCAGGCCGCTCCTGCCTGTCTTGTCATATGCTTAAAAGTCGGTGGTGCAAGTGGGGTTTTGAAAGGGCACGGCTTCACAGCCGTGCCGCAAGTGCCGCAGAACGAGGGCGGCTTTAGCCGCCGAGGGATGCTTTTCTCAAAGTCTCGACTTCTGCTTTTAGTGATCGTCGCCGTCGTGATCGCCGTCGCGGGCGGGGACGAGTTGGCCGCGAATCTCGCCGCCGGCGCTGCGCGAAGTGTGAACGTTCGTGTAGCTCAGGCCGGACTTGATCGACTTCACGAGGCGGGCGAACGCATCGTCCGCACCCTGGTTCGCCGGATCTATTCCCTGTGACGTCGGCCCCACCACGTCCGCCGAGGTCCATGTGCCCGTGACCGTTCCCGAGACGGGGCACGCGGCTTGCGTAGTTGTCGATGTGCCGCCTCCGCAGAAGAAGACCGCGACACCTCCTACCACCGTCGGCCTCCCGACGTGAATGTGGGCAAACAGAACTTTGCCGGCAGGAACCGTATTTCCCTCGAGCCCGCTGTAGGTCAGTTCATACTTGATCGACTTTTCATCGTCGCTGATCCATACCGTCGCGTGCCCGGTACCGGTGCTGACCACGATCGGTGTTTCATGCACACCGACCAGATTCGCGTGGAACACTTTTTGAGCTTGAGCCGGGATCCCCAGTGACACGGCCAGCGTCACTCCCAGAAGAATGTTGAGTCTCATTGCTCCTCCTAATGCGCAGATACGGGGCTGCTGTACGGCCCACGATTCTTTTCGCAGGTCGAACAGGATACACAGGCAGGACGAGCGAAATTGTCAAATTCCTGTCATTTCCGGAATGCGACGGGAATATGGGCGCTAGTATCGTTTCCCGGAAATTCGCCGGAGTGAGTTCGGCCACTTTTCCGAGTGATAACCATCTCCCTCGGGGGCTAAAAGCCCGTGTTTCTTGGACAGTAGTTACGGCGCGGCTGAAGCCCGGCCCTTTTCAAAGCCTCAAACTGATGCCGCGAATCTCAGGGAGCCAAGCTAGGACAGTCTGGCAAAACGCTACCGGAGGCAACCCATTGTTTCCACAGACGTTACCAAAGTCCCCTCCCTTCCTGCATTTTTCATTCATTCCCGGAATGAACGAAAATGATTAGGGGTAAATCAGCTCTCATCTCCCCCAGATCGAGAACTCACGTGAAAAAACTGTCTCTGGCCCTTACTTTTGCCGCCGCAGCGATGTTGGCATCCGCTCAGTCGCAGACTGCCTACCCGGCAGCGACTCCGCAATCGACGAGTACGACGACCCAGACGGTCACTACGACCACGGTCTCTAGCTCATCGACGAACGCCGCGCCCACACCGGCAGCCGTACCCACGGTCTCGCGCTCGATCCGGGCGATGCACTACCGCTTGCAGGGGGGATCGACCAGGATCGACTTCCGCGGCACCGACTTGATGCAACGCGGATCAGGCGAAGCCAAGGTGGACGGCAAGAAGACCAACTTCGAAATCGACGCTAAGTTCGCGGGCTTCGAAGACGCCACCAAGTTCGGCCTGGAATACCTGACCTATGTCCTGTGGGCAGTTTCGCCGCAGGGGCGCCCGGTCAACCTGGGCGAGCTCACGCTCGACCATCATGGCAACGCGGAGGTCAAGGCCTCTACCGACCTGCAAACCTTCGGAATGATCGTCACCGCGGAACCTTACTTTGCTGTGACCCAGCCGGGGAATATGGTGGTCGCAGAGGGATCGACCATCAGCGGCGCCGCCACCGAAAACATCGACACCAAATTCGAACTCGTGACCCGCGGTACTTACGCGTCTACGAACTCCCGCATCAACGACGCCATTTTCGGAATCGACAGCAAGACGCCACTACAATTGTTTGAGGCGCGCAACGCGCTGCGAATTGCGCACATTGCGTCTGCCGATAAGTACGCGGCTTCCATCATTGCCAAAGCCAGCCAGCAGTTGTTGAACGCAGAAACTCTCTATCGCCAGAAGCAGAAGAAAGAGATCGTGGGCAATGCCGCGAAAGAAGCCACCCAGACCGCCGAAGAAGCGCGCTTGATGGCGGTGAAACAGAAAGCTGAAGAAGAAGCCCAGGCAGCCGCCGCCGCCCGCGAAGCCAAGGCCCGTGCCGATGCCGCAGCTGAGGCCCAACGCCGCGCGGAAGCCGAGGTTGCACGCCAACAAGCGGAGCAGGCACGGATCCAGGCTGAAAAGGATCGCGCCCAGGCCGAACAAGCCAAAGCCGAAGCCGAGCGCATGAAGCAGGAAGCGCTGGCTGCCGCTCAGGAAGCCGCTCGTCAGCAAGAAGCCGCCGAAAAGGCGAAAGCCGAGGCCATTGCTCAGCAGCAGGCTCTCGCTGCCGAGACCGACAAAGCCAAAGCGGCCGCTGCGCAGTCCGACAGTTTGCGCCAGCAGGCGGAACTGATGCGCGATCAGGCAGAAAAAGAAAAAGCCGAGCTGCGCGCCCGGTTGTTGCAGCAGCTCAATTCGATTCTGGCCACGCGCGATTCTGCCCGCGGTCTGGTTGCCAACATGAGCGACGTGCTGTTCCGCAGCGGCAGCTACGAACTGGCGCCTGGCGCGCGTGAGCGCCTGGCGAAAGTTTCAGGCATCATCCTTGCCTATCCCAGCCTGCGCCTGGCCATCGAAGGACACACGGACAGCGTTGGCGGCGACGAGTACAACCAGAATCTCTCCGAGCGCCGTGCCGACTCGGTTCGTGATTACTTCGTGCAGCAAGGGATTGCTGCGGCATCGATCACGGCCCAGGGTTTCGGCAAGACCGAACCGATCGCTTCGAACGACACTCCCGAAGGCCGCCAACAAAATCGCCGCGTAGAACTGGTAGTCTCCGGCGACGCCATCGGCAACACCGCACAGAATCCGGCGCCCGCAACCGCGCAACGCTAAGTAAGGCCACGTAGCGACAGCCGCCTCGGCTGTCCCGCGAAGGCGAAGCCGAGCGGCCATCGTGCGTAACGCTGGCCTCCGGCCGGCTGGTCCGGAGGGCGTCTCGCCCTCCGACCCGTCGCGCTACACTAAGGCATCGTCCTTCTCCCGGAGGTCCCGATGCCTGACAAGAACGACCAGCACCTGCGCCAGAACCTCGAATACCTTCTCTCCGGCGGCGGCGCTCACGCTAAGTTCGATGACGTAATCAAGAACTTCCCGCCGAAACTCCGCGGAACTAAGCCCGAAGGCTTCCCGCATTCGGCCTGGATGCTGCTCGAACATCTGCGCCTCGCGCAATGGGACATCCTCGAATTCAGCCGCAACGCAAAGCACGTTTCGCCCAAGTGGCCAGAAGGATACTGGCCGAAAGGCGCCGAGCCTGCCAGCGATGCCGCCTGGAAGAAGAGCATCGACCAATTCCGCGACGACCTGAAAGCCATGCTCGATCTGGTCGCAAATCCCAAGACTGATCTGTTCGCGAAAATACCCTGGGGCGATGGCCAGACAATCCTGCGCGAAGCCTTGCTGGTAGCCGACCACAACGCCTACCACCTTGCGCAAATCGTCGACGTCCGCCGCTTGTTAGGCGTCTGGAAGGACTGACGGTAGGCTGGAATCGTCCAGAGTACCCTTTCCAAAATCCTCGCCGCTCCGTGGAAGAGCGGCCCTTCAGGGCCGCGTCAGCAGCCACCATAGATAGGGCTTCAGCCCCTGCCTTGGTCTGGCATACCTTGACTCGTCCCCCCGCGCTTAAGCCGTTGACAAATCCCGCTCGCGCCCTGACACTCTTGCCCTGAACCCAACCGGGGACCCGAATCCACATGAAAAAACTGTCCGGCTTTTGCGCCGTCGCTCTCGTCCTGCAGGTCTTTGCTCTCGCACAAACTCCCGCCGCACAAACAGCGCCGAACATCAGCTACATCCTCGCTGGACGCCTGTTCGACGCGACCAGCGACAGCGAGCGCCAGAACATGGTTATCACCATCGAGGGCGAACGCATCAAGAGTGTCGCGCCCGCCGCGGGCTTCAAGCCTCCCGCTGGCGCGAATGTGATCGATCTCTCTCACGCCACGGTGCTGCCCGGACTCATCGATTGCCACACGCACCTCAGTGCCCGCGCCGACCGCTACAACGAGATCTATCGTTTCAAGGACACCCCGTTCGATCGCGCCTTCGCCGCCGTGGTCAATGCGCGCAAGACGCTCGACGCCGGATTCACCTCCGTCCGCGACGTCGGCTCGCCGCCATTTCTTGCCGTCGATCTGCGCAACAGCATCAATGAAGGCCTGATCCCCGGCCCGCGCGTCGTTGCCAGCGGTCCAGCCATTTCGATCACCGGCGGCCACGGCGATCTCAACAATTTTGCTCCGCAGGTTCGCGTCTCGATGTTCCCCGAGGAAAGAAATTTCCAGATTGCCGACGGTGTCGACCAGATCCGTCACGTGGTGCGCGCGCAGGTGAAATACAGCGTGGACGTTATCAAGATTCTCGCCACCGGCGGCGTGCTTTCGAAGGGAGACAGCCCGGGCGCGCCGCAATACACATTCGAAGAACTAAAAGCGGCCGCCGAAACCGCGCACATGGCCGGACGCAAAATCGCCGCACACGCCCACGGCACCGAAGGTATCAAGAACGCGATCCTTGCCGGTATCGATTCGATCGAGCACGCCAGCCTGATCGACGAGGAGGGCATCCGCCTCGCTAAAGAACACGGCACCTATCTCGTGATGGACATCTACAACGACGATTACATTCTGAATGAGGCGCCGAAAGTCGGCCTGCCGCAGGAGAACATCGACAAAGAAAAAATGGTAGGACGCCTGCAGCGCGAGAATTTCGAGAAGGCGGTCAAAGCCGGTGTGAAGATGGCGTTCGGCACCGACGCCGGGGTCTATCCCCACGGCGACAACGCCCGCCAGTTTTTCTACATGGTGAAGTTCGGCATGACCCCGGCGCAGGCGATCCGCGCGGCCACTTCGAGTGCAGCCGACCTGATCGGCCGCTCCGCCGACGTCGGCACAGTCGAGCCCGGGAAATACGCCGACATCATCGCGGTCCAGTCCGATCCGCTGGCAGACGTCCGCGCCCTCGAACACGTGGATTTCGTGATGAAAGGCGGCACAGTCTACAAGGACTCGCAAAGCCGCCAGTAAACCAGACCCTGAGGGTGCCCCATTTCTCCCCGCTTTTGGGAGAAGTGGGGATTCTTGACTTAGGCCGGTTTCGTCAGCCCATCCAGAATTCTCCGCCCCTCGGTGTCTCCGTGGTGGGCACGTTTACGGAACACCACTCTCACTCCCTCTCTCCACCGCTCGTCAATCCCCACGAATGCCCACTCGATCTCCGGCGAAATGTATCGCAGGATCGTATCCGTCGCAGGATGCACATGCAGGGCCGGAGCAACCAGAAAAAGCAACGGCGCCTCCACGGACAGTTCCCGCCCGCCGAAGTATCCGAACTTCAGGAATTCTCCCCGGCCGTGATGCCACTCCACTCGCGCCCAGTAATCGATTCCCTGCAGCGGCAGATGAATGTCTTCATCGGCTTTCAGCTCAAGCACGGCCAGGCGCCCTTCCCGAGTCAGCGTCAGCACATCGATCATCGCCCGATCCGCCGCCGAAAACGCGGGCACTTGTGAATACACCGACTCCGCCTCGAGCCGTTCATCGATCATGGCAACATCGGTCTTAACCAGCGACTCCAGCCACCGTTCCGGATGCATGCGGAACAGGCGATCATGCCGCGGCCCATACGGATGCCGCACTTCGCGCAACGCTGTGAGCAGTTGCACGAACTCCAAGAAATTCCGATCTTCCAAGGCTCTCTCTTCCGCGCCCACTCCAAACACAACTTCCTGCTTGCTGCGGAACGTGATGGCCTCGGCGCCTATGCGCGCCCGCGCAAACTCCAGCCCGCGCCAGCGAAACGAAATCTCGGCCGGAGAGAGGACCACAGCCTCGCAGTTAGGAAGAATGCCTCGAACTCTCGCGATGGAACCCGCAAACCGCTCCAGCGCGGCGGTTTCATTGGTGGCATGCACTAATCTCGTGGCGACATTGCCGCGGTCGGTGCAGTCGATTTCCACCAGCGCATCGTGCCGCTCGTCAAAGTCAAACAGCCGCCACTTGGCCGCTGCCCGGTTCAGATTCGCCATGCGCTCCTGCACCAGGGCTGAACATCCTGAGGGAACAAACAAAATCAATCCCTCAACCAAACAAGACGGGTGCCCCACTTCTCCCCGGTGTTGGGAGAAGCGGGAATTTTCGCGACACCCATCCATCCACAAAATCCCAAACGTCAGCGCCGCATCAATCGAAGCCTGCGTCTCGGTCCCGTTCACTCCCAAGATCGCAAACGCGCTCTGCCCGCGCCGGATCAGCCCACGCGCATAGATCGGCCCAAACGACTTTTCTAAATCCACGCCGGAAGTCAGCCGCGCAATCGCGAATCCGGGAAAGTGCCGCTCAATCGCCCGGCGCAGCTTGTGCTCATACGCGGCCCGAGCCGCCTTCTTCGCCGATGGCGATCTACGGTCGCGCTCGCGGCAAATCTCCAGCTTCGTAGGACGCGTCTGGCCCATTCGCTGCACCGCGAGCCGCAGCGTTCCGTTCTTTATCTCTGCGTCCAGCACGCGCCGCACAGTGTTCTTCTCCGCAGACCACAGATGCAGCAGGCACTTGTTGTACTCCCCGGAAATCGAATACTTCGCCTGCGCCAGATCGAATGACACCGCCCCATCCTCGAGAACAATCGCGCCCGAGGCCTCGCTCAAGAATTCCTGTACTGTGTGGCTAAGGCTCTCTGGAGTCACGCCGGGAATTGTCCTCTTCCGCTCCGCAGAAGTCTGTGACGAATAACCATTCTGGCCACTAGACGCTGTGGAAACTTCGCCTCGAAATGATTCGAGCCGTGGTATAATGAACAGAATTCTCAGGGCCCGTAACATCCAATAAATCCAAGTAGTTACAAGGATTTTCGCTGTCCTTGGGGATTGTGCAGCGCAAAGCCTGAGCGGTTAGCTCAGAGCTCGCGGCTCCAAGCTGAATATTCTTATGCCTGACGAACAGAATCCAGAACTTCCCCTGACTCCTCCGCCCGGCGGCGATGGCCCCGGCGCGCTGAACATTCAACCCGTCAACATCGAAGAGGAGATGAAGCGGTCGTATCTCGACTACTCGATGTCGGTGATCATCGGCCGCGCGCTTCCCGACGTCCGCGACGGACTCAAGCCCGTACACCGCCGAATTCTATTCACCATGCAGCAGATGGGGCTGCAGCCCAATCGCGCTACGCGCAAATGCGCCCGCATCGTCGGAGACGTCATGGGCAAGTACCATCCCCACGGCAACCTTGCCGTGTATGACGCCCTCGTCCGTCTCGCGCAAGATTGGTCGATGCGGTATCCGTTGATCTTTGGCCAGGGTAATTTTGGTTCGGTCGACGGAGATCCGCCTGCGGCCGACCGTTACACGGAAGCCAAGCTCGCTCAAGTTTCGGTTGCGCTGCTCGAAGACCTCGACAAGGAAACCGTCGACTTCAGTCCGAATTACGACGGCAGCGAAGTCGAGCCTGACGTTCTGCCCGCGCGCATTCCGAACCTGCTGATCAATGGCTCCGACGGAATCGCCGTCGGCATGGCGACAAAGATTCCGCCGCACAACCTGACCGAGATCGTCGACGCCACCATCACGCTGGTCAACAATCCCAACGCGCAGCTGGCGGAACTTCTGAAGTTCGTGCAGGGACCCGACTTCCCCACCGCGGGCATGATCCACGGCCGCTCGGGGATTTTCGAAGCTTACCGCACCGGCCGCGGACGCTTCATGATGCGCGCCAAGGCTGCCATTGAGAACATCACCAAGGACCGGCAGGCCATCATCGTCACGGAAATTCCGTACCAGGTGAACAAGTCCGTCCTGATCAAGCGCATCGCGCAGTTGGTCAACGACAAAGATATTGAAGATATCTCGGACGTCCGCGACGAGAGCGATCGCGACGGCATGCGCATTGTCGTCGAACTCAAGCGCGGCGCCGAGCCGCAGATCGTTCTCAACCAGCTCTTCAAGCACACCCAGATGCAGGAGAGCTTCTCGATGATCCTGCTCGCTGTGGTCAACGGACAGCCGCGTGAAATGGGCCTGATCCAGACCATCAAGTACTTCATCGAGCATCGCGTCGACGTCGTCCGCCGGCGCACCGCGTACCTGCTGCAGAAAGCGAAAGACCGCGAGCACATTCTCGAAGGCTATCTCACCGCGCTCGACCATCTCGACAATGTCATCACCATCATTCGCGGCAGCGCTAACCGCTCCGACGCCCGCGACAACTTAATCCTGTACTTCGGCGGCAAGAAGATTGAAATCAACACTACCGGACGGGCTCCTAAGCTCGACCCCGAGAAGCCGTTCACCGCCAAGCAAGCCGATGCCATCCTCGAATTGCAATTGCATCGCCTGACCAAGCTCTCGATCGACGAGATTTCGAACGAGTTGAAGGGCGTGCGCGAGAACATCGCCGAATACGAATCGATTCTCGGCTCCGAGAAGAAGCTGCGCGCCGTCATCATCAAAGAACTCGAAGAAGTGAAGAAGTTGTACGGTGACGAGCGCCGCACGCGTATTGAAGACGAGGCCGCCGAGATTGTTCTCGAAGACCTTATTGCCGACGAGCAGGTGGCCGTCACGGTCAGCCATTCCGGCTACATGAAGCGCACGCCGATTTCCACCTACCGCATGCAGCGCCGCGGAGGGACGGGCCGCACCGGCATGAAGACGCGCGAAGAGGATTTCGTCGAGCATCTCTTCATCGCATCGACGCATGCCTACATCATGATTTTCACCAACAACGGCCGCGTCTACTGGCTGAAGGTCTACGAGATCCCCGATGTCAGCGCCGCCGGAAAAGGCAAACACATCGGCAACCTGGTTGGCCTACAGCCCGGCGAAACTGTCAGGACGATGCTGGCCGTCCGCAATCTGGAAGAAGAAAACAAGTACATCTTCTTCGCCACGCGAAACGGCCTGGTCAAGAAATCCGAGCTACGTGAGTTCATGCACGTGCGCTCCAACGGCATCAACGCCATCGGCATCGAGCAGGGAGACGAACTGGTCGCCTGCCGCGTCACCAACGGTAACCAGATCATCTTCCTCGCCTCGCACGAAGGCATGGCCGTCCGTTTCGACGAATCTCACGTTCGGCCGATGGGCCGCGCCGCGTACGGAGTCTGGGGCATCGATCTGGAAAAAGGCGATTACGTGATCGGTATGGCGACCACGACAAAGCCGGGCACGCCCACGGAACCCGTGGCGACAGCCGCCTCGGCTGTCCCGCAAAGCGAAGCGAGCGGTCTAGCCGATAGTGGAGCGAGCGCGCCCTCTGAGCCTGAGGTCATCGACGTGGCCGTTAAAGGCGACCTGATCCTCTCCGTAACCGAAAACGGATTCGGCAAACGCACGCCCGCCGAGTCGTACCGCCTCACCAACCGCGGCGGCAAAGGCGTGATCAACCTCAAGACTACTGAGCGCGTCGGCAAAGTTGTCGGCATAGCCCAAGTCGATGAGAAATCCGAGGTCATGCTGATCAGTCACTACGGCAAGATCATCCGCATGGATTCGACCACGATCCGCGAATCGGGGCGCAACGCCCAGGGAGTCCGCCTGCTGCAACTGGAGCCCGGAGATCGCGTGGCTGCAGCAGTGGTTATCGCGCCAGACGCCGAGCCAAACGGCAACGGCGGCACGCTGATTCAGTAGCGCTTGTGTAGGGGCGGACCCATTGGTCCGCCCCCGGCGCGAAGCGCCGGTGAGTAAGCCTGCAGTAACTCGTGTCAACGAAGCCAGAGGTTTGGGTCCGTGGAATCCCACCCTTGCGCAAAGAACGCGCAAGGATGGGGCACCCAACGAAAGCTTCCCCCGGGATCACGCCGGGGCAAATGTTGTAGACCCACGTAGAAAGAACCGTACCATTTCACCGCGAAGCTGAAGTCAGCAACCCGCCGAACAGGACGCAGCATCTGAGTCTCGCGTTCAGGTTCTCCGCCCCTGGTTTTCCGCCGCCAGCACCCATCGCAGTTGGATCCACACTCTATGGATTGTTGTGCCTTAGGTGCGCTTCTCCGAGAGGGAAATGTAAGCCTCTTCGCCTGGGCGGCGCTCGGCCTATCGAGCTGCAATCATTTTGAACCTGCTCGGGCACACGAATCAAAACCGGTTCAGCTAAACACTACTTAGGAGTAACCAGGAGATATGAAACGATTCGTAACGCTCGTCCTCGCCTGTCTTGTAGCAGCATTCTGTGCCTCGGGGTTGGCTCAGCTTCCAGACTCGCAAGCCAGCACATCTCCCGTGGCATACGTCTATGTTTCCAACAATCTAAGCAGCAGTAGCTTCGGGCTCATCAATGCGTACAGCGCAAGCTCAAACGGTAGCCTGACTCCCGTAGCGGGCTCACCATTTCCCTCTTACGTCTCGGATATGGCGCTCAATGGGGCTTGGCTGTTCGGCACCGACGGCACCAACATCTATTCCTTCTCGATTGCCTCCGACGGCGCGCTGAGCCAGACGGCTGCCATCAACGCCACTCAATACAACCCTTACAACTCCGGCGGGCCCGGTAACGTATTCCTCGATCACACGGGCGCCATCCTCTACGACGGCGACACCTACGCCTACGGCACTGGAAGTAATGCCTACCAAGCCTTCGGCATCGACCAAAACACCGGCTATCTGACGTTTCTGCAACTCACGCCCGACGGCGGTCCGAGCGTCGGCTCTGTCCTCAGTTTTACGGGCGGAAACGTCTATGCCTACTCCTCCGGTTGTTATCACGGCACGCCGCAGATCTTCGGTTACAAGAGGAGCTCTGACGGAACCCTCACGGCACTCAATATCAATCCCACTATTCCGTCGGCACCGAACGGGGCATATTGCCCGTACCTTGCCGCATCCGATCCCGACAATCACATCGCAGTTTCCCTTACCCCGTATGACGTCTACACCCAGTCTGGCCCGCCCCAGTTGGCGGTTTACACGCAGGCGAGCGACGGCAGCCTGACCACAACCAGCACCTCAGCAAACATGCCCAAGACCGCGATCACTCAGATTATGGACTTCTGGATGTCTCCGACCGGCAAGCTTCTTGCCGTCGGAGGAACCGGCGGCCTCCAGGTTTTCCATTTCAACGGAGCTAACCCGATCACTCACTACACCGGTCTGTTGACAACAGATCAGATCGATCAGATGTTCTGGGACAATCACAATCACCTTTATGCGTTGAGCCGCTCGGCCGGGAAGTTGTATGTATTCACGGTAACTCCAACAACCCACCGCCAGGCCCCAGGATCCCCTTACACAATCACCCAACCACAAAACATCATCGTTCTTCCAAAGTAGTAACTTCATGCATGCCCCACCCTTCCCGCGTTCTGTGCGGGAGGGTGGGCTGGCACGAACGTCGGCAGCATTCGGATACCTTCTCGCCTTCGCGCCGTAGGTGGACACTCGATTTCCACGTGGGCCTCGGCTCCCGACTTCACCCCACTCAAGCCAAAATCAGGCTTGAGTGGGCCACCCTCGGGTTCGTATCAGGCTCGTGGCGTTTTGCGCTGTGCTCGGATCGCTTCTTGTGCGACGGGGGTGGCGGGTCGTGCCGAAACTCTATCAATTCCGCTCTGCTCTTTTTCAACAAATTCCAAGCTTCGCGGTAGCCTTCGTAGCAATAGCTCGCCCTTTTTGCGGGTGTGACGACGGGGCACAGCGCGGCCATGCTTTTTCTGCGCTTGCCCAGCAGCAACACCGCCGGGATCAGATACCAGGCGTTTTCGGGAATCACGTAGGCAGCGAACACGTCGATCTGCTCGATCGAGTAGTCGCGCTTCTTGAGGTGGTTGGGCATGAACTGGCAGCGGTATCCGGCGCCGGACCTGCTGGTTGTGGATTTGACCTGCACCCGGAGAAAGTTCTGCCCGTATTCGATGCCGACGTCGTAAGCCAGGGTGTCTCCCCAAGGCTTGATGACGGCAAAGCGGTGCTGCGCGGCCGCCGCCATGAACTGCAACTCGACCCATTCGCCGCGCTTTTTGAAGCTGGTGAATCGCTCCCAATATTTCATGTTCGTCTAACATCCCTTGTCTCTTGTGTTCAGGTCCCGTATCAATCCAACCGGAGCGGTATTGGCATGAGGCATCGCCGATTGCTTACTGGGGCGATTGGCAGGAAAGGATTCGGGACAAGAGAAAAGGCGCGACCGAGACGGCCGCGCCCTTCAAATTCTCTCTATACTTTCAGTGTAGCAAATCAAAGGGGGTAAAGTGGACAGGGCTACCGGCTTTATATTTACTGCGTTTGCCGGAGTTTAGCTCGGATCGTGTAATTCCTGCCTATTGACAAGATTTTGGAAAACCGACGGCGAAGGCTTCAGTTCACCAAATGAGGGGTTCAGTTCGAATTCGGAACCTCCCAGCAGCATAGACCATCGCCGCGAGCCCCGCCACAGAAACAGTGCGTCCTTTTAATGCTCTCGTTGACAGGGAGCGATTTGCGACCGCGTCATAGCCGCGCGCGGCTCAGCATTCCCCAGCGAAGCTAACCTCGCAATCCAACGCTGACAAACTCCCTACCCTCAAGAACTGCGTCAACCGCAGCCAAAAGATCGCTCTCGACATTGGTTTTCGCGATATAGCTACAGGTCCCCAAGCTGAGGCATTCTTGCACCGTGTCAGGAGAAGAGTCCTGACTCACGAAAACAATTTTTGATTCCGGGATAGATTTGCGAATCTGTCGAGCGGCCTCAATCCCGCTTAACGCGGGAAGGCCGATATCGGAGCAGAATCAGGTCCGGTTTCAGTTCTTCGGCAACGCGGACTGCTTCTAATCCATCCGATGCTTCACCGACAACCTGCATTCCCGGATGGGTTTGGAGCATGGCGCAGATGTTCTGTCGCCACAGGATCAAAATCATCCATCACGAGAATGCGAACACTGGAATCAGGCGGGTCTAGGCTAGCCATAAGGGTCCTTTGGGGCGAAGTTGGCAGTCCGGTTAACGGTCGGTGCTGGTCTTGCCCTTTGGCCCGAGCCTTTGGTCGCGCTTGACGTTGCGAAGGTAGCAGTCTTCGTGCACGGCCTGTCCGAGTTCATCGGTCTTGGCAGTTTCAAGCGCGAGCGGCTTGCGGCAAATCGAGCAGTTTACTTCTGGCTTTTGGAGTTGCATTGCTAGACACGCTTTCTATAGTTCCCCAGCGAAGGCGAGCGATGTGGCTTCGACTTGATCGGTGGGGTCCTTGTGACCGCTCTGTGGTCTCCGTCAACGGCGTTGTAGTGAACCTCTGTGGCAATCTTCTTCACTACCGCTACGGGAATCTGCTCGAAATGCATTTTTGACCTCTGCATACGATTGCTCCCTTCGCTGGTCCAAACAGTAACAGGCCGCAAGCCATACGGGTCATATGGTTAGGCCAACGGATTTCGCCTTTTAGCGGACCTAACCGGTTGAAGTAACGCGACTTGGATAGAGGTCACTCTCACAGCGCGAGTCGCAACGATCTCAAGTGGAGACCATACGTTTACTTGCACGAGTCGCGATGTTGATATTACGATTACGTAACGTTAGGTTAACGCTTGGTGGAGGAGCGAATCGATGAGCCCCCGGCCCCAAAAATCACCGATGAATTTCCGCACGATGGCACAAGTCGATGTGCCGCAAGGTCGGAATGGGAAGCACAAGGGGATCATTACAAAGATCCTCTCCGATCTCGATCAGTTACGAGATGGCGTTGCACTCAAGGTACCGTTGGCCGAACTGGCGGAGGGAAAGGAAAAGGTTCGGGCAGCTTTGAATCGCGCGACTCACAAAGATGGTCGCAATGTTGCCACGGCCACGGACGTGAATTACCTATATGTGTGGAACCAAAAGCCGTAGCCGCCAGTGGCGTGGGGTCTGCGCTGCCCTGTGGTTCATCATCCTCCTTGTCATGCCGACTTGGGCACGTGCTGACGTGGGGACTCCTGATACTCCGGCCGGCCATACACTACAAGCATTTCTCGCCGCATTTAATAGTGGGGACCACGACCGGATCGCGGCCTACATCAAGAAATACGACCCACAGAAGAGCGTAGACGGATTAACGTCTTTCAGCAATGACACCGGCGGGTTCACACTGGTTTCGATTGTCCGCACCGCCCCCGATAAGCTCTCTTTTCTTGTTCACGGGCGCGGAGACAACCTCGACGCCTACGGAACCTTGCAGCTTGCCAGTATCTCGCCACCACTTGTAAAGCGACTCGACATTCGCGCGATTCCGCCGGGCGCAAAACTCGATGACATTCAGCTCGACGATGCCAGCCGGCAGAAGGCCATTGACGCAATCAGTGAGCGGCTGACCGAGTACTACGTCTATCCCGACGTAGCGGCAAAGATGGTGCAGGCAATCCATGATCATCAGAAGCACGGCGACTACAGTTCGATTACGGATGGCAATGAATTCGCGGAGGCGCTAGCTCGCGATCTGCGTGCCGTCAGCGATGACAAACATCTTCACGTCTCATACGAGCCGTTCACTTTACCCGAACACTCCGGTTCTTCTGCCGGGCCGAGCCCGCCCAGCCCTGCGGACGAGGCACGTTTTCGCAGCATGCTTGAGCGTCAGAACTGCACTTTCTCCAAGCTGGAAATTCTCGATCACAACATTGGCTACATGAAGTTCGGCGCGTTTCCTCCTCCTGAGATCTGCGGGCCCACCGTGGTGGCGGCAATGAACTTTCTGGCGCATACCGACGCCCTGATCTTCGATCTGCGCGAGAACCACGGCGGCGATCCCAGCATGGTGGATTTCATAGTTTCGTATCTCTTCCGGCAGTCGACGCACGTTAACGATCTGACGAACCGGCACGATAACGAGACCCACCAATACTGGACGCTTCCTTGGGTTCCCGGGCCGCGGCTCACCGATCAGCCCGTCTATGTACTCACCTCTCATCAGACCTTCTCCGGAGGCGAGGAATTTACTTTCGATCTGCAAACGCAAAAGCGCGCGACCATTGTGGGCGAAACAACGGGCGGCGGCGCTCACCCGGTGCGGGGCCTGTCTGCCGGCGACCACTTCTCCATTGGCGTACCCTTCGGCCGGCCCATCAACCCGGTCACGCACGGCGATTGGGAAGGAAAAGGCGTAGAGCCAGATGTGAAGGTCAGCGCTGCCGACGCGTTGGCCACTGCTGAAAAACTGGCCGCAGATAAATTGGCAACCAAGGATAAGCCGACAACAGGCCGCTGAGGCGTGGCGGGTTTCGGAATGGCGGGTAAGTGTGCCGCTGCCAGGCCTTATCCCTGATTTGCTCCTAGCTCCCGTGGGCTCGCGCCGAGAATAGAAACGCTGCTGCCATGAAGACCAAGGTCAGGACCTCGATGATCAGCGCGTAGGAAGTCAGCCGTTTGGCCCGGTCAAACCGTGCCAGCACCCGGCTGAAGCCCAAACCTACGATTACGAAAGGCGAGCTAAAGAGTCTGGCCATGAAGATCTCCCCCAGGAGCATTGGTCCCTGGTTGACCGCGGGGATGCTCAACACACCCAGGCAAACCGGTGCGGTGAGACTCACGCCCAGCAGGATTTTGGAGTACCCGGTGTAGAGGTTCTCGGAATTGCGGATCACCAAGACCAGGAGAAAAGTCGGGACAAGCAACATGCAGGCGACGAAGACTTCCAGAAACAGGTCGCCAGCGGCATACATCCCGCCCGCAGCCGCGACGTCTTGCGGGTGGTTCACATACTGCAGGTAACGCACCAACACCATCCACGCGGCAGCGGCCAGCACTGCTGCGTAGCCTGCGGCCACCAGCATCAGCTGTACCCGCAAAGGAATGGGTTTCATGCCGGCATTCTACCTGTGGCGCCGAGAAGCCCGGACGGTGTGCGTGTGCTCTAGCTGGTGCGGCCCCCGAGCTGCTGCTCTTTCTTGGCGCGCGCAAGGTTCAGCTGCTCGACGGCTGATGCCATACCCTTACGAGCATCCGTCGCATAATCTTTCAAAAGATCATCCGTCTGGAGCGGTAAAACCTCGCCCAGACACTCTTCCAGTCGCCCTACCAGCCAGTCAATCAGTTGTATGGTGCGGTCACCGTCCTGGATCGTCGGATCATCATTCGGAAATGCCATTCCCCATGCCCTCCCCAGCAGCTTACACTGAAAACCGCCGGTGCGGGGAAGATGAGCGAATCGCGGTTTATCGTCAAATGCCGCCCCAAGCTACAATTTCCGCGTGACTAAAGAACGTTGGGCTCAGATCGGGATCACAGCGGAATTTCTGATCGTGGTCAGGACTCTGGGTGAGTTCTTCCGGCTCCGACATGTCCATGGCGCGAACTTCTCGACAGTAGTAGCTGCGCTCTATGTGGGCGGAGCTTTGATCGCGGCTTGCTCCTGCTGGGCGGCCGTGACCCTCTACTTCTTCCGACGCTATACGCTGTCCGCATGGGTCACGCTAGCGACCATACCCATTCTCCTCGTGTACAGAATTGTCGTGATCGGCTAAGTCCTTCGCTGGCAGGCACAATCAAGGGCAAAGAAAAAGGTCACTGGTTGCGGCGTGTTCATCAGAGATGATCCTCCTATGCTGTCCGGCAAGGGGCTGATTGCGGCTTAGCTGCAGCCGCGCCCTTTTCCGCTTCACTGGCTCGTTTCTAACACTTGCAGCGGGGCGCGATTGTGCGCGACGGGTTGGGGTGCATCCCCCTTCAGCATCTTCCAGAGGATGCGGTTGTACACCTGGTCGTCCACGCGATCGGGAGCGCTGAGGTCCAAGCCTTCCGACATGCGCGCTGCCGCCGTGTTCGGCGGATTCTTCTCATTCAAATCCTGCGTTGGCATGATCGGATCGAACGGGGTGAGGTCCGGAGCCGGGGAGAAGACATCGGCCAGGGAGCGGCTGAAGTAATCGAACTTGGAGAGGCGGCCCATGCCGAGGATGTCTTCAATAGCAGCGACCACATCCGTCGTGTTGATAAAGCGATGCACTGTGCCTGGGCGGTTGTAGGCCGATATCGCGAAGAATGGGGAGCGATGTGAATCGATGTGATCCGGGCCAGCCTGGGCATCATCTTCGACAACGAAAATCACGGTGTCCTTCCAGTACGGGCTGTGCGAAAGCGCCTGCACAATGCGGCCCAGGGCAAGATCGTTGTCGGCCATGCAGGCGTGGGGCGTGCATTTGCCCGGCCGCCCGGCCGTGAGGTGGTCCATGGGTAGCCACAGGAGTTCGAGTTGCGGCATGTTGCCCTCTCGCACAAAGCGCTGGAGCTCGGCAATCCACACATCGGCGCGCTTCTGATCGGGCGTCACCAGATCGAAAGGAACGTAATCAAGATTAATGTCCGCGCCGAGATCGTGCTGGGTGACCGGCCAGCCGGGGTTCCCCTTGACCATCTCTCCGTAGTCGCGGAAAGTCACGCCCGAGCGCTTCGCGAGGGTCCACAGGAATCCGCGCTCCGGCTCGTCACTGTCTTCGCCGTCGACGTCGACGCGTTTGCCCGCATACCCGGACGGAATGATCTTCTCCCCGTAGTCGGTGACGTACGCGGCCGTGGACCAGATGTGTCCTTGCGAGCTGACTTCGGCATTCACAAAGAAGCGGTCAAAGAGTCCGAAGCGCCGCGCCAGGGCGTGATGGTTCGGAGTGATGGCGACGTCAGGAAAGTAGACAAGGCCGGGGTCGCCGTCCCCCTCTTTGATGTCGCCCAGCACCTGATCGTAGGTGCGATTCTCTTTGATGATGTAGATGACGTGCTTGAACGGCGGATAGTTTCGCGCGGGGACGCTCCGCTCCCAGTTGTTGGCGGCGACCACGCGCCGGGTGAAGTCGGCGAGTTGACTTGCGGTGATGTTTGAAGGCAGCAATCGCAGGCTGCCATTCAACTGTCCAAGCGTGTAGGCCAGTGGCTTCCCGGCTGGCCAATCAGTAAGCGGAACGGGACCATCTGGATTGGCGTGCGTGCCGTGGCCCTTGCCCGAAAGAATGAGAAGGTGAGTGCCAACTTCTGCCGCCGCCGTCGGATACCAGTCGGCCGGAATGCGTCCGAGCAGCTTACCCGAGACGAGATCAAAAACGGCGACGGCATTGTTGTCTCCCTCCGCAATGAATAGCCGCTTTCGGTCGGAGCTGATGGCAAGAGCGTTGGGCGTGCTGCCTTCGGGCGGGGCTCCGGGCGCAGAGTCGTGAAGATAGCCGATCACTTTGCGGGAGCGAGTGTCGACGATTGCGACGCGATCGCTGCCGGCGAGTGCGACGTAGAGTCGCAAGCCAGCCTCGACCAGGGCTGAGGGATGACGCCCAACTTCAATGCGTCCGATATAGGCCAGCGTGCCGCCATCGAGGACACGAAAATCTGAGATCGTGGTACCGCCCCAGGCCGAGACGAACAGATGATGATCGGCGCAGAGGACGACGCCGTAAGGATAGTGATCGGTGGGAAAGCGTTGCACGACCTCGCCCGAGGCCGCGTCCACGACTGCAAGGCGGTCGCCGACATTCTCCGCCACATAAACGAACTTGCCGTTCGGCGCGACCGCGAGTCCCGCAGGATAGCTGGTGCCGGTGCCGTCAGCAGTTTTAGTCTTGGCCAACTCGAAGTTGTGGATGAGGGTTGCGGTGCCGTCCTTCCAATCGTAAATGAAGAGCCTGTCGGTGTTCCCACCGGAAACGAAGAGCTTGTCGCCAGCCGGCGAGAAGGCAGCGCCGTAGAACGCGCCATCCTGCAGCAGCGTCTGTGTGACCTGCCGCGTGTTCAAGTCGACGACCTGGATGCCTTGCTCGCGCCAGCCACTGAGCACCACCACGGCTTTGCCGCCGTCGGGCGATGCGACGACATTCAATGGCATGCTGCCGAGCTCGATGACTTGACCTACAGGATCGAGGCGGACTCCGGTCGGCAGAGGCGACGTATAGACGGGAGTCTGCGCGAATACTGCAGCGCCCAGCAATAGGGGCAGAGATAGAGCAGGCCGGCAGAGACGGAGCAAGCGCATGGCGTCCTCACCTTTTCAAAGCCTCAAATTTACGCCAGGAATTTCAAGGAAGCCAGAAGCCACACCAGACTCATCACTGCGGCGCGGATTGTAGCCGCACTGAGCTAGCGGCAGAAGCGGCAGAGAACTCCCGCGTGAGGCGATCACCGGGTTCGTACCGCGCGAGATCGGCGGGAGAATCAAGAGCGTTATGGGGAAGGTGTTCTCCCGGGGAAGGCGGCCGTCACCTGATGGTTGGTGGGAAATGTGAAGCGCCGGAAGGGCCAAAAGTGGGCCGCGGCAGTGGGCGGGTTAACAATATGGGTTCGTGCTCTTGCGACTGCGGAGGACGAGACGCCCGCCGCCACAGCCGGCCGGAGGCCGGCGCTAGGGCTGAAGAATGGGTGGGTGCCAACCAAGGTGGTCACAAGTTGCGCCCGTGCGACGCCGGGGAGGCATCAAGGACGTAATGAGGAAGGTATTTTCCTGCGGGAGTATCCCATCAGGCGAGGGCGGGTGGGAACGTGGACACCCGCAAGGTCAGAGAGTGGGCCACTGCAGCGCATGGGTTGACGACGTTGGTACGCCCACCGCAACAGCCGGGTCGGAGACCGGCGCTCGCGAAGGCCGAGCCGGCGGGAGGCCGCTGCGGAACTTTTCGGAACTTCGTGGCGTCCGTAGACGTAACAATCCTCAGGGGTTGTGGGCTCGTCCCAAAAATTAGGACAGGGTGTAATTGTTTCGGTGTTTCGACCGTCCAATATGCAAGGGAAAATTCGGGGAGACGGGGCCGTTCTCCCCTAAGACGGTGCATCTAAGAGGGTCAAGCACGACAAAGTGAGGCAACTATGCGGACCGTGACGGACATGTTCGCGCAGATTTTCCGCAATCTTTGGGCGCACAAGCTGCGCTCGTTTCTGACCATGTTCGGGATTGCCTGGGGAGTGGGATCGTTGCTCCTGCTGGTGGGGGTCGGCGAAGGCTTCCGCTCGGGTAATAAGCGCGAGCTGGCAGAGTGCGGGAGGGACATCATGTTTCTGTTCCCCGGGCGGGCGCCGTCGGTAAAGGGCAACATGACTTCGGCCCGTTACGTACCTGCTCACCTACGACGATTACCGGGACATTAGAGCAATCAGGACACGTGCGCAATGCGTGTCCCGATTATTTCCCGCGGCGACTTGCATGAGGTGAGCGAGTTTGCGACGGCCAGCGGCGAGATCATGGGCACGGAACCTCAGCTGAACGAGATCAGCTTCCTTCCACTGAAGGAAGGCCGCTGGCTCAATGCCATGGACGGCCAGCAACGTCGCAATGTGATCGTGCTTGGGAAACGAGTTGCTGAAGACGCTGTTTCCCGGGGCGTCCGGCGGTGGGGGCGTTCATTCTGCATCAATGGCATCCGCTTCGAAGTGGTGGGCAGCATGCCGCATTTGGGGCGCGGCGACAACATGTGGCTGAATTTGCGCGGATATATTCCGTTTCAGGTGATGGCCGACGAACTTCCCCATCAAAGGAGAAAATCATCAGAATTCCATTTCGTTTGTCGAGTATCAGCCGCTGAAGACGGCGCGAGCATGTGCTGGCGCGGGAGGAGGTGCACAAGATCGTCGGGCGCAATCACGGATTCGATGCCAGCGATCAGAATGCGTTTGACGAGTGGGATTCGATTCAGGAATCGAAGATGGTCGGGACGATTTTCGATGTCATGAACATGTTCCTGGGCGCGGTCGGGATGGTGACGCTGGCCCTGGGAGCGATCGGCGTGATCAACATCATGCTGGTGGCCGTGAGCGAGCGGACGCGGGAGATCGGGCTGCGCAAAGCGCTGGGCGCAACCAACCGGAGCATCCTGTTCCATTTCTTTTTGGAAGGCCTGCTCCTGACGCTGGGAAGCGGGTTGCTGGGCATGATGTTCGCCGGCGGGTTGATGGCGATGATGAGTGGAGTGCAGGGCCCGCAGGGATTCGATCCTCCGAAGCTGGTGCCGATGTCAGCGGTGCTGGCGATTGGAAGCTTGACGCTGGCGGGAGTGATTGCAGGACTGTATCCGGCGCGAAGAGCGGCGATGTTGCAGCCGGTGGAAGCCTTGCGGCAGGAGTAGGGACGCAGGGGTCTAAAGGGCAGTCCTTCTTACGGAATTACGGTACGGCTGAAAGCCGCACCCTTGCAAAACGGTACTAAAACGATGATTCACGATCTACTACAGGAAGCCTACGCAGCGATGCGTCACAACCGGCGGCGCACTGCGCTCACGATGCTGGGCATGGGATGGGGCATCGCTACTGTCGTCATGCTGTTGGCTTATGGCGATGGCTTCGGGAAGGCGTGCGAAAACATCTTCGCGAATTTCGGGACGAAGCTGGTGATCGTGGTGCCGGGAAAAACGTCGATGCAGGCGGGCGGCCAGAAGTCCGGAGTGCAGATCCGATTTACCGAGGATGACGTGGAGACCCTGGCGACAAATCTGCCGCAGATCACGCACATCACGCCCAGCGTCGACAAGCAGGCGGTGTGGCTTACGAAAACCGATCATTCACGTTTCCGGTGAGCGGCAATGATCCGAATGTATATCGACATTCGCTCCCTGAAGATGGGCGAGGGGCGCTTCTACAACATGGAAGACCAGGTGCAGCGCGGGCGAGTAGCGGTGATCGGGTCGGAGGCCAAGGAGAAGCTGTTCTCGGGACGAAACGCCCTGGGCGAACACATCCGGCTCGACGGCTTGAGCTTCGAGGTCGTGGGCGTGCTCAGCGCCAAGATGCAGGAAGGCAATGACGATATCAACCGCGTGGTGTACGTTCCATTCACCACGATGAGCGACCTCAAGGATACGCACTACCTGAATACGATCTGGTTCAACTATCAGACACCGGAGTTCGAGAAAATCGAGCCGGCGGTGCGGTCGATCATGGCGACGCAGCACAAGTTCAACCAATCGGACCGGCAGGCCGTGCGCGTATTCAACTTGATGACGCAGCTGCATCAGTTCCAGATCATCACGCTGGGGCTGAAGATCCTGATGGGATTCATTGGGACGCTGACGCTGGGGATCGGCGGCGTGGGGTTGATGAACATTATGCTGGTCTCGGTGACGCAGCGGACGCGGGAAATCGGCGTGCAGAAGGCGCTGGGTTGCCAGCGGCGGCACATCCTGTTTCAGTTCCTGGCCGAGGCGCTCACCATCACGGCTATTGGCGGGGTGTTCGGAGTCGTGCTGGCCTATGTGGTGGCCCTCTCTGTGGGGAGGCTGACCTTATATAGTGCTTTTGCGAAGAATGGAGACGCAGGAGATATCCGGCTGATCATTGCGCCGGGAACGTTGATTGCCTCGACTCTGATTCTGGGGGCGGTAGGACTGATCAGCGGGATGGTGCCGGCGTTTCGCGCCTCGCGGCTGAATCCGATTGAGGCCCTGCGACACGAGTAGGGAGTGGTTTGGGTTTTTTGGGGCGTCCTGCGGGACGCCTTTCTTATTTCCGCTTGGTCTGCGGAAGCAGATCTGCTGTCATCCGACCACCCGCCACCCATGCGGACGGCTAATCAATACCGCACTGGAGAACCGGAGCCGGAGCCAGAGCCAGACAACAGGATTCCGCTCGCTTCGCTTCACGGGACAGCCGCGGCGGCTGTCGCTACGTGGTCTGTTCCAAAGCAAGATCACTGGCCCGGCAGGGTCTGGATTTGATTGAGCAGATCACGGGCGAGCCGATCGTCTCCGGAGCGGTCATCTGCCAAGTAGGTTTGCAGTTCGGTTTGCGCCTGGGAATACCGCCTGAGGCCGATGAGGGCTCGGGCTTTCGCGAAATGCAGCAAACAGTGATAGGGACGCCTGGCGTGCAGTGCCGCGTCGGCGACTGCGAGCGCCCGATCATACTGATGTTTGCCGATCCACGCCCGGGCAATTTCATACTGCACGTTCCAGATTCCAGGCGTCAGCGCGTCGGCTTGCTGGATTGTTCGCAGAGCATCATCGAAATGCGATTGTTCATTGTAGAGGTCGGACAAGCCGATATAGGCGGGAGCGAAGCGAGGATCGCTTGCGATGGCAGCTTCAAAATCCTGCTCCGCCGGTTCCCAGCGCCGTAAATGCAGATAGATGCCGGCGCGCAAGGTAAGCGCATCGGGAAATGAGGAATTGATCTTCAGCGCCTGATCGAGTTTGCCTTCCGCCTCAAGAAATTTCTCTTTGATGAACAGCTTTAAGGCTTGATTATAAAGCGCCCGAGCTTTGGCGGGAACGCGCAGGCGGGCAACGGAAACGCTGGCCTCGGATGCTCCGGAGGAGGCGACCGGAGACGGGGGAGGATCTCCAAATGGGTCGGTAGAAGGAGACTGGGGGTTTGGAAGTGGCAGGGCGAGACAGGCAAGGCTGCCGAAGATAATGCAAGTAACAATACGGCACAACATGGTTACCGCTCCCCTTTAAACGAAGACTGGGGTTCAAGGAACAGTTCCGGTATAGCAGCCGTACCGAGGCAGGAATGTGAGGCGGCTCACAGCTCGTAGTGACGAATGGACATGTCCATCCGCGGTCGTCGCCAAAGTTCGGGATGCGTTTGCGCCTATAATCCCCGTGTTCGAAACTGTCTTGCGGTGGGGCGTGCCGAACTGCGCACCATAGTTCCGCGCTGCGGCAAAAATCGAGGGAGACTGAATGATGAGATCGAGTCGGCGAGACTTCCTGCAAACGTCGGGGGCGGTGCTGGCCTCGACCGCTCTTGCGGGGAAGTCCTCACTTGCGGACGGAGCGGTCGCCGTGGACGTTCCGGAGTCGTATCGATTGAAACAGCAGGATCGACGGCGCGAGCTGTGGGGACTGTTGGGGGATTTGCCGTGGATGCACCGGCCAGGGCCGGCTCGACTAGTCCGAAAAGAAGTACATGACGGATACACGCTGGAGCGATTAGTGCTCGATCTGAATGGAGTGGAGCCGGTCCCGGCGCTGTTACTCATCCCTCACAAACGCGAACCGCGGGCCCCAGGGCTGCTGTACATCCATTGGCATGGCGGAATGTACGACTTGGGTAAGGAGCAACTTCTGAAAGGTGTGCCGGCGCAGCCGGCGTACGCTCCGGTGTGCGCCGAGAAGGGGCTCGTCACGTTGGCCATTGATAGCTGGTGCTTTGGAGAACGCAAGCATGTACCGGATGGCGGTGAAGGCGAACAGGATGCGTTCAAGCTGATGTTGTGGCGAGGAAAGGTTCTGTACGGAATGATGATGTTCGACGAGTTCCGGGCAATGGATTATCTGGCGAGCCGGGCAGAGGTCGATCCGCAGAGGCTGGGCGTATTGGGAATGTCGATGGGATCGACGAAAGCGTGGTGGCTGACGGCACTCGATCCGCGGGTGAAGGCTTGCATGGATGTGTGCTGCCTGACGGATTATGAGGAGCTGATCCGGACACATGGATTGAAGGAGCACGGGATTTACTACTACGTGCCCGCGTTGCTGAAACACTTTCAGACCTCTGACATTAATGAGCTCATCGTGCCGCGTCCGCATCTGAGCGTGAATGGGAGGAAGGATCCGCTGACTCCGCCGGCAGGCGTGGAAAAGATTCGCGGCCGGATGCTGCCGCTTTATCGCAAATACGGGAAGGAAGAAGATTGCCGCATCGAGTTGTTCGATTGCGCGCACGTGGAATTGCCGGAAATGCGGAAGCTGATTCTGGACTGGATCGATGGGAAGTTGGTGAAAGGCTGACGCAGGACGCCGTCTTAGGTGATGGAATCATGCTGAATCACGCGATGCTCACGGCTGTGGCCGAACAGATGATGAGCGGGACGGAAGTCACGGTGGACGGGCGCAAGTCGCGGGTGACGCGCACCGGATCGCAGCGGTTGCGAACCGTACGGTTCCTGATGGGCGGCAAAGAGTATCAGGCGATCGAGCAGAATTCGGAGAAACCCAGCCGCTGGGGGAAATTGGCTCGCGAGGGAAAGCGCGTCGTACAGTTTCGTGATTTAAGTTCACAGAAGTATGTGGCCGTCGCGGCGGACGACAAAGTGACGGAGTATACGCGCTAAGCTGCCGGTACCTAAAGACAGTCTTGTAACGCCCCGACGGCGAGGCGCGACGCAGCAATCGGACGCTTGCGGACACGTCGTTTGAGGGGTCTCCGACTCGTACGAAGGTAACCAGAATTCCACGCCAGCGGATTCTAGGATTAGAGGGCGATTCCGCTGGAGGGCATGGATGCCGAAGTGTGCAGTGCGGGGATATCTCCCCGTGCTCATCCTTTTTACAATTTCTCTGTTGAGCAGCGCGGCAGCGCAGGATTCTCCTGCTAGCCCGAGTTCGCCGCCGCGACCGCTGCGTGCCTCTGAAGTGATGGCACTGCAGGCTGGCGCCGCGCTGCCTGCAAATATTTCGTACGACATTGAGGCACGAGGGTTGAATTTCGCTCCTGATGCGCATTTCCTGGCGCTCATGAGAAGAGCGGGGGCAGATGCAAGCGTGATCGCGGCGCTTAAGCGTGCGAGCGTGAACGGCGAGGGCGCGGCGATGCCCGATCGGGCGGAACTGTTACGGGCGCTGGCCGATGCGGCTGTTCTCATGAAGGGAAAAAAGTATGCGGAAGCTGGAACAAAGCTGGGCGAAGCCCTGGATACAAGCTTCGCGCGTTTGGAGACCGGTTTTGTGATGGCTGCGTTGCTGTGCCAGCAAGGGGACTTCGAGCGGGCCCATGCCGTATATGCGCAGATTATCGAAACCGAGCCGGACTTCCCTGAGGTGCATGACAAGGCAGGATATGTGCTCTACCGCCTGGGGGAAGAAAACCACGCGATCAGTGAAGCCAAAGTCGCGCTGGCATTAAATCCGAATGACGCGGAGGCGCACAAGAATGAAGCACTAGCCTTAAGCCAGGACCATCGGTTCGACGCGGCGATTGCGGAATTCAACGAAGCGTTGCGCATCAAGCCAGATTATGCGGAGGCACGATCGGGACTGGGGCAGGTTTACGCGCAGATGCAGGACTACCCGAACGCGATCGCGGAATACAAGAAGGCAATCGCGATTGATCCGCACTACGATGACGCGCACAACAACTTAGGTCTTGCCTACAGTAAGATCGGCATGATCGGGGCAGCGATTCTCGAGTTTCGCGAGGCCAGGCGGCTGAGTCCGAACGTCCCCGATTTCCGCCAGAACCTGGCTTCGGCGCTCATGGGGAGCGCGCCGGCGGCTGCCCTTCGAGAGCTTAAGGAGTTGGAAGCGAAGTTCCCCAATTTTCAAGTTTGCCATTCATGCCTGGGGAACGGACTGCTCTGGGCAGGCGATGTGAAGGGAGCCGAGGCGGAGTACTTGCTAGCCATCACGCTCGATCCCGCGGATGCAGCTCCGCACAAGGGCCTGGGAGATATTCAAACGAAGCGGAGGGACTACGATGCCGCGCTGGCGGAATACCGGATTGCGCAGCGGCTTGCGCCGGAAAAATCCGATGCTTACCAGGGCGCAGGCCAGGTGTTGCTGGAGAGGAAAGACTACGACGGCGCTGCGGTTGAGTTGAAGCAGGCTGTGACCCTGGCTCCCGGCAAATGGGAAGTCCATGAGATTTACGCGAAAGCGTTGATCGGTGCCGGCCAAACTGATCTGGCGATAGCAGAGTTCAAAGAAGCAATTAGGGTCGGTCCCAAGCAGGGATACGTGATCACCGAACTCGGCGGGGCCCTGGAGAAGAAAGGCGATTGGGTGGGAGCGCTTGAGCAGTATCGCAAGGGAGCGCTGACCGACGCGCGCCGGGCCGCGAGGGCTGAGCCAGGACATTCGTACTTGTTGTGGGAGACGAATCCGAGAAAGGAGTACCAGCTAGCGAAGGTTCGTTTTGCCAATTACCTGGTCTCGTTGAGAGTGGCGGGAAAGACTGAGGAGGCAGCCGAGCTGGAAAAACGGGTGGGGGTGCTGAACACCTCCGGAAGCACGCGCCAGAAGTTGCAGGGGGCGATGCAGGCCGGGGAGCAAGCGATCCGGGAACACCGTTTCGACGATGCCGTGAAGTCATTCCAGGAAGCAGTTGCGCTCGGTCAAAAGCTGCCGCCGGGCGATGAGAATCTGATACGCGCGCTGGGACGCCTGGGTAATGCTTATGCCTTTCAAGAGGACTATACCGACGCAGAACAGGCCTTCCATCAGGAGATGAGCGTCATCGCAAAAGCATTTGGGCCTCGGTATCCGCGAATGACGGATCCTCTCTTCTTTCTGGGGAGCATAGAGGCGAAGCAGAAGCATTTCGATGTAGCAGAAAGCTACTTCACGCAAGCGCTGGACATCAAGGTCCGACACTTCGGCGAAAACAGCGCGCACACCGTGGAGGTTCTGCGGTGGATTGCCGGGCTGCACATGGCACAGGAGGACTGGGCCGGCACAGAACCGTTCCTGCTGCGAGCGGTGAGAGCGGCTGAGGGAGCGACGCGGCCCGATGACAAAACCACACTCGTTCCGCTGTACGGGCTGTGCAATCTGTATGATCGCTGGGACAAGCCGGACAAGGCGCAGCCATGCTGGCAGCGAGCGATTGGGATTATGGAGAAGCAGATGGGCGAAAATAGCCCCGATCTGAGAGAGCCCCTAACGGCAGACGCCCAGGCGTTGCGGAAACTTGGCCGCACCGATGAGGCCGGAGACATCGAGCAGAGGCTGGAAAAGATTCAGAAGGTGGCGGCGTCGAACTAGAAGGCTCGCGGGAAATAACAGGGTTTCAATCCTCGGAGCTCGAGAAATTGAACCCTCTAGATCCCAAAGCTCTCCTCTACGGGGCCGCTGGCTTCGCGTCGCGGGACAGCCGAGGCGGCTGTCGCTACGTGAGCATTGCAGGATGGATGAATGTGCGCATCGTACTGGGGATTAGAACTCAGGTCCGCTGTCAAGAGCACGCCCCGAAATTTTCTGAAAATTAATATGAAGCCTTCCTGGCGGGATTCGGCATCTCAGTCCATTATGACGGCCGACGAGAGCGAGATCTTCGACGAAGAGTACCGGGTGGTCTCGGTAGAGAACGAAAAGCTCACCATCCAAGGCGTGCGCAGCGGGAGAGTCCTGACGATTGTGAACCAGACCCCGGGGGTTGCGCTGACAGCGGCCGACTATCCTCCCGGCGGACTGATCTCGCTGAGCGATCCCTTGAACCGGCCAGTGCACTAGGCGCCGATCTCCATCCAACATTGCGTCGCATCGCCCTTTGGGGCTACCGATGCGGGCTATCGCTACGCAATTCCCCTCTACCACTGCACGCCGGGATAAAGGCTGGGCAGACGTGTGGCGCGGAACTGCGAGGCGTTGGGCGTGGTGGCCTGCCAAACCACTTGCGGAGTACTGCCGGACGGCTTTAGTTCCTGCACTACGGAACCTTTCACCGGAGCACAGAAATCCGCGGCCAGGTCGCCATTCGCGAGCAGTTCGACATTGCCTCCGAAAAAGCTGTAGAAACTTGCGGGCGGAACGTAGTGGAACAACAAAGTCGCGGTCATGGCAGATTCATCCACTTGAAGAATGGGAAAGGTGGAGTAATGACAGGGAGGCTGTCCGGCAGAACCGCACACCAGGCCAGCCGGGAACTGGCGGTCGTCGCCGTTGTCCATGACACCGAGATCGAAAACGCCGGCTGTGTTGGGAGTGAAAAAGCCGGGACCGTGTTGAGCGTAGAACCAATCGGTGGGGTCCGTGCCTCCGAGCAACTGAAAATCTCCGCCGGGGCCCAGCCGCCACAGAATATTTCCCGAGCCTTGTCCGTCCTGGTAGTCGATCTTAATGATCCAATTCTGATGACGCATCGAGAACAGAAGATTGTGATCGTCGGCCGAATAGAGCAAGGCGTTGCCATGCGTCCAGTCGGGGAAGCCAAAGGGATGTCGATTGACATCCAGGTGGTCGAATGTATTCCAAAGCCAGGTGGGATTGAAATTTTGATCGATGTCGACCAGCAGATCGCCCAAAACCGATGTCGTGCCCGAGAAGCCCGGAAGGTTATTGTAGGGAACTCTCAGATCGGCGAGCAGCAGAATGTGCCCGTTGGGCAAAGGCAAAACGTCATGATGAAAACCTTGCAGAGTGAGATTGTGCCCCTGGGCAGTCAACGACTGACCCAGTTGGCGCAAGTCGAGTTCTCGAACCGTGTTTCCTGCCAGATCGATCTCCCGAATCGCGTCGATTGTATTTGAGGGAAGATTCGACACGTAAGGAAAAGGTAATGAAGACAAAAAGGAGATGAGCACCAGAAAGTCTCCATTGGGAAGCAGCGTAGCGCCCTGAACGGCGTCGAACCGGGAGCCGGTGTAGCGGTAGGTCCACAGGACTTTCCCCTGAAGGTCGGTGGCGAATAATTGTGCGGAATCGTGAGGGATCACGGTGTCGAACAGTTCGATTCCCGGCTGGGGAACATCAGGCCCGGGAGTCGTGACGAGAACCCCCGAAGTATCGGGCGCGCCGCCACTGATGAAGCTGTGATCGGTGTCGGAAAAAGAAGCGCCGCTCGCCAATTGCACCACAGCGTGCATCTGATATTGCGTTCTGGCATACATCCCCGCGACATATACGTGGACCATTCCCCCGTAGGGAGAGGGCGACGGTTGTGAGGACGTCGATCGATTGTCCGGCCCGAACGTCACGCTGACGCTGCCGGGAGCGGGCAGGTATATCGAATAAGCGACCACCTCTGGGTTGGGCGTGGGAGTCAGTTGGCCGGTGGAGATGACAGAGACCACGGCGGTCGCAAAATTCTGCTGGGAAGAGCCGCTGAGGGCGGCGCTGATCACGAAATTTGCGCTGAGAGCCACTTGGGGGGCGGTGTAGTTGCCCCTGGCATCGATGATTCCGACAGAAGAATTTCCTCCCGCAATACCGTTTACAGCCCATTGTACGGAACCGCCCGCGCTGAGTTGGGCGCTGAAGCTCATGCTCTGGCCGGCAGAGAGTGCGGCGTACTGGGGAGAGAGTGCGACGGATCCGACCTGCTGCGCCACCGGAGGAGGCTGCTGGGGAGGGGGAGCCTGCGGCAACTGATAAGACCTGGATCCGCTGGTTCCGCAACTTCCAAGCAGCAGAGGCAAACCCAGGCATACGATAGAGAATGCGAGTGCTCTTTTCATTTTTACCGGATGAATTCCGCAGACTAGCGGAATACGACTAAGAGAGATTCCAAAACCTGCCCTCAGGTTAGCCGGTGTTGTAGCAGTGGGCATATTTCGTTATATTCAGTTCGTACCGAAAGTAACGATATGGCGGAACTCACTGGATTGCAGAAGCAGTACATCCTTCACTGGGGAGAAATGGGAACGCGGTGGGGGATTAACCGGACGGTGGCGCAGATTCACGCGCTGCTGTATTTATCTCCGCGGGCGCTTCCCGCCGAAGAGATTGCCGAAACGCTGAGCGTTGCCCGATCCAATGTGAGCACATCGATCCGCGAGCTGGAGACCTGGGGCATCGTGCGAGCCGTGCATGTGCTCGGAGATCGCCGCGAGCACTACGAGTCGATGAAGGATGTCTGGGAAATGTTCCGGCTGGTGATCGAGCAGCGGAAGCGGAGAGAGATCGATCCGACGCGAGAGATGTTGCGGAGATGCCTCGCCGATCTGGACCCAAAAGAGCCAGGAGCGGATTACACGCGTGAGCGACTCGCCGCCATGGCAGGATTTTTCGAGGCCGTCACCGAGTTGCACGACCAGATGAAGCGCCTGCCCACGGGAACCGTGCGGAAATTGTTGCGCATGGGAGCTAAGGTGACGAAGAAGAAGGCGGGATAGTCGATCAAGAAATTGTTTTTGCGATTACGATTGCACAGCGCTCGCGGCAGTTACTCGCGCGGCACTTGACAGCGCGAACCATTCGGGTGATGAATAGAAGTTCACGGAAAAATTCCAGCCGAAGATTTTCACACGACAAAAAAATCTGTGCTAGTATGCACGACTGGTCCTGCTTTTGCACTTCGTCTAAATTTTCAGCGTGACGCAAAAACAGAGGCATTCCGCAGTAAACTTAACGTTCAATCTTATTCAGCAACGGCAGTCTTAACGGGCGCCTTACGACCAGCCTCCAGGGCGCTGTGCGGTGAAAAAAATCATATATGTCCGTTTCAGGCACAACCACTCTCTCCTCGAACCCATGGTCGCGCATTCTTGACGCGCTGGAAAAGAAAATCAACCGGCATTCTTACGATACCTGGCTGAAACCGACGCGCTACAGCCACGCCAGCGGCGGCGTTCTGTTCGTCCGTGTGCCCACCATCGAGTTCCGCCACGCCGGCGACAAGTACGCTGACCTGATTCAGGAAGCGGTGGATGTACTCGGGCTCGGATTCAACGAAGTGAAGTTCGTCACGCCGGAGGATGATCCATCGGCGACTCCGGTACGGCACGACGGAGGCCTCTCCTCATCCGCAATCGGCGGAGCACCCTCGCAATCGCGATTCGATTGGGACGGCGCAGCGCAGTTGAATCCGCGCTACACCTTTGATGCGTTCGTGATTGGCAGTGGGAATCAATTCGCGCATGCGGCGTGCCAAGCCGTCGCCGAGCGTCCCTCCAAGGCTTACAACCCGCTCTTCCTTTATGGCGGAGTCGGAATGGGCAAGACGCACCTGATGCAGGCCATCGGCCACGAGATCAAGCGCCGGATGCCGCAAGCGGCCATCTGCTACGTGTCGAGCGAGAAGTTCACCAACGACATGATCAACTCGCTGCGCTACGACAAGATGACCAGCTTCCGTGATAAGTTCCGCGGAGTGGACGTGCTGCTGATCGACGACATCCAGTTTTTGGCGGGGAAGGAGCGCACGCAGGAAGAGTTCTTCCATACCTTCAACGCCCTGCACGACTCGATGAAGCAGATTGTAATCGCCAGCGACCGCTCGCCGAAGGAACTGGCGGAGATCGAGGATCGCCTGCGCAGCCGGTTTGAGTGGGGCCTGATTGCCGACATCCAGCCGCCCGATCTCGAAACCAAGGTTGCGATTTTGCAGAAAAAGGCGGAGCAGGAGAAGGTCACGCTGCCCACGGACGTCGCCCTCTATGTGGCGTCGAATATCCGCTCGAACGTTCGTGAATTGGAAGGCGCGCTGATCCGGCTGGTGGCGCACTCGTCGCTGATCGGCGCGGAGATCACGCTTCCCTATGCGCAGCAGGTGCTGAAGAACTTCATCGATTCCCAGGCGCGGAAGGTCACGATCGAATCCATCCAGAAAATGGTGGCCGAGCAGTTCGGGCTGCGGCTGGTGGAGATCAAGGCGAAGAACAATTCGCGCGCGATTGTGTACCCGCGGCAGATCGCGATGTACCTCGCGAAGCATTTGACCGAAGCTTCTCTGCCGGAAATCGGACGCCAGTTTGGCGGAAAGCATCACACGACGGTGCTGCACTCGGTCGAGAAGATTGAAGAAGTCCGCAAGAACGATAAAGATTTGAACAGGCTCATCAATAAATTGACTGAGCAATTAGGCGGATAAAACGCGCCCTGCGCAACGATTTCCACTTTGCCATACAATCTTCCTCATAGTCCGGTGTGAAAAGGCTGTGGAAGCTGTGAACGATTCAGCAGAAATCGGAAAAGGCGCCAGGTTACGGCAGGGACTCCGAAGACGAGCGGACCGATTTTCAACATTAAGGGCAAGGCGGGAAGCTGGTGACAACAGGCGGGTTGTTCGAAATTTCCACTTCTCCGCAGCGCCTACTGTTACTGCTGGTTTATTAGGTTTTGTATTTGATATAAGGTAGTACCAGAAGTAGTCGTTCGGGGAGACGGATCTTATGCCGGTGGAAGCCGCCGTTGCCGCGGGGACGATGGAGATCACGGTAAGCAAGTTTGAATTGCTGCGTGAACTCAACGCCACCCAGGGTGTGGTCGAGCGCAAGACCACAATTCCAATCCTTTCTAATTACCTGTTTGAGGCGGCTGGAGACCGGCTGTCGCTGACAGCGACCGATCTGGATTTGAGCCTGCGGACCTCATGCGCGGCCAAAGTCAAGAAAGATGGGTCGTGCACCATTCCCGCCCGGAAGCTGCATGACTATGTGAAATTGCTGCCGGATGCGGATATCACCATCAAGTTGCTCGAGAATCACTGGGTCAGCATTCGTTGCGGGCGGTCGAACACGAAGATGGTGGGGATGGCGAAGTCGAACTTTCCCAGCCTGCCGGCATTTCCCACAGCAGGCGTGATAACGATTCCAGCGCAGGTTTTGCGCGGATTAATTGCGCGAACGGGATTTGCGATTTCCAACGAAGAGTCCCGCTATACCTTGAATGGCGCACTGATGCTGCTCAAGCCGGAGTCGATCACGATGGTGGCAACGGATGGGCATCGGCTGGCGCATTGCGAGCGTGCTGGAGAAAAGTTTGACGGCGTCTCGGGCGAGATGAAGACGCTGGTACCGAAGAAGGCGATGGACGAATTGAAGTCGCTGCTCGATTCGACCGACGCCGAGACGGTGGAGTTCGCTAAAGACGAGTCCACCCTGTTTTTCCGCATCGGATCGAGGCTGATGACCTCGCGACAGTTGACTGGTCAATTCCCCAACTTCGAAGCCGTGCTGCCGAAAGATAACAATAAAATCATTCCGCTGAATGCGGACGAGTTGAATGCGGCGATTCTGCGCGTGGCGCAGTTCGCCGACGAGCGGTCGCGGGCGGTCCGCCTGCGGCTCGAAAAGGGCGAGGTCAAGATTTCGGCTTCGTCGACTGAGGCGGGCGAGTCGGAAGATTCGCTCGAAGCGCCCTATACCGGCGATCCGCTGACCATCGGATTCAACGCCGCATACCTGGTCGAGTTCCTGAAAGCTTCGGGCACCGCCGAGGTGCGGCTGGAGCTGAAGGATCCGCAGTCGGCCGGGCAGCTCCGGCCCGCCGAGGGAGACGATTACAAGTACCGGTACATCGTGATGCCGATGAGAATCTGAGGACTCGCCGTCCAGGCGGACGCGCTGCGCGCCAATTCTTATTTTCCTCAGAACGATTGCTACGACACAGCTTGACCTTCCTTCGTCCCTGCCTTACATTTGCCGCATTCAACTTGGAGGCGCGTATGCTCGACGGATTCAAGAAATTCATCCTGCGTGGAAATGTTGTGGATATGGCGGTGGGCGTGGTGATCGGCGCAGCGTTCGCAGACGTGGTCAAGGGGCTCACCACGGCATTTCTCAATCCTCTGATCAAGGTGGTTTCCGGCGGTGGCGAGAAGTTTACGACGATGGTCTTCACCATTCGTGGTGTGAAGTTTCCCATCGATGATTTCATCAATGCCACCATCTCGTTTGTCCTGATTGCAGCGGCGGTGTATTTCTTCGTCGTGCTTCCGGTGAACGCGCTCGTGGCACGCATGCATCGCAGCGACAAGCCGGCGGATCCCACGACCAAGAAGTGTCCGGAATGCCTGAGCGAGATTCCGATTCAGGCGCGGCGGTGCTCGCACTGTTCGCAGCCGGTGGGTGTGATGGCGGCTTGAAGTTCGTCAGCCGATCTTGCTGATCCCAGAAACTTGCGAACCGTGAGCGCAGGCGGCGAGACAGATCTCCTGTAGATTTAGCTGGTGGCCGGGTGCGGCGGCGGGACGCGCGCCGCGACAGCCGGCAGGATGCCGGCGCTACGGTTAAGATTGCAGGATGAGGTTTCGTCCAAGGCGCTTGTTTGAGAGTTTCGGGTGGATGGTTCTCCTTCTTGTATTGGGGCTACAGCTTGGTGCGCAGTCTTCCCCTTCGCCCTCCTCAGGAAAACATGTGGGCAAGGATTCCTCCGCCGCGGCCGGGATTGATCCCGGCGCGGTCGCGGATGGCGTGTATCGAAATAAGGCTCTTGGTTTGGCGTGCACGATTCCGCCAGGATGGGTGCTGCGGACCGACGAGATGAATGAGCGGGGCGACGGATCTGAGGACGCTACCGCAGAAAAGCATCAAGTTTTAGCACAGAGCACGGAGAGCCGCTCGGCTTCGCCATCCCGGGACAGCCGAGGCGGCTGTCGCTCCGCGTGTCTGGCGGACGGGTGTTCGGGGGCGTGCAGTGAAGTACTGCTGGCGGCGTTCTCGCGGCCTCCGGAGGCAAAGGGCGAGGACGTGAATGGATCGATTCTGATTGCAGCGGAGAGTGTGGGAGCTTATCCGGGGTTGAAGGAGGCAGCGCAATATTTTGGCCCGCTCACCGAGGTGGCCAAGGCGCAGGGATTCGCCGTCGATGAGGAGCCATACGAGTCTGCGGTCGGCGGAAGAAATCTGGTTCGGGGAGACTTTCACAAAGATGTCGGCACGCGGGTCATGAGGCAGTCGACGCTGGTTTTCCTTGCGCGCGGGTACGCGGTCTCGATTACAGTGATTGGCGGGACGGAGGACGAGGTCGAGGAGTTGATTGACGGCGTGAGTTTCGCCGCGGGCAAGTGAATTCTTTGCCACTGATTTCCACGGATCAACACGGATCTAGAAAACCGCATTGAAGGAGCGCCAGCGAGCTTTGCAGATCCTTCGGCGCCAGAACAAATGCGCCTCAGGATGACACGGCCTTGGGGAACGTCTGTCGGCGCCAGGGTCGCAGCGATTACTCGTCCAGCGATTCGGGATGGAGACTGAGGTCTTTTTCGCCTGCGGCTTTCTTCTCGGCGTATTTCCTCATCCAGGCTTCCCAGGATTTTCCGGCGGCGGTGTCCCGGCCCGAGAAGGCTAAGGCGCCGATATCGGAGTAGGGGATCGCGACTTTCTCGGTTGAATTCTTCGGATACAGGCGGACTATCGAATCCTTCAGCGTGGCGGCCGGGCGGCGATCGAAGAGGTAGCCTTCAATTTTGGAGCCATCCTTGCGGGTGATCGTGATGTCGCCGCGGTAGTCGAAAGCTTTTTCGAGAGCCTGGCGGAGGTCTTCTTCGCCGGCCAGTTGCGGAATCCATCCTTCAAGATGTTCGCGTTCGACGCCGGGAGCGACTTCCAGCGCGTCGGGGTTTGAGTGCTGCGGATGTTCTTCGATGTGTCCGGCTTCTTTGCCTGTCATTTTCAGTTATGAGCTGTGAGCTAGGAGTTGCGAGTGAAGCCGGGGCTGAAGCCCCGCTCTTCCACAAGGCATATGGCTTCAAGCGGCGCTCGGCTTCGCCATCGCGGGACAGCCGAGGCGGCTGTCGCCACGTGGACTGTCGCTATCTGAACGCTCATGCTCGGGTTTCCTGCAGATCGTGAGTTTCCGGCGGTGCGATTTGAATCAGCGGGTTCACCGGGGCTGCGGGTTCGTCGAGCATCTTCAGTGCTTCTTCGTCTTTATAGCCGGTGAAGAGGGTCGCTTTCACCGTGGCTATGAATCCGCCGAACGAGCTGAAGGTGGCGTTCACCGCGCTGGCCTCGTAGCCGCTGTGGACCATGCAATTCGCGCATGCCGGATTGCCCGACTCGGTGCCGTAATTCTGCCAATCGGTGGTCGCCAACAGTTCTGAAAAAGTTTCTGCGTATCCGTCCTGCAGCAGGTAGCAGGGTTTCTGCCAACCGAAAACGTTATAGGTCGGCATGCCCCAGGGCGTGCACGGATAGGTGCGCTTGCCCATCAGGAACTCGAGAAAAAGCGGCGAAAGATTGAATTGCCAATTCTTCTTGCGGTTCGACAGGATCGCGCGGAACATGCGCCGCGTGCGGGCGCGTCCCAGGAAATGTTTCTGGTCGGGAGCCTTGTCGTAGGAATATCCCGGCGAGAGCATCATGCCTTCGACGCCCAGGTCCATCATCTCGTCGAAAAACGCGCGGACGGATTTCGGGTTTGCCCCATCGAATAAAGTCGTGTTCGTGGTGACACGGAAGCCGCGGCGGAGGGCCTCTTTTACTCCGTCAACCGCAATGTCGTACCCGCCTTCGCGGCAGACCGCGAGGTCATGCTCTTCGCGCTGGCCGTCGAGGTGCACGCTGAAGGTCAGGTATTTGCTGGGCTTGAAGAGATGGATCTTCTCCTTCAGCAGCAGGGCGTTGGTGCACAGATAGATATACTTCTTGCGGGCGACCAGGCCTTCCACAATCTCGCCGATCTGAGGATGCATCAGGGGCTCTCCACCCGGGATCGAGACCATGGGTGCGCCGCATTCGTCAACGGCGCGGAAACATTCTTCGGGGCTGAGGTCCTTCTTCAGGATGTGGGCCGGGTATTGAATCTTGCCGCATCCGGCGCAGGCCAGGTTGCAGCGGAAAAGCGGTTCCAGCATCAGGACGAGCGGGTACTGCTTGCGTCCGGCGAGCTTCTGACGAAGCACGTAGCTGGTCACGGTCCAGATTTGGGATACGGGAACTGGCATGAAAGACGGAACCCCTTAGTTTCTCTATTTTAACAGGGATGGGAGTCTGGAGGGACATACCGAAGACCACCGACCGGTGACGGCTTCGATGCGGAGTTGGGAGGAATCAAGGCTTCGACCTCGCCGCGTAGCATCCTGAACGTTGTAGCGACAGCCGCCTCGGCTGTCCCGCGAGGGCAAAGCCGAGCGGAACCGGCGTCGGCCGGGGTCCCCCCTCCCCATTCCTGGAACGTTGTCGTGACAGCCGGGGCGTTGCTCCGTGGTCTTTCCTGATATGTTCTGCAACCCGCATCTGCTTTCCTCCCTCTAATGGCCGTGCCTCTTCGGGTTGAGCCCCTACGCCAAAAGGGTCTTGTTTCCAGCCTATGAAACCCGATAGGCTTGCCCTGACGGATCTGTATGTTTAACCCGCACCCCAACTTTGCGGACGAGATCAATCGCAGCATCATCCAGTCAGAGATTGAGGGCGGAGTGTTTCTGAACGACCTGCCGCCGTCGACCATTCTGCAGATCCAGACCATGAATCACTGCTACACGGCCGTGCTGCTGGGCGGGAGCGAGGCGATGCTGTCGGGGCATCCCGAGTTCTGCCCGGAGCCGGTGCAGGTGGCGATTGCGGGATCGACCTGGGGCGGATCGCTGCTCAAGCTGCAGTACGTCGGACGCGGGATGCACTTGGAATTCCGGCATCCGCGATACGCGACACCGATTGTTACGTCGACAATTCAGGAGATCCGGGATAACGTGCCGTTGCCGGCGATCGAACTGGAAGCGCGGCGCGGGGCGGAGTCGTAAGAGCGAAGTCTCTTCGTAAGGCTACGCGGGCTGATCTTCGCTGTTTTTCGAACCGAAGCTTGAATGAGCCGCTCGCTTCGCATCGCGGGACAGCCGAGGCGGCTGTCGCTACATGGTTCGTGGTGGTTCGTCTATTCCATGGCATGTCCCGGCGGCATTGACTTGCTTCGGGCTGCGAACTAGTATTCCCGCCGGGGCGGTGGTCCCCGCACATGCCGCTGAAGATTGAGAGCCGCGAGGTTGGCAAGGTTACCATTCTCGACATTCGAGGACGCATCACGCTGGGCGATGAGATTGGAGAGCTGCGGGCAGCGGTTCGCAATCTGGTTGCCGAAGGGAAGAAGAAGATCATCCTCAACCTGGCGCATGTGGATTACATCGACAGCTCGGGTGTGGGCGAATTAGTCGGATGCTTCACCAGCGTACGCAACGCCGGAGGCGAGTTGAAGCTGCTGAATCTGAGCCAGAAAGTGCATGACGTGCTGCACGTCACCAAGCTGTATACGGTGTTCGACATCCGCGACGATGAGTTCAATGCGGTGAAGTCATTCGACTACTTCTTCGCGAAGTAGCGTTTTGCGTCTGCTTCGGACCCAGCTAATTTTCCCCCTCTCCTTGCCGGCGCTACCGCGCTACGAACCGCTTTAGGCAGTTTTCAAGGACTGGCCCGAGAGACTACGATTGCTGGAAGTAAAGCATCATGGGCCACGCAGTGTGACGGGTGCGGAGTCGTGGAGCTCATGGATTTGAGTGGTAGAGATGACCGGAGCCTGCTGGAAAAGACGACCCGGGAACTGGTCTGGACATCGCATCGCACGTTCCAGGGGTGGACCTGCTCGCAGTGCGAGTGGAACTATCCTCTGCCGACACTGCTGACCGAAGCTGAGGCAAGAACGGCCTACGATCGATTGGCGGCGGGCAAGTTCCGCGAGCACAAATGTGCCGACCATCTCGCGCGGCTCGGCACGGGTGGCGACGAGAGCTTCACCCCTCGTATCCGCAAGTTAGTTGCGCAAGGCTTTAAGCCCAAAGATGCCGTGGAGCTGTTTCTGCAGGAAATCGCCCTGGAGTATCGCAATCAGCCAAAAGTATTGGAGCAGGCCAAGGCGGACGGGGAAGACTTTCTGCGGAGAGTGAAGGCCGGGTTGATCTGAAAGCCGATCTCGGGTGGGACGTATGCTAATTCTTCGGCTTCTTGAACCACGAAACCCGCTTCCCCGTGGCTATTGGCAACTGCAGAGATCCTGCGGCGCCAAATGCGGCGCCTCAGGACGACAACCGTCTCGATCATCGGATTAACCCCGGCGGCGCTACGGCCCTTCGCAGTCCTCCCCTAGTTGCTGATTCTCATTTGCGTCAGGATGTAGGCGTAGTCGAAAGACGCTTCTTTCAAGCGGTCGTAGCGGCCGGAGGCGCCTCCGTGTCCGGCAGGGCTGAGATTCGTTTTGAATAGCAGGATATTGTGGTCAGTACGCGTGGCCCGCATCTTGGCCACATATTTTGCCGGCTCCCAATACATGACCTGGCTGTCGTTGAAGGAAGTTTTCACCAGCATGTTGGGATAGGCCTTCGCCTCGATATTGTCGTAGGGCGAATAGGTGATCATGTAATCGAAGGCGGCTTTCTCTTTCGGATTGCCCCACTCTTCGAACTCGCCAACGGTGAGCGGGAGCGATTCGTCGAGCATGGTGTTGATCACGTCGACAAAAGGAACTCCGACGAGAGCGGCCTTAAACAGGTCGGGACGCATGTTGAGAACAGCGCCCATCAGCAGGCCTCCGGCACTGCGGCCCTCGATGACCAGTCGATCCTTCGAGCCATAGCCGCGTTTCAGCAAATCTTCCGCGCAGGCGATGAAGTCCGTGAATGTAGTTTTCTTGTTCATCATGCGGCCGGCATCGTGCCAACCTTTGCCCATCTCTCCGCCGCCGCGAATATGAGCGACCGCCGTAACCACTCCGCGATCGACCATGCTGAAGATGTTCGAGTTGAAGAACGAGTCAAGCGAAATGCCGTAGGAACCGTATCCGTACAGATAGAGAGCTCCCGTGCCGTCAAGCTTGGCGCCTTTCAGATGCAATACGGAAATCGGAACCTTCACGCCATCGGAAGCGACAGCGTAGATCTGCTCGACCTGATATTTCTTGGGATCGTATCCGCCGGGAACTTCCTTCTGCTTCAGCAGCGTCGACGTTCCCTTTTCCATGTCGTAAGAAAAGACCGAGGGCGGCGTGATGGGCGACTGGTATCCGTAGCGGAACTCGGTGGCGTCGTAAACACGATTCAGGTAGGGATAAGCCGCGTAAGCCTGCTCGGGGAAAGCGATCCGCTTGGATTGTCCGTCGCGAAGATCGATCACACGCATCTGCGGCAGGCCGCCTTCGCGCTCATAGAGGACGAGGAAGTTCCGGAATAAGTCCATCTCGTCGACCATGATTTCGGCATTGTGCGCCATGATCTCGTGCCAGTTTTTGCTGCCGGGATCGGTCACCGGAGCGGTGACGAGGCGGAAGTTGCGCCCGGTATCGTTGACGCGGATGTAAAACGAGTCGGCATTGTGGTCGGGATAGTATTCCACTCCCTGCTTCCGCGGCTCGAGGATGTGCCAGTCGCCGTCGGGCTGCGTGGCAGGAATGTAGCGGGCTTCTGTCGTGGTGTGGCTGCGTGAAACGATGAAGATGAATGCCTGGCTGCGCGTCTTGTAGGCTTCCACGGTGAAACGCTCGTCCGGCTCCTCGTAGACCAGTACGTCCGGATCGGTGCCGCCCGCGGTGTGGCGATAGACGCGGTACTGGCGTTTCGAGACTGCATCTTCCTGCGTGTAGAAGATGGTGTGGTTATCGCTGGCCCAGACGACCGAGCCGACGCGCTCAGCGTGATCGGTGAGCGTTTTCCCGCTGCGAAGATCTTTCACCGCGAGCGTGAACTGGCGGAACCCAGTGTTGTCGTAGCTGTAGGCAAGCTGGTTCCCGTCGGGACTGACGGCGAACGCTTGTATGGTCATGAAAGCCTGGCCCTGGGCGAGCTGGTTGACGTCGAGCAGCACTTCTTCGGGCGCGTCGCCGCCGGCTTTCTTGCGGCAGCGGATCGGATACTGCTTGCCTGCCTCGAAACGGATGTAATAGAAGTAGTCCCCCTCGCGGTATGGAACCTCGACGTCAGTTTCTTTCACGCGGCTGAGCATCTCGTCATAAAGCTTTTTCTGGAACGGCTCGGTCGGCTTCATGACCGAATCGGTGTAGGCGTTTTCCTGTTCGAGGTAGGCGCGCACTTCGGGATTGGATTTCTCGCGGAGCCAGGCGTAGTTGTCGACCATCTTGTGTCCGTTGACTTCGGTGACGTGCGGAACTTTCTTTGCTACCGGAGGTGCGAGCAGCGAGCTATTGTCGGCCGCAAGCAGAAGGATGAGGGAAAGCAGTACGAAGATGCTGAAAGCAATGCGGCGGATCTCAGTCATGAGTGCTCCGGAAAAAATGGAATGAAAGAAGTTTACGCAAGCGAGCAACGATAATACGGAGGGTGGGCGATGAGCAAGCAGGGGCGCAGGTCGTGACCCGTGGCCCATTCTAAAGTGAAGTCCCGTGCGATTTTAGAGTGGCACGCCTGAACCTCACACCGGATCGCCGGAAGCGAGACTCTCTTGGGCGACGCCATCTCCGCTGGGTGCAGTCTGGCTGGGATAGTTGAAGAAGAGCTGATTGCCGTCGGGATCGTCGACCACCAGGAGCCGGTAGCCCCACGAACCCTCCTTGACGGCGACGCCCTTGGCCTCGAGTTCCGCCCGCAGCGCGTCCAACGCGGCAATCGCTCCTTCTCGCGTCGCTGGCTCGACGTTCACGGAAATGAATATTAGCCCCTTGCCAATCTTCTCTGGCCACGTGTCAGCCAGGATCAGCGCGCAGCCTTGCCGGTCGACCTGGGCGACATGGGCTCTGCCGTCCTCGTCGTAGCGCCAGGGGCTCGTGAAGCCGATCCGGTCCACGTAAAAGCGGAGCGAGGCCTCAACGTCGGTCACGTTTAGGATGGGGCGCGCGAACCAGTCTGTCATCGGCGATATATCCTCGAAGCAAGGCAACTTCTTCTGCGTCTTGAATTCTATCCGGACTGATGAGTTCTTGGCCGCGACCGCGTGTCCTTCTGGTTACCGGGGAGCCTCATTTTGATTGAGTCGAAACAGGACTTCCACCCACCGCCTCGCTCTTGGGCAGGTCCCTGTGGACGTTGACACTTCCCCTGAAGCTCACGCCCTCGTCAATGGAAATGCGCTGGGTCACGATGTCGCCAACCACCGTGGCCGACTGCTTCAGATCGACCCGGTCGCTCGCCTGAATGTTGCCTTCCAGTCTGCCGTGCACGACCACAGCGCGGGCCGTGATGTTGGCTTTGACCCGTCCGTTCGGACCGATGGTCAGCCGGTATCCTTTCGGGTCGATGGTGCCTTCCACCTCGCCATCGATATAAAGGTCTTCCCCGCACGAGACTTCCCCTTTGATCGCAACCGACTTGCTGATGACGGTCATTTCTGAGGCCGCATGCGGCGGCTTAGGCGTCTCCATGAGTAGAGCCTCCTTGGAAGACGATCGTGGCAGGGTTGATTCTACCGGAACCGCAGATCGTTGACGCAACTTCCCGGGGAAGCAGGGGTTTGCGTGAAAGAGCCCTCTTACGCCAACTGTCCGAAAGGCCTTTGGAAACCGTCGTGGCCAGGCATCGGCGAGTCATGATGGGAAAGTTTACCGCCGACGCATTGTGTCGACGCGCCTGGCGGCCACTTTGCTCGCCGATGCGGGGCCTTGCTTCGCCATCTTCGCCTGCCCGGCCTTGGTCATCAAGCGCGACTGTTCGTACATCTCGATCCACTTCTCGCTCGAAATAGCCGAGATCAGCTTGCCAATTGCTTCGAGCGGCAAATCGTCCGGCGACTCGAAAATGAACGCAACACTTCCCCATGTCGAGCTTCTTCCCCGCCGCCTTGAACGCCGCCCTCAGCTGCTCGAGCTGACTCGCACTCCAAAACGCTCCCATGAGGTAGAGCGAGCAGTAGTTCTTCTGCGACGAGAGCGCGACGTAGCAGATCGGCTGCTTGTTGTAAGTGTCTGGATATCGAGACAGGTGGATCGTCCAGCCGATGGTGCCCCAGACGAGGCACTCGTCGTAGCCGCGCGGAATGTGTTTGTTCACGAGTGCGCGCACCGTCGCGATGGTCTTCGCGCGATTGGCGGGGAGGGATGCGATGTATTGCGCTGGGGTCTTGACGTTCGATGGTGGCTTCATGGATTCATCGTCTTCCCGAGCGAAGTGTATCACCGAACGTTTGAAAACCAGCCCGCGGCAGGGAGTAAGCCGAGGCGCTCGCGGCTCACCCCGTTTATGACTCAATTTGGCGTAAAGTCCCCACTACCTCATTTGACCCGTCGCCCCTTCATCATGGTCCATCGGGTACCTATAGAATCAAGATTCAGATGATGAACCTTCCATTGGAGAAACGGCCTTGACTATAGACGAAGCTTGGAATCTGGCCAACGATTGGGTCGCGGCATGGAACACTCATGACTTGGATCGGATCATGACCCACTATGACGACGGGGTCGAGCTGACTTCGCCGGTTGCCGCCCGACTATTGGGCACGGCGGATGGCAAGGTGGTCGGAAAAGCGAGTGTGAGAGCCTATTTCCAGCGAGGCCTGGCAGCCTACCCCGAACTCCACTTTCGCCTCGCCGACGTTCTGTGCGGCATGAACAGCGTCGTGCTCTACTACACAAACCAAAACGGAACTCACACGGCAGAGTTCATGGAGTTATCGGCGAGCGGCAAGGTGGCAAGAGTCGTGGCGAACTACAGCTCGTAGAAAACCAGCAGGACCCGAATCGTCGTCACTATGACCTGAGCGGAGATGCTCACAGCCGGAATGCCTCCGACCCGTATTGTATGTCCGTTGTTGGCCAAATATCTCGACGTCGCTCATTGACCCAGCCGTAGGGCGTTGAGTGAAATCGCCGTTTTCGTCAGTTATCCTCGACCTGCATATCTCTGTGCCTGAGACCATCTCTGCATCCATCTTAGGCCCTGGAAGTTTCCCTGCGCTTGAGCTTGCCGGTGACGTCTTTTCCCGCGCGAATGTCGGATAGCAACTGGTCGAGCTTCCCCGCCGCGCTCTTCAATGCTTGCTGATCGGCGTTGGCAGCGGCCTTCAACATCTGATCGAGGCGGCTGGCTGCGCTCTTGAGTGTTTGCAGTTCCTCAGCCGGGATCTGCTTCTTTGGTCCTTTCCCGATCGACTGCATCAGGCTGACGATCTTCTCGCGCACCTCGGGATCCGGCCCCTGGTTGTCCCCACTATTCATGGCCACCTACACAAAAGAAACATAGACGGTATCAGAGGAGTTGGAGGCGAGGTGGCAATCAAGATTATATCGGGCAGCCAACAAGATGGTAGCGCCGGCCTCCGGCCGGCTGTGGCGGCGGGGCGTCTCGCCCGCCGCATCTCGTAAGGAGCAAGAGGCCGGTACCTCTCCGCGTAAGTGGGCTGCCCAATCCCGGTCCGGCCCGAAGGGTCGCCAGCCGCAAAAACGCAATCGTAGGCGTCAACTATTTCCTGCGCAGCATCTCCACCACTCTTTCATAGTCGTCCACGGTGGAATACTCGATCACAATTCGGCCTTTCCCCTTGCGATCGCGAATCCGCACGCGCAGCCCCAGCGTTCTTTCCAGATCCACCTGCGCAGCCCGCACATTCGGATCCACCCAACGCGCTCCTCCGGTCGTGGTCTTCTTTTTCACTCCCGGCATGTCGGGCAAGGGATCGAGCAACCCATCCATTCGCAGCACCAGCATCTCGATCTGCTCCAGGTTCATGCCCTTCTTCACCGCATAGAGCGCAGCTTCCGCGATCCGGTCGTTGCCGTCCAGCTTCAGGAGTTCTTTGGCCTTGGCAAAAGTGATCCGCTTCTCCGCCAGCAGTTGCATCACGTCTCGCGGCAGCTTCAGCAAGCGCATGTAATTGGTGACGGAGGCTCGCGACAGTCCTACCCGTTCCGCAATTTGCTGCTGGGTGAGATTGAATTCGGTGCTCAGCACCTTGAACGCCTGCGCCTGTTCCAGAGGGCTCAAGTCCTCGCGCTGCAGGTTCTCGACGATCGTCATTTCGGCGGCCTGCTGCGCCGAAACTTTTCGGATCAGTGCGGGAACGTGCGTCTTGCCCGCTTTCTTCGATGCGTGCAGCCGCCGCTCACCCAGAATCAATACAAAGCGCCCATCGTCGTCTTCCGAGGGACGCACCAAAATCGGTTGCACCACTCCATTGACTTTGATCGAGGCCGCCAGCTCTTCGAGAGCGTCATCGTCATCCACATACCGCGTCTGAAACGGGTTTTTGTCGACGTCCGCAATCGCCAGGTTGACCACGAGGTTGCCGGGAATCCGTGTCTCGGCCTGCGCCTGCAGCGTGATCGGTGCGCCGTTTGCGGAGGAGTCGAAGGGAGGCGTATATCCCTCCGGATGCGACGCCGGCGTCCCCTCCAACTCCGGCCAGTCGGTATAAGGTTGCGGCTCGTGTGGCGCGGCCGCGCCCGACCGCGTTTCGACATCTTTATTAATGTTGCGATTAATGTCGGGGACGGGCCCGGTCTGAGCCGGGACGACGCTGGCCGGGGCAACAGGTGGCGTTGCAACCGCTGGCGGCGTAACGATCGCAGGAGTTGCTGCAGGTGTCGGAGGAACCACGCGCGGCCCGGGTAGCAACGAAGCCAGCCCCCGTCCTAGCGCCCGCCGCATTCCCGGTTTCTCTTTCTCTTTTTCCTTTTCGCTCGAAGCGCCCGCCACATTGCCCGCCGTTGCCGTATTCGCCATGCTCTCCCTCTCCCCTTGTCATCCTGAGGTTATGATCCTGGAGGCGCCGTTGTTTGGCGCCGAAGGATCTATGCAACCCCTGCTTCGCACATATCGATGATGATCGATGTATTACATTGATGGATATCAATATATCAGGCGGTCTTGTCCATCTCGCCCGTCGCCGGAATCTCCTCGACCGTAGACTCAGCTGTGCCCTGGCCGCTGAGGCTCGGCTCCTCTGACGGCTGAGGGCTCACCGCTGCGGCTTGCCTCTCAATGAGTTCCTTGGCCAGGCGTATGTAGCTCTCCGCGCCCTTCGATCGCGGATCGTAGGCCAGCGCAGCCTTGCCATGACTCGGCGCCTCTGCCAGGCGTATGTTCCGCGGCACGGTCGACTTGCACAACTTGTCGCCAAAGAAATTCTTCAGCTCAGTCATCACCTGCTGGGCCAGGTTGGTGCGCTCGTCCAGCATGGTGAGGACGACGCCCTCGATCCCTAGCTCAGGATTGAGCGCAGCGCGTATGCGCTCGATCGTGTCCAACAACTCGCTGACACCTTCGAGCGCAAAGTACTCCGCCTGCATGGGAATCAGCACTGTATCGGCAGCGACCAGCGCATTGACGGTGAGCAGGTCGAGCGCAGGAGGACAGTCCAGCACGATGAATTGGAAGCGGTCGCGCAGTGGCGCCAGCGCATCGCGCATCCTGAACTCGCGCCGGTCAGCATCGACCAGTTCAAGGTTTGCCCCAATGAGATTCTTGTGGGATGGAATCAACCAGAGCAGGTCGAGGTCCGTGGTGAGCAGCGCCTCTTCGGCAGTGGCAGCGCCCATCAGCAGGTGGTAGGAGCTGATGCGCTCGGGATCCTTGATGCAACCCAGGCCGCTGGTAGCATTCGACTGCGGATCGCAATCGACGAGCAGTGTATTAACTTCGGCGGCTGCAAATGACGCAGCCAGATTGATGGCAGTCGTAGTCTTCCCCACGCCGCCTTTCTGATTGGCAACAGCGATAACGCGTCCCATTAGATTGTCAGGAGAACCAGAGTCACTGGGCAGCATAGTGCGGTTCGCATCTCAACGCAATGAAGAAGTGCTGTGCAAGGGCGTGAATCTGTGTGCAAAACAGGTCCGATGTTCCCGCGGGAACATTCCACGCGGACAGGAAGAGCCAGAGGATTTTGTCGAACCGCGACAATGTTCCTGAAGGAACATTGTTCTTGATGAGCACCGAGCGAACACTTTGAGCGGTGCTTGGGACGCCAGTGCTCCGCTTGTGCCCCCGAGATTCGGCTCGGCTGTTGCTGCCAGGTGCTGTAAGGCGGGACATCACGTAAAGGGGCAGCGGCCGGCGCTACTTTGCTTCGCCCGCCGATGAGCCTGCAGAGTGTTCCTGCAGGAACATTTCAGAAGGGGGAGGCCATCAGCAGCGCTTAGATCGCCACAATGTTCCTGAAGGAACATTCTGTTAGTGCCGCGGAAGAGAGCTTTCGTAGGTTCTTTTCTGCGGACGCGCCGCCTCATTGGGGTCAGGGCTCGGAAGGGACATTTCCAGGGGGGGACACGATGGGTGAGTCACCCCCGCTACAGCCGGGGGCTGGAGGCCGGCGCTACGGGTTGAACTCGACGCGCCCGAGATAACGGTGCCCAGCGACGAAATGTTCCTGCAGGAACATTGTGGACATGCCAACTATCTGTGCGCGACAGATCGCAGTAATGTTCCTGCAGGAACATTGTGGAAAACTCAGACTGTCAGGCAGGCTTCATTGAGGGAAGATCGAGCTAATTCCCACTTATTAGTCACTTGACGACCAAATTAAGGGCCTTATCGGTGCAATGCGGCCTTTGCTCATTGATGGCATTCCACTTTTACCATTATGGTTCGTGATGTGGCTGAGAGTAGGCGATGGAAACGATGCGTGAACTCGATAGAGGGATAGGCGCCGGAGGAGACCAGGACCAATCGGGGAGGATAGTACGGGCACGATCCAGTTGGGCGGAGCCGATCAGGAGGGCCAGGCGGCCCGATGGTTTGACTAGTGTCGCCGCCACCGGAAGGATGGTGTCGAAGCGCTCGACGGCTCGTAGGGTGACCACGTCGAAGGATTTTGGGGAGAGGGTTTCGGCACGAACGTTTTGTATATCGATATCCGTCAATGTAAGAGCGCGGGTGAGTTCGCGCAGGAAGGCAGCTTTCTTCTGGCTGGATTCGATCAGGGTGAGCGAGATCTCGGGCGCCCAGAGTTTCAGGGGGACACCGGGAAATCCTGCGCCGGAGCCGAGATCGGCGACGCGGTCGCTGGTCGCCGATTGTTGGTCGTTGTCCGCGGGGGCTAAAGCCCCAGGTGCTTTCTTCGTGGGAACGCGGCCCTGAAGGGCCGCTCTTCCACGGACATCCGGGGGCCCGGGAAACAGGAGGCGGGCGGCGAACAGGCATTCTCCGAAGTGACGGGTGACGATTTGCTCTGGGTCGCGGACCGAGGTCAGGTTGAGGCGCGCATTCCAGCGGAGGAGCATATCGATGTACGTCGATATATTCGCGGCGAGCCTGGGCGGGAGATGTGCGTCATCGGAATCGCAGAGGAAAGGTCGGAGAAGTTCGGCGATCCGGGAAGCGTCCACGGAGAGATTGTAGGACGGGACGAAAGCGTTCACCAGCGAGGGCACAGCGGGGCACAGAGAATCGCAGGGGTGGGGAATAGTGTGGATGCCCCTGGGGGCGAGACTCGCTCGCCCGCTGAACGCTACCCGAGTGCAGGGTTAAGCGGCTGGCTTAAAGTCTGGCGCAGGGCTGCCGATAGCAACGAGTGAGGACGAAAGCAGGCGGTGCAGGTATGAACCAGTCCAGAAGTTCGTTGGCTTTGTCGGTGGGGCGCGGGGCATGGGTTCCGACCCTGCAGCTGGCGACACAAGAAGTTTACGATCTGATGCTGGATTACGCGTTGGAAGTCCCGGCGGAGCCTACGCCCGAGGAAAGCTTGGACGTAACGGCGATGGTTGGGCTAGCGGGCCCGGTGTGCGGCATCTTGAGGCTGCAGTGCAAAGCGAAATCCGCGTGCCGCATGGCTTCGAGGATGTTGGGCCTGGCGGCAGAGGAAGCGGGAGCGGAGACCTGGGATGCGGTGGGAGAAATCTGCAACATGGTAGCGGGAAACTTCAAGAACAAGATCAGTGGGCTGGGGGACGGATGCATGCTCTCGGTGCCGACCGTGATTACGGGCGGCGATTACAACATCCGGTCGATGGTGAACGAGAGCATCCAGACGGCGTTCCTGTTTGAAGGAGAGCCGGTCATCTTGTCGCTGGAATTTCATTGAGCTCGGGCGCCGCAAGGCGAGCGAGGTTTGGCCTGTACCCGCACAGGCCGGGAGATTTTGCCGGGCGCTCGTCGAGCGCCCGGCAAGATCTTCTCCTGTCGCCGATAAGGATCACTCTCAGGGTCGTGCGACAAAGCAAGTGGTGCGGGCATGAGAGGCTCCGCATCTTTCAGTGTCGAAAGCCCGACCGACCTTGGGCGCGACGCCGGATATTCGCACTTCATGCCGCTAGCTCGGCTGCGGGAGAAGTAAGGAAGAGAGAAAGTCTCTTGAAATCCGCACGAAAGCTGGGGCAACCTGATGAATAGGTTCGATCCTGGACAGGATGGGCGCGCCCTCCGCTTGAATGCGTGCCCATTCACGACCTGAGCGCGGCGGGATTCAGGAGTCGACCGGATCAGAGTCAGTTGGCTACAGGGCGGCTTGGATCAGGGGCCGCTCGCTTCGCATCGCGGGACAGCCGAGGCGGCTGCCGCTACGTGCGCGGAGAAGGTGGCGGCGTGTTTCTCCTCGAAACCTTAGCCTCTCTTCATTCACTCTGGTCATCTACCTGCTTCACCTCTTCCGGGTACCGACCATGGACAGCGGATATTACGCAGCGAGCGCGGGGCTGGCGGCGCAGACGCAAGCACTCGAATTAGTCGCCAATAATCTTGCCAATCTGGGAACGACGGGTTATCGCGCAGAGCGATCGACGTTTCGCGCGCTGCTGACCGGGGGAACGTCTGTGCGCGCGAACGCGTTGAATGCGGCGGTCAATAACTTTGGCGTGCTGAGCGGGAGCCGGGTGGATCTGGAGTCCGGCAGCCTGACGGCGACCGGCAACCCGCTGGATGTGGCGGTGGCGGGTAGAGGATTCCTGATCGTCGAATCGGCGCAGGGGAGGTTGTACACGCGCAATGGCAGCTTCCATCTCACTCCGCAGGGGAAGGTGGTGACGGCCGGAGGAGATGCGGTGATTGGCGATCAGGGGCCCATTGTGCTGCCCAACGGCACCGTGACGGTGAGCGCGGACGGGACGATCTCGGTCGACGGCGCAGTTGCAGCGACGCTGCGAATTGCGGAATTCTCTCCCAGCACGACTCTGATGGCCGCAGGCAACTCGATGTACTCCGCCCCCAAGGGCTCCGAACTGCCGGCTGCGTCGTCCTCGATCCGGCAAGGGATGCTGGAAGCTTCGAACGTGAGCCCGGTCGAGGGAGTAGTGCAGCTGATCACGATCCAGCGCAACGCGGAGATGCTGCAGCGTGCGCTCAGCATGTTCGACAGCCAGTTCAACCAGACGGCGGCGCAGGATCTGCCGCGCGTCTGAGCGGGAGGCAACCATGATTCGAGCTCTCTATACCGCCGCCAGCGGAATGATGGCCCAGGAAACCAATCTGGATAACGTGGCCAACAACCTGGCGAACTCGAGCACGGCGGGATTCCGCCGGCGCCGCATGCAGTTCGAAGACCTGGTGTACCAGAACCTGATTATGCCGGGAGCAGCCGCGTCGCAGCAGACCACCGTGGTAGCGGGGCTGCAGGTCGGGCTGGGCACGCGCACGGCGGCGTCGGAAGTAATCCAGCTGCAGGGCGACTTCAGCCAGACGGGGAACCCGCTGGATCTGACGATCCAAGGCCAGGGATTTTTCCAGGTGTTGCTGCCCGACGGCCAGACCGCGTACACCCGCGCGGGCAGCTTTCATCTTGATGCGCAGGGCAACCTGGTGACCCAGGACGGGAATCCGGTGCAGCCTTCGATTGCGATTCCCTCCGGGGCGACTTCGGTCACGGTAGCCAAGGACGGAACCGTCAGCGTAACGCAATCCGGCCAGACCGCGGCTCAGCAGGTGGGAACGCTGCAGCTGGCGCTGTTCAACAATCCCGGCGGCCTGAACTCTACGGGCAGCAATTTGTTCCTTGCCACCACGGCGTCGGGCGACCCGCTGGTGGGAAGCCCGGGCGGCAGCGAAGGCCTGGGCACGATCGAACAGGGGATGGTGGAACAGTCCAACGTGAGTGTGGTCGACGAGTTTGTGCAGATGATCGTGGCGCAGCGTTCCTACGAAGCCAACTCGCGCGTGGTCAACGCCGCCGACCAGATGCTGCAAAACATCAACACGCTGGGACGTTAACCATGGCTAACCTGATGCTTCTGCACCAACTCAGAAGATCGATTGCCGCTTGCCTTTGCCTGGCCTGGCTGAGCTCGTGGGCGTGGGGAGAACCGGCGTGCCGGGCGACGGTCAAGAAAGCGGTGGAGATTTCCGGAGGCGCGGTGTATCTCTCGGACCTGCTGGCGCCGGATGCCTGCCCGCTGCTGGCAGGGCGAGCTGCGCGAGTGTCGTTGGGCAAAGCCCCATTGCCTGGCAGCGCGCGCGTGCTCGCGGGTGATGACGTGCGAGCCGGACTCGAGAGAGTCGCGCGCGGCGAGCGCAGACTTCAGGAAGGGATCTTCGAAGTGCCGGAGCGGGTGGTCGTGCGGGCGGCAGCCCGACGCGCCTCCTGCGGGGAGATCTGGGCGGGGCTGGCAACCGGCCTGAAGCAGCAGCCGGGTGAAGTAACCTGCGGCGGAGCCGACAGGATTGCCAGCAAGGTCCTGTTGGAACCGCTCCGAAAGAGCTGGGACGCGACGCTGCGGAGCTGGAATCTGGTGGCCGGTTGCCGGACCCCGGCGGAATGCGTGCCGTTTCTGGTGCGGGTACCGGAGTCCCCGGCGTTGGGACCCGGAGCGGAAGCGGCGAATCCGGCATGGAGATTGCGGCGTGCTGTTTCCGGGCTCAGGCCGAAGCACGAGTTGGTGATCCGGCCGGGCGAGGGCGCGACTTTGCTATGGGAAGAACGCGGGATACGGCTGGAGATTCCCGTGGTATGCCTCGACGGCGGAGCCAAAGGCGAGACGGTGCGAGCGCGGGTGCGAGGACATGGCGGGCGTATGTTGCGCGCGATCGTGATGGATTCGGGAAGGCTGCGAGCTATCTCGTGAGTGCTGGAGAGGGAGAATCCATGAGAAGGAACATGCTGGTGCTTTTCCTGCTGGGATTGCTGTGCGTACCCCCGGGGGCAGAGGCCAGAGACAAAGCGAAGAAGAGTGCGGGATCGCATGGCCTCGCGGAATATCTGCAGCGCGTATCGGCGAGCGCTGCCTCAATCCCGGCGCAAACTCCGGGAAGCTTGTGGAGAGATAACGGGCGGCTGGCCAACCTGGTGGCCGACTACAAGGCGTCGCGGGTGGGGGACCTGGTGACCATCAGCGTGGCGCAGAACCTTTCCGCGTCGAGCACGGGAAACGTCTCGAGCAACCGGGTGTTCTCGGCCAACTCCGGCATCACGGCGTTGCCGGGGCATCTGAAAACCAGCGGGGTGGCGGACCTGTTTTCAGCCAACTCGACGCAGGTGCTGGGCGGGAAGGCGCAAGCCACGTCGCAGACCTCTCTAAGCACGATGCTGACCGGGCGGGTGGCGGCGGTGCTGGCGACCGGGACGCTGGTGGTCGAAGCCGAGCGCCAGATCACCATGAACAACCAGCATGAAACCGTGATCCTGCGGGGGCTGGTGCGTCCGGGAGATCTGGATGCAACCAACACCGTGCCTTCGAACCATGTCGGGAACCTGGAGGTGGAAGTGAAGGGCAAAGGCGTGATCAGCGACGGGACCCGTCCGCCGAATTTGATTGTGAGATGGATTCTGCGGATCGTGGGATTTTAGGAACGGCGTGGGAGTCGCTCGCTTCGCGTCGCGGGACAGCTGAGGCGGCTATCGCTCCGTGGCTGTCGCTTCGTGTGCTCGAGGAGAAGGATTATGAAGGGATTTGGGTGCAAGGCGCTCCAGTTGGCGACGATGGCCGCCCTGGCCGTGATCGGCGCCGGCGGAGATGAAGCGCATAAGGTGCTGATCCGGGACGTGGCCACGGTGGAAGGGGTGCGGGAAAATTCGCTGGTGGGATACGGGCTGGTGGCGGGCCTGAAGGGCACGGGAGACAAGCAGCAGACTTATTTCACGGTGCAGACGCTGGCCAGCGTGCTGGCGCGCATGGGAGTGCAGATTCCGGCGGCCGTGCTGCAGTCGACGGTGCAGGTGAAGAATGTGGCGGCGGTGTTTGTGACCGCCAGCCTGCCTCCATTTTCACGTCCGGGAATGCGGCTGGACGTGATGGTGTCATCGATCGGCGATGCGCGCAGCCTGGAGGGCGGGCTGCTGCTGCTGACGCCTCTCTACGCGGCGGATGGGCAAGTGTTTGCGGCGGCGCAAGGGCCGCTGGTGGTGGGAGGTTACAGCATCGGGACTACGGCAAACGCCAAGCAGGTAAACCATCCCACCGTGGGAAGGGTGCCGGGGGGAGCGCTGGTCGAACGCGACAGCGCGCTCGACCTGTCGTCGCTCGATCATCTGTCGTTGTTGCTGAACGACGCCAACTTCTCGACCGCCGAGGAGGTGGCGACTGCCATCAACCGGGAATGGACGCAGCCGGTAGCGAGTGTGATCGACAGCCGGAGGATCGACATCAGGATCGAGAAGGGATCGCCGATTCCGGCGGTGCTGGCGCGGGTCGAGAACCTGGAAATCGCGGTGCGGCGGCGGGCCAAGGTGGTGGTGAACGAGAGGACCGGAACGGTGGTGCTGGGCAAGGACGTGCATCTGGGAGCGGTATCGATTCTGCACGGCAATTTTTCGATTGCGGTGACCACCACGTATGGGGTGTCGCAGCCGAATCCGTTGGGACAGGGGCAAACCGAAGTAGTGCCTCAGACTAAGGTGAGCGCCACCGAGGCTCCGGCGCGGAATGTGGAACTGAACGAGGGAGCGAGCGTGGAGGAACTGGTAACGCGCCTGCAGGCGATCGGCGCGACGGCGCGCGACGTGGTGTCGATCCTGCAGGCCATCAAGGCGGCCGGGGCGCTGGAAGCCGAACTGGAGGTGATCTGATGAGCGGGATCGGACGGAGCGGGGCGGCCGCGGTGCCGCCGGGGCTGGCGGAGGCTCCGCCGGACAGGATCCGGGGAGCAAAAGCGGCGCGGGATTTTGAGGCGCGGCTGATCGGGGCGCTGCTGGAATCGCTGGAGAAGACTTTTGGCGGCCTGCCGGGAGAAAGCCGCATGCCGGGAGCGGACAATTACAGCTATATGGGGAGCCAAGCACTCGCCCAGGGGATCGCAGAGCGGGGAGGCTTTGGCATCGCGGCCATGATTGAGCGGTATCTGGTCGAGCACGAAGGTAAGGGGTAAGCCGGTTATCGGAGTGAGAAGAACAGGGGGAGGACAACCCTAAAGTTTCCGCAACTCCCGCCGATAGAAGGAGATGTAGGCCAAGAAGTCGGGTAGAAGCGGCCAAGCGGGGGAACAGCGGGACGGAATTAAAGTTTTCTAACGGGCTGTCGATCTTGAATTGCAGGATGGAGTTCAAGACGAGGGAACCGAATATGAGAATCGACTTTCAATACACTCCACAACCTGCCGAACCCGGCAAGAGCCGGGCACAGAATAATGAAGCGGGAGGCTTGGCTAGCGCCGGCGCGCTGGTGAGGACGGGTGAAGATCAAGCCCAACTATCCGGGGCGCACACCCAGGTGGAGGCGCTGGCCGCGCAGGCAGCGCAGCTGCCGGAGGTGCGCCAGGAGCGGGTTGAGTCGCTGCGGCAGGCGGTCGGAAGCGGGCAGTACCGGGTTGACGCGGGGAAGGTGGCGGGCGCGCTGATGAACTCGCTGCTGGCGCCCCGGTTGGCATCGCGGGGATAGGGCAGGAGCATGGCAGGCGATCTTTCATCGCATCTGGCTTCGGATTTGGCTTCGAATCTTGACCCGGGGATTCTGGCGCCCGCCCCGTCGGTACGCGGGGTCGAGGGCAATGCCGGAAATGCGGCAGAGGGCAAGGCGCGGCGGCGGCATCGGGGAAGCGAGAGAGAAGCCGAGGCGGGAAACGAGAGCGAACAAGAATCTGCCGAGACCGCCGAACACCAGCTCGACCGGCTGGCTTAAACCTCCGGGAACGCTCAAGAGATTCAGCGGATTTATTGAAGAGAGCCGGGAAATTATGACCTCGCAACCCGCATCTCCGGAATCGGCGGTGGTGGAGAACGACGCATTGCGGCTGGCTTTGCTGGCGGACCTGGAATCGAGCCTGCGGGCGAGCGAGCGGGCGATTCTGTCGCGCGACGTAGCTGGGCTGGAGCGGGCGACCGACGAACAGGCGAATCTGGGGCGCCGGCTGGTATTGCTGCCGGTGCGCGGCGGCGCATTTTCGCCGACGGTGATGGAGGCGCAAAGGCGAGTTCTCGAGTTAGGACGGGTGCAGGGCGCGCTGCTGGAACGGGCGCAGCGGCGGTTGCGGGTGTTGGCGAATTGGATGGCCGGTCCGCAAGCGGAGTATCGTCCGGTCTCGGGGAGTTCGGCGGGGGTGATCGAAATCAGAAGTCAGAAGTAAGAAGCCAGACGCAGGAAAGTAAGAAATTAAGACGTAAGAAGTGGAGGGAATCTTGCGATGTCGAGCCTGAATGCCAGCCTGGCAACCGCTTTAAGCGGGCTCGCGGCCGAGCAGGCCGCGATGGAGGCGACGGCCAACAACGTCGCCAACGCCAACACGCCCGGCTACTCGCGGGAAGTTCCGGTGCTGGTTTCGAGCGATCCGATTGTGCAAGGGTCTCTCACGTTCGGCACGGGCGTGACCTTGAAGAGCATCGAAAGCATCCGCGATCCGATTCTGGAATCGCAGATTCAGCAGGAAACGCAGACGCAGGGACAGTTAAGCGCGCTGGTATCAGCATTGACGCAGACGCAAACCAACTTCACCAGCACCAGTGGAGATATTGGGACGGCGATTTCGAAGTTCTTCGATAGCGTGAACCAGATGTCGACCAGCCCGTCGGATTTGTCGCTGCGGCAGGGAGTGTTGACCGCGGCGGGCAACGTAGCCACGGCTTTCAACGTGGCCTCCGATCGCGTGTCATCGCAGCGCAGCGGGCTGAACCAGAGCGTGGACCAGATCGTGGGGCAGATCAACCAGCTCACTGTGCAGATTGCGAAACTAAATAGCCAAATCAGCCGGTTGACCGCCGTGGGGCAGAGCGGGGGGACATTCGTCGACCAGCGCACGCAATTGATCAATCAACTTTCATCGCTGATCGACGTTTCGGTGATCCCCACGAACCACAGCATCACGCTGACCACGGCGAACGGGACGGCACTGGTGGCAGAGCAGGAGAGCTACCAGCTGGCGACTCAACCCTCCGCTTCGGGGATGGAGCACGTCTACGCCCAAGGAAGCGACATCACGAGCACGATCGTCTCCGGGCAACTGGGAGGAGTACTTGAAGCGCGGGACCAGGCGATTCCGGGCATCGTGACCCAACTGGACACGCTGGCGGCGGGATTCGCGACCGCGGTGAACGGCGTACAAATTTCCGGCTACGATCGGAACGGCAATGGAGGCACGAATCTGTTCAATCCTCCTCCTGCCGGAGGCGCGGGCGCGGCGTCGAACCTGTCGGTCGCGATCAGCGATCCGGCGCTGATTGCGGCCAGCTCGGACGGCACGGTGGGAAGCAACGGCAATGCCGAAATGATCTATGCGCTGCGCAACCAGGGGCTAATCGACGGCCAAAGTCCCACCGGCTACTACTCCGGAATTGTGTTCAACGTTGGCAACCTGGCGGCGAACGCCACGTCCCAGCAAAGCGCCTCGAGCCTGGTATTGCAGCAGCTGAACAGCGAGCGTGGTTCGATCTCGGGCGTATCGCTCGATGAGGAAGCGGCAAACCTGATGCGGTTCCAGCAAGCGTACGCGGCGTCGGCGCAAGTGATCAGCACGATCAACAGCATGATGCAGGTGGTCATCAACATGAAATCCTCTTAACCTTTGTTAATCTTTATGCGAGTGAATCCCAATCCGTTGCCCGGTTTAATTTCGGCCCTGCAGGACAGCCAAAAGCAGATTAACAACGACTTGCTGCAGATTGCGTCGGGGCAGAAAGTTTCCATGCCCAGTGACGATCCGGCTGCGGCGGCGATGCTGGTGCGCAACGCCGACCAGCGATCCGAGGCGGACCAGTTCTTACACAGTATTTCGAGTGTGCAAGGCGAGATGCAGACAGCAGACTCAGTGCTGAGCTCGGTAGTGACCGCGCTGCAGCGTGCGATCAGCCTTGGGGTTCAAGGAGCCAACGGCACGCTCAGCGATGGAAACCGGGCAGCGATTGCCACCGAGGTAAGAGGAATCCAATCGCAATTACTGAATTTGGCGAATACGTCGTACCAAGGCAATTTCATATTTGCCGGCACCGCAACCCAAACCACGCCCTTTGTTCTCGATGCGAGCTCGCCTTCCGGAGTCCGCTACGACGGCAACCTGGGCGTCAATCAGGTTACGGTTGGCAGTAACCTGAGCGTCCAGTCCAATCTTCCCGGCAGCGACTTGTTCTCCGCGGCGGGGAACGACATGTTCAAGGCAATTCAGGATCTGATTACCGGCCTCGACACCGGTACCGGCATCGACAATGCGGTGACGGCTGTAGGGAGCGCCTACACCGAGCTCGGCAGGCAGCGAGTGTTTTATGGCAATGCGATGAACCAGCTTGATGCGCAACAAACCGATGAGACCAGCCAGCTTACCCAGCTCAAACTGCAGCAGAACACGGTAGGCGGCGCCGACCTCACCGCAGTGATTGGTGACTTGACGACCGCTCAAACCAGCCACGAGGCGACCCTGGCGGCTATTTCCCACGTGGGTCAGAGCAATCTGTTCGACTATCTGAAATAGACGTTTTTTTGCGTCCCCCTAGACAGTTCTCGCGCACAGTCCAAACCCCGCGGTTTTCAAAATGCGTTGTGCAAACCGACGTAGATGTCTCGGCGGGTTGATAGTCCGTGCCGTCCCTGCGGGACTCGGTGTTTTCTTGTCGTCTTACCCAGGACTTACGTCCTGCGCTAAAGTTTTTCGCCGCTCCGCGGCTGATTCGTGCGGGATGCACTCTTCGCGTTGCGTCCCCGGAGGTTGGTTAGGAGATGCTGTTTTCTCGGCGCATTCGCAGAGGCCTAGAAGTTGGTGATCGTGGGTTACAAACTCTGGCGGGAGGTGGTTGCCCATTCCGCGGCAGCGTCCAGGCGAGCGCGTTCTGCTTCCAAGCGGGAGCGTTCCTGGAGCAACTGCGAATGGATGAAAGGCAAGAGGTCGCGTAGCTGTTCAAGGTGCTGGCGGTATTCCGAAATCTCGGAGTTGAGTGGATGTTCGCGATCTCCCGGTAGCGGGTCGGGGAGGCCGGCCTGTAGTAGTTTTCCAGCATGCAGCAGCTCGTCGAGCACCGCGTTGATTTGTGCGGGAGTGGCAGGGCAAGAGTTGGCGCCAGGGGCGAGGGTCTTCAGACAAAACCGCAGCCTGCCATTCGCCTCATGCAAGTGGTGGACGAGTTCAGTTTCCGCAAGAGAGTTCATCACGCATTCCAGTCGGTGGAAGTTCGGAGGGGAGCGGTGCCATCGGATGCAGCTTCCGGCGAAGGAGAGGCAGCAGCCTGAGGAATGTTGCCGGCATCCACTTCCTTCCAGGCATCCCGCAGGTCGAGAATCAGTCCGATCTGTTCGTTCAGGATCTGTGTGGATGCCTGGAGTTGAGCGTCTGACAGTCTTTGCCGCATGAGGTTGTAGAAGCGCTCCAGGTTGCGGGCGACGTCGGCTCCAGCGTCGAAGTCCAGTTTGTTCTGGAGATGTCCGACGATCAGTGTGGCGTGGTTGATGGCGTTGGTGCGGTCTTCGACGTTGTGGTCGTCGATGGCTTTAGCGGCGCGGCGCAGATCGGACACAATCTGCTCGTATAGCACGATCACCTGGCCGACCGGGCTCAGGCCGCTGACCGCATTTTCACGATAGGCACTGCGCGCATCTGTCATGGGGCATCACTATGAAGTTGACGACCCTTTGTTCGGAGACGTGTTGGAGGAATTGGGCAGAATGTTTCCTAACTGATAAGTAATCTGCGCCAGCAGGTAGGGATAGGCTTGCAGGGTGGCGTTCACCTGGCTGAGACTGGCGATCAGCTGATTCCTCTGCGTGGCCAGACGATCCTGAAAGGTGGCGATCTCGTCGGTCAATGCCGATTGCGCTTTGCTGTTCTGCGCGAGATCGAAGTTAATGGCACCATTCACCGAATCGGTAAGGCTGATCAGGTCACTGCTGAATGCGTTGGCAAAGCCGGTTTGCGCGGTATTCTGGAAGAAGTTAAGAAACGGGCCAGGATTCTGGGTCAGGACCTGGCTCATGGTTCTGCCGTCGGGGGCGATCCCGGCGGTAAGGGTTCCGTCGTCGTTCATGTTAATGCCGAGCGAGGCGAGGTTCACCAGGCCGCTGTTGCCACTGATGGAGTAGCTCACGTCCGACAGCAGCCTCGACTGCAGCGTGCGTACCGAAGCGTCCGCGCCCAGCGGGCCTTCGTTGTTCGTGGTGGGGTCGATCTTGAACTGGTTGTTGATGGCGGTGATGAGTGTGTTGTAAGCGACCACGAAAGAGTTGATCGCAGTCGTGGCTTGAGCTGTATCCGCCCCAACCGAAAGCTGCAGGGGAACGTTGGGCTCGGCGCTGATCAGGTTCAGGGTCACGCCCGGCAGAGCCCCATTCACGGTGTTGGTAGTGCTGCTGAAGGGGATTCCGTCGATGGTGAACGACGCGTTGGTCCCGCCGATGGGAGTCCCGAAATTGAGACTGGTGGCCGGATTCGCAGTGGCGGTCAGAGTTGTGTTGGTTTTGGTAGTGAATGCCAGGGCCCCTGCCGGGCCGTTTTCCTGGCTGGCGATTGAGAGGTGATAACCGCCAGAATCACCGACCACGCTGGCAGTGATTTTCCAATTGTTGGCGATGCTTTGCTGATTGATGGAGTCGCGCAGGGTGTTGAGCGTGTCATTGCTGCCAGCAGTGATGGGAAGATCGACGGTGGCACCGCTGCTGCCACCGATATGCAGTTGGAGGTCTCCTGGCGATAGAGGATCGGTCAAGATCGAGGTATCGGCGTTGGCGACGGAATTGGTATTCAGCAGGCCGGTGGCGGTGTTGGCGGTAATCGCCACAGCTCCGGGAGTGCCGGTGTTCTGGCTGTAGATGGCGAGGCGTGCGCCACTGGCGTCGGTGAGAACCGCGGCGGTGACTCCCCAGTTGCCGCTCGTGCTCTGCTGATTGATGGAACTGGCCAGGGTGGTCAGCGTGTCGTTGCTGCCCTTGGTGATCTGGATGTCATGGGTAACGCCGCCCGAGCCTCCAACCTGGAATTGCAGGTCGCCGCCAGTAGTTCCGCTGGGGAGAATGGATACGCTGGAACCGCCGGAGACGGGGCTGGTGTAGACCGTGCCCGCACTGGCGAGCGCGCTGACGACGATGGTGTGATTCCCGGTAGCTGCCGTGAAGTCCGCGCTCGCGGTGAGAATCGCCGGCATGGAAGAATTGGCGGCCACCGAGGTGAGCGGGCCCAGAGGATCTTTCAAGGCGTTGACCGCCGTCTCCAGGTTATTGAGATCAGTATTGATGATGCTGAGCGCGCTGGCCTGGGTCTGCAGATCCGACTGTTGCTGTTGCCAGAATTTCAGCATGCCACTTTTCTGGGACTGAATCTGGTTGACCAAAGAGGTGACGTCAATGCCATTTCCGTTCAGCAACTGCGCGGCATTAAAGCTGATGGTCATTATTTCTCTCCCGGCGGAATCTGACGCGCCGCCCTCTCGGTCATGGTGTGCAGCCGTTGCCGGATATCCTGCACCAAACTCAGCATCTGCTGGCTGGGTATCTGCACGATGACGGAATTCGATCTGGAATCGACGAACTCATAGACGAGGATCGGCGGTTCGGTCGAATTATCAGAGTGCACCTTAACGACCTGTTGCGAAGCCGTAACCGGAGAGCGCTGGGTTAGGGTGTCCGGGCTTTCCTGTCTTGGGACATCTCCCGAAACCGGCGCGGGACTTGGCTGACGCGCAGTCTGGCCCGGTTGCGGATATTCGGGTAGGTCGGGCACGAGTTGGGCCGGGTTAATGTGCATGGCGAACTACCGGCTGGGAGATTAAAGTTGGGAGGAGGGCGAAATTCTTCGCCCACCTCCCAACGAGTTGGCTTACTGGAGCAGCTTGAGAATGAGTTGCTGCATCTGGTTGGCCTGCGCGAGCGAAGCCACGCCGGTCTGTTCCAGGATGCTGAACTTGGCCATATTGGCGACGGTCGACGGAATGTCGGCGGCGCGGATCTGGTCCTGGGCTGCGGTGAGGTTCTGGATGTTGTTGCTGATTACGGTTTGAGCGCTCTGCAGCCGGTTAACGCTGGCACCGAGCGTTCCTCGTAAGGCGGCAACATCGGCGATGGAAGCGGAGATGTTGGCCAAGGCTGCTTGCGCATTGCCCTGAGTCGACAAGTTGTTGCTGGCGATGCTGCCTCCGTTCATGTTGCTGGAGGACAGAGAGCCGATGGCCACGGCAATGGTATTGGCGGCATTGGCGCTGTCATCGGTCAGGTAGATGTCAGTGGCTGAGGCAACGCTGGCCTGAGCGGCACCGGCGGCGAAGGTACCCAGCACCGTGGTGGCTCCGGTCGGGGTGGTAACCGTAGGAGCGTTGTTGGGGTTGTTAGGATCGGCGATGACCAGGCTGCCATTGCCGTTTAGCGTGGCCGACAGGCCCATGGATTGCAGGTCTGAAATCAAGGCCCCGACGTTCAGGTTCCCCTGATCGTAGAACGTGGTTGCAGTGGCTGCGCCGAAGGGCTGAATGGTGAAGGTCTTGGTTGAACCGCCGGCAGTGAAAGCGCCAGCGGTACCGAAGGACCAGGTTCCGGTCGTGCCCTCGGCGATCGCGGGGGCAGTTCCCGATCCAGCGGGTTCGGCAACCGTCCCATAACCGACCGTAAGGTTGCCGCCCGTGCTGATCGAAGCGCTGTAGCGGGCGTCGCTGTTAATGGCGCTCACCAAGGATCCCAGCGTGGCTCCGGTGCCGACCCCGTAGGTGCTGTAGATGAAGGGGTTGGCGGTTCCGATGGTGAAGCTGGACGCGGTCTGGGCGGCGTTTTGAGTTCCAGCGCCGATGACAGTGCCTCCACTCTCGGTCAGGGTGACGGCAGAGCCGTTGCCCGACACGACCATGGCGGTGGACGCACCGCCGCTGGCGGTGAGACCGGTCTGGGCATTGATGAAGCCCATCAGGCCCGCGATCGTGGCCGCTCCGGTTGTGCCGGCGATGTAGGTGTAGGTAGCAGCGGTGCCGGTACCAGCGTTGGCTACGTTAACGGTGACGGTTTCACCAGCGATGCTGGTGGCCTGGGTGAGGGTGGTTGCAGTGGTGGTCCAGGTGCCGCCATGGGGCGCCGTCAAGAGGTTACTAGCGGCGCTCAATCCAGCGGTACCCGCGATGGACGTCAGAGGCGAGCCACCCAGAGACGTGTTGGCGTTGACTCCGGTTGCGCTGCCGTCCATGGTATTGGCATTAACGTTCTGGAAGACCTGCTGGCCGTTGAAATTCGTGGTAGCGCCGATGCGGTCGATTTCCTTTGCGATTAAGGCGAACTCGGCCTGCAGCGGAGCACGTTGCGCATCGGAGAGGGTGCCGTTGGCAGATTCGGTAGCCAGCGTAATGGCGCGGTTAAGAAGTGTGGTCACCTGGGCGAGAGCGCCGTCAGCGACCTGCAACTTGCCCACGCCGTCGTTTGCGTTGCGGGCTGATTGTGTGAGGGCTGTAATGTTAGCCATCAAGCCATCAGCCACTGCCAGACCTGCCGCATCGTCAGCTCCAGTATTGATTCGCGATCCAGAAGACAGCTGATACAAAGTCTTCTGCAAATTGCTGTTGGTCACGTTCAACTGGTTTTGAGCGGCCAGGGAGGCCGGGTTATTGAGAATGCTGATAGACATTGCGTTTGCTCCCTAGTGATTGATTTAGGTTCCGTGAACGGCCTCCCCAGCACCAGCGGAGTACTTGTTCCACTTCGTTCGCAGGAACCGTGTTGTTCTTTCCTGACCATCGGCAAGGCGGCGTTCCGCTTTAGCCTGATTTCCGCGGATGACACTCACGGTCGTAACCCAAAGGTAACGGTATCCCCGTTTGCACCCGGGATAACCTCGTTTCCCCGGTCCGTCGATATACCGCTTAGGCCGTGCCTCGCCGTGGAGAGTGGGACGCAAAATGATTCAGCTTACCCGTCTGAACAACAAGCCGCTGCTGGTCAATTCGGACTTGATCAAGTTCGTGGAGCAGGCGCCGGACACGCTGGTGACCCTGGTTTCCGGGGAGAAGATTGTGGTGCTGGAGAAAACCAACGAAGTACTGGCCCGGATCGTTGAATTCCGGCGTTCGGTGTTGCAGGGCCTGTCGCTGCAATGGGATGCCTCCTCGGCGCACACCCAGATTGCGCGCTCTCCCGGATCAGGCAGCCGTGAGCCGGAAAGGTAAGCGTGGATAAGGCAAGTGTCACCGGAATCGTGCTGGCGGTGGGAGGAGTTCTGGCGGGGCTGTGGCTGGAAGGCGGAAACCTTGGACAGATCGTGCAGCCGACGGCGGCGATGATCGTGTTTGGAGGAACGCTGGGAGCGATCATGCTGCAGTTTCCGCTTCCGGTGGTGGTGGCAGCGGTACGGCGGCTGGGGTCGGTGTTCTTCGGGCCAAGAAAAGATCCGGAAGCTTTGATACAGCAGTTGATGAAATATGCGCAGAGAGCGCGGCGCGACGGGATTGTGTCGTTGGATAAGGAATTGCCTGGGATCACGGATCCGTTCCTGAAGAAGTCGCTGATGCTGGCGGTGGACGGTACTGAGCCGGAAGAATTGCGGTCGATCATGGAGCTGGAACTCAGCAACCACGAGGAGTACGAGGAGCAGGTTCCGCAGGTATTCGAATCGGCAGGAGGATTTGCGCCAACGATTGGCATTATCGGGGCGGTGCTGGGGCTGATCCAGGTGATGCAGCATCTGGACAAGATCGACGAAGTGGGGCGTGGGATTGCCGTAGCATTCGTGGCCACGATTTACGGAGTTGGCTCAGCCAATCTGCTGTATTTGCCGATCTCGGGAAAAATGAAGATTCGCATCCGCCAGGAACAGATTGTGCGGGAGATGACGCTGGAGGGGGTGATCTCGATCCTGGAAGGAATGAACCCGCACATGCTTGAGACCAAGCTGCTGGGATTTCTGGTCAATGCGCAGGACTCCGGCAGCAAGAGGGCAGGAGAGAGTGCGTAAATGATACGGCGAAGGCGAAGCCGGCCGCATTCGAATCACGATCGCTGGCTGGTTTCGTACGCTGATTTCATCACTCTGCTGTTTGCGTTCTTCGTGGTGCTTTACGCGTCGGCGCAAGTTGACCAGCGCAAGGTTGGCAAGCTGGCGCTGGCGATCCAGGTTGCGTTCCAGGAATTGGGAGTGTTTCCCGCGTCTACGACCAAAATTCCCGTGAACTTTACCGAGCCGATGCCGTTCAGCACGGTGCAGGCGATCGAGAACAGCAAGCGCAATGCGGAGCTGGGACGAATTGTGCCCTCGTCCGATCCGCTGAGCGCGGATGCGAGAGAAGCGAATCTTTCGACATTGCAGACTGAGTTGCGGCAGGCCCTGCGGCAGGAGATCGCCACGCATAAGGTGGAACTGCACCGCGAATCGGAAGGGCTGGTCATCAGTCTTCGGGAATTCGGATTCTTCGACAGCGGCTCTGCCAACCTGCGAGCATCGGCGTATCCGGCGCTGGACCGCATTGCGGCGATTCTTGCGCTCCGCACCTGCCGGCTGCGAATTGAAGGCCACACGGATAACGTTCCGATTCACACCGCGCTGATCGCTTCGAACTGGGAACTTTCGACGGCGCGCTCGACCGAATTGGTGCGTGTTCTGATTGAGCGATACCGGTTTTCAGCGGAGCGGCTGTCGGCGGCCGGGTATGCGCAATTTCATCCCATTGCCAGCAACGACACGCCGCAAGGGCGAGCGCAGAATCGGCGCGTCGATGTGGTGATTCTGAGCGAGCACATTGTGCGCCGGGAGGTGGCCGAGGATTTGAGCGCGAAGCCTTCGGCGGGATTGCCGTGATGTGCGACGGGGGCCAAAAGCCCGTGTTTCGGACAGTAGTTACGGCGCGGCTGAAGCCGAGCCCTTTCAAAGCCTCAAACGTATGCCGCGAATTTCCGAGATGCTCCTCCAGCAAGACTTCTAAAGTCAGGGTGTTGTGTGCCGATGGTTTTGGAGAGCGGCCGAAAAACGGGTCGCTGGCGCCCATGGTGACTTATCCGCAGGCTACCTCTCGAAAGGCCAGAGTGTGACGGCCGCCCCAGCGACGTACGCTGCGTGGGGTCCGCCGGATCCGGATCTGGTCCGCATTCGCGATCTTGTGTACCAGGTCGCGGGAATTTTCCATCCAGATACGAAACTGCGTTTGCTGCGCGACCGCTGCGAGCGGCGCATGCGCGAACTCACACTGCCGAACCTGCGGGAGTACTTCGAGTGCCTCACGGTGCGGCCGAACCGACAGCTTGAACTGGTAGCGCTGTTGAACGAAATCACGATTGGGGAGACTTATTTTTTCCGTAATCCGGGGCAACTCGATCCGCTATGCAAAGTAGTGCTGCCGAAGATGGTGGAGGCGAAGGCGAATCTTCCGATCCGCCGACTGCGGATATGGAGCGCGGGCTGTTCGACAGGCGAAGAGCCCTACACCTTAAGCATGCTGCTGCTGGAAGAGGCGCAGGGGCGGCTGAAGGACTGGATCATCGAGATTCTGGCAACGGATTTGAACGAACGGTCGCTGGCGCACGCGAATGCTGCCGTCTACGGCAATTACAGCACACGCAATCTCAACCCATATTTTCGTCAGCAATATTTCACTTCTTCCGGCGACCAGCTGGAGGTGCGGTCTTCGGTACGCGAAAAAGTGAAATTCAGCCGCCTGAATCTCTCCGACGACTCGCGGATGATTTCCATCGAGGGCATGGACATTATCTTCTGTTGCAATGTCCTGATCTATTTCGATCTTGCGTCGAAGCGCAGGGTGATCGAGCACTTTTACAAGAGTCTTCTTCCGCACGGATACCTATTCCTGGGGCACTCGGAGTCGCTGTACGGAGTGAACGACGACTTCCGCCTGGTTCATCTGCCCGGGGCGACAGCCTATGTGAAAGGCGAACGCCCGCAGAAAGGAAAGCAGGGAACATGACCGCGAGCACGAAAACCGCTTTGCTGACGCGGATCGAAGGGCTGCAGCAGATTCCGACCATTCCCGCCGTGCTGGCGCCGTTACTGCGCTATCTGCAACAGCCGCTGGAGCAGCTCGACGTACAGAAAGTGATCGACATGATTGCGCAGGATAAGGCGCTGGCCGCGCAATGCCTGCAGATGGCCAACAGCCCTCTGTACGGGAAGTGGCAGAAGATTGATTCGCTGCGAGCGGCGGTGGTGGGGCTCGGGTTCCAGCGCTTAAGCGACATCGCGATGTCGTGCGGGATTCTGAACTTGACGCCGACCGACCATCGCGGCGTCGACCCGGTAGTGTTTTGGGAGCATTCGCTGGGATGCGCGCTGGTGTGCCGCCAGTTCGCGCGGAAGATCTCGTATCCCGATCCGAGTAAGGCCTATCTCGCCGGTCTGCTGCACGATCTCGGCATTGTGGTGAATTTGTGGACGCTGCCCAAGGAATTTCGGGCCGCGTTCGAACACGCGCGCGCCGAGGGGATTCCGCTTCACGAGGCCGAGCAGTCGGTACTGGGATTCACGCATTGCGAGAGCGGGCGATTGCTGGCGGAGCGATGGGGACTTCCCGCTGACCTGCTAGAAGTAGTGTCGCTGCACCACGCTTCAGAGCAGGCGCGAGAGCATGCCGAACTGGTGGCCTTGGTGGAGTTGAGCGATCTGCTCTGCCGCATGAGCCGCCTGAACCACGGCTTCACCGAAAACCGCGAAGTCAGCCTGCTGGAACATCCCGGCATTGCCCTGTTATCGCGGCAGTGTCCAAGTCTAAAGAACTTTGACTGGGCGCGCCTCACGTTCGAATTGGATTCCTACATGGACGAGGTGCACGCCCTGGTGGGCGCGATCTACCGCAAATGAGCGAGGACAGCGCAGAGCGAAGCAAGGTACAGGTGCTAGTGGTCGACGACAGCGCCTTCATGCGGGCCGCGCTGAGCCGGATGATCGCTTCGGAGTCCGGGTTCGAGGTGGTGGGTACGGCTTCGTGCGGAGAGGATGCGCTAAGGAAAATTCCCGCACTCGATCCGGATGTGGTGACTCTGGATGTGCAGATGCCGGGTCTGGACGGGCTGGCGACGCTGCGCCGCATCATGCACCGTTTCCCGCGGCCGGTCATCATGGTGAGCGCGGCGACGGAGAAAGATGCGGAAACGACATTCAACGCGCTGAGCGCAGGAGCATTCGACTACGTTCCGAAACAGCTGTCGGCGACTTCGCTGGAGATCGCTCATATTCGTGAGGACCTGCTGGCAAAGATACGCGCGGCTGCTCATTCGAAGAGATCTCGCCCGGCGGCGGGTTTGCAGCGCAAGCCTCCGGCTTCTGCGTCGCTCGAAGCAAGCGCGACGAACTTCGCGACTCCTGCCGTGGTTGCGATCGGTACGTCCACGGGCGGGCCACAGGCGCTGGAACAAATCCTGCCCTGCCTGACGGCAGATCTTCCGGTACCGGTTCTGATCGTGCAGCACATGCCGGCCGGCTTCACCTCGAGCTTCGCGCAGCGGCTGAGCAGTATTTGCGCGATTGCTGTGCGCGAGGCGAGGCAGCGAGAAGTGATCCGGGCAGGGGTGGCCTACATTTGTCCTTCGGGCCTGCACATGCGAGTGCAGCAGCAACTTGGATCCGCCAACGTGTTGATTGACCTGAGCGCCAGTCCCATAGACAGCAAGCACATACCGTCGGTAGACATTCTGATGGAGTCTGTGGCCGAGGTGTACGGAGATCGCGCGATGGGAGTGATCATGACGGGGATGGGGTCGGATGGCAGCGCGGGGATGAAGGCAATCTATCAGGAAGGTGGACTTACGATCGGGCAGGATGAAGCAACCTGCGCAGTATATGGAATGCCGCGCGCCTGCGCAGAACAGCGGGTTCTGAACCGCGTGGTGCCGCTGTCGGAGATTCCATTGCAGATCATGCAGGCTACGCGCCGACGGCGTCCAGCATGAGGAGGGGCTCCGAATGCGGCGGTAAGCTATTGCTGAGCATTGCAGAAACTTTCTGCAAAAGCAATTCGCTAGAATAGGGTTTGGGCAAGCAGTCTTCTCCACTCTTCTGAAGCGCGCAGATCTGGTCGGGATATCCTGAAACGTAAAGAACTCTGAGCCAGGGATTCTGCCGGAGGAGGTTGGCGGCGAGAACGCGGCCGGTATCACCGGGGAGGATGATATCGGTCAGAACCAGATCGATTTCCGACGCGAGATCGTTAAAGAGGGTTGTTGCCTCGGTGGCCCTCGTGGCGCAGAGAACGCGATGTCCGGCGGATTGCAGGATTTCGCGTGTGACCTCGCGGACGAAAGTCTCATCTTCGACCAGGAGGATGGTTAAGGGGCAGTTATAAGAATGCATTGGATCACTCCTACGCGATTCAGCGAGTGTGTGAGAACCGGTTTCCTCAGAAGCTAAAGCCCTGTCTCCAGTGCGCGAAGGACGCGGCCCTTAAGGGCCGCTCTTCCACAGATCAACTCACGCGGTTTGTAAAGGGCTCCATGGCCCGCGACTTTGAGAGCAGGTCAGCTGCCATCAGTCCAGCTTGCGAATCACCAACTTCCTCAGGGCCAAAGCCCATTTCCTGTTGCCGCTAGCGCGGCCCCGATGCCGCTCAGATTGCTGACAACCCGTCTCTTTGCGAGAAGCCCTTTCCCTCCAGCACATGAAGCCGGATTGATTCTGATCGGTTTGCGGCGCGGCTAAAAGCGGCGCCCTTTCAATTCAATCAATATCCGGGGTTTATCACCGGTTCCCGCGGCCCTTAAGGGTCGATCTTCCACAGTACGCGTCACGCGGGCGGAAGGGCTGTTCCCCCGCGGTTCATGACCTTGCGGAAAAGTTGGCTTAGTTAATGTCCTGTTCGTTTTGGGAAATTTCCCGCTGCGAGGCTCCAATTTGGCACAACTGAAGCTCATTCTTTTGGGGCAGTGAGGACCGTCTCATAAGGATCAATAAGGATCTTGTGCGTGCCTAGAGGAGCAGCCAGCTTGAATGTCGACTCGTTTCCATCCACGAATACCCGACCGAGAAACACAGGTTGCTTTGCCTTGGTCACGCCGTAAAGCGGAACCGATGTTACCAGGTCCTGGGGCGCGTCTTTCTGCAGGATCGTGCCACTCACAACGAGTCCGGGCGCTTTGACGGATAGCCTGACTCCCTTCAGTTCCAATCGGGGAAGCGAGACTCCGTTGATCCATCCTTCGAGGAACCAATCCAGAGAGCGTTTGCCTTCGTAGCGCAAAGATGGCGGAAGGTCTTCCGCGAATACATCGAGCAGCCGCTTGGTGGAGATGGGATTGCCCTGATAGCGTTCGCGCACTTTTCGTAGAGCGCGAACAAAAGGCTCTTCTGGGTTGGGTGAGGCGGAAGGTTTGCGGTTCATCTCGGCCCCATCTTTCAGCATGGTGCGGAGCATGTGGAACAACCATGTGCCGCGCCCGTAGTTGACGGCTTCGTATCCTTCCGGCGAGCGCGAGGAGAGCAAGCGGGTGCCCAGGGTGACGGGCCCGGCATCCATGGGAGAAAGGCCATCTTTATTCTTGGCGACCATCTCGCGCCGGTACTTTTCCATCAGCTCGCGAAATCCTGCGGGATTAGACTCCTGCAACATCATGAGAGCGCTGTAGTTGGCCAGGCCTTCGGAGAACCACTGATCGCGATAAGTGCTCCAGCTGACCAGGTCTCCCCACCACTGATGCGCGGTCTCGTGGGCGGGCACCAGATGCTGCAACAAAATGTGCGACTGATCGAAGTGGAGCTGCTGGCGTTGCGTGTCGTTGAGAAACGCGTAGGAAGAGAGGAAAACCAGGCCGGGCCATCCCTGGCTCTCACGACCGGGCAACTGGGTGAGCGCGAGATGGCTGTATGGAAAAGGACCGAAGCGATCGGAGAAATACTGGATGGCGCGAGCAGCGGATTCACCGACGCGGACTTCGTTCTGCGCTGGCGAAGGGGTCGGAGGCGCGATGATTTCCGTCCGGCGCCTGGCCGGGTCGCGAGGGTTCGGGCCGATGATTTGAACCGAGCCGATGGGGAAATCCCGTTCCATGACGACGGTGGCATAAGTCTCCACGCTGACATCGCCAGCCCGGACCGTAGCTTCGCGATATTTTCCAAGATTGAATCCAGCCAGCGGGATGGGTCTTTCGGAGACCCAGCGCGAGCTTTGGCCTTCAGGCGGCTTGCTGCCTGGGTTGGGCACAACGGGGGCTGACTTCCCTGTTGCGACCAATGTCCAGCCCTGGGGGTAGGTGAACTGGAGATCGAAATCCGCCATTTCCATACCGCGGTTGGGATACCAGGTACCGCGCGCACCCACGTAGAGGAGTCCGGCACCGGCTTCGGCCAGAACTTCCCCGCCATAGGTAAATTCGAGCTCAAACGGCTCGCCGCTAGGCATGGGACGCGGCAGGACAACGGCCAGCACGTCATCGCCGCGACGTGAGAGCTGAGTTCCTTCAATCGAAGGATTGTGAATGAACTCCACCGGCTTGCCGTTCAGAGTTACGGTGTCAACCTGGAGGAAGCGAGAGAGTTCAAAGAGTAAAGTGCGGACCGGTCCTTCGTGCACTTCGCATTGCAGACGGGCACTGGCGTGAATCTGCTTGGGAGGCACGACATCAGCGCGAATGGTGTAGCGCCGAACGGCAGCGTGTCCACCGTGAAGCTTGTCGCTTTGGGGTGGAGGAGGAGCATCAACCGAGGCCTGCACCCTCGACCTGTTGGGGGCCGCAAACGATGTCCAAACATCGTAGTACATCGCGCCATCTTCCGCCGCCCGGGCCTGTCCCGCCTGCACTTGCTCCGCGCCTGTGGAATCGAAGAAAACGTCGAACACGCCCAAATTCGTGCCCTGCAAACGGGCGTGAAGAAAACGGTCCGCGGGGTTCAGCGTGGTGTCCAATGCGACAGGGGCTCCGGCGGTCGGAAGCCATCCGCTGAAGGTCATGAGCAGGCGCATGGCGTCGCTGTTGCCCAGGTTCTTCACGGTGGAATCCCAGCGCTGCACGAAGTCCTGGGGATTTTCGACTTTGCGGAGATCGGGACGCAACTCGGAAAAGACATCGTCGTTGAAGCGGAAATAGGCAGTGGCGAAGCGCTCTTCGAGGATCGCCATATTGGTAAAAAAACTCATGGAACGGCGCTCGACTTCGTTGGGCGGAGTCAGCAAGACCTCACCATCGCCTTCGAAGAAAGCCCCAGTGATCCTGCCCATAACGTCCTGAGTGAAAGCGACGGTTCCGTCGTCGAGTGAGATCTGAATAGACGACCGAGTCAGGGAAGCACCTCTGACCTGATAAACACGGCTGGGGTCGAGGCCGACCTGGCCCAGTTGCAGGTAGAGAGCTTCGGCTGGTTTGTCTTGCGGAGCCTGCGCCGAGGCAGCGAACGAGGACAGAGCAATGCAACAGAGTAAGTTGCGGAAGAACCGTACCTCGATTCGGGATAGCTTGATTCGTAATGCCTTGATTCGTAGTACCTTCGTCACGTGGGTGGGGCCGCCCTCCATTGCTAGAATGCGCCTGAATGCGGTCGCGTGTCATTATCGCCTTTATAGGGCTAGTCCTGCCTCTGACAGTCGCCCAGGCTGACACCATCCATTTGAAGAACGGTCGCAAGATCGTGGCCGACCATGTCCGCGAGAACGGAACCCGCTACGAATACGAAATCGGCGAAGATTCCTACGCGATCCCGAAGTCCTCGGTCGATCACGTGGATGCAGGCGGGATGCCGGCGCAGTCAGCGGCGTCCAAAGTGGGGGAATTGCCTGCGTTTACGGCCGCCAGCGGCCTGGCGTTGGAGCGCGATTTCGAGGGCAAGATTGTCCAGGATGGGAAGGTGAATCTGGATGCCCTTGCCTCGCTGGAGGGAAAAGGAAACGCGGAGTTGAGCGCGACCGGGTATTTCATTGCCGGCAAATTCGAATTCGAGCGCGGCAACGTGGCCAAATCACGGCAATATTTTGAAGACGCGTTGCGCTTTCAGCCGGATAACTCCACGGTCCTTATCTATTACTCGGCGGTGCTGGTGCGCACGGGGAACGCGAGCCAGGCGCTGATGCATGCGCAGCATGCGGTGCGGTCGGCTCCGGATTCTCCGGATGCGCTGACCATGCTGGGTTATGCCCAGTTCGCTTGCGATCATACGAAGGAAGCCATCGCGTCATGGAAGCGCTCGCTCGAACTACGTCCGGACGCGGCGGTGCAGCGGTATTTGGCGAAGGCACAGCGGGAGCAGTCGGCCGAGGCGGAGTTTACGCAGAATGAGAGCAGCCACTTTGTGCTGCACTTTGAGGGGCGCCAGACTTCGGAAGCGCTGCGCGGGCAAATCCTGGCTACGCTGGAATCGGACTATGACGACCTGGTACGGGATCTGGGGAGCGCGCCGCGGGACAACATTTTAGTAACCCTCTACACCGAGACTGCGTTTTTCGACGTTACGCAGGCGCCGGGCTGGGTGGGAGCGTTGAATGACGGGAAATTACGAATTCCCGTCAGCGGACTGACGTCAGTGACGTCGGAACTGGCGCACGTGCTGAAACATGAACTGGTCCATTCGTTTGTGAACAAACTCTCGGCGGGACGCTGCCCTCCGTGGCTGAACGAAGGGATCGCACAATTCCTGGAACCGAGAAGCCTGGGCGGGAACGGTCACCAACTTGCTGTTCTATTTAAGGAGCAGCATGAGATTCCGCTGAACGCGCTGGAAGGCAGTTTCATGCGCCTTTCGGGGTCGGAGGCCTACCTTGCGTATGCAGAAAGTTTGGCTGCCGTTTCCTACATTAGCGATTCTTATGGGTTGAGCGATCTGCAGCGGATTCTGGAACGTATCAGCCAGGGTAGTTCGACCGAAGCTGCGCTGAGGGAGACGATTCATTCTGACTACGGGCAATTCGAAACGGATCTGGGGCGCTACCTCGGAGAAAAGTACGGCGGCTAGTTTGGTGTTTTGGAAAACGAGCATCAAGTGTTTTGTTGAGCTGCCGCGACATTTCATTCCGCTCCATTTGCCCGCCGATACATCCTGTGATAGTTTCGCCCTAATCTGAGGCGTATGCGATCTTTGTTCCGCTCGCGAGGTCGTGAGACTCCGGTTGTAGTTGAGCCGGTGCCGACGGTGTTTCCAGCGATTGCAGGCGCTGACATAGCGGCGGTATTCGCGGGGAAACGGGTCGCGGGAGATTTCTACGACTCGATTCGCGCCAATTCTGAGCGGGTTCTCATCGGGCTGCTTGATGTTGCCGGACGCCGCGAGGACAACCGCCACATTCTGACAGCCGCGCAGGAGATTTTTCGAAAAGTTGGGACTGAACTGTTCTCGTCTTCGGACATCAATGAAGCCGATGCGATGATTGAACTCAATTTCCACATCAATCGCCGCGTGATTGAGGTTTCCAACGGAGTTCGCTCTTGTCCGGCATTCATTGCGTGCTATCACGAGAAGTTTGGAACCCTCTGCTACACCAACGCGGGACACACGCCGGCCCTGCTTCGTGACAGCAACAGCATCAGCGAACTGGAGTCCACGGGGCTGCCGCTGGGTTTGTTTTCCCACGCCACCGCGGACGCCCGGATTGTCGGGCTGGAGAAGGGTGCTGCGGTTCTGCTGGTCTCGCGTGGGGTGGTTTCATGTGAAAGCGGGGGCAACGGATCGTCGGAGGAGTTTGGCCTGGAGCGCGTCAAGAAAGTGTTCCAGCCAATTGCTGCGACCGCCGCGCAAGCTCTTTGTACCTCAGTGCTTAACTCGATCTCCGAGTTCAGCGGGCACGCTCCGCCGTGCGACGACAGGACGGCCTTGGCACTGCTGAGGACCGCGTAGGGCAGACAACTTCCCGGGCCGGCACAACGTCGAAGAATGGGGGGCTGCGTTCCGGCTTCCTCCTTGCAAGTAGTAAAATAGAAAATCGGCCTTAGCCCACCGTTTGCGAGCAAGCCCAGGAACCGTGGCGGCCTGTGAACCCTATGAAAAAAGTTTCCGTCCTATTCGTTGCCTTGACGTTTCTGCCTGCCTTTGCCGCAGGACAGGTTGTGGAAGAGATCATTGCCCGCGTTAACAATCAGATCATCACAAACTCGGAGTTTGCTCGCAGCAAGGACCAGTTGCGCGAAGAGGCAAGAGCACAAGCTCCTAACGATGCCGACAAGCTGTATGCCGACAAGGAGAAGGACGTTCTGCGGGATCTGATCGACCAGCAACTCTTACTGGATAAGGGAAAAGATCTGGGCATCACGGGCGACACCGATCTGATCAAGCAGCTTGACCAGATGCGCAAGGATATGAAGCTGCCGGACATGGAGTCTCTGGAGAAAGAGGCCGAGAAGCAGGGCGTGTCGTGGGAAGACTTCAAACAGCAACAGAAGAACCAGATCATTACGCGCAAGGTCATCGGGGAGGAAGTGGGCTCCCATCTGGCGATCAATAAAGATGAAGAGCAGAAGTTTTACAATGAGCACAAAAATGAGATGGAGCAGCCCGAATACATCCGTCTCAGCGAGATTCTGATCGCCCCCAAACCGGTAACCCCGTCGATTACGTCCGCGGCGGACACGAATGCAGCACCGGGCCCGAATCCAGGATCAACGACGACTACCGATGACGCGGCTAAGCAGGCGACTGAACAAGCCGAACTGCAAACGGCGGAGGCGAAAGCCAACGATCTTCTGAAGCAGATTCGCGCCGGAGCGAATTTTGAGGACATTGCGAAGAAGTTCTCCGATGGCCCTTCGGCTCAGGATGGCGGTGTGCTCGGTATGTTCAAGCGCGGCCAACTGGCAAAGGAACTGGAAGACAAGACGTTTGCGATGAAAGCTGGCGACGTCACCGACGTGATCCGGACGAAGCAGGGCTACGTCATTCTGAAGGTGCTCGATCACCAGCAGGCCGGCATTCCTCCGATGAAGGATATTGAGCCCAAGATTCAAGACGCGCTGTATATGCAGAAGCTGCAGCCGGCGCTTCGCGCCTTTCTCACCAAACTACGCGAGGATGCGTACATCGACGTCAAGCCAGGATACGTTGACACGGGCGCCAGCCCGAACCAGACGAAGCCGGTCGAAACTGACACGAACAAGGAAGCCAACGCTAAGAAGCTGGGAAAGAAACATAAGAAGTTAGGAGTGTTGTAAGGGCTGGAGGGTAGATTCAGGGGCTTTAGCCCGGATAGATTTGTGCGATTTACGCGGTCCTGAAGGGCCGCTCTTCCACGGTGGTCCACGCTTCCGTGAACGCATTCGGCTTGGATCATGGGGAGTCGACGGTCTCGGGGCTTCGGTAACTCTTGAGGTGAGGAGGCTTTCAACTCGCTGGGCTCGAACTGCTTCCTGATTAGTTCTACTCGCGGAGTGTTGTTCGACTAGCTCGAGGGCAGAGGAAAGCCGGCTCTCCGGCTGGTCTTGCTTTATACTTTCCCAAGCTGATGAAAGACTTCTACATCTGCGACTGCGCGCGCCACGAGAACAAGATCATCACTTCGAGTTTTGTGGTGGTCGCGAAGCAGATCAAGCCCAAGAAGAGCGGCGAGCCTTACCTGGCGTTAACTTTGGGCGATCGCAGCGGCCAGCTCGAGGCCAAGATGTGGGACAACGTGGAGGAAGTGCTCGAAGCGTTCGAGCAGGACGACTTCCTCAAAGTCAAAGGGCTGATCAACAAGTACAAACAGCGGTTTCAGCTGACGATCCACAAGCTGCGCAAGCTGGGTGAATCGGAAATAGAGTTTGCTGACTACCTGCCGAAAACCACCAAAGACATCGACGACCTTTGGCGGACGCTGAGCGATTTTGTTGCGACCTTCGAGAATCCGCATCTGAAGGCGCTGGTAAAGTTGTTCATGAACGACGCGGAGATGGCAGCGGCGTACCGCAATGCGCCGGCAGCGAAGACGCTGCATCACGCATATATCGGCGGCTTGCTGGACCACGTCGTGTCGCTGTTTCGTTCCTGCGACCTGATGTGCCGGAACTATCCGCAGGTCAATCGCGATCTGCTCATGACGGGAGCGTTCCTGCACGATATCGGGAAGATTCATGAGCTGACATACAATCGCTCGTTTTCGTACACGACCAAGGGGCAGCTACTTGGACACATGGTCATCGAGTTGGAGATGCTGCAGGGCAAACTGGCGGCGCTACCCGAGTTTCCAGAAGAACTGAAGACGCTGGTAGAACATATGATCATCAGCCATCACGGCGAGTATGAATTTGGCTCGCCAAAGCTCCCGATGTTTCCGGAAGCTCTGATGCTGCACTATCTCGACGACTTGGATTCAAAGATGGAGGCCATGCGCGCGCAATTCGAACGGGAAGCCGGCATGGAGAGCCCATGGACGAGTTACAACGCGTCGCTCGGTCGTCCGCTGTTGAACTCGGAAAAGTTCTTGAATCCGAAAAAAACGGCCACTGCGGAGGCTGCATCCGAGCCGGTCGTTGCAGTCGAGCCGGGAGAAGAGGCGATCGAAGAATTGGAGAAGACCCCGACTTTGCCGGGAATAGGTTTGCGGAGTTGAGCGATGTGTTTGAGTTACAGAAGGTGACTGCTGCGGCGCGATAATTCTGCGCCGCTAGACAGCCGAGGCGGCTGTCCCCACGTGAGCAGTGTCGGTTTGCCAGGTTTCCTTGCATGAGCAGTCTTGGATTCCGAGTCGGTGCGTCCATGGATCACTCGGGCATTGCCCTTTTGATTGCCGATACAGTCACTCACCCGTTGAACCTGCCTGCTTCATTCCAGTACAGTTGGTGCTGGTAACAAAGGAGGGCTTATGCGTTTGCGCCTCATCATTTTCACGTTCAGCCTTTATCTCGGATTTGCCCTGCTCGGCTGCAACAAGCCGCCTGCTGACAACAGCAACAATGCCACCGACCAGAGCGCTCCGGCTTCTGACGAGAAGACTTCCGCCAGTGCTGCTAAAGAACGGCGCGAACACGAAGCGAAGCGGGAGCCGATCGTAGTGCCCGCGGGAACGGCGGTTACGATCAGCCTGGGATCGGCGATCGGGTCGAAGCTGAGCCAACCGGGCCAAACCTTCGGGGGCAGCGTGGCCAGAGATGTCATAGTGGGCAACGGTGTAGTGATCCCGCAAGGTGCAAACGTGAGTGGCACGGTCGAAGATGCCAAACCTCTCGGAAAGTTCGCCGGTGGCGCCGTGCTAAAAGTGCGGTTGGACTCCATAACCGTTCATGGAGCTGATGTTCCTGTGCAGGCCTCCGCGCGCACATTCACCCAGAAGGGCAAAGGCAAGCGAACCGCAGTGATGGCAGGCGGCGGTGCTGCGTTGGGGGGCCTGATAGGCGGACTCGTGGGCGGCGGCAAAGGAGCAGCGATTGGACTGGCGGCGGGCGGCGGCGCGGGTGCCGGCGGCGCGGCGTTCACCGGAAATAAAGAGATTGTGCTTCCGGCCGAATCGGATATTACGTTTGAGCTGTCGCAACCGATGGAAATCCGGCGCTAAGTTTCCAGAGGGAACAGATGAGAAGGGCACGACCTAAAGTCAAGCCCTTTTCTGTTTTTTGAGGTCTCTGCGCAGGGGCGTCTTCAAAAACTAACGATAGCCGGGATACGATTCCGGTGTGCGGGCAAGATGCCCGCACGACAGCCGCCGGGACGGCGGCTTTACATTTAGCTGGCTCGAATTTTCACGACTTTCTTTTGAATCGCCCACATCACCAACTCTGCCTTGTTGTGAATTCCGAGCTTCCGCATGAGATTGAATTTGTGAGCATCGACCGTTTTCATGCTGAGTCCCAAGACAGTCGCGGCGGAGCGCACCGTGCGTCCCTCCGCCAGCAGCCTTAACACTTCGCGCTCCCGAGGGGTAAGCACGCGATGCCTGGGAAGCGGCTCAGCGGCGCCTTCCGGGGTCGGGCGGAACCTTCTCTCTCTTTCCTCAGTCCTGGCAGTGCGGCGCACGATTTCCAGCAATTCTTGCGCTGAGGTTCTGCGGACGGTACAGGTACCATCCGGAGATCCTTCTTGCCGGGGATCGCTGTCCTGGTGGTTGGTCAGAAACAGGACCTTACTGGCGGGAGACTGCTGCAGAATCAGGCGTTCGCTCTGGTCGGCCGTACATTCGAAAATATGCGCGTCGGCTATGACAATGTCGGGGCGGTGCGTGAAAACCTCGCGAAGGGTTTGGGCGGCGTCTCCGGCCTCGGCGACAACGGCGATATCGGACGCGTCTTCGAGCAGGCGGCGTAGTCCTTGCCGCAGCAGCACGAGGTCGTGTGCGAGGATGCAACGGATCTTCTTATCAGCATGGGCCTGTGGGGGCACAGGTTTCCTTCCTGCGACCAGAGAGGTTGGTCAGACGGCGTGGACTGGGGCCCGGGCCAACGACGAGGGCATGCTTCGATTGTAACCTCTTCACCCGATGATCGGCGTATCGAAAATCGATAATCCTCGATAATCCGGGCAAACTCTTTAATTTCATCGCATCAGGTACAATCAACAATTTATGTTGCGCTACTTTACGGCCGGAGAATCGCATGGAGAGGCGCTGGTCGCCTTTCTGTCTGGGATGCCCGCCGGAGTGAAGGTGGATCAGGCGTTTGTCGACCGCGAACTCTGGCGGCGGCAGCAGGGCTACGGCCGCGGCGGCCGCATGAGGATTGAGCGCGATACTGCGCACATTCTCTCGGGAGTCCGCCACGGGATCACCATTGGATCTCCGATCTCGCTGCAGATCGAGAATCGCGACTGGAAGAATTGGCAGGAGTCACTGCCAATCGGTGAGGGGGATAGTTCCAAACATAAGCGGGTAGCCTCGCCACGGCCGGGCCACGCAGATCTGGCGGGCGCGCTGAAATACAACTTTCCGGAGGCGCGCTACATACTGGAGCGGGCTTCGGCACGGGAATCGGCGGCGAGAGTCGCGATCGGCGCGCTAGCCAAGCTTTTTCTGCGAGAGCTGGGAATTGATGTCCTCAGCCACGTGGTCACCACGGGCAGCGTTAGTGTCTCCAAGGAAATTTGTTGGGAAAAGATACGAGCGCTTTACGATCGGGAGGAAGTCCTGCTCAACTGTGCCGATGCGGAAACTGAGCAGCGCATGAAAGAAGAAGTCGACAAAGTGCTCAAGACTGGAGACTCTCTCGGCGGCGTGTTCGAAGTCGTGGCGCACCAGGTTCCTCCTGGGTTGGGAACGTATGCGCAATGGGACGAGCGCCTGGATGGGTTGCTCGCCGCGGCGGTCATGTCGCTGCAGGCGGTGAAGGCGGTAGAGATCGGGTCGGGAGTCGCGGCGGCGTTTGCCCATGGCTCTCGGGTGCACGATGAAATCGGCTACACGGGCGAGGCCGGATTCACGGCGTTTTCGCGCACGCACAATAACGCCGGAGGGATTGAGGGCGGCATCTCCAATGGAGAAGAAATCCGCGTGCGAGGCTATTTGAAACCAATCTCGACCTTGCGACGGCCACTGCAGTCGGTGGATTTCTCGACGCGCGAGCCGGTAAAAGCCGCTTACGAACGATCCGATGTATGCGTTGTGCCCGCCGCGGGAGTAGCGGCCGAGGCGATGGTTGCGCTTACGCTTGCCCGGTGCGCGCTCGACAAGTTCGGCGGCGATTCGATGACGGAAACCCTCCGCAATTTCCAAGGCTACTGCGAGCAGTTGAAAGAGTTCTGATGATCTATCCAATCGTGAGATTCGGCGATCCGGTTCTCGAGCAAACTGCCGAGACGGTGACGGTATTCGACGATGAGTTAAAGAAGCTCATCGCCGACATGTTCGAGTCGATGTATGCGGCGCATGGAGTCGGTCTTGCGGCACCGCAGATCGGGATTGCACGGCGGATCGCGGTCATCGATGTGACTTTTAAAGAGGATCCCAAGGCGAAGATGGTTCTGATCAATCCAGAAATCATCCACACCGAAGGCAAACACACGCAGAGCGAAGGGTGCCTGAGCATTCCTGACTTTCGCGAGAATGTTACGCGTCCGAACAAGGCAACGGTGCGGGCGCAGGATGTGAACGGGAAGGTTTTTCAAAAGACGGGAGAAGAGCTATTGGCGCGCGCACTGCTCCATGAAACCGATCACCTCAATGGCAAGCTCTACATCAGCCACATCAGCGCGCTCAAGCGTGACTTGATGAAACGCAAGATACGGAAGCTGGTGCGGGCGGGAGAGTGGTAGGAAATTTCGTAATTTGTAATTTGGCAATTTTGAACCCTGAACCCAACCGAGGCGATTCCGAAATTACAAAATTACTCAATTGCCAATCTACAAAATGCCTCTAAATCTTGTCTTTTGCGGCACGCCGAGCTTTGCCGTTGCGACACTGGAGAGTCTGGTTGAGGCCGGATTCCGCGTTCGACTCGTGGTTACACAGCCCGACCGGCCCAAGGGGCGCGGGCTCGAAGTGGTAGCGTCTCCCGTGAAGCAGTGCGCGTTGAAGCTGAATCTGCCGATTGCGCAACCGGATCGCATCAAAACCAATGACGAATTCCGCACACAACTAACGGACCTCAAGCCTGACGCCATCATTGTGGTGGGCTACGGGCGCATCATCCCGCAGTGGATGCTCGACCTGCCCCGACTGGGCAATATCAACCTGCATGCTTCCCTGCTGCCGAAGTATCGCGGCGCGGCGCCGATTCAGTGGGCCATTGCCCGAGGCGAGACGGTCACGGGAGTGACCACGATGCGCATTGATGCCGGCCTCGATACGGGTGACATCCTTCTGCAACAAGAATTCCCGATCGCCGCCGATGCGACGGCGGAGACGGTCGCTCCTGCCCTGGCCGCGATGGGAGCGAAGCTGATGGTCGAAACCTTGCGTGGACTGCACGCCGGAAAAATTCAGCCGCACAAGCAAGACGATTCTCGCTCGTCTCTCGCGCCAATCCTCAAAAAGGAAAATGGCCTGGTCGATTTCTCCATGCGAGCAAACGAGATCTACAACCGGCTGCGCGCTTTTCAGCCCTGGCCGGGCGCTTATACGAGATTTCGGGGGAAGACGCTTCAGATTTTCGGGGCGCAGCCGGCGACCGAGGTCATGCCACCGACGGAACTGCGCGTGATTTCCGATCGATTGGTGGTTGGCTGCGGTCAGAACACGTCACTTGAGCTACTCGAAATTCAGCTGGAAGGAAAGAAGCGAACCACGGCGCATGATTTCGTTCAAGGCTATCATCCGAGGGCGGGCGAGAGGCTGGGGTAGGGCACCGTTCGTGGAAGGTCCGTTTTAGGCGTGGGAGCGGCTTGCCTTTCAAGGCATTCATGGGCTAAAAAGCCCGACTGAGTTGCACGACATCCGCGGCCCTGAAGGGCCGCTCTTCCACGGTGTGCCCGTAGTGGACATCCAGGTGTGGCGGGAGATGCCGCGGCCACAGCCCGCCGGGGCCCGCGCTATCAGTTACGTTCTCTCGTACAATCGCAAACGAATGCCCGTCTCGCCTGCTCGCGCTGCCGCCTTCGATATTCTGCTCCGCGTCGAGCGCGAGTCTTCGTATGCGTCCGAACTCCTGCATTCGAGCGCGCGTGAGCACCTCGGCCCGCCGGATCATGGTCTCGCCACCGAGTTGGTGATGGGAGTTCTGCGGTGGCAGTCGCGCCTCGACGATGAGATCGCTCGTGCGTCGGCTCAGCCGTTGGAAAAGCTCGATGTCGAGGTGATCATCGCGCTTCGACTCGCTTTGTACCAGGTGCGTTGGCTCACCCGCATTCCGCGACATGCGGCTCTCCATGAGAGTGTCGAATTGGTGAAGCGGGCGCGGAAACGCTCGGCTGCCCCGTTCGTCAACGCTGTTTTACGGAAGCTAACGTCGAAGAGCGGCGAAGCGCGCGCGACAGTCGAAGCGGGAGTCGAGTCTCTCGCCGCAACCTGGGCGCATCCCGCCTGGCTGGTGGAACGATGGATTCAAGAGTATGGGGCCAGCGCCGCAGTAGAGATCTGCAAGCATGATCAGTCGATTCCTACGACGTCGGTACGTCTGAGGAATCCAGACGTTGAAGAGGAATTAACAGCGGAGGGGCTTGTTCTTCGTCCGGGAAGCCTGCTTTCTGCCGCACGCGGCCTGCAGTCCGGAGAGATCACGAGGACCGCAGCTTTCCGCAGAGGCGATGTCGTCATTCAAGACGAAGCTTCGCAGCTGGTGGCTGCACTGGTTGGCAGCGGGAAACGAATTCTCGACTGCTGCGCAGCTCCTGGTGGGAAGACGCTGGCAATATTGGATCGGAATCCGGCGGCATCGGTTGCGGCGGTTGAGATTCATCCGCATCGCGCCCGCTTATTGCGAAAGCTTCTGAGCGCTAGAGGATCGAGGAAGATCGAGACCCTCGTGGCAGATGCCGCGAGACTTCCCCTCTTGCAAGGCTTCGATCGCATTCTCGCCGATGTGCCCTGCTCGGGTACGGGCACGCTCGGGCGCAATCCGGAAATCAAGTGGCGGCTAAAGCCTGAAGACTTGCCGGACCTGCACGACCGGCAAGTCGCGATTTTGCGCTCGGGGCTGGGGCAGGTGCTTCCCGAGGGACGCGTGGTCTACTCCACGTGTTCGCTGGAAAGAGAAGAGAACGAAGAGGTGGTGGAACAAGTCTTGTCGGACGCCAAGGGGTTTCGGGTTGTTCAGTGCGGCGTGGAACTGGAGCGGCTTAAGACGGCGGGAGAACTCGTGTGGACCGATCCCAATTCGCTAGTGCGCGGTGCGTATCTTCGCACGGTTCCGGGGGTACATCCTTGCGATGGTTTTTTTGTAGCGATCGTGGAGAGAGAGTGACTAGCAGCCGCTCTCGAAAATTTCCGGAGTAGGTGCGGTGCCGCCGCTTTTGGGGATGAGAATTTCCCTCAGGGCTAAAGCCCGTGTTTCCAGGACTCTGAGCACGACGCGGCTGAAGCCGCGCCCTCTCAAAGACACAACCATTCACGGCGCGAATTTCCTGAACGTCGACAGCGTGGACTTGTTTAGCGCACGTCAAAGCTTACTACTGCGCCGGGCATGACTTTTTCTCCGGCGGCGGGGACCTGGGTTACGACTATGCTGGCGGGTGAGGGCTGCGCTGGAGGCGGAGCCGGTACCGGCGTGGATTGCTGCCCGGGAGGCGCGGCGGGCAGGTTGATCCCATTCGGATTGGCCGTGTCTATGGGCGGAGCGACGGGCGCGGCAGCGATGCCGACATTGCCTAAGCGGAATCCAGAATCCTGCAGAGTCCGACTGGCGGTTCCCAGCGGTTGTCCGGCGAAGCTGGGCATGACAAACGCCTGCGTGGGGGGCGCCGAACTCACCAAAAGACTGATTTTAGGAGCGACGACCTGCGCCGCGTTAGCCGACGGATTTTGCGCCAGTACCTGATCGGCGGGAATGCCGGCGGCGTCGACCTGAGCGAGCGACGCAATGTCTAATCCGCGGCGGCGAATATTCAACTCTGCCGCATGCTCACTCTGGCCAGTGACATCAGGAATAGCGACCCGGATCGGCCCCAGGCTTTGGGCCACCCGCACCTGCCATCCGCGGCGCACCTTGGTCGCCGGCAAAGGCAGCTGCGACATGATCTTTCCTTCGGGAATCTGCGGGCTGTAATACTGGCGCTCGATGGACATCTGCAATCCGAGTCCGGAGACGGCGCGTTCGGCTTCCACCGGAGTCAGCCCCACGAGAGGTGGCACCGCAACCTCCTGACCGTGAATGGCGAAGCGCATGGCCGTCAGCGCAGAAATCATGGCGATGATCACCAGCACTAAGGCAAGCAGCGCAAATCGGAAGGCAGCTTTCATGGTGGTCGCAGATGACTGATTCTACTGAGATTATAGGATATTAGCCTCACGCCGTGCGGGTATTGCGACTCACCCTTTTGCCAGTCCGTAACTGGCATCCAGCGACCTCACCGTGCAATCTAATAGGGTACGAGCGTTCCAGTTGTGAGGTGCTGTATGGCTTGTGAACGGGAGTATCATAATTCAGTGCGGTATTCAATTTTGGCTTCGATCCTGTTCGCCGGCCTGATTGGGGTGCCGACGATTTTTGTCTCTTCAAGCGCCGCTCAGATCAATGGGACGCCGTCCTCTGTGACTTCTCCGGGATTTGGCGGACGCGCCGTGAACGGTACCCCCCCGAGCGTTACCTCGCTGGGGCCTCGCGGGTTCAGTCCTCAGTTTCGGGGTCCGGTCGTGATTCCTCAGCGAACGTTTCGCAACGGGAACGAACGTCGCCGCAATGGAAATGAACACCGTCGTCACCATGACAGCGAGAATTTTGCACCTCTGATTTATGCCGTGCCCGTTCCCTACGCGGTTGACAGTGGCGCGGTGGACAACGGCGCGGTCGACGACTCTGACGCTGAAGACGATTCGAACTATCAGGGTGGTCCTACGATCTTCGACCGGCGTGGATCCGGCGCTGGTTCGTATATTCCCGGGGTGAGAGACGTTCCTCCCGCACATCAGGAACAGATGACCGCCCAAGATGATTCGCATGACACCGAACCGGCGCAAGAGCCCACTCTGCTGGTTTTCCAGGATGGACGCAAACTGGAAGTGACGAACTACGCGATTGTGGGCGCAACGCTGTTCGATCTTACTCCCGGACATACGCGCCGAGTTGCCCTCGCCGATCTGAATCTGGAGGCCACCCGCAAGGGGAACGACGACCGAGGGGTGATCTTCCAGCTTCCTCCCTCCGCGCTCGCGAACTGATCTACGAGTTTGGTCAGTCCTCACACCGCGGCTGTAGCCGCGTCCTTTTAAACCCTCACACTTATGCCGCGAATTTTCGGGACGCCATGAGACGTGTCCCCAGCGAGCTGCTGAAGAACTGCAGCGAAAGCCAACCTCAGGCGCTAAAGCGCGGCCGATTTTGGAGGACTCAACGGCACGACTGAAGTCGTGCCCTTCCCGGACCGCGCGCTTCCAAGCCCCTTTGCGAGGCAGAATTCCTCAACAGGCTGTCAGGGTGCAGGAATCCAGGAATTGAGCACAGAGGGCACAGGACATGACGGACGGCGCCGATTTTCTTCGCGAAAGGCGACCCGTTCCGATACAATCCTCGATTTCGGAGGGAGCCTACTATGCGCAAATTGTATTTCGTTGGTGCGACGTTGTTGCTGTGTTCTGCAGTGGCCGCCGCCCAGGGCCCGGACTTCAGCAAGGTGCAGATGAAGGTCACGAAAGTTGCGGGCAACGTCTACATGCTGCAAGGCGCTGGAGGAAACATCGGCGCATCCGTGGGAGATGACGGTATCGTCATCGTCGACGACCAGTACGCTCCCCTCGCCGACAAGATTCAGGCCGCACTGAAGGGCATCACGGACAAACCCATCCGGTTCATCATCAACACGCACTATCACGGCGATCACACCGGCGGGAATGCCTATTTCCAGAAACAAGCACCGATCATCGCGCAAGATAACGTGCGGAAGCGTCTTGAGTCTGGGGGCGAAGCCGGGACTGGCGGCTCAGTGCGGGTCAAGGCTGAGCCCCAACCGAAGGACGCGCTGCCCATTATCACCTTCGATCACGACGTTACCGTGCATTTGAATGGCGACGACATTCGCGCTCTCTACTTTCCCGCCGGGCACACGGATGGCGACTCGATCATTTTCTTTCCCAAGGCGAACGTGGTGCATATGGGCGACGATTTCGTGACCTACGGGTTTCCGTTCATCGACGTTCTGTCGGGAGGAAGCATCGACGGCATGATCGCGGGCGTCGAAAAGGTCATCGCTCAGGTTCCGGCGGATGTGAAAATCATTCCCGGGCATGGTTCGGTGTCGAGCATTGGCGACATGAAGGACTACCTCGAGATGCTCAAAGCAACGCGCGATGTGGTTGCCAAAGCGCTTCAGCAAGAGCAGACGCTCGACCAGATGAAGCAAGCCAAGCTGCTCGAGCCGTGGAAGAAGTACGCGGGAGGCTTCATCAACGAAGATGCATTTCTGGAGACGCTTTACAATTCGCTGAGCGGACGGAAAGCCGGGGAGTTCATCAAGCACAACTAGCCGGCTCAAAGTTCGATCTGCGGAACAAACGGCGCAGCTGTTTCAAATCTTAGTTCTACTGCTGGGTTCCTCCGCCGCCGTTCGGAATCTTCAGGCGATCGCGCTCCTCAGCCATCTTTCTCTGAAGTGCCGGGTTCACGAGCGCGACGGGAATATTTGTGTTTCCGACTTTGATCTCGGTCGGATCGAAGGTCGCGTATCCGTCTTTTTCGCCCATGTGGCCGGAGATGGTTACCCAGACGTCCTTGCCAGCGATCTCTGTAAGAAACTTGCCGTGCACGACGTCACCATCCATCGAAACCTGCTGATCCTTGATGACGGGTGATCCGGCGCCGACATTGGAATCCGGAGAGAGCGACGCCAATCCTCCACCGCCCCCAAACAGCTTTGCCAATGCCCCGCTGACCGCATCGGAACTGCTGCCCGAGTCAGATCTGGCGGCAGGTGCAGGCTGCGTCGCAACCTGCGGTGCGGCGACCGGAGCTGTTTGCGAAGCCGGAGTGCTAAACGATCCCGAGGATGAGCTCTGCTGCTCGGCCGGTTGGGCGCTCGGTTCGGCCGACTGCCTTTGTTGGGCCACTGCAGCAGGAGCGGCCTGCGGCGCCGCGACCGGAGCCGGCCGTTTCAACACGAGAACAATGGCTACAACCGCAGCCACGAGTGTAGCGATGCTAATGATGCGATCAAGTTTGATCTTCATGGCGTTTCCCGGACCGGGGCCCTTGGGCGAGCGAGCCCTTATGTATGGTACCGGGCCGGTGAAGGGCAAATCAGATGACCAAAGTGACGTGTCTGGTGGTGACTAGTGGGCGGTCGCGGTGAATGCATTCGCCCTCGAACCATGGCGAGATCACGGCTCGCTGCGCTGGCCGGGGCGGAGGAATGCGTCCGCTCCTACATACTGCCAATAACGTTGTCTGTGCGTAGATTGGATTCCGCTATCCCAGCTTCTTGCTCAGCAACTCGTTTACGATCTGAGGGCTAGCTTGGCCTTTGGACGCCTTCATGACCTGGCCTACGAAGAAGCCGAGCATTGTCGTCTTGCCCGCGCGATACTGTTCAAGCTGTTTGGGATTGGCAGCGAGAATCTCATCGATAATCTTTTCCAGCGCCGAGGTATCGGTCGACTGCTGGGGGCGGCCTTCTTCCTCGTAGACCGCGGGAAAATCTTTGCCGCGCTCGAAGCAAAGGTCGTAGAGATCTTTGAGCATCTTGCCGGAGATCGTCCCGGCTTCGACCAGATCGGCGGAAGCAGCGACGCCCGCCATCGAAATCGGCGACTGCTCGATCTCGATGCCCTTCGCCTTGAGCCGTCCCATGAGTTCGCTCTGCACGAGGTTGGCCACGCGCTTTGGACTCTTCGCCGCTTTGGCCGCCGTCTCGAACTTATCTGCAAGCGACTTGGAAAAAGTCAGCACCTGCGCGTCGTAGCCGGTGATACCGTAATCGCTCACCATGCGCGCGCGGCGCGCTTCGGGCAACTCCGGCAAGCCGGAAGCAATCTCGGCCTTCCACTTTTCATCCACGACCAGCGGCAGCAGATCCGGCTCAGGAAAGTAGCGGTAATCGTGCGCCTGCTCTTTCGAGCGCATGCTGTAGGTCTTTCCTTCGTTCGCGTTGTAGAGGCGCGTCTCCTGGGCGATCTTGCCGCCGGAATCGATCACGTCGATCTGGCGGCCAATCTCATACTCCAGCGCTTCGCGAATGAAGCGGAACGAATTCACATTCTTGATTTCCGTTTTGGTCCCGAATTCCTTCTGGCCGCGCGGCCGCACGCTGACGTTGGCGTCGCAACGCAACGAGCCTTCTTCCATGTTGCAGTCGCTGACACCGGTGTACAGGATGATCTCTTTGAGACGAGTCAGATATTCGTAGGCTTCATCCGGTGTGGCGATGTCGGGTTCGCTCACGATCTCGATCAACGGCACTCCGGTGCGGTTCAGATCGATGGCAGTCTTCTCGTCGGAATCGGGAAAGCCTTCGTGCAGGCTCTTACCGGCGTCTTCTTCCAGATGCACGCGGGTGATGCCGATCTTCTTCCGGCCGCGCCCGGCGGGCACTTCAATGAATCCGACCTCCGCCAGCGGCTTGTCGTACTGCGAAATCTGGTATCCCTTGGGCAGGTCCGGATAGAAGTAGTTCTTGCGGGCGAAGATCGAAGTTTCGTTGATGCGGCAATTCAACGCCATAGCCGCCAGCGTGGCGAACTCTACGACTTTCCTGTTGAGCACCGGCAGCGCCCCAGGCATCCCCAGGCACACCGGACAGACGTTCGTGTTGGGAGGCGCCCCGAATCGAGTCGAGCACGAGCAGAAAATCTTCGTCGCCGTCAGCAACTGAACGTGAACCTCGAGCCCAATCACCGGCTCGAACTTGGGGTGAGCGGCGATCGAGGTCTGTGCGGTTGTGGCCATCGAAGGATTTAATAATTTAGTAGTCGGATAATTCTGTAACTTGCTTGGGTCGTGTCCCAGAAATTCGCGGAGTAAGCTGCCGCTTTTCTGAGTAATAACCATTTCCCTCAGGGGCTTAAAGCCCGCGATTCTTTGGCTTAAGTTACGGTGCGGCTGAAGCCGCACCCTTTCAAAGCGTCCAACTTGTGCTGCGAATTTCCAGGACGTCACACGAGATCGCCCTGCAAAACTAGCAAATTACGGGTTCACTGGGGCGTCCAGGTACTTGTCCACATAGATCTCGAAGTACATGAGTTCATTTCCCTTAGCGTCGTTGATACCGGTGACATCGATGCTCGCGCCTTTCAAGGGTGAGTTGATGCCGCCCACGTCGAAGAACATGAACCCCGACTGCGTGCTGTGCGGTTCCACGGCTCTCGCCGCAAATTGTGAAGACTCGATCTCGTCCATTTCTTTCTTGCTCACGCCGCCTTTCACTTTGTGTGGCAGAGGCAGCGGACTGGGGCGCGTACTACTCTGGGGATTCGAGAGCCTACGAAAGATGTCGTCGGCGCCGAGCGGGGTCAGTTTCGAATGGTTGGCGGTGATCACCGTAATCTGCATGTTCGCAATCGATACCGGCTGGTCGCCATCATTCGTCACCACAAAGAAGATGGGCATGTAGCCGTGCTCAGCAAAGTTAATCGAGAAAATTTTTGCCTTCTCTGGATTGTCATAGGGATCGGCCGCAATCGCCACCTTCTCGTCGCGGTGGAAATCGTGCGCGGGATAGTTGATCGCCGTCTTGGCCACTGGCTTCTCGAAGTTCTTCGCCGCCAGCAATAGCGGTACCCCCAAAGCACAGCACAGTGCGACCACACTACAGCGGATATTCGCGCGCAGAGAACGCCTTCGCATGCCGCCATTATAGAGGGTTACGATGCCGAGTTGTCAGGCGGTTTAGAATGGCACGACTTGATCTACTTTCTCTATAGCCTGGCGCTGGCGCTCGGCTTGTTGCTGAGCCTGCCGTACTGGCTGTACCAGATTGCGCGCCACCGCAAACACGTTCGTGGACTGGCCGAGCGGCTGGGCAGAGTCCCCGCGCGCGTGCTCCACGGTGGGCGCCCTATTCCTGATGCGCCGGCACCCCGCATTATTTGGGTGCACGCAGTCTCTCTCGGTGAAGTCCTGGCCGTGAGCCGGCTGGTCTCGGAGATGCGGCAGGCCTTCCCGCATCACCGTGTGCTTGTATCCACCACGACCGACACCGGACAGGATCTTGCACGAAAGCATTTTGGCGAAGAGAACGTCTTCTATTTTCCGATGGACTTCGCGTTTGCCATCCGGCCGTACTTGCGCGCGTTGCGCCCTGAGATGGTGGTGCTGGCCGAAACCGAATTCTGGCCGAATTTTCTGCGGCTGGTGAATGCCGGCGGAGCGTCGATCGCGGTGGTGAACGCCCGCGTCTCTGATCGCTCCTGGCCGCGTTACCAGCGCTTTGCGTGGGCACTGCGGCGAATGCTGGGACAGGTCGATGTATTTCTCGCCCAGACGCAGGAAGACGGCACCCGCCTGCAATCGATTGGCGCCGACCCTACCCGGATACAGGTCACGGGCAACCTGAAATTTGATGTGAACCTGCCCCCGGTTCCTCCCCTTGTGGACAGCCTGAAAAAGGCGCTGGCAGCGGAAGCCGCTGGACCTGTTCTTGTGTGCGGCAGCACCGTCGAGGATGAAGAAGCGCCGCTGCTCAAAGCGTTTGAGAACCTGCGCGTAGGGCATCCGCGCGCGGTGATGATTCTTGCGCCCAGACATCCTGAGCGCTTCGACAAAGTCGCCGGTCTCATCCAGGAAATGGGGATCGCCTTTCACCGGCGCTCGCTTTGGAGCGGAGAGCCGCTGGCTGGCGGGGTGTTGCTCGTCGACACGATCGGTGAGTTGGCGTCGCTGTATGCTTTGGCTGACGTTGCGTTTGTGGGTGGGAGCCTGGTTCCGCGGGGCGGTCACAACATCATCGAACCGGCCCAGCATGGCGTGGCGATCGTGACCGGGAATCACACCGAGAATTTTCGCGACATTGTGTGGCTTTTTCAAAGCCGGGACGCCGTGCGCATTGTAGGCTTGTCGGAGTTGCCGCTGACCCTGATGCATCTGCTGCAAAACGACGCCGAACGGAGAGGCCTGGGACAGCGCGCAAAAGAAACCATCCAGTCGCAGATGGGCGCAACTTCACGGACGTTGGACGCGCTCCGGCGATTGCTGGCGGGCAAGGCCGACCCGCCTCGTGACACTTCGCGCGATGCGTACAAAGAGTGAACCCGCTCTCCTACATCTACGGCGCAATCGTGGGAACGCGTAACGCGCTCTACGATCATGGCACGCTAAAGGCGCATCGGTTGCGAGGCCCCGTGATCAGCGTGGGCAATGTGTCCTCGGGAGGATCGGGAAAGACGCCCTTCGTCATGCTCCTGGGCGAGCTTCTGAAGAAGCGAGGGCTAGAGTTCGATGTGCTCTCGCGAGGCTATGGACGCCGGAGCCGTGGCGTTTTGCTCGTGGACCCCGCGGGCTTGCCACAACGATTTGGAGATGAACCTCTTCTGATTGCGCGTAAGCTGCAGGTGCCCGTCGTGGTTGGAGAGGACCGTTACGAGGCCGGGAGGTTTGCGGAAACGCGGTTCGGTCCGCAACTGCACTTGCTCGACGATGGATTTCAGCATCGCAGCCTAGCTCGTGAGTTCGATATTGTGCTCGTCACTCCGCAGGACGCGAGCGATCACCTGCTTCCAGCGGGCCGACTGCGGGAGCCTTTAGCATCGCTGCAACGCGCCCAGACTGTGGTACTCACAAGCGGCGCCTCGGCCAATGCATTTCCGCTGGAGGGAAAGCTGGTCTGGCGGGTGCGCCGAGGAATCGTTCCGCAGAATGTCCCGCGACGCCCCATTGTTTTCTGCGGCATCGCGCGGCCACAAAACTTCGTGCTGCAATTGCGCGCGGCGAGTATTGAACCTGTCGCGGAAGCCTTCTATCGCGACCATCACGCGTACGGCGAAAAGGATATCCGCGAGTTGCTAGCACTCAGGCAGCGCAGCGACGCTGGGGGATTCGTCACGACGGAGAAAGACGCGGTCAATCTGGGTCCATATCTCGACGCTCTCGGGCCCGTTTCGGTGGTCCCTGTACGCATGGAACTGGCCGATGCGGCTAACGCTGTGGATACCATCCTGCGCACGATCGAAGAACGAAAGGGTAGAATCTCGTAGCGAACGAGTGCGGCAGTGCCTATCACGGCATGCGATTGCTGAACGCGCCTGCGGCAACAGAGAATGACGAAACATCCTAAAGAAGCTGAACGGCTCCGTAAGATCGTCGAAACGTTTCCCAAGATCACGGTCACAGTTCTGGGCGACCTGGTCGCGGACGAGTTCGTGTTCGGCGAGATTTCGCGCGTATCGCGGGAAGCGCCTGTGCTGATCCTGAGCCATCGCGAGCGCACCGTGGTTCCGGGCGGGGCAGCGAACGCGGCGAACAACCTGGCCGATCTTGGGGTTAACGTGCTTCCCGTCGGCATTGTGGGCGACGACGAGCCTGGACGGCTGCTGCTGAAATATTTCCGGCACAAAAAGATCGCGGTGAGTGGTGTCCTGAAAGACAAGAGTTATACCACCGTCACCAAGACGCGCATCCTGGCGGGTATGACGCACACCTCGCGGCAGCAGGTAGTGCGGATCGACCGCGAACCGCAGGAAGCGCCGACGAGCCATCTGACCCGCGAACTCTACCTGGCTGCTCGGAATTATGCGCATGCCTCGGATGCGCTGCTGGTATCGGATTATGGCTACGGTGCGGCAACTCCTGCGATCGTGACCACACTGCGCGGGAAGGGCAAGATCGGTTCTGTGCCCATCATTCTCGATTCGCGCTACCGCATGCTGCAATACGAGGGCGTCACGGCCGCGACTCCCAACGAACCCGAAGTCGAAGAAGCTCTGGGAGTGCGCATCGGACACGACTGGGAAAAAGTGACCGCCGCAGGCGATCAGATCATGCAGCGCATGAAACTGCAATCGCTCGTGATCACGCGCGGGCGCGACGGCATGGTGGCCTTCAACCACAAGCACAAACCGGTCGATATCCCCATCTTCGGTTCAGACCAAGTGGCCGATGTGACGGGTGCGGGCGACACGGTGATCGCGGCGTTTACGGCGGCCCTGGCGGCAGGAGCCACCACGGAAGAAGCGGCGCAACTCGCCAACTATGCCGGGGGAATCGTAGTGATGAAGCGCGGCACCGCGACGGTCTCGCGCGAAGAGTTGCTGCAAGCGATGGATCAGGAACCTCCAGCGACACGAACTCATTGAGCGCAGAAATTAAAATTCTGAGCCGGGATGGGCTCCGCCAGCGCGTGGAAGGATGGCGGCGCGCCGGCGAGCGGATCACTTTGGCCAACGGCAACTTTGACCTTTTGCATGTGGGGCACGTGCGCTATCTGCGGGGCGCGAAAGCGATCGGGGGAAAGCTCGTGGTCGCGATCAATTCCGACGGATCGGTCCGCGCGCTCAAAGGCGAAGGGCGCCCGATCATGCCTGAAAATGAGCGCGCCGAGATTGTGGCCGCGCTCGCCGATGTGGATGCAGTCGTGATTTTCGGGGAACTTGATGTACGGGCGATCATCCGCGAAATCCGGCCGGATGTACAGGCGAAGGGAACCGACTACACCGAGAATTCCGTACCCGAGCGCGATACTATCGCCGAATACGGAGGACGCGTCGCCATCGTCGGCGACCCGAAAGATCATTCCACCAGCAAGATCATCCGCTCGCGGCTCACGCCGAGGAAGCCTTGATCGATACGGGAGACAGAGAGATCGAGAAGTTGCTCATCGTGCGCCTCAGCGCGATGGGCGACGTGATACACACTCTGCCGGCTGCGCAGGCACTCCGCAACGCGTTTCCTGACGCAACGATCGGGTGGTTGATTGAAGAGCGTTGGGCCGAACTTTTGTGCGCTTCGGGAGCTGCGCGCCGGGGCCGGCGCTCCCCCCAGCGCCCCCTGGCGGATTGGGTGCACACGGTCAATCTGCGCGGATGGCGCACGTCGCTCCTGAAGGTTTCGACCCTGGAGCAGATTGCTAGAGTCTGGAATGACGTTCGCTCGGAACGCTACCAGGTTGCCGTGGACTTGCAGGGAGCGATCCGGTCAGGGATGCTGGCCCGCTGGTCCGGAGCGCGAATCGTTTATGGAGCAGCGCAGCCGCGCGAGGCGCCGGCTAGCCTGTGGTATTCGCGCCCGGTCATCGTGCGCGGGGAGCACGTGATTGAACAGAATCTTTCTGTGGCGGCGGCCGTCGTAGGGCAGAAGTTGAGTCCGCCTGCGATCGAACTCCCTCACGATAGCGCGGCGGAGGAGAGGATCGACAAACGATTGCGGGAGGCGGGAATCCTTGAGTTCGCAATCCTGAATCCGGGAGCGGGATGGGGAGCGAAGCGTTGGCCGGTGGAACGCTACGGGCAAGTGGCTCGCTCGCTGGCGCCGCGGGGACTGCGGGGGATCATCAACTACGGGCCGGGGGAAGAAAACCTGGCGCGGGCAGCCGAAGCTGCGAGCGAAGGCGCTGCAGCAGCGCTGGCATGTTCGATCAGCGAGCTGGTCGCGTTGTCCCGGCGCGCCCGGCTTTTCATCGGCGGCGATACGGGGCCCCTGCATCTGGCGGCGGCTTTGCGGGTGCCGGTGGTGGCGATCTTCGGGCCCACGGATCCGGCACGCAACGGGCCGTTTGGAACGCAGAGCATCGTGCTAAGGAATCCCGCAAGTCCGACGACGCATGCGCGTATCGCGCAGCCGGACGAGGGGATGCTCGAGATCAGCGCTGATGCGGTGGTGGATGCGTCGCACAAACTGCTGGCTGCGGGAAAAGAGTCGACACCCCGTTCGGAGAGCGACCATGGCTGAGTGGTCGCGCGTCGCGCGCCGCATCCGGGTGCCGCTCGGATTCGCCTTCGCGGTCCTGTACTTCTGGTTGGCGCGTCCGACGTGGCGATCGCTCGCATTTGGGGCGGTCGTGATCGTGCCGGGGCTACTGATCCGTGCGCTGGCTTCGGGGCACGTGCGCAAGAATGAGGCGCTGGCCACTTCCGGGCCGTACGCGTACACGAGGAACCCGCTCTATCTGGGCTCTCTGTTGATTGGAATCGGCTTCGCTATCGCGGCGCGCAGTTGGTGGGTAGGGGCCGTGCTGGTCCTGATGTTCTGCGCGATTTACATACCGGTAATTCATGGAGAAGAGAAATTCCTGCGCCAAAAGTTTCCGGAGTTCGAAGAGTACGCACGGCGGGTGCCGCGGATGATCCCGCGAATTGTGCCGGCCCGGATGGGGGGTGACGGCGGAGGATTCTCGTTCGAGCTTTATATGAAGCATCGAGAGTGGAACGCGGCGCTGGGGGCAGCGGGGATTGTGGGGTTATTGATTGTGGAAACAGTACTGCACTATCCATAAGCGTGCAGAACATACTGTGTCCCTTTATCTCGAAAGCAGACGCCTCGCTTGGGCCGCGACACGTTTCAGGCGCGGGAACCTTTCGGCTGCGAGCAGCTTGAGGACCTTCTCTGGCGCGAATTGATCGCGCAGTTCGAGGCTGTCATATTGCCCGGTCAGGTCAACGAATGAGAACTGTGCTCCATCGGTTTTCTGAACAACGAACTGCGCATGGGGCAGAGCGTAGATTCCGGCACCTATCGCCTCGGCAAAATAGACGGCGAACGGAAACACGAGCGTAGGCTCGAAACGCGTGTTGTGATGCCAGATCGAACGATGAAAATCGTCACCGCCAATAAATCCTCCAACGCGGACTTTCGGATAGAGGCGGATCAAGTCAATTGTAATTCCCTTCAACGTATGATCGGCGTCGATGTAGGCGAAGTCCAACTCCCCGTCTGGGATTTCGTCGACGACTTCCGTAGTCTTGCCTCGAAGGATCACTCTCTTGTCGCAGGCGAACTCGGACTTTGACTTTGTTTCGCGAAAGAATTTCTCCAATACTGAGTCGGCCTGATTTGCCGGCTTGTTCCAGTCGTCCAGGTGCCGCCACGGATCGATCATGTAATACCGCGTGAGGGCCTGGCAGTGCTCAAGCATGAACGCCGCGAAATCGCCCCGGTAGACGCCGACTTCGGCGACCCGCTTTGCCCCCACGGCTTGCACAAACGCTGCCCAGAACTCGCTTCTGGAATGAGAACTGGAGATGCATCTCTTGAGAAGCGGCTCAAGAAAACCGCTCGTAACCGAATTCGCGGCCATTGACTGTTTTGTCCGTTGCGAATGCCTACTGGTGCATGACTTTACAGCCTTGCTTGTTTAGAAACCCGACAATCTTACTTTTATTGTTTAAGCTGAGCCGCGACTAATTGATGTGCTCGGCGCAGTTCAGGCCGTGCCGAGTCTCCGCCCTGGCAAGTTTTCAGCAGCAGGCCGTAATACTGGCTAGCCTCGGATGGGTTGCCGGATTGTTCGGCGGCGCGGGCGGCGCCGTACAGGGCGTCGAAGCGATTGGGATTGAGCTTCAAGTCGGTTTGATATTCGGCGAGAGCTTCCTGCGGCCGTTTCATGTCGAGCAGAAGATCCGCGAGGACTTCCTGTGCAGGGATGTATCCGGTCGTATTCTCACCATCGTTCTGCTTCTCGGCAAGCGGTTTCAGCATCGCGATGGCCTCGTCGTCTTTCCCTTCAGCATGGGCGATCCAGGCCAGCGGCTCGGCCACCTGGCGGTCGAGAAAGTCGGCTTCGTCGGTCTCCTTCTTCTCGCGCAGGTTTTTGGCGATCGATTTCACCTGATCGACTTCTTTTCGCGCCTGGTCGATTTGTCCACTCCGCGCCGCCCCGATTCCGCGCGCCATATAAGTGACGGCAGCGTACTCGGGGTCATTGGACACGGGAGTCAGGGAAGCAGCCTTTTTCCAGTCGTGCAACTCCAGCGCATAGCTGGCCTCGAAGCGCCCTCCGGACTGAAGCCTCATATCAATGCCCAGGCCGTACATGTCGTGAGTGACAGGCATAGCCTTCACTTCGTCGATGATCTTCTGGGCGTCCGCTTCGCGCCCGATCTGCAGGTAGGCGTAGACCAGGAAATCCATCGCGTGGAATTGATGTCCCTCGCCGCCCATGCCCATCGCGGCGGTCTTGCGTGTGGCAGCGATGGAGGCGAGATTGGAGTTGATGTCATCCTGCCAGAGTCCGACGCGGGCGAATATGTGCGACGGCATGTGCAAGGCGTGCGGAGCGGCGGGCGCAACCTGCGCATAGCGGCGAGCGGCGGGGATGCCGAGTTCGGCAAGTTGCGGCGTGTCGTAGGCGTGAATCAGGTAGTGGGCAACGCCGGGATGATCGGGTTCGATAGCAAAAAGCTTTTCGAGGATAGCGGCGGCTTCTTTGCGGTGCTCCAGAGTTTCATCCGACGAGAGCAGCGATAGCGCGTAGAAGGTTGCGGCCTCGTGATCGTCAGGATAGGACTGGTAAACGTCCTTCATGGCGGCCGAATAAGCCTTCGCACGGGCGTCATGATTCAGCTTTTCGGAATCGCTGTAAAACGCCGTTATGGCGGAGATATACGCCTTCTCGCGGGGGGTGGCGTGGCGATCGAGCTTCTTTGCGGCTTTTACTTCGCCGGCGCCGCGCGCGATCACCTTGGCGTCGGGCTGGTTCCACAACTGGTGCCAGAGGCTCATCGCGACTCCCCAGTGAGCCATGGCGCAGCGCGGGTCGTCCTTGGCGATGTCGAGAAATTCCTTCTCAGCTTCTTCGTACCAGAAGGAATGGAGCAGCGCGACGCCGCGGGCGAAAGGCTTCTGCACGGATTCGGCGCACGAGATCGGGAAGTGAACCGTGCCGAGTTGCGTCTCGGTCAGATCTTCGTGGTGGTGGTGATCCTTTTCGTCGTCGGCGAAGGCGGTGTAAGTGACAAGGCTGGCGAACAGGAGCAAAGCGGCGAACTTCTTCATTGGACTCCCCATAAGCGGCGTGAGGGAATTTTAGTTTCCGGCCGTGGGGAGGGTCAAACGAGATCTGAGATCGGGTTGCGCCACGAGCGGAGCTAAGCCCGAATCGGATTGGACCCTGCGCGGTCCTTAAAAGGGCCGCGCTTCGACTATCACTCTCCGATCCGCCGGCTTTCGGTTTGCGAAATGGCGGAACATTTGTCCGCTGAAAACGCGAAGGGACGGGCCCGAGGGCCCGTCCCAACACACATTTACTTAGTTACTTGGGTTGCTGTTGCTGGTCGGCGGTCATCGGGGCAGCACCGGTGTTGCTGGAGAGCTGCTCGAGGTCGTTCTTCAGCAGGCTGACTTCGACGCGGCCGCCGGAGATGCGCTTCGACTTCGCGGTCTCATCACTGGAGGGAACAGGAGCATTGCCCATTCCGACGAGATAGATGCGATAGACCGGGATGTCGTGATTGAGCACCAGGTAGCGGACGACGGACTCGGCCATCTTCTGCGAAGTCGTGATGGCGGTCTGTCCCCTGCCGGAGGAGAAGCCCTGGACTTCAATGATGTAGCCGCGCTGTCCCTTCAAGTTGCCCGCCATCGTGTCGAGGGCATCCTTGGCGTTCTTGCTGAGGACGGTCTGGCCAGAGCGGAAGCGGATCTCGGTCTGGTTCGAGGCCTTGTACTGGTCGATGTTGCTGACCACGTTCTCGACGGTTTGCACACGCGTGGTGACCTGCTGCGCGGACTGCTGCGCCATCGTCGCCTTGTTGCCGGCGTCGACTGCGTGCTGGTCGGCTTCGTTGGCCTTGTCAGAGGCCAGCTTGATGCCAGCCGTCGCGCGCTCATCGGTGTCCTTAATCTGCTTGCTATTGGCCGACGTCAGTTCATCGAGTTCATTGACGCGATCACGAATGGGCTGAGTCTGGCGCTGTACATACTTTTTGCGGGCAAAGGGATTGACGCGTCCCCAGAAGCCTTCGCGGGAGGGAGCTGCCAGAGGAGCTTTGCCGGTTGCGCCAGTGCTGGCGTCAGTCGAGGTCGACTGCGTCTGCTGGGTGGCGGCGGGTTGGCTCTGATCCTGGGTAGACGAGGTGGTTTGCGCGAGGGCGGGCAGTGCGAGCACTGCAGCCAGAGGCAGGGCAATTACGAGGTGCTTCATGATGACTTCCTCCAAGTGGGGGAGCGTTGAGCTCCACTCCAGCACGCCGAGACGTGCTTCTGAAATTTGATCGCGTCCCCTGAAACGGTAAAGATAGCCAGCGGGAATCGCTGAACCGGCCGGCGCTGACGCTACGTTCGGCCTTTGAACTCGAGGCGCCTACGACTTGACGCCGTCTCTGCTACTACAGGTGGGATGCCAAATCGAGCGCGAAGGTTGAGTGGCTAAATGGCTGATATCAATGGCTATTATAGGCGCTCTTTGGCGGGAAAGGTAGCCCGCGAAGGGCTGCGGAGGGTAATTTTGGCAAACCTGATATAAAAACTGCGTGCAAAATCTGAGACTTTGCCGGCGAGCGTCAGGAGGAACCCGGTTCGCTCTAAGTCTAAAAGTTGCGGAGCCGCAAAAAACTGCATAAAAGGGGGAAATTTGCGAGGACATTGCGCGACTGATAAAGGCGGTCTGAGTCGAACGAAGTTACTGGTGCTGGTTACCTTCCTTGTATTTTATGCCGCGGCTTCCGCGGAAGATTCGAAGCTGCCTTCGTCACGAATTTCTCCAGCGCACAAACAACAATATGCCGACCTCGCCGTTACCTGGATGCAGCAGTATCTGCGAATCGATACGACGAATCCGCCTGGGAACGAGATGAAGGCGGTGGATTTCTTCAAGAAGATCTTCGATCAAGAGGGCATCGAAAATCGCGTATTTGAGATTGCACCGGGTCGCGGAGATTTGTGGGCGAGGATTCCGCACAGTAGTTCAGAGAGCACGAGGCCGATAGTTCTGCTGAACCATATGGATGTGGTGACCAGCGATGCGTCGCATTGGAGAGTGCCTCCCTTCAGCGGAGAGATGCGCGACGGCTACTTGTGGGGGCGTGGCGCGCAGGACATGAAGGATGAAGGGATGGCGCAACTCCTCGTGATGGTGATGCTGAAGCGAGAGAAAATCGCTCTCGATCGTGACGTGATCTTTCTGGCGGTGGCGGACGAAGAAGCGGACGGGCTGGGAACGGATTGGTTCATCAAGAATCAACGGGACCTGCTGGAGAATGCGGAATTCCTCATCAATGAGGGTGGGGAGAATCTGCTGGAAAACGGCAAGGTGAAGTATGTCGGAGTGGACGTTGGAGAAAAAACCACATATTGGCTGCACGTGGTGGCACATGGCCGACCTGGGCATGGATCGAGGCCAAATGCCGATTCGGCTCCGAACCGGCTGGTGCGGGCGTTGGACCGGATCATTGCGTATCGCACGCCGCTGCGGGTGCTTCCGGTCGTGGACGAATTCTTGCGAGAAATGGCTCCCAATGAACCGCCGGAACGGGCTGGATACTACCGGGACGCCCGAAGGGCGATTCAGGACAAGACGTTTCAGGAGGAAGTAGAGCGCGACGAGTCGCTGAACTTTCTGCTGCGGGACACGATCTCGCTGACCATGATGGGAGGTTCGGAGCAGACGAACGTGATTCCGCCGGAGGCGTGGGCAAATCTGGATGTGCGGATTTTGCCAGGAGGGGATCCGAAGGCTGTGCTCGAAGCGGTGCGAAAAGTGGTCAATGATCAGAACGTCACCGTGGAGCCGCTGAATAATGAATTTAGGGTGGCAAATTATTCGGGGACCGACAATGCGCTGTACGCCGCGATTCGAGAAGTCACCGGGAAATATTTCCCGGGGGCTCCCGTGGTGCCGCACATCACCAGCGGATATACGGAAAATCAACGATACCGACCGCTGGGAATCGTGGCCTACGGGTTCAATCCGTATACGGCGACGGAGGAGGAAGGAAACACCGAGCACGGCAATGATGAGCGGATTCGGGTGGAGGAGGTGAAGCGCGGGCCGTCGGTTTTGTATGACGTCGTGGCGCGGGTGGCGGCGCAATAACTTCTTCGTGCCACGGATTCACGCGGATTTTCGCGGATTAAGACAGGGCTTTCGTGCTGGCGCTCAAATCGATAAAACATCCACCGGGGAGCGCTGGTGTCGCGGCATGTCAGTGGAGGATGTTTACGGCGATGACCGGGGTGATCGAGTCGGGTGTGTTTTTTCCTGCGGGGGAAATGCGGGCGCCGACGATTACTCCGACTTTGCTGTTGAAGTTGTACTCGATGGCGGGGGCAAGTGCAAAGGCCTGGCTGGAGCCGGAATTGAGCAGGACGGGATCATTTGGATTCGAGATGTTGTAGCCGCTCACGGGCGTGTTGTACTGGTGGTGATACGTGGTGTCGATGGCGAGCACCCAGCGGCGGGTGAGGCTGTATTCTCCGGCGAGGTTAAGGAAGAGCGCGGCGCCGGGGTTCGCGTGACCCTGGAATCCCTGGGCGGTGTCGTAGACGCTGACGTCTCTAATGCTCACGGCGTGGGAAAACGCCTGCGTGGCGTTGAGGCGAGTGCGCAGAATGCGGCCGTTGGGCAGCCAAAAAAATGTCTGAGTAAAAAAGCAAAGGGTGGTGGTGTAGGCTCCGCTGCCGAGGCCGTCGCTAGAGCGGTCGCCGAGGCGGTCGTACCTGCCGGTGGGCAGCGTCTCCTGCACAGCGATGGAGGTGGTAGGAATCCAGCTGTTTTCGCGAAAGTAGTGAAGCCGGTACTGCGCCTGAACGGTGAGATCGCCGGCTCCGAGCGCGGAACTGCTCAGGCCCTCGCTGACCTGGTTGTAGCCGAAGACTGGAATCAACCCGACGGTGAACTTGTCGGCGAGACCGTAATTGATATAGGTGAGCGATCCGAATTGGTTCGCGTGGGGAGCGCTGTGGCGAGTGCCGCTGGAATCGTAGAAGCCCTGCGTCGTCACGTCGAATAGATAGGGTTCGATCAGAACGTGGCTACGGGGCAAAGTGTTGGCGGAGGGAGCGAGCAAGGGACCGGTCCACCACGCGTCGTCGAGCGACTGGCGATTCACGCCGATGGAGAGTGACTGCTGGGCGGTGGTCATGTTTCCTGCCAGGGTCAGCAGGGCGAATAATCTCCAAATCATTCGAAAATAGAGCATCGCCTGCGGCTGCTTACTCTTTCTGCCGAACGAAGGTGCCAATCCAGTTGGATTCCCAGGTTTTTCCGAAGTCCGGGGAAAACGCCTGTTCCGTTTTGAATGAATCGGAAACGAGATCGGAAAAGGTGAAGCGAACGAAGATGGATTTATCGTTGAAATCCTCCTGATCGAAGAATTCTCCGCGGCCGCTGGTGAACGTGCCGATCGTGGGAGTGCTCAGGATCCCATCTTTGCTGTTGGCCCAATAGAGCCGCCACTGGTGGGATTGTGGATTGAAGAGGCGAAGGGTTAATCCTTCGATGTGAGTGTCGGCGTTACCGACCTCGAGTTCTCCGAAATCGGCGCGACCATTCCAGATCTTCGTGACGACGGAGGTGCCGCTGTAATCGACCCACGTGTCTGAGCCAGCAAGGGGATGCAGGCGTCGCCTCAGTTGAGCGTTCCAGTTCCCGAATTCGAAATCGAAGTCGTGCTGACCTCCAGGCCCATGAGCGTCGAGTTTTGGGGTCGCGGACTCCGCAAGCGTCTTGAATTCGGCTTCGCTGACACGGGTCTGGTCGGTGATCCAGTTGACTTCCCAGGTTTTTCCGCCATCAACGGAGAATGACTGCTCGAAGTGAGCGCTGTTTGGAGTGATTCGCGACCAGATGAAGCGAACCAGCGTCATCTTGCCATTGATCGGCTCATGATCGTAGAACTCGCCGACGCCGTTCTTGAATTCGCCCACTGTGGGAATGGTGAGCGTGCCGTTCTTGCTGGTCGCCCAATAGATGCTCCACTGATGGGATGCGGGATTGTAAAGGCGAAGGGTCATGCCCTCGATCTGACCGGCGGAGCCGTTGGTCTCAAATTGCTCCAGATTGGCGTGGCCGTTCCAGACTTTTTGCGTGAACGTAGTGCCGTCGAATTCGCTCCAATCGTTGGAGCCGGTCAAGGGATGGAGAAGGCGCCTGAGGTGAATCTTCCAGGTGCCGATTTCGAAATCGAAGTCGTGCTGGCCATCGTGGGAGCTGGAGGTTTGCTGCTCGGCGCCCCCCGGCCCCGGACCGGTCTGGGCATCGGCGAAAGCTGAGAACAATGCCGCAGCGATCACACACACAAGACACTTCCGAGCAGTTTGCACGAGCGATTTCATCTGGGTTTCCCTCTGAAAGTCTTCTGGACGACATCCCGGCTTCGAGAATGGAGCAGATCGTGGTATTTTGGAAGATCCACTTTCTGTGCAGTTGACGATACCACTTTCGAAGAAGAGCGGGCCGTTGTTCCGGCAAGTGTACTTGCGGCTGCGCGAGGCGATCCTGTCGGGAGCTCTGCAGGGTGGGGAGAAGCTTCCTTCGACGCGAGATCTGGCAGAACAACTCGGGATCTCTCGAACCGTTGTGCTGTTAGCCTTCGACCAATTGCTGGCAGAAGGGTTCGCCCATGGGCGCGCGGGTTCGGGAACGTATGTATCGAAAGGTGTGCAGGTCGAAGGCGCCGAAGCGGCGAAAAAATCCGCGCACGTGCAGCTTTCGAGGTTTGGGGCCTCGGCGGCAGCGGCCTGGTCGAGAATGGACTTTCCACAGAGAGCTGTTCACCCGCTGCCCTACGACTTCGCTTACGGGCGAAGCGACGTGGGAACTTTTCCATTCGAGATGTGGCGGCGCATTTTGCTACGTTGTGCGCGGAAAGCACCGGTGTCGCAACTCGATTACGGCCCGGCCGGCGGTAATACCCGATTGCGCGAGGCAATCTGCAATCACGTTCGGCGCTCGCGCGCGGTGGTCAGCGACCCCTCGCAGGTGATCATTGTCAACGGCTCGCAACAGGCCCTGGATCTGATCTGCCGGGTCTTATTTGAGAAGGGTGAACGGGTTGCGATCGAGGATCCCAGCTACCAGGGGACCACCGAGGTTATTCGGGTGGCCGGAGCCCATTTGCTCCCGATGAGAGTGGATCGCGAGGGAATCAATCCGGCAGAGATGCCGCTGAATGCGCGAGTTGCCTTCGTAACGCCTTCGCACCAGTACCCATCGGGCGCAATTCTCCCGCTGCAGAGGAGGCTTGCTCTGCTGGAATGGGCCAAGAGCAGGAATGCGGTTATCGTCGAAGACGATTATGACGGCGAATTTCGCTATGAGGGACAGCCACTGGAATCTTTGCAGGGGCTGGACCGGGATGGCCGCGTGATTTATGTGGGAACCTTCTCAAGGACGATATTCTCCTCCCTTCGAATCGGCTACCTGATCGCGCCAGCCAGACTGGTCACGGCGTTTGTGGCCGCCAAGTGGCTGTGCGACCGGCATACTCCAAGCCTGGAACAAGACGCTCTCGCGGAGTTCATTTCGAATGGCATGTATGAGCGCCACCTGCGACGAATGCGGCGCAAGAATGCCTCGCGGCGGGAGGCGCTGCTGGAGGCGGTCCGCACTCACCTCGGAAATCGGGTGGAAATCACCGGCGATGGCGCCGGGGCGCACGTCGTGTTATGGCTGACGAGAACCGTCACGGAGGAGTCCGTGATCCGGGCGGCGGCGGTGCGGGGAGTTCGAGTTTATGGAATCTCACCGTATTTCCTGAAAAAGCCGACGCGGACGGGGATCCTGGTGGGCTACTCACGAATGAACGAAGTCCAGATTCGGGAAGGGATACGGCGGCTGGGCGAGGTGCTGTGAGAGCGATCCAGGACATCTCCACCAACCCTGGCGAACTCACTAGCCCTGGACAGCCGAGCGCAGCTGCCCCTAGATAGTCAGTTTCCACAATATTTTTCGTATTGCTCGAAGATGAAGTGGTCAGTCATGCCGGCGATGTAATCGCAGATTATGCGTGGCAGAGACTCGGCCTTCGCCTTTTCCTGATAACTGTGCGGCAAGGATTCTGGGTGTGCCATCCAGAAGGCGAAAAGGTCGCGGATGACGCGTTCGGCGTCGTCCTTTTCGTCCGCCAACGAAGGGCTGAAGTAAAGATTCTCATAGAGAAAATCCTTCGTCTGCTTACGATCGGGGTCGACTGCGGGGCTGAAAGCGGCAAGGCGTTCGCCATGAAGACGAATGTCATCGAGGGTTCGGATGTTCGATTCGTCCACCCGCTTCCGCGTGTTCCTGATGAGGTCATCCACGAAGCGATTGAGAACACGTTTCAAAGTTTCGTTGAATTTCAGTTTTGCGGAAGCGGTGGGATAGATCTGCTCGACCTCGCGCAGAAACTGCTCAAATATCGGAACCCCTTCGCGGATTTGATCCAGCGTGAGCAGGTGGGCCTCGAATCCATCGTCCAGGTCGGCGGTGTTGTAGGCAATTTCGTCGGTGAAGTCGATCAGCTGTGCTTCGAGCGGAGGGCGCTGATCCAACAGGTATTCGGCAAGCTCTGGGTGCTTGGCGGGGTCGTAGTCGTGGGAGTGCTTGATGATGCCTTCGCGGACTTCGAAGGTCAGGTTCAGGCCCGGAAAAGCCGCATAGCGCTGCTCGAAATCCTCGACGATGCGAAGGGCGTGCAGGTTGTGATCGAAGGAAAACCCGTGGGAACGTACGGCGGTATCGAGAGCTTTCTCTCCGGCATGGCCGAAGGGAGGGTGGCCAATGTCGTGGACGAGGGCGAGAGCTTCGGCGAGATCGACGTTGAGGTTTAGTGCTCCGGCTATGGTGCGGGAGATTTGGGAGACTTCGAGGGTGTGGGTGAGGCGGTTGCGGAAGTGGTCAGAATAGCGGCGAGTAAAGACCTGGGTCTTGGCCTCGAGGCGGCGGAAGGCGCGCGCGTGGATGACGCGGTCGCGGTCACGCTGGAAATCGTTGCGGTAGGGATGCCTGGGCTCGGTGAAGCGGCGTCCGCGGGAGTGTTCGACATGCACCGCGTAAGGCGCCAGCATAGTGGGAGTCTATCAAAAGAAGCTGACAGTCCTCAGACTTCAGAAAATACAAGGGTCTCCAGGATGAAATTGCGGTGGCCTTGGATCAGCGCAAATTCAAGCGCATCTCGTTGCTAGCCTCAAAGCCAAGCGACTCGTAGAGATGGCGCCCGTCGTCGCTGGCGTGCAGAGAGACGCGGGCGAAGCCCTCGCGCTTGCACCAAGCAATCATCGTCTGCATCAGCCGACGGGCGAGTCCCCGGCGCCGGTAGGCGGGATCGGTATACACGTTGAGGATGGTGGCCCGTCGGCATTCGAGATCGTAGGGGTGGGCAGGCCACGCGGTGACTAAGACAGCGCCTCCGGCGATGATCCGGTCGGACTCACAGGCAAGCCACGCGCGGAATGAGCCATCCAACATTGCTTTGTCGAGGTAGGCCGTGGTCAGTGATGACGCGGCGTCGAGTGCTGCGGAGTCGTTGTAGCGCATGTCTTCGTACATGCGGCGGCGGAGGCGAACGATCTCGGGGATATCGCGAACGTCTGCGGGACGAATCTTGACGTCAGAGGCGGAAGCGCCGGACATGCCAAGAGTTTAACAAGGGCCACATGCGACGTCTGCGGCGAGGCCGGTGCCTCGTGCGGCCACGTCCGCGTTACGGCTTGTTGGATTCTTCCTTTGCCAACTTCACTTTCGCCGCGTCGAGTTTCTGCTGCACTTTGGCAAAGGCCTCCGAATCCTGCTCGGCAGGCACTGTCCGATTCCACTCCTGGACGGCGCGATCCCAGTGACTGGCCGCCAGTTTGAGGCGCCCAGTTTTCTGGTAGAGATCGCCGAGATGCTCCTGGACGGTCGGGTCAGAGCCCATGTGCAAGGCAGCCTTGTTCAGATTGTCTTCGGCAAGGTCGTATTTGCCCAGCTTGAAATAGGCCCATCCGAGCGAATCGAGGTAGGCGGCGTTGTTGGGTTCGAAGCTGAGGGCCTGCTTGATGTAGTTCAGGGACTCTTCCAGTTTCACGCCACGATCGGCATTCATGTAACCGAGATAATTGAGGGTGGCGGCGGACGAAGGATCGGTGGGCGGTGTCAAGTTCAAAACCTTCTTGAACTCGCTCTCGGCCTGGTCATACATCTTCTGGCGCTGGTAGAGATCGCCGCGCAGGAAGGAGACGTACGCCTTATCATCCGTCTTGGTGGAAAGCTGTTCGGCCTTGGCGAGAACGTCAAGGGCGTCATTCCAGCGCTTGGCGCGGGTATATATGATGGCGAGGCGGACGTAGACGTCGCGATCTTCAGGCCCACCTTTCAACAGGGAGCGGACATCGGCAGTCGCCTGATCGACCTGTCCCATGTCGGCGAGCTGCGCGTCCAGTACCATGCGCAGGTCGCGATCGTCAGGCATTTTCTGGACGGCTTCTTTCGCAACCGCGGTAGCCTGTGGCCACTGCTTGGATTCGCGATAGGTGTCGATAATTTCCTGATAGCCGCTCCGGGCATTTTCGTCGCCCAGGGAGAGCATCTTGCGGAAAGTGTCGACGGCAGCGGGGTAATTTTCCTGCTCGCGGTAAATCATCCCGAGGCGCTCGATGAAGATGGCGCGATTATTGCGATCCGCCTGGCTGGTGCCGACCTCGCTCTTGTCGGTCTTCTTGATCAGTTCCTGAAGCAGTTTAATGGCGTCGTCGTAGCGACCCTGAGCCTGATAGACCGCAGCCATGGTGTAAGGGACGTCCATGGTATCCGGTACCAGAGCCTGGGCGCGTTTGAGACTGTCGAGAGCTTGATCGTACTTGCCCTGGCGGCGGTAAATCTCCGCCATGCGGACATAGGTTTGCGCATCTTCGGGATTAGAGTCGGCAATGACCCTGTACTGCTCGAGCGCAGCCTCGAGCTGGCCGTCGTTCAGATAGTTCTCGGCAAGGCCTCGAATGGCGTCCAGGTTGTCGCGATCGAGAACGATGGCGTGCTTGTAGGCGTTGATGGCGTTCTTGTAATCCTTGCGCTGCTCATAAGCTGCGCCGAGAGCCGAGTACAACTTCGCCGAGCGGGAGGAGTCGGGGATTGAACTCAGAACTTTCAGCGCATGGCCCGTATCACCTTCATCGGTATAAAGCATGGCCAGCGTGGTAACCGCTTCTTCCGAACTCGGGTCGAGCTTGATGGCGGTCTTGAGCTCGGCTTCGGCTTTCTGGAGGTCGTTATTGAAGCGGTAAAGTCGGCCCAGGAGCAGGTGGTCGTCGACGCTATCGGGATCGAGCTTCACGATCTGCTCGTACTGGTCGATGGCAAGCTTCAGCATATTCTGCGAGCCGCTGCCACCGGGCATGTCCCCCAAAGATCGCAGATAGATGCGGCCAAGAAGCTTGTGGGCTTCGAGGTTCTTGGGATCGCGCTTGATAATGTCCTGGGCTTCCTTTACGGCGTCCGCGATCCGTCCGGTCTTGACGTAGAGTTCGGCAAGTGCGGAGGTCAGGAATTCAGAGGAAGGATCGGCTTCGATGGCCAGGCGATATTCTTCGGTTGCCTTCACCGCCAGGTCGCTGCGGCCGTAGGCAGTCACCATCTCTTCGTACATGTGAGCCATGGTGTAGTGATAGTAGGCGGCAGCCTTGTCGACTTTGCGGGTCGCGGCCTGCGTCTGCTTGGCATCCGGAGCGGTGGAAATCGACGGAGACTGGCTGGTTTGAGCACCAGCAAGGCTGGCGGTGGACACCACCAAAAAAAGGCGAAAAAGTCTGTTCATCCTGGACCTGACTGCGCCTGAAGCGCGTTTCCAAACCTCAGCTTATTTGGATGCAAAGCCGTCGGGGGAAAGGTGCTTTTATTCTACCCCGAGCAACCGCAGGGATGCAGAAAAAGACTGGTCACCAGAAGGTCAGGGACTGGTGGAAAGACTGCCATCGTCCGACATAATCTTACGACGGCCATGCGTCCGGGGCGGGCCCGCTAATGCCGAAGGGACTCCGGCGCTAGGGGTCGAGGGCTGAGGTCCGAGCTCGCGCTTTAGTGGCGGAAGTGGCGGACCCCGGTGAAGAGCATGGCCAAGCCCAGGCGGTCGGCGGCTGCAATAACTTCGGGATCGCGCTGGGAGCCTCCGGGCTGGATGATCGCCGTGGCTCCGGCTTTGGCGATTTCTTCGACTCCGTCCGGGAAAGGGAAAAAGGCATCGGAAGCTGCGACTGTGCCTTTCAGCGGGAGTTGTGCCTTCATGGCGCCGATTTTGGCGGAATCGACCCGAGACATCTGCCCGGCGCCCACACCGACCGTCTGGCCGTCGCGGGCATAGACGATAGCGTTCGATTTGACGTGCTTGCAGACCTTCCAGGCGAAAAGCAGAGAGCGTGTTTCTTCGGGAGTGGGCGGACGCTTGGTCACTACTTTTAGATCGGTGTCGGAGAGAGAGCGGGTATCCGCATCCTGCACGAGCATCCCTCCCGAAACATTCTTCAAGACCCACTTTTGATTTGAAGGAACGACTTCGACGAGCCGAAGATTCTTCTTTGAGGCGAACTTCGCCCTGGCGCCTTCGTCGAAGGCAGGTGCGGCAATGACCTCAAGAAAGAGCTTGTGCATCTCTTCCGCGGCGGCGAGGTCGACAGGCCGATTGACGCCGATCACTCCCCCGAATGCCGATACGGGATCACATTCGAGCGCGCGCTGGTAAGCTTCCGCCAGAGTTTTGCCCGTGGCCGTTCCGCACGGGTTGGTGTGCTTGATGATGGCGCAGACGGGTTCATCGAACTCCTGAGCCAGGTCCCAGGCAGCCTGGAGATCGACGATGTTGTTGTAGGAGAGTTCCTTTCCCTGAAGCTGGCGGGCGTTCGCGACACCTTGGGCGGAGCCGTCGGAATACATCGCAGCCTTCTGGTGAGGGTTCTCACCATATCGCAGATCGAGGACCTTGCGGAGTGAGAAGCGCAGCGTGCCGGGGAATGCGGCTTCGGGCTGCAGTTCGAAATGTTCGGGAGCGATTCTTTCCAAGGTCGTCGCGATTGCAGAATCGTAGGCCGCAGTGACGGCGAAGGCTTTCTGGGCGAGGCGCCACTTCGTAGCTTTCGAGAGCGCGCCATTTTCGCGCTGGAGCTCATCGGAAATCGCATCGTAGTCGGCGGGGGACGTAACGATCGCGACATTCTGAAAGTTCTTGGCGGCAGAGCGGATCATCGACGGTCCGCCAATGTCGATGTTCTCGATCAGCTCTTCCAAAGCGACTCCGGGCTTGGCTGCGGTCTTCTCAAAGGCATAAAGATTCACCACCAGCATGTCGATGGGCTGAATCCCGTGCTGTTGAACAGCGGCGACGTGCCCCGAATCGTCGCGGCGATACAGGATTCCCCCGTGGACTTTGGGATGGAGGGTTTTAACGCGTCCATCGAGCATTTCGGGGAAGCCTGTCAGTTCGGAGATGTCTTTGACTGCAATGCCGGAGTCGCGGAGAAGTTTGGCGGTGCCCCCGGTGGAGACTAGTTCGATGCCGAGAGCAGAGAGCTTCTGGGCGAAATCCACGAGGCCCGTCTTGTCGGTGGCGGAGAGGATGGCGCGGTGAATCTTGCGATCAGACGGCATGGGGTCCTTAGTTGTAAGAACTTCTTTGCCACGGATTAACACGGATCAAGGCGGATTTAAAAACAGCTGGTCTTAGCCGGGCCCGTAGAATCGCTGGCGAAGTTGAAGTTAGTTTGGTCGCAGAATTGTGAACGGAAATTCTATCAGCAATGAGCGCCAAAGGTGTCGCGGACAGGGATGGTCGGTGGAGGGATTGGCCGCTGGAACTTCTTTGCTACGGATGCACGCGGATCTCACGGATCAAGAACGGAAAGCGGCGCGGCATCACCTGTAGGCGATCGTATTGTGCGCTGCGCGCACAACCACGGACGAATGCGTCCGCGGCTACAGGTTTTACGTCTTGGCCTTGGCTTTCAGCTTGACGTGGCCGCCGGCTAGTTCGACCGAGTATTCAACGCCCTCGCAGTGGTATTGCTTGCGGATCTGGTCGGTTTTTTTCTGGACGAAAGCGGTGAAGGAATCGAAACTGCCGGTGACTTTTTCGCCGGCTTTTTTCTTGGCAGCAACCAGAGTGTTGTAGAGGCGTTCGACCTGCTCGCGCTCGGCCTTGTCGACGCTGTGCAGCGTGAAATGTGGAGAGGAAACCGTCCCGTCTGTGGTGTGGGCTACCCCATAGGCGTGATGATGTTGCGGCTTGTGCTCCTGTTCCTCGCGGACTCCCTGGACGGAGAGCAACGCGTCTTGCGGCCGGCGGTAGCCTTCTTCGCGAATGCGGGATTTTTTTCGCCACAGGTCGCTGTAAATCGCATAACGCTGCGCCATTTCGTTGTAGCGATAGCGCTGGGAGAAGTTCATGCGGCCGCCATCGGAAAACTTCCGCAGCAGAGCTACGACCTTCCACTCGATGTCGGTGGGGGGCCGCTTCTGGGGATTGTTGAAGAAGATCTCGTACTCGATTTTCAGGCGGCGCAGCTGGGTATCGAGTACGCTCAGTTCTTCGTCCGTGGTCACAAGATTCTCCACGCACAGTGTAGTGATTGAGCACCAGAGAGGGGAGGTGCCGGTCGGGCACGGAAGGGTGTGGTACGAAAGTAAGGGGCGGGCTCCGCCAAGGGCTTAGGGCTTATTTCGCGGAATTCGAGGCCATCTTCTTGACCATGGCCAGGACCAGCTTGCGATCGCTGTCGTTGAGGCTGGTGGAATAGCGGCGAATCTGGCTGAGGAAGCGGACTTCGTCTTCCGAGAGCTGGGGCAATCCTTTGGAACCGTTGCTATGTCCGGGTTCGGAAAAGAATTGAGATAGCGGAAGTTCCATGGCGCCGGCGATCTTGGAAAGAGTATCGAGCGATGGAATGGTGTGGCCATTTTCTACCCGGGAAAGATAGCAGCGGAGAAGGCCGGTGCGCTTTTCGATGTCGCCCTGTGACATACCTTTCTGCAAGCGGTAGTTGCGGATGGTCTCGCCGATATTCATGGTAGGGAGCATTTCAGGATGGGTCATAGTAACCAGAGCGGCAACTTCTGGCAAGGGGAAATTTGTGCCATGCGAGGGACAATGGTGCCATGCGAGAATGCTGCGCGCGTCCGCAGTATTTTCGCGCATGCCCGACGTTATTTTAACGCTGTGAAAGAATTCGCCGCATGAAATGGGGCGTCCGGCGCGGGTTCTGGAGGCATGCGGAAGCTACTTCTTCAGCGTGCCAGCGAGAAAGTTGACCGTGCGCTGCCAGGCATCAGCGGCATCGGCTTCGCGATAACCCGATTTGTTATTGGAGTTTTCGAAGGCATGACCGGCGTCGTCGTAAATTTTTACGTCGACGGTTTTTCCCAGTTGCTTGAGCGCCTGCTCGAACTTATGAACGTCCTCCGGGGGGATGCCGTGATCCTGGGCGCCGAAATTTCCGAGGATGGGAGCGTTGATTTTCTTAAGCGCTTCGGGATCGGTGGCGAGACGCCCGTAGTTGATGACGTCGGCAGCGAGCGTCGGCTCCTGGAGCGCGACATCGAGCGAGTAGCCTCCGCCCATGCACCATCCGATCGCGCCGATGCGGTCTTTCTTCACACTGGGCTGTGCAGCGAGAAATTCGAAAGCTGCATGCAGGTCGCGCTTCGCCCGGTCTTGAGCGAGACCTCGGGACAGTTCGTGCGCCATATCGGGGTTCTCCGCGACTTTGCCGCGATAAAGATCGACGGCGAGAGCTACGTATCCCTGATCGGCAAGTTTGGAAGCCTGATCTTTGACCCAATCGTTCAATCCCCACCATTCGTGCACGACGATCAGCGCGGGGAACGGCCCCTTGCCTGCGGGAGCGTAGAGAAGGCCCTGCACGGTGTCGTCACCGCTTTTGTAGGAGACAGTTTTGCTCTCGGCGGCGAAGACTGAAGTTGCGATGCCAAACACGAGAAGTGCAAGCAGCAGGGCTCTCTTCATGGAGAAATCCTTTCGATACATGGGCCGCTATTTTGGCTGAAGTTGGGCGGGATTACAAATGCAGCTCCATGTAGAGGGCGCCGGCGATAGGATTGAGGCGATAAGGCTCGATCTCCAGGAATCCGATTTTGCGGTACATCCGAACCGCATCCTTCATTACCGGTTCGACCGTATCGAGGCGCATACGCTGGTACCCGGCCTGACGGGCCTCGGCGATAATTCGGTCCGCGAGCGCACGGCCGAGCTGTTTCCCGCGGAATTGCGGGCGAATGTAGAGCCGCTTCATCTCACAGATCTCAGCGGAGAGCTTGTGCAGCGCGACGCATCCGGCCAATTGGCCCGCATACTCGGCGAGAAGCAAGCGGCCCTCCGGCGGAGCGTAGTCGCCGGGGAGGTCCGCGAGCTCTTTGTCGAAATTCTGGAAGCAAAGGTTGAAGCCGAGAGATTTCGCATACTCGAGGAAAAGCTCGCGGGTGTGGGCGATCTGGGCGGGGGATACGGCCTGTGTGAAAGAGAGACCTTTCGCCGCCGAGGGCGCTGAGTTCGCCGAGGACGATTCAGGAAAAATCTGACTAGATCCGGTTCTCATTCCCTTTTTCTTTCTCTCTGCGATCTTGGCGTGCTCGGCGGTGGATTATCCCATCAACATGCCGCCGTTGATGCTCAGCACATGGCCGGTGATGTAAGAGGCATCGTCGGAAGCCAGGAACGAGACTGCACCCGCTACGTCCTCGGGAGTGCCCACGCGGCCCAACGGGATCTGCTTGACTGCGTTCTGCTTGAACTCGTCGCCGAGGACCGCGGTCATAGGGGTTTCGATGAAGCCGGGGGCGACGGCGTTACAAGTAATGTTGCGGGAGCCGACTTCGCGGGCGATGGCCATGGTGAGGCCAATGAGCCCAGCCTTGGAGGCGGCATAGTTGGCCTGCCCGGCCTGTCCCATCTGGCCGAAGACGCTGGTGACGTTGATGATGCGTCCCCAGCGCTGTTTGAGCATGGAAGGGATGACCTGCTGGATGCAGAGATAGGCGGAGGTGAGGTTGGTTTGCAGGACGGCGTCCCAGTCGGCGCGCTTCATGCGCATGACGAGTTGGTCGCGGGTGATGCCGGCGTTGTTAACCAGGATGTCAATCTTGCCGAACTGGGCGATGGCAGCCTTGACGCTGGATTTGACTTGTTCTTCGTCGGCGACGTCGAGGGGAAAGGCGTAGGCCTTGCCGCCGCTAGCGGAGATTTCCGCGACGAGTTCGTTCAGTTTTTCCTGATTGCGGGCGGCGGCTGCCACGGTAGCGCCGTCTTTAGCGAGTCGGAGGGCGCAGGTGCGTCCGATACCTTGTGAGGCGCCGGTGACGAAGGCAACGCGTCCGGATAGCGACATGTGAGTTCTCCAGGGATTTCCACCGGGGCTAAAGCCCCGAATACTCCTGCCTTAACGCGGCGCTAAAGCGCCGCTCTTCCACGGTGGAACGCCGCATTATACGCGGTGCCCTGGTTGATCTGCGTCTCGGAGATGGCAGATCCCACCTCTCGTCCACTCGACTGGACAGCCGGGAGGAGGCTGCCGCTCCGTCGAATGGGTCCAGACAATCACATTGCTAATCCACAAGTGCGGCGGGTAACATGCGGTCACTCCCATGTCTCAGACCGCAAATGTGGTGATCATGCCGAAGCCTTCGGAAAAACCTTCAAACCCTGAACGAGACACGGCCAGTGCCGGACATCGATCCCCGCTGCGTGCGACGGCAGACGCGGGCGAGGGCGCCCGCGCCACGCCACCGTTGCAGGCCACACAGGCCGAGCCATCCACCGAAGTCTTTGCGGTGTTCGGGGTTGAGCCGGAGATTCAGGCGTATGCGATGGCGAAGTACTCGCGGTCGGCGCTGTCGATGAAGGAGTCGCTGCGCGAGATCAGCACGCAGAAGGCGGAGAAGTTCCTTAATACCTTCTACTTCCAGTACGGGCACCGGTCGATTGCGGACCTGGCGCACCTGGCGCTGGCGATCGAGCGGCTGTCGATTCTGGCTGCGATTGAGTTGGCGGACGAACAGCGCTGGGACGGGCAGGAGCGTTCGACACGGTATCAGGATTTCCGCAAGAGCGGATATTACACGCCTGATTTCGGCGCAGATGACGACGCGCGGAAGCTCTACCGCGAGACCCTGGATTTCCTGTTTGCCGAGTATGAGGCGATGTCCGCGCACATGACGCAGCATCTGATTCAGATCACGCCGAAACCGGCAGACATGAAGCAAGAGGCGTACGAGCGGACCCTGAAGGCACGGGCCTTCGACATCACGCGGTACCTGCTGCCGCTGGCCACGAATACGTCGCTGGGGGAGATCGTCAACGCGCGGACGCTGGAAACGCAGGTCGCACACTTGCTGTCGCATACGCATAAGGAGGTCCGCCAGCTGGGCGAGTCCCTGAAGAAGGCCGCCACCGGGCCGGCGTACAACGCGAATAGCGAGTCTCTGCAGGACCTGGTGGCGCAAATTCGGGCGGTGAGTCCGGAACTGGGCGCGCGGGCGGAACAGGAATTGCTGCGCGAAGTGCGGGTGGCGCCTACGCTGGTGAAGTATGCCGACCCGAATCAATATGAAATGGAGACGCGCCGGGAGTTGCGGCAGGCGGCGCAGGAGTTGCTGGCTTCCGAGCCAATTGCGCCGGCGAAGGCGATTGTCGATTTGCTGGACGAAGAGCCGCTCGAAGTAGAAATTGCCACGACGCTGCTGTACGAGCATTGCCATCATTCCTACCGGCAGGTTCGGCAGGCGGTGCAGGTGGCTGGGGAACGGCGGCGGAGGGAGATCATTGATCTGGGATTACGGCATCGAGGCAAGCATGACGAAATGCTGCGCGGATTCCGGGCAGGGCAGCAGTTCCGTTTCGACATCCTGATGGATGCCGGCGGCTTCCGCGATATGCACCGGCACAGGCGATGCATTCAAGTCATGCAGGGGTTCACCACGCAACACGGATACGAAATGCTGCTCGACATTGAAGATGCGGGCGTCCGGATGCGGTATGAGTCGGCGATGCGGCGGGTGGAGGCCGCGGTGGAGAAGCTGGCAGGACGCGGGACTCCGGAGGCGGAAGAGAATTCGCAATATGCGATTCCGCTGGCGTTCCGGAAAAGAGCACTATTCAAGATGGATTTTGCCGAGGCGGTCTACATCTCGGAGCTACGGACGACGCCAGCGGGGCACGTTTCGTATCGCAACGTGGCCTATGCCATGTACGAGGCGGTGGCGAGGAAGTATCCGGCGCTGGCGAAGTATTTCCGGGTGCATGATGTGACTGCGCCGGTGGACTTGCTGCAGAGGTAGACTAGGGAAAAGCCGTGTCATGCAAGAGTGAGCGCCTGTTGTCCCGCATCCTGAGTGCAACTGTGACGACTCTCGTCGTTTGCCTTGTATTTTGCACGCCGGCTTCCTCCCAGTCAACAGCGGCGCCTCTGCAGTCTCCAAAGCAAGTAGTGGAGGCGTACCGAAGAATGGATGCGAATGGGGAGCGCTTAACAACAACCGGCTGGAAAAAGGGAAATACTTTTTTTCTTAATCCGGGTCCGCGGCCCCATGACAGAGTCCTGGGTGTAATGACAGGTGAGTTCGTTGGTGAAGCAAAGGTCACTGGTGCCAGAGCCGAGGTTTGGACGGAGTTTGACTTTCTCGGCAAAGTTTATCCAACCGGCCAATTTAGTCAGTCGCTGGGCGGTTCGCCTCCGGCAAACGGTCCGCTTCCGTCGCGGAGTAGGTACGGCCTGCTCCTAGTCGATCAGCACTCGGATTCGGGCTCCCAAGCATGGAAGATCGAGGATTTTTCTTCTAATTCTTTGGTGACAATCGACGCCGCAATATGTTACCTGGAAAGATTGCGGCATGAAACGAGTCGAGACGATATTAAAAGAGAACGCCGAGCGATCAATTGCACAACTGCGTGCGCTTCGGCATCAATGACGGTACGAAGATATCCTTGTAACGCAATCTGTAGCAAATTCTAGATTTATCTTGATCCTACCAGACTGCGGGACTAGAATTTGGTTAGAAGCCAACCATGCCGCGTTCCGTCAAGATCGCTCCGGAAATTGATGCCAAGCTTTACCAGGAACTCGTCTCCGTGGCCAAGGAGAACGGGCAATCCCAGCGTTTTGTGCTGGAGCGGGCGCTGGAGCATTACCTGCATAACGTGGTTCCATCGCAGCACATGGTGCGGCCCGAGGTGATGGCCGCCTATCGCCGCTCCAACGAAAAATATCGTGAGCTATACAAGAAACTGGCCAAGTGACAGCCGAGCGCGTCTATCTGACCGTGGCTGAAGTGGCCGCGATTCACCATCACCAGATTGAGGAATACGGCGGCGAGCACGGGCTGCTGAATCAAGGCGCTCTGGAGTCCGCGGTCTTCCGTCCCCAGACGGGTTACTACAACGAGCTGAACGAGGAGGCGGCCGCGCTACTCGAGTCGCTGGTCAACAATTACCCCTTTGTGGATGGCAACAAGCGGGTAGGGTTCGCCGCGGCGCATACGTTTCTCCTGATCAACGGATGCGATCTGGACGTGACCGACAGAGCGGCGTTCGAGTTCATCATGAATGCGATGGCAGGAGGCAAATTCCGCTTTGCCCTGCTGCGCGAGTGGACCGTAGCGCATGTAGTGCCGGTTTCCGGCTAGAGTCTGGCAAGCGAGTGGGCTGGCGCCAGCCGGTCCTCGAACCATTTTGGGAACCTTTTCCACTGATTTTCTATGATTCGCCTTTTCTTCGCTTTGATTCGAATGTATAATCCGGCCAGCATTAGACAGCACTCATAGTCTCGGGCTCTTCAAAGGAGCCCGTCTTACAAGGAGAGAACATGGCAGACGAACGGGGCAAGGCGATTGACCTGGCGGTATCACAGATCGAGAAGCAGTTTGGCAAGGGATCGATCATGCGGCTGGGGTCGAAGGAAGCGATCGTCCCGATTGCGGTGATCTCGACGGGATCAATCTCGTTCGATGCGGCCCTGGGAGTTGGCGGATTTCCCCGCGGGCGCGTGGTGGAGGTGTTCGGGCCGGAGTCTTCGGGCAAGACGACCATCACCCTGCAGGTCATCGCCGAGGCGCAGAAGACGGGGGGAATGGCGGCATTTGTCGATGCCGAGCATGCGCTCGATCCGGGGTACGCCAAGAAACTGGGGGTGGACGTGGACAATCTGCTGGTATCGCAGCCGGACTATGGCGAGCAGGCGCTGGAGATCACCGAGGCGCTGGTGCGGTCGAATGCCATTGACGTGCTGGTGGTGGATTCGGTAGCAGCGCTGGTGCCCAAAGCGGAACTCGATGGCGAGATGGGGGACAGCCACATGGGGCTGCAGGCTCGTCTGATGTCCCAGGCTCTGCGCAAGCTGACCGGTACAGTGTCGAAGTCGCGGACTTGCCTGATTTTCATCAATCAGATCCGCGAGAAGATCGGTGTGATGTTCGGGAATCCGGAGACAACCACCGGCGGACGAGCCTTGAAGTTCTATTCGTCAGTCCGGGTGGATATTCGCCGTATTGCCGCGATCAAAGAAGGCGACGTGGTGACGGGCTCGCGAACCAAGGTGAAGGTGGTCAAGAATAAAGTGGCTGCGCCGTTCCGTGAGGCGGAGTTCGACATCCTCTACGGCGAAGGGATCTCGAAGGAAGGCGATCTGCTGGATCTGGCGGTCAACAACAACATTCTGGAGAAATCCGGATCGTGGTTCAGCTACAAGGGCGAACGCATCGGGCAGGGTCGCGAGAACGCAAGGCAGTTCCTGAAAGACAATAAGGACGTGATGGCGAAACTCGATACCGAGGTTCGGAAGGCTTTGGGATTGATTGCCGCGGCTCCCGCCGCCGCTGCTCCAACAAACGGTACGGGCGGCCGGGTGACGACCATGCCGCCGCCGGAGCCGATCAAGGCTCCGATCGTCGCCGCGAAGAGATAACTCGTTGCCTCCGGGCGCGGCCTCACTCTCACGGAGCCGCGCCCGGGTCTCCCGGCAACGTGCAGGGGCTAAAGCCCTGAGTTTGAGTCTGGCTACGCGGCCCTAAAGGGCCGCTCTCTTCCACGGTGGTGCTGATGCTTGGGCACGCTCGCTGCCGGCGAAGACACGCTCGCCCCGCATTTTCTGGTTCTTTAGCCGCTGACGCATTCGTCCGCGGTTGCACGTGAATCGCGCAATTGTTTCGCGGCGCCGGCCAGCTGGGTGGTTGTCTCCGCGTCCATCGCAATTGCCATTGTTGCTCTCGCCCGCATAGAATCTCTTTGCCGCATGTTTGCGTCTCGCTGACCGGCTCGAGACGTAGCAAGCTACGTCTCTACGACAGGAAATCCAGGACGGGAAATCCAGCACACGTGAATAAGGGAACCGCCATCTACCCGGGTTCGTTCGATCCACCTACCAATGGGCACCTTGACCTGATTCAGCGCGGCAGCAAGATTTTCGAAGAACTGGTAGTCGCGATCCTGAGAAACTCAGAGAAGACTCCGATGTTCAGTCTGGGCGAGCGGCTGGAGATGCTGAAAGAACTGACGGCGGACCTGGATAATGTGCGGATCGACACCTTCGACGGACTGATGGTCGAGTACGCGAAATCCATTGACGCGATCTGCGTTTTGCGAGGGATCCGCGCCATTAGCGACTACGAATACGAGCTCCAGATGGCGCTGCTGAACCGCAAGATCGAGCCGACACTGGAAACTGTGTTCATGATGCCCGCGGACAAGTACTCTTATGTGAGTTCCAGGCTGGTGCGGGAAGTGGCGCAGCTGGGAGGCCCGGTGAAGGGCCTGGTGCCAGAGGCAGTTGAGAGAAAGCTGCGCGAGAAGCTCGATCCCGCCTACAAGTTGCAGGATTCGAATTTGGTGGAAGTTCCCAAAAGAAGGAAGAGAAAAGCATGACTACCGCAATCATGGAAGCGCTGAAACTCACGGAACGTATCAACCGTATTGAACCCTCGGCTACGATGGCAGTCGTTGCGGAGGCAGACAAACTCCGGACGCAGGGCGTGGACGTTGTCGACTTCGGGGCGGGCGAGCCCCATTTTGCTACCCCACAGCACATCAAGGACGCCGCGATCGCCGCGATTCAAGGCAATTTTACAAAGTACACGGCAGTCGCAGGAACCGCCGAACTTCGGGATGCAATCGCACACCGGCATAGCTCCGACTTCGGGTCGGACTATCGCCGCGAAGAAGTCATCGCCTCGGTTGGCGGCAAGCACGCGCTATTCAACGCGATCCAAGTTCTGGTGGATCACGGCGACGAGGTGATTCTGCCAGTGCCCTACTGGGTTTCGTTCAAGGACATAATCCGCTATGCGGGTGGGACGTGCGTTCTTCTTCACTCGGATGAAGCGCAGGGATTCCGAGTGACGGCCGAGATGGTGGCACGGCTGATCACTCCGCGGACGAAAGCCATCATTCTCAACTCTCCCTCGAATCCCTCCGGCGCGGTGATGAGCCCGGAGGACATGACTGAGGTGATCCGTCTCGCCCACCAGCGCGGGATCTGGGTGCTTTCGGACGAATGCTACGTATATCTCAATTACAGTGGAAAGAATTTTTCGGTGGGATCGCTGCGGGAATACAAGGAGCGGTTCGTGGTGCTGGGATCGCTTTCAAAAACGTACGCGATGACTGGATGGCGGCTTGGGTACGCGATGGCTCCATCGGCGGTAACGAGTGCGATGGCAAAACTGCAGAGCCAGTCGACTTCGAATCCGACGTCGATCGTGCAGAAAGCCGCAGTAGCCGCGCTGAAGGGGCCGCAGGAATGCGTGCAGGAGATGCGCCGAGAATACATTCAACTTCGCGACCATGTGGTGAAAGGGTTGCGCTCGATTCCGGGCGTGCGTTGTACCCTGCCGGAAGGCGCCTTCTACGCTTATCCGAATATTTCATCTTTTTTCGGACGCGGCGGATTGAAATCGGCATCTGATGTTGCTGGCCGGCTCTTGCGCGAAGCGCATGTGGCCGCAGTTCCCGGAGAGGGATTCGGGACCAGCGAGCACATCCGCGTTTCTTATGCCACGTCCAAAACTGAACTGGACCGCGGGCTGGAGCGCATGCGGAAGTTCTTCGGAGCGCTCTAACCCTGGCTGCAATTCTGCCTTAGAACTCGCACCCCGGAGGCCACAGAGGTACGATTTGGAAATTGATATTGATTAGGTTCGGCAAGAGGCCGTTCCGCCGGAGAGCGGCCTTTTTGTTGCTAGAAGCTATGGCTAGTCTCTACCCACTGTTGATGCTTCCTGGGTTTGACCCGCGCCCGTGGGGGGCGCAGGACCTTTCGCCCATTTATCCGAATCACAGGTTCGAGCAAAAGATCGGCGAGGCGTGGCTCAGCGGAGACGATTGCAAGGTTGCGAATGGTCCGCTGTCGGGAAAAACGCTGACACAGTTGAGCGAGGAACATCAGCGCGAACTGGTTGGCGAGGCCGCGAGAGATCCGAAACGATTTCCGCTCCTACTCAAGTTTCTGTTTCCGCACGAGAAGCTGTCAGTGCAGGTGCATCCGGACGATGCGCAAGCGTTGCGAGTTGGGCAGCCGTGGGGCAAGACGGAATGTTGGTACGTAGCGCATGCCAAGCCGGGATCGCAGATCGGCCTGGGATTGAAGACGGGAGTGACGGCGGCTGCTTTGGAAAAGTCGATTCATGAGAATCGGGCCGAGGAGCTGCTGAACTGGATCGATGTCTATGCAGGAGACATGATTTACGTGGCCGGAGGAACCGTGCACACGCTGGGCCCAGGATCGGTGATTGTAGAAACTCAGCAACAATCTGACACGACTTATCGTCTGTATGACTACGGCCGTCCGCGGGAGTTGCATCTGAGGGACGGCATTGCCGCGGTGAAGGAGAATGTGAAATCGGGAAAAGTCATGCGGCCTGCGCCCAACCAGATTGGCGGCAGTAAGAACCGGCACGCACCGCTGGTATCCGCCCCGTACTTCGTAGTGGATATGTTCGAGGCGAAAGATCCACTCGAACTGTCGGCCCGCGATGAGTATGGAAAGACTTCCGTTCAAATTCTGGTGGCAGTGGAAGGTTGCGGAGTGGTCGAAGCGCCGGGTATGAACCCGGTGACCCTGGCTAAGGGAGATGCGGTTGTGGTGCCTGCGTGCCTGGGTGAGTTTGCAGTGCGCCCGCAGTGGGCGGTGGAGTTCTTGCGTGCCTATGTGCCTGGAAAGCCGCTACCCGAGCCGGAAGTGAGGATCTAAGATTTCAGATCAATAAGCTGAGAACCTCTCAATTATGCCAAAGAGCGCAAACTTCTATCCCGTCATTCTCGCCGGAGGGCGAGGCACGCGGTTCTGGCCTCTGAGTCGAAAGAAGTGCGCGAAGCAACTGTTGGCGCTCGATGGCAAGCAAACCATGATCCAGCAGACGGTGGCGCGATTGCTGCCGCTGGCGGCGGCAAAGAAGTTTTGGATTATCACGAACGGCGATCTGCAGTCTGCGATTGTGAAGCAGTTGCCGAAACTGCCTAAGGTGCAGATTCTGGCCGAGCCGCTTGGCAGAAACACGGCGCCGGCGATCGGGCTGGCTGCTTTCTTGCTGTTGCGGGAAGATCCCGACGCGATCCTGGGGCTGTTCCCTTCCGATCACGTAATCGGCGACCTGAAACGCTTTCAAGAAACGCTAGAGCGAGGGATCGAGCTGGCCTCGGCTGGCGCGAATATCGTGGTGCTGGGTGTACGTCCCACGCGCGCGGAAACGGGATACGGGTATATCGAAGGCGGCAGCCTGTTTCAGGGCGATGCGTTGCACGTACGCCGCTTCACGGAAAAGCCGAGCGCCGAGACGGCTACGGAGTTTGTTGCCGCCGGCAATTACTTCTGGAACAGCGGAATGTTTCTATGGAGTGCGCAAACCCTGGCTGATGCTTTGCGGGAATATCTGCCGAAAACCGCAGCGCTGCTGGAGAAAATTGCAACCAGCTATGGAACGAGCAAATTTTCTGCCACACTCCGGCGGCTTTATCCGCAGTGCGAAAACATCAGCGTGGACTACGGCGTGATCGAACCTCGGTCGGCCAAGGGGGAGCAAGCGGCCAACATCTATTGCCTGCCAGCCGATTTCGGATGGAACGATTTGGGATCATGGACGGCGCTGCATGAGCATCACACGGCCGCGACCGCTCCTCCGGAAGGTAACCTCGTCGCAAGTTCTGGTGTATTTCTGCTGAACGCTCGCGGAAACTATGTTCACGCGCCGGGAAAGTTTGTAGCCGCGGTGGGAGTCACCGACCTCGTGGTCGTAGAAACCCCCGATGCGTTGCTGATCACGACCAGGCAGCACGCTCAGGATGTGGGAAAGGTTGTGAAATACCTGGACGAGAAGAAGCTGCACAGGCTGGTGTAAGCGAGGCCAAAAGAGATTTGGCGAGAGGAAGTAGTTATGCCACTGAAATGCGGCCAGAAGGTTCTGGCAGGATTGGCAGCCCTGATTTGCCTCGCGCCGAATTCGTTTTCGGCAGACAAGAAACAACTCCAGTCCGCGCTTGCTGCCGTTGAAGCGAACCTGAAGACTTCCGCTGGAAAGCACTATGAGGAGCTGTTGGGCAAGGAGTTCCCCGACAAATATCTGCCTAGCCTCAAGCCGTGCAAGCAATCTGTTCCCGCCGGAACCCGCATCGATACTCCTGATATGTTCATGAAGTTAAACGGTAATGGTCAGGTCGTGGAAGTGCTGGTGTATCCCGAAACGCAGTTCTCCAATGGTGCCCGTAATGCGCTATTGACGGGGAAATTCAGCAGCCCGCCGCACGATGAGTACTGGGTGAACGTGCACATGGAGATGAAACACTGACCGTTGATTTCGCGACGACCCATGGCGCAAGAAATCAAATTCGGCACTGACGGCTGGCGAGGAATCATCGCCGACGACTTTACGTTCGAGAACGTGCGCCGGGTGGCCGCAGCCATCGCCTCGTATGTTCTCAAATACGAGGACCCGAAACGGGGAGTCATCGTGGGATACGACGCCCGTTTTGCCTCGCCACGGGCCGCGCAGGTGGTCGCAGAAGTGATAGCGAGCGCTGGAATCCCGGTGAAATTGGCGAACGACTATACTCCGACGCCGGCGGTTTCCTACGCGGTGAAGCAGCAGGGCGCAGCCGGCGGGGTAATGGTGACCTCGAGCCACAATCCCTGGAACTGGAATGGCGTGAAGTTTAAAGGGAATTTCGGCGGGTCGGCCACTCCGGCGATCATGGAAAAGATCGAGGAAGAAATGGCGGCGGGAGCGGCGCCGAAGGGGAAGAAAGCTGCGATCGACGAAGTTGATTTGAAGAAAGCCTACATAGCCGCGGTCTGCGCATTCGCGGATATGGATCTCATCGCCAAAAGCAAGTTCAAGTTTGCGGTGGATGCGATGTACGGTTCCGGACGCGGTGTTTTGTCCGGGATTTTTGCGGAGCGCGGGGTCCAGTGCGTCGCGATTCGTCAGGAACTTAATCCGCTGTTTCCTGGGATCAATCCGGAGCCGATTCAACCGCATACCGCGATGCTGCAGGAAACAGTGGTTCGGGAAAAGTGTGACGCAGGACTTGCGACCGATGGCGATGCGGATCGTATCGGAGCGGTGGCCGAAGACGGTACGTTCGTCGATTCCCACAAGATCTTTTGTGTGCTGTTGCGTTGGCTGCTGGAGCGCAAGAAATGGCCCGGAGAAGTGGTGCGGGCGTTCAACACCACGCGGATGATCGACCGCATCGCGGCCAAGCACGGACGCAAGCTGCATGAGACCTCCATCGGGTTCAAGTACGTCGCCGATTTGATGATGGAGCGCGAGATCCTGATGGGCGGAGAAGAATCGGGCGGAATCGGTTATTCGCGATTTCTGCCGGAGCGCGATGGAGTGCTGAATTGCCTGCTGCTGGCTAACGTGATGGCGGAAGAGGGCAAGCCGCTGGGGCAGCTGGTTGCCGATCTGCAGCGCGAATTCGGGCCCCACTACTATGGTCGCAGCGATCTGCATATTCCGGACGAGATGAAGCAGAGTGCCATACAGCGCGCACGGGCCGACGGCACGCAGAGCCTGGGGCGGTACAAAGTCCGCAAGAAAGAGACGATGGACGGAGTGAAATTCTTCCTGGACGCCCCAGCCAATGACCACGGGGCGGAATCCTGGGTGCTCTTCCGGGCGTCGGGCACCGAACGTCTGCTGCGTTTGTATACCGAAGCGGCGTCACCGGCGCTGGTCAGCGAACTCCTCGCGGTGGGCGAGGCGTTTGTGAGAAACGCCTGAGTAACCGCCCAGTTTCACGGATCGGTGCGATACTGTGGCAGGCATACTTGAAACATGATTGATGATCCAGTAGCGGCACAGACGGACTCGCCCGAGGCCCGCCGTTACAACCGAATTCGGCGCTGGCTGGGGATTTCGGATTTCGCCGTCGGTTTCGTGTTCCTGGTCATCTTGCTGGTCACCGGGTGGTCAGATTCCTTGCGCGATCTCGCCCTGCGGCTGGGTGCGCATGGGTATTCGATATCTCTGTTCATTTATCTCATCCTGCTGCTGGCCATCAACAAGGCGCTCGGGATTGGATTCGACTACTACGGCTTTCGGCTGGAGCGCCAGGTCCATCTCTCCAATCAAAGATTTGGTTCGTGGGCGTGGGACGAGATTAAGGGATTCCTGATCGGAATCGTGTTAGGGAGCGTGGTTGTAGAGCTGGTCTATTTCACCATTCGTCAATCGCCCCAGCACTGGTGGATGCTGGCCTGGGTTCTGTTCATGGGGCTGTTCATCCTGATGGCTCAACTGGCGCCGGTCGTGCTTTTTCCGATCTTCTACAAATTTGAGCCTTTGGAGAATGAAGACTTGCGGCGGCGGCTGGTCATCCTGAGCGAACGCTCCGGGACGCGTGTACGCGGAGTGTATCGCTGGAAACTTTCCGAAAAGAGCAAGAAGGCGAACGCGGCGTTAACTGGCCTCGGCAGCACACGGCGAATCATTCTCGCCGACACCTTGCTCGACAACTACACAGCCGACGAAATCGAAGCGATCCTGGCTCATGAACTGGGGCATCAGGTGCATCGCCACATTCTGAAGAGCATCTTCGTGCAGGCAGCGATCACGCTGTTCGGATTCTGGGCGGCCAACTGGGCGCTGCACTATGCCGTAGATCACCACATGTTCCTGCAGTTGTCAGACTTCGCCGATTTGCCGTTGCTTGCCCTGGTGTCTGTGGTGCTGTCGTTCCTGCTGATGCCGGCGATGAACGCTTATTCACGCTTCAACGAGAGGCAGGCCGACCGTTATGCGTTTGAAAGCACGGCGAGCGTGGAGCCGTTTATTTCGTCGATGAACAAACTGGCAGAGCAGAACCTGGCCGAGCGTACGCCTTCGAAGTGGGTGGAATGGTTTTTCCATTCGCATCCATCGATTTCCAGGCGGCTGGCCGCGGCGCAGGATTGGGGACGAAGGCACAACGTACATCCAGCGTGAAATCCTACAGATTGAAAAGCCGCTACCTGATGATTTTGCTGGTGGTGCTGCCGGTTGGCAGTGCAGCGGCGCAGAGTCCGCCTTCCGTTTGCAGTCAATGTTCTGTGTGGAACCGCCCGCAGAAGCCGTTTCGAATCTTCGGCAACAGCTACTACGTCGGCACGCATGGCCTCAGCGCTGTGCTGATCACGTCACCGGCTGGACATGTCCTCATTGACGGTGGCCTTTCGGAGTCTGCCGAGCAGATTGCCTCGAACATTCGCGCCGTGGGGTTTCGAATCGAGGACGTGAAGGTCATTCTCAACTCCCACGTACACTTCGATCATGCCGGAGGGATTGCGGAACTGCAGCGACGGAGCGGCGCCCGAGTTCTCGCCAGTCGTTGGAGCGCAGCGGTGATGAGGAAGGGCGGTGTCGCACGCGACGATCCTCAGTATGGAGAGGTGCAACCTATCAAGGCGATTCGTAACGTGCATGAGTTGGTTGACGGGGAGAGCCTTCGGCTTGGCGAAATCGGGATAACAATGCATCTGACCCCGGGACATACACCTGGCGGAACCAGCTGGACCTGGAAATCGTGCGAAGGCACCGTTTGCCGACCCATGGTGTACGCGGACAGCTTGACACCCGTGTCGGCAAAGGGATTCCTGTTCAGCAAGGGCCGCGAGTACCCCAACGCCCTCGGCGACTTTGAGAAGAGTTTCACGTTCCTGCAGTCGACGCCCTGCGACGTGCTGATCACGACGCATCCTGAGATCTCCAGATTGTGGGAGCGGTTGGCCGAGCGTGACCAGGGAGTCAAGCCTGATCCCATGGTGAACGACGAAGCTTGTCGACAACTGGCTGAACAAGCCCGCGAGCGACTGAAGGAACGGTTGACGCAGGAAAACACGAAATAAAACCAGTCAGAAAAGTTGAGGCTTAGCCGCCCGCCGAAATCCTCAGCTTGCGCACGGTCGCATGGCTTCACAGAGAAGTTGCACAGATCGTTCGCGGCAAAAAGAGCCGCTTGGATGACAAGCAAGGCGACTCTAGCGTCTTTCCAGGATTTCGATCACACGTTGCAGATCCTCCTCCGTATCGACTCCGATACTGTCATGCGGAGTCTCCGCGACATAAATGGGGACACCGTTCTCCAGAAATCGCAGTTGCTCGAGTCTCTCGGCTTTCTCGAGGGATGATTCCGGAAGGGCTACAAACTGATCCAGCGCGGCTTTGCGATAAGCGTACAGGCCGAGATGCTTGAAGTATCGCGGATGCGTCTGATCGCGATCGAAAGGAATGGCGGCCCGGGAGAAGTAGAGGGCGCGTCCGTTCTGATCGGCGACGACCTTAACGGCGTTCGGATTGGGAATGTCGACGTCGGCGGCAGGTGTCATCAGCGTACCGACAGGGGCGGCGGGATTTTCCATGACCTGAACCAGGCTGGCGATTTGTTCGGCTCGCACCATGGGTTCGTCACCCTGAACGTTGATGTAGATGTCAGCCGCGACTCGCCCCGAGATCTCGTGCACCCGCTCAGTGCCGCTGCGATGAGTGGAAGACGTCATCTGGGCTTTCCAGCCGCGTGCGCGGCAAGACGACATGATCTCCTCGGAGTCGGTTGCGACGATCACGTCGTCGAGAAGAGGCGAGGAACGCACAGCCTCGTAGACAACACCGATGAGAAGCTTGCCTGCGATTTCGCGCAGCATTTTGCGGGGCAGGCGCGTCGACGCCAAACGGGCTGGAATAACGGCGATGACGTTCATAGTTTGATGCGGCAGAGTATATCTGGATAAGACGCGACAGTTTGACCAATTTCACAGCCGCTCTTAGAATCAAGTACTGGATGCGACGCGCAAGGCGCTCGTTGCGTCCATTGCGAAAGTGCCGGTTCCAAACCCGGCGCGCAGGTTTCTCGCGAATCCTTCCCGACTTTTGCAGGCAAGTGGCGGTGTAGCTCAGGTGGTTAGAGCGACGGTCTCATAATCCGTAGGTCGTAGGTTCGAGTCCTACCGCCGCCACCAGATTTCTTCTGTTTGTCAGTATTCACCACGGAGTCACAGAGAAATACAATTTGCATTCTCTCGGTGTGCCCGTACCTCTGTGGCAAGTCCAGGCTTCAAGCGCTACCACCCTGGTGTTTAGCAGGAAGCGAAAATCCTTGCATCTCGTCGGCGCAAAGACCAGAGATACCCCATCTGATTTGTTCAGGGGCAATCGGCTTCAGAATTGGGTGGCGAGCGGGCATCGCTTCCCATCGTGGCCCGATGCGTCGTGCTGTTTCAACTGCCCGATGGCAAATTTCTCGGCCCGAACGGCCGCCTCTTTCTCCGCAGGGGTCAGATCAGCGCGCGCCCCGAGCTTACGAATATCTGACAAGTGCTGCTCGAGTTCGTCCTTAACGGGACATTGCATGTGGCATCATCAACAGACAGTCCGCCTCCGACTGACAAAGCCGAACGCTGGGGTACCGACGAGTCTAGCACGAGGCTTCGGAGTCTCAAGTTGGGCGTTTTGAGGTCCGTTACGAAATGCGGACAAAATAACATTGCTGTTGCGCGGCTCGATTCCTCCTTTACAGTGTACCCAACTCCGGGCCGGTAGTACGAGGGCGAGGCGCTTCCCACCAGAGGTTGTGTCCCAGGAATTTGTGCGCGCGAAGGGGAGGATAGGCTGTGAAACGGAGTTTTGCATCGCTGAACATCCAAGAAGCCCTTCGCGTCGCAATTGCCGTCGAGGATCGGAATACTCATATCTATCACCGGCTGGGCGAAATTCTGGCGAGATCTTGTTCGGGATCGCCGCAAGTTTCCTCTGCCTTTCACGAATTGGCCGACACCGAACGGAATCATAGTGCGCTTCTCGCAATACGTTACAGCGAGCGCTTTGGGGCGGTCCCCACAGACATATCCGAACCGGACATTGAAGATCTGATTGAAACGCCGCAACCGAACATTGCCGATATTGTTGCGGCGGCAGAGGCAGGCGATGTTCATGGAGCACGACGACTGGCACTTGAGATGGTCCGTGCGACCGAATGCAGCGCGGTTACGTACTACACTCGTCTCGTTGGAGCTACATCCGATCCGGAGATGAAAGCCCTGTACAAGGAATTCCTGGCATTCGAGCAGGAACATAACGACTGGGTGGAGCAGGAACTGGGGCAGAAGACACCAATAACCGTTTCATTCGATGAGACTGTGGCAAAGAGGGACAACCCGGGCATTGATTCCAGCCACGAGTAGTGACAACGCGAATTTGCTTCTTTAAGTGTTACGCTCAACCACAACTGCGGGAATCAGCTGTTTTGACCCGAGATGCCCGCTCGCTCCTGCCTCCTGTTTCGATGATATCTTTGTGATGAATTGGCGCCGCCTGGACGCGCGCCCTTACTCATGGATGTCCTCAAGAGCCTCTTCGAACAACACTTTCATTCTCCGGTCGAGGGAGTGCAGCCGCTGCAGGGCGAGCTCGGCGGGTCGGGGCGCAAGATCATCCGGCTGACGGCGAAGGGGATCGGAGCGGTTGGGATTCTTTACGGCGTGCGCGAAGAGAACGTCGCTTTCCTGGAATTTTCACGGCATTTTCGCAAGCACGGGCTGCCCGTCCCCGAAATCTATGCCGAGGACCTGGATCAAGGCGCCTATCTTGAGGAGGACCTGGGCGATACTTCCCTTTTCGAACTGCTTTCGAAAAACCGCAAGGGAACGACCATCGCTGCGACGGTTGTGGAAGCGTACCGCAAAACGATTGCGACGCTGCCGCGGTTTCAGATCGAAGCAGCGGGAGATTTGAATTACAAGGTCTGCTATCCGCGTGGAAGCTTTGACCGGCAGTCGATCTCGTGGGACTTGAATTATTTCAAGTACTACTTCTTGCGGCTAGCAGGAATTCCATTCAGTGAACAGGCACTGGAAGATGACTTTAGCCGGCTGACGAAGTTCCTGCTGAGCGCGCCCCGCGATTATTTTCTGTACCGGGATTTTCAGTCGCGCAACATCATGCTGCGCGACGGCCAGCCACACTTCCTCGACTACCAAGGCGGGCGCAAAGGCGCGCTGCAATATGACGTGGCGTCTTTGTTGTATGACGCCAAGGCCGATCTGCCGCCTGAACTGCGTCTGCAGTTGCTCGATCACTATCTGGACACGCTACGCGGCTTTGCCGACATCAAGCGCGAAGCGTTCATGCAGCACTACTATGCATTCGTCTACATCCGCATCATGCAGGCGCTGGGAGCCTACGGGTTTCGCGGATTCTACGAGCGCAAGGTGCATTTTCTGCAGAGCGTGCCCTACGCGCTAAAGAATCTGCGCTGGCTGCAACACAACGTCCGGCTGCCGATTGCGCTGCCCACCCTCCTGGAGGCATTCCACAGCATGCTGGCGTCGGAGAAGCTGCGAGCTCTCGCCTCGGATGCCGACAATCTGGTGGTGCGGATCGTCAGTTTCTCGTTTCATCGCGGACTGCCGAAAGATGAGAGTGGGAATGGCGGCGGATTTGTTTTCGATGGGCGCAGCCTGCCCAATCCGGGGCGGGAAGAGCGCTTCAAGGCGCTGACCGGCAAGGACGCAGCGGTCATCGAGTACCTGAATCAACAGGAAAGCGTCCACCAGTTCTTGGCCAGCGTGATGTCGCTGGTCGACGCCAGCGTAGGCAACTACCAGCAGCGCGGCTTCAAGCATCTGATGCTGTCGTTCGGCTGCACCGGCGGGCAACATCGATCCGTCTATCTGGCCGAGCAGGTCGCGAAGCGGTTGCGGGGACGAACCGGGGTTGAGGTCTTGGTCGCGCATCGCGAACTGGAACGGACGGCGGCGGAAAATGCGAATGCCGAGAAGGCCGCGACATGAGGGCCATGATTCTGGCCGCGGGACTTGGAACGCGGCTGCGCCCGCTCACCGATGATCGTCCCAAAGCACTGGTGGAGGTTGCGGGCAAGACCTTGCTGGAGATCACACTGCTGCGGCTGGCGTCATTTGGGATTCGCGAAGTCATCGTCAACGTGCATCACTTCGCAGACATGGTGGTCGAGTATCTCAGGCAGAACGAGAACTTCGGGATGCGGATCGAGATTTCGCGTGAAGACATATTGCTCGATACTGGGGGCGGGCTCAAGAAGGCTGGGTGGTTCTTTCTTGAGGATGAGAATCAGGGACAGGCCTTTATTCTGCACAACGTCGATGTGATCAGCAGCATTGATGTTGGGCGGATGGTGCAGGTCCATCGCGACACCGGAGCCCTCGCCACGCTGGCTGTACAGCAGCGCGAGACTTCCCGATATCTCCTGTTCGACGACCAAGGTCGCCTCTGCGGGCGGCGTACCGGAGATCACGCACCGGAATTGGTTCGTACAGTCGACGAGGCGCAGGCATTTGCGTTTTCAGGCGTTCACGTCATTTCGCCGCGACTGGTTCCGATGATTACCGAAGAAGGCGTTTTCTCAATCATCGAGACGTATCTGCGCCTGGCGGGGAAAGGGGAAAGCATCGCGGTATTTCGCGCTGACCAGTACTACTGGCGTGACGCGGGCAAGCCGGAGAACGCATCGGCCGCCGAACAGGACATCCAAGAGGGGCTGGTATGAATTCCGGGCTGATGAGTTTGTGCTTGCGGCGCTACCGTGGCTTCGGTACCATTTCTGCACCGTTCTCGGAATTATGAAAAGCTGCGATCCACGCCGAATTCGTGCCGTAGTGTTTAGGGTGCGAGTCGTCGTACCCGCGCTGGCGTGGAGGGAAACTGTGAGCTGAGAAAGCGAAAATCTCGAAGGCTCCCGAGTCCCGCCCGCCAGGAACGCTGGCTTGGTGGGTTTTGTTTTTTGCGACCCAGGAAGGATAAGTTATGACGGACGACAAAGATGGCAAGAACATGACCGGCGCAAGCATCCTTTGGGAATGCATCGAGCGCGAAGGAGTGAAGCATGTGTTCGGCTATCCCGGGGGCGCGATTTTGCCTGCCTATGACGCGCTCAAGCACAGCAAGCTGCACCACGTGCTGGTGCGCCACGAGCAAGGTGCGACACACATGGCGGATGGATACGCGCGGGCCAGCGGGCAGGTCGGAGTGGCGGTCGCGACGTCGGGGCCGGGGGCCACGAACATGGTCACGGGCATTGCCACGGCCATGCTCGACTCATCGCCGATCGTGTGCGTGACGGGACAGGTGGGAAGCAAGCTGATCGGGTCGGATGCTTTTCAGGAGACCGACATCACGGGCGTGACCCTTCCGATCACCAAACATAACTATCTGGTGACGCACGCGAGTGAAGTGGCGCGCACGATGCGCGAAGCTTTCTATGTGGCGCGGTCCGGCCGGCCAGGGCCGGTGCTCGTCGATATCACTAAGGACGCGCAACAGACTACCTGCGCGTTCGACTGGGAGGCGGCCAAGCCGCAATTGCCGGGCTATCGTCCCGACTTATCACCGGCGAAGGAGGAATACGAGCACGCGCTGGAATTGATTCACAGCGCCAAACGTCCCGTCATCCTTGCAGGACACGGGATCATCATTTCCGGAGCGATGCAGGAGGTACGCGACTTTGCCGAGCGCGCGGGCATTCCCATTGCGCTCACGTTACTGGGCATTGGCGCGTTTCCGGCGGCGCATCCCCTGAACCTCGGCATGATGGGCATGCACGGCGAGGCTTGGGTGAATCACACGATTCAGGAAGCCGATCTGCTGCTCGCGTTCGGCATGAGGTTCGACGACCGCGTGACCGGAAACCTTAAGACCTACGCGTCGAATGCAAAGAAGATCCATATTGAAATCGACCCCGCGGAGATCAATAAGAACGTCAAAGTAGATGTGCCGCTGGTCGGCGACCTGCGCGAGGTGCTGCATGAATTGTTGCCGCACGTGGAATCGATTGACCGCAGCGAGTGGCTGGATTTTATCGACAGGCTGAAGGGCGACTCCGCGGTGCGGGATATTCAGAATCTGCCGGACAGCGGGCATCTGTACGCCGCGCACGTGATCAACGATTTATGGCGCGAGACGCGCGACGGCGACACGATCGTGGTCACGGACGTGGGCCAGCACCAGATGTGGGAAGCGCAATACTACAAGCACGAGAAAGCACGCAGCCTGATTACCTCTGGCGGGCTGGGGACGATGGGATTTGCGCTGCCGGCGGCCATCGGCGCGAAAGTAGCACGACCCGAGGCGGAGGTCTGGGTTGTGGTTGGAGATGGCGGATTTCAGATGACCCTGTGCGAACTCGCCACCATTGTGCAGGAGAAGCTCAAGATCAACATTGCGATCATCAACAACGGATTTCTGGGCATGGTTCGGCAGTGGCAGGAGTTCTTCTACGAACGGAACTACCAGGCCACTCCGCTGTTGAACCCGGATTTCGCGAAACTGGGCGAAGCTTATGGCATCCACAGCAAAACGGTTACCGCGCGTTCGCAAGTGGTGCCGACCGTGCGGGAGGCAAAACAGCATGACGGCCCAGTGCTGATCAACTTCCGGGTTGAGCAAGAGGACACGGTTTATCCCATGGTGGCGGCGGGAGCCTCGCTGCACGAGATGATCCGGCGACCAAGCAAAATCGTTGAAACTGCGGCGGATGAGTAAAAAGAAATGCTAAATACGTACGTAGTCTATGTGGAAAACAAACCCGGCGTGCTAACGCGGGTGGCGTCGTTGTTCCGGCGGCGTGCGTTCAACATCGATTCCCTCACCGTTGGGCGCACCGAAAAACCAGAAGTCTCCCGCATGACGATCACCGTTGAGGCCGACCGCGACCAGGCCAAGCGGATTGAGGCCAACCTCTACAAGCTGGTGAACGTGCTGCTGGTGGAAAACATCACGAACCAACCGGCAATCGTCCGAGATTTGGCAATGATTAAAGTTGCGGCGACGCATGAGGCTCGGTCGCATGTATTGGAGTTGGCGAGCGTCTTCCGCGCCCGGGTGGTCGACCTCTCGCCCGAATCACTGACTATTGAGATCACGGGCGCGGAAGACAAAATCGACGGACTTCTGGAAGTCTTGCGGCCTTATGGCGTACTGGAGATGGTTCGAACCGGGATTGTCGCCATGCGTCGCGGAAAGTCTTCTACGACAACAACTTCGGCCGGAGAGGATCTGGAGAATCCTGGGGCCGACGTTTCCTATTCGGTCTGAAGCCTGAAATAGAGCTCTCTTGTGTTGTTATGGGGCGCCGTTTATCCCCAGAAAGACATCCCCCGCAAGTTACCGAAGTTTCCCAAAATCTTGCTAAGTTATTGTCACCATGAGCCTTAGCTGGTATTCATGATTACGGGCGGACGCCTCCCCGTCCGCAGTGTGTCCACTCAACTATGACTGGCACCACCAGCATATCTATGGGTCTGCCCGAGCGCTCGCGCTCGTGGAGAGGACTGTCAATTCCCGCAAAGCTGTTCATCAGCCTGATTGTCATTCTGGGGCTGGGAACGCTGGTGTACGGAGCCATCCACCAGAGCAGCAACAATATTGCGGAATTCATTTGCTACGCGGGAATTGCCGTCCTGGCTTCCCGACTCAAGGTCAATCTACCGGGAATCACCGGAACCCTGTCGGTGAATTTTCTTTTCATCCTGATTGGGGTCCTTGAGCTGAGCTTCACCGAAACATTGATTTTAGGCGCCATTTCCATGTTGGCGCAGTGTATCTTCCCGGAACGTCCCCGGGCGCTGCAAATCACATTCAACGTTTGCGCGGGCTCGATCTCCACGGCGGCAGCCTACATCGTGTATCACCATCCCCTGATGAACCTGCTGGTGGAGAATCGCCCATTGCTGCTGGGATTGTCGGCGACCGTGTACTTCATCGCCAACGCGGGATCGATTGCGACGGTCATCTCGCTGACCGAACGGCGGCCGATCAGCCGGATTCTGGTCGACTGCTATTTCTGGTCGTTTCCGTATTACCTGGTGGGAGCGGGAATCGCCGCCGTCATTGCATGGCTGAACCGAAAATTTAACTGGGAAACGTCGCTTCTGGTATTGCCGGCGGCTTACCTGATCTACCGGTCTTACCGGCTCTATCTGGGAAAGTTGGACGACGAGAAGCGGCATGTGGAGGAGATGGCAAATCTCCACTTACGAACGATCGAGGCGCTGGCCCTGGCCATCGAGGCAAAGGATCATACGACGCACGAGCACTTGCAGCGCGTGCGCGTGTATGCCATCGAAGTGGCAAAGGAACTCGGCGTTACTGGACCCGAACTCGAGGCTTTGCACGCCGCATCGCTGTTGCACGATATCGGCAAGCTGGCGGTTCCCGAACACATCATCTCGAAGCCCGGCCGTCTGAGTCCGGAAGAATTCGAAAAGATGAAGATTCACACGCTGGTTGGCGCTGAGATTCTGGAGCGGGTGCGCTTTCCGTATCCGGTGGTGCCGATTGTCCGGGCGCATCACGAGAAATGGGATGGCTCCGGGTACCCCATGGGGCTCAAGGGCGCCGAGATCCCCATTGGAGCGCGGATCTTGTCGGCGGTTGATTACCTTGACGCGCTGGCATCGGACCGCCAGTATCGCCGGGCCCTGCCAATGAAGGAAGTCATCCAGAAGCTGGCTGCGGAGTCAGGCAAGTCGTTTGATCCGAGGGTGGTAGACATCCTGCAGAAGCGGTACATGAATCTGGAGCGGCTGGCGCTTGCCAAATCGGCGGCGGATCCGAATGCTCCGCTGTCGACGGCGATCAAGATCGAGCGAGGGCTGGAGCCGGCAGCGGGCTTTGAAAATGCGGTGGCGCAAGACTATGCGGGGAAGGAAACCACGTTCTTATCGTCGATCGCGGCGGCCCGGCAGGAAGCGCAGTCGCTGTTTGAACTCAGCCAGGATCTGGGTGCGTCTCTGAGTTTAGGGGAAACGCTGTCGGTGTTTTCGGTAAAGCTGAAGCCGATGGTGCCCTACGACGCGATCGCAATTTATGTAAAGCGGGACACCGAACTGGTGCCGGAATACGTGAACGGCGATAACTATCGCCTGTTTTCTTCGTTGCGAATTCCGCTGGGACAAGGTTTGTCAGGATGGGTGGCACACAATCGCAAACCCATCATCAACGGAAATCCGTCGGTCGAGCCGGGATACCTGAATGATCCTTCGAAATTCAGCACTCTGCGGTCAGCCCTAGCGGTTCCGCTGGAGGGAGTGGCTGGTGTCATCGGCGTTCTTGCCCTTTACCGCGGTGAGCGCGATGGCTTTACGACGGATCATTTGCGAATCCTGCTGGCGGTTAGCGGCAAGATGGCGCTGGCCATTGAGAATGCTCTGAAATACCAGCAGGCGGAGAACTCGGCGACGACCGACTATCTCACCGGATTGCCGAACGCGCGATCGCTGTTCCTGCAATTGGATCGCGACCTGGCGCGCTGCAAGCGCGACAACACTGCGCTGACTGTCATGGTCTCGGACATGGACGGCTTCAAGCAGATCAACGACCGGTTCGGACACCTGGAAGGCAACCGCGTGCTACGCCTGTTCGCGCAAGCGCTCAAGGACAGTTGCCGCGAGTACGACTACGTCGCGCGCATGGGCGGAGACGAATTTGTGGTGATCGCCCCGGGGCTGCCGGCGGATGCGGCGGTTAAGAAGGTTGAGCAAATGAAGACCCTGGCGCGGCACGCGGGCAATGAAGTTTGCGGCGAAGAAATCCTGTCACTCAGCGTGGGACTCGCCGTATATCCCGACGACGGCAAGGACGCGGAGCAGTTATTGGCCGAGGCGGACCGGCGCATGTACCTCGAAAAGCAGAAGCAGATGGCCTACAAGGATCGCCGGGCCCATCCGCGGCTCAAGTGCAGAGTCACCATCGAATTGCAGGCCGAAGCCGGTGGAGTGCCGATGTTTGCCAACCTTACTGACGTCAGCTTGGGTGGCTGCTTTGTCGAGACCAGCACGATCCTTCCACCGGGCAGCAAAATCAAGCTAGGCTTCTCGATGGACGATCCTACGCTCTCCGCCGAAGGTGTGGTCATGAGACTCGACCCGGGATCCGGGGTTGCGGTTCAATTCCGCGAGATGAACCGGGAAGCCCGCGAGCGCATGTTCCGCGTGCTCGAGTTCGTCCAAAAGACGACTTCGTTTTACAACAAGCGGTATCTCGACAGCCTCGCCAAGAGTTGAAGTCCAGCGGCGCTTGAAGCCCGTCGGCAGCGCCCTTAGACTAAGTAAATGCACGTGCATGTTCATGGTGCGGGCAGTCCCACGCGGGTTCTGAAGATCTCGCTGGCCGTGACCTTGGCCTACATCGCCTTGCTGGTTGTGGCAGGGATCCGGGCCCACTCGCTGGCCTTGCTGTCGGAAGCCGGACATAATCTCTCGGACTTCCTCGCGCTCCTGCTCTCGCTGGTAGCGTTATATTTCCAGTCGCGTCCTGCGAATTCCACGAAGACTTACGGCTACCAGCGCGCTGGAGTGCTGGCGGCGCTGGTGAACGCAAGCTCGCTAGTGGTGGTGTCGTTTTTCATTTTTTACGAGGCCTTCCACCGCTTGCAGCATCCCGAACACGTGCAAGCCAGCCTGATGATGTGGGTGGCCGGGGCCGGCGTGGTGATGAACGGAGCGATCGCCTTCCTGCTGTTCCGTTCCGGCGGCGACGTGAATATCCGCAGCGCACTGCTGCATGAGATCGGCGACACCTTGTCGACCGCCGCCGTGATTGCAGGAGGCTGGGCCATCCTGGCGACCGGCGATTACTGGATTGACTCGGTGCTGTCGGTGGGAATCGGTGTTCTCATCCTGTGGTCGGGCTTTGGCATTGTCCGCGAAACCCTGAATATCCTGCTGGAAGGTACGCCGCGGGGTATGAAACTGGAGAAGATTGAGTCCGCGATACGGTCGGTGGAAGGCGTGAACGACGTGCACGATCTCCATGTCTGGAGCATTGGCTCAGAAACTCACGCTCTCTCTTGCCACATTTCTATTGCCGATATTCCTCCCTCGGTCAGCGAACGAATTTTGCGGGACGTCAAGGAACGCTTGCTGCACGGATTCCGCATCGACCACACCACCATCCAATTCGAGCACGTGGTGTGCGAAGTGGCGCATGGCTGCGTGATTCCGGTGGTGGAAAGTGAAGAACACCAGCATCATCATGAGCACTAGCGCGCGTGTTCTTCAGGTGCGCTGTTTCTCGTAAATCTCGCGGACTCGTTCGATCATGTCAGCCTCGTCTGGAGCCTTGTCGGGGCGCAACCGCACGATTCTAGGGAAACGCAGGGCGTACCCGCTCTCGTGGCGATCGGACTGCATCAGGTTGTTGAAGGCCACTTCGAGCACGATCTTGGGTTCGACCGTGCGACGGAAGCCTTGATCCTCCACTGTGTGATCGAGGAACCACTTCGTCATTTCGGCAATTTCAACATCCGTAAGGCCGGAGTATGCCTTTCCGATGTTGACGAGCCGATCCGCATCCCAGACTCCAAACGTATAGTCGCTGAGCACGCCAATGCGCTTGCCGTGTCCGTATTCGACGGCGGTGACGACCACGTCGAGCGTGGCCAGTTCGCGCTTCATTTTGAGCCACGATTTGCCGCGCTTGCCGGGCGTGTAGGCCGATGCCAGGTCCTTGATCATGAGGCCCTCATTGCCGCGATCCTGGGCGGCGGTGAAGAGTTCTTCCAGTTCGTTAGCGGACGCAGCGCGGAAAGCCGGAGCACGAATCACGGCAGCTTGGGCTGACGATTTGTCTTCGCAGGACTCCTCGTCGAACATCAACTCGTGCTGAGCGGACTCGCCACGACCTGAAACTGAGGCGATACCAAGTCGCCGTCGCGCCGCCAGCAACGTATCCAGTATCTGCGCTCTCTCTCTAAGGGGACGATCAATCACCAATTCGCCGTTGGCATAGAGAATGTCGAACGCGAGAAAGGCAACCGGGGCCTCGCGCAGCATTTTGTAGCTGACTTTCTTTCTGCCGAGCCGCTGTTGCAGAACCGTGAAGGGCCGGGCGCGACCTACGTTCATAGTGACAGTTTCCGCGGCCTGCGAGACCGGTTCGTCGACGATTGCCCTTGCATTCTGCACGTTCGGCGGATACTCCCAGGCTACAATCTCGCCATCCAGAACGGCATCCTGCGGTAGTCCGGCTAGAGCCGGTGGCAACTCGGGGAACGACTCGGTAATCTCGTCGCGCGTGCGGGAAAAGATTCGCACCTCCCCGCCGGAAATATGAGTTTGAGCGCGAATGCCGTCGTATTTATCTTCAACCGCGGCATCGGCGAAATAACTGAGACCTTCCTCGGCAGATTCGATTGGACTCGCCAGCATGAAGCCCAGCGGATGGAAGAGGCGCATTTTCGCTTCATCGAGCTTGCCCTCCACCGCAAGCCTTAGCGCACCACCGATATCGCCCAGCAGCATGTTGGCGCGCTGCACCTGCGGGAGCGTGGCATCGTATGCCTTCGCGATTGCCTCCTCCACCAGGCTTTCTTTGAGCCCGATGCGAAGGTCGCCAGTCATGATTTTCACCATGTACTTGGCTTCGGGTGGCGTCACGTTCGATAAAAGATGCCGAACCAGGGCGGCTCTTGCCGAGGGACCTTTTGCATCGGACACCTCTCGGAACTTGTGCTCCAATTCCTCAAGGCTGGTGTGCCTTCGGCCTCGCGTGGGAAGAACAGCTTGGGCAACCGCTCCGAGATCGCCGTGCTGCCGGTACGCGGCGCTCATCTCGGTCTCGGTTTTCCCGGACAACTCCGCCACGATTTGCCACAGCGATCGACCTCCGATCTGTAACGTGGCTTCTTCCCATGCGGGGAATGGCTGTCCGCAGAGAAAAACGGCGGATACAGCAGCTTCCTCCATCGTGCAAGACTTTAAGAAGTCGGCCACGATCGCCGTCTTTTGCAGCTTCCTGGTCGTGGCGGCGATGGCTTCGGCGGTAGTCGCGAATCGTTGGAATGAGTCGGGCATGGATCGTTGGCTCAAACATCCATCGGTGTGTAAGTACCTTTGCTCCCAGCAGTTAAGGCCGATCTAGCGTAATCGTAAACCATCGGGCGCTGTGGTACCCTAGCGATGGTGCCGTCTGTTTCGAAGGAGCATCCAATAGCAGTGCGAATTGTGCGAAATTACCTGCGGTTCATGGCCGCCATTCAGCTTCTGCCTGCGCTTGAGAGCGGGGAGGAAACTCTGGTCGGTGGGCAAGCCGTGCTTGAAGGGGTTATGATGCGGTCCCCACATGCCTGGGCCATCGCCTGCCGCAAGCCCTCCGGTGAAGTTGTGACCCTTCGCGAGCCGCTGGATCGCCCGTCGGAAAAGCACAAATGGATGGCTTGGCCAATCGTCCGCGGAGTAGTGACGTTAGGATATGCCATGAATTTAGGCTATCGCGCACTGCGATTTTCGGCCAACGTTGCGATTGAAGACATCATGCAGGAGGGCGAGCAGAACCATGTAGAGACAGCCGCCTCGGCTGTCCCGCCAGTGCGAAGCGCGGCGGAAAATCCCAACTCTCAAAGTCGCGACAAGGCAGCAGCCATCAGCGGTTGGCTCGCCGCAGCCAACGTCCTGCTCTCGCTGGGTTTTTTCATCGTGATGTACAAGTATTTACCGCTGCTGGCGGCAACCGAACTGAAGAAGATCGATCCAGCCCTAGGCGGGCGCATCATCTTCAACCTGATCGACGGCGGAATTCGGTTGGCATTGTTTCTGCTTTTCATTTGGGGCGTTTCGCTGTGGAAAGATATTCGGCGCGTTTACGAGTATCACGGTGCCGAACATAAGACGGTCTTTGCGTTTGAGAACGGCGATCCCCTGGAGACGGCGGCGGTACAAAAGTATTCCACGTTCCATCCTCGCTGCGGAACCAGCTTTCTGATGACGGTCATGTTGATCTCGATTGGCTTCTATATGTTGATCCCGTTCACAACGTTCTGGGCACGCTTTGCCTCGCGCATTGCGCTTCTGCCACTGATTGCGGGTGTGTCATATGAGATCATCCGCTTTGCCGCCAAGCATCGCGGATCGCTGTTCGCCCTGATGACGGCGCCGGGATTGTGGCTGCAGCGGATCACAACCAAGCCGCCTTCGGACGACCAGGCGCAGTGTGCCATCGTTGCGCTCCAGAATGCCATGGTGCTCGAAAAAGAGCGCGGCGGCGAGCTGGTGATTGCCTAGCGGTCCCGCCGCGAACACTTCTCTTCGTCTTCCCAATAAAACTAAAATGCCGAAAGGCGGAAGTCAGGCTAGCCCTCAGGAAATCGGGCTTCCAGGCCTGAACTGAGGCGCGAGTTGCGCCTCCACGGAGCCAACCATGTTTGAACGACTGGATCAAATCGAAGCACGCTACGACGAGCTGACCAACACGCTCGCGTCGCCGGAGATCATGAACGATTCGGCAAAATTCCAGAAGACCGCCAAGGCGCACAGCGAGATCGCTCCGATTGTCGAGAAGTATCGCGAATACAAGGATCTGACCAAGGGGATAGCTGAGAGCAAGGCCCTTCTGGAGGAGGAGAAGGATCCCGAGATGCGGGCCTACGCGCAGGAGGAGCTCGATCGCCTGCAGGGACGGGTCTCGGGGGTCGAAGAGGATTTGAAGGTCCTGTTGCTGCCCAAGGATCCGAATGACGAGAAGAACGTCATCCTGGAAATCCGCGCGGGTACCGGAGGGGATGAAGCTACCCTGTTTGCGGCGGAGATTTTTCGCATGTATACCCGCTATGCCGAAACGAAGCGCTGGAAGGTGGAAGTGTTGTCCACGTCTGAGTCGTCGGTAGGTGGTCTGAAGGAAGTGATTGCGATCATCGAAGGCAACCGCGTGTTTTCGCAGTTGAAATACGAAAGCGGAGTACATCGAGTGCAGCGCGTGCCTGCAACCGAACAGCAGGGGCGAGTTCACACTTCTGCTGTTACTGTTGCCGTCTTGCCGGAAGCCGAGGACGTGGACATCAAAATTGAAGCAAAGGACCTGCGCATCGATACCTTTTGTTCTTCCGGTCCCGGCGGCCAGTCAGTGAACACGACTTACTCTGCCGTACGGATTACGCACATCCCGACCAATACGGTGGTGAGTTGCCAGGACGAAAAGTCGCAGATCAAGAACCGCGAAAAAGGCATGCGCGTACTCCGCGCCCGCTTATACGAGATCGAAATGGAGAAGCAGCAGGAGGCTCTCGCCAAAGAGCGCAGGGCGATGGTCAAATCGGGCGATCGCAGCGAGAAGATCCGGACCTACAATTTCCCGCAGAATCGGCTTACCGATCACCGCATCGGGTTCACGATTCACCAGCTTGACGCCGTGATGGACGGCAAGATCCAGCCCCTTATTGAAGCCCTGATTACCCACTACCAGGCGGAGAAGCTGAAGCAGGAAACTGCCGACGTGGTATAGATTTCAGAGGGCGTCTCGAACGCGCCCGAGTAGGAGACGAATGGCTGACCTATCCTCGACCCTTAGTTCCGTGCTCGCTGACCGTTACCAGGCGCATGCGCGTCGCGTCCGTGAGCTGGGAGCGCCGCTTGGCGAAGGCGAATTCTGGAAGAAGCCATTTTCGTTCGGAAACAGTTTCGGCCATCTGGTTCTGCACCTCACGGGGAATCTGAACTATTACATTGGCGCGCAGATCGCGAAGACGGGCTACATCCGCGATCGTCCGCGGGAGTTTGCGGATTCGAATCCTCCGCCCAAGGCGGAGGCCCTGCAGCGCTTCGACGAAGCTGTGGCCATTGTGGTGCGGACTATTCAGAACCAGTCCCCTGACGAGTGGTCTAGTGAATATTCTGGCGTGGGCACCGATGCTGCGAATCGTCTGACGATCTTTCTGGTGTGTGAGAGCCATTTGCAGCACCACATCGGGCAGATGATCTATCTGGTCAACCAACTCCAGCGGCAGCAATCGAAGTGATGCCGGCTTGTTCAGGCTCAGTCATGTGCAGCTTTCTCTCCCCCGTGGTCAAATAAACTTGTGCAACTGAAAGCAGCGCTGGATTCGGCAATCACCCGTCTGACTGCGGAAAATGTCCCATCTCCGCGCATGAACGCCGAATTGCTGCTCATGTTCACGCTAGGTTGCGACCGCGCCCATCTCCACGGGCATCCCGAGCGCGAACTCACCGCCGAGGAGGAATCCCGCTACGACGCTGCCTTGGCTGAACGTGCCCGCGGGGTGCCGGCGCAGTACATTACGGGCCACCAGGAATTCTGGGGGATGGATCTGATCGTGTCACCGGCGGTGCTGATTCCGCGCCCGGAAACGGAGCACGTGATCGAGACGGTGCTCGAACTCAGGGCGTCCGACGTTGAACCTCGGAACGTAACCACGCGCATCGCCGATGTTGGGACCGGGTCGGGATGCATTGCGCTGGCGCTCGCGAAAGAACTGCCATCGGCGGAAATTCACGCGACCGACATCTCGGCGCCGGCGCTGGAAATTGCCCGAGCCAATGCAGCACGTCATCAACTCGAACGGCGCGTTCAGTTCCATCAGGCCGACTTGCTGGCCAACGTCTCGCCGCCATTCGACCTAATTGTTTCGAATCCGCCGTATGTCGGAGAAGCAGAGGAGGATCAGGTCCAGCTGGAAGTTCGCAAATTCGAGCCGCGGACCGCAGTATTCGCGGGACGTGCTGGAATCGAGGTGATTGCCCGGCTGATTCCGCAGGCGCACGCGGCTCTGCGACCCGGAGGCTGGCTCGTTTTCGAAATCAGCGGGACGATCGCTGAGCAGGTGCGGCCGTTGCTTGAAGGATGGGATGCCATCGACGTCATTTCTGATTTGCAATCGATTCCCCGCGTGGTCCGCGCGCAAAAGCCATTACGCTGATCCTGCTGTTGAAGATACGGGGTGAAATGTCACCGTCGGACAGTAGCCGGCTGGATTTCGTCGACATCGATGATGTCGGTGGGGTACTTTCCGGTGTAGCACGCCGAGCAATAAGAAATCTTGTCTCCTTCTCCGCAAGCTGCCTTCAGGCCGTCCAGCGAGAGATAAGCCAGAGAGTCAGCCCCGATGTAATCGCGAATCTCGACGACCGATTTGTTGGCGGCGATGAGCTGCTTTTTCGATGGCGTATCCACGCCGTAATAACACGGCGAAATTGTCGGCGGGCACGAGATGCGCATGTGCACCTCGGTGGCTCCGGCGTTGCGGATCATGCGCACGATCTTGCGGCTGGTCGTGCCGCGCACGATGGAATCGTCAATCAGAACGACCCGCTTGCCCTCAAGCAGCGAGCGCACCGGATTCAGCTTCAGCTTGACTCCGAAGTCTCGCACGCTCTGGCTGGGCTCGATGAAGGTGCGTCCGACGTAGTGGTTCCGGATGAGTCCGAATCGAAAAGGAATGCCGCTTTCTGCGGCGTAGCCGACTGCCGCGGTCACCCCGGAATCCGGCACAGGGACGACCAGATCCGCGTCGACGGGCGCTTCCCGGGCCAGCTGACGTCCAAGCTCTTCGCGGCTGGTTTGCACCGAACGACCGAATACCAGGCTGTCCGGGCGCGAGAAATAGACGTGCTCGAAGATGCAGCTCGACTGGGGCTGCGCCGTGGCATAGAAGCGGGAACTTATCCCTTCGGGTCCGACGACGATCAGCTCTCCGGGTTTCACATCCCGAAGGTACTGGGCTCCGATCAGATCGAAGGCGCAGGTCTCGGACGCGAAAACGATGGTGTCGTGTTTCTGGCCTTCGACTGCCGGGATGCGCCCCATAGCCAGCGGCCGGAAACCGCGCGGGTCGCGGACGGCGAAGATGCGATCGTTGCTCATCATTACCAGCGAAAACGCACCCTCAACCCGGCGCAGAGCGTCAGCCATGGCCTCAGGCAGGGTGTGCTCCTTCGAGAGAGCAATCAGATGAACGATAACCTCGGTATCACTGTTGGTCTGAAAGATTGAGCCCTGACTTTCGAGCCGGGCGCGGACCTGCGTGGCATTTACGAGATTGCCGTTGTGCGCTAGCCCGATGGAACCTTTGTTCGATTGCACGAGAATGGGCTGGGCGTTGAGCAGCGCCGAATCGCCAGCCGTAGAGTAGCGCGTGTGCCCGATAGCAAGCGAGCCGCGCATTTTCGAGAGGACATCCTCCGTAAAGATCTCGGCCACCGATCCCATTGACTTGTGGACGCGGGACGTGAGGCCGTCGGAGGAGACAATTCCGGCCGATTCTTGTCCGCGATGCTGCAGGGCGTGCAAGCCAAGATACGCGAGCTTCTCGGCTTCTGGATGCGCGAAAATCGCGACCACTCCGCATTCGTCCCGAAATTTGTCGGAAATTGGCATTTAGCCCCTTAGTCTTTAGCTTACGTTGTTACCAGTTCTGGATCGGTCCTGAGCGCCGATTCCAGCGCGCTCTCGTATGGCGCGTTCAATTCCGCGATGGTAGCCGAGATCACTCGGCTGCCGTCGAGTGAGATTTCGAACCTGTCAGGAATCGTCTCTCCGATTATCTCTAAGGCAACGCCATGCGTTTCTGATGCCTGTTTGATTCGGTCGAGGTTCGCCGGGTCGCAAGAGATCAGGATGCGGCTGGCATCTTCCCCAAATAACGCAAACTCGGGGAAGAGGCCGCCCGAAGCGAGGTTGACCCTCGCTCCGACCCGCTTGGGGAAGGCCATCTCGCACAGGGCAACTGCAATACCCCCATCGGTACAATCGTGCACCGAATCTACCAATCCTGCTTGAATCAGTTCGATCACGGCTTTCTGCAATGCGGCTTCTTTTTCCAGATCGAGCTCCGGCGGGTATCCCCAGAGAGTACCCAGGATCTCCTTGGCGTATTCGGAGGAGCCGAACTCGGTTTCCGCGTCCGTAACGTCTCCCGCTTCCCCGGCGCGCAACAGTACGACGGCGCGCCCCGGAACCGCGAAATGCATCTTCGCGGCTTTGTGAACGTCGTCGAGCGTTCCCACGACGCCAAGAACGGGTGTCGGATAGATTCCTTCCCCCAGCGTCTCGTTATAGAAGCTGACGTTGCCGCCAGTGATCGGGATCTCCAGTTCCTCGCAAGCTTTGGTAATGCCGTCGATGGTTTGGGAGAACTGCCACATAATATGCGGCTTTTCAGGGTTCCCAAAGTTGAGGCAATTAGTGGCGCCGATCGAAGTCGCGCCCGAGCAAGCCACTTTTCGTGCCGCTTCCGCGACCGCATGCATCGCTCCCAGCCGCGGATCGAGATAGCACCATCGACCGTTCCCATCGAGCGCCATCGAGAGTCCGCGTTGCGAGCCCTTGATGCGAATTACCCCAGCATCGCCCGCGCCCGGCGCCTCGACGGTATTGGTTTGCACCATATGGTCATACTGCTGCCACACCCAGCGCTTGCCGCAAATATTGGGAGTCGCAAGCAGATGCTTGAGGCTGGCGGTGAAATCGGTGGTCTGACCGAACGTAATCTCCCCTGGCTTCTCACGCGGCACTGGCGGCTCCCAGCGGGTCAGGGGGCGATGGTAAAGCGGCGCTTCGTCAGTCAGCGCGGGATTGGGAATCTCGGCCACGATTTCACCGTGCTGGAGCACGCGCAATTTGTTGTCGGTTGTGACCTTGCCAACTTCGACGGCGTCGAGTCCCCACTTCTCGAACACCCGGTAAACTTCCTGCTCGCGGCCCTTTTGCGCGACCAGGAGCATGCGTTCCTGCGACTCACTGAGCATGATCTCGTACGGCGTCATGCCGGTCTCGCGCTGGGGAACACGATCCAGTTCAATCTCAATGCCCACGCCGCCACGCCCGCCCATTTCGCAGGTCGAGCAAGTCAGGCCGGCAGCCCCCATATCCTGAATACCGACGATCGCGCCGGTCTGCATGGCTTCGAGACACGCTTCGAGCAGAAGCTTTTCGAGGAAGGGATCGCCCACTTGAACATTGGGACGCTTCGCTTCCGAGGCTTCGCTGAATTCCTCGCTCGCCATGGTCGCGCCGTGAATGCCATCGCGGCCGGTCTTGGAGCCAACATAAATGACCGGATTGCCCTCTCCCGCAGCGCGCGCGTAAAAGATTTCGTTTTTCCGAACCAGGCCGAGAGCGAATGCATTGACCAGGGGATTGCCGGAGTAGCAGGCCTCGAATTTCGTCTCACCCCCCAGATTGGGGACGCCGAAACAATTCCCGTACGAAGCCACTCCGCTGACTACGCCTTCGAGGATTGAGTGATTGCGGTGTACCTCCGACTGCGAGGGAACTGATGCCGCCGGGCTTCGCCCTGGCGGGACAGCCGAGGCGGCTGTCGCTCCGTGAGCGGATATCGGACCGAAACGAAGCGAATCCATCACTGCGACTGGACGCGCACCCATCGTGAAAATGTCGCGCAGGATTCCACCTACGCCGGTCGTAGCCCCTTGAAAGGGCTCGATGAACGAAGGATGATTGTGCGATTCGATCTTGAATGCGCAGGCCCATCCGTCTCCGATATCGATGATCCCGGCGTTCTCCCCAGGTCCCTGCAGCACAAGCTTGCTGCGCGTGGGCAGCCGCTTCAAATGGACGCGGGATGACTTGTAGGAGCAATGTTCGCTCCACATCACGCTGAAGATGCCGAGTTCGGTCAGGCTGGGCTCACGGCCGCCGAGAAGTTGCCGGATCTTTTCGTATTCGTCAGGGGTAAGGCCGTGCTGCCGGATGGTCTCCGGAGAGATAGCAGGAGTGAGGGAAGTCACCATTGGGGAAGCTCTATTGTCGCATTTCTGACGCCTGCCGGATAGGCCTTCGAGAGACCAAAGTTGAACCCTGGAACAGCCTGTGCTGCTAGGATTCTCAAGGTATGAAGTCCATCATCATCGGGACGGCTGGGCACATTGATCATGGGAAAACGGCGCTGGTAAAGGCGCTCACCGGGATCGATGCCGACCGCCTTGAGGAGGAAAAGCGGCGCGGCATCACCATTGACCTGGGTTTCGCGCACGTGGACTTGCAGAGCGCGGTTGGAGAGACCCTGCACATCGGCTTTGTCGACGTTCCAGGCCATGAACGTTTTGTACGCAATATGCTGGCCGGTGTGGGCGGCATCGATCTGGTTCTTTTGGTGATCGCCGCGGACGAAGCCATCAAGCCACAGACCCGGGAGCACTTCGACATTCTGCGACTGATCGGAGTGAAGCGCGGCATCACCGTGCTGACCAAGTCCGATGCGGTCGATCGGGAGACCCTGGATGTGGTGCGCCTCGAGGTGGAAGAGTTTCTGCGCGGGACATTCATGGAATCGCCGAGCGCTCCAATTGTGGCGGTGAGTTCTTTGACCGGCACCGGCCTCGACGAGCTGAAACGAGCCATTGTTACGTCCGCAGCGCATGTCGAGCCCAGAGATTCTCAGGCGCTCGCGCGGCTGCCAACGGATCGCGTTTTCACCATGAAGGGTTTTGGAACCGTGGTGACCGGAACCCTGGTTTCGGGCACGATCCGCAAAGAGGAGGAACTGGAAGTTTTTCCGACCGGCAGGCGAGTTCGGGTGCGTGGAGTGCAGGTTCACGGGAAGAGTTCCGAGATCGCTCTAGCGGGTCAGCGGACGGCATTGAACCTGACGGGAGCCAGCGTTGAAGATCTGGCGCGGGGGATGACACTGGCTCCGCCGCAAACGTTCGTTGCGACACGGCAAGCCGATGTCAAGCTCCAACTGTTGAGCTCAGCGCCGCGGCCTCTGAAGTCGCGTGCGCGGGTGCACCTGCATTCCATGACGATGGAAACGATTGCCGAAGTGAGATTGCAGAGCAAATCTCAGATTGCGCCCGGAGAAAGTGAATTTGCCCGGATCACGTTGCCTGGCCCGAACCTGCTGCTTCCTGGCGATCGCTTCATCATTCGTCAGTTTTCACCTGTCATTACGATCGGAGGCGGCGTCGTTCTGGATGCTGCTCCCAAAAAGCGAACGGCAGGAATCGCGGATTTTCTTAACCTTCTCGCTTCCGGCGAATCTGAACAAATTCTGGTGGCGCGCATCGCGCGACAGGATGTGTCCGGACTCTCCCGCCGGGCCTTGCTAGCGGAGACGGGATGGCGACTCGAAGTCATCGACAAGGTGCTGGCTGCGCCTCTGAAGAACGGCAAGCTCGTAAGAATCGATGATGCCCTGCTTGACGGCTCCGCAGTCGATGCGCTGAAAGGGCGCGTGGTTGAGGCGGTGGAGGAATTTCATAAGCGGAATCCGTTGGTAGGTGGCATCGGCAGGGAACATCTACGGGAAGAGCAGGGAGTTCCGAGCGAAATCTTTAGCACTCTGCTCGATGCCTTAGTTCGCGATAGAAAGCTCGAGATAGCGGGAGATCTGGTGCGTCTTCCCGGCCGCGGCGTGGTCATGAAAAATGAAGAAGCGGAATCGAAGAAGAAGATCGAAGACGCATTTGCAGCAGCCGGCCTGAGAGTTCCGGCACTTCAGGAGGTTATCGCCGGGCTAAAAGTCGACAAGGTGAGAGCGCAAAAGATCGTCACGCTGCTCTTGCGAGATAAAGTCCTGGTCAAAGTCTCCGACGAACTTGTGTTTCACCGCAGTGCTCTCGACGAGTTGCGGCGGCAGATTCTCGCGCGAAAAGTGCAGTCTCCCACCATCGACGTCGCCGGTTTCAAACAACTCACGGGAGTGAGCCGCAAATACGCGATTCCCCTGCTCGAGTACCTGGATCGCGAGCGCCTCACCAGGCGGGTTGGGGATGCAAGACAGATCCTGTAACCGCGATTTGAAAACACAATCCCGCGTCTAGACCTTCTCTTCGGGAAATTCGACTTCAAGCCCTAACGGGTCGGTGAAGCGATTGGTAAGGTTAGCCAGGCCCGTTAGCAAATGAATGTCTACGATCTCCGGCTCCGAGAAGTGTGATTTCAAAGAATCAAGATCGGCGTCCCGAATTGCGTGCGGATCGCGCGTGAGTTTTTCGACGTAGATCAGGGCGGCCTGTTCTTTCTCGCTGTAACGGGAATAGTCGCCAGCCTGCAGCATGGCCGAGTCGTCGGCGGTTAGGCCCACACGCTTCGACGAAGAAACGTGGTGTTGGGTGCAATAGTGACACCCGTTGATCAATGACACGCGCAAGTAGATCAGTTCGTAAAGTTTGCGGTCGAGCGAGCGGCCCACGCTCGCGTAAAAGCCCAGAAAATTCTTCAGCATTTCCGGACGGTGAGCCAGAGCTTTCTGGGCGTTGCCTGGCTTGCCACGCAGAGTCTTCTCATAAATTTCTTTAACCTCGAGGGATGCGTCTTCCGGGCTAATCAAGTGAATGCGAGCCATTCGTCGTTTCTCCGGTAGAGATGAGAGTCTCATGATAGCGGAAACGAACGGTGCAGAGACGGCTCGCGCAGTCACGAGATCGCCGGAATTATCCAGCGAATCGTGAGAGTGTGGGCTGAACCGGAGCTCGGTCTTCGTCTGGATGGGAATGCAAGCTGGCAACGCGAGCCACGTTCGCGAAAGACTCGTCACGCTCCGGCAAATACTCGTACTGCTCCAGCCTTACCGCGACCCCGATCTTGGTTTCCGCCAGGGTGTTGGTGCCGGCAGGCGCCGATTCCGGCAGCGGCGGTCTAACTACTCGCAGCACCCGCCCTCTGCAGCGCACCGGCATACTGTCGCCCAGAGTAATCTCCGACGGCATGCGAAGTGTGAGTTCGACGAGGGCACCCTCGGCTAGTGGAATATCGCAAAAGAGGAAAACGCCGCGCGAACTCAAGTCCTGGGTGAATCCGACGCCTTCGATTGACTTCACGCTCTGTCGCAGGGAAACAGGAAGCAGATAGGGGAATCTCTGTCCGACCCGGCGTTCAACCCGCACTGGAGACGTGGTCATGTGCTCACTTCCTTTGCCGAATCGCAACAAACCACGGGCGCTACTGTATCTCACAACAAGGTGCCGTGAAAAGTTGCAAGTTAGTCACTGTCGCGGTGCCGGGCCCGCATTGGACTCTCTCGTCCCAACAGCCGCGAAATGCGCAGAGTCGGGCGAATCGAAGCTATGTTGCGGCGAATATACTGATACATAACAAGGCTTTGTGTCATCCAAAATAGACTGTGGCTGAAGCGAACGCTCCCATTCAAGAAAGTGTATCTCCGAGCGAGCAGGTCCCCAGCCGGAAGGGCTGGCAAGTGGCTCTGCGTTCATTGCGTCATCGGAATTTCCAGCTGTTCTTCAGCGGACAGATGATCTCCTTGACCGGCACATGGATGCAAACTGTTGCGCAGTCTTGGCTAGTGTACCGGCTGACCGGATCGGGACTGGAGCTCGGAGCGGTGGGATTCGCCAGCCAGATTCCCGTCTTTCTTATTGCGCCGATTGGGGGCATCGTCGCTGACCGCAGCGAATCGCCAGTATGTGGTCATCGGGACGCAAACCGTCTCGATGCTGTTAGCCCTTATCCTGGCGGCACTAACGCTGCTGCACGTCGTGAAAGTGTGGCATGTGTTCGTGCTGGCGGCGCTGTTTGGGGTTGTGAACGCATTTGATATTCCCGGGCCGGCAATCGTTTCTTGTGGATATGGTGGGCAAAGACGACCTGATGAATGCCATCGCGCTGAACTCCTCCATGTTCAACGGGGCGCGTGTCATCGGTCCGGCGGTCGCTGGAGTGCTGGTGGCGCGACTGGGGGAGGGCTGGTGCTTCTTCGCAAACGGCGCTAGCTACATCGCGGTGATCGCTGGATTGATGATGATGAATGTGCACGCCCCGGCGCGAGTTCAGCGCAGTACGCTCGCCATGGGAACACATTGTCGAAGGATTCCAGTTCGTGAATCGGACCGCGCCGATCCGCGCATTGCTGGTGCTGCTGGGCATAGTCAGCGTCACCGGGTATGCCCTACGTCGTGCTGATGCCGATTTTCGCGGACAAGATCCTGCATGGTGGCGGCCAGCAGTTCGCCTCTCTGATCGGCTCGCATGATTTAGGAGCGGTGCGGCTGGGAATTCTGATGGGCGCGGCCGGAGTGGGTGCATTGCTGGGCGCGCTCACCCTTGCCGCCCGCTCTGGTGTGAAGGGCCTGGGAAGTGGGTGGCGGTGTGCTGCGCGGGTTTTGGCGTGAGCCTGATGCTGTTCGCTTATTCCAAATCGTTCTGGCTCTCGGTCCTTCTGCTGCTCCCCGTGGGATACTTCATCATGCTGCAGATGGCATCGTCGAACACGCTGATCCAGGTCATGGTCCCGGATACGCTGCGTGGCCGGGTCATGGCTGTGTATTCCATGATGTTCATGGGCATGGCGCCGATTGGAGCGCTGCTGGGCGGGGCTCTCTCCGACCGGCTCGGCGCGCCCATGACGGTCGCGATCGGCGGCATGGCCTCGGTCGCTGGGAGCGTGGTGGTTCGGAGTGCAGTTGCCGAAAATTCGCGGCGAAGCCCGCAAGCTGATCATCGCGCAGAACATGGCCGGCGGACAGCCCGCCGAACGATGTCCAGCCCGGTCGCCGAAGACTAACTCACGTGGCCCTGTCTGTTTTGTCAAGGTCTGGAACTCTTGAGGAAAGAATCACGTGGGGCTGGACGCATTCGTCCGCCCCGCGAGCAAAGCAAGCGTGCCCCGGTGATAATCCTGGCCTGGCTGATTTCATTCACCAGCCCCGGACGAATGCGTCCGGACCACGTGACTTTTCTGCTTCGAACCGCACTTCTCCCCAACGCCACCAGGAACACCGCGTTTTTGCCGCGCGCGTGGGGCGAGAAAAAGCTCACTACGTCGTCATCGTAGAAAGTCAGGCCAGAGCAGCCGAGTTTTTGCGCATAAGCAGCCAGGTATAGTCTGCCGCCCAGGATGCCGGCTTCCAGTTGGACCGCGCGATATCCGCGATTACCGTAGCGTTCCATGATCCTTTTCAAATCGGCGAGAAAGAATAAGTCGACCGCGGCATCGGCGGGGAGTTGCTGCTCAAGCCCAAGGTATCCGGCCTTGTCGCGAAAGTCTCCGGGCTTCAGCAGCTCGAGAGTCTTCGTGGTCCAGTGATAAACATAGGAGCCCGCCGTTAATCCCAACGACGCTATTCACGATCAGATATAGATCGTTCAGGTGACTCCCGACTGGATTGAGAAAGTCGGCGGGAATGCCTCGGGTGGAACGATCGAGCATGCGCGCAGCTGCGGCAGCGTGATCGGATCGCGTGAAAATTGCCGCGTCGAACCGCGTCGCGAGATGACTTGTTCGATTGTGTCTTTGGGAACATGCGAGTCATCCTCCACCATCATCGGCGCAGGCGCGCCTTTTGGTTCGACGGCGAGTTCCGGAATCCGGCGTCTTACCTCGCCATGCGATGACTTCGCTGGCTGAATCGAATGAGGAAGCTTCGTGCAACCGGCGCATGGCCGGATAGTCCACTTCGTCTTTGGAGTAAGGAACGTTTGGCAAATCGAGTGGCGATATTTCAGGCGGCTGGGGCGGTTCCGACATCTGATGGCCAACCGGAACCATCGAGAATGCGACCTCCCTTCGCGTATCAAGCCCAAGCAGAGAGTTCACCTGCAAATCGACGAAGCCAGCCACAACGCTGGCCGGGAAATTTGTGGCCGCGCACATCGCCAGGAGATTCGCGAGGATGGTCCCATTATCCCATCCGAAATGGCGGTAAGTGCGGGAACGGTACTTCCATGCGTTTCGCCAATAGGTTCCAGTGCAGATGATCGTCACCGGGGCGTGCGCAATCAGCGGATCGCTCGCCGTCGCCTCCGCGAGCACGCGGCGAAAATCGCCGGCGCGGAGCTGGCGCAATCCAAATTCAGCGGCGCCGAAGTGATAGACGCCCGCGGGGATACCGCTGCCCGGAATATCGCGGCTGCGCAGATCTCTGCACACGACATAAAGTTCGATTTCGTAAAGAGCGCCCGTACAGGCGGCGGCGCGAAAGAACGTCTCCCCGCCTTCGAATCTTCTTGCTGCGGGTAACTCCAGCGGAAAAGAAAAGCAATTGTGCGAGGGTCTCCAGTCGGCAATGGCTTCCCCTGCATTGCACTCGCAGCTGCAATGGCCGAAAGCGCGGGCATGCCCGTGTCCCGGAAGTCCCTTGGCAGCCGCGTGACTTCCAGCGTGGGATAAATCTTGAACAGCAGTGGCTTGTTGTCCCAATCCAGAAAATGCGGGATGGTACGCACGTCTCAGATAGGAATGCTTGGTGCCGGTGTGATACTGCCATGCAGCGTCGAGTTGACGGTTTTGACTCAAACGAGCACTCCTAGCAGCCTGAGGGTTCAGCGATACGCGTTGGACGGCAAGCCAGTGATGCGAATTCCAGCGTGTCCTTTATGGCGGATGTTCAAGCCGATGAGCAGGGCCGTGATCTGCTCGACGATACGAGCGTTTTCCAGTTTGCCGCCATCGATGGGACGGACGCCGGGAATCTTCGCCGCCAGTTCGCGTGTGAGCTGTCCGGCGTCAGCGTCGTCGCTGCAAACGATCACGTCGCACTCGAGCGGATTGTCTCCGCCCATCAATTCGGCCGAGACGTTGTGGAAGGCCGCAACCACGCTGACGTCTGTGGCACAAGCTCCGCCGCCTGCTGGCCGCCGACCCTTGCCAGACGCCGACAGTGCGAGAGGCGCGTCCGCCGATCCGCAGCGCGAGCGGAACCGTTGTGTCAATGAGAATGCTGCCCGGAGTCATTGCCGGTTTCAGTTTCTTGATCAGCGCCGCTTGACCTTCGAAAGGCACGGTAAGCATGAGAATGTCGGCAGCCGCGCAGGCGGCGCCGTTTTCCAGCCCGGAGACTCTGGCATCGGCTCCCACTCTGGCCTTGATTGCGGCGGCAGCCGTTCAGCGCGCACCTCGTTCGCGTGAACCGATGTATCATCGTCTCTCCGGCGCGTACCCAGCGCAGCCCAAGTCCCATCCCGGCGGGGCCGGTGCCTCCGATAATCGCAATTGGACGGACCGGGCCGGCGAGTTCTCGCTCATGCGAATTCGGCCTCGAGCGAGTGTTCCGCTGTGAAGTCTTCCGGAGGAAGCTTGATCGTGATCCGCGAGTAAGTGGTATTGCGTTCGGCGGGGATGCGGCCCGCTTCCAGAATCATGGCCTGAAAATCTTCGGGGCTCGTGTACTGGCCCGCGGTTGCGCCGGCCTCGCGGGAAATATTTTCTTCCATCAACGTGCCGCCGTAATCGTTCGCGCCTGCGTGCAGGCAAAGTTGCGACAAGCTGCGATTCAACTTCACCCATGAAACCTGGATGTTGCTGATCGAACCGGCAAGTAGGACGCGCGCTAACGCGTGAACCTTGAGATGCTCGGAGAGTGTTGGTCCCGGTCGCGATAGACCTTGTTGAAAGAGCAGCGTGTTTTGATGAATAAATCCGAGCGGGACAAATTCGGTGAAGCCTCCGGTCTCGGACTGGATTTCGCGCAGCAGACGCATCTGCCGAACCCAGTGGGCAGGCGTTTCGGCATGGCCGTACATCAGCGTGGAGGTCGTCCGGATGCCGCAGCGGTGCGCCGCACGAATCACTTCAATCCACTGGGCGGTCGAAAGCTTATTGGCAGAGAGAATGTGGCGGATCTGATCGTCAAGAACCTCGGCCGCTGTACCCGGCAACGTGCCCAGACCGTTGTCGCGAAGCATGGCGAGGTAATCCTCGAGCGGCATGCCGGAGAGTTCTACGCCGTAAACAATCTCCATGGGCGAGAAGGCGTGAATGTGCATCTGGGGAACGGCCAGCTTCACGGCACGCAGAATGTCGCGATAGTAGAACTTTGGCAGGTCACGGGGAAGACCGCCTTGAATGCAGACTTCACTGGCGCCGAGTTGCCAGGCCTCGACCGCTTTTTGTGCCATCACATCGAGGTCGTGGAAGTAGGCGTCCGCCTCGCGCGGACCGCGACTGAAGGCGCAGAACTTGCATCCCACAAAGCAAATATTGGTGAAATTAATATTTCGATTCACTACATAGGTGACGATGTTGCCCACAAGATCCGCGCGCAGAGCATTGGCGGCAACCAACAGACCAAGCAGGTCGTCACCTTCGGAGTTCGCAAGCGCGTAGCACTCTTCCAGAGACAGGTCCCCGCCATTTTGCGTTTCAAGTGCTTTCTCGAGCGCGGAACGCGCAGGAGGATTAACTCGAGGGGCAACATCAGACCATTCAAGCGAAGGAAAATTCTCCAATTCGAAAGGGATCAATTCGCGGTGCATAATCTCCCCGGTAGAGACGCAGCTTCCCAGTCTATGCCCTAGCGGGCAAGACCGTGCAAGCAACTTGCCTACAGTGTAGCGGAAGTTTCAACGAAATAGGTCCGTGTCCGGCTGACGCAGCAAGTCCCTGAACGAACCCTTCCCCCGTTTATGGTGAAATCCCCGAATGATGCACGCCGGGGTCCGGTTCAGTTTTCCGCAGACGAGTCCTGCGGCGCATGCCAACTCGTCGGCCACCGCTTCGACGCTTGCTTTCAGCTTGTAACCATGAGAATCGCGTCGCCCGCGGTCGTCACGCAGAGGCTTCATACCCGAGATGCCAATTGCGAACTCGGTGAGCCCCTCGCGCCAGGGCCGTCCGAAGCTGTCAGTGATGATGACTGGGATTGAGATACCAGTCAGTTTCCTCAGGGCGCGCTGAACTCTGGCCGCAGAAAGATCGGGGTCCTCAGGCAGCAGCAGAGCATGCCGGCCACCGTCGACATTCGAAACATCGATCCCGCCATTGGCACACAGAAATCCATGATGGGTTTCAGTGATCAGCACGCCATTCTTGCGGCGGATCACGGCCCGGCTTTCGCGCAGAGCGAGTTCGATCACGCGCGGATCGAGTCCATACTGCCTCGCCCAACCGATCGAGTCTGCCGAGGGCTCGATAGTGTCCAGGTCGATAAGACGGCCTTCGGCTTTCGAGATGATCTTGTGTTTAACGACGAGAATGTCACCGGACCTAAGCTGGAGCCGCTTTCGCCGCAGAGCGTCGACCAGTACCTGGGCCACAGAATCTCCCGCTCGAATCTCGCCTGCGACTGGGAGCGGAATGAGTTCGATGGATGGAACTTTATAGGGACGCGGGCCAGCAGCGGCCTTCTCCACCCGCATGCGCCTCTTCATCCCAGATCCGGCTGTGGCGCCAGGAGGCGGTCAGAAATATTCCACTCGCGGGCTAATCTTTGCGAGGTGGTTTCGCCTTGGAGCGAAATGAGTTCTCGCAGGTCTGCAGGATTATCGATGTCGACGGCAATGCCCGGCAGTTCGACGACAATACACGGCTTGCCCGTGGCCTTTGCAACGGCACGATGCGGCTTGAAACTGTCGTTACCGAAGCGAAGAGGGAAGAGGTTGGCCGGGCGCCGGAAGGCGGCATTCGTGCCACGTCCGTCGCCGGCGGGTACAAGCACGCTTCCCTCCGCAGGAGCGTGCTTCAGGATTTCGTCGAGTTCCCCAGCCTGAAGCAGCGGAATATCAGCGGGGATGACCAGCGTACTCTCCTCGCCACGCTCCACGCAGATACGAGTGGCCATTTCGATCGCGCCGGTTTCGCCAGGATTGTCCGGATCAGGAATTATCTCGAACCCAAATTCTGCGGCGACGCACGCGGCGTAGGGATCGCCCGTCACTACTCCCACCGCCGGACGGCCCTTCCAGCGATGAATCGCGCTGAGCACGTCGTACAGCATGGCCTGGGCAAGTTGGGTTCGCAAAGGCTGATCGAGCACAGCCGCCAGACGCTGCTTGGCCGACGAAGTATTCTTGATTGGAACCAGGATCACGGTTTGGAGTCCGGACTCCGCGCTGGACTTGCCGTCGCAACCTTGTCTTTGAGCGCGTCAGGGCACACGAGAGAGAGAACCTCGCGGGCCACCCCAGCCTTGTCTTCCGGACTGCGCATAATCGTCTGCATGCATTGGACTCGCAGCCCGTTGGTGCGGAGCAGGTCGGCGGCGCGTGCATCGCGGGTGTCACAAACCAGAACGTCCAAAAAATCTGCATACGCCTGGGTGACCCCGGCGATTGAGCAGGGCAGTCCTTGCGCTGCCATCAAAATGCCAGCCGGACCCGCGACTGGCGCATTGCCGACGATTGGACTCACGGCCGCAATTTTTCCTCGCGCTCGCAGCAGGGCGTCATGGATTCCGGGCACGGCCAGGATCGGACCAATGCTGGTGACGGGATTGCTGGGCGCAATGATGACGGCATCAGCCGATACGATCGCATCGATCACTCCGGGGGCCGCTTCGGAGTCGGAAGCGCCGGCGAAGCGCACGGACTTCACCGGATCCTGATACCAGCGCTGGACAAAGTATTCTTCGAAGCTCAGTTCGCCGACAGGTGTGTCCACGCGCGTTTCCACGCGCGAGTTACTCATGGGAAGGATGCGGGCTCTCACTCCCAGCTTCCCGCAGATTACGGCAGTCGCTTCCGAGAGCGTTTTGCCCTCGGCCATCAGCCGCGAACGCAGCAGATGAATTGCGAGATCGCGGTCGCCGGTGTGAAACCATGTGGGCTCGCCAAGTTGTCCCATGGCCTGCAGACAAAGGAACGTATCTCCCTTAACGCCCCAGCCGCGTTCGCGGCTCAACATTCCGGACAGAACGTAGGTGATCGAGTCGATGTCGGGGGAGACATACAGGCCCCACCAAAGCAAGTCATCACCGGTATTGACGACAATCGTGATCTCTTCGGCTGGCATGACCTGCCGCAAGCCATCGACGAACTTGGCACCGCCCGTTCCGCCGCTGAGGACGCAGATCATGCGGCCCTCCGCACCAGACCATCTTCGGCTGCCGCAGCGCGCAGTCTTTGTGACAGCAACCCCGGCCTGGCCAGGATTCCGGCAATAAATTCGGGATAAACCGGCAGCCGTTGCCGGAGTTCTGATCCTCTCGCCTCGGTACGCATGCGCAATTGCTCGAGATGCGGCCACGGTTTTTCCGGATTGATGAAGTCGGGAGTCAGTGGTGAAATTCCGCCCCAGTCGTTGATGCCGGCGTCCATTAAGTCATCATAGTAAGGCGCAGAAAGGTTTGGCGGCGCCTGAATATTGACGTTGGGCAATAGCAATCGAGCCACGGCCACGGCGCGCAGCATCTCGCTATGGGACGGCTCTGGCCAGTTTGCCATTGGGATTGACGGCTTTACGCGGAAGTTCTGCACGATGACTTCCTGAATGTGACCGTATCGCTCGTGGAGATCGCGAATTGCCAGGAGCGTATCGACGCGGTCTTCAATCGACTCGCCGATTCCAATCAACAAGCCCGTGGTGAAAGGCACACTTTGCTTGCCGGCTTCTTCGATCGTGCGCAGGCGCTTCGATGGCACCTTGTCGGGAGCATTGTCATGGGCAGCCCCAGGAGCGAGCAGCGCGGAATTCGTAGTCTCCAGCATCAGGCCCATGCTGGGAGAAACGGCCGAAAGACGCGCGATCCAATCTGCGCTGAGCAGCCCCGGATTGGGATGCGGCAGCAGTGTGGTTTCCCGCAGAAGCAGTTCGCACATCGCCTCCAGATAGTGCAACGTCGACTTGTAGCCGAGATAACGAAGAGTCTCGCGCATCTGCGGAAATAGTAGTTCCGGCTTGTCGCCCAGGCTGAACAGCGCTTCGGTGCAGCCGAGTTCTTCGCCGGCTTGGGCAACCGACAAGACCTCCTCCGGGGTCATGGTGTGAGCTCCGGGCTCGCCTGGATCGCGGCGGAAGGTGCAGTATCCGCAATAGTCGCGGCAAAGATTGGTCAGCGGGATGAAGACTTTTCGAGAGTAGGTGATGGCACCGGGCTTGAACTGTTCTTTGGCGGCACGCGCTGCCGCTAGCAGGCTCGGGAGTTCGTCATCGTCGCAGCGAATCAGCTTAATCGCTGCTGCCCGGGAAATCCCAACACCGGGACGTACCTTTCCCAGGGCGTGATCGAACTGACACGCCCTTCCGCAATCCTCGATCGGTGTAACCGGCATGTTGTCTCGAATCATACAACGGCGGGCCATGGTAATGTAGGCGGTTGATCCCGCGGAGACGTAGCCGGCTACGGTCCCCGCTTTAGTACACCGCGAAGCCAGATGACCCTGAATCCTGCGGAGTTCCGGAAAGCGATGGGATGCTTTGCGACCGGGGTGACGATTATCACGGTCGATCTCGAAGGCGAAGTACATGGCATGACCGCCAACGCGTTCGCCTCGGTTTCGCTCGAGCCCCTGCTGGTGCTGGTCTGCGTCGACCACAGCACGCGCACGCATGCGCACCTGCACGCCAAGAAACGTTTCGGAATTAATGTGCTCTGCGAAGATCAGCGGGTGATTTCGGAGTATTATGCCCGTCCGGAGCGCAGCCATGAGAATGCCGAGGCGGAAGCGGGGGCGCGGTTTGAACGCACGAAACATGGAACACCCATGCTGCGTGGCTCCCTCGCTTATCTGGAATGCCGGCTGCATTCGTCGCAACCGGCCGGTGACCACACGATCTTTATTGCCGAGGTCGAAGATGTTGTGGTGCGCGACGGGGATCCGCTTCTGTTTTTCAGAGGAAAATACCGCAAGATGGGCGGAGAAATCGGCGGGTAGAGCGACTGGGGGTTGTCACTTTTTGGCGCTCTCGACATCCAATCGATAGGCAAATGTCTCATATGAAAATGGGGTTACTTATGACCGAGAATGTGGCAGAAAAGATTACGAAGTCCGAAACCGAATGGAAGAAGCAACTGACGCCGGAGCAATACCACGTAACGCGGGAAGCGGGTACAGAGTGCGCCTTTACTGGCCAATACTGGAACACAAAAGAGCCGGGCACGTATCACTGCGTTTGCTGTGGCGCTCCGCTGTTTGATTCGCAGACGAAATTTAACTCTGGCACGGGCTGGCCGAGTTTCTACAAGCCAACCGAGCAGGGCGGAGTCGTCGAGCACCGGGATACAGCTTACGGAATGGTGCGTACCGAAGTTCGCTGCGCGAAGTGCGATGCGCATTTGGGGCACGTTTTTGAAGATGGTCCGGAGCCCACAGGGCTACGCTACTGCATGAATTCGGCGGCTCTGGATCTCCGGCCGGCCGAGAAGAAGTAGCGATTGCTCAATCATTTTGCAGGAAAGATCAAGGGCACGCGCGAGCGTGCCCTTGGTTTCACACCGCGATATATTTTCGAACTACGCGCTCGCCGTTGCTGCCAGAGCTTTCGGCTGATCCTGCTTTGACTGCTGGCCCTGGCCCTGCTTGACGTCGCTGCTGCGAACCTGAATCCCACCTTTGAGAGCGGCGCCATCTTCCACGGTGATGCGGCTGCAGGCGATGTCTCCCTGGACCGAACCTTCCGCGCGGATGTCGACGCGATCGTTGCACTCGATGTTGCCATTCACCTTGCCCATTACGACGACTTCACGAGCCTGGATGCTGGCGTCAACCTTGCCGTTGCGGCCGATGGTGACTCGGCTCTCGGGCATGGTGATTTTGCCTTCGACGCGGCCGTCGATGTAGAGCGCTTCCGAGCCGCTGATTTCGCCCTTGATGAACAAAGTGCGGCCAATGGTCGCCTGGTCCACCGGAGCGGTGACGGTTTTGACTGGGTTGTAGGCGTTGGGGTTGGAAGCCGGGATTCCGGACTTCGAGAATGAATTCTCCGAGGACTGAAGCATGCGACCTTCCTTTGGTTCCCGCGCGGCGCCGGCCGGGCTGACGCCCGACACTAGCACCATACCTGCGGTTGGTCTTGAAATTTGTGGCGTGAGTAGCTGTCCACCTGGCCACCCTGACTATCGCACAGAGGTAAGTGCCGACGAGAGATTACGGAAGGAGGTGTACGGGTAGGAGAGCGTTGTTCATGCTACCAGTTGCCCCTAGCATCTCTCCAAGACAGATGCACGCCAGCGCATTCCGACTGACTGACCTTCACGTCCGGGATGGTCAATTCGTTGGCCGCAGGATCCAATTCAATGGCGATGTCACCGCTCGCGGGCCTCGCCTTTTGATCCTTGGCGGGCGGAATAACTCGAATAACGTACAGCCCTGGACCAAGCGTCGAGAACTCATAGGAACCGTCGCCGATTGTGCTCTGTGTTTCCAAGACTCTCGAGGAACGCAAGTCCACAAGTTCGACGGTCGCGGGCTGCAGCGGGAGTTCCAAGTCGGTTTCCTGGGCCTGGGTAAGCAACTTGCCGCGAAGCGTGCGGACCAGGAGTGGTTCCAAGGGCCACTCGATCCCGATTTCTCGGTCAAAATCGCCCTTCGTATGCACAGTGACTTCGTTCGAGGGGAACTCCAGACCATGTTTCGCTTCGATGGTGTACTTGCCGGATGGCACGCCAGAGAAGTGTGCCGCTCCAGAAGAATCGGTCACGGCAGTGATGGGAAACCTTCGGGGCCCGCTTGCGTCTGTCGATTCTCCGCTGGGAGTCAACATGACCTGAATCTCGGAAATTAGACCGTGCTGGAATGACAGTTTTAGGGAGAAATCACGACCGACGTCGTAAGGGGTAAACAGCCAACTAACGAAACACAGCCTGCTAAATTCTATTTGCGCGTCGTTCGCGTCTTGATTCTGAGCGAATGAACAACTGCCTAGAACAGTCACCAAAACCGCGAGTCGGATTGCGTTGCATCTGACCATGGTTGCCGCACTGCGGCGTCATTCTAGTTTGTTGTTTGAGAACCTGGGTCCTGAAATAGTTGGATGCGAGCTCGGCACGCTAGTTGCCCAGCGGTCCACCCCCTATTTTCGATTCCTGCAACTCCCCCGACAGCTCTTCCCACTCTTTGATCAGCGCGGCATGACTCGCCTTGTTCTGATCCAGTTCCTGCGATTGGCGCTGGCTCTCTTCGGCGCTGACGAAGTTCTGCAGGGACGCTTCCAGATGAGCTATGGCAGCTTCGACACAGCCGATTTCCTCTTCCAACTCCCGCGCGCGATCTTCCATCTGCTTGCGCTTGATCGGATTCAGGCGCTTCTTCGGAGTCTCGGACTGCTCCCGGCCTGAACTATCGCCGTTGGCCGGATGACTTGAGCCATTAGCGGCCGAAAAATCCCCACTTCTGGCAACACCGGCCAGAAGTGGGGCACCCGCAGCTTTGATTGGTTTTACGTCTGGCACGTCATCCAGCGTCGGGGCGACGCGCTGCCCACCCTGCTTGCGCCACAGATAGTCTTCGTAGTTGCCGGGGAATATCTCGACCTTGCCGCCGCCCACCTCGAAAACGCGTGTAGCCAATTTGTCGATGAAATAGCGGTCGTGCGACACGAAGACCACGGTTCCCGTGTACTCCACCAGGGCGTTCAGCAGGACGTCTTTGGCGCGAAGGTCCAAGTGGTTCGTCGGTTCGTCGAGCAACAAGAAATTCGCCGGATGCAGCAGCAACCGTAGCAGCGCGTAGCGGCCGCGCTCTCCGCCGGAGAGCACGCCAATCTTTTTGAAAACATCATCTTCCGAGAAGAGGAAGCATCCCAGCAGGCTGCGCAACTCTGTTTCGGTCGAGCGCGACGAGAGAGCGCCCAGGTCGTCGAGAATCCGGGCATCCGGATCGAGTTCTTTGTATTGATCCTGTGCGAAATAGTCGGCTAACACGTTGTGCCCGAGCCGGAATTGGCCAGCGGTTAGCGGTTCAGTTCCCGCCAGCAGCTTGATCAGCGTGGACTTGCCCGCCCCGTTCACTCCCACCAGAGCGATGCGGTCGCCACGTTCGATCATGAAGCCGACGTTGCGGAAGACCTCTTTCTCGCCAGAGCCACTTCTTCCGGGATATCTCTTGGCCACGCCCTCGAACTCGGCCACGATGCGCCCGCTGGCTTTGGGCTGCGGAAACGAAAAATGGATACTCTTCTCTTCGGCTGGAATTTCGATCCGGTCGATCTTCTCCAGTTCCTTGATCCGGCTCTGTACCTGCTTGGCCTTGGTCGCCTGGTAGCGGAAGCGGTTGATAAATACTTCCAGCTGCTCGATGCGGTCGCGCTGGTTCTTGTAGGCGGCTTGCAATTGCTCGTTGCGCTGGGTCTTCTGCGCCAGGAACTTGTCGTAGTTGCCCGTGTAAAACCAGAAACGCTTATTCCAGATCTCGGCAATCTTGTCGACGGTGACGTCGAGAAAGTAGCGGTCATGCGAGATCAGCAGAAAGGCGTATGGATAATCTTTCAGATACTCTTCAAGCCAGTTTCGCGCCTCGAGGTCGAGATGGTTGGTGGGTTCGTCCAGCAGCAGCAGATTGGGTTTCTGCAGCAGCAGTTTGGCCAGCGCCAATCGCATCTGCCATCCGCCGGAAAACTCGTCGGTGAGGCGCTGCCAGTCTTCCTTCCCAAACCCCAGCCCCATCAGGACGCGGCCAACCTCGGCCTCAATGGAATATCCATCGCGCACACGGAATTCATGCTCCACCCGTTGATAGCGGTCGGCAACAGCCGCATATTCCGGGCCGGTGTGGTCAAGTTCCGCCATGCTGTGCATCAAGGATTCGAGTTCCCGCTCCATGGCGCGCACGTCATCGAACACCGACATGCACTCGGCGAACACCGTGCGGCCCGACAATGTAAGGCCGTCTTGCGGAAGATATCCGGCAGAGGTTCCCTTGGCGATGGTCAGCGATCCGTAGTCGAACGTATCCATGCCGGCGAGGATCTTCATCAGCGTGGATTTTCCTGTGCCATTCCCGCCCACCAAGCCAATGTGGTCGTTGGCGGTGATGAGCCAATCGACACTTTCGAAAAGAAGTTTGTGGCCGAAGCGTTTCCCGGCGCCGGAAAGCTGGATCATGGGCTGGAATTATCGTCTCATAAAACGAGCGAGGAGCTATGAGCAATGAGTTATGAGCGACGACTGGGCAGAGTCCGGCAGGGCGGTGGAGCACTCAGCCATTGGTACAAAGCGCTCTCTTAGAGTTGGGCGAGCATTCGGGGACCCGGATAGCTCCCCCACAGCTCATGATGAAACTGGATGCGTTCGAGCGCGCGATCAATGACGGCTTCGAGTTCGTGGGTGTACTTGACTTCGCGGCCCTTGGCTAGGCGACGTTTAGCTTCTTCGGGACTAACCCAGGTGGGGCGGCGGTTCGATTCTTCTGGACGCCGCATCTGATGAATTTCCATGAGAAAAGCTTTGACCACGAATTCCTGCACGCCTCCGGGCTGCCAGAATACGCCCTTCGAATGAATGTAGAGATGGAAGTGTCGCGGCTCGATGGTGCCAATGGCGCCCGCCTCTTCAGCTGCTTCGCGCTCCGCTGCCTGGCTGTGCGAAAGGCGCGAGTCTGTCGATCCCTTGGGGAACGTCCACTTGCTGCCGCCGTTGGTGTTCACCAACAGGAATTCGATCGCCGTGCCCCTTCGGCGGTAGCAGATAGCGGCGACTTGCAGCGGCAACGACTTCGCAACCCGGGCTGAGCCCATGAACGGCCCTCCTGAATCAGGCTGTACTTAGCTTACATGCAAGATATTTCACTGGTATTAAAGTGCAACAAAAAATGTGCAGCTGGGAGGGTTACGAAAGGGTTACGTGGGGATCTTTTTTCGCCGCATGAGTCGACTCAGGATGCCGCCGGACTTCTGCCCTGGCGCGACAGCCGAGGCGGCTGTCGCTACGGGAGATCCCTAACTTGCCGGGGCTTCCAGCGTCTTCACCAGCCAGGGAATGATGACTTCCTTGAAGATCTTCGGATCGGGCCAGACTCCAACCTGGCGGCCCAAGTGTCCGCCTTGCGGATTGATCCAGGCGTCCTTCGGCACATCGCCCTTGCTGAGCAGCAGATAGTCATCCGCGATTGGAACCTGGGTATCGAGAACACCCGCGATCACAAGCATGGGAGCCATCGGCTTGCCGAGTAGGCCTTGATGCACGAGCGACATCTTCGGAAGATACTCGGCCATTTCGTCGACGGTGTGCACGCCTTCCAGAACGTTCATGAGCGCCGGAACCTGATCGAAAAGATATTCACGGTTGCCCAGCAGGTGGTTCAACAGAAAGTCTTTCTGGAAAAATGCATCGACCGGCGGAGACTGCGCGCTTGCCCCGCGCAGCCGCGCGCGCTCGACAATCGCCATCTTGGTGGCCCAATACGCTCCCCAACTGACACCGTGCAGCGCGATGCGGTTCTTGTCGATTTCCGGCCGCGACTGCGCGTAATCGATCACCTTCGACAACATGCGCTCGGCGTTCTCGCTAACCTTGATCGGAGCCTGTCCCGTGCCAGGGCCGTCCACCGCCAGAAATCCGATGCCGAAGGGCAGGATCGCGCCGAAGCTCTCAGTCAGATCTTCCTTGCGGCTGTCGAGTCCGTTGACCGCGATCACCAGCGGCACCGGGCCCTTTGCATTTTTCGGCAGCCGCAGATATCCGATGATCTCTTTCCCCTCGAACGGAATGCGCACCACCTCGAGCGGTGGATCGTAGAACTTGGCGTGATCCAGGAAGGCCGCGATCGCGTTCTCGTACGAACGCTGCTTGCCCGGGGACGCTGGAATCGGCCAGCGTCCAAATGAATACAGCCGCCAGGCACGAATATAGTCAGCGTTAGCCCTGGTCGGATCCGATTTCTCCAGCGACTTCGCGTCGTTGAAATAGCGGTCCGCAACGCGCATAAAGCCGGCAGCCCACTCGTCCTTATCGGCGGTGTGAATGGTTTCGAATGCTGCTTTGACATCGGCAGGATCCAGCCCGATCAGCGGATACTGTCCGACTTCGGCGCGATGAATCGCTTCCACTTTAACTTCATCAATCGTGCGCTCGCGGCGTTCCTGAGCCCACAGCAGCATCGGAATTCCTAAAACGGAGAGGATTAAAAGCAAAAGCTGAGATGACGTTCTGCTCATTCGGTAGCCCCGTGTTCTTCGCGTTCGTAATGAAAAAGGCGGAAGGAATCTATACCCGGACTCAATTTGCTTCGACTCGGACGACCTACATTTCACTCCACTCGAGCCTTTATTCTGTCTTCCTGACGCGGGTGGTGCTTGCCCACCGAAGGATCTATGCAGTTGCCGGTTTTACCGTTGCAGTCGGGCAGTACAGAGATCCTTCGGACCGCAAAAGACGCGGTCCTCAGGATGACAGGAGGCGGATCGTAGTAAAACTGAAATGCGCTAGAAAATGAACTTGCCTCCAAGCTGAATTGATCGAGGCCCTCCAGACCCGATCGCCGGATTTGCCGCAGCGATGTCCGGCGTGGCGCAACCGCAGCCGAACGGGCGCACTGAAGGGTCGTTCAAACCGAACCCGTTTTGTCCGCCGTAAGGATTGGCAAAGTTCGGATGGTTGAGAATATTGAAGAACTCGGCGCGCAGCTGGACGCGCTTGACTTCCCCAATGTGGAAATTCTTGGCGAGCGAGAAATCAAAATTCTTGAAGCCGGTGTCGGGGAACATGTTGCGCCGCATATTCCCGAATTGACCGAGAGGTGGCGCCATCATGACAGAGTTTCCCTGCGCGTAGCAGCCAAACAGATTCAGAGCTGCGGTCTCGGCTCCCGGGCTGCCCCCATCTTTGGCCAAAGCCGATGCTGCGCAGGATCCGGGAATACTACCCGGCGAGAAGAAAGGTATACCGACACCTTTGCCGGACTTGAAATCCGACGGGTTCCCACGCACCGCGCTTCCCGCCTTGTAGAAGCTCCAGCGGATTGGCGTGTTCGCCGGGGGGCTAACCGGCAGCGGGCCAATTCCCGCCGCGTCCGTGCCCTCGTCCATCGGTCCCCAATGCTGCGGGCTTTGCAGAGTTGTGATGGAATTGATCTCCCATCCTTCGAGCGCCTGGCCGTGACCCTTCCGTCCAGGGATGGCATACGTGAGGGAGAGCGTGAATCGGTGACGGATGTCAAAGTCGCTGTTGGCATACTCCGCACCAACGTTGTGTGCGTTTTGCGGCAGACCGGAACCGTAGCCGAAGTCCCAATTGGCGCCGACATCATCCAAGGCGTGCGCGTAGGTGTAACCAGCCACCATGTTGAGGCCGTGATAGTTGCGGGCGTTCAAGGTAACTTGCAGACCGTTGTAGTTGGAGCGATACACGTTCCCCATCTGGAAGATGTTGGCTAGATATGGGAACTTTGTGGCGAATGGGGCGTTGCTTTGCTCGCCGCCGTTGTTGTTGGCGACACAGTTGTCGTAAGCGGGGGCGCTTTGCAGGCATTGCGTCAACTCGCCTCCTGGGCCAGTTCCCCACCCCGATCCCACTGGCGGCTGATTGATGTCCCGAATGCCCACCAGGTTCGCGCCGTGGTTGCCCACGTACGCGGCCTCAATGGACAGGTTTTGCGTGAACGCGTGCTGCAGATTCAACGTCCAGTTCCACACGTGGGGCGTCGTCAGGTTACGATCCACTGTCATGATGGGACAGGGGCTGTCGGGCGGCGTCGGAGAACAGTTGACCGAAGTCCCGTAAAGCGGACCGTTGGCTGCATCCCATGTGGTGGGATAGTTCGCGACGTTCTTGACCGTGACATTTCCCGTGGTGATTGTGCCACCCGATGTGTCTCCAGCGGCGTCAATGGGCGCACCGGTCGGAACACTTCCCGGGCCGAAAGCGTTGTTGAAGGCGATGAACGACTGCCAGTTGACGGTCTCATAGGTGAGCCCGCCACCAGCGCGCAGAACAGTTCGACCATTCCCCGCGACGTCCCAGGCGAAGCCGGCACGCGGCCCGAAATTCTTGTGATCGGGGTTATAGAGGCTGCTGATCTGGTGTCCCACTTGTACGAGACCAACGTTGGGGTCGAAGTTTCCCAGTAGGTTGTGCGCTTCTCCCGGAACCGTCCGGTATTCGTAGCGCACGCCGAAGTTAACCGTGAATCTCGGGGAGACCCGCCAGTCATCCTGGAAAAATCCTGCGTATTCCCAGTTGTGCAGCTGTAGAGTTGGATTCCCAACCTCAACCGACGACTTGAGCGGTGCACCGCCAAAGAAATCTTCGAGTGGGCTCGAACCATTTGGCCCAGGATTCGGGCTCACAACGCCGCCGAGGAAACTAATGCTTCCGCGAGCATTTCCGTATGCAGCGTTGGTAACGCGATTGTAGTGGAGCTCACCGCCCAGCTTGAGAGTATGCTTGCCGGCAGGATGGGAAATGTGATCGACGAACTGTGTAATCGAATCCGGACCTTGGAATTTCGGCCACTTGAATCCGCCCAACCCGGGGAAGAAATAGCCGCCAAAACCGATTCGAGGCAAGCCTCCCGCGAGTGGTCCACCGACACCGGTATTCAAGCCATAGGCCGAAGCGGGAGTGTTGAGATCGCCCGGCAGGGTGGGCTGGTACAGGCGGTTGTATCCCGCACGCGCCTCGTTCACCCAGCGAGCGTTGGGAGTCCAAACCCAGCTGCCGCCCACGATCTGAGCCCGCGTGTGAATCTTAGACAGCCATTTCTGCTGCAGTTCCGGAAAATCTTCGACCGTTCCAGAATTGTTGCCAAAGAAATATGTCCCGCTTATGCTGTGGCGGTCGTTCAGCGTGTAGTCTACCTTGCCAATTCCATTGTCGACGTGGACATTGTTGTTGAATCCGTTGATGATGTTAATGTCCTGCGCATTGTTGAGAGGAAATCCCGAACCGTTGCATGTCACGCTTGCGCCAGAGACGATGCAGCCGGAAATGAGCAGACTCGCCGGACTCACGATGGCGCCGGCAGCGGTCGCTCCCGGCAGCTTCAGATCTGCGATCGCGTCTGGGATGCTATCCGCGCAATCACCCGCAAAGCCAAATGAACAAGTTCCATTGTCTACCATGTGCACCATCGAGGGGCTGGTGATGCCTCCGAACGAATTCCCGACGTTGTAGCGCTGCCCCTCATAAGCGCCAAAGAAGAAAGCTTTGTCCTTGACGATCGCGCCGCCCAGGCTGCCGCCGAACTGCTCAAGCGTCCGCGTCAATTTTGGACTGGGCGCCGCGTTGAAGAAGTTTCGTCCGTCCATCGCGCCATCCCGGCCGAACATGAAGGCTGTGCCGTGGACGCTATTGGTTCCCGCCTTCAATCCAACGTTCACGACTGAGCCGGGCTTCCAGCCGTACTCTGCAGGCGCATTCTGCTGGATGTTGAACTCTTGGATGGCATCGATGGGCAGGATCGTAGCCGAATCGCCGGCGATCCCCGCGCCATTCACGATTGCCTGGCCAGAATACGGTTCGCTGTTGAACAACCCTTCGATGAAGTAGGCGTTATCCTCCGCGCGCAGTCCGTTGGAACTGGTCGTCGAGAATCCGCCGCCGGGATATCGCATCACGCCGGGCCGCAGTTGCAGCAGGTTTTCGTAGTTGCGCCCGTTCAGCGGAAGATCGTTGATCTCCTTGTTGCTGAGCGTTCCGCCTAGCGTGGCCGAAGTCGTGTTGACCAGCGGCACGTCTTCGTTGATCGTGACGACTTCGGTGACCTGTCCAGGCTGCAGGCTGAAATCGGCCCGCACGTCGCTGGCAACTTCAACCTGAACACTGGGACGCTCGACAGCTTTGAACCCCTTGGCATCAACGTGGATCTTGTAGATTCCCGGTGGAAGACCCGGCACGGCGTAACTGCCGGTGATGTCCGTGAGGCCAGTTCGCGAGGTCCCGCGTTGGGTGTCGGTCACACTGACCGTCGCTCCTGAAACGGCGGCGCCGGTCTGGTCGGTTAGTGTGCCGAGAACGCGTCCGGCAGTGGATTGGGCTTGAGTGTTTGCCGAAAACAGCAGCAGGGTGAGTGTGGCAAGCAACAACCGGGTCGCAGTCGTACGTCCGTCTCGGGACGCATTGACGGTGCGGGATAGCATAGAACCCCTCCGTTCTGGTCCGACAGCCATACCATTATCGGAGAAAGGCTGTCAAGCAAATTCAAAGTTTTGGGTTGGGAAAGCCTGTAGCGGGAGTCTATCCCGGAGGCGGAGATAATCGGAAGTCTTAACTCGGCAGACCCTAAGGTCTGAAATTCAACGCTTGCAAACGAAAATCGGATCGAGTATTCTCCATTGGTACTACCACCATACCAATAGACCAACATCCGTGCATCCCATCTCAACAACCCGTCATGCCGCTGTGGATGTGCGGTATAGTAGCCGGACCATCATCGGTTTCTCCGCCGGTGACCATTGCGGTGCGGGGGGAAGCGCTGTGTACAAACTCGTTCGTACCTCTCGACTCTACGAACAAATCGTTCAACAAATCGAAGAATCCATCGTCAAAGGCGACCTCAAAGCTGGCGACCAACTCCCGGCGGAGCGCGAACTGGCGCAGCGTTTTGGCGTGAGCCGTACGGCTGTGCGCGAAGCCGTGAAGGCCCTGCGGGAGAAGGGACTAGTCGAAGCCTACTCCGGCCGGGGCACGTTCATCACCGACGGCACGACTCAGGCGGTGCGGCAATCGCTCGATCTGATGGCGAAGATCGGGCAGCCCGAAGGATCGAACCATCTGGCCGAGGTGCGCGCCATTCTCGAACCAGAGATCGCCGCGCTTGCCGCCGCGCGCATTCAAGAATCCGAACTCGCCACGATGCGGGAAGCGATCGCCGTGATGGACCGGTCGGGCCAGGATCCGGAGGCATATATCGAAGCTGACCTGGATTTTCACCTGGCACTGGCTGAGGGAGCGGCCAATCCGATTATTCTCTCGTTGCTCGATTCCATCGTTGGTCTTCTGCGCGAGCAGCGCTTGCGCATATTCCGAGTGCCCGGTGGGCCGGACCGCGGCCAGTTTCATCACAAACGAATCCTTGACGCGGTCGAGCATCGCAATGCTGATACGGCTCGCGAGGCGATGCGGGCGCATCTCGCGCAAGTGCGCGACGATAGCCAGGCGCCCTCCGCGAAAAATCTCCGGTCAAGCAGAGCACTAATTAGCACTCGAAAGATTGTAAGAAAGGTCAGAACCCGGATGGCGAAAGTTGGCTTCATCGGTTTAGGAGTGATGGGCAGCCAGATGGTGAACCGTCTGCTGAACAAGGGTCACGACATTACCGGATACAATCGTACCCGCTCCAAGGCGCAGTGGCTGGTCGAGAAGGGCATGAACTGGGCCGATTCTCCACGCGCGGTCGCGCAAGCCTCCGACTTCACCTTTGCGATGGTTACCAATGCCGCCGCGACCCAGTCCATCACCGAAGGGCAGGATGGGCTTCTTGCCGGAATGAGCGCCGGCAAGACTTTCATTGACATGAGTACGATCAGTCCCGCCGTAAGCCGTGCTCTTGCCGCGAACGTTCGCGCCACCGGCGCCGACATGGTCGACTCGCCGGTTTCGGGCAGCGTGATTACATTGCAGGAAGGCAAGCTTTCGGTCATGGTCGGCGGACGGAAAGAAACATTCGAGAAGATCAAACCGCTGCTCCTCGATATTGGTCCGAAGGTGACACACGTCGGCGACAACGGCCTGGCCCTTTCGATGAAGATCGCCACGAATCTGAGTCTCGCGGTGCAGATGCTGGCCTTCTCCGAAGGTGTGCTGCTCGCGGAGAAAAGCGGCATCGCTCGAGAAGTCGCGGTCGATGTCCTCACCCACAGCGCGATTGCCTCCCCCATGATTCAATACCGCGGTCCGTTCGTGCTGCAGCAGCCGGAAGAAGCCTGGTTCGACGTGAACATGATGCAGAAGGATATGGTGCTGGCCATGGATCTCGGTCGGCAGCTTGATGTCCCGCTTCCGACCACTGCCGCCAGTAATGAATTCCTGACTGCAGCCCGCGGCATGGGATGGACGAAGTATGATTTCGCCTGCATTTTCGACGTTCTCGCCGCCATGTCGGGAGTAACGACGCCCGTCACGGCAGGAGGGCCAAAGAAGTGACGACGGTGGCATCGAAACCGGAAATACCCGGTGAAGTTCTGGGTGAACAAGAAAAATGGCTGCGCGCCTACCGCCAGATGGTGCGTATCCGCCTGTTTGAGGAGCAGGTCAACGAACTTTACACGCGCGCGCTCATGCCGGGCCTGGCCCATCTTTACAGCGGTGAAGAAGCAGTTGCGGTCGGAATTTGTGAAGCGTTGCGCATTGACGACTACATCACCAGCACGCATCGCGGACATGGTCATTGCCTCGCGAAAGGCGCATCGGCGGATCGCATGTTCGCCGAGCTGTTGGGCAAGGAAGCAGGTTATTGTCGCGGAAAAGGTGGATCGATGCACATTGCCGATCCCGCCACCGGCAACCTTGGTGCGAACGCGATTGTGGGAGGCAGCGTAGGTATCGCAACCGGCGCGGCTTTCGCTTCGAAGCGTCTTGGGAACGGTCGCGTCGCCGTCTGTTTTTTTGGCGAAGGCGCCCTCGGCCAGGGCTCACTCTATGAAGTAATGAACCTCGCTCAGCTCTGGAAGCTTCCCGTCATCTACGTCTGCGAAAACAATCTCTATAACGAGTACACGCACTTTTCTGAGACCACTGCTGGAACGATCCTCGGTCGCGCCGCCGCTTTTGGTATCGAAGCAACTACAGTTGATGGACAAGACGTGCGCGCGGTCCACGAAGTGGCAACGCGTTTGGTGAAGCGTGCGCGTTCAGGCGATGGTCCAGCCTTCCTCCAAGCCGATACCTATCGCTATAGCGGGCATCACGTCGGCGACATCAACCGCGAATACTATCGCTCGAAGCAGGAGGAGCAGCACTGGAAGAGCGAGCGCGATCCGATTCAATTGCATGCGAAATGGCTGGTGGCCAACGGCTATGCCGACCCCGCAATGCTGGATCGCATCACGGCTGACGCTCGTTCAGAAATGGAAGCGGCCGTGAAGTTTGCCATAGATGCTCCTTACCCGGGCACTGATCAGGTCGACCAGGACATTTATGCCTGAGCGAGAACTTACATTAGCGCAGGCGGTACGCGAGGCGTTGGCCGAGGAAATGCGCCGCGACTCGCGGGTGTGCATCTTCGGGGAAGATGTCGCCGAAGCCGGAACACCGTTCAAAGTACTGTCCGGCCTGGTGGAAGAATTTGGCGCTGAGCGCGTGCTCGACACGCCAATCTCCGAGGCCGGTTTCACCGGAATAGGAGTCGGTGCGGCAATGACTGGACTGCGCCCCGTTGTCGACATCATGTTCGGCGACTTCCTCACCTTAACCATGGACCAGATGGTGAATCAAGCGGCCAAGGCGCATTACATGTCCGGCGGGCATTGGAGAGTTCCCATGGTGATGCGCACGACGCTGGGCGCGACTCGCCGCTCGGCCGCGCAGCATTCGCAATCGCTCCACGCGTGGTTCAGCCATGTGCCGGGATTGAAGGTCGTGTTGCCGTCCACGCCGTACGATGCCAAAGGCCTGCTGAAGACGGCCATCCGCGATGAGAACCCGGTGGTCTTCTTCGAAGACAAAATGATGTACAAGCTGAAAGGGCGAGTTCCCGCTGAGGAGTACACGATTCCGCTCGGCCTGGCTGACGTGAAGCGCGAAGGCGACGACATCACACTAGTGGCGACCAGCAGCATGGTGCAGGTCGCACTCGGTGCGGCGGTGCTTCTGGAGAAGGAAGGAATAAGCGCCGAAGTAGTCGATCCGCGGACGACATGGCCGCTCGACGAGAAAACTATCGTTGACTCAGTGAAGAAAACGTCCCGGGTCATTGTGATGGATGAAGGCTACGGCCGCTACGGTGTGGCGGCCGAACTCGCGGCGGTGATCGCCGAGGGAGCGTTCTACGATCTCGATGCGCCGGTGAAGCGTATGGGAGCGATGCACGTCCCCATCCCGTTCTCTCCGCCGCTCGAGGACATGACGGTGCCGACGGAAGAATCCGTATTCCTCGCCGCGAAGAAGATGTGTAATAAGTCGTAGAGGCGTGGCTAGGTCTCTATCCCAGCCTCAGGATGGCAGTAGGAGGGTGTTATGGGTCTCAAAACTCATGGAACCATGGCGGTTGATTGGGAAAACCGCATCGACTTCGATCGCCTGCGCCGCGAACGCCTGCAGAAAGCGAAGGACCTTCTCGCGAAGTCCTCGATGGGCTCCCTGCTCTGCTTCGACATGAACAACGTGCGTTATCTGACTGCGACGCACATCGGGACCTGGGCGCAGGACAAGGCCAATCGCTTCACCCTGCTTCCGCAAAACGACGAGCCCATCCTGTGGGACTTCGGATCGGCGGCCAAGCATCACCAATTGAACTGCCCATGGTTGGGCGAGCGCTCGCGCCCGGGAATCTCGATGCTGCGGGGCGCCATGACCCCCGAGATGGGTCGCGCCGAAGACGTAGCGAAGAAGATCTACATCGAACTGGAAAAGCGCGGTCTTCATAAAGAACCAGTCGGTATCGACATTATCGAGCTTCCGGTTTTGTTTGCGCTGCAGCGCGAAGGCATTGAAGTAGTCGACGGGCAGCAGCTCATGTCGGAAGCCCGGGTCATCAAGACACAAGACGAGATTTCGCTGCTCAACACATCGGCGATGATGGTCGACGCCGCCTACGACGAGCTCTACCGCGCCATGAAGCCCGGCCTGCGCGAAAACGAAGCTGTCGGGCTGGTCAGCAAAGTTCTCTACGACCTCGGCTCGGAATATGTCGAAGCGGTCAACGCGATTTCCGGCGAGCGCTGCAATCCGCATCCGCACGTTTTTTCCGATCGCGTGCTTCGCCCCGGAGATCCGGTGTACTACGACATCCTTCACTCCTACATGGGCTACCGCACCTGCTATTACCGGTGCTTCACGGTTGGCTATGCTTCACATGCGATGGTCGATGCTTACAAGCGTTGCCGCGAATATCTCGATGCGGCGATTGAACTCGTTCGCCCGGGCCGTACCACGGCGGAGATCGCTGCCGTCTGGCCAAAGGCGCAGGATTTCGGATTTCCCAACGAGGAAGCCGCCTTCGCCTTGCAATACGGTCATGGCATCGGGCTTGCGATCTGGGAGAAGCCGGTGATCAGCCGCCTGGTTTCTTTCGATCATCCTGTCGAGATCAAGCCCGGCATGGTATTCGCTCTCGAAACCTTCTGGCCCTCGACCGATGGTTGGAGCGCCGCCCGCATCGAGGAAGAAATCGTGGTTACGCCGACCGGTCACGAAGTTATCACGCGCTTTCCCGCAGAAGAGCTCCTAGTCGCGGGTGCGCACTATTTCACCGTGAATGGTCCGCTTCCGACTACACGCGAGAGCGAATCTCCGGCCAGCAAGCGCGTTCTCGAAATGATCGAAGCCAGCGCCAAGACCGAGCGGGTAGGAGTCTCGGAATAGAGGCCGCTAGAAGCACGAAAGCCTTCCCGACTTAACGACTATGCCCTTCAGCGTTGTCATGCCCGCTCTCGAGATGGCGCAGGAAACCGGCAAGCTCCTGGCTTGGCGGAAGAAAGAAGGAGACCGCGTCTCCAAAGGCGAGCCTCTCCTCGAAATAGAAACCGACAAAGCGGTCGTGGAGGTCGAAGCGCCTGCGGACGGCATCCTCGCGGGTGTCAACGCCTCTGAAGGCTCCGAGATCCCAGTCGGACGAACCATCGCCTGGATCGTCGTTCCCGGAGAAACCGTCCCTGTCGAAGCCGATTCTGCCGCGCCGGTCGCGAAAGCCGGATCGTACGCGCACTCCGAACAGCCCCCTGCGACCGCGCCGAACCCCGCGAATACAGGCCACGAGCCAGCCGCAATCAAGATCTCTCCCAAAGCCCGACGCCTCGCGAAGGAGCTTGGCGTCAATCTCGCCAGCTTGCATGGCTCGGGACCGGAGGGAGAGATTCTCGCAGCCGACATTCAAGCAGCTCACGACGTCCCCGGCGCAGAGCCGAGCGGGTCCACGAAGATTGAAGTCCCGACTTCACTGGGCCGCATCATGGCCGAGCGCACTACGCAGAGCTGGACCACGGTGCCGCACTTCTTTGTGACTCGCGAGATCGACGCAACGGGTCTGAATCAGTATCGCGAGCGGATTGTCGCCGAAACCGAACGCGCTCAGAATATTCGTATTACGCACACCGACTTGCTGGTTGCGCTGGTCGCGCGTGTACTGTTGCAGCACCCACGTCTGAATGCGAGTTGGAGCGCCAGCGGGATTCACCTCCATAGACAAGTCAACATGGGAATTGCGATCGCCGTGAACGACGGAGTAGTCGCGGCCGTAATCCAAAACGCGCACTCTGCGACTCTCTCCGACATTGCCCTTCAGCGTAAGGCGCTCACAGAGCGCGCTCAGGCGGGAAAGCTGAAGCCGGCCGACCTCGCTGACGCGACTTTCACCATCAGTAATTTAGGCATGTATCAGGTCGATCAGTTCAGTGCGATCATTACGCCGCCACAGGCGGCAATTCTTGCGGTCGGAAGCATCGCGGACCGTGTGGTGGCATTGGAAGGAAAGCCCGCGGTTAGGCCGATGATGACGCTCACCGTCAGTTGCGATCACCGCGTTGCTGACGGTGCCCGCGCAGCTCTATTCCTGAAAGATCTTGCAGAAGCTATAAAAGATCCAACCAAGCGGCTCTAGCACGGCCGAGGCTAAACGCTTAAAGCATCATTCACTCGGTCGCGTCGGCCGACAGGCAGATTCACATACGACCGATCCAGCGCACTGATCGACGGACACCCCAGCAGTTTGAGCGTGCGCTCAATTTCTGTCCGCAAGATTCCAATCGCTCGCGCGACGCCCTCCGGACCGCCGGCAGCAAGCCCGTAAGCGTAGGCCCGTCCGATCAGAACTGCCCGCGCGCCCAGGCAGATTGCCTTGATCACATCCGTTCCGCGCCGCACTCCTCCGTCCATCAGTACTTCGATCTGTCCATTCACCGCTGCAACAATCTCGGGCAGCACCTGCAGCGACGCGGGAACGCAGTCGAGTTGGCGGCCTCCGTGATTCGAGACCACGATCGCGGACGCCCCTTCATCCACCGCGCGCCGTGCGTCTTCGCCGGTGAGCACTCCTTTGATAATGATCGGTCCAGACCAGACACTTCGAATCCAACCCATGTCCTGCCACGTCACGGTTGAACTCGCCAGCGCCGCAGCCACATCGATCATCGGCATCGGGCCTTGTCCGGGAACGACGACATTCGGCAGGTCCGGGACTCCTCCATCGAGCAAGAACCGGATCACCCATCCCGGACGCGTCACAATCTGCGGCAGAAAAGGTATCTTGCTGAACACGCTGCCGCACATCAGTTCCTTCATGCCATTGCGCGAATCGCGTTCCCGCATGCCCGACACAGCCGTATCAATGGTGACCACGAGCGCCGAGAATCCTGCAGTACGAGCGCGCGCAATGGATCCCTCGGCCGCCTCGCGGCCTCCCATCAAATACAGCTGATACCAGACCGGCCCCTGCGAGGCCGCCTTCACGTCTTCCAGCCGATGTCCCGAGATAGTCGAGAGAATGTAAGCGGTCCCGGCTGCGCCGGCGCACCGGGCCGCCCCGATCTCGCCTTCCGGATGCATAAGACGGCTGTACCCGACCGGAGCGAGGATGAACGGAACCGAGAGATCAAAATCCAAGACGCGCACGCGCATATCGGTGTCAGGCACCGAAACCGCATGTCGCGGGCGGAAAGTCACATCTTCAAAGGCGCGGCAATTTTCCCGCAGTGTGAACTCACCCTCAGCGCCTCCGTCGAGATAGTCGAAGACCACTCTGGGCAGACGCCGTTTTGCAATTGGTCGAAGATCGGGGATGCTCACAACTCGAGATGAATGCACGCGTGCCAAACTCTCCTCCGAGTCAGGTTCCGTCGCAGAGAATAGCTTCTTCGCGCGTCATTATAGTCCCAATGAGAACGGTCGATTCTTGCCGGAAGTTAATTGCAGACCCGCGATTCGGCGGCATCCAGCTTGCCGTCTACTGCTGGAGGATCTGCCCTGCTTGAGGATGCACTTGTTCGTTCTGGATCTCGCTTGCATCCCAGCCTCCGCCCAGAGCTTTCACCAGGTAAACGGAACTGACCATCTGCTGTCCAAGGAGTTGTGTCTGCAAACGCTGGCTATTGAGCAGCGTGGTTTCAGCCGTGATGACATCCAGGTAGTTGGTGACGCCACCCACATAGCGGTTGTTAGCGATCTCCAGGGCCCGCCGTGCGTCTTCCACGGCCGCGCCCTGCGTGGTCAGCGCTTGCGACAGCGTGCTCAGGTTGCTGATGCCGTCTTCTACTTCCTGGAAGGCTGTGAGCACCGACTGTCGATAGCTCGCCACAGCTTGATCGTAAGCGGCCCGGGCGGCGGCCAGATTGGCGCGATTTCGCCCACCCTCGATCACCGGTTCCAACGCATCGGCTCCCAGAGACCAAAAGAGGCTGGGGGCATTGAACAGTGAGCTCACGGCCTTGCTCTGCAATCCTCCAGAACCTCCGATCGTGATGTGCGGATAAAAAGCTTCACGCGCCAATCCCACCTGGGCATTCTCGTACGCCATTTCGCGTTCGTACGTGGCGATGTCAGGACGGCGTTCCAGCACATCGGAAGGCACTCCCAAGGGCACAGGCGGCGGTGTCGCTTTCAGTGGAGCCAGCGGTACGCTAAAACTCGAGGCGGGCTGCCCCACCAGAACCGCGATCGCATGCTCGTATTGGGCTCGCGACTGCTGCACTAGAGAGGCCTGTGACATGGTGGAATCCAGCAGGGTTTGCTGCTGCGCTACTTCCAGGCCGCTCGCGATGCCGCCGTCGTGGCGCCTCTCGACAAGATCCAGCGCCTTGCGCTCGTTTACCACTGATTCCTCAACCACCCGATACTCAGCGTCGAGTTCGCGTAATGTAAAGTAGTCGGCCGCCAGCTCCGCGCTCAGAACAAGCTGCACATTTCCCAGATCTGCAGCGCTCGATTGCAGAGAAGCGTTGGCCGCCTCCACACTCTTCCGCACCCGCCCGAAGAGATCGACCTCATAGCTCAGCGAAAACGGGATCGCGTAAACGCTTTGAGTGTAAGGCGCAACCCCGTTTGCGGGAGCGAATCCGTTTAGCGGGCGGTTGCCCGATCCCCGTTCACGCACCACACCAGGATCGGCGGCAATCTGGGGAAAGTAGCTTGCGGTTGCAATCCGCGCGAGCGACCGCGCCTGGCTTAAACGGTCCCGCGCCGCGGCCAGGGACTGATTCGCCTGCAGCAATTGCTGCTCGTAGCTGTCCAGCATGGGATCGTGAAAGACCTGCCACCACGACCCCTTCGGAACTGCGTCCTTGGGTGCCGCTTCCTGCCAAGGTGGCTGCGTCTTCCACGCATTCGGTGCCGGCGCCGGAGCAGCAGGCCGACTATAGCGCGGCCCGACCGTGCAGCCAGATGCGATCAGCAGCGCACCGAATAATAAGGCGAGGGCCGATTGCTTCACCGCCCGCCCCCGCCTGGCCCGTTGCTTTGCCGCTCCGGACCATTCTCGTTCTCCCGCGAATCCTTCGGATCTTGCTGGTACCGTGGGGGGGCATTTTCGCCGGTCGGCACCGCCGCAACATTCACTTGCTGTCCCTCTTCCAGCGAGTCCGACGGATTAACAATGACCTGATCCTGCAGAGAGACTCCGGCGAGAATCTCAAGCGACGCGCCGTAATCCTTGCCGATGGTAATGGGTCTTAACTCCACTTTCTTATCGGGACCGACGACCGCCAGGCGCGGGCCTTCCGACCGGAACAACATGGCATTGACCGGAACGGTGACCTTGTCAATGTTCGCTCCCACCACGAAATGAACCTCGCCAAACGAGCCGGGCAGCAGCCGGCCATCTTTGTTGGCCACGTCGACTTCGGTGAGCAGGGTGCGGGTGTTCGGATCGATTGACTCCGCCGTTCGGGCAATGGTTCCCATAAATTTCTGGCCCGGAAACTCCTGCAGAGTCACCGTAGTCTTTCCGCCAACTTTGATAAACGGCGCATACGATTGCGGGACACTGGTATACACCCGAAGAGGATCCACTCTGGCAATATCAAAGAGTTCCCGCCCGGCACTGGTGGAACCGGTTGCTCCGCTGCCGGCGGCCCCCGCGCCGGCATTGATAAGCGCGCCAGGATCGACGTTACGGCGCGTCAGCACACCCGTAAATGGCGCGTAGATTCTCTTGAAATTCTCCAATTGTTCCAGCCGCCGCACGTTCGCATCGGCGGCTGCCAAGTTGGCCAGCGCTTGCTTGTAGCCGCTGGTTTGCTGGTCAGCCTCCTGGGCAGACACCGAGTCGCTCTTGCGCAGATTCTCCCAGCGCTCGGCACTGATTTTCGCCAACTCCAATTGCGCAACGATTTGCTGCCGGGCCGCCCGCGTCTGATTCAGTTCCTGATCCACCTCGGGCGTGTCGATCGTGGCCAGCAACTCGCCTTCCTTCACGCGGCTGCCAATGTCCTTGTACCAGCGCACCAGGTATCCACTCGTGCGGGCATAGATTGGGGACTCTTCATACGCCAGCAAGGAACCGGGTAACACCAGTTCTTCGTTGCGAGCTTCGGCCTGAGGATGCACGACAGCCACCGTGGGAACAGTTTGCTGTTCCGTTTCTTTAGCGAGCGCCCGTTCATGGTTCGCGTGGCTGATCAAAGTCAAAGCGCCAGCGAGCAACAGCACCGCGAGCGCAGCACTCACAATCATCAACGCCCTGCGAGGCGGAGCCGGCGGAAGCTCCGGCGGTCTCTGCAGAGTGGCCGTCTGATGCCGGGATCGCTGTTGCAGTGCCGCAATTTCCTCGTCGATCTGCGCTTGCGTTAGATGCGCAGAACGCGACTTATCTCCATCATGGTTCAGTGGCTCAGCGTTCCCGCTCAGTTGGCGCTCGTCCGACAGAGTGTGCTCCGTTTTCGTGTCTCCATTCATCCTTGACTCCGATTCCCTGATCAACTATCCAGCGGCTTTCTGTCGCTACTGTTGCCTCGCGAGCCTGGCTTGCCGCCGGCTGTGAAAGATGGCAAACACGCTGGGCACAAAAAATAAAGTCGCTATGGTGGCGAACAGCAATCCGCCGATTACAGCCCGGCCAAGGGGCGCATTCTGCTCGCCGCCTTCGCCAAATCCCAGGGCCATGGGCACCATTCCGATGATCATCGCCAGGGCGGTCATCAACACCGGGCGGATTCGGGTGTATCCCGCAGATACCGCCGCCTGCACTGCGGAGAGACCTTCATCCATCTGCTCGCGCGCGAAGCTGACCATCAGAATCGAATTCGCCGTCGCGACGCCCATGCACATCACGGCCCCGGTCAGCGAGGGCACGTTCAGCGTAGTGCGCGTCAAAAGCAAGAACCAGCATATGCCTGCCAGGGCTCCCGGCAGTGCTGTAATGATGATGAACGGATCCAGCCAGGATTGGAAATTCACGACAATCAACAGATAGACCAGGAGGATCGCGCCCGCCAGTCCCAGTCCCAGCCCGATAAACGAGGAACGCATCGTCGATACCTGCCCGCGGACTACAATATGCGTCCCGCGCGGCAGGTTCGGCTCGAATTCCTTAAGTATTCTATTCGTATCCGCAGCCACCGCGCCCAAGTCCCGGTCCTGGGTGCTGGCATACACATCGATCACGGGCTGCACATTGTAGTGGTTGACGGTTGCCGGCCGAACCGCGGGACTCAATTGCACCAGGTTGCCCATCAATTGCGGACCCTGCCGCGAGATCACGGGAATGTTGAGCAGGTCCTGGAGATTCGTCATCCGATATTGAGGCGCCTGCACTGCGATCTGGTAGGTCACCGCATTTTTCGGATTGAGCCAGAAATTCGGCGACGTCTGAAAGCTGCCGCTTAGCGAGACCAGCGCGCTCTGGGCCACCTCCCGCGCGGTTAGCCCGACCTGCGTTACCCGCGTGCGCTCGATATCCATGTGCAGCGTGGGAAGCGAAAGCATTTGCTGCACGTGAACGTCGGCCGCCCCTGGGACGTGCCGCATCCGATTGGCGATTTGCTGGGCGATCACATAGTTCGTTTGCAGGTCCGTGCCGACCACCTGCACGTCGATGGGAGCGGGCAGCCCGAAGTTCAAAATCTGCGTAACGATGTCTGCCGGTTGAAAAAAGAATTCTGTGCCAGGAAAATGCTGCGGTAAGTACTCCCGCAGATGCCGTATGAGTTGAGCTGTCGGCACATGATGTTCCGGATCCAGCGCGATCAGGATCTCCGCATCGCTCGATCCGATCGTCCCATTGGAGCTGTACGACTGATTAATGCCGGAGTTTGGCAGGCCAATATTGTCGAGAATGGTCTGTAGTTGCCCTTGCGGAATTTCCCGGCGCAACACTTCTTCCACTTGATCGCAGAGGCGGGCCGTTTCTTCCACGCGCAATCCCGCTCGCGCTCTCAAGTGCAGGCGCAGCAACCCGGCATCCACCTGCGGAAAGAAGTCTTCTCCAAGAAACGTATAGAGTCCCAATGAAAGCACGCAGAAGACGAGGAAGCAGGCCGCAAAAACACCCCGGTGCTGCAGCGTCGTTTCCAGCAGCGCCTCGTAGCCGCGCCGGAATTGCTCAAACCTGCGTTCGAATCCCCGCTGGAAGCGGCCGAGGAAACTCTTCGGACCTCCCTCGCGATGCTCATGCCCGCGCATGATGTACATCACCAAGGTCGGAATTAATGTTCGCGACAGCAGATAGCTGGCGAGCATGGCAAAGCTCACCGCTTCCGCCAGCGGAACGAACAGAAACTTCGCCACTCCCGTGAGGAAGAACATCGGGACAAACACAATGCAGATGCTGAGCGTCGACACGAAGGCTGGCACCGCAATCTGCTGCGCGCCGTCGAGAATCGCTTGCCGCATCTCTTTGCCCATGGCCAGGTTGCGCTCGATGTTCTCTATTTCGACCGTCGCGTCGTCTACAAGAATTCCGACCGCAAGCGCCAATCCGCCCAGCGTCATGATGTTGATCGTCTGCCCGATCGCTCCCAGCAGGATGATCGAGACGAAGATCGACAAAGGAATCGAAATCGAGATCACGATCGTGGGACGCCAGTCCCCCAGGAAAATCAGGATCATGACCGCGGTCAGTGCGGCCGCTATCAACCCCTCGCGCAGCACCCCGTAGATCGAAGCCCGCACGAACAACGACTGGTCGAACAGCGCTTTGATCTTCAACTCCGGCGGCAGTGCTTGTGCCGCCTGCTGCACAATGTCCTTGACTCCTTCCACAATCTGGAGCGTCGAAGCTTTGCCGTTCTTGTAAATGGACATCAGCGCGCCCCGGTTCCCGTCCTGACGCACGATGTTGGTCTGCGGAGCGAAGCCATCTCGAATATGCGCCACGTCGCGCATATACAACGTCGCACCATTCACCGTTCTTACCGGGAGGTCGTTCAACTCCGAGATCGTCTGCGGAGTTCCGTTCATTTCCACGTCATATTCCATCGGCCCCATCTTCATGGTGCCGGTCGGCAAAATAATGTTCTGCGCGTTTACCGCGCCGACAATGTCATTCGGCGACAGCCCGTAGGCCTGCAGCTTGGCCAGATCAAGATCGACCTGGATCTGCCGCATCTTGCCGCCGTACGGATACGGCGTAGCTGCACCCGGGACCGTCGCCAGGTAGGTGCGCAGGAAATTCTGTCCCAAGTCAAACAATTGCTGTTCCGGCAATGTTTTGCTGCTCAGGCCGAGCTGCACGATCGGAGTTGTCGATGCGCTGTAAGAAATGATCAGGGGAGGGGTGGTTCCGGGCGGCATTCCGCGCACCATGGTTTGGCAAATGGCCGTGATCTGTGCGATCGCTGCGCTCAAGTTTGTTCCCGGGCGAAAGAAGACCTTGATCACTCCCAGCCCGTATACCGACTGGGATTCCATGTGCTCAATGTCGTTCACCGTGGTAGTGATGCCCCGCTCAGAGTTGGCGACAATTCGCTCGGACATGTCTTGCGGCGACATCCCGGTGTAGAACCACACCACCGAAACCACGGGGATATCGATGTCCGGGAAAATGTCCGTAGGCGTTCGCAGGATGGTGATCGGCGTCAGGATGATGATCACCAGCGCCATCACTACAAATGTATAGGGCCGCCTAAGGGCTAACGCGACAATCCACATGCATCATCACCGTTCGATCGAATGGCAGAAAGCCGCCGCCCCCAAGCGTTTCAATGCCAACTTAGATTCGATACTATGCGTATCGGATTCGAAATCAATGGGTTCGATTATATGGTACCGTAGCTACATGCGCAAAAAGCCCTCCCCCGAGCTGGCTTCCAATGGCAACGGCAAACGGCCTCCTGGCCGGCCGCGCAGCGAGCAGGCGCGCCTCGCTATCCTGCGCACGACGCTAAAGGTCCTTTCCGAAACCGGTTTTTCTGATCTGACCATCGAAGAGGTAGCCGAGCGCGCCGCGGTAGGGAAAGCTACGGTTTATCGCTGGTGGCCGAATAAAGCCGCCCTCATCGCCGACGCCTTCGCCAGCAGTACGGTCGACCGGCTGCATTTTCCGGATACCGGCTCGCTCGATATTGATATGAGCCGGCAGATGCGGCAGCTGATCAAAGTTTTTTCGAGCCCTCGCGGACGCATCGTCGCCGCCATCCTCGCCGCGGGACAAAGCGACAAGAGCCTGATTGCCGCCTTCAGAGAGCGCTTCCTGATTCCTCGCCGCCGCGAAGCTTATGCGACCCTGCACCGCGGCATCCTGCGTGGAGAGTTGCGTAGAGATGTTGACCCGGATCTCATCCTCGATTCCCTGTATGGCCCCATCTACATGCGGTTCCTGATTCAGCATGATCGCTTGAGTCCTGACTTCGTCGACCGGCTCTGCCGCCTGGTTTTGGGCGGAGCTAGGCCACTGCGCAAACCGCGCCGCCACCGCAATTCCGCGTGAAAAGCTATTTCTTGACCTATCCGCCGTTGGTGCTCCCGCAATACCTGTTCTAGAATCTTTAGTTTGCCTTCACTCATCTCTTACTAAGGAAGATCCCTTGCCAGAGACAACATACGACATCGCCATCATCGGTAGCGGTCCTGCCGGATATACCGCCGCGATCCGCGCTGGCCAGTACGGCTTGAAGACGGCTCTCATCGAGAAAGATGGATTCCTCGGCGGCACCTGCCTGCACGTCGGCTGCATCCCGACGAAGGCTCTGCTGTTCAACGCCGAACTCTGGGATCACCTGAAAGACGCCAAAGAATTCGGCATTGAAGGCGTCGATGCCCGCAAGCTCAACTGGGCGGCGATTCAGGACCGCAAAGGCAAAATCGTCACCAAGCACGCCAAGGGTCTCGAATTCCTGATGAAGAAGAACAAAGTTGAGACCATCAAGGGCTACGGCAAGCTGACCGGCCCGCGCAAAATGGGGTGTTCACCGTCGAAATCACCAACGACGGCAAAGCCTCGACATCTTAAAGCTAAGAACGTAATCCTCGCGACCGGCTCGGAAGCCCGCATGTTGCCCGGCCTCGAAGCCGAACGACCGCGTGCTTACCAACATCGAAATTCTCAGCCTGAAGGACATTCCGAAGTCGCTGGTGATCGTCGGCGCGGGCGCAGTCGGAGTCGAGTTCGCTTCCATCTTCCGCTCATTCGATTGCGAAGTCACGATTCATCGAAATGCTGCCGCGCCTGGTTCCCGTCGAAGATGAAGAAGTTTCCAAAGAACTGGCGCGTGTCTACCGCAAGCGCGGCATCAACTTCCACACCAGCGCGAAAGTCGACAAAGTCGACAAAACGAAAACCGGAATGGCCGTCACGATTACAGTGGACGGCAAGCAGCAGAAGATCGAAGCCGAGAAGATCCTGATCGCCGTCGGCCGCAAGCCGCGCACCGAAAACATTGGCCTGGAAAGACCGAAAATCAAGCCCGATCGCGAATTCATCAAGACCGATTCCTGGATGCAGACCGCCGAGCCGGGCATCTACGCTATCGGCGACATCGTGCTGGGCACTCCGCAACTCGCGCACGTCGGAGCCATGGAAGGCATCTGTGGCGGTCGCCAAGATTGCGGGCAAGACCGACCAAGCCAATCAATCCCGAGCACATTCCCGGCGCAACCTACTGCCATCCGGAGATCGGCAGCGTCGGCCTTACCGAGACCAAAGCCGCGAAGCCGGATACAACGTGAAAGTCGGCAAGTTCCCCTTCACGGCCAACTCGCGCGCCAGTATCGTCGGCCAGCACGAAGGCTTCATCAAAATTGTGGCGACGCCGACTATGGCGAGATTCTGGGCGTCCATATCATCGGCCCGCAAGCGACGGAGCTGATCGCCGAAGCTGTCGCCGCGATGGAATTGGAAGCCACGGTGGAAGACTTGGTATGGACGATCCACGCGCATCCGACGCTGGCCGAAGCCATGCTGGATGCCTCGAACAGCGTGTACGGAATGGCCATCAACGCATGAGGAGGATGGATGATTGGGAAATTGAATGGTTGGGAAGTTTATCACCACATCGAGTCTGCCGTCCCTTTCCAATTACGAAATTACGAAATTACCCGATTACTCAATCATTTGATCTCCCTCGTCCAACTCGGCACCGTCGATTACGCCACCGGCCTCCGCCTGCAGCAGCAACTGATCGCTCTCCGCAATGAAGGCAAGATCGGCGACGTCCTTCTGCTGCTCGAGCACAAGCCGGTTATCACGCTGGGACGCAACGCAAAAGCGGCCAACATTGTCGCCTCTCGCGACCTGCTGGCCCAGCGCGGAGTCGAACTCTTCGAATGCGATCGCGGCGGAGACGTCACCTTTCACGGCCCCGGCCAGATCGTCGGCTATCCGGTCTTCGATCTGCGCGGCTTCGCTGCGTCCCGAGGCAAACGCAAGACTCTGGGCGTGATCGATTTCGTCCGCCGCCTCGAAGACGTCTTGATGCGTACATGCGCCGACTTCTCGATCCCCACCAAACGTATCCCCGGCCTGACCGGCGTCTGGACCGACCCCGACTCTATAACAGGCCATGTGGGATACCGGCCGCCCTCGGTCGTCCGGTCGAGCGAAGCTCGACAGCCGCTGAAGCCAAGCTCGCCGCTATCGGAGTCCACGTTTCCCGCTTCGTCACCTCCCACGGCTTCGCTCTGAACGTCAACACCGACCTCAGCTACTTCAACCTCATCGTCCCTTGCGGGATCACAGCGAAGCCGGTCACCTCGATGCAGCAGCAACTCGGCCGCGAACTCCATCTCAACGCCGTCGCCGAATCCATCTCCCGCAACTTCGGCGTTGTCTTCCAATCTCGAATCCTTTGGGTCGACACGATCGACGCCCTCCTCGGCCACACCGTCGGCGTCCCGATGAAGCCTCCAGCCGAACTCCGCCAACTGCATAAAGAAGACGACTCGACCTGGTCCTGAGACGCTACGCGCTCGGCCAGTATCATGTGGGGACAGCCGCCCTCGGCTGTCCGCCTCGCGGAGCGAGGCCTCTCCAGCCCTTCCCCCGCTCTCGCGTTACCTCTCTACATCGCGCCTAAGCGCCGCCTAGCATGGGGAACAACAAGAAGAAGTCCCATCGCAATTCCAACGGCCATCGTCCGCATAATAATCGCGGAGCGACAGGCGCCTCGCCTGTCCGCCGAAGCGAAGCGAGGCCGCAGGGTAATCACGCGAACTCGGGCCGGGTCGAGGGCAACTCGCAGATCTCCGCACCTACTCCATTCCCGACTGCCGTCTCGAGCATCCAGAATTCACCGTCCGCCAATTCACAGAAAGAAACGGCTCCGTTCGCTACGAAGTAGAAGGAGACCTCGACGCTCCCGTCCCGCCCATCCGTGACTCCAAATACCTGAGCAAGGAGCAAGCCGTCGAGATCTACCGTTACATGTTGCTCAACCGCAAGATGGAGATCGCCCTCGAAAACCTTTACAAGCAAGGCAAGGTCGTCGGCGGAGTCTATTTCGGGCTCGGCCAGGAAGCCTGCTCTTGTGCCTCCGCCTACGCGCTCGACAACGACGACTGGCTCGCGCCCATGATCCGCAATCAGGGGTCGCTCCTCGTGCGTGGTTTCGCCGCCAGCGACACCATGATGCAGTACATGGCAAAAGCCGACTCGCCCACCCGCGGCCGCGACGGCACTTCGCACTTCGGCGACATCGAGAAGCGCAACATGGTCTCGCCCATTTCCATGCTGGGCGATCTCATTCCGGTCATGGCCGGCGTCGCTCTTGGAGCGCGCCTCCAGGGACGCAATCTCGCCGTTCTGACGTACATCGGCGACGGAGGCCAGTCCACCGGCGTCACCTACGAAGGCATCAACTTCGCCGCGGTGCAGAATCTTGGCCTGGTGCTCATCGTCGAATCGAATCTCTGGGCGTACTCGACGCCTTCGAACATGCAGTACCGCTGCCAGGATCTCGCCGAACGCGCCATCGGATACGGCATTCCTGCCGTGATTGTCGATGGCACCGACGCCTGCCAGGTTTACGACGCCGCCCATGAAGCCGTCGAGCGCGCCCATCGCGGCGAAGGACCCACGCTGATCGAAGCCAAGATGATGCGTATGAAAGGCCACGCTATCCACGACGCCGCCGGCTACGTTCCCAAGCCGATGTTCGACTTCTGGAAAAAACGCGATCCGCTCACGCGCTTTGAGAATTACTTAATGCGAGAGAAAAAATGGCTGTCGGCCAAAGAAAATGCCGAGTTGATCGCAGACGTCGAGCGGGTCATAGAACAAGAGCGCGAGATCGCTGTGAACTCCCCAATGCCAACGCCAGAATCCGCGGAAGGTGGAGTGTTTTGCGAAAACGGCTGCCACGAAATCAAACCGAAGTACGGCATGCCGAAAGTGAAGAAGGGAACCGCCAGCTACAAAGAAACCGAAGCGGCCGTGCACTTGAAATAGCAATATCCGCGTTCATCCGCGTGAATCCGCGGGAAAGAAGTTTTCTGAAACCTATGCAACTAACCTATCTCGAAGCGATCCGCCAGGGAATCTGGGAAGAAATGGAACGCGACCCTACCGTCTTCTGCCTCGGCGAAGACATCGGTATTTACGGCGGCGCTTTCAAAGTTACTGACGGATTTATCGACCGCTTTGGCCCTGAGCGCGTCATCGACACTCCCATCGCCGAGTCCGCCATTGTCGGCGCAGCCTTCGGAGCCTCGCTCACCGGCATGCGTCCAGTCGCCGAATTTCAGTTCATGGACTTCATCGGCTGCGCCTTCAACCAGATTTCCAACATGGTCGCCAAGACGCACTATCTGTGGGGTGCGCCCGCCCCGCTTGTCCTGCGCGGCCCCAGTGGCGGATATGTCCACGGCGGCCCTTTCCACTCGCAGAATCCCGAGATGTGGTTCGTTCACAATCCCGGCCTCAAGGTCATCTGCCCCGCTACACCGTACGACGCCAAAGGACTGATCAAAGCCGCCATCCGCGACAACAATCCCTGCGTGTTCTTCGAGCACAAATATCTCTACCGCCGCATTAAAGAAGACGTGCCTCAGGAAGACTATGTCGTCCCGATCGGGAAAGCGCGGATCGCGCGCGAGGGCCGCGATCTGAGCATCATCACCTACGCTGCCATGGTGCACACTGCGTTAGAGGCTTCCGAGGTTCTGAAAACCGAAGGAATCGATATCGAGATCCTCGACCTGCGCACCGTCTCGCCGCTCGATCGCGAAGCCATCGTGCAAACCGTGAAGAAGACGAACAAGGTAATCATCCTCCACGAGCATTCCCGTACCGGAGGCCTTGCCGGAGAAATCGCCGCCATCATCAACGAAGAAGCCTTTGACGACCTCGACGGCCCCATCGTCCGCATCACCGGCATGGACTCCGCGATCCCGTTCTCTCCCCCTCAGGAGCATCACTATCTGCCAAAGGTAGAAGACGTCGTCCGCGAATCCCGCCGCCTGAAAGCTTATTGAAACATGTGGCGCGGGCGCCCTGCGCCGACAATCAGAGCCTGAGAAACACGGGTTTCAGAGAGTGCGCGAGAACCGGTCAGGACGGCCCCGGCGGGGATGGATCCGCCATCGCAGCAGCCCCAAAGGGGCGGAATAATTTAGCCTAGGGCGTCAGCCTGGGAAAGGTGCGAAATCGCAGCGAGTCTCGAAGGGACGGCACGAATTCTTACGCACATTCTTCAGCCTGCGCTCTGCGCGCGCTTAATCTTTCCCGTCCTTTAAAACCTTGCTTGATAGCGGTACCGCGCGCGAACCTTCAAACTCGAACTTCACCAGCACATAGCCTTCCAATCCGCATGCCCGGCATTCCGCGTCGATCTTTTGAACCACAGCGCGCACCTGAAGTTTTTCAGGCATGACCGCCGAGCACATCGGCGTGATGGCATGGGCGCCCGTCGGCACGGCCTTGTGAATCGCGGCCTCCACGGCCGAGAAGTCGGCCAGCCGCGGCCCCGATTTCTCAAGCACCCAAAACTCTCCGGTGCAAAACAGATCGCGGCTGCTGGTCGAATCGTTGGTGAGCAGCACCTTGGCATCGCCGGCTGTATTCACTTCGGCGTTCGAGGCAGGCCACTGCCAGAATCCGCCTTCATTCTTCAGCAGGAATATCTCTTGAAACAGTCCGCGCGAGCTTTCTGCGATGATCGATTTCCAGTAGGGACGATTTGCCGGGTTGCCGCCGGAATCTCCGGGTTGCGTTTTCATTGCATATACGATTTGAAAAATCTTTTTGCCGAAGGGCGCGCCAATCTCCTTCTGCGACACTTCCACCTCGGCCTCACTGCACGCCGGCGCTACGGCGCAGTTATCGGTTTCGGCCCGCAGGAACTCCTGCTGTCGCTGCGCCGCAAGATAATACTGGAGCGGATGGTCGCTGCTAGGGGCCCGACGCTCAACGTAACCATCGGTGCCCGTCCACCCCATTTCAACCCGATATCCCTGGGCAAAGCCCAGTGCGCAGATCGCGGCCATCAAAACCGCCACCACGGCAATCTGTCTCATAGCATGTTTCATGTTTCCGTTCGTATTAAATCAGTTGAAAAGGGGGAGGATTCCCAGGGATTAGAATGGGCGACTATCTTCAACATGTGAGGTCTCCAAGCTACGTTGCACGCCGTAAGACATAGATCACCCAGGGAGCGATCTGCGTTTCGCTCACCCACGAATAGCCTTCGTCGCCGTTTGCCAGAGGCTTAGTAACCTGAACCGCGTCGAGACCTACTTCCCGGAATAACCTTCGATACGATTCGTCGGTCCAGAGGATGTCTTCGACCGGCCGCCGATCCTGATGATCGGTAACGACGATGCGCACAACATCGCCGCTGCGCGCGATCGCATTCTCGGGAAAGTCTTTGGTGCTGAAAGAAGCCCATTCATGTGTGTAAATCTCGGGTGACGAAACCAAATTGACGATGGTTCCGGCGGGCGCTAACAGTCTCCGGAGATCGCGAAGAATTCCTGCCTTCTGGGTTCCGGGAACGTTGTCAAAAGGGAACGCGCAGAGCACCAGATCGAAAGACGAAGCCGCAAATTCGCTGAGATCGTCGCCTGGCACCAGGCGGTAGTCGCCGGACGGATCGGTGGCGCGCGCGATGCGCAGCATGTCGTCCGAGATATCAACTCCGATCACGTCGAACCCGAGTTTCCTCAAGATCCGCGTGGACCTGCCGGTGCCACAACCGAAATCGAGCGCTCTCAGGCCGGTTACATGCGAGCTTAGAATCGTCGGCAAGTCCCGGAACGCGAGGTAGTAGGTGTTGGCGAACTCAAGCGTGGCGTAGGCCCGGTTGGCATCCTCGTAACAGTTGACGGAATTCACAGCTTCCTTTGAGAGAAAACACGGGGACAGACGGGTGGAGTGTACCTCTCTGTCCCGATATTTCTGTACGAACGCTGCAAGTCAGTAAGAAACTATGGAGGGGTCTCTCTACTTTCGACGGAAACCGTCCCCAGGCCCGTACTCCCATCCCCATCCCTTTTTCTTCGCGATATCGCGCACCCGTCGCAGCCATCCGGCTCGATATTCGTAAGACTCTTCCGTTTGCAGGGTCACGCGCTGATGACAATTCGGACACATGCCAAAGGCTTCAATGAGAATCGCGCTGAGCGGCAATTGCACTTCGGGCTGGATTGACTGGTGACACAAACTGCATTCCTGCAAAAGCAGGGTGCCCATTCTGAGCGTCAATGAAGGTCGCATGTGCACTCGTCCTCACCAGGAGAACGGGATTCGGATCAATGAACTTGCTAGGGGAGGGCCGCATATTAGCACAACGGTTGCGACCCTGCAGACCGTCCATGAGCAGGTCAGCTTTCTGTCTTGTCGCAGAAGTTAGGCAACGCGGATTTCATCACGGTGATTCGGGTGCTCCGCTTCAATTGTGCGGTGGGCAGCAAAACGGTGCTCAGGCAGATTTCTTAGCTCGTCCTCGGTATAGCGAAGCCGGTAGGCTGCATCTTGCGTGCATTCACTGCACTCCAGAATTTCGTGATCAACTTGGAAACCGATATAGGCTCCGCGTTCCCCGCCTTCGCGCACAGCAAGTACCATGCTCATGCATCCGATTCTACGCCGCTGCCTGCTATCCTTGCGCTGAAGGGAGTCGCATTATGGGCATCTGGCAAGGGTTAGTAGCGCTTTTCCTGGGGATTGGCGGCAGTGGGGTGGCTCTTGCAATTGCCGCTTGGTTGCTAAGGACTGCACTCTCGGAGTGGCTTGCCAGAGACGCCGAGGCCTTTAAGACACGCCTCAAGGCTGATGCAGATATTGAAATTGAAAGGTTAAGAAATTCACTTCAGATGCTTGCCATGGAACATCAAGTGAGGTTCTCGAAACTTCATGAGAAGCAAGCAGAACTCATAGGGGATTTGTACAAAAAGATTGTGGATGTGAACTATGGTGGAGAAGCTTTTGTCAGTACAGCAGAGAATAATCCATCACATTGCAAAGAAGACGAATTTGCCCAATTGCGGACGGAATTAGGGGACGTATTCATTTTCGCAGAGCAAAATCGCATCTACTTGCCTGAGGGCGTTTGCGCCTTGTTGGACAAGCACCTTGGTCAACTTAGGAGCACGATTTGGTCAGCGGGTATTTTCGGTCGAATTAAAGATCCGAAAGAACACACGATGGAGCAGAGTTACAAAGCCTTCACGAAGGCATACGAGGATTTTGAAAGTGACATACCTGCCGTGCGGAAGTCGTTGGAGAAAGAATTTCGGAAAATGCTTGGCACAGAGCCGAGCTGAAGTGAACTGGGCGGAAAACTCGGGCGCGGACGGGTGGAGTGCACCGGCCCCCCTATTTCCTTTTCTCCCTGTTTACCAAGACGGCAATGGCACCCATCTCCCGGGCCTCGCATTATGGTTACTGTCGTGCCCGTGTGCCAGAGCGAGACAACTGCTAGTGTCTAATCCTACGAAATGAGGCCATATGAAGCGCCTGTTGGTTTTCTTGCTGTTAGCCTGCCCACTCATCGCTCAGAAGGCCGAACACGAACCTGGGGAGACACTCCAACACTTTTATATCGCCGAAGGCGTGAAGAATCATTGCTATGCTGAAAGTCTCAAATACGCTCTGCCGGGTGAATGTGCGGTCACCCTGGACGACGGCGCATCTTACGTATTCCGCGAGGGCGCACTCTACAGTATTGAGACCTATCTGAGAGGGAGTTTCGATGAAGTTGTGGCCGTGATTTCCAAACGCTACGGCCCACCTACCGGACGCGCGCACATTGTGCGACTGTACGACGGCGAATTGGCTACGGAACATGCATATTGGCAACGGCAGGGCTTCACGGTTGATTTACTTTGGCTGAAGGGCGTCAATGATGGCAACTCCTTCGAACACGCTTTCGTGATGTCCCGCATGGATAAAAAACCGGGGAAACCGAATCGAAACTTCTAGGCGGGTGACCCGGCATTTACCTCGCTTGTAGCAGCTACAACATGGGTGCCCCTCACGTTCGTTGCGAAGGGGGGTGCCATGCTGATGGCATCAGGAGATTTTCTTAAGCTGGAAACACGAGAAAGAACAGAGAAAGATTGGTCGGGACGGGCAGATTTGAACTGCCGACCCCTCGCACCCCAAGCGAGTGCTCTACCAGGCTGAGCCACGTCCCGACTGGAAGGATTCCGCCGATCGTGATCGTTGCCCTCAGGCACCAATCACCTTCCAGCGGAGGGGTTTACTCCGCAATTTTACACTACAATCGCCGGTTCGCGTTCCGGCCAGCGTCCCTGAATCCGTTATTCCAGGTCTCTCCAGTTCGGTCCAATCCCCGCCTCCACCTGGAGGGGCACCGCTAGCGCGTGGACCTTTTCCATGTGCTCGCGAACCAGAGACTGCATCGTGTCAACTTCGTTCTCCGGCACTTCAAAAACGAGTTCGTCGTGAACCTGCAGCGTCATTCTCGATTTCAGGCCTCGTTCGCGCAGCGCATCGTCAATGCGGATCATGGCAATCTTGATCAGGTCCGCCGCCGTTCCCTGTAGCGGAGTGTTCACCGCGGTGCGCTCCGCGAATCCCCGCTGGTTGGCGTTCTTGCTGTTGATGTCCGGGATCGGCCGCACCCGCCCGAACAGAGTCTTCACCTTCATTTCGCGGCGAGCCTCTTCCAGCGTCTTGTCGATGAATGCCCGCACGCCGCTGTACTTTTCAAAGTAGGCACTGATGAACTGTTTCGCGTCGCCCGGCTCAATGCCCAGCTGCTGAGAAAGCCCGAACGCGGAAAGCCCGTAGACGATGCCGAAATTCACCACCTTGGCCTGGCGGCGGTGATCCGGGGTGACCATGAGCGGAGGAACGCCGAAGACCTGAGATGCCGTCAACGTATGAATGTCGTCGCCGCGCCGGTAGGCTTCGACCAGCAGCGGGTCGCGCGAGAAATGCGCCAGCAACCGCAGTTCAATCTGCGAGTAGTCGGCGGTCAGCAGAACGTGTCCGGGTTCAGCGATGAACGCCGCGCGAATGCCTCGCCCGAGTTCCGTGCGGATCGGGATATTTTGCAGATTGGGATTCGCCGACGACAGGCGGCCTGTGGCCGTCCCAGTCTGGCCAAAGGTTGTGTGCAGGCGTCCGGTCGAAGGATTGATCAACACCGGGAGCGCGTCGACGTAGGTTGACTTGAGTTTGGTGAGTTGGCGGTAGTCCAGCACCATGCGCGCAATTGGATGATCCTCGGCCAGCGTCTCCAACACGTCGACCGCAGTCGAGATTGTCCGTCCCTTGCCATATTTCGCGGGCTTGGGCAGGTTCATCCGGTTGAAGAGAACGTCGCCCAGCTGTTTCGGAGATCCGACGTTGAACTCCATGCCCGCCACTTCATAGATTTCGCGAGCCTTGATCCCAATCTCGCGCTCCAGTTCACCCGACATCTTCGAGAGCGCCGCCGTGTCGATTTTGACGCCCGCCTGCTCCATGCGAGCGAGCACCGAGACCAGCGGCAGATCGATCTCCTCATAAATCTTTGCCAGCCCCGACTGCTCGACATCCGTGCGGAGTGCCGCAGTCAGCCGTCCCGCAATATCGGCGGACTCGGCCAGTTGACCCGAGAGCTTCAGATTGAAGCGGCGCAAAGCCACATCGGCGAGACTGTGCGACGAATATGTCGGATCGAGCAGATACGAATACAGCATGGGATCGTGCCGAATGCTTTCGAGTCTGATCCCCAGCGGTGCGAGCGCATGAAGGGCCGCTTTGTAATCGTGAAGCGTTTTCGGAATAGCGGCGTCGGCCAGCACGGATCGCAGTTTCTCGGCCGCTCCGGAGTCGAGCTTCACCACCGTCGCCGTACCCGGAGCGGAGGAAATCGCGATCCGCCGGGACGGTTGAGGACGCGGCGCGGTCAGCGCCCCTCCCATCAGAGACAGTTGGGTGTCCTGCGCCGGCTCTTCCTCGTCCTCTTCGTCGCTAGCCGCAGCTGGCTCCGCTTGCTCGACCGCAATGGAAAGCGCGGCACCAGAAGCCACAGATTTCACAACCCGTTCAACATCGGCCTCGGACTTCGCCTCCACATAATGCGTCTCGCTGACCTCGGCGACCGGCAGCAACTCTTTCAGCAGCGAAGTAAACTCCAGTTCCGTGAAGAGAGCGCGCAGCGCGTCAACATCGGGCTCGCCCACCCGCATGGCGTCGACATCGAGTTCCACCGGAACATTAGTGTCGATCGTAGCCATGCTCTTGCTGAAGAGGATGGTGTCGCGATTGTTCTGCAGCGACTCGCGATAGGTCTTGCGCTCCACCTCTGCGGCGCGCTCCAGCGCCTGCTCGACCGTTCCGAAGCGCTTAATGATCTCCACCGACCCTTTGTCGCCAATGCCCGGCGCTCCCGGAATGTTGTCGATGGAGTCGCCGCGCAGCGCCATCACGTCGATCACCCGCTCCGGAGGTACCCCTAGAATTTCTTCCACCTTGGCGGAATCGCAAATCAGGTTATCTTTCGGCGGATTCAGGATGTGCACCTGGTCGTTCACCAGCTGCATCATGTCCTTGTCGCTGGAGACGATGTATACGGGATACGACGCCTCTGCCGCTTTTCGCGCCAGCGTGCCAATCACATCGTCAGCTTCGAATCGCGTGACGCCGATCATGGGAATGCGATAGGCCTCGAGCGCCTTCCGGATGTAGGGCACCTGCTGGACCAGATCCTCGGGCATCTCCTTGCGATTGGCCTTGTAGCCCTTGTACTCGACCTCGGTGAATGTCTGGGTCTTGATGTCGAATTTGCGGACCGAGGTTACGCTGTCCGCCTGCTCAGCGCGAAAGGTGCGGCCGGCAACGTCGAACACCGCAGCCAGGTATTGCGGAGAGAAATCGTCTCGCAACTTTCGCAGCATGTTCACGAACACGTAGATAGCAGCCGTGGGCAAGCCGGTCTTGGTCGACATCGGACGCTGCCGCGCCATGGCGTGATAAGCGCGGAAGATGAACGACATAGTGTCGATCAGGAAGATGCGTCCACCCGCCTTGTCGTCTTTGCGGACCGGGCCGGCTGTACTGGACGACTGAACTGCGCCGCTCTGGGGCACTGGCGGCGCGGCAGGAATAGCGGTCGGAGATTTCGCGCGAGGAGACAACCATCACAGTTTAGCAGTTTGGACGCCGCTAGAATTCCATGTGGAAGTCGGCCTGCACGAAGGTTTTCTCGTGAGTCTTGGAATTATTTCGGAAAATCAGATGATACTTCTTCGGCTGATCGAGGGTGGGAGGTAAGTTTGCGTTGACCACCTGATGGTGCGCTTCCTCCGCGCTAAAAACCGCTTCCCCCGCTCGTTTCTCCAGAAAATCGGCATACTGCTGGTCGTTCACCACGATGAATTCGACATCGACATCGCTTTCGCTGCTTTGTGTTCCGGATTTTACGAACGATTGATAATTGCCCTTAAGTCGTGGAGTCGCTGCATGCGCCGGTACTTCGAATGGAACTTGCACGGCGGCGCGAACCCGGAATGTACTTTGCACGATGGGCATCGTACTGCCCACGACAGAGTTGCCCACCAGATCGGATGGATTCGGCTTCAGCGGAGCCAACGTTTCCATGTGAGCTATTTCTTCAATCGCTTGTGTCAGACCCGAACCCTGCTGCTTCGACATATAGTTGGCCAGGGGGCCGACAAACTTGACTGCCCCCGGCGCATCTCCAGCCGGATCGTTTGACGGTCCCGGCGCCTCTTCGCTTGTCGGTTTCGGGGGAATGGCAGGTGCGATCAGGGTAGCGTGGCGCACGTGATTCCAGGCGTATGCGCCAAACAAAACCATGACGAGGAACATGACTAACGTTCCGAACAAAGACCTCATGAAAGCCTCTATAAAGACACACAAATTCCTCAGCACAAAAATCTTAGGTCGAAAAGAAGGAAGTTCCAGATCACAAAAGAACAGGAGACATTACTTCGGTTTGCCGTATTCGGTATTGAAATGCAGCTTTATTTCGCCGCATGTGCCCAGTTCGGGGGAATACACCACGCAACTATCAAAAGGACGCGAGTAGATGTGCAGGCTCACGGCGCGCTGGCTAAACTCCCGCGGATTCACTACGCGGTGGACGGGGTCGGCAGGATCGACCGCACAGGGATGCTCGAGGTTCATCTCAATTGTGTTCAGCGGTGCGAGGCGGCTGCGCCTCGCCTGCAAGTCCTGATGCACAAGATGAAAATTCTCCACCTGCAGGCGGCCAACAGGAACAGCCATCCAGCAGTTCTGATCGCGGTGATTATGCACCGAACTGGCCTGGCCGGCCTCCCAGCAGATCGCCATCAACTCATAAAGAGGAGTTCGATCGATCAGATTGCGGGTGTAGTGTTGCCGATCCCAGTTGAGATAGGGAGCCAGCGAGTCTGGATCGACCGGAGTCGACTGCAGGAAAGCGCGGATCGGTTCAGTCTGGACGAAGGCAGATTCATCCATTTGATGCAGTTGCGTTACCAGACTCTGAATCGGAACCCTGTTCATCGTTTCTGCTTGCTTCTTGATCTCCGGGGCTCTTTCCGTTTTTCCAAAAGCACAACCACGTGAGCGATCGCGGTATTTTCCAGGTTGAGTCCTTCCGGCGTCTTTGCTTTCAGCCCCACGCAATCATCGGCCACGCCCAGCAATTCAGCGACATGCCCACGAATCGCTCCCGCGTGAGGTCCAATTTTCGGAGCGGCCAAAATCAGGCTCGCATCAACATTGCCGACGTCGTATCCGGCGTCCCGCACCCGTTTCAAGGCCTCACGCAGGAAGACCGCCGAATCCGCGCCTTTCCACTTCGGATCCGACGGCGGGAAAAGGGCCCCGATATCGGGAGCGGCGATCGCGCCGAGCAACGCATCGGTGACGGCGTGCAACAGCACATCGCCGTCGGAGTGGCCTCCCAGGCCTTTATGATGCGCCAGCATAATTCCGCCGATCCTCAATGGGATTCCGGTGCGGAATTCGTGCGAATCAAATCCATATCCAATTCTCATGCAGAGACCCCGGCCACAGATTCACACGGATTCTCACGGATCTTCTTTCGTTCGTTATCAAAAAGCAATCGACGAAATTGAGGACGCACTCCGAAGTTCAGCAATAAGCCGACCTCAATATCGGTCGCTCGAAGATAGTGCAGAAGTTGTGCCTCGTGGGCTGACTCTAAATGGCGTGCCGCCTTTAGCTCGAGCAAAATCTTGTCTTCAACCAGGATGTCAGCGAAATATTGGCCCACTTTCCTGCCCCGGAACCAGACCGGCACGGAAACCTCACAGGATGCTTTGAGCCCGGATTGTTCAATGGCCACGAGCATCGCAGCAGCGTAAGTCGACTCCAAGAAGCCGTACCCCAGCTCGTTGTAGACGTCGTAAAAAATTCCAATGATCTTTTCAGTGACTTCCGAATGCTTCAGCGAAAGAGGAGACAGATCCATGGCCCGAGTCTACGCCCGGTTCTATGCCTTATCCGTGAGATCCGCGAAAATCCGTGGCGCTCTTCCTGAAATAGAACAAACTCCAGCCACAGATTCACACCGATCTTCACGGATCTTTCTCTTCTTAACTCAAGATGCCGTACTGAAAGAGTCTAATGGCAGTGTTTTGTGCCCTATCCGTGAGATCCGCGAAAATCCGTGGCGCCTGTCTTCAAATAAAATTCCGCCAGTTCCATGTCTCCCGGATTCGTAATCTTGATGTTGCGTGGAGAGCCCATCACCACCGCCACCTCGTGTCCTGAGCGTTCCACCAGCGAAGCTTCGTCGGTCCCGATGAATCCATCGGCCATGGCCTCGTCGACGGCCTTCTTGAGCACGCTATAGTGGAATCCCTGCGGCGTCTGGGCCAGAACTACGCCGGCGCGAGGAATCGTCGCCTTAATAATCGCGCCCTCTGCGGTACGTTCTACCTGCTTAACGGTATCGACGGCGGGAAGTCCGGCGATCGCCGCGCCATATTTCTCCGCCGCCTGGATGACCTCACGAATGATCTCCGGCGTGACCAGCGGGCGGACGGCATCGTGCACCAGCACCACGTCGTCCGGCGCGGCCGTAATCGCGCTCAGCGCATGCTCCACCGATTGCTGCCGATGCTCTCCTCCAATTACCAGTTCGATCTTCTTTCTGAGAACGTCCTTGCTCTCACTCTGCAGCCGCTCGCGAAAGGCGTCCAATTCGTTCTCGCGTAGCGCAATCCGGATTTCACCAACCTCATCAACTGCGACAAATTTACGTAACGTGTGAATCAGGATCGGGGTCCCCGCGAGTTCGAAGAACTGCTTTGAAGGCGGCCCCTTCTTTGATTTTGCGTCCAAGCCGGCAGGCATAGGAGCCATGCGAGTGCCCAGGCCGGCTGCCGGAATTATGGCGAAAACCTTCATTGCGGGCTGTAAGTATACGGGCGCAGAACGGCAACTTCAAATGTGGCTACCGAAAATGGGGCTCCCAACGACAACGGCGCAACCGGAGGAGTCGTGCACCATCTGCGCTTTCGCGCCAGCATGCCCCGACCGTGGGATGACCTACGACGCTCCGTGTTTCGTGTCGACCATAGGTGCCGCAGCGGGTGGAACCGGCGCAGCAGGAGTAGTCACGGGCACGACCGCCGCGGTCACCGGCACAGCCGATGGCGCCTGCCGCGAATAGGACGCGCGCTCGTCCCACTTGCCAAAGATCATCTTCCCTGCCGTGGTCTGCAGCACCGATGTGACCGAGACGTCAATGGTCTTCCCAATCATCTTGCGCGCGTTGTCGACTACCACCATGGTGCCGTCATCCAGATACGCCACACCCTGGTTGTATTCTTTGCCCTCTTTGAGAATGAAGACGCGCATGGTCTCGCCCGGCAACACAATGGGCTTGAGCGAATTCGCCAGCTCATTGATGTTCAGGACTTCCACGCCCTGCAACTGCGCCACCTTATTCAGGTTGAAATCGTTGGTGATGATCTTGCCCTCGTACACTTTGGCAAGCTCGATCAGTTTCAGGTCGACCTCGCGGACTGCGGGGAAATCGTCTTCGACGATCTGAATCTGCAGGGTGGCCACTTTCTGCAGCCGCTGCAGAATGTCGAGCCCGCGGCGTCCGCGATTGCGCTTCAGTGAATCGGCGGAATCGGCCACCAGCTGCAATTCCCGCAGCACAAACTGCGGAGTGACGATCACGCCGTCGAGGAAGCCGGTTTCGGCAATATCGGCGATCCGGCCGTCGATGATGACGCTGGTGTCGAGAATCTTGTAACTCTTCTTGCCCTGCTTCTCGCCGCCGAAGATCCCACCAAGGGCCGACAAATTCAGCAGGTCACCTTTATTGGCACCAACGACCAGGCCAACATAAGCCATCAGCAGCATGACCAGAATCTGCAGGAAGCTCTGGGTACGTCCTTCCGGAACGCTGCTGCGGATTACCAGCGCGAACAGGTAGGCTCCGCAGATTCCAAGGATGCTGCCGATCGCGGCGCCGATCAGTCGCTTTAGGCTGACCATGCGCAGCTTCCATTCAAACAGCACGATGGCCGCACCGATACCGGCTCCGACCGCGGCGTCAAAAACGCGCGTCAGATTGAACGGTTCAATGACGAAGCAGGTGGCCCCTACAACAATGACAAAAAGAAGGCGTACAAAAATAATGTCCACGGCTAACCTCCCCGCGGATGCAACTTTCCAATCGACATGCACCCGTGCCTTTTCCACGCCGCCCCCGGCGGGAACCGGCCTTTCGCATGCGGGGCGCGGGAATTAAAGGGGAATGAACGTACGCCCCGTTCCGGCCTGAAGGGGCTTGGCCGGAAGCGCTTTACAGTAACGGTAAGAGTATATACCTCGGGGTTAGAAGCAGTGAAAGGGCGAGGGTGCCTTTAGCATGCCGTGAGAACCTGACCTTCTGGGGGATTGCTGCGGTATCAGCAGAAACTTCAGCCGCGAAGCGGCGACATACCTCTTAGCCGGGAGTAAGCCTTATAGGCGCCACCTCAAGGTGCTATGTGTGGTTTCCGGTTATCCCGTGATACAGCAACAATCCCAAGGTTGTAGCGTGATTGGTGCTAGAGGGCCGTGCCTCGCCCGGCAACGAATAAACATGTTCTCGGATGAAAATGGACTTCGCTCGTCAACTCTCAAGAGGCGACTTGAAACTCAGAAGGGGCTACCTTTCAGATCTCAAGCAAGTCTTTGCCGACAATCACCGAACCGCGGAAGTGAGTGCGCGCCGCATCAATCCACATCTGATCGGTGACCTCTGGATCGTCCGGCGGCACGAGATGAGAGAGAACCAGAATCTTGACGCCAGCTTCTTGTGCCACGCGGCCGGCATCTTCGGCTGAGGTTTGGTGAGCGATGATGCTCGCCTTGAGGGCAGTAGCGTTTGGCACGCGGGCCACGAGACGATCGACTGCAGGCACGTAAAGCACGGCGTGCACAAGTACCTCTGCACCCGTCGCCAGTTTCACCAGGTTATCCGACCGCGTCGTGTCGCCGGAAATGACGATCGAACGGTCGGCGCCGTCGAAACGATAGGCAAACGCCGGAACGACGGGCGGATGATGCACGAGTGTCGCCGTCACCCTCACGTTTTCATCGCGCATGACCGGACCACCGTCGCGCAGCTCGTGGACATGAACGAGCGGTATTAGTGGCACTCTGCCTTCATTCGCGATTCGGGTGTCGATGTCGTAGGCGTTCATTTCGAAAAACAGCTTGGTCATCTTCGCGAGCGGCGGTGGTCCCCAGGTATCGACGCGCGTGCTGAGCCCGGCGGCCCAAGCCAGCCAAATCAGATTCCCATAGTCCGCATTGTGGTCGGAATGCTGGTGCGTCAGGAAGATGTGACGTACCGTGGGCAAGGGCACGTCAGCGAAGACAAGCTGTCGCGCGACGCCGTTGCCGCAATCGATCACATACGCTCTGTTGTTGCTGATGATGACTTGTGCGGATCCTGAACTCGCCTTCCGTGGTCTCGGTCCGCCACCAGTCCCGAGAAGGATCAGTCTGGTCTTTGCACTCTGGGCCTCGCTTCCGCGCGGGAGCAATGCTCCTCCTGTCAGCGTGATGGCGCCTGCGAGAAACGAGCGTCGACTGAGATCTCGCACGGGATGCTCCTTAGCGTCGAATTCTACGTCGGGACAGGATTCCGCGCCACGTCTGAACCGATGCCCCCCCCGTATCGTCAGCATTCCAGACGGAATTCCGCTTAAGTTCGCGCTTATGACGGGTAGCAGGCGTAAGCCCCGGGCTAGGGTCCGAAAATCCATACGTGCCCCGGAGGGGACAGCTAATTCTCACACGAGGCCTTGGACGCTACCTAAGGACCTCGCGAGGCCGGGCGATCACGACGAAGCTTTCCGTCTCACGTCACATATCGATCGCCGGTTCCCCTGCTAAACTTTTCGTCATGAAAGCGCTGATGATCACCAGCCTCACCGGTCCAGATTCGCTTAGAGTTCAAGATGCTCCCGACCCGACACTCAAAACCGGACAGAAGCTTGTAAACGTAAAAGCCGGGGGTCTCAATTTTGCCGACCTGATGACTACGAAGGGCGGCTATCCCGGCACGCCCCCGGCTCCTTTGATTGCCGGGAGGGAGTTCTCCGGCGTCGAGGACAACGGTGGACAACGAGTGATGGGTTACACGCAGTGGGCAGCTTTTGCCGAAAAAACTGCCGCTTACAGCAACATGCTTTGGCCCGTTCCCGATCACTGGACTGACGAGGAGGGAGCTGCCTTCCCCGTGAACTACTTCACCGCCTACCTGGGATACTGGCAAGCCGGCATGATTCAGCCGCCGGCGCCCGGCCGCACTCACCGGGTCCTGATTCACGCTGTCGCGGGAGGAGTTGGCACCGCGGCGGTGCAGATCGGGAACCTTCTCGGAATCGACATGTACGGCACGTCCTCGTCGGACGAGAAACTGGCCCGCGTGAAGGCCCTCGGCCTCCAGCACGGCATCAACTACAAACGCAACGACTATGAAGAAGCCGTGAAGAATTTCACCCGCGGCGAAGGTGTGGATGCGGTTTTCGAGATGCTCGGCGGCGAGCACACCGCCAAGAGCCTGCGCTGCCTGCGCGATTTTGGACGCGTCATCCAGTACGGTACGGCGACCGGAAAAGCTCCCCAACTGGACTTGCGCGCCATGTATGCCAAGTCGGGCAGCGTGCAAGGCCTGTGGCTGACTTATCTTGCGCAAAAGCGCGAGATCATGGAACCGGCCTGGCAGCAGCTTTCGAAATGGATCGCTGATCGCAAGCTCACTCCCCAGATCGGGCAGGTATTCCCGCTGGACCGCGCTATTGAAGCGTACAAACTGCTGGAAGACGGAAAGAACTACGGCAAGGTCGTGCTGAAAATAGCGTCCTGAGTCTAAAGTTCTTTCACGAAGTAATGGCGCTTTGAAAGGGCCCGGCTTCAGCCGAGCCGTACAAGTGCCATTGAAAATTGGGCTGCCCCTGCGGGCGTGAGAATCGCCCTGCCGCAGTTATGCAACGATGTTCTGACTCAGGACACTGGTAGAACTTCCGCATTGTAGGAGCAAATGACATGAGCAAGAAAATCGTAGTCACGCTTTACGAGAAACCGACTTGAAGCACCTGCCGCGAGGTCAAGCGGGTCTTGACTGAACGAGGCGTGGAGTACGAGAGCGTCAACTACCTCGAGCATCCATTGTCGGTGGGCGAATTGAAGCAGCTGTTGCGGCGCGCGAGACTGACTCCGCACGACGTACTCCGCACCAAAGAGCCGGCCTATCGCGAACTCGTGGCCGGAAAGAACCTGGACAACGAGGAACTGCTCGCGATCATGGCGGCGCATCCCGAACTGCTGCAAAGGCCCATCGTTACCCGCGATGACAAAGCCGTGCTCGCCCGACCGGTCGAGAATCTGGCGAAGTTAGGGATCAAGTAGGTGTTCGATGCGACGCGTTCACACTGAGTATGGGTCCGCAGCGCGATAGACTTCTGTCATGGCAAATCCCAGAAAACGGGACTCCGCAGCGCGAAAGGTGGTCACCGTCGCCCGATCCATCCTCACGTATCAGATTGGGCTTCCAGCGGGCTGCGTACGAATGCAGCGCACATTGACCTGGCTTGTACCTTACGAAACAGGCCTACCAACAATCTTCAATGAGTACCTCAAGGAAGTACAGGACTTGCCAATCACCTCCGAACGTTTGCTTTCGGATCGCAACGTGCTTCGGGAGAAGGACACATTGCTTGAAGCTACCAACCAGCAGTTTCGTGACCGCCTCTTCGATGCGTGTTGGAGCCTTATTGACCGTTTCGCCGATTCGCATGCTTCAGAGAGAATTTGAGCGTAAGCGCTTGGTTTCGCCAACTCACTACGAGAATCCCTTGGCATTCCGAACTTTCTGCGCAGAGGGCTACTTGCCACATCGGTATTCTCTGACTTCTATTCGCCAAGGCGAACCTTGTGACGATCCAAACAACTTTGCTTTCAGCTCGAAGTTAGGATTCGGATCGAACCTTTCGATATTCCTTCGAAGGCAATGCTGGTCAAGCCACGCTGACGCCTCCATCGTCGGCTCGAAGTCAGTACCGTACAAGGTCGCTATGAACAACAGTTGCGTCGATGTCGGATGATCCGCCGAGAGCCACTTCCGCACGTTGTAAACGCCCCCTCGCTCCACCTGTTCACCATAGTTGCCTTTAAAGTCGCGAACGTCCAAGCCTTCGCGGCTCATTACGTTGCGGGTTAGATAAAGCAGAAACGCAGGGTGACTTGCAATCAGAGTGTCGCCTGCAATTAAACGTCCCGCCGCCGTCTGGGCGATCTTTTCCCATGGCTCGAATACTCGCGGAGTTGAGTAAAACCTCTGCGACGCGATGCCGAACCATGAAACTATTCCGATGACCGCAAATCCTGCGGCAAGCAACCGCCTCCAACGCGTCGATGCAGTGGCAAAGCCGATACCCACCGCTGTTAACATCCAGGCACCTAGCGGCATAACACGCTTCTGGTTTATCTCTCCAGAAAAGGCCAATGCCACACCCAGAAGCAGCGTGCCCCCGTACAGCATGCGTCCAAACCTCGGCGCTCGAAAAAGGATGATACCGCTGCACACTGCGATACTCACACAAAGAGGAACGCTCAGCACCGCGATCCAAGGAGCTATCGCCTCAGAAGCAAACAGCACGTAAAAGCTGTACAGAAACATCAGGAAAGACTTCGCAGACAGGTCATGGTGATACCGCAACTGTTGAAGAAGCTCCGGCCAAACCGGCAGGTGGCATATGACGAGGAGACCTCCTAAGACGACCGCTTGCTGCCAGTGCTCGCGAGACCGAAGCTCCGACCTGAATAGGAAGTCCAATCCCAGCACGAACAGAAATGCCCAACCCATGTAATTCGTGTAAAGCAAGGCTAAGGCGGCCACGAAAAGAGCGCAGAATCGGCTCAGACGAGGCTCTTTAATCCAATTGACGTACGCATAAAGCAGATATGCGAGCAGAAAGAAGCAGAAAGAAAGCCAGACAGCATAACGGCCGAAATGGAATCCATAGGGCCACAAGACTCCTAGTATCACCGTAGCCCTGCCAGCCGCTTCACCTGCCATCTCCGTAGCTGCCAAAGATGAAACCCAGACTCCGAGCACGAAGAACAGGGTCGAAGGCACCCGCAGCAGAACAAGCGAGTTTCGAGTCAGTTGAAGCCAGAGGTGTAAGAGTATGTCCGGCAGCGGAGGATGCTGTTGCGCCTCACTCGTTTTGAATTGTTTGACTACGACGCCGATTGGTTGCGCCGCTGCACCAACTTGGTATGCTTCGTCGTCCATGACGCTGAACCACGTATTTGTGAGCAAAATCGCAGCGACGAGACCGGACAACAAAAGCAGCACCATCACATCGCGACAAGCAGGTCGCTTCATCCGATTTCCTTATCTGTCTTCCTGATCCACTTCCTCTATCTCTGCGGCTCATCAGCCCAAGTGAGCGCTCGCTATGGGAGGATAATTTATTGGGAGGCTAACTGTTGCAAAATCCGGATTACGCTCACCATCGAAACCTTTCATCCTTCGAATACCCACTGATCGCTCACCAGAAAATTTGCGATAGAACACAAAACTATCGCAATCGCGTTAGCTGCTAGATAATTCATGTGGCCTTGGCCCACCATCACTCTCATCAATGCGAGGTTGCCGATGATCGAGACAGCGCCTGTGGTCAGGTTGAATCGAAGCAATCTGCCGAACGACCCGCGCCATGACGAGCGCACCCGATCGGCCCATGTGAACTGCTGGTGCCAGACAAAGTTGTGGATCACCGCAGTTTCGACCGCCAGGGCCGTCGCATACAAATAATCGAAACCGAGCAAGCCCTTCAGCAGAAACAGCGCTGCGAACTGGACTCCAATGCCAATCCCGCCGACGAAGTTGAACTTGCACCAGCGCAAAAAAGTTTCTGTGAGAAACGTGCGGCTCATTGCGGAATCCTTTCTTCGCGGTACAGACGAATCGTGTTCTGCGCGGAGAAGAAGACAACCATCAGCGCCATCCCGAGGAGGCCTATGGCTCCGCCGACATCGAAGAGCCGGTACTCCCGTCCAAACAGGTGGACGACAGGCTTCCAGAAAAGAGCGAGATTTCCGATCGCCAGCAGGATTCGCAGCTCGGTCGGTCCAAAGCGCCAGAATGACAGCCGAAATTCTCCCAAGGCGTGCGTCGCCAGATACGACTGGATCGATAGCATCAGAAATGCGACCAGCAGCCCGATCGCAATCCAAGGATGCATGTAGCCTGAAAGAGCCAGCCCACCCATCAGCGCGAGGGCTCCGAAACTGTCTACCATGTGGTCGACATAGAACCCGTAGCGCGGCCGTAGACGCTGCCGCACCCGCGCGATGGTGCCGTCGAGGGAGTCGCCCATCCAATTGAGCCCGAGACAAACGATCACCCCAAGCAGGGCATACTGGTTCCATGCCGCTAGTGCGTAAAAGACTCCGGCTCCGATCTGCGCCACGAATCCTAGTCCGGTAAGGTGGTCTGGCCCAATCCACGCTGGTGTCCGGGCAGCCAGCCAAAGTAGTGCCCGTCTCTCTCCGGCTGCTACCCAGCTCTCCTGTACTCGGACCGCATCGGGCACGCGGCGAATCCTCCTCATCTCGACGAGGACACGCGGGTTGACCTGCTCACAAAATTCCATCATGGTTTGAGACCCGGTGATTGCCATATCGCCTCCGCAGATGTTGACCTTGCTGGGAAGAATCTGGCGCAACCCGCGTCCGCAGACAATGCATTCCACATCAACAAGAGGTCAAGAAAGGATCACTCGGTAAGACATTGAAAATGCGAGAGCATGTCTGGTTTCTCCTCCGCAGGTTCGCCGATCAGACCTCTACGATTGAAGTTTCCCGGCATCTCCCGGGCACGGAGCCAGCGCATTTCTATTTCAAGGACGAGCGCCACGGATCTTCGCGGATCTCACGGATAAGGCAGGAATTACTAAGCAGTAGACAGCCTTCCGACCAACAAGAAAAGAACATCCGTGAAAATCCGCGTGATCCGTGGCCTAGTTTTCCGGCCCTAAGTCCGTCGTCTGAGGTCCGCTTCACCGCCTGTTAGAATCGAAGTTTAGCCACCCATCCATGGACGCAGCCTACATCCGCAACTTTGCGATCATCGCGCACATCGATCACGGCAAGTCCACGCTGGCCGACCGCCTGCTGGAGCTTACCGGGTCGCTCACCGCGCGCGAGATGCAGGCCCAGGTGCTTGATTCGATGGACCTGGAGCGCGAGCGCGGCATCACCATCAAGGCGCACGCCGTCCGCATGATGTACACCGCCCATGACGGCCAAACCTACCAGCTCAACCTGATCGATACCCCCGGCCACGTCGATTTTTCCTACGAGGTCTCCCGATCGCTGGCCTCCTGCGAGGGAGCCTTGCTGGTGGTGGATGCGTCGCAGGGCGTAGAAGCGCAGACGCTGGCCAATTCCTACCTCGCGATCAATCACGGGCTCGAGATCATTCCCGTGATCAACAAGATCGATCTGCAGAGCGCCGATATCCCGCGCACTAAAGAAATGATCGAGAGCGCGGTCGGTCTCGACGCCACCGACGCCGTCCTGATCAGCGCCAAAACCGGTCAGGGTGTCCCTGATGTGCTCGAAGCCATTGTGAAGCGGGTGCCTCCCCCAAGGGATCGCCCGACAACCGGCTACAGGCCCTGGTTTTCGATTCCTGGTTCGACGCCTACCGCGGCGTCATTGTGCTCACTCGCGTCTTCCAGGGCACCCTGCGCAAAGGCCAGAGAATCCGTCTGATGTGGAACGGCACCACCTTTGACGCGGAAACTCTCGGCGTGCTCACGCCCAAGCCGGTTGAGATTGATCAGCTACAGGCCGGTGACGTCGGATTCATCGTCGCCAATATCAAGAATGTGGCCGACACAAAAATCGGCGACACCATCACCGACGACGGCAATCCCGCCATCGAGCCTTTGCCCGGCTTTGAAGAAATCAAGCCCATGGTTTTTGCCGGACTCTATACCGTCGATGCTCACGAGCACACCCAATTGCGCGAGGCGCTGGAGAAGCTGCGCCTGAACGACTCCTCTTTCTTCTTTGAGCCGGAGAGTTCCGTCGCCCTGGGCTTCGGATTTCGCTGCGGATTTCTTGGGCTGCTCCACATGGAAATCATTCAGGAGCGTCTCGAACGCGAGTTCAATCTCGACTTGATTACCACCGCCCCGGGCGTGCGCTACAAAATCACGCTGACGGATGGAAGCCTGATTGAAGTGGACAATCCTTCACGCTGGCCCGATCCGAGCGTGATCGACAAAGTCGAGGAACCCGTCATCCTCGCCACCATCCTTACGGGAGAAGAATACGTCGGCGGAATTCTCGCCCTCGTCGAAGAAAAACGCGGCAAGCAGAAGACCTTCGAGTATGTCGCCTCAACCCGCGTGATGTTGCACTATGAGTTACCGCTTAACGAGATCGTGCTCGATTTCTATGACCGACTCAAATCGGTCTCGCGGGGATACGCTTCCCTCGACTACCATCTTGCCGGATACTGGGAATCCCCCATGGTGAAGCTCGATATTCTGGTCGCCGGCGATCCCGTGGATGCGCTCTCAATCATCGTCCATCGCGACTTTGCTTATGAACGGGGCAAAGCACTGGTTTCGAAAATGCGCGAGCTCATTCCTCGCCAGATGTTTGAAGTACCCATCCAGGCGTCGATTGGCGCCAAGATCATCGCGCGCGAGACCGTTCATGCCATGCGCAAGAACGTTTTGGCCAAGTGCTACGGCGGCGACATTACCCGTAAACGCAAGTTGCTGGAGAAGCAGAAAGAAGGCAAAAAACGCATGAAGCGCATCGGCCGCGTCGATATCCCCCAGGAAGCCTTTCTCGCAGTGCTTAAGGTTGGCGAAGGCAGCAATTGACTTCGTAAACGATTACGAAAATCGACGCCCGGCATCCGTGTTTTGCTCACATCTTTGTTACGAAATCCGGAAAAGCATCCCCCATACGAACGTGCTGGGACCCTGAAATGTGCAAATCTCGAAAAGCAACCCAGGTGCATCGCTTCGCCAGACATCTTGTGTTAACAGGAGATGAATTGCATAACTGGTTACTACTCAGAGATTTAAAGAGGAGCAAGGCTGCATTTGGGCACCGACCGATCGGTCGTTTTCTGAAGGCTTTCTGAAAGCGGTTTTCAATTCCACAAGCTTTTCCACAGACAGGGAAGCGGTTTCCGGCCCCCGCGCAAATCCAAGTTCTTACAGTACTTACCCGGCCTCCCCTACAGCATTTCCTGTAGCGGCCGGATTAGTCCTCGGGCGCCATGCCGCCCTCAGCCAGCGACTCAAAACGGGTGCAGTGTTTCAGGAAAGCCATCTTTATCTTACCGACGGGACCGTTGCGTTGCTTGCCAATAATGATCTCCGCTCGCCCTTGGAGTTCCGGATCATCCTGCTTGTAGACTTCCTCGCGGAAAATGAACATCACCAGATCGGCGTCTTGCTCAATGGATCCCGACTCGCGCAAATCCGCCAGTTGCGGGCGATGATCTCCACCGCGGCTCTCCGGCGCGCGGCTCAACTGCGAAAGCGCGATCACGGGAACGCTGAGTTCTTTCGCGAGCGCTTTCAGTCCGCGCGAAATTGCCGAGACTTCCTGCGTGCGATTTTCAAACCGCTTTCCGCCACCCGACATGAGCTGCAAGTAGTCAATGATGATCAAATCCAGCTTGCCCTGCGACTGTTTCAGCCGCCGCGCCTTCGCCCGCATCTCGCTCAGAGAAATTCCCGGCGTGTCGTCGATGAAAATTGGAGCATGCGCCAGCTGCTCCATCGCGCGCACGACTTTCCTGGTGTCGTCCTGCCACAGCGATCCGGTGCGCATTTTGTGCGCGTCGACCCGAGCCTGCGAGCACAACAAACGCATCAGCAGCGCTTCCCGCGACATTTCCAGCGAGAACACTCCCACTACCTGCTGGTCCTCGATGGACGCATTCTCCGCGATGTTCATCACGAATGCCGTTTTGCCCATCGAAGGCCTGGCCGCGATGATCACCAGGTCCGAACGCTGCAGGCCTGACGTCATCTCGTCGAGATCGGCGTAGTGCGTTGCCAGGCCGGTAATGCGCTGCCCGCGCTGCAACAACGCATCGACCGACCCGAAGGTTTCACGAACGATTTCCTGCACGCCCATGAACCCGCGACCGATGCGTTTTTCGGATAGCTGAAAAATGGCCGCTTCCGTGTCGCTCAGCACATCTTCGGCGGCATCGGACTGATCGCTCGCTCGCGCAATCGCAGTGGTGGAGACCGAGATCACTCCACGCAGCAGCGCCTTGTCGCGCACAATCTTGACGTAGTGCTCGATGCTCGGGCGCTCGGGCACTCCCTCGACCAGGCTCGACACGTACGCCACATCGCCGATCGCCTGCAAATCCTTGTGGCGCTCCAGTTCCTCGATCAGCGTGATCATGTCGATTGGCCGCGACGATTCCGCCAGCTCGACCATCCGCGCATAGATTCGCCGGTGCGAGTCGAGAGAGAAATCCTCGGTCCGCAGATGCTCCGCCGCCTGGTTGTAAGCAAAGTTATCGAGCAGGATCGCGCCCAGAATCGAGCGCTCGGCTTCTACGCTTGCCGGAAGAGTGCTGATGGTGTAGTCGGAAGTAGCCAAAATCATTCTCTCAGACGGACTTCATTACGCAGAGATGCACTTTACTCGTAGAGCCCTTGTGAATGCGACGCGCTTACTTTGGAAAACTCGTCCATAAACAAAAATAGTTGGCACGAGCTTCATCTGAAACCTGCGTTCTGTGCGGGGCCAAAAGATCTGCATCTCCCAGACCGCTCGCACAGACTCCTTCGCAGCAAGACGCGCCGTTCAGGATGACAGCATGGAATACAGAACGAACTGGACGGCGTTAAGGTTAGTGTAGGCGAACAAAAACCGAACATCAAGCGGGATCAGAAGAACGAGCCATGGCGAGTCCTCAGGCTCCCCGCCAGAACGTATCGCCGAATAGAAACCAAAGAGAAATGTTTATCCGGGAAATCCGTGTTCATCCGTGGCAAAGAAGCCGTCCAAATTCGAATGCGGTCCGGGGCCAGCCACCCCGAACCGCATTAGCCGTGTGTTCCTGAGCTACCGTGTGTCACCGCGGACGCGGCGCCATGATCGCTCCAGCACCGCGGCGCTTCAACAGCGCCGCTCTCGCCGAAGCCAGCCGCCGGTTCATCACCTTGCGATGACGTTCCGGCAACCGCTGCGAAGGCCAGCGGCCTTTTTCCTGCTTCGAGAGCAGGTAGGGGAGGAGGCCGCAAAGCCCGGGCAACCAGTTTCGCTCTCGCGTTTCTGGAAGTTTTCCCCTCGGCAATTCGCTTTCACGGATCACCGGCTGCCACTGGCTCTGCCGCAACTATCGGGCAAGCTCAGGAACTCTCACGTTTCGCTGAACCCACTCTCGTCCAGTTTGTTGCGCCTCGCAATCGAAAAACATTCTGCCCTTGTGCAGAAACTGTGGAGGATAAGACTTGCCTGTGGAAACTCGTGGAAAACTAAGATGAAAACTAAGATTGAACGCCATCCTTGAATCGTGTGGCGACGGGCGCCTTCGCCCGTCCGCGATGCCGCAGGCGAGCGCAACGACCACAGCGTTCAGCCGCGGATAGTGGTTGCCAGTAAGACGCCTGCTCCTGCGCTAGCGCCAATGCCCTCGATGCAAACCCGGTGCATTCCCACGCCTCGGCACTGTGATCGTCGGTAATGCGGAGGAATACCTTTCTCGAGATACACACCACCCCAAGTGTTACAATTCCCCAACACTGGGAAACCCTAAGCCATCTATACGCAAGGCACGAGCCCGTGTGCTTGTTTGCGGCACCGCTTGTGACGGCCCCGGCGCGATCACGCACGACCCTAGGAGGAGCCGTCATGAAAATTCTGCTTTACAACCCTGACAACGGCGTCACCCGCAACTTCATGCCCCACCTCTGGATGTTCCTGCTCCAGTCGTTGACTCCTCCCGGTCATGAAGTGCTTCTGATCGACGGCAACGCTCAGCCGATGGACGAATCTCAAATTGCTCAGTTCGTCCGCGAGCAAAATATCGGGCTCGTTGGCATCGGCGCCATGACCCGCATGATCGCCAAGGCCTACCGCATGGCCGACGCTATCCGCGCCGCCGGAGTCCCCGTCGTGATGGGTGGACCGCACGTCACCGAACTTGCGGACGAAGCTCTCGGCCGCGATGGTGGCCCCCGTCATGCCGATGCCGTCGCGCTCGGCGAAGCCGATGATACCTGGCCTCAAATCGTGAACGACGCGGTCCGCGGCGAGCTCAAAGAGATCTATGCGCCCGTCGACGCCACCGGAAAAGAAAGCAAGCCCTCGCTTAAGTCTTATCCCGTGATTCCCTGGGACTCGATCGATCTCACCCAGTTCAACCTCGTTCCCAAGGCTTTTTTTCCGCTGCTCAAGAAAGTCGGCGAAGGCTGGGGCACTTTTCGCATCGTTCCCGTCGAATCCGGACGCGGCTGCCCCTACGGCTGCGAGTTCTGCACCGTCACTGGATTTTTTGGCGACTCCATCCGCTTCCGCACCAACGAGAGCGTCGTGCAGGAACTCCTGCTGCTGAAGGCGCGAGCCCGCAAGGAGAAGGGACAGATTGCGGTCTTTTTCATCGACGACAATTTCGCCATCAACGTGAAGCGGACCAAGTCCCTGCTGCGCGACATAATTGCTGCCAAAGCCCAGGTCAACTGGGTCGCGCAGATCAGCGCCAACCTGTTGCGTGACGAAGAACTCTGCGACCTCATCGCCGCCTCGGGAGGCAAGTGGGTCTTCATCGGCATGGAGTCCATCGACCCCGCCAACCTCAAAGACGTCAATAAAGGATTCAACAAGCCCGGAGAATACGCGGCCGTTCTGGAGCGCCTCGCCAAACGTAATGTCTATGCCATCACGTCATTCATCTTCGGCATGGACAATGACACCGTCGGAGTTGCCGAACGCACGCTCGAGCAAGTCCGCTCCTGGCCCCCAGGCTTGCCCATTTTCGGCCTGCTCACCCCCTTGCCTGCAACTCCTCTCTACAAGCGGCTCGAAGCCAGTGGACGCCTCACTCGCCAGAAGCATTGGCAGGAATTCATCCCCTTCGCCATGGCCCATACCCCGCTGAAGATGTCCATCGAAGAAGCGCACGCCGAGGTGAACTACGGATGGTCTCACTGCTACAGTGCCGAGGCTCTGTCCCAGGCCGTCGACTCGATCGCTGACCAGCCTCTGGGCCATCGCGTCAACATCTTCCTGGCGCGCCTGTGTTTCCGCGGAATCTATTTCCCTATGCTGGGAAGACTGGCGTGGCTGAGAGTAGTCGCCGAAAATCGCCACACAATCTTTAAGCTGCTTCAGGAAGCGTTCTTCGGCCGCAAAGATCGCCAAACCTCTACCACCGCGGATGTTCCCTATACAGAAACGTCGCCGGCTGAAGTGGTCAACGAAGCCGGGGCGTGAATCTGCGGAAGAGAAGTGACACCGGCCCGCGCGGAAAGCAATACGATTACGTCAACTTCCCTGCCACGGATTAACGCAGATCAACGCGGATTAAAGCAAGGCGATCTGCGGGACACACTTGCCCCGGTACGTGTTCGAGAACGACAAAAATCCGCGAGATCCGCGTGAATCCGCGGAAGGGAAGTATCCCGCGGCCCGAAGGACAAGCAGAGATCTAAGTTGCTGCATCCCTGTGTTGTTAAGCCCCAAAGCCGAGACCTTACTTAAGGAAGCGTTCTGCCTGCCTTGGCGCGCAGCGCGAGCAGCTCCAACACCATCTTGTTCTCCGCCTGAGCCAGCTGCTCGACCGATTGTCCGTTGGCTTCCTTCAGCACGCCCTCGATAATCGTCTGCATCAGGGCCGGCGTGACCTCGGGCATTTCTAGTTTCTTCATCAGGCCCACGAAGCCATCCATGAACTGCTTCACAAAGTGTTCGATCCCGCCCGGCCCGCCGGCCAAGTGCCACTGCAAGCTGGGACCCATCACGCCCCACCGCAGCCCCGGCCCGTAACACACCGCGATGTCTGCATCCTCCACACTCAGGACGCCTTCCTGAATGAGATACAAAATTTCCCGGTAGAGCGCCGCTTGCAGCCGGTTGCCAACGTGGCCGGGGAGAGGCTTGCGCAGCCGGATCGGCTTCTTTCCGATCGATGCGTAGAACGCCATCGCCCGCTCGATCACCGCCTCTGACGTCTTCGCTCCGCCTACCACTTCCACCAGCGGAATGACGTGGGGAGGGTTAAAGGGATGTCCCAGCACGCAGCGTTCGGGATGCTGCTTACAGCTCGATTGAATGGCATCCATGGTGATGCCGGATGCGCTCGAAGCCAGGATCGTGTCCGGGGGAGCGACTTCATCCATCTGGGCGAACACCCTGGCTTTCAAGACCAGCCGTTCCGGGACGTTCTCCTGGACAAAGTCGGCCTTCGATACCGCCTCCTTCATATCGGCAGTGAACGTCAGCCGGTCGCAGCTTGCACCCGGAGCCAGGCCAATGACGGTGAGTAACTCCCATGCCTCGTCGACGCGCTTGCGTAAGTCGGCCTCCGCGTTTGGCGCGGGATCGGTCGCTACGACGTCCAAGCCGCGTGCCAGATACTGCGACGCCCAGCTCGCGCCGATCAAGCCCGTCCCAACGATCGCCACCTTCCGAATCTGCGTATTTGCCAAATTGTTCTCCATGAAGAACCGTGTTTCACGGAAGCGTCTAGCTAGTCGTCGCAACGTCCGCTCTAATAGTCACTTGCCTTAAGAAACAGTTCCTGACACTCGAAGGCCTTCCAAATTTGGGAAGGCCTTCAGTAACTCGGATCAATGGCGTCGCCCTGAGAGATTCAAACTCCCAACCTTCTGGTTCCTAGCCAGCGCCAGTCAGCTACTAAATCTCATCCTCAATGGTCGGTTTCTGTGATTTAGATTGTGGCTGGTTTGGCGACTCCTTCATGGCTGACTCGTCGATCAGGTGAATTACTAACTTGTGTCCGGTTTTCGTTTCTATTTCCAGAATCGTTTGGGGTTTGTCGTCGCTCTGGAGTTTGGGGTCCAGTCTTGGGTCTTGTTGCCCTCCCTTCATTACGACTTTTTGAGTGAAGGATTTCCAGTGGTCTACGGGAAGATTCATTATCCCTTTGGCTATAGTGCTATCTGGGTGCATGTAAACTCTCTTTCCGTCAAATACTCCACGGTCGGCCATAGCCAGAAATTCTTTCAAGTGATTTGATTTGTCTGTTTCTGGTTTGATGGTACTTTCTTGCCACGCCATCCTTCTTACCGTTGAGGATGAGTCTTTCTTGTTCTCTCTCAGACTGGCACAGCAGCCGCCGTCGCAGGGTATACATCCGCTGCTGCAGTCGTTGTAGTATGTCTGACAATATGGGGGAGAATCAGTTGTCACACAAAATTCTGCTCCAAGGCCAGCCTGAGCGCAATATGGGTAACCCCCACTGGAGTCACACAACCAGCAAGCGTGAGCTAATTGGACACTCAAACATGTGACAACTAGAACCATCAGTGATTTTGCTTGCTTCAAACTCCCTCCTCAAACAATCCGCTTACTCACAAGGCCATTCTTACAACTTTCGTGAGCTTTCTTCCAGTTAATTGTGACGGCCGTGCGGGTAGAGCCGTCCCATGCGGCCTTGTTAGTTTCCTCCACCACCTTAACGAACGGATAATTCAGTTTGCTCAGCTTCTTCGCCGCCGCGCCTGTGCCGGGGGATGTAACACATTGCCTCCGCGGTGTCGCCTTTGGGAATCACTTAACGACGCTCTCGTACGTAAACGAGTGGAAACCCGCTATGTCAGTCTCTTGAAAGTTGTGAATGCCAGCGCTGTCCTGAAGTTTCAAGTCTGGTCGTCACAAGCAGTCAAGAACGGAGGGAGAGATTTTACCCTATAGCATCCTAAGAGCCGAGGAGTAACCCGGAGGCGTTCCGAAAACCGGACGACTGCCCCCTTTTCGCAATCGGCAGAGGAGAACGCGAGGCTCAACCGCGAACTTCAAAACCGAAGCCGCGCGGGCGAGTTTCCCCCCTTATTAGCGAGCAGCGATTCTTCTTTGCAAGGCGCCCGCATCCGCAACCGCCAGCTATGCTACGATGCGTTCCCATGAACACGTGGATGCAGGACGTTCGCTTCGCTCTTCGCTCGTTCGCGAAGAACCCTGGGTTCACCCTGGCCGCCGTATTGTCGCTGGCGATTGGGATTGGCGCGAACACCTCCATCTTCAGTGTTGCGAACGCGTTGCTCTTCCGTCCTCTGCCATATGACAGCCCAGAACGGCTGGTGATCCTGTGGAATCGTTCCCCTGGCCTGAACATCACGCAGGATTGGTTTTCCACGGCGCAGTATTTCGACATCAAGACAGGACACCACGGGTTTGAGCAGGTCGCGATCGCGATAGGCGGCAACTACAACTTGACCGGACAGGGTGAACCTGAACGAGTGGGCGTCATGCGCGTGTCATCGAATCTTCTCCCCATGCTCGGCGCTCATCCCGCAGTCGGCCGGCTGCTGACGCCCGACGAAGATTCGCCCGGACGCCCGTCCACGGCCATTCTGACCGATGGAATGTGGTCGCGCCGGTTCGGCCGCGACCCGCACATGATCGGCAAGTCCATCATCATCAATGGACAGACTTATGAAATCGTCGGCATCCTTCCGCAGCGCTTTTCTTTGCCGCAGGAAGTTCTCCCCTTGCTCTACGGAACCGAGCAGGCCGAAATTTTTCTGCCGTTGCCGCTCGCACCTGCCGCTGCATCCCAAATGCAGGGACCACGAAGATTACAACATCATCGGAAAGCTAAAGCCGGGCGTCTCCCTTCCGCAAGCCCAGGCGGAGATGGATACCATCACGGCCCGGCTGCGTCGCGAATTTCCGGAGAACTATCCCCCCAATGGCGGGCTGACGTTCAGCATCGTGCCCCTTCTTGAACAGGTTGTTGGCAACGTGCGTCGCTCTTTGTGGGTGCTGCTTGGGTCCGTGGGTTTTGTGCTGCTGATCGCGTGCGCCAATGTCGCCAACCTCATGCTGTCGCGGGCCGTGGCGCGCCAGCAGGAAATTGCCGTGCGCACGGCCTTGGGAGCAAGCCGCTGGCGCATTGTTCGGCAATTATTGACGGAGAGCCTGCTGCTTTCGCTCTGCGGTGGCGCGCTCGGCATCTTCATCTGCCTTTTCAGCATGAGGTGGATTCACATTTTAGGAACCAAGAGCATCCCGCGTCTGCAGGACGTGGGGATGGACGGGCGTGTCCTCCTGTTCACGCTGCTGCTCTCCGTTTCCTCCGGGATACTCTTCGGCCTCGTCCCGGCCTTGCGCGTTTCAAGGCTCGACTTGAATTCGACATTGAAAGATGCCAGCCGTGGTTCGGCAGGAACGAGTGCGGTCTGGGGTCGTGGCAATAATCTTCGGCGGCTGCTCGGTGATTTCGGAGCTGGCGCTCTCCGTCGTCCTGCTGATCGGTGCCGGACTTCTCATCCGCAGTTTCGCTCGCTTGCAGAATGTCTCTCCCGGGTTCAACCCGCGCGGCGTGCTCACCTTCGACCTGACGATGACCGGCCGAAAATACACCGACAAGCAAACCATCCTGAATACCTACCGGCAACTTTGGGAGCGGCTGGAACATTCGCCTGGGGCGATCGCGGCCGGCGGAGTTACGTCGCTTCCCTTGAGCCAGGCGTTTGCCTGGACGCCGATCACGGTCGAGGGCCGAATCCCGCTTCCCGGCGAGAAATTTCTCAATGCGGATGAACGGATCGTTAGCGGCCACTATTTTGAAGCCATGGAGATTCCGTTGCGGCGTGGCCGATTCTTCAACGAGCAGGACGACGCGACCACGCCGTTTGCCGTCATCGTTGACGAGTACATGGCCGACCAACTCTGGCCGGGGCAGGACCCGATTGGCAAGCGCATCCATATTGTCGAACTCCCGTCGAAGGACCCGTGGCAGACGGTGGTTGGCGTGGTCGGACGCGTGAAGCAGGATTCTCTGGACTCCGACCCGCGAATCGCTTTCTACGTGGCCCACAAGCAATTCCCCACGCGGGCTATGACGGTAGCCCTCCGTGGCCGCACCGATCCCTCCGCCCTGCTCTCCGCCACCAGAAACGAACTGCGGAATCTCGATCCCGATCTTCCCATGTACTACGTTCGAACCATGGACCAGCGGGTCAACGAATCGCTGGCCAGGCGACGTTTTTCGATGCTGCTGCTGGGAGTTTTCGCCAGTGTCGCGCTGGCTCTCGCGACCATCGGCATCTACGGCGTGATGGCCTACCTGGTCAATCAAGGAACTCGAGAATTGGGCATTCGCATCGCGCTGGGCGCTTCGCAGCGCAACATCCTGAGTCTGGTTGTCCGGCAGGGGATGGCGCTCGCTTTTTCCGGCGTGATGATTGGTTTGGCTGCGGCTTTCCTGCTGACGCGGCTAATTCGAAGCCTGCTATTCGGCGTAGAAGCGACGGACCCAATCACCTTTGCTGGGATTTCACTGTTACTCGCGATGATCGCCCTGCTAGCCAGTTACATTCCAGCACAACGCGCCGCCCGAATCGATCCCCTGACATCTCTGCGTTGTGACTAAGCAAGGTTCGGCAATAAGAGGAAGCCGGGCCCGCCGAGTTCTCACAGTAAGTGTCGGGTGCCCCACTTCTCCCCGTTGTTGGGAGAAGTGGGGGTTTTGTCTCGTCGATGTTTCCGGCAGCACATCAGAGGCAGAGAATCGCGCACTGCCACTAACGATCGACCCGAAAAATCGAGTTCTCAGTCCGACTCGTTGCGCGCATATCGCGTATCCCGTTGATATCAGCTCCCGAGAATTGTCATCCTGAGGCGCCGCCTCTGGGCGCCGAAGGATCTATGCAACCTGCCGGCATCGCCACTGCTGCTGACGGTTCCACAGATCCTTCGGCCCGCAAGAAACGCGGGGTCTCCGGATGACAAGAGGGTGGCCCATTCAAGCCCGATTTTGGCTTGAGTGGGGCAGTTCAACAGCTGGACAGAATCTTCCCGCTGCTCGCTCGCGTGCACCGGGGTGGCCCATCCTTTGCGTTTTCTGCAAAGGGTGGGATTTCCAAGTGGAGATCGAGTCGCAATGGACGGCGCGTCGTCGCGAACAGCTGGGAGTCGAACCGACAGCGCCGAAAGCCCACCCTCCCGCGCAGAACGCGGGAAGGGTGGGGCAACCGCTTTTTGAAAACTGATGAAAGGCACAGCCAGCCCCCCAAGGTTCCGCAATAAGAGGAAGCAGGTCGGGTGCCCCACTTGTCCCCGTTGTTGGGAGAAGTGGGGGTTTTGTCTCGTCGATGTTTCCGGCGGCACATCAGAGGCAAAGAATCACGCACTGGCAGTAACGATCGACCCGAAAATCGAGTTCTCTGTCCGACTCGTTGCGCGCATATCGCGTATCCCGTTGATATCAGCTCCCGAGAATTGTCATCCTGAGGCGCCGCCTCTGGGCGCCGAAGGATCTATGCAACCTGCCGGCATCGCCACTGCTGCTGACGAGTTCACAGATCCTTCGGCCCGCAAAAAACACGGATCTCCGGATGACAAGAGAGTGGCCCATTCAAGCCCGATTTTGGCTTGAGTGGGGCAGTTCAACAGCTGGACAGAGTCTTCCCGCTGCTCGCTCGCGTGCGCCCGGGTGGCCCATCCTTTGCGTTCTTTGCAAAGGGTGGGATACCCAATTCTGATCCGCATGGGATTTTGACCTTGCTTTCTTCATTCCGACCGACCGCGAGTGGAGGAGCTGCGGTACCTGCATCGCAATCCCGTGAAGCGCGGATTAGTGATGAAGGCGGAACGCTGGGAGTGGAGCAGCGATCGCAGCGATGCCTTCGAACCAGTATGGTGGCGAAGATCACTCCGTAGCCCGCGGCGGTGATGAAGATTCGGACCGTCGCGTAACTGCAAGCGCTATGGGAGAGAGCATCGATTTCCCACCTTTTGCAGAAACAAAGAACGCAAAGGATGGGCCACCCAACTGTTGCGGACCCTGAAAGAGTTGGGCACCCGGCCACCCTCAGAAGGCGTACTTCAGCGAAAGCGTCGCAACATTGGCGTGAAAATAGCGCGGCAGCGTAGGTCCCACGAACGAGTTTTCCCCGTACTGGTAGTAGTCCCACCCACCATGCCAGGTGAAGTTCTTGGCGATTTCCACATCCACGGCCGCCAGCGGTTGCTGCAAACGGGAAGCCAGCGGTCCCAACGGCTGCAGCGCGTTGAGAGTCAGCGTCGATCCGCTCACGTCGGTGATGCTGTATCCCACGCGGGCCGACACCCGTTTCTCCGGCTTGAACAACACGCTGAATTCTCCAAAATGGGTGTGGCTGTTGTAGTTCCCCAGAATCTCAAGCAATCCAGGATCGCCGTTGCACGTGATCGCCCCCGCCGGCACAGGCGTTCCGATGAAGCATATGTTGTTGTTCTGCAGAAACGCCGAGTAGTTGTAGGAGAAGTCGAACGAAAACGCTTCCTTCGGAGCCACGACGGCATTCACCCCGAAGTTGCGGTTGTGCATCCCGAAGTTGATATCGGTCGTGTGGTTACGCTCTTCCTGCATGTTCACGTTGGTGCCCACATTCAGCCACGTTCGCGGGGTATAGTTCGCCTGCACCCGGTAGCGCTGCACATCCCGCGGATCGATGCGGGTCAGAAAGTTGTCCGCGTAGCCCGCTTCCGCATCCGCATTGATCCTCAAATTCTGCTTCGGCCGCAGCCATACTCCGGCCAGCGCGGTGTGCTCGTTGATGATGGTTAAATCATCCTCGGAATCGAATAGTCCGGTGAATGTACAGCTTCCGTCCGGATTCAGCGGCAATCCCGCGCAGCTTCCCCGATTGGGCAGCGGAGGATCGAACACGTCGGCGTTGGCCACACTGCTCCAGAAGTTGTGATCGCGAGTGTGTGAATACCGGTACCCCAGGTTCACGCCCGCATACGGATTCAAGTCGTACTGCACCTCGAACTCGTTCTCTTTCGTTCCTTGGCCAAGAAAGCGGTTGTAGGTGTCATTCAAACTGTCAGCCGGAGAAGACGCGCTGTGCAACGGCAGCGTCCCCGGATAAGTCACCGGAGGGGCCAGTATGGATCCCGGCGGCGCCACCGTCGAAGCGTTGAATAACGAGCTTTGCAGCAGCCCGAACAATCCCGGAACCTGATAGTTGCGCAAGCGGAACGTATCCACCAGCCGCATCTGGTCGCTGAGGCGATACGTCGCTGCCCCATCGGCAACCACCGAAATCCAACCCGCTTTCGCCTGGCTGCCTGCCGTGCTGATCTGGCGCTGGCCCGTGCGCGAAATGAATCCATTGAAGAATTCATCCAGCGGACTGCTCATGTCCGCATTGCTGTAAGACAACGTAGCGGTCAGATCGAGCCTTTTGATTGAGGTCGATTGAAAGTTCGCCTGTTCGGTAGGAATCGTCGTTCGCACTCGCTGTGTCCGGCTGTAGCCCAGATATCCATTGCAGGTGGGATTCGCCACTCCCCCCACGATCGGCCGCGCGCATGGGCTTCCTCCATTGAACCAGGGGAGTCCGAACTCTACCGCCGTGCCATTGCCCAGAGGAACACTATTGAACGGGGACAGAAAATAATCGCTGTCGCCCTTGGAGAACTGAATGCTCTCCATGAAGTTGGCTGTGGTGTGCCGGTTCACCCGCCAGGTCAGCCCGAACCGGTAGGCGTCCAGCGTCGTGTTTAAGGGTTGGTACAACAGGGCGTCCGTGCCCTCGTGCACACTGCTGAACGATGTGCCCTCCACGCGATTGCGGTTGTAGTCCAGCAGGATGCTGAAGCGGCGCTGCGGAAGCAGCGTCAACCCGAAGTCATACATCCGCCGGCGGTTGTAATAGCCATGCGGAGAGTTATCCACATTGACCACCGGGGTCGCCGTCGGCGGATTCAGCGGATTCGCGAAAAGGTCGTAATCGAAATAGTTCTGATCCCGCCGGAAACTCGCGGTGAAGTTGTAGAGGCGATACTTGACCGCCCGCAGCCGCACGCCATTGCTCGGGTCGCCGCCCCATCCGAAACTGCTGGCCGTCAGGCTGTCGAAAAGACCTTCGTGCCCCAGCGACTGCATCGACAGCGACTGCTCCAGGATCCGCGGCCCCGACTCCAAGTTGACCAACGTGTCGTACATGGGCGCGCTGCCGTTCAGGTCGGTCACGCGGTACCCCAGTTCGACGGACTGCTGAATGCGAAATCCGTTGCTTTCGATTCCCTCCGGCGGGTTCTTGGCCGGAGCCTGCGAGGATACTGGCAATCCATTATCAATTTGCCCCGGCCCTTGCGCCCGGACAGAAGGCGCCAGCCCCAGCGGGAGCAAAATCATTCCGCATAGGAGAACTCGAACTTTCATTTCCTTCACCATGGCATCGCTCACCTGCAAATCGGTTTCAACCAGGTTCACCGGAAGAAGAATTCGTCAAAATTTGATCCGTGAATCTGCGTGTGGCACATCGTGCACGCCTGATACTTCGCGCTCTGGGTATGGAAGCTTGGAATTTGCGGCACGTTGCTGCCTGCGGTGGGTGAATGGCATTGCATGCAGAGGATATTCACCTGGCTCACCCGCAACAGCCGCGGATTAGTCGAGCCGTGCGGCGTGTGGCACGCGGTGCAGCCTTCCTGCTTCACCGGCACGTGCTCGAACGCGAACGGTCCCATCGTTTCGGTATGGCATTTCGTGCAGACCGGGAACTGGCCGGCGGCCGTCCGTAATTGCCGTGCCGCAAAACTTCCGTGCGGATTGTGGCAATCGCTGCATTGCACCAGCCCCGTGTCGACGCGGTGCCGGTATGGGCGGCTGAACTCCGCTTTTTGGGTTGCGTGGCATCCGTAGCACAGCAGCGGTTGCGGGTTCTTCAGCAGGTGATCCGCTTCGGCGGCATGATGCGGGGAATGGCACGTCACGCATCCCACTCCATTCTTCAGGTGACCCGACCGGCTGAAGTTCACATTCTCCAGGCTGGCTTCATGACACTGCAGGCACCGCCCGCTCGATTGCTCCGGCGATAATTGCGAGAAGCGGATGATCTTCGACGTATCCCCCGCGCCCTCCACATGGGCCGATCCCGGACCGTGGCAGTCCTCGCATCCGTGTTCCCCGGTTTTCAACAGAGCGAAATGCGGAGTGCCTTCGAAATGCTTGGAATAGATTTCGTCGTGGCAGTTCTTGCACGTGTCCGATCCTACGTAGGTCGCACCCGGGACCGCCCCCGGCATTTCTGCGGTTCGCTTCGCGGCTGGCTTCGCCGGCTTCGATTCCTGGCTGACCGCACGGCTCGTGTTCGCCGCATCCGCAGAAGATTGCGCCGCCGCTGGAATCAGGCTGCCGAGGACAAGCGCCACCAAAACCGCGGCGCGACGGCGAAACAGAATCGTAAGACTCCCTGGGGGGCCGGGGAAGCGCTTGGCAGTGGTCACAAGTCCCTCCTAAATGGGAAGCTTTTAAGGTTCGATCGACGTTTAGGAGTGCATGCAGATTACTAGCCGTTCGATGCTGACTTTATACTAAAGTTTCCGATTCTCTTTAGTAAGCCCCCTTACCCCTTCCGCGGATAGATCCTCTTCGCGCCCTCAGCAATAGAAGATGCGGCTGGCGAGATTTCCACCCGTCGTTTCAGGGAACAGTCACTCCCGCAGCACCCGGGCCGGATCGTAGCCCGAAGCGCCACGCCGGCAGCAGACACGCTGCGATAGTAGTAAGCGTCATCACCACCAACGCCGATCCGAACGCCGGCGGTAGGTCCGCCACGTTGGAGGTCCAGCACGTTATATGCGGCATGGATGGAAGTTCAACTGAGTCATAGGAGATCGGCTTCCCAGGCTACATCGCAACCGAGCCCGAAGTTCCAGATTCTTCACCGGGCACTAAAATAGCGCTCTTCACGGATTCGGCAGCCTTAAAGACGAGGTTGTCTGAACGGCCGGGTGCCCCATCCTTTGCGTTTTTTGCAAAGGGTGGGATTCCCAATTCTGAACACCTGGGATTTCACATGCTCCTTTTCACGAGTTCAACGTCTGGGACAGCGGGCCGTTTTCCTTCCTCGTTTCATCTCCGCAAGAAATGTCGGACCTCGGCGCCCCCGCCTCAAAGATTTCCACAGCCTCACCTTGTGACATCTGACCTTGCGCCCAACATCGAATCTGCGCGATCATGACCGAGGCGAGGATAGTCCAAGAGAGATCGGACCAGGCCAGCCTAAGTCGTTTGTTGTCTAGATTTTGGTATCTAAGCTCTTTGAAAACAAGATTTTGCGCGATGCAATTCGCGAAACCCGCGCCCAGCAAGGCTTTTGCTGGTACAGGGGGAGGGGGGTACCGTCGCAACTTCCCAACCTTCACGCACAATTGAAGATTTTCGCTTTCGAAAGCTGGACGTCACGGACGCCCCGCGAAATTCATTCCTCACAATCAGCACTCGATCAAGCCCCACGCACCCCTTCCCCCGTTTGACCCCTCTTTTCTCCCGCCTGTAAGATCGAAGATTCATCTCTGAGTCTGCATGTGACTGTGCCGTGTCCGCCGTGGATGCCACGAGGCCGGCAGATGCACATTGCGGCCAGCCCTGATCTGCCGATGTCCCACGAACTTCCCAAAGCGTACGAGCCCGGAGCGATTGAGAAGCGCTGGGCCGACTACTGGGTCAAGGAAAAGCTGTTCTCCGTCCCCACTCCGCCCGAGGGCGAAACCCGTCCCGTGTTCACGCTGCTATTACCGCCGCCCAACGTCACCGGACGCCTGCACATGGGCCACATGCTCAACCACACGCAGATGGACATCATCGTGCGCTGGCATCGCATGCGCGGCTTTATCACCCTGTGGCTGCCCGGGACCGATCATGCCGGCATCGCCACCCAGATGATGGTCGAGAAGCAGCTAGAAAAAGAAGGCAAGAAGCGCCGCGAGCTGGGCCGCGAGAAATTTGTCGAGCGCGTTTGGGAATGGAAGCGCGAGTACGGTGGCGCGATTCTCGACCAGATGAAGCGCCTCGGCGACTCGGTCGACTGGGATCGCGAATACTTCACCATGGACGAAAACCTCTCGCGCGCCGTGCGCGAAGTCTTCGTTCGCCTGTACGAAGAAGGCCTGATCTATCGCGGCAATTACATCGTGAACTGGTGCCCGTGGCACGAGACCGCCATTTCTGATCTCGAAGTGAAGCACGAAGACGTTCCGGGAAAACTGTGGGAGATTCGTTATCCGGTCATTGGGACTTCCGAATTCATCACTGTGGCCACGACCCGGCCGGAAACCATGTTGGGTGACACAGCCATCGCCGTCAACGCCAAAGACGAGCGCTATACCCATCTTCACGGCAAGAGAGTTCTGCTGCCACTGATGAACCGCGAGATCCCGATCATCACCGACGAGTTGGCGCAGCCCGAGTTCGGCACCGGCGCGGTGAAGGTGACTCCGGCGCACGATCCCAACGACTTTGAAGCAGGCAAGCGGCACAATCTGCCCCAGATCGATGTCATGGACGGGCACGCGCGCATGAATCAGAACGCAGGCGCATACGCCGGACTCGACCGCTTCGAGGCGCGCAAGCGCGTGCTGCACGATCTGCGCGAGCAGGGATTCCTGGTTGCCGAGAAAGATTACGCGCTGGCCCTGGGCAAGTGCGACCGCTGCGGCACGCCGATCGAGCCGCGGTTGTCGGAGCAGTGGTTCATCAAGATCAAGCCGCTAGCCGACCGCGCGCGCGAAGCCGTGGAGAACGGCGAGATCACGATCGTCCCTGAAAACTACAGCACGATCTATTTGAACTGGATGAACAACATCCACGACTGGTGCGTTTCGCGGCAGCTGTGGTGGGGACATCGTATTCCGGCGTGGACGTGCGATTCATGCAAGGAAGTCATTGTCGCGCGCGAAGCGCCGGCCAAATGCACAAAGTGTGGCAACGCGAAGCTGGAGCGGGTGCCCGACGTGCTCGACACCTGGTTCTCCTCGGGCCTGCTGCCATTCACCACGCTCGGCTGGCCGGAGAAGACACGCGATCAGGCAGTCTTCTATCCGACAACGCTGCTGATCACCGCGTACGAGATTCTGTTCTTCTGGGTTGCCCGCATGATCATGTTCGGATGCCACTTCATGCAGGGGCACGAGCAGGACGCGGCCATCAAGAAAGCCAGCGGATGGGCCGATAAGAAGGACGACAGCGTTCCTTTCCGCCAGGTCTACATTCATGCGCTGGTGCGCGACGCCGAGCGCCAGAAAATGTCGAAGACCAAGGGAAACGTCGTTGATCCGCTGGACGTCATCGAGCGGTTCGGCACCGATGCGACGCGTTTCACTTTGGCCGCGATGGCCGCGCCGGGAACCGACATCGCGTTCAATGAGAGCCGCACCGACGGCTATCGCGCCTTCGCTAACAAAATCTGGAATGCCGCGCGCTTCATGTTCATGAACGTGGACCGCGTCGAGCCGGGACTCCGGCCCGCGACAGCCGATGGCAGCTGTCTCCCCACGGGTGTCGCTGCCTTCCAGACCGCGGCCCTCGAAGACCGCTGGATTCTTTCCCGCTTCAACCGTGTCGCGGCCAATGTCAACGATGCGCTGGCGGCATACCGATTCCACGAAGCAGCAAACAGCATCTACGACTTCTTCTGGGGAGAGTTTTGCGACTGGTATCTGGAGCTCATCAAGCCGCGCCTGAATTTTGAAGAGGGCTCCGACCCGAGCGCTGCGAAGATTGCGTGCGGAAATCTGGTGAATCTGTTTGACGCCTCGCTGCGCCTGCTGCATCCCGTGATGCCGTTTATCACGGAAGAAATCTGGCAGGCCATCTACGAAGGCAAGGCGCCGGCCAAGTCGATTGCTCTGGCACCGTATCCGCAGGCCGACGAGAAACAGTTCGATCTCGCCGCCGAGACCGAGATGGCCATTCTGCAAGACCTGATCGTGAGCGTTCGCAATCTGCGCGTGGAGCTGAAGGTCGAGCCCAGGGTGAAGGTGCCGATCGAGGTGTTCGCGCACGAGCCCGGAATCCGTAAGATGATCGAGCAGAATCATGGCGCGGTCGAGCGGTTGGCGAGCGTCGAGAAGATTTCGTTTGTGGAAAGCTCTCTCGCCAATCGTCCCGGCGCCCGCGGCACCGCGCGCTTCGATGTGCATGTGATCTACGAAAGAAAGATCGACGTAGGCGCCGAGTGCGACCGCCTGAAAAAAGAATTGGAGAAGCTGGAGAGAGGCATCGGCAGCGGACAGAGGCAGCTGGGCAATGAACAATTCTTGGCGAAAGCTCCGGCAACCGTGGTCGAGAACTTGCGCAAGCAGCAGCAGGAAATGGCGGTACTGAAAGACAAGATGCTAAGCAAGATGAAAGAACTGGGCTGCAGGTAACAGGGCCGGCCGGTCTTCGACCTGGCCGGCGACAGCCGAGGCGGCTGTCGCTACGTGGTTCTTACTGGCAACTGACCACTGGCAACTGTTTTTATGGACTGGAACTCAAGACGCCTGACCGCGATCCTGGAGAACGCGCTGCTCGAAGATCGAGCCACGCGCGATGCGACCAGCTATGCATGCATCGATCCCAACCAGCAGGCGTCGGCGACGATTATCGCCAAGCAGGATTGCATTCTGGCCGGGATTGGATGCGTCGCTCGCATTCTCGACGTTTATGCGGCCCTCGACGGTGCGGTTACGACGCACTATGAGGTCACCACGCATCCCGAGATCTTCGACGGCGTTCGCCTGCACAAGGGACAATCCATCGCGGTCGTGCGGCACAACGCGCGCGTCATTCTCTCCTGCGAGCGCGTCATCTTAAATTTCCTGCAGCGCATGAGTGGCATCGCTACGCTGACTCGCAAGTTTGTCGAGGCTGTCGCCGGAACCGGCACGCGCATTCTGGACACGCGAAAGACCGCTCCGGGCCTGCGTGCGATCGATAAATATGCAGTGCGCTGCGGCGGCGGGCAGAACCATCGGCTCGATCTTTCCGATGGCGTGCTGCTCAAGAACAACCATATCGTGCTGGCCGGCGGTGTTGCGGCGGCTCTGGAGCGCGCTCACCGCAACCGCCGCGGCGCGCAGCCCATCGAAGTTGAAGTCCGCACCCTGGAGGAAGTCGAGGTCGCTCTCGCCAACGGGGCGGAGGCGATTCTTCTGGATAACATGTCCCCAGAAGACGTGAAGCGCGCCGTCGAGCGCTGCGCTCGGCCCGACGTTCAGAAGCCGCAGCGGCGCATTCCGGTGGAATGCTCGGGCGGCATCCGTCTGGAAAATGTCCGGGCCTATGCCGAAGCTGGAGTCGATTTCATTTCGGTCGGCCTCCTCACCCACTCCACCCACACTGCAGACATGAGCATGCGCGTGGTTCCCGCCTGACCAGCCCGCGATTGTTGTTTCGCCGCGATTCGAGCATAATCTCGGCATCGCCAAGCCAGGCACAATCCGTCCGCAGAAACCCTCCCTTACTGGTTCTGCCGCAGCCCGCGGCAAGTCTGTGCCGCACCAAGTACTGCAGACCGACTTGCGGCTCGGCCTTATCGTTCGTCTGTTGATGGAGAACGCGACGGTCGTTGTCAGCGGCACAAAAATAGGGCAGGAAATTTCTTCCAATCGCTCGGATGTTTGGCGGCTCATCCAGCAGCTGCGCGGATTAGGTGTCGATGTCGCCGGCCATCCCGCGACTGGGTATCAGTTGCGCTCGGTGCCAGATCTCCTGTTGCCGGAGATTCTGCGGCCACTGTTACGCGGCACCATCTTCGCTGAGCATCTTCATCATTTTTACAAAATTGGATCCACGAATTCTGCGGCCATGGCCGCCGCCGCGGACGGCGCGCCTGAAGGCAGCGTTTTTCTTGCCGAAGAACAAGTGGCGGGCCGCGGGCGCGGCGCGAATTCCTGGCAGTCGCCCAGATCCACCGGGATCTACTGCTCTGTGGTCTTGCGTCCGGCGCTCCCGCCGTCGGATGTACTGGCGCTCTCGTTGGCCGTAGGACTCGCCGTGCGCATGGCCATCCAGCAGGTCGACTCGCGCGTCACGCCCGATCTGAAATGGCCCAACGACGTCCTGATCGATAAGAAGAAGGTTTGCGGCATCCTGGCCGAGATGAATGCAGAAGCCACCCGCGTTCGCTATATCGTCGTGGGGATTGGGATCAACGTGAATCAGCCGAGTTTTCCCAAAGACCTTCCGGCGACTTCGTTGCGCCTGGTCACGGGCAGCGAGTGGTCGCGGGTCGAACTGGTTGCAGCTTTGCTAAAATCGCTTCACCGCGAGTATCAGGAACTGGTGCAGAATCCTGACGGTCGCGAGTCCATTCTTCACCGGTTTGCCGAAAGTTCTTCCTGGGTTTATGGAAAAAGAGTTCGGATCGAAGAGAATGGCTCGGCATTCGAGGGAACGACGGAAGGGCTCGATCTGCGCGGATTTCTGCAGGTGCAGACACCGCACGGAATGCAGGTAGTGTTGAGCGGGACAGTAAGAGAAAGATAGCCTTCGGCTGCTACGGGAAAATTCCTGAGCGCAGCCAGACACTTATGCTGTTCGTCATCGACGTCGGAAATACGAATACCGTGCTGGGCGTCTTCGCCCGCGTGGCCAAAGTGCAGTCCGGCAGCGACGCCGACGATGACGGGCGCTACGATCGGCTGGTGGCGAACTGGCGCGTGGCCACCTCTCGCACCAGCACCGTGGACGAATACGGCGTGTTGTTTCGAAATCTGTTCTCGATGGCCGGACTCGAGGCCAAAGGGATTCACGGCATCGTGGTGTCGTCGGTCGTTCCCCCGCTTGATCCTGTGCTGCGGCAGGTTTGCGAACGCTACTTCAGCCTGCGGCCGCTGTTCATCGAGCCCGGCGTGAAAACCGGCATGCCCGTACACTACGACAATCCCGCCGAAGTCGGCGCCGATCGGATCGTGAATGCCGTCGCAGCGTTCGATAAATACGGAGGGCCTTGTGTGATTGTGGATTTCGGCACCGCGACGACCTTCGACTGTGTTTCCGCCAAAGGCGAATACCTGGGCGGAGTGATCTGTCCTGGGATCGGCATTTCCGCAGACGCGCTTTTTGAGCGCACCGCACGCCTGCCTCGAGTCGAGATTCGCAAGCCGGCGCGCGTCGTTGGTTCGAACACTGTCGGCAGCCTGCAGTCTGGCCTGTATTACGGATATCTGGGGCTGGTCGACGGAATTCTCGAACGCCTGTTGGCCGAGTTGGGTGCCGACACAAAAGTGCTGGCCACCGGCGGCTTGGGGCCGATGATTGGCACCGGATCGAAGTACATCAAGCAGGTAGATGAATTCCTCACGCTGGAAGGCCTGCGCATTATCTGGGAGCGCAACGCTTTGGCGCGAAAAGAACCACCTGCCGGCAAGGCGCCTGCGAAACCTGCCTCGAAGCCGTCGCCTGCGAAGTCCAAGAATGGCCACGGTGTTCCAACAAGCGCCACTTCTCGCTCCGCCCGCTGACCGCCGTGGAGAACTATTTCAACTACTTCACCGAAATTGAGGACCGCTTTCTGCAGCGGCGCGGTGGCGGCTTGTTGCTTTCTACTCTCGACTGGGCTCTGATCGAAACCTGGAAAGATGCCGGCATTCCCTTGCAGGCCGTCTTGCGCGGAATTGATTCCGCGTTCGACCGCTATGAGCAGCGTCCTTCGAGGACGAAGAAGGTAAACAGTCTCGCGTACTGCTCTCAGGAAGTGCTCGGCGCCGCCGAAGACATGAAGGAAGCGGCGGTCGGCGCAGACGAGAGCACCGCGCCGAAGCCCCGCGCAGCGCAGGGATTCGAGCCTGACGCGATCGCATCATTTCTTCGTCGAAATGGCGACCTCCTGGAGTCGGCGGCAAGTTCGAAAGCAGGCAGCCCCACTGTCTCTGCATTTCTTTCCCAGACTGCGCGAACGTTGCGTCAACTGGCGGACGAACTGCACACGAAATCACCCGCTCGCCTGGAAGATCTGGAGCGCCGCCTGACAGTGCTGGAGGAAAGGCTTTTTGCGATGCTGCTTACGAATGCTACCGACGACGAGGTCGTAGCGGTCCGCGCCGAGGCCGACCGCGACCTCGCGCCCTACCGCCGTAAGATGTCGGGCCCGCAGATCGATCAACTGCAGAAGCAATATGTCAACAAACGCTTGCTCGAAAAATGTCATCTGCCGCGGCTTAGCCTGTTTTACATGTGACCGCCTGTGACCCACTCGTTCGACGTGCTGATCCTCGGTGGCGGTGCCGCGGGCCTGATGTGCGCCATCGAGGCCGGCAAGCGCGGCCGCCGCGTTGCCGTGCTCGAACGCGCCGATCGGTTGGGCAAGAAGATTCTGATCTCGGGTGGCGGCCGCTGCAATTTCACCAACATCCACTGCAGCCCGGAAAACTTTCTCTCTGCCAATCCCCACTTTGCAAAATCTGCGCTTGCCCGCTACACACCCGAAGATTTCATCGCGCTGGTCGAGAGGCATCGGATTCCGTATCACGAAAAAACATTGGGACAACTCTTCTGTGATCGGTCCGCACGCGACATTCTTGGGATGCTGGAAGAAGAGTGTCGCCTCGCCGCAGTGAGCATTTTCGCAAGCACGGAGATTCGGCAAGTCGGCCGCGCGGACCAATTTGTCGTGCGCTCCTCCAACGCTGAATTCCGCGCTGCGGCGCTGGTGGTGGCCACTGGTGGCCTATCGATTCCGAAGATCGGAGCGACGGCATTCGGCTATGACTTGGCGCGACAGTTCGGGATCAAAATTCGCGATCCGCGTCCCGGGCTGGTTCCGTTTCTTTTGTCCCCGGAAGATCGAACGCGTTATTGCGATCTTGCCGGCGTCTCTCTCGACGTGATCGCATCCTGCGACAACCGGCAGTTTCGCGAGAAGATGTTGATCACTCACCGTGGCCTCAGCGGACCGGCCATTCTCCAGATTTCGTCCTACTGGGAGAAAACACAAAGGGTGCGGATTGACCTCGCACCGGGCAATTCAGTGACTTCCAGTTTCGTAGATTCGAATCTGCCTCGCAACGCGACCGCTCTGAGATCGGAACTTCGCAAGCTTCTTCCCAACCGTTTTGCGGATCGGTGGCTGGAACTGCACCCACCGGCTTCGTGGACAAATTCGGCGATCAACGAATTCGAAAGACAGCTGCACGCTTGGGCGATCGCTCCGGCGGGCACCGAAGGATTTGACAAGGCTGAGGTGACGGTTGGCGGCGTCGATACCGATGAACTTTCCGCCCAGACGATGGAGTCGCGGAACGTTCCGGGCCTGTTTTTCATCGGCGAGGTCGTCGATGTCACGGGACATCTTGGCGGATTCAACTTCCAGTGGGCCTGGGCGTCAGGCGCAGCTGCCGGCCGGGCCGTGTAAGCCGGTCATTTAGAATCACTAATTGCTCCTCACTGTTGAAAAACTGATTTACGGCGGCGACGGCCTGTCTCACCTGCCGGCCGATGCCAGCGGCCGCGGCAAAGCCGTCTTCGTTCCTTTCGTGCTCGCGGGAGAAAAGGTTGAAGCTTCGATCGTCGAGCAGAAGGCCGGATTCGCCAGAGCGCAACCAGAAAGGGTAGTTGAAGCGTCCCCACGCCGTGTCGAGCCCGCCTGTCCTCATTTCTCAAAATGCGGCGGCTGTCATTACCAGCACACGAGCTACGACCATCAACTGGAGATCAAGCGAGACATTCTGCGTGAAACTTTGCGCCGCACCTCCAAAATTGAGTTGCCGGTTGAAATCCAGCTTCATCCCTCTCCTCCCTGGAACTATCGCAACCGCTCGCGCCTGCAGGTTCAAACCAGTTCCGCGTTCCAGGCGGGATATTTCAAGATCCGCTCTCATGAGCTTTTGCCGGTCGAGGAGTGTCCGATCAGCTCGCCGCTTATCAATCGGGGAATCGCGGTTCTGTGGAAGAGTGGCCGCGCCGGAAAAGTCCCACAAGGAATCCGCGAAGTCGAGTTCTTCGCCAACGCAGACGACTCGAAGCTGCTGGTCGAAATCTCGTGCGTGACCGAAGCGCGCCGCTCTGCCGTACGAGCCTGGGCCGAGGAACTCTCCGCTTCGATGCCCGAGATCACGGGTTGCGTAGCTTTTCGGCAAACGGCTTCGAAGGAGCAGCGGGAACCCGAGCGATTGCTGGTTGCCGGTGCCGACTACCTCACTTACCAGACAAAGGAATCAGCATACCGCGTCAGCGCAGGGTCATTCTTCCAGGTCAACCGCCACCTCACCGATGACTTGGTGAGAATCGTGACCGCAGGACAGTCGGGCGAGTTGGCACTCGATCTTTACTCCGGCGTGGGGCTTTTTTCCACAGCCCTGGCTGGTGACTTTCATCACATCGTTTCTGTTGAGTCGTCACAGACATCCGCTGCCGACCTCGCTTACAATTTGCCCTCGAACGGAAAGGCTGTCCAGGCCGCAACCGAACAGTACCTGGCTCGGGCGGAAAATCAGGGACGAGCAAAGACCACAGAACTCCTTCATACCGTTCATAAACTTGATCTGGTGGTCTTGGACCCTCCCCGAAACGGCCTGGGACAACGCGTGGCGCGATCGTTGGTGACCTTGGGCGCGCCACGCGTCGTTTATGTTTCATGCGATCCGGCTACCCTGGCTCGCGACCTGGTTATCTTGCTCGCCGCGGGTTATCGCATTGAGCAAGTCCATTTGGTGGATTTGTTTCCTCAGACCTATCACCTCGAGAGCGTTGTGCACCTCGCGCGATAAGGATCGACTCAGGCTTCCCGGCTGGCGCCCGCTCCTGTTTCCGCCCTGGCAATCGACCCATGTCTACGCGCTCAGTTCCGGCGGGACCTGCTGCATCGACGGTGAAGAGTCCGCGCCAGCCCATGCTCTGGGCTGCGGGGGCTTACTCCGCCGGCATTGTGGCCGGAGTCTATCAATGGCGACCGTTCCTTTGGTGGGTCCTTGGCGGGATCGTCTTCGCGCTGGCCGCAGCCTATTTCGCGCAGCGTAGATCCCAAGTCGGCTGGGCACTCGCAGTCGGTGCATTTCTTCTGGTGGGTGCGTTTCATGCTCAAACCCGCACGGGACTGAGCCGCATCGACACAGGTATTCTGCCCTTTGCCGACCGGCAACCGCTCGAAGTTACCGCTCACGTAATCCGCGATGGGCGCGTGCAGCCGGCTGCAGGCGGAGAAATCCGGCAAACCCTCGACGTTGAAACCGAAGAGATTCGAACAGCGGCTGGTGTCACCCTGCCGATCCGCTCCGGCATCCGGCTCGGAATTTACGGTAAACGGCCCAATGCTGTGCTCGAAGACAGCTCGAAGATTGAGAACGCCGTGAGCGCGACAATGCCCGTCTTTCACGTGGGCGAACGCATTCGCTTTACGGGAAAGTTGCGCCGTCCCCGTAACTTTCGAAATCCCGGCGCCTTCGATTACGAGGGCTATCTGGCGGATCATGGAATTGCCGCGCTGGGTTCATCCAACATCGAAGACGTCCAACTTCTTGCGGGAAATTCTGCCGGCCTAACGACACGCTGGCGGAGCCGGCTGCACCGCAGTGTCGTAGCCAAAGTGCACGAACTTTGGCGTCCGCGCGAGGCGGCGCTGATTGACGCCATGCTGATCGGCGAGGACGCTTTTATCGACCGCGACACGCGGGTCGATTTTCAGCGCTCCGGCACCTACCACGTCCTGGTTGTCTCCGGCATGAACGTCAGCATCTTTGCCTTTGTGGTCTTCTGGAGCATGCGACGCCTGCGCCTCGGCGAAATCTCGGCCACGCTAGTGACCATTTTCCTCTGCGTGGGATACGCCTTCATCACCCTGGTCGGCGCTCCCGTGTGGCGCGCCACCCTGATGTGCGCCGTGTATCTTGGCACGCGCCTTCTCTATCGGGACCGGGCCATGGTCAATGCCATTGGCGCGGCGGGATTGGCCCTGCTGCTGTATGACCCGCTGCAGCTCTTCACCGCCAGCTTTCAAATGACTTTTGTCTGCGTGTTGATCGTGGCGGCGATCGGGATCCCGGTGTTGCAGCGAACTTCGCAGCTGTATAAGCGGGCGCTGGTCAACTGGGACTCGAACGATTACGCCGCTCTGCTCCCTCCGAAGGTGGCGCAGTTCCGCGTCGAGCTGCAATTCATTTCTGCCCGGCTCGCGCTATTCATTGGAAAACGCTGGTCCAGCCGCCTGGTGCGCGCGGCAACGCGCTTCCTGCTGACCGCCTGGGAATTGCTCTTCATTTCGGCGGTTATGCAGATGGGTTTGGCTCTGCCGATGGCCTACTACTTCCATCGAGCCACAACCATCGGTTTGCCTGCCAACCTGATCGTTGTACCCCTCACCCAATTGATGATGCCCGCGGCCGTGGCAGCGCTAGGCTTGGGATTTCTCTCTCCGTGGCTCGCCAAACTGCCGGCGCTTGTGACCGCCCTTGCCATCGACAGCATCAGCGGAGCCGTACACAGCCTTGGCGCTCTGCGGATCTCCGAGTTTCGGGTGGCCATGCCGTCCATCGCCGCGATCGTGTTCGCCTGCGTAGCCCTGGGGTTCGCGATGTGGGCCGCCCGGCGGCGTTGCGTACTGGCAAGCACTGGCCTCGCCATGATCTTCGTCGCTTCGCTGGTGCTAGCGTTCCTTAAGCCCGCTCAGCGCATTCGCCCTGCAGTGCTGGAAATGACATCCATCGATGTCGGTGAAGGCGACTCTCATCTGCTTGTCACGCCGCAGGGCCGAACCTTGCTGGTTGACGCCGGAGGTCCGATTGGCCCAGGCGCTTCGCAACTCGATTTCGGAGAAGATGTCATTTCTCCTTACCTATGGACTCGTGGCATCGCTCGGCTCGATGCCGTCGCCATCAGTCACGGCCACTCCGACCACATCGGCGGGATCATTTCGGTGCTCAGGAATTTCAAGCCGTCCGAGCTCTGGATCGGTCTCGAGCCGCCGAGCTCTGCGCTCGACGCGGTCCTCGCAACTGCCAAAACTCTGAACGTCCGCATTGTGCGCCACTGGGAAGGCGATCAATTCGACTTCGGTGGCGTGACCGTTCAGGTCCTCTATCCGCCTCGCGATGCATTTGTGTGGGAGAAGCCGCGCAACAATGACTCCATGGTTCTGCGGATCAATTATGGAGATACTTCGGTCTTGCTCGAAGGTGATGCGGAAAAACAGGTCGAGAGACGCATAGCTGCCTTGCATCATCCCCGGGCAAATCTGTTGAAGGTCGGCCACCACGGAAGCACCAATGCCACGACCGCCGAGCTTGTCGCTTCTGTCCAGCCTCAATTTGCGGTGATCTCGGTGGGCGCCGGAAATTCATTCGGACTTCCCCGGCTGGATACTCTGGCGCGGCTGGGGGCGGTGGGAGCCCGCGTCTACCGCACCGATCTCAACGGCGCGGTGAGCTTTTATCTGGATGGTCACTCGATCACGCCTGCGACGGCGGCTCTTCCGTAGTCTCCAAATCGCCGGCCTCGTCGTCGGACAGGGGCTGGTGCTCGGCGATGATGCGGCGGGCAGCGGCGGCATCCTCTTCTCGCACCAGAATAATCATCCCTCCCAGGCCGGGAAATGTGTCCTGCACCATCGACGCCGCAGTCAGATCGCTGTCTATGCCCTCCGACTCAAGCAGTCCCTTCACGATCATGGCTTCAGATTCATCTTCCGAGTCGAATACCTTTACAAGCTTCTCGTTCGGATCAGGTCGTGGCTGCGCGCCGGATTTCAGGGATTCTGCCATGAGGTCTCCACTTGTGGACCTGATTTTTCGAATACCAGGTCCACATCTTTAAATGTCTTTGTGCGATTTTACTCTTCTTCGAGCAGGCGGAGCCGTCTTCAGCAGCCGCATCCGGATGCAGTTCCTCCCCGACACCGGCGATGCTGCTGCGGTTCCGCGCCTGGCACCACAAACAGCACCTTCGGGTAGTTGCTTTCCTGTTCTGCTGAGGCAGAATGGCGGTAACGGAATACGCAACGTTCGACCGCGCCAAGTCATCCAAAGCCAAAGTGGGGAACTGCGGGCGCAGCAAAGGGGATACCATGAACTTGCATCAGCAAGCACGGAAGGAATCCAGCTTCCCGTTGGCGGAGCAGGAGGCCCGCCGCGAACGCGAAGAGGAAGCCCGCAAGATTCGCCGCTTACAGCTGATGATCAGCATGGTGATGTCGGTAATCGGCCAGGACCCGAACCTCACCCTCAATGAAGCCTCGGAGCTCGCCGCCGGAGCCAAGAAAACCGCTCTGGCCATGTTCCCCGACAAGGAATTAGCCTACGATCTTCTGTACAAACCCAGGCTGCAGCGGCTGATTCGCGAACGCTTCCGCCTGCAATAGATTCTTCTATTCGTCCGCCACCGGATTTCGCAGGGTCCCGATTCCTTGCACCGTGACCTCGACATTATCCCCGGCTGTTAACGGACCCACCCCCGATGGAGTCCCGCTCGGAATCAGGTCTCCCGGAAACAAAGTCATGGCTTGCGCAATGTGGCGGATGACAATGTCGAGCGTGAAAATCAGGTCACGCGTATTTCCGTTCTGTTTCACTTCGCCGTTCACGCGGGTTTCAACCCCGATGCCGGCCCACGGATCGATTTCGTCGGTCACAATCGGTCCGACCGGACAGAACGTGTCAAAGCCCTTGCCTCGGCTCCACTGGCCGTCTTTGAACTGGAGATCCCGCGCTGTAACATCGTTCACACACGTATAGCCGAGGATGTATTGCCGGATGTCGGCATCCGCCGGAGGCTGGTGGCAGGTCTTGCCGATCACGACCCCCAGTTCGCCTTCATAGTCGACGCGCTCTGAAATTTTCGGACGCCGGACCACGCCACCGGGCGGGAGCAGGGCCGATGTGGCCTTCAGAAACAGCAGCGGTTCTGTCGGCACGTCATGTCCCAGTTCCGCAGCGTGCTCGCGATAATTGCGGCCGATGCAGACGATTTTCGACGGGCGGACTGGCACCAGCAGTGCGGCTTCGGCAAGCGGAATGGCTTCGATCCGCCGGGTTCGCAGGCTCTCCAGATCCCCGTCCGCTTCTTCCGGAGGGGTGAGCAGCAGGCGCACGATTGCGTCTTGCCCGGCGACCGACTCGACCAGCCCATACTGCGCTTGTCCATTGAATTGAAACCGGCAATATCTCATGAGCCTCTATCTAAACACGACTTGAGGAATCGGAGCCAACATTTTGCTCCGGGAAACGAGATTCGGAGGTCACGGCTGTGACGCTTCCCTGGCTTCTTCGGAATGCGCGCTCTCGTTCCCGCGCGCGTCTACGGCAGTGACCGAATAGAAATAAGTTTTGCCCGCAACCACGCCGTCGTCGCGGTACGCGGGAGTCTTCAGAGGCTCCGAGTTCAATCTGGAAGCGCTTGTGCCTTCTTCCCGCCGATAAACGTTGTATCCGGCCAGGTCCAGGTCCGTTACAGGTGCCCAGATCAGGTCCACGAAAAGCTGTTGTCCAGGTCCCGAAGATGCAGCCTGCAATCCAGACGGAACGCCGGGAGGAAAGACGTCATCGGCAAACACTTTCACAGCGGGAGTATCCTCTCCCTCGACCTGCACTTCAGACCTATTCGGCTGCCGGATCACGGTCACCGTCTCGGCGCAATAGTCATAAGTCTTTTCCCACTCGATGCCTGAATCGGTCAAACCGTGCTCGCCGCCGAGCTCTTTTTCGCCCACAACAGTTCTCTGCTGGTTCCCCAACAGATTCCGGTAGACCCGGACAATGTAATGGATCGATTCATCCGAAGGCGGGGGAGCCTCGCCGACCCAACTAAGCACGACTCCTTCCGCACTGACTCGCGCCTGAAAGTCTCGCGGAGGAGGAAGCGTGCGAATCAGGGAGACACGTGCGGGATTAGAAAGCCCGGCGCTGCGGCCATTCCGGTTCAGCACTTCCACCGCATAGATTGCTTCCGCAGATGGCGCGTCGCGCGGTACTGCGGCCGGAAGGTCAGCAGGAAGCGTGTCCGTAAAAGAACCGGCGACTTTCCGCCCTGATGTTCCGCTTGTGGAGGATGGCGGCACTTCCCCGACTGGAGTTCCGCATTGCGTGATCTGCGATTCGACGCTTCGACAGACGCGGGTTGGACCCACGCTTCGGATCGTCTGCCGGTCGGTCGTGAGGTCGGGAACGGTCCACGTCAGCATGACCCGATTCCCCTTACGCACGGCTCGCAGGTCGGTTGCAGGCTTCGGTAGATCCAGAGACGGCGGTTGCGGCGGATTCATCGAGGCGCAAGCCGTGAAGATTACGGGCGCCGCCAACACCAGCAACTTCGTCGCCGGGTATCTCATGAGGAAGAAACCAGAGTATCAGAAGGGGTCCGATGCCCTTTATGACAGAAGTTCCTTGACTGCCTCGCGGAAAACCTTGGTGTGCTTGTCCACATCCTCGCTCTCGGTCTGCGGCGACATGAGAGCCATATTGTGGAAGGGTGTCAGAAGGATTCCGCGATTCATAGCGTAAAGATGCATGAATCGCTCAAGTTCAAAGTCCATCGCGTCGTGAGCCTGCATGCCATTGTTGGGCTGCGGGCCGAACATATATTCCGCGCGGCATCCCAGGCGCGTCACGTGCCAGGGCAATCCTGATTCGGCGATAGCCTTCGCCACGCCTGTAGCCCAGCGTTCCGCCATGGGAATCATGCGATCGAAAGCCTCTTTGGTCAGCACCTTGGTGAGAGTCGCGCGCATGGCTGCCAGTGAGAGCGCGTTTCCTGCCAAGGTCCCGCCGATACCTCCAACATCGCAGTTCTCCAGTTCGTGCTTGGCGATGATGCGATCCGCGACTTCCTGCGAAAACCCATAAGCAGCCCCGGGAATGCCTGCGCCAATGGCTTTCCCGAACACCAGCACGTCCGGATCCAGATTCTCCGCCCGCGTATATCCGCCAGGTCCGGCGCAGATGGTGTGGGTCTCGTCGATGATGAGCAGCGCGCCGTACTCCCGCGTGAGTTCGCGCAGCGCCTTGTGATACCCCGGTTGCGGATGCACGATGCCGACATTCGTCATTGCCGGCTCGGCCAGCACGCAAGCCACATCGCCGGAGACCAGCGCCGCTTCCAGGCCGTCGATGTCATTGAACTCGACAACTTTGGTCGTTACCGCGGGATTGACCGGCGGCCCGATATTTCCCGGCCTCGGACCCGCCGTGCCGTCGGCGGCAAGAGTGATGAAGGTCTCATCCACTGTGCCGTGATAGCACCAGTTGAACACCAAAATCTTTGGCCTGCCCGTAATCTGCCTCGCCAGCCGGATGGAAAACCGGTTCGCGTCGGTGGCGGTGAGCGCGAATTGCCAGTAAGGCAGGTTGAAACGCTTTTGCAATTCTTCAGCGACGACGATCGCATCTTCGCCCGGAAGCATCAGCGTGATGCCGCGCCGCATTTGCTCTTCCGCCGCTTTGACTGTGGCAAACGGTGAATGCCCCGTCATCGCGCCCGTATCTCCCAGGCAAAAGTCGATGTAGCGATGGCCGTCCACATCGAAGAAATGTGCGCCCTGCGCCTCACGCACAAACGGCGGAAACGCTCCCGCCCACTTCACCATCCAGTTCATGGGAACGCCCGCCAGCAGGGACTTACGGGCCCGTTCAAAAAGCGCCTTCGATTTCGGGCGCTCGTCCACAAACTTCTTCTGCTCGCGTTGCATCAGGGACCGCAGCCGGGAACGATTGATTGTCTTCATGGATAGTTCTCGCAGGTTGGGCAATCGCCGCAGCATAACAGCTTAGGTAAATATCGGCTGTGACGGGGATTCACTTCACGTGCCGCCTAGAACCAGTCGCTGCGGTAAGCTATCCACCAGGAAACGAAAAGAAGAGGAATCGTTGCCCCGAGGGCCCACCAGAACGGCAGCACGAAATCGGCGATCAGACCTAGAAGCGCAAAGACAAGCCAGAAGATTTTTCGCTCCATGAAAAGATTGTACCGTCGCCCTGAAAGGGCGCTGGCAGAAAACACATGTAGGGACAGCGCCCTCGGCTGTCCCGGGGCCCAGAAGTACCGGGCCACAGCCTTTTTGCTCTAATTTTCTGCACCTCAATTTGAGGCGATCAGAAAGCGTGAGCCTGCGTCTTCTGAGCGCGTGGCCTCGGCAATCGTTTCCTGCCCTCGCCCTCATTACCTCGGTAAGCTGCGACACGGCGTCTCGTTCGCTAGCCTGACTGAGGACAAAGACTGTCCTGGGAACTAATGCTGCTCGCTTCTCTAATTCGCCATACCTCCAATCCGTCGGAGATCCAGTTCTGGTGCCTGCTCGGATTCTGCATGGGCATTGGACTCTTCATCTATGGATTCCGCCTGCTGCAGCGCCGCCGCCTGATTCTCGACACGCCGTTCTCGAAGATTCGCAGCGCCTCCATGGGCATGGTGGAAATCAGCGGGCTCGCAGTTGGCCCCTACACCATGATTGCCCCCGTCACCGCGCGGCCCTGCTACTACTACCGCACGCTGGTTTGGGAGTGGAAGCAGAGCGGCAAGAACAAGCAGTGGGTGAAAGTCGCTGCTGAATGCATGCACGTGCCCTTCTTTGTCGACGACAATACCGGACGCATGCTGGTCGACCCGCGTGGCGCCGATCTCGACCTGCACCGCGATTTCGAGCAGGAGTTCTGCGACTCGTATTTCACCATGAAAGAACCGGTGCCTGACAATGTCCGCACGTTCCTGGCCCGTCACGGCATCGCCACCAATAACAAGATCAAGGTGGAAGAGTTCTGTATCAAGCCCAAGAACGCGCTCTTCATCCTCGGCACGCTTACGGAGAATTCTGACATCAAAGTGACCGAGCAACCCATTCGCGATGAGGAAGGCGCTTCGCTCGATGTCGGCAACTACCACGTATCGCTGTTGAGCACTTCGTTCTCCGGAGGGCAGCACACGTGGAATGTGAAGATCGGCTCCGCGGCCCAGCCCTCTGCCATGGCCGCCGCTGCTCCTTCGCCCCGGTTCATCCGTCTGGACTCGTCTTCGGGCGCACAACCGGTCAATACCGATCAGCAACAGAAAATCGCCGCTGCGCTGGTCAAGGCAGGGATTTCCAATCCCTCCGCATGGGCGGCGGCAGGACTGCCGGGCGGAGCATCGGGAGTTCAAGTCGTCGCCGGCTCAGCCCCAGCATCAGGGGACGCTCAGCTATCGAGCTCACTGGAGGGCTTCGATCAGCATCCGCCGGTAGTGCTCAAGAAAGGCGTTGCCAACAAGACATTCATGATCTCCTGGCGCAGCCAGCAGGAGGTCGCCCGCTCGCTCGGCTGGAAATGCACCCTCATGATCTGGGGAGGCCCGGTGCTCTCCCTGCTCAGCCTCTACTTCTTTCTCGGCGTCAGGGCCCTCGCCCGGTAATCGCCCAGGCAGCTACCCACGACTGCAATCTGCATCCCAATTACCGATGCTCAAACTCGATCGCTTTGGAATATCCGAAGTTGTAGAAAACTTCTTGCCGCGGATTCACGCGGATGAACGCGGATCTTTATTTGCACGACACTGATAAGCGTCCCTGCATCTGCGTTGATCCGCGTCCATCTGCGGAAAAGAAGTTCTAGCGCCGATCCAACTTTGGCCCATTGAACCACGGTTCTAACCCCGCGGTAAGCTTTTGCATTACAAGGGCTCCGCATGCCCTCTAGTACAATCAGACCCGTGAGCGACGCCGTGCGTATCGCGATCCTGGGCGACTTTAACGCCGATTTCCGCTCGCACCACGCCACCAACGACGCGCTGCAGCACGCCGCCCGCAAACTCGGCATGACCGTCGAAAGCCAGTGGCTGCCCACCCCATCGCTGGTCAAGCCTGAGGCCGAAAAAACGCTCGAAACCTTTGATGGAATCTGGGCTTCGCCCGGCAGTCCCTACAAAAGTTTCGACGGCATGCTGAAAGGGATTGAGTTCGCTCGCCGCCGCGACTGGCCGTTTCTGGGCACCTGTGGCGGATTCCAGTACGCCTTCATCGAATTCGCGCGCAACCTGCTCAATATCAAAGACGCGGACTCGGCCGAGAATGACTCCGGATCGAAGAACATCGTCATCTATCCCGTGGCCTGTGCGGTTCCGGATCGCAAGGGCAACGCCCCGAAACTATCCGGTGCTGTGCCGGAGATTCGCCTGCGCCCCGGCTCTTACCTGCAGTCGTTTTACGGCAAAGAGAAGGAGACTGTAACCGAAGAATTCTTCTGCAACTTCGAAATCAATCCCGATTTCGAGTGGATGACCATGGAAGCCGGATTCCCCATCGTGGCCCGCGGCCCCCAAGGCGAGATTCGCGCCATCGAATCTCCCACCCACCGCTTCTATCTCGCGACCCTGTTCCAGCCGCAACTCTCATCCACCGAAAAGAAGCCGCATCCCATTGTGCTGGCCTTCGTGCAAGCCGCCGCCGACTGGGGCAAGAAGAAACTCGACGACAGCGTGCTGGAATAGGGGTTGGCCGCGCAATGGTGTTTGCCAGGTTCTGGGGAAATACGTTTGGCATCCCGCCCTTCCGTAACCTTCTGGCAGTCCGGTTGTCCCGTTAGGCTTGCACGAAGCGAGTGCTGAACCCGAATTGAGGGGTTGTGCGAGATTATCCGATTTCCCGTCGCTGGCCACGCCACAAGATCGATGTGCCGGTTTCTGTCCTCCCACACACCCCGACGAAGACCGTGGCCGTCGAGGGCCTTGGCTCGGACCTCAACTGCGGCGGCATGACTCTCTTCGCGGGAATTGAACTGTCCGTCGGAGACCAGGTAGGCCTCGAGTTCACACTGCTACAGGCCGGACATCCCATCGCCGTCCGCTGCTTCGTGCGCAATGGCCGCAGTGGAAAGTATGGCGTCGAGTTCATCACGGAGAATGATGCCGACTACGGAAGCGTGGGCCACCTCGAATCGTTTTTGAGAGCCTTGGACTCGTAGATTCCTGCACTGGCTCAGCACTGCAATGCCAGGCTTTCTTCGCCCAAGCAAAGTTGCACCGCCCCGCTCGCCCGAGCCGAAATCTGGGAACAGAGAACTGGGAACAGCTACGGTTACCAAAGTCCTTGCCCCAACTCCAAGTCGGTCTCCCCTACCAACCGTATCTTTAGCCTCGTCCTATCTCTCGCTATGCTCATTTCGTCTGACGCCACCGGCGTCCGCAGGAGCCACTTCGCCTCATGCATACCATGCAGTTGGTGAACTCATTCCGTATTCCGTTCACGACGCTGATCAGTTACATCCCGGTCATCGCCACCATCGTGACCACATTGTTCAGCATCGTCCTGGCGCGCGCCACCCTGCGTTACGTCGAAGCCACCGATAAGGGACTGGCGCTGGCTCGCGAAGAATTCGAGCGCGAGTGGAGTCCCGACCTGCACATCAAGATGGAGCGGGTCTCGTCGGAAGACGCGCGCGTCATCGTCACCAATCTGGCTAAGACTTCGGTGCTGCTGCAGCTCCTGCAACTGCGCAAGCTGTCGCACGCCATGCCCTTTGAGCGCTGCCGCCTGAACGATCCCCTCGTCGGAGGGATGACCTGGTCGCAGGACATGGGCAAGCGCATACTGGCCTGCTCGGGATACGATTTCGAAGGCCCCATTGCGGCCTCCGTGACCTTCTACGCCGCCGGGCGCATGTACCGCACCGACTGGTTCCGCGCCCAGATCAACGTTCGCGAAGGACGCATCGTCAGCCTCGAGCCCAGCAATATGCCTGCGCGCCGCGTGCGCCAGGTCGAGCGCGAAGGCCCAGAGCGCCGCCGCGAATTTGTTCAGGACGTCGCCGACAATGGCGGCGAAGAGGAAGAAACAGTCGACGCCAAGCCAGACGAGAGTTCCTTCACCGCCGGCGCCGGCGGCAACGACTAAGCTACGCCGATCTTCGTAGCGCTGGCCTCCGGCCGGCTGTCCCGGGGGCGTCCCGCCCGCAATCCGGCAAATTGCCAAGGCCGCCAGTTCCACCCCTCGCGCTGCATGAACTTTCGCGGTGATGCAACCGGCGGCTGGCTGCTATCCTTCTGCTAAATCTCCTCGAAAACTTGAGATCACAATCTGTGATTTCAAGTGCGAAACGGGTTCTGACCTATGGCAAAGACCGCGATGGTGGTCGCAAGCAAAGTCGATTCGAAGATCTTCGTCCTGCGCGGGCAAAGAGTTATCCTCGACCGCGACCTCGCCGAGCTCTACGGCGTCGAAGTCCGGCACCTGAACCAGCAGGCCAAGCGCAATGCCAGGCGCTTTCCTCCCGCCTTCCGCTTTCAGGTCTCCGCCCATGAATTGAACATCTTGAAATCACAAAGTGTGATCTCAACGGAAGGACACGGCGGGGCGCGCTATCTCCCTTACGCCTTTACCGAACACGGTGCCATCATGGCCGCGACCGTGCTGAACTCCGAGCGCGCCATCGAAATGAGCGTATTTGTGGTTCTCGCGTTTGTGCGCATGCGTCGCGCCATCGCCGGCAACCGCAATATCCTGACCAAGCTCGCGGAACTGGAACGCCGCTTGGAGACGCATGACTCTGAGATCCTGGCCTTGATGGACGCCCTCCGCGAACTCATGAGTCCCCAAGAGCCCAACCGGCGCCATATCGGCTTCGAAGCGCCCTCCAATGCCAAAGCGCTCAACGAAAGCATCGCTCAATTGCCGAAGAGCAAGTAAGGGGATTTGGGTAAGGCACGACTTTAAGACGTGACGTTAAGGTCCCCCAATGATCCGGCCTTAGCCCCTGAGGGTAACTCTTACCAAAGATCGCCGACCCGTCACCGCGCGCTCAAGTTCCTTCATCCGCTGCCGATCCTACTCTTCAGGAGACCAATCATGATCACTCCAATCAGCAGCGCTCATCCCGTAGACGCACCGCAACCGGCGCAGCCGCCAGCGCAACCGAAGCCCGATCCGCATGCCCAGACTCCGCCAGTGCAGAAAAGCGGCCAGCTCTCGCACGACCAGGTCACGCTTCGCAGCGCCGGCCAACCCGATCACGACTCCGGCCGCAAGTAAGCTCCCGCGGAGCAACCACGAGCCCCCGGCGATCTTCCACGACCGCCGGTGCGCGACCACCAGCCTTTGCCGCCTTTACCGGGGATTCGCAGAAATCTCGTCAAGCCCCCAATTCGCCTCGATTCTCGCTAAACCGCTGCATTCACACCGGATATATTAATGATTATGTATTTGACGTAGGATTGGCTTAACTGCTATAGTCCCCGGCATGGACGACAAAGAGCAGGTAATCGGGATTTTGACGGACAAATTACGGAGCTTGGTGGAAGAAAGACAGATTACTTTTGCTCTGCTGGAGGAAACTCAGCAGATTTTAGAGATAGCGAGTTCGGAGATTCCGATTCACTCTGAAATGCGCCAGCAAGTCGAGCACGCTGTGAATAATATTCGCTCAGCATTATCCGCGTATTGCGCATCTCTACAAGTGCCGCCGCCAACAACTCCGCCAAAGGCGTCATAGTTCAAGTATGGCAGAATGCAGAGGCGTCCGTTCCCGCTTAGCGTTTTCCCGCAGCATCCTCCGCCAAGAATTCCTTAGTAAGGCCGTGGCGGAGAATAAACGCTTTTTGCCGTTCGTTTTCCTCGTTCCAATAAAGGGCCATCATCTCGTCATATGGTACCGGACCTTTCAGCGCCTTTGATCCGCTACAGTCCGCTAATTCATTTACGCGACGTTCAAGTTCTTTGAAGGGCGGCCCGGGATCGTCGCTTTGGAAAGTGGCCTGTAAGCGCCACTGCTCGTACCAAGTGGTCAAATCCGAAACACATTGCTGCGGTGAAGGCACCTGATGTTGGGCTGAGGCAGTCCCACACAGGAAAATTAAAGCAATAAACGCGAGGCTAAAACGCCAACAGGCGACTTGTGAATCTGTCATACTTAAAGTCTATGGCAGACAAACCTGTTCAGATAGGGAAATCGAAGTTTGACGCGCTTCTGAAACAGATGATTAAAACGCCGCCGTTAACGTTGGATGACGTGAAGAAAGAAAAAGCAGAAAAGAAACGCGCAAAAGCTACTTAGCCTCGAAAATGTTCAAACTGATTCGCAATTCTGTGTTGATGACAGATAAGACGCTCTCCAAATCTCGAATCGCGCCTTCTCTGTCTTTTCCGCGAGCATCGCTTCTCGGATCACTGTAGACATATATGCAGGAAGAAAACAGCAACGCCAAACGATTATCGTCGTCGGTTACGGTAAGCCATCTCTCTCCGTCTTTCTCTTCTATTTCCAATATTCCCGTCAGCCGCGCCGATGCCTTACCGTCCATTGAAAACAACAACCCCTTAACCGAGGTTCCCAAATATTTTTTCAGAAGTAACGACGCATCCTCCCAGCTTAGGCGTTCCATAGTGAAGAACCTTTCCCCGGCTTGGTGCTCAGAAAAAGAGGCGGAATATTGGGCTGATTGTATTGCACAAGCACACGAATCGGCCGGGATCACACCTAAAACACTTCCCGCGTCAGCTTCCGATAAGTCAAAGGCTTCTTAGCCGTCAGTTCCTTCGTCAATACCCCAAACATCTGTCCCTGCATATTGCGGCGGTTGTAGCGCCAGCAGAACTCCTGCAAATAGCTGTCTAGGTGATCTTTGCTCAAGTGGTGGTAAGAGCCAATCACACCGCGCTTAAACAGCGAGAATGCGCCTTCAATAGTTTTCATCGAAGTCTCGCCAAACATCTCCAGTTCCAATCTGTGGTTTGCTTCAACGTGTTTGTCTTTCGGAACGATGCGGCTATAGGCCGATGCCGAATCGGTCAGAACCGTCTTGACGTTTGGGCTTAGGTTCGCTTCCAGTACCGGGCGGATCGCAGCGGCTTTGCAGTTCTCGATGGTTTGCATGTGGACCCGTCCGCCCCGCTCTACCATTCCCAGAACCGAAATCTTGGCATCTTTTCCAGCCTTCACCCCTTTGCGGAGTTTCTTGCCGCCGATGAAACTTTCGTCCACTTCTACGATCTGGCCTTGTCCACCCAAGGGAGACATATTCAATTCCTGCATGGCCTTCCGGATGCGATGGCAGAGGTGCCACGCCGTCTTGTACTGCACTCCGAGGTGACGGGCGATCTGATTTGCGGAGATACCCTTTTTCGCTTCGGCCATGAGCGCCATCGCCATGAACCATTTTTGAAGGGGAAGGTGGGAGTCGTGGAACAGCGTGCCAGTCGTGGCGGAGAAATGCAGGCCGCAATCAGAGCACTCATACTTGCGGTAGGGCCTTCCCGTCTTGCCCTTGGTGTCGATGCGGTAGACCTTCGCGCAATCGCAGGCTAAGCAGCGTACGCCCTTAGGCCAGCGCTGTGATACCAGATAGTCCAGCGCGGCATCTTCGGTTTGGAAGTCTTTGGCTACCGTGAGCAGGTTCATACATAGGACTATAGCGGTAATTCAGTCCTACGTCAAGTACATAAGGAGGGATATATTCTCGCGCCAATGTCCAGTTCACCCCCGCCAAATTGATAAAATAGAACTAGAGAGTAGAAAAAGCACGGCGGCCCCCAAAGGCCGCCTTTGTTATTCGGGGGCCGAAGGAGGTCTTTAACTCTGCACTATCATACGAAGCACATGATTATATGTACTGCAAACCAGCATATCGTGTGCCATAATAACCGCAAGATGCCCCAAACAGCAGCCAGGAGAAAACAGGCCAAAACCTTCTCTCTCTCCGACGACGTCATCCAGATCCTGGAGGGCTATCGTAAGAAGAAGAAGGTCGAGTCCCTCACCGCAGCCGTCGAACAGATCATCCGCGAATGGCGGAAGGCCGATCTCGCAGCACAGGCCAGCGCCTACTACGACTCACTCTCCGACGACGGGATGAGCCAGGACGAGCGCTGGGGCAAGTTTTCCGAATCGCAGATGTAAGGCGAAACCATGCCAACGCAAAGGCAGGCGGTCCGGTCACCGCAACGCGGCGAGATATGGTTCGTCAAGCTGCCGACCGATCCTGTCGAGAAGAACGAGCGCCCCGTTGTCGTTGTCTCCATCGAAGCGCGCAATGCCCATGAGCGCGCGACCACGGTGCTGGTAGTTCCCCTTTCGACGACCCCTGCACGCCTTCCGACACACATTCCGCTGGCCCCCGGTGAAACCGGACTCTCCGAGCCATCGACGATTCAGGCAGAAAACATCACCACGGTCCGCAAGACCAGCCTTCACCCGCCAAGCCGCACTCTTCGCCGATTGTCAGAAACTGCGATCGAGAGAATCGCACGAGGCGTGCAGATGGCGATGGGATTCCCGGACTGATCGCAGGCGGCTGGTATATCCTGCCCCATCAAATCCAGCCGGAATGACTTGGAAGCCCCCGAGTTCACTCGTGCCGACTGGAACTGAAAACTGAAGCCCGGCTTCAGCCACTGTCCGCCTTTGACGAAGGCGCGGAAGGGGTCGGCGTCGGTTTTCATTTCGATCTTTTCCACATTGTCATCTTGAGCGGAGAGAACGGACTCGCTTGCGAGTCCGTTTGCGGAGTCGAAAGACCCCGTGGTCGCCTGCGCTCTTCCACGGCCTGGAGGGGAGTTCCCTCCGTGGCGGGTCCTTTGCCCCGTCATCCTAAAGCCCGCACAGTTTGCGGGCTGAAGGATGCATGGACTGGCGGCGGAATCGATCGTTGAACCGGATCTGCGGTCTGCAGCGGAAGCGGCGAAAGAATGCAGCCCACGGCGTAAGGCGTGGGAAAAACTATCACGCGACCGCCGTCAACCCCAAATGTATCTCGGGTCATACTCCACGTGATTCTTCTTCAAGAACGCGATGTACTCCTGCTGGAACGATCGCTTCTTGTGATGCTCTTCCTGCCCTGCGATGTATTTCGCTACGTTCGCCACGTTCGATTCACTCACGCTGAAAACGCCATAACCCGTCTGCCAGGCAAAATCCGGCGAATACTTCTCCCGTATCCAGCGCGACGAATTCGCTTTTACCACTCGCGCAATCTCGGCCGCTGAATGCACCGGGCGGACTCGAACCAACAGGTGAACGTGATCCCTCGCGCCGTTGACGATCAACGCCGTTCCGTCCATCTCGCGGATGATGCCGCCGAGGTAGGCGAATAGATCGTTGCAGAGTTCCGGCTTCAATAACGGCCGCCGCCCGTCGGTCGAGAAGATGAAATGCAACAGAATGTTTCCTGACGTATGCGACATCTTCTTTCGCCCCTCCGGGGCTCGGCCCGATTCTGGCGGGCCACCCATGGCTTGCGCCATGGGCTGCAATTTTCCGCCGCGTCGCGGCTGCGTTGGTGATGACCCCGGCGTCCGCGTTTCGTAAGTACATTTGTTGTCGGCGCCGTCCGTTTTTGAGTGGCCGTCAGCTATCTTGCAGCGAAGATCGCCAACGCCGTTCAATTATCGGCATGGCACGAATGCGAAGCGGTTGATCGATGTCACAAATGTGATGTCCAGCGTTCAAATCGGGAATCGAATTTGTGGCGCTTGACGCGATCGGCCTTTCCTGCGAGTCCGCGTGGCCGCCTTTCCATGAGCACACGGCCAAGCTCCTTGCGATTTGCTCAAGCCAGGCTCCACTGGAGAGTGTGCAGATCCCAAGCTCCGAAGGAGCGAAAGAATGCAGCCCACCGCGCAAGCGGTGGGGTAACAGACGGGAAAAGCAAGCCAGCCCCGGCGGGGCGAAAGAAACCACACCAAACTAGTGTAGTGCGTCACAATTAACAACCTTTATGTATCCGTGAGCGTCTTATGATAGAGGAGACGCTTGCGGATGCGAATTGCCCCAGCCATTACGTTGACTCCGGTGCAACGGACGGTGTTGGAATCCCAAGCCCGGAGCCGATCCGTCCCGGTGCGAGTGGCGGAACGGGCTCGCATCGTGTTGTTCGCGGCCTCCGGCCAGCAGGACAAGGAAATCGCCGCCCGCATGGCCATCACGCCGAAAAAAGTTTCCCGCTGGCGCAAGCGTTTTCTGGCGCTGGGCCTGGCCGGGTTGGAGAAAGACGCGCCCCGGCCCGGCCGCAAGCCCACCATCGGCGCTCGCCTGACCAAACGCGTCGTAACCCTGACCACGCGCCAGCAACCGACCAACGCGACCCACTGGAGCACGCGCACCATGGCGGCAGCGGCGGGCATCAGCGAAGCTAGCGTGCGGCGCATCTGGCGCGCTCACGGATTGAAACCACATCGCGTGGAAACTTTCAAGATCAGTAACGATCCGGCGTTCGCCGAGAAGTTGGAAGACATCGTCGGCCTGTACCTCAATCCGCCAGAGCACGCACTGGTGCTGTGCGCCGACGAGAAGAGCCAGATTCAAGCTCTGGACCGTACTCAGCCCGGCTTGCCGTTGAAGCGCGGACGTGGTGCCACCATGACGCACGACTACAAACGCAACGGCACAGCCACACTGTTTGCCGCGCTGAATGCGGCCAACGGCGAGGTCTTTGGCCTGTGCCAGGAGCGCCATCGCCATCAGGAGTGGCTCAAGTTTCTCCGCCTCATCGACCAGACCATCCCCGCCGATCGGCAACTGCATCTGATCTGCGATAACTATGCCACCCATAAACATCCCAAAGTGCAGCGCTGGCTGGCGCGGCATCCGCGCTTTCATCTGCACTTCACTCCCACCAGCGCGTCTTGGCTGAACATGGTGGAACGTTTCTTTCGCGACCTCACTCACAATCGACTCCGGCGCGGCGTCTTCCGCGATCTGGAAGAACTCATCATGGCCATCGGTACTTACATCGACCGTCATAACCAAAGCCCGAAACCATTCATCTGGACCGCGCGAGCCGCCGACATCCTGGAGAAAGTGAAACGCGCTCGACGCACCCTGAATAAACGTCAATCTGTCTGACGCACTACACTAGCAAATTACGCCCTCGCCCGTTCCGCGCTAAAATTGCGTCGCAGCGGAAAAGAATCAGCTCTATTACGGCGATAACCTCGCTGTCCTGCGCGAGCACATCAAGGACGAGTCGGTCGACCTGATCTACCTCGACCCGCCGTTCAACAGCCGCCAAGACTACAACGTACTCTTCGCCGAGCGCGATGGCACCCGCTCCGCGTCGCAGATCATGGCCTTCGAGGACATTTGGGAGTGGAACATGGAGGCGGAGCGCGCCTACGAGGAGATTGTCGAGCGCGGCGGACGCGTCTCCGACGCCATGCGCGCCCTCCGCACCTTCCTCGGCCACAGCGACATGATGGCCTATCTCGCCATGATGGCCCCTCGCTTAATTGAACTGCACCGCGTGCTGATTCCCGCTTGACGCGTCGAGCAACTAACGACACTATAGATTGAGATCTTCCCTTTCACGCAATGACAACTCTGCCAGCGCGCCCGGTTGAGCCCGTCCCGCGACGCCCGCCCGAATTGGTCTCCAAGATAATGCAGCGCGTGAGTAGCCGCGACACCGCACCTGAAAAGATGTTCCGAACAGCTCTTCGACGTGCGGGTATTCGATCATTCCGAGCCTGCGACGCAACCTTACCAGGCAAACCCGACATTGTGGTTCCCGGAAAAGGCCTTGCGATTTTTATCGATGGTGATTTTTGGCACGGCCACCAATACCAAAGCCGAGGTTTCGGGTCGCAACAAGAACAGCTGGCCGACGTTAACAACGGGGAGTATTGGGCGGCAAAGATTACCAGAAATGTCAGCCGCGACTTCCAAAATACAAGCGATCTTCTCAACTCCAGCTGGCGCGTGTTGAGATTCTGGGAAAGTGACATTCGCCGCTCGTTGGATAAATGTGTTACGACCACATTGGAAAGCTTGGACAAGGTTTCCGGGCGAGCCTCTTTCGCGGCACTGGCAGATCGAACAGTTGTGGAATTGTTCGCCGGAATCGGTTTGGTCCGTCTGGCATTGCATCGAAGTGGGTGGAAAACCGTCCTCGCTAACGACAACGACCCAAACAAATTCGCAATGTACAGCGCGAACTTCGGTAGCGAGGAATTCGATTCCCGAAGTGTCCACGACCTATCCCCGAAAGACATTCCCACATGCGGCCTTATCACGGCCTCATTTCCCTGCAACGACCTCTCGGTTGCGGGAGCACGAGGAGGCCTCAATGGCCACCATTCAAGCACATTCTGGGCACTAACCAAGTTGCTGCAGGGGATGAAGGCCCGGCGTCCACCACTAGTGCTGCTGGAAAACGTTGTTGGATTCCTAAGCTCACACGGTGGAAAGGACCTTGAGAGCGCACTGATGGCGCTCAATGGGTTAGGCTACTCCTGCGATGCAGTTATACTCGACGCGTCTGAGTTTACGCCCCAAAGTCGAGTGCGCCTGTTCGTAGTGGCAAAGCTCGGCACCACTGGAGCCGCAGCGTTCCCGCTCAATCCGTCGCAGCTACGCCCAAAGGCGCTCGTTGACTTTATCAACGCCCATCCGCAGGTCAAGTGGGACATTCGGCGATTGCCGGAAGTAGCCTCTAGCCGGCCCGCCCTGGAGTCAGTACTTGAGGACCTGAGCGATACCGACCCGCGATGGTGGAACCAACAACGGGCGGAGTACTTCATGAACCAGCTTAGCCCGAGGCACTTCCGGGTCGCGAACCATATGGTTTCGCAGCCGGAGTACTCTTTCGGAACAGCATTTCGGCGCATTCGAAAGGAAAGATCCATGGCCGAACTCCGAGTCGACGGCATCGCGGGATGTTTGCGAACTCCGCGGGGCGGCAGCGGGCGCCAGATACTGTTCAAGGCAGGGAAGGGAATCTATAAGGTTCGGCTGCTGACTCCCAGGGAATGCGCACGCCTGCAGGGAGTCCAAGATCACGAGTTCAGCATCGCGGTGCGAGACAACCAGGCTTTATTCGGTTTTGGTGACGCCGTCTGCGTTCCGGTCGTTCAGTGGCTCGCAGAGAATTACCTGAACCCTCTAGCATCAGAAATGATGAGAGGCAGGCTGCTAGTCCCAAGCAAGCCGAAAATGAGGCCGTAGACCTGTGGCCACCCAGAAGCCCACAACTCCCAGCGTCGAAGACATCGTTGCCGAGTGGTTAAAGACCCGGGAGCGTGCCAAGAGAATTTCCAGAAACACGATCGCAGTCGGCATCGTGGTTCTGGATCATCTGCGGCGCAAATGCCCAATTTCCTCCGACGAACTATTCAGCAGAGGCGGCGAACTGAAGGGCTCCCGAAGCGGCCTCCCAGATACACTTGGGCGTTATGGGATTCCGGGCAAGTTTCTCAAGGAAGCCACAACTCGCCAAGCACATCAGGACGCGCGGGTGCTTGCGGAAAAACTCCAGAATGGGAAGCACCTCGCTCAACTGTCGCCCGAGGAGCGAGAACGCCAGCTCCAGGAGGGCTCGGTGCTGCTGGCGAATCAGGCTCACGCCTGGCTGGGCCGTCAGCCCATTAGGGTGAACTGTGATCGACATCAATCGCCCGCCAAGTGGGTGGCCTCGATTCTAGATAAGGCCAAGGGTCGGTCAGGTGGCGTAGTCGAGCAGCACCTAGTGGGCGCAAAACTCCAGCAAAGGCACCCCGCAATTGCGATCCCGAACAACCCCGGCCATGCGGCCGACGCGCAGACAAGACGATCAGGCGATTTCCCGCTCCTAAGCGTTAGCTATCACGTCACTGCTACTGACGGCAAGGAAGCAGTGGCCCGATGCAAAGAAAACGTTGAGACTGGAGTACATCCCGTCCTGCTGGTCCCGAAGCGTTATACGGAGAAGGCCAATTTCCATGCGGAAGTCGCCGGCATTCAAGACAGGGTGTCCATACTAGCGATTGACGACTTTATTACACAGAACATTATCGAGATGTCCACCAATCAGCAGCAAGACTTTTTCTCTACGTTGAAAGCAATTATCGACGAATACAACCGCCGACTGGAGGAGGTTGAGACCGACATGTCGTTGAAGATCGAGCTATCGTAGAGGCTCGAAGATCGGGTGCATTCATGGTGGGCGTTGAGTCTGGCTGGCGCACGCCCGCTCGAAAAGAAAAAAGGCGCGGACCAGGGCATCGACGGCCGCCTTTACTTCCACGACGAAGCCAAGGGTGCCGCGACCAAACAGATTATTTTTTCGGTGAAGGGCGGACACCTTCAGGCCACGCATGTCCGAGATCTGCGCGGCGTCATTGAGCGCGAGAAGGCCGAGATCGGCGTGTTGATCTCGATGGAGGCTCCGACTCGGCCGATGCTGAAAGAGGCGGCGGAGGCTGGGCTCTACCAGGTGCCGGGACTGCGCGACAAGTTTCCGCGTTTGCAGATTCTGAGCATTGAGGAATTGCTAGAGGGGAAGCGAGTTGAGTATCCGAGGTACGCGACGGACGCAACGTTCAAGCGTGCGCCCAAGGCGAGAAAGGCGGCGGAGGAACAGATTCCTCTGGGTAACGGCGAGATCGAAGAACCGTTTTAGCGCCCGCACGAGCCGCGAAGCAGCTACATGACCAGGCACTCTGGGGCCGCAATCCTGAATCGAAATCGGGGTTGTCTGGTACCAACTTTGTAAACAGTCTCCCCCTGTTGCAAAATGCCACTTGCGCTTTCTGGCATTCATCTGCTATAAACAATGCACCGAGAGAGTGTGGCTCGCTGGGCGTAGTTTGTGCATCTCTCGTGCGCGTCCGGCATCTAAGCAACAAGAGGATTGAATTCCTCAATCGTCCCGGCCACGGGACTGGATTCGGAAACATCGGTAGGTTTCTGAAGGGTACCTTCAAAGCAAGGACCTCCAAAAGCAAGTTCTTTTCCCAATTTTCTGTCTTCCGCTTCGGCGTGTGCCGAAATGAGCGCTGTTGAAGCGGAAGGCTATACCGTTGCGCGCTGTAACGAGCACGAATCGGGAAGGGCACGACTTCAAGTCGTGCCGCTAAAAGCCAGCAAGATGAATGGGCTTTAGCCCCTGAGGTTCGCTCCCCAGTCCGCCTCCCGAATTGAATCTCCACTGTGGAAATGTGGTGGAAATTCTGTGGGACGCTTGCGTTGACAGGGTTTTCCGCAGCACGGTATGTTTGTAAGGTTTCGAGGACAGTCGGATTCGCACTTGTGCGGGTTCGCCTGGACTGAATTCGCGCCGCTCAGGCGGAATGCGACTTCGGTCTTTGACAACTCGGTTGAACGTGCCAGTCGTGAGAGAACGGATTCGGGCATTAGTCTGAAACGATCTCACAAGATAGGCCACTGGATCGGAGCGCCGGAGCAATCCGGAAGGAAGATCTGAGTGGTCGCCATCACACTCTTTCGAGCGTGGAGATGGCAGCCCACCTTCTACCCGTCGGTGGGCGAACAGGTTTCAAACGAGAGTTTGATCCTGGCTCAGAATCAACGCTGGCGGCGTGCCTAACACATGCAAGTCGAACGAGAAAGTGGAGCAATCCATGAGTAAAGTGGCGACCGGGTGAGTAACACGTGACTAACCTACCTCCGAGTGGGGAATAACTCCGGGAAACCGGGGCTAATACCGCATAACATCGCAAGATCAAAGCAGCAATGCGCTTGGAGAGGGGGTCGCGGCTGATTAGCTAGTTGGCGGGGTAACGGCCCACCAAGGCGAAGATCGGTATCCGGCCTGAGAGGGCGCACGGACACACTGGAACTGAAACACGGTCCAGACTCCTACGGGAGGCAGCAGTGGGGAATTTTGCGCAATGGGGGAAACCCTGACGCAGCAACGCCGCGTGGAGGATGAAGCCCTTTGGGGCGTAAACTCCTTTCGACCAAGACGATAATGACGGTACTGGTGGAAGAAGCACCGGCTAACTCTGTGCCAGCAGCCGCGGTAATACAGAGGGTGCGAGCGTTGTTCGGAATTATTGGGCGTAAAGGGCGCGTAGGCGGTGCCACAAGTCACTTGTGAAATCTCCGGGCTTAACTCGGAGCCTGCAGGCGAAACTGTGGTGCTGGAGTGTGGGAGAGGTGCGTGGAATTCCCGGTGTAGCGGTGAAATGCGTAGATATCGGGAGGAACACCTGTGGCGAAAGCGGCGCACTGGACCATAACTGACGCTGATGCGCGAAAGCTAGGGGAGCAAACAGGATTAGATACCCTGGTAGTCCTAGCCCTAAACGATGATTGCTTGGTGTAGCAGGTACCCAATCCTGCTGTGCCGCAGCTAACGCGATAAGCAATCCGCCTGGGGAGTACGGTCGCAAGGCTGAAACTCAAAGGAATTGACGGGGGCCCGCACAAGCGGTGGAGCATGTGGTTCAATTCGACGCAACGCGAAGAACCTTACCTGGGCTCGAAGCGCAGTGGACCGGGGTGGAAACATCCCTTCCCCTTAAAAGGCTGCTGCGGAGGTGCTGCATGGCTGTCGTCAGCTCGTGTCGTGAGATGTTGGGTTAAGTCCCGCAACGAGCGCAACCCTTATCCCTAGTTGCCATCGGGTCAAGCCGGGCACTCTAGTGAAACTGCCTCGGATAACGAGGAGGAAGGTGGGGATGACGTCAAGTCCTCATGGCCTTTATGTCCAGGGCTACACACGTGCTACAATGGTCGGTACAAACCGTCGCAAACCCGTGAGGGGGAGCTAATCGGAAAAAGCCGGCCTCAGTTCGGATTGGAGTCTGCAACTCGACTCCATGAAGCTGGAATCGCTAGTAATCGCGGATCAGAACGCCGCGGTGAATACGTTCCCGGGCCTTGTACACACCGCCCGTCACATCACGAAAGTGGGCCGTACTAGAAGCTGGTGTGCTAACCGCAAGGAGGCAGCCATCCAAGGTACAGCTCATGATTGGGGTGAAGTCGTAACAAGGTAGCCGTAGGAGAACCTGCGGCTGGATCACCTCCTTTCTAAGAGAGAACGTCATGGCACTCACGCCCGCTCCTATGGAGCAACCGCTCGCGCAAGCGATCGGCAGCGCGTGGGATGTTGCCATGTACCCCGTCTTCCTCCACATAACCTGAGGAGGGGATGGGAGCCTCGTTTTGGACCTCTCTTTCTCGTTTCCGTTCGCATGATGGTCAGCTCCGGCTTAGCTGGGGCGCACGTTCAACCTTGTCCTCGAAATAGGATCGAGCTGTGAGCGACGAGCTCCGAGCTTCGCGCGATCAGTTTTTGGTTCGCTCGAAGCTCGTGGCTCGAAGCCCATGGCTTGTGCATTGGGCTCCGGGAAGTTTCGGCAAAGGAACCGGGCCTGTAGCTCAGGTGGCTAGAGCGCACCCCTGATAAGGGTGAGGTCGGTAGTTCAACTCTACCCAGGCCCACCAGAATCAGTGGGGCTGTAGCTCAGCTGGGAGAGCGCCTGGTTTGCAACCAGGAGGCCACCGGTTCGATCCCGGTCAGCTCCACCAAAGTCTGCGGTCAATTCCAGGTTGCGGAGAGCGTGCGTGGATCACATTTTGGATCGAATTCTCGGTTTGAACGGGTTGCTGATACCGATCATTGCGATCATCGTTGGCGGAGTCATTGCCGTCCTCGGTATGGTCCAGAAACACAACGAGCGGCTGGCGAAGATCGAGCGCGGGATCGATCCGGACGGTCCGTGGCCGCAGCAGAAGTAGCCGATGCGAAATTCAATCCGATGTTGGGTGTCAGCGAATTGCTGGCATCGAACATTGGGTTGGAGGCGCTTCAGAATCGTGCATGATCTGAAGCGAGTAAGACCCATAGCTGCTCACGCGGCTAAGCTGGCAGGGCCAGCGAGGACGATATTTGACAACTGAATAGATTGGGCAAATTACAAGGCGAACGTAAATTTTTATGAGTGCCTGATGTATTAGCCTGCTGGGGTGCGGAAACGTTGATAGGCGTTTGGCGCGCGATGAGCAGGCAAACTAGGCCCATAGAATTTAAGCGGCGTGTTCGGGATGATTTTGGCTGAAAGCTAATGGCTGACAGCTGAAAGCTTCTTGAGTGTGCTGAGTAAATTTTGTGGTCAAGCTACTAAGGGCGCATGGTGGATGCCTTGGCAGAAGCAGGCGATGAAGGACGTGGCAAGCTGCGATAAGCCTCGGGGAGCCGCAAGCAGGCTTTGATCCGGGGATTTCCGAATGGGGAAACCCACGGGGGTAAAACCCCCGTACGGCCCGATGAATCCATAGTCGGGCACGAGCGAACCCTGGGAAGTGAACCATCTCAGTACCAGGAGGAAAAGAAAGAAACCTCGATTGCGAGAGTAGTGGCGAGCGAAATCGCAACAGCCTAAACCTGTTACACCTTCGGGTGAAGCAGGGGTTGTAGGGTCGGCAACAGTAGAGTTACCAATCCAGTCGTTAACCGAAGCCCTCTGGAAAGAGGGGCCATAGAGTGTGATAGCCACGTAGGTGAAAACGAACTGGACTCGAAGCCGATACCTGAGTACCGCGGAGCACGAGAAACTTTGCGGGAAGCAACGGAGACCATTCCGTAAGGCTAAATACTAGCTTCTGACCGATAGTGAACCAGTACCGTGAGGGAAAGGCGAAAAGAACCCCTGCGAGGGGAGTGAAATAGTACCTGAAACCGTGTGCCTACAAACGGTGGGAGGACCATGCCGTCGCAAGACGGAAAGTCTGACCGCGTGCCTATTGCATAATGAGCCGGCTAGTTATTCTTGTCAGCAAGGTTAAGCGAAAGCGAGCCGCAGCGAAAGCGAGTCCGAATAGGGCGAATCAGTTGGCAGGAATAGACGCGAAGCGGGATGATCTACCCTTGGCCAGGCTGAAAGTGGGGTAACACCCACTGGAGGGCCGAACGGGTGTTTGTTGAAAAAAGCTCCGATGAGCTGAGGGTAGGGGTGAAAGGCTAATCAAATTCCGTGATAGCTCGTTCTCTCCGAAATAGCTTTAGGGCTAGCCTCGGATGATTTGTCGTGGCGGTAAAGTACTCGATGGGCTATGGGGCTTTCCAGCTTACAGAACCCAACGAAACTCAGAATGCCATTGAACAACCAATCCGGGAGTCAGACAGCGGGGGCTAAGCTTCGTTGTCGAGAGGAAAACAGTCCAGATCGCCTGCTAAGGTCCCAAAATACAAGCTAAGTGGGAAAGGAAGTCGGAACGCCCAGACAGCCAGGAGGTTGGCTTAGAAGCAGCCATCCTTTAAAGAAAGCGTAATAGCTCACTGGTCAAGCGGTCCGGTGCCGACAATTTAACGGGGCTAAAGCTTGTTACCGAAGCAGCGAATGCATGGTGTAACAGCCATGCGTGGTAGGAGAGCATTCTCAACAGTTTGAAGGTAGACCGAGAGGACTACTGGACGGTTGAGAAGAGACCCTGCCGGCATAAGTAGCGATAACGGAGGTGGGAACCCTCCGCGCCGAAAGTCTAAGGTTTCCTGAGAAAGGTTAATCCGCTCAGGGTCAGGCGGTCCCTAAGGCGAGGCCGAAAGGCGTAGCCGATGGACATCCGGTTAATATTCCGGACCTCCCTTGTGTTCGTTATCACGATGGGGTGACGCAGAAGGATAAGCAGGCCGTCCTATGGCTATGGCGGTCGATGCGTGTAAGTCGTTTCCTGTAGGAAAATCCGCAGGGAAGTTATCGATGAGACGCAAAGCAGTAACCCGTATGGGTGAAAGCTGCCGATTCCACACTGCCAAGAAAAACCTCTAAGGAGAACGTAAGGGAACCGTACCTCAAACCGACACAGGTAGACGAGGAGAATATCCAAAGGCGCTCGTGAGAACAGTTGGTAAGGAACTCGGCAATATAACCCCGTAACTTCGGGAGAAGGGGTGCCTCATTAGGGTGCAAGCCCGAAGAGGCCGCAGCGAAATGCGCACTGCGACTGTTTAACAAAAACACAGGTCTCTGCAAAGTCGAAAACGACGTATAGGGGCTGACGCCTGCCCGGTGCTGGAAGGTTAAAGGGAGAGGTCAGCCGCAAGGCGAAGCTTCGAACTGAAGCCCCAGTGAACGGCGGCCGTAACTATAACGGTCCTAAGGTAGCGAAATTCCTTGTCGGGTAAGTTCCGACCTGCACGAATGGCGTAACGAAAGTGCGACTGTCTTGCCGACTGACACGGCGAACTTGTAGTGCCGGTGAAGATGCCGGTTGCCCGCAACTAGACGGAAAGACCCCGTGCACCTTTACTATACCTTTACCATGAACTATGGCCCTTGCTGCGCAGGATAGGTGGGAGGCTTTGAACTCAGGCTTTTGGGCTTGAGGGAGCCAACGGTGAGATACCACCCTGCGAGATCTGTGGTTCTAACTTACTCCCGTAACCCGGGAGAGGGACATGGTAAGGCGGGTAGTTTGACTGGGGCGGTCGCCTCCTAAATTGTAACGGAGGCGCGCGAAGCTACGCTCAGGCTGTTTGGAAATCAGCCGGCGAGTGCAAAGGCATAAGCGTGGTTAACTGCGAGACCTACAAGTCGAGCAGATGCGAAAGCAGGCCTTAGTGATCCGGTGGTTCTGCATGGAAGGGCCATCGCTCAACGGATAAAAGGTACGCCGGGGATAACAGGCTGATCGGAGCCAAGAGTTCATATCGACGCTCCGGTTTGGCACCTCGATGTCGGCTCATCGCATCCTGGAGCTGTAGAAGGTTCCAAGGGTTAGGCTGTTCGCCTATTAAAGCGGTACGTGAGCTGGGTTCAGAACGTCGCGAGACAGTTCGGTCCCTATCTGTTGTGGGCGTAGGAGATTTGCGAGGACCTGTCCTTAGTACGAGAGGACCGGGATGGACGAACCTCTTGTGTTCGAGCTGTCATGCCAATGGCACCGCTCGGTAGCGAAGTTCGGTTGTGATAACCGCTGAATGCATATAAGCGGGAAGCACTCCTCAAGATGAGATCTCCCAACCCGTAAGGGATAAGAAGGGCCCAGGAAGACTACCTGGTTGATAGGCTGGAGGTGGAAGCGCAGTAATGCGTGTAGCTTACCAGTACTAATCGCCCGTTCGGCTTGACCATAAAATTTACTCGGTGCAGAAAAACAGCTGTCAGCACTCGGCTTTCAGCCATCAGCTAGAAACTGAGCTGGGCAGAAAGCGAGTTTCTCTCAACCGCCAGAAATTGGGCGGGGAGAAAGAAAGACGCTGACAACTGTGCGCCGATGAAAAAGCCGAAGTAAGTCGTGACTGAAATCGGAAAGAAGCAAAGATGAAAGTAAGTCACACCCAATCTATTCAGCTGTGAGAGATCGTTCTCAAGATCTTTTACAAGTTTGCAGCGCCGCAATGCTGAGGGATGAGCACGTACGCGTGCTTCAGCACGGCCAAGCTAACAGCCGAGGGCTGACAGCTGAAAGCTGCTCAAGACGTCGGTGATCTTACCGCGGGGGTTCCACCCGTTCCCATCCCGAACACGGAAGTTAAGCCCCGCAGGGCCGATTGTACTGCACGCGAAAGTGTGTGGGAGAGTAGGTCGTTGCCGGCATAAATAAAGGCCGTTGAGAGAAATCTCGACGGCCTTTTCCTTTTGCTGTTTCTGGAGAATAACGACTACAAACCGTTCCCCTTCCAAAACAGCGACACGGTGCGACGGCTAGTGAAATTGTCGACAAGGTTCCCGTCTAGGATTCGCCGAAGAGTCTGCCTTATTATAAAAGCCAAAGCATCATCAAGCACGCTAATATAGCTCACCCTGCCATTGAGCCCATTGCGCCCTAAAGAGGGGTCGAAATACCTATCGGGAATGCGTTCGCCGTGCGCGATACAATTGCGCACAATGTTGACGTCTTCAATGATATTCGCGATCGTTGTGGTGTCGGCTCCGAGAAACTCAAACTCAGGATGCTCTCCTGGTGGATATATAGGAGTGTCCTCTCCGAGGAACGACTTGATCCTACGGACGATCTTTTCGTTGCTCGACGAATAAAGAGCATGAAGAGCTGACGATCCCCAGCAAAGATATCGGCCCTTCCAATCGTTGACCTCGTAGCCCATGTAGTAGTACTGCACCGCCATACGTAGAGGCCAGTACTCCCCACGCATAACTCTGACGAACATTCCAACGAGGGCCCGCAACTCTTCAAGATCCTTATTGCGAAAAGCAAACAGCTTGAGTGCTTCCGGCACGTCCAGCGCACTGTCCGGGAACGTCGCCTCTCTTTGTTCTACAGTTCCGTCCGCCCTTAGGTAGCCAGAGACTGACCCGAGGCGACGTGTCGGACGGACTATTCTTGAGCACGCGAATACCTCGTTCAGCAGTGCGGCCTTCATTTTGGCGTCTCGCTCCGATCGCGCGGCCTGGGGCCACTCTGGTTCCTCCTCGTATCGATGAACCAGGGCGCACTTGAACCGACCTTCAAACACGCGCATCCGGTGTCGGCCGACCTCGGCTCGCAAATGTTCGAACATCTCGGGGGGTAGCAGAACAGAGACGTCAGCAACCTCAACTTCAGGCAAAATGTGAAATGGCAGCTGAGAAAGATCAAACTGCTGGCACGACAGCCTTTCCAGCGGGATGAGTTGAAACTCGATCTTCGTCGTCATATACCAGCGTGCCTGCCCATTGTAGAGGAAGAGGATGAGTGACTCTGCACCTAAGGTTGCAGAAGGGCCGATACAGGGACAGGGCAACCGCCGCTGAGTCAAAGGTACCTTCTGCTAGACTGTTCATGAAAGAAAGGCACACTGCGGAATGAAAGTCGCGGAAGCGTTGGCGCTGCGGGCGGATTTGCAAAGGCGTCTTGAGCAATTGAAGCAGCGGCTGCTCAAGAACGCGCGTATTCAGGAAGGCGATACACCGGCAGAGGATCCGGCCGAATTGCAGTCCGAGTTGGAAAAGTCGGCACAAGACTTGACTGGGCTGATTCAGCGCATCAACCGCACGAACGCTGCATCACGATTCGGCGACCGAACGCTGGCTGACGCGCTTGCCGAACGAGACGTTCTCAAGATCCGGTACAATACGTACCGCGAACTGGCGACCGCAGCGTCGACCACTCAGGGCCGCACGACACGCTCCGAAGTGAAGTTCATCAGCACGGTGAGTGTTGCGGCGATTCAGCGGAAGGCGGATGATCTCGCCAAGCAGTATCGGGAACTCGACACGAAGATCCAGGAAGCGGATTGGCTGACGACCTTGTTGGATAGGGACGATAGGGACGAGTAGGTAGTTGCCGCAACGAGAAGTGAGCACAACCCTCCGGCGGGGCAATGCCGATCTGGTAGTGCGAGGGCAGCACTAGACGGTTCGACTCCGGCCCGTACAGCGTATGCCCAGTATGGCGCACAAACGCACGGCGCATCGTAACCGTGTACAACCGTGTGCTGATCTTGAAGTGGCAGCGAGGGTGGGAAAGGGGCACTCGTCCATACTTTCCTTCATCGGATTCCAAGGGATCGAAGGTGTTAACCCTCTCGTCGGGGTAAAGACAGAAGATCAAAATCCCCACTTCTGCCAAAGACGGGCAGAAGTGGGGCACCCGGCACCCGGCGACCCATGTGCTTCCCGCCAGTTGCATGGATCCTTCGCCGCAAACACGCGGGTCAGGATGACAGCGCGAATATGGGGGACGTTCACTAGTTTTCGAGCGAGTTCCAGTTCCGTGGCAAAGCCGTGCAGCCATTACTTCGGGATTCCTGTGGCCCGTGCAGGATGGCGATGATTGCGAGCGACTTTTCGTCAGGCGCCTCCAAAAGCACGGAGTCTCGAACAGTTCGGAAGCGCAGAGGTCGTGTGGAGCGGCCGGGACGAAAATGACCCAGATAAAGGAACCGCACCAAAGACTTGATCGAGTCGTTAGATCTCGTCGAACACCCGATCGGCTGCGTCGAGATTTTCAGTAGCGATCAGCCGTGGCTTTTGTCGCTTTCATTTCTTAGCCTTAGCTGTCATGACGATATCGTAGATCCCATACTGTGATGACGTTATGTTCCCGCAGGAACATATTCCCGTGGCGGGGTGGCGAGTCCAGGACGCCGCTTGCTAGAGTTTTCTTTCGCGCCTTGCTTCGCAAACTGCGCGACGGATGATGGCGCACCCGCAGGATTCTGGTGTCAGCGAGAGAACCTCAGAGCCGAAGGCTGCGGCCCGGTACTTCCGCGAAGCCGGGACAGCCGAGGCGGCTGTCCCTACGTGGGTTTTCTGAGCGACGATTCACCACCAAAACCAACGTCAAAATCCCCACTTCTGCCAAAGGCGGGCAGAAGTGGGGCACCCGCCATGCTAGAATGATTAACAGCAGCAGAACGGCCGTCGAGGAAATCGGCGGCCCTTTTCTTTTGCTCTCACTAAAGACGCAGTAAAAATCAAGACATCGCCCGCGGGCCTCCTGGCTCGCGGGTTTTTCTTTTGGAGGAAATTATGACCGCGTTCAAAGGCAATCGCATCGTCCACGAATTCACTCAAACCAACCCGGCTCCGCCGGAGAAAGTGTTTCCACTTCTCTGCCCCGTACGCGAGGCCGACTGGCTTCCCGGGTGGAACTACCGGCTCATCTATTCGGACTCCGGCGTCGCCGAACTGGGATGCGTGTTCACGACACCGAATCCGCCCGGCTCTGCCGTCGAGGATCGCGCCGCCGAGACGACGTGGATCGTCACCGAGTACGATCCCGCCGGCTTTCGCATCGCCTATCTGTGGATCGATCCGGGACATGTCATCACCGAGCTACGCATCCAGTTGGCTCGGGGCGGTGCGGGAGAGACGCGCACCCACATCCGGTATCGCTACACAGGTCTGTCGCCGGAAGGCAACCGCGACCTGGAGCACTACACGCAGACGTGGTTTGAAGACAAGATGCAAAACTGGGAGAGGACGATTAACCACTACCTGAGAACTGGGAAGATAGCGGCGTAAGAAGGGAAGTCAAAATCCCCACTTCTCCCAAAGTCAGGGAGAAGTGGGGCACCCGCACCGTCGTCCACCTACGCGAGTCTCTCACGCTGCGGCTTGCTGTTGATACGCGGGGACGAAGGACTCGGCGGCGAAAGTTTCAAACGTTGTGGGGGTGGTGTTCTGTTGTGTGCGAGGTTCAAGGGCGCGCATGTGTCCGGAGTTGAGCGCAGTTACCATTTCCAGAAGCAGGCGGGCAACTTGGTCAGACATTCCCATTTGAACCAGGACACCGCGAAACTGGTCGTCGGGCAATTGAACATACTTGATGTCCGCCTTGCCGATGGCCTTGCCAATCAGGGCAGCGATTTCGGTGTAGGTGAGGTCGCGCTGTCCCAGCAGTTCACGGGTTTGCTTGCCGCGGACGGTTGGGTGCAACAGGTTGTCGGTGGCGACGGTTGCGATGTCGCGAGTGGCGATCACGGGAAGTTTCAGGTCCGGACGCACAGGCGTAGCGACGGAACCCATCTGACGGATCGCGTTCACCTGGGGAAGCGTGTTTTCCATGAAGTATCCGGGGCGCAAGTAGAGAACGTTAGCGGTGTTGATCTGGTTGAGCTTTTGTTCGAGATTGTGAAGGCCGACTACGGGACCGGTGCCACTGGCTTTGTCGGCTCCGATGCTGCTGAGCGCGACCACATTCCTGGTGCCGGCATTTTGTACTGCGGTGGCGATTGCGTCGCTGACACGGTTGGAATAGCCGAGCGGGTCACTACTCGTGACATTGGGTGGAATCATGACGTAGGCGGCGTCCGCCTGGTGGAAGGCTTTAGCGAGAGCGGTGGCGTCGGTGACATCGGCGATGAACGCCTCGGCGCCTTTCGCCGTGAGAGGTTGCAGATGAGCTGAGTTTCTGCCGACGACACGAACTTTTTGCCCGCGAGCCAAAAGGTTGGTCGCCACTACATGTCCGGTGTTTCCGCTTGCTCCCAGTACAACGTACATAAACTTACCTCCATGCCCGGGTTGGATGCGGCGGGGGGACGGTTGGACTCGGGAGTGGCAGAGAAGAGTTGGAGGAATTACATAGATCCTTCGGCGCAAGATGCGCGCCTCAGGATGACAACTTAAGAGCGCTCGGAACGACTCAAAAATAAAATTCTCGCTCTAACCGCCGCAAACTGCGCTCCGTTTAGAACGGCGGCACCCTCTAGCGATTCTTGACACTACGGATTCGGCGGAGGAGGCAGGAGGTCGCAATAGTCGACGCACTTCACGGTCTCGACCTCGACTTTGGCGTTCTTGTTGCCGGAAAAATCGATGTCGGGGAGGATGAATAGCGTCTGCGTGCCATTGGCGACATTAAAGCTGCAATGGAAGCTCATCGACTGAACGCCGCGTTCCTTGCAGCCGGTTTGGCCGAGCGCATCGGCGAGAGTTACGCTCTTGTCGTAGACCTGGTCGGCAAGATGGGATGGGAGCAGAGCGACCGTCAGGGGAATCGGCGACTTGATCTTCACGTTGAGTTCCTGGCCGTCGTGGTCGGGAGTCATCAGGCTGTAGACCTTGGGCGCGGGCGTGATCTGGTATTTTTCGTTGAGAATGCGGCGCCAGCGGAACTCGGGCAGGATGCAATTGTTTACACATGACCAACTGTAGTACTGGATGTGGAGATCATTGGGGGACATGAATGGCCGGGCGCCCGGTCCGAGGATTGCGCCAATGGTGGCGACGACGGCTTTCTCGGGCTTGCGCTCGTCGCGGAAGGTGATGATCATGGGCCGCTCGGAGGGCAGATGGCACTCGTAGATCGTGCTGGTGACGTGCTCCTTCGGGCAGAGAAGATTGAAGCTCGCGGGAGCATCGGGATGCTGCATTGCGGTGTTCCATTCGTCGGCCCAGACCATGGCAACGGTGACGGGATACCGGGAGTCGATGCGAACGTGCATGTTTCCACCTCCGGCTGCCGGATGATAGATGCGGCCGGCGTGCAAGCTGGCGGGCTCCAGGGGGATGGTCTCGTTGTTAGCGGGGGTCCAGTCGAAAACGCGATTATCCTGCGCGCTCGAGATCGAGACTAAGGCGCTGAGCAGCAGCGCAGCGAAGATAGAAAGATTCCTCATAGTACAAGTATTTGCGTTGGGAAATGAGCGCACCTAGGGAATTCGGGAAGGAGGGATTACGGAAGTACCAAGGCGAGGTGAGAGCGGGGTTGATCGTGTAGGGAGGGTCCTCGCTTGTTTGTGTATTTAGTGACTAGCGTTTTCGCGGCCGGGGGCGGCCGCGCCACACAAGTCGGGAGCTACCCACAACCATCTGTAGTCTTCGGGCTGTTGCACCAGCCCCTTCCTTACTGGATTCTGTCGGATGTATTCGCACTTCTCTTTCAGGCTTTCGTCTGAGCGCAACACGTGGTCGAAGGATTCGTCCTGCCAGACTGGCCCGGACTGATGCAGTAGTTTGTTGATCCGGTGGGCGGTTGTGCCCTTCAGACATTGGAGAATATCGACCAGGGGATAGGGCCATCCGCCCGGACTACGCAACGGAGAGAGAAGAAGGTGGACATGATCGGGCATGACCACCACCGCGTAAAGACGAATCCGAAAAGTCGCGGCGCGGGCGCCCTCGCCCGCGAGTTGCGGCATGCCGGCCTCGCGTAAGCAGTGTTGCAGCACAACCTCGCGGGCCTCCGGAGGCAACATGATCCTTGCAGTGCGGAAGGTGACGAACAGATCGCACTCCGCTTTCTGCAGATGGGGCAACCGTCGGCGATAGCGGTATCTTGCCCAAGGAGTGCTGAGCATGGCTTGATTTCTGCTAAGGAATATTAGGAATAACCGAGAGGAAAAGTCTGTGACGGATGAACATTCAAGGGCTGTGGATTAATCGGACAGGGGTTGTGGGGCGGGCGCCCCCGCCCGCCAAATGCAGGGAGCGTTCATAAATCGGGGACAATGGCGACCGAAACCAGCTCCGCGCAGCTAGCAGTGTGCCTCATGGCGAGACGCGCGCGAGGGCGCGCGCGCCACAACACCCTTTTTTCACCACGAACATATCCGCTTCCGTCAGGCCGCATTTGTGGGCCATCTGGTAGCAGTAATAGAAGTGCGTGGCGTTTTGGTTGCGGGAGTCGGTGCCGAAGGTGAATTTCACGCCGGCTCGCTTGGCCAGGGTGATGAAGTTCTCGTCGGGGACGTGGGCGACCTCGTTGATCTCGATGGCGATCTTGCGGGCTTTCGCGAGTTCGACGATACGGTCGATGCGTGGGCGCGTCCAGAGGCGGGAGTAGTCGCGAGCGATTGGCACGGGGAGGAACGTCGGCCAGCCAAAAATGTCTATCGGTTCGGTGGTGAGCACCTGCTCGATGAATTGCAGGTAGCGCGTCATGAATTCGTCGGCGTCGTCGACCATGGTGTCGATTTCCCAGATGGGGAGCCATCCGCCACCGGGACGAGGCAGGGTGAGCGCGTCCATCAGAACGTAGTCGAGTTGGTCGAGAAGATTTTTTGAGAAACCCTTCGACCAGGCGGGGTAGACAGGCTGGAGTCCGATGCGGACGGGATAGGATCGCAAGCGGTCGATGTACTGCTTGAGCTCGGCGTCGGTGTTGATGGGGAACCCGGGGCCGGGATGCTCGACAATGCCGATCTGCACTTTGCGGTCTTTGCCGAGAGCGAGCGCTTGCTCGATCGAAAGCGTGGGACTCAGATGGACGTGATAGTCGGTGACTGGGAAGGCGGGGCTCGGAGGGGCAGATTCCGATTGCGAAGATGAAGAGTCAAAATCCCCACTTCTCGCGCCAAAACCGCGCGAGAAATGGGGTACCCCCGCGAGTACCCCTGTGGCGATGAGTGAGGTCTCGAGAAAACTTCTGCGGGAATAGGTCACGATGAGGGCTCCTTCGTCCCGACGAGGATATGGGGTGAAGAGCAAGGGAGCAGTGATGGAGGTCACGAACTACGAGATTGAGCCCAAGATCAGGTTCTCTTTCGAAGCAGTGCTGCGATCACCCGTGGATTCCGGCGTCCGTGCAGAATGGCGATGATTGCGAGAGGCTTCTGGTCGGGGATGTACGCGATCACGTAATCCCTCACGACCTGAAATCGAAGAGGACTCGACGTGAGGTCCGGACGCAAGCGGCCGACGTACGGGAACGGGACGAACGATTGGATGGCTTCGTAGATTTCCTCGCGCACATGATCTGCCGCGTCGAGGTTGTCGGCAGCGATGCATTCCCAAATCTCCTCTAAATCTTGGATCGCGTCGGGGTGAAGGACGAACTCGCTCATGGACGAGCGCGACGCTTTTGACTCTTGTGCCGGAGATCGGCGAATGCGCGATCGCCCTCGAGGGCTTTCACCCGCCCGCCCTTCAGGTCGTCGTACCGGCTGTCGAGCATCCGGCGGACCTGTCCCAGTTCCTGCAGGTAAGACGCCATGGCGTCTTCCACCAACTCGTCGGGCGGGCGGCCGGTCTGTTGGGCGAGTTCCTGCAAGCGGGATTCGGTTTCAGGACGGAGGTTCACTTCCATAAGCAAGAGTTTAGCAGGGACGTAAACCGAATTTAGAGATTTTCGCTACCCGAGACTTCTGAACCAGCAGCCGGCTTTCTGTACAATGTTGCCGCCCGTAATCCTTGTCTGGAGGTCGTCATGCGACGTTCTCGTGTGCTGGTGCTCGTCTCCTTGGTGTTTCTCATCGGCTCGATGATGGCGCAGGCGCCGGAATTGTCCTCGGCGGTAAAGATATTTGTGAAGGTGCAAGGGCCGAAGATTGTCCTGATGCATGTGCGGGTCATTGATGGGACGGGCGCCGCCGCGGTTGACGATCAGAACGTTACCATCGAGAACGGAAAGATTACGGTGATCGACAAAGGTGCTGACGTGACTGCGTCGGCGGACCTCAAAGCAATCGACCTGCGGGGATACTCCGTGATGCCCGGGATTGTGGGGATGCACGATCATCTGTTCTATATCGCGCGGCCGAACCTTTCGGCGCAGCGGCATTCGGACCCTCCCGTGATGGTGCCGGAGATGGCGTTCAGCTCACCTCGACTCTATCTCGGTAGCGGCGTTACCACCATGCGCACGACGGGTAGCGTCGAACCTTACACCGACGTGAACCTGAAGCACGACATTGATGCGGGCAGGCTGCCCGGCCCGCACATCGATGCGACTGGCCCGTATCTCGAAGGCGGCACAAGCTATTTCATCCAGATGCCGCACCTGACTTCTCCCGATGATGCGCGACAACTGGTCGACTACTGGGCGGATCACGGGGTGACGTCGTTCAAGGCGTACATGAACATCACGCGGGCAGAGCTGAAAGCGGCGATCGAAGCCGCGCACAAGCGCGGCATCAAGGTAACCGGGCATCTGTGCTCGGTGACGTATAAAGAAGCTGCGGAACTGGGCATTGACGATCTTGAGCACGGATTTTTCGTGAATACGCAGCTCGATCCGGATAAGAAGCCCGATACCTGCAGCGAGAGCGCGGGCGAGGAGACGATCGCCCACATGGATGCGACGACGCCGGAAGGGCGGGACCTGATCGATACGCTGGTCAAGCATCATGTGGCGATCACGTCGACCCTGCCGGTATTCGAGGGAGAGTTGGGTGGAGGACGTCCGCCAGTGCGACAGGCGGTGCTCGATGCGATGACTCCGGAAGCGCGGGAGGACTACTTCCTGCTGCGGCAGCGACGGGTGGGAGGGCCGGCGCCGAAGATCGATCCGCGGACGATGTGGAAGCATGAGATGGATCTGGAACACGCATTTGTGAGTGCAGGCGGACTACTGCTGTCTGGGCCAGACCCGACCGGTGCGGGTGACGTGCTGCCCGGATTTGGGGATCAGCGCGGGATCGAGTTACTGGTCGAAGGGGGATTCTCACCGGTCGAGGCGATCAAGATCGCGACCTACAACGGCGCCGTCTATCTTGGACGCGAGAAACAGATTGGATCCATCGCTACCGGCAAGAACGCTGACCTGGTTGTGGTGAAGGGCAATCCTTCCAAGCAAATTTCGGATGTGGAGAACGTGGAGATCGTGTTCAAGGACGGTGTGGGCTACGACTCAAAGAAATTGGTGGAGTCGGTAAGGGGACGGTACGGGCAGTACTGAGCGCTCTCATGTGTCCGACGCGATCAATTCCCCTGCTCATCGATCCAAATCAAAATCCTCGCTCCAAACGCCGCAAAATGCGCGGCATTTAGAACGAGGCACTCTGCGTTCTGGCACCCTGGTGAGCCGCGGAGTTGATGAACTTAGTCAGCTTATCGCGATCCTCAGGGAGGATCTTGACGAACGCGATGCCGTTGCCGAATTGCGGGTCGCAGGTGACAACTTTGGCGACGACGAGCAACGTGTCAGCGATTTGCAGTTTGAGTTCGAGGCAGGTACCGACAGGAAAAGGGTACATGCTTTCGATATAGCAGCCGCCCAGGCTGATGTCGGAAGTGGAGCAGTGAAGCGGCGCACCCGCGCCTTCCACATGGACTTCGACGGGCACGCTTGCTTTGATTCGCGGACTCTTCCGTCGATCGTTAATCATGGCCCGACCTCTCAGTCGAACCCCAGCCCCATTTGAGAAAAGTCTAATTCCGCGCATGTACAAAACAACATGCCGTTTGGGTCATTACGAGGGTACTCAGGAGGAGGTTACTCAGGAGTTGAGGATTCAAGTTCAGAACGGACAACGGAGTCACAATCCCGTCTCTAAGTGCCGCAAGAGAGATGGCGCGATCTCCTGGCAACTGAGAGAAAATCCCCACTTCTGCCAAAGGCGGGCAGAAGTGGGGCACCCGTAAAACACAAGATCGCCGAACGGCCCGGGGCGGTTACTTCCATGGTTTTAGCTAAACAAGTCAAAATCTCGCTAGCTGCGGCGGCGAGAGCGGACGCTTACAAACAAGATTGCCAGCAGAACTGCAGCGGCTCCAAGGGCGCTGCGCGCGAGAAAGTCGATGAGAAGATCGTCGAAGCCGAGAGAGAGCAGAACGGATCGCGTCAGGGTCTCGACGCAGGTCAGCGATGAGAGGCGGAATGACACAAACGACCTCCGAGGTGAGTGAGAGAAAATCCCCACTTCTGCCAAAGACGGGCAGAAGTGGGGCACCCGCTCCTCCTTTTACTTATTGGGCGGGGGTGGCGGGGACGGCGGGCGCCGGAGAGTCGGTGGCGACTTCGGGCGTCAGCGGATTGATCTTCACGGTCGCGAGGATCTCGACCCAGGCGACTGAAGACTCTGTCGCGGTCGACGTGCTTGACCAGTCCTTCGTCAGAGGCGTCGGTGGTCAGATTGAGCGCGAACTCGTAGCAGGCTCCGTTCTGGTAGACATGGAAGTACTTGGAGTCGCTCTGGCGCGTGCCTTCGCCGGAGACGGCTTCGGTCGCGAGGAGCTCCATGTCGCCAATCAGGAGCTTTGAATTCGCGGCGGAGTCGGACGACTTTGCGGTTGTAGTCTGATCGGCGCTTACCGCGGAGTCAGACTTTGGCGCGTCCTGCTTGGCGGCGTCGGTTGATGCAGCAGAGTCGGACTTCGCTACCGACTTCGACTGCGGCACGGCAAACTCGCTGCACTGATCGGCGCTGAGGGTCTTGTGGACGCTCACGTTGAAGTATGCGGACGAGAAGTCGGTGTTGGCATAGCCAGTCTCGGGAAGTTCGACGGCCGCGAGGGCGATGCCGCCGGCCTGCACGAAGTTCATCGGAATCGGATTCGAAGCGACAAGCTGGGTGGCAGCGTCTCCGGTTTCGATGGCGTAGCGGCGTGGATACTCGAAGGTCACCCCATAGGTCTTGTCGGCATAGTTCACAGTGGCGGGACGCTTGCGGACGACCTTCTTCGGTGCGGGCTTGCTTTCGGCTTGGGCTAGTGGTGCGGGCATGGGAGCCGGCATCGTGGCTTGCGGTTGCGTCGCTGGAAGCTGCTTATTGCTGGTTACGGGTTTCGGCTTGTCGCTCGAGCAGCCAACGGCTACTGAGCAGATGATCAGGACTGCCGCGAAGACGTAGGCGTTGATGTTGCCCATCGCTCCGGTTGCGAATCTCTTTCCCCACGCGATCGAGCTGCGGGTTACCTCAGTGTTGCGTACTGTGTTGATGCGGGTCATGGTGGTTGCCTCCTGCCGGGTCACGGCGACCTGAGAAGGTGCACGGGGCGAGCCATTCGGGGAGTGGCTGATTCTGAGCCGGTTATGAGCGGCCGTGGATCGGGTCACCGTGGTGGCACGGACACGGTTGTGGGCGCAGGAACACGGGCAAAATCCCCACTTCTCCCAAAGGCAGGGAGAAGTGGGGCACCCGCGAGTATGCTTGACGCGTGAATGAGCCACTTACAACTCGTCCAGTCGGGCAGGGAGAGCTTGATCTCATTCAGGGCAGCGGATTTCGAGAATTTCCTCCGCGCTTACCGGAGCAGCCGATTTTTTATCCAGTTTTGTCGGAACAATACGCAACTCAGATTGCGCGGGATTGGAATACACAAAGACGAGCGTTCTGGGTTCAGGGGATTTGTGTTACGGTTTCGGGTTCGGACGGAGTTTCTGCGAAGGTACGAAGTGCACATGGTCGGGTGTTCGGATCATCGGGAACATTGGATTCCGGCGGGCGATTTGCCGCGATTCAATGAAAACATTGTCGGAGAGATTGAAGTCGTGGCGGAATTCCGCAGTCCGGAGAGGCACAGGGGCTTAAAGCCCAGCGCCTAGTCCGCTTGACGCGGCCCTAAAGGGCCGCTCTTCCACGGTACTTCGGGGCTCTGTTCCACGGCGATTCGCGAGTTCTTCCACGGCGCTCCGCAGGGGCGGTGTTCTGCGATGTTTCGCGCGTGCTTCCACGGTGCCGCCCTTTTCCCGCTGGCGAGCGCGCGAGTGTAATCGGGAGCAAAATATCCGGGAACCAAGTGAAAGACAACATGCGCAAAGCGAAAATGATCCAGATGATTCGATGTCTTGTACTAACGATGGCATGTGTCGGCTCAGTCGTGGGCTGGTCGCAAACGGCGGCCACGAGTGCGCGTCCGGAGAAGGTCATCATTGATACCGACATCGGGGACGACATCGACGATGCGTTTGCGCTGGCGCTGGCGGTGAAGAGCCCGGAGCTGCAGGTGCTTGGAGTGACGACGACGTTCGGAGACACAGAGGCGCGGGCGAAGATTGCAGAGAGACTTCTGACAGTAGTGGGGAGGGCTGAGGTTCCGGTGATGGCGGGAACGCCGACGCCGACCAAAAGTCGGATGTCGCAGCGGAAGTACGGAGAGAGCGGCCATTTCGGCAAAGTCTCGCCAGAGGAAGGCGCGGATTTCTTGCTCGATCAGATTCGGAAGTATCCCGGCGAGATCACGCTGATTGCGATTGGGCCGTTGATGAACGTTGGGGCGGCGATCGACAAAGACGCGGCGACATTTCAAAAACTCAAACGGGTAGTGTTGATGGGAGGATCGATCCGGCGCGGATATGGCGATCTGGGTTACAACGCTCCGGTGCCTCCGATGCCCGAATGGAATATCCTGAACGACGTTGCGTCGGCGCAGAAGTTATTTGCGTCGGGCGTGCCACTGTTTGTGATGCCACTGGATTCGACGCAATTGAAAATGGATGAAGTGAAGCGGGCGTTTCTGTTCAGCCTGGGGACGCCGGTTACGGACCAGCTGGCGATCCTGTATCACTTGTGGGGACAGGAGACGCCGACACTGTTCGATCCCATGACGGTGGTGTTTGTGCTGAAGCCGGAGTTGTGCCCGGTGCAGGGCATGAGGATTCAGGTGGACGAGAAGGGATTCACGCGAGAAGAACCGGGGACTCCGAATGCGCAGGTGTGCTTGAATTCGAATGCAGAGGATTTCTTTAAGTTCTATTTGAAGAAGATGGCGGAACCATGAGGGAGTCAGAATCCCCACTTCTGCCAAAGACAGGCAGAAGTGGGGCACCTATCAGCACCCATCAGCACCCATCAGCGAGGAGAAGAGGATGCGATTTGATCAGAAGACGCGGCGTGGATTCTTAAAGACGACGGGGGCGGGCTTTGCTGGAGGGGCGGCGCTGGTTGGGCTGGGCGGCAGAGCGAACGCGGCCAATAACAACACGTCGAGACTGGTTTACGATGTGCGGGCCTTTGGAGCGACGGGCGATGGGAAGACGCTGGATACTCCGGCGATCAATCGCGCGATTGAGGGTGCGGCTGCGGCGGGCGGGGGAACGGTTCACTTCCCGGCGGGAAATTATCTCTGCTATTCGATTCACCTGAAGAGCAAGGTCGGGCTTTATCTCGACCTAGGGGCGACGATTGTAGCGGCGGGCCCCGCTGAAGACCCGGCGCGCAGCTACGATGCTGCCGAGCCGAACAAGCCCTGGGAGGATTATCAGGACTATGGCCACAATCACTGGCACAACAGTTTGATATGGGGCGAAGGGCTGAATGACGTTTCCATTTGCGGGCCGGGTTTGATTTGGGGCAAGGGGCTGAGCCGCGGATGGGGAGCGGGTCCAGTTGCGGAGAAGCCGGGAGTCGCAAACAAATCGATTGCGCTGAAAAATTGCCGCAACGTGCTGCTGCGCGATTTTTCGATCCTGCACGGCGGGCATTTCGGGATTCTGGCGACCGGAGTCGATAATCTCACGATCGACAATCTGAAGATCGATACCAACCGCGACGGCATGGACATTGATTGCTGCTGGAATGTTCGGGTATCGAATTGCAGCGTGAATTCGCCTTGGGACGATGGTATCTGCCTGAAGAGTTCGTATGGGCTGGGGTACGCGCGCGCGACCGAGATGGTGACCATCACCAATTGCCTGGTTGCTGGCAGCTATCAGGAGGGAACGCTGCTGGACGGGACGTTCAGACGGTTCCCTGCCGATGAAAAGGTTCCAAGAACGGGTAGGATCAAATTCGGGACGGAGGCGAACGGCGGGTTCAAGAACATCACGGTATCGAATTGTGTCTTCGACGGATGCCACGGGCTGGCGATCGAGAGCGTGGATGGAGCGATCGTCGAAGATGTGACGTGCACGAACATCACGATGCGGGACGCGCGCGATGCCCCGATCTTCCTGCGGCTGGGAGCGCGGATGCGCGGACCGGCAGGAGTGCCGGTCGGGGTGATGCGGCGTCTCATCCTGAGCAACATCACGTGCGAAAGTGTGGCCGGACGACCGATTGGGTCGATTCTGTCAGGGATTCCGGAGCATCCGATTGAAGATGTGAAGATCAGCGATGTGATTGTGCTGCATCAAGGTGGCGGGACGAAGGCCGATGCAGAGCAGCAGATTCCAGAGAAGGAGAAAGCCTATCCCGAACCGAATATGTTTGGGACGACTCCGTCGCACGGATTCTTTATCCGGCATGTGCGCGGGCTGGAGATGAATGGGATCAAGATCGAATCGGCGAATGCGGATGCGCGGCCCGCATTTCTGCTGGACGATGTTGAGGGTGCGGAGTTTGGGAGGATCAAGATTCCCTCTGGTCCGGCGTTTGCTTTGAATCACGTGAAGGATTTCAGCGTCTATCGGAGCAAGCCGGTGGCGGATGCGGAGCTGGCCGACGTGGAGAAGAAGGAGATTTGACTGAGTCAGGAGAGAAACTGGTACTCAGTTCTCCTTGGCGCGGAGAGACGTAAAAGATCCACTTCTCAAGAGCTGAAATCCCCGCTCTAAATGTCGCAAAAGGCGCGACGCTTAGAACAGGGCACCCCTCGGCCGTCTGAAGCAGGGCGAGCACAGAGCCGCGAAACAGCCTGCTTCCACCTCTTGATTCTCGAAGTTCCCACCCTTGTAGACTCATAGCCATGAGATCAATGCCAATCGTCGTATTAATTCTGACGACAGTGTGTGCTGCGCAGAAGGTGGCAATCACGTTTGACGATCTGCCGCTGAATGGTGATCTGCCTCCCGGGGCCACGCGGGTGCAGATTGCGCGCGACACGATTGAGGTGCTGAGGGCGCGGCATGCCCCGCCGACTTACGGATTCATCAACGCGAAGAAACTGGAGGGGAATCCGGATGCGGCGGAAGCTCTGAAGGTGTGGGCGGCGTCGGAGCCCTTCGGAAATCATACCTATGCCCACATGGATTTGAATGCGAATTCGCCCGAGGCGTTTGAGCGCGAAATCGAAGAAAACGAACCGGTGCTGGAGTTGCTGGCGGGCAAAAACGCGATCTGGCACTGGCTGCGGTATCCGTACTTGCGCGAGGGCGATACGGTGGAAAAGCGGCGTGCTGTGAGGGCGTACCTCCAGGCGCGCGGTTACCGGGTCGCGCAGGTGACGCTCGATTGGGAAGACTACATGTGGAACAGCGCTTATGCGCGATGTGTCGCGAAAAGTGATGCGCAATCGATTGCGTGGCTGAAGTCGAGCTATTTGAATCTCGAATCTTCGTACCTGGATCTGGGGCGCGAACTGGCCATCACGGTGTACGGACACGATATCAATCATGTGCTCTTGCTGCATCTGGGCGCATTCAGCGCCACGATTCTTCCCGATGCGCTCGATTTGCTGGAGAAAAAGGGATTCAAGCCCGTAACTCTGGAAGAGGCGGAGAGCGATCCGCTGTACGAGGGCGATCCGGACGTTGGATCGAAATATGGAGGAACGCTGCTGGAGTTGTGGATGGAAGCAAAGAAGGTCAAGTTCCCACCGGTGATGGAGAAGCCTTACAAGCAGTTGCAGGAGATCTGCAAATAGGGTTCGGCTCCACAGGATGAAAATCCCCACTTCTGCCAAAAACGGGCAGAAGTGGGGCACCCTTCGGAGCTATTTACAAAGTCAAAGTTCTATCGGGGCTAAAGTTCGAGCTCAGCGTCCCTTATAATCAAAAGATTCTCTATGGCTGCGATTCTTGACCGTATTGTTGCGGCAACGCGGGCGCGGGTGGCGGAGTCCAGGCGAGGAGCCGATTTGCGGTCTCTGAAACAGGCCGCGGAAAGGCACGCGCCTCGCGGGTTTCGGCGGGCACTCGCTTCCTGGGAACGAGACGGTATCGCGGTGATTGCCGAATTGAAGAAAGCGTCACCGTCGAAGGGGCTGATTCGGGCGGAGTTTCATCCGGCGGAGCTGGCGCGGGAGTTAGAGGAGGCGGGTGCAGCGGCACTGTCGGTGCTGACCGATGAAGAATTCTTTCAGGGGTCGTTGAGAAATTTGCGGGAAGCATCGGCGGCGGTCTCGATTCCCTGCCTTCGGAAGGACTTTATCGTCGATGAGTTTCAGTTGGTCGAGGCGCGCGCGAGTTCGGCGGACGCGGTGCTGCTGATTGTCGCGGCGCTGTCTTCGCAGGAATTGCAGCGGCTGGCGTCGGCGGCGCGGAAGCATGGGCTCGACGTCTTGTGCGAAGTGCATGATGTAGAGGAGTTGCAGCGCGCGTTGGATGCGGGATGCGACCTGATCGGAGTGAATACGCGCGATTTGCGGACGTTCAAGGTCGATCTGCAGAGGGCGTTTGACTTAGCCGAGAAGCTTCCTGCGAGTGTCGTGCGGGTGGCAGAGAGCGGGATTCATTCGGCGGATGATGTGGTTCGGTTGCGAGCGGCAGGGTATCACGCATTCCTGGTCGGAGAGTCTCTCATGCGGGCGGAGCGACCGGGAGATGCGTTGCGGGAGTTGGTAGCAGCGGCGAGCAGTGAGCCGCGAGTCGCGAGTAAGAGATAAGCTGCGAAGTAGTAGCGAGCGGGAGACGCAAGGTCCCTTCGGCTTCGGTCAGGGCAGGCTCTTCGACTGCGGTTCTGCTTCGCTTATCATCGAGGCAAAATCCTCGCTCAGGACGACAACTTTCGGGGATAACAGACTTCCAGATGACGGGCCTCAGGATGAAAAAGTGAAATGACTTGGGTGAAGATCTGCGGGATGACGAATCTGGAGGACGCACTGGTTGCCGTTGAGGCCGGGGCGGATGCCGTGGGATTCGTGTTTTATGAGAAGAGCCCGAGGTGCGTGAGCGCGGAGACGGCGCGGGAGATTGTGGAGAAGTTGCCGGAAAGCGTGGAGAAAGTGGGAGTGTTTGCTGGCGAATCCATGGAAGATGCAGTTGGGACAGCAAGGTTCGCGGGTTTCGACGCGCTGCAGACATATCCATTGACCAGTCTGCGACTTGGCGCAGATGACAAATCGCCGGGAAAGGCGATGGGCATAGACGGACTGAAGGTATATTGGGCTCTTCCCATAGAGGTGTTTCTGGGGGAAGGCGCCAGAAAACTTTGGCTGGATTCGCGCCGCCAGGTTTACCTTCGGAACCGCAGCCGAAATTCTTTCATACGCTGGTGCTCGACTCCGGCAGTCTCCAGCAACCAGGCGGAACTGGGAAGACGTTTGACTGGCAAGCCGCGGCGGATGCGGTCAAGGAATTGAGCCGCCATCAAAAAGTGGTTGTTGCCGGTGGACTATCTCCGCAGAACGTTGGCGAAGCGATCGAAATCCTCAAGCCATGGGGCGTCGATGTAGTGTCTGGAGTGGAGGCGCGGCCGGGGAAGAAGGATCCGGACAAGGTGCGGGCGTTTGTGCGGGCGGTGCGCGAGATGGATCGGAAAGCGAGTTAGTGATGGCTACGGTATCACGAGCTACGAGAGTCAAAGTCCCCACTTCTGCCAAAGACGGGCAGAAGTGGGGCACCCAGGATTCCCATGGCGTCAGGAAAGTCAAATTCCCCACCCTGTCGCAAAAGACGAGACAAGGGTGGGGCAACCCATCTGAGGAAAGGAAGAACGAGCCAGGGAGGTTTGGCGTTTATGGCGGGAGATATGTCCCCGAGACTCTGATGGCGGCGCTGGAAGAGCTCGAGCGCGAATACGAGAAGGCCAAGCGGGACCCGAGCTTTCAGCGCGCGATTGGACGAATTGCTGCGGACTTATGCCGGGCGTCCGACGCCGCTGTTTTTTGCGCGGCGGCTGACTGAAAAACTTGGGCGGCGCGAAAATCTATTTGAAGCGCGAAGACCTGCTGCACACCGGCGCGCACAAGATCAATAACTGCCTGGGCCAGGCGTTGCTGGTCGAGCGCATGGGGAAGCATCGCGTTATCGCCGAGACCGGCGCGGGCCAGCATGGAGTCGCGACGGCTACGGTGTGTGCGCTGCTGGGATTTGACTGCGTCGTGTACATGGGCACCGAGGACATGCGGCGGCAGGAGCTGAATGTCTTCCGCATGCGGCTGCTGGGAGCCGAAGTGCGCGGCGTCGAATCCGGGTCGCGCACGTTGAAAGATGCGATCAATGAAGCCATGCGCGATTGGGTCACCAACGTGCGCACGACGCATTATTTGTTGGGCAGCGTGCTGGGGGCGCATCCCTATCCGACGATGGTGCGCGATTTTCATCGAGTGATTGGCCGCGAGGCGCGGGCGCAGATTCTGAAGGCTGAGGGAAGTTGCCGACGACGATTATTGCCTGCGTGGGCGGCGGATCGAATTCGATTGGAATTTTCTACGATTTTCTCAATGACAAGAAAGTGCAGCTGATCGGCGTCGAGGCCGGGGGACGCAGCGAGAAGCTGGGTGATCATGCAGCGCGGTTTCGTGGAGGATCGCCGGGAGTGCTGCAGGGAACGTATTCTTATGTGCTGCAGGATTCGGGCGGGCAGATCGCGCTGACCCATTCGGTCTCGGCGGGACTGGATTATCCGTCGATCGGGCCGGAACACGCGGCGTTGAGGGACGCGGGGCGCGCGGAATATGTTCCCGCGTCGGATGCGGAAGCGCTCGAGGCGAGCACGCTTGCTGGCGCGGACGGAGGGAATCATTCCCGCGCTGGAGTCGGCGCATGCGGTGGCGGAAGTGGTCAAGCGCGCGCCCAAGATGAAGAAGTCGGATGTGGTGATCGTGAATATCTCCGGGCGGGGAGATAAGGATATCGGGATTTTGCGGGAGAATTTGAAGATCGATTGATGATTTCAGTAGATTGAATTGATGTTGATTGCGGTGATTTGGCTAGCCTGGCCAGCGATCCTTCGCTTCGCCGAAACGGTTACGCTCAGGATGACACGTTTAAAAGGCCGGCTTATGTTTTCTATATCAATAAATTCGACTTAATCGTCATTCGATCTATCTTATGCCTCTGACTTTCCACAATAAGCCGGCTCTGGTCGCCTACGTGACCTGCGGCGATCCCGATCTCGCGACCACGCGGGAGATCATTCTCTGCCGCCATTGAGGCGGGCGCGGACGTGATTGAACTCGGCGTGCCGTTCAGTGATCCTGTGGCCGATGGGCCTGTGATCCAGCGTGCCAGCGAACGGGCGCTGAGACATGGAACTTCGCTGGCGCAAGTGTTGACTCTGGCGGCGGAGATTCGCGAGCGGACGCAATCGACGGGACTGATCGTGTTTTCGTACTTGAATCCGATTTTGCGGATGGGACTGGCGAAGTTCTGCAAGGTGGCGCGGTCGGCAGGCATTGATGGCGTACTGGTGACCGATCTGCCGGTGGAAGAGGCAGGCGAATATCTGCGGGCAATGCGGGAACATGATTTGTCACCGGTGTTTCTGGCCGCGCCGACCAGCCCAGATGAGCGGCTGAGGAACGATTGCGCAGCATCGCGTGGTTTTGTGTACGCGGTGTCGAGAACCGGCAGTCACCGGGCACGCGGCAGCAACTCGCGGAGGATGCGCGGAAGCTGGTGAAGCGACTGCGGCGCGTGACGAAGCTTGCCGATCGCATTAGGCTTTGGGATTTCGACAGCCGGAACAGTTTGCGGAGGTGGGCGACTTTGCGGACGCAGTGGTTGTCGGCAGCGCGATCGTAGAGACGATTGAACGGAATCGCGGGCAGAGAAGCCGAGCGGTTGGAGAGTTTGTAGGAAAGCTGTTAGGTCAGTCTTGCGTCAGTCATCACTGTCGTGCAGTGAGACTCGCAGAATCGTTGCGATTCCGTTGGATGGGCACCGCTGAATTCATAGCTGAGTTGACAGATGGCGATTCCATGGATATCGAGGATTGGCGAAAGAAAATCGACGAACTGGACCGCAGGCTGGTGGCGCTGCTGAGCGAGCGGGCCCAGGCGGCCGTCGAGATCGGAAAGCTCAAGCGCGAATACGTCGATGCCCATCTACGAGCCCGACCGGGAGCGAATCGTCTTCGCCAATGTGCAGGCGGCGAATCCCGGCCCTTTGCCGGGGCGCGATCTGGTGCGGATTTACGAGCGCATCATCGACGTGATGCGGAATATTCAGAAGGAAGAGATTGTCACTTCGTCGCGAAGTCGGTTGAGGCCGAGACGGAATTGGATTCGGATGTGAATGATTGAGGGCTGCGAGCTACGAGTTGTGAGCAACCACATCATTCCAAAGCTCGTAACTCGCAGATGGCAGCGGCAAGCTGCATACTGAGAAATCCCTATGATTGTTGCCATGCAGGAAGGCGCCGATGAGGCGCAGATTCAGCAAGTGATCGAACACCTGGTGAAGATGGGATTCGAGGTGCACCGCTCGACCGGAGCGCGGCATGACCGTGCTGGGGGCGGTGGGAGCGGGCATCGATTTTGACATGCGCATTCTCGAACTGCTGCCGGGAGTGCAGGAAGTTCATCGCATCAGCTCGCCTTACAAGCTGGCGGGGAGAAGTTTTCGTCCCGAGGGAACCATTGTGAAGTTGGCAACGGCGTCTAGATTGGCGGCAATGAAGTGGTCGTGATGGCCGGGCCGTGCTCGGTGGAATCGCGGGAGCAGCTGTTCACCACGGCGGAGGCGGTGGCGAAGGCGGGCGCGAGCGTGTTGCGGGGCGGCGCATTCAAGCCGCGGAGTTCTCCTTATTCATTTCAGGGACACGGCGAAGACGGCATTAAAGCTGCTGCGCGAGGCGGGAGACAAAATTCAGCTTGCTGGTCATCAGCGAGGTGATGGAAATTTCGCAGATCCCGCTGATGTTGCCGTACGTCGATATCCTTCAGGTCGGCGCGCGCAATATGCAGAACTTCAATCTGCTGCGCGAGCTGGGCAAAGTGCGTAAGCCGGTGCTGCTGAAGCGCGGCATTGCGGCTACGTTCGAAGAATTGCTGCTGTCGGCGGAATACATGATGGCGGGCGGAAACTACGATGTCATTCTGTGCGAGCGCGGCATCCGCACCTTCGAGACCTACACGCGCAATACGATGGATATTTCCGCGATTCCCGATCATTCACAAGCTTTCGCACCTGCCCATGACCGCCGATCCATCGCACGGCACCGGACGGCGCGACAAAGTTACGCCGATGGCGCGGGCATCAGTGGCCGCCGGCGCCGACGCGCTGCTGATCGAAGTGCATTGCGATCCGGACAAGGCGTTTTCCGACGGGGCGCAGTCGCTGTTTCCCGAGCAGTTCGCGAAGTTGATGGACGAGCTGCGAATGATTGCGCCAGCGGTGGGACGAAAGATTGGGTAAGGCATTTATTGAGTGATTTGGTGATCGGGTAATTTGAATCATCAGATTCCAGGGAGTAGGTTTTCAAATTACCGTTCAATTGCTCAATTACTCAATCTTCTTTTGATGGCCATTCGGCAAATCACGATCATCGGCACCGGCCTGATCGGCGGCTCGCTCGGCCTGGCGCTGACGCAAGAGCGCAAATTTGCGGGACGCATCGTCGGCTGCGACCGCGAGGCGATGCTGGAGAAGGCGCGCGATCGCGGCGCGATCGACGCGGGCATCGCCGATCCCGGCGGATGCGGTGCGTGGCAGCCAGGTGGTTGTGCTGGCCGCGCCGGTACTGCGCGATTCTCGACTTGATTGAGCGGCTCGGGCCGGCGCTTCCGGCCGAAGACTCTGCTGACCGATGTCGGCAGCACCAAAGCCGGTGTGGTCGAGCGCGCGCTGAACATTTTCGGCAAGAATGCTGGGCAAGCGGTTTCTGGCCGGACATCCGATGGCGGGGAAGGAACTGAGCGGGGTCGATGATGCCGACCCGGATCTGTTTCGGAGATGCGGTGTGGTTTCTGACTCCGTCTGCCGGGGCAGAATCTGAACTGAAGGCTTGCCCGGAGAATTTTGCGATGGATCGAGAACCATTGGCGCGCGGCATCGCCATGCTTGCCCGCCGAGGAGCATGACCACTTGTGCGCCTGGATCAGCCACGTGCCGCAGATGATTTCCACCGCGCTGGCGGCGGCGCTGGTGGAGGAGTTTGGCGAAGATGCTCCGCTGCTGCCGCCGGCGGGAGGCGCGCTCTGCACGAGATGACGCGCATTTCGGCGAGCCCCTATTCCATGTGGCGGGATGTCGCGATCACCAACAAGAAGAACATTAGAGATGCGCTGTGAAGCTCGAACAGCGGCTGGCGCATATCCGCGAAAATCTGGGGACGCGGGAATTGGCGGAGGAGTTTGAGCGGGCGCATCAGTTGAGGAAGACGGTCGCACGAAGAAGGACAAAGGATGGAGTAATTGCGTAATTTGTTGAGTAAAGTTAAATCGTCACGCCGTGAGTTTTAAAATGTACTACAATTGCAAAATTAGCCAATTGCTCAATTTCATTTAGAATCCTTCTCGCTATGAATAAAGTTGTGGCCAATGCCGACGAGGCCATCCGCGACGTGTTTGATGGCGCGACCATCATGATTGGAGGCTTCGGCCTGTGCGGGATGCCGGAAAACCTGATTCGCGCACTGGTGCGCAAGGGAACGAAGAATCTTCATACGATCAGCAACAACGTCGGCGTCGACGGCATCGGGAACGGGCTGCTGCTGGCGGCGGGACAGATCGTGCATCACATTGGGACTTACGTCGGCGAAAACAAGTTTCTGGAAGAAATGGTTCTGAACGGCAAGATCAAATTGGACCTGGTTCCGCAAGGGACTTTTTCCGAACGGATTCGCGCCGGCGGCGCGGGGATTCCTGCCTTTTATACTCCGACGGGAGTGGGAACAGTCGTCGCCGAAGGCAAGGAGACGCGAGAATTTGAGGGACGCCCATACGTGATGGAGCGCGGCACTCAAAGCCGATTTCGCTTTCGTGAAGGCGTGGAAGGGCGACCGGCAGGGGAATCTGGTTTATCGAAAGACGGCGCGGAATTTCAATCCCATGATGGCGACCGCGGCGAAGATCACGATTGCCGAGGTCGAGCATCTGGTCGAGGTCGGTGAATTGGACGGCGATGCGATCCACACGCCATCGATCTACGTGAAGCGAATTTTTCAGGGCGAACTGTACGAGCGAAGGATCGAGAGGCGGACGGTGAGGAAGGCGAGTAGCTAGCACCTCAATACTTGGTAATCAGTGGCAGCGAAGCAGAATCCTCGCTCAGGATGGCAAGAAGGTGGATGGCCAAGGGCTGCGGATGGGGTCAATGAATACAGCCAGGAAAGACACGGACAAGCGCGAGCGGATTGTGAAGCGCATTGCGCGCGAGTTGCGGGATGGGTTTTATGTCAACCTGGGCATCGGCATGCCGACGCTGATTGCGAATCATGTTCCCAAAGGCATCGAGGTCATGCTGCAATCGGAGAACGGAATGCTGGGCATCGGCCCGTATCCGATCGAGGGAACCGAAGATCCGGATCTGATCAACGCCGGAAAAGAGACGGTAAGCGAGATGCCGGGCACCTCGTATTTTTCGAGCGCGGAATCGTTTGCCATGATTCGTGGCGGGCACATTGATCTGAGCGTGCTGGGGGCGATGGAAGTGGACGAGACGGGCAGCATCGCGAACTGGATGATTCCGGGAAAGATGGTCAAGGGCATGGGCGGCGCTATGGACCTGGTCGCGAGCGCGCGCCGGGTAGTGGTGGCGATGGAACATACGACGCGTGAAGGAGCCCCAAAGATTCTGAAGAAATGCACACTGCCGCTTACCGGAGTGCGCGTGGTGGATACGATTGCCACGGAGATGGCGTATATCCGCGTGACGAAGGATGGGCTGATGCTGGAAGAGATCGCCGCAGGACTTTCGCCTGAGGACGTGCAGCGCGCGACTGAGGCGCGACTTATCGTCAGTCCGAAGCTGAAGGTTATGGAGGGCTAGTGTGGTGTCCCAGAAATTCGCGGAGTAAGTTCGCTGCCGTTTTCTGGGTGATAACCATTTCCCTCGGGGGCTAAAGCCCGCGATTCTTGGGCCCTAGGTACGGCGCGGCTTCAGGCCGCGCCCTTTCAAAACTTGAAACTTATGGCACGAATTTCCAGAACGCCATACTAGGAAAGACAGAAGCTAGAAGTCCTTTGTTGCTGCGGGCCATAGCGACATGCGGCGTGCACCCAAGCGGCTGGAATCTGGAATGAGGGCGTCCTCGTTGAAAAAAGCATCGGGGCACAGAGCAGTTGCGGCATTGAGAGAGTATTATGGCATGAAGAGCCCTCAGTCGCGTTTAACATCACGTTTCTTCCGGCCTTACATACAGGAAAGTTCGTTATGACTCCAGTGCAACTCGAGGCACGAAGCCCGAAACTCGAAACCGATCTCCGCGAAATCGCTCAGGACATTGTGGCTCGGGCGATGGCCGGAGGGGCTACGGCCGCCGAGTGCGTCGTGCGCGAAGGCGACGAATTCTCTACGCTGGTGCGTCTCGGGCAGGTCGAAACACTCAAGGAATCCGGCTCGAAATCCATCGGGGTGCGGGTTTTCTTTGGACAGCGCGCCGCCAGCACCTACTCGAGCGACTTCTCTCGGGCGGGGCTCGACCGCATGCTGAAGTCTGCGCTGGAACTGGCCAAGATCACTTCAGAAGATCCCTTCGCCGGAATCCCGCCCGCGGACCAACTGGGTCAAATCAAGGGCAATCTCGATCTTTACCACGAAGATGTGTACTCGCTTCCCGGGCCGGCTCGCATTGACTATGCACGCCGCGCCGAGAAGGCGGCGCTGGATTTCGATCCGCGCATCAAGAATTCCGACGGCGGATCGTTCGATGCGGCTACGGGACACAAAATTTTGGTCAACTCGCACGGATTTGTCGGCGAATTTTCTCGGTCGTACTGCTCGGTCGCCGCGGTGCCAATTGCACAAACCAATGAAGGCGCGATGCAGCGCGACTACTGGTTCTCTGTCGCGCGCACGCTAGGCAAGCTCGATGCGCCGGAGAACGTCGGCAGGATCGCTGCCGAGCGCACGCTTCGCCGCTTGGGCGGCCGCAAGGCTAAAACAGCAAAGGTGCCGGTCGTCTTTGATCCCATGGTTTCAACGTCAATCCTCGAGCACATTTTTGAAGGGATCAACGGCGACTCGGTATATCGAGGTGCGTCATTCTTGGCTGGAAAGCTTGGGGAGAAGATCGCCGGCGACAATGTCACCATCATCGATGACGGCACGATTCCGGGCGGGTTCGGCACCAGCCCCTTCGATGGCGAAGGCATTCCGACCCGCCGCACCGTGGTTGTCGAAAATGGCGTGCTCAAGTCGTACCTGCTGAATACGTACACCGCGAAGAAACTGGGCTTGCAAACCACTGGAAACGCTTCACGCGGGCTCGCCGGAACGCCTGGGATTGGCCCCGGAAATTACTTTCTGCGGCCGGGAGCGAAGTCGCCGAAAGATCTGATCGCAGGAATCAAGGAAGGCTTGTACGTCACGGAGTTCCTTGGACACGGGGCGAACCTGGTGACCGGGGATTATTCCCGCGGAGCTTCCGGACTGTGGATCTCGGGCGGAGAGCTGACGTATCCTGTCGAGGAAATCACTGTCGCGGGAAACCTGAAGGAGCTTTTCTTCAACATCTCCGAAATCGCCAGCGATCTCGAATTCCGCGGGTCGGTGGCGTCGCCGACGATCCGGGTTGATGGATTAACCGTAGGCGGAGAATAGCGGCCTTGCACCGCCGGGTGCGCGGACACCCCGAGTCCCACTGAGTCTTCACACTCTCCGCCGCGACTGTGTTCCGCCTTTCGTCAAAGTCGCTGGAACCGCGGTATGCTGCAAGGTTCACCCTGCTTCCGGAGGCCGCATGAACCGCCGCTCATTCCTGAAATACGCGAACGTTGCCGGACTCGCTGCCGCAGTTCCTTCCTCATCTTTTGCAATTGATGCGAAGAAGATCGCCGCCACCTCGACATCTCCGGCCGACACTCTTCTTCTGAAAGACTATCGTCCGCGCTCTATTTACAGGGTTCCAGTCACGCACATCGAAAGAGGCAAGTATCCGATCATCGACATGCACTCGCATCCCTATGCGAAGACTGATGCCGAGATCGCGGCATGGCTCAAGAATATGGATGCCGTCAATATCGAGAAGACGGTCATCCTGGCGATGGCCACCGGCAAGGAATTCGACGCGATCAATGCGAAGTATTCGAAATACCCCGACCGATTCGAAGTGTGGTGCGGGCTGGACTTGACCGGTTATGACAAACCCGTATTCCCGGCGGCTGCTGTCAAGGAACTGGAACGCTGTCGCGCAGCTGGCGCTAAGGGCGTTGGCGAGATTCACGATAAAGGCCAAGGCCTGCGTTCGGGAGAATCCAATGCTCCCGGTATGCATCCCGACGACCCGCGCATGGATGCTGTCTGGGAAAGAGCTGCGGAACTCCGAATGCCGGTGAGTCTACATGTTGCCGACCCGATCTGGATGTACCAGCCAATGGACAAGCACAACGATGGGCTGATGAATGCAGTTGCCTGGCGGCTCGACAATCAGCCCAACATCGTCAAGCTTCCCGGCATGATCGAAATCCTCGAGCGGACGCTGGGGCGCCACCGGAACACCACATTCATCGCCTGTCATTTCGCTAATCTTGACTACAATCTTGCGCACCTGGGCGAAGTGCTCGACCGCAATCCCAATCTCTATGCGGACATCGCCGCGCGATACGCCGAGACAGCGCCGATCCCCCGATTCGCCGCACAGTTCTACGCGAGATATGCGGACCGCCTTGTCTATGGAACGGACATGGGGTTTGACGCCAATATGTACCGCATCACTTTTCGCATCCTCGAATCCCAGGACGAGCATTTCTATGAGATCGACCAGTTTGGATATCATTGGGCGCTGTACGGGCTGGGATTAGGGGACAACGTTCTCAAGAGCGTTTACCACGAGAACGCAGTGAAACTGCTCACGGCCCGAAATACATAGATCCTTCGTCGCCCAAAGACGGCGCCTGAGGATGACATTCAGGTAAGATCCCCGCCGGCAACGGGGGCCATGGGGAAATCGACAATCGAAATCCGACAGCCTACAATTCCCACATGGCCAGCCTCGACCAGCAAGCATCGACGACCGAAGAGCGCGACTCCAGCCGGATGATCATCATGATCGCGGTTGTCGTGGTTCTCGGAATCGCGCTGGCTGCCGCCTTCTTTTTGCGTACCCCGCCAAAGCCGGTAAAGGCTCCGTCGCCCTACATCGCGAAACTGAAGCTCTCGAATTTCAAGATGTCCGCCGCCCAGAATTTCATTGGAGCGACGGTTACCTATATCGACGGGGACATCAGTAATACAGGCGACAAGATTCTCACCCATGTTATGGTCGAAGTGAATTTTGAAGACTCGATGGGTCAGGTCGCCCAGAGGGAAGATCTGCCCCTGCGGGTAGTGCGCACCAACGGTGCCTATCTCGAACCGGTAGATTTAAGCGTTGCCCCGCTCGGTCCCGGTCAGACCGAACCCTTCCGGCTGACGTTCGACAGCATCTCCGCGCAGTGGAACCATCAGTACCCGGATCTCAGCATCACCGATGTCACGGTGAAATAACGCCCCCATTTAAACGATAAAGGGAGCGCCCAAGCGCTCCCTTAAATTGGCGGGAAACAATTTCCTTGAGAAACCCTCCCTCAGCGGCTGAAGCCGGATTGATTTTGGTTGCATGGCGGCGCGGCTCGAAGCCTCGCCCTTTCAAATCAATCTATGCCCGGGCTTGGTCAGCAGTCTTTCAACTGGCGGCGGCTCTCCTAATATTTTGGGACTTTCGGATCCACGCGATCGGCCCAGGCGGTGATGCCGCCCGCAAGGTTGTGGACCTTCTTGAATCCCGCCTGCTGCAGGAAGGCGACTGCCTTGGCGCTGCGGCCGCCCATCTTGCAATGAACGACGATGTCGCGGCTGGAGTCGAGTTCGCTCACGCGTTTCGGAAGATCGTTCAGCGGGATCAGGTATCCGCCGATGTTGCAGATCTGGTATTCGTGCGGCTCGCGCACGTCGAGCACAAACAGATCTTCTTTTGCGTCCAGACGCCGTTTTAGGTCTTCGACCTGAATTTCGGGAACGCCATTGCTCACGGATTTTTCCTCCCCACGAATACCGCAGAACTCGTTGTAGTCTATCAGCGTCGTTACTGTGGGATGCGCGCCGCAGACTGGGCAATCCGGATTCTTGCGGAGCTTCAGTTCGCGGAACTTCATGCCGAGCGCATCCACCAGCAGCAGACGCCCGATCAGGGGCTCGCCCACACCGAGGATCAGCTTGATGACTTCGGTGGCTTGCATCACGCCAACCAGGCCAGGAAGGATTCCGAGAACGCCTCCCTCGGCGCATGACGGTACCAGTCCGGGCGGTGGCGGCTCGGGATACAAGCAGCGATAGCACGGTCCTTCTTCGGTCGCGAATACGCTGGCTTGGCCTTCAAAGCGGAAAATCGATCCATAGACGTTCGGCTTGCCGGTCAGCACGCAGGCATCGTTCACCAGGTAGCGCGTCGGGAAATTGTCGGTGCCGTCGGCGATGATGTCGAACTCGCGAAACAGTTCGAGGGCATTCGCGCTGCTGAGCCTGGTATCGAAGGTGCGCAGGTTGATGAACGGATTAATCGCTTTCAGCTTGTCCGCCGCGGAGTCCAGCTTCTTGCGGCCCACGTCGGCAGTGGAGTGGATGATCTGCCGCTGCAGGTTGGTGTAATCGACCACGTCAAAATCGACCAGGCCGAGCGTGCCCACGCCGGCTGCGGCCAGGTAGAGAGCCATGGGCGATCCCAGACCGCCTGTGCCAATGCAGAGAACGCGCGCAGCCTTCAGCTTCTGCTGGCCTTCCATGCCGACCTCGGGCATGATCAAATGCCGCGAGTAGCGCAGGATCTCATCTTTGCTCAACGTCACCGGAACTTCTGCGATGGTAGCCATGGTGTCCTCGTAATGCCTGTCTTCGTAACTTTGCCTCTTGTGACTGCATGCCTTCTGTGGTGTAAAAATGTCTGCCGATCTATTGGAAATTCAGTTGGAAATAAATCGACGAACCGCCATGCGCGGTTAACAGCAGGAAGGGCAACAGCAACAATAGCGCATTGTAGCGATGAGCTTCAATGGTGGATCCCCGCTCAGGCCGCGCCTCCGGCGATCGAAGGCACGATGGAAATGTTATCACCGTCTTTGAGAGCAGTGGCTTCTTTCTGCAGGTAGCGAATGTCTTCGTCGTTGACATAAAGATTGACGAAAGCCCTCAGCTTACCCTCATCGGTGTAGAGATGCTTACGCAGGTCAGGATGCTGGACCACCAGCGCGTTCATGGCCTCGGCGACGGTCGAACCCTGCACGTCCACTGAAGCCTGCTTGCCCACATACTGCCGTAAAGGCGTAGGAATGTGAATTTTGCTCATAGGTCTAATGTAAGAGATGCGGCGGGTAGGCGGCAAGATTCAGCGGGGTAAGGCCGCCCAGCCTACTCCCCTGCCACTGTTCCCCAGAATTCGTGCCCCTGACAAGGCACTTATACGCCGCAGGGTTGCGGCCTAGAATCTCGCAGGGGGCATTTCCATGACGATTTTTGATCCATCAGCAGGGCGCGGCAGAGTGATTGATACCGGAGGCTTCGGCGGCAACCTGCTTCGCCTGATTGGCCTCGGCCTTCTGGGTTTTATTCTCGTAATCCTGCTGTTCAGCTCGGTGACTCGAGTGAACACTGGCCACGTGGGCGTGCTCACCCTTTTCGGCAGAGTCACGAGCGAAACTCTAGGTGAAGGCATTCATCTGATCAATCCGCTGAAGACCAACAACGAGATGTCGATTCAAACCCAGACTCTTAAGGAGTCGGCAAGCGTTCCTTCCAGCGAAGGCCTGATGATGGCGCTGGATACGTCGCTAATCTACCACCTCAACCCCGAGCGGGCTGCCGAAGTCTTCCAAAAGATTGGGTCCGATTACGAGAACGTGGTGGTCGAACCCACGCTGCGGTCTGCGATTCGTGAGTCGACTGCGTCTCATACCGCGAACGCGCTCTACACAGGTGAACGGGAAATGGTGGCCAAGCAGATCCTCGATCAGATCACAGAGGCGCTCAAGAAGCGCGGCATCACGGTGGAGAACGTTCTGCTGCGCGACATCCAGTTGCCGGCGACGCTGAAAGCTTCTATCGAAGCGAAGCAGCAGGCCGAGCAGGAAGCGCTGGCCATGAACTTCCGGCTGCAGAAAGAGACGCAGGAGGCCCAGCGGAAGCGCATCGAGGCAGCGGGCGTCCGCGATTTCCAGCAGATCGTCGCGCAGGGCATAACGCCATCCCTGCTCGAATGGAAGGGCATTGAAGCCACAGAGAACTTATCCAAAAGCCCCAACACCAAGATTGTCGTTATCGGAAACAGCAAGAACGGGCTGCCGCTGATTCTGGGGCAGTAAACGACATATGTAGGGCACCGCCGCCCTCGGCTGTCCAGTCGAGCGAAGGTCGACAGTGGACATGCGCCACTCCGGAGGGAACTCGAGGGTTGAGCGCGGTTTTTGCAGGATCACCGTATGAACTGGACGCGACTTGCTCTGATCGCATTGGGAAGCGGCATCGTGGCCTCGATGACGGATTGGTTCTTCGCGGGAGACTGGCTGCACCGGCGATTCACGTATCCCGAAGTGTGGCGACAGGGAGCGGAGTCACGGGCGATTGCTCTTACCAGTCCGCTGCCATTTCTGACTTGCTTCGTTTTTGCATGTGTCGCGGCCCGGCTGCATCTCAACACATTCCACGGCGCACTCAAGTTGGCGGGAGCAGTATGGCTGATCGGGCCTTTGCCACTCATTCTGACGAACGCAGCCTGGATGAAGCTTCACCGAGTGTTCGTGGTGTCGTATTCGATTGGATGGCTGGTGAAGCTGGTGATTGTCGCAGTCGCAGTCGGATGGCTTTTGCAGTGATCCCCTCTCTCGATTGGCCCCATAACGCTCCCGGCTTGCTAACATAGGCTGTGCCCTGGCTGCTCGACGTTCGCCACCTGAACATCGCGTTCCCGGCGCAGGCCGCCGATCTTCGCTCGGCTGGAAAGCCGAGGGCGGCTGTCCCTACACATTCACTGCCGGCTGTCCGAGATCTTTCCTTCTCGATTTACAGCGGCGAGGTTGTGGGGTTGGTTGGAGAATCCGGCTCGGGAAAATCCATCTCATCGCTGGCAATCATGCGCCTGCTGCCGCCTCAGGCGAGCGTTTCCGGAGAAATTTTCTTCACGCAGAATGGGTCGGGTGGGCGCGACCTCTCGACGATCGACGACGATGCCATGCGGCAACTGCGGGGATCGCGCATCGCCATGATCTTCCAGGAGCCCATGACCGCGCTGAATCCCGTGATGCGCGTCGGAGATCAGATCGCGGAGGCGGTACGCGCGCACCAGCCGGTCTCGAAGAGTGAAGCCTGGAAAAAGGCAGTCGTTGCCATGAACGAGGTGGCGATCCCGGAGCCAGAGCGGCGTGCGCGGGATTATCCACACCAACTTTCTGGCGGGATGCGGCAAAGGATCGTGATCGCCATGGCAATCGTCAACCGTCCGCAGTTGCTGATTGCGGACGAGCCGACGACGGCGCTGGATGTCACCATTCAGGCGCAGATTCTCGAGTTGTTAGCGGATCTGCGACAGAGGTTCGGCCTGGCGATGTTGTTTATTTCGCACGATCTGGCGGTGGTCTCGCAAGTCGCGGATCGGGTTGCCGTGATGTACGCGGGCAGCATGGTCGAGCTCGGCACAAAGCGCGACATCTTTGAGGCGGCGGCGCATCCCTATACTCGCGGACTGTTGCACGCCGTTCCGGACTTGAGGACCGACCGTTCGCGGCCGCTGGAAACGATTGAAGGCACGGTTCCGGCCCTGCAGAATCTTCCGCCGGGATGCGCCTTTGAGCCTCGGTGCGATTTGCGCGTGGCGGAGTGCGCGGGTGCCTTACCGCCGCTGGTCGAGATTTCCCCTGGGCACTGGGCGCGCTGTCCGGTGGTCAATTCTGGAGCGAGCCTTGGCTCTGGCAACGGTTGAAGCGAATACTCGCGAGGCACAACCCGCACTGTGCAAATCCGCCGTCCAGTCTATAATCTGCAACTTGCCCCGGTGACCTGTGCGCATCCTGCTGCTGAGCGACATCCACGCGAATCTGGAGGCTCTGGAAGCCTGCCTGGTTTCGGCGCCATCTTACGACCTGATCGTCAATTTGGGCGACATTGTCGGTTATGGCGCCAGCCCCAACGAAGTCACAGAGCGCTCTCGCGAAGTGGGACAGGTTTTTGTGCGGGGAAATCACGACAAGGCTGCAACCGGGGGAATGACACTCGACGATTTCAATCCGATGGCTGCTGCGGCGGCTATCTGGACTCGCGATGAGCTCACGCCGGAAAACTTTGAGTGGCTGCGCAGTTTGCCGCACGGCCCTGTGTCCCTGCCCGATTTTCCCGACGTGCAACTGGTTCATGGCTCGCCGAACGACGAAGATGAATACGTCGTGTCGCTGGGCGATGCCCTGGCTCCGCTGATCACGCTTAACACGCCGCTTACATTTTTTGGGCACACCCATCTGCAGGGCGGGTTCTTCGCCAATGGATCTTCCGCCGACGGTTTTCGTCCCGAATACAGCAGCGTGGGGCGAGCGGAATCGGTTGCGCTGCAACTCAAGGCCGAGGCCCGATACCTGATCAACCCGGGATCGGTGGGGCAGCCGCGCGACGGAGACTGGCGCGCTGCGTTTGCTCTGTTCGACACCAACACACAGGTCGTTCACTTTCACCGGACGCCTTATAACCTTCGAGACGCCCAGGATAGGATCTTCGCGGCGAAATTGCCTTCGCGGTTGGCCACGCGGCTCGCAGCGGGACGGTGAGGTTCCCTACAAATTTCTTCATCTTTCTACGTCATCAACAAAAAGCTTTACCACAGAGGACACTGAGGCGCACAAAAGGGGATATAAATTTACGGCATGAGTCCTTCTCCGAATACAAAACATCTCTTCGAATCTCGCGAGAATCCTCCGGAGCATTACCTGGTTGCGCATAGTGACGGCGGCGCGCGGGGGAATCCCGGCCCGGCGGGCTATGGAGTCGTCATCAAGGACGAGTCCGGACGCAAGGTCGCCGCTCTCAGCGAATATCTGGGGCATCAAACCAACAATTTTGCGGAGTATCAGGGGCTGATTGCGGCTTTGGAGTATGCCGTCCGGCATGGCCCGAAGGCACTGAAGCTGATCAGCGACTCGGAGTTGCTGGTCAAACAGATCAAGGGCATTTACAAGGTGAAGAATGCCGTGCTGCAGGATCTCCATGGACGCGCCAAGGAGTTGATCGCGCAGATGGAGTGGTTTTCGATCGGACACGCGATGCGGGAACACAATCAGGAAGCGGACCGGCTGGCGAATGAGGCGATGGATCGGGGGATGGGACGAAGTGCGCGGCCGGTATCTCCGGGGCAGGGCGTGGCGCAATCTTTGCCGGCGCTCGAGTTTGAAGGCGTGGTGCGCGGAGGGAAGATTGAATTAGTCAACGGGAGTTTGCCGGAGGGCGCCAAGGTGCAGGTAAGAGTGAAGAAGTGAGGCCGGCTGGTTGGGTCAAACGCTTCGCGATGTCGAGGTAATGCAGTTGGACAGATCCTTCGCGGGCAAGCGGAGCCCACCTCGGCGATGGCAACGTTCTTGAACCGCAGCCGCGACTATCCGGTGGCCTCCAAATCCCCAGCGGTCTCGATGATCTGCGGTGTTAATTGCGGGCAGCTAGTCTTTCGCCGCTGAAGTGTGGTCGTGGATGATTTTCCAGCCGTCGGGAAGCTTGCGGAAGATCAGGGTGAAGCGGCCGTGGGGAGTCTTACCATCGGACATCGTCAGATGCCAGGCCCCGCGGACGAAGGCGGCTTCTGGGCCAAGAATCTCAATCCGCAAATCGGAAAAATCCAGCTTGCCCATTTCGTGGCCCGGGCTGTTGTACGTGGCTTTGTAACGATCGACGGTGGCTTGCCATCCGCTGGTTTCTTTTGCATCTGAGAAAAATGTCAGGTCGGGGGAATTCCAGTAACCGGACATGAAAGCGTCGAGGTCGTGGCGGTTCCAGGCGTCCTGCTGGGTGTGGAGGACTTGCTCGATGGCGGATTTGGGATCATCCGCGGCGCCTGCTCGTGAAAATGATGTAGGTGAGGCGAGGATCAGTACGGATAGCAGCAGTGCAATGTGTCGCATGGCGCTCCTACGCTATCAAGATTCTTGATGAAAGTTAACTCGCTTTCTTGACGCTTTCGGCTCGCGAACGAGGACGCCCTCGCACACAGTGGGGCGGAGGCCAGCGCTATGCTAATGGGATTCTTCCGCCGCGGGGGCGGTATCGGGGGTATCTACTTTTTGAGCCACGGCGTGCGGAGCGGCGGGCGGCGGCTGGAAGTCCCCGGGGTCCTTGCCCTCCATCGCTTTGGCCATGAAACTCATCCAGATGGGAAGAGCGGCGTGAGCTCCAGTTTCTTTCGCGCCTAGCGATTTTTTTTCGTCGTAGCCGACCCATACCCCGCAGGTCATGGTGGGAGAGAATCCGACAAACCAGGCATCCGTGAAATCGTTGGTCGTTCCCGTCTTGCCTGCGACCGGGAACGGCAGCCTGGACGCGGCGATGCCGGTGCCGTGCAGGACAACCTCGCGCAGCATGCCGGTCATGATACGGGCGGTGCGCTCGCTGATTACATCTTTCACGTCCGGAAAGTCTTCTTCCAGCACCCGGCCTTCATAGTCGGTGACGCGGATGAGGTAACGGGGTATCACGCGGACGCCGTCGTTGGGAAACACGCTGTAAGCGGATGTCTGCTCGATCAAGGTGATCTCAGCCGATCCAAGCGCAACGGGAAGGTAGGGAGGCAGCTTCGACGTTACGCCGAAGCGTCCAGCGTAATCGATGACATCTTTGATCCCGATCTTATCGGCGAGTTTCAGCGCCGGAATGTTGCGCGATTGAGCTAGCGCTCGCCGCAGCGTGATGATGCCTTCAAATCTCTCGTCGTAGTTGTGCGGGACGTAGGGGCCAGAGGGCGTCTCGAAACTAACCGGTTCATCCAGGATGGTATCGTCCGGACTGGCGCCTTCATCGATTACCGCAGTGTAGACATAGGGCTTGAAGGATGATCCGACCTGGCGGAGCGCCTGGGTAGCGCGATCGAACTTGGAGTCGTTGAAGTCGCGCCCGCCGACCATTGCCTTGATGCCGCCGGTGGCATTGTCGATCGCAAGCAGCGCGCCTTGCGCGCCGGAATCCTGCTCGAGACTGACTTTGGCGGCGCCATTCGCGCCAAGGGAGAGAATCTTGATGTAGCAAATGTCCCCGGCCTTCAGAATGTTGGCGATCTTTTGACCGGTCCAGGCTACGTCAGGCTGGCCAAGTGCGGCGGTGTAATGGCCGAATTTCAGAGTGGCGATTCCCGTCCCGGCCGCGGTGACCAGCGCATGCATGTACCCGTTGACTTCCGGTTCGTCATCCCAGTCCGGATGGGAATATTTGTCGATGGTCCATCCGTCGGCCACCACATTTTCGAGATGGCCCTTCCATCCATGCCGGCGCTCGTAGGCTGCCAAACCGTCGAGCACGGCCTGATTGGCGGCTTTCTGCATGTCTACGTTGAGAGAGGTGTAAACCTTTAAGCCACCTTCGTGGACCTGATCCGTCCCATACTTGCCTTCGAGGTAGCGGCGAATTTCTTCGACAAAATACGGGGCGAGAGAATTGGGGTCATGGGCGAGGCGCAGGGTCAGGGGAGCGTTTCGCGCCTCGTCGGCCTGGGCGGCGGTGATTTTGCCGTCCTCGAGCAGGGCGTTGATCACGAGATTGCGGCGTTTCTGGGCGCGGTCGGGATGATTGATCGGCGAGTAGTAGGACGGACCTTTGGGTAAACCGGCAAGCAATGCGGCTTCGGGAAGCGTCAACTGCTTCGCCGGTTTGCTGAAATAAAATTCCGAGGCCGCTTCGAATCCATAGACCCCGTGACCCAGGGCAATCTGGTTAGCGTAAAGAGTAAAGATCTGCGGCTTGGTGAAGCGGCGCTCGATCTGGATGGCAAGCATGGCTTCCTGCACCTTGCGCTGCCAGCGACGATCGGGCGAAAGAAAGAGGTTGCGCGCCAGTTGCATGGTGAGCGTGGATGCGCCTTGCACTTTGCCGCCCGATTCAATGTCGCGATAGGCCGCGCCTACGATGCGGAAAAAATTGATGCCGGAGTGGCTGTAGAAATCCTTGTCTTCGATCGAAACCAGGGCATCACGCAGGACCTGCGGGAAATCGTCATAGCCGACCACGACGCGGCGTTGCAGAGCGAATGAACCGATGACGCGGTTGTGATCGTCGTAAATTTCGGTGATTGAGCTGGGGCGGTAGGCTTCGAGCGCATCGACCTGGGGCAGATCGGTGGTGTAGACGAGCAGCAAGCCGGCGGTAGCGCCGATGAGGACGGAGACGAGGATAAGCAGGCCGAACAGGACGCGTCCGACGAGCTTGCGTCCTGCGATTTCAAGCTCAGGAAGATTATCGTAGAGGGTTCTCATGCCCCGTGAAGGTCAGGATAGCACCTTGGAGGAAGCTTGCTGCCGCTGTGGCGCTATCGAGTGTGGCGGCACGACACCGCCACAACAGCCGGCAGGATGCCGGCGCTACAAGAAGTCGCGCAAACTTTCCTTCCGATTAGCTGGCGCGGCTGTTTAGCACTTCCACTGCTTTGTTCAGCTGATCGTCTGCTTGATTCTTCGGCTTCGACTCATCCTGCTGCGGAGTGGCGGAGTCGTCATCGTCGGGCGAGACACCGTCGTCAACGGCATCGGCCACAACGACGTTGGGAGTGATGGCCGTATCCTGAATCGCTTTCCCGCTCGGCGAGTAGTACTTGGCGACGGAAAGAATCAACGCGCCACCGTCGGGCAGGTCGATAGTCTTTTGTACCGAGCCATCGCCGAAGGTCTTGTCGCCGACAACGTCTCCGCGAGCGTTTTCGAGAATCGCCGCTGCTACCACCTCAGCCGCGCCCGAGGTTCCACGGTTGACCAGAACTGCTACCGGCAGACTGGTGATGGCCTTTGAGGGATCAGCATTGAAGGCCTCGCGCGGGAACTTCTGGCCCTGCAGGTAGGTAATCGTTCCGTGATTCAGGAACAGATTTGCAGTGGAGATCCCTTCGTTCTCGTCGCCTTCCGCGCAGTTGCGAAGATCGAGCAGGAGCTTCTTGGCGCCCTGCTTTTCCAGAGCCTTGATTTTGGAGGCGATCTCCTGCGTTTTGCCCTTGGTGAGAGCTTCGATCTTCACGTAGCCAATGGCGTTTTCCATCAGCTTGTCGTTGACAGGAGGGATGCTCACGACGTCGCGGGTAATCGAAACCTTCTGCGGCTCCGCTCTGCGCGCGCGGACAACTTGTACTTCAAGGGTTGAGCCGGGCGTTCCCGCGATCAGATTGCGAATTTCCGGCAATGACAGCTCGCGGGTGCTTTGCCCGTCAATCGACTCGAAGATGTCGGTGGCTTCGATCCCAGCTTTTTCTGCGGGAGAACCTGGCAGCACCGATACAACATCGGCATAGCCGAAGCGCTTTGAAATGACAGCTCCAATTCCCGCTCGTCCATCCGACTTGTGAGCCCTGAACGCCTTGTACGCCTCAGGCGAAAGATAACTGGAGTTAGAGTCAAGAGAGTCAAGTAGCCCATGCAGCGCGCCGTCCGTCACCTTGGGGATGTTGGGCTCTTCCACGTACTCGCCGCGGATGCGCGAGAGGACTTCGCTGTAGACCTGCAGCTGGCGGTAGGAGCCGTCGTTCGACGAGGCATGCACGCCTCCCATCGAACCGACAACGACGAAAAGCAATACGGCAAAGGAGGTGACGAGAATCGCTGCTTTGGTTTTCATGGACATCTGATTGTGATCTTCTTCCGGAAGGACTTACTTCCCGTGAACTGGATTTATTATATCTCTAGATGCCAAGCTGCAGCGCCTGGCTGCTCGATCCGAGCCTCCTCAAGTAATGCGGGCAGGCCGGGCCAGCCTCAGGAAGGGCATCGGGAAGCTCCGTCGGAGCCCCATCACCCAGCTCATCAACAAAACAAACGATTTACGCCTATTGTGCTGCGTTGAACTTGATCGTCAACGGAGCCTGCACTGATACTGGGCGTCCGTTCATCAGGTAGGGCTTGAATTTCCATTGCCTGACGGCGTCAATGGCGCTGCGGGCGAAGACCAACGAGCCTTGCATAAACTTGGCGTCCTGGACCGTGCCGTCGCGTCCAATCAGCACTTGCAGCAGGACCGAGCCGGGTTGCCCCTTGGCGTTCGGGGGATAAACGGGGCTGGGCTGATCGGTAAGCAAGGCGCGCTCCGCGGCTTCAGTGACCGAAACTGGCTCAATCGACGGCAGCGCCGTTTCAGGAGCCTTGTTGCCGCCGGCGTCGGGAGTCATGGAGGCCATCTGCGACTTTAAGCTCGACGGAACATTGCCGGGCATCGATGGAGCTCGCTGCGGAGGATACTTGTGCGGAGCCGTAACGGGACTCGGGAAAGAAGACGTTGGGGCAGCCGCGATGTCGGGATGTGCCGAATTGCCCGGCGTGGTCGAGGCGATGGTCGTGACGGCTGGCTGAGATACCGGTGCGATCACCACAGGCTGCAGCGTAACTGCGGGAGTCTGCTGCGGCGGATTCACAGGTGCCTGACTCGCAGGAGTCTGGGATGCAAGAGGCAGTCCTGTCGGTGACTGCACCGCCGGAGTCTGCGCTGGAGTGTCTGTCGGCGAAGTGTCCGGCGGCGTGGAAGACTGATCCGGCTGGCTGGAATCCGGATTAGGTTTCTTGATCGTTGGATCGATTGCCGGGACAACCTGGATCTGCGAGGGATCGGTAGTGCTATCAGGAATGTTTTCCGCGACGGGGAGTTTATATTCGTCGCCCGCCCGCCCAAAGCTCTCGTGGGCAGCAGGCGCCTGAACCGGCGTCACCGGCTGAGGGTTCAGCCAGGCGTGAAGCGATTGCCTTCCGCTTTTCCATACCTGCTTGAACTTGGGATGCCAGGGGGCCTGGGGGGCCGCGATAACCGCACAGGCGGCGAGGACCGATGCCAGGATGATTGCCCGTTTTTTGAGGCTACTTCCGGCCGCACGAACGGGTTCTTGCTCTTCGCGCTCGCCTTCGATGTAGGCGAAGAGTCTGTCTTCCTTCTGTTGCTCTTGAGCAGGGGAATGCCCCGGATGCGGAGCGGGAACCGGAACAGGCGCGGCCCTTTCAATCTTCGGAGCCGGAGCAGGGGCGGCGGCAGAGTACGACGAATTCTCGTGGAAGCCCGCCAGTTCCGGATTTCCGCGCGGCGCAGCCGAACTCGGCAGGGTGGGCGCGGATTGTGTGGCGGCGAACCGGCCTTTCAACATCGCTTGGAGGCCCGGAAAGGGAGCAGCGGAATCCCGGGATGCGACTGGCGCGCCGGGTTCGGTCGATACCGCAGCCGCCATCGGCTCCAGTCCTTTGACCTGATCAACCTCAGAGGACGAGGGGTTGGCGCCGGAGGCTTCCGTCTCGAACTGGGCGCCCGGCGCCAAGCTGGGGGTTTGCAGAAACTCTCCCGCACGCAGGGTGGCGGTATTGTTTTGAGGGCCTGCTGAAGAAACTGCCGCAGCGGCGGCTTGCGTCCCACCCGCTGCCGACCCCTGCCTGGCGCGCAGCAGGTCGCGCGCCGTGGTCAGTGTTTCTCTGGCTTGATTCATGACGATGGGCTTGCGCAGCAGCGAATTTGCGCCAGCCTGCAGAGCCTGCGGCGCACTCACGTCGTTGCTGACAATCGCCAGAGTCAGAGGGCGCTCCGAAGCTTTGCGTTCCCGGGCAGTGCTCAGCAGCACGCCAGCTTCGGGCTGCTGGTCCCAGTCGATGATGACGATCTGAAAGGCTTGATTGGTGATTCTTTCGGCGGCGGTAACAGCGTCGGAACAGGGTTCTCCCTCGACGCCGAGACTATCGAGAATCTGGCGAATGTTCGCGACCGTTCCCTCGTCGGAGGAAAACAGAAAGCAGCGAAGAGTCATTCCATTTCAGACTAGGTTGAGTCGGTAACCCGGGCAAGTTACCGAGGTGGCGAAAGGCGGGGCTCTTCTTGTCCGCGGGTACATGTACTCTCGTGGCGGTGCGCTAGAATGCTCGGTCGCCCTGCTCGGCGGTCCTCTTCGGCCGCGCAGGATGAGCTCCAGATGCTTGTAAACTCGGGGTTTGGACCGATTCGAGATGCCAATGCGAGAGCATAACTACTGGCTGACTACGGTTGAGTTTCCCACGACGGACGCTTCACAACCCTTGCCTGAGACGGCGGATGTGGCGGTGATCGGCTCAGGCTTCACGGGGCTCTCAGCAGCGCGAACGCTTGCCAGGCGTGGCGCCAAAGTCGCCGTGCTCGACGGCGAGACCGTAGGCTGGGGCGCCAGCTCACGCAATGGCGGCATGGTTCTGACCGGGATGAAGCTGGGGGCGAACAAGCTCATCTCGATGTACGGCCGCGAGCTCACCAAACGAATGTACGCAGCATCCCAGGCCGCCATCGATTGCGTCGAGCAGATCGTAAAGGAAGAAGGGATCGACTGTGACTTTTCCCGTTGCGGGCACCTGGAGGTGGCATGCAAGCAGAAGCACTTCGACGATTACGAACGCCAAGCTGAAATCATCGAGGTGGAATTCAACCACAAGCTGCGGGTAGTGCCGAAGGGCGACTTGAACACGGAGATCGGGTCCTCGATTTACTACGGCGGTATGGTCGACGAGGTAAGCGCGGGATGCAATCCGGCGCGCTATGTGGCGGGACTGGCTCACAGTGCTCAGCGCGCCGGCGCTACCATATTCGAGCACGCGCGGGTGCAGAGCATTGTGCGAGATTCGCGGCAGGGAGAGACGGGATGGAAGTTGAGCACGTCCCGGGGCACGATCTGGGCACACGAAGTCTTCGTCGGCACCAGCGGCTACACGGGGGCAGCCACTCCCGCGTTGCAGAAGAAGATCATCCCGATCGGATCGTTCATCATCACGACGGAGACTCTGCCAAAGGCTTTGGCGCGGGAACTCAGCCCGCGCAACCGGATGATCTACGATTCCAAGAATTATCTCTACTACTACCGCCTGACGCCGGATGGACGGATGTTGTTCGGAGGCCGCGCCGCATTCTTTCCTGAGAACGATCAGACCGTGCGACGGAGCGCTGAGATTTTGCGTAAAGGGATGATCCACGTCTATCCGCAACTCCGGGATGCGCGCCTCGAGTACGTATGGGGAGGGACACTCGACTTTACCTTCGACATCATGCCGCACGCGGGCGAAATGGATGGAATGTACTACGCCGTCGGCTACGCGGGACACGGGGTCGCCATGGCGACGTACCAGGGTCAGAAGATCGCCGAAATGATGGCGGGTGACAAGCCCGATAATCCATTTGAGGGAATCCCTTTCCCGAGAGCGCCGCTCGGAATGTACAACGGAAAGCCGTGGTTCTTGCCTCTAGCGGGAGCGTGGTACAAGGTGCTGGACTGGGTGAGCTGATCGTCTAGCGGGTCTTGCTCGACTTTGGCGCACCATGTTGGTGTAAACTGGTGATATGACAGCGAGCCAACAAATTAGAAGAAGTGTAACCCTCCCGACGCGTCTAGCCGATCAGGTTCAAGGCATCGCCAAAAAACGGCGGCTCAGCGAAAATCGCGTACTGGTCGAACTGCTTGAGCAGGGACTTGAAGCTCAGAGAGAGAAGGAGAAGGCTTTCTTCGCCCTTGCGAATCGCTTCCGCGCAGCTTCCGATCCGAAAGACGTAAAGCAGCTAGGGGATGAGATGGGCCGCTTTATCTTCGGGGAGTGATGCCACAGATCGAGACCTGGCCTCAACTTCCCGCCGCGATCCGAGACCACCTCGCCGAACGCATGCGCGACCGCGATATCAGCCTCGCCGATTTCAACCGACTCCGATTGTGGATGGAGACGAAACCCGAGGTGCCGGAAGGACGTTGGTACAAAGACTTCGGTTCGTTAAAACTTTGCGGAGAAGGAAAGTATCCGAAGACGTTTCTTCTCGCTGGACAACCTGCCGCTGGGGTCAAGGTCTAGACCTCGAAAAGGAAGCAAATTTGTGAGTAATGGGGACATCTGGGTGGGACTCGCGTGTTTAAAAGCGAACCCCAAAGCGCGAAATTTCCGACGATTCGGTAAAGGTAAAGGAGCTTACGTCAACGTCGTCGCTTGGGCGCAGTCGCAGCGTGGGTTTGAAGAGAAGGTCAAGAGGCACGTAGATGGCCTCGACTGCATCCTGGTCGTACTCGAGCAAGTGCAACTTCTGGAATCCAGGATGAACACCGCTGATTTCCCGGAGGAATTGATAACCATGCGACAGACGGCAAACCGGCAGCCGGATGATACGGTATTTTGGAACGTTTCACATCTGGCACCGCGAGGATGCGAACTAACGCCGCATTTGTGATCATCGAGTCTCGCAGGCTATATAGGAGCGAGAAGCTTGGCAAAGATGGCAAAAAGCTGACGACGCGGTCCCTAGCAATCAAAGAAAATGGCGAACAACATCTGCCAGGGTCGCGCCAAGAAATCAGCTGCCCTCGCGCACGCCGTCATTCCAGTCCGCTCGTCACGCTGTGCGTTGATCGATACGCAGGCGAGAGCGTCCTCTAGCTATCGATATGTACACAAGCGGTCCGATAGCGATTGCTATCACCCCGCCGACAGTAGCGAAGCGGTCTCCTCCAAGGAGCGCAACCATGGCCATCGCCACTGGAGCGCCGACTACGTAGGATAATCCCCATTTCCCGCCCGGGATGGTGAAACTGCGATTAAGGTCCGGTCTCGCGCTGCGAAGTTTCCATGCGGAAAGCACGGTAAGCACCGTGGTTGCCGAGCGCAGCCAGATATAGACCGAGATCAGCCGGCTTAGGCTTTGCCATGACAGCAGGGCGTAAATCAGTGCCGATATAGCGATCGCCAGCCATGGCGTCCCGTACCGTTGATGTTTGCGAGTGAGGATCCCAGGCAGGTATCCGTCTTCGGCCATGGCGAAGGGCATTCGCGTGGTAGTCAGAATCGTACTGTTGAGCAGAGCAACAGTGGCGATCACGGCGGCTAAGGCCATCCACGCGCCAAGCCAGGGGCCGCCAATGATCCGGGCCGCATCCGAGAAAAAGCCGGCGTGCCACTTTTCCCAATTTCCGGCGGAGGCCAGTCCGGCGAACGTGGGCAGGAAGTAGGCTGCGATTGACAGAGGCACGACAAGGGCAAGCGCCCGCGGATACGCCCTCTGCGGGTCTTCGACTTCTTCGGCCACGGTGGAGACCTGTTCATACCCGGAGTACAGCCAAAGACCAAGTGCCAGGCCGACCCCGAAAATCCTGAATGTCGACTGGTGCGGCACTACCCAGGGATGGAACGGGTTCTGGTGCCAATGCGTCAGCGCCAGGACGATCATCGTCATGACGGGGACGAACATGAAAAGTTCCAGTGCCGTCGCCACCTGGCCGACCATCTGGATTCCGCGGATGTTGATCCACGTCAGTGCGGCAATCAGCGCCAGGGAAAGCAGGTAGTGCTGCCACCACGTCAAGTGGGGGACGTAGTAGACAAAATAGTCGGCAAACAGGACTGCATAGACTCCCCCGAGCAGAAATGACGCGGACCAGTTCCACCAGCCCGCGAGAAATCCCCAGAAATCTCCGAAGGCGGCGCGGGTCCAACGATAGAAGCCGCCCTCGACGGGCATAGCTGTCGTCAGTTCGGCGGAGACCAGCGAGACCGGAATGCACCAGAAGAGTGGAAGGAAGAGCAAATACAGAAGCGTAATACCCGGCCCGGAAGTGGTGACCATGTCCTCCAGGCCGAAGGGGCCTCCCGTGGTGTAGGAGAACATGACGAAGACGAGATAGAAGAGACCTGCTTTGCGCAGCGTCGAGGAGTTCGTTCGAGTCGTCAAAGGAAGGATTTCAGATTGTAAATTGACTGCAAGTTTCGGATTGCAGATTTTTCACAACCTGGGACTCTGCGGTTTAATCTGCAATCTGAAATCTACAATCTGCAATCAAAACTCGACCTACGGGTTCTCAAAGCAACGTTGCCTACGCAGCCAGCGTGCCGCTCAGCGCGCCTTCGAGCTCCAGCAACTTGCGTTTGACGTCGAGGCCGCCACCGTACCCGCACAGCGTGCCGTCAGACGCGATCACGCGATGGCAGGGGACCACGATCGCGATCGGGTTGCGGTTATTCGCCATTCCGACTGCGCGGAATCCTTGCGGGCGGCCAACGGCATGAGCGATGTCGGCATAGGTGCGGGTTTCGCCGTACGGAATCGCCAGCAGCGCGCGCCAGCAGGCCAGTTGAAACTCCGTCCCACGGAGGTCCAGTGGAAAATCAAATTTGCGCCGCTGCCCGGCAAAGTATTCTTCCAGTTCCTGGACATACGTTCGCAGGCCAGCCTCGGAGCGCTCAAAGCGAACATACTTGCCTTCCGACCGCAGGTCGCGCGGGTTGGGACGGATGGTCTGCTGGCCAGGTAAGCGTGCGTCAAATTCCAGCGCGACCAGTCCCCGGCCGGAGGCTGCCAGAAAAAGTGGCCCAACGGGCGATTCGATCAACGCAGAGAGAAGCGTTTCCATAGCCTGTGATAACCATAGCACGATCTGGCAAGGCTCCTTAGCCCTCTAAAATCGCCGGCCGCGAAGGTCTCGAAGGAAGGACGATGCCGCAACCTCGGTTGACAGAATGGGCTTCATGCCCCAAAGTGGGGGGCTGCATTTGGTCGTACGGAACAGCACAATGAAGAAGTTCGTAGTCATTCTGGCCGCAGTCATGCTGGCACCGCTGATTGTAGTGAACCTCGTGCGGGCAGCCGGTGACTGGCGGACCGTCGGGCAGACGGCGAGCGGCGACAAGGTCTCGGTCAGTTCCATGCGCGTGCTGAAAAACAACCAGCGGACAGCTCTGGTGCGCGTGGAGTACAAAGAACCTCCGCAACTCCCCAAAGGCGGGCCGTTCGTCGAGATGCGGGCACGAGTGCGAGTGTATTGCTCCAGCGGGCAGGTTGTTCCGAGCGCCATATGGTTCTATACCCGCGATCGCGGCGGGCGTGCGGTGGTCAGCAAGAAGGCAGCGCATGACGATCAGTTCGCCAACCGCGCTGAGGGCGGTTTTGTGGAACTGGTCAGCAAGAGCGTGTGCGCGCAGCAGCGCTGAGAGTGTCCTGTCATCGTCAGGGCTGGACAGATCCTTCGAGCCTGAAAGACGGCTCTCAGGATGACAACTCTTCAAAGTCTACTTTTTCAGCGCAAACGCTACGTACACTCCGCCGGATTTCGACTTCAGATCTTTCCCTCCACCAGCGGCAATGACCACGAACTGACGGCCATTCAACTCATAGGTGATGGGCGTTGCATTGCCGGCGAAGGGCAGGGTTGTCTCCCAAAGTAGCTTCCCCGTGGCCTTGTCGAAGGCCCGGAATTTCTTGTCATAGTTGGTCGCACCGATGAACAGAAGGCCTCCCGCGGTTACCAGCGGGCCTCCGTAATTCTCTGTTCCGGTATTTTTCATTCCCTTTGCGGCCAGTTCCGGATACTCGCCAAAAGGAATTTTCCAGACATATTCGCCGGTGTTCAGATTGATCGCGTTCAACGTTCCCCAGGGCGGAGCGACCGCGGGATATCCATCAGGATCATAGAAGCGGAGATAGCCGGTGAAGTGGTAGGGCGTCGCCGGCACGGCGGGCGTGGCGCTCGCCACTTCCTGGCTCTCGCCTGATGGGGGATTGCCCTTGCCCATGACATACGACAACAGGGCCGAGACCTGGTCATCGCTCAAGTTCGAAAATCCCGGCATGCGGCCCTTACCATTCCGGATGGTCGCCGCAATATCTTTCGACGACATGCGCTGGCCGATGCCGACCAGCGAAGGCATTGCCCGTGGCGATCCCGCCATATTCTGGCCGTGACAGATAGAGCATTGGCTTGCATACAGACCCTTGGGACTGTTCTGCTCGGCTTCGGAGGGAGTGGTCTCGGCCAGACGGCCGGTCCACGCGATGTCGTTGGCGTTGAGGTAAAGAATCCCGGTGTCGGGATCAAGCGCCTGACCGCCCCACTCGGCGCCTCCATCGAAGCCGGGGAAGACGACGGTTTCGCGCGTCGTGGTGAAGGGAACGAACTGTCCTTCGCTGCGAAAGCTGCGGAATCGGCTCAACGCCCATTGATGCGCCTCGGGCGTCCGGGTCGTGAGCATATCTTCGGTCAGAAGTTGTCGCGAGTAGGCAGCGGGCTTTGTGGGCAGGCATTGCTGCTGGGCGGCAACTTCGCCGTGAACATCGCTTGGCGGATAGGTCTTGCACTCGAGCGGAAACAGCGGCTTGCCATTCGTGCGATCGAAAAGAAAAACGAATCCCTGCTTGGTGGCTTGTGCAACCGCATCAACCTTCTTGCCGTCATGCTGCACCGTCAGAAGCACCGGAGGCGCCGGGAAGTCGCGATCCCAAATATCGTGATGTACTCCCTGGAAATGCCATATGCGCTCGCCGGTTTCGGCGTTGAGAGCGATCAGGCAGTTGGCGAACAAGTCGTCCCCGATGCGGTCGCCTCCGAAGAAATCGAATGCGGCGGAGCCGGTTGGGACGTAGACAATTCCGCGCTGCGCATCGACCGTCATTCCCGTCCAATTGTTGGCGGCTCCGCTCGTTTTCCATGCATCCTTCGGCCAGGTGTCGTATCCGAACTCGCCGGGACGTGGGATGGTGTGAAACTTCCAGCGCAATTTTCCCGTGCGCACGTCATAAGCGCGTATGTCCCCATAGGAGGCGGGCAGGGTTTCGGACTCGCGTCCGCCGACGATCATCAGGTCTTTGTAGATCACCGCCGGGGAGGTCAGATAGATGACCTGCTGCTCGGGATCGCGATCGAGGCCTTGGCGGAGATCGATGCGGCCATCCATACCAAATGTGGGGATGAGCTTGCCGGTGGCGGCGTCGAGGGCGTAGACAAAATTCATCATGCCGACGATGATGCGTGCCTGTTTGCCGTCGGACCAGTAAGCGAGGCCGCGATCGGGCTGCGTGCCCTTGATGCCCGAATCGAACTTCCACAAAACCGTTCCCGTGGCGGCATTCAGCGCGAAGACTTTCTGCGTCGGAGTCAGCCCGAAGAGGATCCCGTTCACTTCGATGGGGCTGGTTTGCAGTCCGCCGGATTCCCCGGTATCGAACTGCCACGCGACCTGCAGATGTTTCACATTCTGGCGATTGATCTGCTGGATTGGCGAATAGCGATTGTTCTCCGGCGTTCCACCGTAGATGGGCCAGTCATTATCCTCTTCGGCGGAGCGTCCGATCTGATTGCCGGTGTGGAATGCGATCAGGAGTACGGCGAGTTGGAAGACGGTGAATCTGCTGCGTCTGCTCAAGAAGTCCTCTTGATGCCGCGGTAAAACACTGTCGCAACCGCGATCCATGATTCTCGGAATTCTAGAACAAGAGCCCTACTCTCCGCGTGTCAGGGAATTTGCACAGCTTCGGCACCTCGGTAACCGCTAATCCACTTCCACGCCTGTCGCTTTGCGCTTATCCTGATATTGAGGTCGGTGAGTCCCGCGATCTCGAACTCACCTCCGTATGGATTCGTTAAGACTCTATGGCTTAGTAGCAACCGGCGGGGTAGCCCTGCTCGGGGCTTATGCGCTGCTGAGGCGCAAACCGAGAACTCCCCAGGATCTGGAGCGCGAGCGCCGAGCGTGGCTGGAGGGCTCGGGCCGGATTACCGACGGTACGGTGATCGATGTGCAGGAACTGGCTGCGGAGAACAACCATCACGCCGCGGTGATGCTGATCTACCACTATGACGTCGCTGGGGTTTCCTACGAGTGCTCGCAGGACGTCACTTATCTGCGGCACTGGATTAATCTGCACTCCTGCCGGCTGGGACTTCACACGTCGGTGAAATACGATCCACAGAATCCAGGGAATTCGCTGGTGGTTTCAGAAAACTGGATGGGATTGCGCCAGTAACGCTGGCTGTCATTGCCAGTTCAGGCGCATCACCGTGTTGTGCTTGTCAAAGGTGATCTGCAGCGATTTGTCGGCGCCGGCCACAAAATCTGCCGAGATGGTCTTGGAAAGATCCGTTGTCTGATCGGCCGAAAGGGCCCGGAAGCGCAGCACGTGTTTTCCCGCCGGAACCTTCAGCGTCTCGGAGTCGACTCCCCGGACGCCATTGAATAAAACCAGTTTTTTCTGCATCCCTCCATGCAACGGGCGGGTGAGCGCCAGCTTGTCGTCGACCCAAACAAACAGCGTCGCATCTTTGAACTGATGCTGCACGGCGAGATCGAGGCTTGCGCTGGGGATGACCACCCCTGCTTTCGGGGCAGGCGCTGCCGCTTTGGCCGTTCTTGGTCGAGACTTGGCGCGGACAACTGAGGATTTACCTGTGGTGGACTTCGCCGGAGAAGGCGGGTGGATGCTCGCGACGGGCAAGGTCAGATTCGGCGAATCGGACTCGGCGGCCCCGCTATGAATCACCGTTCCCGAAGGTGTCACTCCGGCTCTGGGCGCGGAAGTGGTCAGCAGCTTCGACTGGGTAGCCAGAATGAGCAGCAGCACGATGGTTGCAGCTCCGAGGACCCAATCGCGCAACGATGCCCCGGACAATAAACGCTGAACGGCGTTCTCTGCCTGTGCCACCGTCGCGGCTGGGCGCACGTTCGCCGAAGTAGTCCTTCCGGTTTGGGTGCCCGAGGAACGTGCTCCCGCCAACGTGGCAGCGTGTAAAGACGTGGTCGTCGACGCCGGTTTGTAACCCTGTTGCAGGACCCGAAGATCTTCCGCGAATTCCGCGCCGGTCTGGTACCGTTCCTCGGGATCTTTCGCGATCGCGCGCGAGATTACGGCATCCAGTTGGGGCGGCAGATTCATGTCGAGTGCGCTGGCCGCCACCGGCTCGCGGTTCGCCACTTTAAAACAGACCGTAGTCGCGCTGGAGCCCTGAAAGGGTGACAATCCCGTCACCATGACATAGAGAATCACGCCCAGGGAAAACAGGTCGGAACGCCCGTCACATCCCTCGCCGCTCAATTGCTCGGGCGCCATGTAGGCGGGGGTTCCCAGAACTCGTCCGGGAAGGGTGAAGTGAGCCAGATTGAGCTTGGCAATCCCGAAGTCGGCAATCTTCGCGTGGCCGGTTTCGGTGATCAGAATGTTGGCTGGTTTGATATCCCGATGAACTACGCCTTGGCCGTGGGCATAATCCAGGGCGTCGGCGATCTCTTCCGCCAGCTTGAGCGCCGCTGCCAAAGGCAGCTTCTTCTCCCGCGACAGAATGCGGTTCAAGGTCTCGCCGGAGACGAATTCCAGGATGATGTAGGGGTCCCGGTTGTCGGGGTCCTCCCCGACATCGAATACAGAAACGATGCCCGAATGATGCAGGCGCCCTGCCGCCTGTGCCTCGTTCTGAAAGCGCAGGCGGAATTCTTTCTCTTCATCCGGTTCCTGGCCCCATAGAGACACCGTCTTCACGGCTACTTTGCGGTCGATCTGAGGGTCCCGAGCCTCATACACCACTCCCATTGCTCCGCGGCCCAATTCGGCCACGATCTCGTAGCGGCCAAATCGTTTCGTCTCGGGTGTGTCCATGAACCGTTCCTTAGCCGGCAGAGGTGCGGGTTCCCGTGAAGACAGGGAAACGATGCTTACCATCGTAGCGCTGCGACGAAAATGATTCCGCACACAGTTTGCCGAAGGCGATTACGCTGGTAACACGCGTTTCCGCCTTCTGATTTATGCCGCCGCGCGCGTGTTAGTGAAATCACGCAACACTGTGATTCCGGGCACGTTAGCATCTGATGCCGGTCACTAATATTTATGGGGGTGACTTCGATGTCTACCTTGCCTGCTACCCCCGGAGAGTCCGTTTCCCATTACCGGCTCCTCGAGCGCCTCGGCAGCGGCGGCATGAGTGTGGTTTATAAAGCCGAGGACCTGTCGCTCGGCCGTTTCGTCGCGATCAAGTTCCTGCTGGACGGGTTATCCCGGGATCCTGAGGCGCACGAGCGCTTCCGCCGCGAGGCACGAGCTGCGTCCGCGCTGAATCATCCCAATATTTGCACCATCTACGAAGTCGGCGAGCAAGAAGGAAACCTGTTTATCGCCATGGAGTGCCTGGAGGGCCACACCTTGCGCGAATTACTCCGGGGCGCTCCACTGGATTTCGAGCGGATGTTGGAAATCGCGATCGAGATCGCAGATGGGCTCGATGCCGCTCACTCGCGCGGCATCGTCCATCGCGATATCAAGCCCGGCAACATCTTCGTGACCGAGCGGGGACACGCGAAGGTGCTTGATTTCGGTCTTGCGAAGCTTTGCCCCCAGCTCGATATTGGCGCCTCCACCACTACGAGCGACAGCAACCTCACCAGCCCCGGCACAGCGCTGGGAACCGTCTCCTACATGTCTCCCGAGCAAGCTCTGGGGAAGGAACTGGATCAGCGCACCGACTTGTTTTCCTTTGGAGTAGTTCTCTACGAAATGGCGACGGGGGCGCCTCCTTTTACCGGAAACACGACCACCGCAATTTTCGATTCGATCTTGCACAAGCTACCCGTGCCTGTAGCGCGTTTGAATCCGGCTCTGCCCGCGGAATGTGAGCGGATCATCAACACGGCGCTTGAAAAGGACCGGGATGTGCGCTATCAGAGCGCCTCGGATTTGCGTGCCGACCTGAAGCGGCTCAAACGCGATACTGATTCTGACAAGATCCTCAGCATCGAGAGCAGCACCTCTCGCGCGATCACTGCCAGGCGACCCAAAAAGTCGAGCCGCTTTGCCGTAATCCTGGGGGCCAGCCTCTTGCTCGCCACAACCGCGGTATGGCTGCTCCGCCCGGAGCCCGTAGCAAGGGTCACTGCAGTGAAGCAGATTACTCATGACGGCCTGTTCAAGGAGCAGTCCGTGACGGACGGTTCGCGCCTCTATTTCGCCGAAGCATCGCGCGGACACATGGTCCTGTCGCAAGTTTCAACCTCCGGAGGAGAGACCCTGGAACTCCCGGTTCCTTTCCAGAATGCGAACCTCTTTGATATCAACCAGGACCATTCGACCCTTCTGATCTCGGAATTCAAAGGCTCCGCACCTTCGCCGTTCTGGGCCCGGCCTTTGCCTGCAGGATCGCTGCGGCGTTTAGGAGACACGGAGGGCAGTGAAGCACACTGGTCTCCGAATGGACAGCAGATGGTTTTCTCCCGCGGGCTCGATCTCTACGTCGCGGACGCCAACGGGGCCAACAGCCGCAAGCTCAGGAGCTTCTCGGAAATACCGCGAGGCATTCGCTTTGCGCGCGACGGACAAAGGTTGCGCTTCACTCTCTTCCCGCCCGGGAAGACTACGGCATCGCTGTGGGAGATGAGAACCGACGGCACAGGCTTGCATCCCTTATTCCCGGGATGGAAGCCTAACTCGGCAGTGTGTTGCGGAGACTGGAGCCGAGACGGCCGGTATTATGTTTTCGAAGTTCAAGCTCCTGGCGGCACTAAAGATTTATGGGCGTTACGCGAGGGAGGGTGGTTTCAAAGAAAGCGGCAGCCAACTCAAATCACCTCCGGGCCGATGTGGTATAGCAACGTCGTTTTCAGTCCCGACAGCAAGCGAGTCTTTGCAAATGGCGTGCTGCTCAACGGGGAGTTGGTTCGATATGACGCCAAAGCGCAGCGGTTCGTCCCATTTGTGTCAGGCGTTTCCGCTGGCGAGGCTGACTTTTCTCCGGACGGACAGTGGATCGTCTATGTCAGTTATCCGGAACTGACCTTGTGGCGGGCGCGAACGGACGGCTCCCAGAAAACTCAACTCACATTTTGGCCGACGTATGCCACCCTGCCGCGCTGGTCTCCGGATGGGAAGCAGATCGCGTTCATCGGGCTGGAGACCGGAAAGCACTGGAAGATCTACCTGGTTTCTTCCGACGGCGGGACTCCGCGGGAACTCCTGCCCGAGGACCGCGAAGAGGTCGACGCCAACTGGTCTCCGGACGGCAAGCGAATTGTGTTTGGCCGTCAATCGTACGGAGACGATGCCGTCGAGCTGCAAATCCAGGTTTTCGACTTCAGCACTCGCCAGACTTCCATAGTTCCGGGATCAAGTGGCCTATTCAGCCCTCGCTGGTCCCCGGATGGGCGTTATCTGGCAGCCCTGTCTTCGGACTCGAGTCGCCTGATGCTATTCGATTTCAACACGCAGCGATGGTCCGAATGGCTGCAGACAACCGATGGAAAGATCGGCTACCCCGTTTGGGCCAGAGATGGGAAATCCATTTACATTGAGAGATACTACGCGGCTGAACCGTCCGTCCACAGACTCAAATTGGGAGACTCTCGTTCTGAACGCTTTCTCTCGTGGAACGATTTGCGCCGCTTCGGCGGAGTCTGGGGCTCGTGGTCCGGGGTGGCACCCGACGGCAGCGTGCTGGCAGTCAGGGACGTCAGCTCGCACGAGATCTACGCGCTGGATCTGCAATTACCTTAAGATCGGCCAGGCAAGCTGGCAGACGAACTGCTCCCCGCCGACACGAATAACGAATTCTTTCTTATCGAGGGAACGGGCCTGATCTAGCTGCCAGTGGCGAACCCGCCGCTGTGAGCGACAGTCATCCGGAGGTACTTGTAGGGATTGACGGGAGTGTTGTTGATACGGACCTCGTAATGCAGATGCGGCCCGGTAGAGCGGCCGCTCTCTCCGACGTAGCCGATGATGTCTCCGCGGTTCACATGCTGGCCAGAGGTCACGGCGTAGCCGGATAAGTGGCCATAGCGGGTGCTGATTCCGTTGCCATGGTCAATCATGATCGTCCTGCCATAGCCGCCCATGGTCTCGGTGACCGTGACCACACCGTCTGCGGGGGCGACCACCGGGCTACCGTAACTGCTGCCAATATCGACTCCGCTGTGGAACGCGCCCTCCCCGTTGAACGGATCAATTCGCTCGCCGAAGCTTCCTGTGACCTGGCCTGACACTGGCCATAGATTCGGAGCCCGATTCGCCCTGATCCAGTCGGCGGTGGTGGCATTCCGAGTCAGACCCATGGTCAAGCCAACCATGGTGGCGCCAGTGAGCGCCGACGTTCGCAGAGCGTGCAACTGATCGAGCGAAGAAGTGATGTCGGCGTCGTGAATCTGATCCGCCGAGGCGGTCACCAGGGTAGGCTCGGACTTGAGTCCATAGAGCGCGGAAACTTCGCCGGCAATCGAGCCCAGCGAAGCCACCTGCATATCCCGCTCCTTAGCCACCTGTTCCAGCTTCGAGTAGTTGTCTTTGAGCTGATCTTTTTCCGTCCGCAACTGGTTGAATTGCGAGACCTTCAGCAACATGCGGGTATAAGAGCTGGCAATGCCGGTCAGGCTGAGGAATCCGATTGCGGCTCCAATCACGAAAACATACAGATAATGCACGGGAATCGAGATTTTGCGCAGCTGCCCGTCGTCCCCGCGAGCCACAAAAAGAATGTAGAAGCGTTTCTGCAAATCGTTCCCTCTTAAAGTCTGAAGCATCAGGTCCGGAACTCCAGGCACAGTTCTTAGTTGCAAAAGCCTGTTCGGACCACCTGACTTTTTCAGGGCAGTGTTCCCATCTTGGAATGGAAAACTCGCTCGTGCCCTTCCCTACCGGAACTGCGAGCAGAACCTGAGATTTCTGATCGTCTGCAATCGTAACTTGTTGCAGAACTTAGGTCCGGCCAAAGGTTTTTTGTGAATGACTGGTAAACGGTAACAAACTGGGTTCCCTATGTCAACGAGCTAAAAGGGCACTTCCTGTTACCGAAGAGGGGGAACCGGTAGGCACCAGCGGACAGGTTACCGATGGTCGGTTGGCCGTGGAGTTCATTTAGGCCGCCAAGGGCCCGAAATTGGGCCACAACCGGCGGTATAGTAGGGGCCGTGCCGCTGCCGGAAAGATCGCTGATCGCGCAACTGCGAAAGATCGCGGAATCACCACAGGCCTCTTCCCGGGCCATCGTCAAGGGAATCGGCGACGATTGCGCCATCTTGCGCGTGCCGCCCGGACACGAACTGCTGGTCACAACAGACTTCAGTCTTGAAGGCATTCATTTCCTGCGGGACTGGCATTCCGCAGAATCAATTGGGCACAGGTGTCTGGCCAGGGGATTAAGCGACATTGCTGCCATGGGAGGAGAGCCGCTGGCCGCATTTCTCTCACTGGCAGTACCTCCGAGATTGCCGCAATCGTGGATTGCGGAGTTCACCCGCGGATTCATGCGGCTCGCAAAAAGATTCCAGATAACTCTGGCAGGCGGAGATACCGCGGAGTCCCTGCACGGCATCTTGGCGGACATCGTTCTCGTAGGTAGCGTTCCTACGGGAAAAGCGTTACTTCGATCCGGAGCTCGTCCGGGCGACCGGATCGTTGTCAGCGGACAGCTTGGCGGGTCGGCGGCCGCCGTATCGCAGATGAGGGCCGGCCGAAAGAAAATCGCGGCACGCGAGTTCCCCCGACACTTCAAACCAGAGCCCAGAATCGCTTTGGGCAGAATCTTGCGCGAGAAGAAGCTGGCGACCTCCATGATCGACACCAGCGATGGGTTGTCCACCGATATGAGCCACATCTGCGAAGAGAGCAGGGTAGGAGCAGAGCTTGACGCGGCCTTGGTCCCGCGGGCCAGAGTCGGGGCAAAGCGAGTTGATCTGGATCTTTCCCTCCATGGCGGCGAGGATTACGAGCTTCTCTTCACCGTTCCCGCCGGCAGCAGAGTCCCATCTGAACTTGCCGGAGTTTGTCTGACGGAGATCGGCCGCATCACGCGCTCGCCTGAACTCATCCTGCGGGAGGTCGGCGGCCGAATCCGCAAAATTCGGCCCGCAGGATGGGAACACTTCAGGAAATAAGTTGAACCGGAGCCTCGGGACTGTATTACTTCCGTTACCTGCCCCAGCTATCCGTGGTGTTGAAACCGGGCTAGAGTAGGATCATGACGTCCCGAAAACTGATTCTGCTCCCAGTCATCGCCTTTTCACTCGTCCTTGCTGCCGTTGCCGAGAAGAAGCCGCTGCCTCCACCCCCGGCGCGTGCCCATTATCCTTCGCCGGCCGTCACTGACGAATTCATTCATAAGCAGTTTGGGGACAACTGCTCGCTGCTGCCGGGTCCACCGCAGTTCGTGGGAGATCTCGATGGAGACGGGATCGATGACCTGGTCGTCGCGGCCCGCTGCAAGAACCCTATGGCCGACAAGGACGAATACAGCTTCGTGGTGGCCGATCCTTTTGATACCGCCCTCGGTTTCGGGGACGTGAAAGTGACTTCGACCTTCGCCTCCGACGCGCCGGATCGCCGCGGCATCAGCTTGTTAATTATTCAGGGCGCAGAGAAAGATGCGTGGCAAGCGGAGGCTCCCAAGGCGAAATTCCTCCTGATCAACTTGCCGTTCAAGACCATCACCGTCAAGCGCTTTGCCCTCAAGAAAAGAACCGTGCTCGGCGTCTACCTGGAAGAACAGGGCGAGGGCGACAACACCTCCTCCGTTCTTTACTGGGATGGGAAGAAATACAGGTACCAGATGCTGGGAGCCACGATGGAGTAGAGCGAAGGCAGGAGTAAGACGTCAGATTTCAGATTGTAGATTTCAGATCTTGAGGTTTTGGACTTAAATTACAGATCGAACAAAATCAACTGCAGCGCTCTTCAATCTGAAATCCAGAATCTGCAGTCTGAAATCAGCGTTCCTAACTTCTGCATTCTTCATTCTTTCCGATACGGAAACTCTGCTGTCCCGGCCTTGTGCACGTGGGCTTCGGCGAATTCGCAAACTCGATCCAGCGTTGATTGCAATTCCGTAGTGTAGCGGTCGAGATCTTCGTCGGTCGCATCGGCCGGCACTGGAATCAGCCGGCCCACTCGAAGCAGGACGCGCGAAAACGGCTTCGGAATCATCATCCGGTCCCAACTACGCAGCACCCAGGCCTTGTCCACGGCAGCATGGAAGGTGGTCATCGCCTTCCCGGAAGACCGGGCAAGTCCCGCTGGTCCTGGCTTGACCTTGCGCCGCGGGCCTCGCGGGCCATCCAACGTGAAAGCCACGGTCCATCCCTCGTCAAGCGCGCGCCTCAGCCCCAGCAGGGCACGCACGGGATTGCGGCTGCTCGATCCCTTGACCGCCACGAATCCCAGCCTTCGGATGATGCGTCCCATGTACTCGCCGTCGTAGCTGTAACTGCTCATCACGCGGATTCCCATGTGGCGAAACAAGTACGTCGCGGGAATCATGCACTCATGCCAAAACGAGGCAACGTGAGGGCGCTCGTCCAGGGTTTTCTGCGCGCCGTCTTCGTAGGAAACGCTAAAACGCAGCGTCGGGCCCAGCAGGCGGATGAACCAGTATCCTGCCCAGACAATCATGCTCAGCACGATCCGTTGGCGAAGGGTCCAACGGCGCGGTCCTGAGGCTGGTTCCGCGGATGTAGCAGCGACTGGTACAGGAGCTTCGGGCACGACGCTATTTTACTGGCAGAAGTTGATGGGGTCTTAGGTTTCAGGTCTTAGGTTTTAGGTCTTGGGTTTTAGGTCTTGGGTCTTAAGGTCTTGGAGTTGAGGAAGGGCGAAGCTGGGGCATAGAGACCTGACACCTAAGACCCAAGACCTAACACCTGATACCCAACCATCAGTTTTCCAGATACGAATCAATCCACGACTTTACCCGGAGCCGGCGCTGATCGTTCGGATCGAACCGGACGCCCAGCATCTTGGGCTTACGCCAGCTGATGGCCGCGCGAATGTTCACCCGCGGCAGAGTCATCAAGGCGAAAGAAATTTCGACACTCGTGCCGTTCGAAAAGTCCTCGGAGCTGCTGAGCGACATCCCTCCCGAGCTCAACTCGATGCTGTTGGTGACGAGGCGACGCCCGTCGCCGATCAGCGTGACCTCGGTCATGATCGGGATGCGCACGTAGCGGCGAAATTCATGCTGCACCAGCATGCGCGTAGCGCGCACCAGTTTCAGCGCCGCGGGACGCTCCAGCGGCTGGTTGAATATGGCGTTGATTCCGTACTTCGAGTAACGTAAGGATTCCTGCGCACTCCCTCCGACTCCGTAAATAATGCAGCGGGAGTTTGAGGTGGAACTGCGCGCGGCTTCCATCACGGCGTCGGAACCTTCGGCAATGGCGAGCACACACGCCTCAAACTTTTCTTTACGCATGCGCTCGGCGGCATTCGAACTGACCGTGATGGCTTCGATCCCGAACTGTTTGAAGCACTCCACCAGCAACGCGCGGCAAGGCTCGCTCAATCCTACCAATGCGGCACGGGCTGCGGCTTTTCGGGTAATGGGGAAGGGCGCAAGGGTCATGTCGAAAGCTTTATCCATGGGATCGGGGAAGACTCCACTTTCGAAAGTCATTGTGCGTCCGACCGGGCGGAATGCAAAGTTCCAAAGGACCAAGAGGGAACGCAGCGAAGGGTCATTACCAAATGCAGGGCAGCGCGAGAAAGGACATTACGGGAAGACAAAGGTCAGCGTAATGAGGAAGTTGTAGTCGCTGGTCAAAAAGATCGGTGCCGCAAATGCCTCTCGAGCATGGACGAAAACAAAATGCACGGTCTGATCAGGGCCTTTTCCCATGAAGCGCTCGAGAGCCCGTTAACGATCTTCCCATGCGCCATCAGAAAGCTGTTCCGCCGCAACGACGAACCGTGATCGCCCGTCAGTAGACTCCACCGCATCTGGGCGAGCAGTATTGATCTCGACCAAGGTCCGCCCCTTGTCGTCCTTCGATTCGGACATGGCTTCGCACCGGACTACACCTGGCTGTGGATACGAACTGGCGCGGTCTAGGTCGTTTTCTGAAAAGATAGGCACTTTGTCCAGAAATGTATGGCTCTCGCCATTCGCATCCTTTAACTTAGCTTCCACCCAGCCGGGTTGGTTTTCATCAACAAAGCGAACTATTTGAACTGCCAACTTCCTTTTGCGGAGCATCTGTAATAATTCCTTCGCGAGACTCTAAACTGAGGTCCTTTCGCAGGATAAAAAGGTTGTGGTGGCGTCTACTCGTTCCAGTGCCGGAACAGCAACGCGCCGTTAGTCCCGCCGAAACCGAAGGAGTTCGACATGGCGTACTCGATATCCGCTTTACGGGCGTGGTTCGGAACCAGGTCCATCCCGGCCGTATCCGGCTCAGGATTCTCCAGGTTGATGGTCGGAGGCAGGATCTGGTCACGGAGCGCCAGCACTGTGATGCCAGCCTCGAGTCCTCCGGCGCCGCCCAGAAGATGTCCGGTCATGGACTTGGTCGAACTGACCGCAAGTTTGTGATCTCCAAAGAAATTGCGGATGGCATGCGCCTCGAGAGTATCGCCGATCGGCGTCGACGTCCCATGGGCGTTGACGTATCCAACTACATTCGGCGTAACCCCGGCATCGCGGACCGCGTTGCGCATCACGCGGAATCCGCCTTCGTGCTCGGGAGCGGGCTGCGTAATGTGGTAGGCGTCTCCCGACATCCCATAACCCACAACTTCCGCCATAATGGGAGCCTCGCGCTTGCGCGCGTGCTCAAGTTCTTCCAGGATCAGGATGCCGGCGCCTTCGCCGATCACGAATCCATCGCGCGCCTGGTCCCATGGCCGGCTGGCTTTCTCCGGATCGTCATTGCGCGTAGAGAGCGCTCGCATGGCGGCGAATCCGCCGACACCCATGGGTGTGATCGCAGCTTCGGAGCCGCCGGCGATCATGACGTCGGCATCGTTGTGCTGAATGATGCGGAACGAGTCTCCGATGGAGTGCGCACTGGTCGTGCAAGCCGTTGCCGTGGCCTCATTCGGGCCTTTGGCGCCACAGCGCATCGAAACCTGCCCGGCAGCCAGATTGATAATTGCCGACGGAATAAAGAAAGGAGAAATCTTGCGCGGGCCACCCTCGATCAGCGCGCTGTGTTCGCGCTCGATGATGTCGAATCCGCCGATCCCAGATCCGATGTGCACTCCCACGCGCTCATCATTCTCGGGCGTGACTTTCAGGCCGGAGGATTTGAACGCCTCATCCGCAGCCGCGATGGCCAAGTGGATGAAGCGGCCCATTTTCTTTACTTCTTTTTTCTCGACGTAGTTCAGGGGGTCGAAGCCCTTGACCTCGGCGGCGATCTGGCAGGCGAAGGCGCTCGCATCGAAACCAGTGATGCGACCTACCCCGCTTTTGCCCGCGAGCAGCGCCTTCCACACTTCGCCACTGGAATTGCCCACTCCGCAGATCAAACCCAGGCCTGTAACTACGACCCTGCGTCCCAAGCTATTTGCCCGCCTTGGCGTGCTTACCGATGTAGTCGACAGCGTCTTGCACGGTGCGAATCTTCTCCGCATCCTCGTCGGGGATCTCGATGTCAAAGGCTTCTTCGAACGCCATCACCAGTTCCACGGTGTCGAGCGAGTCGGCGCCGAGGTCGTCCACAAACGACGCGCTCGACGTGACTTCCCCTTCATCCACACCCAACTGCTCCACGATAATCTGCTTTACCTTCTCGTCAACGGCTGCCATGTTTCTCCTCGCTTGGCTCGAATAGATTTGAATTCTGATAGTTCAGTTGCGGAATCGCAGCGCTTGATTGCTGTCTCGCTTCGTTTTGTCCCCGGTACGGCTTACACACTGCGTTACGAAAAAAGGCGAGTCTGTAGTGTAATGGTCCCGGTGAAGCAGTGTAAAGAAAGGCTTCCGCCAATTCCGGCAACATCTTTTCTGAATTGGAATTGCACCCCTGAATCCTAATGGTTGCCGTTGCCGGGGTCAAACATCGGAGGCGTTTAAAATTCATGAGCCGCGAAGGGCACGAGGGTTCAGGAAAGCAAAGCCTCTCCGGAGCCCTTGTGCACTTCGTGTGAGACCAGGCTAGACGATATGCGAGCTGTCGTGCAGCGTGTGGGTCGCGCCAAAGTCACGGTGAATGAGTGGACCAGCGGTGAAATCGGCCATGGCCTGCTTGTGTTGCTCGGCGTCGGGCGCGAGGACAGCGAAATTGATGTGGATTATCTGGTGCAGAAGATCGGGGGCCTGCGAATCTTCGAGGACAGCGAAGGCAAGATGAACCGCAGCGTCGTCGACGTGGGAGGCAGCGTGCTTGCGGTCTCGCAATTCACCTTGTACGGGGATGTGCGTCGCGGCAAGCGTCCGTCGTTTGACGATGCCGCCCCGCCCGATCAGGCGCTGCGGCTCTATGAATTGTTTGTTCAGCGTATCCAGGCCGCCGGCCTGCGCTGCGAAACCGGCCGCTTCCAGGAAACGATGCAGGTGGAGTTGGTGAACGAGGGACCGGTAACGATCTTGCTGGACTCGAAGAAAACTTTCTAAAGAGACGAATCCGGGGCATAGAGGGGCTTGCCTTCTGAGAAAAGAACCACGTAGCGGCAGCCGCCTCGGCTGTCCCGCGAAGGCGAAGCCAAGCGGCCCTGCAAGGCGCTATCCCAGGATATGCGAAAGCCGGAATCGCATACGAAAAGCTAGAGGCAGGGAATTCTGTTCTACGGACAGTCGGGCTACTCCGCCCGCAGAATCGCATCGGCCACACGCGCCGCCCCCACTAAGGCCTTCACGTCGTGCGTGCGCAGGATGTGCGCACCTTTCAATATCAGGGATGTCTCCGCGGCCAAAGTTCCGTAAAGGCGATCTTCCGGGGGAATCTTCTCCCCGCCGCCCACGGTATGCCCGATGAACGATTTTCGCGATACGCCCCCCAGCAGCGGGAAACCCGTGGCCTGCAGTTCTTCGAAGCGGGCGATCAGCGGATAGTTCTCATCGAAATTCTTGCCGAAGCCGAAGCCGGGATCGAGCACCAGGCGCTCCCGTTCCACGCCCGCCAGTATCGCCGCTTGCGCCCAGTGCTGCAGTTCCTGTTTCACCAGCAACACGATGTCGCTCACGGGAGGAAGCTTGCGCCATTCTTCAGGCCTTCCGCGCATGTGCATCAGCACCGCTCCGCATTTCAGGTCGGCAAGAGTTTTGGCCATTTGCGGGTCCCAGCGAAATCCGCTGACGTCGTTGACGATTTCGGCGCCGGCCTTCACGGCCTCCCGCGCAACCACCGACTTGTATGTATCGACCGAAAGCATTATCGAGGGACGTCTCTTCTTCAGTTCAGCAATCACCGGGATGACGCGCTTGAGTTCCTCTTCTGCGCTCACGGGCGGAAGAGTCCGCTTCAGATCAGGAGCTTTGTTATCCGGCCCGGCACTGACTCGCGCCCCCGGGCGCGTGGATTCCCCACCAATATCGATGATGTCCGCGCCCTCGCCCCGCAAGCGCTCGGCGTGCTCGACGGCCCGGTCGCGATCCAGAAATCTGCCGCCGTCGGAGAAGGAATCCGGCGTCACATTCACCACGCCCATGACGAGCGTGCGCTGGCCGAGTTCCAGCGAGCGCGTGCCCAGATTCCATTGAAAGACAGAGCGCATGCGGCGTCGATTCTAAATGAGGTGAAGCGAAGTGACTCACGATTGCGGAATGAACCTCGCCAGCCACCTGATCCGACCGGCGGTCGCCGCTTAGCTATGCCGGCCGGTCGCGCGCTTGCGGCTCGCGTACGCCGCCCCGGCTCCGGTGCCGCGGGGAGGCTTGCGCTTTTGATCCAGCAACTCTTTCAGCACGACGGCATTGTTGGTGATCTCATTTTTCGAGGCAAATAGAAGCGTCAACCGTTTGGTGTCGCGCGCGAGCTCGTAAAGGCGTTGCAGCGAGGCTTGATACTCGGGCAGAGTCAGCTCTTGAAGATATTTCCTGCGGAACGCTTGCCACTCTTCGGGCCGATGGTGATACCACCGGCGCAGTTCGTTCGAAGGAGCCAAGCCGCGCAGCCACTCGTCGATCCCGGCGGCGGCTTTTGTCAAACCGCGCGGCCAGAGACGATCCACCAGCACTCGAGCCCCATCTTGTGCCGAGGCTGGTTCATAAACTCGTTTGATGGCAATAGTCATAAAGGAAGCACCCAGCTTTTGCTCTGTGATTTCGCCTTTGTCATTCTGCTCTATTATTGTAAGAGTAAACCTGCTGTTGAAGATGCCAAGCGCAAAAAGGACGGTTCACAAAGTGAACACCCGGCTCGCAGTGCGATACCTTCGTTGGGGCGTTGGCCTGGGGGTAGCAATACTCGCGTTAACCTTGGCTTGCGACGTAGAACGCCGCAAATCTGACGCCGAGCTTGGCCTGAACGCGCAACAGGCTTCCGGCCGCAAGATTTACGATTCCGAGTGCGCCCGCTGTCACGAGCCGTATTCGACGCGGGGCAAAAAGGGCCCGGGACTCAAGGGAGTCTTCCAGCGCAAATATCTTCCGCTCAGCGGCCTTCCCGCGAACGACGAACGCGTGAGCGATATCATCCGCCTTGGTCGTCACGAAATGCCCGGATACGCGCAAAAGCTGAGCCCTCAAGAGATTCAGGACTTGATGGCCTACCTGCACACGCTCTGAGTCCGGTGTTTAGCTGGGCACAGTTCGTGGCATAATCCGTCCAGTGAAGAGCGTGGCAAACCCGGAGCTTTTTCGCGAGCTGCCGTCGGTGGACGAGCAGCTCCGCATGCCTGAGACGGCCCGCCTGATCGACGCTCACGGTGCGACCGCTGTCACCGACGCCGCGCGTTCCGTCCTCGGAAGGCTGCGAGAAGAAATCGCCTCCGGCCTGCTCGATCACCCCGCGCTTCGGATCGCACTGGATGGCTTGACCGGCGCGATCGAAATGCAGGTAAGAAAGTCCCTGGGCTTTTCGCTGCGCCCCGTCATCAACGCCACGGGAGTGATCCTGCATACCAACCTGGGTCGGGCCCCGCTGGCACAAGTGGCCCTGGACCACATCGCGGAAACGGCCACCCACTTCTCGAACCTCGAATTCGATACTGAAGCCGGCGAGCGAGGCAAACGCGACGTCCACGTCGATCGCCTTTTTCGCAAGCTCCTTGCGGATAGTTCCGCTCACGTAGGGGCAGCCGCCTCGGCTGTCCCGCCGCAGCGAAGCCAGGCGGAATCTCCACAGACCTTGACCATCGTAGTCAACAACAACGCTGCCGCAGTCCTGCTGGCACTCAACACATTAGCTGAGGGAGGCGAAGTCATCGTCTCCCGCGGAGAACTGGTTGAAATCGGCGGATCGTTCCGCATCCCCGACGTGATGGCGAAGTCAGCGGCGACTCTGCGGGAAGTCGGCACCACCAATCGCACACGGGTCGGCGACTACGAGAAGGCGATCAATGATCGCACCCGGGCTCTGCTGCGAGTGCATCGCTCAAATTTCGAAATCACCGGATTCACCGAACAGGCCTCCATGTCCGAACTGGTCGACTTGGCGCGTCGCAGAAATCTTCCGTTGATCGAGGACCTGGGCAGCGGCGCGCTGGTCGATCTCGAAACCTTCGGCATTCGCAACGAGTCGACAGTGCTCGACAGCCTGCAGGCTGGCGTAGACGTCGTGACTTACAGTGGCGACAAACTGCTCGGCGGACCTCAGGCCGGACTGCTGAGCGGGCGCGCAGATCTTATCAAACGCATGCGCGCCAATTCTCTCTTCCGCGCATTGCGCGTCGACAAGCTGGTGTATGCCGCGCTGGAGGCCACCCTGCTCGCATATGTCAAACACGATTATGCCGCCATCCCCGCTCTCCAGATGATGCGCCTTAGCCCGCTGGAAATCGGAAGGCGCGCCGAAGCGTTAGCCGAAGGCCTCGGGTCGAGCGCAAAAATCGAAGCCAGCGTCATTGCCGGCGAATCGGTCGTTGGAGGCGGCGCAGCCCCGTCATCCACCTTGCCAAGCCGGATGCTGGCGTTGACCTGCTCGAACCTGGGCGCCGACGAACTTGCTTCCCGCCTTCGGGCTTCCAATCCTCCGATCATCGCCCGCGTGGAGGAAGGCCGCGTCCTGCTGGACCTGCGAACCGTATTTCCCGAGCAGGACGCACTAATAGCGTCAGCCCTGCGAAACATCGGATAGGCGGCCTTCCGCATCGAATCCTGCGTTGGCCACCCTCTACACCATCGGACATTCCACGCGCTCGCTGGACGAGTTAATCACCGCGCTGCAGGCGCACGAGATCAAAGCGTTGGTCGACATTCGCGCCTTTCCCATGTCGCGACGGCTGCCGCAATTCAACCAGGACGCGCTTACGCTCAGTTTGCCGGCGGCCGGCATTCGCTACATCTCGATGAAAGCTCTGGGCGGATATCGCAAAAAGATTCTGACCGAGTCTCCGCATATTGCGCTGCGCAACGACAGCTTCCGCAACTACGCCGACTACATGCTCACGCCCGAGTTCGAGCAAGCTATGGCGGAACTTATTCGCCTGGGCGAACAATCTCGCACCGCTTACATGTGCGCCGAGCGCGTCTATTTTCGTTGTCATCGCATGCTGGTTTCCGATTGGCTGGTCGCGCACGGCCACGAGGTCCTGCACATTGACGCGGCCGGCCCCGTAAAGCCTCACAAGCTGACCGCCGAAGCCCGCATGATCGACGGACGCTTGCTCTACCGCGGCGACCGGTTGCTGTAAGATTCAGCCTCGGATAGAACTTTATGGAGATGATCGATCTGGTCCGTGATCTTGCGGCGGCGTTCAAAGCCGTTGATGAGTCTGCGCCGACAGGGCGGTCGAAGACTAGAGAATACAAGTCCGGCATTGGGCCTTTGACGGAGAACGAAGCCACTACCCGTGCGGTGTCTTGGCTGAGAGCAACGAAACCGGAGAGCTACGAGAAGGCACGGGCAATGCCATACCCAAACTCAAGACAGCTATGTGACATCGTTATTCCGGCAGAGTGGGCCTTGGAGCTCAAGCTCATTCGGCCCTTCGGCGATAACGGAATCGAAGCTGAACACTGGTCCGAAAATATCCTCCACCCGTACTCGGGAAATGTCAGTGCAGTTGGCGATGCGATGAAACTTCAAAACTCTGAGTTCGATGAGAGACTTGGAATTCTCATATTTGGATATGAACACAAACCGCCTCGCGTCAATCTAGATGTCGCCGTGAATTGCTTCGAGATTATCTGCAAGCAGGTTCTGAGAATTCACTTGGGCCATCGTTGCTTTTCCGAGTTTTCGAATCTAATTCACCCCTCACACCAGCACGGCAAGGTTTTTGGGTGGGAGGTTATGCGACTGGAGAAGCCATGATCGTCGGCACCGGCATCGATATCGCCGAAGTCCCCCGCATCAAGTACGCCATTGAGCGCTTCGGCCAGCGATTCTTAGAACGCATCTTTACCGAGGGAGAGATGCGCTACTGCGACTCGAAGGCCAATCGCGTCGAGCGGTATGCGGCGCGCTTCGCGGCCAAAGAGGCTGCGATGAAGGCGCTCGGTACAGGGTGGAATCACGGCGTGCGCTGGCGCGACTGCGAGGTAGTACGCATGCCGGGGGGCCGGCCCACCATTCAGTTCTTCGGCAAAGCCGGAGAGTTCGCCGCGAAGCTTGGAGTCAAGAATGCCGCGCTCTCGATCTCGCACACCCAGGAGCAGGCGATCGCCCAAGTGATCCTGGAAAACTGAGCTGCGACCCACCTTGGGAGCACCGAGTCTGCAGGCACCTTCTGCTAGACTGTCGCCTCCGACAAATTATGGCCGTACTCACAACTACGCCTACTCCATCGCGAGTCACCCCTGAAATCCCGGAAAAGATACTGCTGGCCGGGCTGGGACTCACGAGCTTTTCGGCCCTGCTGCTGGAACTTGCTCTCACCCGACTGTTTTCCGTCGTCCTCTTCTATCACTTTGCGTTTCTGGCAATCTCGATCGCGCTGCTTGGTCTCGGCGCAGGCGGCGTGTTTGCGTATTTGTTGAAAACGCGCCTTGCCCGAGTAGCGACGCGAACCCTCGCCTCCCGGCTGTGCATGGCGAACGCGTTTGTGGTGGTTGTAGCACTCGAGATCGTGTTGCATATCCCGGTCGCTCTCAATGTGACGGGGAAGAACTTCTTCCGGCTCACGCTCGTCTATCTCGCGGCGGCAGTGCCGTTTTTCCTGACTGGGCTCCTGTTCTCTATCGTCTTTGCGCGTGAAACAGGGCGCATTCCGAGGCTGTACAGCGCCGACCTTTGTGGCGGAGCACTCGCATGCCTGGCCATCGTTCCTCTGCTCAACTGGCTTGGCGGACCGAACGTCATTCTGGTTGCTGGTTTTTCGCTGGCTTGCGCGTCGATCGTCTGGGCGGAGGAACGCCGTCTGCGAAGAAACGCCGGGATCGTCGCGCTCGCCCTAGCCGCTTTAATTGCTGCGAATCACTCAGGACGCTTGATCGACGTGGTTTACGCCAAGGGGATGTTTCGCGATCCTTCCTGGGTGGAATTCGCCCGCTGGAATGCGTTGTCTCGCGTGGAAGTCGACCGCCAGGGACAGGCCAAGGCGATCGTCATTGATGCTGATGCATCGACCTACATTATGAACGCCGAAGTGTCCCGCTGGCACCAGACCGCATGGGAAGACGCTCTGATGTCGGCACCGCCCGCACTGGCCAACGTTCTGCGCCCGCGCGGCGACTTCGCGATTATTGGCCCTGGAGGCGGCGTGGACGTGTTGCGCGCTGTAGCGAACGGCAGCCCGAACGTGACCGGCATAGAGATCAATCCCATAATCGCGACTACGATCATGCGCGGCCGCTACGCCGATTACTCGCAGCACCTCTACCAGCGGCCCGAAGTGCACATCCACGTCACAGACGGCCGCTCCTACCTGCGTTCTACTGCGCAGCACTTTGACGTAGTGCAGATGACTTTGGTGGATACATGGGCCTCAACGGCCGCGGGAGCCTTCGCTCTGAGCGAAAATAACCTTTACACGGTCGAGGCCTTCCGGGAATATTTTGATCACCTCAACCCGGATGGGATGATCGCGATTACCCGCTGGGAATTCCGTCACCCGCGGGAGGCCCTGCGCGTCGTCTCTGTGGCCATGGAGGCGCTGCATCAGCTGGGAGTCGCTAATCCCGCGAACAACTTTATCGTGGCCTCGGAAGGCCCTCTAAATGAGGACGGCATTCCTGTGGTCGTGCTCGCGAAGAAGACTCCATTCACTCCCGACGAAGAAGCGATTGTCGCCCTGCACCTCGACAAGTATTCTAAACTCGCGTCGCTGTACCTGCCGTCCCACCCTGGCCAGAATCCATTTTCCCAACTCATCGCCAGCAACGATCCCTATGCTTTTGCTCGAAGCTATGCCTACAACGTGGCCCCCGTGCGCGACAACGCCCCATTCTTCTTTTTTACGTTAAAGCCGAGCCAGATTCTGGACCAGCCGGAACGGCGCCACGCCATCGACTGGAAGGTAAATTTGGGAGTGCTGGTCCTGTTGCTGGTGCTGGCGATATCGGCGGTCGCCGTGCTTGGATTCCTGATTCTTCCGCTCCTGCTCACGAGCGGCAGGCAGCGTCATTCGCCTCTTCCGCTGCTTTATTTTGTGGCCGTAGGTCTCGGCTACATTCTGGTCGAGATCGCTTTCATTCAACGCTTCGTGCTCTTTCTCGGGCATCCGACGTACGCTCTGACCGTGGTGATTTTCCTGCTCATGCTCTCGAGCGGAGCGGGAAGCTTATTCTCACGGCTGTGGCTGCCGCGCACCGAGATGGCGTGGATCCCGCTTCTTCTGGTTGTCCTGACGCTGCTGTTCTTCGTTTTCTTCCTGCCCGGCCGCCTCGCTGCGCTGGTCGGGTTGGCTTTCGAGTATCGCCTTCTGATTAGCGGAGTCCTTCTGATCCCTTTGGGGTTCCTCATGGGAATGCCGTTCCCGACCGGGCTGCGGGCCTTGGCCTCATCCCCCGCCCCCGAGTTTCCCGGCGAAGGCGCGTCCGACAATGCAGTGGAGTGGGCATGGGCGATGAATGCCGCTGCCAGCGTACTGGGATCGGTTCTGGCGATGGTGATCGCCATTCAATTTGGACTAAACGTCACTCTAGCCTGCGGCGCAGCAGCGTACCTGCTCGCGCTCGCGGTCATGCCGGCCTTGCGTCCAAGGGCCGCCTGAAGTTGCCGGGATATTTGTTATCATTCTGGCGAGGGCGTGAATCGACAACCGGGTGTATTGAGCTGTTGCCGCAGCCGGGCGCACGCTACCAACTGGCGTCATGAGGAAATCATTTGCCTAGCCAGAAGCAGCTCAAGTGGTCTCAACTCAAGGTTGGGGTTACGGTCATCGCCGCGTGCGTGACCCTCGCGGTTCTGCTATTCCTCATGTCCGGCACCGGCGGGCTTTTCACCCAGCGGATCACCGTCAAGTCCTATTTTGATAATGCCGAAGGGCTGCGCCAGGGCGCTCCCGTCCGCTTGAGCGGCGTGGACATTGGAAACGTCACCCATATTCGTATCGTGCAGGGGAAGCCGCTCACCCCGGTGGAAGTCACCATGAAGATCAGCACACGATACGCGTTCGGCATGCGCCGCGATTCGGTGACTTCGCTGGAAACCGCCGGAGTTCTCGGCGAAACCTATCTCGACATCGACAGTTCACAAGCCGTCGGCGGCCCTGTCGAGGACGGGGATACTCTCCCCACGCAGGTGCATCCCGACTTCAATCAAGTGGTTCGGGCCAGCCAAAGCACGCTGCAAAATATGGACGCGTTGCTGAAACGCGCCGATCGCATCCTGGCCTTCGCCGAAAGCGGCAAAGGATCGCTGGGCAAATTGATTTACGATCCGACTCTGTATAACCGGTTTTCCATGACGGTTGCTGACTTCCAGAAAATTGTGGAGCAGGTGGGCAACGGCGAGGGAAGCCTGGGACGCCTCATCAGCCGCAACGATGCCTACGACAAATTCATGTCCTCGCTCGACAAGATGAATGGTGTCATCGACGACTTGCAGCAGGGCAAAGGTACGGCCGGCAAGTTCCTTAAAGATCCGTCGTTGTACAACAATGCCAACGACACCATCGCCAACCTCAAGAAGGTGACCGACGACATCAATGCCGGCAAGGGCACGCTAGGCAAACTAACCAAGGACGAGGAACTCGCCAAGAAGCTGGACAACACCATCACCAAGCTCTCCCAACTAACCAGCGACCTCGAAGCAGGTCAAGGAACGGCGGGAAAATTTCTCAAAGATGAAGCCTTGTATAAGAATACCAACGACGTCCTCGTCGAGACTCGTGCCCTGTTAAAGGGGATTCGGGAAAATCCCAAGAAATATCTGAGCATAAAACTGCACGTGTTCTGATCCCCTCAGTGTTCCCCGATGCCGAACACCGACCCCAGCATTAGGATCACCAGCACACCCAGCGAGATCCATCCGTACTTCCAATCCTTCTCGCGGAAAAACAAGAAGCAGGCAACAATGACCCGCACCACCGGAGTGGCCAGCATGAGCAGCACCCCAGCGCGTTCCAGGTCCAGAGGAACTCGCCCTTTGAGGAATAAACCGGTGATCAGTCCGGCGAGCATAATGGCGAAGCAGCCGAATGCCCCGGTGCGGAGCACCATCGCCACGATGCGGTCGAATCCGGCTTCGCGTTTCTCGCTCACAATCCTCCCCGCAGCAGATGAACGATGAGATGTCCCGCCAGGTACAGCATGATGGCGACCAGCAAATAGACGACGATCTTGGTGTGAACCCGAGGCGCCAGGCGCGCCCCCAGCAACGAGCCCACGAATACTCCGACGGCCAGTGGCGCAGCGATCTCAGGCAAGATATCGCCGCGACGGTAATAGACGATTGCGCTAGCCGTTGCCGTCACGCCAATCATGAAATTCGAAGTCGCGGTCGCTACCATCAACGGCACGTTCATGAAAATGAACATGACCGGAACTTTGACGGGACCACCTCCAATTCCCAGCAGCCCCGACAGCCCGCCTGCCACCAGCGACGCGCTTAGTCCGAGCGGGTAGCGTTGCGGCTCATACGGCGGAATCTGGCCGTTCTGCGGAAGCAGAACGTCCTCTCCTCTAAGTTTGCCGCTCTTGCTCAGAATCGTGATCGAGCTATACAGCAAGAATGCCGCAAACAAGCCCTCCAACACGTTGCGGTTAAAGTAGCCCACCAGATACGCCATGACCGCGGCGCCCAGGGCCGTCGCCAGTTCGAGAGTCATGCCCAGCCGAATGTCAGTGGTGTGGCGCTGCAGGTGAACAGAAGAACTCGCGGCGGACGTCGTAATGACGGCGACCAGGCTGGTCCCGATGGCCTCGCGGATGGGGATGCCGAAATGAAGGGCCAGAATCGGGGTGAGCAGGATTCCGCCGCCGATGCCAGTAAGCGCGCCGAGCAATCCGGCGAAGAAACCAATCACCACCAGAAGCGCGGTTAGCATTTCGCCCTCGCTTCCGCTATTCCAAGTTGTTCGATGGAGATACTAATCCTGCAGCCTGGGATTTTCGGGAGAAGAGTGCGGGCGGGACAACCCGTCCGCCGCAAGCTAGGTCACCGTCCTGGGCGCCGCCGCAGCGTCGGCATGCTCATGCGCATGATAGCTCGACCGCACCAGCGGCCCTGATTCGACGTGGCGGAAACCGAAGCGCAGAGCCTCACTCCGCAGATAGGTGAACTCGTCCGGGGTGTAAAACCGGGCGATCGGCAGATGATCTTTCGATGGGCGCAGATACTGCCCGACGGTGAGAATGTCGACACCACGGCTGCCGAGGTCGCGGAAGACCTCGATCAACTCCTCGGACGACTCTCCCAGGCCGACCATGACGCCGCTCTTCGTCACCATTGCCGGTGAAATCTCTTTGGCATGTTCGAGGAGGGCGAGAGTGCGCTCGTACCGCGCACCTGAACGCACTGCCCGATACAGCCGGGGCACGGTCTCGGTGTTATGATTGAGCACATCCGGTTGGGCGTCAAGCACGATACGCAAGGACTCTTCGAGTCCCTGGAAATCAGGAATCAGCACTTCGACGCGGCAATCTGGAGTCAGGGTGCGAATCTCGCGGATGGTCGCGGCAAACACCCGCGCACTGCCGATGTTGTCGTCATCGCGGTTCACGCTGGTAACCACGGCATGCTTCAGGCCGAGGCGGGAAACCGCTTCCGCCACGCGCCGCGGCTCTTCCCAATCGATCGGTTCCGGACGCCCTTTGGGCACCGCGCAGAACCCGCATCGCCGGGTGCAGATGTCTCCCAACAACATGAACGTTGCGGTTTTGTGATTCCAGCACTCGCCGATGTTCGGACACTGGGCCGATTCGCAAACGGTATGCAGCCCCAGCCCGCGCGCCAGCTTTTTGAGATTGTGGAAGTTGTCACCCACCGGAGCCTTAGCCCGGAGCCATTGCGGCTTGGGCACGCGAAGAGGAGGACTGACCTCGATCTGGATCAATTGAGACGAACCCGCCATCTGTTTGATCTTATCAGTTGAAGATCGGTTCGCGGGAATCAACCTCCCCGGGCGACACGGTACCGAACCGGAGTGGCTCTATCGTCGGTTCAAGAGCGCATTCGCCCGGGCTACGTCGTTCGGAAGAAGGTCCGCCGGCACGGCAATTCCGGAGGTAGACAGCTGATACCGGGCACAACGCCCCTTGTCGCCAAGGCAATAGGTCTGCTTCATCAAGTCGGCTACCCCAGGCATGTTTGCCATCTGGCCGGAGAAGAACGGACAGGTGGTAAGTTTCTCGCAGCTGGTCATCGTTGACCTCCTGTTAATAAGTCTCGCGTGCTGGCACCGGAAAGGTCTGTGATCCGGGGCCGAGGGGAACAACGGAAGTAACGCTCGTCTGCGTGATCTCCTCCGAGTCATCTAGTGCGGGCGTCATACAGAGTGACCCCTATTCATTTTGAAAGGGATGGGCTCTAGCCCATCCGTAAGTAGAAGGAAGTAGGGAGCGGATTCGCAGGCTGCTGAAAAACTCTGTCTCGAATAGGTTTCGGGAAGGGCACGACTTCAGTCGTGCCGTTAAGTCCTCTAAAATCGGGCGCGCTTTAGCGCCTGAGGTTGACCTTCTGCCGCCCCAACACGAGTTCTTCAGCAGCCTGTTCAGCCGCCGGGGGAATGCCAGTCGAACGATCTCTGGTCTTCGCAGTCCCATATACATACCCTTATCTCCCGACGCACTACACTAGCTGCCTTCATGCGTGGCAGTTCCCCAGAGGAGAAAAGTTCCCCAAAATATTTGACGTGGGAATTACGCGGACGGCGTCATCGATCAGCGATCAGCCAACTTCGACTAAACCGTAGGTAAGTTGCCAGCGCGCGCGCATGTACACCAGGGCACGGCTGATTTCTTCGGAGGAAACTTCAGAGTTCGGACCAGCCAAAACGGCGGCGGCCTCGCGCTTCGCCGCTTCGAGCAGCTCGTGATCGCGGATAATGTTCGCTACCCGGAAGCTCGGCAGCCCAGCTTGCTTTGTGCCAAAGAACTCTCCCGGACCGCGGAGTTCCAGGTCCAACTCGGCGATCTTGAATCCGTCGTTGGTTTCGACCATCGCATTGAGCCGGCGCTGTGCTTCTTCGGTCACCTTGCCGCCGGTCATCAGCACGCAATAGGACTTCGCTGCGCCGCGTCCAATCCGTCCGCGCAGCTGATGAAGCTGCGCCAGCCCGAAGCGCTCTGCATGCTCGATCACCATCACCGAGGCGTTCGAAACGTCCACCCCAACTTCAATGACGGTGGTCGCGACCAGAATCTGCAACTCGCCGCGCTGAAACATACGCATGACCTGATCTTTAAGGTCCGAGTCGAGCCGGCCGTGCAGCAGGCCCACCTTAAGATCCTTGAACACTACGCCGCTGAGTTCGCGATACATCTGGATCGCCGCCTTCAGTTCGCTCTCTTCGTTCTCGGCGATGACGGGGTACACGACATAGGCCTGATAGCCAGCCGCGACCTGCTTGCGGACAAAATCCCAAACCTTTGACGACTGATCGTCCCCGACACACTTGGTCACGATTGGGGTGCGTCCGGGAGGAAGTTCGTCGAGCACGCTGAGATCGAGATCGCCATAAAGAGTCAGCGCGAGTGTGCGTGGGATCGGCGTGGCGGTCATCACGAGAACATCGGGTTCGTGAGTCACGCCCGAGCTTCGCTCGGCCTGACTGCCGAGGGCGGTCGTCCTCGCCTGAAGTTCCTCACCGCCATCTCCAGATTTCCTCATCAGTTTGAGCCTCTGCATCACCCCAAAGCGATGCTGCTCGTCGACGATGACCAGTCCCAGATTGCCGAATTCGACTTTTTCTTCGAGCAAGGCATGGGTCCCGATCACCAACTGGGCATTGCCTTGGGCGATGTGACGGCGAATCTCCCGCTTGCGGTCGGCTTCCAGCGATCCGGTCAGCAGCACGATCCGATATCCGGCATTCTCCAGAATTCTCCGCGCTGAAAAATAGTGCTGCTGCGCCAGGATTTCGGTCGGCGCCATCAGCGCCACCTGGTATCCGTTCTCAATCGCGATGATCGCTGCTTCGAACGCCACGATGGTTTTGCCCGACCCCACGTCGCCTTGCAGCAAGCGCCGCATGGGATAAGGCTTTTCCATGTCCCCGGCAATCTCTTTCAGCACCCGCTTCTGGGCCGCCGTGGGATGGAACGGCAGAATCTTCTTGATCGCGGCCCGCGCCCGATCGTCCAAACGAAATGCAATTCCAGTCTCCGCCCTGAGCTGCCGCTTCTTGAGTTCCAGGCCCAACTCCACAAAAAAGAGTTCGTCAAAGATCATTCGGATGTGCGCCGGAGTGCGCGACGATTGCAGTTGTTCCAGGCTCTCTCCCGGTTCGGGCCAGTGCACATTCCACAGAGCGGCCCGTGGCGAGACCAGTCCCAAATGCCCGCGCACAGCCGCCGGAATCGGATCGGGCATGTCAGGAGTCAGATTGTCGAGCGCGGTTCGGATCGCCTTGCGAAACCACCGAGGAGTAAGCCGGCCCGTCGCTTCATAGATGGGAACAATCCGCCCAATCTCCAGCGATTCCGCCATCTTTTTCTCGGCCCCATCCTCGCCATCGCTGGGGTCGCCCAGGATCTCGAACTGCGGTTGGATGATCTGCAGTTCGCGGCTGCGTTCATCCTGCTCGACCTTCCCATAGAGCGCGATCATCTGCCCCGCGACAAATTTGCCCTCCAGGTAGGTTGCATTGAACCAGAGGCAGCGAAGCCGGGTGCGTCCTTGCCCGACCGTGAGCTGAAAAATCGGCATTTTGCGGGTGCGGAACAATCCCGAATTCCGCACTTCAGCCACCACCGTCGCCATTTCGCCGGCCCGCAGTTCCGCGATCCCTCGTGGGTTCAGCCGGTCTTCGTAGCGGAAAGGAAGATAATGGAGAAGGTCGCCGACGGTATGAATTCCCTTGCCGGCCAGCACTTCCGCGATTCGCGGGCCAACGCCCTTTACATACTGCACCGGCGTGGAGAGTTCAAGCATGCGCCCATTTCCTGCCGCGCCGCATCGCAACGAAATCGCGGCAGGCAGGCATCGAAAGGATATCAGGAGCCAGCAACCCCCAGTTAGCGATGAACCCGCCATCTACAAAGCCGCGCAACGTCCGGGAAGGCACTCCCGGCCGCGGCCTCTCTGAGTCATCCCGTCGGGAGCGCGCCGGTGTCTAAACAGTCAGTGCGCCTGAACTTCCTCCAAGCTTTGTTTGCCATCATCCTCGGCAACATCGTGTATTTCCTGCTGGTGCCGTCGCTCCCACCCGTTGCCCGTCACCATCCCCCTCACATCGATCTGGGCATGGTGCTCGACTTCTGGATCTGCCTCGTCGCTTACGGGCTTATCCGTACCGCCCAGAAATGGCGCTAAGCCACTGGGTTCCCTTGCAACACAGTTACTTTCGGAGGGGACGGTGGTTACCTTGCGCACACCAACGCCAAGCAGGCTGCAGCCATTGCGGAAAAATTACGGCGATTGGTCGAGAAGTGGCACTTTCCAGGAGTGCCTCGCACCATCACCATCGGCGCAGGAGTCGCCGCCTTCCCGGCTCACGGCAAGACGCGCGACGAAATCGTCCACGCCGCTGACAACGGTTTGTATACGGCGAAACAATCAGGGCGCAACCGCGTATTTCTAGCCGCAGTATCGAAAGCCGCGGGGGCAGTCAACTAAGCCGGCGGCCTAAACCCAGTCCGCTCTCAAGCGCTGCAGTTCCCGGCGCAGCTGCTCCATATTCTTCTGCAATTCTCTTCTCTGCTTCACAGTCTGGCGCTGCAACTCTCTTTGCTGCTGGCAGAGCGATTTTGCCAGCTCCTGGGCATTCTTGGCCGAATTTTCGACTGCCAGCTCCATTTGGGGACGCAACTGCGCCATGTACTGTCGCATCCGGGCGAACTCGCGGGCTGTCTCCGCCTTGATCGCCGGCCCGTCAAAGAAGCTCTCTTCCTCGATCAGACTGCTCGAGTCCTTGGATTGCGGCATCGACAACGTCAGGCTCTGCTCTTTCTTGTCTCGCATGACAGCGACATTCACGGAATTCCCGGTGCGCGACCGCACCGCATGGGTGAAGTCGCTGGTGTCGTGCACCTGCTGGCCATTCACTTTGACAATGACATCCCCGGCGCGGAACCCCGATTTTTCTGCCCGGCTGCCTTTTTCCACCGAGCGCACCAGCACGCCGTCCCCGTTCTTTACTCCGAAGAATTCACCTAACTGCGGCGTGATGTTCTCCACCATCAGCCCGCTGCGCGCTGAAGAGGTAACCACCACCATGTTCATTGAAGGAATGTCGATATCGGGGATATGGATTTCGGGGATCTGCACATGGAGGTCCCCCGGCTTCGGTCCCATAAACGCGAATTCTTTGTGTTTGTCGGCCAACTGCACCTTCAGCGTCATAGGCTGGCCGTCGCGGCTCAGTCCAAGCGTGACCACGCGCCCTGCCGGAGTTTCATGAATCATGCGGCGCAGCTGCGCCCCGCTCTCGATGGGGGTGCCATTCATGGTCAGGATGACGTCGTGCTCCTTGAGGCCCGCCTTGCCCGCCGGAGCGTCCTGATCCACCATCGTCACCTCCACGCCCTTTTCTTCTTTCAACTTCAAGGCGCTCAGGCGGTCGGTGGTGACGTCCGCAATGTCTACGCCGAGATACGAACTGGTTCCGCTGTCTTCGCTGGAGAAAACCCAAGGCTGCGGATCGATGGCTGTGTTCTGCGCCGCCTGCGACAAACCCGCCAGCAACGGCAACAACAACATGCTGATCGCAATGTACCTGTGCATGGTTAGTCCCTCGTATATTTCAGCCGCCAGGAAAAACCTGGCGAGTGAATCACATCGAACTTCGCATCAAGCGCAATCCGCGCTCAATGCGTTTCATTTGGCGCGCCGGATGCAGATGTCTCCCGTCGAAGTGCGCACTTTTACCAGAGGGCCTCCTCCGTTCAGCTGGCCTTCAGCTGTGAGCGTCTTCGGCCCCCACTGATCGCCATCGCTCCTTACATGAATGTCCGGAAAGTCCGACGTGATCCGGTGTCCGTTGCCCATATCCACGGTGGCGCGGAGGTTAATGGCGACGTCGGAAGCGATGTAGACGGTTACGTCTCCGGCTCCCGTTTCCAGATCGGAATCGTGCCGCTCGCCGGAAGTGTTGACCAATTTCACCGTGATCCCGCCCGCTCCCGTTTCTGCCTGCGCCGACGGTACGCCATAAAGCTCAATCCCGCCGCCGCCAGTTTCCGCGTGAACGTGCCCCTTGGCGCCGGTCAAATGGATGCTTCCGCCGCCGGTTTCAATATCCACCGGACCGTCAATGTCGCTCAGGTCGACGTTGCCGCCTCCCGTCGAAGCCTTGACTCGGCCAGAGCACTGGCGGATTTCAATGCTGCTGCCGCCGGTCTCTACAGTTGCTCCTTGCGCGCAGGAATCGATGCGGATGCTGCCGCCACCGGTCTCGGCGACAACCTTCCCGTTCGCACGGCGCACCTCAATGGATCCACCGCCGGTGTGTAGCCCAAGATCGCCACCGGCCGTTCCCACCCTGATAGATCCTCCGCCGGTCTCCGCGGCGATGCCCGCGCCAATGTCGTCGAGCCGCATGCTTCCGCCGCCACTCTCCGCCTCGAGCCGACCCGAAATCCCGGTGGTCTCGACATTGCCGCCCTCGGTTTCCAGCTTCACCAGCGCGATTTCGCGAGGAACGTTGATGCTGAACTCGCCTGAGAAATGGCGTGGGCGCCGTCCGCCCTGCCAGTCGCCCACGATCCAGGCCGTATCTCCCCTAACGTACGCGGTGATCTTGTAATTATCGAACTGGCGGCGGGCTTCCTGTTCTGAAGAATTATCGAAACGCGTATGAACCACATAATTGATGCCTTGCTGTTGTCCGCCACGCACGACCACCGAGCCCATGTCAACTTTGACTCTCAGGTTCTTGACCGCTGCGAGCTGGCCCGTGACCTCTTGCCCCCAGGCCCCGCCGTCGCGGGATACATGAACATCCTGCGCCGCGCTCTCCGCAACGAAACTGAGCGACGCAAGCAGGGCCAGCACGACGGCCAACCCTACGGCCAACCCTACGGTTTGTATTGCTTTTCTCAAATGAACCACCTCGTTTCTACTTTTGGTCCCAGGTGCCAGGTATTAGGTGTTAGGTTTCCTGTGCCGTGTACCTAAGACCTGCGACCTAATGCCTAACAACGCTTCTTCCTAATCAATCTCCGGCAACTGCGCCAGAATGGTGCGCGCCTGCGATTTGATGTATGTGCTCTGATCCTTCGCCGCCAGCGCCATCAGCACGCCGCGCACGCTGCCATCGGCCTTCACTGGCTCGATCAGCCGCAGGGCTTCAATACGTACTCCGGAATTGTCATCGTTCACCAATGCGCGCAACACCGCATCGCGCACGTTCGTATCGCTTTTGACGTAATTGCCGAGAGCATCCAGGGACTTCAGCCTGACTCCGGGATTGGTGTCGTTTTGCAGCGCATACATCAGCGCTTCCCGAACCTGGGTCTCGCTGCTCTTCTGTGCCAGCAGATCGACTGAGTCCACGCGCACGCCCGAGTTGTAATTGCTGCGTGCCGCGTACAGCAGCAATCGCTGAATCTGCTGATCGTTCAGAGATCCCTGTGTCTCCTCAGTGGCCAGTGTGTTGTACTTGATGCTGACTTGGTCGGTGCCCGGGACGGGAGTGATGGAATCAATTCCTGCGATGGAGGTTTCGGGAGCGGGTGTGCTGCCGTTGCTTGCGACGATTGCGGGATTCGGGGTAATGCGCGGACTGTAAATTCTGTAGGTAGTTCCTACCCCGCCCGCGAACCCTAAAATCAAAATGGCCGAAGCCAGTGCCGGAGAAAACCGAACTTGCCGCAGCCAGATCGCCGGATCGAATGCCAGGCGGGACCACCACTTGCCCTGCTCGGCCGTCTCCAGCGCTTCCTGCAGCCGCATGCGCGAGGCGGTCAACAGATTCGGCGTAGGATCTTCCGCGCGATCCTGCGAAAGCAGTGCGTGAAAGTCTTGCTCTGCTTTCAGTTCGGCCGCGCAGTCAGCGCAGCGGGCCACGTGCTGCTCCAGTTCATGGCGCGCATCGTCGGCCAGCTCGCCATAAACCTGAAGCACGATATTCTCTCGAACCCATTCACACTTCATAGGTCAATCCTTGGTGTTAGGTCTTAGTTCTCAGGTGTGGGGCCTAAGAGCTGAGACCCGACACCCAAGACCGAATTCCCTATCTCATATCCGCCAGAGCTCCGCGCAATTTCTGCGTGGCCCGGAAGAGTGTGTTCTTGGCGGTCTCTTCCGTGGTATGCAAAATCTCTCCCACGGTTCTCAGCTTCAGTCCGTGATAATGCTTTAGCTCGAAGACCATGCGCTCGCGGGGAGTGAGCTTTTCCAGTGCTCCCGCGATGCGCGCTCCCAACTGGCGCCGCATCAAATCCCGCTCTGGATTCGCCCCCGCCCGTCCATCGGCACCTGATCCAGCAGGTCGTACTCGCCGCCCTCGGAGTCTTTCGCGACCGGCGCGTCTTCCTTGCGCACGTTCCTCTTGCGCAAATGATCGAGGCACAGATTCGTTACGATCCGGTAAATCCACGTGTAGAAGGAGCACTCGAACCGGAAGTTGCCGATGTTCTTGTAAGCCTTGAGAAAGGCGTCCTGATACATGTCCTGGGCGTCGTGTTCAGTTCCGGTCAGATGAAGCGCCAGCCGCAGCACTGCCTGGTCATAGTGGCGCACCAGTTCCTCGAAGGCTGCGCGGCTTCCGCGCTGCGCTTCCCGGATCAGCATTGTGTCGTCGATTCGGCGTTCCTGCCCAGCCATGCAACCCCGCGTGGGGTCCCTGCTGACTCTCTCGTTTAACTCACTCTGCCGCGAGTGGGCCCGTCCGCCAACCGCAAGTGATATACACCATGCACCGGCCGGCATTTCACGTCCTCTACCTGCCCGGCTTTTCATGTCCCCCGGGCTTGCACAGGAATAGACGGAGTGTCAGTGGAACCGTGAGCAGAAATTATAGGCTGTACGGGCTTTTTTTGGAGGGCCTAGGTGATTCTGGGACAAAGATTTAGAGGGAAACACAACAGTCCGCCAGAGTGTGGCCCACCGGTTTGGCAAAGGAAGTGCCCTAAACATTGGGCAAAACGCAGTCCAGAGTTCACCGAGGTGGTTTGAGAGGGCGTAATCGGCGATCCGGTCAGCATCGCGGAATACCAATCGTTCGAGTCGAGATCCGGAGGGACGGGTTGTTTGCGGCCCGAAGGAAGTTCTGCAACCAGGCCCTCAAATCCGCAAATCCATGCCCAGAAGAGCCGCTTTCGACGACCCCGCCGGCCTGGTCCGCCGGTTCATCCGAACAGATGCTGGGCTGCCATCTCGACGAACTCCCGCGCCGTCACGATCTTCGTCTGCTTCCAGAATTTCGGGTAGTGCCTGCGATTACCCGTAATCAGGAAATCGGCGCGTGCGGCGTCAGCGCATTCCACGAATTTGTTGTCGTCGGGATCGCCAGCCACCTCAAGGGAAAACAATGGCTTGATTGCGTAACTTCGGTTGCGAATGAGTTGGAGCAGTTGCTGCCGTAGGCCTTTGCCGATTCTCAACTCGTGGCGGGAAAGCACACTACGGTACTCATCCAGAATAGGTTGCGAGACGTAAAGACGCGCCGGCTTTGTGATGGACAGAACAAGGGCCGTGCGCTCCAAGCCTTGGGGCTTCAGCGCAGCCGGGGCTAGCACATTGGTATCGAGAACCAGTCGCAGTGGGATCATTAGTCGCTAGCTCTTGCGACCGCGGGCAGCGTTGATGATCCGGTCAATCTCTCTCGCGCTAAGCGTACTGGTGCCCCGGCGCAGGGATTCTTCGCCAATCACCTTCAACACTTCTGGTTCAGGTGAGGCAAGTCTCACGTAGTCGCGTACGCTGAGCAGTACGGCCTTGGGCCGGCCGCGCTTCTCGATGACCAGCGATTGGCCCTCGCTCTCGACTCGCTGTAAGAGCTTGCCGAAATTGGAGCGCGCCCGCAGTGCCGAAATCAGTAGTCCGCCGCTCTTAGCTCTTGCAGGGCTAGCCATGAACTCTCCATTTCAATAGCATGAACTGTACAGTCTACATTTGCTTCCTAACCAAATGCAACTACAAGATGATTGCCGCGCCTCTCTCTCATTCAACTCCAAACTGCACGAGTGGGTTATGCTGAAAGCTGACGGCTGACAGCCGATAGCTGGCATATCAAAGTTCATGCTCTCCGACTCCACGATCGTCCAACACATTGCGCGCCAAGCCAAACGCCAGGCGGGCTACAAGCAACTCGTCCGTGAACTCGGGTTGCATGGAGACGAGCGCCGCGAACTCACTGAACACCTACAGAAGCTAGTCAAGAGCGGCGCGCTGATCGGGGTCGATTCCGATCGCTACGCCTTGCCGCAAGCCGCGGCTGACAAGAATCTCGTCGCCGGACGCCTCACCATGCATCGCGACGGCTTCGGCTTCGTGATCCCCGATGCCAAAACGCTTAACGCGTCTCTGAAGTCCAAACTCAGCGGGGACATCTTCATCCCGCCCCACCAGATCGGCAACGCCATGCACGGCGACTTGGTCCTGGTCGACGTCATGAACGTCAGGCCGGACGGGCGCGCCGAAGGACGTATCGTGCGGCCTGTAAATCGCGCGCACCAGACCGTGGTAGGCATTTTCCACTATGGCACCCGCCGCAACTACGTCACTCCTATCGATACCAAGATTGCGCAGGAGATCGTGATCCCCAACGGAATGGAAGTCCCGGGCTCTCCGGCGTCCTCTGCGGGCTCGGCGGTTAAAGACTTTGAGCAGCCTGAAGGGCGGCGAGCGCAGAGGAAAAAACAGTCCGTGGATCGCGTACTGGGCAGCGAGGCGGCGCGCCACGCCGATCCGGACAATCTCGAGGGGGTTGTGGTCGACGTCGAAATCACCGACTGGCCCTCGGCCACGCAGAGCCCGCGAGGGAAAGTCTTCGAAATCCTGGGCCGCGAAGGCGACTTCGGCGTCGATGTCGAAATCATGATCCGTAAATTTCATTTGCCCCACCACTTTCCTACGGCCACCCTCGAGGAGGCGCAAGGAGTTCCGGCGACGATTGCGGCGCGCGAAGTGGAGGGCCGGCGCGACTTCCGCTCGCTGTCCATTGTCACCATCGATGGGGAAACGGCCCGCGACTTCGACGACGCGGTGCTGGTGCGAATGCTTCCGAACAATAACTTCGAGTTGCAGGTTCACATCGCCGACGTCGCACAATACGTGACGCCGGACAGTGCACTCGACCAGGAAGCCCGCCTGCGCGGCACCAGCGTCTATTTCCCGGACCGCGCCGTGCCCATGCTGCCGCTCGAACTCTCGACCGACATTTGCAGCCTGCGCCCGCATGTCGACCGTCTGGTGCAATCGTGCATCATGGAAATCGATCATCGCGGCGAGATCGTTTCGTATGAATTGTGCGAGGGAGTGATCCGCTCCGCCGAGCGCATGACCTACACCGCGGTCAACGCGGTGCTTGAGGGCGACGAATCCTTGCGCAAGCGCTACGCGCCGCTGGTCACGTCATTCGAACTGATGCGCGACCTGGCGCAGATCCTTAACCACAAGCGTGAGCGGCGCGGATCGATCGACTTCGACCTGCCTGAGCCTGTGATCGAATTCGACGAGTTCGGGCTGATGAAATCGATTGCGCGCTCCGAGCGCAATATCGCGCATCGCCTCATCGAAGAATTCATGCTGTCGGCGAACGAGACAGTGGCGCACCATCTGGAATCGAACCGCATTGCCAGCCTCTACCGCATCCACGAGAAGCCGGATGCGAAGCGCGTCTACGACTTCGAAACCATCGCGGCAACATTTGGATATTCACTCGGTGTGGGCGCGCTGCCCATCCATCGCGTGCAGATGAAAGCCGATCGCCGCGCCGCGTACGGTACCGGCAAGCGCGTCGGAGAAATCGAAGTTCCGAAAGAAGTCCACATCACGCCGCGCATGTATCAGAAGCTGACGGAAAAGATTGCCGGCAAGCCGGAAGAGCGGATACTGAGCTACCTGATGCTGCGCTCGCTGAAGCAGGCGCGTTATTCCGAAGAGAACGTGGGACACTTCGCGCTGGCCGCGCATTCCTATACGCACTTCACATCGCCCATCCGGCGGTATCCAGACTTGATTGTGCATCGCATCCTGAAAGATGTGCTGCGGAGTACGAGGGCTGAAACCCGGTTGAACGCTGCGTCTGACGCGGCGCTGAAGCGCCGCTCTTCCACAGGCTCACACGCTGCTTCCACCGGTTCACGCGTTGCCTCTGGCGTGCCCTCCACCACCGATACGCCTTCATCGTCGGATGCGCCCTCGCCTTGGTCGAAGCGGCGCGATCACGCTGCGCATCGCGAGGCGCATGCTGCTCTGACGGAGCCGATTCCGCTCGATGAGCTTCATTCCATCGCCGAAGAGTCGAGCCAGAGCGAGCGCCGCGCCGACGATGCCGAACGCGAACTCATGGAATGGAAGAAGGTGAAATTCATGCAGGAGCGCGTCGGTGAAGAATTCGACGGCCTGATCACCAGCGTGACCAAGTTTGGATTCTTCGTGGAGTTGACCGACCTCTTCGTCGAAGGACTGGTGCCGCTCGATACGTTGGTCGACGATCGCTACACGTATCACGAGAACACGCGCGAGATCATCGCGCAGCACTCGCGCAGAATCTACCGCATTGGCGACCGGTTAAAGGTGCTGGTGGACCGCATCGATCCAGTGGAGAAGAAGGTCAACTTTGCAGTGGCGGAAGAGACGCCAGCGCGTCCGGCGAAGCGGCGCAAGCGAGGATAGGGAATGTTCCTGAAGGAACATCTGGGCGAGCGACCAGAACGAGGCATTTTGGCGATCCGGAAAATCGTGGGCTTGCGGCATCTACCTGAAAACGTGCTAGTTGGGCGTGCTTGCCGAAATGTCGGCAGTGCCGAAGGTCGGCTCCGGAGCTGTGGATTTCCCGTTTTGGGAATCGGGAGGTCGAGTCGGAATTCACCACCGAGGCACGGAGACACGGAGGGATTCACTCCGCGGTTCTTGGGCTCCGTGCGCGTCCCTTTCAATTCCCCGATTCCTCGGCTCGCCACGCACCCCTTGCTCAAACTCGCCGGCATGATCGTTCCCCGGGGATGCGCGGGCGGGACGCCCACGCGACAGCCGGCGAGGACGCCGGCGCTACAGCGCGGCATGGCCTATGCGATACTTGGTTAATGCAGTCCCCGCTTCAAAGTCCTACCGCCGCAACTGACCCGAAGTCCGTCAAGGTCAATCTCACCTCGGGCACGGGAGTGGATATTGAGTGGGCTGACGGGCATGTTTCGCACTACGGGTTCGCCTATTTGCGCGACGCTTGCCCGTGTGCGATGTGCGAAGAGGAGCGCGGGAAGGCGGGGCGGCGTCCGGGAGATCCGGCGACGGCGGCGCCTGGGGCGCTGCTGATTTTTAAGCCTACGGCCAAGCCCCTGTCCGCCGAGGGCGTGGGAAAGTACGCGATCAAATTCTCCTGGAACGACAATCATGATCTTGGGATCTACTCGTGGAAGTTTCTGCGGGAGGTGTGCCCTTGCGAAGAATGCAGGAAGTCTCGGGTCTAGCCCGGTACAACGCGCCACCCTGCCGAGGTGTCTAAAGTAAGCAGGCGTGGCAATCTCAGCGCTTGATCCTCTCGGCAAAAGCTGGATAATTCAAGTGGTTGCCTCATGACATCGGCCAGGCCAACTTCCGCCGTGGTTACGGTCGTTTCTGACCTGCTGGCCGAACTACATCTGAAAGCGGAGTGCGAAAAAGTCGGGCTGTCCAGGGAGTCGTTTGCGGCGGTCCTGTGCGAAGTGGGAGCGAAGCACGCCAGCGCGGTTTCTCCCGCGGAAGCGCGCACGTTTTTCCTGAGCCTGCGGGTGGATGAACTGGCCCTGGCACGCGCTTGCGCTGCCGGGAGCAATGTGGCGTGGGAGATTTTTCTTACCCGCTATCGAGAGAAGCTCTATCTGGCCGCACTGCGGATTGCGCGCGAAGACTCGGCGGCGCGCGAAGTGGCGGACACGCTTTACGCCGACCTTTACGGCACCACCACGCGAGATGGCGAACGGAAATCGAAGCTGGCGTCGTACACCGGGCGCGGATCCCTGGAAGGGTGGCTGCGGACGGTGCTGGCCCAGGAATATGTTAACCGGTACCGGCGCACCAAGCGGCTGGTCAGCCTGGAGGAAGAATCCGAGGAAGGTGTGCAATTCCGGGCGCCGGAACCTGAGCCGGTAACGCCCAGCGACTCGCGGGTGACGCAAGCTACGGATGAAGTTTTGAGCGCCCTTCCGGCGGAAGACCGTATGGTTTTGAGCGCGTACTATCTGGACGGGAGAACGTTGGCCGAGATTGCTCGAATGCTCGCCGTGCACGAGTCGACCATCAGCCGCAAAATCGACAAACTGGCGAAGGGGCTGCGGAAGCAGATTCTGGTGGCTTTAGGGAAGCGGGGGATGTCCCGCCGGCAGGCGGAAGAGGCCCTGGAGGTGGATGTCCGGGATTTGCAGCTCGATATTCGCCGCAGTTTAGCGCAAGAACCGGCGTCGTCCGCGTTCTCTGAGAAGAGCGGGGGATAGCGATAGGCAGGGTCGGAAGCTAGAAAAGTTGCAATGGCAGAGATTCCAAAAATCGTACGGGAGCGGCTGAAGGCCGCGGGCGTGTCGGCGGTGGATCATCCGGATCCGGACACGCTTACCGCCTTCGCCCAACGGGCGTTGTCTGACCGTGAGCGCCAATCTGTTCTGGAACATCTTGCGGGCTGCGGCGAATGCCGCGAGGTTCTAGCATTGGCGCTACCCCCTTCCGGGGAAGCCCCGTTGCTGGTCGCCCACTCGCGAAGCCACTGGCTGGCGTGGCCTGTTTTGCGTTGGGGATTTGCGGTTGCGGGCGTCGTGCTGGTCGGGTCATTGGGAATTGTGCAGTACGAGCGGCACAGCCGGGAATCGGTGGCCTCGAGCAAGGCGCCGGCCGTTTCGGAGGCGAAACCGGTTTCCGTGGCGAGGAATGAGGCACCGCCTGCAGTGCCCCCGCCGCCATCAGCTATTCCAGTCACCGATGAAGAACGCGACAAGAACGAGAGTTCTGCCGATTCGCTCAATGGGATTGCGAAGGCAAAGAAATTGCCGGCAACTACGCGACTGCGGGAGGAAGTTCCGTCTGTTCGAGCACCGATGGCTAACGATCGCGCCGCATCCCAACTGCATGGCGCGATTGGCGGCCCTCTGCCTCACGGCCCGAAGATGGGGCTGCAGATGAACCAGGCCAACCAGTGGCAGCAGAATACAAACGCTTTCACCGGGCAGGCAGCAGGCGCACCGGTTGCGGCCCCCACACAGACACAGAATGTTGCGAACCTCCCTGCGAATGGCAGGTCGGAAGCCGCTCTGGATCAGGTTCAAGCGGAACCATCTTCGAAATCGGAGGGGCTGACGCTGCAGAGCCAGGCCCTGTCGCAGCAAACACCACAGGGTGGGGCCGGGGAACAGAAGGTGGATCGAGCCAAGCCGCTGGAAACGGTGATTGTGAGCAATTCCAAGCGGTATGCCGGTACGCCTCCCTCGGCCAGGCTTGCGAAATCTTCAGCAGCAGTAGGAGAGCGGTGGACGATCAATCCAAGGGGCGGCCTGCAGCGCTCGGTGGATCAGGGCGCAACCTGGCAGGACGTGAACGTCGTTTCGCCTGCCGCGGCTGGCGACTTCAATTACGCAGCGAAAGAGCGGCAGGCGGTGACAGGGGAAAAGACCACCCTGAAGGACCAGAAGCAGCTGACGGTTCCTACGATCTTCCGCGCGGTGGCTGCCAACGGATCGGATGTCTGGGCCGGAGGAGTCAACGGCGTTCTATATCATTCGACCGACGCAGGCAATCATTGGACGCGAGTCGTGCCAGTTTCTTCGGGGATTATGCTGACAGGCGATATTGTCAGGGTGAACTTCCCGGACGCACTACACGGTTGGGTAGCAACCTCAACCTCGGAAGTGTGGGCGACTGGCGACGGCGGACAAAGCTGGCAGAAGCAGTAACAGCGCCGACGTGGACTGCGTTCAGGAACGGATTAGGTTGGACGTACGCGATCCGGTGCTTTGATCACTTACCTTTACCTGTCTTCTCAGCACGAAAATCAGCACAAGGGAGAATATCCCGAGCATCGAGCAGCAGGGTGTTGCCGAAGTTGGGTCTCGGGCGAACGCCTGATTCCTGACGCTCGCCCAAGATACACGCTGAAAGGCTAGGTTCGACCCTGTCGTTACTGCGGACAAGGCAGAGCGGAGTGTGGAAGAACCGTTTCATCGGGGAAACTGAATGCCCCGTCGATAGCGCTTGAGGTTGGCCCCATCTCAAACCATTGCAGCAATGGAATGACTTGAGGGTGGTAGACAAAATCGAAGCCGAATTCTTTGACTTCGATCGGGGTCGTAGCGTTCGCCAAGACCTCGATCGGGTCGCCTTCTTCCAGGTTGGCCTGACATACTTTCGCAGTGGCTGGCTCTCCCGGGAACTGCCAATTCGGGGTCGCGTTGTCAATGAACGGATCGCCAAACGCTTCCGCGGTTTCATGGGAGAGCGCGGTCACGTCCTGGAATCCTGCGCCGAAGAGGCCGGGAGAGATCCAGCTGGCATACTGCGTAATCCAGCGGTTCTGGGGCACACTGTCGTCGAGGAAATAGGTGTGGAACCCGAGCACGCAGCAACTCCCAGGCGCATTGGGATTGTTCGCGTTGAGCCGGAACAGATAGGTGTTCGGGAACATTGTCATGTTCATCCCGTTGGTGGCGAAATTGCCGAGGTTGATTTCATTCACCACTTCGTTGCTGAAGAAGAAGTTGAACAGCGGCTGCAGCATCAGGACAAACGTGCTGCCGTCTGCGGCTGTGCCGGTGAAATACGAGCGAGCCTGGATTATCGTCCCATTGCTGAGTTGCACATTCACGAAAAACGGGACGGTGATGGTCACTCGGTTTACCACGTTCGGGATCAACAACGTGTGCCAGTCGGGCCTCATGACGTTGAAGAACTGGGCGCGATGAACTGCGTCGGCGTACTCGGTATGGAACCCGGACCGGTAGTTGAGAGGCTCGAAATTTGGCGATTCGAGAGTGTCCTTTTCAAACGGGGCGAAGGGAACGGTCTTGAAGGCGCTGCCGTCCGCGTTCAGGAGCTGGAGAGAAACTTCGTCGATCAGAGCCGGGATTACGGTCGTACCGCCGATTCGGGGATCGTTGCCCATCATGGTGAAGCGGAATTGCTTACCCTGACTGGGACCTGCCTGGGCGGCGAAGGAACCATCGAAGGTGGCCAACGTATTCAGCCCGTCGACGCTCGATTGATCGGGGCGAGGATTGATGATGAAAAACCGGTCGTCGTTAGAGGGTTGAGCCTGGGTCTTGGTGTTAGCGGTTATGGTTGCATTCCCTGAGCCACCACCGACGACCGCTCCAGTGTCGGCGTCCAGGATCAGCGTACTGGGCGAACCGAGGGAAACAGATGTAACGCTAATAGCAGGCATCTGGGCATAACTAGGATCGACATTGGCGACTCCGGCGGCTGGAAGACCGGCGGATTGTCCGAAGCCGAGGGCAGCAAGGCTAAGCAGCAAAGAACACAGAATTACAAAACGCATGGTGGCGCTCATTGAACATCTTCTCCTTTGAACGGCAGTTCAGTTGATTCGCACGATTTTGGGCGAGCCTTGCCCTTGCAGGGTTAGGCGAAGCTTGACCGACGGAGATTCCCCAGGAAAGCGAGCCACTGTGGTGACTCAAGATCGGCAAATACAATAGCGCACAAAGGTACGTTGTCAAAGTAAAAGTTCAGTCAACGATGGAGGAAGGCAGGTAAAGGTCTCGGGAAGGAAATGTTTTGCAGTTTCTGTGCAGCCGGGTGGCCCGCCGGGGTTCCGAATCAGCCGGCGCGGACTGCACTCGGGGCGAATGTGTATACGGGAATCTCGACATTGTGTTCTTCGCGAGTGTGGCGGCGTGACGCCGCCACGACAGCCGGCGGGGACGCCGGCGCTACGGGCGAGGCTGCCGGGATTGAATTACCAAAGTGACGTTTACAGAGAACTAGTGGGACTTTACTATCCCATTCGTGGTTTGGCAGTTCTGGGGGAGGGCTGCCGAGGCGTCCTGGACCGAAAGGTCGAGGGCGCTTTCTTTTTTGGAACGCAATCGATCCTGCCTCTCACGGCCAGCCCCTGCTTGACGTTCCTCCAGGGTTGAGCTAATGGTGGTCTTCGGGGGAGCTGCAGGCAGTCGGATCGGCTTCGAGGCGCAGGCCCCGCCATTCAGCAGCATGGTCGGCTCTAAGTATTCGCATTTCCAGTCAGTTGTCTCGGCGAGGGCGAGGTTGAGACTTGCTGTCCGCGAACGGACCCTTCTACGAGCCCCCTGCGACTTTCCCCCTCGCCGGGCATCTAAATGCAGTGTTACGATAATTAGTTCGGCTCCCGCAAGGGAAGCATTGATATTCGTAAGATCGTCAACCCCGGCAACACCAGTTCGATGCAGCGTCGGCCGAATGCGCGACGTTCACAACGAGGAGAAAAAATGGCAGGCAACGTGGAAACAAAGACCGGCGTCCCGGAAGTGAAATCACACAACGGGATTGTCGAAGTGACCGATGCGAATTTCGACCAGGATGTTTTGAAGTCGGATAAGCCGGTTCTGGTGGATTTCTGGGCGACATGGTGCGGTCCGTGCCGCGCGATCGCTCCGATAGTCGAGGAGCTCGCGGCGGAGTATCAAGGCAAGATCAAGGTCGGGAAGATGGACGTCGACTCCAATATGGCGACGCCGCAGCGCTACCGCGTGACCGGTATCCCCACGCTGCTGGTCTTCAAGGGCGGGCAGGTGGTGGAGCAGTTGGTCGGGTACAAGCCCAAGGAAGTGCTCGCGCAGGCGCTGAACAAGCATATTGGGTGATAGGAGTTGCGAGCCGTTAGCCGCCGGTCCTTAGTCGTTAGGGAAGACAGTTCAGGTGAGAACGCCTAGGACGAGTTCCTGGGTGTTTTTGTCTGCTGCTCTCTGTCGCCCACTTCGCTTACTTAACGGTGGAGATTGTGAGATTGGCGGTTCGGCTGAACGTTCCAAACCATGGACGCTCGCGCTTCTTAAACTCGCGGAGAATGCGGCTCTTAAGATTGATCAGCGCCACAACCCATTCATCCTGATCCTCCGAACTGTTGTGAGCAGTGGCCAGGATTGCGACTTCAGTTCTCTTGATCTCTTCGCGATGGTGTTCTTCATTTCGTGATCCCGCGTAACCAGCAGCCACCCGTTCCGGTGGCAGAACCGGATTACTTCTGGATCTTCTACATTCCGTCTGCTTTGTCCACTCTCATCTTTAAACCACTCGGGAAATCTTTGTACCGTGAATCCTGCCGTTCGTAGGCGTACCGCGACTGACTCGGCGGCAAATCCTTCGTCGAGAAAGAGGACGCATTCCTCACGCCGCTTTTTGACGTATGCCAATGTGAGTTAACGCTTGCTGGACAATGTTGCGATCTAGGCCGTAATCGGCAGCAATTTCATCGATGCGGGCTCCAGCTCGCTTCCGGCCCCAAAGCACTTTGACCGGAATCCGGGTCCCTGTCACGACCAGCCGTCCGGACATAATCCGCGGATTCATCGACACAGGGCGGCTCTGATGATCGGTAGCTGCGAAGCGCCACGGAAAGATAAACTTGCCACTTTCTATTCTCTCTGCAAACAAATTGGCCACTTCTTGTATCACCTCTTGCCCCGGCTTCCTGCCCAACGAAGTGACGGTGCGAGGGCGCGCGCCACGGGCAGGTTTGTCATAGACGAGGTCCTGCAAACATTCCTTGACGGCGTCGGCTCGCTGTAAGGGATGTTGCGACCGGAACATCTTGCGCGCGTTTCGCATTGATCGCCTAAGGAATTGAAACGAAAATCTGAATCTTTCGCGAAGCAAGTAGATCCGGTAAGCCTCTTCTAGATCTCGATAGGATAGGAGTTGGGCACGGCCGTAATAGCCGGATGCCTTCAAAATAGGTTCGTTGCCCTCGTACCAGGAAGCTAACGTTCGCCGCGGAATGGCGAGGAATGCTGCAGCTTCTGGAATCGTGTAGGTAGCAAGAGTCCGAATGTCCTGTCCAGGGCGGCGGACTGGTTTATGCCTAAGCACGTGGACCTGAACTCCGTGGGCAAAATGCGGAAATGACAACAACATTAAGAATATACAGAAAATCGGCAGGACTACTCAGTACTTTCGCAATACGCCGATCACTCTGCCCTGGACATCCACCGACGCCGCAGGCACCACGATTGGCTTCATGTTGACGTTCGAGGGCTGCAGGCGGATGTTGTCGCCGTCGCGGTAGAAACGCTTGAGGGTGGCGTCGTTCTGATCCACGAGGGCGACGACGATGTCGCCGTTGTGAGCGGTCCGGGCTTTCTCGACGAGAACGTAGTCGCCATCGAGGATAGCTTCGTCCTGCATGGAGTCACCGCGCACTTCGAGGACGAAAACTTCTTTCGAGCGCACGAAGTCGGCGAGCGAAATTGTCTCAGGATTCTCGATGGCCTGAATCGGCTGGCCGGCGGCGATGCGTCCCATGAGCGGCAGAACCACTCCGGTGTTCACGCTCATCGATTGCTTCAGCTTGCCTTTCGGCGGCAACAGGTCGATGGAGCGGCTGCGGTTGTAGTCGCGCGTGAGCAGTCCCTTTTTCTCGAGATTCGTGATGTGCTTGTGCACGGTGGCCAACGAGTTGAGCTTGAGCCCGTTGCCGATTTCTTCGAAGGAAGGCGAGTAGCCGTTCTCGGTGACGAATCGCGAAATGAAGTCGTAGACTTCGCGCTGCCTGCGTGTGATGGCCATGCCGACATTATTGGCGAAGATAAAGCGAAAAGCAAGCGGGAAACGAAATCGGGAGGGTCTTTCGTGCGGTTTCGGGCGCTCTTGATCAAGCTTGGGAGGCGTGCAACTTTTCCGGTCCGTGCCACTCCAATGTGGCAGATGAATTGTTCATGGGGAAAGGGGAAACGAAATGTCATCCTCCATTTGTGTGGGTGTGGTTTTGATGGGATCGCTGCTGGGAGCGGTAGCTTGCAGCGCGAAGGCGAATCCGGTGCCAGCGCCGGAGTTGGATGCGCCGAAGGCAACGGCCTCCGGTCGTCAGACCGCGGTATTGGCCGGCGGATGCTTCTGGGGAGTGCAGGCGGTCTTCCAGCACGTAAAGGGCGTGATCAGCGCGACCTCAGGCTACGCAGGCGGATCGGCGAAGACCGCCGAATATGAAATCGTCAGCACTGGCGAAACCGGACATGCGGAGTCGGTGCAGGTGGTTTATGATCCGGCGCAGATCACTTATGGCGAACTATTGCGCGTGTTCTTCTCTGTGGCGCACGATCCAACGGAGTTGAACCGGCAAGGGCCGGACGAGGGCACGCAATACCGGTCGTCGATCTTCTACGGCAACGACGAGCAGAAAAAGATTGCCGAGGCTTACATCGCGCAGCTTGATCAGGCGAAAGTGTTCCGGCATGCGATCGCGACCAAGGTCGTGCCGCTGCAGGCGTTCTATCCGGCAGAGGCGTATCACCAGAATTATGCCGCGCTGCATCCCAACCAGCCCTACATCATGTTCAACGACGCGCCCAAGGTGGATCATCTGAAGCGGGAGTTTCCGGATCTGTATACGGGGAAGTAGGTCAGACGGTCAGCATTGTCGAATATGCGGTAGTTCCTGTAAAATCAGGGTTTGGCCTACACGATCTGAACTATCCGGGAGCAGCAGTCCAATGGCACAACAATGTGATATCTGCGGCAAGAAGCCGCAAGCGGGAAACCGCATCAGCCACGCCCACAACGTCACCAAGCGGCGCTGGAACATCAATTTGCGTCCAGTGCACGCCAAGGTTGCGGGCCAGGGAAAGCGTATCCGCGTTTGCACGTCCTGCCTGCGCAGCGGCAAAGTGGTTAAAGCGTAACTTCATTCACCACCGAGAGCGCTGAATTCGCCGACATTCCCGAAAGCGTCTTTTAAACTTACTGCGGAGATCATAGCGCTCTGCGCGCGCAATCCCGAACGAATGCGTCCGGGGCTGCATTACTTCACGGCGACCAACTGCACGTCAAAGATCAGTGTCGAGTTGGGCGGGATCTGCGGCGGGTGACCGTCTTCGCCATAGGCTAGATCCGGCGGGATGCGCAACTGGCGTTTGCCTCCGACTTTCATCCCGGCCACACCTTCGTCCCATCCTTTGATCACTTCGCCTTGGCCTAGCGTGAATTCATAGGGCTGGCTTCCAATCGAGCTGTCGAATTTCTTGCCGGTGGTGAGCCATCCGGTGTAGTGGACTTTCACTTTGCTGCCGGCTTTGGCTTCTTGACCGGTGCCGGGCTTGATGTCCCAGTACTGGAGGCCAGAGGCAGTCTTGATACCTTCACCGGCGATTTTCGTCGGGCCGGTGGTGGCCGGACGGTGAACGGGTTTATGCGTCGTGGTTTGAGCGCAGAGCGAAATGGCGGTGAATGCAATGAAGAATGAAACCGCGAATCTTTTCATTTGGACTCCTGATCAGGGGCCGAGATAAGAACTAGAGGCATCGCAGAGCTTTCTGGTGCGGGGACGAGGACGTCCCCGCGACAGCCGGCCGGAGGCCAGCGCTACAGTTATTCCAACGCGATTACGTCGATCTCCACCAGAACATCTTTTGGGAGACGCGCGACTTCCACGGTTGAGCGCGCTGGAGGGACAGTACTGAAATACTTGGCGTACACCTCGTTCATCGTGGCAAATTCGGACATGTTTTTGAGAAAGACGGTGCAGCGAACGACTTTGCCCAGGCCGCTGCCAGCGGCTTCCAGAATCTCGGAGAGATTGCGCAGGACGCGGTCCGTCTGAGCGGCGACGTCTCCCGCGATCACTTGCTGGGTGGTCGGGTCGATCGCGATCTGACCGGAAGTAAATATGAGCCCGTTGGCCTTGATGGCCTGCGAGTACGGGCCGATGGCTTTGGGAGCGTCTTTGGTGGAGATGATTTCACGCATAGGACTTTTCTCAGGAAAAGACTACACCACGGAGGGCACAGGGTAACACAGAGGGAGTCTGACGGCGGATCGAACGATCTGTGCACCTGTTCGCCACTTGCATAGATCCTTCGCTTTGCTCAGGATGGCAATGCTATCTGCCGACCGAGAATTGCTCTTAGATCTTCTGCAGGCGTTGCACTTCGTGGACGCCCGGAATCTTGCGGAGGCCGACGATGATGGCTTCCAGGTGCTTCAGGTCGGCGATATCCAAGACCACTTCCACACTGGCCTGGCTGTTGGCGGTGTGGGCGGAGATGTTGCGGATGTTGCTTTTGGCGTCGCCGATCACTCCGGTGATGCTTTTCAGCATACCGAACCGATCGTCGCAAAATACCGTGAGCTTTACCGGATAGGCAGTGGGGGCCGCATCGTCGCGGGCCCACTCGACATCAATCTTCCGCTCGGGTTCGTAAAGGAGATTCGTGACGTTAGGGCAGTTGACGGAGTGGACGGCGACTCCCTTGCCCCGCGTAATGTATCCCACAATGTTTTCTCCGCGGATCGGATTGCAGCAGCGGGCGCGGTAGACGAGCATGTCGCCCTGGCCGCGGACGGTGATGGCATTGTGATCTCCGAAGACGCGGCGAACGACGCTGGCGATGGCGCCGGGTTCGGATGTCAAGCCTTCGGACTCGATGTCTCCGGCGATGTTGTGCGTGGCTCCGGCGGGCAGCAGGCGCGCCAGGACCTGGCGCGCGGAATATTTCCCGTAACCGATTCCCGCCATGAGATCGTCGGCGCGCCCGAGACCGTATCCGGTGGCGACCCGGTTCAGATCTTCGTCTTTGATTTCTTTCAGGGCGATCCGGTATTTGCGGGCTTCTTTCTCGATCAGCTTGCGTCCGATTTCGATGGCGCGTTCGCGCTGGTGAACGTTGAGCCAGTGCTTGATCTTGTTGCGCGAGCGCGAAGACTTCACCAGACCGAGCCAGTCGCGGCTGGGCTTGTGGCCGGGCTGGGTGAGGATTTCGACGATGTCGCCCGAATGCAGCTTGTAGCGCAGCGGGACCATCCGTCCGTTGACCTTGGCGCCTACGCAGGTGTGGCCGACCTCGGTATGAATCGTGTAAGCGAAGTCGATGGGAGTGGCGTCGCGCGGGAGGACTACGACTTTCCCCTTCGGCGTGAAGGTGTAAACCTCTTCGGGGTAGAGATCGACTTTCAGGGCGGAGAGGAATTCGTTAGGATCGCTGACATCGCGCTGCCACTCGACAACCTGGCGCAGCCAGGCGAGGCGCTGCTCGTCTTGCGCCGAGACTGGTCCGTCTTTGTATTTCCAGTGAGCGGCGATGCCCTCCTCCGCCATCTTGTGCATTTCTTCAGTGCGAATCTGGATTTCGAAAGGCGTGCCGTCTTCGGTGATCACCGAGGTGTGCAGCGACTGGTAGAAATTCGGCCGCGGCATGGCGATGAAATCCTTGATGCGTCCGGGAACGGGGCGCCAGAGATTATGAATGATGCCGAGCACGGCGTAGCAGTCCTGTAAGGAGCGCGTAATGACGCGCATGGCGCAGAGATCGTAGACCTGGTCGACGGAAATGCGCTGTTTCTGCAGTTTTTTATGAATGCTGAAGAGACGCTTGATTCGGCTTTCGACGCGCGCCTGGATGCCGGCTTCTTTGAGCTTGTCGGAGATGAGCTTCTGCGTCTTGGCGAGAAATTCTTCGCCCTGCTTGCGGCGGGCGTTGACGGATTTTTCGACCTGCTCGTAGCCAACCGGATCGAGAAAACGGAAGCCGAGGTCTTCGAGTTCCCCGCGAATCTTGCCCATGCCGAGGCGATGCGCGATGGGCGCGTAGATCTCCAGGGTCTCTTCGGCAATCTTGTGCTGGCGCTCGGGATCGAGATGCTCGAGCGTGCGCATGTTGTGCAGGCGGTCGGCGAGCTTGATCAAAACCACGCGGATGTCGTCGACCATCGCAAGCATCATCTTGCGGAGATTTTCGGCCTGCTGCTCCTCGCGGGTGGCGAAGTCGATCTTGCTGATCTTGGTGACGCCTTCGACAATGTGGGCGACCTGCTCGCCAAATTCCTTGCGGATGTCGACGATCGTGACCGACGTGTCTTCGACGGAGTCGTGAAGGAGGCCGGCGGCAACGGCGACCGGGTCCATCTTCATTTCGGCGAGCACGAGCGCAACTTCCAGAGGGTGGACCAGGTAAGGCTCGCCGGACGCACGGGTCTGGCCGTCGTGATATTTGAGGGAATAGTCGTACGCTTTCTTGATGATGGTGAGATCGTCCAGCGGACGATTTTCCTGCATCCGCTTCATCAGATCGCGGAACTTGGTCAGCGTGAGGGTAGTGGTAGCGATCTGTTGGCGCAAGCTCGCCATGCAGGATTATAGCCCGCGAACAGCCCGGGGATTCTTCGGGTACCGGAGGGAGATCTGGGGCCTGAGTTCATTATAGCCGCTGGAAATCAGGCAGGCCGGGCCGAAAGGCTTTCACCGCTGAGATCGCCGAGTCTGCAAAGTCAACAATTTCAAAAGTCACGAAGAAATTTTTCGGGTCAATCCTTTTCGACGGATCTATTTTCCTGAAATACAGCCGAGTGGTGAGTCGTCTGCTAGAGTGTGGGCGAGATGGGCGATCTAACTAATGCGCGAATCCTGGTGAGCGGAGCGTCGGGGCCGATCGGGGCCGCGTTGCTTCCATCGCTGAAGGCGAGCGGAGCACAGATCACGAGGCTGATGCGGAAGAACTCTGCCCATTTTGCAGATGAAGCTGCGATTGCCTGGGACCCTGTCGAGCCCTTGGGTGAGGATTTAGTGGCTGGATTCGATGCCGTGATTCATCTTGCGGGCGAAAGCATCGTCGGACGATGGAGCGCGGAAAAGAAGAGACGGATTCGAGAGAGCCGGGTCATGGGAACGCGGAATCTGGCGGAGGCTCTCGCCCAAGCCAAAGCTAAGCCGAAGGTCTTCATCTGCAGCTCGGCAGTTGGCTATTACGGCGACCGGGGCGACGAAGTGCTCACGGAGTCCAGCAGCGCGGGGACTGGATTCCTTGCCGATGTGTGCCGGGAGTGGGAAGAGGCAACGCGGGCTGCTGCTGGCGCCGGAATACGAACGGTGCAGATTCGTACGGGAGTCGTCCTCAGCCCTAAGGGTGGCGCGCTGGGAAAGATGCTGACGCCGTTCAAAATGGGGCTCGGGGGCAGAATTGGTGACGGCCGGCAGTGGATGAGTTGGATCGACGTGCAGGACTTAGTAGGAGCGATCCATCATATTTTGAAGAACGATAGGCTGAAAGGGCCAGTCAACATGGTGGGGCCTGCGCCGGTGACGAATGCGGACTTCACGAAGACTCTGGCCAGTGTGCTACACCGTCCGGCGATCTTTCCGATGCCTGGGTTCGCGGTGAAGCTGGCGTTCGGAGAGATGGGAGAGACAGTCCTGCTGGGTAGCCAGCGAGTGGAACCCCAGCAGTTGAGCGCGAGCGGATATGCGTTTCGATTCAGAGCGTTGCGCGAATCGCTGGAGAACGTACTCCGACGATAAAGCGCCCTCACTGATCGATGTGATTCTAATCACAGACCGGCAATCCTGTACCTGCGACGCTGAGGGCCGAGCGAGGATTGCCACTATGAAGCACAAGATATTCGCCCTGATCTTAGCCCTGACGGTCATGTCATGGGCACAAACCGCAACTCAGACACCGACCCAGCCACCGCCAGAAAAAGCCAAGTGCGGTTGTTGCGACAAGATGGCCTCGGCCGATGTGAAAGGCGTCGATGCCAAAGACAAGGGAATGAGCTGCAAGCGGATGGGCAAAGACGCGAAGGGCATGGCGTCATGTTGCGGAGCGAAGGACGGCGCGTCGTGCTGCGGCAAGGACGGAAAAGGCTGCATGAATGGTGCCAAGAACGCCTCGTGCTGTAAGGAGGGCTGCAAAGGCGCGAAGGATAAGACCGCGACGTCGTGCTGCGGCGGAGACTGCAAAGAAGGATGCTGCTCGAAGATGAAGATGGAGCATGCCGCGACGGGGTGCTGCCATCACGAGAAACGGGGATAGAATACTTTCCGACCATCCGGGGGCCTCGGCAGATTCCGCCGAGGCCTTTGTTGTGTGCGCTGACAACCCGCCAGTGGACTATCACGGTGAAAGCGTTAGCGCCGACCGTGGGAGATCACGCCTCGCTGCGCTCGCGTGGCGGACGAATGCGTCCGCCCCTACATTCCAGGTTGAACGGCGTGCGCCGGAAGCGCGCAGGCAGCGCCTTCACTAAAGTTTTCGCCTTCGATGCCGAAGGCGTGGTCGTAGCGGGCGCGGTAGTTCTCCCAAGCGATTCCTGAAGTGAGTTCGACGAGTTGGGCATCGGTGAATGCCTGACGCAAGCGGGCGAAGAGAGCGTCGGAGACTTCCACCGGAGTTTGCGTCATCGCGTCCGCGTATTCGAGCACGAGGCGCTCCAGGTCGGAGAAGCCAGGATTCGTGCGGTAGCTCGGCAGATTCGCAATCTGCTCGGCGGTGATGCCGTGCACTCTGCCGACGGCAGAGCCGATATCGATTCAAAACGGACAACCGACGAGGGTCGCGACTCGAAGCTCGGCCAGACCTTTCAGCTTGGGATCGATGAGCTTGCTGCTGGCCTGGGACTGCTCCATCTGGCCGTATCCCCAGAGGATTGTGGGATGATGCGCCGTCACCTGCACGGGCATGATGAGGCGACCGAGACGGCGTCTGGTCAGTGAATACAGGAGTCCGACAAAGAGGCGGCGGAGAGGTCCGCCAGAGTTAACCGGTGCTCCGGAAATCCGTGCCATAAACGCTCCTTGCTATTTGATTCACTGCTGGTTGGGACGGTTCATCTCATCCTGCAGCTTTTGCAGAAGTTCCGTGCGCTGCTCGGTGCTAAGTTCGCGCTGCAACTCCTCGAGCGCGAGGGACACGATGTGGTAGTGGTGAGTGCCGGCGAACCTGGGGTCTGAAGTGATGTTAAGCCAGAGCTTGTGCATCAGTTCAACATCCTGCGGGCGCAAGCGGGGATTGTGCGGGCCGATTACGTATTCGCGGATGGAGCCGTCGGGGGCGCAAACCTCCATGGTGATGCGGGGGCGAGGCTCAGGGAGGCGTTCCCAGGCATCCCCGGTTAGTTTGGCTTGCTCGTCGGAACTGAGCTTGTTGGACAGACCGCAGATCACGCGGCTGGAATCAAGGCGCTGCGCTGTCACCATAATGGCTTCGAATACGTCCGTCGCAGGCACGACCAGCAGGTGGATCGGTTTGCCTTCTTTTTCGGCGACGGCGACAGCGGCGGTGAAAAGTTCCTGTTCGTAATGGTCGAAGACCTGGGTTGCGTCGAAAACAGTGCTGCCGCTGAATGTGTGCTCACGGTGATAAAGGCGTGCGCTCATGACGACCACATCTTGCTGGGCAGTGCTGGTATGGCTCAGCACGTGGCGCAGGTAATAGAGATTGCGAGGATCGCGCACGGCGACCAGGACATTACCGGGGCGAACTCCCATAGCGCCGCTGCCGAGTTCCTGATTCCCGTAAACCCGGAATTGGTCGAGTTGCTCGGGCTTGCCGTGGCGCTCCCTGGCCACGTGACGCTCGGAAACAGTGAAGATGGTGAAGAAGAAAGCGCTGAAGATCAGGCCGGCAATCGTCGCCTCGTACTTGGTGAACAGGTTGACGATGGCAGTGATGAACAGGACCCCCGCAATCAGGGTCAGGCCCACGGGGATCTCGATCTTGCCGATGTGGAGGTTGCCGGGCACCTTCCACTCGCGATTGCCAGGCTCGGTGAAGCGCAGGACCAGAACGGCCAGAGCCTTCATGGCGAAACTCCAAATTACGCCGAAGGCATACAGAGCGGCCAGAACGTAGACATTGCCGAGGCTAAGAAAGATGGTCAACAACTGCATACCGACAATGAGATTGATGATGCGGAAGCTGGTGCCGTAACGGTTGTGGGGCTTCTGGAACCAACTGGTCAGCACACCATCTTCAGCAACACGATTCAGAACCCCATTCGCGCCCACGATGGAAGTGTTCTGCGCACCGGCCAGGATCAGCACTCCGACCAGGACAACGAAGCCATGGAATAAGAGCTTCAAGCTGGTCGGCCCGACAAGGTACATCGCAATACCACCGATCAGGTTCGCGAAGAATGTCGGACGGACGCTGTCAGGAATAATCATCACCGCGAAGAACGAAACCAGCGAAGTGAAGAGGAGGCTATAGATAAAAATTACAAGCCCGGTTTTCTCCAGATTCTTGAGTTTGGGATGCTCGATCTCACGGTTGACTTGGGCCAGTGTTTCCTCGCCGCTCATGGCCAGCACGGAGTGGCCGAAGCCAACAAAAAGAAGAATCCAGGTGATGTGCGCAAAGACAGAGTTGTGCAGCCAGCCCAAAGACTCCTTGTTGATGGGAATCGCGCCCGCGGTGAGCGGGCTGGGCGGGAGCTGGATGGGGGCTCGCAGGACGGTGATGGTACACCAGATGATCAGAATGACCACCATCACCGTCGTGATGATCATGATCTGGAGTGCTCGCTGGCTGGATTCGTGGATACCTTGTGTGTTCTTCCACCAGAAATAGAGAACGATGATGACGGCGACGCCGGCTGCGAAATGGTCGTCGGAGAAATTGAGCGGGCGGTGCAGAGAGATTCCGATGTCCTTGATGAAGCCGGCGAGGTACTGCCCGGCGGAAACAGCGCTGATGGGTCCGGTCAGGACGTAATCGAACAGCAGGGCAGAGACCGAGAATTTCGCGAGGGTCCCGCCCATGGCCTCTTTGACCACGCGATAGACTCCGCCACGGACGAACATGCTGCTCGACTCGATATACAGAGCCCGAACGGCGTAGCTGAACAGCATGACCGCGAGGATGAACCAGGGTGCGCTTTTGCCGATGACTTTTTCGGCGTCACCACCGGCGTAATAGGCGGAGGAGGCGAGATCAGAAAGGACAATCGCCGCAGCGCGCCAAAATGAAATAAAGGTCAACATCACCGTGGTGGCGACGAAGACCCTTACTGCCGGTTTTGAACCTGCGGATGTGGCCATGCTGCAAACAACGCCGCTAAGAGCGAATTAGAGCAAAGGTAGAAGATAGCACAGCGACCGGCGCTGGTTGAGAGCGGTAGGTACGGTGATGCGCCAATTCATCCTTCGGTGCCAGAGGAGGTGCTTCAGGATGACAAAATTAGCGGCGCAAGGCAGACTCCTACTTCGCTTTTTGCTCGGCGATCCATTTGTCGGTGCGCGCTTCCAGCATGTCGAGCGGGAGAGTTCCGCCGTCGAGCATTTCGTCATGGAATTTGCGGATATCGAACTTCGGGCCTAGCTCCTTTTGGGCGCGGTCGCGAAGCTCGCGGAATTTGAGCTGGCCCAATTTGTAGCTAAGCGCCTGGGCCGGCCACGAAATGTAGCGATCCGTTTCGGATTGGATAGTCGGCTCGTCGACGGAGCCGGACTTGCGCATGAAGTCGACGACCTGGTCACGGCTCCATCCTTTGGCGTGGATCCCCGTATCAACCACAAGGCGGACGGCGCGGAATAGCTCCGAAGAGAGCCGGCCATAGTCCGAGACGGGATCCTGGTAAAAGCCGACTTCCTTGCCGAGTTGTTCCGCGTAGAGGGCCCAGCCCTCAATGTAGGCGTTGAAACCCAGACCGTGCAGGCGAAACTTGGGCAGGCCTTCGAGTTGCTGCTGCACCGAAAGCTGCATGTGATGTCCGGGAACGCCCTCGTGATACGCAACCGCTTCGTCATCGATAAGAGAGCGTTCGGCAAAGTGCGAAGTGGCCACGACGACGCGGCCCGGCCTTTTGCCGTCGGGTGTGCCGATCATGTAATGGGTGGCGGCGGCCGCTTGAAAGTCGGGAATAGCTTCTACCGTGACCGGAGACTTTGGCAGCAGAGTGAATAGCTGAGGAAGCTTTGGCTCCATCTGCGCAATATAGTGACGAAAGTCGTCGAGGATCTGCTCGGCGGATGTGGGCTTGTATTTAGGATTCGTCTTCAGCGATGCGCGGAACGAGGCAAGATCGGCGAAGCCTTCTTTCTTTGCGATCGCGAGCATCTCGGCCTCGATGCGATCAATTTCGCGCAGGCCAAGCTGGTGGATTTCGTCGGGACTCATATGCGTGGTGGTGCGCGCGTAGATGTCGTTCTCGTACCGCCTCTGGCCATCGGGCAACGAGGTAACGGACAGGATCGTGCGGCCCTGCGGAGCGTATTCGGTCTTAATAAATTCGGCAAATTTCCTGTACGCAGGCAGGACGTCGGTGTTGACCGCGTCGGTGATTTCCTGGGTTAGCCGCTTCTGATCATCGGCTGAAATGGTGGCAGGATATTTCCTGGTCGGCCGGAGAAAGGGGTCGGCAGAGACGATACCTTGGCACTGGGCCGGAATCTTTTCGGCCAGGAAGCGGACCGGCATGAGCTTGTCTTTCATGCCGGCGCGCAGAACTTCGGTGACCTGGTCAAGTGCGCGGGGAATCTGGCGCAGGCGCGAGATGTAATCCTCGTAATGCTTGACCGAGTCGAGGGGCACGGCCTGCGGAAGATCGGCAAGTTGGGTATGGATGCCGTTCTGCTGGTTGATGGGCATCTCGTATTCCTGGAGATTGAAATCGGTGATCCGCTGCTGGAGAACTCGCACCATCAGGTCGTGCGAGAGTTGATCCTGATCGGAGAAGCCGTCGGTGGGAATGGTCTGGAGGCGCCCAAGGAACGCTTCGTCCGTTTTGTGGCGCAGCATGATGGCGGTCAGCGAAAAGTCATTGAGCTGGTCGTTGTAGCGATAGTCGCCAAAGGCGGTGGCGCGCTCGGGAAAATTGCGCAGATCGGATTCGTACTGCTCATCGAAGAGCGCGTTCTGCGCGGCAAGGCGGTCAGCCAGCGGTTTGGTGTTTTGAGCAAAACTGAGAGTGACGGCGAGCAGAACGGCAAGCATCAAGTTGGCACGCATGGGCTGGTAGCCTACCAGAGGATGAAGGCGAGGCAAAGCAGAGTTTGGGAGACTACCGGCGCGATTTTACGGGCACTGGTTGCCGGCGTTTTTTCTGGGCGCGAGATACGTGCGAGTGATGCGATCGTGCCAGCAGAGCGCGTCTTCGTCGAGAAAAACCCAGGCATAGCCCATGCCCAGCGAAACCGCGGAGAGATACGAGGCCAGAATGCGCCAGCGGCGTGTCGAGCGACTGGTCGATGTACCCTCGAAACGGGCGAGCTCCAGACCCGCGGCGCGAAGGCCCGGAGTCGTGGCGGAATAGACGACGAGCAGGTACTGATACCCCGCCCACAGGACGCCAGGGACCGCAACGGCGAGGCTGAGCAGTTGCAGCCTAGGCGGACGGACGCCCGCGATTCTCCAGAAAATGTAGCCGAATAGCGCCGAGGCGCAGGCGACGATCAGGCCATCGATCAGGGACGCAGCGATCCGGCGGCCGAGGGGCGCGCTTTGGAGCGTGAAATCGAAGCCGGGCCGCCTTTCTGGTTCCGCGCTGGGGATTGGCTCGATGGTGATTCCGCCGAGCGCGGGAGGCGGCGGTGCAACGTCCGGAACTTCGAGGATACGGAGCGGCTCGCCGACCGGTCCCGCCAATTGATCGGGCGGAGGGGGCGGCGGCGCCCAGGCAGAGCGGGGAAACTCAATAATCTTGGCGCCCAATGGGTGCAAAGATGGCTGGAGCGCATAGGGAGGCGGATCGTGCGGGATTTCTTCCGGTTCGGAAGATTGGGAGAAGTCGGAACGGGCCCCGTCGAGAGCAAGAGCGTGGTTGGTGGTGCCGTCGAATCCGCGAAAGGCGGAATCGTCGGACGGCATACCGGACGAGCGATCGGTTGTCCCAAACGGCAGCATCAGGGATGGGTATCTGGGCGCAGGAACTTTGCGGCGGGCACGATAACGGTTCAGCTTGGCCGAAAGTTCGCCCCGCCAGGCCTGGGCGTCTGCTTCGGAATGAGGCTCTTTCGACAGCAAGGGGGTCGCGAGGTCAGCACCGGATTCGGGCTGTGGGATCGATTGGTCGGGAACGGGCTCCATGGGGCAACTGCTAACTTCACCGCACTTCTCACAATTCATGAAAGGTAAAGTCCAGAAAAAATTGCGGCGGTCATTCGTACAACCGCAAGAAACGAACGGTAATCCTAGCCTATGTCGTTACTTTGCGAAGCGGGCACGGGCGTGCTAAGTTCACGATACCGCGAGAAAGCGCGCAATCGCACGCCTTCCGAGGGCGATGATCTCCCGTTGATTTCCGCCGATGACGCTCCGCACTAGATTCCTTATCACGACGCTGGTCCTTTGTCATCAGGTTCTCGCGTCAGGGCTAGTAACCAGCCAGTTGCATTGGCAAATGGATCAAAATCCGGCTGGTTCCGAGCCGGGAAGCCCGCCAGGCATTGCCCAGGAAACGAGTCCATGCCCGAGCCGGGCTGTCACACAGCTGAAAGATGGCACGATTATTTGCGCCGCGCAGCAGGAGAAGGCCGGCGATGTCTACAAGCTGCACGGGGACGCGGAGATTCACTACCGCAGCTATGTTCTCCGAGCAGACGAGGTCACCTACGACTCGGACAGCGGCCAAGCGACGGCATCGGGGCACTTCACCATTGATGGCGGGCCGAACGATGATCACATCAAAGCGAGCCACGGGACGTATAACGTAGTCACAGAAACCGGAAGATTTTACGACGTCACAGCGACAACTGGGTTGCGCTTCAAGGGGAACCGCGCCATCCTGACCTCAAGTGCGCCGTTCGCCTTCACGGGGAAGCTGGTGGAAAAAACCAGCTCCGATCACTACGTCGTTTACGACGGGAGCATTACCACCTGCGAACTGCCGCACCCCAACTGGAAGTTTCAAGCGCACAAGGTTGTGGTGGACGTCGGCGGGAACGCGAGCATCTATCGCAGCGATTTCCTGCTGCATGGATTTCCAGTTTTCTACTTTCCTTACGCGACGCACCCGGTAGAGCGAGAGGCACGCCACACGGGATTTCTGATTCCTACGGTGGGAAATTCGTCGACTCGAGGCTATATCGCGGGAGACTCGTTCTACTGGGCGATCAACCGCAGCCTGGACGCAACATTCGGGGCGGAGTACTTCTCGAAGCGGGGATGGTCGCAACGTGGCGAGTTCCGAGCACGTCCGAGCGACACGTCCTACGTGGACCTGAGCTATTTCGGCGTCATTGACCGCGGAATTGGGACGCCTCCCCTGAGGGAAGGGGGCCAGGAGGTGCGGCTGGCGGCAGAAGGAAACTTCTACGGGCTGCGGGCGATCTCCGACGTGGACTACCTGAGTTCGTTCCTGTTCCGGCTGGCGTTCAACGACGTATTCACGCAAGCCATCAACTCGGAAGTGAAGTCGCAAGTGTTTTTGGCAAAAGACGTCAAAGGAATTTCATTCGGTACCGTTGTGGAGCGCTACCAGGATTTCTTTCAGAAGGCCGATGCGGCGGGGACACTGACCAACCCGCCTGAGTTCGATTCAGTAAGGGTCCTGCACACTCCGAGCGTGGACATCTCGAGTGTAGAGCGTCGGCTGTGGCATTTGCCATTTCTATGGTCGGTGGACGGTTCGGTGGCAGGGCTGTCCCGCAGCGAGCCGGGATTCCATACCAGCAGCCTGCTGGGACGCGTCGATCTTAACCCGGCGGTTTCGCTACCGCTGCACTGGAAGGGATGGTCGTTGCGTCCCGGACTGGCCCTTCATGACACGTACTACACCCAGCGCTTCGTGAATGGGACGGCGACAAATGATCCCACAAACCGGCAGGCACTCGAGGCTTCGGTGGAACTGCGCCCTCCGGCGTTGGAGAGGATCTTCGATCGGGAGTTGCTGGGACGGAAGTGGAAGCACGTCATTGAACCGCAAATCGCATACAGGCTGGTGACAGGAGTAAATGATTCCTCGAATGTTCTGCACTTTGACGAGCGGGACATTCTCAGCAATACGCACGAGGTGCAGTACGGCTTTGTGACGCGGCTGTATGCGAAGCGGATGTCGCCGTCGATCGAGGACTGTGAAACACAAATGACCGGGTTGGCAGTAGGCAGCGTGGCGCCGGAACAGACTGTGCCCTGGCAGCATGCCAGCAATCTGGACGGAAAACCGTGCGACGCGGGACCCAACGTGAAGGAGGTCGTCACCTGGGAACTGGCACAGAAATACTTCCTCGATCCGACATTCGGAGGGGCGCTGGTCCCCGGACAGCGCAACGTTTTTGCCACGACCGAAGACCTGACCGGCATCGCATTTTTGACGCAGGCGCGGCACTTGTCTCCGCTGATCTCGCGGCTGCGATTGGCAACCGGCGGGCATACCGATACCGAATGGGATATGGACTATGACTTTCAACTCAATCGGGTAAACGCCAGCACACTCCTGGTGAACTACAACATGGGGCCATTTACGTTTGGCGGGGGAGACGCGTTCCTGCAGATTCCCCAGACCAATACGGTCCAGCCGGGATTGAGCGAGGGCAAGTGCGGGCCGGTTGAGGGATCGAACCAGATTACGTGTAAATTTCAACAATTTCGCGTGGCGATGGGATATGGCAGTCTGACCCGGCGCGGGCCGAGCGCTGCCTTCAGTCTTGGCATCGACTCCGAGACCAGGCAACTGCAATTTGCGACGGCGCAGACTACCTACAACTGGAACTGTTGCGGGATCACGCTGGAATATCGCCGGTACGCGATTGCCAGCGTGAGGAATGAAAATCTGTATCGGTTTACGTTTTCGCTGGCGAATATTGGCTCGTTCGGGAATTTGCGGCGGCAGGAGAGGCTGTACTGAGTGGCGCCCCGTCAGAGGCCTAAGCTCGGGCGTGAGAGAGTCCGATTAGGCCTGGACTGTTACCATAGGGACTATGCAGTCGCGGGAAGATGAGATCGCGCAGAAGGCGTCGCAACTCAAAGCGGAGTTGCTCCAGTTGGGGTGCGTGTTGGTCGCGTACTCGGGCGGGGTGGATTCTGCTTATCTCGCCTGGGCCGCCTTTCGCGAGCTCGGAGAGAAAATGCTGGCGGTGATCGCCGATTCGCCAAGCCTGGCGCGAACCCAGCTCGCGGATGCGCTGGCCTTCGCGCAGGAGCAAAACATCCCGGTACAGGTTGTTTCCACCGCGGAGCTCGACCGCGCCGAATACGTTCGCAATGACGGGCAGCGCTGTTTCCAGTGCAAAGACGAGCTTTTCTCCGTGATGGAAGAGATTCGGGCACGGCGCGGCTTCGACACGATTGCCTACGGCGTGAACCTGGACGACCAGGGAGACTTCCGTCCCGGGCAACACGCGGCCAAGCTGCATCACGTTGCGGCTCCCCTGCTGAAGGCGAGGCTCACCAAGCAGGACATCCGCGAACTGGCGCGGCAGGCGGGATTGCGGGTGTGGGACAAGCCGGCGTCCGCGTGCCTGTCGTCGCGCATCGAGTATGGCCGTCCCGTAACCAGCGAAGCGCTCAGCGTGGTGGAACAAGGCGAGGAAGCGGTTCGGGCACTGGGATTTCGGCAGTTCCGCGTGCGGCATCACGGCGAGATGGTCCGCATCGAAATCGCGCGAGACGAACTGGAGCGCGCGCTCACTCCCGCCATGGCCGCCCAATTCACAGCCATCTTCAAACAACTTGGATTCAAGTTTGTCACGCTCGATCTGGAGGGGTTCCGCTCGGGATCGATGAACGCTCTCCTGTCGATTGAGCAGTTGCGACGGACTGGCTGAAGGGCGCGATGCCGCCACGACAGCCGCCGGGGCGGCGTTGCCAGCAAGGGCGTGAGATAATCAAACGTTATCGCGCGATGCTGAGGCGGTTTCTGGTGACCCTAATCCGACGTTCCCTGTTCATTTTGCTCCTGGTTTGCCTGGGCTGCGTGGCCCAGTCTGCGCCGCCAGAGGTGGCGCGCGCGATCGAGCACCAGGTGCGCTCCTTTTACTCGCTTCCGGCCGATGTAAAGGTGACGGTCGGAAGCATCACTCCATCGAGCCAGATCCCGGGCTACGATGCGGTGTCGGTGAACGTCGATGGCGGTAACGGAAAGCAGAAGGAATACACGTTCTTGCTTTCCAAGGACCGCGCGACCTTGATGCGGGTTACCAAGTTCGATCTCACAAAAGATCCGTTCGCGGAAGCGATGAGCAAGATCGATGTAAAGGGCCGGCCTACTCGGGGAGCCAAGTCCGCGAAGGTGGTCGTGGTGAATTACGACGACTTCGAGTGCCCGTACTGCGCCCAGATGCATGCGACGCTCTTCCCGGAGATTCTGAAGGAGTACGGAGACCGAATCACCTTCATCTACAAAGACTATCCGCTGGCCGATATGCATCCGTGGGCGATTCACGCGGCGGTGGACGCGAACTGCCTGGCGGCGCAAAATAGCGATGCGTATTGGGACTTCGCCGATGAAATTCACCAGCACAAGCGCGAAGTTGATATGGAAAAAGGCGCGGATGCGCGTTTCAGTGCCATCGACAAGCTCGCTACGCTGCAAGGGCAGAAGCATAACGTGGACGCGGCGAAGCTGCAATCTTGCGTGAAAGCGCAAAACGAAGACGCGGTGAGAGCATCGATGAAGGAAGCCGAAGGGCTGGGAGTGGATGCCACACCGACTTTGTTCATCAACGGCCAGAAGATTGATGGCGCGGTACCAGTCCGCGAGTTGCGCGCAGCTTTGGACGCGGCGTTGCGAGACGCGGGGCAACCCGTTCCCCAGCACGTCCCTGACGCGCCGTCCACCGCATCCAAGTAGTCAGGCTCAGTTCGATCGAAATCACTGATCTGGGGTAGGAACGGAGAATATCCTTGAGAAAAAGCGCATCGCTCGTTCGGGTCGCCAACCTGCCAGTGGCAGCCTTGTTGCTGGCGGCTCTGGTTGCCTGCAATTCGAAACCGAGTGGCGACGTGATGGCGACCGTCGACGGGAGAAAGATCTTCCGCTCGGACGTGGACAAGTACTACGACAACAACGTTGCCTCGGCTCCGCAAGCGCCGATTGGCGAGCAGGCGACGGCCCTGCGATTGAACATACTGCACCAGATGATCGACGACGAGATCCTGATGCGGCGCGCCGAAAAGCTGGGCCTGCTGGCAACCGACGAAGAGGTCGACCGCAAGTACAACGAGGTTAAGGCGCCATTCACGCAAGAGGAATTCGACAAGCGGCTGCAGGAAAAGAAGATTACGCTGGCCGACTTCAAGCGCGACATCCGCCGGTCAATCACAGTAGAGAAAGTACTAAACAAGGAAATTTCGTCGAAGATCAACGTCACCGACCAGGACGTATCGGATTACTACAACGCACACAAGTCGGAATTCAATTTGATCGAGCCGCAATATCACCTGGCGCAGATCATGGTGACTCCCGCACCGAATCCGCAGGCGCACAATCAAAATGACAAGGCACAGAACGAAGCGGACGCGAGGAAAAAGATCCAGATGATCGCCAATCGCCTGGACAGCGGCGATGATTTCGCCACCTTGGCCATGAAGTATTCGGAGGACCCGGAAACCTCGGGCAACGGCGGCGATCTCGGCACGGTGCCTGAATCTGGATTGAAGGGAACTGATCCAGCAACGCGGGATGCGGTGATTCGACTAAAGCCGGGCCAATACAGCTCGATTATCAGCGTGGTGAATCCCGCGACAAGGCAGGCCGTGGGCTTCCGCATCGTGAAACTGGTGGCGAAAGAACCTGCGGGACAGCGGGAACTTTCCGATCCGCGGGTGCAGCAAGCGATCCGTTCGCAACTTCACGACCGGCGTGAACAATTGCTGAAGGCTGCGTACTACGAAGTTCTGCGGGACAGCGCGAAGGTCGAGAACTATTACGCAAAGCAGGTGCTCGAGAGCAACGGAATCGAGAAGAAGTAAAGAGTTATTCAACGATTGCCAGGACGTCTCCGGCGTTGACGGCGGCCCCTTCTGCGACAAGAATCTTCTGAATGGTTCCCTTCTTAGGGGATTTCACTTCGTTTTGCATCTTCATCGCCTCGACCACAAGAACTCCGGCGCCAGCCTCGACTTCGGCTCCCTGACGCAACAAAATACGCACGACCTTTCCGGGCATGGGTGCGGTTAGTTTCCGTGGGCCATGGTCGTCGACAGCGCGGACCCGGCTGCGGAGCGAACGCGGATCGCTGACTTCGGCGGCGAAACGGAGGCTGCCAACCCAGAGATGCAAGTCGCTGCCCACCCGCTCGCATTTCACTTCGTACGCCTTGTTGCTTAGACGAATCGAGAGCACATTGGGACGAGCCAGCACCGCGTCGACCTCGATTTCGCGTCCGTCTATGCGGCAGAACCAGCGGCCCTCGATCTGATCGAGTTCGAGCCGATAATGCTTACCATCAATGGCGATATCGTAGGTCATGAGACCCCGCTGCCAGTTGCCAATTGCCAGTCGTCCGTCCGGGATTTCGAGGACACCTCGTCTTCCATTGCGAATACCATCAGCTCAGCGCCTCGCGGTGAGAGGCTGCTTTCCAGTTTGAAGGCGCCGCCGACGTGTTCGCGGTGTTGTTCAGGACCGCGCGCTCGCCGGTTCCGGCGGCGGCTTGGCCGAGGACGGCAAACATCCCTGCGGCGATAACGGCTACTTCCTGCGCCTGGGGGTCGGGCTCCGGCTCGGGCTGGCTCTGCTTCTCCTTCAAGAGGTGGTCGAGGAAGTCGGTATCGATTCTTGCAGCCTGAAAGTCCGGGTTGCTGAGAATGCGGCGGAAGAGCGAGATGTTGGTTTTGATTCCGCCGACGAAGTACTCGTTCAGCGCGCGCCGGAGGCGTCCGATGGCTTGAGCGCGGTCGGTGCCATAGCCGATCAGCTTCGCGAGCAGCGGATCGTAATCCATAGGCACGGTCCAGCCTTCGTACATGCCGCTATCGCGGCGGATGCCCGGGCCAGAGGGCAGAAGCAACAAAGTAATCTTGCCAGGACTCGGGAAATAGTTGTTGTCGGGATCCTCGGCGTAAATGCGGCATTCGATGGCGTGGCCGCGAATTTGCACCTCCTCTTGCGTGAACGGGAAGGGCTCGCCGTTCGCAACGCGAATTTGCAGATGAACAAGGTCGAGGCCGGTGATCAGTTCGGTGACGGGATGCTCCACCTGCAAGCGAGTGTTCATCTCGAGGAAATAGAAATTCTTGTCCTGATCGACCAGGAACTCGACAGTGCCGGCATTGGTGTATCCGGCGGAACGTGCGCACCCGGACAGCAACTTCACCCATTCTCCGTCGCATTTCAGGATCGACAACGGGCGAAGGAGCCTCTTCGACAACTTTTTGATGGCGGCGCTGGATCGAGCACTCGCGCTCGCCGAGATAAACCGTGTGGCCGTGCTCATCTGCCAGTATCTGCATTTCTATGTGGCGGGGATTGAGGATGGCCTTTTCGATATAGACTTCGTCGTCGGCAAAGGCACGGGCGGCCTCGCTGCGGGCCTCTTCGAGAGCTGACTTGAGTTCCTCGGGCGCGCGCACCAGGCGCATGCCCTTGCCTCCGCCGCCGGCGGCGGCTTTCAACATGATGGGATAGCCGATGCGTTCGGCAACTTCCCGGGCCTGCTCGAACGATTCTAAGCCGCGTAGAGTGCCGGGAACGAAGGGGACGCCGACCTTCTCCATGGCCTGACGGGCGCGAGTCTTCGATCCCACCGCATCCATGGCGGCCGCGGTCGGACCGATGAACTTGACCCCGGCATCCGCACAGGCGCGGGCGAACTTTGGATTTTCAGAAAGAAATCCGTAGCCGGGATGAATAGCGTCGGCTCCAGACTTTGCCGCCACATCGAGAATCTTCTGGATATTCAGGTAGGACTCGGTCGCGGCGGGCGGGCCGATGGGGTAGGCCTCGTCAGCTTTCCGGACGTGGAGCGACGCGCGATCGACGTCAGAGTAGACAACCACGGCGGCAATTCCCATTTCGTGGCAGGCACGGATCACTCGCACTGCGATTTCGCCACGGTTGGCAATGAGAATCTTTTTGAACATAATCGCCTGACGACCGGATCGCACCTTAGGTCAAACCGGATATTGTACTTGAGGCCGCGAAGTTGCCAACGGAAGTGGGCTCTCAAAGCGTCTGCCGCTGAGGACGTTTTCAGGCCGTGTATGATCGGGAGTCGAACTGACTCCGTGCGTTCCAGCATGCCGCAATCACCAGCCACCAATTCCTATCCAGCAGGTTCGACCGATCCGGATCGGGTGCCGAGGGCAATCCGTTGGGGGACGCTGTGTATTCTGCTGGCCGCGGCCGTTGCCGTACGGTTGCATTGTCTGGCCTGCAAACCTTTCTGGTTCGACGAGGGCTTTAGCGTAGAAGTAGCGCGCATCGACTGGCACAACTTTCTCCACCTGGCATGGTGGCGCGAAGCCAACATGTTCCTCTATTACGTCCTGCTGCGAATGTGGCTGCACTTTGGACAGAGCCCGTTCTTTATTCGCGGCTTTTCCGTGGCGATCTCGGCCGCCACGGTGCCGGCCATCTACTGGGTGGCGCGAACGCTTTACGACCGGCGCGTAGGAATCATTGCTGCCGCTCTATTTACTTTCAATGCTTACAGCGTCCGGTACGCGCAGGAAGCGCGCAGCTATGCGCTTTTTCTGCTGATGGCGACGCTGTCGTCGGGGTTCCTGGTGGCGTGGTTGCGCCATCCGACACGAAGAAACCGTCTCGGTTATATCGTTGTCAGCAGCCTGGCGGTGTACGCGCACCTTTACGCGTTGCTACTGGTGGCGGCGCATTGGCTGGCTGTAGTACCGACGGGAGCGTTGCAGGTTGCGGATCAGGGAGAAATAAGAGAGCGCGACATTCGGCGGGCATGGATCACGATCGGCATCGCCGTCTCGCCATTGATTGTCTTCGTCGCGAAGACTGGAGCAGGGCCCATCAAGTGGATTCCGCGACCCGGACCCCATGACATCTTCACGCTGTTCGAGCACCTGGCTGGCGCAAGAAGCTGGGTGCTGCTGGCGATCATGGCAGGAGCAAGCGTCGTAGCGATTGCCGCCTGCGGCACAGGACTGCTGATGCGTGCTCGCGGATGGGAGAGCTGGCGCGGCCAGTTTTTGTTGATTTGGCTTTTGTTCCCGATTGTGTTGACAGTAATGCTGTCGTTTGCTCGACCGGTCTTTCTGGCGCGCTACATGATTTTCTGCCTGCCCGCGTTTTTGATTCTGGCGGCGGCTGGACTGGCGCGATTAAGGCCGTGGTGCCTTTCGGTGGCACTGGTAGTTCTGGCGTTGTTCTTGTGCATGCGAGGGACTTCGTTCGTCTACGGGCACGACTTCGACACCGAACGGGATGCCTCGGGTGCGGCGAGCAATTTCATTCTCGATCACAGCAAACCCGGAGACGCAATTGTGTTTCACATAGCGGGAACCCGGGTTCCTTATGAATTCTTCAGGTCGTTGCGCGCGGGGCAGAATACAGCAAGCCCCAGCTATGACGGAGGATTGGGGCCCGAGATCGTTTTTCCGCGGAACGGATCGGGCCTGGAATATCGGGACTTTACCGGCAAACCGACGGAGCAGTTGCTGCAAGATGCTGCGCTGACGCACGCGAGACTGTGGGTCATGCTGATGGACAACGGGACAGCGGAGAATCCTGATCCCACCACCGTCCTGCTGTCACGGGTTCTGGCCGAGTCGTTGCCCCGGGTGCAGCGGTGGCACTTCCGCCTGGTGGAAGTGCGGCTTTATAGCCGCGAATGAGGACTCCTTGACGGGCGTTCGGCTCCTCCGATCGCGCGACAAAAAAACCTCCCGCTTGCGCGGGAGGTTGAACCTGCATTCTGAATGCCGCTTCGAACTACTTGGTTGGCTGGTCCACCGTGATGCCGCCCTGGCTTTGCGCAGCCTTCTCGGCTTTAATCTTCTTCACGTTGAGCGTCTCGTCGACCCAATGAGCAGCAGTCTTCAGGTCTTCGGCGCGGGCAGCGAGATCGTCGCACTCCACATCCGCCCGTTCGCGATACATAAGGTTCATGTAGGCCATTGCATCGTCGTAGTCGGGGCGAAGCTGAATCGCCTTTTGCAGGCTATCGATCCCTTCCTGAATGGCGGGCGAGTTCTGCACCTTGAGCTCGTCGCAGGCTTTCTTCTGGTCCTTGTTCTTGGCGTTCAGGTTTTCTTCCGGCTTCAGGCCAAGACCGGCACGCTTTTCCATGCGCGGCTGGTAGCAAGCGGTCCAGTCGATGACGCCGATCGAGTAATACGGCTCGGGATCATTGGGATCGAGTTCTGATGCCATGCGGTAGTACTTCTTGGCATCATCCCACCTTTTCATGTTCAGGTAGAGATACGCGATTCCTTTGGCACTGTTGACCTTCTGGTCGCGGGACGGGTTGGCGTCGATGACCTTCGTGTATTCGTCGATCGCCTGCTGAGCGGCGCGGAGGTTGTCAGGAGAATCGACGCCGGGAATGTATTGCGAAACGTACGCCGTCGCCAGGTACATACGAGCATTGATCAAAGTCGGATCCAGCCGCACCGATTCCTGAAAGTGATCGATGGCTTGCTCGTAATGATTGTCTTTGTAGGCTTTAACGCCCTTGTTGAGTTGGTCGCGGGCTTTGAGCTTGTCACATCCCACAGACGCGAAAAGTGCCAGCGCTACTGCAGCCAGCGTCAGCAGTTTCAGAGTTCTATTCATTGCGGTATAAGTCTCCCTCGCCACAGCATCCTAGGCCCAGAGACAGCGGTTTGACAAGCGGAGCGTTGGCAGCACGGAAGTAGAAGGCTTCCGTGCCATCAGCGATGCGAGAAGAAATGCGACTCCGGGCCGTGCCAGCGGGCAGTCTAGCTGCCCGCTTCGATCTTCGCGGTGATGAGACCGACCTTGTCCACTCCTGCAGCGTGGGCAATGTCAATCACGTTCGCCACATTCGAAAAGGCAATGGAATCGTCGCCTTTCACGAACATCACTTTTTCCGCGCGTTGTGAGTAAATGTCTTTGAGACGCCCCTGCAGATTGTCCCAGGTGGCATCTTCGTTGTTGATCTTAACGCCGGGTTCCTGGCCGGCGCCGCGATCAATCAACTGGACCACGACAGTGCGGTCAGGCGTATTGTTCTTGGGCGCGTTGGGCGGAGGCGGCTGGGGAACCAGCGCATCCAGGCCCTTGGGCGTCACCGGCGAGATCACCATGAAGATGATCAGTAACACCAGCAGCACGTCGATCAGCGGGGTGACATTGATGTTCGCGCTCTGCCCGCCGTGCGTGCCAACATTCATTCCCATGGCAGTTCTCCTCTTCTTCTATTGCCCTGCCGCCGCAGGTGGAGCAGGCGGCGGAGTAGATGTCTTTCTCTGATCGGTGAGCAAGCCGAGATCGTCGACTCCGGCGGCCCGGACGCTATCCACGACTTTCACCACGCCGCCAAACCGGGTGCGCATATCGGCTTTCACGTACACGCGCTTGTCCGCCTTGTTGGAGAGGCGATCTTTCACTTTCGTCGTCAGATTGTCGACGTCATTCACCTGTTCGCTGCCGAAGTAGACCTTGCCGTCCCGGGTAATGGAGACGAGCAACGCATCTTCCTTGTCGGCATCCGGCATTTGCTCCGGATTGTTCACCTTGGCCATGTCCACGCTGATGCCCTTCTGCAACATCGGCGTGACTACCATGAAGATGATCAGCAGAACCAGCATCACATCGACCATCGGTGTGACGTTGATCTCCGAGCTGACCTTCGATCCTTCGTCTCTCTTCGCTAATGGCATGACTTAATATCTCCGATGCTTCCGCGCGGCTGAATGGCGCCTTGAAGTTGGGAAGGTCCGGCGCGGGATCGCTCCAGCGCCGGACAAGCAACTCACTGCGGAAAGCAAGATCGAACGCACTTACCGGCGAACGTCGCCGCGCTTCTTCAGGAAGTAGTCGATCAGTTCGCTGGACGAATTGTCCATTTCAACGTCGAACGCTTCCACACGGCCAGTCAGATAGTTGAACATCATGACGGCTGGGATGGCGACCAGCAGCCCGATGGCGGTGGTGACCAGCGCCTCGGCGATACCGCCAGCCACGGCGGCCAGACCGGTAGCCTTCGAGTTGTTGATGCCGATGAAGGCGTTCAGAATGCCCATCACCGTTCCGAACAGTCCCACGAAGGGAGCGGTCGATCCGATGGTGGCGAGGCCGCCCAATCCGCGCTTCAGTTCGGCGTGGACAATGGCTTCCGTGCGCTCCAGAGCGCGCTTGGAGGCTTCAATGGTCTCGCCAGGGATGGCGCCGGGGCTATCCTGGTGAGCCTTGAACTCCATCAGGCCAGCGGTAACAACCTTGGCCAGATGGCTCTTCTTGTTGCGCTCGGCAACCTTGATGGCTTCGTCAATGCGGCCATCGCGCAGGGCTCCCGCGACCGCGGGGGCGAAGGCGCGAGATTGCTTGCGAGCCGCGCTATAGGCCATCCAGCGATCGATCATGACGCCGATCGACCAGCCAGACATGATGAACAGGATGATGACCACGGTCCGAGCAACCCAGCCCATTGCTTTCCACAAGCCCAATGGATCGGTCGCCATGGCGCCGCCGCCTTCCTGCACAATCCAGGTGGCTGCGACGTGTACGTGACTGAGAACAGCTGCTGCGTGAAGTTCAAACATGAGTTGCTTTTCCCTCCTCAGAACTCTTTACTGCTGTATTGGACACTTTGATGCGCTTTATAGTGCCAACCGCTGGCTGGAACTAAAGAACCAGCGGGTGCCGCACGCGAAAAGAACAGCACTACGTAATGCGGCGTGAACTCCGGCTCTCGCGAAAGCCCCTGCCCCGCCACTGACCCGGTGCGGGGAAGGGCCAACGCACACTAACTCTTAAACGAGCTTTGCCCAGACAGCCGACGTTCGGCTGTTGCTCGCATACTTTCTAGCCTCCGGCGAGCGTGAAGTTGACCTGAATCTGGGTTTCAACTTCAACCGGCTCTCCATTCAGCAAATAAGGCCTGTACTTCCACTGCTTCACAGCTTCGATCGCGGCCGGCGCCAGCATGGGATGACCGCTGATCAGCTGCAGGTTTTCGATGGTGCCATCCTTGCTGATTTGAGCCTGCAAGAGCACAGTCCCTTGAATGCGGGCCTGGCGTGCCAATGGAGGATACGACGGCGCGACCTTCCGCACCAGAAGCCCCGACTGCACGCCGGAAGATACCCGCACGCGCTGTGGAGTGGCGATCTTTGGAACGGCGACCGGCGTTGAACTAAGAACGCTGCCAATCACGCCGCCCATCGAACCGCCGGGGACGCCACCCGGAACGCCGCCCACCACGCCAGTCGTAGCCATGGCCGGCGGAGGAGCCTCGTCCTCTTTAATCATCTGAACTTTCTTTGGAATCTTGGTGGGGGTACGCAGCTCGCCATTCACGATGTCGGTCTGGATCTGCTTGACGATTTTGACTGGAGCGGCTGCTGGAGGTGGTGGCGGTGGAGGTGGTGGAGGCGCCACCAGGAATGTCATTAATTGAGTCTTGGGCAAGGCTTCGGTGAAAATCAGCGGGATCAAAACCATGACCCCGACAATCATCACCTGGATTCCGAACGAGATAAGCGACGTCCAGCCGCGTTTCGTCTTGAGTTTGCCGCCCGACTCGATAAGGCTGTCTTCAAACATGTGAATCTCCCCAAACTTAGTCAGACCCCTACGGATACTTAGACACCGACTGCTTCTCCTTTGCTCCCGGCTTTTTTGGTCGCGCCAAGGGGTCGGCTTGGACCAAAAGGCGCTTCGAGCAAATCCCTCTTAACTGCAACATAAGAAGGCGTAACGCAATGATTACGAACGCACCATCGGGTAAGCTACCTAGCTTTGCCCGGCATCACCACCGGACGCTTGCCCTTTTCAATCCGCCAGTCCTGATACGCCACCAGGATCGGGGCAGCGATCGCGATGGACGAATACGTCCCGATTAAGATGCCAATTACCAGCGCGAGGCTGAATCCATGAAGTACCTCGCCGCCGAACAAGAAGAGAGCAAGTACAGTAAGGAAGGTAAGGCCCGCTGTCAAGATGGTTCTGCTTAGCGTCTGGTTGATGCTCCGGTTGACGATATCCGACAGCTTTTCGCGCCGCATGAGTTTAATGTTTTCGCGAATTCGGTCAAATACCACGATGGTGTCGTTATTGGAGTAACCGATCAGGGTCAAGATGGCCGCGATCACGGTCAGGGAGATCTCAGTATTGGTCAGCGAAAACGCGCCTACGGTGATCAGGGTATCGTGAAATACGGTAATCACGGCAGCTACACCGTAAATCCACTCGAAGCGGAAACCCAGGTAAACCAACATTCCCAGGAGCGAATAAAGAGTCGCAAGGCCAGCCTGCGTACGGAGCTGCGACCCGACCTGCGGGCCGACGATGGCAACGTTGCGGACGCCGAAGTCGGAAAGGTAAAAGCCCTCCGGAACGGTCGTGGCGACCGTGGGATCCACTCCGGCGGCGTTCTTCAACTGATCCATGGACTCGAAGACGCCTCCGAGATCCCTATCCCTATGATCTACAACGGCTTGCGCCTGGGCGGTGTATTTGATGTCGGCATCGGTCCCCAGGTGCATGGGATCCTTGTCGAGCAGGTAGTTCTTTAACGTCAACGAGCTGGCGTTATTCAGATCGACTTTGCCGCTGGGAGCGTTGGCCGGTTCGAGCGCCTGGATGATCGTGTTTTTGCCCTGGTCCAGAGCTTTTTCGCTGGTTTCGCGGATATCAAGGTCGATCAGAACCTCATTCGAAATGCCTTGTCCGGTGATGCTTTGGATCTTGGCATCGTGCAGGCCCACGCGGTCCATGGCGGCGCGGATGGCATTGTCGTCAGGCCGGTGAGAAAACTTCACATAAACGAGCGTTCCGCCGCGGAAATCGACGCCCCACGGGATATGGTGCCAGAACAGCATCGACAAGATGCCGGCCACGCTGAAGATCAGGGAAAAGGCGAGGAAGTACCACTTCTTGCCGAGAAAATCGATGTTGACGTCGTGAAAAAACTCCACTGGTTCTAGCCCCTTATGATTGAGAAATTGGGAAATTTGGTAATTCTGTAATTCCAAATCCCAGCCATGCGGCTGTCTTCAAATTACCCAATTACCAAATTTCCCAATTGCCAAATGCCCTAAATGCTCAGTGCCTCGCCGCGCTGCTTGCGGCTCAACACCCAATCAAAAATTGCGCGCGAAACGAAGACCGCGGTGAACAGGTTCGCCAGCAGACCAAATGTCAGCGTGGTGGCGAAGCCCTTGACCGGTCCGGTCCCGAAGATGAACAGAATCGCCGCCGACACGATGGTCGTAACGTGCGTATCAACGATGGTGATCCAGGCATGGCTGAATCCCTGGTCGACGGCAGAAGGAGGCGTCTTGCCATTCCGCAATTCCTCCCGGATACGCTCGAAAATCAGAACGTTGGAGTCGACGCCCATACCAACCGTCAGGATGACCCCGGCAATTCCCGGCAAAGTCAGAGCCACGCTTACCCCGGCGATGCTCGACCATCCCAGAAAACCGAGCAGGATGATCAGATTCATGATGAGGGCGATATCGGCGTTCACGCCGGCGCCGCGGTAGTAAATCAACATGAAAATTAGTACGGCCACCATGCCAATGACAGCCGCTCGGACACCGGAGCGAATGGAGTCGGCTCCCAGCGACGGGCCCACGGTCCGCTCTTCCAGATATGAAATGCTGGCCGGAAGTGCACCAGAGCGCAGGATCATGGAAAGATCCTTGGCTTGCTGCTCGCTCATACGGCCACCGCTGATCTCCCCGCGATCGCGAATGGGTTCTTTAATGTTGGCAACTTCCTGGACCTTGTTGTCGAGGACCACGGCGAGGCTGTCGCCCACGTGGCTGGAGGTGAAATTGAAGAAGCGCTGCCCCCCTTCACCGGTCAGGGTGAAGCTCACGCTGGGCGCCCCGTTCTGATCAGTACTGGGCTGCGCATCGCGAAGGTCTTTGCCGCTGACAGCGGAGACGCGCGAAACGATATACCACGCCTGGCCCTCAGAATCGGCTCCCGGCATGCTGTGACCGGGGAGCAGGATGGCATCCGGAGGAAGAACGCCGGGAGTAGGCTGCGCCTGCATGGCTGCTGCCTCACTGGTGTAGGGTCCGCCCAAAGACTGTTTGATCTCGAGCATGGCGGTGGACTGCATGATGTCCTTTACCCGGCCGGGATCATCGATTCCGGGAAGTTGCACGAGAATCTGGTACTGTCCGAGCCCGTGTTCCTCAATTGTCGGCTCGCTGACTCCGAGAGCATCAATGCGGTTGCGGATCGTCTCAATTGCCTGTGTGACCGCCTTGTTCTTCAGGTCAGACAGCAACGAGGGCTTCATTGCCATATCCCAGGTATTGTCGGGCCCGCTGGTGAGGTTGTATTCGGACAGGCGGTCCTGGACGATGCTGAGCAGGTCTGACCGGGCACCCGGCTGCACTCCTTTGATCACGATGCGATCAGGATTGTTCTGCTGGTCAGGCTGAGAGATGTCCGAATAGTCGATCTTGTGGTTGCGCAGCTGTTGTTTGAGGACTTCGATCGCGTTCTGGGCATCGACGTTGACTGCATCGTTGACGTGCACCTGCAGAATCAGGTGGGTCCCGCCCTTGAGGTCGAGGCCAAGGTGGATGTGGTCAGTCAGCGCAGTAAGCAAACCTTGGCCGGAAAGACTCTTGGGAATCCCCAGGATTCCGAAGAGGAAAAACAACATTGTGCCGAGAATGAACAGCAGTTTCCAGAGAAGATTCTTGGTCATAAAATCAGCTTCGAGTCCTGAGCTCCGAGTGCCGGGCATGCTTACTCGTCGCGGTGCTCTTGCCTCGCGACACCGGACTCTCAACTCGGAACTTCATTTTGCTTTCACTTCTTCGTCGGCCGTGGTCACCTGCACCACCGAAGCCTTGGTCACTTCCATGACCAGGTTGTTCGGGGGCACGCGCAGGTGGATGGAGTCGTCTTTGAGCGCCATGACGGTCCCGCGCAATCCACCGCTAGTGGTGACTTTATCCCCGGTCTTGAGCTGTCCCAGCATCTCCTGCCACTTCTTCTGGCGGCGTTGCTGAGGCAGGATCATCAGAAAGTACAGAATGGCGAACATCAGAACGATGGGAAGGAGGAATCCAATCCCCATTCCACCGCCGCCGGCTTGTACTGCCAAGAAGTTTTGCATGCTCTTTTAGAGGTCTGAGCGGATGTATCCGCAAAACACCGCCGCGCCTATCAGCGCCGCGCAGCTGTTATTTCACCGCGGGGTTTGGATCGACTTCGGCCGGGTTCGCCGGCCTAGGCTTGAATCCGGGGAGGTCTTCGTGCTTCAACTCCGTTGAGACCAGACATCAGCAAGAAAACGAGTCTTTTCCCCAAGTGAGATAGAATGCCGCACCCGCTGCATAGTGTCAAGGTAGAAGCTCAGATTGTGAATCGTGTTCAGGACCTGAGCCAACACCTCGTTAGATGCATAAAGGTGCCGCAAATAGGCCCGGGAATATCTCCGGCAGACACGGCAGCTGCAGTTGGGATCGAGGGGCCCCGGATCCTGTGCAAAGCGCGCCTGCTTGATTGAGACCTTGCCCTCAGAAGTGAACAGCAGACCGTGGCGCGCGGCTCGCGTAGGCAGAACGCAGTCCATCATGTCAACGCCAAGATTGGCGTATTCGACGATTTCTTCCGGCGTGCCGACTCCCATCAGATAGCGCGGTTTGTCCTGGGGAAGGTGTTCAAGGGTGGATTCGACGATTTCTCGGGTCAGGTCGCGCGGCTCTCCGACGCTCAGGCCGCCGATGGCGTAGCCGGAAAATCCGATCTCCACGGTACGCTCGGCCGATTCCTTGCGGAGCGCACGATCCATCCCGCCCTGGACGATGCCAAAGAGTGCCTGCGTCGGTTCCGGCCATGTAGGCACGGCCGCCGGCCGTGTAGGCGAGCGCGAGTTCGCCATCGATGCCGCGGAGCTTTGCTCCGCCGGACGGCCGAGGGCGGCCGTCCCCACATGTGCATTGCCTGCCCAGGGAAGTTCGTCCTTATGGTCTTCGAAGTATTTCTTGCTGCGAGCTGCCCAGCGGGCTGTCATCTCCATGGACTCGCGCATCCGCGACAGGTCGGCGGGATACTCGGTGCATTCGTCGAAGGCCATGATGATGTCGGCGCCTAGTCCGATCTGCGCTGCCATCGAACTTTCGGGGGTAAAGAAATGCGAGGAGCCGTCGAGGTGCGAACGAAAAGTGACGCCTTCTTCGGTCACCTTGCGCAATTCGTTCAGGCTGAAGACTTGAAATCCTCCGGAATCGGTCAGGATGGCACGAGGCCACGACATGAAGCCATGCAGCCCAGCCATTCGCCGAACAGTTTCCACGCCGGGACGGAGATAGAGGTGGTAAGTATTGCCCAGGATGATCTGAGCCCCGAGTTCCTCGAGAGTCTCCTGCGGCACCGCTTTCACGGAAGCAACCGTACCCACGGGCATGAAGACCGGCGTTTGGATTTCGGCATGTGGCGTAACCAGGCGGCCCTGGCGCGCCTGGCCCGCCGTCGCGTCAATGTGGAAGGAAATCGACATTCGTTTGGGATTGTAGCAATCGTCGTGTAGGAGCTGTCGCATTCGTCCGCCCGGCGAGCGGCGCTCGCCCGCACAGCCGAGGGCGGCTGTGCCTACATGACCATTTCTAGGTGCAGCCTTTAATCTGAGACCTCGATGGTCTCGCCGCGCACTTCTCCGGAACGAATCGTAAGCCTACCCACCGCGATTGGAAGCTTGAACCTGCGCGGCCCGGCGCTGCCGGGATTGAAATAGAGAACTCCGCCACGAATTTCCTGCTTGGGGATGTGGCTGTGACCGGAGATGACCACCTTGAATCCGGCGGCTTCTGGCTTCAGATCGAGCTTGGCGACATCATGAAGGACGTAAATGGAAATGCCGGCGAGCTCGATCACTTCGGTTTCGTGCAGTTTTCGTGACCACGCAGCCTTGTCAATATTGCCGCGAATTGCGGTGAGGGGAGCAATGGCTCGAAGTTCGTCGAGAATGCCCGGTTCGCCAACGTCCCCGGCGTGAATGATGTGATCGGAGCCGCGAAGGGCTTCGACGGCCTCCACGCGGAGTAGTCCATGAGTATCGGAGATGACGCCGACTAGGATTTCAGCTCCGGGCATTCGCGTTCGAACTCATCAGCGTGTTCATCTCAGCGTGAGATGGAGCTCCTTCCAGGTTCATGAAGGTGCCACTTTCTTTTAATTCCTCCGCGAGGCGGCGAAGCATCCCCAGCGTCGCCCGCATCGGACCGGAGCCCAAGCTGATTCGTCTAACGCCGATCGCTGCCAACTCCGGCACCGAGGGCGAACCCGGACCAGCCAGGATATTCAATGGAAATTTCAAGTCAGCGACCAGGCGCCCGATCGTGGCTACATCTCGGAGTCCCGGAGCAAAGACACAATCCGCGCCAGCATCGCGAAAAGCAGCCAGGCGGCGGACGGTCTCGTCATAGCGCTTGGCGGGCTCGCCGACCTGAAGCAGGTAGACGTCGGTGCGCGCATTCACAACGATGGGAACTTCAAGCTTCTGCGCGGCCTCGCGAACTGCTCGAATCTTCTCCAGTTGTAATGAAAGATCGACTAAGGGCTTTTCGGGATCGTGCGTGGCATCTTCCAGATTCATCCCGACGGCACCGGCCCGGATGACATCTCGTGCGGTTCGCGCCGCATCCTCAGGCTTGTTGCCGTATCCTGCTTCGACGTCCGCGGTTACGGGAACGCGGACCGCCGCGGCAATCACCGCAATCGCGGCGATCATGCGATCTGGGGGAATCTTCTGGCCGTCAGGATACCCTTGCGCAAAGGCGATGCCTGCGCTGGTGGTCGCGATGGCAGGAAATCCTGCTTCTTCAATGATGCGGGCGCTGGCAGCGTCCCAGACATTCGCTAGCAATAGGGGTGGGTCAGCCGAGTGAAGTGCGCGAAAGGAGTCTGCTTTCTTGCGTTGTGTAGGATTTTCTATATGCGAATCTGCCATACGAGTTGCCATGCGAAGATTGGACGCGATCAGCGGGCGCCGTTCTTCATTTTAGAGCGGAACTTCGCCATGCTTACGACGGCTCGACCGACGGTACCGCGCCCGATCTCCTGTGAGTTATCGCGGGCGGTGACGCGAAGGGTGTAGAAACGTCCATCGAATGATTCGAGGACGGCCTCGGCGTGAATGTGGGCGCCGATGCCGCTCGCGGCACGATGTTCGATGTTGATGGCGGTGCCGACTGTGATCTCGTCGCCTTCGCAGTACGGTTGCAGCGCGTGGAACGCAGCCGTTTCCATCAGGCGGATCATGTCCGGGGTCGAATACACCGGAGGCAATTCGGAATGATGGGAGGTAAGGGTGTGCTTGAGCTCGACGGTTTCCGTCGTCTCTCCGCGCACACCGATAGGAATTGCTTTGGCCAAAATATCCCTCCAAATAGAGCGAGCCAGCGGTCTTACCCAATCGTCGGCCCAAATCATTTTCAGGTGAGCCGCGTTAGACCAAAGTCGCCGCGGTCCTCCGAGCCTCGATCCCGTCGAGCGCCTGCCAGAGCATGCGCGCCGCTTTCTCCGCAGCATCGAGGGCTGCGGGAGCAGCCGCAGGATGAGCCGCGATGCGCTTTTCGAGTTGGGTCTGCCAGACGCGTGCGTGGTAAACATCCGCAGTGGAATGCAGGGTGAAGTAGCCGCAGGTCTTTTCGTCGGCACCGTACATGTCTCGCAACCCACGCGCCTTCTCTTGAGCCACACGCGGCACCTGGGATTCGTACGCGTAAAAAGCAGCGAGTGCCTCCTCGGGCGTGCCCTCGGTGGCAACGCGATGGAAGTGGTCTATCAGTTGGCCAATCTCGGGCACCGGGCGGTTTGACGCCAGGTCGCGGCCGGATCCCATGCCCTCCGCGAAATCAAGCCAGAGCTCGGAATGCGGCAAGGTGTCCTCTCCCGGACGGTCGCTCGATCCATTTTCGTCCGCCATGTTCGCCAGCACGGCACGGCGCAGTTCTCCATCTTCCAAGCGGATGCTGAAAGCTGCAAGATACGACGGAAAGGCTTCGACGTGGTGGTAATAGTCGCGCGCATACTCGCGGAGATCGTCACTGGTTAAAAGGCCGGCCGACCAGGCCTTATAGAACGGGTGGCAGAGCAAGTCATATTTAGCAATGCGTGACTGCAGCTGATCGAAGAATTTGGATGTGTGCATGATCTCTCCCCCACAGAGTGATGTGAGAGTTCAATATACGGACGACGTCTGTGGGTCGGCAACTGACGAAGACCGTGCGGCGCCGAGTTGTTAGAATGAATGCACACGTCCGGTGGGGTTTTCCGAGGCAAGGTCCGCGGTCTCTTCGATGCAGTTTACGGAACAATTCGATGTTGTCATCGTCGGTGCCGGGCATGCGGGCTGCGAGGCCGCCATGGCCGCGGCGCGGATGGGGCTGAAGACCGCGCTGTACACGCTCAATCTCGACTTGATCGCGCAGATGTCGTGCAATCCGGCAGTGGGCGGAATCGCCAAGGGACACCTGGTGCGCGAAGTGGATGCGCTGGGCGGCATCATGGGCGAAGTCACCGATGCGGTCGGCATTCAGTTTCGACTGCTGAATACTTCGCGCGGACCGGCCGTGTGGTCTCCGCGGGCCCAATGCGACAAGCAGGCTTACCGGCTGAAGATGCGGCAGGTGCTCGAGTCGCAGTCGAATTTAAAGATCAAGCAGGCGGAGGTGGCGGACCTGATTTTGGAACCGTCACCAGTCGAGGGTTGTTTGTCGTTGGCCGGGAACCCAGGGACTGAGGGCTTTGCCGACGACCAACGATCAATGACCGACGACGACGGTCGTTGCGTTGTGGGAATCAAGTTGCGCGACGGCCGGACCGTTGGTGCGCAGGCGGTCATCATCACGACCGGGACATTTCTCAACGGGCTGATTCATTGCGGGGAGCAGCAGTATCCTGCTGGACGCTCGGGAGAACCCAATGCGGTGCTGCTCGGGGAAGCTCTGAAAAAGCTGGGGCTGCGGGGATGCCGGCTGAAGACAGGCACGCCTCCGCGGCTGGATGGACGCACGATCGACTGGTCGAAGTTTCCGGTGCAGCCCGGAGACGACGATCCGACGCCATTCAGTTTTCGCACCAGGCGGGTGGCACATCATGACTCGCAGGTACCCTGCCACATCGCATGGACGACGGCGGAAACGCACCGCATCATCCGCGAGAACGTGCACCGCTCGCCGATGTACAGCGGGCAGATCCATTCGATTGGGCCGAGATACTGCCCATCCATTGAAGACAAGATCGTGAAGTTTCCGGACAAGGAAATGCATCAGCTTTTCCTTGAGCCGGAAGGATTGAATACCTACGAGATCTACGTCAACGGCTTGAGCACGTCGCTGCCAGTCGAGGTGCAGCTGGCAATTCTGAAGTCGATTCCCGGACTGGAAACTGCCGAGATGCTGCGGCCCGGATATGCCATCGAGTATGACTCCATCGATCCGACGGAGTTGGAGCGCACGCTGGAGACGCGCAAGATTGCCGGCCTGTTCCTGGCGGGACAGATTAATGGGACGTCGGGCTACGAGGAAGCGGCGTGCCAGGGCATCATGGCGGGGATCAACGCGGCGCTGCAGGTAAAGCGGGAACCACCGCTGATTCTCGATCGCACCGAGGCCTACACTGCGATCCTGATCGACGACCTGATTTCGAAGGGAACGAACGAACCGTATCGGATGTTCACCTCGCGCGCGGAATTTCGCCTGCACTTGCGGATCGATAACGCTGACCGCAGACTCACGACCCACGGACGCCGCGTGGGCCTGATCTCAGACGGGGCCTGGGCCGATTTTCAGGCGAAGCAAGATCGGCTAGCGAAGATGAAGGCTCTGCTTGAACGCACCCGACTGACACCCGAAATGCTGGAAACAATTCCATTTTCACCGACGGCCCCCGATCTCGCGGCAGCAGCAGGACAGACCCTGGCACAATTGCTCAAGCGTCCGGAAGTTACGATCGAGCAGATGTCCCCGATGCTGAGAGGAATCACGCCAGAATTCTTCGCAAGAAGTTCCACCGAGTCCTCTGCACCCTCTGCGGTTGACAGCTCTTCAGCACGCCTTTCGTCCGAAGTCCGGAACGAACTGAAGTCGGTTGAAACCGAAATCAAGTACGAAGGCTACCTGCAGCAGCAGCAACGCGCGATGGAACGGCTGAAGAAGTCGGAGCAGCACTCGATTCCGGAATGGTTTGACTATCGATCCGTCAGCGGCCTGTCACGCGAAATGCAGGAGAAGCTGGGCAAAGTCCGCCCGCAGACGATCGGGCAGGCGTCGCGCATCCCCGGGGTGACTCCGGCGGCGGTTTCCCTGGTCCATGTTTATATCGAGATTCAGGCGAAACGGCGCGAGCAGGCAGCCGCACTCTAGCCTGGATCCGCCCTACTGAAGATCTTCCTTAGTTCGCAGTTCTTCGGCACGCTTCAATTCCGCCGCGGCCTCTTCCTTCTTGCCCATATCGCGATAAGTCTGGCCGAGCAAGTGATGGGTGGTGGGATTGTTGGGTTCCATCGTCACGGCGTGCTTCAGAGAAAGTACAGCCAAGTCGTATTCGCCCTTCTTCTCGAGAACTTTCCCCATCAGGATGAATGGCACGCTGGAGGTCGCGTCCAGCCGGATCGACCGCTGCAGCAATCGCTGGGCGTCGTCGTATTTCTGCACACGAGAGTAGGCGTCGGCGAGCTTGTAGTACGTCGGAGCATGCGCCGGGTTGATGGCCAATTCCTGCTGAAACTCAGAGATTGCTTCAGGCATGCGCGACTTGTACATGTACAGCTCACCTAAGAGGAAATGAACCAGCGGCAGTTTCGGGTCGAGGGCGACCGCCTTCAGCGCATATTGCTCGGCCACGGGGTCGTATTCCTGGCGCAGCAGCATGCGGGCGGTGAATAGATAAGCCGCCGCCGAATCTCCGGGCACTTCGAACATCTTCGCGAAAGACTTGCGGGCTTCGTCGTAGTTCCTGATCTGGATATTGCAGATTCCGAGGATGTAATACGAGTCCACATTGGCGCGGCCAACCCAGCCTTGCACTCTTTCGAGGAGCGGAATTGCTTCGGCGGGATGACCTCCGGCAAAGTAGGACATACCGAGCAACTGAACCGCTTCCTCATCGCTGGGGTCATCCCCGCTGGCCTTCTTCAGATATTCAATGGCCTTGGGGAAATCGCTTTTCTTGTAATACGCGGTGCCGAGTTCGAGATCGAGCCCTTTGGTGGCGGGATTTTGGGCTTCGATCCTCTGCAACGCTGCGATGGCCTCGTCGATTTTCCCCTGTTGCATCAGCTTTCGCGGTCCGGCTAATTCGGTACTGGACGAATCCTGGCCCGCGGGAGCATCGGGCGGGGCGGGCTGCTGAGCCCTACAAACCGTCGCACACAGCAAGAAGAAGGCTGCGAACATCCCGGCTGAAAACCTGTGGTCAATCGACCTCATAAAGAAGATTGGAGCACGAAAACTGTTGATGGGTGTGTCACGCGCACGGCCCCGTCGCCTTCAACAGATCGCCGGCGGGGCGCCCGCGCCACACACGCTACCGTGGCTGCATTTCTTTTTCGAGCGCGTCAAGATTTTCCTTCGCGATAGGCTGATTAGGGTCCATCTGCAACGCGTGTTCGAAATGCACTTTAGCCTCGCTGAAGCGGCCGGTCTGGGCCAGAGCCGCCCCGAGATTCGCTTCGACGCTGGCATCCTGTGGCTGCAGCTTAAAGGCAATCTGGAATTGCACGGTCGCACCTGCGAAGTCCTCCTGCTGCGCCAGGGCAAACCCGAGATTATAGTGCGCTTCAAAATAGTCCGGCCGAGACTTGAGCGCGGTTTGCAGAAACTCAGATGCCTGCTCGGGATGACCCTCCGCCACCAGGGCCGCTCCCAAAGCGTTGTTGGCGACAGGATCCTGAGGCTTCAGTTGCACGGCCGTACGATATTCGACGATCGCTTGTTCCAGGTTCTTCTTCGCCTGCAGCATCGACCCAAGATTGTAGTGTGCTTCGAAGTCGTTCGGATTTTTCTCGACGTTGTGGCGCGCGAGAGCTTCCTGTAGGGCCATCCGAGGATCGCCATGCGCAGCATCGAAGTTCACTGGCAACACTTGCAGCCAGAGATGACACATCTCGTCGGTCGAGCGATTTCCACCCTGGACCCGGACCGGCGGGTGATTCGGATTCATGGGATTCGCATCGGAATTGTCATAGATGTAACGCAAGCTGATCGTGGTTCCCTTCGGCAGAAGTACGGGCTCGGCATATCGGTACACCGCCTGCCAGTTCAGATTCCATTGCGGGATGTGGATGAGCGTTTTCCTGGTGCCGTTGGGCAGCGTAGCGAAAGCTCGAATGTCTCTGCCGAGATAGTGGGCGTGCGGATAGATCGCCATCAGATCGACGTCGACGGGCAATTGGATATTGTCGATGACCAGAAAATTCTTATCGCCGGGAGGAATGTCGAGTTTCAGGTCGTCTTCCAGCTGCAGGAGCATGGGGAACTTCGTAGCCGGTTTAGAGGTGAAGTAAATGCCAATGCTCGGCTGGATGATCTCCGGCTTGCCTGATGGCTGGAGATGCGTGTTGAGAATCAGATCGGTGCCCGGGTCGAGCCGCAGCGCCATACCTTCAGGCTCAACCGATGGAACGGTGCCGGGTTTCCAGAACAGGAGATGGCTGTCGGGATCGAAAACCTGGGACTCGATGCGGATCTCCATGCCGCCGAAACCGGCGCCGCGCTCGGCTTCGCGCTTGCGCGAAGCGCCGGTACGATCCACCAGAATGTTGGCGTGATGGACGTATTGCTTGTCGCCGGGACGAATCTCGACAGCCTTTACCCATTTGGTTTGTGGAATGGGAACCGGGAAGATGAAGTTCCAGTAGGTGTCTGTTCCCTGGGGCGGAAGAATGAGCGGCTTCTCTGCTTTAAGAATCAAGTCCGGCTCACCGAGGCGCCAACCTTCGACAAACTTGGGCTGCGGAGGCAAGTCAGCGGGATTCCCCTCAGCCTCTCCTTGTTCAACCCAACGCTGGATGAAATTGATTTCGGATTCGGAAAGACGAAGTTCGTCGGCGAATTTCAACGGCTGCGGGTCGGGAAGCCACGGAGGCATCACGCGGGACCTGGTGAGATCGGCAATTTGGTGGGCGTGTTTCTTGACATCAAAATATGTGAGCAAAGGAAACGGCGCAGCCTCTCCCGGCCGATGGCAGGTCGCGCAGGAGTGGAAAATGACGGGCGCGATGTCGTGATTGAACGTAATCCGGGCCGAAGAGTTCCGCGTTTGGCCGCGGGCGGGATGGGCAACGAGCGGCAGGATCGTCGCGCCGACGGCAATCGCACAGAGGAGGAGTACGGAACTGCGCGGCAGGTTCATTCCAGATCCGAGATGTAGCATCCCACTCCGCGGACTTCGTTGTGCGTCACGGGCGTTCCTGCGGCAGCGGCGCGAATGGCATTTTCGAGTTCGTGCGTCGTCGGAGCAGGGCGCGCCCGCGCCAGATCGATATACCAATCATCGATTCGTCCATCGTAGATCAGCCGATGATTGCGATCGAAAACCGCGACTTCGGGAGTGATCTGTACGTGACCGAGCTTTACGAGTACGTGGTCGGGATCGAGGAGCACAGGCAGCTGATAGCCGTACGCGACGACGGATTTTCGAATCTCCGCCGCGGTGTCGCTCTTGTCGGGATAGACCAGCCAAAAATCGGCATTATCAGTGTGCCGCTTGCTGATCTGCTGGATCGCCGGGGCGTAGCGGGCAGAAACCGGACAGTCGCGCCGAAGAAAAACGAGAACTGTAACCTTACTGGACTTCGAGTTGAGCGGATCGGCGGGGTGACCGTTAAGATCGACTACGCCTTCCTGTGCGCCCGCAAAGGCGGAACATAGTAAGAGAATCCCCGCAATCCAGTTAGCTCGAAAACGGTATTCCCACGATCGCATAGATACTCTGGCCCCAGATCTGTTCCGATTTTATGAGGGTTCCGCGGGAGTGTCCATTGCGCGCGCAGGTCGGAAACGCGGAAAGAGGAATCCGGTGCGGCGGCGGTAATCGGCGTACTCTTGCCCAAACTCGCGGGTCAACAACGATTCTTCGCGGCGAGCCTTGCGGGAGTGTGCCGCAAGCAGCAGAACGACACCCAGCAAAGCGCGCCACTCCCCAACCTCCAAGGCCGTCCCCAACGTTGCCAGGAACATTCCGGTATAGATGGGATGCCGGACAAAGGCGTAGGGTCCGGAACGGACGAGCTGGTGCCCTTCTTTGAGAGTGACTCGGGCACTCCAGTACACGCCGATCGAGTACCGAGCCCAGACCGCGATGATCACTCCGATCCATGTAATCGCGACTCCCAACCAGCTTATGCGTGCGTCCTCGGGCAAGAACCGCAGACCCAGCGGACCGATCCCCATCCATTCTTTGAATAACAAGCAGAAGCTGACCACGACCACGGCCACCGTGATCAGGCGGTCTGCAGATTTTTCTCTGGTTTTGGTGCGGTTCACGCGAAGCCATGTGATCCCCCAGTAGGCGGCGAACACGTACCAGGGAATCAGTTCGATTTGCCATGGCGTGAGGTGTTTCATAAGGACTCCCGAAACGATGCTTTGGGCGAAGGTCAGAAACTCGCTTTTCACGATACTCTTTATCATCCTCGATCTGAATTTGGTTCGCCATATGGCGTCTGTCTCAGGGAGAATTCGCGTGGCGATCCGATACCTTGGGTTTTCGGTGGTTGGCCTCGGTCAGCAGCGGAATGTCGGACAGGCTTTCCGTCGCGCCACCGATCCCTAATCCAAACTTGAGATCGAAAGCCCAAGACCGACGAGCTAAGACCCAAGACCTCAAGACCTCAAGACCTAAGACCCGAGCGCCGCCACCCGCTACAATGACGTCGACATGATTGCGCATATCCGTGGAAAGTTGCTGGTGAAGCATCCGAACCAGGCGGTAGTCGAGACCGGCGGTGTCGGTTATGACATCACCATCAGCGTGCCGACCTTTTCTGACCTGCCCGCAGTTGGGTCAGAGGTCGCGCTGCACATCCACACGCACGTGCGCGAGGACGTGATTGCGCTTTATGGATTTCAGCGGCCGTCCGAAAAACTGCTATTCGAGAAACTGATTTCGGTGAGCGGCATCGGCCCGAAGCTGGCCATCACGATCCTGAGCGGCATGGCGGCCGACGAGATGGTGGGCGCGATCCGGGGCAATGACGTTGCGCGGCTGACCCGCATTCCGGGCATTGGCAAGAAAACGGCGGAGCGCATGGTGCTGGAACTGCGGGACAAATTACCGGAGGCGAGCCCAACAGCCGCGCCCGTGGTTCCCACCCTGAACGCCACCGAGGAAGACGTCTTGTCGGCGCTGGTGAATCTCGGATATCAGAGAGCGGCGGCAGAGAAAGCGCTGGCGGGGATCGCCAAGACCAGCCAGAGCAAGTCTTTTGACGGAATGTTTCGCGAAGCGCTGGGAGCGTTGTCGAAGTGAGAATCAGTTGGATAAACCGTCGAGCTGCGCTCGACCTGGACAGCCGAGGCGTCCGTCCCCACAAAGCCGGTTTTACTTCCCGATGCAGAACGTGCTGAAAATCAGATTCAGGATGTCGTCTGTCGTCGTAGCTCCAGTGATCGCGTCTAGCGGTCGCAGCGCGCTATACAGATCCAGCAGCAGCATCTCATGGGGAATCTTTCCGGCAACCGCATTCTTTGCCGAGTCGAGCGCAGCCAGCGATTCTTTGATCAACTCATGATGGCGGAGACTGGTGAGGAATCCGGCTTCGGCCGGCGCGCCTGCGCCGCCGACGTGCCGCAGAATTTCCTCGCGTAGCATCGGGATTCCTTCGCCCGTCAACGCAGAAGTGGAAACGATTTGGGTGCCCCACTTCTGGCCGGTTTTGCCAGAAGGGGGGATTTCGCCGGCAGCCAGGTCGCACTTATTCTTCACGACAATCGCAGGCCGATCTTCGGTCAGACGCAGCAACTCGTCATCCTCGGTAGTTTTTCCTTGAGACGCATCCAGCACCACGATCACCAGGTCGGCGTCCGCGAGCACCTCCATGGACTTCCGAATACCAATCGATTCAGCTTCGTCGAGGGCCTTGCGGATGCCGGCGGTGTCGACCAGCTTTACGGGAATGCCTCCGATCGCGACCGTCTCGGTGACCAGGTCTCGCGTGGTTCCTGGAGTCGCCGTAACAATCGCGCGATCTCGCTCCACCAGCCTGTTAAACAAGCTGGACTTGCCGACATTAGGGCGACCAACGATGGCGAGGGTGAGACCTTCATGCACGATCTTGCCAAAAGCGAAGCTGGCGCCCAGCGATTCCAGCCGTGCGCGCACGCCCGCTACCTGGTCGAGAATCGTTGCATCGGGCAGGACAGACACATCGTCTTCGGCAAAATCAATTCCCGCTTCCAGTCGCGCGATCAATCCCACCAGGTCTGCTTTGATTGGCTGCAGGCGCCGCGACAACGCTCCGTCCAGTTGCTGCGCGGCAACTTTGGCCTGATAGAGCGTTTGTGAATCGATCAGGTCGCGCACAGCCTCGGCCTGGGTGAGATCGATGCGGCCGTTAAGGAAAGCGCGCATGGTGAATTCTCCGGGCTCGGCAAGACGTGCGCCAGCTTTCGTGCAAAGCTCTACAACGTGCCGCAGCACGATCGGGGAACCGTGCGCAGAGATTTCGATGACGTCATCGGTGGTGTAGGAGTGAGGCTTGGCAAAATAAGTGACCACAACTTCGTCGATGCGGGTGGCCGAGCTTTGCTCGGCGGGACAGCCGGGGGCGGCTGTCCCCACATGGTCCGTGATCGACCCCTGCGGTTCGATGAGTTCGACAAATGAGGATCGTCCTGGCCGCAGATCATGCTTCAGACGGAGCATCGGCCTGACAACCTCGAGTGCCTTCGGCCCCGAGATGCGGATCACTCCGATGCCTCCACGCCCCGGCGGCGTGGCGATTGCAACGATCGTGTCGTCGAGGATCACCGGGCGATTGTAAACTGGTCGTCGGCCGTCGGTCGTTGGCGATAACCAAACCTTCGGCGGGCAACGACCAGCAACTATCGTTCGACGACGAGGAGCAAACATTGTCCGTAGCTGATGAGCTTTTAAAGGCCAACGAAGAATTCGCGCGCAACTTCAAACTGGGCGAGCTATCGGTGCGCCCGAAGCGGCATGTGGCTGTGCTGGCGTGCATGGATTCGCGCATCCTGTTCGAGCATTGCCTGGGACTCAAGCCGGGCGACGCGCATATGATCCGCAACGCCGGCGGAATCGCCACGGAGGATGCGCTGCGGTCTCTGATCGTGTCGCATCACCTGCTCGACACGCAGGAGTTCATCATCATCAACCACACCGACTGCGGGCTGCTGAAGGTGCGGGAATATGAGCTGCGCTCAAAATTGACCGAAAAAATGGGTGTTGTGGCCAGCGAGCCTGCCCATTTTTATGCTTTCGATGATCTGGAAGAGAATGTCCGACGCCAGGTGCAGACCGTCAAGGCTCACCCGTGGATTCCGAGGCACCTTCCAGTCCGCGGATTTGTTTACGACGTCAAGACGGGGAAACTTACGGAAGTGAAGTAGTCACCAAGAAATAGCCACCTCTGAGCTGTCCGAGAAGGCTCGTCAGTTTCGCGGGCGGGGCGCCCGCGCCACACGACTAGCGAGCCACTTTTTCGATCTCTTCCCGCAGTTCGCCGTATGGCACCGCGCCGGGATGGTACCAGGCCACCTTGCCAGTGCGATCCAGCAACACCAGCGTAGGCGTGGTCGACGCGCCGTAGGCATCAAAGTTGTACTTGCTGATGGGGACCGGCATGTCCAGCAGGCCACTATAGAAGCGGTGCCGTACGGCATCGATATATTGCAGTTCATCGCTGGGCCGGGCGTGCTCGATCTGCGCCGTGTATCCGTAATAGCGAGTCGGGCCGATGACTTTCAAGCCCTTCGATGCGAATTCTGATCGCAACTGGGTAATGATGGGCGCTTCGGCTTTGCAGTCGGCACACCAGTGCGCCCAGAAAAAAAGCAGAATCGGAGATCCTCTCAGGTGCGCCTGCGAAGGCAAAGTCGTTCCCAAAAACTGGTCCGCCTTCAGCGGAGGCGCAATCTTCCCTTGAAAAGACAGCAGGTTCAGATTCTTTTGCAGACGGTCGTGAATCGAGGTATTTCCGTAAGTTCGCAGCGCCGATTGCAGCAGAGCGATGGCCTGTGTCTTCTCACCGCGCACGGCAAGAACCTGGGACAGCACTTCAATCGAGGCTCCGAGCGCAAGCGGCAGGTGCGGCTCCGCGTCGAGCTGGCGCTGCTTCAATTGCTCGGCCGCCAGAGCTTTGGTCTGCTTGGCGTACGCTGCAGCCTGATCGTACTGCCCCGCATCGAGGGCGGCGCGAGCCATCCAGGAATACGCTTCGATATATTCGGGATCGATGCCGCGGTTGCCGCGGTACGAGTTGAGTGCGGATTCCGCAGCCGAAAAGTTGTCTTGGGCGAGAGCGTAGCGGACATTTTCGACAATTCCCGCCCAGGAAGTGGACGAGGCAAGCAGCACAAGGGGCAATAGAATTCGAAATCGCATTCGTTCTTATGATGATTGTTTGCGCCAGAAGTGGCAAATCGACAGAGTGATTTCAGATTTCCGATTGCGGATTGAAGATTTCCCAGGTGGAAGCTCCGAAGGTTCGGCGGCTTGCCGATTCCGCAATCTCGGTCTTAAAACGGCGTTTTCTCCGCCGGACAAATTGCAGGTAAACACATGTAAATAAGACAGTTACATTAACGTCTTTACAAATCTTGTAGCTATTTTCAGACGCGTACCGTACAATGAAGTTGCGTTTGACTTTAGAGTTCCTCGCAGTACAAGCATCTCCGCTTAACCCAGCGTGTGACCTGCCTGCAGAAGAATCCTGAAAGCTTCAGCGCTACATCAAGAAAAAGGAACAGTGCAACAACATGGAAACAGGAACAGTGAAGTGGTTTAACGACGCCAAGGGATACGGATTTATCAGCCGCCAGAATGGAGAAGATGTATTCGTACATTTCTCCGCTATTCAGGCCAGCGGATTCCGCAGCCTTCAGGAAGGTCAGCAAGTGCAGTTTGACGTAGTCAAAGGGCCGAAAGGCTGGCAGGCAGAGAACGTCAAGGGCGTTTAATCCCGCTTCACAGAGCAAGACAATTCGAACAGAGGGCGGCCAGTAATGGCCGCCTTTAGTTTTTTGGGCTTGACTTCCTGATAGTACGTCGCGATATAGTACTACAAGTACTATTATGAAGAGCTTCAAAATACCTTCACTCGGCTATGCCCTTCTAGGCTTGCTGCACGGCAAGCCGTCCTCCGGCTACGACCTGCGGAAGATCTTCTCTTCCACTTCGCTGAAAACTTACAGCGACAGCCCCGGCGCCATCTATCCGGCTCTGCGCCGACTGGAACAGCAGGGAATGATCCGCAGCACGATTGTCGAGGGAGGAGGTCTTCGCCGGCGGCAGGTCTTCCGGCCCACTCCCAAGGGCGTAGCTGAGCTGAAGAGATGGATCGCCCTTCCTGTCTCGCGAGAGGACGTGGAGGGAGGATACGACCAGATCCTGCTTCGTTTTGCATTCAGTGAAACCGTGGTTGGTCCGACAGCGTCGCTCCAGCTGCTAAAGGAGCTCCGGGCCGCAATTGAGATGCAGGTCGCCAAGTTGGACAAGGAATTCCAGGCGAGCAACAGCCTGATGCCAAGGTCAGGGCGGCTGGCCTTCGAATGCGGCATTCGCGGCACGGAATGCCTGCTCGAGTGGGCGCGATACGCCATCGCGACATACGAGAAAGAGGAACGTCAGAAGGGGGACAGGTTATGACTAACACCAGCGCACTTTTCCGTGGATTGGCGGTCTTTGTCGCCTTTTCGATTATTCAAACGGTCGCCGGGATGCTGCTTCCAATAAAGTTTGTTCCCGCACCGCACATCTTCGAGTGGCTGTTGTTGATGAACGCGATTATTGTAGGGGCGCTTATCGTTCTGGCTGTACGGAGCGAGTGGCGCGGATGGCAACTCGGCGTTGGGCTTGCCGCGATTCCGCTGGTGATCAACGCGCTGAACGTTCTTGAGGGTTCCGTGTTCCTGAAGAACTTGGCATTGCCATGGGAACGAATCTTGCTGCAGTCGGTGATTTCGGCGATCCTGATCGTCCCAGTCTGGATGCTGTTGTTCGGCCGGCGCGAAGGCGTTACGAGCGAGCATTACCATCCTATTCAGGCAAAAGGGCGCGGAGAGCGGGCGTGGAAGTTCGCCGTATGCGACCTTACCTATCTCATCTTGTACTACGGAGCGGGGATGATCATCTTCCCCTTCGTGAAAGACTTCTACGCGACCCAGCAGCTGCCTTCGGCAGGTACGATCATCGCTTTGCAATTGATGATCCGGGGGCCGGTGTTTGTTCTCTTGTGCCTTGCCATGACGCGGATGCTGGGCCTGCCGAGGCTGACGGGCGCATTCGCCGTCGGAGCCATATTTACCCTGCTGAGCGGGGTGGCGCCGCTGCTGACGCCAAACCCATATTTCCCCGATGCGGTTCGTTGGGTGCACTTCTGCGAGGTCGTCAGCGAGAATTTCGTATTCGGAGCGGTCGTGGCGTGGCTTTGGGGGGAACCGGTTGTAGCGCGTCTGGGAGAGCTGCGTCAGGCGGCATAGCCGGACGACTTCCGCGATTACTGGCGCTGGTTGCGCATGAGCACGACGTCAGAGTCAGTGTGTCCCTGGACGAGGGCTAGTTTGGTTCCGTCCGGGGACCAGTGATAGTCCCAGATGTGCTCGGCTTTGAAACTGGTCAGCATCTTGCCCGCGCTGCCGTCGAGCGGCTGCTGCCACAGGTTATCGATCCCATTTTCACGGACTACGTACACCAGCGATTTGCCGTCGCGTGAAAACTGAAGCATGTTCGTCGTACGTGGCCGCTGAAATGGAATCATCTGCCGGGTTTGCCCGGTCATCGTATCCACGAGAGCGATCCTCTCCACGTGCCCGGCCGCGTGATCGATCACGGAAAAGGCTGAAGTAGCCCCGTCGGGAGAGAGACCAAACCATCCGGCGACTTGCAAGTCGGACACTTTCTGGCTGTTTCCTCCCTCAAGTGGCACCTTCATCAACGTCCCTTGCACGTCGAGGTAATACACCCAGTGCCCGTCTGCAGAACAAACCGGGTAGTTGTCGAACCTACCAGTGGTCAGTTGTTTGAAGTTGCCGCCAGAATCGTCAGCCCGCCAGACGTTGGTTTCAGCACGCCCCATGAGCAGGACGAAATGCTGATGGTCCGGGCATTCCCACGGATCGCCGACGATCATCCCCGGTTCAATCGCAATCGCCTCCTGATCGCCCGAGTCCGGGGTGAGCCGGTGCAGTGAGTTGTCTTTGTCGTAAAGAATGCGGCCATCGTGCAGCCAGGTGAAATTCGTGAACATGTTGGCCGGAGCGACCGTCCGCGGGTCGGCGCTACCCGTGGCGCCGGCAATTGTCAGGTTCCAGCGGCCCGCACTCAACACCGTGGCCAGCACCTGGCCCGTACTATCCACGCTCAGATCGGAGTAGCTGTTCGTATCCCGGGTTACAGGAGTGACTTTCCCTTCCGGATACGAAATGAATTCGATCTGCTGTGCAGCAAAGTGTGTAGCCTGATTCCGAACAAAGACGAGCAAACCGCCGCCGTCGGGCATCCAGGTCGGATGGTCCAACGCGTCGGGCGAGTTGAAGAAAATCTTGCGTTGCCCGCTATTGGCGTCGATGAGAACCAGGGAGGTCAGGGAATTTGCGGCCTGCAGGGTCACACCGATTAGGTTTTTGCCATCGGGAGACCACGCCGGGGCAAAGAGCGAGTCACGGCCGCTGGCAAGGATCTTTTCTTCGCCGTTTTCGACCGAGCGCACGATCAGCTGATATTTCCCCGGCTCAGGGTTGTTGTAGCGCATAAATGCCGCTCTGCGCCCGTCGGGGGAAAGGGTGATGTTGGAGTCCACGTCGGACGCCAGCCGCTCGGGGGTGCCTCCCAGTAACGGAGCGCGGTAGAGATACTTCAGCTCATCATTGCCAGGATCGCTGCGGACGAAATAGAAATAGTTACCGTCCGGAGCGAATCGCAATCCGTTGTAATGTACGTCCGCCGGAGGCTCGACCTGAGTAATGCTATTTGTGGGAACATTACGCAGTGAAAGACTGGTGAGCCCATTCTCCTGCACCAGGCTCAAGATGTATTTTCCATCGGGCGATAACGCAACCATGGCCATGTCGCCGGTATCAGTGACCTTGGTCACGGAAATATTCTGGAAGGGCAATGCCTGACCGCGTGAGAGCGCTGCATAAATGCCGTATCCGGCAGCAGCCAGAACGATCACGCCTAAAACGATCCCCAGACCCACCCCAGCCTTGTGGCGACCCGCCGCGGCGATGACTGCCGAACTGGAAGCCGGTCGGGTCATCACCGACGGGAGTGGTTCGATAGCCGGGGGGACAGTTGACCCGGAAGCCGACGACGCCGAGGCCGTCTTGCGTCCTGACTCCGAGTCGCGCTTCAAACGCTTGAGATCGCCGCGCAAGTCGGCGGCGGACTGATAACGCAGGTCGCGATCTTTCTCGAGCAGTTTCTCGATGATCTCCTGCAGCCTGGGCGGGAGATTTGGGTTTAACTGCTGCACGGGAGTTGGATCCAATTGAAGAATGCCGTGAAAAACGACGGCGGAAGTCGGGCCGTCAAACGGAACCTTGCCGGTCACCATCTGATAGAGCACCGTGCCCAAAGAAAACAGGTCGGTCCGGGTGTCGAGCGCTTCGCCCCGGGCCTGCTCCGGGGACATATAAGCGATCGTGCCGACCGTGGCGCCGGGGCTGGTGAGATGTGCCGGGGAATCCTGCGTAGTCCCAATCGTCTCGGTCTCCGGGTGCTGGGGAGCCAGCTTAGCAAGTCCGAAATCCAGCACCTTCACCTGGCCGCGGCTGGTGAGAAAAATATTGGCTGGCTTGATATCGCGGTGAATGATGCCTTTGGCGTGCGCGGCGTCCAGAGCATCGGCCAATTGGATACCGATGTCCATCAGGCGATCCGTAGGCATCAGGCCGGACACCAGTTTCTCCGCCAGATTTTGGCCTTCCAGCAGTTCCATCGCGATGAACGACTGGGGCTCCGCATTGCCTTCGCTAGCATTTTCCACGGCGTAGATGGTGCAAATGTTGGGATGATTCAGGGCAGAAGCTGTGCGCGCCTCGAGCAGGAATCGGTCGAGAGAGCTGCGATCACTGGCCAGCTTCGGCGGGAGGAATTTCAGCGCGACCTTCCGTCCTAAAGTTAGGTCTTCCGCCTCGTAGACAACGCCCATACCTCCGCTACCAAGCTGGCCCGTGATTCGGTAATGCGAGATCGTCTGGTTGATCATGAAGGACGCATGAAGTGTCTCATCTTAGGTGGGGTGAAGGAGCGAGTCAAACAGCGGCATGGGTGCTCTCTCGGGGTGATCCGGGGCTCTCATAAGAATCTTCCCGACCGGTGCAGGAGTGTTTTCCTGTATTGCGCGTTCGTTGATCATCCGACATTCTTTCGCACGTAAGAATGAGGTTTAGCCCCGGCTCTTTGGGGGAGAAAGAGCCGGGGCTGTTTTAATATTCGCAACTGCAAAAGGGCCCAACCTAGAGTCTGGAACGCAACGCCAGCGCCCTGCCAGGGAATCAGCCCTAACATTCAACGAATTTACGAATTTACGGATTTCGAGGCAGTGTGTTTTTCGCTTGACGTATTCCTATATAGGAATATATATTCCCATTCATGGCAAGAGCGGCCACGACCTCTGACGCATTCAACGCCGTGGCGGAGCCTCGGAGGCGCGAGATTCTCGAGTTGCTGGCAGGGGAAGAGCGCTCGGTAGGGGATCTGGTCGAGCGGCTCGGACTGGAGCAGCCGTCGGTCTCGAAGCATCTGGGAGTGCTGCGCCGAGTCGGGCTGGTCCGAGTGCGCCGACATGGGAGACAAATGCTGTATCAGACCAATCCGGATGCGATCCGTCCCTTGTATGAATGGACGAAGACCTTTGAGCGCCTGTGGGCGCATCAACTGCTTCGCATCAAGGAACGGGCCGAGGAGAAACAGCGGACCGAAGACCGGTGAGCTCGCGAGCCGCGTGCACTTGGTGGAACGCGCGAGGTCCCTCGCCTCGCTGGTGAAGACGCGAGGCTCGGGATGGCGGCGTTTCGATGGGGACTCAAGCGGGTTTTTCAACTCTGACACTTTCAGGAGGAAGCATGAGCATTGCACCAACGATTCCGGGAATTGAGAATTTGACTCTAACCGTGACACAAGAAATCCACGTGCGGGCGTCGCTGGAGACTACCTTTGCGACCCTGCTTGAAGAGATGGGCCCCGAAAACGAGTCGAGTGCGGGAAAAATGCCCATGGTCCTCGAAGCGTGGCCGGGAGGGCGATGGTTCCGCGACCTGGGCGACGGTAACGGCCACTTCTGGGGACACGTGCAGGCGATCAAGCGTCCTACTCTGTTGGAAATCACGGGACCGCTGTTCATGTCGTACGCGGTAGTCTCGAACCTGCAGTACCGGTTGAGCGAGGAGAGTGGCGGAACTCTCATCAAGTTCCACCATAAGGCGTTCGGCGCGATTCAGGATGACCACCGCCGAGGTGTTTCGACTGGATGGACGAACATCAACCAGCGCGTCAAGGCGGCTGCCGAAGCAAAGTCGAAATAAGGAGGACGCTATGTGTCCAGCATGTGTAGCCAGCGCGGCGGTAGTGGCAGGCAGCGTGGTTTCCGGTGGTGGAGTGACCGCGCTGCTGGTGAAAGTTCTTCGCAAGAAGAAAGGCGAGCAAATCGATTCGAAGAAAGAAGGAAAGGAGTAGTCCGATGACGACAGCGACAATCGAGAAGACCAAAGTAGTCTCGCCCGCCGAATGGGCGGCGGCGCGCAAGAAACTGCTGGCAAAAGAGAAAGAGTTCACCCGCCTGCGCGACGAACTCAGCCGCGAGAGACGGACAATGCCTTGGGAGAAGGTCGAAAAGAAGTACATGTTCGAAAGCGGGAATGGCAAAGAGAGTCTGGCCGACCTGTTCGGGGGGCGCAGCCAGCTCATCATTTATCACTTCATGTTCGGGCCAGGTTGGAAAGAGGGATGCCCCAGCTGCTCGTTCCTTGCCGACTCGTTTGACGCCGCCGCGCTGCACCTGGCGCAACGAGACACCTCGTTTGCCGTCATCTCACGCGCAACCCTGCCGGAAATCCAGGCGTTTCAGAAGCGCATGGGATGGAAGTTCAAATGGCTGTCATCCAATGGAAGCGATTTCAATCATGACTTCCAGGCATCGGCGTCCAAGGATGAAATCGCGAGCGGGAAGGCGATTTACAACTACGAGGCGTCGGACTTCCCGTCCGAGGAACGGCCGGGACTGAGCGTCTTCTCCCGTCGCGATGGCGAGGTTTTCCATACCTACTCTTCATACGCGCGCGGGCTCGACATCTTGCTGCCCACCTACAACATGCTCGACATGACAGCGAAAGGCCGCAATGAAGAGGCACTACCCTGGCCGATGGCGTGGGTGCGGCATCACGATCGCTACGGAGATCCAACGGCGCTTGATGCGATAACGCTGCTGGCACAATCGAAGTGAAGTGAGACTGAAAAGCAGACGCAAGGTCCCTCGACTTCGCTCAGGACGACTTTGCCGCCCGGGCCAAACGCCGGTGTGAGTACCAGATTTCAAGACAAGGAGAGACTAAATGGAAACACTCGTTGAGCAATCGATCATTACGCCCGTCTTGCAGGAGTTCCGCGAGGAGGTGGTCACCACGCGGCGCGCCCTGGACCGAATTCCTGGCGACCAACTCACGTGGAAGCCACACCCGAAGTCGATGTCGCTGGGCCAGTTGGGGTGGCACATTGCGACCGTTCCCGGCGTGCTCGCGCGCATTATCGTGCAGGAAAGTTTTGACGTGACGCAGGGAAACTTCGTTCCGGCGCAGCCGAAAAACCGTGACGAGATCCTGGCTGCGTTCGAGCAAAGCGTCCGCGATGGCGAGCAGGGGCTGGAGCGAATGACCGACGGCCAGGCGCGAGGCATGTGGCGCCTGATGCGGAAGGAGCAGCAGCTGATGAATCGTCCGCGCATCGAGATCGTGCGCATGATCATGCTGAACCACTGGTATCACCATCGCGGACAGCTGTCGGTGTACCTGCGGCTGCTCAACGTGCCGGTGCCGGTAACTTACGGCCCGAGCGCGGATGAGAACCCATTCGGCTAGCGCTAGTTCATGTCGCGCATCGAGCAGGCGCCGGGACCGCGGGGATCGCCGCAGGATCCGCAGGCGCCGCTCGGGGCGGGCGACGGAGATGAACCCTTGGCTGAGACCGCGAAAGTGGAAAGCTGAGGCTCGAGCTTCTTGGTATGGCACTTGGGGCAGGATGCTTTTTCCTTGCCGTAGACCAGGGCCTCGAAGTGATGGTTGCATTCCTTGCAGACGTATTCGAAGATCGGCATCGCTACTCCCCCAGGGCTAAAAGCCCGACTTCAATTTGACCCTTACGCGACGGTAAAGCGTCGCTCTTTCACGGCGGTGACAGGATTGTGCGGCTGAGACGCTCTTCCACGGGCGGCACTCGCCGCTTCGCGGCTACAAGTCGCCAATCCTGTTCCACCGCCTGTTCGATCTCTCGTGTCTATTAGAATCAATTTGTGGGGAGTTCGCAAATCTCAGATTCGCGCCGGCCGGATGGCGAAGCCCTGGCCGATTCTTCGCCGACTGAATGGCAGCCTAGGGTTCCGTTTCGCGCGCGGCGAGGCCTTTCCGGCGGACACGTGCAGACCATTGCCAGTTTTCTGCTGCCAAGACGAATTCATCTGCCTCAGGCAGAAGAGCGCCTGGTCGAAGTCGTCCCAGGAATCAAGGTGCGCTGCTGGTGTTATTGGCAGAAGGAAAATCGAGCTGGGGCGCTAACCGTAATTGCGGTTCACGGGCTGGAAGGCTCGTCGGAGTCGCAGTACATGACCGGGGTCGCCCGCAACGGTCTGGCCGCTGGAATGAACGTGGTGCTGATGAATCAACGCAACTGCGGCGGTATGGATCACTGCGCTCCCACGCTCTACAACTCAAGCTTGTCCGGAGATGTCGCGGCCGTGGCCCGGAGTCTGGTTGAGAGCGAAAGCCTGTCGCGCTTCGCCCTGGTCGGCTTCTCCATGGGCGGAAATCTGGTTCTCAAGTGCGCGGGAGAATGGGGCAGCGATCATCCTCGGGAATTCAGGGCGGTCGCGGCGGTGTGTCCGGCGATGGATTTGGCGACCTCCGCCGATGCGCTGCACGAGCCGGCGAACCGCATTTACGAATGGTATTTTCTTTGGCAGTTGTTCGGCAGAATGCGCCGAAAAGCCCAATTCTTTCCCGATCACTTTGACACGTCGCGCTTGCGCGGCGTTACCAGCTTGCGGCTGTTCGATGATCGCATCACCGCGTATTACTGCGGATTCACCGGGGCTGACGACTATTATGAGCGGGCGGCAGCAGCTAATGTGGTCGGCAGGATCTCGGTCCCGGCGCTGATTCTGCATGCGGCGAATGATCCCTTTATCCGGATGCGGCCGAAGACGGTCGCGCGCATCCGGTCAAATCCCCACATCACGTATATCGAGACTTCTGACGGTGGACACTGTGCGTTTGTTGGGCAGCGCGACGGGGATGGCTACGATGGACATTGGGCCGAGCGCGAAGTGGTGGAATTTGTGCGGCAGACGGCGGGCTGATTTTCCAGCATCGTGCTGCCGGCGGGTTGCAGAGATCCTTCGCGCGGAAAACGCGCTCAGCGATGACTAGACCTTTGATTATGTTGCCATCTTCGCGGGAACGTTCATCCGCGCCGGCTTCATCCAGCCTTTGAAGTGAGTGCGGACGTAGGCCAACAGCAGCATCGCGAGGAAAATCGTCAGCAGCCCAAGCGAGGCCCCCGTTATTGTCTGCGCGTGCTTCGGCAGGATCGAGACGCGTCCATAAACGAATTCGATGTGCACCCAATAGACGAGCAACGATGCCTGACCGAGTTGGATCAGCGGGCTGAATCCCCAGGGCGCCGCGGTCCATTTTGCGATGCCCCATCGGCACCACGCGTAGCTCGCGGTCAGAATCACCAGCAGCATTCCCACCCGGATCAGGAAGAACTGGGGACTGGTGTGCCAATAGTCGTACACGGGATAGATGTGCCGGGGCTGAGCATCGAGCCAGCGGGAAAGCTCGATCAGAATTAAGCCGACAACCCCCACTGATAAAAAGACTCTGGTTTCCCGCGCACGCGTCCAGTCGCTTTGCAGGATGAACCCCAAGGCGAGTCCGGCGAAGGCGAAGCCGCTCCAGGGAAAAACAGGAAACAGCCAGGCCTGCGGAGTGCCGAGGTTGTGCACGCCGCTGATGTAGGACTCGATGGGCCAGGGGAGCCAGTCGGGGCGCCAGGTGGTCCAGAGCAAGGGGGTAAGGAGAGAGATCACCAGGGCGCTGGCGATCGCGGCAACGATCAAGGGTACTCTGAGAGGCGAGCTTTCGCGGGCGGGGGAGCCCGCGCCACTGCCACAGAGCGCCAGCACAGACCAGCACAGGATGCCCATCAGCATCATGGAGAGGCCAATGGTGTTGAGAATATCGACGCGAAACAGATCGCTTTTCGGCGCCCATCCCCAGGAAATTAGGTATTCCTGGACGCGAAACAGCAGGCCGAAAGCGAAGATCTCAGCCCCGCGGCGGATGGTGCTGGCGGCGATCTGCCTTGGCGACAGATTCCTGCGAAGCAGCTTGCCGGTGACCAGCGCGAAGGAGATTCCGGCCAGAAAAAGGAACAACGGCGCCGGAAACGTGCCGCCGAGTTGCGAATACATGAAGAACCGGCTCTGCCGCGCCGTTCCACCCAGCCACGAGTCGTAACAGTGGGTCTGGAACATCAGCAGGCAGGCGAGGCCGCGCATCCAGTCAATGTAAGCCAGCCGAAACTTTGGGTTTTCTGCCGGGTTCATACGCATTTGCGACGGGCAAGTATACGGCAGGAGATGAAGATGGCGCGTTTTGCCGTGCGAATGCCCCGCTTTTCCGGGAATTGCCGCGAGATTTCCTTGCTTCGATGTACTTCCGGATACACGCCGCTGGATTTCAAATGTCACCAATTGTTAACTTTAGGTGTCCCGTACAACCTTGAACACCAGTCACTTGATCTGAGGATGAGACAAGCCGTATAAGCTTAGGACACCAGCAATCAACCACATAGAGCAGGGGAGCCGTGTATGTTGAGGAGCAGGGCGTTCGGACTTTTGCTGTTCGCAGCCGTATTGTTGTCTAGTTTTGGTTATGCCGCGGTTTCAGACCGCGTCGTTGGGAACCTGGTCGCCGGTCCAAAAGTCCAGCTCAGGGGAAATGTACATGGTCTGGCGCGCCCGGAGTTTGATCTGGGCCGCGCCGATGGCAGCCGCCTGATCGAAGGCATTACGCTGTCGTTCCGTCCCTCGCCCGCCCAGCAGCAGGATCTGAACCAATTTCTCGCCCAGCTCGGCGACCCGCACTCCAAGAATTTCCATAAATACTTGACGCCGGCGCAATTTGGCGAGCGCTTTGGGATGAGCCAGAGCGACATCGCCAAGATTAGCGGGTGGCTGCAACAGGAAGGATTCACGAATATTTCCGTCGCCAACGGGCGCAACCAGATTTCATTCGACGGAACGGTCGGCCAGATTGAGTCGGCGTTCGCGCTCGAAATGCACAATTACGCTGTGAAGGGCGAATTGCATTTAGCGAATGCCGGTGAACCGTCGGTTCCGGCGGCGCTGTCGGGGATCGTGGGATCATTGTGGCATATCGACGACTTCTCGCCGAAGCCTCGGATCTCGGTCAAGCCGAACCTGACCTCTTATGTGAGCGGAAATCACTTTCTGACGCCGGGCGATATCGCCAAAATCTACAACCTCGGAACGCTGTATACGGCAGGGGGTACAGGACAGAGTATTGCGATTATCGGGCAGACCACGGTCAACACCACCGATCTGAACAGTTTCAGGACCGCGGCGGGGCTTCCGGCAAGCACCGTGACCATGACGCTGGCCGGTGGAACGGGGACGCGCTGCCCCGGCGATGAAGGCGAGTCCGATCTGGATATCGAGTGGGCTGGCGGTGTGGCTCAGAATGCCAGCGTCAATTTTGTGTTTGCAGGCTTGGGCACCGGGGAGACATGCACCAACCGGACGAATAACGTATGGAACGCACTTCAGTACGCCATCCAGCACAACGTCGCGCCATTCATCAGCACTAGTTACGGATTCTGCGAATCCGGGCTCGGCCAGGCATTTGTGGTAAACACCCTGCAGCCGTTACTGCAACAGGGGCAGACGCAGGGACAGACGCTGGTTGCCGCATCCGGCGACTCTGGTGCCGCCGATTGCGAGCCATCCGGGAGTACGTCCGCTACTACTGGTCTTGCGGTCGATGCGCCCTCTTCCATCCCCGAAGCTACGGGAGCAGGCGGGACCGAGTTCACCGGTGATACGCCGGGAACGGTGACCGGGACCGCTCCGAACACTACGGCCGGCGCCGATAACCCTTACTGGGGCGCCTCTGGGACTGGCAGCGACGGGCTCGTGACGGCTCTCACGTACATACCGGAAATCACCTGGAATGATACCAACAATGTCAACAACACACCTCCGACGCTTTCGGCGGCGGGTGGCGGCGCCAGCATCTACTTCGCGAAGCCAAGCTGGCAAACTGGGACCGGCGTGCCTCCGGACAGCGCACGCGACGTCCCTGACATTGCGCTGACAACTTCACAGTTTCACGATTCTTACCTGATCTGCTCCGAGGACACTGGGACTGCAACTACCCAGACGACTTGCACCGCGGGGTTCCGAACGGGAGCGGGCGGGAACTTCTCAGCGGTGGGCGGAACTTCAGCGGCCGCTCCGACGTTTGCCGCGATCCTGGCGCTGATCAATCAATTCGTCGGGAACTACGGAACCACCGGACTAGCTCCGATCAATCCGACTCTCTACTCGATCGCGGCAAGCACCCCTGCGGCATTTCACGATGTGACGCAGGGAACCAATAAGGTTCCTTGCACCACAGGGAGCACGGGCTGCCCGTCCGGCACAACCCAGATCGGGTTCAGCGCGGGAACGGGATACGACCAGATCACCGGACTGGGTTCGGTTGACGTGACGAATCTGGCGAACGCATGGAACGCAGCCTTAGTCACGTTTGATGTGACCGCGGGTGCACTAAGTCCGGCGAGTGTTCCTTCCGGCGGCAGTACCGCGGCGACGATAACGATCACGCCGCAAAACGGCTTTAGCGGCACGGTGAGCTTTAGTTGTTCCGGACTACCTACAGGGACCACCTGCTCCTTTAGTCCAGCGACCGTAAGCAATGCTACTGGAACAACCCAGTTGACTATTCAGACTTCGTCTACCTCGCCGCTCGGTACAAGTACGGTGACAGTAATCGGAACGTCGGGCATTATTTCAAGACCGAGCACGCTGAGTCTCACAGTCATAGCTCCGTTCACAATGAGTGCGGGAGCATTCAACCCAGCCCCCACCCCTGCTGGTGAGAGTACTTCCTCGACCATCACGGTAACACCCCAGAACGGCTTTAACGGTACGATCACCCTCAGCTGCTCTGGGCTCCCTTCCGGAGCGACCCCTTGTACTTTCAACCCCGCCACTGTATCTCTTGCGTCGGGCAGCGCCACTACCCAGATGACAATCCAGACTGCGGGTAACTGGGCCAGCGGACCCATCCCTGTGACGGTCACCGGGTCCTCGGCTGGAGGCTCCTCTTCAACCACTGTCAGCCTGATGGTTGCCAAGACGAACATGACCTTCTCGCTCGCTACGAATCTCTCTGGCGGGACGGCCACGGTAGCCCAGGGCCAAACCACCGGCGCCATCAACATTGCTGTCACCAGTACCAGCACCCCCTCTTTCCTGGGTACGAACGGCGGAGGACAGACAGTCACCTCTTTGCCCGTTACCTATAGCTGTTCGGGGAATCCTGCGCAATCGATCTGCCTGTTCAATGGAAACTCTCAAAGCTTGACCACCCAGTCGACCACAGTGACGTTGACGATCTCTACGACAGCACCTACCGGAAAATTGCAGTCGCCACTTGGCCACGAAAGCGGGATCCTCTACGCGGTGCTGCTGCCCGGACTGCTGGGGATCGCGTTTACGGTTGGGTCGCGCCGGCGTTCGCTGGGAAGCATGCTGGGAGTCATCCTGCTGCTCGGGGTCTCGAGTCTGTGGATGGCATCCTGCGGAGGCACCAATGGAAGCGGGACCAAGAACCTTGGCACCGTGGTTGGCAGCTACCCGGTGGTCGTCAACGCGACTACGGGCGGCGCGGCGCCGATCACCAGTTCGGTCCAGTTCACGCTGAACGTGACCCCGTAATCCTTCCCTTAAACAACCCCGCTAACCAGGCGCTCCGCTGCGGCGGAGCGCTTTTTTGTTGAGGCTGCGCTTCGCTGAGGCCTTCGGTGCTTTGTTTTTCCTCATGCCATCTGCGAAACTGGTCGCCGAGCACTATCTACATGCTCGGTACCGATTTCCCCGATGGGCCGCATCCACGTTCTTTCCGAAACCGTTGCCAATCAGATTGCCGCCGGCGAGGTAGTCGAGCGCCCTGCTTCGGTCGTGAAAGAGATGCTGGAGAACTCCCTGGACGCCGGGGCAACGAGGATCAAGATCAGCGTCGAGGCCGGCGGAAAGAAGCTCATACAAATTACCGATAACGGGTGCGGCATGGTGCGGGATGACGCCATGCTGGCTTTTGAGCGCCATGCCACCTCGAAGATCAAAAACGCCGAGGACCTGCTGAGCGTAGCGACCCTGGGATTCCGCGGGGAGGCGCTGCCTTCGATCGCGTCGGTCTCGCGCCTGAGGCTGGAGACGCGGGCGGCGGAAGAGGCGTCGGGCACGGTGGTGGAGATCAACGGCGGCAAGATCGCGCGAATCGAAGAGGCCGGCCTTCCGCCGGGGACTTCGATTACGGTACGGGATCTTTTCTTCAATGTCCCGGCGCGGAAGAAGTTCCTCAAGGCGGAATCGACGGAGCTGTCGCACATTGCGTCGCTGGTCACGCATTACGCGCTGGCGCATCCCGACAAGCATTTCGAATTGCATTCGGCCGCGAATGCCATGCTGGTCGCTCCTCCGGTCGGCGGGCACAGCGAGCGCGTCTACCAGGTGTTTGGCAAAGAAACGCTGGACCAGTTGATTCCGATTGCCTCGCGGCAGCCGCTGGAGCGAATCGGCTTGCCGCAGCCTCCTCCATGGCGCCGCAAAGAGGTGGAGGAAGATGACGAAGAAGGCGGTCGCGGCGCCACCGCCGCGCCGGGTGAGATGCGGGTCCACGGCTTCGTTTCCAAGCCGGAGATTCAGAAGCTGAACCGCAATTCGATTTTTGTGTTTGTGAATGGCCGCCTGATTCGTGACCGGCTGGTGCAGCACGCAATCACCGAGGCATACCGCAACATCATTCCGCCGACAGTGTATCCGGTGGTGCTGCTGTTTCTGGAGTTGCCGGCGGCAGAGGTCGACGTCAACGTACATCCGTCGAAGACCGAGGTGCGTTTCCGGCAGCAGACGGCGATGCACGACTTCGTTCGCGATTCGGTGCGAGCGGCGTTGATGAAGGCGCGCCCGGTGCCGCAATTTGTGACCGAAATGCGGGCGCACGCCACCGCCAGCGAGGCATTGACGCCCGGAGCGCACCCGTGGGAACCGTCGTCAGAACCGGGACTTCCTGCCTCGGGCTTGGGACCTGCGGCGGGTGGGGTGCGCGAACCGAGCTCTTTCACCTTGCACGCTCAGGTGCCCCCTCCGATTTCGGCTCGTTTTCAATTCGGAGGGGGCATCGCAGTCGAGGCAAATGCAGGCGTCCCGGTGGCACGTGGATTGGAGAATCTTCCTCTCGTTCCCGGCTTCGAAGGGAGCACAGTTTCGCGGGACGCCGAGATTGTTCCCGACAACGGATGCTCCCCGGCGCTCGACGTCACTGAGGAAGAGCCGACGCTGTCTTCGCTCACCACGCTGAGGCCATTGGGACAGATCCGCAACTCATTCATCCTGGCGGTCAATGAAGATGGGCTCTGGATCATCGATCAGCATGTCGCCCACGAGCGTGTGCTGTTCGAGCGCGTGCTGAAGCAGCGGGCGGCGCAGAAAGTGGAGAGCCAGCGCTTGTTGATGCCCATCGTGCTGGAACTGTCTCCAGCACAGCACGCGGTATTTGCGGAAATCTCCGATGAGCTGCAGCACAACGGGTTTGAAGCCGAACCGTTCGGCGCGCGAAGCGTTGCGGTGAAGGTGGCGCCCGCTGGAATCGAGGCCGCGGCGCTTGAACACATGCTGCACGAGTTGCTGGACCAATTCTCGCGCGAGGAGCAGTCGCTGAACCTGGAAAAGATTCGCGCCCGTATTGCTGCCTCGATCGCGTGCCACGCCGCAATCAAGGTGAACATGCCGCTGGAACAAAACAAGATGGAGTGGCTGCTGGGGGAACTGGCGAAGACTGAGCATCCGATGTCGTGTCCGCATGGCAGGCCGGTGGTACTGCGGTATTCTGTGAAGGACATTCAGAAAGCGTTTAAGAGAATCTAGCCCGAGTTGCGAACTCCGAGTCCCGAGAATTTTGGACCGATCTTCAGTGTTCGCTCGCGACTTGTGACTTGGGACTGACAGCTCTCATGACCGATCTCGAACTCCAACAACTGCGGCGCGAGAAGTGGCGGCTGGATGGCAAGGCCATCCGGACGATTGAGCAGGCGCGCGCGTTTCTCGAGGCAGTGGGCTTTTGCCTGATGTATCCGAAGCGTCCGCCGCTGCTGGGGCCGACGTTTATTGGCGCATTTGTGGGATCGGAAGACCGGTTACCTAGATGGCAGCACGCGTTCAAGGATCCGCGGGCGGCGGAGGCAACGGAACTCATGGTGCGGTTGCTGCGCGAACGCACGGTTTTTGAGGCTAACCTCTTCGACGGAAACAACGGATTTCTGGTGGCGGCCTCGGTGTTTCCTTATTTCTACGCGCTGGTGGGCGAGCGCAATCCCAGGCTGGCGCCGAAGGCGGGGTCGCGGTCTCCTTACTCTGCGCTGGCCTGTGATGCGTTCGAGCTGATCCGGCGCGACGGTCCCATCTCAAAGCAGAAGATGCAGGAGGCGCTCGGCGGGAGCGTATCGTTGGCTGCGCTTGACGGTGCTCTGGGAGAATTGTGGTCGAAATTGCGCATCACCCGTGTGGATTACAGGGCGAGCGAAGGGTCGGTCTGGGATTTGCTGCACCGCTGGGCACCGGACGCGGTGAAAGAAGGCGTGGGATTGTCGGTGCCGGAGGCGCTCTCGGCGCTGGTGTCGAAGTATCTGGATTGCGTGATCGCGGTGGAACCGGCAGAGCTGGAAGTCTTCTTCGGAAATTTCATCGCGCGCTCGAAGGTGAAGGACGCAGTGAATGCGTTGCTGGCGGCGCGAGAGCTGAGTTTTGTGCATGTCGGCGGAAAATCAATGCTGCAGATCACTCCAGAGAAAGTCGTGGTGGCGGCGCCGCCGCCCCGAGCGGCGCGGTAGAGCAATGTGCGGCCGTGATTCACGGGCTGAAGCCCGCATTCCTCCTGGCTTTCGGCGACACAGCGGAAGCTGTGCCCTTTCAAATCGGCGGGTTGGAACTGATCTGCCCTAATCCCTGCCCAGTTCCTCAAAAAGGGCTTTCTTCACCTGGCCCTGATGATCTTTCTTCAGCTTCTGTCCGGCTGAAGTCAGATAGAAAGTATCGATGGCCATCTGGCCCTCGGTGTCGATCAAAGCGATCTCGATGTTGCAATTCTGGTCGGAGAGAGAGGATGCAATCCGGTGGAGCAGGCGTGGACGGTCTTGCGCAATGACCTGCACCAGGGTGGTTGCGGCGGAAGACGAATCATCGAATTTGATTTTCGTTTCCACCTTCACTTTGGCGATGGCGCCTTTTTCCGAGCGCTGTCGGTCGCGTAACATCTTATCGAGGTCGGCCTCCCCCAGCAGAACGCTGGCCACGCTGCGGCGGAACCGATCCCACTCAGAAAGATTCAGCTCAAGGGTGCGAAAGCGGTCGGTGAAATGGAGCGTATCCACGACGGTGCCGGCCTGGTTCGAAAACGCGTTTGCCTTCACGATGTTCATGCCCCAAGCGGCAAGCACACCTGCCAGTTTGGCGAAGAGAAAAGGACGGTCGGCCGTGACCAGCGTTAGCTCGTACCAGTGACGCCCGCGCTTCAGTTCGACTTGTACCGGATCGCGGCCTAGCTCCTCTGCCATCTGTAGATGGCGCATCACTTCTTCCGCAGTGTGGACCAGCAGATACCGCTGGGGGAATCCTTCGAGGAAGCTCTTGAACTTGCCTCCTGTCACGGGGGCGAGCGAGCGCAGGCGCGCCAGTTTTTCATCGTTCACGTCGGCGTGAACGCGCTGGTCGGCGCTGCGATTCAGATAGTTCTCGGTTGCGATATAGAGCTGCCAGACATTCTCAGCCTTCCAGGGCGTGAGCGCTTCAGGATTTACCGCCTTGATATCCGCATAGGTCAGCAGGCAAAGCATCTTGAGCCGTTCGGGAGTGCCTACCTTTTCCGCAAAGGCCGCGACGGTTGCCGGATCGAAAATGTCGCGCCGCAGCGCTGCCGAGAGTTCCAGATGATTCGCAATGAGGAAGAGCACCTCGGCGCGTTCCTTGGGATCGATGTCGAGCCGGTCCATGGCGCGATTGGCGATGTCCAGGCTGGCCTCCACATGGTTGCCGTTGGCCACTCCTTTGCCGGTATCGTGCAACAGAAGCGTCAAGTACAACAGTTCGGGGTCTTCCAGTTCGCCGAGCAATTCGGCGTAGCGCATATCCCATTCGGATTTCGATTGCTTGAGACGGTGCAAACTCTCGATCGCCAGAAAAGAGTGCTCGTCCACGGTGAAGCGATGATAGAAATCGCGAATGACAAGCGAGTCGATCAGCTTCATTTCGGGCATGAGCAGCGTGAGCAGACGAAGAGATTGCATGGCGCGCAAGGCGTCGGCGGCATAAGGCTGGAGCAAAGTCTCCTGCAGGTAGAGCCATAGTTCTGCGCCCCGCGGAGGAGTCGTGGCCAGAGCGGGCAATGCCTGCTCGATGCGGTACTCGGTCGTGGCACTGAGTTTCAGGCCGTGATGCGCCATGAAGTGAAATAGCCGGAGCAGCACTTCGGGATCCTGCAATGCAGAAGGCTGCTGCAGGAAAATCAGGCCGTCTACGACGGAGAAATCCGAGGTAGTGAGTCGCGACCGCCAGCTCTGGACCTGGCGGTACAAAGCGGACCAGGTTTCCGGAATTTCCTCGAGCAACTGCGTCACCGTGCGCTGCACGGCGCGGGCGTGCCCGAAATAAATCCGCATCCAGTCGGCCGCGGAAAGCGCATCGGCGTCGGCTGCCCCAATTTTGCGGGCGGCTGCCTCATCCTGGGCCTCCCAGCTTAGGGTGTTGTCGTCGCGGCCGTGGCGGAAGTGGAGGAAGCATCGCGCCGACATCAGGAAGTCCAGAGCGGACTCCATTTGCCTGCGCACCGGAGGCCGCAAGGAACTGCCATCCGGCCAGTCGTGCAGTTTGTCCATCGCGGAGATGAGGGACAGCCAGTTGGCGACGTTGCAGTCGCGAAGGCCGCCTGGAGCCTCTTTGAGATTGGGCTCGAGATGGTAGAGCGTCATGCCAAATTTCGCGTGACGCTCGCGGGTGACCTCAGCCAGGCCCTGGAGCAAGGATTTCGATTCCCTCATGACCAGCTTGGGAATCACCTTGTCGTGAAGCCGGCGGAACAGATCTCGGTCGCCCGCCAGATAGCGACAGTCGAGCAGAGAAATCGTGAACTCAGTATTGTTGGGATCGTAGCGGTCGCACTCTGCCAGGGTTCGCGACGCGGGGCTTAGTTTAAGGCGAAGATCCCAGAGTTCCTGGGAGAAACGGCGTACGGGGTCTTTGAAGGCCTGTTCGGCATCGCGGTCGCCGAACAGAAAAAGAACGTCGATATCGGAGTATGGGAACAGCCACCCGCGCCCGAAACCGCCGGTAGCTACGAGAGCGAAGTTAGTAGGCTTGGATTCGTCTGGGGAAACGATGTCGCGCCAGAGCCGCGCCAGGATGTCCTCCACGAGGCGCGTGCGCTGGGTGACGGCGGCGCGCCCGTCTCCCGCAGTCTCGAACGCCCGCTGAATACGGGCCGATTCGTCGCTAAGGGATCCCCGAAGTTCGCCGATCAATGAGGACGCTGCCATCATGAAAGTAGTTCACCCCCCGCGACCTGCCGACCCGGGGGAGGCGTCAATTAATGCCGCCAGTGAGATGCTTTCCGGTCGCGTCCCGGTAAGAATGTTGCGCGATCCGCTGCGGAGCGGGAAGGCGCACGCTACAAGGCCCCTTCTCCGCGTTCGTCGTTGCGAATGCGAATGGCTTCATCGACGCGGGTAAGGAAAATCTTCCCGTCGCCGATCTTCCCGGTGCGGGCCGCACCCAGAATGGCTTGCACTGCCTTCTCGACCAGGGCGTCGGCGAGCACCATTTCAATCTTGGTCTTTGGGATCAGGTCGACGCTATATTCACGGCCCCGATAGACCTCGGTGTGGCCCTTCTGGCGACCGTGGCCTCGGACTTCGAGCACGGTCATGCCCTCGACGCCGATTTCCTGGAGAGCAGTCTTGACCGCTTCCAGCTTTGAGTTTTGAATGACTGCCTCAATCTTCGTCATGATATTTGCAGATCCTGTTCTGCGAATTTCGTACCGCAGCCGCCTGGCGTGTGGCCCAAATTAGCCGGCCATCACTATGCAGGCGTTTCCCAATAGTATCCCTCTTCGCCATGTTGGGAGAGATCCAGTCCCTGCACTTCTTCCTCCTGCGAAACGCGCAAGCCAATGGTCACATCGACCAATTTCAGAATTGCGAGCGTGCCCACGATGGCCAGCACCCATGAGATAGCCACACCAATCAGCTGGTTCAGCAACTGGTGCGCATTCCCATCGATCAAGCCGGAGGCCAATACGTTCCCCTGCGCGTCTTTAAAAATGGGATTCACCGCGCTGACCGCAAAGACGCCGGTCAGGATGGCCCCGAGCGTCCCGCCGGCACCGTGAACACCGAACGCGTCGAGCGAGTCGTCGTAGCCGAACTTGCTTTTCACTTTGGCGACCATCCAGTAACAGAAGACTCCGGCAATCAGGCCGATGAGCAGCGCAGGCATGGGCTTCACGAATCCCGAGGCGGGGGTAATGGCTACCAGCCCGGCCACGGCTCCGGAGATTCCACCCAACACACTGGGCTTTCCGTTGCGGACCCACTCTGCTCCGGCCCAGCCAAGGGCCGCCGCAGCCGAGGCGAAGTGAGTGGCAACGAAGGCACTGGTAGCGAGACTCCCAGCACCGAGAGCGCTACCAGCGTTGAAGCCGAACCATCCCACCCACAGCAGGCAGGCGCCGATGAAGCTGAGCACAACGCTATGCGGAGGCATCGAGTCTTTGGGATATCCCACGCGCTTCCCTAGGTACAATGCGCACACTAGGGCCGAAACTCCCGAAGTGATGTGGACCACCGTTCCACCAGCGAAATCGAGAGTTGGGAAACGGCCTCCGAGCGACGCGTTGAGCAAGCCTCCCTTACCCCAAACCATGTGCGCCATGGGGTCATACACGACGATCGTCCACAGGATCATAAACATCAGCATGGCGCTGAACTTCATGCGCTCGGCAAAAGCACCGGCAATCAGGCAAGGGGTGATGATGGCGAACATCAACTGGTAGACCATGAAGGTCTGCGCAGGAATGGTTGCGGCGTAGTCCGCGTCGGGGGCGGCTCCTACACCCCTCAGAAACAGATTGTGGAATCCGCCAATGAAACTATTACCTGGAGTGAAGCAAAGGCTGTAGCCAAATATCGCCCACAAGACCGTGACAACCGCCATCAGGGCAAAGCTCTGCATCATGGTGCCGAGCACATTCTTCTTGCGGACCAGACCGCCATAGAACAACGCCAGCCCAGGGCCGGTCATCATCAATACCAGCGCTGCGCTGGTCAACATCCAGGCGTTATCGGCGGAAGCCTTGGCGTCAGCAGCCTGCCGCTCGATCTTCGCGAGACGTGCGGCCGTGTCGACAGACGGACTGGGCGAACCAGCCGTTTGCGCGCAGAGGCATTGCGCAAGGACAGTAAGGATTACAGCGGTCGCTAGTCCGGCGACCAGCTTCTTTGCGATAGACACTGAACGATGGCTCCCTGCCGGAAATCAGGCGTTATGCAGAATTTAAGAGACGCCTCAATGTACCGTCCGGCATGGCTGGCCGGAAATCGAAACTATTTATCGTAGCTATCAGGTTTTGTTATTGAAGTGAGCCCTCGACAGCCGGCACGATGCGGTCAAAACTTGAACTGCAGGTCCAGTTGCATGCGGCGCGGCGGGTCGGCCTCTACAGGTTTGCCGAAGAGAGGCGAAGAGATCGTTCCGATGTAAGTAACGTAGTTGGGATGGTTCAGGACGTTGAAAGAATTCAGGGAAAGCGAGAAGACCTTCGACTCTTTTTTTGACTTCGAAAGAGGAAAATCGTGAGAGAGGTTGAAGTCCAGGTCGATCAAGCCTGGGCCAGCCATCGAGTTGCGCGAGAATCCAGCCGGACGGTCGTTGATGATGCCGTCGTGATTGTCGTCGGCTCCCGTGGTGACGTTGACGGGTTTGCCGGAGTAAAGCGAAAGAGCCACTCCCAGTGTGAAGAATCTCGTTGGCTGTGTCGAGGCCAGAAGGTCGAACTTATTCAGACGATCGTTATTGGAACGCCCCCAATCGGCTGCTGCATCGCGACTGTTTGCCGGGAAGAAGGTGATGCCCGGTGTGTTGTTGTGGGTACGGCCCAACGTGTACTGCACTTGTCCCGAGAAATATCGTCCCAGTTTGCCTCGATACGTGAGTTCCACGGAGTTCCCTTTGAGATAGCCCTCGGATTGAATCTCCCGAATCTGTCCGATCGATGAGTTCGGACGCACCCATGTACTGCCTTGCAGGATGGGTGCATTGGCATCAATCGAACGGAAAGCGTTGATTCTGCGAATTCCGGTGTAGACCGCACTGAAAGTCGTATTCGCAGTAACCTGACGCTCCACACCGGCGCTGTATTGCACGATGTAAGGAATCTGAGTTCGAGGGTCGAGGGTAACCAGGCTGGTGGGGACCTGTGAAAGTACCGCTGGATTGATCGGGTACGTTGCAAGCGGCGAATCCACGATGAAACGCAGCAGGTTCGCTCCGTTGAAGTGGAGAAGATCTCCGATGGGCGAGGGGCCGGTGCGATCGTAGAAGACGCCTCCGCCGCCGCGAATGACTGTTTTGCCCTTGGGATTCGGAGCGTAAGCAAAACTAATTCGTGGCGCAAAGTTATTGGGATCGTCGTGAAAAAAGTTCTGCCAGTAATAACGCATGCCGAGGTAAAGTGAAAAGTTGGGCCGGACGCGAATGTCATCTTCTACAAATCCGCAGAGCACTTTTTCGAGAAATGCCACATGCCCCTGGCCAGTCTGCACGAGGTAAGTTGAGAGGTTTGCGAGTGCAAAGCCGGAGGAAAAGGTGTAAGTCCCGGCGCGATTGGTGAGGTCATCGAGGCCGCGACGGCTGATGTCGGGGACGTCGATACCGAAGCTGAGCTGGTGCCTTCCGCTGGCATACGTGGCGAAATCCGTGCCGTCGAAGTGATATTCCGTGCGGCGGGAATCAGCCTGTGCGCCGCCCGCGGTGAACAGGCCCGAGACGTCAATTTGAGCGTCCGGCGAAATGCTGGTCACGATACTGTCGTAATGTCCCATCAAGAATCGCAGCTGATTCACCCAGTGCGGATTGAACTGGTGCAAGAGGCTGACGTTGATCTCATGCTCGAGAAAGCTTGTATCCGTTGCCGCGCTCGGCAGCGTGGTGCCACCGGAGCCTTGGTTCTGGGATGAACGGTGCTCGTAGGAGTATCCCATCCAGAACTGGTCGCCGTTGGCCAAGTCGTGAAAGATCCTCCCCGAACCGAAAAAGTGGTGGGTGGGATTGGGTAGCGTTTGGGCAATCGGGCCAAAGCCGGCTGACTCTGCCGCTGCAATCGCTCGCGAGTCGATGACGTCCTGCTGATCGAGAATGTCCTCATCGAGCGCCAGCAGAAAGCTGGTGTGCTTGCTATGCGCGATTGGACCAGTCACTGAGCCTTCGTAATATTGGCGACGCTCCGGAGGCTTCACCAGCGCGAAAGCATTGCTGGCATCGAAGACAGAGTCGCGAACCATGAAGTTCAGTGAGCCGTGATATACCGGTGATCCGCCTTTAGTGATGATTTCCAGCCGTGCGCGGCCTGGGCGAGAGAAGCGGGCGGAGTAGGGGTTGTTGTTGATCTTGACTTCCTGTACGGCCGACGGGGTCACGCCCGGGCCGTTCGCTTCGATCCCGTTGACGACCAGAGTCACGCCGTTCGTTCCAGTGGCGCTATCGTCAAGAAAGCGCGACATCGTAGTGATGTAGTCCTGGTCGAACACCGGGACACGATCGAGCGCATTCCGATCAATTGCGTTCGTATTCTGGTTCTCGGATGTTTCCGTACTTACCAATGGCACATCGATGCCTGTAGCCACCGTGACCGTTTCGCTATGAACGGAGATAGGCAGCACGACATGGAGCTGCGAAACTCGTTTGCCCGTGAACGAAACCGAGAGGCGAGTATCCCGGAAGCCGTCAGCATGCAGATCGACTTTGTACTTTCCCGGACCGACGTTTTCGAAATGGAAGAAACCGGCCGAGTCGGTAGTGGTCTCGATCAGCAATTCCTGTGAATTCGAGAGTAGAGCAACGTGCGCTTTTGGGATTGCCGCGCCTGAGGGGTCGAGTACCGTGCCGGCAATCGTATGAGTCGAACCGGCTTCGGCTCCCGCATTGGAGGAATGAGCACCTTGCGCCGCCAGCGATGCGGGCGCGGCCAAAAATAGGATCACCATCAAAAAGCGAACGAATCGGCCTTTCAAAACTACTCCGCTGCAGGGATCTTCCATGCGCACTTCAGGATATAGAAGAAATCTGAAATGCTTCTGAAATCTGTTAACCGGGTGAACAATCGGCGAGGTCTACGGGAATCCACTTATGGTGCCTACAGTCGCTGCCGCAGATACTAATTGTTCGATTTCTTTGTCTAATGGCAGAACATCTGCATTTTCGGAGCAAAGAGGAGGTTCTTCTTGTGTCATCAGCAAAAGCTAAGGCAGGCACTACGCTTCCGGGCAAAGTAGAGAAAGTCATCCCTCCTCATCCGCATAGCGGGGAACCGGAAAAGGCGCAAATCGCAGTCGAAGGTGCGGATCATCTGTACCGCGAGATCCGTGTACCCAACCGTCTGGTCGACGAAAAGGGCGAAAAGGTCAAGTTGAAAGAGGGCGCCGAAGTCGACGTGAAGATTGAAGCCGATACCCACGCGGTCGCCAGCCCGGAGGAATCCGACAGCCATCCGCAGCGCAGTTCCCAGTAAGCTGAACTGGACTCTGTTCAGTTGAGTGGTACAACGTCCGGAATCACTTTGCAGGCGACTTCGCAGGCTCCTGCGGCGATGCGGGCTTGACAAACTTGGCATCGTCAACAGGAACATTCTGCTTCAGTTCCCTTACCTGGATCGTGAAAAGACCGCTGGGGCGGGCCAAAGTCCAGCGGTAGGGAACCTTCACTCCGTCGTTTTCACGATAATCGGCGTAGTCGATCTGGGTTGGAAGCCATCCCAGCGCGGTGTCGCCGAAACGCACGAGGCGCAGCAGCAAGCCGGATTGCTGATCGAAGTACATCCGAAGAGGGGTTTCGCCGTCGCGTTGTCCGACAACTTCATAGGTATCCTTATCGCCGATTTTCTCAGGGCCTCGCACCTGCATCTTGCTGAACATGTGTTCTAGATGCGCCGGCAGGTGAAGGTCGGCATCGAGGGAGGCAGCATCCAAGTCGCTACCGTGCATCTCGCGAATCGGGCGACCCGGCGTACCCAGCCAGCCCTCCTGGCCATTAAAAGCCGTAATGCTGTCGCCTTCTGCCAGGTGGGTAAAGGAGATTCGCTTGTCCGGATCCTTGCAGTAGATATCGATGGGCAAGGACCTGCCCCCAAAGTCGATCGTGCCTTTCATGACGCGGCTGGTCACCTTGTCGATCGCTGCGGCCCCGCCAGAAGCGTGTACATATTTCGCGAGTAGCTGCTGGGCCGTGGGTCCGGCGCTCTCCTTGGCTGCTTCCGCTTTGCCTTCGCCGGATTCGTGAGGTCGGCCTAAGTCCGATCTGGACTCTTCGGTCATCACGGTGGGAATCGCCACCGGACTCGCGTTGCCGCGATGGCATGAATAGCAGGTCACTGCACGGTGTCCGTTAAAGTTGTCTTTGTTGATGGCGAACATCATTTCCATCATCTTGCGCGCCGCCTGTTTTGGCTTTTTGTCATCCTTGTCGAACGCATTTTTCACGTGGCAGAACTCGCACTCGACTCCGAGAGAAGCTGTAATGAATTGCATAGTCGGGAACACCTGGTCCGCTGGAATTCCCTTCAACACCTGGATGTTCTTGAATTGCTCCTCGGCTTTTTTCGGCGCTGCAGAGTTGGGGGACGCCTGAGGACTGGCGGATTGTGCGCTTGCTATGCCGATGACAACGGCGGACACGACAATGAGTGATCCGACTCGAAAAACATAATTTCCAGTTGTCACAGAACCCCTCCTGAGGGAATTTGCAGTTGGCGTAATGCGTCGGAGATAAGGGTATGTATCAGGGACTGCGAAAGCCAGAAACGTACGACTGGCACTCCCCCGGCGGCTGAAGCCGCGCCTTATTTCCTTCCACCGACGGATGGGCTGAAGCCCATCCCCTTCAAAACGAATGCAAACCAATCTCTGTAACGCACTACCGCAACAAGCTTACGGCTTGTTACTATAAACGACCTTGCCGGAAACCTCTCCGACCAACGAACGGCTTGGCAAGATCGCGTCAACTTTGGACTTCAAATGCTCGGGCACAAAAAGAAAGATCCGGCGGTCGCCATTCCAATCCCGAAGCAGGTCCGCGTCGCTTAGATAGATTTTGGGAGCGTCCGGAAACGTGGATCCAAACCACATGGACGTAGTTCGCCCGTTGACCAACTCAATAGGTCGCTGCAGGTAAAACAGGAGCGACGATCCGAATGCCTGGTCGCCATAGATCATGACGCGATCCCCGGGACGCTCCTGAACGGCAATTCTCACCGCCAAGTCCTTTGAAGATAAGTAAGGCCCAAACCTGCCAAGCGCGACATGAGCGGCGACGAGGAACACTGCCATGCCGATCGCCATCATCCACGTGGCAGCATAGTGTCGTCGCCTTAAGCGTAGAAAGAAGGAAAAGAGGGGAGTGGTCAGCAGAGCGAACGCTGCCAGCGCCGCCGGAAGTCTCAGGGCCGCAAACGACGCATCGGTCAAGTCGAGTATGTGCGAGGTTGAGAGCGTGTCGTCAGCCATGTTGTGCTTGGCGAGCACGGTCCCAATGTCTGGTTCGAACGGAAGATGACGAGATCTCCATAACAGGGTCAGCAAAGTAAGGCCGGCCGCCAGTCCGATCAACGCCAACGCAGCCCCGGAGATTCTCAGCCAATCTTTTCGAACGCCAGCATCGCAGTCGCTCGCCTCGGAGCGCGCGATGCCGTCCGCCAAAAGCATGAGCAGCGGAAAGTAGGCGGGGAGAGTGTAGTACTCCTGGTTCGTAGAAATAGCGAAGAAGACGAGGATAAGAGTCGCGAAGATCCAGCAAAGGAGGCGAGTGCGGCGGGCAAGGTCGAACTGCCGCTGGCCCTTGCGAACGTCGAGGACGGTTCGCACGGCCGCGGGCAGATAGAAGCTCCAGGGAAACAGCCATACCAGGTGCAGCGACCAGTAGAGAGTCCAAGGCAGCTTGTTGTAATCGCGAGGGTATCGCTTTCCAAGAAATCGCAGGAAGTGCTCATTGACGAAGTAGAACCAGAAAAACCCGTGGCCACCGGCTCCACCAGTGTTTCGCAGTCCAGCCAGAATATGCCATGGAGATGCAATCAGTAGAAAGAGTAAAAGCCCTGTGGCGAGGTGGAACTCGCGCCACCGGCGCCAGTCCCCGGTAATGGCCAGGTACAGGAAGGCGGCGCCTCCGGGAAAGACCAAGGCAATCAGACCTTTGGTGAGCACCCCTAGCGCGATACAGGTGTAACCGGCATACCATCTCCAAGGGCGGCCTTCCGGCTCCAGCGCTGTCAGAAAGAAATACAGTGATGCGGCGATCAGCAGGCTGAGAAGTACATCGGGAATCAGGATTCGGGTAAAGAGGAATACTCCCGCCGCGGTATAGACGAACACACCCGCATAGATTCCGGCCCTCTCTCCAAACGCACGCCTTCCCCAAACGACGGCGAGAACTCCCAAAAGCAAGACCGAGAGAGTCATCGGCAGCCGGGTGGCAAACTCATTCACTCCGAAAAGGTGGTAGCTCGCGACCACGAGCCAGTACGGCAGCGGAGGCTTTTCAAGGTAACGCACTCCGTTGATGCGGAGAGTTACGTAGTCTCCGCTGACAAACATCTCTCGGGCGGCTTCCGCGTGGGTACTGTCCGCGTCGTCCAGCAAAGGCGGAGAGAACATGGAACCGACGTACACGGCGCCGAACACCAGGAACAGAGCGCAATAGGAGACTACCCGCAGCCGGCGGGGTGCTTGAATTTGAGCTTCAGGAACGGACCCGGTCGCAATGGCGCTCAATGGGGATGAACCTGATCAAGTGTTACAGAGAGGGGCCAAGCACCGCAAGCGACGGCGACGCCAGCGACACCTTACACCGCAACGGAGCCGCACTCTAAAGCAGTAACCGATGCCATTCACTCACGCATTGGGATGTCCTTGTGCATTTTCGAATCCTGCTTGGCGCGTCGTTCGAAGAACTGCCACTTATCCATTCCTGCCGGGATCGCCACGTCGAAAAACCCGACCATCATTTCGTCGGAGGTTTGGTCGCCCCAGGTCACCGTCTTCTCCGGATCCGGATTGTGCGGATTGTTCTTCGAATTGTCGTACCATGCGATCGCTCGCAGCTTGGTGCCAGCCCTGAGAAGGCGCGGCTCGGCCAAGCGGTAACTCAGCTGCCAGTGGAAGTGATAGTTCACGCGCAAGAGGACTTCGACGGCGCCGTCATCGTGAACAATGTCGTACTCGAAGCGCTTGCCGCGCAGATGCATGTGAGGGAACAGGCTGAGCAGAGTCGCATCGTTGGGCAGAGTTCCCTGCACCTCCACCCTGAAGTCATCCGCACCGGGAGGAATAATCAGGGCGTGATTGTTTAACTGCAGAGTGACCACCCGCTGTTTCGGAGTCGCCTTGGCGAAGACCATGCCGATGCTCGTCTGATCCTGATCGGCGGTGCCATTGCTTGTGTAATGCATCTGGAAGACGAGGTCGGAGCCGGCGGGGACGAACTTTGCCATGCCGTCCGGCCATTGGTCTGGCGAGCTTCCGGGAGCGTAGACGAGCAGGAGGTCGCTGGTTGTTTCGTGGGCTTGGCGGCGCTCCAAAGGATCTGTCAGAGTCGACGCGGTGAAGGGCTCGCCAACCGGGGCGTGCCGCAACCACGGTGAATCCGGAGGACGGATGTAGACCACGGCATGATGTACATGAGCCGGGCTTCCGGGTCGAAACTCCGACATCTGGATCCAGCGATCTTGAGCAAAATGCGTGGGAACTATCTCGTAGGTGTATTCGATTTCGCCACGAGCAGGAATCTGTACGGGCTTCGGCATCGTGATGACGAGATCAGGCTGTGCGATGTTCCAGCCTTGGACCCACTTTCGAGGGGGCGGGTCTCGCGGATCACCGGGGGGCGTTCCAGCCTTGTCCCACGCGGAAATAGTTGCGATTTCTTTGTCTGTGAGTGACGGATCGTCGGCGAAATGCCCATATCGTGGGTCGGCAAACCACGGAGGCATCATCTTCATTTCGACGGTATGAGCCATCGCCTTGGCCCAGGGACGAGTCTGCTGGTAGGTGACCAGCGGCATAGGCGCGACCTCTCCTGGGCGATGGCAGCTCTGGCAATGATTCTGGAGGATCGGCAGAACGTCCTTGTAGAAGGTTGTAGGCGTTCCGGCCTGCCCACCAGGCGATTCTCTCTGCCACGAACACAGCAAGCAGACGAAGGTGAACGCCGCGAATATCACAACGGCTTTCACGAATGCAAGAACTCCAAGGTCAACGCCAAGGTAATTTGACGCTGGTCGAGAGATTCGCTGTTTGTCATGACGTCTGCCCTTCTACTTAGTCTCGCACAACCGCTAGCCGGCGCGGGAGCCGCACTTTTCAACGCAAAAATGCTACAGTCATCAGTTCATGTCCGCGCCCAATTCCAACTTCGTGCGCGCCTGCAAACGCCAGCCGGTGGACCGGACTCCGGTCTGGTTTATGCGCCAGGCTGGGCGTTATATGGCCGAGTACCGGGCGGTGCGCAAGCAACATTCGCTGCTGGAGATCTGCAAAAAACCGGCGCTGGCGGCGGAGGTAACCATCACCGCTGCGGAAATTCTCGGCGTTGATGCGGCAATCATTTTCGCCGATCTGCTGCTTCCGCTCGAAGTCATGGGATTGCCTTTCCATTTCTCTGTCGGCGAAGGGCCTGTCATCGAAAAGCCGGTTCGCACCAAAGAAGATATATCGAGGCTGCGGACCGACCGCGCCAGCGAATTGGGCTACGTGTCCCAGGCGGTTGCGCTGGTGGCGAAACACTTTGCGGACCGGGTTCCCGTGATTGGGTTTTGCGGCGCTCCGTTCACTCTCGCCAGCTACATGATCGAAGGCGGAGGCTCGCGGAATTACGTTCATGCAAAAACGATGATGTACAGCGACCCAGCAGGGTGGAACGCGCTGATGGAAAAGCTGGTCGCCGTAACCACCGAGTATTCCGCCGAACAGGTTCGCGCCGGGGCGGACGCCATTCAGATTTTCGATAGCTGGGTCGGCTGCCTGAGCGTGGAAGACTATCGCCGTTATGTTTTGCCACACGTCACCACCATGGTGAGCAAGCTGCAGAAGACTGCGGTTCCCGTAATCTATTTCGGGACCGACAGCGCGACGCTTTTGCCGTCCATGGCAGAAACCGGCGCCGATGTCATCGGCCTCGATTGGCGAATTCCCCTCGATGAAGGCTGGGCGCGCCTCGACCATTCAGCGGCTGTGCAAGGGAATCTCGATCCCGTGCTGCTATTCGCGAATTGGAAAGAATTGCAGTTACGGGCTGAAGACATTCTTCGGCGTGCTGGAGGACGGCCGGGCCACATCTTTAATCTTGGCCATGGAATTCTTCCGGAAACGCCGGTCGATAACGTGAAGAATCTCGCGCGCTTCGTGCAGGAGTATTCGTCCAGCGCAACCACACCGGCATCCAGAAGCCGGAAGCCCCCAGCCGGAAGCCACGGTTCATGACTCGCATCGCGATCATCGGGGGAGGCATTTCCGGCCTCTCTGCCGCATTCGAGCTCGAGCAAAAGCGGCGGGAGGGCTTGGACGTTGAATATGTTCTATACGAGTCTTCGCCGCGTCTGGGTGGCGTGTTGCGCACCGACAACATCGATGGCTGCGTGGTTGAAGCAGGCCCGGATTCGTTCGTAACCGAAAAGCCGTGGGCCGCGGACTTCTGCCGGGCTCTGGGGCTCGGCGATCAGCTCATCGGATCCAACGACGCCGATCGCAAGACTTACATCCTGACCCGAGGGCGCCTGGTTGAAATGCCCGACGGGCTGATGTTTCTGGTTCCGACAAAGATTCTGCCGACTGGGTTGTCTCCACTCTTTTCTTGGAAGACAAAGCTACGCATGACGCAGGAAGTTCTACATCCACCTCGCCCCGTGGATCGCGACGAATCGGTCGCCGATTTCGTGACAAGACATTACGGAACCGAGATGGTGGACCGACTGGCTGATCCGCTACTGTCTGGGGTATACGGGGGAGAAGCGGGCAATCTGAGTGTCCGTGCGGTGTTGCCTCGTTTTGTCGAGATGGAGCGCACGCACGGCAGTCTGGGCAAGGCGATGCTGGCTGCGCGCAGGAAGATGAACTCCGGTCCGGGCAGGACCGCACCTCCCCTGTTTACTTCGCTGAGGAAAGGCATGCAGCATATGGCGGAAACGGCAGTCTCGAAGTTAACTCCTTCGGCATTGCTGACGAATGCACCCGTAGAGGCTATCCAGCCTCAACCGGAGCTGGGAGGATGGCTGGTTTCGGCAGGACTCAAATCCGATCACTTTCATGCCGTGATCGTTGCGCTTCCCGCTTCGGAGTCAGCGAACCTGCTACGCATTGCTAGCCCCGAGCTTGCGTCGGAATTGGCGGCGATTCAGTACACGTCGTCGATTACAGTCGGCCTGGGCTACGATCACGAAGTGCGCCAATCGCTTCCGCTGGGCTTTGGATTCCTCGTCCCGCGCAGTGAAGGTAAGCGCCTGCTGGCGGCAACTTTCGTTCACAACAAGTTTCCCCACCGGGCGCCTGAGGATCGCGCGCTGCTGCGATGTTTTTTTGCCGGACGCAACGCGGAGAGTGTTTGGCCGCACGCGGATCATGAGATCGTGGGGATTGTACGCAACGAGCTGCAACAGATCTTAGGATTGCGCGCCGAGCCGCTTTTCGCTCGGGTATACAAGTGGAAGGCAGCCATGGCGCAGTACGGAGTGGGCCATCTCGATCGCCTGGAGCGCATCGAAAAGTTCCGCCAGAGTCTGCCCGGCTTGGCCCTGGCTGGAAATGCTTACCGCGGTATTGGAGTGCCGGATTGCGTGCGCTCAGGCCGCGAAGCCGCCGCCAAATTGGCCGCCGCATAGCCCCGCTTTATGGATCACGCCGCCGCGGGATCGGCGATCGACTCGGCATTTTTCCGCGATGTCTGTTCTGCCGGCAGACGCACCGTTACTATCGTTCCGCCTTCACTTGATCGGATTTCCAAGCTTCCTCCGAGCTGCCGCAATCTCTCGCGCATTCCGCGAATCCCTACGCCGGGGGTGCCGGAGGACGCCATCTCTTCCAGTTTTTCCACTGGAATACCCTTACCTTGATCGCTGATCTCGACCACAATGTCACCGTGGCGCTGGCGTAAAACGATCTTGGCGACCGGGCTGCCCGAATGGCGGTGGATATTTGTCAGGCACTCCTGCACCACTCGGAAAATTGCAGTTTCGACCTCACCCGGCAACCGGCCAAAATCTTCGGGCAGATCAAGATCCACTTTGATTCTGCTGCGCTGCACGAAGCCATCCACACACCATCGAAGAGCGGAAGCCAAGCCCGCTTCATCGAGGAGCGGGGGATGGAGCAAATGAGAGATTGTCCGCACTTCCTTGCTCATGTCCCGAACCAGATTTTCACTGTCGTTCAGGGCAACCGCGATCGTAGACAATCTCTCCACCTCTCCGCGCACCAGCGATAGATTCATCCCCAACGCGGCCAGAATCTGGCCGACGCTGTCGTGCAGTTCGCGGGCGATCCGACGCCTTTCATCGTCTTGCAGTTGCATCAGCCGCGCCGAGAGCTCGCGCAAGCTCTGATTGACTGCATCCAGATCGGACGTTCGTTCCTGCACGCGCATTTCAAGATCACCTTGCGCTCTCAGCAGCGCGTCGTTATGGCGCCGGCGAGATTCTCCACTCACGATGAGAAGAATGGCTGTTAGTAGAAACACCACGATCCTGAGAATGTCGCTTTCGGCGGGTGCGGCGAACGCGTGCGGGTTGAATCCGAAGGTTGCGCCGACCAGGCCAATCACGGTAGCTAAGACCGACGGGCCGATACCGCAATACCATGCTGAAAACGCAACCGCCAGAACCAGCGGAAGATAGAGTCCGCCCTTCATTGCAAAATTATCTAATCCGCCACAAATGAGCAAAGCGGCTAGCGCAGAAAAGATCGCGAGAAAATAGCGCAGAAAGTCATTGCCGGATATGCGCGCCGAGAGAGAGCCGTTGGTCCCCATGGTTCCCTATGCCAAGTGCAGTGCCTGGTGAAGCTGAGGTGGCGGAGAGCAGGTGCACCGAAAATGCACTGCCGCGTTTAATGTCCAGCGTTGACAATATGATAGCAGGACCCTGGGAAAATGCGGCCGGTAAAATTGCGGTCCGCGAGAATCTGTAAATTACTATCAGGCAGGGATTTCCGTCGTATTCGGGTTCTCTTTTCGCCGGTTCCGAGCCACCACCAGGCGGATTTCGTCATAGGTGATATCCGGCGGCAGGCTGTCTTTCAGGGGCTTAAGACGTTCGACTTCGGGACCGGCGCGGGCGCACGCAGCTTCAATTACGGATAATTTGTTGGGCTCGATCCAGGCTGCGCAAAATTCCAGTTCTCCTCGCTCGACCAATCCGGCCACTGTGTTGATCACCGTGGAAAGTTGCCGGCCACGAATGCCTGCAATCTCCTGGAGGGTTTTGCCGGATCGTACCAGCTGCAGAGTTTCCAGCATGGGAGCCGTCTTTTTCTGGGGCAAGGCCGCCCGTTCACCTTCACCAAAGCGGCGAATGGCTGCCAGGATTTCCCTGCCGTAGGTGTCTGCCTTCTTCTCGCCAATGCCGGTAACCGTTCGCAGCTGAGCCAGAGACGCAGGCTGAATGCGGCAGATTTCGTCGAGCGAGGTGTCGTGCAGCACCACGAATGCCGGCACATTTTGCTGCCGGGCCGTTGTGCGCCGCCATTCGCGCAGGTATTCGCGCAGATCCGAGTGAATTCCTGGTTCGAGATCGGCGGACTTCGGAACCGCCGCAGAAGCGGCCTGCCGAACGGCGCTCCGGCTCGGGGCGACGGTAAGCCAGTCGGGGGAATTTCCGCACACATCGCAGGCGCCGCACGAATTCCATTTAGGAGTCTCTCCGAAGTGCGAACAAATCTGACGATGGCGGCATTCCGAGGACTCCGCGAACGCCCTGATCTTGTGATACCTCTGCCAGGCCCGGTCACGCTCGGCGGCATCCAGAATCTGATTTGCGAAGTACCCCAGCAGGCCTGCATCCTGCTTGCGCCAGAGCAAGATGCAGTCGGAAGGATTTCCATCCCTCCCCGCTCGGCCGGCCTCCTGATAGTACTGCTCCAGGGATTTCGGCAAGGCGAGGTGAATCACGGCCCGAACCGTTGCCTTATTGATGCCCAACCCGAAAGCAATGGTGCCGACGAGTACGCGCACTTCATCGGACATCCATCGCTCCTGGTTGCGCCGGCGGTCATCAGGTTGCATCCTGGCGTGGTAGGGCACGGCGGAGATTCCCTGGTTTTCGAGGAAATCCACGGTTTCTTCGACCTTGTTGATCGTCGGGGAATAGACAATGACATTTCCCTCGGCATAGTGGCGTAGCCCCGCGAGCAAGAGCGAATCCTGCTGGGCTGTACCGCACTGTTGCACGATGTAGCGGAGATTGGGGCGGTGAAAGCTCGCGATGTACTTGTCAGGATTCTTCAAAGCGAGCTGAGCCAGAATGTCGTGCCGGACGTGGCGGGTGGCGCTGGCGGTGAATGCGGCAATGGGACGATCCGGGAACTTGGTGCGAAGCTGACTCAGTTGACGGTATTCCGGACGAAATTCGTGGCCCCATTCGGAGATACAGTGCGCCTCGTCGATAGCGAAAAAAGAAATCGGGACTCGCTGCAACCAGCCGATGGTATCCGCTCGCTGCAAGCGCTCTGGCGACAGATACAGCAGGCGATATGTGCCCTCGCGCGCGGCACGCATGATCTGGGACTGGTCCTCACCGCTGATGGAACTGTTCAGAACGGCGGCGGGAATCCCCATCTGGGCCAGTTGAGCGGCCTGATCCTGCATCAGGGCGATAAGCGGAGAGATGACTACGACTGTTCTTTCAGAAATGACGGCGGGCAACTGATAGCAGAGCGACTTGCCTCCGCCGGTTGGCATCACGACGCAAGTGTCATGCCCAGCCAAGAGACTGCGCACGACGCGCTCCTGCAAAGGACGGAAGGAACTGTAGCCCCAGTAACGCCGCAATGGAGTAATCAGGTCGACGTCTGGAGGCATGCTGTCAGTATAGGATGCGCCCCGCGAAGCCTGAACGGAAGGGGAAGATTCCGGCGGCGGTGACTCCCAAACTGGAATTCCTCTCCAGTGTCGACCTGCGTGCGACGGGGACCGCGCCGCTCAATCCGGGTCTGACTTTGCAGAGCCAGGCAGATGCAAGCTGGGATGAGTCTTTGCGAACAGGATCCATACCACCGCGATTACTACAAAGCACAGAACGCTGCCTTCGGGACCAACCGATCCGCCGCTAAGCCAATCCGGCCCTCGAATCGAGGAACTGAGCAGGTGACCAGGAGAAACCATACCGCTATCGGGCACCGAATAGAAAAAAGTCTCACCCCAATCCCAGGCAGCGTGAAATCCGACGGCGAACCATAGGCTCCTTGTCCGGCGAAGCGTAAGGCAGAAGAAGAGACCGATACAGGCTGCTGCGAGGATGCCAGGCCATTGCTCGCCGCCGTTGCGAAGATGAATCAATCCGAACGCGCAGGACAACGCCAAAGCGGCCGGCCAGAAGCCGACCCCGCGCGCGAGGGTGAACAGCGTGTAGCCGCGAAGCAGGAACTCTTCAAACAGCCCCACGAGCAGGAACATGACTGCCCAGAAGACCGCAAATCTGACCAGGCGCGCTCCGTGTAATACCAGATGTCCGAGGGAAAAAGAATGCAGACCATAAAGCGCGAACATGAGCAAGCTGATGGCCCCAAATCCCCATATCGCTCCGCCCCAGAATCGCAACCGGAAAGCTTGTTTCCCCGGCAATCCGTACGCTCCCCAATCGCGATGCTCGACGCGTGCCAATAATATCGCGGGGATCACCGCCGCGAGCAGGCTTCCGAACTCCTCAAGCAGCATCGACCAGAGACCGCTGGCACCGAGATCCCGGGACCACGCAACTTGCACCGCCAGTCGCTGCAGCGCGAAAAAAATGAGTGCATACAGGGCCAATCCCCAACCCGGACGGAGCCCATCGGGACCAAGGAACAGAGTCCGAGCGTACGAAGGAGCGCTGGCTGCCGCGAATTCCGGCACCGACGAGCCGGCGATTGGGCTGGATACGGAATCGTGGCTTTGGTTCGTCTCCAAATCCGCCATTGCAGTTCCTTGTGATAGCCTCCGACATGGTAAAACACTCGGCCCGACCCTATGCGCCCATATTTCACTCGTGAACGCTTTGGCCGTTCACAGTTCCTCGCAGGATTACTTCTAGTCGCGTTTCTGGCGCAAGCAGTCTGGTTGGTTCACAAGGAATTGGGAGGTAGCGCATTACCCGCGCCGGAAGAAGCGATTCGAATCGGGGAGGGCTGGAAGCAATGGCACGGGAGAGGAGTTGCTGCGGCCCCTCTGATGGATTCGGCCGAAGATGCGTCCCGAGATCCCATGCGCACAAGCAGTCGCGGGTTCGACACGGAGCATTCGCCGCTGCTCTATTTGGCCTCCGCGGCGCCTCTACTGGCTTGGCCGCGAGATTTTACTCCCGATTCTGCCATCTACTGGAGATGGCTTCCGCGGCTGCCATTTCTCGCGTGCGGAGTGTTTCTCGGCGCCTCGCTCTGGTATGTGGCACGGCGGCTGTGCGGCAATACCGGCGGATTCGTGTCGCTCACACTCTACTGTTTCTCGCCGTCGCTGATTCAGGCCAGCGCCGCCTGGCACACGGAGCCTGAAATCGTCGCAGCGTGGGGAGCCTTCGGAGCAGTCTTTACCTCGATTGCGGTCGCGCATACGTTGTACGCCCCCCGGGAAGTCGTCCTGTGGAACTGGCGGCGGATTGTGCTCCTCGGAATTTCGCTGGCGATCGCTGTGGGATCGCAGTTCTCGATGGTCGTGCTTCTGCCGCTGGCTCTGGGATTCTTGCTGTATGTCGCGCCCGTGCGCAGACAGGCAGCGTCAGTGATTTGGATTGCGGCGTGCATCGTCGGATTCCTGTTGCTGTTCGCGACATACTTTTTTCATGCGCATGCATTTCGCGAGAGCATGCAGGGTGCGGAATTTTGGGGAGCGACCTGGCGCGGTTTCACTTTTCTGTCGGTGTACAAACAGCTTGCGATGCAGATCATCCGCGCGTGTCCCGCGCTGGTCTTGGGATTACCGGTCACGCTGGCGACGTATGCCGTATGGCGCCGCACTCGCTACTTTGGCAACACCGCGCCACTTCTGGTTATGGTGAGCTTCATTGTCCTGGCGATCGCTCACCCTCATGTGACGGGCAGGGGATTTCTGTTGGCGGCCATCCCATTCGTGTTTCTCTTTGTGTCTGGAGTGTTGGCAGACCTGCTGGAAACCAAATATCGACCTCTGGTCCTGGCGTGCACACTCGCAATGCTGGTCACGTATATCGCACGCACTCTGATGGCGCTGGCAGAGGTCCCGAAAGGGTAGAGTCGAAGACTATGCACGCACAGCGCTGCGGTGTTCGGCCAATTGCTCGCTGAGGAATTGCAGATAGCCCTCCATCCCTTCGCCGGTCTTCGCAGATAGACGAAAGATCCGCATCCCGGGCCGCACCGACTCGATGCCTCTGCGTGCGACTTCCCAGTCGAATTCCACTACGGATGCGAGCTCATTCTTCGTGATCACGGCAACATCGGCGCTGTTGAAAATTGTGGGATATTTCAACGGCTTGTCTTCGCCCTCCGTCACTGACATTAGGACCAGCCGAAGGCTTTCTCCCAGATCGTAGGACGATGGGCACACCAGGTTTCCGACATTCTCGATGAAAAGGAAATCCAGCTCGTGAAGATCCCATCCCTGCATCGCATTTTGCACCATCGCCGCCTCGAGATGACACAAGGTGCCGGTGGTGATCTGCTTTACAGGTGCTTTACTACGCGCCAGGCGTATGGCGTCGTTCTCCGTCGCCAGATCGCCGACAAGAGCAGCCACTCGATAGCGCGGCTGCAACTGCGTGAGCGTCTTCTCAAGAAATGTGGTCTTGCCCGACCCCGGACTCGATACCAGGCTCACCACAAAAACTCCAGCCGCGCGAAACTGTTCGCGTAAAGAGCGCGCGATCAGGTCGTTCTGCTTAAGCACGTTCCGACGTACTTCGACCAGGCGGGGCTCGCTCACTCCTCGACCTCCAGCGCGAAAACTTCCAGTTCCTTGCCTTGAACAATGTTCATCGTCGGTGTGCCACATTCCGGGCAGGCGAACGATTGTAAGGATGCAAGCACGCGCTTGTCGTTGCAATGCGCGCAAAACACGGTGACAGGAACATCTTCGACAATCAGCCGCGATCCCGCCAGCGGCGTATCCTGGCACGCCACTTCGTAGGAGAAAAGCAAGGCGTCTTTCACCACTCCGGAGAGGGCGCCAAGCCTGAGGTGAACGCCGCTCACCTTGATCCCGCGTCGCTGCGCCTCGTCCGCCGCAGCATCCACAATCCCCATCGCGATCGAAAGTTCGTGCATCCCGTCGCCATTTGCTCCTTAGCTCCCGATTTGCCCGACAAGACCGCCGTTTGGATCAAGTGTGACAGAGTCGAAGCATTCCGGGAAAGGTGCTTTCTCCTGAGTGTACGCGCCTTCAGCGCGGCTAGGTGAATAGAGCGGAAAGGCTCAGGGATGCCGAAAGTGGATTACTACTCTCTGTGAGACATAAGCTTCAGGATCGCCCTTCGGCATCTCAAGGTACAGCTTCGCATCCTTACCCAGAACTGCCTGATCGACCGAGAGGATCTGTGAGGGATTCCAAACATCCAACTCGTACCGGGCTCCCGATCTGCCGGATACATTCAGGGTCAGCTGTGTTCTTGAGGCGTCCCATGATTCATCGAGGATGCGAAGCTCTCGGCTGGCACTGCCCAACGGCGGCAACTCGTTTGAAAGAGTCAGGCCGAAATCGTTCCTCAAGCGAATGACGAGGGTGGCAGGCCCATGCAGGGGAATCTGCACGCGCAGGTGTTGGTCATGGGAGTTCGGCTCGACTTGGAACGGCACCGGTTTCTCGTTCAGATGGACGCTGAGAACCTGGGTGCGCAAGCTGAGCGCCGGAGAAAAGTTCAGGACACAGTCGCCGCGACCGGAGCGGGTGACAGCGAGAACGATGCTGTCGACAGTTTTTCGATACTGAAAATCAACGGTCACTTCACCGACATGTACCTTGTGAATCGCGAACGACGTCCAGTCTGCAGGGACGTGCGGGGCCAAGGTGATCGCATGTCTTCCGGCATCGGTCTGCAGCCCGAACATGCCACGTAGAATCGGGCTTACCACCATGGCCGCCGACCAGATCTGGTGTGGAGAGCTGGTTGAAAACGACTGGTAATAATCTCCGGATAGAACTTCGGTGAAGTGGCCGAGCGCGCCGTCGACTCCGAGCAGCGCGTTCGAGCGCAAGTTCATATAAGCGGGGAACTGGCGGTGATAGCGGTATTCGGCAACCGACGCCCATCCAGTAAAAAGCGGCCATACGGCCCCGAAGTGGTAGCCGGAGCCATCATAGACGCTTGACTTGCGCGAGATGATCCGCATGCCCCAGTCGGTCTGGTGTTCTTCGGCCGCAAGTTGGGAGATGGTCTGGTCTGCACGGCTCGAATCAGGCAGTCCGAACCACATCGGCACGGTTGTCAAAACACTCGGTTCGTCCGAACGCTGATTGTCTTTCTTGAGGGCGAACGCGTAGATATTCTTTTCAGGCGACCAAAAGGCCTGTTCGAGCGCACTCTTGCTGCGCTGGAACTCATCCGCCAGCTGTTTGCTGATGTCTTCTTTGCCCAGAAGGCGAGCAAGCTTCGATAGTGCTTCCAGGGCCTCGACTCCCAGTCCAGCCTGGTAGTATTCGCTCTTGACCGGGAAGCAGCGGACCGCCTTCGACCCATCCGTGCCCGATGCCCGCGTTCTGCGCGAGCCCCTGCGCGTCGTAGGTCGATTGCAGGAATTGATAAGCTCGCCAAACGTTGTCCCATTTGTCGCGCGCGAAAGCCACGTCGCCGCTCTGGACGGCATAATCATTCATCGCGATGATGAACAGGGGCGTCGCATCGGCCGAAACATAGGGATACGGATAGTCCTTGAACCAGGAACCAGGCTCGCGCTCTGCGAGATCTCGTGGGGAACCTTGCCGTCCTCGACGCTGATACTTGCTGATGAAATCGAGGGCGGTACGAGTCGTGGCGTAATCTCCTTCGGCGTTGAGAGCGAAGGAGGTCCACAGCGAGTCTCTTCCGAAGAACCAGGCGAATCCCGGACGCTGGCTGACGCCCGAGGTTCGGTATCCCGCAACAAGCCCGGTTCCAAGATAAGGATTGTTCACCAGGCCCTGGATCGTGCTGATGCGCGCCCAATCGTAGGCCTGCTGCAGGGCGCGCATCGGGCAATTCCAGACTGACCGTCTTGTCGAGATATTCGCGGTAGTACTCGCCAGATCGCGCGGATCAGCATCTGCGAACGTTGCCAGCAGCCGCTGGTAGTTCTTAGTCGCGTCCGTCCAAGCCCGCGACCGACGGCCGCAATGACGAGTTCCTTCGTTTCTTTGCCTTTTTGCGTCACGCCCAGGCGCAGCGAATTTTCTTCGGACGAAGAATAGTTGGTCTGGTACGCCAGATGTGGATCGGCGCCGGTCGGCGATCCAACCAATGCCGCGAACTTGTGTGTCTCTTCGCCAAACACCAATGCGTGTTGCTTGTCGTCCCAGTTGACGTACGTTCCGCCCAGCGCCGCGGGCCACTCGAGCTGGAAATCCGGAGTGAACACGGCTTCGATTTCCAGCGGCTGCTCAGTTTCAACTTCCAGCAGGATGACCGCGCCCGCTTCATCTACGGGAACACACAGCGTCTCGCGCACGCGGAAGGAATCGCCCACGTACAGAATCGAAGCTGACTCCGGGCGAACCGTTAGCGTGCGGGCGAGACTGTCGGCGGGAAGCGCCCGACCTCCCGCGTGAAACATCGAGATGCAAGTTGCGGAAGATCTTCAGCGGATAAACCCAGGCTTCGAATGCTCCAGTCTCGTTGCCGAACAGCCCCGCATGCGCCCCGACCACGGGCAGGAACTCCCAACTGCGGATGTCGCGGGTGAGTTCCAGCCCGTTTGCGGATCTGGCCTGCGCACCGCATGTAGCGGCGCAGAAAAAGAGGATCAGAGACAGGCAGATCGTGTGCGCCATGCAAAGCACACTGCGGAATCGACCGGCAGCTTGGAAAAGCATTAAATTTTCTCGTGAAAACGGGAGTTGAGCTGGCCCGGAGCTTGCAAAGTCGCGGTTCACTGAATATAAGGAAGTAGGGGCGAATTCTAGCACGAGCCGAGCGAGCCAGGTAGCAACCTCTTGTTTCCTTCACGCCGCGCTTTTCTGAAATCACTCAGCCGTTCCGCATGGGTGCTCTCTCTGGAGCACGTGCTGTCGCTTGCTCGTCCGCGCCGGCTGAGCGCAAGGGGGCTGTTGTCGCAGAATCCTGCCGCTCAGAAAATGGAAACCTCGCAGCCGGCAGTTCTCGGCTTCAGTTTTCTCAACGTCGCACGGGAGGCCGGGCTGAATGCGAAAACAGTTTTTGGCGGGGAGCACAAGAACAAATATCTACTTGAGACCACCGGCTGTGGAGTTGCGTTCTACGACTACGACAACGATGGCTGGCTGGATATTTTTCTGGTGAACGGGACGCGCCTTGAGAGTTTCCCCGTCGGTACCGAGCCGGTCTCGCATTTGTTTCGCAACAACCACGATGGAACCTTCACCGACGTTACCCTCAAAGCAGGAGTTGCGCATTCCGGTTGGGGCCAGGGATGCTGTATCGGCGACTACGATAACGATGGCTGGGACGACCTCTTCATTACCTACTTCGGCAAGAACGTTCTCTATCACAACAACGGTGACGGCACCTTCACGGACGTCAGCCAGAAAGCTGGAGTGGCGGGAACGGGTAAGCGCTGGAATACCGGTTGCGCTTTCGTTGACTATGATCGCGACGGGCGGCTCGATCTTTTTGTCGCCAACTACATCGATATGGACCTGGCAACCGCGCCGGTGCCGGAATCCGGTCCATGCCTCTACAAGAGCGTGATGGTTGCCTGCGGACCGCCGGGCCTGCAAGGCGGCAAGAACATTCTGTATCACAATAACGGCGACGGTACTTTCAGTGATGTCTCCGAATCCGCGGGCATCTTCAGCGCGAACGGTACTTACGGACTCGGAGTGCTCACGGCCGACTTCGATAACGACGGCTGGCCCGACATTTACGTCGCAGACGATTCGACTGCGAGCGCCCTATACCAAAACAAGAGGAACGGCAAATTCCAGGACATTGCCATCGAAGCGGGATGCGCGCTAAGTCCAGACGGAAAGCCGCAAGCCGGTATGGGCGTTTCCGCGGCCGACTACGATCTTGATGGCAATCTCGACATCGTTAAGACGAATTTTGCCGGCGATACTCCATCGCTTTATCGCAATCAGGGTGGCGCCAATTTCGAGGACACGACATTCACCGCGGGTCTGGGCGCGCATACCCAGTTTCTCGGGTGGGGCGTCGGTTTCTTTGATATGGATAACGATGGCTGGCCGGACATCCTGATCTGCAATGGCCATGTCTATCCAGAAGTCGAGCAACTGAAAACGGAAGCTGGGTACGCACAGCGCAAGCTTCTTTACCAGAATCTACACAACGGCCACTTCGCCGACATTTCATTTCAGGCCGGGCCCGGCATTTCTGATCCGTCTCCCTCGCGGGGGGCCGCGTTCGGCGATTTCGATAACGATGGAGACATTGATGTCGTTGTGAATTGCGTCAACGACTACCCGCAGTTGCTCCGTTGCGATTCCAAGCTGCCGCACAACTGGATCAAGGTTCGCACGATTGGAACGAAGTCCAACCGGAGTGGCATTGGCGCCCGCATCGCGTGTGTGACGCAGAATCCTGGGGAATCGAAACCGCACCGCCAGATCGATGAAGTCCGCAGCGGAGGAGGGTACTTTTCGCAGAACGATTTGCGGGTTCACTTTGGCCTGGGCAAGGCTGAGAAGGTTGACCTGCTGGAAATCCACTGGCCCAGCGGACAGGTTGACACGCTCAAAGATGTGAAAGTGAATCAGTTGATCTTCGTTAAGGAAGGCGAAGGTATAGCTCGCACAATGCAGTTTCCCAAACCCGCGAAGCGTTAACGCGGTTTGCTATTCCATCAGTACTACAACCAGACCATGTAGGGACAGCCGCCCTCGGCTGTCTGGCGGAGCGAAGCTCCGCAGCCCGGACCTTGCCAGCAAGCGCTCTAATGCTTTTTGCCATCCGCCTCAGCCGGACTCCCCGTTCCTTCTTTCAGGGTGTGAATCTGATTCACCGCAAGGTTCGTAAAGCGCTCCGTGAGCCCGCTGGGCCAACGAATTTCCACCCACTCAATCTTGTCGATTTTGCCCAGCCCGAAATGCACGCGCATGTCGCTGTTTGAGATGTAGCTCGATCCGCTCCGCACTTCATCGACCAGAATGCGTGCTCCGGCCTTTACGCGAATGCGTGCTCCGATGGCATCGCGATTCGATTTCGTTCCGACCGTATGAATGGCAATCCAGTGATTCGTGTTATGCAGCTGGTTTACCAATAAGCTCGGTGCGGCATTCATGTTGTTGATCACGGCTGACATTCGGCCGTCGTTCCACAGATCCCCAATGGCCAATCCGCGCGAGGACGCCAGCGCTGTAATCCCAGAACCCGCCGACGCTGAAATGTCGTTGAACGTTCCGTCGCCATTGCTGTGGAAAAGAATGCGCGGTTCCTTGTAGCTGCTGCCCAGGTGCTGGCTGTCGACCTCTGGGTATACGTGTCCGTTCACCAGCAACAGGTCTGGCCAGCCGTCGTTGTCCACGTCGATGAACATGGTGCCCCAGCCGAGATACTGCGTGTAGAGGCCAAGGCCAGCGGCGGTTGTGGCGTCGTTGAAAGTTCCATCGCCGTTGTTTTTATAGAGCGTGGAGGTGTCATCGGAGAAATTCGTCTTGAAGATATCGAGATGCCCGTCGCCGTTGAAGTCGCCGATCGTCGATCCCATGCCCGCCTGTTCGCGGCCGTCTTCGTTGAAGGCGGCCCCGGCGGTCACCGCGACATCCGTAAAAGTTCCGTCATGATTATTGCGATACAGGATGGCAGGAGTGCTGTCGCAGGCAATGAAGATATCGGGCCATCCGTCTTCATCGAAATCCAATGTGGACACGCTGAAGGCGTAGTGGCCATCGGTACGGTCGATGTGCGCCTTCGCGGTCACGTCTTCAAACGTTCCGTCGCCCCGATTGTGGTAGAGGATGTTTTTCGCTCCCGGCAATCCCCGCGGCCCGCACATGACGGGGACGCCCTTCCAGATACAGGTGGGCCGGTCACCGGGAGCAGGCGCGGTCGCCAGATCGAAATCCACGTAGTTCGCCACCACCAGATCGAGATGGCCATCGCGGTCGTAGTCGACGAAGGCGCAACCGGTGCCCCAGGCTTTGCCGGAGCCGGCTACGCCCGCCTTGTCGGCGATCTCACTGAAGACTCCGTGGTTGTTGTGGTAGAGGCGATTCTTACCATAGTAGGTAACGTAAAGATCTTCCCATCCGTCGTTGTCATAGTCGCCAACGCACACGCCCTGCCCCCAACCAGTTGCTGTCAAGCCGGCCTTCGCGGTTACGTCAGTAAAAGTACCGTCGTGATTGTTGCGATAGAGGCGGTTCGTCGGGTTTTGGCCACCGGCAGATCCCTCAAGCCGCGTGCCATTCACGAGGAATATGTCGGGCCAACCATCGTTATCGTAATCGAAAATAGCGACGCCATTGCCGGTGGTCTCGATGATGTATTTTTTGGTATCGATGCCGCCAAAGATGTTCTGAGCGGTCAGCCCCGCTTTTTCACCGATGTCGGTGAAGTTTACGATGGGTGCGGGAGGAACGGCCGGGGGCTTCTGTTGCTCGGCGAGACTTGCTGGCAACAACACCCATCCGAAAATGAGAGCGCACAAGGGAAGACTGCGCCTGACCAGTGAAGAATTCTGAAATGGCATGGCCCCCAGTCGATGTTAGGTGCGCAATCGGCCAGGGTCAAGCGACGCGTTGGTTCCCGACCCCCGCCTAAAAAAGCGGACAACAACACTCAAATGTGGCGAAATCCGTGCTGTGTCGTTATCATGCCTCTTTACCTTCGGACTAACCTCAAACCACCCTGCATCGGGCTCTTGATGAATGTCGCTCACCCACCCGTCGCTCCTTCCGTGCAAGCAGTGACCAGTGCAGCGCTTCAGGATTCGGTTGAACTCAGCAATGTCAGCAAAAGCTACGACGAATTTGTGGCGGTGGCGGGCCTTTCGCTCCGCGTCCGCCCGGGTGGCATCTACGGACTTCTAGGCCCGAACGGCGCGGGGAAGACCAGCACCATTCGCATGATCATGGGCATCATCGTACCCGACGCTGGCCAGATCTCAGTCTTTGGAGAACCGCTCAGCCGCGCGCATATGGACCAATTCGGCTACCTGCCCGAGGAGCGCGGTGTGTACAAGAAAATGAAGGTGTTGGAGCACCTGGTTTTCCTCGCTCAACTGAAAGGCTTGAGCAGTAACGAAGCCACCGCTCGAGCCCGGAAGTGGTGTGAGCGTTTCGAATTGAATGTCCTGGACCGAGAAGAAAGTAGAAGAACTCTCGAAGGGCATGCAGCAGAAAGTGCAGTTTATTGCAGCGATTCTGCATGACCCGAAGCTGATCGTGATGGACGAACCTTTTTCCGGCCTCGACCCTGCCAATGCCGTGGGCTTGAAGGACGTCCTGCTGGAATTGGCCAAGAACGGCAAGACAATACTCTTGTCTACCCATCGCATGGATCAGGCTGAGCGGCTCTGCCAATCGATCTGCCTGATCAATCACGGGCACGCCGTACTGGAAGGCGATCTGAGCCAGATCAAAGCGCAGCACGGCCTGACGCACGTGCAGATCAAGTATGAGGGCGAGGCGGGCTTTTTGCGCGAGCCCCGCCTGGTGCAGTCGTTCAACGACTATGGCAACTACGTGGAGATACGCCTTGCTTCTGGAGCCGACCCGCAGGAACTGCTGAAGCTCGCGGCTGCGCGCGCCAGAATCAGCAAGTTCGAAATCATGGAGCCGTCACTGGAAGAGATCTTCATTGAGGCGGTGGGCAAAACCAATGCGTAACACCTGGCTGATCATCAAGCGAGAATATTTGCAGCGTGTGCGGACGCGATCGTTTCTGATACTTACTGTTTCTGGCACCGGTCATCATGACTGTGCTGATGGCCGCTTCCGGCAAAATTTGCCACTGTGGGACAGAAGACGCCACATGTGGTTATCGTCACATCAAGCCAGCAATTTGGCGAAATGGTGCGCCAACATTCCTGGCGCTCGATCTCCGCCGATGACGACGATGAGTCAGAGGTAGACAATTCTCCCAAGCAGAAAGCCCGAAAACCATACATCGTAGATATCGACACCCGTACCACGGACGACCGAAAGGGCAGCTTTGCGCGACCGGGTCGGCTCGCGCCAAATCGACAGTTATTTGTGGCTTACCGACGAGGCGATCGCCGCCCGAACCGTGAGCCTGGGGCAGTCGCGACATGCTTAACTCCAGGAGCAAAACTTGGCTGAGCGAGGCTATCAACCGCGTCGCTCTGCAGCAGCAGCTCGCGAGCCATGGCGTGGCTGCAAGTGTCACCGATCAGCTACTCAAGCCCATCCGGGTCAATACTGTTCGCATCGAAGGCGGGCGCGAAACCAAGGGAAGCGGAACGTCGCGCTTTCTCGAGATCATCGTCATGGTCATGCTGATCTACATGGCGGTGCTTCTTTATGGCATCTCGGTCATGCGCTCGGTGTTAGAAGAGAAGAACTCGCGCATCATGGAGGTGCTGCTTTCGTCTGCGAGTTCGACCGAACTGATGACTGGGAAACTCCTCGGCGTGGGAGCCGTAGGTCTGACACAAATCATCGTCTGGACTGTGATGGGCGGAGTTGTGGCCTTACCGGCGCTCGCTGCGCAAGCCACTTTCGGGGACCTTCAGCTTTCGCCGGTCATGATGGTCTCTTTCGTGCTTTTCTTCCTTCTCGGATACCTTTTGTACAGCACGATGTATGCCACGATTGGAGCGATTACCACCACCGAACAGGAAGGCCAGCAGGTTCAGTTTCTGATCGTGATTCCGCTGGTCTTGTCGGTGTTCATGCTGATGCCAGTGATACGCACGCCGGACTCGGCGGCAGTTGTCTGGATGTCTTTGATTCCCTTCTTCGCACCAATCGTGATGTTTGCTCGAATCGTCGTGCAAACGCCGCCCCTGTGGCAGATCGCACTATCGCTGGTTTTGCTCCTGGAACGATCACCGGACTAACTGTGCTCTGTGCGCGAATCTACCGAATTGGCGTTCTGATCTATGGGAAGCGGGCGACACTGCCCGAGATCCTGAAGTGGTTGAAATACGCGAAGGCTTAGCGTTCTAGTGAATCTGGGGAGCCGCCCGCGCGGTGGCGACGCCCACGTACTTGTCGGCTCCTCCGTAGTAGAAGAGGCAGCTGTTCCCGCGACGGATCATACCTTCAACGAACACAACATTCGCTACCTGACCCGCTTTTTCCCATTCTTTCTCAGGAGCAAAGAACGGCTTGTCGGTTCTCCAAAGTAGCTTTCGCGGGTCATTCAGGTCGAATTCGGCAACTCCAGTGCGATACACCAACTTGTCATCAGCACCGTTGTAAATGAGAAGGATCCCGTTGCTCGTAATCAGCGGCGGCGGGCCGGGTTCGGCGACGCGAGAATCAAAGTGCCCCGGCCTGACAGGAAGGACTGGAGTCTGCGTCGCTTCTGCCCAGTGCAACAAGTCTGTCGACGACGCTAAACCCGCCTGATCCTTTCCATCAGCGCTGGTACCGAGAAAATACATCCAGTACTTCCCATGGATTTTCCGTGGAACGATCGCGCCGGACTTGGTCCACTTCACGTTCCAATTACCCTTGTTGGCAGGAAAAATGATGCCTTTGCGATCCCAGTGAATCAGGTCTTTCGATGTTGCCAAACAGAGCTGCGCGTCTTTCTTGTTATAGCCCGTGTAAGTCAGGTAGTAAGTGTCCCCGAACTGAACCAGCCGCGGGTCCTCGACGCCGCCGTCCTTCTCGTATTCCGTCGAAGGGCTTAAGACCGGTTCCTGCGCACGCGTAAAGTGAATTCCATCAATGCTCTCTGCATAGCCCAAGCGCGACGTCCCTTGCTGATCCTGGGCGCGGTAGAGCATCACGATCTTGTCGGCGCGCACGACAACCGCAGGGTTAAACGTGCCGGCAGACTCCCAGCCGTCCCCTTGCGGCGCGATGATGGGTACGTCCGACAGTCGATGCAGCTCTCCGAAAGGCAGGCGCTCGTCCGCTTGCGCGCAGAATGCGGCCGCGACGAGCAGTGTGGTGTAGATCCATCTCGAGTGACAGCACTGCATAGGTTCCATGTCCAGACAGCAAAAAACGGCAGGGCCGACCCCCTGCCGCTCTCAAATTCTTCTTGCCGAACTACTTCTTGTTGACGGCCTTTTTCAGTTCAGCCCCAGGGGTAAATTTCGCGACTTTGCGGGCGGCGATTTTGATGGTGGCGCCAGTTTGCGGGTTGCGGCCGTTCCGGGCCTTTCTCTGCGAGACCGAGAATGTGCCGAAGCCTATCAACGCCACGCGATCTCCCTTGCGGAGAGCGGACGTGATGCTATCGACGGCGGTATCAATGGCGGTGGTGGCCTGTGCTTTGCTGACTTCACATGCGCCTGCGATCTTGTCGACGAGATCAGCTTTATTCATAGTTTTTCCTCGCAGGTCTCATTCTTGCCCAGTCGAAACCGCGACTGCTTGGGGTTTGGGCTGAGTTGGGAAACCTGACAATTTTGTATTGTGCTCTCATTGGGGCGATTGTCAACTGTGAAAATCCGCGCCCGAAGCCGCTTTCGCACCACCTTCGCCCCGAATTTGGGCTTCGGGAGCCGATTTCCGAACGGGCAGGATCGGTTTTTCCTCCGCTCTCCACAAGACGCTACTTTCCTGCACAGGATGTACACAGGAAGGCAGGCTTTCCCGGCTTGCGCAAAACTCATCTCTGGTGCAAAGTCGAGATAGAACTCTTGAGAGGAATGATTTGCAGTGATTAAGACTCCCGCAGACGTTTGCCCCTTGTGCGAAGGGACCGGATGGAAGACGGTTCCCGGCGGCCCGCGCACCGGCAGTTCGAACGACCGCCGCGTCACGCGTTGTGACTGCCAGTTGCGCGCCCGGGCCAATTCGTTGCTAACGTCCGCGCGCATTCCGCGACGCTACGAGCACTGTGAACTGGCGAACTATGACACCGACTTCCCCGGCGCCCATTCGTCGCTTGCGGATGCTCATTTTATTGCAACGAATTTCGCGAAGAAATGCGATCCGCGCGGAGACAAGGGGCTCCTGATTATCGGCAAGATCGGCACCGGCAAGACCCATTTGGCGGTTGGGATCCTTAAGGAGCTTCTCAACAGGGGGATTACGTGCCTGTTCTACGACTACCGCGAACTGCTCAAGGAGATTCAGAACTCCTATAACTCGGCGGTTCAGACCACCGAACTCGACGTCTTGCGGCCCGTCTTCGAGACGGATGTGCTGGTGCTCGATGAACTAGGCGCTGTGAAGCCTACCGAATGGGTGTGGGATACAGTCAGCCTTATTCTGAACACTCGTTACAACGACAACCGCACCACGATCATCACTACGAATTTCGAGGACGAGCCTGCAGCCGCCGTGGCGGGGTCGCTATCGCCGGCGAGGGCTGCAAGCCGGGCTGAAACGCTCGGCGACCGTATCGGGGAGCGCATGCGTTCGCGCCTGCATGAGATGTGTCGCGTCATTGCCCTGGATGGTGCCGATTTCCGGCAGAAATACCGCAGCGCGAATTTTCGGTGAGACTCACCACGGAGACACCGAGGCACCGAGAGAATCTTGGCGGCTTTTGCCCCGGGATTTCTCCGTGTCTCTGTGCCTCCGTGGTGAAATCCCTCTAAAATCGAGACAGTGTTAAACGAGCACCTCGAATTCGCGCCGGAGCGAGATGCGGATGTCTTCTCGGCGGCGCCCACTGCTCCTGCGGTCTTCGTTCTGCGCGGGGTCGACGCCCAGGCGGAACCCTATGTCAGCAAAACCGCGAATCTTCGGCGCCGTCTGCAGCGCCTGCTTGGCCCGGTTGAAGAGCGCACGAAAAAGCTAAATCTGCGAGACCGTGTGCGCTCCATCGAGTTTTCTCCGACCGGCTCCGACTTCGAATCGGGCTTTCTGCTCTACCGCGTTTTGCGGGATACCTTCCCAAAGACTTACCAGAAGCGCCTGCGGCTCCGGTTCGCCCCGTTCGTCAAGCTGCATATGGAGAATGAATATCCGCGAGCCTCGGTCACCACGCGATTGGGCAGGCTGAACGGCGCTGCGCTCTACTACGGCCCGTTCGTCTCTCGCTTGGCAGCCGAGAAGTTTATGAACGACTCACTGGACTTTTTCAAGATGCGGCGGTGCGTCGAGGACCTTCATCCCGATCCCAAGTTCCCCGGGTGCATTTATTCCGAGATGAAGATGTGCCTGGCTCCGTGTTTCAAAAGCTGCACCGACGAGGAATACACCTCAGAAGTAAAACGCGTGCAGGGCTATTTCGATTCTTCAGGAGAATCTTTGCTCCGCCAGCTGTCCGATGAGCGCGAGGCTGCGTCCACCAGCCTGGCGTTTGAGGACGCCGCCGCAATTCACGGGAAACTGGAAAAGCTGAAGCCCGTGGTCAGTCAGATTCCGGAAATCGTGCAGCGGCTCGATCGGCTTACAGCGCTGATGATTCAGCCCTCCCACATTCCCGGTGCGGTGGCATTCTTCCGAATCGACCAGGGGCGCATTGCAGGTCCCATCCCGTTTGCGATCCAAGGGAGCGAGCATGCAAAGTCACAGTCCATGGAAGCCAGAATTCACGAAGCCCTGCAATCCTTCTCACCGGCGGTCGCGAAATCCGCGATGGAAACCATGGAGCACATTGCCCTGCTGAAGCGCTGGTTTTACCGCGGCACTCGTACTGGCGAGATCTTCATTGCCGACACGAGAGGCGAACTTCCCATGCGCCGCCTGGTTCGTGGCATTTCGCGAGTTTTTCGTGGAGAGAAAGCAGAAGCAGAGGCCGAACCCAAACCATAAACCACAAAGGACACAAAGGTTCACGAAGGAAACCACACTTCTCCGTTGCACGCCCGTCAATTCACGGCGTACAGAACGCTGGCATGCGGCCTGAGATGGACATCTAACGCCTCAATTTCTTTGACCGCTCGATGTTTCCACAAGTCGTGCACTTGGGCCGGCCGGGACTCGATCCCGACGTCCGCCCATTGCAGCCTTACGCTTTCATCCGCCTCGCCCAGATTGAACACTGCCACGTACCGCTCTCCTGGCTTCGCTCCATCCGCGACCCAGGCGCGAATATTTCCCTTCTCCAGTGCCTGATGCCCGCCGTGGCTGTGCTGATCCACTTCCAGCACCTCCTCATTTGTGATCAAGGCAGTCGTCGCGGCGTCGTTGCTTGGCAGATCACCCCCGAAAATCAGGGGCGAACGAAAAATGCTCCACACGGTCATCACAGTCTGCTGCTCGTCAGCAGTAAACTTCGTCGGCGAGCCTCCACCCTCGCTGCTCGTGACGCGTAGCTTACCCAGCGGAAGCATGTCGGCGTCGGGCCAGGTGTCGTTCTTGCCCACGAACTTGGCCCAGTCGCGCGTGTAGTCGAACTGCTGGCGTAAGAGCTTCCAGTCGTCCCAGAAATCGTCGGAGATGCGCCACATCTGGGCGTACTTCTCAAAGAAATCCACTTCGGAGACCGGGGCCGGACCGGGCGAGATGCTCAGCACCATTTCGCGGCCTGTCTTGCGAATCGCCAGGCTGAGCGCCCTCATTTCCGCCGGCTGATACAGATGGCTCCCCATATCGTCAGCCTTGATGAAGTCCACGCCCCACGAGGCGTACAAGTCGGCAATCGAGTCGTAGTAGGCCTGCGATCCGGGCTTGGTTGTGTCCACGCCCCACATGTCAGGATTCCAGCGGCAGGCGTTCTCTTTGTCGGCCACATCGGCGGCGCGGTACCGAGTGCCTTTAATAGGCAGATTCTTCTCCACAGCCTGGCGGGGAATGCCGCGCATGATGTGAATACCGAACTTCAATCCCTTGCTATGAAGGTAGTCGGCCAGTGGCTTGAACCCCGCGCCGTTGGCCGATGAAGGGAAGCGATTTGCCGCCGGCATCAGCCGCCCGTATTCGTCCATCGTCAGAGGCGCGCCCGGCTTGTAGTCGTGGCCTTGGGCGTTCGGTTCGTACCACTGGATGTCGACGACAATGTATCTCCATCCGAACTTGGCGAGATGATCTGCCATCCAGTCTGCGTTGGCTTTAACCTGTTGCTCGCGGACGGTGGTGCCATAGGAGTCCCAGCTGTTCCAGCCCATGGGAGGAGTGGGCGCAACCTGCGCCGAGGCTGAGACCGCGAGGATGCCCAACAACAAAGTAGAAATAAAGAGTCGAGTCATGCGGAGGATTGTAGCCGGGATGGGAACTTATTGCGTGACGCCTCGAGTTGAAGGACCTCCCACTTCTGGCAAAACCGGCCAGAAGCGGGGCACCCCGTACCTAGATATTTGACCTTCAGGAATCCGTGTGATCCGCGTTTATCCGTGGCAAAGAAGTTAGATGTCCAAGTTCTTCACGTCCAGCGCGTTCTCCTCGATGAACTTGCGGCGCGCTTCCACGTCCTCGCCCATGAGCGTGGTGAAAATGGTTTCGCACTCGGCAATATCTTCAAGCTTTACCGAGAGCAACGTGCGGCGCTCCGGGTCCATGGTGGTCTCCCAAAGCTGGGGAGCGGTCATCTCCCCCAGCCCTTTGTAGCGTTGAATCGTGAACTCCCGGCGTCCTTCATTGATGACGTAGTCGCGAAGATCGCGGACGTTCGTTTTCTCGACCACTTCGACTTCCTTCCGCTTCGCCGGCTTGGGAGCTTTCTTATCGGTTTTCTCTTCGCCAATCGCCTCGATGGCCGCCTCGTCGCCGTTACCCGCAGCAGGTGTCGCCTTTACCAGAGTTTCGACGACGAAAGGCGGCTCCATGTAAGGCTCGATCTGTTTGTATTTCGTGATCAGCTGGCGACACTCTGCGCTCGAAGCCAAAACCCAGTTGATCACGTGCTCGGCGCCATGCTTATTGACGAAGCTCACTTCCCAAAGATTGTGCTCTTCGTCGAACTTCGCCTCCACGCTCTTGAAGCCCTCGTCCTTCTGCAACTTTTTCAGCTCTTTTTCCAGGCGCTCGATCTTCTTTGGCGGCGCCTTCTTTCGCCTTCGAAATCCGCGCGCTTGGCCAAATCGAACTTTGGGATCAGTTCTGTGACGCGCTCATTGCGCACACGCTTGTCGAGCTTTTCAAAGAACCCGAGATACTCATCGAGCACGGTCATGAACCGGGCGAGATCTTTGCCCTCAATCTTGGCCGCGCCTTCGCCATAGCGGACGATCAGCCCATCGGCTGCGCGCTTTACCATGACTTTCACGAATTCCCGCTCGTCCTTGATGTACTGCTGCGACTTGCCCTTCTTCAGCGAGAACAGCGGAGGCTGCGCGATAAACACGTTCCCGCGCTTGATCAGTTCCTGCATGTGCCGGAAGAAAAACGTCAGCAGCAGCGTACGGATGTGGCTTCCGTCGACGTCGGCATCGGTCATCAGGATGATCTTGCCGTAACGGACCTTGGTTGGATCGAAGTCGTCTTTTGCGATGCCGGTGCCCAGCGCCGTGATCATGGCGCGGATTTCCTCATGGGCCAGCATCTTGTCGTAGCGCGCCTTTTCGACGTTGAGAATTTTTCCTTTGAGCGGCAGGATCGCCTGGAAGCGGCGATCGCGCCCTTGCTTCGCAGTTCCGCCTGCCGACTCGCCTTCAACAAGGAACAATTCGCAGCGGTTCGGATCGCGCTCCGAGCAGTCGGCCAGCTTTCCCGGCAGGCCCCCGGAATCGAGAGCGCCCTTGCGCCGGGTCAGATCGCGGGCCTTACGAGCTGCCTCGCGCGCGCGAGCAGCATCGACTGCTTTGTTGATGATCTTTTTCGCGACCGTCGAGTTCTGTTCGAAGAACGCACCGAGACGCTCGTTCACAAACTGCGTGACTGTGCCGGCGATATCCGAATTCAGCTTGCCCTTGGTCTGCCCTTCAAACTGCGGCTGAGGCAGCTTCACGCTGATGACCGCAACCAGGCCCTCGCGCACATCGTCGCCGGTCAGATTCTCCTTGATATCTTTGAAAAGCCCCATCTGCTGGCCCGCATAGTTGATCGTGCGCGTCAGCGCGGTGCGGAATCCGGATAGATGCGTGCCCCCGTCGATGGTGTTGATGTTGTTCGCAAAACTAAAAATCGTTTCGGAATACGCGTCGTTGTACTGCAAACCGATCTCCATGTGAACGCCGTTGCGGTCGTCCTCCATATAGATCGGCTTGTCGTGCAATACCTGCTTGCCGCGATTGAGATGCTTGATAAATTCCGCGATGCCGCCGTTGTACTTGAATTCAGCACGCTTGGGCTCGCCGGTCTTGGCATCGGTCACGCGCTCGTCGGTGAGCGTGATCAGCAGTCCCTTGTTGAGGAAGGCCAATTCGCGCAACCGCTGCGCCAGCGTGTCGTAGTTGTATTCTGTCGCGGTGAAGATGGTGCGGTCGGGCACGAAGTGGACCTTGGTCCCGGTCTTCACCTTGGCCACTCCGGTCTTTTTCAGCTTGCTGGTAGGCTCGCCTTTCGAATAGGTCTGCTGCCAGGTCGCGCCGTTGCGCCAGATTTCCAGTTCCAGGTCTTCACTGAGCGCGTTCACGCACGAGACACCCACGCCGTGCAGTCCGCCCGAAACCTTGTAAGTAGAGGAATCGAATTTCCCGCCCGCGTGCAGCGTGGTCATTACGACTTGCGCTGCGGATACCTTCTCGCCATCAATGTCCATATCGTCGACGGGAATTCCACGCCCGTCGTCGACAACAGTGATGGAATTGTCGTCGTGAATGGTGACATCGATCTTGGTGGCAAAACCGGCGAGCGCTTCGTCCACGGAGTTGTCGACCACCTCGTACACGAGATGGTGCAGCCCCAAATCGCCCGTCGATCCGATATACATAGCGGGACGTTTGCGGACCGCTTCCATGCCGCCCAGAACCTTAATGGAGTCGGCATTGTAATCGCTGTTGCCGTTTCCGTTGGCCGCGTTGATGGCGGTTACTTTTCCGTTTTTTGTTTTGGTGTCTTCGATGGGAGTATTAATCTCTTTGGTGGCCATTCCGCTCCGCGAAAATGCCGAATATTTTCTCTGCTGCGGTCTTGCTCACGCCCTGGAAACTTGGCTGGAAAATTCGTCGCAATCGAGCTCACCTGAAGCCACCCGGATCAGACTTCAAGTTATTGAAATTGCAAATACTTAGGATCAATTACGAATAGTTAGATTATACCACGAAATTGTCCCGTCCGGCTGCCTTCTAGCGACCTCGAATCGACTCAGTAACGCGAGCAAGTTCCAAATTTTCAAGGCAAGAAAAATGGGCGGCCAAATCGGCCGCCCCGTACCCGTAGAATGGATCTTTGCCTACGCTGTCGCCGGACGCTCCCCGCCTTTCGCGCGTCCCGGCTGCAGATCCGGCTTGATCACGTGCTGTACGCCATCGTCCGGCTTCGATGGAGGCGGCGGCAGGGGCGGAAGGTCCTTGCCTTCCACCAGCAGCTTGATTTCATTCGCATCCAGTACTTCGCGCTCGATCAAGGCCCGTGCGACCTTTTCGAGAGTGTCGCGGTTCTCGGAGAGGATCTGCTTGGCGGTGTTGTAGCCGCTGTTTACGAGCTTGCGTACTTCCTGATCGATCTTGATGGCGGTGTCTTCGCTGTAGTCGCGATGCTGCGCGATCTCGCGGCCCAGGAATATCTGCTCTTCCTTCTTGCCGAAGGTCAGAGGGCCGAGTTCACTCATGCCCCACTCGCAGACCATCTTGCGCGCCATATCTGTAGCGCGCTCAATGTCATTGCCTGCACCGGTGCTCATCACGTTGAGGAACATCTCCTCCGCAATGCGTCCGCCCATCAGGATGGCGATCTGCGTCTCCAGATAGTTCTTGTAGTAGTTATGCCGGTCATCGGTGGGCAACTGCATGGTCACGCCCAACGCCATACCTCGCGGGATGATGGTCACCTTGTGCAAAGGATCGGAGTGGGGCATCTTGGCTGCAACCAAAGCATGCCCGGCCTCGTGATAGGCCGTGTTCTTCTTCTCCTCGTCCGTGAGCAGCAGCGACTTGCGCTCCACTCCCATCAGGACTTTGTCCTTGGCCAACTCGAAGTCGTAGTGCAGAACAGCTTTGCGGTTCTGACGAGCGGCTGCCAGTGCAGCTTCATTCACCATATTGGCCAGATCCGCACCTGAAAATCCGGGGGTTCCACGCGCCAACACGGAGAGATCAACATCTTCCGCAAGAGGAATCTTGCGAGTATGCACGCGAAGAATTTCTTCGCGGCCGCGCACATCCGGACGGCTCACGACCACGCGGCGATCAAATCGTCCCGGTCGCAGCAGAGCGGGATCGAGCACGTCAGGCCGATTGGTTGCGGCCATCAGGATGACGCCTTCGTTGGATTCGAAGCCGTCCATCTCAACCAGCAACTGGTTCAAAGTCTGCTCACGCTCGTCGTGCCCACCGCCCAGACCAGCTCCGCGGTGACGGCCGACAGCATCGATTTCGTCGATGAAGATAATGCAGGGAGCATTCTTTTTGCCCTGCTCAAACAGATCGCGTACGCGGCTTGCTCCGACGCCGACGAACATCTCAACGAAATCAGATCCCGAAATTGAGAAAAATGGAACGTTGGCCTCACCCGCAACAGCGCGGGCTAACAGTGTCTTTCCGGTTCCCGGAGGCCCTACCAGCAGCACGCCTTTGGGAATGCGCCCGCCCAGCTTCTGAAACTTCTGTGCCTCGCGCAGGAACTCGATAATCTCGCGCAGCTCTTCTTTAGCCTCTTCTACGCCGGCCACATCTTTGAATGTGACTTTCTTTTGCTGCATTGAGAGCAAGCGCGCCCGGCTCTTGCCGAACGACAGCGCTTTGTTGCCGCCGGTCTGCATCTGGCGGATCATGAAAAACCACAACGCTCCGAGAAGAATCAGAGGCGCCCAGGTGCCAAGCAACTGTAAGGGCAAGCTTCCGCTGTTGATGTCTTTGAAGGTGAGGGTTACACCCTTGCTCTGCAGGCTCTTGAGCATTTCAGGGGTGAAGTAGTTGGTGGGCGCCGTAGTGTGGAAAGCCGAGCCGTCCTTCAGCTTGCCCCGCACTTCCATCCCGTTCACGGTGATCTCACGGATGTTGTTCTGATCGATGTCACTCATGAATTGAGTGACGTTCACTTCTCTGTCCTTTTGGCCATCGCGGGCGCCCTTGACTACTTCCCACAACAGCAGGGCCGATACACCGATCAGCAGCCAGAACAATACGGTTTTTACGGTTGAGTTCACCTAGAAGACTCCTGATTCCAACGCCAATCTACACTTTTCCGCGGCGCCTACAGGCATTAGATGCCCCGGCGCTACATTTGATTGAGAATTCCTAGAGCCCATTCTACCCTTTCTTCGACAAAATAGGGCTTTTGTGCACCGATGACTTAAGTTACTGATGCGGTGGAACTTGTGACCAGGCGCAACGCCTCTTTTACGCCCCTCAATCCGGAGCCTTGGTATCCATTCGAGACATCACGGGATGTTCCTGGCAATTGCCAGGTACGGAAGATTCCGGTTAGTTTGTTCGACGGCGCCCAGTCCATAGCCGACCAGAAAGCCTTCGTCCACGAGAAATCCGAAGTAGTCCGGCTGCAGTTGGACCCGACGGGCCGATTGGCGGTCGAGGAGTGTCACTAGCTTCACCGACGCTGCCCCGCGGGATCGCAAGTCTGCCATTAGGAATTCGCTGGTGACGCCGGAGTGGACGAGCCCCTCGACCAGCAGGATGTGCTGCCCCTTGATATCGGGCTCGTGGCTGAAGAAAATCTCCATCACGTCCCCAGTTCCGCTGCCGCGACTGTACTTGGGCTTGATGAACTGGCAGACCACCGGAACCTCAAGCACTCGCACCAGGTCCGCCAAGAACATGAAGGCGTTTTCCAGGACGGCCAGGACCTGAACGGTCTGTCCCTTGTAATCGTCGGAAATCTGCCGCCCCAGCTCCTTTACCCGTTTCTGAATCTGCTCGGTCGTGATCACCGGGCGGAGTGGTTCTGTCCTTGTGCTGCTCATGTAGTTTGTGTGCCTCCCGGGACATCCTTGTGTGAAGCGGGCCGTTAGTCCGGGGCGCCTACGTTTCAAAGATCACTACAGCGTCGCACCCGGATTTTGCAGCAAATCGCGCAGGTGGGGGAAACCCGCGCAGCCAGACAATATCCTCGCCGCTCACCACGACCGGCCACGACTTGCGCTCCCATCGGGGTACGTGCCGTTCCTGTAGCAGTTCTTTGATTTTCTTGGGAGACTTCGTGTGTAGCGGCCAGTACCGGTCTCCCGCGCGCCAGTTCCGCACTCTTAAAGGACCTGGCAGAGCATCCGCATCCAGAAGGTGCTCTGGATTATACCCCTCATCGTTGTCTTTGCGGCCCGGAATGCATCGTGCTTCGATTCGCGTGCCAGCCTCTCGAAGCTCAATGCAGCCGGGGACTGGCAGTTCGTACTCGTAATCCTTGATGGGGACAGGCTCTCGCAAGTCGGGCGTTACAAAAGCTAATTGCTCGAGATGCCGCTCAACTCTCCATCCCAGAGGGAGCGCCAATTGCTTCGCCGTACTCGGGCTTTCGCCGGCGAATCGCAGAATCTCTTCCACGTGCTTGAATTCCAGCGGAATTCCGGCATGTTCCCCAACAGCCTTGATGATTCGGCGCTGCACGGCGAGGGGTTCGCCGAGAAGCCACAAAAGGTCCACCGATGCGTTCATCACCAGCCATGACGCGCCTTCGATTCTCGAATGCAAATCGGAATCAGCATCCTCGTCCGCCGCGGCGCTACCTGCCACGCCAATCTGCACCAGCCCGCTACTGGTTCGCTCGGTGCGCGCCCACTCCGGTTCCGACCAGTGAACGCCGGTTCCCATCCATCCGGCAACTTCGTTTTCCCAGAAGTCTTCCTCGCCGCGCGCAATCTCCGCCAACTCCGCAATGTTGTCAGCAGCCGCTGGATTGAATTCCTTCTCGAGCAGGGGCATGAGCAACTTGCGGACGCGATTCCGTGTGAACGACGTATCCGAGTTGGTGGCGTCTTCGCGCCAACTCTGTCCGATCCCCTTGAGATAAGACTCGAGTTCGCGCCGCCGAAACGCCAGCAGGGGCCGCACAATTTCGCCGCAGGTATCGCCGTCGTCGTTTTCTACAACGATGCGTGGATAGATTCCTCCTATTCCCTTGAGCCCCGCGCCGCGAATCAGGCGCATGAGGACGGTCTCAGCCTGATCGTCGAGCGTGTGGCCAGTGGCGATCTTGTCTAGCTTTGCGTGCTTTCGCCTCGCAGCGGCAGTGTTTTCAGCCGCGAAATCAGGTACTCCGCTTTGAGAGGGCACGGCTTCGGCCGTGCCGTGAGGCGTGTCCGAGTTACCGGGCTTCAGCCCCTGCGGGTGATCCTCGCTGAGCAGTTGCCGAAAGAACCGGTACCGCAGTTCCCGAGCCGCGGTCTCCAGGCTCACGCCCTCGGCCTGCGCATGCTCGGCGACCGCATCGCTGTCGCCATAGAACTCGAGATCGTACTGGCGCGCGAGATCGGCGACGAACTTCTCATCGCCATCTGATTCCGCGCCGCGCAGCTTGTGATTGAAATGAACGACAGAGAGGACAATACCGAGTTCGGCCCGTAGCTCCAGCAGCAATCGCAACAACGCGACCGAGTCAATCCCGCCGGAAACAGCGATGCCCACGCGGTCGCCAGCATGCAAGAGTTCCTGCCGTCGAATGCGGCCTAGAACGCGCTCTCCGAGAGGGTGCACGAGACCATGGTACAACCAGAGCGAACTGGCGTTCGCCCGGACAGCCGAGGGCGGCGGTCCCCACATGAGCTACTTATAGCCCTGGGCTCTTCTCGGCAATCAGCTTCTTGATCTTTTCGACGAACTCCGCCGCCGGCATGTCTTCGGTCTTCTCTTTGCCGCGGGAGCGGACATTTACCTTGCCCGCCTCAGCTTCCTTGTCGCCCACAACCAGCAGGAACGGCACCTTCTGCAGCGCATGCTCGCGGATCTTGGCATTCATCTTCTCGTTGCGCGCGTCCACTTCTACCCGGACACCGATGGCTTTGAGCTGGGCAGCGACTTTGTTCGCATACTCCGCATGCCGTTCGCTGATTGGAATCATCACCGCCTGCACCGGCGATAGCCATACGGGAAACGCTCCGGCATAGTGCTCAATCAGGACGCCGAAGAATCGCTCTATCGATCCGTACAGGGCGCGATGCACCATGACCGGCTGCTTGCGCGTTCCATCTTCTGCGACGTACTCCAGTCCGAAGCGCTGCGGCAGGTTGAAGTCAAACTGTATGGTCGAGAGCTGCCAGAGGCGCCCGATCGCGTCCACCAGCTTGACGTCGATTTTGGGCCCGTAAAATGCCGCTTCTCCCGGGATCGTCTTGTAGTCGATGTTCCTTGCCTTGAGGACCTTCTCGAGCGATTCGGTGGCATGATTCCACTGCTCTTCGCTGCCTACGAAGTTCTTGCGGTCATCCGGATTCCACGTAGACAATTCGGTCTGGTATTGATCGAATCCGAAATGCTTTAGCACATCGAAGGCGAAGTCGAGACACCCAGCGATCTCGCCCTCGATCTGTTCTGGAGTACAAAAGATGTGCGAGTCGTCCTGCGTGAACCCGCGCACCCGCAGCAGCCCGTGCATCACGCCCGACCGCTCGTAGCGATACACCGTGCCCAGTTCGCCCAGCCGCACCGGCAAGTCTCGATATGACTTGAGGGAGTCCCGGTAAATCAGGATGTGTCCGGGACAGTTCATCGGCTTGAGCCGGTATTCGGCATCGTCGAGTTCCATCGCATCGAACATGTTCTGCGAGTAGTAGCCTTCGTGCCCCGAGGTGTAGAACAACTGCCGCCGCGCCACATGCGGAGTGCACACCAGCGAGTAGCCGCGCTTGATGTACTGCTCGCGCATCCAGTCTTCCATCTCTTTCCGGATGATGCCGCCCTTGGGATGCCAGAAAATCAGGCCCGGCCCGGCGAGCTCCTGAATCGAAAAAAGATCCAGTTGCTTGCCCAGCACGCGGTGATCGCGTTTCTTCGTCTCCTCGATGTGCTTTAGATAGTCTTCGAGATCTTTCTTCGAGAAAAACGACGTCCCATAAATGCGCTGGAGCTGCTGATTCTTCTCGTCACCCAACCAGTAGGCGCCGGCGATATTCAGCAGCTTAAACGCCTTGATTTTCCCCGTCGAGGGGATGTGCGGGCCGCGGCAAAAATCCGTAAACTTCCCGGTGCGGTAGATAGAAATCTTTTCATCGGGCTTTGTGAACTGCTCGATGAAATGGCACTTCATGAAGTCGCCTTCTTTTTTGAACTCCGCCAGCCCCTGGTCGCGTGGCAGAAACTCGCGCGCGTAGGGAACGTTCTGCTGCACCAGTTCCTGCATTTTCTTTTCGATCTTCTCCAAATCCTCAGGAGTGAATGGCGTTGGACGATAGAAGTCGTAGAAAAATCCGGTCTCGGTAGCGGGACCGTGGCCGAGTTTGGTCTCGGGGAAAAGCTCCAGCACCGCCGCCGCCAACAAATGGGCAGACGAATGCCGGTAGACCTCCAGCGCTTCGGGGTTCTTTTCGGTCAAGAGCGTCAAGTCCGTATCGCTCTCCAGCGGCCGAGTCAGGTCGATCAGATTTCCGTTGGTCTTGGCCACCAGTGCTGCATCGGCCAGGCGCGGGCTGATCGACTTCGCGATATCCAAAGCAGTCGTACCCTTGGGAAACTCCCGCTCGCTCCCATCCGGAAACTTCACATGAATGCTGTCTGCCATAGTTTGAGCCCTGCAGGACTACTGAATCTTTCAGTCTATTGAAGCGACTGAGGAGGGTCAAACAGCGAGCTAAGATGGCCGTTTTTACCGAATCCATTTTCATTCTCAGGATGAAGCGACTTTGTGGTTCCGAGTCGGCTGTTCTAGAATTCGGTCGGATTTTTGGAGGACCTCGATGAAGCGTCTAATTACCGTATCGTTCTGCCTACTTGCCCTGATTGCATCCGGTGCCGCACAGCATAAGAAGTCCCCGATGGCGAAGAAAGCCTCTGCCGGACCAACACCCGATAAAGCCTACCTGCAGAAGATTTGGGATGGATGGTCCACTCTAGACCCGGCGAACGTCGCGAAGTTTTATGCTACCGGTCCGCACACCTTTTTCGACATTGCTCCGCTGAAATACAACAGCTGGGACGAATACGAAAAGGGCTCCAAAGCAGTGCTGGCCGGCTACAAGAGCGCGAAGTTCACGGTCAACGACGATGCGGCAATTCACCCGGAAGGAGATGTCGTGTGGGCCACTGCCACGGTAGCGGACCAGATGACCACCAAGGCTGGAAAAGTCGAAATGGGGAACTTCCGCTGGACCGTCATCTTTGAAAACGAGGACGGCAAGTGGCTGATCGTTCACGAGCACGTGTCAGCGCCGCTCCAGTAAACCTCAGGCCACGGATCGACACGGATTTCACCCCTGAACTCTCAATCCGTGAAGGTCCGTGCACTCTGTGGCCAACATTCCGCTAGTACGACTTCCAGAAGAAGTACACGGTCATGGCCGCGCCGACCAGCACAACAAATATCCGGACCCAAGGCTGCGGAAGCTTCATAGCGTAATGCGCGCCTAGATAGCCGCCTGCGATCGCGCCGAGAATCATCACGATACCGTGTCTCCAATAGACGGCGCGCGCGACCACGAAGGTGATCACCGCGACGCCATTGATGACAGATCCCATGACACTCTTCAGTGCGTTCATGGAGTGGATGTCAGTCATGCCAAGAGTGGCGAGCATGGCGAGCATCACGATCCCCATGCCTCCGCCGAAGTAGCCGCCGTACACAGCAACGCAGAGTTGAAACAGAGCGGCCCCGACCAGGGCAGCGCGAGTGGTCTCGTGCTCGATCACGGATCGGCGCCCGCCCGCGATTTTTTTCCCAAAGGCAAATAGCAGGGTGGCCCCGAGAGTTAGCCAGGGCAAGACGCGCATAAAGGTGTGCGCCGGCGTCCTCAGCAGCAGAAACGCACCGGTGAGCCCTCCGAGCAGGCTGGCGGCCAGCAACGGGATCAGCATCCGCCGCGGGACATCGAGGCGCTTGCGATATGCGCCTCCACTAGCCGCCGCTCCGGACCAGAGGGCAATTGTATTGGTGGCGTTGGCGGGAATCGGAGGCACACCGGTCCAGAGGAGCGCGGGAAAAGCGATGAAGCTGCCGCCCCCAGCGACGGAGTTGAGCGCGCCTCCTAAGGCACCGGCGACGAAAAGGAAGAAGATGGTTTGGGGAGCCAAGCAGCTAGGTGTACCAGAAAGAGCTGGTCGCGCCAAGAGATTGGTCGTTGCGGCGCGTGTCGACGCAGAATTGTCTTAAGCGTACGAAGATCGGCTCTCCTGACTTACCGTTACTTCTGTCATCGGCGGTAACGTGAGATTCTCGCAGAAACATCTTGATGGCTTCAGGGTTTAGATCAAGTAACTGGGGGTTCTTTATGCGCAGTCAGATTGTCATGTTCATCGTCGTATTCTGCTCGGTCGTTTGGGGACAAACGCAGAGCCCGGCATCGGGCCAAAACAAGGGCGCGAGCCCGGACCCCATGCCGGGTATGGATATGTCTCAGCACGATATGTCGGACATGAAAGACATGCCACCGAGCTCAGAAAGAGACGAGGCCGAAGCGAGAACCCATGTCATGCACTCGATGGAAGGCCACATGGACATGGACCCGCACATGAAGATGACCACGCTGCGACAGCCCGGGGCAGGTGATGCCGCGCGCGCCCAGAAGGTCGCGGACAAGGCGCGACAAGCTGCCGAAAAATACAAGGACTATCACATCGCATTTGCAGATGGTTTCGAGATCTTTCATCCTGAAGTGCCACAGAAGATGTATCACTTCACCAACTATGCTTACGCTTTCGAAGCTCAGTTCAGCTTCAATGCGGAGCACCCTACTTCGTTGCTGTATGAGAAGCGCGGCGACGAATACAAGCTTATAGGCGTGATGTACACCGCGCCGAAGCGCTTCGGTGAAGATCAACTCGACGAGCGCATCCCGCTCAGCGTGGCGCAATGGCATGAGCATGTAAATCTCTGCATGCCACCCGCCGGCAAGAGGAAGGAACTGCTGTCACCGCATCCGCAATTCGGGCTCAGAGGATCGATCAGCACGAAGGAAGCGTGCGATTCCGCGGGAGGCATGTTCCGCCCCGTCGTCTTTAATTGGATGGTGCACGTGTACCCGTTCGAAAAAGATCAGTCGAGCATTTGGTCAGTGGAACGCCAGCACGGTGACGGAGAGTAACTGGTTCGATTTTTCGACGAGAGAAACTGCGCTTCGAGAAAACCTCGGGCAATCCCTGATTCCTTGCTACAAAACAACCAAGGCGTGTTGCTGATCCCAACGCAGAGAAGTTCTTGCTACCGGAAGAATCCGTAGAGCGTCCAATGAGCATGCGCCGGAACAAGCGGCGGGAACTTCCAGCATGGGGAGCACGTAACTACTCAGAGCAGAAATGAACGAGCCGGCGTTAGAGGTGACGCCGGCTCGTTTGGTCTGAAATATTTTTGCGGGGTTTGGGGATTCTCTCACACTCGGTTTGGCGGCCCAGGTAAGAGAACCCCCATAGCGGAGGCGCAGGCTTTTGGCTTGAGCGCTCGACCCCGGCGGCAGAATTGTAGGCGATTCGTGCGGAAACACAAGTGTTTTCTCGCGAGCAGGGCCGCCCCAAACCGCTCCCGACGCATTTTCGGGATAGAAAAAGGAGCAGCCATGAAGTTCGCGACAGTATCGAAGATTCTAATGGTGGGGTTGGCTCTACTGTTGGCTTCAAGTGCATTCGCAGCCAGCAAAGCAACTCTGACGCTGATTAATCCAGCCTCGATCAACGGTACCCAGTTGAAACCCGGTGACTATCGGCTGGAGTGGGACGGCAGTGGTCCCAACGTCGAGTTGAGTATCCTGCAGGGCAAAAAGGTATTGGCCAAAGTGCCTGCCAAAGTCGTCGACCTGAGCGCTCCGGCTCAGAACAACGCCGCAGTGCTGCAAAAGAAGGATGATGGAACTACAACTCTCGCCGGCGCCCGCTTTGCCGGCAAGAAGTTCGCTCTCGAACTGGGAGAGTCGAGCGGCGGGATGCAAGGTGGATCGAGCAATTAGAACAGGTGGGGAGCACTGCTCACGTGCTCCCCTTTTGTGTTACGTCAGTTGGCGGACGCCAGCACGTCGTAATAGTTCACAAGCGCTCGCTTGGGAACTTTCTGATCAATAGTCACGGTTCCTACCATCCGGGCGTGTGCCAGGTAAAACACCCTGCCGTCGTATCCGTGTTATCAAAAACGCAAGAGCGGAAATTACTGTTAGAAAAGGGGAGCTTGTGGATGTGCCCCTGGAGTCATTGCCGGAATCATGCTTCAAGAGTATTGTCTCCTGTTCTTCTTGGGTCTATATCTCATGGAGCCGGGAGTTACTATGGTCACTCTTCGCAGGTTACTGGCATTCTTTCTCGCATGCGCTCTGGCCGCTTACGGGCAGGGCAATACGTTTACGAAAGTGCGGTACAACGGGGGTTCGGTCGCCTCTCATGTCGACCCGAAGGACTGGAACAATAAGCTTACGGTGACATCCGATGCCATCACGCTTGTGACAAAAGATAACGTCACAGTTGCGATACCCGCGAAATCGGTTACGTCGCTGAGTTATGGTCAGGAAGCTCACAGGCGCGTCGGAACCATGGTCGCGTTAGCAATTCTCGTAGCCCCGGTAGCGCTCTTCGGACTCTTTCACAAAACCCGTCTGCACTATATCGGTGTTCAATACCACACTCCGGACGGGAAAAATGCCGGCATTCTTCTGCAGGGAGACAAGGACAACTATCGCGCCATCCTAGTGGCATTGCAGGGAGTCAGTGGGGCTCCGGTTGCCGTCGGCGAAAAAGACAGAGAGTTTGTTCCGGTCGGACTCACGACAGCTGTGGCGAAGGACTCCGGGGAAAACAAAACTGCGGCGGAGGGCTCAGCATCAGCACCCAAGGCGGACGAAATCGGGACCGTAAACGTGAGCACCGCCCCCGACGGAGCCGACGTTTATGCCGATGGTCAACTCTACGGGAACGCTCCAGCCACACTAAAGCTGAAACCCGGTAAGCATACGATCACAGTTAAAATGTCAGGTTTTAAAGATTGGTCCCGCGAGATTTCTGCCGACTCAGGGTCCGAAGCGCATTTGACCGCGAATCTCGAAAAAGCGAACTGAGCACCGGATCTAGCCTTCGGAGAAAAGAAGCCCTGCTCCGACTGCCGGACATGCACGGATTCTACAAAGCCACATTGCCGCCTCAGTTCTCTCGCCAGCTACGGCAGTCGCTACGGCGATATGCCGACATGCACACGCCATCCGTTAGAATGTTCTCGTGCCTGAAGTAAAGCCATTTCGGCTCACGGAATCGGTGAAAGCTGCGGGTTGAGCGTCCAAGCTGAGTCCGGCGGCGCTGGACAAGGTGCTTGGGAAATTAGCCCGGCAGCACGATCCGAATGTTCTCGTCGGCTTCGATCATGCCGACGACGCTGGCGTGTATCAACTCACGCCCGAGCAGGCGCTCGTGCAGACGGTCGATTTCTTCACCCCGATCGTGGACGATCCGTACACATTTGGCCAGATTGCCGCCACCAACGCCCTTAGCGATATTTATGCGATGGGCGGCAGACCCCTGACCGCGCTCGCTCTCGTATGTTTTCCGGAAAAAGCGGATCTGGAAATCCTGGAACGGATTCTCGCTGGGGGTCTTTCGAAGATGATGGAAGCGGGATGTACCGTGATTGGCGGCCACAGCATCCGCGACGACGAGACGAAATTCGGATACTCGGTGACCGGGCTCATTCATCCTGGCAAGATCTACGCAAATGCGGGAGCAAAGCCCGGCGATACTCTCATTCTCACAAAAGCGCTAGGCACGGGCGTCATTTCCACCGCAATCAAAAAAGGCCAAGCGCAACCGGAGTGGATCGATGCCGCGACCCAATCGATGACAACCCTCAACCGCAAGGTTGCCGATTTCATTCGCGAACATGAAGTCAAGGTTCACGCCATGACAGACATCACCGGCTTCGGGTTGATCGGACACGCGCGTGAAATGGCGCTTGCCTCCGATGTATCGCTGCGCCTTCATGCCAGCCGCATTCCACTGCTTCCGGGCGCATTGGAGTGTGTCCGCGCGGGCCATATCCCAGGCGGTCTCAAGAACAATCGCGATTTTGCGGAGTGCATAGTTGGCTACGACGACGTCGTACACGAAGATTTGAAGGCTCTGCTGTTCGATCCCCAGACTGCGGGCGGCCTGTTGATGTCGATCGAGAACGGCCGAGATTCGTGGGCTCCGAAGTTTCAAGCAGCCGGAATCCCAGCCATTGAAATTGGTGAAATACTGAATAGAGTGAAGCCGCTGATTTCTGTTACGACGTAAGGCGCTCTCTTCCCGACTCGGGGTGTGCCGTGTTCCGGCAGCAAAGGCACTTGAGAAACGCCAATTCCATTGCAATTTTTAACAATTGGGTGACAATCCTATGAGCGCGCGTGGGGACAATACGCTTAGCGGATAGCCCTGAGCGGTGCAACCACCAGCGGAACGGGATCATCCTAACGATGATTCGGAAAGCCCTGCTGTAGCGGCGCTGATCGGCTGGGACCAGGGTCCACACAACATGAAAATCGCCAGTGCCGCGAGCGCTTTCCCCAAGAATTATTACCCCCAAAAAGTTCTGCTGGAGAAATTGCAGGAATATTGGGGCGAACGGCTTCGCAATCCGCAGATGCTGGCGCGTCTGCATCGCAATGTCGCCGTCGAGGGCCGGCATTTGGCGATGCCTCCTGAAAAGTACTACGAACTGGACACCTGGGGAAAAGCCAACGATGTCTGGATCCAGGTGGCCCAGGAATTGGGAGAACAGGCTCTATGCCGAGCGCTTCATCACGCTGGAGTCGAGGCGAGCGGACTGGGCGCGCTGTTCTTTACTTCAGTTACTGGTATTTCGAGTCCATCGATTGACGCGCTGCTGATCAATCGCATGGGACTTTCGAAAAACATCCGACGGCTGCCGATCTTCGGTCTGGGTTGCGTTGCGGGCGCGGCAGGGATCGCGCGGGCCGCCGATTATGTGCGAGCGTATCCGGCGCAAGCCGCTGCTCTTGTGTCGGTGGAACTTTGCTCGCTGACCATACAGCGAGACGATCTTTCGGTTGCGAATCTGATTTCCTCCGGGCTCTTCGCGGACGGCTCAGCGGCCGTGATTGTCACGGGAGATGAGGTAAGCGCAATCGGCCCTGAGATCGTGGCGACTCGCTCAGTTTTCTATCCCGACACTGAAGAGATGATGGGCTGGAACGTCAGCGAGAAAGGGTTTCGGATCACACTGTCGCCCGACGTTCCGGTGCTCATTCGCGAGCATTTGGGACAGGATGTCGACGCATTCCTCTCCGATCATGGACATTCGCGGTCGGACGTCGGAAGTTGGGTCCTGCATACGGGCGGCCCGAAGGTGCTCGAAGCAACCGCGGCAGCGCTCGGTCTCAACAACGAGCAATTGGATGCATCGTGGGATTGCCTGAAGCGAGTTGGAAATCTGTCGTCGGCGTCAGTGTTGGTCGTACTTGAAGATGTGATGCGGAACCGGCGTCCAGAGCCGGGAACGTTGGGCGTGCTGGCCGCGATGGGGCCGGGATTCTGTTCTGAGTTGGTGCTGCTCAAGTGGTAAGAAGTCGAAATTTGCCGCACTCCACCGATGTTTTTGTGATTGGAGGAGGGCCGGCTGGATTAGCGGCGGCTATTGCTGCCCGGCACCGCGGATTTCGCGTAGTGGTTGCCGATGGCGCCCGTGTTCCGATCGACAAGCCCTGTGGCGAGGGTCTTTTGGCAGACGGATTGGCGGCGCTCGAGAAGCTCGGCATCACCGTCAACGAAGAGAATTCATTTCCGTTTTCCGGCGTTCGTTTTCTGAGCGCAGGCATGGCAGCGGAAGCCGCTTTCCCGGATGGGGGTTGTGGACGCGGGATGAGGCGAACCGTTCTGCATGAATTGATGGTAGACCACGCGTCCAGACTCGGAGCTGAGCTTCTTTGGAATACTCCTGTCACAGCCATTGCACACAATGGCGTCCTGCTCGGAACTCACACAGTGAATGCGCGCTGGATCATCGGAGCCGACGGCGGTAACTCACGCGTCCGCACTTGGGCGGGGCTTGATGCGCGTCGCAAAAGAAACTGCCGATTTGCCTTTCGGATGCACTTTCGCGTCGCACCGTGGACCGATCACATGGAATTGTACTGGGGACCACATGAGGAAATTTATGTGACTCCGGTTTCGAGAGAGCAAGTTTGCGTTGCTCTGATTTCCCGCGACTCGAAATTGCGGTTGCATGAAGCGCTCGCAAAGTTCCCGGACCTTCGCGCCAGGCTTGGCGGGTCGGAGACGGCTTCCACGGAACGAGGATCGGTCACGGCAACCTGCAAACTGCGAAGTGTGAGCCGCGGAAATATTGCCCTAATCGGGGATGCGTCGGGAACGGTGGATGCCATTACGGGAGAAGGGTTGTGCCTGGCGTTCAGCCAAGCGCTGGTGCTCGCAGATTGCATGGAGAAGGGCGACCTTCGGCTCTACGAGCGGGAGCACCGCAGAATTGCCAAGCGGACGCTGCTCATGGCCCGACTGATGCTGCTCCTCGACGGGAGTCCGCGCATTCAGCGAAGAACCCTTGAAGCGTTTCGCCAGCACCCGTATATATTTCGCCGATTGCTTGCATTCCACGTAGGGGTTCTGTCGCCGTTGCGCCTGGCCGTGGATGGATTGAGCTGGGATGGGGGCTGTTAACGGCTTAGATGATGATTCGGGCTATGAGACCATTTTGGAGGCATTTAGTCCGAGTTACGGCGGCCCTGGCGCTTGCGGCGATTTCCTCAGCGGCGCAGGATACGATCTTTCAGGTGGATCCAGCGCAGTCTTCAGTGACATTTACTTTGGGGGCTGCTCTGCATACGGTACATGGAACATTCAAGGTGAAGCACGGAGTTCTGCAGTTGGAGCCAGGCGGAAAAATGTCAGGCGAGATTGTGGTCGATGCGTCCAGCGGGGATAGCGGGAGCGGCATGCGCGACCGCAAGATGCACAAAGAAGTTCTGGAGAGCGCTCGCTATCCGGATATTGTTTTTCGCCCGGACCGTGTCGAGGGTGCGGTCACGAACTCCGGAAACGCGACCGTGAAGGTGCACGGAATCTTCAGCATTCACGGAACGAGTCGCGAAATCACGGTTCCTGTCCAATTGGATACGACTGGCGATCATTGGACGGCCAGCATGCAGTTCACTGTGCCGTATGCGAAATGGGGAATGAAGAATCCGAGCACGTTGTTTCTCAGGGTCAGCGACTCGGTGGAAATTGACGTTGCGGCGGCGGGAAGCGTGGTCAGGAACACCGCGGCGTCGAGTCAGTAGGACTGTTTCGCAAGTATTCCCTTACCTTCTGTGCAGGTGTAAGTTCGGCCGGCCGCGAGGTCCTTGTACTCTTCCGTTCGTCCGCTGGGCCAATCGACGATCGCACGATCGATGCGATCCCGCTTTTCCAAACCGAAGGTGACGGGAAGCTCTGACTGCGACAAGTAACTCGATCCGCCTTTCACCATGCGCGATTGCGTTAACCCGCCTGCAAAGACTTGCACCGTGGCGCCGATGGCGTCGCGATTGGACTTCGTCCCCACGAGATGAAAGCGGATGCTGCGATTTCCAGCAAGTTGATCGTTGCGATACAGGTATGCGGGGCCGTTGTTCGTAGTAATCAGCAGATCAAGGTCGCCGTCGCGATCAAAGTCGCCGTAGGCCAGTCCGCGTCCGACTTTGGGCTGGTCGAAATTGCCGCCGGCCTCCGCGGCGACATCGTGAAAAATCCCGTGCTGGTTATTGAGAAAAAGCTGTGGCGGCTGCGCATATCCAACGTTGCCGCGGATATTGCGTACGGTCTCGTCGATGTGTCCATTGGCAACCGCGAAATCGAGCCAGCCATCGAGATTCACGTCCAGAAAAGAGCAGCCGAAGCCCAAGCTGTTGCGGGATGCCATGCCTATACCGGACTGCGGAGCGATATCTTCGAAACCGCGGCCGCTCATGCGATAGAGCCCAATCATCTCGTTGTCGAAATTCGTAATAGCGACGCCGGGGGTACCGGAATTGTCGAAGTCGGCCACGTCGACTCCCATGCCGGCGCGCGCTTTGCCCTCGCTACTGAAGGCGATGCCTGCCTCCACTGCTGAATCTTTGAAGGTTCCGTTGTGCTGATTGCGATACAGCTTATTCGGCTGGGTGTCGTTGGCGACAAGCAGATCGGGCCAGCCATCGCGGTTCTGATCGAACAGTGCAACGCCGAGCGACTTGGAACTGCTGTCAAAAATGCCGCTCGTAGCGGTGACATCTTCAAACGTTCCGTTTCCTCGATTGTGAAACAGCCAGCAGGTCGCACCTCGATACGCTTCGGGTGTGCAGTAAGACTTGTGCTTGCCATCAAGGCTGCAAAAGACGTCGGTCTCTGGAGACCACTTCACGTAATTGCATACGAAAAGGTCGAGCAGGCCATCGCGATCGTAATCGAACCACAGGGCGGACGTGCTGAAGCCTTCGCGTTTGCCGAGGCCAGCCGAGTTGGTGACGTCTACGAATGACCCCTTGCCGGTGTTGCGGAACAAGCGGTTCTGTCCCACGCACGTGATCAGAATGTCAGGAAAGCCGTCGTTGTTGTAATCCCCAACCGCCACACCCATGCCGTAGAGCTCCACATCGAGCCCCGCGCGAGCGGTGACATCGGTGAAGGTTCCGTTGCCATTGTTGTGGTAGAGGCGAAGGGTTGCGCGCTCTTTCTTGTGGCCTGGCCAGTCCGCGCCGTTGATCAGCAGAATGTCCTGCCAGCCGTCGCGGTCGTAATCCAGAAAGGCGCATCCGGAACCCAGAGTCTCCGGCAGGAACTTGCCTCCAAACGCTCCGCTATTGTGCTCGAACTGAATGCCCGCCTGGCTCGTTACGTCGGTGAAGCGAAATCCGAGAGAGCCGGCTTGGGGCTGCGCGGCAACACCGGGCAGGCGAGAGAAATGCGCCCAGGACGCGAGGCCAGCCATTCCCCCCAGAAAAGAGCGACGATTCACGGAACGTTCACCAGCCCGGCGCGGATGGCGTAGACCACGAGTTCAGCAGTCTTGTGAATGCCGAGAGTGTTCATGATATTGGCCCGGTGAACCGCGACTGTGTTGGCGCTGAGTTCGAGAACAGTAGCAATTTCCTTATTCGACTTGCCGTCGACGATCATTTGCAACACTTCTAGTTCGCGCGGGGTGAGGGCAGCGCTACGTTCCCCTTTAAGCACGGCGCGTTGCTCGACTTTCGGATCGAAAACCGTCTCTCCGGCCGCAACTTTACGAACGGCCGCGCCCAGTTCCAGGTCGAGTGCGTCCTTGAGCACGTATCCTTTGGCTCCCGCTTCGACGGCCTGCCGCACCCACGTATTCTCTGTGTGCATGCTAAGCATGAGCACTGAGGTAGTGGGAGAGTCTTTGATGATCCGGCGGGTAGCTTCTAAGCCATTCATGCCTGGCAGCGCGCAATCCATAACGACGACTTGCGGATGCAATTCCTTCGCAAGCTTGATCGATTGTTCGCCATCGCCGGCTTCCCCGATGACTTCCATGTCGGGCTCGTCCTCCAGCATCCGGCGGAAACCGCGGCGAACCAGGCTGTGATCATCCACGAGCAACACTGTGATCTTCTTTTCCATAAGACTCTGCTTTTGCCTCGGCGATTTCTCTGGGTACTGTCAGGTGCACCATCGTTCCGCCTTCGGGCGGGTGCGAAAAAACGAGCTGGCCGCTCATCAATTCGGAGCGCTCGCGCATGGCCACTAAACCGATGCCACGCCGGCTGGGACGCTCGGGAAAACCCGTTCCGCGATCTTGTACTTCCAGTTCCAGAGTTTGCGCTAGAAAACGAAGCCTCACCCATGCCTGCTTCGCTCCCGAATGCCGCGTCACATTGTTCAGCGCTTCCTGCAAGACGCGATAGATGTGCACGCCAGCTCCGCCATCCACGGGAAACGGCTCGCCCTGCTTCTCATAGGATATGGTAATGCCGGTTTGTCTTTCCACGGTGGGGATGTACCAGTCGAGGGTGCTTTCCAAGCCGGCCTCGTCAAGCATCACCGGATGAAGCGCTTGCGAGAGGCTGCGGACGCTTTCCAGCGTGGTCTGAACCGTCTCAAGCACCTCTTGCAGATCGGCTCGAAGGGAGGAACCCTCTGGCGCGTGCGTGCCGGCGCGGCGCAGCATCGACCCTACCGCAGTGAGGATCTGTCCGAATTCGTCGTGCAATTCGCGGGAGATGTAGCGAAGAGTGGACTCCTGGGTGGCGATCAGCTTCTGGGCGAGTTCGCTGCGGCGTTCGGAAATCTCCGCGAGCCGCGCAAACAGGCGGCGGTTCCAGCGGACAAGCGAAAGGCCATTCAAAATGATGGCAAGCAGCGTCGCCGCAAGAAAGACATAAACCTGGCGTCGAACGCGATCATAGATCTGCACGATGCGCTGTCCGGCTTGTTCTTCACTCTCGCTGTTCTGTACCAGGAATCGCGCAACGGCAGTGCTCAGGGCCGCCTGTCGTTCCTGTAGCGAAAGCTGGATCTGCGCGCGCGCTTCCTTTTCTTTGCCATCGTGGGCGAGGGCAAAGACGCGGTCGACGGCGTCCCAGAACTGAGTGAAAGACTGGGTCAGAAAAGCGCTTTGTTCTGGAGTGCGGCTGACGGAGGCGTATCCAGCCTCGAGCCGCATAGCGTCGCCGAGATCAGTGCGGATGCGCTGGAATTGCGCCGACCAGGCAGTCAGGGGATAGGGTTCATCGCTGCTCACCATGTCGCGCATGGCGACGGCGAGCAGGTTGAGATCATTTTGAATTCGCAGCAACTGGAGAGAATCTTTGCGGTTGCGGTCAACGAGGTTCGTCTGCAGTTGACGGAGTCCCGATACCTGCCAAGTAATGTACGCCGAGTAGGCCAGGACTGCGGACAGCGTGATCAGCAGCCCCAGAAGCAGGCCGAAAGTAGGGGAACGGTCCTGCGAGGACGGGCGGGACACGTCCCGAGCATACAACGGCGGGACGGAACCTGTCACAATGACACGGGCTGTGAGAGGGAAAACAAGGGTTAGCACGTGGAATCGCGATATTGCAGAGGCGACAGTCGGTCGCGCTCAAGCGCAAGTCTATTCCTCTGGCTGCGATTCCCGTCGCAGCGCAGAGACTCGCCCGAGTGCATTCCGTTGTCCTCTATAATGTTTTCGAATTCCAGTTCGCAACTCATAGATCTTTAGGAGATACTTCATGTCAGCAAAACGTGTCGGCATTCTTACCGGAGGGGGAGATGTTCCGGGGCTGAATTCGGTCATCAAATCGGTTGTCTATCGCGGCGCCGAGATCGGATGCGAGGTTATCGGCATCCGCCGCGGGTGGGAAGGGCTGACCCACATCGATCTCACTGACGAGGCCAGCAAACATCGCTATATCCAGCCGCTGAACCGTGAAAACACGCGTACCATCGCTCGCACGGGTGGCACGTATTTGCACACCTCCCGCACCAATCCGACCAAGATGGCGAAGCTGCCACCTGTCCTTGCGGGGCAGAAATTTGCCAGCAGGGAAACGACCAAGAAAGGTGTGACGAGTACGGTGTTCGACGTAACACCCGCGGTGCTGAAGAATATCGAGAAGCTGGGACTCGACTACCTGGTGGCGATCGGCGGCGACGATACGCTCAGCTACGCTGCCGAACTCAATCGCCAGGGAGTGAAGATCATCGCGGTGCCGAAGACTATGGACAATGATGTTCAGTACACCGAGTACTGCATCGGTTTTTCGACAGCGATCACGCGCGCCATGGAGGCGATCGAGCGGCAGCGGACTACGGTCGGCTCGCACGAGCGGATCGGCATCTTCCGGGTATTCGGGCGTGACGCCGGCTATACCGCACTCTACACGGCGTACGTGACCTCCATACGTTGCTGTATTCCCGAGTACAAGGTGAATTTGAAGCACTTGATTGATTTGCTGATCCAGGACAAGCGCAACACTCCCAGCAACTATTCGCTGGTGCTTCTTTCCGAGGGCGCGGAGTGGGAAGGCTACACGGTGAAGGAATATGGCGATCCGGACGCCTTCGGCCACCGCAAGAAAATGAGCGTTGCCGAGGATCTGAGCAGCGAGATCAAGGCATCCACCGGCGAAGAGACGGTGGTCAGCGACCTGACTTATGATTTGCGGTCGGGCAGCCCGGATTTCGTGGACCGCATGGTAGCCAGCACCTATGCCGGAATGGCGATGGATGCGGTGGAAGAAGGAAAGACCGGCTTGATGACGGCGATCAGCAGCGGCTGCTACAAAATGGTACCGATCCCGGACCCAAAACTAGGGCCTCGAAAAGTAGACATTGCCAGCATGTACAACACAGAGCGGTACCGCCCAATCTACGATCACAAACTGGGCTTGCCCATCTTTCTCACGCGCGCATAGCTTTCTGTGCCGCGAGAATATAGAGAGCGGATGTTTGCAGCTCACCTGTGCAAAGGGCTCGGCGCTGGCCGAGTCTTTTCTTCGGCGTGTCGCGATATAATTCCGATCTTTGCAAATCCGATTTAGGGAATGATTTTCTATGAATAACGCAGGTGTGCGCAGAGTTTCCTCGCTTCGAACCTCTTTCTCTATGCATTGTGCGGCCAGTAGTGTGCTCGGCCCAACTCTCGGGATCGTTTTGCTCATCGCGTCTCCGGTCCATGCTCAGTTGAAAGCCAAGGTGACAGTCGATCCTTCGCAGGGGAAAGCGGTTCTCTACACTACGTCGCTCGGCGCAGCCGCCGACCGCTGGGACACGAGCGCTTACGACGACGCTACGATTCAGTTGCTCCAGGACGCGGGCATCACCAACTTGCGCGTTCCGGGGAATAACGGCATCGACTCGCTGTATCACTGGTCGACCGGCAAGATCACGAATCCCTACACCGACGACCGCGCGCCTGCCTTTCCAGCGGAAAAAATGTTTCCCGCGGTCGTGCCCGTGATCGACAAGCTGGGAACTGCGATCGTCTCTGTCAATTACGGCACCAATCTCGACGGCAGCGGTGGCGGCGAACCTGCAGAGGCTGCGGCCTGGGTGGCATACGCCAATGGCAATACGTTGAGCACGCAACCGATTGGCAAGGACTCCGCGGGAAATGACTGGAAGACAGTGGGTTTTTGGGCCACGTTGCGCGCCAGCAAGCCGCTTCCAACCGATGACGGCTACAACCACCTTCGGATCGCACATCCAGATCCATTGGGGATCATGCTCTGGACCGTCGGTAACGAGCCGTGGAACAACGGCTTCTACAACCAGGCGCGCACGGTCGGATCGGACGCGGACAACAGCGGCAAGTTCGGTCAGAGCCCCTCCCCCGAAGCCGACCTGCACGCTGGGAAAGTTCCGAACTCCAAAGAGTGGGGGCGCCACCAGGGAAACGCGAAAGTTGGACCCGTTGCCTACGGAGAGGCAGTTGTCCAGTATGCCAAGGCCATGAAAGCCGTTGACCCGAAGATTCTAGTCGGCGCTTTTGTGATCCAACCACCCTATGTCACCGGTGCGGACCAACTCGGAAAGAACTGGAATGCCGGTGTGCTCAAAGCCGCCTGTGCCAGCATGGACTTCAGTGCGGCCGCATTCTGGGAAGGCAAGGCGCTGCCGTCGACGACTGACACGATGGACGAGGAAGACCTTGTGACCCTGGCGAGGGACCCGATGGACGCGACCCGGTACTTTCCGGGCGGAAATGGGCTCCACTACGACTTCAGTCAGTTAGCGCACGATCTGGTCGAGAAATACAAGAAATTCTGCCCCAGCAACCATCAACCGCCCTTAGCTATTACCAGCCTGGGCATAGCGCAGTGGTTGCCCTACAAGAATCCCGCCGCAGCCGCGCTGTTTTCCGCCGACGCTGTAACCATGTTGCTGGAGAACGGCGCATACACGGTCGTCTGGTCACCAATTCACGCACCCAGCCCAAGTTTTCTCGATGAAAAGAACCAGCCACAACCTGCGTACTATGGAATTAAGCTCATTCATCAGGTCGCGCTCCCGGGCGACACCTTCGTCAACGCCACCTCGCAAATGGACACCCTGAAAGTTCATGCGGTGAAGCGGCGGGACGGCGGCCTCGGCTTGCTGTTCATCAACAACGACTTGGCCCGTTCCACCGCGGTCACCGTGTCGGTGAATGGCTACTCCTACGCCACCAAGGGGACTCGCTACGACTATGGAAAACTGAACCTAGAGGGAGGCAAGGCCATCACCGAAGCTCCTATCGAAAACCTCGGGCCGACGTTTACGGTAGAAGTCCCGCGCTACGGCATCACTGCGATCGTAATCCCGAAAGCACAGTAGCTGGAATGGAGGGGCGGGGGCGCCGCCAGGGCGCCCCCCTTCGCGATCAGTGCGTCGCGTCTTTCACGTGCGTCGCAATCCACCACTGATTTCCAAATGCATCCGTCACAGCCCCGACTCGGTCACCATAGGGCTGGTCGGCCGGCTCCTGCAACGACTTCGCACCTGAAGCGAGTGCCGTTTTGTAGACGTCGTCCACTTTGGGCACGTACAGATAGAACATCGACTTCATCGGCTGATATGGCCCGTGCGCCTCGCCCATCTCCAAGTGCGAATCGCCGATCTGAATCGTCATGTGATGCATGACCCCTTGGGGGTCCGTGTACCGGCCTAGGTCCACGGCGCCAAAAGCCCGCTTGAGAAAATTGAAGACCGGTTCTGCTCGCAGCGGATGCAAATACGGCTGGATCGTGGGCGCGCCTTCGGACTTGTAGTCCTTACCTTTGAACGTTGCGATATACCAGTGATTGCCAGCCGCATCGATTACGCTCGCGGTCCGTTCCCCATATTCTTGATCAGCGGGAGCCATCAGGGACTTCCCACCCGCCTCTAAGGCTCGCCGGTATGCCGCATCGCAATCGCGAACATACACGTGGAACGCACCCAGTAGGGAGTCGCCTCTCCACGAGAGGCCTTTGCCACCGCCACCGATCATCAGCACCGAGTCTTCCACCCGCACTTCGCAGTGGTAACCTCCGGTCGAGCCCACGGCGCGGAAGGTCTCTTCTCCTGCGAACGTCTTCTTCATGAAGTCGATCACCGCCTCAGCGTCTTCCGCGACGATGTACGGCGTGACCGTGTGATACCCGCGCGGGATAGCCGGGACCTTCTCTTTCATCGCGCCACTTTCGGGCCCAGTGGTCATCCCCTTCATGCGCCGGTGCATTTCTTCGATCGACATTTCTTCTTTCACGGTCCAGATGTTCCAGGAGTAGCCGAAAGGATCAGTCAGCAGGGCGTCGCGGTGTCCGTAAAACTGGTCTTTGGGTTCCCGAACCAGGTTCATCCCGGCGGTTACAGCGCTCTCCGTGAACCTGTCCACATCGTCGACGTGGACCGACATAGAAATCGGCGAATTCCCTAACGTCTCGGCGCTGAAGCGCCCGCCTTCGGGCCATTCTCCGCAGAGCGAAAAGGCGGAATCGCCTATCGCCATCTCGGCTTGGGCTATATGCCCTTCCACCTCAAACCGGAATGTTTCTTTCGCGCCCAGGGCTTTCGTATAGAACTCGATCGCCTTGGCGGCATCGCGGAACGCGATCCTTGGTGATGCACTCACCCCTACAGAGGTGATTGGCTCGGCAACTGTCGACATACGCTTCTTGCCTCCTAATTCGGATTTCAATCGTGCCTTGAAACTTGCACTCGGCAGATTGCGCAAGTCTGCCGCAATGCGTACCAGTGGCTCGATCTCGGCCCCGATCTTGCCGACTCGCCCATCGTTCCGCGCCAGCATAGCGTCGATGGCCTGGTTCAACTGCTCGATCTTCTTCCGATTCCGATCGCCGGATCCTGGATTTAGAGAGCGCTTAGGCATCGGCACCCTCCATACGCGCGCGCAATGTGCTCAGCGCGCGAAACTGTAACTGCTTTACCGCTCCCTCGGTCTTGCGAATCTCTCGTGCAACTTCCTTGATGCTCTTCTGCTCAGCGAAACGCAGGACTACCACGCGGCGCTGCTCAGCCGGCAATTTTTCGACGAGCCGAAATAATGTCGCGCGCCGATCGACTTCCTCCATCTCGGCCGGTCCGGCCTGCGCGTCCAGAGCCACAGGGTCCTCGGCAATCTCACGCCGCGAGTGCTGCCTGCGGTCTGCAATCAGGTTCGCCGCGATACGAAACAGCCAGGCCGCTAACGGGATGCCGCGCCATTCAAACCTCTTCAGATTCGCCAAGGCCTGGTGAAATGTTTCAGCCGTCAAATCCTCTGCTTCGGGACGGTCTTGCACCCGCCGCACAACATAAGCGTAGACACGCTCGAAATGCATTTCGTAAAGGTCGGCAAAGCGGGCAGGGTCCTGCTGTGCAGCTTCAATCAGAAGCCGCTCGTCCGCTTCTTTCTTCAGAGCCTTCAACGAGTTCTCCGCGGTCCAGCGTACATAAGGTTAACGTTCCGGCGTCCGAAAAGGTTACGGTGCGAAAAAAATAGAGTATCCCCAGAATTCCCAAGTGTCTCTATAACCAGCAGGTTGCATCCAAGTTGCGACTTAGCGTCTGAGCCTCCACACAAATTTCACTCTTTGGAGAAAAACATGGAAGCCGTTACCGGAGTCTTTGAAACGCGATCTGCCGCTGAGCGTGCTCTGAACGACATTCACAACTCTGTCGGGATACCTACCGACAAAATCACCCTTCTGACGCCAGGAACTATTGACCACGTCGAACAAGAAATGAAGACAGTGCCAACCGACACCACCGAACAGCCCGGCATGGGCACCGCCATGGGCGCGCTGATGGGAGGCGGCGTCGGTTTGACGGGAGGTTCCGTCCTAATGGCTCTGGTGCCGGGTCTTGGCCCGGTGACTGCGCTCGGCCTGCTTGGCGCCGGGATTTTGGGCGCCGCCGGCGCAACGGTTGGGGCATCGGTCGGTGGCAAGGCAGAGCAAGCCACCTATAAAGGACTACCGGAAGACGAAATCTTCGTCTATGAGGATGCTCTGCGCCGTGGACGCAGCGTGGTGATCGCCCTGGCAGAAAATGACGACCACGCTTCTGCCGTTCGCAACTTGCTGAAGCGTGACGGCGTCGAAACCGTGGACGCCGCCCGCGAACAATGGTGGACCGGGCTGCGCCGCGCTGAGGAAAGTCGGTACTCAGACTCCGGCAGAAGTTTTACGGATGACGAAAAATTCTATCGCCTCGGGTTCGAGGCGGCCCTGCACGCTAAAACTCGCTGCATGGAATTTGACCAGGTGTCGGCATCCATGGAGGCCGCTTTGGAAGACGTCCAGCGACGTTATCCTGACGCGGAAGTCGAGGCGCCTTTCACCCGCGGCTACCAGCGAGGGCGCGAGCACTACCAGCAGTTGTGCGATCAAGAGAAACAGAAGAACGCCGCCTAGTTCGTCGGCAGCTTATGACCGGTAATACAAGTCTTCCAGAGCTTTTTGCACTCGTGCGGAAAGTGCCGGCAGATCTTTCATGGTCAGCCCAGCGGTCGGTATGGGCTCCCCCACCCGCATTTCCAGAGGACGGCATTTGATGTGGTAGGTGTTCATCGGCAGGAGTTCATACGTTCCCACCAGGGCGACTGGAACGACATCCACTTGTGCCTTGATTGCCAGGAAGAACGCTCCCTGCAAGAAAGGCTTAATTTCGCCATCCGGCGTGCGCCCGCCCTCGGGAAAGATCACCAGCGGCAGCCCTTTCTGCAGCCCCTTTAGAGCGGCGCGAATGCTGCTGATGGAATGCGAGGGATTCTGCTGATCGATGCAGATTTGCCCTGACCTCTTCAACTGCCAGCCGACCACTGGATACGAGAGCAATTCTTTCTTAAATGCAATGCGGAACTGGAAGGGCAGGTTCACGTACAGCGCTGGAATATCCAGGGCCGACGCATGGTTTGCTGCATACACATGCGGCTTGGAGGTGTCGATCTTATCGAGCCCGCTGACAGTTACGGGGGAGAAGATCGTCTTCATGATCAGCCACGACCATGTCCGCGAAAACCAGTGCAGCCGTCGCCCACTCGTATCGAAGAGGCCACCCGGGAGGGCTCCCAGGCCCATCACCAACGTATAAAACCAGATCAGAGGATCAAGAATGAGGTACGAGCGAAGGCGGCTTAGCCATCCGTGCTTCAGGCCCGAACTCGCATGTGGATGGGCGCGGACAGCCACAGACGGGACTTCCTCTCTGGGTTCGGCCCGCCGGCTCTCCACCTGATCGATCGGTGAATTCACTTCGTGCACAATTCCATTTTAGGGGAAAATCTCCAAAAGCTTACGTGATCACGCCGGCAATCCAAGCAGCTGCATGGCTTCCCCAACCAGATAAATTGACCCTGTCACTACAATTACTGCGCCTCCGGCAATCTGTCGGGCCCGGTCAAGGGCGCGCTGTACCTCGCGCACCGGTTCGACATCGGCTCCAGTGCGTGCGGCTGCCTGCTGAATCTCTTCGGGCAGGGCCGATCGCGGATTCGCCGGCTGGGTCGCCACCACTCGCTGAGCCATGGGAAACAGGATCTCAGTCATCTCTGAGATTGCCTTGTCGCGCATCGCTCCGAAAACAAAAATCAGCGGATGGTCGCCGTAGCGCTCCGAAAGGGCGGAGCGTAAGGCCCACGCCCCGGCCGGATTATGGGCCACGTCCAACACGATCTCAGGCCAGCCATCACGCGCAGGAACCACTTGAAACCGTCCTGGCCAATGCGTCTCGCGAATCCCTCGCGCAATTGACTCGGGAATAATCCCGCCCAATCCCTTTTTGGCGACTTCCTCTGCGGCCGCTATAGCGACGGCCACATTCCGCAACTGGTGTCGTCCGACCAGGGGGCTTTGAACCAGAATCTGCTTCTGCATCACCTGGAGCGGGTATTGATAGAAACCCGCCGCACGTTCTATCGAGGCGCTCTTGGTAGTCTCGGCGGTGAAAGCTTGCTGACCACCGGCGACCAGGTAGTCGCTACTGCCCGGTGAAACCGGCGGCACATACTGGGCCGCACTGACCCCGGTCGCATCCAGATCCAGAATCTGATTCCCGATCACATCATTTGCAGCGGGCTGTTGCGGCAAGGTGACGACTACCGTTCCTGGCCGAATGATCCCTGCCTTCTCCCGCGCAATTTCAGCCACCGTGTTCCCCAGGAATTTCTGATGATCGAGGGAGATGTCCGTAATCACACTGACCAACGGCTCAACCACGTTGGTGGCATCCAGTCGCCCGCCCATCCCGACTTCGAGCACCGCCACATCGACGCGCCGTCGCGCAAAAAAGGAGAAGGCGATCGCTGTCATCATCTCGAAGAAGCTGGGATGCCACGGCAGTTCGTGATTTCCGACCAGACGCTCGGCAATGCGATCCACATCAGCGTGCAAGTGCGCAAAGTCGTCGTCGCTGATGGACTCGCCGTTCAGGCGAATACGTTCATTGATGCGTATCAAATGAGGCGAAGTGTAGAGCCCGGTTTTCAGGCTCGAAGCCCGCAGAATAGACGCCAGCGTTGCCGCCGTCGACCCCTTGCCGTTCGTGCCCGCAATGAGGACGCTGCGGAACTTCCGCTCCGGATGATCCATTGCCCGCAACAGGACACCCATGTGATCCAGGTCGAACTTGTGCGAAGGGGTGTTCGCCAGCTCGTGCCCCAGCGCGTACATGCTGGCTACGGCGGTTTCGTAGGACATGGAGTCAGCTTTCAGCTGGCGGGTTTCAGCCGTCAGCCTAAATCTTAGAGATTATCAGCAGATGAGATCAGAATCAGAAATGAACGTGGGGGAACCTCAAAGAGCTTGCGAGTATTTTGGCTGATAGCTGACGGCTGATAGCTGTCACGCCGCCATAAAATCCAACGCCCGGGCGATGTACGGCTTGAGCTGTTTGCGTGGAACCACCGCGTCGAGCATTCCGTGCTCCAGCAGAAATTCGCTGCGCTGGAATCCCGGAGGCAGCTTCTGCCGAATGGTTTGTTCGATCACCCGCGGCCCGGCGAAGCCAATCAGCGCTCCGGGCTCGGCGATGTTTAAATCGCCAAGCATCGCAAAGGAAGCTGTGACGCCTCCAGTCGTAGGATCGGTCAAAAGTGAGATATATGGAACTTTGGCCTTGTCCAGTTTGGCGAGAGCTGCCGAGATCTTGGCCAACTGCATCAGGCTGATTACGCCTTCCATCATGCGCGCTCCACCCGATGCCGAAACAATGACGATGGGAGTTCGAGTATCCGCCGCCCGCTCCACGGCACGGGTAATCGCCTCGCCGACCACCGCCCCCATGCTGCCTCCAATAAACGAATACTCCATCACGCTGGCGATGACGGGCCTTCCCATTAAGCTGCCATGAGCGTTAATGACCGCATCTTTCAGGCCTGTATCTTTTTGCGCCTGCTTCAGCCGCGAGGAATAGGGCTTCAAATCGACAAACTTCAAGGGATCGGTAGACGAGATGTTCGCGTCGAACACTTCGTACTTGTTGTCATCGATTAACTGTGCCAGCCGCGTGCGGGCATCGATCCGAAAGTGCTTGTCACATTTCGGACACACGTTCAGATTCTCTTCCAGATCTTTTTTCCAGATGATCTGCCGGCAGTTCTCACACTTCACCCACAACCCCTCGGTGCGGACTCGCTTCTCGCCCGAAGTATCCAGCTCGCCGGATTCCCGTCTAAACCAAGCCATGGAGAATTTGGTGATTGAGTAATTTAGTGAACGAGTAATTGAAAATCGGGACTACCGTTTTTGCGAATGTTAGATTTTCAAATCACTCAATGACAAAATTTCCCAATTGCAAAATGTTAGTACTCGATTCCTCTCTGCGCCATCACGCCTTTCTCATACGCGTGTTTCAGCTGGCGCATTTCGGTTACCGTGTCCGCAACCTCGATAATTGCGGGGTGCGCATTCCTGCCGGTCAAAATCACGTGCACCATCTCAGGCTTCTTCTTCAGACTTTCGACGACCTTGGCGGGATCAAGCATCCCATAGCTGATCGCGTAATTGATCTCGTCCAGTACGACCAAATCCCACTGTCCAGATTGAATCGCCCGATCGGCCTCGGCCCAGGCTTCCTCGACCATGCGCACGTCTTCCGGATCGGGCTTTTCTGCGCCTACTTTTACGAAGCCTCGGCCCATCTGTTTCATGACAAACTTGTCGCCGAAAGTTTGCACGGCATCAAGCTCGCCATAGTGCCAAGAACCTTTCAGGAACTGTAGCATTAAAACCCGCATTCCCTGTCCGACGGCGCGGAGCGCGGTACCCATCGCCGCCGTGGTTTTGCCCTTACCCGGGCCGGTATTGACAATGATGAGTCCACGTCGAATGTCTGCCATGCTGCTACCGGACGCTTGATTCTACTAGAAGGAGCGCGATTGCGGCTGATCCGCGTTTCGGAACCGGTCTTCTATCTGTCCGAAGTTGGACACCCTGGTCCCGCCGTGGACACGACTGTAAGATCCAACACAGTCTGCCCGTCATGTTATCAAGCGCTTAGGGCACGACGGGTGTTGGAATGATGCGTGCACTTCCGACGTAAATTGCTTTGATAGCCAAGTGAAGGCTCTCCTAAGACTCGGTCTCTCAGCAGGACTTGGGGCAGGAATAAATGTTTACGATCGGGGTTCTTTTCGCGGAACTCACGCATCAAAAATTTCGTAGCTCGGTCAGGTGGATCTCTGTCCCCTCGCGAATCGCGGAGGTCTCATGTTGATCAACAGATATGTGCTGTTAGTGTTGACCCTATTCGTGGCTTTGCCGGCGTCTGCGGGCCAGCACGTAGCCGTTCGCCCGCGAACCGTTATGGACTCCGGCGACCAGGAAACGATCCGCGAGATTGTCGACATGGAGAGGCAGACTAAGGAAGCCAGCCTGCGCCGCGACGCCGATTTCCCGCAGCGGACTCTGGCAGACGACTATGTTGCCATTACGCCGCTCGGGCAGGTCACCACAAAGAAGGAAGCCTTATCGGCACGCAAGAGCGGCCAGCTCCGTTACGACACCATCGATGTCAGCGATATGGTGGTTCGCCTTTACGGTGATACCGCGGTTGTCACGGCCCGAGCCGACGTCAAGGGTCATCAACTCGGTGAAGACTTCAGCGGGCCCTACCGTTACACCCGCGTCTGGGTTCGTCGGGCTGGCCACTGGCAGACCGTGAGTTATCAGGCGACTGTAACGCAATAATTCCTGTTTGAAGTGACCTGTCGTTTGCTTCAGCAACGGCGCGGCGGTGAGAATGCGTGCCACGTCGACGCGCCGCTCACCGACCGTTACGACTGTGTTTGACCTCTACCGGGAAAGTTCGAGGATCTTGGCGAGCGACAACTCGGGATCAAAAGACTGGCAGACCTCAATGCCCGCAGTGGTATGGGTGTCCCTTCAGGATGGTGAATGCCCGGTAGATCTGCTCCAGCAGAACCACGCGCGCAAGTTCGTGCGGTAGGGTGATTTTTCCGAGCGACGCCACGTATTGAGCCGCCAGCTTTGTCTCTTTGGAGAATCCGTCGGCTCCGCCGATCGCGAATATCAGGGGCAGGGTGTTGCGATCCTGATAATCTCCCAGGAACCTTGCGAATTGCTCCGACGAGAACTCTTTTCCAAGTGAATCCATCAAGACCAGCGTGGACTTGCCTACCCTTTTTTCTTTGCCGACTAACTTGGCTAAAAAGTCTGCCTCGTCCCTGTAGGCAGTTCCTTCGATGGGACAGAAACGCAAAATACGCCTGAGATATTCCTCCGTGAGCGCCGCGGTCGCACCTTCCTTGGTCTTCCCGATCCACGCGATTTTGATCTTCACGGAACTGTTCACTTCTTGCCAGAGGCAAACACAACCGACGCTCCAAACGCAATCTTCTGGCCGTCGAAATACTTTCCAACTTCTTGGTGTACTTCGGCGTGAATTTTTGGCCACTCGTCCGCAGGTACTCGCTCCAACATCGGACGAAACGGCACTGCGACCGCCTGGGCCTGTTCCCAGACTTCTTCAACGGCCCCGGGCCACTCCCACGGCAAGATCGTGGTCTCTTCCGTGACTTCGTTGAATCCGGCCGACCGCAAGACTCTCGACAGGCTTCCTGGTTCGGCAAACCGGAACGGATCTGGCCCGCCCGGCTGGAGTAAGGGTCCGCCGACATGCCGATGTACGGTTCCCATCATGCTCTGCCAATACGGCTGATCGAAGGAGCCCCAGGCTAAAAGACACGCTTGGGCCCCGGGCCGCAGCACGCGATGCAACTCGGATAGGGCTTTTTCCACATCGCGAAAAAACATGACGCCGAAGCGCGAAGTGGCAAGGTCGAAATGATCATCGGGAAATGGGAGCGAGTGCGCGTCTCCCTGGTGCAGCGTGAGGTTGTTCAATCCGCGCGCCCGTGCTCGCTTCTCCGCAATGGCCAGCAATTCGGAGCTCAGGTCGACAGCTGTGACGTGTCCCTGCCCACCCACCCGGTCAGCCAGGCTGATCGCCGGTTCTCCCGTGCCGCTTGCGAGATCGATGACGCGCATTCCCAGTTCCGGCTTCGCATATTCCACCAGGGCGTTTGTGACCGGTTGCCCCATGGCTGCCGATTTCGCTTTCCACTTTTCGGAAGCGACGAGGCGGAACTGTGTTCCCCAAGCGGGCTCAGATTCTTGCTTCGTTGTCATGGATCGGTGGATACTGCCGGAGTTCTAGGCCTTCACTTTTCGCTTCTTCGGGGCAGATTTCTTGGCTGCAATCTTGCGCACCTTCGGTGCCGCCTTGAGATCGCCGGGCTGCAGCCGTGTGGCTGACTTCCACAAGCGTTCCAGATCGTAAAACTTGCGCGCCTTCTCCGAAAAGACGTGCACGACGAAGTCGACGTAATCTACCAGCACCCATTCCGCCTGGTTGTATCCCTCGACATGCGTTGGACGCAGGCCTGTGTTCTTCAGCCGCAGTTCCACTTCATCGGCGATCGCCTGCACCTGCCGCGGGTTGGTTCCGCTGCACAGGATAAAATAGTCGGTGAACGCGCCCGACCCTTTTTCCATTTCGAGGATGCTGAGTTCTTCGGCCTTCTTTTCAAGGCAGGCTTGAATCGCAGCGGCAATCTGCTTCTTGAGTCCAGTCTTCTTCATTCAGTCGGTGGTCGTCCGTGTTTGGCGGTTGGCGTAACTTCCATTGTAGCCGAGCTTAATTTTCACCCGGCGCTCGAGGCTACTTGCCTGATTTGCTTACTTCGGCCGCTGCGAGTTGGCGCAATTTCGCCATAGTTGCCGCCGAGGGGTCTTTGCGCTTGCCATTCTTGTTCCGGCGCTTCGTTTTTGTGACGTAATGATTTTGAGCCATCTGGATCTCCTGGCAGTTGAGGGCGCTAACAGTGGCCCTTGCTGCGACTTCAATTGTAACTGAGCTTTCGAATGACTCTATTCACAACAAGGTTCGGCGCGAGTTACTTATACAGCCCCATCTTCTTGATGTACTCCGCAACTGCCGGATCGAGAAACCGCCCCAGGGGCTTTCCCGCCGCAACCGCCTGTCGGATCGCTGTCGCCGATGCAGGCTCCCTTAGATCGCTCAGCAGGTGCATGGTTGCACCGGTTAGCACGAGATCGCCCGCCGCTGCTTGTTTCTGAAACGGTTTCATGACTTCCGTGCGGGGCCGCAAGCTCTCCGGCAGGGCGTTAGCTACGTCTGCCAGCGAATATCCAGGCCTTCCCGCCACGATGAACTCGCACTCCCGAAACAATGCCTCCGCCTGATGCCACTTCGAAATGTCGGCGAACGCATCCATTCCGATCAACAAAAACAGGCGGTCGCTGTTCTTGAGCGAGTGTTTCAGCCGCCGCACGGTGTTGATGGTGTAATTCGGCTCCTCCTTCTGAGCTTTCGCCCCTCTGTCGAGGGCGACTTCCGCGGGGGCCTCCAATAGCGACGGCAAGAACGCCTTCTCGGCGGCCGCCGCCAACGCCAGCATGGCGTAACGGTGGACGAAGGGCGCCAATGGCTGCCGCTGCTTGTGGGGAGGGATATTGGCCGGAACAAAGTAAACGCGATGCAGCTTGCAGTTCGCCATTGCTGCCCGTGCTAACGCCAAGTGGCCGCGATGCACCGGATCAAAGCTGCCGCCGAAGAGTCCAATATTCATGAAGGTTCGCGGCTAGTGTCCAGATTCGCGGTCAAAATTGCAAGCCGGACGATTTCCCTATGTCCGAGCGGCCCAGTGCCGCCGGCCAAAAGCCTGCTGAGAACCGCAATTTCGGCTTTCCGAAATGAACTCCTGTAATGTTCCGGTTTTGGTGCAGCGCGACTAGGATGGGCGTCATATGCGAGTAACCCTCCCCCTACTCCGCATCCCGCCTGCCCGTGCGCCTATCCTGCGTTACGGCGTCGCCTTGCTGAGCACCGCTCTGGCCTTGATCCCCACCGTCCTCCTGGCCAATGTTTCCGAGTCTCGCCTCGCCCTCTTCGGGGTCGCCGTGATGGTCAGTGCCTGGTATGGGGGGTGGAAGCCGGGCGTCGTTGCCACGGCGTTTGCGCTCACGGTGAGTGCCTATTTTTCGTTGGTTGGCCATCACACACCCGAACAACAGAGTGTCGCCATCTTTCAGCTCTCGTTGTTTTTCTTTGTAGCGATGCTGATTTGCTGGCTGAACGCCGCGCTGCGGGCTGTTCAGGAGGACTTGCGGCGCTCAGAGGCAAATTTTCGCTCGCTGGTGACTAACTCCCCCTACGGCATCTGCAGTTGTGATTCGACGGGCAAAATCCTCGATGCGAACCCTGCATTTCTCGCCTTGCTCGGTGCTCATTCTCCAGAAGAAATCGTCGGACAATTCATTTACACGCTCTATGCCGACGGTGACCAATGGTTCGAACTTGCTGACTATCTCCGCTCCTCTGCCCCTTTCAAGGGCATAACCGCGGATTGGAAACGCAAGGGAGGGACGACCGTAGTTCGCATCTCCGGCCGCTCAGTCACCAATGGCCGCAAAGATGGAGTCATCTTCGAGCTTTTCGCCGAGGACGTCACCGAGCGCCGAGCGCTCGAGCAGCAACTGCGCCAGGCACAAAAGATGGAAGCAGTGGGCCGCCTCGCCGGGGGTATCGCGCACGATTTCAACAATCTCTTGATGGTGATTTCCGGCTACTCGGAATTCCTCCTCGAGCGCCTCGGCGCCGAGCCCCACTTGCGCGGCCCCGCCCAGGAGATTGCCGGGGCCGCCGAGCGAGCTTCCTCCCTGACGCGCCAGTTGCTGGCATTCAGCCGCAAGCAGATGCTTGCTCCCCGCATCGTCAACCTGAACGACGTCGCCTCCGAGAACTTGAAAATGCTCACCCGCATGATCGGGGAGGACGTCGATCTGGTCATGACTCCAGGCCAGAACCTCTGGCCGGTGCGCGCCGATGCTGGACAAATCGAACAAGTCATCATGAATCTCGCGGTCAATGCCCGCGACGCCATGCCTTCCGGCGGAAGACTGACGATTGAAACCTCAAACGTGACCGTCGACGAAGACTACTCTCGGCTTCATTCCCCAATTCGTCCTGACGACTACGTAGTGGTTTCGATCAGCGACACCGGAATCGGTATGGACGCCGAAACTCAATCCCACATTTTCGAGCCTTTCTTCACCACCAAGGGGCTGAAGGGTACCGGGCTTGGCCTTTCGACCGTGTACGGCATCATCAAGCAGAGTGGCGGGTATATATGGGTCTTCAGCGAAGTGGGGCGCGGCACCACGTTCAAGATCTATCTGCCACGCGTTGCCGGCTCGGGCGAGGCCCCCGCTCATGTCGTCGCGCCAACTCGCTATCAGAGAGTCGAACCCGGCAGTGAAACTATCCTGCTCGTCGAAGACGAAGCCAACCTGCGTTATCTAGCCCGTCAATATCTGGAAAAACAAGGCTACAAGGTCATCGAAGCCGCGGATGGCGCAGTTGCGATGCAGATCGTAGTCGCGCACGAAGGCGTGATTCATCTGCTGCTCACCGACGTGATCATGCCCGGCATGAACGGGCGCGAGCTCGCCCAGCGCATTACGGAAATCCGCCCCAACGTCAAAGTTCTCTACATGTCCGGGTACACCGAGAATGTAATCGGACAAGACGGGACTCTGGATGCCGGCGTCCGCCTGCTCCAGAAGCCTTTCAACCTCCGCGACCTGAAAACTAAGGTGCGCGAAGTGCTCGATGCAAGTCCAACTCCCCCGGAGGTCGTGATGTCGACGCAGTCTGCTGTACCACTGCCGGATGTACGGGCCAGGGAAACGTCTCCCAGCCGCGCTCAACGATTCCAACTTCACCTGCCGTTGCGTTACCGCCGTATCGGAGATCAACAATGGCACATCGGAACCACGGAGAACATCAGCCGCTCCGGGATGCTCTTCCAAGCTGATCAGTTCTTGCCGCCCAGCGTGCAGCTCGAAATCAATCTCGTGCTCCCGGTCGAAATTGCCGGGCTCTCGGAGACTGAAGTGGTCTGCCGCGGAGAAGTTGTCCGCGCCGTGGAGACCAATGACAGCACGACCAATGCGGCATTGGCGGCACGCATTTTGCAGTACCACTTCCAGCACGGCCCGCTGCCACGAGCGTAAGATTGCGTGGGGTCGTGGGTGCTTTCGATGGGGAAGGCGGCCGAGAGGCCGCCTTTTAATTGCCTACGGCTCCAGCCTAAAAAGAGCATCGGGCTTGGGTTCTCGCAGCAAACTAATCGATAGGCGTGCAGCCACACGGGTTTGCGGGCAAGACGCCCGCAAGACAGCCACCGAGGACGGCGGCGCTACGGTGGGTTGGCGAGAGCGGACTATTCTTCGGCCGGAGCGAAGAACACCAGTACTGCCAGTTCTTCGACGATGTTGTAGAACCGATGCTCAACTTCTGCTGCGACGAAGAGCAGGCTTCCGGCAGAAACCTCGCAATCGTCGTCACCGGCGCGGAACCATGCCCTACCGCGGAACACGTAGTACATTTCGTCCTGGCGATGAGGCTGTTGTGGATCGATCGATCCCACCGGCAGAACATACATTCCCGCACTCATGGCGGGGACTCGCAGAAATTCGCGGTAGATTTGACCCTGTTTTGCCCGCAGCCGATCGATCTCGCCGGCCTTCCCGAACCACGCTTTCACGCCAGAATTCCTCCGAACACCAACTCCGTGAATTGCGGGACCAGGTTGTTCGCCTGCAACTCGCCCTCGGGCTTGTACCACTGGTATATCCAGTTGATCATGCCGAGCAGGGCGAAAGCCGCGGCTCGCGGGCTGACCGAGCCCTTCGCGTGTCGCACTCTCTGGACTTCGGCCATCAGGCTTTCGACAAAGTGCACGTAATCTTTTTTGCGTGTGTTAATGCGTTTGCGCAACGTCGGCGGCAAGGGATGGTTTTCGTGCAGCATCACCGTGATCTCGCGGTCTCTTGGGCTGAGCACAACTTCAATGTGCAGCCGGATCAGCGCCCGTAGCCGTTCTTCGGGATTCGCAATGCCGCGCACCGGGCCCAATACGCGTTCCTCGGTGATTTCCATCGCGTGATTCATGATCTCGAACAGGATTTCGTCCTTGCCCTGAAAATGGTGGTATAGCCCACCCTTGCTCAATTTGAGCGCGGCCGCGACGTCGTTCATCGAAGTCGCGTCGTAGCCGCGCTGTTGGAACAAGCGCGCCGCCGTCCGCAAGATCTCCTGTCGGGAATCCACCAAAGTCTCGCGTGCCATGCGTGCCAATGGTAAACAGTTGTGCTACGGAATGCCAACTCGCACAGCAGGCACCGCAATCGCCTTCGCGGTGCAGACTCTATTCAGGGGGGCGATAGAAACTGGGAATGAAATTCTGATCGCGGATGGGCGGCCGCACGTATTTCGTTTTGTCCAAGTGAGGGAGTTTCAAGTGCTCCGGAGTCAAGTCGCGATAGGGGATCAGTGATAGCAAGTGCCGGATCACATTCAGCCGCGCGCATTTCTTGTTTTCCGCATTTACCACGAACCATGGCGCCTGCTTGATGTCGGTGACGGCGAACATCTCATCCTTGGCCCGTGAATACTCCGCCCAGCGTCTGCGCGATTCCAGGTCCATCGCGCTCAGCTTCCAGCGCTTGGTTGGATCGTTCATTCGATCTTGAAAGCGGCGCTCCTGCTCCTCATCGCTAACCGAAAACCAATATTTGATCAGGATGATTCCCGCGCGCACCAGCATGCGCTCGAATTCCGGACAGCTATGGAGGAACTCCTGGTACTCGGTTTCTGTACAAAATCCCATGACATGCTCGACGCCGGCGCGGTTGTACCAGCTTCGGTCAAACAGCACCATCTCTCCTGCCGAAGGCAGGTGTGCGACATAACGCTGAAAGTACCATTGTGTCTTCTCGCGCTCGGTTGGGGTGCTTAATGCCACAACGCGGCAGATGCGGGGATTCAGCGTCTGGGTGACCCGTTTGATAGCGCTCCCTTTTCCCGCTGCGTCACGGCCTTCGAACAAGATTACGAGCTTTAGCCCTTCATGCCGGACCCATTCATGAAGTTTTACCAACTCGATCTGCAGTCGCCTCAATTCTTTGTCGTAGCTGCAATCTTCTCCCAAGCAGAGTGATTTTGACGTCTTGCCATTGCGGCTCCCATTGAGTCCCTTGACTGAGGAGATGTCGGAAGCGATCGTCGGTCTTTCGGAACTGGAATGTTTCTTGTCCATCTTCATTTACCTCGTGGCTCGTTGCTGGGCAAGGACCTGCCGGGTGCGCAACTATCATTGTCATCGGACCATCCGCCGAAACTCTTTACTCGTCGCCGGGCATGTTGAAGCCCTCGTCAGGATGGAACCCCTCTCAGGAACTTGACAGGGGAGAGGCGAAACGGTAGGATTTTCGAATACCGACCGACCGGTCGGTTTGCGATTTAGGCCTATTCCTTCCTGATGTGGGGCGGAGGCCAGTCCAAAGAGGCAAGGGCTCTTATTTCTCCCTTGTTCGACTTGAAGTGCCACGAGAGGAGCACGCAGTGGTTACTATCTTTTATGAACGGGACGCGCGGCCCGACGCGCTGAAGAGCAAAACAATCGCCATTCTCGGTTACGGCAGCCAGGGGCACGCCCAGGCTCAAAATCTCCGCGATAGCGGATACAAGGTGATTGTCGGTCTGGATCCAGATCGGCAAAGTGCTGCACAAGCGCGCGCCGATGGCATGGTGGTGGTGGCGCCCGACGAGGCTGCTAAGCGTGCCGACTGGATTCAAGTTCTCACGCCCGACGAGACCCAGGCTACGCTGTACGAGCAGTCCATCAGGCCGTACCTGCATCCCGGCAAGGTGCTCGGCTTCTCGCACGGTTTCAGCATTCATTTCAAGGCCATCGTTCCGCCCAACGATGTAGACGTGGTGATGATCGCCCCGAAGAGTCCGGGGCATCTTGTTCGCCGGGTCTACACCGAGGGTCGCGGCGTTCCGTCGCTGCTGGCCATCCAGCAGGACGCCAGTGGACACGCCCACGAACTGGGTCTCGCTTACGCGCACGGTATCGGCTCGACGCGTGCCGGCGTTCTGCAGACGACTTTCAAAGAAGAGACCGAGAGCGATCTCTTCGGCGAACAGGCGGTCCTCTGCGGAGGATTGACCTCATTGATCAAGAAGGGATTCGAGACCCTGGTCGAGGCGGGCTATGCGCCGGAAATCGCGTATTTCGAGTGCCTCCACGAAGTGAAGCTGATCGTTGACCTGATCTATGAAGGTGGCTTGGCACGCATGCGCTACTCGATCTCGAACACGGCGGAATATGGCGACCTCACTCGCGGCGAGCAGGTCGTGGGCGATGCGACGCGCCAAGCCATGAAGAAGACGCTTGCCGATATCCAGTCGGGCAAGTTCGCTAAGGAGTGGATCGAAGAAAACAAGAACGGCTGCCCTAACTTCAACAAGATGCGCGAGAACGAGAAGCAGCATCCCATCGAAATTGTGGGCGCGCAGTTGCGCAGCATGATGAGCTGGCTGCCGAAAGAAGGCAAAAAGCAACCGGCTCCGAAAGATACAAAACAGGTGGTGAATGCTTAAGGGAGCCGACATCGTCCTGCAGTGCCTGCGCGCTGAGGGGGTTGACCTCGTGTTCGGTTATCCCGGCGGCGCGATCATGCCGTTGTACGACGCGCTCGAAGGCAGTGGCGTGCGCCACGTCCTCACGCGGCACGAGCAAGGCGCCGTGTTCGCTGCCGAAGGGTATGCTCGCGTCACGGGAAAAGTCGGCGTCGCCATGGCCACGAGCGGTCCGGGTGCGACGAATCTGGTCACCGGCATCGCTGATGCCAAGATGGATTCTGTTCCGCTGGTTTGCATCACCGGCCAAGTGCGCAGCGCCCTGATTGGAACCGACGCGTTTCAGGAAACCGATGTGTTCGGCGTCACGCTCTCGCTCACTAAGTGGAGCCGTCTGGTTCGCACCATCGACGAGATTCCCGAAGCAATCGCCGAAGGATTCTATTGGGCACGCAGCGGCCGCCCTGGCCCTGTGGTCATCGACATTCCCACGGACATGCTAAAGGCCAAGAAGGAGTTCAGCGGCCCGGTGAAATTCACACCGCACGCGCGTCCCGCAGATGCAAAGGCAGAAGGTGGATTTACCGACACCGTGGTCGCGTTGCTGCAGCAATCCTCGAGGCCAGTAGCCCTTGTCGGGGCGGGCGCGAAGCTTTCCGGAGCCATTCTGGAAATGAGGCGATTGCTCGATCAATTGAATGTTCCGTCATTTGCCACGGTTCACGGGCTTGGCGCGGTAGAACCTCAGGCTCCCTATTACCTCGGGATGGTCGGGATGCACGGAACGCGCGCCGCCAACATGGCTCTGCACGAGACTGACTTGCTACTCGTGTTTGGAGCCCGCCTCGACGATCGAGTCACCGGCGATCCGTCAAGATTTGCTCCTCACGCCAAGATCGTCCACTTCGAAATCGACCCCGCGCAGCTGGACCGCGTCCGCCCTTGCGAGATTCCGGTGATTGGCGACTTGGCGGAGACAATCCCGGCATTTGAAGCCGAGTTGCGGCGTCATAAGCTTCCTGATTTCTCCGCGTGGCGCGCCGTGGCATGCGGGCCAGAGCGAGCTGAACTTGACCCGCGCGGACTCGCCCAGCCTACTATCCGCTTCCTCGACGAGCTGTTCAGCCGCCTGCCGGAAGACAGCGTCATCATCACCGACGTCGGCCAGCACCAGATGTGGGCCGCCCAGCGATACCGTTCGTCCTCGCCCCGCGGCTTTATCACTTCTGGCGGGCTCGGTTCTATGGGATTCGCATTGCCCGCCGCGGTAGGCGTGCAGCTTGCCAAGCCTGACACTTGCGTTCTGTGCGTCTCAGGCGATGGCGGCTTCCAGATGAACATCCAGGAGTTGGCCACCGTTCATCGCCTCGGGCTGCCCGTGAAGATGGTCATCATCGACAACAAATATCTGGGTATGGTGAGGCAGTGGCAGCAACTCTTCTACGAGCGCAACTACGCCGAGACCGACCTCAGCGACAATCCTGATTTTGTCGAGATCGCGAAGGCTTACAAGATTCACAGTTTCCGGATGAACGAAGATGCGATGCGGGAGTTCCCGGTTTCCCAGGAAACCGGCAACCAGATTGATCGTTTCCTGCATTCATCGGATCCGGAACTGCTGGTGTTCGATTGCGCGCCGGAAGCCAATGTCTTTCCGATGGTTCCGTCCGGCGCAGCCCTTTCGGAGATGTTGCTGGAAGAAAAGTAAGGCAGGATGCAGTCGATTCGACAAAACGTGGGAGCAAACATGCAATTTCACATTCGCTACCGCAACACGCAGGGCACGTTGATGCGCATTCTGAACGCGGCTTCGCGGCGCGGGCTCGATCTGCCCGCCGTGCGTGCCGAGGCTGTCGAGCACGAGCATCACGTCGCGCTCGTGCTGGAAGTCAATCAGAAGCAAGTCGGGCAGCTTTATCGCGAGTGGTATGCGATTCCGGATGTGGTGCACGTCGGCTCGGGCGCGGCTCACACTGCCGGGTGGACGTCTCACCATCCGCCTGCGGGCGTCGCGATAGAAGATGCACGGGCTGCGGCGCGCGCGTAGTTACGATTTGTAGATGGGCAGCATGATGGCTCTTGGGCAGCATCATGCGATGGGGGAACCTGCGACGCGGGTTCCCCGTTTTTCGTAATCACACTTAACTACGAAGGCGAAGGATCACGAGGTAAAGCTTCAACCTGCGTGTAACTTCGTGGCCGGTGTAGTTTATGCTTTTCGTTCACGAATCTCATCACGGAGCAATCATTCAGCTATGGACCTCAAGCACATTAGTCGCGGAATCACCGAGGGACGCGACCGCGCGGGCGCTCGCTCCATGTTCAAAGCTATTGGCTTCACCGATGCCGATCTCAGTCGTCCGCTGATCGGCGTTGCGAACACCTGGATTGAAACCATGCCGTGCAACTTTCATCTGCGGCGCCTGTCGGCCAAGGTGAAAGAAGGGATTCGCGCGGCCGGCGGAACTCCCATGGAGTTCAACACAATCGCCATTTCTGACGGCGAAACCATGGGTACCGAAGGCATGCGCGCCTCTCTGGTCAGCCGCGAGTTGATTGCCGACTCCATTGAGCTGGTCTGCCGGGGACAGATGTTCGACGCCGTCGTGTGTGTGGTCGGGTGCGACAAGACTATTCCTGCCGCAGCCATGGCCCTCGCTCGCATGAATCTTCCCGGCGTGGTGCTGTATGGAGGAACCATCGCTCCGGGAAGTTATCGCGGGAAAGATGTCACGATTCAGGATGTGTTCGAAGCAATTGGCGCAAACGTCGCCGGCAAAATGGGCGATGCCGAGCTAAAAGAGCTCGAAGATGTCGCCTGTCCGGGTGCCGGTGCGTGCGGTGGGCAGTACACGGCAAACACCATGTCGACCGTGATGGAGATGATCGGGCTTTCACCGATGGGATTCAACAGCGTCCCTGCTATGGACCCGCGAAAGGACGAGATCTCCGTCGAATGCGGCAAGGTTGTCATGAACGTGCTGACGAGCGGGCTGAAGCCGCGGGACATCCTCACGCGTCATGCATTTGAGAACGCCATCGCTGGCGTAGCGGCCACAGGCGGATCGACAAATGCCGTGCTGCACCTGTTGGCGATCGCACGCGAGGCAAACGTAAAACTGGAAATCGACGACATTCATAAGATCAGCGCGAAGACGCCTTTGATCGCCGACCTCAAGCCCTCCGGCAGATTCGTCGCTGCCGACATGCATCGCGCGGGCGGAATTCGTCTCCTGGCGAAACGGTTGATGGATGGGAAGTATCTGCGCGGCACAGCCAAAACCGTCTCCGGGTTGACGATAGCAGCTGAGGCAGAGAAGGCTACCGAGGCTCCGAACCAGGAGGTGATTACCCCTGTCAACAAGCCTCTCAAGGCGACTGGTGGGCTGGTCATCCTGAAAGGCAATCTCGCTCCCGAAGGTTGCGTGGCCAAGATCAGTGGGCACGAGCGGTTGGAGCATCGCGGTCCGGCGCGAGTGTTTGAGTCCGAGGAGTCCGCGATGAAAGCGGTAACGGCCAAGAAGATCAAGGCTGGCGACGTGGTCGTAATCCGCAACGAAGGGCCCAAGGGCGGACCCGGGATGCGCGAGATGCTGGGCGTAACAGCGGCCATTGTTGGGGAAGGGCTCGGGGGATCGGTCGCCCTCTTGACCGACGGACGCTTCAGCGGCGCGACGCGCGGGCTGATGGCGGGACATGTCGCGCCTGAGGCTGCCATGGGGGGCCCCATCACGGGCGTGCGCGACGGGGACATCATTCGCTTCGACGTCAAGAAGCGCGTGCTTGAAGTCGAACTCAGTGTCACCGAATTGCGGAAGCGAATGAAGAAGTGGAAATCCCCCAAACCTCGCTATGCTTCTGGTGTGTTTGCGAAATATGCGGCGCTGGTCTCGTCGGCGTCACAGGGCGCTATTACTCGTCCGCGGTAGTCAGCCTATCCGGGGCGGTGAGCAGGCTTGGGAGTTTTTGCTCTTCATGGCACGGCTCATCCGGCACGGATCGCGGTGCTGGCGCTACCTTGTTCAGGAGGGGCGCAGGGTGGAAAACTGAACAGAAACACCGGCCGACTAGCGTGATCTGAATAGCGAGAACTGCGCGAAATACAACCAGACTTGGGGATGCTGGACCCACGATATGGCACAAACTCTATTCGAAAAAATCTGGGATTTGCATCTGGTGGCAACGCCGGCGGGTCGGTCGCCGATCCTCTATATCGATCTGCATCTGGTACATGAGGTGACATCCCCGCAGGCGTTTGATGGGCTGCGGGCGGCGGGGCGTAAAGTGCGCCAGCCGGGCCGCACGATTGCCACGGTTGATCACAACATTCCAACCGAGCCGCGCGGAACACCAATCACCGATCTCATCGCGGCACGGCAGATCTCTGCCTTACAGCAGAATTGCAGAGAGTTTGGGATCCGGTTATTTGATATGGATTCGCCCGATCAAGGGATTGTGCACGTGATCGGTCCGGAATTGGGGTTAACCCAGCCTGGCACGACCATTGTTTGCGGCGACAGCCACACCAGCACACACGGGGCGTTTGGTGCACTGGCATTTGGCATTGGAACCTCGGAAGTCGAGCACGTTCTGGCCACCCAATGTCTCGCCCAGAATAAGCCCAAGACGATGAAGATCGAGGTGCATGGCCGATTGGCCGACGGAGTTACAGCGAAGGATCTGGCGCTGGGGATTATCGGTCAGATTGGTACAGACGGTGCGACCGGGCATGTCATCGAATATGCAGGTCCGGCGGTGCGGGCGCTGTCGATGGAAGGTCGCATGACGCTCTGCAACATGAGCATCGAGGCGGGAGCGCGTGCGGGGATGGTCGCTCCAGATGAGACCACGATCGCTTATATCGCGGGAAGACGGTTCGCTCCGGTTGGCGACGAATGGGATCGCGCAATCAAATACTGGCACAGTCTGCCGACTGATGACGGCGCCGCGTTCGACAAAGTCGTGCAAATCGATGCGGCGCAGCTGTGTCCTTTTGTGACCTGGGGCACCAACCCGGGGATGGTGGCGCCAGTCACGGGGCGTGTGCCGGAGATCAAGGGACTGCAGGAGGCAGAACGGCGAGGGGCCGAACTTGCGCTGGAATACATGGCGCTGGAACCGGGACGGCGGATCGAAGATATCGGGATCGATCGCGTGTTCATCGGGTCATGCACAAATTCACGGCTTGAAGATTTGCGGGCGGCGGCGCGGGTGGCAAAGGGCCACAAGGTAAGTTCAAAAGTTCGCGCGATGGTGGTGCCGGGATCGCAAGCAATCAAACGCGCCGCGGAGCAGGAAGGGCTGCACAAGATTTTTCAGGATGCCGGGTTTGAATGGAGAGAATCCGGCTGTTCCATGTGTCTCGGAATGAATCCGGATATCTTGCAGCCGGGCGAACGCTGCGCTTCGACCAGCAACCGGAATTTTGAAGGACGACAGGGACGCGGGGGGCGTACCCACCTGGTAAGCCCGATGATGGCGGCCGCGGCGGCGATCGCAGGGCACTTCACGGACATAAGGAATTGGAAGTTTCAGTAGGCAAGGACGGAATGAAACCATTCACAGTGCATCGCGGGCGCGTGGCGCCGTTGGATCGGGTCAATGTGGACACCGATCAGATCATCCCCAAGCAATTCTTGAAGAGAATCGAGAAGACCGGATTTGGGCAGTACGTCTTCTATGACTGGCGATTCGGCGCCGACGGGAAGAAGAATCCCGATTTCGTCCTGCATGAGCCCCGCTATGAAGGTGCGAGCATACTGATAGCAGGCAAGAATTTTGGCTGCGGGTCCTCCCGCGAGCATGCCGTATGGGCGCTGGCTGATTTCGGGTTTCGCGCCGTGATTTCTTCCTCATTCGCGGATATTTTTGCCAATAACAGCACCAAGAACGGATTCCTCACGGCGCGGTTGAGAGAAGACGAAGTGCACACGCTGATGCAACGGGCTCACGAGATCGATGACTACAACCTCACGATTGATCTGGAGAAGTGCGAAGTGGCGGATGAGCAAGGATTCAAGGCGAAGTTCCCGGTTGATGAATTTGTGCGTCACTGTTTGTTGAACGGGCTGGATGACATCGGGCTTACGCTGCAGCACGAGAAAGAAATTGGAAACTATGAAGCCCGCCATCCTGCGCCAGAAGCCCTGAAGGCGCTCTGAGGGTCAAGGGACCGTCAACGCGAGTAAAACTATGTAAAAGCCAACCACCGGCCTTGACCCGCGGCGGTGGCGCGGTTGATCCTATAGGTGCGTGGATTTGCTCAGGCAACTGCGCTTGGAGCGTCGCAGTTTCATTGACTTAGAAGGACTGTTCCGCTCGCCGAAGGACGAAGCGACCTCGTGACAACCGGCGAGACATCGACCTGAAATCCTTTCCGAGATTGAGTTGACGGAAACCGGACCGGGAACTCATACGTCTAACGAGTATTCTCCTGCCGAGCTTGGGTCAGAAAAACGGCAACGGACTAATCTGAATATGACCGATTCTTATGTAATCACAACCCACGCAAGAACGCCTGTCCGCGTTGGGGCATTGTCGCTGGTGGCGGCGGTATGCGCGTTTTTCCTGGGCTGCAGCAGTGCAGCGGATTCAAAACAACAGCGGGCGCAAGCGGCAGGCCCGCGATCAATCTCAGTGGCTGTTGCCCTGGTGCAAAAACAGGATGTACCTGTTTATCTGAGCGGCTTGGGCGCGGTAACAGCATTTAATACCGCGAATATCAAGAGCCGAGTCGACGGCCAAATCATGAAGGTAAACGTCCGCGAAGGGCAACAGGTGCGGGAAGGCGACCTGCTGATTGAAATCGACTCGCGGCCTTATGCCGTGCAGTTGGAACAGATGCAGGCGCAGTTGTTCCGTGATCAGGCACAGCTTCGCGACGCGAAGTTGAATCTGGAGCGGTATGTGGCACTCATTCCTTCAGGCAGCATCGCGCAACAGCAGGTCGATACGCAGCGGGCGCTGGTCGATCAGCTGGATGGCACGGTAAGGAACGATCAGGCGCAGATTGACAGCGCGAAGTTGAACATCGCGTACTGCCACATCACCGCACCGTTCAACGGGAGAGTGGGACTTCGGCAGGTAGATCCGGGGAACATTGTGCACGCCTCGGATGCGAACCCGATGTTGATCCTGACCCAATTGCAGCCGATTGCAGTGATCTTCACGTTGCCCGAGGACGTTCTGCCGACGGTAGCGAAACAAATGAAGCATGGCACGCTGGAGGTGGATGCCTTCAGCCGGGATGACCAGACTAAGCTGGCGACTGGGAAGCTTTTGACCATCGATAACCAGATTGATCCCACGACTGGGACTGCGAAGCTGAAGGCCGTGTTCGACAACCGGGACGACAAGCTCTGGCCAAATCAGTTTGTGAATGCCGACCTGTTGGTCGAGACGCGCAAGAACAGCACCGTAATTCCGACGGCCGCAATCTTACGCGGGCCCCAGGGAACGTTTGTTTATGCCGTGAATTCCGACAAGAGCGTGCAGGACAAGATGGTTACAGTGGCGTTAACACAGGGCGATACAACAGTGGTGACGGAGGGAGTAAATCCGGGCGACACCGTGGTCACCGATGGGCAAGACAAGTTGCAGCGAGGCAGCAAGATTGAGCCGCGCGCCGCCGCTCCTGCGACCGGCGCGGCGATGAACGGTCGAAGACATGGCGGCAACGCCAGTTCAAATTCCGGCCAGTTTTCCGGCAGCGCAATTTCAAACCGCGGAACGAGCAACTCAGGTTCATGAGTCCTTCAAGACTATTCATTCTTCGACCGGTCGCGACCACTCTGCTCATGGTGGGCGTGCTCCTGGTGGGGTGGGTTGCATTCATGCAGCTCCCGGTCTCGGCCCTGCCGGAAGTTGACTACCCAACCATCCAGGTGATGACGTTTTATCCAGGCGCCGATCCGGAAGTGATGGCGTCCTCGGTGACCTCTCCACTAGAGCGGCAGTTCGGGCAAGTGCCGGGACTGAGCCAAATGACGTCGACCAGTTCGTACGGCGCATCGGTCATTACGCTGCAATTCGGGCTCGACCAGAATATCGATGTGGAAGAGCAGCAGGTGCAGGCGGCGATCAACTCGGGCAGCACCTACTTGCCCGCAGACTTGCCGAATCCGCCGATTTACAACAAAGTGAATCCGGCGGATGCGCCGATTTTGACGCTTGCGCTCTCGTCGGACTCCTTGCCGCTCTCAAAGGTTGAGGATCTTGCCGACACATCTTTGGCGCAGAAGATTTCGCAGTTGCCCGGAGTCGGACTGGTTTCAATCAGCGGTGGGCAAAAGCCGGCGGTTCGGATTCAGGCTAATCCGACGGCGCTCGCCTCCTACGGCCTGAGCCTGGAGGATCTGCGCGGGGCACTGGCGCAGGCAAACGTAGACCAGGCAAAAGGAGTGATCGACGGGTCGCGGCAGGCCTACACCATCGGCGCGAATGATCAGTTGTTTTCGAGTGAGCAATACAAGCCGATCGTGATTGCGTATCGCAACGGAGCCCCGGTGCGGCTCAGCGATGTGGCCAATGTCATTGATGGCACCGAAAACACTCAGTTGGCGGCCTGGATGAATTTGACACCCGCCGTAATCGTCAACATTCAACGCCAACCCGGCGCCAACATCATTAGCGTGGTAGACCGGATCAAGAAACTGCTGCCTCAGTTGCAGGCCTCCTTACCGACCGCGGTGAAAGTACAGATCCTGACTGACCGTACGACAACCATCCGTGCCTCTGTCAAAGATGTCGAGTTTGAGTTGATGCTGGCCATTGCGCTGGTGGTGATGGTGGTATTCCTGTTCCTGCGAAACCTCTCCGCCACCACTATCCCGAGCGTCGCCGTCCCGCTATCGCTGATTGGAACGTTCGGCGTGATGTACCTGCTCGGCTACAGCTTGAACAATTTGACGTTGATGGCGCTCACGATCTCTACCGGGTTTGTAGTGGACGACGCCATCGTGATGATCGAGAACATCGATCGCTTCCTGGAGAGCGGAGATTCCCCTCTGGACGCGGCGTTGAAGGGTTCCAGCCAGATTGGGTTCACGATTATTTCACTGACCGTTTCCCTGATTGCCGTGCTGATTCCCTTGCTGTTCATGGGTGACATCGTCGGGCGGTTGTTCCGCGAATTTGCAGTAACGCTGGCAGTGACGATTCTGGTTTCCGCGTTTGTTTCGCTGACCTTGACGCCGATGATGTGCGCCAAACTGCTCAAACATCGCAAGCAAGGCGAAAAGGGTCGCTTTTACGAAGTCACCGAGGATTATTACAACCGCATCATTGCGTTCTACGGGCGCACGGTGAAGTGGGTGCTCAAGCACCAGACGGCCACTCTCCTGGTCACCGCCGCAACGCTGGTCCTTACGCTGTTTCTGTATGTAATCGTCCCAAAGGGATTTTTCCCGGTGCAGGATACAGGTGTCATCCTCGGCGTGTCGGAAGCGCCGGACTACGTTTCATTCGAGGCGCTCTCGCAACGCCAGCAGGAACTGGCGAAAGTTATTCTGCAAGATAAGGCTGTGGAGAGCCTGTCCTCGTTCATTGGGGTAGACGGCACCAATACGACACCGAACCAGGGGCGCATTCAGATCAATCTGAAACCGCTCGATCAGCGCTCGGACAATGCCTCGGCGATTATTCGCAGGCTGCAACCCGAACTTGCAAAGGTCCAGGGCATCACTCTTTACATGCAGCCGGTGCAGGACTTGACAGTGGAGGATCGCGTCAGCCGGACGCAATTCCAGTATTCGATTGAAGACGCGGATATACAGGAGTTGGCGCAGTGGACGCCAAAGTTAGTAGCGAAGCTGCAAACCCTACCGCAGTTGCGCGATGTTGCGGACGACCAACTGAATAACGGCCTGCGAACCAGTATTACCATCGACCGGGACACGGCGTCACGGCTGGGAATTTTCCCGCAAGCGATCGATAACACCCTCTATGACGCCTTCGGGCAACGACAGGTTTCGACCATCTTCACGCAGTTGAATCAGTACCACGTAGTGCTGGAAGTATTACCGCACTTCGCCGAGACTCCATCGAACCTGGGGGACATTTACATTCGACCCAGCGTGGTGACCCAAAACACCGGCGCTCCAAGTGCGAACGGGGCTTCAGTGACCACCAATGGGGCTCCAGTTCCAATCTCCGCGTTCACGCGAATGCACTCGACAAGTGCGGCCCTGGCCGTGAACCACCAGGGGCAGTTTCCAGTGGTCACGCTTTCCTTCAATCTTGCGCCCGGAGCATCTCTCGGGGACGCCACCACGGCGATTCAGCAGGCAGAGAAGGATATTCAACTGCCTCCCAGCATCCACGCAGCTTTTCAGGGGACGGCGGCGGCATTTCAGAACTCGCTGGCGTCCGAACCGTACCTCATTCTGGCAGCGGTTATCACCGTCTACATCGTGCTGGGCGTTTTGTATGAGAGCTACATTCATCCTATAACCATTCTCTCGACGTTGCCGTCCGCTGGGGTCGGCGCGATTCTCGCACTGATGCTCACGGGCAATGACTTGACCGTGGTCGCGCTTATTGGAATCATTCTGCTGATCGGCATCGTGAAGAAGAACGCCATCATGATGATCGACTTCGCCCTGGAGGCCGAGCGCGAGGAACATAAGCCGCCCGAGGAGGCGATCTACCAGGCGTGCCTGCTGCGGTTCCGTCCCATCATGATGACGACCATGGCAGCGCTGCTCGGTGGCTTGCCGCTTGCCTTGGGTACTGGCACCGGCGCCGAGCTGCGACGTCCCCTGGGCATTACCATTGTCGGCGGATTACTGCTGAGCCAGTTGCTCACGTTGTACACGACGCCAGTGGTATATCTGTGGTTTGACCGGCTGGCGCAGCGATTCTCGAAGTATCGGATCGGCAATCCCATCCCGCGCGAGGGCATGGCGACGGACTAGCCATGAGCATTTCCACTCCATTTATCCGGCGCCCGATTGGCACATCACTGATGGCGGCAGCGCTGTTGCTCTCGGGAATTCTGGCCTTCAATTTTTTGCCCGTGGCCTCCCTGCCGCGAGTGGACTTCCCAGTGATCGGAGTAGGAGCTGGGTTGCCTGGTGCAGATCCCCAGACGATGGCTTCGGCAGTGGCTACTCCGTTGGAGCGGCAATTCGGGCGGATCTCCGGAGTGAACCAGATGACCTCGTCGAGCCAATTGGGCTCGACCGGCATCACGTTGCAGTTTGATCTGAATCGCAACATCGATGCCGCGGCCCGCGATGTGCAAGCCTCCATTAACGCCGCACGCAGCCAACTTCCAGCGAATCTGCCCACCAATCCGAGTTACCGCAAGGCCAACCCGGCAGATGCGCCCATCCTCATCTTTGCCCTGACATCGGACACTATGACGGTGCCCCAGTTGTACGACGCTGCCGATTCGGTTCTGGCGCAAAAGGTGGCTCAGGTGCAGGGTGTCGGACAAGTTTTTGTCTGGGGATCATCGCAGCCCGCGGTGCGCGTAGAACTGAACCCAATGTTGCTAAACAAGCTTGGGGTCGGGCTGGATACCGTGCGCAATGCTCTGAATGCCGCGAATGCCAACCGGCCCAAGGGGCTGATTTCCGGACCGACCGTCGCGCAGACGCTGGAGACCACGGATCAACTCTTTACAGCGGACCAGTACCGGCCTCTGATCGTGGCGTACCACAACGGAGCCGCCGTCCGGCTCGCCGATGTGGGCGAGGTAAAAGATGCGGTCGCCGATTCGCGCAACTTGGGATTGGCCAACGGCAAGCCCAGTGTTCTGGTCGTCCTTTTTCGGCAACCGGGAGCCAACATTATCGAGACCGTGGACCGGGCAAGGGCGCTGATGCCCTTCCTGCAGTCCTCGATCTCCCCGGCGATCCAGCTTTCGATTGCGATGGACCGCACGGTCACCGTGCGAGCCTCCGTCAAAGACATCGAGACGACGCTGTTGATTTCGGTCTTCCTCGTTATCCTGGTCGTCTTCGCGTTCCTGCGGACGGTAAGGGCCACGATCATCCCGAGTATTGCGGTGCCGCTCTCGCTGGTGGGTACGTTCGGTGGGATGTATCTGCTCGGCTATAGCCTCGACAATTTGTCGCTCATGGCTCTCGCCATCTCAACTGGTTTTGTGGTGGACGACGCCATTGTGGTGCTAGAAAACATCACCCGCTACGTCGAGCATGGAATGGATGCAGTCAGGGCCGCTTTCAAGGGGGCGGCAGAGATCGGATTTACGGTCTTGTCGATGAGTGTGTCGCTGGTGGCAGTATTCATTCCACTGTTGATGATGGGCGGAATCGTGGGCCGCCTCTTTCGAGAATTTGCAGTGACCCTGAGCATGGCAATCGGAGTCTCTCTCGTGGTTTCGCTGACCACGACTCCGACCATGTGCGCGAAGTTTTTGCGGCCCGCGAAGATCGAAAAACACAACCTTTTTTACCGAGCGAGCGAACGCGTGTTTGACTGGCTGTTGGCAACCTATACCCGCTCGCTGAAGTGGGTGTTGGCCTACCAGCCAGTGACGCTGGTGGTGACGATTCTGGTCGCGTGCCTGAGCGTGTTTCTCTACATCAAGGTGCCCAAGGGCTTCTTCCCGCAGCAGGATACGGGACGCATCATGGGCGCGGTCATGGGGGCGCAGGACATTTCGTTCCAGTCGATGAGCGAGAAAATGCGCCGCTATGTTGCGATCGTCATGAAGGACCCGGCCGTCGATTCGGTGGTTGGATTTACGGGCGGCAACACGGCCTCGAATCAAGGACGTTTCTTCATGATGTTGAAACCCCTGGAGCAGAGGGGAGAGTGCCGGAAGCAACATTTCTGGGAATCCTGCAAGTATGTCTCGGCAGACGATGTGATCAACCGGCTCCGCCCGAAACTCGCACAAGTGCCCGGCGCGACCCTCATCATGCAGTCGGCCCAGGATCTAACGATCGGCGGCCGGTTTGGCAACGCGCAATATCAGTACACACTACAGAGTGCGAACCTCGATGACTTGAATACGTGGGCGCCCCGGCTGCTGCAAAAGCTGCGCACCTTGCCGGAGCTGCGAGACCAGAATTCGGATCAACAGGACAGAGGCCTCCAGGCCAGACTGGTGATCGACCGCGACACCGCGAGCCGCATGGGCATCTCGCCGCAGACGCTGGACAATGCGCTGTATGACGCGTTCGGCCAGCGCCAAGTTTCGACCATGTATCGGCCTCTGAATCAGTATCACGTAGTGATGGAGGTCGCTCCGCAATTCCGGCAGACTCCCGAGGCGTTGCAGAACATTTACCTGCGCGCGACCAACGGCTCCGCCGTTCCACTGGCGGCGTTCACTCATTTCGAACCGTCGAACACTCCTTTGGCCGTAAATCACCAGGGACAGGTGCCCTCGGTGACGATTTCGTTCAATCTCGCCCCGGGCGTTTCGCTGGGGCAGGCTACCCAGGCAATTGAGAACGCCGAACGGACGATTGGATTCCCACCCACAGTTTCGGCGAGCTTCCAGGGTACGGCGGCGGCCTTCCAGGATTCGTTATCGAGTGAGCCCATTCTGATTCTGACAGCCCTCGTCACCGTTTATATCGTGCTCGGCATTCTCTACGAGAGCTACATTCATCCCATCACAATCTTGTCGACGCTGCCTTCCGCGGGTGTCGGAGCGCTACTCGCTCTGCTTCTTACGCACAACGAGTTGAATGTAATCGGTACGATCGGGATCATCTTGCTGATCGGACTAGTGAAGAAGAATGCCATCATGATGATCGACGTTGCACTCGATGTGGAACGGACTCAAGGTAAGAAGCCTGTGGAAGCCATTTACGATGCCTGCATTCTGCGCTTCCGGCCCATCATGATGACCACGATGGCAGCTCTGTTGGGCGGACTGCCGCTGGCCTTGGGAAGGGGCACGGGATCGGAACTGCACCGGCCATTGGGCATCACGATTGTCGGCGGACTCATCGTTAGCCAGATGCTGACCCTGTTTACCACGCCGGTCGTGTATGTGTATCTTGATCGCCTGCGATTAGCCCTGCGTGGCGGGACGGATTCAGCGTTGCCGGAAACATCGGCACCGGCGGCCCCACGTCCCAGCCCGGCTCACTGATTCGTTTGCCGGGATCAGTGGTACAACCTGGGTCGCAAAGTCCCGCATCGCACCTACGAACCTGTGCTGCTGCGCAAACGCCGCTTGTCCCGTATGATAATGTTTGCGAGTAGCGCTGCCTGAGAGCGACCGGGCGTCTAAGGAACTGCCGGGCAGACCAGCTTTCCGAATACCGCTTCGAAAAACTTCTTGAGGAGTCAGGAATGCTAACGAAAGTACTGGCCTGTTTGCTGGTTTGTGCCAGCGTGGCCACATGGGTTAGTTGTGGGAGTACGACCAGTAATCGCTATGTCTACGCGGCCATTCCAGCCCAGAACGAGATCATTGCCTATCGCGAAGACCCGAATGCGGGCGTGCTAACGCAACTGGTGGGGAGCCCGATTACGGCGGGTCAGGCGATCGAGGCCCTTGCGTTCCATCCCTCGAGGAAGTACTTGTACGCAGCCAATTCGGGAATCAACAATGTCTCGCTGTATACAGTCTCGGCCAGCGGCGCCCTGGCTGAAGTAACACCCCGCGCTAATGCAGGAACAGGACCCACGGTAATGGCGATGGACCCGGCTGGACAGTTTTTGTATGTAGGTAATTCGGGCTCCTTCGACCTATCGGTATTTTCGATCAACGCCAAAGATGGCACCCTCACGCAAGTCGGAGCGAATATTCCGATCGGGATCAGTCCACTCAATATACAGGTCTCTCCGAAGGGGAATTTCGTTTACGTCACGGGAGGAGCGACCCCGGGCTTTATCGAGGTTTTCTCGGTGAACGCAGGAGTGCTGACCCAGATTGGGGCGTCACCTTACGCCACGGGATCGGTTCCTGCAGGAATGGTGATAACGTCGGATAGCGCATTTTTGTATACCGCGAATAAATTGGATAACACGATTTCAGAATTCGCGATCGCGGCGGATGGATCCCTCAGCGCAATCGCAGGATCTCCCCTCGGGCTCACCACGGCGGCGCCAATCGCAATGCTCATCGACAAAAGCGGAAAGTATATGTTTGTGGCCAGCGATCAGAGTCCCGGACTCGTTCTCGTCTTTTCGATCGGCTCAAAAGGCGCCTTAAATCAGATCGCCAATTCGCAGATCGCAACCGGGCCGCAGCCGAGTTTCCTGGCCACCGATGCGAGCGGGAAATTCGTGTTCGTAGGCAACCAGTCAACCCCGCAGATGCATTCTTTCAGCCTTGATCCTGGCAGCGGGATATTGACCTCGGTGGCCACTTATCCTTTGCCAGGCACGGCTACTTCGATTGTGGCTACTCCTTAAACTGCTGTGGCACAAACTGCGGTTCAGGAGCTTGGCCGGGGTGAATCGCTGCCGCGACGTCGGATGTGTAGACTTCGCCCGATCAAGCAGGGTCGCGTGCAGCAGGTCCTTGCGGCCAACATAAGAGCAGGTCCAGCGGTGTGTGAGAAGCCTGCAGCAGACGGACCCAGAAGTACGGCGCGCAGTAGCTGATTCGAATCTCCGAGGCCGCGACGCGCAAGCAATAACTACGAATGATGCGGCAAGCTTCGGCGACGTCGGAGACACCTTCGAATACGGCTTCGCAGTCGGTGCGATGAGCGGTCAGTGCCTGCAGATGAGAACGGACGTAGCTGGGTACTGCCATGCACGGCTCGGTATGGCATCCGGTCATCTGCTCAATCGCATATAGGACACCGTAATCCAGACCGTCCGCGAAGGCGAAGTGCAGGGTCGACGTAGCTGCGACATAATCGACAGGGATCATCAAAAACCGTTCCAGTAAAGTGAGTGGGAGCTGAGGCGCGCGCCGCGCGATGGAAGAGTTACCGCGCAGCAGCGGACAGGACCACTGCCGAGCTAGAGCCGACGTGACTTGCAGTTCGGTGGCAAAGCCCAGGGTCTCGAGCCATTCTCCGATTCGTCCGCATCCTTTTGCACGCTGCGTTTCGAGGGCGACCTGCAGTTGTTGCGGGGTGATGTGCTGGCGCGAGAGCAACAAGAGTCCAAGTGGAATTCTGTGCGAGGCTGCCGCCCGCGGAGGCAAAGCTTGCATGCGACGAAGCGCGTCGCTCAGAGCGTGTTCAAGGCAGGAATCGATGCAGTATCGGGTCCCGCTGAGCAGCACGTCGGGAGTTCGAAAGCGAATACGATGCCAGAACGTTCCGGTGTGGGCGCAATGAGGAAGTGCCGAGCCGGGCGTTAGCCGCCGCCAGATCTTGCGCGGTACCGCGAAATGGATGCTTGCGGATCCCACTGGCTTCAGTTCCCGGCGGGCGCGACTTCCGTGACCCGCAAACCGTAATTTCCGTCCATCACGACGATCTCCCCGCGAGCCACGACTTTGCCGTCGAGCAACATGTCAACCGGTTCCTGTATGTGACGGTCAAGTTCGATCACTGCCCCAGGCCCCAGGTCGAGAACTTCGCGCAGCAACAGACGCCGGCCGCCAAAACGCAGCGTGACGGCGAGCTCGACACCCATGAGTGCCTGCAGGTTTACCTTCCCATCATGAGATTCAGCCGGGGCGGAGGTTTTGACGGAAGGCGCTGATTCCGAAGGCGTCTGTTTCTGCTCGATCCGGAGGGCAGCGACCAGAGCCGCGCTGAGTCGGATCTCGATGAGATTAGCTGCTGCATCTTCGCCAAGGCGCAGCCACGCCGTGAACGAAGCAGGCCATGTCGGAGGAGCCGCGGCTGTATCCAGCCGAATCTGGACCTCTCCCCATGTGGACTTGATGCTGGTGGCAAACAGCCCGGCTACCTGACGCAGAAGCTCAAGTACAGCGTCCCGATGGTCGGAAGTAAGTTCGGTGATCGCCGCCGGAGGCTCGCTCAAAAACACCTGGGCAAGGTAGCCCGCAGAGGCGATGGGAAGCCGCAGGCTCATCTCGCCACGCACCGCGCCAGAGCAGGCAGCGACAACCCAGAGATCGTGATCGCTGGCTGCCGGAAATTCGGCTAGAGGCTCTGCGAGAAAGGCGCACGGTAAAAGCGAGCCGGAAATCTCGTTTAAGGTCTGCGCCAGTGTATGCAGCCAGGCTTCAACAAACTGCGTGACTTCAGGGCGACGTTCTGCGGCAGCGTCGGTCATTCGGATTTCTCCTTGGCTTGCGAGTTCTGTTCCGTTGCGAGGGAGGTCAGAGAAACCAGCCTGGCAGCCCGTTCGGAGCCGCAGCGCGCGGCGACAGCGCGAAACCGTTCCACGCCGGCGATGAGCAGAGACGCAGGTTCGGAAGCAGGATGAGCGAGCCCAAGTACCTGGCCGGGAGTCAAATCCGCCAGAGCGCCGACAGGAATCTTCGCGTCAATGGCTGCCAGTTCAATGTTGAACTGAGCGTCAAGCAACCGTCGCATGAGGCGCTGCCGGGAGTCGGTCGCCACGCGCGACCGGCGGTGTGTCCATTCCGAGGAAATCTTGCGCAGCAACGCGTTCGACACGGTGGCCGGAACGGCAAGGTTCAGACCTCCGCGGACATCGGGCATGGTGATTTCGAAGCTTAAAGAGAGAGTCTTTTCCTCAGGCGGCATGAGTCGTTGGGCTCTCCCCGCGTTAAGTCGTTCCTCGAAATTCACTTCCAGCGCGAGAGCTTGCCAGGCGGCGCCCAGCTCGCGACAGACAATACGAGCAACGCTTTCTACAATCTGCTCTTCAATCTCAGTGATCTCCCGAGTCTGGGCCACGGCCTTGCCTTCTCCTCCGAGTAAGAGGTCGATGATGGGAAACGCGACCTTGAGATCCAGTTGCAGTGCGGCAGACGATCCAGTGGGATCAAGCCGGCACGAGGCCAGGTAGGTGGTCTCTGGAAGGCGCTGCAAGAATTCGCGATACGTCAGGTGCTCGGCCGACACTAATGTCGCGGCGAAGATCACGCGCAGGTACGCGCCCAGCGAATGCGTAAGATTGCGCGCGAAATCTTCGTGCAGCTGGGTGATGGCCTGGAGCTGCTCTCGTCCGATCTGGCCGGCACGGCGAACATCCCAGCGCTCAACGTGCACCTGCGGACTCGCGGGGCTTTCTACATGGCCTCCACTCCGCGCCGCCCTCACCATTGCGTCGATTTCTGCCTGATCCAGAACTTTTTCCATCCCTGTCCTTTCTAACCACCGGCAGCGGCACGCACGCGTCCGCCGCTGGATGTCATCAATTCCTCTAGTCGCGAACGCAAGCGCACGACCGCGAGCGAATGGATTTGCGAGACGCGCGATTCGCCAATGCCCAGCACGGCTCCGACTTCTTTCATCGTTAGTTCATCGAAGTAATAGAGAGAGAGCACCTGCTGCTCCTTCTGTGGCAGCTCGGCGATGATACGCGCCAGCAGGTCTTTCATTTCCGAACGCAAGCAACGGAAAAATGGCGTATCTTCGGGAGCATTTGGCAGGTAATCGCACAGGTCTTCTTCCTTACCATCCCATGGAGACTCAACCTGCAGGCTGCCGACTTCAAGACTGTCCAGTTCACCCAACAGGTGCTGGAGGTCGACGAGAGTCATACCCAACTCAGCGGCCACTTCGTTTTCAGTGGGTGCGCGGCTCAGTTCCATGCTCAGCTTGCGATGCGCTTCTTCGATCCGGCGCGCCTTGCGGCGCAACTCACGTGGCCCCCAGTCCATTTCGCGCAGGCTGTCGAGGATGGCACCGCGTATGCGGAACTTGGCATAGGAACCGAATTGCACGTGCTTGGAGCGATCGAACTTGTTGAGCGCATCGATCAGCCCGATGACCCCGGCATGCACCAGATCTTCCAGGGGCACGTGACGGGGTAAGCGCTCGTGAATGCGTCGCGCCAGGTAACGGACTTGCGGCAATTGCTCGAGCAGGATGCGATCACGGTCGGATTGATCCTGCCAGGTGGTATACGCTTGTGCGGTGTTCTTGCTCATGAGATTGGGACTCCCCAGAGAACTCGTACCTGAGCCGGGATATGTGAGGCGCGATGCGAAGCCCAGCGAGAAATGCGTACCCGTCTCATCGCAACACCCCCATGGATTGCACCTCGACGACGGGAGGAACCTCGAGAGGCGAAAGTACGACTAGTTTCGGAAGAAAAGGCTCGAGCAGCCGCTTCAGGTGATAGCGGGCAGGCGTAGAACATAAGACAACCGGGCTGGCAACTGTTACCTGCTCTCCCGCCAACCTTCGCAAGCCTTCGAGAATGCGCCGCGCGAATGGTGGCTGGAGTGCGGAGGCGCTCGCTCCCGGCGGCGGAGCCGTAAACGCGCGGCCTAACTCTTCTTCAAGCGCGTTATCGAGGGTAACCACACGCAGCCCGCCGGTCTCCGATAACAGAGGGCGCACCAGGGCTCGGCCCAGCGATTGCCGCACGGATTCGACTAGTGTCACCGCGTTCTTGGTTGCAGGCGCGACATCCAGTAGGGTTTCGAGAATCGCGGGAAGATCGCGAATCGAAACTTGCTCGCGCAAAAGCTGCTGCAAGACTTTCTGGGCCTCTCCAAGACTCAGGACTTTCGGCACTAACTCCTCCACCAGTTTGGGATGGCTCTCGGCCAAACGATCCAGCAAACGCTTCACCTCTTGCCGGGTCAACAATTCATGAGCGTGCTGCTTGACCACCTCCGCCAGATGGGTGGCCAGCACCGAGGTCTGATCAACCACGGCGTATCCGGAAGCCAGCGCCTGATTCTGCAGCGCGGCGCGGAATCCACAGCGCCCCAACGCCGAAGGCCGGCTCTTTGCGTCCGAGTGCCCGGCAGCGGCCGTGGCGAGGCGTCCGAACTGATCGCCATCAGATGGTCCTGAAACATCTCCCACCGCGCGATTTCCACTCCCCTCAGCGCGATGATGTATTCGCGCGGCTTCAGTCGCGCGTTGTCGGTGATGTGGACCGGGGGAACGATAAAGCCCAGCTGCTGCGCCAGGTTCTGGCGAAGGCGCTTTCACGCGCGCGAGAAGCTGCCCTCCTTGCTGCTGATCGACCAGCGGAACCAGGCCGTAACCCACTTCGAGGCTGAGTTCGTCGAGCTTCAGCAGATCTTCGATGGATTCCTTGGCGGGTTTTTTGTTCGGCTGCCGGCGTTGCAGCGCGCTCTCGGCGGTCCGCTTGGGCAGCGCGCCAGGCCAGCACGCCGGTGCATGCGCCAGAAGCAGGAAGGAAAACTTGGGCAGGCCGGGAATGGCCGCCAGAGCGAGCATCACGCCGGTGGCGATCACAAAGGACGGCGGCGAGAGAACAATTGACGGGCAATATCGACCGATAGAGTGGAATCGGAGGAGGCGCGGGTGACGACCATGCCGCCGGCCATCGAAACCAGCAACGAGGGGATCATGGTGACCAGCCCGTCGCCCACCGTCAGGACGGTATAAGTCTTAAGCGCCTCGCGGAAGGGAATGTCGAGCTGGAACACTCCAATCAAAAATCCGGCAATGATGTTGATGGCGGTGATCAGGATCGTGGCAATGGCGTCGCGCTGGTTGAAGCGAGCGGCGCCGTCCATGGCGCCATAAAATTCGGAGTCGCGGGCAATCTGCTCGCGGCGGGCGCGCGCCTGGGCTTCATTGATCAGGCCGGCATTGAGATCGGCGTCGATGGCCATCTGTTTTCCGGGCATGGCATCGAGGGTGAAGCGAGCGGTGACTTCAGCGGTGCGCACGGCGCCATGCGCCACCACGATGTACTGAATCGCGATTAACGCGATGAAGATGACGAATCCCACGACGTAATTGCCGCCCACCACAAACGATCCAAAGGCTTCGATGACTTTGCCGGCGGCGGAGACGCCCTCATTGCCGTGCAGCAGAATGCGGCGGCTGGACGCCAGGTTCAGCGACAAACGAAAAAGCGTAAGCAGCAGCAGCAAGCTGGGAAAAACAGAAAACTGCGAAGGGCGCAAAATCTGAATCGCTGACAGCAAGACCAGCACGGCAGCTGTGATGCTGAGCGCCAGAAGGACATCGAGCAGCAGGCTGGGCACGGGCACCAGCATCACGAAGATCAGGGCGACGGCGGCGACCGGCATGATCCATTCCATGGCAGCGCCGGATTTTGTGGGCTTAACGGCGGCAGGGGATGGGTTCGCAGCCATGCGCTAGCCTCTCCTCGAGGCTGAAGCCTGCGCCGCGCGCGATTCGGCCCGCCAGATTGCCGCCAGAATCTCGGCCACAACGGCATACAGTTTGGGAGGAATGGCCTGCCCGATCTCGACCGCGCGGTAGAGGGCGTGCGCCAGTGGCGGATTTTCTACGAGTGGAATTCCGTGCCAGCGGGCAATATCTCGAATTTGCGCGGCCAGCAAATTGCGGCCTTTGGCGACCACCACCGGCGCTTCCATCTCCATAGTGAATTCCAGCGCGATCGCGAATTCGGTCGGGTTGGTGATGACCACCGCGGCCCGTTCAACGTCTTTGAGCATGCGGCGGCGCCGAGCCTGGCGTTGCAAGCGCCGGATTCGCATCTTTACGGCAGGATTGCCTTCTGTTTCTTTGTACTCGTCGCGCAGGTCCTGGCGGCTCATCTTCAGTTCGTTTTCGTGTCTCCAGCGCTCCAAGAAATAGTCGGCGGCAGACCAGACCAAGAGGATCAGGGCCGACTTCCAGGCCAGCTCGAACAACCGAGCCGCGGTGAAAGCCAGGAGCGCGCCGCCGCTGCCATGAAGCAAGGCCGGAAGCCGGTTCCACTCGCGTTCCAGCAAAGCAACGGCGACGTACACCATGGCGGCGGTGGGCACCAGGGACTTGAGCAAACGGCTGACGGCGCCGAGCGAAAACAGTTGTTCAAGGCGGGATGCCGGACTGAGGCGATTCGCTTTGGGGGACAGCGCCGAGGGAGCAAAAACCAAACCTCCTTGGGCGATACCTCCGACCGTGGCGGCAAGCCAGCTCAGTCCGGCGGCAACAGCGACGCCGCGAAAAATGACCAGATCGTTGCGCCATACGGGAAGGAACTGGTCCGGGCGGGTTGCGACCGAGTCGAGTTCATGGCGGAGCAGACTGCGCCAGTCCCCGGCAAAGGAACGCAGTTGCCAGGCCAGCAAGACCACCGCAGCCATGGTTCCGAGTCCGGCAACCAGGTCGCGGCTACGGGCGACCTGCCCTTGTTCCCGCGCCTTTTGCCTTCGCCGCGGGGTTGCTTTCTCGGTTTTGTTCTGGTCGGCCATAAAACTCTCTCTCAACGGATCAAATGCAGTAAGCGCTCTCCCATCCCGACGGAGTCGGCAAAGCCTTGGGAGAAGCTGTGCGGCCAATAGGCAACCACTCCGATCAGAACGACCAGACCCAACAGATTCTTCACGGCCAGCCCGACAAAAAGAACTGGAAGCTGAGGCGAAGCTTTCCCAAGAAATCCCAAGGCGATATCCGCCAGTAGCGTGGCCACAAGTCCGGGAGCGGCAATCTGCACCCCTGCGAGAAAGATGGCTCCGGCCGCGTGCAGTAGTCCGGCGGCCGCGGCGTAGGTCGCCAGTGTGGCTCCGGCGGGAAGATACCCGAAGCTGCTGACCACAGCGCGCAGCAGCCAGTGATGTACGTCGAGCTGCAAGAAAATCAGCAACGCCGCCAGGCGATGGAATTCAGCCAGCACGGGCGTATCAGCCTGGGTCTGTGGATCGAATAGCGTGGCCAGCGAGTAGCCCATCTGTACCCCGAGAATCTGGCCAGCCATCATCGGCGCCTCCATCATGAAGTTCGCCGTCAGCCCCAGCACCAGCCCGATGACGACTTCACTCAAGACGATTCCAGCCCATTGCCAGGAATGAAGATCCAACTGCATCGGGCCGCGAAGCGGGTAGAGCAGAGCGGTTATAAGCAGGGTGAGAGCGGCTTTCAGAGGCGCCGGGATGGCGCTGCTGCCCAAGAAGGGGCAGAACACCATCAGCCCGGAAACGCGCGCTCCGACGAAAACAGCAGCCGCAATCAAATGATCGAGATGAATCGTCTCCATACCAATTCGAGGCGGAATCCGCCTCCTCAATCCCTCGACATCACCGCAAGAAGGGCCGGAAATCGGAAAACATCTGCAACGTGAAGGTGGAAAGGCGATGTGCCATCCACGGCATCAGCAAAAGCGCGGCCGCAGCCACGGCAAACAGCCGAGGCACCGTGGAGACCGTGGCCTCCTGCAACGACGTCAGCACCTGCACGACGTTGATCAGCAGGCTTACGACGGTGGCCACGATGAGCAGCGGTGCTCCCATCCAGAGTGCGGTTTGAATGGTGTGGCGCATGATCTCGACCACGTGTCCCGATTCCATAGTCCCCTTCTTCAGGTGAAGCTTTTCATCAGCGATCCCACCAGCAAGTTCCATCCATCCACCATCACGAACAGCATGATCTTGAGCGGCGTAGAGATGACGACCGGCGGCAACTGCAGCATCCCGATGGAAGTGGTCACTGCGGCAACCACCAGATCAATCACCAGAAACGGCAAGAACAGCGCCGCGCCAATCTGGAATCCCGTTTTCAACTCCGAAAGAATGTAGGCGGGAATCACGACTCGCATCGGAACGTCTTCCGGACGCGCCGGCGGCGGAGACTGCGACAGAGTCAGAAACAAGGCCAGATCCTTCTCTCTCGCGAACTTCAGCATGAAGTGCCGCAGGGCAGGCGTGCCCTGCTCGACCGCCGCCCAAGCGTCAATTTGTCCTTGCTGGAAAGGCACGACGGCGGATTGATAAATGGCAGCGCCCACCGGCTGCATCAGGAAGTAGGTCAGGACCAGCGACAATCCGATGAGCGTTTGATTGCTTGGGGCGGTTTGCGTACCCAGGGCCTGGCGAAGGAAATGGAACACAACCAACAGGCGCGCAAAGGGAGTGAGGGCGACGATCAACGCGGGCAGCAACGTCAACAGCGTCAGCAGAACGACAATGTTCCACGGCACCATTCCGCTCGCACCGGGAGCGCTCCAATTCAGTCCGCTGGGATGGCGGGGACGAGCGTTTGAGGCCCACGCGGCGGCTGGCAGTAACCACAGCGCGATGCTTAGCAATACTCTTCGCCAGCCGGGGTTCACGGCATCTCCTGTTTCGCGAGTGGCATCGGCCTGAGGCTTTCGGAGAACCGCCCTTCCTCTCGATCCAGTCGCGCCAGCAACACCAGGGACGAAGGGGTCCCGCCCACAAGAAAACGGAATTCTTCAAACTCGACGACCGCGACGAAGCGGCGTTCGCCAAGTGGAAGGCTCTCGCAGAGACGCAGACGACGTGGCGCGCGTCGCGTGATGGAAAGGAGCCGCTGCCACCACGCCCATGCCTGCTTCCATGCGTCCGGCTGCCACAAACTCACGCCGGCGACCACAGGATCGGTCGTTTCGGTGACGCTCTGGGTCGTGCTGTGTGTCATGGTCTCCGTCACGGTCTGTTCCTTCATGCCAATTCGGTCAGGCGCACTGCCAGCATCGTTCCCACCCCTTCCATTTCGGCCCATCCAATCACCGCCTCGTTGATGCGCAGCGGAACGTCGCGCGCCACTCCCCATTGCGTCCCAACAATCGAGCCGGGACGAAGCGCCAGAAAGTCGCCCACGGTAAAGGCCGGGACGGAAAGATCGATAGTGAGGCGGCAGGGCAATTCCAGATAGGCCCGCCAGCGCGGGTCATCCTTCTCCACATCTTTCTTCTTCACATCTTTTTCCCCCACGTCCTTTGCGGCATTGGTCTTTTCCGCGATCTTGACGGCTGCAGCGGCGGCCACGGTTCTCTCTCCTTTGGCTGGGCTAGCGTTGAACAAGAAATTCAGTGAAGTAGATTTGCTCCGCTCCCAGTGCCGGGACATGTCCTTGCAGGCCGCGCAACAGATCGTGTTTCAGCTTTGTCTTTCCCGGTAGTGTGAGCAGATCGTCAGCGTTAGCCTGCCCGAGCACGTCAAGAATCACGTCGCGAATCTTCGCCACAGGGACAGCTTGTTCTGCACGTTTCGCGTCTTGATTGAGCCCGAGATCGATGCCAATGCGCAGATAAGCACCCAAGCCACTGCCGTCAACATTTAGAACGAAGGTTTCCAGGTGCAGCGTGGAGCGCACCGGAGAAGTATCACTGGCTTGGGCTGGCGATTCCCCCCTCTGGCGGAAGCACAGCCACGCTGCGATTGCAGAAGAAATGACGAGAGCGAGAATCCAAGGCCAACGGGATGCACGACCTGACGAATCAGCAACCGGTTTGCGCTCTTCTTCCGCCATACAGCCGAGAGAGGAGCAATCTGCATTCCGAGAGGGCGCACGAAGGTGCGGGGCAAGGAAATCTCCGGCCCTCTGCAACTTCTGCTTTTGAATCAATCAGAAGCGACGAACAAGAGAATTCAATTGAGCAGGGGCGCTCCGTCCCCGAGAAAACTACAGAGCGCTAATGAGGGCACTTGCATGTGAACTGCTTAATCTGGGGAAGCGACTTCGGCGTCGCTTCCCCTACTCGATCTTCGTTACTGCTTCAGGTTGATGGTGTCCTGCGTGATCTGGTCGAAGGTTGTGACTGCTTTGGCGTTCGCCTCGAAGCCACGTTGGGCGACGATCAGATTTGCAAACTCGGTGGCTATATCCACATTCGACAGTTCGAGTGCTCCGCCGGAGACGGTTCCGCGTCCGCCAGAGCCGGGAGCGCCCATCACGGCCTGGCCTGACGCTAGAGTCGGCGCGAAATCTGTGTTGCCTTGAAGCTGCAGTCCAGCGTTGTTGGCGAACGTTGCTAACGCCAATTGTCCCAGCGCCTGAGTCTTGCCGTTGCTGAAGGAGCCGGTAATGATGCCGTCGGACCCGATGGCGAAGCTGACCAGCGAACCGCTGCCCGCTCCATTCGCATTGGCCGACGAAGTGCTGCTGGGCGATGCGACCTGAGAAAGCACGCCTGCGCCGCTGTTGTAGAGTTGCCAGGTGAATGTGAGGGTGGAGGCCCCGTCAGCCAGCGCCCCCGTTGTGCCGGCACCAATGGCGATGCCCGAAACGTCGGCCGCCGGGGTAGTGAGATTCCCATTGCTGTCGAAGGCCAGTGTTCCGGCTCTTACAACTACCGGATTGCCCGTGGCACCGACGTCCGCCGCCGGGATGGTAATGGAATAATTCCAGGCGCCAGCGGCGGTATTGGTAAACGTGAAATTCAGTGTATGGCGCGCTCCCAGCGAATCGTAGACAGTTATCGGGCTCGAAAAGGGAGAGTCGGTCGGTGTCGAAGCGGCGTTCAGATTTGTGTTCAATTGCACGTTGGTGGTCGGCGTGGGCGGACTGATCGTTCCCGCACCGAGTTGCAGCGGGGCAAGCCCCGAGCCCGTGTTGATCACTCCACCAACCGCAGGATAGCCGAGAACCTGCTGGCCGCTGATGGTCACAAGGAAGTTGTCGAGCTCTGAAAAATCGCCGGCCCGCGTGTAGTTGATGACCCCGCTGTTATCCTGCACGACAAAAAATCCAGCACCTTGTATCGCTACATCGGTGGGAACGCTCGTCGCGCTGACGCTGCCCTGGGTGAACATCGATGGAGTTGCCCCCACCTGTGTGCCCGCACCTTGCTGAATCGGGTCTCCGGCACCGGTGGTTCCCAGATTTTGATAAAACAGGTCGGAGAAGAGGACGACCTTATTTTTGTAGCCGGTTGTGTTCTGGTTGGCAAGATTGTTGGCGATGGTCGACAGCGCCGTGGATTCGGCGGTTAGTCCGGAGAGTGGAATCGAAAAGTTCGGCATTAGAAGACTCCTTGAATCTTAGGATTGAGAATGGATTGCGCTGAAGATGCAGACGAAGAAGTGGTTTTTGCCGCTTGCGCCGCGGCTGCGGCCGCGACCGCAGACGAGATAGCATCCGGAGCCGCAGCCTCTATGTGTTTCGCGGGCGGAGTGGAGCCGCCAGACGCAGGCGGCACAGATCCGGTTGAGCCGGAGTTGGACCCAACCAGTTGCCGGAGGGTCTGACCGATCTGCGTGACTTCGCTGAGCTCGCTGAACTGGGCCAACTGTCCGACAAATTGAGCTGGATCCATCGGGTTGAGCGGACTCTGGTTCTTCAGCTGAGCTACCAGCAGTTGCAGAAACATGTTGTTCAATCCATCAGGAGTCGGCAATGCGCTGCTGCTCCCGCTGGTCGTCGAATCGTGGGGTGTAGCTTGAGGGACGGTAACAGGTGCGATATTCATAAATCTCCTTTAGGCGTGAATGCTGAACCCTGAGCCGCGCATGATTGGCGCTTCCAGCGGCACATCGGACTCAAGAGGAAAAGGCTCCGCCACCGAAGCGGGGGCGCAACCTGGTTGCGGGTCAAAAGAGCGATGCTGCGGGTTATCTCCGGAAGACGAGTTATTCGCAGACGCAAATCCTTGTTGCTGAAAGTTCACCTCATTCAGCCGCAAGTTCTGATGCTGCAGGTTTGTGGTGATCCCGGAAAGATCGCTTGCCATCAACGATCGCAGATCGCCACGTTCAGTTCCGATGACAATCCCAACATCGTTGTTATGAACGATGGTCCGAACCTCTACGCTGCCGAAGGCCGGAGTACTCAATCCAATTCGCATCTCGGACTGGCCAGATTTGCCGACCATTTGCGCCATCCGCACAGGGCCGGGAGCCGGGAACGCAGGAGAATCGGGCAGAGCGGGAACCGTACCTGAGGGTTCCGGGGAGCCGGGGGCTTCCTGCTTGGGGTTGGGTGCCTGAACTTCGCGCGGCTGTAAGGTGACCACGGGAGTAGGCGAAGGCGAGGCAACTGTGGTGTTTGCCGCGGCCGAGACGGGGGATGGAGGGATGGGGGAAGAAGTGTTTGTCGAAGAGTCTTTGCGTTGCGCAGAATCGGATGCGTTCTTGTCTGGCGGATCGGCTTGCCGGACCTTTGGCTCGACCAAACCAGCGAAAGAAGTTACGGGGGAATTGACCGGGATAGTCGATGTGACGTACTCACCACTATCTTGGGTTGCGAGAGCAGGCAGGTTTTGAGCGTGTGAATCCGGAACGGGTGAGACCGAGACGGGCTCAGAAACGCGAGCCGTAACGTGGTGCGCCAGCGACACTGCGGCCGCCGCTGCATTCGCCGGGCGCTGCATCCGAGCCGGGTTCACAAGCTGGGTGGGAATCGTTTGAGCCTGCCCAGAGGGGAACGACTCGTTCTCTTTCTTGTCTGGTGTGGTGGCGATGACTATTCCAGAGGTCTGCGACCGCGCGACATCGTTCGTGTTTGACTGAGACGGCGAGGGAGCCTGCGAATCATTCGCAGAAGTTTCGGGAACTGGGATTGCAGGGGACGCGTTCCCCACCTCGGCGTTAACGGGCTGGGTCGTGCCATCTGAAGCTGGGATCGCCTGGCCGACAGCGTTGCGGAGAACTGCATCGACTACCGGCGTTCTCACCAGATTTGCGATCAGCGGAACGGCAATTTCGCCGGAGTCCCCTTGCAAGACTGGTGCTGCCGAAGAATCCGACTCACCCGGACGCAAGACTGAGTACGCATCGATCGAAGCCGTGTCGAGGCTAGAGGCTCCCGTCGGTCTGGAGGAATCCTCGGGCGTTCTAGCAGCCGCAGCAGGGTTCACGGATTGCGTAAGGTCCGGCATTTTCGGGTTGGCGTTGGTCAGGAGATCCGTTGTTGCTGGAGGTGGAAATTGTCCTCGTGAAAGGCTTCTGCCGGCGTCGTTCCCCGTTACCTGAGGGATAGGCGAATCTGTCTCGGTTGCTGAGGATGCATTTCTGAACTCCGCGTCTGTAGCCACTCCCGAATCTGGGAAGACATCTGACACCTTAAACAAGCTCGCGGAAGTGGCTTCTGAAATCAGTGTCTCTGCCGAGTTGGCCAGTTCGATTTGCGAAGGGCTCGAACCTGCATCAGGTGCCGGCGAAGCTGCAGGATCAGGAATTAGCAGCAGGTTCACGGCCAGCGCCGGCAAGAACGGATGCGAAAGATCCGCAGCGGCGCTTTTGCTGCTCGCGGCTGGCTTCGGATTGGAAGTGCAGAGCGGCACCGCAGGATCAATTGGATTTCCGGAACCGTTCAGCAGATTTTGGAGTCGAGTTGTTGCAGGCGAGTTCGAATCAGCGACGTTCGGCAGAAAAGTAGAAGACATCATCGCCGCGCAAATTTCGGCAAAAGTGCTGTCCCCTTGCGAGCTCGACATTAATGCGGAAGAAACGGTGACGGCTTGGGGAGTTTCTTCCTGCAAGAGTACGGGTTGAAGATTCGCGATCACCATCGGCAGCTTTCGCAATATTCACCGGAAGATATGCACGCCTCCATCCAAACGGATAGAGCTCGCAACTCGTCGCGCCGGGCGAGCGAACCCTTGAAGAATCAAGGAAACTCGCGAAGTGCCGATGAAAGAATTCGACAGGACGAAGTGTGCCGACTGGGCAAGGGCTGCCCAGCCTGGGCAAGGTCTAACCACGCCGCAAGTAGGCGCGGCGTAACAAGAAGAGGTCATCGAGCTGCCGCTGCTGTTTTCTGGCGGTTTCCCGCTCGTATTCGTGTCGCTGCTGGTCGCGCAGGCTTTCAAAGGTTTCGCGCTCTCGCCGTGCCTGCTGGAAAATAAGCTGCTGCCGGTTGCGGATACTAACTGCGTGCGCGAGGTGAGCCTCGAGATCGTGACGCTGGGCGTGCATCGTTTGTTCGATCTCCAGGGTGAAACGGAGTTCGGCGGACGTGGTGCCGGAAACTAATTCGCGAGAAGCAAGCTGACGTACCTGGCCAACGCGAATGTCGACTTGTTCTATCACATGTCGAGTTTTGGCGACCTGCTGGTTCGCCGCTTTCAGGCGAAGCTCCTGCTGATGTTCAACGCTTTGCCGGAGGTGAAGCAGCGCCTGCAGTGGAAATCGGAACGCCATGGGATCAACTCGGAAGCGCGAGCAGCCGGGAAACGCTGTCGGAGAAGGAGGCAGCTTCCGACGGCTTCTGCATGAGCAATCGTTGCAACTCCGGGATCAGGGCGAGGGCCTTATCAAGAGTGGGGTCGCTTCCTTTCTGGTAGGCGCCGATGCGAATCAGATCTTCGGATGCAGTGTAGGCGGCGAGCAGACGCCGCAACTCGTGCGCCTTTTGGAGATGCGCCGGAGAACAGACCGCGGGCATCAACCGGCTCATGCTATCGAGGACGGCAATCGGCGGGTAGTGACTGCGTACGGCGAGTTTGCGGTCGAGCATGATGTGGCCATCCAACAGGGCGCGAGTGGCGTCCACAAGCGGATCCTGCTCATCGTCTCCCTCCATCAGGACGGTGTAGAACGCGGTAATACTGCCACCCGCGAACTTTCCCGCACGTTCGATGAGGCGCGCCAGCATGGTAAAGCATGAGGGCGTGTAGCCTTTTGCGGTGGGCGGCTCGCCCGCCGCCAGTCCGACCTCGCGCTGCGCCATCGCCATACGGGTAAGCGAATCGACAACCAGAAGCACGTTCTTGCCCCGGCGGCAGAAAAATTCGGCGACGGCAGTCGCCGCGAAGGCAGCGCGGATACGGAGCAGGGGAGACTGGTCTGAAGTGGAGACCAGGACGACCGCCCGGCGTAGGCCCTGCTCTCCGAGAGAGTTTTCCAGAAAGTCGCGCACCTCGCGACCCCGCTCCCCGACCAGACCGAGGACGATGATATCGGCATCGGTGTTGCGCGCCATCATTCCGATCAGCGTGCTCTTTCCCACACCGCTGCCTCCAAAGATGCCGACACGTTGCCCGCGGCCGCAGGTAAGAAATGCATCGACAGCGCGAATCCCGCAACCCAGGGGCTCATGAATCGTGACGCGCTCCAGAGCCATCGGAGCGGGGCTGTCGAGACTCTGATATTGCTGCGCCCGATAGGAGCCAAGGGAATCGAGCGGGCGACCCCGTCCGTCAAGGACGCGACCTAGTAGCTCGTCACTGACTCGGACCGCGGGGTGTTCTCCCCAGGTGACGACCCGATCGCCACGGCGAATACCGCGAGGCGGATCCAGTGGCATCGAAAGAACGGTCGAGCCGCGGAAGCCAACAATCTCTCCGGGAAGCATGCGGTGCTGCGAGTCCTGTATCTGGCAAATTTCACCCACGGAGCAGAACGGACCTTCGGATTCGACCAGCGGTCCAATCACTTGAGTGACTCGCCCCTGCCAGCGCAAGGCGGAGCACGTTTCGAGTCGGGCAAAATAGGGCGCGAGCGCCGGGCTGGAGCTCATGGAGCCGCCCCAGGGCGCGCCGTGAGCAAGTCCATCAGGCCCTGCTCGATCTCTTTGAGATGGACCTCCAACCCAATCCCCGTCGTGCCCATGGAAGTTTCAAGAAGACACTGGTCTGGTAGCTGGGCGGGATCGTCGATGATTTCGGGAAGATCGGAGGGATCGAGATGCAGCGACAGGTACCTCCGCCAGTCAGGGCCGTTTTGTGGATGGACGTGAAGCCGGACGCCGGTGGCGCCGTCGATCTGTTCGAGAGCGACCCGCACGATTCCCGCGAGGAGGAGGGGATCAAGCTGGGCCTCGCGGTGCAGAATCTTGCGGGAGATCGCCAGCGACAGCTGAACAATCTCCAACTCCACTTTCTGAAAGTAAGTGGCACGATCGCGGGTGAACTGGGCCAGGGCCGAGATCAGGCTGGAACGCTCTCTGGCCAACTGCTCTTCGAAACTCTTGCGAGCTTCGTTCTGCCCTTCCTGACGTGCCTGCTCAAGATCTCGCTTTTCCCGTGCAAGTGTTTCGGAGTCGCCTTGGCCTCTCAGCTCGCCGCCAGAATCCCTCGAACGGCCGACACGGACAGCGCCGCCGGCGACCGTCTCGTAAGGAAAAGTCTCCAAGTCGAGGCTGGAGGGCGCGGGAGCGGACGCCCGGCTAGGCGACGTACTCATCGTCCCCCTCTTGCGTCAAGGTTAACTTGCCATCCGCTTCCAGCTTGCGAGCAACGGCCACGGCCTCGAGTTGAGCTTTGTGAATTTCCCGCGACTTCACCGGCCCCAGCACCTCCATATCTTCTTTCAGCATTTCCACTGCGCGCGACGACATCGACTTGAAAATGTAGTTCTTCAGCTCCTCAGAGGCGCCACGTAACGCGGTAGCCAGAGTCTTTTTGTCCATCTGCCCGAGCAATTCACGGACCCCCGCCTCCGGAACGGTCAACAGGTCCTCAAAGGTGAACATCAGATTACGAATCGAGAGAGCCAGCTTGGGATCTTCCTTCTCGATGCCTTCCAGGATGGTCCTTGCAGTATTCAGCTCCAGGCGGTTCATGAGATCGGCGACCCCCCGCAGCCCGGCATAGGCGCGGCGGCTCTGCTCGCCTAACGCTTCCAGGCGCTTATGCAGCACCTGGGAAACACGCTGCGCCATTTCAGGCGAGAACTGGCGGAGCTGGGCCAGCCGTTTGACGGCCTCGGCGCGCAACTCTTCAGGAAGCCGCATCAGCAGCGCGGAGGCCTGCTTGGCTTCGAGGTGGGCCAGAATCAGAGCCACCGTCTGCGGATGCTCTCCCTCAATGAACTTGGCCAGCTGCTGCGGATCAATCTGGCGCAGCGAGTCGAGCTTGGAGGCGCTCAACTCCGCCGACTCGGAGAGCTGGCGCAGCAGTTCCTTGGCGCCATCTTCGCCGAAGGCTTTGATGAGTAACTTGTTGGCGTAGTCAGTTCCGCCCTGCGCGAAATAGTCTCCCGTCTTGGCCAGGCGCTCAAATTCTTCCAGCACAGCCAGCGCCGTGTGCCCGTCAACCGAGCGCAGGGCTGCAATCTCATGGCTGATGCGCTCGACGTCCGCAGGTGTAAGATGCCGGTAGATCTGGCTGGCCGCGTCCTCCCCGAGAATTACCAGCAGAATTGCAGCTTTGCGCGCGCCAGTGGGAGCTGGAGTGGCGGTCATCGCTGGCCCTCCTGCTGCACCCAGCCCTGCACCAGGCGGCTGGTCGCCTCCGGTTCGGTCTTAACCTTTTCGGCGAGCATCCGCTTCAGTTGACTGGCGCGATTGGGGCCGGACTCCGCAATTTCCGAGGCCGCGGCCACTGGCTGAGCTAGCCTTCCCGCAACCCGGCCGGGCAGTTCACGGAATGCAGCCAGCGCCTGCTTTTTCACCGGGCGCAGCACCAAGCCATAAACCACGAGGAATAGTGCGGCCAGCCCGACATAGCGAAGGATCCAAACCCAGGGCTGAATCATGCGGCGCCAGGAGTCGGCGCGCGGTGGCACAGGAAGGTTTTCCCCGGGAGTTTCCTGGAACGAGAGATTTTCCACCGCCAGCACATCGCCCCGCTGGGTATCGACCCCAATGGCCGCTTGCGCCAGCTGTTCGATCTGCTTCATTTCTTCCGCTGTGCGCTTGCGGCGAGTGGTGGTACGTTTGCCGGCGGATTCGGCAACCTCGACCGCGTCATCGACCAGCACCGCTGCTGCGATCCGGCTGATGCGCCCGGGAGGCTCCACGCTGCGATGCAGTGTCTTGCTGACCGCGTAGGTGGTCGCATCGGAGCGCGAGTTCGACTGTTCGGCGCCGGACGCGGCCGCGGGTGCAGGAGTGCCCGAGGGCACGTTGCTGGCGGTGCCCGGGACGCCGGCGGGCGCCGACCCGGTTGAACTCTCCTCGGAATGTTCCTGGGTTAGAGCCGCAGTGGTCTTCGGGTCATAGGTCTCTCGGGTTTCCTCGCTGGTGCCCAGATCGTATTCAACATGCACGCTGGCGCGAACGTGGTCGGCTCCCACTACCGGCTCGAGGGTGTGGATCAGGGTCTTGGCCAGTTCGTCATCCAGGCCGTAGGCGCGGCCGGCGCCGTCTCGGTTATGCAGCAGCGGCGTATTGCTGTCGGCATCGACGACCGTGACATTTTCCGGGCGCAGGCGGTCGACCGCACTGGCGACCAGTTGCGGGATGGCCTGCTGGGCCTGCTCGGACAGCCGGCCGGCGCGGGTCTTAAGCATTACCGCCGCTTTGGCCTCATGCTGCTGTTCGGTGAACAGGGACTCCTGCGGCAGGACCAGGTGGACGCGCACCGCCTGCACTTCGCTCAGGGTAGCCAGAGTGCGTTCCAGTTCGCCTTCCAGGGCGCGCTGGTAATTCACCTTCTCGGTAAAATCGGAGCCTGCCCAGTTGGGCGTGTCAAACAATTCGAATCCCAGGCGCGCGCTGCGCGGCAGGCCGGCCGCCGCGGTTTCCAGGCGGCTGGCATCCAGCTTATCGTCGGGCACCAGAAGGCTTCCGCCATCGGATGAGATCTGATGCGGAATATTTTTCGCCGCCAGACGGCTGGCGAGATTCTGCGCTTCCTCGGGCCGCAGCCCCGAATACAACGTGACGTATTTGGGCTGTCCCAGCAATGCGACGAACACCCAAAGCACTCCCCCGACCAGAACCGTGCCGCCCAGCAGCAGCAAACGCTGGTTCAGGCTCAATCCCTGAACGAACTGCTTCATCCGTTCCAGGACGTCGTTGGCGGATTGCGTGCTCTCAGCCATGACCGGTCATGCGCGGGCGGCGCGCGAAAATTTAGAACTGCATGCGCGAGATCTCTTCGTAGGCAGACACGATCTTGTTGCGCACCTGCATCATCAGCTGGAAGCTCAAGTCAGCTTTTTCGACGGCGATCAGGGCGCTGTGCACATCGCTGCCATTGCCGGACAACACTCCCGCCACCTTCGCCTCCGCCTGTCCTTCCAGCTTCTGGACATCGTCGATCGCGCTATGCAGGACCTCGCGAAAGCCGGCCTCGGACGAAGCCGCCGGCTGAAACCCGCCCCAGTCCACGTCCGCTGGCAGGATACGAAGCGACGAAATGGCGCTGCTCATACCGAAATCTCCCGCAAATCAAATCAGCCCAAGATCTGCAACGATTGCTGGATCATATTCTTGGCGGCCTGCACCGCGGACGCGTTCAGCTGGTACGAACGCACCGCGCTCAACAGGTCCGTCATCTCCATCACCGGATTCACGTTGGGATAGGTCACATAACCCTCGGCATCGGCATCGGGATGTCCGGGCTCGTAGCGGCGAGGCAACGGAGAGGCGTCGGCCAGTACGCGCTCGACCCGCACTCCTTCTTGCGGCTTGTGCTGCAGGCCGGCCAGCAGCATGGGGAAGCGCGGCGTCGGCTGAGCCCGAAAGACGACCAGCTGCCGGCGATAGGCGCCGCCTTGCGGGGTGTGCGTGGTCTCGGCATTCGCCATGTTTGCCGAGACGACTTCGGCTCGCCAGCGTTGCGCCGCCAGCGCCGATCCACTGACTTCGAGCATGCCAAACAGGTTCATGACGAGCTGCCTCCGGAATTGATGGCTAACGAAATGGTATGAAACTGATCTTTAAGCAGCTGGACACCGAGGTTGAATTTCATTTGAGCTTCGGCGAGCAACAGGCTCTCGCGCTCGACGCTGACATTGTTGCCGTCGGGGCGCTCCATCAGGCCGCGAACCTGGCGCGCGACCGGAGCGTAGGCGGCAAGATGAAGCCCGGCCACTCCGGAGTTCTCATCCTGTACCGCCGCGCGCCGCAATTCGGAGCGGAAATCCAGGTCGCGGGCGCGATAGCCGGGAGTGTCGATATTGGCGAGATTGCCCGCGATCAGCTTGTAGCGGGCCACGTCCACATCCAGAAAGCGGCCTAGTGCTTCGGCAACGCTGGTTTCGATCATGCTTGGGTTATTCATGGACATAGCTGCTCCAACTGGGAAGGCCATAGCTGCGAACCTTGTTGCGCACGGTGCGCAGGCTGACTCCGAGAAGCTCGGCGGCGCGCGAACGGTTTCCTCCGGTCGCTTCGAGAGTGATTTCCACCAGCTTGCGTTCCATTTCTCCCAGGGAGACCCCGGCACGAAGGCAGGAAGAAGACAAACCGGAATCACCCGGCACCCACTCCGCGCCCCACTCCGAACCCTCGAGGGCGCCGGCGCCAATCTCCGGCCCGGTTGACAGTGCCACGACGCGGCGCATGCAGTTCGCAAGTTCCCGCGCGTTACCCGGCCAGGCATGGGCTTCCAGCCGCTCGAAAAATTCCGGGGTCAGGTGGAGGGAGCGGCCGGGCGGAGTATAAAGCTGGACAAAGAACTGGGCCAGTTCCCGTATGTCTCCGGCGCGGTCGCGCAATGGCGGCAGGCTCAAGGGAATGACGTTGAGGCGGTAATAAAGATCGGCGCGGAATTTGCCCTCGCGAATCATCGGAGGCAGGGTGCGATTGGTGGTGGCGATCACGCGCAGATCGACGCGCACCGGGCGAATGTCTCCCAGGCGATCAAACTCGCGCTCCTGCAGGACGCGCAGCAGTTTGGGCTGCAGGTTCAATGGCATTTCGCCGATTTCGTCGAGCAACAGCGTACCTCCGTGGGCAAGTTCGAACTTGCCGGGTTTGGCAGCGCTGGCCCCGGTGAAGGCGCCCTTGGTGTGTCCGAAGAGCTCGCTTTCCAGAAGCGTCTCGGGAAACGCGGCGCAGTTCACCGCCACAAACGGGCGACCGCGGCGAACGCTGAGACGGTGGACCAGGCGGGCAACGAGTTCTTTTCCAGTGCCGCTTTCGGCTTCAATAAGGATATCGGCATCACTCAAAGCCGCCTGGCGGGCGCGTTCCAGGGCGCGCAGCCAGTTGGGCGCGCACCCTGCTAGTTCCTGCATCACGTCCGCCTGGGTTCGGGACTGCGCCAGCACCCGTTCGGCTGCCTGTTCCAGTTGCTCAAAACAGACCGGCTTCACCAGATAATCGCAGGCTCCGTCTTTGATGGCGGCAACCGCGTCCGGAACGCGGGCAAACGCGGTCAACAGAATCACCGCCGTGTGCGGAGCCAGGGCACGCGCGGAGCGCATGACGTGGAATCCGTCTTCGCCGGGCATGCGAATGTCAGTGACGATCAGGGGATGCAGGCCGCGGCGGAACTTTTCGAGGGCCTCCGGCGCACTGCCGGCGGTTTCGACTCGCCAGCCTTGCCGCAGGAATCGAGCCTCCAGCGCGGCGCGCATGCCGCCATCATCGTCGACGACCAGCACACGATTCATTCCTGTACCTCCCCGCCCGGCTGTGGGACAACCGGAAAAGTCAGGGTAAAGATGGCTCCGTGCGAGGCGGAGTTCTCGCCGCGAATGGTTCCACCGTGCTGCTCGACGATCTTCCGGCAGACCGCCAGACCGAGACCGGCTCCGCCGGAGTGTGTCGTGAAGCCTGGCTGAAAAAGCTTCGAGAGATTCTCCGGGGCAATACCCGGGCCGGTATCGGCCACCGACAGCTGGACTTTGCTTCCGCCCTCGAGGAGGCGGCCGGATAACTGAATCCACCCAGCGCCGGCAATGGCACGGATGCTGTTGAGCACAAGATTCAGCAGCACCTGCTCCAGGCGATGGCGGTCGGCGTTGAGCAGAACGCCGGAGATGTCATTTTGTAGGCTCAGTATGACTCCCGCTTGACGAGCCACCGGGGTGCAGAACATGCGAGCCCACTCGAGCAGCTGGCCAATGTCGACGGGCGACAAATTCGGGTGGGGCAGGCTGTGAAAATGCAGGACATTATTTACGGTCGCAGCCAGAGTGCGCAGCCCGGCCTGCACATGCTCGACCCATCGGGCCCGCTCTCCCTCCAGACCGGCATCCGCCAGCAATCCGGCAAACAGTTCCAGGCTGCCGAGCGGGTTGCGGACCTCGTGGGCCAGCACTGCCGACATCTCCGCCAGCGCCGAGTCCCGCTGCAGTCTGGCCTGCGCCGATTCCAGACGCTTGCGCGCGGTAATATCACGTAGGCTGAAAACGGATGCGTCCGCCCCGATTCGTGCGCTGCGCGCAGCGATCCACCGGAGATCGCCGCCCTCACCAGGAATCTCGATTTCCTGCTCCCGACCGTGCTCGCAAGTACATTCCAGCAGCTTTTGAATCACGGCGGGCAGCCCTGAGACCAGGCCGCGCCCGGTAGCCGCCACACTGCCGGTCTCGAAAAGCCGCAGAGCCTCAGGATTGGCTTCGAGAATCTCTCCTTGATCGGAAAACACCAGGACTCCGCAAGGAAGGCTTTCGAGGATGCCCTGCAGTTGAACCCGGGCCTCGCGCCTGGACTCGATACTCCGGGCCAGATCGCTGTCTTTTGCCTCCAATTCGCGGCGCAGCCGTTCTACTTCTCCCTGCAGGGAACCGTAGGATCGTTCCAGAGCGGCGGCTGTTTTCGCGAACGAGCGGAAAGCCCGCAGCAGCTCGTACTCATCTTCTCCGGGCCGCGGGGCAATTTTTAGCGCCGCGGGTCCGCAGATGGGCGGGGAGGCATGCAGACTAGTCTCTCCGTGCGGGATAGGCAAAGTAGACATACTCAGCGGCAAGATTTGCACGGCTCATGCCAATCGTCGCGCTGCGGAATAACATTCCGCTAATACTCCTCCCGGCGACTTTGCGTTGTCCGGGCTGAATCCATAGGAAAAACAAAGATGTTGGGCTTCCACCGTGTCCTGATCTTCCACCAGGATGGAAGCGCGCTCGATCACGTGCTGCAGCTCGCGGACGTTTCCTTCCCACCCGTATCCTTCCAGCATGCGGATGGCTTCGGGGCTCAAACGCGGAGGCTTGATGGCAAGCGCAGCCGCCATGCAGGCAAGGAAGTGCTCGGCCAGCGGAACGATATCTTCCCGTCGAGCCGCGAGAGGCGGCAACTCAACGGGGAACGCCGCCAGCCGGTAAAACAGGTCGCGCCGGAATTCACCACGCGCGGCACGCTCCGCCAGATCGACGTTGCTGGCAGCCACCACCCGTACATCGACGCGCGTCACCTCGCAGGTACCCAGACGCTGAACCTCTTTCTGCTCCAGGAATCGCAGCAGCTTGGCCTGCATTCCCAACGGGAGTTCGCTGACCTCATCCAGGAAGAGCGTTCCGCCATGTGCGGCCGCTACTCTCCCGAGTTGCGATTGCACCGCTCCGGTGAAGGCGCCACGGGCGTAGCCGAACAGTTCAGACTCCAGCAGCGCTTCGGGAATCGCGGCGCAGTTGATTACCACAAATGCCCTGGCGGAACGCGGGCTGAGCGCGTGCAACGCTCGCGCGACCAACTCCTTGCCAGTTCCCGTAGCTCCGGCGATGAGCACCGTTGTGGGGTGGCGCGCCACCAGCCGCACCAGGCGGTACACACGCTGCATCGCGGCACTGAGGCCGATCATTCCCGGCAGCGGCTCCGGAACCGGCGGATCGTCCGGAGGGTCACACTTCAGCTCTGTGCTGCAGAGCCCCGGAGCGCGCGTCCGCGTTTTGAGCTCGCGGTCCGATGGTTCGCCGGTTTGGTCGGAATCGAGCGGCACCACCTGGATTCCGGGGAAGCGGACTTGAATGATGGCGATGAGTTCGTCGGCGTCCAGATCCCGCAAACGGCGGTCGAGGAAAAGCACCTGCCAGCTTCCTTTTTCCAGTTTGGCGAGAGCCTCGGCGCCTCCGGCAGCCTGCTGCACCGAAGAGCAGCGTCCGTGCAAGCGGTGGAGGACGTCGGCGCGCAGCGTGTTGCTAGGACTGACAATGAGAGCGGCGCCGCAACTGAGGCAAGCCGGAAGTTCCAGTGCGGGGCTCATTGCTCCTCTTCCGTTTCCGCCGCCGGGCTCAGCACTCGAGGTGACAGCTGAATCCGCAAACGGCAAGTTTCTCTCTGATTGGCAAACTCCCATGTCCACTGGCCGCCCGCCTGCTCCCATTCGGCCTGCGCGATCAACAACCCAAGTTCTGAGGACGACCATGGCGAAAACTCCGGCGCCAACCCCGGCGTCCACGAGAGTGCCAGCAATGCGTTTGCGGCCTCTGCCTGGGCGGAGACATGCACCTCGCTCTTTTCCCGTGCCAGGCTGATGCCGGACTCGAGCAGGCGAAATATTACCCGTTCGCTCCGGCGCAGAGGAGCGCGCACTCCGAGCGGGCCGGAGCCCGTGTACAGGAGATGGATTTGCTTGGCATCCGCCACCGGACGCAACTCGTCAACCGCTTCAAAGAGCATTTCGTCGAGAACGACGTCCCGGGCAGGTTCCGCTTCCTGGCATGCCGAGCCTGCGATCTCGCGAAGCGCTTCTACTAGAACCCGGACACGCCCGGTAAGTTGAAGGGCATCGCGAATGGTCCGGGCATACTCCGCCGGCGGGCGCGAAGCGACTGCGGCCAGTTCGAGCGAGCACTGCAGTCCTGTGACCGGCTGGTTCAGGGCATGGAGCAGATCGGCCACCAGGCGGCCGCCCGGCAAATGCGAGATCGGCGATACGCGGCCAGGTTGCGTTCCGGCGCCGCTCATGCTCGTGCCTCCTCTACGGCGTGCGGGGCGTCGAGCGCGTAGCCTACGCCGCGTACGGTGTGAATGAGCTTGAGAGCATGGCCATCATCGATCTTGCGCCGCAGGTAATTGATATAGACGTCGACCACGTTGGTGGTGGTGTCGAAGGAGAGATTCCACACGTGTTCGATGATCATGGAGCGGGTGACATTGCGGCCGGCATTGCGCATCAGATATTCGAGCAGCGAAAACTCTTTGCCGGTCAGCTCTACTTTCCGCCCCGCGCGCTCGACGATTCTGCGCACGCGATCCAGCTTCAGATCGGAAATCGTCAGCACCGAATCGGAAGGGATATGGCTGCGGCGTAGCAGAGCGCGGATTCGGGCCGACAATTCGCTGAAGGAAAACGGCTTTGGTAAGTAGTCATCCGCACCGGTATCGAGACACTGCACTCGATCCTCCACCCGGGTACGCTGGGTCAGGACCAACACTGGAACCGTCGGCCGGTTCAATCGGACGTGCCGCAGAACACTGACGCCATCGAGCGTCGGCAAATTCAGGTCCAGAACGATGAGATCGTATTCAGAGTTGGTTGCGGCGGTGCGGGCCTGTTCCCCATCTCCCACAACGTCGACCCTGTAGTGCTCGCCTTCGAGGCCCTGACGGACGAATTTGCCCAGCGCCTCATCGTCTTCTGCAATAAGAATTCGCATATCGTGAACCGTCCTTAATCGAACAGCCCAGTCTAGTTAGAAACCGTTGAACTGCAGCAGAAACCCGCGCGCACCGAGGTATCTCCTTGCAGAAATGGAACCAAGGTTCAAAGAAGAACACGAGTGAACCCCGCTCCATCCGAACCTTGTCGGCCAATTCCTTAGGTCGACACCTCCGGAGATAATTTTCGGATGGCGCTTTTGAGCCATGGAGTGAGAGTTGCAGATCTGGAGTAAGGCCACACTTAGGTCTTTGGCTGTGCCCGGCGGAGTTCTGCTTCTCGCCGTGATGGGACTGGTCTATTCCGGATGGCTGAACCTGACCATGCCTGCGCTTACCTTCCTTTTTTATTGTGTGCTCGGCGGGGGGATGCTTCTGACATGGCGGTTCCACTCCAGCCGCATCTTCTTCGCATTGTGCGTGTTATTGCTCGCTGAAGAGGGAATTGCGCTTTTTGGTGCCGGGTCGCCGGCATTGTTGCTGGTGGCAGCACGGACCGTGGCCGTGATCGTGCCAATCGATTTCGTATTTATCGCGCTGATGCACGAGCGCGGGTTCACAGCTGAGTCGATGACTCCGGTCGGCCTGTTGCTGTTTGTTGAATCGATTGTGCTGTCCGCGGTCTGCCGCACTGCGGAGTCCAGGCTCACATCGAGCACGCTGCAGCGGCATATTGTTTCGGCCACTTCGTTTCCAGAGTACGTATGGGTGGTGGTCGCAGCAGCAGGAGTGCTTCTGCTCGGCCGCTTCTTGTTCACCCGTAAGCCGGCAGACAGCGCTTTGCTATGGTCGCTCTGCGCCTTCTTCCTCTCGCTGAAATACGCCCCAACTCAGCGTCTGGCGATGGTCTATTCGGCAACCGCCGCCTGCATTCTTTGTGTGTCGATCATTGAGAATTCTTACTTGCTGGCTTATCACGATGAATTGACGGGTCTGCCATCGCGGCGTGCTTTCAGTGATGCGCTGCTCCGGCTGCACGAACCGTTCTCGATTGCAGTGGTTGATATCGATCACTTCAAAAGATTCAACGACACCTATGGACACGATACCGGGGATCAGGTGCTGCGACTGGTTGCCTCGAACCTTGCCCGCGTGATGGGCGGAGGATGCGCTTACCGTTGCGGGGGGGAGGAGTTCACCATCCTATTTCCCGGCAAAGGCACCTCCGAAGTAGTCGAGCATCTGGAAAGATTGCGGGAAAACATCGAGTCCTCCGAGTTCCGCATGCGAGGCTGTGATCGGCGACTGGCCAAACGCGGACCGGATCGCCGAAAGGAACGAAATAGCCGACGTGGCGCCCTGGCAAAAGCTATTCGCGAGCCAGAGCGCGAAAGTTCAGTCGAGGCACTTTCCGTGACCGTCAGCATTGGGATAGCAAGTGCGGCGAAGGCGAAAGCGGATCCCGAGACAGTTCTGAAATCGGCAGACAAGGCTCTATACCGCGCGAAGGCGAACGGCCGAAACCGCGTAGAAACAACTCCTGCGCCGCGCCGCTCCGCCATCAAAGCCGCGGGAATCGCCTGAACCTGCCTCCCCTCCCTGGAAAAGCGCCGGAACTGGAAAGCGAGTCACCGAACTTAAGGTTGGCGTCCGGTCCGGACCGTCAAATCGTAGGACGGGAAGCATGACGGTCCGGTTCCGTACGTTTCGCAAGTACCGCAGGCCGTGCGGTCAGCCTGCGGTTGCAGGTGGGATCGGGTGTTTCCGGCCGGTGCCCCCGCAGGCGAGACACTTGGTGCGGATAAAAGCGACGCCGTCGGACTTACCATTTAAGTCCACCGGTTTCGCCATGTATCCTGAACCGCCGCAGTTCGGGCAGTCTTCCGGGCCCACTCCTCTCCCCCTCATCAGTTACCTGCATTGTCCACGAGACTTGCAAAAGACTATCCGGAGATTGCATTGTGTTACGAATTCCGAACAAGAATTACATCTCGGGAAGGCAGGATGGTTAAAGTTGGCCATGGTGGAGGAGAGGATAATGCACCCTGGCGAAATACGAGCGGACGGGAAAACAGCGTAAGGGCTTCGGAATCGAAGTCGACGAGTTCTCCTTACAAATCAAAGACTTAGCGGCAATCGGCGAATCGAGGTGAAGCTATTCTTGGGCCTTCAGAGTACAGGTTTTGCGTGCTTTAAGTGGCCAAGAGTTTCTCGGTACTCCTCTGCTTTGACCTGTGTCTGTTCTTTCGCTCACTAAAGTCCAGGAACCTTCTTTGTACACGTCCGAGCCCGGTCGAACGTGCGCGTTTGACGAAGCTGCTGTGAGATCTCGGGTTCTGGGCCGATCTTCTTACGAGAAGTCCGCCCCGTCCTTAGGACACGCACTGTCTGCAATCCGTCGGCGCGACGGCGCAGGCTCGGTGCTGTTTTCGGCAGGAGTATACTTCCGAGAATCTCAGCACAACGGTTCTGACGCCTTCGGATGCGAAGAGCCTTTCGAACTCATTGAATTCTACGAAGATGGGATTGCCGATATGAGCAGATATGTGATTCAAACCAAGCGTGGCGCGCCTCCGCGTGGGGCATATTCGCAGGGCTGGCGCGCCGGAGATTTCGTGTTCGTCACCGGGACCGGGCCACTAGATCCCGCCACCGGAGAACTGGTTGGGAACGATATTGAACGCCAAACGGAGCAGACTATCGACAATATCCTGGCCATTCTTGAGGCGGACGGAGCATCCCTCAACGATGTCATCAAAGTGAATGTTCATCTCAGCGATACGAGTCTCTTTGCGCGATACAACGAGGTCTATTCCCGTCGATTTTCGAGGCCTTATCCCGTCCGAACGACCGTAGGCAGCGATCTCGGGCATACTCCCGGAATGTTGATCGAGATCGATTGCATCGCTTACAGCGTGAAACCGGTTTCGCAGAAGTCAACCCGAGGATCGCCGCGCAAATCGAAGAAGGGATGATGCTGCGCACGGACGACACCGTGCGGCCCGGGAAGGAGCAAACTTAGTCGTCGAGCTGGAGCCGGACTGCAGGTGCCACTACCGGACATAAGTTTCCTGCGGCAGTGGCGCCTCGCGGCCCCTCGCAGAAACTTTTTCTACCGCTTCGATCCGCCCGTCTTTCACCAACAGAGCGAAATCAAAATTGTTTACCGTCGGGCAAATGTGACGAGGGAGCAAGTAGAGAATCTCGCCGACCCGCGGCCCTTTCCGCTCCTTCTTCTGAAGCGGCAAATGTTCCTCGCTCGGCGCGAGCGGCGTTAGTTCTGGATGTCCGACGACTACACACGTGGGAACGCCGGCATCCGCTGATACCGCCTTGTGACCGGCATCGCAGGTGGCAATCGTCTCTACCGGATGGCTCACCACGCGCGATACCACCAGAACCGCCGGTTCGAAGGCATACTCACGGGGAAGTTGCGCCAGGCTGGTCGCATCACAGTAAACGATGGTTCCGGGGGACACCCGATGAACGAAGTCTTTGCCGAGGAATCCTTTGTAGCTAAGCGAGCTAGGAAATGCCGGCGTACCGGCAGTGAGGATCTCGGCCACCTGGAATCCACGGCGTCGGATTTCGCCTGCGAGTTCGAGTAACCGGTCGTATCCGGCATGGGCTGCAGCCGTTCGTTCCGGCTCGGCAACATGCCCGAATTGACCGTCGTAGTAATGCAAACCTCGGAAAGGTACGCCGACATCCCGCATCGACGTGATGAGCCGGATCACGCGGTCGCCATCCCTCTGTTCAATCCCAGTGCGATTCATTCCAGGATTGATATCCAGAAACACACCGATACGGCTGCCTTGCCATTGCCGCAATTGTTCGTCGTTTTCAGCCAACACAGAAATCCGTACATCCGGAAACTGATCGACAAGCTCGCGCGCCCTCCGGGCGTTCGCGCCCATCACCGGATACGCAAGAAGCACATCAGCAGCGCCATTCTCGCAAGCAGTGACCAGTTCCAAGGTAGTTGCGCATTTGAAACTGCGCACGCCCCTCTGCAAAAGCATTCGCAACGTGTATCCAAGTTTCGCCGTCTTAATATGCGCCCGCCAACGATCGGGATTGCCGCCGAGCAGCCTCAAGGTGCACTGGATGTTGGACTCGATAACTTCCGGATAGATCGCCAGTGCTGGAGTCAGTACGTCGTCGACATGGTCGATGCGATAACGTTCGCTCCACGGGTACTCTTTCAAAAGAAAATCCTGCGTCTCCATGGCGGTTTCGATGATAGCGCAGTCGGGCAACCCTCATCATTCTTCGCTTTCGAATACGAGCGATCTTTCAAGAGGACACTTCCAAGGAGAACAAGTTGACCGAGGTATCTGCCGAGAGTAGGCTCTGAATTCTTCTCACATGCCTGAGACTCAAAATCAGCAGCCTGCGCGATCGGACTTGGTGCGTGGCCTCAGCTTGCTTTCCGCGACTGCCATTGTTATCGGAGATACGATTGGCACGGGCGTCTTTCTCGTCAGCAGTGACATGGCCCGCGTGACGGGATCGGTATCGCGCGTTTTGGTGGCCTGGGTGATCGGCGGCGTTATCGTTCTGTTCGGTGCGTTCTGCTATGCCGAGTTAGGGGCGGCGTTCCCCAAAGCTGGCGGCCCTTATGTATACCTCAGCCGCGGGCTCGGCCCGCTGTTCGGATTTCTATTCGGCTGGATGAGTTCGTTTCTCGAGAGACCGGTAGCAATGGCCACTCTGGCTGCAGGTTTCGTGCGATTCCTGGGATTCCTATTTCCGGCTTTTTCCGCGCCCTGGTTCACAACTCACATCGGTACCTACAGATTCACTTTCACGACAGCTCAGCCGCTGGCGGCATTCGTGGTGATCATCGTTACTGGAATTAACTATTTCAGCGTGCGGATGAGCGGCGGAATTCAGATCCTGGTCACAACGTTAAAGATCACCGCCATCCTGGTCATCGTAATTGGCGGAGCGCTGTTCCACCCGAAGATCGCACACGAAATGTCGGCGACTGCGGCGCCATTCAATCTAAGGGCCATTGCCGCGCTGCTCACCGCCCTTGTGCCCGCGATGTGGGCCTACAACGGGTTCAACGATCTTGGGGATCTGGGGGAGGAGATCGTTCATCCCCAGAGGAATATTCCGCGTGCCATCATTCTCGGATTCTCGGTGGTTGCAGGTTTGTATCTGGCGGCCAACATCGCATATTTTCATGTGCTACCGTTCGCAGCGGTGGCCGCGTCGCAGCACGTTGCATCCGACGTGGTACAAACCTTCTGGGGTGCTCGCGGTGCGGCCTGGCTCACCATCGCGATGGCTATCTCAGCGCTTGGAGCCCTGCACGTAGTAGTTCTCACTGGCGCACGCATCCCGTATGCGATGGCGCGCGATGGAGTCTTCTTCCGCTTCACCGGGCGCGTGCATCCGTCTTTTCGCACTCCCAGCGGATCGCTCCTTTTTCTGGGAGCAATCGCAACTCTGCTCGCACTCAGCGGCACATTCGAAGAACTCTACTCGCTGTTCGTCTTCGCAGTGTGGATTTTTTTCGCTCTGACAGCAATTGCGCTGCTGCGTTTGCGGCGCAAGGAGCCGGAACTTGTGCGTCCGTATCGAATGTGGGGCTATCCTTGGACGCCGCTCATTTTTCTTGCTGCCGCTGTTGCCCTTACCGTGAATTTGTGGACCGTGCGACCAGTGCGATCTTCCATGGGGCTACTCGTGATTCTGGCGGGAGTTCCGTTGTTTTATCGCTGGCGCGAACGGGCCCACCCTGGGTCTTAGGATCCCAGGATTCTGTCGAGAATCGTGATACACCGGGCCCGAACCGCTGGATTCATCTGAATCACCTGTATTCGACGATTTTTCCTCGCTGCGGGTTGCCGCTGCCTCAGCCGGGGCGGGATCCTCAATCGCAGCTCAGAATCCCCAAATTGTCGCCTTTATTCTGCTCCAACCGAGCCCTTTGCATTGGCATCGCAAGCAGGACATGAGCGATTCCGCTCTCAGCACGGGTCAGCAAATCGAGTCCATCTGGGCTTTGGGAGGTCTGACATGGCGAGATCTGGCTCACCGCGTCTGGGGAGGTATTAGCCGCAACGACCTGATCAACCGGGCGTACGAATTGGCATATAACTTCTTGCTTGCTGTCTTCCCCATGCTCCTGTTCTTGCTCGGTCTGTTGGGATTGTTAGCCTCCGAAGGCAGCAGTTTGCGGATCGACCTTTTCTACTATTTCCAACTCGTGCTGCCTCCGGCCGCTTATCAGGTGCTCCTTCATACCGTGCAGGAGGTCACACCAACTACCAGTGGAGGCAAGCTGACCTTCGGACTGCTCTTTGCGTTGTACTCAGGTTCGTCTGGAATGACGCAGCTCATGTCTACCCTGAATGCTGCCTATGAAGTCCGCGAGGCCCGATCGTGGGTTAGGGTTCATCTCATATCCATGGGTCTGACGCTGGCCATGTCCGTCCTGCTGATTGTTGCCCTGTTCCTGATCCTGGCGGGTGGGCACGTCGTTACCTCCCTGGGGCATGACGTCGGGCTGAACCAGGCGGCCTATGTGGCCATCAAGATCCTGCAATGGGCTTTTGCCCTGGGATTCGTGGTCTTCACGTTCGCGGTGATTTACTACTTTGCTCCCAACGTAGAGGAGCAGCACTGGTACTGGCTCACGCCCGGATCGGTGGTGGGAGTGGCGGTGTGGGTCCTCGCTTCAGCCGCGCTACGCGTCTACTTGCATTTCTTCAACAGCTACAGCAGGACCTATGGATCTCTCGGCGCGGTAATCATCCTGATGCTGTGGTTCTATGTGACGGGACTAGCCTTCCTGATCGGCAGTCAGATCAACGCCACGATAGAGCACGCCGCCGCTGAGCACGGTCACGTCGAGGCCAAAGCTCCTGGGGAAAAAGCGGCCTAAGGCCTAAGAAGACCTTCAGCCTTCGTCAGAAACCGTCTTGAGGTGTCGATCGTGCTGATGCTGTCCCAGGGACTTTTCCTGGAGCGGCAATTTCCAGTCGCGGGCGGAAACGTGCCCCGCGTAAATCCAGGCGATCCGCGTAATGAGGGATCCGGCGATTGAGGACATCGCTGCCGCGCGCCGGAGCGATGACGCTCTCTTTTTCGAGCTGACGATGCTGGCCGCTCGAAGTAAGGCCGGAACCGGCCCGGATAGCGCACCGCCGGCCCGGGTGATCCAACCGCTGGTACCGTGTTTCAGCGGATCGAGATGGGATTGGGAACGGCCTTCAATGCGCAACCCCTCCCAGGTTTCGAAGATAGCCGCCCCCAGACCGAGAGCCTGCAGCGCGCGGCTTTTGCGATGCCCCATCAATTCAAGAATTCCGACGGCAGCGCCCACTCCGGAGGCCGCGAAATGGAGCGGCAAGTCTCCCGCATTCTGATTCCACACAGGAATGGCCGTGGCGCCGATCAGCACTCCCGTGTAGTTGGAGAAGGGAAGCCCGAACGCCAGGGATGCAGCTTGCCCAGCGTTCTCCAGCACGGAGAGCGGTAAGGAGGGTCCGTAGCGCAATCGCAAGAAATCGGCGAAAGCCGTGGCAGCAGCGCCCGTGGAAAATCCCAAGAGCGTCCACACTCCTACGGACATTGGGCTCTGCGGCTTGAACACCCGCAGCATCGCCAAGAATCGCTCTGGCCGGCCCAGGTCCGAAATCAGCAGAGCCGGAGAGATCACCGATCCGGCAGCGGCAATCCAGCGCGCGTGCCGGACCAACTCGCGATCGGCGCCGGTATAGTCCGCGATCGCGCCGATCACGGCAGCCGCTCCTGCAGCGCCACCAACAAAAAAGTAGAGCGGAATCTCCCACGTCCAGGGGGGCGCTTTGAGCAATGGAATTCCGTAATAACCGTGCTCGGGCGATGCCTGCGGAAAGGGAGCGCCCGCGGGGCGCGGGGGCACGACTCGCAGCTGGCCCTTTCGCTCCGCCTCTCGTCGAATTTCTTCGAGCCGTCGCTCGCGCGCGAGATCTTGCGCGCTCATCTCGTGCATCGGAAAGCGATCGCTCATCTTCTTCTCCCGTCCCCATTTGCGCTATCGGCCAGAAAAGCCAGCAACGTTCCTCCTAGCAGCAGTCCGGCAGCGATTGCGGAAGAGCGCCAACTCTTCTTCAGGTATACCGTCGGAACGTCCGGGGCGGGAGGCAGGTTATAGGTTCGAGAATCGCCGCGAATGATGAACATCGCATGCGTGCCGCCAACGCTGGTTTCCGTCGGATCGTAGATCGCGGCATCTTCCATGCCGCGCTCGTGCAGTTCTTCAACGCGCTGCTGCGCTTTTTGGCGGAGTTGCTCAATCTCGCCGAATTGGATGGATTCCGTGGGACATGCTTTGGCACAGGCCGGTTTCAGACCAACTTTCTGGCGGTCATAGCAGAACGTGCATTTGAAGGCGCGGCCATCCTTCGGATTGCGTTCTACCACGCCGAACGGGCACGAGCTTACGCAATATCCGCAGCCATTGCATACGTCTGGCTGGATGAACACTCCGCCAAATTCGGTTCGCACGATGGAACCTGTTGGGCACGCTTCCAGGCACCCGGCATTCTCGCAATGCTTGCAGACATCGGAAGAGAACGTCCAGGAAGTATGCTCTCCGACATTGCCGCCGAACCCCGGTATCGGCGGCTGTTCGACGAACTTGACGTGCCTCCAGGTCGAGGCGCCGACCGCGCCGGTGTTGTCGTAGGAAAATCCGCTCCAGTCGTGCCCGTCCTCGCCTACGCCGTTCCACTCCTTGCAAGCGACTTCGCAAGCCTTGCATCCGATGCACAGAGTGGAGTCCGTCAGAAATGCGGTTACGCTCATGCGCTTTGCCCCACGTAAGATTTCAATTGCTCCAACGCTGCTTCGCCCCGAGCGCGGCGCCCGGCACGATGTTGCAAACCAAAGCCTTGGTTTCCATGATGCGAACGTTCGGCTCTTCACTGATGACCAGCAGATCGTTTACCACATCTCCCGTTACATTTCCTTTGTATCCCCAGTGATATGGAAGGCCGACATGATGGACCGGCCTGCCATCGATCTGCAAGGGTCTCATGCGGGTGGTGATCATCACACGCGCCTCGACCAATGCGCGAGGCGTAATGATCGTCGCCCAGCCTCCGTGCTGCAAGCCGGCCTGAGCAGCCAATTCCGGCGATACCTCAGTGAAGAGTTCCGGCTGAAGCTCACTCAGGTGCGAGAGATGACGTGACATTCCGCCTGCGGTGTGATGTTCCGTGAGCCGGTAGGTGGTCAAAACATAAGGAAAGCGGGCATCGTGGGGAGCGGCGTATGGGTTATCCGGCCGCCTCTTGCGGTTAGCTGCCGGATTCGTCTGCTGCGTGTAAAGCGGATTCTCTATCGGAGACTCGAGCGGCTCATAGTGCGTCGGGAGCGGCCCATCCTTCAGTCCGCTGGGTACGTACAGCCAACCAACTCCGTCAGAATGCAGGATGAAGGGCTTAGCCCCGCCAAGGGCCTCGGTGCCTTCTCCTTCTTGGATATTGGCCGGAGCATCGGGTGGCGTCTTTCGCTCGTAGTCAGGATTATCCAGTCCGGTCCACTCCTGCTTCGACTCGTCCCACCACACCAGCTTCTTGCGTTCACTCCACGGCTTGCCATCGGGACGCGCGGACGCGCGGTTATAGATGATTCGACAATCGTTGGGCCAGGCAAAGCCCCAGCCATGGCCGAGCAGATCTTTTGGTTTGCGCTCACGAGCCCGGTTGCGACCCTCCTCTGGAAATACTCCGCAGTATATCCATGCTCCGCAGGCGGTGGATCCGTCGTTCTTTAGGTCTTTGATGCGCTCCAGTTGCTTGCCGTCAGAAACGTGATATCCGTTGATCTCTTTAAGAACGTCTTCATCGCGAGGTTCGGCGTTATCGCCTTCGGTCTCGTAATCCCATGTTAGAGCTCTTAAGCCCCCGTTGCGGGCAAGGGTATCTTTGTCGGCTCTCCCCTTCAGCCGACGCCCCAAATGGTAGACGAACCACAGCTCGCTGCGCGCGTCGCCGGGAGGATCTATCGCTTTCTCACGGTACTGCAACAAGCGCTGCGTGTTGGTAAATGTGCCTTCCTTTTCCGCGGTTCCCGCCGCAGGAAATAAGAATATCTCTGTGCCAATGGTGTCCGGGGAAAGCTCACCGCGTTCGACTTCAGGAGACGCATACCAGAACGATGCGGTTTCAGTCTCCACCATGTCTCGGACCACAAGCCATTTCAACTTGGACAGCGCTTTGCGTTCGAGGCGCCCGTTGGATGCCCCGACTGCGGGATTCTGCCCCATTACAAGCAGACCCTCCAGCTTGCCATCCGCCATGTCGAGCCAGTATCCAAAATGAGAGTGATCGCCGCTCACTCGCGGCAGCCAGTTAAATCCCCATTCATTCTCTCCCGTCGCACTGGCACCGTAATACGCCTTCATCAAGCTGATGAAATACTTGTCAAAGCCAAACCACAACCCGGTTCGTGTCTTGTGTTTCTTGAAATACCCCTTCAAGGTTTTCGAATCGGCCTCGAAGAGAGGCATGGGCAGATATCCCGGCAGAATGTCAAAGAGAGTCGGGATATCTGTCGATCCTTGAATCGAAGCGTGCCCACGCAACGCGAGAATTCCTCCGCCGGGTCGACCAATATTTCCCAGTAGCAACTGCAGTATGGCTGCGGTGCGGATGATCTGAACGCCCTTCGAGTGCTGAGTCAGGCCGACTGCGTAGCAAATAGCGGCAGTCTTGTCGGTGCCTGAGGCCGAGGTAAAGGCCTCCGCTGTTTTTAGAAATACTTCTCTCGAAACTCCGCAGTAGCGCTCCACCATTTCAGGGGTATAACGCGAAAAATGACGTTTCAGGACCTGGAAGACACAGCGCGGGTGCTGCAGTGTGGGATCAGATTCGGGCTTGGATGTATCTTGCGCTTCGCCGCCTCTGTCTTTCCCGTGCCCACCTTCGGCGTCGGAGTGGCCCGGCTTGTTGCTGCCGCCTTTGACGGGGGAACCTTGATAGAGCCAAGTTTCTGGGTCGTATTTCTTTTTTTCCGAATCCCAGCCGGAAAAGAATCCGTCGAGATCTTCGGTATCGCGAAAGTCCCCCCGAAGTATGGTCGCGGCATTCGTGTAATGAACCACGTAATCGCGAAATTCTTTGTTGTTATCAAGAACGTAATGAACCAGAGCACCCAGGAAGATGATGTCGCTTCCGGCACGCAACGGGACCCAGATGTCCGCCATTGCCGACGTTCGCGTGTACCGAGGGTCTACGTGAATGATCTTCGCGCCCTTTTCCCGCGCCTCGATTACCCACTGAAAGCCCACTGGGTGGTTCTCGGCCATGGACGAGCCCATGATGAGAATGGCGTCAGCGTTGCTTAGGTCCTGTTGCGCAGTAGTTGCGCCGCCCCGTCCGAAGGAAGTGCCCAGACCGGGCACGGTCGAACTGTGTCATATACGGGCCTGGTTGCTGACGCACACCATGCCGAGACCCGCGGTAAACAATTTCTTGATCAGATAATTCTCTTCGTTATCGAGAGTCGCACCGCCAAGATGGGCCATCCCCGTGGTTTGCATGAGGGACTGCCCCTCGCGCGTCTCCTGGAATGTTCGCTCGCGCGTATCCCACATTCGCTCCGCGACCATGTCCATCGCAGTCTCCAGATCGATCTCCCGCCAAGTGCGGGAGTACGGAGCCCGGTATTTCACTTTCTGGAGGCGCCCCGGATGATTGTGCAACTCGTAGGTGTCTGCGCCTTTGGGACAAAGATGGCCTCTGGAGATTGGGGATTCGGGATCGCCCTCGATGGAGACTAGTTTCCCACCCTTGTGGTACACCAATTGCCCGCAGCCCACTCCGCAATACGGGCAAATCGAGCGCGCTACCTCGGCACCATCAAATTTGGGCCGGAGTTCGCGGGTGCGCTGGGTCATCGACTCGGGACCTGTTCCGTCCGCACCAGTTCGAATCTGTTGTATCAGTGGCCATTGCGAGAGGAGATTCTTGAGCACCGGAGCTCCTTACATTCGGCGAGAGGCGTAAGTGAGAGAAGAATTTAGTCTTGGCGTAGGCGTTCCGTCAATGCCAGAATGCGACCGTGCCAATCTAGGCAAATCGGTTTTCGCACCCAAAGGCAATCTGCTTCCGATTCTGTATTCCAATTTTGTCTTCGAAGACCGGGGCAGGTCCATACCGTGTTTCAGGTAAACCCGGGATTTCGCGGATGTCGCAAACCGAAGGGGACCCGCTTTATGGGGCAATCCTATACGTCAAAACGGAGCGACGCGAATTCGCGCGTCTTCGATCCCGTGCATTGGGGATGACTTAAGGATTTTGTAGTCCTGATATTCAATCAAGAGGGTGGATCGACCGCCCAACCGAATGAGTGTTTTGGTGTTGTTCTCCGACGGCAGCCAGAAGTCATCCACCTTTCTGTACTTATGTTCAATATCCGTCTTCGTGATCCACATGGACGGGCTCTTGCCGGGCTCTCCTTCAATTCGAACCACAGCGAAATCCTTGGCGTCTACCCAGATGGTTCCACGGTAAAGGAATTTATTCTTCGACCTGGGCGTCAACCTGAGCACGTAACGGGCACCGTCCGGAGCGCTTTCATAGCCAGTTAATTCGAACTGGTAATTGTCCCGCGTCAGCGCGGTTGCGTGCCGATTGCCTCCGCTCATGGCTTCCTGCTCACCTTCGAGAAGTCGCTTGAAGACATGGTCGATGACAAACTTTGAGCCAGTTGCTGAGACAACCGTAAATTCCTTCGAGTCTGGAGCGACGAATCTGACCTTCACGACCATCTCGGCGCTTCCCTCGCGGAGGAACGCGTGATACTGCATGCTGTAAGTACGTTTGCCCTCAAATTCTTCGAGCGCGGCTGCACGCTGTGCGTTGTTCTGCTCCAGCTTGCTGACAACTTGGTCCAAGCTCAAAGGGGCCGGCGGACTCGCTTGGCCTGCAGCCTGGAACCCGGGGATGATCAAAACGAAAAGGAGTGTGGCAATCGAGATTGGGTTTACCGCGAGCGGCCTCAGTTCCCCGAACATGTTGTCTTGGATGCCTATTAGCGCGTGCGTGCTGCTCAAAAACGGAGTTGCAATCCGACTCGATCTTACCCGGGATGAGGAGGTAATAGGCCGTAATGAGTGGGAGGGATTGGTAACCTCCGAAGAAACCAAGCGCCGCGTTTTCAACAGATGTCAGTGCAGGCTGGCTTGCTCCGGTGGCGAACTATGCAATCGCGCTTTGGTCCTGACAACGCATTGCTCCGCCAGTTTTGCAGAATCAAGCTCTCCCCTTTCCAATTCGCCCCGTTTCTCCTTTTCGTTCCACATGGAAACACTCTTCGCACAGGCGGAATGGGCCTCCTGCCAGAAGCCTCGCGCTTGATTCCGGGAAATGTTCTTTCTCGATGCCAAGGCGGAGTAAGCGTCTGCCAGACCTGAATACGCGCTAGCCAGACCAGTTCGGGGATAGCGATTGCTGCCCGCGTAAGGTGACATCTCCTCGAAGGTGCCAATGGATTCGCGATAGGTGCCGAGCGCAGCGGAAGGCTGCCCCAGCCGCACTTGGCACTGGCCAACGCCGAGATTACTAAACCCGAAGTTGGCCTTCGCCAGCGAATTTTTCGCGTCGGCCGCCAGGAGATCTCCAAATATTTTGTGAGCGGCGCGGTAGGTTTCTAAGGCTGAGGCGATGTCATGGTTCTCCAGCTGAAAATCGGCTAAGCGGTTCTCGGCCTCGCCGAGATACTCAGTGAGAGACGTGACTTGTGGATTTACCCTGGTTCTTTCCTCCAACAGGGCGATGACCTGACCTTGAATCTTGATAGCCTGAGCCAGGTCGTGCTGCTGTGCCAGGCAATAAGCAATTCCGGCGTAGTGCCCTCCGAGATGGGCCTGCAGAAACTGGTTATTGGGATCTCTTTCGAGGGCCGCCTTCACTATTGCCGCAGCCTGCCGGTAATTCTCCAGTGCAGCGGCAAACATCCCAGTCTTAGTTTGAATCTCGCCCATGAAGTAATGGGTACCGGCATAGAGATCGCTGTCGACGGAGTCTTTCTGAGTCGTTGCCAGACGAGCGGCAATCTGTTGGGCCTTCTCCAGGTTTGCCAACGCGTCGCTGAAGTTCCCAGCGGATTCTGATACCTGCGAGATACGAATGTAGGTTCCAGACAGATCACGTTGCAGTGGGACGTCTTGTGATGTCGATACCAAAGACTCCCGGATCGCCAATGCTTTGTGATAACTCTGAAGTGCCCCCGGAGTATCTCCCAGGTTGGCCGCCAAGGGGTATCCGAGAACGTCGCCGACTCTCTCGTAAGCCGCCGCCACCTCCTTCAGCAGAGAGGTATCGCCCTTGGACTGCTTGCTCAGGTTGTCCAGGTATTCGAGTGCCCGCGTAGCGATCAGCCTGCGTGCGGGAGTCGAGCCGGGCAATTCTCGGATCGCGTCGTGGATTTCGAACATCAGGGAGTTGGCCAGCTTCCGTACGTCGTTAAATCGCTCCTCGGCACGCTGCGCGTTCGCGGCGGCGATGCGTGCCTCCCGGATGGTCGCGGCAACCCCCGTCGTCACCGCCAGCAGGATCAGCGCAGTTGCTGCAACTCCAACTTTGTGGCGCGTCGCGAATTTCTCCGCGCGATAAGCCCACGAATCTCGCCGGGCGATAACCGGGCGGCCCTCCAGATGTCTCTTTATATCTTCGGAGAATTGCTCAACCGAGGCATAACGGCGCTGCGGATCCTTGTGCATTGCGCGCACAACAATGGTGTCCAGATCTCCGCGGAGGCGGCGCCGTAGTTTCGCGGGAGATTCCCCATAGGGAAGAGGAGCCGTCTTGTTCGATGCCGCCTTCAACATGACGCTGCTGGGCCGCTCCGGTTCCTGTTCGCAAATGGCGCGAGCAAACTCGTGCGGCGTCTGCGTTGCCCTGGTGTACGGAGAGCACCCGGTAAGAAGCTGATAAAGCACTACGCCTAACGAATACACGTCGGTGGCAGTGGTGATCGGTTCGCCGCGAACCTGCTCGGGACTGGCGTACTCCGGGGTCATCGGGTTCACTAGCGTTTGCTCAAAGCCGGCGGCAGGGTCGAGAATCTTCGCAATGCCGAAATCCAGCAACTTCGGCACGCCATCCTTTGTGACCAGAATATTGCCGGGCTTAATGTCCCGATGAATGACCAGGTGCTGGTGCGCATATTGCACGGCCGACGCTACTTGTAGAAAAAGCTGCAATCGTTCTGGGATGCTCAGCTTGTGCTCCCGACCATACTGGTCGATGGGAGTACCTTCGATCAGTTCCATCACCAGATACGGGATGCCTTCTGCTGTGGTGCCTCCATCAAGCAGCCGAGCGATGTTGGGATGATCGAGCGATGCCAAGACTTGGCGCTCGTTGCGGAAGCGCTGCAAAATGGCATCCGTGTCCAGGCCGGTGCGCACGAACTTGATGGCGACCTGCTTATCGTATTGTCCGTCGGCGCGCTCGGCGCGGTACACCTCGCCCATCCCGCCCTGACCAACCTGTTCGATCAGTCGATAGACGCCCACTCTTCGACCGAGGCGACTCCCCATCAGTTCGACTGCAGCGGTCTTCAAATCGAATGCTGGTTCTCTCAGGAAAACACTGCCGGCTTGATCATGCGACTGCAGCAGAGACTCGACTTCGGCCCGTAGTTCGGAATCGCCGGAACAAGCCTCGTCCAGCAACTCAGGCCGCTCGAAGTCGGGTACGGCCAGGGCCCGGTCGAGAAGTCCGCGCACCTGCTGCCACCGTTCAGGATTCATAGTGCACCGCTGCGGTCAAGTTCGCGATGAAGCCATGCGCGCGCGGTGACCCAGTCGCGCTTCACCGTGGAGGGTGAAATCCCCAGCACCTCCGCGGTGTCTTCAATCGAGAGTCCGCCAAAGAACTTGAGTTCCACCACCTTACTTTGCTGCGAATCCATTTCTGAGAGCGTCTTCAGAGCCTGGTCGAGAGCCAGAATGTCAACATCGACCGGCAGACTGTTCCCCTCAGCTTCATCCAGGGCGACACTGCAAACCCCGCCTCCCCGCTTGTCGGCGCGATATCCGCGCGCGTGGTCGACCAGAATCTGCCGCATCAATTGCGCAGCCACCGCAAAGAAATGCGCGCGATTCTGCCACTCGGGCAAATCCTGCTTGGTCATTCGCACATACGCTTCATGGACCAAGGCGGTGCTTTGCAGGGTGTGTCCGGGGCGCTCGTTGCGGAGATAGGCCTGGGCGATCTTCCTCAGTTCGTCATAGACGAGCGGAATAAGCGAGTCGAGGGCCTCGCGATCGCCGCTCCGCCAGCGGCCCAAAAGTTGGGTGACCGGGGTCGATGAACTCTCTCGCACTGGAGTTGCCCCAAACTGCGCCGGGGGAGCGCTTTGGGATCGAAGCATATCCATTCCCCATCAATGTGTCAATGGCTGAAAACAAAGGAATTCAGGCTTGTACTGCCTTCCTTGCGACGCTTTTGTGTGGGGCAATTCTCGCGGGCGCGCCGGTCACCCACTGTCTCGAGAAAGAAAAAAGTTCAGGCCGGTGAACCAATTCGCGTTTGCTTTTCGCCTCTTTGAACAGGGGGAGCATTCAGCAGGCAGCCGCGGTCATCTCGCACCGGCAGATCAACTCGCGAACCTGACGGCTTGGCCGTGGCGCCTGCAGAGTGCACATCGAAAGCGAATTCCCAGTGAATTCTGAAGGAGCAAACCTATGACTACCCCGTCTTCTCGCTATTTGTCTGCCAGCATCGTTCTGTTGTTTGCCGTGGCCGGATACGCCCAGGATCTGCAAATCAAGAAGAACATCACGGTCGGAGGAAACGTAGTCTCGAGCTCCGAAACCGAGATTAAGGGAGCCCGAGAGCGGACCGTCAATCAGAGTCCCGCAGGCAACACAATCACAATCCGACAGTGCGACCTGAAACAAACCGTCCACATTAATGAGCAGGCCCAGACATACTTCATCGACAAGGATGGCCAGGACGATGCTGCTGCAAAAGCGGCGGCCATGTTCGGTAGTGCGCCTGCCACCCAGTCCGGGGGCTACATCACGGAATCGACGTCGATCGTCGATACCGGAGAGCGCAAGACGATCAATGGATATGCCGCGCGCCGCCTCAAGATGAAGGTTTCCATTCAGCCTTCGAAGACCGCCTGCTCGCAGCAAGCCCAGCAGTTCGAAGTAGACGGATGGTACGCGGACATTTCAAAAGAGATCAGCTCCTGCCAGCAGTATCTTCCGCCCGTTCGGCAGAGCGAAGGTTGCAGTGACCGCATCATCCACAAGGTCAGCGGCTCCGGGAGGCCGGGCTATCCCCTGAACCAGACCGTCACTCTGCACACCGACGACGGCAGCACCATGCAAGTCGCCGTAGATGCTTCCGAGATCACCAAGCCGGACCTGGCCAAGGAACTTTTCGATGTTCCCGCCGGCTACCGCGAGGTGAAATCGCTAGCCGAGCTGAACAGTGTTCCGACCATACAAGCGCCGCCCCAGCAGGCGGCGTATGCTGCGCCTCCACAGACGGCGACGCCACCGACGACGACCGCTCCAAAAGGCAAAAGTCTGGCCTCGATGATGTTCAATCCTGCCGCCCAGATGGCGATGGCCCAGAAGGGCGTCGGAGGGTTCAACCCTGCGGCCCAGATGGCAATGGCGCAGAGCGCAGCAATGGGCCAGCAGGCGGCCATGAACCAGCAGGCCATGATGGGTGGCGGTAATGGTTTCATGATGGGTCAAGGCATGCAGTCCGCCGGCGGCGCACCGGTGGCACCGCCTCAGCAGCTGGGACCAAAAGCGCCAGGCAAGATCCGGATCGGCGTTGCGCCACCAGACGCTCAACTAGGCCAGGGCAACAATGCCGGGGCCGACTACAGCACTCCAATTCGTAACGCAGAAGTGGCGCTCATGAGCGGTCCCGCCGTGGAGATCGCAGCGCTCGAATCGCACGTTGCTCTGCAACTGCAAGCCGAGGCTCAACAGAAGCAGTGTGACTACATTCTGCTTTCCGGCGTCCTCGTGAAACACAGTTCGGGCGGAAGCTTCGGCAAGTTTATGAAGATTGGCCAGACTGCCGCTAGCCTCAACCCGGCCATGATGATGACCAAGAGTCTCGGGAGCATGGCTGCTGCCCAGGGCGCGGCCATGGCCGCCCAGCAGATGGCGGCGCAACAAATGCAGCAGCAAGCCATGAGCCAGCTCGCTGGCTTCAATGGGCAGATTAAGTCGAAAGATGATGTGACTGTCCAATATCAACTTGTCGCTACCGGACAAGGCACACCTGTCTTGCAGAACACGCTGCAGGGCAAAGCAAAGTCCGACGGTGAGGATGTACTCACGCCGCTCCTTCAACAGACGGCGAATGCCGTCCTCACGCAAGTTAGCCACAAATAGCCGGCAGAGACTAAGAAGGGCACTGCTTCTCGGATCGAGGGCAGTGCCCGGTTTTTTCTTAAGCGTGCAATGGCCGGTTCTTCCGCATAAGGCGAAACCCCTGCCATCAACTTCTGAGAAGGAAACGATATGCGGAGTGCAACAGCAACCCTTCTGATCTTTGCACTGTCTTGTGGACTGGCCGCCGAGAACGTCGAAAAGACCCAGAGGAAGGCGCTCGAGGCTCATGCAAAGGCCATGATCGCCGAAGCCAAGTCGCTCGAGACTGCTGGACAGTTGGCCGAAGCCCGCATCAAGTACGCCGAGTCACAGGCTATGCTCGAGACCAAGGAAGCTCTCGAGGGGATCAAGCATCTGGATGGCGAGATCCACAAGCAAGTCAACGATGCCTTGAATCGCTCCCGGAAACTGTACGAAGCTCACAAGTACAAAGAAGCTCTTGCTGACTTGGAGCAGGCCACGAAGGTCGGAGCTTCCGAGGGAGTGCTCTCCTTTAATCTGGCACTCTGCCACTTCCAACTGGGCGAGCGCGACAAGGCGGTGGAGAACCTCGACAATGCCATCCGGGATACTCAAGATCCAAAGGTAAAGCAGAGGCTGCGGCAGTTGCTCACATCTCTGGTGACCGGGGAGAACGGCGGCGGCGCCAACGAAAAAGAAAAGGACCGAGTTCTCCAGTTCAACCATCTCGCGGACAGCCTGGGCTTCGATGCATCTTTGCAGAACGACTTTCTCGAGAGCGACGTGGCGACTGACGACGAAGCGTTCTCCACCGCTGATGCTCCGCCTGCTCACATCTCGAAAGCTTCCTTGCAGCAAGACCTGGTGCCACGGTCGAACAGCCACTCTGTGTCGAATCACAAATCCAACACGTGTGCCGCTTTGGAAGAACTGAAAAGCGAAGTTCGAAGTCCGTCGACCCTATTTGATCGCGCGAATTGTGCTGAGATCGGCGGGCGCCCTGAAGAAGCGGTTGCTCTGCTGCAGCAATACAAAGAGAGTGCACCCCAGGCGCTCGATTCGGAACGGGTTCAAGCACGCATCGCCGAACTGCAATCGTTGCTGGTCCTGCCCGATCCACAGGGAGCGGAAATTCGGAAACTCTACGCCGCCGCGTATACCCATCTGGCCGAGCGAAAGTATGATCGCGCAATCGCAGGGTTTGAAAGGGCAAAGTCTGTGTCTCCAGACTTTGCTCTTACCTACTGGAAGCTTGCTCTGCTGAGCGAGGCCATGGGAAATCTCGATCGCGCGCGGGTGAACTTCGTCCGATATCAGCAGCTCGCACAAGATCAGAGCGCGAAAGACGAAGCCGAGTTTCACCTCGCAACCCTGGATGCGAAAAGGTCCAAGTACGACGAGGAAGTGGGCGACGCCGAAGACATTCTCTCGGAACTGTTTAATCGCGCCATGAATCTTACTTTCAATCTGGATGGCAGCCGGAGCGCCATTCGGGCCCGTCGCGCCCAGGTTAGGAAGAAGCAGGATCAGAAGAAGGATCAGAATCGGGTGGGCGGCTTCGCGATTCCGTATGCCTATGCTCAACAGGAACTGGGCCGTGCCAGTGAGCACTTGCAGGTCGCCTTGGCGCTTTTCCCACTCGCTCCTGAGGCGAACGAACTCATGGGCCTTGTGTACTTGCAGGCCAATGACGGACGCGCCGCCGTCAAGAACTATGATGCGGTTGCCAGCCAGGGTTTGCCAGTCGCGTTCTATGCGGAAATGCGTGGCCACAAACTGGACCACGCCGTGAAGTGCGAACTGACGCGCGACAAAGTGCGACTGATCTTCTTATCCTCGTACGACAAGAAGGGCAACTCGACTCCGCCTGACAAGGACGCCGGCGAGGATGGACTGGGTGACCTGACCCTGGCTTCATCGAACGCGCGTCAGGCGTTCGATTCCATCGATTTGAGTCTGAGTGACATCAAGAAGGTAGAGACCAACAGGGGACTCCTTACTCTCAAGCTCGCGAAGCAGGAGTTCACCCTCGCTCCCATCTATTTGCCTTCGTACACTCCCGTAGAAGGTCCGCCCGCCCGGCGATTTGCAAATAACTACACCCGGCTTTTCATTCGGTATCCGGGACTCGAAAATTCAAAGCTGGGAGCTGAAGGGATGACAGGTGGCGAGAAATTTGTAATGGGGTACAAAATCGCGTCGGCGAGTCTCAACATTGCCACCAGTCTCAATCCAATGGGGGCGATCGAGGCGGCGCAAAGCGCGATTTCGATTGCCCGTACCATCCACTCAGCAATGGCTTCTTTGAGCGTGACGTTCGCGTCATGGGAACGGAGCGTCGATGACCAGCAAGAACTCCTGTCGGGCCCGTCGTTCAAAACCATCCCTACCGAACCCATGAACCTGACATTCGCACATGAGTTGAAGTAGTGCCGGAGAATGCCCTTCGGCGGTGCAGATCTAATACGGCGTTCTGGAAATTCGGGGCATAAGTTCAAGGTTTGAAAGGGCGCGGCTTGAAGCCGCGCCGGAACTAGTGTTCGTGTCCCAGAAATTCGCGGAGTAAGTTAGCTGCCGTTTTCCTGGCCCTCAAATGTTTGGTAGCCCACTTGAACTAATCATGTCCCATATATGCAGGGAAGTGCAGCAACATGCGCAACATCTTTCATGTTGACACTAGTTCCGATCCCTGTAGACTTGCGTCCTCGCCCCAGGGGTTCCCCACAATTTCAACACGTTGAAAGGACCACCAGATGACTCGCCAATTAGTAATCGCGTCCGTGCTTCTGTCTGCTGCGGCCATGACCTCGTATACATACCGCGCCGCCTCGCACCGGAACGCACCAGCAACTTCCGCCGAGGCCGCACCGCCGAGTGCCAGCCGCGCGGCGCTAAAGCTGAAAAAGGCCCGTCCACAAGCGATGGCGGCAGAAGAGCAGGAGCAGCAGGTCACTCGCACGCTGTCCCCGAAGCGGATAGAGCACGACTACCAGCGAGCCACGCCCAGCCTCTCGAATATGGAAGGTCCCTTGGCGCTTGAGGTGGAGAAGTTGGAAACGAGGGCCTATCCCGGGAGTGCACTCCCTCTTGAGGGTGCCGCGATCGGTCGCCGGGAGACCTCCCGCATCGACTCCTTTCACGACAACGATTCCGACAGAGGACAGCCCTGGAAATCGGTTGGACCGCGCAACGCGATCTACCCCGTGGCCACTAGTCGCACTAATTTCCCTTATGTCGCCTCAGGTCGTATTTCCGCGCTGGCCATTGACCCGCGCTGCGGCATTGCATATGCCGAGAGCTCGCGCGACGACGACGACCGTCGCTGCCGTCTTTTCGTTGGAGCCGCCGGTGGTGGTATCTGGCGCACCGACCGGCCATTCTCGTCCGATCCCAAGTGGCAGTTCACCTCCGACAGCTTTGCCACGAATGCCATCGGAACCATTGCCATCGATCCGCGCAATCCTGATGTGATCTATGTGGGCACGGGCGAACCGAATGCATCGGCCGACTCAGCCGCAGGCTTGGGCCTTTACCGCACTTCCAACGGGGGTGAGACATGGCGGCACCTATCCTCAACCCTGACTTTCGCTGGACCGAGCGGTGCGGTTACGGTTCCGGATGGCTTCAATAATCTTTCAATCTCGAACATCGCGTTCGATCCGACCAGCAGCAGCACCTTCTACGTTGCGACCACCCTGGGCGTGCGCGGCATCAGCGCCACTGCGGGCGGCGTGATCGCAGCCAACATGGCGGCCCCGGGCCTCTACAAGACAACGGACGGCGGCATGACCTTCACCCAGATATGGAATGGTGGTGGCGCGTCCTGCGCTCCGTTCGGCGGCGCATGTGTGACCTCGTGGGGTGTAGACAGAGTTGAGTTGGACCCGGACGACCCCACCATCATCTACACGGCGGCTGCCGATGTCGGCATCTGGCGCAGCTGGTCCGCGGATAACGGCGGCGCTTTCACCCAGATTTTTTTCAGCCAGAACCAGGCCAACACTGGGTCAGATCGCACAGACTTCGCTCTTACGAAGTTGGCCTCGGGAAAGAGTCGAATCTACGCGGCCACCGGTGCGACCGGTGCATTTGCGGGATTCCCCGCTCCGCTGACATCCTACAGCCAAGTCTGGCGCATCGACGACGCCAAGCGGCCGGCCGCCAAACTGATTGCCGAAGAAACCGCAGTCGTTCCGGGCGGACTTCCGCCCGTGCCCGGCGGCTGGAAAAAGCTAACCAGCGATGTGGTCGGCGACCCTGGATACGCCACCTTCGATTTCTGTACCGGCCAGTGCTGGTACGACATCGGCGTCTATTCACCTCCTAGCCACCCAGACTCCGTTTACGTAATCGGGTCTTACGAGTACGGCGAGGCTTACGGCCTCTCCAATGCCCGTGCCGTCCTGCGCTCGACCACTGCCGGCGAGCCTGACGCGGGGAACAATAATGTTACTTTCACCGACCTTACCTTCGATGGGCAGACTCCTGATCCGACCTCGCCAACGTACCTGACCGCGACTACCTCGATCCATCCCGACCAACACGCTCTCGTGTTCGCACCGAACAACCCGGATATCTGGTTCGAGGGTTCCGACGGTGGCCTGGTCCGCTCCAGTGGCCAATACACCTCGATCTCATCCACTTGCTCGGTTCGCGTCAGCGCACCGGATCAACTCCTGACCTGCCAGCGTCTGCTTTCGGCCGTGCCGACCCGTAACATCAGTCTGAACTCGGGCTTAGTCACGCTGCAGTTCCAGAACTTGTCTATCAATCCGAATAATGCCTTTGGCGAATTGCAAGGCGGAACCCAGGACAACGGTACGTTCCAGTTCGAAGGCACGCCCAAGGTGTGGTTCGAGAGCGTGGGCGGCGACGGCGGTCTATCGGGCTTCGATGCCAGCAACCCCACCAATCGCTTCCACACTTATTTCGGCGCACAGCTCGACATCAACTTTGCCGGCGGCGACCCCACACAATGGCTGTGGATTGCCGATCCTCTCCGTAAATCGCGCGAGAGCGCCCGGTTCTACATGCCGATCATCGCCGATCCGCGTCCGGACCGCGGTGGCACCATATTCGCTGGTTTGCAGTGGGTCTGGCGAACTACCGACAACGGAGGAGACCCGACCTTCCTCGCGAACAACTGTAATGAGTTTGGTCCTTTCACTGGCACCGGAAAATGCGGCGACTGGACGCACCTTGGCTCTCGCCGTCTCACAGGCGGAACCGTTTCATGGTTAACCCGCGCGAGCGGCGATACTGGCACACTTTGGGCAGGGACGGCCAGCGGCAGAGTTTACATTTTCAAGGGTGCAGATGCGGCCGACCCGTCAACTGCCGGCGAGTTCGAGGTTTCCGACGCTCTCGCCGCCAACAACACAACTCCGGTCCGGTTTATTTCAGGAATTGCTGTTGATCCAAAGAATCCGAATCACGCATGGGTGTCCTACGGCGGATATAACCTGGTGCATCCCACTGGGCAGGTCGCCGTTACCGGGCACGTATTCGAGGTGACTTGGGACGGTGTTTCCGCCTTGGCTACCTTTACCTTGATCGACGGCACCGGCAGCGGTTCGCTCGGCGATCTCCCGATTAACACCTTGGTCAGGGACGACGTCACTGGAGACCTTTACGTCGGCACCGATTTCGGCGTGCTGCGCCGCGACGCCCACAGCGGACACTGGCACACCGCCGCCAAAGGCCTGCCGATGGTTGAGGTCTCGAGCCTGTCGATCGACTCGAGTAAGCGCGTCCTCTACGCGGCCACCCATGGCCGCAGCGCCTGGAGGCTGGATCTGAAATAGCATCACGCTAGCAGTCGACGTAAGAATGGAAGGGCCTCCCACGCGGGAGGCCCTTCGAACTCTGCTAGGCAGTGGGCTCCCTAAAACAGCGATTCTGGCGGAGAGGGAGGGATTCGAACCCCCGGTACCCTTTCGGGTACGCCGGTTTTCAAGACCGGAGCCATCAACCACTCGGCCACCTCTCCAACCTGTTAACAACAAAACACTTGGATAATGGGGCCCTTTCGCGCCCGTGCCCATCGCACTTTTGATCAAAACTGCTTTGGCTACAGGAGAACTACGAACGGTGGCGATCAAATGCCGCCATACCAAGATGAGGAAATTGTAGATGGGAAGTTGATTCGGAGCAATGCTCCGCGCTGCAAGACTTTAGGAACAACAAACATCGTAGTCAGGGGAACGCTGTAGGCCGATCTCTACCATTTGTTGGGTATCTTACATCTGCTCGGACGTATGTAAACTCTCCACGGTTGTAACCATGAGTCAACGTCGGGTCGATGATCGCATTCGGGAACTCTATGCGAAGGCGGCAACTGCGTCGAGTGGCGATCTGGAACCTATCTTGCAAGAGTTATTGGAGCTTGTACATCAGAAGCTTGAACGCCTGAAAAGGCGTGCAGCGCGACTCTTGTTAAAAGGCGCTCATTTGGAGCCCGAGAGACGAAAGACCTTGCAGTAGCCAGGCAATCAGAGGCGACCCGTTGGGATAGAGCTTTTTTGGGTTGAACCAAGTTTATTGCGGGTCAGATCTGTTTTCCGGAGTGTGCAAAATGAATCGCGATGAACAAAACCGGATGAATGAAATCTGTCAGCAAATACAGATCGAGCAGGACCACACAAAGCTCGGTAACCTTGTTCGAGACCTGAACGATCTTTTGGATGGTGGACAGCACGGCTCAGGAATTCCCGCTAGCCCCAAATGTGGTACGGGAACATCCGGCGAGTTCATGGAGTCGGAGCGCTTCTGAGCAGCCCGAACGCTCTCGAATGGAACTCCATCACTTCTTCAAAGTGCGACAAAAAGTACGTGAGGCTGTGATCGCCCGGATAGGCATGGTACTCGTGCTTTACACCTTCGCGTTTCAACTCGGCGTCTAACGCCGCGGCGCCTTTTTCGAAGCCGTAATTATCATCCTGCCCGCAGTTGAAATAGATCGCCATTTTCTTAATCGGAGCGGCGTTTTGCTTTGCCAGGGCGAAAGGATCATTTTCGGTCCAATGACGGGCCTCGATCGGCTTCCCGAAGACCGGGGCCAGGACACTCAAGATCGGGACTCCTGTGCTTCCTGCAGCGTCCAATTGCCGGGGTGACTCAGTAATTAATGCGGCACTTTGTGCGCTTACGGCCGAAAACCTCTCCGGATGCGCGAATGCGAAGCGCAATGCTCCGTAACCACCCATTGAAATTCCACCGATTGCCCTTCCCGAACGGCCGGGCTTGATTCGGTATTTGCGTTCGATGTAGGGGACAAACTCCTGCAGGAAGAAATCGCTGTAACGAAACGAACCGTTCGCTGAATTGATGTAGAAGCTGCGCCAGCCTTCAGGCGCGACGACAAGGAAATCACCCATCCTGTGCTGGTTCCGCAAATCGTCCAACAGGGTCCAGCCTCCACTGTTGAAAAGGGTCCGCTCGTTGTCGCCCAGCCCATGTAGGAAATACAGCACCGGATAGCGCCTGGGCGGATGTTCCGTCGCCCCAGCGTCATAACCGGACGGCAGGTAGACGCAGTAATGGACCAACCTCTTCAGAATGCGGCTATTGAGCGCGCTGCAATCGATTCTGCTTTGCGCGTGTGCGGGAACTGAGACGATCACGAGGCACACGGCGAAGAATGACGATCGCATCAGTGGCGAGAGCATTCGTCTCATTCGTAGCGCAGGGCCTGCACGGGATCAAGGCGGGCGGCGCGTCCCGCCGGATACAAGCCGGAAACCAGGCTCACGAGGAACGCAAACGCGATCGCGGCTCCGACCAGCCAAAGCGGGACTGCCCAGAAGTGCTCCGGCGGAAGCGACTGGCGCTTCAAGTAAACGTTTGTCCCGAAGTTGATGACCTGGCCGATGGCCCAGCCGAACACAACCCCGACAATGCCGCCCAGGATGCCCATCGCACCCGCTTCGGCAAAGAAAAGTCTTCTCACATCGGCGTCGCTGGCTCCGATCGCTTTCATGATTCCGATTTCACGACGGCGCTCCAGTATCGCCATCACCAGCGTATTCACAATTCCAATCGACGCCACCATCAGAGCTAAACTGCCGAAGATTCCAAGGAAGGCATACAGGACCGCAAAAAATTGCCGCAGACCGCGGCTGGCATCCAGAATCGAAAACGCAGTGAAGCCCATTTTCTTGATGGCGTCCTCGACCATCTGAACCTGCGCTGGATTCTTCACACGCACGCTGATGGACGAATACAGGTGTTGCCCGCTTGCCGCGCGCGAAACTTCCCGTAGATCGGTCGGCTGCATGACGTGCAGACTTTCCGCCAGTTTCAAGGGCAGAAAGACTTTCGCTCGCGTGGGACCACGCATGCTCTCGGGGTCCAGATCAGAGACCCCAACAATTTTGAGTCTCTGCTCACGGGATATGACTGAATAAGACGCTCCCACGATATCCGCGTCACTCGAGTTGTCACTGCCAACCGGCCCGGGCGCGCTGGGAGCCCGTTGTGAGTAAAGCATTGTCAGTTCCTTGCCGAGTAAGGGCTTCGCCAGGTCCGCAACGTTCGGTTCGGGCGCGCCCAGGGCAGGAACCTTCCCCAGCAATTCCTCAGCAAATGATTTCTGCAGGATTGCCTCAGGCGCTGCGTCCGATGAGAAAAAGCCGCCCTGCATCCCCTCAAATGCGTCGTTGGACTTCGCAGAGGAAGGTAGCGCGGAAATAGTCGTCAGGTGCGGCTTGTCTTCAAAGCGCAGCTCCGTCACGAATCGAATGTCGGGATACGCCTCGCTGACATTCGGCAGGTGTTCAATTTCAGCCCGCGCGGGCTCATCCAAAACGCGGCTTTCACCAGGAGCGGGCCCGTTTCGCTGCTCTTCACGTCCCATGCCTCGTAGTTCGCGTCTCGACGTAACCACGATCGTGTCGAACAATCCTGACTTCATCAACCGCCGCGAAGCCATCTGCTGCAGACCGATACCGAGCGAGAGCATGGCGACCAGCGATGCCACGCCCACCGAAATCCCGATCGTGGTGAGGGAGTTCCGCAGCACGGATTCGCGCAAGTTGCGCAACGCAAGTTCCGCCAGGTCAGGCAGCTTCACGATCTCACCTCCTGCATGCCGGAACGGGAGGTGCTTGCAGTATTCGGGCGGTCGTCAACGAGCTTTCCATCAGCGAGGAAAATCATCCGCTGCGCATAGCGTTCCGCGAGAGCCCGCTCATGGGTCACCATCACCACGGTCATTCCCAACTCCCGATTGAGACCCTGGACTATGTCCATGATTTCCGTGCCGGTATGGCTGTCGAGGTTTCCTGTCGGCTCGTCTGCCAACAGGAGCCGCGGACGGTTGATCAGAGCTCGTGCCAGCGCTGCCCGCTGCTGTTCTCCCCCAGAAAGCTCGCTGGGGCGGTGATGCAGGCGCGCACTCAATCCAACGCGCTCCAGCGCTTCGTTTGCACGCTTCTGCCGTTGTCTGCGTTCTACCTCCGCGAATCGCAGCGGCAACTCGACATTCTCCGCCAAGGTCATGCTGGCGATCAGGTTGAATGACTGGAATACCATGCCGACCACTTGCAGCCGGTATTTCGCGAGTTCCTCCCGTGAAAGCTTAGCCAGATCGCGACCCTGCACGACCACGCTGCCCGAGGTGGGACGATCCAGCCCGGCAATTAGATTCAAAACAGAAGACTTTCCAGACCCTGAACTTCCCAGCAGCGCGACAAACTCTCCCGAACTAACCTCAAGAGACACACCATCCACCGCGCGAATCAGCGTGTCGCCCATCCGGTAATGCCGGCAAAGATCTTGGCAACGAATCGCCACTGTAGCCGGGGAGGAAGAGACCAGGGGAGCGCTCGTCATGATCTAGCGCATCTCTCCTCGTAGCACGCGCAATGCGTCGCTAGCTTTCACGTCTCCGTTCTTGCCCTCGTTGCCGTTGTTACCCACGGCAACGGCATCGCCCTCGCCCGGAGCCAGAAAGAGATTTTCTTCCACACCATGCTGACGCGTGTAGAGATCGTAGTAACGACCGCGAGCCGCATAGAGCTCCGCATGGGTGCCCCGCTCGACGATCTGTCCGCGCTCCATCACCATAATCTGGTCCGCACGGCGGATGGTCGAGAGCCGGTGCGCAATCACGAATGTGGTGCGTCCTCGCATAAGGTACGAGAGCCCTTCCTGGATCATTTCTTCGGATTCCGAGTCGAGGCTCGACGTCGCCTCATCCAGGATCAGGATGCGCGGCTCCGCCAGGATTGCGCGGGCAATCGAGATTCTTTGCTTCTGCCCCCCGGAGAGCTTCACACCGCGCTCTCCCACAACGGTTTCATATTTCTCCGCAAAGGACTCGGCAAATTCGTCGACGCGGGCGATTCGGCAGGCTCGCATGATTTCTTCTTCGCTTGCTTGCGGCCTCGAAAAAGCCACGTTTTCGCGAATCGTTCCGTCGAACAGGAAAGATTCCTGCAACACCACGCCGAGCCGTGTCCGGTACGAATCCAGCCGCACCCGGTTCAAGTCCGTTCCGTCTACCCGAATGCTGCCTTGAGTCGGCTTATAGAAGGCGCAGACCAGCCCGATCGTCGTCGATTTCCCTGAACCCGAGGAACCGACCAGCGCGGTCACTGTGCCCGGCTGCGAGCGGAAAGAAATATCGTGCAGCACCTCGTGGGTGCCGTCGTAGCTGAAACTGACATTCTCGAATTCCACCAGCCCGACAATGTCTCGCAGTTCCAGAGATCTAGCCGGATCCTGATCCTCTGGCCGTTCACTCATGATTTCCTGCGTGCGCTCAAGTCCGGCCAAAGCCTCTGTCAGCTGCGTTCCAATCGAAACGATTTGCATCATCGGTGCGACCAGAAACGGCAATGTGATGGTGAACGAGAAGAACTGTCCTGCAGTCAATGTTCCCGCCACACTTTGCCGGGCGCCGATGTACATCGTGGCTGCCCCGACCAGTCCAAGCAACACGCTGGCTGACAGGCTCATCACCGAGGTGGCCGTCAACGTGCGCATTACGTTCTCCAGGAGTTTGCGTACTCCGGCTGTGAATACGGCCTCTTCACGCTCCTCGGCGTGATATCCCTTGATGACCCGTACGCCACCCAAAGACTCGTTAAGTCGGCCGACGACCTCGGCGTTGAGCTTACCGCGTTCGCGAAAGATCGGCCGGATCGTGGCAAAAGCTTTGCTCAGAAATCCGCCAAATACGGCCAGGGAGGCCAGCGCAATCAGCGTCATTTTCGGGCTGATGCGCATGAGCCACCACAGCGCAATCCCGGAGGTCACCAGGCCTCCCGCGAAATCCACTAACCCGGTGCCCAGCAGGTTTCGAACTCCCTCGACGTCGCTCATGATGCGCGATACAAGGCTGCCGGTCTTGTTGGTGTCGTAAAACGAGACGGGCAGCCGCGAAATATGCTTCTGCACCATTTGCCGGAGTTCGGTAATGAGGCGCTGCGCCGCCTTGGACAACAACTGAGTCAGCGCAAAAGAAGTAATTCCCTGGATGACCGTGGCCAGCAACACAAATCCGATGAGCCGTTGTAGGACGCCGATGTGATGCTTGTTGATGACATCATCGATCAGGTACTTGGTGGAGGCCGGGAGTACGAATCCCGAAACCCGATTAATCACCATCAGGACGAAGCCAACTGCCAGCAATCCCCGGCGGGGGCGCATCAGCTTCCAGACCGACGGCAGAACGGCCTTCAGGCGCTGGATCTTCGGAGGCTTCGGGGCTTCTTTGGGTTGGGGGCTCAATCTCCTGTTTGACTCCGTTCCCCGCGGGTTGGCTTCATTATTACTGCATTGTCACACATCCGCTGGCGGCCCGTTTCTTTGACGGCCATTTTGTTTGACCGATTTCCGCGCAGCACGGTAGAATGGTTGAGTTTGCCTGTACTCGCGGGCCCGTTCTGGGACGCCTGCTCTAGCTGAAGAAGCGCCGGGGCGGAAAACACAGCAAGCAACGGAAATCAGCAATCCCCTTGGGAGCGCCCGTGTGCGCTTCGGGGTTTCGAGTGGACGCTCCGTTTCGCGGTTCCATTGCGGGCTGAATTTCAACGACATTTGATGGAGGCAGACGTATGTACGCGGTTATCCGCGCCGGTGGAAAGCAGTACCGGGTGGCGCCGGGCGATGTAATTCGAGTGGAGAAGGTCGGGACCGGCACTGACGGGCACGTCGAGTTTCCCGTGGTCGCCGTCTCGGGCGAAGAAGGTCAGATCGGGAATCAGCCTGACGCGCGCGTTGTCGGCCATATCGTCGAAGAAGGCCGCGGCGCGAAGATACTGGTCTTCCACTACAAACGTAAAAAGCAGTACAAAAAGCTGCGCGGACACCGGCAGGCATTTACTGCGGTGCGCATCGCCGAGATCGCCTTTGGCGGACAGAGCTTCAAGGCTCCCGATCTGCCCAAGAAGGAAGCCAAGCCGAAAAAGGTAAAGACAGCCGAGGCAGAAGAGCACGAAGCCGAACCCAAAGCGAAGAAGGCTTCTGCGAAGAAAAAGGCGGCGCCCAAGAAGGCGGTAAAGAAGGCGGGCGGCAAAAGGAAATAGGATCTCGCCCAGGATGCGTCGTCGAATACCCATGGCTAACGACTAAGGACTACGGACTAAGGACTGATCTATGGCGCATAAAAAAGGACAAGGCACATCACGAAACGGCCGCGATTCAAATTCACAGCGGCTTGGATTCAAGGCATTCGGCGGGCAGGTCGTTCCCGGGGGAACCATCATCGTCCGGCAACGCGGCACGCGGGTGAAGCCCGGCCTGAACGTCGGCCGCGGCAAGGACGACACTCTTTTCGCCAAGATTTCCGGCCGTATCAAGTTCCTGGACAAAGGATCGATGGGCAAATTCGTCATGGTCGAACCGGTCCCCGTCGAAGCGAAGTAGGCGCGATTTCCCAGCGAACAACCGGCCGGAGTCTCTTCCGGCCTTGTTTTTGCGCGATCTCCTCGTCCTCCTCTTGGGTAACGCCGGTGCTCACAGTCACAGCGCACTGCAGTCCAGCGCCGATATGCTGCCAGCTTTATGGAAACTTACCCACGGAATATGCGGCGTCCTCATCTGGTGGCTGCCGTAGCCGCGTTGCTGCTCATCCTGCTTCTTCAGCTCACGTTTTCTATCCGTCGCGAGTCGCAGACCTGGGACGAAGCTTGCCACATCTTCGCGGGCTATAACTACTGGAAGAACGGGAATTTCGGGGACAACCCTGAGCATCCGCCTCTGATAAAGCTGGTCGCGGCAGCTCCGCTCTTGCGCCTTCCTTTGAAGGTTCCACCGCATCCAGGGGTGTTTTCCAAGGAAGAGGATTTTCTCACCGCAACACAGTTCGTCTACACCAATGACGCCGAGACAATCCTGTTTCGGACGCGCATGGGGGCTGCTTTCTTCACCTTGCTACTGGCTCTCTTGGTCTTCGCCGCGGCAAAGGAGATGTTCGGCGACATCCCGGCTTTGATCGCCCTCGCGCTGTTCACTTTTGAGCCAAACATCCTGGCTCACGGCGCGGTGGTTGCAACCGACATGGGAATGTCCTGTTTCCTGCTGGCCTCCGTATACGCATTTCATCGCTACATCAAAAAACCGACGACGGTCCGTCTCGTCGTCGCCGGAATTGCTGCCGGCTTGGGCCTGGCGACGAAACATTCGGCGATACTCATCTTCCCGATCCTGTTTGTGCTCGTTGCATTTGAAGTCATGCGCGGCCCCGAAAACTTCCTAGAAGGCCGCGCCAAGCAGACTTTGCACCTCCTCGGCGCAGTCGCCGCTGTTGGCGCCGTCTCCGTCGTCATTCTCTGGTCGTCCTACGCGTTCCGGTTTGCCCCGCATTCCGCGGTCAATGGCAATGTGCGTTTTGTTGAACAGGTTGGGCACCTGAAGAATCCTATTCAGAAGGAGATGATTCTTGCCGCTGGACGATGGCATCTGCTGCCACAGCCGTATTTGTACGGATTAGCCGACGTCGGCATCACGGCCGAGTTCAGCCACTCGTATCTATTGGGCAAAGTGTATCCCCATGGGCGGTGGGATTACTTTCCCGTGGCATTTGCCATTAAGACGACTTTAGGGCTCCTCATCCTGCTCGCTCTTCTCCCATACGCGCTCGCCAGGGCTAAGGTTGACCGATGGCGGGAGTTCGCGTTCATCGCCTTGCCGGCCGCAATCTATTTCGTCGTGGCCATGGCGTCAAGCATGAACATCGGAGTGCGGCACATACTGCCCGTCTATCCATTTCTCATGATTCTTGCGGGATGGGGGGCATACCTTCTGATTCAACGTCAACGTAGCTGGGCATACGTCATCGCAATTCTGTTGCTTTGGAACGTGGTCTCTTCCCTGCGAACGTATCCCGTCTATCTGGCGTATTCCAACGAACTCTGGGGCGGCCCTTCGCAAACCTACCGCTACCTCTCCGACTCCAACGCCGATTGGGGCCAGCAGCTAAAAGCAGTGAAGAAATATCTCGATTCCCGGCACAGCCAGAACTGCTGGTTCGCGCATTTCGCCGCCGTGGTGGTCGATCCCACCTACTATGGCGTGAACTGCAAGCCATTGACTACGATCGCATCGGTATGGCTCCGACCCAGAATAGACGTTCCCGACAGCATTGATGGCCCGGTGTTGATCAGTGCCAGCGTACTCTCAGGCTACGAGTTCGGTCCCGGTCCGCTGAATCCGTATGACCAGTTCCAGCACATCCGTCCCACGGCGGTGATTGAGGACGGTGTCTTTGTTTTTGACGGACACTTCGATATTCCCCTGGCTGCGGCGCTGAACCACACGACCCGTGTGCGACTCGCGGTACAGGCGAATAATCTTCAGGACGCGCTGATTGAAGCGCAGGCTGCAGTTGCGCTTGCGCCGCACTCCCTGCAGGCTCAGGCCGGACTGGGAGACGTCCTTAGAAGGCTGCAGCGGCCCGAGGAATCCCGCGCAGCTTTTCAAAAAGCGCTAGCTTCCGCGGAGACGATCGGTCCTGAATTCCAGAGTGGCTGGGTCCCCGGTCTCAAGGCCGCGGTCGAGGGTCGTTAGACATTCCCCGCCAACTTCCGCGATCATAGATCCTGGGCACAAGCATGTTCATCGATGAAGCCAAAATTCGAGTGAAAGCCGGCGACGGCGGCAACGGCTGCATGGCATTCCGCCGCGAGAAGTTCGTCCCGCGCGGCGGGCCTTCCGGCGGTGACGGCGGCAAGGGCGGCGACATCGTCATGGAATCCAGCGAACGCCACAACACCCTGGTACATTTCCGCTTCAATCCCGAGCACAAAGCCGAGCGCGGACGCCATGGCGAGGGCGCCAACAAGACCGGACGCGACGGTGCCGACGTGCTCCTCAAGGTTCCCGTGGGCACCATCGTCTATGACGACGAAACTGGAGAGAAGGCCTTCGAGTTCACGCATGCCGACCAGAAATTTGTCGTTGCCCGCGGCGGGCGCGGTGGACGCGGTAATGCCCGGTTCGCGACGTCGGTCCATCAGGCGCCGCGCGAGCACGAACCGGGTAGGCCGGGCGAGGAACATACATACCGCCTCGAATTGAAGTTGCTGGCCGACGTCGGACTCGTCGGTTATCCCAACGTGGGCAAGTCAACTTTGATCTCGCGAATCTCTTCAGCTCGCCCCAAGATTGCCGACTACCCCTTCACCACGCTCGAACCCAATCTCGGTGTCGTTGCTGTCGGGGATGCGAAGGACGAAATCAGTTTCGTTGTCGCCGACATCCCCGGGCTGATTGAGGGAGCGCACACCGGCGCCGGGCTGGGCACCCAGTTCCTCAGGCACGTTGAACGCACGCGCCTGCTCGTGCACCTGGTCGATGTTTCCGATTCCAGCGGCCGCGATGATGTGGCGAAGGACGTCGAAGTGATTCTTGGGGAGCTGGAGAGTTTTGGCGCGCATCTCGAAGACAAACCCATGATCATGGTTGCCTCCAAGATAGATGCCGTAAACAAAGACAAGCTCGCCCAGCTCAAACGCTACACCAAGAAAAACAAGCTGAAGCTCTACGAGATTTCCGCGGTTACCGGCAAAGGAATTGAAGAATTGAAGTACGCGATTGCAGCTGAAGTGCAAGCTCTACGGGAGTCCAGCAAAGAAGCACTGCAGGAGAACTCCTGATCCCCGATTCGTCGCGGCGTATCTTGTAGCGCCGGCGTCCCGCCGGCTGTCGTGGCGGCGTCTCGCCGCCACACCGGAGCCGCACCCGAACCTGAACCAGTCTTACTTGTGCGGCGGAATCCAGTAAACCTCTTCCTTAATGCTTCCTCTATCCACAAACCCGCGCCGCTTCAAGATTGCCTTGCTGTGCTCGATCATCTCCGGATGCCCACATAGATACGCAACCGTGTTGCTGGCGTCCAGTTCCCAATGATCCGCATATTTCCTGAGAATGTCGTCTGCCCGTCCGATTTCTCCCGGCCAGTCGGTATGGTCCCAAGGTCGGCTGACCGTGGGCACGTATTTGAACCACGGAAGTTCTTTATCGAATTGATTCAACTCTTCCAGGTACCCGAATTCCCACGGACGGCTTGCTCCGTTCAACAGGTAGAGTTTGTGCGAGCCATCAAATCGGCCCTCTCTCCAGTCCTTCGCCAGTGTACGCACATAGCTCACAAACGGCGCGACTCCCGTAACAGTCGAGATCAGCAAGTGATTCTTGCGGCCATTTTGCGCATCGCCGTTCTGCCCATCTTCTTTGTGTAAGTCCAGCGAGAACTTTCCCTTCGGGATCTTGCGCATCAGCAACTGATCGCCAACCTGCAACTTGTGGAGATGAGGCGTAAGCGCTCCCTGGGGAACAAGCTCAAAGAAGAATTCGACTTCATCCTCTGATGGCGACGACGCGATCGAGTACGGTCGCTCGATCCGCTTGCCATCCACTTCTACTCCCAGGCTGGCATATTGCCCCGGCACAAAAGTGAATTCGCCGCTGCTGCGGATGCGGAACATCCACAAGTCTGGCGCGAAGTCGACGCGCTTGGTGACCTGCGCGCGGTAAAACTTCTCGTCCATATAGGCCATTCGCTGGTCCCCAGTTAAGAACATCGTATAAAAACACCCGAAGCGCCTGCATTTGCTGACGCTCTCCACTCACTGTTCTGGATACTTAGTTAGATGTCGAACCGCTTGTTCGTGACTCCGGGTGAGCCGCCCCTGCCTCGGACCGAACGGTCGTGCGGCAAAAGAGTTGAGTTATGTTAGCGGGAATTCGAAGTTTTTGGAAGCGCTTTCGAGCGCGCGAATGTGTCCTTCTGCCCCTTCGTGTACGTGGCGGTTGATCCGGATTGGACAGGAAGCCGCAATAGTCACCGCACCCCCGACGAAGCTTCTTCCGTCGCCAATTGCTCAAGCACGGTGCGGAGCGCGCGCAACACTTCATCGGCGGTCGCGGCTTTCAACACGAACTTCAGCATTCCATCCGGTGTGAACTGTGCTCCGCGCTGGGCTGAGACAAAGCGCGCCAAGTGCTCGGGGTCGACGGCGGCATTCTGCCGAAACTTGAAGGTCGCGAACTCGCGCTTGCGCTCGATCGCATTCACCCCGACGCGCATGCAAAGTAGTTTGAGCTGCGCATAATCGAGCAGGTTCCGCACCGCCTGCGGCGGCTCGCCATAGCGGTCTTGCAGTTCCGAAGCGACGTCCGAGAGCTGCGACTCTGTCTCGACTCCTGCCACTCGCTTGTACATTCGCAACCGTTGATTCTCTTCCGGAATGTATTCGGCTGGGATGCGGATGTTGAGGCCCAGATTGAGTTGAGTCTCCGCCTCGTCAGGTGCCGCTTCGCCCTTCATCTCGCGAATGGCGCGGTCGAGCATCTGGGTATAGAGCTCGAATCCGATCGCCTCGATATGGCCGCTCTGCTCCCCACCCAGAAGATTTCCCGCGCCCCGCAATTCCAGATCGAGCGCCGCAAGTTTGAATCCCGCGCCGAGATCAGAGAATTCCTTCAGCGCAGCAAGCCGGCGCCGTGCGATTGGCGTGAGTTCCACCTCTTTCGGAATCAGCAGGTACGCATATGCGCGGCGACTCGAACGGCCAACCCGTCCGCGCAGTTGGTAAAGCTCCGATAATCCCAAACGGTCGGCGCGATTAATCAGAATCGTGTTGCACAAAGGAATATCCAGGCCGTTCTCGATGATCGTCGTCGCAACCAGAATGTCCGCCTCGTGATGCATAAACTTCAGCATCACTTTTTCCAGCTCGGACTCACCCATTTGCCCGTGCCCCACGATGATGCGCGCCTTGGGCACAAGCTCCTGTAGCTTGGCGGCGATCTCCCAAATGCTTTCGACGCGGTTGTGGACAAAGTAGACCTGCCCTCCGCGCTCCAGTTCCTGCTCGATCGCCCCCTGGATCAGCTTGTCATCCCAGCTTGCGACTACGGTCTGAATGGCCATGCGGTCCTTGGGCGGGGTCTCGATCACGCTCATGTCGCGAAGTCCAACCAGTGACATGTGCAGTGTGCGCGGGATCGGCGTCGCCGACATCGTGAGTACGTCGACCTGCTTGCGCATCTGCTTGATCCGTTCTTTGTGCCGGACGCCGAAGCGCTGCTCTTCATCCACGACCAGCAGGCCGAGATCGGCAAACTTCAAATCCTTCGACAGAATTCGATGAGTGCCGATCAGTACGTCGATCTTGCCCGCTTCCGTCCTCTGCAGAATTTCTTTCTGCTGCTTCGGATTGCGAAACCGGCTGATCATCTCAATTGTGACCGGGAACGGCCCGAAGCGCTGCTTGAACGTTTCGTAGTGCTGAAATGCGAGTACCGTGGTCGGAGCGAGCACTGCGACTTGCTTGTTATCGCTCACTGCCTTGAACGCAGCCCGCATCGCGACCTCGGTTTTGCCGTAACCGACATCGCCACACAGCAGGCGGTCCATGGGCTGGGACGATTCCATGTCGCGCATCACGTCCGTAATGGCCTGCGCCTGATCCTCGGTCTCGCTGAATTCGAACGCGTCTTCAAACTCGTGTACAAAGTCATTGCCCTGTGGAAAGGCATGCCCCTGGGCGGTCTTGCGCTCGGCGTAGAGCTTCAGCAGCTCATCCGTCATGTCCTTCATCGCCTTGCGCACGCGCGCCTTGGTTTTTGACCAGGCTTGCGTCCCGAGATGGCTGAGCGCCGGCTTCGCGCCTTCTGATGACCGATATTTCTGAATCAGGTCAAGTCGTGTGAGCGGCACGTAGAGCCGCGCGCCCTCCGCATATTCCAGCAGCATGAACTCGGCATTGCCATCACCTTGGTTGATTTCTTTCAGGCCTTGATACTGGCCGATGCCGTGCTCCACATGGACGACGTAGTCCCCAACCTGCAGGTCGCGGAAATCAGACAAGAACGCCGAGACTTTCGACTTCTGCCGCTGCGGCCGGGTAGCGACTGCTTCTGACTCGTCGAACAGATCGCGTGCGCCAAAGATCGCAAGGTGTGCATCCGGAAAGATCACGCCGTCCGGGACATACGCCTTGGCCAGCGTGGTGGTGTTCACTTCTCCAGCAAAGTAGCTGGTCTCATCGGCGTAGCTTTCGCCCCCGCGGGTGCGGCTGCCCAGCTTGAAACTGACGTTGTATTCCGCGAACACATCGGCCAGGCGTTCGACTTCACCGGTGTTGGGGACTGAGAACAGCACTTGATTCCCGGCGCCGGTAAGCTTCTGCACTTCTTCGAGCATCGCCGGAACCGCGCCATGGAAACGCGGCGTTGGCTGCGTCAGGAAAGCCACCGCCGAGTCTTCTTCCGAGCGCGTGATGCCAAGGTATTCCAGATCGGCGCCTGTAAGCGCGGCCGTCTTCCGCCACCAGCCCTCCGGAGCCAGGTAGAGATCTTCCGGTCGCACCAGATTCCCCACTTCGCTGCGCTCGTGCATTTCCTCGACTCGCGTCCAGAAGCGATCGAACTCCGATCGAAGCAGGTCGGGCTCGTCGAGCAGCACTGTGGCTTGCGGTAGCAGGTCAAAGATCGTGCGGTCCGCTCCAGCGACCGGAGCATAGAATTCCCAGCCCGGAAAAACGGTCACTCCGCCCGAACGTACCGCTTCCTTGACAATCTCTTCATTGCCGGTGATGCGCTTACCCGAAAGCCGCGTATGGATCGCTCCCAGCAATTGATCGCTTACCGGAGTTTCGGTGAGTGGAAGCAAGAGTGCTTCATCGATTGGATTCGACGAGCGCTGCGAAGTTGGATCGAAGCGCCGGATGGATTCGACCTCGTCGCCGAAAAACTCGACACGCACGGGCCGCTCCGCCTCGGGCGAGTAGACGTCGAGGATGCCCCCACGCAGCGCGTACTGGCCGGGCATTTCAACCACGTCTGCTGACGCGTAGCCCACCGTGTTCAGGTGCGCCAGCAGGTTATCCAGATCAAGCGATTCACCTCGGCGCAGGGTCCGGGCCAGATCGCTGTAGTATTCGGCTGGGCGCTGCAGGATGGCCGTAGCCGCGATCGAGCAGACCACGATCAAAGCCTTGCCGCTCGAGATCTTCCACAGTGCAGTCGCGCGCTCCTCCTGCAGTTCAGGGTGCGGCGAAAGATTCTGGAAGGGCAGCACGTCGCGAGCGGGAAGGGAAACAATCGAATCGGGATCGCAGGCCGCCGTCAGTTCGCAGAACCCGCGCAGCACGGGAACAAAGTCTTCAATCGCGCGATTGTCGTTGACCACGACGATTAGCGGACGTTCGGCCGCGCGCCGCAAGAGCACCACAAGCAACGCCTTGGCTGTGGGCGACAGTCCCGAGACACGAATCCGCCCCGTGCCCTCTTTCAGATGGGAGGCCACACGCGTGAAGCCAGGAAGCAATTCGACGTCCGTGAAGAGTTCACGAACGAAGGGAAGCAGCATCGCCCTTTGATTTTAACAGGAAGCCGCGCCGCCAATCGGGCCCCGGCCACCTCGCCGCCGCTGAAAGGTATCAACCCACGCGCGATGAGCAATTATCGTCGGGACTGAGGGCCCCCTTGCGAATCGAGCCCGTCATAGAACTCGTTTGTTCTCTTTCTGAGTTCCTTGCTGATGGTCGGGAGTTTTTTATTCTGTTCATTCCTGACATGGGCCCACAGTCCTGTGAAATAGAACGCGATGAAAAATGCAGCCGAAAGAAGAGCCATTACCCAAATGCTCAAGTCGGGCCAGTAACCGTGGAGCCCAACCGTCACAAGGGTGCCGAACACTGCCGCGTAACACACCCCAAGAAGAGGCCCTATGCTCTTTTTGGCTATCATCGGATGCCCCGGCGTCTTACGCGAAGATTCTACTTCACACTCGGCGAAAAACAAGGCGTTTGCAACCAAAATCCCCCCGACCCACTCACCTTAATAAATCCGGGAATTCCCGCTGCGGTGCATCACGATTACCTGATAGAGCAGAGGATCATCTGTCTGCATCGACCGTTACCCAAGAGCGCCGTTATTTCGCCTCAGCGCGTGATTCGGTCGCACCAGACAGTTTCGTCGATCCCGGCCTGACGAACTCCAGGATCTGCCTTCGCAGTCCGGCATAGGCGTCGGGTTGCCCATTGTAGTTGTAGGCCATTGGGATTGTTCCTCGCGGGGTAATGATCGTCAGGCGATAGATCGGCACGTTCCTGGCGGCGACTGAACAGTCCGTACCGATATCGAGGATGTCGTCGAAGGCGATTTCCCCCGACTGCGCCTTGAGGACCGTGCGGCCCTTCCAGCGCAACACGCGCTGCATGGCGTCGAAGGTGAAGCTCTTGCGCAAGTCCATCACCAGCGTGACGAGTAGCAAGAAGGCAGCTACATAGAGATTGCCCTCGGGCGCCTGGCGGACGAACACGATGTAGAGGATGTAGAGCACGCCCACCCCGCAGACCGCCGAGAGCCACCGGCTGCCGCTCACGATGACAAGTTTCTCCGGTGTTTGCCGCGCGATGTGCATGGGCCGTCCTCGTCAGGAACTATCGCATGGAAGACATTCGGCGAAGAAGGGGAATTTGTCAGCGCCACATTACCGGCGTGCTCTGTACCAAGGGATCTTATCGAGTTCTTTTGTGAAGCGCGGCCATAGAAAACCTCGGCTAGGGGAACTTGAGTGTGCAGATTTTTCACCAATCATCGCTTCATCGCTCCGCATACCCATTAAAGGCTTAGCCGCAGGTCGTTTACCAACAGCTCTAGAGCATCGGTGCGGCCATGCTTCCAGTGTCTAAACGGCTTCCAAAATCTGAACCTCTTCGCAAACCTAAATGGGCGAAAGAGAATGACAATCGGGTTGAACTCCCTGTCTCCGCCAAAGACGCGAAGAATATGGGCGGGAAACCACCATTTCGGCCACTTGCTACGTTCTGACCAGTTCAGAACCACCGCTCTTTCCCGCACTAACGGCAACACCTGCTCGGTCATGTAATCCCGCCAGATGGGGCTGTCCGAATACACGAAAAGTACGTCTTTGCCGCGAGAAAGCCAGAGTGTCCATACGACAGCGTACAGAATCAGCCGATGCAAAGAAAACACCAGGAGAGCCAGCAGAATGACTGGCAGCAAGAGTACCAGCAAGAGTACCAGCAATACGGCCGTCAGGATTCTTACTGACAAAGGTGGCTGTGGATCACGCGACATACAGGTATCAGCTTAATACGAAGCCGCCAGTGATTTCGGTATCAGACGTTTGCCCTCAAACTCCCCTCGACCCGCTCACCTCAGTAAATCCTGAAATTCCCGCTGCAGTGCATCATGCTCATCAGGTAAAGCAGGCCATCGTAGTAACGTTCATCTCCCGATGGCACCGGAGTGTTCCAGAGTGCTTCCAGAAAGGCTTTCGAGGTCGGTACCCGCGTGGCGGCGAAACTGCCCACCGCGGCCGTTGCCAGCATTCCGATCGAGTGGGTGGTTGACAGCGGCTTGCCGTCGAGCGTGTAGCGATTCACGAAACTATCGATGCCCTGCCCGTAGAGGAATTTCTGAATTCGGTCACTGAGGCCAGTTTCCCGATCGTCCTTCTTCCACCACGAATAGTCGACGGACCAGTTGCTGACGCTTCGCCACGAGTCAGGGCCGAAAGGCGCGGCAGTGCCATTCTGACTCACGATCTGCGTGCCATCAAAGTAGCTCCTCTCGGGAGTAAGTCCAGTCTCGGGGCCCGTGACCTTGGGGAAGAAGTCACGGCTGACATCGGCGGCCTTAGCCCAGAATTCGCGGTCTTCCTGCGGTCCCCACCGCGCCCACAGCTCGTAAAACGCCGGCAGATGATAGGACGCATCGGTGAAGTTCACGTCCTCGTTCGGCACGAACTTGATCATGAAGTGATCTTCATCGACCATCGCCCCGATCGTTTGCGGCCGCGATGCCATCGCCCACGGTGCGCGAAAGAAAGGTCTCGGCTTCCCGCTCCTCGCGGCTTCCTCTTCGGCTCGCTTGTTATTTGGACTGGGCCAAGGATGATCCGGTGGAATAAACGGCGGGTCCTCAGGATGTGTGCGGAAAGGGCCCGTCTCGGTCAGGACACGATGGTGCCTAATCCCGCGCAGGATCTTGTCGGCCTCGGCTTGATAGTTGTAAATGCCGGGTCCATTTCCCCAGCGGTGCGACGCGAAATACAGGGCCATCACAAAGTATTCTTCGCCGTCGGGCGCAGCACCCGTCGCTCGCGGCGTGCCATCGGTGTTCATCGACCACGCAAAGTATCCGACCGAAGGATTTTTCGGGTCGGTGATCAGCATGTACGTGTTCGCCCAGTTCCAGATGGCATCGAACTCGCGCTTTTTGTTGAGCTGTACGGCAATCATCATGCCGTAGCTCATCCCCTCGGAACGCGCATCGTTGTTCGCCCAGTCCGTGACGTAAGCGAGCGGCCCATTGGCGTTGGCGCCGGTTTCGAAGTAGAGCCGTTCTTCTTGTCCATCGCCGTGGAAGAGTTGCTGAAATGCTTTCTCGATCTTTGCGCGGCTCTCTGCAGGCGAGTGGCCCAGGTCGGCAAACAGATCGCGATACTGGCGAGTCTTGTAGGCGCCATCTCCATCCCCCGGCATGCGAGGAATTTCCCCAAGCGGAGCATTGACGTGAGGCATTGGAGGGCTGAAGGGCGGAGGAGCCTGCGCGGGCGCCGGCTGGTTCTGGCCCGCAGCCGTCAATACAAGGGAAACACCGAGAACCAACATTCGAAATCCGGAACGATAAATGGTGGACAAGGAGCGACCTCGCAGATCAACAGAATTATACGAGCGAGATTTGGTTGGTCAGGCGGTAGGAGGGCAGCCTACTCTTCGTCTTAGTTGATTGCACCACGACTGAGCGCGCCCCATCCTTGTGTTCTTCGCACCCGGGCGACCCACTCTACAGAATTGGTGTGGGGGAACTGGCCCTAGTGCCCCGGTCTGCCCTTGATCGTCAGTTCCGCTTCCCCCTTCACGTCTGAAAGGCTCATGTGCAACGCGTGGCCCTTCGGATCGTAGGTGGTCTTGAGCGGATAGGTGCTGCCGGAAAACTTCGCTTCTGCGTGCGCCGAGGGCCAGTCGTACACCACTACCTCCATGAATTTCCACCATGGCGTGTAAGAGCCTTCGCGCGCGTGGAATTTCAAGCGCATGGAGTTCGCGTCCGACTGGCAGGTAATGGTCTGCCGGAGAAATTTTCCCTCCCGATATTCGAAGGAGTGTCCGTCATCGAGATATAACGTTCCGCTGCACTGCGAGCCAGGATACACGCGGAGTTCGAGCGGTCCGCCGGGAGTCTCCTCCGTGTCCTGAATCAGCGGTTCGAGCGGCAGAATGCTTCCCCCGCGAGCGTAGACCGGAAGCTGGTCTAACTTGAGATGGACCTTGCGCGGTTCAGGAAATTTGGCCGATGTTCCTGCATTCGCAACATCCACGATCGAGGGCGCGACCGGCTGGGCTGCCATCTTCTCCCCCGTCCAGAAGTCGTACCACGAGCCAGGCGGGAACGATACGGCATAGTCTTCGACCATCTCCCCAAACGGCGGCGGTGCGATCAGTAGGCTTGGACCAAGCAGAAACTCCGTGTCGAGATGATCAAATCCGGGATAGCCTGGCGCGAAGATCTCCGGAAATTCCAGAAAGATCGGGCGCATCAGCGGCAGTCCGGTTCGCGATGCTTCATCCGCCAGCGAATAGAAGTAAGGCAGCAGCCGGTATCGTGTCTCGATGTAGCGGCGGCGCACCGCTTCCTGTTCCAGTCCGTTATTCCATACTTCGTGCGGCAGGCTGCCCTTCGTGGCGTGATCGCGAAAGAACGGCGAGAACGCCCCAACTTCCACCCATCGCGTCAGCAGGTCAGGCGACGGCGAACCGTTGAATCCACCGACATCCGCCCCGGAATACACAATCCCGCTCAGGCCCAGGTTCAAGACTTGCTGTGTCGCCAGGCGAAGGTGATTCCAGGTAGCGGAGTTGTCACCGGTCCAGGTGAACCCGTAGCGTTGGCCTCCGGCATAGGTCGCGCGGGTCAGCACGAATGGGCGCTCGTTCGGGCGCAGCTTCAGCAGCCCTTCATACGTAGCGCGAGAATTTTCCAGTCCGAAGACGTTGTGAATCTCCGCGTGCGTTGCCGTGCGCGTCGCGAATCCGGGTTCCTCGATGCGGTGCACGGTATTCAGCGGCATCGTCTTCCCAGGACCATCGAACACCGCGGGCTCGTTCATGTCATTCCAGAATCCTGCAACTCCGTCCTTCACAAATTCCTGATACAGACCGCCCCACCACTCGCGCGTCTGTGCGCGCGTGAAGTCCGGAAACACCGCCGGGCCCGGCCAGACCACTCCCACAAATTCGCTTCCGTCCGGATTCTTCACGAACTGATCGCCGGCATGGCCCGAGTCGTACGGAGCGTATCCCTGATTGGCCACATGAGCGATGTGCAGGTCGGTGATGTTGACCAGGTGAAAATGTTGCTTCTTCAAGTCCGATACCAGCCCTGGGAAGTTCGGGAACGTCTCGGGATTCACCGTGAACGGCCGGTTCTTGTATTGGTAATCGATGTCAAGATAGACCACATCGGACGGAATCCGGTCGTTGCGCAGGCGATTGGCGATCTCCCGCAGTTGCGATTCGGGAGTGTAGCTGTAGCGTGATTGTTGAAACCCGAGCGCCCATAACGGCGGCAGCGGAGGCTTGCCGGTCAGATACGCATACCCTTCCACCACCGCCTTCGGAGTTGGCCCGTAAATGAAGTAGTAATCCAGCGGTCCGCCCTCCGCTCCGAAGGAATATGCATCTCGCGCCTGTTTGCCGAAGTCGAACCAGGTACGCCAGGTGTTATCCAGAAAAATCCCGTAACTGCGTTCCCCACGGGCAACAAGGAAGAACGGGATGCTTTTGTAGATGGGATCGGTAGATTCTTGCGGGCCGATGTCGGTGTTCCATAGTGTGAACGCCTGGTTGCTGCGGTCGAACGCTCCGGTTTTGTCTCCCAACCCGAAGTAGTGTTCACCCCCCAGCATCTGCTTGGAAACGGAGAATCCGCCGAGATGGAAAGTTACGGGGCGACCCAAGGCGTCGGCGCAGATCACGTTTCCGGCAAGATCCCGGATCACGAGCCGTAGCGGATTCCGCTCCACCCGGACTTCCAGAGCCGCGGTGCGAAAGCTCACGCTCGACGCATCTTCGGCCGCGTGCACTTCCACGGACTTGGTGCGAGGCTCTTGCAGCACTGCCCACGACGCATCTTCGGGCAGCGTCTCCGTGGGAGACATTCGCACACGAATGATGTCGTCGCGCAGCGCCGTGATCCGCAGTGTAGCCGGCCCAGATTGGACTAGCAGGCCATCACGCTGCGCTTGCGAAGAAGTGACCGCGTCCACGGTGACCGGCGGCTGTAGCGCAGCTGGAACCTGGGCTGAGAGGAGCCCGCAGAGACAGCAGGCAAATGCGAGAAACAAAACTGCGCGTCGCTGAGAAAAGAATGGCATCGCTCATCCCTGGGACAGTTGCTTTCGCTCGAACATCATACCAACCTTGTCGCCATAGAGGCGGAATGGGCCCGGGCGCTCACTCTTTGAATGATCCCATGGAATCGACGCAAAGAGTGGGGCCGAGCGACCAATTGCACAGGTAGCTCATCGAATTGTGAGGCAACGGATTCTCTGTTGCCAATTCAAGGTGACTCAACCGCTGAATCTTACCCTACGAACCTTTCAGGTCCAGCGTCGGGTTGCTGCAGGAAATCTAAAGACTCTCGGAGACCAGCGATGAACACAACGGCAATGCAGCCAAACTCCCAGCCTGTGCGACCCTCGAGGAGCACTCTATGGACCGGCCGCGTCATGAGTGCAATTCCCGTTCTTCTCATCTTATTCGGAAGCGTCATGAAACTGATGAAGCCTCCGGCCGTCATACAAGCCTTTGCCCAGGCTGGCATTCCAGAACACCTGATTGTTCCAGTGGGGTTAATCGAATTAGCTTGCGTCGTGGTTTACCTGATTCCTTCGACCTCGGTGTTAGGGGCGATCCTGATGACGGGCCTGATGGGCGGAGCGACCATGGCTAATATACGCGTCGGCAATCCTGCCTATCTGCTCACCATTCTGCTAGGTATGCTCGCCTGGGGAGGACTCTACCTGCGCGATCCGCGGCTGCGCGCGCTGATTCCGCTGCGGACCAGCTCGAAGGGAGCGTGACTCGCGACCTAGGCTATAACCGCAACAGCGGCCTCGTCAGGCAGGTCGGCCCGCCGTTGCCGTTGATGCAGAGTTCGCTACCCGGCAACGTCCGCACATCGAACCCTGCGCTCCGCAGCTGGTCGTTGGTTTGGCGATTCTCTTCGATCGCCAGCAGCCGGCCTTCTCCCAGCGCCAGTACGTTGCAGGCCAACGTGTCACGCTCCGAGTAGTCGATCTCAATCAGCCGGAAACCGCGCGCCGCCAGCAGTTCCAGCGTTTCGACTGCCAGCCAGGGCAAGTCGACCAGGGTAGTCTTCTCGTCAAGCAGGGAGATGAGCGACATCAGGTGTAGACAGGCGGAAGGACCTGCTCCGTGTGGCAGGGGAGCCGGGATGACATCGATCCCTCTGGCTCCCAAAAGAGTCTTCATCTGGGCGATTCCGGCGGCGTTGGTACGGTACCCGTGGCCGACCAGCACAGTCTTGGAATCGAGCCACACCATGTCGCCGGCTTCCGCCGTTCCAGGCGCTACGATCTTCGCCAGAGTCGGGATTCCAAACCGGACGGTAAACGACCCGTGATGCTGCCCCTCGGGCAAGCGATTGGCCTTTCCCGGTCGCATCACGATCACTCCAAAATCCGTGGTCAAAGAGGCATCGTGCGCGTAAACGGCGTCGAGTGACAAATCGAGCGCGGGCGGCAGTTCCAGCACGTCTGCCCCCACGGCTTCCAGTTCGCGGCACAAATGCTGGTGCTGCGACTGCGCGGCGGCGAAGTCTGGCCGGTGTCGAAAACCCAGATCGCGCCAGCGTGCCAGCCGCTCGGGCTGATTCCACCCGGCGGTTCGCGGTGAACACACAAAGACTCGGCGCAGTCGGCCCACCATCGAGTGCCCATTGAACGTCAAGCCGGTTTGAGGAAGTGTCGTCAGAAGTGTTTTCTCGCCTACAGGATTTTAAGGCAGGTCGGGAAGAATTTGTGCGAACCAGCCGGGGATCCGATGGTGGATGATTCAGGTTGCCGTTAGTGGGTTTTGAGAGTGACGGCGATGTCTTTGCGGGGTGGTGTCCATATGGCCTAACGTAGAAAGCTGAGCTACCGCCGCCGACTCACGCTAGCATATATGCAGCAGGTGGGCGCTTGATTCTGCCCCCCTTGGCTAGGAAATCAAATGTGGAAAAGCCTCTGACCCCACTCAGTTCAGGTCTTCGGCTACTATACACGCCATGTACGGGCTGGACTACGAACCTCGCAACGCCAAGGAAAAATGGCTGCTCCGAATTGTTTACTGGGGAACGATACTTCTATTCGCGTTCTTCTTGTGGGAATACGTAAAAGCGAAATAGGGAAGGTTAACTGTCGCTATCAGCGATTTCACTCCTGACCTTTGCGTTGATGAACCAAAGTTTACGTTTCAGACACATCCTTCGACTCAAGCCACAATCCGCGCCCCAGGGAATACATGGGACCCGCGGCAATACGATCAGGAATGCGAATGCGTGGCCGCATAGTGCCAGTATCCCAGCCCCACGCGCATGTGATGATGTAACGCATCCGGGATGCAGACCGCGAAGCACAATCCCAGCAGCCCCTGTGCGATTCCGAGCATGTACAAATTGCGATACCGCCGGAACAGAACGCACGACACTCCTCCCCACACCAGAGTGGCTACGGCCAGAGGCAGGTTGGGCAGGTGCGCCAACGCAAACAACAACGCTGCAGCGCCGATCGCCGCGTCGCTCGACAACATCCGCGACAGGCGCGGCATGAAATAGTCCTGCAACAGAAATTGCTGGTAGAGGGTCCACAAGATGTATCCGCCGACGTGCGCCAGGTCGGCCTGGTAGAGCCGATGGAATGTTCCCACGTCCTGCGCCACCAGAATGCTGATGATTGACAATCCCACCGCGGCCGGCAATATCCACAGGGACGCGAGAAAGCCCCGCCGCCCCAACCCGAGGTCATCGAGGCTCGGCCGCCGCATCACCACCAGCGCCAAAGGAGCCAGCAGCGCGATCGGACCGAAAATCAATTGCTCGTGCGTGGGCATCCACAGCACGGCAAGAATGGCCGCGAAGCTCAGGGTTAATTCAGCCCGCTCCCGGACGGAGACCGGCGTTTGCGGAACGCTGACCGCATACGAAGTTGAAGTTGTGGTGGCCAAGACCGTTATCCTCTGAGCTATGTAGGAGTGGCCGCGTTATTAATTGGTTGCAAAACTTAGTGCCGTTTCCCGTTAGTTCGAGCGATATGTCCACTGACGATTTGAAAGGGCACGGCTTGAGCCGTGCCGCGGGGAGCGCTGGGAGACACCGCCTTTAGCCGCTGCGGGCAGAAACCTCGATCTTAGATTCCCCCCTCCGACTATGTTCGCCTATTTTCAGGACACGACACCGGCGGGATAGCACGGAAAGGCTGCTTCACGCAGCTGCTTTCAGACCGAGAGTTCGGGCGTCGCTTCCAGCAGGCTGCGGGTATAGGGATGCCCAGGCCGATTGGTGATTTGCTCCGTCTCTCCCACTTCTACGATCTTCCCCTGATGCATCACCGCGATCCGGTTCGACAGATAGCGCACGACCGGCATGGAATGGGAAATGAAAAGATATGTGAGTTGAAAATCGCGCTGCAGCTGCGCCAGCAGGTTGACGATCTGCGCTCCTACGCTGACATCGAGCGCCGAAACCGGTTCGTCGCACACGATGAATTTCGGCCGCAGTGCGAGCGCGCGGGCGATCCCGATGCGCTGCCGCTGTCCGCCAGAGAACTCGTGCGGGTAGCGGCTGCGCGCGGACTCATCGAGCCCTACCGCCCGCAGCAGTTCGGAGACCCGTGCTCGAATGTTTTCCTTAGTCAGGCACGTCGAATCTCGGCTGACTGGATCGCGATGAATGACTAACGGTTCTGCAATGATTTCTTCCACGCGAAAACGCGGATCGAGTGAAGCGAACGGATCCTGAAAGATGATCTGCAGATCGCGACGGAGCCGCCGCATTTCCCCACCACCGCCGTGACCGCTGGCAGTCAGGCTGATGAGGTCCTTGCCCTCAAACAAAATCGACCCCGAGGTGGGCTCGATCAGACGCAGGATCAACCGCCCTAGCGTGCTCTTGCCGGAGCCTGACTCTCCAATTAGACCGAGAGTTTCCCCGGCATGGATGTCGAGCGAAACGTCATCCACCGCCCGCACCTGCCCTTTTGAACCCGCACCAAATGGCGAGTCAGCGCGAGAGAAGATTTTCGTCAGGTTCCGGACTTCGAGCAGGGGCATGCTATTCACACATGAACCACGGAGGGACAGCCGCCTCGGCTGTCCAGCGGCCCGGACTTATCGGGCCGCAGCAACGCCGGGGCCATAGAATCGCCCAAATCCTATCATCATCCTCCGGCAATCAACGGCACCGATGCCAGCGCCGCAAGCAAGCCCACGAACTTCCACCGGCTGAAATGTTCCTTCAGCACCAGCCGAGCCAAGAGCACTGTCACCGCGGGATACAGCGAGGTGATCACGACAGCTTCGTCGAGCCGCCCGCGCTGGCTGGCGTAGACGAAGAATGCGGTGCCGGTGATGTCGAGGAAGCCTGCCACTGTCCCAAGAAGAACCCGCGGAGGATCGAGCTTCAACGGGGAACGGGTGATCAGGACCGCGATGCTGGTCGCGCTCAAAGATCCAACGCGAGAGATCGCCGCAATCCACGCGGGCGACCCACTAGCCTGGTGCACGCAGAGATAGAAGCCGGCGAATCCAACCCCAGCCAGCGCCGCGGTTGCCACTCCTTTCGGGCGGCCTGACTCGTCGTTGCCCCCTCGTGGCTCCGGACGTGTGATCAGCCAGATCGCAACCACCGCCAGCGCGAAACCCGCGACCGACCACCGGCTCGGCGCCCCTTCCCGAGCGATGTCCACCATCGTCGGGATCGCGGCTCCCAGCAACGCTGCAATCGGAGCTGTCAGTCCCATCTGTCCCGAGGCGAGCGCACGATAGAAGATGGCGAGAGAGAATCCTCCGATCGCTCCGGCCAGCAGCGCCCAAATCGTGCTGGCGCGGTTGGGAAGAGCGCCATGCTGCCCAGCCGCGATCCCCAGCATCAGAACCAAGGCACAGAAGTGTGAAAACGCCGTCAGGACAAATGCGTTCGCGCGTCGCGACCCCTGTCCCCCGGCAAAATCCGACGACCCCCATATCAATACCGCGGCGACGGAATACACCGCTGGCGCGACTTGAGGTCCGGCCGTCATGCCCGATGAGACTAGCACGGCAACCGTATAACGGCCTTCGCGCTTTTCAATGGGACACATGGCTGAGGCTCGAAAACCGTGCCACTGCGTTGTTGACCAAGCGCACTGATCCCGGGTCCTCCGCATGTTAAAATTTCCACAAGCGTTTCCTTGCGAAAGAGATGCGGGACCGAGGCACAGGGTTTGATCGAACTGGCACCGTCAATTCTTTCGGCTGATTTTGCCCGGCTGGGCGAGCAGGTCCGCGCCGCAGGCGAGGGCGGCGGCAGTGTCATCCATGTCGACATCATGGATGGCCACTTCGTTCCCAACCTCACGATTGGCCCGCCGGTCGTGAAGTCGCTGCGCAAGGTCACCGCAGTTGCCTCTCGATTGCCACCTGATGATCGAGAATCCGGACGAGTTCATCCCGCGTCTTCGCCGATGCGGGCGCCGACTTGGATTTCGGTGCATCAGGAAGCGTGCCGCCATCTTGAACCGCACTCTGCATCTGATCAAGAGTCACGACTGCCTGGCGGGTGTGGTGATCAATCCGGCGACGCCGGTCGATACGCTCTCGGAAGTGCTCGATATCGTCGACTACGTGCTGGTGATGTCGGTGAATCCGGGCTTTGGGGCGCAGAAGTTCATTCCGTCCACGTCTGCACAAAATGCGGCAGTTAGCTGAGATTCGCAGCCAACGCGGCCTGCCTTACCGCATCGAGGTGGATGGCGGCGTGGCGCTCGAGACCGTCGCCGACGTGGTTCGCGCCGGAGCAGAAATTCTGGTGGCGGGCAACGCCGTGTTCGGGAATGGTGATCCAAGCAAGAATGCGCAGGCGCTGCTGAAGGCAGCGACAGAAGCTGTCATGCAGAAAGTTTAGTTCTTCATTTTTGTGGGACCGGGTCTCTGATCCGGTCAGGCCGGGCAAACCCGGCTGCTCGGTGCGGACCAGATCAAGGCAGCCAGCCGCACGATGCAAGCACGACTGAGAAAGAGCCGAGCTTCGCTCGGCGGACAGCCGAGGACCCGGCCCCACACCAGCAATTTCGAGGTCTTATGTCACGTCGAATTCCGTTGATTGTCGTGTTGGGCATGCTGCTGGTGCTGACCATCGCCTGCACCAACAAGAAGTCGGTGAACCCGCTCGCCGGCGTCGGATCGAAACAGCCCGACAAGGTCCTGTTCGACAAGGCCATGGACGCCATGCGCCACAACCGCTTCGATGTGGCGCGCCTCACGCTGCAGACCCTGATCAACACGTATCCCGACTCCGAGTACATTGCCCGCGCCAAACTGGCGGTCGGCGACTCCTGGTACGCGGAAGGCGGAACCGCTGCTTTGGCCCAGGCCGAGCAGGAGTACAACGACTTCGAAATCTTCTTCCCCAACATGCCGGAAGCGGCCGAAGCGCAGCTGAAGATCGCCAACATCCATTACCAGCAGATGGAAAAGCCGGATCGCGACTACACCAACGCCAAGCGCGCCGAAGATGAATACCGCAAACTGATTCTGCAATATCCCGACAGCAAACTCGTGCCGGAAGCCAAGCAGCGCCTGCTGGAAGTCCAGGAAGTGCTGGCAGAACGCGAATTTGATATCGGACGCTTCTACTACCTGCGCGAGTCCTATCCGGCGTCAATCGCCCGTCTGCAATCGCTGGTGGAACGAGTATCCCGCTGTACAGCCGCGCCGATGAGGCGGAGTATCTGCTTGGGCCAGAATTACGAAGGTCAGATGGCACGCATCCGGATCGACTCCCACCTGCGATGTACACGGTATGCCCCGGGGTTGCTACCACAGAAGCCACAAGCCAGATGATCTGGACGAATTCACCAAGGAAGCCTCAGGCCTCTATGACAAGATTTCACTCGCTATCCGCTGATGGATCGCGCCGATGACGCCAGGAAACGCCTGGCCGCCCTGAATCAGCCGATCCCGCGGCCCACCAAGGCTGCGGTCGCGCAGAACAAGGCCGAAATCGCCAGCCGCGGCGAGTCCACGACTATCAGAAGTTGATGGGGCTCGTGAAGAAAGGCCCGGACGTAGCCCAGGCGGCCAAGATCGGCGAGCCGACCTTGGTTGACCCTGAGCCCGTCGCCGCAAAAAGGTCGTGGAACGCGAAACGCTTGCGGCGGCGGGCGTTCCCGAGAAAGCGCGAACGACACGGTTGGAGTACAGATCGTGAACGAGAGATCAGCCGGGAACGACCGAGGTGCCCCCGTCTACCGATGCGACTCCGGCCCTGGAGGTGCTCGACTTTCGGCAGCACCGCCGCCGCGAGCGGCGCTTCTCCCGCCTGCCCGATCCTAACGAACTGAAGCCCACTACGCAGCCCGATCCGAACGAACTGAAGCCCGTGACAGCGGAACGGACGCTACGCTGCCTCCGCCGGTGCAGGTGAACGAGATCCAGTCAGGGCATCTTCCATCCTCGGGGGCAACTTCGCAAGTACAGCGACAACACTCCGGCCAGTGACTCAGATCTTTCGAGCAGCAAGAAAAAGAAAAAGAAGGGACTGAGGAAGATTGTTCCGTTCTGAACGGTGGTTTAGGGTCCAGACCCATGGCCAGAAGTGGAATTGTGTGTCAGGCCTAGCCTTCCGTAGCCGCAAAGAGGACGAAACTCTAGGCGATCTGCCGGAATGCGGCTGTTATTGCAGGGTCCTGCAGCGTCCGCCGGCTGTGACGCCCGTTTTACGCACTAGGTGCTGACCACTAGTAACCGGTTACTTCCCTTCTGGATCATTGACTTACGGTGTGGCCAGGTTACCTTCGCGATATCTCCCCTCATCAGAGGAATACCTTTGGCCCGGAAGATACTGCTCGCCGATGACAGTGTGACCGCTCAGAATATGGGGCGGAAGATCCTTGCGGACGCGGGATATGAAGTCATCACTGTCAATAACGGTTCCGCGGCCCTGAAGAAGATCGCCGAAGCTAAGCCGGATCTCATCGTCCTCGACGTTTATATGCCCGGCTATAGCGGGCTCGAGGTATGCCAGCGCCTCAAGGAAGCGCAGGAAACCGCGCGCAGTTCCCGTCCTGCTGACTGTGGGCAAACTGGAGCCCTTTAAGCCCGAAGAAGCCAAGCGCGTCCGCGCCGACGGCTTCATCGTGAAGCCCTTTGAAGCCAGCGAGTTGTTAGCGCCCTCGCAAACTCGAAGACAAGATTGTCCCCCACTGCCGAATCGTCGAAGGCTGGGCGCTTTGGCCGGCCGCTACCGCTCTCGACGATCCCCGATACGACCGAACGGTTGCCATCGACGAAGACGATGGCTGGAAGACTCGCCTCCGGTTCCCCCCGAAAAAGAAAGAAAAAGCCGAGAACGAAGAAACCCCTTCAACGCAGCCAGCCAAAGAAGCCAAGCCTGCCGTTGCTGAGGCCCCGGCGCACTCGCATTCCGAAAAGAAAGCGGATGACGAGAAGGTCGATCTGGCGGCTCTGGCCCCCGCCGGGCTGCCCAAAGACGTCACTCCCGAGGAAATCGCGGCCCTCGCCGCCGCCGCGGCCCGCATGAAGGGCAAACTCTCCGAGGAGAAAGCTCCGTCCGAAAAGGCTGCCGTTACTTCCGCAAGCCCCGACGAGCGGAAGGGGGATTCTCAGCCTGCAGGTGAGTCCGTCCCCACGCCGCAATCCATGGCAGGACCCGGCCCGATCTATGCTCCAACGCAAGAGACTGAGCACAACGAACCTGAAACGAAGAAGGATTCCGCCCCGACCGAGCCCGCCGCTGTCGAGGTGCGCGAGGAAGCGAAGTCCGTAGAAGCGAAGTCGGACGAAACAAAGTCCGACGAAGCCAGCTCCAGCCAAGCAAAGCCCCGCGAAGAGAAGTCCGAAGAAAAGCTTGGTGAGACTCCCGTCGTGGTTTCGGCCGACCCGTCGTCTGCAGTTTCCTCCCAGCCAGCCCCGGAGCCGGCGACCATGGCTGCAGCGCCCGTCTCCGGGTCCGAGCCGCCTCGGTGGACTGCCGTCGCGGTGGCGCTTGCCCCTGAAGATTCCGCCCTTTCGCTCGAACAGGAAATGCAGAAGGCTTTCGCGGCCTCTGCGGGAACGGAAACCAGCCACACTGTTTCGATATCCACGGTCACTTCATTAGAAGCCGCTTCTGCCCCGCCACTGCCGTCGTCCGAGCCCGAGCCTGCATCGCTTTCCGCCAGCGTTGCTACGGAGCCCGAGCAGAACCTCAGCGCCGGCGCCGCCACCGATCTGGTCAGCGCCGCAGTCAATGAGCTCCAGAGTATGGCCGGCTCGTATGCCGCGCAGGCTCCTGCAATTTCACATCCTGCGGTATCTTCCGAAACTCAAGCGCCCCCGGCCCCGGACACCAGCTCTGCCGCGCCGGATTCGCAAGAATCGAGCCGAACACCTGATATCTCGGCGGAAGCGCCGAAGTCCGAAAGCGTAGGGCCAGAAAAGGTCGAGCCTGCAATTGCCTCGGAGCATGCGGCCGCCGAAACTCGATCCACCGAAGAAGTCGTCGAAAAATCTGAGCCAGCGGTCGAACAGCCAGCGGCGGAAACTGTCTCCGCAAGCGCATCGCCCGCGCCGGAAGCTGCCAGGACTGAATCGCAGGTCGTGGACGACTCCTCCGCCCAGCCGTTCAAGAAGGCGCGTCACCACGAACCCGATCTAGCCGACTCCACTGCAGCGGCCTGGGCCAGTTGGAAGCGCGTCAAGGAATCGGCAACAGAAACTGAGTCGCCAGCCTCTCCCGCTGCCGCCGGCGATTCGTCAAAACCCGAGGATTCCCCGTTGCCAGACACGGCGGCAATGGCCGCCGCCGTTGGCGCAAGTAGTCCTGTCGACGAAACCAAGCCCAACCCGGAGGATCCCGACGTAGCCAGCATCGTCGAGAGCGTTCTCGCCGACCTCCGCCCGAAAATTGTTCAGGAAATCTCCCGCAAATTGCACCGAAAGTAGTCGCCTCCATCGAGTGCGAGTGTCTCCGCGATCTACTGTGCTGGTGCCGCAAGTGGAGCCGACATTCCCGATCACTAGGTTAGAGAGCACCGCTGCTGAGATACGTTCTGCATGAGGTGCTCAGCCCGGTCATGGCGAAACGAACATGAAATTGCCACCGATTGTGCCGGATTTTGGCCCTAAAAAAATCTCCAGCAGGTGGAAACCAAGATCGAAAGTACCTTAGAATCAATTCTGCTAGTCATGTCGGGGCGTAGCGCAGCCTGGTAGCGCACCTGCCTTGGGCGCAGGGGGTCCGCGGTTCAAATCCGCGCGCCCCGACCATTCCTTCCAGGGAAGACCAGAGTAAAAGCATGCACCGCGATGTTCTCGTGCGTCGCTGAATACGTCGGTCGAACCTCGCTATGACTTGTGGTCCTCGACGGATCCCCGACTCAACTCCCGCCCCAATTTTTTCTGAAACGAAAGGCCGGAGTTCTGCACTATCCATATGAGTGGAAGAAGCCGCGAATAACGGCGACGGCATTTCAACCACATGATCCGAGGTGAAAGGCCCTTGGCAACCGGGGGGAAGGCGAGGGCCTTTCCAAGGATCTTCATTTGCAGCAGCGCGACGAACTGATCACCCCCAAAAGACGAACGAATTCTTCCGCCCGGGAATTCTCTCTTCACTCCAGACGCGAATCCTGGTATCTGCCAAAACGCCAATGGCTTGCGACAACAATATCCAACAAAATCTCGCGAGACGTGCCCCAGCAGTTCGAACACGATCAGCGACTCGCTCATCTTCGCTGGATGCGCGGAAGCCCGCATTGGAGGAGCCTGGAGCTTTCCAGCTCACCATCCTGCGAGCGCTCGAACTCCCCATGGCTTACCGTGACGTGTTTCTGCTGAAGGAGATTCAGGGATACGGCCTGGCGGAGATCGCAGCCGCTCTCGGCATTAGCGTTGATACGGCGCTAGTTCGGCTAAGGCGCGCGCACCGCGAAATCGGTCACCGCCGAAATTCCGGCACTGTCGAGCCTTCGTGATGCCACCTCTCGCTAGGTCAATCAGTTGGACGCGGGTAGGAGGGGGCCAAACGCAGCGCAGGGCAGGTACTGGTCAGGTTGAAATCCATCCAGCTTTGATAAGCATCTCCATGGCAACTTCGGTCACCGAACGATTTTCGTTTGTGACGCTAATATCCTCCAATCGCGCACGGTCAAGGATGATATTCAACTCTTCCACTCGAGCAACGTATTTCCGATGCGACACGCCCGTTTCGCGCATCTTTACGCGCAGTGTCATCTCCGCGATGCTCGCTGCGAGGCGGCAGACGACCACATTTGCCGCCGGGACAACTTCGCGAAAGCGTTCTAATTGAGCACGTTCTTCGATGGCGCGCGCCAGTAAAAATCGTCGCACTCCGAGCGCAGCATAGTTTTGGCAAACGGACCGAAGATTGTCGTACATCACCGCATCATTGCAGGCGCCGGAGTGAAGATGGGCAACGCCAAGCGCATCTACGTCGATGGCCGCGTGGCCGATCTGGCGCAGGGTTAGGATGTCTGATGCCTCGGCCAGAACGCTTGTTTTGCCAGCGCCCATCGTTCCTGTGATGATCAACAACGCTCCCGTAATTCCTCCGCTACTGTTCAATTTTATTCAATCATTTCACGGTTTCAGAACAGCGAACGCGCGCAAAGACCTTAAACCACTGAGGGCACGGCTTGCGCCGGGGGAAAACGAAAAGGCCGCCGTGACAGGCGGCCTTCGTTCTCGCTAAATCGCGGAGTTAGTTGCCTTCGTTGCTGGCGCGCTTCCAGGAGATCAGCTCGCCGATGGTAGAGCTGGTGCTCGAGACGGGCTGCTTGTAGGCTTCGACTTCCGAGCGCGAGGCTTCTTCGCCGACGGCTCGAATGCTGAGTCCCACTTTCTTCTCTTCCGGATTCATCTTGATGATCTTGAAATCGTGCTCAAAACCGGGCTCAAGATGCAGCGGCTGTCCGTTCTCATCGGTAGCTTCGGACTTGTGGCAAAGGCCCTCGACGCCTTCGGCGATCTCGACGAATGCGCCAAACGCAGCTACGCGGAGCACCTTGCCATGGACAACGTCTCCGACGTGGTGTGCGGCGAAGAACGATTCCCAGACGTCAGGCTGAAGTTGCTTCACGCCCAGCGACAAGCGGCGCTTATCGGGCTCGATCGCCAGCACAACCGCCTTCACGCGATCACCCTTTTTCAGCACCTCTGAAGGATGCTTCACGCGCTTGGTCCAACTCAGGTTGCTGACGTGGACCAGGCCGTCAATGCCGTCTTCGATTTCGATGAAGGCGCCGAAGTCGGTCAGATTGCGGACGCGTCCTTCGACGGTCATCCCTACTGGGAACTTCTCATGCAGAGAATCCCATGGATTGGCTGCCAGCTGGCGCATACCCAGTGAAATGCGTCGTTCGGTGGGATTCACATTGAGAACCACGCACTCGACCTGATCGCCAACGTTGACCAGCTTCGAGGGATGCTTCATACGCTTCGACCAGGTCATCTCGCTAACGTGGACGAGGCCCTCGATGCCTTGTTCGAGTTCGACGAAGGCTCCGTAGTCGGTCACGCTGATCACGCGTCCCTGAACATGAGCGCCTTCTGGATAGCGGTGCTCGGCATCGAGCCACGGATCGGGCGTGAGCTGCTTGAATCCGAGCGAGACGCGCTGCTTCTCTTTGTCGTACTTCAGAACCTTGACCTGGATTTGATCGCCGACGTTTACCAGATCCTTGGGGTGCGTGAGGCGCCCCCAGGACATGTCGGTGATGTGCAGCAGCCCATCGAGTCCGCCAAGGTCGACAAAGGCGCCGTACTCGGTGAGATTCTTGACGACTCCGGTGAGCACCGAACCTTCGTCCAGATGCTCCAGCGTTTTGGAGCGCTTCTCGTTTTGCTCGCCTTCGAGCAGCTCTTTGCGCGAGACCACGATGTTGCCGCGCTTTTTGTTGAGCTTAATGACGGCAACTTCAATGGTCTGTCCCTTCATGCCATCGAGGTTGCGCACCGGCCGCAGATCGACCTGCGATCCCGGTAGAAAGGCATGCGCGCCGTGGATATCGACAGTCAAGCCGCCCTTGATGCGATCGATCACGACGGCTTTGATCGGCTTCTTCTCGTTGTGCGACTTCTCAATTTCTTCCCAGGCATGGATGCGCTGCGCCTTCTGGTGCGACAGGCTGATGTAGCCTTCTTCGGTCTCGCCCTTGTCGCGCATGACGTCAATTTCGTCGCCCGGATTGAACTTCGGCTTGCCCTCATGATCGAGGACCTCCGCCAGCGGCAGCATGCCTTCCGACTTGGCGCCAATGTCCACGACAACGTGAGTCGGCGTCAGTTTCAGCACCGTGCCTTTGATCACGCGGTCTTCGCTCACCGCCTCTTCCGCTTCAGTAGTGAAGGTTTCAAGGGCGGCGGCGAAGTCCTCGCCGGCGGCGGCCTTGTCCTCTGATACGGGCGCTGGAGCGGCAGGTGCTTGAGCCTGCTCGACTGGGACGGCAGACGGAGTTGCCTGTTCTGCAGCCGGTTCGGCTTCTGTCAAAACTGTTGAGTTGGAGTCGGAGTCGTGGGCGGTAGTATCGTCGAACAAAGTTATGCCTCTCTGATGGCCGGATGCGGGACCTGCTTTTGCGGACTGCTGGACGAGTCGTTTGGTTGTGGTGGGCTCACCCTGGCGGTTGAGCTTGGACAATCCCAGCTGTCGGACGTTTTACAAAGAACCCGCGTCCAATGGGAACTCTTCGACTATAGCAACCGTGCGCGAACAGTGTCAAACGCAAATCCGGCGCAGGTTACAGCAGTGTTGCATTGTTACAGTTTCCGAACAAACGGCTCATCTGCTAACCTGCCCTGCTATGGATTATCTCTGGACACCGTGGCGTTATGCCTACGTCTCAGGCACGACGCAGACCGTCGGATGCGTGTTCTGCGAGGCGCCGAAGGAGAAGGACGACGCCAAAGCGCGGATTGTCTATCGCGGGACGCACTGCTTCATCATTCTTAATGCGTATCCCTACACGCCCGGCCACGTGATGGTCGTCCCTTACCCACATCTGGATGAATTGCAGAAACTGCCGGTCGAGGCAGCGAATGAAATGATGGCGCTATCGCAGAAGATGGAGTCGGTGCTGCGGGAACTGTACCGTCCGGATGGGGTTAACCTGGGCATGAACATCGGCAAGGCCGCTGGCGCCGGAATTGCCGGACACATTCATATGCACGTACTACCACGCTGGGTAGCTGACGCGAATTTCGTCTCGGTCGTTGGGGAGACGAGGGTGCTTCCGGAGTCGTTGGAGGTTACGTGGGGCAAGATGAAGAGCGCTCTGCAGCGTGGGAACTAGTGCACCGCGTCACACAGATTAACCTGCATTCGTTTTGAAAGGGACGGGCTTCTGGCCCATCCGTAAGTGGAAGCAAACAGGGCGCCGCTTCAACCGCCGCACACACTGGCGTAGACCCCAGTCGAGCACAGGCCGGACACCTTGTTGCCAGTCACTGGTGCCGTCCTTGGCCAGCGCCGTCCGCTGCAAACGGTTCTCCTGAAACGTTAAGTCCTCCAAATTCACCACCTAAAGAGTGCAAGGCCCAGAACGGAACGGTACCACCCTTTACTCTCACCCTGCCCCCAAAACTAATGTGATCCAAGTCATTAACAACCGAACAGGATCGGGTATAGTTTGTGAAATGGGCGGAAATACTGTCCCGACCGTACTTTTTCACCTTCCGACCCGCATCCAGACTGCCACCTGGAACGAAAGAGTTGCACCTTGCATCTAAGAGATGAAGGCTTAATGCTTCGCGTCGAGGGTCTGAAGAAGGTCTTCCGTTCCGGTGAATCGGATCTGGTGCTCTTTGAGAATCTGTCGTTTGGGGTGAAGCGAGGGGAGATGCTCGCCATCGTGGGTGAGTCCGGGGCCGGGAAAAGTACCTTGTTGCACATCCTGAGCGCTCTTGATCGTGCTTCTGCAGGTGACGTATACTGCGCCAACTTGCGACTCAATTCACTGTCCCACGACCAGGCGGCGGACTTTCGCAATCGCGAAACCGGATTTGTATGGCAGTTTCACTACCTGCTGCCGGAGTTTACGGCGGCAGAGAACGTGGCCATGCCGTTGCTGTTGCGCGGGACGACTTGGCCGCAAGCCGAGCCGGAGGCTATGCGTTGGCTCCGCCTGGTTGGACTCGAGCAGCGCGCGCATCACCGCTCGGGAGAGCTCTCCGGCGGGGAACAGCAGCGCGTTGCCTTGGCCCGAGCACTCATCACCGGTCCCAAGCTATTGCTGGCGGATGAGCCCACCGGAGATTTGGACGTACAGACGGCGGAAGCAGTTTTCGCATTAATTGCAAGGCTCCATCAGGAGCATCAACTCACCTCTCTCATTGCAACGCACAATTTGTCATTCGCTCGCCGCTGTCATCGCGTTTTGCGGCTGCAGCGTGGACGGGCGGAAGAGATATCGCCGGGATCGCTACCGGCCTAAAGGCATTGAATGAAACGGCATTGGGAACTAAAAGCACGATACGTAAGACGAAGTGCAACAGAATGAGCAGCAAGTCTGAAGGAAGACAGGGATTCCTTCGGTAACGTGATCAAAGGGTAGGAGTCTCGCAAGGAAGTTTGGTTGTGGTGGCCCTTTGGTTGCATAATGTGGACTAGGTCCGGGCCAGGTTCGGCTTCAGCGGGTCGGGAGGTTCCTTCACTCCCTGCCAGGAAGGTCAAGGGGAAGGGCATTATGTTTGAACGCTATACGGAGAAAGCCAGGCGCGTCATCTTTTTCGCACGCTATGAAGCCAGCCAGTTCGGATCTCCATATATTGAGACGGAACATCTCCTGCTGGGACTCCTGCGCGAAGACAAGGCTCTGACCAACCGGTTCCTGCGATCCCACGCCTCGGTCGAATCGATTCGCAAGCAGATCGAGGGACACACCACCATTCGCGAAAAGGTCTCGACCTCGGTAGACCTCCCGTTAAGCAATGAATGCAAACGAGTTCTGGCTTATGCCGCCGAGGAAGCGGAACGCCTTTCTCACCGACACATTGGAACCGAGCATTTGCTGTTAGGTTTACTAAGAGAAGAAAAGTGCTTTGCCGCTGAGATTCTGCACGAGCGCGGACTGCGCCTGTCGACCATCCGGGAAGAGCTTGCCCGCACTACCCAGGAGAAAGCCCAGCCGCAGCGGCAGCGTGAAAGTTCGCTGCTCGCTGAATTTTCGCGCGATTTGACCCAGGCCGCCATGGACAGCCAGCTCGATCCACTGGTCGGCCGCGAGGGTGAAGTCGACCGCGTCATCCAGATTCTCTGCCGCCGCACCAAGAACAACCCGGTGCTGATCGGCGAACCCGGAGTCGGAAAGACCGCCATCGTTGAAGGACTGGCGCAGCGCATCGCGGACGGCGAAGTTCCATCATTCTTGGCCGATAAGCGTATCCTCGCCCTCGACCTTTCGCTAATCGTTGCCGGAACGAAGTACCGCGGCCAGTTCGAAGAGCGCCTGAAGACGATCATGAAGGAATTGATGGAATCGCAGAACTCCATCATCTTCATTGATGAGTTGCACACGCTGGTTGGAGCCGGATCGGCCGAAGGTTCGCTCGATGCCGCCAATATCCTGAAACCCGCGCTGTCGCGCGGCGAGATTCAGTGCATCGGTGCCACGACGCCCGGTGAGTATCGCAAATCGATCGAGAAAGACCGCTCGCTCGAGCGCCGTTTCCAGGCGGTGAAAGTTCCGCCGCCCAACGAAACCGACGCGATCAAGATTCTGTTTGGAATCAAGGACCGTTACGAGAAGTTCCACGCCGTCACCTATACCGATGAGGCCATCAACTTCGCGGTCTCGCATTCCAACCGCTACATTCCGGACCGCTTCCTGCCCGACAAGGCTATCGATCTGGTTGACGAAGCCGGGGCCCGCGTAAAGCTGCGTCAGACCTCGCTGCCAGAAGAGCTGACCGAAGTTCAGAAGCGCATAAAGTTCATCGTGCACCGCATGGAAAACGCCATCGCGAACCACGAGTTCGAGAAGGCGCGCTTTTACTCCGACGAAGAACGCAAGGAGCGCGAGAACCTGCGCGCCCTGCGCGAGAAGTATCATCTCGACGAATCTTCCACCGGGGTGGTCAACCGCGAGGACATCGAAGATGTCGTCTCGCGGTGGACCGGCGTGCCCGTCACTTCGATTAAGGAAGAAGAGACGCAGAAGCTGCTGCGCATCGAAGAAGAGCTGCACAAGCGCATCATCTCGCAAGACAAGTCGATCAGCGCTCTGGCTCGCGCCATCCGCCGCTCGCGTGCCGGCCTGAAGAACCCGAACCGCCCCATCGGATCATTTCTGTTCCTCGGACCCACCGGCGTCGGCAAGACCGAAGTCGCCCGCACCCTGGCGCAGTTCATGTTCGGCACGGAAAAAGCTCTGGTTCGCTTCGATATGTCCGAGTTCATGGAAAAGCACTCCGTGTCGAAGCTGATCGGCTCGCCTCCGGGATATGTTGGCTATGAAGAGGGCGGACAGCTCACCGAGCGTGTAAAGCGCGCCCCCTACTCAGTCGTCCTGCTCGACGAAATCGAGAAGGCGCATCCGGATGTGTTCAACATCCTCCTGCAGGTGTTTGAAGATGGCCAACTGACCGATGGTCTAGGCAACACCGTCGACTTCAAGAACACCATCATCATCATGACGTCGAACATCGGCGCGCGGCACTTGCAGAAACGCGAGGGCCTGGGCTTCGCCTCGACGAAAGAGAACGATATCGCCGACAAGGTCGAAGAGCTGGTCAAGAACGAGGTCAAGCGCACCTTCAACCCCGAATTCCTGAACCGCATCGACGAGATCATCATCTTCAACGCGCTGGGCGAGGGCGACCTGATCCAGATTCTGGAACTCATGGTCACGCAGCTCAATGCGAACCTGGCCCAGAAATCGATCACGGTCACGGTTGCCGACGAAGCCAAGCGCTGGATCCTCAACCAGACCCTGACCGACCGCAGCTACGGAGCCCGTCCGCTCCGCCGTGCGTTGCAGAAATACATCGAAGACCCGCTGTCGGAGGCGCTGATCCAGGGAACCATCACCACGCGCCCCGCGTTCATCGAGGTCTTCCTCGAAGACAACAAGCTCTTCTACCGCCCGGTAGATTCCGAAAAGGCGGAAGGAGTTCTGTTGTACTCGAACTAGAATCAGCTCACGTAGGGACAGCCGCCTCGGCTGTCCCGCGAAGTGAAGCGAGCGATTTACGCCGCCAGCCAAAAGCTGGCGGCTTTTGCTTGGTCGTTCGATTAGCGTGGTTGATGGCACTTGCAAAAGGTGCGAAGGTGGGGCATTCTCGGTTCGGAAACAGCACAGGATTGAAATTGAGACGCAGAGAATGCTGACACAAGCTGAAGCTGACCGGTTCATACAAATGACCAAGCGTTTTGTACGGGCCCCGGCGGCGATCAGTATTCCACCCGGGTTGGATGAGTCTCACGAACTCGCGGCAGTGGATGACCGGGAAAGGTTTCTGCTCGACATCTGGCGAGGCACTCTTAGGCTTACTAAGCTCAAATTGCAGAATCGCATGCGCACTGTGGTCGTTCTGGTGAGACTCGACGTGGATGGAGCGCCACACACAAATCCAGACGGACAAAGGCTCTCGGGAACACACTTGCATCTCTTCAGGGAGGGTTATGATGACAAGTGGGCTTTTCCTGTGGACCCAAAGATCTTCACGCTGTTGAGTGACCCAGGCACGACATTCCAAGAGTTCTGCGCACTTTGTAAGATTGAATCGCCGCCGCCCGTTCAAGGGGTAATCTCATGAATCAGGCAGAGTGCGAGAAACTGATAGACGCGTATGTGGGCTGGCTCCGTCGGGGGCTATCGGTTGAAGAAGTAGGCGCAACCTGTGAGCTGACAACTCCTTTCCTGGACAGGCACAATGATCATCTACAAGTGTATGCAACTCGTCGCAACGGCAGCATCGTACTTTCTGACGATGGATACATTCTTTCCGACCTGAGAACCAGCGGGCTAGAAGTAGATACCCCCAAGCGAAAAATGGTGCTTGAAAGCGTTCTAAACGGTCTAGGCGTGCGCGCTGAAGACGGTCAACTCGTGGTTGAAGCGTCGAATCTCAACATAGGACAGCGCCTACACTCGCTCGTACAAGCTATGTTGGCTGTCAATGACCTGTTCGTAATGGGTCAGGCTAGAGTAGCCAGCTTTTTCTTTGAAGATGTTCGGCACTTCCTCGATGTTCATAACGTTCGGTACACGCCGAGGGTAAAACTCTCCGGCAAGAGTGGCTATGACCATGGCATAGACTTCCTGATCCCCAAATCTCAACGGCGACCGGAGCGAATCGTACAGGCAATCGCCGCTCCGAAGAAGGACAATATCTTTGCGTACCTTTGGACTCTGAGCGACACAAGGGCTGCCCGATCGGGAGAATCAGAAGCGGAGGCGTACGCGTTTTTGAATGATCAGGACCAGCCCGTTGGGGGGGATGTGCTAGAGGCTCTCTCGGCATATCGCGTTATTCCATCCGTGTGGTCGCAACGCGAAGACTACATTGATGCGCTGGCGAGCTAGATTCATAGGGGTTTCGCCTGTCGTTTCCCGTCCCTGCAAATCCCTATTGACCCCGGCCCAAAACCGTGATTTTATGCATCGAAATACACTAGAGCGGGTCCTGTGGCGAAACCCCGCCAATCATGGGGCGTGACAGAGGTGAAGTATGAAGCGACATTTCCTCTCCGCGGCCTTAGCTGTAAGCCTGCTAGGCCTAGTTGCTTTCTCTAGCCAGGATGCCAGCGCACGAAGCGTCGTCCTGCCCGCAGGAACCCTTTTGCAGTGCACCCTGAACGAGCCTAATTTTTCCAGCAAAAGCGTGGACATCGGAGATCCCGTTCTCTGCCATCTCCGCGGCATCACCGAATTTGGACAACAGGCCTTTCCTCGCGGCAGCTATCTTGTCGGCCACCTCGAAGCCGCAAAAGATCCTGGCCACTTCTGGGGCAAAGGATACCTGAGACTGCAATTCGACCGCATAGGCCTTCCCTCCGGCGACATGCCTCTGGAAGCCAAGGTCATCGCGACCCGCGGCTACAAAGTCGATAAGGAAGGCAAGATCGACGGCAAAGGACATCCGCGGCGCGATGTCATCGAATGGATGCTCCCACCCCTCTGGCCATGGAAAGTCATCACGCTGCCGGCGCGTGGGCCCCGTCCTACTCTCAAGGGGGAAACTGTTCTGAGCCTTCGCCTGATGGACGACGTCGAGGTTCCACAAGTGGCCCAGGCCTTCGGCCCAGGGTGGCATTTCTTCGACCGATCACAGGACCAGCTGTCTCGCGACTCCTATTCCAACAATAACGTCCGGCCGAAGCTTTCAACCCGTCCGGCTGATCCTGTCGTCGCCCAGGCTTCGTACGCCAGCTACATCCGGCGCGACGTTGCTGCCAATCCTGCCAACATCCCCGGCGCTCCCGGAATGCCAGTGTTTGTACTGAACACGGGCGCCATCTTATCCGTCAGCGGCTACGGATACTCCGACAGCCGTATTTCGTACTCGCTTGTAGGTGGTGGCTCCGGCGTGATCGGTGCGGATGAAATCGACTGGACTACGACCACGAAAGTCAACAATCAACGCGGCGTTCACCTGTCCCTGCACAGCGGACACGTAAACTCCAGCTCAGCCAACGTGGGCACGCCCGGCTTGTAGCCGGCCGCTCACAGCGGTTTCTTTTTCGTGTAGGGGCGGACGCATTCGTCCGCCCCGCCGAGCGCAGCCAGCGTGGCCTCAGCCCCTGTCGTCACCTCAAGCGAACGTCATTGCGGGGATCGCGCGCAATCCCCGCTGAATGCGTCCCCGGCTACATGCTCAAATTACATTGCAACTTCTTAGCCGGTGCAGAATCTCTGGAGGTACCAACAGGAACTCTATGCCCAAGGTCAACATCGCCGAAAAATTCTCTAAAGTCACCGAGCTCTGGAAGCCCTACATTGCCGCCGAACTGAACGGCCAGTGCGTGAAACTCGACAAGATCAAAGGAGAGTTCGTCTTTCATCACCACGAGCACGAAGACGAACTCTTTCTCGTGGTGAAAGGCCGCTTCCGCATGGAGTTCCGCGACCGTCCCTCCGAATGGATCGAAGAGGGCGAGTTCATCGTGGTCCCTCGCGGCGTCGAGCACAAGCCGGTCGCTGAGGAAGAGTGCTGGTTCCTGCTCTTCGAGCCTGCCAGCACGCTGAACACCGGGAACGTTGTCAACGAGCGTACGGTCCGCGAACTGGAGCGCGTCTAGTTTCATTGCGCTCCTCTGTGTTCTTTGTGGTTAAATCTTTTGTAGATGGAACTTCTTGTTTACTCAGCCTTCTGGTGCCCGGATTGCCGGGAAGCCAAGCGCTTCCTTGCCAAACACAATATCTCTTATAAAGAGATCGACATCGAATCCACTCCTGGCGCGGCGGAAGAAGTCATCCGCAACACCGGCAAACGCGCCATCCCACAATTTGTGATCGATGGCGAATGGGTCCAGCCCTACCGCCCCGGCGAAGGCTTTCTGTATCAAGAGATGGCTGAGCGCCTTGGGATAAAACACCCATAATTCCGGTATTTCTTGCCCTCCAAAGCCAGACACATCCGCTGATAACCCTCGTACACCCCCTTCGGTACCGTAGCGCTTTAAATCGATACGGGAGAAGATACCGACTCCAAGTTCTCGACATCGCGGATCTCTGTGGGTCCAAGATGCTGAAAAATAAGCACTTGGGTTGCGCCGAATCAAATCCTTATGGCCGAAACCCAGATCTCCGACCCTGACGCCCCGGAAACGATTCCAGTTTCTGCTGGCGAAACTCAGGGCGACACAGATTCCACCGTCCCCGACACCTGGCAGCAGGTGGTTCAAGGCGTGTTGGGACTCGTGATCTTTATTTGCACACTGGTCATGGTGCATTACTACCGGCCTGCGGCGGTGCAGGCAATTCCTTCGGATAATTTGCAGCAGCAGGTTCACGAACTCACAGCCGAAGTCGAGCAACTGAAGCAAGAACAGTCCATGCCCGCGGTGGTATTGACCCGCTACCGCAATTCGATCGGATATATTTACGGCGTCTATCAGGTAGCGATGCCCAACAAGCACCCAGCCATCCGCGCCCGAGTCTCGGGAACCGGATTCCTCGTTGCCCAGGGCCTCCTCGCCACCAACCGCCACGTTGCCCAGCCATGGTTCGGAGACACCGACGCTGAGAAGATGATCAGCGAAGGGGCTCACGCCAGCCTCGAGACTCTTGTCGTCTTCTTTCCGGGGTCGCCGACCCCGGTTGCGCTGACCCCGGTCTCGGTTTCGAGAACCTCTGATTTAGCCCTGTTGCGCGCTGAAGATTCTCAAGAGACCCGAGGTCTCGCCGTTCTGCCTCTGGCCAAGACTCCGGGCAATCCCGGACAGCTGGTCACCGTGATCGGCTACCCGATGGGTATCGCCGGAATGGTCGCGAAGTCTCCGAGTGGAATTTACGAACGTCTTGCTTTTCGCCACAACGACATCAGCGCCGCCAGCGAGTTGGCTGCCCTCTCCCTGATCCGTCCATCGACAACCTGCGGACACCTAGGCGACGTCGTCGGCGACAAGCTCATTTATGACGCTCCTACCGCCCATGGCGGCAGCGGCGGCCCAGTCTTCAACTCCAAAGGCGAGGTCATCGGCATAAACTCCGCCTACATGGACGGCTTCACGGGAGGAACCCTTGGCGTTTCAGTGGACGCCCTCCGCCCGCTGTTACAGGCGGCTCAGAAGCCGAACGAATTCGCCGCAAACTGACGTTGCCTCGCTCTTCTCCGATTCTCCCTTTCATCTTCCTGCATTCCTGTCGCGAGAAGGCGTGACCATATCCATCTTCCGCAAACTCTCGACGTCCGTCCGCATCCGAGAGCCGATCGGTCCATCTTGGTTGATGCACCTCGGTTCGTTATCCCTCTCCGAACTCCCGATACCGCTCCAGCACGTTTCGCTGCGAGACGATACCCTCCAGCTTGCCGTAGTTCGCTCGGCTAACTACCGGCACAATCGGCCAACGGTCGACGTAACGCAGCGCCGTTTCCAAAGAATGATCCGGATGCAAATATGGAATCTGCGGCACCAGCAGTATCGAACCAACGGTGGCTGCGCCCTGGCCGTTCCCTGCCATGGAACGCAGGTGCTGCCTGGTCACTGTGCTCCAGCCAGTCGGACTCAGCCGTACCAGCAAGTCTTCGACTTCGATCTGCTCCACTTTTTGCAGGGCCTTTTCGACCGTTTCCTGGACGTCGAGTACCGCGCCTTGGACCGGCTGCATGGCATCTTCCACGCGCAAAATATCCTCTTCCCGCTGTTCCTCCATAGACGGCAGATCCAAGCCATCCTGGCGGGTCAACGCGTCGAAGATCGGAACCGGCTGCAGCCCGCGCGCGATCACATAGGCAACCGTGTTCGCGACGATCACCGGCACAATAATCGAATAATTCCCGCTGACTTCCAGCACCATGAACACCGACGTCATCGGAGCCCGCAGGAATCCCGCGAACAACACGCCCATACCCACCAGCGCATAAGTGGCCGCCGATCCCGTCAGCTGCGGAAAAAAGAAATGCTGAACTCCGCCCACAGACGCTCCCAGCATCGCGCCAATGAACAGTGTCGGCGCGAACATCCCGCCCGGTGTTCCGCTGACAAACGAAAACAGGGTCGCCAGAATCTTCAGGCCCGCCAGAATCGCCAGGAACTGCCACGTAAACTGGCCGTGCATTGCCTGGTCGATGTATTCATACCCGGCTCCCATCACCTGCGGCGCTCCCATGAAGGCAATAATTCCGATCAGCAGTCCCGCAAGCGCCGGCTGGAAATATTGCGTCCATCGCGGCAACGACCTGCATAACGGACGAAACGTCGCAATTCCGCTGGCGAACGCCACGGACGCCAATCCACCCACAATGCCCAGCACCGCGTAAGCCAGAAGTTCTGAAGGTCGCCTCAGTTCCACCGCCGGAATCCGAAACATCGACTCCGATCCCAGGAACCACCGCATGACCACTACGCTCGAGACCGCCGAGGCCACTACCGATCCCAGGATTCCCGCCGTCCAGCGGCCGATCACTTCTTCAATCACAAACAACACTGCTGAAATCGGAGCGTTGAAGGCCGCCGCCAGTCCTGCCGCTGCTCCGATGGGCGCGATCAGCCGCATGCGGTCCCGCGAAAGCCGCATCTTCCGCCCAAGAACTGATGCCAACGATGCCCCGATCTGCAACGAGGGATCCTCGGGTCCTAGCGAGTGTCCTGATCCAATGGCCAGGGCGGAGGTAATGAATTTTCCGATCGCGGTGCGAAACGGAATCTGTCCGTTGTAAATGTAGAGCGCCGCTTTGGTTTGATTGACGCCGCTTCCGCGCGTCGCCGGAAAAAAGTGGATTACCAGCACCGCCACCACCAGTCCCGCCAGCGTCGGTGCCAGCAACATACGTGCCGGCGTCAGCACCGCTCCCGTTCCCAGCAAATAGAGCCGGCACCAGTCAATCGCAAAACGGAAACACACCACGGCCAGCCCCGAAAAAACTCCGATGAACACCGACAGAACGAGAAAAAAGCGTTCTTCACGGAACACCGAGCGCCACAGCCGGCGTGCCGATTGCTCGGGCATCCAGCCGGTCGTCCGTGCCTCGGGCTCGCTTTCCACAAGAGATTCAGTTTCAGGATTTGCTTGCAGGTCCACTCAGCTCCCCTCGTGCAGTTTTGCGATCAGCAGCAGAGCCAGGTCTCGCCCGCTGGGCATTCCACACAACATATTGGTCTGCTTTTCGATGCGGAACACCAAGTCCGTGGCTGCGTCCACCAGGTCGGGATTGCGCTCCAACCGCAAAAGTGTGATTCGCGGTTTCATCGCCTTCCATTCATCAAGCAGGCTGGGTTGCGTCTCTCCGGACCCGGTGACGCCTTTTGGCAGCGCGCAACTCGTCAGTCGCTGGGCCGCGGCCACATAGGCTTCCATTACCAGCCGGGCGCGCTCTGCCGCCGAGATTTTTGGCCGGTAAGGATCCAGCTTTAAGACCATCTCGGTCGTCTTGAGCCGCTCTGCGCTGAGGCTGTCGCCCGCATTCGCGGCAATCGCTCCCTGCAGATAACGTTCGGCGAGCGGATACCGCGCCAGCGTGAAGGCCGCAAAGCCCGCTCCTGCCAGTGCCGCCGAATTGTGCCGGTCGGCTTTCAGGCTCGTTCGATAGGCCGCCAGCGCGTGCTCGTAATCCCCGGCGCGCGTGAAGAGGTCACCAAGACGCTGCTGTTGCGCTGGATTTTCCCCCACATTCTCCGAAAGCGCGATCAATTCCGCTTGCGCCTTCGCCTTCGCATTCATGCGCAACAGGAGATCGATCAGTTCCAGCCGGGCATCCCTCCGTTTTCCCTCTTGATCGCCTGGCCATACTGAGTACACTGCGTCGTGATAATGGCGGATCGCCTGTTGCGTCTCTCCCTTGGCTGCCTCGATCCGCGCCAATTCGAGATTGACCTGTCCATTCTCAGGCTCCCGGTCCCACAGATTCAGCAGGTAGGCGTACGCCTGCGGCGTCTGGTTCACGCCAATCAAGGCCTCGGCCAGATTCAGTTGGTAGTCATACTTGTCGCGCGAATACAGCAGCGCGGCTCGGAATTCCGTAACCGCCGCATCGTATCGTTTTGCGCTGAGATCGGCGACTCCGCGATTAAACCATCGATCTCCCAACGCTTGCCGTTGCGCATAGAAGGCCCTCGACAGGGCAGTGACCGCAAGAAAGAAGACCACTGCCAGGACGAAGAGTAAACCCAACATTACCGGCCGCTGCCGCAGATAAAAACGTAGGTTGCCGAATCTTCCTCGCGTCGTCTTGTCGTCTTGCATTTCGGGCATCAGCAATTCCTGATCAATACTACTCGGAACTCGTCCGCAGAAATCAATCCCGAGGTTGGAGTGGAGCGGACTTGCCCCATGAAACCCAGTAGGAAAAATGCCCCACTTCTCCCACACTGCATGAGAAGTGAGGCGTCTTGGGAGAAAACTCGAATTTGCTCAGACAGCCTTTAGTGGCTTCGTGAGCCTGCACAGCCTGCTAGCGCGCCATCGAAAAGTGATCGACCCGATTCTGCTGCCAGCATTGATCATTGTCCTCGCTGCAGAACGGTTTTTCCTTACCATAGCTGATCGTCTTGACGCGATTTGCAGGGACTCCCTGTTGCAGAAGCGTATGCTTCAGTGCTTCCGCCCGGCTGGTCCCCAGCGCCAAGTTGTACTCTTCCGATCCGCGATCGTCGCAGTGCCCCTCCACCACCACCTTGATGGACGGATGCTGCAAGAGGAAAGAGGCGTCGTTCTGTGCTGTCGGCGCCTGATCCGAGCGGATGTCCGCCTTGTCGTAGTCGAAGTGAACGTCTCTCACATTTTTCGCGAACAAGTCTTGGTCACTCGGTGAAGGAGCCGCATTCGAAACCGCTGTGTTCACCGTTACGCGGGCCGATGCATCCTGCGATCCACCCGGTCCCTTCGCCACCAAGGTATAGGTCGTCGAGTTGCCGGGTGAAATCGCTCTGGACCCCGACGCCGGAACCGTCCCCAGCCCCTGTATCGTGATGTCCGACGCGTTTTGTGTTTGCCATGTCAGCGTGGTGCTCTGTCCCCGCTGGATGACATCCGGACTAGCCGACAAGGTTGCCGTCGGCGTCGCCGGCGCTGGGGGATTGGATGGTGGGGTTGCCTTGGCTGCCTTCTTGCTGCAGCCCGCGAAGGACAACACCCCGGCCAGAATTACTGCAAGCGTTGATATTTTTACCCTGTTCATTACTCGAATCCTCCTCTCAAAAGAGAGCTCAGTCTGAAATGGCCGAAAGACATGCACTCATCGCAGCCTCGTGGAGAATGCCCGCCCGAGCGAGTGCTCCCTTTGGCTGCCATCAAAACTCGAGATTGTAGGGAAGCTAGTTCAGAAAGGAATCAACAACGAAGAATGGAGCTGGAGTCTGTCGACAAAGCGTCGATCGGGGATCGAGTTACCGGAACTGCTGCCGGCAAAACGCGCCGGAACCCAAGGCCTGATCGGAAGAGCCGGCCTTTCATGGTAACCAGAGCCGAGCGCACGATCCGAATGCGCAGGTTAGCTGCGGCACGCATCGAAAGCAGTGCCGTTACCGGGCCGTGGACTACAGAATACGGTCCATGCACCGTCGGAAAGAAAAAGATCAACAGCACGCACACAACTGCCAACATCGCAAACGTTCCTTCGACGCGGTAAGCATGCATGGATATCTCTTTTATTATACTTTGGACCCGCCGACTTTGAGATACGCCACCGCTTAGGAACTCGCTTACCAACGTACATGCCCTAACCCTGCCGTGAGAAGGCCAGCCATCCCCGCTCGCGGAAGTGCTCGTCGTGCAAGCGCCGCTGCCGGGCTGCTAGTATCGCTGCCCGGTTCAGGTACCCGACAATCTTGCGTTCGTCTGCCCGATCAACTACTGGCAACCGCCCCACTTCGAAGCGCAACAGCTTTGCCGCCGCTTCTGAGACCAATTCATCGGGATGCGTGACTACCAGGTGCGTATTGCCGGCCTGCTCTACTGTAATCGCGCCGGTCTTATCTTCGTCCAGAGCGCGCAAAATATCGCCTCGCGTTACAATGCCCGCCAGCTTGCCGTCTTTGTCGGTAATCAGCATCGCCTCGTACCGCGCCACCGCAGGATCATGTTTCGCGATTCCCTCTGCGACCTCTCCCACCTTCGTTCCCGCGGAAATCACCGGCGCATCCTTCTCCATCGTCTCGGCGACCGTCACCTGCGTCAGGACGTCGGCCTCGTAATCCTGATCTACCCGTAACCCGCGGCGAGCCAGCTTCTCGGTCATGATCGAACTCCGCGGCATGAACAACATGGCAATGCCGTCCGCAATCACAGCGACCAGCATCAACGGCAGGACAGAGTTGTAATCGCGAGTGATCTCGAACGCGAAGATGATGAACGTAAACGTCGCTCGCGATGCCGCTCCAAACACGGCGCCCATCGCAACCAGCGCGAACGCTCCCGGCGACAGGTGTGCGCTCGGAAAGGCATGATTCCCGACCAGCGCAAACAGTCCTCCCATGGCGGCGCTCCACATGAAGGTGGGCGCCAGCAATCCGCCGGAAGTGCCCGACCCAAGGGAAAGCACCAGCGCTGCAAATTTCGCGAACATCACCACCAGCAAGAGTTTCCACGCCAGGTTGCCATTCAGGATGTCACCGATCGTGTCGTATCCCACGCCAAACACACGCGGCACGAAGAATCCGATGATTCCCAGTCCGAGAGCTCCAATGGCTGGCCACCATAATTCATCGACGGGAAGCTTCTCGAAGGTGTCCTCCACCCAGTACAGCGCTTTGCTGAGCCCCACGGCCGCCAGTCCACAAAGTGGCCCCAGTACAAGGTAAAAGGGAAGCGCATGAGGAATGCCGAAGTCTACGTGGGCGACGGAGAACATCGGCCCCGGCCCCAGCAACTGCATATGCACTGCGGTAGCCAGGGTGCTGGCAATCACCAGAGGAATAAACGAGCGTGACTTGAATTCGAACAGCAGCAGTTCGATGGCCAGAATCACGCCGGCAATCGGGGTGTTAAACGTTGCCGACATCCCGGCAGCTGCGCCGCAAGCCAGCAATACTTTGCGTTCCACCGTCGTCGTATGAAGTACCTGCCCTACCAGCGATCCGAGCGCTCCGCCAGTTTGGATGATGGGGCCTTCCGCGCCGAACGGACCTCCTGTACCGATGGCGATGGCCGCCGAAATTGGCTTGAGCAACGCAACCCTCGGCTCGATCCGGCTGCGATTGACCAGCACAGCCTCCATCGCTTCCGGAATCCCATGCCCTTTGATCTTCGTGGTTCCATATTTCGCCATCACTCCGACGATCAAGCCGCCGATCACCGGAATGCCAATGACCCAAGGGCCGAGATGATGTGCTCCCACGCTTCGAAACGTTGTCGACCATTCATGAAAGAAAACAAGATTCGTGAACAGACCGATCAGCTTGTAGAGGATGTAGGCAACGAGTCCGGCAATGAGTCCGACCGCCGCCGCCAGAAACGACATCAGCACAATGCGAAACTGTGCGGGTGGAGGTGGAGCGGGTGTTGCGATCGCGGGAGCATCCGCCAATGCACCTGATCCCAGATGACGATCCGGTGTGCTACAGCGCTTAAATCCTGATGTTCACGTCTATCGCTCATGCTCGAATTAACTCTGCTTTCTTTCCCGTCATGACCCGGCGCAAAGCCGCTACCAGCGCCGGTGCCGCGTCCGCAATTCTTCGTGGTGATGCAACGCGAGTTCAGCCAGAACGCGTTCGCCCTTGGAGGTCAGCCCGACCAGTACTTCTCGCCGGTCATCCTCCGCGCGCTCGCGTCGAACGTAGCCTCCCGCCTCCAGTCGGTTGACCAGTTCCACCGCGCTATGGTGCTGAATCAGCATGCGGTTCGCCACGTCGCGAATCCGCGGGCGCATGCCCGCCGGCAGGCCCTTGATCGCCAGCATAAGCTGGTACTGGCCCCGCTCTAGCCCTGCCAACTCCACGGCCTGATCGCTGAAGTGCAGAAAGCGCCGAATCTGGTATCTGAATTCCGACAGCGCCTGGTAATCCGATCACCGTAAGTTTCTTCATGCTGGTAATTCTATCGTCATCCGATACGACAATGAAATTATATCGTTCAGCGATACATTACGGAAGTGAGCCCCACAGCTTTCCTTCGTGCCCCTTCGTGTCCTTAGGGGTGAAGGCTTTTGCTCCCAACAACCGCCCATGTAGGGGCGGACGCATTCTCCGCCCCGCCGAGTGAAGCGAGGCGTGCGGCGCCGGAAAGGGCCCGGTACTGGGCACGTCCCGAAAGTAGCGGTCATTCACCCCCAGCATTTAGAATCCTCTGTCCGCACATAGGAGACACTCCGTGATCCCGCGCTATACCCGGCCTGAGATGGCCCGCCTCTGGAGCGACGAAAACCGTTTCCGCACCTGGCTTGCCGTCGAAGTCGCCGCCACCGAGACTCTCGCTGAGGCCGGCATGGTTCCCAAGGACGCTGCCAAAGCCATCAAGGAGCGCGCCGACTTCCGTGTCGAGCGCATCCACGAGATCGAAGCCGAGGTCCGCCACGACGTCATTGCTTTTACTACCGCGGTCGCCGAGATTGTCGGCCCGCATGCCCGCTGGTTCCACTACGGGCTTACCTCCAACGACGTCGTCGACACCGCCCAGGCCCTGCTCATCCGCCAGGCCTCCGAAGTCATTGCGCAGGATCTTTATCGCCTGTCCGAGGTTCTGGAGCGCCGTGCCTGGGAGTTCAAAAACACTCCCATGATCGGGCGCACTCACGGCATTCACGCCGAGCCCATTACGTTCGGATTCAAAATCGCCAACTGGTATTCCGAAACCCAGCGCAATATCGAGCGTTTCTTCGCAGCCGCTGAAGATATGCGTGTGGGGAAATTCTCCGGAGCAGTCGGAGTCTTCGCCCACCTCAACCCGGAACTGGAAGAGAAGATCTGTGCCCGCCTAGGATTGAAAGCCGCTGCCGTGTCATCGCAAGTGATCCAGCGGGATCGCCACGCGCATTACCTGGCGACACTGGCCGTGATTGCCTCCACGCTCGACAAGATCGCGACCGAACTTCGCCACCTGCAGCGCACCGAAGTTCGGGAAGCCGAGGAGTTCTTCAGCGAAAAGCAGAAGGGGTCCTCCGCCATGCCGCACAAACGCAATCCCGTAACCCTCGAACAGATCAGCGGCCTCGCCCGCGTGGTCCGCAGCAACGCCCAGGCCGGATTTGAAAACGTCGCCCTCTGGCATGAGCGTGATATCTCCCACTCCTCCGTCGAGCGCGTCATCCTGCCCGATTCGACCACGCTCATGGACTACATGCTGAACAAGACCACCAACATTCTCGAAACCATGTTCGTGTATCCCGATCGCATGCGCGCCAATCTCGAAAGCACACACGGCTTGATCTTCAGCGGACAACTTCTTCTCGATCTGGTCGAGCACGGCATGAGCCGCGAAGATGCCTATCGTCTGGTTCAGGGCCATGCCATGCGCGCGTGGAAGGAAGGGTTGAACTTCCACGACCTCATCCTTGCCGACAGGGAGATCACAGCCAAGGTGCCGCGGCAGCAGATCGAGTACGCCTTCGACCTCCCACGCCAACTGCAGAACGTCGACAAAATCTTCGCCCGTGTCTTCCAGACAGAGAAGGTACCGGCGAAGAAGCCGCAACCGGCCGCGTCAAAAAGATCGAAAAACAGAACGAAGAAGAAATAAGCCAGAGTCCGGGCCGGATTGCTTGCACTTGGAATCTGCCACAAGAGCTTAAGACGGGATTCTCACCTCCGCCCAGTAGCGGAAGTTGCGCAGCGTGGCTTTACCGGAACCGCAGGCATATATCGCCGGGCGAACGTCCAGAAATCCACCAAGCACGTTGTGATGCATTCCGGAAATCTCCGCGGATTCCTGCGTGCGCTGCCATGGCTTTCCCGGCAGGCGATAATAGAAATCCACTTCCTGGCGGTCGTTGACCACGCGCAGGGTGGCGCGCGTCGCGCCCTTCTGCTGCCGGCTGGGGATATAGCCATTGGCCAGCCGCACGCCCATACCTTCGGCGTCCAGCAGAATGCCCGGTGGCATGCTCGGGATTGTAGAACAGCAGCAGTCCAGCACTCGCAGCCGGTTCCGACCTCGACGTCGATCTCGACAGTGTAAGAGTGTCCGCCGACCGGGGTCGTCAGAGCGGAGGTATCGGCCAAAGACTCTTGCCGCGCGCCGCCAGAGTGAGCGCGCCATTCCCAATGGTGAATCGGGAGGCGTCGATACTCGCGCCAGAAGCCCCACTGCAGGCCGAGTTCCGGCTCTGCAAAATTATCCGAAGGATCAAGTAATGCCTTGCTGGCTCGTGCCGGGAACTGGCACGGGAATCGCTGAATCCGCCGTAGTCCCCTCCGGCACGCGGAACCATCCGTCGGCTGTCCACTCGATCGGCAACAACAGCAACTGGCGGCCCAGCGTGCGATATTCGTTCTCATACGAGTGAACGGTCATGTACCATTTGCCGCCCGGAGTATCGACCAGCCGCCCGTGTCCCACGCTCATCCAGCGGTCGTCGCGCGAACGAGTACGCACCACGGGGTTGTAAGGCGAGAACTCCCACGGGCCTTCGGCATGGCGGCTGCGAGCGCTGACCACCGAATGACTCGTCGCCGGTCCCGGCGGTCCCGCCCTCGGCAACGTTCAAGTAGAAATAGCCGTTGTGCTGGAGCAAGTTTGGAGCTTCGAGGCAGGTGCACTCCATCCGCGAGTTGGCGGGAATGGGCCATGGTTCGAACACGACGCGCGGAGCAGTCTTCACGGCGAGGCCGTCGGCGGTCAGTTCGGCCATCTGTCCTCCATTCATGTACAGAAAGCGGCGGCCGTTTTCCGCAATGTGCGCCGGATCGATGGCGTTGATGCCGAGATCGACGGGATCGCTCCACGGTCCAGTGGGATGATCGGCGTGGACCACGCGCAGCCGGTTGTCGGCCGGAAAATAAATGTAAAACCGCTTCTCGTACTCGCAGAGATACGGCGCCCATACGCTGCCATGGTAGCTGTGCAATGCGGCCGCCACCGGACGCCAGTTGATCAGGTCGCGCGAGTGCCAGATCAGCAGTCCGGGCGCGTAGTCAAAGCTGGAGTGGGTCAGTAGAAATCGTCTCCTACGCGGATGGGGCTGGCGTCGGGATGGTCGCCGCCCAGAATCGGATTGTGGTAAGTGGCGCCGGACTGCGCCAGAACCATACCGTCTGAGGAGCAAGGGCGAGACCAGCAGAAACAGCTGCAGTATTCAGAACAAAACGTCGTCGTGTGGTCATGGCGGCGCAAGTCTATCTGCCGGATCGGGCGGAAGTAAAGGGAATCGCGTCGACGAAGGCAGACCTAAAGAGCCTCGAGTGCACGATATGACGCGGCCCTGAAGGGCCGCTCTTCCAGGGATTGTTCACGCTGGCGCGGTCAAAGCTTTTTGACAGCTCGGCACGCTTAGAAGAGGGGATCTCAGAGCGAAAGAGGGCTTCTTGAATGAGAGACGGAGATCCAAGAAGTGAAATTAGGCGCAGGCGGTCACCGTGGAAGAGCGGCGCTTTAGCGCCGCGTTAGAGTTTCGCTGAGACGGGGCTTAGCCCCTGCGCAGAAACGCCTGAATGGACGACCTTCCTCAGTCCAACGCCGGCCGCGCTCCTCCGCCCAGTAGGGAGGAATTCAGGTTGAAGATATTGCGATGTCCCTCGGGGCCGCCCCAGGTGAACATCATCGAGACCATGGGGAAGCCGCCCGCACGCAGAGTCAGCCCGCCGGCGAAACTATGGCGCAGATGGCTGAATCCGATGTCGTCGCGTGTCAGTGCGACGCGCCCTTGATCCGCCGCGAGCTTTATGCCGAACGGTCCCCATATCGAGTGCTCAAAATTCTCCTGCAGCAGAAGTAGGTTCGGTGCACGAAAGCGGTAGTCCTGGTAGCTACCGAGCGTGAGAGCGCTGTTGATATCTTGTCCACCGATTGTCTGCTGGAAATAGAATGGCACTTTTGAGACGGAGTTCATCGACTCCGACAGCAGCAGCCGCACCCCAATCGAACCATTCAGGTTGCGAGAACGTGAGACCTCAGGACACTTCTGACCCGAGGGAGCGCATTCATCGGGACCCGTCATGTCGCTGGTCTTTGGCCCCGACTCCGTATAGCCGTATAGATAGAAAATGTGATTCAGGTCAACGGTCCATCGTTCGAAGGTGTTCTGCGAATTCGAAGGGGCAACGAATTCCTGGAAGCTACCCGCATAGTTCAGTTGCAGGCGATCGCCGATGACCGGCTTGATGCGGACTCCCTCGGCAAACTGCAGAAACCCCGGCTGGCTGCTCAGGCCGGGCGCGGTTACGTTGTTATAAAGAGTCTGGATCGACGGCACCGATTGCCCACCTTCCCCTCGAATGCTCACAAACCGCCCGTTCATCTCACCGAACAGGGACAAGTTGAGTTTGCTGGTGGCAGACCATTCGAAAACCGGTTTGGTGACATTGGCGCCGACAATCGTCTGCGACATGCCGAAAACGGACGCCCCAAGCAGTGAACTATCGTTCCCCAGCCCGAAGAAGTTCAGCTTGTTCAACGAAATGGATTCCGCATACAGGTTGAAAACGGTGTAAGGATGAACTCGCACCTCATGCTTCACCGGTTTTTTAGCTGGTTGTCCAGGAGCCGTCGGGGTCGGTATGCTCACGACGATGGGCTGGGCAGGAGTGTGAATCAGCTTGAAGTATCCGCCGGCCCGCCACGATCCGCTAGTCGCCCCCACCGCATCAATGTCCCAGCTGGTGCGCCAGTTCTTCGTATTCCGTGCCGCCACGTAGGCCGCCCCTAATCCGAATCCGTTCTGCGGAGGCATGCTGCCCGCTGCTATATGCAGCGGATGATCGGTGAACAGCGTGTAGGCGCAGCTACCGACGCTCATGAAATTGTGAAACTTGCATGCATCCGCCACGCGCTCGCCTTCACGCCGGAAATCCGCATGAACCCAGCTTTCCTGCGCTACGGCCGCCGAAACAAGCAAGAAGATCACCACCACACTGCAACGCATCTACTGCCTCCGATCCCTCTTACTACTTCCGCCTGGTTTTCTTTTGCTTAGTTTTCCTCTGCGTAGTTCCGCTGCTCTTCGTGCGGGTACCCTTCTTCGCAGCTTGGCGGCGCTCCGCCCGCTCGTCCGCCACAGCCGCAATCTCGAGCACGGGCTTCCGTTTTGGAGCGTGCCTTGCCCGTTCCGCATCTTCATGCGCATGGTGAATGGCCTCGGTGACCTCGCGGATGTAGCGTGCCGCCTCGCCCTCCGTCTTAATGGCCCTGATGTACCGCTCGCTGCGATACCGCAAAGGAAGCTTGCTTTCCGCTTCCCGCAGGTGTTCGATTTGCGACTGCAGCAGAGACGACATCGGCCGGTCGGGGTCATACGCGCTCTTCGGCGGTTTCGGGACGGGAATGAGAGCCATGTCTTCAACTCCTTCTTTGCGGCACTTCGCGCCGCGTTTTTCTAACTCTACACGCCAAAGTCGGGACAATCCGTGCGCATCACATCCAGTGACAGCAGATTCCTCGCTGGATCCACGTTTGCGCCCTGGGGTTCAATAAAGACGTCAGCGGTGGTCTCTCTCGGAGACCGCGGAGACCAATCTCCCAGGAAGAATTTCGTGACCGTGGCCGGAATTGACGCATGGTCGAACACGCGATTGACGATCGTTCCTTTCGGAATCCACGGCGAGATCAGGATCGAAGGCACGCGCACTCCCAGCCGGTCGAACTGGAAGGGCACTCCCGTACCTGTCGCATTCCCATCGGCTGTAAAAATGTCCTTCGGACACCCCGGGGGCGGAACGTGATCGAAGATGCCCCCGTGTTCGTCATAAGTGACCAGCAACGCCGTGCTCTCCCACAGCGCCGGATTGTCTTTAATCGCCTGGTACACCGTCGCGATAAACCTCTCTCCTTCTTGCACGTTGTGGTCCGGATGCTGATCGTTCGCCACTTCCTCTCCGCTGTCAGACTCGTGATCGCTGTAGTTGGGCTCAATGAAAGAATAGTTGGGCAGATTCCCCTTGCTGCAGTCGGCCAGAAACTGGCCGTACGTCCCAAACAGCTCTGGCTGGTTCTGCAGCAGGTTGGCAACTTCCATCGTCGAGCTGGTCGTGTCGTAGTAATAAACCTTGGCAGTCTTTTTGGGATTCGCGCTGATCAGCCGCGTGTAGACGCTCTTGATGGTTTCCGGAGGATATATGGGATTCAGGTCCACCCGCCCAAATGATGTTCCATAATGCGCGAACGCGCGATTGCAGATCGTCGGCCCCGGAATGGAGGAGAACCACCGATTGAATACGGCGAACTCCAGCGCCAGATTGCTAAGCACCGGCAGATCTGCCTGCTTGAAGTAGTACATGATCATCTGCGAGTGTCTCGCGTCCCGCTGCTGGTTGAAGTAGCTCTTTACGAACCCCTGCATGTTGGGCTGGCGGCCGGCCGCATTGTTTCCCCCAAAGATCTGCAGATCGACCGCGGGAAAGTGGTGGTCCGGATCCGGTTGCAACTGCGCCTGGAACGCAGCCTGGGCCTGCGGCTTCACCGCATTCCCATTCGAATCCGGATTGCTGAATGCATTCACATCAACTCCATCAATCGCCGGATTGACTGCCTTCAAAGATCCCAGCATGTGATCGAACGAACGGTTTTCCATCATCAACACAACAATGTGCTGCAGCTTGTCGAGGCCGGTTGGCATTAGCGCACTCCTGCGATTATTGAATAGTGCAGTTGACGGTTATAACGTTTCAGGAAGGGCCCACGTGTAGAAGGAAGCTTGGCAAAAGAGTCTACACCATGCAAGGAAGAATTCACCGCAAGGAGCCATGCTTGTTACGGAATCAGGACACGAAAGGGCAATAGCGGCAGTCGGGCGTCGCGATGTGGGCCGATTTCATGAATCGCCGTCGAAGAGCGGCACTTCAGCGCCGCGTTAGACTCGCCCCTGATTTCAGGCTATAGCACCGGGATTCGGCGGCAGGCCGCGCTTTTGATCTCGCCAGCAGAAACGATGCAGCGGGTGCCCCATCCTTCGCGTGTTCTTCTGCGAAGGGTGGGCAGCAGTCGGATCGCACCATAGGATCTCGGCCTCCACGCCGCGTGATGGTAAAGGCAAACCCGCCAGTCGCGGGGCGACCACAGAGTGGGTCCAAACCGGGGACATAGTTTACAGAACAGACCGGGCACATGGTTGACACTTTGGTCCGTTCACGAAGGCGGCTACAAAGGGAGCATGCCTTGGAAAGTGAGCAGCGAGGTGGAAGAGCGGCGCTTCAGCCCCGCGTTAGCGCATCTTCAGAACAGGGCTTTAGCCCCCGTGAAACCGGATCCATCGCCAACGCGCCCGCGGCCGACGAATACGGATATGCATCGGGACGTGGTGCCAGCCCCGCCCTCACGGGATTCATCCGGATGTATTCGCGATGGCGTTCGTAATCCTCCCAATCACGGATGCGATGATTCGTGAAACTCGGCTGCCATACTGAACCGCGCTCCTTCATTCGAAACGAGAATCCCCCTTTGACGAATTGCATGGCGCGCTCGAGGGAAATCTCCGGCGCAGGAGTCAGCAAAGCATGAACGTGATCGGGCATGATCACGAATTCGTGCACCTGGAATTTCTGCTGATCGCGGTAGTGCGCGAGGGTGTCGATCAGGAGCTTCGCGTTTGTCTCCCGCCGAAAGATCGGACGGCGTTGGGCAGTGATTGTGGTGACGAAGAAGACGCGGTCGATGTTCATCCCGCAATGGTCGCGGACATGACGAAGGGTTGTCGGTGAGGCATGTCACAAGGGCCTGTGGAGAATTCCAAAACGGTACACCGGGCCTAAGGCCCGGTTCTGATAGGGCGCTGGCAAACGCGGCCCTGAAGGGCCGCTCTTCCACGGGACCATCGGCGGCCTCGGTTAGAAGAGGGATCATAGAGCGAAAGAGGATTCTTAGAATCAGAGACGCCAAGAGGTGAATCGGGCGCAGGAGCCACCGTGGAAGAGCGGCGCTTCAGCGCCGCGTGAGAGTCGTTCCTGAAAGCAGGGCTTCAAGCCCCGGGATTCGGCGGCAGGCCGCCCTTTTGATCTCGCTGGCAGAAACGATGCGGAGGGTGCCCCATCCTTCGCGTGTTTTCTGCGAAGGGTGGGCAGCAGTCGGATCGCACCATGGGATTTCTGCCTCCATGGCTAGTGCACGCGCCAGTCGCGGAGCGACGACAGAATATAGCCCCGGACGTAAGTCCGGGGGCAGGCTCAACGAAATGGCGCCGAGTCCCGCAGGGACGGCAGAACACGACAGAGCCGCATGCAGCGACCTGCCTGCAGCGACGTGCATGCCGTGGAAGAGCGGCGCTTCAGCGCCGCGTTAGAGTCCTTCCTGAAATCAGGGCTTCAGCCCTAGGATTCGGCGGGTGGCCGGCCTTTTGATCTCGCCGGCAGAAACGATGCAATGGATGCTCCATCCTTCGTGTGTTTTCTGCGAAGGATGGGCAGCAGTCAGATCGCACCATTGGAATTTCAGCCTCCACGCCGCGGGCGGTAAAGGCAAGCGCGCCAGTCGCGAAGCGACGACAGAATATAGCCCCGGACGTAAGTCCGGGGGCAGGCTCAACGAAATGGCGCCGAGTCCCGCAGGGACGGCAGAACATGACAGAGCCGCCTGCAGCGACCTGCCTGCAGCGACGTGCATGCCGTGGAAGAGCGGCGCTTCAGCGCCGCGTTAGAGTCCTTCCTGAAATCAGGGCTTCAGCCCCAGGATTCGGCGGGTGGCCGCGCTTTTGATCTCGCTGGCAGAAACGATGCGGAGGGTGCCCCCATCCTTCGCGTGTTTTCCGCGAGGGGTGGGCAGCAGTCGGATTGCACCATGGGATTTCTGCCTCCATGGCTAGTGCACGCGCCAGTCGCGGAGCGACGACAGAATATAGCCCCGGACGTAAGTCCGGGGTCAGCCCAACAAAATGGCGCCGAGTCCCGAAGGGACGGCAGAACATGACAGAGCCGCCTGCAGCGACCTGCCTGCAGCGACGTGCATGCCGTGGAAGAGCGGCGCTTCAGCGCCGCGTTAGAGTCCTTCCTGAAATCAGGGCTTCAGCCCCAGGATTCGGCGGGTGGCCGGCCTTTTGATCTCGCCGGCAGAAACGATGCAATGGATGCTCCATCCTTCGTGTGTTTTCTGCGAAGGATGGGCAGCAGTCGGATCGCACCATGGGATTTCCGCCGCAACGCCACGTGAGTTCGAAAGACAAAACATCGACAGTGTCGGGCCGGACAGAATTGAACGGTAGAAGGAAAGCGCCAGTCGCGGAGCGACGACAGAATATAGCCCCGGACGTAAGTCCGGGGTCAGGCCCAACAAAATGGCGCCGAGTCCCGTAGGGACGACAGAACATGACAGAGCCGCATGCGGCGACGCGTTAAGCCTCACAAGAACAACTAGGCATCAGCCGAGGTGGGTGGAAGCGAGGAGCCTGATCTATTCCTCTGAGAAGTAATCCGAATCAATCTTCTTAGTCTGATAGACGGAAACAGGCGTGACGCCCACGTCGAAGTCGATCATTAGTTCCGCCAGAAGACGACCATCGATCAGGACTGCCTTGGGTTCGATCCTCGCAACGTAGTCCGTTGCATCAGCGGAGAAGGAACTGGTTGTGATGAACACACCCTTCTTCGCCCTTTTCCCGTGCAAAGCGCCGACAAACTTTTGAACCTCGGGGCGTCCCACGGAACCCTCCCATTTCTTTGCTTGGATATAAATGACGTCGAGTCCGAGACGATCTTCGTTGATGATGCCATCTATACCTTCATCGCCCGCCTTTCCGATCGCTTCGCCGGCTTCTTTGCGAGAACCGCCATAGCCCATCTTGAGCAAGAGTTCTACAACTAAGTGCTCGAAGAATTGTGCGGACGAAGCCTTAACGCGGGTCAAGAGTTCCGAGCCAATATTACTTCGGAATCTGACATAGGCAGTTTCCAACAACTCTTCCGGCGTCTGTCCTTCCTCTTCGGCCGCGTGCGCGGCGTCTCCAGGATGGTCTTTAGAAGTTCTGAATTCGACGAACTCGGGGAAGCGCTCCAGATCCTTGATCTTTATCTTTTCTGGCACGAGTTGTAGTAACTCTTTTCCGCGCTTCGTGATTCGGAAATGACCCCGTCGAGGCGTTTCAAGCGCTTCAGCCTGACCGAGGTACACCCTTGCCCACGCAACTCGATTCGTAAACGTAGCCTGACGACCGCTTGGGAGGAGTGCCTTCTTTTCGTCTTCAGTCAGGCCAAAAGTCTTGGAGAGTTGTTCCCGCGCATCGCTGAGAGAGTGCTCTTTCCCATCAGAAGCGAGTTCCAACAGAGGACGCATGATGCTCTGGAAGTCGGGAATCGACATTTCACTCCTAACCCATTTGATCGAGGGAGTAATTCTAACCGCTTCCGACAGAACTCACTCAACCACGCGAACACATTCCAATAGCGCGGCTCTGGTCTTGGATAGCACTTTGTGAGTGTCCTTTGCTTCATTCAGGAGCCAGACTATGCACGAAAGGCACAGTAGCTCAAGCCAGAGCGTTGCCGAGACACTTAGGCCAAGAACGGCAAGCCACACCAAGCCGAATGCGGCGCTAATCATCGCGAATGCAGTTCCAAGTTCGAATTTGAGCCTCAGAACCATGGTCCGAGCGTATCGCCTTCCGATTGGTTCGGACTTAAACGACGTTTGTAGGTATCTCCACCAGTTCTTCGTGTGCTCGTTTTGTGTTCGCGCGTCCGCCCAATTGTCCAGTTGAACTTCCCACCTTGCACCCAGGTCCTCAAATATCATGCCCGAGAAGATGGCTGAGAGCAGTAGGACGAGACCGGCGTCTCCGTGATTTCGTGTGGCAAGATCATTAAACTTGGGAAAATGCCAAATGAGAGCAATAAACCAAGTGCTGACTCCAATGGCGCCTGGGATGAGCAGAGTTGCTAGAGGCCGAAACACATCATTGGTGAAGGCAGAGAAGAGGTTAGGCATATGGCGTCCTCCTGATCGCGAGCCATAGGCAAAGCAAAAGGGGCACGGCGTTTGCCGTGTCCCCTTTCACAGCTTGCGTCTACTCGACTGCTTACGATTTGTTGGCCTCAGCTGCTGAAGCCGCGGAAGACTGTTTGCAGCTTACGGCACACGGCTGCGCTGCTGAAAGCCGTTCCCTTCCCATCCGTTACGAGCACCCGCTCGTGCTCCCGCAGCTCATGCACCGATAGCAGCTTCCATTCCGCGTCATGATGCTGCCGCAGAAGCTGCAGGTGGGCGCGTCGCCGAGGTCGATGAGGCTCGAGAGCGCGTCGGCGGCATGAACGGAGCCGGAGCCCGAGCCAGGCCGGAGTCCTGCGTCGCGACTCGCGGACGATTCTTCCGTGCTGGTTCCGGAGACCTCAGGGTTCACGACTCGGGACTCGGGGCTCTTCAGTCTCAGATTCTCGAACAGCATCTGCTGCTGGCCCGTCAGGAATCGCAACTGCAGCCAGCGGAAGATGTAGTCCATGATCGACTTGGCGTAGCCGATGTCCGGATTGCCCGACCATCCGCTGGGCTCAAAACGCGTGTGGGCGAACTTCTCGCAGAACAGTTCGAGTTTGACGCCGTGTTGCAGGGCGATCGACACCGCGAGAGCGAAGCTGTCCATCAGGCCGCTGACCGTCGATCCTTCTTTGGCCATGGTGATGAACAGTTCACCCGGAGTTCCGTTGGGATAGAGTCCGACAGTGATGTAGCCCTCGTGGTCTCCCACTTTGAATTTGTGGGTGATCGAGGCGCGCTCTTCCTGCAGCTTGTGACGCAACGCCCGTGGCGGAGCGTTGAAGTCTTCTTCCTCGACTACTTCCTGCGCAGCGGCGGCGATTCGTGCATCGTCTTTCGTGGAGTTCGCCGTCTTTGTGCCAGCCGCTGAGAGCGGTTGCGACTTCTTGCAGCCATCGCGATAGACGGCCACAGCCTTCAGCCCTAGCTTCCACGCCTGAAGATAAGCTTCCATGATGTCTTCCACCGTGGCGTTCTCGGGAAGATTGACGGTCTTCGAGATTGCTCCGGAGATGAAGGGCTGCGTCGCCGCCATCATGCGGAGATGTCCCAGGTAGTGAATAGATCGCGTGCCCTTCGCCGGCTTGAACGAACAATCGAAGACGGCGAGGTCGTCTTCCTTGATGTGCGGCGCGCCTTCGATGGTGCCAGTGGCGTCGATGTAGCTGACGATCGCATCCGTCTGCTCGTGCGTGTATCCGAGCTTGAACAAAGCAGTGGGCACAGTGTTGTTAACAATTTTGATCATGCCGCCGCCAACCAGTTTCTTGTATTTCACCAGCGCCAGATCCGGCTCCACACCCGTAGTGTCGCAGTCCATCATGAAACCGATGGTGCCGGTGGGAGCAAGAACCGTGACTTGCGAGTTGCGGTAGCCGTGCTTTTCGCCGTGCTGCAGAGCTTCGTCCCAGCATTGCTTGCTGGCTTCGTAGATGGTGGTGGGGACGTTTGCTTTACTGATTCCATTCACCGATGCCCTGTGCATGCGGATTACGTCGAGGAAGGGCTCGCGGTTGATGAACCAGCCGGGGCAGGCTCCGCCGGGCATGGTCTGTGCTCCGGGAGCGCTCGGCTTGGCCGTCGCTTGGACAGCCGAGGCGGCTGTCCCCACATGGCCGATGTCCGCTCCCAAGTTCGTTTCCATCAGATTCTTTTTTGTCGCTTCGGTCGCCGGGACCAGAGGTTCGCATTGTTCGGCGATGCGGCTCGATTGCAGATAGGCTTCGCCGCACATGATTGCAGTGACGCAGGCGGCGTAGTCACGGCCGGCATCGGAGTCGTAAGGAAGGCCTGCGGCCATCAGTAGAGCGCCCAGGTTCGCATAGCCCAATCCCAGCGGGCGGTAGTCGTGCGAGTTGGCCATGATCGCTTGCGTGGGATATCCGGCATTGTCGACCAGTATCTCCTGCGCGGTGATCAGGATATCGACGGCGTGGCGATAGGCTTCCACATCGAATGTGCCGTTGGGAGCGAACTTCAGCAGATTCAGGCTGGCCAGGTTGCACGCGGAATCGTCGAGGAACATGTATTCGCTGCAGGGATTGGAGGCGTTGATCCTCGCCGTGTTCTTCGAAGTGTGCCAGCGGTTGACGGTGGTGTCGTACTGCATGCCGGGATCACCGCAATGCCAGGTAGCTTCCGAAACCTTGTGCAGCAGTTCTTTGGCTTTGTACGTCTTCACGACCGAGCCGTCGGTCACCGAGCGTGTGGAGAAATCAGTGTCGCGGACCACGGCGTACATGAAGTCGTCGGTCACGCGAACGGAATTGTTGGCGTTCTGGAAGAAGATGGACGAGTAGGCGTCGGAGTCGGGATGAGAGCCGTCGTATCCCAGAGAAACCAGGGCATGGGCCTTAGCCTCTTCTTTCTGCTTGCACTCGATGAACTCCATGATGTCGGGATGGTCGACGTTGAGGATGACCATCTTGGCGGCGCGGCGAGTCTTGCCGCCGGACTTGATCACGCCGGCAAAGGCATCGAATCCTTTCATAAAGCTGAGCGGTCCGCTGGCAGTACCGCCGCCGGAGAGGGTTTCGGTCGATCCGCGCAGGGGAGAGAGATTGGTCCCGGTGCCGCTGCCCCATTTGAAGAGCATGCCTTCGGTCTTCGCCAAAGTCAGGATGGAGTCGAGCGAGTCTTTCACCGAGTTGATGAAGCAGGCGGAACATTGGGGCTTGGTGTATCCGGTAACGCCGAATTCGACTTGCTGCGTCTGCGGGTTCCAGTGCCAACTGCGGCCGTCGGAGTTGGGCTCGATGCGGTCGCATCCCACGTTGAACCAGACCGGCGAGTTGAAAGCCGCGTACTGGCGGACAAGAATATGCACGAGTTCGTCGTGGAACGTGGCGCCGTCCTCGGGCGTACGGAAATAGCCTTGGGCCATGCCCCAGTCACGAATGGTTTCGGCGACACGGGAAACCAGTTTGCGGACTCCGGTTTCGCGGTCGGGGGTGCCGAGCTTGCCGTGCAAATACTTGCTGGCAACGATGTTGGTCGCGGTCATAGACCAATCTTTGGGGACCTCGACGTCCTTCTGTTCGAAGATCACGTTGCCCTGAGCATCGGTGATCTGAGCGAGTGCGGAGATCCCATTCGACTTCGTCGTAGGGAGAGACGCCCGGCTTGGTGAAAAGTCGACGGAAGGCAAGGCCAGGGGCCTTCTTCTTCGCAGGGGTCACGGGTGCAGCGGTGGTTTGAGTTTGGGTCTTAGTTTCCAGCATCAGGGCTCTCCTCATTAGATTCTCGGGCTATTACGGCCGATTCTTGCGCCCGGGAAGGCGGGGAATTGGCGTCGAGCAGGAACTGCGATGTTGTAAAGATCGTTGTGGTGCGTCCGGGGCTAAAGCCCCTATTTTTCAAGTCGCAAACACGGCGCAAAAGCGCCGCTCTTCCGCCATTCCTTCCCAGCTAGAAGCCGGAGGGGAAGGCAGGTGGATCTTGGGTCTCAGTGTCAGTGCCGGCGGGCCGCAGCGCCGCGACGGGGGCAGTGGGTTGTTCCATATCTGCCGCCCGGACAGGGCCGCTTGCTTCGCTTCGCGGGACAGCCCCTTCGACTGCGCTCAGGGCAGGCTTAGCGGCTGTCGCTCCGTGAGCCGTCGCTATATGCGCCGAGAAGATCACCCGGCCCATTTCCGCGCTGCTGAACAGGCTCTCCTGCGAGTCATCGGGCCGAGAGACGCGCTCGCTTGCAGGCGTCAGCTCCAGCGAAGTGGCAAAATTGCCGCCAATAGCGGCAGCCTTCTCGGCAGAAGAGTGAATCCACTGGTCGAGCGCGGCGTGAATGCTGCGGCGCTGGGATTCGTCTTCGATGACTACAAAGCGGATGAAATAGCGTCCGGACTCAAGACGCGCGCGCATCGGGTTATAGCGCGAGAGCATGCGGTCAAGGACGAAAGCCATGTCGTCGGCTTCGAAGAATTGGGTGACGGCAAGCATGTGGCGAGGAGCATCAGCATCCGGCGAATGGCTTTCGTCGGGGATGAAGCCGCTCCCCTGCGCTTGGCTCCGGGTTCGCGGGACAGCCGAGGCGGCTGTCGCTCCGTGAGCGGTTTCTCGGTGAGTGATTTCCTCAGCCAGGGCGAACACGCCGGGCTTGCTGGGGACAAACAGCAGGCTGTGATGGGACTCGCAGCGAAACCAACGCGACCATTTCAGGCGACGATAATCCACAGGACGATCGAAGCCGTGGCGTGCAAGGGATTCAGAGACGAGGCGGGTTAAAGCTTCCATTTTCGGGCTCCTGCCTTACTGCTGCTCCACAAAAAGAAAGAAAGTTCCCTCGCCTTCCTGTAGGGCGGGTACGGATTGTTACTGCCGGACCTGCTGCCGCAGTCGTACCCCGGGGGAGGGGCGGGGAACGGCCACCGCACTATCTTCGGCATCCGCCTTCCGACATTCGGCTTTCGGGAGGCCAGGGCCGGCTATTGTTTTAAGCCGCCACGCAGGGCTCACGGATCTGAAAGCCCGACGTCTCAGCCTTTTGTACCCGCGGTTCCGAGTCACCTCTGGCTCGAAAGGACCGCAGAACTTGCCTGCACTCTCGAACTCCGTCCCATTCCCGTGAGCCGGAATTCATGTGCTTGGGATTGCAAAGTTACTCCCGCCAGTTGTGCCTGTCAAGAGGGAAACACAACAGGTTGTACCCATAACAATGACGGCCTTGATGCTCGGTTGCGGACGGTTTTTCCACAAAAGAGCCGGACCTCGAAATTCACATCAGAGTCAGGTGCGCTGGAGCGCGGCTGGCGCGAAACGGTTGCGGAGATTTGCGGCGGGTGCGAGACGGATCCAGTTGATCGGTCTTGCGTCGAGCCGGGAGGCGAAGCTTTTCAGTTTCGATCCTTTCGATTTCCAGGGGTTCAAAGCGAAGACGCTTCAAAGCGAGATGGTTCTGACTCGATGGGTTGATATCGGACTCACCCGGTCCCGAATCAGCGCTGCCTTGGTTTGGCAACATGTGAACGTAGATATCCTCGAAAATCTGGCGAGGAGCGATGCTGAGTACACCGTCAAACGATTCCACCAGATAGTCGCCCTTGCGGCCGCAGTGCTGGCGCCCAAGATGATCCGTGAAACTGAGCGCGGAACTGAGTTGCTTGGCTTTGACCAAAAAGCGGGTGCGATATGTTTTCCATTCCCCTGTTTTCATGACGTGATCTGAATACCGTCTCTTTCGGTTGCTGAATCAGAGCTGCCGTTCTGGGGCCTACTGGGACTGAACAGAAGCCTAAAAATTATTGTGAGGGCGAAGGAGAATGTACGAGCGAAATGGGCGGGGGTCAATTCAGTATTTTTGGTGCAATTGAGGAAGAATGTAGTGCCGGATTTCCCGAATTGACACACTCGTCGGCAAGCGTGTGAAGACTCGTCTTCGTGAGTGTTTCCGCGCTTGGCTCGTGCGTCTGCGGAAATCTGCTACAGTGGGCAGCCGGATTGTCCACAGGGTGTGCACAGGAAATGCAGAAAGGCAGTTGCCGGTAGACAGTTCTCGGTTCTCAGTTCTCAGTTTCGGAGGGGGTATGAAGCGGAGGGTTGCTTTCAGTTTCTTAATTTCCCTGATTTGTGCTGCGTTGCTTCACGGACAGGATGCTGCCAAAAGCGTTGCGCTGCGATGTGGGGCGCTCTTCGACGGGCGTGGCGACGCACTGCGGAAGAATGTGTTTATCGTAATCGATGGGGAGAAGATAAGAGACATTGCGAGTGCCGCGCCGGCTGGCGCCATGGTGATCGACTTATCCCGTGAGACTTGCTTGCCGGGGTTGATGGACACGCATACCCACATCCTTCTGCAGGGGGATATCACAGCGGCGGACTACGATCAGCAATTGCTGAAGCAATCGCCGGAGTACCGCACGATCCTGGCGACGGTGAATGCGCGCCGGGCGCTCGAATATGGTTTCACTTTGATTCGCGATCTGGAGACCGAAGGCGCCGGGTACGCCGATGCCGACGTGAAGAAGGCGATCACTAACGGAGTGATTCCCGGTCCGAGAATGCAGGTAGCAACGCGGGCTTTGGACGTGACGGGAGCGTATCCGTTACAGGGATATGCTCCAAACGTCATGGTGCTGCATGGAGTGCAGATTGTCGACGGTGCGGATAACGCGCGGCAGGCCGTTCGCGAGCAGATCAGTCATGGCGCCGACTGGATCAAGGTGTACAGCGACCGGTCTTACCGTGTCCGTGAGGATGGAGTGCTCGACGATATTCCGACGTTCACGCTCGACGAGCTGCGGGCCATTGTGGATGAGGCACACCGCGAGCGTCACAAAGTGGCCTCGCACGCGATGGCGCTGAACGGCGTCCACAATTCGGTCGAGGCCGGAGTCGATTCGGTTGAGCACGGCAACTATATCGCCGAGGAGGACTTGAAAACCATGGCGGCACGGGGAATTTTCTATGTGCCGACCATCTTTGTGGGAGAGTATGTCGCGCAGGGGCGTGCGGCCGAGGGCGCGCCGGTATGGGTGAAGATGATCCAGATTCATGAGGATACGTTCCGGCGCGCGATGAAAGCGGGAGTGAAGATTGCCTTCGGCACTGATGCGGGCGGCTTCGACTGGAAGGTGAATCCCGCAAAGGAGTTTTCCTCGATGGTGAAGTTCGGCATGACTCCGGCTCAGGCGATCCGCTCGGCCACCTCAACGGCGTCAGAATTGCTCGGAGTAAGAGACTCGCTGGGAACCGTGGAGGCTGGGAAGCTGGCGGATATCGTGGCCGTGCCGGGGGATCCGTTGAGCGACGTGACGATGATGGAGAAGGTGGATTTTGTGATGAAGGGCGGGGTGGTGATGAAAAAGCCGTAGGGTTTCCTTTTTCAGCACGGAGGCAGGACTTCTACAGGAACTACCCGAGCCGAAGTTGTAGGCGATGAGCCAATAATGCCAAGCACGCCAAACTTCCTGATAAGGGTGACGCAATGACAACGGATCCAGTTTGTGGAATGAAAGTAGATGAGAACAACGCCAAAGCTCAAACGACGTACCACGGCCAAAAATACAGCTTCTGCTCAGATGAGTGCAGGCAGAAGTTTGAGCAGAGCCCGGAATTGTATACGCAGGCTACGGCGGCGTAGATGTGTTCAACATGACAAAGGCCCTCGTTAGCGCGAGGGCCTTTTGATGTGTGCGGAAGGGCAAAAATACAGAGATCCTTGGCTTCGCTCGGAATGACACTCGTCGCGTCGTGACCCCTCGCACACACGCTCGCTTTGCTGGCGGGGCGGACGAATGCGTCCGCCCCTACACGAGTCTGAACCTAGGGCTAGCGGTGAGCCAGGGCTGGTTCGTGTTCTGCTTTGCCCGATTTGAACATGGCAAACCGCTTGTTGATTTCGTCCCAGTTGACGACGTTCCACCAGGCCGCCAGATATTCCGGACGGCGGTTGTTGTACTTCAGGTAGTAGGCATGCTCCCAAACATCGTTGCCCATGATGGGGAAGAGTCCCTGGGAGATGGGGTTGTCCTGATTCGGGGTGCTGACAATCTGGACTTCGCCACTAGACTTGCCCGCCAACCAGACCCATCCTGAGCCGAATTGTTTCGCGCCAGCATCGTTGAACTTGGTTTTGAAGTCATTGAAATTGCCGAACGTCTTCTGAATGACCTCGGCGATGGGGCCGTTCGGATCGCCTCCGCCCTTGGGCTTCATGATCTTCCAGAACATCGTGTGATTAACGTGGCCTCCGGCGTTGTTGCGGACGGCGCCGCGGATGTCCTCAGGGATGGCATTCAGGTCGCGGATAAGATCTTCAGCGGATTTGTTGGCAAGATTGGGATGCTTCTCGATGGCGGCGTTCAGATTCTTCACGTAAGCGCCATGGTGCATGTCGTGATGCAGAGTCATAGTCTGCTTGTCGATCGTGGATTCGAGTGCGTCATACGCATAAGGTAGGGGGGGTAGTTCGTGAGCCATTGTTTATCCTCCAAGAATTTCTGATGACGGGAGACTGAGTTTCGATGCAAGTGTTGAGAAGGATTATAACGCGGTGGCCGGATCGATCTCAGCGGGGACTGACAGAAGTTCCACAGATCCTTCGGCGGACAGAGTGCGCCCGCCTCAGGATGACAGGATCTATGGATGCTTGAAGGCGATAACTATTTTCGCCCCAGGAGGCGGATGCGCGAGGTGAAGGCGCGGCCCTGGCAGGCGCTAAAGGTGGGAATTGGGTGACTGGCGTCAATCACACCATTGACGACGAACGGATTGCAGCGCCCGTTCAGGTCGTCGAAGCCACCGCGTAGCGCGAGATAGTAGCCAAAAAGGTGGAAACGCTTCTCCAGTTGCAGGTTCAGTGAGGCGTAGTAGGGGAAGCGTTGGGCTCCGGGTGGTCCGATCAGCCGCTGCTGATCGGTGAATTCGTTAAAAGGGAATCCGCTGCGAACTTCAGCGGAGTATGCGACTTCAAACTGATGCAGGATCGGAAGGCGGAACAGCGGAAAGTATCCCCACGAGAGAAAACGGTTTGGAGTGTCCCAAGGATAAGGACCAGGCTGCTGAGCCCCAAGTATGTTGCTGTCCACATTGAAGTCGAGGGCCTGGTTGGATCGCGCGCTGGAGCGCGTGAAGGAGCCACTCAGGCTGTAGGCTTCGCGAAAAGTGCGGCGTAGTGTGACCTGGAACGCGTCATAGTGATCCTTGCGCGTGGTCTGTAGGATAAAGTCGCCGCTGCTGGTGTTGTTGCGCGTGTCGTAGACAAATCCGCGCTCGCCGCGCCGCTGAAAGTATTCAGCCTTGAGATAGATCGCATAAGGGAGTTTCTGCTCGAGGCCGGCGCTCCAGTTCAGGAATTGCGGCGACTGCACGGCATTCGTATTCGCCGAGAATGTAGTGGGCACGGGGCCGGTAGTCGTGACGCAACTCGGCACGCAGTTTGTGTTGACGGTAAAAAATGTGTCCTGGCGAGAGCCGGCGAAGGGACGGGCAACGAGGAATAGCGGCGTCCCTTCGTAGACAAGACCGATTCCGGCAGAGAATTTGGTCGTTGCGGAATTATCGAGGACATAGGTTCCGGCCAGACGAGGGGCGACGTTCTTGTGGTGGAGCAGGGAGTCCCAGTCGAGGCGGACGCCGGGCTCAATGAGCAGGCGGTTGGTAAGGCTCCAGCGATCTTCGAGGTAGGCGCTGACTTCCGAGTTGTATTCCTCGTGCAGAGGCGCAGCGGTGAAAGTCGAATCGCGAATGCAGGGGAAGGTCGAGTCCGGCGGCGCGGTAAAACAGAGGTCCGGAGTTGTGAGCGTGTTCGTGCCGGTGAGGTAAGAGATCGGCTGGCGGAAGAACTGGGCATCGTAGTTAAGACGATCGAGATCGATTCCGACCTTGAAGTCATGGCGTCCGAGCCACTGCTGCGGAGGAAGATAAAGGTTGACGATCCCTTGCCAGCGCGTGGCGCTGGTTTGCTCTTTGAGGTAATAGTTGCCTCCGGAGGTGTTGGGGTTCACGAAGTACGGAAGCGTTCCGTAGGGAGTCATGTGAAGGTTGTACTGATCGAAGGCCAGCCCGGTTTCGAGGAGTTCGCCTCCCTTGAAGTAGTGCTGGTCTTTGATGCTGGCAATGTAGGCGGCCTCGACATTTTTCGGATTCGCAAATTGCGGGCTGAGGGGCGAGAGGAAAGCGTACCGATCGTTAAGGGTGTTCAACAGGAAACTGGTGGTCAGAATGTTGCGGCTGGTGACATTGGTTTGAAGTTTGGTGAGGTTGCCGATGCGCAGGATGCGATCGTTATCCTGCCCGACGGGAAGCTCGGTGTAGATGAGATTGTCGTATTCGCCCTCGAAGGCGTTGTAGTACCAGATCCGTCCTTTCTTGATGGGGCCTGAAAAAGTGAAGCGCGGGAGGAATTGATCGAAACGCCAGCCGTGCTTGTTCTGGACCGAGGGAATGAAGTTGGTGGCCCAGAAGCGGTAATGATCGTCGCCGATGCCAGTGTTGAGGGCGAGCAGGCCGGCTGATCCCTTGCCAGCCTCGGCAGGTTCTCGCGACGGTTGGACCTGGATGGAGCGGAACGCGTCAGTGCTGACCCGGATCAGAAGCTGTCCGTTAGCAGGCTGGGTTACGTTGAAGCCGTCGAGCAAAGTGACGGTCTGGTAAGTCTGGGCTCCGGCGATGTGCGGCTGGCCGGATTGGTCCTGTACGACTCCGGGAATAAAGTTGAGAACGTTGCGATAGTCATGGGTGCCGGGGTAGACCATGTTGATGACATCGAGCCCGCTGAGAGTTTGCTTGGATGAGACCTGCGCGGGATCGATAGCGGGCGCAGATTCTTGTACGTTGACGACCTCGCGCACCTCCTGCTGATGTGAGATCGCGACTTCAATATTCGATCCCGGAGCGAGTTGCAGGTTGGCTTGGTCGAGCGCGTAAAAGCCTTCTTTTTCGATATGCAGTCGATACTGACCTTCGGCCATATTTGGAAAAAGACAGCGTCCGCTGAAATCGGTCTGACAACGGATTTCGGGCTGCCCGGGCAACTGCAGCGATACGCGGGCGGAGGGAACCGCGACTCCGTTTTCGTCAACGACCGAAATGGTGGGCGCAGGGAGAGATTGGGCGGCAGCCGTGCAGACCAGCGCGAGCGTAAGGAGGAGAGCACGCATGCGGACTACCACTATTTTACGTTCGAATGCGGACTCGCGAGAGCGGGTTTTCGAAGTCGGACCGCCAGCGGCCAGGATGGATTGTCCGGCGAGAGTATTCGCGATCTTTTTGTCGATCGGACTTATCTAGCGGCGACCGGTTGAGCGCTATCCAGGGCGGCGCTACGTTCTCTTTCAGCGGCATCGCGAATGTGCCTCAGGACCCGCAGGTGGATTCTGTGAATGATCGCGTCGGACCAAACACGCCAGTACGGCGACGGCCACAGCCCATGCCGATACCAGGTCGTACCTTCAAGACGCGTGGCCCCGTTCGCTAGCGGTGTCAGGAGGAATTGTCCGCCTTCAGATTCAAGGAATCCGTGCAGATGCGGTGGACGGACATCCGAGTAAGGCGTCCATTCTTCCATGGGCGGAGGATTTGACGTGACGGAGAACTTCAGGAGAAGAGGCTCATCCCAAACCTGGATGGGCTCGACGAAGGCCCCGGTAGAGAAGACACAGTGGCGCTCGGCGCCCGCACCCCTGCCGACCATCTGAGCACGAATGGGATAAGCGATGCCGGCGCGAAACAGCCACTCCGTCGGTGGCGGAATCTCGCTGAAGGCGACAACCTGGTTCCAAACTTCCTGGGAGGCGCCTGCACATCGATCTGCGTACGAACCGCAAACACCGGGGACTGCCAGGCGACGACATGTTCGGCATATTCGACGCCGGGCGCGAACAAGAGAACGAGTGCGAAGAATACAGGAGCATCCTGCTGGAACCAGCGCCGTTTTTGGATGCGATAGCCGCAGGCTCCGCCAAAGACAGCGAGGGGCAACGCGATGGGGAACGCCATCACCAAACAGACGACGCCTTCAACAGCTAAGGCCAGAAGTGCGAGTCCGAGAAGGGTGACCGAAAGGCTGGCAACTCCAATACAACCGCCAAGGGACCGGGGCTGAGGGAATCCGTACAGCACGGCTGCTACCAGGCCCATAGTGAAGGGAAGAGCGACGAACAGTCCCCAGCCGTAGTTCATCAGGATGCGCGATCCGAAATAAGCAGTGGCGAATCCGAGCGGTACGGTGACCAGCAAAGAGATTGCAGCGCTTCCCCAAGCACTTGTTGGCAATACGCGCGACAGGAGTGAATCGCCGGGACGGCGAAAGCCCCCAGGCGTGTTCTGGTGCTCCGGTACGAGGCACAAGATTAGGAAGAACAACAGGTTGAGAAATGGAATGAAAAACAAGATGACGAGTTGCGGAGAAAGTCCGGCGCCGCGGAGGCGTTTAACCGTCAGCACGACGCCAATCCAGATGAAGGGAAGCGCGAGCGTGACCATGGTCGCCAAAAACTTGGCTTCCGGTCCGCCGACCTGGGTGATGCGGGCGACGTCGCGCACGGGAATCCAATAGTTAAAGAGGTTCCAGGGACGATGAAAGAAGAAACTGGCGACGAAGCGGTCCAGGTTGTGCTTGATGGCAAATCCAAGCACGCCGATTACCGCATAGGTGCCTCGGCTAACAGTTCCAGTAAATGTAAACAGTTGGGAAATCTTCGCTTGCATGGACATCCCCCAGATTGCCAACTTCAGTAATTTCTGTTAATACAGAAATTACTGCATGGGAGATTTCGTGTCAAGGTGAATTTGGCGACTACGGGCGCCGTGGAACAGCGGCGGGGGCACCCGATACTTACGACTTGGTGGCGAGGTATTCGCAGACCCGGCGGATGGTGTCTCGCTGGCTTTCGTTGAGCGTAAGGAATTCGAATCCGTAGCGCAGGCCCTGGCGGTAGCGAACAATGGCACGCACTTTGATCGGATAGGGAGTCAGCGGCAAGGGGATCTCGAGGGTGACGATTTCGCCTGGTTCCAGGCTGCCGGTCAGGGTGGCGCCGATGCCGTCCTGCCCCATCTCGGTGGAGCGTCCCCAGCAGGTGCGAAACTCTCCGGACTGAAACATCTTCACTTGCAGACGCACGTCGATGGTGAAGCGAGGGAAGCGGCGGGTGTAGGGGACCTTGCTTCCGCCCGAGCGATGGCCGGCGGCCGCGGTGGCTTCTTCACCGGCGGCAGCAGCTCGCGCTTTGTCCTTGTTGCTCATAGCTCCCACCGATTGAGTTATTTCTCTGGTGCGACCCCGCTAATTCCCATGCAAGAAATATCCAGGCTCCAAGGGCAGTTTACCAGCGAGACGAATCACGGCAACGCTGCTGTTGATCGAGTAAACATCCACGACTCCCACAGCTCCGGGAATCGACGCGACTTTGTTGACCAGATCCTCATCGCTTTCGACGATCATGATAGCGGGATGTCCGGCGCGCCCATGATTGGCAGTAGTGATGAGCTCCTTTACATCAGCCTCAGGCAGCCCAAAGACTTTTTCGAGCACCATCTTCATCTCAGCAGAGGCGGGAGCGCGCATGATGAAAGTAACGGACTTGCCATCGGGCCAGCGGTTGGTCTGCCCCTTGCAGACTTTGACGAAATCGGGCACCGTTATGGCGGAGACGCCGTTGACCTTGTTGGAGATGACGGCGAGATCGCGAGCAACCGCGGAAGCAACTGTGGCGGCAAGAAGCACGCAAACGCATAAAACTCTACGGTAGAACACACTCGCTCCTGCAAAAAAGAAGGCGCATATTCGTGATTTTCATGGAATTCCGGTCAATGCTCAACGGTCATTAAGGTCATGTACCTCTGGAGATACGGGAAAATGAGCTCTGGACACGGAAATTTGGCCAGTTCGGGAGAGATATTGCCTCAGGTTTTCAGGGGGTTGGCAAGGTGTCGGAAAAAGGGTAGGCTATGGCTTCTTCTCCATCCCATTAAGGAACTCTCCTCCATGACGAATCGCGTCACCTACGCCCCGCAAGATTTTCAGAAGATGTGCAAGCAGGCCGAGAGAGATCATGAATCGAAGAAACTGGCGGTCCTGATGGAGCGAGTCAGGCGTCAGATCGCGGAGCGCGAGAATCCTGGCTTGAAGAAGACAAAGCCGAAGCAGGCGATTGACGCCGCACTGCTGCGCTTACCCAGCCGCTCCGTTCCCTTCGAAAGGTAATCGGGGCCGCAATGGAGTCTTAAGCCCCGAGGAAAACTTTTTTCTTTCCAACCGCCGACTTTAAGATAGAATCAGGCAATTTCCTACAGGGCTCACGCGAGAAGCCCCAGTGCGGCACCATTCCACGCCTTCCCCCAGGAGGAAGTCAGATGTATCGGCCCTATTCGAATTCCCTTGCGGACTCGCGTCCGCCAAGGGATGTGGCATCTCAGCTGCGGGAACTCACTCAGGATTACGCTACCTCGTTCAACACCGGCAACTACGATCAGGCCGCGAGCTTTTTCACGTCCGACGGCGCGTTGATGGCGCCGCAGGATGAGGGCGCGTACGGGCAGAAACAGATCGAAAGACTGCTGCGGCACATGGGTGAGCAGGGGTACAGCGACCTGCGGATGGAAACGGTCCGGGTGGAACACTCCGGCGATATGGCGATGGAAATCGGGAGATTTTCGCTGACTATGCGGAATGCCGATGGGACACTGACCCCGGAACGCGGGAAGTACGTAAAAGTCTGGCGCAGGCTGGGGGCATGGCTGATTATGGCCGATTGCTGGAGCCGGACTGCTATATCGATCAGCGACCAGGCAGCGTAGCAGGTTTCAGGGAAAACTCAGCTTGGCCTAACGTCAGTTGCTTGGCGGCTAAAGCCGAGGTTAACCAGACGTGTCGCGGCGGCTGAAAAGCCGCTTCGAAGGACGACCCGAGCCGGCGACCTGCTTTGGGCCCAGGCGGGGACTCCATGGCTCAAGAAGAACAATCAGCGCAGGGAAATAAGAGCCAGCCCGGGGTGCCCGCAAAGGCGGCGGATCCGGGACAGTATTGTCCCAATTGCTCGGCCAAACTGCGGGAGAGCCGGTGCAAGTTGAAGTGCCCGCAGTGCGGTTTCTATTTGAGCTGCTCGGACTTTTACTGAGATTCCGGGCGTGAAATCTGAAATCTTCCATCGGAACCATTCAATCAATCTGATCGGAGACCTCCCCGAAGTTCCACCTCACCGTCTACAATGTCTGTGCGATTTCATTTCTGAACTTGTGAGGAGAACGTCATGCAACGGAAGGCAAGTGCAATTTGGAAAGGCGGGCTGAAGGATGGTAAGGGGACGATGTCGGCTCCGGGCGGAGTGTTGAACAACACGCAATATTCTTTTTCCACGCGATTTGAGAATGCCCCAGGGACGAATCCCGAGGAATTGATTGCCGCCGCCCACGCGGGATGCTTCTCCATGGCCCTGTCGGCGCAGTTGGGAGGAGCGAATCTGACGCCGGAGAGCATTTCGACCACGGTGACGCTCTCGCTCGACAAGCTTGATTCCGGATGGACGATCACCGCAAGCCACATCGACGTCGTCGGCAAAGTGCCGGGAGCCGATGCCGCCACCTTCCAGAAGTACGCCGAGGCCGCCGAGAAGGGATGCCCCGTCTCGAAAGTGCTGAACGCCAAGATCACGATGAATGCAACGCTGGGGTAATCGCGATTACGGATGGAGCCGTAACGATTTCGGATCTACTGCTGTTTCAGTCTCTTCAGCATTTTATCGATCGATTCATCGAACTGTGCGGGACCGTGAATGATAAACACGGTCCCGTCCGCTGCCTTAACCATCCAGTGAATGGTGTCGGGAAACTCCGCGCCGACCCAGGGAAAGTATTCAAAATAGAAGAAGGGCGGGCTTTTGGAGTTTTTCCCGGTGAGCACGCCGGCTGTCGTTTTGAGTTCCATGTGGGTGTTTGGCCCGATAAAGATGATTGCATCGGAGCGGCCGGCCGCAAGTTCCTGAGCGGCCAGCGCAACCAGAAACTCAGGTGAGTTGCGTTTTTTCAGTGCCTGTACCGACACACTCGACAGTTCGGTCTCTTTCAGAGCACGGGAAAGGTCCTGGAATGCGGAACTGTCGAATTGATCGCTGCGGAAGAGTTCGCGCTGCTGGTCAAGGTTGAAGGCCACTACGTGCACCGATTGGTGCGGCGTCTGGCGCAGCAAAGAGTAGACACACTCCAGAAGAAACGCGCGGTCCCAGGCTCGCAGGCGAGACTGAAATGGGTTCATGGGCGCAGCGTCCAACAGAATCGTAAGCCGCAACGTCCCCCCTCGCTTGGGAGAAACCGTCTGCCACGACCTCTGATCGACGGATTGCACCGTGAGAGGCTGGATGGCGAGGGCTACGCCCCGCTCGGAGCGGCTGGCTTTAACGTTTAGCCTCCAGTGCTTGCTGTAAGTGCGATTTTGCTCGTCTCGCAGTAGCAACTCGACCACGTACTTGCCTTCGCCGAGTGCGAAAGCCCCGCTTAGGCCGATGTCATTCTTGAGCTTCCTCAAATCTCCGCCCAGAGATTCCTTCATCTCCGGAGGAATTTCTGGCACGCGGTACCGCGAACCGAACAGCTGCGTCGGCTTTCCTTCGGGAGTGATCCGGATATAAGTCACCAGGACGGTTTCCTTGCCCTCGAACTGGCGCAACGAACAATAGGTGACATAGCCGGTGGAGAAGCGAAACGCAAAATCGAGAGCCGGGTTCCATCGATCCAGGTAACACTTGAGAGTGTTGGGGGTGGGGGCATCGAACAGAGGAGAGACGGACTTGGCGTCTTCGGATGACAACGCCAATTGCGCGCTTGCCGAACCCAGCAGGGCAGGGCAGAGGAGGATCAAGAAGACGAGAGTAGAAATTCTTCGCACCGCGACGTCTCTACTGTCCGCGCGATTTTATCGCAACAGATGCCTTGTCAACTGTGATCGCAGGCGGTAATAAAGCGGAAAGCCGCTTCGTGATCGCGGGTTTGACAGGTTGCCGAGCGCCTGTAGAATAGAGGTGCAGGTCTTCCTGATACGGCGGCTTTCTGGCTGCCGTGATGAGTCCACTTGCCATCGTGGCGGAATTGGCAGACGCGCATGGTTCAGGTCCATGTACCGGCAACGGTGTGGGGGTTCGAGTCCCTTCGATGGCACCAGAAAAGCAGTGAGCAGTTTCGCCGGCCAGTCGCCAGCCTGGCCCCGAGTACTACAGAGTGGGGCGGGCTGGGCTTGAAGCAGTTTCGGGGAGCTGAAGCGCAGGGCCTTTGTATGCCACGACTGATTCGTCGCTGTCGCCGAGTAGTGATCGCTCCGACCAACTGCTTCTGATCCTTCCTAACCTGATCCTTCCTAACCTCTGTGCAGAAAGCTGGCAAATGGGGCACAATGCACGAGGGGCCTCAGATTGAAGATTTCGCAAAAAGGATTGTACGCACTGCAGGCATTGATGACGCTGGCGCGGAAGCGAGAGCAGGGCGCAATCAAAATCAGGGAGATCGCGGCGGAAAGCGATTTGCCCGAAAAATTTCTTGAACTGATTCTGTTGGAACTCAAGAACGCGCGGATCGTCGACAGCGTGCGCGGCGCCCGCGGCGGATATCAGTTGCGGCGCGCTCCCTCGGAGATTCCGCTCAGCGATATCATCCGGTTGGTAGACGGCCCCTTGGCGCCGCTGGGCGATGCCGAACAGTTGCGCGACTTGATCGCGAACGACGCGAATCATCGAGCGTTATACGAGGTGTTCCTCGCTGTGCGCGACGCTGCGGCGGAGATTCTGGAAAACACAACCGTGGCCGATCTGGTTTTGGGCGGCAAAGGAAAGAAGAGCATAACCGCAAAGGCGGTATCTGGAGCAAAGAAGGCGAAGCGCCTGTAAATCGCCGCCGGTACCTCTGCTCGTCGTGCACTCGGCTCGCGGCACAAAGTTGATCGATCAGTGACGTTGGCTCCCAGGAGTGCCTGCCACGATTGAATTGGCAGCGGGTAGTTCGGGTCCAATTTCGATCCCGCTGTTGCTGTACCGTAGTTCTAGCCGTGAATCCCGAGCAATCCGCTGGGCGGCCTCTGAACAATTCTCGGAAGGGCTCAGGTCGTTCGAACCAAGAATCGTCCAGTTGCGCAGTGCTTCGGGGAGTCTGGATTCGGCGGCCTGGCAATACAGCTTGGCTGCCTGGGCAATATCTCGCCGAACGCCCACACCATGCTCGTACATGTACCCGAGATTGTTCATGGCGGGCGGGTAACCCTGTTGGGCCGCGGCGCGATTCCACTTGAACGATTCCTGCAAATCCTGGGGCGCTCCAACTCCGTGCTCATACATCCATGCGAGCCTCACCTGGGAATAGAGATCACCCTGCTTCGCCGCTTCGAGGTACAGTCCGGCTGCTTTCTCCGGATCGCGCGGTAAGCCTAAGCCTTCCAGGTAGAGTGTAGCCAGATTGGCCTCCGCTTTTGGATTACGCTGAGCGGCCGCTTTTTCGAACCAGCGCGCTGCCTGCGCGTAGTCCCTAGGCAATCCCCCTTCGCCGTTGAAGTACATGCATCCGAAGTTGGTCTGGGCGGTGGAGTCACCTTCCGCCGCAGCACGTGAATACCACTTCAGGGCCGCCGTTTCGTCTCGGGACAGGCCCTTGCCTTCGGCATACAACTGTCCCAAGTGGCCTTGAGCGCCAGGATTCCCGGCATCGGCGGCCTTCTGATACCAACGTGCGGCTTCAATGAAGTCCGGCGCCACCCCGCGGCCAAATTCATAGGCTAATCCGAGCATGAACTGGGCGTCGATGTCTCCCTTGGACGCAAGCTTCTGCAGATGAGAGACGTTGGGGAAACTCGCTGCCACCGTCGATCCAAGAAACGTGAACCACGCGACTGCAACCATCCACAACGGTAGCCACTTGTGCATTCTTCACCCCCAAGGACATAACGGCATCCGAAACAGCGAAACCTGTGGTTTCGGCTACGGTGCTACCTGACCAACTTGGCTTCAAGAATGAAATGGGTACTGCGGTAGATATGAGGTGGAAGTATTGGAAGTGAAAATATCGCGATGCGATTTCGCTGTCAACGGAAAACGCGATTCGAAATGCGGATGATCGTGATTGAATTCTGAGCGCCATTATCTTGTTGCGATTTTCAACAGGAACCGACCTCCAGACGTCGCCACCCCTCGCAGTTAACGGATTCCTCCCCGGAGACCGACAGCCAAAGCCCTAAGGCAACCAACGTATTGGCGTATACGGAGTTATCCAAACCAACAAGCAGGCCAAACGGGACATCTGAACTACGGGTAAAGGGCGCGTGTGCACCCTGCTTCACGCGGAAGACTTGGAGGTCCTAATGCTTGCGAGAATTCTACAAATCTTGGCACTGACGGCTGCTTTGGCAGTGCCCGCACTCTGCCAGTCTAGTCAGCTTTCGCCGCAAGACCAGCACGACTTCGATAAAGCGTATGCAAAGTGGGTGAACGACAGCCGCAAGAACGATCGGGACGACATTGCTAAAGATGCCCGCAAGATGCAGGACATCATGGCGCGCTACAACATACCGCGGGACGAGCCCTATGACCGGATAGCCAGCGAAGGTCAATATTCCAACCAGGAGGGCCGGTACAGCAATGGCGAGGTCTATCCTCAGTATGGTCATGGGCGCATGGCTGCTGAGGATCAACGCGACTTCGATCGCTATTACTCGCAATGGATTGATGACAGCCGCCGTAGGGATCCCGACGACGCTGCCCGCGACGTGGAGCACATGCGAGACATCATGGGGAGAAATAACATTCCACCGAATGTTCCGTTCGATCAGATCGCGACTCCGGGATATCGGAACAATTACCGTGGAGGGTACCCGGGCTACGCGCAGTCGCGACTTTCTCCGGATGATCAGCGGGAGTTCGATAAGAACTACGTGAAATGGATGCACGACAGCCGCCGGAACGATCGCGACGATATCGAGAAAGATGCGCGTAAGATGCAGGACATCATGGCACGCTACAACATTCCGTCGGAGGTGCCGTACGATCAGATCGCTTCGCCCACCGCGGGATATCGGCACTGATCGCTGAGAAAGAAAGGAGCACGGTCTCCCCGTGCTCCTTGTTCGTACGAAAGCTTAAAGAATAACCTCTCCAGTGGCCGGCATTACCGCCCTCGTCTGGAGTCAGGCAGCGCGCACTACCGGGAGGTCACAACCAAGTGGGGTCCCCACCGCCTAATCCTGCCATTTCGCAATCGTGCGGTACAGAGGCGTACCCCAATTGCGCGGAAGCTTAGCCCGCAGGAAGAAGTATTCGTTCACCGGATTGTCGTCGTGCAAGGCATGGATATTCACCGTTGCGGAGCGGATGATGGCGTCGATCGGGAACTCGCGCGAAAGCACGATGGCAAATTGCTGCTGCGGAGTTCTCGCCGGTCCCCACTCCATCAGGTCCGCGACGGCAGCCGGAGGCATATGAGAAACGAGTTCGTCCGCCGTATAGGTTGGAATCGGGCTCATGCTGGCTAGAAAGTGACACCCCCATCCCTCAAGCGAGATCAAGCAGCGCACATAGGGGAAAGACTCATGGAGAGCCTTCGTCATGGCGACAAAATCAACTCCGTCATCGCCGATCGTCCATTGCTGCAGGATCCCTCCGGGTCGCAGCCTACGCTTGACAACTTCATAAAACTCCCGCGAATAGAGTAAGCTCACGCCCGCCGCTGAAGTAGGTGGCGGCGGATCGAGCGTGATGACATCGAATTGCTGATGCGTCTTTTCGAGAAAGAGGCGGCCATCATCAATGACCACGTGGGAATTCGGGGACTGCAGAACTTTCGATGCATCGGGATGAAAGAAACCGAACGCCTGCGGCACACTCGGCACTAACTCGACAACGGTCGATGAAATTCCCCATGACAGCATCGAACGATAAGTCGTCCCCATCCCAAAACAGATAACCAACGCGTCTTTGGGAGGTCCCTGGTGAAATGCCAACGGAAGATGGGCCATCATCTTGGTGATAGGAGTAAGCTTCGTGATTCCCACTCCGTTTACCAGCATTTGTCTTCGCATGCCCGTGCCCGCGACAACGACGGTCGCGGCATAGTCTCGACGCACTTCCCGCGGAGTGAGAAAGGTGAAATAGTCCCGCGTGAAAATAATCAGAGCCAGCGCAACCACCCCAGTTTCGGCATAAAAGCGAATTCCATAGCGCTTGCGGGACTCCGGGGCGCGAGGACGAAAGACGTAAAGGAGAGAGAAAAGCGGGATACTCAGCAGCACCAGGGACCAGCGCTCCCCCATATGCGGGAGGAGCAAGAAACCGGACACCAACGGCCCCACAATGCACCCTAGGACGTTGACCGCGTATGCGCTCCCGGCTCGCTCCGGGTCACCCTCAGAATACTGGTCCACCAGCATGGGGGTCACAAATCCCATCAGGCCTGTGACGGGCATGATGCCAAGTGCAACCCGCAGGATGGGCAGCATATGAAACCGCTCCAAGCGCGGATCGGCCGTGAGCAATGGAATGAGTCCCGCCAGGCCGAGGAGAAACCATGCCACAACCTCATCGCCCGGCACATGGTTCCGGAGCCATCGTCGGTAAACCTGCGAGCCAACAAAAGTACCCAGAAGATAGCAGCCCAGAATCATGGCGAATGCGTACACTTCGGTTCCCATGTAAGCCGTGAACTCCCGTACCCATACGACTTCCATGGCCAAGCTGATCATTCCAGTCAGGAAAAGAAGGGAAAGCACTAACTTCGCCGAGGAAACTGACGCCGTCCCAGGGACTAGTCCTGGCTGTTCGGCCTTCTGTTGAACATCTTTAGCTTGGAGACTGGAGACAAATGCGGCAACCGCGATCATTAAATTGCAGGCTGCCGCTACTTTCATCGTTCCGCGAAATCCGAAGATCTCTACCAGCACATAAGCGGGTACCACGGCGCCAAGCACGGCACCGAGCACATTGGCCAGATACAGGAAACTGAATGAACTCCGGGAGGAGTCACTTAACTTGCGGATGGCGGCCATCGCCAGCGGGAAGGTTGCCCCCATACACGTACACCAGGGCAAAAGAATCAGGACAAGCCACAAACCTGCAACCGAGTAGTAGTGAAGCGACGAAGCAGAAAGATCGCTCGCATAATTCTCTAGATAGCTTTTGGCCCATCCCATTTCTGCAGGCACCGCCCACGCGGAAAGGCCAATCAGTAATTCCGTCAAAGCGTATAGGCGAAGTGCGGAGGCGCCGCTGCCGGAGCTTCGCATCAGGCGGCCGGCAACCCAGCTACCCAAGCCCAGGCCGGCCATAAAAAGTGAGAGGAAAATAGAGATGACCGGTGTCGTGACCCCAAAGTGCGACATTCCGAGCCGCACCCAGATCACTTCATATAGCAGACTGCAGAAACCGGAAAAGAAAAAAAAGTAGAAAAAACGCTTGGGCATTCGATCTCCAAATCACCTTGCTGCTGTTGACCAATGATTTGCTTGAGAGAACAGACATCGCATGGGGGCGCCGACTATCGATGATAGTACGTAGACTTGCCGATCTGGTCGTGAGAAGGGTGGGGGGAGTAACTGTAGTAATGCACCGAGATGCATATAAGCTGAGGCGGTCAGCGTAGAGTGGTGACGAGCCAACCGGAGGCTGGCGGTCTTGTGTTGACAGCCGCGATAGAACGCGGATACGATCCCTCCCCAGTCACTCTGTTTCCTTCCCCAAAGTCTCGGGTTCAATAAAAACAAACTGAAAGGAGAGTCGCAATGACGCTCATGCGAGTTGTGAAGTGTGTAGGCGCGGTCGCAACGATCGCTGCGATTGCGTTAGCAGGAATGCTGATGAGTTCACGTCGCGTACAAGCCCATGAGGAGGATAACGATCGCGATGCCGCGAGGATTCGCCGCGGTTTCGAGATCGCGCCCGTCCCGCTGAAGCTCGAAGGGAAGAATCGCGCCCTGGTAGGACTGGGCAGCTACATTGTTAACGCGCAAGCCGACTGCAACGGCTGCCACAGCGCGGGCCCCAGCACGGAATACGCGATGGGTGGGAACCCATACTTCAACCAGGCGGCCCGGATTAATCCGGCGACCTACCTCGGTGGCGGCAGGGATTTTGGGCCGTTCCCAGGGCCAGGTCCGTTTCCGCACATCATTTCGCGAAATCTGACACCGGATAAGACGGGATTGCCGGAGGGAGGTCACACCTATTGGGAGTTCCTTAAGATCCTAAGGACCGGTGTTGATCTCGATCACCTACATCCAACATGCGCCGGCGCACCGGACGGAAATTGCCTGCCGCCTCCATTCGATGGGGCTCTTCTGCAGGTGATGCCCTGGCCTGTCCATCACAACATGACGGACCACGACATCCGGGCGATCTATGAATACCTGAGTGCTATTCCCTGCATTGCAGGGCCGGATGCACCCAGCCCGCTACACAACGACTGCGACTGAACGACCGCCAGCCTGGATCTCCCCGTTGCGGCTGCAATGGGGAGATATTGGCAGCCACCCTAGACATCGACCTCGGCTGAGCGGCGCAATTCTCCAAACGCCTTGCCCGACGCGGGAATGGCAGGATTTTCACAGAGGGGTAATAACTCTGATGAGCAGGCGTGAGGCTTGATGTAAAGGAAACTTCTGGGGAAAGCCGCGTCTGGGGCGGGTTTTGCGAGAACCGTATCTTTTGGCTGCACCAAATCCGGTCAGGGGGTTGTGGACGGCGTGCACTTGATTGAAAAGACGTGTACTTACGGGCGCGTATTTTTCGTTGACGGGAAAAATAGAAGGAGTACAACAGGATCGTTCTTTGACAGCTTCTTAGGTTTTTCCGGTTGGTGCGGCGTCCGGGGCTCGAGCGCAGTCACTTTTCTGATCGCGAGATTGGGAAGGAGGGCAAGCAAGGGTCTATAGCAAAGCGCTGGTTGAGGAGAACGAAGAAGAAATGTTGAAGGCAGGATAGAGTTCCGAGGCGTAAGGTAGGTTTATCCGGTTGGCGGTGAGCCCGGAGCCCAAGCGAAGATCGCGCGTTGCGCCCCGCAAGGGAGGCGACGAAAGCAGGTCGAGCGAGGGTCAAACGCGAGCTACTGGCCGAGACGAATGGACCTTACACCACCTCGGAACTCTCTTTGTTTTGGCGTCAAGTCGTTAGTCCCGAGTCGTTAGACTAGCCAGACTAAGCCGCTCGAAATTTCCCTACCCGCAGACTCTTTCTGAAGATGACGGAACGCCGGACTGCGTCCGGCGGACAGCCGAGGCGGCTGTCCCTACATAATCTCGTAGCTCCGTATGGGTGGCGCAGCGGGTCGGGCCCTCCGTGTTGACGCCGCGTGCACCCGTGGCAAAGAAGTTCGCCTCACTTTCCCGCATTCCCCGGCCCGCCAACGGGATAGATCCGAGGAATCCTCTGCTCCAGAGTAGGCAACGCAGGAAACGCCGCGTGCGGCTCGGTCTGATACCAATATGCGACGGAGTAGTAATTGTCCGACCGGTGATTGGCATGCCCGTGCTCAATGGTCGCCCGCAGCGACTTGGTGAAGGGAATTGGCGAATCCAGGTGGAAGCGGTACACCGACGACCGTCCGCCCGCAACTTCTTGCCCTACCACCGGCGCTCCAAACAATCCATATGAAAACGGATGCCCGCCGAAATCCCATGCGCCCAGAAAATAATCCTCCGAGCCGGTTCCGTTGATCGAAGGCAGTTTCTCGCCGTCGACAAAGAACATGTCGTCGCCTTCGCCCCACCACTTATCCTGATTCTGCAGCACCGACATGGTCACGCCAACAAAGTGCCCGCGGCCGGTTGCGTCCAGCCAGACGTAGTTGCCTTTGCCGTCCAGATTCCTCTTCTGATCGACGAGCGGATCGCCATTCGATTTCCACTGATTCGTCCAACCCTGATTGGGCGCCGCCTGCCGGTATTGCGCGTGGAAATAAAGCGTGTCTGGCGCGAGTGGCTTTGCATACGACCGGTAATCAACGTTGAAGTAAAAGGCGTCCGTCTTGATCGCACCTTGGTTCGTCACTGTGATCAGCGCGTGTTTGGCGAACGGCATCGGGAAGAAACAGTTCAACGCCTTGTCAGATCCGACTGAGAGCGGGATTGACTGATAGAGGTGATAATCTCCCAGCCCAAGCCCGAAGAAGTCTCCCACGGGTGCTTCCACGCTTGGCGAAGACTCTCCATCCCAGTACATGCGGAGCACGAGCGCCTTCAGATGATGCGGATCACTGCTGGCGATGGTGAACCAGATATGCGTGATAAGGCCCGGCCCCCGGTCGTCGAGTAGCGTGAGGGTCTCGCCCGGAGTGATCGACCGCGCGTCCGCATTGCCTCCGCTGCGGTCGTAGCTGGAGGAACGGTGCTGAACGTAATCTTTCGGTTGAGGCAGGTTGGAAAGCCAGCCTGAGGGATCTTGTGAAAATAGCGGTGCAACCAGCAAACAAGGCATCAGCAACAGAAGCAGTTTCTTCATCGCGCCTCCGTCAATCTTCATTAGAGCGGAATATTCCCATGCTTCTTGGGTGGATTCTTATCACGCTTGGTTTCGAGCATGGCCAGCGCCTGGATCAGCTTTTTGCGCGTGTCGCGAGGCTGGATGACCGCATCGACGAAGCCGCGGTCCGCAACTACATAAGGGTTCGCAAATCGGTTGCGGAATTCGTCGATCTTTTCCGTCCTCACTTGCTCGCGACTCGCGCCGGCTGCGTCGAGTTCGCGCTTGTAGACGATATCCACCGCGCCTTCCGGGCCCATCACGGCAATTTCCGCCGTCGGCCAGGCATAGTTCACATCGGTGCGGATATGTTTTGACGCCATCACGCAATACGCGCCGCCGTAGGCCTTGCGCGTGATGACTGTGACCTTCGGGACGGTTGCCTCGGCGAATGCAAACAGGAGTTTCGCGCCATGTTTGATGATGCCGCCATATTCTTGCGCTGTCCCCGGCAGAAATCCGGGGACATCCTCAAATGTCACTAGAGGAATGTTGAAGCAATCGCAGAAGCGGACAAAGCGAGCGCCTTTCACAGAAGCGTTGATGTCGAGCGTTCCCGCGAGAACGGACGGTTGGTTCGCAACGATCCCCACGGAGCGCCCGTCCAGGCGGGCAAATCCGACGACGATGTTTCTCGCGTAATGTTCCTGCACCTCAAAGAAGTAGCCGTCGTCGACCACGGCATGGATCACGTCTTTGATGTCGTAAGGCTGATTCGATTGCGGAGGGACAATCTTGTCGAGCGCAGCGTCCGTGCGATCGATGGGATCACTGCATACTTTTCGCGGAGGCTCATCGAGATTGTTGGAAGGAATGAAACTCAACAACTCCCGAACCATTGAAAGGCATTCGGCATCGTCGTGGGCCAGGAAGTGGGCCACACCGGAGGTTTCGTTATGCGTTGTCGCCCCTCCGAGCTGTTCCTTGGTTACCTCTTCGTGAGTGACGTTCTTGATTACGTCTGGCCCGGTAATGAACATATAAGACGTGTGATTCACCATCAGAACAAAATCGGTGATCGCGGGAGAATAGACCGCCCCTCCGGCGCAGGGGCCCATAATCGCCGAAATCTGCGGCACGACTCCGCTGTACATGGTGTTGCGCAGAAAAATGTCGGCATATCCTGCCAGCGACATCACTCCTTCCTGAATCCGGGCGCCTCCGGAGTCGTTGAGCCCGATTACTGGAGCGCCCATCTTCGCGGCGAGGTCCATAATTTTGACGATCTTCCCGGCATTCGCTTCGGAAAGTGATCCTCCGAAAACGGTGAAATCCTGCGCGAAGACGTAAACCAGCCGTCCCTCGATCCGTCCATAGCCGGTGACGAATCCATCGCCATAAATCTTCTGCTCGGGCATACCAAAATCGGTGCAGCGATGCGTGACCAGCTTGTCGGTTTCCTCGAATGTGGCTTCATCGAGCAGGAACTCGATCCGCTCCCGCGCCGACATTTTCCCTTCTTTATGCTGCCGCTCGCGCCGCTTGGCGCCGCCGCCATCTTCGGCAAGCTGGTTCCTTCGTTTGAGTTCCGTGACTTTTTCTTCGAGGTTCATGGCCAAGGATTATAGCCTTCGCTGCGATGCCCGATTGGAAGACCTCCGCCGGCAAACTGGGGCGTATTGTTCATAGCTTGATGTTCGCGGCGTGGCAGGACATGGCGGACACGATCCCAAGCCTGACCTACCGTAATCTGTTCAAGCGACAGCAGTTTTTGTACGCTTGCGCGTTAGCCATCATTAAGGAGAAATGCAATGTCATTGAAACTATGGCTCCACGCCGGAGCCATTGGGCTTATATCTCTGACGCTGTCAACCACGGTTGTGATTGCTCAAGACCACGACCGGGGGCACGATCGCGGTCATGATAAGGACCACGGACGCGGTCGCGACCACGGTAGGTATGTGGACCACGATCGTGAGATCCGGGACTGGTATCACGGCCACTACTCGCATCTGCCTCCCGGCCTGGCGAAGCGAGATCGCCTGCCTCCCGGCCTCGAACGGCAATTAATCGTGAATGGAAGTCTGCCGCCCGGGCTACGCCACCGGATGCAGCCCTGCCCGCGGGAGTTGGAAGTCATGCTTCCTCCTCCTCCCCCGAACTACGTCCACGTGGTGATTGGCGGCAATCTAGTTCTCTACAATCGAGCCAATTTTCAGATCGCTGACGTATTCCGCTTCGACATCAACTAGGACCCCGAGTGAGCGCTCCCCATCTTCTGCCGCCCAATTCCGGCAGAGATGGGGATTCGTGTTTCGTGGCCTCCACGAACGAACGAGGCCGCCCTGGTGCGGTGCGTTTCCTTGTTGAGTCCCGCGCGACTTTTTCCTGCGATACACTTCCCACAATGTCCATTGGCGACCAGATTGGCTTCAATTTCCGTGCTCCCGAACGCCGCGTTTGGAAGGTCCGTGACCTGGTGGCCTCTGTCCGCACGCATATTGAACGCGAATATTCCGATGCCTGGGTGGAAGGCGAGATCTCCAACTTCCGGGCTCCCGAGTCGGGACATCTTTATTTCACGCTGAAAGATGGCAACGCACAGATCCGAATCGTCATGTTTCGATCGTCCGCGCGGCTGTTGCGCTTCCGGCCCTCCGACGGTTTGCAGGTCGTGTTGCGCGGGCGCGTGACCGTCTACGAAGATCGCGGCGAGCTGCAAATCACGGCGGAATACATTGAACCGAAAGGAGCCGGGTCGCTGCAGTTGGCCTTCGAGCAACTCAAAGCCAAGCTTGAAGCCGAAGGGCTCTTCGCGGCAGAGCGCAAGAAGCCGATTCCCACGCTTCCGTCACGGATCGGAATCGTCACCTCGGCCCAGGCCGCGGCCTTGCGCGATATCCTCAATATCCTCGCGCGCCGTCATCATTCCGTGAACGTGTTGATTTATCCCGCGCAAGTGCAAGGTGAGGCCGCGTCCCATGAAGTCGCCGCAGGTGTGCGTTATTTCAACCAGCATGACAATGTGGACGTGATTATCATCGCGCGCGGCGGAGGCTCAGCCGAGGACCTTGCTTCCTTCAACAATGAAGGGTTGGCCCGCGCCATAGCAGCGTCGGAGGTCCCGGTGATTTCCGCCGTCGGCCACGAAACCGATTTCACCATTGCCGACTTCGTTTCCGATCTTCGCGCTCCCACGCCTTCCGCCGCGGCAGAACTCGTGATCCGCTCGCGGCAGGACATTGAAGACCAAGCCTCCGCCCTGCGCGACCGCCTTGATCGAGCCATGCGCTACCGACTGCTGATGGGCCGTCAGGCGCTGACAAACCTTGCACAGCACGGTGCATTTGCCCGCATGATGGAACTGATTCGACAGAATCAGCAAAGGGTTGACGACCTTACGCACCGCCTCGAACTCGCCGAACGCCAGCTGCTGGAACAAATGCACCGCCGCTGGGAGACCATCTCTTCCGCGATCCGTCACTACGATTTGAGGCTGGTTCTTTCCGGAATGCGAAAAGAACTCGAGAGCAAGACAGCCACACTGCTGGCTGTGACTCGAAACGTACTTCTGGTGCATCGGGTCCGGGCGGAGCGGCTCGACACCGCGCTGCGGTCGCTCTCGCCCCTTGCGATCCTCGATCGCGGTTACGCCCTGGTCTTCGATTCTCAGGGGAAGCTCCTGAAAGACGTCAACTCAGTTGCCGCCGGAGACGAAATTTCCGCGCGACTGGCCCACGGTCAACTGCAAGCGACGGTAACCAAGAAGCAGCAGTAGCGAGGAAAATCGATAAGGCACCCCGCTGGGTGTGGACTGGCGATATGCTGGGCGCGCCCGAATTTTCGGCTGCATTACAATGGAAATCCGGAATTTTATTTTGAACGGAGATGACCTCGAGTGCTACCGGTGAATACATGGGGACAGGGTGCGTGGATCGTACTCGATATCCTGCTCGTGGCCTTGCTCATCTATCAAGTCCTGATCATGATTCGTGGCACCCGTGCCGTCCCTATGCTTGTGGGACTCACGGTACTCGCGGTCATTTTCTATTTTGCACGCATCGGCGAATTAACCACGCTGAACTGGGTGGTCAGCCGTGTGCTGCCCTATGTCGTTTTCGCCCTCATCGTCGTTTTCCAGTCGGAGATTCGCCATGTGCTGGCCGACTTTGGCCGGCGGTTGACCTTTCTCGGCGGATCCTCCGCGCAGGGCGATTCCTATGATGACATCGTCCTTGCTGCCAATCTTTTCTCGCAGCACCAAACTGGCGCCCTGATTGTGATTGAACGGGAAATCGGACTGCGCACTCATATCGAGAGCGGGGTCCCGCTGGACGCCCGTCTCTCCTACGACCTTCTGGCCACGATCTTCCGCCCAAGTGCGCCGCTACATGATGGCGCCGTGATCGTGCAGAAGGACCGTATTGCCGCCGCCGCTTGCTTTCTCCCGCTCTCGATGAACCCTCTGCTTTCGACCCAACTCGGCACGCGCCACCGCGCCGGCATCGGCATCACCGAGGAAACCGACGCCATTGCCGTGATCTGTTCCGAAGAGACAGGGGCTATAAGCTTCGCGGTCGGAGGCAAAATCGACCGAGATCTCACGGTCGAGCAATTGCGCGAGCGGCTGAGCAGCGAACTGCGCCGTCACATAACCCCGGTTTCGCTGCCCACGTCGATCGCCCAAAATATTGAGGATGAACCCAACCCAGAGCTGGGCCCGCCTTTGATGGAGCCAGCGCCTCGGCGTAATACGGCGCCGGGTTCTCCCGAGAAGGAGCGTGGATGACGGCGTTCCTCAAACATCTCGTGTTTCACAATTTCGGCCTGAAGTTTCTGTCGCTCGTGCTGGCCACCGGATTGTGGTTCCTGATCTCTCGCGACGAACAACCTGCTGAGGTCACGGTCCGCGCCCCCATCGTTTTTCAGCATGTTCCAGCAAATCTCGAACTCAGCACCGAATCCATTCCGGAGGCGCAAATCCGAGTTCGCGGGCCGGAGCGGGTCATCCGGCAACTCCATGCAAATGAAGTCCAGGCGGAAATCGACCTAGCGGGGTCCACGCCGCAGGAACGGACCTTCGAGTTAACGCCACAGCAGGTCCGGCATCCACGGGAAGTCGCTGTCGAGCAAATAGTCCCCAGCCAGTTGCACCTGGCGTTTGACACCCGCCTGACCCGGGAGGTGGAGGTACATCCGCGGGTGACCGGGACATTTGCCAATGGAGAGCAGATCGTCAGAGTGGATGCCGATCCTGCGCGGATCATCGTCACCGGTCCCCGACGCCATGTCGAACGGATCGATGCCGCGACAACGGATCCGATTGACGCCACCGGTACCCTGGGCAGCGCCGTGTTCACCACCAATGTCTATGTATCCGATCCTCTGGTTCAGGTGGATCAGTCGACAGCCATCCGCGTGACCGTGACTGTTCAGAAAGTCGGAACGGCGACATTGCACTGAAGCCACGCCTTTTTTCGTTTATCATCGCGAGTCGGCTTTTTCACTATGGGCGAGCAACGGCAGCTCTTTGGCACAGACGGCATCCGTGGAGTAGCGGGTGAATTTCCTCTGACAAAGCAGAGCACTTTTCTGATCGGACGTGCCCTGGGCCATGATCTGATTCGCAGCGTTTCCGGGGCCAGCGCGGTGATTGGCCAAGACACGCGAGAATCGAGCCGTTGGATCGCTGATCGAGTCTCGGAAGGCCTGGCGGCCGTCGGCGTCGAGGTGCACAGTGCTGGCGTAATTACAACGCCAGGCGTGGCCTACCTCGCTCGATCGCGCAGAATGGCCGCCGGAGTGGTGATTTCGGCGTCACACAATCCCTGGACCGATAACGGCATCAAGGTCTTTTCCGGGGATGGATTCAAACTCACCGACGAGCGGGAACTCGCCATTGAAAAAGAAATCTTTGCTCTGCTCCAGAATCCCGCTGCAGCCGATGACACGGCGCTCAAGATCCCAAAGCCGTCTTTGCCGGGGGAGGCCGAACTTCGACAAGCGTACATCAAGGACCTGGCCGCCAGTGTGAAGTCCGACCTGAGCAAGCTGCGAGTTCTGGTTGATTGTGCCAACGGCGCGGCTACGGCGGAAGCTCCCGAACTGTTTCGCAAGCTGGGCATTCAAGCGACTTTTACCCACATCTCGCCGGATGGCAGAAACATAAACGCGCGATGCGGAGCGCTCCATCCCGAAATACTTGGACAGAAAGTAGCCGAGGCGAATGGAAACTACGACCTGGGGGTCACCTTCGATGGCGATGCCGACCGGGCGCTGTTCTGCGATGCATCCGGCCGCGTCGTGAACGGCGACGGCGTGCTGTTGGCCGCGGCCCGCGACATCCGTGGTCAGGGAAAGCTGAAGGGAGATACGGTCGTTTCCACCACAATGTCGAACATGGGCCTGGAGATCGCCCTGAAAAAGTCCGGAATTCGAATGCTGCGGGCCAACGTCGGCGATAAATACGTTCTTGAAGAGATGCTCAAAACCGGTGCCACCCTCGGCGGGGAGCAGTCCGGGCACATCATCTTCCGCGACGGCGATGCTACCACCGGAGACGGTTTGCTTACCGCGCTGCGCTTGATGGATATTCTCGTTCGCGCCGGGAAACCGCTAGCCGATCTCGTTAGCGATTTGAAAGTGTTTCCGCAGAAAATCCAGAACGTACGCGTGCGCGAAAAGGTCCCGTTCACGCAGGTGCCCGCGATCCAGGCGGTAATCCAATCCGCCGAGCGCGAACTCGATGGCAATGGCCGCGTCGTCGTGCGTTATTCGGGCACCGAAGCCCTGGCGCGAGTCATGGTGGAAGCGGAGTCGGAGTCGAAGATGGAGACTCTTACTGCGGCCATTGCCTCAGAGATCCAACGAGCCTTGGGAGTTTGATAGTGCAGCTTTAGTATCGACCTGCCAGTCTCGCAGTCTGAACCGGTTCGAGCGCGAAATAGGTTTTCCCGTGAAGCCAGCTGTTCTCGTCGCCAATGACGAGATGATCGGGCCAGGCTGCGGTCGTATTCACCAAGAGCCGTAGTCCGCGCGCGTCCTTCGGAAGTCGAAACTCCAGTTTGGTTTGGTAGGAATCCCCTGGCTTGAGGCGCGTCATCAGCGAGGTGCCGGCAGTCGACGACGGCCAATATTTGTGCCCGCTGGCGTCAAGCAATTGCACTTCGCGTGGGGACGGCATGAGCAGTGCATCTTTGGGCCGGTTGGGCGACGTCGTGGTTTCGTCAAAGCGAGTCCGCAGTGTGACAGCGTACTCGGTCGCATCCGCCGCGGGTTTAATCGTCACGTCAGCAACCGAGTACGCGAGATGGCAATCAATCTCACAGAAATACTTTTCCTGGCCGGGAGCAAGCGCGATGTCGTGGCTGCCCGCGGAGAACCCGAACAGCAACGCGAAGTAGACGACCGTTTCGCCTGCCACCGTGAGAGCGGCAATGCGCGCGAACTTCGGCTTGCGCGCGAACCAGAATACGATCACGGACGCCAGGCACAGAAAGAACCCGCCGCACGTCGCCAAAAATCCGAGGACTGCCAAAGGCGCCGGAAAATTCGTGTTGCTCGCGATGACTGCGCGGCCCACAGTGCTTGCTCCTCCCACCAGACCGCTCGCTCCTGGCTGCACGTCCGGATAAATCTCGTCCGCGATCCAATAATTTTCCATCAACAGGGCCAAAAGCATTCCGGCGATCAAAACGGCCCAGCGAAGGCGATGCCAGAGTGGTTGCGGCAAAAGGCCTTGTACGAAGAGATCTGCTCCATATGCGGCGCAGTAACAAACGTTGGCCATGATTGCGAGCACCAGCATTTTGCCCAGCGCAACCAGGTTCAGTGCCGGGCGAAAGTGGGGCCAGGTGAAGATCACCCACAGCAGCACAACAGCGGTGAGGATCGCGTTGTACCAGAGCCTGCGTGGTTCCCAGAAACGGGCTGCACGACCAAAGCCGCCTGGAGGTTGAATGGTTCCCGGAACTTCTTGCATAACTTTATTCCCTTTCTGTAATGTACTTTGCACAACAAAGTAACAAGAGCCAAAAAAAGACGCGCTACTCCTTTCGCGTCACCCGGATCCACTGTTCCATCTGATCCAGATATTCCGCCAGCGCGCGCCTGCCGGTGGCCGTGAGGCGGTATTCGGTCCGCGGCACCCGTCCTTCAAAGAACTTCACGCACGAAACGTACTGTGCTTCCTCCAGTTTTCGCGCGTGCACGCTAAGATTGCCGTCGGTGGTTTTGAGCACCCGCTTCAGATCGTTAAAGCTCAGCGAATCGTTGGTCGCCAGCGCGCTGACAATTCCCAGGCGGATGCGTTCGTGAATCAAGCGGTCCAACTCCGGAAGTTCGGGAGTAGCAAAAGGCGCACGCTCTCGCTCCTTCGCCCGCGTGTGTTCTCGAGCCACTTTGAACTTTGGATGCTTGCTATGGGTTGAAACCGCCCTAGCCACCGTGCCTCCTTGCAATGATCCATCCGAAGACAATATGCAGGCCCCCGAATCCCAATGCTAAAAACATGTTTCCCCACGCCGCGGGGCCCAGGACCGCCAGGCCACCGAGCAGCATGAAGCAGAATCCCATGACCGGTACGATGGGAACCGAGAAGGATCCGCCAGTCATGATCCCGGCACCGTACAGCAGGAGCCACACGGCTGGCAACGCCGATTCGATTCCCGCACGAAAGATCAGAAATGTGAGGAACGCTCCGGCAACCAGAGGTGGAGCCAGTCCGAGCGCAACCTTCCGCGCCGGGCCTGAGAACAGCGGTAATCCGCGACGATTGGCCTTCCAAGCACAAGAGAGCAAGCCGATCGCAATCGCGAGCAGTGCTTCGCACAGCCAGACTCGCAACCACGTGAATGTTGAAACCTGCCGCGCGGCAAGCCAGGCGGCTCCGAGGGCAGTTGTTCCTAGAAAAACGTAGCCCCAGCCCGACACCGCGGTGAACGCGGCGGAGCGCTCCATCGTGTCGCGAATGTAGCGGAGGTTCTCCGCCACGCTGGGCGCCATCTCCTGAGCGTGGTGCTCAGGATCGGCGGAGCGGCGAAAGCGCCGGATACGATGGATTCGCGACTCCTGCATACGGCAAGAATAGCTTTCTCGCTAATTGATGTCAAGTACTTTGCTATATAAAGACAGTGGTATGGCGGCGTAGCGCCGGCCGCCGTCCGGCTGTTGCCAGGTCGTCTCGCGCTCGCCAATGGTGGCGAAGGCGATGTGGACCAGGCCTGCTACACTGCGGGAGGAAGAACGCTTCGAGGCTTGGTTCGAGAGTACCGTGACCGATCTCGGCAAAATCCTGATCGTGCTTGGCGTCGTCCTTCTGTTCGCCGGACTTTTGCTGCTCTTGCTGGGCCGAACGAACCTTCCACTCGGGCGCCTTCCCGGCGACATCCTTTACCGCGGCAAGAACACAACTTTTTATTTCCCGCTCGCCACTTCGGTCCTGTTAAGCGTGCTGTTATCGGTAATCTTGTACGTCATCGGAAAGTGGAGACGATAAGCTTTGACCTGACGTTTGACTTCCACAGCTCCCACCTTTTAAAGTGATCGGACGCTCTATCTGCTCTTTGCAAATTTTTCGGAAAGCGCGTCTTTGCCGCTCGGCGAAGACAGGGAAGCGGGTGTAAATCCCGCGCTGCCGCGCAACTGTAAGCGAGGAAACTGCCCTCGGCCACTGGGACGAATCTGGGAAGGCCGTCGGCTATTTTGGATCTGGAATCCTTACTCGCGAAGCCAGGAGACCGGCGCGATCCGTCTACTCAAACCTCTTTCGCGTGCAAAGGAGGATGGAATGCGCGTATGTTTCGGTTTCTTGGCTGTTATTTTTCTCTCGCTCACTGCGTCTGCCAGTGATTTCACCCTGAAAGTTGTCGATCCTCATTCCGCCGCCATCGGTGGAGCCCAGGTATCGCTCCTTCGTGGAGATGAAATTGTTTCCACGCAGACTACTTCACCCGAGGGGCTTACTACGTTCCACCCTGGCGATCCCGGCCCGTACCGCGTGAGAATCCTTGCTCCTGGCTTCGCGGCTGAAACTGTTAGTGTTTCTTCTGAAGCTGAAATTACGGTTAAACTCAGCCTCGCCATAGCCTCAGAAACGGTCGTCGTAAGCGCGAATCGCACTCCGGTTCCGACCGAGGTCGCTGGAGCCGACGTCGATCTCCTCACTTCTGGCCAACTTACGACGATGCAACCGGTCGCCGCCAATGATGTCATGCGCTTTCTTCCCGGCGCCGTGATCAACACCGCCGGCCAGCGTGGCGGTCTTTCTTCACTGTTCGTCCGCGGAGGCGAATCCAATTACAACAAGGTCATCGTCGACGGCGTAACGGTCAATGCACCCGGGGGCACTTTGGACTTCGGCTCGCTTTCGCTCGCGCAATCCGATCGGATGGAATTCGTGCGGGGGGCACAGAGCACGCTGTACGGGTCAGACGCGATGACCAGCGTGGTGCAGGTGTTCACGCGAAGCGGAAGCACGCCCGTCCCCGAACTACGCTTCGGAGCCGACGGAGGGAACTTCGCCACTGCTCACGGCTTCGCCTCGCTTACCGGCGCGCGAGGACGGTTCGACTACAACCTGTTTGGAGACCAGTTCAACACCAACGGGTCCGGCCTGAACGATGCTTACTCTAACTCGCTCGAAGGAGCGAACGTGGGAGTTCAGATCAGCCGATTGCTTTCGCTCCGCTCCCACCTTCGCCACTGGAATTCGCATACGGGGCTTCCCGGAGAGTGGAGTTTCAACGGATACGACCCACTGGTTCCGGCGGGAGGCAGCGGGCCCCTGATTCCTTTGCAGCCCGATCCCAGCGATTGGTCGCAGTGGAATAACATGCTCGGCGATGTCGAGCTGGCTGTGGCGGCTCCCAACGGCTGGCAACATCGGTTCAGCGGGTTCGATTACGTGTACCGTTACAACGAACTTAATGTAAATGGCGATCCCGACCGCGCGAGTCCCGCCTTTGGCCAGTTTGATTTTTCCTCTCACGAAGTCGACCATATCAATCGCGGGGGATTCGAATATCAAGGCGACTATGCTGAGCGAACCTGGGCTCATACCACGTTTGGATATCGCGTCGAGAACGAAAATGGGTTCGTCGGCAACGTAGCTTTCGGGTCGCAAACGCATGGCCAGCGACTTACGAACGACCTGTACGCGCAGCAGCTACTTGTTCTCGGGCGCTTTGAAGTGGTCGCTGGCGGACGGTTCATCCACAACAGCGCCTTTGGGGACACTGGGGTTCCTCGGGTTGCGCTGGCTTGGCAGGCGGTACGGGGTGGGAGGATTCTATCTGGAACCCGATTGCGATTCTCCTACGCCAAAGGATTCAAAGAACCGCGGCTGGAAGAGACCTTTGCCGGACCGCCTTTCACCCAGCCGAATACGAGCCTGAAACCGGAACGACTTCGTGCTTTCGAAGCTGGATTCCAGCAGAAATTCCTTGAAGACAGGTTCGAACTCGACGGTACGTACTTTAACAATCTTTTTCGCGATCAGATTAACTACGTCACGGTGAATCCCGTGACTTTTGTCGGGGAATTCGTCAACGTGAACGAGGCCTTTGCACATGGAGCGGAGGTTGCGGTTCGCGGTAAGGTTCGAACGAACCTGATGCTGAATGCCGCGTATACCTATACGTCTTCGCAATACCTGGATAACCCGGCGCCTTTCGATCCGATCTTCGATCCTGGACAGCCACTGCTACGCCGCCCCAAACACTCCGCCACGCTCACGCTCTCGAAATTCGGGACCCGTTGGGGCGCGAACCTGGGCGGCAGCTTCGTAGGTCCGCGCGCCGATTCGGATTTCCTCGGCTTCGGCATCACCCATGCGGCCGGATATGTACGCGCCGATCTCGGCGGATGGTATGCGGTCCGTCCGCGGTTGACGACGTACCTGAATGTGGAGAATGCTCTGGACCGGCGATACAACGAGGTTGTGGGATACCCGGCGCTGCCCATCAATTTCCGTGCGGGAATGCGCTTCCGGATCGGAGGGGAGTAAATTCCTAGCTGACTTTTTGGGGTTCCCTGGGCAGGGGCATGGTCGCGGCTAGTTTCGCGCCGAAATATTTGGTCCGCGCCAGTAGCAGCTTCTCAATTTCACCCTGCTTCAGGGGCTGCTGTCGTCCGAGCAAGTGTGTCACCAGTGCAATCTGCGCAAAATGTTCCACGGTTTCCATCTTCATGTAGGCGTGCTCAAGGGTATCGCCATAGGTGACCACGCCATGATTCGACATGAGGATAGCGTCGTAGTTCGGCACGTAGGGCTCCAACGTCTGCGCCAACTCGGATGTTCCCGGGGTCCCATAGCGCGCCAGGGGTATGCATCCCAGACCCATGACCACTTCGCAGACCAGGGGTTCCGTCAGGGGAATGCCCGCAGCCGCAAACCCGGTAGCAGTCGGCGGATGCGCGTGCACAATCGCTTCTACATCCGGGCGCAGGCGATAAACCAGCAAATGCATGCCGATTTCGCTGGTGACGTTCCGGCGGCCAGAAACCCGCTGTCCTTCCAGATCAACGACCACCATGTCCGCCGGCCGCATCGATCCTTTGCTCAGAGACGTGGGGGTCACAAGAATGCGGTTACCAGGCAGCCTCACGGAGAGGTTTCCGTCCATGGCTGCGACGTAGCCGAGCTGGTGCAGCATACGGCCGTACCGGACGATTTCTTCCCTATGTTTGCGTTCCGTAGGCATTCCGTAACCTAAGGGGGGAGTTAGAAAATTGCAGACCCGCACTGAACACTTGCATATTAACAGCCCTCGCAGGGCATAGACAATCCAATTTTCCGGGAAATCCGGCCAACAAAACGATTCTGCAGGACGTCCGAATAGTGCTCGAATCCATATAATCGGCCTGCGTGCTGGTATCAGATTTCCACTACGAACTTCCCGACGAATTGATTGCCCAGCAGCCTCTGCAGGATCGTGCTGGCTCGCGCCTGCTCCATCTTTCCGCTGCTACGGGAGCGCTTCAGGATCGCCAGTTTCGTGAGCTTCCGAACCTGCTTCGTCCCGGTGACTTGATCGTATTCAACAACACGAAAGTCTTTCCGGCGCGGCTCTATGGCCGCCGTGGCGGGATCAAAGCACAACCTCTGAGCCCAGGCAATCCTGCATCTCGCGATTTCCTGCGCGGACGCGTCGAAGTGCTTCTGAACCGTCAATTGCAGCCGGATTCGAACGAATGGGAATGCCTGGTCCGCCCTGGGCGAAAGATCGATGTCGGCGAGCATCTGTTCTTTGGAGAGCACGATGAACTGCAAGCTGAGGTGATCGAGCGGGGCGAGTTCGGTGAACGCCGAATACGCTTTGCTCCCGCGACGGATTTCTTTGCGCGGGTCGAGCAAATCGGCCACATTCCTCTTCCTCCTTACATCGATAGGGCAGACTCGAAAGATGACCGCGACCGTTACCAGACGGTTTATGCTCGTGAGCGCGGATCGGTGGCCGCGCCCACGGCCGGCCTGCACTTCACGCCCGAAATTCTTGCCAACTTAGCCGAACGAGGCATAGAGACGGCCGAGATTACTCTTCACGTTGGATTGGGAACATTCCAGCCGGTGCGTACCGAGGTAGTGGAGGAGCACCGGTTGCATTCGGAACGTTATGCCATCCCTGAGGCCACAGCGCTGAAGATTCAGAAAGCGCGCGCCGAATCGCGCCGGATCGTGGCGGTGGGTACTACCACGGTTCGCACGCTCGAATATTCCGCACAACAGAACGATGGCGGGGTGCGAGCCGAGGAGGGAGAGGCGAATCTCTTCATTTATCCCGGCTACGAATTCCGGGTAGTGCAGGCGCTGCTGACAAATTTCCATCTTCCGCAATCCACGCTGCTCATGCTGGTCTGCGCGCTCGGAGGGAAGGAAAACGTTCTGCGCGCGTATGCCCACGCAGTTGCCCAGCGCTATCGCTTCTACTCCTATGGCGATTGTATGTTTGTGGAATAGTACGCTGCGAGTAGTCGGCGAAGCTGGAGAACGGACCTAGTCAGCCGCTTCATCCCACCGTACGACACGCCGTTCGCGGCTGCTCTTGTGCGCCAGCACCAGGGCGCGCTGGGTGCGCAAGAACTGTTCCGGGGGTACATCGAGCGGCGCCTTGTTTTCGATCGCATCGCGAACGTTGGCATAGAACCCGCGGTAGTCGCCGCGCTCCGTCTCGATCGGACGGGGCTTCTCGCCAACGCGGCTTAGAGTTCCCCAGTGTTCCTTCGGTTCCAATCCCCAATCCTTGCCCCAGTCCAACCCGTCCGGGTAGTGATCGCTGCGAAGAATTTCTTCCTGGGGGTCCATTCTGTATTTCACAAACGATCCTTGCGTGCCATGTACCAGCAGGTGATGCCCCGGAGCGTACGCAATAATGCGAGCCTTCAAAGTCACGCGCAGGCGCGGATACTCCATGTAGACATCGAACGCATCGTCAACCGTCGAGCTTTCGCGCTGGCAGAAGGCTGAGGCCCAGATGGCTTGCGGCTCGCCGAACAAGACCAGCGCGCCATCGATAAGGTGCGGGCCGAGATCCCAGAGAACGCCCGCCGCTGGGAAGTCTGTTTTCTCGCGCCAGGCGCCTGCCTTGGCGTCGAGCCGATAGCGATCGAAGCGCGCTTCGTATTCGACTACCTCACCCAACCCCCCGGAACCCACCAGTTTCTTGACTGTGAGAAACGCCCCATCCCAACGCCGGTCCTGATACACCGTGAGCAATCGCCCACGCTGCCGGGCCAGGCGAACCAGTTCCTCCGCTTCGGCGAGCGTCGGCGTCATCGGCTTGTCGACGACCACGTCGCGATCTGCTTCGAGGCAGGCCTTGGTGTAGGAGAAATGAGAATCGTTGGGAGTGGCCACAACCGCAAGGTTGATGGTTTTGTCGGAGAGCATTTCGTCCAACGACCGGGCCACGCGTACCCCAGGATATCTTTGCCGGGCATTGTTCGTGTGGCGTTCGAGGATGCACGAGAGTTCCATTCCCCGGACACCGCGAATCATCGGGGCATGAAACGCTTGTCCCGCCAGGCCGAATCCGATTAAGCCAACCCTTACCATAGTTCCCCTCGAGATGCTGCTGGTCAGCGATCTTTTAAGCGACGGACGAACTTGAGCCCAGACCAAACCTCCGTCACCGCGCACACCTTCACGTCGACAAGCCCCGCGGCGAGCCCAATCTCGCGGACAACGTTCTCGTTCAGGTCGGTCGGGACGCCGGAAGATTTTTTCGGCCAACTGATCCACAGCATTCCGGCGGGCGTGAGTTGCTTCGCCACTCGGCTGAAGTCTTTGGTCAATGCTGAACCGCTTTTCGTGAATACCATCGCCAATTCAACTGGAGCTGTTCCATCGCTCACGACCTTGCAGCCTGCGATTGCTGGTTTCAATTCCGCAAGAACATCGGGCGGAGCGTCGATAAAGCGCACGCGGAACCCGTCCTTGATTCCAAGCTTCTTGGGCAGAGGCGTTCCTGAATATCCCGGCATTCTGTTCCTCAGCGAAACCGCGAACCACAAAGGACACGAAGTCCAAAGGTCTTACTTAGCGAACCTTAGTGTTCTTCGTGGTCGAGGTTTTTCGGTCTACTGTGTCGGTGCGAACCATAACCAACCGCGAACCACAAAGGACACAAAGGTACACGAAGTCCAACGGTTTTACTTTGTGAACCTTAGCGCACTTCGTGGTCGAGGCTTTTCGGTCTACTGGGTCGGAGCGTACCATCCGCGGCGAGCACGCACACGGAAATTCTTGCGGTCGTTGGCGACGATTTCAATGGTGCGAAAGTGGCCGTCGGCTTTGAGATCTGCTGGCTTGTAGGACAGAGCGTACTGGCTGCGGAGTTCGTCCTGGATTTCGGCGAAGGCGTTAGCCACATCGCGAATCTGGAAGGGGAAAAATGGGCGGCCACCTGTGGCATCGGCAATGCGCTCCAGCACCTTGTCTCCCGGACCCTTCGTGCCGCTCACGTTCGTGGAGATGGTGTAGACAATGGCCTCGGCCCGCTGTGCCATTTCGATCGCTTCCTCGCGCGTCACGTGACTCTGGTTATCCTCGCCATCGCTGAGCAGGATAATGGCGCGACGTACGGGCGTGCTCTTCGACGCCTTCAGCAATTTATCCCGGCACGCGAAGTAAAGGGCATCATACAGCGCGGTTCCGCCACCCGGACGCAACTCGTGCACTCCGTGCGCTAAAGACTCCGTATTGTCGGTGAAATCCTGCGTTACTTCGGGAGTCACGTCGAAGCCCACGACAAAAGCGCGATCATACCGGGGACGAATCGTCTGGTTCAGAAACTCGATTGCGGATTCCTGCTCAAACTTGAACCGGTCGCGCACCGAATTGCTGGCGTCGATCAGCAAGCCTACTTGCAGCGGCAGGTTGGTTTCGGCGTGAAAGCTGCGGATCTCCGACGGCGCCTTGTTGTCGTCCAACACCGTGAAATCGTTTTGCTTCAGATCGGTGACCCGATGTCCCTTCTTGTCAGTCACGGTGAAAACGACGTTTACTTCGTTGGTCGGAACTCGAATCGTAGTGACAGGCTCATCCGCGGGGCTAGTCCCCCCGGCGGCATTGGGACCTGGCGGCGTATTCCCGGCAGTTGGCGACGGAGTGGTCTCCGGAGACTCCTGGGGTTGCGTTGCGGATGCTGCCGCCGGTTTCGGCGCAGAAGGATCCGGCACCGATTGCGCAGCCAGACTGACAGCAGACGGCGCGAGGGCGAATGCCGCCAGTAGAAAAACTGTCCCTAGATTGTTCCCCAAGGTTTTCATCAATACCGCTATTATAGCCGCCCCAGCGGCGCTAGGCGAAAGCGCTGGTAACGCTCGATGCGCCACTTTCGGGCGGTTTAAATGTCCTCCAGAACGGCCAGGAATCCCAGCAACCCTTGCGGAAGCGGGCTTTTCCGGGCGGTCTTTTCACCAGTCCGGGGATGCTCGAACGCCAACTCGGCCGCGTGCAGAAAATTGCGTCCCAGCGAAATTGCACCACGAGACTCGCGTCCAGTAGTGGGCCGAATTTCGCCGGGCGCTCCATAGAGCGAATCGCCCACAACGGGATGCCCGAGTGAAGCCAGGTGCACTCGAATCTGATGGGTCCGGCCGGTATCGATCTTGACCTCTACCAACGTGAACTTCCCATATGGCGTATCCAGCCGGCGAATGACGGAATAGTGCGATACGGCTTCGCGCCCGCCAGAATGGCGTGTTGTCATTCGCGTGCGGCGGACGCGGTCGCGGCTAATGCTCGCCGAGACTGTTCCCGAATCTTTCTTCATCCAGCCGTGCACGAGAGCGATGTATTTCTTCTTCACCTCTCGCCGGGCAAACTGGGTTGCCAGCTTGCGATGCGCCTCGTCGTTCTTGGCCACGACAATCAGCCCGCTGGTTTCTTTGTCCAGTCGATGCACGATGCCCGGCCTCATCTCGCCCCCGACGCCTGAAAGGCTGCCGAAATGATGAAGCAGAGCATTGACGAGAGTCCCACGATTGCGGGCATCGTCGGTCGCCCCGGCGCCGGCGTGCACCATCATCCCCGCAGCCTTGTTGACGATCGCGATGTCGCCGTCTTCATAGACGATATCGAGGGGAATCTCCTCGGCGATGGCTCGCAGGGGCGGGCGGGCCGCCGGGCCAAGCACAGTAATCTGTTCCCCGCCGCGCAGCTTGAACGAAGCCTTCGCCGGAGCGTCGTTCAGCAGAACGTTTCCGTCGCGGATCAGTTCCTGCACGCGGGCCCGGCTGATGGCCAGCCGTGAGGCAAGGACTTGATCCAGGCGCTGGCCGACGTCGTCCGGCGTTGTGGTGAATGGTTGTCGAGCGGTTTGCGTCATGCCTTGGCGCGTCGAAGAACGCGCAACCAGTCCACCGTCGCAGGAACTACCGCGCAGCAGTGACCGCTTTCGCCGGGATGACTTTCGGCGCTGGACGCAGCCACCAGATCAGCCCCCCCGCCAGCACCAATCCGATCGAGATCAGCTGTGTTCCCGACATCACGCCCCCGAAGACCGATCCTCGGCCCGGATCGTCGCGAATGAACTCGAGAAAGAATCGCGCTATGCCGTAAATGAACATGAAGGCCCCGATCACCTGGCCATCGAATTTCCGGCGCTTCAGAAGCCACATCAGGAAAATGAAATTTGCGAGTTCGACTGCGGACTCAAACAATTGGGTCGGTTGCAGCGGAACATTCAGCGGTGTTCCGGTAATCGAATTGGCCAGCGGGTTGCGAAAAACCACGCCCCACCAGTGATGCGTTTCTTTCCCGTAGCAGCAGCCAGCCGCAAAACACCCGATGCGTCCGATTGAGTGCCCTAAGGCCAGACCGGGAGCGAACGCGTCGCAGGTTCCGAGCGCCGGCATCTTGTGCTTCCAGACATACCACGCGGCTGCCGCAAACGCCGCGAGCAAGCCTCCCGAAAACACTCCACCGGCCTGCAACGTGTTGATGCTAAAGATCTCGGACGGATGAGCGGAGTAGTAACCCCATTCGTTGACAACGTAGAGGACTTTCGCTCCGACAATGCCGCACAGAACGACGAGAATGCCGAGATTCCAAGCCTTATCCCCGTCGTAGCCGAGACGCTCGGAGTTGCGCACACTGATCCACAGGCCGATCAGGACGCCCAGCGAAACCAGGAATCCATACGTCGGCAAAAAGAACCGCCCGATATGAAGGAGTTGAGGAAACACGGTTTTGTTGGATGCACGAATGTCGCGCCGTGCTACTCAATCAGTTTAGCAGGAAAGGAAGCGAGACCTGAAGACTGCAGAAGTGGAGGAGGATGGGCGATTGCACACGTGCGGAACGGATCTACCTTGCTGCACTCTGACCTCTAACTTCCGTATTCGGTCAGGAATCAAGCCGACCCACTAAGCCGTGTGACGGGGCCGAGAATGAACCCGTCGGTAGACGTTGGGCGCCCGCCGAGACCCTTTAGGCATCTCCGCATGGCGGAGCGTCGCTCACCGGATCCTAGTTCGAGTCGAGCACCCGTTCATTCTGCATTGGTTCAAAAATCGGTTACCCGCCATCACCAACACAGCAGGTCGGCTTTCAATCTGGATGCTAGGGAAATTCTCCCGGATTGGCAAGCCCGGGCCGGTAAAAAGATGGCAGGCAGTTTGCTGAGAGGAACGCCACTTCCACAAAAATGCTTGACAAACCAAACTGGGCAGGCAGCGCTCTTCGACCAAGATGTACTTGATTCTGCAGCCCAGCTATGCATTCATACTCAGGACAAATTAATCCGGCCGAGCCCACGCCTTCATAGAATCGCGACTGCCTGGAGAATTCAGAGCGATGTTGAAGTTTCGCACGTCCGCGCTGGCGCTTGCGGCAATCCTGATCGGTGTGCACGTCGCGGTCCTGCTGTCGCGCTATGGCACGGCTCCCGCTTCACTGTGGGGCGACTGGATCGATACTCTGACGCCACTCGCAGCCGCCATGGTCTGCTGGCTGGCTTCGCGCCGCTCGGGCCCTTTCGGCAAGCGAGTTTGGCGCCTGGTTTCTCTTTCCGGTCTTCTTAGTGCTGTTGGCCAGGCACTTTACACCTACAGCTTCGACTATGTGCACGCTCCACTTGGCACCTTGTGGCCAAGTGATTTCCTGGTTTTTTTCTGGATCGTGCCCGCGATGATGACGCTGTTCCTTAGCGTGCGCGATCCACGGGGCCGATTGCAGTGGCTGAGGGTCTGCGATTTTGTTCAAGTCTGCACCCTGGTACTAGCGGTCGAACTCACGCAGATTTATGTGCCCTCTCGCTGGCAGGTCGCCGGAAATACCATGCAAGTGAGGGCGTTCTATGCCGGCATCTTCTTCTTTGGAACACTCGCCCTGAGCTTCCTGGGGCGCGGGTTATTAGGCCAGAACCGGACCGAGAAGAAGTTCTTTCTCCGCATGGGCGGGTTCATGGTGGTTTATGCCACGGTTCTAAACGTCACGCTGAAGGCACAGGCGGGCGGCAACTATCGCCAGGGCACATGGCTCGATATCACGTGGACTGCGGCTTTCTGCTTGCTAATAGCCCTTCCGGCAACCTGGAGCGAAATCGAAGAACCATCTTCAGTCGAGCCCCGTTCGAGCGCGCTTCAACTGCTCGACCTGTTCGCCCCCATGGTAATTCCTGCGATTGTTTTTCCTTTGTTATTGGGTGTAGCCCAGGAGCGATTCTGGTGGGCATTTGTGCTGGTGCTGGTTTCTTTCGCCGCTGCCGGCGGGCGCCTGTTCGTGGTGCAAAGCCAGCTGCTGGCCAGTTCGCGGGAGCTACAGAAGAATCTCAGCCTGCTGCAGGGCATCACCGAGAGTACGACCGACTCAATCTTTGTTAAAGATTCGGAAGGCCGCTACATTATGGCGAATGCAGCTTCGGCGCGCTTTGTGGGGCTGACAGTCGGCCAGTTGCTGGGCCGGACTGACTTAGAAATCTTCAGTCCCGAAACTGCCCGAGCCCTGATAGAACGTGATCATCATGTGATCCGCACAGGTGCGATGCTCACCTACGAGCAGTCGGGAACGGTGGCCGGAGTCAACCGCACATTTCTTTCGACCAAGGGACCTTATCGGGATGCCGACGGCAAGATCGTGGGCGTACTAGGGATCGCTCGAGATATCACCGACCGGAAAAAGGGGGAAGAGGAAATCCGGAAATCACAACAGAAGTTAAGCATGCACGTTGAGCAAACACCCCTGGCGGTGGTGGAATGGGACCGTGATTTCAAAGTAGCTGCCTGGAACCCTTCGGCGGAGCGTATTTTCGGCTATTCGCGGCAGGAAGCGCTGGGCCAACACGCCAGCTTCATAGTTCACCCTTCCTTCCGCGCACAGGTCGACCGCATCTGGCGTGAATTAGTCACCCAGCAGGGGGGCAGGCGGAGCACGAACGACAACGTGACCAAAGGCGGACGCAACATTTCCTGCGAGTGGTACAACACGGCGCTGGTCGATGATTCGGGACACGTGCTGGGAGTTGCCTCCCTGGTGCAGGACGTTACCGAGCGCGTAACCCTTGAGGAGAGGCTGCGTCAATCCCAGAAGATGGAAGCCATTGGGCGCCTTGCCGGAGGCATCGCGCATGATTTCAATAATTTGCTTACGGTGATTCTCGGGTACTCTCAGATCCTCGCCGACGGAGTGCCTGTGGGCAGCCGCCTCGCGGATAGCACAGTGCAAATCAAGTCCGCTGCCGACCGCGCGGCTGGCATTACCCGTCAGTTGCTGGCCTTCAGCCGCAAGCAAGTGCTCTCGCCGCGCGTCATCAACCTGAATCAGATCGTCCTCAACCTTGACTCGCTGTTGCGCCGCCTCATTGGCGAAGACATCGAGGTCCTGACTGTGCCCGCCGAAGATCTGGGCTCGGTTAAGGCCGATCCCGGACAGATCGAGCAGGTTGTGATGAACCTCGCGCTCAATGCGCGCGACGCGATGCTCAATGGCGGCAAGCTGACCATTGAAACCGCAAATGCCTCGCTGGACGAAGCCTATGCCCATGGACATCAGCCGGTCGAGCCGGGGAATTACGTCATGCTCGCGGTGAGCGATACCGGGCAGGGCATGTCCGCCGAGACCCAGGCTCGAATCTTCGAACCGTTCTATACGACCAAGGAAGTAGGGAAAGGCACCGGACTTGGCCTCTCGATGGTCTACGGTATTGTGAAGCAGAGCGGAGGCTATATCTGGGTCTATAGCGAACCGGAGTCTGGGACCACTTTTAAGATCTACCTTCCCCGGGTTGATCAGCCCGCTGAGACGGTGGTGCCGGAACGCCATCCGAAGGATGTTAATCGGGGAAGCGAAACCATCCTGCTGGTCGAAGACGATCCGCAATTGCGCCAACTCGGTTCGACCGTGCTCACTGAGTTTGGTTACAAAGTGCTGGTTGCGGAAAACCCGGAGCAGGGGTTGGCTCTCTGTCAGGCGAATCAGCGCAGGATCCGACTGCTGGTCACAGATGTAGTGATGCCGCGCATGAACGGCCGGCAACTGGCCGAGCAGATCCAGAAAATCTGTCCCGAGATCCGGGTGCTTTACATCTCGGGATACACCAACAACGCCATCGTTCACTATGGAGTGCTGGACTCCGGCCTCTGGTTTCTGCCCAAGCCGTTTACCCTGACCGCGCTGGTGAGCAAAGTGCGCGAAGTGCTGGACTCGAAGACCACGTCAGGGCTGACATAATCACTGCTTATGTAGGGACAGGCGCCCTCGGTTGTCCGGCGGAGCGAAGCTCCGCTGTTCTACGTGGGATGGCAAATGGATTCACGAACGGCTTCTGCCAAAGCCAGGGATAGTCGCTTGGTTTGGAGACCAACCCTTTCCGCATCGGATTTTCTAACACATACTCGACCTTCGCATCCAAACTCTCCGACGATCTCAGCACATGATCGAACGACTCGGATTGCCAGACTCGTCCCGTCCCCCCAAAGCCTTGTTGATCTGGTGCGCCGAGGCTCCCTTGATCGCGTCCATGATTTCCGCCAGTGAGTGAATCTCCTTCGCTTCCACGTGGGTCAGTGGCGTGAAAATCAAGTGCACATGATCGGGCATTACGACTGCAACTTTCAAATCGAACTTTACCCCATTGTCATGCACGCAGGATTGCAGCACGATTGCGCGAACACAATCCGGTAGAATCCAGCGACCATCAGTGCAGAAAGTTACAAAATGCGGTTTGAAGTCATGCTGCAGATGTGGCAGCTTCCGTCGATAAAACGCCTGAGGCATAGACGGACCATGTAGGGACAGCCGCCCTCGGCTGTCCGGCGGAGCGAAGCTCCGCAGCGGCTCTTATCGTAGTCCGCGAGAGCAGCGGATAAGTTGGTATTCAGCGTTTATCAGACGAATGAGTTCCAAGGTGGGAATGAAGGCAAGGCGAGCTGCGCTCGCCCGGACAGCCGAGGGCGGCTGTCCCCACAGGATCATTGCCTTCTGCTGGCGCTAGTTCTGACGACCCTTACCTCCTTCATCCGCCGGCCAACCCGCAATATGAGATCGGTGTCGACAACTATCCATGCCGCAAGGCTTGCCGTCACAGCAATCGGCTCCATGTTGCCATCCAGTAACGCGACAGCCCCTTGCTTGTGCTTACCAGCCGCTTCAGTGTTTGATGCCGCGAGGCCAGCAATCCGAATTAGCCGATCTACTCTGATAGGCTTTAAATTCGCATTGCTCGAGTGCCCTCCAGCGGTCTGTTCTAAGCCGCTCAAAATTACGGCTTCCAATGGAACCACCACGCGCTCAAGCTGCTCCGGCACCTCATCCTTCTGAAACTGTTTGGCCCAATCCATTCCGGCCTTCGCCGCCGCCTCCGCCGAATGGAAGTCAGCCGCAATTCTTCGTGCTAAATCCTTCTTCGCCTGCATGGGATGCGTGTCGCGCTTCATCTTCTCGATATCCGCGACCTGCACGTCCGTCAGCAGCTCGTAATAGCGCCACATCATTTCGTCGGAGATGCTCATGATCTTGCCGTACATTTCCAGCGGCGGCTCGTCAATGCCCACCGCATTGCCCAGCGATTTCGACATCTTCTGCACGCCGTCGAGACCCTCGAGTATGGGCGTCATCAGCACGGCTTGCGACTCCTGGCCGTAGGCGCGTTGCAGTTCGCGGCCGACCAGCAGATTGAATTTCTGGTCGACGCCGCCGAGCTCCACATCAGCTTCTAGAGCAACCGAGTCATATCCCATCACCAGGCAATACAGCAGTTCGTGCATCGAAATCGGCGTTTCTTCGCGAAAGCGCTTGTGGAACTCTTCTCGCTCTAGCAACTGCGAGACGGTGTACTTCGACACCAGTTGTACGAACTGGTCAGAGGTGAATGGTCCCATCCACCGCCGGTTGAAGTCGACTACGGTCTTCTTCGGGTCTAGCACCTTGAAGACTTGCGTCTTGTAGGACTCGGCATTCTGCTCTACCTGCTCGCGAGTGAGCGGCGGACGCGTCGCGGTTCGTCCGCTGGGGTCGCCGATCATCCCCGTGAAATCGCCGATCAGGAAAATCGCCGTGTGCCCGAGATCCTGAAAGTGCTTGAGCTTGCGCAGGACCACGGTGTGCCCCAGATGCAGATCAGGAGCCGTCGGATCCATGCCCAGCTTGACGCGCAGCGGTTTGCCTGTAGCGCGGGATTTTTCCAGCTTGGCGCGAAGTTCGCTCTCGCGAATAATCTCCGCCACGCCCTTCTTGAGATAAGTGAGTTGTTCGTCTACGGGAGCGAAGTTTGACATGCCTCTCGATTATAACGATGGCATGCGAATCAGCCGCCGTCCCTTGATCTCAAACTCCCCGGCAAGGACGATCCTGACTGCTTCGTTGTACGCCAGATGTTCCTGCTCCAGGATGCGTGCGGCCAACGTGCGCTCATCATCCCCATCGAGCACCGGCACGGTTTTCTGCACGATGATTGCGCCGTGGTCAAGTTCTTCGTCGACAAAGTGCACGGTGCATCCGGAGACCTTGACGCCATAGGCGAAGGCTTGCTCTTGCGCCTCGAGCCCAGGGAACGCGGGCAACAAGGAGGGATGAATGTTAAGGATCTTCTGCGGAAACTGCTTCACGAACCAAGGCGAGAGCAGGCGCATGTATCCCGCCAGGCAGACCAGATCCACTCCACGCTGCTGGAGACATGTGACCACTTCTCGGTCGTGTTCCTCGCGCGGCTTGCCTTTGGAAGGAATCACGACTGCGTCCAGCCCACGCTGGCGGGCAATGGCGACTCCCGCCGCGTCAGCCTTGTTCGAGATGACCACCGCGATTCGCGCCTCCGGAATGCGGCCGGCGTCAATGCTGTCGGCGATGGCAACGAAATTCGATCCGCGCCCGGAAAGAAGTATGCCCAAAGATTTCATGGCGACATGTTTAGCTCTTACATCATAATTTACTTCCGGGAGTTCAAGGACACGCGAATCATCGCAGGACTTTGACCTTAGCCGACAACGACGCGTTGCGCCACTTATGGATTGCGGTTGTCGTTGATGGCGGCGGCCAAATCCTGATGGTCCAACTGAAAAATGATCGACAGCTTATCGTCGCCGCGTTGGAGCACGTAGGTTGCGAACGCGTCGAAAGTTTTGAGAAGACCTCCTGGAGTGCGAATCGTCATTCCCCATCGCACTTTGGCAAGGACATACCTCGAATCCAGGTTCGCCGCTTCCACGGATGATAAACGGCTCGCCGTCAGTCCGAGGGAGGCAAACTGGGCCTTCATTTTCGGAAGGAAGTTGAGGAAATCTTCTCTTCTTACCGAATGGACAGCATGCCGCCCGGCAAACAAGAATGTTTCCGCATACAAGTCCCCAACAGCGGCGAAATCTGGAGTAGAGGTTGCGTTTTCGTAGGCCTTAAAGAATGCTTGAACAAGTGGGTCCATAAAGGGGGTCTCTTCGCGGAAAAGAAGTAACCTCGTTACGAGTCAGACGATATAGCAGGCCCGAGCGTGAAAGCCGCTTTAGTATTATACCACAAATGCGAAGAAAAAGCAAAACTGAGGAGAGAACATTAGCCAATGAGGGGGGACTCTTAGGGACTAACTCTCAGCTATAGGTGACTTTGCGCTCGCCCTTGATGATTCGTCCGATGGTATAGGCCTTCTCTCCGACGCGTTCCAGCACGGATTGTGCCTTCTTGAATTTGGCGGAAGGAATCACCAGCAACATGCCCATGCCCATGTTGAAGGTGCGCAACATTTCGTCCTGGGGGACATTGCCGAGTTGCTGCAGATGTTCGAAGATAGGCTGCAGCGGCCATGAGCCGAGTTCGATGAGAGCGGCGGTCCCGCGCGGCAGTACGCGCGGCAAGTTCTCGGTAATGCCCCCACCAGTGATGTGCGCCATCGCAGCCACGCATTGCGCATCGTTCAACTTTTTCAGTGCGGGCCAGTAACTCTTGTGGGTGCGCATCAACTCGTTCCCGACCTTGTTCTTGATTTCATTCACATAGGTCTCGGGAGAATAGCGCGCGATTTCAAAAAGCAGTTTGCGTGCCAGAGAATAGCCATTCGTATGCAGCCCGTTCGACGGCAGGCCCAAGATGACGTCTCCAATCTGCACGTCTTTGCCAGTGACGATCTTCTCGCGGTCGACCACGCCGACAATAAAGCCGGCGAGGTCGTATTCGCCATCCGGATAGAAACCTGGCATCTCCGCAGTTTCGCCGCCGATCAGAGCGCAGCCGTTGTGCTTGCAGGCATCGGCAATCCCCTCCACGACCTTCTCGGCCACCGAGGGATCGAGCTTGCCCGTTGCCAAATAGTCCATGAAAAACAGCGGCGCCGCACCCTGGACCGCGATGTCATTGACGCAGTGGTTTACCAGGTCGGCCCCCACCGTAGAATGGAGATCCATCTCAAAGGCGATCTTGAGCTTGGTCCCGACGCCGTCCACGCTCGATACCAGCACCGGGTCGGTGTACTTGATCTTGTCCACGGCAAACAGCCCGCCGAATCCTCCGATTTCGCTCAGCACCCCGCGCGTAAACGTTTTATGCGCCAGATATTTGATCCGCTGCTTGGTGCGATTGGCTCTAGTGATGTCCACCCCGGCATCGGCGTAGGTGATTGGCGTCGGGCTGGGAGCAGGAGGCTTGGACACTGACTTCTTACCTGTATTGCTTAATCCTTGTGGGGGTTCAGTGCTGAAGCGAGAACCTAAGGCCGCTCATTGTAGCACGTTCACAACGAGCCTCTCGGCATTCGGTAGTTCAACGGAAAGGTGTTCAGAATGTCTGATTGACGATTTTAAATTGAAGATTTGACCCGAGTTGAGTTCGCCGTGACAAATCCGCAACCGCACGTCCGGTCCAATACCTGAGACCCGATACCTAAGACCTAAAATCAGCAATCTAGTATCGGAAGAAAGCGCACCTACACACTCCATGCGCTTCCGCGGACGCGTGCGCCCGTTCGATACCGCAGCCCTGCGCTAGTGGGCGATGAAGTCCGAGAAGAAGTAGGCCAACACTCCGAACAATGCCAGACCTGAAATCCCGTACGCAGTGAGTACCCACGCGCCGCGGCCTTCATGTTTGCGCATTGTGGTGGTAGACGTTAAGGACTGCTCAGTAGGAGAGACGACAGGGGCCCGATCTTCCATGCACAACCTCCGAACGGAAAGATCGTGGCGCAAGGTACGTTATGCGTCACGCCTGTCCGCGTCGCGGCGGAACAGGACTATTCCGTGAATTTTACCCCTGTTTTACGCGGAGGCACGAGAAAAATGTGATTGAAATCACAGTATTTACAGTAAAGCTAATATCCGGTTTACATGCATCAGTTCCTGGGGGTTTCTGGCAGACGGCCCAAACTCTCGGGAAAGCCGCTGCGCGTGGGATAATGGTGGAAAGACTATCCCCGTCCAAATTATGCGTGATCGCTTCGTTGCCGTTCTCGTGCTTTGTTTGCTGGCGGTTGCAGCCCGTTCGCAGCAGTCCAATCCTCATCCAACCCCTTCCAGCCAGCCCGTTTCCGGACAGTCTGCGCAGTCTCAGGCGCCAACGGCGGAAAAGCATGCTGCAGGACCGGAGGCGCCCAAGCCCGAACCGAAGGGGCGAGACTACTCCAAAGAGTCTTTCGTCATCGAGAAGATGCACTCGGTGTATCGCTTCGAGGCCGACGGCACGGGACGCAAAGAGACCGTCGCTCGCATCCGTGTGCAAAGCGAAGCCGGTGTGCAGCAGTGGGGACAGCTGCAGGAGGGGTACAACTCCGCCAACGAGCGCGTCGAGATTCCCTACGTCCGGGTGTTGAAAGCTGATGGCAGTGTCGTGAAAGCCGGCGAAGATGCGGTGCAGGATCTCAGTGCTCCCATTGAGCGGGAAGCGCCCGTGTACACCGACTACCGTCAGAAACACATCACGGTGCCCGGCTTGCGGCCTGGCGAAGTGCTCGAATACGACATGGTCACTGTGGTTCACACCCCGCTGGCCGCCGGGCAGTTCTGGGCCGATTATGAATTTGACAAGACGAATATCGAGCTCGACGAAACGCTTGACGTCGATGTCCCCGCGGGTCGCCCTCTGAAACTGAAGTGCAAGCCGGGACTCGATCCCAAGATTACCGAGGCAAATGGCCGCCGCATTTACCACTGGGCGAGTTCCCATCTCGAGCGCGAAGACGACTCAAAAGATCCGGACAAAAAGAAAAAGAAGCATCGCGCGGACGACAATCGCCCCGATATCCAGCTGACCACGTTCGAAAGCTGGGAACAGGTTGGCCGCTGGTATGCGAGCCTGGAAAAAGACCGCCGGATGCCCACCCCGGAAGTTCGCAGCAAGGCCGACGAGCTAACCAAAGGCCTGACCACCGACATGGATAAAATTCAGGCTCTCTATGACTATGTCGCGAAGAATTTTCGCTACGTGAGCCTCTCGCTCGGGCTGGGCCGTTACCAACCGCATGCTGCTTCGGATGTGCTGCATGATCAGTATGGCGACTGCAAAGACAAGCACACCCTGCTGGCGTCGCTGCTCCAGGCCAAAGGGTGGCACGCAGATTCCGTGCTGATTAATTCGATGCGCAAGCTTGATCCAGACGTTCCTTCGCCCTCGCAGTTTGATCACGTGATCACCATGTTGCCGATGGGCAATCAGGAAGTCTGGATGGATACGACCAGCGAAGTCGCTCCCTTCCGCCTGCTGGCCTACACGCTGCGCCACAAGCAGGCCCTGGTAATTCCTCCCGCCGATTCGGCGTCCAGCGTCGCGCCGCATTTGGAGGAAACGCCCTCCGACACTCCCATGCCCGACTACGAGCATTCGGAGGTCGATGGGAAAATCAACGATATCGGCAAGCTGGAAGCGCATGTGCGCTACGAATTTCGTGGCGACGAAGAACTGATGCTCCGTTCCATTTTCCGACGCGTGCCGCAACCTGAGTGGCAGCATGTCGCGGAGAGAATCAACGGCGGGCTCGGTGGAGACATAACTCACTTGATCGTCAGCGATCCGGCTGCGACCCGGGAGCCCTTCACGCTCTCCTACGATGTAAGCCGCGTGAACTTCATCGACTGGTCGAAGAAGAAAACCCAGATCACGTTGCCGTTGGTCCAGTTCAGCCTGCCTGAGGCTGGCGACGTCGATTCCGATCCTGATGCCGAGCCCATCAAACTCGGACCCAAGGGCGAATATTCGTACAAGCTCAAGCTCGAACTGCCGTCAAAATTCACAGCGCGCATCCCGCTTGCCTTTTCGCTCAAGCGCGATTATGCCGAGTATGACGCTACCTACAACCTGAAGAGCGATGTGTTTACTGCCGGGCGAACGCTGACCCTGCATCAGGACGACCTTCCCGTAGCCCGCGCAGGCGATTACGAATCCTTCCGCCGCGCTGTCGGCGCAGATCTTTCTCAACAACTTGCAGTCGAGAACGCTTCCGCTGGTGGCTTCGTTCCGCCAGCTGACATGAAGGTCGAAGACCTGCTTGCCAGCGCCAAGGCCGCCGACGACAACGGCAATCCCGATCTCGCCCAGGTACTGCTGAAGCGCGCAACCGAGGTCGATCCCAAGAACAAGTTCGCCTGGAACAATCTGGGCCTGATTTACTTCGAGCTGCACCAGAACGAGCAGGCAATCACGTGTTTTCAGAAGCAGATTGAAGTCAGTCCTTACGATGAATACGCCTACAACAACCTGGGCCGGGTCTACTGGAACGACCGCAAGTACGACGATGCCGCGAAGGCATTCAACAAGCAACTCGACAACAATCCGCTAGATAAGTTCGCCCACGCCAACCTGGGGCAGATGTATGACGAGATGCACAAGTACGATCTGGCCGTCCCCGAACTGGAAAAGGCCTCCTCGCTGTCTCCCGAGCGTTTCGACCTGCAGGTCAGCCTGGGGGATGCTTATCTAAATCTCGGCCAGGACGACAAGGCGCTTGCCGCATTCGACCATGCTGTCGAGCAGAGTGCCACTCCGATGGTGTGGAACAACATCGCCTATCAGCTTTCGCTGAAGAAATCCCACCTCGATCGCGCGCAGCAGTATGCGGAGTCCGCGGTCTCCGCCACTGCGGCGGCGTTGCGTAACGTCTCGCTCGACCGCCTCACCCGGGAAGAACTGCCTTTGGTTTCCTCGCTGGTCGCGTACTGGGACACACTGGGCTGGATCGAGTTCGACGAGGGTAATCTCGATAAGGCGGAGAAGTACATTTCGGCGGCGTGGGCGCTTGGCCACCACTCCGAAGTCGGCGATCATCTCGGCCAGATTTACGAGAAGCGCGGAGAGAAGGAGCGTGCCGTGCAGACTTACGCGCTCTCCATGAATGCCCAGCGCCCGACTCCCGAAACCCGCACTCGGCTTGCTTCGCTGGCTGGAGGCGATGCCAAAGCCGACGCCGCCATCGCCCGCTACAAACCTGAGTTCGACCATCTGAGCACAATCGATCTGGGCAAAGCCGCCCAAACCGGCAATGCCGATTTCTTCATCCTGCTGAGCGGAGGTCCGGCCGCGAAGGTCGACGCCGTCAAGTTTGTCAGTGGCGACGAGAAGCTTAAGTCCTTTACCGAAGCGCTCCGCACCGCGGATTACCGGCTGACTTTTCCTGACGACACTCCGGTGAAAGTTCTCCGCCGCGGAACGCTATCGTGCTCGGTGACAACGGGAAGCTGCAGATTCATATTGACGCTGCCGGAAGAAGTAAGAACGGTGGACTAATGGTTGCGGCGGGCCAGAGCCATTGCGCGCTGCGCGCGCAACCCCGGACGAATGCGTCCGGGCCTACACAATCTAAGAAATGTAAGGGCGGACTCATCCGTCCGCCCGGCGAAGCGCAGCGAGAGTGCACTACATTAGCTCTTACACTCTCGCTTATGCCAGGCCGTCGCTTGTTCATACGCATGCGCCAAGCACAGGACTAGACCCTCCCGCCAGTGCGGCCCGGCAATCTGCAATCCAATCGGCAGCCCGCCCTGCGTGAACCCGCAGGGCACCGAGATTGCCGGCAATCCCCACACGTTGAACGGCCGCGTATTCCGCAGCAGCTTTAACTCTGCCGGGCGTAAGTTCTCAGGACTCGCTTTGAGATCGGCAATGAGCGGAGCGGGAATCGGCGTGGTCGGCGTGACCAGCAAGTCCACATCTGCGAACACGCCTCCGATGTTCCGGCGCGCTTCATCGAGTTCACGCTGCTTCTCGATGTAATCCACTGCCGAGATATTCTTGCCCGCGAGGATCCGCCGCACCGTCTCCGGTTGGTACTGGTCGCCGTGCTTCGCGACGTTCTCTGCGTGATAGGCATAGGATTCCGCCAGTTGCAGCGTGCGATCCGTCGGCACCTCTAGCTTGACCTCTTTCACGCAGGCGACCATCGTCTCGATTCCGTGCAGCGCATGCTCCATAGCCGAAGCGACTTCCGGATCGAGATCGTCATAAAAGAAGGCTCGGGGCACACCAACACGCAGCGATTTCGCCTCCTGATGTATCGCGGAAACATAGTCGGCGACGGGAACGTTGGCAGTCGTGATGTCGGCCGCGTCGTATCCGGCGATTGCCTGCAGGATGATCGCTACATCGGCCACGCTCCCGGCAATTGGCCCGACATGATCCAGCGACGTGGAAAGCGGCAGTACTCCCAGGCTCGATACTCGCCCGTATGTCGCCTTCAGCCCCACGCACCCGCAAAGCGCCGCGGGCTCGCGGATCGATCCCGCCGTGTCCGTGCCGATGGCCGCGCAAGCCATGCTCGTCACAACTGCTGCCGCGGATCCGCTGGACGATCCGCCCGCAGTCCGCGCCACATCCCACGGATTATGTACTTCGCCAAAATGGCTGATCAGAGAACTCCCGCCGTACGCCCACTCATGCAGATTGTTTTTGCCGATGATCACCGCTCCGGCTTGCCGCAGCCGCCGGACTATTTCAGCATCCTCAAGGGGAACGCGGTCTTTAAGTAAAGCGCTTGCCGCCGTGGTCCGGACCCCGGCCGTATCGATTAAGTCTTTTAGGGCGATCGGAATCCCATGCAGCGGCCCGCGCCACCGACCTGCTGAAATCTCCGCCTCGGCCGCACGCGCCTCGGCTAGAGCCGCATCCCCCAGAACGGTAATGAACGCGTTCAGCCTGGGATTCAGCTTCTCGATCTGTCTCAGGCACTCCCGCACAATTTCGACCGGAGAAATCTCTTTGCGCCGCACCCGCGGAGCGAGTTCAAAGATTGTTGAGGGATAATCCATACTTTGCCGCGAGCCATTGTAAGGCAGCGGCTTTACCGTGCGCTCCTCCGTGGCGCGACTCCTCTATTTTCTATCCTCCCAAATTTCCGCGTACCTTCGAGTCGCCGCCTGCATCCAAGATCCTGGTTTGCATTCAAGTCCTATAATGAGAGAGTCAGCGGGCTGGGGGCCAGCACAAATCATGGCAGAGATGACGATCGCGCCGGTTGCGACTCATGGTTTCTTCGTGGATGGCCGATGGTGGGATGACGGCGAACTCATCGAGATCCGCGCTCCTTATGACGGCACCCTGATCGCGCGTATCACCCAGGGCCGAAGAGTGCACGCTGACGCCGCCATTGCCGCCGCAGTGAAAGCCTTCGGCACCACCCGCCGTTTGCCTGCCTTCGAGCGCCAGCGGGTTCTGCGGCGAATCTCCGCGTCCATGACCGAGCGCAAGGAAGAATTTGCCCGCACGCTGTGTCTCGAGGCCGGCAAAGCCCATCAAAGCCGCCCGCGTCGAAGTCGATCGCGCCATCTTCACTTTCAATGTTGCCGCTGAGGAGAGCACCCGCATTTACGGCGAATACCTTCCGCTCGACTGGCAGGAGTTCACCGCCGGACGCTGGGGTTTACTCCGCCGCTTCCCGATAGGCCCCGTCGCCGGCATCACGCCCTTCAATTTCCCCATCAATCTCGTCGCGCACAAAGTTGCTCCGGCTATCGCCGCGGGATGTCCCGATGGTCCTTAAGCCGGCTCCGCAAACGCCGCTGTGCTCGCTGCTTTTGGCGGAATGTGTTCAGCAGGCGGGATGGCCCGATGGCGGCCTCAACGTGATTCCCCTCTCGAATGAAGATGCAGGGCTGCTGGTCACGGACGATCGCATCAAGCTAATCAGCTTTACCGGCAGCGTTCCGGTCGGCTGGGATATCAAGCGCCGCGCCGGGAAAAAGAAAGTCGTCCTCGAGCTCGGAGGCAATGCCGCGGTAATCGTCCATAGCGATGCCGACCTCGCCTATGCGGCCGACCGCTGCCTCACAGGCGGCTTTGCTTACGCCGGGCAGACTTGCATCTCGGTGCAGCGCATTCTGGTGGAGCAAACGGTTTACGGCAAATTCACCGACCACTTGTCGAGTGCGTGAAACAACTGAAAACCGGCGACCCGCTGGACGAATCCACCGACGTTGGTCCATTGATCCGGGAGAGCGATGCCATCCGCACGGCCAATTGGATTGACGAAGCAGTGCGCGCCGGCGCTCGTCTGCTTTGTGGGGGCCGGCGCGACAAGCTGATCATCGAGCCCACCATCCTCACCGGTACGAAGCCGGACATGAAAGTGAACTGCCAGGAAATCTTCGGCCCAGTCGTGACCGTGGAGCCCTACAAAGATTTCGACCAGGCCATCCGACAGGTGAACAACTCCTCCTATGGCATGCAGGCCGGAGTTTTCACCCGCGACGTCAAGCTGCTTTTCCAAGCCTATGAAGAACTCGAAGTCGGCGGCGTGATCGCGGGAGACGTCCCCTCGTTCCGCATCGATCACATGCCTTATGGCGGAGTCAAAGATTCTGGCCTCGGTCGTGAGGGCTTACGCTACGCCATCGAAGAAATGACCGAACCGAAACTGCTGGTCATGAATTTGCGCTAGCTCCGTTGTCATCGTTGAAGCTAGAAGCGGGGAATTTGAGCTCCCTACCGTTGAAAAACTCAACATTTTTCTAGTAAGGTTGCCATTGAGAGTTTTTCTTTGAAGAAAATTTTTGAAAACGCCTGACAAACTTCGACGAAATATTTATAATTTCCTGTTTCGCAGCCAACTCGAAAACCTCAGTGGGTGGTTTTCTTACTCGGAACGCACAACTAGTCGCAAATAACAGCAAGGCGATTGAACGAAACGATGCTCCGCCGGGTCTCTTCGAGCCAGATCTCATAAGAGAATGTCGCAGATCTTTCATCGCAGCACGAATACGCTGTCGCGTGCCACCATTTTTGGCGCAGTTTTTGTGGTTGCTGCCCTGATCTGGGCGGCGTACGCCATACAGGGTTCTCCGTACATTACGTATGCGGGGGTGCGCAAGCCGCAGCCTGTTCCATTCAGCCACCAGCACCACGTCACCGGATTAGGAATCGACTGCCGCTACTGTCACACCTCGGTCGAGACGTCGAGTTTTGCCGGCATTCCTCCGACCAAGACTTGCATGAACTGCCACTCGCAAATATGGACCAACGCTCAGCTTCTCGAGCCGGTACGCGCCAGCTATCGCTCCGGGCAATCTTTGCAGTGGACGCGGGTCAACCAGCTCCCCGACTTCGTTTTCTTCAATCACAGCATTCATGTCACCAAGGGAGTCGGTTGCAACACCTGCCACGGTCCGGTCGATACCATGCCTCTGATGTACCAGGCCGAGTCGCTGCAGATGTCGTGGTGTCTTGGCTGTCACCGCGCGCCGCAGGACAACCTGCGTCCGCGCGATCAGGTTTTTAACATGCGTTATCGGCCGCCGAGCGATACCAATCCGGTGGTTGTCGATGGCCATAGCTACACGGATCAAGCTGCGCTGGGCGCAGCGTTGATCAAGAAATACAACGTTCGCAGCGTGATGGACATTACCAGCTGCAGCACCTGCCACCGGTAATCGGTGGTGTTTTGAAAAGGCGCGGCTTGAGCCGCGCCGACAGAAGAAAACTAGTGGAGGCGGCTTTGGCCGCTGGGGCCAGGAGACGAAAGCACTTGCCGGACGGCGAATCAGCCGCGAAGCGGCGAAATTCATTAACCCAGGGCGTAAGCCATGGGGAGGATAAACCGGAATACTGAGTCCCGCGGGGACGGCACCAACGAATTAGCGGAATGACGAACGACAACAATACGAATGGCGCACATCGCGAAGACGTCTGCCCGAGCAAGAAACTCGATCTGAACGCTGTCCGCGAACGCATCGACTTCGCCACCGCTCACGACGCCGCCGAAAAAACCGGTCCGGAATACTGGCGCTCGCTCGAAGAACTCGCCGGCACCAAAGAATTCCAGGAAGCTCTGCATCGCGAATTTCCTAAGGGCGCTTCCGAATGGCTCGACACGGTCTCGCGCCGCGGATTCCTCAAGGTTATGGGCGCCTCGCTCGGCTTGGCCGGCATGACCGGATGCGTAAAGCTTCCTCTCGAGCCCATCGTTCCTTATGTTCGCCAGCCGGAAAATGTCATCCCCGGCCGCCCCCAGTTCTACGCTACCGCGATGACCCTGGGCGGCTATGCCAATCCGGTGCTCGTCGAAAGCCATCTCGGGCGGCCGACCAAAATCGAAGGCAACGATCAGCATCCCGCCTCGCTCGGCGGTACCGACATCTTTGCCCAAGCCTCCCTGCTCGGCATGTACGATCCTGACCGCTCGCAGAGCGTGGTTTCAATGGGCGATCAGCGCTCATTTGCAAGTTTCATGAGCGCGATCCGCGGACCGCTCAGCGCGCAAAAAGGCCTTCAAGGCGCGGGCATTCGTATTCTGACCACGACAGTCACGTCGCCGACGCTCGCCGATCAGCTGCGCAATTTCCAGAAGCTTTATCCGCAGGCGAAGTGGCACGTCTACGAGCCGGTGAATCGCGACAACGTGCTCGAAGGCGCGAAGTTGGCCTTCGGACAGCCCGTCGAGACGCGCTATGACTTTTCGAAAGCCGACGTCATCGTCTCGCTCGACGCCGACTTCCTCTACGCCGGATTCCCCGGCAATGTGAAGTACATCCGCGACTTCGCCAGCCGCCGCGATCCCGACAGCGGCAACATGAACCGTCTCTACGTGATCGAGAGCACGCCCAGTTCGACGGGTGTGAAGGCGGATCATCGGCTGCCAATGAAGGCGTCCGAGATCGGAGTTTTCGCGGCCTCCGTTCTCCGTGGACCCGCGGGCGTCCGATATGTGGGCGGAAATGGCGACCTAAACAAGTGGCATTTGCTGTTTACTCAGGAACTGGCGCACGCTGGATCGTCGCTCATTATCGTTGGGGATCATCAGCCGCCATGGGTTCATGCTCTCGCGCACGAGGTTAATCGTGACCTCGGCAACGTCGGCAAGACCGTCCTCTACACCGAGCCCGTTGACGCCAATCCGATCAACCAGACCGAGTCGCTGAAAGAACTTGTTGCTGACATGAATGCCGGCAAGGTCGATCTGCTGATCATTCTCGGCGGCAATCCGGTCTACGACGCTCCCGCCGACCTGATGTTTGCCGACGCCATGAAGAGCGGCAAAGTTCCCTTGCGAGTGCATCATGGCCTCTATCAGAACGAGACCGCCGAGCTGTGCGAATGGCACGTGCATGCGGCGCATGAACTCGAATCTTGGGGCGATGCCCGCGCCTATGACGGCAGCGTTAGCATCATCCAGCCGCTGATCGCACCTCTATACAACGGTAAGAGCGCTCTGGAATTCGTCGCTCTGCTGTCGGGGCAAGCCGATGCATCCGGCTATGCGCTCGTTCGCGCCTACTGGCAAAAGCAGCACAACGGTGCGGATTTCGAAGCCTTCTGGCGCAAGTCGCTGCACGACGGATGGATCGAAGGTACGACATTCCAAGCCAAGTCTGTCACTGCGAAAGCCCCGCCCGCGTCCGACTCGAAGCCCGCCGATCCCAACGCCATCGAGCTCAACATCCGCCGCGATCCCACCATCTATGACGGACAATTCTGCAACAATGGATGGCTGCAGGAGCTTCCCAATCCGCTCACCAAGCTCACTTGGGACAATGCGATTCTCCTCGGTCCCAAGATGGCCGAGCGCCTGCAGATCGTTTCCAAAGACGTTCTCGAGCTTGAACTGAACGGCAAGAAAATCCAGGGCGCTGCCTGGATTCAAGCCGGACATCCCGACAACTCCGTCACCATCACGCTCGGCTACGGACGCAAGCGCGCCGGCCGCGTCGGCACCGGCATGGGCTACAACGCCTACGAGCTGCGTACCTCCGCCAATCCCTGGATTGCCAGCGGCGTCAAGATTCGCAAGACCGGCGGCTGGTACGAACTCGCCTCCACCCAGGGCATGCAGAGCATGGAGACGCCCAATGGCGACACCCGCCCTCTGGTGCGCGAGACGACACTCGAAGAGTACAGAAAAGAGCCAAACTTCGCGCAGGAAGAGCAGCCCGCCTACGGCCTCTCGCTCTACAAGCCATATCCCTACAAAGAAGAGAAATACGCTTGGGGTATGGCGATCGACCTGAACAAGTGCGTGGGCTGCAACAACTGCATCCTCGCCTGCCAGTCGGAGAACAATATTGCTGTCGTCGGACAAGAGCAGACCCGGCTTGGCCGCCACATGCACTGGATTCGCGTCGACGCCTACTACCAGGGCGACCGCGACAATCCGAGGGCCTTTTTCCAGCCCGTCCCTTGCATGCAGTGCGAAGACGCGCCGTGCGAAGTTGTGTGCCCGGTGGCAGCGACGAACCACTCCAGCGAAGGCCTGAACGACATGGTCTACAACCGGTGCGTTGGCACGCGCTATTGCTCGAACAACTGTCCTTATAAGGTGCGCCGGTTCAACTTCCTGCTCTTCCAGGATTGGGACACGCCGCAATACAAGATGATGCGCAATCCCGACGTAAGCGTGCGGAGCCGCGGTGTCATGGAGAAGTGCACCTACTGCGTGCAGCGCATCAACGAGCGGCGCATCGATACCGAAACCGCCTCGGTTCGCGAGGGCAAAGACGTTCGCATCGGCGACGAATTGCAGACTGCCTGCCAGCAGTCGTGTCCGGCGGAAGCCATTACTTTCGGCAACATTAACGATCCGAACAGCAAAGTTTCCAAGCTGAAACAGAAGTCGCTCAACTACGCGCTGCTGGGCGAATTGAACACCAAGCCCCGCACCACGTACTTGGCGGAAGTGCGAAACCCGAATCCGGAGTTGGGGAGCTGAATATGCGCTCTTGTCATCCTGAGCGGCGGCACAGCGACGGTGAACGGTTGACGGCGCCACAGAGAAGGACGCCGAGGCTGTTTGCAGTGCGTTCGGCCCCGTCGGCGAATGTGCGTTTCGGGCAGTCATAAGGTCGCTCAGAGGGCTATCGCCCTCTTCACGATGACATCGTGCAGTTTCTACGTTTCACCAGAGTGCTTCACGAACGCATGAACGAGCAATACAAAACGTCGACCGAACTCGAACGCGCTCCGGTCATCGAGCCGGGACACACCTTCGGCACGGTCACCGAAAAAATAAGCGCCATCGTTCTGACGCGCCCGGCCACCAACGGCTGGTTCATCGGCTTTGGCATCTCCTTCCTGGCGACCATGATGTTGCTCTACGCCCTTGGCTATCTTTTCCTCAAGGGCATTGGCATATGGGGCGTCACCATCCCCATCGGCTGGGGATTCGCCATCGTCAACTTCGTCTGGTGGATCGGTATCGGCCACGCTGGCACGCTGATCTCCGCCATCCTTCTGCTCCTGCGCCAGCAGTGGCGCAACTCCATCAACCGCTTCGCCGAGGCGATGACGCTGTTTGCCGTGGCTTGCGCCGGGGTATTCCCCGCAGTTCACGTCGGTCGCCCCTGGCTCGCTTATTGGCTCTTTCCGTATCCGAATACCATGCGGGTGTGGCCGCAATTCCGCAGTCCCGCTGATGTGGGACGTTTTTGCGGTCTCGACCTACGCCACCATCTCGGCCCTATTCTGGTTCATCGGCCTGATTCCCGACTTGGCCACGTTGCGCGACCGCACTGAAAAACCGCACCTCAAGATCATTTACGGCATGCTCTCCTTTGGCTGGCGCGGATCGGCCCGCCACTGGCATCGCTATGAAACGGCCTACCTGCTGCTTGCAGGACTGGCCACGCCGCTCGTGCTCTCCGTCCACACCGTAGTCAGCTTTGATTTCGCCATCGGCATTGTCCCCGGATGGCACACGACAATTTTCCCGCCTTACTTCGTTGCCGGCGCCATCTACTCCGGCTTTGCAATGGTGTTGATGCTGGCCATCCCCATCCGCAAGATCTACGGTCTGGAAGATTTCATTACTGAGCGCCACTTGCAGAATTCCGCCAAAGTCATGCTCGCCACCGGTTTGATCGTCGCTTACGGTTACGGTATCGAGGCGTTCATGGGATGGTACAGCGGCGATCGTTACGATGCGTTCACGCTCTGGAACCGCCTGCACGGGCCGTACGCCCCCTGGTATCTGGCGCTGCTGTCCTGCAACATCTTCATCCCGCAGGTGCTCTGGATTCGCAAGCTGCGCACCAGTCCGATCGCGCTGTTCTTCGTCTCGTTCGTAATTCTCGTCGGCATGTGGCTCGAGCGCTTCATTATTGTTGTCGTCAGCCTGCATCGCGATTTCCTGAATTCCTCGTGGGGCATGTACTACCCGACGCGGTGGGACTTCATGACGTTCTTCGGCACCATCGGTATGTTCCTGATGCTGATGTTCCTGTTCCTGCGCGTTCTGCCTGCTATCTCCATCTTCGAGATGCGGACCCTCCTGCCCGAGGCGGAGGTGAAGGAATGATGGGGAGGTCTGGAAGATGAAGCGCGATCCCATCTACGGCATCATGGCCGAGTTCGACTCGGCGCAAGCTCTGCTTGATGCTGCCCGAAAAACGCACGAGGCCGGATACCAGAAGATCGATGCCTACAGCCCATTCCCGATCGAGGGCTTGGCGGAAGAAATCGGATTTCACTTCAACGAAGTTCCGTTGGTCGTGCTGATCGGCGGCATCGTCGGCGGATTGACTGGTTTCTTCATGCAGTACTGGATGGCAGCCGTCGACTATCCGCTGAACATCGGCGGCAAGCCCCTCAACTCCTGGCCGGCCTTCATCGTGATCACGTTCGAAATGACGATTCTGTTTGCTGGAATCTCGGCTGTCTTCGGCATGCTCGCTCTCAACGGCTTGCCTATGCCGTATCACCCGGTGTTCAACGTTCCGCGATTTTCTTCGGCGTCCAAAGATCGTTTCTTCCTGATCGTGTTTTCTTCCGACAAGAAGTACAACTCCGCCGAGACCCGCCGCTTCTTCGAAGCCCTCAGCCCGCGCTCCATTTCGGAGGTGCCGAGTTAATGCGCATCCTCCGCCTACCTACGATTCCGTGCTTGCTGTTGGCCATCGCGCTCACTTCCGCCTGCCGCATCGACATGCATGTGCAGCCGAAGCAGAATCCGCTCTCCCGCAGCGACTTCTATCCCGATCAGCGTTCAGCGCGTCCGCTTGTCGAGGGCACGGTCGCCCGCGGCGAGTTGCATGCCGACACGTACTTCTACACCGGCAAGATCGGCAACAATCCCGGCGACGTCATGCCGTTCCCGGTCACCAAAGAGGTTCTCGAGCGCGGCCGCGAACGCTACAACATTTATTGCGCTCCCTGCCATTCCCGGGTGGGAGACGGCGAAGGCTTCGTTCCGTCCCGCGGATTCACCCGCAAGCCGCCGTCGTATCACATCCCGCGCCTGCAGAAAGCGCCCTTGGGATATTTCTTCGACGTGATGACCAACGGCTTCGGCATCATGCCCGACTATGCCTCGCAGGTTTCTCCCGAGGATCGCTGGAAGATCGTGGCCTACATCCGTGCTCTGCAGTTGAGCCAAAACGCCAGCACGAGCGACGTTCCGGCCGGACAGAAGGTTCCATCCGAGCCTCCGAAATTCCGCGAGCCGGGATCCGGTGCGACGCTGCCGGTCATCGTTCTTGCGCCTGAAACCAAATCTGAAGAAGAACAGAAACCTGCAATGAGAGAAGACCGGAAATGAGCGCGGCGCCCGCCCAACAACTCGATTTGACGGCACCATCGGTCGTCAAGAAGATGGGCCATCGATCCCTGATCGCCGGCATCATCTTCGCGATCCCCGCCGTGATCCTGGCGTTCGTGCGTCCCGAAGAGTTCTACCGCGCCTACCTGTTGGGCTTCATGTGCTGGCTCGGCGTCTCGCTCGGTTCCATGGCGATCGTCATGATCCGCCACCTCACCGGCGGTGGCTGGGGAATGGTAATCCGCCGCATTCTGGGCGCAGCCATGCGTACATTGCCAGGACTTGCTGTGCTTTTCATTCCTCTAGTGATTTGCGTGGTGCGGCGCCACATGTATCCCTGGCTGATGCCGCTTGATGCCATACAGGATCCGCACATCCGCGAGCATCTCGAGAAGCATCGCTTTATCACGGACGCGTATCTCAACGCCTCCGGATTCATCATTCGTGCCGTCATCTATTTCGCGATCTGGAACCTGCTCTCGTTCCTGCTCTCGCATTGGTCGAAGCAAACTGACCGCGCCAGCGCCCCGGACAATACGCAAAAATTCAAAGCGGTTGCCGGCCCCGGCCTGATCCTCTATGCCTTCACCATTTCTTTCGCCGTCATCGATTGGGTCATGTCGCTCGATCCCAGTTGGATTTCGACGATCTTCTGCCTGATCATTCTGATCGGCGAGATGTTGTCGGCCATATGCTTCGCCGTGGTTGTCGAGCGCATTCTTTACAACTACAAGCCGATGTCGGAAATGCTGAAGCCCGAATTCGTCCACGATCACGGCAAGTGGATGCTGACCTTCATCATGGTGTGGGCCTACTTCAGCTTCTCCCAATGGCTCATCATCTGGGCGGGAAATCTTCCCAACGAGATCACCTTCTACTTGAAGCGCCTAAGCTTCGGATGGGGATGGATTGGCCTGTTCCTCGTCCTCTTCCACTTCGCCGTGCCGTTCGCGATTCTTCTCTCGCGTCCGTTCAAGCGCAATATCCGCAAGTTGGTCTGGCTGGCAGTGTGGCTCATCCTGATGCGCTGGGTGGATCTGTTCTGGATTATCGAGCCGAATTTCTCGAAGGCTTTCACAGTTACGATCGCCGACATCGTGGTACCGGTCGCTATCGGCGGCTTCTGGCTGGCATATTTCTTCCGCAATCTCGCTACCTGGCCGCTCCTGCCGGTCTATGATCCCTCCGCCGGAGAAGTGCTGGAGCATCATCACCACCACACGCCCGGAGTTTCTGGGAACGCATGAGCAACGACACACACAATTCGAAGCTGCCTCACGCCGATTACGAACGACGCGACATCGGCGTCGGCGGTGTGCTCTATTTCCTCGCCGGGCTGGCCGCCGCCGGCGTGATCATCTACTTCATCGTGAATGGCATCTTCTTTTACCTCAACAAACGAAATGCGGCCGAGCAGGCGCCGGTGAGCCCGTTGGTCACCAGTCCCACGTATGACACGCGACACTTGCCGCCGGATTACAAGACGGACTCGGAGAGTGCGGATTACGAGAAGTACCTCGAGAAGAATTTTCCGCAACCGCAGCTGGAGACGAACGAAAGAACTGAACTCAATAAGATTCGCCTGCGCGAAGAAGACACGCTGAGCACTTATGGCTGGGTCGATCAGAAAGCCGGCACCGTCCGCATCCCGATCGATCGCGCCATGGACTTACTCGCCCAACGGGGCCTACCCGTGCGTTCGCAATCGGGCGAGGACAACCAAAGCGCCAAAACTCAGAAGCAAAAGATGAAAGGGAAGTAACCAGTGATTCACCAGCACCAAAATTCGAAGCTGGATGCGATTAATGTGGGGGCAGCCGCCCTCGGCTGTCCAGTCGAGCAAAGCTCGACGGCGGTTTCAGCCGGCAAGCATAACTACCATCGAATGCTCTTGGCTGTGCTCGTTTGCTTGCTAGGTACCGCCGAAGCCCTGTCCCAGTCCATGACCCAAGGCATCATGTCGCCGCCGGCCAGTGTCCGCCCGCCCTACCTTCAGAATGTTGGCATCGAGCAGCATCTCAATGGCCAGGTGCCTCCGGCTCTCGCCTTCGTTGACGACACCGGCCGCGCTGTGACACTCGGCGATTACTTCGGCAAAAAGCCGCTGATCCTCAACCTCGTCTACTACACCTGCCCCATGCTATGCGGCGAGGAGCTGGCCGGACTCAGCGCCTCGATGAAGATGATCAAGTTCGATGCGGGCAAAGAGTTCGAGGTCGTTACCGTCAGCTTCAATCCGAAGGAGAGTCCCGAGCAAGCCGCCGCCAAGAAGAAAGAATACGTCAAGCGTTACGGGCGCCCCGGCGCTGAAGCCGGTTGGCACTTTCTGACCGGCTCCGCCGATTCGATCAATGCGCTGACCAAGGCCGTCGGTTTCCAGTATCAATACGATCCCGCAAAGAACCAGTACGCCCACGCCACTGCGATCATGGTGCTGACTCCGCAGGGCCGCATCTCGCGCTATTTCTACGGTGTGGATTTCCCGCCCAAAGATTTGCGCCTGGGACTGGTTGAGGCCTCGAGCGAGAAGATCGGGAATCCCGTCGACGCAGTTCTTTTGTATTGCTATCACTACGATCCTGCGGCCGGTAAATATGGGGCCGTCGTGAGCAACATGCTCATGCTGGGCGGCGCAGCCACCATCTTGCTCCTGGGCGGATTCCTTCTGGTTCTGTTCCGGCTGGAGCGAATTGCGCCGCGCAGTGGCTGGGATCACGCGAAACCGCGTCAGGCAGGCTTGAGTTAAAGAAATGTTCGATAATTTTCCATTGTGGCCGGAACGGGCCTCCTCCACGGCGGGCAACGTCGATGCCCTGTTCATCTTCCTGCTCATTATTTCAGGATTGATGACGCTCCTGATTTTTTCCGCCATCGTTTACTTTGCGGCGCGCTACCGTCATCGCAAAGGCGTTCCTGCGGAGCAGATTGAAGGCTCTATCCCGCTCGAAATCACGTGGTCAATCATTCCGCTCGGCGTCTTCCTGGTGATTTTTGCCTGGGGAGCCGTGGTTTACTTCAAGAGCCGCACACCACCCCGCGATGCCACCGAAGTCTACGTCGTCGCCAAGCAATGGATGTGGAAGCTGCAACACGCCGAAGGCCAGCGAGAGATTAACGAGTTGCACGTTCCCGTCGGCCGCGATGTCAAGCTGATTATGACCTCGCAAGATGTCATCCACAGCTTCTTCGTGCCTGCATTCCGGATGAAGCAGGATGTCTTGCCCGGCCGCTACACCGTCACCTGGTTTCGTGCCACGAAACCGGGTACCTACCACCTGTTTTGTGCGCAGTACTGCGGCACGCAGCACTCCGGGATGATCGGATCCATCATCGTCATGGAGCCCGCGCAATACGAAGCCTGGATGAGCGGCAGTTCCAACGGCCCGCTGTCGATTGCCGGAGAGAAAATGTTTGCCGAGCTGGGCTGTGCGACCTGTCACCGGAGTGATACTCAGGGCCGCGGTCCGAACCTGCAGGGAATTTTTGGCAAACCGGTGATGCTGCAAGACGGACGCACCGTGACGGCGGACGAAAACTATGTTCGCGAATCGATCCTCGATCCCGGCGCAAAGGTCGTGAACGGGTTCAAGCCCGTCATGCCGACATTTCAGGGGTTGGTCAGTGACGAACAATTGAATGCGCTGGTCGCCTACGTGAAATCATTGTCCCCATCTCAACCCGCGAGCGGTGGTACGCCCGCTATAGTCGTACCGGCGAATGGCAAAGTTCCAGCCAAGGGAAATCAGGTGCAATAAGTTATGTCTACGAACGGGGAAAATTATCTAAACAAGGAGTATGGCGTCGGTTCGTGGCTGCTCACCACCGATCACAAGCGCATCGCGCTGCTTTACCTGCTCTCGATCACGTTTTTCTTTTTTATTGGCGGACTGTTCGCTCTCCTCATCCGCCTCGAATTGCTCACACCCGCCGGCGATCTCGTTCAGGCCGACACCTACAACAAGCTGTTTACCATGCACGGCCAGGTGATGGTCTTCTTCTTTCTCATCCCCTCGATTCCCGGCCGTACTCGGTAACTTTCTCGTGCCTCTGATGGTGGGCGCCAAAGACCTTGCGTTCCCGCGCATCAACCTCCTGAGCTGGTACATCTATATCATTGCCGGGCTCCTGATGCTGCACTGCATGGCGACCGGCGGCGTCGATACCGGGTGGACCTTCTACACACCCTTCAGCACGGCGTTCAGCAATACCAAGGTGATCGAGGCCGGACTCGCAATTTTCGTCTCCGGATTCTCCTCTATCCTCACCGGATTAAACTTTGTCGTCACCATCCACCGCATGCGCGCTCCCGGCATGACCTGGTCGCGCTTACCTCTGTTCATCTGGGCGCACTACGCCACCAGCATCATCCAGATTCTCGGCACTCCGGTCATCGCCATCACGCTCGTCCTCGTGGTTGCCGAGCGTGCCCTGCACCTAGGCATCTTCGACCCTAAACTCGGCGGCGATCCGCTTCTGTTCCAGCACCTGTTCTGGTTCTACTCGCATCCCGCCGTCTACATCATGATTTTGCCCTCGATGGGCGTCGTCACCGAGATCATCGCCTGCTTCTCGCGCAAGCGTATCTTCGGCTATAGTTTTGTCGCTCTCTCCTCGATCGCTATCGCGGTCTTCGGATTCCTGGTCTGGGCGCATCACATGTTCGTAGCCGGAATCTCGGTTTACGCTGCTCTCGTCTTCTCTCTTCTCAGCTATGCGGTTGCTGTGCCATCGGCCGTCAAAGTCTTCAACTGGACCGCAACTTTATTCAAAGGTTCGATCCACTATGACGCGCCCATGCTTTACGCCTTCGGATTTGTCGGGCCTGTTTACCATGGGCGGCCTTACCGGACTATTTCTCGCGGCGCTCGGCATCGATATGCACGTTCACGATACTTATTTCGTGATCGCCCACTTCCACTACATCATGGTCGGCGGAGCGCTCATGGGGTATCTAGGCGGCATGCATTTCTGGTGGCCGAAGATTTCGGGCAAGCTCTATCCCGAAGGGTGGGCACGCTTGGCCGCGCTGATCGTTTTCCTGGGATTCAATCTGACATTCTTCCCGCAATTCATCCTGGGCTATCTCGGGATGCCGCGCCGCTACTACCAATATCCGCCCGAGTACCAGGTGTTGAACGTGCTCTCTACCGCTGGAGCCACGGTGCTGGCTGTCGGTTATCTGTTGCCGATGATTTACTTCCTGTGGTCGATGCGCTACGGCAAGCCCGCGCCCGACAATCCTTGGAAGGCAGCCGGGCTCGAGTGGAAGACGTCTTCTCCGCCACCAACCTTCAATTTTGATGAAGAGCCGGTCGTAACCTGGGAGGCCTACAACTACGACGAGATCGACGCTCAGAAACCGGAGGTTCCCGTTGCCAGATAGCCAGGCAGCCGTAACAGCCTCTTCCCACGAGGACGTCCACAATCCCGCGCTGCTGCACCACTTTGCCACAGAGGAGCAGCAACGCGATGCGTCCAGCCTGGGCATGTGGATCTTCCTTGGCACCGAAGTCATGTTCTTCGGTGGATTGTTCTGCGCCTACCTGATCTATCGCCTCTGGTACTTCGGAGACTTCGCTGCTGCCAGCAAATCCATCGATGCTGCCCTCGGCGGAACGAACACCGCTGTCCTGATCTGCAGCAGCTTGACCGTTGTACTCGCTATCTGGGGCGCGCAGACCGCGCGTCGCGGACTGATGATCGGCAGCCTGATTCTGACGATGATCTTCGGCCTGGCTTTTCTCGGCATCAAGGGCAAAGAATACAAAGACAAGTTTGACGAACACCACGTGCCCGGCGCGTCCTTCAGCTTCGAGCACGTGCCCATTCCCGGCCATCCCGATCAATATGCCAACCCGCGTCATGCTCAAATTTTCTTTGCGCTCTACTTCATCATTACCGGATTACACGCGCTGCACATGGTGGTCGGGCTGGGGATCTTTGCCTGGCTTTTGACCATGGCGTGGAAGGGACGCTTCACTCCCGAATATCACACGCCCTTGGAAATCGGCGGACTCTATTGGCACTTCGTCGACATCATCTGGATTTACCTGTTTCCTTTGCTCTATCTGATCGATCGGCACCGCTGAGGTGCGTCGACCCTGAGGCACGTTATGTCTGATCACACAAAGTCGCCCGTAAAAGGATATTTCGGAGTCTGGATCGCGCTCTTATTCGGCACGTGGCTCACGTATGAGGCCGCGAAGCTCGACCTCGGGCCCTTCAACGCAGCCGTTGCGCTGATCATCGCCACCACCAAGGCCCTGCTGGTCGCCCTCTTCTTCATGCACCTGAAAGGCGCTCCTGAAAGACTGCTGAAACTGGTCGTCATCTCGACCATATTCTTTCTTTTCATCCTCCTGTCGTTGTCCATGGCCGACTACGGCACTCGCTTCTGGAGCTGATCTGCCCACGTAGGGACGGACGCATTTGTCCGTCGAGCGAAGGCGACGCGGAGCAAAGATTTCGACAAATGTCCACGTAGCTAGAGCTGTCTAGCCTCGACGACCCGCACCCCCGCAGATATATTCACCAGATGTCGGACAACCATGCGCCTGATCCACCGGGATTCTCCGCGATCAGCTTCTTCCTGTTTTTTGGCGTCGTCATGGCGTGCCTCGCCGCCTTTACCCTGCTTTGGCGCGGCACGGCTCTGGATCGCCTCTGGTCTCTGAATCCGGCAGCCTACAAGCAACTCGCCCCTCTGGGCGCCAGGGTAGGAATTCCGTTCCTGCTGCTGGGAGCGGCGCTCGCTGCCGCGGGTATCGGCTGGTTCAAGCGCCGCCTTTGGGGATGGAGACTTGCAGTCGCGATTATTGCCACTCAGGTTCTTGGAGACATCGTGAACTGCGCCAGAGGCGATCTGGTCCGCGGCGCAACTGGCGTTATCATCGCGGGGCGCTGCTGCTGTATCTTTTGCGTGCAAAAACTCGAGCCGCGTTTATCTAGGGCTCTTTGAAACGGAGGCAATATGGAGTTTGTGATGTTTGAAGATGTGGACGGCATGGAGGTCTACGTCAACCCCGACCGGGTGATCTGGATCAGGGAGTATCCCAACCACACCACGGTCATCAGTTGCGGGCATGAAGACAAATTCGCGGTTCGCCTCGCGCCTGCGCATGCCGTCGCCGCATTGGGCAAAAAGATTCGGTAAGGCGTGAAGTCAGTCCCTCGACTCCATCTCTTCCGAAGCTTCACACCGGGGCAGGCAGGCCCGTTGTAGTGCGTCACACGGATTGTCCAGGATTCGTTTTGAAAGGGATGGGCTTCAGCCCATCCGTTAGGGGAAGCAAATAGGCGCGGCTTGAGCCGCTGAGGGAATGCCGGTCGGACGGTTTCTGCCTTTCGCGATCCCTCGTACATACCCTTATCCCGAGGCACGGAAGGCTAACGAACGCTATTTCGAGAGGTGCACCGCGACGCTGTCCTTATCTTCGGGAGTGGTAAAGTCTCTCCCGTCGGTCATCGTGATCCGAGAGCCGGTCCCCACGGCTTCAATACAAACCACGTGATCAGGGTTGATATAAGTGTCGGTTGGCGCAGTCTTAATGAGTACAAGTTTGGCCACGAGTGCCCTCCCCGCTGCATCCTATCAGAGCGAAGATTTCAACGCACAATCCGGAGGTCGCCGTCACCTTTCGGGCCAGGCCGGAACGAGGGTCATTAGAGAGGTCTCGAGTGTGATTGAGATTTTGCAGCCTTAGAACCCCATCTCTCGGTCCATTGGGTGTTATCATGCTGCCCGTTATGCAAGCCAAAGGTTTGACTCCGATGCATCTTCGCCATCCGGACGGTCACGTGTTCCGGGTCAGCCGTGGATTCGAGCCCAAAGAGTAGAAACCCAGGCCTGAGCGCTCTGAGGGGCCAGTTAATTCGCACAGCAGTTCACCAATCGACCTCCCACCGATCTGCGTTATACTCGCGCTTCGAGTTGATTCCAGCCATGAGGTGGTCTATGGCATTCTGCAATTCCTGCGGTGCAAATCTCACCCAGGGGGCGACTGCGTGGTAAGTGCGGCGCTCCAGTGGCTGGGACTGTGCCACAGATGTCCCCCGTTTCGACGGGTCCCGTGCCCACAACGCCCACTCAAGGCAGCAGCAGTGGACTCAAGACGGTTTTGATCGTCGTCGCCGTGATCGCTGTCCTCGGGATTTTCTGCATCGCTGCGCTCACGCTCGTCGGTTTGCACATTGCCAAGAGGTCTCGCGTCACGCAGGAAGGCGATCACGTCAAAGTTGAAACCCCTTTCGGCCGAGTCGAGACTTCGAAGGATCCGGACCAGGCTGCCAAGGACCTTGGCATTGATCTCTACCCCGGGGCGGAGGTGCAAGAAACGGCGCGTCGACCGCGACCTTCGGAGGAATCCGCACCTCTACCGCCATGTTCGAAAGCGAAGACGCACCCCACAAGATTTGCAGCTTTTACCAATCCAGGTTCCCCAATGCAAGGGTGTCCACTTCCGATCAGAATCGCTGCACCATCGTTTCCGATACCGGCGGCAACGTAATAACCATCAACGTCGACAGCCGAGGTGACGGTTCGCGCCTCCAGATCACTACCGTGAACAAGAACGCTGGATTTCAAGCTAGTAAAGGCCCATGCCAGAAAAAGCAGTCGATTCGTTAATGTCCCCTCAGTTCTCGACGAGCGAGGCTCTGGAACTGGGCGAGGCTCTGGAACTGGGCGAGGCTCTGCGGACCCAGCTTCGCGGCGAGGTCCGTTTCGATAACGGCAGCCGCGCTCTCTACGCCACCGATGGTTCCAACTACCGACAGGTCCCGATCGGCGTCGTCCTTCCCCGCGATGTCGACGATGTTCTTGCCGCATTTCCGTCTGCCGCGAGTTCAGGGCGCCACTTCTTTGCCGCGGCGGAGGCACCTCCCTTGCCGGCCAATGCTGCAACGTTGCGGTCGTTCTCGATTTCACGAAGTACATGGCGACAGATTCTCGAGATCGATCCCGAGCGTCGCGTCGCTCGCGTGCAGCCCGGCGTCGTGCTCGACCACCTGCGCAACGCGGCTGAAAAGCATCACCTTACTTTTGGCTCCCGACCCCGCTAGCCACGACCGGTGCACCATCGGCGGCATGATCGGCAACAACTCCTGCGGCGTGCACTCCGTGATGGCAGGCAAGACCGACGACAACATCGAAGACCTCGACGTCGTCTACCTACGATGGCGTCCGCCTGCACAGTCGGCCAAAATTTCATCCGGGACGATGTGGGGACGGCCGCCCTCGGCGGACCAGGCGGCGCAGATCGTATCGCGCCGCAGTACCGATCGTGCGGATCAAATTCGTGCGTCGCTCCAGCAGATCGCGAATCAATACGGAGACGAAATCCGCCGCCAATTTCCCAACATCCCGCGGCGCGTCTCCGGCTATAACCTCAACTACCTTCTTCCGGAAAACGGATTTCACCTCGCCCGAGCGCTCGTCGGTTCCGAAGGAACCTGCGCCACTATGCTCGAAGCCACTTGCCGGCTGGTCGAGAGCCCTCCGCAACGGGTGCTCGCTGGTCATCGCTTATCCGGACATCTTCGAGTGTGCCGACCACATTCCCGAAATCCTGGCACACAAGCCCATCGGCCTTGAAGGCTTCGACGACCTTCTCGTCGATTACGAACGCACGAAAGGCATCAACACCGAAGGGCTCTCGCTGCTCCCCGAAGGCGGTGGGTGGCTCATGGTCGAATTCGGCGCCGTCGACTCCCCGGCGCCGAGATGCAGGCCCAGAGCGCTGATCGACGCGCTCCGCCGCAGTCGCCAATCCTCCCAATGTAGCTGTCTCACCGGAGCGCAAGCCAAGCGCGTCTGGGAAGTTCGCGAATCCAGTCTCGGCGCGACCTCTCACGTTCCCGGCGAGCCACTCAATTGGGAAGGATGGGAAGACGCCGCGGTTGCTCCCGAAAAGCTTGGGCGGCTATCTTCGCGATCTCCGCAAGATGATGGCCGAGTTCGGCTACAGAGGCTCGCTCTATGGACACTTTGGCCACGCCTGCGTCCATACTCGCATCAACTTCGATCTGCAATCGAAACGAAGGAATCGCCAAGTACCGCAACTTCGTCGGAAGAAGCCGCCGACCTGGTCGTCAGCTACGGCGGATCGCTTTCCGGCGAGCATGGCGACGGACAGGCCCGCGCCGAACTTCTTCCGAAAATGTTCGGGCCCGAGCTGATGGAGGCCTTCCGCAAATTCAAAGCCGCCTGGGATCCCGACTGGAAAATGAATCCGGGCAAGCTCATCGCGCCGTACAAACTCGACGAGCACCTCCGCCTTGGTCCGGACTACGCGCCGTGGCAGCCGAAGACGCACTTCCAGTTTCCGCAGGATCACGGCAGCCTTTCGCACGCCGCGCTGCGCTGTGTCGGAGTCGGCAAGTGCCGCCGCGAGGAAGGCGGCATCATGTGCCCGAGCTGGCGCGCCACCCACGAAGAAGAGCATTCCACGCGCGGCCGCGCGCACCTTCTTTGGGAGATGACGCAGAATCCCGACCGCAAAGATGCGGTCATCCGTGACGGCTGGCGCAGCGAAGAGGTCAAGCACTCCCTCGATCTCTGCCTCGCCTGCAAAGGATGCAAGAGCGACTGCCCCGTTAGCGTCGACGTAGCCACCTACAAAGCCGAATTCCTCTCGCACTACTACGAAGGTCGCAGGCGCCCGTCGAATGCCCATGCCTTCGGCAATATCGACCTGTGGGCACGACTCGCCTCGAACGTTCCCGGCCTGGTAAATCTCACGACACAGCTTCCGTTCCTGCGGGACATTGCCAAGCTAGTCGCTGGAATCCCTACCCGGCGCTCGATTCCGGCCTTCGCTCCTGAGACGTTCAAGCAATGGTTCCGTCGCAGCAGCTTCGAGGGGTCGCGGCTTTCAGCCTCGCCGAAAACCCATCACAAAGAAAGCGGGAGTTTAGCGTCGGACGCCCCACCGGTCCTCCTCTGGGCGGACACCTTCAATAATTACTTCCAGCCCTCGACTGCCCGCGCCGCGGTCGATGTCCTCGAGACCGCCGGATTCCGCGTCCTCGTCCCGCAAGCCAATCTCTGCTGCGGACGCCCTCTTTACGATTTCGGCATGCTCGACCGCGCCGAACGTCTCCTCCTCGAAATTCTCGATCAGCTTGAGCCCGAGATTGAAGCGGGCATTCCAGTCGTCGGGCTCGAACCCTCGTGCGTTGCCGTCTTCCGCGACGAACTGACAAATCTTTTTCCGCACGATAAGCGCGCCCAGGCGCTGAGCAAGCAAACGTTTCTGCTCAGCGAATTCCTCGAACAGAAACTCGCCCCCGCCGCCCAGTTGCCGCAACTGCAGCGCAACGCCCTGCTTCATGGACACTGCCACCACAAATCGATCATGAAGATGACTGCCGAGGAGTCTCTTCTGCACCGCCTCGGCATCAACTTCCAGTCGCCCGCTCCCGGATGCTGCGGCATGGCCGGATCCTTCGGCTTTCACGCCGAGCACTATGAAGTCTCGGCCGCCATCGGAGAGCTCGAACTCCTCCCGGCTGTCCGCAGCGCTCCGGATAACTGGCTCATCATCGCCGACGGATTCAGCTGCCGCGAGCAGATTGCTCAAGGCAGCGGACGCCATGCCCTCCACCTCGCCGAAGTCCTGCAGATGGCACTCGACCCGTCCCTGCAATTCGCCGATCCCTTCCCCGAATCTTGGGTCGTCCGCGAGCACCAAGCCGAAGTCCGCGCCTCCATGCGCCGCGCTGGAACGGCTGTTGGGGCCGTGGCCGCAGGCGGACTCCTCCTCTACGCCATAACCCACAACTACTGACAGTTCAGTAATTTAGCCAACTGTCCCCTTCGCCTCTAGCCCGATCCTGCCGCTTCTGGGACAATATCGGAAGCCGATCCTAAGTCTGAGAACTGGATACTGTCTTATGGACCGCGACGTTACCACCATAGTCGGCGCCGAAACGGCCCGCGAGCTCTCCGCCAAGGTCCAGCCAACGACCAGGGCGGAAGGTCCCCTGCGTGGATCGGGTCCTCGTCCTCATTCAGTACGACGTCTGCGAAGAGATTCGCCTTGACGTCCTCCGATCATTGTTCCCCTCCCGGACCGCCGAAGCCACTTTCAAGAATGCTCCGGCCTACGTCCGCTACCAGCGCCCTCCGGTCGAGGAGACCCTCGATCCGCTCATCCTCGAATCCGGCGAGCGCCTCTCTGGAGAGATGAAGTACTACGACTACGGCGTGGTCAGCCTGGTCTTCGAGCTGCCTTTTTCCGGCAGCTGGGAGAAACTGATCGAGCTCTCCTGCCGCTGGACCTCCGATGCCAATTTCGAAAAGCTGGCCTCGCGCGTCGTCCGCCAGCGACTGGAGCGCGCCACTCCCGCGCTCGTCAAGCCCTACAAGGACGAGGACTGGCTGCAAGAGGACTACTTCATTTTCCACGTGCGCGAGATCGGCGGTGCGCCATTGGCGATGGCCAATGACCTGCTCGCCGAGCACGGCAACCACATCGCGCAGGTTGTCCGCGGAGAGACTGCCATACTCTCCGAAGGCGAGCGCCAGGAGATTCTCTCCTCGCGCATGTCGTACTATCCCAACGACGTCGCGGTCATCGGATGGAACGCCGCCTTTATCTACGACACCGAGGCCGGAGCCGAAACCGCCATCCAGTTGCTGCAGTACGCGAACTCGCAGCTGCTCGAATTCCGCCACTACGACGAGCTGCTCACCAAGGAATTGGAGAACGTCTACGACTTTCTCGATGCTGGAGGCAGCGGACTGCTCTCGCGCTGGCGGACGGCGCGCGCCGCTTCGAAACTGCACACCGTGCTGCTCGACGTCATGGAGCTCACCGAGCGCGCCGACAATGCCATCAAATTCTTGAGCGACATGTTTTCCGCGCGCCTCTACAAGCTCTGTGCCGCCAAGGTCGGAGTACCCGACTACAAAGATCTGGTCAAAGAAAAGCTGCAGACCGCCGAAGATCTCTACCGCTTCATGGTGGAGCAGTTCAACCAGTCCCGCGCTTTCGTCCTCGAACTGATGGTGGTGGTCATCCTCATCATCGAGCTGGTCTACTTCTTCAAGGGCTATCAGCCGTAAGTACGAATTCAGTACCCCAGTTCTCAGTTGTCAGTTCTCCGTGAAATCAGATGCCCCAGTTCTTCCTGTCTTTGGGAGAAGTGAGGGCGGAGGAGGAGGCTCAAGACTCCTGGGCCGCCGGGGCCGGGCGCGGCTGTCCCGACATGGCTGTTGGACAGTTTTGGACCGCGCGGGCCCCAAGAAAGTTTTCGGACCCTGCTTCCCCTTCCCCGTTCCCCTCGTCCATAATTTCAGCCATGAATGATCTGAAATCCGCCCTCCGCCAGTTTCGGAAATCTCCTGGACTTGCCGCCACTATCATTCTGACGATCTCCCTCGGCATCGGGGCAAATACCGCCATCTTTACGCTCGTCCACGCCATCCTCCTGCAAGCGTTACCGGTCAGCAATCCTGCGAGCCTGTACCGCATCGGCGATCTTGACGATTGCTGCGTCAATGGCGGCTATGAAAACGACAACGGCGATTTCGATCTCTTTTCCTACGATCTCTACCGCCAGTTTCAGGACACCACTCCCGAGTTCGAGCAGCTCGCCGCCTTCCAGTCCGGCCAGAACATGATGAACGTTCGCGTTGGCAACGCCACTGCGAAATCTGAGCGAACCGAGTACGTTTCGGGCAACTACTTCACTACCTTCGGTTTGGGTGCGTACGCTGGTCGCCTGCTCCAATCTTCTGACGACGTACCTGGCGCGACACCGGTCGCCGTTCTCAGCTACGCCGCCTGGAAAGCAGTCCACGCCGGCAGCAACGTCATTGGGGAGACCTTTTTTGTTCAGAGCCACCCGGTCACCATCGTTGGGATCGCGCCGCCGGGCTTCTTCGGCGATCGGATTAATGACAATCCTCCTGCTCTGTGGATTCCGCTCAACGCTGAGCCCATCATCGAAGGAGAAACCAGCATCCTGAAGCAGCCCGGCTCGAACTGGCTCTATGCCCTTGGCCGTCTCAAGCCGGGCGTCTCAACCACCGCGCTGCAATCCAAGATTTCAGCCACGCTTCGCCAGTGGCTGGCGACGCAACCGATCTACACCAGTAACGGTGGAGACAAGGAAATCTCCAAGCAACACGTCGTTATTGTCCCTGCCGGAGGGGGCATTCAGAATTTGCAGCAGCAAGCCGGAGACGGCCTGCGCCTGCTGACCTGGATCTCCGCCCTGGTTTTGCTGGTGGCCTGCGCCAATATCGCAAACCTGCTCCTCGCTCGCGGAACAGCCCGCCGCGCAGAGACCTCCATCCGCACCGCTCTTGGCGCCGCACGCTCGGTGCTAGTCCGGCAGTTGCTTACCGAGAGCGTAATGCTCGCGGTTGCTGGAGGCGCCATCGGAATCGCGATCGCATACCTGGGAGCCCGTACGATTCTCAACCTCGCCTTTCCCGATGCGACGCAATTACCCATCCACGCCAGCCCGTCGCCGGTCGTGCTCGGCTTCGCATTCCTTCTGTCGCTCATTACTGGTGTTGTTTTCGGGATTGTCCCCGCCTGGGTCTCTTCGCATTCCGATCCTGCCGAGGCGCTGCGCGGCTTGAATCGCTCTACCGGCGATCGCTCCCACTTGCCGCAGAAGGCGCTGATTGTCTTGCAGGCCGCACTATCTCTCGTCTTGCTTGTGAGCGCTGGCTTGATGACAGAGACTCTCCGCAATCTCGAGCGGCAGAATTTCGGCATCGTCACGGCGAACCGCTACGTCATTCACCTTGATCCGATGGGCGCGGGCTATAACCTCAACACCATCGGTGCATTCAATCAACGGCTGGAGCAGGAATTCTCCGCACTTCCCGGCGTCAAGAACGTAGGCATAGCTCTCTACAGCACGTTAGAAGGGAATAACTGGGGTGAGGGCGTGTATGTCCAAGGCCATCCCGCACCGGGGCCGGAAGAGCATAACGGATCTTCCTGGGATCGCGTCAGTCCGCATTTCTTTGAGACCATCGGTCAGCCGATCCTTCGCGGTCGCGGGCTCACCGACCAGGACACCGCCACCTCACGCTGGGTAGCCGTCGTAAATCAGGCATTCGTGAAGAAGTTCTTTCCCAAAGAAGACCCTCTCGGCCGGCACTTCGGAAACTTCGATCAGACGCACGCCGCCGACTACGAGATCGTCGGTGTCATCGCAGACGCAAAATATAACAATCCGCGCGATCCTTACCGGCCGATGTATTTCCGCCCCATGACGCAGTTTAATCAGACGTTCAAAGTGCAGCAGATGCAGATTGCCGAAAGCCGCTCGCTCTACCCGAATTCCGTGACCCTACAGTTCGTCGGGGACGCCGCCGCTCTGGAATCGATAGCTCGCCGTACCCTCGCCAGTATCAATCCCGACCTCACCATCATCGATTTCAAGTCGCTGGACTATCAGGTAGCCGACAATTTCACCGGAGAACGCCTGATCGCCCGGCTCACCGGGCTATTCGGTCTGCTCGCCCTCGCTCTGGCATCCGTGGGTCTCTACGGAATCACTGCGTATTCCGTCGCTCGCCGCACTGGCGAGATCGGCTTGCGCATGGCGCTAGGAGCGAATCGTACCCAGGTGGTCATGATGGTCCTGCAGAGAGCGCTCGTGCTCGTAGCCCTGGGCCTCGTGATCGGTATTCCGGTAGCCCTGCTTGGGGGACGCCTCATGCGAAGCCAGCTCTACGGTGTTCACATCTATGACCCCGTTACGCTCGCTGTGGCGGTGATCGCGCTCTCGGCTTGCGCTACACTGGCTGGATTCATTCCCGCCCGACGCGCCGCCAGCATCGAACCTATGCATGCCCTCCGCATCGAATAGTTTCGGATTCGCGGTGGACCCTACGGTTGCGCGGAAGAGCGGCGGTTTAGCGCTGCGTTCCGCGGCCGTAGATTGGCACTTCAGGGCTCGCGTTGCGTGCGCGAGCGCTCATTTGTCCGCCCGCGGCGCGTGAATCTACTGGCCGCGGCATCCCGCGCAATAGCCGCCGATCTCCAGCCGTGAAACCAGCACGTGGAATCTGCAATCCCTTTCCACTTGCTGCTTCAATCTCTCGAAGCTGTCACTTACAAACTCCATGATTTTGCCGCAGCGCAGGCACGCCATGTGTATGTGGTCGCGCCCCAGCCTGCGCTCGTAGTAGTGCCCTTCGCCGTTGATATGCATGAGATCGAGTTCGTCGATCAGGCCGTGGCGTTTTAGCAATTGAAGAGTGCGATACACCGTGCTGCGGTCGACGCTGGCATCCAGCTTCTGTGCCTTGCGAAGGATCTGGCTGGCATCCAGATGCTTGTTGGCTGTTTCCATCACGCTCAGGATGGCACGGCGCTGCTGGGTCATGCGGATTCCCCGCTCCGCGAAGTGCGCCTGTAAGCGGCCGGGCATTTCAGTCTTGGGAAGCGGCATAGGAGCAGCTTTGAAAGGGCGCGTCTTTAGGCGCGCCGTTCAGTCCGTCACACCAGTGCGGCTTCAGCCGCCGGGGTGCTGTCGCAACTGGTCGCAAGCGCAGTGCGACGAATTCTTTCGCCGGAACTGGACACAGTCCGTTCTTTCCGGCACACTTTGAAGTGTACCTGTAGATGCGACTCAGTTGCAACTAGCTTTGGCCAGTTCATGCGGCCCAACGACAACGGAAGGCCGCCGGCACTAGTTTGAAAATGAAATCCTTTCTCTCGATCATCCATGTATATGCTGTCTGCGCCGCGATGGCACTCTCGGCTCACGCTCAGGAAAGTCCTTACATCGTCACTTACGACCACTATCTTGAGGAGCCCGGCAGCCTTGAGGTCGAATATTTCTCGACCTTCGGGACTCAACGCGGGGACAACGACTTTCATGCCTTCTGGGCAGAGTTCGAGTACGGCGCCACCGCCTGGTGGACCACCGAACTTTATCTCGAGGGCCAGACCACGTTTCTGGAAAGCACCATCTTCACGGGCTTTCGGCTGGAGAATCGCTTCCGGCTGCTCCGGCGCGAGCACTTTATCAATCCCGTGCTCTATATCGAATACGAGCAAATCAACGAGGCCGACAAAATCCTGAAAGAAGTGGAGGGCCATGACGTCGAGGCTGACCATGACACTCCCAACTCCCTCGCCCGGCTAGGACACAATCACGAACTGGAAACCAAGCTGATCCTTTCCAAAACCTTCAACGGCTGGAATATCGCAGAGAACACCATCGCCACAAAAAACCTCACCGGCGGCAATCCCTGGGAATTCGGCTACGCCATGGGCGCCAGTCGTCCGCTGGCACTCAAAGCCTCCGCACAGCGCTGCAGTCTTTGCCGGGAAAACTTCATTGCGGGCGTAGAGATGTATGGCGGTCTCGGCGATCGTTACTCCTTCGGACTGCCTCTCACTTCGCATTACGTCGCTCCGGTTGTTGCTTGGAACCTGCCGTCCGGGTGGACGCTCCGCCTTTCGCCTGGCTTCGGGCTGAACGACAACAGCCACCGTTTCCTGTTGCGTTGGGGGATCTCTCGTGAATTCTCGGGCTTCGGAGCCGCTGTCACGCGCCTCCTCGGAGGACACTGATGATTCGACCCGGCATCGCGCTCGGACTGTTTCTGCTGACCGCATTCGCTGTTGCGCAGTCGCAGAATCCTGTTGGATCCGTGAACAAAGATTCCGTGTACGACGAACTTTCGAAGGCGCCACCCAAAGCAATCGCCCGTCGGAATCCGTTGGAGAATGATCCTCAAGCCGCGCGGGCCGGGGCCAAGCTCTTCGGACTTCATTGCGCCGAATGCCATGGATCGATGGCCCAGGGCGGCAAGAAAGCTCCCGGCCTGCTCGCCGGAGAAGTCCAGCAGGCCGCTCCCGGCGCACTCTTCTGGCTGCTGACGAACGGAGTCGTCCGCCACGGCATGCCCGTCTGGTCGAAGCTGCCGGAGCCGCAGCGCTGGCAACTCGTGTCCTACATCAAATCTCTTGGGTCAGCGCAAAAACCAGATAGTTCCGAAGTGAGCGAGAAGAAGTAGCTGGCGACCAGCGAGACCTTCTCAGGCGAGCAACAGGGAAACACTCAAGAGCTATGTATTGTTGCTGGCTCGGAGGGCCGCCACTATTGCGACGAGGGAAACCTCAAAGCGGTGGGAACAAACATCGCAGCGTCTCGTATCCAGAACACATGAAAACGATCACCAGGATTTTCTTTCTCTCGATGGCCGCGGTCACAACGCTCGCACTCGCGGCAGCCACAAAGCCAAACTTCTCAGGCGACTGGGAGCTCAACGTTGCGAAATCAGACATGGGCGGGGCGCCAATCACTAAGGTGGTCGTCGACATTGATCACAAAGACCCGGTGTTCAAATCCACCGCGAAGGGCACGGCGGACGGCCAGGACTTCGAGGAGTCGGAAACTATCGCCACCGACGGCACTCCCAGTCAGAACGCGCGCGGCGCCACCGTGAAAGCTCACTGGGATGGCGATACCTTGAATTTCGAGTCCACGGGCGCCGATGGACAGCTACTGGACGATTCGCGCCTTAAACTGTCGGCCGACGGCAAAAGCATCATTCGCGATTTTGAGAACATGAGTTCTGGAGAGCCGCAGAAGCGCCACGAGATCTACGAGAAGCGCTAAATTGCCCCACTGATGATTGGGTCGCCCGCGCCTCGAGTGCGCCACGATCGCGCGTTCTGCCAGAAAAGAGCCCAAACTCTCGTGCCACCTCCATGGCACGTTCTGGTGTTGACCGTAACCCCGGCGCTGGTTACTTTTGAGATTACTTCCGTTCTCCCCCAAGAATTGAGAGCGATGGGGGTCATTCAGAAAATCCCAACTTGCCTGACGGTATGCGTTCTGGTCATGATCTTCGCATGCCTCAAGCGACACACCCGTAGCGCCCGCCTAACCCTTTGGGCAGTTGCATGGACTCTGGTTTCCATCCATTTCCTCGCGCAATTGCTTGAGCCTGCGGGACATGCTGCGAATCCGATGCTGCGAGCCATCGACGCCGGTGCCCTGCAATTCGCCGCCGTGGCATTTCTGGTTTCTGTGTGCTCGGTCGCCGAGGATCGCGTCAAACGCACTCTTCTGTTGCTAATGCTGGCCGCGCCTTCTGTTCTCTATGCGATCCTCGAGGCCTCAGCCACGGACGCGCGCTGGCCTTATGTTCTCTGCCTACTCGCCTGCTTCGGCGGGTCGGCGTGCTTCTTCTTGTGGCGCGAACGAAGATTCACGCCTTTCTTCTTTTTCGTGACTGCCTTGGGCGCGCTGGCTGGCGGGTGGGCTTTGCGCGCCGCCCTGGCCGGATCCTCTCAGGAAGGTTCCGTCGTGCTCCTCGGCTTGGGTTTTGCGCTGCCGGGCGTCTTTATCTGCCGCAATTATTGGGCGCCATCTCCCGCAGTTCTAACGATCGCTGCCGGCTTTGTCTGCTGGGGAGCCGCATTCCCATTCCTCTACCTGATTACTCGCTTCGCGCCGAACCTCGCTCTCCCCAGCGGCCTCTGGGACGTTCCCAAGCTCCTCGTGGCCTTCGGCATGATCCTCGCCGTGGTAGAAGACAAGTCCAAAGCTATCTCGGGGATGCGATACCAAGCCGCGACTCTCCGTCGTCAACTGGAACTGCTTTCCGCCATCTCTTCCCGACTGCTCACAACGAACGCGCCCGAGTCGATGTGCCAGGAGATCGCGTCCGCCATTACCGCCGTCAGCAGTTTCAAAGCGACTCTGATTCACATCGAAACGCCTGAAAAGACGCTCCGTCTTGCCGGGGCCAGCGGATTTTCCCCGGATTTTATGCAAAACCTGCAAGAGCGCACCCGCGACTGGACTGGAACCCAAATCCAGGATCTCTGTTCGAATGCGCGCCCTGTCGGCGAGACTTCATTCCTGCTGCCTGAGAACCCAAATTCCTTCATCCTCGCTGGATCTGGTCCTAAGCTGACTGCCTGCGAGCTACTGATCCCTCTCCGCTCGGCCGCAGGATCGTGCCTGGGATGCATCACCCTGCTCGCCGCCTCTAGCGAGGGCTCGATCCCCTTGCAGGAACTCGCCCGCATCGAGGCTTTGGCCATCGATCTCGCCGCTGCCCTCGAACTGAAATCGTTGCACACGCAACTCGTCTGGTCCGAAAAACTCGCCGCCATGGGTCAACTGGTGGCAGGTGTGGCTCACGAATTGAACAATCCGCTCACCGCTATCATGGGATTCGGCGAGCTGATCAGCGACGCCGTTACTTCGGCTCGCACCAGTGATCAACTCAAGCGCTTGCTCAGCGAGACTCGCCGCATGAAGCGGATCACCGACACCTTGCTGCGCTTCTCGCGCCGGAGTCCGGGTGATGCAGTCTCTACGCAACTCGCTCCCATCGTTCAGGAGGTCTTGGCTCTGTGCGAATACCGTACCCGCACTTCCAAAGTGACCGTCCAGGCGGACATCTCTCCCAACCTTCCATCCCTCGCGCTCAATGAAGATGAAATCAAGCAGATCCTGTTAAATCTCTTCAACAATTCGTGCGACGCTATGCACGAGTCCGCGGGTTCCAGGCAGATCACGATCCGCGCCCGCCACGCCGGTTCTCGCGCCGTCATCCAGATCGAAGACTCTGGCCCCGGTTTCTCCAATCCCACTCGTGCCCTGGATCCGTTTTACACGACTAAGCCTGAAGGCAAAGGTACCGGCCTCGGATTGAGCATCTGCTACGGAATCGCCAAACGCCGCGGCGGAGAACTCAAGGTCGAAAACCTGGCTCCTCAAGGCGCCCGGGTCACTCTTGAACTGCCTGTCATCGAGACGCGCTCGCAGCCCTTCCTCGTCGCCAGCGCCCATGCATGATTGCATCACCGCTTGAAATGTGTTTCTAGCAGGAACCGTGTGGCGCGGGTGCCCCGCCCGCGGCTTTTGAACTTAACTTCGAATTGGTATAAGAACCTTCCCCGTGGGTCTATACTTCTTCCCGTTACCAGGAGCCAACCTCGCGCGTGGACATCTACCGCCTTCTTCCGCCCGATGCTTTCAAGATCGTTCTCACTCTCTTTCTTTCGTTCTTGATCGGCCTGGAACGCGAAGAGCGCAAATCCAGCGCCGGAGTCTACTCGTTCGGCGGAGTTCGCACCTTCCCGCTCATCGGACTGCTCGGATACTCCATTGCACTGCTCTCCGGCACTCAGCTTCTTCCCGTCATCATCGGATTCGTTGTCGTCGGTGGATTCCTGCTTCTTTCCTACTCGCACAAACTCTCCCAGCCTGAAGCCGCAGGCGTCACCTCCGAAATGTCCGGGTTGGCCACTTACGTGGTTGGCGCGCTGGTCTTCTACGATCACTTCTGGATCGCCACCGCCCTTAGCGTCGCGAGCCTGCTGCTGCTGGAATTGAAAGTGGGCCTTGAAACGCTTGCCACTCGCACGGCTCCGCAAGAGGTCCTCACTTTTGCCAAGTTTCTGCTCCTCAGCGCCGTCATTCTCCCTATCCTTCCCAACCAGCAATTTGGACGCTTCCATCTCAACCCTTTCAAGACATGGCTCGTCGTGGTCGCAGTTAGCACGGTCTCCTACGGCAGCTATGTCCTGCAAAAATTCACCAAAAATCGCGGCGGTGTCATTCTCGCCGCCTTCCTCGGCGGGGCTTACTCTTCCACCGTTACCACAGTTGCCATGTCGCGCCGTGCCGCCCGCGAGCAGCGCCCTCACCTGTTCGCCGGAGGAATCCTCATCGCTTCCGGCATGATGTATCTCCGCCTGGTCGCGCTCGTCGTGATCTTTAACCGCCACCTCGGAGCCATGCTCGCCCCCGCCTTCCTCGCCCTTGCCGCAGCCGCGATCGCCACCGGATGGTTCTGGTCCCGCCGCCCGGACCCGGTCCAATCGCAGCTTAAACGCGAATTCGAGCCCGGCAATCCCCTGGAACTCGGCGCCGCCTTCCTCTTCGCTATCCTGTTTCTCGTCATGCTCGTTGCCACACAGCTGGCCGTAACCTATCTCGGACACGCCGGAGTGAACATCCTCGCCGCCATCATGGGTCTCGCTGACGTCGATCCCCTCATCATGGGCATGACCCAGGCCGCCGGCTCCCCCCTCACTCCGTTCAGTGTTGCCGCCATCGCGATCCTGATTGCCGCCTCCAGCAACAATGTCGCAAAAGGTATCTATTCCTACAGTCTCGCCGACCGCCAAACCGGCCGGCAAAGCCTCTCACTCCTGCTAACGTTGGCTCTGGCAGGTCTGGCCCCCCTGTTCTGGCTGTAGAAATGTGGCACGGGCGCCCGCCCGCGAAGGCCATCGGCGTCCAGGATCTGCACCGAGAAATGGCTCGGGAACCACCGTACACCGCAGACGGCAACTCCGAATGAACCGAGGGCCGGCCCTTGCGGCGGAAGAAATGCCACGGCACGATAGGTCTGCGCCGCTGGACAGCCGTGGGACGGCTGTCCCTACATGGTTCGTGTTTGGATTCGGCCGAGAATCCGGAACTGGCGATGACCCCGAGGCGTATCCTACCTCGTGGGGTTCTGCTCGCAACGAGGAGGACCTGATGAAACGGATTGTCATTGCTACCCTGTTCGGCGTGGTTGCCGGCCTGCTTTGCGCTACCGGGGCATTTGCCGGACACCTGCTGACGTTTTCGGCTGTCACCCTGATTTGGATCCTGCTGAACCGCACCGTGATGGGATTTGTCATCGGCGTGTCGGGGCTGAAGCTGCATTGGGCCTGGAACGGCATCGTCCTGGGACTGGTCGTGGGAGAAATCTTCTCCTACTTCATGTTCATGAATCTGGGAGTGCAATGGCTGGTAATCGCTCCCCTCGGCAACGCGATCTTCGGGCTGATGATCGAGTTCTTCACGACGGTGGTGTGCAAAGCTCCGGCGTTTGGACGGACGCCGTTGAGAGTGCCGGAGAAGGTTGCGGCGTAGGCTGCGGGATTCGGGCGACAGAGACTCAGACCGGCGATTTCATAGCTGCGGCGCGATAGTTCTGCGCCGCGGATAGCCGATGCGGCTGTCCCTACCTGCGCCGTGCTCGCCACTTGACCACATCTATTCATACATGATCTCTCTTACTCTCTTCGTCTGAGATAATCCTTGGTTGCATCGATGTAAATTCAGGGAGGAGTTCTTGAAGGTCCTGTTGCTGGAGAATGTCAGCGCGGTGGCGGTTGAGGGATTTCGCGCCGCCGGATATGAGGTGGAGTCGCACAGGGCAGCACTCGAGGAGCACGAGCTGCTCGGGAAGATCGGCTGCGTTTCGATTTTGGGCGTGCGCTCGAAGACGCGTATATCGGCGGCAGTGATCGACGCCGCGCAAGAACTGGTCGCGGTAGGAGCGTTCTGCATTGGCGTGGACAAGATCGATCGCACGGCTGCGAGCGAGCGCGGAATCGCCGTATTCAACGATCCGCACTCGAACTGCGCTCGGTGGCCGAGCTGGCGATGGGGGAGATCATCCTCCTGCTGCGGCGGACGTTTCGAGGCGCAGCACGGCAGATGCATCGCGGGCTGTGGAACAAGTCGGCGGCGGGATCGCACGAGGTGCGCGGGCTGACGCTGGGGATTGTGGGATACGGCAAGATCGGGTCGCAGGTCTCAGATCTGGCCGAGGCGATGGGCATGCGCGTTGTGTTCCACGATGTCTCGCATGTGCTGGCGCGCGGCAATGCGCGGGCGCTTGAGTTCCACGAATTGCTGGAGACGTCGGACGTGATCACGCTGCACGTGGATGGCAAGCCACAGAATCAGAATCTGTTTGGCGAAGAAGAGTTCGCGGCGATGAAAGACGGCAGCGTGCCTCATCAATCTGAGCCGCGGATTTGTGGTGGATCATGACGCGCTCGCCGAGCATTTGAAGAGCGGGAAGACTCGCGGGCGCGGCGATCGATGTGTTCCCGCAGGAACCGGAAACGCGGCGGGGCATTTCGAGAGTCCGCTGCGAGGGATGCCGAACGTGATCCTGACGCCGCACATGGGCGGATAGCACGGAGGAAGCGCAGCAGAATATTGGCCAGTTTGTTTCGGCGAAGATGATTGACTACTTCGGACGGGTAATTCGACTGCTGAGCGTGAACCTGCCGCAGTGTCATCTGGAGTACGAGCGGACGGATCGTACCGGCTGATGCATATCCATCACAATGTGCCGGGAATTCTGCGCGCGATCAACGATATCCTGGCGGATCGCGGGATCAACATTGAGCGCCAGGTGCTGGATACGCGCGGGACGCTGGGATACGCGATTTATGACATCAATCGCCCGTGCGATGAGGAGTTGATGCGGTTGTTGCGGGCAGTGCCGCAGACGATTGTCGTCCGGGCCAGCGAGCGATGAGCCATGAGCAGGGAACAATGAGCAGCGTGCGGCGAGCCGGCGCAAGCCGTCAGGACGCCTCGCCGCGCTTGGCACGGACGAATGCGTCCGTTCCTACATCCCAAGAGGAGAATCCATGCGAGGGTTGAAGGACAAGCGAGTCCTGATCACCGGCGGCGCGAGCGGAATTGGCGCGGCCACGGCGGCGCGCTTTCTGGAAGAAGGATCGCGGGTGTGCGTGATCGATCGCGACGCCAACGCATGCGAGCACGTGAAGCACGACCTGCCCGCGCTGGGTGAGGCGATTATTGCCGACGTCACCGACCTGATGCAGGTGGAGGCAGCGTTCGCGGAGGCGATCCGGCTGATGGATGGCGTCGACGTGGTTGTCAACAATGCGGGCATCAGCATTCGTCACAAGTTTCTCGACATCACGCCGGAGGAATGGGACCGCGTGATCGCGGTGAATCTGACAGGCGTGTTCTACGTGGCGCAAACGGCGGCGCGGCACATGTGGGAGAGCGGGAGTGGAGTGATCCTGCAGACGGCGTCGACCAATGGGCTGATGGGATATCCGTATTACGCGGACTACAACGCGACCAAGGCCGGAGTGATTGAGCTGACGCGGTCGATGGCGCTGGAGCTGGCGCCGAAAGTGCGGGTGTGCGCCGTGGCTCCGGGATACGTGCTGACGCCGATGCAGCGCGCGGAATATTCCGACGCGATGCTGGCGGAAGTGAACGGGAAGATTCCGCTGGGCCGGCACGCGAAGCCGGAGGAGATTGCGGGGCTGTTCGCGTATCTGGCGTCGGACGATGCGGCGTTTGCGACTGGGCAGGTGTTCACGATGGATGGCGGAGAGACGGCGGGAGGCCTGGCCAGCCGGTAGATTGTCGTGTCGACAGGGCTTAAAGCCCGACAGATTCGCGTAACTTTCACGGCTCTGAAGGGCCGCTCTTCCACGGATGCCGCTGCCCGACGGGCGGCTTCACCTTGAGTCATTCATAGTCCACAGCAGAGAAATGGTATGAAGGGTTTGGTTTTTCTAGGCGGAGGGCGAATCACCGGCGCGTTGGCCTCTGGTCTGCGGCTTGCGGGGGATGACCGGGAGATCATCGTGTATGACCGGCATCTGGAGAAAGTGCGGGCGCTGCAACGAGAATCGCAAGTAAAGGTCGCGCGTGATTTGCAGTCGGCGGTCGAGCGTGCGGAGATGTTGGTGGTTGCGGTGCGGCCGGGATCGGTGAAGGAAATTCTGCGCGAAGTTGCCGGCGGCGGGGCGACACCGCCGAAGTTATGCGTCAGTCTAGCGGCTGGAATTCCGTTCCGAAACCTGCGAGCTGGGCTTCCTTCACCGCAGTGGGTGCGTGCTATGCCGAGTCCTGTGTGCCGCATTGGGCAAGGATTCACTCCGGTGTGTTTTGAGCGGGGCGTACCCAAAGAAGAACGGCAGCAGGTTCGAGAGTTGTTCGAGCGCGTGGGGCCGGTGCTTGAGCTTGCTGAAAGGCAGATGGATGCGATCACGGCGGCGGCCTCGCCGACGCACGGGTATCACGCACTCGCGACGCTTGCTAAGGCCGCGCAGGATGCGGGGCTCGATCGTACGACAGCATTGGAGGCAGCCGCGCACGCGTTGGCGGGCGGGATCCATTATTGGCACGAGAGCGGGCTTGGGTTGCCGGAATTGTTGCATGAGGCGGCCACACCTGGAGGGATTGCCGCGGCAACGATGGCCGCGATGGATCGAGCGGGCTACGGCCGGGCGGTCGCGAAGGGCTTGGTGGCGGGGATCGAGCAGGCGGAGCGGAACGGAAAGGGCGGTAAAGGGAAGTGAGAACCAAGAAATCAGAAGTAAAGAAGACTTCCGACTTTTCCGACTGTGGGAAAGTTACTTTCGTCATCATCGGCGAGGACGCGCGTTCTGCAACAATGATTCCGGAGAGTTGTCTCGCCTGAAGTTTCGGGGCTCGACTGCCGACTGTATCCCTCGATGGAGATTCTCACTTCCAAAGCGACCCGACGAAGTACCCGAGTGCGGGTGGAAATTCCTGTCAGCGTGATCAGCCTGGACCGCATGCGTCCCTTTGCGGAAAAGTGCGTGCTGTTGGTAGTGAGTGCGCAAGGGTGCGGCTTTCGAAGCACAAGGGCGCTGCAGTTGGAAACGCCTGTCATGATCAATGACCTGCCCGGCGGCGGCAGCGTGACGGGGCGGGTGGCAAATTGTGTGCCACTGGGCGGCGACGGCAAGTTTTATCTGGTTGGCGTCTCGCTGTATACGCACGGAAATGTCTGGGGAATTAAAGACGCTCCGGAAGATTGGAATATTGTCGCGACGAATGATCCGGCGCGAGCGAACGCGGCCGCGCCGACTGCTTCCGGTGTGACCTCGCATAAAAAAGCCTGGCCCTACAATCTCTTTTCTGAGGGAGCGGACGCTCCAGCGGGACGGAAGTAGCTTCCCTTCGCCGGGCTTCCCGGGAACAAGAATAAGCTCCCCTCGACGGATGGGCACAGCTCGCCTTTTTTGGATTGCTGAGAATCGTTTGCCAAAAGTGTGTGGCCAACAAGCGGGTGTTGTTCTTTGGTAACTTCGTCAAGTGACCAAGCGCTGCCATACTTTCAGGAAAGCCTATGTGGGACGAGTTCGAATCATCTGCGCGGCTGCTGCCATCACCCGACGAGAAGAAAGAGCGGGAGTGTACCTCCAAGGACGAGAAGACAATATCGTCGAGCGACGAGAAGACGGTTGCCGCCCCGGACGAGAAGATAGCTGTGTCGAGCGATGTGAAGCCAGTCGCAGCTGCGGAAGAGAAGACCACCGCGTCTAGTGACGAAAAGGTAGCCGGCGCTACAGGAGAGAAGGCGTTTCAACCAAGTGATGACAAGATCATCGCCGCTACCAATGAACAGGCCATCGTATCTCCGGAGGACAAGGCAATCGCGTCCATTGACGAGAAGCTAGTTGTAGTTCCGGAAGAGAGGGCAACCCCAACTGTCGACGATAAGATCATTGTAGCGAGCGAGTCGACAATCATCGCAGCAAGCGACGCCAAGCCGGCCGCAGGCGAGGAAGAGCCGACCCTCGCGCCGGCTGATGCAACGGCGACCACTCCTTTGGATGAGACGGGCACCGCCGCTGACGAGGACCCGGTCGGGACACAGTACGTCATGACCTTCGCGATAGCCGGCGAGGAGCCGAGCGCTCCGGTCTACGACGAGATGATTCCGCCAAGCGAAGAGGACGTAGTTGCGGCTTGTGACCAAAAGACGATTTTAGCTGCTGAGGAAGAGTCGGTCGCTGCTATTCACGAAGAGGCGAATCCAGGTGAGGACGAGAAGGCCGTTGTAGCTGCCGACGAGAAGCCGCTCGCTGCTATTGACGAAAAGCCGGTTGCCACTAGTGACGAATTGCCAGTCGCGCTTCCTGAGCCCAAGCCAGTTTCATCTGATGGCAAGAAAGAGAGACTGCTCAAGTCGCGCGACGACAAATTTGCCCAGCGCCCATTTCGTGTGAAGCTGCGGGGATCGGTGCTGGTGCTGGTACGGCTCCCAAACAAGCGGTCGGTGCGAGGCGCTTTTCACCAACTCTCGACGTCCGGCGGTGTCATCCATCTGGAGAAGCCACTCGATGAGAAGCTGGAAGTCGAATTGATCTTCCACATTCAGGAGAAGACCATCCGAAATAAAGCGCAGCTGCTGTTTCCCATGTGGGCGACGCAAGGATGGATGCAGCCATTTCGGTTCGTCGACTTAGCGGATAAGAGCCGAGAGATTCTCGACGCCAGTCTGAAGCTATTTCTCGGTGATGCGTCGAAGAGTGCGAGCGCCGGTAGTTAAGCCTGATTTCGCCCATCGTTTCATGGCAGGACGAGAGAGGAATGCCCTCTCGCGCTTCCATGCGCCAGCCTGAAAGTTTTCTACACGACGCCGTGTTCGGATTTCGTAAATTCCTGAAGTGACATTACTCCGGTTACGTACGTATTGGAATGATATAGAACTATGATCACAATGCGAATCTCACTTCCATGAAACGACTGAATTTTCTGGTCTCACTCACGAACAACGAGAACGACTACCAGCAGGAGCAGGCGGCAGCAGCGGAGAAGGCTGCGCGGCGCCTCGGTGTGGAAGTGCAGATCATTTATGCTGACAATGACGCGCTGGCGCAAAGCCAGCAGTTGCTGCATTACATACAGGACTCGAACGTGGCCAAACCAGACGCGATCATGTTTGAGCCTGCGGGGGGAACCGCGTTTCCGCAGGTGGCGCGGGCGGCAGCGGCAGCCGGAATCGGATGGGTGGTGCTGAACCACGAGGTGGATTACATCCTCGATTTGCGGCGTACGTATAGGGTGCCGGTGTTTGCCATCAGCTCCGATCACCAGGAGATTGGGAAAATTCAGGGCCAGCAATTCGCGGCGCTGCTGCCCAATGGGGGGACGGTCCTGTACATCGAAGGTCCGGCAAATAGTCTGGCGGCAAAGGAGCGTACCGCCGGGTTGATGAAGAGCAAGCCCGCGAACATCCAGGTGAAATCGATGCGGGCGAATTGGACCGAGGAGAGTTCGCACCGCACGGTGAGTTCGTGGCTGCGCCTGAGGACGTCACTGGAGTCGCACGTCGATCTGGTGGGAGCACAGGATGACAGCATGGCCATGGGCGCGAGAAAGGCATTCAACGAGATTGCGCTGGCGGAGCGGGGACGCTGGTTGAAGATTCCCATCACCGGGTGCGACGGCATGCCGAGCACTGGGCAGGCGTGGGTGAGGAATGGGACATTGGCGGCAACGATTTTCATTCGTCCGAATGCGGATCTCGCGATCGAGATGCTGGTTGAGGCTTTCAAGAAGGGTGGGGACCTGCCGGACAACAAGGTGACTCAACCGGAGTCGGTGCCCTCGCTGGCGGAGTTGGCCTCCGTAGGCCGCAAGCTCGCGACCGCCGCCAGAGCGTAGGAAAAAAGACGTGAAGGATTAAAGGCGTCCTCCGGGCGCCTTTTGCTTTGGAGAAAACCTTAAGCCACTAAGGGCGCGAAGGAACAGGAAGTTAATCCTCTGTAACCCCGCTTCATCGTCCTCTTCCAACATGAGCGCGCCTCTGCTGGCACAGGCTTTGGCGGGCAGCGTCTACTTCGCCTTCATTTCGGCGATTGCATTTGCCACGATTCTGGCAGTGGTGGCGCTGGCGTTTGCGGTGACGGCGTCGGCGAACCTGGCCTCGCAGCATAAGTTCAACTAGTTGCTGGTGCGATCGAATACGGGGCTGGGGGCGGAGAAGGCCACGGTATGAGAGAAGCTGACTAGTCAGTGAAGGACAGTGGTAGCTGCGGCTGTAAGCGGGCGGAATATGGGCGGTCGATATGCTAGATTGGGATTCGCGGGCCCATAGCTCAACGGTTAGAGCAGCAGACTCATAATCTGTTGGTTCCAGGTTCAAATCCTGGTGGGCCCACCAAAAGTCTCTCTTGGATTCGAAAAGACTTCCCGACGCGGGCGGGGCCGCCCGCTCCACTCTTGATTCCAGTATTACCTTGGTGAGCCCTCCAGCGGTTCAAAACGTTGACACTGACTGTTGTGGCACGTAGAGTCGGCGCAAGGCTAGTCCTATCGAGTAACTGCGGGCAGGAGGCAGAGCATGCGGTCGAAGCTATTCTGGGCGGGGGTATTTGTGTGTCTGCCGCCAGCGTTCACTGCTGGCGCAAGATCCGACCAAGGTTGAGCCCAAACACTACAAGCTTGATTTTGAAAATGACCGGGTGCAGGTGGTGTCGGTACACTACGGGCCACACGAGAAGTCTGCGCTGCATGAGCATCCCGGCGGAGTCGTGGTGATTCTGACCGAAGCGCATCTTCGGTTCACCGACGAGAACGGAAAAGTGCGAGAGATATTCTCGAAGCCCGGGGAAGCGCGATGGTATCCGCCGTTCAAGCACAAGGTGGAGAACCTTGGGCGACACGCCCTACGATGCGGTCTACATTGGGCTGAAGGGGAAAGCCGGGGCGGCAAACGGCGCGGCCGATCCGGCGAAGCGATTGGACGCAGAGGCCAAGAAGATTGTCGCGGCGTTTCTGCTAGCGGCGGCACAGGAGTAGAAGGATCAGCGGAGTTTCCGCGTGCTGCGGTGGTGGCGGGACGCCGCCACGACAGCCGGCCAGGAGGCCGGCGCATCCTCTGAGTGACACTATTCCCGATCTTCAGTACATTCCGATGAGGCATGCCCCCTTCCCAGAAAATTCTTCCTCTCATTGGAAGGCCGCGTCTCTGCTGGGGGCGGTGCTCTTCTCTTCCTTCATTTATTTCTATGAAGGCGGCGGGTGGAACCAGAATTCGCGCTTCGATTTGCTGCGCGCGATCGTCGAGCGGCACACTCTGCAGATCGACGCCTACCACAGAACACGCAGGACAAGGCCCACTTCCACGGACATTACTACTCTGATAAGGCTCCGGGGCTGGTGTTTCTGGTCGCTGCCTTTTGCCCTGGCGGCGCGGCCCGGCCTGCGAGCGTTCGGGCGTCGATCCGGAATCGCCGCGCGGCGCAATGGCTCTGTCTTATGTGGCAAGCGTGGGCGCTTCGCGCTGCCCGACGGCGCTGGCTGCAGTCTGCTTGTTTTTTCTGGCCTGCGATTCGGGGCCAGCGTGGGCGGCGCCGCATTCGCGACGGTGGTGATGGGGCTCGGCACTCCCATGTGGGCGTACGCAGGCCTGTTCTGGGCGCATGCGCTGGTGGGAGCTGTGCCTGATATTTGCGTTTGCTGCTGCGCTAAAGCTGCGGGATGAGCCACAGGCACGTCGAGATTTCTTGTGGGCGCTGGCGGTGGGGCTCGCCGCGGGATGGGCTACGGTCACGGAATATCCGGCCGCGCCAGCTTCGGCCATGCTGGCGTTGCTGGCTCTCTCGCAGGCCTGGCCGCGCGGACCGCGGCGCTCGCTGGCGGGTTGTGGCTGGGAGTGGGGCTTGGTGCGGCGATCTGCGTGATCGTGTTGCTGGCGTATTTGTACGCCGCGTTTGGATCGTTTCGTCCCAGCTATTCGTATTACGATCCGAATTCAGTTTTCGTTTATGCAGCAGCGGGATATCTGGGGCTGACTTATCCTCACCCCGACCGGCTGCTGAAGCTTCTGTTTGGATGTTCGCGCGGCTTGTTCTTTGCTTCGCCGGTGATGCTGGCGGCACCGTTCGGATTGTGGCTCTTGTGGAAGAGAAAGCGCCTCTCGTGTCGCTGCGTTGGTCGCGGCGGCGATTGTTGCCTACTACTTTTTGTTCAATGCATCGTTTTATTGGTGGAAGGCGGGACTGTCGTTCGGTCCGCGGTATGCGGGGGCGTGTATTCCGTTCTTGTGCATCGGTCTGGCGATAGCTTGGCAGCATGCGACTCTGGCACCTGGCGACGCGTGCTGGTGGGGCTGGCTGTGATCAGTGTGTTCTTCGCCTTGATGGTGGTTTCGACGACCTCCCAGTTGTCGATGCAGGACGTTGTCCGATATTGCATTCGTCCTGGCCCGCGTTCTGGCAGGGCAAATGGCGGTCAATCGAATCTCGATGCTCACGGTCGCCGAGGCCGGGTCGAATTCGCAATATGGAGCGTTTAACCTTGGCCAGGTGACTGGGTCTGCGCGGGCTCGCGAGTCTGATGCCACTGCTCGCGATGTGGATCGTGGCGGCTCTCGTTTGGGTTCAGTGCCGAAAACCTCTTGACCACAAAGGACACTAAGGAGCACGAAGGAAATCGATCAGGATTCGCGGTGTAAGATAGAAGTTCGTTTTTCAGATTGACGGCTAGGGGTAGGAAATTTATGGCGCACATGGTTTATTGCGTGAAGTTCAAGAAAGAGATGCCGGGGCTGGATGAGCCTCCTTTTGACAACGAGTTGGGGCAGAAGGTGTATGAAAACGTCTCGCAAGAGGCGTGGAAGATGTGGACAGAACACTGCAAGATGCTGCTCAACGAGTACAGGCTAAATCCTGCCCGGCGCGAAGATCAGGAAGTCATCGTAAAGCAGTTGGAGATGTTTTTCTTCGGCGAGGGATCGGCCAAGCCGAAGGAGTACGTGCCGCCGGCGCAGTAAGGCAGCGGGAGGACTTCGGGGCGTCAGGCCTCCCCGGTAACCGCTTAGCCGAACTCTGATTTTTACGAATCGAATCGGACGTTTCGGCACTCAGATGTGCTGTAATTCTCCTGTCTCAAATTCAATGGATCCCGCTCAACGCCCAAGCCGGTGGATGGTGATTCTTGCGTTCGGACTCGTATACCTGTTCTGGGGCTCGACGTATCTGGGCATTGACATCGCGGTACAAAGCATCCCTCCGGCGTTGATGTGCGCGCTGCGATTTTCGGTCGCGGGCTTTGTCATGCTTGCGGTCTGCGCGGCCAGCGGACGCAAAATCCTCTACTCGCCCCGGCAACTTCTGCTCGCGGCCGTGGTCGGACTCCTGCTGCTGATGGGCGGGAATCTCACGCTGTCCTACGCCGAACTCGCGGTGTCGACCGGCCTGGCTGCGCTGATCATCGCCATTACCCCGCTGTGGTTTCTGGTGCTGGATTCGCTGCTTCTGGGCGATCACCATATTTCGCGACGGGGCAAAGTGGGGCTGCTGTTAGGCATTGTCGGGCTATTCGTGCTGGTGTGGCCGCAGTTGCAGGCCGGGAGGATGGGCCACCGCGAACTTTGGGCGTCCATCAGCCTCATTGGCGGATCGTTCAGCTGGGCGCTCGGGTCGGTGCTCTCCAAGCGTTGGCAGTCTGGCATGGACGGTTTCAGTGCTACCGGATGGCAAGTCACGGCAGCCGGAGTAGGGAATTTCATCTTCGCGCTGGCCGCCGGCGATTTGCATCATGTGATCTGGACCGCTCGAGGTCTTGGAGCAGTGGCTTACCTCGTGGTCTGCGGCTCGTGGATCGGCTACACGGCTTATATATGGCTGCTGGAGCACGTGCCGACTTCGAAAGTCTCGACCTATGCGTATGTTAATCCGGTGGTCGCGGTCTTTCTCGGATGGCTGATCCTGCACGAGCGCGTGGACAGCTTCATCCTGGCGGGAAGCGCGGTTGTGGTTCTGTCGGTCATTCTGGTCACCAGCGCGAAAGTGAGAGGGAAGACGCTTTCAGAGGACTTGGCTGCGGTTGAGGCGGCCGGAGACTAGGGAAGGCAGAAGTCAGGATGCGGAACGCAGGAGTGGGAACTACCATTTCAGATTGTTGACTTTCGATTGACGATCTTCAGATTTCCGGCTGAATGGCAGAGAGCCGAAAGTGGCTGTCTCGGTGTTCGGAGCCAACCGTTCTGGAAACTGAAACCAGAAATCTTTCTGAGTCCCGCTGCACTCCGGGTCCCCTATTTCGCATCGTCTTCGTCCTCCGCATCGGTCACCACGTCGACGGCAGTCCCGTGGATGGAAAAAGTCTGCTTGTCTCCACTTGCGGGCGCAAAGCTGACGCGCGTGGGGCTTCGCTGCCAGGTTGGAGCGGGACAAACGGAGTCCGGCGCGGGACTCTCGGGCATGGCATACGCAAGCGGCTTCTTCAAGACCGGCTTGCGCCGGCCTAGCTGCGCGACGACCGCATAGGTCTTTTTCCCGTCGTCACCCACGCCGCAATACGCGACGTAGTCTCGATACCAACTGGCCAGCGAGGAAAACGCATCGAATTCCGGAAGGCTGATGGGGGAGACCCGGCCGGTGAGACGATCCACCAGCAGCCATCCGCCACGTTGCCATTGCCATCGTGGGCCAGGCTCTTCCGGCAAGCCATCATTCACGCGAAACGCGCGCCGCACCACGAACAATCTCTCCGCAACGTCGTGAGGGCTACCGAGCACGTACTCCTTCAACCGCCCATCCACAACCAGCGCCCGCACCTTGATCGTGAGGGGCTCCGCGCCGGGTCCCGCATCTGCACAACAGTGCACTTGCATCCATTTTCCGAACGCAATTACGTGCACTTTTGCCGTGGCCTGAGTCAGGGTGGTCAGAAGGAGCATCAAAAGAATGCAGCGCCATTTCATACCGGCGAGGGTAGGCAGGAGTCGAAGCCGTTCGCAAGGTCCCCAGTCACAAGTGGCACAAGAGAGGTGCCAAATTGGGAATAGGACAATTTCGCTCTCCTGGGGGTACTCTCGCAAGAAATCTTTGCTTCGGCTAGGGGCGAAAACCTGAGATTGGCGGTAGAATCGAAAGGTAGAATAACGATTTTCGGATGAGTGTTTCTCCTTCCTCTCGTTTTACCCGCTCCAACGGGCAGACAACTTCGAGGGAAGACTCCGCTTCTTACAAGGACATGGGGGATCTGCTTCCAAGACGTCGAGTTCCGCGCATTTTGGTGGTGGACGACCAGGCGAGCATTGCCGGGCTGATGAGCCAGTTGCTTACCATTCGCGGCTATGACGTGATCACCGCATCCAACGCGGAGCAGGCCGAGGAAGAGGTGCGCCGGCGGCAGCCGGACTTGATCCTCTCAGACGTGATGATGCCTGGTAAGTCGGGTTACGATTTCTGCCGCGGCCTGAAAGACGATCCAACCACGCGGCTCATCCCTTTCGTCCTGATCACCGGGCTTAGCGACAGCAGCGACCGGGTACGCGGGATTGAGGCCGGCGCCGATGACTTCCTGAACAAGCCTGTGTTAGCCGAAGAACTGATCGCGCGGGTGAAGTCGCTGCTGCGCCTCAAAGAATTTACCGACGAACTGGAGACTGCCGATTCGGTTCTGTGCACCCTGGGCCTGATCGTCGAGGGGCGTGATCCGTACACGGAAGGTCATTGCGAACGCCTTTCGGTACACGCTGCCGACCTGGGCCGGCACCTCGGTATGGATGAGGATTCCATCCTGGCGTTAAAGCGCGGCGGATACTTGCACGACTTGGGGAAGATCGCGGTACCTGACGAGATTTTGAAAAAGGGAAGCGACCTCACTCCCGGCGAATGGGCGGTGATGAAACTTCATCCCATCACGGGGGAAAATATCTGCCGGCCATTGCACTCGCTTCGGCTAGTGCTGCCCATCATTCGCCATCATCACGAGCATTCCGACGGCTCGGGTTATCCTGACGGATTGACCGGGTCGGAAATCCCCGCGCTGCCACGCGTTCTACAAGTAGTTGACGTGTACGACGCTTTGCGCACGGCTCGCTCTTACAAGCCTGCCCAGACCCATGAGCAAGCTGCACAGACCATGCGCGACGAAGCCAGCAGGGGATTGTGGGATGCGGACCTGGTCGCCGAATATTTTTCGATGCTTGAGCAGAAACGGCAAGTGGCCTAGGGGCAGCACTTGCATCAGAGGCTCGCGCTAGGTCCTGTAGAGCCCTCCTCGCCGAATCTGGTTCCCGAAAAACACAAAGCCAAATACAATGAAGCGACCCTTCGCGTGTGAATATCAGTTGACAAAGCCCGAGTAGAGGCAACTGAGTACTTCTTTTGGAGCCCATATACAGCATCGTGATTCCGGCCTACAACGAGAGTGCGCGCCTGGGCGCGACGCTCGAAAAGGTGCTGGCCTACGTGCATGCGCAGAGATGGGACGCGGAAGTAATCGTCGTGAATGACGGCTCCAGTGACAACACCGCTGAAATCATCAAGTCGTTCGCGGCAAAAGATCCGATCGTGCAGTTGGTCGAGAATCCGGGCAATCACGGCAAGGGATATAGCGTGCGCAATGGGATGCTGCACGCCAAGGGAAAGATCGTGCTGTTCAGCGACGCGGACTTGTCGTCGCCGATCGAGGAATCTTCAAAACTGTTCGCGGCGCTCACGGCGGGCGCTGACATCGCCATTGGCTCGCGCTGGCTCCGCGCCGAAACCCAGACACAACGCCAGCCCTTACACCGGCAAATCTTCGGTCGTATTTTCAATCTGCTGCTGCGGATGACGCTCGGATTGAAATTCAAGGACACACAGTGCGGGTTCAAGGCTTTTAAACAGCCCACGGTACAGGCCATCTTCCCGCATCAGAAGATCGAGCGCTGGGGATTCGATCCCGAAGTGCTTTTTCTTGCGCGGAAGGCGGGATTCAAAGTCACCGAAGTTCCCGTCCGGTGGGGACACAGCGGAGGCACGCGCATCCATCCCATCATCGACGGGTCAAAGATGTTTCTGGAGATGCTTCGGATCCGCTGGTACTCGATGACGGGAAAATATGTGGGCGATGCGCAGTTGGCGGCACAGCATGCAAAGACGTAAGCCCGCCTGGGCTCTACGCTGAGACATGAGCTCGCCCCGAGGCCTTAACGGCGTCGACCACTCGCTTGCCCATCTCCGCGGTTGAGATCGACGCCTGCCCTTTCCTGGTCAAATCTGCTGTTCGCGCACCTTGCGTCAACACGGCGGAGACCGCTTGCTCGATACACGCAGCTTCTGCCTCAAGGTGAAACGAGTGCCGCAACAAAAGGGCGACGGTCAAGATCGCTCCCAAGGGATTTGCGATTCCCTTCCCGGCAATGTCGGGGGCCGAACCATGCACCGGCTCGTACAATCCCACCGGGCCCCCGATGCTTGCCGATGCCAGCAATCCGAGCGATCCGACGACTCCGCCGGCCTGGTCCGATAAGATGTCCCCAAACATGTTCTCAGTCAGCACGACATCAAAGTCGGTGGGATGCTGTACCAGCAACATCGCTGCCGAATCTACGTACTGATGCCCAAGCTTTACGTCTGGGTAATCCTTTCCGATACGCGTGACCACGTCGCGCCACAGGCGCGAGCACTCCAGCACGTTCGCTTTGTCGACGGAGAGAACCTTGCGCTTGCGCTTCATGGCTAGATCGAAGGCCACGCGGGCGATGCGCTCGATCTCATGCTCGGCATAGCGCATGGTGTTGATCGCAACCCGCGAGCCTGGTTCGCCCTCGATGGACCTTGGCTGGCCGAAGTAGGTTCCGCCGAGCAACTCGCGGACGATCATGATGTCGGTGCCGCGAACGATCTCAGGTCGCAGCGGAGAAGAATCCTCCAGCGCAGGAAAGAAGACTGCCGGACGCAGGTTCGCGTATGCGCCCAGCTCGCGTCGTATCCGCAACAGGCCGGCCTCGGGACGCAGATGTCCGGGATTCTTATCGAAGGCCGGACTGCCGACCGCGCCGAGCAAGACAGCGGACGAAGACAGGCAGGCCTGAACCGTGTCCGGGGGAAGGGGATCGTTTGCGGCCGTCAATGCGGCTCCGCCGATGGCCTTTTCTTGTAGTCGGGTTTGGTGCCCAAACAAGTCAGCAACAGCCCGCAGGACCTGGACGGCCTGCTCGGTGACTTCAGGGCCGATGCCATCGCCCGGCAGGACAGTGATGTTTAGGAGCATTTTGTAATTGGGCAATTGCGTAATTCGGTAATCTTAGCCACGGAAGACGAAAGCCGCCACGCAGGGCTTTTCAAATTTCCCAATTACTAAAATTACCCAATTGCAGATTCTAGACTCCCCAGAGGTAATCTTCCTGCTGGGTCTGCTCGTGATGCGCCTCACCGTGCGCGGGGATTGGCACTCCAAACGGATTGGTTTGTGCAGCGGCAGCAAAAGTCTTTTCCGGCTCCGGAGCCGGCGCATTCACGACGGCTTCGCTCGCCGGAGGGATCGGCTCAATGAGGGGTGTCGCCGACTTCGAGGGCTTATGGGTGTCGCGGATCAATTCGAGCAGATGATGATCCTCCACATGCTTGATCTTGTCGGCCAGCCGTACAAAGCGCCGATAAACGTCATCGAGTGCGCGGCGGTCGAACTGATAACCGAGCTGCTCGCAACGGATGCTTAGCGCGTGGCGTCCCGAGTGCTTGCCCAGCACCAGCTTTGAGTCGGGAACGCCCACCGATTTCGGCGTCATGATCTCGTAGGTCAGCGGATTTTTCAGTACGCCGTCCTGATGAATCCCAGCCTCGTGCGCGAAGGCATTGCGTCCGGTGATGGCCTTATTCGGCTGCACCGGCACGCCGGTAATGTCGCTCAACATCTGGCTGGCCGCGAAAATCTGCTCGCTGGCCACGCCGGTCTCATAGGGATACTGATCGGGCCGCACGCGCATCGCCATCACGATTTCTTCAAGGGACGCATTGCCTGCCCGCTCGCCAATTCCATTAATCGTGCATTCGACCTGGCGGGCGCCAGCCTTTACCGCCGCCAATGCGTTAGCCACCGCCATCCCTAGATCGTTGTGACAGTGGGCGGAGATGGTGACCTTCTCAATGCCGTTCACGCAGCGCCGGATCATCGAGATGAGTTCTCCAAACTCCGAAGGGATGGTAAAGCCGACAGTATCCGGAATATTCAGGGTCGTGGCTCCCGCCTCAATTACGGCGTTGAGCACGCGGCAGAGAAATTGCGGATCGGTGCGCGTAGCGTCTTCCGGCGAGAACTCCACATCGTCACAGAACGACTTGGCGAGCTGAACCGCTTCTCTCGCCTGGGCCACGCACTGATCGCGGCTGATCCGCAGCTTGTACTGCAGGTGAATGTCCGACGTTGCCAGAAATACGTGAATGCGCGGATGGGCCGCATCCTTCAAAGCCTCCCACGCCCGCTCGATATCGGGCCGGCAGGCGCGCGCCAGGCCCGCAATAATGGGACGCCGCACCGCCGAGGCGATGGCCCTCACCGACTCAAAGTCGCCATCGGAAGCAATGGGGAAGCCGGCCTCGATCACGTCGACTCCAAGCCTGTCGAGTTGCTGCGCCAGCCGCACCTTCTCGTGCTGGTTCATGCTGCAACCCGGAGACTGCTCGCCATCCCGAAGAGTGGTATCAAAAACAGTGATTCTCGCGCGTTCTGGGCTCATAATCGGTTCCATTCAGGGCACTGTCAGGGTGATTCTTCTATGGTACGAACATTTTCGGTAGAAGCAAAACTTATATTTCTTCAGCAATCATTAGTAATAGTGGCATAATAAGTATCGCTAATGCTTCTTTGAAGATTCATTAACTGGCTATGGAACTATCGCAACTCGAAGTCTTTCTGGCCGTGGCCCGTGAGCGCCGCTTCTCCCGCGCGGCGGAGAAGCTGTTCCGTACGCAATCTGCTGTCAGCCAAACGATTCGCAAGCTGGAAGACGAGCTTGGCGAAGCCCTGTTCGACCGTTCGTCGCGTGAGGGAGTCCTCACCGATGCGGGGAGAGTACTGTACGAGTACGCCGAGAAGCTGATCAATCTTCGCAGTGAAGCTGCCGAATCGCTTTCCGAGCTTCGCGAGCTGCAGAAAGGCAAGCTGGTAATTGCGGCGAACGAATTTACGGTTCTGTATCTTTTGCCGGTGATGGCGGAATTTCGCCGCGTTCATCCCATGATCAAGATCACGGTGGAGCGCGCGCTCGGCAGCCATATTCCCGACGATGTCCTGCGCTACAGGGCTGAGTTTGGCGTCCTTTCTTACGAGCCACAGGAATCGAGCCTGCAATCGATCGTTGTGTTTCTCGACGAACTTGTGTTTGTTGTGCCGCCCAAACACCCACTTGCTTCGGCGCAGCAGGTCAGCATTCGGCAATTGGGCGCCGAATCATTTGTCGCCCATATTGTTTCATCGCCGTATCGCGAGAAAGTGATCCAGCTCTTCAACAGCCACAAAACTCCCCTGCACATGGATCTTGAATTGCCCACGCTGCAGGCCATCAAGCAGTACGTCGCGATGGGCAATGGAGTCGCATTGATTCCCGAAATCAGCGTAGAAACAGAGATTGCCCGGGGAGAACTGGTGCGCATTCCGGTTCGCGAGCTACAACTGAAACGCAAGCTGCGGCTGATCTACCGCAAAGATGCGAACCTGTCGCACGCCGCGCGAGCTTTTCTGAAAGTCGTAGAGGCGATCGCGGCGGAGCGCAAGGGGCGGTATCGTTTTCAACCAGAAAACTAGCGGGCGGGTCCTCGAAATTACAAAGGGAGCAAAGATACTTTTTTGCTCCCCATTTCTAGCTTCTAGTTTCGGCTTTAGCAGTCCGAGCAGACCTGGTCTTCGCGAAAGGCTTCCAGAGCGGCGTCCAGCGTGGGATGAACTTCCAGGACCGAATCCAGATTGGTCAGGTCAAGCAAAGCTCGCACAACTGAGTTGGCGCCGGCGCACTTCAAGTCCGCATTGCGCTCCTGCGCCCAGGTTCGGAGTAGGGCCAGTTCGCCGATACCGGCGCTGTCCATCGAGCTCACACCGCTAAGTTCAAGGACGAGTTTGCTGCCCTTCTTCAGGATCTCCCCCACGAGACGAGACAAAGCAACCGCTTCGTCGCGGTACACAATGCGTCCCTGGCAGTGCACGACGATGACGTCCCCACGATTCCGAGTTTCGAGACTGAGCTTCAACTTCGACTCCTTGAATATCCCACAAGCGGCGGAAACTACCGGCCACTCCCACGTTTGGCAGTCCGTATCCATAGTTTGCATGTTAATAGATAGACGAGAGACGGGTGGTTTTGGCACCATAAACATCTGATAAATTTTTGGTGTCGTCCGCCGAAAGGCCATGTACCCAACCCGGGACAAATTTTGTGGACCGGGACATCTTGGCCATCCGGTACACTGCATCTAACGGATTTCGTTAACTAAACAGGCTTTTTTTGCCGGCGCGATCGCCGGGGAGGGATATTGCGTGTCGAAAACTGCTGCGGCGGCGCTGGGGTTCATCAGCCTGCTCTTTTTCTCAATTCCGATGTGCGCGCAGTTCAACGGCCTTCTTCAGAGTGGGAACGTGTACGCCGGCGTCTCCTATGCGCGTCTGACGAATGTAGTCAATAAGCAGAGTTACCGCGGCTGGAATGCGTCCTTTGAAATGATTCCCTTCGCCCGACTTCCGCATCTCGGGTTCGTGCTCGACGGCAGTGGGTTCTACCGCGGAACCGGCGTCACCCAATATCAAGGAGTGTTCGGGCCGCGGCTGTCGGCGAATCTGGGGAAGTGGCGTCCATTTATTCATGCCACAGGCGGGGTCAGACATTTGAGCTCCAGCGGATTCATCTATAACCCTGTGGTAATCGATGTAGGCGGCGGCGCCGATTACAAACTCTTCTTCAAGAACTTCTCCTGGCGGCTTCAAAGCGACTACATGCATACTCGCTATGCCAGTGCCACGCAAAATGACTACCGCGCCTCCACGGGAATTGTCTGGCGCTTCTGACGGTGCATTGCACTTCAGTGCCTGAATTACCGCTACCGATTGCTTTGGCGACGCATCCAACAACTCTCCGCGACCGGATAAGTTAGGATTTCGCGGAAGGAGGGTGTATGCGCAAGACATTCATCATTGCTCTCATTGTGCTTTTCTTTGCCACCCTGGCCTCGGCTCAGATTCCCACGGCGGGTAACATCTTTGCCGGCTACTCGTACTACAACACCAATCTCGGAAGCCAGCGCCAGAGCCTCAACGGCTGGGAAGGTTCCCTCGAGGGCAAGTTCTTCATACCCTTCATCGGCATCGTGGCTGATTTCAGCGCGAACTATGGCACCCTCAAATTCCCGACTTTTTGTCCTGTTGTGCCAGGCCCCCCGTGCCCAACCGCAAGCGTGAACTCGCACCTCGACAACTTCCTGTTCGGTCCCCGCGTCTCGATAACCGTCGGGAAAGTGCGCCCGTTTGCGGAAGGACTCTTCGGCGTTTCGCACGTGAACACGAACGGTTTCGGATCAGACACATCCTTTGCTTCCGGGGTCGGCGGTGGCCTCGACTACTATCTCGTCCACATGCTGGGCGTACGGGTCCAGGCAGACTACATTCACTCCAATCTGTTTAACAACCCACAACAGAATGTGCGCGTCTCCACAGGTGTGGTCCTTCGCTTCTGAACTGTCCTCAAGACGAATGAAGGAGAACGATTGACAAGTCGAATCCCGATTCTTTCCATACTCTTGCTCCTGGCATCAGCAGGGGCAGCTCAGGTCCCGACCTCGGGCAACATCTTTTTCGGTTATTCGCATTACAGTTCGGACCTGGCTCCCAATCGAGGTGGTCTCAACGGATGGGAAGGCACGCTCGAAGGCAAGGTGTTCCCTCACGTTGGAATCGTTGCCGACCTCAGCGGAGACTACGGCTCGCTGAATTTCAAACCAATCAATGTGACGTGTCCCACGACCGGCTGCCCCACGAATGTCAGCACCCATGTCACGAACGTCATTTTCGGCCCGCGAGTGTCCATGCCCGTCGGCAAGTTTCGGCCGTTCGCAGAAGCTATGGCGGGAGTGGGGCACGCCAGCGCCAGCGGATTCGGCTCTGACACCTCCCTGGCGACTGCCCTTGGTGGAGGCCTCGACTACCGGTTGCTTCACTTCGTCGGATGGCGGTTTGAGGTCGACTACGTTCACACCAGCCTGTTCAGCAGAAGCCAGAGCAACGCCCGGATTGCGACGGGGATCGTATTTAACTTCTAGAACGCAAAATAAAACAGGATTCAGCTGGTTGGCTGAATCCTGTTCTTGTGGCCACTAGCAAAAATTGGATGGGAGTATGGGAGAGCCGGGACGAAGGCCCCCTACGGCCGGGTTGCGCCCTCTGGCTCGGCCCAGTATTTGTGATCCCGCAGGAAGTATTTCTCGTTCCAATAATTCATTGCGGTTTTGAGGAAGAGCCATCCCACACGCAGGTGGCCCATCCGTTGAAATCGCCGGTTCGTTGTATAGACTCCGCCGCGCACCACCGCGAATCGTTTGGGCTCAACCCGCTGGCTGAGGCGGTAGTCTTCGGCAAACAGAATGTGTTCATGAAACCCGCCCAGTTGCCAAAATCTCTTGCGATCAAAAAGCATGAACATTCCGGTCGCAAACGGATGGTGCAAGTACGACAGATACTGAAAAAAGTTGTTGATCGCGTAGAACAATTTGTCGATCCAGTTGCCATCGCGGCACACGATATTCGTGGTTATGCAGTGCAGCGCGTTCTTCTGCGCCTTCTCCACGCAGCGCCGCACCAGCGAGGGATCCGCTAATTCGATGTCTGCATCGAGGAACAGGACGAAAGGCGTATCCGCCCGAGCCGCCCCGTTATTTCTCCCAACCGAGGGCATGCCACCCTCAATGACGCTAACGTTGAGCCGATCGCTGAACTCCATTACGATTTCGGGAGTGCCGTCGGTGGAGTTCGCATCAGCGACCAACACCCTCGTACTCGGCATCTTCGAGTAATCCTGATTCGTCAGGGAGGTCAGCAAACGTGGAATCAGCTTCGCCTCGTTCTTCGCCGGAATCACGATGGTCAGTTCGTTCGGCGTATTCTTGTTGGTTAAATTCATGGATGTGTACTCCCATTTCGTCGACCGTCAGGTAGGTAAGCCGAGAATCGACCCATCCACCTGAGTTGTAGTAGCTGACGCCGCCCTCATCGACCTGCAGCGCCTCGTGTGTGTGCCCGCAAAAGATACGCTCCGCGTCGTGATGCTTTGCGTACGCGACTGCGCCCGCTGCCACTTTCGGTGACATTCGCAGCCAGCGTGTGTTCAGCCGGTCAATCATGCGTGCGATCGGCTTGCTCCGGAAATCCAGTTTCTGTAGCGCCAGATAAAGCGATGTTCCCCAACGGCTCAAGCGCAACCGGCTCACCTGGAATCCGTCAAACTGATGGCCATGAATCGCGATGTGGCGTAACCCGCGATATTCCCAGATGTAATCTTCGTAGACCCGGACGCCGACAAGGTGCGACATGATGTTCGCCAGGCCGTGATCGTGATTGCCCTCGACCCACACTACTTCGATCTTACGCTTGGGATTTGAGAGCTTGCGGATGTAACCGAGAAATTTCCAGTGTTCTTTCGTGAGACGGGCGAAGTTGAGGTCAGCAAAGATGTCGCCCAGCAAAATCAAGCGATGAAAGCGGGTCCGTCTTAAAACCCGGGTGGCCTCGCGCGCATGACTCGTCTCTGCACCGAGGTGCAGGTCGGAGAGGATCAGCGTATTGCAGGCGTGCAGATCCATACCTATGTTTGTAGCAATGGATTGTTAAGGGTTGGTTAACATTGCATCAATATTGGTGCATCGGTAACTGCGGGGTAATCCGAGAATGGCCGTAGGTATTTAGGAGAAGAGCACCGAGGTTCGCGGCGGGAGGTCAGTGAATGGAGTTGTCGAGCTTCGCTCGACCGGACAGCCGAGGCGGCTGTCCCTACGTAATGCTTTCTCATTCCCGGCATTACCAAAGGGGGTTACGCTCGCCATTGCTTCCCGATATAATCAATCAGTGATGTCGCACGGTAGCGAATGCTGCGGAAGAATTCCAATTCGCGTGTTCTCCAATCCCACCGGCCTGAATGCTGGCTGCATTGCCTGGTGTGTCCGCGGCGGTATCGGGCGAATTTGCCCTCGCGCCTGCGTCCCAGTCTCTTCGGTAGCGATTAGTTCCTTCCTCGCCTGATCCGTCCTCAGGGGCTAAAGCCCGCGTTTTTCCGCGCTTTAGCGCTGCGACTGAAGTCGCACCCTTTCAAAACTACCGACGGCGCGACTAATGTCGTGTCCTTCCCAAACGGCGGACCGCACGATTGAATCTGTGCCCTTCGCGAGACGAGGATTTCATGACTACCGAAACAATGACGAAGACTATAGGTCCCAAGATTAAGACGGCTCTGCCGGGACCAAACGCGAAACGCGTGCTGGAGGGCGACGAACAATTCATATCGCCGTCGTATACCCGCTCGTATCCGATGGTGGCGAAGAGCGGCCGGGGCATCGTGGTGACCGACGTGGACGGCAATGAGTTTTTCGATTTCTCGGCGGGGATCGCCGTGACGTCGACTGGCCATTGCCATCCCGATGTGGTCGCCGCGATTCGGAAACAAGCGGGCGAGCTGATCCACATGTCGGGCACGGATTTCTACTACGAAAACATGGTGCAGCTGGCCTCGAGGCTGTCGAAGATTGCGCCCATGCGCGGTCCGCACAAGATTTATTATGGCAACTCCGGCGCGGAAGCGATTGAATGTGCCCTAAAGCTGGCGCGCTATCACACCAAACGGCAAAACATCATCGCGTTCCTGGGTGCGTTCCACGGGCGCACCATGGGAGCGCTGTCGCTGACCGCTTCCAAGCCGCAGCAGCGGCGGAGATTCTCGCCCCTGGTGCCTGGGGTGACCCACGTTCGCTATCCGGATGTTTACCGCGGATGCGTGGGCGGTGCTCAGGAGGCGGAGAAATTCGCGCTCGGTTGTGCGCGATTCATCGAAGAGAAGCTGTTCAAGACCACGCTGGCGCCGGAGGAAGTCGCGGCGATCTTCGTCGAACCGGTGCAGGGCGAGGGGGGATACGTGGTCGCGCCGACCGTGTTCATGCAGGAACTGCGGCGCATCTGCGATCGTCACGGCATCATGCTGGTGGTCGACGAAGTGCAGAGCGGCATCGGGCGCACCGGCAAGTGGTGGGCGGTCGAGCACACCGGGGTCGAGCCGGACATGGTCTGCATGGCCAAGGGCGTTGCTTCAGGAATGCCCCTGGGCATCACCATGACGAAAGCCGACATCATGGACTGGGTTCCGGGATCGCATGCGTCTACATTCGGCGGCAATCCGGTTTGTATCGCGGCGGCGCTCGCAACCCTCGACGTGATCGAGAAAGAGCACCTGCTCGAAAATTCCGCGAAAGTCGGCAGTCACATGTTGAACCGCATGGCCGATTGGCCTTCGAAACTGAGACTCGTCGGGGACGTGCGCGGGCGGGGGCTGATGGTCGGAGTCGACATCGTTAAGGACAAGACCACCAAGGAATACGGGAATGCCGAGCGCGACCGAATCGTCGAGACGGCGTTCGAGCATGGCATTCTGTTCCTCGGATGCGGACCGAGCACGATCCGGATTTGTCCACCCCTGGTCGTGACGAAGGACGAGGCTGATGTTGCGATGGATGTTCTGGAAGAGTGCATCCAGAAAGTTGGCAGCTAGCAAGATTCTTTGCCGCGGATTCACGCGGTTCTCACGGATCTCAGAAGAACCGTGTTTGCGTGAATCCCCGGCGACTTTCCGTGTTCGGGAATCTGCCCGCAGAAGATTGGCAGTTGTGCGTCGCGTCACATTCGCGAGATCGTTTGCAGGCTAGGCTGAACTCCTAGTCATGCTTCCCACCGGCCTTACGCGAGCCATCATTCGAAGCCTGGATTGGATTGCGAAGCGCGCGCTCGCCGCTGACAGCAGGCCCATGCATCAACGTACGGGCAGGCGAGGAGAAGAAGCGGCTTACTTTCATCTGCGCAAGTTGGGCTATGCGATGGTCGCCCGAAACTACCGGACTCCGCGTTGCCGGGGAGAGATCGACCTGATTGGGTGGGATCAGGATGTGCTTTGTTTTATCGAGGTTAAAACACGGACGTCACAAGACGTGAAGACTCCGGAGGCGGCGGTAGACCGGCATAAGCGGCGGGAAGTGGCGGAAGTTGCTCGAGATTACGTGAGACGACTACCCAAACCGTGCCAGTGGAGGTTCGATATCGTAAGCGTATACTATGAAGTTAGTATGTCCCGTCCGCAGATCGAAGTATTTCGGAATGCCTCCTTGGCAGTGTGAGAGATGGAGTTTGCGCATTCCCCTGGAAAGGATTCAGTAAGTGCCTGAGCTGCGAAAAGACCCCATTGTGGGCCGTTGGGTGATCATCTCGACGGATCGGGCCAAGCGCCCAACCGATTTTGTACGCGAAAACATGAAGATCAAGGGCGGGTTCTGCCCTTTTTGCTACGGGAATGAGAGCAAGACCCCGCCGGAAATCCAGGCCTACCGCCCGAATCCGAACAGCGGTCCGCCGCCGCAGCGTGATACGCCGGGCTGGACGGTGAGAGTGGTTCCAAACAAGTTTCCGGCCCTGGGGATCGAGGGGACTCTGAACCGGCAGGCGGAAGGGATGTTCGATCGCATGAACGGGATCGGGGCGCACGAGGTGATCATCGAGACGCCGGATCACAATGCCAGCCTCGCGACTCTGCCTCCCAAACGAATTGAAGACGTGCTGTGGACGTTCCGCGACCGGATTCTGGACCTGAAGAAAGATCGCCGGTTCAAATACATTCTGATTTTCAAGAATCACGGAGAGGCGGCGGGAGCCTCGCTGGAGCATGCGCATTCGCAGCTCATCGCGTTGCCTATTCTGCCGATCAATGTCACGCAGGAGTTGGAAGGGGCGAAGCAGTATTTCCTTTACAAGGAACGGTGCGTGTTCTGCGACATCATCCGGCAGGAGATGGACGGCGGGACTCGCGTGGTCTCGGAAAACGAAAATTTTCTGACGCTGGCGCCTTATGCGCCGCGATTTCCGTTCGAAACCTGGATCATGCCAAAAACGCATGAATCGGCGTTTGAGAATTCGTCGTCGCACATGTTCGAGAACTTGGCGCGGGCATTGAGAGACTTGCTGGGCCGCGCGGACCGGGTACTCGACAATCCGCCGTACAACCTGGTGGTTCACACGTCGCCGGTGCAGGATCCGACGAACGATCACTATCACTGGCACATCGAGTTCATGCCGAAGCTGACCAAGACGGCCGGATTTGAGTGGGGCACGGGGTTCTACATCAACCCCACGCCGCCCGAAGAGGCTGCGAAATTTCTGCGTGAGGCGAATATCGAAGAACCGGCGCCGGTTTCTGTCGGTTAGCTAGAACATTCATGAAAAATGAGGGCACGGCAAATAGCCGTGCCCTTCTTAGTTGGGCCGGAGAGAGGAGGGCCAATCTTTCGTGCGGGCCCTGTTGCACTGACATTAGGCTGGGAAGATGCGTAAATTGTCACGCTAGTGTAAAACTTCGGCTGTTCTGGCTCACCGCTTCGCGTTTGTGTGTTCATTGACGTAAGTTCATTCCTCTCACTACTATAGGCAGCTTCGAGGACTCACAATGAAATCCTGTCTATGTGTTTGCCTGCTGGCGATTTGTGCGCATGCTGCCGGTGCGCCGTCCCCGCTAATCACGAACGTGAATGATCGGGCCAAAGTTAGCCTGAATGGCTCCTGGCGAGCCATTGTCGATCCTTTTGACAATGGCTGGTCGGGCAGCTTTTATCGCGACAAGAAACCAACCGACAAGAGAAGTCTTGTGGAATACAGCTTTGACGCGTCGCCGGTGCTCAACGTCCCTGGAGACTGGAATACACAACGCGAGCCGCTGATGTTCTACGAAGGAACGGTATGGTATCGGCGGGAGTTCCTGTATCACAAGCGCGAGCACACGCGAGCGTTCGTCCACTTTGGAGCAGTCAATTATGAGGCGTCGGTGTATTTGAACGGAGAGAACATAGGGAACCACCAGGGAGGGTTCACGGCGTTCAACTTTGAAGTGAGTTCGACGCTGCACGAAGGCGAGAACACTCTGGTTGTGGCGGTGAATAACCGGCGGCGCGCGGACGCCGTGCCTGCGCTCAGGTTCGATTGGTGGAACTATGGCGGGATTACCCGGGATGTGATGCTTCTCGAGGTCCCCGATGAGTTTGTCGAGGATTACTGGATACAACTTGCTCACGGCTCAGAGAACGAAATTTCCGGATGGGTTCAGGTCAGGGGTGCAACGGCGGGGCAGAAGGTCACGATCGAGATTCCAGAGGCCCAGGTTCGCGAGAGCGCTGAAACGAATTCCGAGGGTCGCGTGGCATTCCATTTTCAGGCGAAGTTGGAGTTGTGGTCGCCGGAACATCCCAAGCTTTATGAGGTGAAGGTTTCATCGGGGCCGGACGTTGTTCACGATCAGATTGGATTTCGCACCATCGAAGTGCAGGGCACGAAAATTCTGCTGAATGGCAAACCGATTTTTCTGCGGGGAGTTTCCATGCACGAGGAGGCTCCGTTTCGCGAAGGGCGCGCCTTCAGCGAGGAAGATGCGCGCACCCTGCTTGGCTGGGTGAAGGATCTGGGATGTAACTTCGTGCGATTTGCCCACTATCCGCACAATGAGAATGAAATTCGGCTGGCCGACCGCATGGGTTTGCTGGTCTGGTCGGAGATTCCCGTGTACTGGGATGTGGACTGGGCGAATCCGGCAACCCTGGCCAGCGCGAAGGCACAACTGCGGGAGATGATTGCGCGCGATCATAACCGCGCCGCCGTCATACTGTGGTCCGTGTCCAACGAAACTCCTGTCAAGCCGGAGAGACTGGAGTTTCTCAAGCAACTGGTGCAGGTAGCGCGTGAGAGTGATTCCACGCGACTGATTACGTCAGCGATGAATCGTGTCGACCGAAAGGATCCGCAGCTGCGAGTCTTTGCCGATCCGTTGGGAGAGGTGCTGGATGTGCTTGGGCTGAATGAATACCTGGGGTGGTATGAGGGAACTCCCGAAGATGCCGACAAGTTGCAGTGGAAATCGTCGTGGAACAAACCGCTGATTGTGAGCGAGTTCGGAGGCGGGGCGCCCTTCGGTGTCCGCGGCGATGCCGACGAGCGATGGACCGAGGAGTATCAGGACAACTTGTATCGCCATCAACTCAATATGGTGCAGCGAATGCCGAACCTTGTGGGTCTGAGTCCGTGGGTTCTGATGGATTTTCGGTCTCCGCTAAGAATGCTGCCCGGAGTGCAGGACTATCACAATCGCAAAGGACTGATCTCGAACCGAGGACAGAGAAAAATGGCGTTCTACACGCTGCAGAAGTTCTACCGGGACAAAGCAGCGCAAAACCATTAACCACTAAGGACGCGAAGCTTCACGAAGGACAACGTCAAGCTTGGGTACGGTCCTGGTACTCTTCGTGCCACGCCATCTGGATGGCTTCCAGCTTGCCTTCGTTCGACGCCTTAGGGTCGCCAGAAAAGTCCGGCAGTTCGGTGACGTAGCGATGCAGGTCGGTGAAGCGGATGGCGAGTGGGTCGAGGTCGGGATGAGTCTCGGACAGGAGAATGCCAATGTCTTCGGCGTCATCCCAGGTGAGTTTCTTGGGCATTTCAGTGCTCCTCGGAGACGTAATTCCGATTCCACGCGGGGATTTCGACGACGACCTTGCCGGGCTTGGTGATCTGTGCCTGGCAGCCGAGGCGCGAGTTTAGCTGGAGGTCGGCGGCCATGTCCAGGCGGTCGGCTTCGTCGTCGTCCATTTCGGAAAGGTTCTCGGTCCCTTCTTTGACCCACACGTGGCAGGTGGTGCAGGCGCAATTGCCCCCGCACGCGTGATCCAGCGGGATGCCGAAGTTCAGGGCGATATCGAGAATCGACTCTTCCTTGCCGTGATCTTCGTAGGGCAACTTGCCGTGCTCGAATTGCACGGTCTTGCCTTCGGGCAGAAAAGTGATCTGAACGGTGTTCTCGCTAGGAGCTTCTTCGGTGGCGGCTCCGCCGCCTTGGGTTTTTGTGTCAGACATTTTCACCTCGTCGTTGCCATGTCATCCTGAGCTAAGCGAAGGATCTCTGGACTCCTGGCCGCTTGCATAGATCTTCCGCGGCCAAGAACGCCGCTTAGGATGACAATACGAATCATTCAAATTCCGCTTTCGCCATGGGATGAGGCGCAGTCGGGCCCTCGCCCATGTCGGCCTCGTCCATGTTCTTGCCTTTCAGCGCGGATGATACGGCCGTATCCATCATCAATTCTGCCAGGCGCATCGTGCACTGGTTCAAGGCGTCAATCGCTTTGCGAATGGCTTGATAGTCGTTCTCCGCATTCACTGCGGCGAGGGACTTCTCCATCTTGGCGATCTGCTTCTTCTCGTCGGTCGTGAGATGCCCCCAGGCCGGACTCTTCTTGCCTTTTTCGAGAGCGCCGAGGATAGTGGTCGCTTCGTTGCGAGCTTCAATCAGTTGGCGCTGGCGGAAATCTTCTTCGGCATTGTCGAAGGAGTCGAGGATCATGCCCTCGACCTGCTCGTCGGTGAGGCCGTAGCTGGGCTGGACCTGAATCTCAGCCTCTTTTCCGCTACGCTGCTCGCGGGCGGAGACGTGCAGAATGCCGTTGGCGTCGATCAGGAACTTTACTTCGACGCGGGGAATTCCTGCGGCCATCGGTGGAATGCCCTTGAGGTCGAAGCGGGCCAGGGAGCGGCAATCCTTGGCAAGTTCGCGCTCGCCTTGCAAGACGTGGATGGCAACGTTCGCCTGGCCGTCAATCTGAGTGGTATAGAACTGCGTGGCCGAGGCCGGAATCGTGGAGTTGCGAAGAATAATCTTGTCGGTGACGCCGCCGGCGACTTCGATTCCGAGCGAGAGGGGAGTCACGTCGAGCAACAGCATGTTCTCCGTCGCTTCGGAGCCTCCGCCGAGGATGTTGGCCTGGACGGCTGCGCCTAATGCGACCACTTCGTCAGGGTTCATGTCGGTATGCGGCTCGCGATGGAACATTTCCTTGACCAGCGCGCGGACTTTCGGGATACGAGTGGAACCACCGACGAGGACGACTTCGTCAATCTGTTCGGGTTTCAGGTTCGCGTCCTTCAAGGCCTGTCTACACGGGCCGACGGTGCGATCAATGATCGGCTGAATCAGTTGCTCGAATTGGTTCTGCGTGATCTCGCGTTGGTAGTGTTTGCCTTGCGGAAGCTCGATATCAAGCTTGACGGAGGGCTTCGACGAGAGTGCTATCTTTGCCTCGATCACAGCCTTGCGGATGGCCTGCACGGCTTCGGCGTTGCGGCGAACATCGATTCCGAGATCGCCGCGGATATCGTCGAGTGCGATGGTGATCAGCAGGTTATCGATGTCGTCGCCACCCAGGTGCGTGTCGCCGTTGGTGGCGATGACCTCGAAAATGCCGTCGTGCAGCTTGAGAATCGAGATGTCGAACGTGCCGCCTCCGAGATCGTATACGGCGACAATGCCGTTCTGCTTTTTGTCGAGGCCGTAGGCGAGCGAAGCGGCCGTTGGCTCGTTCACCAGGCGAAGGACTTCGAGTCCAGCGATGCGTCCGGCGTCTTTAGTCGCCTGGCGCTGCGCGTCATTGAAATACGCCGGGACGGTGATCACAGCCTTCGTGACCGGGCCGCCGAAATAACGTTCAGCATTGCGTTTGAGCTGGCGCAGAATGAGCGCGGAAATCTCCGGAGGCGTGCACGTCTTATCTCCCAGCTTGATTCGGAGGACTTCGCCGGGCTCAAGATCTTCGGCGAGGCGGAAAGGAAAAAGCTTCAGTTCTTCGTGAATGTCTTCCATGCCGCGTCCCATCAGGCGTTTGATCGAGTACACAGCCCGTTCGGGCGTCTCAATGAGGTACCTGCGAGCGGAGTTTCCGATGATGGGCTGACTGTTCTCGTCGAGCGCGACAACCGACGGGACCAGATTCGATCCATCGTCGCCGGGAATGATGACCGGCATCCCCCCCTGCATGAATGCGACCAGGGAGTTCGTCGTCCCAAGGTCGATCCCGACAATGCGTTCTTCGGCCATTGCTATCTTTCGGCTCCCACAGTTTGCTGTTCAGGCGCGGACTCGCGACGACCGTTGGAATTCCACCCGTGAACCCTGGCACCACCATGAATCATGCCCTGGATGAACGGCTCGAAGAACATGTAGGGATGAATCGAAGGGGGGGCGCCGATTCTGTCGAGCTGTTCGCGCAAGTCCGCAGGAATAGCAAAGTCGAGCGCGCCGAGATTGTCTTCGAGCTGCGAGAGCTTGCTGGCACCCAGAATCGTCGAGGTAACGCCCGGCTGGGTGGCCACCCAGTTGAGGGCAACCTGCGCCGGTGAGCGGTGCAAGCTTTTGGACACATCCAGAAGCACGTCGAGAATCTTCCAGTTCTGCTCGGTGAACTTCTTGAATCCGGGATTGCCGGAGTCTTTTAACTTTTCGAGGCGACCGGCGCCAGAACCGCCGTCTCTCTCGCGCGTATTTCCCAGTGAGGAATCCGCTGGCGAGGGGGCTCCAGGGGCAAATGCCAAGTCCGAGTTCCCGGGCGGCAGGAATGTGTTCGCGCTCAATGTTGCGTTCTACCAAGGAGTATTCGAGTTGCAAGGCAATCAAGCGCTCCTTACCTTCTTTTTCCGCGAGCGTTTGGGCGCGTGCCACGTACCAGGCAGGCACGTCCGAGAACCCGAAGTGACGGATTTTTCCTTCGCGCACGAGGTCGTTCAGTGTGGAGACGACTTCTTCAACTGGAGTGACCGTATCCCAGGCATGCAGCCAATAAAGGTCGATGTAGTCGGTCTGCAACCGGCGCAGGGAGCCGTGCAGCGCGCGGTAAATATTCTTGCGCCCATTTCCGCCGGCGTTCGGGTTTCCGGGTTCGGCATTGAACGTAAACTTTGTTGCCAGTACGACGCGGTCACGCAGATTGCGCTCGGCGAGAAACTTGCCGACCATCTCCTCGCTTTTGCCGCCGGTGTATCCGTCGGCGGTGTCGACGAAGTTTCCCCCCGCCTCGATGTAGCGATCGAAGAGCTTGCGCGAAACATCTTCTTCCGCGCCCCATCCCCATTCGGTGCCGAAGGTCATGGTTCCCAGGCAAAGGGGGCTGACGCGCAATCCGGAACGGCCCAGCGTGTTGTATTCGTTCAGTTGCATGACTACCGGTTCCTTGGACCTCGGGGCCTAAAGCCCCAATCTCTATTTATGCCCTGAACGGCACGCCTGAAGGCGTGCCCTTTCAAAGCTAGTCTTCTAAAGCTGCATTTACGTCCCTCACCAGATTGCGGATGTAGTTGCGGCGATTTAGAACATCGACCATTTTCCTGGTGATCCGCCGCCGTTCACCGTCGGCTCCGCCTCCGGGATTCTTGTCAAGGAATGCATCCCACTCCCCCCAATACGATTGGAGTTCATGAAGAAGCTCCTCGTACTTCGCTTCCAGAGCAACTTTGTGCTTCGAGATTCTCAGCGCTCAACGAAGGGTCGGTCTCGCCCGCTGTTTGGTTCATTCGCAGCTCTTCGAGTTGCATGTTGAGTTCGAAGACTTCTTCGAGCAGGTCTGGCGGCACAATCTGCTTCTTGACTTCTCCGGTGGCCCGAGCCTGTTCGGTTGCGCTTTTGGACTGTTCTTCGAGTTCAATCCCTTCAAGTTTCAGAAGGTACTGTGTGCGTTTGATCGGATCGCGCAAAGTCCGGTAGGCGTCGTTGAGAAGGGAACTTTGTTCCAAGCTCCACTCCTGTTCCTGGGCAGTGGCGCGGGCACTCAGATCGGGATGAAGCTTCCGGCTGAGATCGTAGAAATCCTTCTCAAGAGCGGCAACATCGAGATTGAGTTTCGGCGCAACGCCGAAGAAGGAAAAGTAATCGACCGGAGCGGGAGGTTGGACCTTACCGCAGGAGCCGCAAAAGTGGGCAGCGCGCATGGATCCGCAGGACCAACAGGAGTGGGTCTCCTGTGGGAGCGGCTTGGCGCCGATTTCAGTAATGAGACTCTTGGGCACTTTCAATCCTTACAAGCGTTCGCACCGGCACATCGCAACCGCGCGCAACTTGAACCGGCAAGCCCAGGCGCTTGAGCTGGGCGGAGACGATCGCGCCAAGTCCGCGGGCGTGGGCGCCCGCGCCACCACGATCAGGCCGAGAACGACGTTCCGCAGCCGCACGACTTTGTGGCCTGCGGATTCACGAAAACAAATCCCTGCTGCATCAGGGTTTCCTGGTAATCCAGAGTCATGCCGTGCAGATAAATAAACGACTTCGGATCGACAAACACCCGCACGTCTCCGAACTGAAAGATGCGATCGCGCTCGCGCGGCTGCGAGTCGAAACGGATGTTATAGCTGAGGCCGGAACATCCTCCACCCTGGACACCGAGACGTAAACCGCCCTGCTCGGGCGAAATGCCTTCCTTGACCATTGCGCCACGAATCTTGGCGATGGCCTTGTCCGTCACCCCGATTCCTTTTGCGGTGGCGGATGGCGCGTTTTCCGTTGCGGTCGGCATGCTCTCTGCGATGGCCCTCAGCGGCTAAAGCCGCTCGATTTTCCTGACCGACACGGCGCGGCTTGAAGCCGCGCCCTTTCAAAGCTGGTACAACTGAAGTCGTGCCCTTCCCAGCCGCGGTCTCCGGCTATTTCGCTTCAGCAGCGACCGGCTTGGGAGCTTCCTGCTTCTTCTTCCAGTCACCGATGGCGGCGCGAATTGCGTCCTCAGCCAGCACCGAACAATGGATTTTCACTGGAGGAAGCGAAAGTTCCTTCACGATATCCATGTTCTTGATGGAGAGAGCTTCGTCCACCGTCTTGCCCTTCACCCACTCGGTCGCAAGAGAGGACGAGGCAATAGCGGAGCCGCAGCCAAAGGTCTTGAACTTGGCGTCTTCAATGACGTTGGTTTCAGGATTGACCTTGATCTGCAGCTTCATAACGTCGCCGCACTCGGGCGCGCCGACCAGCCCGGTGCCCACGTCCTGGCTCGCTTTGTCCATCGAGCCGACGTTCCGGGGATTGTTGTAATGATCGATGACCTTATCGCTATAGGACATTTTTTAACCCTCAGGTGAAAATTTCAAAGTGTCAATGTTTCAGGATTTCAATGATCTCGTCTCGATTCAAAGTCCGAACTCCGAAACCTTGAAAGTCCGGGACCTTGAAATCTGCTATTACTCTCCCGCCCACTTCACGTCTTTCAGATTGATGCCTTCTTTCGCCATCTCGTAGAGCGGAGAGAGCTCGCGGAGGCGTTCAACGGTCTCGATAACGCGATCGGCGACGTAATCCACTTCCGCTTCGGTGTTAAAGCGGCCGATACCGAAGCGAATCGAGCTATGTGCCAAGTCGTCTCCCGTGCCGAGAGCCTTCAACACATAAGATGGCTCAAGCGTCGCAGAGGTGCACGCCGATCCGCTGGATACGGCGATATCGTTGATACCCATCAGCAACGATTCGCCTTCCACGTAAGCGAAGCTGATGTTCAGGTTGCCGGGCAGGCGATGATCCATGGACCCATTGACGTAGACCTCGTCCAGCTTGCCGGTGATGCGGTCGCGCAAACGGTTGCGCAGGCCAGCAAGGCGGCAGGATTCCTGGGGCAACTCTTCGTGTGCAATGGCGCAGGCCTTGCCCAAGCCAACGATTCCAGGGACATTCAGCGTTCCCGAACGCATACCGCGCTCGTGTCCGCCGCCATCGATGATCGCCGAAATCTGTACGCGCGGATTCTTGCGCCGGACGTACAGCGCTCCTACACCCTTCGGGCCATACATTTTGTGGGCGGAAATCGACATCAGGTCGATGTTCTGCTTGATCACGTCGACCGGAACCTTGCCGATCGCTTGGGTCGCGTCGGTGTGGAAGATCACGCCCTTCTCGTGGCAGAGCTTGCCGATTTCAGCAACCGGCTGCAGCACGCCGATTTCGTTGTTGGCGTACATGATGGTGACGAGGATCGTCTTGTCGTCCATGGCGCGCTTCAGGTCGTCAAGATCGATCAGGCCATCCTTCTGAACCGGCATATAAGTCACGCGGTAGCCGTATTTCTCAAGCCGCTTGCAGGTGTCGAGAACAGCCTTGTGCTCGGTGACCGCGGTGATGATGTGGTTGCCCTTCTCGCGGTACATCTCGGCGACGCCCTTGATCGCGAGGTTGTCGCTTTCGGTGGCGCCAGAGGTAAAGATGATTTCTTTGGTGGTGGCGCCGACCAGCTTCGCGATGCGCTCGCGTGCAGTCTCGACTCCCTCTTCGGCAGCCCATCCGAACGAGTGATTGCGGCTAGCCGCGTTGCCGAACTTCTCCATGAAGTAGGGCAACATCTCTTCCAGCACCCGCGGGTCCATCGGGGTGGTGGCATGGTTATCCATGTAGATGGGGAGCTTCACGCCTTTGCCACTGGAAGCTTGTTCTTGCGCATGCGCCTGGGGGATTTTGACATCCGTGCTCATTGATCGACTCTCCTGCTGTTTTTGATGAATCTCGTGTTTTTCTGGCTCAACTGATTGTCACCAGTTCTGCCCCTTTGGGAGCAGGGCCCCCGTCTTCCTCGGGTTCTTCGCGCATATGTGAAATCTTGATGCGCTTCAGTACGGCCTCGATGCTTTCGTTGACTTTCCGCAAGGGCTCGCGGATGTTGCAGCGATCGCTTTGATCGCACTCTCCGCGAACCGTGATGCACGAAGTGATGAACAGCGGACCGTCGATCGCCTGGATGACTTCAAACGCTGAAATCGTGTGAGACGGTCGAGCCAGCGTGTATCCGCCGTTCGTCCCATGCTGCGACTGCAGCAGCCCGGCTTTGGCCAGCCGCTGAAGGATTTTCGCCAAAGCCTCAGGAGGAATGCCATAGGCGTCGGAAACGTCCTTGGCGCTACGCGAGCCCTCGCTCGAATGCTCGGCGAGGTGCTTCATCGCCATAAGCGCGTAGTCGGCCTTTTTTGTTAGCTTCAGCACTGGCTTTTTCTGACCCGATATCAGATCAAAAGGGTCGGGTATAATTCCGACCTTTTTCGTCGCAATTCATTCTACGGCAAGTCTGACGGTAGAAGCAAGCCGGAGCAGGGAACGGGCAAAACCTCATGGTTAACGGTAAGTACAAATGGCTGAGCTGGTTGGGTTTATGCGATCAAAACAGTCGGAAATTGACAACCACAGGCGGGCTTTCTCCTTCCGCAACCACAAAACCACTATCCCGAAGGTAACCGAAGGTGCTCGACTTGGGGGATCCGCACCGCTGCCTTCGGTTACGATTCCTACAGGGATTGCCCCTCGTCCCTTGTTACGAATTCACGACAGACTCACACATCGGGACTTGACAACCCCTAAAGCCGTTCTACAATACCGGGAAATTCCGCGAACGAACTACCCCTGACCATGCTGGGGGCCTTCCGGATTTATGACCTCAAAGTCGCACCCCTCTCCACAAAGCGTAGATATGAAACAGCCGTGCAAGCACCTGCGTGTGCAAATCGTCAGCCGCGATCAAGACTCGGAATTCGTCGAATGCAAGGAATGCGGCGAGATCTTCGAGTCCAGTGAATTCAAAGACATGAACATCGAAGAGCAGACGAAGGATCAAGAGATTTGAAGGCTCGCGTCCTCTGAGGCCGTCAGACGAGGCCGCCCGGCTCTCGCCTTCGCGGAACAGCCGAGGCGGCTGTCGCTACGTGAGTTGCATTCCGGCTTCCGCTGAGAAATCCATCGTCGCAAAATCTCTGATCAGCCATTTGGGATAAGCGGCGGCGGCGATCATCGCCGCATTGTCGGTGGACAGTGGACGGGAGGGAAAATGCACGCGCATGCCCTGCTCCGAGCCTTCTCGCTCGAAGGTCTGACGCAATTCCTGGTTGGCAGATACGCCTCCTGTGACGAACAGTGTGGCGACGTTAAACGCCTCCGCTGCCGCTAAAGTCCTGCTGACCAGATCTCCGACGATTGCTCGCTGGAATGAGGCGACCAAGTCCAACGTGAGTTTGTCGCAGTGGGTGAGATAGTCTTCCAGCTTAGGCTTGGCGATGGCGAGCAAAGCGCTGCGCCGTGCCTCGATCGAGGCGCGCATCTGGTGAGCCTCGACGTAACGCAAGATGGCAGTCTTGATCCCGCTGTACGAGAAATCGAAGCGCGGGCGATCGCTGTCGGGGAGAGATTCCTTGCCATCGCGTCGATTGCGGCGGTCGCGATGCTTGATCTGCGCCGGAGCAAATTTCACGGCCCCAGGATCCCCATATGCAGACAGCCGATCGATCACCGGTCCTCCGGGATATCCCAGCCCGAGAAGCTTGGCAACTTTGTCGAAGGCCTCGCCCGCGGCGTCGTCACGCGTGTGGCCGATGTTTTCGTAGGTCCAGGATGCCGCTTTTTGCGATGCCATGTAGAGGTGGGTGTGTCCTCCGGAGACCACCAGCGCCAGCACAGGAAACTGCAGCTCATAATTTCCCTTTTGCCGTTCTTCGAGCAAAACCGCGTGGATGTGCCCTTCGAGGTGATTAACGGCGATCAGAGGCTTGTCGAGCGCGAAGGCCAGAGCTTTCGCGTAGACGATGCCGACCAGCAGTGCTCCGGCCAGTCCCGGACCCTGGGTGACGGCGATCGCGTCGACCGACTCGTAAGTGTGCTGTGCCTCGGCAAGGGCCTGACGAACGACAGGTACGATGGCACGAAGGTGTTCACGGGAGGCGAGTTCGGGAACGACACCTCCATATGGCTGGTGAGTGGCAATCTGCGAGGCCACGACGTTCGAAATCAGCTTCTCGCCCGAGCGTACGACGGCCGCAGCGGTCTCATCACACGAGCTCTCGATACCGAGGATGTAGGCGTCGGGCATGTGCCTATACTATTAGAAATTGAGCGGCACCATGGAAGCGCATCCGAAGGAATTCGCCACCTCCATCATCCAAACCCTGCGTCAGCGCGGCTTTCAGGCCTATCTGGCTGGGGGATGCGTCCGCGATCTGCTGTTGGGGCGCGAACCGAAGGACTACGACGTGGCCACAAGCGCGACCCCTGAGCTAGTGATGCGGATTTTTCCCGAGACCTATGCGGTGGGAGCGCAGTTCGGAGTGGTGCTGGTTCCCGTGACGCCGGAGGACGCTGGAAATGACACTCCCACGAAGGCGATCGAGGTGGCCACGTTTCGCAGCGATCTGGGCTATTCGGATGGGCGGCATCCGGACGAAGTGCGGTTCAGCAAAGATCCACAGGAGGATGTAGCCCGGCGGGATTTCACCATCAACGGCATGTTGCTGGACCCGGGCAGCGGCAAAGTCCTCGATTTTGTCGGTGGGCAAAAGGACTTGGCTGCCGGAATCGTTCGTGCGATTGGCGAACCCGAGCGGCGGTTCGCCGAAGACAAGCTGCGCATGCTGCGCGCCGTGCGGTTTGCGGCGAGATTCGAGTACGCCATCGATGCGGGGACGTTTGCGGCGATTCAGAAACTGGCGCGCGAAATCCAGGTGGTTTCGCGAGAGCGGGTTCGGGACGAACTGACGCGGATGTTGACGGAAGGGCACGGGCGGCGCGCCTTTCTGCTGCTCGATGAAAGCGGATTGCTTGAGTACGTGTTGCCCGAAGTTTCGAGAATGAAGGGCGTGCAGCAACCGCCGGAATATCATCCCGAGGGCGATGTGTTCGTGCACACGCTTCTCCTGCTCGACAACTTGCCGGCTTCGTGCCCTTCCACGCTGGCGTGGGGAGCGCTGCTTCATGACGTGGGCAAGCCTCCAACGTTTCGGGTTGCGCCGGATCGAATCCGGTTTGACGAGCATGTCGAGGTGGGTGTGAAGATGGCGGAGGAGATTTGCCGCCGCCTGCGGTTCTCGAACGACGAGACAGCCCAAATTCTTGCTCTGGTCGACAACCACATGCGCTTCAGTCACGCCACGCGGATGAAGCAATCGACGCTGAAGAAATTCATCCGCATGCCGGCCTTTGATGAGCACCTGGCGTTGCATCGGGCCGACTGCCTGGCGAGTCACCGAAATCTGTCGATGTACGATTTCATTCAGCAGAAGCGTGCAGAGATTCCGCCGGAAACCATGCGGCCATTGCCACTGGTCACCGGGCACGATCTCATCGCCGCCGGACACGTGCCCGGGCCGAAATTCAAACAGATCCTGGGAGCGGTCGAAGACGCGCAACTCGAGGGAAGGTTAGCCTCGCGCGAGGCTGCTCTCGAGTTTGTGCGACGCGAGTTTCCTGCGTGAGCGCCGATCCCGTCCCAATGCTGCCGCAATGCTAAAATCAACATTCTTCCGGGACGTCGTTCGGGAGAATGGGAGTTGCGAGTGGAGCAGGCAGGATCAGAACTCGAGAAAATTGTAGCCAAGTCGCTGCGACAGGTGCCTCCGGGGGAGGCCCCTGCCATGGCCTGGCCTGTGGTCTGCGGATCGGCGGTGGCAGAGCGCACTCGGGCCTTGAGCTATCTCGACGGTGTGCTGCGCGTCGCCGTGCCCGATGTGGGGTGGAAAGCGGAATTGCAGGCCCTGGCACCAAAATATCTCACGGCAATTAACAAGTACACGATTGAAATCGTTCGCCGAATCGAGTTCGTGGTGATCCCTCCGGAGAAGGATGCGAATCCCCTGTAAGCACCCGTCGGCATTTCCATGAAAGTTACTGAACAAGACGTGGCCTACGTCGCCGAACTCGCCAACCTGGAACTCACCGAAGAGGAGCGCGGCGCGATGCTGCGCGATCTGAACTCGATACTCGAGTACGTTGACCGATTGAACGAACTGGAGACGTCCGATGTGCCGCCAATGGCGCAGGTCTCGGACCGGTATGGCGTGGATGAAGCGAAACAGGGAAGTGAGCGCTTTGCGTATGCCCGGCGCGAAGACATCGTGGAAGGACTGCGAAAATCTTTGCCACACGATGAAGCGCTGGCGAACGCTCCCGACGCGGATGAAGATTTTTTCCGCGTGCCAAAAGTGATCGAACGATAGTGCGATTCCCTGAATGTTCTATGGACCTATCTCTGCTTACGATCGATGGTGTCCGCTCGGCAGTCCAGGAGCGGAAGACCACTGCTCTTGCGCTGGCAGAGACTCACTACGAACGCATTCAGAAAGAGGACGGGCAGATTGGCGCGTTTCTGACTCTCTCCAAAGAGCGTGCGCTGGAGCAAGCGGATCGTATTGACCGCCTGGCAGCGGAAGGAAAGCCCCTCCCCCCACTAGCGGGTGTTCCGGTTGGAATTAAAGATGTGATGAGCACGCGCGGCGTTCGCACCACCGCTGGTTCGAAGATTCTCGACAAGTACATTCCTCCTTACGACTGCACGGCTGTGGCGAGCATGGAAGCCGCCGGTGCGGTTATGCTCGGCAAAACGAACTGCGATGAGTTTGCCATGGGCTCGTCGAATGAAAATTCCGGATATCATCCGGTACGCAATCCACGTGATTTGAGCCGCGTGCCCGGAGGATCTTCCGGGGGCTCGGCTGCGGCCGTGGCCGCGGACATGGCTGTGGTCGCGCTGGGATCGGATACCGGCGGATCGATCCGCCAGCCGGCGTCTTTCTGTGGCGTCGTGGGATTGATGCCAACCTACGGTCGGGTTTCGCGATATGGATTAATCGCCTTTGCGTCGTCGCTCGACCACATTGGGCCGCTTGCGAAGACGGTGAAGGATGCTGCGACCGTGCTGCGCACGATTGCGGGGCGCGATCCGATGGATTCGACTTCCGCGGAGATACCCGTTCCCGACTACGTTGCGGAGTTGGAAAAGCCGGTGAGTGGGCTGAAGCTCGGAGTTCCGAAGGAATATTTCGGCGAAGGGCTGGATAGCGAAGTTCGCCACGCGGTGGAATCGGCGATCGAAAAATTGAAAGAGCTGGGGTGCGAGATTGTTCCCGTATCTCTCCCGCACACGCCTTATGCGATTCCTACGTATTACCTGATTGCGACGGCAGAAGCTTCGTCGAATCTCGCGCGCTATGACGGGGTGCGCTACAGCCATAGGGCGCGCGGGGTAAAGACGCTGTCGGAGATGTACCGGCGCAGCCGCGATGAGGGATTCGGCGCCGAGGTGAAGCGCCGTATCATGCTCGGAACCTACGCGCTGAGTGCGGGGTACTATGACGCGTACTATCTGAAAGCGCAGAAGGTGCGAACGCTTTTGACGCGAGATTTCGAAGAAGCGTTTCGGAAGGTGGATGCGATCGTGACGCCGACCGAGCCCGACAGCGGCCTTCCGATTGGGCGAGAAATCGAACGATCCGCTGGCCATGTATCTGGCCGATATCTACACGGTAACGGCAGATTTGGCGGGAATACCTGGAATTTCGATTCCCTGCGGCGAGACGAAAGAGAAGTTGCCCATTGGCTTGCAGATTCTGGGAAAGCACTTTGATGAGAGCACGATCCTGCGCGTGGCGCACGCCTACGAGCAGGCCGCATGAAGGTGCATCACGTCGGTTAGGCTGTAGTAACTTTCCCCGGCACAGGCGCGGCATACAATCTTTCCGTCCTCGTCGCACTTCCCGGCGGAAGTTGATGCCTTCGCCGCATTCTTCGCACACGATGCGCTCGCCTTTGTATCCGGGAAACTCTTCTGGCGGCAATTTGACCTTGACCCACTGCGTAGCTGAACAAGATCTTCGTCCGACATTTCGCGGTAGGCGAGCATTTGCTGCTGGTTCTTGTTTTCAATTTCGGGGTGCATCTGCGCGGGCCAGGCTCTTGGAAGATTCCCTGGCGGCGATGCGGACGGCTTTGCCGTTGGTCACATCGACGAAATGTCGCGGCCATCTTTGCCCCAATCGCGAAATTTCAGAGCGCGCTTGCCGAGGCGGCAGCCAGTGACGACGGCGACCGCATCGGTGGCGCAGCGGTCGATTTCGACGAATGTCACGATACGCTTGCGATCTTTGCCCTGCGGATCGTCGATGCCGAGCTTCTGCAGCCCGAGGCATCGCGAGCCGCACACCGAGGATCTGGCCCGCGCAGAGATGGCCGTGAGCTTGTTCCGCGTCGCGAAGATATTCGTCGAAGGATTTCACTGGTCGAGCTGTCAGCTATCCGCTGTCAGCCTTCAGCTTAACATCCGCAGAGGCGATCGTGTCGCTCACTTCCTGCGCCAGCGAATTCCGTCTTTGGTGATCTCTACCAGAATCCCGGCGTTCGGTGAGTTCCGCGCGCGGATGCGTCCGACGCCTTGAAGTCGCGGCCGGTGCGAGCAGCCTTCATTTCGGCGATCTTGGCTTCGATGTCGGCATCGGAGAGTTGGCCGGACTTGACAGCTTCCCGCAGTTCGTCGCTGATATCTTTTTCGCGGCCTTCAGCGATCGCCCACTCGAGAACCTGCTTCATCTTCGGAACGTCATCGTCTTCGGAGGACGGCAAATACTTCGTCGAACTTGGTCCAAGGCGTCCAGCAGTAGCGGAACATCGTCTTTCCTCACCCCGCCTGTGTCGAAGGCGGTGTTGGCCGCGCGCACCATTTCGAAGATCGCCGCCTGCGCCTGTGCGGTGTTCAGTCGTCCTCCAGAGCGGCTCGCATTCGATCGACCATCTCGAGCGGCGAGAGTCTGCATATCGCGGATTCGAACCGTTCGGGAAATTTCCTGCAGCTCAGGCGCAAGCGAAAATTCCGCAGGCGCTCCACCGAAACGGCGGCCTGTTTCAATCCGTCGAAGGTGAAGTTCAGCTGATTGCGATAGGGAACCGAAGTCAGCAGATATCGAATCGAAGATGGTTTGTGGCCCTTGAGGACCAGATCGCGAAGAGTGAAGAAATTGCCGAGGCTCTTCGACATCTTCTCGCCTTCAACCAGCAAGAAAGCGAGCGTGAAACCAGAAATGCGCGAAAGGCTTTCCGGTGAGCGATTCGGATTGCGCGATTTCATTTTCGTGATGCGGAAAAATCAGGTCTTCGCCTCCCGCATGAAGATCGAAACTCTCTCCCAGTTCCTGCATCGACATCACTGAGCACTCGAGATGCCAGCCGGGGCGGCCCGGGCCGATCACCGTGTCCCATGAAGCTTCGCCGGGCTTCGGAGCTTTCCATAGAGCGAAATCGCGGGCGCTGTCTTTGTCGTATTCGTCGACGTCGACGCGAGCGCCGTCGAGCATGCCGCTGAAATCTCGTTTGGAAAGCTTGCCGTATTGCGGGAAACTTGGCGATGCGAAAATAATACGATCCGTCTTCGGCGCGGTACGCGATGTCCTTTTTCTACCAGCTTCGCAACGAACTCGGCCATCTGCTGGAATGTTGCTCTGTGGCGCGCACGAGCTGTCGGCTGCTCGATTCCGATCATGCGCGGCAGTCTTCGAGGAATGCCTTCTCATATTTCGCCGTGTACTCGCTGCACGCTGACACCTTCGCGGGCGGAGTTGCGGATGATCTTGTCGTCGACGTCGGTGATGTTCATGACGTGGCGGACGTTGTATCCACTCTGTCGAAAGAAGCGCCGCAGAAGATCGACGGCGACGAATGTACGAAAATTGCCGATGTGTCCGTAATCGTAGACCGTCGGCCCGCAGGCGTACATGCGGACTTCGTAGTCGCGTAGAGGACGGAATTCCTCGACCTGTGAGGACATGGTGTTGTAGAGGCGAAGAGCCATAGTTGGATGGAGGTCCGAGACGAACTTAAGATTCTAGGGGTCGCAGGGAAAAGCGGGTCAATGATCATTATCGCTCACGATGCGGTCGCGACCGGTGGCAAGGCGTGCGTGTGTTCCGCGCAGTGCGTCGCTGCACCAGAATCACGTAATGCAGCGCGGAGATGATGGTGAAGACAAAGGTTGCGCGCAGGAAGATGGTGCGCGCGATCCATACCCACCGCAGCCCGATAATTTGCAGCAGGAGAACGAAAAAAACTGCGGCGATCTGCGAAAAAGTGTTGGCCTTGCCAAAGATGCTGGGACTGAAATTCCTGCAGGCCGGCGATGGCGAACAGAACGGCGCTGGCCGCGAGAATCGAAATGTCGCGGCTGAATACAAGGACCGTGTACTTCCAGGGAATCTTGTGCAGGATGGAGAGCACGAGAAACATGGTGCTCAGCAAGCAACTTGTCGGCGATGGGATCGAGATACTGGCCGAGCAGATGTCTGTTGATGCAGGGTGCGTGCGAGCAGGCCATCCAGCCCGTCGCTAAAGCCGGCGATCACAAATAGAATCAGCGCCCAGAGATAGCGGCCGTCTACAAGGTGGATGATGATGAAAGGAACAAAAACCATCCGCAGCAGCGTGAGCTGGTTGGGGGCAGTTAAGACCTGGGAGAGCTTCACGCAGGCTCCTTGGAAGCACGCGAGATAGATTCGCGCAGGCCATTGGGTCCGAGCGCATCGCTGGGAGCGGGTGGGGCCAGTGCGGTGGATGGCTCGAGTCCGGTCTTTGCCAGGAAACGTTGCGAGAGCGAGGGCAGGCCTCCATCGGGAAGGTCGAGTTCGACGCGTTCGAGCCGATGCATGGGAAAGAAGACTACCGCAGGGGTAAAAGGCTCTCCGTCCCGGACCATCACGGTGAGATCTTCAAAGGACGCCAACTCTGCGCCACTCAGACTCAGTCCCTCGGGCGCCAGCGCGAGAACCATCCCCCAGAACTTTTCACGAGGATTGCACAATGTGGCGATCACAAGCGCTCCGGGCACAAAGATTCCCGCCGCGCTCTGCAGGGTCGCTGGGAACGGGCTTTCTTTCCATGCAAAGATTGTCGCCGGGAGAAGGGCGCATTGCAACTCGGCGGCACAAGGTTTTAGAGAGAGCGCAGACTCCGGTATGCTGAGCGGATATGGCCGCGCTACCGGCAATCGAGTTCTGTGGTGTCTCCTTCCGCGTGGTGAACACACAAGTGCTGTCTGGATTGATGCTCCAAGTCATTCAGGGAGAAACCCTGGTGCTGCTAGGGCGCAGCGGCTCGGGGAAAACCACGACGCTTAAGCTCGTCAATCGGCTGCTGTTGCCCACTTCAGGGAAAGTCCGGGTGAATGGCAAGCCCAACGATCAGATAGACATCACGCGATTACGGCGAGGAATCGGGTATGTCATCCAGGACGCAGGACTGTTTCCCCACTTTACGGTGGAAAAGAATGTAGGGCTCGTTCCCAAGATCGAAGGGTGGCCGGACGACCGCATTCGCGCCCGTGTTCGAGAATTACTGCATGTAGTAGGGCTAACTCCAGAAATGGCGACGAGGTATCCGCATCAGCTTTCTGGAGGACAGCGACAACGCGTAGGGGTGGCGAGAGCGCTGGCCGCAGATCCCGAGATTCTGCTGATGGACGAACCGTTTGGCGCGCTCGATCCTCTCACTCGCGACGACCTGCAGCGGGAATTTTTATTATTGCAGCAGAGACTGCACAAGACAGTTGTATTTGTTACGCATGATCTGCGCGAAGCGCTGCGGCTGGGTTCGCGGATCGCGCTGATGGAAGCGGGAAAACTGGTGACCGTGCTGACGCCCCAGGAGTTTGTGAAATCGAGCGACCCCTGGGCAGCAGCTTATGTTCGAGCGTTTGGAGGCGGATTGGAGTCGGCTGCGAATCGAGGAGTGTCATGAACATAATTCGCTTTATGGTGCAGAACCGCGCCCAGGTTCTCGATCTGACGCTGGAACACCTGTGGCTGGTGGGGCTGTCGACCGCATTCGCCATGCTGATCGGCATTCCGTTGGGCGTCATGATTGCCCATCGACCGCGATTCAATAAGCCGGTATTGGCCAGCGCAAACATTATTCAGACCGTTCCTAGCCTGGCGCTATTCGGATTTCTGCTGCCCGTGCCGTGGCTCGGCGAACGTTCTCAACGGTTGGCTATCCTGGCCCTCACGCTATATGCGCTTCTTCCCATCATTCGAAACACCTATGCGGGTATCTGCGGGGTCGATCCGGCAGTGATCGAGGCGGGTCGAGGAATGGGGCTCACGGAGTCTCAACTCCTGTTTCAAGTCGAACTGCCGTTAGCCGCAAGCGTGATTCTATCGGGCGTGCGCGTGGCTGTGGTGATTTCGGTGGGACTAGCGACGATTGCAGCGGCGATTGGGGCGGGAGGGTTGGGGGAGTTCATCTTCCGCGGTCTGGCAATGGTCGACAACCGGGTGATCCTGGCGGGAGCAATTCCCGGCTGCAATTCTGGCCCTCGTGGCCGATGTCGGCGTGGGGTGGCTGGAGAGGCGGCTGCGCTGGCGATGATTCGATCTTCGATGCGAAGATCGTGCGCTCTGCTGATGGCGGCGATTTGTCGCGGTTTCGTGCTCGCGCACCCATCCCAACCGCATCGTTGTCGGATCGAAGAATTTTACTGAGTCGTTCATTCTGGCCGAGCTCATCGCACAGCAAATTGAAGATCACACCAACCTGAAAGTCGAGCGGCGCTTTTATCTGGCGGGGACATACATCTGCCAACAGGCGATCCTTGCCGGGCGAATCGATGTCTATCCGGAATATACCGGGACCGCTCTGACCGCTGTCCTCAAGCAGAAAGCGGGCTCCGATAAGGACGACGTCTATCGAATGGTGAAGAGCGAATACGAGCGGCGATACGGGCTGACGCTCGGTCCGGCATTTGGCTTCAACGATACTTTCGCCATGGAGATTCGGGGTGAGGATGCCCGTCGTCTGAATGTGAAGACGTTGTCGGAAGCGGCGTCGTTTGCCCCGCATTGGCGTGCAGGGTTTGGTTACGAGTTCATGGAACGGCCTGACGGGTATCGCGGTTTAGCGCGAAACTTACGGCCTGCATTTTGCCGAACCGCCGCGCATTATGGACTTGGGATTGTTGACGCGCGCGTTGAGAGATCGACAAATTGATTTTGCGGGAGGCAATGCGACCGACGGCCTTATCCCGGCACTCGGTCTCTTCGTGCTCGCGGATGACCGTCACTATTTCCCGCCTTACGAAGCGGTGCCGGTGGTCCGCGAGCAGGCGTTGCAGCAACATCCGGAGGTTGGGCTTGCCCTCGATCAGCTCGCAAACAAGATTTCCGATACCGAAATGCAACAATTGAATTACTCGGTCGACGGTCAGCATCGCGACCCGCAAGATGTTGTGCGCGAGTTCCTGAAGCGCAAAAGGCTGACGCCATAACGATCGCCTAAATTTCTAGCGACGCTTGCATCGTGAGAAGGACCTTGCCTTCGAGAATCACCCGATCGCCCTTGAGTTCGCACCAGAGTTCCCCGCTGCGTTCAGAGAGCTGGCGAGCGTGGAATCGAGACTTGCCCAGGCGCTGGGCCCAATAGGGGGCCAAGGCGCAATGGACGGAACCCGTCACCGAGTCTTCCGGGACCCCATAACTCGGAGCGAAATAGCGCGACACAAAGTCAGATTTCTCGCCGGGCGCCGTTACGCTGACGGCAAAGGGATGCAATTGCTCCAGCAAATAGAAGTTCGGGCTGAGGTTCCGGAGAGTCCGTTCAGCGTCCAGAACGGCAATGTATGTATCGTTTACCTCTAAAACTTCTGACGGAATAACACCCCTGCCTAAGGCCTCGCGCAATGAATCCGGGACGCGTCCGCAAACCTTTGGGATTAAGATGGGAAAATCCATCAGGAAACAATTCTCACCTTTTGCGACAGTAACGATCCCTCGAAACTGCGTTGCGAACCGCGCCGTGTTAACGCCAGGTTTCAGAATCTCGCAGACGAAATACCCAGCTGCCAAAGTCGCATGGCCGCATAGCTGTATCTCGCGAACAGGAGTAAACCACCGCAATTCATAGCCATCCCCGGATGGCACCAGAAATGCAGTTGCTGAAAGACTATTTTCTCCAGCGACTTTAAGTAACTGCGCGTCATCTAACCACGAGTCTAAAAGGCACACTGCTGCCGGGTTGCCGCTAAAAGGGCGATCCGTGAAGGCGTTGAAGTGATAGAGCGGAATGCGCATTCCCTGATTTTACGTGGGATCATCGCGCTCTTATCCGGTAACCCTGACAGGAGATCTTCATGCCGACTGTTCAACGAGAGAGTGCATCCGATCAGCTCTTGCTAGGTAGGCTTCTCGAAGCGCGGCGTCATAGTGATGCCCTCTTCGGGATCGTGAGGCCTGGGTCGATATATGAAAGGCCCATTCCCGAACGCCACAGGATCATTTTTTATCTGGGACACCTTGAGGCCTTCGATTGGAATCTGCTGCACGAGAATGTTTTCGGTCTCAAGAGCTTTCATACGGAATTTGATCGCCTGTTTGCCTTTGGCATCGATCCAGTTGGCGGGGGGCTGCCGTCCGACCGACCCTCCGATTGGCCTTCTCTCGAGACCGTGCAGGATTACGTTGGAAAGATCAGAGGCTCGCTGGACGAGAAGCTGTCTGCGGCAAATCTGGAATCAGAGGCGTTGGTCAGGGATGGCTTTCCGATTGAAACCCTCTTGAATGTCGCCATCGAACATCGCCTGATGCACGTGGAGACGTTGGCATACATGTTGCATCAACTGCCGGCGGCTCACAAAGTGCGGCAGCTTGAAAATCCGACGCGGGGCACCTCTCCGATAAAACACCGCATGATCGAAGTTCCTGCAGGAGAGGCCACACTGGGATTGCGACGCGAAGATGGCATATTTGGCTGGGACAACGAATTCGAGGCGTATACCGCAAGCGTGGCAGGGTTTGAGATCGACCGGTACATGGTCACGAACCGGCAGTTTTTGGAATTTGTCAACGCCGGAGGATACGCGACGCGTTCGTTGTGGACCGATGGCGACTGGAACTGGATACAGGCTAGCGGAATCTCGCACCCGGTTTTCTGGCTCAGGCACGGTGATGGCTGGTTTTATCGAACCATGTTCGACGAGATAGCTCTGCCGCCGGATCTGCCGGTGTATGTGAGTCAGGCGGAGGCGAGCGCGTACGCGCGATGGGCGGGCAAATCGCTGCCAACCGAAGAGCAGTGGCATAGGGCCGCTTACGGCTCTCCCGATGGAATTGAAACAGAGTATCCATGGGGGCGATACGCTCCCGATCCGAGTCTCGGGAACTTCGACCTGGTGCACTGGGATGCGGCGCCCGTAAACGCCCATCCTCAGGGGAAGAGTGCGTTCGGAGTTGAGGGAATGCTGGGCAATGGATGGGAGTGGACATCGACGGTGTTTAGGCCGTTCCCAGGATTTCAGCCCTTTCCTTTCTATCCCGGATATTCGGCCAATTTCTTTGACGGGAAACACTTCGTAATGAAGGGCGGTTCGATGCGGACGGCCGCCTGCATGTTGCGTCCAAGTTTCCGCAACTGGTTCCAAGGTCAGTACCAGTACGTGTATGCCGGGTTTCGCTGCGTGAATGCCTGATGAAGGAGTGAACGATGCTAGTCCACGCGATTCCAGCCAACGCCAGCTTCGAATTTGCCGCCGAAGTGCACTCAGGATTGACACGAAGCGGCCAAAAAGAACTGCCGTCGAAGTATCTCTACGATGACGTCGGGTCTGCGCTGTTCGAAGTGATCAGCCACCTGCCTCAGTACGGTTTGACCCGAGCCGACGAAAGACTATTGCGGCGCCATGCGAGGGAAATCGTAGATCGTGTTCCGGGCCGGGTTGCTGTCGCGGAACTGGGCAGTGGCAGCGGCAGAAAGACGCGCTGGCTGCTCGAGGCCTTTTGCCGAAAGCAGCGCACAACCTATTATCCCGTCGAAATCTCGCATTCCGCGCTGATGATCTGCCAACGCGAACTGAGCGACATCGATGCGATCAGCATCGTGGGCTTCGAGCGGGAATACCTCGATGGCTTGCTGGAGATTGCAGCCTGCCGCGAGCCCGGGCAACATTTGGTCGTGCTCTTTCTGGGGAGCACGATTGGGAACTTCGATCGCGATGCGGGAGTGAAATTCTTGGCGGAAGTCCGCGGCATTCTGCAGCCGGGGGACTCTCTTTTGCTAGGCACGGATCTGGAGAAACCGAGCTGGCAATTGCAGCAGGCTTACGACGACGAATTGGGAGTGACCGCAGCCTTCAATTTGAATCTGCTGGCGCGAGTGAATCGCGAACTGGCGGCGGATTTTGACCTCAGCCAGTTCCAGCACGTTGCGCGCATCAATCCCGAAGCCCGCAGCGTGGAGATGCACCTACGTTCCATGCGCCGCCAGGTCGTCAGCATTCCGGCGGCAGAAGTTGTGGTTGAGTTCCAGGAGGGCGAGACGATCTGGACGGAGAGCAGCCATAAATATTCGCCGGAAGAGACTTTCGAGACAGCGCGGCGCGCGGGCTTCCGCTGCGAAGTCCAGTGGATCGATGAAGAGTGGCCGTTCGCGGAGAACCTGCTGGTAGCAGAGTGACGGAACGCTGCTGTCAGGAAACTCTAGAACGCCGCCACGCCAGCAGATTCATGCCGCTGATCACGCCGCAAAAGATGTTGGCTGGGATAAATCCTATTTGGGCGGTTCGAAATCCGATTATGCAAATAATGCCGCAATTAATTGCGCCCAAGGCCCACCCTTCCCAACAACGCCGTCCCACCAGAATTGTCGAAGCGATACTCAACACACAAGAAAGATAATCAAGCCGCAACACGTATTTGAAGACCTCCGGCGTGATTATTCTGACCCCAAATGGGGCTGTGGAATGTGATTTGGCCCATTCGTTACGTGACGTAGGTCACTTGACCGCTCAGAGGTTCTAATCCGGGGCAATCGTGTAACATCGCCTGCGGGGATTCGGTTGCATGGATATTCATCTGGTGGATGGGACATACGAGTTGTTCCGGTATTTCTATGCAGTGCCTTCTGCCAAAGATTCAGGCGGGCAGGAAATTGGCGCTGTCCGCGGGGTTCTCGGATCCATCTTTTCCATGATGGAAGCGGGAGGGACCCATATCGGGGTTGCCACCGATCATGTCGTCGAGTCTTTCCGCAACGATCTTTACCCCGGATACAAGACCAGCGAAGGCGTTCCTCCGGAACTGCTCTCGCAATTCCCCATTCTGGAAGATGCATTGGGGCAACTCGGGGTCGTAGTCTGGCCGATGGTCGAGTTTGAGGCCGATGACGCTCTGGCGTCGGCTGCGGCGAAAGCAGCGAAGAGTCCCGAGGTAAGGCAGGTCTTGATTTGTACTCCTGACAAAGATCTGGGCCAGTGCGTTTCGGGAACAAGGGTGGTGCAACTCGATCGCCGCCGCGAGATTGTGAGAGATGAGGCTGGAGTGGAAGCCAAGTTCGGAGTCCGTCCGGAATCGATTCCCGATTACCTTGCTGTCGTTGGAGACAGCGCCGACGGTTTTCCGGGCATTGCCGGATGGGGACCGAAGGCCGCGGCTCTGGTGTTATCCCGATACGTGCATCTCGAGGGCATCCCGAAGGATTGGCGCGTGTGGAGCACATCGATTCGTCGAGCAGCAACCTTGGCTGAGTCTCTGTTCAGCGCGTGGGATGAAGCGCTACTCTTTCGCACGCTGGCTACGTTGCGGCTGGATGTGCTGGTGTTCGATTCCATCGAGGAACTGCGCTGGAAGGGTCCGCTACCGGGATTCGCAGTCACGTGCCAGCGAATGAATTTGCCGGAGTTGCGGCGTCGAGTGGAGAGAGTCCTCACGGAGCGCGCAGAGCCCGCGGACCGCGCGCGGGAATGATCAGCTATTCGCGTGATAGAATCGTTGCTGGCCCGGAAATCCGGGCGTTGTCTGTTATCGTTCACCCGCCAATAGGCCCGTAGCTCAGCTGGTCCAGAGCGCTTCCTTGACACGGAAGAGGTCGATGGTTCGAATCCATTCGGGCCTACCATTTGAACACTCTACCGATACTCCCATCGTCGGCTTAAGCGAAGGCCGCCATCGCCCAAACCTGTTAGGGATGACAACCCTCCCCGGCGGGAACGTGATACCCTGACCCTCGCGATTTGGAGGGAAGTTCGCTGTCGCTTCCCATGCGGAAACTACAACGGAGAAAAGTCCATGCGAACGCTGATCCAGAGGATCGTCGCGCTCACGGCTGCAACCCTCGTCCTGCCTCTTTTCTTGCTTGCGCAGGTCAAAGAAGAGCCCTCCCCCGCACGGTCAGAAGTTGCCAAGCCGGAACCTCCCAAAAGCGAGCCGGCCAAGGCCGAATTCAAAGCCGAGCAGCAGCAAACCAAAGGTTCGGTCACCGTCGGCGGCAATGTCATTAACTACGACGCATACGCTGGCACGCTGGTGGTGCATCCGAAAGGTTGGGATGACGTCCCGCAAAACGCCGACCCGGATCCCAAGAACAAGCCCGCCGAAGCCAGCATGTTTTATGTGGCGTATTTCAAATCTGACAACAAAAGCGCGCCGCGCCCGCTCACGTTTCTCTACAATGGCGGCCCCGGCTCCTCGACCGTGTGGCTGCACATGGGCGCGTTCGGCCCGAAGCGCGTCGTGACCGCCGACGATACCCACACGCCGGCGGCGCCCTATCGCTCGTGACAACGAATACAGCCTGCTCGATGCAAGCGATCTCGTCTTCGTCGACGCGCCGGGCACCGGCTTCAGCCGCATCGCGGGCAAGGACAAGGAAAAAGCCTTCTACGGCGTCGATCAGGACGCGCTGCGCCTTCTCAGACTTCATCAGTGCAGTTTCTCTCCAAATACAGTCGCTGGAATTCGCCCAAATATCTGTTTGGCGAGAGCTACGGCACGCACGCGTTCGGCGGTGCTCAGCAATCTTCTGGAAACTGAACGCGACATCGACTTCAATGGCGTCATCCTGCTGTCGCAGATCCTGAATTTCGCCCTCGACTCCGACGGTCCGCGATATCAATCCCGGCGTCGATCGCCATACGAGCTGGCGCTGCCGACCTATGCGGCGACCGCGTGGTATCACCACAAGCTGCCCGGCAGCCGCACGACGGACCTCGCGCCGCTTCTGCACTCGAAGTCGAGCGCTTCGCCATGAACGACTATGCGCTGGCGCTCTCGCAGGGCCGGGCTCCCTGCCACCAGAGCAGCGCCGCGCGATCGCGGAAAAGCTTCACCAATACACCGGCCTCCCGTCGCTACATCGAGAAGGCCGATCTGCGCATCGACGGCGGAGAATTCGAGAAGACTCTGCAGGACGAAGCGGATCTGACCACCGGCCGGCTCGACTCGCGCTTCTCCGGACCGACTATCGATCCGCTCAGCAAGGAAGCCGATTACGATCCGCAATCTGCGGCGATCAGCTTCGGCTTACGTTTCAGCGCTTCAACGACTATGTGCGCAAAGATCTCAATTACGGCCAGGACAAGCTCTATCAGCCGGAGATCGACGTCTTCAGATGGTGGAGTTTCAAGCACGAGGCCGCCCGGTGCGCGCTTTCGCCTTCCCCGGCGCCACCAACGTGATGCCCGATCTGGCAACCGCGATGAAATACAACCCGAAGCTCAAGGTGCTGGTGAACGGCGGCTATTTCGATCTCGCCACGCCCTTTCTACGAAGGCGTGTACGAGATGCAGCATCTGCCGATTCCAGCGACCTTGCACGAAGAACATCGAATTCCAGTTTTACGAGTCCGGCCACATGGTCTATGCGCACGAGGATTCGCTGAAAGCGATTCACGACAACGTCGCAGCTTTATACGAAGCACGGATAACGTGAGGTCGAAATAAGGACCGGACAGCGCGGCAGGGACCGTTGTTTGTCGTCGCGGCGCCGGAGAGGCCCGGGATCGGCCGCGGATAAATGGATCGATTCCAGCCGATCCGAAATCCAATGAGGACGGAGGTTGATTCATGTCAAGAAATGAACTTTCTGCAAGCAACGCCGGAGAAGTATCCCTGGGCAATCAAATTTCCGTTCACCGTTTGGGTTTCGGTGCGATGCGCCTCACTGGAGAAGGAATCTGGGGACCACCGAAGGATCGCAAAGGCGCGCTGGCAGTGCTGCGACGGGCGGTAGAGCTAGGCGTCAACTTCATCGATACGGCGGATTCTTACGGGCCTTATGTGAACGAAGAGCTGATTGCGGAAGCTCTGCATCCTTATCCTCGTGGGCTGGTGGTTGCCACCAAAGGCGGTTGGCAACGTTCAGGGCCGAATCAGTGGACGCACGACGCCACTCCGGCTCACCTCCGCGAAGCGGTTGAGGGCAGCCTGAAGCGGCTCCGGGTAGAGCGGATCGATGTCTACCAGTTGCACGTCCCGGATCCGGTGGTGCCGTTTGATGCCTCTCTTGAGACGCTGGTGGAACTGAAGAATCAGGGCAAGATTTACATGATCGCACTCTCGAACGTCACTCGGGAACACATTGAGCGCGCTCTTAAAATCATCCCCATTGTTTCTGTGCAGAACCGTTACAGTTTCGCCGACCGCGAGTGGGACTACGTGGTGGATTATTGTGAGCAGAAGGGAATTGTATTTATCCCGTGGTTCCCGCTGGGAGCAGGCAGGGTTGCCGGGGAAGCCCTCCAAAAAGTGGCGAAAGCGCATAACGCTTCGCCGATGCAGGTGGCACTGGCCTGGCTGCTCTGGCGGTCTCCCATTGTGCTGCCAATTCCAGGAACTTCGTCGATCCAACATTTAGAGGAAAACATTGGAGGGGCATCGCTGCGCTTGAGCGACGAGGAGTGTGAGCAACTGGCGGGCGTTCCCCAGTTGGTCGCGGTTCGTTAACGACCGTCACGTTGTTCCAGCGCAGTTTCCGCGATTGTGTGAAGCTACCTCGGCGCCTAAAGGCGTTTTCTTGGGGCGCTTGAGCGGCGCGGCTGAACCCGCGCCCTTTTGAAGCAAGTAGCCTCCAGGCGGGTTAGCTTCAAAGCAAGCTGCCCATCAAGCGAATTCGTCACCAAACAAAATCGCAACAGCGGGATCATGTGATCCGAGGTTCGCTAGATCTGCAGCACGTCGCCTTCCCGCGCGACCAACTCGTATAAGACGGGGTTCACGAAGAAACCGATGAACAAGCGGGAGATCAGGCCGGCGACGATTACGATGGCGAAGGGCTTCTGCGTGTCGGAGCCGATGCCGGTCGACAGTGCTGCTGGCAGCAGACCCAGACAGGCGACCAGAGCGGTCATCATGATCGGGCGCAAGCGCAGCAGCGAAGCCTCGCGAGTAGCCGTGGCGAATGTCTAAGTCCTTCCTGACGCAGCTTGTTGATGTAAGAAACCAGAATGACGGCGGTCTCGACCGAGACTCCCAGCAGGGCCAGCAGTCCCAGTACCGATGAAACGCTGAACGGAGTGTGGTGAGCTTGAGCGCCACCAGCGCGCCGACCGGCTCGGTCATGATCACGCCCAGCGCGATGGTGACGGGGAACTTGAAATTGCCGTAGAGCGCGAACAGGATCATGAAGATCATCACCACCGCCAACGGGCCGATGAAGTACATCTGCGACTTGGCTTCAAGAAACTGGCTGTATTCACCGCCCCACGCCATCCAGTAACCCTGCGGCAGGCGCACGGCCTTGTTTACGGCCTCCTGGCCATCGTGCACCGCGCGCTCAAGATCGCGGCCTTCGATGCTGTACTGCACTCCGATATAGCGAGAATTGTTTTCGCGATAGATGAACGACGCGCCATTTCCCTGGTTAATATTGGCAAGCTGGCTGAGGGGAATCTGCTGGCCGTCAGGAGTGCCCACCAGCAGATTGCCGATCTCGTGGGCGCTGCTGCGAAACTGCGGCTGCATGCGCACGACCAGGTCGAACAGCTTCTCGCCCTGGATCACCTGCGTGGCCGCCTGGCCGCCGACCGCAGCTGAATCACCGCTTCCACATCGGAGACGTTGATTCCGTAGCGCGCGATCTTGTCGCGATCGACATCCATCAGCAGGCTGGGCTGGCCAAGTTCGCGGACCACCGTCAGCTCGGTGAATCCCGGCACATCGGCAAGCATGTTCTTGATCTGGATGGCTTTGTCTTGCAGGACGTTCAGATCGCTGCCGTAGATTTTTACCGCGAGCGAACTCTTCAACCCAGTGAGCGCTTCGTCGACCGCATCTTCCGCGGGCTGCGTGTAGTTGAAAATGATTCCGGGAAACGCGGTGAGCTTCTTGTTGATCGATTCGATCAGTTCCTTCTTTGTCGCTGATCTCGCCACTCCAGGCTTTGTCTTTATAGGGTTTCAGACCGACGTAGAACTCGCAGTTGAAAAAGCCTGTGGGATCGGTTCCGTCGTCGGGACGCCCGAGTTCGGAGCCGACGACTGTGACCTGCGGGATACGACATCAGGATGTTGCGGATCTGCGGGGCGATCTTGCTGGCTTCTTCAAAAGAAATGGTGTACGGCATGGTGGCGCGCACCCAGAGCGCGCCTTCATCCAGGTGCGGCATGAATTCGCCGCCGATGAATGGAACCAGCAATAGACGTCGCGCCGAAGATCAGCGTCGCGATCGCAGCGTGGTCTTGGGGCGAGCCGAGTGCCCAATCGAGCTGCACGGCGTATTTGCTCTTCATCCACTCGAAGGCGCGGTTCGGTTTCTCTCGGACGCCGCTCTTGAACCAGTACGAAGCCAGCACCGGAACCAGCGTCAGAGTCAGGATCAGCGCGCCGACCAGCGCGAACGACATGGTCTCGGCCATGGGATGGAACAGCTTCCCCGATGGTCCGCTCAGCGCATAAATGGGCAAGATAGCCAGCCATGATGACGGCGACGGAATAGAAGATGGGCCGATCCACGTCTTTGGCGGCCGCGAGAATGACCTCGTTGCAGCTTATATTCTTGCCCTTCGCGCAGGGCGAGCTCGCGGTAGATATTCTCCATCATCACCACGGTGCCGTCGATGATGATGCCGAAATCAATCGCTCCGATCGAAAGCAGATTGGCTGCAACGTCGTGGGCATGCAGGACGATGAAGGCAAACAGCAGCGAGAGCGGAATGGTGAGGGCAACGATGATGGCGGCGCGGAAGCTCACCAGGAAGAAAATCAGCACGATCAGCACCAACACCATGCCGCGCAGCAGATTGCTCTCCACCGTGTCGGTGGTCAGTTCCACCAGTTCGCTGCGATCGTAATACGGATGAATCTTGACGTCCGGCGGCAGAATCTGCCGGTTCAGTTCCTCGGTCTTTGCCTCGACACCTTTGAGCACGTTCTGCGTCTGCTCGCCGCGCAGCATGAGGATGACGCCCTCCACCGCGTCGTCATTCTTCTGGAAACCGAATTCGCCCAGTCGGGGCGCATGGCCGATTGTGACTTCGCCGACGTCGCGCACGCGAATGGGCACGCCTTTGTTGGCGCCGACCACGATGTTGCCGATGTCCTCGGTGTTGCGCACCAGGCCGATGCCGCGCACGTAATAGAATTGGCCGCCCTGCGAATAGAAACCCCCGCCGGCATTGGCATTGTTGGCAGCCAGCGCCTGCGTCACCTGCGGGACGGTCAGGTGATATCCATAAATGCGGGCGGGATCGAGCAGCACCTGATATTGCATGACGGTGCCGCCGAAGCCGGAATCGTCCGCCACACCGTGGACGGATCGGTAGGCGCGCTCGACCACCCAGTCTTCAATGGTCTTCAGTTCCTGCGGGCTGCGGTCGGGGCTTTCCAGCACGTAGCGATAAACCAGGCCGCTCGGGCTGAACAGCGGGGCAAGGCTCGGGGTCACGCCGGCCGGGACAGCTGGCCTGCGCCAGCCGCTCAAACACCATCTGGCGGGCGAAATAGTCGTCGGTGTCTCTTCAAAAGTCAGCCGATGATGTCGGAAAGCCCATAGAGCGAGATCGAACGCATGACCGACCATGTGCGGCACGCCGTTCATCTCCAGCTCGATCGGAAGCGTGACCAATCGCTCAATCTCTTCGGCGGCATGGCCGGGCCATTGCGTGATGATTTCGACCTGGGGAGGAGAAAGTCGGGATAAGCATCGACCGGCATGCGCTGGAACGAAATGATCCCGGCGACGGTGATGAAGGCGGTCATCATCAGCACGAGGAACCGTTGCCGCAACGCGGCTTGGACGATTCGATGGATCATTCCGGTGCTGTGACGCTTTCCTCACCCTGGATTTATCGCCACCTCAGCGCTGCAGCGAATTCGCGAACTGCAGGAAAATGCTGCCATCTCCAATGACTTGGTCGCCGGGCTTGAGCCCGCCGGTGATTTCCGTCTGGCCGTTCACGCTTTCACCCAACGTCACCGGCCGCCGTCCAAACTGATTGCTAGAAGCGGCGGCATAAACGAACGGCTGATTCTCGTTGTCGCGCAGGATTGCCGCGTCGGGCAGCGCAATCGCGTTCTGGATCGTCCCTGCGTTGACCGTGGCCACAACGTACATATCCTTTTTCAGCTTTTCGCCGGGATTGTTCGTTTCAATGCGAGCCTGCAGTGTTCGGGTACTGGGATCGAGGGAGGCGGCGACGTAGGCAATGCGGCCATGAAACAGTTGCGGGTAGGTATCCGTCTGAATCGTGACTGGATCGCCGGCGCGCACGTAGGGCAAGTCCTTCTGATAGACGTTCACCAGGACCCAGACCGTACTGGTGTCGGAGATCATGAAGCACTGCGTCGCTCCGGTTTGAAGGAGTTGGCCAGCAGCCACATCCTGCTCAACGACCTCGCCTGTAATCGGAGCCTTGACCGGAACCTCGAAGGTCGGAGGACTCTGCACTAAGGCGTCAGGGTCGGTGATGCCCAGCACTTTGAGAGCGGCCTGCGACGCGGCCAGATCACCTCCAGCCTGAGTTTGGGCGGACTGAGCCTGCTCCATAACCTGCTCGGCGATGGCTTTGTGGTCGTAAAGATCCTTGGCCCGGGCATATGCTTTTTGGGCCAGGGCATAGGCATCTTTGGCTTTGAGGTAGTTGGTGCGAAGCTGGGAATAGTCGGGACTCGCCGCGTACAGCAGCGGATCGCCCTGGCGCACGTGCTGTCCCGGTACAACGACGATTCTATTGACCGGCCCGCTCACCTGCGAGATGACGGGAATGGTGTGGAAGCCGTTATAGGCAACTGCTCCGGTCAGCCGAAGCGTTCGTGTGAGGGTTGTGGGCTGAACCTTCACGATTTGCACATGGGACATCTGCTCCGGCGGGATGCTGAAGAGTTCGGGAACATTTGCCGGTTTGGTATCGGCAGAAGCATTGGAGCCTGACCCCTGGCATCCGGACAGGGAGAACATCGCGGCCGAAACGGCAAGCATCGCGAAAGGCAACCTGCGTCTCTTCATGTCGGGGCGGTTCATGGCAGGTTCCTCGTTCCCACGCCTTCCTTCAACTGTTCTAGTGATGTCATGTACGACGCCAAAGCCTGGCGATAGGCGAGTTGGGTTGAGCGGTAGCTGCGTTCAGCATCGAGAAAGTCCAGAAGGCTTGCCGCTCCCCGTTTGTAAGCATACTCGCTGATATCGCGTGAATCCTTTGCTTGCTGAAGGTATCCGGACATATAGAGCTGGACAACTTCGTTGTTACTCTTCACCGCCTCGTAGGCAGTGGAAACATCGGAAAGGACCATGTCACCCGCGGATTGCTGCTGCTCCTGCGCTTGAGTCAGAGCGTACCTGGTGCGCGCGATCTCTCCCTGATTCCGATCAAAGATAGGCAACGCGAAATTCGCAAAGATTGACGCCGTATTCTCCCCGGAGACGTGAGTGAAATCATAGGTTCCATTCACGTCTACCTTGGCATTTGCCTTGGCTAGGAGAATCTGGCTCTTGGCGGCAGTGATTCCCAGTTCCGCGGCCTGATAATCGGGGCGCTGCTTCAACGCCCGCGCCTGCAGGTCCTCCAGTTTGGTGCTCAGCGGCTGGTACGTGAGTTCGCCAATTACGTCGTAGTCGGCGGGAACGGCGTTATAGCCGAGAAACTGGCGAAGGCCGACCAGAGCCTGCACTTTCGCCAGCCGGGCTGACGAAACGTCGGTCTGAAACTGCAAAAGCTGCAGCTTGATTTTGAGAAAGTCTCCTTCACCGATGAACCCCGCCTTGAACTGCTCCTGACTGATGTCGACGGTCTGCTGGAAACCTTTCAGGCCCTCGAGGGCGAACTGTAAAGTCGATTCTGCGAGCAACACGCTGATGAACTGTTGGGCAACGCTGAATGTGAGCGTTCTTTCGGCATCGGCGACCTGGGCGCGAGTGACCGACGTGGCATCGCGGGCAGCCTGCAGGCGGCGCTGTCTTTTGTGCCCTCGCTCAAAGAGGTAGCTGAGACCGATGTCGAACTGCTGAGTCTGGTTGAGGTTGTCTCCAGAGAAATCCTGCGGACTGAAGAAGGGGACAAACTGGGTGTCAATGCCCAGGGTGGGATTCGGACGCAGGTTCGCGGTAATCTCCTGTGCCTGATTCTGAAGGATCTGAGTCCTGCCGGCTTGGAGCGCATGATTATGCGCCAGAGCCAGAGCAATCGCCTGGTCGAGGCTGATCAGCGTCGTTCCCTGGGCTGCTGCTGCCCCTGCAGCCAAGGGAAGAAGAGTGGCCGCCGCGGCGAATGTCAGAAAGAGCCGTGAACCCATAAGTTCAAGTCAGATTAAGCCATCCAGCTTCCGCCGCAGAATACCGATGCGGGCATAGACTCCAATTCGAAGCCGGTACCGCTATTCCCCAAGTCGGGAGTTCGACCCGCCCCGAGTCATTGTAAATGCAGACCCCCAACCAACGTATTAACTTGGATGCGGCATGGCCGCGAAAATGTGCCCGACAGGCCATCCAAAGTGAGCCCTTGTCAGATCGACTTTGTATGTCTTCCGAGTGTGTCGTCGAGGATACGGTGTCCCAGGCAGCACACACTCTTGCGCGAGGCATTCCTTGCGATTTCGGCGTTTTCATCGTGGAATCCGCTTTGGCTTGTGCCTTGCTTCTTGATGTTCAGGGTCAAGGCCAGGGTTTATAGTTCCCTGTCCTGCCCAGAGGACTCATGAAGCGGTCACCTATCCTCTTTTTGCGAGCGGCAATCTTGGCCGTGGTGGCGATTGCAGTTCTGTTGGGAGCTTCCGCGATCTGGCGTGGTTCCCGAGCCGTCCGTTCAGTAACCGAGCAGGTCCGCGCCAGACACGAGTTTGGATTCAAAGTTCAGGCAATGGCGCCCGTCGCCAACCTCGGTTTCGAAACGATGAGTTCTCCGCAGGTATTCGTACAGGCGGCACAGTTTCAGGGTCGCCTTTACATGGCCGGGCCCGCCGGGCTGCAGGAATACAGCCCGGAGGGTTCACTCCTTCGGCAGTTTGCAACTGGCACCGAGCTGCCGGGATCTCCGCTGGTTGCAATGGAGACGGGGCTGCTTGCCGACTCCCGAGAACCGGAACTGGTGATTGCAACTGCCGACGAAGGTCTTCTTCTCTTCAATGGACGCGCCTTTCGGCAGATCGTGCCCAATAGCGGCGAAGCCCGGGCCATCACTGCCGTTCTGCCTGTAGCCTCTGGACATCTATTGATCGGAACGAAGAAGCGCGGCGTGCTCGTCTATGACGGAGCAAAATTCGCGATCTTGCACGCGATGCTTGATAGCGTCTACGTGACCTCGCTGGTGGGCACGGAGTCCGATCTGTGGATCGGCACCTTGAGCAAAGGTGTGCTGCACCTTCACGGCGGCGCGGTTGAAGCATTTGACGAAGCTCGGGGATTACCCGATCCGCAAGTGCTTTCGCTGGCAATTTCTGGCGACAGAACTTATGTGGGCACCGCGACCGGCGTGGCCATCTTTGAGAACGGACGCTTTTCTCGCGTTCTTGCTCGTGGCGTGCTCGCTACGGCACTGCTGGCCACCCCGAAGTTGCTCTACGTCGGATCGGAAGATGAGGGAGTAATCGTCATTCCGCTGGAGGGACGCCGGCCCAATTCCAACCGGAGCGAACCGGGCGAGTTAGCCGAGGTGCGGCAGGTGTTCACTTCAGGCGATGTAACCTTCGCCCTGGCGCGTGGGGGGCTCTACCGCAGGAATGCGCACGGATTCGGCTGGCAGCGAGTTCTGCAACCGGGCGGTGCGGTCTTGAGCGACCGTAATATCTCAGCCCTGGCAGCCGACGCCACCGGGCAAATCTGGATTGGCTATTTCGACCGCGGCCTCGACCTGCTCCCCTCAGATCGAGGGCGAGTCCGCCACGTGGAAGATGAGCACGTCTTTTGCGTGAACCGCATCCTTGTCGATCCCAAATCCGCCACTGTCAACGTGGCCACGGCAAATGGGCTGGTGCGCTTCGACTCTTCCGGGAGTCAGCAACAGATTCTGACCCGGTCCGACGGCCTGATTGCTGATCACGTCACCGACGTTGTCCGCTATGGGAACGGGTTGGCACTAGCCACTCCGGCGGGCCTCACGTTTCTGGATGCCGCCGGCGCCCGTAGCATGTACGCCTTTCATGGACTGGTAAACAATCACGTTTACGCGCTCGGCGTGGCAGGCGATGAACTCATGGCTGGAACCCTCGGCGGTTTGTCGGACCTGAATCGCGGGGACGTAAAGCTCAACTATACGACGGCCACTTCCGGGTTGAAGCACAACTGGATCACTGCCGTCGTTCCAGTCGGTTCCGAGTGGATGGTGGGAACTTACGGCGCGGGCATCCTCGGCCTCGATTCTTCCGGGAAATTTCATTCCTTTGAGGCGGCATCGGGCCCGATTGAAATCAATCCTAATGCTATGTTCGTAACCCGCGATTATGTACTCGCAGGGAGTCTGGGTAACGGCCTTTATCTGTACAACCGCCAATCCGAGCGCTGGTCGGTGGTTCGCGCTGGCTTGCCTTCACTGAATGTCACCGCGTTCACCTCGGCAAACGGCTACATCTACATCGGCACTGATAACGGCCTGGTCCGCATAGCAGAACAGAAGCTGCATCCATGAAAAACACGTTCATTTCCGCTCTCATCTTGCTATTGACTCCGGTGCTGCTTTTTGCCGACGCGGGCGTTCTGATTCCCCGCGACAAGCAGCAGCCGAATCCGGCGATCCTCTCGCTGGAGGAAATGGAAATCACCATTCGGATTGACAACGGTGATGCACGCGTCTTCGTACGGCAGATCTTTGCCAATCACACCGGCGCGATTGAAGAAGGCAATTACATCTTTGCGCTTCCCAGCCACGCCACGATCTCCGATTTTGCGACCTGGGATGGTCCGGTGCGCTTGCCCGCCGTCATCCTCGAACGCAAACGCGCGGAAGAACTCTACAACCAGCTCAAGCAGCAGGCGATTGATCCCGGTTTGCTGCAGATGGGTGAGCGTGGTGCCGAGGAGGCAAAGCGCACTTCGGTGTTCAGCGCCCGCATTGTACCCATCCCGGCCTTTGGCACCAAGCGGCTAGAGCTTGAGTATCACGAGTCGATTCCCGTCGAAAATATGAAGTCCTATTTCGCGATCCCGTTGCGTCCGGATGCGTATTCTGCACAGGCTGCCGCGCATCTGCGCATCAATTTCGAATTGCACTCTGCGCATGCGATTCGCAATTTTCAGGCTGGGGCGAAGACGTTCCCACTTCAATTCGAGCAGAATGCGCCTCACCTGGTGCAGGGACATTTCGAGGGGCAGAACATAAATCTCGGCGAAGACTTCGTTGTGACCTACCAGGTCGATCCGGCGGTTTCGGATACAGTGCAACTGCTGACTTACAGAAACCCGGTCAGTGGGCAGCCATCACCGACCGAGACCTCGCCGGTGCGCAGCACGAATGAGCCCGGCTTCTTTGAAGCCCAGGCTCTGCTGGGATTCGGGGGAAAGGCATCGGGCCCCGATGCCGCAAACGGCGCTTCGAAGACTGTCGTGGTTCTCTTCGATACCTCGCTCTCGATGCAGTGGGAGAAGCTGGAGCGCAGCTACCAGGCACTCGAAACCTTGCTGCACACTCTGCGGCCATCAGATCGGTTCGCCTTGGTTCTCTTCAATACAGAAACGCAAGTTGTGCCGATTGCGGCGGCGAACCCGGCGAATATTCAGCGAGCGATTGAGTCGGTACGTTCCAGCCGCTTGCGCGGTGGAACTGATCTGCAACATGCATTGCAGGCGGGATTGGATCAGTTCGCGGCGGCTGGAGCGAACAATGGCTATCTCGTGATTTTCAGCGATGGCGGTGCGACCCGCGGTCCCATACAGAACAGAAAGATTGGTTCGTGGTACGAGTCGGCATGGAAGCAAATACCGGACACGCAGCGTCCTCGAACATACATTCTGGCGGTGGGAGACGATGCTAATCTTCCGCTCTTTCGCATGCTCGCACAGCAGGACGGCCTGCTCGAACACGTGCTCTCGACTGAGCCGATGGAATTCAAACTGAACTCCTTCCTCTCGAAGATCGGCCGCAGCCCGGTGGGGCAACTTGATCTCTCCGTTACACCCAACACTGCAGTCGATACGGTTTACCCCTTGCAGGCTGCAACGTTCTCCGGATCGATCGCTTCCTGGGTCGGGCGCTATCAGAAGCCGGAGGACGGAGTCGGCTTCATTGTTCATGGCGTGCGCGATGGAGCCCCGGTGCAGGTATCCGGAACCACGAACCTGCCGCGCGAATCCTTCGACCACCCGCAGCTGCCGCGGCTTTGGGCGCGTGCCCGAGTAGATGCGTTGCTTGCCAAAATCGAGCGCGATGGCGAGGACCAGGCCAGTGTGGATGAAATCATCCGGCTGGCGCGCAAGTACAAGTTCGTCACGCCCTACACCTCGTTTCTTGCGGTGCCGCGCGCCCTGCTGCGCCCGCGGGTGATCCGGCCTGGAGATCCGACTCTGAGGGTGAAGACCGATGAATCGATCAAGTCTGTCGTTGCCCTCTTTCCGTTCGGTCTGGTACAGCCGCTTCGCTATCTCTCTGCCGAGGATGTTTGGCAAACGCGCTTTCTCGCGCCAACTGACATGCAGGATGGAACCTACACGGTCCGTCTGATCCTGCGCGACGAGGCCGGACATACCTATCGCGAGTCAAAGACATTTGTGATCGCGAGCAAAACGCCGATCGTTCAGGTGAAGCTCGATCGCAAACGTTTCCAGCCGGGACAGACAGTCGACCTGAAGGTTAGCGCATCCGAAAATACGCGGACGCTGGTAGCGCGGATGGATGGCGCCGTTCCGGTATGGCTGCACTGGGATCCGAGAGTGTCTGCCAATACGGGATCGCTGACGATTCCTGGCGAGGCGATCCCGGGCACGCACAAGCTGACTGTGACCGCCGAAGACATCGCCCACAATATCGGTACGCAGGAGGTGCAGATTGAAGTACTTCCTTGATTCCAACCGGGCGCGTCTGCCGGGACTTTCGCTGCTCGTGGCCTGTGTGATCAGCGGCATCGCAGCCTATGGAGAACTGCCGTTCTGGATTCGAAACATCGAGGCGAATAGCGCGATTGAAGCTGCATTCTTTCGCATGATGTCGCTGCCGGCGGGTGCAGTGACCTTTCGGCGTCCGCCGGCTGAAACTCGCCCCGCACTTACGGGTCTGATCAAGTCGCAGCCGAGCAATGCGGAACTGTATTCGCTTCGCGCGCTTGAGGATGAGCAACAACTGGACTTCAACACAGCTGAGAACGACTGGAAGGCCTGCCTCGCCAATTCCTCCGAGAAGAGCGCTGCGCAACTCGCGCTTGCGGACTTTTATCATCGGCGACTTCGCCCGCTGGATGAAATCAAAACCCTGTCTCTGGTCGCGGCGGCAGCGCCGCTGGCGTCGGAAAGGCTAACGCCGCCGACCGAGCAACAAAGCTGGCGAGCCTTTGAACGGATATTCGGCGTGGTCCAGGCTCAAGGGCTGTCGAAGGATGCTTCGATTGCGCAATATCGCGCATGGGTTGGCCGATATCCCAAGGAAGCGTCGCTGTACAGCCGGTTTCTGGAGTTCCTCGTATCCCAGAAGGAATTTGCGGCGGCTGCACAACTGATTGACGACTACCGAAAGCAATTCCCCGGCGATCAGATCTTTCCTATCAAGGCCAAGGCGATGGTGGACTACCGCCGCGGGTCCGTTCAAGAGGGGCTTGCAGTTTACGAGCAGACATTCCAGCCACTTTGGGATCCGCAGCTAGTGAAGAGTTATTTCGATCTGTTGCGAGACACCCAGAATCTGCGCAAGTTTCGGGATGATGCGAATGCGGCGTTGGCCAAGAATCCAGAAGATCTGAACGCGGCCGCGCGAGTTTTTTATTACTACCAGCAGCAAGGCAATCTGGAAGCGGCCCAGGAGACAATTGCAAGGCTGCGCTTGCACAAAGAAGCCGGGAAATCGCCGTGGACCTCCCAGGAACTTTATATCTGCGCGAGGTTGCTGGAGGAAATCCACTCGTATCCGGAATCTGCGCGCTACTACTTCGCGCTGTACAACAGCAAAGAACTGCCGGATGCACAGGAGGCCGCGATTGCGAGGCTGACCAGCATCCTGCTGACTGCGCCCGAGAGTCCGATTCGGCTGGGATCGGGCGAATTGTCCATGTACCGCGACATCGCCACGATGGATCAGGGCCCCGGCTTTCTGAACGGGATTCTCTCGCTTATCCTGAACACGACTCGACCGGCGATGCAGTATTCGGAGGAAGAGCAGCGAGCGGTGCCGTACTTCCATCGATCGCGTGCTGCCGAGCTATTGGCGCTGCTCGACACGAGATTTCCAAACTCAGCTCGGCGCCCGGAGTTGCATGCGCAACTGCTCGAGTTCTATGCCAACTCCGGGGAAAGTGACGCGGTCATTCAGGGCGGGAAAGAATTTCTGGCAAGTTTCCCCAACGCGTCACAGCGCACTACCGTCTCTTTGCTGATGGCGGACGCGTACGCAAGGAAGAATGACAGCACTGATGAGTTCTCCATTTACGAGGGGGTTCTAAAGGAACTCGCGGCGAAAGCGCAAAATGTTCCGCTCGGGAGCCCCAAGAGCGCTTATGAGTCCATGGGCGACTCCTATCAACGTTCGCCCGCCGATGAGAGTGCTGACGAAGGAGAAGGGGGAGAATATCCGCAAAGGGAGAATCCGGAGGGTGCGTCGACTCGCGGCCGCAGAGTCAGCCAGTCGTTCGAGCTGAATACGCCCAACCCGCCTGCCCAGCAGATCGGGGCACGGTCTCCGGAGTATGCGCGGGTTCTCGAGCGTTATCTGGCGCGACTGGCAGAACTGAAACAGATTCCCGCCGCTCTCGGGGTGTTGCGCCGGGAAATCGACAACAATCCCGATGATCCAGGCCTGTGCGAGCGCCTAGCAGTGTTTCTGGAGCAGAACCGGTTGGGCTCGCAGCAGGGTGAGGTCTATCGCCTGGCGATCTCGCGTTTCTCCGACAAAACCTGGTACGACAAACTCGCCCGTTTCTATCTTCGCCACAAACGTGATACTGAGTTCGAGCAGCTGACCCGCGACGCAGTCGACAAATTCAAGGGCACCGAACTCGAACAATATTTCAACAACGCAGTAGGCGGAGGACCGGCTCTCTATCTCCAGGTGAATCTTTATGCGAACCATCGTTTCCCGCACAATCCGGTGTTCGTGCGCAACCTCTTGAGCGCGTACCTATCTCACCAAACCTGGAACCCGGCAGCATGGGAAGCTCTTTTGCGCCAGCACTGGTTCGAAGAGGCAGGGCTGCGAAACCAATTTTTCGAATTTCTGTCCAGTCGAGGCAAGTTGGATTCGGAGCTGAGTGCCATCCGGATGAGCGCTCCCGACGCTGCCAGCTGGGAGAAGAATCCCGCCGCGGCAAATTTTATAGCGAACGCATATTTATGGCGCTCGCATTTCGAAGAGAGTGCTCCGATGCTGAAGACACTGGCGGCCCAGTATCCGGCAGAGGCTGACCTTGCGAACACCGCATCATCCGTAATTCGTTCACTGGCCTCTTTCGATTCGGCCGATACGGCGGTCGCGGCGAAGATCCAAGACAATCTGTTACAGGCAAATCCTGGAAACACCGAAATCATGGCGCGCATCGGCGACATCTACGCCGATCGCGAACTGTTTACTCAGGCCGCTCCTTATTGGGAGCGCATTCCTGAAGTTGCTCCCGGTCAATCCGGCGGATACCTGGAATCGGCCACCATCTATTGGGACTATTTCGATTTCAACAAGGCCCTGCGCACGCTTGCAAAGGGACGCGAACGCTTGGGCAATCCGGACTTGTATGCGTATGAGGCGGGGGCAATCTACGAAAACCAGCGCGATTATCCTCATGCGATCGGCGAATACGTAAAGGGATCGTTGACCGCTCTAGACTCTTCAGCCGAAACGCGCCTTCTGCAACTGGCTCGCCGGCCCAAGTTCCGCGACCTGGTCGATCAGGCCACGGCTAAGATCGTTTCCGGGCAAGTTCCGTCCATGTCCGCGGTGCATCTCCGGATAAAAGTTCTTGAAGCGGAGAGTCGTACTCCTGAGATTGTGTCTCTGCTGGATTCGCTAGTTAGCAGCACGACATCGATAGAGCAGGCGGAGGAAATTGAAACCTTCGCACAGCAGAAATCCCTCGAAGGGGTACGCCAGCACGCGATTGAAAAACAAGCCGCACTCACAACCGATCCTGTTACGCGGTTGCAATTGCGATACACGCTGATCCGGCTGTACGAGGGCCGGAAGGATTTTGCCGCGGCCCAGAAGAATGTCGAGGTTTTGTATCACGACAATCCGAAGGTTCTTGGGGTGGTCCGCTCCACCGTCGACTTCTACTGGCGCGTGAAGATGCAGCAACAGGCGATCGCGGTATTGCTGCAGGCATCGAAGGATGCTTATCCCGCGTTGAGCACACAATTCCTCTACGAAGCCGCGCGGAAATCGACCGACGCCAAGCAGTTTCAGAAGGCACGCGAACTGCTGAACGGACTGTTGAAGGCGTCTCCGTACAACGGCGAGTATCTCGCGGCGATGGCCGATACCTACGCACAAGCGGGCGACGATCACGGCCTCGAACAGTTCTACAACGAGAAGATCGCGTTTTTTCGAACCGCTCCGCTGCCGGCCGACGCACGCAAGGCGATGATCGCAACCCTGCGGCGGGGACTTATCCCCGCACTCACGCGCATGAAGAACTATTCCGGCGCGATAGACCAATACATCGAACTGATCAACAACTTTCCTGAGGACGATACGCTGGCCACGGAAGCTGCCCTTTACGGTCTTCGCTATCAGCGGCAGGAGCAACTGGTTAACTTCTACGCCAAGACGGTGGTGCAATCTCCAAGCGACTATCGCTGGTCCATGGTGCTTGCGCGCATACAAACGAACCTTGAAGACTATCCCGCCGCCATCGAAACCTACGCGAAGTCCATCGAGATTCGCCCGGATCGTACCGATCTCTACATCGCGAGGGCCGGGCTTGAAGAACGTCTGATGCGCTTCGATGAAGCGGCTGCTGACTACGATCGCATCTACCAACTCGCCTATAAAGATCCACAGTGGATGGAGAAGCTGGCCACGATCCGCGCGCGGCAGGGAAGAATTCCTGAAACGGTCGCAGCGTTGCAAGCGGCTTTTGTTACTGGACGTCCCGAGAATGCCAGCAACTATTTTGAAGTGGCTCGGCGTCTCGAGGCTTGGGGAATGCTGGAGCAGGCGCGCGGTTTTGCCGAGGAAGGAGTATCGAAGGCTGGGGCGGATCTATTGGCAGAGGCTGCCGATCACGACGGAGCGAAGACTTATGTCCGCATTATGACCCGTTTGCGGCAGCAGCAAACGGCTTATGCGACGCTGCAAAAGGCGCTTGCAGATTCGGCAGCCACCCTGCCCGTTCTGAAAGAGCAATTGGAGAAGCAAGGAGTGGTCGGAGTGACCGACGCGCGGTGGCGAGAGAATGTGCGCCAGAATCGCATCCAGACGGCACGCAACGGAATGGAGAGCGCCATGCATGAAATGGGCGCTGCGGTGAACAACTACTTCACTCCGGAAGAGCGGCTCGAGTTCGCAAGGTTTGCAGACTCGATCCACGGCGCCATGCGGACAGATGATATAGAAAAATTTGCGATCCCCCTGGCGGTCAACGCCAACCTTGCCGACCAGGAAGCGCGCTGGCGATTCGAGGTCATGATGCGCCGGGCTGGAGACCAGAATCGTTATCCCGCCTTCCAGCCGTTCGTCGATTTGCAGCGTCGCCGCGGGCACTTTGCGGAACTCGGGGGGCAACTGGAGCAGGTCGCCGCGGCCATTCCGGCAATTCAACGAGGGGGACCTTTAACGGATGCTGCCGACGCGTATCGTTCGGCGGGCGACGAACAGAATGAACTGAGGGTCTTGCACAGCCTTTTTTCGAGTAACGGCCTCGATGCGACTCATCAGCAGAAGTTCTTCCAGTTGCTGATGCAGAGGCAGCCGCAGGATCTAATCCAGCTGGCTTCGATATGGAATTCCAGCAGGGATGAGCAAGCGGCCGACTACGCTGTGGCCCACGGCAGCCCAGCACTCGCGCATGCTGTCGTCCAGGCCCGCAGCAAGGCGCGTCCGCCGGTGTGGAACAAGGCCTACAGCGCTCTCGTCGGACTCTATTTTGCGGAGCCGACACCGGAGACGAGCAGTGCTTTCCTCGCGGCACTCGGAAATGATCCTGTCGGCGTGCGGCTCTCCAAACCTGTGGATCGCAATGAGCAACTTGCCGGGAACACGTGGTTCTACTATGGTTCGCGTTACGGAGAATACCTCGGAACCGCCAAATTGGGCGACGCCGAAGATTTCCTGCCAGCAATTCTCGAGGAGAGTCCCGCGAGTGTCTCCGGATATCTGACACTCGCGGATTATTACGCGGGAGCGGGTGATAGCCGCCGCGCGATCTCTGACTACAATCACGCGCTCGAACTCTCGCCGGACCGTCCCGACATTTACGACAATCTTGCCCTTGCCTATTACAAGCAGGGGGACCACACGACCGCGGTTGCCCAGTGGAAGCAGGCGTTCGCCGCCCTGCTGAAACAAATCAACAGCGCGAGAGTTCCGGAAAGTTTCTGGGGCGATTTCGGCCGCACGTGCGATCAGCTTCGGACTCGGCATTTGTTCTCAGAACTCAAACCGGATGCGGACACAATCGTTCGCAACTATCTGCGTCACAACGGGACCTGGAGGTCGAATGCCGTGCTGCATTCGGCATACGTGGCGCAGCCAAATGTCGCCTTAGCTACAGTGTGGCTCCTGGACGTGTCTTCGTCGGCTCCGGATCCAGCCGCATTGCTGGGCGATGTGGCGGACGTTTCCTGGGTTCTCCTGGCGCAGCGTGCGGTCATATATCAGAGGGTTCTGGAATTGAAGCAGTCTGCGATCGCCAGGCTCGACGGTATCGCCCGCCAGAATGCAGAGCAGGATCTCGGCTCGTGGCAGGAACGCTGGCTTCGATATCTCGTCAAAACGAAACAGTACTCCGCTGCGGCCAGTGCAATTTCTGCCCTGCCGCAAAGCACGCGCGAAGCACAAAACGCCAGCCTGGTTCCGCTGGAATTGCAGGTTGCCGCACATTTGGGAACACTCGACGCAACACTGGCCGCTTACCGCGCAGATCCACAACAGGCACCGAGCCCCGAATTGCTGCGCACCGGGGCACGCCAACTACTTGAGGGCGGCGACAAGCAATCGGCGCGCAAGATTCTCGAACTCGTGTTTGCCCGCGAGATCGAAGAGCACAGACTGGTGGCCGCAAACTTCCTCGGCCTCGCAGAAATTCGCCTCGCTGCCGGAGACACACCCGGAGCGCTCGACCTGTTGCACCGGCTGGTTCTGGCGGTGGGCAATCCGTTCGAAAACCTCGATCCCGCCGCTGCCTTGCTTGAGAAGACCGGCCACAACGCCGAGGCGATCGGGTTCCTCGATCAACTGGTGAGATCTGCCCCCTGGGAGCCTTCGTATCGCATCCGTCTTGCCAGGGCACGGCTCGCAGCAGATTCTGATGTGACCGGAGCGCAGGATTCGCTTAGGTCGGTCGCTTCGTCTGCCAGCAGTTCCTATGAATTGAGATTGCGGGCGGGTGCTGCGCTCGCGGGACGGACGCATTCTGACCTCGGCAGTGGCGAGCTGAATCTACTTGCCGAAGCAAGACCGATTGCGCCAGCATCCGCCGACAAATTTTACTTCTATGAAGCGCGCATCAAGGCGGCCGAGAGCGCCTCCGACGCGTCCACGAAGATCCAACTTCTCAATCATTGCATCACTGACTTTCCAAGGCGCGACGCGGCACGGGTGCCTCTATTCGAGGCTACCGCATCGGTCCAGTCTTATCCCTACGCAATATCCGTGTTGGAGCCTCTCTTCCAGACGCAGTTCCACCCGAACTACGTTCCGGAAAACACGAACGAGGATGAACAGATCGCCAGCTCGGGCGATGAGGAAGAGAGCGGTGAACAGCCGATCGTCCAGTCTGCTGCACAGTCGCAACTTTCACGAGCACAGCGGGCGCAAGTGGCGCTGAAGATTGGCGATGTGATGATGAAGCTCGAACGCGCCAGTGAGGCGCTTTCTTACTACCATTTGGCGCGAACTCTCGAGACTTCCACGAGCGCCCGCAAGGCGCTGAGTCGACAAATCGCGGACGTCCAAGCTGTGCTTCGAATTGAGCGGGATAACGCCGCCCGTCAGCCTCTTCTGCATGAGGCGCTGGAGCAGGACAGGATTGTGCATCCGAAGCTGCTAGCCCGTACTGCAGCCTCAAGTAGAACATCGGCAGCAGGAGGTGTAAGGCAATGAGACGGATAGTTCTGATTCTTTTCGCTGCGCTTGCCTCCGCCGGGGTCGGCTGGGCTGGATATCGTGCTGCCTCCCCGCCAGAGGCTCCGCTCTCAAAGTTCGTTCCGGCAGGCTCGCTGCTCTATCTCGAAGCAAAAGATTTTTCGTCGCTACTCAGCGATTGGAATTCGTCTCCGCAGAAGAGGCAGTGGGTTCAAAGCGACAACTATGAGATCTTCTCGCGCTCGCGCTTGTTTCTGCGGCTGAAGGGAGCAGGCGATCAATTTGCTGCGGCCGCCGGCCTTCCGCCCAATATGGATTTCTTGACTCAGGTTGTGGGAGAGCGCAGCGCGTTCGCGCTGTACGACATCGGAAAGCTGCAGTTCCTGTACATCACGTATTTGCCTTCTGCAAAATCGATGCAGACCACCTTGTGGCAGACCCGCTCGAAATTTGAGCCCCGTAACAGTGGCGGAGTCGACTTCTATCTTCGGCGCGATCCCGAATCGCAGCGCGAGGTGGCCTTCGCCGTGGCTGGTGACTATCTTGTTCTTGCAACCCGCGAAGATCTCATGGCCGGTGCTCTGCAATTGATCTCAGGGAAACAGGACCGCACGATCGAAACCGACCCGTGGTTTGCTCAATCGACTGGGGCTGCGGGTTCGGCGGGAGATCTGCGTATGGTGCTCGATCTCCAGACGCTTGTGCCCAACGGATACTTCCGTACATATTGGGTTCAGCAAAACATAACGGATCTGTCGCAGTATGCAGCGGCGGTCTCCGATCTGTTCCGCTCACGGAGGCGATATCGCGAGGAGCGCGTTCTGATTCGAGAGAAAGCGCCGGAGAACGAGCCTTCAGCCGACGCAGTCACCGCGGCTGCTGACCTCGCACAATTGGTGCCCGAAGATGCCGGCGTTTACGTGAGCACCGCAAGTCCGACCGCAGATTCATGCTTCGCCTTGCTCGAAACCAAGCTGCTGGCGCCGCATGTGGGTCCGGTACCGGCCTCGCAGATTGTGCCTCAGGTGCAATTGACCTCGGGCGAACAGGGATCGAGCACCGACCTCGAAACCCGAATCGATCTTGCACCCGATACGGGCACGGTGTCTGCCCAGTCCGTGTCTGGGTTGAAGCAATTGCTCGACAAAACGCCGATCCTGGCGTCACTTCAGGTGCAATCGACGCAGCGCGACGCGGCAGGGGTGTTCGTGAGGATCCATTCGGCAGTCGTGCTGGCCTCGTCTTCGACCTGGAACAATGATGCAGTTCGCTCCGCAGTGGTGGCTCTTGTACGGCCCGCGTTCACTGCAAGCCAACTCGGAATTGGTTGGGTGCAGAAGAACGGATATCAGCAGATGGACGGACTCTGGCCTCTCGTTCTTTCTGTTCACGACAAATATCTGATCATTAGTGACGACCCGGGGCTCATGAAATCACTGTTGGCGAATTTCGGACGAAAGCCGAGTCGTGAACCGCTGCAGTATACTGCCGGCTTCAATCACCGGCAGGAACGTGCCGACTTCGTGCGGTTCACGAAATTGATCGATCGCGCCAGCGTTGGCAGTCGGGACGAAAACGGTGGGGAGCGGCAGCCGCAATTCTTTTCCGGAAATATCGCGACCTTGAGTGCGACATTGGGCGAAGTTTCTACCGAGCGTGTCGAAATTCGAGGCGAGGAAGGAAAGGTTCGGCAGACGGTCACTTACGAATGGTCGCAATAAGACATTCCGCGGCACTCTTGCTGATCTTTCTTGTTCCGCTGTCCTTGCATGGCGGTCCGGGACTGGAGGCCGTCGGCTCCGGCCCCTCGTCATTGTTTGCACAATCCGCTGGCCGGTCTTTGGATCGTGACTTTCCCAGCTCTGAGATTTCGTTTCTTCTGCTCGATGCCAAAACCGGTCGCGTGTTGGCCGCCCGCTGGGAGGACGCCGAAACGCCAATCCCGATGGGGTCTCTCGAGAAGCCATTCGCCGCGCTAGCGTATGGCGAGCAACACGATTTTCGTTATCCCGTTCACACCTGCCGCGGTACGGCGGGCAGCTGCTGGCGTCCAGCCGGACATGGCAAGGTTGATCTCTCCGCAGCCATTGCATATTCCTGCAACTCCTACTTTCGCATGTTGACCTCAGGTCTGCGGGCCGCAGATATGTCGGGGATTGCGACGCGCTTCGCGCTTGAGGTTCCAGATCCCCAGGCACCCAGTGAGGCTTTTGCTGGGTTCGGATCTGGATGGCGGGTTTCGCCAATACGAATGGCACTGGCATATGTGGAACTGCTTCACCAAAAACACCAACCAGCCGTCAGCCAGATCCTCGGCGGGATGTCGGAATCGGCGCAACGCGGGACGGGCGCGGCAGTGGACCGCGCTCTTCTGTCTGCGCGTGCACTTGCTAAGACGGGTACAGCACCTTGCACTCATTTGCCAAGGGCTCCGGGAGACGGCTTTACCGTCGCTCTGGTTCCTGCGGACGACCCGAAGCTTCTGTTGATGGTGCGCATCCACGGTGTTCCAGGATCGCAGGCTGCAAAGACTGCCGGCCAAATGCTGCGTAGCATTCAGAACTAACCATGAGGTTTTTGTGAGATTCGTGGAACATCGATGGTTGATCGCTGGTCTTACGATCGCATTGCTCTGCGCTCTCGCTCTTTGTGGACCGTTTGTGCATTCCGGTCGAGCCGAGGCCCAGAGCATCAGCCAGATCCCGGCGGACGAAGTCTCGATCGGAGTGCTCGGCCTTTTTCATTCGAGAGAATTTGTTGTGCACTCCACATCAAAGCAGGCATTGATGCTTCGTGCGGGCAATGCAACCCAAGTCCTGGAGAGCAGTTCCGGTAGCGCGTCAGCGACGATCCAATTTGCGAACGACGCGTTAGTCGTGGTCGTAGGTACGCGAGTCCTACGCGCATCCCAGATTGTCATCAGCGGACGTCAAGGCGAATCCGCGGAACTTCGTCTTGCGGTTCCCGGGAAGATTTCCCGGTGTTACCGGGGTAGGCTCGAGATTCGCCAGTCGGGCCGCGAACTGATTGCGGTTCTCCGGATGGATCGAGAAAGCGCGGTGGCCGCCGTTGTGGCTGCTGAGACTCTTGCTGACACTCCGATCGAAGCTTTGAAAGCGCAGGCGGTCGCCGCGCGATCTTACTTTGCGGCCAGCCGAGGGCGGCATCTTGAATTCGATTTTTGCGATACGACGCACTGCCAATTCCTACGCGAACTGCCTGCTCCGGGCAGTCGCGCAGCCCAAGCCGTTAGGGCGACCAGGGGCTTGGTTTTGGCCTACAATTCGCAAACACTTGCCGCAATGTACACGCGCAGTTGCAGCGGACACACACTGACGCCATCGGAAGTCGGAATGCACTCCGCCTCATATCCCTACTTCTCTGCCGCCTGCAAATACTGCGCCGAGCATCCCGCGCGCTGGAGCAAGCATCTGCGGTCGCGAGATGCAGCATCGTTGCAGGCCCTGAACGAATCTTCTCGTGTCCAGATTGGGCGCCGGCTCGGCTGGGACGCGGTTCCCAGCAACACGTTCGTCGCAACGAAACAAGGAGACGAGATCCTCATGCGAGGAACCGGCCAGGGTCACGGTATCGGGCTCTGCCAGGCAGGAGCGCGCGCTATGGCCTTCCAGGGAAGCAGCTACCAGCAGATCCTGAGCCACTATTATCCGAATACAACCATCATCAGTCTCCCGACTTCTTAACAGTTGCAGTCCCTGGATCCCGGTGCGCTGCAGTCGCACAACCGGGCCGACGTAAGGTCGACGAATTAGGTAACATAGACGGCGTACGATCTTGGGATATGTTTCATGCACAGACGTGATGTCCTTCGACTGCTGGCCACAGGAGCCGCCCTCCAACTGTCGCCCGGTAAGCTGTTCACGCTGGCCCGCGAAGCGCGGGCAATGCTCGCCGATCAGAAGACTCCGCGCTCGCTGAATCCACATCAGTATGAGACGGTGAAGGCGATGGCGGAATTGACCATTCCTCGCACCGATACGCCTGGAGCCACCGATGTTGGAGTCGCGGATTTCATCGATCTGATTCTGACCGAATGGTACGAGGATGCCGATCGTACACGATTCCTGAACGGAATCGTTGATGTCGACTCCCGTTCCAATAATCTATTCGGCAAAGATTTCGTCGCTTGCGTTTCGAATCAGCAAGGCCAGATTCTCACCGATCTCGGCCAGCAGATGATGCAGGAGACAGGCCCTGCTCGCGGCTTTATGGGGGGCGATTCTACTGCCCATCCAAACTTTTACTTGATGTTCCGCCGGCTCACTCTGACCGGCTACTACACCTCCGAGGCCGGAGCAACAAAAGAATTGGATTTCGAAATCATTCCCGATGGATACGATGGCTGCGCTCCTGCGCCCAGCAAGGAGGCAGCGAAGCCGTGAGCGAACAAGCTATCTACGATGCGATTGTGGTTGGCTCCGGAATGAGCGGGGGCTGGGCCGCGAAAGAACTCACGGAAAGAGGCCTGCGGACGCTGGTCCTGGAAGCGGGTCGTCCCATCGTCCCGGAACAGGATTATGTCGAGCATGTTCCCTCGTGGGAGATGAAGTTTCGCGGCATGGGCGACCGCCGGCACCTCAGGGACGATCAGCCGATCCAGAGCACCTGCTACGCCTGCGATGAATGGTCGTCGAAGTTCTTTGTCAACGACAAGGAAAATCCATACACGACGGCGGAAGGCAAGCCATTCCGCTGGATTCGCGGACGACAAGTCGGCGGCCGGTCCATCATGTGGGGCCGCCAGACCTATCGGTGGAGCGATCTTGATTTCGAAGCCAACGCGCGTGAAGGGATCGGCATCGACTGGCCCATTCGCTATGCGGACATTGAGCCGTGGTATGCCTACGTTGAAGAGTTCATCGGAATCTCGGGGGAAGCCCTCGGACTCCCGCATTTACCTGACAATGTGCTGCTGCCCCCGATGCTGTTGAACTGCGCGGAAAAAGTGGTGCGCGACGCGATCGCCAAGAATTTTGGCGGCGAACGGGTGCTGACGATCGGACGCGCGGCTATCCTGACCAAGGATCACAATGGGCGAGCCGCCTGCCACTACTGCGGACCATGTGAGCGAGGCTGCATCACGCGATCCTACTTCAGCAGCGTGAATGCGACTCTCCCGGCAGCGGAGAAGACCGGACGTATGACGCTACGACCTTACAGCGTCGTCCACAGCGTCAGCTTCGATTCCAAAACGCGCAGGGCGACTGGTGTGCGGGTGATCGATGGCCGCACCCGCGCAACGTTGGAGTTCAAGGCGAAGGTGGTTTTTCTTTGCGCCTCCGCTCTGGAATCGGTCCGCATCCTGCTCAACTCGGCGACTCCTGAGTTTTCCGGCGGGCTGGCAAATTCCAGCGGCGAACTGGGCCACAACCTGATGGATCACGTGATGGCGGCCGGCGCCCAGGCCATCATTCCCGGCAATGAAGATCACGTTGAACTTGGCAGGCGACCGAACGGGATCTACATTCCAAGATTTCGCAATGTAAAGACGAAGCACAATGGGTTCTTGCGTGGATACGGCTATGAAGGCGCGGGCTTCCGCGAGGGCTGGCAGCGAGGCATCGCGCAGCCCGGATTCGGCCCGGAGTTCAAGAAATCGCTACGGCGGCCCGGGCCCTGGAAAGTCGCCATTGGCGGTTTCGGCGAGTGTCTGCCCAACCACAACAATTCCGTGGAGCTCGACAAAGAGAAAGTCGATGCCTGGGGAATTCCCGTATTGAAGATGAATTGTTCGTGGGGTGAGAACGAACTCGCGATCCGCAAGGACATGCAGATCGCTGCGGCGGAGATGCTGGCTGCTGCTGGCGGCCAGACAATCGAGACCTTCGCGGCGGAGGATCCTCCGGGCTTCTGCATTCACGAAATGGGCACGGCCCGAATGGGGCGCGACCCGAGGAATTCCGTGCTCAACAAGTTCAATCAATCGCACGACGTAAAGAATCTCTTCATCACGGACGGTGCCGCAATGGTCTCATCGTCATGCGTCAATCCTTCGCTGACCTATATGGCGCTTACCGCCCGCGCTTGTGACTACGCGGTCCGGCAAATGAAAAAGGGAGAGCTTTAGCTCTCCCGCAGATTGCTCAACCGGTAACGGCTCTTGTCTCTAGGTCGATTTGAGTCCATTAGGTATGAGCGGCAAGGAACGCAGGCGCACGCCTTTCGCGTCGAAGATTGCATTTGCGATTGCCGGAGCAAGTCCGATCAGCGGACACTCGCCCGCACCCACAGATGGAATGTCTTTACGATCGAGCAGCACGGTCTCGATGGCTGGGACATCGCTGAAACGCGGCACACGATACTCCGAGAGCCGGCCGTTCAGGATTTTGCCACTTTCAAATTGGATCGCTTCGAAGAGTGCCCCGCCGAGTCCTTGCACGTTCGAGCCTTCGATCTGATTGCGCAGACCGTCTGGATTGACAATGGCTCCACACTCGAACGCAGAGACGACGCGCACGACCGTCACTTCCCCAGATTTGTTGTCGACATTCACCTCGGCAAAGGTTGCGATATTACCCAGTTTCTCGTAGCCCCCGCCCATGCCGAAGCCTTGCCCGGCGGACTTGGTCTTGCCCCATCCGAACTGTTTCGCGGCAGCTTCAAAGACTGCCCGCAGCCGATCGTTCTTCAGATTCTTTAGACGGAATTCCAGCGGATCCATTTTTACTTCGTGCGCGAGTTCATCCATGTGGGACTCGCGCGCGAAATGATTGGCAGTCGCCGCCAGGGCTCGGTACGACCCCTGCCGCAGCGGAGACTTCACCGCATGAAACACGATGCGCTGGTTGGGGACTTCATAATAGGTGCGGATTCCTGCCGATCCGGAGTTGTAGTTGTGAAATTCCCAGGCAGTGATGGCGCCGTCGTTGCGCACGCCGCTGATCACGTCGATGACGCCCGCCGGACGAAAATATGCCCAGGTGAATTCTTCTTCGCGCGTCCACACGACTTTCACCGGACGCTTCGCTGCCCGCGCCAACCGGGCGGCTTCGATGGCCGTTTCCCCGGTATGCTTGCCGCCGTAACCCGAACCCATGTCCGGCATCAGCACGCGCACCTGATCTTCGGGAATGTGAAACGCCTCGGCCAGTTGCCCGCGCACTCCAAACGGACGCTGCGTCCCGGTCCATACTGTGAGGTGATCGCCATCCCATTTGGCCAGCGCTGCCCGTGGTTCCAGGGGAACGTGTGCAATGTACTGAACCGTATAAGTTTGCTGCAATTTGTGATCGGCCGACTCGAGGGCCTGGCCGACAGAACCGATGTCAAAGCGATCGCCGTCCCCGGTCGGATCTTTGCCTTCGACCGTATTCTTCCGCAGATAATCGAATAGTTCTTTATTGGAAGGCTGGGGTTCGGCTTTCCATTCGGCATGAATCGCCGCCACGGCTTCTTCGGCCAGCTTCGAGGTCGGAGCTGCAACGCCAACAAAATTGCCATCGCGCACAACCGTGACGCCCTTCTGCTCGGCCTGTTGTGTGTCGATCGAAACCAGCGTCGCCTCGAACGCCGCGGGACGCAGAACCTTCCCGTAGAGCATCTGCGGCAATTTCTGATCCGACGGATAACGATGCCGCCCAGTAACGAAGTCGAGGCCGTCAACTTTTGGTGCGGGTTTCCCGGCAACCTTCCATTGCGCCGCGGGAATCAGGGGATCTTCCGCCGGAAGCGTTTCGGTCAGTTGCTGACCTTTGAGAAGTGCAGCGTATTCGACAGAACGCTTGTTCTTCGGGTCGACAATCTTGCCTTCGGCGACAGTGAGATGCGCGGGATCCGTCTTCCACTGCGTTGCCGCCAATTGAACCATCACATCCCGCGCTGCCGATGCTACCTTGCGCAACTGCAGATTCATGGTGGGCGTTGTGCGGCTGCCGAATGTTCCCATGTCAAACGGTGTGAGCTGCGTGTCGCCCATCACCATTTGTATCGTCGCGATGGGAACGTGAAGTTCTTCGGCCACGGCTTGGCTTAGAGATGTCCGGATGTTCTGTCCAATCTCGACTTTTCCGGTATAAACGGTGATCTTGCCGTCTTCTCCCAGGTGCAGCCAAGCGTTGATTTCTTGCGGAAGGGATTCTCCGCGCCGTCTTCCGCCGCCCGATTCCTGGGCAACCAACGTCGGTTTGAGAATCGAGACCACAACCAGTCCCGCTCCCAGAAACTTGAAGAAGTCACGCCGGTCCACGTCGAACCGGTAGGGAGCGGCGGCTCGGAGTTCGTAGCGCTCAGGTTCCACGAGAACTTGCGAGTGAAGAATGTCGGTCATCGCGCTGCTCCTTTCACGACCGCGGATTCTCGCGTCGCTTTCGCAGCCTGCTGAATGGCACTCACAATGCGCAGATACGTTCCACAGCGGCAAACGTTTCCATCCATGAAATCGACGATCTCCTTTGGCTGCGGGTTCGGATTCTTCTGCAGCAGCGCCACCGCCGACATGATCATGCCCGAGGTGCAGTAAGCGCACTGCATGGCTCCCACATCAAGAAACGCCTGCTGGACCGGATGGAGGTGATCTCCCTTTGCCAGCCCTTCAATCGTCGTGATCGGTTTTTGCGCGACCGAGCGCACCGGAGTGATGCACGAGCGCTGCGCCTTTCCATCGATCAGCACGGTGCAAGCACCGCATTGACCTTCGCCGCAGCCGTACTTGGTGCCGGTCATATCCAGATGCTCGCGCAAAACCGTGAGCAAGCTGGTCTGCGGGTCGGCATCTACGCTGTAAGGTTTTCCATTGATTGCCAGCCGAATCGTTGCCATCGCGAACTCCCCGAGAGGGAAACTGCGTGAAGATCGAGTGAGACGTACCTTAATACGAATAATATACCTGCCTCGCGCTGAGGAAAAAGGGCCGGATACAATCTTTCCGCGGCGCGCCGAATTCCTTCCCTTTGCGTCTCAAGTCTTTCAGTCGTTTATTGCCTGATACGCCAGTTCGTGCACTTGATGGTCAAGCGTCAAGCCGCCCGTGGGATGCAATTGTGCCATGAACACCACAATCATCTGTTCTTTCGGATCGATCGAGAACGTGGTGTAGAAAAACCCGCCCCAGCTGTAGGCTCCCGCCGATCCCAGCTCCGAGAGTGGCGCCTTAATTCCTTCAATGCCAAACCCCAATCCAAATCCCTGATCTGGCCCGATCTTGCCGAGTTGGTCATGCGTCATCAGTTCGACGGATTTTCGGCTCAGCAGGCGCGTGTTGCCCACTTTGCCCTCATCGAGCATCATCTGGCAGAAGCGCGCGTAGTCCATCGCAGTCGAAGCCAGCCCCGCTCCGCCGGAAAAAAGCTTCTTCGGTCCGCGGTATGGATAATCTGCGGAATAGACAAATGAGCCCTCGTGGATCGGAGTATCCGGAAATCGATTCAAGCCTTTCTCGTCATAGTACGTGTAAGCAGCGGCTAGGCGCCCGACTTTGCTGTCAGGTACGAAAAAGTAGCTGTCCTTCATCCCCAGCGGTTCAAAGATCCGAGTTCGAAAGAACTCATCCAACGGCTTTCCAGAGACAACCTCCACCAAGCGTCCCAGCACATCGACGCCTAAGCTGTATTCGAATCGATCCCCGGGATTGAACAGCAGAGGCAGGCCCGCCAGTTGCCTCACCCCGTCAGCAATGGTGCCGTCGTACTGCAGTAACCCGCTCGGCACGTTGGCCTTCTCGTACATCGGTCCAAGATCGTCGTTCCAGTTGTAAGTCAGTCCGGAAGTGTGGCGCAGCAGATCGCGAATCGTAATTTCGCGAGTTGCGGGAATGGTGTATTGACTGCCGGAAGCCGGCTTCACCAGCACCTTGGGGTTCTTAAACTCGGGCAGATACTTCGAGATCGGGTCATCCAGAAGGAATTTTCCTTCTTCATACAGCATCATCACGGCGACGCTGGTAATGGGTTTGGTCATGGAACAGATACGGAAGATCGCATCCGGCGGCATAGGCTTGGCCGCTTCGCGATCCGACATGCCCTGTGCCTTGAACCAGGCCACCTTGCCGTGACGCACCACCAAAGTGACCGCGCCCGCGATGCGTTTGTTGTCGATCTCGCGCTGAACAACAGTGCCGACGCGCTCCAGGCGCTCTGAAGAGAGCCCGACCGACTCTGGTTTGGCGGTGGGCAACTCTTGCGCAAGAAGAAGAACATTCAGAAAAAGAAACCCAAGCAGAACCGGAAGCGACTTCCGATTCTGCCCGGTGGAAAGAATCGAGCGCATGTTTTCTCCGATGAATCAGGACTTGATGGTCTTCGAGGCCGCATCCCACACGACAGGCTTTTGCCGGAAGTAGGACTCGTTTGCCATATGGCACGCGATTGCGGCGTTGTTTCCGAACATCGCGTCCTCGGTCACTGGCTTGCGAGATTTCACCGACTGGAAAAATACACTCAAGTGCGGGCGCATATCATCCCAATCGTGCCCCTTATAGATCGTGTCTTCGTGGGTGGGTTCGTGGCCGAGTTGAGGATCATGCTCCGCGTGCCATTGCTTCACATATTCCTCGCGCATCTTACCGGGAAACCCCGAGCTGTAATAACTCGGCTCAGTGTCGACGCCTGACTGAGGCGAATGGCGAAATTCGAATTCGCCCGCATCGAGAAGGCCTTTCGGTCCCATGAAGCGTGCCAGTTCCGGCGTTTCGCAGCCCAGGTCCAGGCGGACATAAACGGGGATCCCGTGATAGTCGAAGAGCACCGTGTGGAAGTCGGGCATATCCCTGCCGTCCTTAAAGCGGAAGATGCCGCCCATGGCGGTCGCGGAACGCGGAACCTCATTCCACCCGAGCGTGAACATCATGCCGCTGAGCAGATGCACCATTAAGTCCCCTGCCACGCCTGTCCCGTATGCCTTCCAGCAGCGCCAGCGCGCAAAATGAAACTTGTTGAAGGGAATCTTTGGTGCGTCGTTCAGCCACGTGTCCCAATCCAACGTCTGCGGAGAAAGATCCGTTGGCGGCGGGTACTCCCACGCACCAGTCGGATCGTTGCGTCCCAGTGTGAGTTCGACCATTTCCACATCGCCGATCGCGCCCTTCGAGTAAAGGTCGCGTGCCGTCTCGCACAGCACGGAACTCACGCGCTGGGAGCCGATCTGCACGATACGGTTGTTCTTCTGCGCCGCTTCAACCATCGCCAACCCGTCAGCGACGGTGTGCGACATTGGCTTTTCGCAATAGATGTCCTTGCCGGCATTGCATGCGTCGGCGACCACGCGCCGGTGCCAGTGATCGGGCACAGCCGCCACGATGCAGTCGATGTCCTTGCGGTCGAGCAACTCCTCGTAGCGCCGCGTCGTCGGTAAACTCGGATTCGCAGTGATCTCCTTTGCCAGGGTATGCCGCCCGTCATACAAGTCCGCCGCGGCGACACACTCGACCCCTGGAATCGTGATCGCTCCCGTCAACAGACCAGATCCCTGCATGCCCACACCGATCATTCCGAAACGAACGCGATCGCTGGGCGCAACGGCGCGCGGGAAGGCCTTTGCTTCGAGCCTGATGGTTTTCGCAAGTAGCACGCCGCCCGCCGCTGCGGTACCGCGCTGCAAAAATGCCCGTCGCGAAAGAATGCGTCTCATGCAGATCCCTCCGGTTGAAATGAGGCTGCGACTTCTCCTTGCTGATCCGCCTACTTTTTCAGCGGCTTGATCGCGACTTCCTTGAAGAAGACGATGTCGTTGTCGCTGTGGTTCTGCAATCCGAACCAGCCGAAGTTCGGACGCGGTCCACGCTGCGGTTCAAAGTCAAATTTGCGTTCCGGTACGGGATCGCCATCTTTGTAATCCGTTACCTTCTTGCCGTTCAGCATCACGATGGTTCGTGGACCGTCCAGCGTGATATCCATCGTGTTCCACTCAGGCCCGGGCTTCCATGCGTTCTTTACCAGCGGCTTGGTCAGGGAATACAGCATGCCGGTCTCGTGATACTCATCTTCATTCGATTTTTCCGGATGATTGTCGATCTGCACTTCAAATCCATAGTGCACGGGCATCCATTCCTCGCGAGGTTCCACGGGAATGCGAACGAAGACGCCCGAGTTATCGTTCTCATCGCGCATCTTGTAGACGACATGGATCATGCAATTGCCGATCTTGCCTCCCGTCCAGTAGAGCAGCCCCATGCCGCCGTGACTGCGGATCAGGCCGCCTTCCACGGTATCGCCGCCCGGACCGACATGCTTCCATCCATTCAAGTCTTTGCCGTCGAACAATTGCTGCCACATATTCGGATCACCCTTGCAAACATTTTGATTTTCGTCGGCTGCGAAAGAGACGGCGACGAAGCTCACAAGAGCAAAAATGCAGACAGTAAATCGTTTCAGCATGAGAAATCTCCTGGATTTTGAAAGCTGGGTTCCACGGGCCAGACCAATCTACTCGCACCCGCGTTTGGAAATCAATCGGTGGAATTGCTCGGTAGTGTCTCAGTCTGAGCTAGGCTTTGGCTTTGAGTCCCCGGTTGGAAATCTGTATCGAATTACCTGCAGGATCCTTCGCGTTGGCAAACTCGACGCCATCGATTTCATGAACAGCACCAAACTTCAATCCCTGTTGTTCCTTGGCGCGCTTGAATGACCGCACATCGGCGACGCCTTCTCACCTGCTATCCTATCGGTCGCAGCTGACGTCTGAGTTCCGAGAGCTCCGAAGCGGCCTCGATTCCCTGGGGAAAATTCTTGCCGACTGATCCAGTTCTGGTGGTGCATGGTGGTGCCTGGGCCATGCCTGACGACATGGTGGAAGCTCATCTCCGAGGTGTGAGCAACGCTCTGGCTGCGGGTTGGACCGTGCTCGAGCGCGGTGGTGCTGCGCTCGATGCGGTCGAAGAGGCGGTTGTCATTATGGAGGATGACGAGACCTTCGACGCGGGGCGCGGCAGTTTTCTGAATCGCGATGGCCGGGTCCAGCTCGATGCGCTCATCATGGACGGCGCTACTCTCCGCGCGGGTGGCGTCGGATGCGTCGAGCACTTGCGCAATCCGGTGCGGGCGGCACGCAAGATTCTGAGCGAGAGTCCGCACGTGTACTTCGTGGCAGAGGGCGCGGAGAAATTTGCGGCCGAACACGGCATTCCCTTGTGCAAGAACGAAGACCTGGTCATCCCACGCGAAGTCGAGCGACTACGCGCATACCAGGCGGACGCGAATTCCCATGGAAAAGAACTGTTCGCGCCCGAATCTGACGACATGACAATCTCGCACGATACGGTGGGTGCGGTCGCGCTCGACAGCGACGGCAACATCGCTGCCGCAACTTCTACCGGAGGCACGCTAAACAAGGCTCCCGGACGCCTGGGAGACTCGTCGCTGATCGGATGCGGCTGCTACGCCGACAACGAGTCCGCGGCTGCTTCGACTACCGGCTGGGGTGAGCCGATCATGAAGCTGGTGCTGGCCAAGTGGACCGCGGATCGCATCGCGGCCGGGAATCTGCCGGAGTGGTCGGCACAAGAGGCGATGAACTATCTCAATCAGCGCGTGCGTGGACATGGGGGCATCATCGTGCTCGACCCGCGCGGACATTTCGGGATTTCGCACAACACTCCCCGCATGGCATGGGCGTACAAGACGTTGAAGAAGCAGGATGCGGGGGTGGTACGGGAGTAAGGCGAAGTCCTGAGTCAGGCGACCTTCGCAGCGCGTTACTCTAGTCAATTGTCCCCCGCGCAGGAAAATGCTGTAATCCGCGCATGGCATTTACCCGGAAATGTCCGAAGTGCGGGTTTGAGCTGACGGATGCGGGGGCAAAGGTGTGTCCCCTATGCGGTTCGGACATCGTTGTCCCGGTCGGCGGGAAGATCTGGATCGGGGCCCTGATTCAATTCACCTTCGCAACCGTGTTTATGTTCGCATTCGGATTCCCAAAGTTCATGATCGCGATCTTCGGAGTCATGATTCTGGTTGGCACAGTCCTTACTGCGTGGGCGAAGACAAAGCCCCAGGGTTTCCGTCCTGCGCCGCAGAGACCGCTCAAGAATCCCGTCCTGTTCAAAGTCCTGAGTCTGGCAATTGCGGTTTGTTCGATCGTATTTTTTTGCACCCTCCTTTTTGGATTCGTGATGTTCATGAACTCCTGGAACAGGTGGCATCGCTACGAGGGCCAGCCATATCACGTCAGTGAGTTTCAGGTGGAGCGGGTCTATTTCCAGAGGGGCTCGAAGGGCGGAGTCAGTGCGTACGCCCGCGGAGCTGTCGAAGGTCAGCGCGAATGGATGGATCTCATACCCTACTTGCACCTCGTGCCGCGCACTGAGGCAGAGCTTGACAGTCGCGTACCGCCGGGAACCATCATTCCGATTTACTACTTCCCAGGGATGAAAGGACAATCGCGTGCGCAGGTCTATGAAGAGACTCCTCCCGCGGAAGCGTCGCATCGCACAGCGATCAGGACCGCAAATTACGGGTCGCTGGGCTTGGTCGTCACGGCGGGAGTCATCTTCGTGCTGTCGCGTTTGCGAAGGACGTGTTATGTCGAGGGCGCAGCTTCGTTCATGACGCCTGGGCAAGCCGCTGGACTCTGCTAGCGGGACGTAGTAACTGCGTCTCTGCTCGAAATCTGTTCTAGAGCATCATCCCGCTGATGTTCTCTTTCTACAGCCAGCCTTTGGTGCGCGCGATCCTTGCGGCTTCGACGCGGTTGCCGGCGCCCAGCTTGCTGATGGCTTCCGAGAGATAGTTGCGCACGGTGCCGTCAGAGAGGCCAAGTTCGCCGGCGATGTCGCCGCTGGCCATTCCTTCTCCGGCGAGACGCAGCACCTGGCGCTCGCGATCGGTGAGAGGATCCATTTCACCCCAGGCTTCGGTCGCCAGTTCGGGATGGATAACGCGTAGCCCTTGATGAACGCGGCGCACCGCATCGGCAAGCTCCTCGGCGGGCATGTCCTTGAGCAAATAGCCGGAGGCCCCGGACTCGAGAGCGCGGCGCAGATACCCAGTGCGAGCGAAAGTCGTCACGATGACCACGCGGGTGCCAGTACGACGGCGCTTTAGTTCCGCAGTAACGTCGAGGCCGCTCATGTGCGGCATTTCGATGTCGGTGATAAAGACGTCAGGCTTATGCGTGAGCACGGCTTCGAGCGCTTCTTTGCCATTGCGCGCCTGCGCGACAACCGATATGTCGCCTTCGATTTCCAGTAAGGCGGCCAGCGCTCCGAGGACCATTCCCTGATCTTCTGCAAGGACGACGCGAATACACTTGCGTCCATTCTTCTCGTGTTCTCGCACTTCCTTGGTCAGAGGATTCAAGATTGTCCGCTTTCACTTCTAACTGCAAGGTCTTTCATGGGCAGGGTAATAATCAGGGTCGTGCCTGATCGATTGGTGCGCTCGAGAGTACCTCCCAGCATTTCGACCCGCTCACGCATGCCGCGAAGACCGTTGCCTTCCATAGTGTAGAACCCCTGCCCGTCGTCAACGATTTCAAGACGGCACGATCCGTTTTGCTGCTCGAGGCGCAGGCGGCAATTGGTAGCGCGCGCGTGGCGAACAACATTGGTGACGCCTTCGCGCACGGCCAGGGAGAGGACGCTTTCCTGCATAGCCGGGAGCTGCACGCTTGTCGCCGCTTCGCATTTCACAACAACTCCAGCAGTTTCGAGCGTCTCCTTGGCATGGGCTAGCTCGGCGGCAAGTCCCTTAGCGCGATAGCCGCGGATGGCATCCCGGACTTCAGACAACGCCTGGCGCGAGATTTGCTCGACTTCGCCGATCTCCTTCCGCGCGCGTTCCGCGTCGCGGTCGATCATTTTGCCCGCCAGTTCTGATTTCAGAGTAATTACGGATAGCGTGTGGCCCAGCACGTCGTGGAGATCGCGGGCGATGCGCTCACGTTCGGCAAGTTTAGCAAGATGTTCGATCTCTTCATTGGCCTTGCGCAGTTCGTGATTCATCCGATTGCGCTCCGCTAAGAACGTGTTTCCGGCGCCAATGATCATGGGAAACAACGCTGAGTAGAACCTGGTCCAGCCATTGATGTGCAGTACCTGGCCTTCCACGGCTCCGATGGCCCCGATAATGGCCAAGCCAATCCATGCCGTGCGTTGCGTGCTGACCACGAACGGGAGCATCGCGGCTCCGAATATGAAGAACGTGCAAGCCCCGGCGTTGATCGGCATGAACAGGACGCCGAGCAGAATCATCCCACCGACGTGTATGAAAGCTCGGGGACGTTCGAGCACAAAAAGTCCAAAGTAGAGAACAAGGAAGGCCAAGGCGCCAAGAATGTCAAAGGTCCAGATGCGCGGGCTGGCGGGGCTTACAACGGGATCGATGAAGAAGAAACCGAGGTACACGACCCAAAGCAGCGGGCTCCAGCCGTGATCTTTGTCCCTGAATATTGTGTTCCAGGGCTTGAGCTTGAAAGGCCCTGCGTTGCTGTGTCCGGTCTCGCTTTGGAAGGCCATTAGCGGCATAGGTATATTGTCGCCCCTCCGGTCAATTCCGGCTGTGTCCCAACGCGGAACGGGCACCGTACCAAACGAGCAGGGCAGCCGGAACCAGCACTACAAGTGAGGTGGGGCCCGCATAGAGCGCGACCATCCCCAGGATAGTAAGCACCCCGGCGGAGGTCATCGAATTCGTTGAAATCCGGCTCATCTGGGACTCTCTAAAATCGCAGCGGCTCTGAATCCAAGTTCTCGGTGTATCCCGAAGGGGGCCCCGACGAGATGTTCCGCCACTGTGGAGATCGAGCTCTCTTCCTATCCATACATTTTTTCCTGATCGCGCTGGAAGCCGATGCGAGCGACGCCGAGACAGATCATGGTGAAAGCGATCAGGACTTCCCAGTGGGTCAAGGCTGATTCATGGCTTCCGCCGCCTACGATTCCCAGCGCGAGTTGCGACAAGTGATATGGCGGCAGTACCAGCGCGATCTGGCGCACGAATTTCGGCAGGAACATGAAAGGCACCCACAATCCGCTGCAAAACGACATGGGCAAGTAGATCAGGTTGATGGTCGCGGGCGCAGAGTTCGGACCTGTGAAATATCCCAATGCCAGGCCCATCGCGGAGAATGGTAGCGATCCGGCGACTAATGTGCCAAGAAGGCGGCAGAATGCAGGGACTGGCATGCGGACGCCGCCGGCCGCGATGCCCAGCGCAAACAGCGCGAGCACGATGATGGCGCTGAAGATCATGCTGGTGACGACTTTGGCTGCGAAATAAGCGAATGGCGGCATGGGGCTGGCGCGCTTTACCTCGAGCCATCCCAGGCCTCGGTCTGAAGCGAGGCCTGCTGCGCTTCCAAACAACGACGCGCCCATCACTCCGAACGTGCCGTAGGTCGCAATTAGATAAGTTGGAACGCGCATGCCGCCAATCGACTCGTGCGCATTCAGCAGAAGCCCGAAGAGGACATAGAACATGATAGGGAAGCTCAGCACCGATGCTGTGTACATGCGGAGGCGAAGGTTTTTCAGAAATTCGTACTTAGCTTCCTTCAGATAGATCGTCGCCGTGTGGCTGGGCGAGCGCTGAATCTGCGCGTTGCTGATGGTGATGGCAGCCGTGCTCATAAGTCTCCTTCGCGATCTCGTGCGTTAGTTCTCAGGCTTCCCGTTCTTCGGGCTATCTTGGGTCAAGGCAAGAAATGCCTCTTCTAATCCTGCGCTGGTAACTTCGAGACCAGCGAGGGTCGCATCCCGCGCCAGCAGCTCGCGAAGAACCGGCTCCGCTTCCGGCGCGTGCAGTTCAACCGCCTCGCGGTCCTCTTTTACTTCGGTTACGCCGGCAATCTGGCGGAGCGCGCTGAGCGGGAGACTGGTGATGCAGCGAATGCGCTTCCCCGCGGTCTGTGCCTTGATTTCTGCAGGAGTTCCTTCGGCAACGATCTCGCCCTTGTTGATGACTGCGACACGATCGGCGAGGGCATCGGCTTCCTGAAGATAATGAGTCGTAAGCAGAACCGTCTTGCCCCGGCTGACCAGTTGGCGAATTTCGTCCCACAACATGCGGCGAGCCTCGACGTCAAGACCGACCGTAGGTTCGTCCAGAAAAAGCAGATCGGGGTCGCCGCAGATGGCGAGCGCGAACAAGACGCGCTGCCGCTGCCCGCCGGAGAGCTCGCCAAACTTACGGTCCCTGAATTTCTCAAGACCTGCAGTGGCGATGACTTCGTTGGCTGTCATTGGTTTCTGGTAATACGCGGAGAAGAGGTCAATATGCTCGCGAACTCGTAACGTTTCCGGAACACGCGAAACCTGTAGCATGGCGCCGGTTCGCATCCGGTTTTCCGGATTCGTGGGATCGCCTCCGAAGACCCGCACTTTCCCAGCGTTGGGTTGCAGAAGCCCAAGCAGAAGCTTCACCGCCGTGGTTTTGCCGGCCCCATTGGGTCCAAGCAGGGCCACGACCTCCCCGGAACGCACCTGGAAGTTGACTGAGCGAAGGGCTCGCACGTCGCCGTAGTTCTTGCTCACGGCTTCCAGGTTGGCTACAACCCGCTCGGAAGGCGCACCCTGCAGGCTGCGGATTGGCTCGAAGGTTTCGATCACGGGCGAACTCCAGTGGCTGGCGCGTTTCGGAGACTTGTAGCTTGCCATCCGTAGACGAATCTTCGCCAAAGATCGGCTCGGGCACCAGTGCCATCCATCACAGGAACGGCGTGACAAATGTCATTGGGGAAGTTCCGCCGCGCTTGCCGGGAATACCAAGAAACCTGGTTCTGAGAAAAGGATGTGCTGCGTAAGGAGGGTTGGAGATAAGAACGGCAAGGAACGTTCTAACTGTGGGCTAAAACTTGTGTTACGAAATCCGAACAAAGAGATGGGGTGCACCTCATGACGCTGGCCCAAGCAGAATGGCCAATTTGCGCAGGGGTATACGGAATCGACCGTAGAAATGCCAGTCAAAGCGTGTTCGGATTTCGTAACAAGCCAAGAGAACCCAAACTTTCAGGAAATCTGGACACAATAAGGCATCGGTTTTGATATCATTCGGGCACCATTTGGGAGGCACTCTTGTTGCCTGGCAAAAGTCTACGAATGCTGCGTGAGAAGCTTGGTCTCACTATGCGCGACGTAGAAAATTCGAGCGCACGGGTGGCCACCCGGTATCGCAACGAAGAGTTCTCGATCCCGCCCAGCAGATTGTCCGATATTGAGACCAAGGGCATCCTGCCCAGCATTTACCGGTTTTACACGCTATCGGTGATTTATCGGCGCGACCTGCGCGAATTGATGGCGTTGTACGGCGTCGACTTGAAAAACATGGCTGCCGATCTGGGATTGATCTCCCCACCCAAGTCGCATGTGTCGGATGCGCTCACCGCCTTAGCGGAGATGCGGGTTCCTATCCGCATGGATCCTGGATTCGACGACCGGCGGACGACGAATCTGGGGCGGATGGTCGAGCAGTGGGGCCTGGTGCCGATTGCATATCTGGCGCAGTTTGCCAACACCGATTTCACCTACGGGTATGTGGGTACACAGGATTTCACCATGTATCCGATTCTGCCGCCTGGCAGTTTCATACAGGTCGATGAGTCGCGCAATCGGGTGGTCGAAGGTTCGTGGCGGTCGGAATATGAGCGCCCGATTTACTTCGTGGAAACGCGCGATGGGCACACCTGCTGCTGGTGCAGCATGCGTCGGGAAGACCTCATTCTGCAGCCGCACCCATTATCGCCGGTCGCGGTACGGATTCTGCGGCATCCCCAAGAAGCCGAGGTGCTCGGCCAAGTGGTAGGAGTGGCTATGAAGTTGACCGAGTGGCACGCCCTCGATTCCGCTTCAGGCACGAAAGCGCTACCAGCACTGAATTAAGGTGGGTTGAAGAAGGGGTCTTCTGCTTACCCTCGGGAAGCAAGTCGTCGAAGCAGTCCCGCATCTGCTCAAGATAAACCTCAGACTTAAGGCCGCTGTTGCGACTGGACTCCTCCAGATCTTCCATTAGCCTCTGCATCGGCATCCGTAAAACCCCGGCTACCACCTCCGAATGGGCGGTCTTCAAAGCACGCTCGGACGATTCTTCTCCGTGTACAAGTTCCATCCCCCAATGCCGGTATCGACCACGGCCATGGCGCAGGGAGGCAAGGTAGCGAAGTTTTCCGAGTACTCCGGCAACGGCCGAAAGGGTGGTTTCCCGGAGGTCCTGGAGTGCAGATTTGAGCGTCATTTCACTAGCCAAATCCTTGTTACGAATTCCGAACAGTCCCACTCTTAAGTAACGTTGTTTGGCCGAGCCGCGGACATGAAACTATCACGGTCGGACTCGCAGTCCACAGGAGAAAACACCGTGAAACGTATGCTACTCGTCGTCGCAACAGCCCTAATGTTTCTTAGCACTTTGGTAACCCCGACCGTCGTCCGTGCTGATGGAGGTGTAGGCGGCACAAGCTGCGGCAGCGGTGGTGGTATGTGTAAACCATAAGTCAGGATTGGGTTTAGCGAGAGAGTCTCGCGATTTTGTTACGATAACCGGACGAACTGATACATAGTTGTGTCGGCCTGCAGCCTTTCGCTGTATAGTGCTGCAGGCATATGCTGCAGGCCCACTCACTGCTGTGGCACTACCTTTGGCTCGCCCCGAATGTCCTTGGCTTAGTTCTGGCCGTGGCCCTTTGGAGGGGAGAGGCGCGCAAGCATTACCCCCTTTTTGCTTTTTACCTGTCTTTTGTTGCCCTCGAGCAGTTCTGTCTTTATTGGATGGACCTTTCTCCGTTCTTCAGCGCTGTCTCGTGGTGGCGGGCCTTCTGGGTGGGTACGATACTGGAGGGATTGCTAAAGTTTGCTGTCATCGCAGAGTTATTGACGCAGTTGCTCCGGAGATGGCCGTCGATCGCGAAATTGGGTCGTAATGTTGTAACGATCGCCGGAGTAGTGCTGGTGTTGGCCGCCGCCGTTGCGGCTGCCTATGCAGCTCCAGACAACACCCCTTGGCTGATAGGTGGGGCCCACGTCCTTCTGCAGACCATATACATCGCCCAAGCTGGTCTGATCCTCTCGATTTTCGCACTGGTAGCGTATTTTCGGATTCCTTGGGACCGAGCGGCCTTTGGCATTGCACTCGGGTACGCCCTAGTTTGGTGCGAGCATCTGGCGGTATGGGCCCTGGTTTCGGGAGGCGTGGCCCGCAACCGAGATTGGGTCGATCTCGCCAACATGGCGAGCTACCATTTCTCCGTGGTGCTCTGGTTCTGTTACCTGCTTGTTCCAGAGAGATCGTGGGCGTTCTACAAGCAGCCCCGGCTCTCGTCCCTGGCCACATCCCCGGCGATATCTGCGCGTGAAGAGCTTGACCTTTGGAATCGCGAATTGGAGCGCCTCTTACAATGACACTCGCAATTTTTCTCGTGGTAGCGGCAGCACTGGCGCTGGTTTTCATTTTGGCCGTCACGTTTTACAGAAGCCGGAATCTTGCTGAAGCCGGCTTGGCCGGTCGCATTCAGCCAATCGATATAGAAGCTTTTCGCAACTTGGTGGATCCGGCAGAAAACGAATACCTGCGGCGGCGATTAGTAAGTTCGGAATTCAGAACAGTGCAGCGGAAACGTTTACGGGCCGCGGCGGCCTACGTTCAAGTTGCAGGGCGGAATGCGGCGGTATTGTCGCGTATCGGGCAGCGTGCCCTGGCTGCGAGCGATGTACAGACAGCGGAGGCCGCACGCCAACTGGTAGATAACGCGCTGTTGTTGCGGCGTAATGCCGCCTTTGCGCTGCTCAGGATCTACCTCGCGATGGCTTGGCCGAACTCAGGATTGGCTGTGGCACCGGTGCTCCATGGATACGAGCGGCTGAGCGGATCGGCGATGTTGTTGGGGCGATTGCAGAATCCAGCGGTCCCGGTTCGCGTCTCCGCGGCTTCGTAGAATCTCGTTGTGATTCGCATCACAGCCAAGTTTGATTGTTCCTTCCCTCCACGACGGTTTGTCTCGTAGATGTGCGGGTTTACTCCGAAACGACCTCCAAAGCGATTCCTTACTTGTTTTCCGTGATGTTTCTGATATAAAACCACGGGGATTCGGGGGCGGTAACAACCGTCGAGTGATGGCACCGGCAATTCGTGGGAATCGGACCCACCGCATGCTCGCGTCCGCGAGTTCAAGGGAGAACCCTATGCTGCGCAACATCAAAAGCTTAATGGTGGCGTGTTTTGTCCTGCAGCTTTCTTTCTTTGCCTACGCGCAAGGCGGTGCTGCGACCGGCGATTTGCACGTCAGCGTGAAAGATCCAAAGGGCAGCGGCGTGACCAACGCCATGGTGAGGGTGCAGGACGTCGCGAAAGGGGTGGTGCGCACGGCGACTGGCGACGGACAAGGCGGCTATAGCGCGCACTTGCTGCCTCCAGCGACATATACGGTGACTGTAGACGCTCCTGGATTTGCCAAAACCCAAACTACCGGCGTTTCCATCACCGTGGGCGGAACCGTGGAGCTGCCAGTCACGTTGTCGGTGGCGGGCACCAGGGAAATTGTCGAGGTAAGTTCGCAGGCGGAACTGGTTGAGACTTCTCGCAGTTCCACGACCGACACGATCGGCGAGCGCCGCATCGACAATCTGCCCATTAACGGGCGCAACTACATCAATTTCACGCTGACGGATTCACAAGTGGTGCGCGACAACGCTCCCAACACCGGAGCCGCCCCAACTTCCGGGCTGAACATGAGCGGGCAGCGGGCGCGCTCAAACCTCGTGAACGTAGATGGGGCCGACGCGACGGACAATTCTGTCAACGGCGTGCGGTCAACCGTGTCGCAGGAGGCGGTGCAGGAATTTCAGATCATCACCAATAACTACGCTGCCGAATACGGCCGGGCAGCCGGCGGAGTAGTCAACATCATCACCCGGTCGGGGTCTAACGAATTCCACGGCGATGTCTTCGGATATTTGCGCAACCGAAACTTTCAGGCGGTGAATCCGTTCAGCACGGTTTCGAACCCGGCGTACACGCGAGTGCAGGCAGGAGCCGCTTTTGGCGGTGCGATTAAGAAAGACAAAAGCTATTACTTCTTCTCGTACGAGGTCACGCGCCGCCACGAGACTGGTTTCTCCAGCATTGGTCAGGGAAATTTCGGGCTGACTCCATTCGATGCTTCGGCATTTTTCGGTGCGCCTCCAGGAAGCGTAAACCTGCAGCTTACTTCCGATCAGATCGGTTTTCTGGCGAATCCCGCGGTGCAGGCTACGGCTGGGGCGAGTCCGGCCTATGCCCAGGAAGTAGGTAAGTACCTGGGATTAGTTGGCGCATCGTCTGGCATGGCGGTGAATGGCGCCTGGCCAGTCGGACTGACCGGGGGCGTTCCGGGAGTGGCGGGATTTCCCACTTCCTGTTCGAGCCCGCCGTGTTTCGTGCCCGGCTCATTCCTCACGTTGTCTTCACAGATGGGCAATTTCCCCGTGTTCGAAGGGACGAGTCTTTACTCACTCCGGTTGGATAACAATATAGGGACCAACCATCGCTTAACGTTCCGAGCGAACGTCAGCCCGAGCACGGTCACCGGTATCGAAGTCAGCGGGCAGGATCAGCCATTCGGACAGAATGCCTATTCGCGCACGTCGCAGCAGACGTACCGGGACGTCGCGGGAGTCTTTCAGGACACGTGGACAATCGGGAACAACAAGGTGAACGAATTTCGTTTTCAGTATGCGCGGCGCGGGCTGGCCTACTTCTACAACACGAAAACTCCGGACGGATCAGATCCGGCGGTGAATATTCCCGGATTCGCTTATTTCGGACGCGAGCCGTACTCCTACATCCAGCGCGTCGAGCAGCGCTATCAATTCACCGACAATTTTTCCTGGACAATTGGCCGTCACAACACCAAGTTTGGGGGTGACGTCAACTATTTGCCCCTGACTGCGATCTTCACCGTGAACTACGGCGGAGTTTACGATTTCGGCGCGTTCAGCGCCTCGACACTAGGATTCGTGAATCCGAATCCCGCGGCACTTCCCAACTTCCCACAACTCTCGGCGGTGCAGGCTTACGGCGCCGGGCTCCCGGGAGATTTCATACAAGGTATTGGCAGCCCGAGCGATTCGTTCCGCAACGTTCCGATCGGGGCATTCTGGCAAGACTCGTGGCGCGTCAATCCGCATGTCACGTTGAACTACGGCGTGCGCTATGACGTCGAGATCCCGCCAAAATTCAAGCCGCCCCAGGGATTAGCCGTTCCTGCGTACAGGTTGCTTGGATTGCAGAAGGGCATTCAAACCGATAAGAATAATATTCAGCCACGGATTGGCGTGGCGTGGGATCCGGCGGGAAATGGAAAAACAGTCGTACGCGCCTCTTACGGAATGTTCTACGACCATCCGCTACTCGGACTCTATTTCCTCGGAGATGCATCGGACGGCTCTTCCAGTGGACAGCTCGCCTTTGGCGGCACGTCCGCGTGCAGCGGACCTGGGAATCCGGGGAACTTGAACGCGATTACCGTTTTCCAGGGTCTCCCGATCAATGTTGCCAGCCCGGCGAATCCGTGCGCCGTCACCTTGAATCCGGCAACTGCGACGGCTCTCGGTTATTTGCCCAACCAGCAACAATTCCAGGCCTTGAACTTTCCGCAATCGGCATTTCTCAATCAGAACTACCTCAATCCGGCGACTTTCCTGCCGCTTGGTTTCCAACCGTTTGGATATCCGCAATCCAGCAATTTCGTTTACGCGTATGCGCAGCAGGCCAATCTCAGCGTCGAACGCGACCTGGGACATGGCTACGCACTCGACCTGGCGTACAACTTCAATGGCGGGCGCCACCTGAACCGTCCAATCAACGCGAGCACGGTTCGCGGCGATTTGATGGTGGCGAACTTCGAGGCCGAACTGTACGACGCCGCGGTTATCAACAATCCGACAATTTTGCGGGCGGCGGCGAGTCCCTTCACGGTCAACGGGTGCAATCCCGGCGGTGGACCCCTAAAGCTGCTGCCCTTTGTGGATTCTTCACTGATGAATTTCTTCCGGACCGGAGGGTTGAACCCTTCCATCATCGGGGCGTATGCATCCATCGGCGATCCGCTCGGCTGCATCAGCCAGGCCGCGACCACGGCTCATGCCCTGGGATTCAACAATTGTGATCCCGCCACGTTCGCCGGCTGCGTTCCGTTCGGTGACATGGACGCAAACTACTCGAATGGCAGTTCGGTGTATCACGGCTTCAGCGCCAATCTGCGCAAACGCTTCTCTGGGCATTTCGAATTCCTGGCGTCGTACACCTGGTCGCATTCGATTGACGACTCGACAGACTTGCAGTCGACACTTACGCCGCAGGACAGTTTCTTTCCGGCCGTGGATCGATCTACTTCTCTATTTGACCAGAAGCATCGATTCGTGTTCAGCGGCGTGTATCAGACGGGTAAAGTTGGAACCGGATTTGCGAAGGCGGTCTTGAGCGACTGGACCTGGGCGCCGCTGCTGGACATTGCTTCCGGCAGACCGTTCAACATCATCACGGGCAATGGCGATAACCTTCAACTCTCGCAATTGACGGGCCGGCCGAACGTCACGGTCGATCCGGCATGCGGAACCGTTTATCACTCGAAGTACTCGCCTACGGGCAATCTTCAGGAGCCCTGCATTAACGGCTTTGTTGCGGCCGGCAAGGTTCCATCCTTGCTTCAACTCGATGGAAACCTCGGCCGAAATGCCGGTATTTCGCCATGGACGGCCTTCGGCGATATGCGGATCTCGAAGCGGGTCCATTTCACGGAGCGCTTCAGCGCAGACTTTATCGTCGACATGTTCAACATCGCGAACAAAATGAACGTGGCGGCCGTGAGCCCGCTGTATAGCAACGCCGGGCAGGCGACCGCGGCGTATGATCCTCGGCAATTCCAGTTTGCGATGAAAGTGAACTGGTAGGCGGAATCTATTCGTGGCCTGACTCGGTCGCGCCGGGTCGGGTCGCGCGGCAAAACGCGCACGTGTTATCGTGAGGCCCCGGGCCTAAGACATCGGTTTCCGGCACTTCGCCAGGATCAGCGTAATGTCATCGTGCTGGTCTGTGGGGTTGAGGCTGCGCACCTCCTCGGCGATGCTTTGGAGAGCGGCTTCGCAGGATTCGTTGCGGTGTTTTCGAAGCCGGTCGATCAAACTGTCCTCGCCGAATTCCTCTCCAGCGTTATTTTGTGCCTCAGTGATCCCGTCGGTGTAAAGTGCGAGCAGGTCGTCCGGTTCCAGTTCGCATTCCGCGATCTCGCAATCCCAGTCATGGAAGAGCCCTAGAAGGGGCCCAGTCGATGTGAGGTGCGCGCACGAATCGTCGCGGCGCAGGATCAGGCCTGATAGATGTCCGCAATTGGCATAGCGGAGGCGACGGGTGTCGTCATCATATTCGGCGAAAAATAACGATGCGAAGGCACTATCGGTCGTGTTGTCGTAAAAGAGCCGGTTCACGGAGCGCAAGAAAAGTTCGGGATGCGTCAGAGCAAGGGCGCACTGGCTTCTCAGGTTAGCCTGCAGGTTGGCCATAAGGAGCGCCGCGGCGATGCCTTTCCCCGAGACGTCTCCGACAACCAACCCGAGGCGCTGCTGCCCGAGATCGAGGAAGTCGAAGTAATCGCCTCCCACTTGGCGAGCCTGCAGGCAAAGCCCGGCATACTCGAGGGTCCGGGCTTCAGGATGGACTTGAGGGAAGAGTCGGGCCTGCACCTGCTTGGCAATTTCGATTTCCTGCGCCGCGCGACGCTCGGTTTCGAGCTTCTGGGCCAGAGAGCGACGATGATCTGCGACCCCGCGGGTCAGTTCGTCGAATCCGACCAGCCCGAACGAGTTTCCGTCGGGATCTGCAAAGCGCGTATGTATGCCACCCCAAGCGGGGACCTCGGGCGGGAACAGGAAGTGAACGCCGCGCTCGCTCCATTCTTTGTGTGTGGCATGCAGATCTTCGGTGACGAAATAGATCCCGGTTTCGCGGCCGATGACCATGTTCGGGTCGACCCCCGGCATGGGCAAGGTGAGACCCAATTGAGCTGTGCCGTCAGGAGGGGCGACCTCGATCCAGCGCGAACCATCGGGGAATGTGTGGTCGACCATGACGCGAAAACCTAATCTGTCGGCGTAGAAGCGCAGACTCTTCTCTTGGTCACGGACGAAGACAATCACAAAATGCAGGCAAAGATAGGGATCCTTGGCGTCGAGCCGGAGCAGCGAGCGTTCAATGCCAAAAGGTAATTCACCGGTGGACATCGCCGAGAATTATAAGGTGGCACGGAGGAAAGGCACATAGTCGTTTGCGCCACTATGGCCCTTTCGTTGACGCTTCCGAATCGCATCCTTAAGATGAGTGGGCTTGGCGGACGGTGTTCTTGTCATGATAGGCCAAACCATCTCGCACTATCGCATCGTCGAGAAACTCGGCGGTGGTGGGATGGGCATTGTCTACAAAGCCGAGGATCTGAAACTTGGACGCTTTGTCGCGCTCAAGTTCCTGCCCGATGAAGTTGCCAAAGATCCGCAGGCGCTGAGCCGCTTCGAGCGCGAAGCCAAGGCCGCCTCAGCGCTAAACCATCCGAACATCTGCACCATCCATGAGATCGATGACCAGCACGGCCAGACGTTCATCGCCATGGAGTTCCTGGACGGGGTGACGCTCAAACATCGAATCGCAGGAGTACCGATGGAGATGGACCCGGTACTCTCGCTCGCGATCGAGATGGCCGACGCGCTGGATGCTGCGCATGAAGGGGGAATCGTCCATCGTGACATTAAACCCGCCAACGTTTTTGTGACCAAGCGCGGTCACGTCAAGATTCTGGATTTCGGATTGGCCAAACTGGCATTGCCCGGTCGGGGACATGAAGGGAGCGACGGCGACGCTGCCAGAAGATTTACCCGCGGACGAGCATTTAACCAGTCCGGGGGCGATGCTGGGTACGGTGGCGTATATGTCGCCGGAGCAAGTGCGTGGCAGGGAACTGGATCCGCGCACGGACCTGTTTTCATTGGGGGTAACCTCTATACGAGATGGTCACGGGCACGGTCCCGTTTCGCGGGCAGGGATCAGGCGATCTCGTGGATGCGATCCTGCACAAAGCGCCGACGGCACCGGTGAGGCTCAACCCGGAGGTTCCCGTTGAACTCGAGCGGATCATTCACAAAGCGATCGAGAAAGATCGCGATTTGCGTTATCAGCATGCCTCGGAGGTGCGGGGGGACCTGAAACGGTTGAAGCGCGATACCGACTCGGGCCGGGCGGCGGAGCAAATCTCGTCGCAGGATTCCGGAGTTTCGCAGCGAATTGGATCGTCTTCCTCGGGGTCCGCAGCGGTCGCTGCTTCTGCGACAGCATCATCATCTGGCTCTGCGATTATTGCCGAAGCGCGGCGGCATGGAGGAGTGCTGATCACCGCTGCCGTGCTAACGGCAGCCCTCATCGTATTGGCTGCGTTCGGAGTGTACAAACTTGCAAGCAAGGACTCGCCGGGCCTTGATACGCGCAAGCTGACAATTCGGTCCCTGACCGACGACGGAGAAGTCACGAATTTTGCGAGCATTTCTCCAGATGGCCGATTTGTAGCGTATGGTCGGCGCGAAGGAGGGCGAAGCCTCCGGGTAAAGCAGGTAGCCACCGGGAGCGAGGTTACTGTGGTACCCCCAGAGCCGGGGCTTTTTATCGGCGGCGGCGCAACCTTCACGCCTGATGGGGACTATCTGTACTACGCACACAGCGATCCGAACGCTCCGAACAGTTTTAATCTATACAGCGTGCCTTCACTGGGCGGAGCGTCTCGTTTGGTCGTGAGTGACGTACAGAGCACGGCAGCTTTTTCACGAGACGGCAAGCGCATTGCGTACCGACGCGTCATTCGTGACAAGAATGAAGATCAGATTTTAATTGCAAACGCCGATGGCACCGGCGAACAGGTCATCTACCGACATCCTCTGGGTGCTGGCCAAGGTCTCGTTACTGATCTCTCATGGTCCCCGGAGGATCTCATCGCTGTGGGCTCCTTTGACACGGGCAAGGGGAGGATCTCCTCGATTTTGCTATTTAAACCAGACGGGACTCTAGCGAAGAGTTTTCCCCTTGCCACTTTGGCGAATGCGGTGGCTTGGATGCCCGACTCGTCGGGACTGCTATTTGTGGCGGGAGAAAAGTCCGCGGGACTTCGATGGCAGATCTGGTTTCAGCCGTTTCCTTCCGGCGAGCCGGTCCGGGTGAGCAATGACCTGAGTAATTATGTGTCAGTCAGCATGACGGCAGACGGAAAGGCGTTCGTCACCACGCAGCAGCGTTCCACAGCCACGATTTATGTGGCTGATTCACCTGCAGCGCTGAATGACAAGATCAAATGGGACCTGACTCCCATTTCTACTGAACAAGCCACCGGTTACGATCTTTCGTGGACCGCAACCGGCAAGCTGCTGCAAAGGGATGCAGCCTCGCGCTTTTATGCGACCAATGCCGATGGGAGCAACCGAGTTCGAGTTATGGAGAAAGACAACTTGTTGTTTTACTCGAACCCTTGTGGCCCCGGCGATGTGGTGGTGATCGGCCGAGTCATGGAAGACAACTCCGTCAACCTCTGGCGTCTGAACATAGCGACGGGAGAGTTGAGGCAGCTTACGTTCGGGAAAGACGTGGAGAAAGGGTCCTGTACTCCGGACGGCAATTGGGTCGTTTACAACGACACCACGCCTACCGACGGGATCGCACGCATTTTCAAGCTTCGAATCGAGGGCGGGAACCCAGTGGAATTGACTCACGGCACCGGTTTCTCTCCCCTAGTTTCGCCCGACGGGCGATTGATCGCCTACGCACGGGCAGAGGGACAGGGGGCCAATGCGAAGGCGACCCTTGAAGTGCAGCAAATCGATGATGGGGTAATCGTTAAACAGATCCCCATCCCGGCAACCGCCGATTGGCACGAGTTTGGCTGGACGCCTAGCGGCAAAGCGCTTTCCTTTGTGCACAATACGACGGTGGGTGCGCAAAATGTGTACATGGTGCCTCTAGACGGGGGTGAGCCGGTGCAGTTGACCCACTTCAACTCTGAGCCCGGAATGGTGGCGGCGTATGCCTGGTCGCGAGATGGCAAGAAGTTCGCGATCACTCGTGCCCGATACGACGATACTGATGTAGTTATGTTCAGTGGCTTCAGATGAGCCAACCAGAGCGCATGTCAGGCTTGGAATTCTGAGGCTTCGGGGAAGCGGAGCTTGCACTTCGCGAGGGCGGTGGTGAGGATTTCTTCGACCTTGGATTCTTCGCAGTTGCGCGCCATAGCCAGTTCACTGACCAGCAGGTAACGGGCACGCTCTAGCATCTTTTTTTCGCGGAAGGAGAGCGGCTTCGCCTGGTGCAGGGCGATCAGGCTTTTCAACACGCCGGCGACCTCGAGGAGCGAGCCGGTCCTCATGCGGTCCGAATTCTCTTTGAAACGGTCCTTCCAGTCTCCATTGCCGTTGCTTTCGGCGATGGAGAGAAGATCCAAAACCTTCTGAATCTCCCCATTGCGAACAACTCGCCGCAGTCCGACGCTCCCCGCATTGTGGCAGGGGACCATTACTTTCAGGCTGCTGGCTTTGATGTTCAAGAGGTAGAACTTTTCGACCGTCGCACCAATCATGCGGCTGCTGATCTGTTCGATAACTCCTACACCATGGTTGGGATAAACGACTTTATCGCCGATGTGGAAATTCAGATCGATACTGCTCATATTTTGACACCCAGAAGGCGGAGGGTCACGTGGGGAAGTACAGTGAGCAACTACTAATATGCTACTCCTCAGCCAAACGTAAGGCAAGGCACGTAGATGCTTAGAAACGCGGGATTTAAGGACAGCCTTGCGCCTCGGACTGCGGGGATTTCGGCTGGTGCCTCGTCAAGGCCGAATTACCTGGCTCGGTTTTCCATCCAGCCTTGCAGGATCAGGATGGCAGCCATGCGGTCGACGGCCTGACCACGCTTTTCGATCGAGAGAGCGGTTGCCCGCAGCAGCCGATTGGCTTCGGCAGAGGTCAGCCGTTCGTCCCATAGGTGGACCGGGAGTTTGAAATGTTTGCGAAGATCTTCGGCGAATGCATGGATCTTTTCAGCCTGAGCCCCTTCTATGCCGCTCATGCGCAACGGAAGCCCGACCACGATCTCCTGGACCGCGTACTCACGGATAACCCGATGAAGGTGAGCGAGGTCAAACTTCTTGTTCTTGCGATGAAGCGTCTCTAGACCTTGCGCCGTGATACCGAGCGGGTCGGATACTGCCACGCCGATCCTCCGCGCTCCTACGTCAAGACCCAATACGCGTCCTGGCAAGGAGAGAGAATGCGGAGGGCGGGAGTCCACGGTCCGAATTATATGCTGGTGCGGTTCGCTCTTGGACAGCCGAGGCGGCTGTCCGGAACCCCTCCTGTGCTCGCTTCAATGGCCTCGCATGGCTTTGCGGTAGGCCAGGACATTCTTGTTATGTTCTTCCATGGTGCGGGCGAAGCGGTGATGGCCTTGCGCGTCCGCCACGAAATAGTAGAAATCGGTTTCTGCTGGATGCATCGCGGCTTCCAGGGAACTGCGGCCGGGATTCGCGATCGGGCCGGGAGGAAGTCCGGAGTTGCGATAGGTATTGTATGGGGACTTGAATCGCATATCGGCGTGATGCAAAGCGCCTTGGTACGTGCCCGCCAGTAATTCCGCATAGATGATGCTGGGGTCGGCGTCGAGCGCAATACGCTTGGCGAGGCGGTTGTAGTACACACTGGCGACTTCAGGGCGCTCCTCCGGAACGGCGGTCTCCTTCTCGATAATCGAGGCCATTATGACTGTGCGTTCGATATCGTTCAGCGGCATACTTCGGTCAACAAAGGCGGAACTGATTTGGACTTCCGTGGGAGGTGTCGGCCCGGCCGTCGAGCCTTCGGAGGTGGGAAGTAGTCCGATCTGGCGCGCTACCTGTCGGAACTGCCTCACCATAGTTGCCGCCATGTCTTGCATAGTCATCATCCGAGAAAACTGGTAAGTGTCAGGAAACAGATAGCCCTCGAGAGAATGTGCGGCGGGTGCAAGATCGGCGATCAGAGAAGTATCTGATTGCGCGACTTTCAGGAACTGGTCCGCAGATCCCAGTCCGGCCTCCTCGATGGCTCGCGCGATATCGAACATGGTGAAGCCTTCGGGAACAACGACGGTGTGGAAATAGACGTCACCGCGCCGAAGGCGTTTTTGTATGTCGATGATATTAGCGGGCTTCTCGAAGAGATACTCCCCGGCTTTCAGTGAACGCCGGTGGTGAAAGTAATGCCAGAGGATGAACGCTTCTTTGCTGCGGATTACTCCGGCGGATTTGAGGTCAACGGCGATCCGGCGTGTCGAATATCCCGGGTGCAGTAAGACGAACGTCTGCCGGGGCGGCTCAACCGGCGTCAGCAACGCCCAGGCCAGCCATCCCGCGGAGCCGATGACTACGATAAGGAATAGCCAAACGATCTTTCGCACGTTCCTCAGTTTAGCCGATGGGCATCACGACGCAGACCTGACGATGGTGATGCTGCCTTTGTAAGTGTCAATCGACTTCTGCACCGGGTTCGGTGGGGAGGGAATGCTCTGTGACACCTCCGAAAGTAACCCATTCGTCTTTTGAACCCTTTTGGACGCGGTATACTCAAATGTCTACTGAGGTAGCCTTATATTTTCATGAGACGTAGAGCGCCCTTTTGTGCTTTTGCCCTATTCCTAGCCATGTTGCCCACGACGGGCTGCTTGCTTCGAACCCGTCCGGTTGAAGATCAATACTCAAAAATCCCCCTAAAAGAGTCCTCTCAGCAGGAACTGATTGATGGCATCAATCAGCAGGCGGAGGCCATTCATTCTTTGAAGGCGACCGTCGATATAGACAGTTCTTCCGGGGGGATGAAAAAGGGACAGGTCACCGACTACAAAGAAATCCGGGGATACGTACTGGCACGAACGCCGGACTTGCTGCACATGATTGGGCTCATGCCATTTGTGCGGACGACGGCGTTCGATATGGTCAGCGACGGACGCCAGTTTAAGTTGTGGATTCCGCCGAAGAACAAGTTCGTGATTGGGAAGAATGAAGTGACGGCGCCGAATATAAGCCAGCCCATGGAGAACATACGCCCTCAGAACATCTATGAAGCGCTCTTGATCCGGCGGATCGATCCGGAATCTGAGATCGCGGTGCTGGAAAACGGCTATGAGACCTTGCATGACGCGAAGGGACACCGCGTGCTGCAGGAAGATTATGAGCTGACGGTCATCAAGAAATCCGACAACGGGTGGATTCTCTCCCGCAAGATCATTTTTTCGCGCGTCGATCTGAAGCCGCACCGCCAATTTATCTATGGTGACGACGCCAAGGTGGCCACGGATGCGCGCTACGCCGAATACAAGGACTACAACGGATTCAGCTTCCCGTCGCGGATCGAAGTTTACCGGCCGGAGGAGGAATACGACATCACCTTGAACATGTTGAAGGTCGACATCAACACGCCTCTTAGAGATGATCAATTCGTGCTGGAGCAACCCCCGGGAGCGCAGGTATTCCACCTGGATCGTCCGCAGTCGAGTCTGGCGCTGCCGGTGGGCGGCCCGCGTTAGGCGTTCCAGACGAGCGTGCGGCTGTATCGCGGCGCACTTTGAAATTAGTGCCCATCATTCACTACCTCCTATGATGAACAAGATGGTGGTTGCCAATCTGGCTCATCGGCCTACGCGTTCTCTGATTACGACCAGCGCGGTCGCGCTGGAAGTTGCGATGATTCTGCTGGTAGTCGCGGTCTTCTATGGGTATCTAACGGGTTCGCGCGAGAGCCAGATGGGTGTTGGCGCGGACGTTCTGGTGATGCCGCCGGGTTCGTCAGGGCTTGTGGGCATGTCGGGCGCGCCGATTTCCGTCAAAGTGGGCGACGTGCTGCATCGCATTCCGCATATCACGGTGGCTGCCCCGGTCATTTGGGCCTTCAGCCAAAAGCCTTTAGAGATTGTGTACGGAATCGATCTGGCGACCTATAACGAATTGCCTCCTCCGTTTCACTATTTCTCGGGCGGGCCTTTCGAGGGCCCACATGATGTAATCGTCGACGACTACTTTGCGGGGATGAACCAGAAAAAAGTCGGGGACACGATACAAGTACTGAACAATCCCTTTCGTATCTGTGGGATTGTTCCACATGGCAAAGGCGGGCGCAAATTCCTGCCGCTTTCCACTATGCAGGATTTGGTCGGTGCGCCCGGACGCGCGTCGGCGTTTTATGTGAAGCTCGATAGTCCATCGAATATCGACGCCGTGGAGCAGGCAATCAGGGAAAGGCCCGGGATGGAGCAGTACGCGGTACGCTCGATGGCGGAATACCTGTCGATGATGACTCCCGACAATCTCCCAGGATTTAACGTTGCGATCCAGATTGTGATTGGCATTGCGGTGGTGGTGGGCTTCCTGGTGATCTTTCAGTCGATGTACACCTCGGTGATGGAGCGAACGCGTGAAATCGGCATCTTGAAGTCGCTGGGGGCTTCGAAGTTTTACATCGTGAATGCCGTCTTGCGGGAGACTTTGCTGCTGGCGATTATAGGAATTGTCGCAGGAATCCTCATCAGCATGGTGACGAGGCGCGTGATTATGGATGTCAGGCCAGTCCAGCGACTCTACTGGAGCAATTGGTGGGTGCTGCGAGCCACCGGGATTGCTATTGTGGGAGCCGTTGCGGGCGCCTTGTATCCGGCGTTCAAAGCGGCGCAGAGAGATCCGATTGAAGCGCTCGCCTACGAGTGATGAACCATCTTGCGGCAGCATAGGACCCTGCGGTTCTACCCTCTCAAGAGTTCGCCTAAGATTCAGGCAGAAAGTTCAATTCCTCATTCTCATCAGTGGAAGTATGATGGGCCCTCCAAGGAGGGGCGATGCCTACGAATCCCCTACCGACGACTCGGTCACGGCGGCTCTTAGCCATTGATGGCGGGGGGTTGGCTGGGCTGATTCCCGCCGAGTGCCTCATCCAGATCGAAGAGCAATTAGACCGATTTACGGGTACTCCCAAGCCACTGTGCGAGCGCTTCGACCTGATTGCGGGGACGAGCACAGGCGCGATCTTAGCGGCCGGCCTGGCCCTGGGATTGAAGGCGGCGGAGTTACGGGATTTTTATCTGAAATTCGGGCATGAGATCTTCACGAAGTCTTTTCTGCCCGTTCGTTTTTGGCACAGCTATCCCAGCGCTCCACTGGCGAAGCACCTGAAGGAAGTGTTTGGGGAAGCAACCACGTTGGGGAGCGAGCGTTTGCGGACGCAGATTCTCATCGTGACCAAGAATGCGACGCTGGGCAATGACTGGTTCTTTACGAACAATCCGAAAAGCAAATTCTTCAAGAACAATTCCGGGCTGCCCTTGTGGCAGGTCGTCCGCGCAAGTTCGGCCGCCCCGACATATTTTCCGCCACAGAGTATCGAGGTCCTGGATGATACGGGCGAAAAACAAAGGTACGAATTCATCGATGGCGGGGTCAGCAGTTACAACAATCCGGCGCTGCAAGTCTTCCTCGAGGCAACGATTCCGCAGTATGGAAATGGCTGGCCCATGGGAGTCGACCAACTTCTGCTGATTTCATTAGGCACGGGCTTCAGCGCAGTGACTGTCCCAGTGGGAAAGGCGTCGGGCTATACCCTGATTGACTGGGGCAAGTATGTGGTCAAAGAGATGATGAACGACGCCAACCTGCAGCAGAATCTGCTCCTGCACATGATCGGGCAGCGTCCGACAGTTGCAAAATCGGCAACGGCGGAGTTGGTTTCGTCCGGAGCTGCCAAGGGAGTTCCCGATGAGAAAGTGTTGACCCAGGTTGGAGTAGGTCTCAAGGGGGAAAAACTCCTCACCTATCAGCGAATCACGGTCGGTCTCACGCGACAGCGGTTGGACCAACTAGGCCTTCCCGACGTGGACCCGATCAAGGTGAGGGAGATGGATGCCGCCGACCAGATACCGAACCTGCAGCGCATCGGCATCGCGGTCGCGAAGGAGCAGGTGCGGATGGACGCGCTAACGGGATTCTTTTTAGGGCCTGACGTTTCGGGCTAATGAACTAAATGAAAAGGTGCAGAGATCTTTTCGGCCCGTTGTGTACCTCCGGAGCATCAACTTACCATCAGACGCATGGCCGCAACATAGCGTTGACAACACTTTGCAGGTTCAGCTATCGTAAAGACTTTGGTAGTAGTGTGGTTGCCCGCCTGATGGTCCTGGCGTCCTCGTCGGGGAATCAAAAGAGCGGTTTTTCTTTCGCAGCCTTTTTCAAATCTGGGAGAGTTCCGATGTCAACGTATTTCCCCAAGCAGGGGGAAATTGTGCGCAAGTGGTACGTCGTGGATGCGAGCGGGCAGACGCTCGGGCGCCTGGCTTCACAGGTGGCGAGCATCCTCATGGGCAAAGAGAATCCGCGGTATACGCCGTTTATCGATACCGGCGATCACGTGATCGTGATCAATGCGGAAAAGATCCGCACCACCGGGATGAAAGCGGAGCAGAAGAAATACCAGCGCTACACGGGATATCCCGGCGGATTGCGGACGGAAGACTATAAGAAGCGGCTGGATCGCAGGCCGGAAGCGGTCATCGAGGCGGCGGTGAAGCGCATGCTGCCTAAGAACAAGCTCGCAGAGCACATGCTTTCGAAGTTGAATGTGTATAAGGGTGACAAGCATCCGCACCAGGCGCAGAAGCCGCAAGACTTTAAGTTGGAAGTCCGCGCGTACGCCCCGCGGAAAGTGGCGGTTTCGTAGTGTCAGCTACGAGCTCTGAGTTAGGAGCTACGAGCAAAACAGATCAGGTTCAGGAAAGGTTAAGAGCATAGAGCCTCACGGCTCGCGGCTCGCAGCTAACAATGGCAGAGTTGGTTCAATACTACGGAACGGGGCGCCGAAAGACGGCGATCGCCCGTGTTTACTTGCGTCCGGGGACTGGCGAGTTCAAAGTCAACGGGCGCGCGTTTGAGGAATATTTCGTCACTCCGGCGCAGCGCTCGGCAGCCAAGGCGCCGCTGGCGTCGTCCGAGACGGCTGCTTCGTTCAACGTTGTCGCCAGCGTGCTCGGCGGCGGTGTTCGTGGCCAGGCGGACGCAGTGAAACTTGGCATTGCGCGAGCCCTGATGCAGTTCAACGCGGAACTGCGCAAGAAATTGAAGGCCGAAGGATTTGTTAGCCGTGATTCGCGCGGCAAAGAGCGCAAGAAATACGGACAGAAGGGCGCTCGCAAACGGTTCCAGTTCAGCAAGCGTTAACCCGCTTGCAGTACCGAGTTGCGAGGAAAGCCAGATTCCTCGCGTCGCTCGAAATGATTAAGAGTTTTGGCTTTTGCTGAAGGCTGACGGCTGAAAGCCGATGTAGGTGTTCAATTCTTCCCGAGCCTCGCGGCACGGGGACGGGAATGGCAATCGGGAATGCAATTCACTTCCCGATGCAGACTAAACAGGAGGTTAATTGGCTACCATCACCATGAAGGAGTTGCTCGAAGCGGGTGTTCACTTCGGGCATCAGACCAAGCGCTGGAATCCCAGGATGAAGGAATACATCTTTGGAGAGCGCAACGGGATCTACATCATCGATTTGCAGAAGACGCTGAAAATGTTCAAAGAGGCGTCGAAGTTTGTGCAGGATCTGGCGAGCGAAGGCAAGATTGTTCTCTTCGTAGGGACCAAACGCCAGGCACAGGACGCGATCGCCGAAGAGGCGACCAAGTGCGGGGGATTCTACATCAACCAGCGCTGGCTGGGCGGACTGCTCACCAACTGGGTCACGGTGCAGAAGTCGGTGAAGCGGCTGAAAGAGCTCGATGAGATGGCCACGGATGGCCGCTATGAGCTGCTGCCGAAAAAAGAAGTGATCAAGCTCGAACGCGAGCGGAAGCATCTGCAGGCCAACCTGGCCGGCATCAAGAACATGAGCCGCCTGCCCGACGCGATCTTCGTAATTGATTCGAACAAAGAGCAGATTGCGGTGCGCGAGGCGCGCAAGCTGGGCATTCCGGTGGTCGCGGTGGTCGACACGAATTGCGATCCCAGCGAGGTGGATTATGTGATCCCCGGCAACGATGATGCGCTGCGGGCGATCCGGTTGTTTACCTCGAAGATCTCGGAGTCGATTGCGGAAGGCGCGCAGCTGATGACCGACAAGCAGGTCGCCGACATGCAGGCCGCGACGGATCAAGCCCAGGCTGCCGAAACGGCGACAAGCGAGTATTCCGAAGAGGCCGCCGCGGTGGATGCGAACGAAGACATCAGCATGGAAGAAGTGCTGGGGCCGGGGACGCACAAGAAGCCCGTGGCCAACGAGGATGCCGACCTGCCTAAGGTGGAGAGCCAGACGGTCTAGCAGTTGCCAGTTGCCAGTAACAAACGGGCATTTGACTTAAGACCCGCGCGGGTCGTCCGGCGCGGGTTTATTCTTATAGCCGCGAGTTTCAGGTTTCAAGTTTCGAGTGGCCTGAAATGAGGTGAGCGTCTCACACTCGAAACTAGAAACGCGAAACTAGAAACTCTTATGGGTACTACGACAGTGAATATTTCAGCGGCACAAGTGAAGGACCTTCGGGAGAAGACCGGGGCTCCGATGATGGATTGCAAGCAGGCTCTGACAGAAGCCAAGGGCGACATGGAGCAGGCGGTCGTGATCCTGCGGAAGAAGGGCGTTTCGGTCGCCGCCAAGAAGGCTACACGCGTGACCAGCGAAGGCTCGGTGGGAAGCTACATTCACGCCGGCGGCAAGATTGGTGTGCTCGTCGAGGTCAACTGCGAGAGCGATTTCGTGGCACGAACCGACGATTTCAAGGAGTTGCTGCACGATATCGCCATGCACGTCGCTGCCAGCGATCCGAAGTACGTCCGCAAGGAAGATGTGACCGCGGCCGACTTTGCCCGCGAGAAGGACATTTACCTCTCGCAGGCGGTTGCGTCCGGCAAGCCGCAACATATCGCGGAAAAGATGGTTGCCGGGAAAATGGAAAAGTTCTATGAGGAAGTTTGCCTGCTCGAGCAGCCTTTCATCAAGGACCAGACCATTTCCATCGCGCAGCTGATCGCCTCGAAAATCGGGAAGCTCGGTGAAAATATTGCGGTACGACGCTTTGCACGATTCAAGGTAGGCGACGCCGGAGAAACCATAGCCATCACGAAACCTACAGAGCCGAAGGCTGACTGATTTCCGGGCGCCCTGCGGGGCGCCTTTTTTTGTGAAAGATTCAAGGTTTCAGAGTTTTAAGGTTTCAAAGTTGAGGGCCGGAGTGTCGCCTGCATTACTTTGAAACCTTGAAACCTTGAAACTTTGAAACCTCGATCATGACAACTCCTGCCTTCAAACGAATTCTGCTCAAGCTGTCCGGTGAAGCCTTGGCTGCGAACCAGGGTTTTGGGGTGGAGACGACCCGCATTCACGAGATCGCGGCCGAGATCGGCGATGTGCACAAGCTTGGTGTGCAGATCGCCATCGTCGTAGGCGGAGGGAATTTCTTTCGGGGAGTCGCACAGCAGGCGAAAGACATGGACCGAGTCTCGGCCGATCACATGGGTATGCTCGCAACCGTGATCAACGCCCTCGCATTGCAGGACGCTCTGGAGAAACAGGGTGTCTACACGCGGGTACAGTCGGCGATAGAGATGAATCAAGTTGCGGAGCCGTTCATTCGCAGGCGCGCAATTCGGCATCTCGAAAAGGGCCGCGTCGTTATCTTTGCCGGCGGTACCGGCAATCCGTACTTCTCCACCGATACGGCAGCTTCACTGCGAGCCATGGAAATCAAGGCCGACGTCATTCTGAAAGCGACGAAGGTGGACGGGATCTACGATGCCGATCCCATGAAGGTGGACGGCGCCCGCAAGTTTAACAAGATTACATACATGGAAGTGCTGAAGCTGGGGCTGAAAGTCATGGACTCTACGGCCATCAGCTTGTGCAAAGACAACGACCTCCCAATTGTGATTTTCAATCTGAATGAACACGGCAATATTCGGCGCGTGGTTCTCGGCGAAAAGATCGGGTCGTTGGTGTGCGCTTAGAACTGGCCACGGGTTCCGCGGGAAGAACACGGATTCTTTCTTTAATTATCTGTGTTGATCCGCCGGGAATCCGTGGCAGCTTGTTTTTTGCGGGTTTATAATTCGACGTTTTGAGTTTGTAAGGGACGGAGCGCAACCTATGGCGATTATGGCTTCGATTGCTGGTCTGAGAGAAACATACGGGCAACTGAAGGGGAGGATGGATAAGGCAGTCGAAGACTTCCGCAAGGCGATGGCGGCGGTACGGACCGGGCGCGCTTCGGTACACATGCTCGATGGAGTGACGGTTGACGCCTATGGCGCCCAGATGCCCTTGAACCAGTTGGCGCAGGTGCACGCCCCGGAAGCACAATTGATCACTGTGCAACCCTTTGATCCTTCTCAATTGGGAGCAATTGAGAAGGCAATTCGAGGTGGAGATTTGGGACTGAATCCGATGAATGACGGCAAGATGATTCGTGTGCCGGTCCCGGCCCTGACTCAGGAACGCCGCCAAGACATGGTGAAACACCTGCACAAGATCCTGGAGGAGCACCGCACCGCCGTCCGTAACATCCGCCGCGACGGCAATGATGCGATCAAGAAGGCCATGAAAGACAAGAAGATCACGGAGGATGAAGAGAAGCGGTCACTCGACGAGATTCAAAAGCTGACCGACGACGAGATCAAGAAGATGGAAGAGATGAGCAAGGCGAAAGAGAAGGAAGTCCTGGAATTGAAGTAGTCTTCTCCCGGTCGCGCGCTCCAAATCCTGCTGCAAATAATTGCGCACCAGACCTTCTCTGCTGCCGAGTGCGCTCTCTTTTTCCCCCCAGGTTACTTCCGGTTACCTTTCGAGCAAGAAATTTTTTGGGATTTGTAAATTTTCGTGCAACTCTGATCCCGACTGTGGGTTTCACCTTCCGAAGTCAAGAATTCACCGTTTTCGGGAAATCCATCGAAGGAGTTTGCCATGAAACGCGCCCTGCTGTTTGCGCTAGTGCTTGCGATCGCCGCTATGATCGGTTGCGGTGGGGCGAGCAACACGAACCAGAACCTCACGCAGAATAATTCCGGTGCTGTGTTTGTCACCGGAGAAGACGCCCCGGCCTCGTCCGTGGTGGGGTTCAACGTTACCATCGACCAGATCACGCTCAACAACGGCACTTCCACAGTTAGCGCGCTGCCCGGGCCGGAAGCGGTGGACTTCGCTCGCCTGATGGGCCTCCGGACGCTTCTGGCATTCAATACCATCCCCAAAGGGACCTACAACAGCGTCACCTTCACGTTCGAAAACACCAACCCGGCTCCGGTGATCAGCTATATCAATTTGAGTCCCACGCCTTCCGTGCAGACTCTGAAGGGTTCGTTCACGCAGACGACCGTGACAGTCACATTCCCATCCGGAGCGCCGCTGGTGGTGAGCAACAATGGCCTGGCGGGCCTGCGCATTGACTTCAACGTCGGCGATTCGCTGCAAACCAGCGGCGGCCAGATTACGGGAATCATCAATCCCGTGATCAGCATCTCTGCGGTTTCGGCTTCCGATGAAGTGGGTGAGATCAATGACTTCACCGGTAACGTCGTCTCGGTTGGAAGCAACTCCTTCCAGATGCAGGGCCCATTCGGCGTGACGCGGACCATCGACGTCAACTCGAGCACACAGTACAACGGCAGCAACAGCCTGGGCACGCTGACGGTGAATGCCGTCGTGTCGGTGATCGGCAGGATGCAGGCGGATGGCAGCATCCTGGCCAAATTTGTAGACGTCGTCACGGCAGACAAAGCGTTTGTCTCAGGACGAGTGCTGGCAGTGAATCCCAGCATGGGGCCAGTCACGTCGGTGTCGATGTGGATTGGCGAAGAACTCGGGACCTCAGCGGTCCTGCCGGTGGACACGGTTCAGACTATTAATCTGAGCGGCGTCACACGGTACGACATCTGCTTTTTCGACAATTTCCTGACCAATTTCCTCTTCGACAACCAGTCGCTGGTAGTTGGACAACGGATCTTTATCGGCGGAACAGTCTCCGGCGGCGTCTTTACCCCGGACTTTGTTTCCCTGCGGCGACAGGGAGTCGTCGGTGCGCTGGTCTCGGGTAGCGTCACCGTGACCGGAGGAACCGGCAGCAACGTGGGTAGCTTCCAGATGCAGAACGATGCCCTGATGAGCTACTCCGCTGGCGGAGCCTTCACCGTGTACACCGGCAATGCGACCGTCTTTGAGAATATCGACGGTCTGTCGGGTCTGGCCGCGGCAGGAACGCCGAACCTGATCGCCCGCGGATTGGTCTTTAAGGATCCGAACTCGATCACGCCTAAGCCATTTGTTGTGGCAGGCCGAGTCCGAGTTCTCCCTATTGGACAATAGTAATCAGTGAGACTTCCTTCCCGGGCGGCGAAAGCCGCCCGGTTTCTTTGTGCGTCGCTTCCGGTGACAATTGGGCTGGCTCAGGCACGTATAATCAAGCGACTTATGAAGCACGTTGTGAAGGCCGTCTGCCCGCACGATTGCCCCGACTCCTGCGGGGTCCTGATCACTGTTCAGGATGGGCGGGCTACGAAGATTCAGGGCGATCCCCAGCATCCGGTCACACGCGGGTTCCTGTGCGCGAAAGTGGCAAAATATCTGGATCGGGTTTATTCGCCGGATCGCGTGTTGTATCCGATGCGGAGGGTTGGACCGAAGGGCCCGGAAGCGGCGACTGAAACAGCACGGAGCTTCGCTCCTGGACAGCCGGCGGCGGCTGTCCCTACATGTTGGCAGCGGATCTCGTGGGAAGAGGCGCTCGACGAAATTAGCTCCCGTTTTCGTTCGATTTCGTCCGAGTTCGGCAGCGAGGCAATTCTTCCTTACTCGTTCGGCGGAACTCTGGGAGCGATTAACAGCGCTTCCATGGACCGGCGATTCTTTCATCGCCTGGGCGCTTCGCAACTGGATCGCACCATCTGCTCGTCAGCCGGAGAAGCAGGACTGGAATCGGTTTACGGCATCAAGCTTGGCACCGAGCCTGAGCAGTTCCGGCACTCCAAGTACATCATTGCGTGGGCGGCCAACATCCACGCCAACAATGTGCATTTGTGGCCTTTCATCGCCGAGGCGAAGAGGAATGGCGCGAAGCTGGTTGTAATCGATCCTTATCGCACGCGGACGGCGGAATGTGCGGACTGGCATCTGCCGATCAATCTCGGAACGGATGCGGCGCTCGCGCTCGGAATGATGCACGTGATCATCGGCGAGGGCTTACACGATTCCGATTACTTGTCGAAGTACACGCTCGGGTTTGAGCAATTGCTGGAGAAGGTGAAAGAGTATCCACCGGAGCGAGTCGCGCAGTGGACAGGGATTTCTGCCGCCGACATTCGGAAGCTGGCGCAGGAATATGCCACGGTGAGGCCGTCGGTGATCCGGTTGAATTATGGTGTGCAGCGCTCAGAACGCGGGGGCATGTCAACGCGCACTATCGCGATGTTGCCCTGCGTGATCGGATCATGGAAAGAGCTGGGTGGCGGATTGCAGTTGTCCACCAGCGGCGGCGCTGCGTTCAATACCAAGGAATTAAAGCGTACCGATCTCATGCGTTCCGCGCTCGGGCGCGAGGCTCGCACCATTAACATGGTGGAATTGGGACACGCCTTGAATACGCTGGACGATCCGCCGGTCAAGGCTTTGTTCGTCTACGGTTCGAATCCGGCTGCGGTCTGTCCGCGGCACAATGATGTAGTGCGCGGGTTGCTGCGGCCCGATCTCTTCACTGTGGTGCACGAGCAATTCTTCACCGACACGACTGACTACGCCGATATTGTTTTGCCTGCTACCACATTTTTCGAGCACAAAGATCTACAGAAGGCCTACGGTCACTACTACGTGCAGGTCTCCAACCAGGCGATTGGACCGCTGGGAGAGTGCCGGTCAAACGTCGATGTCTTTCGCACTCTGGCTGAGCGCATGGGATTTGAGGAAGATTGCTTTCGCGAGAGCGTGGATGACATGATCGATCTAGCGCTCGAATCCCCCGATCCATGGCTTCAAGGAATCGACCGACAGAGGCTGGAGCATGGGCCGGTGCGGCTGAACTTTGACAACCGCGCCAACGACGCTGAGAACGCCCCCACCGCGTCACCATTCCTGCCCTTTGCCGCCGGCGGGTACCGGACTCCCTCCGGGAAGGCGGAACTATATTGTGAGGCACTCAAGGCGCAAGGGCTCGATCCAGTGGCTGAATTCAAGCCTCCCGCGGAATCGCGGCATGGCGAGCAAAATGGGTTTCCGCTCGAATTACTGGCGCGAAAGGCGGATAATTTCCTCAATTCGACCTTTGCCAATGTGCCTACCCTGCAGTCGATGGAAGAAGCGGGACGATTGGAGATTTCAGTGGATGACGCAAGGGCACGGAGTATCGGCGAGGGCGATCACGTTCGGGTCTTCAACCATCGGGGAGCGGTCGAATTGAAAGCTCGCGTGGATGGCAAAGTCCAGCGGGGTGTCGTCTCGGCGAAACTCCACTGGGCGAAGACGGCGCCCGGTTTTCAGAGCATCAACAGCTTAACCTCAGAAAAACTTAGCGACATGGGCAACTCGGCTACGTTTTATTCCGTCTTGGTTGAGGTAGAGAAGATCCGTGGCCGTGTTGGCAGCCACTGATCAGCGCCCTTATATTAACCACATACTAACTACCCTCGAAGCGGCCGAAGGATGCCTATTGAGAGCCGCGGTTTGGGGCTTCGCCTTGCTCTACCGTATAATGACAGTTTTCTTACATCCCAGAGGCTGAGGTCGTAGCGATTCCTTTTCGCTTTCATTCGGAGAACCTTGCTGTGTCCAAGCGCGCTTGCGTTCCCGGAGCCGCTACGGTGCCATGTCGTTCATTTCAACCGTCTTGGATGACGGCCAGCTGGCGGGCACTCGGGTTCTGCATGCTGCTGTCCACACTCGTGGTCGGGAGTGCGAGTCGTCTATGGGCGCAGAACGACGTCATCTCGGAAATCCGCGTCACTGGTAACCGTCGCATTCCTGCGGATACGATCAAAGCTCGCATCTTCACAAAACCAGGGGACATCTACGATCCCGCCGCGCTAGAGCGCGACTTCAACTCCCTGTGGAATACCGGCTATTTCGTAGACATTAAGTTCGTGCGCGAGCAGACGCCCAAAGGCTGGGCTCTTATCGTTCAGGTGAAAGAAAAGCCCACGATCCGCGAAATCAACTATTTGGGGTTGAGTTCTGTTTCTAACAGCGACGTGCTCGACCGCTTCAAGCAGGAGAAAGTCGGGCTGGTGGTCGAGAGCCAGTACGATCCGACTCGTATTAAAAAGGCGGAAGTTGCCATCAAGAACCTGCTCGCCGAGCACGGGCGGCAATTCGCCACGATTCGCAGTGAGGTGCGGCAGATTCCTCCGGCTGCGGTCGGCATCACATTTGTGATCAAAGAAGGCCCGAAAGTAAAGGTGGGGAAGATCAGGTTCCAAGGCAACAAGAACATCAAGAGCCGCATTCTGCGCGCGGCCATGAAGAACCTGCGGCCCGTCGGAATTCCTCATTCCATCTTCCTGGAAAACATCTTCGCCAAAACCTATGACGCCACCAAGCTCGAGGAAGATACGGAGCGGGTGCGTGCGGAATACCAGAATCGCGGGTACTTCAAGGTGGCGGTGAGCGACCCGAAGACGCAAATCCACGATACCGGACACAAAGGATTTCGCATTCCGCTTCTCATGTCTGGGCCGGGCAAGGCCGTCGACCTCACGATGCCCATCGAGGAAGGCGACAAGTACCGCCTGGGCAAGATCACCTTCAAGGGCAACAAGGCGATTCCCAACTCTGCCGCATTGCGAAATTTGATTCCGCTGAAAGATGGAGACATTTTCAGCCGCGAGAAAATCGCCAAAGGCATTGAGGCACTACGCAAAGCCTATGGCCAATTCGGTTACATCAATTACACAGCCGTCCCCTCGACTACGTTTGACGACGACAAGAAGCTGGCGTTCCTGGAATTCGACATCGATGAGGGCAAGCGGTTCTACGTGCGCCGCATCGAGTTCCAGGGAAATACGACCACGCGCGATAAAGTGATCCGGCGGGAGCTGGCGTTGGAAGAGGGCGGGATCTACAACTCTCATTACTGGGAATTGAGCCTGTTGCGCCTGAACCAGCTGTCGTATTTTGATCAGTTGAAGCCAGACGACCCGAACGTTACCGACAAGAAGCTCGACGAAAAAAATGGCCTGGTGGATCTCACTCTCCACGTGCACGAAAAGGGCAAGAATGCGATCGGCTTGAATGGCGGCGTGAGCGGCTTGGAGGGAGCGTTCATCGGAATGAACTACTCGACCAATAACTTCCTGGGTCGAGGCGAGACGCTGCAGGTGCAGGTCAGCCTGGGGAACCTGGCTCGCAGCGTGATGTTCGGCTACACGCAACCCTACATGTTCGACCGTCCTTTGCAGTTCGGTTTTACCGTTTTCGGTAACAAGGTCAGCTACAATCAGGCGCGTCAGCTCTCCGTTTTCAGCGGCCAGAATCTGAATCTGCCAAACAACGTTATACAGAACCTGCAGAACTATTCGCAGTCTACCGCGGGCTTCACGACCTCCTTGAGCTATCCGCTGCGGCGCTCGTTCAAGCGTGTCGGTATGACGTATTCGCTGGACCGGTCCACACTGTTGCCGCTGAGTACTGCGTCGAGAACGCTGTTCGACGCCCTCGCATTCCGCGGGATTTCCGGGCCACAGGCGGTAAACGGAATCATCACTAGCAAGATATTCCCGAATTTCTCATTCAACACTCTGGATAGCGGAATCTCGCCACACAGCGGCCATCAGCTCACGGTGGGCGCGGAGTTGGCTGGAGTCGGCGGAACGGTGCGTTCGATCCGTCCTATTGTTCAATACAAGAAGTTCGTTCCTGTTCAAAACCGGCGAAACGCGATTGGATACACGATCAACGGATCGTTTATCACGGGATTCGGTGGACTGGTGGCACCGCCGTTCCAGCGCTTCTACATGGGCGGTGAGAATGACATTCGCGGGTTCGATATCCGCTCCATCTCCCCGATCGCCTTCTTGCCGAGTTCGAATGTGATTACCCTAACCAACCCAGACGGAAGTGGAGTGCTGAAGAACCCGGCGAACCCCCGCGAGGGAAACTGGACCATCCCCATCCCGGTCGATCAAATTGTGTTCCCCGGTGGCGACTTGAGTGTGTGGTCGAACCTCGAGTACCGCTACACCATCGCGGGACCCGTGGCGCTGGCTCCGTTTATCGATATGGGCATCGACCCCGTTCTCCGTCGCTCCCAGTTGCAGATCGCGTCGGTGCAATATGGCGAGGTCATCACCACCCCATTCGGTTGTCCTGCCCTGGATGTCGGCTTTAACTGCGCAGGCGGAAAGGTCTTGAACCCTAAGCCGTCGAACTTGCTCCAAGTCCTGGGATCGACTAACTGGAGACCCCGTGTGTCGACCGGTATCGAGCTCCAGATGTTCCTGCCGGTTGTCAACGCGCCCTTCCGGATCTATTGGGCATACAACCCGGCCCGGCTGAATCAGGAAGCCACACCGCCGATTCCGATTACTCGGTCGATGTTCCCGCCGGGGGCGGCAGGCGACTTTACCTATCACCTCGCCGTCAATACCTACGCTCCCCAGTTTCTCTTGAGAGAGCCCCGGAAGACGTTCCGGTTCACCGTGGCGACCACGTTCTAAGAGGCTTGATTTCCCAGCCGGGACAGGTTCGGACGCAATTGACGCGGGAAGACGCCGATCACTATAATGTCTTCGATCCACGCCATCGTGTGAGTTTTAGGAGTGGACGGCACGTTGAGGACCTGACGTGCAAAAGCTGGCAAAAATCTAGTGCGCCTATCCGATGGCGGCCGCTACCGCAGCGGAGACCTCATTCAGTGCGGCCCAGCGTTGACTGAAGAAGCGATCTGAGAGCGAAGACGACAGTTCATTCCCGGAACCATGTTCCAAGGAGTTCAATCGATCCAATGAAAAGCAAGTTTTTGCGTGTTCTTCTGGCTATTGCGGTAACTTTGACGTTTTCCGCCTTGGCCCAAACCGGCAGCGCTGCCACCCCGTCCAGTCCGGCGGCAACTCCTGCGAATCCCCTTCCCTCCGCACCTGGAATGGCGACCCCAAGCTCAGGCACCAAGGTTGGGACCATCAACATTCAGGAAGCGATTTTCGGCAGCAACGAAGGTCAGCGCGACATGCAATCCCTGCAGAAGAAGTACGAGCCAAAGCAGGCGGAGCTCAAGGGCCAGAACGACGATCTTGAGGCCCTGAAAAAACAACTCAACACAACGCAGGATAAGTTGAGTGCGGACGCTCTCGATACCCTCAAGAAGCAGATCGAAACCAAGCAGAAGAGTTTCGATCGTTCCCTGCAGGACTTTCAGGAAGAAGTCGGCGGCCAACAGCAGGACATCGCCAAAAAAGTGCTGCAGAAGATGGCGCCGATGATCGTGAAATTTTCGCAGGACAACGGGTTCGGTATCATCGTCGATACTTCGAAGCCGTGGCCCGAGAGCAACGTGTTGTGGTGGGGCGAAGCGGTGGACATCACGAAAGCCGTCGTCGAGGCCTACAATGTGCAGTCGGGCGTTGCTCCTCCCGCCGCGCCAGCCGCAGCAACCAGGCCGAGCGGAACTGCACGGCCGGCCAGCACGACGCCCAAGGCGCCCACGCCGAAGCCCAGCGAGCCACCGAAACAGTAACCTCAGCGGACACCTTTGGTGTCTGGAAAGTTCCAGAAGGTCGCGTGAAAACGCGGCCTTTTTTTTTCGTGGCAGGTCGGCGCTGGAGTCGACCCCACGGTGTCCATATCAGCAAGCATGAGTGCTGAAGGAGGACGCCATGTTTGCCGAAAGCTTGTTGGAAACTTCATGGGCCCAACGTACACAGCGGAGTTGGACGACCGCCACTTCGTTCGGACTGCAGGCGGTAATTGTCGGCGTGATGATCGCCATCCCGTTGCTCTCGACTGTGGGGGTGCCACTGGCGCGCGTCGTTTCAACACCGATCACGCTGGGACGACGTGACCCAGGGCCGGCACACACCACCGAACATGCGCCAAGTTCAGGTGTTCAGATTATTTCGTACGCTGGGCGGCTGATGGCCCCGGGAAGAATCCCGAGCAGGGTGGATCGAAGCGGCGACACGCTCCCGTCCGGGCCAGACTTCGGCCCAGTCATCCCCGGAGCACCGGGCCCGGCCTTGGGCCCGCCAACCGGTTTTCCTCTCCCGATGAGCGGAACACGGCCCATCATGCCCGTCATTGCCGCGCCGAATGTTCGACAATTCCGTACCTCGACCATGCTCCAGGGAAGTCTCATTCATCGCGTAGAACCTGTGTATCCTCCGCTGGCCATCGCGGCACGGGTGCAGGGCCCGGTGGTGATCGAGGCAATCATCAGCAAGGCGGGAACCATAGAAGACCTGCGGCTGATCTCTGGGCGTCCGATGCTGGTGCAAGCGGCGCTTACCGCGGTCAGCCAGTGGCGTTATAAGCCATACATTCTGAATGGCGAGGCCATTGAGGTGGAGACACAAATTACGGTGAACTTTGTGCTCGGAAACTGAGCGTCGGCGATTTACGGACGGCCCGCCCACTGGTTGCCGTGCGGAGCGAATCCCCACGGAAGGGCGGTACCTCAAATCTCACACTTGCGATTGAGTCAGTCCTCAATCGGCTATCGAAAGTCGCTCTCAACGTGGGAGTAGTCCCGGCGTAACCTCGGGGCTGGTGTTGCTCCCGCTATAATCGCCAAGGTGGCAACTACAGCAGAAACTCTCAGCCGCGCGGCGACGCGTCCGACTTGGGCCGATATCTCCCTCGCTACGCTGCGGCAAAACTTCCGGACAGTGCAAAAGCATGTGGGATCGGGCGTGACCGTTTGCGCGGTGGTGAAGGCCGATGCGTACGGGCACGGCGCCGTGGAGTGTTCGCGTGCGCTCGAAGCCGAAGGCGCCAGATGGCTGGGCGTGACCTCTCTCGACGAGGCAATTCCGCTGCGCGATGCGGGCATTCGCTCCAATATTCTCCTGATGACAGGCTTCTGGCGCGGCGAGGAGACCGAGATCGTCCGGCTGCATTTGACGCCGACCGTGTGGGAGCCCTGGCAAATCGAATCGCTTGACAGAGCGGCCGCTACGTGTGGGGTGAAGCAGCATCCGGTGCATCTGAAGGTGGACACTGGAATGGGGCGGCTGGGCGTGGGTTTGGACCAGCTTCCGAAAGTGTTGGGCACGTTGGAGAACAGCAAGAACCTCTTCCTGCAGGGACTTTCTACTCACCTTGCCGCGTCCGAGATCATGGATGCGCCCTCCGTGTTCGAACAAGAACATCGGTTTCAGCAAGCCCGGGAAATGGTGAAAGACACCGGCATGCGCCCGTCGCTGGTTCACATGGCAAATACCGGCGCGGTAATCTCAAGGCGGGAGACGTGGAACACAATGGTCCGGCCGGGCGTCTCGCTGTATGGCTACTATCTGCCCTTCCAGCGCGCCGGGCGCGAAGTCAGCGGCGGCACCTTGCGCTTGCCCGTGAAGCCCATTCTGACTTGGAAGACTCGCATTCTCTCTATGCGGGATTTCGCAGGCGACCAGCCCTTGGGATACAACGGTACGTACTTGACCAAGGCCCCGGCGCATGTCGCGGTACTCCCGGTGGGATATGCCGACGGCTACAACCGGCAACTTTCCAATCGGGGGCGGGTCATTGTGCGCGACCACTATGCGCCCGTCGTGGGCAGCATCTCGATGGATTTAACTTTGGTGGACGTGACCGGAATTCCCGGTGTCGCCGTCGGCGATGAAGTCATTCTGCTGGGAGCCTGCGATAGGCTCAGCGTAGATGCACTGGAGCACGCGGAACTAGCGAACAGCACTCCATACGAGATTCTCTGCAATATTTCGAAGCGGGTGCCAAGAAGGTATCCGAACTAAGTGCGGATCGGACCCCGGACCTGCCGGAGACCATCCCACTGGATAGCCAATTCCTAAAGACTAACTGCCAATTGCTGCCGTTGAATGCATATGTTCCGCAGTCAGCGTAGCCGGTTGCTAAACTAGAAGTGGTTTCAAGAATAGATGTTTGGAAGGGCACGGCTTCAGCCGTGCCGTTAAGTCCGCGACAAAAGCGGGCTTTAGCCCCTGAGGGTCGCTTTCCTCCCTTGAAACCGGTTCTACGTCACCATGCCGACCCGCTACGCACAGTGGATGTACGACTGGGAACACCGGCTCACGTCGGTGGACAACAACCGCGTGGTGCGTCCGTTGGAATGGGGCGCGGAATGGGCGCGGGACTGGCCTTGCCGTAACGGCTACCATCCGGGGCGGGCGCCGGAAAATCCGGAGACATTTTTCCTCGACTACAACGCCCGCATTCTGGCCGCGAGCGATGACTTCTATGCCTACCGTCATCCCTCGGACTTTCGTCTTGAGAAGCGGGAAGTGCAGGTCTTCTCCACCCGCGAAGTGCCTGATCCCCGACTCGAAGCGAAGGTGAAGGGGACGTACGCAGAGTTCCTGCGATTCACGTCTCCGGTGTGCACGCCCTATCCCGAAAATAATCAGGTGAATGCGCGATGGTTTCCGGCGACCGGCCGGCGCGCCATTGTGCTGTTGCCGCACTGGAACTCGGATGCGATCTCATACGTCAGCCTCTGTCGCGTGTTTAACCTGCTGGGAATCGCAGTGTTGCGTATGACCATGCCGTATCACGATATCCGCATGCCCTCTGAGATCAAGCGTGCTGACTATGCCGTCTCGGCCAACATCGGACGAACGCTGGACGCTGCGCGGCAGGGAGTCGTTGACATACGGTGCTGCCTGGATTGGCTGGAGGAGCAGGGCTATAGCAATCTTGGGATCGTCGGCACGAGCCTGGGCTCCTGTTATGCCTTCATTGCGGCAGCACACGATCCGCGCGTCCGGGTGGCGGCATTCAACCACGCGTCGACGTATTTTGCGGATGTGGTCTGGCATGGGCAGTCGACCAGGCACATCCGGCAGGGGATCGAGCAGCGAATTGACCTTGAGGAGCTGCGCAAGGTCTGGATGGCCATTAGTCCAATGGCGTATTTCGAGCACTTCGCGAGATGGCCAAAGAAATCCTTGATTATCTATGCGGACTACGACTTGACGTTTCTACCGGAGTTTTCACGGCAGGTGGTCAACGAGTTCGCGCGGCATGGCCTCGACCACAAGGTAGCGGTGCTGCCCTGCGGTCACTACACGACCGGGGAAACTCCTTACAAATACATGGATGGTTGGCATCTGGCGTCGTTCTTGCGCACGGCATTTTGAAAAGGGATGCGATTCGCAATCAGCCTTGGCCACGAGCAGGATGGTGATGGGCTAGTGCGTACCGCCCAGGGCCAACGTAAAATGAGTCGATGCGCGAGATTTCTTTGCCAGTGTCGAGTTTCTTCACCGTTGGCCGCCCCGACGGGTTTCTCATCAGCGCAGACCCGAAAAACCTCGATTTGAATGTGATTCATGGGTTCCTGACGAATTGTTACTGGGCCAAAGGGATTTCCCGGGATGTCGTTCAACGTTCGATCGAGCATTCATTGTGCTTTGGCGTTTATGATAGTGACGGCGCGCAGGTGGGTTTCGCCCGCGTGATCAGCGATTTCGCAACCGTGGCTTATCTCGGCGACGTATTCGTGCTCGAATCCCATCGCGGTCGCGGGCTGAGCAAGTGGTTGATGGAGTGCGTCATGCAGCATCCCGCGTTGCAGGGATTGAGGCGCTGGATCCTGCTGACGCAGGATGCGCACCGACTGTATAGCAAATTTGGATTCACACCGTTAAAGTCGGCTGAACGATACATGGAGTTGCACCGGCCGGATGTCTACGAGATTAGGAAAACAATATGAAGAACTCAGCGATGTACCGCCCGCTGTACGAGAATGATCCGCAGGTTGCCGCCGCCATCGACAACGAAACTCGGCGCCAGCACGAAGGGCTGGAACTGATTGCCTCCGAAAACTTTGTGAGCGAGGCGGTGCTCGAAGCCGCGGGATCGGTTTTCACCAACAAGTATGCCGAGGGATATCCCGGCAAGCGCTATTACGGCGGCTGCGAGTTTACCGACGTCGTCGAGAACTTGGCGCGGGACCGGGCAAAGCAGTTGTTTGGCGCGGAGCACGCCAATGTTCAGCCGCATGCCGGATCTCAGGCCAACATGGAAGCCTACGCCGCGGTGCTGCAACCCGGCGACACGATCCTGGGCCTGAACCTCGCGCATGGCGGGCACCTGACGCATGGGCATCATCTGAACTTTTCCGGCAAGACCTACAAGATCATTCCTTACGGCGTTACCAAAGAGACGGAGACGATCGACTACGACGAGCTCGAAAAGATCGCGGAAAAAGAACGGCCGAAGCTGATTATCGGCGGGGGAAGCGCGTATCCACGCATCATCGATTTCGCGCGCATGCGGAAGATCGCCGACAAGGTCGGCGCGCTGTACCTGGTCGACATGGCCCACTTCGCCGGACTTGTGGCCGGTGGCGCTCATCCGTCGCCTGTGCCACACGCGCACATTGTGACTTCGACTACGCACAAAACCCTGCGCGGGCCGCGATCGGGGATGATTCTTTCGAAGGCGGAGTTCGCGCAGGCCATCGACAAGGTCGTTTTCCCAGGGATGCAGGGCGGACCGCTGGTTCATATCATCGCGGCCAAGGCGGTGTGCTTCCAGGAAGCCATGCAGCCCGAGTTCCGCGAGTATGCGCGGCAGATCGTGGCCAACGCCAAGGTGCTGGCACAAGCCCTGGCAGACGAGGGCTTCCGCATCATCTCTGGCGGCACCGACACGCATCTCATGCTGGTCGATGTCTTCTCCAAGGGCATGTTTGGAAGCGAAGCCGAGAAGGCGTTGGGCGAGGCGGGAATCACGGTAAACAAGAACGCGATTCCCTTCGATGCCAACCCGCCGATGAAACCCAGCGGCATACGCATCGGCACCCCGGCGCTCACCACGCGCGGCATGAAAGAAAGGGAGATGCAGCAAATCGGGCGCTGGATCGCGGAAGGGCTCCTGCATCGCAGTGACACGGCCGTGTTGGCAAGGGTCCGCAAGCAGGTGCTGGAGATGTGCGAAGAGTTCCCGCTCTACGCCGACCGTAGGGCTAAGGCCCAGGCCGAGGTCAAGGCGTAAATACGCCAACGAAGATTCCGCCAGCTGTGTTTAAATGCAGGCGTGAAGATTGCCATCGATATCCGGCGCATGAGTGAGTTTGGCGTCGGAACCTACATCCGCAATATTGTGCGGACTCTGGGTCGCCTCGATCATGAAACCCAGTACTTCTTGATCGGACCACCGGTCAAGGTGCAGGAGATCGGAGCTCTTCCCGCCAATATTGAAAGCGTCCCGCTTTTGTCGGAAGAGCGGTCAATCCGCGGCTACCACGAGTTCCGCAGTGCTTTGCGCAATCTCGACTGCGACCTGGTGCACATTCCAAACCTGTTTTCGATCCCCCGCGCCCTGCCGTGCCCGTATGTCATGACCGTGCACGACATGCTCGATCACTTGTCGCGGGCGCGCCAACGGAACGGTTTCCTGCGCTCTACGTATTTTCAGCTTACCAAGCGGGTCCTGGGCGGGGCAGCAAGGATCTTTGCAGTCTCGAATTTCACCCGGAACGAGATCGAGAAACTCTTCGAGATTCCTCTGAACCACATTGAGGTGGTCTACAACGCCATTGATGAGCGCTTTCTACGTGGCCACGCCACCGCCGCCGATCGCGAACTGATTGCCCAGCGGTACCAGGTCACGTATCCATTTTTGTTGTATGCCGGTCGCATCAGTCCGCACAAGAACGTGGTCCGCATGATCGAAGCCTTCTCCGCTCTCAAAACGGAACTGGAGAGAGAGCGGGCCTACCCGGACCTCAAGCTCATCATTATCGGGGACGATCTCTCGGGCAATCCCGACCTGCGGCGCACCGTCGTCCGCAGCGGGGTACAGAATGACGTTCGGTTTCTGGGCTTCATCCCGATCGAGGTACTGAGAATCTTTTACGACGTGGCGAAGATTTTCGTGTTTCCTTCCCTGTATGAGGGTTTCGGGCTCCCGCCTCTCGAAGCCATGGCCCACGGGACGCCGGTGGTGACCTCCAACGTGACTTCTCTTCCGGAAGTCGTGGGCAATGCCGCGGTGCTGGTCAATCCCGAGAACGTCTTCGAGATTATGCGGGCCCTCCATCGCGTCCTGATGGACAAGTCGCTGCGGGATCGCATGAAGGAGCGTGGCTACCAGCAAGCCACCCGTTTTTCGTGGGAGATATCAGTGCGGCGCGTGCTCGATGTTTACCGCGAAGTCGCCCGTGACGGCGGAAGCCGGACAACGCAACACGCCGCCGATTGAGGGCGGTGCGGGACCACTGTTCGAAACCGGAGAGAGCCAGCGCTATTTTATGAGTGGCTGGCCCGGTGACAGGATCGCGAGTTTTTGTAGCTTGGCGGTAAGACGGTTGCGGTCGGCCTCGGTTTTCGCGGCGGTCAGGCGTTTGCGCAACTGGACAATCTTTTCTTTCCGGGTACGGCGCCGGCGAATCTCCGGCCGGCGACTGGGTGCTGACATGAAGAGCTCCTAAAAGCGAATTTTAGAAATCTACCGCGGGAAGCTGCCGATCTGCTTTGGTTGGATCAGTATCCATTGGAAATGCAGACCACGAAGACTGTCAATGGCCGGCGTCGGGCTATACGTAGTCGAACAGCGTCATGAATCCGAAATCCATGTGCAATTGCTGGTGGCAGTGGAATAGGGTAAGCCCAGGATTGTCCGCAACAAAGTCGATCTCTGCCTCCTGGTACCCGCCCAGCATCACCACATCCTTTACCACTCCGGAAACAGACTTTCCTCCTATTTTTGTAAGTTCAAAGCTGTGGCGGTGAAGGTGAATGGGGTGAATGTCGTCACTGGCGTTGCGCAGGCGCAGGCGGTAGCGTTTGCCTTCGTGCAGGCGAATATGCCGCTGTCATCGAGCCTCTGGGAAAAACGACATCGTTGATCGCCCATAGGTTAAATCCATGCTCTGCAGCATTCTGCTTTGTGAATGTCATTTCGATGATTTCATCGGGTTTGGCCGAACCTTCGCTCGGGTTGGCGAAACGCGCATAGTCCCATGTGAACGGCTTGGGAGCAGTCCATACGGCTTCCCCCTGTGACCTGCATACTCCACTACAACTCCCATCCCGTGGCCGCGATCGTCGTCCCCCAGGTCGCCCATCACCCAGACACCGGGATTCGTTCATGTGAACGATCGCCGATACGCGTTCCGCCGTCCCTATCCAGAGTCGCGGCAACTTCCGCCGGATGCGGCACCGGGTTGCCGTCCACGGCGATTACTTTGAACGTGTGTCCAGGCAAACCCAGGCTGCGGATCTCGGTCGCGCTCCCGTTGAGAACATGAAAGAGCACGCGCTCGCCCTGCTTCACGCGTATCGGTTCACCGCTGTCCCAACATTTGTCCGTTGATTGTGAAAGAACCATACCCGACCTCAAACCCATGCGGCATCCCCTTTGCGAGCGAAGCTTTCATTGCGCTTCGCCTGTTCCTTCAGTTCCTTTACCGTCTCGCGGGTGACAGAAAGTTCATGGCCATGTCACCGCCGCGGCTCAAGGATGGTTCAAATTCCTTAAGGGTGAGGAAAACTTCTCGATCATAATTGCCGGGTTGTTCTTCGGCTCGATGTAAACCGGACCGACCTGGCCACGTGTACTGACCCGCCATCAGATTTGCTCCGGCATGATTGTGGGTGTGATAGAAGCGGAAGCCCGGCGGGTTTGGGGTGAAGGTGATGCGGCGGATTCCGTGCGGAGGAATGTAAGGCGTGCCCTCTTCCGCGGCGCCGTCAACATCGGTCGGGACATCTGCCCGTGCCAATGCAGTTGCTCGGGCGTGTCGGTGTCATTGTGAATCTCAATGGTGACGGGTTGACCCTCTTTAAAGCGCAACAGAGGCCCGGGGAACTGCCCATTGTAAGTAATGGTGGAGATGAAGCGCCTTGGGGCGATTTCGATGGGAGTTGCGTCAATGTGCAGAACGTAGTCCGCGGAGGCTGATTCCCGCGCAGAAACTGCCGGAGCACGGCTCGCGGCGATCGACGGCCTCAGGGCCAGAGAAGATCGAGAAACGATGAGTCCCGCTCCCAACGCCGCTCCGGTAGTCTTCAGAAAATTCCGCCGTGATGAAATGATTCTCCCCATGACAGCCCTGTAAATAATTGAATCGAAACCGCTGCCACCTGTCAACGACGTGATGATTGCGGGGTGCTCCACGACCTTCGCATTTGGGCGGTGATCGCCTTATATTTTCCGTACATACGACAAACTGCGCATAGCGGAGGAGTTGCAGTCCTACGAGCGTTGGGCAGACTCCCATTAGTCGCTCCTTATGGGTAGTAAAGCCTCCAGCGGCGGGACTTCGCGCTCCGCGCATTTCGTGACGAGTTTGACGGATGTTCAAGTCTGGCGGGAAAGCTGTCGATGGAGGAAGCAAGTGGACTCGGTGCCGAAATTGCAACAGAACGCGAATCAGGTCAAGGTGTCGAGCAGGCGCTGAGCAAGCAGGTCTGAACCGCACGTCAAAAGCAAGCCGGCCACAGGAACTTCCAAATGAGCGATGATGCCGAAATCGTTAAAGAATTTTTGATTGAGAGCTACGAGAATCTCGATCGGCTCGACCAGGATCTGATCGCCCTCGAAAAAGACTCGGGGAATCGGGATACTCTGGCCAGCGTCTTCCGGACCATCCACACGATCAAAGGAACGTCGGGTTTCCTGGCATTCAACCGGCTAGGGGCGTTGACGCACGTTGGGGAGAATCTGCTGACGCGCTTGCGCGACGGTTTATTGGCGCTGAATCCGGAGATCACAACCGGATTGCTGCGCATGGTGGATGCCGTGCGGCAGATGCTGAAGAGCATCGAAGAGACTGGCAAAGAAGGAGACCGGAACGACGAGAATCTGATCGCCAACCTGACTCGCCTTCTGGAACCGGCTGCAAAACCGAATTCCGGACCAGAAGGACACGCCTCAGCAAGCGAGGCTCGAGCAGCGGCGGAGCCCGCGCCTGCAAGCCATCGACCCATGGTGGAGCAGCCGAATCAGGTTGCCCAAGCCCATTCGGAGGATCCACTACCCGATAAGAAATCGGCGAAGACCGCGGAGAGTTCCGAATCCCAGAACGCTCAATCACAGGCTAAAGGACAAAGTGCCAGTGACAGCACGATTCGGATCGATGTAGGGCAGCTCGATCGGCTCATTAACCGCGTCGGAGAACTGGTTCTGCTCCGCAATCAGATTGCCCAGTACACCAATTCCACTGAAGACAGTGAACTGCTTGGAACCAGCCAGCGGCTGAACCTGTTGACCACCGAATTGCAGGAAAGCGTCATGAAAACCCGGATGCAGCCCATCGGCAACATCTGGAGCAAGTTCCCCCGGACCGTTCGCGACCTCGCGCTCAGTTGTGGCAAGCAGGTGCGCATCGAGATGGAGGGCAAAGAAACCGAGCTCGACAAAACTATCATTGAGGCCATCAAGGATCCGCTCACCCATCTGGTGAGGAACTCTGTCGATCACGGGGTCGAGACTCCGGAGCGACGCCTGGCTGCAGGCAAACAGCCAGAAGGCTGTCTTCTGCTGCGCGCTTTTCACGAGGGTGGCCAGGTCAATATCGAGGTCACCGACGATGGCGCTGGGCTGGACTGTGACCGCCTCCGCAAGAAAGCGGTTGAGAAGGGATTGATCACCCCCGACCAGGCTGCCCGCATGAGCGAGCGCGAGGCTACCAACCTCATATTCCTTCCCGGCTTCTCCACGGCGGAAAAGGTCACAAACGTCTCGGGCCGCGGTGTCGGCATGGACGTGGTGAAGACGAACATCGAAAAAATCGGTGGAACGGTAGACATGCAATCCAAACGCGGGCTTGGCTCCACCGTGCGTATGAAGATCCCGCTGACTCTGGCTATCATTCCCGCCCTGATCGTGACCAGCGCCGGCGACCGCTACGCCATTCCACAAGTCAGCCTGCTCGAACTGGTGCGCCTGGAAGGTGAGTCAGCCCGCAAGGGCATTGAAATGATCAATGGGGCGCCGGTGCACCGCCTGCGAGGGCACCTTCTACCCCTCGTCTATTTGAAGGGGGAACTGAAGGTCAACGTCAGCGCTCAGGGTTCCAGTTCTTCGGAAGCGTCGAACACCTCTAATAACGAACTGGTGGACTTCTCGCTTGCCCGCAAGGCGCACAAAGACTGGGTTGAAAGGTTACGAGCGGTTCTGGATGGCAAGATGACGATGACCCTAGATCAGGCCGGCTCCCACAAGCAGTGCGCTCTGGGGAAATGGATTTACGCCACCGGACTGCAATACCACGGCGATATCGTCGAGATGTGCGCTCTGGAAAAGGCGCACAAGGGATTTCATAACATGGTCAGAGACATCATTACCCTCAAACGGGATGGATTTGCAGCCCAGGCAGAACGGCAGTTTCGCGATGTCGAACCGGCTTCCACGAAGATCGTGGAGTTATTGATGACCATTGAGAACAAAGTATCGGAGTCCCAGAACGTGAATATCGTGGTATTGCAGGCGGACGACCGGCAATTCGGATTGGTCGTGGATGAAATCAACGACACTGAGGAGATCGTCGTCAAACCGCTAGGCAAGCAATTGAAAAGTATCAACATTTACGCCGGCGCCACAATTATGGGAGACGGGAAAGTGGCGCTCATTCTCGACGTGCTCGGCCTGGCCCAACGCGCCAGGGTACTGGGCGACATGAGAGACCAGGAAGTTGCCGAAAAGGAAGAGAAGACGCAATCGATCGCGGCGGCCGACAAAAATCAGTGCAAGCCCATGCTGCTGTTCCAGCATGGAGAAACCGGGAGGATGGCTATCGACCTCGCGTTGGTGGCGCGTCTGGAGGAATTTTCCCGCGATCTTATCGAGATAGCCGGCGACCGGCAGACCGTGCAATACCGCGGACAGATCATGCCGCTGGTCTGGGTGTCCCATGCACTCGAGAGCAAGCGCAAGATCGTGTCGGACAACGGCCACGAGCCCCTGCACGTGGTGGTCTATGCCAACAAAGGGCGGAGCGTCGGGCTGGTGGTGGATCGCATTCTGGACATCGTCGAGGAGTCTTTTGTCATTCAACCAGAGACCGGGCGCAGCGGCGTCCTAGGCTCAGCCGTGATTCAGAAAAGAGTCACCGACATCGTAGATCTGCAGGCGCTGGTTGCATCCGCATCAACCAAGACGCCATCCGGGGCTCAAACTTAGGGGGCGGGAACTTGTGACCATCACACAACAGTTTTGTACGTTCTTTCTCGGAGACCAACTTTTCGGCATCGCGGTCGAAGAGGTGCAAGAAGTCATTCAGTATCAGGACATGAGTCGCGTACCCCTGGTTCCTGATGTGATCCGCGGCTTGATCAACCTGCGGGGCCAGATTGTGATGGCGGTGGATTTGCGCCGGAGGTTGCGGATTGCGCAGCGGTCACCCGGCTCGTCGCTGATCAACGTCGTCGTTCGCACCAAAGAGGGTCCGGTGAGTTTGCTGGTCGACAGCATCGGCGATGTTGTCGAGGTGGATGAAACCACCGCGGAGGCTCCGCCTCCAACCTTGGAGGCCGACATAAGAGCCCTCATCGCGGGAGTGCACAAACTCGATCGAGGTCTAATGCGGGTCTTGAATACAAAAAAGGCCTGCGAATCGCTGGAGCGAGTGGAAGCCTAGCCCGCCAGATCGCCAACTACAACTGATTCTTAAGCATTCCGCGCGTGGCCCATGGGATTGGCGCGCTCACGGGAGGTCTTTAACTTAAAGCGCCCTACCATTACCGGAGCGCTATGGCGTGATGTCCCAAAGGATACGTCCCAAGGTGTAAAGATTTTTCCCTCGGGGCCGATACCTCTTTAGGGCGACATCCGCGAAACTCGTCGCCGCGTGGGAGCTTTCGCGGTGAAGCTTACGGCCCGGTTTCTGGCATTTCTGTTCTCGTTTTTCTGCTCTTACTATTGTTACCCGCAATCTTCGCAACCCCCAGCGCTCGGCCTTGCCGCAGACGAGCCGCACTCAAGATCCGCCTTGGACCCACGGCAACTGCTGCACGACCTGAATGAGCGCGGCATCGCGCCTCAAGGCGTCCTGATCTACGACTGGTCGAAGACCTTACCCGGAGACCAAGACTCAGGGGGCGGCTTCGGTCGCTATTCATTTGATTTGCTGGTGCCGGTTGACGCCGAGAAGCTCCTCGGGCTGAACGGCGGCGCAGCGATGGTGCGTCTCAAACACCATCTCAACGTCTTTGGGGAAACCTACGACGGTGCTGAACAGCTTTACTCCAACATCGATGCCAGTTCGCGAACCACGCTTTATGAGATCTGGTTCGAGCAGAAGCTTCTGTCTGACCGGCTGCGTCTTAAAGGCGGCAAGATAGACGCCAATACAGAGTTTGCCGTTGTGCAAAACGCCGGAGATTTCCTGAACTCCTCGATGGGCTACAGTCCGACAATAGTGACGTTCCCCACCTATCCTGAGCCCAAACCCGGTGTCAGCGTGTTCCTGCACACAAGAAGCAGCTACGGGTTGGGATTAGGTGTCTTCCAGACGTCGAACTCGAACGCGCTATCGATCATGGAACCCGGGCGCAGCTGGAATGTTGGAAAGCTGGAGCATCCTGGGCGGATAAGTTTCGGGTACTGGCGCCTGGATGGAAGCATTGCACGATTTGACGACAGCCAGGCGTCCAGCGCGCAAGGGTTCTATTCGGTTGTAGAACAAACTGTTTTGCGGCAACCGTTCACGCAGGATCGGGGTGAGCGCAGGGTCTCAGCGTTTCTGCAGGCGGGATGGGCTGAAGGCCGGGTGAGTAGCTTGACGCACCATGTAGGTGGGGGCGCGATTCTACAAGGGCCGGCACGGCGCCGAAGCCAGGACTCTGTCGGCCTTGCCGCGACTTGGGTGCGGTTTTCGTCCGAGCCTGAAGCCGGGTTTGACTCCCGCAGCGAACTCGTGCTGGAGAGCTACTACAAGGTTGCACTTAACCGGCACATCGCCCTGGTCCAGGATTTCCAGTTTCTTCATCATCCCGACGGGCTGGGCGCCAAGCGGGACTGTCCCGTAATCACCCCTCGGCTGGTCATCTCCTTTTGAGCGGGTGAATGCCAGGGATCTAGCCTATCTCCTCCCTGCAAGGGCTAAAGCCTTGGGTGTCCGAGCCGATAAATCCTTTGTGCGCGCCCCGGTCTTGTGGTGCCGGTTCCCGCCATATTCGACAGGCCTGGGCAAAATCAGGTTCTGCGAATTCTGCTGGAGGCTAGACGTGAATAAGATCAGCCTGAAAATGAAACTCGGTTTAGGTTTTGGCGTGTTGCTTGTGATCATCGCCGTCATGGGTACCATGAGCTACCACTCCCTGAACAAACTTTCCGGTCTCACCGACGAAATCTCGAGGCAGATGCTCAACGCACAGATCGCGACCGATGTGGATGCGGGCATTGAGTTGCAGACAAGTTCTGCCCGCGGATTTGTTCTCTCCGGAACCGAGGGGATTCTCAAGCGCCGGGATGAGGGTATTGCCCAAATCGACAAGTCCATGGAGGAACTGAACAAGCAGCTGCAAACTGAGAAAGGGAAAGAGCTATTCGCAAAGGTGGAGGCAGCCGCCAAGGAACTCCGAGACCTCCAAGGCCAGGCGATCGAATTGCGCCGTCGGGGCAAGACGAAGGAAGCCACCGACGCGCTTTTCACTGAGCATGCAAGCCAGGTCCGAACCGATGCGGAGAAGGCGGTTGACGACCTCCAGATTCTCATCGACAGGTTGCAGGAAGCAGCCAACGCCGAACACGAGCAGGTGGAAGCCTCAACTATTCGCCTTCTCATCACCCTTACGCTGGGCGGATTGATCGTCGGGCTCGGAGTAGCAATCCTCATCATTCGCTCTATTACCGCGGCTATCGCCGGCATGTTGAGGATGATCCAGGAGATAGCCGCCAACAACCTTGGGATCGACGACATGCGTGTCGCGTCGCAAGACGAAATCGGGAAAGCAGCCACCGCGCTCAATGGCATGAAGAACAATCTGCGCGAGATGATCCGGTCGATTGCCGGGACCGCCGAACAAGTTGCCAGCGCTAGCGAAGAGCTATCCAGCACCAGCCAGGAGATCACCGCCAATTCGGAAGAGACTTCTACCCAGGCCCAGGTGGTGTCAAGCTCCAGCGAACAGGTGAACAAGAACCTGCAGACCGTGGCGACCGGTTCCGAGGAGATGAGCGCCAGCATCAAGGAGATCGCCAAGAACGCGCACGAATCGGCAAAGGTGGCAACCAGCGCTGTCAGGGTTGCGGATGAAACGAACCAGATCGTCGCCAAGCTGGGAGATTCATCCACTGAGATAGGCCAGGTCATCAAGGTAATTACCTCGATTGCGCAGCAGACGAACCTGTTGGCCCTGAACGCCACCATCGAGGCCGCCCGTGCCGGTGAGGCGGGCAAGGGATTCGCGGTAGTGGCCAACGAGGTCAAGGAGCTCGCCAAACAGACGGCCAAGGCAACCGAGGACATCAGCCGCAAGATCGAGGCAATCCAGGGGGACACCAAGGGTGCGGTTTCCGCCATCGCCCAGATAGGCGAGGTCATCAAACAGGTCAACGACATCTCCAACACCATCGCGACCGCGGTCGAAGAGCAGAATGCCACGACCAACGAGATGGCGCGCAACGTGAGCGAAGCGGCTCGCGGCTCATCGGAAATCTCCAGGAACATTGCGGGTGTGGCCCAGGCGGCGCAGAGCACCGCCCGTGGGGCTGGAGACTCGTCCAAAGCAGCCGGCACCTTGGCGGAGATGTCAACCAGGCTGCGCGAACTGGTGGCTCAATTCCGGCTAGAGAAGGATGTGCATTCCGAACTGCGGGTCGGGCCGCAGGCGGCGAAAGCGATGAGTGCGAGAGCCGGCGCATAGCCGGACCGGTCCAGATGCGCCGCTGGGATGCTGTCCGCCTGGCAAGGGCAGCATCCACCGCGATGAGTAGAATCCTATGCCGCCAACACGGGTTTTGATTGTCGACGATTCGGTAGTAGTTCGCAGGTTGCTGTGCGACGCTCTGGCTTCCGCTCCGGACATGGTAGTTGCTGGGACGGCTTCCACCGGTGCGATCGCCCTGGCCAGGATCCCGCAAATGAATCCGGACGTCATCACACTCGACATCGAGATGCCGGGGCTGGATGGCATCCAGACTCTGTTGGAGATCCGCAAGCTCTACCCCAGGCTGCCCGTGATCATGTGCAGTACCCTCACCGAGCGTGGCGCCGCGGCGACCCTCGAAGCGCTAGCTGCCGGCGCCTCTGATTATGTAACCAAGCCGAGCAATAGCTCGAGTCTGGCGCACGCGATGGAACAGTTGCGCCAGGACCTGGTCGCCAAGATCACGTGCCTTGCCGGTCGTCGAGTCACGATGCCAGCACCTTTGCCGGCGGTCTCGCCGATCCAGAGAAAGGCATCGGCCGTTCATGCCATCGAGATTCTTGCCATCGGGACCTCCACCGGTGGGCCGAATGCGTTGGGGGAAGTGATCCCGCACCTGCCGCAAGATCTTCCGGTTCCAGTCGTGGTTGTGCAGCACATGCCGCCTTTATTCACGCGCATGCTCGCCGACCGCCTGAATTCGCGGTCTCACGTTCCGGTGCGAGAAGCAGAGCCCGGCAAGTTGCTGGAGCCGGGACAGGTTTGGATTGCGCGCGGCGACTATCACATGACCGTGGCGCGAAAAGGGACGGGAGTTGTCCTGAACCTGAATCAGGATCCGCCGGAAAACTCCTGCCGCCCGGCGGTGGACGTACTGTTTCGCTCTGTGGCTCAGACCTATGGAGCGAACGTGCTTGGCGTCGTGATGACCGGCATGGGCTCTGACGGCGCCCGCGGGGCTGCCTACATCCACGAAGCCGGCGGAGAGATCTTTGTGCAAGACGAAGCTTCTTCCGTCGTATGGGGCATGCCGGGAGCCGTAGTCAGTTCGCAGTGCGCCAACAAGATCTGCCCGCTGCCATCGATCAGTCAGGAGATTGTGCGACGCGTCCTGGTCGGCAGAGCGCAAATTTCGACGGGAGCGTTGACCGCTCGAGTGTGAATCGATCTGAGCAGTACGGAGAGAGTGAGTCCAAAATTGGGAACTACTGCCGCAAAACCCGTCTTTAAGCCCGAAACGGAAGATCTCAAAGATCCCGCCTATCTGAAGATCCGTGATCTAATCTACGAGATATCCGGGATTTATCAGCCGGCGGAAAAGCTGTACCTCCTGGCTTCGCGTTGTTCGCGCCGCATGGCGGCGGTCAATGCCAAGTCTCCAGCAGACTACCTCACTCATCTCACCACTCGCGCCAACCGGGAATCGGAACTGCGCTTGCTCTTGAACGAAATTACGATCGGGGAGACGTATATGTTTCGCAGCCCGCCTCAATTGGAGGCGCTGCGAAACGTGATTCTGCCCGATCTGATCAAGAGCAAGACCGCGATGGGTTTCAAGCGGCTTCGAATATGGAGCGCTGGCTGCTCCACCGGGGAAGAGCCTTATACCTTAGCCATGTTTCTTCTGGAGGAGAGTGCAAAACTGCTGGCAGGATGGACCTTCGACATTCTGGCTACCGACCTGAACGACAACTCCCTGGCTGCGTGCAAGACCGGAATTTACGGCGAATATTCTCTCCGCAGCACCAGCGAAGTGCTGCGCAGGAAGTATTTCAAGCCATTCGACGAAAAGCGCCTGCAAGCTTCCGATCAGCTGAAAGCCCTGATTCGATTCGATCGCGTCAATCTCCACGACGATAGCAAGATGCTCTTCCTGAAGGGCCTCGACTTGATCTTCTGCTGCAATGTGCTGATCTACTTTGATCTCAACTCGAAACGCCGGGTGATGCAGCACTTTTATTCCAACCTGTTGTCGGGCGGTTATCTGTTTTTGGGACATGCCGAATCTCTCTATCAGGTAGACGACCGGTTTCGCTTGGTCCATTTTCCCGGAGCGATTGGATACTGGAAGGCCCCGCCATCGCATGGCGGCTGAGGAAATCATGAAAACACTGGACGAAATCCGTCCCGCAATCACCTCGTTGGAAGCGATCCCGGTGATCCCGGCCATCGTCACTCCTCTTGCGGCGATGCTCCAGGCGCCGGTTGAGCAGGTCAATGTCGAGCAAGTAGTGAAATTGGTCTCGTATGATTCCTCGATTGCGGCACAATGCCTGCGCATGGCGAATTCGCCGCTGTTTGGCCGGCGCAACGTAGAGACCGTGCGCAGCGCGATTCTGACACTAGGCTTAAAGCGGGTGCAGGCCATCCTGATGGGCTGCTGCCTGAACCGGATCGTGCCTGCCGACAAATGGGCCTTTCCCTCTAGCACGTTCTGGCGCCACTCCATGGGCTGTGCACTGGTGAGTCAAAGACTAGCGACTCTAATTGCATACCCGGAACCGGAGAAAGCCTACCTTGGCGGCCTGATGCATGATCTGGGCGTCCTGGTCAATACGCTGGCCTGTACCGATGACTATCGCAAATGCATGACAGCAGCCCGCGAAGAGCGCATTTCGCTCGAAGCAGCCGAGGAAAGAATACTCGGATTCACCCATTGCCAGAGCGGGAAGATCCTGGCGGAACATTGGAAGTTTTCGCCCGACACGGTTGCGGTGATCGAGTTTCACCACCACGTGGACCGCCCTTCAGCAGACCCTGCTCTGGTATCTCTGGTTCATCTCAGTGATCTGCTCTGCCGGCTTCGCGATCTGGGGCATGGCTTCTACGAGGCGATAGGCGTGGATTTTGCCAGGGATGAGGGATGGGTCAGCCTGGCGAAGCATTGTCCACAGCTTGCCACCCTGGACCTGGCGCGCCTTACCCTCGACATCGATGGAGCGATGGACGAAATCGTGGCCTTGGTCGATGCCGTATTCCAGCCGGACACTGCGAAAGCACAGTGAGCCAGCTTCTAGATCTGAGCGTGCGACGTCGTATTTTTTGTGGATGCTTGATGTAGTGGCTTTTCACGAAAGCATGAGCACTGGCACTACGACTGGATCTTCCATTCAGTTATTGATCTGCAGAGTAATTACCACGGGATTTTCGTGAAATAGAAGATTGATCGCCATCGTGTAATGGTCGGCGAGGGTGCAGAGATTGTAGTTACTGCCGGTGATCACCGTAGGTACAGATAGTTTGCAGTTGTTCCCGGCTCCAGAGATTTTGTTCTTGAAATTGCCGGCCACCATGTTGCAGACCTCACCTATTGCATCTTCCATTTGTGCTTTGGCGCCGCTGGATCCGAGCCCAGCATCTTCGTGGCCATCAATCCGGCAGCCTTGCTGCTGCAGCGGAGAGTGAGCAGGCCGCGAAGGGACCCGGCCAGGCCGACCATCGAGGTCACATCGAGAGAATCCACTAGAATCGGTTCCGAAGCTGCTTCCAAGCGGTTTCCCAACATAAGTCCAAAAACTTCTTGGGCCGCGAGCTCAAGCAGAGGAGCCCAATATTCGCGGCGATTTGCTGAGTCGCCGGCGGTTCTCGAAGTGTTCATTGGTTCCCTGCCAGCACCGGGAGAATATGTTCCTTCACCTGATCGGCTGTGAAGGGCTTTCGAATGTAACCTCGCGCACCGGCGGAGAGAGCTTGCACTACGTGCCCTTCGCTGCCCTCGGTCGTGATCATTACGACCGGAACTCCTCTTGCGTTCTCCACCCTGGGTAGCTGCTTCACAAATTCCAAGCCATCCATCGCGGGCATATTGATATCGCACAGAACGAGGTTGACTTTCTTCTCGTTAAGGACTGCCAGAGCCTCCAACCCATTGCCCGCTTCGAAGACCTGCGAAATTTCTATACCGGCCTGACGCAGTGAACGCTCGACGATTCTCCGCATAACGGATGAATCATCCACGATAAGCACAGAGATGCTGTCCATAGAAGTTCCACCTGATCGAGTTTCTTCTCAGGAGTTATCGGTTGCCTGCGGAACAACTTTAGCGGGAGCAGCAGGAGATCGCTGCGAGGAGGCGTTCGAGTCAGAACCGCACTAAGGTCTGCTGGTCTTCCGAAGATAGAGTTGCGAAGGTGTCGATCCTGACGGGAGCAGTGACTTTACTCCATGGTTTTCATTCCGAGCCCGCAACTCCCGGCGCAGGTTCAGAGTTCTGGCGCCCAGCGCCCGACATTTGCGCCGCGTACCTTACACCGGGACACAAGGTCGCAAAGATAATGGCAACGATGGCCAGCACGATCGGAGTGAACACACTCGCCTCCGGGCCGACTGTTCCTCCCGTCAACCACGCCGGTCCATTGAAGGTGCAATTAAATAGACTGTGGTAAGCGGGAATTCCACTATCCGGCACGCCGTAGAAAAATGTCTGGCCCCAATCCCATCCAGCGTGAAATCCCACCGCCCACCACAGATTGCCCCTGCGTTGCAGGAACAAGCAGAACAGCAAAGCAAATATCACAACCGACAGCAGCCCGGCCTTGCTCTCTCCTGGATTGCCAGAATGCGCAAGCCCGAATAGAGCGGACAGCAGGATTGCCGACGGCCAGAAGCCCATGCCGGTAGTCAGCGTGTACTGCAGATACCCGCGAAAGGCGAATTCTTCGGCTAAACCGACGAGCACGAAGGTGAGGGTCCAGGCGAGGATCGCTCTTACCAAAACCAACCCGTGAGTCGCAATTCCTTCCAGCCGAAACCCGTGCAGGGCAAAGATGCCCAGCAAACAACCGCTGATCGCGACCAAACCGGTGAGAGCGCCGATCCAGAAGTCTTTGCCAAAGGCGGACCGCAGGGGCAGACCGTATTGTCCAAATTTCCGGCGTTCGATCTGAGCCATGATCAGCGCTGCTATCGAAGTGCACAGGAGAATCGATCCTTCGGTGATGCTCAGGCCCGCGGGCGTCACCCCCGAAATCACTTGGCTCTCCGCCGCGCCGCCCTTATGCAGGGCGCGCATCGCGATTAGAGGACTGGCCAGTACCAACGCGATCAGGAACACCAGCAGGACAAAGATCAGCACCCGCCATCCTGCGCGGATGCCGTTTGGCCCCCTGAATGCAGTGTTCGGACGGACTGGAGGCGCGGGAGGCTGCGCGGCCCCCAATATTTCCGGCGGAACTATCATCCCAGGATCAGCCATTGAAACGTCCTTTCCATGAGTCAGGGGACATTGTCTACCCTCGCTTGGCCATAGGCAAAACGCGCGCGCCATGCGCCCACCCGCTTCCGGGCAGAGTATAATCCGATAAGCCAGCCCCGAGCAATACGTAATGCCCGCTGCCAGCCCTTAACACATTACGTATTGCTCCTCCGTCTCACGATAATGAGAAAGAGTTTTCTGTAAATTAGTCAGTAACGATAACGATGAGTTGTCGATGAAGAAGTGGGGCCACCTTTGCAATCCAATAATGTTCACCTCGAGATAGATCCATATCATCTCCAGAAGGTAATCGATCTCGTGCTCCTAAATCACAAAAGGAGAGAATATTAGGAATACCTTTTAATAAGGCAACTCGTGTTGAATTATCCATAGGATATTCATTCGATAAATTTGCAGGTGAGCCATGTTTCGATTTGAGTGGTAATCCCAAATCTCGTCGAGAGGGATTCTGGACCAACAATAATTGTCAGAGTCTTCGTTGGAGTTAATCTCCAAACTTGCATCATCGAAAGATGCTGTAAAACGTCCAGCACCCCATTCACATGACCTTTTTGGTCAATGGATGGCCACCATAATTGTTTTCCTGGCTTCTTCTTCGCATTGAACACATCTGGCCTGTCAATGAAGAAGAGCCCACCCACGGCCCACGGAACGCATCAAGGCTTGTCCGATGGCTGGGGTCTTGAGCGGAAGTCTTCTGCAGGTCATTGGATGGAACCTGCGTGCCCATTCCCACATTGGCATCAACACCGATGAGGGAAGAGCTTGAAGACATAGTGGAATCCGTAATAGGATTATTAGACATCGCTTTAACGAAGCCGGAAATTTTGAAAAGTGAGTATTATTGGCCGTTACTGGATGAGGTGGTGGTGGCTGAGGTGCTAGTTAGGTGCTACTAATTTCATTGTTAAATAGTCCGGAGATACATTAAGAAAAATCGTGTGTTAAATCATGTCTTTTCCTCTCACCCTCACGTAGATAAAACCCGGTTTGAAGCAAGGAGAAAACCTTTTATCGCGTTGCAACAGAATGTTGATTTTTGTTCTTTGGCTCTCGCTACACCAAATTTTACAATTCTGCTTCATGGGGTAATGAAGCAATTGGTGTAGAATCGCCGAATGTTCAACAAGAATTACCGTCTTACGGGCACATTACGCCCCTAAAAATTTCGTCGAATTCGTCCTCGACGAAATGGCGAATTTTTTGGGTCCGAACTGCCCCGAGTTCTGAGACGACTCATTTATTTGTATTTGATATTGTATTATAAGACTGATTTAATTACTGTTGACTAATTGACTGATGTTTAGCGGAGAGGCTGCCTGCAGTCCATTGTGTCTGCCTTAGCGGTACTCATTTTCTTCGGTAAACTTGAGTTCGTCCTCTATGTTATTAGGCAGCTGCTAGCAACCAACTCATTCGTTGGCCTAAGAATTAAAGCGTGATATGAGTGATAGATGTAAGCAGTTGCACCTAAACTTAAGTGCAATGGTTGAAAAGTTTACTAGTTGTTGTAGCTTTAGGAAGAAAATTTGGCACCATGTTTTTTTGTCGGCCACTCTTTCAAAAATTCTTTGATTCCGCAACTTCTAAATTAAAGATTGTAGATGTTTCGCTGGGAATCTTTATTTTTTTTTTGAAAATAAAAATGTAGATATAACAAAATGGATTCGAAAATTTAATATGAAATTATCCAAACAATTCTTTTCATTCAAATTATCCCAATGATTCTTCTATGCCAAGATTCTCACCACTTTATCCGCGTACAATAAATTAGATATGCAATCTGAACTCAAACTCAAATTACAAAATTTGGAACTCCTGCCTAAGAAGACCCTGAGCACGACCACTTATATATACTCGAAATTATAACGATCTCAGATTCAGATTTAGATTCAGACAAATTATTATATGTATCCATGCACACATATATAATCGGATAGATCATAATTCGAGAAGCTACAGACCAGTTCTTAAAAAAAACCTTAAAATTTTCTTGGGGGCCTTCGGCCCCAATCTCCCCCCCCCCCCCCCCAAAAATTGGCGGGTCCGCAGGGTTCGGCACCCCCCCCCTGTGGTCCGCCAGGTCCCTCCCGGTCGGCGGACCTGCGGACCTGCAAAAAAAAAAGATAGATGAATACAAATCCTTGATACATTCATCCTTTTATTTTTCTCTCTCTCGAACAGGAATATTAATACCTAGAGAGAGAGAGAGAGAGAGAGAGAGAGAGACAAATTGGAGAGGGAGAAGAGTTTGGAGGGAGAGTTTTGTTGGTTTTTGTGGTTGAAATTAGCGCGAAAAAGTAACGAATTTATAAGGGAGAGGTTATGTCTTACTAAGTTATCTTCTATT
>CAWEAF010000002.1:0-514308 GCA_963807095.1 uncultured Acidobacteriota bacterium | reverse complement strand
CCATCTCCAAACGGAAGCCCACGTACACGCAGTTTCGGCCCAGATGTATCAGGCCGCACTCCTGGTGCGCGACTACCTGCTGGATTCATCGCTGGCGGCTGCTCCTGCGTATCGTCAACAATTGCAGGAAATCCACGCATCACTCGACCGACGGCTGGACGCCCTGCGGCAACGAATTGGAACGGACGATCACGGCGCCACCCAACAGTTACGTTCAGAGGTAACGGCATACTGGGATTCTCTCGAGCCCATGTTTGAATGGACACCGCAAGAAAAGGCGACGCGGGGGCCCGCCTTCCTGAAACAAAACGTGTTGCCTCGCAGACAGGCGGTAGCCGCTCTGGCAGAGAGACTTGCCGAGTTGAATGCCGCAAACCTGCAAAGGGAGCTGCAAAGGCTGGACGCGAGCCAAGAGGAGTTCCAGAAATTCCTCAGACAACTGTTGGGCCTTTGCCTTTTGTTGGGTGGCGTGGTTGCGATCGCCAGTATCTATCGAACCTGGTCCCTGGAACGGCAGGCCAATACACAGCGCAAAGAGATCGAGGAGACCGGCGTGAAGTTGACAAGGTTATCCCGTGGATTGGTCAGCGCTCAGGAAGCGGAGCGCAAGTCGATCTCACGCGAACTGCATGATGCGGTCGGACCACTGGTGACGGGAGTACGACTCGAATTGGCGAATCTGGAGTCGTCCAGATCCTCTGCTGACAAGTTTCTTGATCACCTGAAGGAAGCAAGACAGCTGAACGCCCAGACCCTCGAACTGATTCAGAACATGGCAATGGGATTGCGCCCTTCCATGCTGGATGATCTTGGTTTGGGCCCGGCCCTTGAATGGCAAGGGCGGGAACTTTCGCGACGTAGCGGCGTGCCTATTACTGTGCAGGTCGACGGGTCGCTCGATCGTCTGCTGGAAGCTCACCGGACCTGCATTTACAGAGTAGTGCAGGAAGCCCTGACCAACTGTGTGCGTCACGCCCATCCGAAGAACATTCGTGTTTCAGTTTATGGTCGCGAGGATTTCGTCGAGGCGACCGTCCAGGATGACGGCGTCGGCTTTGATGCTCAGGGACCTGAAAACCGCGGGCTTGGGCTTCTGGGCATGGGGGAAAGGGCGCGGGAACTCGGTGGAAAAGTAAAGCTCGTTTCGAATCCAGGAAGGGGCACACTCCTGACGGTAGAATTGCCTGTGCATCAAAAGGTGACGGCATGAGCAAGATACGTATCTTGGTGGCCGACGATCATGGAGTGATGCGAAAAGGCCTGCGTCTGCAGTTGGAACAGAACGATCGTTTTGAAGTCGTGGGCGAAGCCGCGGATGGTCGAGAAGCAGTTCGGATTGCGGAAGAAAAGCAGCCAAACATCGTGATCATGGATATTGGAATGCCCATCCTCAACGGTATCGAAGCGACGGCACAAATCGTCAAACACGATCCCCGCGTCGCGGTCATCATCCTCAGCATGTATTCCGACGAGAGTTATCTCGTGCGTACATTGACCGCCGGTGCCAAGGCATATCTTCTGAAGGCCAGTGCTGACGTGGATCTGATACCCGCGGTGCAGGCCGTTGCCCAAGGCAAGACTTTCTTCAGTCCCGCGATTGCGAAAGTTCTTCTCGAAGATTACTTGAGGCAACTGCAGCAGCGCGGACTTCAGGATTCTTATGACCTGCTGACCGAGCGGGAAAAGGAGATTCTGCAACTACTGGCCGAAGGCAAATCGAACAAGGAGGTCGCCACGATTCTCGACGTAAGTCCTTACACTGTAGAGACACACCGGACTCACCTGATGCAAAAGTTGGGCCTACACAGCACGGCGGACATCGTGCTATACGCGGTGCGCAAGAAGATCATTTCATGAGTTCCCATCTCGGCAAACAAACTGTGGCCTCTTGCCCGGCTGGCTGGCGGTCGGTGTCGGGAGTTTCCATGCCAGAACGAGCACGAGGCACGCTCCGATTGCGGTTGCCGGTTGCATCCATGAGACGTATCCGATCATCGCCACCTGTACAACGATCCAGGCGAGCAGCATGAAGCCAGCGCCGATCGCAAGAACCCGGGCTCTGCGCAGACGTGCGAATACAGCGACCGTTGCGGCCAATAACGAGCCACCGATGACAGTCACAAGAAATAGGCTCGGAATGAAATAGTCTTTGAATGGGCTTCCGGAGAGCCACTCCGTAGGAACGTCCTCAGCGCCGGTGAGACCGTAATAGCCGCCGGCGAATGCGTTCAGCGCACCGAAAGCAAGCAGACCTCCCAGTGCGGCTTGAAGGGGCGAGGAATGCGACGCACCGAACATTAGACCCGCCTTCTGTCTCGATTCAGCATTGATTCCTCCGGAATCGAGCAACACATGAACTCACTTCTTTGAATCTATTCGAGAGCCAATGATTCTGCATGCAACTCATATGCTTTTACGAACAAACTCATCCCTGGACTGTATTCCGATTGTGGGAGGCCCTTTGTACGCTATCGATGGAGGTTGGGGACGAGTTCATCCTTGCCCGGCATAATTCCTTCGCCACCTCGGTAGAAAGGAAAGTTCCGCGCAGGAATCTACAGGTGGACAATTGGTACGCGCCAGTCGATGCCCACTCTGTGCGGGGGCAAAGTGATTTTCTGCCCTAACCTCTGTCTCCGTGGAGGTCCCATGTCGCGTTGGACAATTCATTTCGGGATCTATCTGAGTTTGATCATCCTGGCTGGCGGCTCGGTGGCACAAGAATCAAGAGCTGTGGCCCAAACCAAAATGGCTGTCTGTAACTTTGATGACGGCAAGCAGATCAGTGTGCGCTATCCGATCAAACTCAAGCTGCGGGCGGAGAAACTTCCCATGAAGGAGTTGTGGGCTCCGGGGGGTTCGCCCAAATAAGCGCTAACTTAAGAGTTGTGGAAGGAGGGGGATTTTTCGGTCGTGACTCAGACACTCATTAGAGTGATCTGTCCCGCAGGAAAGTCGGTCTGATCCAATCGCGCACGCGTTTGTTCATGGAGAGCGTTGCTAGCCTCGCTGCAGTCGCGCCTTGTCGCCGAAACGAAAATACTAGCAACGTTTCTTGACTAGGCAGTGTCCACTTCTCGCCCTAGGGCAAATTTCGTGACTTTGTATCCTATGTCGCTCCGCGAGACTCCCAGCATGCGGGCCGCTTCGGCCTGCACTCCATTAGCCTGTTCCAATGCGCGCTCAATGAGGCCCTTCTCGAAGGCGGTGAGCAATTCGCGAAGATCTACGCTGGCAGGTAGGGTTCGAAGCCAGTCGCGCATCTCAATATTCTGCTGCCCAGGTGATGTCTGACCCCGCTCGTCCACGGGAAGTTCATCAGCAGCGATCTCGTCGCGCCTCCCCAGAATGTGCGCTCGCTCCAAAAGGTTCCGCAACTCACGTATGTTCCCGGGGAATGTGTAGTTCGCGATCTTCTGCAGAGCTTCTTGGCTCATGCGCTTGGGCGGAACCTTCAAGTCCTTCGCAATCTGGTCTGACAAGATCTCGCAGAGACCCGGAATGTCCTCTTTGCGTTCGCGGAGCGGAGGAATGCGAATCGGAACAACTGCCAGTCGATAGTAGAGATCCTGCCGGAAAAGTCCCTGCTGCACTCGTTCTTCGAGGTTTCGGTGGGTGGCAACCAGAACTCGCACGTCAACCTTGCGGGCCTGCGTGGATCCTACGCGCAGTAGTTCGCCATCTACCAGGACGCGAAGCAATTTAGCTTGAGCAGCTGCCGACATTTCGCCAGCTTCGTCCAAAAAAAGGGTTCCGCCATGGGCCGCCTCAAACAGACCCTGCCGGGCTCGATCAGCTCCCGTGAAGGCTCCCCGTTCGTGGCCAAAGAGTTCGCTCTCCAAGAGCGTCTCGGTGAAAGCTGCACAGTTGACCGCAATCAAAGGTTTTTGGGCCCTGCGGCTATTGCGATGAATCGCCCTGGCTACCAGTTCCTTGCCCGTTCCGGTTTCGCCCACAATCAAAACAGTTGCGTCCGTGGGGGCAACGCGGGCGATCTGGTCGCGTACTTCCTTGATTTCGGTGCTGTTTCCGTAGATGGTATCGGCTCCGAGCAGGTTGCCAACCGTGGATTTGAGGAGTTGATTCTCGCGAACCAGATTCGCGCGCTCACAGGCGCGCCGCACGGTTGCCCTGACGACCTCCGGATTGAAAGGTTTCGTGATGAAATCAAAGGCTCCGTTCCGCATGCTCTCGACAGCAAGCTCAATCGTCGGAACCGCGGTAAGGAAGATTACTGGCAATGACGAATCGTTCTCTTGAGCGACTGATAGAACTCTCAGTCCATCTCCATCCGGCATTTTCTGATCTGTGATGACCGCGTCATATTCTCGCTTAGTCAAAAAAGGCACAGCGGCTATGACGCCGTCCGCCTCGTCGACCGTATGACCGTCGAGGTGAAGCTCTGAGCTTAGGACACGCCGCAAATTAGGCTCGTCATCCACAATCAATAATCTACCCATGGCTGATGGCTCCAGAGCCGACTGGCTCGTCGTCAGAAACCGTCAAAGCGAAACACACATGCCCGGGTTCATTCCGGGCCACGACCAGGTCGCCGCCTTGAACTCTCGCGATGTTTCTCGCAATTGCTAGACCGAGACCTGTTCCGTGCCGTTTGGTCGTGTAGAAAGGTTCAAAGATTCTGGACAGCACTTCTTCCGAAATCGGCTCACTCGAATTTTCGACCGCGAGTTCGACAGTCTGGGCCGATGGACGGCTACCGCGAACCGTCACCTGTCCTCCAACGGGCGTAGCATCGATCGCGTTGAGAAGCAGGTTCAGGAGTGCCCTCTGGAGCTGCTCACGATCAACATTCGCTCGCAAGCCCTCGCCACTCTCCACCGAGATCCTGATTTCTTTTTTTGAAGCGTGAACATTGGCAATCTCCGCGATATAGCCTAAGACGTCTGCCAGGGCGACTGGATTCCGCTTTGGCTGACTGGGACGCGCATAAGAAAGGAAATCGGTGGTCAGTTTTTCCAGCCGGGCGGACTCGCTGCGTGCGATCGCGAGCATCTCGTGTCGTTGTTGTTCCCCGACCTCAGGGCGGTCGGCCGTGACCAGTGAACTCGCGATGATGGAAACGGGATTCCGAATTTCATGCGCCACTGCGCTCGAGAGGCGGCCAACGACGGCGAGTTTCTCTTCGATCATTAGTCGCTCACGCGTGCGCTCGAGTTCTCGCAGACTATCGGCCAGCTTTCGTTGATCATTTCGAAGCTGGTTGACAAGTAGCCAAACCAACAGTCCCATGACTGCATACACAACGGAAACAGCACCGTCTTCGAGGAACTCGGCGGCGTGGGCTCGTGGATGGGATTGCGCAAAATGCCAGACCCAGAAGAAGGTCGTGGAATTCGCGACCAGAATCACACCGATGCAGGCGGGAAGGTTGAAGCAATATGCGGCCTGCAAGATAGGCAAAGCCAACAGTACAAAGTAAGGACTGTCTGCCCGATTGGTAAGGAACGTTAGGAGGCCGGCTACAACGATGTTCAGGGAAATCGAAGCCCAAACAACGACGTCAGCCCGCGCTTTGCTGAGAGACCGAATGCCGGCCCAGAGCCAAAACAATTCCAGCATCTTAAACAAAAAGGCAGCCCCGAGCGTGACCAGCAAGGCGGCCGAGGGGTGTCCTAATAGAGAAGAAAACAGCGAATGGAGAAGCAGCAGGGCGGCCAGCACAAAGAGGTTCAACGTCGCAAAGACAATCGCCTGCTGACGGAACGATTCGTCGAAGCGCGCCAGCACAGATATAGTTCGCGACTCTGGTTCGTCCTGTGCCACCTTCGATTAGAGTACTCCTGAATTATCAAGTCGAGAATGAGACTGCCCCGAAGATGGCGGCCAGCGATGCAAGCTTGACCGCCATCTGTATTCTTCACTGCTCATTGCGGGATTTCCGGTTAACAATTCTCAGACCGGCCGCCGTAGCCAAAGACAAGAATCCAAGCAGTCCTACCAGAGGTGCAAGACTGGCGGTCTTGGGCAGTTCTTGAGGCAATGGCCCCTCCAAGGCGGCGGTCAATGCGGGGACCTCACGGTCCGGTTCAATAAGCATAGGTCCTTCAAACGCCACAGCCGGCCGTGGCGGCGCTTGACCTGTCACAACCGTATGCATGGAGACAAACTGCATTGGCTCAACCTTCAACACTGTTGCGGAAATGTTCATCCCTTTTCGAAGGTCGAATACGGTCTTGTCTTCACCATTGATGCGAAACACGGTTCCTTCGGGTACCGTGTAGGCTTTGTTTTCACCCTTAGGGAAGGACAAAATCAAATGTGGTGCATTGATGGACCAAACCTTTCCCTGCACAGTTCTCAGGGTAGTGACCTCTTGCGGGGTGGTGATCGTATGAATATCCTGAGAGAGCTTCGTCCCAGGCGTCAGCTCATGCACTTTCAGGTCACGGCCATCCACTTGGAAAGTGACATCGTCAGCCAAGTTCAAAAGCTCGAACTTGCCATTCTCAAGTTCTACAACGACCTCATGACCTGAAACATGGATGACTTCTGCATTCTGCACGTGAGTGGTTTGAACCTCGTGCGTCGGTGGTCCTATGGCTTTGGTGGTTGATGGGTGAGTTACGTCTTGGGCAGCGAGGCCTACGGTAACAGCGCAGAGACACGCCACGACCACAAATGCGAAGCAAGCTATGGTCCCTTTGGATCGTTTCATTGCTTTTCTCCTTCTAGAAAGTGATTTTTGATTTGTCTTTATCTCGCGCATCTTGTTCCTTCAAAGAAGCTTCGACGATGTAGCGACTGGGTGCGGGGCCGATGAAATAGAATGGGTAGCACGTCACTAGTGTGAGCGAATCTTCTGTTCTTGGCCGCAGTACGCTAACATCGTTTGGGCTGGTGATTCGGATCCGGTCCACGACGAAAACATCTGTTCCGGAAAATGTGGCCAGCTCAATCGCGTCTCCCGTGCGGATGTCTTTCAATCCGCGAAAGAACCCATCCCGGTGTCCCGCGATGCCGATGTTACCGCCCGCTCCTGGAAATGAAGTGCCTACAATTCGCCCGACTCCACGGTTTAATGTGACCTCATCCGTGCCATCCAATATCGGAACCTCCAGATGCAAAGCTGGGATCCGTAAAACACCAAGCGATTTAACAGGCTTACGAAGACTGGTCTGATGCAACTCAGTACGCCGATTTGACCAGAGCGAATCGTCCAGGTTTTGGGTGTGATGAAAGTCAGAATTGCGGTTTGCGCCATCGATAGCTTCTATTCCCGCGGCGCTTTCCTTGACGGGTTCGAATTGCTGGGCTTCGAATTTCGCCATCTCGGCGCGAAACATGATGAATCTATGAATGTGGGCAGCTGCGAACAAGGCCAGCAGCAGCGAACCCATGACAAGGAATCCTCCTTCAAGAATTCGAAGCGCTTTTGAGCCGGCCTTCATTCGTTTAGTCCTTATCCTGTGTCTCCGTCGGAAGTACGGCGCTCGCGTCTACGGGAGTGGAAGCGACCATCGCCCGTACGCCAAATTCATGAACGAGCCTGCCTCCGTTGTGGGCTGTATTGACCAGCAGCAAGGCACCCGCTCCGTACAGAACCAGGAAAGCCAACGGCAGAATGGTCGTGGTCAGGCGAGTGTCTGCTCTTTTCAGCAACCATGGCACAGCCAGCAACGCGAGGAATATCACTGACAGCACACTGAAGACAGCCTGGGTTCGCTCGGCGAGAGATTCGTGGGTTTCGAGGACTAGTTGCATCCCCGGAGTCCGTTCTGCGAGCTTGCCTGCAGCTTCGCCGCTCTCGACCGCCACGAAAATTGACGCTGTTCCAACCAACAGCAAGACCATCGCGGCAATCAGGTAAGAACGGCCCCTCGCCGGAGTGAGCACAGCACCGACGACGATGAAGATCGGGGCAACTAGCAACAGCGCAATCGGAAAATGAATGATTAGGGGGTGCAAGGCATCCCAACTCGGAATCGCCGGAAATTGAAGCATAAGAACTCCTTAATCCCAGGGTTCGGGACGCTCTTCAACGCCCCGATTGCTAGCTGACTTTCTCGAACCTTTCTTTCTGAGTGAAACATGCCGGGCACTTCGAAAAATCTAGTTTCGATGTCGTGTTTCCACACACCGTGCAAACGAAATATTCCTTTGCTTTAGACCCCTTCAGCTTGGGGAGATCGTTTATGGCTGCGGAATACAGCTTGGCATGTTCGCTTTCTGCCATCTTTGCGAGATTGAAGGTCTGAACCGCATCTCTATTCCCCTCATCTCGAGCCTGTTTGAGGAACTCCGGATACATCGTGTCGCGCTCGTAAGTCTCTCCTTTGAGAGCGGCTTCCAAGTTTTCTTTCGTCGACTTCACGACCGGACTCTCAATCTTTGCCTGGGGTGTTCCGCCCATTTGTTTGATCACCACAGCATGGTTAGCGGCGTGAACTCCCTCGGCCTTGGCTGCAGCGCGGAACAGACTAGCAACCTCTCCGTAACTTTCCTGGTCTGCTTTTTCCGCGAACGCGAGGTAGCGAGCGTGCGCGTTGCTTTCGCCGTTGAACCCAGCCTGCAGGTTGTCGAGCGTCTTAGTTGCAGCCGTCGCCACCGTTGGCAGAGCAATCAAGGACAGTGTTAGCACAAGCGCACTGTAAGCAAGTTTCTTCATACCGGGTATCTCCATTTCAGTCCTAACGAATTGCGACCTGTATCGCGATCGCTCGCAGTGAGAAAGGGCACGGCGTGGGCCAAGCACCAGCTTTCGGCAAGTTGCTCAGAACAAACAGCAAAAGCCGCGGAGATATGGCCGCAGTTCACTGCCTGTCAGAAGAATCGGACGAGGGACGTCCGAACCATCGGACATCACAAGGCGGCTGACGTTTCAATCATCACTCATCCAAGCGGGTGTCCACGCTGGGGAACCAAGCACTAGGCTGGCAACAGGACTATCGAGTTTGTAATCTGTCGCTTAGCGTCTGCGGTTCTTGAATGGATCCCGAGAGTAAAGACTTGTAATTCCACCCTACTTCACTCCTATTCGGCAGTCAGCATGCACCGAGGGTAGAGGGTTGCTTGTGTTGTTCAAGGACACATTATGAAGATTCTTAAGCGGCATTGGCTGATTTTGATCCTGGCCATGATTGGAATCGCTGCCATTGCCGCATTCCAATTTAAGGGGAACGGCAATCCGCAATATTTCACGGCCAAGGTCGACCGCGGTGACATCAGCCAGGTAGTCGAGGCCACCGGGACTATCAATGCCGTAACCACCGTCCAAGTCGGCTCTCAGGTTTCAGGGACCGTTTCTCGTCTTTACGTAGACTTCAATTCCCGTGTAAGAAAAGGACAAGTTATAGCTCAGATCCACCCGGCACTCTTCGAAGGATCGTTGCTGCAAGCGAAAGCAGATTTGGCAAACGCGCGGGCCAGCGTCGCTACCGCGAAAGCGAATCTCAAGAAGGCACTGGCTTTGGAGATTCAGACCACGGCCGACTACGAACGCGCGAAGGCCCTGACAGCACAACGCGTCATGAGCACGCAGCAACTGGACTTGGCCAAGTCAAACTACGATTCCGCGATGGCCGGCTCGTCTGCGGCTGATGCGCTAGTGAAGCAGGCCGAAGCCCAGGTCCAGCAAAGGGAAGCTGCGGTCAAGGTTGCCCAGACCAATCTCGACTACACCACCATACGTGCTCCGATCGATGGCACCGTCATTGCACGCAACGTGGACGTTGGCCAGACGGTTGCAGCCTCGCTACAAGCACCGACACTTTTCACTATCGCTCAGGACCTGACCAAGATGCAGGTCTATGCCAGCACTGATGAATCCGATGTGGGCACAATCCGGCAAAAGCAAGCGGTCACCTTCAAGGTCGACGCATATCCCAAGGAGACCTTCAGCGGCTTGGTTTCGCAGGTACGGATGAACGCGACGACCGTTCAGAACGTCGTTACCTACAACACGATCATCGACTTCGATAACCCTGAAATGAAGCTGTTTCCTGGTATGACGGCATACATCACGATTCCTGTGGCTTCGGCAACTGACGTACTCCGAGTTCCTAATAGTGCTCTCCGCTACAAACCCGACATGAAAGCTGATGAAATTCGCGCCATATATCAGAAATTTGGCCTCGACAACCCAAGCCTGCCGTCCGCCGGGAATCATGCGGCGGCAACTAGCGGCCAAGAATACGGTGGTGGAGCGGTGAAGAAAGTGAGCAGTCGCACGAGTGCAGGCCAAAACGAGACGATTGGCCTCACACCAACTGCTTATAGCCCGAATGGGGTTGTCCTCTGGAAGCTGCGTCCGGACCGGACTCTCGAACCGGTAAGGATCCTATCTGGCATAACCGACCACACTGTGACGGAGGTCGCGCAGGTATTCAACGGGTCGCTGAAAGGTGACGACGAACTGGTTACAGGCGCTGTTTTGGCCGGACCGAAAATGGGGCCCGGTACGACGGCCCCAAACAGGCACTAGGGGACAAATGCGGAGGAACTCATGGTCACGATGAGCCAATCCGAGATCGACGTCGCGATCCGGCCACCGATGGAAGCGACGATTCGCGTCCTGGATGTCCACAAATACTACGACTTGGGCGAAACCCGCGTGCATGCCTTGCGCGGCATCAACATGGACGTAGCTAGTGGGGAGTTCGTGGCCATCATGGGAGCGAGCGGAAGTGGCAAATCGACTTTCATGAACATTTTGGGCTGCCTCGACAAGCGAAGTTCTGGAACATATTTCCTCGATGGCATTGATGTATCAGGCCTAAGCAAGGACGAGTTGGCGGCGATTCGAAATCGAAAGATTGGCTTCGTCTTTCAGGGATTCAACCTGCTCTCCCGGACCACAGCACTGGAGAACGTGGAATTGCCGACCTTGTACGCACAGGTTAGCAAGCGAGAGGGCGAAGAGCGGGCCTGGCAGGCGCTGAATCTTGTCGGCCTTGGAGACCGCTCAGCACATTTTCCTTCACAGCTATCGGGCGGCCAACAACAGCGAGTCGCGATTGCGCGCGCCCTGGTAAACAAGCCTTCGATTTTGCTGGCGGACGAGCCTACGGGGAACCTGGATAGTCGCACGTCGGTGGAAATCATGGAGATTCTGAGGAGGCTGAACGACGCTGGATTAACCATTGTTCTGGTCACTCACGAGCACGATATCTCGCAGTTTGCCAAGCGTACGATCCAGTTTCGAGATGGCAGAGTTCGTCGAGATGAGCTTGTGGTAAATCGCCAGACCGCGTCCGAAGTGCTAAAGGGCCTTCCCGTAGAGGAGGACTAGCAACGCGGTCATCCTCCCTGAAGAGGAATTACTTATGGACTTGATCGCCGTAGCGCGAATCGCAGTGCGAGCTCTGGCTCGCAATAAGATGCGCTCCAGCCTTACCATGCTGGGCATCATCATCGGGGTGGGTGCCGTCATCGCGACGGTGGGAGTTGGGCAAGGAGCTCAGCAGCAGGTACAGCAGCAAATCGCCGCCATGGGTTCGAACATTCTGTTTGTGGGCTCGGGTACGGTTACACGCGGTGGAACCCATATGGGTTGGGGCGCCACGAAGACTCTCATATACGCCGATATGCTCGCCATCTTGAGAGAGTGCCCGGCGGTCAAAGCTGCCGCACCCGGCAGTAATACCAGTTCACAGGTTGTTTTCGGCAACGACAACTGGGCTACTCGAATCAACGGCACCGAGCCGCAATACTTCGATATCAGGAACTGGCCGTTTCAGGAGGGGACCGCATTCACGCAACAAGATGTGGAAATGGCAGCGAATGTAGCGGTCATCGGCGAAAGCGTGCGGAAGAACCTGTTCGCAGCGACCGATCCCCTCGGACAAACCATTCGGATCAAGAGTCTCCCTTTTAAGGTCGTGGGCGTGCTCGCCCAAAAGGGGACGTCCGCTGCAATGGGCGATGATCAAGATGATGTGGTTCTTGTTCCGATCACAACCCTCCAGAAGAAGATAACCGGGCAAGATTGGCTGCGTTGGATTATGGTCTCAGCCTCTTCGCGTCAGGCAAGCTACGCGGCCCAGGAACAGATCACATCGCTGCTGCGGGATCGTCATCGCATTCGTGCCGGGCAGGACGATGACTTCATGGTAAGGAACCTGGCCGACATGGCTGACCTCGCCGACCAGGCCGGTAGTGTCATGACCATGCTCCTCGCGTCGATTGCCAGCGTTTCATTGATCGTCGGTGGTATCGGAATCATGAACATCATGCTGGTATCGGTCACCGAGCGTACTCGTGAGATCGGAATTCGGATGGCGATCGGCGCCACTGAGCGCAATGTGCAAAGCCAATTCCTGACCGAGGCGGTCGTACTCAGTCTAATTGGGGGCGCGATTGGAATCTTCTTTGGGATGGGCGCCTCGTATCTCATCACCAATACGTTGGGCTGGGTGGTGTTGATCTCTCCGCTCGCAATCGTAACGGCAGTGGTGTTCTCCATGGGGGTGGGGATCTTCTTCGGTTTCTACCCCGCGCGGAAAGCGGCGCACCTAAATCCGATCGAGGCGTTACGCTACGAGTAGGCGGACGCTTGCAAAACGGGAGACCGAAAGGAATTCAATAGGAGGGCAAGGTGAAGCGGGAACACTTCGTTCGGCTGGTGGAGGAAGTGTTGGACTCGCTTCCGATGGAATTCCGAAAGCGGATCCACAATCTAGCCGTAATCGTTGAGGATCGGCCAAAGATGCGCAAGAAAGCGCGCGGGCTGGTAGAAAAAATCGGCCCCCACAAGCCCCGCAGCCTATTGATGGGAGTTTTCCGGGGCGTGCCCGCCACCCAGAAAAGCGTGTTCGATCTTTCCATCGGACCGAACCGAATCGTCCTCTATCAGAGAAATATCGAAGCGGTCTGCCGGAACGACGCAGAAATCCGTCATGAGGTCCGGCAGACCGTGCTCCATGAACTGGGACACTACTTCGGGATGGACGAATCCCAACTTAAGGATGTTTAGCTAGGTCACCTAAGCCTAGCCGGTACCTACCAGACCGCCAGCCATTAGTGTCTGAAGATTCAACGATGTGCGTTTTACCATTTCTCTTCCCCGATCAAGCGGAGGATTCCAAGGAAATGAGCGGCTGCGTCCAGTTGTCGGCGCTCTGTCGTTTCTGACGTTCCGGCGTACCACAATTCCAGTGCTCGACGCTGAATGGCCATCTGAGCTTGGGCGATCCGTGTCTTGACCCTCTTGCGGTCCGGCTCCAAAACGGCTTCTCTGTACAGGGCCAGCCAGTTCCGGTTCATGTCCAAATTCTCCATTGCTGATCTTCCTTGCGTGTGAGTATGGTCACAGGCTGATGAGAGTGCCGCGTTTCAACCAAGAGCCCAGGGACCGCGTGACTCCGATTGGAAAGTGCGCACGCGTTTGGTTGCCCGGCTGCAGGTTCGAGAAATACATCACAAGCCGCCGACTTAGGCGCTTCGGACTACTCGCGAGCTTTATTTCGGTAGTGTCCTCGATAGCCCGAATACGACGAGAACTTCGATCTAGCGCACGGCGTGTGCCAGGCATTGATTGGTGACAAGTTGTACAAAACAAAGATCAAGGCAAGCACGGATCTCACGCGAAGGGCCGCACACGTCAAAGGAATCGGACCGCGAACGTCCAAACTATCGGACGTCACGACAATTCAGGTCTCCTTTTTACGGCGAGTGGATGGGACAAGAGACAGACGTCGGCCGGCTCTGTCCGCCTTTGTTCTCTGTCGCTTGGCTCTTCGTTGCGCCGATTGAAAACGCTGCGAGTAAAGATTCGTAACCGTCCTCTTCCTTGGTACGCCCGGCACTCAACATGCACGGAACGTCGCTGAGGGCGCAGAGGTGCGAGAAAGCACTTGCAAGTCTCCAGAAGAGATTGGCCCCAGAGCCAGATCTGGTCGCTCGTGACGCACAAGATCTAGCGAGGTGGACAATGAAACACACCAGCACAAAAGTGGCAATCGCCCTGGTTCTCTTATTAATTCTTGCGCAACATGTCCTTGCGCTTCCTGACGACGAGGTCCGGAGAGACGATCCGCAGCGCACTTCACAACAACCACCCAAGGCGAAACCAGGCAGTAAGGATGACATCGAGGCCATTGGAAGCCGTGACATCGGAGGCGGCCGAGGGCTGGGTAATTGGTATTCGCTCGAAACTGAGATCCGAATGGGCAGAGAATATGCCCTGATGATCGACACCACCGTGAAATTGGTGAAGGACCCGGTCATTACCGAATACGTCAACCGGATCGGGCAAAATATCGTACGAAATTCTGATGCCAAATTGCCGTTCACCATTAAGGTGATTGACTCAGATGAAGTGAACGCCTTCGCTCTTCCCGGCGGATTCTTCTACGTGAACACAGGATTACTCCTGGTCGCGGACGAAGAAGCTGAATTGGCTGGGGTCATGGCTCACGAAGTTGCCCATGTGGCGGCACGTCATGCTATGCGACAGATGACACGAGGTAAGCTCGCGAACATCGCCTCGATCCCGTTGATATTTGTCGGCGGAGGGATCGGGTATGCGGCTCGTTCCGCTGCAGGAATCGGTGTGCCGATGAGCTTCATGAAATTCTCTCGTGGGTTCGAAGACGAAGCGGACTATCTCGGACTGCAATACATGTACAAAGCGGGATACGACCCACAATCATTTCTGACCTTTTTCGAAAAGATCCAAGCCAGAGAGAAGAAAAAGCCAGGCACCTTGTCCAAAGTGTTTGCTTCCCACCCCCCGCTGGAGAGTCGTGTGTTAAAGATCCAGAAACAGACAGACACAAAACTTCCATGGAGCCTTCATTATGTCGTGACTACTTCCGAGTTCGACGACGTGAGAACTCGTCTAGCGGTACTCGAGAATCGGGGCCGAATCACCGACGAGGACAAGGAGAAAGACAAACCTAGCCTGCGGCGAGCAGCGAAAGCGGACGATCCCAGCAGCGAGGACGATCGGCCAACTCTCAAGCGCCGTGAACAATACTCCGAGTAGGGGGGGATATGCAATTTGAGATTCGTGGCAGGGATATGAGCATCGGCCATGCACTACGTGACCACATTGAACGACGGCTTCGCTTCGCGTTGGACCGCTTTGCTACACGGATTAAGCACGTGCATGTGACTGTGGGCGATCTAAATGGTCCCCGCGGTGGAATTGACAAATGCTGCAAGCTCGCAATTTTGTTGGACCGTTCATCCACGATTGTCTTGGAGAACCATGCATCAAACGTCTACGTGGCGATTGACTGCGTTGCCGATAAGGCGGCGACCTGCATCGGCCGCAGGCTAAAACGTCCCCACGGTCGCAAGCGGTTGAGAAGAATCTCTGAATTGCTCCTCCAGGGATCGACCATCGGAGTCGCACCGGCCAACCTGCAGCCCGGAGGCGCGCCATGACCCCGAGTCGAAAGAGAATTCTCGTCGCAGATTGCCACGAAGATGTCCTCATCCTTCTTGAGAGGCTTCTTGAGGATGCAGGTTTCGACACGACGACAGTATGGACCGCAAAGGAAGCGCTGAAGTTGGTTGATTCGCACGCTTTCGATTTGCTCCTGGTTAACGAATACTTGCCCGATGCCGAATGCGAAGACGTATTGAAAGCACTACAGAAGAGCGGTCGGCAAATCCCCTTTGTCGTGATGCAACCGTGCGCGCCTGAGTTTGTCGACTTCACTCGGTTCGAGGCCTTGGGCGCGAAAGACATCGTCTGCAAACACTGTTTTCGCCAGATTATCGAGGTTGTCAGGGAATGTCTGCTGTACGATCGCAAGCCGATCCTGGCTGCCTAAATGCGAGTCGGGAGGAACTGGCGGAGAGTTCTTGAAGGAGGTTCACTGTGGACTTCGATTACATGCTGGCGTGCGGCATCGTCTTGCGAAAGACGGCCGATCCCGAAGCAGGTTGGGCGTTGGCATGGAAAACAAACGCAGTATGGCTACAGTTCTATGCACCCGCTGCGTCGCCGTCAGGTTGAAAGGAGGGTGTTTATGGCTCAGTTCCCAATGATACCCGGCTGGGATGGTATTCACCCTCTGTTGATTCATTTTCCGCTGACCTTTTTCTTCTTGGCGCCCGTCTTTGTCCTGTTAGCGAGCCTCACCAAGGCCATGACACAGCGCACGTTTTTCATTTCGGCACTGACCGTAATGCTTCTCGGAATCACGTCAACGTATATCGTGTTTGCGGCGGGTCAGAGGGCCGCTGCCTCCCTGACTGGCGCTGGAGAAATAAGGATGGTTGTTGATCGACACCAGGAACTGGCGAGTCTCGCCCGCAGTAGTCTTACTGCCGCAACTTTGCTTTTCGGCCTTACCTTGCTGATATGTACTTGTTTTCATTTGCAACTGCGTGAACTGACCAGCGTACTGCCGTTGGGATCGATTGCATTTTATGCACTTGGACTGTTTTGGCTGATCAACACCGCGTACCACGGAGAAAAGACTAGTCCACGAATTTGGTGTAGGCAGTATTGTGAATCCCTGATTGTCGTTCCGAGGTCTTGGAGCGGTGATCTCGTCCGGAGATTTTAAGCTGACAACGAGCATGCGTATTTGGGAGATTGTGTGCAAACAAAAGCTAAGAAAGCACTCCTGCTGCTCTTCGGTTGGGGCTTCATTCTGCTCGGCGTAATTGGGCTCTTCCTGCCGATCCTGCAGGGAGTGCTCTTTTTGTTGATAGGTCTTCTGATCCTTTCTTCAGAATATATCTGGGCTCATCGATTGTTGTTAAAGATCCGGAATCGCTTCCCCGCCGTGGCAAAGAGGTGGGACGAGGCCCAGATAAAGACCCACAAATTGATGGCAAGGATCTTTCATCGCACAGAAACGCCAGTGTAATAGCTAACTGGAGAAGGGCTTAGCCGTAGCAGATATTTCTTCGCAGCGGGGTCCGTTTCAATACTCGGACCAAAAGTGTGAGACGTGGCGGATGGGTTCATATGGCCCTCGATTCTCAGACCGCGGTGTGTGTTGTCACTACAGAGGATAAACGACACTCGATCAGTGCTTTACCCGCGGCAGGCAAGTGGTATCAGCAAGAAGCCATCGCAGTGGCGCGCACGCTGGGCACGGACCCGGTGGCTGGGCTGGACAAGACCGAAGCGCAACGGCGGTTGACCGAACACGGCCCGAACGAAATGCGCGCGGCGCAGCCCATCTCGCCGTGGCGTATTTTGGGCGAACAATTCAAGAACATCCTCATCACTATTCTGCTTATCGCCACGGGGCTCTCGGCGTTTCTCGGCCATGGCATCGAGGCGGTGGTCATCACTGTTATCGTGCTGTTTGCCGTGGTGCTGGGATTCGTCCAGGAATTCCGTGCGGAACGCGCCATCGAAGCCTTACGCCAAATGGCTGCACCCACCGCCACCGTCCTGCGTAACGGCGATGAAGAAAAAGTCCCGGCCCGCGAGCTGGTGATGGGTGACATCCTGGTGCTGCATGCCGGGGACAAGGTTGCCGCCGACGCGCGCCTCATCGAGGCGGTCAACCTCCAAATCGAAGAAGCCGCGCTCACCGGCGAATCGCTGCCGGTCGAGAAGCAAACCGCTCCCCTCCCAGGGGAAGACCTTGCTATCGGTGATCGTGTCAACCTGGCCTATGCCGGCACAGTGGTGACTTACGGGCGCGGACGCGCCGTGGTCGTGGCCACTGGCATGAAGACCGAGTTTGGCAAGATTGCGCTGATGTTGGAGACGGTGGAAACAGGTCGCACGCCATTGCAGCTGAGTCTCGACAAGGTCGGGCGCATGTTGGCGCAGGTGGCCATTGTCATCGTGGGGTTGATCGTCGCTCTCGGGTTACTACGCGGCCAGCCGTTCATCGAGATGCTCGTCTTCGGTATCGCGTTGGCCGTGGCCGTCGTGCCGGAAGCCTTGCCGGCAGTGGTCACGATCTCGCTGGCGTTAGGCGTGCAACGCATGGTCAAGCGCAACGCTCTTGTCCGTCGCCTGCCGGCCGTAGAGACGCTCGGCAGCACCACGGTGATCTGTTCCGACAAAACCGGCACTCTGACCAAGGATGAAATGACGGCTCGCCGGGTCTTCGTAAACGGCCAGATTCTCGAAATTTCCGGTGCTGGTTACGAGCCGAGGGGCGAGTTCTCGCCAGACACGCGGGACGAGGCGCTGCACCGGTTGCTGCGCGCCGCAGCGTTGGCGTCGGATGCCTACATCGTCCACGACAAGACCACCGGGCGTTGGGACGTCAAAGGCGATCCGACCGAGGGCGCGCTCGTCGTCGCCGCCGACAAAGCCGGTTTGAAGAAAGCCGAACTCGACGAGTTATTCCCGCGCATCGACGAGATCCCGTTCACCTCCGAGACCAAGCGGATGACGACGTTCCACCAGACGCCGAGCGGCATGGTCGCGTACTCGAAAGGCGCGCCGGAGGTCGTCCTCTTGTCGTGTGCGCTCACCCCGACGGACCGGGCGGCGATTCTTGAAACCGCCCGTCAGATGGCAAAGGACGCGCTCCGCGTCTTGGCGGTGGCGATGAAGCCCGACGCCGTCCGTGAAACCGCCGAGCGCGAGATGACGTTCCTAGGCTTGGTGGGCATGATTGATCCACCCCGACCCGAAGCCGCCGCCGCGGTCCAGAAATGCAAGGAAGCCGGCATCAAGGTCGTGATGATTACCGGCGATCATCCGCTGACTGCGCAGGCGGTCGCGCGGGAACTCGGCATCCTCACCACCGGTCGCGTCCTGACCGGCGCGGAACTAGATATGCTGAGCGAGGAGGAGTTCGACCGCCAAATCGAGACCATCGAAGTTTATGCCCGCGTCTCGCCCACCCACAAACTGCGGGTGGTCACTGCGCTGCAACGACGGGGCCACATCACCGCTATGACAGGTGATGGCATCAACGACGCGCCGACCTTGAAGAAAGCGGACATCGGCATTGCGATGGCCATCACCGGCACCGATGTGACCAAGGAAGCCGCCGCGATGACATTGACCGACGACAACTTCGCGTCGATCGTTGCCGCCGTAGAAGAAGGTCGCGGCATTTTCGGAAATATCAAGAAGTACCTGATGTATCTGTTGTCCTCGAACACCGGGGAAATCGGTTTGATGGCCGGTGCGACGCTGCTGGGAATGCCGCTGCCGTTGAGTGCCGTGCAAATTTTGTACGTCAACCTCGCCACCGACGGCTTGCCGGCGTTGGCGCTGGCGGTCGATCCGCCCGAACCCGACCTGATGCGCCGCCGGCCGCGCGACCCGCGCTCCGGTATTTTCATGCGCTCGGTCGTCACGCTGATCGCGGTAGGCGGGTTGTGGTCTACAGCGATAAATCTTGGTTTGTTCGCCTGGGCGATACACTCAGGTCGCAGCATTGAGGAAGCGATGACGATGACGTTTGTCTCGTTGGTGTTGATTCAGTTTTTCAAGGCCTACAATTTCCGCTCCGACCGGCGTTCCATGTTCCATCGGCCATTTGCGAACAAGTGGCTGAACCGCGCGATTCTCTGGGAGTTGGGGTTGTTGGTCCTGATCGTCTACCTGCCGTTCATGCACCGTGCGCTCGGCACGTTCAGTCTGACGGGGATGGATTGGACCATCATTGTCACCGCAGCGCTCACCATCTGCCCGGTACTGGAACTCGCCAAGTGGATGGAACGGCGAGGATGGTTCGGCAGGTTGAGTTAAGTCCGCGGTGACTTTACACATCTATTCAGTGCTGCGGTTTGAAGCAGCAAATGATATTCGCCGCACTCGTGTAGCAATGGTACGGGAAAGTTCTCGGACGCAGACTGTTCGGAATTTTTCCACCCGGAGCATTCAGGCGTGGCGGCGCGGCGCTACCCGTCCATAGGCTGAGCCAAGTTCACTTCCTGCAACATCTCAAGCAAAACGAGCGTGACGGACAAAACGACGGGGCCGACGAAAAGCCCCATGACACCGAATGCTTTCACGCCGCCCAACAAAGCGAAAAACACCAGCAACGTGTGCATTTTCGCCCGTTGGCCGATCACGTACGGTCGGACCAAGCTATCTATTTGCCCGACGACCGCGGCTCCCCACCCTAACAAAATCAGACCTCTCCACCAGTGCCCGTCCGCAACCAGGATCATCACTGCGGGCGCCCAGACAGCCGCTGAACCAATGATTGGGATCAATGACAACAGTGCCGTCACTACTCCCCACAGTACCGGGGAAGGCATACCGAGTACCAGGAAAGCAATGCTAACAAGACTTCCCTGCGCTACGCCCACAGCAAGGCAGCCGTAAACATTGGCAATGATCGAGTCGCTGATTCCTGTGAAGAGGCGTTCCACTTGACCGGACTTGAGGGGAAGAATTGCTATGGCACGTGCCTTCATCGCTCCGCCTTCACGGAAGAGGAAGAACAACGTGAAAAATGCGACCACGGCCTCGACCAGGAAAGAAATGATGTTGCTTACGACTTGAGCTCCCCAGGAAAACAAGAAACGGCTGATCTGTTCGAGCCAGCGCAATAGTGCTCCGCGCAAGTCAAGCGTGGAGATATTCATGTATTGCCCGACCCACCCGAGAACACGTTCCATCGCATGCATCACGTACGGATTCCAGCCCCCCTGTTCAGCGCTCCTTTCGTTCAGCAACAAGTACAGTCCCCGGATCTCCTGGCTCACGACAACGCCCAATCCCACAGCTGGGACAACCACAAGAAGTAGGACCAGAAATGTCGAGATCAGAGCCGCTTTATTCTGGCCCCGGACCCGCGCCTGAATGCGCGCGTGGACAGGATGGAAGACGATCGCAATCATGACTGCCAAAAAGACGGGACTGAGAAAAGGCCTGGCGATGAGGTAACAGAAGTAAAGCGCGATCGCGGTCAGAGCGATCAAGAAGAAGGTGGTTGTTACCTGTTTCCTTTCCATTGGTATGCTCTCAGTCTGCCGGCTACCTTGTGAGTCAATGCGACCTAGACTGCCATGACAGAAATCTTGCGTTCTCCAGTGTTCAACAGCGATGAACCGGATGATTGTTCGCTGAACATCGCCGCTCATCCGCTCTGCGGAGTCCGCAGAGTGATCCGAACTATTTCGCCGCGTCTCCACAGACGCATGCGAGGTCCCCAGCTTCCGGTTCCGCGACACACGATTGCCGTCATGGCGTTTGCCTCGTACCTTCCGGTGAGGAATGGATGAGTGAGACGGACCAAGTAGCCGAAGGGCCAAATTTGCCCGTCATGAGTGTGGCCAGCAAGCATCAGCCCCACGCCTTCCTTGGCCGCGGTCTCCACGTCCCAAGGTGTATGAGAGATCAGCACAGTCGCCGTTGCCGAAGGTCGGCCAGCAAGAGCTTGCCTAATGAAGTTGCCTGTTTCGCGATGCCTGCGGCGAGTGGTAAGGTCATCGACTCCCGCAAGTATCAGACCGGGTTTCATCTCAGCCCAGCGGTCGTGAAGCACCTGAAATCCTGCATCCTCGAGCAGGCTATTACCTCGCTCCGGACCAACGGCATGAGACTCATGGTTACCGGTAACTGCCCACACGCCGAGCGGAGCGGAAAGGCGGCGCAGTTGCGGCAGGAACCCGGACTCGGAAGGATCGTCCCCTTCAACGATGTCGCCGGACAAAACTATGATGTCCGGCCGTTGGGCCTGTATCTGGTCGATGCGGGCCGCCAGCCAATCCTTTCCCAGCAGTGTACCCAGGTGGAAATCCGAGGCGAGAATAAGCACGGTGCCGTCGCTACTGGCCGGCAAGCCGGCTAATTGCACTTCGTAATTCTGTACCACCGGCGCGCGCAGACCTTGCACCAACGCAACAGTAGAGAGCACGCCCCCAGCGACAAGGGCCCACCCCCGCAGCGACAGGGCGATACGCGATTGCCAGAGACCGAATAGGGTGACGATGTCGACCAACAGCAAGGCGACCAGCAGCAGGAAAAGAACGCCTATCCAACTGCTGCCGAGAACTTCAAGGACGCGGGCGATCCCCCCGGGAGCAGAATGGCCTACAACCCGCGCACCTATGTAGCTCATCCACAGAATGGATGCCCCTGCCCAAAGGACACTCCGGGGCAGGTGGCGAGCGATCACGGGCACCGAGGACGCTCGCCAGAAGACGTAGATATGCATCCCGGTCCAAACCAAAAGGACGACCGCCAAGAACACTCTCATTGCTCCCTATTTCTCGCAGTCAGTGGTCGCACGGTGAGCACCGGGCAAACCGCGCGACACACAATCTTGTGTGCAACCGATCCGAAATGGCTGGCCAGTCTTGGCAGTGCCACGGCTCCGCGTGCCCCAATCACAATCAGGTCGGATGCTGTATCGGCCGCTGCTTTTAGGATGATCTTTGCCGGCCTCCCCATCTCGACCTTAACTTCGGGCTCGGGCCCGAGATCACCTCGCTGCGCGACCAGTTCGCACAGGCGTACCCTGGCCATTTGCGCATCGAGATAAGGTGATTGCGGAAGCCCTTCAAGAACGTGCAGCAAGGTTAGACGAGATTGGTAATTCTTCGCGAAAGCCAGCGCATATGACGCCGCCGCACCCGAGTCCTCGGAGAAATCAGTAGCGTAGAGGATATTCCGGAATTCGATTTCTTGGGCGGCGTCGCATTCCGGACCGACGGTTAAGACGGGACATGCTGCTTCCCGCATGACTTCTTCCGCTACAGATCCAAGCAGGAACTTTCTAACCCCTGTGCGCCCGATCGTTCCCATCACCAACAGGTCGGTAGCGTTGCGGCGCATGAAGTCGCTCAACATAATCCATATGTCACCCTTGCTAACGATTCCGTCACAGGCAAGATCTCGGAACGGGGCAGAATTCAGAAAACCGCTCATTTTGAGCTCTGCCTTAGAGCAGGCTATTTGCGCCGCCTCGTCTAATGACTTGAAACCAGAGGGATAGTCTTCAGGAGGGACAACATGAGCTACGCAAACTCTGGAATCAAACCGCTTCGCGATACCCGTTACGTATGGCAGGGCCTTCATTGACGAATCGGTGAAATCTGTAGCGAAGAGAACATTTCTGAGAGATAGGTTGTCGTTCACGCGCGCTGGTGTTCTCATAGCTACTCCCTAATCCGTTCTGAAACGTATCTCTCACTGGCCACCCGAGTACCTTCCGATATTGATTCACCGGACGCAGGATGACCTCTAGTCTTCGCCCAAACCCTATGCGTAATCCCGGTCCTGCGTCCTTCTACCATGCTCGCAAGAACTACTCAGGCTGCCTTCTGGCCTTGGGAGAATTCCGCCTCAGCCTGCAACCAGTCGTCCAGGTTGTGTCCATCGTCTCTTCCACGCTGCTCGTAGAGTTGATAGGCGCGCGCGCGAATTTGGTCCTGCAATTCACCGGCGCCATCCGTGATTGGGAGGTCTGTCTTGAACGGCACAGAGGGGACCACCTGGGAAGATTTCATTTCGATTCTCTCCTTTCGATGTTTTCTCTAACTGCTGCTTCCGAGGTACAGAGTCCTTCGGTCGTCATTGCTCTTCCGATGCCTCGTGAGTTTCATCCACTCGAGCGTCCTCCGGACTCCGAACACACGGAGAACCTTGTTCTAGGGCACGGCGTGTGCCAGGCATTGACAGTCGCCAAGTAACAGAAAACACAGAGCAATGACACTACTGCTCTCACCGAAGCGCAGGCGCGTCAAAGGAATCGGACCGGGAATGTCCGAAGTATCGGACGTTCATGAGCGTTTAGTTGCCCTCAGTCACTAGGCGAAGGAGAACGGGCGATCAGACTCCAACGGTCGGTTGCCTTTGTTCTCTGTCGCTTGGCATTTTCCTTTGTCGCTTGATAACGACGGCGAGTGAAGATTCGTAGTCGTCCTCTTTCCGTGGCGCCCCGGCCCTCAACATGCACAGAACATCGTTGAGGGCGTCATGCGACAAGCATCTAGAGGCTTGAGAAGAGACTCCCTCAGAGAGTCGGGCTAACGCACCGCTTGAGGAATCGGGTCCGGCTGCCTGAACGCAAGCCGGACGAGACGAGAAAGGTTGAGGGAGGTTCACCATGGAAGCCGTTTATATGCTGGCCTGCGGCGTCGTCTGGCAGAAGACGGCCGATCCGGAAGCGGGATGGGATTTGGTAGATGGTCTCAACTCGAAGGATCCAGAGGTCCACCTGCTTGCGCAAACCTTCCTCGTCGAGAGCGGAGAAAGCTCGATGGGGTTGCTAGAAAGTGCTCTCGCGCTGGGAATCGTAGATCCCGACGTAGCTGGCCCATGCATGGCTGAGATCCTGAGAATTCGAAAACCGAAAATGGAGTTGAGCAACATGGGATGTTGGAATCTCGAGTCGAATTGAGTTTGGGAGGATGCAATGAAAACCACAGTGATGCTGGCAGTTTTATTCGTTAGTATGGCGACCTACACGCAGAATTGCGCCGCCCAAGATTCCACGGACAATAGTGCGCAATCGACACGGAGCGAAGTCCTAAGTCAAAAGGGACTTGACCGCCTTACGAAGGAAGTGCGCCATGAACTAGTCATGCTTCCGTACTATGGCGTCTTCGACAATCTGCTGTACAACGTGTCGCCGGATGGCGCCGTGACCCTGCGCGGTGAAGCGAGCCGTCCGACACTCAAGTCAGACGCCGAAAAAGCAGTGAAAGAAATTGAGGGTGTCGAACGAGTCGACAATCAGATCAAAGTGTTGCCCGTATCGCCCAACGATGACCGTATTCGACGAGCGACGTATCGCAAGATCTTCGGGCACGATGTGCTCTGGCAGTATCAGTTTCGTGCCGTTCCTCCGATTCATATCGTTGTGGAGAATGGCCACGTGACGCTGGAAGGTGTCGTGGCACGCCCGATGGAGAAGCAGGTCGCTGGAGTACAAGCGAATCGCGTCTCCGGTGTGTTCTCAGTGCAGAACAATCTGCGAGTGGAAAACGACTAGAGCGGTGGGCCCCGGGAGGAAGTCGGTTCCGCGAAGGCTGCCTGAAAGGGAGGGCGACATGAAAGCGCTGGAAGTGAAACAGGAGATCGCACTCAAGAACATTCTGTTTGCAACTGATTTTGAGGCGTCGGCCAGCCGGGCTTTGCCATTTGCAGTCGCGTTGGCAGACAGATATGGCGCAAAGTTCTACGCTGCGCACGTCATACCACCCGGGGCCTACGCCCTCGCTCGTCCCGAATCCGTAGAGCCAACGTTGGAGGAACTCCAGGCACACGGGATCCATGCGCTAAATCAGATCATCGAGCCGTTACGACAGCATGGTCAGCGGTGCGGGACGCTATTGGGATGTGGAGATGTTCTCGACGTGCTCATGGAATTCGTACGAAACCACAATGTCGACCTAGTTGTGGTAGGCACGAGTAGTCGCGGCGGACTGGGTAAAGTGCTTCTTGGTTCAACCGCCGAGGACATCATTCGTGTGGCGCGTTGTCCGGTCCTGACGGTCGGATCGCACGTGACGGCAGTGGCCTCTGTCGGAATTCGCAGCATTGTTTGCGCCACGGATTTCTCACTCGGGTCGTTGCGAGCAGCAGAATTCGCCGTTTCGCTGGCGCATGAATATCAAGCGGATCTAACGCTGGTGCACGTGGTCGACGAAGATGTCACAGAGTCGCCAGATCTCGCGATACGGCGAACCGAACAACGCTTACGCGAAATGATCCCCTCTGAACCCAAGCTGCTGTACGGGCCGAAAGTGGTGGTAGAGATCGGTCCGGTGGCTGAGCGCATCCTGGCGGTTGCGAATGAATTGATGGCCGACGTCATCGTCATGGGTGTGCGGGGCGCGGGAGCCTTCGCGGACACAGTGAGTCATTTCGGCTCGATTGCGCACAGGATCGTAGCTATGGCTCCGTGTCCGGTGATGACTGTCGGCAAGCCCCAGAAGGCGGAGGACGAATAGTTGAAGGAGGTGTTTTATGGACTCGGCAACGATTCTAGTGTTGATCCTATGCGCGGGCGTTATGGCTCTTCTCATATGGTTCGAAATCAACTCTCGCCGAAACGAAGCCAGCAAGAACGCAAAGTCAGCGGGTGCGGAAACGTCACCGCAGGAAATCCAGACCACGGCTGAACCCACAGGCAAGAAAAAGAAGGCTGCATAACCTTAACCAAAGCGAAAAAAACGGAAGGAAGTTCATCATGACAGATCGTGCCATTATCGTCACGGATGGAGACGTGGAGAGGCTCAAGCGTTTGGTCCGAGCCCTTAGGTATTCTCTCTTTCGAGATCAAAGGCAGCTCGAACTTCTCGATCAGACACTGGAGAGCGCCGAGGTCAGGCCTCCGGGTCGAGTCCCCAAGGATGTAGTCAGGATGAATTCCAGCGTACGAGTTCTCGATTTTGATACGCGAAAGAAGGGGATGTATACGTTGGTTTTCCCTGAGGAGGCAAACATCTCGCGAGGCCTTATTTCAGTTCTCGCGCCGCTGGGAATTGCACTGCTCGGCCACAGCAGAGGAGACATCATCGAGGCAAAAGTTCCCGGCGGAGTCAGGAAGTTGAGAGTCGAGCGGGTACGGCATGGGCCTGAAATCAAGAGGAAGGGAGTGCCGGACGGATTAAGGCGAAGAAAACTTCGCTCGCTTGAATCAATTCCACACACCGCTGTAGCCGCCTAGCGCGTTTTATGTCCCATCCAGCGATCATTCCGGCCAAAACAGCCATCTCGCCTGCCAGAGACACTTACATCGCGGTAGTGACCGTGATCGCAATTGGCGTGCACCTGATTCTCCGCTATTCGACTCACCTGCCACCGTCGATTTATCTTGGCCCACTGTTTCTTGCGCTGATAGTCGGAGGAGTTCCAATCCTCTGGAGCCTGGGCAAGAAAATCTGGCGGCGAGAGTTTGGCTCGGACTTGCTGGCTGGAATCTCTATCGTGGCTTCCGTTGCAATGGGCGAGTACCTTGTGGGGTCAATCATAGTCTTAATGCTTTCAGGCGGAGCAGCGTTAGAACAGTTCGCCACGCGCAAAGCATCCTCCGTTCTCGACGCCTTGGCGAAGCGCATGCCCCAGGTTGCACACCGCCAGCTTGGAACGTCGGTCGAAGACATCAGACTCGACCAGATCCGCATAACCGATCACGTCATTGTCTTGCCTCACGAGATCTGTCCGGTCGATGGAGTTGTCGTCGAGGGACACGGGCTAATGGACGAGTCGTATCTGACGGGTGAGCCATTCGAGATCTCAAAGGCTCCGGGTTCGAAAGTTCTGTCCGGAGCGATCAACGGCGACATGGCCCTGACTATCGAGGCCGAGAAACTGTCGGTCGATTCGCGATACGCCAAGATCATGCAGGTGATGGAGCAGAGTCAGGACAAGCGCCCACAGCTTCGCCGCATTGGGGACCGCATCGGGGCCTGGTACACGCCCTTGGCCATGGGTGTTGCCGTACTGACCTGGCTGCTTACCGGCGACTCCACCCGTTTTCTGGCTGTGGTCGTGATCGCCACTCCATGTCCTCTCATCTTGGCCATCCCAGTTGCGGTGATTGGCGCCATCTCGCTCTCCGCGCGGCACAGCATCATCATCAAGAATCCCGCTGCCCTGGAGCAGATCACAACCTGTCGCACGCTCATTTTCGACAAGACTGGGACTCTGACCTACGGCCAGCCTCAGATGACTGGTGTGTTGTGCGGCCTCGGCTTTACCAAAGATCAAGTCTTGCAAGCAGCTGCCAGTCTTGAACAATTTTCCAAGCACCCACTGGCCGGGGCAGTGGTACGAGCAGCGCACGACTCAAAGCTGGCTTTACTAGAGGTCAGCCAGATGCAAGAAAGACCGGGGGACGGCCTTCTCGGTATGGTTTCCGGCAGAAGCGTGCGGATCACCGGGCGCGGCAAGTTAAAACCCGAAGTGCTGGCCTCATTGCCTCCCCTTGCTTCCGGACTGGAGTGCATTGTCTTTGTAGACGAACAGTATGCCGGGGCATTTCGTTTCCACGATGCGCCTCGTCAGGACACCAAGCCCTTTGTCCACCATCTAAGCCCGAATCATCAGGTGAACCGCGTTCTATTGGTCTCCGGAGACCGAGAGTCAGAGGTCCGGTACCTGGCTCAGGAAGTCGGAATCTCTGAAGTCTATGCTGGACAAACACCAGAACAGAAAGTTGCAATTGTTGAGGAAGAAACCAGAAAGGCTCGTACCCTCTTCATCGGCGACGGAATCAACGACGCTCCCGCACTCATGACGGCGACCGTGGGCGTCGCCTTTGGAGCTAACAGCGACATTACTTCCGAGGCTGCCGACGCGGTGATTTTGACTGCTTCGCTGGGTAAGGTAGATGAGTTGATTCATGTCAGTCACCGGATGAGATCGATCGCGCTGCAGAGTGCCGTGGGAGGAATGGCGGCCAGTATCGTGGGTATGATCGCCGCGGCGCTGGGCTACCTGCCTCCACTGGAGGGAGCCATCCTGCAGGAAATCATTGATTTGGCAGCAGTGGCGAACGCGGTTCGAGTGGCTCTCCCGACTCGAAACCTGGCCGATTTTTGAGGATGTTGCAGTTAAGCGAATCGTCTGTTTCGAGGTGGTTGCGCCCGGCACGGAACGATGGCGCCGGACCGGCGACGCTTCCCGGCTGAGAGGTGCACGATGCGATCAGAGCTTGACGGGCGCGGGCCGGCGATACGTTCAGCCTGCCGCTCGGAGTACATTTTGCCGTCAGGAGAAACTTTATGTTTGCATTCAAATTGATCCAACTCATCGAAATCCGCGCGGATCCCTTGTCTGAAGGACTCATGCGCAGAATAAGGAAAGATGACAGGTGCGCAGAGCTCTTGCGGCGAGTGCCTTCGGATGAACTCAGAAGGCGATCCCACGAGATATATCGCAACCTCAATGATTGGCTGCGGAACAAGACAGAATCGGAGATCGAAGAACGCTACATCGGGCTGGGCATAAAGAGAGCGAAGCAGGGCGTACCCTACTCTGATTTTCTCCGGGCTGTAAGCGCAACCAAAGAGCATCTGTGGGAATTCATGCAGGGGGAAGGACTATTCGCAGAACCGGTTGACATGTTGGGCGGCATGGACTTGCTCCACTCATTGGATCGCTTTTTTGACTGTATCCTCTATTTTGCTGCGGTCGGGTACCAGAACGCGCGGCAGATAGAAAGCGAACAGGCGAGGCGTAGCAACGCGATAGTCCACATGTGAACCGGTGGGTACGAGGTCCGGATCTACTGTAGTGCGTCAGACAGATTGACGTTTATTCAGGGTGCGTCGAGCGCGTTTCACTTTCTCCAGGATGTCGGCGGCTCGCGCGGTCCAGATGAATGGTTTCGGGCTTTGGTTATGACGGTCGATGTAAGTACCGATGGCCATGATGAGTTCTTCCAGATCGCGGAAGACGCCGCGCCGGAGTCGATTGTGAGTGAGGTCGCGAAAGAAACGTTCCACCATGTTCAGCCAAGACGCGCTGGTGGGAGTGAAGTGCAGATGAAAGCGCGGATGCCGCGCCAGCCAGCGCTGCACTTTGGGATGTTTATGGGTGGCATAGTTATCGCAGATCAGATGCAGTTGCCGATCGGCGGGGATGGTCTGGTCGATGAGGCGGAGAAACTTGAGCCACTCCTGATGGCGATGGCGCTCCTGGCACAGGCCAAAGACCTCGCCGTTGGCCGCATTCAGCGCGGCAAACAGTGTGGCTGTGCCGTTGCGTTTGTAGTCGTGCGTCATGGTGGCACCACGTCCGCGCTTCAACGGCAAGCCGGGCTGAGTACGGTCCAGAGCTTGAATCTGGCTCTTCTCGTCGGCGCACAGCACCAGTGCGTGCTCTGGCGGATTGAGGTACAGGCCGACGATGTCTTCCAACTTCTCGGCGAACGCCGGATCGTTACTGATCTTGAAAGTTTCCACGCGATGTGGTTTCAATCCGTGAGCGCGCCAGATGCGCCGCACGCTAGCTTCGCTGATGCCCGCCGCTGCCGCCATGGTGCGCGTGCTCCAGTGGGTCGCGTTGGTCGGTTGCTGGCGCGTGGTCAGGGTTACGACGCGTTTGGTCAGGCGAGCGCCGATGGTGGGCTTGCGGCCGGGCCGGGGCGCGTCTTTCTCCAACCCGGCCAGGCCCAGCGCCAGAAAACGCTTGCGCCAGCGGGAAACTTTTTTCGGCGTGATGGCCATGCGGGCGGCGATTTCCTTGTCCTGCTGGCCGGAGGCCGCGAACAACACGATGCGAGCCCGTTCCGCCACTCGCACCGGGACGGATCGGCTCCGGGCTTGGGATTCCAACACCGTCCGTTGCACCGGAGTCAACGTAATGGCTGGGGCAATTCGCATCCGCAAGCGTCTCCTCTATCATAAGACGCTCACGGATACATAAAGGTTGTTAATTGTGACGCACTACACTAACAGGCTGCTGAAAAACTACTCCCAATCCACAGCCTTGTATGGTACGAGAAGACATGCGCGGAGCCGATCAGCAGCAGAGTCATGTGTTCAGTTATTTGTCGCCGGAAGAGCGGGTGCGGAAAGATCATCCGCTGCGCTGGGTTCGGGCCATGGTGGATGAAGTGCTCCAGCAGTTGTCGCGGCGATTTGACGGCATGTATGCCAAGGTGGGGCGTCCGTCGATTCCGCCGGAGCAATTGCTGCGAGCACAGTTGCTGCAGATGCTGTACTCGATCCGCAGCGAACGGCTGCTGATGGAAGAGATCGACTACAGCATGTTGTTTCGCTGGTTTATCGGATTGAACTTGGATGACGAGGTGTGGGACGCGACCGTGTTCACCAAGAATCGCGACCGTTTGCTGGAAGCCGACGTGGCCAAAGAGTTCCTGGCGCACGTGGTGGAGCAAGCGCGAGCCAAAGGCTTGACCTCGGATGAGCACTTCACCGTCGATGGCACGTTGCTGGAAGCCTGGGCGGGAGCGAAGAGTTTTCAACCCAAAGATAAGAAACAGCCGCCGCCGGACGATCCCGGCAATCCCACGGTGGACTTTCGCGGCGAGCGGCGGTCGAATGAGACGCATGCCTCGAAGACCGATCCGGAGTCGCTGTTGGCCCGCAAAGGCCAAGGCAAGGAGTCGAAGTTGAGTTACTGCGGGAACCTGCTGGTGGAGAATCGCAACGGACTGATCGTGGACGCGGAAGTGTTCCAGGCCAACGGAACCGCGGAACGCGACGCGGCCTTGGTGATGCTGGAGAAGATCCCGGGAACGAAGTTGCTGACGGTGGGTGGCGACAAAGGGTTTGACACGCGCGGGTTTGTGGCCGAGTGTCGGAACTTGGGAGTAGTGCCACATGTGGCGCAGAACCTGGCACGGAATGGTGGGAGCGCGATTGATGGCCGCACCACGCGGCATCTGGGATACGCCATCAGCCAAAAGAAGAGGAAGCGGATCGAAGAATGCTTTTGCTGGTTGAAAACGATTGCGCTGATGCGCAAAGTGCGCCATCGCGGAGTGTGCCGGGTGGATTGGATCTTTACGTTCGCCTGCGCGGCTTACAATCTGGTGCGCATACGAAACCTGGCCGCTGCGGTTCCGGCGGTGTAAATCGAGGCCGAAGTGTGTCCTGAGGAACTCGGAATCAAGCTCCAAGAGCGTACAAGCAACCGAAACTGAGCACTTAGACCTCATCTCAGATGAGAAAACAGAAGAAGAACACACTTCAAATCAATTTTTCAGCAGCCTGCTAGGTTCCAAATCCTAGCAGGCGCGTGAAATACGACCTTGGAAACGTGGGTCGGAAATTCCGCCATGTAACTCGCCGCCAAGGTGGAGCCCCAGGAATGCCCAATAAGGATCATTTTGTCTACACCGATTTTCTGCCGTATCGCTTCCAAATCGGCCACGGAGCGGTCGACTGTGTAATCCCGCAGATGTGGCAGAAAGCCGGAGAGACCGCCTCCCGCTTGATCATAAAGAAAGACTTTAAATCCATTGGCTGCAAAGCTGCCGTAGATGTCTTGATCAAAGGGACCCTGTCGCACTCCGGGCCCGCCGTGCAGATAGACGATGGCTTCGGGCTTCACCGCGACTCCTTGTGGCGGATCGAACTCGCAGTAGGCAATTAACGATCCCGTCGACAGATGCCAATAGTTCGTGTTCGCATAAGGAATCGCTTCGGCAAAGTGAGCACCCGAAGGCCGCAGCACCACGATGTACAGCCACCCGAGAAAGGTCACAGTGAGCAATCCGCTGATTGCAAACGTTAATCTTCTTTTGCCACTTCCCCAGCAAAGAAGCGCGAGCTTCGTAGCTACGCATGTCAACAGCGCAAAAAAACAACAGCGCTGATGGTGAGCAACGGAATGTTCGCCGTCCGCGCTGCTAAGAAATAGGGCGTTAGCAAACCTGCAGCGAGAGCAGGAGCGACTGTAACGAGAAATGTTAAAACGGCCGATAGTGTCGATCCCACAACAGCAAGTGCGTCTTCATAGATAATTTGCCAATTCTCTCTGCGACCTGGATTTTCTCGGACTACAAGGTCGCCTATTACGCGGTTTGATCGATCTCTTCCTTGCTGAGTGGCCCTCCAAGAAGTGTCAATCCATGCCTCTCGAATTCCGCTTTGCGCGCCTCCTGATTCTTTGGATCTTCGCTTTGTGCAACCGGCGCCCATTCTGTTTCCATTAATCCGGCGGGTGTGTAGAGATGAATTGCGCCGCAACGAGACTCCTGCGCTACACTCCAGCGGTGCGGGACTTTCATCGGCATCAGCAGGGAATAGCCTGGCTTCAGACGCATGCGCTCGCCGCCAACTTCGGCGACGAATTCACCCGCTATGACATAGATCCATTCATCCTGTTCGTGATGCACGTGAAGAGGGGCGCCCCGATAAGGGTGGTGTTCTCCTGGCGGAAAGACAAAGACTGCAAGGCGCCCCTCAGAGTCGGCGCAGCGGACAACCTCAGTGTCGAACATGCCTGACGGCGAAGGCACGCGCTCGTCGGCGCCGTCGGGTTTACGTGTGAAACCAGAGCGGACGAGCACTGCATGTCGATTGATCCCCTGGTCGGAGGCGAGTTCCCCTTTACCCGAAGCTTGCAGTGAAGATGCGAGGCAAGAGGGAAACCCGCTGACCATCAATCCTGCGCCAAGCGCGAGCAAGTCTCTGCGATTCATGAATGTCCTTTCAAACAGCTGCCGACGATCCATTGGCATTGGGTACAGACTGGTCCTTCACTAGTTGATCATCCTCGCGTCATAAACCACCTTGCCGCCAACAAGCGTCAGCAGCGACGTCGTTCTCGGCAGGTCGGATGCGGAAACAGTGAAGATGTCCTGCGAAAGCACGGCGAGATCAGCAATTTTCCCGGGTTCAAGAGTCCCCTTGTCCTTCTCGGCGAACTCGGCATAAGCCGAGGTTGCTGTGTAGGCGATGACCGCCTGCTCCCGCGTGATCGCTTCCGATGGGTTGTCAGGGTGGGTTACTGCGAACATGATGTTCAAGTATGGGTTCATCGGCCCATCGGAGCCGAAAGCAACCGGAATTCCTGCGGCCAGGAGTGAGCGCAATGGCTGGAGTCTGGCGGTAATGAATTGATTGCCGAGACCTGGAACCATATCCCTGACGTTGAAGTGGGCAGGATTTTGCACCACGACAATACCCATCTCTTTCACAGCAGGGAGTAGTTCAGGAACAAGGCCGTCACCATGTTCGAACCGCGCGCGCCGGCTGGCCCAGACCTTCTTGCCTCCGTCCTTCTCCATCGCGTGCAGCATTGCCTCAGGCGCGGGACGGCCCGAGATGTGAAGCAGAAGCTGGTCATTGTTCTTGAGGGATTCGCGCAGCATCTCCGCAAGCTCCGTCGTGGGAAACGTCAGCGGCAAGTGCAGATCCCCTTCACCAAGCGGTGTGGTGTCGGAGCGTGGCAAAAAGGTTCCCTCGAGCGGAGTTCCGTCTAACATCCACTTCGTCCCGCTCACCGTCAGCAATGGGTTGGAGACTACTGGTTTAGGCCACCCCTCGTGGATATCGCGACCCGACGTGGTAGTCATTGGCATTCGGATGACTCGCACGCGAATCGATGCGGGCACTCTCTGCAAGAGGTCGATGGCTCGGTCAGGCGGTATCGCATTGGACATGTCCTGGATCGTCGTGATCCCGAACTTGGCCGCCTGTGCTAGCGTTCTTCTTAGTTCGGCAACAGCATCATCCTCGCTGGTAATGTCTGCCAGGTTGCGGCGCATCCGAAATTCGGCATACTCTCGAAGCACTCCGCTAAGCCCGCCGTCGGGCAATCTCTCAAAGCGACCGCCTAAGGGATTCGGCTCATCTTCGCGGATGCCAGCCGCCTTTAAGGCAGCGCTATTTGCGATGATCGCGTGACCGGTAAGGGTTTCGAGGATGACTGGGTGGTCGGGCGCGAGTTTATCCAAAGTTTCCAGATTCACCGTCAGGTCGTGGAAGATGCTGGCACTAATGTCCCCACGAATGTAGGTGCCCTTCGGCGCCGTAGCGACGGCAGCGACAATCTTTGCTTTGACATCGTCCCACGCGGGGTCAAAGCCTTTGAGCTCCAACTCCATTTCCTTGGCGGGACGAATCCCGAGGTGATTGTGGGCATCGTTGATACCCGGAATCACGGTTCGCCCACCCAGATCGATGATCCGCGTATTTTTGCCAGCCAGACGTTTGATCTCTTCGCTGTTTCCTACAGCTGCGATACGCTCACTCTGAATGGCGAGTGCCTGCACATATGGTTGCCTTGTGTTGCTGGTAAAGATCTTGCCGTTGACAAGAATCAGATCGGGAGCAGTTGCTTGACCGTAGGCAAATACGCAAACGAACAAGAAGAAGAGGGGCGAAACGGCCTTGATTCGAACGTTCATTCCAGACTCCCTTTAGATCATTACTTGAATCCGACAACTACTTCGGATGCGATCGTTCCATATTGGAAACGCTGTACCATACGATCTTCCAAGAGCCATCGCTTTGACGCTTGAACTCCGCGATGAAGTTTGTTCTATGGGTCATCAACACACCATCGGAACCGTTGTCTTCGTTATAGGTGCCACGGTAGACGGCCAAGTCTCCCGAACTTGCAACATCAACCGCCTCGTCGATGAGGCTGACTTTCCAAAGCGGGTCATGCTGAAAGCCCAGCCTGAAGCCCTCTCGGTCGGCTTTGATCCCAACAGTTGAGGGGCTACCACATTCCATAGAGATAACATCCGGCGCGTCGTACGCAGTCGTTTTGACTGGATCGTGAGCGTTGATCCCGGCGACGACTTGGGCGACGGCTGCCTTGATGGTTTTGGCGATCGCCGATTGATCAATCGCCATCGCTCTTGTCCGTGATGCGGTCACGACAATAGCGACAGCAAACAGAAGCAAACTTCGTTTCCGGCATGCAAAATGGATCATTGAACATTCCTTTTTGAGGCAGTCTCAGGAGCGAGCTTAGTGCCGTGAATTGTGACGGCCCTCTTGAGCGGCCCGCCCACTTCGCCCATCTCACCAGTTTGCGTGAAGGAAGTCGCGGTGATTCCGGACCAGACCTCGTGCCAAGTCATTTTCTTGCCGCCTTGCGGGAAGTCCAGGTCGATCGTTAGCTGTTTTCCATCCCACTTGAGAGAACTATTTGAGTAGGTATTGAAATCGCATGCTGCCGGCCCGGAATTGTTGCAGAGCATTCCGCGAAGACTGTTTGTGGTTTTGTCCCACCAATGGAACGCGATAAGAAACATTTCCCCAGAGGGGGCACGCACGTGCTCCTCCTCCATCAAAACGTATCCGCCTGGACCTGTTCGCCAGTTCTCTTCACCAGTGCCGGTGCCTCCGGTCGGCGAGATGCCGCCGGGCGCAAACTCATAGGTTGTGGACCAGTTGCCTTTCAGGGCCTTTGCGAGGCTCTGCAGTTCCGGTACGGGACCTGCAGCACTTGATGCTGGGTGGTCCCCATGAATTTCGTTCTTGCGCTGCATCGCGGTGACCCTCGTAGCATGAATCGTGAATAGCCGCTTCCTCGGGCCGCCCGGGTCCCCATATTCCCCAGTCTGAACGAATGATGTGGGAGTGATGTCTGACCAGACCTCGTGCCAGATTGATTTCTTTCCGGCTGTTGATGTTTCGATCTCATCAATGACGAACTGTTTGCCGTCCCAGCTCATAGTGATGTCACTTTGCGCACCCTTTACATCGCATGTGTAGGGCAGCAAGTTTTGACATTCCATCCCGTGAAAACTCTTATTCGCGGTATTCCACCAGACGATCCCGAGAAGAGAGAGATCACCTTCAGGCATACGCAGGTGCTCCTCCTCCAACAACGTGAATCCTCCTGGCCCCGGTCGCCAGGTTTCTTCTCCGGTGTTGACCAGACCATTGGGCGTCGTAGAGTTAGGCTCAAACCTCACATTGAGAGACCATTCTCCCTCCAGAGCTTTGGTGAGTCCCACAATTTCAGAGGATGGCTGTGGGACAGATGTTAGTGACTGTGCGTTTGCACAAGCGATGGCTATTCCGCAAACACTCAGAAGACAGAGTGAAAGTGAGGCTGTTCTGAAAAGTTTCTTCATGTTTGGCTCCCTTGGCCACAACGAAGTTTGCTTCGAAACGATAGTCATTGCTCGATTCGCGAGCTCGATCGCCAATCCTCCAGGTTTCTAGCCGACCGTGTTCGCGGCAAAATGCTGCCAGAGTGGTGTGCGACTACCGAAGTAAACCAAATAGAGAAAAACGACGATGATCGTGGCACCGAATCCGAAAGCCGGATGCATCCTGCGGTTCCTTATCGAATCAAACAAGGCGACTGCGGTCACTAGTGAGGTCCAAAAACCCAGGGTCATGATGTTGCTTCCAAGTCCCACCCAGACGAATAGGCGGACAATGGGATTCGGAAGAATGCAGAAGGTGGCCAGAAGCATCAGGCGCTTGTGGTAGTCATTGCGGTTTCTCAACCAGACGCCCAATGCAACGAGGGATGCAAACAGAGCCATCTGCGTGAGTTCGAGCGCAAGCACGGTTAGGACGCTGGAAACGAACTCGGAATGCGCCCGCACTTCGCGTCTTGCTGCGACCAGGGTTGCCGTAGTCCCTATCAGAACGACAAGTAGGGCATACCCTGCTCCGAATGCCCCCAGAATTCTGTGTATCGGAATCCGATTCGAAGTGATGAGGAAGGTTTGAACAGCAAACAAAACGATCCAGCCAGTCATCACCGCGCCGTGAAAATGCAGAAACCTTGTAAGAGCCGGCATCCCGAACAAAGAGTGGAGGTAGTACGTGCGGGCGAAACCTACGAAAACAAGAATTACGATAGACCCCGCCAACCAGGCAAAAAAATGATGTTCGGCTTCCGGGGACGCCGCCCGCCGTCTCGAAACATACGTTGAATGTGATTCGGTCACAGTTCCTCTCGAGGTACGGGGGGTTCCCCTATCTGGCAGGTCTCCGCCCCGCACTTGACACAGAAAGGTCCGGCGCCGAGCGATGCTCCACATTTGACACAGAACTTCCCCATGACTTGGCCTCCTATCGAAATAGTTTGAGTTGCGGGTACAAACATGCATTTACATCGGCGGCCGAACGTTTCCGTACTCGAAGCGTGCGGAGTTGTGCGCTTTGCCGATCTTTCCTCCCCAATCCGCGTCCTGCTCCTCGCGTAACAGCATCCCGTTTGACGTAGAGATCCATATCTGGGAATCTTCTTTGAAGCCCGTGGTTTGACGGTTAAGGGAATAAACCACGGCGGCCTCGCCATTGACTGCCTCACTGCGGAGCAACTGGCAAGTTGACTTGCCCTTTTCCTCTTTTTCCTTCTCCTGCTCAAGAACATCTTGCGAGGTCACGGGAATTCGCATCCACTTTCCGCGCACCCGTATGTACTTCTGTCCGTTTGCGAATGATAGTTTCGGCTTACGCCGGCTGGCCACCATTAACGGCGGTATGGGTCGTATAGCTGTGGCTCGAGTCGTTGCGATCTTCGTCAAGGCATCAAAGACAGGCTGGCAGGAGTCAGCCGCGTGTGCTGGCACTCCTGCCCCATCACGAGTAATGAAAGAACAGAAAGCGTGAAAACGTAATTGCGAAGCATGAAGGTCTCCTTATCTACCGAATCCCGCCTGAATTCCCGGCTATCTATGTCTCTGCCACTTCCCAAGATCGAAGTACTGAGCCTGCGGTTGGTTGTAATGGGGCAAGCTCCGGTCAGGGATATCTCGTGAGAGCGACGCGTGTTCCTGGTTTCTCCTCGCCCGATTCATCGTAGAAATTCGCTCGAGATCTGGATTCTTACGCCGCCGCTCTTTACAGACCAAGTATTTCCTCCTTCGCTTTCCGACCATGCGCCGTGGACGCGCGACTTTGTACCACGCCACCACCGTCGGCATTGGTCGGTCGTTGCGATCCATACATTTTAATTCCCCGCGGCGATAGGGCCGCTCGAGGGGAGGGCATGAGGGTAGGCAGGGACGACGGCTGCGGCCCACTCGGGATATGAAGGCGCGGCGCTATCCGCCGCGCATGCTGTCAGGCCCGCACTACACGAAGCCGCCAAGGACCAAAACGTGAAAAAGTGACTGCGAAACTAAGCTCTCTTTCATCGCATATGATTCGCCTGTTTCTTCCTGAAGTGCCAGCTCATTTACGGCTCGACCTTGTACAACGTGACCATTCCCGCTTCCATGTGGTCGTCGATGTGGCAGTGGAACATCCAGATGCCGGGATTGTCGGGAACCATGTCCGCCGTTTCCATCTGCGCCTGCAAGAGCGGGACAACGTCGGTACGTTTGCCATCATGCAAGACGACGTTGCCGTGCCAGTGCGGCGTGTGCATGCTGAACTGTTCGCTTAAAGCCATCAGATACCAGCGAACGCGATCCCCTTTTTTCATGGTCATCATTGGGCCGGTTCCATAGATGTAGCCGTTAATAGCAGCTTTGAAGTTGGCGATGGTGAACCCTGATCCGAGGCCGGAAAAGTTCCCCTGATCATCGACCGGCGCAAATTCCAATTTGTTTACGCCCTTAGGGTCACTAGTGAACGTCTTGATGTTGTGGTCCAGATACCAGCTCACGTTCTCGTCGAATAACATGAAAAGGCAGACGAATTCGCGATCCACGTCTTTCGGTTTGCCGTTCGCATTCGCCATGCCGCGGCGCGTGATAATCATTGCTCCTACCAAGCCGCTAGATACATCCTTCAACTCGTTTGTGTGCGAGTGATAAAGCCAGACGACTGAACTGGGATCGTTTGGGCCAGGGCCCGCGCGCTCGGGAACTTTCCATGTGTAGGTATGAGTCTTGCCGGGAGGCACTGCGTCATCCTCTTTGTCAGCGCCAGATGTTCCGTCGTCGTACGGTGCACCCTCGGAGTCCTTGTCGTAGAACACTCCGTGCGGATGCATGCTATAGGGATGGGTGGCGTTGTTCTTGAAAAGAATGCGAATTGTGTCTCCGACTTCGGCGCGAAGGATTGGTCCAAGGATGCCGGCGTGCTCCCATTCAGGAGAGCGAGCTTTCAGATGGGCGAAGGTTTCATCCGCATACTCGCGGTAAATCGCCTTGCGGTACATGGTTCCGATGCGGTGTGGCCCTCGTTCGGTAAAAACCTTCGAGTATCCCTCGAACTTCATGCCCATCATCTTGTTCATGCCGCCGGGAGCGTAGTCCCAGTCCATTTCATCGGCGGCAATGTAGTAGATACGCGTCTTTCCAGGAGACTGCCCGAAGGCAACGGATGACAACAGGACGAACACTGCGGCCAGTTTGAAACAACGAGTCATTTTCCCCCTTAACCCTGCGAAACGGAACCCCAGATCACAGCCTTACGCCCGCATGTTCCGCGGCGAATTTGCCCACAATCGGCAGCCTGACAAGTTTTTGCTGGTACGCCTGAACCATCAGGAAGATCCAGATTCCGAAGCCGGCTACCGTGAAAATCAACATCAATGGCACAGCAATTACGCCAAAGATTCCTGTCGTCAAAGGGGTCAGGATGGCCGACAGAACCATCCAGATAATCCAAAACGCGATCCATGCGGCATTAAAAAAGATCGACTGAAAGGCATGGAAGCGAACGAAGGAGTTCGACTTGTAGGGGTCTAGGACTAGAAAAATGATCCCGGTCACGAAGCCGGCGAGGTAGGTGAGCGCTCCCACGACATTCGTATCCATCGCTTTCGACTGAGTCTCCCCGGGCGGAGGCATAATAGCGACGGCAGCTGAACTCTTGACTTCCGTATCAGGAACACGTGCCCTGAGTTCTATCGGTGACCCACAGGACTGGCAAAAGCGAGTTTGATCAGCTAAAGCTGCGCCACAATATTGGCAAGCGATCATCTCTCGCTCCTCAGAATTGAATTTTGGTCGCGGGCCGCAACGAGGGGAATTTGCCAGCAACCGGAAGAATTGGCAAACCAACTGAGGGCAAATTGTGCATTAACCGCTAATCCTTTCTCTTCTAACGATTTAGAGACTCTGATTAACTCGGTTTAGCCCCGTTTTCGTGCTAAACTCGACGCTCAAAACCTCACCTGGCGTATGAAGGCCTCTGCTACAGACAATTCTCCTACTCCGGAAATAAGCTACAGGTTTGGACTTTACGTGCTCGACCCGGGTGATGGCACACTGACGCGCGATGCGGTACGGGTGCGCGTCCAAGAACAGCCTTTCCAGCTGTTGCTTCTATTGGTGGAACGCGCCGGGCAGATTGTCTCGCGGGAAGAGATTCGAAATCGACTCTGGCCCCAAAATACGTTTGTCGAATTCGACAAGAGCTTGGGAGTGGCGGCACTCAAGGTCCGAGAAGCTCTTGGGGACGACGCGAGTAATCCGAGATTTATCGAAACCATTCCTCGGCGTGGCTACCGGTTCATCGCACCCGTTAAGGTGGAGACCGCAAACGTTGGTGATTCCACTGGTCCAACTCCTGCGGCGCCGACCGTCTCCACAACCCCACCCAATGTGTACGCGACAAAGCACTGGTTGATCATCGCTACGCTTGTAGTGTTTTTGGTTGGCACAGTGTTCTATTTCCTCCGCCTAAAGCGTGGATCTGCGCGTGCCACAGCCCAGGCCGCTACATCGATCGCTCGAATACACGTGCGTCGTTCGGTCGCAGTGCTCGGCTTTCGCAATTTGCCTGGCCGGGCAGAGGACAATTGGCTCTCTTCCGCTATTGCTGAAATGTTGAATACAGAACTCGCCGGTGGCGGCGAGCTCCGCATGGTCTCCGGCGAAGATGTCGCGCGTGCCAAAAGTGAATTACCGCTTCGTGACGAAGATTCGCTTGGCAAATCTACCTTGCAGCGTCTGCGAACCAATCCAGGCGCGGATGTGGTCGTCGTAGGCTCATATATGATGATTCCCGCTGACCCCAAGCGTAGGATTCGACTTGATGTTCGCCTTCAAGACACCGCCGGCGGGGAAACGATCGCCGAGGAATCCGTTTCAGGTGACGAGAACGACCTCTTCAACCTGGTCTCGGATTTGGGCGGGAAACTGCGGCAAAGTCTCGGTGTGGCTGCACCGTCGGAAGAAATCGAAATTGCCACAAGGGCAGCTCTTCCGTCCAACGAAAAGGCCGCTCGACTCTACGCCGAAGGACGAGCCAAGATGTGGCAATTCGACTACGCCACTGCCCGCGATCTGCTGAGCAAAGCAATCGAGGCGGATCCGGACTACCCTCTCGCCCATTCGGCCTTATCCGAAGTGTTTTGGCACACGGGCAACGATTCAAAATGTAGCGCAGAAGCGAACCGGGCGGTACAACTATCGAATCATCTTTCGCAGGAACAGCGCCTTTTGGTTCAAGGACAATATCAAAAGGCGATGCAACAGTGGCCCGAGGCGGTCGAGACGTATCGTGCTCTGTTTCGTCTCTTTCCGGACAGTCTGGATTACGGCATCCAGTTCGCCTCCGCACAGATGCACCTCAGCCCGACGGATTCTCTGCAGACCTTAGCAAGTTTGCGGCGTCTGCCACTCCCTCTTGGCGACGATGCGCGAATTGACATGACAGAAGCTTCCGCATGGATCAACCGAGATTTCACCAAAGCCCGCGCTGCTGCGATGCTCGCGATCAAAAAAGCGACCGCGGAAGGCTCGCCGATCATTGTCGGTCGGACATACGGCATTCTTTGTCAGCAAGAACCCGCGATAGGCGCGTCTTCAGAAGCAATCGATATCTGCCGAAATGCACTTGAAGGATCCATTGCCGCGAAAGAAGCGAACGGCGAAGCTATGATGCGTACCGACCTCGCGGCACTCTATTATTTAAGGGGTGATCTCACACAGTCGGCGCAAATGTTCCAGGAAGCAGTCAAGAAGTTCCGCCAAGTTGGCAATAGGGATGGCGTTGCGACCGCACTCAGCAACTTCGCTGATACCCGTCTTTCTCAGGGCGACCTGATGGAAGCGAAGAAACTCTTGGAGGAGTCTATTCCGGAGTATCAAGCTGTCGATGATAAGGAAGGCGTGGTCCTCAACCTTAACAACCTGGGAGATATCTGGAGACAAACTGGCGAACTCGACAAAGCGGAGGCGGCCTACCGCCAGGCCGAAGTGATTGCACGCAAGATCGAAGACAAGGATGCAACTGCGTATGTGCTCAGCGGGATGGGGGATGTAGCCTTGGATCGCGGTGATCTCGATTTGGCCAGGAAACGGCATGAAGACGCTCTCGCGCTCAGAAATCAGGCCGGAGAAAAACAGACTACGGCTGAAAGCCGCGTGTCTTTGGCGAAGCTTGCCATTGACGAAGGTCACGCTACAGACGCCGAAGCGGCAGCGCGCGCATGCAAACAACAGTTTCAGCAGGATCAACAACGAGACGACGAGCTGAGTGCCAGCATAGCATTGATTGATGCGTTACTCGCGCAGGGTAAACAACGCGAAGCTCAAAAAGAAATGGAAGCAGCTCAAGCGCTGGGAAATGCGACCCAGAACCGTTTTCTTCGTTTACAGTTTGAATTAGCCTCAGGCCGTGTGGTGCTAGCCTCCGACCATCCAGATGCCTCACGCGCGCTATTTCAGCGAGTCGCAAGTGATGCCCACCGCTATGGATTTGTTGGTGTCGAGCTTTCAGATGAGCTGGCGATGGCAGAACTTGCGAACAAAACGAAGCATGGTGCGCAGGCGCAACTCCAGTTGCATGCCCTGCAAAAGTCAGCCACTTCCAGAGGCTTCGGATTGATTGCGCGCAAGGCACTCCTGGAACGTTCAGCTCCGTGAGCCAATTGGCACGACGTGGTCTCCGCCTCACACGGTAACATCGCTCACGTTTCTCTGGCCTCCGAATGGGGCAAATGGAGCTCTGTTTTAGCCGAAAGGCAGACTCCCCAAGGTTGTTGTTTTCCCAGAAAAGGTCAGGAAAAAGGGAGCTTTAGAACAGGCTATTGTGCGCCCAGTACAGGTGCGCTATCCGCCCTGCCGCCGACCGCCGATACTGCTCATCTACCGTCGTCCTTTCAGGCGACGCTCGCACGTTCGGAGTCGTCAGTTGAATTCCGATCCACCGGGAGCCGCACGAATAGCATTGGATTGCCCTCATCCGTTCGCGGAAGAATGCCGTGTCGTTGACCATGTCGGTAGACGAGGTTCATGACTGTTCGCGACCGTCTCGATTCGGGCCGCCGTACTCCTTCCGTGCGGGCACACATGGAGGAAATGCGTGAGTCTCTATAAGCGGGGCGGTGTTCATCGCTACGATTTCACCGTCTTTGGCAAGCGCTATCTTAGGATCAACCCACGTTCCTCTGTGTCCGCTGCGACCCCTCCTCAACCTGGGTGCAAACTTAGGCGGCTGCTCAGGCAGGTCTTCCGCGCAGGACTAACACGAAACCGCCTAACATGGCGGCACTGTAAAGGGGCAGCCAAAAACCATTGGATTCGATAGGTTCGATCCCGAGGAGATGCAGAATTGCAGCCACTTCGTGCGCAGGCAGAGGCACTTCCAGTGACCAATCGGCAAAATAGCGCGTTTAGGGCTCCTGGTTTACACCGTCAGCTCACCGTTTACGCGTCGGAAGCCAAGAGGGTGCACCCTCTTCGGTCGAGTTGTCGGTCAGCAGATGAATGTTCGAGCCGTCCGCACGCATGACGGCGATCTCTCCATATGGCTGGAACGTCAGACCGGCGGGAGAAGGCAACAGCATGTGGATCGCTTCATCCTTGAATCCCTGCATCCCCGTCGAGAAAGCAATCCATTTCCCATCGGGTGAGAAACTGGAATGAGCATTCTTGCCTGGCGCATGAGTCAGACGTTGCAGGCCGGATCCATCCGGCCGGATCCTGTAAATCTCGTAATCGCCGTCCCGCTTACTGGTGAAAGCGATCCAGTCGCCGCGCGGCGACCAATCGGGGAATACATCGTATTCCGATCCGGTCTCCAGCTTCCGGCTTTTGCCCGTCGCCAGGTCCAGAATGTGTAGACCCCGCACCGGACCCTTCGTCACACGATAGGCGACCTGTTTGCCGTCAGGCGACCAACTCGGCGATCCGCTATTCTCATCGGCCGCTGTGAGGGCGGTCAAACCGGACCCATCGGGCCGAATGCTCATCAATCGTGCCGGCTTGATCGTCTCCCTTTGATAAAGCCCTCCCAGGGTAAACAGAATGACGTCGCCCCGCGGAGACCACACCGGCAAAATCAAGTCATCGGTCGCCGGACCCTCAAATATCACCTTGCGATCGGAACCGTCCGCACGCGCCACAACGATGGAGCCGTTCCGGGACTCTCCATGAAGGTTGATCAGCCCGTGTACCATCCGGTCTCCGTTGGGAGAAAAGGAAGCAGGATAAGGGAAACGCCGCAAAGCGAACGACGGGTCCATGCTCGGCCACGGGCGGACCTTATTGTCGCGTTCCGCGCCAACCGCCACCTCGCGATGAAAGATCATGCTGCGGCCGTCGGGCGACCAATCCGGCGCTTCGAAGTCGCCCGCGAGTTCAACCCCGCTGGTGAACTTAAGGCCAGTGCTGGTCTGGTAAGCGATCTCGTTCGAATCCACGTAGCGTGGGAAGACTTTCAGCCCCACGCCTTCCGTAATTGTCTTTCGCTCGCCAGTCTTCCAATTCGCTGAGGCGATCTGGCTCAAGCCGTTGCCAAAAATCAAGCCGCCTTTGCAGACTTGGTCCAGAGCAGCGGTGTAGAAAATGAGGTGGGATCCATCCGGTGACCAATGTGGGGTTCCCGCCAACTCGGATGAATCGGTGATTCCACGCAGGCCCGAACCATCCGGATTCACTATGTAAATACGGGTGAATTGCGGGGTTACAAATGGCGCAGGGCCGGGCGCGGTAGTGGCCGGACACGCCTTGATGCGTGGATCCCGATCCGAAGAGAAGGCAATCCACTGTCCGTCCGGAGACCATGCGGGTCTGAAATCTCCGGCCGGATGATTGGTAATATTGCGCAATTTATGCGTCGCAAGATCGAGAACCCAGATGTCCGCCTGCCCACTGCGGCTCGACACGAATGCAAGCGTCTTCCCGTCGGGCGAAAGCGCCCCCTGGTCGTCAAAGGCGGGATTATCTGTCAGCCGCTCGAGTTGCGATCCGTCCGGATGTACCCGATAGATGTCCGCGGAGCCGGCGCGATGTGACGTGAAGACGATCCATCGTCCATCCCGAGAAAACGTTGCATTGTAATCCAGGGCGGAGTTAGGTACGAGCGGACGCGCGTTACTGCCGTCTCGCGCAGCTACAAAAATGTCGGTGTTGTACGGTGCGTAGCTCTTGATAGCGATGGTATATTTGGCGGCGCTATTCCCCTGGGCGGCCGCAATCGCACAACACAAAGGCAGTAGGAGAAGTAAGCCCAATTGTGAACGGACCATTCGTCATCCCTCGTTTTTTTCATGTGTGCTAATCACGACCTCCCCGGAATTCATGAAGGACAGCGCAAACAACACATTCCTCCAGGTGCGCGCGGTCTCGAAAAAAGCCAGAGAAGAAGGAGTAGACAGGAAAACGATTCTTGGCTTCTCCTCCTCCCATGGCGATTCATCCTGCACTGTGATCGGCCTGACCTGCGGCTAGGGCAGAACGATAACTTCGCCGACCATTCCTATTTCGTCGTGAAGGGCGCAGATGTACTTAAAGACACCCGGCTGGGTGAACGTCACGCGGAACCGTGTCACGCCCAGAGGCGCCTGTGCCAGGCCGGTGCGGTCTTGCGGCGCCGGGCCGATAAACCCGGAATGCGCACTGTCGGAGGGCAAACTGATGACCGCATGGCGGGCACCATCGGCATCCAGCGTGACATTCGCGGAAGGAGGAGGCAGGTTGGCAGGCTCGGCGCCAAACGTGACGGTGTGAATGGTGGAAGCCTCGAAATTTGTCCACTCCACCGTTTCGCCCACATGGACCACTTTCGTGGGCTCCATGAAACGTGCGACGGACGCAGTACTGAAGCCGCCGCCCGTGGCCACAACGCTCCCTCCGCCAGCTTCCACTACGTTCGCCGCGTGGACGTGATGGGTTGAGACCAGAGTGTCGAAAAGCAACTCATCGCGTTGCTGGTCTGCTTCCCGATCATAAAAAGCTTGGGAGTAGGGCAGAGGTTGCGATAGGTCCAGCACGTGGACGGTAGCCGTCATCATGATGTGAACCAGGCAAACCAGCTTGAAATTGCCGGCCACCGGGAAAGTCACGGTGTAGGAGTTTCCATTCGCTGATACCCCGCTGTTTACGCACTGCGTGCCAGTTTCGAGGGACCCGTCGGGAGTGGTTCCGGGGCATCCCACCTGGAAGGCTGGGCGTACCTGTCCCGGTAGCAGGAACGTGACCGTGTGTTCGTCGTCGCTGGCGAACCTCCAGGTAATACTGTCGCCGGCGTGGACCCAAATCTCATTGGGCAGGAAAGCCTTAACCTGGTGGGCTTTTTTGTCCGCCTGGGCCCCTACCTTAAGTTGCCACGTTTCAGAATGGGCCAATGCTGGAACGATAGACACGGCCAGCACCAAACCGTTGCGGACCAAGTGCGAGAATTTCGGAAGCATCTTGTTCTCCTTCGATTCCGGTCCTGCTAGGTGGACCAGGAATTGAACCGAGGCCAGCATGTCCCAATGCGAGCGAGAAAGTACTTAGGAAGTTATGAAGGTTTTTGAGAAGATTATGAAGCCGTGCCCCTCGACTAGGCCAGCTTTACGAATTCGGAGACTTTCGGCTGGATGGGAGCAAGCGTCTGTTGTTGGGGCGCGTTCAATTGCATGAAGTGGCTCTACCCCTACCGTGACGGGAAGTGCAAGCCAGATGGAAGATCTCAATCAACACAAGGGCGTTAGCCGATCCTTATAGGAGTACCGCTGTCTACATGACCTATCCATCTTCCAACAAAACTCTTCAAAAATTCCGTGAACTCGTCAGCCTCCGGCGGTAGTTTCTTCGCTCGATTGCTGATCAGATACAAGCCTATGGTTACGACAGGGTTGACCAGCCGGCTCATGGAGACCCTGCGATTCCGGCACGCTGTCATGAAAAATGATGGGATCACGGCTATCCCATCGCCGGCTTCCACCATCGCAATCTGCGTGTCAAGCAAATTGACAGATGTATTCGCGCTGCTTTTGATGCCGGCGCGAGAGAGATGTTTCGACATCAATTGCTGAATTTGACCGGTCGGCCGCAGGGTGATCAGTTTCTCGTTTCGTAGCGCCGACCAGGTCGTGGTTGCCCTGCGATACGAGGGATCCTTGTCCGGGCGAATCACTACCAGCGGAGACCGAAACAACAGTGCACGCCGGACACCTGTCGCGGACCCAAAAGGGCCAAGTCCCATGTCGAGTTTGCCGGCTTGCACCAACGGTAAAATCGTCGCTACATTGTCGTCGTGCAGTTGAACCCGGAGGCCGGGACGGTAAGTTCGAAATTCCTTGATAGCCTGCACCATGATATCCGCCGCGATCAAGGGCGGGGCGCCTAACGTGAGCGACTGACCGGCCTCACTGGCCGACTGCCCGAGGCGCGATGTGGCGGCATCGAGTTCCGCCAAATTTCTTTGCACCACGGCAATCAGTTCGGCACCGTATGGCGTGGGCGCGACATGCCGCGTGGTCCGCTCGAAGAGCCTGAAGCCGAGCTGAACTTCCAGTTCCCGGATCAACACACTCAATCCGGAAGGTGTAATGAAAAGCGCTTCCGCAGCCCGCGAAAAGCTCCGGTGCTGGGCCACTAACAGGAAAGCACGGAGTTGCTTCGATGTAAATTCCATTAGTGATTATCTTTCAACACACGTTAAGTTTTTAGAGCTTGTATCATAAATGCGATTGAGGTTAAATGGCGCTACTTTCTTTTGGGTTGGAGCCGACCATTGAACGGTTCGACAAACAAACTCGAAGTCGCAAGCGCGTCCCTTCGAACCGCCGAAGCTACGGAGGCTACGGCTCAATTGACGCCCGTGGAGTGGCTGGTGTGTGCGGTCGCCTGCCTGGGCTTTGCCTTTGACCTGTACGAGACTCTCATGATGGCGCTGATCGTTCGCCCGGCGCTTGCAGATTTAGGGCATGTCAGGCCGGGGACTGCTGGGTTCAATTTGTGGTCGAGTTTGTTGTTCTACATCCCCATTGCCTTGGGTGGCGTTTTTGGATTTCTCGGCGGGTACTTGACGGATCTTTTCGGCCGCAAGCGCATTCTGGTCTGGAGCATTCTGCTCTACAGCGTGTCTGCTTGCGCTGCCGGTTTCTCCACATCGGCCACACAACTATTGGTTTTTCGTTGCTCGACCATGGTCGGGGTATCCGTGGAATTTGTTGCCGCCATCACCTGGCTCGCCGAGCTATTCCCGAGCCCCAGGCGCCGCGAATCCATCCTGGGCTTCACCCAAGCCTTCTACACCATCGGCGGACTGACGGTTGCGGGGGCTTATTACCTGGCTGTCACTTACGCCGAAGCGCTTCCCATGATTCGCGGCGGCCATGAAGCCTGGCGCTACACGCTGCTGTCGGGATTGATTCCGGCATTGCCACTTCTGCTGGTTCGTTCGTTTCTTCCCGAATCCCCTTTGTGGCTGAAAAAAAGGTCCAGCGTCAGACTGGAGCGCCCGAGTATCTCGGAGTTGTTTCAACCAGCTTTAAGAAAAACCACGTTGGTCGCCACGCTATTGTTCGCGTGCAGCTACGCCATGCCCCTTGGCGCCATTCTGCACACCGTTCGTATGGTCCCTGGGCTTAGGGATATGCAAGGCGTTTCACCGCGACACCTGGAACAAGTCGCCAGTGGCGTACAAGTGTTCCAGGAAGTGGGCGGCACAGTGGGTCGCATACTCTTTGCTCTTTTCGTTGTACATGTGGTGTCACAACGCCGGCGCGCGTTCCTCTTCCTCGTTCCCTCACTGATCGCTTTTCCTTTTCTCTACTTCTTTGCGGCGACCCGCACTTTGGCGCTCCTCCACCTTGGCATTTTTCTTGCCACCATGCTCTTCAATGGCCTTAACAGCTTCTGGGGAAACTATTTGCCCAGAGTCTACCCAACTCGTCTACGCGCGACGGGGGAAAGTTTCGCGGCCAATATCGGCGGCAAAGTCCTCGGCGTTACCGCGGGACTCCTGACGGCGACACTTTCCAACATCATGCCCGGGGCTGGCCCCGCCCCGAAACTCGCCCATGCCGCCGGGCTTGTCGTACTCCTCTTCACAGTTCTTGGCGTGGTTGGTACGTTCTGGTTGCCCGAACCCGAGGGAGACCGTCTGCCAGATTGAGTCTCCGTCCGGCACACCGTCAATGCTCTGGGGTCCGCATTTTGATAGGAGGAAACATGAAACTGGAAACGAACAACACCCAGCCGGGCGCCGGTTCGGCGTACATGCTCGACAATGCCGCACGCGAAACGCCGGTGCGGTTCGACGCCTTGTCGGCCATCTATGACCGCACTACCATCCAGCATCTGGAGAATATTGGCATCGGTCCTGGCTGGAAGTGTTTGGAAGTGGGTGGAGGGGGTGGCTCCATCGGCGCCTGGCTGGCGGCCCGGGTCGGTCCGACCGGACATGTGCTGGTCACCGATCTTGATCCGCGCTTCCTCGAGCCATTGCAGGCTCCTAACCTGGAGGTGCGTCGTCACAACCTTGCCTCGGAACCACTTCCCGAAGCGGCCTTTGATTTGATTCATGCCCGCCTGGTGCTCGGACATCTTCCGAAGCCGGAAAAAGTGCTGGCGCGCCTGGTTGCGGCCCTAAAGCCAGGCGGTTACCTCATCGACGAAGAATTTGATTCTGCCTCTTTGCGTTCCGACCCGGCTGTCAGTTCCGGTGAGATCCAGTTGAAATCACAAATAGCTTTATTCCGGCTGGCTGAGGAGCGGGGCCTTGAGAGGCGTTGGGGGCGGCTTCTCTATGGCCGTTTGCGGGCGCTCGGGCTTGTGAATGTCTGTGCGGAAGCGCGGTTGTTTATGTGGCACGGCGGATCTGTCGGCGCCTCACTGATGCGGGCAAATTTCGAGCAACTCCACGATCCATTTATTGCTGGCGGTCACATTACGGAACAAGAGTTGCAGCAAGACCTTGCGACGCTGGACAGTCCGGATTTTATGATGCCATCCCCCACCATGTGGACGGCTTGGGGACGCCGCCCGCTTGCTCTGTGATTGCTTTCCTGGTCCGCTGTGCTCAAGACATGTGAGTGCTACCGCTGCGAGAAAGTACTTAGGAAGTTATGGAGGTTTCTGAGAAGATTATGAAGCCGTGCCCCCTCGATCAATGCGGGTTTACGAATTCGGAGACTTTCGGCTGGATGGCCGCAAGCGTCTGTTGCTGGGGCGCGATGGTGCGACCGTGCCACTCGCTCCGAAAGCCTTCGATACGCTCTCCTATCTGGTGGAGCACGCCGGAGCCGTGCTCGCCAAGGACGAGCTGATGCGGGCTGTCTGGGCCGATACTGCCGTCGAAGAGAACAACTTGAATCAAAACATCTCCATCCTTCGCCGCGTCCTGGGCGAAGGTCATGCCGACAACCGTTATATCGCTACTGTGTCAGGTCGCGGCTATCAGTTTGTCGCCAAAGTGAAAATAGCCGCGGCGAAACCTTTCGCCGGCAAACCAGCGGCGCGGGCTTCCATCGTGGTGTTGCCTTTTGTGAACATCAACGGCGATCCAGATTTTGAGTATTTCGGCGATGGCCTGGCGGAAGAACTGATCAACGCGCTTTCGAAGCTGGGGCACCTTCGAGTCGTAGCGCGCACATCGGCATTTTCCTTCAAGGGCAAACCAGCGGACGTTCGCGAGGTTGCCGAAAAGCTTGGCGCAACCCTTGTGCTGGAAGGCAGTCTGCGTCGCTCCGGGAACCAGCTGCGCATCATCGCGCAGTTGATAAACGCGGAGGACGGATGTCATCTGTGGTCGCAACGATACGACCGCGAGATGGAACTGCGCGACATCTTTGAAGTGCAGGACGAAATCACGCTGGCCGTCGTGGAGGCGTTGCAACTGAAAATGACGGGCCGGGAGAGAGCGGACGCCCTGAAGCACCATACCCAGAGTGTCAAGGCTCATGAACTCTATTTAAAAGGACGCTTTCACCTCTTCCGCATGTCGCCTTCCGGAATCCGCTCCGGCATGGCGTATCTGCAAGAGGCAATCCGGGCCGATCCCTACGATGCGCATGCACAGGTCGGACTCGCACACGCATATCGCATGCACGCCTTTGCGCTGGAAATGCCGCCCAAGGAAGTTCTGCCAAGGGCAAAAGCAGCAGCAGAAAAGGCAGTGGAACTTGACGGGACTCTCGCGGAAGCCCACGCGGTGCTCGGGTTTAACATTTTCTGGTACGAGTGGGCATGGAATAAGGCCGAGAAGCATCTGCGGCGAGCTTTGGAGCTGAATGCGAACAGCGCCGATGCTCGTTGGATGTTCGCGCACCTCTGCTCCAATACCGGCCGGCATGCGGAAGCCCTGGCCGAGATCGCGCGCGCCAGGGAAATCGACCCGCTCTCCGGCGTGATCCACGCCATGGAAGGCCAATTCCTGCTTCACGCGGGCCGGACCGGCGAGGCCTTGGCTCGACTCAACGAGGCGGTTGAACTCGACCCGCACTCCAGAATCGCTCACGCGTTCGCCGCGAGCGCCTGCATCGAAGCGGGTCTTTTCGCGAAGGCCGTCGCCGAGGCACGCGCTTCTGCCGCGGTCAGCCCCGAAAGTACATTTGCGGTCGCACTCGAGGCCTATGCCAACGCGAGACTTGGCAAGCGAACGGAAGCGCGTGCGGCATGCGACCACCTGGTGCAAATCTCCGCAGAGCGTTTTGTCCCGCCGTACCTGATCGCAATAATTTACAACAGCCTCGATCAGACCGCCGAAGCTCTCGCATGGCTAGAGCGCGGATTTGAACAGCGCGATCCTAGAATGGTGTTCCTGAAAGTGGAGCCTAAGTGGAGAAGCCTGCTAGATGAACCGCGTTTCGTCAGCTTGCTGAAGCGGATGAATCTCCAGTAATCGCGTCACAGAAAATAATTGAGAGTGGAGTTCTCGCAATTCGGACGGGAGCGGCACCTCTACTCGAAATTGAATTTGATTGTCACCGGCTAAAAGGGCATGTGGATTTCAGGCCGCACCTCCCAGTCATCTTTGAACTGTGACTACCCTGTTAAAGATGGCAACTCAAGGCCACACCTCGCAGATTGCGGATGACGAACTCCTCTTCCCGAGCTCCGGTTGGGAGAGAGTAGCCGACCATCCGCTCAGGATGCTCTAATCTGTCGGAAAGCTGGTGGTTAGTTTGTGGATCTCGTAGGATTCTTGGCGTCGATGGAACCGGCTAAGATACGTGCACAATTAAACCGGATTTTGGCGAGCGCCCCATTTGAAAGTGCGGAGCGTTCTAGTGCATTTCTCCGTTTCATTGTGGATCGCGCGTTGGAGGGAAGCGCGCATGAGATAAAAGAATCGATCGTTGCAATAGAGGTCTTAGGTCGCAAAACTTCCTTCGACTCCAAAATCGATCCCATCGTTCGTGTCGAGGCAAAACGCCTCCGCGACCGTCTCGATTCGTTTTATCGAGGCGACGGCGCCGAAGATCAGGTATTAATATCGCTACCCAAGGGTGGCTATGTTCCCCAGTTCTCTGAGCGGGAGCCACCCACCGCGCTCCCGCTGAGCGGAAAATCGAGCGCGGTGTCGTATGTCGGCTGGGCGCTATTCGCCCTGGCTGTTCTGGCGTTCTCCTGGCTCTACTTCCACAAAACAGCAGAGTTTGAGCGCACATTCCGGCTCTCAATTCTCCCGCCGACGAACAGCTCTTTTGAGTCTTTCGCCATTTCTCCGGACGGTCGCACCGTCGCATTTACCGCTGCATGGAAGGGCAACACAGCGTTGTGGATTCGAGCATTGGATTCACTCGAAGCCAAGCCTCTGCCGGGAACTGAAACCGCCTCTCAGCCCTTCTGGTCCCCAGATAGTCGCAGCATTGGTTTCTTCACCACGTCAAAGCTGAAGACGATTGACATTGCGGGCGGACCAACGCGCGATCTCGCCGACATCGTGGTCGGACGCGGCGCATCATGGAGCCGCGAGGGCATTATCGTCTTTGCGCCAAAACCCGATGGCATTCTGTACCAGATCGCCGCGAATGGAGGCGTTCCGCAACCCGTAACTTCGCTGGACGGATCGCGAGCGGAAATCTCGCACGCGCTGCCACATTTCTTGCCAGATGGTCGTCGATTTCTTTATCTTGCCGCGAGCCCACGTCCGGGTGCTTCTGCGATTCGAGTGGGTTCACTAGACGGCAAAACCTCAAAGGTGCTGCTGGCCTCGGATGGCGGGGCGGCCTATGCTCCACCGTCGATGGCGCGGCCAGCTTCACTCCTCTTCGTGAGCGACGGAGAACTCATGCATCAGCCGTTCGACCTGAACAATCTGGTGCTAACCGGTCGGCGAACCATCATCGCGCCGGAGATTCGATATCGCCGTTGGCGCGAACCCGGCTTCTCCCTTTCAGACAGTGGGATCCTGCTTTACCAGGCAGGAAGTACGCGGACCGTCGGTTCACGTGGTTTGACCGCCAAGGCGCGGTGTTAAAAACCATCGGTCCGCCAAACGCCTTTTCGGCCTTCAGTTTGTCGCGTGACGAACAATACATAACCGCATGGGCGGACAATGATCCCGCGACCGCCACGACCACCGTCTGGTTGATGGATCTTTCGCGAGATGGCGCACTCTCTCGTTTCTCTGAACTTGGGCAAGAGGAGGCGGAATTCTTGCCGGTGTGGTCGCCGGACAGTCGCGAGCTCCTGTTCAGCCGAGGCGATGAACATCGCATGCGCCTGCTCCGGCGCGCCCTCAACGGGGGCACAACGCAGACTATTCTGGACAGCGATGGTCCGAAGTTTCCTACCGACTGGTCGTCCGATGCGCGGTTTGTTGCCTTCAATACGCAATGGCCAGATTACCGCGACATGCACATCTGGACGATGCAACTGAACGCCAGCAGCGCTCCCCGGGCTTTCGCTCAGCACCTGTATGCTGAACTGGGAGCCAGCTTTTCTTCCGCAGGGAGCGGAGAGCGACCGCGCTGGATGGCGTACACGTCCGCGGAGACAGGCCGCGACGAAGTCTATGTGCGAGATTTTTCTTCTGCGGGCCGGAAGTGGACAGCATCAACGGCCGGTGGGTGGATGCCCCATTGGAGCCGAGACGGGCACGAGCTGTTCTATCTCGATCTCGAGGGGAACTTGATGTCGGTGTCCGTCCACGCTGGCCACGCTCCTGCACTGGGTGCTCCGCACACACTATTCGCGACCGATCTTCGCCCAACGCCGATCCAGACACTAATGAATCAATACGCGGTATCACGCGATGGGCGGCATTTCCTCCTCAACACGCGAACCATTGAAAGCTCGCCCGCTACGATTACAGCAGTTTCCGGTTGGTAATCTAAATCCTCGCAAGTTGTTGATTTTGCAACGTACGTTACGCCTGCGTAACGACCAAGTACTTCTCTTCAGAACCATCTCCTTCCATGCTGCCACTCGGAGGAACTACACAAATGAGCAAGTTCTGCCTCGTAGGAATTGTGATTGCGATGATCGTCGTGGCACAAGGACAGTCAACGGACAAGACAGACCGGGGTCGCTTTTGGAGGGAACAGGACGCAACCGCCATTCGCGCGAGATTAGCAGAGGGCTTCGAAACGGATTGGAACAATCACCAGCCGGCTCTGGCGGCCACTCCTGATAAATGTGCGGACGACGCGATCTTTATCAACACCACAGGGGGGTGGCTTATCGGGTGTCAGAAGTGGGCAGAACTGATCACCCGCCTCCATGCACCGGGAGGTCCTTTCCACGACCACACACGGAGGCATGCTGTCGAAGAACTGCGCTTTCTTCGTCCAGACGTTGCCATTGCAGTCGTGAAGACATTCGATATTAAACATAGGGGCGTTCCTGCGAGCGGTGAGGATACTCGTGGCCTGATTGTTCTGAGCAAAGAAGATGGGCACTGGAAGTCCCAGGCAAGCGCCAATGCTCGGATCTCTGCGACACCGCAGGGTAATCGCTAACAGGGATAAGTGGACGGAGGCGGCCGAGGCTATGGTCGCATGACGCTAGTGCTTTTTCGGACGCGACGCCCAGATTAGTGCTCAGGCCGGAAAAAGGTGTGAGGCGTCGCGTTCGAAAAAGCCGTCAGAAGGAAGCGGCTGGCGCGGCGGACGCGGGACTTATGCAAATTGAATGGAGCGATTCATCTCCAGAGCTTCATGCGGACGCTGCTGGTTGAGGATCTCCATAAACTCATCGAAGCGGAGAGCACCCAATTCGTGTCAAATTGAACGCTTCGAAGGCGAATGTTCCCGTTCGCAAGGGCTACTCCTCGTACTAGGTGAGAGAAGGAGTCGTGGTTGAAAGCTGTCAGAGACATTCCGTTATGCCGTGAGGGAGACCCCCGCTCCCCTACGCCCTCACGTTGAACACTTCGCAGGTCGGAGGAATGAATCCCCGACTTAAAACAGATTCCACAGGAACTGGTTGTAGACCTCGTGGTGGAACTGGACTTCCTGCGGCTTCACGAAAGTGCCCAATAATCGCGGACAACGATCAGCCGAGCCCTGCTTCAGATCCGCATAACGCCCCTTCACATCTTCTCCGAAGATGGTGGAGATCCACTCGCCCTTGCGGAAATTATCGAGGGCGTCGTAGATGTTGTCGGGCAGGTAACGTTCCGCCTGGCGGAGGTTTTTGATCTTTGCGGTGTCGCCGTCCAGACCGGTTTTGAAAATCGAGTACATCACCATATAAGGATTCGCGTCAGGCGCTACTGAGCGGACTTCGACGCGCATCGACTTCTCATTGCCGATTGGAATACGTATCATCGAGCCGCGATCTACCGGCGAAGCCTTGATCTGGTTCGGAGCTTCGAAGTGCGGATCGAGACGGCGATAGGCGTTCACGCTCGGATTCAAAAGCAGGCAGATGTCGTTGCCATGGGTGAGAATGCAGTCCACGAAGGCCCAACCCATCTTGCTCAGCTTTTCTTCGCCCTTGGCGTCCCAGAACAGGTTCTTACCGTTCTCGCTGATCGAGACATTGGTATGCATACCGCTGCCATTGACTCCCACTACCGGCTTGGGCAGGAAAGAAGCGGTGAGTCCCATGTTGGTAGCTACCTGGCGGCAAATCAGTTTGTAGAGCTGAATCTGATCAGCCGCGGCGACCACCTCGCCGTAACCATAGTTAATTTCAAACTGTGAGGGCGCAACTTCCGGATGGTCCTTCTCGTTCTGGAAGCCCATAGCGCGCTGCACTTCGGCAGTGGTGTCGATGAACGTACGCAGGGGATCGCCCGGCAGAGAATGATAATAGCCGCCGGTGTTGACGTATTCGAACTTGCCGGTCTCGTGGAAGCGCCGCTCCGCGTCCGGACCTTTAAACAGAAATCCCTCGATTTCGTTCGCGGCGTTGAGCGTGTAGCCTTTCTTGTTATAAAGACCGTCAGCGAGGTTCTTGAGAACGCCGCGAATGTCGCCAGAGTAGCGCGTGCCGTCCTTGTCAATTACCTCTCCAAAAACCAGCACCTTGCCAGGCCCGAATACGTCGGCGGGTCCCCAATAGAAAGCGGACCAGTCGATGCCGAGGCGAAGATCGCTCTCCCGCTGTGCCGTAAATCCCCGAATCGATGAGCCATCAAAGGTCAGGTTATCGTAGCTCTTCAGCAGAAACTTCTTATCATAATCGAGCATGTGCAGCCGGCCTTCGAGGTCGCTGAACATTACAGTTAAGGCCTTAATCCGCTTTTCGTCTGTCAGATACTTGAGTCGCTCCTCGCGAATCTTGTCGATGGCGACGCGATTCCTGCGCTGCTCCTTGGCATTCAGGTTCAACTGCTCGAGTTCGTCGTACGAAAGAGCAAGAAAGTCCCGCAATTCTATCGACATTAGTCTCCTTATTAGTGGTTGGCCCCGTAGTTCGAGACCTTACGGTATGGCGAGATGAGCGAGGATATCTTGCTATTCACCTGCTTGCCAATAGTCCAATCCCATGAAAAATTTCAATCGCCCTTATAAATTGCGCCTGCGTCGGAAGGCGACTAACCTCTTCGAGCCATTTCGGTCTCGAAATGTCATATCAGGTTCTGTGACCGGATGGTGACATTATTGTGAGCCCAAAACACGCGGCCTGACGCGGCATTTCCTTAGCCGCGATGAGTTCAGATCTCGACTCTCGATGACATCCTCCTTGCCGGGCCAATAGTTTTACTTATCAGGCCCATAAATATTTGTTTCAAAAAACAAACTTTCGATCCTTTGTAGCAGAAGTATGCGTTGGACTCGACCGGCGTCCGTCGCTAATTTCGGCGTGCAGGTCAGCAAACGCGATGGGTGATCTCTTACAGACGGTCACCGATTACATCCACAAAAGAAATGAGGTTGGGAAACCAAATGAAGAATCCTTTCCAGCACAACGCAATGATGGCGATGGCAAGTATTTTGTTAGTATCCCTTGCCCAGGCACAGGATCGGGCCAGCACTGGCATCCCTTCCCCCGCCGGCGGCGTCGCCGCGCAACAGAGTTCGGTGGATGCGACGGCTATCGGGAAAGATCCGCAGGAACCGGTTTTGCTCGCGCAATCGACGGATCCCTCCGCCGCGCCACAGACTGCTGGGGCCCAAACCACTGCGCCGGCCGCGGCGCCTGCAGATGCGCCACCAGCAGCAGTGCTTGCCACTCCTGCGATCACCGGCCCCCTGTCGGGGCTCCCCCCCTTCACGTTCGAGGCGGGGCCCATGGGCAGGATTTCTGTGAACGGCATTCTCGGCGGTCTGGGGATGTGGACGGGAAATTACGTAGCCGGCGACAAGGGCGGACAAGCGGGTCTAAGCAACGGTCAGGTGTTTATTCAGAAGGCCGACGGCCGTTTTCAGTTCTATCTGCAAGCCGGTGCATACAACATCGCGGCTCTGGGGACGCCCTTCCTTGAGACCGACAAAACGATAAGCAAACTTTTTGGTCCGGTACCGGTTGCTTTTTTCAAGCTGCAAGCCGCGAAGAACACCTCGATCATGATCGGTGCGCTGCCCACGCTGATTGGCGCAGAGTACACGTTCACCTTCGAGAACATGAACGTCCATCGGGGCCTGTTGTGGAACCAGGAGAACGCGGTCAATCGCGGAATTCAAGTCAACCAGACGATAGGTAAGTTCACCGCTTCGTTCAGTTGGAACGACGGCTTCTATTCCAACCGCTACTCGTGGTTGTCCGGCTCCTTAGCGTACACGAAAGGGCCCCATACCTTGGCATTCGTGGGCGGTGGAAACTATGGACAGACTGCCTTCCAGACTTACGCCACTCCTGTGCAGAACAACAGCACCATCTACAACGTGATCTACACGTACCTGAAGGGCCCATGGATTATTCAGCCCTATTTCCAATATTCCAAGGTTCCCACGAACCCGAGCATCGGCGTGGTGAAAGGCGCATCGGCAACAGGTGGCGCGATCCTGGCGAGTTACGCGTTCAAACACGGTTTCTCACTGCCGGTACGCTGGGAATACATCACCAGTTCAGGGAGCGCCACAGACGGGGCTGTGAATCTTATGTATGGTCCGGGTAGCAGTGCCACCTCGATCACTGTAACGCCTACCGTTCAACGGGGCGGCTTCTTTGTTCGCGGAGACTTGGCGTACGTTCACGCCAGCAACATTACTCCGGGTTTCGCCTTCAGTCAGACGGGCATGAACCAGAACCAGCCTCGAGCCATGGCTGAATTCGGTTTTATTTTTGGTCACAACACGGTGGAGAAGTAAAGGTAGGTCGCGTAACGCCAGTGCGAACATAAGAGGATCAGGCACAAATGAAGGAGTTTCGACTGGTGCAGGTGTTTGGATTGATGGCTGGTTCTGGCGCTTTGCTGGCAAGCTTATTTCTTCTGGACAGAGAGCCTTTGCTCGGAGTGCTCGGCATGCTGGGGGCAATGGCTCTGATGTTGGGGTCGCTAGCGAAGCTCTGCAATGGCAGCAGAGCGGAATGAAATCGAAGACGATAATCAGAGGAGAATATCGATGGCAGAGAACAACACCGAAATGAAACAGACCTTAGGCCTGACTGGTCTGACGATGAATGCGATGGCGCTCATCGCTCCTGGTGCCTTTCTGTGGCTCACGTTCTTTGGACAGGCCACAGCTGGCGCAACCGCACCGGCGATGTGGATCGGCATTCTGTTCGCCACTGTACTGTGTCTCGCGACAGCGGTCTGCTATGCGGAGATGGCGAAGCTGTATCCCGGGACCGGCAGTTCTTACTATTTCGCTGAACAGTCGTTCCTCAGTCACGAGAAAGCTTGGCCGTATGCCCGCCTTGCGAAATTCATTGTTGGCTGGGGCTCCCATCTCTATTACTGGCTCTATCCAGGCGTGATGGTGGGCGTCATCGGCGTGATCTCAGGATATCTGGTGGGAACGATCTGGCCAGCTTTCATGAGTGCCAGCAATCCCGGCCCGATGTTCATGATGGCGGTGGCGGTTTTCTTCTCGTTTGCGGTGGCCTACATCGCGCATCGTGGCGTGAACGGCTCGACGTCGGTAAACATCGCGATCAACGTAATTCAGATCAGCGCCTTGCTCTTGTTCTCGGTTGTTGCCCTCAACTACCGCTTGAGTCATCCGCCGGGAAGCCCAGCGGCTCAATTCGATCCGCAAACCGGCGCATCTTACACCTATGAGTTTGCCACGACGTCGCAAGTGGTGAGCGGCCAGGCCACCGACGTAATCGTCCGTGACTCGAGCGGCGTGCCGCAGCCCAAGGTCGATGCCTCCGGCAAACCGGTTCCGTTTCACATCAGCTATCCGGAGCACGATGCCAGCGGCGCCTTTCTTTCGCATCCGAACGGCAAGTCAGTCATTAGAATGCACAACTTTGGCTGGATGTTCGTGCAGGCCACGATCGCCATCCTGATTTTGGTTGGCTTTGAATCGGTGACGGCGATGGGAGGCGAAGCCAAGAACGCCAAACGCGACGTGCCCATTGCTGTTGTCACTTCGCTCCTTGTGCAAGGTTGCTTCTGCTACCTGTTTGAGTATTTTGCCGCGAACTATGTACTCAATAGCGGCTATACGATGCAGAATGCAGCCGCCTCGGCCGCCCCGATTGGAGATCTGATGATCATGATCGGCGATACTCTATTCGGTCCGGGGCGCGGGCGCATCTTTATGCTGGCTGAGGCGGCTACGGTGTTCCTGGCTCTGATCGGCACTACTCTCTCCTGCATGAATACCGGGGCGCGCGTCACCTACGCGATGGGCAAGGACAAGGAACTGCCCGATTCTATGGGAGCGCTGCACTCCAGAAACTTGACGCCGCATAAAGCCATCTGGTGGCTGGCGACGATATCCGCCGTCGTTGGATGCATCACGGTCGTGATGTACTTTGGCGACGGATGCCGCCCCAGCGGATTCTGCCATTCAGGCTTTGCCGCATGGGTTCTGGTCGAGCGTCGGATACCTGACGCACGACAAGATGGCGGCATTACCCAACTCATTCCTCACCATGACCCTGGCATCGAACTTTGGAACGTTCTTGCTTTATATGTTGAGCTGCGTGACTTGCCTCGTATGTTTTCACAATCACCCGAAGTTTAAGTTCGTCCGCCATCTGGTGATTCCGGTGTTTGGCCTGCTCGCAAACCTGGCATGCATGGCCTTTTACATCGTCGGACCGTTCATGGGATACGGGACAAAGATGGAACCTCTGTTGGCGTTAGGAATCGCGCTATGGTCTGGGGATCTATGGCGGTATCTACTTCCTGCGGGCCAGCAAGGCCGCCGGCCGAACTACACTGGTTGAGAACCGAGTGCCAGCAGCTTGATGAGTTGACCGTTCCGTGAAAGACCGGCAACATGGCCTGGTGAGCAACGCGCTTGCTCCCAGGCCATAGCCGCTTTGCTGCTACCGGGAATGTGTTTCGGTTCAGGGAAAGCGGTGTAGGTTTTTCCTATGCTCGAGGTTGAATTCGCCCAGCTTTCGGACACGGGTCCCGTTCGCCCGCGAAATGAGGATTATCTCGGCTACGTTCGGCCGCCCTCTCCAGAGCAAGTCCGCTCTCACGGTTGGTTGTTCGCATTGGCCGACGGAGTGGGTGGGCAGCGGCAGGGAGAAGTCGCATCGCGGGCAGCGGTCGAAGAAGTGTTGGGCGGCTTCCGCAGGGCTCCCGCTATGGAATCCCACGGTCCACTCCTGAACCGCCTCGTGCAGGCGGCAAACGCCCGCATTTGTGAGACGGAGGCAATGGCAGGCCCAGCCGGTGCCGGAATGTCTTCCACGATCGTAGTTTGTGCGCTGCGTTTTGATCGCGCGACGATTGCCCACGTCGGGGATTCCCGCTGCTACTTTATTCGGGATTCCAAGGCTCGCGCCGTTACCAACGATCACACGGTCGCGAACGAGCAGTTTCGTATGGGGATTCTCTCAAAAGCAGAGGCGGAGGACGCAGATACGCGGCATGTCCTGAGCCGCTCTCTGGGAAGCAATCTGTTTGTGAAGATCGACGTGAGTGAATTGGAGGTCCAACCGGGGGATGTGCTACTGCTTTGTTCCGATGGTTTGCACGGCCCTGTCAGCTCCGAGGAGATGGCCCGCATTGTGAGCCGTAAGAGCGACCTGAATGCTGCGGCGCAGGATCTGGTGGCCAGTGCGAACCAGAAAGACGGCGGGGACAACGTCAGCGTGCAATTAGTCAGGGTGCGGGGCGTGGAGCGGATCGGCATGTACCGCGGCCGGCCGTATAAACTTCGCTAATCCGCCCTCCAGCAATCTTTATGAATTCTTTGCGCATCTTCTGGCATGATGAGGGTAGTTGGAACTCAACCGAATGTCCTCTCTCCATCCCGGCGATCAACTGGACCATTACCGAATTGATAGCCTTGTAGCCCGTAGCGGCATGGCGTCCATCTTTCGCGGTACCGACATGAGAGATGGCCGGCAAGTCGCCATTAAGGTTCCTCATCCGGAAGTAGAGAGCGATCCCGCGCTGTTTGATCGCTTTAAACGTGAGGAAGAGATCGGCAAGATGCTCGATCATCCGGGAGTGATGAAAGTTTATGTCGATGACGACCGAAGCCAGGTCTACATGGTCATGGAGTGGGTGGAAGGCCGCCTGCTCCGCAAAATCCTCGACGAGAAGCACAAGTTGCCGATCGAACAAGCCCTTCGCTTGACGGTCCGTATTCTGGATGCGTTGGGTTACATCCACGATCGCGGCGTTGCGCACCGTGACCTGAAGCCAGAGAATGTAATGGTTACAGCCGACGACACGATCAAGCTCATCGATTTCGGTATCGCGGCCAGTGCCAAATCGAAGCGGCTTACCTTCGCCAAACTTTCCCAGACTATGGGGACTCCAGACTACATTTCCCCGGAGCAAGTGAAAGGCAAGCGTGGCGACTCCCGCAGCGATCTGTATGCGCTTGGCGTGATGCTCTATGAAATGTTGACGGGGAAGGTGCCGTTCACCGGCGATAACCCGTTCCTTATCATGAACGACCGCCTGCTGAACAATCCCATTCCTCCGCGCGAGATTGATCCCGCCATCTCGCCGCAACTGCAGGAGATCGTCTACCGCGCGCTGGAGCGTGATCCCAAGAACCGTTATCGCACTGCTCGCGATTTCGCTTGGGATCTCGAGCATCAGGATCAAGTCGGAGTCAGCGAGAGGCAGGAACTGCACAACTGGAAGACGCGTCGCACTCCCTGGCCCAAGAAAATTCTCTTCTATTTGGCGCTTGCGCTAATCCCGGTGGTGATTTTTGGACTGCTCTTGTACGTTGCCAAGCACAGCTAAACCTTAGAGGATTAGTTTTGTCACGCTGAGCGGAGAACGAAATCGCGAAGCGAACTCGTTCAGGGTCGGAATGATTGTAGTGGTTATGGCCGGATAGACCGGATTTCGGACTACTCCCAGATTACTTGGCTTAGTTCAAGCGTTGCGAGAATTCCTCGCTGTGCACGACAAATTCCGGATACGCCCCGGCCCCAAGTTCGTAGAGATCCATTCCTTGCCGCTCGCCTTCTTCGCTTACGCGTTGCGGATAGAGACGATTCAGAAGCCAGTTGAGGCCGTAGGCTACAGGCAGCACAAAACCGAGCAGTGTAGAAACTCCCGCCAGTTGTGCGAGGAATTGTCCGCTCTGTTCCGCGCCTGAGACGCAGACGGCCAACAGCCCGAGTATGCCCCCAACGGCATGAACCGAAACTGCGCCTCCCGGATCGTCGATTGCCAGCCGGGATTCCAGCAAGTCGATTGCGCCGAGGATCAGCGCACCGGCAGTGGCCCCCACCAGGATCGCGGCAGCTGGTTTGAGGAAAGCGGCGGCTGCACTGCTGGCAACTAACCCACCAACCCAACCGTTGGCTGCGAGGGATGCATCAGGTCTGCCAAAGCGGACTCGTGTAATGAGGGTTGCGGTAAGACCCGAAGCGACACCGGAAAGCGTCGTGTTAATCGCGATCAGCACTAGCTTTTGGGTCGTTACTCCGGCAAACAGAATCGCACCTGCGGAATTCAGCGCGATCCATCCGATCCAGGTGGCAAAGCAGCCAGAGAGAACCAGAATGGCGTTATGCCCCGGTATAGCTGCGGGAATGCCGTCGCTGGAAAACTTCCCGTGACGAGGTCCCAGGATCCAGGTGATCGAGAGTGCCGTCAGTCCGCCGACTGCCTGAATCGTGCTCGCGCCACCGCCATCTATCACACCGTGGCCGAGTCCAGAATTTGTTCCAAGTTGCGACAGCCACCCGCCTCCCCAAACCCAGTAAGCGAAGAGAGGATAGGTCCAGCCCGCCAACAAAGCAGAGGAAACACATGCTGCACCAAGTTTCCAGCGATCCGATCCCGCACTCAGGGGAATGATCGCCGCAATACCGACACTGAGAATCTGCAGCAAGATCACTAAGGACTCTGTTGAAACGTCGAGGGGCAGGCCGCGTAAGAAAAAAGGTTGGGCGCCAATCCAGTTCCAGGATTTCGCCGCAATGAGAATGGAATGACCCGGCTGGCCCATTGCGCCTTGCCAGGAGAAGCCCACCGCGACGTAGACAAGAGCGCTGACACCCACCACACAAAGGGAAGCGAGCATGACGTGAGCGGCGCTTCGGCAACGGCCCAGCCCCGAGTTCAGCAGCGCCAGCCCGGCGCCTGCCAGAGGCACCAGAAGAATCAGAACAAAGCAGATGGTTGCCTCAAGTGGGGACAGAGAAGGAATTAGCAATGTTCAGCCCCTTTCGGATTCCAGAATACGATGAGTGTGAATGGCAAAAATAAGTCCCAAGACCTGCACGGCCGTTCCGGCGAGCACGAACGCCGCCATGGCGCCACCCGAATTCAACAGAAAGAGCGCCGTTATGACGATTACCCATCCGGCGGCCAGCAGAAGAAATCCAGCGATTTTCATGTTTCTTCACGCCTTCTTTGGTTTGAGTTCCGACTACGCTACTTTGGCGAAGTTCATCGGTCCAATCGAAATTTTTGATAGCCGCTAGAAGTTCGAAGGCAAACGAGTTGCCTGGAGTTCCTGCTAGGATGCTGAAATGATGAGAAATCTTCTGAGTCAGATGGTGGCGCACCGAGGCGGTGCTCTCGCTGTGTTGGCGGCGGCGGCCTTCCTGGAGGCATACGGTGATTCTTGCTTTCAGTCGGGATTGTACCGGTCTCGAGGGATTGGCCGCCTCCTCGTTTTTCTGATCGGAGCCGCGTCGCTGACCTTCTATGGGCTGGTGGTCAACATCCCTCGCTGGGATTTCGGCAGACTGTTAGGTATCTATGTGGTGCTGTTTTTTCTCTGCGCCCAGGTCATCGCGCGAGTCAGATTCGGCCAGTCACCCAGCCTTGCCGTGATCGCTGGAGGTGTTCTGATCACCGCGGGCGGAGTGATCATCACGGTTTTTGGCGCTTAGCATTTCACAGGCAATGGCACATAGAGCGTTGAGAGGATCCGTTGTCCGAAGTTTCCTTCGCAGCATTGGCTTAACTCTACTCTCGGTCGGACTGGCTTTCGGTTTCACACTGCTGCTACAGCCCTTGTTCCCATACCCATTCCTATTTCTGTTTTTCGGCGCCGTGATGGCAAGTGCGTGGTTCGGAGGCGCCTCTGCGGGACTTTTCGCCGTCCTGCTCTCTACGATGCTAGTGGAGTATTTCTTTGTGCCTCCCGTACATTCTTTTTCGATTAGTGCGACGGCTGAGGCCTACTTCGCGGCATTCATCCTGTGCGCTCTGGCCGCAAGCTGGATAAGCTCAGCAAAAAAGAAAAGTGAGGATGCTCTTGAGGAAGCCCTCGATCACCTGGAAACCCGCGTCACCGAACGGACTGCTGAACTCTTAAAAACCCAAGCGGAACTTGCCCATCTTTCCCAGGTTCTCGGCATGGGTGAGTTGACCGCATCGATTGCACACGAAGTCAACCAGCCGCTGACGGCAGTCGTGACCCAAGGCTACGCATGTGTAGAGTGGCTCTCGACCGATCCGCCGAATCTCGAGAAGGCGAGGCAGACCGTCGAACGGATCATCCAGGACGGCACTCGGGCCGGCGCCACCATCAGCCGTGTTCGTGCTCTCTTTAAGAAAGAAGCGCCGGTCAAGGATTGGCTTGACGTCAACGAAGTGGTTCATGAATTGACCGTGTTCCTGCGAGACGAAGCGATGCGGCGGGGCATTCATATGCAGACTGACCTGGTGCCCGGACTTCCGAAGGTCAAAGCGGACCGCGTGCAACTGCAGCAGGTGCTCTTGAACCTTCTGACGAATGCAATGGATGCGACGGAGGATGTCACGGAGCATCGCAAAGAATTGATCGTCCGGGCGCGCGTCGAAGAAGGGATTGTCCTCGTGCGCGTCGAGGATTCCGGCAAGGGACTGGATGTACAGACAGCAGAAAAGATCTTCACCCCATTCTTTACAACCAAGCCGCACGGAATCGGCCTCGGACTATCGCTGAGCCGTTCCATTGTTGAAGCGCATGGGGGGAAATTGTGGGCATCCACTCGGCCTTCCGGTGGCGCGGTTTTTCTATTCACACTGCCTGCATCCGGCGGATCTGATGTTTGAGCCACGTCAAATCATTTTTATCGTTGACGACGACGCATCTGTGCGCGATGCTATCAGCAACCTTCTCGAAGCGCACGGGTTGCGCACGAAGTCGTTTGCTTCCACTGAGGATTTCTGGAAAGAACCGCGGCCCGATGTTCCCAGTTGCCTTATTCTGGACGTGAGGCTTCCGGGCGCAAGCGGTCTTGAATTTCAGCAAACGCTGATCAAGCACGGGGTCTCGGTTCCAATCATTTTTATTACTGCACATGGCGACGTACCCATGACTTCTCGGGCCATGAAGGCGGGCGCGATCGAGTTCCTCATGAAGCCCTTTCAAAAGGACGAACTGCTGGCAGCGGTTCGCCACGGATTGGATCGCGATCGGATCCGCCGTGAGCAGGACGCCGAAGTCTCTGCGTTGAAAGCCAAGGTTGCCCAACTCTCGCAGCGAGAGCGAGAGGTTATGGAACTGGTGGTCACGGGACTTATCAACAAGGAAGTTGGTACCCGCCTGGGATTGAGCGAAGTGACGGTGAAGATTCACCGCAGCCGGGTGATGCAAAAGATGGAAGCCGCGTCACTCGCGGAATTAGTCAGGATGGCGGACAAGCTTAGCCTTCACTCCTGAGGAGGTGATTGCTGATCAGAGCAATCTGTTTTTTCCATCGGCCAACATACCAAAGGATGATTGTCCTTTAGCGCTCGACCTAATATCGTGTCGCCATGAGCGCTCCCACTGCGAGTGAGATGGGGAACCCAAGTTCGTTGCCGGTCGGGCCGCCCTTCGCGGATCCGTTTGCGCGGCAGCATGCTTTCCTGCATGGCATCGCGACCCGAATGGCGTCTGCAGTACCGTTCGAACTGGTGCTGACCCAGGTTGTAGATTTCGTTACATCGGTCGTCGCCTGTGACTCGTGCTTCGTCTATGTCCTCGAGGGCGATGCATTGATATTACGGGCTTCCAAGAATCCTCATCCAGAAGCTGTGGATCGGTTGCAGCTTAACGTGGGGCAGGGAATTACGGGCTGGGTAGCTCAGCATCGGCAACCTGTCGCGGTTCCTCGCAGCGCGGTGAGCGATGCCCGGTTCCAATTCTTCAATGAGCTTCCCGAAGATCGCTTCGAATCGTTTCTCTCGGTCCCGCTTCTGAGTCGCGGACACGTCGTCGGTGTGCTTAACCTCCAGAATCGAACGCAACACGTCTACTGTGAGCGCGAAATTTCCCTGATTTCTACGGTGGGCTTTCTGGTCGGGGCAGAAATCGAGATGGCATGCCTGGAAAAAGAGAAGTCCCGATTAGCTGACCAACTCCAGGTCAGAAAGGTCGTCGAGCGAGCCAAGGGGCTCCTGCAGCGGGAACTCAAGATCAGCGAGCCGCAAGCATATGAGATGCTGCAGCGCCAGAGCCAGCAACGGCGGCGGCCCATGAAGGACATCGCGGAAGCGATTGTTCTGAGTCACGCTGTTACACATAGTGGGAAACACTAGGATTCGCGATTTGCTGGGTAATGGACTCAATAAAAAGTTTGAATTGGACTTTGCAGCCCGTGACAGGCAGGATCTAAGACCTTAAGGATTAGCGTAGTTGTAAGTTGTTCCTTCTTTTCGAGGCTGAAGAGAAGCGATTCTCAGGCACGACGCGGTGCCGAACTAAGACAATTTTCTGGTCGAGGACTGAGCAGCAGTCGCTGCGCGGGTGTCCGTAACCCGTTTTGCGTTTGGGAGAGGGTGTCTTCGGTCTTTCAAAGTGGGGCTGTGGCGTAGCGAGTCACACCCGACCTCGATGTTGGATTTTACGCACCATGGAGCTAAGCGATGGACGGGAGAACGGTCTTATTCGAGTTGCTGATGGGAGGGTTTTTCGCCGTGGCCTGTCTGCGCGCGCACGGACCGATCGCCACAGATAGCAGATTGACGATCGGCGAGTGCCTGCGGATGCCAGATCGGCTGGAGCGGCTGCGCCGAACGCGATGGCAGTGGGCCTCGATGGTGGCGATCCTGCTGGTGGTTCGACTGCAGCAGCCAATACCTCTCGTGCTGGAAATCATGATTGCCGCGCAGTTCTTGCTCTTCATGGCTCTGCCGGTTCGTGCTGCGACGAAGAATGGAGCGAAACGGCGATGAGGCCACTGTGGGAAGCCGCAGATTTCGTCCGGCGAACCCATCGGCGGTTGCGCTTCGGTGAGTTATCGAGAGCACCGCTGCGACTGCTTCGATTCGAGTTACGGGGCGACGAAGCGGAGTGTGAGTGGATGGCTCGTCCACCGGACCCATGGGATGCGGATCTTCCGTCGGCCATCGCTCACAGAAACCAGACTTACCAGGCGTTGCGCGACACGATCGCGATTCGAGAGCTCATGTTCGACGCGATTTCGGAAATCAGAACCGCGAAGCTGCGCGTGTATCGCCAAGCGGAGAGTTCAGTCGGGCTGATCATCACAGGAACGGTGACTCGCGAAGACAAACCTCCTCTCAGAGTGAGTTCGATCACAATGCAGGCAAAGCTCTGCGGTCTGCATTTCACGCTTGAGGACGGAGTGTTGCGGACGCTTACTGCAAGAGAACGACATCTGGGTTATGCAACTTAACTCGTAGTGGGCATCAGGCCCAAGGAGGCAATTGATGGCGGCAACATCAGGACAAGGTCGTTCATTCGGGACATTCATCGTCGGACTGACCGCAGCCTGCGCGGGAATCGCATATTTTTCCAGCGGGATGGGAAAATTCGCGCTGGCGGTAGGCGTAGTTATGGTCGGGCTCAGTCTGTTCGGATTCCTCAAACTCAAGCCGCTCGAAGGGGCACCGGCCCAGATTGCCGGTGCAGGCGGGATGAAGGCCATCGGAGCATTCATCGCCTGCTTCGGTTGGCTCCTCATCCTCGGCGGACTTCACGTCGTCACGGGAACGGGCGGCCGCATCGCTCTCGGGGTCGTTGGAATTGCAGTGAGTCTGTTCGGGATTCTTTTCGTATTGCCCGCCGCGTTCAACAAGAATGCGATTTGGAAAGCCTAAGGCACCGCCGATTGCGGCGAATCAAATTAATGACCATGGAGCACACCATAATGAGACGGATCTTACTAGGTTGTTCGTGTTTCTGCCTGTTTGCGATCGTACTTTCGCTGGGCACAGCGGCTCTCGCGCAAGCCGCGGCTCCGGCGCCGGCCGCAACTCCACCCTCCGCTGCAACAGCCGAGCTCAAAGATGCTTCAGCCAAAGCTCCCACCACTGATGCATTGAAGGCCGGCGATCCCGGCGGCACTCTTACGGGCACCATCAACGATGTTCCCGCCTCGGATTCAAAAGCTGGCGTAACGCTGCCAGATGTGGCCGCCCAGGCCGGCCAGAACAAGATCGGGATCAACTTCACGTGGACGTTGATTACAGGCTTCCTTGTCATGTTCATGCAGGCCGGATTTGCCATGGTGGAAGCCGGTCTGTGCCGGGTCAAGAACTCGAATCACACGTACATGATGAACTTCTTCGTGTACGGTTGCGGGCTCCTGGCCTACTGGTTGATCGGGTTCGCCATTCAAATGGGTGGCAGCGCAGGGAATGGAAACCTCGGCGGCCTGAACCCACTGAACATCGAACATCCGATCACGCTCTTTGGCAAGACCTGGGGGCTCTTCGGTGGTTCGGGGATGTTTCTGGCGGGCCACTCCTATGATGTCGGCGTGATGGTGATCTTTTTGTTCCAGATGGTGTTCATGGATACCGCGCTGACTATCGTCACCGGGGCATGCGCTGAGCGCTGGAAATTCCTGACCTTCGCCGTTTCCTCCGTGCTGATGGGAGCGTTTACTTATCCGCTTTTCGCCAACTGGGCTTGGGGCGGAGGCTGGCTCGCGCAGCTCGGAACGAATCTTGGCATCGGCAAAGGCTATTGTGACTTTGCCGGGTCAGGAGTTGTGCACGCGGTGGGCGGGCTGACGGCGCTGGCAGTTGCGTTGATTGTGGGGCCTCGCATCGGAAAATTCAACCGCGACGGTTCCAGCAACGTGATTCTCGGCCATGACATCTCAGCGGTGCTGATTGGATGCTTCATTCTGGCATTCGGCTGGTTCGGGTTCAACCCCGGCAGCACGCTGGGCGCGTCGGCTAACGGCAACCTACGCATCGGCTCGATCGCGGTCAACACGATGCTCGCCGGATGCACCGGGACCTTCGGAGCCATCCTGTATATGTGGATCCTGAAGGGAAAACCGGATGCCTCTATGAGCGGGAACGGACTGCTCGCTGGTCTGGTGGCAATCACTGCACCTAGCGGCTTCGTCAGCCCAACGAGTTCCGCGATCATTGGCCTGATCGCTGGCGTGCTGGTTTGCATCAGCGTTGCCTTCGTTGAAGGCGTCATGAAAGTCGACGACCCGGTTGGCGCGATCTCTGTTCACGGAACGAACGGCCTTTGGGGCGTGCTCTCCGTCGGCCTCTTCGCTGACGGAACCAGCAATTATGGAGGCAGCTGGAATGGCGTGACGGGCTCGGTAACCGGACTGTTCTACGGCGACGCGAGTCAGCTGGCCGCGCAGCTGATCGGTATTGCGACTCTGCTCGGTTTCGTTTTCACCTTCAGCTTCGCGCTGAATATGGTTCTCGAGTTCTTCCTCGGGCACCGAGTATCCGCCGAAACTGAGGTCGCCGGTCTCGACCTCCCTGAGATGGGGCAGCTTGGATACCCCGAGTTTCTGTTCGCCAAGGAACCGGATATCTTCGTCACCCGTCCGCGGGAGTTCGTGGTCGCATAAGCCCGCACCAAAGGGTCCGGCAGGCATGATGAAAATCGTGCTTGCCGGATCTGCTCAAGCAAGGAAGCACGGAATTTCAAACGGGATACAACCATATGACAGAAATGACGGCTATTCATTTGGCACTGAACGAAAGAACCAACACTGATGCACTCGAAAATCAAGTTTCGTCGCTCGCGCTCGCATCAGTCTCGAAAGAGGCCCAGAGTCTCTTGCTGCGGATGTTTTCTGATCCTTATCTGCTCGAAAAACAAGAACGCGCGAACCTGGTAATTCAGCTGCGAGACTCCGTGGAGCAGTTTCCGGACGTATCGGAACTGCGGATCCTTTTAGGGATGGCATTATGTGTCAATTTTGACGCCCAGTCCGCAATTGAAGAGCTGCGCGAGTCGGTACGTCTGGCTCCTGACAGTTTCATCGCGCAATTAAAGTTCGGTGAGCTGTGGATGCGTCTGCGGGTGATCGATCAGGCAGAGGAACACACGCAGCTTGCCGCGAAGCTCGCGCGAAATGTGGCGCAGTCAGAGATGGCGCGCCGACAGGCTTCTTCCATCCGGACCATGAAACGCGAAGGCATCGAAAGAGGTGGATACGGTACGCCGTTGCAGAAACTGCGATCGTCTCTTCGCCGTGTTTGGATGCGTCGCGGCAGTGAACGCTCGACCGCACTCGAACTCAGCTGATCATGCAGCCAGTCCTTCAGCTTGCGCTGCTGCTTGCCATTCTGCTGCCCGCTGGAAAGTTTGCGGCGTCACTGTGCTCGCGTTTCGGCATTCCCGCGATTCTCGGCGAACTCCTCGTCGGTGTCCTGCTCGGGCCCGGCGCGCTCAATCTCCTACACCTCCGTGTGTTCGATGGAGAGCTGGCTAGCGGCGCACTCATGCTCCTTGCTCAACTCGGCGCCATGCTCTTGATGTTCATGGCAGGCATCGAGACCGACATCGAGCGCATGCGCGAGGCCAGCGTTACCGCATTCGTCGTAGCCCTCTCAGGAGTGATCTGGCCATTTCTTCTTGGAGCCGGCGTTGCGCACCTCTTCGGGCTCTCCTGGACAACCTCATGCTTCATCGGTGGTGCCTTAACAGCGACCAGCGTGTCCATTTCGGCTCGGACCTTGATGGATGCTGGCAAGATGTCATCGCCGGAAGCCACGGTCATCCTCGGAGCTGCCGTCATCGATGATGTGATGGGACTGTTTGTACTCGCCCTTCTTGCCGCATCGAGCACTTCCGCACACGGAGAGTCGTTCGGCGTTGCCGCTGCCGCGACCGCATGGCTGGTGTCGAGGTTTGCGTTCGCGGCCAATCACCCGCTCGTCGTTCAGATGCTGGTGATTAGTCTGTGCGTGACTGCATTCTTCGTGGTGGGATACGGTGCTGCGCGAAGATGGCTCGATCTGCTGATGAAGCAATTGCGCAAGCTGTCTGCTAACGAAGCAGTCCCAAGCTGCGTCCTAGCGATGGTGCTGATCTATGCGATCGGGGCCGAATGGCTCGGTAGCGTGGCCGGCATTACCGGCGCGTACCTGCTCGGCTACGTCTTTGCCCAATCGGAGTTCAAAGCCGATGTCGAGCGGAGTTTCTATGCGATCGGGCACGGTTTCCTCGTGCCGCTGTTTTTTGTCTCCATTGGCCTCACCAGTGACTATCGCGCCTTGTCAGGCCACTGGGGATTGATGTTCGTCATTCTTGTGGTAGCGGTAATTGGAAAACTCGTGGGCTGTGGACTCGCAGCCTTGGGTTCGGGAATGGACTGGGTCCGCAGCCTCCGCGTGGGTTGCGGAATGATCTCTCGCGGTGAAGTGGGCCTGATTGTGACCGCGATGGGAGCCAGCACAGAAAGTTTCGGCAAGCCCGAGGTGGCAGTCATGGTCGCAGTGGTACTGCTGACGACCCTGCTGACTCCGCTTGCTCTTCGTGGCACTTATCAACTCAAATCCAGGCAAGATGCGGACGAAGGCTTGTATGCGCAACCAGCGGCCGTCGCACTTGATGAAGTGAATTCTATTTTGTCAGCCGACCCTTCACATAGTCTGAGCGAATCGATCAACCAATGAGAATTCCTGTTCATGCCGGCGACCAACTCGACCATTATCAGATTGAAAGTGTGGCCGATCGCACTGGTTCCGCTTCGGTGTTCCGCGGAATCGATCTGCGGACGAATAATCTTGTTGCGATCAAGATTCCCGATCCTGAGATGGAAACGGATCCCGTTTTCTTCAAACGCTTTCAGCGAGAGGAAGAGATCGGAAGATCCTTGGACCATCCGGGGGTTCTAAAAGTATTTGTGGATGATCAACGAAGCCAAACCTATATCGTCACGGAGTGGTTTGACGGCGTGCCTCTGCGTCAAATTCTGAACAACGGAAGACTCGAACATGAACGTGCGGTTCGCATTGGTCTGAACATCGCGAATGCGTTGGCCTACATTCAAGACCGTGGAGTGCGACACCGGGATGTAAGGCCCGAGAACATCCTGATCGGATCCGGTGATCAAATTAAGCTGACCAATTTCGGCACCGCAGCAAAAACAGGGGCGCGCCGAATTACTTTCACCAACATCGCGCAGGTCGTCGGGGTGTCGGAGTACGTCTCGCCAGAAGAACTGAATGGCAAGCGCGATGACGCCCGCAGCGATATTTATTCGCTCGGAGTGATTCTGTACGAGATGTTGACAGGAAAGACGCCATTCCAGGGATCAAGTCCCTACGATCGCCTTCTGAAGCAGCCCATTCCACCGAGCGAAATGTATGCCACCATCTCGTGCCAATTGCAGGAGGTGATCTACCGTGCCCTTGAACGAGAACCCAAAAGTCGGTATGCCAATGCGCACGACTTCGCGTCTGATCTTGCGAACTTGGATAGTGTAAAGATTGTGCGCCGCCCGGATCTGCGTACCTGTCAAAAGCGATCCGTGCCATGCTGGAAACGCACTGTCCTGGCGCTCGTAATTGCGGCGATTCCCGCAGCAATCTTCGGTTTACTTCTCTACATTGCGCGACGCTAGTCAATCGAGGCGTACCGCGCAGATCGACGTCGCCACTTCAGCGGAGTTGATGTTTTTCTGCGGAGATGGCTGTACAAGAGCGCGGGAGCGATGAAAACGGCCACCCTCCGCTGAGGCCGGCGCTCGCCCGCCGGTCTTTCTCAGTCTGCAGTTCAGCGAAATAACGCCGAAAGCGCCTGGAAAAATACCGCCAAAAAGGAAACCCGCTGATGTCAAATTCGATCATCAGCGGGGAGATGTAACCACAGCGTGCGTGTAGCGTCTAGAAGATCGCCTTTGCGCCGAGCTGGAAGACGCGCGGATCATAGGCCGAGGTCGCCCTGCCAAAGTTGGGGTTGCCGAGGCCGAGAGCCAGGTTCTGGAACTGAGTGTGGTTGAATGTGTTGTAGCTTTCCCCACGCAGTTCGATATGCAGCCTTTCGGTGAGAACGAACGTCTTGAACACCGAGAGGTCCCAGTTCTGCCGCCCGGGTCCCCAAATTGAATTGTGGGGCGCGTTGCCGAACGTTGGGGTTGACGTGCCGGGCAGGAGCGCTGTACTGAAAGACGTCGGGGAAACCCACTGAATTGTGGCGTTGCCATTCTGAGACGTTGTTCGTGCCTTCGGATAGCTGACTGACCCGTTCAAGTCAGGCCGCACCGCGCAGTTTTGGACCGTGCTGCAGATGGTGTTGCCGGAGACAGTTAACTCCATGGGCAGTCCGGACTCCGCGGTGATGATGCCGGACACCTGCCATCCGCCGAGCGTTCCCTTCAATAAGCGACTTGAAGCGGCCCGGAAGATGGGAAGATCATAAACGAAGTTCACAAACGCCACGTTTCTACGGTTAATCGCCGCCGGTCCGACATCATACCTCCAACCGACATATGGGTTCGTGACATTGTTCAAGTCCCCGCCGTCCTGAGCATTCTGCGTGGCATCGACCGCCCTGGCGTAGGTATACGCTGCCTGCAATTGCAGGCCGTGGAATTGAGAGTGCACCTCCATTTGCAGCGAGTTGTAATGCGAATTCTCGCCGTTCTGATAGGTTAGGATCTGACGATAGCCGCGATACGGCAGCAAATCGCGGTAGTTCGAACCGGTGACAGTAGCCAATTGGCTGAAAGGCGGAAGGTTGGCTTCTTGAGCGAAACTCTCAAAATGGCCTTCATTGCCCACATAGGATACAGACAGCACTGACCGCGCTCCCAGCTGCCGCTGCACGCCCATGCTGTACTGGTAAGTCGTCGGGATCTTGTAGTGTCGGCCGTCCAGCGCCCTCTGGTCAGTCACGAGGACCGGCAAAGTCGCAGTGCTGATCTGAGCGTTGCTGGCGTCAACGCCGACGTGCGGATCGGAGAGGGACACGTTGTTTAGCCCCACATTGGCATTGAACAGGTTTTCGAAGCCGGCGGTCTGGTACATGTCGTTGCCTTGGATTCGTTCATAGAAAGTGCCGAATCCAGCGCGTACCACAGTCTTGCCGTCCCCGGTGAGGTCGTAGGCAAAACCGACTCGCGGTCCGAAGGTATCCCAGTGATTGGCCACCAATGAGTCAGTGACGCCAGGCGTTTTGTTTGGAACACCGAGGCCGTTCGTGTAAAACAAATACCCGTTGAACGCTGGATTGAGGCCCGGAGCGAGAGTGGGGCTGGCGCCGGTGCAGGAGGAATCGGGCACGCCCACCCCGGAGCAAATCTGGTTGAAGCTGGAACCGGTCAGTATCGCCGCGTTAGCCGGGTTCCACAGATTGGGATAAAAATTCGCCATTTGACCGTTGATCTCGGCCGTGTGCGGAATACCATCCCAGCGCAGACCCAGGTTCAGGGTTAGGCGCCGCGTGGCGCGCCAGTTGTCCTGTGCATACGCCCCCCAGGAAACGCTATTCCAGTGGCGTGTGTCCTTCAGAGCCGATTCGTCGTAGCCTTGCGCCAAGCCGAGTAACATGTCGGCAAAGTCATACCCTGTAAACGCGCCATTGAAGTGGAAGTGCCCTTCCGGGCCCGTCTGCAACGGCTGGGCCTTGCGGAAGTTCGCCCAACTGCCGCCGAACTTGAACTGGTGCGATCCCTTGGTCCAAGACACGTCGTCCTTCAACTGATAGTCATTGGCCGTATTGATCCAGGGATTCCAGTTGTTGTTGAACTGTGCTGTGGTTTTCCCACTCAATTCGATAATGGGAAGAACATTGGTTGGGAAGCTGAACAGCTTGTTCTGCGTGAAGCCGGGAGCCTGGGAAAGTTTGTATATTGCCGAGGGCAACATGTTGATGCGGTTGGCGTCATAGTTAAAGGCAATTTCATTCAGCAATGTCGGCCTGATGATGTGAGTGGCGTGAACCACCGCGCTGTAGGACGGGTTCCCAAAAGTGTCGGCGGAAGTCGGCACATTGGCCCCGCTCCAGCGAGCCGGTATGTCCGTTTGCGATACCTGTTCGGAGATCCAGTGTCCGAAGATCGATAGTTTGTCGTTGAACGAGTGGTCAATGCGCGCGATTTCCTCTTTGACGCTGGTAGGTGCAGCCGTAGCGCCCACGAAAGCATCTCCGGCGTTTGGTGCCGGGAAGATTCCTGCTTTCAAGAGGGCCTGGGCGTTGGGATCAAGCAGACTGCTCGGAATGGTGTTATTGGGAAATGCTGCCGCGGCAAGCACGTTGCCACTGACGTCACAGGTGCTAAGCGGTACGCCTGCCGCGGCGAAGTTACTGGCTACCGCGGCAGACACCGCGTTGGAGCGAAGGAGTGTGCAGACTCGCGCTCCCGAACAGTCCGCCTTGAGCGACCGCCGCGGTGAGGTTTCCGGTATATGTGCTGGTGATCGGGACAAGCTGATTGAAGTTCCTGCCAGGCTGAATCAGACGCCGCCATTCCATGTTGTAAAAGAAGAATGTCTTTGGATTGTCAGAGCGCTTGAACTCCACCGGACCGCCGACATTAAAGCCCCAGACATTGAAGCGAAGCTCCGCCTGCTTATTGTGTGTGCCATTCGCATTTACGCGGGGATTGAAAAAGTTACGCGCATTGAGAAAGTCATTACGTCCAAACCACCAGGCGGAGGCGTGCAGTTGTCTGGTGCCACCCTTGATGACGCTGGTGATGGTCGCGCCTGAGCTAAGGCCATACTCCGCGCTGTAGTTCGAGGTCATCACTCGAAACTCGGCCAAGGAATCCTGGGACGGGATAACAATCGAACCTTGAGCGCCACCGCGGTCATCGGTTTCGCCGCCATCAATCATGTAAAGAGCGTGCATGGTACGGTTCCCGTTGAAGCTGATGTTTGAGTCACCGCCCATGGGTGTGGGGTTCTGAAAGTCCACTTGAGCACTGCTCGCCCCGGGCACCAGCTTGGCCAGGGAGTAGAAGCTGCGGCCGTTGGTTCCGAGCTGGGCAAGCTGGTTGCCAGTAATGACGTCACTGATTTCGTTGCTATCCGTCTGCACGGCAACGGGCAGCGTCGACTCGACGGTTACCGTTTCTGCCGCGGCGCCCAACGACATATGAAAGTCCACGCGCCTGCGGTCGCCAACTTCGAGCACAATGCCTTTTTGCTCCGCCACCTTGAAGCCCTTGGCTTCGGCCTTGATGGCGTAATGACCAATTTGCAAGTTAGGAACAACATATTGTCCATCGGCGTTAGTCGTGATCGTCTTGGATAGACCTGTGTCCAGATTTGTCAATGTGATTTTGACGTTGACTATAATCGCGTTCGAAGGGTCAGTAGTCGTTCCTGTGACGGTTGCTTCCTGGGCTGCGGCCAGAAGTGGCATTCCCAGCACCAGTAACACTCCTGCCATGCGCCAGCGCCAAATCTTGTTCTCGGGGAAGAGGGCAGGGGCCGATATTTTCGGCACGAGCAGCGACCGAGCTGCGCGAACTGCGGCGATCGCAAACGTTGCGAAACCTGCCTGCAGCCACTTGAGACTGCTGCATGCATTTTTTGTTTTTGTCATCCTAGGCTCCCGAAATATCTGTAGTGTGACCGCTTTGACCGGGGACTCGCGAAATGTCTTCGTTGACGAGCGGATCGCAAGATAACTCACACTAGCGCTGCACTCCTCTCGATTTCGAAGTCCGCAATTCGCACCGAATCTGCTTCTGTGCAGGCATTCCTTCCGCCATCGATAAGGCCTTACTCTATTTTTGTGACGTGCGCCGAAGAGCAAGTTCCGACGTCCAAAGCAGCGCTGTGAAAACGACTAAAAGAGGTCGAAGCGATCGATGGTGCGTTGATCGTGCGAACCAAGAACTACAAAAAGGTGAATCTCGTCGGCGTTCATCTATGGAAAAACAGAATGCACAATCGAAATGAATGAAGGCAGCCCGCGTCGGGAGGGTTACATGCCTGCGGCATCGAACGTGCATCAGGCGCGGCGTGTTAGAGACTTCAAAGATGGCTCAACGAGTCTCCATCTTCCAAACGTCTCTCGCGAGACATGCCAGAAACGGCTGTATGTTTCTGGATTTCTTATCTAAGTGCTTATTGCGACTTAGCTGAAATGGGGCACTTGTTCAAAGGTCAAACCGCAATTGCAAACCACAGAGGGAAAATGCATCCGAACGGGAACTTTTCGCTCTCGTCTGACATTAAAGAAACATGCAGAGATGTGAAAGCGCTTAGAGGGATTGCACGGATTAAGCTGGCGCACCCAATATGACTAACGACGAAGCCTTGATGCAGGAATTCCAGGGTGGATCACGAGCAGCTTTCGAGGAGCTGTTTGCCCGATATCGCAAACCACTGTATGGCTTCTTTGGACGCCGGCTGAATAATTCCGAGCGGGCGGAAGATCTTACCCAGGAAACTTTCCTCGCCGTGATCCGAGCGGTCTCACGTTATGAGCCGCGAGCCTCGGTTCGAACGTATCTATATGGAATTGCGTTGAAGTTGCTCGCCGCGGAACGGCGCAGGGTTTTCAGGAATAGCGCATGGAGTGGCGCATTAGGACTGACTACGGAGCCCAACACTGACAGAACTCCCGATAGCGTGCTGTGGGTCCGGCAAGCCATGGAAAGACTGGATGCGTCGGACCGCGAAATCCTGATGCTGCGCGAATACGAACAGCTGAGTTACTCCGAGATTGCGGAGCTGTTGCAAATACCCGTAAACACGGTCCGTTCCAGGCTTTTTCGATCGCGTCTCGCATTGAAGAGTTATCTGGAGTCGGACGGAAGAACGAATCCTGGCCTGAGAGCAAGCGCCGCGCAGCCGCGACCAGGAAGACGAGGCATGCAATGAGTACGAACAGACATCCGATCGAACAGGAAGAACTCATGGCTTATCTCGACGGCGAACTGCCGCCGGACGGAGCCAGCGAGGCCTTGTCACATCTGGAACTGTGTCCGGAGTGCCAGGCCCTCGCTGCCGATTTCCGGGGTATTTCCCAAGGCTTAATGGCATGGGAAGTTGAAGTACCAGAAGCAGGTATCTCCTCGGAGATCGAGCTGGAGTTTGCGGAGCGCTCCCAGCCGCGGGAAGGCTTAAAGGTCAGCTGGCCGAGATTGAAAAACGCACTAATGACGAGCCGCTGGGTCTGGGTCGGAGCATTGGCTATCGTCTGCGTGGCTGTGGGACTGACGTTAATGCTTACCACCCGTAATCGAAATGAGGATCACTCGACGTTGATCTCCGAAGGGATGCCCACTTCTGACAACTCAACAACATATGCCAGCATGGCCTCGATCGAGCAATACCTGATGCCGGATCGTAACGCGGAGATCGCGTTGGCGCGAAGCGCTGCCCCGGAATCTATATCCGGCGACGCCAAAGTCCTGGTTCTCGGGTGGCGGGGCTATGAAACCGCCATCGAAGGAAAGAACGGTTTTGTATGTGTGGTGGAACGATCATGGACGTCTCCGTTCAACTCTGCTGAGTTTTGGAATCCCAAGGTGCGAGTACCGATCTGCTTCAATCCAGCAGCCGCGCAATCCATTCTGCCTCTTACGATCAAGCGGACGGGGATGGTATTGGCCGGCTTGTCGAAAGCTCAGATGATCGACCGCATCAAGGTCGGATTCGAGAAGAAAGAGCTGCCGGTACCGGAGCCGGGCGCGATGTGTTACATGATGTCGCGGGCAGGCTACCTTAATGACGCCCTGGGGCACTACATACCTCATCTGATGTTCTACTTTCCGCTGACGGACAAGTCTTCCTGGGGTGCGGATCTGCCTGACTCGCCGGTTACGCTGAATCCGCAGTTTCAGGGTGGTCCAGAGCCCATTACCGAATTTGTGATTTCGGTTGGCAAATGGTCGGATGGAACGGTTGCACCGGCTATGTAGGAATGTCTCAATGAGAAAGAACGCGAGCATACTCGATTCGCTATATCGAGGTAAGGAGAAAAAATGAGGTCCAACACCAGAGTCGTATTTGCGTGCTTAACCTTTGCGGTGATGTTCTCTTTTTCGACAGTCCGACAGCTCCAGGCGCAAGACAATTCAGCGCCGTCCACCATGGCATCAATCGACCCATATTTAATGGATCGAGATTCGGAAATTGCGATGGCCCGCAGCGCGGCTCCGCAATCCATTGCCAAGGACGCCACGGTTATGGTCCTTGGACGGCATGGCTATGAAACGGCAGTGGAGGGGAAGAACGGTTTCGCCTGCCTGGTGGGACGATCATGGGATTTACCCAAAAACAATCCGGCTTTTTGGGACGCAAAGATACACGGTCCGATCTGCCTTAGCGCTCCGGCTGTGCGGTCTTTTCTTCCCATTTACCTCAAGAAGACCGAACTCGCGATTGCCGGACGTTCGAACAATCAGATAGAGGACGTCATCATAGACAGCATCGCGAAAGGTGAGTTGCCCACACCCGAACCCGGCTCGGTGTCCTACATGATGTCAAAGCAAGGGTATCTGAATGCCAGCATCAGAGGACCCTGGCTTCCCCACGTTATGTTTTTTGTTCCCGAAATCGACCCTAAAGCCTTGGGATCCGACTTGGGGGATGACGTTCCGTTGGACGCGCGCGAAGAAAAAATCGGTCGCTACACCACAATCGACGTTCCGGTGAGCAATTGGTCGGACGGAACGCCATCGCCAAAGATGACCGGCGGCCATTGAAGGAGTGTGCAGCTGCTGAAGATGTGCGTGCCGGAGGCAGGTCAAGGGAGACATCGAAGATGAACCGACGGGAATTCAGTCAACAGTTATGCGGTGCGGCCTTAATCGGAGCCTTTGCAAAGCTGGCCATTGCACAGCAGCACCCCGCGACATGAGCGACAAGCAACAGTCCGCATCGGAGAAGCCGACAGAAATCGCGATGCTGATTTATCCAGGCATGACAGCGCTCGATCTGATCGGTCCGCAACAGGTATTTGGCTATCTCCCTGGCGTCAACGTAGAGCTTGTCGCAAAGACGACGAACCCGGTGAGAAGCGATACTGGCATTAGTATCCAGCCGTCCAAGACCTTCGCGGATTGTGTCGATCCTATGGACGTCTTGTTTGTAGGGGGCGGCAGCGATGGCACTGTGGCGCTCATGACAGCGTACTTATGGACGCCACGTTGACGGCTGGAAAGGATTGAAGCAATCGCTCAGGCTCTCTTGTGCAACGCAGTAACGAACCGTGACTCCGAACCAGCAGCTAGATCCAAAGATTTGGGAGTGATCATGTCGGATGTTTCAGCAAGCCCAATGCACGACAGCCTTGAGAGAACGGATGTCGCAGCCGTCATTGACAATGAATGGACGACATTTGATGCCGGAAAAAGCGTCGCCGAGCGCAAACACAACTCAAACGCGAGGGCTACAGCTCAAAGCCCGTCCACACAGTCGAAATCCATTTCGCACCGACGGACTGCTCTTAGTGAAAAGGCGGTGCGAATTGCGATCCAATCCAAAGGCAGAGTCGTATTGTTCGACGCATGCAAGCTTCTTGCTATTGAGGCCCAAGGTAACTACGTGCTCCTGCAACAGCAGACCTGCTCTCACTTGTTCCGAAAATCAATCTCCAAGGTCGAGGAGTCACTCGGACCGTACGGTTTCGTGCGTATTCATCGATCCGTTGTCGTCAACAGGGCGCACGTTGAAGAGATCCAATCCTCGCCGGCGGGAGAGTGCCGTGTGCGCATGCGATCCGGTAAGACGTACAACGTCGGCCGTCGATACACTACCAATTTGCGATCGCTGGCTGAAGCCTGGATTGACATGGAGTCGTGATCAGGTCTGCGGCCCAAAGTCCTTGATAGGAAAGTTGATGGCGTGGTGTGGACCACCGCCGAAGATGGGTTGCATATCTATCTAGGGATTCCGTACGCCGCTCCCCCTACGCGATTTCCGTTGGCGTCCCCCGGCGCCAGCGTCGAAGTGGGACGGCATTCACGCGGCAGACCAGTTTGGGTAGGGCCTGTGTGCTGACAAATGCATCGCGCTGCCTGTTCATCCTCGTCAAAGACCCTATGCGTGACTAGCGCAGCGCATGTACGCTCTGTCGTTGGGAGTGACTGCCGGACACATCCCTTCGTTATTTTGGATTCTACATCAACTGCCGTACTCTTCAAGCCTTGCTCGGTCAAGCAGTGAGGGGGACAACAATGTCAAAAAGGTTGCTGGCAGTTGGCGTGCTTCTGCTCGCAAGCTCAGTTTTTGCGCAAGACGTGACCAAAGTCGAACCGAAGCACTACCACGTTGCGTTTGAAAATGAGCATGTGCGAGTTATCGACATGCACTACGGGCCACATGAGAAGTCAGGGATGCATAACCATCCGGCGGGGGTAGCGGTGTACATCACGGCAGGACACTTCCGGTTCACAGATGAAACCGGCAAAGTCATGGAGGCGGACGCGAAAGCAGGGGAGGCGCGTTGGTTTCCTGCGTTCAAGCACAAAGTAGAGAATCTGTCGGATAAGCCATTCGATGGCGTTTACATCGAGATCAAGAAGTAGGCACGAGGGCGGCGTTGGTTATCCGTGAGTCTAATCACTGGAGTGTGGGATACGCTAAAGCGATAGGGAAGACTCAGCGCAACTGTGTGCCTGAAATCAGGCGAATGGCGAATTCGGACCGATCGCCGAGCAGGTAAGTGCTACGACGGCCCTTCTTCCAGAGGCAGACCGACGTAATTTTCGGCGAGGCTCTGCGATGCTGCGCGAGAACTGGTGAGGTAATCGAGTTCCGCGAGTTGCCGGCGATGATCGAACGCATTCTCGTGGGGAAATTTGTGCAGCATGGAAGTCATCCAGCACGAGAACCTCTGCACTTTCCACACGCGACGCAGACAGGTTTGCGAATACTTTTGCAGGGCAACGTTGCTGCCCGAGGCGTAGAACTCAGTGAACGCCTTGGCGAGCACCTGCACATCCGAGACGGCGAGATTCAGTCCTTTGGCGCCGGTCGGGGGCACGATGTGTGCGGCATCCCCTGCAAGGAACAAGCGGCCACACTGCATGGGTTCCACCACAAAGCTGCGCATCCCAGTAACGCCTTTTTGCAGAATAGGCCCCTCGGTGAGGCTCCAGTTTTGTGCCGCCAGCCTGGTATGCAGTTCTTGCCAGATGCGTTCATCTGGCCAGTCCTCAATATTTTCGTCAGGCCGAACCTGCAGATAAAGGCGACTCAGCTGTGGTGATCGCATGCTCAGCAGCGCGAAGCCGTGATCGTGATAGGCATAGATGAGTTCGTCCGAGGAAGGCGGGGCTTGTGCCAGAATCCCGAGCCACGCGAACGGATACTCGCGCTGGTAGGTGGTGAGAACGCCGCGAGGAATGCTGGTCCGGCAGATGCCGTGAAATCCATCGCAACCAGCGATGAAATCGCATTCGAGGGATACGTCCCCTCCATTCATACGGAAACGAATAGAAGGCTGTCCAGCGTTGCAATCGTGAATGCTTACATTTTCGACTTCGAAAAAAACCTTTCCGGCGGCGGCCAATCGGGCGTCAATGAGGTCTCTAACGACTTCAGACTGCGCATAGATCGTGATTCCCTTGCCAGTCAGATCTTTGAAATCGATTCGATGTGCGGCGGCATTGAAGCGCAACTCGACTCCGTGGTGGACCAAGCCCTCGCGTCTCATCCGCTCGCCCACTCCAGCCTGCGAGAGCAGGTCAACTGTGTTCTGCTCCAAGACACCAGCGCGAACGCGCTCCTGGACATATTCGCGGCTCCGGCATTCGAGGATGACCGAATCGATTCCTCGCTGGTGAAGAAGGTGGGAGAGGACCAATCCTGCCGGGCCGGCTCCTACAATGCCAACCTGTGTTCGCATGATTTGTGTTTTCCGGTTTCTTGCGTTGGCAAAAAGTGTGACGATTATCGCACGTAAGCTGCTCAACACCACAACGTCAGGAAGGGAACGAGGGTGGAGCGAGTATATTCGGAGCCTAGTCAACTTCGGGAGCCGGGCACGGGATGCAAGAGGATACCCGGTTACCTGAAGCTACCCCTGATTGTATTGCGGGTTCGGCCGGAACGGGTTCTGCTAGAGTGATACATGATTGTTGAGGCGACAGAATGCCCGTGCGGCTGATAGAGAGCCTGACCACAACCGAGTCGCTCGCTGAAGCTTTCTCCGACCTTTCCGTGCTGCAGGCGATGCTGGATTTCGAAGTCGCCCTGGCCCGTGCTGAAGCGGAATTTGAAATTATTCCGCGTTCGGCAGCGAGCACGATTGCGAAAGCTGCTCGCGCCGAGGAATTTGACATTGCCGCGCTTGCGAGGGAGACATTGCGCGCCGGGACGCCCGGAATCCCTGTGGTAAAGGCTCTCCGCAAGAAAGTTCAGCGGATCGATGCCGGCGCAGCAGATTTCGTTCACTATGGAGCGACGAGCCAAGACGTTTCCGACAGTGCCCTCGTTCTTATCCTGCGGAAATGCGGCGGCATCCTCGATGCCGATCTCAACCGACTCGAGGCGGCTCTGCAGAAGATTGCCGCTCAGTACAAAGGTACGGTGATGCTGGGGCGTACACTTCTGCAGCCGGCTCCGCCGATCACTCTAGGCCTGAAGGCGGCGGGATGGCTCGGAGCGGTTCGTCGAGGACGCGCTCGCATGAGCTCCGCTTCTTCAGATGCTCTCGTGTTGGAGTTGGGCGGCGCTTCCGGCACTTTGGCTGCCCTGGAGAATCGGGGAATTGAAGTTGGGAGACGCGTGGCGAAACTGCTTGATCTTGGTTATCCAGATGCGCCTTGGCATACGCATCGCGACCGCTTGGCAGGGCTCGTCTGCGCCTGCGGCATTCTTACAGGAAGTCTTGGAAAGATCGCTCGCGATATCAGTCTCCTCATGCAGGCGGAGGTGGGCGAGGCTGCAGAACCTGGCGGGGCGGGCCGAGGTGGATCGTCCACTATGCCGCAAAAGCGGAACCCAATTGCCTCGAGTATCGCACTAGCAGCAGCGAATCGCGTGCCGGGCCTAGTCGCGGGTTTTCTGATGCAGATGGTGCAGGAGCACGAGCGGGCCGTGGGGGGCTCACAGGCGGAATGGTCCACGGTGGCGAGCGTTGTTCAATCTACGGGACTGGCGATTGCGTCGATGGCAGAAGCTGCCGAGGGCCTGACGGTCAATCGTTCGCGGATGCGGGAGAATCTGGAATCGACTCGCGGTGCCGTCTTCGCGGAAAAAGCGGCATTGCTATTGAGCCGGCAAATTGGGCGAGAGCGTGCCCACCAGATGCTCGAAGAGGCAACCGATCCGCGACTGCTTCGTGATCGTACGCTCGCTGGAGTGCTGGCGCGGCAGCCGGAAATCCAAGGACACGTCAGTCCTAACATCCTCGGTCGTCTGGAAGACCCGCAAGACTATTTAGGAATGGCGCGGAAGTTTACTGAACGTTTGTGTGGTCCATCGAAAAGGCGTTCACGCCGCAGGAAATAGGAATGCCATTCATCACTTCGAATGGGAGTCGTCACTATTACCGCCTGGAGGGGGTCGAAGGCCGCCCGCTCCTCATCCTTTCACATTCGATTGGGGCAGATCACGGCATGTGGCAACCGCAGATGGCCGAGTTTCTTCGGCATTTTCAGGTCCTGCGATATGACACTCGCGGACACGGCGTGTCCGATGCGCCATCCGGCGAATATTCCCTTGAACAACTTGGCCGTGATGCGTTGGGAATTGCGGATCAGTTGGGCATTGCGGGGTTCGCGTGGTGTGGACTCTCCATGGGCGGCGCCATAGGGCAGTGGTTGGCGCTGAATGCTTCGAGTCGACTTAATCATCTTGTGCTGGCCAACACGTCGGCTCGTTTCGGCGATCGCGTCAACTGGGAGAACCGGATCAAGGCGGTTCGAGAAGGCGGGATGGAAGCGATTCTTACTCTCGCGTTGCAACGCTTTTTTCCCGAGAGGTCTCTACAGACTCCGAACGCTCATGTTTCATCGATTCGAGCGGTGCTGCTGGGCACAAATCCTGAAGGCTATATGGGATGTTGCGCGGCGCTTCGGGATTTCGACCACAGGGAACAACTCAGCAAGATCACAACGAAAACTCTGGTGATCGCCGGAGACCACGATGTTTCAACTCCGTGGACGGGGAACGGAGAGGTATTGGCTCGCCAGATTCCGAATGCGAAAGCAGTCCATCTCGCCGCCGCCCACCTCTCAAATCTCGAGCAGCCACATTCATTCACCAGCGCTGTGCTGGACTTTGTACATTCAGATCAGAGTGACACAGCCGCAAGGGGATTCGAGGTCCGGAGAAGAGTTCTGGGCGATGCTCACGTTGACAGATCCATTGCGGCCACAACTGACTTCACTCGTGAATTCCAAGATCTGATCACGCGCTATGCCTGGGGAGAGGTCTGGAGCCGTCCACTGCTCGATGATGGTACGCGACGGATGATCGTGCTTGCGCTGATGGCCGCAATGGGCCGATGGGAAGAGTTCCGGATGCACCTGGCGGCAGGGCTGAATCATGAATCGGAGATCTGTGATCTAAAGGAAGTTCTTCTGCTGGTAGCGCTATACGCTGGATTGCCCGCTGCGAACACCGCTTTCCATTTCGCCCAACAACAACTTGCGGACGATGGAACCTGAGGTGTTGCTGCTCAAAGCCGTGTGTTGCAAGCGCGACGGTTTCCTTTCAGATACCTGCTTCCCTGAAAGATACCGTAGCCTGGGCGCTATTCACGCGTGATATTCGGTGGTAGCCTGTATGCCGCATTGGTGGCCGATCTGCCTGGGGAGAGTTCCAAATGAATCCATTGATGAAGCTGAATAAGCAGTACATCGGCGGTGTTTGGCGTGAGGGCAAGAGTTCGAGGGTGCTGAGCGATAAGAATCCATATAGCGGCAGTATAATCGCGGACTTCAGGCTCGCCAGCCTCGCGGACCTTGACGAGGCGTACCGCTCGGCGGCCAGCGCGCAGAAGATATGGGCGGAAGTGAATCCATTCGAAAAGCGCACGATCCTGGAACGCGCGATCACGTGGATCGAACAGAATGAAGAAGATATAGCCGAAATCATTGTGGAAGAGCTCGGCGGAACTCAGCTCAAAGCGGCTATCGAAATCTTTCTGGTCAAGACTTTCATTAAGGAAGCGTCCACCTATCCTTTGCGAATGACGGGAGAGATTTTGCCTTCGACCGTCGACGGCAAGGAAAACCGTCTGTATCGAGTGCCGGCCGGCGTGGTTGGCGTGATCAGCCCATTTAACTTTCCATTCAATCTGAGCATGCGGTCGGTGGCGCCTGCGTTGGGAGCAGGGAACGGAGTCGTACTGAAGCCGCATGATGACACGCCGATTACCGGCGGCACACTGATTGCAAAAATCTTTGAAGAGGCGGGAATCCCAAAGGGGCTGCTGAACGTGATCGTGGCGGATATCGGAGAACTGGGGGACGCATTCATAGAGCATCCAGTGCCGCGGATCATTTCTTTCACGGGATCGGAGCAGGTCGGGCGGCACATTGGAGGCGTGGCCGGACGGTCGTTGAAGAAAGCCGTCCTCGAACTGGGCGGCAACAGCGCGCTGGTGGTGCTTGACGATGCTGATTTGAATACCGCGGTCAATGCTGCCGTCTTCAGCCGGTTTGCCCACCAGGGACAAGTTTGCATGTGCTCGAATCGCATCCTGGTTCAGCGAGGAGTGTATGGCAGATTCCTGGAGAAGTTTGTGGACCGGGTTTCCAGGCTGCGGGTGGGCGATCCACGCGATCCGAATACAGAACTCGGCCCACTCATGAACGAACGCCAAGCGGAAACCTTTCGCAAGCAGGTGCAGCGCGGCATTGACGAAGGAGCAAAGGTCGCTCTTGAAGGAAAGATTGAGGGCACTCTGGCTGCGCCGACAGTGTTTGCCGATGTGAAGCCGAACATGTGGGTTGCACAAAATGAATTGTTTGGCCCTGCCGTTTGCGTAATACCGTTTGATACTCCGGAGCAAGCGATTGAGATTGCCAACGACAGCCCGTACGGGCTCAGCGGAGCGATTCTCACGCGCGACGGCGAGCGCGGTGCGGAACTGGCGAAGCAGTTCGATTCGGGGATGGTTCACGTCAACGATGGAACGATCAACGACGATCCGCTGATAGCTTTCGGCGGAGAGAAGGCATCCGGTGTGGGACGGTTGAATGGAAAGTGGGCGCTCGAAGAGTTCACGACGCTCAAGTGGATCTCGGTGCAGCACAAAGTGCGGCACTATCCGTTTGAGGTGGTCACAAAAGCATCGTAGGCCAGGTTCCGTTTGTTAAAGACCCGACTAATGCACTTGTCTTCCGGCGCGATCCCAGTACGGCGATCGCAAGGCTTTACGATCAACTTTCCCGGCGGGCGTCTTTGGAATTGCACTGCAGAACTCAATCGATTTCGGCGCCTTTACCCCGCCTAATTTTGCCTTGCAGTGTTTCAGCAGCTCGTCTTCAGTCAGATGTTCGCCGTGCTGGAGCACGACAAATGCTTTCACCGCTTCGCCCCAGATCTCATGAGGGATACCGATCACGGCGCACTCGTGGACTTGCGGCAAGGACATGATCGCAGCCTCGACTTCCACGGAGAAAACATTGAAGCCGCCGGTGATGATCATGTCTTTCTTGCGATCGACGACGTAGACATAGCCGTGGTCGTCCATGTAGCCGACGTCGCCTGTGTGGTGCCAGCCGTAACGCCGAATTTCCGCTGTTGCTTCGGGCATTTTGTAGTAGCCGCCACTGACGAGACTGCCGCGGGCCACAATCTCGCCACGCTCGCCAGCCGGGAGAATTCTTCCTGCGTCGTCCATGATCGCGAGCCGGACCGCGGAAGTTGGCTTTCCACAACTCGCCAGACGTTCGGGATGCTGTCCAGTTGCCGAGGCCGCAAGCGTTTTCTGATCGAGAAATGTCAAGAGCATGGGTGCTTCGGTTTGCCCATACGACTGACACATGCAAGGGCCGAAGGTCTCAACTCCACGCCTGAGTTTGTCCGGGGACACGGGCGATCCGGCGAGCAGAAACACACGCAGACTGGAGTAGTCGAACTTCCTGACCTCGGGATGCGACAACAAGTTGTAAAAGGCGGTAGGCGGTAAGAACAGGTGTGTGACTCGGGAGCGAGAGATGTTCTGCAGAACTTCGAGAGCGTCGAATTTCTGCATGATGACGTTCGTCGCACCGAACGCGGAGGCGGTGAAAGCCACGACACCGGCGGCATGCGAGAGAGGCGCAATATTCAAGCAAACGGGGTCCGCGCAATCGCCACGCCAGTAGTGCGTGGCCATATCGGTCATCGTGCCCCACGCAAGCGAGGTGACCCGAACTCCCTTTGCGGGGCCAGTCGTTCCGCCCGTGGGAACCAGGCCGACGAGTCGGTCGATATTGCCGTAGGCGTCTCCCCAATCGACATCAGAGATCTCATCGCCCGCAGTTCATGAAGGACTGGAGCGAAGGATGATCTCCGTCGTCGGAATCGAGGCAGATGAAATGCCGGAGGCTTGGCACGCGCAACTTGATTTCGCTGACGCTGTCGCGGAAGGTACTGTGATAGAAGAGCCACGCCATCTCGACATAATTCATGTATTCGACATTTGCGTCGATAGCGTTTCGATAATTGATCGGCACCCACACAGCGCCGGCCCGCATGATACCGAGCATGCTGAGCAACACGCGGGCGTCGTTGGGGGAATAAATTCCTGCGGCCTCTTCGCTTCGCAAACCACTCGCGCGCATGGCGCAAGCAATACGAGTCGTGATACCGCGGGCTTCGCGATAGTCTATGCGCAGGTCGCCATCGATGATTGCGGTGCGGTCGGGATTGGCGTCTGCACCCTTATCGAAATAGTCGATGGCCCGCATAGTCGCGCTCTTCGCAGTGTCAATAGAGCTTTGCCTTGGCTAGGCCGTGACTTTCAAGAGTGCGCAGTAGCTCGCGATGACCAAAGGCTTCGGGGGCAGATGCAAAGCCCACTTTGCGTGGAGGTCCGCAAACCAGATTGTGCGCCGCAAAAGCCTGGATCAGTCCAGTTTGCTTGTAGCAGCAAGTGCCGACGACTACGCAGTGCACAGCATCAGTTGAGCCACGGCCGGCGACAACGTCGATCGTGCGCTGCTCGCGAGAGTTCTCGCGCGGCGGAGTTCCGCCTTGGACGGCATTTGCCATGTCGGCGAGGCGTTTTTCCTGCTCCCCCTTCGGCAAAGGCCTGATTTGCTCTTCGAACAGCTTCTCGGTAGCCGCTACTCCTTCCATGATCTGACGATCGAGTAATCCGCCAAAGGAACGAACGTTAGCTATCTGCGGGTGGTTTTTGTACCAGACCGGGTGAGGAAAGCCGCCCCATGCGAGCGCCAATTGGCTCTGAACGTAACCGGGAATTGAAACGTCGTAACGCGTTGCCTTGGGCCACGGCTTGTATTGATTCTGTTCGAGGAACTGCGCGTCCGTCTGGATTACGGCAAAGATCGTCTGAGTCGATCCAAACGTCGGGATGCCTTTGAACATGGTTACGGTTTCGATGGTGTCGACGTTTGCCGATTCGAGGCACAGGCGAATGGCGGCATCGCTGGACGCCGACATGAATGCAGTGGCGGGCGCGGCCAAAAGTCCGCGCGCCGCGAATTTGCAACTCCATTGTTCCGCGATATGGCGAATCCATGCCTGTTCACCGGAGATGTCAAGGTAGTGGCAGCCTGCGGTCAAGGCGGCCTCAATTACCCGAGGACCGTTGTAGATAAATGGCCCCACCGTGTTGCAAACCACCTTCGCACCGCTTAGGAGCTTTGTCAGTGCTTCCACGGAACCGTCGGTTTCGGCAATTTCGAAATTTGCGGTTTCAATCCCGGGTACCTTTGCCAGTACTTCTTCCATCCTCGGACGGGACCGCCCAGCGGCGATGAAGGGGACGTTGTACTCGCGCAGGTACTCAACGACCAATCGTCCAGAAAATCCGTTGGCACCATACACTACCACTGGAGGTTTGTTTGTCATGGTTGCAGCACCCCACGCGAACTAGATCTCTCTATTCGTGGGCGCGATTTTAGACTAAAGTATCTAAATTGCTAGTAGGCACTTTGTCGTAACCTTGGAGTCCTGGGGGAGGCTACTCATGGAGGAGTTCTATTGTCCGGTGAAGCTGACCGCTGACATCATTGGCGGCAAATGGAAGCCAATGATTCTGTTCTACCTGGAAGGCGGCACAAAGCGCTTCGGCGAACTACGGAAAATGATTCCCGGAATGACGAAGAAGATGCTTACGCAGCATCTGAGGGAATTGGAACGGGATGGAATTATTCATCGCGAGGTTTATGCGGTGGTGCCACCGAAGGTGGAATACTCTCTAACCAAGCACGGAGAAAGTCTCAAACCAATTCTCAAACTCATGTCAGCGTGGGGAACGAAGCATCGTTCGCGGTACGGTGTGCCGGCGGGCCGCCTGCGCGCACAGAGAAAAGCTCTCGAGACCAAAGGCGAGTCATTGCGGGCAGAAACGGGCGCCATCCATTAGCAGAGAACGGTGTCTGCGCGCTGGGTGGAGTGGTTACCCCAGTTGAAGCGAGCCCGAAATAGGCAATCATCCCGCTAATGCAGGCGAGTCCCGTTATTTGCGTAGACTCCGCGCAGAAAAATGTCGGCGACCTCTGTCGCGAGTGCGGCCGGTGTCCCATCGACCTTAGGGTTATACCAGGTGTGCAACCAGTTCATCATTCCGAACAGACTCATCGCCGCGATGCGCGATTGGAACTGCAGCTTCTTCCTCAGCTTCAGCTGTTCCAGAAGCGTCAGACAACCATGGTAGTATTCGCGCTTGATGGCCTGGATTTCCGCGCCCATTTCGCCGCTCAGCGCGTCATCCTCGTGGGCGAGCACTTTCATGGCACTCTGCCGCGAGAGAAAAAACGTGACGTGATTCTCAATAAAGATGCGAACGCGATTCTCCGGATCGCGGGCGCCATTTAGTCTCTGGTCGAGGAGTTCTGTCACCTGCTCAAATAGCTCTTTCTCGATCAGATACAGCATTCTTTCTTTGGAGTCGAAATAGTAGTAAAGGCCGGCCAGAGATATTCCGCAGGCACGGGACAGGTCGCGCATAGAAGCGCGCTCATAGCCTTTCTCGCAGAAGATCCTGGTGGCGTGGTCGAGAATACGCGCGAGCCGCTGATCGAACTTGGAAGGCAATCGCGTTTGCGCCAGCGCTTCGCTGCGTGGGGCCACACTCATGGAAATCCTCGAACGCTGTTGCTTGGCAAGAGATGGGGTCGACTTCCCTTTATTTCTTCTGGAGCGACTCAACGTATCGGGTCAGATTCGTTACGCGCTGTTGTACCTCCGCCGGATGTCCCTGGCTCATTCGCCAGAACACGGGTCCCCATACGGGCATGTCGCGGTTGCCGTGTGCCGTAACGGCGCCTTGACCCGTAAGAATGCTCATGACGCGGTCCGTCGGGAACTTCCCGCCGTTGTTCTTGGCCAATGCAGTGAGATCCGCGGGGACACTCTTCAAAGCGGCGGCTGCCGGCCCATTGCCCTTCGCGTCCGTTCCGTGGCACGAAGCGCAATAGGCATTGAACATGTCTTTGCCTGATGCCGCGGACGCCTGTGGTACAGAAGCGTGTTTCACCTGCGGACTCGGTTCCTGGCTATAAGAGAGGCAGAATGCGGACAGACAGAACAGCAGGATCCCAACCACGCGATGAAAGTTCATCTATTCCTCCTCCTCGCGCTGATCAAGATGGACAAGCTATCGTTCTCAGCGGGGGCACTGAGCAAGCCCCGTAGTGCCGCCCTGCGGAACCAGGCAAGGTGGCAGCGGGTCAAAATACAAACTTTGCCGAAAACTGAAATTGCCGAGGGTTGAGCATGGTCCTGGGCGTCCCGAAATTCGCATTCGGGAAATTCGGAATGTTCACCGGCAGCAGCCCTTGACTCAACCATGCCACCGGATTTCCAGTGGCCTGCTGTGACGCACAGGACACCGACGAGGCCTGACTCTGGATTGCCAGAGTTGTGGCGTCGTTGTAGTGTCCCGGGACGGGTCCGCAAAATGCCGGCGAGCCATAGATCGAGCTCACTTCGTCAATGTTTTGGCGATTAAAAACATTGAAGACATCCATGGTGAGATTGATCTTTAGACGTTCCTTGATTGGTATCTCGCGGGACAAGCGCAGATCCCAGGAGTACAGCGGATCGCCAAGGTAGGTGTTCCGGCGCACAGTTGTGTTGCAATCCGAGACCGTGCTGCACACTCCGCCGAGTCCACCGACGCGATCCGTGCTCAGTCCAGCAACATCGCCGAAGACGTTCTGACCAACGAAGAGGGTAAAGGGCCGTCCGCCTTGAGCGGTAATGATGCTGCTGAACTGGAATTTTCGCAGGGGCCCATGGTCCGGCGCACTAGCCGTGAAGTTTACGACAAGGTGATGCCGAAGGTCCTGGTTTGAATTCGCGCGCTCCGCCGCATAGTTGAATTGATTTGGTGGAAGATTGATAAACGTGGTGAAGTTCCCGTTGTCGATCGTGTGCGAATAGGTGTAGTTCGCCGTCAGGTTGAAGAGCCTGCCTATTTTTTCGATGCCCGTTACGGTAAGGCCATGGTAGATCGCATTTGCGACATCGTTGTTGTAGTCAAGGAGGCCGGCGCTGAGAGTGGCGGTGCCGGGCTGTTCGGGAACTCCGAATTCCAACCCGCTGGGGTTGACTGGAAGCTGAGCATTAGGCGGCGGGAATGACGGTGGAATGGGACTGGCCGGCCCAAGCCAACTGAAGAACGGTCCTAAGCCGAAAGGACCGCGAATCGGCGTTCCTTCACAGGGAGTGAGGGAACCATCCGGATTCAAGATTCCCTGTGCGTTCGCCGGATTTGAAGCCTTCGTGGTGCCATAGGGACACGGAATGTTGATGTTATTGCCGCGCACAAGTTTGTGAGCAGCTACCATAAGGTAGCCCACGTCCAGAGTGAATCCCCGTCCGAACTCATGGTCAATTTCGAAGCTGGCTTGTTCGGCGTAGGGCAAGCGGGCATTGCGTTGAATGCCGCCTGCTCCGACGCCGCAGGCTCCTGTGGGTGGGCCGCCTCCGGAGGGAATGAAGCAGGGCCCAGTGAGAGTTACGGCGGGATAGGGCTGATTGGCCAAAACACTCAGCGTCTGCAGGGCGACTACGGAGATTCCTCCTGGCTCGGCAGCGCACACGGAGGCCGGGAATGCGACACACGGAACGGCGGGCGTGCCGGGATATCCTGGAAGAGCGGATAGCTGCCACCCGCCCTTTGCCGCCTGATTTTGGATCATGGGCACCTTCACGGGGGTAAGACCATAGGTCGCACAGCCCGGGTCGGCGCTTGGAGGGTTGCAGAAGTAACCGGGAAGGGCCTTCTGGTTCCCGGTGGTGAAAAAGAACGTGAGATTGTTCCGGTCAAAGAACATACCGAAGCCGGCGCGAACCACCGTCTTGCTGTCGGGAGACCATGCGAGTCCGACACGCGGCTGGAAGCCTCTGTAGTCCGCGTTGATGGTGTTGCCGAGGCCAGTCTCAAAGTCCCATCGCATGCCGTAGTTAACGGTAAGGGAAGGCCGGATTCTCCACTGGTCCTGGGAGAAGAATCCCCAGTAACCATGGTTCAGGGTGTAAGCAAAATTCGAGTACTGGTCGGTCGGAAAAGCGTTGGGCCAGCCACTACCAAAGCCGCCGCCGGTTGGCGCAGTGGGCGCGTAGCCGTTGGTGAAGCCGCTTCTTGGCAGAGCGGTTCCCCAATAGATGAATTGGATCCCGTCATTCTGCGGAGCTAGTGGGCAATTCTCTGGAATGTTTCCTTCCGTTCCGGCCGTTAGCAGATTTCATGACATTGGCCATGCGGAAGACGCAATCGAGATTCGGAAACAGAATTCGTTCCGGAGTGAATCCAGGATAGTTGTTCTGGCTCCAGATGTAGTTTTCGTCAAAGCCAAACTTTGCCGCATGTTTACCTTTGATCCAGTCAATCGAATCGGAGAACTGGGTGCGGCTCTCGTAGATGGCATCGTAAGTGCCAAAGTTGTGGCCAAACTCAAGGTCGTTGACGACGCTCAAGTCGGGTTCGCCAGTGGCGCCCGGAAAGTTGTAGTGGCGTCGCGACCACTGTGCGAGCAGGCTATTCACGAGATTGGGCTTGAGCATGCTGGTGAGAGTACCTACCAGCGCCTGGTCACGAATGAACAGGTTTCGTCCCCCGCTCGGAGTACCGGTTCCGCCGCCGTCCTCCGTGTTACCGACCAATTCGCCCAAATCCCTGGCATCTTCCAAGATATAGCGAACGGCCAGCCGGTTGTTCGCTGTCAGTTGATGATCAAGTCTGACAAATCCGTAGTCGTTGTGGACTGTCTTCATCGAAGAAAACAAGTATGCGAGAGGAGAACTCGTGCATTGCGCCGGTTTAAGGAAGCAGCCTTCCGGAGAGAGTCCGAGGTAGGCTTTGGCCTGATCGATGGCGGCTATGCTGTTGTAGAGATCGGGGGCAAATGTTGGCGACTCCGCACGCCGCTGACCTTCGTAGTTCAGGAAAAAGAACGTGCGGTCTTTGCGGATGGCTCCGCCTAATGAGCCTCCGAACTGATTCTGACGCAGGGTGTCCGGTATCGGCCGCGGCTGCAGAAGCGTGCGCGAGTTCAAACTGCTGTTCTGAAAATAGTCATAAAGCGAACCATGCAGGGTGTTGGTCCCGCCCTTAGTGACCACGTTCACAATTCCGCCCAGCGCCCGGCCGTATTCCGATCCGAAGCTGTTATTGACGACACGGAATTCCTGTACGGAATCTTGCGGAGGGGTAGCGCGCTGAACCCCGCTGATGGTGTTCACGAAATCGGCGCCATCGACCGTGATTTCATTGCTGAAGGACCGCATGCCGCCGAACGAAATCTGCGTGACCTCGAATTCGGTAAACGTAGTGCCCAGAGCGGTACGGCTGGTTGCGACGCCCGGCGTGAGCAGGGCAAAGTCTGTGAACCTTCTGTTGACCGTGGGCAGATTGGCAATCTGCTGCGTGTCGATGACCTGGCTGATTTCGGTGCGGGTGGTCTCGACGGGAGGCGCCTCGGTAGTAACGGTGATGACCTCGCTGGCGGACGCAACCTTCAAGGTGACTTTGACGGTCGCAGCCTGACCGACCGAGAGCGAGATACCCGTCTGCTGATACTTCGCGAAGCCGCTGGCGGCGATGGTTAAGTCATAACGACCGGGCGGAAGACTTGGCATGACAAACGACCCGTCTTCGCTGGTGGTGGACGTGTACGACTGGTTGGTGTCCACCGAGCGCAGGCCGACTTGGGCTTTCGCGACCGCGCGGGCACCAGTGTCCAACACGGTCCCATTGAGTTGAGCGGTGCTAAGACTGGCTTGGGGCAGAGCAGGTGTCGAAAGGACGATCGTGGCAACCGCGAACAAGGCGGTCCTGAGCCAGCACGTTCTCATGAGTTCCCCTTTGGAGCGAAGCGCTACGTCTTGGTAACGGATCCAAAATGACCGAGAAAGAGCCCGTATGAATGCTCGGGAACCTAAAAGACTTGAAGACTCGAACGTCCAGCCCCACAGTAGTTCAGTATGCTGAACAGCTATCGAACGTCCGTTCAGATTTGACTTTATTTCGCATATGTCGAAACGCAATGTCAAGATAAAAAAAGAGACTGACTGCAAAGGGTTGCTTCACCATCCACTTAGAGCAGCACCGTGGTTCCGCGAAAGTAACTAGTGTAGTGCGTCAGACAGATTGACGTTTATTCAGGGTGCGTCGAGCGCGTTTCACTTTCTCCAGGATGTCGGCGGCTCGCGCGGTCCAGATGAATGGTTTCGGGCTTTGGTTATGACGGTCGATGTAAGTACCGATGGCCATGATGAGTTCTTCGAGATCGCGGAAGACGCCGCGCCGGAGTCGATTGTGAGTGAGGTCGCGAAAGAAACGTTCCACCATGTTCAGCCAAGACGCGCTGGTGGGAGTGAAGTGCAGATGAAAGCGCGGATGCCGCGCCAGCCAGCGCTGCACTTTGGGATGTTTATGGGTGGCATAGTTATCGCAGATCAGATGCAGTTGCCGGTCGGCGGGGATGGTCTGGTCGATCAGGCGGAGAAACTTGAGCCACTCCTGATGGCGATGGCGCTCCTGGCACAGGCCAAAGACCTCGCCGTTGGCCGCATTCAGCGCGGCAAACAATGTGGCCGTGCCGTTGCGTTTGTAGTCGTGCGTCATGGTGGCACCACGTCCGCGCTTCAGCGGCAAGCCGGGCTGGGTACGGTCCAGAGCTTGAATCTGGCTCTTCTCGTCGGCGCACAGCACCAGCGCGTGCTCTGGCGGATTGAGGTACAGGCCGACGATGTCTTCCAGTTTCTCGGCGAACGCCGGATCGTTACTGATCTTGAAAGTTTCCACGCGATGTGGTTTCAATCCGTGAGCGCGCCAGATGCGCCGCACGCTAGCTTCGCTGATGCCCGCCGCTGCCGCCATGGTGCGCGTGCTCCAGTGGGTCGCGTTGGTCGGTTGCTGGCGCGTGGTCAGGGTTACGACGCGTTTGGTCAGGCGAGCGCCGATGGTGGGCTTGCGGCCGGGCCGGGGCGCGTCTTTCTCCAACCCGGCCAGGCCCAGCGCCAGAAAACGCTTGCGCCAGCGGGAAACTTTTTTCGGCGTGATGGCCATGCGGGCGGCGATTTCCTTGTCCTGCTGGCCGGAGGCCGCGAACAACACGATGCGAGCCCGTTCCGCCACTCGCACCGGGACGGATCGGCTCCGGGCTTGGGATTCCAACACCGTCCGTTGCACCGGAGTCAACGTAATGGCTGGGGCAATTCGCATCCGCAAGCGTCTCCTCTATCATAAGACGCTCACGGATACATAAAGGTTGTTAATTGTGACGCACTACACTAGGGACCGGAGCATTCCATTTCATGTGCGCTACCCCAAACCTCTCTTGCGGTCTCGGCAACCAGACGCAACTTTGCCTCCTGATCCTCCGGAGTAACTCGATTTCCTTCGAGTGTTGAGGCAAAACCGCATTGCGGGCTTACGGCGAGGCGGTCAAGCGGAATGAACCGGGAGGCCTGTTCGATGCGCTGCGTAAGCTCTTGCCTGGATTCAAGGGCTGCCTTCTTCGAACTAATCAGACCCAGAACGACACTTCGATCTTCCGGCACATGGTGCAACGGCTCGAAGCCTCCAGACCGCTGGTCGTCGTACTCCAACAGAAAGCGCTGGAACCGGGTCTTTTGGAACACCTTGGCGATGGGGCCGTAGTTTCCCGCTGCGTAGAACTTGCTCTGATTGTTGCCTCGGCAGAGGTGTAACCCGAACGTGATACTGGGATGGTTCCCGATGACTGCGTTATCCATTTCGGTCGAGAGATCGAGCAAGCGATCGGGATCGTTGCCGCGCCTGCGGTATCCCTCGCGCAATTCGGGGTCGAGCAATGCCGCGTATTGGGGGGAGTCAATCTGAATGTAAGTACAGCCGAGGCGGATGAGCTCCGCGACTTCGTCGCGTAGGATGTCGACCAGATCGGCAAGATAGGAATCAATGGTGGGATACGCGCCTGCAGATTTTTCCTTGTCGTAATAGGCTGCGGCCTGTTGAGCGCTGATCAGAGTCGTTTTCGCAGGATGGGAGGTGCGCGCCCGAACATAGGTGAACTCTTCGGCACACATTGGATATTTGCGGCGCAACTTGGCGACCACAACCGGCCGCTTCAGAACCAGTTGCTCGCCCTTTTCATCGCGAAACGGAATGGCCCAGCCGCCGGTCTTGTCAAAACCTTCCACGGCGTCGATCAGGTGACCGTAAAACGCGTAGCGGCGCATCTCCCCGTCGGTGATGACGTCCAGCCCAGCATGCTCCTGTAGGGCTATCGCTTGGTCGACGGCGCGGTCTTCGATTCGCTTGAATTCGGCCTCCGTCATCTGGCCCGCTTCGTGTTTCTGGCGGGCCTGTTTCAGATATTCGGGTCGCAACAGACTTCCAACAACATCGCTTCGAAACACTGGTGTTCCTCCTCTGTGGTTCCGTCTGCTCGTGGCAATCTGGCCCGCTTCACGAGATGAGCTACGGGTGACGTTCTGAACTACTTGCCCTTGCTCCCACCACTCGTCTCCCGCTGTCCGCTCCGTTCCATGCTTTGGTTGGCGCGGAAGATTACATAACTTCGAATCGACCGTACATCGGCCTTTCCGAGTTCGCGTGCGAATGAAACCATCCCCTGCTCTCGAAGAAGACCTCCCAGCACGATCGACGAGAATGCTTGATCGCTGGAAATCGTGCCCGAATAGCGCAGATCCGGAAGCACGCCTCCGCTTACCGCCACGTCGCCGTGGCAGGCAGCGCAGAAGCGCTGGAAGTTGGCCTCTCCTCGCTTGATTTCCGCGGTGCTCGCCTGCGATGGCGGTGGCCGGAGTACCGGCGGCGCTACGGAGGGCGCCGGGGGCAGCGTCGCTTTTCCGTCGAGCTTGTACACAAGCATGCGGCTGATATTTTGCACTCGACCGGACTTGAACGAGACCTCGCCGGTTGCGAGCGGGAATACACCTCCCCATCCGGCGAGGACGGCGACATACTGCTCGCCACTCACCGTATATGTCACCGGGCCAGCCATCACTCCCGTTTGCGCTAGTGACGACCACAGCTTTTCACCTGTGGTCGCACGATATGCTTCGAACGTTCCCGATGCTGTGCCTTCGAAGACCAGATTCCCTGCGGTCGAAAGCACGCCACCATTCCACGGGCCCGGACGTTCGACAGCCCATGCCTGCTTCTGCTGAACTGGATCCCACGCGACGAGCTTGCCTTTCACGGTGTCCAGAATGGCCTTTTTGATCTTCGAATCTTGTGGCATGCCGGCAGCGACGACGTCAATTCCGTAATTCGCCGCGAGACTTTTGACTTCAAAGTCATCGGCCGTTTTGTATGCAAAGCCCGCATCGTTCACGGGAATGTAGGCCAGCCCTGTGACGGGGCTATAAGACATCGGTTGCCAGTTGTGCGCGCCAAGTGGCCCGGGGACAATGGGCGGAGGACTTGGTCCCGTGTAGCGAGCGGTTGCGGCTTCGATCGGCCGCCCTGTCTGCATGTCGATGCCTGTGGCCCAATTGCTATACGTGAACGGCTTCGCTGATAGTAGTCTGCCGTTGGTGCGGTCGATGACATAGAAGAAGCCATTTTTTGGTGCCTGCATCAGCACTTTGCGCACGCGTCCATCAAGGGCCAGATCTGTGAGCACAATGTCTTCGTCGGAATCAAAGTCCCATTCATCGCCAGGGTCCTGCTGATAGTGCCAGACATATTTACCTGTCGAAAGCTTCAATGCGATGATCGAGCAGGTGAAAAGATTATCCCCGCCCTCCGGACTGCGATATTTCGCCGCCCATGTCGTGCCGTTTCCTGTGCCGATATAGATCAGGTCAAGCTCGGGGTCGTAGGCGATTGCATTCCAGACGGTGCCGCCACCGCCCAACGTCCACCATTTACCGGACCAGGACTTCGCCGCTTTCGCTAGTTCCGAAGTCTCAAACGGCTTTGAAGGATCGCCCGGAACTGTGTAGAGCCGCCAGATCAATTTGCCTGTATTCGCGTCATAAGCGGAAACGTAACCACGAACGCCGAACTCGCCACCACCGTTACCGATAATCACTCTGCCAGCAGCAACCCGCGGCGCACCCGTAATCGTGTAGCGAAAGTGGGGATCGATCGTAAGCACTTCCCACACCCGCCTGCCGGTCGCCGCGTCCAGGGCTATAAGACGGCCATCGAGCGTCCCGAAGTAGATCTTTCCGCCCCAGGCTGCCGCCCCACGATTGACGACGTCGCAACAGGCATTGACCGCCCATTCGCCGGGGACCTGGGGATCGTAAGACCAGAGAAGCCTGCCGGTGGCGGCGTTCAGAGCAAAGACCTTGCTCCAGGCCGTCGTAAAGTACATCACGCCATCAATGACCAGGGGAGTAGCTTCCTGTCCGCGGTGCGTATCGACGTCGTAGTACCACGCAAGCTTCAGACGAGATACGTTCTGATCGTTGATCAGCTTCAAGGGACTGAAGTGCTGCTCGTTGTACCCTCGACCGTAGCTCATCCAGTTGCCAGGTTCCTGATCGGCCTGCTGCAAACGGAGTGAGGTCACATCCGCCGGAGTGCGCCGGACCGCATTCTGCGCCCGAACCTTTGTCTTGCGAGTCAACAGCAGCGGAGTGGCTACAATTAGCACAATCGCGAAGAACGCGCGTCCCTTCATAAGCGGGAACCTCAGGAACTCAGGTTTCAGCAGTCTTGCATCGAAAATAACGGAGAAGCTGTGACGATTTCTTGAGTGCCTATGTCGCCGCGTAAAAGGCGGTCGTTCGCCTTACACATCAAAAAAGACTGTCTCCCGATCTCCCCTTAAGTGAATGTCAAAGAGCCAGCATCCCGACTGTTGGGGATCAGGATGTGCGAATAAGGTTTCACGGCGATCAGCAGGCACCATGGCCAACACGGCATCGCCATCATTGGCAGGGTCGCGCGCGAAATAAATTCGCGTATAAAGCTGGAGCAAGATGCCGCGCGCATAAACGGCAACATTGAGGTGCGGTGCCTGCATTGTGTTTCCTGGACCTGGCACCCGGCCCGGCCGAATCGTCTCAAACTCGCAGCCTCCAGCCTGGTCCGTAAAGGCGCGGCCAAAACCTTGAAATACCGAATCAGATGGCGGCGCCTGGACCGCGCCGGGATGGTTGTACCGGCCATCCGCATCGGCTTGCCAGATCTCAATCATTGCGTCATTCACCGGGGCGTTATCCACGTCCAGGACCCGGCACTTCAGCCGAACCCGCTCACCGGCAACTTCTGGCGATGCGATGCAGGTTACCGAACGTCGGTTGGTGAGGCCGATGTGCAAGTACGGGCCGACCGTCTGCGACGGTGTGGGTACATATTCCATGGTCGTTTACTCAAAAGGCGTGGCTTCAGGTCCGCGCAACACGATATCGAACTGGAACCCGAGGGCCCACTGGGGTTGCGTGGTTTCCAAATCAAACTTTGCGATCATACGCTGGCGCGCTTTTTCGTCCGGCACGGACTGATAGATCGGGTCATAGGCGAACAGCGGGTCGCCCGGAAAATACATCTGCGTAATCAGCCGGCTCAGAAACGCGCGCCCGAACACCGAAAAATGAATATGGGCGGGGCGCCAGGCATTGTAGTGATTGAACCAGGGGTATGCGCCGGGTTTGATCGTCACAAAGCGGTAATTCCCGTTTTGGTCGGTGAGCGTGCGTCCGGCTCCGCCGAAGTTGGGGTCGAGAGGCGCAGGGTGCTGATCGCGCTGGTGCTGGTATCGTCCCGCGGCATTGGCCTGCCAGATTTCAATCAGTGTGTTGGGGACGGGTTGTCCGTTGTCATCGAACACGCGTCCCGTGACGATGATGCGCTCTCCGAGAGGCTCTCCCACGCGCTGGCGGGTGAGGTCGTTGTCGGTCTCGCCGATAGGATCGTGACCGTAAACCGGGCCCGTCACTTCCGAAAGGGTATGCGGAAGAAAGATCAAGGGTCTCGACGGATTGCGGGAAGGCGTTGAGCGGTAGGGCTCATAGATCCTGGCAGGCTGAGAACCGGGCGGACAGCGGTGAAATGGATGTATGGCCGGGCTTGTGTTCGCAATCTTGCTCACGGTCCCCTCCGTACGAGGCGAACCGCTGAATCATAGCGCAAGGAAGTTAATGTTGTCGAGTATCAGTGTACTGAACGTGATAGACCGCCGCCGTTCGGATCATCCATACGTTGGGACAAAGTCGGTTTCGGACTCGAAGCTGGATCGAGATTGCGAGATCGCTGCCAAAGAGGCGACTGAGGATTACCTTGACAAGCTCCGGCAAAAATGAGCAACTGTGTGGCCAGATTCAGTATACTGAAGCTAATTAAATGAGCAAAACTGCGGCGGAGTCGAGCATCCCCGGTATGTTGCGCGGTTATTCTCTCGAACTCGTTCCTGGCGACTCAAAACTCATCGAGGCAGCAGCGAATCAGCTCGAGCCCCGGACGTTGGTCTCACTTACTTGGGTCCCCGGGTCGAATCCGGTGCACATGATTGCGCCGGCGGCCAGGCTGCGGCGTGCCGGGCTGCTGGTGATGCCTCACATCGGGGCACGTCATCTTGAGAGTAGGTCACAACTCCAGCGCATCGCAGAGCTGCTGGTGGGTGAGGCCGGCGTGGACCGTGTTCTTATCATCGGCGGCGACCGCGCGCATCCAGCAGGCCCCTACGACAGTACCCTGGCAGTGATGCAAACGGGCATATTTCAGAAGGTCGGGATAACACGCGTGGCAGTGGCGGGGTTCCCAGAAGGGAATCCTCATATTCCCGCGAAGCTTTTGAATGATGCGCTTGGGGCTAAAGTGGACTTCGCGCATCGCGACGGTCTGGAGTTATCGATTGTCACGCAGTTTTGTTTTGCAGCGGCCCCGGTTGTGACGTGGATCCGGCGACACCGCGCCAAAGGAGTCCAGTGTCCCATACGAGTTGGTTTGGCGGGACCGGCGGGAATCGTAACGCTTGCCCGCTACGCTCTCAGATGTGGAGTTGGTAACTCCGTGCACGTGCTTACGGAGAACCCTGCATTCGCAAAGGCCCTGGCCCATCGCGGACCTGAACCGATCATCCGCGAAATAGCGGGCTCCTTTGCGGAAGAAGACCCGGCTGCAATCGGCATAGCAGGCCTGCACTTTTACACGTTTGGCGGATTCAGCAGGACACTCGACTGGATCGAGGCAGCAAAGTCCAGGCGGCCGACGTCGGGCTACACCTGAGTTGTGCGCCAGCCAGCGGCGTAACTCTCTCGAGCCACCTTCGAATAAGGTACCGGACTGACCACGGCCCGTATCTCGACTTGCTTGTGCCGCTCGACGGTCGGCTTCCGTGTGCCGCCGCCAGGTTCTCCCCAAAGAATACTTACCTCGTCTCCGACCTCAATATTCGAGTCAACGACTCCCAGCGACAACATCGCGCGTTCGTTGTAGCTATAACCGGTGAACATCGAGAATCCCGCAAGTCGATCGCGGCTCAGCACTGCGTCATAGGATGCCGAAGCATAGTTCGATAGCGGCAGATCGAGGTATTTGTAGGGATCGCCCGGTTCGAACATCGAGGCCCACACCTTGAGGACATCCTCGGAATCCCAAGCAAACGTGACTTTCTTACGTTGCGGCTGAGCCGCCATTTTCTCAAGCGAATCCCGCCCGATGAAATCATGGTCGAATTTGACGAACGGACCGTAGCCCAAGGCATACGGAGTCATGTAGTAGTCCTCGATGTTGTCAGACACAAAGCTTCCGCCCAGCGACCCGGTGGCTTCATAACTGCTGGCCGGGAGCCATTGCCGATAAGCTTTCATCTTTTCACCCGTATATACCGCTGGGAGTGGGGAGGGTATCCATCCGGACTCAAGCGTGTTGGTGGCGTAGGCACGGGCTCCAACTTGCAGAAGGCCAAGGTCTCTTCCCGCCTCGATGATAGCCTCGCGAATTTCCTCACGCTCTTTGTAAGGGCCCCAGACTTCCAAGCCCGGCGCGCCAGCCATGCCGTGGCGGAGAGCACGAACTTTGCGTCCCGCGATATGGATCGCGTCCATGTTGAAGAACTTGATTTCCGGAAGCGGCCCGCCATTCAATTTCTCCAGGATTTGCCAGGCCTTCGGGCCTTGGATCTGATAGCGATAACAAGTGCGAACAACGGCCTTGCCCTTGGGATTTGAGGGCGAGCGGTCGTCCTTCTCGATTTTGACGTCGTATCCGCCCGTCTCGGCGTGAAACTGAATCCAGTTGGAGGTCGGGGCGCGCCCCACGAAAACGAGACGATTCTCTTGCAGATGAAAGAGAATGCCATCGCCAATCAGAAAACCGTCATAAGTGCAGGGTGCAAACTGTTTAGCCCGATTAACCGGGAACTTCGAGAAGCTGTTGGTCCCCAGGTGAGAGAGCATTTTCAAAGCGTCAGGACCTTCCACATAGATGTTCGCCATGTGGTGAGACTGGTCGAACAGCACAGCGGTTTCGCGCCAAGCGCGTTGCTCATCCCGCCAATTGGAAAATTCGTATGGCACGACCGGATAGACATACGCTCCGATCTGCGAGTTGCGCAACATGTCCACCGGATTGCCGATCTTTTGCAGCAAGCCTTCCAGATTCATCTCGCTCATCACAACCTCCGCGTGTTGCGCATCGTGGAATCAGGTGGTTCAGTATACTGAACGACGGGTTGATTTGCTATATGCCGTATTCGAAAGGCTTGATTGAGATTTCACGGCCGCCGATTCGTTAGAAACCGCAGTGGGGAATGTCTGGGAAACTTGAGACACGCGCCGTTTCGCTAAGCTCCTCGCTTACAATGGAAAACAGGTATGGAACGCCAAACTCCGATAGCGTCAAACGCTAAGAGCAGACGCCGCAAGTCGATCACCGAAGTCTATGACGAGCCAGGCCACTTGATTCGCCGGGCTCAGCAGATCGCCGTCTCGATGTTCCACTCGATCATCGGAAACGGAGTAACTCCCGTTCAGTACTGCGTGTTGCGGGTGCTTCGGGATCATCCGGGGATCGATCAGGTCACGCTGGCAAGGTTATGTGCTCTGGATACTTCGACGGCGGCAGATCTAGCCGTGCGGCTCGAAGAACGCGGACTTGTGATGCGAATGATGCCGATGAAGAGCCGCCGGTTTCGCCTGCTTCATTTAACGCGGGAAGGAAAGGCACTGCTGGAAAGGCTTATTCCCAGCAGTCGAGTACTGGCGCGAGAGTTATTGAAAGAGCTGAACAAAGAAGAGCAAAGACTTTTTGTCAGCCTGCTCAAGAAATTCGTGCACTTGAACAACGAGATCAGCCGCGCGCCTCTCGATCGCAGTCTCGCGCGGGGTGGCAATTCGCGATAGTTGTGCCGCAACTATTCTGGGCATGATTGCGCCATCAACTCATGTGTCCGTGCTGAGAACTCCCCTTGGCAAGGGCTCCTGATAGAGTCGTTCCACTATCGCCGTACGATTCTTAAGGATGACACTCTGGTTTAGCGTGCCCTTGTCAGTGATCTCGCGACTTTCCATTGATGGCGGGGAGTCGAGCAGAATCGCGCGGCGCACGTGAGTGGAACTTGCCTCATTGTTCAACGCAAAGGAGCGCAGGCGAGACTGGAAGGCGGATCGGACCTCCGGGCGCAAGAGTATTTGGGCTAGGGCGGGGGAATCTTTCAAGTTCTGGCACAACCCGCGGCACCTCTCGATCGAGGGGAAAAGCAAGGCAGCGACGTAATCGCGGTCGGGCGCGGCCAGTACGACGTCATCCAAAAGGCCATCAAAATGGGCAAGCAGCCGTGCGCGCAGATTACCGGTTCGCACCCAGGTTCCTGTTGAGAGCTTGAAATCTTCATTGAGACGGCCCTCAAAGACGAATCCCTTTTGTGGGTCGGAGGAATCCACAGGTGCGACGGCGTCACCCATGCGGTAATAGCCATCCTCATCGTAAGCGAGTTCATTCAAGTCCGGCCTGCGCCAGTACCCGGGCGTAATCGAGGGGCCGCGTAGCCTGACCTCTATCCGGTCTCCGACCGGCGCCAATTTAGCTTCGACTCCCGGAACGGGCAATCCAATCCAACCAGGAGACGAGCCGTCCATGTCAGTGGACAAGGCAAAAGGCGCAGTTTCAGTGGCTCCGAGCCCGGTGACAACAAGGATCTCTTCGCCACACGTTTCCCAGGCAATCTGCTGAATGTCATCCCATGTGCGACGGTTGAGGCCGGCTGCGGCGAAAAAGAGCAGCTTCAAACGGCTAAAGAAGTTCTGTCGCAGGACCGTGTCACTCCGCAAGTGTTCCACGAGCGCTTCATAGGCTTTGGGAACATTGAAATATGCGGTGGGGGCAATTTCGCGCAGGTTGCGGACGGTTTCGCTAAACAAGTGCCGCATCGGCTTTCCGCCGTCTATGTACAGCGTGCCGCCGTTGTACAAAACAATACCGAAGTTATGGCTGCCACCGAAAGTATGATTCCAGGGCAGCCAGTCACAAACGACGGGAGGTTCTTCCGCCAGGCAAGGCATCACCTGCCGCAGCATCTGCTGGTTGGAAGTCAACATGCGATGGGTGGTAATGACGCCTTTGGGAAGACCCGTGGAACCGGACGTGTATAGGATCTTGGCGATAGTGTCTGGTCCTGTTCGATGGTTTGCATTATCGAGTTCGGCCAGTCGCGTCGTATCTTCCAAAGCAGAGAGAGGCAACGATTGGAAGCCCTTTGGGGGTGATGCGAGATGCACAATGCGAATATTCCCGTCACGTACAACGGCCTTCAATGCGGGAGTGAACGCGGATCCGTCCTGCACGAAGACCATACCCGGCCGGAAATTGTCCCAGACGTGCTCCAATGCGCCGTAAGTCCGTACGCCCAATGAGTAGGATGGAGCGATTGGCGCATAAGGAGTTCCGATGTACATCGCGGCCAGCGCGAGCAGCGCATGTTCAATACTGTTTCCCGACAAGATCATCAATGGGTTGTCAGGAGAAAGACCTTCCCTGATAAGGCCTGCGGCCAATCGACGTACACGGCTGCGGACCTCGGAGTATGTCATTGTCTGCCAAGGTCCGCTTGGCAGGCGCTGTGCAAGGAAAGTCCTCTCTGGACAATGAGCAGCCCAGAAGTCTAGAGAATCCGTAACGCGCTCCGGGTATTCTTTGAGAGCCTCAGTGCAGCGGACGCGAACCACGCTGTCAGGCAAATATTCAAAAACAGCTCGCAGGGAGGCGACGGTTACTTGGCGCATAGGTCGCCGCCCCTTGGGCTGAGTCTGGACCTGAGTCTCTCCTGCAATGTTCATAACAACCTAGTTAGTGAGTCTGCCGAGCGGCGGTCGCTTTCTCCGATCCAGAAGCCTTCAAATTCTCGCATGCAAAATTCGCAGAATCGTCAGTAGTTCCAGGTCCCTTGTATTGTGAACTTTTGAGAAACGGACAAAGCGGTCGACTTCGTCCGGGGAACGTAGCACCGGTCGCGATCATTTGGTCTGGCGCCACTCCCTCTTCAGTCCACTCCTCGATTGCAGTCAGATCGTCGAAGTCGTCTAGTGCCGGACCTCCAGCACAGTGATTCATGCCTGGAATCCTGACCAGCCGTACGAATTCCTGTGCCTTCGCCCCACCGTTGTTTTCCGCCAAGTGTTGATAGTAACGGACCAAGTCATTGGCGGAAAAAACGGGGTCACTCATTCCTACGGTGTTGGCGATCACCCCCGCGGAAGAATTCGGAATTCCATTCCCGTTGGTATCGATTCCTTTAAACAGCAATTCTCCCGGAAGACCGAAATTCGGATGATTGAAGAAAAACGAAAGCCACCAGCAAAAAATACGAGAAAGCGCGAACGCCGTATAGAGCGTGTCATTTCATCACCTCAAGGTGATATCTGGTACGAAGTCAGCTGGGACCCCGGACCCCACAGAGTGTGCGGGAGCTTCGCTCATTCGAGTGATGGTTGTCAATACAAAATATGGAACACAGCTATACCACCACGGTATCATTACCTGAAGTTGCCTATACCGACGTGGTATAAAGGCTCCTTTGGTCGATGTAGGTACCCTGGATTTCTGCATGGAACTGAGGCACCTTCATTCGTTCATCGCTGTAGCGGAAGAGCTGAACTTCACGAAGGCGGCGCGGCGACTTCAAATCGCCCAGCCACCCGTGAGCCGCCATATTCGCGATCTAGAGAGTGAGTTGGGGGTCAAGCTATTCGAGAGAAACAGCAGCCGCGTCTTCCTCACAGATGCGGGCCGAGGGTTTCTCAACGAGACACGAGTTGTGCTTCAGCATATCTCTCAAGCGGTGGAGGCAGCCCGGCAAGCGGGCACCGGTGGTTCCGGTACGGTGCGTTTGGCAATTGGGAAGGGACTAGGCGATGCAGTGGGAAAACTTGTGAATGAGTATCTCAGGCTTTTTCCCAAGGTGGAAATCGATGTGCGCGACATTGCCTCCGGATTTCAAACCGAGGCGTTTCTCGAGCGCAAGATCGATGTGGGATTCATGCGGTCCCCCATCGATGCCCCTCAACTTGCTTCCGCGCTGCTGTTTCAAGAGCCCTTCTCGGTGGTGCTGCGAAAGTCGAGCCCGCTTGCGAATCGCAAGAAGCTTCGCATTCGGCATCTTGTTGGGGAGACTCTGCTCCTCATTGACCGAAGGATCTCTCCCGGCGCTTATGATCGGACGCTTGCCCTTTTTCGCGAACAAGGTATTGAGCCGAAGGTTGTTTCGACTGCAACCATGCCATACGAGGAGGCCGGCTCGATCCTGGTGGATTCGGGGAGGGGTATCTATCTCGCGGTTGGACGAAATCCGATTCATCCATCCTTCACGGACCGGTTGATATCTCTGCCTCTCGACGAACCCTCGGCGGTCATTGAAGTGCGTATCGTGTGGCGCCGGGATGAGCAAGCCAAGACGACCATTGATTTCGTGCACTTCGCCAGAGCAAGATTTGAGCCTGAGAAAACGGCAGGGGAGCGGAATATCCCGCAACGAAGAAGATCGAAACGCAAAAGCCTGCGCCGGCGCCGGCGAGAATAGTTACGAGGTTGCACAACTCCCACGACAATACCAGGATGGTATGGCTGTTCGCCATAACTGGTATTGACTCGACGGCCGGGGTTCGCAGATAGTGTTGCCTGCTTCGTGGAGGAATGCCGAATGGTTGGCCATGGAAATTTTCGAAGTGGATGACATGGCTGGAATCGATGTCGCCTGGCGCGTACGCAAAGAGCATCGTCAATTGTCCGGAGCCGGAGAACGAAAGGCGATTGTGGCCGACGCCCTTTGCGAGATGGGGTGCTTTGGGCAAAAGACGGGCAAAGGATGGTACCTCTATCCTGAAGGAAAGCCCGTGCCGGATCCCGAGGTTCTGGAATTGATCCACTCGCTGTCTGGATCAATCGGTATTCCGCAACGGACCTTCACTGACGCGGAAATTATTCAGCGAGCGTTCTGCGACTTGATCAATGAGGGTGCGAAGGCATTGGAGGAAGGTTATGCGCTGCGGGCCTCTGATATTGACGTCATCTACACAAATGGTTATGGCTTTCCTGCATGGCGTGGCGGACCGATGTTCTACGCAGACTCAGTGGGCTTGAAGAAGATCGTTGAACGCATCCGCGATTTCGACCATGAACTCGGAGTGCGCTGGAAGTTGAGTCCACTACTTGAGAAGCTTGCGGACGCAGGAAAGACGTTTCGGATATTCGATGAAGAACACGCAGTTCAAAATTGATTCCTTGAACATTTAGGAGATTCAGGATGGGGCTGTTCGGGGGCAATGCAGCATCATTTACGGCAATTGACATGCACGTTCATCTTGAGCCAGAGGAGGATCACAGCGTCAACGATGCGGCGAAGAGATACTTCGGTGACTCCGGCGCGGTGCGCGATCGAAAGGGCATGGCCGAGTATTTCCGTTCGCGCAAGATTGGATTTGTGGTTTTCTCGGTGGACGAGAAACTTACCGGTCGACCGGGTGTAAGCAATGATGAAGTCCTGGATTTTGCAAGGGAGAACAGTGACATTGCCATCGCTTTTATCAGCATCGATCCACATCGGGGAGCCGAGGGCGTGGCAGAGGCTAAGAGACTTCTGTCCACCGGGAATGTCTATGGGCTGAAACTTCATCCTCCGGTGCAGCAGTTCTTTCCTGACGACCGCATCACATATCCGTTGTACGAACTGTTTGCTCAAGCCAAATTGCCTGTCATATTCCATACAGGGCACAGCGGTATAGGGACAGGATTGCGTGGCGGGGGCGGGGTTAGACAGAAATATGGAAATCCGCTGCCGATCGACGATGTTGCTGTTGATTTTCCTGACATGCCCATTATCATGGCGCACCCGTCGTTTCCGTGGCAGGACGAAGCGCTCTCGATTTGCCTGCACAAGCCGAATGTTTATATCGATCTGTCAGGATGGTCGCCCAAATATTTCGCGCCGCAACTGGTGCAATATGCCAATACGCTTTTGAAGCACAAAGTGCTGTTTGGTTCGGACTATCCGTTAATCACGCCCGATCGCTGGATTGCTGATCTGGACAAGACAGCGATTCGTGAAGAAGTGCGTCCATTGATCCTTAAAGAGAACGCGCGAAAGTTGCTGGGAGCCGTTTAGGCGCATCAGAAATCTGCTTGAGTTGTATGTATCCGGCGACGGCGGGAGCCTTCACGCGAATCTGCACCCTCCCGGCGTTGTCGACCCGCGGATACTCCTCTCCCCAGACGTTGGTTGAGGAGGGCTGAAAACCGCCCGCCCCTTGTGCACAGCAAAGACTTGCCAAAAGAATGATTGCTATTCCGACGTGCTTCATCTCTGCCCCTCCTCCTTCATGTTTTACTGATCCATGGCTGAATCCGTCCCGCTCAACGGCACTCGAAGGAATTCGCGTCTTCGGGATTCCCGTCTCCCTTATATTGCGCGTGCCTCGGATAAGCACACAGTGGCCGGCTGCGCCCGGGAAACGCTTTGCCAGTCGCGATCACTGACGTCGGTGCCGTTCCCTTCTCGACCCAGCTGACGATCGCACCCAACAAATCAAATTGATCCAGGGCCTGGCCTCCGCCACAGTGGCTCATGCCTGGGACGAAATAGAATTGACTCCAATGGGACACGGCGTCGAGGCCCCGGTTGGCAGCCGCCATATCCTTGTAATAGTCGAACGTATCGAGCGGAGAAAACCATGGGTCGCTATCGCCGTGGTAGAAGATGAGCTTCCCTCCGTGTGCCGAGAAGGTCGTTAAGTTGGTGGACATTGAGTCCACCAGCGGCTGGATGGCCGCCAGAGCTTCCTTATCAACATCCATTGTCCTGTCAGTCGTCGCAGGTCCGAAGACGCCCGGCCCCGGTGAAAGCAATCCGCGGAACGGTGGACCATTCGTAATGCCCGTGTCGTAAAGGAAGCTGGCGTAGACTTGGGCTCCACTCGAGGTCTTCGGACCGGCGAGGGCCTTCTTGATGGCGGCAGCTTTTTCTGGAGCCAGACAGGAGTCGTTCTTTTCGCCCCTGCACGCCAATGTCTCGGGATCGAAATCGCACGCGAGAGGATCGGAGATCAAACCGTCGGCAAGCCCGTCTTTGGTGTCGCATTTCTTCATCAGGGCATCTTTGATCAGCTTGCGATCACTGTCGGTAATGGATTGCTCGATGATTGGTTTCCCGTTCGCATCTTTTGGAGCCACTTGATTGAAGGCAATGGGAATCCATCTGCCGATCGCGAGATTGGAAAGCCCGGTGCGCATGGCGGGATCGCCCGAAATAATGCCTTCGAAAAGCGTGGGGTAGCGCTGCGAAAGAATCATCCCTTCGCGACCGCCGGTCGAACAGCCTGAGAAATACGAAAACGCTGCGGGCTTGCCGTAGTGTTGAGCAATAAGTTGTTTCGCCAGCGTAGCGACCTCAGCATTGGCGAGATAAGCGAAATCCAGATACGCCTGCTGATCGCTCATGAATCCGAAATCAAATCCCTGACGGTGACTTTTGTGACCTGTATCCGTACTCGCGACGGCAAATCCGCGAATGAGTCCAGGCTTGTCGCCGGCTGCATTCAACCCAAGTGGCGGAAACACGACACCGTTGCTCCCACCCCCGCCTTGCATCAGGAAGTCGCCATTCCAATTTTCGGGCATGGCCAAGGCGAAGGTGATACCGAATTCCTCGCCGCCGACTCCGGTGCGCCGATGGATGACCCCGTCAACTCGGCAATATCCTGGAAGAGGTGCGGTGCGGCTTTGGCTCCAGGGAATTGGCTCGGTGCTTCCAGCATCGACGTGGGCGGCTTTGGTGATCTCGACGCCTGAGATCTTGACGTCCATCAGACGGGCGCATGAGTCCTTCGTTTGAGCGAACGCAGCGAACGCAGCGATAAGACAGAATATTGCACACAAAGTTTCCGAACGCATTCGTATCTCCTTAATAATTTCGACAACCTCACTTTAATCATGAATTGGGTTTACCTGCCTCCGATCACGACCACCGTTGCTTTGTCCAATTCACTCGATGCGGACGAGCCTTCGTGCCTCAATCGATGCACGGCATCGTCCCACGTCATCTTTGTGACTGAGCCGCCACCCTTCTCGTAGGCGTAAGTCTTTCCCTCATCGTCGAAAAGGGTAATGCTGCCGTTCGCTCCGGGATAAACGCGCACCGATTCAGTCTGCTGAGTCTGCTGCGTGCTATCTACATCAGACCCAAGCGGCACAATGCTTCCCGCCCTCACGAATAGGGGCAGAGTGTCGATCGGAGCATCTGCCACAATGGTCTGCCCACCGTGCAGCCGCTCATTCGTCCAGTAGTTGTACCAGTCGCAACCTACCGGCAAATATACCGTCCGGTGGGTCGCGCCCTGCTCGGTGACTGGAGCGACCAAGAATGCCGGTCCATACATGTATTCATCGGGAATGTCCGCCACCTTCGGATCGCCCGGAAAATCCATGAACAGCGCTCGCATATACGGAGCGCCAGTCTGGTAGCTGCTAAAGGCTAACGAATAGGTGTAGGGCAAAAGTTGGTAGCGCAGCTTCAGATACTTCGCCAGAATTGGCTCCGCCTGCTTGCCATACGACCATACTTCGTTATGAGTTCTCTCGCCATGCGCGCGCATGATCGGCTGAAAAACGCCCCATTCGAACCACCGCACAAACAGCTCGGGATAGTCCTCATAGTTCGCAATCGTTTCGCGCGCGTCCGATCCATCAATCAGCGGCTTGTGTTCCGCATGGTAGTCTGCCGGAATTGTCGGCGAAAAGAACCCTGCAATATCCGTGTCCCAGTACGGTAGTCCGGTCGCCGCAAAATTCAGACCAGCCGGGATTGAGCGCTTCAGCATGTCCCACGTCGAAACAATGTCGCTCGACCAGAACACCGTGCCGTTGCGCTGCGCCCCGAGGTACGCTGCCCGCGCCAGGATCATTACCCTCCGGCTGTCCCCAAAATCCCTCCGGAACCCTTCGTACACTGACGATGTGTGAAACAGCGGATAGACGTTGTAGTAGCGTATGCCCGAACCTACCGAGAACATGTCGCCCGCTGGATCGATATCCGGCTCGGTCTCATCCAGCCACAGGTAGTCGAATCCATAAGGTTTCACATAGCGGTCGCGAATCTTCTCCCACCACCACTTCGCCGCCTCAGGGTTCGTGGTATCGAGATTCGGCCCGATAGTCTCCTTCGTCCATCCCGAATCGGGCGTTCCGTCTGGCTTATGAATCAGCCATCCATTCTTCTGCAGCATGTTGTAGAACTGACTGGCGCGCGAAAAATGCGGCCATACGCTCAACAACGTATTCACCCCCATCGCATGCAGCTCACGATTCATTCCCGCCGGATCGGGCCAGCGCGTCGGATCGAGATCCAGTTCCCCCTGCTTCGTCATGTTGAGGAAGTCTACGACGATTCCATCCAGCGGCAGCCTCTTCTCGCGATACTTCTTCGCCACATCCAGAATCTGTTCCTGCGTTGGATAAATCGCCTTGCTCTGGATGTATCCGTACGCCGCCTTCGGCAGCATGTGCGTTACGCCGGTCAGATAGCGATAGCCCTCGTAAACTTGATCACTCGTATCCCCAGCAATCACGAAGTACGAAACACGATCCCCCACCTCCGAGGACCAGGTGTTCCGTTGATTGAAGCCCAGCGCCACAGTCGTTTTCGAAGGGTTATCCCATACCAATCCGTATCCGCGACTCGATACCATGAACGGCACGCAAACGTCCTCGCCCCCAATCGCCCCGTAGTCATGCCAGCACCGGATCTCGTGATCCCGGAGGTCCATCCATCCTTTTTGCTGCTGGCCCAGTCCGTAGTAGTGCTCGTCCGAGGGCGAGTCGAACGTAGCCGTTACCGAGTAACCCTTCGCGCCGATGTCCTGCTGAGCAACGTCCGCGCGTTCCGGTGCCATCGACCAGTTGCGCATGTGCACTAGCATCTTGCCGTCCGCCGTTGTAACCAGGAGCGCATCGTTGAATGGACCTTGCCCGCCGCCCCCGCCAAAGTAGGGGTCGCGCAGTTGACGATTCAGCGCATCAAGTGGCATCGGCTGCGGCAGTTTCTCAACCGGAAGATTTCCTGGCGTTACTCGGACAACCATCCTGCTCGAGCGAAAAACATCCCCGCCTTCCGCGTCGCGCTGGTGAGTCCATCCCTCGGCCGACGGCTTGGCCACAAAACCATAGCCCGGAGCGCCGGTCGCCTCAGCCTTGACAGTGCTCATCGTTATGCGCAAAATGTTGGCAGCATACGGCTCGAGCGAAATCACCCTTCCATCTCGCTCCAACACAAGCGGGGCACTCTCCGCGACCGTCACGCCTCCCAGCGACACTGCCAACACCACAGAGCCGAGTCTGCGAGCCAGCGAATTCCGCGCGAAATGACGAACAATTCCAAACTCACAATCCCAACTGCCGCATCCTTTGCTGAAGCCTGGAAATTCCATGCATAACCTCCCCCATCTGGCTAGAAAACGTTCCTCTTGCGAGCCAAGAAAGGCAGCGCAATCCTATAAGACGCCGCCTTTGGAGTCCACGTACTCATTCTGGCACGAATGCGGAAGACCCAGGGTCGAGCATAATCTCGGTCGTCGATCCTGAGTCGAAATCAATACCGATGCCGTTTTGCTCCGGGCGCTTGTGCGGGCAGGCTCTTCACTGATGCCCTCCATCAGAGGCAGGCGTCTGTCGTCACAGAAAAGGTTTTGCACCTGTCTTGATAATGGATTGCGTTGAGCTCTCATGGACAAGGATGGAATTGCGATCGATCTCAACAGCGGCAACGCCCTCGAAATTTTCCGAAACCTGCAACATGAGGATCATGTACCGCGTTTTCTTCTGGCTCGTCGCCGGCAGCCAGATGTAGGTGGATTCACCGAACAAATCGCCGTTCCCAACGGTCTCCCGTCGAGGAATGGGAAATGGAGTCGCGCTGAACTCAAATCCCCGGCAAAACTCGCGTCCTTTCCAGGGAGAATGAACGCGACTGTAGGATTCTTCCCAATTGCCTACCCAGGGGTAATCCTTCCGATGAAAGATGTAGAGAACCAACAATCTGAGGCGGGGATTGCCCCTCCACGGCGATTGTTCACAAACCTCGGCCACCAGACGCACGTCGTCTCGGTCCTATGCTGGTACAGTTTCCCTTCGCGACAGCTCTCTTTCTCGCAGCCAAGTGAAGATCACAGGAGTCACAATTAACACAGCAGAGAGCTGACCATGCCTCCGAGGGGGTGGCGAGCGGCTTCATCACTTCGGCTCCGGTGCGTTGGGCGCACGAATCGTCCGATGCCCTGATGAACTCGTTCCTTTCTGCAAATCTCAGGTTCGCTTGACCAACCGGCGTCGCTGCGCGGTCGGTTTCTTGACGACGATGCAACCGTATCCCGAGGCCTTGGTCGTCCAGAGTTTGGCCGCGACTTAGATTGAATGCGGCGGCCCGCGTGCCTAGTGGGGTTTCTGGGTAGCAGCAGTTGCCCTGGCATCGGCAACGAGTAACGCAAATCCTGGATCGCTATGCAGGGATTTCAGGTCGGGATCTTTTTCTATGCCCAGAGTGTTGCCCACCGAAAGCCCGTGGTGAATAGCGTCGTGCAATAGGTTCAGCGCCGCAGCCCGTTTGCCCAATCGCTCTTCCACGATTGCCAGGTTGTACATCGACAGAGCGGTATCGGGATGTTCCGGACCTAGAATGCGGCGGCGCATGTCGAGGGTCTCTCTATTCAGTTTCTCGGCGTCCGTGTAGTGGCCTTGCTGCATCATGCTGGTTGCCAGGTTGAGCATGGTGCGCAATGTTTCCGGATGCTCGGGGCCGAGAACGCGACGCTTGATGTCGAGGGTCGTCCGCAGGAGTTTCTCGGCTTCAGCGTAGCGGCCTTCGTAATTCAAAGTATTGGAAAGGTTGTTCATCGTCATCAATGTGCTCGGATGCTCCGTCCCCAGGACTCGGCGTTGAATGACGAGCGCTTCCGTTTCCAATTTCTCAGCTTCGGCCAGACGGCCTTGCCGTCTCACGCTCACGGCCAGGTCGGTCATTGCAACCAATGTATCGGCATGTTCCGGGCCAAGAACGTGGAGGCGTAGATCGAGTGTTTCGCGCTGCAATGTTTCTGCCTCACTGTAACGGCCCTGCCGGTTCAAGGTGTTTGCCAGAACGCTCATCGACCGCAATGTGTCGGGATGCTCCGGTCCGAGGACGCGGCGTTGAATATCGAGGGTGTCGCGCTGTAACTTCTCCGCCTCGGTGAGATGGCCTTCGCGAGCGAGCGTGTTTGCTAGGCTGCTCATGGAGAGCAATGATTCACGATGTTCCGGCCCGAGGACGCGGCGTTGAATGTCGAGGGTCTCGCGCTGCAGGTTTTCCGCCTCCGGATATTGGCCTTCGAGGGTTAAAGTGCCTGACAGATTCGTCATCGACCTCAGGGTATCCGGGTTTTCACCCCCCAGGAGGCGACGGCGCAAGCCGAGCGTTTCACGCTGCAACTTCTCCGCCTCGGTGTATTTGCCCTCACGGTTCAGGGTCCAGCCCAGGTTATCCATCGAACTCAAAGTTCGAGCGTCGCCTGCACCGAAGACCCGACGCCTTATATCCGTCGCTTGCGTCAACAGCACCTGTGCACGCGGGTACAGTCCGAGGTTTCCGTACACCTCGCCCATAACGTCCATCATCTGTGCCCGGAGTTCGGGGTCATTGGATAGTCCGGTGTCGATTTCTCCAGAAGACTTGTCGAGAATCTCTCGTGCTGTAATGCTGTTGCCGCGAGCCTGGCTCGGATCGGAGACCTTGAACATGCCGGTGATAAATTTAGTTACCCGATCCGCCCGGTCCCGCTCCCGAGTGATGCGCCGCAATTCCAGGGATTGTGTCGCCGCAAACGCTACCAGCAGTGCGAACGCTCCTACGGCCACTGCGACCGCCACCTGATTCCGGCGCAGGTACTTTCGCAAGCGATATGCAGAGCTCGCCGGTCGCGCCACTACTGGACGGTTTTCGAGATACCGCTCAAGGTCTGCCCCCAACTCGGACGGGGTGCCGTATCTCCGCTCGCGGTTCTTCTCCAGTGCTTTCAGGGTAATCCAGTCCAGATCTCCCCGAAGCGCACTGACCAGTTGAGCCGGTTCCACCCCACGAGCGTCCGCACGTGTGTCGGAGGTATCTGGATTCCGCACAAACTCGTGTGCTCGGGCGTTGGGGTTCCTGATCCCGCAACTGCCTCAGCACTTCGTCCAGCCGCAGCTTCTTCCGCGGCGTCACATCCAAAGGCAGAAACCCCGTCAGCAACTCGTAGAGCACCACTCCCAACGAGTAAACATCGGTGCGGGTGTCAATGTCCCGGACGTCAGGATCGGCTTGCTCGGGGCTCATGTACCCGGGCGTACCTAGAAATGCGCCCACTTGCGTGAACAGGGTTTCCCCGGGAGTGGTCCCCGCCATCGCCTTGGCCAATCCGAAGTCAATGATCCGCGGGATCGGTTTGCCGTCGATCTCAGCGACCAGGATGTTCGATGGTTTTAGGTCCCGATGAATGATGGCTTTCTGGTGCGCGTGCTGCACGCCGGCGCATACTTGAACGAACAGCTTCAGCCGCTCGGGGATGCTCAAACGTTTGCCATCGCAGTAGTCGGTAATGGGAAGGCCATCGACATATTCCATCGCCAGGTAAGGCTGGCCTTGTACCGTGGTGCCTGCGTCAAAGACCTTGGCAATGGCCGGGTGTTCCATGATCGCGAGGGATTGGCGCTCCGCTTGAAATCGTTGTACAACCCCTGAGTCGAACATACCGGCCTTAATAAGTTTCAGGGCAATTCGCCGACTCACGGGCTCACTCTGCTCAGCCAGCCACACCTGTCCCATCCCGCCCGAGCCCAACTCCCGAATCAGTCTGTAGGGCCCGACGAGGCGCGGGCTGTCCAGAGCTTGGGGCGCCGCGCTGCCCTCGGGGCGGTCTGACCAAGACAAAGCGCCGGCTTCGGCGTGCGCTGCAAGCAGCGATTCGACTTCGGCGCGCAATTCAGGTTGTCGCGCGCATGCTTGGTCGAGGAAGGCACTTCGCTGCCCAGCGTCACGATCGAGCGCGGCTCCGACGATCTCTTTAATCTTCAGCCAATGGTCCGATGTCTCCACGCTTGCCTTTCTTCATTTCCCTGGTCAACCAAGCCTTCGCAAAGTTCCACTCTCGTTTCACGGTGGAAGCAGAGATATCCAGCGCAACGGCGATCTCTTCGGTGGACAGCCCCCCAAAGAAACGCAGTTCGACGATACGCCCCTGTTGCTCGTCTAGCTTGGTGAGTCCGGTAAGCGCGTCGTCCAAGGCAACGACATCCGTATTCCGCACTTGAGGAAGCACGAGCGACGCGTCGAGTTCCACTCTGCGATCGGCGCCGCGTTTGGCCGCGCCATGGCTTCGCGCGTAATCCACCAAGATTTGCCGCATCAATCTCGAAGCCACGGCGAGAAAATGCGCACGATTGTCGGTATCAAATGGACGCTGGTCCAGCAGCCTGAGATAAGCCTCGTGGACTAGCGCTGCACTTTGCAGGGTATGCCCGGGACGCTCACGTTGGAGATGGTAGCGCGCGATGTCGCGCAACTCCTTGTAGACCAGAGGGACCAAGGCTTCCAGCGCTTGCTGGTCGCCCGCCTTCCAGCGTACGAGCAATTCGCTCACAGGGTGGGAATGTTGTTGATTCACGGTCGGTTACAGCCCCAAACGGTGACGTAAAGATAGCTTTCCCGCTTCGATCAAGTCAATCAGCAAACCGATCTGGCCGGTTCATTTCTAAGAACTTTCTTCTCCTTCCGAAGATTTTTGAACCGATTGGCCATCCCTTTTTCGCAGTTTAGTAGTGAGGATAGACCCGCTTCCCCCTCGTCACCCAAAGTCACAACATGGAGAAGGTATGACAACAAAGCGAGTATTTGGGCAAAATGTGCTGATCGCGTGCGCGCTCGTCGTCTTTTCGAATTTGGCTGTTGGCCAAAAAGATCCCGGCGTCCGAGGCGGCGTTCAGAATACTGGAGGCGGGTTGCAGCAGCAGGGAATCCCGATTCCTCATCCGCCGGTTATCAGTCCAAACCCGATAACCGGAGCCACGATTAATGACAACGAGTTGGCCTCGTTTCTCGAAGGAATCTTGCGGGCCGGCCAACTTGAATCCACATGTGACGATTGCGCCGATGTTACCGATGGATCGCCGGTTACAGGAGCGGGGGAACTGGACCCGGTGTTTCCGCAGTTTCATACCAATTCCAACGGCTTGGGGGCGAGGCACAACTCCGACCAGTGCTTCTCCTGCCATGGACAACCTACGCTCGGCGGATCGGGCGGTTTCCTCGTTCCGAATCCCAGCGACAAGAGTCCCCGGCCGGCGGAGAATCCACAGTTTCACCTGATTCCGCATCGCTACGGACGACAAAACGTTGTGCCCAGTTTCGAGAAGCAATACGGACCCATCCGGGAAGTGAGGTTCAAGAGAAAACCGGATGGCACTCCAGATGGCGGAGTCCATCAACTGTGGACGGTTCGCGGCAGCACCAACGATTCGACCATTCCCAACTGTGCGCTGACGCAGCCGGATTTCGAGAAAGAGTACAGATCCGGAAATCTGGCTTTCCGAATTCCGCTGCAAATGACAGGGTTAGGTTTGCTTGAGTCGATTCAGGATCGCGAAATTCTCGCACAACATGATGCAACAGCCCCGCTGCGTGCGTCTCTCGGCATCACCGGCCATCCGAACCGGAGCGGAAACGACGGCACAATCACTCGTTTTGGGTGGAAGGCGCAAAACAAGTCGATCACGATCTTCGCTGGGGAAGCCTATAACGTTGAGATGGGAATTACCAACGAAGCCTTTCCCACGGCGACGGAGGAAGATCCAGACTGCCAGGGTCCTGCCAAGCCCGAACCCAACGACGTTGTACGCACGGACGCGACGGAAATCAAGAACCAGAAATTCGACAATCCGCTTCACATCATGCCGGACTGGCAGCAATTCCAGATTCTGATGAGGTTCACGGACGGGCCAGCGCCCGACGCGAACCCCAGTGAAAGGGCGAAGCGAGGCAAGGCCCTTTTCTCCGATGTTGGCTGTGCCTTGTGCCATACACCGCAGATGCAGACAGCGCCTGTCATGAACAGTGCTGTCCTGCAGAACCGGCCAGTCAACGCGTACACAGACTTGCTGGTGCATCACATGGGCCAAAAACTCGCGGACGACATCAGTCAGGGCCAGGCGGGCCCGGACGAATTCCGCACAACACCACTGTGGGGCGTCGGCCAGCGCATCTTCTTTATGCACGACGGAAGGACTGCTGACCTGCTTCGCGCGATTCAGGAGCATCACTCGGAAGCCACACAAAAGTATGCTGCTTCTGAGGCCAACGGTGTGGTGCACAAGTTCAATCACCTCTCGGCGGAGGAACAGCAGGCGATCTTGGATTTTCTTCGCTCACTATAGGCATCACAAGAACCACACCGCCTCTCCTTTTCGGAGGGGCGGTTGCCGTCCGGAGACGCTTATGCGCAGAAGTTTCCTCAAATCACCCCCCACCGGCACTTCAATCGCCTATGTCGGGTTGGTGCTGGCGATGGCGGCAACCGCCGCATCGGGTCAGGGAAGGACCAGAAGCGAATTCCAACGCGTTCTGACGGTCGCAAATGCAGAGCCCGTGATGCTCAGAGTAGAAATCTCCAGCGGGGACGTAGAAGTCGCCTACAGCCGCGAAGGGCAGGTTACGATTTCAGGATTCGCGCAGGCCGACGGCGATGTCAGACTAGACGACACTTATTTCCGAGCGTTTCTCAGCATCGATCAGGTGGGGAGTCGCATTACGGTCCATCGTAACTCCGATTCTGATGAAGCTCACCATGGCATCAAGGTTCGGTACCGTATCGATGTTCCCTACCGGACGCAGGTCATTTCGCAGGTCGATCGAGGAAGACAGACCATCCGCGGCATCCTCGGACCTGCAACGATTTCCGCGGGCATGGGGGATATCAAGGCGTCTTATGTTTCAAAAGCATTGCAGGTGAAAACAGAAACGGGAAATGTGGAATTGCAGGTCATCGGCGAGCGCGTCCATGCGACTACGGGCCGGGGAAATATTTCGGGCGAGCGCCTGGCGCAGGGCATTGATGCGAAGACTGGCGACGGCGACATTAACCTGGTAGTCGTTGGCTCGTCTGTGGCTGCTGTAGAAGAAGGGAACGGCAGAATCGAAGTGGGCGGAGCAAGAGGAACGTTGACCTGTTCGACTGACAGCGGCGACCTGCATGTGCAGGCGGTTCCCCACGGTGACTGGAACTTGAATTCCGCATCGGGCACGATACGTCTCGACTTGCCTCCGACTGTCAGTTTCGATCTCGAAGCCTCAACCGATACAGGTGACTTTCAATTGGAGCGCGACGATCTTTCGAAGCCGCCTTCAAATCTCCAACGCATAGCGCAGCGAGTTGGACGAGATGGCAAGCACATCGGGGTGCGCACCGGCAGCGGCAGGATCGTAGTGCGATGATGCGGGCAGCTCGGACCATTTGGCGTACTTTGGCCGCGATGAGAAGACGGCGATTGGACTGTGTGCGCAACCTCTGCTGGCTTGTCTGCGCATTAGAGTTCGGAAGCTTGATGGCCGCCACTGGAGTGCCTGTCTACGCTGAAACCGTCCCTGCTCTCCAGCGAATCCTGACCAACTCGAATCATACTTCCGCCGGGATGCTGGCCAACGGCGTCCTCACGATCGAGCTTGAGATTCGCGAGGGGGAATGGTTTCCTGAAGACGAGCACGGACCGAGCGTCAAGGTCTATGCAGTAGCAGAAAAGGGAAGAGCGGCTCAGGTTCCCGGTCCGATGATCCGGGTTGGGCAGGGCACAACCATCCACCTGCGTCTGCAGAACCTGATTCCGGCAGCGGTGGTTATGCACGGCATGCATTCGCGTCCCGGGAAAGAAGATGACGTCTTTGAGGTTCCCGCCGGAGGTACAGTCGACGTCGTCTTCCGGGCGGGTGAACCCGGCGCCTACTACTATTGGGCAACGGCGGGCGGCGATACGCTGAATGGGCGGCCCTATAAAGAAGACAGCCAGCTGAACGGTGCGTTTATTGTCGATCCGCCAGGAAATGTCGTACCAGATCGCGTTTTTGTGATCGCCGCATGGCGTGACCGGCCTCTGCCCCAGGAATCCTTCGACATCCCGGTCATCAATGGTAAGTCCTGGCCATATACCGAGAGGCTGGAGTACGCGGCAGGGAGCGAAGTGCGCTGGCGGTGGCTCAACCCCAGCGCTCAATTGCACCCGATGCACCTGCACGGCTCCTATTTTCGGGTAGACGCCATCGGTGACGCTGAACGCGAAACTGTGCTCGCCCCCGCTCAGCGCAAGCAGGTGGCCACGCAGTTGATCCCTGTGGGCGGAACGATGACCACGTACTGGCAGCCCAGGGAGCCGGGGCGCTGGCTGTTTCACTGCCACATTCTCACGCACATATCGCCGGATACGATGATGCTCCGTCGGGAAGTCAAGGTTGACCATCCAACGATGTCGCATAATCACGCCGAGCAGGATATGGCCGGACTGGTTATGGGAATCACCATTCTGCCTCGACTTGGCGAGCATCTAGAGCGGAAGGTCCCGAAGCCTCGGCGCAGGCTCAGTCTCGTGATCGAGAACCAGAACGGCGGCGTGAATGCCAGAGGGTATTCACTGAGTGAGCCAGGGAGAGCCAGCAGTGGAGTGAGCGCTCCGGGCCCAGTTCTGCTGCTCACGCGCGGGGAACCCGTCGCCATTCATGTCACCAATCGATTGACTGAACCCACATCGGTTCATTGGCACGGGATCGAGCTGCAGAGTTACTACGACGGTGTTCCCGGCTGGACAGGATACGACAAGCAAGTTACTCCGATGATTGAGCCCGGCAAGTCATTCGACGTTTACTTCACGCCTCCTCGAGCTGGCACTTTCATCTATCACACGCACATGAATGACATGGTGCAGCTCAGTTCCGGCTTGTATGGACCGATCATCGTTCTGGTGCCAGGGGAAAAGTACGATCCGGACACTGACAAGGTCTTCATTATGAGCCGCAACGGAACGCGCACGGACGGAGAATTTCTGCTGAATGGAGTGACTACGCCGCAACTTCAAAAGTGGCGGGTTGGAATGCGGTACCGTCTTCGCTTCATCAACATGAATGCGAACAATACTGTGCGGATCGCCTTAACTCAAAACGGTACTCCGGCGGTATGGACGGCGCTCGCAAAGGACGGCGCCGACCTGCCCCCCGAGCAAGCTCTCTCTGGGCCGGCGTCATTCCTGATTGCGCCTGGCGAAACATATGATTACCTGTTCCGGCCGGAACAAGAAGGAGACATGCAACTCACTCTCGATCTCACTTTGTTGAAGGAGAAGGTGACGCAGGCTGTCTGGGTGGAGACTGTCATTGGCCGCCAATAGACCCTAAACAACCGGTCTTTCGATCTTTTCTCTCGGGCCTCGCCGACTAGCGAGGCGCCTAGCATTCCTCTCATCATGGGTGATAGCGGACAAAACAATGCGTAGAACATCGACAGCGATCGATGAAATGTCTCTGACGAAGCCCAGGAACACTGAGTCACCTCCCGTGTGCGGAAGGTTCTAGAACGCGATCGTTCGCGCTCTAAGTTCTTCTCGCTGCAGTTCAGAGCCGTTGTCCCCTCAGGCATTTCCTGTATTGGATCGCCACAGTTGACAGCGGACAATCGTCTTGTCGAACGAGATGGGAAGCAGCGGGCTGGTTCTGCCCAAGTTCGTCAGTTGCCCAATCCGACGACAACGTTCAATCGGAGGTACGTATGCGTCAGATTTTCCTGTTCCTTTCAGTTCTGTTACTCGGCCTGACCTGGTCCGCAGCACAGAACACCACTCCGTCGACCAGTTCGCCTACCAGTTCAGGGCAGACCCCGCACACTTCCGCGGCAGCCGGACAGACTTCAACATCATCGGGAGCGGAAAAAAGCGTCGAAGGATGTTTGAGTGGGTCTGGCGGCACCTACACGCTCACGGATAAGAATGGGATGACTTATCAGCTCACTGGAGACACCGCCAAGCTCAGCGAGCATGTCGGCCACGAAGTAAAGATTATGGGTACGCCCAGTTCCGAAGGGGCGTCAACGGGAGCTGAAACCGGAGGCGGCGCTTCCGGCAACGCAGCTTCGCAGACCCTGCAGGTGACTTCGGTAAAGCACATTTCCAAAACCTGTAAGTCTGGTACGGGTATGTCGCACTAAGCGGTTTCTGCGTCTTTGTCAGAGTAGCCCAGCCTGGCCCTGGGCTTTTTTTTTGTTGAAGACCAATGCGCTGCCGTGGAGCACTGTGGAGCCTAGCCCAGGTTGCTGAAAGGCGATCGATACGTGGACCATCGACCGCCCATGGGCCAAGGAGCCCGTCCCTGTCTCGCCGTGGAAATACGCCGACGTCCTAACCAAATCCGCTAAGCCGCCTTCAACCCCTTCGCCCCCCCGGTTCGTCTCCTTCAAGGTGGTCGAACGCATCTTAGAGGTCCGCGGCTAAAAATTTACCTTGAGACCAAGCTGCAGCAGGCGCGGATCCCGTGCCAGAAATACTTGATTAAAGACTGAGCTGATCAGATTGTTCGACGATCCGCCCGTGCCTGGGGCAATCGGATTCGTGTGGTTGAAGGTGTTGAATGTCTCCAGCCGTAACTGGCCTGTGAAACGCTCGGTGAACTTCAAGTTCTTGAAAAGGCCCAGATCGGTGCGCCAGAAACCCGGCCCGCGAGCGGAGCCCGGCCGCGTAGTACCGATGTTGGTCTGGCCTGTGTAGGGTACGCACGGCGACGAGGTCCCGTAGCATGCAAATGCCGCGCTGTTGTACCACTTCTTGTACGTGTTGGGAGCGCCCGCGTCCGGGTTGCTTACCTGATCGGGCCGTAAGGAACATGGTGTAGATCCCAGGCAGCCGACCCCAGCCGGATCGACGACACCTGCGCCGGACACAAATATCGTCAGTGGCAGGCCGGTCTGGAACGTCTGCACTCCGCTGACTTCCCAGCCGCCCAGAATGTGACCGGCGAGCCCGCGTTGACCCTTCATCCAGGGAAGATCCCAGACAAAGTTCGCAGTCACCACGTGCCGCCGATCGCCGATGTTTGGACCATAGTTGTTGCGGATATCTGCGTAGCTCTGCGGAATGACTTGGCCCGTGCTCCGGTCGGCTTGATCCGTTGTCAGACCATGGGAGTACGTATATGACACGCCGATGAGCGAGTTACCGGACAACTTTCTCTGCAGCAATCCCTGCAGGCCGTGGTAATTGGAGGTGTAAATGTCCTCGAAATCATTGGATCCCGCATATCCAAGATACGGACGGAGGACATTGAGCATGGCGGTATTGCTGGTCGTTACACATGGAAGTCCATTGCAAGCCGCGCCGCCGTTCGCCGCAGTAATCTGAATCGTGTTCGGACCACTGCTGCAAGTATTCGGAGCAGCGCATTTCTTGTAAGCCAGCGGAGCCGGAGCATTGGTATCCAGGAATCCCGGCAGATGCACCCCGTTGCTGCCAAAGTAGCCTAGATCCAGGAACCATGCCTGCGTGAACTGCTGCTGCACGTCCAAACTCCAGTGCTGACTGTATGGTGACCTGTAATTGATAGGCATGCGCGCGTTGATCGTGGACGCTGCCGTGCTGGTCTTAAGCGTGGTGGAACCACTGGGAGCTGCGAAACTTGTGTTGCTGAAGTTCAGGTTCGTAACGAAACCGGGGTTCAGGCCTACGTTCAGCTCTGGATTTCCGAACTCGAGGCCGTTGTCAAAGAACATTCCATAGCCGGCGCGGACAGAAGTAGTCCCCTTGCCCGTCGGATCCCACGCAATGCCCAACCGGGGAGCGATGGCGCGGTTAAACTCCTTGCCGACCTTGCTGCCAAATGGTGACTTGGTTCCAATGAATCCGTTGTACGAGGCAACTCCACCGACTCCGGGGGGATTGGCGAAGATGAAACCGTTCAGCGGAGTGTAATTGGGATTGCAGGTGCTCGAGGTAGGAATCCCGTTCGTGAGGGTCACGTCGATATTCCCATTGGGAAGAATGCACGGCGCCTTGCTCGGATCCCAGAACGCGGGATCGAAGTTGCTCAGTTCGCTTTTGCCGCCGGGGCCACTGGCATCGGTAGGCTCGCGGAAGAAGGATTGGCGAATTCCGTAAGTCACAGAAAGGTTCGGCCTCACATGCCAGGTATCCTGCGCATAATATTCGAACTGGTTGTCGAAAATGTTCGCTGTAACGTCGATGTTAGCCTGGGCGAAGGCGGAATCTTGCCCTAGTAGGAAGTTGGCCCAGGTCTGCTCGAAGCTGTTGGGACACGAGGGTTGACCGCCGTTACCGCAAATCGTCCCGCCGGAGGTAGTCGCAGTTGGCTGGTTCGTGTTGAGGAAAGTGAAGGCGCCGTTATTGGACCCGGTGAGTTGGTTCTCGTGCTTGTTGTAGTGATAGAAGATCGCGCCAAATTTGAGGGTGTGCTTACCAAGGACCTTCGTCACGTTTCCAAAAGCAGTCTGGTTGCGGTTGTAATCATTGTAGGGACCGAATGCGGATACCCCGGTACCGACACCGCTGGTAAAGGTGATGGTAGGCACTCGCCCGAGCACGTTCTTGAAAGGCAATATGCTGCTCACGGCAGAGGCGACGTCGGTTGCGCTGGTGTAGTTCTCGGCTCCGGCGACGTGACTAATAATTGCGCCATAGGAGAAGCCATAACCTCCATCAATGAGGAAGGTCGGGCTGAGCGTAGCTGTGGCGTGCACGCTGTATTGGTGGCCAGGCGAGTTCGTGGATGTCGTAGCGATACCATCGACCGGATAGCCGGTAAACAAGCCACCGGCTTCTGTCGTGGGAATGCTGTCGTTCATGTATTTGCCGATAACGGCCAGTTTCGGCCCGAAGATGTGATCAATCTTGATCATGTCTTCGCGGAAATTATTGATGTTGCGCAAGTTCGAGACGATGTTGAACGTTCCGGAATTGATCGCGGGGAACCTGGAATAGATATCTTTGATGTAAGCTTGTGCGACCGGGTCAATATTGGCGATCGTCGTGCCCCACGCGGTGCATGCGCCCGGAAGTCCGCCTGAGTTTGCCCAGTTCGTGCAAACCGGGTGGAGGAAGGTCCCTGCCATCATGCCGGTCGTAGGTGCAATGGCCGTAGTGCTGCTGTACACATGCACGCGACGAGCCTCTTCTGAGACGAAGAAGAATGTCTTGTTCTTTTGCTCGTAAACCTTCGGGATGTAGACCGGACCGCCGATCGTGCCGCCGAAATCGTTGTAGCGCAGCTTTGCCCGGGGAGTTCCCGCCGCGTTGTTGAAATAGGTGTTGGCATTGAGGTAGTCGTTGCGGAAGAAGTCGTAAACGCCGCCATGAAGCGAGCTGGTGCCGGAACGTGTAACCACGTCCACCTGCGCTCCCGCAGAGCGGCCGAGTTCGGGATCGTAAACGCCGCGAACGACGCGGAATTCAGAAATCGCGTCGACACTGGGGAACGAGAGCAGCGTCAGGTTCGAGCCGCGATCGACGTTGTCCATGCCGTCAACCTGGAAATTGTTTTCTTCCCTGCGCCCGCCATCTACCTGGAAACCCAGCGTATTTGTCGAAGAGCCCCCGAACGGGTTTGTCGCTCCCACGTAATATTGATCCGCGTTGTTGCTGTCGCTCACCCCAGGTACCAACGTCAGGATCTGCTCCCAGACACGATTATTCAGAGAGAGTTCACGAACCTGCGTACCCGTCACGACGCCACTCGCGGTGGCATCTTGCAGGTTCACTTGCTGAGCGGCAGCTTGGACCGTCACTTCCTGCGTTGTGGAACCGACCTGAAGGGCGACGACAAACGTAAGTTTGTCATTCACATGCAGCACGATTCCAGCCTGAACGAATTTCTTGAAATTAGGCGCTTCCACTGTGATCGAGTAATTGCCGACTGGCAGTTGTGGAAAGGCGAATTCGCCGCCTCCGCCGGTCACGCCCGTACGAAGAACCGCGTTCTTGTCGGTGTTGGTCAACGTGACCTTGGCATTTTGAACAAACGCGCCACTGGTATCTTTTGCCGTTCCAGAGATATCGCCGGTGGTCTGCTGCGCCCAAGCGGCAACACAACCCAGCAACAGTGCACTCAGAGACAGCCAGATGCACCGCAGCCCAAACCGCGAGCGCCGGGGAAAATCAGAGATGGGTCTGCGCGATAGCTCTGGGGTGCAGATGCGTTCGAGATCTACGATGTTTGTTGGCATGGCTCCTCCATGAACAGCAATCCAATTAAGGTTCATTAACCGGCGGTTCGGCACGCTTCGACCATAACTCGTCCAGCCCAATGTCACGGCAACTCACTCCCAACGAGCACCTTGTGCTTGAGTCTTCTGCTTGCGGATGATTTGCGCAAGATTCTGGGTCGATACTCGCTGCGCGACTCACTCTGTCGGCCTCTTTGGGACAAGCCCGAATCCCGGCCGGCAAAGACCACTGGACTTCGAGCGACCGTTCTGCCACTGCTCTGGCCGGCCGTCAGGCGGCTGACGAGTTTCCAGCGGTCCCCGCGATAGATCGAGCGAACGAATTCGACGGGTTCGCTGCTCCCGGCGTAGGAAATCCGCGTGAGCACGAAAACCGGGCTGTTCTTCTTGATCTGCAACAAACGTGCATCCTCGGCGCTCGCCAGGGAGGCTTCCGCAATCTCATCTGCGGTCGTCATTCGAATCCCGTAGCCGTCCGCCAGAACCTGATACAGAGACTTTTGTGGGGTAAAACTCTCCAGCAGGCCCGGACAGAGCTTTGCCGACAGAAAGCTCTCCTCGATGCTCATCGGCGTCGAGTCCGACATGCGGACTCTTCTCAGTCGAAATACCTTTGCCTTTGCTTCCAGGTGCAGAGCCGTCGCTACTTCCCCCTCCGCAGTCACGGCCTCAAACGCCAGCACCTGCGAACGCGGCCGGGCTCCGTGCGCCTTTATTTCTTGGGTAAACGAGAGCAGGTCGGTAGAAGTTTTCGCTTGTTTGCTGCCGGAGACAAACGTTCCCAGGCCGGGACGACTGTAAGCCACTCCTTCATCGCACAGGGTTTTCATCGCCTGCCGCGCCGTCATGCGACTCACTCCAAAACGCGCCGAAATCTCGTGCTCCGAGGGAATCGGCTGTCCGGGCGAGAGTTCCCCCGATCGGATCTGTTCCAGAAGTTGCTGCCGAATCTGGTAATAGAAGGGAATCGGGCTGTTTCGATTTAGAGTCACGACGGGCGGAACATCCTGTCTACTTCACTAGACAGCTAGGCAGCCGCATTAGGCTTCAATGTACGCCTCAGAGTCAAGAACTTTTTTGTTCGGGGCGGCTGGCGCGGCCATTGGTCGTGGGGAGGCGTGAACTTAATCGTAATCTGCTTGCGCACCGGTATGGCTTTCCCGTTTAAGACCAGCGGAGTACAGCGCCATTTCTGAACCGGCTGGCTGGCCGCGGTCGCCAGACACGATGCGCTGTTGCTCAGAACCTTGACGTGATCTACTGTGCATCTTCCCCGACCATGGCCTCCAAGACCACGGCACCCTGGGTTCCTTGGGTTCGTGCGGGCTCCGGGTAGAGCGGCGTCACCCGATGAACGATCTGGCCACCAGTCAACGTCGATAGCGCTCGCGGTTCCCTCAGCATCCGAACTGGGGCGTCGAAACTGCGGATCTCGTGCTCCCGTCGAGCGGTGTCGAGATCGCTGATCGCCACATTAATACCGTCAGGTGTCCCCATTCGCTTCGCTCCTAATGAAGGGGACAGACTGAGCCGGGGAGAGCAGGGGCATACTACATACCAACCGGTTCGGATGTTGCGTCGGATGGCATGGTTAAGCTAATGAGATCCCAACAGATACGGTAGCTCGAGATTGTGTGCGGTAGACTCCGGCGCAGCGGCGTTCAGGAGAGCGCGCGCAAGTTCTTCCGCAGGCGATCGGGCTCGCCAGAACCGAGACGAGCCTCGACTGCGGCATGGGTACTTACCCACACCGGGACGGCGCGGGCCAGCAACTCTCTTCCTTGCGGAGTCAGATGCAGCAGACGAGAACGGTGGTCGTCGCGGTCTGTCGTGATCTTGATGAGGTCACGGCGCCGCAGCGGTTTCAGGGCGGCGGTCAGAGTTGTACGATCCATCGCCAGCAACGAAGCCACTGCTCCAATTGTGGGTGCCTCAGGGCGGTTCAGAGACATCATCAGCGAGAATTGGCCATTCGTCAGCCCCAGTGGGCGCAGTGCGTTGTCGAAACGCCGCGCGAGTGCGCGCGCGGCGCGCTGCACGTGAAGACAGAGGCATGAATCGCGGACCAGGATCGTTGTTTCATAAGATGTGCTCCGTCCTCTGGCCATATGTACATATGATAGATCGCTGGTATATTATCATGCATAGAGTTGATATCAACGTAGTGGGGAAAACCAGGGAAAAAGAAATGGACCTACCGCTGTGGTCGCACAGCGCCAGCCTTAACCATATGGAGAAACAGATGAACACACACCGATCCGCAGCCATTGCCGTCGTGGCAATCAGCTTCAGCATGTTTGTTGGAGCACCGGCGAGTTGGACGCAAGAGGCCAAAACTAAGTATCCGCAAATGGCGCCCGTTGAGGAGTACCTGATGCCGGACCGGAATGCCGAGATTGCGTTGGCGCGAAGCGCCGCCCCGGACTCCGTCTCGCACGACGCGACAGTCCTCGTCTTGGGGCGACACGGCTACGAGACCGCCGTCGAAGGCAAGAACGGTTTTGTATGTGCGGTGGAGCGTGCATGGATGTCGCCCGCCGATGCTCCGGAGTTTTGGAACCCCAGGATTCGGGGTCCGATCTGCTTCAATCCCCCGGCCGCGCGATCCGTCTTGCCGACTACCTACAAGAGGACCGAGATGGTTCTGGCAGGGAAAACGAAGGCTGAGATCATCGACGGCAACAAAACGCTATTCGAAAAACATGAACTGCCGGCGCTTGAACCCGGCGCCATGAGTTACATGATGTCGAAGGAAGCGTATCTGACCGATTCTCAGGGCCACAACTTGGCTCACTTGATGTTTTATACGCCCCCGCTGGAAGGCACGGTTTGGGGCGCCGATTTGCCGAAGTCACCGGTGATGTTGATCCCACAGTTCAAGGGCGCGCAGCCAATCGACGTTTTTATTGTTTCCGTAGGCAAGTGGTCAGACGGAACACCCGCCCCGGCTATGTAGGGGCGTTTTATCGAGAAGGAGCGAAACAGAGGTATAGGTCATGACGATCCCGGAGGGCACGAACTCATGTCCCACCGCAGGTGCGGCGATCGATCCTTCTGAGCAAGTGCGCAACCAGAATGTGCAAGTGGTTGTAGACCGGGCCGCAGATCAGTTGCGGCAACTTACGCTGCAACGTCAGCGGATCGATCAAAGAATCGCCATCATAGAGCGCACCATTAGCGCACTTGCCCTCTTGGTTGGCGTCGAATTGCAGCCCAGGCCAGAGGAAAGAGCGACGGTCGAGCGTCGATGCGGAATCACCACGGCATGTCGTGCCGTTTTAAATCGGGCTGGCACGTGCTTGAGCGCCCGCGAGGTGGACGTCCTCCTTCAACGAGAGTTTCCCGACCTCTTCCGCGAATCAGGAAATCACTATGCCTCAATTGTCACAATCCTCAATCGATTGGTGAAATATGGAGAAGCTGACACGTTCCTTCGCAACGGAAGCAGATTCTGGCAACGGCACCAATCGGCTGATCACCGATCGGTTGGACTACCTGGCGCCTGAGATCGCCTGTGGCGAGATCGCCAGCCGGGAAGGGCTGGCGACATCAGGCAAAGCCTCGTTTCCAGGGAGCGAACTGCTCGCAGGCGATCCGACTCGCGCAAAGAGTAACGGCGTGAGCGACGCTTCCCGAATTGCGGTCAAGGCAAAAGGCAGAGTTCTTTTTGTGGACCCGATCGATGTGGTTGTCGCCAAAGCTCAGGGGAACTACGTTGCCCTGGTGCACAAGTCTGGATGTTATCTGGTGAGGGAAACGATGGCCACCGCGGAACAGAAGCTGATGCCCCTCGGATTCGTGAGAATCCATCGGTCTATTCTAGTGAACACAACCCTGGTCAAAGACCTGAGGCGGGATAACACGGGGACATACGTGCTTCGTACAACGGATGGCAACGAGCACCCGGTGGGCCGCGCTTACAAGGCCAATCTGAAGGTGATCGCGAGGTCGTGGCTGGGCGTCGAACTCGCGTAAACCCAACAGCTTCACGCCGACGCATTTCGTTAAGCGACCCATCTCCAAACTGCCCAGGAGAAATTTCCCAGAAGTCGTTCCAAAACTCTCGTGCTCTTTAGTCCCCCTGTGATCCCGACGGTTGGAATGCACGAGGGCAACTGGCCGGAACTTCTCGGCTGCATTCCTAAGGATCGCCATGATCGCTACGTTCCTACTCCAAGTCTGTTCGGAATATGTAACAGCTTAGAGATTGAGGTCCTCAAGGAAAGATTCTGTGTTAGCCTTCCGCGTTTCTAAGGCACATCGTTGCATTTCTGTTTTTCCCAGGGAACAGTAGCAGCATTCTATTGGAGGTGCGCCATGTCGTTTCCCTACTTGGACCTCGCGATTGCCATGAGTTTTATCTTTCTCTTGTTGGCGCTTATCTGTACCACCATCAACGAGACCATCGCGGGAGTAATTAATTCCCGCGGGAAAACGCTGGAACAAGGCGTTCTTAGTTTGCTTCGAGATCCGGATCTTAAAGACAAGCTGTATGCTCACCCGCTCATTCAGGGGATACAACGCACCAAAGCGGGGAGCGGCCGGCTGCCGTCTTATATTTCGTCCGATAAATTTGCCTTGGTACTGATGGACGTTTTGACCGGATCAGCAGCCGCGAGCGACCACAACGCGTTGCTTCAAGGCATCACGCAACTTGGTAATTCATCGACCAAGGCGGTACTGACCGCAGTCCTTCAAAATCCGAAATTCCGCACTGACCAGGAACGCCTGGAAGACTGGTTTGAGCAAGGGATGAATCGCGTTTCCGGATGGTACAAGCGAACCGCACAGGTGCGCGTGTTCGTTTTGGCGGCGTTGGTCACTCTTTTAATGAATGCCGACGCCCTGAAGATGTTTCGGACGCTTTGGAACAACCCCACCATCAGTGCGATGGTCTTAGAAAGCGCCAAACAGCGCCTTCAAAAAGGCCGTCCCGACGCCGAAGCTTTGCCGATGGTGAACTATGACAAACCCGATGACCCGACGGCCAGCACTCCAACCGAGATTCCGGAAAAAGACGTTGTATCCGCGGATGAGAGAAAAGTCTTGGGTCAGGTTACGGGCTGGCAAGGAGATTGGTATGACGACTGGCCTGGACATGCAAGCCAAGGATTTGGCGCGTGGATCGTCTATTTGCTGAAAGAGCGTATTGGAGGTTGGGTCATCACTATTCTGGCGGTTTCGCTTGGTGCACCATTTTGGTTCGACACGCTCAACAAGCTCATAAACGTGCGAAATGCGGGTAAACCACCGGAGAAAACTTCGACAGCCACCTCAACTGAGGTTCGACCCGCGGTCCAGACTCCGTCCACGCCAGCGAGCAATTCATGAGGACCTCAAGGAAGCACATCATGGCATCTTCGAAGAAGCTGATCTTAATCGTTGCCCTGATGGTTGGCGCTCCGCTTTATGGGCAAAACAATACAGTTGTACTGAAACGCGCCTTCGTCGAGAAATACAAGGACCGTGCCACGATTGATGCGATGTTTATTGTCGACCACGCTCATAGGTACCCCAATGCGCCAAGCAAGGACGGCGATATGCATGTGGCGGGTCGTGCGCAAAACGAAGTCGGGCTGCCCATGGTCGCGGAAGTCATGAATGCCGCCCAGAAGGGACAAACCGCGGCGGTCGCCGAGATTCATACCGTTGAAGGAAGCAATTCGCCGGCCCCGGTCACTGGAGCCTGGCGATTCTGGTTTGAACATCCCGCCAAAAAACAGGTTCAGTTTGACAAGGTGCCAGTTCCAGGAAATACCAATCCTGACCACTCCTTCGAGATTCACCCCATCGCAAAGTTCGACAAAAACGGCGTAGAGGGTTCATTCCAGAACGTGCCCGGATTTACCCCGTATGAGGCGGAGAAGGCATTTATCTACTACGAAAAGCTGAAAGTGACAGTGTCGGCCACTTCTTCCGCTGTCACGCTTTCCGCTGCCAAGGCACAGTACAACTACACAGAGTTCAAAATGACTCTTGCGGGCACCCCCAAAAAGCTGGCGGATGGAGGCTACGCAGTCCTTGCGAATGTGGACGGCACCGCCGACGAAGCGCTTGCTACCAACATTCGAATGATCTTTGTACCCGGCACTCCGCCGCTGCAGCAGCTCCTCAAGCAGAAGTTGGGCGATGGGGACGAGATGCATGTAATCGGAATCCCCCGCATTAACCTCAATGCGATTTCCACCTTCGTAGCGACCAGCGGAAGTCAACCGATCACGCGGAAGTTGCCTTACGAAATGATCATTGTGGCGGTACTCAAGTAGTTCCGTATCCATCCCCTTAACTACAATTCCTGGGAGCTGTCCCTGCCGAGGCTGTTGGTTGCGCTACGGCAGTTGGTTTTGTTTTGAAAGCCGTCGACTGCGCGAGGGGGCGTCACCACCCAAGGGAAGACGCTTTGTTGGAACTTTCAGTTGACGGCGAAGGTTGCTCTCTGCGAAAACACTTACGTAGCGCAAACGTTTACTGAGAGCGCAACTCAACAGGTGGGAAGTCCACACGTTTAAGGAGGCCAACAATTGGCCACAATCGTCTCCAGGTTGGAACGCGCAAAATGCTGCAAAATCCGCGCCGCTGCCTTTATTGATCCTCGTTCACTTCCATTCAGGGCTCTGACCGCAAGAACATCGCTTCTCAAGCATGCGCTTCTTATCGGCTTAATTCTGGCTGTCGGAGCGATCGCTGCGCCGATCCTAGCCGCGCAGAAAGTCGAGCTAGCGGTTGATCCCTCTAAGGCCGGCGCGAAGATCGACCGCAACATCTTTGGGCAGTTCGCCGAGCATCTCGGCCACGGAGTGTACGACGGCATTTGGGTTGGTCCAGACTCCCCAATCCCGAATACTCGCGGCATCCGTAACGACGTTGTTGCCGCGCTGAAAGCTCTCAAGGTGCCCAACGTTCGTTGGCCCGGAGGCTGCTTCGCCGACGAATACCACTGGCGCAACGGGATCGGCTCTCAGAGAGTCGTAACCCTGAATCCCAACTGGGGCGGCGTGACCGACCCAAATACGTTTGGCACAAATGAATTCATGGACTTTCTCGATCAGATCGGCGCCGACGCTTATGTCTCCGTCAATGTGGGCTCCGGAACTCCGCGGGAGGCATCCGAGTGGCTGGAATACATGACCACGGCGCAGCCCACAACGCTGGCGAAGGAGCGCGCCGCCAACGGCCATCCCGGTCCGTACAAAGTCCCGCTTCTTGGCATCGGCAACGAAAGCTGGGACTGCGGCGGCAACATGTCGCCCGACTACTATGTCAGCCAGATGAAAATCTACAGTCGCTTTGTCAGGAACTTCAATCCGGCGCAGCAGGACAAGCAGCAAATGCTGAAGATCGCCGTGGGGCCCGGCGGTGACGGACCCCGATGGACCGAATGGACCGAAACCGTCATGAAGGCCTATCAACAGCACACCTGGAGCTGGGACATCAACGGTCTCTCCATGCACAACTACACCGTCGTGAAGTGGCCGCCTTCTTATAAGTCTGTCGGGTTTGGAGAGACCGAGTACAGCCAGATTCTAAAATCCACTCTGGAGATGGACGGCCTGATCAATACTCACTCGGCCATCATGGACAAATATGATCCCGGCAAGAAGGTGGCCCTCTTCGTCGATGAATGGGGCGGCTGGTATGCGCCTCTTCCCGGCAGTAACCCTGGGTTTCTTGTTCAGCAAAATAGCCTGCGTGACGCCATTCTGGCGGCATTGAACCTGAACATTTTTGCTCGTCATGCCGACCGCGTACGCGGGGCCAACATCGCGCAAATGATCAATGTATTGCAGGCCATGCTCATGACGGACAAAGAGAAGATGGTTCTGACGCCGACGTACCACGTCTTCAAAATGTACGTCCCGTTTCAGGACGCAACAGTCGTGCCAGTCACGTTCGACGCCGGCACTTACATGCACGACAACATTACCTTGCCGCGCGTGGATGCCATCGCCGCGAAAGACGCGAACGGCAAGTTGTGGCTGGAGATTACGAATCTCGATCCCAACCAGCCGGTTGAAATCGAAGCCAGTCTGGCTGGCACAACAGCCAAATCGGCGGTAGGAGAAACACTCACCGCATCTAAAGTAGACAGCGTTAACACGTTTGACGCGCCCAATACCGTAGCGCCCAAGCCCATTTCGGCAAAGGCTCAAGGCGGCAAGCTGACTCTGAAGTTGGAGCCGAAATCTGTGACCGTAATTTCAATCGAGCAGTGACCGTTCAACGTCAGCGACAAACCGCCTCGCACTCATCCGCTGCGCTTGAACCGAACTGGTGAGGAGGGATTTACCACCGCTTGATGACAAATGCCGTCTTGTCATCGATGCGGTCTTGTTCGCCGGCCTGTCGCCAATATTCGTCCTGCTTGACCGCCTGTTTCAGAATGGCGTTGCAAATGTCTTTTGCGGATTCACTCTTGTGCTCACCGATCACCTGCTCAATCTGTTGCCGAACCCGTTCATCGCTGCCATCGTAAACTCCGTCCGTATACAGAAAGAGAATGTCGCCGGGAGTCATAAGCGTAATTTCCGCAATGTCCGAAGTATTCATTTTCCGTGTCCTGCGCGCCATCGAAAGATACTTGTTCCGGTCAGGATGGTCTTCAGGAATTTCCAGTCCGAGCGCCAGGAATTGCGCCACGCGAGCCTTATCGATCTCCATGAATCGTCCGTATTCCGCGGAGAACACCAGCGGCGGAGGATGGCCAAAACTTACGAAGCGGAACGCTCCACCCGGCCGCACCTCACCATAGAGCATGGTCGCGATTTCGCGAGAGTTGTCATTCTCGTCTCGTCCTAAAGCATTCCTCGCGGTGACAGACTGCGCCAGCCGAAGATTAATCTTCTCGAAAATGTCGGGTGTCGTCTTTCCGTTCCGATCCAGTTCGAAAAGCATCAGAGCGTGGAAGGTGTCGTGTACCGTGGACGCAATCTTCGCCGAAATGATCCCGTGTCCCTGGGCGTCGACCAACAAAACTCCCGCGGTCGTGTAAAGTTCCTGCAGATTCTCGGCAATTCTCAACTGCTCGGAGCTTCTGGCCCTTCTGTACTCGGCGGCCGCTGCCGGTTTGTAGTCCGGCCTGGATTTCAACCACTGCACATGCTCGTCGACCGAGTTTCGCGGCGGTTGGCCTTTGGCAAGAGGGTCCAGATACTCCTTCGAGCGCTTGAGAGCGGCGGCAATCCGACCGTCAATGTTGTAGCGCTGCTGAAAGTTGATGTACTCAAAGAGGTCGCCACCGACGCTTCCGACCGGAATGGAATTGCCGTACATGTCGATGCCGTCCAGATGGGGAATCGCTCCCTCCACCGGCATCAATCTCTTGCGCAGGTACTCGTCAATGCTGGGTTCTACGATCGCCCCCATAGTAAGGATCCTGTACTGGTTTTAGCTGTCCGGGCGCCCTGAGACCCGATGCTCCGGACATAAATGAATTATACGGAAGCGAAAACGGATCTCTTTGAGCATCGTGTATAAATACTTGCTTCATGGAGGGAGAGTGAAACTGCCTATGACTCACGCAAAGCTTCCAGTCATTGTCGCTGTGCTCGCCTGCGCGGTGGTCGCTGTTGCTCAGGAAAAACCCGCAGTGCTGACCATTCATCTGGAGAAAGCCGTTTCAAAGGTCAGCCCGATGTTGTATGGGCTGATGACTGAGGAGATCAACTATTCGTATGACGGCGGGCTCTATGCGGAAATGATCCGTAATCGCACGTTTCGTGCGCGACGCCGCGATGTGCCGTACTGGTTCTTGGCGGAGTACGGAAATGCACAAGCGGCAATGGAGATCGATCCGCAAACCGGGCCCAGCGAGGCTCTGAACTACAGCTTGAAGCTGACCGTGAGTCACGCGGATCGGCAGAACCCCGCTGGCGTCCTCAATACCGGCTACTGGGGCATTCCGCTAAAGCCCAACACCACCTATAACGGTTCCTTCTACGCAAAAGCAGATTCTGACGCTATCGGTCCGATGACCATGAAGGTTCTCGCCGATGCCGACGACGCGGTTCTTGCCGAGACGCACGTGTCCGGCTTGACCAGCCAATGGAAGCAATATCAGTTTTCGTTCAAGACAGGCTCGATTCATCGAGTCTTCAAACAATCATTTTGCAGTGACAGTGGGACACCCGGGCACGCTCTGGCTCAATCTGCTTTCGTTGTTTCCTCCCACTTACCGCGATCGCAGCAACGGCAATCGCGCCGACATCATGGAAAAGCTGGCGGCAATGCATCCGGCGTTCCTGCGTTTCCCCGGCGGCAACTATCTCGAGGGAGAGCACATTCCTGACCGCTTCGAGTGGAAGAAAACCATTGGCCCTCTCGTGGACCGGCCGACGCACGCCAGTCCGTGGCGATACCTTTCCTCCGACGGCATGGGCCTGCTCGAGTTCCTGGAATGGTGTGAAGACCTGAACATGCAGCCGGTGCTGGCCGTGTATGCGGGCTATTCTCTGGCGCAGGAGCATGTCGATCCCGGCCCCGACCTCGAGCCCTACGTCGCGGACGCGCTCGATGAGATCGAATATGTCACCGCTTCGCCGAGACCAAGTGGGGGGCGGGTCGCGTGAAGGACGGCCATCCCGCAGCCGTTCAAGCTCACGTACGTCGAAGTCGGCAACGAAGACCAGTTTGATCGCTCGGGAAGTTACGACGGCCGCTACGAGCAGTTCTACAAGGCGATCAAAGCGAAGTATCCCGACCTTCAGATCATCGCCACGACGCCGGTGAAGAGCGTTCGTCCCGATGTCATCGACGACCACTACTATCGGAGGGCGACGGAGTTTTTTCACGACACCGCCCACTACGATAAGACCGATCGCAACGGGCCCAAGATTTTTGTCGGCGAATGGGCTACGCGGGAAGGCGATCCCCAACCCCGAACTTTGGCGCTGCGCTGGGCGATGCGGCATGGATGACGGGAATGGAGCGCAACAGCGACCTCATCGTCATGTCTTGCTACGCGCCCCTTTTCGTGAACGTGAATCCCGGAGGCATGCAGTGGGAATCGGACCTCATTGGCTACGATGCGCTGCACAGCTATGGATCGCCCAGCTATTACGCCCAGATGATGTTCGCAACCCATGTCGGCGATGAGACTCCTGGCTCGGAACTCGAGAATGGCGCGCCTAGATTGTTCTACTCCGTCACCCGCGACAGCAAGGGGCGAAGGATCTTTTTGAAGCTAGTCAATGCTTCGTCTGGGCCGCAGCCCATTGATCTGAAGTTCACGGGCGCGACCCTGGCGAAGTCAGGAAAGCTCACGACGTTGAGCGCGCGCAGCACCCAGGCTACAAATACGATCGCAACGCCGGAAGATATCGTTCCGAAGGAAAGCGTCCTTCGGAGCGTCAGCTCCGATCAACATTACACGGCGCCCGCATACTCGATCCAGGTGCTGGTGTTGAAGGAGCAGTGATTGTGAGGTGGTTTGCGCGTGCACCGCGGACTATTGTTCCGGCACGCGCAACATCATCTGGGTGTCGAGGTCCAGTTGGATGTTCCGGTTTCGCGAAACGATTACCGAACCGAGTGTTGGGTCTTCCGGAACCAGCACCAGGCCGTCCATGCGCAGGACACCTCGACAACTCGGGGTGAGCTCGCCGCGCTGGGTCATATTATCGGCTGTGGGACTTTCCGGACTCGCGATTCTCCCGGGAGTACCGGCGTTTGGATCGGAAGAGCTGCCTGCCGTGACCGGCCCCGCTACCGGTCCGAACCCTCCGGCAGTGCCGGCCGCGGTCGCCGGCGTCATGGACATATTTGGGGCGTCAGTCCCTTGTCCCGGCGCGACTGCCTGAATGAGGAAATGCACCGGTATCTCCCGGCCATTTTTCAATATGGCACGTTCAAAAACGATCCCTAGAAATGCTTGAGGTTTCTCTTTCGTATGGCCTTCGACGCCGCTAAGGTGTCCAACAATCTTCGTGCCTTTCGGCAGGACATCGTGGCTATCTGCCTTGATGCTCTCCGCCGACTTCACGATCACCGGATCGCCAGGTTTGCTCTTCTTGCTGTCGAGCGGTCTTTGCAGGGTTACGCGAACTGTAGCACCCGCTGGCAACTGGATAGAATCAGCAGCCTGAGCACGAAGGGCGGCCGGCAGTAACAACGCGGCCACGGCCAGTCCTGAAATCGACGCCTGTGTTTTGTTCATAGCACATTCTCCTCACTGACAGTGCACGCCCCGTGTCTAAATGCCGGCGTTATGATACATCAGACAGCGACACCATTCTGATGGTTGCTTTCAACAGGGGAACAACTCATGGCTTCGACCGTGGCAGGTTCTGGACGCCTGGCGCGGCGGCCCTCCTCGGTTTGCTGCGATGGATTGCAGGCGGGATGTGCCTGCTGGCAATCATTTGCGTGGCTTTAGCCCAGCAAACACGTCGACCTCTGAACAGCCCTGAGAAAACCGGGGCGGGCAGCACAAGAACTTCAGATCCCACACCAACCAAGGCAGCTTACCCGAAGTTAGTGGATATCACGGCCTCGACCGGAATTCAGTTTGAACACGTCTCCAGCCCGGAACAAAAATACATTGTGGAGTCGATGAGCGGAGGCGTAGCCCTGATCGACTTTGACCGTGATGGCTGGCCCGACATTTACTTCACCGGCGCCTACAACGTAGATATGGCGCTTCATGGGAAGAAAGCTCGAAGCGCTCTTTATCACAACAACCACGACGGTACCTTCACCGACGTAAGTGACAAAGCCGGAGTCGCTTATCCGTGCTGGGCGATGGGCGCCGTGGTTGGGGACTACAACAACGACGGCTGGCCGGATTTGCTCGTCACCTGCTTTGGCGGGGTTGTGCTCTACCGGAACAACGGTGACGGCACGTTTACCGATGTCACCAAAAGTGCCGGGTTAAGCGGGGATACTTTGTGGGCAACGGGCGCGGCTTTTGGCGACTACGACAACGACGGATGGGTTGACCTTTTCGTTTCCCACTACGTCGCGCTCGATCTCGATCACTTGCAGGCTTTCGGGTCGGCTGAAACTTGCAGATACGCTGGCATCGACGTGCAGTGCGGGCCGCGCGGCATGAAGGGGTCCCCCGACTCTCTCTATCACAACAACGGAGACGGAACTTTCACCGATGTTTCCGCGCAGTCCGGTGTGGGTGACGCAGAACACCGTTACGGCCTGACCGCGGTCTGGTCCGACTTCGACAACGACGGAAAACTCGATCTATTTGTTACCAACGACGGCCAGCCAAACTACATGTACCGCGGAAATGGTCGCGGCAAATTTGTCGACGACGGTTTCTTTTCCGGGGTGGCGCTGGACGAAGACGGTACGGCTCAAGCGAACATGGGAATCGCGATGGGAGACTATCTGCACAACGGGCGCATGTCTCTGCTCCTATCGCATTTTGACAACGAATACGCCGCCCTCTACCGCAACGACGGCGACATGAAATTCACCGACGTCTCGAACCTGTCCGGAATTGCGAGGGGAACGCGGGGATATGTCGGGTGGGGAGATGCGTTCGTCGATTTCGACAACAGCGGATGGCCGGATGCGTTCATCGTCAACGGCCACGTATATCCGCAAGTGGACCGTGCGCAGGGCCATCTCGCTTACCGTGAGCCCAAGCTGCTGCTCTTGAACCAACGCGACGGAACCTTCAAGGACATCAGCCAGTCGGTCGGGGACGCAATTCGAATTCCGCAAGTGAGTCGTGGAATGGCGATAGGCGACCTGTTTAACGATGGCAGGCTTGAAGCGGTCATAGAAAACCTGGTCGGCACAGCGACGATCCTTCGCCCCGTGGGTGGTCCGCAGAATCACTCGATCAGCTTTCAACTGGAGGGCGTCCGGAGTAACCGCCTGGCCCTGAATGCGCGCATGCGAGTCACGGCCGGCAGCCTGGTGCAACTTGGTGAAGTGATCAGCGGCGGTAGCTACCTGTCGCAAAACGACCTGCGGATTCATTTCGGCCTCGGTTCCAACTCCCGCGCCGACAAGGCGCAAATAGAGTGGCCTGACGGAAGGCTTGAAACCATCCTGAATCTCGCGGCGGACCACCTGTACCTGGTTAAGGAAGGTGCTGGCGTAGTTTCGTCGAGGGCGTTTCTGGCGACGAGTGCGCGGACTGCGAAACATTGATGCGGGCAGCAATGTAATCGTTTACCGCAAAGACTGGCATGGCTTCCGCCCCTGAACTCCGTCGAACGAAAACGATTTCGATCTGGCATTTTCTTGTCGACCTTACGATTTTTTCTTGACAATCGGCCAGAGACCGGTGTAACTACCATGCAATCGTAGGTAAACGATTACTGGGGGGGCGTGTACGTATGTTTGGGGAAACCTGCTAGATGGGATCGAACCCTGCCAGTCTGAACCCAACTAAAGCACCAGCCGTGTGCTGAGACGGAGGAAAGCTATGAGTGACGTCACCAATCGTGTAGGCAATTTGTTCGACACTGCAGCAAAATGCCGCCTGGGCCTTCTTTTGCCCCTCCTCGTGTGTCTCGCTGTTTTTGTTGGGATGACACCTGGAGCGTTCGCCCAGGACAATGCCGCCATAACGGGGACGGTGTTCGATCCTTCGCAAGCAGCGGTTGCCAATGCCACCCTCAAGATAACGAACGTCGCGACCGGGCAGGTGAGGCAAGTCACTTCGAACTCAGCGGGTGTGTATGTCTTCCCCAACGTAGGCGTCGGCACCTACACGTTGAGCGCGTCGGCAGCGGGGTTCCAGGAATTTAGAAGGACTGGCATCGTGGTGAACGTGGCTCAGACGCTGAAAGAAGATGTTTCGTTCTCCATCGGCAGTGCCCAGCAGTCGGTCACCGTGGAGGCCCAATCTCTCCAGGTTCAGTCAGAAACGAACGAGGTCAGCAGTCTTATCAGCGGCCAGCAGGTGACGCAGCTCGCGACCAACGGGCGCAACGTAACCCAGTTGGCGGCGCTGGGCATGGGGAAATCGAACAACATGCCGAGCTTTGGCGGCGTGAACGCCCTCACCAGTGCGAACGGCATCAGTTTTAATGGGACGCGCTCGACCCACAATATCTACCTGCTGGATGGCGGCGAGTTGAACGATCGCGGTTGCGGAGGCTGTTTCAGTTCTTTGCCTTCCATCGACGCACTCTCCGAGTTTCAGACGCTGGATAGCAATTACGGACCAGATTATGGAATCGGATCGGGCGGCACCATTGCCATGGTAATCAAGTCCGGCACCAAACAATTCCATGGCTCGCTATGGGAGTTCAACCGCAACGAAGTCTATGCTGCCAATAACTACTTTCTCAATCGTGCCGGTAAGGCGAGACCTGAATTCCGTCTGAACATTCCAGGGGGCAATTTCGGTGGACCGCTCGGAAAAGGGACCTTCTTTTTTGTCAACGAAGAATGGCGGCGGCTCATTCAAGGCAGCACTCCCACGGTGCAAAACGCGATTCTCTCCAGTAACTTCCCAACACTGGGTCAGCCGTTGGTGTACAACTGGCAGGGCCAGGGCGACAAGACCGCTCCCCTCGTGCCCAACACCCCATTAAACACGTCCCAGAATCTAATCTACACGGCAGACGGATTGACACCTGGGCAGCCCTTTCCGCAGGGCCCGACCGCCGGAACAGTCATGATCCCGGCCAACCTGATCGATCAGAATTCTGTGCTCTTGCTGAATCAGGGCGGCTTCCCGCATCCGAATTTCGGAACCGGCCAGTACATCGCGTCGCCATCGCAGCCCACAAATGTCCGCGAAGATGTGGTTCGCATCGATCACAACATCAAAGACAAGTATCAGTTGATGGGCCACTACTTGCATGACGCTATGACGCAAACCTACTACCCGCCCCTTTGGGGTCCGGGTGGTAACTACCCCACTGTGGGCTCAGCGATGGTCAATCCCTCCTGGTCGTCGACGGTCAAGTTGACCCAGACCTACTCTGCTTCGCTGCTCAACGAAACCAGCTTCCTGTTTAGCGGAAACACGATTCACCTCAGCCCGGTGAGCGGGCCTGGACTTGTCGGCTTCACCCAGCCCAGTGGGTGGACGGCCACTTCTTTCTTCCCGCTTGCGTTTAACCGCGAAGCCCGCTTGCCCCAGGTCAATTTGGGCGGTCCCCTGAATACGGTCTGGAGTACTACCTACTTCCCTTGGAAGAACTCCTACTTCGGCTATGAGCCGCGCGATGACGTATCGTGGACGCGTGGCCGTCACCAGCTCAAGTTTGGTTTCAGCTGGTTGCATGCAGTCAAGAATCAGGAACTGCAGGCCAATACCAATGGCACTGCGGCGTTTGGCAATAGCACGTTCTCGCATGACTCGTATGTCAACTTCATCATGGGTAATGCCGACAGCTTTACTCAATTGCAGTACCTCGCCGGCAAACATTGGGTCAACAACAACTACGCGTTTTACGGAAACGACAACTGGCACATCACCCAGCGATTGACCCTGAACCTTGGTCTTCGCTATGACGCCTTGCCTCATGCGTTCGAGCGGTATAACCAGTTTGCAAACTTTGTGCAGGCAGACTACGACGCCACCCAACCGTATCCGCTGAACAGCGACGGAACTCTGAACCCCGCGACGATGACTACGATCAACAATCAGAGTTTCTACCTCAACGGGATTCGGCAAGCCGGTGTCGGTGGTTTCCCGCGCGGCAACGTCAAGAATTACTACAACACCTGGGAGCCGCGAGTCGGATTCGCGTACAGCCTCGATTCCACCGGGACAACGGTGCTGAGAGCCGGGGCGGGTTTGTTCTACGAACGTGTTCAGGGCAACGACGTTTATAACGCTGCTTTGAATCCCCCGTTCGCGTATCAGCCCTCGGCGAACAGTGTTTACTTTTCCAATCCCGATACCAGCGCCTTGACGGGTGCAACATCGGCACAGGCATTCCCTTCGACCCTTACTAATTTGCAGTACGACTACAAGGTCCCGGGAACACTGATGTTCAGCATGGGTGTTCAACGACAATTAGCTCAGTCGGTGATTGCGGTTGTGCAGTACGTTGGATCCAGAGGCTGGGACCAGAGTATCGATATACCGATCAATACCCTGCCTTTAACGAACGCCTGCCGCTCGTCGAACCCGAGTGAGTCCGGGGCCAATTGCGTTCCAGGTAACCCCTACAACATGCGCCAGCAGGTTGCAGCTGGCACGCTGCGGGCAAACTTGGTCAGAATATTCCCCGGCTTCAGCTCCATCACCCAGGAGACGAATCAAAGTAATTTCAACTACAACTCGCTGCAAATGGGTGTCCGTATGGAGAACCGGCACGGACTAACCGTACAGCTGGCGTACACCTGGTCTCACGAGATCGATAACGTCGCCAACGATCTCAATGGCACGTCCGATCCGTTCAACCTTGCCTATGACAAGGGGTCAGGATCATTCGATCGGCGTCACATCTTCAACGCGAGCTACGTCTACAGCTTGCCGTTCTTCGCGCACAGCTCTAGCCGTGCTCTCCACGGAGCGTTGGGGGGATGGGAGTTTTCCGGCATAACCGTTGCACAAGCGGGCTCACCGGTAAATGGCGGAAACGGCGTCATCTACACCGGCACCGATACGCTCGGTCTGGGTGGAGGCACGCGGAACCGGCCCCAACAAATCGGCCCGATTTCGTATCCTCATTCGGTCGACCATTGGTTCGACAAGACGGCCTTTGGAGCTCCGTTGGCGCCTTGGGCTGGCGGAACCAACCAAGGTTTCGGGAATGCCAGAAAGGACGCGATTGTCGGCCCGGGATTGTTCAACTTCAACCTATCCCTCTTCAAGAATTTCGCGGTAACCGAGCGGGTGAGGTTTGAACTGCGGTTCGAGTCGTTCAATACGTTCAACCACACCCAATTTAACGGCGTCGATACGAATTCGGGCGACGGTAACTTTGGTGCCGTGACCACGACTTACGATCCTCGCGTGCTGCAACTCGGAGGCAAGTTAAGCTTCTGATAACTCCAAGCTGACTTGGGCGCGAGACGACTCTCGCGCCCTTTTTTTTCGATGCGGGTTGCGGATGGGCTCAACCACGGGCAAGAATAGGACAATGCACCGCTCGGCCAGACCCATCGTCCCCTTGCTGCTGATCGCTGTCTTGCTGAATCTTGCTGTAACAGCGGTTGGCCAGCAGATTTTGACCCGGCAGATTCCAACCGAAGATCAGCGAAGCGCCGCGATTTCCCTGGAGCAGCAGGGCAGAAGTGCCGAAGCGGAAACGGCATGGCGCGCCGTTCTAACAACTCACCCCGACAGTTCCGAAGCCTACGCTCATCTGGGCTTCCTGGAAGCGCGCCAGGAGCGCTATATCCAGGCCATACCTCTATACCGGAAAGCGCTGGCGCTCAACCCGGCGATGCCCGGCCTGCGGATGAATCTGGGCCTCGCCCTTTTCAAGGCAGGAGAACTCAAACCGGCGATTCGTATCTTCAATACGTTGCTGAAGGACGCGCCTCCCTCGTCTCTTGAAGCGCGACGCCTCCAGACCCTCATTGGAATCGCGGACTACGGACTGCAGGAATACACCGCATCGATTCCCCTCTTAAAGCAAGCCACCGCCGACGATCCGCAGAACCTGCCTTTCCGATTGATCCTGGCTCACAGCTGTCTGGCCGCAAAGCAGTATCAATGCGTGCTCGACGTCTATCATGAAATCCTCAACCTGAATGCGGAATCGGCTGAGGCCGACATGCTGGCGGGCGAAGCTCTGGATGAGATGCAGGACCACGCTGGCGCCATCCAGCAGTTCCGTGCTGCTGCCAAAGCCAATCCTAAAGAGCCCAACGTTCATTTCGGTCTCGGATACCTGTTGTGGACGCAGGGACAATACCCCGAGGCCGGCGAGGAATTCCAGGCGGAACTGACCAATGTCCCCGATCACGCGGAGGCGCTGGTCTACTTAGCCGATTCCAACATTAAGATGAATCATCTGGATGCGGCACTTCCCCTGCTCCGGAAAGCGATTCAGCTCAAGCCGGACATGGATATGGCGCACCTCGATCTTGGCATCGTCTATGCCGGTGCTGGCCGTCAGGAAGACGCGCTGCGAGAGCTGAAACTTGCCGCAAAAATAAAGCCCGACAACGTGAACACTCACTGGCGACTGGCCCAGCTTTATCGAACTATGGGTAGACGGGACGAAGCGAACGCAGAGTTCGAGAAAACCAAGACGCTGACCAAAGCCGCTGACGAATCAGTCTCCAGCAAACTCAACAGTTCGCGCGCCCAAAGCCATCCGCTACCGGCGGATCCCAAGGACTAGATCATCGGCCCGCAATAGCACGAATCACAAAATAAGGTTGGTTTTGCAGGTTGTTTCCGAGACCCGGAAAGATCCATGCGATTTCGGCGGTGCGGCGGATTTCAAAGTAATACTGCAACGGATATTTGGAGTGAGTGTAATTCGCCGGGATGGCGGCAGTGAAGCGATGGCCGTCTGCGCTCATGTCAATGGATTCGTATCTTTCGGCCTGATCCACGTGCCGATAATAGATGCGAACCCCCAACGACTGCGGAGTGCCGCCGGGGACGGCAACAGCAATCTCAAGCGGTTGGCCGGGAACGAAGTGAGAGGCCGGCGTGTGCTCAAGCTCAATCGACTCGCGTTTTGCGGGTGCCGTCAGATCGCCGAGCGACACTGAACTGTGCCCCGCTCCGGCCGGCGCTGCCGCGAGCCGTTGTTCCATCTCGGCGATATCGTCTTCGATAGCCGCTACGCGATCCAGCCAGTTTCCGCGCTGGTAAGCGCTGGGCCCGAACGTGATGTTGGAAACGTAAGTGCCCTTTACGTCCTCGGCGAAGCTGCGCCAGATGTCCCGCGCCCGGCGGTATTGCATGAGGGCTTGCTCCAGCGCCGCGCGATCGCCTGCCTGTTCATGGGCGGCATAAAGAACTCCGGCACGGAGTTTCGCGGCGAAAAAGCGTCCGACGCCAATCTGGATCTTCAGGTCGATGGCGGCGCGCCGAAATTCGGCAGAACTCTTGTCCGGGATGCGAGCCTCGGCCTCGGTCAGGCTCGATGCCGCGCCTTCGGCGGAGGTTTCAAGCCATTGCGCGACTTCGAGAGGAGAGTACTTCCCGCTGCGCTCCTTCTTCAGCAACTCTGCGACAAACTCGTTGATGCTCAAAAACAATTGCGGATCAAGCGGGCTGACGTTGCCAAACACCCTTGGGGCCGGCGTGTCGTTGTAAGGGGAAGGCTTCGACGCATCGACGATGGACTGGTTGGTGTAGTACTCGGGATTGTAGTTTTCATTCGCAGCCGAAGGCAGGTGAGCGGTGGTGAGGAGGGGAGTGATCACGCTAGCGCTGGCGAGGGCGGCTTCCATCGTGGGGGCGGCGGCGCGGAATTGCTTCCGCAAGTGACGCCGCCATGTCTCTGGTCTCGCGTTGGGGTTGTACATCAAACGTCCCCAGGACCGGTATGTATAAAGATACTTTTGCCAATCCCAGCGAGGTTCGAGGGAGGAGTCGGCGTAGGCGCAGCGGCTGCCGGCGATGCCAGAACCGCGACGTCCTTTGAACGAGAGCGGCTCGAAGAGTTCGACGCCATTACATCCGCAGAAATTGAAAGCGCGGGCGTGTGCCGCCGACGAGGCGGGATCTCCCCAAAGGAGCAAGCGGTGACTGCCAGGCCATATGCGGAACATCACACCGTAACGGCGATCTTCGGTAAGGAAATCGGCGTAGCCGTACCGGGTAAAACTTCTTGAGCCGCCGCTGAGAGCGAAAAATCCCTCTCTGTGGTCGTCGTGCGGCATTTCCAGTTCGCGAATGGCGGCCTGATGGTAGGGAAGTCCCATGTGCTCCGCCCAGTATTTCGGCGAGAGGGTGACCGGCATGCCGGTTTGGAGGGCTGCATCCACAAGCTTCTGATCAAGCCCTTTGGTGTGAAGATCGAGGTTCACCTTGCGTCCACAAGCCGGGAGCGCCGAAAAAACGGTTGACCAGAAGGAATAACTCCCTTCGCGGACACCGCTTTCGCCGTGAGTGCGAAGTGTGATCCCGCTGATGTCGGGACAAGCTTTCAGCAGGACGGTAAGCGCATCGCGCGAGTAGGCTGCATGATTGTCGGAGGCAAGTCCCTCGATGGTGTAGTTGGGCTGCGAAGACGGTCCCCAATGATAGCCGTGCGTCCAAATGCCCAACTGGAAGTCGATTCCGTGAGCCACCGCTTGTGCGCTGATGAACTGCAGCATCTCCAGGTTGCGGTCGCGTTCTTCGTCCGGCAGATTGACCGCGCGCACCTTATAGCCGGAGACGGGAAGCAGAAACGGATACGCAAACAAAAAATACGCATCTCGAACGTTGTCGAGGAAGTCGTACCCAATTCCGAAATTCAGGCTGAAGCGGTTAAATCGCTGGGTGGCCAGCATCGAGAAATATGCCGGCCACATCTCGCGGTCGTAGAACCACGGTTTGTCCTGTATGTCGCTGCAGAAGATGCGTCCGACGCTGCGAATCGCGTTGAACGGGCGCTCGGTAATTGCTTGCGGTTGTTCGAGCGCGGAGAGCGGGCGCTCGGAGTGTCGAATGCGGTCGGCAACTTCGAGAAGGGCGTACATCAGTCCGCGAACGTCGCCGCATGCCAGTATTCCGTGCCGCGTATCCCTTGAAAACGGCAGCAGCGCCAACGACTCGGGCTCGGTGGAGAGACTCACTCCTGATTTCTTCATCAGGTCTACGGCGGGTTGATGGTCAGGGCCGGAGATCACGATGCAACGTGAGTGGGCTGGTGCCTGGTGAAGAGATGCAAAGTGTCCAACTTTGACCGAGTGCTCTCCAAGCGCTTGCGAGATTTCCTTCAGGGCCCAACGGCACGAAGGCGACGAGGCGACCGGATCAGCCGGATCGGCAATGATAAAGACAGTGTCGCCCTGAGCCTGAGCGGCGCCACGGATCGGCAATCCCAGGGCCCCCAGGGTAAGGCTCGATATCTGAAGAAAGCTGCGTCTCGAAGATTTCACACGCCTCCCTTCAAAATCCACTGAAGAAACAGGGAAGGAGAAATGATAGCTGGTCGCCTCCCAGGTAGTCGAGGCGGCTGCTTACGAAACTGATGTCCGGACAAGAATAGCAAACCGTGGCGGTTCGGAATGGCTGCAGCCGCGCACATCGGCAATTTCCATAGTGAATGAGAGTTCCGCGGGCGTGTTTCTCCGCGCCAAGTTACTTTCGGATCACCCCTCTGCCCCAAATGGTGATTGCGATCACAAATAGCCGTGACGCGCGCCATTTGCCCCAGTTAGCCCTTGCTTGAAGATGTCCTTGGAGAAAGTGGAGTTGTGACCGCTTTCACGCGGTGGAAGGGTGAGGTAGGGAGGTTCCGATGGGCACAATCGAAATCCATGAACCAGAGGTAAAAGACGCCAAAGTGACAGGCCGCTCCGGCGCCGCGGTCCTGCCCCGCAAAGAACTAATCCTGGGGCCGACCCTCGCGCCCAGGCCCATGTTTTCTGACAGCTTGCTGGAATTCGGGCCGCAGCGGAAGCGAAAATCGGTGGCGACTACCACGTCTTTCATTCTCAATTGCTTGGCGGTCGGTGTAATGCTGATCATGCCTCTGGTCTTCACTGAAGACCTGCCCAAAGCACAATTGCTGACGTTCCTGGTCGCGCCGCCTCCTCCGCCTCCGCCTCCGCCCCCAGCCGCTCAGCAAGTTCAGAGAGTGGTCCGTCAGATTCAGACCGACATGCTGTCCAGCGGGCAACTCCGCACTCCGACCAAGATTCCACAAAAGGTCGAGATGATTAAAGAAGAAGAGGCGCCGCCGCCGATGGCTACCACAAGTGGCGTCGTGGGTGGCGTTCCGGGCGGAATCCCCGGAGGACAACTCGGAGGTGTCATTGGAGGCATTGTCGCCGCCAGCAATTCCGCAGTGCCAAAATTTGTTCCGGTTACACCCCAACGCGTGCGTATTTCGCAAGGCGTCACCCGGGGATTGCTCGTGCACCGCGTTGAACCGGCGTATCCGACGCTGGCACGTTCGGCGCGCGTACAGGGGGAAGTAGTACTAAGCGCAGTCATCGATACGACTGGTCAGATCACGAACCTGCAATTGGTCAGCGGCCATCCCATGCTGGTGCCGGCTGCTATCGCGTGCGGTCCACGAGTGGCGCTACAAGCCGTACTTGCTGAACGGGCAACCGGTAGAAGTGGAGACCACGATTACCGTGATCTTCTCGCTGCAGGGTTGAGCCGGGGGAACGGGCGCATTCTGGGAGCGCCAGGAGTTACAACATGGCTGCTGAATACACCTATCGCGTTTCGGCCTGGTGGACGTCAGGCCGCACTGGACTGGCCAAGTGCGAGTCCTCCCCCAATACGATCCATTTCTCTGAAGCCGCCGAACTGGGTGGCCTGCAGGGCCGCTGGACTCCGGAGCAACTGCTGCTCTGCGCCCTGGCGGGCTGCTTTACCACCACTTTTAACGATCTTGCGCGGGCAGCCAAGTTCGACTACACCGATCTGGAGGTCGAAATCGAAGGCACTGTCCGACGCAGCCGGCCCAACGGCAGCGGCTTCAGCGAAATACTGCTTCGTCCTCGCCTGATCGTGAATTCTGAGGATCAGCGCGAGGCCGGACTGAACCTGCTGCGTCGTACCAAGGCCATTTGCATGATCTCGCGCGCCATCACGGTTCCACAGACCCTCGAGCCCACCGTGGAAACCGGTAAAATTCCGGTCGAAGGCTGGAGCGCGCAGGATGCGGCCATCAAGATTGGGGTGTAAAACCGGGCTCGTGAACCTTACGAGGGGGTGGTTATGATGTTTTCCTACAGGCTGGTGCGCCTGATCGAATCGCACGCCGATGCGCTCGCTGCGGGCCTTGAGGAGCGAGTGCTGCAGACTTCCCAGGTTAGCCATTTCCGGGATATTCCGGCACACGAACTCCGCGAGCGGGTGTACGAAATTTATCGCCACCTGGGCGAGTGGCTGCTTGGCAAGAACGAACTCGACATCGAGCATCGCTACCGCGAAATTGGTACCCGCCGCGCTAATCAGGGAGTTCCTCTCAGTGAGGTCATTCAGGCGATCGTGCTCACCAAGGAAAATCTCTGGGACTTTCTCAAGAGCGAAGCAGTCATGGATCGCGCCATCGAGATCATGGGCGAACTCGAGCTGTTGCAGATGCTGGAGATGTTTTTCGACCGCGCCATTTATTATGCCGCTGTGGGGTATGAAGAAGCGGCAGTCCGCTCCGAGCACCATAGCGCACTGCCGGTCTGCTAAGGGGAGCAACGAGGATGTCGATGTCATGGGAGATGGAATACAAGAAACGGCTGAAGACTGCCGACGAAGCGCTCGGATGCGTGAAGTCCGGCATGCGTGTCTACATTCAGCCGGGATGTGCCGAGCCTGAGACCTTGGTCGAAGCGCTGATGCGCCGCGCCCCCGACCTGTTCGACGTAGAAATCGTTCACATGATGACCATGGGCTGCGCGCCCTACGTGGCACCGGAAATGGCCGGCCACTTCCGCCACAACGCCGTATTCATCGGCGCCAATGTCCGTGAGGCCATCAATGACGGCCGCGCCGACTACACCCCCATCTATCTGAGCGAGATCGAAGGCCTGTTTGAAAGCGGGCAGATGCCCCTTGACGTCGCTCTTATCGAGGTCTCGCCCCCGGACTCGCACGGCTACTGCAGCTTCGGCGTGGGCGTCGACACCACCCTCACCGCCGCCAGGGTCGCCAAGCGCGTGGTCGCGCAGATCAACGACAACATGCCGCGCACCTACGGCGACAGCTTCATTCACGTCAATGAAATCGACGACATCGTCGAATCCTCCCGGCCGCTGTGCGCGCTGAAGAAGCCGATCGTCAACGAACTGCAAGTCGCCATTGCCCGCAATGTTGCCGGCCTGATTGGAGACGGGGCAGTCCTGCAGACCGGTATTGGAGGCATTCCCGATGCGGTGCTGCCGATGCTGATGGATCGCAAAGACCTCGGCGTGCACAGCGAACTGATGTCCGATGGCGTCATTCCGCTGATCGAAGCCGGCGTGCTGACCGGCGCGCGCAAGAACTTCAAGCCGCGCAAGATCATCCTCGGATTTGCGCTTGGCACCAAGCGGCTGTTCGAGTTTGTCGACAATAATCCGATTTTCGAGTTTCATCCCACCGCCTACACCAATGACCCGGCCCTGATCGCCCGCAACGACAACATGGTCGCCATCAATTCGGCAATACAGGTCGACCTGACCGGGCAGGTCTGCTCCGACTCCATCGGCAACCAGTTCTACAGCGGAATCGGCGGGCAAGTGGACTTCCTGCGCGGAGCCTCCCGATCGAAGGGCGGCAAGGCGATCATCGCGATTTCGGCCACCGCGAAGAGTGGGGCCATCTCGCGCATCGTTCCCATGCTCGATACAGGGGCGGGAGTCGTGACTTCGCGCGGGCTGGTGCGCTACATCGTCACCGAATTCGGCGTCGCCTATCTGCACGGCAAATCCATTCGCGAACGCGCCAAAGCGCTGATCGAGATTGCGCATCCGAATTTCCGCGAAGAGTTGTACGCCTATTGCGAAAAGACGAAGTGGTTGCAGCATCCGCTATCAGCACAGTCGGCAGTTTCGAGGTGAAGAAAATGTCGGGAGCCGCGCGCGGCAATATCACCATCGATGTGGAAGAGTGCAAGGGTTGCGGGTTGTGTGTGGAGTCGTGTCCTCCCAAGTGCCTGGAGCTCGCTCCTGAACTGAGTCACTACGGCGTGCATCCTGCCCGCTACAGCGGTCACGACTGCACTGGGTGCGGCATCTGTTTCTATTGTTGTCCGGAGCCCGGAGCGATTACGGTTTATCGTCTCGCCCCGCCTCCCAAACCGTCTGCCCAAGTGCATGCCGGAGGCGAACATGCGCCAGCTCTGTAAAGGCAATGTCGCGGTCATCAAAGGCGCAGTGCTCGCCGGATGCCGCGCCTACTACGGATATCCCATCACCCCCGCAAGCGAAGTCGCCGAAGCCGCCGCTCTCTATCTTCCCGAAGTCGGCGGAACCTTCGTGCAAGCAGAAAGTGAAACCGCCTCCATCAACATGGTGTATGGCGCGGCGTCCGCCGGAGTTCGCGTCATGACCGCCTCTTCCGGCCCTGGCCTCAGCCTGATGCAGGAAGGTATCTCTTATCTGGCCGGCGCCGAACTGCCCTGCGTCATCGTCGACGTCATGCGCGGCGGACCTGGCCTGGGCAACATCGCTCCCGAGCAGAGTGATTACTTCGCCATGGTGAAAGGCGGGGGGCACGGTAATTACCGCAACCTCGTGGTGGCTCCCGCTTCGGTTCAGGAGATGGCCGACCTGACCACCTTGGCCTTCGAACTTGCCGACGCGTATCGCAACCCGGCAATCGTTCTTGCCGATGGTTTCATCGGGCAAATGATGGAGCCGCTCGATCTTGAATACCGCGAGATCGTGGCGCCGCCGAAGCCCTGGGCGGTGCAGGGAACTGCCGCAACCCGTAAGAACATGGTCACCTCGATCTTCCTCGAGTCTGACGATCTGGAAGAGCACCAACGCCTGCTGGAAGCGAAATACATCCGCGCGCGGCAGGTAGAGCGGCGCTGGGAAGAATATCGAACCGACGATGCCGAATTGCTGGTGGTCGGCTACGGCATCGTTTCGCGCGTGCTCCGCTCGGCGGTCGACGAAGCTCGCAAGCGGGGAATCAAGGTCGGACTCTTCCGTCCGATCACCCTGTGGCCGTTCCCCTCTCCGGAACTGGCCAAGGCAGCCATGCGCGCCGAAAAAGTGCTGACCGTGGAACTCAGTAACGGTCAAATGGTGGAAGACGTCAGGCTTGCCATCGAAGGCAAGCGCCCGGTGGAATTCTTCGCCCGGGTTGGTGGCAATGTCCCCAGCGTCGAAGAACTGCTGGCGAAGATTGAAGAGCAGGTTACGGAAAAAGTGTGAGAGTCTAGCCCGGATGCATTCGTCCGGGGAGATCTAGTATGGCGTCCTGGAAATTCGTGGCGCAAGTTTCAAGTTTTGAAAGGGCGCGGCTTGAAGCCGCGCCGTAACCAGGGCCCAAGGATTGCGGGCTTTAGCCCCCGAGGGAAATGGTTATTACCCAGGATTTCTGGGACACGAGACTAGACGCGAGCGAACGGATGCGTTCGCCGTTACACGGGAAGGCAATCATGGCGGAGCACGAGGTAATCCCGGAGGTAGCGAAAGTGGCCACCGATCAATACGAAATCGTGCACCAGAAATCAGAGTTGTTCTATCCGGAATACGAACGCAAGTCCGACCTTAAGCACCAGACGCATTACTGTCCCGGATGCGGCCACGGCGTCGCGCATAAGCTGATCGCCGAAGCGCTTGAAGATTTGAAACTGCAGGATCAGACGATCCTGGTCAGCCCCGTCGGCTGCTCCGTTTTCGCCTATTACTACTTCGATGTGGGCAATGTTCAGGTAGCGCACGGGCGCGCTCCCGCTGCTGCTACTGGCCTCAAGCGCGCTTGCCCCGACAAAATCGTAATCGCCTATCAGGGCGATGGCGATCTCGCCGCCATCGGCACTGCCGAAATCGTGCACGCCGCCAATCGCGGCGAGAAGATCAGCGTTTTCTTCGTCAACAACGCAATCTATGGCATGACCGGCGGACAAATGGCTCCCACCACCCTGGTCGGCCAGCGCAGTACGACGTCGCCCTGGGGACGCCGCCCTGTTAACGAAGGCTTCCCGTTGCACATGGCGGAAATGCTCTCGTCACTCGAAGCTCCGGTATACATCGAGCGCGTCGCTCTTTCGGACAACAAGAACATCATGAAAGCCCGCCGCGCGGTTCGCAAAGCTCTCGAACTGCAGCGCGATGGTGCCGGATTCACGTTCGTGGAGATTCTTTCGCCCTGTCCCACGATCTGGGGCAAAGATCCGATCGAGGCTCGCAAGTGGGTTGCGGAGAAGATGATTCCCAGCTTCCCACTGAACGTCTTCCGTGACCGAAAGGTAGAGATCCCTAACTCGAACGTTCCGCCGCACAAGACTGTCCAGGAACTGGTCGAAGGAGAACGCCAGGCCGCCCGCGCAGGCACGGGCCCGAAGAAGCATCACCATTTCCGCCACCTCGGCATCAAGATCGCCGGATTCGGCGGTCAGGGTGTCCTGCTGCTGGGCCAGCTTCTGGCCGAGATGGGCATGCGCGAAGGATTGGAAGTCAGCTGGTTGCCGTCCTACGGCCCGGAAATGCGGTCCGGTAGCGCGCATTGCCACGTCTGCCTGTCGCAGGACCGAATCGGAGCCCCCGTGCTCTCGCGTCCCGACGTTCTGGTCGCGATGAATGAAATCTCGCTGCACAAATTCGCGGCCCAGGTCGTGCCCGGCGGCACCATCATCTATAGCGGCGAAAAGCTGCCGGATAACATTTCCATCCCCCAGGCGCAGGTGATCTGCATTCCTGCCTTTGAGATTGCCGACAAGCTGGGCTCGGCCAAAGTCGCCAACGTCGTGATCATGGGCGCCCTGCTCGAAGAGACCGAATGCCTCGCCTCCGCCACCGCGCTGCAGGTTCTGGAAGCGAAGGTGAAAAATCCAGCGCTGCTCGATCTTGACCGCAAAGCCCTCGACGCCGGACGCCTCTACATCGACCACACGGTTGCCATCGGCGCAGTAACCCAAGCCGACGGCTTCGCGCAATAAGAGACGTCCAGCTTCTACTCTGGGCGCGTGGCCCGGATTGTGATCTCGCTATCACTACCACGGAAGAGGGTGCCCCGTCCTTGCGCTTTTTGCAAGGGCGGGAATTCCGGGTGCCGGCGGCGAGTGGTTTTTTGCTGCGGGCTACCCTTTACGCCACACGATCACGAAACGAAATCTCAGTCCACCCCGCGTTCACCCGCACCGGCCCCGCTTCGTCGAGCAGATAGAAACGATGACTGCTCCAAGCCCATTGTTCGGGTGCCTCAACCAATCCGCGCTTCACCGGATTGCGATGCATGTACCTGAGCTTTTCACCCGCTTCCTCGTCGCCCAGACGTTGAAGTCGTAGAAGCGTGCCTGCCAGAACGCTCTCCGCCGGGTACCCCATCCTTGCGCGATTTTCGCAAGGGTGGGCGTCAGGAAGCTCGATTCCGAATGTCAATTCTCAAGAGGGGTGGTCCGGGTTTGCCGCCGCAGGAATGACCACGGCGCCGGTTGCGCCAGCGTTCGTGTTTGTTTGAAGGCTGGGCACCACGGCTGCCGACATCGGAGAATTGTTGTCACTCCGAATTCCGCCTCCGCTGGTGATGACGGTGATAAGGAAGTGCGAGTGTCCCGCTCCGCAGTAGCGATGCACCGATTCGGTATGCCTCCCGTGTAGCATAGATGACCCAGTCCTGGCTGTGACGGATGAACATCGCGTCGGCGTCCGTGGTGCCCAGCTTTCGAAACCCACGAAAGCTGGGGCAGCCGCTTTTGTTATAGAATCGCCGGGGTTCACAGCTGGGCCAGTCCCCGAGTCTACCCTAATCTGAGCCCAAGGCGACCGTGACGATGACGACCACGAACTGTGTTACGGACGGGAATGGAAAGAAAACCTGCACAACGTTCTAAGCCACACCAACTGAGTTGAGACCAAGATCATAACCGACGATTGCGAGGAACGTAGCGATGAAGCTGAGTGAAGCGGCAAGGGTAGGTGTCGTCCTTCTGCTTATCGTTACGCTCGGGCTGTTCTGGTACTGGGAGGGTGAAAACTTCAGTGACGGTGCTGTGTGCGGAACATACACCCTTCGGCAAAATGGCGAGGCAGTGACCTTGGTTCTCGCGCCGGATTACCGGTTCCAGCAGGAGTTGGAAACCGCAGGCACAGTCAGACGCGCCGAGGGTAGTTGGCATGTTTTCGGAGAAGGCGGAATTGGATTCTCAGAAGAGTTTCTAAAGGTAGCGGGTGAGAAGATGGGGCCCTCCGGGCGACCATACGGACAAATTCGGAACTGGTTTGGAATAGTCTCGATTACCCTCGCTCCGAATCCAGATGGTGGCCCAAGGCTCCACAAGAAGTTGTTTCGCTGATCGATGTGAGAAGGAGACCTATGGGGGAGGGGTGGCCCATCCTTTGCGGTTTTGCTTTTTGCAAAGGGTGGGAAGTGCCGGCTGTCGATCCCTTAGTTGTAGCTACGCTACCGAGCGGACCTTCATCTCCGCCTTCGGCCACGGATTGATCTGCACCCGTCCTCCTTCCTGATTGGCGTAGCTGCGATAGCTGCTCCATTCCCACTGCTCCGGTTCCAGCACCAATCCCCGCTTCACCGGATTCCGATGCATGTAGCGCAGCTTTTCCACCCGCTTCTTGTCCGAGAACACTACAAAATCGTAGAAGCGCGGCTGCCAGATACGGCCGTGTTCCACGGGTCCGATCCACAGGGAAAGCTGATCCCGACGCTCCCTCTTGCGCAAACGACCAAGTAGTCGACGCGCGAACCCTTGCTTGATCGCCTGCATTGCGGTTGACGGGGTTGCCCCGCTCCGGTTCACTGAACAGCAAGTGCACGTGTTCCGGCATCACCACGTATCCCATAATGACAAAGTGGTAGCGCCGCCGCACTTTCTCAAGGACCCGGAGGAATAGGTCGCGGTTACACGCACTCCCTAACAACGGCAGGCGCTGATAGCAACTGGTGGTGATGAAGTGCGAGTATCCCGCTCCGTAGTAGCGATGCAGCCGATGCGGCATGCTTCCCGTGTAGCACAGATGACCGAGTCCTGGCTGTGACGGATGAACATGGCATCGGCGTCCGTGGTGCCCAGCTTTCGAACCCACGAAAGCTGGGGCAACCGCTTATTATAAAATCCGCAGGTTCAAACCTGGGCCAGCCAGCCCCCAAATCGGGAGTTGCGAACGCGTGGACCTGTATCGCAAGGCACAGATCCCGACAGCATCAGCCATGAGCGGCAACCCAGCCCCCGCCACTATCGCGACTTTGACCGCAAGCCCAGACACGCGCGCCGAGGTCACGCGCCGGAAGGGCTTCCTCCCAATCCTCCGGAGATTGGTTCGATGGCTCGTCATCGCTGTGGCGCTTCTTTGGTTGCTGGCCGCGCTGACCCTTCTGGCTGCCCGGTGGATCGACCCGCCGACAACCGCGGTGCACATCCAGCGCCGCCTGCAGGCCTGGATTCACCTCAGGCCATATCACGAACGCTTCCGATTCGTCCCGCTCAACCAGATCTCGCCCGATCTCCAGCACGCCGTGGTCGCCGCGGAGGACGCTCGCTTCTACCAACATCATGGGTTCGATTGGCACGAGATCCAGATCGCTGCCGAAGACGATTTGGATGGCGGCCACGTTCGCGGAGCCTCCACCATTACGCAGCAACTCGTAAAAAACCTGTTCTTCGGAACGGGCCGCTCTATCATCCGCAAGGGTGCTGAGTTCACGCTGGTGCCCGTGGCCGAATTCGTTCTCGGCAAGCGGCGCATCCTGGAGATATACCTCAACGTGGTCGAATGGGGCCCGGGTGTTTATGGTGCAGAATCGGCGTCTCGCTACTACTACGGGACCGCGGCCCGGAATACCGGCCGGCAAGAGGCGGCGCGTCTCGCCGCGATTCTGCCGGCTCCTTTAAGGCGACGGCCCGAGCGCATGAATAACTACAGCGCGCTCATCCTTGAGCGGATGCGCCAGATTGGTTGGTGATCGTACCAGCTCGCTGGTGGCTTCAGGTGCTACTTTGCCTGCGAGGCCTCCGCGGCGCCTTTCACGTTCAGAACGATACGCCGGTAAGACGTCAGGCGAGGCGAGCCGTTGTCCGTCACGGAGAGGATAATATGGGCCACGCCCGCGCCCCGGCAGGGAATCAGGCCCGTAATCCATAGGGCCCTGCACGGCGACTTCACGCGAACCTCAGCAACCGGTCCATCACTCTTGCTGATGGTCACGTCGGCTCCGTGCGTTCCGCTCAAGCCGGCTTCGGGGTAAACGAACCAGTTGTAGGTAAGAGCCTGTCCGGGATCAGGATCAGTCGTGCCGCTTGCATCCAGCGTGATCGTCTGGCCCGCATTGACCGTCAACTCCACCAGTGCGGTGCCCGGTTTTCCGTTCACCACAACGTCTGGATTGTGGTTGGCATGCGCAAAATCTTTAATTGTCCAATCCATGCGGGCCGCAAAATCATTCTGGAAGGCCTCGCGCCAGCGCCAAATGCTAACCTGGTCCGAGATGTGAGTACGGCCGTCGACACCTGTAACCACATCCTGCGAGGTCGTTCGGGCGAACTCGTCCCCGCCTTGGGACCAGATGGGGTGGGTTTCGCCGTATGGCTGCAAATAGACGTAGCGTCCACCCCAGCCGCCCCAATCTGGCCGCCGGTAGGAATTCAGCCCGTTGTCGATCAAGCCCATAAAGCTCGGTGTGTCGCCTTCCATAATGAACATGAAGCGCGGATAGAGTTTGCCGAGCGGTCCCTTCGACCGGATGTTCCGGTCGAGCCACTCATTCGTCACCAGGCTGGTATCGGCGCCTTCTCCGTTGCGGTAGTAGAGATCGCCGCTGATTCCCGTCCAGGTTGCGGAATAGTAGTCCTCGCTATTGGGACGGCTCGGCTTGACGATGTAGAACACGCTTGGGAATTCGCGCCGGATCCACGGACCTGCATCATCCTGGTCAGAGATGGAGTACACCCGCAGCCGCGACAGAAGCGGGCGCATTGCGTCCTCGCCCTTTGCCGCTCGCGTATCAATCAGCGCCTGCGCAAGCGTGTTTGCTCCGCCCCAGATACATACCCAAAGAGGGCGTGGATTGTCTCGCTCCAGCGCTTCCTCTAAAGCCTTTGATCCGGGAGAAGTCTTTTCTCTCCCCGTAGCAGCCATCCCGTAAGCAGGCTGCCCGGCGTACACGCGCTGATCGAGATATTCCGCTGTGGGCCATCCTTTAGCGTGAAGTAACAGCGTCTCCCTAACCTGCCCAAATGTTCGGACGAGAGTATGCATTGTCTCGGGATGCGCGGCTGCCTTCTGCCACGTGGATGTCGTCGCGATCATCGCCTCGAGATCGAGTTCGTTGGAATACAAGAGCAGGCGTACAAACGACATCTGGTCGTCCGGTTCATTGCCGATATCGCTGATGATGACGACCCGTGGTTTGCCGGAGAACGAATCAACCGGCAGAGCAGGGACTGCCTGAGCGGCTAAAAACTCAGAGCCGATCGGAAGTCCCGTTAGGAGGACGATTAAAGGCCCCCAGTGGCTCATCAAGTGACGGAAAGATTTCAAGGGTCGCACTCCTGATGTGCCTACGTCCTGATCGAAAGGGCAGGCCGGGCCCATTATCTACGAGACCTGCTCATTGTCGATAGATGCGGCCAGAGCGCTGATCTTGGCCCCGGAGGAAAAGGGACAGCTGCAAATTCGTTTCAGTTCGTTGTTGGTTTTTCGGTTCCCGGCTTCGCTTCAGTGGCGAAATTCGCTGAAAACGAAATCGTGGTCTTTTCGTTTGGCGTGGCACGCCGAACAGGTTGCTTGTCGTTCTGCGGTCAACCTACCATCGCTCGGATTGCCCTTTGGGAAACTCATAAATTCCCAGCCACCGGTAGCGCGATAGCGCTCGCTATCTTTTACCATTACATCGACGCGGCGTGTAGGTCCTTCGATTGTGTTACCCGCAACCTCTTTCGTTTCCAGCAAGTCGTAAACGATGATGGAGCCATCGGGAAACTTGCCGGTGTCATATCCGTGAAGCGCTGGTTCGTTCGCGTAAATGTGGTGGATTCCTCCTTCGGCAGGGAAGGCAGCACTCTGCGGCCCGACCAGCACGCTCTTGACGTGGGCCCATCTGCGGAATTCGCTCGGAAATCGATCTGTATCGCCCAACTGCGCGCGCAAGAAGAAACTAGTACTCAAAAACGCGGTTGCCAGGAATGTCCAGGTGGCTTCCTTCACTTTTCACCTCCAGCAGGGGGTAGTCTCTGCTACTCGCAACGCTCCGGAAACCGGATTTTGACCAAGTGCTGAGATTTCGTGACGATCTGGATGGTCAACACAGCTGAAAGCGGGTTATTCGCCAGGCCGCTTACTCTGCGAGAGATCTGCGCGGCGCCGAAAACCGGTACAAGCAGAACCCGATTGGCAGACCGATCAAGAACATATGCACGAGAATCCCTTGAATGAGGCCTCGAAGCTGGTAAGGGCCATGTGCATGCAGCCCACTGAGAGGAAGCACAATCAGGTTCATGACCAGGAACAGTCCGATGCCAAAAAACATGCTGCAGACAACGAAGTGAGGTTTAAGGAAGTCGAGTTTTCGGCTTGCGGCACAGTAGACCGCGGCCGCCGAATAGGCGATGAAGTAGTGCAAGAGCACGCCGAGTATCCACGTGCCGACGCCTCCTTGGAACGCCTGTCTTCCCAGCAGACCTGCGGCGACTGCGCGCGGTACTCCCCAGCCGAACGTAAGGAACGCCGAGGTCAGGTCGAATGACCCGGCGATGAATCCGCCAAGCAGAATCGGAAGCAATAGTGAATTCTTCACGACGGACGACACCTGAGTCTGTGGTTGCATAGACAGTGAGTCTGTAGGTGATGCAAGGCCGGAAAAAGCGGATTTTGACGAACTGGAGGGATCCAGTGACAAACCGGAGGTTGGCGGCCATCAGAACGGGTTGCTCGAAAGAATTCTCAATCGTTCCGAGTATGTTCTGCCGGACTGCAGGCGTGCGCCGTCGTGCAGGGTAATCATGAACTCTCCGTGCGCACAAGACTCCAGGCTCTTGATCTTGCCGAGGTTCACGATGATCGAGCGGTGGATGCGAAGAAAAACCTGCGGATCGAGAGATTGCTCGAGAGTGTTCATCGTCACATGCAGCAGATGGCTGGCACGGCCAACGTGTAATTCCACGTAGTTTTCTGCGGCCTCCATCCAGTCTACGTCTTCGATATCCACGAACAGAGTCTTGTGGGCCGAGCGCACGGCTAGCCGCTGCTGGTATTTCCGAGGCGACGCCATTGTCTCGAGCAAGCCTAGAATCTGCCGGTTCGAATCGGCTACTGCGTTGGAATGGATGCGGCCTTTGGCCCGCGCCAAGGCCTTCAGGAAACGCTCTTCAATCACCGGTTTTAGCAGGTAGTCCAGCGCGTTGATTTCGAAGGCCTGGATTGCGTACTTGTCGTGGGCGGTGACGAACACCACCGCCGGCATACGTTCCGCGCCGACCTCCCGAACCACGGCGAATCCGTCCATCTCGGGCATCTGAACATCCAGGAACACGAGATCAGGATTGGACTCCCGAATCACCGCAACTGCTTGCCCTCCGTCCCGGGCCTCGTGAATCGCTGCAACCTCCGGGTCCCGCGAGAGCAGCTCTCGCAGGCCTTCTCTTGCCAGCGGCTCGTCATCGACGATAAGGGTTGTCAGAGGCATGATCTCTCACAGTTTCGCAGAAGACTCACGGAAGGGAATGTTCATGGTCACGACTACCCCACCGCGATCGCAGTTTTCTATTTCCAGGGTCGCATTTGGGCCGTAAAGCTGTTGCAGTCGCGCGCGCGTGTTCGACAAGCCGATGCCTTCCTCCTCCGAGGTGTCGCTCAGCGAAAGCCCAGGCCCATCATCCTGTACGCGAAGTTCGACGCTGCCATTGATCCTCGACGCGCTGATCAGAATCCGCCCGGCAGAGGACCTTCGCCCGATGCCATGCCGAATGGCGTTTTCCACAATGGGCTGCAGGATCAGTTGTGGCACTGACGCCTCGTGGGCTCGCGGATCTGTCAAAATTTCTACCCGCAAGCGATCTGCGAAACGCACCTTTTCGATGGCCAGGTAAAGCTGCAGATACTCGAGTTCTCGGCGCAAAGAGACTTCCTGCGCATCAACATCCTCCAACACTCCCCGCAAAAGATCGCTCAGGCAACCGAGCATCTGTTCCGCGTCCTTACTCTTCTGCTGTCGCACCAGCACCGTGATGGCATTCAGGGTGTTGAACAGAAAATGCGGCTGAAGCTGCATCTTCAGCGCATTCAATTGCGCACTCACCAGTTGCGACTGTAATTCGGAGGCTTGCAACTCGAATTTCAGCACTTCCCGGGACCGTTCCTGGTATCCGCGATAGTAGAGGACTCCCGACTGCACTCCGAGCACGATCCAGTAGTTCAATACGCCGCCGTGGAAGCCTATAGCCAGCAGTTGTGCAAACGTTATGCCGAACAGGTGCAAGAGCGAATAGAGCACGCTTTCCAGGTATAGCTCGAAGGCTGAGAACGCTGCGGCCAGCAGAAGATGGATCGAGACTCGCGATATCCAGTTGCGACGCTCAACCGAAAATCGCCGGCCGAGCCACAGTATGGCCGGAGTCAGGAGGGCCCAAATGTAAACCCCTATGAGCCATCCTAGTAAGTAATGCCACCACGGGGTGGGATCATGCCGAAACAGCCTTTGTGCCAGACCCTGGCTGAAATAGAAGAGGCCCAGAACCGTCCACAGCAGAAAATAGAGCGGATAATTCCGCAATTCGCGTTTGAATGGATTGCCCATCGGATCGTAGCTTAACGCAGATTGTAAATTGTAGATTTCAGATTGCCGATTGCTGTCCTAGGGAAAGAGCACCTCTCAACCATCTGCAACCGGAAACTGACCATAGAATCCCCCCGGCCCTACTCTGTGATCCTAATCACATTTTCTGGTGATACCCGCCATATCCCTATCGCCTCCCAGGCGTGATCCTGAACATGGGTGTGGGAGGTGTTTCATGGCACTCATCGAAGCCAAAGCTGAAGTATCTCGATCTGCCTTCACCGGCGAGCCATCATCCGTAAAGTTCTCCGCGGTTTCCGTTCGGAACGTCCTGTTCGCCACCGATTTCTCGGCCACGTCCGAGGCGGCTCTGCCTTACGCCGTAGCGATTTGCCGGCGGTTCGGCAGCACGCTGCACACCGTGCACGTGCTCGCCGAAGCCAGCCTTCGCATGATGACCGGCGGCGTCGACTACGTCAGCATGGGGACGCTCTACGAAGATGCCCACAGCGAAGCCATGGAGAAGCTCGATCGGATTTCGGATCGTCTCGAAGGCATCCCTCACCATAACTACGTTTGTCACGGACCAATCTGGAAGAGTCTCGCCACCGTTATGCAGGAAAACGACGTTGACCTGGTCGTCGTCGGCACTCATGGACGGACTGGCCTCGGCAAGTTGCTGCTCGGATCGGTCGCAGAAGGCATCCTTCGCAATGCGTCCTGTCCGGTCCTCACGGTCGGCCCAAAGGTTTCCGGGCGCGCCAAGTTGCCACCCACGCGCGGTCGCGATCTCGCCCCGGTCGAGCTGGAGCTTCGCCAGATTGTCTTCGCCACCAACTTCGGAAAAAATTCGGCTCGCATGGCCCAGGAAGCGATTGCCCTGGCCGAGGAGTTCCACTCTCGCCTCACGCTGCTCCACGTAATCGAGGACTACACGCAGCTCGGCAGCCGGCCCGGACCCATGGAAGACGGAATGCGCCGCTTGCAGGAACTGATTCCGCAAGATTCGGTTTTCCAGTACTTGCCGGAAAGCCTTCTGGAATTCGGATCGCCCGCAGAACGCATCGTGAAAATTGCCGCCGAGCGTGAGGCCGACATGATCGTTCTGGGTGCGCACTCTTCGCCGGAAGTCGGCGCTACGCATCTGCCCTGGTCGTCTGCCCATCACGTCATTGCGCAAGCACATTGCCCAGTGCTGACGATTCCGGAATGAATCGCGCTGTGTCATGTGAAACAGCGCTCCCTCTTCTCGGGTTGTAGCTTGTCCTCCCGAGCGAAGCGAAGGCTCCATGCACTCTGCAGTTCGCTGGGGAAATGCGATCGTGATCACAATCACAGTGACAAACCTGCCTCCGGGACTATAATCCGTGCTTACCCGAAAGTGAGTTTCGTCGCATTCATAACTTCATGCCCGATTCATTCGTGAGTAAGAAGGTTTATGGCCTCATACGTTGCAAAACCCACTCCTCCCAACCAGGACAAGCGCTGGAAACTGGTCGATGCCACCATTCGGCGTCAGGGCCAGCAGGCGCGCGGTCTGATTGAGACGCTGCACACGGTTCAGGAAGCTTTCGGATACCTGGACGAAAAGGCGTTGCGGTACGTCGCGATGTCGTTGCGTGTGCCTCTCAGCCGTGCCTACGGCGTTGCCACCTTCTACCACTTCTTCACGCTGAAGCCTGCGGGCGAGCACACCTGCGTCATCTGCATGGGGACGGCGTGCTACATCAAAGGTGCTCCCCAGTTGCTGGATGCCGTGCAACGCGATCTCGGCATTGTCCCCGGAGAAACGACGCCCGACAAGAAAGTGTCGCTGCTCACCGCACGCTGCCTGGGATCGTGCGGCCTGGCGCCGGCGGTGGTCTACGATCAGGAGGTCGCCGGCAAAGTGGCAACTCCCGCCATTCGCGAGCACCTGAAGAAATGGACTCACGCATGACCCCTGAGGAACTGGATCAGATTGCCGAAACCGAACGCGCCGAGCAGGGCAAATTTACCCAGCGCGTGAACGTCTGCGTCGCGGCCGGATGCCTCTCCTGTCAAAGCCAGTCGGTCAAGGACGCGTTAGACCAGGAAGTAAGCAAGCGCGGGAAAAAGGATCACTGCCAGGTCAAGGGTGTCGGCTGCATGGGATTGTGCTCCGAAGGCCCGCTGGTTTCGACCAGCGCGGGGGTTCTCTATAAGAAAGTCGAGGCGGCGGATGGTCCTGCCATCATCAATAGTCTCGAAGGGGAGTCGGTCTCGCGCCTGATTTGTCGGACCGACGTTCCTTTCTTCCAGCGGCAGAAGAAGATTGTGCTGGAAAACTCCGGCGTGATCGATCCCGACCGGGTTGAAGATTACATTTTCGCGAACGGTTATAGCGCGCTCATCAAAGCGCTCACCGAAATGTCGCCGCGCGAAGTCGTCGATGAAGTGACCAAGAGCGGCCTGCGGGGACGCGGCGGTGCCGGCTATCCCACCGGGCTGAAGTGGAGCACGGTTTCGAAATCCGTCGGAACTCAGAAATATGTGATTTGCAATGCGGACGAAGGGGATCCCGGTGCCTTCATGGATCGCAGCGTGCTTGAGAGCGATCCGCACCGAGTGCTCGAGGGAATGCTGATCGGCGGCTACGCCGTCGGGGCCTCCGAGGGCTACATCTACGTTCGCGCCGAATATCCGCTCGCCATCAAGCGCCTGCGCAATGCCATCCGGCAGGCGGAGCGCGTTGGCCTGCTGGGCGCGAATATCTGCGGCACGCGATTCAGTTTTCGCGTCGATGTTCGCCTCGGCGCCGGCGCCTTCGTCTGTGGAGAAGAAACTGCCCTGATCTCTTCGGTGGAAGGGAAGCGCGGCACCCCGCGTCCGCGTCCACCCTATCCCGCGATGGAAGGCCTCTTCGGCCAGCCCACCCTGATCAATAACGTCGAAACCTTCGCCAACATCGCTCCGATCATCCGCAACGGGGGCGCGTGGTATGCGCAGATCGGTACCGTAAAGAGCAAGGGAACGAAAGTATTTGCGCTCGCCGGACGCGTCGAAAATACCGGGCTCGTCGAAGTGCCGATGGGCATCTCGCTGCGCGAGATGGTCTTCGAAATTGGCGGCGGCATTCCGGAAGGCCGCAAGTTTAAGGCGGTGCAGACCGGAGGTCCTTCCGGAGGGTGCCTGCCGTCCGAATGCCTCGACATGCCGGTCGATTATGAATCACTGGCTATGGCCGGGTCGATCATGGGCTCGGGTGGAATGATCGTCATGGACGAAAGTTCCTGCATGGTCGATGTCGCCAAGTACTTCATGGATTTCTGCATGACCGAGTCCTGCGGCAAGTGCATCCCATGCCGCGTGGGCACGTACCAGATGCACCGCATCCTGACCGCGATCGGCAACATGAAAGCCACGCCGCAGGATTTGAAGATGCTCGAAGAACTCTGTGACCTGCTCAAGCACACCAGCCTGTGCGGGCTGGGCCAATCGGCGCCCAATCCCGTGGTCAGCACCTTGAAATCGTTTGCCCACGAATACAAGGCACACATCGAAGAACATAAGTGTCCCGCCGGAGTTTGCGGCGAGGCTGCAGGAGAACCCGCATGAGGCCGGTCGCCCCCGTCAAGACCCTTAAGATCGACGGCCGCGACGTCAGCGGACGCCAGGAAGAAACCATCCTTGATGTCGCCCGCCAGAACGGCATTTTCATCCCGCGGTTATGCGAGATGGATGGACTCTCCGATGTGGGCGCCTGTCGCCTTTGCCTGGTCGAGATTAAGGGCCAGAACAAGCTTCTTCCCGCGTGTGTGACCTCGGTCGAAGAAGGCATGGAAGTCACCACCGACTCCGAACGCCTGCAGAATTACCGCCGCATGATCCTGGAACTGCTGTTCACCGAGCGCAATCACGTCTGCTCGGTCTGCGTTTCCAACGGTCATTGCGAAATGCAGATGCTCGGCCAGCGGCTCGGCATTACCCATGTGCACTTCCCCTATCGCTATCCCAAAGAAGAAGTGGACGCCTCGCACGACCGCTTCGTGATCGATCACAACCGCTGCATTTTGTGTACGCGCTGCGTTCGCGTTTGCGATGAAATCGAAGGCGCCCACACCTGGGACATCATGGGGCGAGGCATCGAGGCTAAAGTCATCACCGATCTGAACGAGCCCTGGGGGACATCGGAAACCTGCACCAGTTGCGGCAAGTGCGTGCACGTCTGTCCCACCGGCGCCCTGTTTGAAAAGGGACGCTCGGTCGCGGAAATGATGAAGCGCCGCCAGTTCCTGCCCTATCTGACCATGATGCGGGAGGAAAACGAATGAAGGTAGAAGACAAAGACCTTGAACCACGAAGGACACAAAGGTTCACGAAGAACTTTGTTTGCAGGTGTTTCCTTGGTGTGATTCTGTGTCCTTTGTGGTGAATGAATGAATTCAAAGACTAAGAAACGCATCGCGACCGTATGGCTCGATGGCTGCTCGGGCTGCCACATGTCTTTCCTCGACATGGATGAGCGCCTGCTTACGATCGCGGGCGTCGCGGACCTGGTCTACAGCCCGTTGGTCGACGCGAAGATATTCCCGGAGGATGTCGACGTAACGCTAGTCGAAGGTGCGGTGAGCAGCGAAGAAGATCTGCATAAAATCAAGGCGATCCGCGAGCGCACGAAGATCCTGGTTTCTCTCGGAGATTGCGCCATTACGGCCAACGTTCCCGGCATGCGCAATCCGTTTGGCACGAAGGCGGTGTACGACCGGGCGTATCGCGAGAATGTCACTTTCGATCCCGGCATTCCCAGCCAGGTCGTCCCGGCGCTGTTGCCCAACTCGCGCCCGGTGCATGAGTTTGTGAACGTGGACGTATTTATTCCGGGATGTCCGCCTTCGGCTGACACCATCTATTACGCCGTGACCGAGTTGCTGGAAGGCCGCATGCCGGATTTGAGTCAGAGGACCAGATTTGGATCGTAAGAGCTACGAGCCAAGAGCTACGAGCTCAGAGCGAAGAGCAAATATCAGTATCGATGAGGCGAAATGCTGAGAGCCGACACGAAAAACTCGCAGCTCATAGCTCGCAGCTCATAGCTATAAGGGAGACGTCGTGAAGCAGGGCAATACCATCGTCATCGATCCGGTAACGCGAATCGAAGGACATTCGAAGATCACGCTCCACCTGAACGAAGACGGCCGGGTCGAAGACGCCCGCTTCCATGTTACGCAATTTCGCGGCTTCGAGAAGTTCTGCGACGGCCGTCCGTTCTACGAAATGCCTTCGCTGATGGCGCGCATTTGCGGCATCTGCCCAGTTAGCCATCTTATCGCCTCGGCCAAGGCCTGCGACTCTCTGCTGGCGGTGCGCATTCCTCCCACCGCCGACAAGCTGCGCCGCATCTTCGGACTGGCGCAGGTCGCGCAATCGCACGCTCTGAGCCTGTTCCACCTTTCGTCTCCCGATCTGCTTCTGGGCATGGACGCCGATCCGGCGAAGAGCAATATCTTCGGAGTCGCCGAGAAAAATCCGGAGCTGGCGCTCGACGGCATCCGCCTGCGCCAGTTCGGCCAGCAGATCATCGAGCGGCTCGGAGGCAAGCGCATTCATCCCGCGTGGATCGTGCCCGGTGGCGTGAGCGAGCCTCTGACTGAGGAAAACCGCGACGCCATTCTGTGCGTCTTTTCCCGACGCGCTGGCCATCGCCGAGCGCACTCTGGAGTGGTTCAAGAGCAAGCATGGAACGTTTTCGCGAAGAGATTTCCACCTTCGGCAACTTTCCCACGCTGTTCATGGGCATCGTGAAAAAGGACAATGGGCTGACCTTCTACGACGGCAAGCTTCGCATCGTCGATGCCTCCGGCCACGTTGTCGCCGACGATCTCGATCCCGCGCAATATTTCGACTACATCGGCGAGAAAGTCGAGCCCTGGAGCTATCTCAAATCCACTTATTACAAGCCCAAGGGATTTCCCGACGGCATTTATCGCGTAGGCCCGCTGGCGCGTTTGAACGTGGCCGACCGTTGCGGAACGCCCCGGGCCGATCAGGAACTGGCCGAGTTCCACGAGCTGCAGCGCACCGCCGTGCTCAGCTCGTTCCACTATCACCATGCGCGGCTGATCGAGATTCTGTATTGCATCGAGCGTCTCGAGCAGTTGTTGAACGATCCCGAGATTCTTTCGAAGCATGTGCGGGCCGTGGCTCGGCCGAACGCGCTGGAAGGGGTTGGCGCCTGCGAAGCCCCGCGCGGCACGCTGTTCCACCACTACAAGATCGACGACCAGGGCCTGATCCGCTGGGTGAACCTCGATCATCGCCACCGGACACAACAATCTGGCGATGAACCGCAGCGTCCTGCAGGTGGCAAAACACTACGTACAAGGCAATCGCCTGACTCCCGGCATGCTCAACCGCGTCGAAGCTGTCATCCGCTGCTACGATCCGTGCCTGAGTTGCTCCACCCACGCGCTCGGCCAGATGGATCTCAGATCCAACTCGTGAGCCCGGACGGCGAAGTGCTGGACGAAGTCACGCGTTGATCGTCGTTCACTGGAAGATGTCATCCTGAGCGGCGGCGGAGCCGGCGTGAAGGACCGTACGTAGGCCGGGACCGAGATACAGCGGACGGGGAATCCGAGAATGCCAGCACCGTCGGCTCCCGCGGACAGCATTCAAGCTGCCGATGTCGTGAGATTCCTCGGTGGTTTGTTTCCGAACATGCCCCGCGTCTTCATCATCGCTTACGGAAACCCGCTCCGCTCCGACGACGGCGTAGCATGGCGTGCCGCCGAAGAACTGCAGCGGAAGTTCCCCACGGACGACGTTGAGATTGTCACTTTGCATCAACTCGGTCCCGAACTGGCCGAGTCTGCCAGCCGATCTGCATGCGTGATTTTTATCGATGCCGCCGCTGGTCCTGGCCGTCCGGGCGAAGTTCAAGTCAAAGAGTTGCTCCCGGGCAGCAGTGAAGCATCGCGATTCTGTCATGCCCTCTCGCCCGCCCACGTTCTTAGCCTCGCCGCGCAACTCTATGGCGCAAGGCCACGCGCTTTTTCGGCCACGGTCGTTGGAGAGACCTTCGATCACGGCAAATCTCTGTCGTCTGTGGTTGAAGCGGCGATACCCGCTCTGCTCGCCGGGATTGAAGAGCTGGCGCACAAATTCGAGAACCACAAAGGACACTAAGATGCCCGAAGAGAGCCTATAACGCTTTTCCTTCGTGATCCTTCGTGCCCTTAGTGGTTAAAGCCTTTCAGCGAAAGCCGTAGAATCGAATTGTCCATGGCAGTCGCATCCAAAGCCTCGAGCCAACGCCTTCGCATCACGCTGCGCGGAGCGGTGCAGGGTGTCGGCTTCCGGCCCTTCGTTTACCGCCTTGCCACAGAAATGTCGCTGACAGGATGGGTGCTGAACTCTTCCTCGGGCCTGGTGGTCGAAATAGAAGGATCATCCGAGGAACTGCGCCGCTTTGAGCAGCGCATAGAACGCGAGCGCCCGAAAGCGTCCGTGATTACCGTCCACGAGTCCGCGTGGATTCCGCCGCTAGGTTCCACGAAATTCGAGATTCACCATAGCGACTCCGATTCCGCGAAGTCAGTGAACGTCTTGCCCGATCTGGCCACGTGCTCAGACTGTCGTGCCGAACTCTTCGATCCCGCGAATCGCCGCTACCTGTATCCCTTCACGAATTGCACCAACTGCGGACCGCGCTACACCATCGTGGTCGATATCCCGTACGACCGGCCGAACACCACGATGCACGAGTTCGTCCTTTGCCCGGCCTGTCGCGAGGAATACGAGAACCCTCGGAACCGCCGTTTCCACGCGCAGCCCAATGCCTGCCCGGTTTGCGGTCCGAAACTCGACGGAACCACCGAAGCCGCTGCGGCCGCCCTGTTGCAAGGCAAAATCGTCGCCCTGAAGGGCATTGGAGGATTTCAGCTGCTGGTGGACGCGCGCCAGCCGGCTGCGGTTGCTCGCCTGCGGCAACACAAGCATCGTGAAGAGAAGCCATTTGCTCTGATGATGCCGTCGCTGGAGATGGCGCGCGAGTATTGCGAAATCCTGCCGGCAGAAGTTGAGCTTCTCCAATCGCAGGCTGCACCCATCGTTCTGTTGCGTCCCAAGCCGCACACGGACATTGCCTGGAACGTGGCTCATTGCTCGCCTTATCTGGGCGTGATGCTCCCGTACTCGCCGCTCCATCATCTGCTGATGCAACAGTGCCCGTTTTCTTTGATCGCCACCAGCGGCAACCGGAGTGATGAGCCGATTGCAATCGACAACGGGGAAGCCCGTGAACGCCTGAAAGATATTGCGGATCATTTCCTGATGCACGACCGCCCAATCGTTCGCGCTTGCGACGATTCCGTGGTGCGGCTCACTCGCGGGCGTGCCGGAATTCTGCGCCGTGCGCGCGGATATGCTCCCCTTGGAATCCGAGTGAAGCATGACGTGCCGCCGGTACTCGCCGTCGGCGGCCATCTCAAGAATACGGTCGCGATCGGAATCGGCCAGGACATTTTCCTGAGCCAGCACATCGGCGACCTCGATACGCTCGAAGCCCGCAGAGCCTTTGAGCGGGCCATCGAAGATCTCTGCCGCCTGTACAGCTTTAAGCCCGAAGCAGTCGTCTGCGACCTGCATCCCGATTACGCTTCCACGCATTGGGCGGAGAAATCAGGGCTGCCAATCGTTCGCGTGCAGCATCATCAAGCGCACGTTGCGGCCTGTGCGGCAGAGAATGGTGTCGAAGGCTCCTATCTCGGCATCTCCTGGGACGGCACCGGGTATGGCCTCGATGGCGCAATCTGGGGCGGCGAATTCTTCCGCGTGGACAACAGCAACTACGAGCGCGTCGCCCACCTTCGTTCCTTCGGCCTGCCCGGAGGAGACGCCGCCGTTCGCGAAGGCTGGCGTTCGGCCGCCAGCCTGATGTTTGAACTGGAAAAGCAGGGAGACCCATGTCTCGCAAAACCGGCGAGACATGGGGCACCCCCGAGCAAAGAGGATGAGAATGGGGTGCCCCGCGTCTCGCCGATTTTGCCAGACGTGGGAACTCGAATCTCTGCGGTTCAATCGATGTTGGAGCGAGGCATAAACGTCGTTCCCACCACCAGCGTCGGACGCCTGTTTGATGCCGTGGCCTCGATCACGGGCGTCGCCCACCAGAATCGTTTCGAAGGCCAAGCGGCCATGCTGCTGGAGAATGAAATTGGCGGCTTGCGCACGGAAGAAGCGTATCCTTTACCTGAAGGGGATTGGGGACCGCTGATTTTCTCTGTCGTGAAAGACCAGCAAGCAGGAATCTCCGCGTCCCAGATCGCAACCCGGTTCCACAATGCCCTGGTGAACTGGACCGTCGAAGTAGCCGAGCAAGTGAAAGAGAAAGACATCGTCCTGAGCGGCGGCGTGTTTCAGAATCGCTATCTGGCCGAGCGTGCCGCCGCTGTTCTGGAATCGCGCGGGTTCGTGGTGCACACGCACCGGCAAGTTCCGCCCAACGACGGCGGAATCGCGTTGGGACAGGTGGCGATGGCCGGAAAATAGAGCCATTGCGATTGTCACGAACGGGAAGGGCACGACTTTAGTCGTGCCGTTAGGATCGAAGAGATTTGCGGCTTTAGCCGCTGAGGTTTGCTTTCATGTGTCTCGCCGTTCCGGGCAAAGTCGTCGAAATCCTCGACGCATCCGACCCGGTTTTTCGCCGCGCCAAAGTCGATTTCGGCGGCATCCGCAAAGAGATCAATCTCGCCTACACTCCCGAGGCGGAAGTCGGCAAGTACGTTCTGGTCCACGTCGGATTCGCCATTAGCGTCATCGACGAAGACGAAGCCCAGCGCGTCTTCGAATACTTGAAGCAGATGGGCGACATAGAAGAGGAGCTGGGTGAAGTTCGTCAGTGAGTATCGCGATCCGAAAGCTGCCGAGCAACTCGCGACGGCGATCCGGGGAAAGATCACCCGCCCCTGGACGATTATGGAAATCTGCGGCGGGCAGACGCACACCATCGTCAAAAGCGGCCTCGAAGACTTGCTGCCCAAGGAAATCACCCTGGTTCATGGTCCCGGCTGCCCGGTCTGCGTCACGCCTATTGAGCTGATCGACAAAGCGGTTGCGATCGCCAAGCGTCCTGACACGATCTTCTGCTCATTCGGAGACATGCTGCGCGTGCCGGGCTCGTCGAAGAGTTTGTTCGACGCGAAGGCCGAAGGAGCCGATGTCCGCATTGTGTATTCGCCGCTGGATGCCGTGAAACTCGCCAAGCAGAATCCGGAAAAGCAGGTCGTGTTTTTCGCAGTCGGCTTCGAAACCACGGCTCCGGCCAATGCGATGGCCGCGTGGCAAGCCGATCACGATGGCGTCGAGAACTTCTCGCTTCTGGTTTCGCACGTGCTCGTGCCGCCGGCAATGGAAGCGCTACTATCGTCCGCCAACTGCGTGGTCCAAGGATTCCTTGCGGCCGGCCACGTTTGCACCATCATGGGATTCGAGGAATATTTCCCGATTGCCGCGAAGTACAAAGTTCCCATCGTCGTCACCGGATTCGAGCCGCTCGACCTTTTGGAAGGCATTCACATGGTGGTCGGCCAATTGGAAGAAGGGCGCCACGAAGTCGAGAATCAATACACGCGCGCGGTGCGGCGGGAGGGGAATCGCGCGGCGCAGAAGACAATCTCCGAAGTGTTCGAGGTGGGCCCGCGTCAATGGCGCGGCCTGGGCGAGATTCCCGCCAGCGGGTTCCAGCTTCGCGGGCGTTTTCAGAAATACGACGCCAACCGGCGTTTCCCGTTCTCCGGTGAACCGGCCCGCGAATCGCCCGAGTGTATCAGCGGGCTGATTCTGCAAGGCATCAAGAAGCCGCACGAGTGTCCGGCTTTCAAGGTCAAATGCACGCCGGAGTATCCGCTGGGTGCTCCCATGGTATCGTCGGAAGGGGCGTGCGCGGCCTACTATCACTATGGCAGACGCCAAAACGTTCAACCTGAGCTGTCCGGTCCCGCGCGTCGCTGACGACCGCATCGTGCTGGCGCACGGCGGCGGCGGACGACTCACGCATCAGCTGATCGAAAGAATTTTCCTGCCTGCATTCTCCAACTCCATGCTCGATCAGCGCCACGATGGCGCGGTCGTCTCGCTCGACGAACTAACGCCCGGATCGCGCCTGGCTTTCACAACCGACTCGTTCGTCGTGCGCCCGCTGATTTTTCCCGGCGGCAATATCGGAGACCTTGCGGTCAACGGCACGGTCAACGATCTGGCCATGTGCGGCGCTCGCCCGCTTTACCTGAGCGCAGGATTCATCCTCGAAGAAGGCCTCGAAATGGAAACGCTGCGCACTGTCGTTGCCTCGATGAAGCAAGCGGCGGCAATAGCGAACGTGAAACTGGTCACCGGCGACACGAAGGTCGTCGACAAGGGCAAAGGCGATGGAATTTTCATCAATACATCCGGGATCGGGGTCGTCGAGTCCAGAACTGGTCTCATAAACGGCTTTGAAAGGGCGCGGCTTCAGCCGCGCCATCAGGAGCCAGGAAGAACAGGGACTTTAGCCCCTGAGGGGAGTGGGGTGCCCCACGTCTCGCCGCAGTTGCGAGACGTGGGAACAACGACAATCAGTCCATCCTCGGTTCAGCCGGGAGATGTCGTGATTATCAGCGGCGACCTCGGCCGGCACGGGATCGCGATTCTTTCCGTCCGCGAAGGTCTCGAATTCGAATCGCCGATCCTGACAGATTGCGCCAACCTGTGGCCCGCGGTAGAAGGCCTGCTGAACGCTGGAATCGACATCCACTGCTTGCGCGATCTGACCCGCGGCGGTCTCGCAACCACGCTGAACGAAATCGCGTCCGACCGCAACGTCTGCATCAAGCTGGAAGAAGCGGCGATCCCGGTCAACGAAGTTGTGCAGGGCGCCTGCGAAATTCTCGGGCTAGATCCGCTCTACGTCGCGAACGAAGGCCGCTTTGCGGTATTCGTGCCAGCCGCAGAAGCTGACGCCGCGCTCGAAGTCATGAAGAAAGTAGAAGTCTCGCAAGGCGCAGTCCGTGTCGGCAGAGTGGAAGAGTCCCCCGGCCGCACGGTAGTCCTGCAGAGCCGCATCGGCGGCAACCGCGTGGTCGATATGCTGAGCGGGGAACAACTGCCGAGGATCTGCTGAATGTTCGTCAGTGGTCCGGTTGCAACTCAGTATCGGCACGTCGCTCAGCTGAACCGTTTTGCGCCGGGACATGTAACCCCGGACGCATTCGTCCGGGGTGGCTTTGAACGCGATTCTTGATGCCAGCCGTTTTGCAGTAACATCGAACTGCTGCACTCTTGGCTTTGTCGCATCACCGCTGGTTATTGACAGCACTGTTGTATCTGCAGGGTCGCCGGACGCGCATTCTGCCGGCGATTCAAGAATGTAATCAGATCTACCCTGCCTGGAAATCATATCTGCTCGATGCGAGCTAGCTGAAACATCCGCGTTGTCTTGACCGGCGGTCTGAACAAACATCTCACGAGTAATGGCCTTCTGATCCTAAATCTCGGGGGCGCTCATGCTGAAACGCCTTTTGCATTTTCCCCGCCTGTCATTTCGACTTTCTGATAACTGAACCGAGAATCAAAATTGCGCTACGTCGAGCTTTCGCCGATGCCGGACCTTACGCGGGTGGCTCCGCCAATCCTTTGAACTACCCTGTCAGCAAAATCCCTGAGTTCGATTCATCCTTTCAGGCGCGCTCCGTTGCGCGTCCGTAGGAATCTGCCTGCAATACAGGGGCGGAGAGGCAACATATTTATTATCAAAATGTTACGGATAGTCGCTAAAGGATAAGAGCAGAAGAAGTGCTTTCGAGGCGGCCCGTTTCAACCACTCACGCTCTCCGGAAAGCAGCTGTCAGTTGCCAGTAGAGGCAGCCAACGACCGACGACCACTGACTAGCGGCGGTTTTTAAAGAACGTTTGCAGCACTTCCGCGCTGCGGCCCGCGAGCACTCCGCCCCGAACCTCGATGTTGTGGTTCAACTGCGGATGATTCAGCACGTGCATTACGGAGTGCACGGCGCCGGCTTTTGGGTCGTCCGACCCATATACGAGACGGTGGATACGGGCATGAACCATCGCACCAGCGCACATGGCGCACGGCTCAATTGTAACAAACAGGTCGCAGCCTTCCAGACGGTGATTACCGAGGTGCGAACCAGCGTCGCGCATTGCGATGATCTCGGCGTGTGCCGACGGATCCGAGTCAGCGATGGTACGATTCCATCCGCAGCCGACGATTTCTCCCTCATGCACGACGATCGCCCCGACCGGGACTTCTCCCGCTTCAAGCGCTCGCTGGGCGCAGCGCAGAGCTTCCTCCATCCAGAGTTCGTCGGAGGTTGGATCGAGGTTTCGATCTGAACTGCGGGTTCGCCGGACGAATGTTCTCTTGGATGTGGTCACGAGCAGACTTCCGCTCGTATTCTACCGATTTCGCCGAGCAGCGAAGCGCGATAAGCGCCGGCAGCCTTCTTCCTTAGATGAGGCTAAGCACCGAACGCACGACCTCCGGCACCACTGCGCGCACCACCGCCGGTACCACGACCCGTGCGACCGGATACGCCAAAGCCACCGCGGGAACGACGAGAAGGAGCCAGGTTCTCATGGGCAAATTGTTGAGGTAGGCCTTCATAACCATCACTTGTGGAGAGATACGGAAAACGGTCCCAGAAAGTTCCGTCCACAGACCCCGCTGGAAACTCCATGCCTCGGTGGCAGAGGTCTGGTTCAGGCCGAAAACGGATGCAGAACAGAAATCAGGCGCTCTTTTGGGGCACGATTTTACATGGTATGCTTACGTCCTTATGGGTATGCCGAGCCTGCTGCGCAAAGTCTTTCTCGTCGATCTTCTGCAAGGCCTGAAGGTCACCTTCCGCTATCAGGATCCCAAAGAGATTTACACCGAACAGTATCCTCTGGAGCGGCCGCAGGTGGCGGAGCGCTATCGCGGGGCGCCGCGGCTGAACGTGAATCCTGACACCGACGAGACCATGTGCATTGCGTGCGATCTATGCGCGCTGGCGTGTCCGGAGAACCTGATCGTGGTGTCCAGCGAGCGCAACGAAAAAACGCGCCGCAAAGAACTCACCAATTTCACCTACGACTTGAGCCGCTGCATGTTCTGCGGATTGTGCGAAGACGCCTGTCCGACGGACGCGCTGGAATTGACGCAGGATTTCGAGTTGGCCAGCTACACGCGCCAGGGCTGGATCTGGGATCGCACCACGCTGGAAAAGGGTCCGCAACCCACGCAATACAAGAAATAGTTCTCGGCGTTTCGCAAGTTTCTCCTCGCAGTTTCCCCCGGATCCTTCAGGCTTTTCTACCCTATCCCGTATGGCGGGTCCTGCGCTGAGCCTCTCTACGGCATTAACCGGATGGCCGCCTTTCGTCGGGAGTTTGAGACTTTAGGAAAGGCTGGGCAGTCGCTCAGTCAGATCCAAAGGGGACTTCTAATGAGAATCGTAATCACGAATCTGCTTATTCTGTTGAGCTGCGCAGCTTGGGCGGCTGCTCAGCGTTCCACTACAGCGCCTCGTACTACGATTCCACCGCAGACATCGACGCCGAGCGCGGCACCTCCTTCCAGCACACCACCTCCTGCCAGTCCGAACATGACACCGCCTACAACCATAGGCCCGCCGACGCCAATCACAACTAAAGCCGCAGGACCGAATGCCTCTACGACGCCTCAGGCGCCGGCTCCGGGCACGCCGACACAAAACAGCGGGACGCCGACGCCTACCACCAACGGAACTCCGCAGACGGCTGCACCCAATGCTCCTGGAGCGATGACCTGCGTCCCTGTGAACGGCACGGCACCAGTCAATTCCTCTGCGAATACGAGCCAATCCACGCAGAGCACTAGTTCCACGCAAGGAAATCCCCCTGCGGCCCCAAATTCGGGCACGCAGGCAAATACACAGACAACGACCGGATCAACTTCCAGCAATTCGGTGAATGGAGTCTGTCCAGCGGGAACTGTACCCAGCACAGGCCAGCCAGCTCCCCCGATGTGAGTTGGTGTGTTCTAAGGCCCGCGCCGTTTGAGAGCGTTAGATGCGCGGGCTTATTTCTTTCCCGTCAGGAGATCCGGCGTCTGGCTTTCAGAAGGCGCCAGTTTCTTCTCCGGCAGGAAGTACATCGCAGGGATCAGCGCGAAGATAAAGAACGAGATGTAGATCGAAATGTAGGCGAAGGGTGCGGCACTGAGATACAGAAAAGCCGAGAAGAGGTTCTTGCGCTGTATGAGAGCGTGATATTCCAGGCGCTCGTAATCAGCACGATCTTGCCGGATCAGTTCCGTGCGCAACAGATAAAACGCAGATCCGCACAACCCGAGGTCAACGCCATAGATGGCGACCGCCATGGGTTGGTGATAATTCTTGCCCATGAAATCCGTGACGAAAGGCACCAGCGACATCCAGAACAGCAGATTCAGATTGGACCAGAGCAAGCGGGCAGTCACTTCTCGAACCGCGTGGATCAAATGATGGTGGTTGACCCACATGATCGCAACCACCAGGAAGCTCAGTCCGTAGCTGATGAATATTGGCGCAACCTTCAGCAGTGCGCGCCATGTCGGCTGTGACGGCGCGCGCAGTTCGAGCACCATGATGGTGACGATGATCGCGATGACGCCGTCACTGAAAGCTTCCAGACGGCTGGTGGTCATTTCGCGATGAGGCATGAGCGAGACTTTACCACGGAGACGCGGAGGAGCGGAGAAATCCAATTGTTGATTGTCGATGTTTGGTGATTGATCAAAAAGCCAACGAGCCGTTGGACAACTGACTTGAATCAACAATCAAAAAATCAACAATTTCTCTGGGGCTCCGGGTCTCCGTGGCGAATTCACTCGGGTTGCTGCTGAGTCATGCAATGCATTGCGCCGAATCCCCAGATGAAATCTCCCGAATAGATGGGAACAATTTCTCGACTGGGGAAGAGCTGAGCCAAGGTGTTGAGCGCAATGCGATCGTTGGGGCGATTGAAGACAGGTGCGAGCACAACTCCGTTCGCGATGTAGAAATTGGCATAGCTCGCGGGCAGGCGTCGGCCTTCGAAGACAACCGGCTGCGGCATCGGAAGTTCGACGACCGTGAGTTGGCGTCCATCCTGATCGCGCGCCGCTTGCAGGCGCCGCAGGTTGGCCAGCAGCGGGGCATGGTTCGGATCTTTCGAATTGGGCTCGACCATCGTCACGACTGTGCTATTCGAGACAAAGCGCGTCAGATCGTCGACGTGTCCGTGAGTGTCGTCGCCGACAATGCCGCGTCCCAGCCAGATGGTGTTGGGCGCACCGAGATAATCGGCGAATGCCTTCTCATAGTGGACACGCGCCATGTGGGGATTCCGCTGCTGCTCTTTGCTGAGCAGGCATTCTTCGGTGGTGAGGATCGTCCCCGCGCCGTTCACGTCGATCGACCCACCCTCCAGAACGATACGGTCACCCAGCGATTCGGGACGGACTTCGCGCATCTTTGCCGCTTCCGCCATCCGGCTGCTGATCTTCTCATCGCGCCGCCAGTTCGAGTATTTGGCCCAGGCGTTAAAGCGAAACTTCAGAGCAAGGGGTTCTGCAGGCGGGGACGTCCGCTTCGTCTTCGGCGGCTCAGAGCTCCGCGCGAGTTCTCGGGCCTTGTCAACCAGAAATGACACAGCGGCTTGAAACTGGTGGGCGGGTTGCTGCGCGTGGTGAGGATTCTCCTTCTGCCACTTCAGAAAAATGCATCCCGAATCGCGCAGCCAAACCCGGTCCGTCGGCCAAGGATGAAAGCGGACGTTGCTCGAAAGTGCGTCGGCCCTCTTCAGAATGTTGCGGACCTGCCGGGCAGCGGCGACGTTGTTGACGATCAGTTCGACCCGCTCATTCTTTGCCAGCGTCCGGATGATCTCCGCATAGACCCATGCGATCGGCTCGAATTTGCCTGGCCAATCTTCCTTGTTATGCGGCCATGCCAGCCAAGTCGCGACATGGGGGTCCCACTCGGCCGGCATGCGGTAGCCGAGAAGCCTTGTCAGCGAAACGTCATCTCTTCCTCGGCCACGCCGCGTCTTTGGTCTGGTCAATCTAGTCCTTCCAGTTGTTGATCTGCTCACATGAAAAGCACTTCTTGTTGTGGACAGAAATCGTCCGGCCGCTACCGCGCTTTTTCGGGATGCCGTTGAGATAAGCGAGGTAGAACGAGCATGCCGAGCAATCCATTCCACAAGGAGCAAGGAGTTTGTATTTCATGGTGCACCCTTGACTCTTTTGACGTCTTACGTCGGGTCAATCAATCGGTTCGTGATTGGCGCGTAGCTGTCGATCCGGCGATCACGCAAGAAAGGCCAATTGCGGCGGATATCCTCCATTGCTTTGAGGTCAACCTCGCCAACGATAATTTCCTCCCGGTCGTGTGAGCCTTCCGCCAATACGCGGCCAAAGGGATCGCAGAAGAATGATCCGCCCCAGAATTCAAGGCCTTGCCCTGGAGCGGATTTGCCGCGAATGTTGCCGGTTTCAAATCCTACGCGGTTCACAACCGCGACGTAGACTCCGTTGGCGATAGCATGAGAGCGCTGAATGGTGCGCCATGCATCGTGTTGCGCGACTCCGAATTCGGTTTTCTCGGCGGGATGCCATCCGATCGCCGTCGGATAAAACAAAACACTCGCTCCCTGCAATGCTGTCAGGCGCGCAGCTTCCGGATACCACTGATCCCAGCAGACGAGAGTGCCCAACCGCCCGGCGCTGGTATCGAGCGCCCGATATCCAAGATCTCCGGGAGTGAAATAGAACTTCTCGTAATAGAGCGGATCGTCGGGAATGTGCATCTTGCGGTAAAGACCGCGAAGCGTTCCGTCGCTGTCGAAAATGGCCGCCGTGTTGTGATAGACACCAGGCGCGCGCTTCTCGAAGAGTGACGCGATAATAACAACTCCATTGCTCCGCGCGGCTGCTTTGACTTTGTCCGAACTTGGTCCGGGAATCGGTTCCGCCAGATCAAACAGGGAATGATCCTCCCGCTGGCAGAAATACTGTGTTTGGAAGAGTTCCGGCAGGCAGACGACGTTGGCCCCGCGCCCGGCAGCGTCGGCCACGCGGTTCAGCGCTTTTTCGAGATTTTGTTCGGGCTCCGGTCCGCAGGACATCTGGATCAGAGCGACACGAAATTGTTCCGGCGGCAAGAGTGCGCCCTCCGCGATTCAATATAGCAGGAAGCAGCTGTCGGCTCTCGGTAGTCAGCATTCAGTCGAGGGGCTATATACACGGCTTCTGCTTATTACAACGATGTCTTGCGGTTCGCGGCCAATACACGTGCCAGCCGCGGATTCTCGGCGACCAGCTTTTCCAGGCGCTTGACTGTTTCCTCCGACGGGATCGATCGTACAATCGCCTCGATCGCCCCCTCAGCGTTCAATGATTCGGATCGCACCAGTTCGAGCAGGAGTTCCATCCCTGCATCCTGGCGGATCAAAGCGATTGCGGATAGCAGAACGGAACGCCACCATGGATCGTCGGCCTTCGCCAGCGACTCGCGAAGAACTTCAACCGCCTCCGGCGAATGGGTTCCTGCAATCGCCAACGCAGCTTCCGCAGCAGCGTCGTCCGCCGAAGATAGAAATCGGCTAACCCAGGGAATTGCGCCAATACCCTCGATGCTCAGAACTCCCGAATAACACGCCCCGAGAACTTCCGCCTCATCGTTGCCCACGCTAGCTCGCAGCCTCAGCAGCAGCGAGGCAGAGGGCGAGCCCACCTGTTCGATGGCGCGCACAACTTCTGCGCGGACGGCTTTGTCCTTGTCGGCCAGCAGATCCACAAGATGAGCCAGGAGATTTATCTCCGAGAGACTTCGGCACTGCACTAGCGCGAGGGCGCAGGTAGCGCGCAGCGTTCCAGCGGTGTCCGAGCGGCCTCCCCAGACGGGCTCCAACTGAATATGCCGCATGCCACGCAGAAGGACGTCTGGGTCCTGGTACTCGAAAGCAGCGAGAGTGCGACTGAGGGCGTTCTTCGCCCAGCATTGCGGATCGGTCTTCTCTGGATTCTCGAAGAATCGGTCAAAGGCTGTCAGGATTGCGTCCGTCAGCACGATTAGCTTGCATTCCCGCGCCAATTCCGCGGCTTTGGCTACGATGAAGTTGTTGCGATTGCCGAACGCTTTGCGCAGCCCCTCGACCCGCGCTAGTTCCGGTGCATCGCGGAGAGAATCAACGGCCGCGAGTTGCTCGTCGAAGGCTCGCTTTCCTGTCATGAGATCGCAGTGTACTCCACCCGATCCGGCGCGGACTAAACGGCTCGCTTTGCTTCGCCGGACAGGCGAGGCGCCTGTCGCTACGTGAGTTAGGTACGATTCGGGAGTTGCGTAGCTTCCACAGATCACGTTCCTGTAGAGTATTGATTCGGGAAAAACATCAGCTTGGAGGCTTGCGTTGAAACAGGGCAACCACGGGAATTCGCAGGAGAATCAACAACCGGGGGCGGCGGGGGAAGGGAAAGATCGTCATCTCCATAACCCCATTGAAGACCGCCTGATTCCGTTGGAGCCGCTTGATCTTCGCAAGGTCACTTCCATCGACGGCCTCATGCGCGCTATGGCAAGAACTGCCTTTACCGGCCGCCAGCTAGGCGAAGCGGTGGACGTGCTTGAGGCCATGGCTCTCGACGAAGACGCCTTCATCGTCATGACCCTGGCAGGCGCCATGACCGTGGCCAAGCAGGGGCTGATCATCACCGAACTGATCGACCGCGGGATCGTCAACGCGATCGTCTCCACAGGCGCGCTCATGGCTCACGGACTGGTCGAGGCCACAGGACGCGCACACTTCCGGGCGAATCCAGAAGTCTCCGACGAAGAGCTGTACGAGCAGGGATACAACCGGGTTTATGACACGCTGGAACCTGAGCAGAACCTCGACGATGTCGAGGAAGTGATGTCGGCGGTGCTGGAGGCATGGGATCACAACGAGGTGATGTGCTCGTACAAGCTGAACCACGCGATCGGCGCACACTTGGCCAAGCATGCCGAGGGGCAGCGCGGAATTCTCAAGTCGGCCTACGAGAAGGGCGTGCCGGTATTTGTGCCTGCATTTAGCGACTCCGAGCTAGGTCTCGACACCGCCCTGAACAACCGGCTGCGTGAATCGACCGGGCGCCACAAGATCCGCTTCGATCCCTTCGAAGACCTGGAACATTTTGCCGCGACTCTGCTGCGCCAGAAGAAGTTGGGTATTTTCACCATTGGCGGCGGAGTGCCGCGCAACTGGTCGCAGCAGTTCGGACCTTTCATCGAATTGCGGCACCGGCGCCTGGGTGAGAACGTCCCCTTGAAGCGCTATCACTATGGGCTGCGAATTTGTCCGGAGCCGGTCTACTGGGGTGGACTCTCGGGCAGCCCGTACAGCGAAGCGATCTCGTGGGGCAAGTTCGTGCCTCCGTCGGAGGGCGGGAAGTTCGGAGAAGTTTTCGTGGACGCAACCGTGGGGTTGCCCCTGATTGTTGCTGCCGTCATCGAGCGCTTGGACAAAGCCAAAAAGGGTGGCAGCGCCCGCAAGCCGGCCAAGGCCGCAACCCGAAAATAGGTTGATGAGGAAAAAGGCGAACCGTAGAGGGTCCGCCTTTTCTCGTTTTCTAGAAGTGGATTAAGCGCTGGTTTCGCAAGTCTGTTCGGCGGAGGTTTCTGACTGCTCCTGCGCACTCTGCCCATCCTGAGCGGCGTTACGGATCCGGCGATACAGTGGAGCAACAGCACTATTTTCAAGTACTTCCATCTCAGCTTGAAACCAATCCTGTAGCTCTTGCCCCTCCGCTTGGCCACGGGACTCGTAGAGCTGCTTGGCGCGAGATCGCACCTTGCGCTCTACCATTCGCACCATTAGCGCCTGCTGCTTCTTTCTGCGGGTCTCGATATCCAAAGCTATCCCCAATTCGGCAGGAATGCATGCCTTTCTCTCACATTTCCATGATAGCTGACGACTGTTAACGAAAGATTACATTCGGCTAAGAGGATGGTTACTGAAGTACTAAGAGCATATAGATGCTGAGGATGGCGGTAAGTTGCTGAAACATTGGGACTATTTCACGATCAGTGCGATGTTTACCGCGGCATCCGGCGCGCTTCCGGCATTGCTCACCGTATAGGCATTCACGGTCAGAGTGTAGCTGCCCGGAGGAGTGCCGTTTGAGTTTCCTCCTCCGCCTCCACTCGCGGCAGCCCCCGATCCTCCACAACTGGGGATCCAGCACAGGGATAACAGAAGGCCCGCGGCAAACAGCGGAGTGGTCGTCAGACGTCTACGCGGCGCAATAGCCAACCCCAACAGACCAAGTCCAAGGCCTCCAAGCCCCAAGGCCAAGTTCGCTTTGGCCGACATATTTGCGGTTGTCGTTACGCTGACCATAGCCTTTGCGCTGGCAGCAGTACTGAAGTCCACGGTGTACTGGTTTAGAGGATCGAGAGACTGAATCGTGCAGGCGGATTTGGGAGCATTTGTGCTGCACGAAAGATAAACGCGACCGGACCCGGAAGTGGAACTAAGTGTGATCGTGCTCGACCCGCTCTGCCCTGCGGTTACGCTGATCGGCGGAGCGGTCATCGCCGGCGCAGGCACCGGCGCAGCTGAATAGGCTCGAACATAGTCCACAAGCATTACGGCCGGGCTTGGCGTCGTGCTGTCGGGAGGCCCGGGCCAGCTCCCGGTGCCGCCGACAGCGAGGTTCAGCAGCAGGAAGAAAGGATGGTTGTAGTCCCAGGCGAATCCGCTGGGAACGTCGTTGACGGTGCGGACGAAAAAGATGTTCGACGGATCGTCCACATAAAACTGCACCATATTCGGCGACCAGATCGCACCGTAGGTATGGAAAGTAGTTACGTCGGGCCCGTTGGGACTGTTGGCAGGAAAAGAGTATTTCTTCCCCATGCCATTTCCGCCGCAATAACAGTTGCCTGAGCTGACACCGCCATGCATCGTCGAACTGATTGTGCTTGGTCCTAGTCCGGCCGAGAGCGGCACATTCTCCATGAAATCGATTTCGCCGGATGCAGGCCAGCCCACGCTCGTGATATTGGTGCCGAGCGCCCAGAATGCCGGCCACAGCCCAGGACCGAGGGGCAATGACATACTCGACTCGATTCGTCCGTATTGAAAACTCTGCAGGTTGTTCGCCGAGGTGAGGCGGGCCGAAGTCCAGCTGCTACTGTATGGCGCTCCGCTGGAATTGATTCGCAGGGCCTGGATTACGAGATGGCCATTGCCGTCGATATACGCATTGGGGTTCGCCGCACTGCAGGGAGTGGTGCTGCTGCCCGGTGCGCAATAGTACTCGACTTCATTGTTGACGTTCAGAATGCCTGTGTCGTATTGCCAATTCTTGGAATTGATTGCGCTGTTGGCGGTGCCGTTGAATTCATCGCTCCAGGAGAGATTCCAGGTCTGGGCACATGCGCTCCCGGCCAGAGCGAACAAAACTACGAAGGCGCTCAGAATTGCGGCAGGATTGAGAATTCGCCTGGCACAGCAATGATTCGAGCCGGGATACGTCATGATTCACCTCAATTGAAGGAAGATGGAATCATAACGTGCGGCACCGGGGCGGGGAAGTCACTTCAGAAATGGCAGATCCTCAATTTGTCGCTAAAGCTCCACGCTGGCCGAGATGAAATATGGACAACTCGGCCAGCGTGATTCCGCGGTGGTTTGAGGTGTTGACCTCCGGCTGGTGGCTTTTCAGTTTGTCTCCGGCTGTGGCAGTGATTTCAGGAATTCAATCAGGTCGGATTTCTCCTGATCGTTTAGCCCGAGGCTGAAGCAGCCGTCGTAGTGATTCACGACGTCTAGCAATGTGCTGAAGCGGCCATCGTGGTAGTAGCCTCCTGTCCCGTGTGTCCAAAGAGCATTCAATGGTGAAGTGCGGTAACGCTTATCGGGCGAGCGATCTGCCTGGAAGCTGTCCACGCACACTTCGCTGGGAGTATGAAGGTTCCATCCTGGCTCGGTGTATAGGGGCGGGACGTGGCAGGTTGCGCACTTCGCAGTTCCGTTGAAGAGCGCCTTGCCGCGCCGCGCGGCGTCCGCATCGAAGCTGTGTTCAGGGGCGGCGGGCGCAGGAAGCGCGAGCTGATAAAAGTGCAGGGCGGCCAGTTTAGGCGTTATCAGGTCGATCGAGTTGGTCACGTGGCCAAGACCAGCTTTCGCGGCAACAGGGAAGGTGCCGGCATCGTCGAGCCGCGCGTCGAAAAAATTCCCTTTTCCATGCATTTCCAGGTTGGCAACGAATGCGTTCCAGTACGTGACGGACCCCCAACCAGTCCACGTGTGGAGATTTACCCCGGCGAGTCCGAACGCGGGCGGAATCAACACGGCTGAGGTTTTGCCGTCTGGACGGAAAGCTTTTCCGTCGAGCGCGAGTTCGGCATCAAAGTGCCCTGGCCCCCAGCTTTCGAGGACGGTTCGCACTGTGGCCTGGTCGACTCCAAGCAAGTCCGCGAAGGGCTGGAGGTTCGGGGCCAGGGCGATGATCTTTCCCACGTTGAGATCACGGTTGGCCCAGCCGTCGAGGCGATGTCCAATGCCGGGAGCAAACGAATTGTCCACCGTCGAGTGACACAGCGCGCATTGGATTCCGACGGACTTCAGGGTCCCGTCAGGCCTGAAGAATCCCGTCACTCCGAGCACGGAATTCAGCTTGAGCAAGGCAAGCGTATTTGCAGGATCGTTCAAATTGACTTGCCCGTTTTTCAACTGCTCGAGCAGCGGGCGCGGCAGCGCGTCTACGTCGACCTTGAGGCCGACAGCCAACGCTGTCGCCGGGCTGACTCCGGGACCAATGCCTCCCAAGTGGCTGCCCTCGATTGCCTTATGGAGTTGAAGGGTGTCGCCCCAGAAAGCTTGGTCGCCAAAAGTATCAAACCGGAAGGTGTGCTGCCCTTCGACAAACAAGTCCGCAGCGTTGTCGGGAGCGGTCTCGTGCCCTGCCAAATGTCGAGCCGGGGTGGGCGTGGTGCGAGCCGCAGCTGCGAAAACCGCGATGCAAGCGAGGGTGAATGTTGCGGGAAGAACGAGCTTGCGATAATTCATGGATGGCCTCCGCACAGATGGACTGGGAGAGGGCTCGACGGAATGCCAGCGTCCTCGGCCGAATCGACTGAAGTCGAGAATTCGTTCGCTGGCATGCCGCCGTACTCTGCCTCATCCTCTGGAGTGTGGCGCCCCGTGGAAGTTACAGCCGCCGAGGTGGCGTTTGTAAGGAGTTTGTCAAATCGTGTCCAGCCGTAAGGAAACGCGCGAGAATGATCAGGAGAAATGATGGCGCCGGCTGTAACCTTTCTCAGCCAGACTACTCATTCCTCTAGGAGAAACTTGCATGGCCAGCGTAGCCCTTCTGGAACAGGCGAACCACGAGCACTGGACCGACGAGCAAGTCGTATCCCGCGTGCTGTCTGGAGACACGGCACTCTACGAACTGCTGATGCGCCGCTACAACCAGCGGCTTTATCGTGTCGCGCGCTCCATCCTTCGCGACGATGACGAGGCCGAAGATGTCATGCAGGACGCATACGTTCGTGCTTACCAGAACCTGGCGAGTTTTGAGGGGCGATCAACGTTCGCAACGTGGTTGACTCGAATTGCCGTGTACGAGGCACTGACACGGGCGCGCAAGCGTTCGAGGTTCCGGTCGCTCGATGTTTCTGAGGAGTCGGGGGGAGGCGTCATGGAGACAGCAGCGTCGGGCGATCGTAGTCCCGAGCACGAAGCTTATGGTCGGGAGTTGGCTCAGGTGTTAGAGCGCGCAATCCTGGTGCTCTCTGAAGAGCACCGCCTGGTTTTCATCCTGCGCGACGTGGAAGGAATGAGCACTGAAGAGACCGCGAAATGTCTCGATCTAACGGTGGAGAATGTAAAGGTTCGACTGCATCGTGCCCGGGCCGGACTGCGGAAACAGCTATTCAAGGATGTTGGGGCGAGCTCAGCCCAGTGTTTCCAATTCCAGGCGGTGCGCTGCGATCGCGTGGTCGGACAAGTATTCAGAGTCTTGGGACTGCCGCTCACGGCCACAAACTAATCGAAAATCAGCACAGCCGAGGCGATTACGGTGGTCCAAAGCGCGCGCTTGTCGCCAACGGCCGATTGCGTCACGTTCGCGGTGCGGACGATCTTGTTCGAGAGACGGTAAATCTGCTTCTTCTCGTCCCAGGAGCGGTCCGGATCGAATTCCACATTGAGCGTCGTCGCCAGCATTTCGGCTGCGAGCTCCTCAGCGTATTCTCCGGCGGCGTCCTCGGTTTCTCCGAAGGAATGGTGTTCGCTCAAATACCCGTAAGTATTGCGGTCGGCAGGAATGGCGACGCCGATCGAAGACGCCAGCAGGCGGTGCGGCTCGCGGGTCGAGTTCTCCGCTACGACGGCAAAAACCACCTCGCCTGGATGCAGATATTTCACGCCTTCTTTGCGGGCCAGAAGCTTGCAGTTCGGTGGGAAGATCGAAGAGACGCGCACCAGATTCTGGGCAGCGATACCGGCGTCACGCAACGCCAATTCAAACGAAGTTAACCGCTCGCGGTGTTTCCCCACTCCCTTGGTAAAGAAAATCCGCTTCGGAACCATGTCTTTGCCCAATTCAACTGTCCTCCAAGAAATTGAATGTGAGAATGCACAATCTAACACATTGTTTTGTAAAGGAAAGATGAAATCGAGCTCAGGCGTAAAAAAAATGCGGGAATGCACACGAGCATTCCCGCCGACGAAATAACTTCGAGCTGTCTGAAGACCTCGAACCTGGAATCGGACGAGGTCGTGAGACCAAGGGCCGACGTCCGGCGCCCCCTTTCTTGATTACGCTCCAGCTTTGACAGACGTGACCGTGATCGTGTTGCCCTTCTCGGTGCCGGTAACGGTCGCTTTTTCTCCCGCCTGCTTGTCGAGTGTATCCAGGGCGGCTTTGTCGGCGGTTTCGAGCGTGTAGACCTTCTCGCCCACAACCAGTGCGTACTTCGATCCCTTGGAAACGCAGGCGCGCGTGCATTCGGCGGGATTGCCCATGGCATGCTTGGCCCCGCACATGGCATCGCTCACCGTTCCGGTGAAAGTCTTGCCACTGGCGGCATAGGCTGTGGAGAGGGCAAGCCCAGCAACGAGCACAAGGCTCAGAAACAGAAACCCTGCATTCCGAGTTCGAACGGTCATAGTAGATTCTCCTTGATTAGATGTGGGCTGGGGCACCCCGAAAGATGGCGGCACAGCTCACCACTACTGATGCCCCACTCGCCAATAGGTTACAACGCTTTTTGCCCGGCTGGCCCACTCACTTAGGCGCTTTTACCGTGTAGACCAGGTCGACGTCGACCGTTTTCTCGGCAACATTGGCCGTAACGTGGGGTTCGACCTCCCAGTCGAGGCCAGACGGCAGGAGTTTTTGGGCTGCGGGAAGGTACTCGCTAAGATAGGCAGCGTCATAAACGTCTCCGGGGCGGATTTTCCAGGCATTGCGCAGCTTCGCCGTCAGGCTATTGTCCAAGCCACGGTATTCGAGGTCGCCCATGTGATAGACAGGGCCTTCCTTTACCTCCAGGCGCATCGCGACGGTCCCGGCGTCGTCGTCGAAGGCCGCCTCAGGGGTGATTGCGGCGCTGACGTAGCCGTGTGATCCGTAAAGCTTCTGGATCTCCTTTAAGTTTTCGCCCAAGCGAATGGTGTTGGCAGGCTGACCGGGTTGCGCGCGCACCATTCTCTGCAGTTGGTCAGTGGGAAACTCGTGGTTTCCGTTCCATTCCAGCGTCTTCAATTTGTACTGCTGCCCCGGTGTAACTTGGAAAACGACATCGACAGTGGTGAGGTTGCGCACTTCGTCCCTACTCTGCGCTGCCGGTTGCTGCACCACCTTTGGTTTAGGGACTCCAAACGTCGCCTTCAGAAATCCACGCGTGTAATAGACCGGCAGCAGTTGCTTCTGGACAAGAGAGCCGAGGGTCGCGCGCGAATACTCCCGACCTTCGAGACGCTCTGCTGCCGCCTTTAGGGCGGGCACGTCCGATTCAGCCGCTCCGGGGAATTCGAAGCTGCGAATCTGGATCAGAACGTCGGAAACCCTGTAGACGATCGAGTCCACCGGGCCATTGTTAGGTCCCGAGCGCATGTAATCGACATGGCCCGGGATGGCTCGTTGGACCAACATTCCTTGAAGGGTGTCTGAGACCTCCTCCGCCAGGCGCCCGGAGAGGGGCAGTTGCCCGTCGAACAGCGGCGCGTGCTCCCTGATCCGCTGCAGCAGTTCCGCGTCCGAGAACCAGACAAAGTCCTCAAAGCGCACGGGAACAAACTTCTGCCCGTCTGTCACCTTCAATTCGAGCTTGGTTCCCGCGGATGAATAGGTAAAAGAGTAGCCGATGTCGGTGAATACTCCGGTATCGCCTAGCCGGACGGCCGCTTTCTTGAAGTCATCCTCAGTGACGGTAGTCCCCAGTTGCAGCCCGCTGGCCGCAGCAATATCCGCCTCGGAAAAGCGCTTGCTGCCAGTCACCTTGACTGCGATCAACTGCCGCTCTGAGGCTGGCGCTTGCGAGAACTGTTTTTGCGCGGGCTGGCCAGACGCCAGTGAGCACAGTGCGAGCGGCAGCAGAAAATACAGTCTGGGAATCACCTTCCTCATCGGGTTGGGGTATGCACTAATTCTTGAGTGGATTTGTGCTTCACCGCAATGTCGATAAAGGCCAGCGCGGCGCGGCTCAGGGCTTTGTCTTTGCGGAACACCAGTGCCAGGTCGCGCCGGACTTGGCCGTCTGCAATCGCGATTGCGGCGAGAACTTTGGCGCGGACGTCTTCCTCGACATTCGATCGCGCGATAAAGCCAATCCCCACGTCGGCCGCCACAAAGCGCTTCAGCAGTTCGCTGGAATCGAGTTCCATGGTGAAGTTGGGCTTCAGTCGCCGTTCGTGAAACATCTGTTCAATATTGTCTCGCGTGTGTCCGGCCTTGGGAACGATCAGCGGGTACTTGCTCGCTTCCGCGATCGTGGCTGATTTCATCTTTCCCAGCGGATGCTGCGGAGGAGCGATCAGTATCAACTCATCGCGGTGGATCAACACCACAGTCAACCGGCTATCGTTCACAGGAAGGGAGATGACGCCGAAGTCCACTGAATTGTCGATGATCGACTCCAGAATCCTGGCGTAGTCGGATCGCTTGATGTTCACCGATACATCGGGATATTGCTTCTTGAAGTCCGCGAAGACGTAGGGAAGGATGTGCAGGCACGTGCCCTCGTTGGCCCCGACAATGATCTCGCCGCGCGGAACCCGTTCCATCTCGGCGATGGAGACCATCATGGCCTTGCGGGCGTCGAGAGTGTCTTCCACGTACTTCACGAACGCCTTGCCCGCGGCGGTAAGAGAAACTTTGCCTCCCGAGCGGTCGAACAGCTTGGCCCCGACTTCCTCCTCAATGCCGCGGATCTGCGACGAAATCGCCGGCTGGGTGCGGAAACGCTTCTCCGCCGCCCGCGAAAACGAGGCGTGACGCGCCACTTCGAGAAAGGTTTCGAGTTGGTCGAAATCCATAGAAAGCTATCGGCCATCAGCTAGCAGCCGTCAGCCAAGAAATACCTAACCCGCTCGCCAGTCGGGACCGGTTGAAACCTGATTGCCGTGAGCTGAAGGCTTTAGTATAAAGCGCGCTTTATCCCGGCTATAAGAACAATCGAATTGCGACCGGTGACGATGGGCATTACACTCTTCGGTCCTGCACAACGCGACCGATTGTAGCAGCCTGCGAAGAGCCCGTCGTTAGTCGTCTGCCGCCTTGCCGTTGGCCGAAAGCACCTCAGGAGTTCTGGGCAGAAAGGACGAACGACGAACCGCCTGCTTGACACCGCTCGCCTCCCGCGAAGGAGCCCCGATGGCTGACGCCAAGACCGTTCTCGAATCTGCCAGAAAACACGACACCAAAATCCTCGACCTGCGATTCACCGACATCCCTGGCCTCTGGCATCACGTTTCCTATCCCATTGGGCAACTGTCGGAGGCCTCATTTGAAGAGGGATTCGGCATTGACGGTTCTTCGATTCGAGCCTGGGCGGGAATTCATGAGAGCGACATGCTCCTCAAGCCGGACGCCAACTGTCACCTTCTCGATCCGTTCACCGAGGTGCCCACGCTGGTCTTAGTGTGCGATGTGGTTGATCCGGTGACCAAGCAGAGTTATGACCGCGATCCCCGCTTCATCGCGCGCAAGGCCGAGATGTATCTGACCTCGAGCGGAATTGCCGACGCGGCCTATTTCGGAGCCGAGGCCGAGTTCTTCATCTTCGACAATGTGCGTTTTGACCAGCGCGAGCAGCACGGCTTCTACTACATCGATGCCGAGGAAGGCCGCTGGAACTCGGGCCGGGAAGCAAACAATCTCGGGTACCGCCCACGCTACGGTGAGGGCTATTTCCCGGTCGCGCCCACTGACCACTATCAGGATCTGCGCTCTGAGATGGTCTTGACCATGCAAAGCTGCGGCATGGAGGTCGAGTGCCATCACCACGAAGTGGCCAGCGGCGGACAGACGGAAATCGATCTGAAGTTCGATTCCCTTGTGCGTTCCGCCGACAAGATGCTGCTCTACAAATACATCGTCAAGAACGTGGCCAGCCGCAGCGGCAAAACCGTTACCTTTATGCCCAAGCCCATCTTCGGTGACAACGGCAGCGGGATGCACACTCACCAGTCGCTGTGGAAATCCGGAGAGCCACTTTTCTCAGGCGATGGATACGCTGGACTCTCTCAGCTTGCGCTGTGGTATATCGGGGGACTGATCAAACATGGACCGGCGCTCTCGGCCATCATCGCCCCGACCACGAATTCGTATAAGCGCCTGGTGCCCGGTTTCGAAGCGCCCGTGAATCTTGCGTACTCGCGCCGCAATCGCTCGGCTGCCTGCCGCATTCCGATGTACACCATCGCTCCAAAATCGAAACGGGTTGAGTTCCGTCCGCCCGATCCGAGTTGCAATCCCTACATGGCGTTTGCGGCCATGCTGATGGCCGGGCTCGACGGGATTGAGAACAAAATGGATCCCGGTCCGCCGCTCGATAAAGATATCTACGAACTGGATCCCGAGGAGGTCTCGAGTATTCCGTCCATGCCCGGTTCTTTAGAAGATGCGCTCGATGCGCTGCAGCGCGACCATGCTTTCCTGCTGAAGGGGGATGTATTCACCGAAGAGCTGCTGCGAACCTACGTCGACTACAAGCGGTCGAAAGAAGTTGAGGCTATCCGTCTGCGACCCCATCCTTACGAGTTCGCGCTCTATTACGATATCTAGAGCTCAGCTTGCTTGCGATAGCGCGCGGTGGCAAGGTAGTCTTGTTTTCGGCAAGCCGCGGACACCGCGGCAGGCCAGCATTCCAGCAAGAGCGAAGCTACATCCATTCATGGCCCTGGATACCATCAGCCACAACAGCCACCCCAGTCATTCCGGCACCGGCTCCGGGGTCTTCCCAGCGCTCGTGTTTGTGCAAGGCAGTGAGCAAAGAAACATCGTTCTGAATCGTTCTCCATTTACGGTCGGCCGGAAAGTCGACAAGGACCTGGTCATCGCCGATCCCCGGGTTTCGCGCGATCACGCCCATATCCTGCAGGATGGCACGGCTTTTTATCTGGAAGACCTGGGCAGCAAGCACGGCACGTTCGTCAACGGAGAGCGCATCCAGCGGCAGAAGTTGGAACGCGGCGACCGCCTCGAATTTGGCGCTCGGGACGCAGCGTACGTCTTATTCAATCCCGCTCTCGGCAAATCGAACACCGCCCGCGAATTCCTCAGCCAGATTTCCGTCATCGCCGGGAAGCCTGAAACCACCGAACTGGAAACGCTACGCCTTTATCTGGAGGCGGCGCGAAAGCTCAACACCGTCGGTGTGCTCGACGAGATTCTGGTCACCATGCTTGACGTCACCCTGGAACTGACGCGAGCCGAACGCGCCTACGTCTTTCTCAAGGACGACGACGGAGTCCTGCGGCTTCGGGCCGGTCGGAACTCCAAGCAAGAGCCGCTACTCGACGACAAGACCATCTCGCGCTCGACCCTCGAAGAATCGATGCGCTCGAATTTGGAATTTGAGGTGAGCAACACCGGCGCCTCTCTGGATGTCTCCAGTCGCCAAAGCATCGTCGCCTACGACCTTCGGACGGTGGTCTGCATCCCCCTGCGAAAATTCCAGGTACATGCTACGCGCGATTCGCAGACACCAGCCCCTCCGTCCACTGCCGGTGAGGCGATGGGAGTCTTATACGTTGATTCCCATGCTTCGCGCGACATCAGCGGACTGAGCAAGGAGATCCTGCACGAGATCGCAATCGAGGCTGCCTCCTTGATTGAAAACGCACGCCTGGTACAGGCCGAAGAGGAATCCCGTCGCTATCAGCAGGAGTTAAGCATCGCCGCCAGCATTCAGCAGCGCTTGATGCAGGTGAAGATTCCCGAAGTGCCCTTTGCCACGATACGGCCCAGGAATCTGCAGTGCAAGGAAATCGGCGGAGATTTTTACGACGCGGTAAATACGAAGGACGGTCTTGCGGTCGTGCTGGCCGATGTCAGCGGCAAGGGAGTTTCCGCCGCACTGATGGCTTCCACTCTGCAGGGAATGATCTATTCCCACTTAATCGCAGGCATGTCGCTGCTGGACGTAGTGACCGCAGTGAACCGCTTCTTTACCGAGAGGATGGGGGGCGAAAAATATGCCACGCTTCTGCTGGTGCGCCTGCGGCGTGATGGCGAACTCGAGTACGTAAACTGCGGCCATGTGCCGCCCCTGCTGGTATGTGCCGGCGAAGTGATGCGTCCTCCGCACGGTAATGTTCCGGTCGGTCTATTGGCGGATGCCAGCTTCGAGAGCGCCACCTGTCAGATGAAATCTGGCGACCGCTTTATCCTCGTCACCGACGGCGTGACTGAAGCGGAAAATGCGACAGGGGATTTCTTCGAGGACTTCCGATTGGAAGCGGCAGCGGCCAAGTCTCCCACGCTCGAAGGGATTTTCTCTGCCGTGACCGCATTCTGCGCGGGCAATCCTCTGAGCGACGATTGCACGGTGGTGGAACTCAGCTACTCGAACCCGGAAGCCTAAGATCCAGCCAGTTCGTACTCACAATCCCCGAAGTCCGCGCGATCTACTCTCAGAACAACTCGACTTTGGCAGCATGCCCACATGCGGCCGCCAGTCTGGTATCGCGAGTCACCAACGGAGCCTCAAGCTTTTCAGCCAGCACGACATAGGCTGCGTCGTATGCGGTCAAGTTGTTTCGGTATTTCCATACTCGGGGTAGGAAGATGAAATGCGGATAGCGAACGACACGAAGGGCTAACAAGTCCTGGATAGCCTGCTCCGCTCGGTCGGTGGAGATCTTTCCTTCACTTGCTAAGCGGCGCAGCACCTGCGTCACTTCCAGGTCAAGAAGGTGAGGAGCATGCAGAGTTTCCGCTTTGGAGTAGATTCGCTGTTCGATGCGCATTCCCACTACCGTCTGCAGGAGCCAATCGATCGCTGCGGAGGCATCGAGAACGATCACCGCGCATCTCGCTCTTCTCGCACCAGCCGGCCGGTATCGATCTGGGCGGTAACGGGCGTTCGCTGATGCAACTGCTCCCGCAATTCGGACAGGGTGGGTTTCTCGGCGATCTCCCTGATCTCGACCAACAAGTAGTCTGACAAGGACATGCCCGCCATTGCGGCGCGCGCTTTCAAGTTGCGGTGCAACGCGTCAGGCACGTTTCGGAGTTGAATCATTTTTGACATGTGTATAGCATAGTTTAATGTGCATCACATGTCCACTGCTTCACTTCTTTCCTTCCACGGTAACTTGATAGTCCGTCCCTTCCCACCGCTTCTCCTCCAACCAGTAGAAGGTGAAGACCACCTGGCCTCCGACCGGCAAGGAGGCGGTAGGGAGATTCAGAGTATGAATCCCCAACCCGGTGTCATGCGTTTCGGTGTCCTGCACCGATGTCCAATTGTCGATGCTCCAGTGCACCCGCGCAGGCGAGAGCAGGTTCAGGCGCAGAGTCTGGTTATGCGGAACGCTACGCGGCTTGTTATTGATCCGCCAGCCGTAATGTTGCCGGCCATGCTTTTCGATGATGTAACGCTTGACCGTCTGCGGAGGCTGATCGAAAATCTTACCGTCACGAATCGAACGCCGCAGTTTGATGTACTCCGAATGGGCCCACACCAGAGGACAAGCTGATCCTGAAGGCTTGCCGCGAAAAAGTTCGAGCGCCGGAATATCACCGGCATCCCACACTTGCTCAGGCAACAGGCGACTGGCCCCGGCAGTGGAGTTTTCCATCACGGTCAAGAGAGCTTCGGCCTCATCAACATGTCCTCCGGCCAGGGCGTAGTGAGCCCGCTCTCCCGCGAGCAAGGGCCACGGCCGCCCGATGCCCGTCCCGTCAAAAGCCGAGCCGTCCTTGTGCTCGCCATAGCCATCGCCGTTGTAGCGATACCAGCAGGGTCCCTGCGGCATTTCGACCGCGAGCAGTGCGTCAATCGCTCGAAGGGTGTTCAAAATACGCGGATCGTTCGCCGCTCGCAGGCCGAAGCGCACCAAAGCCAGCGCATCAGGACTGATGATGTGATACGCGCGCTCTCCATCCTGGCCCGGCGGCTTATTCTTGATCGGGACGAAGCCCTGTGTCGGTGATGCGGCGCCGTCCGTATCCGGGGGTGCGATGCGGACGTAATACCCTTCCACTCCCAACTGCTGCGCCAGGTCTCCTCCGGTCGCGTATACCCAGCGCTCGATGTTGTCGTTCCATGCGTCGGCCGTGTCACGCATGGTTTGCGCCTGCTCAGGATGGCCTGTCAGATCGGCAATGTCGGCCGCGGCCAGCAGTGCTGAGATTTCCGCCGCCAGAGTAAACGGGGAATAGCCGGAGTCCTCCTCCCATCGGTCCTGCTGTGTGACCGGACCGTTTCGAATGATGAAGCTGCTTGCATTCCGTACCATCGGCCACCAGCGCTCCAGCTTTCCGAGAGCCTGGGGAGTCTCGCGTCGGAGCAGATCAATGAGCAGAACCGGGAAGGCGGTTTCATCCATCTGGATGCCGCTCCAATAAGGCCGTCCGTCGAGCCACAGGTTCTGGGCCCAGTTGCCGTCGGCCTCCTGAGTGGCCTCCAAGTAGCGGAGCACGCGAATGGCATCGTCTACTGCTCCCGCAGCCAACAATGCGCCCGCACTCTCCACCAAGTCACGCGGCCACACCAGGTGATATCCGCCGAGGTCTTCGTCCCCCTTGTTGAAGCCCCATGGAATGGAGAGACTGGCGATAATGCCGCCGAGGAAGTCTTTGGATTCGTGGGTGCGAAGAACTCCCATCGATGCGCGATACAGATCGTTCTGACGCAGTGGTTCGTCGAGCCTGAGAAGCTTGGTTTGCCAGCCCTTCCATTGGGAGACAAAATGATCCCGAAGCTCCTCATAGTCTTCGAACAGGCTGGATCGGGCTTGCTGTGCGGCTTCGGTCCAGATTGAGCCGAAGCCCAAGGCGAGTACGAACTCGCCCTTACAAGCCTCCAGATCGATCTCTCCGGTGAGAGCGACGTTCCCGTTCTCCGCGCGATCGTATTCCCATCGCATGTGAAAGTGCTGAGAGATGTCCTGCCACCCATCGGACGCGCCCACAAAACCTGCCGACATGTTCTTCCAGGGAGCGGAAGACGCAAAACTCAAGTTGACCCCGGCGTGCTGGGCAAAAAACATCTGGAAGCCCTTGTAGTCGCCGATCCATGCAGTATTGCCGTATCCGCAGTTGGCCAGGTGGGGAGAAAGCAAGGCATACAGCCGGTAGTCCGAGAGGCTTCCCTGCAAAGGCTCAAAACGTACTTTTTGCAGGACAACATTCCGGTAAGGATCGCTAAGAACCTGTTTGTGGATCCGGTAGCGCCCTGAGTTGCACGTATTCGTCAGACAAAAGGCGGGAACATCGGGCTCAAAGGGGCGATTTTCGAATGAGCAGTTACGCTTCTCTTCCGAGAAAAAATCGCGCCCATTGGTTACGATGAACCCCATGTCGCGGGTGCAGGCCTGGTCGACGCGAGGAAAATACACCTCGTTCAGGATTCCGTGACTGAGCGTAAACCAAACCTTGCTGTGTTGATTGAGCGCAGTGCCGACACCGGTCTTGGCGCTCGAGGTCCAGCGCGGCGGGATGCCCGGCCAGCCGGGAGCATAACGGGTCTGAGAATCAGTCATAGGTCTTTCTTGCCAAAGTCGAGAGAGTCGCGCAATCGACGATTCGGTCTGATTGCCGGGCGAAAGGATTAGGAATTGCAGGCGACCCGCGGTAAGACCGATTGCATCTAACCGCAAAGATCCGATAATAAACTCGCATGATCACGAAAAGCCATCTGTTGGATGCAGCGGTCCACCGACTGGTTACCACCGCTGTACTCCTCTGCCTCATGTGCATCGCCGGGTGGGCTGAGGATCTGCCGAAGATGTCTGCGGTATTGCCGCTCGATCACGGGTTTACGGACCTTTACAACCTGGACTTTGCAGGTGCGCAGAAGGATTTCGCCACATGGCAACAGTTGCATCCTGACGATCCTATGGGCCCAGTCAGCGAAGCTGCGGGGCTGCTATTTTCCGAATTCAACCGCCTGGGAGTGTTGGAAGCGCAGTTTTTCGAAAACGACAAAGCCTTTGTCGACCGTCCCAAACTGAGTCCCGATCCCCAGGTTCGCGAGCGTTTTCGCGCGGCAATCGCAAGCGCAGAAAGTCTCGCGCATGCGAAACTCAGCAAAGATCCGAACGACCGCGGTGCATTGTTTGCGCTGACTATGTGCTTCGGCCTGCAAGCGGACTACGCCGCCCTCATCGAAAAACGGAATCTAGCTTCCCTTCGCTTTACAAAGCAAGCGTCCGCCCTCGGCCAGCAACTGCTCGCCGTTTGCCATGACTGCTACGACGCCTTGCTTGCCACCGGATTCACCAAGTACGTCATCGGCAGCCTGGCAGCCCCGTTTCGATGGATGCTGCGCCTGGGAGGTCTGCCGGCTGATAAGCAAGGCGGGCTTGCCGATCTGAAAGTAACCGCCGAGCATGGGCACTATCTCGCGCCCTTCGCGCGCATCCTGCTCTCGATTGCATACGTACGCGAAAAAGACAATCAGCGCGCGGTTGAATTGCTGGCGGGATTGCAGCGCCAATTTCCCGGCAACGCTCTATTCCCGCGCGAAATCGCTCGTCTCCAGGTCACCGTACGGGCTCACTAGGCGTGTAGCTTCTCTCGAAATCCCGCACTTTGCCCGCGTCTTCCACAGCCATTCATCAGAAATTCACTCGTCTGTAACCCTCCTTTAACACAACGCCGATAGAACAACGTCATCAACTTAAGGAGGAATTCTCTTTCCAATGCGCAAATTTCTGCCGCTGTTTGTGTGTGTCCTTCTGGCCTTGCCGGTAGTAGGGCAGACCACGCTCACCGGGGCCGGCGCAACATTTCCCAATCCGATCTACCAGAAATGGTTCAGCGAATACCACAAGATCCATCCCGACGTGGCGATCAACTATCAGTCCATCGGTAGTGGCGGCGGAATTCGCCAGGTGCTCGCCGGCACTGTAGACTTCGGCGCCAGCGACATGCCGATGACTGAACAGCAATTGAAGGAAGCCAAGACCAAGATTCTTAACCTTCCGACTGTCTTAGGCGCGGACGTACCGGCTTACAACATCCCGGGCGTGAGCGCAGAGCTGAATTTCACTCCTGAGGCTCTAGCTGGAATATTTCTCGGCAAGATCAACCGGTGGAACGACAAGGCAATCACTTCCGTGAATCCCGGTGTAAATCTGCCCGACAGCCAAATCATCATCGTCCACCGCTCCGATGGCAGCGGCACCACCTTCATTTGGACCGATTATCTTTCGAAAGTCAGTCCCGAATGGAAAAGCCAGGTAGGCGCCAACACGTCCGTGAACTGGCCGGTCGGGATGGGTAGCAAAGGCAACGAAGGCGTTGCGGGAATGATCCGGCAGTTGCAGGGATCGATCGGCTATGTGGAATTGATCTACGCTGTGCAAAACAATATACCCTACGGCAGAGTCCGAAATTCGGCGGGCACCTTTGTTAAGGCCTCGCTCGAGAGTGTGACGGCGGCGGCAGCTTCGGCTCCGAAGATGCCGGCGGACTTTCGCGTATCTATCACCAACTCCCCCGGCAAAGATGCTTATCCGATTTCGAGTTTTACCTGGTTGCTGATCCCAGCTGAATCCAAGAATGCCGCTAACGGCAAGGTTCTTGTCGATTTCCTGAATTGGATGGTCTCGGATGGTCAGAAGTTTACCTCTGCCCTATCGTATGCACCATTGCCGGAAAATGTTGCGGCCAAAGAGAAAGAAGCGATTCAGCAAGTCAAATAAATGGCTCGGCAGCACCGGGTGCTTTCAACTACCGCGGAAAAAGGAGAGGACGAATGAAGTCTGCGTGGAAGGTGTGTGCAATTTTGTTGCTGTCGACATGGCTCATGGGACAGACGAGCCCAGCGCCGAAAGCGTCTAAGAAGAAAGCGGCTGGGATCACGGCTGCAGACGTGCAGGAGTTGAAAGACGCCATTGCCTCCCAACAGGCAGCTCTGGCGCGGCAACAGCGAGAACTTCAGCAGCTACAGGATCAGCTTCGCCAGAAAGATCAGGCTGTCCAGCAGGCTCAATCCGCCGCGACTGATGCCGCCGGCAAAGCCAATGCAGCCGCGGCTGCGGCGACCCAGCAGCAGCAGTCGGTCACTGAACTAAAGACCGACGTCAGCGATCTCAAGAACAATATGGCGAGCACCGTGGTCACGGTGCAGGAAGCCCAGAAGGGAATCAAGGCCGCCACTGAGAGTCCGATAGCCCTCCACTACAAGGGAGTGACCATTACCCCGGGCGGATTCCTGGCGGCAGAAACAGTCCGCCGTTCTCGTGCGCTGGGTTCGGGTATCAACACCCCCTTTAATGCCATACCTACCGCGGGGGCCTCGACCTCGGCGATATCTGAGTTCTTCGGCTCTGGACGGCAGTCGCGCGTTTCCATGCTGGTCGAAGGCAAAGAGAAGGGAGTGAAGATGACGGGCTACGTGGAAGCCGACTTCCTCTCCGCCGGCGTTACTTCGAACAACAACGAAAGCAACAGCTACACGCTCCGTCAGCGGCAGGTTTGGGGACAGGCAGCTCTCGATAGCGGTTGGACGCTCACGGGCGGGCAGATGTGGAGCTTGGTTACTGAAACCAAGCAGGGCATGGACAACCGCACTGAGGTGCTTCCCATGACCATCGATCCGCAGTACCACGTTGGCTTCAGTTGGGCACGCCAGTACGGCTTCCGCGTGACCAAGAATTTCAGCAACAAAGCGTGGTTCGGCGTATCCCTAGAAAATGCGCAGGCTACGCTGACTTCGCATGGCAATGCCAACAATTTCCTGGTTGGCACCGCTGGAGTCACTGGTGGTCTGTACAACAACCAGCACCACGGCAGCACAAATATTCCGCTAATTACTCCTTTAATCCGTCACCGGATATTGTGGCGAAATTGGCCTTCCAACCGGGGTTTGGACACTACGAAATCTTCGGAGTATACAGCCGCTTCCGCGACCGCGTTTTCCCCTGCGAAGACGTGAAGGCGACCACGATCTGCGGCGGCGCTGCCACTGCCGGGCCCAATGCCCTCGGCGCATTTAATTCCTCCAAGAATGGCGGGGGCTTCGGCGTAAACGCACGCTGGGACTTTGCGCACAAACACGTCGATTTCGGACTTCACGGCATGATGGGAAGCGGGGTGGGACGCTACGGTACTACCGGTCTCGCCGACACTACCGTACGTGCCGACGGAACCCTGTATCTGGTCAGGAGTGTGCAGGGTTTAGGGACTCTGGAATTTCATTACCCGAAGCTCGATGTTTACTTCAACCTGGGCAGCGAATACGCCGGACGGGCCGCGAGTTTCGATCCGGTTACGGGTAAGCTGGTCGGATACGCAGCCCCCACCTTCAGTAACGCCGGTTGCGCCACCGAAACTGGCCCGGGTGCGGGCGGCTTCGCCCCTGGCGCCCTCGCGAATTGCACCGCCGATACGAATTACATCCTGGAAGGCACCGCTGGATTCTGGCATAAGATTCACAGTGGTCCGAAAGGCCGCTTGCAGTGGGGATTGCAGTATTCCTACGTTACCCGCGAAGCGTGGGCAGGCGTGGGCGGAGAGCCTCACGGCATCGAAAACATGTTTCTTACCTCGTTCCGGTATTACCTGCCGTAACGGCGATTTCTTGCCAATCGTCACGTAGCCCGAACCCGGCACTCGGATAGATGTCCGAGTGCCGGTTTTCGTAGGGCTCGGATTCTCGAACATGGAGTGGTTTCATCCCGGGCGCCGGGACAGCAGGATGTTCTATACTTACATTCCCGCATGCCCTGCCCGCGTAGCTGGGCGACAGAGTTCAGGCGGAAAAAGCCGGTGATCGTTCGGTATGGCGCGTATCTCGCTGGACAGTCCTCAGTACTTTCTCAATCGCGACACTTCCTGGCTCGCGTTTAACCGTCGCGTGCTGGAAGAGGCCTCCGACGAGGGCAACCCTCTGCTCGAGAGGCTGAAGTTCCTCTCCATTTCCGCCAGCAACCTCGACGAATTCTTTGAAGTCCGCGTGGCCGGGATGATGCAGCAGATTGAAGACGGCTACAACGAGGCCGGTGCCGACGGTCTGACCCTCACTGAAAAAAGGGACGTCCTCAGCAAGCTGACCCACGCCTTCGTCGATGACCAGTATGAATGCTGGAATTCACAGCTACGGCCGGCGCTGTCTGAGCAGGGAATCCGGGTACTGGGCTTGCACGAATTGGAGCCCGAGGCCTTGCGATTTGTCGACGAATACTGCGAGAAGGAACTCGATCCGCTTCTCACGCCGGTCACGGTCGATCCCGCACACCCGTTTCCACGCGTAATCAACAAAGCGCTGTGCCTGGCTTTCTTACTGCGCCGTCGCCGACGTTCGGCCCTGACCTATACCGGTGTAGTCTCGGTGCCCCGCGCCTTGCCGCGGCTGATCAAGCTCCCCTCCGAGGGCACGGTCGACTTCATCTTCCTGGCCGACCTCGTCGCGCACCACGCTGTTCGCATGTACCACGGCTACGACATCGTTTCTTCGGCGCCATTTCGCGTTACCCGCAACAGCAATCTTTACCTCGCCGAGGAAGAAGCGCGCAGCCTGCTGGAATCGGTGCGCGCCGAACTCCACAACCGCCGCAAGGGAGACGCGGTGCGCATGGAAATCGAAGCCGACGCTGACCCCGAGATCATCGAGCGCCTGCGAACGGTGTTTGAGCTGGATCCCTGGCAGGTTTTCCCGGTGAATGGTCCGGTGAACCTGGTGCGACTGTTCAACGTGTACGAGCAGGTGAACCGTCCCGACCTCAAGTACCGCACTTTTGCCCCTCGGGAGCTGCGCCTTACAGCGAAGTCAAAAGACCTTTTCGAAGAACTCCGCGCGCACGACATCCTGCTGCATCATCCGTTCGACTCCTACGACGCGGTAATCTCCTTTATCGAGTCGGCCGCCGAAGACGACAACGTTCTGTCGATCAAACAGACGCTATATCGCACCAGCGAGCACTCGCTCATCGTTCCATCGCTGATCGATGCTGCGTCGCGCAAGGAAGTCACCGCCGTGATCGAGTTGAAGGCACGCTTCGACGAAGCCTCGAACATCCGCTGGGCGCGCGATCTGGAAGATGCTGGCGTCCAGGTATTTCACGGGCTGGTCGGCCTCAAAACACATTGCAAGCTATCGCTATTGGTCCGCCGCGATCCCGACGGTGTGCCGCGCAGCTACGCCCACATCGGTACGGGAAATTACAATGCCACGACTGCCCGCATCTATACCGACCTCAGTCTTCTGACCGCCAATCCAGAAATCACGCGCGCCGTGCACGACGTTTTCAGTTTCCTGACCGCTTACGCCGAGAATCCAGGCTACGAGCCGCTCCTGGTCGCGCCGCTCGATTTAGCAGAAAAATGTATCGCGCTGATCGATCGAGAAGCCGAACATGCCCGCCAGGGAAATCCGGCCCGCATCATCGCCAAGATGAATGCGCTGCTCGATAAGAACATCATCCAGGCCCTGTACCGAGCCTCACAGGCGGGAGTGGGAATCGACCTGATCGTTCGCGGCATTTGCGCGCTGCGTCCGGGTGTGCGGGGGGTGAGTGAGAACATTCGCGTCCGCAGCATCGTCGGACGGTTTCTTGAGCACAGCCGGATTTACTATTTCTCCAACGGCGGCGAAGAAGAGATTTACATTGGCAGCGCCGACTGGATGCCTCGCAATCTCTACGAGCGCGTCGAGGTACTGGTCCCCCTGCGTGACGAGATGCTGCGGCAACGCGTTCGCCACGAAATCCTCGATGCCTATCTCTCCGATAACCGGAAAGCCCGGATTCTCTTGAAAGACGAGGCTTATATCCGCGCATGGCAGCCGATCCAGGGCAAGCGCAATCGCCGCATGCCGCTGGGCGCCGCCGCATTCAGCGCACAGGATTTTCTGATGAGCGTTGCGGAAGGGAAGAATCCTGCTATGTTGCTGCCGGCGGCTCCCTCGCGAAGGCCTAAAGTGCGTCTGGAAAGGGAACGATAAACTGCCATGATTGTTTATTTCTTGCGCCATGCCAGCGCCGGCGAACATCTCCTGAATCCGAAGAAGGACGAAAAACGCGCTCTCGATAAAGAAGGGATCGAGCAGTGCGGCTACGTCGGCCGGGCGCTCGCTGCGCTCAATGTCCAGGTGGAGACCATCATCTCCAGTCCGCTTAAGCGCAGCACTCAAACCGCTTCTCTGGTCGGCAACGAACTCGGATATGAAGGCAAGCTGCAAATCGATAACGGCTTGCGGCCTGGGGCCGGCTTGGCTGATTTTCGCAAACTGCTGGAGAAGTATTCGCGTCAGGAAGCAATCATGGTGGTTGGGCACAATCCCAACCTGAGCCAGTTTCTGGGATCGATCATAAGTGAATCTGGTTGTGAGGCGTCGATTGAGTTGAAGAAAGGCGCCGTCGCCAAGGTCGAAATGCGCAGAACGAACGGCACCCTGCAGTGGTGCCTTACGCCAAAAGTCTTGCGGGCTCTCTATGACAGCGCGGTTGAAAGTTCGCGCCCTAATACTTCACGAAAGTAGGCGCTCTCCTTTTCGATCGCCCACAGTTCCAGATCCACTCCCATGCGGCGCCTTGGTACCAGCGTCAGCTTGACTTCGGCGGAACGGACCGCAATACGCACCTTCTCGACCGCGCGGCTACGCCCCAGGTTGAGAGCTCGCGCCAGCCGCAGTAAGACGATTCCTTTCTCGACATCGACGCGCTCGCTGATCTCGACCATTTTCATCGGACCGTCGTCCACGGACGGCTTCGATTTTCCCAGGTATCGCGCAATGGCAGCAATGATCCTGCGCTGTTGCGGCGTATAACCCAGAATTTCCGAATTCGAGATGACGTAGTGGGTGTGGCGATGCCGCCCGTTCCGGTTTACGAAGTCGCCTACTTCGTAGAGCATCGCCGCTGCTGTGAGCCATTCGTGGTATTCAGGCGGTAGCCCGTGCACCGACCGCAAGGCCGAAAACAGCAGTGATGCAGAATCTCTCACATCCATCGCGTGTTTGCGGTCCACGTGGTAGTGCTCGACCGCGTGCATAATCGATTCCCAGCGCTCCGATTCGACCTGCCGCCCCGATCGCGTGCTGCGGTCGTAGTCTGCCGCCATTTGCGCGAGAATTCCATCGCGTAGTCCCAACGGCGAATACCGGAAAGCTTTCAGATGCAGTCGCTCGACCAATTCGTGGTATACGGCTGCGCCCGCAACGATAATCTCCGCTCGCCGTGGACCAATGCCCTCGATCTTTCGCCGCTCTGCAATCGGCAGCTTCGAGAGCCGTTTGGCGATCCGCCTAATATCGGCGCGGGATACCGTGCTCCTCGTGCCGCGCCTGCGGCCTAAATGACTCGCCACCGCCGCCAGCGCGGCGGCCGTCCCCGAGGTCGCAATGACATTGTTGATCTTCGCGGTCGAAATACGATCGACAACTTTGTTGACTTCCCGCGTCATGAATCCACGCAGCTGCGTTAATTCGCCCTTGCGAGGAGGATCGTGCCTCAGGAATTCGTTGGTCAGCCGTACGGCCCCCAGCGGCAGGCTCACCGCGTCGCGGATCCGTCCACCCTGCGTGACGGTCAGCTCGCAGCTCCCGCCGCCTAGGTCCATCATCAGCGTAGGTGACCGGTCCACCCTCGGACTGGTTACGAGTCCCAGGTGAATCAGGCGGGCCTCTTCCACCCCCGAGATGATCTCCACCCGCCATCCCGTCGCCGAGCGAACCCACTCGAGAAACGCCTGCGAATTCCGTGCGTCGCGGAGTGCACTCGTTGCCACCACGCGAACCGTATCCGTAACGACCTGTTGGGTCGCCCGATGGAAACGCCGCAGGACTCGGACGGTCTCCGCCATCGACTCAGGCGTCAGGAATCCGGAACTGAAGACTCCTTCGCCCAGCCGCGTTACTTCACGGTCTTCGTGCAGAGGTCGCAGACGGTGCGCCTGCAAGCGCGCGATTTTGAGCCGGACAGAGTTAGATCCGATATCGACTGCGGCAAACGTGGGCATGGAAGCCCAACAGTTTACATGCGGAAGAGAACAGCGTCATCACATTCGAAGATTATCGATCAGAATGACTCTGAAAACTACGCGGCAGTTTGCACGTCTCTCGGAGAGGCCGGACGCTTGGGGTTTGAGCTGGGCAGAACAGCTGACGGAAGGAACTTCTTATCGCCGGGAAGAAGGCCGGGCGACTCCGCTAGCGCTTCCACGGCGTGTCGGAATTTCCCTCGCGTTAAATTGTGCAGTGCGGCCACCAGCGATGACTGGCTGACTTCCCCTAAGTACTGAGCGGCAGTCTGCGTCAGCGTCAGCCAGTCGTGCCACTGCCCCAGAGCATCCTGCAGGTGCTTCAGTTCGACGATCAGTTGATCCGCTTCTGCCGACTTTGCAGCAAACTCTGCGGCGTAGCGCGCTCGTTTTACCGCAATCCGGTAACGATGCAGCGCGTCATCATTCAACCCGTTTTCCGGTACTCGGACCGAGTTCAGTATCTTTCGAGCAACCTGCAGAGGATCGCGGCTGGTGTCAGAGTCGAGCGCTCTCGACGCCTTCTTCAGTCTCTTGTGAACTTCCTGTATCTCAGTCTTTTTCAGCAATTTATGCAACCGTTTCTCATGTTGCACCCGAAGCTCGATCAGTTGGTGCATGAGTTGCGTTTTGCGCCGTGGTTCGAGAGGAACTCTCAGACTGCGTAAAGCGGAGAGCTGCGCGTCGACATCGCGAACCGCTCCCGCTCGCCGGCGGATGCGATTCAGCGCTTTCAGCAGCTTTTTCTGGTTGCGGTCCGGGCTCGCTACTACTTGCTCCAGCAGAATCTGTAGCCGCCGGGTCGCAGTGCGAAACCCGTGAACCGCTTCAGGATCCTGCTCCGACGAAAGGCGGAGCAATGCCCGCGCTACCTTCGTGAATGCCACTTTCGTGCGCTCTCGAGCAGTAGCCATAGAAGACTGAATTTCTTTACCCAGAGAAGATCAAAGCAACGCGCCAACACAACTCATGTTGAGGAATCCAGTGGTGAGGGAAAACTTCAGGGCCCGCAAAAGCGGTTCTCATTTTAACACCTTTGTAACAACTCTCTGCTAGGTTGAAGGGGATGGCGCAGCGTGCATTCGAACCGCCTGATATGTCCAGTTCGCAACCCGCTGAAGTGACGAGACTTGCAGCTATTTCCGCCGAACGTCCGGCGCCCCTCTCGCGTGCTTCTGGGGGAGAGGTGCCTGACCGCCTTTTCAGGGCGGCCATGATGGCTTGCGGATTGGCGGTCTTGGCCGTGCTCGGTCTGATTGTCTACGAACTCATCTCCGGTTCGAAGCTCTCCTGGCATGCCTTCGGATTGAAGTTCTTCGCTGGCAGCGACTGGGATCCTGTCAGCGAGAAGTTTGGCGCTCTGCCCTTCATGTTCGGCACGATCGCTTCCTCGATCCTGGCCCTGATCATTGCAGTGCCTCTTTCCGTCGGCGTGGCCGTCTTTACCACCGAGATGTGTCCGAAGGCGTTTCGCGGACCACTCTCGTTCTTCGTGGAGTTGCTGGCCGCCATCCCAAGCGTGATTTATGGCCTTTGGGCGATGTTCATCCTGGTTCCATTGCTCAGCGGCTATGTCGAGCCGTTTCTCTCCAAAACGCTGGGCTGGACCGGATTGTTTGTCGGTCCTCAATACGGCATTGGCATGCTCGCAGCCGGAATCATTCTCGCAATTATGGTGATACCGATCATCTCGTCCATCACCCGCGAAGTGCTCTCGGTCGTGCCTCAGCACCAGCGCGAGGCCGCCCTGGCGCTTGGCGCAACTCGTTGGGAGATGATTCGAATTGGAGTGCTGCGCAACGCTCGCGCCGGCATTGTTGGCGGTATCATCCTTGGCCTCGGACGCGCGCTCGGAGAGACCATGGCCGTGTTCATGGTGATCGGGAATCGTCCGGAGATCTCGAAGTCCCTGTTCGCTCCCGGTTACACCATGGCCAGCGTGCTGGCCAACGAATTCAGCGAAGCAACCGGTGACCTCTACCTCTCGGCGCTGGTTGAAATCGGCCTGGCGCTATTCCTGGTGACGATCGTAGTCAACGCGCTGGCGCAACTGCTGGTGTGGACCGTGACCCGCGGTCAGCCTGCGAGGGGACATGCCTGAGGCCGGCGCCCTCCAGTCTGTCGTCCCCCCGATAAGCCTGCGACGTCGCGTCACCGATCATGTGATGACGGGTGCGGCGATTCTGACGGTCATTCTCGTCCTCGCACCGCTGGTCGCAATCTTCGCTTACCTCGTGTACAAGGGAGTTGGTTCGATCAACTGGGCCTTCCTCACACAGACTCCCAAACCCGTAGGCGAGGCGGGTGGCGGCATGGCCAACGCCATCATCGGATCGGTCATCATCCTTGCCATCGCTAGCGTGATCGGCGTGCCCTTTGGCGTAGGAGCCGGCATCTACCTGGCAGAGTTCGGCCGCAACCGGTTCGGCAGCGTCATTCGCTTCACCGCTGATGTGCTCAATGGCGTGCCTTCTATCGTGATCGGGATTGTCGGCTGGGCCATTCTGGTTCGCGGGCATGGATTCTCGGCCATGGCCGGCGGCGTCGCGCTCTCGATCATGATGGTTCCCACCATCTGCCGCACGACCGAAGAAATGCTGCTCCTGGTGCCGCAGGCCCTGCGCGAAGCCGCCTATGGCCTCGGAGTCCCACGCTGGCGCACAACTCTATCCATCGTGCTGCGGACGGCGACCTCCGGCGTCATCACCGGAGTCATGCTGGCCTTTGCGCGCGTCGCGGGAGAAACCGCGCCACTGCTTTTCACTGCTCTGGGCAACACCTTTTGGAGCCTGCGCTACGACCAGCCGATCGCGGCGCTGCCCCTGCAGATTTATGTGTACGCAAATTCCCCGTACGACGATTGGCATCGCCAGGCTTGGGCGGGATCGTTCGTACTGATTGTTCTCATCGTCGGCGCGGTTGCTGCAGTACGCTATGCTGTACGCCGCGGCTCGTTTGGGACGGCATAACTTATGGGCGTTGGAATCCAGGTCGAGAACCTGAATGCCTGGTACGGCAAGGGCCAGGCGCTTTTCAACATCAATCTCAACGTGACGGCGAATCACGCCACCGCGCTGATTGGGCCCTCCGGCTGCGGCAAGTCGACGTTCATCCGCTGCATAAATCGCATGCACGAGACCATTCCCGAAGCCCGGGTCGAAGGGCGTGTTCGCATCGGTGAAATCGACGCCTATAACGGTACTTCGCCGACTCAGCTTCGCCGCCGGGTGGGCATGGTCTTTCAGAAGCCAAATCCCTTCCCGACGATGTCGATCTTCGACAACGTGGCTTCCGGACTCAAGCTCAACGGCTTCCGCGATCGCCGCAAGCTCAGCGAAATTGTCCAGCGGTCTTTGGAGGTCTCGGCCCTTTGGGAGGAAGTCAAGGATCATCTGCACAAGAAGTCCGGCGCCAGCCTCTCCGGTGGTCAGCAACAGCGCCTGTGCATCGCGCGCGCTCTCGCCGTCGAACCGGAAGTCCTACTGATGGACGAGCCTTGCTCCGCCCTCGATCCAATCTCGACCGGAAAAATTGAGGAGTTGATCTTTCAGCTGAAAGAGCGTTATACCATCGTAATTGTCACGCATAACATGCAGCAGGCGGCGCGCGTGGCCGAGTTCACCGGCTTCTTTTTGCTGGGAAAAATGATCGAGTTCGACAAGACGGAAAAGATATTTACCAAGCCGTCAGACAAGAAGACCGAAGACTACATCACCGGCAGATTTGGATAAGGAACGCTCGGATAAGGAAGGTTTGACGAATGCGCACGCGTTTTCAACAAGGTCTCGACGATCTGCGGCAACGGCTGCTTCGCATGGGAGGTCTCGCGGAGCAGGCGGTCGATCGCGCGCGCCAGGCCTATGTCGAGCGCGATCTGACTCGCTGCCAGATGGTTTTGGAAGGCGAGAATCTTATCAACATCGCCGAGCGCGAGATCGACGAGGAAGCCTTCGACCTGCTCGCCATGCAGCAGCCCATGGCAGTCGACCTCCGGTTCATCCTGGCCGTGACGAAGATCAATTCCGACCTCGAACGCGTGGGCGATCAGGCGGTGAATATCGCCGAGCGCGTCATGGACATGGTCGAACTTCCGGCTGCCGATCTGCCCGTCGACATCGCGCGCATGGGCACCGCGGTCAGTGCTATGGTCCGCCGCGCGCTGGAATCGTTCATCGAAGGCAAGGTCGAGCTTGCCCAGGCGGTCCTCGAAATGGATAACGTCATCGACCGCATGCGCGACGACGCTTTCATCCAACTGGTCAAGACCATGAACGACCGTCCCGAGATCGTGCGCCAGGCGTTGGACGCTCTGCTGGTGGCGCGAAATCTGGAGCGCGTTGCCGATCACGCCACCAACATCGCCGAAGACGTCATCTTCTGGGTGCAGGGCTCCGATGTTCGCCACAACGTGCACCCCGACGAGGAGCAGCCGACCACGACCCGAGCCTCTGGCGCATAGCCACCTGTAATTTCCAGAGCATGTAGGGGCAGCCGCGTCGGCTGTCCGCGGGGCGAAGCTCCGCATCGAAGGTGGCTCCGTCCCACCTAGCTCATAACACGGCCTTTTGACCACCTCGCCGGTTTCCAGTAGGCTCGTCATTCTCTCTTCTTTTAGTTCTGCTATCGTTTTTCTCGGAGGGCTTGTGACCTATTCTTTCCTTCGTTTATGTTGTGCGCTCATACTTGGAGGCTCACTTTTTACTCAAGCCCAGGCTCCTTCGGGTGACCATCCGCCCATCATGTTGCCGACCAGCAAGATGCTCTCCGCTCCCACGCCGGGGCGCATCGGCAGCACGAACAGCTTTCCGGTCACAATGGTGGTGAGTCCTGACGGCGAGTACGCCGCGCTGCTGAACGACGGCTACGGGACGCAGGAAACGCTAGGCGAGCAATCAATCTCGACCCTGAATCTCGCGACCAACCAGATTGTGGAGTATCCCGACAAGCGGTTCGGCGGTGATGCCCACCAGAGCTATTTCATCGGTCTGGCGTTCGGCTCGAATGGCAAGCACTTGTATGCTTCGGTAGGATCATTGACCGACCCCACGGGCGCCAAGCCGGGCAACCTGGGGAATGGCATTGCGGTTTACAGCTTCACGGCGGGAAAGGTCGCGCCGGAAAAGTTCATCCCCATTCCGCTTCAACCGCTTTCAACCGGCAAGCATCTCGCCCTTGGTTTGAAGGCGCCGCCGCATATGGCGATTCCATATCCAGCGGGAATAGCCGTAGTCGCGGATGGCGGCCGCGACAAGCTGCTGATCGCCAACAATCTCTCTGACAACGTCGTGCTGCTCGATCCTGCCACCGGGAAGATTCTGCAGACATTCGATCTAAGCGCCAGCGATCTAGTCCCGTCATCGTTTCCGTATACCTGCGTTGCCACCCGCGACGGCCGCCGCGCCTGGTGCAGCTTGTGGAATGCGTCGCAAGTGGCAGAACTGGATCTCACCAGCGGAAAGGTCGCGCGCTGGGTTGACCTCAAGAAGCCGGAAGATCCGCTTGCGCCGGGTTCGCACCCGACGGAAATGCTCCTCAGCCGCGATGAGCAACTGCTATATGTTTCCCTATCGAACGTGGATATAGTCGGAGTTATCGGTGTCTCTGCCGGGGGCCCGGTTGCCTTCCTGCCCACCGCTCCAAAGGATCAGAAATTTGCCGGCAGTGTCCCGACCGGGCTGGCCCAATCCCCCGACGGTAAGCGTTTGTTCGTTGCAGATTCTTCGCTCGACGCCGTTGCGGTTTTCGATGTTTCCAGGCTTGCCGAGCATGTCAGCAATTCCTTGATTGATTTCGCTCAGGGGAGCGCCAGTTTCATCCCCACCGACTGGTACCCCAGCGCCCTCGCCGTCCATGGTGACGATCTCCTCATCGCCAGCGCGAAAGGGCAGGGAACAATGCCGAATAAGGAAATGGGCAAGACTCCTTGGGAGTTAAGAAGGCACCGCCACATTTACATCCCGAGCCTGCTGCGCGGCTCCATTGCTCGCCTGAACATTCCGTCAACCTTGAAGCAGCTTCCGCAACTTACTCAAACCGTCGAACGCGACAACCTCTTCCACTCTGACCCCGGTACGATCACCTTCGCAGGCGGCAAGAATCCCATCAAGCATGTTATCTACGTCATGAAGGAAAACAGGACTTACGACCAGATTCTGGGCGACCTGAAGGTCGGCGACGGCGATCCCTCGCTCACTTTATATGGCGAAGACATCACGCCCAACGAGCACAAGCTCGCCCTGCAATTCGGCGTGCTCGACAACTTCTACGACAGCGGCGAAGTCTCTGGCGACGGACATCTCTGGTCTACTGCTGCCATCACCAGCGACTACAACGAGAAGACCTGGCAGATCGCCTATCGTGGCAAAGAGCGCACCTACGATTTCCAGGGGCTGAACGCTGATGAGTTTCCCATCGAGCACAACCAGCCCGATGTCGACGATCCCGGCACCGGATTTCTCTGGGACAATCTGGCTCGCAATAACGTGAGCTTCCGCGACTACGGCGAATTCGTGAATGCGGAGTGGTGTAACGGATACCGCTCCGATGCCAGCGCGACAACGCCACCGGGAATTGAATCGCCCTGCCCAAGAAAGGAACTTCAGCAAGGCGACACGCTCCCGCCCAACGTCGGCGACCCGCACGGCAGCCGAAGCCCTTGGCCTTGGGCCGTGCCGTTGTTCAGTGGCGTGAAGGCGTCGAAGCCTGCGTTGCGCGATCATTTCGATCCGCTTTACCCGGATTTCAACACCGACTATCCCGACCAGTTGCGCGCCGACGAATTCCTCAACGAATTCGGAGCCTACGTTCGTGCGCGCGAATCGAACGAAGGCTCCGACTTCGAAATGCCCAGCTTCGTTCTGCTCTACTTGCCCGACGACCACACAGGAGGGACGCGCCCCGACCGCGCCCGTCCCGCAGCCAACGTTGCCGACAACGACCTCGCGCTCGGCCGCGTTGTCGATGCTGTTTCCCACAGCCCCTACTGGGATGACACGGCGATTTTCGTTCTTGAAGATGACGCGCAGGACGGAGCGGACCACGTCGACGCGCACCGCTCCATCGCTTTCGTCATCAGCAAGTATTCTCCGGGATCGTCGGCACAGCCTAACGTCGAACATCGCTTCTATACGACCGTCAACATGGTTCACACGATGGAAACGCTGCTGAACCTGCCGCCAATGAACCAATTCGACGCCTACGCTCCGGTCATGAGCGGACTCTTCTCCGGCAGCGGCGGCCAGATTCCCTATAAGGCTGACTATCGCAATCTGAAGAATGGATTGATTTACGAACGCAACCGCCACGATGCTCCGGGAGCGAAAGTTTCCATGCGTATGGATTTCTCTCGTCCCGATGCCGCGGGCGCACAACGGCTCAATCGCGTGCTGTGGCAGGACCAGAAAGGCGCAACTCCGGTGCCTGCGCCGAAACATAGTGTCTTTCCGGCGGGTAGGGATTAGTCGCGCATGAATCCCCTTGAAATCTCCAGCCGCGAATTCTCTGACTTAGCCGAAAAAGTCACAACGCTGGCGGCGCGATATCTCGATCAAATCGATTCGCAATCGATCTCGCCGGTCGTCACGGGCAGTGAATCCCTTGCGCGCTTCGATTCCCCTCTGCTCGAGCAGGGAATTGCAGGCGATGTTCTGAACGATATTACGGACTTAACACGTTCTTCTCGCGCGCAGAACGGTCGCTTCTTCGGCTACGTTCTCGGCTCCGGAGAGCCGGTGGCAGCCGTCGCCGACCTGCTGGCGAGTGTCCTGAATCAGAATGTGACCGCGTGGCGTTCGGGTCCAGCCGCCGTCATGATCGAAAAAACTGTTGTCCGTTGGCTGGCGGAAGCCATCGGGTGCCCCGGTTTTCACGGGCATCTCACCGGCGGTGGATCTTCTGCGAACCTGATGGCCTTGGCCATGGCCCGTGAAGCGATTGCCCCTGCGAACGAGCCAGGCGTCACGGCTGGAGGTGTCGTCTACGCTTCCGAGCAGATTCACATGTCGATTCCCAAGAGCGTGTCCTTGCTCGGAATTGGGCGCAACAATCTGCGACTGATCCCATGCGACGATTCGCTGCGCATGATTCCGGAGGAACTCGAGAAGCAAGTCGCGCAGGACAAAGCCGGTGGCCGAACTCCTCTCGCCGTCGTCGCTTCAGCCGGAACGGTCAACACCGGCGCAATCGATCCTTTGCGGCGAATTGCGGAAATTGCGCATCGTCACGGCGCATGGTTTCATATCGACGGGGCCTACGGAGCCCTGGCGGCAATCGCCGATCGAACCAAGTTCGACGGCATGGAGCTTGCCGACTCCATCTCACTCGATCCCCATAAGTGGCTCTATCAGCCGCTTGACTGCGGTTGTCTGTTGTATCGCAGCTCAGCCGCTGCCCAGAAGGCCTTCTCGCATACTGGCGACTACGCCCGATCACTGACTCAGGACCCGATCGAAGGATTTGCGTTTTTTGAAGAATCGATGGAACTCTCGCGCAGATTTCGCGCGCTCAAGCTGTGGTTCTCGCTGCGCTACCACGGCCTCGCAGCTTTCCGCGAGTCGATCAAGAAAGACCTGGCACAGGCTCGCCGCTTAGCGGACGCGATCCATGCCGAGGAGAAACTGGAACTGCTGGCTCGCGTGGAGCTGAGCGCGGTCTGCTTCCGCTATAAGGGGAATAATGCCTCCGAGAAGGATCTGAATGCTTTTAATGCGTCCCTACTGAAGAAGATCCTTGCTCGCGGCCGCATCTACCTCTCGAACGCCTCGCTGCAAGGCAAGTTCAGCCTGCGCGCTTGCATTGTTAATCACCGTACGAAAGACTCAGACATCGATGACATCGTTCCGGAAGTGCTGGAGGCAGCCAGAGGGATCATGCCTTAGTACGGAACCGAAGTTATGTGTTCCGTCTTCTCGCACAGCGGAGGCCTTGAGATCCGCTCCGCATCTTCCATTGTATGCTATTCTATGCTATTCTTACCATGCTAACGGGGTGAAAAGGGCAGAGATGAAGCTTGCCGACAAAATTCGAACTCACGGCCGGGAGAAATATGTCTTGCCCGCGCGTGAGAGAAAGTCCTCCCGGTTCTGTATTCGGGCCGGGGACGTCGTCCGCGAACTCGGCATTGGCGGCCATCGGGCTCCGGCGGTTTGCAGCGCTCTCAAGACAAATCAGTTCTTGAGCGACAACCACCTGCATTTGCTGGAAGCGTCCGGTCCGAAGTCTGGACAGAGCACGACTGTGACCTACACCTATGAGTTTGTAGGTGCCCCATCAAAAACGAAACATGAAGATCCATGGACGAGTTTGCGAGGGACTCTTAGAGATGTCTTCTCCGACTTGGGAGGAGGAGAGGCTTACCTGAAGGCGGAGAGAACTAACTTTCACCCTCCGCGGGAGGGAAGGTGAGCCGGATTTATTGGGACACCATGTTGTTCATCTACTGGCTCGAAGATAATCCGCAGTTTGCCAAACGCGTCCATACAATACACTCGCGAATGCACAAGCGCGGCGATCAACTGCTCACCGGGGCGTTTACGTTTGGCGAAATCCTTGCGGGGGTCTACCGCAGAGGAGCAGGAGATCGCGCAGGAGTTATGCGGAGCAAGCTAGAGGCGGTTGTTTCGGAAGTGTTGCCCTTCACAGTTGAAACGGCCGACTACTACGCGAAGGTACGTGGAACGTTAGTTGTGCCCCCTGCGGACGCAATTCATCTTGCACTGGCGGCGCAAGCCGGCACAGATCTGTTTTTGACGAACGACAGGAGACTGGTTGGCAAATTCGTGCCCGGAATCCAGTTCATCGCCTCGCTGGACGACGCTATCCTCTAGCCGACCACGCTTCCCGTCTACTTCAAACTCACCGCCTCCTTCAGCGGCAAATCCTGCGACGATCCTCCGACCATGAAGCCGTACTCTCCTGGAATCAGCTGCCATCCATTCTTCTCAACATTGAAGATCGAGAGATATTTCCGGTTGACATCCACGGTGACTTCTTTGCTCTCTCCCGGCTTCAACTGAACTTTGCTCCAACCGACAAGTCGCTTTGGAGGCTCCGATGCCGCTGCGGGCAGGGAAGCGTACACTTCCGCAACTTCGGCCCCGGAGCGATTGCCGGTGTTGGTCAGGGTGAAAGTCACTCGCGGGTTCTTGCCCGGCGTGAGTCGCAAATTGGAATACGAATAGGTCGTGTACGAGAGCCCATATCCGAAGGGGAATAGAACCGGCTTTTTCTCCGCGTCATACCACTTGTAGCCGACCTTGACTCCTTCGTCATAAGTAATCTGAAACGCGGGAAATCCGCTGGGATCGAAATGCCGAGGCCGCGAATCTCGCTGTGGTTTGACGATCGTAGGATGGGGCAGATCCTCCACGCTGCGAGGAAAGGTAACCGGCAATTTGCCGTTGGGATTCACATCACCGAACAGAACATTTGCCACGGCATCGGATCCCTTGCTGCCGGCGAACCAGGCTTCGAGGATTGCGCTCACCTCTCCTGCCCATGGCATGGTTACCGGTCCGCCACTCTCAATCACGACGACCGTGTGCGGATTGGCTGCCGCGACTTTGGCAATCAGATCATCCTGGTCCTCCGGAAGGGCAAGAGTCGGCAGATCCATCCCTTCGCTCTCCCACTGGTAGGCAAAGATGATTGCCACATCAGCGCCTTTGGCGACCGCCGCAGCTTTCCCGGGATCTGCACCCGAGTCAAACTGCACTTTCGCACCCGGAACTTTCGCTTGAATCGACTTTAGCGGCGAAGTCGGGAACCAAACGGGTACATTCCATCGCGTCTGGCCCTCTCCAGGCGGCGAAATTGCGTTTCCACCCGGAGGATCGACCTGTGCGGAACCGGCGCCGGAGATCATTCCAACATCGGCGTGCGGACCGATCACCGCAATGCTCCGGATCTTCGAAGCATCCAGTGGAAGCTGTGCCCGATCGTTTTTCAGGAGGACGATTCCGGATTCTTCGATTTTTTGCGCGACTTCGAATCCGCCCATCACGTCCACCACGCTCTTCTGCACCGGGTGGTCAATCAACCCGGTGGCGAACATCGCCCGCAAAATGCGGTGCACATGATCGTCAATTTCGGCCTGCGATACAGTCCCGGCTGCCACGGCCTTCTTCAATCCATCGCCGTAAAACATCCAGCCTGGCTCTTCGTGATCCAATCCTGCGGCCGACGACTTCTCTGTGCTGTGCGTAGCCGTCCAGTCGCTCAGAACGAAGCCTTTGAAGTTCCAGTCTTTCTTCAGAATGTCGGTAAGCAGCGCCTTGTTCTCGCAGGCATAGTCGCCCCACAGGCGGTTGTACGAGCACATCACTCCAGCAGGATCGCCTTCCTCAACTCCGATCTCGAACGCCAGCAGATCGCTCTCTCGCGCCGCTCGCTTGTCGATATTCACATTGAGCGCGTTGCGCCCGCTTTCCTGATCGTTCAATGCATAGTGCTTGATGTCGCCCAGCACATGCTGAGACTGCGTCCCTTTAATTACTGCCGCAACCATTTTTCCCGCCAGGATCGGATCTTCACCCAGGTATTCGAACGTACGACCGTTCCGCGGCTCGCGCGTCAAATTGCATCCGCCGCCCAGAGACATGTTGTAGCCTTGGGCGCGCAACTCACGGCCAATGAGCGCTCCATAAGCGAAGCCGCCCTCCAGATCCCAGGTAGCCGCGCCGGCAATGTCGGCGGGCAGAGCTGTCGAATAACGCCCGTTCTCGCCGCTTCCCCGCACTCCGTACGCGGCGTCGGACATCTGAATTCCGGGGATGCCTAGCCGCGGAATCTCCGGGACGTATCCAGCGCCGCCGTTCGAGTGAATATTCTCCGGGCTTGTAGGTCCAAGGCCTTTCATGCCCGTGCCGTGGAGCATGGAGATCTTCTCGTCGAGCGTCATCTCCTTAACAACCATGGCTGCGCGCTCGTCGGGCGACAGGCTGGTATTCATCCACGGAAGATTCTTGTCCTGTGCCTGCGCATTGGCGGGGCTGGAAATCCAGTTGGAGATGGGAAGAATGAGAGAGAGAATCAGAAGATACCGAAATGCCGCGTGCGGGCGCAGATGCATAGCTGCATGCCTCCGAGATAACTAAAAGCAAAATCGATATTGTAGCAGGTTGAAGTAAGCTGTATCGAAATCCAGTACCTTCAGGCAAAACTCAGCTCCGGCACCCCTGCTGTGCAAGTGCGCGGGACGGGCTTTACACTGATAGTGTGAAGATTGCGCTCGGACAGATCAATCCCACAGTTGGAGACTTCTCGGGCAACGCGGCCAAGATTGTCGATTTCTCGCTCCGCGCAAAATCCGCGGGCGCGGGACTGATCCTGTTTCCCGAGTTGTCGGTTTGCGGTTATCCGCCTCGCGATCTCGTCGAGCGTCCATCCTTTGTGGCTCGCAACCGCGAATCCGCGGAACGGATCGCAGCCCAAACCACGGGAATAGCCGTCATCTGCGGCTTGGTAACCCCCGCCGATTCCGACACCGGTAAGACAGTGATGAACTCGGCCGCCCTTCTGATGGACGGCAAAATTGTTTTCATCCAGTCGAAGATGCTCCTGCCTACCTACGACGTCTTCGACGAAATGCGCAACTTCGCTCCCGCGAAGAAGCAGGAATTGTTCTCGTTCTGTGGCAATCGTATGGCGCTAACGATCTGCGAAGATGCGTGGAACGACAAACAGTTCTGGGCCAAGCGCCTGTACAATGTCGACCCGGTTGAGTCCCTGATTCATGCAGGCGGCAATTTCGTGCTTAATATTTCCGCGTCGCCCTTCTGGATCGGCAAGCGGGCCTTCCGCTGCGACTTGCTGGCCAGCATCGTTCGCCAGCACAACGTCCCGGTCGTTCTGGTCAATCAAGTCGGCGGCAACGACAGCCTGGTTTTCGACGGCTCCAGCCTCGTGCTGAATCGGGAAGGCAAGGTCATCGCGCAGGGCAAATCCTTCGAGGAAGACCTGGTGTATTTCGATTCTCAGTCTCTGACCGGCGAAATGCACGAGCAGGTTGCCGGAGACGAAGCCAGCGCCTATGCCGCCCTGGTTCTCGGGACGCGCGACTACATCCATAAATGCGGCTTTGGTAAAGCGATCGTGGCGGTGAGCGGCGGCATCGATTCTGCCCTTACGGCCGCCATCGCGGCCGATGCCGTCGGCCCGGAAAATGTCATCGCCGTAGGGATGCCGGGGCCGTACTCCTCCCAGGGGTCGATCGACGATGCTCGCGCTCTGGCCAAAAATCTCGGTATCCGCTTCGAATTGATCTCCATCAATCCAGCGTATGAAGCCTATCGCGAGATGCTGAAGGGAGTCTTTGCTGGTCGAAAAGAAGACGTCACAGAAGAGAACATACAGGCCCGTTGCCGCGGCGCGGCCTTGATGGCGATCTCCAACAAGTTTTGCGGGATTGTGCTCTCCACGGGGAACAAGAGTGAACTTGGCGTAGGCTACTGCACACTCTACGGAGATATGGTTGGGGGGCTTGCCGTCATTTCCGATGTGCCGAAAACGCTGGTCTACCGCCTCGCCGAATACGTCAATTCTGTAAAACCGGTCATTCCCCGCGCCACGATCGAGAAGCCGCCCTCGGCCGAATTGCGGCCTGATCAAAAAGACAGCGACTCGCTTCCGCCGTACGAAATTCTCGATGCCATCCTCGAAGACTATGTGGAAGACCTGCATCCCGCAGAACAGATCGCAGCTGACCGCGGCTTTGACATTGAACTGGTGCGGCGCGTTGTCCGCATGGTCGATCGCGCGGAATACAAGCGTCAGCAGGCTGCTCCCGGTCTGAAGATTTCTCCCAAGGCTTTCGGCTATGGACGGCGCTTTCCCATTGCCGCGAAATCGGAATGAGGCTGAAGGGTGACGTATTCTAGTAAAGGCATCGGCTAAGCTTCTTTCAGAGCGTTCATCATCGAAAGGACCCCATGCGCGTTTTTCTCAACTGGACTTTTGTGTTGTGCCTGGCTTGCCACTTGGCAGGCGCTCAAACCTCCCCCAAGCCCACGCTGACGACGAGGCCCGCCGCTCCTGCGACCACTCTCCCATCCGAGGCTACCGTCGACTCCTTCCTGCATCAGCAGTTTGGATATCAGGATGGTTTGAGCTGGAAAATCGCCAGTATCAGGCCTTCGGCGATCTCCGGATTGGCTGAAGTCAATGTCATTCTCGCCAGCGAACAGGGGCAGCAGTTATCCCGCTTCTATGTGGGGGCCGACGGCAAGCATGCCCTCGTCGGCGAAATCATTCCGTTCGGCTCCAGGCCCTTCGATCCAGTGAAGAAGATTCTCGACAAAGAAGTGACCGGGCCTTCGCGCGGCCCCAAGGACTCACCCGTCATGATCGTCGAATTCGGGGACCTGCAATGCCCCGCCTGCAAGAAGGCGCAACCTACAATTGAGCAACTGGTCGCTGCCGAGCCCAAAGCCCGCTTCGTTTTTCAGAATTTTCCTTTGGAAATGCACAACTGGGCCGCGAAGGGAGCCGATTACGCGGACTGCGTCAGCCGCGCCTCAAGCGATGCTTTCTGGACGTTCGTCGCCAAAGCTTACGATCAGCAACCTCAGATTACCGCCGAGAACGCTGACGAAAAACTGACCGCCATTGCCAACGATTCCGGCCTCAAAGGGGCGGACATAGCTGCCTGCGCCGCCAAGCCGGAAACTAAGGCTCGCGTGGACGCTTCGATCGAGCTTGGCAAGAGTGTTGAGGTCACTGGCACCCCGACGCTATTCGTCAACGGCCGCAGGATTGGGAATGTAGAAGAAGAATTGCTGCCGGTTTACAAAAAGCTGGTCGAATTTGCCGCGAAACAGCAGTAGCGGACCGCGTCACTGAAAATCGCTCAAAGCCTGTTTTGAAAGGGCGCGGCTTTTCAGCCGCGCCGCAAGTCTCGTCAAATCAATCGCGGCTTGAGCCGGGGAGGGCCGGTCTTGGCGATCGCACTACTCCCAGAGCTCTTAGCGGCGACTGAGCCAGATCGTAGGAGTGCTGCGGTCAAAGTTCGACAATACGTGGGGCGTGATCGCAATCAGCAACTCGTCCTCATTTTCCTGCTTCGAGTTGTTGACCATCGCCCGATTCAACAACGGCAAAAAACCGAATCCGGGAAGGCCGGTCATGGAAAGCGTGTCGGTCCGCGAGATTTCTCCTGCGACGAACGCCGGCTCACCGTCCTTCAGCGTGATCACGCCTTTGTACTCGCGATTCGAGATAACCGGAATCCCGTCACTCGACTGGCCTGTCAGCGATTTTACTTGCATTTCCAATTGCAGGGTCACCGAGCCGTCGCCGTGAATGGTTGGCGTCACCTTCACATTCAATCCCAAGTCTTCATAGCTGACGGAAGGGAACGGAGGAACGTAAGTCTGGTTCCCGAGCACTTGCGATATCTGCGGCGAGTTGAAGATCGGAGCGTAGCTGGCATTCAAAATTGGAAACCGCTCTCCCAGGTGAAAGGTCGCGTCTTTGCCCTGGCCCGCGCGCATCGACAGATTTTCCAAGCTCCGTACCCACGATTCGTTTACCGACAGCGCGGCCGATAGTTGGTCAAGGCTCAAGCCCATGAACGTCAACCCGCCGCCAAACGTCGCCAGGGGCTGGCTGAAGATGGAATTCTGTTGCCCCCCCAGTTGCGCGAGCAGCCCCGACAGGGCCGTGCTGCCCGCCTGGTTGATTCCTCCCGAAGCAATCAGCTGGTTAATGAGCTGCTGAATATTCTGTCCGGCCAATCCTGCCAGGGCCGCAGCCGGAATGTTGAACAGGTTAAAAGTGTACGGAACATGTAATCCAATATTGCGAGTGAGCTGATGATTGACTTGGAACACGCGCACATCGAGCATGACCTGCGGGCGCTGGTTGTCGAGTTGCTTCAGCAATTGCGCGCAGGCATTCACCGCGGACTCAGGCCCGCGTACTTCTACCGTTCCGGGCTGTCCGGAGCTAACGTTCTTCAGCTCCAGAATGGCCTTGAACAGATTGACGATTTCGACCGCCTCTTGCGCCGTGGCGGTGGGCGGGAGAACAAAGGTCCTCAGCACCACGGGATCAAATTGCTTGTGGTTCGCCACGGTGTTATCGGCAATGAGAAACTGCTTCGCCCCAAGCGGAACCCACATGTTCTTGCTGGTTCTGCAGGCCAGTTCGAGCGCACTTAAGAACTCGACATCGTCCACGTTGAAGATGACCTGACGCGGTTTCACCGAGTCATCAAACTGCACCGTCATTGCGTAGGCTGCGGCCAGCTGCTTAAACAGGTCCTGCACACTTCCGGTGAAATGAAATGTGGCGCGTCCTTCCGCCGGGTCCAGATGAATCGGTGGCGAATCCAGGTCAGTCGTCGACAACAAAGCCGGCCCGGATTCCCCAGTTTCCCTCGTAGCTTCCGCCAGGCGCTCTTGCGCAAAACTGTCGCTCGGATTTAACTCGAGCGCGGCGCGAAACTCCGTCGCAGCTCTCAGCCGGGCATCTTCGGCGAGCAACAGATTTCCTTGCTGGATGTGCTCGAATACGAGCCTCCCTTTCAATACCTCGCGCGCTGCCAGAAATTCGCCGCTCCTAGGATTCAACCGTGCCGCCTCGTCGAACTGCGCGAGGGCCTCCTCCGCCCGTTGGCGCTTCTCCAGTTTCACGCCCCGCTCGAAGGCTTCTTTCGATGCCTTGAGTTCCTGCTTGGTGGGGACACAATTGACTCCGCCGATCAGACCATTGGCGCATGCAATCGGCGGCGCGAGAGGAGCATCTTCACTCCGCGCGGATACACTCGCTCCCAGGGTCACCGCGAGCAGCAGTGCCCCAGAAATGGATGGAATTCGGGACATTGTTCCTGATTCTAACTTGAACCTGCGTGGAAGGCACTGGCCAAGAGGCCCTCGCACATTCGCGTAACGTGGAAAGAACGACCATCCAACCTGCACTTGCACAGTATCTCAGAGGGCCTCAGGACAACATCAGGCGCTCGATTTTGTGCGCTCTTCCGGTCGCTTCATCGCAGTCAATGACCACGGCACACAATCGCACATCCCCGGTCGCAGGCTCAAACCGCACCGGCATGCCATTCAGGAACTTGCCGACCACGAGTTCTTTCTTCACTCCAATTACGCCGTCGTACGGTCCACTCATCCCGACGTCTGTGATGTAAGCGGTGCCTTTAGGCAAGACCCGCTCATCTGCCGTGGGAATGTGCGTATGCGTTCCTACGACAGCGGTGACGCGCCCGTCCAGATACCATCCGAGCGAAACTTTTTCCGAGGTCGCCTCGGCGTGAATATCGACCAGAATCACCTTCGCCTCAATCTTGTGCAGAAGCCGGTCGGCAACGCGGAATGGATCGTCGTTCGATGCCATAAACACGCGCCCCTGCAGGTTGATCACCGCATAAGCAACTTTGCCTTTGAAACCCTGATAGACGCCAGAGCCCGGCATATCAGCCGGATAGTTTGCCGGCCGCAGGACTCGCCGCGCGGGGCCGTGCCCGTTGCCTTCAACCATCTGGAAGTAATCGACGATTTCCCGTTTGTCCCAGACGTGGTTTCCGGTCGTGATCACATCAATGTTGAGCTCGAACAGTTCTTCGGCGAGCGGAGGAGTGATGCCAAAGCCGGCCGCAGCATTTTCCCCATTCGCAATGATCAGGTCGATGCTGCGCTCCCGCACAATCCCCGGCAGGCGGTCCCTGACGATCGTCCGCCCGGGCCGTCCAAAAATGTCTCCAATGAAAAGAATTCGCATCTGTTAGGTTGAAAATTCGATGGTATCACGCGAATTCAGGAAGCTGAGATCAGGTGCCCAACCGCGTAGGGACCGAAGCACGGCCCCAAACGGATCTTTACTGCACCAACTCCGCGGTTCTCAGGAAATCGAAGTTCCCGGCCGGATTGAGCTTGATTCCATGCACCCGGTTGGTGTGGACCATGACATTGTCGAGATACCACAAATTGATGTACGGCAAATCCTCGGCCAGAATCTGCTGCACCTCGGCGTATAGCACCTTCCGCGCTTTCGGATCGATTTCCCGCCGCGCCTTGTCGATCAAAGCGTCTACCTTGGGATTCGAGTAGTAATCGCGATTCGCCCCGTTCGGAGGAAACTTTGAGGAGTGAAACGCATATTCAAAGATGTCCGGATCTTCATTCCCGCCAATCCAACGCAGCCCGTAAAGCTGAAATGCCCCATGCTGCACGTCGGCGAAGAAAGTCGCGAACTCGAAGCTGCGGATGTCCAGCACAATACCGACCTCGCGCAACTGCTGCTGCATCACGGCGACCATGAGACGTGTGTTGGGATCGGTCGATGTCTTCATCGTGATGTGAAACCGCACACCGTTGACCGCTGGATATCCGGCGGCGTCGAGCAACTGCTTCGCCTTCTCCGGATCATGTTCGTAAGCTGGAACGTCTCCGTTATAGGCCCAGCTCTGCACCGGCAGAATGCTTCGCGCCGGCTGCGCTTCATTCCTCCACAGATATTCGATCATCGGACGCCGGTCCAGCGCATATGCGATCGCCTGCCGTACGCGGACATTACTCAGAATCGAATCCCGCAGATTAAATCCAAGATAGGCCAGCCGTGTCCCCGCACCTTTTTCCACCGTCAGATTCGGATCGCGCGCCAGAGTCACTACGGTGTCGGGCGTGAGCGAGTTGATCGCGATATCCCCGCTACCTTTGCGCAACTCAAGAGCCTCCGTTGTTTCATCAGGGACCACGGCAAATCGGACTCGCGCGAGCTTCGGCGCTTCCTCCCCAATAATTTGCGTTTCGCTCGATGACGACCTCGCGATCGGTTTCCGCGCTCACAAACTTAAACGGCCCCGATCCGACCGGATGCAGCGTCATCTCATCGCCGCTGCCGTACGGCACGATTCCCATCGCCCCATCGGAAAGATTCCACAACAGCGTGGCATCCGGTTCCTTCATGTGAAACACCACAGTGAAATCTTCAGGCGCATCGATGTGGTCGACGTACTTGTACACCGCCGCTTTCGTGCTGCGAATCTTACCCTGCAGCAGCGAGTCGAACGTCCACTTTACGTCTCTTGAAGTCACCGGCCGCCCATCATGGAACCTGGCGCCGCGATGTAAATGGAAAACGTAAGTGAGTGGATCAGGAATCTCCCACCGCTCCGCCAGTCCCGGAGCAACGTTGAGGTCATCTCCGCGGGAGAGCAAGTCATCGAAAATCAAATTGTCAATGCGCTCCGACTGGGCATCGATGCCCACTCTGGGATCGAGATTCGTCGGACTCGATTCGATAATCATGACCAGTGTGTTCGGGTCCGGCTTGGTAGAGCACGAGAGACCAGAAAGAAGAAAGTAAAAGAGAGAAGAGCGCGAGCAAAGTTGCGCCGTAGCGCCGGCGTCCCGCCGGCTGTCGCGAGGGCATCTTGCCCTCGCCGCCGATAGCTCAACCCTACCCGGCGTTTGAAGTCGGACGTTGGAGCGCCGAGGTCAGATCTAGACATACGAATCTTCCCCAGCACCGCCGCCCGTTTCGCGCCTGTCGCTGCAGGAACGTTGGAAGGCCTTCGATTCCAAGCCTCGTACGCGAGCACGGCGAACGCTACCGCCTCCTTGGCGTCCGATGGCAGGCCGAAGTCATCCGAGAATCGAAGCGTAATCCCAAGCGGCGCAACCCGCTCGGCAATCATCGCGACTAATGTCGAATTCTTGGCTCCGCCGCCGGAGAGGATTAGCTCACGAAGGGAATTCCGGCCGTTCGAGATCGGAATTACGAAACGCTCAATCGCATCGGCAATCGAGTGCGCAGTAAGAGCCGTAGCAGTGGCCACCACATCCTGCCGGAGCGCCCCCCTTGCAGGCTCCTCAAGAATCCACTTACGAACTCGCGGCCAAATTCCTCCCGCCCTGCCGTCTTTGGAGGCTTCATTCGAAAGAATCGGCTACGCAGGATCCGCGACACCGCAGGCTGAAGAATCTCTCCCGAGGCCGCAATCTTCCCATCGCGATCAAACTGCCGCCCAAAGAGTTTCTGCGTAACTGCATCGATCACCATGTTACCGGGCCCGGTATCGAAGGCGACGACATCGTCCGCACGCGCATTCGCCGGAATTGCCGTCAGATTGGCGATCCCGCCAACATTCTGCACAATGCGGCCAACATGGCTATCGCGAAACCACATGCAATCGAGATACGGGACCAGCGGCGCGCCCTTACCGCCCGCCGCCATATCTGCCGGACGGAAATCAGAAACCACGGGCACGCCCACGCGAGCTGCGATGATCGCCCCTTCTCCGCTTTGCCATGTCGCCGCAAGCCTTCGTCCGAGGAATGTTAGCGCCTCGCCCTGGTGATAGAGGGTCTGCCCGTGGCACCCGACCAAGTCCACCTTGACGCGAAATCGCCGCTGGGTCGCCAGCACCGCATCCGCGTACAGTTCCCCTAAAAGAAAATTGAGCCGCGCGAGATCAGAGACGCTGGCCTGCTTCGCATTCATGGCCGCGAGCACCGCCGCCCGCACCTTGGCTGGATACGCGTATTCGGCCTGCCCCAAGAGCCGAATATTCACATTGTGGAATGGGCGCCCCCGACCGCTTTTGCCGAGGATTCCAGCGGACCTCGCGCGTGAGCCAGCCCCTTTTCCGATCTCGACCAGCGCAACATTGATCCCGTCGGCCGAAGTTCCGCTCATCACTCCGGCGACAAGCATGGTCTTCTTGCTCATGTCCGGGCCCGCCGCCGATCTTCCCGGCGGCTCAACGGCTCGAGCCGCACTTGCTCGCTGAATTCCCACAATTGCCGCGTTAATTTCGCGATGGTAGCTGCAGTCGGTGCTTTCACCGGACGCAAGTACTTGGCCCACTTCTTTTTGAACGAGAGCACCCGCCGCCTCGCCTCCGCAATCCGTTTCTCGAATTTCCGATCGCGCTCAGCCCGCCGGCCGATTCCTTCGTAAGCCTGCATGACGAATTCTTCGCGGTGGCAGACCAGGCACAAATCACTCCCGGCAGCAATAGACTCGGCGGCCGCCTCTCCTACCGGAGAAGCCGCAAGCACTCCCCCCATTTCCAGATCGTCCGACACGATCAGGTTCTGATAGCCGATGCGCTTGCGGAGAACATCGGCGATCCACATTTTAGAAAGGGAGGCTGGAGTCTTCGATTTCGTCACCTGGGGATAGGCCGCGTGCGCGACCATCACGAACGGCAGTTGCCGCCGCAGCATCCGGTAGGGACGAAGATCCTCCGCCCACAGCCTCTTCATGGACTTTTCAATCACCGGCAGTTCGTTATGGCTGTCCAGTTTTCCCTCGCCGAGTCCGGGAAAGTGTTTCCCGCACCCCAGCACCCTGGACAATTCGAGCCCCTTGAGGAATTCTCGAGCGTAGGAGACCGTGTCGGCGGTCTGTGCGGAAACTGTCCGCGACCCCATCACGCCCCGCGACGCCTCAAACGCCAAATCGACGACCGGCGCGAAGTCGACATTGAATCCCAGCGCCCGGCAGTTCTCGCCGATGACTTCTCCATGCCTGCGAAACAGTTTTGGGTCGTCGCTCGCAAATACATCCGCAGCCGAAGGTGTTGGCCCCAGCGCATCCCGAAGTCGATCAACAGTTCCGCCTTCGAGGTCTATGCAAGTAAAGAGCGGAGTGTCGACACATTTCTGGCACTCGCGCAGAAGCTGCCAAGTTTGTTCCGGTGTCTTAATGTTCCGAGCGAAGAGGATGACTCCCGCCGGCTGAAGTCGCTTCAGCAGGGAAGCCAACCGCGGCGTCATCTCAGCGCCATCGAAGCCGATGATCATCAACTGTCCTGGGTCGTAGCGCAGAAATTCCTCCGTGAGCTCCGTGCCTCTGGGTTAGATTTCCCTCTTCAACTCCGCCAGCAAATTCAAAGCATCCAGCGGCGTCAGCCGGTTCAAGTCCACTTCCCGCAACTTGTCCAGCACTGGCTGCGACAGTGGCGTGAAAATCGTCAACTGCGCGGCCGGAGGACTCGCCCCCGGCGACAAATGCGCCGTAGCCTGCTGCTCGGCGACCTCGTGCTCCACAAGCACTTCCCGAGCCCGCTCTACAACTTCGTTTGGCAACCCGGCCAGCTTGGCGACTTCGATTCCATAACTACGATCCGCGGCTCCGGGCTCCACCTTGCGGAGAAATACGATTCCTCCGCCCGTCTCCTTCACCGACACGTGATAATTCTTTACGCCCTCAAGCTGCTCCGCCAACTCTGTCAACTCGAAATAATGCGTTGCGAATAGAGTCTTTGCGCGCACTCGCGCATGCAGGTACTCCACCGCCGCCCATGCGATCGCCAGCCCATCGTAAGTCGATGTTCCTCGTCCAACTTCATCCAGCAAAATCAGCGACCGCGCCGTCGCTGTATGCAGGATGGCTGCCGTCTCCGTCATCTCGACCATGAACGTTGATCGGCCTCGCGCCAGATTGTCGCTGGCACCAATGCGTGTGAACACGCGATCCGTGATGCTTAACTTCGCCGACCGTGCGGGCACGAACGATCCCATCTGCGCCAGAATCACAATCAATGCCGTCTGCCGCAGATACGTCGATTTGCCCCCCATATTGGGCCCGGTCAGCAGCAGAATGTTGTGGGTAGTTCCGTTCAGGTAAAGATCATTGGGAACAAAGCGCTCGGTTCCTCCCGCCATTTCCTGCTGCTCGATGACTGGATGCCGGCCTTCGATCATCTCCAGTTCGCCGGAGTCGGCAAATTGAGGTCGGCAATAATTGCGCAGCGCCGCAATATGCCCGAGGGAAGCCAGCACATCGACCTCCGCCACCGCCAGGGCCGTTTGCCGAATCCGTTTCGCTTCTCCGGCAATCGCGGTGCGCAGTTCGGTGAAGAGCCGCCGCTCGATCTCGACAATTTTCTCCTGTGCGTCGAGAATCTTTGCCTCGTACTCCTTCAGCTCCGGAGTCGTAAACCGTTCCGCTCCCACCAGCGTCTGTTTGCGCTCGTAGTCCTGCGGCGCCAGATGCAGGTTCGACTTCGAAATCTCGATGTAGTAGCCAAAAATCGAATTGAACTTAACTTTCAGCGATGAAATTCCGGTTCTCTCCCGCTCCCGCTGCTCAATCTGCGCCAGCACCGCCTTGCTGTTGCGCGAAAGTTCCCGCAATTCGTCGAGGTCACGATCGACTCCAGTGGCGATGACCCCACCGTCAGCAAAACTTAGCGGCGGCTCGGGCACAATCGTCTTCTCGATACGCTCGCGCAGATCAGCGAGTTCATCCAGCGCCTCATGCAACGTCCGCATCCGAGTCGCAGAAAGGCGCGCCAAAGCCGCCTTCACCGCAGGAATCTTCGCAAGCGAACCAGACAGGGCCAGTACGTCGCGCGGATTCGCTGCCTCCAGCGTGACCCGGCTCAGCAATCGTTCCAGATCGAGCACGCCATCGAGCGCGCGCCGTAACTCCTCGCGAGCCACAATGTCCTTAACCCCGGCTTCAACCGCGTCGAGCCGCCCGTTGATTTCGCTTAAATCCAGTGACGGCCGCAGCAGCCATGCCCGCAGCAGCCGTTTGCCCATCGGCGTAACCGCTGCGTCGATCGAGCGAAACAGGGTCACGCCCGCATCGGTGCCCGCAAACAGAGGCTCGATCAACTCCAGGTTTCGCACCGTGACTGCATCCAGCACCAGGCAATTCTGCCGCTCGTACCAGCCGATGCGGTCCACGTGATCGAGCTTCCCACGCTGAGTAGAGCGCACGTAATAAAGAATGGCGCCCGCTGCCGATGCAGCCGCCGTTCTGCCTGCCAGTCCAAATCCTTCCAGCGAGAGCACTCCAAAGTGATTTTCGAGCAAGGGCAGGGCATGATCCGGAGCAAAAATCCAATCGTCAAGCGGCGTTTCGGTCGGCGATGAACCTTGCAGAGACAGCCGCCTTGGCTGTCCGGCCAGAGCCTGCGCAGAGCCTGCCGACCGAGCCAAGCTCGGCTGCCCCATCTCCGCCTTTTCAAACAGCGGCGCCGCTGATCCATACAGCAACTCTTTAGGCCGCAGCTGTTCCAACTCCTCCTGTACCCTCCGCAAGGCACTCTCGCCGGAAAACTCCGTCGCCCGAAATTCGCCGGTCGACAAATCCAGAGCCGCAAAGCCCACACGATCTCCTACTTGCGCAATCGCCGCCAGAAAATTGTTTTCATCCGATCCCAGCGACGAGTCCGCCGCGGTTCCCGGCGTGACCACCCGCGTCACTTCCCGGCGTACTAACTTTTTCGCCAGCCGCGGATCCTCCATCTGCTCGCAGATCGCCACCTTGAATCCCTTGCGGATCAGCTTCCCGATGTATCCCTCCGCCGCGTGGTACGGTACACCGCACATCGGCACGGCAATCCCTTTTTCCTTGTTACGAGAGGTAAGAGTAATCTGCAACTCTTTCGCCGCGACCACGGCATCGTCAAAGAAAAGTTCGTAAAAGTCTCCCAGGCGGAAGAACAAAAGTGCGGTGGGATGTTCTTTCTTGACAGCGGCATACTGCCGCATCAGCGGAGTGGACGGCTCGGTCATCTAAGCGGGCTTCGGCGGATTATAACAAAGCGGCGCGTGCCTCTTCTGCGCGATTTCGAATGCTGCCACTGCAAATCATCGCGACACTTCGCAGTTGACTCTAATCTCGCACGGTGTTCTTCTTAGCTGTTCTATGGAACTCCGAAAAGATCCCATCACGCGTTCCTGGGTGATGACCGGCGACGATCCTGGACTGCATCCCAGCGACGCGCCCTGCCCGTTCTGCGCCGATTCCGCGAGAAATGTTCACGTAATTGCCAAATCGCCGGACTCCCCCGGCGCCGCCTGGTCCGCGCGTTCGGTCGTTCACCCCACGCCTCTCTACCACATCGAAGGCGAGCCGGAACGCCGCGGTGACGGGATTTATGACCGCATGAGCTCCGTAGGCGCGCACGAAGTACTCGTGGAAAATCCTCGCCACGATCGCCATCTCTGGAGCGCCAACGACGACGAGATTGGGCATTTTCTCCGCCTGGCTGCCGAGCGCATCCTCGACTTAAAGCGCGACCCGCGCATCAAGTACATCAGCCTCTATAAGGATTATGGCAAGAACGCCGGACAGGAATTCAGCCACCCTACTTCGCAACTCACCGCCACGTTGTTCGTCCCGCGCCGCGTGCTTTACGAACTTCGCGCCGGGCGCGAGTACTTCATCGGGAAAGAGCGTTGCGTTTTTTGCGACATCATTCAGCAGGAGGAACGCCAGGCCCAGCGCGTGATTGAAGCGCGAGGGGATTATCTGGCGCTCTGCCCCTATGCCCCGCGAGTCCCCTACGAAACCTGGATCATGCCTCGCGATCACGATGCCGCCTTTGAGCGCACCGGGCTCAATAAGCCCGGCCTCCGCGTGAATCTGGCCGCTCTGCTGCGTCGCACTCTCCAGCGTATCCGTTCGGTGACGGAAGACTTTCATCTCGTGCTGCACACGTCGCCGAGCAGCCTGCATCCGTCGAAGAATCTCGGCTACTGGAAAACCATCGACGACGACTACCACTGGCACATCGAGATTTTGCCGGTGATTCCCTCGAAGGCGCGGTCCTACACCTTCAAGGAAGTCTACTATTCGCCGGTAAGCTCAGAGACGGCGGTAAAGCAGTTGCGCGACGCAAAAATCGACGGATGAGTTTACATCTCACGTAGCGACAGCCGCCTTGGCTGTCCCGCCAGGGCGAAAGCCCGGCGGCCCGACTAGTGTCTTTCTCCAGGAGAGCACCCCTAAATGAAATCGATCCTCTGTTGCATCACTGTCTTGTCCACCTGCTTCGCCCAAATGCCGGCGTCTTCCTCCGCCAAGCAGAAAGTCCTCTGGCAGAAACTCGAGTCCAGCATCCAGCAAATCGACCAGAACCTCGACGGGGTCATGGGCGTCGCCATCGAAGATCTCACCACTGGAGATCATTTTTTCCTTCACGAAGATGAAGTTTTCGCCCAGGCAAGTTCCATCAAGATTACGGTTCTCGCCAACTTGTATCTGCAGGCGCAGCGAGGCAAGCTTAAACTCACGGATCTCTACACGGTCCAGTCTTCCGACCTTGTCCCGGACAGCGACATCATGAATGGACTCACGCCCGGCGTCACCCGGGTCACTCTGCGCGATCTCGCCACCATGATGGTCGCCGTCAGCGACAATGCCGCAACCAATGTCCTCATCGACCACGTCGGAATGCAGAATGTCAATGCGATGCTGGACTCGCTGGACCTGACTCGCACTCGACTGCGCCGCAAGATGATGGACCTGGAAGCCGCCAAGCAGGGTCGCGAGAATGTTTCCACGCCAAAAGAGATGATGACCCTGCTCGATGCGATCTATCACGGCAAAATGCTGAATAGGGAATCAACCGCGGAGTTTTTCAAGGTTCTGAGCACCAACAAGCAGTCCTTCATACCCCGCGATCTCCCGCCCGACTTGAAAGTGGCCAACAAGCCCGGGGAGTTGGAAGCCGTCCGCAACGATTCCGGCATCGTCTTTGTCGATGGACGTCCCTACGTGATCTGCGTGATGACTGGATATCTGCGCAACGAACGGGACGGCGAGGAAGCGATCAGCAAGATTTCGCTCGAAACCTGGCGCATGTTCGACCGCCTGAGCCGCGCCACGGAGTATGGCCGTGTAGTTTCCCAGGGCAACGGGACGCGCTAGCGATCTGTTTGTTTCTTCCGTTTGTCATCCTGAGGCGCGCGTTCTTTGCGCGCCGAAGGATATGTGCAACCCGCGGAGGACTGCACGTATTCATCGCCTGCAGCAGGGTCACGCTCCCGCACTTTTCCCCGAGCTCACCTGCTGCCGCATGAACTGCGCGACCGCTTTCGACTCCAGCGCCTGCGAAAAGAAGTATCCCTGCCCAAACTCACACCCCAGTTCCCGCAGTCGCTCGTACTGCCGCACTGTTTCAAGGCCTTCGGCAATCACTTTCATCCCCATCTTGTGGGCCAGCGTGATAATCATCTCCACCATGTCGCTTGCCGAACGATCCGTCTGCATCTCGTGAACCAGCGATCGATCGATCTTCAGCGCATCCACCGGGAATTGCCGCAGGCCGCGCAGGGAAGCCGCGCCGATCCCAAAGTCGTCGAGGATCACTCCAATTCCCATATGCTTGAGGTGAGCCAGCACTGTAACCGTCAGCTTCGGATCCGCCAAGGCCACGCTCTCGGTCATTTCCAGTTGCAGCCTTACCGGATCGATGCCGGTCTCGCGCAGCGCGTCTTGAATGTCGTTCGCCAGTCGCGCGTCGGCAAACTGCCTTGCCGAGATGTTTACCGTGACATTGACCGGCTGCGCGGAAAAGAGGCCGACCTCCCATTCCCGTAATTGCCGGCATGCTTGCAGGATCAGCCAGTGCCCAATGGAGACCAGGATGCCGGAATCCTCCGCCGCCTCAATAAAGCGGTAAGGCGAGATCAGACCCTGCGTGGGATGTTCCCAGCGCAGGAGCGCTTCGAAGCTGGTAACGGCCCGTGTCTGGAGCTGAACCACGGGCTGATAGTGGATCCGAAACTGCCGCTCGGAAAGCGCGGCCCGCAAATCCGATTCCAGCCGCAGCCGCCCCTCGGCGCGTGTGTGCATCGCTTCATCAAATACCTCACATCGCGATCCCCCCAGCGCTTTCGCTCGCCGCATCGCCACATCCGCATCTTTCAACACATCTTCCGGACGCTGGTGCGCCAGCGTGCCCAGCGCGATGCCAATGCTCACCGACGCACGCGCTTCTCGCGCATCCACGAAGAACGGCTCCGCCACACCCGCCTGAATCCTCTTCGCAATCCGCATCGCATCGCTCGGATCGTTAACTCCATCGAGGATGATGCTGAACTCGTCTCCTCCCAGCCTCGACAGGGCCACTTCCTCGCCGCCGCCCTCGCCGCGTGCGATCGTGTCATCTTCCCGCAGGCAGGCTCCAATGGCGCGCCCTATCCGCTGCAGCACTTGATCTCCCGCCGCTGCCCCGAGAGTCTCGTTAAATACTTTGAAGTGGTCGACATTCGCCAGCAGCAGCGCGTAGGAATGTTCCCCGTCCCGCCGCGATCGCGCAAACGCACGTTGCAGCCGCTCCAGAAACAGCCGCCGGTTGGGCAAGCCGGTCATCGGATCGTGAAACAGATTGTGTTCCAGCTGTTCTTCCGCCCATTTGCGTTCGGTGATGTCGCGATTCACAATGACCAGCTTCGCGACCTCGCCCCGGGCATCGCGAATCGTGCTGGCCAACGATTCCAGCACCCGCCAACTCCCATCTTTGTGCTTGATGCGATATTCCAGCCGCTTTCCGACTCCACTCTCTCGTGCTTCTCGGGCCGCATCCAGCACCTTGAACCGGTCATCAGGATGAATCTGCTCAAACGACGATGTCTCCCCCAACTCCGCTGCCGAATAGCCCAAAATCCTCTTGTACGCAGGACTGTTGTACAGCCTCCGCCCTTTTACATCCACCAGCGCGATCATGTCGGCGGCGTTTTCTGCCACAATTTGAAACAGCTCTTCCTTATTTTTCGATTCCCGGTATATGCGGTAAATCCTGAATTGCTGATAGACGACCAGCAACATCAGGACCGACATCGGAATCCAGGGCCAGGCCAACATGCGGAGTTCTCCTGTTGACCCTATCGGCGAGGGAAGAGAAAAGATTTAGCGGAAACAACGAAAGATGATCGACCCGAAAACCTAAGACCTGAAACCCGAGGCCCAAGACCCAAGGCCCAAGACCGGGCATCCAGACTTCGCACGCCCACCCCATTTCCGTCCATAATGTCTCTATGACGGTCCGCCGCCTGAAGACCTACACCGGTGCGCAAGGGTATGTCTATCAGTACTACTTCGTGGGCAAACGCGAGGCGCTGCCCGGTGATGCTGAAGCACACGCCACAGAATTCATCTTCGACGTCACCTCCGACCGGAAAGTCACGTACTCGATCAGCATCTTTTTGTCACCAGCCCCGCTAGCCGCGTGGGCTCAGGCACACGGCCGTCCCCTGAACGACGCCGAGCAATACGCCGCGGTCAAACTCCGGCTGTTCCGTGCCTTCGACGAATTAGAAGATGTGCAGGCCCACGGCCGCCGCCTCACCGTCGATGCCGCGCTTCTGGAAGAAGCCCTCTCCAGCCTCGGCGTGGAGTAGCCTGTAGCGGCGCCGTCCCGGCGGCTATCGCGCCGGCGTCTCGCCCGCCCATGCGGATCGGATTGTTTCCGCGATTACTGTAGTGCCGAGTTGATCCGCCCGAGTCCTACGGCATATAAATGCAGCGGAGTCGTCCTCGTGAAAATTCTCAAATACCTGACGTGGGTAGTCCTTGCATGTCCGCTGGTATGCTCTCAAACCTCGCGCTGGTCCGAGCAAAAAGCCAACGACTGGTATGCGCAGCAACCCTGGCTGGTCGGCAGCAACTACATCCCCAAGTCCGCGATCAACGAACTGGAGATGTGGCAGGCCGCCACCTTCGATCCCGACGAAATCGACAAAGAACTCGGGTGGGCCGAAGGCCTCGGCATGAATACCATGCGCGTCTTCCTTCACGACCTGCTCTGGCAGCAGGATGCCGCGGGATTCCGCACGCGCATTGACCGGTTTCTGACCATTGCCGCTCGACACCATATCCGGCCGCTCTTCGTCCTGTTCGATTCCTGCTGGGACCCGCTGCCGCAACTCGGTCCGCAGCATCCTCCCATTCCCGGCGTCCACAACTCCGGATGGGTACAGAGCCCCGGCGCCCGCGCTCTTGCCGATCCGGCACAAGTCCCGCGCCTCAAGGCTTACGTGCAGGGCGTGGTCGGAGCGTTCGCCAAAGACGACCGCGTCCTCGGGTGGGACCTCTGGAACGAGCCCAGCAACACCAACGAGGGAAGTTACGAAAAGGAAGAATTGAAAAGGGAGGACAAGCGGGCTCGCGTCGCCGCGCTTCTGCCCGAAGTGTTTACATGGGCTCGCGAGATGAATCCCACACAGCCTCTGACGAGCGGGTTCTGGGATATCGACATCAAAAAAGACGAAAGCGCAATGAACGAGATCGCCAAGATCCAGCTGCGCGAGTCCGACGTCATCACCTTCCACAACTACAACTGGCCGGAATCGTTCAAGGCCGAGATTGCCTGGTTGCAGAAATTCAACCGCCCAGTCATCTGCACTGAATTCATGGCGCGCTCAGTCGGGAGTACGTTCGACACTATCTTGCCGATTGCGAAGGCGGAGCATGTCGGCGCCATCAACTGGGGATTCGTCGCCGGAAAAACTCAGACCTACTATCCCTGGGAATCCTGGCAGCATCCCTACATCCTGCAAGATCCGCCAGTCTGGTTTCACGAAGTCCTTCGCCCCGACGGCAGTCCCTACCGCCAGGCCGAAGCGGACCTCATTCGCCACCTCACCGCGAAATAGGGCTCACATAGCGACAGCCGCCTCGGCTGTCACGCGAAGGCGAAGCCGAATGGCCGACATTCGCGTCGAATGGCCGTGTCGTCGTGAGCCGCGATTTTTGCAGGGAAGGATCTCTGCAACTCTTGGTTTTTATTCTTACTCGGCTCACAGGTTACAATCACCTCTCATGAAAACCGCCTATCTCCTTCTTGCTCTTGCTCTTGGTCTTGCTCTTACCCTCTGCTGCCTGACCGCCTGCAACAAGTCCGGTCCTCCGGCGTCTCCGGCCGCGACTGATTCCAAGCCCACCGACGCCGTCCACCAAAAGCTAGCGCAATATGCAGGATCCTCAGCGACCGATTGCGGCCGCCTCGGCACCCATGCCCCGGTCGATCAATCCAAGGCCGCCAGCGACTGCGCTATGCAGGCCAGCCAGAGCAAGCATCCGTTCTTCGTCGCCTACGATATGCCCGGCATGACCGTCGGGGTCGCGGGCAACTCTGAGGGCAAGCTCTTCACGGTGCAATCGCAAGGGTCCGGGCCATCGGCCGCTCTCAGCAGCGGCGATTGTCCTTCGCAACTCCGAGTCGCTGGCAGCGGACGCGTCACCTGTTTCGCCCCAGGGGATATGGGCTCGTTGGGCTCCGGCCACCCCGCCGCCCCCACCGGCATGCCCAATCCGCATGAGTTTCCAAAGACGAAATGAGTCAAGAAGAGTTGCTCCGAGCGGTCCGCGGAAACCAACACTTTTCGTCTGTGATTCTGATCACACATCTAAGTGACTCCGTTTGTTTGCCTTAGCCACGTCCACCTGGACAATGGAGGCGTAGTACGACAGGGGTTCGTTCTGGAGAGCAAGTTGCGGTAAACTCATGAAATTCCAGTCCTATTTCTTGGATTCCATCAGACAAGGTCCAGCACAGAACTGAGAGGCTGAGAACTGAGATCTGGCAACTGAGAGCTGATTCTATGTCTCTGCTTTGGCTGCGTTTCGCGCTGGGGTGCTACTTCATCGGCCTGGTCTACGCCTTCGTGGCGCTGACCCGCACCAGCGACCTGTTCAGCCGCATCGCCCTGCACGCCGCCAGCCTCGGTATGGTTTTCCACTTCGTCTCGCTCACCGAACTCTTTCTCTCTGACAAGGTCGTCTGGGCCTCAGTCCATAACGGCGAATCTCTTCTCGCTTTTTTCTCGATGTCGTTCTTTATGGTGATTTACACCATCTACAAAACCACATCTCCGGGAGTCGTGGTCTTTCCCGTGGTGTTTTTCCTCACCTTCGTTGCCGCCGTCGACGAGCAACCTGTGCTGCTCACGGCTCTTGTCTCGCACAAAGGATGGCTGGTCGCACACATCATCCTCATCTTCACCGGATATGCGGCCCTTGTCTTGAGCTTCGGTGCCAGCCTGCTCTATCTTCTGCAGGAGAGCCGTCTCAAATCAAAGAAGTCCACCAGCCTGATCTCGTTCCTGCCGGCGCTGGAAGTCATCGATCAGATTGGCTATCGCTCGCTCCTGCTCGGCTTTCCATTTATGACGCTGGGCTTGATCACCGGATCGGTTGTGGCCGTAACCACCTACGGCCACGTTGACTTCCTCGATCCCAAGATTCTGCTTTCGCTACTGATGTGGGCCGTCTACATGCTGATGGTCTTCACCCGGTGGAACTCAGGCTGGAGGGGACGCCGTGCCGCCTTCCTGGCTACATTTGCTGTCGTCGCCGCCCTGGCGGCATGGGCCGCCAATTACTTCTCCGCGATCCACAGGTTCGCCGCCTCATGAGATACCAGCTCATTGGCGTGAATCATAAAAGCGCGCCGCTGGAAGTTCGGGAGCGGCTAGCGATCCCCGAGGCTCGCCTGCCCGATACCTGCCGCGATCTCACTGCCTATCCCGGGATCGAAGAAGGCATGGTCATTTCCACCTGCAATCGCGTGGAAGTCATCACTCACACCGTCAATGGCCACGCCGATCTCCGCGGATTTCTTCACGATCACTTCCACCTGAAGCCCGAAGAACTCGATCCGCACCTTTACGAATTTCGCGAAAAAGATGCAGTTCGCCATATCTTCCGCGTCGCCGCCAGCCTCGACTCCATGGTTGTCGGCGAGGCCCAGATTCTCGGCCAGGTGAAAGAGGCATACGCCACCGCCCGCGCCGTGGGCGCGGTTCGCGGACAGCTCGATCAGCTTTTCAACCGCGCTTTCGCCGTAGCCAAGCGCGTGCGCACCGAAACCGCCGTCGGATCGTCTTCGGTCTCAATTGCCTCAGTAGCGGTCGAGCTCGCCAAAAAGATTTTCGGCACGCTGCAAGGCAAGAACGTTTTCATTGTCGGTGCCGGCAAGATGAGCGAACTCGCCGCCCGCCACCTGATGGCCCACGGTTGCGGCTCCATTTTCGTCGCCAATCGCACTTATGAACGCGCCATTGGCCTTGCCCAGAAGTTCGACGGACAGGCCATAAAGTTCGAGGATCTCTACACCACTTGCGACCGCGCCGACATCGTCATTACCTCAACCGGCGCGCCACACGCCATCTTCCGCCGCGAGCACGGCGAGCAGTTCCTGGCCCGCCGCAAGAATCGCCCGATGTTCTTCATCGACATCGCCGTGCCCCGCGACGTCTCGCAGGACATGGCGAAACTTGACGGCATCTTCGCCTACGATATCGACGACCTGCAGCAGGCGGTCACCAGCCACGTCGCCGACCGCCGCAAGGAAGCCGAACTCGCCGAAGCCATCATCGCCAGCGAAGTTGAAAAATTTGAAGCTCGCATCAGCACGCTCGACGTTGTCCCCACCATCGTTTCGTTGCAGGACCATCTGGAGACGATTCGCCAGGCAGAAATCGACCGCGTCCGTGGACGCATGGGCCAACTGACTCCTGAACAGGAAATCGCGCTGGAAGCCCTGACCCGCGGCATCATCAACAAAGTGATGCATACCCCGATCACCACCCTGAAGAGTGCAGCAAAAGAATCCGAAGCGACGACCGTAGTCGACGTAGTCCGCCGCCTGTTTAACCTGCAGGTGAAGGGGAAGGAATCCCAAGCAGAGCCGGGCCCCAAGAAAGACGAAGTGGGAACGCGGCGATGAACGCCCCACCGTACCCCAACTCTGATTCGAGCAACACCGAACGTCCCTGTCATCCTGAGCGAAGTCTGGCGGAGAGCGAAGCGAACCGCCAGACACAGTCGAAGGACCCCGTGTTCGCCAGCGTAACAACAGGCCCCGAAGGGAATTCCCGTGCCGTAGTCCGCTTCTTCGACGAACATGAGGCTGAGAAGATTGAGGCCGGGAGCCAGCATTTCTCAACATTGAGCCGCGAGGCGGCGACATTCGTTAGCCCAGGGCGTCAGCCGTGGGTAGCGAATTAGAAAATGACCAAGTCCCCAAGGGGCGATACAAGGGTCCGGGGAATAATTGCTGCACGACGAAACGCAAAATGACCACATCCTCCAACAACGGCAATCCCGCCTCCCTTCGCATCGGCTCCCGCGGCTCCCAACTCGCCCTCTGGCAAGCCAACCACATCTCGGCCCTGCTGCGCGCCCGTGGACACCAGGTCGAAATCGAAATCATCCACACTACCGGAGACAAGATCACCGACGTCGCTCTCGCCAAAGTCGGCACCAAGGGAATGTTTACCAAGGAAATAGAAGAAGCCCTCGCCGCCGGACGCGTCGATCTTGCGGTTCACTCCTTAAAGGACCTGCCCACCGAGCTCCCCAAAGGATTCGAAATCGCCGCTATCACGGAGAGGCAAGATCCACGCGATGCGTTCTGCTCGCGCCACTATCCCAAGATTGAAGACCTGCCTAACGGAGCGCGCGTCGGCACCTCCAGCCTGCGCCGCCAGGCACAACTGAAAGCCATTCGCCCCGATCTCGACATTCATCCCCTGCGCGGCAATGTCGATACCCGCCTGCGCAAGCTAGAGCAGGGCGAATACGCCGCCATTATCCTGGCTTCCGCCGGCCTGAAACGCCTCGGCAAAACCGAACTGATCAAGCAGATTATCCCCGCCGAAATCATGTGTCCCGCCGCCGGACAGGGCGCCCTCGGCATCGAAATCCGCGAAGGCGACGCCAAGACTCGCGAGCTTCTCGAGTTCCTGAACGATCCCAACGCCCGGGCCGCCACCACCTGCGAGCGCGCGCTCCTGAACCGCCTCGGCGGAGGCTGCCAGGTTCCCATCGGCGCCTTTGCGGAAATTCGGATGGGGAAGAACGCTGAATCCACGCAATCATCAGTGAGCCAGCACGACCGGGAAGGGCACGAGTTGACTCGTGCCGATAAACGGCCGAAGGGAGGCGGGGCTCTAGCCCCTGTGGTCATCCACCTCGAATCCATCGTCGCCGATCCCGACGGCTCGAAACTCCTACGCGACTCTCGCGACGGCACCGATCCCGAAAAACTCGGCAACGAGGCCGGCGCCGCGCTCCTGGCCCGCGGGGGTGACCAGATCCTCGAAGCCGTCTACAGCCGAGGCCTAGCCGTCCCGCCGCAACCATGATCTTGACCGCGCCCACCTCAGACTTGAGCCCGAGGGCCGGGCCCCTTCAAATGCCCGTGGAGTATCTTCGTGATCGCATTACCGTCCGATGGAATTGCCGTGGAGAGCGGCCCTTCAGGGCCGCGTTAACGCGTTTATGATTGCGCCTTTAGGCGCTGGGGTTTGCCCGTCATGACCCTCAACGTCCTCCTCAAACTTCTCGGCGGTTCCCAGGCACACGCTCTCCGCCCCGCGATCAATCTATGGCCTCCGTTCCTCGGTGCCGGCATCCGCGTCAAGCGGATCGCGCCCGACATCAAATCCATCGACGTCGAAATGAAACTCCGCTGGTGGAACGCCAACTACGTGGGCACGCATTTCGGGGGATCTCTGTTTGCCATGACCGACGCTTTCTATATGCTCATGCTGATGGCAAATCTCGGCCGCGACTACATCGTTTGGGACAAAGCTGCCTCGATCCGTTACCGCAAGCCCGGCAAGGGCACAGTCCGAGCCGAGTTCCGCCTCACCGAAGCTCAACTCGACGACGTTCGTGAACGGCTGAAGACCTTGCCAAAATACGAACCGGCCTTCACAGTAGAAGTGAAGGACGAGCAGGGAACCGTGATCGCCGAGGTTCAAAAGCTCTTGCACGTTCGCAGAAGAGAATCGCCAGATATTGGGGTGCCCCCGCATCAGCCGCCAAGCGGCGAAAGAATGCAGCCCACGGCGTAAGCCGCGCGTAAGCAAGAAATGGAATCAAGCTCCGGAGGAGCGAAAGAAACACCGTGTACATCCCCGAACACTTCCGCGTCGAAGACCGCGCCGCCGCGCTGGCTTTCATCCGAGCTAATCCCTTCGCCATTCTGGTCTCATCCACGAATGACGTCCCATTCGCCACGCATGTCCCCGTCGTGATCCGCGAAGACGCGGACCACCTCGTCATCCGAGGCCACGTCGCCAAAGCCAATCCCCACTGGCGATACCTACAAGAACAGCCGCAGTGCCTCATGATCTTTCACGGCCCGCATGCCTACATCTCGCCCAGCCATTACGACACGCGGGAGGTTGTTCCCACCTGGAACTATGGTGCTGTTCACGTCTACGGAAACGCGCGGACCTATTCTGCTTCCGAAGACTTGCTGGGGATGCTAAGCGACCTCATCCCGACCTTCGAGGCCGCCTACTCTGAACAATGGGCCAGCCTCAGCGAGCCTTATCGCACGCGGATGCTGAGCCACATCGTGGGATTCGAAATCGCCGCGACAAAGGTTGAAGCCAAAATGAAGCTCAGCCAAAACCGCACCCGGGAGGAGCAGCAGCACGTGATCGACTCACTGAGCGCCGCGGACGATACCGCCATCTCGGGTACCGCTCGCCTGATGTGCGAACATGGCCTTGGCCTGAAGAAGGAGGAGAAGTAGCCACTGTAGCGCGGACCTGCCCTGAGCGCTAGCCGAAGGGGCCTCGCCCGCGACTCCGCCCATGAGCAGGAATGCGAAATCCTCGCCGAATCAGCCTCTGAGCGGCCTCCGCGTGCTGGTCGGCCGCGCTCGCCATCAGGCAGGGTCTCTCTCCGCGGAACTGCGAAAGCTGGGAGCCAAGGTGCTCGAAATCCCTTTTATCGAAATCCGCAAGCCGCGTTCGTTCAAGCCCCTCGATTCCGCCCTCCGCAACCTGTACACCTATGACTGGCTGATTCTGACCAGCGTGAACGGCGTCGAAGCCCTATGGGATCGGATGCAGAAATTGCGCCTGACGGAAAATGCAATTTCCGGCCGCACCGGACCGCCGGACCAGTCGTGGAAGAGCGGCCCTTCAGGGCCGCGTAGGGGGGGTAAGAGTTCCGGGGCTTCAGCCCCAGATGCTCGCCTCCGCATCGCTGCCATCGGCCCGGCCACACGAAAAGCCATCGAACAGCGCGGCCTGAAAGTCGACCTAGTCCCTGCAGAGTACATCGCCGAATCCGTTGTTCGCAGCCTGAAATCGAAGGTAAAAGGGAAGCGCATTCTCCTGGTGCGTGCAAAAATCGCCCGGGACGTCATCCCTCGCGAGCTCCGCAAAGCCGCAGCCCGCGTCGATGTCGTAGAAGCCTACGAAACCGTGGTGCCGCAATCGTCGCGGACCAAACTTCAGGCTGCTCTGAAAGATCTGGCGAACCGTCCGCATGTCGTGACCTTCACGAGTTCATCGACGGTCAAAAACTTCGTCCAGCTACTTGGGAAGAAGGAGGCAACCCTGCATGGAATTCTCAATGCTTCCATCGGCCCGGTCACTTCAACCACTCTCCGCCAACATGGCCTGCCCGTCGATATTGCCGCCAAGGAGTTCACCATTCCCGGGCTCGTTGCCGCAATCGTCAAAGCTATCCAGAAGCGCGGGCTGAGTCAGAGAATCTAATTGTTCTCCTTGCGCCCTGCTGCTGAACCATGCGTATTGCCGCCTCGTTGTTGCTGCCCCTGAAGACCGCTGCCCGGGCGAGTCCCACTTCTTATCCGTGTCAGTACCGTCCCGCGTTTGTGACTATCAGTATTTTTACCGACTGCGCGTCTGGCACACGACTTACGTATCCAATCGCCCCGGGAGTGGCGGCCACATAGTCGAGCACGGCCGCTTCGCTGGTAAACTCCCTGGGCATCGACCCCTGCCCGGTGAAGACCGCCTTGCGCCAGCAAATCCGAAATTCGTCGGGCGTATTTCCTAAATGCCGGTGCAAAAAAACTTCGTGCACCGGGCCTCCCTTCAGCAGCACCGGCACAGCATGCGTACCGTCGCTAAAGCGCGACCGGGAGCCCGTAAATATCTCCCGCAACTGTCCAGAGCTGATGCTAGAGATCGAGACCTCCTTGTGCGTTACGATCATCACTTCCTGAGCGGTGGCGACGCCGGAGGCAACGATGAGCCCCATCCCAAAACCAAGGACCAAAGTTCTACGCGAAAACGCCATCTTTCCCCCCTTAGAAAGTGAACCCGATCTTTGCCGCTAGCATGGAGGTCCTGGGCTTTACGCCGTCCGGGTTATCGCCCACGTAGTAACCCATCCCGGTTCCGCGCAGGAAGTGTCCCTCGAGTTTTGCGTAGAAATACGGATTGAAGTCGTAGCGTCCGGAGACCGCCCAATCTTTGGAATAACTGGCGGGCAGAGAAGTATCGGCGGCCTTGTCAACATAGTGGCTGTAGTAGGTTCCCACCTGGAGCTTCTTGGTCAGTTGGTAGCTCACCATGGGATACCATGAGCGCTGGTCGAGCGGTTGCGTGAAGCTCAGCCCGCCGGCGCCGATGACCAGATAGAATGGGGTTCTCCAGTACTCCGCCGCCAAGTGCAATCGGCCCCGGTCGAACTGTGCGGAATAGGCGACCGTCAGAGCGCCGGGCATGTGCAATGTTGCCTCCGGACCGGTTCCATCCAGCGCATCGTTGATCGCCCCAGCCTGCAAGGTAAGTCCACTAAAGGGTGTCACCCACCGCAAGTTGCCGCCCGTTGTTCTTCCTCCGGGCGAATGCGGGAACGAGAGCCCCATCTCGGCAAGCTGTTCCGTATATCCGCCGTTTTTCTCCATATAGCTGGCTCCAGTATGGCCGTTATAAAGAACAGTTCCCCAACCTTCTCCAAGGTTAAAGCCGCCGTAAACCTCCCCGCCCAATTCCGACAGGTAGTAACCACGGTTGTCGATGGGATACATACCTTGGGGCAACAGAGTCCACATGAACAACGAGTCCACGTCCTGCGAGTCATTAAACAACCCCAACGGCGTCTTGATTTTGCCCATGCGAAACCCCAGCCGGTCATTAACTTTGTAGTCGCCCGACGCCCAATCCAGGATGACGTTGGGGCCCCCAAGTCGACCCAGTTGATACATGTGGAACTGAAGTCCCACTCGCAGCTTGTCGGTCAAGACGTCGCTGACGCTGACCGCGCCTTCGGTCCACTGCAAGCTTCCGGACCCCGATTTCATGGTCAGGTAGTTGTTGTTTGAGCTGTACAGGAATCCCTGAGTGGCAAACCCATGAATCTGCAAGGTCTCCGGCTCCTGCGCCCAAAGTCCGGCTGCGCTCAGACATACTAGGGAAAGAAAGACCGCTCGTGGCGACATCGCACTCTCCTGATGTCTCTATCGGAGGATTGGCCTGCTTCATCAATGGGGGCCAAGGCTGGGACAATCACCCCCATCGGAGCGACACTCCCAACTAGGGATTGGTTCGGTTCTGGGAGAATCGCGGCGTTCCGCCGCCAGGCCACCATCGTTGCACTCCCGAGGCGAACCCCGCGCCGGCGGGCGCGACACTCAACAAAAAAGTCGTGGTTTTCGGCAGGCTTGGACGCGGGCGGAACCAGGCAAAACTCACCGAGAACTTCAGGTAAGGCGCCTTTGCGCCGCGTACCGAAAGCTGGGGCATGACCCGTTCTGTTCTACCGCCGTTTATGCAGAGTTATCTGTCTCAGGCCTTTTTTGCCGCGATGCCTGCTGGTGCTTGTCGTAGCACTCCACGTGGAGTTCGTCTCCATTCTTGAGTTGGACCGATGGGCGCTGCTCCCGCGTAATCGGGAGCTTGCAATGGACACAAATCACCACAGGCTTCTGAGTCTCTTCCCGCACGAAAAGGACTCCTTTCGAACATTGAGTCCTTGTATATCACTATTCAGCGCCTTTTGAAGATTACAGTTTGGTGACAGGCGAGGTGACCGCCGTCATCTGATCCATCTCGAACCAGAGCTTCGGCAGCTTGTTACAAATCCCGAACAGAATTGACCGGGCCGTGCCTTCTGACGGCAAATTCTGCGAAAATTCTCCTTCTTCAAGGCCCCTTGAATCTGAGCTCAATGCCAAACTCCGGAATGGCGCGCGGCGCGACCCGCATTGCCTGTGAGATCCCTATCACCCTCATCAGCCAGGATCCTCGCGATCCCTTCTCCCAGTCCTGCCTGGTTATTCTGGCGAACCTTGGCGGATGTGCCGTTCGTTCCCCCCGTCCGATACCCACCGGGACAATCGTTCAACTGAACGGACTACCGGCGGGCACCGAAGTCGCCGCCCGCGTTGTCAACTGCATCTCTCTCGGTCAATACGAGAAGCTGTGGCTCCTTGGACTGGCTTTGCAGGAATCGGGCAACGTCTGGGGTATAGAACAGGTGCCGGACGATTGGCTGCAGCAAACCTGATCCTGAACCAGAAAACAACATCTGCTCACTATTTTTTCTTGTGCTTCTCGAACCAATCTGACACGTACAGGATTTTCGCCACCTGGTGGCTTGGCCGCGCGCTCAAGCCGTGCGGTTCTCCCGGAAACCGCACCAGCACACTCTCCACCTTTCTCAGCTTCAGCGCCGCGTAGTACTGCTCCGCCTCCGAGATCGGCGTACGGAAATCCTCTTCGCCGGTCGCTAGCAGCGTGGGGGTTGTCACCTTGTCCACGTACGAGAGCACAGATCGCTTCACATATTCGTCCGGCTTTTCCCACGGCGGCCCCGAGAACCAATAAAGCGTCCCAAATGCAGGTAGATCCGAAGTGAGGACCCAGCTATACCAATTGATCACCGGGTACAGACTCGCAGCCGCCCGAAATCGCGGGGTGCGATCGACCATCCAGCAGGTGAGCACTCCGCCTCCGGAACCGCCGGTCACAAACAGGTTGTCGGGATCGACATATCCCTTCGCGATCACCGCATCCACGCCGGAGTTCAGATCGTAGAAGTCGTCTCCCGGATATGCGTGGTGAATCAGGTTGGCGAACTCCTCGCCATAGCTCGTACTGCCCCGCGGATTGACGTACAGCACCACGTATCCCATGGCCGCCCAGATTTGCTTGTTGGTGTCGAAGCGGTCTCCATAATTGGCAAACGGGCCGCCATGAATCTCCAGAATCAGCGGATACTTCTTCGCCGCATCAAAGTCAGGAGGCTTGACGATCCAGCCCTGCAGCTTCCTCTTATCGACCGAAGACTCGAACCAGAACTCCTCGGTTTGCCCCAGCTTCTTCTGCGTGAACAGCTGCTGATTGAGCGCCGTCAGCACCTGCGTCTTCGGATTCGCACGGGACCCAACCGCAATGTCCCCCGCGTCGGTGGGAGTATCGAAAGCCACGGCGAACGTCCCATCTTTCGCCACCGTGAACGCTGCTCCTCCCGCGTAGCTCGACCCGCCGCTGCCCAGATGATTGGTGAGATCTTTCACCTTGCCATCGAGCGAGTAGAACGCCAGCCTGGTATCGCCCTGATCATCGTAGACGAAGTACACTCCGCTGCCATCCTGCGCCCATTGCGGATTCTCTACGTCGCGGTCGAGCTGCGCAGTCGCCACCCGCGCATTGCCGCCGTCGCGATTCATCAGGTACAGGTGCGTGGTCTGATGCCCCTGAAACCGGTCATCGAAGCCGACATACGCGATCGTCTTGCCATCGGGAGAAACCGCCGGCGAGTTGTCTGGACCTTTTCGCGAGGTCAGCGGCTTCACCTGCCCATCCGCCAGCGACAACTCGTACACCTCGGTGTTCAGCGGATCGTACTCATGATCTTCATGCAGGTTCGCTGAGAAGATCAGGTACTTCCCGTCCGGAGTCCATGAAGCGCGTCCGGCGCTGCCCGGACCTTCTCCCCCTGCATAAGGCATGTTGCCGCTGGTCAACTGCCGCGGCGCTCCCCCTTCGGCGGCGATTACATAACGCTGCCCGAATCCTGGCTTGAGATACCCGCGTCCATTGAAGCGATATACAAGATGGTCGTAGGCCTTCGGCGCGTCAGCCCACTTCGCGCCTTCCGGAGCTTTCGGCAGATTCGCGATCTTCGGTCCTTCACCGGGCACGAACGAGGAGAACGAAATCAGTTTTCCATCCGGCGACCATGCGATGTCCGATGGTCCATTTTCCAGGTTCGTGAGTGCCGCGGTCTGGCCGCTATCCATCCATCGCACGTAAAGTTGGGCCTTGCCTTCGCGATCCGAGATATAGGCAATGCGGGTCCCATCCGGCGACCAGCGCGGAGAGGTGTCGCTGTAATTGCCAGTCGTCAGCGCACGATCCTCGCCGCCATCCGCGCTGATCACCCACACGTTCGAGTAATGCTTGTCCGACATTACGTCGCTGAACTGCCGCACGTACACGATGTGCTTGCCATCGGGAGAAATCTGCGGATCGCCCGCATACTGCAGCGAAAAGACGTCGATGGGCGTTAAGCGGTCAGCTTTATCTTCCGCTTGGCCTGGCAACAAAAGCGCGAACAAGCAGAGGACAACGAACAGGCAATAGCCCTGTTTGCAGAAAGAGTTCTTGCAGGACATGGGAGCGGCTCCTGGTCACGAAGCTGAAATCGCGACGCAGTGTACCGCACGGGTGTCGGGAGAACAAGATCGTTCGCCGCTGGGTCCGGTGCTACGAGAAACCTCTGCGGGAACCAACGCAGGGTCGATGCCTAAAGCGCCCCGCAATCAGCGGTACGCAGGTATTTCCGACTTACCCCACGCAGCACTCCGGCACTGCTTACGTCGGATGCTCTTCATATGATCTCCGAATGGTGTTCGAACTCGCTTTACCGTTACTGGTTTTCCGGATCGCCAACGCCTACTATGCTGGCCGGACCGGTAGCCGCGTCCGAAATGCTGCCCCCTGTTCCCCACACCACGCTCGTGCTGGTGCCCCAAACAACGCTGTTACCTTGAAGCGTCGACGTTCCCCATACCACTGAAGTCCCCCAACAAACCGAAGTCCCGTTGAGCAGCATCGTCCCCCATACCACCGAGGTGCCCCACACAACCGACGTTCCCCACACCACGGAGGTGCCCGACACGTTCTGAATCGAGATCGAACCGTCTGCATGCTGAACCGCAATAGGAGACAGGGCTGTTCCGCTAACTGAGTCAACATTCGCCAACGCCGCGGGAATGTTCAGGGATCCCGCGCCCACGGTGAAGATGTCGTACTGCTCGTTGTACGTGGTATTGGTCGACGGATCGTACGTCGAAGAATACGCGGGAAAGTTCTTGCTCGCTGTTTTCATCAGCCGCGCCTTCACCGCATCCGGCGTCAGCGTCGGATACTTCTGCAGCAACAGCGCAGCGGCACCGCTGACGACTGGGGTCGACATGCTGGTGCCGCTCATCGTGAAATAGAGACGCGGTTGGTACTGCGTGCCGTACACCGTATTGCTGACTTCATTCGCTGCATAAGACCGGTCCAGCGTGGACCCCTGCGACAGGAGGGAACTGAGCTTATTCCCCGGCGCCACCAGGTCCGGCTTCACTACGTGATCCAGCAGAGTCGGACCTTTCGAACTGTAGGTCGCGATCAGGTCATCGCTTGTGCCCGGGGTCGACATGGTCCGCACGGCACCCACCGTGATTACATACGGATCATTTCCCGGCGCCGTGATGGTTCCATATCCAGAGATGCCCGATACGTTACTGCGTCCGTTATTGCCCGCCGCTACCACCACTACGATTCCAGCCTTCCACGCCGATTCCACTGCCTGGCACAGGGGATCCGTCTTGTAGCTTTGGTAGAACGGACGCCCTAGCGACAGGTTGACTACCCGGATGTTGTATGTATTCTTCAGCGCGATTGCCTTCTGCAGCGCCGCGATCACGTAGGAGTCCAGTCCCGATCCATTCTGATCGAGAACTTTCAGGTTGATGATGTTGACGTTCCGCGCCACTCCATAGATCGAATTCAGATTGTTCCTGCCGCCGGATTGCCCGCCTGTCCCGCCGAGGATCCCGGCAACGTGCGTGCCATGCCCGTAGAGATCGCTCGCGTCCGTCCCCGGTACAAAACTCTGGTTGTACACAATTCGCTGCCGGCCCGTTACCGGATTGTGCAAATCCGAGTGATCGTTCACGCCGCTGTCGATTACGGCTACGCCTATGCCTGTCCCGTCGTACCCGAGGTTCTCCGCGAAGTCTCCGCCCACGGCAACCTCGTAGTAGTCATTCGCCGACTGCACCGTGCGGTCCGGAGCGATGTAGTCCACGTCCGGATCGTTTGCCAGTGCTGTCGCCTCGTCTTCGGTCATCTGGAACGCGCCGCCGCGCACCAGCTGTAGAGCCCGTCCTCCGCCGTGCTTCGCCGCCAGGCTCGCAAATCTCTGATTGGTGGGTGACGCCTTGAATTGCACGATCACCGGCACCCGCGTTCCGTTCTTCCCGTGTTGCCGCAGATGATGAAACCGCTGCTGAAGATCAGCATCCACCTTGGGATGTTGGCTCGCCATCGCACCTAGTGGACTCAGAACAAGAAGGAAAAAGGCAAGGAAAGCAAAGAATGAAGCGAAAGGCGTGCTTCTATTTTGTTTTGACATAGTTGGCTCGCTGGCCGTTCTCACCTCTAATCCAGCATTTGGAGGGCCTATCAAGCCAACTGTAAGCTGATGACAACAAGCACCGTAAACGTTTCCAATTTCGTTGGTCGCGGGACGATCTGTCCCGCTGCGCGCGCATTCGGACACATTGTCGCAGTGTGATTTGCATCACAAAGTAGAGATCCGCACTCTCATTGCGTTGCGTCGATCAAGGCAGAGGATTCTCTCCTTCCGTTCTCCGTTCGCCGATGACAAAGATGAACACAAAGGCCCGGACTCGAAAGCCCGGGCCGTTTATCTTTGCCGCTGACCACTGGGGAGCAGTTAGCTCCGCCACCCTGTTGCTCTTAGTGAATCGTGAGTGTGACCGTTGTCGTGTGCGTCACGCCTCCTCCGCTGCCTGTGATCGTAATCGTGCGTGTTCCGGTCGTTGCCCTCCGATTCACAGTCACCGTCATCGTCGACGTCCCTGAGCCAGGCGCTGCAATCGAACTGGGGCTGAAGCTCACGCTTACCCGAGATCCCTGGCCGCTCGCGGACAAGCCGATCGCTGAGTTGAAGCCTCCGGAAATCGCTGTGGTGATCGTCGATCTCCCGGAAGTGCCCCGCGTTACGGTGAGCGACGTTGGTGAAGCGCCGATGGTGAAGTTCGGATTCGTCCCGGTCACGGTCAGCCGTACTGTTGTCTATGCGACAACGTCGCTGCTTTACCGCGGGTGGCCCACCCTTTGCGGTTTTGGCTGTGCAAAGAGTGGGTTTCCCAAATCTGAACGCCATGAGATTTCGATCTTGATTTTCGCACTACCACTGCGAGGCCCGAGTCCACATTGAAATCATGCCCGGCGGGCTCAAGCGCTAATATCGAGATGAGCATCTCCACTTTCTCACTTGTCTCTGCTATCACCGGCGAGCGTGGCTGGCTTCGGCTCGGCGACGCGATCTGTTCCTGCAGATTCTAGAACAGGTCCGGCAGCGGTAGCTTTGTTCGTCGTGGTCGGCTACGTGGTCATGCCGGAGCGGGTGCGATCCTTGACGCTCGTTGTCAAGGGTGGGATTTCCCACGTGTTGTCAGGAAACCTCAAGAGATCTTCGGCGACCGGCCTTCTTACCGGACTCCGCTGCTTTACCGTCCACAAGCCCGCGTGATATTCTCATAAACGTCACATAGACAATCGATTAAGAACAGGAGTGCAGGAACTTAGTGTTAGCCAGAGAGCAAAAGAAATCCCTCATTGACCAGTACGGCGTGCATCCGAGCGATACCGGAAGCCCTGAAGTCCAGATCGCCCTGCTCAGCGAACGCATTGGCCAGTTGACGGAGCACTTCAAGACGCACCAGAAAGACCACGGCTCGCGCCGCGGCCTTCTCATGCTGGTCAGCAAGCGCCGCAGCTTGCTCGACTACCTCAAGAAATACGATTCCGAGCGCTACAAGACCGTTATCACCAAACTCGGCATCCGCAAGTAGGGAGTTGGTCTGGAAAATTCCCACGCTAAAGTCGCCAAACCCGCGACTTAGAATGGGGCGCCCTCATCAGCTTTCGATCTTGCCGGCTATTTCTGAATACCGTCTCTGGGGAGACGGTCAGCATCGAGGAACTCTCCACACGTGCGTCTTTCAAGCGCAGTCGACTTCTCCGACAATAACGTCGAGGCAGACGTGTCCCCTTCGGGACTCAGGAAACATCCCTGCTCTAAAATCGCAAGAAAAGCGGTTTTAGGATGGGGCTCTTCCGCAGTTTTGCTCTCAGCTCGCCGCTCGAAAACACTCCGAAGGAAAACTCATGAAACCAGAACCAACTAGCGTCACAGTCACACTCACCGGCGGCAAAACCATCTCATTCGAAAGCGGAAAATTGGCCAAGCAGGCCCACGGATCCGCCGTGGTGCGCATCGGAGAAAACGTTGTGCTGGCCACCGCTGTGGCCAATCCCGACCCGCGCGAAGGCATCGACTTCTTCCCACTCACCGTGGACTACCGCGAGTACACCTATGCCGGCGGACGTTTCCCCGGAGGCTTCATCAAGCGCGAAGGCCGCATGAGCGAGCGCGAAGTGCTCACCAGCCGCCAGATCGATCGCCCCATCCGTCCCATGTTTGCCGAAGGATTCAAGTGCGAAACCCAGGTGATCGCATTTGTGCTGTCGGCCGATACCGATAACGATCCGGACGTTTGCGGCATCAATGCCGCCTCGGCGGCGCTGCACGTTTCTGACATTCCGTTCCTCGGTCCCATCGGTGCAGTGCGCGTGGGGCTGGTCGAAGGCCAGTTCGTAGTCAATCCCACCTACAACGAGATGCGCGAGAGCTTGCTGAACATCATGGTCGTCGGCACCGCCGATGGCATCGTGATGATCGAGTCGGGCGCGAAAGAAGTGAAGGAAGAAACCGTTGTCGACGCAATCGAATTCGGACACACCGAGATCAAGAAGATCTGCGCGGCGATCAATGACCTTCGCGATAAGGCAGGGAAACCCAAGCGGAGAGTCGAGCCTCCTCAGTTTGACGACGCGTATTACAACCACCTGAAGAGCAAGATTGGCGCAGAACTCAGCGATGCGCTCGACACCAAGAAGCATCCCAAACTCGAAAGCTACACGCTAGTCCGGGACATCAAGAAGAAGCTGCAAGCCGAACTTCCGGAAGATGATGAGGAAGCAAAGCAGAAGCTGAATCACTACTACGAGGCGTTGCGCGAGCGCATCTTCCGCGAGCAGGTAATCAAGCAGAAGCGGCGTCCCGATGCCCGCGCCTTCGACGAGGTGCGCGAAATCTGGATCGAAGCCGGCGTCCTGCCGCGTACCCACGGCAGCGCGATCTTTACTCGCGGCGAAACCCAGGCCTTAGTAACCACAACCTTGGGAACCAGCGACGACATGCAGCGCCTGGAAGGCTTCGAAGGCGAAGCCAAAAAACGCTTCATGCTGCACTACAATTTTCCGCCGTTTTCCGTTGGTGAGGTTGCATTTATGCGCGGGGCTGGACGGAGAGAGATTGGGCACGGGGCGCTGGCGGAGCGGTCGATTTCGGCGGTGCTTCCGACCGAAGAGAAGTGGCCTTATGCGATGCGCGTGGTGTCCGACATTCTGGAGTCGAACGGGTCGTCGTCGATGGCGACGGTTTGCGGAGCATCACTCTCGCTGATGGATGCAGGCGTGCCGCTGAAGGCTCCGGTGGCCGGGGTGGCGATGGGGTTGGTAAAAGAGGGCGAAGAGTACGCCATCCTCACCGACATCGCGGGCGCGGAAGATCATTACGGAGACATGGATTTCAAGGTTGCAGGAACGCGGGACGGGATCACGGCGCTGCAAATGGATATCAAAGTTGCCGGGATCACGGCGGGCATCATGCGCGAGGCGCTGGCGCAAGCACAGCGCGGGCGGTTGCATATTCTCGGCAAGATGGAGGAAGTGATCTCTTCCGGACGCGAGAAGATTTCCGACTATGCGCCGCGGTTCTACACGGTGCAGATTCCAACCGACAAGATCCGTGACCTCATCGGGCCGGGCGGAAAGATGATCCGCTCGATCGTGGAGCAGACCGGAGTGAAGATCGATGTAGAAGATTCCGGGCTGGTGAAGGTGGCATCCAGCGATCAGGCGTCGGCAGCGAAGGCGCTGCAGATTATCGGCGACATCACGGCAACGGCCGAGGTAGGGAAGACCTATCTGGGAAAGGTCACGCGGCTGGCGGATTTCGGGGCGTTCGTGGAGATCATTCCGGGCACCGAAGGCTTGCTGCACATCAGCGAAGTGGCGGAACATCGCATTGCCGATGTGCGCGATGAACTGAAGGAAGGCGATCAGGTATTAGTGAAGGTGCTGGCGGTGGAAGGCAATCGCATCCGGCTATCGCGCAAAGCGATTCTGAAAGAGCAGCGCGCGAAGATGGGTGGAGGGGAAGCGCCACCTGCCGCGGCTCCGTCCGGAGAGGGCCTGCCGGTTCCGGCGGGATCGCTGGTGATCGAAGGCGGCGGAGATTTTCCAGACGATCCGGAGGAGCCGAACTTCAATCGCGAAGGCGCGCCTCATGCTCCTGCGGGGGATCGCCCTCATAGCGGTGCTGGCGGAGATCGCGGCGGCCGCGGAGGACGTCCGGGAGGCGGCGGTGGTAGAGGTCGCGGCCGCGGTGGGCGGCACGGTGGCGGAGGCGGCGGAGGACGGCATGGCGGAGGTCATGGCGGACACGGCGGCGGCGGGGGGCGACACTAGAACTTCTCTTCCGCGGATTAACGCGGATTGCGTGGATTAAAACCTAAAACGAAAAAGCCGCGATTTTGAATCGCGGCTTTTTCTTTGGGGAGAATCACCCCGTCGCTAGGTCCTAGAGCGCCGGAGACGGCACTTCGAAATTCTTTTGCCACGGATTCACGCGGATTTCACGGATTAAAAGCCAGCGGAAGGGCTGCGATTGTTAAATCGCGATCTTTCTCTGTTTGGAAAGTTTTCACTTGCGAGAGCAGGAAATGCTCTGGGGTGGCAGAAACAGGGAATCATCTCGTCCCTGGGTCTACAGCGTCGGGAGTAGTCGCGAAAGAAAGATCGCTGACATCATAGTCACGGGTGCCCTACGGGTTCGCGCTAACTGTCGCAGATGCAACGTCCCGTCTTTTCGGCGCGGATTCCCCAGACCGCCGTGGCAAGGCGCTTGCAATGAACTCCTGAAGAGCCGAACCGGCTCCTGGAGGATTTGTGAAAAAGTTTCTGACTCTCTCGTCACTCGCCACCCTGGCAGTCGTAATTGGAATGGTCTCCTGGGGCAGCGAGCTCAACGGCCAGACAGCGCCATCGACAACGCCGGACCGGCAGGCACAACAACCGTCTTCCTCACCGGATACGGCATCGCCGCAGCAAACGCCGCAGACGCAGCCGACGCCGTCTCCGGAAATGCCGCCTGCTTCGCAGCAGACGCCATCCGCTCAGACGCCCTCTTCGCAGACTCCGGACACAACGGCTCCGGAGCCGAACTCAAAGGCGGGAGCTTCGGCCGCCGCGGGCGCGGGGGAAACTGGTACCCAGACCTTTTCGGGCACAGTCGTAAAGCAAGGCAACAAGTACGTGCTGAAAGATGATTCAGGCAAGGTGTATGACATCGATCACCAGACCGATGTTGCGAAGTTCGATGGGAAGCGCGTGCGCGTGCAGGGCACGCTCGACGCCAATGGCAAGATCCTGGTGAAGTAAGTAAGAAAGTTTGTTTCTCTGGAGAAAAGCACCGACGTCGCCGGGCAAACCGGCTCGCGACTGTCGGTGCTAGTTTTTTGGGCGTGCTACATTCTTCCCTGAAATTCCCCGGATCCCGCTTCAGGCAAGATCGTAGCGATCAAGGTTCATGACCTTGGTCCACGCAGCCGCGAAGTCCCTCACAAACGCCTCTTTCGAGTCATTCGAGGCATAGACTTCGGCGAGTGCCCGGAGCTGGGAGTTCGAGCCGAAGACGAGATCGACGCGGGTGGCGGTCCACTTCACTTTGCCCGTCGCCCGATCGCGCCCTTCATACACGCCTTCCGATGCGGAGGAAGGCTCCCACTTCGTATTCATGTCGAGCAGGTTGATGAAGAAATCGTTCGTCAGCGTCTCGGGCCGTTTGGTGAAGACGCCGTGTTTGGCCTGCCCGAAGTTCGCATTCAGGGCGCGCATGCCGCCCACAAGAACCGTCATTTCGGGTGCAGTCAGGGTCAGCAACTGCGCCCGATCCACGAGCAGTTCCTCAGCTGACAGGACTTGTCCGCTGCGGAGATAGTTGCGGAACCCGTCCGCAACCGGCGCCATTACGGCGAAAGAGTGCACGTCGGTCTGCTTCTGCGAAGCATCCGTGCGCCCCGGCGAGAAAGGAAGGTTCACTCTGTGCCCAGCCCTTTTCGCAGCTTCCTCGACGGCCGCGCAGCCGCCCAGCACGATCAGGTCGGCGAGGGAAATCCGCTTTCCCTTGTTACCGGCTTTGTTGCCATTGGACTTGTTCCCATTGGATTGGGAGCCGTTGAAGTCCTTCTGGATCGTCTCCAGCTTCTTGAGAACCTTTGCCACTGCGGCGGGCTGGTTCACTTCCCAATCCTTTTGTGGAGCGAGGCGAATGCGAGCCCCGTTCGCTCCACCGCGCTTATCGGAACCGCGGAACGATGCCGCCGATGCCCATGCAGTCGTGACCAGCTCGGAGATCGACAGTCCGGATTTGAGGATCTTGGCCTTGAGAGTCGCGACGTCCTTCTCGCCGACCAGTTTATGGTCCACAGCGGGAACAGGATCTTGCCACACCAGCGGCTCTTTGGGAACCAGCGGGCCAAGATAGCGTGAGATCGGCCCCATGTCGCGGTGAGTCAGCTTGAACCAGGCTCGGGCAAAAGCGTCGGCGAACTGATCCGGATGCTCGTAGAAGCGCCGTGAAATCTTCTCGTAGGCAGGGTCGAATCGCAGAGCCAGGTCGGTGGTCAGCATAGATGGCGAGTGGCGCTTCGCGGTATCGTGCGCATCCGGCACCGTACCGTTGCCTGCGCCATTTTTCGGAGTCCACTGATGCGCACCCGCTGGACTCTTCGTCAATTCCCATTCGTAGCTGAACAGGTTAGTGAAGAAATTGTTGCTCCACTTGGTAGGAGTAGTGGTCCATATGACTTCCAGACCGCTACCGATCGCGTCACCAGCTATCCCGGTCTTGAATTTGCTCTTCCAGCCCAGGCCCTGTTCCTCGATACTGGCGGCTTCCGGCTCTGGGCCCACGAGTTTGGCATCGCCAGCGCCGTGAGTCTTGCCGAAGGTGTGGCCGCCGGCAATCAGGGCTACAGTCTCCTCGTCATCCATTGCCATGCGGGCGAAAGTCTCCCGGATATCCTTTGCGGCAGCAACCGGATCGGGTTTTCCATTCGGCCCCTCGGGATTTACATAGATGAGACCCATTTGCACGGCAGCGAGCGGATTCGCGAGGTCGCGGTCGCCGCTGTAGCGCTCGTCCGCCAGCCACTTGCCCTCTGGCCCCCAAAAAATGTCCTCTTCGGGCTCCCAGACATCCGCGCGACCGCCGCCAAAACCGAACGTCTTAAAGCCCATCGACTCGAGGGCGACGTTGCCGGCGAGAATCATGAGGTCGGCCCAGGAGATTTTGCGCCCATACTTCTGCTTGATCGGCCACAACAGCCGGCGGGCCTTGTCGAGGTTCACGTTATCGGGCCAGCTATTGAGCGGCGCGAAGCGCTGCTGGCCAGACCCGGCGCCGCCGCGGCCGTCGCCGATGCGGTATGTCCCCGCGCTGTGCCACGCCATGCGAATGAAAAGCGGCCCGTAGTGGCCAAAGTCGGCTGGCCACCAATCCTGCGAGTCCGTCATCAAGGCATTCAAGTCCTTGACTACGGCCTTCAGATCAAGGCTTGTGAACTCTTTCGCGTAGTTGAATTTCTTGTCCATAGGATCGGACAGAGGGGAGTGCTGGTGGAGGACCTTCAGGTTCAGCTGATTTGGCCACCAGTCGGCATTCGTCGCGGCCCCTGCTGTGGCATGTGTGAACGGGCACTTCGCTTCGGTTGACATGATTGCTCCTTCCTTTAGGAAACTGTGAAGACTGCGCTGGCATCCTGGGATTTGTTATCCGCGCAGCCGCTGATTTAATCGAGAGTCTCTCTTTCGGAATGCGGGATAACATCCCGAATTTTGTGTTAAGTTTTTGTACGGCACCGGCGACAGAGGCCAAAGACCTCGATCAATGGCTGCGTCAGATCAAAGCCGTCCGGCAGTTGCCGGTTTAGCCGCTTCAAATCGATAAAATCTCCTTCGATGTCCTGCACCGATTTGCATCGTGAGCAGACCAGGTGGTGATGAGGTTTGAGATTGCCATCCACGCGCAGGGTCGACGCGTGCGGAGTGACCTCTCGCAGCAAGCCACACGCGATGAAAAGCCGCAGGTTGTTGTACACGGTGGCGAGAGAAACGGACGGAATGCGACGCCGGACCGCGGCGTAAATGTCTTCCGGGGAATAGTGCCCGTCAGCCGCGATCACGGCCTCATAGACCACCTGTCGCTGGTGCGTAACCGCCAAGCCGTGCCTGGCGGCCAGCTCACGGAACTGTCCATGGGTGAGGCGCATGATTATCGGATAAGAATAATTATAAAACGATAGAAGCTAGTGTCAACCGGAAATCTTCCTGCTCAGTTCGAGGACAGCGGGCGAAGGATGAGGCTATAGTGGGTTCCGGACATCGATCAAGGTGAAATCTTCTCCCGCATCCACGCGTCGCTTTAATTGGTCAACCGTGATTTTGGGGGCTTCCCGCATGAAGATCTCCTTTCGGACTGCGGAGTTGATCCGCACGGAGAGGTAAGGGTTGGCTTGATTAAATGCGAATTCGAGCGCGATGGCGGTCCCGAAAATCAAAACCCCCACTTCTGCCAAAGGCGGGCAGAAGTGGGGCACCCGACTCCCTAGTGCTTTACTGCTTTATCCTTTCGGCGATCGTTACGACCCAGCCTTCGGGGTCTTCGAAGGCGAACTCGCGGATGCCGTAGAACTGGTCTTTGAGCGGCATGGTGATTTTGCCTTTGCTTTTTTGCACCGCGGCAAGAATCTGTTCGATGCCTTCCACTTCGATGTAGAGGGTGAGCGCACCACCAATTGGCCTCGAACCGAGCGCGGGGTAATCTTCGGCGACCACTTTTTGGTCATTAAAGAAAATCTCGACATTGCCCGCCGTGACCGAGCCAAAGACGTAGGGAGGCTGTTCGGGGACTTTCATCGCCGGCTGAAAGCCGAGGACGGAACGATAGAACTCCATGCTGGCGGCGACATCGCGGACTACAAGATTGGGCGTGAGCTTCTGAAATTTCATGTCTATCTCTCCTGGTGAAGAAATTTGGATTCGTAAGGTGGGCGCGGCCGGTTTCATCGAGGCGCGACGCACACCCAGGCTGTGTGTTCGCAACGCCTCACTCTGCATCCGTGCGAGTGGAATGCAGGGTAGTGCCTCCCTCATTTTCGGTGGCGCTCCGGAAGAGCGCGCGGGTGGCCGCGAGGTACGAGCAAGAGAATAGCATGACACGTCAACTTCGCGGCCGCGGATTCACGCGGATTTGGAGATTGCTCTTGGAAGCTTGAGTCAAAATCCCGGCGCAAGCGCACGCTGAACCGCCTCCGTTGTTTTAGAGCTCGTGATCCCGGTCACTGTCAGCTTCGCGATCGTCGCGTAAGTTCGACGGTCTATCATTTGACGCTGCATAGAATTCCCACCCTCCAACACTTCATAGGTGGGCACCAAACCAGTTCAAGAACGGAGCCCTTTCATGCATGATCAAGCAGTCCCTACTCCTGTAGAAGAAAAACAATCCCCGTCGCTTTGGGAACTGTCTACCAAGACGGCGGCGGCCCACACGGTCACGTACATGTTCATGGGAGTGCTGGCGTCGACGGCGATGAATTACCGGGAAGCGTTCGCGAGACCGGAAGTCGCTTGCTATATGCGGCAACTGAGCGATCCGAGGGTCATGGCCGGACCGCTGTTGCAGCCGATCCGAGGGCTCATATTTGCCCTGGCCTTCTATCCGCTGCGGGAAGTACTGTTTGGGCGGAAACGTGGATGGATGATCATGTGGTGGCTGCTGGTGGCGCTGGGAGTTCTGGGGACGTTTGGCCCAGCTCCCGCGTCTGTCGAAGGCATGATCTACTCGACATGGCCGGTGCTGGGGCAGATGACAGGATGGCTGGAGGTGGTGCCGCAGGCGCTCCTGCTGTCGGTGATCGTGTGCTACTGGATTGAGCATCCGAAGAGGTGGATGAACTGGACGCTGGGCGTTCTGTTTGCAATCGCTATGGCGCTGCCGGCGCTGGGGCTGCTGGTGAGGAAGTAATCGGGAAAGGTTTTCAGATTGTTTCGGAATACAGAATAAAGGGGTCGCGATTCGGGTCGCGCTATAGTTTTCGCATGATCGAGACGCCGTCCCGGGACGCGAAGTACTGGATTGAGAAGCTGCGGCTGGAGCCGCATCCGGAGGGTGGATATTTCCGGCAGACATATCGATCCGATTTGATGATTCCGGGCGAGGCGCTGCCGGGGTTCGGCGGGGCGAGGGCAGCTTCGACGGCGATTTACTTTCTGCTTGAAGCAGAAACCTTCTCGGCGTTCCATCGGTTGCGGTCGGATGAAATGTGGCACTTCTATGCGGGGGCGCTTCTCGTGGTGCATGTGATCGATCCATCGGGATCGTATTCTTCGATTTTGCTGGGGAATGATCTGGAAGCGGGGCAGCAACTTCAGGCGGTAGTACGGGCGGGATGCTGGTTCGGAGCGGAGGTCGGGGAAAATCCCCACTTCTCCCAAAACCGGGGGAAAGTGGGGCACTCGCCGGACCCGTTGTCGCCCCCACCGTATGCGCTGGTTGGGTGCACGGTGGCTCCCGGATTTGAGTTTGCAGACTTTGAGATGGCGAAGCAGGAGGAGTTGACCGCAAGGTATCCACAGCATGTGGAGGTTATTCGGAGATTAACGCGGGAGTGAGTCAGAGGCGGGCCGGAGCTTCAGGCGGTGGTTCGGGGCACGATGCTGGTTCGGGGCGGAGACCGGGAAAGTCCCCACTTCTCCCAAAACCGGGGAGAAGTGGGGCACCCGGCACCCGGCACCCACCGAATTTCCCGCGCCCGCAGCTTGCATACGCCACCCTCTACAATGGCCGGAGATAGCCGGGCTTGAAGGAGATGTGCTATGAATTGTTTTCTGGTACCAGTGCTCCTCGCCCAGATCATGATGCACACTCCTGCGGGCATTACGACGATCTATGCGGAAGTAAAGGGAACAATTTCATCCGACCGTTCGCATCCCGGCGACCGCATCGAGTTAGTCGTCCTGGAAGACTGGCGGGAAAAGGACGGACACTTGCTGATCCCGGCCAAAGCGAAACTCACCGGCAAGGTCGTGCTGGCGACCAGGCATCGCGGCAAGCAGCCGGGGGCGCTTTCGTTTGTGGTGGAGAATAGCGAATGGCGCGGTGGCAGCATGCCACTGCATGCGACAGTGCAGAGCGTGGTGGTGATGGGAGTGTCCCGCGTCAGTACTGATCTGCCCTTGCGACGTGGCGTGGATGGCCAGGATATCGGTATAAGCGGGTCTAGCCAACCGAGTCTGGATCCAGTTCCCAAGGATTGCTCGGTCCAGCCCGCAAGCGACTCCTCAGGCGATAGTGCCGTGATCTGCCGGAAAAGGGATGTGCGTTTCAAGGAAGGCGGCCAGGTGTTATTGGAGGATCAAGCGGCGCCGTTACGGTGACAAGACTCGCTACTTCGCGGCGACGGCTTTTTTGGGGAACATCTCGCCGATGCGCTTGATCTGCGCGCCTACGTCTTTCAACTTTTCTTCAATGTGCTCGTAGCCGCGGTCGATGTGGTAGACGCGGTCGATGATGGTCTCTCCGTCGGCGACCAGGGCGGCCAGAACCAGCGATGCCGACGCGCGGAGATCGCTGGCCAGGACGGCTGCGGCGCTGAGAGGAGTCTTGCCGCGGACCACGGCACGGCGCCCTTCAATCTTGATGTTCGCGCCCATGCGAACCATCTCCAGCGCGTGCATGAAACGGTTCTCGAAAATATTCTCAGTGATGATGGAAGTGCCTTCGGCTTGCGTCGCCAGTGCCATGAACTGTGCCTGGCAGTCGGTGGGAAATCCGGGATACTCCTCGGTGCTCATATCGGCGGCGGTGAAAGGATTGTCTCCCATGACGCGGACGGAATCCGCGCCGATTTTAGTTTTGACTCCGACCTGATGAAGCTTGGCGATGACGGCATCGAGGTGAGAAGGATCGCAGCCCGCCACGTTTAAGTCGCCGCCGGTCATAGCGCCCGCGATGAGAAACGTTCCCGCTTCGATGCGGTCGGGAATGATGCGGTGCTTGGCGCCTTTCAGCTTGCTGACGCCTTTTACCCGAATGGTGGGCGTGCCCGCGCCTTCGATGCGGGCCCCCATTTTGTTGAGCAGGTCTGCGAGATCAGCGACTTCGGGTTCTCGCGCGCAGTTCTGCAGGATTGTCTCCCCTTCCGCGAGCGTGGCAGCCATCAGCAGGTCTTCGGTGCCGGTGACGGTGATCTTGTCGAAGACAACCTCGGCGCCTTTGAGTCGAGTCGCGCTGGCTTCGACGTACCCATGCTCCTGCGTGATTTTGGCGCCCAGACGTTCCAGCCCCTTGATGTGCAGATCGATGGGCCGGGCCCCGATCGCGCAGCCGCCGGGAAGAGAGACGCGGGCGCGTCCGTAGCGGGCCACTAGCGGCCCGAGGACGAGAGTAGAGGCGCGCATCGTTTTAACGAGTTCGTAGGACGCCTCGGGGGCGGTGAGGTTGGCGCAATGGATGCTGGTGCGGTGATGGGCGCGTCCATAGCCGAGTTCGACGTCGGCGCCCATGGCGGCGAGCAGGTTGCGCGTGGTCTGGATGTCGCGCACTTGCGGGATGTTCTCGAGAATGACAGGCTGGTCGGTGAGTAGAGCGGCGGCCATGCAGGGCAGGGCGGCATTTTTCGCGCCGCTGACGCGGACCGTGCCGAGCAGAGGCTCTCCGCCGCGGATGACGAATTTATCCATGAAGATGAGTCCTTAGTGGGAATTGTAGCGGGATTTGCCGCGGAAGACGGATGACTCGAAAGGAACGGGAGGACAGGGACTGGCGGGAAAGTCGAACTCAACACGGAGTACACGGAGGGGCGCAGGGAACAGCCACGCACGATTTCGAAACTTGGCTCGACGGAATCGATACGGCGAACACCGCCAGGACTTCTACAGGAAATCAGCGCGGAATCTGCTAGAATTTGCCCTGCGCAGAAGGGCGCACCCGGTCCGCGGGAAGGACAGAAGTCCACCTTGGCTTTCCACAATTCAGGTTACGAACTTACTTTCTGCCCGGAAATGCGGACCTCGGGCCTACGAAAGGAAGTTCCATGCCGGTAAGAGCTCTTCCGCAGAATCCCGACCTTAAACATCTGAAGTATCAGGCGAAAGACTTGTTGAACGGCCACGCCGGGCGTTATCCGGCGGTGGCGCAACGCATCCGCGAGTTCCATCCGCGCTGGGGGAAAGCGTCCGATGCGCAGATCTTCGCGGCTCATCTGACGCTGAGCGATGCGCAGCTCGCGATTGCCCGCGAGTACGGTTTTTCGAGCTGGACGCAATTGAAGCGGCGGATAGAAAAGCCCAGCGCTGCTGACCAGGGGAATCGGCCGCACCATGAACGCATCGAAGACCCGGTGTTCCGGCACGCGGTCGATCTGATCGATGCCGGGGATGCGGCGGGATTGCGGGCGCATCTCCGGGAAAAACCTCATCTGACGCGGCAGCATGTTGTGTTCGAAGGAGGGAACTACTTTCGTAATCCGACGCTGCTCGAATTTGTCGCGGAGAATCCGATACGGCGCGGCAAGCTGCCATCGAATATTGTTGAGGTCGCGCAGGTGATTCTCGAAGCGGGGGTGGAGCAAACTGCATTGGACGAGGTGCTGGGGCTGGTGGCAACGGGATGTGTCCCACGGCAATGCGGTGTACAAACCGATTTGATCGACCTTCTCTGCGAGCGTGGAGCCGATCCCCGAAAGGTCATTAAGGCCGCAGCGGCACACGGCGAAACAGAAGCAGTGCATGCCTTGTTGCGACGCGGCGGAGAAAAGACTCTTCCCGTCGCCGCGGCTCTAGGTGACACCAGCGCTGCGCACGTGTTGCTTCCGGGTGCTGAAGTGCACGAGCGGCATCTGGCCCTGGCTTTCGCTGCACAATTCGGTCATGCGGAAATCGTTCGACTATTGATCGATGCAGGGGAAGATCCCAATCGCTTCAATCCGGTCGGCGCACATTCTCATTCGACCCCGTTGCATCAGGCGGCGGGAAATGGGCATCTCGAGGTGGTCAGGCTCTTGATTGAGCGAGGGGCGAAGTTAGATACCAAAGACATTCTGTGGGACGGGACACCCGCCGGTTGGGCACACCATGCGGGAAGGAAAGATGTCGAGGAATATCTTCTCTCAATGAAGAAGGCGGAGTAGTAGTTGCCAGCCTGAGGGGTAATGTGCCGCGAAGGATCTATGCAAGCGGCACGAAATACATAGATCCTTCGCCGCAAAGACGCGGCTCAGGATGACAAAGGCGGCAAGACGCCCAGGGCTCTCAGAATCCCGCTCAACAATCGCAAAAAAGCGCGACTTTAGAATGGGCACCCCTCAGTGGCACCTTCAGCTTTGTGCGGACTCAATGGCCTTGCGCACGTGGCCTTTACTCTTCTTCAGGGCGGCGACGGCTTTGGCGCGGTTCACTCCCGCAGCCAGCATCACGACTGCGACTGGGGTACGGTTGCCGCTGGTTTTCAGGGCGCGGGTGGCGGATTCGTGATCTTTGCCCGTGGCTTGCTCGACGATGCGAATCGCGCGCTGAATCAGTTTTTCGTTCTTGGTCCAGACGTTCACCATCAAGTTGCCATAGACATAACCGAGGCGAACCATGGCGCCGGTCGAGATCATGTTCAGCACCATCTTGTGCGCGGTGCCGGCTTTCATGCGAGAGGAACCGGCCAGGATCTCGGGTCCGACTTCGGTGACGATGGCGAAATCGGCGGCGCGCTCGAGCGGGGAGTTGCGATTGCATGTAAGGGCGATGGTGCGCGCCCCGCGGCGGCGGGCGTATTCGATGGCTGCGATGGTGAAGGGAGTGCGGCCACTGGTGGCGATGCCAAGAACGATGTCGCGGCGGCCGGGTCGGCGCTTCTTCATTTCGGAAATGCCCAGGCTAGCGTCATCTTCGCTGGCTTCGGTAGAAGCTCCGAGGGCCTTCGCACCTCCGGCCATGATGTATTGCACGGTGCTGGGAGAGGTGTTGAAAGTCGGGGGAATCTCGGAGGCGTCGAGCGCGCCCAGGCGCCCGCTGGTTCCGGCGCCGACATAGATGAGGCGTCCGCCTTGACGAAGGCCGTCGGCGACGACGTCGATGGCCCGGGCGACCTGCGGTAGGGCGCGGCGCACGGCCGAAATGACGGTGGCGTCCTCCTTGTTGATGAGGCGGACGATCTCGAGCGAAGACATCTGGTCGAGGTCGCGGGCGGCGGGAAGGATCTGCTCGGTGGAGAGTTCTCTGAAATCGGGCTTCGCTGGTTTGGGTGGAGTCAAGCCTCTCCTCTTTGAGATTGCGATGAACTCGTCATTCTAATCCGGGAGCCGTTCTCTGTCGTCTCGGGACTCCTCCCGCGTGCTCGTTCAGCATTCGTTGAGTCATAGACCCTTCGCCGCAAAAGGCGCGGCTGATCATAACAACCACCGCAGGGCGCGTGGTCGAGGTGAATGGGCTGAAACGCCATATCCCCGACTTCATCAGAGCGCTTCGGCAATCGCATCGTGGAATTTGGGTCGGACCTGCTTAATGGCCTGATTCGAGCAGTCAGGCCATGTGCGGTTGGTCAGGAGCATGACGGAGAGTTGGCGGTCGGGATCGATCCACAGCGAAGTGCCGGTGTAGCCGAGGTGGCCGTAGGAACGCTGGCCGAAGTGTTTTCCGGACTGAGAAGGAGTCGAGGGCGTGTCCCAACCGAGAGTACGAGTGGTGCCGGGCGGAGTGGATTCGCGGCGGGTAAAGAGTTCGACCGTTTCAGGGCGTAGCACCGCATGTCCCTTGCCCAGCATCATGCTGGCGAACGTGGCCAGATCTGGAGCAGTAGAAAACAGGCCGGCATGTCCTGCGACGCCGCCGCAGACGAAAGCGTTCTCGTCTTGAACTTCGCCCTGGATGATGCGGTTGCGAAAAGTGCTGCGGGGCTTTCGGCTTGCGTCCGCTTGCCCTGCCGGGCTTTGTTGCGCCGGAGCGTTCGTTGCACATGACTCTTCGCGCTCATTCGCAGTTGGTGGAATCTGAGGACGGATCTCCGATGGCGGGTTGAAGGTTGTGTTCGACATGCCAAGGGGGCCGAAAACCTCAAGTTGGCAAAAGGCGTCGAGGGACTCTTGGGCGAGCCGTTCGAGGGCGATGCCGAGGATGATGAATCCGATGTCGCTATATTCCGCGCGCGAGCCGGGATCGGCGGACAGTGGCGTCGTGAAGGCGGCATGCAGGAGTTCATCGCGAGAATGCGCCTTCTTAAACAACTTCTCATACGCGGGAAGGCCCGAGGAGTGGGCTAGAAGCTGGCGAAAGGTAATGCCGCGCCGCCGAGGATCGGATTGGCCGCGTGTGAATTCGGGGATCGTCCCGGAGAGGGGAGCGTCGATATCCAGTTGGCCACGTTCGTAAAGGATCATTGCCATCGTTGTGGTGGCGATCGGTTTGGTGAGGGAGGCGAGGTCGAAGAGAGTGGAGGTTCCGATTTCAAAACCCCCACTTCTGCCAAAGGCGGGCAGAAGTGGGGCACCCGGGTCCAAACCCTCGCGGTCTTCTTCATACACCAAAGTCCCGAATGATTTCAGCGCCACCAATTTCCCTTTGTGGATGACCGCGATCGAAGCAGCGGGAAACGCTCGCTGAGCGATGGCTTGGTGAATAATGGTAAAAGCGGCAGAGAACTGGCGGTCCTGCTCGTTACACGCTGAAACTAGAACTGGGGTACTGCCGACCCCGCGGGAACTCTCTGGCATGGTTTACCTGAGCGGGTTATAGCAGAGTTGGGAAAGAGGGTAAAGGTGAGAACACGGAGATTGTTTTCAGAGCACAAACGGCGCGCCACGCAAACTTGCTTGGCGTGGAGTGTGCTCTCTCTTTTGTTTTTCTCGCCGCTCGATTCGCGGACGGCACTGGCGGCTTCGAATCCGAGTGACGTCCTCGTTCAAGGCAGCCGGCCGCAACTCGTGCTTGCCTCCGACTCCGATGCGAAAAAGCTACAGGCGTTGTTTGCCGATGCCACTTTGATTCCGCAATTGGAGGATCTTCACGCGGGAATTGCCCTGTCCCTTGAGGATTTGAGTCCGGAGCGGGCGCAAGTGGTAAGGCGGTTGGACGAAGCCGGAGTCCCGGTGATCGCATGGATGGCCCTGCCGCGAGACGAAGGATATTACCTGAACGCGGGCAATGCATCGTTCGCGGAGAAACGATTTGCGGCATTTCAGAAGTGGACGGTCGATAACGAATTGCACTGGGCGGGCATCGGGCTCGATATCGAGCCTTCGTTAGGGGACTGGACGCAGATTCAGCACGGGCACCGGTGGCGCGTGTTTCAGACCCTGCTGGGGCGCGCGTTTAACGGTCAGAGGATGATGCAGGCAAGAACAGCATATGCGAACTTGATTCGCGAGATGCAGGCGGATGGATACATTGTCCAGACCTATCAATTGATGTTTCTCGCAGATGAGCGGCGGGCGCACTCAACCGTCCTGGAAAGACTGTTTGGGTTGGTTGACGTTCGCGGGAACGACGAAGTCTTCATGCTGTACAGCAGCTTTAATCATGCCCTGGGCGGCGCGATTGTGTGGGAGTACGGGCCGGATGCGCAGAGCATCGCGGTCGGCAGCACGGCCAGCAGCGGAGACGCTCAAATGGATGCCAAGTTTCCTGCGCTTGACTGGAATGAGTTTTCCCGCGACCTCATCGTGGCCAGTCAGTTCTCGCATGAGGTCGGAGTGTACAGCCTGGAAGGCTGCGTCCGTCAGGGGTTTCTGCCGAAATTGAAGAACCTGAATTGGGAGCAGCCGGTTACGTTGCCCGCCGCGGTGGTAGTGAAGGCGCAAAAGTTTCGGCGCGGGGTGCAGACGGTTTTGTGGATCGCGTCACACGTTGTCTACATCGGGATTGTTTTCCTTGCGGGGATGACGTGGCTGGTCGTGTGGTGGCGACGGAGGCGGAGAGCGCGGCGCGCGGTACGCGTGGCATAGTCACGGCCGGGGATGCCCTCGACATATTTCTGTGCCACACTTCCGTGTCTTGAGTTCATCGGCGGGGGTTGTGTAGAGTCTGCATATCCTTTCATTCAGGTCAAAGACGATTTCCGTGAAAACTTTATCCCTCTCGCGCAGCGCCCGGTGGGAACAGCCCGGCATGGCATTTCTATTTTTCTTGCTCGGTGTGGCGAGCATGTCGGCCAATGCGGTCTCTTCGGTCAACACGGCGTCGCCGGTGAAACTGGGTAATGTGGATGCGATCATTCAGCAGGCGATCGCTGAACGCGATATTCCCGGCGCCGTGCTGGTGGTGGGACATGACGGCAAGGTCATTTATCGCAAAGCCTACGGCGAGCGGGAACTGGAACCGAAGCGCCGGCCGATGATGCTGGACACGATCTTTGATCTGGCGTCGCTGACCAAGGTGGTGGCGACCACGACGGCGGTCATGCAACTCGTCGAACTCGGCAAGGTACGGTTAAACGATCCCTTGGCGAAATATTTGCCGGAGTTTGCGCAGAACGGGAAAGAAGACATCACCATCCGGCAGTTGCTCACGCACTATTCGGGGCTGGCGCCCGACCTGGATTTGGGCACGCCTTGGGAAGGCAAGCAGACGGCATACCAGTTGGCGTTCGTTGAGCCGCCGGAGACGACGCCGGGATCGGGGTTCGTTTACAGCGATATCAATTTCATCATGCTGGGGGCGCTGGTCGAAAAAGTTTCGGGCGAGACGCTGGATGCGTATACGCTGAAACATATTTTTCAGCCGCTGAAGATGACGCATACCCGGTATCTGCCGCCGGCGTCGTGGCGTCCGAAGATTGCTCCCACGCAGTATGACGAGAACAATCACATGTTGTGGGGTGTGGTGCATGATCCGACGGCGCGGCGCATGGGCGGAGTAGCGGGGCATGCGGGATTGTTTTCGACCGGAGACGACCTGGCGAAGTTTGCGCAGGCCCTGCTCAATGGCGGAGACGGAATTTTGTCGACTGAGGCAGTAGTGAAAATGACCTCGCCGGAGACTCCACCATCGGCGCCAATCCTGCGCGGATTCGGATGGGATATCGATTCTCCGTTTTCGTCCAATCGCGGGGATCTGTTTCCGGTGGGATCCTTCGGGCACACGGGATTCACAGGGACCTCGCTCTGGATCGATCCGACGACGAAGTCCTATGTCATTTTGCTGACCAATGCCGTGCATCCTCGGGGGAAGGGAAACGCGATTGGGCTGCGGGTGAAGGTTGCAACCGAGATTGCGGCGGCGCTGCCGTTGACGGCCGACGAAAAAGAGGCACTGCGCTGGAAGAGCATTACCGGATACAACGAGGCGTTCACAGCAGGGCGGCGATGGAGCGCGCGGAATGGCGCGGTGAAAACCGGAATCGATGTGCTCGAGGATCACGGCTTCGACCTGCTGAAGGCAGCGGAAGGGAAGAAGCATATCGGGCTCGTCACGAATCAGACAGGAATCGATTCCCAGGGCCGCCGGACGATTGATGTCCTGGCGCAGGCTCCGGGAGTGTCGCTGGATGCGATCTTCAGCCCGGAGCACGGAGTGACAGGCTTGCTGGACACGACCGACGTCAACAATTCGAAGGATGCGGCGACCGGCATCCCGGTGTACAGCGTGTACGGAGCGACGGATGCCGCGCGGCGTCCACCGGCAGATGTGTTGCGCTCGCTGGACGCGATCGTGTTCGACATCCAGGATGCTGGCGTCCGCTACTACACCTACGAGACGACGCTGGGATATTTTTTGGAATCGGCGGCGAAGGCTGGAATCGAAATGATCGTGCTGGACCGTCCCGATCCGGTTACGGGATCGTTTGTGCAAGGCCCCGGCACCGACGCTGGACACGAGAGCTTCACCAATTACTGGACGGTGCCGGTGCGCCACGGGATGACCATGGGCGAGTTGGCGAGGATGTTCAATGCAGAGCGGAACATCAACGCAAAGCTGACGGTGGTCGCGATGGATGGATGGCAGCGCGGGGACTGGTTCGATTCGACAGGGCTGGAGTGGGTGAACCCGTCGCCGAATTTGCGGAACGTGACCGAAGAGGCGCTGTATACCGGAGTAGCGCTGATCGAGGGAACGAATGTTTCCGTGGGCCGGGGAACCGATTCGCCTTTTGAGTTAGTGGGCGCGCCCTGGATCAAGAACAAGGAATTTGCCTCTTACCTGAATGCGCGCGGCATTGCGGGCGTGCGATTCGTGCCTACGACCTTTACGCCGACGTCGAGCATTTATAGCGGGCAGGCCTGCCAGGGCGTGAACATCGTGGTAACGGATCGCAATGCAATTGACGGGCCGGAATTAGGGCTCGAGTTGGCGACGGCGCTGCACAAGCTGTATCCGCCGGACTGGAAGATCGAGAAGATACAGCCGCTGCTGGTCAATCAGGCTGTGTACGATGCGCTCGTGGCAGGGCAGGATCCGCGGCGGATCGCGCAGGATTGGCAGGATGAGCTGCAGAAGTTTGGGAAGATCAGGGAGAAGTATCTGATCTACAAGTAAGCTTCGCCGACTGCTGGAGTTATAGGACGCGTCATCAAGTACCCAGGGATTCGGCGGCTGATCTGGAGGTGCGATCGCATGCTTCGGTCCATCCTGCTTTCGTTTCTGTTGCTTTCAGCCAGCCTGGCATTCGCCCAAACCCCTTCGCGAAAAGATGTCGACATAGCAGCGCCGGATGGAACGAAGCTGCGGGCGACGTTCTTCTCCGCGGGCAAGCCGGGCCCGGGAGTGCTGCTGTTGCACATGTGCAACACGGCGCGTAAATCGTGGGAGCCGGTGGCGCTCGGATTGAGCGCGGCGGGAATCAATGCGCTCACCATCGACAATCGGGGCTTCGGTGAGAGCGGCGGGCCTCGCTTTGAGGGCGCGTCCGCCGAGGTTGATAAGCAGATCGGCGAAAAGTGGCCGGGAGATTTCGACGCGGCTTACCAGTTTCTGCTGGCCCAGGCGGGGGTCGATAAGAATCGGATTGGTGCCGGAGGCGGGAGTTGCGGCGTCGATAATGCAATCAAGCTGGCGGAACGACATCCGGAGATCAAGACTCTGGTACTGCTGGCTGGAGGAACTGATATCGCCGGAATCAACTTCATCGCGCACAAAATTGGGCGAACTATTTTTTCAGATCGCCGTCATCGACCGAGAGGCGGAACTTGCCGCACGAGCATCGGTCGACGAACCTGAAAGTGACATCTTTCCCAATTCCCGCGACGCCGGCGTAGCGCCAGAGTTCCCAGTCGTAGGAAATGGCATTCCCGCCGTCGCGACGAGGTTGCTCCTGGCCAACAGCCGCGACATGCCGCTGCACCTCGTCGGGCGGACCGTACATGATGTAAATGCGGCCGCGATCCGTCTTGTATCCGGGAACACCTTCCGCAAACCACGAGTTGGCGTACGCCAGACGGCGGTAGTGTACTTCCTTGAATGTATTCTCCTCGGAGCTTGGGTTTGGATTGCGGCGTTTCCAGAAAGCTACTACGAAAGCGTCACGTTGCTGGTCAGTAGTTAGCTTGTTGAATTCGGAGAGTTCCTGGTTCGAGATGACGTAGCGAACATCTTCGTCGAGCCATTTCTGGTAAGTGGGCGGGATGACCTGCGCCTGCGCTATTTGGGAGACGGACGATAGAACCAATGCAAGAACGGCAGGTATCCATGCGCTTTGGAAAGCCAGCTTCATAGGAACCCCTCAGAGTTTGGCAGCAATCGTAGACGGTCACGTGGGCGTCGGCAAGAGCCTGTCGCAGCCCATCGGCCTTCGCTCGGGAGGTGGATAACTCGCTAGCCATTACCCTGCATCCTAGCGGCTAAGCCGTGGTAATCTCGGGGGCGGCGGGCTAAGACGCCCGCAGGACAGCCGGCGAGGGCCGGCGCTACTTTGTCCGTGGAGGTGCGACATGCGGGCGATCTTGAGTGTTCTGCTGATTTCTGGAATGGCATGGGGGCAGGCGGATTCGGCGAACAAATCTGCAAGCGCCCCGGCGGCGCCCCAAGCGGTTGCCGGGTCGATCACGGAGCGGCCGGCGGCGGATCCTCACTCGGTAGTGATCCCCGCGGGAACCAGGGTTCCTCTGTCGCTTAAGCAGGCAATTTCCACCAAGAATGCGCGTGAAGGCGATCCGGTGTACGCGGAGACGACCTTTCCGTTCGTGGCGAATGAACGCGTTCTGATTCCCGCAGGGACTTACATCCAAGGAAAGATTTCGCATGTGGAAAAGGCCGGACGCTCGAAAAAGCGGGCGGAGTTGCTGATTCACTTCACGTCGATGATCTATCCCAGTGGATACACGGTGATGCTTCCGGGATACATTCAGAACACGCCCGGTGCCGACGACAAGAGCGTAAAGGACAAAGAAGGGACGATCCAGCAGGATAAGGACACAGGTAAGCGAGTGGAAGACGCGGCCAAGGGCGCGGCCGTGGGAGGGACGGTTGGGAGCATCGGCGGACTGGCAGCCGGAGGGATGAATGGAGCGCGATACGGCGGACTGGCAGGAATCGCAGGCGGAGTGGCGTGGGCGCTGCTGAAGCACGGTCCAGAGGTAAAGCTGGAGGTGGGGACATCGCTCGAGATGGAGATTCAACGGGACGTGCCGGTGGACGCGACGAGGATTCACGTGGCGAGATCGGGATCGTAGGGCCCTGCCCCAGGCTTGCGGTCAAATCTTCCTGAGCAGGGACTTCAGAAGTTGATGACTGGATCTCGGCTTTTCTTGCGCGAAATTGGGGTGCGTCATTGCGCTTGGGCAATGAGTTGTTGGATGGGTGGCTCGGAACTGAGTTGATCGAAGGCATGCCACTGGGAGAGGCCTACGAGTCCGAAAATCCTGGCGTCTTGCTCAAGGGCCCGGACGGCCTGATCACGCTGTTTCAAGCCTACCTCTACCAATGCCTCGAAAAGGGGTTCATCGGCACCATGCCGGGCCATTTCCTTCAGTGCCCCTAACAACTTCATTGCTTCCTCCCTGTACCCTGTCACCGCCAGCACAAAGCCGGCTTCGCCGAGGGTGCGTGGATTAGTCTTTGCGAGCACAAGCCCGGCGCGGGCTTCCTTCAATGCATCCGAGGGATTTCCCGTCTCCAAGTCAATCAGAGCCAGGGTCTCGTGTGGCTGGTCGAAATCTGGCTCCAGTTCTATGGCTTGACGGAGCCGGAGTCGGGCGTCGCTATATCGTTTCGCCGCATACATAAACTCCCCCTCATCCGCGTTGATGATTGCAGAAAGGGGATCGAGTTGGCGTGCCACTTCGACTTCGGCGATCGCCTCCCCTGTTTTTCCCGAAAAAAACAAATAAAACGCATTCCAGTGATGTGCTGTTGCATAGTTCGGGTTGAGGTCGAGCGCGCGCCGTAATTCAGGTCCCGCTTGCTTCCAGGCGAGGCCATTCAACGCAATAATGCCGAGAGCCGAATGCGCTTCGGCCAAAGTGTCGTCCAGTGCCACAGCGTGGCGCGCCGCCGCGGTAGCCTTTGCGTACGTTTCTTGGACGGCGACGCTATCGTAAACAGGCATCAGGGCGTACGCGTTCGCCAGGCCAGCGTAGGCGGGCGCGTAATTTGGGTCCCGGTTTATTGCCTGCTGGTAGTAATCGGCGGACTTGGCCAGGTCGGCCGCCGTCCGCTTGTTCCAATGGTAGCGGCCCAATAGACAGAGTTCATAAAGCTGTGGATCGATGGGACGCGACTTTGAAGCATCAATAATGCGCTGCGTACTGACCGTGCTGCCGACCTGCGTCGCGATCTCCTGCGAAATCTCGGCTTCGACATCCAGCAGGTTGCTTAACTCGCGATCGTACTTTCTCGCCCAAAGATGGCGATCTTCGGTCGCATCGATCAATTGGACCGTTACCGTGACCCGGTCTGCGGATCGCGCAACCGCTCCTTCGACGACAGCTTCGACTCCAAGTTCTCGCGCGATCTGGGTAATGGGCTCACTGGTCTCCCTGTAGCGCATGGCCGAGGTTCGCGAGATGACTCGCAGGGGGAGCGACTGCGCAAAATCTGTGATCAGGTCTTCAGTAATTCCGTCTGCCAAATAATCTTGGCCGGGGTCGGGTGACAGATTTCGCAGGGGCAATACTGCCAGGGAATGAATTTGAGTAGAGCGCCTGCTCCTTGCGTGCACTTGAAAGAGCCAGACGCCGAGAACAAGTAGAATCCCGATACTCAGACCGGCAAAAATCCAGGGACGATACCGCGGGAACGAGACCTTGGGAGCGGGCTCCCTGGCTCCTTGATCAGTCGCCGATTGCGCCGCCCCAACTGCCGGCGCAATCGGGGCCTGGTAATCGGTAACCTCTACGGGTAGCAAAAATCGGTAGCCCTTCTTGGCAACCGTCTGCACATATTTGGGATCTTCGGCCGAGTCACCCAGTGCTGTCCGCACTTTCTTGATCGCGATGTTGATGCCTTGTTCGAAGTCGACAAACGTGTCGCGGTCCCACATCCGCTCTCTCAGCTCTTCGCGCGTGACCAATGTTCGCGGATGATCGAGTAAGGCGCTTAACAGGAGCAGCGGTTTTTCCTGCAATCGGACGGTCGAATTTCCTGTCCGTAACTCGCCATCGGCGGCGGTCAATTCAAACTTAGCAAACTTGTAAACCCGATCGTTCATGGGCGAAGGCAGGCCTTGGGGGTGGGGCAATAATTCTGTCCGATAGAAACGAGATTTGCAAGCCCAAGAAAAAGTGGAGTCTCATTCAAAGAAAAGTCCTTTGTAAATAACTGAAATAGCAGGGGGTTAGGCGGTGAATCCAGGATTCATGAGAAATTCATTCGCAGCATATTAACCGAAAGACCCCAGTCAGGGATAAACGGCAGCACAGCCGTCAACAGCAGCGGCTTTGTAACCGGGGTCAGTACCCGGACATGTGACATCCACCGCTTCGGCAGGCGGGGTCACACTCCCCCCGTCACGGCGTCCACCGGCTGCGACGACCAGCCTCAGCATAACCGAGGATTTTAATCGGCGCGGTGGTTCCGGATACCCGCGTGAGCACTTGAAAGCGCGAATGCGTTTCCGCGCCACGGTATCGGATCGCAAGCGAATTCTGACTGGCTGGTCGGCAATTCAGAGAGAATTCCGCGTAGGCTGACGCTTGTGGGGATACCGCCAAGGCTGGCCAGACGCGGGCGCTACGGCAAGCCGAATCAAGCGAAGCAATGCTCAGGGGTGCGATTTGCTCTCCGCAGCACGGTGGCTGCTATACAATCCGCGAGTAGGAGTGTTAGCACTCCGAAAGTGGAGGGGCGGCCGTGGAATCTTTCAGCTTTGGTGCGGGTACGATCGTCATCATCATCGTTGTTATTTACCTTCTGAGTTCCATCAAAATTCTGGCAGAGTATGAGCGTGGGGTGATCTTTCGCCTGGGGCGATTGTTGCCCGTCGCGAAGGGCCCGGGCGTGATCTTCGTGTTCGCTCCGATCGATCGCATTGTCCGGGTGTCGTTGCGGCAGGAAGCGCTGGAAGTGCCGCCGCAGGACATCATTACGCGCGATAACGTCACGTTGAAAGTGAATGCGGTGATCTTTCTGCGGGTCATCGAGCCGCGAAAAGCAGTGGTGGAAGTCTCGAATTATGTGTATCAGACCTCGCAATTTGCGCAGACCACGTTGCGCTCGGTGCTGGGCGAGCAGGAACTGGACGAACTGCTGGCGCACCGGGACAAAATCAACCTGCGACTGCAGAGCATTCTGGATACGCATACCTCGCCGTGGGGAGTGAAGGTTACCAACGTTGAGGTGAAGCAGGTCGATATGCCGGAATCGATGCTGCGAGCCATGGCGAAACAGGCCGAGGCGGAGCGCGAAAAGCGGTCGAAGATCATTCATGCGGAGGGCGAATTCTCGGCGGCGCAGAGGCTGGTGGACGCGGCGCACCTGCTGTCGAGTGAGCCGGTCAGCGTGCAGTTACGCTACCTGCAGACGTTGACGGAAATTGGCGTGGAGAAGAATACGACGGTGGTGTTCCCGGTGCCGGTGGATTTCTTCTCAGGCATTCAGAAGATTCTGGGGGGTGCTGGAGACACCGCGCCAAAACCTCCGGCCAAGACGGCTTAGGGAGCGGGAAATCCTCTCTGCCAACTTCGGGCAGAAATGAGCACTTCTCGCCGGAGAAGGATTGCGCGCCTACGGGAGTGGAACTATGGCTTCGTCACAAGACACTGAGATCACGCTGGGGACGGGGAAGCTGCTGGTGTTGTTCTTCGGACTGGTGGGGATCTGCGCGGTATTTTTCGCCTTAGGGTACTCGCTGGGGAGGAAATCGGAGCCTGCTGTGACCGTGGCAAGCGCGGCTGTCCTGCCACAGTCTTCGTCCAACACGAACAAGGCAAGCGGCGGATCTGCGCCTGCGCCGGCGATGACTTTCTACAAAAACGTTGAGCAGAAAGACGCGAGTCCCGAACTGACTCCGCCGGCAGATGCGAAGGACGATACGGGGGCGTCCAGCGCAGCGCCGTCGAATCCCAGCGCCACGCAGACGCCGCAGAGCGCGGCCGTGGATCCCGCGACCACGATGCCGCTGTCAGGATACTTCGTACAAGTAGCCGCCGTGAGCAAGCAGGAAGATGCGGAGGCATTGGTAGATGCGCTGAAGAAGAAAGAGTATCCGGCGTTTGTGGCGCCCGCCGCCGCCGATAAGCTGTTTCGGGTGCAGTTGGGACCATACTCCGACATCAAAGATGCCGAGGCCATGCGGACGAAGCTCGTTGGCGACGGGTATAGCCCGATTCTGAAGAAATAGGTTCGGACCATTCCCATGTCTGTTGATGAGGCGCTTGACCGGGCGTTGCACGCGATTGCCGATCCCACGCGGCGACGCATCCTGCAGACACTGAAACAAGGGTCCAAAGAGAAAGCAGCGGAATCGAAGCCGCACAGCGGATGCCTTTGCGGCGGGGAGATCGAGGAGCGAATTCGGCTCTCCCAGCCGACGATTTCGCATCATATGGCGATTCTGACCAAGGCCGGTCTGGTTGAGGCTTCCAAGCAAGGGCAGTGGCGGTGGTATCGGCGGAATGAGAAGGCCATTCGGCAGGTCGTGAAAACGCTGCGGGGGAGGCTGTAATCCCGAATGCAAAAGTAAATTGCGGATTTCAGATTGTGGACTTCAGACTTGACTCGCACCCGCCGAGAGCTTCTGACACTTCTGGCAGCACCCTGAATCGAAAATCTGCAATCTGAAATCTACAATCTGAAATCAAGTTCTACCTTCTGACTTCCCACTTCTGCAATCGTGCTTCAGCGTCCCAGCGCCCAGTGTTCCAGGTCTCCTGTGGAGCGGAGCAGGGCGAGTTGCGCGCTTTGGAGTTCGAAGGTCACGTCCTGCAGGGCGATGAAACGCTCGCTGACCTGGGTGCGGGCGTCATCGAGATCGTGAAGGTTGGCGGTGCCCGCATCCATGCGGGTCTGAACCGCCGTCAGGTTGTTCTGGGCGATTTCGTATTCGAGTTGGGCAACGTCGCGCCCTGCCTGGAACTGCGTGACCGAACGCTGCAGGCGCAAGGTTTCCTCCGACAATTTGTCTTTCGTGGCCTCAGCCAGTTTGGTGGCCTTGACGGCATCGGCATCGGCAGCCTGCGCTCGGGAGCGCTGTGAGGCATTAAAGATAGGAAATCGGATGCTGACGCCAACCGTGGCATTGTTCTGCTGGAAAGCATTGGTCACGCAAAGAAACTCTCCCAGCGGCGTCGTGCAGGGGCGCGAGGGGATGTAATAGTTCTGAAAGTTGTTGAACTTCGAGAGCAACGCGTATTGCGCGGCGAAATCGACGCTGGGCCATAAAGACCGATGCTCGCCGCGAGCGCGAAGATATTGGGCGCGGGCATGTTCCACGGCGGCTTCGACCGAAGGATTCGCGGCGGCCGGGGTCGGACTGATCTCCTCGATGGTTGGCGGCGGGGGTGTTGCAGGAATGGAATCCGGATCGGTTTGAATCGAGGCGGCCGGAAGCCCGGTGAGCTTGGAAAGATGCTGCCGCAGCACGTCGGCCGCGCCCTGTGCCTCGGCGATGCGCAGGCGGACGCGAGCAGCCGACAGGCGCGCCCTGGTTCCATCCAGTTCACTATCGACACCTTCCTTGACACGCTCGGCAACAGCGGCTTGCATCTTGTTGGCGTCCGCCTCGACTTCCTGGAGCATGGACAGACGGCGCTCCCATTTGGCGAGCTCGGCATAACTCTGCGCCGCGTCTTGAATGACCGCGTTGCGCTGATCTTTGGTGTTCAACGATGCCACGGCCGTATCGACCTTGGCAGCACGGACGAACTCCCGCAGCGAAGGATTCAGAAGAGCCGACTGGGTATTGACATTGAACAGGGAAGGAGCCGAACCCTCGAGCGCGAGAGGGAATCCGAAGGAGTAGCCGAGTCCAGCGCCAGTGAAGAACTGCGGAATGTAACTATTGCGCAGGTCGCGATAAAGAGCATTGATGCGCTGTTCATCCGCTGCCGCGATCGCGCTTCCGGTAGCGTGAGAAAGCGCTAGTTCGACGACACGCTTGAGCGGGACAGGCTCGGCTGATGACGAAAGCGGGAGCAGAACGAACAGAGTCCACACTACGGTGAGGGCAGCGCGGTAGCAGGTTTTCATTGCGTCCCTTTCCAGGCGATATTGCGAATCGTGCAAGAAGAAATCGAGTGCACGCAAAATTCTAAATGCTGAGATGCTGGAAAATCTGCATCTCCTCGTGAATGCAAAAGGCCGAAGTCAGAATGCAGAAGTGGGAACTTCACGGCTGCCTCTGATCTCACGGTCAGGGTTCGACGCGTTTCAAATCCTGCTGCGCGCGTACGTAGGAGTGACCAAGGGCAAGGGCGGCGCGAAACTCATCGGCAGCAGCGCGGCGGTCGCCTTGCTTTTCGAATATAAGACCCAGGAGATCGTGAGCCCCGGCAGCAGGACCTTCCTCGACCGGGGCCGCTAGGTAACGGCGCAAGAGCCGAATGGCGCGCGGGTAGTCCCGCTCGGATCGCAGCAGCAGGCTGCCGGCATGCATGAGGTATTCGGGATGATCGACCGGAGCCGAATCCAGGTGCCGGAGCGCCTCATCCATTTCGTCGAAGCGGCGGGCATACTTGAAGAAGTTGGCGAGGCTGAGCCAGCCTCGGACACCGCCATGGCTCGCCGCAATCTCCTCTCGATACTCGCGTTCCGCGAGCGCGGGATCCTTGTCCTTCTCGGCAATGCGCGCTAGAACCCAGTGACCCATGGCTGGACTCAACGACATGAGGGCTTGAGCCTGCAGCCGGGATTTGTCCTTGCCGCCTCCGATGATCCCGGGAGCTTCGGCGTAGAATTCGCCGAGATCGATACGAGCCTCGACGTTCCCGGGGTCGAGTTCGACGGCTCGCTCGAAGGATGCGCGAGCTTTCTTGGCCAGCGAAGCGGCACTCAGAAAGCTGGAACGGTCCGCCTTTTCTCCGTAGATTCGGCCGAGCCACAGAGCGTAGAGACTGCTCCGGGGATCCAGGCGTACGGCGCGCTCGCAGGCGGTGACGCCGGCATCCCACTGTTCGATCTCGAAGTAAGCGCGACAGAGGAAGTTGTAAGCTTCCGCGTCGTTCGGGGAATGGGCGATCCGCAACTCCGAGGCTTGAATGGCATCGTCTACTCGACCTGCAGCCAGGAGTTCCTTAATCGACGGGGTAGCGGCGAACGCGTGCGGCGCGAACCGGATGCAGAACAGGAAAACCACGATCCACCAGAGGATGTTTCCCGGTTGAAAACATTGTAAGTCGTGGTTCGGGTTCATCATGTAATCCGGAGTAACCGGCGAGACGCGATTCATCGGCCCCAGGACTGGGACCGGTCGACCGGTGTGTCGTAAGGACTGATTCATGGGACAACCTTGATGGTCGCACCGTCGACCAGCGGCTTCGATTCCTCCGCGGGCAACGCGACCTTATCCCCTTCTGACAGCCCTGAAGTGATTTCTACCCGCGTAAGATTTTGCAGGGAAAAGGTGATGTACTGCTGCCTGATACGGTGGTCCACGATGCGGAAGACATACGGCTTGCTGTCGTCGATACGGAGCGCATCGCGTTCGAGCGTGAGCACGTCGCTGTCCTCGGCGACGATGATGGTAACGCCTACGTTCACATTGGGAAGCAGGCGAAGGTCGCGATTGTCGATGATGCAGGTGGTTTCACCGACGTTCCGGTTGGCATGCGGCTTCACCGTGGAGGGGACGGTATTGACCGTGCCCGTCCAGGTACGGCCCGGAACTGCATCCCAAGTGATTTCGACTTTCTGTCCGACCTGAAGGCGGCCTATATCGGGCTCGTCCACAAAGGCCCGGACAAGGACTTTGGAAAGATCGGCTTCCTGCAAGAGCAGGTCACCGCCCTGCACAAAGGCTCCCGTTTTCACCGGTAGGGAATAGACGATGCCATCGAAGGGGGCGCGCACGCTCGATTTGCGCAGCGCGTCTTCGGCGCTCTCATAAGCGGCTTCGGCTTCAGCGGCCTGCGCTTCGATGCGGGCAGCCTCAGGCTTGGAATAGCGGTCTTTCTGTTTGCTTTCGGCTAACGTCAGGTCAGCCTGGGCGCGTTGCAGAGTATCCTCCGCTTGACGAACTTCTCCGGGAGAGGCGGCCCCGCTCTGCTGCAAACGGCGCAGAGAATCGAGGTTGTGCTGGGCAAGATCACGAGCGCTGTGAGCTTTTACCAGCTGGGATTGCAGTGTCAGGAGTTCTTCCTGGGTGCCGCTGTTCTTCAGAGCGGACTGATCGGCCTGGGCCGTCTTTACTTGGGCCTGGGCCCGAGCGGCCTGGGTTCGTATGTCATCATCGTCGAGTTGCAGAAGGAGTTGTCCTTTGCGGACATGGTCGCCCTCTTTGACGAACAGGCGCTTCACCGTGGTCGCGATCGGGGAGTGCGCCTCGAACCCGAGATTTTGAATAGGTTCGACCCTTCCATTGGTGGAAACCAGACTGCGAATCGGCCCGCGCTGCACAGCTGCGGCGCGAACCTTCAGCGGGGTCTGGTGCATATAGGAGTACAGGATTAGAAGAACAACGATAAGCGCAGATGCGGACCATATCCACCGTCGGCGCGACGGTGTTTGCGAATTGTTCGTCGATGCCAACTAGTTTGCTTTCAGGGTCAGGCAGGAATCACTGTACGTAGTAATTTACCATCCGAAAGGCTGAGGCAGTACAGCGGCGCGCATCCGGCAAGGTACCTGATTGGATGCGGGGCAGGGACCATCGGCTGCATAAACCAGAGCGGATACCCTTTTGCCATCCGAGAGTCGTGCCCCTCGCTGCCAAACGTGGCAAGCTTCCGCTCAACGACGATGCCGCTACAATGAAGAATATGCCGAAGACGCCACGCTACACGCCTGAGCACGCCGCCGCCGGACTGGACACGAAGTTTCCCGAGATCGAGACCTGGCCTAACCAGTTTCCGGGATACGAGATCGTGGTGGACGATCCTGAGTTTACATCGGTTTGTCCGAAGACCGGGCTGCCCGATTTTGGCGTGCTGAACATCCGCTACATGCCGGATAAGAATTGCCTGGAGCTGAAGTCGCTCAAGGAATATTTGCAGTGTTACCGCAATCTGGGGATTTTTCAGGAGAACGTTGTTAACCAGGTGCTCGAAGACGTCGTGAAGTGGGCAAAGCCGGTGTGGGCTGAGGTGCGGGGAGAGTTTCGTCCGCGGGGCGGAATCTCAACGACGATTCTTGCGAAGTGGCCGCGGCCGAAGGGACGCTGAGTGCTGAAGAGCGTGAGCCACCAAGGACACGAGTGATCAAGAAGGGGACACTCATCGCCTTGCAGTTATCTTTTGAAAATTCCTGCTCTTCTCTCGTTCCGGAGCGTTCTGGACCGTCTGCGGTTCTCTTCTGCTCGTGCTATATTCGCTCGACCCGTGTCCCAGAAAGATCTTCAACCGCGTACTGCGCTGATTCTTCTGACGGCGCTCAATCTGCTGAACTATGTGGATCGTAATGTGCTTTTCGCGGTGCAACCGCTGGTGCAGGACGAGTTTCACGTCACCAATGCGCAAATCGGATATCTGACCAGCGCGTTTCTGGGCTTCTACATGATCGCCGCGCCTTTCGTGGGGCCGCTCGCGGATCGCTATTCGCGCAAGGTAATCATCGTTCTGGGGGCAATGTTCTGGAGCGGGCTGACCTTGCTCACAGCTGTCACCCACACCTACACCGAACTGCTGATTCGGCACACGCTGGTCGGCGTGGGCGAGGCGACATTTGTGACGATTGCGCCAACGTTCGTGGCAGATCTGTTTCATGAGAACGTGCGGGGCCGCATTTTGGGTGTTTTCTATCTGGCAATCCCCGTTGGTTCGGCCGCGGGATATCTTCTCGGCGGATATCTGGCTCCTCAGTACGGATGGAGATTTCCGTTCTACATCGCGGCGGCTCCCGGGTTCCTGCTGGCGGTGGTCGTGCTCTTTCTGAAGGAGCCGGAGCGCGGGCAATTTGATTCGCTCATGGAAACACCGGAACGGGGAACGATCTTGGGGCTAGCGCGAAATCCCGCATTCCTGACGTCGACTTTGGGCATGGCGGCGATGACATTCTCCCTGGGCGGCATACAGGTGTGGATGCCGAAGTTCCTCTACAGCGAGCGGCATTACACGCTGGAGGCGGCAAATCTCGCGTTTGGCATCATCATAGTAATTGATGGAATCGTGGCGGCACTGGCGGGAGGATGGCTCGGCGACTATCTGCTGAAGCGCTGGAAGAGTTCGTATTACCTGGTGTCGGCGGCCAGCATGCTTCTGGGCATACCGGTCATGATCGTCGCACTATTCACAAAAGGTCCACTGATGATGCCTGCGATCGGAGTCGCGGCATTCTTTCTTCTGCTGAACACTGCGCCGCTGAATGCGGCGGTCATCAATTCAGTCGGAGCGCATATTCGGGCAACTGCCCTGGCGGTGAATATCTTCATCATTCACATTCTGGGCGACGTTCCGTCGCCGACCATGATGGGATGGGTGGCCGATAAACGCTCCCTGCAGACAGCATTCGTGCTCCCGGTGATCGCAATGGGAGTTTCCGCCGCCATCCTGTTCTACGGAATGAGGTTTGCGCCGGCGGTGGCGGTGGACGGACAGACAAGCCTCACCGCCAAGGACACGAAGTAACACCAAGGAATGCTTTACTTTTATTGGATTGCGGGAATTATCCTGGCGCTGGCCTGGTTTTCCCGCATTGTCGATGCGGCGCTCGGGATGCCTTCCGTCGCCGATGTTTCGCGTCCGGAGTGGGACCATAATCCAGTTACGCCGTCGGGAAATCCTCGCGTTTCCATCGTTGTTCCTGCGCGGAATGAGGAAGAGTCCATCGAGCCGGCGCTGCACACCCTGCTCGCTCTCGATTACGAAGACTACGAAGTCATCGTCGTGAACGACCGCTCGACCGATTCCACGGGAGAGATTCTGGAGCGGGTCGCACGAGAATCCGAGACGGCCCGCATCGAAAGTCAAAATCCCCACTTCTCCCAACACCAGGGAGAAATGGGGCACTCAGGTTTTCCAAAGCTTCTCGTCATTCATCACACCGAGCTTCCAACTGGGTGGATGGGCAAGACCCATGCCATGTGGACGGCGGCGAAGCAGGCGTCGGGAGACTGGCTGCTCTTTACCGACGCGGACGTCCTGTTCAAGCCCGATTCGTTGCGGCGGGCCTTGGCTTATGCCGAAAGCGAAAAAGCCGATCACGTCGTGCTGTTTCCCCAGATGATCATGAAGCGGCCGGGCGAGTACATGATGATCGCGTTTTTTCAGACCATGTTCATGTTCGGGCACCGGCCCTGGAAGGTGGCTGATCCCAGCACCGACGATCACATGGGCGTGGGAGCGTTCAACCTGGTGCGGCGCCGTGTTTACGACGCGGTGGGCACGTACGAGGCGCTGCGCATGGAAGTGCTCGACGACATGAAGCTGGGCAAGGTGGTGAAAAAGGCCGGATTCGCGCAGCGGAATGTTTTCGGCGGGGACTTGATTTCGATTCGATGGGGGAAGGGAGCGTTTGGGATACTTAACAATCTGACGAAAAATTTCTTCGCGGTTCTGTCGTTTCAGGTGTGGCGCACGGTCGTCTCGGCTCTGGGATTGGCGCTCCTGAACTTTGGCCCGTTCCTGGGAATCTGTCTGGCGCACGGATGGGCCCGAGTGCCTTATGGAGTCGCGCTAGGCTCGATGTTCGCAATCTATGTTGGTATGTCGTGGCGGTCGGCGGTTCCCGCGTACTACTTTTTCCTGCATCCGGTGAGCACTGCGATGTTCATCTACACGCTGCTGCGTTCGATGATCATGACGCTGTGGAATGATGGAATTGTCTGGCGAGGGACGAAGTATCCGCTCGAGGAACTGCGCAAGGGAATGGTGTAGGAAGCAACCGGGAAGCTTGTGTGGATGGTAGGAATTTCATGGTAGACAAGGCGGGTTCCGAAAGCTTTGAGGCGATTGTGGAGTGGGCATACAGCACCTTGCCTCAGGAGATCAGAGACCTGCCAGATTTCCCCGGCATTCAAGTGGCCGACGAGCCGCCAGCGGACATGCTGAAGGACATATCGAAGAAAAGAAAGTGGCGCCGTGGGACCGAGCTGTTAGGGCTGTACAGCGGCACACTCAGGACGCAGCGATCGTTCGCCCAACTGCAGTACGCTCCCGACTTGATCTTCGTTTTTCGTGGCCCTATTCTGCGGTGCTCAAAGGGAGACTTGCGGACAGAAGTAAAACGGGTGGTGTGGCATGAGGTTGCACACTGGCTCGGCTACGAAACCGAGGAGCAGGTGAAGGCCCTTGGTTTATGAGTCACCACACGGTGCTTGTATCAGACCGTCAGGTGAATGCGACGGGCCAGCGGTGACTCTGGCTGAGGCGCCGAGGCCGCTATCGCGGGTCATCGCCTTCCACGTCATTTCCGTACGTCGCGGTTGTATTTCGTTTGGTCTTTGCTTTAGCCGGTTTCTTGGATGGATACAGGCGTCCGGCGCTGAAGTGGCCGCGGTTTTCGACATCGTAGTCTTTGGGAAGCGGCGGAATCATAGCGGCGCCACCCTCAATCTGACTGATGCGCCGAAGGATAATCTCAGGGCGGCTATCGTACAGCTTCAGGACGCCCTTGATTTCAATGGTGCGTCCGGCGAGACGGCGGACGTCGCCGACATCCTTCAGGTCGCTGGCGAAGACGACAACGGAGAACGGGCAGGCCATGTGGTCTTCGCAGAAATCGAGGAAGTGAACGCCTTTGGAGCCGACCTTCACCCGCACGATTTTTCCCGTCACGCATTTGGTCTCGCCGATGTGCTCGGCGGCCTGGTGGATCGGGAGGCAGTCGGCAGCAGGGGCACTGTGTACGGCCAAGAACAGCAGCACGATTAGAACAGGAATCCTGGTAGGTGGAGTCGATCGCGTTGCCGGACTTTGCCCGGTTGAACGGACGAATGCGTCCATCCCCACGTGAGTTGAGACGGTCCCGGCACTGTGACGAGACATGGGTCCATTTTAGGGACGCGATCGAAGCCGAGTCTGTGATGTGAGGAGATAATTTTACAGGCTGTTCCAGAACGGAACGGGCGTAGTCCCCACTTCTCGCGATCGCGGCGAGAAATGGGGCACCCGAGATTCAAGGAAATGCTTACTTGAATGACTTTACAGCGGCGGTTTCGTCGTCTTTCACGTCGAAGACGGTGTAGAGCTTGGTGATCTGCAGCAGGTCGTTGACTTTCTTGGTCAAGTTCAGCAGCTTCAGCTCGCCACCCTGGTTCTTGGTGGTGGTGAAAGCGCTGACCAGTTCACCGATTCCGGAGCTGTCGATGTAGTTCACCTCGGCGAGGTTCAGCACAATCTTCTTGTTGCCCTTCGAGAGCAGGTCACGCACCGTGTCGCGAAGGATGACGCTGCCTTCGCCGAGCGTGATGCGTCCGCTGCAATCCACGATGGTCACGCCATCGACTTGCCGAGTACCAACCTTCATTGTCACTGGGAAGCCTCCTTGCCGCCCGCGGTTGAACCGTGGACGTGCTTGATCAGTTTGAGTTCGGTGCCTGTCTTGGACGGGCGAATCTCCACCACATCCATAAACGAGCGCATAAGAAAAATCCCGCGCCCGGAAGTTTTCAGCAGATTTTCTGGCGCCAGGGGATTGGGAATCTTGCTCAGGTCCATCCCCGGGCCCTGGTCGCGAATGGTGATGACCAACTCGTTGCCGGTGTGCTCAAAAGCGAGGGTCACTTTCTTGTCCGGGGCATAAGCGTTACCGTGCAGCACGGCGTTTACAGCACCCTCGCGGACCGCCATGGAAATCTGCATGACTTCGTCTTCGCCGAAGCCGAGGTCGGTTGCAACACGGGTAGCCTTTTCCTCGGCACTGTCAATCGTCTCCAGCGAGGAGTCCAGCGTATAGGAGACCCGTTGCTCGGTCATAGCCATGGACGAAGTTGAATTGAGTATACGACCGGGAGGGTTCAAGATAGGGGAAACCCGTCCTCAGACGCTCGCCAGATGCGATTCCCAGCGAATGCGGTAGTTTGCCTGTGGCAGGGGAGAAAAGTCAAACCACCATCCAGGTGAGGGAAGCAGCGCCAGTGAGGCTTATAATCGGGCCCTCGCGAGGAGAGGCGGGCGAGCATTGACGTTGAGGGAACGGCTGCGGCGAATCTTCCTCGGGACGATTCTTGGAATCGTTGCGGCCGCGGTTTTGATTTTTCTAGTGGACTTGGCCGTATTTCGCCTTCGAGTATGGACGAATCGAAACCCCTACGGATCGGTCACGGTCAGCCATTACTATGCCGTGCTGCTTAAGAACGGGAAGACGCAGTTCATCTTCGATCCGCCGCAGCCCTGGAGATGCGTCAATGTCTTGCTGCCGCATGAGGGGTTGCTACCCTGCTGGTATCTGAAGCGGCATCCCGAGCAGCGGACGGATATTTAGGCCCGGCAGGAGAAACGTTCACCACAGAGGAACACAGCGAGATTGATCGGCTAGAATGTTGCCAGGATTCTTGCTGCGATCGGGAAACGAGGAACTCATGCTACGGAAATTTGCGCCCGGGATGGTGGCTTTTGTGCTGGTTTCAACCTTGATGGCGGCCAACGCCAACCAGGCTGAGGCTCGGCTGCAGAAGGCATATCGTTTCCAGAAGGCCGGATGGACGTATGTTCACCTCGAGGGATCCCCGGCGGACGTTGGATTTCAGCATGGCTATCTGCTGGCCCCGGAGATTTCCGACGCGTTCGAGGCCATCAAGCTCTACGACACGCATGCCACGCAAAAGGACTGGGAATTTTTCCGCACAGTGGCCCGGCACGTGCTTTGGCCCCACATCGATGCCGAATACCAGCAGGAATTGCAGGGCATTGCCGATGGAGTGAAGGCTCACGCGGTGAATCTGGATGTGTACGACATTGTGGCCCTGAATGCCTTCGAGGAAGTGCCGGATTATTACGTGCCGTGGCTGATGAAGCAGCAGAAATCGGCGAAGAATCCGAAGCTGGCGGCTCCAGGGAATTGCAGCGCGTTTATCGCCACCGGGAGCATGACCAAGGATCACCAGATTGTCATCGCCCATAACAATTGGACTAGCTATCTGGCGGGTGAGCGGTGGGTAATTATTTTCGACATCCAGCCGGAACACGGGAATCGGATTCTGATGGATGGCTTTCCCGGTGTAATCACCAGCGATGACGATTTCGGAGTGAATTCTGCCGGGATCATGATCACCGAGACAACCATCACGCAATTTGAAGGGTGGGACCCGAACGGGAAGCCGGAGTTCATGCGCTCGCGCAAGGCGCTGCAGTATGCCGACACCATCGACGATTACGTGCGGATCATGAAAGAAGGGAATAACGGTGGATACGCGAACGATTGGCTGATCGGCGATCGCAAGACCGGGGAGATTGCCTATCTGGAGTTGGGATTGAAGAACACGCCGCTGTGGCGGACCAAGGATGGATACTTCGTCAGCTCGAATTTTTCGCGCGATCCCAAGGTGATCAAAGAGGAGACGACATTCGATCCCAGTGACAAGTCGTCTTCGCCGAATGCCCGGCACACCCGCTGGGAAGAGTTGATGAGCCAGGCAAAAGGGAAGATCAACGTTCCCATGGCGGAGCAGTTTCTCGCGGATCATGTCGATAGCTTCGAGAGTGATAAGCCGGTCGCAAACGAGCGTTCGCTCTGTGGGCACGTCGATGTGTCATCGCGCGGCGTGAAGGAATGGGGATGGGATGCTTACACCCCCGGCGGCGCGGTGCAGGGAAAAGCGACCGACAGCACCATGGCAGGCAAGATGAGCTTTGTGGCGCGCGCGGGACATCCGTGCGGTGAAGATTTCCTGGCCGATCATTTTCTGGAGCAACATCCGGAGTACTCGTGGCAGAAGCCGCTGTTGCGCGACATGAAGGCCGGGCCCTGGACCGTGTTTAATGCCGGGCAGCGGGACTAAGCGAGTATCGAGTACGTGGTCCCGCGATACCCGACCAGAGGGCCGCGGCAACAATTATGGCGGCGAAGAAGCATTCTTCGCCGCCGTTGTTTTGAGATCAGCAAGACTAGCACTGGTCGGATACATTGTTTTGGAAGGGCACGGCGTCAAGCCGTGCCGTTATAGGTCCAATAAAGTGCGGGCTAGCCCGTGAGGGCCAAGGCCCTCTCGGCTACGCTCATTTATGAGACCAGTTATAGTGTGATGTAAATTCGACTCTGCATCTCTGGGCGTCGACCATTTCCCTCGCCGCTAAAGGCCCGCGATTCTTGGGCTCCAATGCGGCGCGGCTGAAGCCGCGCCCTTTCCAAGCATCACACTTATGCCACCACTCTCAAGGGGGACACGGTGAACTGTCGCAAAGACAACGTTATTGCGAGAAATGTAGGGGCGGACGCATTCGTCCGCCCTCGCGAGCGCAGCGACGCGTGATCTCGCCACCGCTTGCGCTAATACTTTCTCCGCGACAGTTCGCTAGTACGTTCGACGCGGCGCTTGGACCGGCGTGCCTCTTGCAGGCGCGCCAACTTTGATCGCGGCGGCACTCACGTTGACGGTGAACGTCTGATCTCCATAAGCGCCGGCTGAATCCCATGCCCGCACCACGATTGTGTGCATACCGGCTGACACGGGAAGGTTCGCGGCGATCGAGCCGACAGCACCAGCATGATAAGACCCAACGCTGTCGACATAGACCCACCAGCCCGCGATCGAACGTCCGGAGGTCGGCGATGCTGAAGCTTGGAGGCCAATCGCAGAACCGATGACGGAACTGGTTGTCGGAGCCATGATCGTAACTACGGGGTTGCTGGTAACGTTCACGGTTAGGGTCTGATCCCCGTATGCGGTGGACGTGTCCCAGGCTCGGACCACGATGGTGTGTTTGCCCGCCGCTAATTGCAGGTTTGCATTGATTGAGTTCGCCGCACCGCTGCTGTATGTGGGCAGGTTGTCGACGTAGACCCACCAACCGCCAATCGACTGACCTGTGCTTGGGGTCGCGGACGCCTGGAGATTCACGGACGAAGCCACGGTTGCATTCTGCGTCGGCGTCAGGACAGCGACCGCAGGCTTGGTGACAGCAACCGTAACGCTGAGGGTCTGATCGCCGTACGCTCCTGAAGAGTCCCATGCGCGGATGACGATGGTATGTTTGCCGGCGCTCATGTTGATCTTCGGAGCGATGGAAGATGCCGCGCCGGTGCTGTAGACGCCCACGCTATCGACATAAACCCACCATCCGACAATCGAGTGGGCCAATGTCGGATAAGCTGTGGCCTGGAACACGGCAGGAGAACCCACGGTAGACCCGCCCGCAGGCGAAGCGGTGATGACCTCCGGCCTGACTGTGCCGTTAGTGAAGAAGTCGGACATATCCGCGGCCGCCGCCGAAGCTCCGGGATAGTTCCTGATACCGAGGCTGTCGAGCATGGTTCGGAGCGTATTCTCGTGTTTGTACGGCGTGGATGTTACCGTGTGCGGCTTGACGCGCGGGCCAATGAGCGCCGTGTAGACTGCGGCTCCGCAGCCGGCGTTGGTACCCCCTCCGCATTCATCGAAGGTGATAAGGATGAGCCCGTCACCGCCCGGCTGGAAATCCGAAGTGCCAAGCAGGGGATCGAGCGTTTCCCTGAGAAAGGCGTCCGCCGCCGCCAGCTGTTGCGCCTCTGTGCAAGTCGACATCCCCACGGGGCAATCGTGGGCGTCGTGATTGCCGTCCGGAACAATGATCATAAATCGCGGCAGCGTGCCGTTCTGCAGATCGATGGGGAATTCCGAAAGGTCCACAATCTTGGCTGCAGAGCCGTCCGCGTTGTCGAGAATGTCGCTATACCAGGTGGCTCCGTTGTGTCTCCGGTAGTAAGGGGTGCCATTGTGGTTGTCGGGACTAGTTGGAGTGCCGCCGGCCGCCGCATAGGACTGGGCGTACACCTTCCAGGAAATGCCGGCATTGTTCATCTCGCGGAAGATGTTGTCGTCGGTGATGGGGTTGCTTGTCGCGGTGCCGGGATGGAAGCAATCGTTTCCATCGCAATTGAAGTTATGAGTGCCATTGGGCAAGGCACAATTTGCGCTGGATTCGCAACTGCCCGAGGCCAGCCAAAGGTAATCCAGCAACGATCCGCCATTGTCAGACTGATAGTTTGTGGCATAGCCGTTGGTGTTGCCCTGAGCGATCAGCCAGGGCATATTCGCAATGACTGAACTGTAGCTGCTGTTTTCGTCGATAACCAACACGACGTGTTGAGATGAAGGCACCTGCGCGAATCCGGCTGCGGCGGCGCATATCAGCACGAGGGCAGCGAACACACTTCTCCCTGCACGTTTGAAATCCATATAAATCCTTCCAATTCCTTGGAATTTTTGTTTTTCGCTTGCTTCACCCGCACACGACACGTTGCGCGGGGTCTTTCAGGAAGAGAAACAATTGTCTTGCGGTGGATGGAGTCTAGCGAAACTTCGCATTACAAGCACCAAGAAAAAAAATCAGGTACGAAGGTGCAATCGGGAGTACCTGTCAGAAGTACACGCGGAAGCTTGCGCTCCGCTACTCGATCAGCGAACAACCGCAGTCGGCGGGAACCACGTGGGCAAGCAGGAAGTCGGCCACCCGCCGGTAAGCGTCGATCTGATTTTCTACGCGATCGAAGCCATGGCCTTCGTTTTCGTAGAGTTTGTAGTCGACCGTGCCGCCGCGTTTCTTGATCGCGTCCACCACCTGCTGCGCTTCTGACTTGGGACAGCGCGGATCATGCCCCCCGGCCAGCAAAAGCAGCGGCGCTTTAATCTGGCTGATGAAGTTGATCGGTGAGCGATCTTCGTAGAGTGCTTTGTTCCTCACGGGATCGCCCATGGTTGCGAGATCTGATTGCTGCAGCGCTGGATCTTCGTTCTCAATTTCCGTCAACCAGTTTACGAAGGGGACGATCGGCACCCCGGCGGCCCAGACGTCGGGAGCCTTGGCGACCGCCATCATGCTGAGGTAGCCGCCGTAGCTCCCGCCCATCACCGCGATCTTCTGGGGATCGAGATGGCCGGTCTGCTTGATCCAGTCGACGCCGGCGAGGACATCCTGCAAGTCGCCGCCTCCCATGTCGAACAAGTTCGCCTGCTCAAAATCTTTTCCGTAACCGGTTGAGCCGCGATAGTTGGGGGCCAGCACCATGTATCCCTGATTGACGGCGAACTGGATGAAGCGGTTGAAGGAGTTGGTCGTCTGCGACGCCGGCCCGCCGTGAAGATAAACGAGGGCCGCATTCTTGCCGTTGCGCGCCATGTTGAAAGGAACATACAGGAGAGCGGAGATGGTCCACTTGCCATCTCGGCTGGGATAGTGCACTAGGTAGGGCTCAACCAAGTCTTCAGAACGGATGCCAGCAAGGAGCGAATGAGTGATCTGTTGCAACTTGCCGGTAGCGAGGTGATAGACCCCGAGGTCGGTGGGAGCGGTTGGGCCATTGTGGAAATAGAGTAGGCGGGAACCATCGGGGCTGTACGACGAGTGTCCGCCTGCGGGTTGATTCACGCCCTTGGGAATCGCGAGCGGCTTGGATGTTCCCGTGGAGAGATCGTACAGGTAGATATCTTCGTTGCCGTCGACATTTGCCGTGAAGGTGAGATGCTTGCCGTCGGGGGAAAATTGACCGCCGCGAATCTCCCATTTGTCATTGGTCAGCCACTTGATTGTGCCCGGTTGCGGATCTCCCCTCCTGCCGACTAACTCAAGGCCGATATTCTCGTAAGCGTTCCCCGCGTTCGACGTCAACACGATTGTTTCGGCGTCAGACATACCGAGCGTAGAGGTGTCATTCGCGGAATAGAGCTTTTCGCCCTCATGAGGCGTGAGCAACGTGCTTTTTCCAGTTTCCACGTCGGCTATGTAGATGTTGGAGTCCGTGCCCTTAGCCTGCTGCCGGGTGTAGACGATGTACTTGCCATCCTTCGACCAGATGGGATTCACGTTGCGCTTGTCTTGCGGCGTGTTCGTCGTGAGGTGCTTCACCTCGCGCATCACCATGTCATAAACATCAATCTCGACCGCCGCCGAAGTTTTCGGCTTCACTTCGTACGCGAGATAACGTCCATCCGGCGACCATGTCGGATTCGTTTCGGCGATCTCGCGCGTCTGGGTCAGGTTCACGACCTTGCCGCTCTTCGGTGAGACCAGAAAAATGTCCCATTGCTCATCGCCGTCGTAGTCGGACTGGTAAGCGATCCATTTGCCGTCGGGAGACCAGGCAGGATTGGTTTGCCGCTGATCGCTCACGGTCAACTGGACAGGGAATCCGCCATAGGCGGGGATAATCCAGAGATTGTTCCGTCCGCTCATGTTAGAGATAAAAGCAATGCTCTTGCCATCCGGAGACCACGCCGCGCGGCCGATTTGGCGCGTCATGAAAAGCTTCTCAATCGTCAGGGCGCGCGGCTCGATCTCCGCATTGGGCTTGGAGGTGATCTTCTTGGGATCAGTGATGGCTTGCGGAGCGGACAGACTCTGCGCGGCACAGGCCGAGACGGCCGCCAGAACGATAGAAACCACGAGAACGGGGCTACGCATTTGAGTCACAGAGTGCGGAGAAAGCCGAACTCAAGAGTCTAGCAAAGGGTCGGTTATCAGATCATTCCCAGTCGTCGCAGCACGGCTTCAGTATTGAAGACTTCGATAGGAAGATTTTCGAAATCGCGGTCATTCGACCAGACTGGAATATCAAAGTGCAAGGCGAGAGCAAGCAAATCAGCATCGTCAGGGTCGCGTTTGCCGATCAGCCGTCGAGCTTCTGACAGTCTGTGGGAGTATTCATCCTCTTCGATGACTCTGATCGGCAAGGCAGCAACCGTCAGGAGAAGCAGATCGGATCGAAGCTTCCTCTTTTCGCCTAAGCGGAGAGCGTACTCCTCGACCTCTTCCAAATTGGATTGTGTGGTGAAGACTTCTTCGACATGAGGATGGCGTAGGACCAAGCTGGCTCGTCCCCCGATAACCGCGGCTAGCAGCACATTAGCGTCGGCGGCGAGTTTCACGGCGAGCCCTGCGCCACTTATCGAAGTCGCTCAATACCGAACTCTCGGTGATCTGTTTCCTCTTGAGCTGCCGGGCTATGTCAGCCGTCAGCATCGAAAACAGTTCCCGCCTCAAGTCCACCGGGAGGTTGTCCTCCCGCCAAGGAAGGAAAACGCCGGCGACCCTGCCGCGACGGGTCACCAGGATCGGGTCCTCTGAGCGAAGCAGGGTGGTGGCTCGATCCCGAAATTCGCGCACGGAGCTTATTCGCATGTGGTCACTCCAGTGACCATTATACAGTACTCGTCAGGGTCGAGTTACAACTTAAGCCTTGGCCCCTTTGTGCATATCCACCGTGCTCCAGGTCTTATCCCCAGCGTGGCAGATGTTTTCCAGCGCACACTCGGCACACTTGGGCTTGCGAGCGATGCACAGTTTGCGCCCGTGCCAGATGATTTGATGGGAAAACAGAATCCAGCGCTCCCGGGGGATAATCTTTATCAGGTCCAGCTCGATTTTCTGCGGATCATTTTGCGTCGTCAACTCGAGGCGGCGCGAGATGCGGTGCACGTGGGTGTCGACCACTACTCCCTCGGCCTTCTTGAACCACGTGCCCAGGACGACGTTCGCAGTCTTGCGGGCGACTCCGGGGAGGGTGAGCAGCTTTAAGATGTCGTCAGGAACCTGTCCGCCGAACTCGGCTACTAACTTCTTCGCCGCCCCAACCACTGACTTCGACTTGTTGCGGAAGAATCCGGTGGAGCGGACATCGGGTTCCAGTTGTTCCGGCGTGATCGCGGCAAAAGCCTCCACGGTAGGATATTTCCGGAAAAGCTCGGGGGTGACGCGGTTGACGTTTACGTCGGTGGACTGCGCCGAAAGGATTGTCGCGACCAGAAGTTCCCAGGCGCTGGCATGCGTGAGCGCGCATGTCACCTCAGGATAGAGCTCGTTCAGGCGCTTGAGAATCTCACTCACGCGCTCGGGCGCGACCGGGTTGTATCCTTTGCTGATCTTCGAGGCCTTTGGCGCCTTCATCAGAGATGCGCCGGTTCCCGCCCCAGGACGGGCATCTCGAGACTTTTTTTCTCGGGGCTTCGATTGTTTTGGATTCAGCTTCGCGGGCGTGAGTATCCGTGCTGCGCGGACTTTATCCTGGCGACCGGTGCGGGCGGGTTGACGGGGAACGACTCCGCGGGACATGAAAAATCCTTTCCTGCTGCGTGACGATGACCGCTCATCATAGCAATGGACAATTTCCGTTTGCCAATCGGCGGATGTCCCACCGTAACCTCCAGGGGGAATTGACGGCGCCCGGCGGCGTCGGTAGTCTGGATATCAATCACTTAGGAAAATCCCATGGCAGTGAATTCCATTCAACTCGGACAGGTGTGGCGCAGTGACGCTGATGGGCAGGACTATCTCGTCACCAAGGTCTACAACGAAGTTTTCACCCAATATGCCATGCTGCGCCCGGCGGGAATCACTGCGCCTGACGCCCCCACGGTACGCGTAAAAGTGACCAAGAGCCCGCAAGGGGCGACCCTGCCCGGATATGCCTTCACCCAGGAAGGTTCGTTCTGAGAAACAGTTATTAGTTCTCAGTTCCCAGTGCTCAGTTCTGGGATCCGGCTCCCCTAGCCGCACCCTTCACGAATTTCCGATAAACTTGGAAGGCAGTTATCCACCAGCACGTTCTCAGCTTTTGGAAGTTTCACTGAGAACTGAGAACTGAGACCCTGTTCGTGACCGAGAGAATCCTCGCAGTCCTCTTTGTATTTATCAGCAAGATCGTCGCGATGACGGGATACGCGGGAATCGCAATTCTGATGGCCATCGAATCGGCCTGCATCCCCTTGCCCTCGGAATTGATCATGCCGTTTGCCGGATATCTGGTTTTTCAGGGCACATTCAAACTGTTGCTCGTAGCCACGGCGGGAGCGATTGGCTGCAATCTGGGATCCTTGGTGGCGTATGAGATCGGATATTTTGGCGGCCGTCCGCTGGTGGAACGCTATGGCCGCTGGATTCTGATGGGCCGCCGCGAACTTGACTGGGCCGACCGCTTCTTTGTGCGCTGGGGATACCTTGCGGTATTCATCGCCCGCTTGTTGCCGGTGATCCGAACATTTATTGCGCTGCCCGCGGGGATCGCGCGCATGCCGCGCGGACGCTTCCACATCTACACCTTCTTGGGATCGTGGCCGTGGTGCCTGGGCCTCGCCTGGCTCGGCATGAAACTGGGAGAGAACTGGCGAGAGCTTGGGCAGTACTTCCACAAGTTCGATGCGGTCATCGGAGTCGTCCTGCTCGTCGGACTGGCATGGTTTGTCTGGAGCCACTGGAAGAATCGGATGGGCAGGCAATCGTCTGCGGTTCGCGGCGAGTGAGCCTCCCAGGCCAGCGGCAATCAAGCAACCCTCGCGAGCTGCGACCCGAGAATCTTCCACTTGCCTCCACGCTTGATCACGACATCCATGTAGACGTAGCGGACTGACTTTCGCACTCCCGAATGAATCATCTCGTCTGCTTCCGATCCGTGAACAATCGCAAAGTCCCCAAATAGCCGCACCTGCCGGCCTGTAGATCGCATTGAAAGGAAGCGAACCGCTCCGGAAGTGAGTTTCTGAATCAGATCTTGCCGGGTGCAAGGGCTTCCGCCCTCGTCGTACTGCAGATAATCCTCAGCATAGATGCGTTCCAGTTCCGCTACATCGGCAGCCATGAGAGCGCGGTCTCCGGCTTCGAACAGCTCGAGAATCTGCCGTTCGTCATCCGTGGTTGCCGCACTGTGTTCCGTTGTTGGCATCACCAGCGCTCAGGATCAAGCGCCTTGATGCTATCCGCTGCTTGGTGTACAAGCAAAGGCACCTCCCAAAGGAGAAAGCGCATTATGAAGATGGCTCGTGCTCTTTGTGCTCTGTTGTTGATGACAGTGGCCATACCCATCGGGGTTCAGTCGCAATCACCCGCAGGATCTGACAAACCCTTCGTGGTCGAGTACTACTACAAGGCCAAGTGGGGGCATGCGGATGAATTCTTAAAGCTGTTCAAGAAAAATCATTACCCGCTGCTGAAGAAGCAAGTGGAAATGGGGCGGATGACCAAGGTCTGGATGGACCAACCGCGCTATCACACCACGGAAGACGGGCGCTGGGATTTTCGCGTGACAATCGTGTTCAAGAATGCAACGGTAGCCAACGAGCCGTTTGACGAGGCGGCGCTCCAGAAGCAGCTTTATCCTGATCAGGAAACGTTTCAGAAAGAAGAGCAGCGCAGGTTCGAGATCCTCGACGCGCATTGGGATTTGCCGGTGAAAAGCGTCGATCTTGAAGCAAAATAGTTCAGCGCGAGGTCGCCAAATTCGCCGAGCGGGTATTTTTCAAGCGCTAGACTGGATGCATTGCTGGTTGAGCTTGCGAACACGGGACTGCGGCATGGTCTTTCTCAGCGAACTCGGCGCGCTCGGCGGTGGGAGTTTTGTCAATCGATCTTGAGATAGTTCGCGACGATCTTCTCATGCCACTTCCAAGGCAGGAGGCGCTTCATGGCGAGCTGAATTTTGGCGTCGCGTCCAACCAGGTAACGAAGCTTGGGATTCGGGTTCTCAGCGATCGCGACGATCGTGCGCGCAACCGCAATCGGATCGGCTTTGGAAAGCTTGCCAACGCGTTCGCGCATTTTCAAGCTCCGCTGGAAGTTGGGCGAAGTCGGCTTGGTGGCTTCCTTCCCCATCCGGGCCCCGCGCGTCCAGATATCGGTATCGAAAGCGCCCGGCTCAACCAGCACGATCTTGATGCCCATGGGATTTACTTCCAGCCGCAGTGATTCGCTCCAGCCTTCGAGTGCATGCTTCGACGCCGCATAACTGCTGACCGTGAATGCCCCGTGCAGGCCGTTAATCGACGAAACCTGGATGATGTGTCCAGAATGTTGCTGGCGCATTTGCGGCAGCACAGCCTTGGTCAGAGCGACGGCACCGTAGAAATTGGTCTCGAACTGCAGCCGTAATTCATCGAGGGTGATGTCCTCAGCGAATCCGGCAACCGCGAAACCGGCATTGTTGACCAGCACGTCGACGCGGCCATAATCACGCACCACCGACTCCACGAATGCGGGAATTGCATCGTAGTTCGTGACATCGAGCGGTCGCACATCGATCCGGTTGGAGACACCTGCCGCGGACGCCGCCTGGTCGAGTCGCTCCTGGCGCGCCAGATCGCGCATGCTGGCGACCACCTGGAACCCCGCCTTCGCCAATTCCACCGACGCCAGCAACCCGAAGCCGCTGGATGATCCGGTCATGACTGCGATCTTCTCTGGCATCGGAATGGTGTATCACAACCCGAGGAACGTGTGGAAATCCGCCATCCGAAAGTGGGACAATAAGGTGATCCATTGAGCGGTTGCCTCGGTGCAGTAAGGAGGTCTCATGCTGGCCACAAGGCATCGGTTCGCGCGCAATCCCTACTTCCAGTTCCATCCTATGCACACTCTGTTCTCCGTGCTCGGAGCGTTGCTTCTGTTTGGAATGCTGATTTGGTTCCTGGCAGTTCCGGCGCGGTAGAGAATCGGCAAAAAAGAGAATGCAGGATCCGGCGGAGGAATCTGTTTTCGAATCTGCATCAGCCGCGACGATGCGGCAACTTCGCAAAAGATGTGAAACCTTGGTAACAGAATTCAGGGAATTCCTTTATCGCTCCGATCAAAATTTGGAATTAGACATAACTTTTGCAAGATTCATAATGTATCCATGGATCCCACCATTTCTATTGAGGAATCACACGTTGACGTATTGCATGAAATCAGCGTCCGCCTGAATGCGGCCGACGGATTTCACGAAGTTCTGACCCGGGTTGTCGATTTCGCGTCTGCGCTGGTGAAATGCGACTCTTGCCTGATCTACGTGCTCGAAGAGGATGAACTGGTTCTGCGAGCCTCGAAGAATCCGCATCCCGATGTTGTTGATCGTTTAAAGTTGCGCGTCGGGCAGGGCATCACCGGGTGGGTGGCGGAGCATCGCGAGCCGGTAGCGATTCCGGAGAAGGCGGCGCAGGATCCGCGTTTTCAGTTCTTTCACGAGTTGCCGGAAGACAGCTATGATGCGTTCCTGTCAGTGCCGCTGACGTGCCGCGGACGGGTCGTGGGCGTCATCAATCTGCAGCACAAACAGCACCACGCCTACCGGCGGCGCGAGATTCGTATGATTTCCACTGTGGGCTTCCTGGTCGGAGCCGAGATTGAACTGGCACGCCTCGAGGAAGCCAACTTCACGCTTGCCGAACAATTGCAGACCAGAAAGATCGTAGAGCGCGCCAAGGGCATTCTGCAGCGGGATCTGGGCCTGAATGAGGAGCAAGCGTACCTGGCCTTGCAGCGCCAGAGCCGCCAGAAGCGCAAGCCCATGAAGGAAATCGCAGAAGCCATCGTGCTCAGCGACGACGTGAGAGGAAATTCGCAGGTCCAATCCACATAGACCCGGTCGCTAGCGAACCGGCGCAAAGGCAACGTTATCGCGAGAAATGTAGGGGCGGACGCATTCGGACCCGCGAGCGCAGCGAGGCGTGATCTCGCCAAGGTTTGCGCTAACTCTTTCACAGCGGCAGCTAGTATGGCGTCCTGAAAATTCGTGTCACAAGTTTCAAGTTTTGAAAGGGCGACGCGGCTTGACGCCGCGCCGTAATTAGAGCCCAAGAATCGCGGGCTTTAGCCCCCGAGGGAAATGGTTATCACCCAGAAAACGGCAGCGAACTTACTCCGCGAATTTCTGGGACACCACACTAGTAGTGGGGTCAAAAGATCAAAAAGGGCGGAGAACCTGGTTTGGCTCTCCGCCCTTTTAGTGCTTGGTTTGAGCTACTGGCCAGCTGATGCTGAGGTTACCGCTTTGGCAAGCTGCTTCTCTGCGACGTGAGCAGGCGCGTTAAAGCGCAGCGTCACGCCGAACCGGGAAGCTCCATGGCGCTCACATAACTGCCGTCGGACGTGCCTTCCAACACAATGCGGTTCACGTCTGAAGCCGTGGAAGCCTCAGTTCCGGGAACCAGCATCATGAATCCAGCGCGCGCGCCGCTCAGCTTGCTGAGCACGAGCACGGACGAAGCATTCTCCGGCTCGAAAGAGAATGAGTATTCTCCGGCCGGAATGGTGGCGTTCCCCCAGCGAACCTGGTGCGTGAGGGTGAATTTACCTCGCGCCGGTTCCTGGGCAGAAGCAGGAGCGGGTGAAAAGCTGACAGCAGTTGCCGCCAGCAGAGCGGCGAACACAAATTTGCGAATCGAAGTCATAGATCTCCATTTCTGTCCCCGCAGGGACACAGTCTGACGAGCACACTGTCCGCTCCAAAACGCGGATCGGTATGGGCTCAGATTTTCGTGGAGAGCAACAAGGTCAGGAGACTGGCGCCGCGAGCACGGCTGCGCACAATCAGCGACTCCGCCGGGACCGGCTTACAGTGCTGGCTGCGAAGTGATTCCACTATGCAACACGAGCAGTGCACCCGTCCAATTCAAAGAATTTATGGGATCGATTCAGGCGACGGACTGAACGAAAGTAATCTTGCGATCGTGGATCGGCGACGTCGCGAACTAGCCGGGTTCCGCCACTCAGCGGACAATTAAGGTCGTTGAGGCGCTATTCTTCCCACTCGAACCCTTTGATTTGCCAAGCCATCACACGCCATGAGAGGATTTCTGGTTAGGTGGCGGTGACTAGACACCGCCACCTGCGGAGAGAGGGAATCATGTATCAGAAGAGACCAGGAGCGTTTATGGCCGATTGGTGGGACGCGGACGGACGCCGCCATCGCAAGCAGTTTTCCAGCGCATCCGCGGCACGCGAGCACGAACATCGGGAGACCGCCCTGGCACACGCCGAGCGCGCCAGCCGGGAAATGCGTCTTGCCGCCCGAACGGGCGGAGGAAAGAAAGCCGCACCGAAGACGGATAGCGGCACCGTCGAGGCCGCAAAAGGGAAACTGGGCGTGATGATCCCTGGTATGGGCGCTGTCGCTACAACCTTCGTCGCCGGCGTAGAAGCAATACGCAAGGGGCTGGCGAAGCCCATCGGATCGCTCACGCAAATGGGCACGGTTCGCTTGGGTAAACGCACCGATGGTCGCTCGCCGAAGGTGAAAGAGTTTGTTCCGCTCGCTGGTCTTGACGATCTGGTCTTCACGGGCTGGGATATTTTTGAAGACAACATGTATGAATCCGCCTCGAACGCGGGCGTGCTCGACTACCGGTTGCTGGAGCAACTGAAGCCGTTCTTGTCATCGATCACGCCGAGGCCTGCCGTGTTCGACCACAACTACGTGAAGAAGATCGACGGGCCCAACGTCAAAAAGGGCAAGTCCAAGATGGACCTGGCCGAGCAGTTGCGCGACGACATCCGCGAGTTCAAGAAAACCAGCGGGGCCAGCCGCCTGATCACCATGTGGTGCGGATCGACCGAATCGTTCATAGAGCCGACCGAAGCCCATCAATCGTTGAAGGCTTTCGAGAAAGCCTTGCGCGAGAACGACGAGATGATTGCGCCTTCGATGATGTACGCCTATGCCTCGCTGATGGAAGGCGTGCCGTTCGCCAATGGCGCCCCGAACCTGACCGTCGATTTGCCTGTGATGCTTGAACTGTCGAGAAAAAATGAGGCGCCCATCTGCGGCAAAGACTTCAAGACGGGTCAGACGCTGATGAAGACAGTGCTGGCGCCCGCGTTTAAAGCGCGCCTGCTCGGCCTGAGTGGATGGTATTCCACCAACATTCTCGGCAACCGTGATGGCGAGGTGCTCGACGATCCCGGATCCTTCAAGACCAAGGAAGAATCGAAGCTGGGCGTGCTCGAACATATCCTGCAGCCCGGCTTGTATCCCGAACTGTATGGAAACATTTTCCACAAGGTGCGGATCAACTACTATCCGCCGCGTGGCGACAACAAAGAGGGCTGGGACAACATCGACATCTTCGGATGGCTCGGCTATCCCATGCAGATCAAAGTCGACTTCCTCTGCCGCGACTCGATTTTGGCGGCGCCGATCGTGCTCGATCTCGTCCTATTCATGGACCTGGCGCAGCGCTGCTCGGAGTTGAAGGGGCTGGGCATTCAGGAATGGTTGAGTTTCTACTTCAAGTCCCCAATGACGGCTCCGGGACTGTATCCCGAGCATGATTTGTTCATCCAGTCGATGAAGCTGAAGAACACCCTGCGGCATTTGAAGGGGGAAGACCTGATCACGCACCTGGGGCTGGAGTATTACGACTGAGGTTTGTCGTCAGGGAAGAGGGCAGCGTCAACGTATTCGGTGACCGTATGAGATCTCTTGGGCTCGGTGCTGGCGACCCTGGTGATCCGAGCCAAGGCGTTCCAGATCGCTTTGAGAATCGTCCACAAGAGATCAACCATCACCATGGGACTTCCTAATTCCTTCCGGCGCAGACGCGTTACCAGATAGTCCGAATCAGTGCACTCCGGCGAATGTTCTCGTCACGGGTCACTAGCGTCAATCCCTCTGCCCGCGCCGTGCCTCCAATAATACGATCCGCTGGATCTCGGGAGTAGTCGTCAGGGAATTGCGCTCCAAGCGCAGCGATCTCTGGCGTAATCGGCCGAACGACCACTCCCTCAAGCAGCAGTTTGAGGGACGCCTCGACGCTGCCATATCCCTGAATCCTTCCCCGGGCTAGCAACGACGCCAACTCCCAAATAGTGATCGCCGAGATTGCGATCCCATCGGCACGGCGGGCGCGGCGGATTGCCGATGCCGCTGCTCTGGATAGAGACTTGGAGTCATCTACCGCCCAGAACAGGACATGCGTATCGAGCAGGATCACCGGCCCGACTCCCATGCTTCAGGTGGATCGAGTGGAGACTCGATATCGCCAGCCACCCGAAAAACTCCCTTCAGCCTGCCAATGAAGACATCCTCTTCTTCTTGCACCGGAACAAGTTTGGCGACGGGCTTGCCCCGCTTGGTGATCAACAGGGGCTGCTTGGTCGAACGGACGTGCTCCATGAGTGTCAAGCATCGAGCCTTGAATTGGGCCGCCGGCATTCTCTTCATGGACACATTGTAGCATACATGGTCATATCGAAATGACCATCTCTCTATTGCATCTTTCTCTCCCGCTTGTACTCGTCGAACTTCGCCAGGAAGCGGTCAATGTCCTTCTTCTGCAGGTAGTAGGGCGTCGACAGGCGCAGTTTGTGCGGATCGCCGCCGCGGATGCGAATCTTGTGCGTCGTCCACATCCAGTTTTCCAAGTCCATGCGCGGAACCGGCGGGACGTTGACGCTGACGATCCCGCAACGCAGTGCGGGATCGGGCGACGTCCAGGACTCTGCTCCGCGCCTTTGCATCCCCGCGAGGGCGTAGTCCGCGAGTTGCCGATGGCGGCGCTCGATTCGATCGATCCCAATGTCATTCGCCAGCTTGATCGACGCTCGCAGTCCCCACAACGCGGGAACATTCGAGCTGCCGATCCGCTGAAAGCGTTCGGCACGAATTTTGGTGTCGTCCCAGCCTTCGGTTGCGATCGTGTTCCAGAGACGGTCAATGATTTCGTCACGAACGTAGAGGAATCCCGAGCCCTTGGTGGCCATCAGCCACTTGTGCGGGCTCGAGGTGTACATGTCGCAGCCCAGGTCGTGCAGATTGACGCGCATCATCCCCACGACATGGGCCCCGTCCACGGCGGAGAGAATTCCCTTAGATCGCGCTAGAGCGCAGAGTTCCTTGGCTGGAAGCACGACTCCTGAAAAGGTTGTGATGTGGCTGAAAAAGATCACCCGCGTGCGCGGGGTGATGGCGTCATTAAACAGATTCAGGACCTGCGCCGTGTCCTTCACCGGAAGCGGAAGCTTGACCTTCTTGACCACGACGCCGTAGCGCTTGGCTCTCAGGTCCCAGGGATGCTCCCCGCCTGGGTGCTCCTGATCGGTCATGAGCACCTCGTCGCCGGGCTTCATGTCGATGCCGTTGGCAATATAGCTATTAGCCTCCGTGGCATTACGCAGCAGGGCGATCTCGTCGCGGGTACACCCCACGAACTCCGCCAGGGGATCGCGGAACTCGTTCCAGGAGGCGTATCCCCAAATGGGGTAGTCCTCGGGATCCTGTTGGTCCATTTTCTCTGTAGTGGTGTAACCATCAAAAATGGCGCGCAGCACCGGCGCGGGGCTGGATCCGACAGTGCCATTGTTCAGGTAGATCTCCTCTTCCGGGATGATGAATTGGCGCCGGATCCCGGCCCAGTAGGCGTCCTCGTTTTGATCGAGCAGGGAACGGCCCGGAAGTGGCGGAATCTTCTCAAGTTGCGCCAAAAGGCTGCCTCGATACGCCATCGAGGCGGCGAACCCTGTGGCTGCAGTGGAGAGGAACTGGCGGCGATCGAGCATAGGGCCCCCTGTCAAGTCGCGGAACGTTATATCACGGGAACCCCGTAACCCTCGGAAAAACCTCGTGATCGGATAACCTCGGCTGGGGGTGCCTGCGTCTAAATAGCGAGACCCAGATTAGACCTTGGTGTCTCCCTGCCGGGCGTATAATCAGGCTCAAGGAGTACCCTATGAAATTCAGATGGCTGGCAATCGCAATCGGATTGGCGGCGTTTTGCGCAGGTCCGTGGACCGTCACGCAAGCGCAAACTCCTGGCCAGAATCCTCAGACTCAGACCCCAACGACCGATCCCGATCAGGGCCAGCCGAAAGCTGGGGACGCGCAGAACGCGCCCAAGCAGGCTCCCGCGGCGCTGCCCACGCAGGACGACAGCAAGATCAAGCATGATGGCGGCAAGACCGACGTGGATGCGGTCGGCAACCGCAACGTGGGGTGCGGAAGAGGCGTGGGGAACTGGTACACGGTTGAAGGCCAGGTGGCTCGTGGCCGGCAGTATGCGCAGCAGATCGAGTCCCAGATCAAGCTGATCAACGACCCTGTCATCACGGAATATGTGAACCGCGTTGGCCAAAACCTGGTGCGCAATTCTGACGCGCAGGTACCCTTCACGATCAAGGTAATCGATTCTGATGTGGTCAATGCCATGGCTCTGCCCGGCGGATTTTTCTACGTCAACTCCGGCCTGATTCTGGCAGCCGACGAAGAAGCTGAAATGGCTGGCGTTATGGCGCACGAGATCGCGCACGTTGCCGCCTGCCACTACGGACGCGAAATGACGCGCCTGAACCTGCTGCAGATGGCTTCGCTCCCCGCTATTTTCATGGGCGGCGCGCTCGGATACGGAATCTACGAAGGCATGGGACTCGGTATCCCATTGGGCTTCCTGCACTTCTCGCGCAGATTCGAGGCTGAGGCCGATTACCTCGGTATCGAGTACATGTATCGCGCCGGGTATGACCCGTCGGCGTTCGTCTCGTTCTTCGAAAAGATCCAGGCCATGGAGAAGAAGAAGCCGGGAACTCTGTCGAAGGCATTCGATACGCACCCGCAGACTCCGGACCGAATCGAGAAATCGCAAGATGAAATTCGCAAGATCTTGCCGGCTAAAGCGCAGTATGTCGTCACTACTTCGGAATTCGACCAGGTGAAAGCACGGTTGGCGTCCATTGAGAACAAACACAAGCTGCTCGACGAGAAGGACGCGAACAAGCCCAGCTTGCGGCGGACTTCGAATACCAGCGATAAGTCCGATGACAGCAAAAAGGATGACGACCGTCCGACGCTGAAGCGTCGCGACGATTCCAACTAACAAGACTCGTAGACAGCTGAATCGGCTGTCTGACGGACCGGCGGCTGCGGCCGCCGGTTTTGTTTTTGCGCGCTGCATAGAAGATCAGCCTTCGCTGACAGCTATCGCGCACAGTAACCAAAACCAAAGTCATTCTGCTAGAAGCCGCCATCCAGCCCGCTTGAGCAACGCAGCGGTCTTACGGGGAATCCTACTTAGGACTTCATCACAGCAGTTTGTGATTTGAATCACAGATTGGACTGGGAAACGGACATAGCCTCGACTATGCTGTTTCTATAGGGGACAAGGCGGAAAAACCTCATGCCAGAGAACACACTGACGGTCACCGATAACCGCACCAACAAGACCTACACGATCCCGGTCGACAACGGAACAATCCGGGCCATGGATCTGCGGCAGATTAAAGCCGCACCGGACGATTTCGGCCTCATGACGTACGATCCCGCCTACATGAACACGGCGTCGTGCAAGAGCAGCATCACTTATATCGACGGCGACAAGGGCATCCTGCGGTATCGCGGATATCCGATTGAGGTCCTGGCCGAGCGTTGCACATTTCTGGAAGTCGCGTATCTGCTGCTGAACGGCGAACTGCCCACCGAGAAGGATTTGCAGAAGTGGGTGTACGACGTCACGCACCACACTATGCTGCACGAGACCACAAAGAAGTTCATGGAAGGTTTTCGCTATTCGGCGCATCCGATGTCGATGTTTGTCAGCACGATCGCCGCGTTGTCGAGCGTATATCCGGATGCCAAGAAGATCCATGATCCTGCCAACCGTCTGCACCAAATCATCCGTCTGATCGGCAAGGTGCCGTCGATCGCCGCCATGTCGTACCGCCACAACGTGGGCTTTCCGTACGTGTATCCCGACAACGATCTCAGCTACACCGAAAACTTCATGAACATGTTGTGGAAAATGGTCGAGCCGAAGTACGTGGCACACCCCGCGATCGCCCGCGCGCTCGACATTCTCTTCATTCTGCACGCCGATCATGAGCAGAACTGCAGCACCAGCACGATGCGGACTGTTGGCAGTTCCGAGAGCGACCCGTACTTGTCGGTGGCATCGGCGGCATCGGCCCTGGCTGGGACTCTGCATGGCGGCGCGAACGAAGAAGTGCTGAAAATGCTCGACGAGATCGGTACCAAGGATCACGTTCCCGCCTACATCAAGCGCGTGAAGGAAGGCCAGTTCAAGCTGATGGGATTTGGCCACCGCATTTATAAGAATTACGATCCGCGCGCGAAAATCATTCGCTGGAGTGCGGAGCAGGTGTTTGAAGTCACCGGGCGGAATTCAAAACTCGACATTGCTCTGGAGTTGGAGCGGATCGCGCTCGAAGACGAGTACTTCATCAAACGCAAGCTCTATCCCAATGTTGATTTCTACTCGGGAATCATGTACCAGGCGATGGGTTTCCGGCCTGAAATGTTTACCGTGTTGTTTGCGATTCCGCGAACGGCGGGCTGGCTGGCACAGTGGCAGGAGCTCATGACCGATCCCGAGCAGAAGATTGCCCGCCCGCGCCAGGTTTACACCGGACACACCGAAAGAGAATTCGTGCCCATCGACAAGCGCGTGCCCGTCCCAATTCCGGCCGAGTATCCGGGGCGCTAAAATCTTAAGAAAATCGCCCCGCTGGTTGACGGGGCGATTTCCTTTGGCAGAACTTCTCTCGATGAAACCCTTCCAGCGCTGCTGCGATATGCCGCCCGCGACGCAAGAACGGTCAACTGCGTTTCGTGTCTCTCGTCTCAGGCTGCGTGTTTGGCTAGTTCCGCCCGACGCCGCTGAATATGACGTTCAGGTGACGTGATCACCTTCATCTGCTGCCAGTCGTAGGCAAACTCTTTACCGCAATCGAGACAAACGACGTAAGTTCCAGTGAGAGAGGCGGCCTGGGGGCGGCGCTTCGCGTGACGGACCGTTACCGGAAAGCTGTAGCTTGAATGCCTGCAGCCGAATAATGCTTCCATCAGTTTTCCAATCATGACCCCACCTTCCATACCTGAGCGTGTATGTCGAACCCTGGGTATTGAGTGTGTGCCCCCTATCACGTATCTACGTGAACGCAACTACTCAATTCTCAAACTCACTTCAATTACTTAGATTCAACAATCACCAAAAGGGTTTAGCTTTTCCACGAGCGGTTTGCGAACTCTGAACCAGACTAACGACAATTGCTTTGGTCGCATAGAGATACAGCGGGGAGGGATAAAGTTTTGCAGTATCAACTTCGATTCTGTCACGTTCGCGCTATGGTCCCCAAAGAGCCCGTTCTTGTGGAGTTCTCGTTCTATCGGGGGTGTTCATCTTGCCTATTTTGGAATAGTCACCGGCTCAGCGCTTCTCCAGCAGGGCAGCGTGGCTTCGCTTGAGGGCAAGACGTTCCACCACCTTGAGACCAGCTCCCGAGGCATCGCGCAACTCGGCGTTGAATGCTGCTTCGTTCACATGACCTCGAGGTTCTGCCAGCAGAAGCTTGGCGTGTGGCTTTGACGCCCGCGAGACCTCGGCAAAGAACTTCGCCGAACTGGGTAACTCGTGCACCACCGCGTAGGCAAGTGTGAAGTCCACCTTGCCCGCGAGATCGTCCAAGCCCATCGTTTCGGGAGAGCACAAGCGAGCATCAATCCGCTCGAGCAACTGAGCTTTAGCGGCCCGCCGTTTCAGTCCCGCGATCATTTTCGGCTGCACGTCGATTGCGATCACCCGGCCGGAATCTCCGACAAGTTTCGCTAACGGGAGCGTTAAGAAACCCATTCCTGGACCGGGCTCGAGCACGGTCATACCTTCGCGTACGAACGGAGTGATTACCGGAACAGGATTTTCAATCCATCGCCGAAGAGGACTGACGAGGAAATATCCCAACCACCAGGGGCAAACACGATGTGACATGTGGAGATACTATTCGCAGGAAAAGAAATCGGGCGGTGCGCCCAGTCACAGCTATACGCTTTGTGGTCCGCGCTTCTTCTGTTGCTGACACTTGGTCATGATGGCGGAGCGTAACCGGCTGCGGAGGTCTTCGGGCAATTCGTAGAGTTGCGAGTCGCGATAGATCTCGATGGTTTTCTTAGTAGTGTCGCAAACAACGTAACAGTTGTGGCACCAGGAAAGATGATTTTCCAACTCGGCCTTGGTTTTTTCGTCGAGGACGCCATCCAAATAGCTGGTCAGCTCAGTAAGGAATTCAGAGCATTTCACAGGTCGCCATCTCCGCTTGCCACGTCGTTATTTTGGACATCTCCACCTTTGCCAATCCCGCCCTCCCGCCTTTGGAAGTAGCGTCCCAATCGTTCTCGGAGCTGCAGGCGCGCCCGCAGCAGCCGGGATTTTACCGCAGGCACGCTCAATTCGAGCGCCGCTGCCGTTTCTTCCGTGGACAAACCCTCCACGTCCCTCAGAACGAATACTGTCCGGAAGCCCGGGGGCAGGCCCTGGATCGTCTTGCTCAAAATCTCACGCAATTCCGCTTGCGTATATTGCTGTTCTGGATTCGGGCTCCAATCCGCGATCTCGCGGGGCAGGGAGTCGTCTTCCGTCTTGATATCTTCGTCCAGCGATACGGTGCGCTCCGGCTTCCGCCGGCGCAATTTCATCAACGCTTCGTTGACCGCAATCCGGACCAGCCAGGTATAAAACTTCGACTGCTCCTGAAACTTCGTGAGGTTCCCGTACGCCTTCAGGAAGGCTTCCTGCACCACGTCTTCCGCATCCTCGCGATTTTGCGTAATGTGCTGCGCGATCCGGAAAACGTTGCGGTCGTAACGCCGAACCAGCTCTTCGAAGGCTGAATCGTCACCGCGTTTGGCTGCCCGTACGAGTTCCAGTTCCTCGCTAACAGGCCCCTCTAGTTTGTTTTGGATGGCTCCCATAGTTCCCGCGATGCAGTATTTTCCCGGCTAACGTCGTACCGTCACGCAGAATCTGCGGCAAACCAAATGACGAGACTACGAAATCCGAACTGTTATTCTACTTGGTAACCTGCCGGTTTGCCCAATGGCTTTGCGGTAGGCGGCGAGAGAGGTTTGCGTTACAGTGCCAAAAGGCACATTATTGCCGCGAACGAACAGGTACCGAAGTACCCTGATACCGCCCCACAAGTGCCATATAATCAGCAGTTAGGGGCGTGTCAATATAGGGGCAGTGGTACAACTCCGGACTGGGAAAATGGCCTACTAAGAAATGGCGGAAAGCAAGCAGCTTCAAGAAATCGTCGAGCGCGCGGTGGCGCAAGTTCTCGACCGTCAACTCCCCAAGTTGCAGTCAGAACTAGTCGAGCGTGTGTTGGCAGAGTTGCCTCCGCCGACAGACAGCGCTGCGGCCTCGGGAACGAGTTCGGCCTCCGGCAGCCTGGTGCAGTCGATCGCCGGCATTCATGCGGGGGGCACGCAAAAAGAGATTCTGCGGGCTTTGCTGGACACGGGAAGCCTCTATGCCGCGCGGGTGGCGCTGTTTGTGGTCAAGTCGGGCTCCGCGATGGGATGGCAGGGACGAGGGCTGGGCGATGACGACCTGGTCAAAGACTTTCCTCTGGACCTTTCCGCTGGACCGGCGGCACATGCCTATCAGAACCGGGTGGTGACTCCTGCCAACATCGCCGAGATGGATCGTCGGTTTGTGAAGCAATTTGGCGGGCCCGAGAACGAACAGATTCTGATTCTGCCGCTGGTTCTGAAAGACAAAGTCGCGGCCCTGCTGTACGCCGATGGCGGCTCGACCGCGCTGCTGGACGCCGCCTCTTTGGAAGTTCTGGTGGTGTCGACCAGTTCGTGGCTTGAAGTGGTTTCTCTGCGCAAGCAAGTGCAGACGCAGCGCGACGCCAGCGACAGCGCGCCGATCGAGCGGCCACCAGTTCCTGCGCCCGTACAAACCGTGAGTTCTTTTTCGGATCCGTTCGCGGCGCACACGCCAAAGCACATTGCAAGAACGCCCGAACCTGAGCCGGCTGCCGAGGTGGTGGAAGTCGCCGCAAGTGCTGCGTCCGCCAGTGTTGCTGCTGCTCCGGCCGCTGATCCGTTTGCCGGCCTCTCCGCGGACGATGCTGACACTCATCGCAAGGCGCAACGCTTCGCGCGACTGCTGGTCGATGAAATCAAGCTCTACAATCAGGCTAAGGTTGCGGAGGGACGTCGCAATAAAGACTTGTACGACCGGTTGAAGGAAGATGTCGAAAAGAGCCGGGCCACATTCCAGAAGCGATACGGAAATACTGCGGCCGCGAGTGCCGATTATTTTCAACGGGAAGTGATTCGCAGCCTGGCCGAGGACGATCTGTCGGTCATGGGCGCCAACTTCAAAGCCTGAGAGCTTTACCAGTTAAGGTCCGCGCCGCGAGTGTTGTAGTCTTGAGTGTTGCACCAGGTTCTGAAATCCAAGTTCTGAAATCGTTCTGAAATCGCGCCTCCGCGCATCAAACATCAAAGTGGTTCAATTGGGTCTCAAGTGTGTGTGGGTACTCGCTCTGGCAGGAGTGTGCGGAACCTTGACCGGTTTCGGTTTGACTCCGCGCTTCAGTTTCCAGGAGCCCCCTGCCGGCGCAGCGCAATCGTCGCCAGCCCCCACCCCCGAAAAGCCTCTCTCTAAGCCTGAAACCCGTTCCTCTGGCACGAAATCGTCGAGCGCCGCCGCGCAGAAGAAAACCCACGCCACGCGCAAACCCGCGGTCCGCCGCCGGAGGCGTGTCATGTCTCCGCGAGTGCGCCGCGTCCGGCAGGCCTTTGTTGCCTCGACGACTTTGCGTCCGATGGCCCAGCAGTTGATCCAGGAGCGCACCGCTGCCGGATATGCCGGAGTGGAAGCGTACGCGCGCTCCCATGCGAAAGAAGACGCCGGGGCGCTGGCGTGGCTGGTGGTGGGATATGCTCACGTCCTCGATCATGAATACGCGAAGGCGATCGATCCGCTGAATCGCGCCAAGCCGCTGGCGGGCGATCTCGGCGACTACGTCTCGTATCTGCTCGGAACCTGCTATCTGCAAACCGGGCGTAAGGCCGAGGGTCTGGCTACGCTGGCCAACTTTGCCGCGACCTACCCCGACTCCGTGCTAGTGCGCGATGCCGCGCTCAGCTATGCCAATGGCCTGCTACCGGAGAATCGCGCCGCCGAAGCCGCAGAGCTGCTGGAAAAGAATCGGCTGCCGGCTCGCGCGGATATCGAGTTCGCGATTGGCCGCGCCTACGCGATGCTGGGCCAGAGCACGAGAGCTGCCGCAGCGCTGGCGAATGTCTACTTCAATATGCCTACCGCCCCGGAAGCGGAGCCGGCGTATGGCGAACTCATCAAGCTGTCGGGGCGCCCCCAACGACCGCGGCGCAAAGAAGGACGCGGGCGGGCCTTCTTGTCAAAGCGCGCCGCTTTGCCGATGCCGCGGACGAGTTTCGCCAGCTTGTGATCCATGCCACCCCAGAGACTCGGGCCGCCCTTGAACTGGATCTCGCCGACGCCCTGCATCGCGCGGGACGGCAACGCGAGGCCAGATCCGAATTAAGCAATCTGCCCAATGCCACACCCGACCAGATGGCGCACCGGCTGTCTATTCTCGCCGAGGTCGCCTGGTCGCTGGACGAGAACGACGTGTTCTACCGAACCGTGGATGAGCTGAGGCAATCCGCTCCGACCAGTTCTTGGCTCGAATTAGCGTTGCTCTCAGTAGCCAATCTGCATCTGGTCCACCGCGAGTTCGATCAGTCGCTCGACGCCTTCCGGGAGCTTCAGCAGCGGTTTCCCGGCGGAACGAGGGCATCGTATGCCCATTGGAAGGCAGCCTGGTTGACTCTGCGCCTGGGCCGTAAACAGGAAGCCGAGAAACAATTCGAGGAGCAGATTGCGTTGTATCCGGGCGGAAACGAGGCCAATGCGGCCTTGTACTGGCGAGCGCGCCTGGCGGAAGAAGACAACCAGCCGCAGATGGCGCGGGCGTTCTACGAAAAACTATCAGAACGCTATCGCAACTACTATTACGCGGAGTTGGGCCGCGATCGCCTGAAGAAACTTCCGCCGGCGACAGATCCCCCAGGAGAGTATCCGCTTCTTGATCGCATCCCGCCGCTGGAGCATGCGGAAAAGATCACGCTCTCGGATCCTCCGATTGACGATCTGCACCTGCAGAAGGCCAAGCTGCTGGGCAACGGCGGTCTGGTAGACCTTGCGGTGCGCGAACTTCAGGCAGCGGCGGTCGACGAACCTGGCAGTTGGTCCCTCGCCGAAACTGCGCAACTCTTCACCGATACGGGCCATTACGACCGTGCGATCGAAGCCATGAAGCATTCCGTTCCCAGTTACTTCGCCGTCGATATCCCCATGCTGCCGCGAGAATATTGGGAGGCGCTTTTTCCACGGCCCTTTTGGTCAGACCTGAAGAAATATTCTTTGGCCCACGGGCTCGATCCGTACCTGGTCGCTTCGCTGATTCGACAGGAATCGGAGTTCAATCCGCTGGCGGTTTCGCGGGCCAATGCGGTCGGACTGATGCAACTGCTGCCAAAAACCGGCAAGGTAGTTGCTCGCGCGGAGGGGATGAAGCACTACACATCCAGCCAGCTGTTCACTCCGGCCGTGAACCTGCAGCTAGGCACTCACTACTTCCGCGGTATGATCGACCAATTCGGGGGATCGTTCGAGCATGCGCTGGCGGCCTACAATGCCGGATCCGACCGCGTCGACGAATGGATGGGGCAGGGCCCGTATCGCGATTCGCCGGAATTTGTGGAGTCGATCCCGTTCACCGAGACCCGCGAATACGTCCAGGCCATCATCCGCAACGCCAATGTCTACCGCCAGCTCTACGGCGCGCCTTAACTTCATTCGCCGCGGATTGACGCGGATTTTCGCGGATCGTTGTGCTTGGGATGGGTACCCTGGGGAGACCAAAGTCAAGAGGATCAAACCATTCATCTGCACTGTTTCTGGTGCAGGGCGCAGAAGGTGCTGATTGTAGATGGGTTACAGCACTGGCGCCTGTGCAAATCATTGCCGATAACTCCTTCTGATTCAATGACATGCCTCCGGAAGTTAAAGCGATTTAACTCCCCGAAATTAAGGCTCGAGTATCGGCTTGACCCTTCGGCCCTTCGCACACCTCATCCGTTTGTGTAGCGCGTTCCCTGGCGCCGTGAGAGGCATTCGTCAACGCCAGCAGCTCGGACTCTGTCGGGGTCCCGTTTGCGACGGAACGAATTGGGCCTCTTTAGCGTACCTGCATGCAGAGGAAGGAGTGCGCCAAATGAAAAGCCTGGTCGTTCTGCTGCTCCTCACTACCGCCGCTTTGGTTGCCGCGCAGGATTCGAAGATCGATGAGCTCGGAAATAGTCCTGTTGAAGCCAAGCTCATACCGGGAGGCCGCATCCGGATGAGTCTGTGCCCGAGCGGGATCACGATCGTTGGCGTCGATGAGCCGGTGCTGCGCGTTTCCTATCACCCCGAGCGCGAGACGGTGAGAGTCCGCGCGGAGATTTCGCGGGATCGTGCAGATCTCAGGATCACAGGTTGTGGGCACAACAATTTCCAGGTGCGGATCGAGATTCCAAAAGCATCCGCGCTACATGTTCGAATGCTGGCGGGGCAACTCGACGTTCAGGACGTGGTGGGCGATAAAGATGTTGAGCTGAGCTTCGGTCAACTCAATCTTGACGTGGGCAAGCCAGATCAGTACGGGCACGTCGATGCATCGGTCAACAGCGGGCAACTGGAAGCAACCGCCTTCTCTGTCTCCAAAGGTGGACTATTCCGCTCCTTTGATCGAAGCGGGTCGGGGAAGTACCGTCTTCATGCGCATGTAGGCGCGGGGCAGCTTGATCTACGCTAGGATTCGTGAGAAATGCTCGCAGGCCGGCTGAACAGCATGTCGATGACCAGCAATGCCGCGCCAACTACGATGGAACTATCCGCCAGATTAAACACCGGCCACTGGTATTGCCTCACGTAGAACAGCAGGAAATCGACCACGCGGCCGCTGGCCACGCGATCCCACAGGTTGCCGACGGCGCCACCCAGGATCAGAGATAGCGCAATCCCAGTCAAAGTCAAGGGACGCGCTTGCCTCCACAAAAGGACGGAGACGACCACCATCGCAACCGCCGAGAATCCGATTAGCAACACGGTTTTCCAGTGCGACGGAGAGTCGGCGAACAAGCTGAAAGCCGCCCCCGTATTCTCGGTATGAGTGAGACGAAAGAATCCGGGGATGATCTGGATGTGCGTATAGATCGCGATGTGAGCGGCCACCAGGCGCTTGGTCCAGCGGTCCAGCACGATCACGATCACTGCGAGTAGAAAATGGATGGCGCGCGCCGAGCGGTGGGTCATTCGAAATGGCCTGTCAGCATAGCGCCGCAGACGAGCCCTCCCAGGATTACAGATGAAGAGGCCGCGAGCAAATTCTGATTCGCGAAGGTTCGGGAAGGGCAAGCCTTCAAGTCGTAAGCGGCACGCCGTCGTCCACCTTTGAGATGCTCTGTGGCCGGCGCGGTCCTTTCCAAAACGGAGTTGCCACGAACAAAAACCATTGGGAAGGGCACGAGTTCTACTCGTGTCGATCTAAGCTTAGGCGAAGATTGCGGCTTAAGCCGCTGAGGTTTGCCGTTGAAACCAGGACGACTCATCTCACTCTGAGGTGTGCTTCTTCTGATGAGGGCGATTTTTGTAGCGGCCTGTGAACCCCAGCGGCGAGGTTCGAGAAAAGCGGCGGCGGGATTCATCTCGACTCCGATTCCAGTTCTTTCAACACTGCGCTGCAGCGTTCGCAAACCGTTGGATATATCTTGTCCTCGCCGACATGGGTCGAGTAATTCCAGCAGCGATCGCACTTTGTGCCGTCAGCGCGTTTCACATCGACATGCACGCCGCTGGTTCCATTGCCGGAGCCTTGGGATAGCGTTACAGCGGAGACAATGAACAAGTAGCGAAGCTGGTCCGCATAACGCTGCAGGATCGAATGGAGCGCACCCGAGGCCGTGATCGCGACCTGCGCTTCCAGGCCTGTGCCGATTAGCTTGTTGTTGCGCGCCCCTTCAAGCGCCTTGAGAACTTCATCGCGCACGATGCGCAATTGAATCCACCCAGCGTTACCAGCAATGTCTGAGAGGATTTTGCCGCTGAGTTCATTAGCGGCATGCGTGCGGATCGCTCCGCTGGCCGTGAAGTTGTCATCCACGAACCTCGCCAGATGGACACTTTCTTCGCGGTACGCAGCTTTTGGCAAAAATTGCCAGACCTCTTCGGCGGTGAAGCTCATGATGGGCGCGACCGCGCGGACAAGTGTCTCTCCGATGCGCCACAGCGCAGTTTGCGCACTGCGTCTTTTCTGCGATTTCGGTGCGGAGGTGTACAAGCGGTCTTTGAGCACGTCAAGATAGAATGCACTTAGGTCCACAACGCAGAAGTTGTTCACCCGCTGATAGATCTTGTGGAAGGCGAACTCTTCGTAAGCCTTTGAAATTCCGTTTGTGAATAATACGGCCAGCATCAGCATGTACTGGTCAATTTCCTCCATTTGTTCAAACGGCACTTCATCTGTCGCCGAATCGAAGTCGTACAGATTCCCGAGAATGTAGCGGAAGGTATTCCGGATCTTGCGGTAGTTCTCCGCCGCGGTCTGCATCAGCCGTTCCGAGCCGACCACGTCCTCACGAAAATCGACAGAGGACACCCACAGCCTCACGACCTCTCCGCCGAGGCGGCTTGAAATGTCCACCGGGTCGACGTCGTTGCCGCGCGACTTCGACATCGCCTGGCCCTTTTCGTCAAGCGTCCAGCCGGGCGTCACGACGCCTTTGTAGGGCGGCGTGCCGCGTGCGCCCATAGCGCAGAGCAGGGAAGACTGGAACCATCCGCGATACTGATCGCCGCCTTCGAGATACAAGTCCGAAGGCCAAGGATAGTCGGGCTCATCCGCGATCAAAGCCAGGTAGCTTGCCCCTGACTCCAGCCATACGTCGAAGATGTCAGTTTCTTTTTCGAATCTTGCGCCGGCGCAATGCGGGCACTTCGTCCCGGCGGGAAGAATGTTGTCCGACTCCGGAGTAAACCAGGCATCGGCTCCCGACTTGGCAAACAGTTCCACGACCTTGCGATTGACGGCCTTGTCATTGAGAGGCTTGCCGCAGCTCTCGCACAGGAATACCGCAATCGGCACGCCCCAGACGCGTTGCCGGGAGATGCACCAGTCGGGGCGCGTTTGGATCATGTTCGAAAGCCGCTCTTCGCCCCATGCCGGATCCCATTTCACCTTCTTGATGTCTTCGAGAGTGCGCGAGCGCAAGGTATCGTTCTGTCCTGCGCCACCCGGCATCGGAGTTTCCATCGAGATGAACCATTGCTCGGTCGCTCGAAAAATCACCGGATTATGGCAGCGCCAGCAGTGCGGATACGAATGCTCCGTCTTCTCGGTATGCAGCAGGGCACCGCGGCTCTTCACGAGGTCGATGATCGGCTGGTTCGCGTCCCAAACACGCTTGCCCGTGTATTCAGGCAGCCCGTTGCGCAGGATTCCTTTTTCGTCGACATTGCTGGTGGCATCCAGCCCGTACTTCATGCCGGTGATGAAGTCTTCGGCACCGTGAGAAGGCGCAGTGTGCACCACGCCGGTTCCGGTGTCCATGGTGACGTAATCTGCCAGCACGCCGAGGATTTTGCGATCCAGAAACGGATGTTGGAAGTTCAGCCGCTCCAACTTGCGCCCCGGGAAATGCGCGAGCGTCACGGCCTCGCCGAGATTGCATTTGGAAGCTGCATCCTGCGCCAACTTTGAGGCCACGATGTAAACCTCGCCGCTCGATTCCAGCGCAACATATTCCTCATCCGGATGAAAGGCCACCGCCATGGAAGCGGGCAAGGTCCAGGGAGTAGTGGTCCAGATGATGGTAGAAACTTTCTTGCCGGCCAAGGCCGCATCAATAACCGACGGATCGTCCAGCAAACGGTACTTCACCCAGACTGTACTGCTGGTGTGGTTTTCGTATTCGACTTCCGCTTCGGCGAGGGCGGTCTCGTCGTGCATGCACCAGTACACCGCGCGCAGTCCCTTGTAGACGAATCCGTTCTCGTAAAATGAGAAGAAAGTGGATAGCACCACCGACTCATACTGCGGAGTCATGGTGGCGTACGGCCGGTCGAATCTTCCGAACACGCCAATGCGCTTGAACTGCTTGCGCTGTAGGTCGAGATACTTTTCCGCATACTTGCGGCACGCCGCCCGCACCGCCGTTGGTGCCATCTGCAGCTTCTTGCCACCCAGTTCCTTGTCTACCTTGATCTCAATGGGAAGCCCATGACAGTCCCACCCGGGTACGTAAGGCGCGTCAAACCCCGCCATGGTCTTTGACTTCACGATGAAATCCTTCAGGCACTTGTTCAGCGCCGTGCCCATATGGATCGGCCCGCTGGTATAGGGGGGGCCATCGTGCAGGATGTAGCGGGGTGCCCCCTTCCGGGCCTGGCGGATCTGGTCGTAAATCCGGGTCTGCTCCCAGCGTTCGAGCATTTTTGGCTCGTTCTGGGGCAGGTTGGCCTTCATGGAAAAGGCGGTTTGGGGCAGGTTGATGGTCTTCTTCAGTTCGAACGGCACCTAGTGGCGTCTCCCAAATGATTGAATCTTTTCATTATAGGGAGGGTTACCGTGGTACGTCCATGCGCCGGAACGAGGAAGGACATGTCTTTTGGAGATTTCCAGGGGACAGCAAAATGCACTGTCGCGAAGTACTAGAATGGAGGTACAATTTCTCCAAGCAGAGAGAAACTGTGGCCCACCAAGGTTCGCGAGGGCGTGCTGGTTTTGGCAAGCTTGTCCACAAAATGGGGGCCATCTAGAAGCAACTTGTAGACTCTCTTCTTCATCTGTGTAAGAAGCAGTTGGCAGGGCAGTTACGCACGGTTCCTCAACGCAGCAGCACATTCATCCAGACGGGAATTATGGGATCCGAACAAATCAATCCGATCGGTTCCGGTGCCGAGCCGGAACTGCACCTGCTTATCACCGATAAGCAATTCGAAGAGCCTCTCTATAAATCCCTGTTCCGCGAGCTGGATGAATTCTTCTTCCCCAAAAAGCTTCCGCCTCTCAAACTCGAGTCGAAACCTGAACCCGTCAAGGATATCTGGGGGTTCTACTCGTACTGGAAGTTTGGGGCGTTGGGTGTTGGGGCATACTACACGCTCCTGGTCCTGGTGATTGTGGTTACCGTTCTCATCGGGCGCCGGATTGTCACCGCGGCGGCGAATCCCAAGCCCATTGTCGCTCTGGTTGATCCTGGCGACATTCCTGCCTTGAAGCCTTCGAAGACGCAGGTAGGCGGCGGTGGCGGCGGCGGCGATCGCGACGTGCTGCAGGCGACCAAAGGCAAGCTGCCTAAGTTTTCGATGGAACAGATTACGCCTCCGGTTGTGGTGGTGCGGAATGAGCATCCCAAACTGGCGGTGGAACCGACGATCGTGATTCCTCCTCAAGTGCAACTGGCTTCGAACAACATGCCGAATCTTGGCGACCCAATGGCGCACGCCTTGTTGCCGTCAAACGGCACCGGCGCTGGCGGTGGCATCGGCTCCGGCAGCGGCGGCGGTGTGGGATCAGGCAGGGGTCCGGGATTTGGGCCCGGAGAAGGCGGCGGTACGGGTGGAGGCGTCTTCCACGTCGGTGGCGGAGTTTCTCCGCCGCGTCAGATTTATGCTCCTGAGCCGGAATTTTCTGAAGAAGCCCGCAAGGCGAAATATCAGGGCGTGTGCACGCTTGGCCTGATCGTCGGCACCGACGGCCGCCCGAGCCAGATCCGCGTGCTGAGCAGCCTGGGGATGGGCTTGGACGAGAAGGCGATCGAAGCCGTCAAGACCTGGCGTTTTGAACCGGCGATGAAAGATGGACATCCGGTCCGAGTCGAGATCGCCGTCGAAGTTGATTTCCACTTGTACTGAGATCTTTTTCTTAAGGCAATTCCGCAGAGACGTTGCTTGCAACGTCTCTTTTTATTCTCAGGACATTATTCTCAGCACGGCGAAATGGCCCTTCCACCGCGTGCGGAATCCCAGGCGTTCGTATAACGCAATTGCCCGCGCATTATCTTGCCTCACGTGAAGGAAGGGCGTCTCCCCACGGTCGCGAATGCGCCGCATGACTTCGCTCATGAGCGCCGCCGCGAAGCCCTTACCCAGATGGTCCGGATGCGTGCAAACCGCGCTGACTTCGGTATAGCCGGGCACCTTGAGGCGCTCGCCCGCCATCGCCACCAGCTTTCCCTGGATGCGAATTCCGAGATACGTGCCCAACTCGTGGGTACGCGGCCCGAAAGGCCCGGGCTGGGTCAGCTTGGTTAAGGAGAGCATTTCCGGCGAGTCTGGCGCTCCTAGCGCGGCAAATTCAGTTTTCGGGTTTGAATGAGGGGTAGCAGGTTTGCCATTTTCGAGAACCATCTGCACCAGCGGCGCGCCGGCTAGAAATTCCCATCCGTCCCGCGGCGCATAAGGCGCGCTGAGGAATACTGCGCCGATGTCTTTGCCTCGCAAAATCGCGGCCAGCGCGTCGTAGCCTTCAGCCTCGCCGTCTGCAAAGGCGCTGAGCGGCCCGACATCGGCAATAAACTTCCGCGCCCGGCCAGAGCCCTCGGCAAAGCACGCTTGCCGCGTGGTGAGCGCCTGCCAGATCACATTGTCGAGTGGATGCACGAAAATGTACCGCTAGTTCTGGATTGCGAAGGCTTGCTGAGGACACAATAATTTTGCGTGCTGCGATGACGCTATCCGAATCTTGCGGAGGGACTCAGATCACGTAACGGGAGTCACTGGTTGGCGCTACTCCTTCAAGTCCACGTGCTGCACGTGGTCGATGAGGAGCCCCAGAAATTGCGCGCCATGCCGTTGGAATTTCTCCGTTGAATCGGTGGCAAAGAATCTCAACCGCGGCGCGATGCGGCGTTCGTCCTCAGCTGAGGCCGCGGCTGGCAGGATTGTGGGCAAGGCCGACAACACTGCGCATGCGGTCGATTCCGCGGAATCGACAATGCTCACGTGGCTCGGCGTAACCCGCTCCAGCAAGGGCTTGAGGAGCGGATAATGCGTGCATCCCAGAACCATCGTGTCCGCGTCGCGGAAGCCATCCGCGAACGCTTCCGCAAGATAGATTCGAGCGACCTGCTCCGTGACCGAATGGTCCACCCATCCTTCTTCGACCAGAGGAACCAGCAATGGGCAGGCCTTTTCACGAGCCTGCAATCCGAGTGCTTCCAAAGCCTTGCGATAAGCATGACTGCTGACGGTTGCTTCTGTGCCGATGACCACGATCTTGCGATTCGTGGTTGCAGAACGTGCCGCTTGCGCACCGGGCTCGACTACTCCGATCACTGGCACTCGCGCCGCAGCGGTGATCTGATCCAGAGCCAGGGCTGTCGCCGTGTTGCAGGCGATCACCAGCATGTGTGCGCCCTGCGATTCGAGATAATGCGCGGCTTCGACCGCATAGCGCGCTACGGTCTCCACCGATTTTGAACCGTAGGGGAGACGGGCGGTGTCGCCAAAGTAGACGTAGTCCGCGCCGGGGATGAGTTCAAGTAAAGCTTTAAGGACGGTCAGCCCGCCAAAGCCGGAATCGAAGACACCAATGGTAGGACGTCGCGCAGTCATGGTGGACGAGTGTCTTTCCGATCATAGCAGGCACGCAGTCTCGAGACGGTTACGAGAGGTGTTCTCTTAATCCCTCTTAGCGGCTGGCTTTCGACGTGTGCGAAACAACCCCCGAGAGTTCCGCACCTCGCCCGCAGCAAGGTCCTGGCGGAATCGGAGCACCGTGCGGGCAGGTTCGCGGGTGTCCCAGGAACGTACATATCTTGTCGGTCGCTTCGGGCGACAGGATGTGCTCGAACTTGCACGCTTGTTCCTCAATTTCGCTTTCACTGTCCATGGCGAGGCTGTCGGTGAACAAGCGCTCCGCGAGCCGATGCCGCCGAATGATGTTGCCGGCGCGCTCCCGGCCGCGAGCGGTCAGTTCTACGATCAGGGTTCCGTCTCCGGTCGAAGCAGCCACGGGTTTCAAGGCTTCGTGACAGGGGTTCACAAACGGCTTGTGCTCGTGAGCCTGCGGCGGATGCGGTGCCGACACGACCAGCCCCAACTCGATCATCTTCTCAATCGCCAGGCTTACGGGAAGCGCGCCGTGCACTTCCATGCGTTCGACCTCGGCAATCTCGCCATGCTCGGCCAGGACCCAGAGTTCTTCCAGCACTTCGTCGAGTTGCTCTTCGTCGGCAAGCGAGAAGATTTCCTGGGATGCGATCTTGCCGTGGTGCAATTCGATGCGCCGGTCCGCCAGCCGCGCGACGACAGGATCGTGGGTCACCATGACGATGGTGCGTCCTTGCTGGTGAAACTCGCGCAGCAGGCGCAACACGATTTCTTCATTCTGGGCATCCAGGTTGCCAGTCGGCTCGTCGGCCAGAATAATGCGCGGATCGTTAATCAGCGCGCGGGCGATGCACACTCTCTGTTGCTCGCCGCCGGAAAGCTGCGACGGCAGGTGATGCGCCCGGTCCCCCAGTCCGACCCGGGCTAACGCCTCTACCGCCTCTTGTTCGTCGGTCATGCTGTGGAAGTACTGAGCCAGCATGACGTTTTCGACCGCGGTAAGGAAGGGAATCAAATGGAATTGCTGGAAGATGAAGCCGATCTTTTCGGCGCGCACCCGGTTGAGTTCGGAAGCCGAAATACCGGCGATGTTCTGCCCGTCGAGGCAAATGTCACCTGACGACGGCCGGTCGAGACAACCAATCAGATTCACCAGCGTCGATTTCCCCGACCCCGATGGCCCCATGATCGACAGCCATTCGCCCGCCGTCACGTGCAGGGAAATATGATCGAGCGCATGAATGGCGCCATTGTCTTTGCCCGAACCATTTTCCGCTTCCTTGGCGGGGTAGAGCTTGGTGACATTGTTGATTTGAATCATTTCACTCGCCCCTCAGGATCACCGCCGGTTGTACGCGACGTAACAACGAGATGGGAAGAATCGCCGACAGTAGCGTCACCACCATGCTACCAATCAATACGACCGGTAGCACGCTGAAGCGCGGAACCACGGCGGCGTGAAAATTCACGCGCCCGATCCATGCCGCGATCCCGATACCCAGCAGAAATCCAAGCACCGCGCCAATCGCGCCCAGCACAGCGGCTTCGGCGGCAAAGAAGCCATTGAGCAGTCGCCCGGAAGCCCCCAGCGCCTTCATGATGGCGAAATCGCGCCGCCGGTCAAAGACCCATCCCATCAGCGTCGACAGGACGCACAATGCTGCCGTCAAGATGATCAGCGCCGCGGCGGCGAGCAGCGTCGCACGGGTCTTGCCCAGCACTCGCGCCTCGCCTTCCATGATCTGGCGAACCGGTTTCACCTCGGCCGCCGGAATCGCTTGTGCCAGTTGATTCATAATCCCGGTCACTTCCTCCGGAGATCCGTTGGCGGCCACTTCCACGGTCGAAGCCTGAACTCCGGTCCAGGCGACAAAGTCGGAGAGCGAGAGGTAAATACGGCTGTCTTCCGCCGCTCCGGTCTGCACCGTTCCCGCAGGAATCACATGCAAGGTGCGTCCCTGAAATTCCAGATCGAATGGCTGATTCTTTGGCGCGACCAGGGGCAGGGCCTTGGTTCCGATGAGCGCTTGTTGGGGCTGAGAGGGCCAGCTGGTGACGGACCACCATCGGTCCAACTTCTGCACACGATCGAAATCGGTACCGGCAACCACGATGGCCTGACCTTCCCTGGTACGGGCAACGACGAGTGCGAACGGCGCCGCCAACCCGCGTCCTGCTAGAACCGAATCCACACGCGTCAGAGCCTCCGCGGGAAGGGAAGCGTTGTTGTTGCCGACGAGAATGATATTCGCTCCATAGTTACGGAACTCGCGCTGCAACTTGGACTGGACGTCGACGTACAAATTGAGCATCGCGGTGGCAACGGCAGCGGCAACAACCATGGCAAACAAGGCCGAGGCCGCGCGTCCCCGGCGCAAGATCGCAGCCCGCACCAGCATCCGCAATAACATCGACGTGTGTGGAACGTGCTGGCGCCTGGCCGCGAGGTCCTGCGCCTGATGCGACATCGGAGCGCTCACAATTCACCTCGCAATGCAAATACCGGATCGAGACTTACGGCTCGGCGGATCGCCGCCGCGCTGCCCGCAAACGTCACAATCACCGCAATCGCCAGAATCACCGGTAGCAGCACGGGAGAAATCGAAATATCGGAGTTGAAAATCGACCTTCCAATCTGGTGCGCCAGCAGCGTTCCGACGGCAAAACCTACAGCGCCGCCGATCAAGGCCAGCAGCGCGGCTTCAGCAAAGAATACAGACGCTACAGCGAGCTTTCCGGCGCCCAACGCCTTCATCAGTCCAACCTCCGCACGCCGCTCGAAAATCGTCGTAGCCATGGCGGCTGACACGGCTAGTGCCGAAGCCAGCAACGCGGCGAGTGTGATCAGAAAAATCAATCCCTCGATGCGCGTGAGCACCGCGCCTTCATTCTGTGAAACCTGCCGGATCTGGGAGGCGTTCGAATGCGGAATTGCCTCCGTCAGCTGCAGCGCGATCGCCTGCGGATAAGGAGTGCAATACCAACGATCGTAAATCGCCCCCGACAGGCTCTTGGGATCGCGACGTCCAAAAGCATCCTCAGGTTTGGTCAGGGCGCTCACGTAGACGCGCCGCACGGCGCCGGGCTTGCCCAGAATTTGCTGCGCCAGGGCAATCGGCGCGACTACCTGCTCGTCTTCGGCACCGCCGGTAGAAAGGATGCCGCTGACGTGCAACGGACGCCCGGCGGCGGTCAGAGTGTCTCCAACTCTCTCGCCCAGTTGCTTGGCGAGTTTTTCCCCGACCAGAATGTTCTGCGAATTGTCATCCGGCCACGCGCCGGAAACCTTCCACCAACTGTGTGTATCGCGCACCCCGGTCTTGAACTGCTCCGTGCCGTAGGAAAGTTGCTTCGCAAAGTAAGTCCCGAGCAGGGTGACCTCGTGCCGCTTGCCATCGTGGTCGATGGCAACATTCACCGGCAGCATGGGCGCGAAGCCGGTGATGTTGTTGTGCCAGAAAATTCCCTTGATCTTGGGCAGGTCCGCTTCGTTGAGAAACGCGCCGTCGGTTGGAGGCTTGAGATTGACCCCGCCAATTTCGACATCCAGGGAATCTTCTTGCGGGCTCACAACCAGGTTGGCGCCGATGGTGCGCAGTTCGCGGTTGATCTTGTCGCCGATATCGGTAGCCACGGCGATCATGGCCGTCGCCACGGTCACACCCAGGGTGATCGCGGCCCCAGCCAGCAATTTGCGCCGTTTCTGCCGCCGGAAGGATTCGTAAACGAGCCGGACAAACATCGCCTACTGTGCTCCGAACATGCGCGTGCCGCCGGCGATGTCGGCCTCCTGGATGACGACCGCGTCGGCGGTCTGCGTGGCCTTGAGTGGGATCGGGTTGCATCCGCCGGGCGTCCCTACGGACTGCGGATTTATGGGAGCGGCGCAGTTTTTGCAGACCACGCCGTTTCCGCTTTTGTAGAAACCGACTGAACCGCAGATTTCGCAAGCGTCAAAAACCGTCGCAATCTTGCCATCCGGCTTCTGGTATAGCCAGAAGCGGACTTCCGTGCCGTTCTCCTTCGCCTGAAAACGATGCAGATCGCCGTCTGCCACCTGAGACAGGGGAATGGTCACCTTGCCATTGGTGAATGCCACTTCAGTGGCCGGGGAGAGCGCGCTTACGTTCTTGGTGTAAATGAATTCCGCCGTCACCATCGCGATGAACACGAATGAAAAAGTGTAGACCGAGGCCATCCACAGGCGTTCGCGGCGGGCGCTCCACGTCGCTTTTCGCCGCTCGGCCGGAGAGGCGTCGGGCGCCACGACCGGCGCTCGCCGCTTGGCCTCAAACAGGACCATCAGCGCCGCCATCAGGAAAATGGTCACGAAAAAAAACCAGTCGTTGCTGACGATGGGACCGATGATCGCCATCTCGCGCTTGGAGGACGCAATTACGCCGCTTTCCGACAGTTCATGCAATCCGGAGATCAGCAACTGGGCCGCCACCAGAAACATGATCGCGGTCGTAACCTTGAAGAATTTCTGCAAGTTGATGCGCACGCTGCCTTTGACAAACATCACACCAAAGGCAATCGCCGCCAGCAAACCGAACAGCGTTCCGAGAAAGCTCAACAATTCGGAGGAATTGAGGGTGACGGCCGAAAGAATCAGCACCGTCTCCGCGCCCTCGCGCAGGACCATCAAAAAGATGAACGCGAACAGGCCAAGCCAGGCGTCATTGCCCGCCAGCAGGCCGACCTTGCCCTCGATCTCGCCTTTGAGCTTGCGCCCCGTCTTCATCATGAAAATGACCATGGTGACGACGAAGAAGGCGGCGACCAGCATGATCCAGCCTTCAAAAACATCTTCATTGAGGTGCGTGCGGGAGATGACGATGGCCACGCCGATGCTTCCGGCAAAGGCTGCGCCCAGCGCGGCGTAAACCGTCTTGCGGAGCTCGGCACGCCCGATTTTGGTCAGGTAAGCCAGGGTGATGCCGACGATGAGCGCGGCTTCTACCCCTTCGCGGAGAGTAACGATGAAGGCCTGTAACATTTAGTGGAGCCCTATGATGTTGAAAATGAATTTCAATTTCAACTTCAAGGATAGCCGTGGCCGGCGGCGGGAGTCAATCCGGCGCCTCACAACCGGACGTGATTGGGATCACACGGTGAAAATAAGGCTTTGAACGGCACATACATGCAGGGCTCGCTTTTGCAGGCATCGTGCTGCGACCGGCGGATTTTGAGTGTGATGGCCGGTTCTCGACAGTTGATACGAAGGGGCACGGGAAGGACTTTTTCCAATGCCCCTATGAATCGCTACTCACCGATTTGCGACCAGTTCAGCCACGTCATGTCCGTGGACGATGTCGTGAGTGTGGTTGTCGCCTTCGAGTGTAATTTGATGCAACACATGCTGGCCATTATCCACAGCAAAAACTAGGCGGGTGCTGTCATGGGTTTTACCGGCAAACAACATAACGTCATTGTTGCTCACGTACTTCCCGTACTCGGGTTTATCTCGATTCTGAATCATTAAGGCTTTCTCGGTGCCCATGAATGTCCTTACGAGATACGTTCCGGCGGGAAGCGTAGTGCCGTTTACGACGAAGTCAAAGGGCACGTCCGATATCAATTTCGGACTAGACCACGACTGTTGAGCAGGCGCAACCCCTGCAAGGATCAGGCACAATGCTGTTAGTAGGAAGCAGCGCATTTTCATATTACCTCCTTTCCTCCACCTCATCGGTTTGCATCGTGACTATGAGGCCCTTGATCAAACAACCTTCGCGAGGCGATAGTTGGTCGCAACGTCCACCTTGATCTTAGGCGGACGCTATGTGGAGGTTTGAGGCATGCTGGCTTCGTACTCGCCTCAGGGGTGTTGTAGTGCCTGATCGGGGAACTGCTCTTCGGGAGAACGAGTCTTTGGTTGTCGCAATGCTACGCGAAGAGCAATTAGGGGTCAGTGACATGGATCACAGGGGCAGGGACCTCCGTCGCCGACAGCACCACTGTCGCAAGATCCCCATTTAACTCATCATGGCCTTGCGCTGGGCACTTGAGCGCTATGGCCTGGTTACGTCAGTTGACCACAGGAACTTCAGGTGATTCTGATCACTGCACCCATTGTTGCACTCGATAGGCTGGACTCATCGGTTTTCCGTGATGACCGTCGCTTGGAGGAACAGTGAGGCTGGCAAGTGAAAATGAGCAAGGCCGCGTTACCCGTAGCGACTCCGAGGCGTCTGATCGGAGCTGTTTGTGCTGGACAGGTGGAATTGCTGCGTTGGTTCTGATCGTCTATTCACTCTCGACTATAGTTCAACTCATTGTCCTGGGCGGCCCGCCCGCGACTGCTGCCGAGGCGTTCCGACTGCTGCAGAGCAACAGAATTGTGGGACTGTTACGCCTCGACTTGCCGACCATAATCGCAATGCCGCTGTACTACTTTGTGTTTCTCGGCCTATTTGCTGCTCTGAAACGAACTGACCGGGCGAATGCAACTCTCTCCACATCTCTCGCCTTCGTTGGGGTCACGCTGCTGCTGGCGACGCCCACAGCTCTATCGATGATCTCGCTTAGTCAGAAATATGCGGCCGCTACCACAGAGGCGACGCGAACTCAGTTCCTGGCTGCCGGAGAGGCGATATTGGCCACCGACATCTGGCATGGGACTGGCGCCATCATGGGTGGAATCCTCGTGCAGTGCGGCGCTGTGCTGATTTCCGTCGTTATGCTTCGTAGCCGCGTTTTCAGCAGGACAACCGCTTACCTAGGTATCCTGATGCATGGACTCGATCTGGCCCACATCGTATTCGGGCTTTTCCTGCCGGGCACTGGCGTTGTCCTCTTGGCCATTTCTGGACCCTTTTACCCGATATGGCTCTTCCTGGTCGGACGAAGGCTCCTTCAGCTAACATCTTCAAGTTCGACTCAAATGCCGTAATATCCCCATTACGCTCAAAATCCGTCAATAAGCGAAATGGCCGAGTTACATTGGCTGGCTAGCTGACTGATTTCGGCAAAGGAATCCTCGGTTCGCTACACTGGTGCATGCCCAGTTCCTGTCGGATCGTTGCCCTTGATTTGTGGCTGGCCGTGCTTCTGCTCCTCCCAGGCTGCAACACGGTGAATCCACTTTGCGGGAGCGCCCGCCCCGCGCCGGTCCTCAACTCGATCTCTCCCGCAACCATGGTCTTCTCGCAACTGCCGCCCAGCTTCGTACTGACTGCGACCGGCAGCCATTTCGTATCCTCCTCCGTTGTGGTCTTCAACGGCGCCACCCTTGCCACCGTGGTGGTCAGCAGTTCCGCGCTGACCGTCAATATTGCTTCCTCCATGATTCCGGCTCCGGGAAGCTTCAAAATCGTCGTGCAGACGCCTGCCGGCAATAGCGGTGACCTGGGTTGCTCAAGCGGCGGCACCAGTAGCAGCCAAGTCCTGACGGTCAACTGAAGGCCTACGAACCAAACAGACTCGCGCTGAGTCCATAGGACCCAGACAGTCCGCCGCATGATGCAGCTCCGTGATTGAGGAGTCTGAAGCCCGCAGTTGCGGGCGATCCGGGAAGTGATCCTCAATCGGCGTCACATTGCGATTACACTGCCTGACTCGCTCCGTTTCCGCTCCTACCAGATTTTCACCCGATCCGCCGGGGCCAGATAGAGCTTCTCACCGGGCTTCACGTTGAATGCCGGGTACCAGGCATCGATGTTGCGCACCGTGGCGGCTCGATATTCGCCGGGAGAATGCTCGTCGGTCATCACCTGCTGACGGAGAGCCGCGTCGCGGACTTTGCTTCCCCAGTTCTGGCCGAAGGCGATGAAGAACTGCTGGTTGCCGGAGAATCCATCCTGCACGGGCGCAGGCTTTCCCGCGAGCGATGCCTTGTAGCCGTCATAGGCAGCCGAGATTCCCGCCACGTCGGCAATGTTTTCCGCGAGTGTCTGCTTGCCATTAATTGCCAGGTCAGGAAATGGCTTGTAGGTATCGTACTGCGCCGCAAGCTGCGCCGTTGTGGCCTCGAAGTGCTTCAAGTCTTCGGAAGTCCACCAGTTTCTTAGGCGCCCCTTGGAGTCGAAGGTGCTGCCTTCGGTATCGAAGGTATGGCTGATTTCGTGTCCAATCACCGAGCCGATTGCGCCGTAATTGGCCGCGGCGGGGGCCTGCGGATCGTAGAACGGCGGCTGCAAAATCGCAGCGGGAAAGTTGAGCGCGTTCTGCAGCGGAAGATTGACGGCATTCACGGTCTGCGGCGTCATCGACCATTCTTTCTTGTCGACCGCCTTGCCCAGCCGCGCTATTTGTCGCTGGTACTCCGACAGATTTCCGCGCCAGATGTTGCCGAAAGCGTCGTCGGGCTTGACCTCATAGTTGGAATAATCGTGCCAGGTTTCGGGATATCCGATTCCCACGTAGAGAGTGGAGAGCTTGGCCTCTGCCTCAGCTTTGGTTGAGGGATTCATCCAGGTGAGCGCTTCAATGCGCTTGTGGAACGCGGTAATCAGGTTCGCGACCATAGCTTGCGCCTGCGCTTTGGCTTCCGCAGAGAAATACTTTTTGGCGTACTCCTGCCCCACCACATCACCCAACTGCGCATCGACTACGAAAACGCCGCGCTGCCATCGCGGGCGCTGCTGCTGCGCTCCTGACATCTCTTTGCCGAAGAATGCAAAGCGCTCGTCGGCGAACGCCTTGGGCAATACCCCCGCGCCGGCTTCAATCACGTGAAAGGCAAGCCAGTCCTTCCAGGTGTCGAGGGACGTGGAACCTACGAGAGCCGCCTCGCCAGTGAATGCTTCCGGCTGCCAGACATCGAACTTCTCGATGTGATTGAGTCCCGCGCCGCGGAAATATTCATCCCACTCCAGCCCAGGGGCCTTGCTCGAAAAGTCGGATCGCTCCCATGTGGTGTCAGCCTTATGGATGTCCTGGTTTTCTTCCAGGCTGCGGTGCTTTTCGGCGATCGCGTGTTCCAGGTCTACGATGTTCCTGGCCCGCGTCTCCGGATCGGAAAGTCCTGCCAGCTTTAGCATCGCCGCAACGTGCGTCTGGTAGCGCGCACGGAGATTCTTCATGTGCTGGCTATCGCCGAGATAGTATTCGCGATCCGGCAGTTGCAGACCGCCCTGCATTAGGTATGGCGTGTAATGCTCGGAGTCGCTGAATCCCGGAGCCACCCAGAGTCCGAACAGGTTCGCAGTGTGATAATTCGTGTTATTGAGAGCATCCACATCCGCGCGCAGAGTCGCGCCCAATGCTCGAGCTAGTTCCTTCTTGTCGTGAATCGCGGCAATGGCGTCCAGGTGAGGCTTGAGGGGCGCAGAGCCTTTGGCTTCTATCGCAGACTCGTCCATGTAAGAGTTGAACAGGTCGGCGACCTTGCGGGGGCCTGACCCGGCGGGCGGATTCGACTTGGCAATCTCTTCGATCAGGTCCGCCGTACGCTTGTTACTGATATCGGCAAGCCTGGTAAAAACGTCGATTCCCGCCCGGTCCGCGGGGATCGGAGTCCGTTTGATCCAGTCGCCATTGGCGTACAAGTAAAAGTCATCGCCCGGTTCTACCGAACGATCCAGGTTGGCGACGGTAATACCGTGAGTCTGGGGCGCGGCATTCTGCGCATAGCCGGCCAGGACACCAGCCAGCGCGCACATGACTACGACTCTCAACTTTGGGAAGGAAGATTTCATTATGGGCTCCGAAGAAGGCAGGCCAGATTGCAGATTGTGAAGTTCTGGCGCCTGGATTAGTGTACCCGTTTTAGACGAGCGAAATCGCCCGAAGTAAGCCTTTGTAAGCCATTTCACAGCCGCTTCAGAAAGGCGTTGGCCTCGGCGGCTTGCGGAAACAACTTTTCTTCCATCTGAAATTCGGCGGAGTGCACGCAGCGGCGGCTCCCTCGAAGTTTAACCGGATGCTTCAGGTGCAACATCTCGTGGTAGACGATGTATTCGAGCACATACGGCGGAACCTGGGGATGATCAAAGATTCGGCTGATGATAATGGCGTTGTGCGCGGGATCGTAATGGCCCAGAATGCGCCGCGTTTTAGTCTGGCTCCAACTCATGCGCGGCCTGGCCATCAGCCCGTGAAAAAAACGGGCGTTCAGATCTTCAAACATCGTGTCGAGATCGTAGAAGTGTCCCCGCGGCGAGCGCAGCAATTTTCGTCCGCGCATCTGCCGCACCAGGTGCGCCTTGCGGACGATTTCATGGCTGCCCACATACTTCCGGTAACGCGAGGCGTGCGCCCGGTCGATAGGCCGGCGATACATTTTCGCCAGCAAGATGTGGGCAATGGCGCGCAGAATCGGCTCCGGAGCGCCTTCGAGCAGATCGGAGAGCCGCACCAGCAGCTTGCCCTGACGCAACCGGATGGTGTTGTTTACGTTGGCAAAGGCGAAGAATTCAATTTTCAGTTCGGGCAGGGGAACACCAGGCCGCAGTTCGTTGTGAATTTCCTGGAAGATTTCGAGAAGCCCTTCACGCACAGTGAGCGTAGCTTAACACGAGAAAGCGAAGTTCTACTCCGGAGCCACTCCCGTTCCCGCCGAAGGATTCTTGTTCAGCCTCTTATGCTTGGCCTCTTCTTCCTGGTCGGCCATCAGCTTGCGATGATCATCGGTGGAGCTGTCCACCGTATCAATCGCATTTTTCAAAACGAATTCATATTGCTGGGCATCTGCAGGGGGGACTCCGGCAGCATCTTTCAGCGCGCGCAGCTTCGCCTGAAACTCTGTATCGGCGTCAATCACAAGCTTCAACGGTTTTCGGATATCGTCCCTGCGATCAATGTAGGTATCGATGTTGTCGTTCAACTCGTCGTAAAGAAGCTGGAAATCATCCAACAGGTCATGGGTTTGCCTCGCTCGATTGGAGGCCTTGGGATCACTCCTCATCTGTTCGAGTTTGACGAGACGATCGCGGGCGAACTGCACATAGAGGGGGAGCCGGAGCCTGGGCTCCCAGCTGGTATCGCGAACCTTTGCGATCTCTTCCTGCGTCAGGGGATCGCGGTGCTTCTGCGCCACGGCCGGGACAGCTCCTGCCAGAATTATTGCGCAGGCGATCAAGGGTAGGGCTTTCATTTCACGCCTTTCTTGAACATCGAACTCAGCAAATCGTCGCGCACCCGATCCATGCGATTCACGGCACTTTTGACTGCGCTCTGATCCTCCCGCCCCAGCGAATGCAGAATGTCAGTCAGCTTCCGCGTCATGGTGCGCACCGCAATCTCCGACTGCTTCTGATATTTGTGGGATTGAATGGCATAGTCGCGGGCCAGTTCGGAGTACGCAACGACATCGGTTAAGGCAGCCTGCGCCTTCTCCGTATCTGACGCGGCGTAGAGCTTGTCGGCTTCGGCCAGCTGCAGCTTGGCAATTTCAATGCAGAGATGCGGCTTCTCTCTCACACTCACGGTGGAAATCTTGGCCTTCAGGCTTGCAACCGTCGGTTCTTCGTGAGGCAGCGCCTGGGCCATGGCGGCTGTGATGAGCACGATGATGAAGAAGACAGACCGCAGTGTCGCTGGGGGCGAACACCGCACCCGAATCCGATGATGGCGAGCGTCGGACCTCGCCCGAAGCTCTGCCGCGCGCATTCCTTCCAGCGCGACACGATGTTGTATGACCCGCAACCCTCTGTTCCAATTCAAATCTCTACCCCAGATGGACTCAGTTTCTGGCCGCTATTTCTTCGGTTCGAGCGCGATGAGGCGGTGCTTGGCCTGCCACTCCTGTTCAGGATACTTCCCATTGGCCGCCTGCAGGAAGAGGTGATAATTCGCCGTTGCCTTCTTGATGTCCCTTAGATGGTCATAGGCAGAAGCTCGCAGGAAATATGTGATGGGAATTTCCGGCAACAGTTTGGCGCGCGCGTCGAGGGCTTTCACCGCTAACGGATAGTTCCCATTCTCTCCCGCGGCAAATGCCAGGTTTCCGTAGGCGGAGCCAAACTCGGGCTTGAGCTTTACCGCCAGCAGAAACTCCTGTTGCGCCTCGGCGAATTTCTTCTGGCGAAGCAGGCTTTGACCCAGGCTGTCGTGCAACTCCGCGTCGTTTGGGTGTGCGGCGACCAGGGTTCTGTACGCGGCTTGCGCCTGCTCGTTCTGGCCCGCGCTGTCATACAAGCCCGCCAGATCTCGCTGCAACGATAGATCGTTGGGATCAGACTTTGCAGCCGCCTGCAATTCAGAGATTGCTTCCTCGTTCTTTCCCTCCGCGGCCAACACGCGTCCCAGTTGTACGTGCGCCGCAGCCTGCTCCGGATGCGCTGCAACGACCTTACGCAACTCGGCCTCGGCTTCCGGAAAACGCCGGCCTCGCATGTAGATATTGGCCAGTCCGGTTACGGCGTCCATTGAGCCCGGATCGAGCGCCAACGCACGCTTGTATTCCTGTTCCGCATCCGAAAACTTGTTCTGCTTCTCCAGTACGAGCCCCGCCGCCAAATGCGGTTCGGGATCCTTCGGCTGCAACCGAGCTGCTTCCTGGTAGGCAGCAATCGCATCCTCGGGCTTCGTACTTTCCAGCACGTGAGCCAAAGATAGCCAAGCCCGTTCCTTGCCCTCAGCGACGTGGCTGGTCGGTATGAGTTGGGTCGCAGCCCGAAGGAATTGCTCAGCCTCTGGCTGTCCGGCCTTGGCGAGTTGCAATCCCAGATTCAGATTGGACTCGAAGACATCTGCCTTAGCCGCGACGGACTTGCGGTAGGCCGCAATGGATTCTTCCTGTTTGCCGAGTGCGTTTTCCACGAATCCGAGATCAAACCATCCCACATAGTTCGCGGGATCCCCGTGTACTAGCTTTTGCAGCAGCGGCTCGGCGGCAGAGAAATCCTTCTTCTGGATAAGGGCTTCCGCCTTCGTCAGTTCCGGAGGCGGTGCCTCCTCCTCGGCGACCGCGGTGTGATGATGATGTGTCTTCTGGCTGGAAGAGGAGCCCTGCTGCGGCCGGGTTTGAGCGCCTTGATCAATCGCGGAGATGCGGGCGGCTATGTCTCCGCCAGAAGCGGAGAGAATGCCAGAGCAAGCGCACAAGCCGAAAACCACCAACCCGACGAATCTTCTAGGCCTACGACCGCCCATTGGAACGAGATGCTCCATTGCCGTTCAGGATACGCGCCAGATACTTTCCGGTGTACGAGCCTGCCAGCTTGGCAATAGCCTCGGGCGGCCCCGCGCCAACGATTTTGCCGCCGCGATTCCCGCCCTCTGGCCCGAGATCGATGACCCAGTCCGCCGTCTTGATCACTTCCAGATTATGTTCGATGACAACAATCGATCCCCCTGCTTCTATCAGACGGCGAAAGGCGGCCAGGAGTTTGCTGACGTCGTCGAAATGTAATCCGGTCGTCGGCTCATCGAAGATGTAAAGCAGGCGGCGTTTCAGGCGCGCGCCGGAGCCGGACCGTCCGGTCTCCCGGGTGGCCGGGTGCAGGTGAGCTGCCAGCTTCATGCGTTGCGCCTCGCCTCCGGATAGCGTAGTTGCCGATTGCCCTAAGCGTAAATATCCCAAGCCTACTTCTTCCAGCGAACGCAATTTCTCCGTGACTTTCGGAGCTTCGGCGAAGAACTTCAGCGCCTCCTTGACGGTGAGATTCAGCACCTCGTGGATATTCTTGCCACGGTAGCGAACCTCGAGCACCGTCGGCTTGTAGCGAGTTCCTTTGCATTCTTCGCAAATCAGTTCAACGTCGGCCAGAAACTGCATCTCGACAGTGACGGTGCCATCGCCCTGGCACACTTCACAGCGCCCGCCCGGAATGTTGAACGAGAAATGTCCGGGCCCAAAGCCCCGCTTCTTCGCTTCGGGAAGGGAAGCAAACAGCTCACGGATCGCGTCGAACGCCTTGATATAGGTGACGGGATTGGATCGCGGCGTCCGCCCGATCGGAGACTGATCGACCAGCACCGCTTCTTCAATGTACTGATCACCCTCCAACGCTTTCCAAGCCGCGGGAGTGGTTGCAGCGGGACCTCCGTTGCCCGGCTGCTGTTTCGCCTGCGCCAGCGCGCGATAGAGCACCTGGTGCAGAAGGGTAGATTTGCCCGACCCCGACACCCCGGTGATCGCCACCAGCATTCCCAGCGGAATACTGATATTCACATTCTTCAGATTGTTGGCCCGGACCCCGAACAACTTGATCTGCTGCGATCCTGGCTTGCGTCGAGTCGCCGGAGCCTGAATCCGCAGGTCTCCGGACAGATATCTACCCGTCAGCGACGCGGGATTGTGCACGATCTCATCGTAGGTTCCACCGGCAATCAGCTTGCCGCCATGCTCGCCCGCTCCCGGCCCCAGGTCGAGAATGCAATCCGCCGCGTGCATGATGTCGGGATCGTGCTCGACCACCAGGATCGTGTTCCCCAAATCTCGCAGGTCATGAAGAATCTTTACCAGCCGGTGGGTGTCGCGCGGATGGAGCCCGATCGAAGGCTCATCCAAAACATAAAGCGTGCCGACCAGGCGCGATCCGAGCGATGTCGCCAATTGAATGCGCTGCGCCTCGCCGCCGGAGAGCGTCGAAGACAGCCGGTCGAGCGTCAGATACTCCAGTCCAACATCGTTCAGGAACCGTAAGCGCTCGCGGATTTCCTGCAATAGCTTGTCGGCGATCTCCGCCTGCTCGGCGGTCAGTTCTACTCGCTCGAAGAACGTGAGCGCGTCCTCAACCGTCAGCGAACACACCTCGCATAAATTCTTTCCATTGACCTTAACCTGCCGCGCTTCCAGCCGCAGACGCGAACCATTACAGTCCGGACACACCGAATAGCCGCGGTACCTGCTCAAAAACACGCGCACGTGAAGCTTGTACTTTTTTCGCTCCAAGTGACGGAAGAAGCCGCGTACCCCCAGGAACTTCCCCTCGCCATTGAGCACCAGATTCCGGTGTTCTTCGGCCATATCTACCCACGCCATATCAAGCGGAATGCCGGCTTGCTTCGCATAGCGCTTCAAATCCGTGAACAGAGGACGATATTTCGGCTTGGTCCACGGCTCGATGGCTCCATCAGCCAAGGTCTTCAGCTTGTCAGGAATGACGAGGTCGAGATCGAAGTCGATAGTATTTCCAAACCCCTGACACTTCGGGCAAGCGCCGTAGGGATTGTTGAAGGAAAAGAGGCGCGGCTCTGGTTCCTCATATCGCAAGTTGCAGAACTTGCATTCAAACCGCTGCGCGAAGCGGAGCGTCTGTGTGGTGCGCGCGCCTTCGCGCGCTTCTGCCTCGGGAGTTCCCGGCATTTCAAAGATGACTTCGCCCGATTCCCGATAAGCGGTTTCGATGGCATCGACGATGCGCGTGCGAGCGTCAGGGGAGACGGCCAGCCGATCCACCAGCATGAAAACTGGCTCCGCAAAATTGATATCCAGCAGCGACTCGGGAGTCGAGAATTCGAAAACTTCTCCACTCTGATACAGCCGATTGAACCCAGCCTTGCGCAGATCGAAGAGGCGGGTCTTGAGCACATCGCTCAACGCTTCGGGTGCCCCAGTTCTCCCCGATTTTGGGAGAAGTGGGGACTTCTTCGTCTTCGAAGAAGCACGTTCCGCCTTGAGTCCCGACTCCTGTGCGCTCGTTCCAGGTCGCTGCAACGGAAACAGCACTTGCAGCCGTGTGTCCGACGGAAGTTTCAGAATCGCATCTGCGACCTCATCGACTGTGTCTTTCTTGACCTCGCGCCCGCAGTTTACGCAGTAAGTCGTGCCTACGCGCGCAAACAACAGCCGAAGGTAGTCGTAAATCTCGGTGGCCGTCGCCACCGTCGATCGCGGATTCCGCGTAGTGTTCTTCTGGCGGATCGCCACTGCCGGCGCAATTCCATCGATCATGTCGGCGTCCGGTTTCTCGATCCGCTCGAGAAATTGCCTCGCATACGCGGACAGCGATTCCACATATCGCCGCTGCCCCTCGGCGTAGATGGTGTCAAAGGCGAGGGAAGACTTGCCCGATCCGGACACGCCGGTCACGACTGTAAGCGTATTGTGGGGAACCTCGAAATCGATGTTCTTGAGGTTGTGAACGCGGGCGCCGCGAACAACAATGCTTTCCGTCTGGGTCGAAGTAGACATCGAGTAAAGGCCGGTCAGCCGCAGCGAATCCCGAGCGCAAGGGCCCAGAGCGGTCCAAACGGCTGAGTGAATCTTTCTATTATAAGGGATTTTGAAAGCGGCCGCGGAGACCGTGCAGTTCTCTTGCGAGGCTAGCTCGAGCGGCATCGCTTGCCGCTAAACGTCCATGTACCGCCTCGCCGCAGGCTGCCAGCGAGTTGCATAGATCCTTCGCCGCAAAAGGCGCGGCTCAGGAGGACGTTGTCGTGGATTACAAGAGACGATCGTTCTCTTTGTCCCGGCGCTTGCCGTAGCGAAAAGCGAATCCCACTCCGAGCGACATAATTCCCAACGGAGGCACCAGCATCACCAGGATGGCGCGGTTGATCGCGCGTTGGCCCTCTTTGGGTGTAGCCTTCGCCGTTGCCCGGCACATGGCGCAACCTTGTGCAAAGGCGGGTGCAGTCCACAGCGCGAGAGCGAGCACGACCAGAGAAGCTTTTCGCGTGAACATTTATTTCACTCCAAGAGTCACGATGCGTCCCGCATCAGGGAAGAAGAAGAAATACATGATGATGAAGCACGCCACGACCGAGAGCGTGATCATCCAGCGCATCAGCGCCGTTTCAAACTTCATGTGCATGAAGTAGCCGATGATCAGGGCCGATTTGATCACCGACAACAGCAACAGGACCTCAAGCATCCGCACCGGTGTAAAAACCTGCCTGTATCCCAGCACGACCTCGATGGCTGTCAGTACCAGCAGCGCTCCCCAAACCCAGAAATACTGTCCCTTGCTGTCATCGTGCGTCGCTATATCGTGCATGCCATCCCTCTCTGTGGCTTCTCTGTGCCATCTGTAGTGCCGGTCTTACGAAATCCTGGTTGACATCAAATACACCAGCGGGAAGATAAACATCCACACCAGATCGACGAAGTGCCAATACAGACCGGACACCTCAACGTCGTGTGAGTCATAATCCTTCGGCTTCAGAAACAGAATGATCGAGGCCACCACCAGCCCGATGAGCAGCGCATGGATTCCATAGTGAAAAACGTTGTCGGAAGGAATGAGCAGGAATCCCGCCAGCCATATCGCGGCCAGAATCGGCAGAAACAACTTGCGCAGCGAGACCACGCCCAGGTAGATCACGCCGATGGTGACGTGCAGCATGTGCATGGCGGTCAGCCCGAAGAAAGTAGCGGGGAACTGCGGTACGGATTTTGAAACTTCGGCCAGCTCGCCAGAGCCAGCGCCTGCCGGGTGCGGAAATCCGGGGATGGTGAGCCCCTCGCTAATCAGCTTGCTCCACTCCATACCGTGCAGCACGATGAACGCCGTGCCGAAGACCATGGTGGCCAGCAGCCAGTTGCGCGTCCACGTCCGATCTCCGCGCTGGGATGAAAGCACTCCGAGCACCATGGTCAGAGAACTCGACAGCAGGCACGCCGTCATGATGGTCGCATTCGTAATGCTGGCCACGTGAAACGGAGTCGGCCACGGAACGGTATAGAGCCGGTTGTAACTGAAAGCGACCAGCAACGCTCCGAAGGTGAGGGAGTCCGAGGCCAGGAATAGCCACATTCCCACTTTCTTTGAATAGCCACCAAACAGCGGGGCTTCGTACTCTCCCGCCGCTCCGTGCGCGCTTACGGGCAAACCATGAACAGCATCATGCTCCAGCGTGGCGTCAGCCATTCCTCAAGTTCCCCTTTCAACTGCAAGGTTTCAACGTCGCAGCGTTGCAAAGACTCGGACTGACCTCAAAACTTTGAAACAAACCACTCACGCGCTAGGGTCTGTTCAATGCTCAGCGCGCAAACCCCATCAATGCGAAAATATAAAGCCACAGCGCCGCCATGAAATGCCAGTACCAGGCGGTGATGTCCACCGCAATCCGCCGAGACTCCACGGGCTTGTTGAGCAGGGAAGAGCTCGACGCCCACAGCAGGGCGATGATTCCGCCGCCGAGGTGAATCGCGTGGGCAATCGTCAACAGAAACGCGAATGAACTGCTCGGATTCGTGTCGACATAAAAGCCACGATTGTGAAGTTCACCCCACGCCAGCCATTGCCCGGCAAGGAAACTCAGGCCCAGCAGAACCGTAATACCGAGCCAGGGAAAACTTTTTTCGTCCCCCAGCGAGACTCCGGGGATCGACTGCACCGGAGCCAGCGCCGCCTGCCGTGCGGCCTTCCTGCGGGCCAACTCCATGGTCAGGCTGCTGATCAGCAGAATGAGCGTATTCACTGCGAGCAGCGACCAGGGCAAAGCCACCTTACCCCAATCGCGGACGTAGCTGTTGACGCTGCCATCAAACGTAGGAAGCCCGCGGCGGAAGATGTACGCGCTGGTGAGCGAGATAAACACCATGCCCACGGTTGCGATGCCGCAGATCAAACCCAGCCGGGCCCGCCGCAGACGCGCACCATAGTCGGGAACGTCGCCGCCGCGCCCGTCATCTCCACCGCCCGTTATTGGGGGGGCGGGAGGTTTGTGGCCAATGTCATCGATCGGAGTGCTTGGGGTATAAGTCGCCATAACTACTTAGTGCGCCGATCTGTACAACTGGTTGCCGCTTTCTCATTCGCTGCCCACCGTTCTCCATTTTCAAAGGGTGGGATGCCGCTCTCAGTGCGAGGCTGCCGTTGGCGGGTCGGTCTGCATGACAAAATCCTTGGCAGCACCCGGTACTCCGTACTCATAGGGCCCGTGATTCACCACCGGGGTTACGCCGCCGAAATTGTCATGTGGCGGCGGAGTTGTCGTCGTCCACTCCAGCGTGGTTGCGTCCCACGGATTGTCGCTGGCCTTCGGCCCTTTGAACATGCTCCAGAACAGATTGATCACGAACAGGACCTGTGCCGCGATGGTGATGAACGCTGCGTAGGTCATGAATGTCTGCAGCGGCAGCAGTTTCGTCTGATAGGCAACTTCGGTGAACTGCGAGTAGCGCCGCGTCTGTCCAGCCATTCCCAGATAGTGCATGGGCATGAAGATGGCATACGTCCCGGCGAGCGTAACGAAGAAATGGATCTTTCCCCATGTTTCATTCATCATCCGGCCAAACATCTTGGGGAACCAGTAATGGGTTGCCGCGAAGATGCCGAAGATCGCGGCGACGCCCATGATGAGGTGGAAATGCCCGACTACGAAATAGGTGTCGTGCAGTTGGATATCGAGCACGGGCTGCGCCAGGAATGGGCCGCTCAATCCGCCGGATACGAACAGCGACACGAATCCGATCGCAAACAGCATCGGAGTTTTGAACTGTATGTGTCCCTTCCACATCGTGCCCAGCCAGTTAAATGTCTTGATGGCGGAGGGCACCCCGATGCACATGGTCAGAATCGAAAAGGCGAAAGCGGAGTAGGGGCTCATCCCACTCATGAACATGTGATGGCCCCAGACCATAAATCCAAAAAAACCGATCGACAACATCGCATACACCATCGCTCGATAACCGAAGATCGGCTTGCGCGAGAAGGTAGACAGAACCTGCGAAGCCACGCCCATCCCCGGCAGAATCGCGATGTAAACCTCGGGATGTCCAAAGAACCAGAACAGGTGCTGCCACAGCAGGGGCGATCCGCCCTTGTGACCCATCATCTGCCCATTCACGACCACGAGTGGAACATAGAAGCTGGTTCCCAGATTGCGATCCATCAGTAGCAGAATTCCCGCCGATAGCAGCACGCCGAATGCGAGCAGTCCCAGAATCGCGGTAATAAACCACGACCAGCATGTCAGCGGCATGCGCATCATCGTCATGCCCTTGGCTCGCAGATCGAGGGTAGTCGTAATGAAATTCAGAGCCCCCATCAGCGACGCGATGCAAAAGATCGCAATGCTCGTAATCCAGAGGTCCGCTCCGAGTCCTTCGCCCGGACCAGCCGATTGTATTGCGCTCAGCGGCGGATAACCCGTCCAGCCGTGCAGTGGCGCTCCCCCGGTCACGAAGAACGCCGCGATAATGGTGATGAACCCCAGGAACGTCGTCCAAAACGACAGCATATTCAACACTGGGAACGCCATATCCGGCGCCCCGATCTGAATCGGCAGGAAGTAGTTTCCGAACCCGCCTTGCGGCGCCGTCGTCAGCACGAAAAACACCATGATCGTGCCATGCATGGTCAACAAGCTGAGGTAGGTTTCCGGTTTGATCTCGCCCACCAAGGGCAACACGGCCTGCGGCCAGATCAAGTGAATGCGCATCAGCAGCGACAGGAACATCCCCACAAACACGGCGGTGAGCGCCAGGAAGAAATACTGAATTCCAATAACCTTGTGGTCGAGGCTGAAAATGTATTTCCGGATAAAACCCTGAGGAGCGTGCGAGTGAACCGTAGCCGGGGTCGCCATTTTACTGTTTCTCCGCCTCCCGTGCGGCCAGCCATTTTTCGAAATCTTCCTGGCTGACGACGTGAACCATGCCATGCATCTTGTAGTGTCCCAGCCCGCAAAGTTCCGCGCAGGCAATTTCGTATTCGCCGATTGCAATGGGCTTGAAGTGCATATGGATGTTCAGGCCGGGCACCGCGTCCTGCTTGAAGCGGAGGGATGGGACAAAGAAGCTATGGATCACATCCACCGAGCGCAGGCTTAAATCGACTTCGCGATTCACCGGGAGATACATGGTCCCTGTCACCACGTCATCCTTGGCCGCAGCGTCCGATGTATTCAGTCCCACCGCCGCTTCTCCGCCGGATGACGGATCCATCAGCTGTGGGCTGGTTGCGCCATATTTTCCATCCGGTCCCGGATATCGGAAATACCAGGCAAACTGCATGCCGGTGACTTCGACCTGCACCGAGTCAGCAGGGGCCGCGTCCCATCGCTCGCTCGCCCATACCCGGCTGCCCATGAGGGTCAGGCCGATGAAAAGGATTGCGGTGAGCACGGTCCACATGATCTCCATGGTCGTGTTTCCATGCGTGTATGCGACCGGCGGAGACTTCGGGGTCTGGCGATATCGCCAGACGATGTATCCCAGCGACAGCTGCGCCGCCAGGAACACAATGCCCATGATGATGAAGGTGAGCTTGAATTGCCCGTCGATCCACCCGGCCGCGGCAGAAGCGCCGACCGGCAGCCACCAGGTCTTGGCGGCAAAGAAATACGTGCTGATCAGCGTGATCAGCCAGATCAAAACCAGTAACGCGAGGCCCATTCCCCAGTACCCCCAGACTTCCTAGGAAGCTAACAAGGATTTCCCCACGGCTGTGCCACGTCCCACAACGCGAGCACTAGTCGGCGGGGAGTGTACCACAGGGGCGCGGCAAGAGTGCAACACTTGTTGAGGAAAAATCTGGGACGAACACGCGAATGCACGCCGGAGCGCGTGCTATGTTTAATTTTTCTACAGAAAGTGGCGCGCATGGGTGAATGACTTCGGCGCGTGAGAGGGCAGGCTGCCCCCGTGGCGAATCTCGATCACTGAAATCCGGGTTAATCCGTGGCCAAAGAAGCTATTTCTCCGACCACTCCGGTACTCGCCCGGGCGTCCAAGGAGCTCCAGCAGCCTCCATATCTTTCTCCAGCTTGGCGAGATCGACTTCAACCAAGAGGTGAAGCTTCGTCAACACATCGGCAAACTCTGCAGGCGCCGATGTTGTAGGAGTCGATATTCGATTGCGTGGGTTTCGCCAGCGAGAAGCGCTCGCCCTCCAATATGGAATTCACCCGATCGTCGATCGACGACGGCACAGGGTCACTCCTTCTCGCAATTTCGATATCGCCGCGCAAAGCACGCAGGATCTCGCGGTCTTTCTGCTCGAGAGAATCGGACACAGCTCCTAACTGCTTTTCCGCCGCCGGAGTTTCGCGCAGTGCGTCGCGAATCTGCTTCAATCGCGATTCGACATCCTCAGCCGTGCGGGTCGCGCCATATATCGCGCGATACAGCCGTCCGACTTTCCTCAGGAAGGCTTCCTGCGCAGTTCGATCCTCGGCAGTCATTGACAGCGCGGCTTCCGTGGATACTTTGAAGGACTGCGGCCCCGACAACTCCTTTACAGCCCCATCCACCTTTTCGAACATGCGGACCGAGTACGTCCCGGAATACACGAGCGGCCCTTGATCCGCGGCATCCGGGAAGAAATCCTCGGGTTCATCCGATTTCTTAGCTACTCTCGCCGGCGGATACCGCAGATCCCACGCTACGCGCTGAAATCCGGCATCTGTGCTGCCCTCAACCCGCCGGATCGCCGTTCCGCTATCGTCGTAGACCATGAAATAGACTTCGGGCTTCGCTTCCTGTGCTTCGGCCCGCAATTCGTCATGGGACGGATAAGGGGCGGTCTGATTCTTCTTGGCGGCTTCTTTCTCCGCCTCCTGTCGCGTCTCTTTCTTCGTCTTAAGCTTTTCCTTTAAGTAGGCCGTGAACAGGGCACCATACGGCGGGTTGTCCGCGGCATAATAAGCGTCTCCCTGGAATCCCTTGCGCGGAACACCCAGCGGATGCCGCTCGATATACATCAGTGCATCCTTTACCGGATACATGGCCGCGGCCTGCTCGGTGGCTTCGGGTTTCATTTGGCGGAGCGGCGTAATGTCATCCAGCACGCAGAAACCGCGGCCAAACGTCGCGATCACAAGATCGCTCTCGCGTGCCTGAATCGCGATGTCGCGCACCGCGATCGTCGGCAATCCACCCTTGAGGCGAACCCAGTGCTGCCCGCCATCGATCGTGAAAAACGCGCCAAACTCCGTGCCGGCAAACAGCAGATTCGTGTTCACGGGATCTTCAGCAAACGCCAGTACGGGGCCATTTTCCGGCAGGTCTCCCGCAATCGAAGTCCAGGTCTTTCCCATATCGGGGGACTTCAAGAGATACGGCTTGAAATCTTCGTTCTTGTGATTCTCAAAAGCTGCGTACACGGTGTTGGCATCGTGGTTTGAAGCTGCCAGCCGGCTCACGTAAGTCATGTCCGGGACGCCGGGAAATTTCTCGTACCTCGCCCACGATCCCCCGTTGTCATTCGAAACCTGAATCAGCCCATCATCGGTCCCAACGTAGAGCAAGCCTTCCCGCTTTGGCGACTCCGACAGCGCCACGATGTTCCCAAAGAACGACGTCGACTGATTTTTCGCTACCGCATCCGGTCCCCAGATCTTTCCCATTACCGGCAGCTTGTTGCGGTCGATTTGCCGCGTCAGATCGCCCGAGATTGCCTTCCACGTGTCCCCGCGGTCGTCGCTGCGGAATAGCTTGTTGGCCGCAAAGTACAGCCGCGTATGCGAATGCGGGCTGATGATCACCGGCGAATCCCAGTTCCAGCGCAGCGGAGGCTCGCCTTTGCCCTCCTGCGGCTGCAGCACCAACTCCTGACCCGTGGGGACGTCGTACCGTACGAGTACGCCATACTGCGACTCTGAATACACGGTGTTGGGATCCACTGGGTCAACTTGCGAGTGGAATCCGTCTCCACCGGTGGTCACGTACCAGTCCGAGTTCACGATTCCGTTGAGATTGCGCGTCCGCGCCGGGCCGCACCACGAGAAGTTATCCTGCGTCCCGCCGCACACGTGGTAGAAGGGAGTCGCGTTGTCGAGCGCGACATCGTAAAACTGTACGGTCGGCAGATTCGCTTTGAATTCCCATGTCTTGGCGTCGTCCCTAGTCTCGTACATGCCGCCGTCAGACCCGAGCAGCCAGTGCCTGGTGTCGTCCGGATCGATCCAGATCGCGTGATTGTCGCCGTGATGATTGATCTCATTGACCTTGTGCAGCGTCTTGCCGCCGTCGAGGGACTCGCGCAGGCTGACGTTCATGATGAAGATGCGATCCACATTTTTCGGATCGCACACTACCCTCGCGTAGTACATCGCACCGGCGTCGAACTCGTTCCGCCGCTCCCAGGTCGCGCCCTTATCCTGCGAGCGGAAGATCCCACCCTTGCGGTCCGCAGCTTCGACGGTGGCGTACACCACATTCGGATCTGCTGGGGAGACCGCGAGCCCAATGCGTCCCATGTCGACGGAGGGCAAGCCCGATTTGAGCTTGTTCCAGGTCGCTCCCGCATCGGTCGATTTATAGATGGCGCTCTCGGGCCCGCCATCGATCAAGGTGAATACGTGCCGCCGCCGCTGGTAGGCGGCCGCATACACGATGTCGGGATTCGATGGATCAAGCTGCACATCCACTACGCCGGTGTTCTCACTGATCGTGAGCACGGCCTTCCAGTTCTTTCCGCCGTCGGTCGTCTTGTAAAGGCCGCGATCTCCGCCCGGTCCCCACAGCGGTCCCTCGGCCGCCACATAGACGACTTTTGAATCGCGCGGATCGATTACTACTCGTCCAATGTGCTCCGACTTCTTCAGCCCCAGGTTCTTCCAATCTTTTCCGCCGTCGTCAGACCGGTAGATTCCATCGCCCCATGCCACGCTGCGCTGCGAATTAGCCTCGCCTGTGCCGACCCACACGACGGAAGCGTCATTGGGATCCAACTCCACCCAGCCAATCGAGTACGATCCCTCGTTATCGAACACGGGTGTCCAGGTCGTTCCATCGTTGACCGTCTTCCACACTCCGCCTGAGGCCACGCCAACGTAATACTCGTCCTTCTTCCGCGGATTGACCGCGATCGACATCACCCGTCCCGACGCCACCGCCGGTCCGATCAGACGAAACTTCAGCCCGGCGAAAGTGTCCGCGGTCATCCCGCCCTTCTTTTCCTCTTCCTTCTTCGGTTCCTCTTTTTTTTGCTCTTTGACGTTTTTCTTGTTTTGCTTGCCCGAAGTGACGGAGGCGACAGCCTTTTTGTCGGCGTCTTTGTCCCCGGGCTTCTGACCCGGTGCGGATTGTGCGAATGCCAGCGAAAGGACGAAGCTCAACAGAACTATCAAAGTGGCGAGTTTCATGGGTTCTCCGACCGCCCTTGCTAAGATTGGCGTCCTCCGACGATCTCGGCGGTGCAAGATTCTCAAAACCGATATGTATACAGGATTTGCGCTGCAAGGTGGGAAGTTTCAGCGGCATCACATTTCGCCATTCGCGGCAATCCGCGTAAATCCGTGGCGAAAGGAAGTTGGAGCGACTATCGCGATAGAATCTCCCCCATGACAGGCAAGCCGCACGGCCACGAGACCAAAGACCTCAAACTCCCGACGAACACGTGCTTCGTCTGCGGGCCAGATAATCCGGAAGGCATGCGCCTGGTCTTTACGCTGGATGAAGAGCGCAGTACTTTCGTCTGCGATTTCAATCTGAGCGCTCGCTACACCGGCCCGCCCGGTCACTGCCACGGGGGCATCATTGCCAGCATTCTTGACGATGCCATGGGCAAAGTGAATAAGCTCCGCCACGTCGTGGCCCTTACGAAGGAGATGACGGTGGAGTACCTGAAGCCCGTTCCGCTTCACCAACCATTACGCGTAGAGGGCAGGGAAGTCAGTGTTCATGGACGCCAGCACATCAACATGGCTGAAATCAGGAATAGTAAGGGTGAGGTCCTGGCGCGCAGCCGCGGCACCTTCATCGCGATTGACCCAGAGAAGATGTTTGGGAAATTCGTGGAACGATAGTCACCACTGAGGCCTGGAGATCCAGACAAAAGTGTTTGTGCCTGCCTCTGAGCCCCTGTGGTAAAGGAGTTTCCGCAATCGCTTCCATCACGGTAAAATGGATTCGCGGCGAAACCCCACCCCCAATCATCAAATAAACCGGGTTAGCTGATGGCTGACAGCCAAGAGCTGACAGCCTAGTCTTCGCGATCGCGAAAAGGTATCCACGGGTTCAACATATGTCCCAAAATAACGGTTCGAACAACACTTCTCTTCGTCTCAAGACGGGCCTGGCCGAAATGCTCAAGGGCGGCGTCATCATGGACGTCACCAACGCTGAGCAGGCCGTCATCGCCGAAAAAGCCGGGGCCGTATCGGTGATGGCCCTTGAGCGCGTACCGGCGCAAATCCGCGCGGAAGGCGGAGTCGCCCGCATGGCCTCGCCCAAAAAGATTCGCGAGATCATGGCCGCGGTCTCCATCCCCGTGATGGCCAAATGCCGTATCGGCCACTTCGCCGAAGCCCAGATTCTGCAGGAACTCGGGGTCGACTACGTCGACGAATCCGAAGTGCTTACCCCAGCCGACGAAGCGCACCACGTCGACAAGCATGCCTTCACGGTGCCGTTCGTCTGCGGCGCACGCAATCTCGGCGAGGCCCTGCGGCGCATCGCCGAAGGTGCAGCCATGATTCGCACTAAGGGAGAAGCTGGCACTGGAGACGTGGTGCACGCCGTCAAGCACATCCGCCAGATCGTTCAGGAGATGAAAATTCTGACGGTCCTCAGCGAAGAGGAACTCTACGCCAAGGCTAAAGAGCATCAGGCCCCATACGAGTTGATCAAGATGGTCGCCAAGGCAGGGAAGTTGCCTGTCCCAAATTTCTCCGCGGGAGGGATTGCTACGCCTGCCGATGCTTCGCTCGTGATGCAACTGGGAGCGGAAGCGGTGTTTGTAGGCAGCGGTATCTTCATGAAGAATTCGACGGAGTTCGCCGATCCCGAAGAAGCGGCCAAGCGCGCCCGCGCCATCGTCCTTGCCGCCACGCATTATCAGGACCCTAAAGTGTTACTTGAGGTCAGCGAGGACCTGCAAGGAGCGATGAAAGGTCTCGCAATCAGCGGTCTGGACGAAGCCCATATGCTGCAAACCAGAGGCTGGTAAGCCAGGACACCCTGGCACGATTGGGATCAGACAGCCCTGGATTGGGGACACTTGATGTCTCCGTAATGACGGTCATAGCGGGTCAGAGATTCAATCTCGTTACTGCGCCAAATTCGAGGTCTTGTTTTGGGGGGCGCGGCAGCTATCATTGCGGCGACCGTCTTTGCGTGGCACTGGATGGGTGCCCCTGTGGGGCCTAGCGGCTGCGGTTGCCTTGTTCCTACATTGGGCGCAGCCAAAAGACAGTTTGTAGTCTTCCGCCACGGTGAGTGGGATGGCGGATGTTTCGCCAATCATCTTCAATCCATGATCGACGCAGCGAGATACGGACGCGAAATTTCAACAATTTTGTCCGTGGGACGCTCTTCCTCACGGCTGAAAGCTGCAAATTTTACGTCAACTTTTATGTACGGGCACTCTGGATATACGTACGTGCGCTGAGAGGTCGTCGAAAGTCCTCCTTCAATCGTGAGAACCTTCAACAGCTCTTCACGAGTCATGCCGACCTTTATTGCTTGAATGGCATTCAGGACACCTGCAATCCATTGGGTGTGCCCTGGGTCAACACGGGAAGGAGCGATGCGTTCCTGAGATTCAGCAATTGCGCTGAAGAAAAAAAGACAAACGAACAGGACTGGTTTGAGAGTACTCATTGAAGACCTCCGCAAATAAAACTGCCCACAGACGGGGCGTCCTTCCATGAGCGATATAGATTCATTGCCAACTGTCGGCTGTCGATTTCGGGGTTTGTACCCACATCGGGGACGGTTCGTCAACCTCCAGCGATTCCGCGAACCAATTCGCAAAGGGATACTCGCTTCGCAGCTTCGGCTGTGCTTTTTCGTACGCAACTAGCACACAGAATCTGCCGCTCACCTTGAGCGCGGTCAAGAGGATATCCCTTGCGAGTGTGTTCGTGAATGTTTGACCGTACGGCAATCTGCCCTGCTTGAAATTGGGAAGCTGAAATCCTGAGTAAGCCCCTGTCTCGCAGCCATATCCCTGAATGACCGAGTGGATACATGGCCGGAAAAGGTACATGAACTCGCCCACATCGTGCGGGAATGCAAAATGAGGAATGCGGACATTTAGGAGATTGCCTGAAGAACGGACGAGGCGCTTCTGATAGATGTGCGCCACTCCCCCTTCGTTCTTCCACTCGAATCCGCGAAGTTGCCCCATTGCAATATCGAGCAACTGTCGTGCGGTATAGGTTCCGCCGGGTGTTTTCAAGTCGGGCGCCGGAGCAGGAGTTTCGACCAGCAAAGGCACCTTGTAGGAAGTCGCAATGAAGGAAACGAAGTCCGTCAGCGCAAGAGGAACCGAGGCTATCCGCTGAGGGACGTTGAGACGCTGCTCAAGTGGTAGATCGAACTGGGGGACTGCTTTGCTTGTTTGTGCGGTCGCCGTGCTCGCAGCCAGAACCACGAGTAGCGCGCCAATTCTCATAAGCAGATAGACACCGAGGGGAGCAATGGAGTTTCGCACTGCTCCTGTTGTAACCCGGCTAGGCGATTACACTCAAAACCGCGTCAATGCCTTGTTCTGCGACTGTGAACGATCCTCTTCGCGATTTTTCGCACCCAGTAGTACAGGTCCACAAGTAGTCCAAGACCCGGATTGAGGGTTTCTCCGAGCCATCCGATCCATGCTGGTGCTGGTTTCGACTTCATCGACGCACACGCATTATGCCTCAGATGATAGCGTGACTGTCGAAACCAGGCCTTAGCACTCGTTGACCCGGTGCCACCCGTCCGCCGCGCCTGTCCTGATCCGCCATCAGCTCACGCCCTTAGGGGGCTGCCGATCTTTGAACTTTCGGATCTTTAGCAAAAGCGGTTGCCCAGCTTTTCCTGGGTTTCGAAAAGGTGGGCACCACGGGCGCCGATTCGCGGTTCATTTGTCACAGCTAACGCTCGGCTTGGTGGTCGTAAACGAACCGCGAAGGGCGGAGACGCTCTCAGAAAAGTCTCTGGATATCGGCAGCAGGAATGCCCAGCCTTCGAACCAGCGGAGGCCGGGGCAACCGATTCGGTGGTGATTTATGCAGGCAAAGCGGGCCAGCTCCCCAACACTCGATTACCCTTTTTGCCTCATCGCACGTTCCCCGACATTCTGTTGAAGGCAAAAAGATATAAACCTGCCTGAGAAAGCCGATCAGCCACCATATTTTGTAACGTTCCTGCCTGTTGCACCACTATCTCACCGTCACCCCGGCAGTTCGTCGGTCGCTGAATCTACTCGGCCCTTGATCGCGTTCGCGAAATTTAGATCGCATTAGGACATTTAGATCGCATTAGGAGGATCTATGTTGCGTTTGGGAAGGTTCTTTGCGTTGTTGGTTGCTGTCTGCGGAGCGGGAAATCCATTGGCCTCCGCACAGCCTCCCTCGCCACCGGTGGCGTCCAGCAGGTTAGTTTCGTCCCGCAAGCCCGATGGGCTGATACTGTCAACCGGCAATCTCTATTTCACGTCTCATGACGCAATCGGCGCCGCCGTTTGGAGAATGGCGCAAAGCGAGGGTCCCGACCAGGAGCGCATCTTATATTGGGAGCCGGGCGCCCTATTCGGCGACATCACCTTTGCCCAGGTGAACGGTGCTTTCTTCGGATACTTTTTCGCGCAGAACCAGGGCAGGATCACAATTCGGCGCGTTCCGTTGACCGGAGGCACCGCCACCACACTCGCCACTGTGACCGATATCGATATCGTGAACACGCATCAGAACCTGGTCACCGACGGCGTCAGTCTTTTCTGGCAGGATGTGAACTCCATCAAGAAAATGCCAATCGGCGGCGGGGCAATTTCCGTGCTCGATCCCACCGCGTCGAATACTCCTACGGCCGGGATCGTCTTGCGAAACAATCAGATTATTTACGCGTCCGTTTCGGATATTCGTTTCGTGCCTACCAGCGGCGCCATTACCACGCCCACGGTCAGAACGATTGCTATCGCACAGAGTCGGGTCACGGCTCTGTTTGCCATCTCCAACCGCATCTTTTGGGGAGAACAGAACGGCGCGGTCCGTACGAAATCTGGCTCTGTAACCACCACACTGGCGCCTCCCGGCGGCGGCCTCGCAACCTCGATCTCTGTTGACTCCGGGGTAGCGGAAGCCTGGACCTTCTGCGCCTCAACCTCCTGCCAACTCTCCGATGACGCCGGTGTCAATCACGTTGTGATGCCAATCGGTGCAGATGCCTTTGGTGCCAGCGTTGTAGCTTCGGGAAATGTGTTCTGGGGCGATACAACCGGAGTACACGGGTTGCGTTAGAACCTGGGCATTCGTCGCGCCGCGCTCGCACCCCCCGGTGCCGCGCTTCACTTCACCTGCAGGCTGTCGAGCATTTTCTGATACGTGGGTTGCAGTTTTGCGAAGTCACTCTCCGGAGCGATGAAGACCAGGTGCAGCATGCCGCCTTCGGGCCGCGGCAGCGTGATAAGCCAATCGCGTTCCACAAGAGGATGTCCGCCGTGCTGGATGGGCGAGTTGCCCGCCAGCATGGTGGAGAGTGCTTCCCCACCCGCCACCTGGATCTTGCGCGGGCTGTCGTAAATGTGGAGACCGGGATTGGTGTCTTCGAGGTTCTGAATGAGGCCCTGAGTGGCATCGTTCAGCGAAGTGTTGTCCACGTTAGCCGCGCTGGAGACGATCACACCGTAAGCGACCGCATTCTGTCCGACCCCGGCGGCCGGAGCTAAAGTAGCGGAGCCCTGTCCGGCTACGGCCTGCCAATTCGCCGGATAGGAAATGCTGAAGTCGTTCGCCTGAAACGTCTTGACGTCTCCGCTCGGCGCGACCTGCTGGTAACTGACGGTCGTGATGGTTCCGGCCTCGCTCGCGGCGGGCGTAGCTGCCCCAGGCGTTTCCACTGCAGGCGGCACCGCGCCAGACTTCTGATTCTGTGCCGCCCAGAGCCCGGTCTTCGCCCCGTCGGCAATCTGTTGCGCCGTATACGCAGTGATCCCCTTGGCCTGTTCTTTGACGTTGAGAAAGGCAGGGCTGGTGGCAAGATATTTCTCTGGAGGCCAGCCGGCGATTTCCTTGTCCACAGCTTCCACACGATTGCCGGGGTTGGGATGATCGCTCAGAAACTGCGGGCCGCCATTGCCTACGACCTTTTCCAGGTTCTGGAAAAATTCCGCCATCGCCCGGGGATTGTAACCAGCCTTGTACATGATGATTGCCCCGACCGCGTCGGCTTGCGCTTCGTCCTTGCGCGAATATTTCATCAGCAGCGTGCCCGCTCCGAACTGAATCCCCATCTGAGCGAGGTCGCCGGCGGCGCCTCCCAGCACGCCGCCCAGGGCGCCCAGAATGTTGGCAAATTCCTGCTTCGGAGCCTGCTTCGCCGAGTGTTGCATATAAACGTGCGACATTTCGTGGGCGATAACGCCAGCCAGTTCGGCCTCGTTCCGGGCAGCGTTGATCGTCCCCACGTTGACGAATACTGGGCCACCCGGCAGGGCGAAGGCGTTGATGTCGCTCTGCTGCACTACGTGAAACTGGTACGGCCACGAATTCTCGCGCGGAATCACGGTCACCAGTTTCTTCCCCAGTTGCCGGACGTATTGCGTGACCGGGCTCGAATCGGGCAGCACGGGCATCTGGCGGTAGACTTCGGCCGCCGTTTTCGTTCCTAATTCCTCCTGCTTTTCCCGGCTCATGCTGGGATGGCCAGGATCCGGCAGCACGGGAAGGGAGGCGGACTCGGCTGGCCAGGCAGGGGCCGCGATCAGCAACGAGAGGAGCAATGCGAAGATTTGTGTTGCAGGTTTGGCTTTCATACAGTCCCCCTTAAGACTCCCAGGAGCAGAAGTGGGGTTGTCTCCTGATGCAATGGACCGCAACCCAACTTACTAGCGATGCACGTTGACTCCGCGTCCCAGCACCGCGATAAAGAAGAATGCAAGAAACGCGGCCCCGATCACCCAGACATAACTACGTCCAAGAACTTCTTGTGACCGCTTCGGTACCGTCCCTTCCGAAATGGAATATTGCAGCCAGAGCAAGCCGCTGTGTCCACCTGCAGTTGCGGGCAAAGCGGAAAGCAACACCAGCCGGATTCCCCCGGGGTTCCATAGTCCGGCTACGCACGCCAGCGCAACGGCTGCCAAGTAGGGCACTATGGTGAACTTTCGCAAGCGGCCGTGCGCCTCTCGCGGAATCCCCACATAGCGTACGATCCCCACGCCAATCACCCGCGCGGCCAGATAATACGCACCGGCGCCTGCCGCCACCAATATTGTGCGCCACACCACATGGGGATGCATGCCGCGAATCACCGCTGCCCAGTCGCCAAAGTCCGTGATTCCCGAAAACAGGAAGTACCCAGTACCGGTCAATAAATTGAAGGCGCAGGTAATGAGAAGAAAGTAGCGCAGGGCCATCGATGCTCGCTTAGCGTTGCGCAACGCCAACCACAACGCAAGCGCTGCTGCCAGATTCACCAATGTTCCGCCGGCCTCGACCAAACGGGAATCGAACTCACTCGACCACGCAACCGTGGTCAACAAACCGGAGTTCGCTCCGCTCAACAGCGCGATTAGCCCGTGTCCCACACCTTCATGCAAAACGTCCGACACGATGGCCGCGATGACGCTGATGGCCGCGATCGTCAGCACGTCATCGGCAGTCGACGTCGTTTTCTCTCGATGAGAAGCACCGGCAGTGGCGAAGCTCTCGGGCATAAACACGCGTTGAGCGGCTCGTTCAGAATACTAGATCGACCATCACGGGAGCCGGTGCGCTGCGCCTCGATCAGACGATTCTCGCTCGTGACTTTGCGGGTTCAAGCGGATGTCGGGGTGCTGCCTTTCTGGTACCCTCGTACTGCCCCTGTAATTCCAGATTGCGTCCGGAGTTTGTCCGTGCAGCAAGCCGAGCGCGCCATGTCGAAGTCTATTCAGCCACAAGAAACGTCTGTCCTGTCGAGCAACAAGAACGGATTGGTATACCTCACTGCGAACGATTGGGCGCTGATCTCAGACAAAGCCACCCGGCGGACATTCAAAGCCGGCGAAACTTTGGTGCAGCGCGACCGGCGCACGCATGGGGTCTACGTGCTGCTCAGCGGAACCGCGACGGTCGAGATTGCGTCGCAAGCTGCATCGCGCGAGATTGGGCCCGGCGAGATTTTCGGGGAGATTTCTTTTCTCGACGAGTTACCCGCGACTGCCAACGTGGTTGCCAAAGACGCGGTCGAGGCCCTTTTTTTGGATCGTGCGACCCTGCAATCCTTGTTCGAGCTATTTCCCCACCTTGGTTCGCGATTCTTTCATTCGCTGGCCGCGATCCTGTCGCGACGATTGCGGCAACTGATCGGTCAGAAGGTGGAAGCCAAGCCAGAGTAAGGGATTCTCCACCCTTCGAGAGTTGCGAATACGGCCACACGGCGGCGTCGGCCATCCCAGGAAGTGTGCTAGCCTGAAAGTCCTGTCGATCCCGTGACATCAAGTATCGCGGACGCCCAACCAGAGGCTCCTCGACATCCGCCACGCAACAGAGTGACATAGGATAGTGACCTGGGAATGATTGATCCTGTAAATCTCCGGTTGGCGCTCTTGTCGGCGGCGGTGCTGGGATTCCGCCACGGGCTCGATTACGACCACATTGCAGCCATCACCGACATCAGCAGCGTGCAATCGAAAGCGCGCGACGCCATGCGCTACGGACTGCTCTATGTCGCCGGGCACGCGGCAACCGTAGCGGTGCTCGGAACGGGTGCCGTCGTCTTCCGGATTGCGTTGCCCCCGGCGAGCGATCGCTGGGCAGAGCGGTTGGTAGGGGTCACGCTGCTGGTGCTGGGACTTTACGTCCTGGGCACCTTCTTTCGCCCCGGCACCCACAGTCACGCGCCGCGCACACGAATCACCCTGCTGCTGAACGCGGCCCTGTGGGTGTATTGGCGGCTCACCAGAATCTTCGGTGGGACGCGGGTGGAAGCGCCCCAGGTCTTTCGAGACGGTTATGGGACGAGTTCGACCTTCCTTGTGGGCGTGATTCACGGCTTGGGAGCGGAGACTCCCACCCAAATCCTGTTGTTTCTTATGACCGCAAACCTCGGTGGGACGGGCGCGGGGTTGCTGGGCCTCCTGATGTTCATCGTTGGCCTCGTGATCATGAATACCCTGATGTGCGCCTCCGCGGCGGGACTGTTCTCGGCCGTCCTGGCCACTCCGAATGCCTTGCGAGCCGTGTCGCTGCTGACCTCCGCATACAGCATTATCGTGGGCACAATTTTTCTGTGGGGATCGGCGGCAAAGCTGCCTTCGTTGACGGGGTAGGTGTTGCGTCTCACGCCTCGATCCAAAGCCGCGTTCCTAACTCCGCAGCCTGATAGCTGAGACCTTAGACCCAAGACCTGAACTCCATCCGCAGCCGCCGTAGGGCTTTATCTTCAACACCCTGCGCGAAACCAATCATAGTGGCGTTACCCCAGTAATCGCCGTTGGGGGATTACCGTTGACCCGTCCGGCGGCGTCTTCTTAAATGCCAGCAGGGGGATGTATGAAAGATATCCACGAGGTCCTGCGCCAAAAGCAAGCGAAATACGCCGCTCTAGGCAAGCAGATCGAGATGTTGCAACAAGCTGCCGAAAAGTTGCGGGAAGTAGCTCCGCTACTGGCCGAGAGCGACGAAGAAGATAACGTTGTGCTGGCGGAAGTGGATGATGCCGCCCAGCCCGACGCTATGGCCGCTAAAGCCGGTGCCAACGCCGGTGGCAGCGCCGCGGGTTCCAAAGGGTCGCGGCCCGCAGCTCCTCGCTGGCCGTAACCTCCAGCGAGACGCTCCAAATTGATTACCGATCATTAGATCTATGAATCTGCAAGCACTGCTGGTTTCGAGCGACGACGCGGCAGCGGACGTGCTGGGAAGAGTTCTATCGGATTTCGAGATTGCGATGGACCGCTCCAGCGATCCCGAGACTACGCTGGCGCGCATTCAGCAGCAGAAGTTCGATGCACTCATCGTGGATTTCGACGAGCCTAAGCTCGCGCAAGACGTGATCGAGGAAGCCCGGAAACTCGGCAGCGCTCCGTTGAGCATCGCGCTGGTTGCGGACTCGGGAAAAGTGCGCGAGATTTTGACCGGCGGAGCCCATTTTGTTCTCTACAAGCCGGTCTCCGAAGAGGCTGCAAAGGCGGGGTTGCGCCCCGCGGCTGGGTTGTTGAGCCGCGAGCGCCGCCGCGCGTTCCGCGTTCCCGTGCAGGCTCCCGTTGAGGTGAAGGTTGCCGATGGCCGCAAGCTCGACGGAATTCTGCTGGACATTTCCGAAACCGGCATGGACGTACTGACCGCCGAACCTCAAGCCGAGAAAACGGTCTTGGCGTTTCATTTTCAGTTACCTGACGCGGATGTGGAGATCGATGCCCGCGCCGAAGTTGCCTGGGCCACTTCGAACGGGCAAACTGGCGTTCGCTTTGTCGATCTTCCAGAAGCGGTGGCCACAAAACTAAAGGTTTGGTTGAAGGCCGCCGCCGCCGCCGCTGGCGCTACTCCTGACGAAACGGTTCCGCATTGCAAGCTCACCGACTTGAGCCTGGGTGGCTGCTATCTGGAAACTGAGGCTCCATTCCCTGAGCAGGCGCTGGTGGATTTGTGCCTTAAGACCGGAGACATGGAAGTTCACACCGAAGGCATGGTGCGCGTCACGCATCCGGGACACGGAATGGGAGTGGAATTCCCTTCGCGTACTCCGGAGCAACGAGCGCAGGTCGTAGACCTGATCAACTTCCTCAGGAACAGTCCTACGGCGACGCCCGAGTTGATCATCTCTCCACGCGCCCTACTGGCTGATATCAGCCAATTCAAGCGGGACGAGGACGACTCCAGCGCGGACGAACAACTGGAAGATCCGCTACTCGATCTTTTGCGGCGGGGCGCTACCCTGCAGCAGGAATCGTTCATGGCAGAGATCCAGGAGCAACGCAATCCGCACGACGTAGCCTCAGCGTAGTCCCTCCCATCGATCTCCATTCCGTTAGGTCTGGTCGAAGGCGTCATCCCGACCGGAGCCGCTTTTCAGGCGGAGGGAGGGATCTCGCGCGGGTCTCCTCTGCTTTATATCTCGGAGGTCATCGCTTGTCTGTGATAATTGAACACCGCTGAGGAGTGGCCTGAGGATTTCACCAGAGGGCGGTTGCGCTTCCCGCCAGATCCCTCGGCCCGCGGGCTGGCTCTGTGAGAACCAGTGATCAAACTGCACATGAAATCGATGCCGATATCCTCCTGCCGCGGAACGCGGGTACTGAAGGCAACACCTGCAAGCAGATGTTCGACGAGGAACTCGGACCGATCTCCGAGCCGGAAAGTTCGAGATCGCGCACCAGACATACTCTCTGCCTCCGCGAATCGTGGTCAGAATAGCAGCGATTCGGCAGCACGTGGGCGGGCCGGCCACTCCGCTCCTCGCGCCGGATCCTGCCCAAGCAGCCGGGGACGAGCAGGGCCCGCCAGCGCAAGGGACGGGCAGCAAGCCGCTGCCAGCGGGCGGCGAATCAAGCGGCTTAGAAACGCGGCCCGGAGCACACCGAGTCTGGGAACCGAACACCCCGAGGGGATTCAGGCGCGACTGTGGATTTTGCTGGCAGGGACGCCCGAACCTAGAAACTCCATAGAAATCGCCTTTTCGCAGGATCAAAAAGGCCAAGGCTCCGATGTGTTTCGGAGCCTCATGTTTATTGCCTGAAAATAGGTGGTGCGCCCTGAGAGATTCGAACTCCCGACCTTCTGGTTCGTAGCCAGACGCTCTATCCAACTGAGCTAAGGGCGCGTTCTGCGGCAGGAGGAACTGAAATCCGATTATAGCGAAGAATTGTCGCGCTGGAAATTACCCTCAACGAACTCGGCAGGCTGCTGGACTTGCGCTACCTCTACCTTGCTCCTGCGCGCGATACTCCGGCAGCGAGGGATCCCGGGAAGGACTTTAAGCGGAACCGGGTCCCTCCGGCGCGGTTGTGTCTCGGTCAAATTCGTTCTGGTGTCCGTGAAAACTCTACTTTTGCCCCCACGGGGCTGAATGATCGCCCCACTAGTACCCACGCCTTACGGCGTGGGCTGCATTCTTTCGCGCTTCGCGGCTACAAACCGCGGATCTTGTTCCACTCGTAGCCTGCACGACTAACTTTCGCCGGCACGCTGAAGCCCATCCCTTTCAAAACGAATTTGGGTCAATGCATGTGACGCACTAGACTCTCAGGTGACGCACTCGACTCGCGACAGTTGCTGGTTCAGGTTTTCCACAGGCCAGTTGGGTGGCGATCTTGCCTTGGGTAACCGGGGTAATTCTTGCTCGTGCCGGGCAATTCCTACAAGGGGAGGAAATCCGTTCTCACCGTATTTTCAGCTACTTAACTACGGCAGACTGGTTGCTATAACAGGACCAGACGAAGTGGCGCGCAACGGGGTGCTTCAGAGAATAACTTCGGCCAGAGGTTTTCTGTGAGCACCCCTTGCTTTAGCCCCGTCGAAGCAAGCCTTCCCCCTGACGTTCTATCCGGCCCAAACCGTTTGGGCCTTTTTTTATTTCCGGAAGGTCGCAGGGTCGCAGCTCCAAGGAAACTCTGATTCGGCTGTCGGCGGCTAAAGCCGCCAGCAAAAGGCGCACTCTCGAACCGCCTGAAGGCGGCCCCTTTCAAAGCGAAACTTAAACAGAGTTTCCCTAGAGGTAAGACCTGGGTGTTAGGCTAGCGCGATGGGCTCGCGCACGTCAATCCCGGCCTGGCGCAGCAACTTGGCTACGGCGTCCTGCTTCATGCGCGAGGCGTCGAATTGGACCTGCACGGTTTTCTCCTTCTCGTTAAACCGGACTCTCTGGATGCCATACACTTCGCGCATGCCGTCGATGGCGCGCAACTCGTTTTCCCCAGGCAGCGAACTGTAGCTGAATACCACGTCCAGATAGGTCATTCGTTCAAGCCCTTCTGTATGATGAAGTTGGAATCCCGGGCTCACTGACCGGGTGAATCCAATATAAAGCATTTGCGATCCAACAGGATACAGTCTGTGTTGGGACGAGCCACACCAGGACGAGCCGCGCTGATGGACTTAGCGCCGTCCCAAAGGGAGGATTGAAATCGCCGTCGAAACCACAAACTTGAACCCAGCGCCAGCTCGCGACCCGGTCTGCGGAATGAACGTCGATCCCGCGAAGGCCAAGCATATCCACGAGCACGCGGGAAGGACGTACTACTTTTGCTGCGGACACTGCGCGGAGAAGTTCAAGGCCAACCCTGATTCTTATCTGGCAAAGCCCGCGCAGGGATCGTCCGGCCTGGTCATGCTGGGAATGCCGGCGGCCACGTCCATCCAATCTTCTGCGGCGGCGCTCGCCCGCGACCCGGTCTGCGGCATGAAGGTGAATCCCACAACCGCCAAGCATTCCTACGAGCACTCAGGAGAGAAGTATTACTTCTGCAGCGCGGGTTGCGTAGAGAAATTCAAAGCTGCTCCGGAAACGTATCTTTCAAAAGTCGTCTCCATCGCGCCCGCACCGCATAAACATGTCGCGGCGGGGATTCCGGCGAAGGGCGAGGGCTCGAAAGCCGTTGCCGGAAATGCATACGTCTGCCCGATGTGTCCCGAAGTGCGCGAGTCGAAGCCCGTGGCCTGCCCTTCGTGCGGCATGGCGCTGGAACCGGAAGTGCCGCAAGCGACGACTCGGACCGAATATACCTGCCCGATGCATCCCGAGATTGTGCGGTCGGAGCCGGGATCGTGCCCCATCTGCGGCATGGCGCTTGAGCCGCGCACGGTAACTGCGGCCCAAGAGGACAATCCCGAACTCCGCGACATGACACGCCGGTTCTGGATCGGCGTGGTCTTGACCGCACCGCTGCTGATCGTTGCCATGGCAGCCATGATTTGGTTGAGCGGTTATAAGGGCGCGCTGATCATCAATGGCGTGCATTTCAATCTGCCCTGGTTCGAATTCGTGCTCGCCAGCCCTGTAGTGCTGTGGTGCGGCCTGCCATTCTTCCAGCGCTTCTGGACGTCTCTGGTCAATCGCAGTCCGAACATGTTTACGCTCATTGGGCTGGGTACGGGCACGGCCTACATATACAGCGTAGTGGCAACGGTGGCGCCGGGGATATTCCCGCAATCGATGCATGGCATGGGCGGATCGGGCATGTACCCGGACGTGTATTTCGAAGCCGCCGCCGCGATCACGACGCTCGTTCTGCTCGGCCAGGTGATGGAACTCCGCGCCCGCAGCCGCACCAGCGCCGCCATTCGGGCCCTGCTGGACCTCAGCCCGAAAACGGCGCGCCTGGTCGGCGCAGACGGCTCAGAAAAAGACATTCCGCTCGATCAGGTGCATCCCGGCGATCGCCTGCGGGTGCGTCCGGGAGAAAAGGTTCCGGTCGATGGTGTGGTGATCGAAGGCCGCAGTTCGGTCGACGAGTCGATGATTACCGGCGAATCGATCCCGGTCGAGAAAGATCCGAACAGCAAAGTCATCGGCGCCACCATTAATGCCACAGGATCGTTCCTCATGCGCGCCGAGCGCGTTGGTGCCGAAACGCTGCTGGCGCGCATCGTGCAACTTGTCGGGCAAGCACAAAGGAGCCGCGCTCCCATCCAGCGCCTCGCCGATCGTGTTGCCGCCTGGTTCGTGCCGACCGTGGTTGCCATTTCGGTGATCACGTTTATCGCGTGGTTCTTCTTCGGCCCGCAGCCGCGCCTGGCCAACGCTCTGGTCAACGCTGTTGCCGTGCTGATCATCGCGTGTCCGTGCGCCCTGGGCCTGGCCACGCCGATGGCGATCATGGTCGGCACGGGACGAGGCGCTCACGCCGGAGTCCTCATCAAGAACGCCGAAGCGCTGGAGACGCTGGAAAAAGTCGATACGCTCGTGGTTGATAAAACCGGTACGCTCACCGAAGGCAAGCCGAAGCTGGCGGCGATCTCGACGCTTCAGCCGGGTAGGGAAGATGCAGTTCTTCGCCTCGCCGCCAGCCTCGAGCGCGGCAGTGAGCATCCTCTGGGCGCCGCTATCGTGAGTGCCGCGAAAGAGAAATCCCTTGTGTTGGCGGATGCTTCGGATTTTTCCTACGCTCCCGGCAAGGGAATTCAAGGCACGGTGGAAGGGAAACGCGTCGCGGTAGGCAACCAGGCGCTCATGTATGACGTGGGCGCACTCAGCCGCTCGCAGACGGCTTATCTCACGGCAAGCGTACCGGGTGCAACTAATCTCGCGGTCGCCATCGACGGCAAGTATGCCGGCAATTTGGCCGTGGCCGATCAGATCAAGGCTTCGACTCCCGAAGCGCTACGCGGACTGAAAGAAAATGGCGTGCACATCGTCATGCTCACGGGGGACAGCCGCTCCACTGCGGCGGCCATCGCCGAAAAGTTGGGACTGGGTGAGAAGGAATTCGAAGCCGAAGTTCTGCCGGAGAGAAAAGCAGAAGTCGTCAAGAAGTTGCAAGAGCAGGGAAGAGTCGTCGCGATGGCAGGAGACGGCATCAACGACGCGCCCGCGCTCGCGCAAGCCAACGTCGGCATCGCCATGGGTACCGGCACCGACGTCGCCATGGAAAGCGGCGGCGTCACCCTGGTCAAAGGAGACCTTACCGCGATCCTCCGCGCCCGCAAGCTCAGCCAGGCGACTATGCGGAACATCCGCCAGAATCTTTTTTTCGCTTTCATCTATAACGCGCTCGGAGTACCCATCGCCGCCGGCGTTCTTTACCCCTTCTTCGGAATTTTACTGAGCCCGATCTTCGCTGCCGCCGCCATGAGCTTCAGTTCGGTGTCGGTGATCACCAATGCGTTGCGGCTGCGGAACGTCAAGCTCTGAGCGCCCTAGTACTGTCATCCTGAGGCGCGCTCTTTGGGCCGAAGGATCTACGCAAACTGCCCCTACGATTCTGCTTCCTCGAGAGGCTTCACCTTATCCCCACATACACGTCCACCTGCAGATTTTGCGGATTTCTTGCCCTCTCGTCATAGATCTCGTAGTCCGCCCCATATACCCGATCCGCTCCCACTGCCGTCTTCGGCAACGAATTAATCTTTATCCAGGTTGCCGGCACTACCTGCGGCGCGGGGCCTTTCTCGGACGTGAACACCGCAAACTTCCCGCCGGGGATCTTCTTCGCCACCATCCCCTCAGGAACATCCGCATCGGAGGTCACGCGCGCGCCCAGCAGATACGTGTACTCTCCGTTGTGGTCGCTCGCGTAATCGGTATAGACCGCAACGATCGACGCGTCAGCCTTATTCGGAATCTTCCCGATCAGGCCTTCCTGGAAAAGCCGCATCCACTGTTTCCCGATAACTCCGTCGGGCGTCATCTCCTTCGCGTTGCTGGTCCGCACCGCGATTCCCACCACTGTGAACCCATCCTGCTGCACGATCTTCGGATTCATCTCCTCACCTTTCAGTTTTTTCAGGCGCTCGACAGCATTCGTATTCTTTGGATCCATCTGCAAAGACTTCTCATAATTCTGAATGGCCAAATCCTTCTGCCCGACTTTGGCGTACGCCTCGCCCACACTGTCGTAAACGTTCGACGACTGCGGATAGTCCTCGACGTTCTTCTGAAATACCTTCACCCCGTCCTGCTCCATGCCCGAGTAAAGCAGCCGATATCCCAGCGAATTCATGATGTGCTCGTGCGTGCCGGGCTCCTGCTTCTTGAGTTCGTCGGCGCGCTGCAACGCAACTGGCAATCCCTTCAGCTTTGCCAGCAAATACAGCCTATTCGACGGATCATCAGGCTCCGGCTTGTAATTCGTCCACGCATACTCTTGCGCGACCCGCCGGATCACCTCATTTGCGACGGCGATTCCATTATCCGAATCCGCCATGACCGCGACACCGTTTCCGGTGTCGGCATTCATGGTCAGCATCGCCTGAAATCCTTCGTCTGCCCCGCCGTGCCCAAACTGGCCCGGATTGTGCTCGTCCAGAAAGAATCCCAGTCCGATGTGATCGAGTCCCGGCGTCAGCATCTCTTCGGTCATTTTCTGCGACAGCACGTGATTCGCCTTCCCATGCTTCGATAGCGCGATCTCGATCGCGAACTTCGCCAGGTCGGTAGGCGTGGTCCACAAACCTGCCGCGGCCATCTCCGGATAGATGTGCCACTTGCCGTGCACTGGTTTGCCGTCGGTATAGGTCCCGCCGGCGGTCATGGCCGCCCGCCCCGCGGGCAGTGGCTGCTCATAGCTGCTGTCGTTCATCCCGATCTTGTCGAGGACCATCTCGCGCATCAGGGCAGGGAAGGACTTGCCGGTCACGTCCGTCATCAGCAATTGCTCAATCGTGATGCCTCCGCCGGAATATCTCGCCTTCGTTCCTGGAACGATATCAACGCGAACCGGCGCCGTGTTCGCCGGACGCTCGCCGTCCAACACCTGCACCACCGTGGGAATCAGGGCGTCGACGTCGTAGCCGGGGAATCCGTGCACCGTCAGCCCAGCTGAGTGCGACATCAGCCGGCGCAGCGTGACTTTCTGATCTTTGGTGAACTCATTGTCCGGAACCTTCCAGCTTTTCAACTTCTGGCTTACGTCTTCGTCAAGCGAGAGCTTGCCTTGCTCCACCAGATACAGTGCTCCCGCGGCTGCTACCGGCTTGCTGATCGATCCCGCCTGGAACAGAGTTCGAGTCGTGACGGGCGCGCTCGATCCGGCCGAGACCAGCCCATAGGCCTCCGCGTCCACGATCTTGTAATTCTCGATGACTGCGATGCTGACCGCGGGCACGTTGTACACCTTCATCAACTCCGGCAGACTCAAACGCAGCGGTGCTTCGCCGGGCCCGCTGGGCAATTCCATCACGTTCGCCTCAACCCGCTGCAGCCGCCCGGATCGATCCGGTTTGGACGTTTTCTTTGCTGCGCTCGACGCCACAAGTGCAGCCATGAAGCACATCGTCAGTGCTCCGAGCGCAATTCTTCTAATCAATGGGTTGGAAATAGGACGCATCGGGGTAAGCCTTTCTGTCGTGCCACCCCGCTATAATAATGGATTCCCGCGAGATCGCCGCTGTGGCGCGGGCGCTTCGCCCGCGTTGCCGGTGGCGAGTGGAGCGTGTGGTTGAAGACAACTCTTCAGATCGATGGAATCATCGTGGAAGAGCGGCGCTTTAGCTCCGCGTTTAGCTTCACCAATCTGACGAGCTTTAGCCCTGTGGTCTGCTTTTCAGGAAATTATGACCGAAACATCCACGACCTCTTCGACTCCGGACTTTTCGGTCATCATCCCCGCGCGCAACGAAGAGGCCAACCTCGCCTCCTGCCTCGAATCTCTCGTCGCGCAGACTGGAATCAACTTCGAAATCATCGTCGTCAACGATCACTCGACCGACCGCACCGCGGAAATCTCCGGCTCTTTTTCGTCTGTGCGTACGATTGATGCCGGTCCGCTTGCCGACGGATGGACGGGCAAGAACAATGCGGTCGTAACTGGCGCTCGTGCCGCCCGAGGCGCGTGGCTTCTGTTCACCGACGCCGATACCGTCCACCTGCCCGGCTCCCTGGCGCGCGCGCTGAGCGAGGCGAAAGAGAACAATGCCGACCTGCTCTCCTATTCTCCCGAGCAGATCGCCGTTACCTTTTGGGAGATGGCCGTCCTTCCCGTCGTCTTCGCCGAACTGGCCCGCCAGTATCCCCCGGCGGTAGTGAGTGATCCCGCTTCGCCGGTTGCGGCAGCCAATGGGCAGTACCTGCTGATCCGCCGCGAAGTCTACGATGCCGTCGGCGGACACGCTGCGGTTGCCTCGGACATCCTCGAAGACGTTGCCCTCGCCCGCGTCGTGAAGTCTACTGGCCATAAGATTCGCTTCCGCTACGCTGCCGACGCCGTCCGCACCCGTATGTACCGCAACTTTCGGCAACTACGCGAAGGCTGGACGAAGAATTTGGCTCTGCTGTTTCCGAATCCGGGGCGGCTGGCCTGGAAAACACTCGCACTTTGGGCGAGCCTGTGGTTAGTGGTTGGCCTGACAGAGTTTCCCAGAGGGCACTGGTGGAGTGTTTTTTCGGTTGCGCTGTTCGTGCACCTGACCATGCGACTACAGCCCTCCAATTTCACTTGGGATCGAACTATAAACGGCGCCCTCTTCGGCATGCCCATGTTCTCCTATCTTCTTCTTCGCTCCAAACGCGATTACGCTCGCGGTCATGTATCTTGGAAGGGTCGTACCTACGGCAGCAATCAGAACTCCGAACCAAAGGATGCGCCCAAAACTACGTTCTCGGCCTCAAAGACTCTGATGAAGACGCCCCTGATCCTGCTTCTGCCAGCATTGTTTCTGGTCTCCGCCCCGACAACTCTTGCCCAGATCTCCGAAGTCGGCCCGAACTTTGCCACTACCACGATTGAGGCCGGACACAGCATGGGACCGCTGAAACTCGGCGACTCCCGCGACCGGGCTCTCGAATTGTTTCCCAAAAAGCCTGAGGACCAGGAATGGAACGATCCGTGCGGCAGCACCATCGACTGGGTCGACACCTCCAATCCCAACGGGCGCGGCGATGTTTTCATTCGGTTTAGGAAAAACAAGATTTTCCAGATCGAATCGTCCACCACCCGCTTCAGCACCGCGGAAGGGATCACCACCTTTGAGACTCCGGAGAAAGTCGCCGCTGCCTACAAAGAAATGCGTGCCTGGGTGCTACTGACTCCGCCTGTGCCCTCGCTCGGCTCCCGTCCGCTGGTCTTCTGGATCGACAAGAAGCACGGCATCGCTTTTGCGCTGGCATATGATCGCCCGCGTCACAAACGCTATGTCTACAAAGTGATCGTATTTGAGCCGAACAAGGACATCTGCCCGGAGCTGGAAAAAACCAGTTCACCGAAATGGCAGTCGATTCGTTCCTACGCGGTTGAGCCACCCATCGAGCTGAGCCCTGAAACACAATGATGGCCAGGATCATGCAGTAAGATTGATTCTGTAATTCGATTGAATCCGTGTTTGTCCGCGCCAACTCGCGGCCCCAGGAGTTGCTCTTCACAGCAAGAAAGACCGATGGTTTATCTGACGCGCAAAGCCGAGTTCTCCGCCTCGCACTACTACCACAATCCGGCATTCACTCCGGAGGAAAACCAGCGGCTGTTTGGCAAATGCAACAATCCCAACGGGCACGGCCACAACTACACGCTCGAAGTGACGGTCAAAGGCGAAGTTGACCCGCGCTCCGGGTTTGTAGTCGATCTCAAACAACTGAAGGAAGTGATGCATCGCGAGGTCCTCGATGCCATGGATCATCGCTTTCTCAACAAGGAAGTGCCCGAATTTTTGACGCAGATTCCGACAACGGAAAATCTGGCGATCGCCATCTGGCAGCGCCTCGAGCCGAAGCTGCAGAAGGCGCTCCTGCACCGCGTCCGGGTGTATGAAACGCCGGATTTGTTTGTCGATTTCTATGGAGAAGAATGAAGAGCCAGGCTCAAAGCTCAAGGCGCGAAGCTCGATGCTCGTTATGAAAGCTCATCTCACCCGCCGGTATCTTTTTTCCGCCTCGCATCGCCTGCATAGCGCCGAGATGTCGGACGAAGAAAATCAGGCTACTTACGGCAAGTGCAACAATCCCTACGGACACGGCCACAACTACTCGCTCGAAGTGACAGTCAGTGGCCAAGTCGACGCGGCGACCGGAATGATCTGTAACCTCGTCGATCTCGACCAATGCGTCGAAAGGGAAGTGCTCTCCCGCTATGACCTGGAAAATCTTAATGTCATGCAAGAATTTGCTGTAACCGTTCCGACCACCGAAAATCTATGTATACGGATCTTCGAAATATTGCAGCGGCGCTTCCCCCATGCGCATCTGGAAAGAGTGAGATTAGAAGAAACCATGATGAACTCCTTCGAGTATTCTGGAGGAAATGGAATTTCAAAATAGTGTGTAAAACCGTGGTTAAATTACCCAATCACCGAATTACGCAGTTACTGAATCCCTATGTCGCCGCTTGAGAAAGCAAAAGAGGTTGTGACCCTGACCAGTGCCAGCTACGAAGACCTGGTCCGCGAAACGCTCGTCCGCCTGGGCGAAGATCCCACCCGTGAAGGTCTTGCCGCCACTCCGGAGCGCGTGCGCAAAGCCATGGAGTTCCTGACCAAGGGGTATCAGGAAGATCCCGAAGCCCTGCTCAAGGGCGCGCTGTTCACCGTGACTTATGACGAAATGGTCATCGTCAAGGACGTGGAGATGTTCAGCCTGTGCGAGCACCATATGCTGCCGTTCTTCGGCAAGGTGCATGTCGCTTACATCCCAAGTGGCCGCGTGATTGGCCTGAGCAAAATACCACGCCTGATCGAACTCTTCTCTCGACGCTTGCAGATTCAGGAACGCCTGACCACGCAAATCGCCGAAACGATTCAGAAGGTAATCGAGCCGCAGGGGGTCGGAGTGGTCATTGAGGCCCGCCACCTGTGCATGATGATGCGCGGCGTCGAAAAGCAGCACTCAGCCGCCGTCACCAGTTCCATGCTGGGCTGCTTCCGCAACGAGGAAGAGACGCGATCGGAATTTTTGTCATTGATCCGCCAGCGCCCGAACGGAGTGTAGGGACCCGGAAGCCGGTAGCCTAAGTCCGAGTCTTGGCCGAGCCTCGGTGTAAGATACCTTCCGTCTTTCCAGCGCCTTCTTTCCTGAGGACGGGTCATGACGGCACAACCCATCCAGGCTTCGGTCTTCATCGGCGTCACAGTCGACGGCTTTATCGCGCGGCCTAACGGCGATCTCGACTTCCTGCCGCCCGGTGGTGGCGAGCCCCACGGCTACGCTGAATTCTTCTCATCTATCGACGCGCTTGTGATCGGACGCAAGACGTTCGAAATCGTGCTGGAGTTTCCAGAGTGGCCATACGCAGACAAGCCCGTGTTTGTTCTCAGCAGCCGCCCGCTCGACTTCTCTTCGGTGTCCGGGGGCATTGTCGAGCAAATCGCGGGAGATCCCGTGGAGATCATCTCGCGTCTCGCTGCCCGCGGGTTCCGTCAGTTGTACATTGACGGGGGAGTCACGATTCAGGAATTCCTCCGTGCCGGCCTGATCCAGCGACTGATCATTACCCGCGTGCCCGTCCTGATCGGTGAGGGAATCCCTCTGTTTGGAACTCTTTTGCGCGACATCAAACTGCATCACATCGCGACGCAACCCTATCCCAGCGGCCTGGTGAAGAGCGAATACATCGTCCTGCCGTAGAATATTTCTCGCCGGGAGCACAGACGACGTGGCGACAGCCGCCTCGGCTGTCCCGCCAGGGCAGAGCCGGCGGCCCGACTCGATTCAGCTCCGGCAATACAGTCGATCCCCGCCCACCGTGGTAGGGTAAGAGTTTCGCTTGGCGCCACGTCTACCACATCCCGCCCGCCTCCGCGGCCAGGTGGCTCTCGTCACCGGGGCCACGCGCGGCATCGGACTCGAGATCGCCCGTGCCCTCGCTGCCGAATCCTGCAATCTCATCGTGACCGGCCGAGACGAGAAATCGTTAAGGCGGATCGAAAGGGAACTGCTCCGCCACAAAATCCGGGTGCTCGCGAACGCTTGCGATGTACGCGACCCGTACTCTGTGGATGATCTTTTCCGCGCGATGCGCCGGCAATTTCGGCGTCTCGATCTGGTCATCAACAACGCCGGGATCGCGCAGCCTAATTTGCCGGTAGAAAAACTCCCATTTCCCACGTGGAAAGATGTTTTTGCGACGAATGTCGACGGCACGTTTCTGATTGCGCAGGCCGCGCTCGCGATGATGAAACGCGGCAGCACCATCGTGAACAATCTTTCGATTGCCGCCACGCGCGTATTCGCCGGATCAGCCGCCTACAATGCCTCCAAGCATGCGGCTCTCGGCCTCACCAACACACTGCGCGAAGAGCTTCGCCCGCAAGGAATCCGCGTCATCGGCCTGCTTCCCGGGGCTACCGACACCGATATCTGGAAAACACTCTGGCCTCAGGCTCCGCGCAGCAAAATGATGTCCCCAAAAGCTGTTGCTCAAGCGGTCATCGATGCAATCCTTCTCCCGCCCAATGTGACTGTGGAGAATATCGAACTACTGTCCATCGCGGGAGCGCTTTAGTTTCTTGCCTGTCATTCTCTTGCCTGTCATCCTGAGGAGGGCGCTTTTTTGCTCGACGAAGGATTTGTGTACTTTCTTTTCCTACCTGCACCCGTCCAAGTACAATGGCCCCGCTACTCACTTCTGGAGGAATCATGAGGAAGGTACCGTTTCTCGTCCTAACCCTGCTTGCCGCAACCCTGGCCATCCCCACTCACGCCCAAGACGCGATGAAGAAGGACGCCGCCGTCAAGCCCGCCGATCCCGAACTGAAAGTCGTGCTTGATTCCTGGAACGATATCGGCCGCAAACTCACCGCGATGGCCGAAGATTTTCCCGAAGACAAGTACGATTACAAGCCCACTCCGGCTCAGCGAAGCTTCGCCGAGCAACTCTTGCATGCTGCCGGAGCCAACTACTATTTCATTAATCCTGTGATGGGAAAGAAGCCGCCCGCCGAAGAAGATATGAAGCGCGACAAGTACAAAACCAAGGCGGACATCGTCGCGTTCGTGAAGAAAGCCTTCAGTGACGGCGCCGCCGCGATCAGCGCGAAAGGCGAAAAGGGCTTGACCGACACCATCGACGATCCTTTTGCCCATCAGAAAGTCAGAGTCATTGATTACGCCTACGGCTTCATCGAGCACTGTGGCGAGCACTACGGACAACTCGTCGTCTATTACCGCCTGGCGGGGCTGGTGCCGCCCGAATCGCGTCCGAAAAAGTGATTTTTGTCAGGAAGGGAAATATCGGCTAAAGCGTTTTCCTGAGCAGTGTGGCGCGGGCGCCCCCGCCCGCGTCTTTGATGCCCAGGCTTTACCGGTATGCGTACGGATACCTTCTCCCGCGCTCGGGAAAAATCTTGATCATCAACATTCCGGCCACAAATCCTCCAACGTGCGCCCACACCGCCACGCCGCCGACATCCCGGCCCGCATGCGTCATCGACAGCGTGGCTGCACCGGCAAAGAACTGAAGCACAAACCAGTAGCCGAGCATGATCCACGCCGGAATATAGAACACAAAGACGAAGAACCACGTCAACACCCGCGCCCGTGGATACAAAATGAAATACGCTCCCAGCACTCCGGCAATCGCCCCGCTCGCTCCCACGGTCGGCAGGTTGGAGTGCGGATAAATCGCGACCTGCGTCGTCATAGCGAACAATCCCGAAAGCAAATAGAACACCAGATATTTGAAGTGCCCCAGATAATCCTCGATGTTGTCCCCGAAAATGTAGAGGAACCACATGTTGCCCAGCACGTGCATCCAGCTGGCATGCAGGAACATCGAGGTAAAGAAGGGAACGATCACCGCGGGCAACGGATACCTCGGCGATCCCCCCAGAAACGCTGCCAGGTGCGCCGGCACCACGCCGAATTGCCGCGCGAATAACTCTCCGCTGCGTGGATCGAGCATCGACTGAAATAGATAAATGACGATATTCAGCACAATCAGAAATCCGTTTACAAACGGTGTGCTGTAGCGCGGCTGATCGTCGCGAATCGGAAACATGGGAAATTTGGTACCTTAGTGCTTGGGTAGTTAGGGAGTTTGAGCGCCGCGCAGCCGATGACGATCGAGTTCGCCGATTCCCCTTGCGCACCAATCATAAATTACCCAATCGCAAAACTACGAAATTACCCAATATGAATGGAGTTCTGATTATCGACAAGGCAGCGGGTCTCACTTCGCACGATGTTGTGAACCGAGTCCGCCGCATCCTTGGCCAGCGCTCGGTCGGACATCTGGGCACGCTCGACCCCATGGCTACAGGAGTTCTTCCGCTGGTCACCGGCAGTTTTACCCGTTTGGCGCAATTCTATGTGAGCTCTGAAAAAACCTACGAGGGCGCAATCCGGTTCGGCTTTTCCACTGACACCTACGACGCCGAAGGCGAACCCATGAGCACGCCCCAGGCGGTGAGTCTGAAGCAGGAAGAGATCGAAGCGCTCGCCGGAAGGTTCCGGGGCGTGATCGAGCAGATGCCGCCCCCGTTTTCAGCCAAGAAGATTAAAGGAGTCCCAGCCTACAAACTTGCCCGCAACCAGAAAGAAGTCGTCTTGCAGCCAGTGCAGGTAGAGATCAAGGAGTTCGAAATTGTGGCAGTCGAGGCGGACCGCGCCCGCTTCCGTGCCCGCGTTGCTTCCGGAACCTACATGCGTTCCGTAGCCCACGATATGGGCAAAGTTCTAGGCTGTGGAGCCCACCTCGAATCTCTTCGCCGAACCGCGGTTGCCGAATTCACTGTGGCCGACGCCCACACGCTGGACGAACTCCAATCGCTTCCGAAGGCCGAGCATTGTCATCCCGACCCCAGTTTCGCTGTCTCGCAGAGAAAGCGAAACGGAGCGGAGGGACCCTGTGTTTCCGGAGATCTCGAATCTTTTTTCGTCCACCCGCGCAAACTCCTGCCGCAACTCCCGTCGGTCACGGCCGATGAAGCCAACGCCGCCCGCATCCGTGCCGGACGCACCGTCAACCTCCCCGAGCTCTCCCGCGCCCGCCAGGTGAAAGTGTTCACCGGTCAGCGCGACCTGATCGCCATCGCCACGCGCGTGGCCGGAACCCTGTTCCACGCCAAGCTGGTCCTCTGCGGGGCGGAGCACCCCGTCTGCTTGAAACCATAACGCCGTCGTAGCGCCCGCCATCCTCGCTGGCGATAGAGCGGGTGTTCTTACATGCAACACTCGAACCTGTTTCCAAACTATACTGTTCGTATGTCTGGGGTGTCGGAAAAGGATCCGCAGAAGACTTTCTATCTGGAGACTTTCGGTTGCCAGATGAACGTCCACGACTCGGAAAAGGTCGTGGGGACGCTGGTGCGCGAAGGCTACCGCCAGGTACAGACCGTCGAACAGGCCGACTTGATTCTCTACAACACCTGCTCGATCCGCGACAAGGCGGAGCAGAAAGTATTCCATCGGCTGGCCGATTTCAAGAAGTTGCAGGCCGAGGGTAAGAAGTTCGGGGTGCTGGGCTGCGTCGCGCAGCAGGAAGGCGAAAAGATTTTCGAGCGCGCGCCTCACGTCTCGCTGGTGTGCGGATCGGCCTCTTACCGCAAGCTTCCGGAGATGTTGATCCAATTGGAAAACCTGCCGTCCGCAGCAGGGAAGTCGGAAGCGCGAAAGCCGGACGCGGGGAGTCTGGTTCGCATCACCGGGCTCGACGACCGCCAGACCGACGAGTGTTTCGAGACCGAATTCACTGCCCGCACCAACCCGCACCGCGGATACATCACGATCATCGAGGGCTGCGATAAGTTCTGCGCGTATTGCGTTGTGCCCTTCACGCGCGGCAAGGAGCGAAGCCGCGGTTCCGACTCTGTTCTGGTTGAGGCTCGCCAAATGGCGGATCTGGGGTACTCCGAGATTCAGTTGCTCGGACAAAACGTCAATTCTTATCGCGATCCTCAAGAAAAGAAGAGCTTTGCGGAGTTGCTGAGAGCGGTCGGGGAAGTCGCGGGCATCCGCCGGGTTCGCTTCACGACGTCGCATCCCAGGGACTTCGGACGCGACATTGTGGAGGCCATCGATGCCGTTCCAGCGCTGTGCGATCACGTGCATTTGCCTGTTCAGAGCGGCTCCACGCGCATGCTTGACGCTATGCAGAGGCTTTATACGCGCGAGCAATATCTGGAACGCATCGGGTGGATCAAAGCCGCCCGGCGCGAAATCAGGATCACAACGGATGTGATTGTGGGATTCCCGGGCGAGACAGATGCGGATTTTGACGAGACCCTGAGCCTGCTCGACCACGTCGGGTACGACAGCGTTTTCACGTTCAAGTACTCGGCGCGCCCGAACACCCCCTCCTTAAGCCTGGTGGACGCGATCCCGGAAGAGGAAAAGTCACGCCGGCTGGAAGTGCTGATGGCGAAACAGCGGGAAATCCAAGTGGAGCGTTACAGAAAGTACGTGGGGCAAACACTTGAAGTAATGGTTGAGGCCTACAACGATACGCGCAACCAGTGGATTGGGCGCACCTCGCACAACAAAACCTTAAACTACACGGTCGATGGCGCCGCTCCGAAAGTCGGTACTTACGTCCCGGTGCGGGTGACCCGCAGTTTCCCCAACAGTCTTGCCGGTGAGTTGGTGGTATAAGGAGTGATTCGGAGGTCACGATGGAAGTAGAAATGACAGTCCGCGGCCTGATGCTCGACCCGGTTTCAAATATGCCCATCGTCATCCTGAAAGATGTGGGTGGAGAAACGGTGTTGCCGATCTGGGTGGGAGTCTACGAGGCGAATGCGATTGCGCTCGAAATGGAGAAAGTGGCGACGCCGCGTCCGATGACCCACGACCTGATCAAGAACGTGCTGACCGGTCTGGAAGCTCAGGTACACAAGGTAGTCGTGACCGAATTGAAGGAAGACACGTTTTACGCCGTCATCTGGCTGGAACGCGGCGGCGAAGTGGTCAGCATCGACTCGCGGCCGTCCGACGCGCTCGCGCTCGCTCTGCGTGTGGACTGTCCGATTTTCGTTGACGAAATCGTCCTCAAGACTTCGAAACTGGCGGCGAACATGTCGGACCGGATGACCAGCGAAGATCTGCGCAAGTGGCTCGAAGGTCTCAACGACGAGGATTTGGGGAAGTACAAGATGTAGGAAAGTCGGGGAACCAGTGGGCTGCTGGTGACCCTGTATCCGGCGCGGTCATTTCCCAAGGCATTTCGTTTCGGCCGTAGGGCAGTTGGGCCTCTATGGCTTTACATAATACCTGTTATCGGACATTGCGAAACTACCCGCCAGAGTGTCCACTTCCTGTCGTGAGGTCGGGTCAGACTCCCCTTTTGCAATCTCGTACGTCCGGGCGAAGAGTTTTCCGATTCAGCAATGGTGGGTAATGTTTGAGCGGATATTTCTAGAAAGGCACATTGAGTTTTTGGGCTGGAGGGGATGGTACAATCCCTTCCACCCTGCCCCCGACCACTCTGTTACCCAGGACACGTCGGGCGAGACTGTTGGTACGGGAGGGTTAGATAGTGCGCTCGGCATCCCTAGTCTTCCCGCCTCTTCTGCTACTAGTTTTCTCACTTGGGTGTGGCTCGACCTCGCCGAGCAGCACTCAGCCCGGCATACCCTCGCCCTTACCCACGCCACCCCCAACTTCCCAGGAACTACTTGGTCGCGGATTGCGACAACAGCCGCATTCTGATCTTCAGCGGTCCCTTCCACGACGGGGAAAGTGCGGACGTGGTATTGGGGCAGAGTGGTTTCACCACTCGGCGCGCAGTTCTGACCGTTCTCCCCTAGTGCCTACTTCCCTTGCGTCGTGTCCAGCCTCAGAAATCTGGCGGCGTTGTTGTAAAGAATGTCCCGTTTCTGCTCGGGCGTGAGGTAGTCGGCGTTCTGGATGATGCTGATCGAATACGCCATCAGCTTGGGCCAGAGTAGCTGGTCGGTGCCGAACATCACACGGTCTTCGAATCCGGCGTCGACGAGCCGCTCGATGTAACGGTTGACCTCCTTGATGGGATAACTCCAAATCAAGCCGGCAACGTCAACATACACATGAGAGTTTGCCTGTAACAGCGTGAGCATGTTGTCGATCATGGGATAGCCAGCGTGCATAACCTGCACCCGCAGCTTCGGATGCTTTGCCAGCAGTTCTTCAAGCAGGAGTGGATTGCCCATGGAACCCCGGAACTTTGGGGTTGTGATATTGGCGCGTCCCGACCCGCCCGTTCCCATGTGGATGGCTACAGGAATATCGAGCTCCTCAGCGAGAGCGAAGTACGCGTCCACCGACGGGTCGCTGGGCGAGATGCCCTCGTATTGCAGCCCGATCTCCCCCATGACTTTGAAACCGCCGCTGGTGAAGTCCCTGCGTAGATCCTCGACCGAAACTCGCTGTGCGGTAGGAAATCCGACCTCGAAAGAGGTTCCTGGTATGACTCTGGCAGGTGCGGCATCTTTCCATTTCTGAACGCTCTTGGGATCTCCAAACACCACCGCAGTGACGTTCAGCCGCTCCATCTCGGCCAGGACGTCCTTCATGTACTCGCCCGAAGCAGCCGGATAAAGCGCTGGAGTGCACGGCTCTTTCACCCAGCCAAAAGGCTCTTCCTTGGTCTTCGGATCGGAGGCGGTGAACTTCGAGGTGTTGGGACACATCGGCTGCACACCTGGGAAAGATCCGTCCATGGCGTGGACGTGGACGTCAATGACAGGCGGAGCCTTGGCTGTAGCGTTCTGAGTGAGAGAGACTCCGGAGATCGACACAACGACCATAGCGCACGACAGGACACAGTTAAGGCGGGAAGACATGAGGAAGTTCCTTTCCAGGTCAGGGATCACTTCGGTGTGACAGATTAAATTGAAGCCGGAAGGATCACAAACGGAATCGCCAGCGGCTGATCAGGAAACTGTGGCGGCGAGACGCCGCCACGACAGCCGGCGGGACGCCAGCGCTACGGTTTGTTCCCACGCTCGACGAATGCTTCGAGCCATCCCAGGACGCGCTTCCAACCTTCTCCATGACTCGTAGCAGATGGCATGTTCCCGGCGAATCCTTCCTGGCGGACGCGCACCAGGGTGCCCGTGCCTGACTTCTTCGGACCGCTGGGGTGCAAGGCGTTCACAGTCTGCGGCACAAGTTCCCATCGCACCACCGTTTTCAGCGGGTCGTAGCTGCCGATCCAGGTATGCACCAGCAGGCGCGGCGGATCGACTTCGAGATATTCGCCCTCCACGAAGAAGGCCTTGCCGTCGGCACCGACGCCGTCGCTGCGCCACTTGCCGCCCGGGCGCACATCCATGGTGGACTTGGTGACGTGATAGAGGCCATCTTGTCCCCACCAGCGCGGAAGTTGCCCGGGATCGCTGATCGCCTGGAAGACGCGAGCCGGCGGCGCGGCGATATAGATCTCGGCGATGACTGCGTTTTGATCGGGGGTGATGGTGGCGGTGGCCATATTCTCTCCTTGTTTCAAGACCTGCGGACGGCCAAGCTCTCCCCGCCGGGTGTGGCGGAGAAACGCCGCCACGACCACCGCGGGACGACGCTACAACTGTTCCACGAACTGCTTCAACATTCCGACTACGCCAGGCCAGCCATCGGTGTAGTCTTCGCGGGCGACCGGCAGATTCGCGAGACCGCTGTGTGTGACCTTCACAAGAGTGCTACTTCCCTTCTGCGTGAGTTCCCATCGCACGACAGTGGTGCTGTGGGGATTGTCATGCCAGTTGCCGATCCAGGTGTAGGCCAGGAGGTGAGGCGGGTCGAATTCCACGATCTCTCCGTGGCATTCGAATGTGCTGACACCGTTCACCACGGCCGATCCTTGTTCGGTCGAATAGGAATATTGGCCGCCAACGCGGGCGTCCATCTTCCATGATTTCACCGGACACTCGGGGCTACCGAACCAACGGCGGAGTTCGCCCGCATCGGTTAGGGCCCTGAAAACACGATCGGGCGGTGCAGTGATTTGAATCTCTGTGACGATTACGTCTTGATCGAGAGTGATGATCGTGGTGGCCATGGATGCTCCTGTAGTTCCTCTTCTCGCCGCACACTAGCGGCGACGCTGCGACTACATCATCTTGCGATGCAGGTCGAAGACCTCTTTGTGAGTCTTGCCGTGATCGACAAAGGTCCATTCCTCGATATGGTGGTTCTCGTCGAGTACGGTCAGCACCATCCGTTGCATGTGTCCGGCATCCGGAGACTGGAGATTCGTGGCGTCAACATAATTGAACGTGATGGTCCGTGCGTCGGTCGAGACGCTGGCCAGCATTCGTGGTTGATTTCCGACTGCACAGTAGTGCGTGAGAAGCAGCTTGTCCGGGCCGTCGAGGTGAATCATCGAGACCATGTCTTCGTTAGGGACCACAATTTCGCTCATGACAGCAGATCCGCCGCCGGTAAGTTTGAAGGTGACATGCAGCGGTTGTCGCTCAGCGCCTTTGCCTTCCCAGGTTCCGGGCAGGTTCTTTACGGTGGCGAAGGCTCTCTGGGCGTCGGTCTGGGCGAAGGCAGAACCGGCAGCCAGGACTACGGTGGCGATGAGGATGGTGCGAATCGAGGTTTTCATGACAGTTCCCTTTCAGTCGGACGTGTCTCGTCCGTGCGGATTTCGTTTTGGCTTGCGAGAGGCGGCTTCTGCCGACTCCGTTTCTCGTGCATGTTCTGCTTCAACAAATGCTTTCAAGCTGTTTAGATTATTGGCCCAGAAGACTCGGTACTGTTCAATCCACGAATCGACCGCCTGCAGGGGTTCGGCATTGAGTTCGTAGACACGGTTACGTCCTTCCCGATGCTCGCGAACCAGGTGGGCGCGGCGCAGCAACCGCAGGTGCTTCGAAATCGCCGGACGCGAGACGGGAAACGCGCCGGCAATCTGTCCGGCAGGCTGCGAGCCACGCCGCAGAAGATCCAGAACCGCCCGGCGAGTGGGGTCCGCTAGCGCCTGGAAGGTCGCCTCGCTCGTTCGGGGTGTCGAATATGTAACCGATAGGTGACGCATGATGTGTAACTGTACGGTTACGCGATTGGAATGTCAAGAAAAAAGTTCCTTAGGGCAGAGATTTTTTGGAGGAATCATTGCAGCGTTTGTAGCGCCGCCATCCGGCTGGCTGTCGTGACGGCGACTCGCCGCCACATCCGAGGCAGCACTCCTGGATGGATCGTTAGGACACCTCGAGACGGGCTGGGAATTACTCGCCCTTGCCCCCGTTGCTTACAAGATTCAGAAAAGCCTGGTGGACGCGGGGATCGTCGGAAAGTTCGGGATGAAACGTGGCCGCCATCGCCCTTCCCTGCCGGACCACCACTGGGTCGCTGCCCTCGGTTGCGAGGACTTCGACGCCTTCTCCGACGTGGGAGATTTTTGGAGCGCGGATGAAGACCATTTCAAGGGGAGAGTCGGCGAGCTTTCCCTGGAGATCGCGCAGGAATCTTCCCTGGCGAATGGAGCTGTCGATCTGGCGTCCGTAGGCGTTACGGCGGATGCGGATATCGAGAGCACCGAGTCCGGCTTGCGCGGGGTTCTCGACTTCCTTGGCCAGCAGGATAGCGCCAGCGCAGGTGCCGAAGGTGGGCTTGAGGCGAACGAACCGCTTGAGTTTTTCGAACCCGGTTTGGCCCAGGAGTTTGAGGAAGGTGCCGGACTCGCCTCCAGGGATTACGAGCCCATCAATCTGATCGAATTGCTCCGGCTTCCTGACGAGCACAACTTCGGCGCCCAGCTCCTCAAGCCGACGGCGGTGGGCATCGAAATCTCCCTGCAACGCCAGAACACCGATCTTCATATGAAATGCCTTTCCGCACAGAGAGCACCGCGGGATACAGAGAAGCGGATCCTATTGACATTGTGATTCTAACGGAACCGGCGCGCTTGCAGGCCGTGCCCGGTAAAGGAGTGCGGTGGAAGAGGGCTGCGCTACTCAGAATATGGTCACTTGGACGGCTTACGCTCGGCCGCCCCGAGTAGCTTGCCGGGGCCCGGTTCTTGCACAAACGCGATGAGGCGGACGTTGTTGGGATCGGTGCCCGCCTTGATCTTTAGTTGGACATCTTGCACAAACGTTTTGCCTTTCGGCAACTTCCCTATCTTTGCCAACTGCTGCACCACCGCAACGTGGACCAGGTGCTTGCCGCCGTTTTCTCCACGCAGCACCTGGGATTCGACGCGATCGAGCGCGACCGCGACGTAAACGTCCGCATTGTGTTTCTCAGAGTTGGTCCCGGTCTCGATGTGGGCGCGGAGGGTCGAGGAACTGCCCGGGTCGAATGTAATCTCGCCGAGACGTACCGGAACCCTGGCATCATCCTTTGCTTTTTCCAGGACAGCTTCGATGTGTTTCGGATCGTCCAATTTGAATTGCGCGGTTCCATCGACGATGAACTGCGGAGTGAAGGAATCCTTCTCTCCAAGTTTTCCCTCGTAGGAACCCTGGCGGTCGGTCAGCGCGGGAGACGAGTTCGGATCTTTCCACCCGTCGTGGTCCCAGTAGGTGACGTGTTCGCTGAGCACGATGAGTTGCGCGCCGGGGATAGGCTGGCGAAGGTCCAATTTCTGAAGAAGCAGGTCGGCGGGAGGGCAACTGGAGCAGCCCTCGGAGGTGAAGAGCTCCACGACAATGGGAACATCTTTGTCGGGAACCTTATCAGTCGAGGGAACTTGGGCGAGCACTGACACACTCAGGAATGTGAAGATCAAGAACGAGTGCAGGGCTGGGGCGGCTCGACGCATTCGGTGATTCTAGCATTGAGCTGACCCACCAGTCCCACTGCATCGCGGCGAGAGTGTGCCTCATTCAAGGGAAAAGCCTCCCGCGGCAGGTTCGGGCGGGATTTGCGGCGCGAAAGCAGGAAAGCGACTTGCGGACAGACGACGTGAGTGTGGGCGGGAGGCTTCTAGTGGCTGATTTCCGAAGAATCGAAGAACCCGAACCCCGTCTCTGGCGCGGGTCCTTCAACTCTTCGTGGTCTGTTCCACCCCAATGCGAATACGGTACGCGATCTCTTTGGATCGATGGTTTCAGGAATATTAAATCTGCATTAAATGTAGACTGTTGGAGTTTTCGATGCGTGAGTTGAGTCCTTGATAGCGAGAAGCCACTGAGCACCGACGTCAGCAGCCCAAATACTTCGCCGTTTAGAGCCGGATCGCTGCTTTGGACACCGCTGCTTGCGATCGGACTAGCCTCATTTGCGGCAGAAATTCCCTTCTTCTTCTTCGGTACGCCTTCCGGACACGACATTGAATTCCATCTGTATTCATGGCTGGAGGTGCTGGGCCAATGGAAGCATGGAATTCTGTACCCGCGCTGGGCCGCGCTGGCGCATTTTGGCTACGGCGAGCCGCGGTTCTTGTTCTATCCCCCAGCCTCCTGGACGGTAGGCGCCATGATTAGCGCCATTGTCCCGTGGACGGTTGCTTCTCCGGTCTACATCTGGATCGCCCTGGTCGCCGCGGGTGCATCGATGTTTGCCTTGGGGCGTCGCTGGCTCAGTCGCCGCGATGCGACCTTTGCGGCCGTGCTGTATGCGGTGAATCCCTATCACCTGGTGATCGTCTACTGGCGCAGCGCGTTTGCGGAATTGCTGGCGGCCTGCCTGATTCCTCTGCTGATTCTGTTCGTTTTGAAAGCTGCCGAGGATAAGCAGCCGATGATGATTCCGCTGGCCCTCGTACTGTCAGGTGCGTGGCTGACCAACGCGCCGGCTGCAGTAATGGTCCATTATTCCCTTGCGCTGCTGATGCTGATTCTTGCCTGGAGGCAGCGATCGGCGCGGCTTCTCTGGATGGCAACTGGCGCGGTCGCGATTGGTGCGTGCCTGGCGAGTTTCTACCTTGTGCCCGCAATCTACGAACAGAAGTGGATCACCATTGACGAAGCACTCTCGCCCGGTTCGCGCCCGCAGGACAATTTTCTTTTCATTCACACCGCAGATGCCGATCATGATGCGTTCAATCGGATCATCTCCTGGGTGGCGATTCTGGAGATCGCGATCATATCCGCCGCAACTTTGGGCACGAAACTCTGGCGGCAGAAGAACCGGCCGGCATTCGAAAGCCTGCTGATCTGGGCCGCTGCTTGCAGCATTCTGCTGTTTCCAGTTTCTTTAATGTTTTGGAGAATCCTGCCCAAGATGCGATTCATGCAGTTTCCCTGGCGGTGGCTGCTGTGTCTTAGCGTGATTTTTACGATTTTTGTGACAGTCGGCCTGCGACGCTGGTGGATGCGGGCAGCGGTTTGCGCCCTTACTGTGGTGTTGATCACCATGGCGTGGAATCATGCGCAGGTACCGTGGTGGGATAACGCGGCTGATTTGCGTGAGATGCAAGACAACATGTACACGCGGGCGGGTTATGAAGGCACCGACGAGTACACTCCCGTGGGAGCCGAGCCGTCAGCGATCGACAAGGACGCTCGCAACGTGACCGTGGACGGTCCGGCGCGAGCAGCCATTCATGTCTATCGCTGGGATCCGGAGTACAAGCTGTTTACGGCGGAAGTGTCCGCGAAGGATCAGCTTGCGCTCCGCGTTTTCCCCTACCCAGCGTGGCGGGTTGAAGTGAATGGACACGGGGTGGAAACAGGGGCGCGAGCGAGGTCTGGGCAGATGCTGGTCCCGGTTGAGGCTGGACTGAATCGAGTACAGATTACTTTTGCGAGGACGTGGGATCGCTGGCTGGGAGGATTTATTACGCTGGTCAGCGTCATTGCGGTGGCTATGTGGAGCTTTCGAGAGAGGAGACGGAAGGAGGCCTCTGCCTGATTGTAGCGCCGCCGTCTCGGAGGCTGCCCGGCGGCGCGCATTCGCATGACGCTCCGAGGGCGGGACGCCCTCGGGACAGCCGGCAAGCTGCCGGCGCTACAGTCTGAAAACTCGGACAGCATGCAAAGAATTCTGATTGCCACATCGAATGCGGGAAAGCTGCGGGATTTCGCGGGGGCCGCCAGGCCGCACAACATTGAGATCGCGGGACTCCCGAACTTCTCTTCCCTGCCGGAAGTGGTTGAAGACGGCGCGACGTTCGAGGAGAACGCGCGCAAGAAAGCGGAAGCCTACAGCCGCTACGCGCCAGGGGAAATCGTCGTCGCCGACGACTCGGGGATTGAAATCGACGCGCTGCATGGTGCGCCGGGGGTGCACTCGGCGCGTTATGCGGCGGATCAACCGCATCTGGCAAACCGGAACACCGACGATGAAGAGAACAACGCGCGCGTGCTGCGCGAGTTGAAAGATGTTCCGCCGGAGAAGCGCACTGGAAGATTTGTGTGCATACTGGCGGCAGCCAAGGGTGGTACCACGCTGGCAATGTTTCGTGGCGTCGCGGAGGGCGTCATTCTCGATGCACCACGGGGGGAAAATGGCTTTGGATACGATCCGCTATTTTATTTTCCCCAGATTCAAAGAACCTTCGCGGAGTTGAGCGCCGAGGAAAAAGCGCAATACAGCCACCGCGGAGCGGCGTTCCGGAAGTTTCTGGAGTGGTGCGACCGGGGAAATTGATTTCGCAAACCCGTCCCTGCCGGGATCCCTTGTTGACTTCGCTTCGACCCGCACACGATAATAAAAAGTTATTTTTTCATAGCCGAACTTTTAAGGAGCTTCCGTGGCGTCAGCCAGTTCTTCTGCTCCCCTTCTGGCGCGTGGGGTTGCGCCATTACGAGCTGGTCAGGGGTCGTCATTCGTTCTTCGCAGGCTGCATTCGTTGACCGGGATCATCCCGGTGGGCGCGTTCCTGTTCGAACATATTCTGATTTCGAACTCAACCGCCATCACCGGGCCGGACGCTTACGCCCGCCAGGTCAGCTTTCTCGCCAACCTTCCGCTGGTGTTCTTCCTTGAGCTTTTCGGCATATGGTTGCCCATCGCCTTTCACGCGCTCTACGGCTTCTACATCTGGTACCGCGGCGACGGCAATACCGCGGAATATCCCTGGAGCGGCAACTGGATGTATACCCTGCAGCGCTGGACGGGCGGAATCGCATTCATCTACATCGTGTGGCATACGTACACGATGCGGTTTACCGGAACCGACCTGCATGAGAATCCGGCTTCGTCGTTTATCAAGGTCGCCAACGAAGTCCACAATCCGTGGCTGATGGCGTTTTACGTGATCGGACTAATCGCGGCTTCATGGCACTTTGCCTACGGGATCTGGTTGTTCTGCGCGAAGTGGGGCTTGGTCTCGGGCGATAAGGCGCAGAAACGGCTGCTGAATTTGTGTCTGGCGTTCTTCGGCTTACTCAGCGTGGTGGGCCTGGTGAGTCTCTACACCTTTCATTCGCGATTCCAGGATGTACCCGGACCAAGCGGCAACATCGTGGATACGCGTCCGTTAACGCCTCAGGCAAAGGGGGCGCAATAACATGGCGGCTCCCAAGATTATTGTCGTAGGCGGCGGACTCGCCGGGCTGTCCGCGGTAATCAAGATCGCCGAGATGGGCGGGCAGGTTGACCTGTTCTCGATCGTGCCGGTAAAGCGCTCGCACTCCGTCTGCGCCCAGGGCGGCATCAACGCTGCAAAGAATCTGAAGGGTGAGGGCGACTCCACCTGGAAGCATTTTGACGACACCGTGTACGGCGGAGATTTTCTCGGCAACCAGCCTCCCATCAAAGATATGTGCGAGGCGGCGCCGGGGATCATCGATCTGCTGGACCGCATGGGCGTTCCCTTCAATCGCACTCCTGAGGGATTGCTCGATTTCCGCCGGTTCGGCGGAACGTTGTACAACCGCACGGCGTTCGCGGGTGCGACCACTGGACAGCAACTTCTATATGCGCTCGACGAGCAGGTGCGGCGGTATGAATCGGAAGGTAAGGTCAAGAAGTTCGAGCATTGGGAATTTCTGTCGGCGGTGCTCGATGGGAATAAAGTCTGCCGCGGCATCTGCGCGATGGACCTGCGTTCCATGGAAGTACGCACCTTCCCGGCCGATGCCCTCATTATTGCGACCGGCGGTATCGGAGCAATCTTCGGAAAATCTACGAACTCTGTAGTGTGCACAGGATCGGCGCAGTCGGCGCTCTACCAGCAGGGCTGCTACTACGCCAACGGCGAGTTCATTCAGGTTCACCCGACTTGTATTCCGGGCGAAGACAAACTGCGCCTGATGTCAGAGTCGGCCCGCGGCGAAGGCGGACGCGTCTGGGTTCCGAAGACGCCGGGCGATAAGCGCGATCCGAAGTCGATTCCACAAAATGAACGCTGGTATTTCCTGGAAGAGTGGTACCCGAAGTACGGCAACCTGGTGCCGCGCGACATTGCGACCCGCGCGATCTTCAAAGTTGTCTACGAGCACAATCTGGGCATCGATGGCAAAGGGATGGTGTATCTCGACCTGACGCACATCGACCGCAAGATTCTCGACAAGAAACTGGAAGGCATTCTCGAAATTTACGAGAAGTTTGTGGGAGACGATCCGCGCGACACGCCCATGAAGATTTTCCCTGGCATGCACTACACCATGGGCGGGCTATGGGTGGACTACAAGCAGGCGACGAACATCTCGGGGATTTTTGCGGCGGGCGAGTGCGAGTACCAGTATCACGGGGCCAACCGGCTGGGCGCGAACTCGCTGGTGTCTTGCATCTTCGGCGGAGGCGTTGCCGGGCCGAATGCGGTGAATTATGCGCGCGGATTGCAGGCTGCGTCGGACGGGAACGGATGCTTTGAGGCCGAGAAAAAGAAGCAGGAAGAGAATAATGCCCTGCTGATGAAGAACCAGGGCACCGAAAATCCGGTGAAATTGTGGCGCGAACTGGGCGAATTGATGACCAAGGACTGCACGGTCATCCGCTACAACAAGAACCTGCAGCAGACTGATGCCAAGCTGGTCGAATTGCTGGAACGCTATCGCAAAGTTAACCTGAGCGATCGGACTTTGTGGGCGAATACGACTGTGGTGTTTGCTCGCCAGCTTTACAACATGCTGCAGTTGGCGCGGGTGATCGCACAGGGTGCGCGCATGCGGGACGAGTCGCGCGGGGCGCACTACAAGCCGGATTTCCCGGATCGCGACGACAAGAACTGGATGAAGACGACGAAAGCGTACTTCGCTCCGGACGCCGACGAGCCCAAGTTTGAGTTCGAGCCGGTGGATATATCGCTGATTCCGCCGCGGTTGAGGAAGTACTAGCGTGAACAAGAGTACCCGACGGGCGACGATACGCCTTCTGCTCGGAAACGGAATCGCTGCTGGATGGGCGGCGTGGCTTTCTGTACGTCACCTTCATAGCACGAGGCCCGATGCTTCCGTTGAGGCGAGAATCTGGCTTTTCCTTTGTGCTGTTTCGGTAATCTTGGGCGTTTTGCGCATTGTGTGGTATCGAAACAGGCGTGACTACTTCGCTGAAGAAATGGATCTCAGGCGTTCTCTGACGAGGGACCGACCTGACCGAGGTTGATTTTGCCGGGAAGGGCACGAGTTCCACTCGTGCCAGTTAGGCGCTCTTTGAAAATTCGGCTTTAGCCGCTGAGGGCCACGGATCCAATTTGAATCCCGGAAATCCGGAGCAGTAGCGGTACTCGCTGGGTTGGGTCACGAGCTGTCGCTCGACCGGATTTTGGTGGATGTAGTTTTGGTGATGCAGGAAATCTTGGTCGTCGCGAATCCGGTGATCGGTGAAGCCTCGTTCCCAGATTTCGCGCGTGCGGCCAATCAGATCTCCGAGGGCATGGGAATAGCCGCCTTTGATCAATTGCACCGCGTGTTCCAGCGTTACGTTGTTCGACGGAGTAAGCAACAAGTGCACATGTTCAGGCATGACCACGAACGGGTGCAGTCGATAGCGGCCTTCGCGGCGATACAGGTAGAGAGTTTGCAGGAAGAGGCGAACGTAATTTTCGACAACGAACAGGCTTCGACGCTGCCAGGTCGAGAATGTTCCAAAGTAGGTTCCGGGAGGCGAAATGAGTCGTCCTGGCTTCAAGGGCAAACCTCAGCGGCTAAAGCCGCGGTCTTTGGTTAGCTTAAATCGGCACGAGTAGAACTCGTGCCCTTCCGGTGGTTTTTGTTGCGAGGGAAAAGAGACCTGTGGGGATCGTGAGGAACTTCGTTGCGTTACGCACAGGGCAGATCAGATGTGAGGACGATGTATCGTTGCCCACCCGGAAAGAACCGGGAAGGGCACGACTTACAGTCGTGCCAAGTAGAGGAGTAGGGATGACGGGATTTAGCCCCTGAGGGTTTTTTTCTGGCGCCAAGGGGTGGCACAAGCGAACCTCAGCGGCTAAAGCCGCGGTCCTTGCTCAGCTTCGGCACGAGTGAAACTCGTGCCCTTCCCGATTGAAAGTTGAACTGATTGCTCAAAGGCTAACTGCTAATGGCTGAAAAATCCGTCATCCTGAAAATCAAGCGTCAACTCACTCCCACCTCCAAGTCGTATTGGGAGGAGTTCTCCGTTCCCTACCGGCCGAACATGAACGTGATATCGGCGCTCATGGATATCGCGGCCGATCCGGTCACGCGCGACGGCAAGGCGACCACGCCCATTACCTACGATTCGAACTGCCTGGAAGAGGTCTGCGGATCGTGCGCCATGCTGATCAATGGCAAGGCGCGGATGGCTTGTTCGGCGCTGATTGACAATCTCGAGCAGCCAATTCGCCTGGAGCCGTTTTCCAAGTTCCCGGTGGTGCGCGATCTGGCGACGGATCGGGGTGTGATCTTCGAAAACCTGAAGGCAGTCAAGGCCTGGGTCCCGATTGATGGCACTTACGACCTCGGTGCCGGTCCGCGCATGACTGCGGAGGACCAGGAATCCGCGTATCCGCTGTCGCGCTGCATCTCCTGCTGCTGCTGCATGGAAGCTTGCCCGCAATTCAACGAAGATACCGGCTTCGTGGGCGCGGCGACCATCTCACAAGTGCGCCTCTTCAACACGCATCCCACCGGCAAGGCGCTAAAACGCGAGCGACTGGCGGCGCTGATGGGCGATGGCGGCATCCAGGAATGCGGCTATGCCCAGAATTGCATTGAGGTCTGCCCCAAGGACATTCCGCTGACCAAGTCAATTTCCGAGGTGGGCGGCCAGGTCATGAAACAGGCCTTAGGTGACCTTTTGCGGCGCTGATTTGTCGTTTTGGTTCAACCTCTGAAAGCCGGACTTCATCCAAACCCCGCGTAAACCGTAGCTGGCACACTGCTTAAGCCAGCTCTCAGAATGGCGGGAAATGGCCCTAAATTTGCCATTCAATGTGTATGGCCTGTGCCGATGCAGGCCGCAGTAACCCACCGGAGTACCCGGTGCTTTGGGTACAAAAGTAACGGCGAGGGGCTGGGAACGGTTGGGCCTCTTGACAGCATCCCGTAAAATAGGCGCACTCAGCCAGAGGGAGTAGGCATTTAGCCGCGCCACCTAAAACTGTGAGACGTTTCAGCAAACTCCAACTCGTCGTGATCTTCGTGGCGGCGCTGTGCGCGATCTCGAGCCAGGCGTTCGCCGTGCGCCACACCACGGTCCATCACCGGCGGCATTTCCGCTGGGTACGATGGAATCCCATGTTCCGGCCGTCCCATGAATCGCTCCTGATTCAGAATGCCGAAGTCGACCGCCTGAATCTTCCTCGCATTCAGGATGAAACAGAACTGGAAGCCCTTAAGGCTGACGGGTCACTGGTAGAAATCATCCCTGGCCAGGCGCTTCGCATTGAACCATCGCTCGATCCCTCGCGGCGTTATTGTCGCCCGTGGACGCTCGACTTCGTCAACGATTTAAGCCAGGCTTACTACAACCGATTCCATCAGCAGATTCAGGTGAACTCGGCGGTCCGCACAGTGAAGGTGCAGAAGAGGCTTCGACGCCACAACCGCAACGCCGCACCTTACGACGGGGACACTGCCTCTTCCCATCTGGCGGGTGTGACCGTCGATCTGCAGCGCCGTGGCCTAAGCAAGCAGCAGATCGTCTGGATGGAGCACTACCTGTTCTACATGAAGGCGCTTGGCCTGGTGGAACCGGAAGAAGAACGGCGCCACTGGTGCTTCCATATCATGGTCAGCGGCCTCTATGCCGACTGGCGCCAGACACAGAGCATTATGCCTATCGACCGTCCGGAGCAGGAGAAGCCGGACACTGAAGTCGCCATGGGCAGCGGGACGAAGTAGCACAGTTTCAAATTTCCGCACTATCCTCTACCGTCGTCCATCCCTTACTATCGCTTCTCATGATTGTGCTCATGGCAGGACTGCCGGGCACGGGCAAGAGCACTTTGGCGCGCGAACTGGCGCGACGAACGAACGGGCGAGTACTGAGCAAAGACGAATTTCGCCACGCCATCTTCTCCCCGGAAGAGATTGAATATTCTTCGCCGCAGGACGACTTCTGCGTGCAGCTAATGCTGCAGACAGCGGGATATCTTCTCTCTCGAAATTCGAACCGGATGGTGTTTCTCGATGGCCGGCCGTTTTCGCGGCGGTACCAGATCGACAACGTTGTGACCGAAGCGGCTTCCCTGCACCAGCCGTGGCGGATCATCGAATGCGTCTGCGCGGAGGATACGGCCCGCAAGCGGCTTGATGCCGATGCGAAGATCGCGGACCATCCTGCCGGAAACCGGGACTACAGACTTTACCTTGAAGTGAAGGGCCGATTTGAAACCATCCTTCACCCCAAGCTTGTGATCGACACGGAGCAGGGGTTGGAGCCATGCGTTCAGACGGCGCTGGCCGCGCTGTACTACGGCATGTGAGCGGGTGTGCTTCGTGATCCTTAGTGCCCTTTGTGGTAACCGGGTTTTGGTCACCGGGTTTTGCCTCGCGCCAACTTGCTTATACAATCGAGATCCTGTCGCTATGACAATCAAAAGTCTGTTTTTCGTTGCACTTGCCTGCTCGCTCGCTGCGGCTCAAGCACCGTCGAAAGCTGAAAGAGGGCCTGACACGGTAATCAGTGCTCGGGCGCAACAGATTCACAACTCGGCCCTCATAGTCGATACGCACGCCGACACACCCCAACGCTTCCTCGACGAGAACTTCGATATCGGCTCGACCGATCCCAACGACAAGGGCCACATCAGTCTCGACAAGGCGCGACGTGGAAATCTGGGCGCAGAGTTTTTCTCGATCTGGGTCGATCCGGAGACGAATCAGGGCAATTTCGCCAGGCACACCTTTGATCTGATCGATTCGGTGTATGAGCAGGCGGCGCGACATCCCGACCGCATGGTGATGGCTTTTTCAACCGCCGACATCCTCCGGGCGCATCGTGAGCATAGGCTCGCGGCGCTCATGGGTATCGAAGGCGGCCACTCGATCGAGAACGACATGCACCTGCTGCGCGATTACTACCGGCTGGGCGTGCGCTACATGACTCTGTCGTGGTCGAACACGAACGAATGGGCGGATTCCTCGGGAGACATCGACGATCCCAAGGTGCAGCATCACAATGGGTTAACCGATTTCGGCAAGCAGGTCGTGCTGGAGATGAACCGCCTGGGCATGATGGTCGACATCTCACATGTGTCGGACAAAACTTTCTGGGATGCGATCGCAACCACGAAAGCTCCTGTGATTGCCTCGCACTCGTCGGCAAGGGCGCTAACGGACGCCCCCCGGAACATGACCGATGACATGCTGAAAGCCGTGGCCAAGAATGGCGGCGTTGTGCAGGTGAATTTCTACAGCGGTTTCGTGGATGAGGCCTTCTACAAAGCCATGAACGCGCAGAAGCAGGACCAGCATGCCGCCGTGCAGAAATATATGGATGACATGAAGGCGCAAGGCAAGCCGGTAAACTATGTCGACATCGATGTCATCGAGCGCGAGTGGCTGTCCAAGATTCCGCGTCCGCCGCTGAAATCGCTGATCGATCACATCGATCACATCGCCAAAGTAGCCGGAATCGATCATGTCGGCCTGGGCTCGGACTTCGATGGTGTAAGCGGCGCGACACCGCAGGGCATCGACTCTGCTGCAGACTTGCCGAAGATCACGCAGGCACTGCTCGAACGCGGCTACAGCGCACCGGAGATTCACAAGATTCTCGGAGGCAACCTGATGCGCGTCTTTGGGGACGTCGAACGCGTGAGCCGGGAGATGCGGGCGTCGGGCGTTGCGAGCAAGTGAGGACCGCGTCCGCACGGTGTCATCCTGAGGCGCATCGTTTGCGCAGAAGGATCTATGCAGTTCACGCGCACCCAAACAAAATGCAAAGATCCTTCGCTGCGCTCAGGATGACAATCGCTTTTTGGGGACACCAGCTGTCGTACAATGCAACGTTGCGCGCTCAGGACCACATTTACTTTGAAGGAGCATCCATGCGAAGGACATTCGCAATTTTGGGAATGATTTTGACCGCCGCGTCATTGGCCATGGGGCAGGCGGGTTCCGCCAATAAGGCCGCTCCGGCCAAGCCGAGCACCGCTGCCAAACCGGCGACTGGCAGAACACCCGCCTCGAAACCCACTGCCGTCATCGACACCAGTGCGGGCAAGATGACTTGCACTCTGTTTCCCGACAAGGCGCCTGTGGGAGTGGCAAACTTCATCGGCCTCGCGACCGGGAAGAAAGACTGGAAAAATCCGGTCAGCGGCGCGACCAAGCACGGAGTACCTCTGTACGACGGAACGATTTTTCATCGCGTGATTCCGGGCTTCATGATCCAAGGCGGAGATCCCGCAGGCACGGGCTCCGGGGCCGATCCGGTCCCGCCATTCCGAAACGAAGCCTCACCAGATCTGCGGTTCGACCGGGCCGGACGTTTGGCGTATGCGAACACCGGACAGCCGGTGTCGAATAGCGCGCAATTTTTCATCACGGAAGTTCCCACGCCGCATCTGAACGGTGGTTACACGATCTTTGGCCAATGCGACGAGGCCACCGTGGCGCTGGTCAAGCAGATCGCGTCCATGACCCGGGATTCGAATGACCGGCCGTATCGGCCGATTCGTATTAATCACGTGACGATTCAGACGGGCGGCGCGTCTGCGGCCAAGCCGGCGGGCACGGCTGCCAAAAAGCCTACGGCCGCAACGGCGAAGCCGTCTGCTAACAAGTGAAGCCGCGGGAACCCGCCGCTCGGCTTCGCCGCCGCGGGACAGCCGAGGCGGCTGTCGCTCCGCGAGCACTGCTAACCATCAACCACACTGAAAGGACACTTATGGCCCGTCAAGCTGGAACGTACGCTACGTTTGATACCTCCGAAGGAACCATTGTTTGCCGACTGTTCGAGAAGGAGGCGCCCAAGACCGTAGCCAATTTTGTGGAACTCGCCGAGGGCAAGCGCGAGTGGAAGCATCCGTCCACCGGAAAGAAGTCGACGGATCGGCTGTATGACGGAACCATTTTTCATCGCGTGATTCCCGACTTCATGATTCAGGGCGGAGATCCCCAGGGCACGGGTATGGGCGGTCCGGGATATCAGTTCGAAGACGAGACCAAGGGCTCGCCTCACAAATTCGACAAGCCGGGAAAACTGGCGATGGCCAACGCCGGACCAAATACCAACGGTTCGCAGTTTTTCATAACCGTGGCAGCGACCACGTGGCTGACCGGCAAGCACACCATCTTCGGCGAAGTCGTCGAAGGTCAGGATGTGGTGAACAAGATCACTGCTCTGCCCCGCGGGCGCAATGACCGTCCGAACAAGGACGTGGTGCTGAAGAAGGTGACGATCGAGAAAGTGTAGGGGCTGGTGGCCTAATTTGCCAGAACGGAGATACCCTCAGCCCCGATCAGATTGCGGTCTGCAGTTATGAGGGTTAGCTCGAATGCCTTGGCAGTGGCCGCCAGGAAGAGATCGGCTGGATCATGGTGCGGTAGGTGGAGGGTCGGCAGGGTACGCGCCACTTCAAGAGTAAGCGGGGCCTCAATCACGGCAAGTGCGATCAAGCTGGCAGCCAGCCAAGTCGTAAAATCACTGGCGATTTGGATCCGCTTCTTCCTAAAGAGGAGGAAAGCCTCCCACACGCTGATCGGCGAAAGCCAAAGTTCGTTGTCTCGATTGTCCAGTGCCTTTGCCACGCGGGTAGAAAGCCGATGAGGTTCTCCAAGGCTCCAAAGCCAGATGTGGGTATCCAAGAGTAGTTTCATTCTCGCCACGCGTCCCAGTCGTTCAGGCTGCCGGTAGGGCCAACAATGTCGCCCATAATCTTCATGGCTCCAGCCATGGAACCAAGCCGCCTTCCTGCGGCTTTTTCGGCAGTCGGGGGGACCACTTCAGCGACAGGCTTGCCGAAGCGCGTGACGCGAATCGGCTTGCGCGTCTTGCGAACTTCTTCCAGGATGCCAAGACACTTGGCTTTGAACACGGAGATGGCGATTTCCTTCATGGCTCGTTTATACCATGGTCAATGACCATGGTCAACTCATTCCCACGAAGGGCGCTACACACCAATCACTCCGCACAACTCCTTCACCGCGGCGGCGCTCTTGTCCAATCCGGCTTTCTCCTCGGTTGTCAGCTTGATCTCGATGATCTGCTCGATTCCCTTCGTGCCCAGTTTCACGGGTACTCCGACGAACAGTCCGCTGATGCCGTATTCGCCTTGCAGGTAAGCGGCGCAGGGCAGGATCTTCTTCTTGTCTTTCAGAATCGCTTCGACCATTTCGGTCGCAGCGGCTGACGGCGCATAGTACGCCGAGCCGGTCTTGAGATACTTCACGATTTCCGCGCCGCCGTCGCGAGTACGCTGCACCAGGGCGTCGAGCTTCGTTTTTTCGATCAGCTCGGTAATCGGAATGCCTGCGACTGTCGAATAGCGGGGCAGTGGGACCATGGTGTCGCCGTGTCCGCCCAGGACAAACGCCGTAACATTTTCGACACTCACCTTCAATTCGTCGGCAATGAATGCACGGAAGCGGGCAGAATCCAGCACACCGGCCATACCGATTACTCGCTCGCGTGGAAAACCGCTCAGCTTGTAGGCGGCTTGCGCCATGGCGTCCAAAGGATTCGAAACGATGATCAGGATGCAATTCGGCGAATTCTTCACCACTTCGCCGACCACCGCCTTCATGATGTTGTAGTTGGTGTTGAGCAGGTCGTCGCGGCTCATCCCCGGCTTGCGGGGAATGCCGGCGGTAATCACGACGATGTCGGAATTTGCCGTGTCGGCGTAGCTGTTCGTTCCCGTGATATACGAGTCGCGCTTCTCGATAGGCATAGCTTCGAGCAGGTCGAGTCCCTTGCCCTGCGGCACGCCTTCGATGATGTCGATAAGAACGACATCGGCCAGTTCTTTCGCGGCGATCCAGTGAGCGGCGGTTGCGCCTACGTTGCCAGAGCCTACGATTGTGACTTTCTTGCGCATGAAGAGTCCTTTCAAAATCGGATAACCACGAAGGACACGAAGCTTCACGAAGGAAATCTAGAGATATTCCGGGGGGTTCCTCCGTGCACCTTCGTGTCCTTTGTGGTGCGTGCCTTTCTACACCAAAACTCCGGCGTCCATGTTTTCGATCATGTGTCCGGCGAACTCGCTGGTCTTTACCTTCGTCGCGCCCGGCATCAGGCGCTCGAAATCGTAGGTGACCATCTTCTGCTCGATGGTGCGCTCCAGGCTCTGCTCGATAAGGTCGGCGGCTTCGTTCCATCCGAGGTGGCGGAACATCATGACGCCGGAGAGAATCACTGAGCCGGGATTGATGACATCTTTGTCGGCATATTTTGGAGCGGTGCCATGGGTGGCCTCGAAGATGGCATAGCCGTCTCCGATGTTCGCGCCGGGAGCGATTCCCAGTCCGCCGACCTGCGCCGCGCAGGCGTCGGAAATGTAATCGCCATTCAGGTTCGGAGTCGCGAGCACCGAATACTCGTCGGCGCGCGTTACCACCTGCTGGAAAATGGAATCGGCGATGCGGTCGTTAATCATGAGCTTCTTCTTCCACGCGCCGTGGCCGTGTGTCGCGCCGATCGCACTGAGCACGTCCTTGATTTCTTTTTCCACGCTCTGGCGGAACGCCGGAGGCGCGAACTCCATTCCGGGCTCGATCATCTCGGCATTCTGCGCGACGGTCAGGTTAGGATTCTTGTCTTTGTTGTCGAGAATCCAGCTTTCGCGTTCGGTCACAACCTTGTCGCGGAATTCCTCGGTGGCGATCTCGTATCCCCATTTGCGGAACGCGCCCTCGGTAAACTTCTGGATGTTGCCCTTGTGCACCAGGGTGACGGTCTTGCGTCCGGACTCCAGCGCGTGCTGGATGGCCATGCGCACCAGGCGCTTGGTTCCCGTCACGGACATCGGCTTGATCCCCACGCCCGAGTCGAGGCGAACCTGTTTCTTGCCGCCCTTCAGCATGTCCTTGTTGAGAAACTCGATGAGCCGCGCACACTCTGGAGTTCCCTGCTCCCATTCGATTCCGGCGTAGACATCCTCGGTGTTCTCGCGGAAGATGACGACGTCCATACGTTCGGGATGCTTTACCGGCGAGGGCACACCCTTGTAATACCTCACCGGGCGCACGCAGGAGTAGAGATCGAGAATCTGGCGGAGCGCGACGTTTAACGACCGGATGCCGCCGCCGACCGGAGTAGTCAGTGGTCCCTTGATGGCGACGTGGAATTCGCGGATGGCTTCGACGGTGTCATCCGGCAGCCAGGTATCGAACTTGGCTTTGGCCTTTTCTCCGGCGAAGACTTCGTACCACGCGACCCGACGCTTTCCCTTGTAGGCCTTCTCGACCGCGGCATTGAACACGCGCAGCGAAGCCTTCCAGATGTCGCGGCCGGTGCCATCGCCTTCGATAAAAGGAATGATGGGATTATCGGGGACGCTGTACTTGCCGCCGGTGTATCCGATTCTCTTGCCGTCCGCCGGGACTGCTACTCCGTTGTAACTACCCGCCATGCCACGCCTCCGCGACCACGAGTCTTCATCTCAATTCGGAAAACCAGCAATTATAAAGAATTACGCCGCGCTTTGAAATTCGTGCGCCATTTGGGTGGTGTATCAGTTCCGTACAAAAGAAGTAGCAAGACGGTTTGTTTTCTGGAAGGATGCCTACCATGGGACTGATCTCAAGAGCCCTGGACAGACTCCCAAAGTGGGCGAAGTTGATTTTTTGGGCTCTTACAGTCATTGGGAGTGTGTACTGTATCGCTCGCTATGGGTTTTGGTCATTCCTGCTGCGTGTGATCTTCAGCCCCGATCTCTAGAATTCAAGTTGATACACTACCGCCATTTGCGTGGTATGGGATAATGCCGCAATCGGTATCCCTTCGCCGCGGAGGTTCTCATGCGATTATCCCTTCAACTGCTTGGACGAGTCTCGGTCTGCTTACTTTTGCTGACGGCAATGTCCGACGTGGCCTCTGCAGCGGCATCCCACGAGCGAACTCAGTTTGGCCACGACGTTACCGTCGGGCCGGGAGAAGAGGTCAGTGAAGTGACTTGTTTCGGCTGCAGCGTCCTGATTCGCGGTCATGTGGCCGGCGATGTCACGACCTTTGGAGGCCACGTAATCATAGAGGACGAAGGCGCAGTGAACGGCGATACCACCACTTTTGGCGGCGATGTACGACTCGACAGGACGGCGAAGATTGGCGGCGATCTGACCGTGTTCGGTGGACGCATTCACCGCGATCCGGGATCGGCTATCGGTGGCGACGTGACTAATTTCAGCGGCGGGCTCTGGATTCTCCTCATCTTCGGGCTACCGATGATTGTGCTCGGAGGATTCGTCGTGCTGATTATATTGCTGGTGCGGCGGCTCACGCGCCCGGCCATGCCGGTGGCCGCCTAGCGTCCCTTACCAGCGGCGCGTCCCAAAGGTCTTTCGCACTCCCAAGCTCATGTAGCGCCCCCACGGCCCGTTATTCCCCAAGTCGGCAGGACCAAGGTTCCTGTCGCGGGCGCCCAGCCGGTCGAAGAGGAAATGTTGCGTCACACGGAATTCATAGCCTCGGGTGACATAGATGCCCACTCCCCAGGAGTGCTCGATTCCAATCGCGTCGGGTGACCAGGTATACAGAGTCTTCGGAACGGTCTTGCCGAAAAGGAACGTGGGGGCGCCGAACACCATAAACCGGCGCAGGGGACCTGTGCCAAACGGGCGAACCTCCAGGATTCCGGAGAGCATGTAGCGGGCAAAGAGACTGCAGGGAGCGTTCACCCCGCCAAATTGTCCCGCGTTTCCGCCGCACAGATTCGGATCGATCTCGTTGTGTGGAGGCGCCAGATCGAATTGAGCCCATCCCCAAAGCATGTCTTTGGGGAAGAACCTGCGCTCGCCGGGTGCGGCGTCGTGCCAGACTCCGGAGGCACTGTCATTTTGCACGTTCAGCGCTGGCGAGACCTGCGCCTCGGCAAACGAGATCAACACAGGAATCACAAGAATCCACGCGTACTTTTTCATTTCGCCTCCGCGATAGGTTGGAAAACGGTAGCTGGTAGCTGGTGCGAGCCGAGATAGCCGAAACCGTGGCCAAAGCTGCCCTTGGGACTGGAGCGGAACATTCTAACGCGGAGTGGTGGAACAGCGGGTGCATACGGATGTTCTCGGACCGAAATACTCCGGCGGTTCGAGAGTTGACGTTGTTAGAATTCAGCAGGCAGCCGGCGAAGATCAGCCCGCATTGTCTACGAAAATTTCGCATGCTCAAGCCCAGCGAAGATAAGTACATACAGTGCGGGGATGTTATTCCAGAAACCATATCCGGGACCTGAATTCTTCCATTCGTAGTACGTTCACACTAGTTCAAAAAACCCCTAAGTGTAACGAAAAGAATGAAGTACGGGTTTGGTGCGCTGATTGCATAATGGAGTGCTACAGGACGACCCAGAAACCCTATGCCCCAAGAGATATCCGTCTCGTACCAAGCGATCAAGAGCAAGGTCTACCGTTTGATCGATGCTCTGGTCGTCGGCGAAAAAAGTGAAGCAGAAGTGCAGGAATCGGTGCGACGTTGGTGGTCACTGATTCACCCTGCCGATCGGCCCATCGCCCAAAAATACCTATTGATGGTGTTAGGGCGTTCCAACTCTGCGTTGGACGCGATGGGCTCTGAGTTGCTGACCGTTAGCGGCTGCGAGATGATGCAGCCCCGTATGACAGATTCTGATCTGGCCAATAAGCGCATGCGGGTGATCGACCGCATGATGAAAGAGACCCCGGTGCGCACCGCCGTCTAACCTAAGCCTCTCGTTCTGGCCGCGGGGAACTTTTCCCAATCCGCCCCGCCCCTGTGCCAGCAGCGCCTCCAGGGCGATTGCCTGAAAAGTTGTACCCTTAGAGACTCGCTGAATCATCCCGAACATTCTGGGCGTCTTCAATTATGGGAGGCGTTCTGAGCACAATACCTTCCTGCCAGCCACCAGCGTAGCTACGATGGCGATGGGAATTGCTGGGCTGGTGCGAAGGGGTACAGCCCACGCCTTTTGAACGGTTTCTGCGGGAAGGAACACGAGCGCGGTTACAAGGCCCGCTCCGGCGATGTAGGCCCATGAGATCGAAACGGCCCCCATGAAAACCAGAAATCGCGATACCAGATTGCTTTCCCACAGCCGAGCAATCGAGCGCACGACGAGCATAACTGCAGGAAGCAGAAGAATCTGGTTGTATGGCGACATACGTATGACCAACAGAGTAACGGCCAGCACCAGCGAAATTGACCATCGGAATTGGGCGGAGTGCTCATCACTGCGGCGAATCCTCCACAGCAGGGCAAAAGAAAGTACCACAATAAGTCCCGCTAGGATTCGTCCCAACTGGGGGCTGAGTATTAGATCGAGAACCGAGTGTCCTCCATCGGTGTAGCGATAGTAGGCGACCACCGCCGCACGAAATTCTAGAATCCACCCGGGCAACAAGAGTTCACTCACAACGACAAGTACTGCCATCGACGCGATAAAGCTCAAGCACAGGCTTCGCCGTTCACGCCAATTACCCAATACCCAAATCAGAAGCCACAGGGCGAGCAAGAAGATAAGTTGTGGCTTGATACTGGCGACGGCCAGCAGAATCCCGGCCCAGACAAAATGCCCGCGAACAACGGCTATCGTTGAGGCGGCAAGCAGGGCCGCAACCAGCAAGGTCAACTGCTGAAGCCTTAGACCTTGCACGGCGGGAAAGGAGCCCAACGCAAGCAGAATCCAGACCAACTGTTCCAGCATCGACGCGCGCCACCCGATGACACTCAACCATAAAGGAACCGAAGCCGCGGTAATCGCAAGCAACATCCACAAGAAGGCCATTCTCACGAAGACGAATGGCAACTTCACCGTGGGCGCGAGGACAAACACGACATACAGGGGATACGCGAACGCCTGCTGATCTTTGGGATCATTCGGCCTTGTGGGATCGAGGGGACGCCCGTAATACCCGCTCTGAATCTCGCGAGTGATGTCGCTTCCATAGGGATCTCGCCCGTGCCGCAGCAGTTCCCGGGCGCCCAGCCAGCGGGGATAGAGATCCGACAGGTTTCCGCGAGGAAGGTTGTGGGTGGCTGCATCCACAACCTCCTGTGGCACCAAAACGCGGTTGACGTAGAACCAGGTACTCGCTGAACTTGCCAGGGCTATGACGAGTACAACGACGATTGAGCGATTTTCAGCCAAAGCGTGAGAATCCCCTCGCTACCTGCTCCGGGCCCGGACTTGGACGCACCATGTTACACAACGGTTCCCTCCAACAAGCACTCGCGAAAAGAACTATGCTGTGGTTCGCTAGAAATTAATGCCTTCTTTCTACGACTCTGCGAGCCCAATGAGACGACGCAATTTACACTACTGGCTGAGCCTATTGCTGCTCGCTGCTCTCGCCCCAGTCCTGCGGAGCCAGCACCTGCCCCTGAGGTTCGATTGGATCGCCTTGAGCGTGGCCTATTGGCTGTTCTTCGCGGCGCAATCCATATTCGCGGCCATTCTATTAGCCTTCATCGGAATGCCGTCGCACGTTCTATTTCCAATCGCGGATCGATATCGTTGGAATTGGCTTCGCCTGCTGGTCGTGGTTGTCTTCTTTACAATCCTCGCCTGTGCGATGAGTCTTACAAAGTCATTGATCCTCACCGTCGACGCGGTTGCTCTGCTGGAACTCTACAATCGAAAACAGTGCCGCGAACTGTCTCGCACGGCCGCGGCGGTTTTGCTCCCAGCAGCCTATCTGTTCTTCGGATTCGTGATGGTGGAAGCTTACAACTGCGCTATTGTCTCTGTCCGCTACAGTTTCGCCACTGATCCGGCACTCGCGCAACTTGACCGATGGCTGCTTCACGGCCACGCATTCTGGGAATTCACACATTGGGCTCTTCGCGTATTTCCGCTATCATTCTTCCAGTTTTTTGAGTTCATTTATTTCGGAATGATTCCCCAAATCGGAGCTGCGATTATCCTGGTCGCGCTCTCGGAAGGCAGATCTCGCGCATTGCAGTTCGTTGGGACCATAATGTTGGCCTACTATTTTGCCCTCGCAATGTTTTACATCTGGCCTGCGCAAGGCCCATTTGTTCTTTGTCCCAATCACTTCTCTCTTTTCCCCAGCAGCCTCGCCTGTTACTCCATCCAGAAGGCCCTCATTGCGGATGCAAATGCACTTTACCGTCACCAGCCAATTGGCCGCATCCTGAAAGATTATTTCATTGCCTGTCCTTCCATGCACATCGTACAACCGCTGATCGTCCTTTGGTTCCTCCGCCGGTGGAAACGGATGGTCTTGGCGCTCGCCATCTACGATGCCGTCCTGGTCGCCGCTATCCTGTTTCTCGAGATGCACTACCTCATCGATCTCATTGCCGGGGTACTTGTTGCAGGGATATCGATTGCCATCTGCGGAACCACGCGTTGGAAAACGTGCTGTGCAGGACGCCACGTATAGGTACCAGAGACGAACCTCTGCCAATCTCTTCTAGCTGCTATTGGCAATTGTTTGGTTTCGCAAGGTTGGAGTCACACATATTTCGTATTTGGAGTGGTGCTCAGCTTGTCGTCTTCAGTCGAAGCGCCGGCGACGTTCTTCATGTCAGCCGCACACTTGGGTTGCGACCTCTGGCGACCGGGATCTTATTTCACGCGCCAGCCCCACAAGGCACGCAAGCTCAGCCAGGGCGATCCACGCAAATCGGTTGTAACGTATCAGAAGAACGAGGTCCAGCGGCGAAGAGAGTAGCACTATTGCTCCGGCCAGAATCGCGAACCGCGCCCAACCGGCTTCGCTTCGGGAAGTTGGGAGCGAATGCGCCAGCAACAGCAGCGGGAGGAACAGGATGCAGAGATCGTGCCCGAGAGCGTGATAGCTGACCAAGACAGTGGTAAAAATGAAAAGCGAGAATACCAACCCTCGAGAATCCGATTCGCTGGATCGTGCGCTCCAGGCTACGACTAGAAATAGAATCGCCGATAACAGCGCTATCAACCAGTTCAGATGCGCGAAGCCTGGGAAAATCAGCGAAAGCAATCCTCGCACGTTGGGCATGTCCGAAATTCGGATGGCGCCTCCTGCTCCGGTCGCCTCCAGTGCCAGGACGTAATGTGGATAGAGCATCAATTTGCGAAATCCGACGACTCCAACTGAGGCAACCGCGAGTATGGCGGCTACCGAGAGAAATCCGTATAGGACTCGCCTGTTTCGGCCGCTGCCCTTTTCCCGAATCAGGAGCAACGCCAGAAATGGCAGCACTAGATGAAATTTGAACAGACCGCAGGCTAGCCAACCACCCACAGATGCAAAGCGGCGTTCTCTTAACGATCTGAAAGCAAGAACGTACACCAACATGAGCAGGATCGTGTCTTGACCTTGGAGTAGCGCAATAAAGACCGGGAAGAACGCGAAACAAGCCAACATCCAAAATGGCCCGGGCAAGGAGTCCAGCAGCGGAACATGCGACCGAAGCAAAGCTGGAAACAGGGCCAAGATGGCCAAATTCACTGCGAACCATAACCAACACGCGCCGCGATATGAGAGATAAGAAAGCGGCACGAAAAGCAGGGCTTCAAATGGCGGATGATTGAATGGCAACGCGCCCGTGCGAATCTTCACCCCGGGAGCAAATTCCCTCTGCACTTCGAGTTGCCGGGTTGGGTCATAGAGTTCGTGTCCCAATCCTCGGCGAACGATGACGCCTGCGCTGTAGTAAATAGTAAAATCAGGATAGCCTTCAGCGATCGAGTCGCGGATATTCCAGAGAAGCATCGCGTGGATCAGCAGAGTGCCTGCTAGCCAGAGCACGCCCGCTATTCTGAGTTTGAACAGGTTCATAGCTTCGGACGAAAAACGTCGAGCGAATAAGAAGTCTGACCAAAAAGCGAGGCGATTTTACACCGCCACCGGGCCTTTACCCTCCCGAGGTCGCCGGTTTTGAGCCCTTCAGGTTACAGTGGTTATCCCGAAGGTATGCAAGAAATTACCTCTCCGTTGGCATGGAGCAAGGTATGATTGTGCTACTCGGGTGGGCAGTCCGCGGCAACCCCGATGCCCGAAAGCGTCCCATCTTCATATTTTGGCTATTTGCTACAGGAGTTTCGGGCGCTGTGGTCCGGTTGGAGCCATGGGAGGGCGGAAGAGTATGGGAGTTTTGCACAGGTTGTGGGTCGAAGAAAAAGGCCAAGACATTGCTGAGTATGCGGTTATGCTGGCTGTGATTCTCGTGATCGTCGTGGGAACCATTCGCTTGATCGGGTCGAATGCCAGCAACGTATTCTCTTCGGTCGCCAGTTCCATTCAATAATCAGATTATTCGACTGGTAGCGGCCCTATTGGGCAGCACGAATCCGGCCGCGCGTCGGCGTTGAGGAAACGGTATGAATCGCACACGGTTGTTAATGATCGGATCGCTGGCGGTCGGCCTCGGCTTCCTGGCAAGTCTCTACGTGTACCGGAATATGCAGAAGGGCCCGAGCGACCCGGGACTTGAGGTGATGGTCGCCGCTAATGATCTTCAGGTAGGCAGCCGGGTCGAGGAACACGACGTCAAGGTCATTCGGATTCCCGCCGCCGATCTGCCCCCGGGTGCGCCCAGAAAGCGCTCAGATGTGATCGGGCACGGAGTGATTGTGCCGATCTCAAAAGGTGAGTTCATCCTGCCCAACCGGTTGGCGCAAGAAAACGCGGGATCGAGTTTGCCTTCGTTGATTCCACCGGGGATGCGGGCGGTATCGGTGCGGGTGAATGAAGTCGTCTCGGTCGCCGGCTTTGTAACTCCGGGGACGCGAGTGGACGTGCTCCTGACCGGCACGCCCGACGGATCCGGCGAGCAACAGACGACAACGGTTTTGCAGAATGTAACCGTTCTGGCATCGGGTCACACTTTGGAGCGATCATCCACCGGAGAACCGCAGAACGCGGCCGTCATCACGCTAATGGTCACGCCCGACGATGCACAGCGCCTGACGTTGGCGAGTTCGCAGGGGCACATTCAGCTGGCTCTGCGGAATCCACTGGACATCAAGCAGGACGATGTGGCGACATCGAATTCTCGAGCACTCTACAAGGGAAGCGCTCCGGCGCCGGTGCATGCGCCGGTTCGCCACGCCGCGGCGCCGAAGACCATTCCAACTCCGGTTTCGAACGGTGTGAGCATAGAGGTATATCAGGGAGACAAGAAGATGCCAGATGTTAAATTCCCAGACGAGAGCTCGGAAGCCAAGTGATGCTCAAGAATTCAACGCCTACTGATCTGTGGCAGGCCAGCAAAGTCCCCGGCCATGAGACGTATCTGAGATCGAAAAAATTGAAACACAGGCACGTGGCGCTCTGGGCTGCAGTGTTTGGTGTCTTGATCGCTCCCGCTTTCGCGGAGAGGTTGCAGCAGCAACAGCCTGAGAACGGAAGCCAGGCCCCGAGTTCGAATGCCCCATCTTCGACCGCGACTCTGCCGCCGCCATCGCAGACGGCACAGGGATCGAATCCCCTGCGCGTGATGGTCGGCAAATCGCTCCTCATCAATACGACCGAGCGGCTGAAGCGAATTTCGGTCACGGATCCGAGCATTGCATTTGCCACCGTGATTACTCCTACGCAGATTCTCGTCCATGGCAGGTCTCCAGGCGAGGTATCGCTGTTGATCTGGGACGAACTGGAACGGTCGCGCAGCTTTGACCTGCGGGTGGACGTAGATGTCAGTGCCTGCGCGGAAGAAGAGCGAAGGGTCTTTCCCGACGAGCAGATCACGGTGACACCATCCCGTTCGGCTATTGTGCTCTCCGGTCATGTTTCTACCGAGAGTGTTGCCAAGCGTGCCGGAGACCTTGCCAGCGCCTATTCCCCGAAAGTGGTTAACGTGCTGACGTTCGGGCCGCAGGGAGCGCAGGAGGTGCTTCTGCAAGTGAAGTTCGCCGAAGTGGACCGTAGCGCGCTCACCCAGATGGGCGTGAATTTCATATCGACCGGAGCCGCCAACACGATCGGCACCATCACCACAGGCCAGTATGGCGGATTTGGGCCTCAGACTATAACCCCCGGCGCCAACGGTAGTACTACGGCGGCCACAAGCATCAACAATGTGCTCAACTTATTTCTCTTCCGGCCGGATATCAATTTTGGTGCCGTGATTCAAGCCCTAGAAAATAGAAACCTGCTGCAGATTCTGGCCGAACCCAATCTCATCGCCGTTAACGGGAAAGAAGCCAGCTTCCTGGCCGGCGGCCAGTTCCCATTCCCCATCGTGCAGCCGGGACAGGGCTTCACCGCGGTCACGATTTCCTTCAAGGAGTTCGGGGTGCGCTTGCAGTTCACGCCGGAGATCACACCTAACGGCTATATTCATCTGAAAGTTGCCCCTGAGGTCAGCACACTCGACTTTGCCAATGCACTGACGATTTCGGGATTCACCGTGCCCGCGCTGAGCACCCGCAGGGCCGAAACCGAATTCGAGTTGCAGGATGGCCAGAGTTTCGTGATCGCGGGCCTGATGGACAACAGGGTTACCGATATCTACAACAAGATTCCGGGGCTCGGAGACATTCCCATCCTGGGGCAATTCTTCCGCAGCAAGAGCCTGCAGAGGAGCAACTCCGAACTGATGGTTCTGTGCACGGTGCACCGTATCTCTCCCAGCACGGAGCCAGCTCTCGGTCCCAAGGATCCGAAGCCTTTCATGAATACCGGTACGTTCGATAAGGGGAAGTAATCTGGATTCTGCGGGGTGAATTCGGAGCTTTCGTAGTCCATCGTTATGGCAGAACTCTCGGTCGTCATTGTCGCCACGGACAGCGAGCAGCGCGCACTCCTGCAGGTGCTCGTGGACGGCACAACTGTAGCCCGGACGGTCCAGAGTTGCGGCAGTTTCCCGGTCGCCGCCGCCGATCCTGTGGTTCGGCGCGTGCGCGCCGCCAACCCCGATGTAACCCTGGTCGACATTCCCGGCGACAACGCGACTCCCGCGCTGCACGCGATTGAACTGCTGCATCAGGAAATGCCCGACGCGGCTATTTTTGCGGTTGGAAACCTAAAGCAGCCGCAGGTGATCGTGAACGCAATGCGAGTCGGCGCCCGTGAGTATGTGGAGCGTCCGACAACTACTACCGATCTTCTGGAAGCTTTTGTCCGTCTTACGTCTTCACAACGACGCACTCGCACGGAGGGGCTACGCGGCAAAGTATTTTCAGTGATCAATGCCAAGGGTGGAAACGGTGCGACGACGGTGGCTGTGAACCTGGCTCTGGCGCTGCAGTCTTCCGCTGGCCAGACCTCGCTGGTCGACCTCGCTCCGCTTGGGCATGCCGCCCTGCACATGAATCTGAAGCCGGTGTTTACCGTCGCAGATGCCACGCGCAATCTGCACCGAATGGATGCTTCCCTGCTCGAGAGTTACATGACCAGGCACAACGGTGGACTGCAGTTGCTGGCGGGCGCGAATGTTCCGGCTGCACTTGATCCCTCGACCGCGGAGTTCGTGCGGCTTTTTGACATGCTGGTGTCTCATTACCGCTATGTGGTGGTCGATGCTTCGTCGCGCTTTGATGCCGCCACCCGGCTGATCGCCAGCCTTTCAGAAACCGTGCTACTGGTGGCATGCAGCGACGTCGCATCGCTTTGGAGCGCCGCGCGGGTTCATCAATACCTGGGCGAGAGCGGGGGCCGCGAGCGGGTGCGCCTGGTACTGAACCGATTCCGCAAGGTCGCCGGTTTCAGCGAAGCGGATGCGGAAGCGGCTGTCGGCGCCAAGTTGATTTGGCGCGTGCCGAACCAGTATTTTGCAGTATCGACGGCAATCGACCGGGGAACTCCTGTGATGGACCAGCGGAATTCGGAGATCGCGCGTTGCTTCGCCGGACTCGCCCAGGAACTGACGCGCAACGACGCCGACGTCAAGCGCGCCGCCTGGTCGATGTTCAAGTCCGTGTAGTGAACCAAGGGTTTTATGGCAAATCTTCAATCGTTCGAACGCACTGATTACCAGCAGGTAAAAGCCGACCTGCATCGCAAGATCCTCGACCGGCTTGATCTTGAGAAGCTGGGCAAGACCTCCGGAGACTCGGCCCGCGATGAAGTCCTGGTGGTCATTCGCAGCGCGGTGAACAGCGAGGTTGTCCCACTCAGCTTCGCGGAACGCGAACGCCTGTCGCGGGAAATTCTCGACGAGATCTTTGGCCTGGGACCGCTCGAGCAACTCCTGAAAGACCAGGCCATCTCGGACATTCTGGTCAACCGTTTCGACCGCGTCTACGTGGAAAAGGCGGGCAAACTGGAACTGACGCCGCTCGCCTTCAAAGACAACATACACTTGATGCAGATCATCGAGCGGATCGTCTCGCGAGTGGGACGCCGGGTCGACGAATCTTCGCCCATGGTCGATGCCCGCCTGGCCGACGGTTCCCGCGTCAATGCGATTATTCCCCCGCTCGCCTTGGATGGTCCCTGCCTGTCCATCCGCCGTTTCGGACGGGAGCCGGTCACGGCTCGCCAGATGATTGAGAACCAGACTCTGACCGAATCGATGCTCGAGCTTCTCTCGGCCATGGTGAAGGGACGCTTGAACCTGATTGTTTCCGGCGGAACCGGCGCCGGCAAGACCACGCTGCTCAATGTGCTCTCGGGATACATTCCGAATTTCGAGCGCGTGGTTACGATCGAGGACGCCGCCGAATTGCAACTGAAGCAGGAGAATATTGTGCGTCTCGAAACCCGCCCGCCCAACATTGAAGGCAAAGGCGCGGTGCGCCAGCGGCAACTGGTAATCAACAGTCTGCGTATGCGCCCCGACCGGATCGTGGTCGGCGAGGTGCGCGGCGAAGAGGCTTTCGACATGCTGCAGGCAATGAACACCGGCCACGAAGGCTCGCTCACCACCGTCCACGCGAACTCGCCGCGCGATGCCATGGCTCGTATCGAAAATATGGTATCGATGGCAAACCTGAACATACCCGAGCGCGCCGTGCGCCAACAGATTGCCTCGGCCGTGCATGCCGTGATTCAGATTGCGCGCTTGTCGGACGGCACACGCAAAGTGATCACGATTTCCGAGCTTACCGGTATGGCCGACGAGTCGATCGTGATGCAGGACATTTTCAGCTTCGAGCGCAGCGGGATCGATGAAAACGGCAAAGTGCGCGGGGCGTTCCGCGCCACCGGGGTTCGTCCCAAGTTCGCCGACCGGCTCGCTACCTCGGGAGCGAAGTTGCGTCCTGCTCTGTTCGAATCGAAATCTGAAGTGTGAGTTTTTTATGTCTCCGTCGTTACTCGCGTTTGTTGTTTTCATAGTCGTCGCCGGCGCCGCATTTGGCGCGCTCCTGCTGCTGAATCAGCGCAGTGCCCGGGCACGCCTCATTAAAGAGCGTCTCGCGAATGAGCGTAAGGCCCCGGAACGCGCCCCGGAAGACGAACTCGCGCTTCTGCGTGACGAGCAACTGAGTCGAATTCCTGCGCTCGATACCCTGTTACGCCGCTCGGCGCGGGTCACGGATCTCCAGAAGATGCTGGCGCAGGGTGGCTTGCAGATGCGGGCCGGCAATTTTCTGGGATTGTCCGGCGCGATCGGAGTAGTAGCGACTGTCCTCGCCTACAACTTCAGCCACCGCATCGAAGTCGCATGGGTGGCATTTCTGATTGGAGCCGTGCTCCCATACACCTACGCCTCGGTGCGCCGGAACCGGCGCTTCGAGAAATTTGAGGAGCTCTTTCCGGAAGCGATTGACACCCTGGCTCGCGCGGTTCGAGCCGGCCACGCCTTCACCACCGCTCTGGAAATGATCACCAGCGAAGTCGCCGAGCCGGTCTCGGGGGAATTCCGCCAGCTTTTTGAAGAGCAGAAATTCGGCATGCCCGTGCGAGACGCATTGATGAACCTGACCGAACGGGTCCCGCTGGTCGATGTAAAGTTTTTCGTCACTGCGGTGATGTTGCAGCGCGAGACCGGCGGTAATCTGGCGGAGATTCTCGACAACCTGTCCTACGTAATCCGCGAGAGATTCAAGATTCAGCGCCAGGTGCGGGTTTACACCGCCCAAGGGCGACTCACGATGGCGTTGCTGATGGGAATGCCGCCGATTATCGTCACCGTCATGTTGATCCTCAATCCGTCGTTCATAAGTCCTCTGTTTTCCGACCCGATTGGCCACACTTTGCTGGTCGCGGGAATTGTGTTGCAGACAGTGGGATATTTTGTCATACGAAAGATTATTCGCATTCGGGTGTAACCGGGTTTTGCTATGACGCCCTTGGTTCTGATCATCGTTGTTTTCGTCACCGTGGTATTGGCCGTGTTTGCCTTCGGCGCTGCCGTGGTGACTCCGGGCTCGGTTCTGGGCGCGCGGCTCCGCGCTCTCGGCGGGCAAGATGCCCGTCCGGCAGAAAACAAACCTGCCATCCGCGAGCGCATCGAACAGGCTCTCGATCCTCTGAGTAAAGCCATTCCGCTTTCACCGGCCGACGTTTCCCGCACCCGCAAGTGGCTCATTCAGGCCGGCTATCGCGATGCCATCGACGTGAATTATTACTTCGGAGCTCGGCTATTGATGGCAGCGGTCGGCTTCGGTGCAATCGCAGTGTCCACCGGATTTACGAATCCTCCTCTGCTGATCGGGTTGACGGGACTGGGGTTCATCCTGCCCCGTTTCTTTCTGAAGCGGATGATCAAAGACCGTCAGAACCGGATTCGCCTGGGACTCCCCGATGCCCTCGATCTAACCGTGATTTGCGTCGAAGCCGGACTGGCGCTCGATCAGGCTCTCATGCGGGTGGGCCAGGATTTGCATCATGCGCATCCCGACCTTAGCGACGAATTCCATCTCGTCAACCTGGAAATGCGGGCCGGCAAGCCCCGGGTCGAGGCCCTTCGCAATCTGGTTGAGCGTACCGGAGTTGACGACATCCGTTCGCTGGTTGGTACACTGATTCAGACTGATCGCTTCGGGACCAGCGTCGCGCAAGCGCTTCGCGTGCATTCCGACTCCCTCCGCACCGAACGCAGGCAACGCGCCGAAGAGCAGGCTGCCAAAACGACGATCAAGATGGTTCCCCCGCTGGTGATTTTCATTCTGCCGTCGATCATTTTCGTAACGATCGGTCCGGCTGTGATCTCGCTGATCCGGCAACTATCGCCAGTTTCCGGCCATTAGTGCGGATGCAGAACCGCCGAGCATTTGGGATTGGGGATGTTGATGTCCGCACAGGGGCAAGCCTTCAACCGCACACGCCAGGCGTATCTCGCTACAGAATTGTCTGTGGCGGACACGCACTGGTCCCGGCTTTGCGGGTTGCTGGGCCGGAGCGCCGATGACTTTCGTAATGGCTCCGGTCTCTGGATCGTACCGTGTCACGGAGTCCATACTTTGGGGATGGGGTTCGCTATCGACGTGATCTATCTGGATCGCGAACTGCAGGTGATCCATGTTGAATCGGACCTGCAGCCCTGGCGCTTTGCTCCGGTGCGTAGGTTTGCAACTTCGGTACTCGAACTCCCGTGTCGCACGGCAGCGGAAACAAAAACCGCAATTGGCGATAAAATTGAAATCACACTCCCCCCAAAGGACTCGAGCAAGATTCCAGCGTGAACCCGACTCTCCAAATCGAGAAACTCATCGTCGTTCGCGAACCAGATGACCAGAACGAAGAGATGCATAGCGTCCCCAAGCTGCAGGTCGAATGGTCCTCGCGCTGGCAAGAATTTGTCGAATCAATCGGTCCAGCCCTGAAGCGATCCGAGACGCGTCTTGCAGGAGAAGCTCCGTTTGGCTTGATTCCGTTGCGGATCATGATTCCCTCCTATCTGGTGGAGGCGTTGCTGATCTTCATGGCACTTGCCATACAAGTAAAAATCACCGAGTTGCGGCCCCAAGTCGCACCGCGATTCTCATCCCATGACGTGATCTACTACACCGGCGACGAACTTCCCCGCACGGAGGATCTGGGCGGGGCGCAAGCTGGGGCCCGCGGCCGCGCTGGCGGGGACGAAGCTTACCACCGCACGCAAACCATCCGAGTCGCGCGCGGCGCTTCGCTGGTGCCCAGGGTGGTGGATGCTCCAAATCTGAGGCTGCCCTCTTCGAACGACGCCGTAGCGAACCTGCTGGCTGTGCATCCGGATCCTGGCCCGCCGCCGGCGGAAGGCTTGCGGTCATCCCGCTCTCCGGTAAACCTGACAACCAGCGTTCTCGCGCCTGCTCCCAATGTGACTCGCGACTATACCCGGAACGGTGTGCAACTGGACGCGGTGATCGCTCCCGCGCCGACCGTAACGCGCGATCGCTCGCTCGTCGCGCCGACCCTGAGCACGACGCTGATTCCCCCTGCACCGAACGTCTCGAACGATCACCGGCTAGTCGCGCCGGCTCTGGCTCCGTCTGTAATTCCGCCTGCGCCCGGCGTTGCGCGCGATCGCCGGTTGACCGTTCCGTCCCTCGACTCCCAAGTCGTGGCTCCGGCGCCCGAGATCTCACGAGATCGAGCGCGATCGGTGGTTGCTCTGAATGCAGAGGTGGTTGCGCCCGCACCGAATGTTTCGGGATACCGGGCACGGCCCGCACCGGCGTTGAGCGGAAGCGTGATTCCTCCGGCGCCCGGAGCGGTCCACGATACGTCGCGCGCCCCGGTACAAATGATGAGTGCCGCGGTACCGCCGCCAGTTTCAGCGCCGGAACGTGCGAACTCTCGCAAATCGCTTACCTTGCCTGCTCCGGCGGTAGTCGCTCCGCCCCCGTCCGCCGATTTGTCTCAAGATACGCGCCATTTGGCGGCCGGAAACTTCGATCCCGCTCGAACCGTGGTGCCTCCGCCGCCTTCTCAACCTGCAAGCGGATCGTTCATGAGCAGTCTCATCGGCAAGCTTTTTGGCGCCAGCGAAGTCGTACCGCCGCCACCAACCGTAAGCTCAAAAGCTGTCGGGGGAACACACTCGCAGTCGCTGGCGACCAGTGTGGTTCCGCCACCGCCAGCAGTCGCTTCGAAAAGCACAAACACACAGTCACCATCGCTGGGTGGCAATGTAGTTCCTCCGCCGCCCTCGGTCGCAGTCGGCGGGAATCCCCGCGGGAGCCGCCATGGAGTAGGCACTCCGCTGGGTTCGAATGTAGTCGCCCCGCCGCCCTCAGTCGGGGTGGCTGCGGGAAGGGGCAGCAGTTCCCGCTGGACTGGCCCGACAATGAGTTCTCCGAACGTGGTTCCGCCCCCGCCGACATTAGCTGGAACGGGAGGCGGCACGGCAGACACTCCGGGCGGCAAAGGGATCGATGGCGGCACTCTGCTCGCCAACAACGTCGTACCACCTCCGCCTGCGGTTGGCGGCGGCCCCAGTTCGATCGGCTCGGGCCTGGGTCGTAAAGGCACATCCTTGGGAGCGCCCGCAGACGCGGGCTCGGCGCTGGCTTCGCCGCGCACTGGCGGCAGCGGTCCGAATGCTGGAGCGGTCATCTCGAGCCAGCCCGGGACCAAGGTGGGCGTTCCAACCGCGGCTAGCACGGGATCGATTGCAATGTCCCCCACTGGGGGCGAGAAGCCCGGCCTCGGTGGCGCGGGTGGAGGCAGCAGCATCGCTCACGGCAACGGGTCGGGCACGGCAATGAGCGGTTCCGGATCAGGAGCTGTGAAAAGCGGTGCGGGACGTGGTGCGGATTCCAATGCTCATGACGGCATTTCCACTTCGAGCGGTCCAGGTGGCGCCGGGAACTTGCCGGCCGGCAATCCGCCGGTTCGGAACGTGGATATCAGCGGCGGAAGCACCATTGTAACCATCCCTGGATTCGGATCCGATCCTGCAGCAAGCGATCCGCGGACATCCCCGCGAACCTCCGTTCAACGGTCCCAGGCGCTGGGTGTAACCATCGTGGCCACAGCAGGTTCCGGAGGAGCGTTCGAGCCTTACAAGAGCCTTCTGCACGGCGAGGTGTACACCACGTACCTCGACACCTCTCTGGGTACAGTGGTCATGGAATTTGCCGAGAGCGCTCCGGCTGTTCGTGGCTTCGCTGGTGCGCTGAGCGCTCCGAATGCGATCCGCACAGAACTGCCAAGTGGACTGCCTCACGCACGAATGGTGGTCGCCTGCACGCTCGACAGTTCAGGGAACCTGAAGAATCCTCACGTGCTCGAACCTGGCACGGCTGCCATGACGGCCAAGGTGATCGCCGCACTTCACAGTTGGAAATTTCAGCCTGCCATGAGAAACAACCAGCCTGTGGAAGTCACCGCGATCCTGGGTTTTGGGATCAACACCGACGATCGCTTCTAAGAGAGTTTTCTCCAAACATCTTGCGGAAATATTCACGCCTGTCCGGCGATATTACCATCGGTTGCTGGCGACTTACGCGGCTTAAGTTCCTGTTCGTCGAGGGCGCGGTTCAGTTCCACCAGCAGGACGGCCATTTTCTGCGGATCCTGCTCGCGGGTGATTTCAGCCGCGATTACGCGCCATGGGCGTGCGGGTCCCGAAGGCTGATGTGGCAATTTTTCCTCCCAGAGTCGAACGAGTTTGGGGAATATAGCACCGCGCTATAACTGGCCCACGGCAATCTGCTTTTTGTTCCGAATCCCGAACACGGCGTAGGTCAGGTCATAGGTCCATTTGCAGCCGCCCTCGCGGGTTTTGAATGGGGGCGGGCGATGGAATAGAACTCTGCCCCTTATCGTCGAAACTGGCGCCGCAGCCGTCGCCTCTGAGGCGGGACGCCCTTTTCTGGAACTTCGATTTCAATCCTGTCTGACAGGTGATGCAACGGGCGATCTTTCGCGGATGAGAACTGACGTCCCGCAGCTGAAACCGTCAGTCCCTGCCCCGTGTAAGTGGCCTCGTTGAAGGTCGTTCCGGATTTTGCCTGCGCAACCGCGAACACTCCATGCGGAACGCCGTTGGTAAACGCCGTCGCGATGTAGTCGCCGACCATGAGACCATTCTGCGAATTTGCCAGCCAGGCTAGCTGCATCGCTCCAGTCAGTGCGGCCGGAGCGTTCCAGGTCGATCCACCGTTCGCGGAAGAAATGTATCCGACGAAGAGCTGGCAAGTCGAAGCCGTACAGCTGCTCTGCGGATAGTAGTAATAGTGCAAGCCGACATGCGCCGTCGCCCCGGAAGTCGCGGAATCAATCCCGACCCCGGGAATGAAATGATCCACCGTGCTGGAAACATCGTCGATCGGTACCCGTGTTACGGCACTCCAATTCACGCCGTCAGTAGATGTGCTGTATACCAAATCGTTGGTCGCACATTGCGCGCGGAATCGACAATCTTCCCATAGAACCCAAACCGTGCCCGCTCCATCCACCGCCGAAGCCGGCAAAGGCCCGCTGCGAATGCCTCCAGCATCGGCGTGAAATTGGAGATTCGCAATGGTGACAGGGGTGGTCCAGCTAGCACCACCATCGTTTGAGAGAAACGCTGAAATCGACGCTTGCCTTGATGCGACCACGACCTCGAGCGGGACGACAACGGTCCCGTTGGGCTGTACCTGGGGCACTCCTCCGATACCGGTTGTCAGGCTCGCCGTCGCAGTGGGCGCTCCCCAGGTCAATCCGCCGTCGAGCGAAGTGCTCATCAAAATTCGGCCCTGATCGCTGGGATCGTCCCACTCGACGTAGCAATTTCCGTAATGCGGGCTAGCGGCCCAACTGTCGCAGACGATCCAGTTCTTATCCGAACTGAGAGCGGCCGCATCGACACTGATCGGAGCTTGCCAGGTGAATCCCCCATCTGTCGATCGGCTCACCACCACCGCAGGGACTTGTAGCGTTGCGGAGAGCGGCAGGGACGCAATCATCCAGACTCCATGCTTGGCGTCGTACGCCACAACCGGATCGCTCCCGGCATCGTAGGGGCCGGTTCCCTCCCCCTTCGTGAGAGCCGGCAGAAATCCGTGAGCCCAGTTGGCCCCGCCGTCAGTCGACGTGGCCCAGCCGATGTCGGTGGCTCCTCCAGCCACGATGCGTCCGGTCTGAAATGCCGCGACGAGCGTTGAGCCGTTCGCAAGCAGGTGCGGCTCGACCTCGGTGGCATGCTGGCCTGGAGGAACCGTGTATGGATCGGAACTGATCTGGGTCAAGTTCGGTCCTACCGGGTTCTGTGGCGGAGGAGGCGTTGTGGGGGTAGACATCAAGGTCGATGATGGTCCGGAAGAACAAGCCGTCAACGCGAGAAACATGGCCGTCAACAGGGCCAATCGGTGCAGAGGGCTACGGATTCGGTTGCTCGACACAACGAAATTGGGACCCATAAACGATAGACGCAGGTTCAATCATCGACTGAAGCACCAGGAATCGCAATGGAATTCAGGGGTTTGATTTACGCTGCGTGCTCCTTCGAACAAGGTCCGCTTTGAAAAAGGCGGTGGCCACATCATCTGAATAAAGCGCGTCCCAACCCTGCGTTCGCCCCAAAACTACCGCCAGCGGGGACTTCGTCGGAAGCACCGCGATAGAGGCTGGGTGCCGGTTGAGGAACTCTTCCCAGCCTGGTTCGACGTGCACCATTTTCAAGTAGGATTTCAGGATCTCTTCGCCATAGAGGTCGTGGCGATCGTCGAGCACAACCTGCGTTTTCGGGTACAGCCGGTAAATCAGATAACCTCCCCAGTAATCGGGAGCGAGCACCGGACCGCTGAAGGGAGGCTGCTCCAGGAAGCCAGCCTGCTCGAGTTTGTCCACTGCGGTAACCGGCATTCGCGCTGGGTCGAAATGCGAATTCATCCACTGCCCGGACCCAACGCGGCCGCCGTTTACTACGACCAGGAATGTCACCACCGTCGCGACAATGGACCAGAGATGTCCACGCAACCGCGAATCTATGGCGCTCATCCTTCGAGCGAAGCCATAGAAATCGATCGAAGGCAATAACGGCCCCACCGTAAGCGCCAGCAGAATGGATGAAACAGGAATGTTCCTCGAAGCGTAAAGGCCCGAGTAGATAGCGAACAACAGAATCAGAATTTCGCTGATCCTCAACTTGCGCCCACGCACTGCTATTCCCGCGACCGTGACGAGCAGCAGCAGCAAAAAGCATCTCTGGGCGATGCCGTGGAAATTCGGTGACTGAAACTCCTCGATGTGATTCATCAGGAAACGGTTGGAGAGGTATGAGTAAATGTGTTGGTGCAGCCTCCATCCGTAGGGATTCACCAAGCTTGCAAGCGCGGAGACCAGCCCGATCCACGTCAGAGTACGCACGCGCCGGCCAGCTGCAACCTTGGCGAATGATTCCTCGATTCGATTCTGGTTGGCGCTCAGCCAGGTCCCCAAAGAAGCGAGCCAGAAAATGCCGATCAGCAAGAATCCGAGCAGAAATCCGCCGTGGACATTGACCCAAAGCAACATACACAACGGCAAAAGCCACAAACGCCGGCGGGGCGAGGTACGTCCTTCAAAGCTATCTCGCTCCGTCGTATCCAGAATCCAGAACCAGAACAGCAAAAACAGCCAACTGAGTACGTGTGGCCTCGCCAGAAAATGGATCATCGAGGACGAAATCGCCAGCAGCGCCAAGATGACGGAGATCAGCAGGTTGGTTCCGCGCGCGAGCAGTAAGCGAAACATCGACGCGAAAACCGCCGCAATCACCAGCGCCGTAAACCACACCACGCCATTGAGACCGCACCACGAATCCAACGCTCCCACAACAACGTCATACAGCCATTCCCACGCGAACCATGGTTTCCTTTGCATGGTGGACGAGAACGGATCGGTGCGCGGAATCGCGCGGGTTGCCAGGATTTGCTGTCCGGTGCGAATATGCCAGCCGATGCCCGCATCGCCTAACAGGCGCGTCGATAACGGGGTAAACACCAGCGCGCCGAGAAGAGCAACAAAAATGAGGTCGGTAACCGACGGCATGGCCCAGCGAATCCAATTTGGCGGGGCACCGGACACGGGATTTCCTGCAAAAGAACTTCTGGAACCGTCGGCCATCGCGTGAATCTTATAGATGTAGGGCACGAGACAGCAAGATGACGACAAATACAGTACCGCGGGTAGTCATTGTCGGCGCCGGTTTCGGAGGCCTGAATGCCGCAAAGGCGCTGGCAAAAGCTCCGGTGCGCCTCACGGTGATCGATCGCAGGAATCATCACACATTCCAGCCTCTGCTCTACCAGGTAGCGACTGCCGGTCTTTCGCCAGGAGAGATCGCCGCGCCGATCCGATCGATACTGCGCTCCGACAAGAACGTGGAAGTCCTGATGGCCGAGGTAATCGGGTTCGATCTCGACCGTCGCGTGGTGAAAACCGCCGAGACCGAGATTCCTTACGATTACCTTATCGTTGCCGCCGGCGCGCACCATTCCTACTTCGGGCATCCCGAGTGGGAAACGCTCGCTCCGGGGCTCAAAACGATTGAAGACGCGCTGGAGATTCGCCGCCGCGTACTACTGGCCTTTGAGTTGGCGGAACGGCAGACTGCAGCCGGAGAAACGTCGATACCGCTGAACTTCGTGGTGGTCGGCGGCGGGCCTACGGGAGTCGAACTGGCAGGAACCCTCGCCGAAATTTCCCGGCATGCGCTCGCGCATGAATTCCGTTCCATCGATCCCGGCCGCACGCACATCGTCCTGATCGAAGCCGGCCCGCTTGTGCTTCCTGCCTACTCCGACGATCTCTCGCGCAGCGCCGAAGAGCAGCTGATACAACTCGGAGTCGAGGTGCGCACCTCCACCATAGTCACCAGGGTTGAACCCGGCGCGGTGGACATTGGCTCGACTCGACTGCCGGCATCAGTCGTGTTGTGGGCCGCGGGAGTCGCGGCGTCTTCGTTGGGGAAGAGACTCAGCAACGTCGTGGACCGAGCCGGACGCGTGCCGGTTCTGCCGGATTTGACCTTGCCGGGGCATCCTGAAGTGTTCGTGATTGGCGATCTTGCCGCCGCGAAAGGCGTAAATGGAAAGCTCGTTCCTGGCGTCGCGCCTGTGGCCATTCAGGAAGGAAAGTTCGCCGCCAAAGTCATCCGCGAAGAACTGACAACTGGGAGCAGGCCGTCGTCGCGACCGGCATTTCACTATTGGGACAAAGGTAGCTTGGCCACCATTGGCCGCGCCGCTGCCGTGGCGCAGTTCGGCCGCATTCACATTTCCGGATTCATGGCGTGGTTGTCATGGCTGTTTGTGCACATTCTCTTCCTGATCGGCTTTCGCAACCGGCTGCTGGTCTTCATTCAGTGGGCTTGGTCGTACGTGACTTACGAACGGGGAGCGCGGCTGATTACCGGCAGCACGACTTTGCCCGGATGGACCGCCAGCGGTGCGCCGGCCGTAACGCAAGCCGAGCAAGAAATTCACGCCGGTGCGGCAAAATAAAGCGACAATAGAGGCGTACGTAGGCTCAACCTGTACGCCACCTTTATGAAGACATACCGGTTACTGCAGTTCACCATTTGCGCCTTCGCCCTCGTCCTGCTTTCATCCTCCGCTTCAGCAGAGATCCTGAAGATTGTAGTGAACGACACCATCCAACCAATCACTGCCGAATACATTTCCCGCGCCATCGATCAAGCACAGCGAACTAACGCGCAGGCTGTACTGATCGAGATGAACACCCCGGGAGGACTGGTCAGTTCCACCCGCGAGATCATCGAGAAGATCACGTCCTCTCCAGTTCCGGTGATCGTTTACATCACCCCGACGGGCGGTCACGCCGGCTCGGCGGGAATCTTCATACTCGAATCGGCCGACATCGCGGTGATGGCGCCGGGAACGGCTGCGGGAGCGGCACATCCGGTCGCGCTGATTGGCCCGGTTCAATTGAAGCCTGACGATGAAATGAAGCGGAAAATGGAAAACGATACCGCCGCTTTGATGCGTTCAGTGGTATCCAAACGGGGACGTAACGTCGCGGCTGCAGAAGGCGCGGTGCTCGAGTCGAAGTCATTTACCGACCAGGAAGCGCTGGCACAACATCTCGTCGATTATGTCGCTTCCAGCCCTGAAGACCTGTTCCGCCAAATGCAAGGAAAGACATTCAAGCGTTTTCAGGGGCAGTCTGCCTCGCTCGATCTCGTCGGGCAGAACGTCGTCATGTATGACATGACGCTCAAAGAGCGCATCCTCGACGGGCTGATGGATCCGAACATCGCGTTCCTGTTGCTGGCGATTGGCGCGCTCGCAATCTACGTGGAATTCAACCATCCCGGCGCCGTCATTCCCGGAACCGTAGGAGTTGTATTCATTCTGATCGCGGCATTCGCGCTGAATCTGCTGCCCACGCGCTTTGCCGCTTTGGTCCTAATTCTGGGAGCGTTCGCCCTGTTCGCCGCTGAAGCCAAGTTTGCCTCACACGGCGTCCTGACGATCGGAGGCATTGCCTTGCTCACTCTTGGCGGATTACTCCTGGTGGATTCGCCAATTCCCGAGATGCGCGTTCATCTGATCACCGCGCTGGCCGTCAGCATTCCTTTTGGGATAATCACGGCGTTTCTGATGACGATAGCATTAAAGGCGCGGCGCAATAAGATCGTCACCGGCGAACAAGGTTTGGTCGGCGAAACTGGAGTCGTGCAGTCAGCGTTATGCCCCAACGGGAAGGTTTTCGTCCACGGTGAACTCTGGGACGCGAACGCATCTTCGCCTTTACCCGCCGGGCAAATGGTGGTCGTGCGAAAAGTGGATGGTTTGATTCTGGAAGTGGATCCGCTCGCGGCTTCGCCGCCGACGCCTTCTGCGACGCTGGCAGTTCTGTGAACCGGAACTAACGCAGCATTAGATTCCGGTCGAGCCGAATCTCCAGAGCGGTTCCCGAATCAAGAACCAGGTCGTGCCCGGATTCGAACGCGGTGTAAGCGGCATCCGCGGCGCCGTTCCCTGCTCCGACTGCAGCGCCTTTCTTGCCGCCAGCGCGCTCCCCTTCGACCGCGCCGCGACCTGCTCCCACGACAACAGCTTCGGCGATCTGCTCCTTCGTCATGCCCTGACGGCCGATCTCGCCTTCGTCCCCAACTGGCCTCATCCCGTGCTCGCCCGGAACACCAGTCACAGTTGCGATGAGCGGGACATGCCCATGCGCAGTCTGGATGTCGTCAAAGCTCAGCAGAATGCGGGTCCGTAATCCCGGTTCCACCGCGCTGACATGGCCCTTGATCTTCGCACCCTCGTTCAGGGTCCATCCATTACTCGCCGTAACCGGCTCGGCAAGACGCGCGTGGAAATGGTCTCCGGGCTTCACGGTGCGGGTGTCGATGCGATCCGTCAACTGGATCAGCAACACCGTTCCCTGCACGACGGCGTTGGGAGGTGCTGCGGCAGTATCCTGGACTTGGGATTGAGGAACGTCCTGCTGGGACGAAGCTGCCTGCTGCGCGGAAGCGGGGAGACAAAACAAAGCCAAAGCTGTAAATCCAATCAGATATACGCGAACGCTTAACGTATCACTCGACATGGCAACCCTCCCACTGGGAATACGCTAGGAGCATTAGATGTGGACGCCACGAGAATAGCTGCCCGGCAGGCTTCCGTTACACCGGGACAGCGGGGCCGGAGATGGCCAGGACGTCTACCTGAAGTGTGGAGGCATGCAACCCGGCAACGGAGGTAGCCGGGACTCTTCCCGAGGCTGGCATCATGCCGACGGCCCGATTTCTGCCAGTTTGCTTGGCGCGATGCAAACCGCGGTCGGCGAGAGTGAGCACTTCTTCATAGCTGACGGCGCGAGGATTGCCCGGATACCATGGGAAGGCCGCCCATCCCATAGAACAAGTGCGGTAAATCTTCCCGCCGGACGCGCCCAGTCCGAAAGGCGTATCGCCGACGGCCGATAGGACTCGCTGAGCAAGCAACTCGGCCTCCTCCCGATCGGTGTAGCGAGACACGATCAGGAACTCCTCACCTCCCCAGCGCACCAGCACATCGGAATGGCGGATGGAGGAGCTTATGCGGCGCGCCATTTCGATCAGCACCCTGTCGCCCACATCGTGACCGTAATCGTCGTTCACTTCTTTAAAGTTGTCGGCGTCGATCAAGTAGAAGACCAGGTCGCTGGTATGCGCATTGTGCTGGTCGGCGTGCGAACGCAACGCCTGCTCTACGTCACCTTCAATGCTGGCCGAGAAATAGCGGCGGTTGCGTAATCCGGTGAGTGGATCGGTAAGCGAGGCCTCCTGCAGCACCAGATTGGTGTGCCTGAGCTCCCGGTTCAGGCGGCGATACTGGATGAACAGCAGCAACGCCATGAGAAAGATCGTTACCAGGGTGATGACCACCCGGAAGTGGGACAAATGCTCGGGCAGCCGGCGGGCGAGCAACGCGGAACCGGCAAAGACCGGCAGCGACAGCACGCCCAACATCGCCAGCGTGCCCATCCAGGAATTGTAAGGATCGGCAGGCTCCTCAGGCAGCGGGGTAAGCCCACTGCCAAACAGCGCTGCCCCGGCAAAAATCGCGAACGAAGCCGAATAGGGGATGTCGTACCAGCTGCCGGTGAAATATACGTCGAGTTCCAGCGCGCGGTTGAGGATGTAAAACCAGACGCCGTTGAACACAAAGGCGAAGCCGAACGCGGCGTAAAACTTCTTCCATCTTCCCGAACTTTGAGACCAGAAAACCGCAATGACCGCTGCAATTACGATATTTTCTACCGTCGCCAGACGATCAAAATTCCGGTTATATACATCCAGATTTGGAGAAACGTATTGCCAGCTCACCACCAGAGACACGTAGAGGTAAAGCCACCAGAGCAGTAGGAGAAAGAAATCCAGAACCCCCAGGCGGGCACTGCGAACCGAAGGTTCCCGGTGCGGGCGCAGCAGGAATCCGGCCATCATAGGAGCGCCCGCGAGGAACAGCAAGGCATCGGCAGGATTCATCGGAGCCATCTTCTTGCGGATGACGAGATCGTAGGCGATCCAGACGAACTGATCGCCCAGCCACAAAGCCCAACCCGCCGACTGGAGCAACCAGAACCAGCGTATCCGCCCCTTGCTGGCCAGTCCCTGTGCCGCGAAAACGAAAAGTGCGATCAGCATCAGCGCGGCGCCGACCAGATCGCTCACCGCCGTGCGGGCGAAACCGGGAGGCAGCACGAGGCACGCGGCTACCAGGACTGCCACCAGCAGCACCGCCACAATTACACTGATTTTGATTAGATTACGGCCCTGCAAAATGCCACCTTTGCGAGCGATCTAGCCTTTGGCCCCTGTGGAATACGCGACCCGGTATGACTGACCTTCAATTTCTTTGCGCAGATCCTCCCAGATTGCATCTGGCATTTCCAGGAATATCTTTACAATCTCCGGGTCGAACTGCCTCCCTGACCATTTTGCGATTTCTGCGCGGGCCGCTTTAAGCGGCGCTGCGGGACGGTAGGGACGATCGGAGGTGATCGCGTCTAGGGTGTCGGCAATGGAGAAGATGCGTGCCCCTAATGGAATCTCGTTGCCCTTGAGCTGGCGAGGATACCCGGTTCCGTCATAGCGCTCCTGGTGCGAATAGACGATTTCAGATGCTTCGGTGAGAAAGGGGATTTTCTTGAGCATCTGGTAACCCCGATAGGCATGTTCCTGCATGATGACCACTTCGTTGGGATCGAGCTTGTCGGGCTTTCGCAGGATCGCATCGGGAATTGCCATCTTTCCGATATCGTGCAGGAACGCGCCACGCGCGATGACCGCAATCTGCTCGCGCGGCAACCCCAGGGCCTGGGCGATGGCAATCGTGAACAGCGTGACGCGGCGCGTGTGGCCCCCGGTTTCGGCGTCCTTCAGATCGAGCGCATCACCCAATGCTTCCAGGGTAATGTCATAAGAGCGCTCCAGTTCACGGACTGTGGCTTGCAACTGATCGGTCCGGGCCTTGACCAGGGATTCCAGATTTGTCTGGTAGGTGCGGTTTTCAACTTTCAGCCGGCGATTTTCCAACGCCCGGCTCACCGTGTTGAGCAGTTGCTCGCGCTCAAACGGCTTGAGCAGATAGTCGTAGGCCCCATTGCGAATGGCCGCCAGCGCAACTGAAATATCGTGCACGGCGGTAACCATCACCACTGGCATGTCGGGATATTTTTCTTTGGTTCGCTCCAGCAGGCCAATGCCGTCCAGTTCGGCCATCATGAGGTCGGAAAGCATCAGCTCGAACTCTTCCCCAGAATTGAGAGTAGCGAGAGCTTCCATGCCCGAACTGGCCTGTTTACAGACATATCCGGCAGTTCCGAGCATAGAGGCGACGATTTCCCGGATCGGCTCTTCGTCGTCAACAACAAGAATGCGATCTGCCATAGGAATGCACGAAAGTCTATCGGCGATTGTAACCGTTCCGCGAGATTCCGAAAGTAATCATTGAGGTCCTGAAACTCCATCGAGAAAGCCTCGGGCCGTGATATTCAACAACAAGGACTCCGTACGCCTTACTGCAAATGAACGCATCCCTCTGGTCGATGTGGAACACGGTGACAGGGCTGGGGCTTGCCAGGCCCTCGGCAGCAGAATGGACGCTGCTGATCCTGTTAGGCGCAGCATTGCTCGCGTTGCGCGCATTTCGCGAAACCTACCTGAAAATCTGGATTGCGGGCTGGATGGCGTTGGCAATTTCACGCCTGGCCGAGCATTCTTTCGCCCCTAAGATTCCAGCGCCGTTCGATCTGGTCGTGGTTCACGCCAGCTTCATGCTCGCAGTCGGACTGCTGGCCGGCGCGGTTCTGGTTTACGCGCGCATGGGAGATCTGATCATTCCATTGACGGTGATCACCCCCATTCTTGTCGGCTTTGCTGGAGCACGCGTGTTGTTGTGGCCGGAATCGCTCCCGTTGCGGATGGCCCTCGAAGTTGGATACCGGATTGTGCTGCTGACGGCAACGCTGGCTTTGCTGCGAGCGCGCCGCGGACGCTGGGAACCGGCGACATGGCTGCTGGCACTTTGCCTGCCGCTGCTCTATTTGAACTGGGCTCCTTTCACCGACGGCATCTCACCAGCGGCTGACCTGGCGATGCAGGTTGCGCTCGGAGTCAGCATGCTACTGGTTGTATTCGATGAAGCGCGGTCGCGGACCCGAAGGCTGCTGGCCACGCAGGTGATCGCGAACAGTATTACCGGGGCGCAGCAGTACGGAAACGTGGTGCAGTCCGCGGTCGAGGAACTTCAGCAAGTGATGCGAGTGCGCGGCGCATGGTTCCGCTTGTACGAGAGCGGAAACCTGGTGGCGACGCATGCCTCCGGGCTGTCCGCCGATTTCTTGCGGGATGCCGGTTTTGCCCCAGTCACCGAAAAAATCTCCAAGCTGTGGCAAGAACCCGCTCCGGTGGTTGAGACTCGCGACGCCGCTGTCCACGAGCCAAAGGAATGCCTGGAGGGCGAGAGAGTTCGCGAAGTGGTAACCATTCCGGTCGTCGGCGCCAAGGCTGCCGTGGGATTGTTGATGCTGGGCAATTCCGGGAGCCGCAAGTGGACTCCGGAAGAGCTTGGATATCTACAGGCCTGCGCCCGGCAGCTGGCCCTGGCGGTAGAAAACTTCCGGTTGCTGGAGCAGGTATTGCGCTCGCAGCGGCAGTGGATGAACACCTTCGACTCCATCCACGACATCATCCTGGCGCACGATGACGAATTCAAAATCATCAAAGCCAACCAGGTCATGCTGGAGCAACTCGGCAAGGCTGCGGCGGACGTGCTGGGCAGTACCTGCGAAGCCGTGCTGCCGCGCAACATCTCCGAATGGACGGGATGCCCGTATTGCGCTCGCGGCGGCGATGAAGAATTCAGCGAAGGCGCTGATCCGTGTTTTGGCGGATTCTCGGTAGTTTCCACGTCTTCCTACACCGAGCAAGGCAGCCCGCAAAAAGGAATCATCCACGTCGTTCGCGACATAACCGAACGCCGCTCGGCAGAAGAAAAATACCGCCTGCTCTTTGAGCAGGTGCAGGAGGGCGTATACGTTGCCAGCCCGGCGGGCACGCTGATCGACTGCAATGATGCCTTCGTTCACATGCTCGGCTACGGCAGCCGCTCCGAACTCCTGGTGCTGAATCTGGACTCGGAGATCTGCGTCGATGCCAAGCAGCGCGAGACCTTCCGCCGCGAAATCGAGACCCACAACTACGTACGCAACTTCGATGTGACTCTCCGCCGCAAGGATGGCACTCTGCTTCTGGCGGTGGAAAGCAGCTTCGCCACGCGCAATTCCACGGGAGGAATTGAACGCTATCAGGGATTCGTACTTGACATGACCGAGAAGCGCCGTGCAGAAGACGAAATGCAGCGGCGCAACCGAGAACTCAATGCCCTGAATGCCATGGCTGTGGTCGCGGCGCAATCGTTCGACCTTGACGAAATTCTCAACCTGACCCTGCGCCAGGTGGTGACGCTGTTCGGGGCGGAGAATGGAACCGTTTATCTCGCCGATAGCGACAGCCCGACCTATCGTCGCCGTGCCGCCTGGGGACCGCGCAATCGCGAGAATATGCGGCCGGCTGAAATCACCTTTGTGGATGGCTTTGGCGATCTGGTGATGCGTTCGCGCGCCGAGGTTGTCACCGCGGAATATCTGCCACATCTGCCATCCAACGTGACCGAGTTCCTGAATTCCGATACCGACCGTTCCTGGATTTGGGTACTGTTCTGGGCCAAAGACAGCCCCGTCGGCATCATGGGCCTGTGCAACCATCTGGGATACGAATACACGAGCAACGACGAAAACCTGTTGGTGGCGATCAGCCGCCAGTTGGCCACGACTATCGAAAAGGTCCGCTTATACGAAGAAACCTGCCGCGCTTACGAAGATCTGCGCAAGACGCAGGAACAGTTGCTGCAGAGCGAGAAGATGTCGGCGGTTGGACAGCTCATCGCCGGTGTCGCGCATGAACTCAATAATCCTCTGACCGCGATCCTCGGCTACGCACAACTGCTCGAAACGGAAGGCCTGAACGAGCGCGCCCAAGACTACGTCGGCAAGCTCTTCAAGCAGGCGCAGCGCACGCACCGGGTGGTACAGAATCTGCTGTCCTTCGCGCGCCAGCGCAAGCCGCAGCGCGACGAAGTCGATCTCCGCCAGGTGCTCGATGAGACCTTAGCCCTGCGCGACTACGATCTCAAGATCAATAACATTGCGGTAGAGCGTGAAGCGCCAACCGACCCGATGACGGTCATCGCTGACGCGCATCAGATCGAGCAGGTATTCCTCAACATCATCAACAATGCGGTCGACGCGATTCTGGAAACAGGACGCACTGGAAAGCTAAGAATCCGCATCAACCGCGAAGGTGGATCGATCTGCACGCGGTTCACCGATGACGGCGCAGGCATTAAAGATCCCAAGCGCATTTTCGACCCCTTCTACACGACGAAGAGCGTTGGCAAAGGCACAGGCCTGGGTCTGAGCATCTGCTACGGCATCGTCAAGGAACACGGCGGCGACGTCACCGCCCACAACAGTCCTGAAGGCGGAGCGGTGATTGAGGTCAAATTGCCCTCGACCGCCACGACCACCGTGGAAGCCGAAGAGCCCAAGGCTGTTCCGCGACAGCATGAGGGAGCAGTACACGGACGCGTGCTGCTGGTCGAAGAAGAAGAGGCTGTGTTGGAATTCGAGCGCGATGTCCTGGTGGGCGCTGGAGCTACCGTCGTGACCGCCAAGAGCAGCCAGGAAGTGAAGACACGACTGCTTTCTGAAGCCTTCGATGCTCTCATCCTGAACGGAAAAATGCCGGACGAGTGGAGCGCGAAGGACTCGTATCCTTGGCTCAAAGAAAACTGTCCGACCATGCAAGGACACATTCTGTACACGTTCTCGAATGGCGTGGAACCCGCCGATGGACGCACATTCCTGCAGGAAACTGGCGTTCCCTATTTGGTCAAACCCTTCGAAGTCGCCGAACTGATTGCCCAGGCCCGGAAGTTGCTGCAGAAAGCCCAGGCGGCCGGCGCAGGCGCGGACTAGCGTAGCTCTAACAGGAACGGCGCACATTCCAACGCATTTGTCGAGGTTGCACGCCCCGTCATTCTTTCGGCGGTGTAAACTGTTTTCGTGACCGACGAAGCTTCTACGATCCTGAAGAAGGCCTTGGCCCTGCCTCCTGACGCGCGCGCGGAGATCGCAGACTCCCTGCTTGAAAGCCTCGAACCATTCCTGCCAGACAAAGGCGTCGGACAAGCCTGGGAGGAAGAGATCAAACGCCGCGTCGCGGACGTGGACTCCGGCAAGGTACAGCTGATTCCGTACGAAGAAGTGCGCCGCCGCTTGATAGCGCGGCTCTCTGATGCCGGAAAGTAAGCCCTGTCATTTTCATCCCGAAGCATGGGCGGAGTTCGACATCGCCGAGTCCTGGTACCGTCGGCGAAGCCCCAACACCGGTCTTCGGTTCCTGGCAGCGGTTTACGATGCCCTGGAGCAAATCTCGCAGTCACCGCAAACTTGGCCGAAGTATCTACATGGCTGCAGGAAGTTCGTTCTGCAGCCATTTCCCTACGCAATCATCTATCGCGAAGCTGACTTGCGAATCGAGATATTGGCGATATCGCACGGTCATCGCAAACCGGGATACTGGCAACAGCGCGTCTGACGAGAACCCGGGCCTTCTCTGAGTCGCCCGTCTGCCTTAAAACGCACAGCCCTCCACATCCTTCCTCAACCCTCTTTCATTTAGACTAGCCTTAGCCCCATGTCCCAATTCGTTCACCTGCACCTGCATACCGACTATTCCCTGCTCGATGGCGCCTGCGACGTCGAAAAGCTCTGCCAGCGCGTGCAACAACTCGGTATGCCCGCCGTCGCCATGACCGATCACGGGAACATCTTCGGCGCGGTGCATTTTGTGAACGCCGCCCACAAGCATGGGGTCAAGCCGATCGTCGGCTGCGAACTTTACGTCTGCAAGAAAGAGGACCATCGCGCGGCTCCCGAGGGCGACACCTACAACCATCTGCTGGTGCTGGCGGAGAACGACGAGGGATACCGCAACCTGGTCAAAATCACCTCGGAGGCTTCCCTGCACGGCTTCTATTACAAGCCGCGGGTAAGCAAGAAGTTTCTGGCGGAGCACTCGCGCGGTCTGATCGGGCTCTCAGGATGCCTGAAGGGCGAAGTCGCCGAGCGCCTGGTCGAGAACAATTACGAGGCGGCTCGGGCTGCGGCCGGAACGTTCGCCGACATCTTCGGCAAAAACAATTTCTTTCTTGAAATTCAGGATCAGGGTCTCGAGATGGAGCACCGCATCCATCCCGGCCTGTTCAAGCTGGAAAAGGATCTCGGACTGCCGCTCGTGGCTACCAACGACAGCCACTATCTCTGCGAGGACGACGCGCACGCGCAGGATGTCATGGTCTGCATACAGACGGGCAAATCGATCCGCGATACCGCGCGCATGAAGTTCGACGGCACTCAATTTTTCGTCAAGAACCACGATGAGATGTACCGCGTGTTCAAGGACTCTCCCGACGTATTGACGCGGACGCTCGACATCGCCGAGCGCTGCAGCCTGCGGCTGGAAAAAGTGGCGAACCCGTTCCCGGAATTCGAGGTTCCTGCGGGTTACACCATTGACAGCTACTTCGTGCACGTCACCCGCGAAGGGTTTGCACGACGGATCGATACCCTGCGGCCCCTGTGCGAGCAAGGCAAACTGAAGCACCCAATCAGTGACTACGAGCAGCGCCTGGAGCGCGAGCTCGGCATCATCCAGCAGATGAAGTTTCCCGGCTACTTCCTCATCGTCTGGGACTTCATCCGTTACGCGAAAGATCGCGGCATTCCCGTTGGCCCAGGCCGCGGATCGGCTGCCGGATCGCTGGTCTCGTATGCGCTCGGGATCACAGACATCGATCCGCTGCAGCACGAGTTGCTGTTTGAGCGCTTTCTGAATCCCGAGCGCGTGTCCATGCCCGATATCGACATCGATTTCTGCATGAACCGGCGCGGCGAGGTCATCAACTACGTCACGCAGAAATATGGTCGCGACAATGTGGCGCAGATCATCACCTTCGGCACGATGGCGGCAAAGGCGGCGATCAAAGACGTAGGCCGTGCCATGGATATCCCATACGCTGACGTAGACCGCATCGCCAAGATGGTTCCGGCGCAACTGAATATCACGCTCGACGAGGCGATTGAGGACTCCCCCCAGCTTCACGAGGCGTACGAGAAAGATTCGCAGGTGCGGGAACTGCTGGACACCGCCAAGAAACTGGAAGGGCTGGTGCGCAACTCCGGGGTGCACGCGGCCGGCGTGGTGATCTCGCCGCGCCCTCTGACCGATCTGGTTCCGCTGCACCGCACCAAGAACGACGAAATTGTGACCGCCTTCGACATGGTCGCCATCGAAAAGATGGGCCTGCTGAAGATGGACTTCCTTGGCCTGACCACGCTCACGATTCTGACCGACGCGCTCAAGCTGATCAACCAGAAGCGCGGTACGCCACTCACGCTGGAAGAGATTCCGCTGCAGGACAATGAGACCTACGAGAAGGTCTTCCACCGGGGCTTGACGTCGGGCGTGTTCCAGTTTGAATCGCACGGCATGCGCGACGTGCTTCGCAAATACCAGCCGAATTCAATTGAAGACCTGACGGCTCTCAATGCTCTTTACCGCCCGGGCCCGATACAGGGCGGCATGATCGATGATTTCGTCGACCGCAAGCACGGCCGCAAGAAGGTCGAGTATGAACTGCCGGAATTGAAGGAGATCCTGCAGGAAACGCTGGGCGTGATCGTCTACCAGGAACAAGTGATGCAGATCGCCAACCGGCTTGCCGGATATTCCCTCGGCGAAGCCGACCTGCTGCGCCGCGCCATGGGAAAGAAGAAAGCCGAAGAGATGGCGCAACAGCGCGAGCGCTTCGTAGAAGGCGCTGCGCAAAGGAAGTATCCCCCGAAGAAGATCGAGAAGATTTTCGATCTCATGGCCCAGTTCGCCGGATACGGATTCAACAAGTCGCATTCGGCGGCGTATGCCCTGCTTGCCTATCACACCGCCTATTTGAAAACGCACTATCCCGTCGAGTTCATGGCGGCGCTCCTGACCTCTGTGACGGGATCAACCGACGACGTCGTGAAATACATCAACGAATGCCGCGAGATGGGCATCGCCGTCGAGGCTCCAGACATCAACGTTTCGGATGCCAATTTCACGCCGCATGGCGAGTCGATCCGCTTTGGCCTGGCTGCGGTAAAAAACGTCGGCGGGAACGCCATCGAGTCGATCGTAGCGGCGCGCAAGAAACTCGGCCGCTTCAAGTCAATTTTCGAATTCTGCGAGCACGTCGACCTTCGCCTGCTCAACAAGCGTGTTCTCGAGTCCCTGATCAAGAGCGGGGCCATGGATTCGCTAGGCCGCCGCGCTCAACTGATGGCGGTACTCGATAAAGCAATGGAGCAGGCTCAAAAGGCGCAGCGTGACGCGGAATCCGGCCAGCATGGCCTGTTTGGCGTCTTTCAGCAGGAAGAGACCGCAGCCCAGAATGATACGCTGCCCAACGCTCCCGACTGGGACGAGCACACCCGCCTGTCGGCTGAAAAAGAAATCCTCGGATTCTTCATCAGCGGTCATCCGCTGGAGAAATACAAGGACAAGCTGCAAGACCTGCAGGCGCTCAATGTCCAGGAACTCGCCGCATTGACGAAGTCGACCGGCAAGGACGAGACCATCACCACCGCGGGAATCATCAGCAACGTGCGCGTGCTCAAGTCGAAACGGGGAGACTTTTACGCGCAAGCGATGCTCGAAGACATGTCGGGGTCGATCGATATGATCGTCTTCCCCGAGGCCTACAAGCGAATCGGAGAAAAGGTCAAACTGGAAGTTCCGGTACTCGTAAAAGCAGGCGTACGCATTGAAGAGGGCGCAAATCCAAAAATCACGGCGGCGGAGATTATGCCGCTGGAAGACGCGAAAGTGCCGCTGCCCCGTGCCATCCGCATTCGCGTGCTGATTGACAGCGCGGGCGAGAACGTCATCGACGATCTTCACGCCCTGTTTCAGGAGCGTAAAGGCGAGGCCAAAGTCCTATTTGACATGGAACGCCCGGGGGATTTCATGGTGGTAATGGAGGCGGACGGCTATAATGTGCTTCCAGACCGCACTTTCATTGCCCGGGTTGAACAGATGTGCGGGCGCGGCAGCGTTCGTATTATCAGCTGATGCAGAACATGGCAGCGACCGAAAAAGTACAACAGGAACTCGAAGAGATCGAGCGGCAAGTCGCGGAGATGAAGTCCTCGGAACCCGACGCCGCAACTCGCCGCCAGATCACCGTTCTACAGGAGCGCATCGAGACTCTCCGGCAGGAGATGAACGCCCCTCCGACTGCGTGGCAGAAGACCGAACTGGCGCGGCATCCGCAGCGCCCACAGTCCCTGGACTATATCGAGCGCATTTTCACCGACTTCAGCGAAATCCACGGGGACCGATCCTTTGGCGACGACGCGGCCATCATTACGGGCATGGCCCGCTTCCATGGCGATGAAGTGCTGATTGTCGCAACCCAAAAAGGGCGCGACATGAAACAGCGGGTCTTCCGGAACTTCGGCACGCCGCATCCGGAAGGCTACCGTAAGGCAATCCGCGCCATGCAGGTTGCGGAGAAATTCCACCGCCCGGTCTTTACGCTCGTCGACACAGACGGCGCTTACCCCGGCATTCACGCCGAAGAGCGCGGGCAGGCCGAAGCCATCGCCTACAATCTGCGCGAGATGGCGCGACTCGAAGTGCCGATCATTACCACGATTATTGGCGTCGGGGGCAGCGGCGGAGCTTTAGCCATTGCCGTCGCCGACCGCGTGCTCATGATGGAAAACTCCATTTACTCCGTGATCTCTCCGGAGGGCTGCGCGGCCATCATGTGGCGCGACGCGGCGAAAAAAGAACTCGCCGCCGAAGCTATGCGGATTACCGCCGCCGATCTTAGCGAACTGCAATGCATTGACGACATTGTTCCCGAGCCCGAGGGTGGCGCGCACCGCGATCATGAAGCGGCGGCCGCCCTGCTGGACGTGGCCCTGCAACGCCACTTCTCCGAATTGAAGAAGCTCTCTCCCGCCGAATTACTCGCATCACGATATAATAAATTCCGCAATATCGCGCAGTTTTTCAAGACCGAACCGTGAGTCCGCAAGTTTTGCCCGTTTCTCATGCAGGTTCCTCCGGAGCCACAGGCGGGCGATTGGCGCGACTGCGCGGCTTTTACAGCCGTATAATGACTATGTTTCCTCTCCGCTAAGCATAATCCGGGCGAAATGGGTTCCGCCCCTTGAACTGAAGGAAGGTGTTGGGATGGCCACTACGGATGTCGTGCCCCGAGGATCGACCGGCGGCACCGGACAGAAGCGGATCGTCAACGACATGAGCATACAGGTCGCGACGGTCAACGGCTCGGGCTCACAGAGTTCAAACACGGTTCTTCTTCGCAGCATTTTCCAGATGGGCGTTCCCGTCTCCGGCAAGAACATGTTCCCCTCGAACATCGCTGGACTGCCTACCTGGTACACCATCCGCGCGAATAAGCACGGCTACATCGGACGCAAAAAGGAGATCGACTTCCTGGTCGCCATGAATCCGGAGACCGCGCAGGAAGACACGATGTCCCTGGCTGCGGGGGCGTCGGTGCTCTATGACGAGCCGCTGCAATTGCACAAGCTCCGCAACGATCTGGTCTTCTATGCCGTTCCCTACGACAAGATCGTGGCCCAGGTCTGCCCGGAAGCCAAGCTCCGCAAGCTGGTCAAGAACATGGTGTACGTGGGCGTCGTAGCCAGCCTGCTGACCATCGATATGGCCGAGGTCGAGAAAGCGATTCGCAAGCAATTCGCGAAAAAAGTGAAGGCCGCGAATTTGAATCTCGCTGCCGCGCAGGCCGGCTTCGAGTACGCCAAAGCAAATTTGCAGAAGCGGGGTGCGTTCTACATCGAACGCATGGACAAGACCGCCGGCAAGATTATCATCGACGGCAATTCTGCTGCTGCACTCGGTTGCATGTTCGCGGGATGCACGGTGGTTACCTGGTATCCGATCACTCCTTCGTCGTCGCTGGTTGAAACGCTGATCGAATACATGAAGGAATACCGCATCGACTCCGACGGCAAAGCAACATTTGCCATTGTGCAGGCTGAGGACGAGCTCGCCGCAATTGGCATGGTAATCGGCGCGGGATGGGCAGGCGCGCGCAGCATGACCGCGACCGCGGGCCCTGGCATTTCCCTGATGTCGGAGTTTGCGGGTCTCGCTTACTATGTGGAAGTCCCCGGTGTGATCTGGGACATCCAGCGCGTCGGGCCGTCAACCGGCCTTCCCACGCGCACTTCACAGGGAGACATTTTATCGACCGCCGTCCTGTCGCATGGCGATACCAAGCACATAATGCTGATTCCCTGCTCGGTCGAAGAATGCTTCAGCATGGCGACGGACGCCTTCAATTTGGCCGAGCAATTCCAGACGCTGGTGTTTGTGATGTCCGACCTCGATCTCGGCATGAACAACTGGATGTCTGACCCCTTCCCGTATCCGACAACTCCGATCAGGCGCGGCAAGGTTCTGGGCAAGGAAGACCTCGATCGGCTCGGTGGATTTGCCCGCTATAAAGACGTCGACGGGGATGGCATTGGATATCGCACGTTGCCCGGCACATCGCATCCGGCGGCGGCCTATTTTGCGCGCGGCAGCGGCCATAACGAGCGTGCGCAATACAGCGAACGCGCCGACGACTTTGAAAACAACATGGAACGCCTGAACCGCAAGTTTGAGACTGCTCGTTCTTTCGTTCCGCGGCCGGAAATCACGAAAGGCAACAACGCGAAGATTGGAATCATCGGCTACGGCACATCGCATTGGGGCATCACCGAAAGTCGCGACCAGCTTCGTGACGAGTACAAGGTTGAAACGGACTACCTGCGGCTCCGCGCATACCCGTTCACGCGCGAGGTGCACGAATTCATCGAACAGCATGAGCACGTCTACGTGGTCGAGCAGAACCGCGACGCGCAGATGCTGAGCTTGCTCAAACTCGACCTGAAGCCGGAACTCATTGGCCGCTTGCGAAGCCTGGCGCACATCACCGGACTGCCGCTGGATGCGCGATCCATCACCGACGAACTAACCAGCATGGAGGGCAAGTAGTGCGCCTCGTCCTAGAGCTGTGCTTTTGAAAGGGTGCGGCTTCGAGCCGCACCGTTAAATGGTACGAATTGCTGGCGGCTTTAGCCGCTGAGGAGAACAATAAAGATGGGCACCACTACCGTTGAGCCCGGCTCAGCCACGCCCGGGCCAAAGACAAATCGCATTGGCCTCACGGTGATCGACTACAAGGGCGGCAAGACCACGCTGTGCGCCGGATGCGGGCATAACGCCATTTCGGAGCGGATCATCGAAGCGATGTACGAGATGGGCGTTGAACCCGAACTCGTCATCAAGCCCAGCGGCATTGGCTGCTCGTCAAAAACTCCGGCGTATTTCCTGAGCCGCTCGCACAGCTTCAATGCCGTTCACGGACGCATGCCCTCGGTGGCGACCGGAGCACTGCTCGCGAATCGCAAGCTGGTCTGCATCGGCGTCAGCGGCGATGGAGACACCGCTTCCATCGGAATCGGGCAATTCGTGCACCTGATGCGACGGAATCTTCCGATCATCTACATCATCGAAGACAACGGCGTGTACGGGCTGACCAAGGGACAGTTCTCTGCCACGGCGGACCTCGGCTCCAAGCTGAAGAGCGGCGTGCTCAACGATCTTCCGCCGATCGATACTTGCGCCCTGGCCATTCAGTTGGGCGCGACACTCGTCGGGCGTTCGTTCTCCGGCGACAAGCGCCAACTCAGCGCCATGCTCAAGGCGGCGATTGCGCATAAAGGGACGGTCATGCTCGACGTAGTTTCTCCCTGCGTGACGTTCAACGATCACGAGGGATCGACCAAATCGTACAAGTACGTGAAAGAACACGAAGAAACCTTGCAGGAAGTCAGCTTCGTACCGCATTTCGAAGACATTGACGTGGAGTACGACCCGGGATCCACCATCGCCGTGACGATGCACGACGGCTCACACCTGCATTTGCGGAAGTTGGAAGAAGACTACGATCCGACGGACAAGATCCGGGCAATCACACGTCTGACGGAAGCGCATGACAAGGGCGAGGTGCTCACTGGAGTTTTTTACGTCAACCCGCAGGCGCCGAGCTTCATCGACATGCTGAACGTCGTGGATCAGCCGTTGGCCACGCTACCGGATTCTGTGACGCGTCCGCTTAAGGAAGTCTTGGACGCCTGCATGGAAGAATTGCGGTAGTCAATCTGCATCCGAGATGAAAAAGGGCCCCATCGCGAGGCCCTTTGCTTTTTACCGATGAAAACTAAGCCGTTTTCCGTCTCGGTCCGCCGGAGTGCTCCGGGTTCTCGCCCGGCTCCGGAAAATCGGTATCGGCATCTTTCAACATGGGGTCCTGATCGCGGTGGCCGAGCTGCTCCTGCAAGCCAATGTTGCCCTCGCCTTTATGATCCTCGGTTTCCTTGGCGCCTTTGGCCAGATCCTGATCCAGTTCGTGCTGAGCCATGAGTCCACCTCTGGTTGCCCACGAAGGGCACCATTTTGATAACCGATTACAACCGGCGCTAAAAGGAGTCTAATCCTGCACCGCTTGGAATAAAATAATACTTTCCGAGCCCAGGAAAAGAGGGTATATGAGAAAACTTCTTTTGATGCTGATGATGGGGATTTTAGTCAGCTTGAGCACATTCGCGATGGCCGATACCTCCCACGCGTCCATCACCTACGTGCGAAGAACGCACCAGCGAGTCCGCCATCATCACGCTCACAGGGCGACCAGGCATCACGCGCCGAGGCGGCATCACGGTTCAGTCTAGTCTGCGGCGCGAGACGGATTTCGCCGATCTTGCTGTCAACCTCGCGTCGCCAATCCCAATTTCCGTAGCCGATCCCGGGCTTGCAGAGCCTCCGGCGAACGTGGATACCGCTGCACCACGTGACGCAACTCGGCCACGCCATCATCCTGCTTGCCTAGTTCGATCAGCGCGAAACCCTTTTTCAGCTGCGCAGACGCGGCTTTGTTTCCGCTGGGAAAAGTCTGCAGCACCTGATCATAGCTCTGCACCGCCTGCTGGTAATTGCCCTGCTTGAACTGGATCTCACCCAGGTAGTAGTACGAATTCCCAGCCAGATCGGTGTTGGGATAGAACTTGAGGTAATCGGAGAATTCCTGTGTAGCGAGGGTGGCATTGCCGCCGTTGTAATCGCGGAGCGCATTGTTATAAAGCACGTCCGGGGGAGGAGCTTGCGCAACCGCTTTCGCTTGGGCGTCTGCCGCGGCGGTTGAAGCTGCGAGGCTCTGTTGCTGCGCCTGCATGTCCTGCAACTGCTTCGTTACCGCAGCCAGACGCACCTTGAGCTCGTCCATGGTGTCGTTCAGGGACTGAATCTGGCCTGACAGCTGATCGAGCTTGCCTCCGCTATCGCCTTGCTGCTTGGCAAGCGTGGTCTGGAGATTGTTAATGGCGGCGGCTACCTTATTAACAGCATCCGTGTCTTTCTCCACCAGGTTGTTCATCACGCCCATGCGCTCGTCGAAACTGCGCTGCATGGCCGTCATCTGCTCCTGTAGTTGTTGCACCTGGGTCTGCAACTGGACGATTTCTTTGCTCACTCCCCAGGCTGGTGAAACGCTCAGCGACAGCAAGAGGAACAACGCGAAAATCGCAGCGGTACGGTGTGGTTTCATATGGTATTTCCTGACGTATTTAGATGCTTTTATTGTCCCACAGGCAGGCATGATTCCAAACACAAAGGGACTCCCGGAACCGGAAGATTCAACGGGGGGCGGCAACCATTTGCGAGAGAACAAAGGGGGACGCTTACGCGTCCCCCGCGGATGCTTACTTTTGATAAACGAGATGACCACGGCGGTTCTGCTGCCAGCAAGCTTCGTTGCTTTCAGTGCAGAACGGTTTCTCTTTGCCGTAGCTGATGGTCTTGATGCGGCTTGCGCTTACTCCGGCCGCAGTCAAAGCATTCTTCACCGACGAAGCGCGCTGATCCCCGAGAGCAAGGTTGTATTCGGTCGAGCCGCGCTCATCGCAGTGTCCTTCAATGGTGAAGTTCATGTTTTGGTGCTGATTGAAGAATTGTGCGTCGGCCTGAATCGAAGCCTGCTGGTCTCCCCGAATGTCAGACTTGTCGTAGTCGAAGTAAACGTCCTTCACATTCTGGCTGAACAAGTCTTCATCGGTGACGCTCGGAGCCGGTGGAGGAGGTGGCGCTGGAGCCGGCGTGACGGTCAGCCGTGCCGTGGCCTCCTGCGTTCCACCTGTCCCCTTGGCGACCAGGTGATAAGTCGTTGAGTCCGACGGAGACACACTCTGCGATCCGTTGGGCTGGACCGCGCCAATGCCGTCGATAGAAACGTCGGTGGCGTTGGTGGTCTGCCATGTCAGCGAGGCGGACTGCCCGGCCTGAATGGTATCGGGACTGACGGAGATGGAAGCGGTTGGGGCTGCTGGTGGCGGAGGTGGTGGCGGAGGCGGAGGCGTCACTTTCTTCTTACATGCGCCTAAGAATAGGAGAGCGCCCAGAGCGAGAATCAAAAGGAACCACTTCACATTGCGTTGCGTCACTTTTATTCCTCCTGCGATTCCGAACTTGTCCGGAATCAGACGAAGTCTACGTTTTATGGACTGCCTTCTACTTCCAGCTCCAATTCGGCTGTGAATTGCGGCCGGTAAACGTCAACTGCTGAACTTTGGTTCCATCGGCCAGCATCGACCAGATCTGCAACGTGCCTGAGCGATTGGACTGAAACACGATGTGCCGTCCGTCCGGCGACCATGACGGAAAATCGTTGCGTCCACCGTCATGCGTGAGCTGCACCCACTGCTTGCTGGCGATGTCCATCAGATACAAATCGGAACTTCCCGGCTCCCCCGGCCCGTACTTCCGAACCCACGCAAACGTCAGAAACTGCCCGTTGGGAGCCCAGTTCGGCGATACTGCATATCCCTGGTCGGTCATGCGCTGCTGATTGGTACCATCGGCTCCCATCGTATAGATCTGCGGCAGTCCGGTACGTCCGCTGACGAATGCAATCTGCCCGTTCGTCTTGCGGTTCCACACCGGCGACACATCCGGGCCTTTGTCCGTTGTCATGCGCTGGAGATTTCCTCCTGCGGCATCCGTAACGTAAATTTCCGGTTCGCCGCCGCGTGACGACGAGAACGCAAGCTTCAGCCCATCTCCTGACCACGCCGGCGACAAATTCGTGCCCCCAAAATGCGGGAAGGTGACCGGCCGGTTCAGCTCCAGGGAATACATCATAATCTCCCAACTGCCTTTCGTCAGTGCGCTGAATGCGATGCGTGATCCATCCGGCGAAATACGCGGCGACAGCGCGATCGAGCCTAGCCGCGTAATCTGGTGCTGGTTCGAGCCGTCATAGTCCATGGCCCAGATCTCTTTGTGTCCGCTGCGATCGCTGACAAAGAAAATCTGGGTCTCAGCGATGCCCTGGATGCCTCCACCCAACCGGTAAATGATTTCGTCAGCGAACTTGTGGGCCATTACGCGTGCGGCCGCATCGCTGGATGTATCGGAATATTGCTTGCCCAGAATTTGAGGCGATTGGATGTTCTTTACGTCGTAGAGCCAGCCTTGAACTGTAAGCCGTCCTGACGCAACTCCGAGGTTGCCGAAGGCCAGCATGCCCGCGTCCGGGGGCGGCACGTTCCAGGCCAGAAAGTTGACTTCGGGCGGCTGTCCCGGCACCTGCAAGGGATAAAAGCTCTTGGAGACCAACTCAACTACCCCGGAAACATCAAGGTCATTCCACAGTGTGTCGTTAAAAGTCTTGAGGAGCGCGGCATTTTGCGGATCGGCGGTGCCCGGCTTGAAATCCGGAACCGCCAGACGAACCTTGTTCACCCCCAGGGCGGTGCCCGTCTTCACCCAGTCTTGGGCCTGCAATCCGGTCGTGACACCGCAAACCGCAAGAATCAGAACGAGGCTTTCGAGCAGGAGATGTAAGGTATTGCGGCGTCGCCGGAAGCGTGATCGAGCGGGATCGTCCATCCGAAGAAAAGTGAAATCTTTCTCGTTACCTATTATCGTATTTCGATAGGAAGGGCTTGGCAAGTTCTTATGTGTCGTTCGAATGCTATTCATCCCTTAGGCATCCCATTTTGCACGGTTTCCATTCACTGTTTGTAGCGCGTACCCGATTGATTACCAGGGCCGCAACTGCATCGTTACTTCTTGTAATCGAACCAGTATTCGACAGAAATCTTATTGCCCGAATAATCCGCCGGCAACGGGCCAAAGGTATCGATACGCTGCAGCGCCCGAACCGCCGAAATGTCGAGCGATGGTACACCGCTGGATTGCTCGACTTGCACATTGGTCGGGTGGCCGTCGCGCGCCACGTCAAAAGTGATGTACACGCGCTGGGCTGACGTAATTCTAGGATCCACTTCGTATCTCAGCCAGTTATCGGAAACCTTTTGCTGGATCACGCGCACGTACCAACCGTACCTTGTGCCGAAGTCGCCACCGCTGCCGGTGATCCCAAACCCGCCTTTCGCTCCGGCGGCGCTGAAGGTCCCGTAGGGGCCGCTCACCGGTCCGCCCTCGCCGAAAGCCACCTGGTTGGTGTCTGGCTCAGGCTCTGCCTGAGATTTCTCTTTGGTGACTGTCTCCTGCTTCTTCTTGGGCTTGATCTTCGCGTTCCTGCCCTGAAGATCGATCGCGTCGGGTGCTTTTTCTTCGATCTTAGGCTGCGAGTGGGTCACGCCCTTGGACTCGTTGGCCAGTACATTTTGCGTCTGAGACGGATTGGCCGGCAGCGGCACTGTGCTTACCAGTGTGGCACCTATGGCGTCGCCACCTCCGCCGGAGCCCCAGGTGCCTCCGCCCGTGTTGTAGAAGACCGCGGAATAGATCAGCAGCGCGACGGTGATGCCGACGTGCAGCCCCGCGGACCACGCCAGCGCGCGTCCCCAACGGTCGTGCTCGAAATAGATATCAGCGCTTGCCGCCATTTGAGTCGATGGGCTGCGTAACGATGCTTACGTTGCTGAATCCCGCCTGCTTGACCGAATCCATCACCGTCGCGAATACGCCGAATGGAACATTTTCGTCGGCGCGAACGAAAATCGACTGGTTGCGCGGGTCGCGAATTCTCTGCCGCAACCTGGCTCCAATCTCGTTGACGTTGATGGGGTCGTTCCCCAGAAATACCCGCTGACCTTTGTTGATCGTGATGACCAGGCGCTCTTCCGTAATCTGCTTCACGTACCGCGTCTTGGGAACGCTGACATCAATCCCAGACTGCAGCACCGGCGCGGTGACCATAAAAATGATCAGCAGCACGAGCACAACGTCTACGAGCGGCGTGATGTTGATGTCAGCGATTGACGTCTGGGTGCGGCCGTTGCTGGTCGTAAAAGCCATCAGCGCCTCATGTCCGCTGGAACTTGAGATGCGGCCTGGGCATGGCTGTTCTCGACGGCATTGAGCACTTCGAGAGCGAAATCGTCGCTACGTGCCGCAAATTCGCGGATGGAAGCCCCGATCAGGTTGTAGGCAATGACCGCGGGAATGGCGGCGGCTAAGCCGGCAGCGGTCGTAATCAGCGCTTCAGAAATGCCAGGCGCGACTGCTCGCAAGGTCGCCGCACCCGCCGTGCCCAATCCGTGGAACGCGTCGATAATGCCCCACACCGTTCCGAACAATCCAACGAACGGCGTAACCGCCGCGGTGATGGCCAGCCACGGAAGATTGCGCTCCAGCCGGGTGATCCCTTCTGACGCGCCGATTTGCATCCCACGCTGAATCGAAACCAGGCTTCTCAGCCCGCCCGCGCCCGCGGCTTGCCGCCGGTACTCCTCGTATCCGCCTTCAAACACGCTGACCAGCGGGCTGGGCTTGAATTGATCTGCGACCGCGGCAATATCCTGCAGGCGTTGCGCTTTGCGGAAGGCGCGCACGAAGCGACCACTTTGCGCGCGCGCGCGGCTCAGGAGGCTCCATTTCGTGAGGATAATCGCCCACGAAATCAAGCTGAAAGCCAGCAACGAGACCAACACGAGCTTCGCCACCGGCCCGCTATTGGAGATCATGTCGACGACTTCGCCGCCGACGAACACTGCTACAAAGGGGAGCAATCGCATCGAGGTTTATGGAGAACGCCTGCTGCGATTATAGATGATTGAAAACCGCATTTATTCCCACGTACCCCATCCAGCAACGCTTTTTTTCGCTACTAGTTCACGGAGTGTTTGATCGGGGGTCGGTATTCCTGGACTCGAAATCCAGGGTCATGAATTCCAGATAGGGTGAATTTTGCGGAGTGAAACGGAGGTTCTTGACCTGAAACACGAGGTAGAAGGAATCCACTTTGAAGATCCGCTTCGCCAGGATGGGCACCGGCGCCGAACGCGCCGGATTCAACCAATACAAGTTGTCCTTGGGATTCTCCGAAAGTTCCCGATCGAACTGCAGTTCGTTCCCGTAGAAGGAGTGTCGCAGATCGCGAAGAGAGAGATGCCACGAGGTAATCTTGTCGTTTCCCTCGCCCTCTCCAATTTTCGGCGTAATCGCGAGCTCGTAACGCTCGGCGCCAGTGGCATCGCGCAGCCGCTGTCTGTAAATCGGATCCTGGGAAGTCAGCTTGATCTCAGATTTTTCTGCCTTGATCTGCGTCGGTGCTTTCCGAAAGCTTTCCGCGTAGTAGGTGGGTGGACCGTTTTGTCCGGCTAAGTTGATGGATGCCAACAGCACGATGGGCAGGAATGCAAGTTTCGTTCTTGTGCTCATAAATCTTTATCACTTGGCGGACGTGGATTCGCCGCAAATCTGCCGCAAACGCTCGCACAAGGTTCTCGAAGCCTTATGGCTGTTGCGCGCCAGCCTGATCACTTTCGGCCATAGCCACGGACGGACAGCGGCGAACAGCGCAAATCGTGCCTCCTGGAAGCGCCCTTCGGAATCCACGAATCGGTCCGTCGGCGGAAAGCGAAAATCGAGTTCGTCTGACACGGCTTTCACTGCCCGGAACGCCACGCCTCTCGACTCGGCGGCCCGAGCTACAGCTGCAGCCTCCATATCGACGGCCTGAGCGCCATACGATTCTCGCAGCCTCGATTTTTGCTCCGGGTCTGCAACCTGGGAATAACTCACTAGAATCCCATCTCCACCCGCAATTAGAACGCTACTGCCGTCGCTTGCGTCGACTACCCGCGCGGGCGAGACGAGACTGCCTATTCTGAGTTTGGGGTCGAGGGCGCCGGCATAACCGGCGGAATACACCGCCTCAGGAGCATACAGAACGATGATTGCCTCCGCCGCTCGCCGCGCGGCCTTGGGACCGATCCCGCCGCAGACCAGCACCGCTCGACCATCTTCGAAGAAGCGAAATAGCCGCCCGTCGTGCTCCTTCTGGTTCACGCGCCAGTGCTTTACCAGGGGACGCACTTCCCTTTCTAGCGCGGCCACGATCGCAATTTTAAACATATCCGTTGGCGCGAAACCATTCCACCGCCCGTCGCAGCGCATTGTCCACCGGGACGACTTTCCAGCCCAGTTCGCGCTCCGCCTTCGCGGAACTGGCAAACATTTTCTTCTTGCCCATGCGCACGGCGTCAACCGTGGCGCGAGGCTCTCGGCGTAACAGCCATCCAGTGATCGCTTCGTCCACGACACCGGTCATGAAGGCAAAGAAATAGGGCAACTTTACGGTTGGTGAAGGCAGCCCGGTAATCTGGCCCAGCGCGTCCAGAATCTGCTTCAGGGAAAGATCCTCTCCGCCCAGAATGTAGCGCTCGCCTGACCTGCCCTTCTCCAGGGCTGCCACATGCCCGCGCGCACATTCGTGCACGTCGACCAGGTTGAGCCCGGTTTCAACATAGGCGGGAAACTTTCGCTTTAGGAAATCGAGGACAATTCGTCCCGTGGGGGTCGGTTTTATATCCCGCTCTCCCACCGGAGTTGTCGGATTGACCGTCACGACCTGCATGCCGCTGCGTCCCGCTTCCATCGCAACCTGCTCCGCCATGAACTTTGAGCGCTTGTAATGGCCAATCATATTGGCAAGCGAAACGGGCGAATCTTCGTTTGCGGGATGACCGTCGCTGCTAAACCCGATAGTCGCGACGCTTGAGGTATAGACCACGCGACGCACACCATTCTTGCGGGCCGCTTCCAGCGCGGCGCGCGTGCCATCGACGTTCGAGCGATACATCTCCCCCGAATCCCGCACCCACAACCGGTAGTCCGCGGCCACGTGAAAGACGGTGTCACAGCCGGACATCGCCTTTTCGAGCGATGCTGCATCGCGCAGATCGCCGGTGGCCGTCTCAGCCTTCAGACCTTCAAGATTCTTGAGATTGCTGGTGGGGCGTACCAACAGCCGCAGGTCGGCTCCTTGATCGGCTAGCACGCGAGCGACATGAGAACCCAGAAATCCGGTAGCGCCGGTGACGAAGGCTTTCAAAGTCAGTTCTCAGTTCTCTGTTCTCAGTGTCACACCGGACTCGATTTCGGGCAACGGGAAGAATGTCCGCACCAACCGTGATAAGGTGCGCTGTCTTGCGGCGCAACTGAGAACCGACAATTGAGAACTAGTTGGCGCTCTTCTCCATCACCTTCGCGTAAGTCGTTAACGCCAGTAGCGGGAAGTATTCGCGATAAAGGTGATACATCAGGTAGAACACGCGTGGGAACCCGGTGCCGGTGAAGAATTGTTCATCCCATGATCCGTCGGCTTTCTGGGTGCGCATCAGATAGGCAACGCCGCGCGCCACCGAGTCGCTACGGATGTCTCCCGCAGCGAGCAGGCCAAGGATCGCCCATGCTGTTTGCGAAGGGGTGCTGTCACCCTGCCCGCGCAGGCTGGGTTCATCATAGGAACCTACTGTCTCGCCCCATCCCCCATCGGCGTTTTGAACCATACGCAGCCACTCCGCTCCTTGCTGTATGCAGGGCTCGTGCAGGTCCATGCCGATGGCTTCCAGGCCGCGCAGCACCAGGGCAGTGCCGTAGATATAATTCACTCCCCAGCGGCCGAACCAGCTTCCGTCCGGTTCCTGCTCGCTCCGGATAAACTGGATCGCCTTCTTCACCGCCGCATGATCTTTGCTGTATCCGTAGGTCGCCAGCATCTCCAGAATGCGTCCCGTAATGTCGACGGTGGGCGGATCAAGCATGGCGTTATGATCGGCGAACGGTACGTACTGGAACACCATGCGGTCGTTGTCTTTGTCGAATGAGGCCCAACCGCCATTCTTGCATTGCATCGAGAATATCCAGTCAATGGCGCGCTGCACCGATTCGCGCTGGTAGCGTCCATTGGGATGCTCCACTCGACTTAGCCCGAGACAAACCATCGCGCTATCATCGACATCCGGGTAAAACTCATTGTTAAACTCGAAGTACCAGCCGCCCGGTTCGCCCTTCTTGTTCTTCACTTTCCAGTCGCCGACGTTGCGCACTTGCTTCTGCAGAATCCAGTCAGCGCACTTCACCATCCGCGGATCGTCGACTGGCACCCCCGCTTCGCCCAGAGCAAACAGCGCATAGGCGGTGTCCCAGACCGGAGACATGCAGGGCTGCATGCGGAAGGTATCTTCTTCCTCGATGCCCAGTTTCTCGAACTCATCCATGGCGCGAATGACTTGAGGATCGTCCAGCGAATATCCCAGGCACCGCAAGGCAATGATCGCGTTCATCATCGACGGATAAATCGCGCCCAAGCCATCGCTCATCTCAAAGCGCTCGAGCATCCACTTTTCGGCGCTCTTCAGGGCAATCGAGCGCAGGGGCCGGACATGCACGCGTTCAAACCAATGCGTGACCCGGTCGATCACCAGGAAGAAATTGCGCCAGGAAACCAACTTCTTCGCCCAGTGCAGGTGCATGCGCGATTTGTCCATGCCCCCCACAAAAAGCTCTTCCACACCCATTTCCCGGGGAATCTTCTTGAACGGCTTCTTGGCGTAGCAGATGGAAAGCGGCACCAGGATGGCCCGCGACCAGGAAGAGATTTCGTAGATATTGAACCAGAACCAGTTCGGAAACAGCACGATCTCGGGAGGTACGGCCGGAACCGCGTCATAGTCGTACTGCCCGAAAAAGCAGAGATATATCTTCGTGAAAGTGTTAACTTCTGTGACCCCGCCCAACTCCAATATCTTCTCGCGGGCGCGTTCCATGGCGGGATGATCCCCCGTGTATCCTGCCAACTTCAGTCCAAAATACGCCTTCACCGAGGCGCTGATGTTCGAAGGACCACCAGCGTATATGCTCCACCCACCATCTTCGTTCTGATGTCGAAGGATCCAGTTCGCGGCTTTCTGAAACCGTTCCGGATTTCCGGTCCCGAGCAGCGTATGGAGCAGGATGTAGTCCGATTCGAGGGTGGTATCAGCTTCCAGTTCGCCGCACCAGTACCCATCTTCATGCTGCTGCGAAAAAAGGTATTGCTTCGCCGCCGCGATGGCCGCAGTGACGCGGCTACCGAGTTCCTCAATTTTTCCGAAACGAAGCTGCGGGTTCGAACCGAGAGTGCCTAAATTGGAATCGGGGGAGTTGGCGTCCATAGTTTACTGCTCCACTAATTCACGGTCACGCTGGCCGGAGCGGCAGCGATGGCTTCGACGATCTCCGGCGGCAGTCCAAACCGCACGTTTTCGGGCATCACTTCGAGTTCCTGCACGTTTCCGAAACCTTTGTTCCGCAGGAACGTCACGGTCTCCTCGACCAGGTGTTCCGGGGCTGAGGCCCCGGCGGTCAGAGCAATCGTATTCACGCCCTTCAGCCACTCGGGTTCGATGTCGTTGCAACTGTCGATCAAGTGCGCGTTCGTGCTCAGGTTCCGCGCCACTTCCACCAGGCGGTTGGAGTTCGAGCTGTTTTCCGAGCCCACAACGAGGAGCAAATCTGCTTCAGAAGCGACCTGCTTCACCGCAACCTGGCGATTCTCGGTGGCGTAACAGATATCCTGAGCTGCAGGACCCTTGATATTCGGAAACTTCTCCTTCAGAGCGGCAATAATGTCTTTGGTTTCGTCCAGGCTGAGCGTGGTCTGCGTGAGATATGCCACTCGATTCGGATCCGGCACGCATAGCGCCCTCACCTGTTCGGGGGAGCCCACCACTTGTGTGACCAGCGGCGCCTCGCCTAATGTTCCCACGACCTCATCGTGATCTTTATGCCCGATCAGGATCAGAGAATATCCCTCTTTGGCGAACTTGACCGCCTCGACATGCACCTTGGTGACCAGGGGGCAGGTCGCGTCAATCACCCGGAGGCCGCGCTTGGCGCTGTGCTCGCGAACTTCCGGCGAGACGCCGTGCGCGCTGTAAATAATCCGCTCGCCATTCGGCACCTCGTCTTCGCTATCGACAAAAATCGCACCCTTGCCGCGGAGTTCTTCGACCACGAAACTGTTGTGGACGATCTCTTTTCGCACGTATATCGGCGGTCCAAAAGCCTCAAGCGCGATGCGCACGACATCGATCGCTCGCACCACACCGGCGCAGAAACCGCGCGGCTTCAGCAAAAGTAAAGTCTTATTGTTCGTTCCGGGAATTCCAGCCACGATATCAACCCGCTCCTCGGATTTCTCTCTACCGTTGGCCCATACCAGAGCTTAGAACCCGCCCAGGAGGGCCTATAGCCTCAGAAATCCGCTTCTAGTCCGTTGGGATGCTGCGCGCCCACAATCCTATGTATTCAGGGTACACGATTCCCATTCAGACGGTATCCCTAAAGTACCGGAAAGTACCGGGATGGTCAACGTAAGCCGAACAAACAGCGAGGATTAGCAGTAAATGGTAAATTCTGGATTGTCACCAGACCTGAAGATAGGACTTGATAAAGGAGATTGGTGATGAGACCCACGCGATTCTGGACTCTCCAGGTTACGTGTCGCGACGGTTCTCGGTCGCGATCAAAAGCTTCTCGGCGAACCCCTTGATTCGTCGAGGCTCGATCTCGGTGAGGGTCCTGCCGCAGATCTGATCTGGAGACCCGGTCGCCGCCACCCGTACCAGCAGCTGTTGCTTCGAATAGAAATCGATAAGGGGTGCCGTACTCCTCTCGTAGGCCTCCAGCCGCACCTTGATCGATTCCGGCCGGTCATCTTCGCGCTGAAACAGTCCGCCTTGGCACAGGTCGCAGCGCCCCTCTACTTTGGATGGCCGTTCGGTCGCGTGGTATACCGCTTTGCACTTCTCACAGGTTCGCCGTCCAGCCAATCGGGAAACGATCTCATCCAACGGTAGCTCGTAATTCACCACGGCGGTCAGGTCAAGACCCTCGCTGTTCATAAGGCGTTTCAGCGACTCGGCTTGTCCCAGCGTACGGGGAAAGCCGTCGAGTATGAAACCTCCGGCGCAGTGCAGGCACTTGAGCCGCTCGCGGACCATCTCCCAGACGGTTGCATCGGGGACAAGTTCTCCGCGTCGCATGTGTACCAGCGCTTCCTTCATCGCTGGGGTAAGATTGCACTCCGGACTGCTTCCAGCCGTGCGGAAGACATCCCCGGTTGAAAGGTGGCAGGCCCCCAGTTGGCGGTGCAAAAGCTCTGCCTGCGTGCCTTTGCCGACCCCCGGGGCGCCGAGCAGGACCAGCCGCCACGACGGGTGATGCGAACTCTGCGGAACCACCGCACACTGTCCCGACGGACCCTCGATCCAAGCTGCACGTTCTTGCCTATTGATTGTCGCCATATTTGCACTGTAAGGGGCCAATTGAACCGGGTGCTGTGACAGGAATCACTGGCAGGAGTGCTGGAAACACACTTATGAGGATGTAACCCTCGCGAGTGGCACCCTCGTGCCCCCAACTACCCACCCGGTGCCATTGTCAGCAGTCGCAAACTGTTGCACTCTATCGGCGTCTTCCAGAGACACCCAGGTCAGCAAAGAAGAAATGCAGCAGCTGAGTCAAAGTCGAGCGATGGCCCCGCAGGGGCGCTACTCCGCGGATCGCCAGCAACCTCGAAAGCTGATGCTCGCCCTGAGCCTTCTGCTGATTGCGCTGGTCGTTATTCTGGTCAAAGACCGCCAGTTCTGGTTTGGCACGGAACAGAGCACCATCGAATCCGATCTGCCTGAGTCCCAGTCCGCGCCGACCGTGGCGACTCCATCTCCGGTGCAGGCACATCCAGCAGCTAAGAAACAGGTTCCGGCTGCGAAGACCCCGGTTGTGAGCAAGCCTGCCGAGGGCGCAACCATTACTCGCACAGTTCTGCCGCCGCTGGAAGTGGAAGTCGTTGCCGGCAACTCGCATCGCGCCCTGCGTACCAAGAGCAACGCGCCGAAGATTGAAACTACTCCGGCGAACGAAATCCCTGCCCCGACGAGCGCCGCCCAGCGCGAGCCGATAGCATCACCGGCGATTCAGCCTGAAGCGGCAGTAAGTGCAGCTTATCCGCCGCTGGCGCAGCACATGAACGTGCAGGGATCGGTCGTCCTGCAAGCGATTATCAGCGCCGCCGGCGTAATCGAAGACCTTCGAGTGTTGAGTGGACCCGCGATCCTGGCATCGGCAGCCCAGCAAGCAGTCCGGGAATGGCGATTCAAGCCGGTCCTGCAGAATGGTCAGGCGGTCGAAACCAAGGCGAGGATTACGGTGAACTTCTCCATCCGAGTGGCCGATAACACTGCGAGCACGACTCTGGCCGACAGCCGAGTCTCAGACACTCTGATCATTACTCGTTAGGGCAGACTCGTAGACACCGCCCCGCAAATCCCACACGTAAGCCGGTTTTCAACCTTAGGCGTTAGCCTTAATCATCTGCTCGGCATGTTTGCGGGAAGTGTCTGTGAGTTTCGCGCCGCTCAGCATGCGCGCTACTTCTTCGGTGCGGTCGTCGCCGGTAACCGGGCGAACGCTGGTTCGCGTACGCCCACCCGATTCTCTCTTCTCGATGACATAGTGATGATCGCCAAATGTGGCAATCTGCGGCAGATGGGTCACGCACAAAACTTGATGCGAGCGGGCCAGTTGCTTCAGTTTCTTGCCAACGGCTTCCGCCGCACGCCCCCCGATCCCCGTATCGATCTCGTCGAAAACCAGGGTCTTCTGCGGGCCCGGTTTTTCTCGCCTCTTGCGCGATGTATTCCCCGCCTCGACACTGGCCTTCAGCGCCAGCATGACTCGTGACAACTCGCCGCCGGAGGCAATATGTTCCAACTGCCGCATCGGCTCGCCGGGGTTGGTGGAAATCATGTACAGCACCTGATCAATCCCTGAGGCGCTCCAGTCCGGTTCTTGTTCAGAGTGCGTCATCTCGATGCGAAATGCCGACTTCATCGCCAAATCATTGATTTCGGCCTCCACCAGCTTTTCCAGCCGCCGCGCCGCCTCCGTACGCACTTTCGACAACGCTTTGGCAGTTCGCAAGTATTCTTGCGCGGCCTTCGCCAATTCGCCGCGCAACTGCCTCAGAATCTCGTCCTTATTTTCCAGTTCCGACAACTTGCGCGAGACCTCGGCGCCGAACTGGATCACTTCATCCAATGACGGACCGTATTTGCGTTTCAAACGATCGAGCTGGGCGAGCCGATCCTCTACCTGCGCGAGATGCTCGGGAGAAGCGTGGATCCCCCCGGCGTAATCCCGCACCGTTCCCCCAACGTCTTCAACGCTGATTCGCGCCGATTCCAGGGCGGCGAGTGCGTCCTGAAATTTCGGTTCGTAGCGTGCAAGCTCTTCAACCTGCTTCTGGGCAGCGCGTAGCGACGATGCGGTGGACCCGCTGCCTTCATAGAGCAGATCAAACGCGTGCATGGCCGCGTTATAGATCTTCTCCGCATTGGCGAGCACCCGCTTCTCGGTTTCCAATCGCTCGTCTTCGCCGCTCTGCAGGCGGCCTTCTTCAATCTCTTTCTTCTGAAAGATCCACAGGTCGACCAGCCGCAGGCGATCCTGTTCGCCGCGCTCCAGTTCGTCGATGCGGGTACGAATCTGTTTCCAGGCCGCGAAAGCACCTGCGACTGGCTCCACCTGGCTGCCCGCAAAAGCGTCCAGCAACTCCAGTCGCGCCGGACCGTCGAACGACAAAATGGATTCGTTTTGCGCGTGAATAATGGCCAGATGCGGCGATAATGCGCGCAACACAGCCACTGTCGCCGGCTGGTTGTTCACGAAAACGCGTCCTTTGCCAGCGGGAGCGATTTCGCGGCGCAAGATAAGGGACCCGTCGCCGGATTCATCCAGCCCGTTTGCTTCCAGAATCTGAGCAAGCGCGTCGCGAGCCGGACCCTCGGCCTCGAAGACTGCTGCAACGACCGCGCGCTCCGCACCCCCGCGCACCACGTCACTCGAAGCCTTTTCTCCCAGCAGCAGCGCGAGGGCATCAATCAGGATCGACTTCCCCGCCCCGGTTTCTCCGGTCAGCAGGTTGAGCCCGTGGCCGAACTCGACCACCAGGTTGTCGATCACCGCATAGTTCTCAAGCCGCAGTTCAGTCAGCACATGCCATCCTGCAAACCCGAAGTTTTGCGCAGCATAGCACGAAAGGCAGTCGTCAGTAGTCACTTGCGGATACTAGTTTTGCAGCCAAAAAGTCGACGCCGTCCCCTGGAGCACACCGCCCTCTCGCTTTGCACCATTTGCCCTGTTATGATCATCAAAACTCATTTCATGGAAACATCCGAACAGCCGGTAGTGGAAGACCCTCCGCGTTCGATCCCTGCAACTATGCTGGCCGCTGTGTACCGCGGGGTGAATGACATTCGCCTCGAAACGGTACCGGTGCCGCAAATCGGGCCGGGAGAGATCCTTGTCCGCGTACATTCATGCGGGGTTTGCGGTACAGACCTGAAGAAGATCTCGACCGGTTCGCATTCCGCGCCGCGGATATTTGGGCACGAAACCTCCGGCGTAGTCGCGGCAGTGGGTGAGGGTGTCCGAGAGTATCAGACCGGCGATCGGGTAACGGTTTTTCATCACATCCCTTGCCGCCAATGCTTCTACTGTCAAAACAAGACTTTCGCGCAGTGCCCGACATACAAGAAAGTCGGCTGCACGGCGGGTTTTGAAGCCTCTGGTGGAGGCTTCGCGGAATACGTCCGCGTGATGGATTGGATCGTCCAGCACGGCACTGTGCGCATCCCTGATGGCGTGTCGTTTGAGCAGGCTTGCTTTATCGAGCCGGTTAATACTTGTATGAAGGGGATCGAAGCGCTGCGGTTACGGGCGGGCGAGACCATACTTACGATCGGACAGGGTCCCATCGGTATCATATTGAGCGTATTGGCCAAACGCGCCGGCGTCAGGTTAATTACTTCCGATTTGTACTCCGAGAGGCTTAAAATAGGGGCAAGTTTCGGGTTTGACAATTCTGTAGATGCTTCGCGGACGAATGTAGTCGACCACGTTCGCGAACTTACTGAGGGGCGCGGCGCCGATGCAGTAATTTTGGCGGTCGGCAGCAATTCACTGATTCGTCCTGCGATGGATGCGGCCCGTCCGGGAGGGCGGGTATTGTTATTTGCGCAAACGCAGCACGGAGAGGCAGTGATTGATCCTGCCGCAGTCTGTGTGGATGAAAAGACATTGGTCGGTTCCTATAGCGCGTCCGTCGATCTGCAGCAAGATTCAGTGCAGTTCGTGACTGGGGGGGAGATGGACTTGGAACGACTGGTCAGCCATCGCTTCCCGCTCGATCGGAGCACGCAAGCTTTGGACTTGGCCGCGCATCCGCAACCGTCATCGATGAAGATTATGATTCAGCCAGGCGATGGGTGGTCCCAAGGATGACGAAGATTGCACGCATACTTGGCGATTGCCGGAGAGTGGCAGGGTCGTTGAAAGAGTGGCGAATTAGCGCCGCGTTGGCCGGTAGCTCTTGGGTTTTAGCCCCTGAGGGTGGAAGGAAAGCGCAGTGAATGGAAAAATGACGGCTGCCGTCTTGTACGGCAAGGAAGATCTTAAGATCGAAAAGGTTCCGATTCCTCGCGTCGGAGACGGCGAGGTACTGGTGAAGGTCCAGGTTGCGTTGACGTGCGGCACCGACCTGAAAGTGTACCAGCGCGGCTATCACGCCCGCATGATTGTGCCGCCCGCCTTATTCGGCCACGAATTGGCCGGAGTCATCGACGAAGTTGGGGCCGGCGTCAATGGATTCAAGAAAGGCATGCGCGTAGTCGCGCTTAATTCGGCGCCCTGCCAGATGTGCTTTTACTGTTCGAAGCATCAGGAGAATCTCTGCGAAGACCTGCTCTTCAATAACGGCGCCTACGCCGAATACATTCGCGTCCCTCGCCGTATTGTTGACGCAAATATGCTGGTCATTCCTCCGAACGTTAGCTTTGAAGACGCGGCCATGACCGAACCGCTGGCATGTGTGCTGCGCGGACTCCATGAAACTGGAGTGGAGATCGGTGATACGGTCGCCATACTTGGGGGTGGACCGATCGGCTTGATGTTCGTTCAAGTAGCCCGTGCGATCGGTTGCAACGTCATTGCTGTAGTCAAGCGCGATGGGCAGACTGAGGCAGCCCGGCAGATGGGCGCTCATGAAATCATACAGACTTCGAAGGTCGCGAATGTGGTGGAAGCGGTCCGGGCGCTCTCCCCGCAGAAGCGAGGCTGCGATGTGGTCATCGAGGCCGTGGGTAAACCGGAAGCCTGGGAATGGGCCGTCGACATGGTTCGCAAGGGCGGAACGGTGAACTTCTTCGGAGGATGCGCCAGCGGAACCAAGGTGCAACTGGAAACCAACCGGCTGCACTACTCCGAGATCACTCTGAAGGCTACGTTCCACCACACTCCCGAGACGGTTCGGCGGGCCTTCGGATTAATTGCCGCAAAAAAGATCCGTCCGACTGATTACATTACCGGCGAGGCTCCGTTGTCGCGCCTCCAGCAGGTTCTGCGGCACATGCTCAACCGCACGGGCGATATCAAAACGGCGATTATTCCGGGACACTGAAGAAGGAATTGTCGATCGCAGGTTTCCTGATGGCCCGTAGACGGCCAAGATCCTGAGTCCTGAGATTCTTCAATCCGACAGTTTGAAATCAAATCGGAGATCGGCAAGTCCCTGACATTGTGACTCAAACCGCCGCCCAATCCCGCGCAGTTCCCCCCGCCGCTCTCGGCTGGAGTCGGCTGCCCGCCAGCTATGCGATTCCCGCGAACCCGCCCACGCTGGACGAGGCTCGCAAATATTGTGCCCGCCTCGCGCGTACCCACTATGAGAATTTTTCCGTCGCGAGCTGGTTCTTGCCGACGCGCCTCCGCCAGCATTTCTTCAACGTCTACGCCTATTGCCGGATATCGGACGACCTCGGCGACGAGGTGGGCGACACGGCTGCGTCTCTCGAATTACTGGACGAATGGCAGGGCGAGCTCGATGCCTGCTACGAAGGCGCACCGAAGCACCCCGTCTTTGTGGCGCTCGCCGAAACCGTGCGCAAGTTTGATATTCCCAGGCACGAGTTCTCCGATCTGCTGACCGCCTTTCGCCAGGATCAAACTGTCACCCGCTTTGAAACCTTCCATGACGTCCTAGGCTATTGTCACTACTCTGCCAATCCGGTTGGACACCTGGTTCTGTACCTCTGCGGGTATCGCGATTCTGAGCGCCAGCAGCTCTCCGACTACACCTGCACCGCGCTGCAACTCGCCAATTTCTGGCAGGATGTCTCGGTTGATTACGCAAAGAGTCGTATTTACCTGCCGCTCGAAGACCTGCGGCGATTTAATGTCAGCGAGCACGACATCGCTCAAAGGCAAAACACTTCCGCCTTTTGTGACATGATGAAGTTCGAGGTTGAACGCGCTCGCGATTGGTTCAAGAAGGGCCTGCCCTTGATCGGCAAAGTGGATCGAGAGCTGGCCATCGATCTGGATCTCTTCAGCCGCGGCGGCCTCGAGATTCTGAACGCCATCGAGAAGCAAGGCTATGCAGTGTTAGGAAAGCGTCCCGCGATTTCCAAGCCGCGCAAACTTGCGCTGGTCGCTCGCGCCGCGTCCGCCAAACTCTTTGGAAGCCGGCTTGGAGCCCAGCGATGAGTGTCGGCACGCAGCAAGTCCCAATCCCGTGGACTCCGGCAGCGCCGCAACTCGTCATGGCATATTCCGTTTGCAAAGGAATCACCCGGACGGCTGCCAAAAATTTCTATTACGCATTTCTGGTTCTGCCACGCCGCAAACGAGAGGCCCTGTGCGCCGTTTATGCTTTCATGCGGCGCTGCGACGACATCACCGATGATGCGTCGCTTAGCCTGCCCGAGCGGCGCCAAAAACTCGACGTCTGGCTGGACGACCTGCATCGCGCCCAACAGGGGAATCCGACCGACGACGCTATCCTGCTCGCCCTCACCGACGCCCAGCGGCGTTATACCATCCCTGCCGGACTACTCGACGAACTGGCGCACGGCACAGCCATGGACGTGGAAGAATCGGAAGCGGTCAGGAACTCGGAGACTCCGGGACTCAACGTCTGCTATACGACATTCGAAGACCTGCGGTTGTATTGCTATCGCGTCGCGTCGGTTGTGGGACTGGTTTGCATTCACGTCTTCGGATACCGCGACCCCGCCGCCGAGGAACTGGCCGAACGTTGCGGACTTGCCTTTCAGCTCACCAACATCATTCGCGACGTCAAAGAGGACGCCAGCCTAGGCCGAGTGTACTTACCGGCGGAGGATCTCGCGAGATTCAATCTCTTGGTTCCTGACTTGCTGAAAGCGACCGTCGACCCCGCTCGTCTCCGCCCGCTGTTGGCGCTTGAAGCGGATCGCGCTCGCGAATTTTATCGGTCCGGCGATGCCCTGATCTCGTATATTTCGGAAGATAGCCAGCCAGGTTTGTGGGTCCTGGTGACGATCTACCGCACGCTGCTGGAGCGCATCGCGGAAAAACAGTACGATGTGTTCACCGCCAAAATCGCGCTGAGTACCTGGGAGAAACTGCGCATCCTGGGGAAGGGCTTTCTTAAGCGCCTCGCATGATCGGGGAACGCCTGCCACAATCTTCGGTCAGATGACTTCAGCACAATCCCAACCAACAGTCGCCATCGCCGGAGGCGGGCTTGCCGGACTCGCCGCCGCTTGCGCCTTGTCTGATGTGGGATTCCGGGTCACGCTTTTCGAAAAACGCCCCTTTCTCGGAGGACGCGCCTCTTCGTATGAGCATCCCGGAACCGGCGAGGTGATCGATAACTGCCAGCACGTGCTCTTTCGCGTGTGCACCAATCTCGTGGAATTTTACGAGCGCATCGGCGTAGCGGACCAGATCCGCTGGTACGACGAGATGACCTTCATCGAGCCGGGTGGCCGCATCTCGAAGATGAAGTCTTCATTCTTGCCGGCCCCGATGCACACCGCGCCGTCCTTTCTTGGATTCTCGTTTCTCGGCGCCATCGACAAGCTTTCGATTGCGCGCGCTCTGGTCCCGCTCACGCTCACGGTACAGAGCGACAATGGGCACTCATTTCAGGAATGGCTCGACCATCATGGCCAGACGCTGAACGCGGTGGCGCGCTTCTGGCGGCCCATCCTCGTCAGCGCGCTGAGCGAAGACCTGGACCGCATCTCCGTATCTGCCGCGGCCCAAGTGGTGCGCGAATCGATGAAGTCTCCCGCGGCGCGGCACATGGGAGTGCCTGCCCTGCCCCTGACCGATCTTTATAACGCTGCCGGCGAGTATGTCCGCGCTCGTGGCGGAATCCTGCACTACCGCTGCCCAGTCGACGGTTTCACGCCTGATCCGTCGCAGGTCCGAGTGACCGTGCGAGGCAAGGACGATAATGCGGAAGGAAGCGCAGTGGAACCATTCGATTATCTGATCGTGGCACTTCCCTTCGACGCGTTGGACCGAGTCCTTCCCAACGCTCCAGAAAGCGGTCCGATTCGTGAAAGGGTCGCGCATTTCGAGAACTCGCCGATCACCGGCATCCACATGTGGTTCGATCGCCAGGTATCCGATCTTGATCACGCTGTTCTGCTCGACCGCACCATTCAATGGATGTTTCACAAGTCTCGGCTGCAGCCCATTCGTTCGCAGTCTTCCAATGGACAACCGCAAGGCAGCTACCTCGAACTCGTCGTCAGCGCATCGAAGTCCCTGATTGAGAAATCTCGCAATGAGATTGTCGATCTCGCGCTCGGCGAAGTAAGGGAATTCTTCCCCATCGCGCGCCAGGCGAATCTGGTGAAGGCGACCGTGATCAAGGAAGTGAACGCGACTTACTCGCCGCGCCCCGGCATAGACGCCTACCGGCCGGGTGCCATCACGGAATGGCCACGCGTCTTTCTGGCCGGCGATTGGACCGCCACCGGCTGGCCCGCAACCATGGAAGGCGCCGTCCGCAGTGGATACCTTGCGGCCGAAGCCTTGACCCACTCGGCCACGCTGAAAAATGCCCACTTCGTGTCTCCGGACCTTCCTGCCTCCGGCCTGATGCGCTTTTTTTCATAGCCAATCTTCCCGGTTCCTCTGGTAACTAAACTCCTGGCTCATTGGGTCGATATGCACGGTATGGACGGGCGTGAAATCGAGCCTCGTGTAGCCATGTGGGCACGGGCCGAAGTGTCCTGGCAAGATGCTAGCGGGGACCGCTGCCGGGCCTCGGCTACCTTGGAAAATACTTCCCACTCTGGGGCGTGCCTGCGAGTGAAACGCCCCTTCGACATCGGCTCGCGGCTCACGGTCAGTTGGTATCGCGAGCAATTTTGCGCAGTTGCCAGGAATTGCCGTAGCGATGGGCATGAGTTTGTGCTCGGAGTCAGGCGCGAAGCCGGCGATACCGCCGTTGCTTCCGAAGATGTCCACAACAAGACCGAACCCGAGATTAAGAAAGTGGAGTTGAAGTCTCCTGCGGCGCACCCGCTCATCAAGAGCGAAAAGACGATGCCGGAAACAGTCGCCTCTGCAGGCCCGGCAAAACTGCAGATACCCCAGCCGAGTTCTGAGGTGCCAGGCGCCAGAGAGCGCGACGCAGAGACGGCTCCTTCGGGGAACGGGTGCCATCACGACCCGGGGGCTGAGGCCGAGGAGAAAGCCGTGCCGTTTGCTCGACCACAACTTCTCCCTCGCAGTGAAGGCGGGTTTCCTCGCCACGAAAGGAAAGTTATGCAATCCAAGTCGCTCTTTCCGAGCCTGTGGCGCCGCCATCACAACGAGGATGCGCCCGAACCGATTCAATCCAAGGAGATTGCCGTGAACAAACCGAATACCCCCGCTGTAAACTCCACCAGTGGTCCCGTAGCCGATCTGCTCTCCTACGAAGACATCTATCACGCGGCCGGCATCATGAGCCCGCGCTCGGGATACGGCATCCACAAGGTCGTCGAAATGCTGAACAGCGATCGGCTGCGCGACCTGTCGAAAGACATCAAGCGGGTTTCTGTACTGATGGCGCTTGATGCCGCCGGAACCCCGGTTAGCGACCTGCTTCAGGATGCAACTCGGCGACAGCAGGCGCTCAATTCCTACGAAGCCGCCAAGAAAAAGCAATTGGAAGACTTCGAAGCCCAGAAATCGCAGGAGAACGCCAAGATTGAAGCAGAGATAGAACGTATCCGCGCGCATTACAGCGAGCGCATTCAGCAGAATCGCGACCTGGTCGCACAAGAAAAAGAAGGGCTGCGGAATTGGCAGGCCGCCATGCAGCACGAAGCCCAGCGGATCGCAGAAGTGATGGAACTTTGCGGAGCGCCAGCGTCAGCCGATACACGCGCAGGCGGTTCTGCTTCGCAAGTGGAACGAACAGGCCAGAATGCGCACGCTGATCCCCGAGCGAGCGCGGTGGGCGCCGGCGGGAAGTAAGTCAGGAGAACGCTATTCTCTACTTGAATCGGACGCTAGACCAAAACTTTCTAACGAAGCTCTCACATCCACCGGCGGCACTGGCTTCACCCGCCGGCAGGCCACGAGCAGCCGGGTCCACGGTTCATCATCCAGGCGGCTGATCTGCACCACGGGATGGGTGTTCGTTGTGTCGTGGATGAACTGTCCGTCGCCAATGTACATGCCGGTGTGCGTAATATTCTTCATCGAAGATCCAAAAAACAGCAAATCGCCCGGCTGCAGAGCGCTTCTCTCGACTTTGGTTGCGCCGCTCCAGGCGGCCTGCAGATCCGTATCCCGCGGCATATTGATGCCGCGGGCGCGGACCAGCATTTGCGTGAATCCCGAGCAGTCAAAACCGAAGCTGGATCGTCCTCCCCACAAATATGGAAAACCGAGAAAGCGTTTGGCCAGTTCGATCGACTCCGCGATCGATAAAGGCTTGGGGTCTGTGATCACATCTCCGGCCTGAATCCACGCCTTACGCTGATCGGGGAGTTCAATCTGAAGCCAACCATCCTTGCTCGCCTTTGCGTTCTTTGGAGGAATCACTTCAAGACGCACCTCGTACGGTAGCGTGATCACGGGCTTGTGGCGGGTAACGTCGGGCTCGGCATAGAGATTGGCAAACAGACTCTCCACCTTCACCGTGGGTCCGGAAACCGCATATCCGTTTCCCACCAGCAGAATCCGTAGATGCCTGCTGGGAAGCCAACCCCTGTAGTGATCGGGAGTCTGAATCTTTGACCACTCTCCGCGGGAGAGCAGCAGCGTCACGTTGCTTCCATAGAGCGCTTGCGAGACGACATCGGCCCTTTCGGTCGGCCCCGAATACATGTTGGCTACCGGAACGACAACGACATGTTTTCCGGCCTTCGCCCATCCCGAAGTGACAATCAGGAGGAGAAGAATGACCGAGGCAATGAAACGGGAACAACTTTGCTGCATACGCATGGTAGGTAACCGTACGAGAATCTATCACAGAGAAAGAGGGCTTGCCGCTTGCTCAATCTCGTGTCGGAACACGGCCTCCGGGGAATTGCCGAGGTGCCTCAGCGGTTAATCCGATCCGTCGCGAGTGAGCCGCAAATCGGCCTGAATGCGTGTAGTTACCCCATGGCCAAACATCCGCGAGGTCTTGCTTTCCAGCCGCTGAAGGCGATGAAGGAATTGAGCCTCCCGCTGACGAAAGAAGTTCGGACCAATCATTCCATCGCTGTTCGCCCGTCGAAGCTCAGCCAGGGCTAGGCCGACGATCTCCAACGCCTTTCCCGGATCACGCTCCCTGTGTTCGAAGTGTATGGCCAGCTGCTCGTAGGCGTCGTACCCTTCGCGCGAATTGCCCAACGCGCTCCGCCAGACGTTGCACGCCGATTCCAAGTCTCCTTCCCGTTTCGCCAGCCGGGCCAGGGCCTGCCGCGCAAGCCGATCGGTTTGTGCCGGCAGCGATGCTGCAAGCGATCGTGTGTACAGTCTGCGCGCACGTTTGGCGTGACCGCGCCGCTCACATATCCGGGACGCGCCGAAGAGTTCGAGCCCGTCGTTGCTCCCAGAATCTTCCTCGCTGAGCAGGGTCAGGACGCGATCGGCGAGCCCTGCGAGCCCGCGGAGATCCATCTGGTTGTGCTGGAAAACCGGAACCAGGCCGTCGGGCCGCCCCCAGCGAACGTAGTCGAAATACATCTTCGGAATCATGTTCGAAACCAGATCGGCGCCTCGATCCCACGCCAGCACGTGTCGCTCAAGATGCGACAACTTTGCCGAGCCCAGACGCAAACGCCACAGATTTCGCGCCGGATGCAGGAAATCCAGGTGAGCCTGCGGCTTCGGCAGCGCGATCCTCCGCGCCATCCGAAATCTCGTTTCGAGCAGCGGCCAGTCAAACGACTTTCCGTTGAACGTCACCAGCACCGGACGTTCCGCCAGCCTCTCGGCGATGGCGGCCAGCACCGACCGTTCCTCGTTGTACTCGCGCATGAACAATTGCTCGACCTCAAGACCTCCGCCGTCCCACCACGCCAGACCCACCAGAAACGGATACGTTCCCGTCCCTCCCATCAGCCCAGTCGTTTCCGTATCGAGAAAAAGCCAGCGGTGGCTGTCGGCAACGTCGTCCGTTGCCTCCGGAGCGAGCAAGCGAACCGCGTCTGGCTGGGGTGTAATCGGCGCGTGCTCCCCGAACCAGCAATGCAGCGATAAGTGTTCTCCGTGGGCGTTGCATTTGGGGGTAGCACCCAGCAGCTGCGAAAGCCTGTCGGATGCCGCGCGAACGTCAGCCACGGAGGGTCGGAAGGTCTGGTCGATATCTTCCTCCAAGGGCGGACGCACTCGCAGTGGTTGCTGCAGTGCCTTCAGTCGGGCGAAACGATCTGCGGTTAAGGAACTCACGTCAGACAACTCCTTTGGCTTGGCGCTCAGGAATCGGCATCGCCGCACACAGATGATCGAGGAGGAGAAGCGCTACTTCTTTCGTGCGCTCGTCGATTTCGCCTGAGGGACCGACACACGACGGACATCCGCGCTCGCAGGGACAGGCAGCGATCAGTTCTCGAGTGCGCCGCAGGAGCAGGTGGCATGCGCCATAAAGCGGTTCGCTGAATCCGATCCCGCCCGGATAGGCATCGTAGATATATAAATTGGGTTGGAAGAAGGCTTTATCCGGCTCATTCGCGCTTGAAAAGTCCTGCCACGGAATGTCTGCACCAGCGGTTGGCGGACGTTCGCCAATCGCCGTGCCCAGGTCCCGCCGGTCGCACATCACCAGCAGCGCCGCCATCGAGGCCAACGCATACAAAAGGCCGAAGATTCCACTCTGTCGCTCCGACAGCGTGAAGGGCAATTGGCCCAGCAGTTCCGGATCGAGTGTGATCCAGAAGGCGGTGGTGTGCATTTCATTTTCCGGCAACTCCAGCTTCCCTGCTCCGACGTTCTCGTTGGTGAAGAATTTGATCTTCTTGAACCCAACGACCTGCGATCGAACCAGCACGTCGCCGTGAGCGCGCGCGGCCGGACCCGGAATTTTCGTTTCCGCGGCAATTTCCAGAATACGTACCTGCGTATAACGGATTGCGTCGGTGAAATAGTCCACATCGACCGGCCTCACGTATGCCTTCCTCTGCTCGAAATCCAGGCGGTCGACGTGATATTGCTGGCCTTGATGCATGTAGATTGCCTTCGGATGAATCGTGGTGAGCGCCGAGGGGAAATCCACTTCCCCGATCACTTTAGGCCGGCCAGACTCGTCACTGCTGGTATCGATGATGATGAAATTGTCGGAAGTCACGGCGCGCAAACTGACGGTATCCGCTGGATAGGCCTCTTGCACCCAATGCCAGTTCCCGCCGCTCTGGTGCAGGAATCCAGCTTCGGACAGCCGTTCACAGACATCCGGAAGATCCACACTGCCAAATCGCTCCTCCGGCGAAATCGGCAGCTCGAACGCCGCACACTTCAGATGATTCACCAGAATTTCGAGATTGTCGGGCTGAATGTGCCCTTGCTCCGGCGAGCTTCCAAAGAAATATTCGGGATGGCGGACGATAAATTGATCGAGCGGCGCAGACGACGCCACGAATACAACGAAAGATGTTCCGCTGCGACGTCCCGCCCGTCCGGCCCGCTGCCACGTCGAAGCAATCGATCCGGCGTAGCCCGCCATCACGCAGGCGTCCAAAGAACCTATGTCGATGCCCAATTCCAGCGCATTGGTGGTCACGACACCGCGAATTCGTCCGTCGCGCAGCCCGCGCTCGATCTCGCGCCGCTCGCCCGGCAGATAGCCGCCACGATAGCCACGAATCCGCTCTGGCTGGCCGGGTTGTGGAGAATTCGCTTGCTGCAAGTAGGTCAGGATGACTTCCGTATGCAGCCGGCTGTTGGCGAACACAATGGTCTGAAGCCTGCGCGAAAGAATTTCCTTCGCAACCCGGGTGGCTTCATTGATATAGCTGCGACGAATCCCGAGATTCCGGTTGACCATGGGCGGGTTGTAAAAGACAAAAACCTTTTCCCCGGCAGGCGCTCCGTTCTCTTCGACAACTTCGACCACTTTCTCGGTGAGTTGAGAAGCCAGCTCTCCGGGATTCGCGATCGTCGCCGAGCAGCAAATGAATTGGGGATCGGATCCATAGAATCGCGCCACTCGCCGCAACCTGCGGAGAACATTCGCCAGGTGGCTGCCGAACACTCCACGGTACGTGTGCAACTCATCGATGACGATGTAGCGCAGGTTTTCAAATAGTCGCATCCATTTCGTGTGGTGCGGAAGGATTCCGCTGTGCAACATGTCCGGATTCGTCAGGATGATGTGCCCGCGCTCGCGAATCGCTTTGCGCGCGTCACTGGGAGTATCGCCGTCGTAGGTAAACACTCCGAAACTGTCATCGAGGCGTCGCGCGAGATCCTGCAATTCCGCCAACTGATCCTGGGCAAGGGCCTTGGTCGGAAACAGGTACAGAGCGCGAGTGTCAGGATTCTCCAGCACAGCGTTCACGACCGGCAGGTTGTAGCAGAGCGTCTTGCCGGACGCGGTTGGCGTCACCACGACGACGTTCTTGCCCTCCCGCGCCAGATCAGCGGTAGATGCCTGGTGCGAGTAGAGTTCCCGGATTCCCTTCGCCTGATATGCCTCACACAACGCGGCATTGACCCAAGCTGGCATGGGACGAAACTCCGCCTCCCGTGCCGGAATGTGTCGTATCTCAGTGAGGACCTCGTCCTGGCGATAGCGCGCGAGCAGCGAGTCAAGGATGTTGTGAACGGTTTCAAGGCTGGCTGGCGGGCGCGGGGCTAACGACTGCAAAGCGGACATGAAGGGCTCCGGCGATACTTCGCTTTTTATTCGCCAAGCCTAGCACCTCTTCCTGGTTCGCGCAATTCCTTGAAGGGATAGGAGATAGAGAAAATGAAACGACACACCTCTATTAACTAGATGATCAACATGTGGAGATATTTTGGATGATGTGACGCGCGTGGATGGGGATTTCCTAATTAACGGGACACACCATGTTCCTCGGAAGCTTTCAGTCGTGCCGCTACCAAACGAGTTCTGAGGTCGTCGGGGATCACTGCACAGACGAATTCTATTTCTGGAGGAACTCTGCCACCAGTAAACTCCTTCCCGCACTGATCGCACATATCCTGTTCAGTGATGATGATCACGCGACGCTTCGCTTCCACCATTGTCAGGAAGAGCATGTCAGAGCGAAGTTTGCGAATTTTCCCGACTGCATGCTTCCCACCGGAAGTCTTGGAGTCACTCGTTGAGATCGTGGCCACAATTGAGCGGTCGTCGCTCACTGCATCGAAATCGAACACGCCACCCGAGCGTAAGGGGAGCCGCTCTCGGGAGAACTTTGCCCCGTACTGTGTCGGCATCCAGTTCCGCCTGACCCAATCCTCGACCTCAAGTTGAATGCGGGTGTCTGCCATCAGGTTGCTTTGGCAACAAAGTACTAAACCTAGATCCTGCTGTCCATAAGCTTGGTGTCGAGTTGCTGACCAGCCATCTCCCGCCTGATGTTACGGATTTGGTGGGGGCGCGGGGGCAGCCTGAACCTTCGCGACGTGAGCGTTGATCGCAAGAACCAGCACTCTGCCCCGGCCTTTACTCTCTTGCTACCACGGTGTCGTAGAGTCCATAATGTGTGAGCCCTTCGTGGCTCTCGATGCCCGTGTACCGTAGCGACGCATCCTCGTAGCGGCGGAACGCGAACACGGCCTGATTCATCTGCTCGGTATTGAACACCTTGAGGTTTACGAGCAGGTGGAAATCCTTCACCGTCAATCCAGTAACGGCCAGGAACAAGTCCGGCTCCAATTTTGTGATCACGTCTTGCAATGTGTTCTCGCGAAAATCGGTCAGATACATGAATGCAGGGATGCGCGTAGCGAACTTGATCAGTTTTTCTTGCACGAGCTTGCGCTTGGACTTGTATTCCTTTTCCTCTTCGGTGAGCTGCTTCTTTTCCTTCTCCGTCAGCTCCTTGTTTGTGGCTTTGTTCTTGAGTTCCTTGACCTTCTCGCTCTTGTTAATGATGGTCTCGATGATGTTGTCGCCCAGGGCACGGAAACCCTCGATGCGTTCTACGGCGGCCATTGCCTCGGGGTTATCGAGGACTCGGCGCAGTGTGTCGTTGTCTACATTCACCAGCAGAGCGCTCTCCCATTTGCGAGCAAGCAGCGTGGCTGATGTACCAGCCATCGCGATATCCAAGATTCCGCCAGCGTCGATCTGGGTCATGTTCGCGCCGTCGTAAGCCAGAACCGGCAAGAACGACACGAGATCCCTGACGGCGTTCTCTGGATTCGATTCGTTGGGCGAGAGTCCGATGCCGTATTCCGAGAGCTGCCGAAGCGCGCGCGTGGGGGCAAAGTCGAACACGAAGCAAACCGGCTTTAAGAATTTCTTCCTCATTCGGATTGTCACCATTTGGGTTCTTGATAGACCACGGAGACTGCACGCGGAAGGCGGCTTGGAAGTAGGTCTCAGGGCTCTTCAGATTGCGCAGCATTAGGATCGAAGACCACTGCGGCACGGTTATGCCAGTGGTGAGTTTGCCGCACGACAACGTGATTGTCTTGGTGTCGAATCCGCTCCCGATTGCCTCGCGCACGGGCGGCAGTGCATCCAGGCCAATACCGGCAGACGCGCCAGCCGCCACAACAACCTCGTACTCGTGCCAGAAGATGTTGTGTTTCTCAGCCAACAGGTTAGCCATCGCATGACAGGCCGCCACGTTCGGCAGAAACCAGAACGAGTGCTGCAAGTACGGCAGCAAGCGCACATCCGAATAAGGGAACGGTGGCGGTGAGCCCGTCTTGAGGCCCTCGACAACCTTCGGCATGTACTGGCCCCGGATGATGTCTAACCATTTTTGTACGTCGCTCTTGTGCTTGAACTGGGCGCGTTTTGCCGTGTCAGTAGCCGCAAAGAATTCATTGAGGTCGAACTCATCGAACTCTCCGGCGCTCGCTACCGTCAGCAGTTCGTCCGGCATTTGGTAAGTCAGAAGCCGCATTTGCGGGAGGGCTCCGTAGGGGTTCCACTTGCCAGGATTCTTGGCGGCGAAATCATCCTTCGCGCGCTGTTCGTCGGTGTATGTCCAGTTAAAGATTTGTTCTTCAATAAACTCGCCCGTGGCCAGCGCTCTGAACGGCGTACCGGAGAGGTAGAGATAGGCTTTAGTCGTGATCGGGAGAAACTCGACTTCCTTTTCCGAAAGCACTGCGAGGTCTTCGTTTACGCCTTCGAGCGCGGCTGCGTATTCGAGCTTCGATTCCTTCTCCGCTACGGCTTCTTCCTCGCCCTCGAACAATTCCTTGGCGGTATCGCGCCAGGCCCCGAAGTGGTATTCGTCAAACACCACGAGGTCCCAATTCACCGTGTGCAGCCATTCATTCTTCGGCTTGATGTTTCCCGTCTTGTCGCGCCCGAGCAGGTCCTGAAAAGAACCGAAATAGACGAACGGCTTCCCTGATTTTATTTCCGAGGGATCGGAAGTCGGAGTTGCGCGAAAGGTACTGCCAGCCATCGAAATCCACATGACTTTCGAGGTCCGTCTGCCACGCATCTTCCACCGCAGGCTTAAAGTGACCACGAGAACCCGCTTCGCGCCGAGCTTCCGGGCGAGTTGGTAGGTGGTGAAGGTTTTGCCAAAGCGCATCTTCGCGTTCCACAGGAAGCGCGGGACGGCGTGCATGTCTTCCTCCCAGCGCGAATGGAAGTAGGCGTGCGTCACCTTCACCGCTTCGGCCTGTTCGCGGCGCATCTGAAATTGTTCGCTATGCGTGCCGGTGAACCGCTTGCCCCGTGCGCATTTCGGCGAGCACGGTCTTTAGGTCCTGGAGGGAGCAGCGCATCCATTCCAGTTCGGGATTCGCGAACTTCTTCCTGACGAGTGCCGCGCGCACCTCGTGGTCGCTGAAGATGGTGCCGTCGTCGCGCTCGGCGGATTCGTCCAGTTCGATCTTGTAGTTCTTGATTGCGGCGGTCTTGAGCTGCTCAGCCACGCGCTGTTTTATATCGCGCGTTGTCTGCCCAACTTTAAGAAGACCCTTGTGAGCTTTGTCGTCGATCGAATAGGCGTAGATGCGCGGCCGCGCTTTCGGCTTGGGTGTAAGGATTTCCTCGATAGTGGGCTTACTCATCGTCGTCGTCGTCTGCGGAGGTTCATCGAACAATTCTTCATTGATTTCCATCGGGCGCACGATTCCCTCAATGAACGCGATTTCGCTTGCGGTAAGGCCATACTTCTTGTAGAGGTCACCGTCAGTCCACGACCTCGTCCACTTTTGGGCAGGGACGAAAGTGTAAACCTTTCGAGTCGTGTCCGCTGATGGCTTGTGCAGGAGAATCAGAAAACGCGTCAGCCGACAGCAGAGATAAGACAAGACACTCTCGGCCTCGCTCTTTGAATCGAACGGGCCAATGCAGAGATAAGTCTCGGAAGAGATCGAGCCGGGTTCTCCTATGAATGGAGTGCTGATGATCCTGTGTGGGTAAGTGTCTCTGTTGCCTGTACCCGGAGCGGCCCGGCCCATATAGACCTTCCATGAATCGATGAGATCAAGCCCGGTCTGTAATCGATTTCCTGGGCGCATATCCTTTGCCCCCATTCTGATAGACGAGGACATCACCTGAGTTCTTCTTTGCCTTGCCCTTGAAGTAGGTGCGAGAGACCGAACGGCTTTCGGGAACTAACCAGTTGGTCGAATCGCTTGTTTTCTGGCAATGATAGCGACTGGTCTTTCCCCTTCGCATTTTCAACAGCGGCAACCTTCTTCAGAATCGACAACCCTTCATTGAAGCGGATGAACACGTCCGCACCCTCTTCAAGAAGCGGGCGAGTGCTTGTCGAGACAGGCCACTCTTTGAAATGGGTGCTGACTCGGCATTGCCCAGGATTGTCCCGGTCCCAGAGGAAGAAGCTAACCCCGCCTTTGAGGCCCACGCCTGGAAAGACATCAGCCGCGCTAAGATAGTCGTCAATCGAGCGCAAGCGATTGTCGGTGAGCATCGACTCTCTGAACTCGTCCAATCCCTTGCCGCCTGCAAACCAGCGAGAGGGGATGACCATGGACAGATAGCGGGTTCGAGCGCTTTCGCTTGTTGCACGAACAACTGATAGATGGGCGCGGCGCTGGTGCCGAAGCCGCCGTCGTCCAACTGATACGGCGGATTGCCGATTATCACGTCAAACTGCATATTGCCTCCAAACATCTCGGCTAATCGAGTCTTGATGTCGTCGGTGTGGATGAACGCGTAGGCGTGCGTTTCAAGCCCTTCACCGCGATCCAACGTCTTCTGGCTTGCCCCACAGAACTTGCACTTACCTTCCGCCCATGTGTGCTCCGTCCGCTCGAACCAGATATTGCCCGCCTCGCTCGCGAAGCCTGTGGCAATCGAGTGCGGGCCGTTGGCGTGCTTCGAGCAATACAAGCTGCGTCGCGCTAGCAGGCTGGTGAGATGGGTGATGCCGATCCCGAATACTTGCTTTGTGAGGATGTGATCGACGCGCTTCTGGAGGTCCGGAATCTCGCCGCGCCAGACCTTTGGTGAGACGGCTGGTGATCTCGCGCAGAAACACGCCCGACTTCGTGAACGGGTCAAGGAACCTAACTGAACTATCCGCCCAGAGGTCTGCTCCGCCATTGTTTGCCGCCCAGGCCGCGGCAAGAGTGTCGAGCATCCGGTTGGCAAACTCTGGCGGCGTGAACACCTCGTCGTTGGAAAGATTGGCTATGCAGGTCAAAATGTCCGGGTTGCGCCCGCGAATCGAAAAGCTCGCCTGACTCGTTCATATGGCCTCCTCCAAAGCCATCGTCGAAAGCGCGAGCAAGCAAGCTCACGCACAGTCATCGGCGGATATGCCTTGATCGGCGTGAAGATCTCATGCTTGCCGAGATGGGCGAAGAGTGAGCCTTCCTGGCTGAAAGAAGACATTTGCGTAAGAGCTTCAAAGCGGAAGTCACGCCGCTGGAACTTGCCCTTGCCGAGGTATCCCCACTCGGCGAAGGTAATGGGTCGATCCTCATCGGTGAGCATCGTCAGCGCATCACCATGCACGAGATTCTGCGAAAGGACGTAGGAAGCAGCCCGATAGAGTTCATCCGTTTCATCCAGACCCAGGTAGTCGGCAAAGACCTCAAGCATGTTGGCGCGGCACTCGGCGATATTGTCCGCCAAGAGCTCAACCCCGTATGTGCACATCACCGCCAAGAGTGCATAATGTCGCCGCTCAAAGTCTGATTTCCCGAACTTTGCCTCAACGGCTGCGAGCTTGCGCTGCAAGACTGGGACGAGGAAGTTCCCGCTTCCGCAAGCAGGCTCCAGGAAACGAGAGTCGATGCGCTCGGTCTCGCCCTTCACCAGATCAAGCATCTTTTCGACCAGCCACTGAGGCGTAAACACTTCCCCGTGGTCTGCAACGCGCCTTTTGGACTTGATCAGATTCATAAGTGATGGTGGCTTGCCCACCAATTGTGCCAGCAGCATTGTAGGCGTTATTAGTTTATCGCGGCAGCGAAGCGCCTAGGCTCGATCTCATTGACCATGCGTAGACACCCCAACCAAACCCGCCAACTTCTCCCAGTGTCTCTTATGAGGGCGGCGGTGGCCCGAACGGATGAATGCAGCGTACGGTCGGGAGACCTGCATTGCTTCGGCGATCTCGCGAACTTTCTTGCCTCTGAGCAATGGCTGAATTCTCTGAACGTAACATTCTTCCGTCAGCCAGTTCGGTAGGCTTTTCGGGTTCCACCACGTGTTCGCCACGGCGTGGTCGCTTATGGTTCTTGAGATTCGAGCCTTGACTCGTTGAGTTTTGGGCCGCGCATGGCCGATCAGCGCGACTTGCGCCATGTTTTCTCTAGAAACCTCGACAGCACACGATTTGCAGTATCGATTCTTCAAGCCCTCCGTGCCGCAGACCTCGCAGACGTTCTCACGGCGGGGAATCGGATTTGTCCGACCTTGAAGTGTGTTTCCCCTGCCTTCGCTTCTGCGTCGTTGCGTGAGGCGGGTCGGCACAGTCAGTCCCTTGCTTGGTGATTTGCCAGCCGAACTCCACAACGCTTGCGCAACCCACTCGGCAACCGGCGCGACCGCCCGGCCCCAAGTCGGAGCCGTTTCGGAGAGATTCCCGGTAAGTGACGCCATCAACCTTGCATTCCCGTTGCGCTGCTCGAAAAACCATTCCCGCTTGAGGGGCTGAGTGGTAATCCAATCCAGCAGATAGGCGTCAACCTGCGGGCGCACAGGTTCCATAAGGTCACAAGCCAGGCTATCTCGATTCGGCTGGTCGACATGAAATATTCCCATCGCCGCGTCTAGACCCAAGGCACGTGCGGCAAGGCTGGCCTCCGCCTCAAGCAATGCGTACGCGTAGTTCATCATCGCGCAGCCGGGAGTCACCGCCAGTCGAGGTGATCCAGTCAGGGGTGAAACCCTCGTCCCGAACCTACGCCAATGTTCAGGAACCCGGAGTAGGTCTTTCTTCGGGAATGTGAGTGGGAGCATCCGCCACGCTGACCAGTATGCTGACGCGGCCTGAGCTTCAATCAGCCGGATGGAGGCAATGTTCTCAGCCGTCGGCAATTCCACGCTGAACCTTGCGATGGTGTCGGCAGTTGTTGTGTCGAAGAGTTTGTTTCGAGCGACCAGTTCTTGTCCTGTGAGCTTCTGTCTGATCAGTTCGCGCGTGATACGCAAGGCGGCTCCAGATATGTGAGCAAGTGCCTGGGCGCGACGGAGTCTAACATCCGAAGAGCGAACCGGTCCGGTGGTCGCCAGCACAGAGCCGTCTCTCTCAAGCATCACAAAACTGACCTTTTGATCTGAGAGCCACCGCAGCGCTGCTAGCGAAACAACTCCGTCAGAGCCGATCACCACCAAGCGACGAAGGCCGTGCCCGACGCGCGGCAAGCGAGTCACTCGGCGCTTCAGACCGATGCCATCCTCCAGATGAAGATGGCCGCGATCCACTCGGACATGGATGCCGTAGCCGAAAAGGGTCACGACACCATGACGCGGGACGATCAACTCAGGGCTGGAATTGTGGAATGCGCAAGGTTGAGGTACGTTTTGTGTAGCTGCCATTGGAGCCTACCTCCGATGTCGGTTAGGGTCTGTCGGCTGCTCGTAACAGTCGCCCGGCCCGTTTTTGTTGTTGAAACCTTTCAGGTCAATCGCGGACGCTTCGCACGCCACTCGATTGGAACCTTTGTGCTAGCGGAAAGTTCCATAAACACCTTCAGGCCATTCTTGTATGCCGCATGGAACTGCGGGAGTTTCGCGGATCGCTCGATATTGCACCGCCAACAACCGCAACGCTGCTCGCGTTCCGGCAACAAGCGATTCCCCTCGCTGGTCACCCATAGGGGTCCGTTCCGGTCATGTTTCATGTTCCGAAGCCGCTCAATACCAGTCATCGGACTGACTCTGCACATGACGCCTGCCATCCCGCGTGCCAAATAGTCCACGCGAGCATCATCACCATAGGTTGATCGCGGGAATCTCGCGTTATGCTTCATAGAAAGGAACAAGGCCGCATTCCGCACGATATGTCTGGGGAACAGCGTATTTCCCGACCTCCGGACATCGGACAATTGAGCCCAGCGTCCGCAAGCTTTACGAATGGCAGCGTAGGTGTCAGCTTCAACCAGATCGTCCCAGACTTTGCGTCGCCTGTTCGAGGCCTCGATCCCCAAAGGGTTCAATTCCCTCTGGAGGGAACGGATTTCGTCTTCCTTTTGTCTTTCTGCCCACCATAGATCGATATTCATCGGCGGCCGCGCTCGATTCACTGAATGGCCCATTTCTGCCGTCAGGCGCTGCGTCGTGAGCCAATAGTGCTGAGGCGTCATGTGCTTTAGCTGCTCGATAAAAGACCGGAGTTCCTGCCTGCTAAGTCCAATTGGGGATGAGGAGTTTGCGGGAAGAGGTGTGCCGTCGCGCAGTGACCGGAAGGCTTTGTAAAACCCAAACTCCCATGTCGTCAATAGGCCGATTGCGACGGGTTGTGGTCCTCGAAGTCCCATCTAGAAACTCATGCCAAAGTATGCCAACAAGCTACATTTTAATATTTTCCAGTGGGAGACTTCAACTACAACTTGGACCGAAGATGTCACATTTGGAGTGGTTGGAGGATGACAAGTGAAGCGTCGATCAAAGGGTATTCGCAAAACGAGCAGGCGCCGCCGGTCTAAACCAAGAAGTAATGCCTGGAACATAACCACGATAGAGCAGTTTTTCGATCTGCCACAACACACCCAAGATATTCTGCTCGGGTTGCCGGAAGCGGTGTCGTTGATGCGATCCCGAGGCATCCCGGTTCGGAGGGCGGCGGGCGCGGCCGGAATTTCACGGAGCACTCTGGTACGCAGAGGCGGATCGGCGCTAAAGAAACTCGGCAACGGGCGATACGCTGCAAAGCCTAACGATCATTTGTTCCGCCCTGTCATCGTGGTTTCAGAGAATGGGCCGGTGGAGGTAGCCACACGTAACTTCCGGGAGGCCAGCAAGGCAGGCAAGCATTCCTCTGCGGTTGAGCGCTACCTAGAGACGGGCAACGACTCCCTGCTCCGACGATTCAGAGGCAAGTACATCATCGATGCGCAGGGAAACCGAATCGAGTTGCTGGCCGACACCGATGAATTGGACCGGTTGGGTTCTGCCGGTGAACTCTCCTTCGAATCTCTGTACAAGAGGAGCCGATGATGCCGCGCAAAATGCCTACACGTGATCCCAGCGGATCCCATCGCCGGAAGGTTGTCGCCACTCGCCGTGTCGGTGTCGGGGCCCGTTGCTCTTGTGGCGAGGAACGACCAGAGGCTCTGATCGCAGGTAGCAACCCGATCATATGCGCGGCCTGTGAACGGGCGGCGAAGGGACGTACAACATTCGACGAGCATCACTTCGCTGGCAGAGCAAACAATCCCGCGACCATCCCCGTTTCTGTTAATGACCATCGCGCAATCCTGAGCGTTGCGCAAGCGGATTGGCCGAGGTCAACTCTTACCAACACCGAAGGGAGTCCACTGCTAGCCGGTGCCGCATCTTTGCGTGGCTGCATAGACACCATCCATTATCTGATCGAGAAGGGCCTGCTTTGGTTAGCGGACATGCTGGAAAGGCTGGATGAGGTTCAGGTGAAGAAGCTCGGGCCGCGATGGTGGGCAAACACGGAAATAGAACAGTTCGCCCCAAAGAAGAAGCCCGATGCGAAGTCCTGAGATCAGGCCTCTGCCAGTTGCAGTCCGCGTCTTCCCGTATGCCGCCGACATCGGGAAAGACCGTCGCGGGACGAGATCATCCCTGCTTCCTAAGGGAATGCTCGTCATCCATGCTGCCGGACATGGCTCGTCGCAGAAACTCACGATGGGATCTTACCGGTTTGTCGTTGGTGGTCAGTGCCTCGAGGAAGGCTTGTTCTACGCTGATGACCTGTCGAGACGCGAGCTTCAGGCCCTGAAGGACTACGTTGTGCGCCATAACGTGGACGCTGCACCGGGAGCTGACCAGCGCCTGGGGCTGCTCACCCGGCGTGAATTCCTGGACCTGTTCTATCAGCTCGCGTACAAGGCCCGGTGCCTCGTTGTCGGCTTTGGCCTCGCCTACGACATTTCGCGGATGGCGTTTGATTCCTCACCGGCACGCAGCTTCTACGCGGGAGGATTCTCATTTTGCTTGTGGTCATACAAAGACAGTAAGGGTCGTGAGCGTAAGGATGGATTTAGACCGAGGGTTTGCGTCAAGCACATCGATAACAACCGCTCGCTAATAGGTTTTACTGCCAGGAACTCTCCGGATCAGGTGGACCTCATTCCAGAGGGTTCCCCTTCTGGCAAGCCACAACCAGGGTACAGGTTCCGGGGCCATTTTCTGGACCTGCGCACTCTTGCATTTGCGCTAACAGATGAAGGGTATTCGCTGGACGAAGCCTGTGAGGCGTTTGGCATAGAACATCGAAAACGGCAGGCATTAGGGCACGGTGCGATTAACGAGGGATACATCGACGACCATCGGCGCGATGTTTGGGCGATGTCCGAACTGTCAGGGAAGTTGGTAGGCGAACTGGCAGAGCACCCGATAGCGGTTCCGCCCACCTACGCGTTTTCTCCAGCTTCCATTGGGAAGGGCTACCTCAGAGCGATGGGTATCAAGCCCATTGCCAAGCGGCAGCCGAACTTCCAGAAGGAATATCTCGGATACGCGCAAACTGCATTCTTTGGCGGACGAAATAGCGTGCATATCCGCAAAGTTGTTTGCCCGGTCGTGTACACGGATTTTCTATCGATGTATTCCACCGTGAATATCCTGATGGGCCTGTGGCGGTTGGTTATTGCCGCTGAAATCCGCGTCATTGAGCACTGCAAGGATCAGGTCGAAGAGTACCTCCGGAAACTCACTCCCGACAGACTCTTCGAACCCGGTACCTGGACAGGTATGAACGGCTTCGTCAAAGTCGTGCCGAATGGCGATGTTCTGCCAATCCGAAGCAAATACAGCCCAGCAAGCAATGATTGGCAGGTGGGCATCAACCACGTTTACGCCCATAAGGAAGACGCACTCTGGTATTCGATCCCCGATGTTGTCGCCTCTATCCTTGCAACCGGTCGTGTGCCCGAGATTGCCGACGCATTTCTGATTGAGCCGTCCGGCGTTCTGTTTGAAGCCGTCCCGACGAAACTGCGCGGGATGGTTGACGTTGACCCGGAACGCGATGACTTCTTCAGAGTGATCGTCGAGGAACGTCTCCGGCTGTCGTTTCGCGCCGGGCTCTCCGACATCGAAACCAAAAGGCTTGAGAAAGCACTCAAGATCCTCGCAAGCGCAACGTGCTTTGGCATCTACGCGCAGATGGATCGCCAAGGTGAGGACGAGAAAGTCGAGGTCACATGCCACGGCATCGATCCTGATCCGTACACGTGCACAGTCGCTCACCCCGAGTTTCCTGGGGAATTCTGCTTTCCGCCATTGGCTTCGCTGATCACGGCCGGGGCCCGCCTGATGCTGGCGTTGCTTGACCACTGCGTCTCCAAGCTCCATGGAACCTATGTGATGGAGGACACCGATTCGATGGCAATTGCCGCCACCGCAGCGTGGCGGGCTTGTTCCCTGTCCGGGAGGGACATTCGACATGCCAGATGGCCACGCAGCGGTCAGGGCACTGTCATGGAACGAAGTCGACGAGATCGCAGAACGCTTTGCGAAAATCAATCCGTATTCGGACAGGTCCCGATCCATCCTCAAAATTGAACGGGATAACTATGACCCAGAAACGGGCAAACAGCGGCAGGTTTACTGTCTGGCAATTGCGTCCAAACGGTACGTGCTTTTTCTCCGCGATGAGTCCGGCAATCCTGTCCTTCTCCAGAAAGGAATCAACAATCACGAAGATCGCTGGTCCGAGCACGGCCTCGGTCACCTCAAAAATCCGATGAACCCCGACAGTGAAGATCGCGGTTGGATTCCGCAGGCTTGGATCAGCATCATTCGCAGGACTTTAGGCCTCCTGCCCAATCGCTGGGTTTTGAGGAAGTGCCTGCTATGGGACGGGTGCCGATTACGAGTCCGAAGCCCCATGCGTTCCTTGGCAAAGCTCAATCGTGGCAAGAAGTATCGCAACCGGATAAAACCGTTCGACTTCTTGTTGTCATGCCATGTGAAACAGTTTGGGTATCCACCGGACGTTGACCCTGAGAAATTTCATCTTAGTTGCGCCGTATGTAGCCCGATCCGGACTGCTGGCTTGATTTGCCCTGGATCGATCAATACTCAGGAACAGCAGTATGCGATCACGACGGAGGGCTTCCATGGCAGTCGGGGCGTGGCACGAGTAAAGACGTACGGGGAAGTTTTCCGCGAGTATGAATTCCATTCCGGCTCGAAGAGCGCGGATGCAAAGGGAAAGCCCAGCGGCAAACAGACCTTCGGGCTGCTGCTCAGACGACATGTGCGCGTCGAACGAATCATCTACATCGGCAAGGAATCGAACCGGCTCGAAGAAATAGAAGCGGGCGTAATTCATTCACCTGAGAGTGTCTATACCGAATATCCAGACCCCCATCGGGAAGAGTGGCGGAACCAAAATTCTGCCTGTACTGAAGAAAATCCCGATTGCAGCTCTAATGAAAGTCAGCGGCAGATCCCGTTCGATGCTGGCAAGAACCTTGGCTGGCCGTAGTCGACCACGCAGAAGAAATCGAGAACTTCTGAAGTCAATCCTCCATCGACTTGGGGTGGTCTAGTATCCAGCGTGGATTTGACTTGTTTTTCGAATCCAAGTGGGTAGCCGGAGTGACTACCGCTAGAGCAGAACCGTCTCGTGGCTCAAAGGCTATCTACTTGCCACGCAGCATCCTGCCCGCGACAGCCAATACTATTTTCTGCGATAGCGTGACGCGGCTTTGATGTGGGCGTCGACGCCGGTCATCCGGAGCCGAAAATTGACGAGAGTATCGGTTACCCCAAATTGATTCGCGATCTCCAAGGCTGTTAGATTTTGGCGTCTGCAGGCGAGGAGGGCTTCTCTGGGTAAGAGAAGTGCCCACGCTAGCCAGTTGGCCTCATCCTCGTCTTTTTGATCGTAACTGCGCATCACAAAGGAGCCATCGTGGGACATTATCAGTCTTGCTGGCTCATGCCCGAGTATCAGGTGAGCAAGTTCGTGGACGATATCGCTCGATCGGCGACCAGGCGAGTGCCTAGGATTGTAGATGATCACAGCGGTGCCATCTTGTATAACGCTGACGGCGGACCAACCCCACGGATCGACCTCCGTCAGCTGATTCAACACGTCAGCCGGTACGTTCGGAACGTCACGCGGTGTCCACAACACGACCTCTAAGTAGACTGCTAAGGCGGCAGGCTGCAGCCGGTCACTTGGACCCAGCTGAAGTTCTCCCCTCAAGGACGTAGCGGTCCGCTCCGCCCAGCTCTTGAATCCGCGTTCGAGGGTGGAATTCATAGGTCTGAATCGGAGAACCTTGGCTGTGCTTTCAGTGTGTACAAAACCATTTTGGCTAATGCGTTGACAGTCGCTGGTTTCGGGTTTTGGTCAGCGCGGAAATGAGCGGATATAGATGAGGTTGTGCCTTGTGCCGGTGTCGAGGACGCGTCGCTCTTGAATCCTAAGAAAGAGTTCGGGTCCGTTTTCAACCAAATACATATTTTCCTGAACGTCTCGATGTCTGGTATGCGTCCATTTTCCACGCGCATGAGAGTTGCGGGGCCTATTCCGATCTCCTTCGCTGTTTCTCGCAGCTTTTTCTTGCCCCGCTTTTCCCGGACCAGTGCGCCCAGGCTTTCGAGGGGTTGTCTTGGCATGGAGTCTCCTTTGATTTTCTACGAAACAACACTTGACGAGCGAAACATGATTCGCTACCCTTAAGTATATCGAAGGAACCGTACTCCACCAGTGAAACGCATGGTTCCGAATGCAGGAGGAAGAGATGTCGCAGCAGGAGCTTTTCGTTGTCCATCACGACAGCGGCTGGGCGGTAAGACGCCCCGACGCGCAACGCAGCAGCGCCCTGGCTTCAACTCAGGCCGAAGCGATTGAACTTGCCCACAAACTGGAACCGCGAGCGATACTCCACGTACAAAATCGCCACGGCGAGTTCAGGCGGTTGACGCCTTTTGATCCAGAGTGAGAGGTGAGAAATTGGGGTTCGAAGTTCCTAGAAATTGAAAGGATAAGGTGTATGGCCGAAGAAGAGAAGTTAGTGACGATCTATGTCGAGGGAACTCCCCACGAATGGCCGAAAGACGAGAAGATCACCTATGAGCAGGTAGTAGTGTGGGTCTTCCCAGACTACTCACCAACCGACGGTAGGACCTACACGGTCAAGTACAAGAAAGGCCCCAACGAGAAGCCCGAGGGACAGCTCGTGAAGGGTGCCTCGGTCCACGTCAAAGACGGGATGGTTTTCAGTGTTTCACGAACTGGCCAGTCATAACTCCGACGTCAAGATCCTGCTCGAAATGGGTTATGCGATTACGGAGGACCACGGCTATCTAGTGATCCGTGACATTCCGTATCTTGACAACGATGGGCAAAAGCAAAACGGCGCGATTGTCACCAAACTGGTTGATGTTGATGGCAAGAAGGTAAAACAGGACGACCATCAAATCTTCTTTGCTGGTTCGCATCCTCACCAAATCGATGGCACGCCTATAAATGGTCTCGCGGGCGGTCCCATACAGCTTGCATTGGCGGCGAGTCCGGATGTTGTCGTTCAGCGTTCTTTTTCGAATAAGCCCGATCGCGGATATTTCGTTGACTTCGCCGAAAAAATAGAAAGTTACGTCGGGATTATTTCTGGGCCCGCAACAGAAAAGTATGGGGCTACCCCTTACACTTTCCGACTTGTGGAAGAAACGCCTCTCCAGTCCGTCTTCAAGTTTCGCGATACGCTAACTAGCCGAGCACAGATAGTCGATCTCTCGTCGAGGTTCGCGGACGATGTGGTAGCAGTCATTGGGCTCGGGGGTACGGCTTCATATGTCGTTGATTTCCTGGTAAAGACTCCCGTTAAAGAGATTCGAGGATTCGATCTCGATGATTTCCACATACATAACGCGTATCGCGCGCCAGGGAGGCTTCAAGAAAGTGAACTAGGAAAGAGGAAGGCGGAAGTTTATCAATCGCGTTACGAGAATTTCCGTTCGGGATTGTCCTTTCAACCCAAATACATCGATGCCCGGTCGGAGGACAGCCTGCGGGGTGCTACGTTCGCGTTTGTATGCGTGGACAAGGGCTCCTCAAGGGCAGGCATCTTCGACTTGTTAGTTGCCAAGCGCATTCCCTTTATTGATATGGGGATGGGCCTAAACCGAACACGCGGTCCGATCAACGGTATACTGCGGGCCACATACTATTCAGTCGATGATGCCCAGAGACTGAGGGACATGGACTTGGCGGAGCTTGCTGACCATCCCGACGATGAATACAGGGTTCACATTCAGATCAGTGAATTGAATGCGCTCAACGCCGCCTTAGCTGTCACCAAGTACAAGCAGTTGAGGGGGTTCTATTTTGAAGAGGAGCCTCTAAACAGCCTGATAATCGAGGTGGGTGATCTCAAAACGGCAAATGAAAGCCTGTGACGAAGACATTCGAGCTCCGAAAAGTACAATACATGCCGACGAAACTGGAGCCCGGCATTCTTTATATTGCAGAGGAATTCGGAGCCGCTGCGCACCTTTGTGCCTGCGGTTGCGGCGCAATAGTGAGAACTCCCCTAGACCCAACCGAATGGTCATTAACAGAGACCGAGGACGGACCATCTCTCTACCCGTCTATAGGAAACTGGCAGGAGCCTTGTCAATCCCACTACTGGATCGAGCGCGGCAGAGTTAAATGGGCAGCAAAGTGGACGTCCGGACAGATCGAGGCGGGTCGTCGTAGAGAACAAGAACGGCGCGTCGAATACTACGAGGCCCTATACAGGAAGCAGCCGACAAAGTTCCGCAAGCTTTGGGATCGCATCAGGTCGTTTCTTGGAATGTAGCGCAGCGCTGCTTTCAAGCACGACTTAGAGCGGCCAAAACAGGCTCGGATGGCCGCCCTCTAAAAAACATCTAGATTTCCGTCTTTGATGCCTTCTTTTCTGCTTTCGAGAGGCGGTGCTTCTTGTGTTCTGATTGCGTGCTACCGAATTTGAGGGTCGGCTGATAATCGACCATCATCGTCTGAAGAACTTTCCTAGCTCTTGACACAACGTCGTCCGCAACGCTCTTCTGTTTGAACTCTCCCCTATGTGCGACGCTGTTTCGCTCTTCGTTTATTTTTCTCCAATCCACAGCTAGTCCTTGGAATAATTGGAACTTTGGAGACCCGCTCAAAATTGGGTAGATCAACTTATCGAATTTTCCTGCGAGGCCATTCGACCATTTGAGCAAGGATTCAACAAAATCAACCGGGAGTTTCCGCTTCTCGACAAGCTCAGCGCGGATGACGATGTTGGCCGCCAGTTCCACGCTTACAGCCGCACGCACAATCGCGACGGAATACTCATCGCGCTCAAGCAATCCCAAAGTCTTATTCCAATTGGCGAACACCTTTTCAGGGTCGGTTCGTTCTTTCTTCTTTCCCATGGGTTGGTTCCCCTGCACGGAACCATATTGTAACGCCGTACATAAAAAGCTGAGTGCATCCCAGATAGTTGATGTCGTAGTGCCCCGTCTCGGGACAAGATCGCATTCCCCCCCTGTGAGTTGACTGAGAAGAAAAGCAATCACTAGAACGAGGAATGGTCGCAGGCAACATCCACGCGCGTCACATCATCCAAAATATCTCCACATGTTGATCATCTAGTTAATAGAGGTGTGTCGTTTCATTTTCTCTATCTCCTATCCCCGCAATTCCTTGAAGGGGTAGTACCTATCGGGAAAAACGCTACACCCCTGGACTCGTCAGTGAGGAAAGCCTCTTGAGGTCCACCTATCGGTTATTGTCTCCGGCCTGCGGCGCCCGGTGGGGGTGCCCCATCCTTGCGCGGTTTTCGCAAGGGTGGGCATCGCGAAGCTCGATTCCAAATTTCGGTTCCCAAGAGGCATAGGTCCGAGGGTCCCACCCTTGCAAAGAACGCAAGGATGGGGCACCCTCTGTTGTGGCAGCGCTGACGAATAACATAAGCTGGGCTCACCACGAAGCGAAAACTGGTTATTGCTCTGAGCCGGTCTTCTCTCCCGCTTTCTCTGCAGGCTTCTTCGGAGTTGCGGCTACCGAAGTGCCGGCTTTGGGTTTCCAAAACTCGTCGGCCTTGATCCACTCTGCCGGGACGTAGCTCATGTTGGGATTAAGGGCGAACAGATTGGCTTCGCTGGATTCGATGGATGCAGCCGAGAGTTCCTCCAGCTTCTTCATGCCGTCTCCCATCGCGGTCACAACGTCCTTGTTGTGAGCAAAATCGGCGTCGACTTCGCTCGCTGACTTGCGTGCAACAATGAAGAGATATGTACCTTCAGGCGACCCGTACACACTCTCAAAGCATGCCCAATGAGCGTCAGGAAGAGCCTTCTTGTACGCCTCCAGGACCATCTTCATCCCGTCATCCCATTCTTTGCGATGGCCGGGCTTCACGCGATAAACCGCGATTTCGAAATAGCGTGTGGCAGGAGTCGCATGCTCGGCTTGCTGGTTCAAGCTGTATTCAACGTTATAGGCGAACACACTCGCGTCCATTGAGTCCAACAATTCACCATCGGCAACACCGGCCCGATCCAGCGCGGCCGAGAGCATGGCGTTTTTCTGCGTGGCTGCCGCGTCTTTTTCCCACGCTTCAAAGGATTCGTAGCCAGTAAAGAACAGCGACCGGGGCTTCCCCGTAAGCGAGTTCATTCCAAAGTAATGCGTCGGCCATTTCGCATGGGCCATTGCCTGAACGAAGGCGGTTTCGGTTTTGTCGTGTATGGCCCCTGCTTTGCCCGGCCTTACAAACTCCCTGGTGATGGTGAGGATTTTGGGTGGTGACATCGTGCCCGAAGACTGCTCCTGTGCCGGTGCGGAACCAAATGCTGCAATCGTCAATGCTGCTGCGCAAAACCATTTCAAGGTTTTCATGGTGAACGACCTCCTTAATTGATTTTCAGAGTGAATGCGTTCGCGCTTCTCGAATGCGCGCCTGGGGACGAGAGAGACGATGCAAAACAGGTTTTCTGGGACGGTGGGGAGAGTAGTCCTTGGCCATTCGGAAGTCAAGCAACGTCATGCAGCAATGTCATGCGGCCTCGTCTTGTCCTTGTGATTCCACCAGGTGCAGAGACTTCCATAAGTGAGGGCTGGCCCAGCTTTGCCGCCGCATGAATCACCACCGAATCGGCTGCCCCTGCCTTCGTGGGTTCGAAAGCTGGGCGCCACTGCTGCCGACATCAAGAGACTTTCCTCAGTCACCTGGCCACCTTGCGTTGACCAAGGTTGCACGCAAAAGCCCGCCCGATGCTCACCGGCTAGAGAGTAGTCAGGGCGTGTGCGGGACGATGCCGGACAAGGTCGTCCGCTGCGGTTGCCCCAGTCTTCGTGCATTCGAAGGCTGGGCAACCGCTGTTGTTATAGAATCCGCAGGTTTCAACCCCGGGCCAGCCCCTCATCGGTCGTTTGGCGCCCGCGGAAAGACCTGTAACCTCAACCTGCCGGGCTACGTAATAGAGAATAGAAGCCCATGGATCTGATGCGGCGGTTTGCGCTTGGCGAGATCGATGCGTTCGAGACATTGGTCCGGCAGTTTCAGGGCGACGTCTACGCTTGGATCGTGCGCATCGTGCGTGATCCAGGTATCGCGGAGGACTTAACGGTAGAAACCCTCGGGCGCATTTACCAGGCGCGCCACCGGTTTAGGCCGGACGGTAACTTCTCCGCTTGGGCGCGACGGATCGCCACAAACCTCGCGCTCGACCATCTCCGGCGCAAACGGCCGGAGCAGGCTCCCGTGGAGGAACCCGCCGCAGGACCGCAGCCGGATCATCTCCTCCTGCGGGAGACGCGAGAGAAGATCCAGGAATCGTTTGGCCGCTTGCCAGCCAAGCTAAGGGTCGCGGCGATCCTCGCTCTTGTTGAAGAACGGCCTTACGACGAAATTGCCGATGCCTTAGGGACATCGGTCGGCGCGGTAAAACTGCGTGTATTTCGAGCGGTTCGCATCCTCCGCCAACAACTGAGTGGGCTCGGGGTCCGGCCGTGAATGAAAGGACTTGAGGTGAAGGCAATGACCGAACAGGACGACCGCCAGATTCGAGAAACTCTGAAGCAATCGTTTCCTCCTGTGAACACCGAACTCCGCCGGGACCTCTGGCCCGCAGTGTTGCACAGGCTGGACGCCCACCATGTCCGCGTGCCCTGGCTTGACTGGGTGCTGATCGGCCTGGGTGCGAGCGTGTTTCTGTTCTTCCCGCGCCTGATTCTTGTTTTCGCGTACCACCTTTAAGGAGCTTTTATGAACACTCATCCGTACCTGCGCGCATACATGGCGGGAATCTCGGTGCCCACACCGCTCCTGCTGGTCGCCCTGGCTCTGTTCAGCATTGCGCGATTTGTCTACAACATCCCCGTTCCCGTGGAGCGGGCCATCATTTTTCCGATGGCGGTCGTTCCAAATCTATTCGGAGTGTGGAACGTATTGCACGTGGCCTTGCGATCGCATTTGCCGCTGGGGATTCATGGTGCGATTCTGCCCTTCATCATCGCCCCATTGGGATTCTTTCTCGCTCGTTCGTTGGGTTTCCTCAGAGCTACAAACCACGGTTTCATCTATTTCGGCGTGTTGGAGATTCACTATGTGCACTTGGCACTGGTGTTTCTCGCCGCTCTGATCGTCTACTACCTGGTTTGGAAATATCTGATCGGGTTCTTTAATCAAGTCGTAGGAATCGCAGAGTAGTGAAATTGGATGACTGGCCCATCCTGTGCAGAATAGAACCTATTGCTCTGGTTGCCCCACCCTTCCCGCGTTCTTGGCGGGAGGGTGGGCCGCTGCGACGGCTGGCGGCATACCCACTGCGTCTCGGCTCCGTGCCGTCGATGGACACTCGATGTCAAACAATCCAGTAGCGCCAACTTTCCCCTTGACAGGTTCAGCGCCGCATATTACATTTCTGACTGTTAGTCATATATGAGCATTAGTCGCGCACATGAATCCCCGCAAACAATCCGATTTCGCAGGCCTGATTGAGGCTCTTGGCTCCCCCGATCTGCCCCACATGAAAGGCATGGGGCGGCGCGAGCGCAAGGCGGCCGAAACACGGTTGAAGTTGTTTCGCTGCGCGCTGCAACTCTTTGCGGAGCACGGCTTCCCCAACGTCACGGTGGAGGACATCACCGAAGCGGCCGACGTGGGCAAGGGCACGTTCTTCAACTACTTCGAAAGCAAGGACCACGTTCTCGGCGTGATGGCCGAAATTCAGCTTGGCAAAGTGCGCGCCGCGCTCGAGGAAGCAGAATCGGGCAAACGCTCCGTGCAGTCCGTGCTGCACAACCTGTTTACCCGAGTAGGCGAAGAACCCGGACGGAGTCCCGAGCTTGCCCGGGCGCTTCTGAGTTCATTTCTGGCCAGCACGGTTCGAGAGCCACTGGCCCGAAACATGTCGGACGGCCGGCGCATGGCCGGAAGAATCATTGAGATCGGGCAGGAGCGCGGGGAAATCGAGCCCAAATTAAAGAAGGAACAAGTTGCGCTCTACTTTCAGCAGACCTTCATGGGCACGCTCCTGCTGTGGTCTCTGCGAGGTGAGCCCAAACTGCAAACGGCGATTGAAGCGAGTTTCCAGCATTTTTGGAGAGCAATTGCCATCAAAGATTGAGAGTACACGCAATGCGAAAGTATCTCTGCGCTTCATTCATTTTCGTCTTACTTCTGTCTGGACTAACACCGCTAGGCCGCGCACAGCAATCCAGTGCGTATCGCTTAACGCTGCGGGACGCAATTGAAAAAGGGCTGCAAGCGAATCTTAGCGTGCTGGTCGCGAAAACCCGGATTCAAGAAAATGAGGGTACCCAGACGCGCCGCCTGTCTGCTGCGTTATTTCCACATGTCCGCGCCCAGAGCTACGCCAATTTTCAAAACCGTAATCTCCGCGCCTTCGGAATTTCGGCCCCCGGATTCCCTGCTGTCGTGGGGCCATTCTCGAATTACGATTTCCGCCTCGCGGCCGATCAGAACATCTTCGATCTGCAGAGCTATCGCAGCTATAAGGCCAGTAAGAGCGCGGTCGAGGCCAGCAACCTGGACTACCAGGACGCTCGCGATCTCATCATCCGCGCGATAGCCGGACTCTACCTCGATGCCCAATCGGCGGCGGCGCGCGCGAATGCCGCACAAACTCGAGTGAACGACTCGCAGGCCCTATACCAGTTGGCGAAAAGCAAGCATGATGCCGGAACAGCGACCGGAGTCGATCTGTTGCGGGCGCAAGTGCAACTCGCGAATGACCAACAGGGGCTGCTTGCGTCGCAAAATCAATACAAGCAATATCTACTCGTCTTGGCGCGCAACCTGGGAATGAGTCCGTCGACTCCGCTCGAATTAGCGGAGCCCTTGCGCTTTGAGCCGCTGAATCATCCGGCAGCAGAAACCATTGTCGGCTCAGCCCTTCTGGCTCGTTCGGATTACCTCTCGCTCGCCACCCAGCGCCAGCAACTGGAACAACAGCAGCAGGCCAGTAAGGCGCGGTACTTCCCCAAGGTAAGTCTCAGTGGAAATTATGGAGGGCTCGGCCGTAGCGTCGGCAGCGTGCAGGGAACATACGTCGTGCAAGGCCAGGTCGACTTCACGCTTTTCGATCGCGATCGAAGTGGAGAAGCGCAGGAGCTGGCGAGCCGGCTTAAGCGAATCGACGATCAGATTGCAGACCTGAGACGCGGTATTGAGCAGGACATACTCTCTGCGTTACTGAACCTTCAATCGACCGCGGATCAGGTCACGGTTGCGCAGCAGGGACAGGATCTCGCGGAAAGAGAACTCAAACTCACGCAGGATCGTTTCCGCTCCGGCGTCACCAACAACATCGAAGTCACCACTGCGCAGGGCGAACTTGCGCGAGCGCAGGAGAACTACATTCTTGCGGTATCGAGCTACGTGGATGCGAAATTTGCGTTGGCGCGCGCCGCCGGCGGAACTGAGAAGAACATCGATCAATACCTTGGAAATCCATAGTCAACCACAGCGGACTGGCGATTAGCCCAGTCCGCAAAGGTAAGAACGATATGAAACGACGAATCCCCATCTTGATTGTGTTGGCAGCATTAATTGCCGCCGGAGTGTATTTATACCCGCGGTTCACAAAAGACTCGAAGCCTCAGAACGAACTTATTCTTTCGGGAAACATCGAAACGCACGAGAGCCTGGTCAGTTTCAAGGTGCAAGGTCGCGTTGTCGAACTGCCCGTGGAAGAAGGCCAATCGGTCCAGAAGGGTACGCTGCTGGCGCGTCTTGATGATGCCGATTACAGGCAGCATGTGCGCATCGATGAAGCCAGCGTTCACGTGCGCCAGTCGAACCTGGCGCTGGTCGAGGCTGGTACGCGTGAGCAGGAGATCAAGGCGACGCAGCAGAACATGCTTGACGCCCAAGCGGACATGCAGCAGAAGAAACTGGATTACGACCGCGCGCAGCGCCTGTTCAACGAAGACGCGGTCTCGGCACAGGACCGCGACCTGGCCGATACTGCGTTCAAGCGTTCGCAGGCCGCCTTTCATGCGGCGCAACAAAAATATAGCGAAGCCGTCGAAGGCAGCCGCAAAGAAGATATCGCCATCGCCCAAGCCAATCTCAAGGAGGCCAGCGCAAATCTGGGCATGTCGCGCGTGAATCTCGATTACACGGTTCTTCGTGCGCCGACTGCGGGTGTCATCACGGTCCGCCAGGCCGAACTCGGAGAAGTCGTAGTCCCCGGAACCCCGGTAGTTACGCTTGCGGATCTCGATCACATCTGGCTGCGTGCCTATATCGCAGAAACGGATCTCGGCCGCATTCGGTGGGGCCAGGACGCCGCCGTCACTACAGACACTTATCCCGGCAAGCATTATCATGGCCGCATTTCTTTCATTGCCTCCGAAGCGGAGTTCACGCCCAAGAGCGTGCAAACCTACAAGGAACGGGTCGCGCTCGTCTACCGCATCAAAATCGACATCGATAATCCGAATCACGAGTTGAAACCGGGTATGCCCGCCGACGCCCACATCACCCTTGCAGCAAACACAACTCCCGCTCAATCCCCAAGCGATGGAACGAAGTAGTAATGCCGGACCAGATTCAATCCGCGATTGTTGCCGAAGGCCTCACGAAGAGCTTTCCAGGCGTCATAGCTGTCGATCATCTCAGCTTTGACGTTCGGCCTGCGGAAATCTTCGGACTGGTTGGTCCTGACGGCGCCGGCAAGACGACCACGCTTCGAATGCTTGCTGGAGTCATGCCTCCGGATGACGGTAAAGCGATCGTTGCAGGTCTTGACGTAGTCCGCGATCCTGAAGGCGCCAAGCATCACCTCAGCTACATGCCGCAGCGATTCGGCCTGTATGAAGATCTCACGGTCGATGAAAACATCCGCTTCTATGCCGACTTGTTCGGAGTAAACAAGCGCGAGCGGGACGAGCGCGCTCCCCAATTGCTGCGCGCTGCGGGAATGCTCGAATTCCGTACCCGCCTCGCCGGAAAACTCTCCGGCGGAATGAAGCAGAAGCTGGGACTGGTTTGCGCGTTGATCCATCGACCCAAAGTGATCCTGTTAGACGAGCCCACGACTGGGGTTGATCCCGTTTCCCGCCGCGACTTCTGGCGCATTCTTTACGAACTAATCGCGGAAGGCGTTGGCATTCTGACCTCGACAGCGTATCTGGACGAGGCCGAGCGCTGCCATCGAGTCGCCCTGCTGCATCAAGGCAAGCTGCTGTTCTGTGACACGCCAGACAATCTCAAATCCAAGCTCGGCAAAGGCGTTCTCTCGGTCATCTCGCCTGAGGCGCGCCGCTTGCGCCGGGAACTGGAATCCGCCGAGGGAATCTCGAGCCTCGCCCTGACTGGGGATGGACTGCACGTGGTAGTGGATGACGCAAAGCGAAGAATCCCGGAATTCGAGATGCGCCTGAAAAACGCGCAAATTCCCTTCGAACCGATTCGTCAAGTTACGCCGACGATTGAGGACTTATTTGTTGATGCGGTTACGAGCGGAGCAGGAGTGGCGCGTCATGCCTGAGAATCACAGTTCCGTCGTCATCGAGGATCTGGTCAAGCAGTTCGGTGACTTTGTGGCAGTGAACCACATCAGTCTCGAAACTCGCCAAGGGGAGATTTTTGGCTTTCTCGGACCGAATGGCGCTGGGAAATCCACGACGATTCGAATGCTCTGCGGACTGCTCACTCCAACGTCAGGACGAGCGATGGTCGCCGGTTATGATGTCGCTCGCGAACCGGAATCGGTGCGGCAGAACATCGGCTATATGTCACAGAAGTTCTCGCTCTACAACGATCTGAAGGTGATCGAGAACCTGCGGTTGTTTGCCGGGCTCTACAGTGTTCCCTCCGACAAGGTCAAAGAGCGCATCGATTGGGCCCTCGACATGGCGAACCTCAAAGGCCAGGAGAACCTAATTGTTGGGACTCTTCCCGGCGGGTGGAAACAGCGCCTCGCACTCGGCTGCGCCGTCTTGCACCGTCCTCCAATCATTTTTCTGGACGAACCCACTTCCGGGGTCGATCCGATCTCGCGGCGTCAGTTCTGGGACGTGATTCACCAGATGGCTGGGGACGGTGTCACGGTTTTCGTCACAACCCATTACATGGAAGAGGCGGAGTACTGTAATCGCCTCGCCCTGATTTTTCGAGGCAAGATGGTGGCGCTGGGAACTCCATCGGAGCTCAAGCACAATTCCATGAGAGGCGAATTGCTCCTCGTCGAGTGCTCACCACTTGGTCCGGCACTGGAAACGCTCCAGTCCGCCGCGACGGTTATGGATGCGGCAGTTTTCGGCAATGCGCTTCACCTGGTAGTCGAACGCGCGGATGCCGCAATTCACGAAGTGAGGAAGTATCTGGCCGATCGCAGCGTCACGGTTCACCGCATCGAGAAAATCCGCGCCAGCCTGGAAGATGTCTTCGTGTCGCTGACCACCGAACCACGTAACGGAAAGGAGCGGAAGGCCTGATGAGCTTTACGCGCTTCCTCGCCATCGCGAAGAAAGAGATCGTGCAAGTCCTGCGAGACTCGCGCAGCCTGATCATTGTGCTGATCATGCCGGTCATTCTTGTCCTCTTGTTCGGATACGGCGTAAGCCTCGATCTCAAGCACTTGCCCATCTACGTTTTCGATCGCGACGGAAGCCAGCAGAGCCAGGACCTGCTCAAGCGCTTTCAGGCCAGCGACTATTTCGAGGTCGTGCGTGCCGTAAATAACTATCCCGAACTCACCCGTGCCATCGATGATGAGCACGCCAAAATGGGCATCGTCATTCCTTGGGATTTCTCACAGCGGCTGCACGAAGGCCGGCCTGTTCAGGTACAAGCGCTGGTCGACGCGACGGACGACAATACTGCAAATGTGCTGATCGGTTACGCCCAGGCTGTGGTGCAGGGATACTCGTCCTCGATTCAGTTGGACTGGCTGCGAGATCGTGGACAGATCGCGCAACCCACTCCGGTCAGCGTCGAAACCCGCACCTGGTACAACGAGGATCTCGAAAGCAGCGCCTTCATCATTCCGGGAGTTCTCGCGCTGGTGATGTCTGTGATCGGCGCATTTCTCACCTCGCTGACGATCGCGCGCGAGTGGGAACGCGGAACGATGGAACAGTTGATCTCCACTCCCGTGAGTTCGATGGAGATCATGTTGGGAAAACTCGTGCCGTACTTCGCGATCGGCATGATCGACGTGATCGTCTCAGCCCTCATTGCCCTCTACTGGTTTCGCGTTCCCTTTCGTGGATCGTTTCTGACCCTCCTGCTCAGTTCGGCAATGTTCTTGATCGTCGTGCTGGCAATGGGATTCTTCATCTCGGTAATCGCGAAAAACCAGTTCGCGGCCAGTCAAATTGCGCTGCTCGCCACCTTTCTGCCCGCGTTCCTGCTGTCGGGCTTTCTGTACGCCATTGAACAGATGCCCGTCGCGCTGCAGTGGGTCACTCGCGTTCTTCCCGCTCGTTACTACGTCTCAGTGTTAAAGAAGATTTTCCTCAAGGGTTCCCCGGCCGCCCTGCTTTATTCGGACCTGGTTCCATTGGCGATATTCACCGTATTGCTCGCACTGCTTGCCACCCATTCATTCCATAAAAGGCTGACGTAGGAGACGACGATGCTGGCGCGACTCAAGCAGATGCTCATCAAGGAACTCATACAGGTATTCCGGGACAAGCGCACGCGATTTGTGCTCATCGGCCCGCCCATCATCCAGATGCTCATTTTTGGATATGCAGCGACCTTCGAGATTCATCACGTCCCCACGGTGGTCCTGGACCTTGACCACAGCCAGGAAAGCCGCGATCTTGTGTCCCGTTTCACATCGAGCCCCTATTTCGACGTGCAGCATCAGCTTACTGACTCCCGCCAAGTGGAGGACCTGATTGATCGCGGTAAAGCCACGGTTGCTCTTCGCATCAACCCCGGCTTTGCCGAGGACCTTCGCAAAGGACAGACCGCACCGTTACAGGTCATCGTCGACGCGACCAATTCGAATACCGCTCTAATCGCATCTGGATACATCAACCAGATTGCTCTTGGGTTTGCCAAGAACTATCAACAAGACCGTATTAACCGGATCTCGCCACAGTTGTCCGAGCGCATTCCATCCGTACAACTGGAACAGCGGCCCTGGTACAACCCCAATCTGCAAAGCCGCTGGTTCTTCGTGCCGGGAATTGTCGGCAGTTTGACCCTGGTGCTGGTTGTGAACCTGACCGCCTTTGCGGTTGTGCGTGAACGCGAGATTGGCACACTGGAGCAGATCATGGTGACGCCAATCCGTCCCGCCGACTTCATCCTGGGAAAGACTTTGCCCTTTTTCCTGATTGGACTGCTTGATGTGTCGTTAATCGCGGTCGTGGGCACGCTGTGGTTCCAGGTTCCCTTCCGCGGCCAGGTTTCGGTTCTGATCACCGGAACGATTTTGTTTCTGCTCTGCATGCTCGGAGTTGGGTTGTTGATCTCAACCGTCTCGGCGACCCAGCAGCAAGCGCTTGTCAGCTCGTTCTTCTTCATCATGCCGGCCGTGACCTTTTCAGGCTTCGGCTTCCCCATCAACACCATGCCCCAATGGCTGCAGTACCTCACCTATGCCAGCCCGTTGCGGTATTTCCTGGTGGTATTGCGCGGCACCTATTTGAAAGGCGTCGGCATGGATATCCTCTGGCCGCAAATGTTGGCAATGGGCGCGCTCGGACTTGGCCTGCTCACCGTAGCCGTCTTGCGCTTTCATAAAGCGCTCGATTAGGACACAGTGGCTAAACGCAGGACACGGAAGCTGCCTGTTCGCCGCGCCCGTCTCATTGCGGTGGAATCAAACACGCCTTGTCACTTCTCAATCACAGGATCGATCAGGTTCGCAAAAAGAATACGTTCCCCCAATTCGAATTCACCTTCCAATTGCGAACCCAGCTTTGCGACGGAGATACGCTGACACCGTCATTGAGCAAGTCGATCCACAGACCGTCCGCCGAAAACGGAATGTCGACGACCTGATCGGCAGACGAGAAGTTCACGACAATGATGAACCTCTGCAGGTTCTGGTGCTCGTCGTTTCCCCAACGGTGGTAGATAAGAACCTGCTTTTGTACGTCGATCCCGTATCCTTGCAGATTAAACTGCGTCTGCCATTCTTCCCACGCTGCGGGATAGAAATTGTCAGAACGCAGCCCTGGGTAAGACTTGCGGATGCTGACAAGCCGGGCATACAGATCCTTCATGCTCGACCCGATCTGATCATCAAGGTAACCCCAGCGGAGCGGCCGTGGTTTCACGCGACGGCCAGAATTGTGGTCGTCTTCTGGAATCCAATGGTCTTCCGCGAATTCCTGTCCGTTCTGAATCATGGGCGTGCCTGGAGAGGTAAATAGCGCAATTGCTCCTGGTTGCGTTCGGAACCAGTTCATAGATCCAACATTGCCCCGGGCGCCACACTGCCAGGTAGCGAACGAGTGATCGTGATTGCTGAGATACGTGGTGGCGACCTTGGTCGGATTCAAGCCCGCATGGGAATCCAAAATGCGCATGAGTTTGGGCCTGATCTGGTCATTCCATAGATAGTCGAAGGCGGATTCATAAAGAGCATTGTTCCAGTAACTGGTAGCGCTGGTGGCGTTGGTTACATTCGCCGCGGATATATCCATATGCTCGAGAGTCAGCGTAAAGTTCGAGTTCGGCGCATGGGCATCGATATCGGCGAGGAGCCTGGGTAGACCTCGCTGCTCGCCGGGGATGTAGAAGTTAGTGGTGTTATCGAACCTTATTCCGTCAATCGCGAATTCATCCATCCAGTAGAAACAGACATCGCGAATGAATTCCTGTGTGCAGGTGTTGTAGTAGTCAAGATCCTTAAGACCGGGGAAGGTCCCTCCAAATGTGCCTACGTACGGGCAGGCGTCGGGATTCTCATATAACCAACGATATGGGAAACCACTGTAGTTGGGACTGATATCAGGGCCAACATGGTTGAAAACTCCATCCATGATGACGTGAATGCCTCGCCCGTGACACTCGGTGATAAGGTGACGGAGCCGAGACAACTGCTTGGTTTCGTGGCCGGCGTCGCTATCGTCATTGCTGTAACGATGTTCGACGGAAAAATACTGATACGGAGTGTAGCCCCAACTGTAGAGATCGTTGGCCCAGGCAGTCCATGGGAGAAAAAGTATTGCATTCACTCCTAAGTCGGTCGCCAGGTAGTCGAGTTTCATGCAAACGGCATCCAGAGCCGACCGGCTGCCGGGCGGCGCGCTGGTGAAGCGAAACTCGTCGGTGAAGTCGTCAATGTTTACCTCGTAGATTGTGAGGTCCTGCAGGGGCTTGCGCACCGCCAGCGGTTCGGTGCTGTCGATTGGGCTGGGGCCCACAACAAAGCCGGAGTTCTGGTTGGTAACATCCTCTCCGCCGTACCTGGAGCATGGGTCAGATACCCAACGCTTCGTTCCGTTTTCAAATTCCACCACGTACTTGTATTCGTAGAAACCAGCAGGTAACGGTGGCGTGAGCAGCGTCCAGACCGTGCCTTTGGAGTGGCTGATCGGCTGCATGTTACTGGCACTATCCTCAGTCCAGTCTGTCTGACCCAGTTTCGCCTGAAAATTACCCGCGACATGGATGGATTTAATATGGGCTTCGCCGTAGTGTCCTCCTGCCGACGCGGGTCGGTCCTCGTACTGCTGCGGATCCTTGGTGCGATCTGGCAAGAAGATCGAGAAGTGTACGGACGAGGCGTTTGCAGTGTCGTCCACCCTCCACGCCCCAAACTGTCGCTCGACTGGATTCATGTAAAAACTTGCGGAAGAGGCTCGATCCAAGGCTCTCGTAGTCCCCAAATCGATTCCGTGGCTGAATGTTCCCGGTTTGCTAACTGATTTGACTGGCATGGGACTTTTCTCCTTTGTCGAATTGGTGAGCCGTGACTAACCAATGGTTGTTGTTGCCGGTTTTCGGTAGAAAGCTTGCCGGAAATCGATTGGTCCGGAAGGTTGGCTTCCGTCGTCCTTGGCGTACCGGGCACCTGCTACCAGTGCTTCTTTGCCGTCTCTGGCATGAATACGTCCATTTCATTTCGGGAAAATGAAAAAGCCGACTTACCACTGGCGGGATAACGTCCGCCTGCGGCAACTCGGCTGTCTCTAAGCCCCTCGGATCGCTTTCACACTGCTTAAAGATCCAAAGTTTTCCGTCCCCTACTTACGCAGGGTTTGGCTTTGTCTGTAGTGATCTCTCACTATACATCTGTTCTCGCCACGCTGTCTGTGAGATGAATCACCATGTTCTTGATTATCACAAATAGGTGATGCTACCGGCGATCATGGACGGACAAGTTCTGCTTATGTCGCACTCTGCGGAACACGTTTATGGCGCGGTTCCGTCGTGTTCGCCGATTTCGGAGATTGGAGGTCTAGACCGACTCTTGCTTTCGTGAAATGATGCTGGCGCTTTTGTCGGACTTCGCTGCGCTAAGGGGAATCCCACCCTGGTGCGGCCGGACGTCTGCAGTGGTTTCTTAATTTCATCACGCGCCTTACTTAAGACTATAACCTCATGATCGGGAAAGTTACTCTCTCATTCCTTTGTGCATTAATTCTTTCGAGTGTGGCCGTCGTGGCCGGGCAAGAGACGCCCGCAGTGTCATTGCCACAGCCCATCCGCGTTGCCACAGACGGAAGTGGCGACTTCACGTCTGTGCAGAAAGCATTGGGCGCGGCGCCGGAGGGTGCCGTTGTCAACATTGCCCCTGGAACATACCGGGAGACAGTGAAGGTAACGAAAGGCCACATCACGATGCATGGCACGGGATCGGATTCCAAACAGACGGTAATCGTGTTCAACAATGGAGCCGCGACCGTCGGAAGTACGTTTCTTTCCGCGACCGTTGATGTGACGGCCAGTGACTTTCGCGCCGATAATCTCACGTTCGTCAACGATTACAACGAGACTCATCCTGACCAGCCCCAAACGCAGGCCCTGGCGCTTTCGGTAACCGGCGATCGCGCCGTATTTCGGGACGTGCGATTCATCTCGCACCAGGACACAGTCTACGCATCAAGCCCGGGATGCAGCCCTCCCAACGGTAATCCCGCCTGTCGCCCTGCGCGGCAGTATTTCTCTGATTGTTATATCGAGGGCAATGTTGATTTCATTTTTGGTACTGGGAAGACAGTGTTTGAGCGTTGCGAGATTCACAGTAATGCGCACAAAGGTGGCTTCGTAACCGCACAGGGGAAAAACTGGCCGGAACAAGACAGCGGCTTCGTGTTCAACGACTGCAGGGTAACTGCCGACTCAGGGGTAGAGAACGTCTGGCTTGGCAGGCCGTGGCGTCCATATGCCTCGGTCGTGTTCGTGAACAGTGAAATCGGATCACACATCGAGCCCGCCGGTTGGCGCGAGTGGCATCCTGGCGAAACTCACTCGCTGGATACCGCTTTTTACGCGGAGTACAACTCCTCAGGCCCGGGCGCGACCATGGGTAATCGCGACCCGCACCTGCACCGGCTTACGGTTGCCGAGGCAGTGCGATTTGAGACCAAGCGCTTTCTCGGCGGCGAAGATAGGTGGGATCCGACCAAGCTTCCGATCACCATCTTCATCGCCGGAGATTCGACCGCTGCCATCAAGAAAGTAGATCGGCGACCGGAAACTGGTTGGGGCGAGTTTCTTCAGCAGCATTTCAACTCAGATCAGGTACGGGTTGATGATCGCGCGAAAAACGGTCGCAGCACGCGAACCTTCATCTCCGAAGGACTGTGGGATGGCATCGTAAAGGACCTCAAGCCCGGCGACTATGTATTTATCGAATTCGGTCACAATGACGAGTCAAAACAAAAAGTGGATCGTTACACCCCACTGGAAGAGTTTCGTGGCAACTTCATGCGTTTCGTAAAAGATGTCCGCGCCAGGGGCGCCAACCCGGTCCTGCTCACGCCGGTCGCGCGACGCAAGTTCGGCGAAGATGGCAAATTAATCGATACGCACGGCGATTATCCTGGGGTAATCCGTACGGTCGCAAGCGAAATGAATGTGCCCTTGATCGATATGCAGAAGCTCAGCTCGGCCGTTGTGGAGAAATACGGGCCAGAACCGTCACGCGAGTTGTTTCTTCAAGTCCGGAAGGGAGAGAATCCGAATTATCCGGTTGGCGTCGAGGACAACACGCACTTCTCTCCACTGGGAGCCGAGTTGATGGCCGCCCAGGCGGTCAATGGAATCCGCGAGGCCCGACTCGATTTGGTGAAATATGTGAAGCAGATGGCAGCTGCTACCCAATAACTGCAGAGGGTGAGAACCAGGAATTTGCGGTCAAGCCGCCTTCTTGTCTTCGAACGCCTTGCGAATAAACTCCGCAACGGCTTCGGTCAAGACGCGGGGTTGCGAGGACCTTGGCATCCCGAGCGCCTGCCGGCGCAGCAGCCGCCGGCCCTCGATCCGCATGGTCTGGAAGAATTTTGTTTGTTCTTTCAGGGCGTATTCCGGAAGTATGGAATAGCCGAATCCAGATTCTACAAGCCCTTTGATTGCCTCGGTGTCGGCTGCCTCCATGACGACCCGTCGCCGCACGCCTAAGTCATCGAGAAAACGATCAATCAGCTTGCGCATATTGCTGTGCGGGGGATACAGCAGGAAGGGCGCGCCGTCAATCTCTCGCCGCCGAATGTTGCCGATGTGGTGTCCGCGCACGCGCGTAGGAGATGGTCGAATCAGCAACAACTCCTCCTCAAAGAGCGGCACGATCCGCAGTTTCTCTTCGCTGACGGGCAGTGAGATCAGCGCAAGGTCAAATTGCCGCTCCAGCAGGCCCGCGATCATCTCCTCGGTGGCAAGAACGCTGACGTGCAGATCGAGATTCGGAAACTCCTGGCGCAAGCGGCGGAAGGGCTTGCCTAATCGATAGATGAGAGCAGTCGCGCCGGTGGCAAAGTAAAAAGGCCGGGAGTCGTGCTGTGATGTCCCTGGAAACTCGTGCTTAAGGTTATCCAGAAGCGCGATAATGTTGCGCGCCTCGTCCGCAACCCGACGTCCAGCCGGCGTGACCACGAGTTTGCGGCCGCTCCGCGCGAATAGTTCCGTTTTCAGCTCTTGTGCCAATGCCTGAAGTTGCAGGCTGACCGCAGCGGTGGAAAGATGCATCTTCTCCGCAGCCCTGGTCATCGTGGGCGAGTCGACTACTGCGACCAGTAACTGCAACTTGTGAATGTCCATTCGCCACTCTGGTTTGAAGATTCGGCAGACGACCGGAACTAGCTGCCGCCTTCCCTGCCCCATCGTTAAGTGGAACTAAATATAGCATTTAATTCTTTAAGATGGACGCGCCACGGCATCGCGGCTATTGTTACCGATCGGGCTGTGTTTCCCATTGCGAAACCGCTGCGCATACGTGACTTATTCTTCCTGTGAGGGCTCGCGGATCTCCATGACGAGAATTGCCCACCTCAGCACGGTCCTACTGTTCTTGCTCCCGCCCCCATGATGGTCACCAGTTCGACTTTGGGATGATTACGGCAACCGCAAACCGGCCGCGCCAACTGCAGTTTGGAGCGCGGTTCGTCTTCTAGATAGCAACGTCTCCCGCCGCTCTCGAGACGTACGGCGGGCGTCGTTTACGATCGATAACACATGAAGAATCGTCGTGAATTTCTAAATACTGCGGTAGGTGCCGGAATCACTCTATTGACGTCTCCGATCGCAGGAGGGTGGGCGGGTGGCGCTCTGCGGGACGGCAAGGTTTCACCCGCCCCTTGGGATCAATTGAAGGCAATTTTGTCGCTCATAAAACCGCCCATGTTCCCGGCGCGGGACTTCGACCTCACAAAGTTCGGAGCAGTAGGCGACAACTCATCCGACAACACCGAGGCTTTCGCAAAGGCGATCACGGCCTGCAACTCGGCGGGCGGTGGGCGAGTAGTTGTGCCTAAGGGGGAGTTCGTCACGGGTGCGATTCACTTGAAGAGCAACGTCAATTTCCACGTCGAGAACGGGGCAACAGTCCGTTTCACGCGCGACACTAAGAAATACCCCACTGTGCTCACACGCTTCGAAGGCATGGAGTTGATGAACTACTCGCCGTTCATTTACGCGTACGAGCAGGAGAACATTGCAGTCTCCGGGGCGGGAACGATCGACGGCAACGCCGATGCACAACACTGGTGGGATTGGAAGAACCAGACTCGCGCAGCAAAAGATCCTTCCGCTCCGCCGAATGACCGCCAGAAACTGTTCGATATGGCGGAGCGCGGCGTTCCGGTCGAGGAACGCGTGTTTGGCGAGGGACATTATCTGCGGCCGATGTTCATCCAGCCCTACCGCTGCAAGAACGTCCTGATCGAAGGTGTCACACTACTGAACTCCCCAATGTGGCAGGTTCATCCGGTTCTATGCCGGAACGTCACCGTGCAGCATCTCACCATCCGCGCCAATGGTGGCCCGAACACCGACGGGTGCGATCCAGAATCCTGCGACGGTGTGCTGATTCGGGATACCTTTTTCAACACGGGAGACGATTGCATCGCTATCAAATCGGGACGGAATGCAGATGGGCGACGCTTACACATTCCATGTCAAAACATAGTCATTCAACACTGCCATATGCAGGACGGTCATGGGGGCATCACGCTGGGAAGCGAAATCTCCGGGGGCGTACACAACGTCTTCGCTGAAGACTGCGAATTAGACAGCCCGCATCTTGACATGGCCATTCGCCTTAAGAACAACGCAGCGCGCGGCGGAGTTTTGGACAATATTCACGTACGCAATATTCACGTTGGCCAGGTCGCCCATGCCGCAGTCTCGGTCGACTTCTTCTATGAAGAGGGCGAGAGCGGCGGCTTCAAGCCGGAGGTGAGAAATCTCTCGGTTGAGAACCTGACAACCAAGAAAGCGAAATACGCGCTGTATCTGCGCGGGTTCGAGAAGGCTCCGATCGAAGACATTAAGGTTGTCAACTGTGATTTTGAAGGAGTCGAGAAAAACAACGTCATCGAGCATGTAAACAATCTCTCGTTCCATGACGTGAAGATCAACGGCAAAGCAGTCGAGGAGCCCGCCTGATACCGCGGCCAGTCGTCAAAAAGGCGCGACCCATGGCATTTATTCACGAGCGTTTTCTTCTGCAGAGTGACACGGCTGAGAATTTGTATCGAAAATACGCCGCCGATCAGCCCATCTTCGATTACCACTGTCATATTTCGTCACGCGATATTGCGGAAAACCGGGAGTTCCATGATCTTCACGAACTCTGGCTGGAAGGCGATCACTATAAATGGCGTGCCATGCGAGCCAACGGCGTGGACGAACGCTATGTCACCGGCGATGCTGGCCCGTACGAAAAGTTCCTTGCCTGGGCGCGGACCGTGCCTTATACGCTCCGCAATCCCTTGTATCACTGGACTCATCTCGAACTGGCGCGCTACTTCGAAATCTACGAACCGTTGGACGAGACGAGCGCGCCGTCGATCTGGAAGCGCGCCAATGCAGCGCTGACCTCAGGCTCAATGAGAGCCCATGACATACTCAGGAAGTTCAAAGTTGCCGCAATCTGCACAACTGACGATCCTACCGACAGCCTGAAATATCACGAACGGATAGCAGCTTCTGATCTGGGGACGGCCGTGTATCCTGCATTCCGTCCCGATGCCGCTCTGCGCACGGAAGATCCCGCATCCTACAACGCCTGGCTGAACAAGCTTGAGGCGTCCGCCAACCTGTCCATTGCCACTCTTGCGGATCTCATGGACGCGCTGTCCCGGCGCCACGGTACTTTTCACGAGCACGGCTGCCGATTGTCGGACCACGGTCTGGACTGCTGCTATGGCGACTTTTGTACTGAAGCGGAGGCGGCCGCGGTTTTCGCCAGAGTGCGCAGCGGAAAATCTGTTACCGCGTCGGAGTCCTACAGGTTTGCAGGGTTCCTGATGCTGTTCTTCGGACGCCTGGATGCGGAGAAGAAGTGGACGAAGCAGTTGCATCTTGGCGCCTTTCGCAACGTGAATTCCAGGATGATGGCGAAGCTGGGACGCGATTGCGGCTTTGATTCCATCAATGACTTGCCCCAGGCGCAGGCGCTCGCCGCTTATTTTGATCGTCTCGATCGTGAGCGCGCCTTGCCCAAGATCATCTTGTACAACCTCAACCCGGCTGACAATTACGTTTTCGCGACGCTCGTCGGGAATTTCCAGGATGGGAGTATTGCGGGCAAGATGCAGTTTGGCAGCGGATGGTGGTTCCTCGATCAGAAGGAAGGAATCCACTGGCAGTTGAACGCCTTGTCGAATGCCGGGCTACTTTCGAGGTTTGTCGGAATGTTGACGGACTCGCGATCTTTTATGTCGTATCCGCGACATGAATATTTCCGCCGCATATTATGCAATCTGCTGGGAGAAGAAATTGAGCGGGGCGAATTGCCGGACAACGAAACTCTGATCGGGTCACTCATAGAGGGCGTGTGCTTCCGCAACGCGGAACGCTATTTCGACCTTCCTATTGCTGCGCCGCAGGATGCAAATGGCATTCTTGCGCATTAAAGACTGTCCGCCATTTAGAAGAAGAACGCGCGCGTCTGCCTTCCAGAGTGCGAGAGGTTGGCGTGCAAGGCGCTGTTCTGGCGGTTCCAACTTATGAAACAGTCGATCGTTTACATCGGCATGCTCGTCCTGAGTGGGACGGCGGGCGTCGCTCAGGATACTCGCGCGGTAAGCGAGCCCCGCATTCCGCCCGTCTGCAAGACGTTGCACGCACAGCTGATCAGTGCCAACGGCGGCATAGCTGACGTCGATGAGAGCAAGCTCGACACCAATCGAATCCAGCAGGCAATCGATTCTTGTCGGCCCGGCACGGCAGTCGAGTTGATGCTGGGCGGCGCGACCAACGCATTCCTTTCCGCGCCAATCGAGTTGAAGACTGGCATTACCCTGCTGGTAGATGCCAAAGTAACTCTATTCGCCTCGCGTAATGCGCGCGACTACGATCTCACAACCGGTTCGTGCGGCAAGGTCGACAAGACCGGCCACGGCTGTCGGCCGCTGATTCACATCAGCAAAGCGCATGACGCCGGAATTATGGGGGATGGAGTCATCGATGGACGTGGCGGAGACAAGCTCCTGGGCCAAAACGTGAGTTGGTGGGACCTGGCGCAAGAAGCTAAGGTCAAGAACGAATATCAGAATGTGCCGCGGATCGTGATCGCAGATAACGCCGACGGATTGATTCTTTACCGCATCAGCCTCCGGAACTCGCCCAACTTCCACGTCTTTGTGACCCGCACCAATGGATTTACCGCCTGGGGCGTCAAAATCGACACTCCGAAAGCTGGGCGGAACACGGATGGCATCGATCCGTCGTCGTCCAGCAATGTCAGCATCCTCTATTCGTACATCAATGCCGGCGATGACAACGTCGCGATCAAAGCTGGAGCGAACGGACCTGCGACTCACATTACTGTTGCCCACAATCATTTCTACGGTGGACACGGCATGTCGATCGGCAGCGAAACCAGTGGCGGTGTCAGCGCGGTTGAGGTGCACGACCTTACCATTGACGGTGCCGACAACGGTATCCGCATCAAGTCGAACCGTACTCGCGGAGGCTTGGTGCACGACGTGGTCTACCGCGACGTATGCATCCGCGACGTGAAGAATCCGATCGTGATGGAAACCACCTACGAGCACAAAACAGAGGGCGATCTGATTCCCGTGTTCGAAGACATCTTGCTGCAGGATGTGCGAGTACTCGAAGGAGGAAAGATTTCTCTGGATGGCATCGATTCCGCGGATCCGCTGCAGATGGCGTTGGACGGTGTCGATCTATCCGGTGTCGCGCCGCGGAATATTCAGGCTTCGCACGCGAAAATCGTAACCGGGCCCGGTGATGTGAATTTTGCGCCTACTGGCGAAGACGTCCAAGTCACTACCGTGAAAGGCAAGCGTAGCGTGCCGTCCTGCGATGGCAGATTTGTGTCCATGGCTGGTCCTGGAGCTCCGTACGAGGCGAGCTCCAAGGTGTCCCGCGGGTCAAACGCTGGCCATCTTGTGGTGAAGTGAATTCCCACTCCATGCGTCGCTGAATCTCACATGCAGCGTCTTTCCTATGCGTCTGAAGTAACCCTGCTCGGATTCTCGTCCTGTCCGCGCGCGTCAAAGCCCACACCGGTCATCAGCGTTGCCACCACGTCAGCAGCTGTATAGGTCGAAGCGCCCGACGGCAGGAATCGGGCAATTCCTGCCAGATCATTACCCGAGGTAACTAACGCATGTTCGGTGTATTTTCCATTCCGTACTTGCGGGTGTCCGATATTTGCCATCAGGGCATTACAGAGGCACTTCCTCCCTACCGTGTTCTCCGCCTTCCCGCCCTTTGCCACATAGGTCGTTACAGGCTCTGCGGAGCAGCGATAATCGACCGATCCTGAGGGTGTTCTGTACGATTCGCGCAGATAGCCGAGGTCGCAGATGCGAGGGCGGCCGAAATAGACATCGTCCTCAGAGAGCGACCCTTCTAATTGCGCGACTTTGAATGGAAAGCTGGTGGGTGAAGCAACCGGATCGGTGAACACTCTTGCTGTGCCCGACATGGCTTTATCTAAGAGCGCCCGCTTGTAGCCGCCGTCGAGACTGGATTCTTCGCAGAATGCAAATGCTGTCCCCACTTGCACTCCAGTAGCTCCAGCGGCCAGGGCCTCTGCCAGTTTCTGGGGCGAACCGTATCCTCCTGCAAGCCAGAACGGAACGCCGAGTGCGCGGACCTTCTCGAGATCCACCACGTCGCGCTCCCCATAAATTGCCTCTCCCGTATCGTCGAGCTGGAGCTTCCCGCGGGGAGGCGCATTGTGGCCTCCGGCAGTATTGCCCTCGATTACGAAGCCATCGACTTTCCCATCCGCCTTCTTCAGCATCGTCGTCGCCAGCGTATTGGAGGCAATGATCGCGAGAAACGTCGGCCGAGGCAGCGGGGGCGGTTCGCAGCCCATAAAGGCCCGAGGCGCGAACGCCATCGTCCGGTCATCGCCCTCCTGTGCGTCTGTTACTTGCAGAAGATATGTGGCCGGCTCGCCTGCACCGAAGCGACTGAGTACGCCCGGAATCTTCAGTGGAACGCCCGCTCCCATCAAAATGTATCCCACGCCAGCCAACATCGCCCCGTAGATGGCTGGCAGAAGCGGCAGCTGAATTTTTTCCAGATAGTTGATGCCGACAGGATTGTTGTGGCCTTCCATGGCCAGAATTACTTCCACGAAGTTTGCCACGACGCAGAGTTCCGTCAGATCGAGAGAATCATCCTTAGCGTGCGTCGGCACGCTTTTGTACGGCGCTCGTTCCGCCTTCCCGCCGGGAACGTAATACCTGCTCCAGACGCGCTCGGCAATTTCGGGAATTGGAAAGCGATCGAGGCCTCGGCGCATGTGACCGCCCGGATCGCCGTCTTGTAATCGCCGGGCAAGAATCAGGTCCAGGGCAGTTCCAGAAACGACGCCCAGCTGGCCAAGCCGGGACACCGCGCTCGCCAGTTGCCAACTGGAGACTCCGGCTCCCATTCCGCCCTGAATGATCGTTGGGAGATTGTTCATAGTCAGTCCAAAGCAAACGAGAATTGTTTCACAGGCGCAGGTATCCGATTGTCCGAGTTCTGTAATAGATCTGGGCATTCCCGCTGCTATCGCTTGGACGTTGGACTCTTAGTGCGCCCGTTCCATCTCGATCGCGCGGGGGAACAGGATGTTATTTTCCAGGTGAATGTGCTGGTGCAGATCTTTCTCAAAATCGGCCAGCGCTTTGTACAAGGTCTGGTAGCTGATGCAGGCATCGCCGGGCGGCGTGTATCCCGCGCTTGCCTGACGCATGGCGCGCAAGGCGTCGCCAGCGGCGTCATGCTCGTGCATCATCATCGCCACAGGATTCTGCAGGGTCCCGAAAGGCGGAGGCAGAACGGGCTCCTTCTGGATTACCGCCTCTTCGATCCGCACGATGTATGGGAATAGAACCGCTTCTTCCTTCATCATGTGCGTGGTCAGCTCTTGCGCGAGGCCGCGAAACGCGGTGCGGGCGCGCTGCAGTTCGGGGTGATTCTTGCCATGCACCGAAACCACTTTGTCGAACAACGGTCCCAGTCTGGCGATCTCCTCGCGCGTGTACTTGTGGTGGGTGCCAATGATGTGGGCGACCAACTCGGCCAGGGGCTCCTCTTGCCAGTTGCGATCGGTCTGCTTCGCGCGGGCAGCCTGTTCCGCCAGTTCGAGGGAGTCGATTACTTCGTCAACCGATAGATTCGAAATGCTGCAAGCCTCTTGCAGAGACTTATTGCCGCCGCAGCAGTAATCGATGCCAACCTTCTCAAATACGCGCGTCGCCTCGGGAATTTGCAGGGCCAACTCGCGCACCGTTTTTTTAGTGCTCACACTCATCGCAATCCTCCTCGCAACCTCTTTTTGGTCGACACAGGTTGCTACCTTTTGAACATAGGGGAGCGGGAAACACCGGACGATGACTTTTGTCACGGTGGGCGGATATTTCGAAGAGGTGAGTGAGGAACGCCAGCCTGCCGTTCCGAGAGAACAAGAATTGTGGATTGAGGCAGCTACTCCTGGTTCTTTGTTTCTGCTTCAAGGGCTTTCATGTCTCGGATGGTCACGCTGCGGCCATCGATCTCGAGGATGCCTTCGGCCTGCAGCCGGCTGAGATTTCTGGATACGAGTTCGCGTACGGTTCCAATCTGCGCGGCAAATTCCTGATTGCTGGCGGGCAGCGAGATTTCCACCCCGCCATCGTTGCGCTTGCCCTGCTTTTGCGCTTGCCGGAGCAGGAATGACGCCAGCCGATGGCGCACGGTGGTAAAAGAAAGTTCTTCGATGATCCCGACTAATCGCCGCAGACGCGCGCCCACGACGCGCAGGACTTTGAGCGCGACATGGGGATGAGCCAGACACAAAGCCTGAAAATCCTGCTTGCTGATGAACAGCAGCACGGCGTCATCGATAGCCGCCACCGATGCGGGGTAGCTGCCTCCGTCGAAAACCGGCAGTTCGGCTACGGAACTGCCGGGACCGTCCACGCTGAGCACTTGCTCGCGTCCGCCGGAAGAACTCTTGAAGATGCGCACGTGGCCTGACTCGACTACGTACAAGCCCGCGCACGGCTCGCCTTCCCCGAATACGCTCTCGCCTGCAGCGTAGTGGCGAGGAACCGCATGTTGGGTGAGGAAAGCAAGCTCGTTCTCAGCCAGTCCGGAAAAAATCGGGACTTTGGCGAGTGTCTGGCCATGATTGACCTTCGTGTCGGGCATGGCACCAATTGTACGAGACGATGCCGAACTGGAATCGGATCGCAGGAGACTTAAGAGGCAGTGACTATGAGTGCTCGCGCCTTCACCGTGACATTAGTCATAGCCAGCACGACATGGGTCTGTCACGCTGGAAGCCGACTAAGATCGCGTCCCGGAAATTCGCCGCAGTGAGTTCGACCGCTTTTCCGGATGATAACCATCTCCCTCAGGGGCTAAAAGCCCGTGTTTCTTGGACAGTAGTTACGGCGCGGCTGAAGCCGCGCCCTTTCAAAGCCTCAAACTTATGCCGCGAATTTCCGGGAGGCCGCACTAGGAGGCCATCATGCGAGGGCAGTCTGACATGGATGGGCGCCCGAAGGCACGAATGGCGCTCAACCCGAAGCATCCCGAACGCGTGTGCTGGGGCTGTGATAAATACTGCTCAGCAGATGACCTGCGGTGCGGCAACGGGACGATTCGAACGCCACATCCGGTTGAGTTGTTCGGGGAAGATTGGGCCAGTTGGGAAATTGAGCAAGAAATTGCTGAAGGCCACCGAGAATCGTGAGGTTGCACATGCTGTAAATGGGCGCTCTCAGTGGGCGTGCTATTCGGGCCGCGACGGTAACCCCCCTCCCCCCTACCGGTGAGAAGCCTTGCTGGGCGCGGGTTTCGCGAAAGGGGTGACTCAAAATCTTGTTTTCAAAGAGCTTAGATACCAAAATCTAGAGAACAAAGGACTTATGGCGGCCTGATCCGATCTCTCTCTGGACCATCCTCGCCTCGACGATGATCGCGCACATTCGATGTCAGGCGCAAGGTCAGATGTCACAAGGTGAGGCTGTGGAAATCTTTGAGGATGCCGCCCATCCATATTCTCGCGATGATGAACAAGTAGGAGAACAGTCCCGGCACCCTCCCACACTTAGCAGCAAACAAATGCCTAAGGGATGCGCCGCTCGCCGCGTGGAATCAGAGCTCCGGTATGCGTGTTTCCGCTCCGCCGAGTTCCGCGGACACGTAGCTTGAATAGAGCACCGCGGTGGTGTCCCGCGCCAATGTCATTCCGGAGAGCGGTTCGCGGTCGTGCCAGATGCTCTCCATAAAATCCTGGAACTCCTGCGGGTATCCGTGCTGCCAGCTCTCATCGGGAGCGGGATGACTCCATCCCTGCCTGGTTCCGATCTTCTCGACCAGATACACGTCTTTGAGGCGGTCTTCACTGGCGTTGAACGTTTCAAGCGCATTGATGGGGTTCAGATTGCAACGGGTGCGATGGTTATTGCACATCACTTCCAGAGAGTTCTGCACACCCCCGAGAACGAGTTCCGAAGCAAAAATGTCAGCGACCGTGCCATCGGAGAACGTCACGTGGACCTGGGCATAATCCTCGATATCTTTGTAGCTGGTGCGCAGGAAGCCTTCATCGCGATAACTCTTCAGCCGGGTGATCTCGTGGGTTCGAGCGCTGACTGTTACTGGCCGGATCGGTACTCCATTTCTGGATTCGCCTTCCGCCTGCTTCAGGTAAAGCGCGGCGCTCAGCGGGTGGCACGCCTTGCCGACCAGCGATCCTCCGCCCGAAAACTCCCAGCTTCCGTAGTAAGGAGAGTGGGAGCCGCTATGAGACTGATCTCCTCTCATCCAGAGAATTTGCGCTCCGCTCTTCACCAGAATTTCTCGTTCCTTCTGAATGGCCGGCGCATAGACCCAATTCTCGGCATAGCACACTTTTTTGCCACTGCGGTTTGCGGCGGCAAGGATGCGCGCGCAACTTTGCATGGTTTCGTCAAGCATCGTCTTCTTCGAAAAGGTATTCCCTCGGAAATCGGGCGCGCCAGCGCCGAAATATCCGGTAAGCGGTTTTTCGATGATGACGTGCTTCCCCATCGTGAGCGCCTGCACAGCGAGCGGCTCGTGGGAAGCAGGGGGCGTGCAGAGGTCAATCACGTCCACCGCTGCGCAAAGATCCGGGAGGGTGGCAAAGGATTGGACATTGTTTTCGTGCGCGAACGCTTCACGCGCCGCGGCGGTTCTGGAGGTCACTCCAACGACCTGAACAGGCACGCCGTGAACACGGTTGAGGCCCTCCCAATGAAAGCGAGCAGTGAAACGGGCACCGACAATCCCGACGCGAATTGGTTTCTCCATGAACGGGGCTCACACCCAACCTGAATTGTGCCGCCGTCTTTGCGGCAATCCATCTTCGCATTTTTCGCACCCAGACGATATGGGCGAAGAGCAGTGGTTAACGTAGGATTGTGGCATGAAAGCAATCAGCCGCCGTGACTTGTATGCTCCTGTCTCCGCGTTATTCGGCATAGGGAGCGAGACGACATTCCACGCAAGGCCGCAGCTTGGGCCACAGAAACCAGGCGAGCCGATCCTTTCAAAATCAGAGGTGTTGTCGCCGGACCGCATACCGGTGACGACGATGCCGAACGGGGGAAAGAGCTGGAATATCATTCATGGCGTGCTGGCAACCGGCGAAGCGATTGCAGTCCACGAATCGCTGCGGCCGGCCGGCATCTCGCCCAGTCCGGCGCACACGATTCAGCACTCGGAGCTCATTCTGGTACAGGAAGGAACATTGCTCTTTGAGCACGATGGCAGATCGGATCAGGTTGGCGCCGGAGGAGTGATCTTCGTTTCGTTTGGAACCAGGCACGCCGCGAGGAATGTGGGCGATAGTCCCGCGAAATACCTGGTAATCGCAATTGGAGGGGATAGCAGATAGATCGTGCCGGCACTGGGGCGCACACGGCACGAAATCCGGAGGAGACATTCATGAACAGTATGAACCGCCGCGAGGCATGCCTCGCGGTTTCCGCACTCGCAGCGCTGGGGAGCATGGGTTTTCAGGCAAATGCGCAGAACACAAGCGATGAGAAAAAAGAGCACGTGCTCTCCCGCTCGCAGACGTTCGCCTACGATGCGCTTCCAGTCACCCAACTGCCGAACGGCGGGACGATGCGCAGGGTGATGTCGGGAGTTCTCGTCACCGGCGAACGTATCGAGGTCCACGAGACGATGCTGCCCGCGGGCAAGATGCCTCATCCGCCGCACAGACATCGAAACTCCGAGCTGCTATTTATCCGTGAGGGGAAACTGGAGTTTCTGAATGATGGCAAGCCGGAGCCGGTGGGCCCGGGCGGAGTCGTGTTTACCGCCTCCAATGTGATGCATGGGCTGAAGAATGTTGGCGACACTCCGGCAACATATTTCGTTGTCGCTATCGGATCGCCAGAGGTGTCCAGTTGACGGCAGGCCTCTGGAAATAGCTTGCCCCATGATAAGATTAAAATCGATCCGGATGCTGGACTTCACGCTCGCGCCCCACGTTGCTTAACGAGGCGGGAGGCCGTGGCAGCTTGAAGTTGCGGTTGCAAGTGATTGATAGTTCGGAAGTTTTGACGTGCGGAAGTGGTGGAACTGGCAGACACACCATCTAGCCTTATCGCTTTAGCAATTCTCTACAAGCTCCTGATAATAAACCTTCTACCTTTCGCTTCAATCACTTCCAGCAATGTCCCTCGGAATGGCCAGTAGACGCCAGTAAGCCCGGGATGCAGGCAGTCGGTGCAAAATCCGGTGCAGTTCCTCGTTGTACTGGATGAATGGCTCTGCGTCCGCTGCAAATCGCCATCGCGGGCATTGCTACCGTAGTGAAAGGGCGCTGACGGACTGGATCACGTTGTAATTGCAAGGCACCGGTCGCACCGTAATGCCCTGTAAATAGCACTAGGGAATACAAAGGAACCGACGCTCTGTGTATCGTCTGTGTATCGCGAGTTTTGAACCAAAACTCCGGAAAAATGGGATGTTGGATCTTGGGAACGAAGCACAAAGACGATTTCGAACCGTACTGGCAAGATGAGAAGGATTGGCTCTGCATCGTCGAATTCTTGCCCGCCGATAATCCAGAGGCTCGGATCTTTGCCGCCGACATCATCGGGCACCTGGTCGGCTATGCAAATCTCACGAACACGCGCTCGCTGGTACTCCTCGGCGATCCTGACGCCAGCGCTTACGAGCTTCTGTTTTCCTTTTCGTCTCCCGAGGAGAAGGGCGAGTTCCTGAATTTGGTACGTTCAAATGAGGACATGGGGAAGGACTACATCATTGAACTTACGCCGCCCACCACTGAAGAAATTAGGAATGCTCGTCCACTCGCAACCGTCCTACCCCAAGATGCCCTCAGCCATGCCATGCTGATTGCAGCTACCGTGTGCGCGGGGAGAAGCAATGATCGCGCCGCGTCGTAAGGCGGCGCACAATCATTTCCGAATGCTCTCGAACTGGGCGGGACTCGCCTGAGCGCTCATTACACCGGCGGTTAATACTTGTGCGCTCGCACGACAAACCGCTTCGGTGCCGACCCGACGAAATAAAAGGGGTAGCAAGTCACGAGCGTGAGCGCGGATTCTTGTGTCGAAGGCTCCAGAACTGTGATGTCATCGGGATCGACGACCTTGACCCAATCGACCCGGTAGTGGAAAAGGTCCATTGCCGTCTGCAATTGAATCTCATCATTCTCGCGAATGTCTTTCAGTTCACGAAAAAAGGTGTCGCGGTGTCCGGCGATTCCGCTGTTCCCGGTGTCCCCTGGAAGCGGCGTCCTTTCGATATGTCCTGCACCCAACCGCAACGTTCGCGAACTGGTCCCTTGCAGGACTGCGACGGAAATTCCTAGTCGCGGGATATCTACTCGACCCAGAACGTCGCCCGTTTTGACCGCTGGTTTAAGCTGTGATTCGTGGTGCTCTTTTTCTTGGTGGATCTCGCCTTCCAGGGATCGTTTTGCAGAAACTTGATAAAGCCTTGCGTCGAGCGAGGTGAAGCCGACGTAGCCGAGGGCGAGAGCGCCAGTGATGAAAAGCAGGCGTTGAGTCCAGCGAAGAATACGTCGGATTCGCGTGGGGCGCATCTCGCGTTCAGTTCTGAGCGTCATGATCAGTCGCCTTTGGCGATGGTGATGGAAGCACGGACGGTGCGAGGTAACCAGCCCGGGTGCGGATGACCAAATGCTCGTGTCCCGGCGTGTTGGCCCTCACCTGAATGTGACGATAGGTTCCGTCCGGCTTTCTGTTGGAAGGAATATAGGCGATCGTGTACTGATTGCGAACATCGCGAGCAATGCGTTCACAAATGGGGAGAACTTCCTTTAATGACTCCGGCAAGAATGCTTCGCCGCCCGTATCCTTGGCGAGTTGCCTGAGCACGTGAGGGTTTTGGTCGGCATCCTGCTCGTCAAAGATACCGATGGTATAGATAATTGCGTCAGGGTGGCCCGCCATAGCCCTGATCTGAGACAAATTGTGCTTGCTGGCGTTGTCGCCCCCGTCGCTGATCACGATCAGCACTTTCTTGTCGCGATTTCCCTTTTTCAGATGTTCAAGCGCAACAGCAACCGCGTCGTACATCGCCGTCTCACCATTTGCGGAGATTCGGGATAGCGCGGCCCCCAACTGAACGACATCGTCTGTGAACGGCATACTGTCCGGAAGGCCGAACGAAACCTTCTCGTTGAAAGTGACCACGAACATTTGATCCATCGGGTTGCTGGACCGCACAAATGCCAAGGCTGCGGCAATCACGTCAGCGCGCTTCGGCCTCATGCTTCCACTATTGTCGACGACCAACCCGACAGTTACCGGAATATCCTCATGACTGAAATGCCTAATTTCTTGAGGCACTCCGTCCTCGTAGACTTGAAACTCTTCTTTGCCGAGTCCAGAAACAAGAGCGCCTTTGCGGTTTTGGGCGGTCGCATGAAGCACCACCTCTTCAACGGTCACGCGAATGGTGTAGTCGTCAATCGGTGACTGCTGTAACGGAGATGATTCTTGAGGTCGGACGAGGCTGGGTAGAACGACCAAGGCAACAAGTACGATCAGGCGTGTGCATCCGCGTCCCAACAGGGTTCGTAATTCAGTGCCGGAGAGCTCGTCAGATCGCCCTACCGACCTGCGGTGCCGGCGTGGTCGAGATGAGGACAGTTCTGGCATTCGGGTAGTGCCTTCCGGGAGTGAGGGAGGTGGCACTCGCGCACCACCTCCTTCGCAGCTTGACGTCGAGTCGCCCCGTGGCATTCCGACACTCGCTTAGTTCAATCGAACTCGCCTCGAAATGAGCATCAGGGCGAAGCCCGCTCCCAGCGCTACCAGCCCCATCAGCCCAATAAATGGCAATGAACTGGCCGTTTTCGGCAGAGAATTTTCGGCCACGGTCGAAGGCTCTGCAGCCGCCGGCGGTGCTTCAACAACCTGCGCTAGTTCAATTGGTTCGCCTTTCGGATCAACGGCCTCTATTGGTGCCGTCTTCAAAGCCTCGATAGGAGCTGCTGCCAACTCGATCGGCGTCGCGAGAACTGGTTCATTTGTTTCCTTGGCCAGTTCCACGGCCCTCGACTTTGCATAAACAAACTCTTCACCCCATTGGCGCCCGGGATAGAACCATGCTTTAAGGGCTTCCGGTTGTCCCGCGGGCCGCTCTCGGAAACTGATCACGGTCTTGTCTGTTGTTTTCAACCGATAGTTCGGGATTGCAAGGATGGTGGTAAATACATGGGTTTCGTCTTGATTGAATATCTGGACGATATGGCGGTCGGACTGGGAATCAAAAATCTTGAAGACATACGTGCCAGCGGGCAAGGTCTGCGCACCCACGCCCGGAACTTCTACTGGTCCGCTGAAGGTGATAACCGTCTTCCTGTTCCAGTCATCGGCTGATGCACTTGGAACCGCGAGCAGGCACAGCACAGCGACTGAGAGTACGGCTGCAAACATCTTGAACAATTTCATATTTGACTCCTGTATTTTCTCCGAAGTAGCTCGTACGACGGGTCGTTAGGAGCTCTTATGTATGGGCGCACAAGAGATCTACGGCCGGGTGTGCGGCTTTTCAAACGTGGAGAGATTTATCCATCGCTAGTGTCAAGGTTCGCGCCCGGCGATTGCTGATCAATATTGACCATCCCTGCTCGCATGACTGCGGGGAATCGGGGGCGTCATCGAATGTTGTTTCGGAGTTGCTGGTTCGGCCTGCAACGGCGCACTATTTCCAGGCGTAGTACTCCATGCATCCAGCCTTATAGGGACCGTGGTCCCACCACAGTGCGCCGCCCGGGGCTGTACGAGAGACAACGGTAGATTCAAGTCCGAAGCCTACTTCTTGTCCTTCTCCTTGGCTTCCTCTTTCGCTTCAGCCTTCCCTTCGGCTACGGCTTGAGCTTTTGCTCCACGAACTTCCGCAAGGAACGGCTGGGCTACGGCTGGAGGCGTCACTTTGCCCAACAGCAATGCCCGAGTGGTGACCTTGCGTCCATAAATCGCGTGCCGGGAATCATTGTCCTGGCGGACTGATGCACCTTCCAAGGTGAGCCCCGCGAACACGCCCTTGGCACGCGAGTAGGTCAGGATCTCTGTATCCATCTTCCAATCCGTCCCGGCCTCGGCATGTCGTCCAACAGGACCCGCTGCTGCTGAAGCATCCGCTCCAACGTGGAAATTACTCTCGAGTAGCTTTTGCATCCCTTTTTCATTCTGAATGATCATGACCAGGTCCACAGCTTGTACACCGATCTGCAGTCCCCAGCTTCCGCCCGAAATCGTGATGAACGCCGGCGCACTCCAGCCATTAGCAGTGCGGCAAGTGGCTACGCCTTTGCCCCCCTTGCCTCCGAACACGAAGCCGCCTTTGACCATGTGCGGCACAACGGCGATGCACTTCGCGTGCTCCAGCACTTCTTCCGGGATTCCCTTGTCAGGCATCCCCATAATTTCGTGCAGCACATTGGTGGCGTTTTCCAGTCGTTCGGTGGCGTCTTCCCGCGCCGACGCTGCCCAGCAGAGCGAACTAACACTTAACATCGCAAGAAATAACATCACTTTTTTCATGGGACAGCCCTCATTTCTGACACCGATGCGCAGCCTCCCTGGCTTCGTGCGGTGTACCCATTCACACGAACTCTAGTAGGATGCCGGACGCACCAGGTCAACTTCGACCGTAGCAAATCAGGATTCAAGAGGTCTGAGCAATAGTGCTCACCCTCGCTGCGTTCAGTCAGCGACAAACTGTGGTGAAGAAATCTATCCTGCCGGTGCCGCGGACATTTCTGTCGACCATCCCCAAGTGGTGGAGAACTACCGCTCTGCGCACGAGATTGCGCTGCGGATTGGGCAAGAGGCAGCAACTACGGGAAGATCTGAGAACGGCGATGATTCACCACCGCTCTCTATTTCCCTATTTGAGGGACTGGTGCAGGTATGCCAGCGCCGGTTGAGAGGAAAGAAGTGGCGTAATGGCTGAACTGGAGAAAATAGAAGATCGGCACGGCAGCGGGAAAGTCCATTTCACAAGTTGAGAATTGGCCGGACTCCATCAACGAGGGTTATGGCGCAGCGGATAAGGATTCGGAGGATCGGATAGTGAGGCCAGCAAGTGTGTACTGCCCCAATAACCGGACTGTGGCGACAGCGTCGAAGGTAACTGGTACCCACATTCCGCCCAGTTGCGCAAATTGCAGAGTGATATGAATGTTCTTTAGCCAAAAAGAGGGGCTCTTGGCGGGTACTCCTTCAATTCGGCGGATACGGAAAGAGCTCGCATCTACCCAGATCTGCCCGCGCAGAAGGTTTCTATCCTTCCTCTTTGGGAGGGTCCCCAAAACGTACTCAGGAACGTCGCCGAAGTTCTCTTGCCTAAGGAAAACAAAGTCGTAGTTCGTCCGATTGACCTCGCTGCCCTTTCCTTTCTTCGCCGACTCGGTTTCCCGGTCTAAAAGCTCGCGAACCATTTTCGCTCCCCGTGAGTTCCCTCGCGCCTGAGTAATCTTGTATGCCTTCATGTCGGGAGGAACGAAATTGATCTGCGCCATGACTTCAGAAGTGGGTTTCTTATCAGAACCGTGAAACACTTTGTATTCTCGCGTCAACTCATATGGTCGAGATTGGGCGGGGTTCTGATGCTGGCTGTCCTCCAAGCGGTGCACGATCAGGGTTAGATCGGGAGGCTTGATTTCACTGGTGGATGGGGCTACCTGTGACGATGAGGCGAGCGTTGCCACGAAAACCAGACATGGCAAACGCACGAGAGCGAAGATTCTGCGCACTTGTTTTGTACGGAGTCGGTCGTGGACCTTACATCCTGGTGCAGTCATACCAAGGAAAACTCTAGCGCAGGGCCCGGCAAGCGGCCCCAAACCGTCTCAGTCGGCACAGTTCGTTTCCACCTAGCCATCACCATTGCGCGGCGAACACAAATGTACCGGCACCCTTGAACACCCTTCGCACTTCGACTTCACGTACGGTCCACGTTACTTCTGACAGGTGTCACTGACCATGGTCAAATGGGTAACCGTGATGTGACCGCGCTCGGCGGTGTGTTTATCCATGCCGTGCTCTTTCATCTCCTCTTTCGCGTCTTCCTTCATCCCATGCATTGTGGCATTTGACACTACGCCGACAATTTTTACCGTGTGGCCGACATGCTCGTCGAGCTTGACGCTGTCGCTCTTGATCTCCCAGGTCCCGCCGTCCTTGGCGATAAAGTTATATTCATTGGCGTCTTCGCCTTTCTGAAGACAGCCCGTGAGCGTACGCGTTTTCTTGTGGGTGGTTTTCGTGGTGTCCTGCGCCGTGGCCAGTCCAGCCGCGCTCGCAAACATGAACAACGCAATGAACCCGGTCACGATCTTGCGATTCATCATTAGCCTCCAAGAGAGTTGAGAACTTGCCTCACAGGCGGGATGTTATAGCTCGCGTGCAGCGCGCGACTGGTCAAACTTGTACACTCTTGAAAGAAGGCTGACATCACCGATAATCGCTAATCTAGGGCAACGAAGTGGTGCCGAATCACGCGCGCGCCGGTGTCATTCTCAAGCAGGTCCCTTAGGTTCCTCCGGCCGCTCACTTCGTAGACGGTCGGGTACGCGCTCCTGCAACTGTCAGCGCAATCCCGCCTGCGATCAGCACAACGCTGATAATTGGTGATACACGCTCACTCTGAGTGGTCTCCACCCCGATGTTCGTATCTCCGACTTTAATTCCATGCTTTTCGCTGTGGGGAATGGGCACGAGCAGTGATGCGATACCGAGTACAACCAAAATCAGGCCTACTAGTAGCATGATTTTCATAAATGGCTCTTGCGACAATTGCAGCGAAAACGAGCACTTCTGTGATAGCAACGCTTAACTTGTTTCGTTGTTCTTGCTTTATTTTTCGAGTTTGAAGTGATCCGGCGCGTCCTCGATGACCTGCGGTCCTCCCTCTGAGTGCTCCAGTTCTCGCATTTCGTTCTCTGATCGCCTAACGCCTCGTCGGCGCGTTAGGTATTCGATTCACCAAACCCGTCCGAATTTCAATGGGGCATATGCA
>CAWEAF010000001.1:0-213355 GCA_963807095.1 uncultured Acidobacteriota bacterium | reverse complement strand
GGTCGAGCCACATAGTTGGCCGAGGAGCCATGCTAGTTCGGTCTACCCAACCAGGTGTACTGCCATGAGAGTGCCAAGCTATTGAAATTGCCGCCGATGCGAACGTAGTCTCCCCGATTAAAGCTCGCTTTGATCGACTGATGGCTGCTCAGCGGAATGGCTGCTGTAGCTCCAAGGCGAGAAGCCATCTGCCTGGTAGCGGCGTTCGATTTGCCGCCGATGCTCGTTGTCCCTCCGAACCAGAAATTGCAGTCCATCGACAACCAAAGACTTGGCTTCCCGCGGTAGTGCTTCGCGTCGTAACTCAGGTGACCTTCGAACGAGCCATATGGACTTTTTGTCTGGGGCTGGGGTGTAGGGACCGAATAGGATGCTTGATTTGTCGTGAAGAACACAGCCCCAGCGTAGCCGTCGAGAACCCATTTCTCGCGAAAGCGCTGGGAATAACCAAACTCCGGTTTGATGGCCCAGCGGTGGATGCCCCAGTTGATCAGTTTTGTGGGATCGTATTGTCCGGTTGGGGTGATCACTTTCAGGCTGCCACCCAACACCACCGTCTGCTTCCACTTCACGAACTGAGAAATGGGCATCGCAGGGCCACCCTTTAGATTCACGGAAAGGCGAAATCCTGAATCGAACAGACCGGAGCGGTAAATCTGCTTGTCGGTGCCGAGCACAGAGCCCTGGAATGTTCCCACGCCGTAGGGCAGCCACACAGCGATGTTGGCGGAGCGGCCGAGAAAGCTGGAGGAATGATAAAGGCTAAAAACCGGCACACTGTAAGTGCCAGTGGCGCCCGTGATGGGAACCACGCCGTTGAAATCCAGGCCGCCATGGTAAAAGGAGTAAGTCAGGTTGATGGCGTTGGAATGCAAAGGCGTGATCAAGTACGCGCGCGGTGCAAGATCCTGCGCCCAACAGGAATGGAGGAACATCGCGGCGAGAATGGTAGAAAGCAACGGTTTTGGGATGGCAGTGCCGCCGCTTCTGATCTCGGACACGCTACTCTTCATTCCTCTGAATGGAAGGAAACACTCTCTACTTGAGCAGGTACTGAGGGCACTGGGAACTGTCACCTGTGGCAGGGGCGTCCGGTTATCCCGGCGAGGTGGTTAAAACGGCGTAGCGATCATTCACAAAATCAAGCGGTTAGGCTCATTCCCCCCTCACACGCTCGCTCTAGTTACACGCCGTTGAAGGTCGCGTGTGTGTCAGGCTGCCCATTCCAAAGCTGCGGCTGCGCGCGATCCTCCTATACGACACGTCGGGTCTTCCTGATACTTCTTTGTTCCTCCGTGGACTGGACGATTCCCACTTGCATCACGCAGAAAGATGCTTAGACAGCCTGGGGGCAAGCTCTTTTGCGGCCTCTACGAGGTCATGCCGCCGAGCGCAGCGAGACGTGCCCTCGCCATAGTCCGCCGCTAACGTTTTCACTGGGACAGTCCACTGGTTGCCGCTGGTAGTCGGGTCTCTTGACCCACAGGCCTCATCCGGAAACATTCAGAAAAGTATGGATCTCGAAAGTCGAGAAGACCCCTCCAGCGTTTCAACCTTTACTCATTGCAGCGATCTCTCGATCAGAAGGTTCAGGTGCACAAGAATCACCGACGGGCAAGCCGCGGAACATTCGAATCCGCGAACGTCACCCACTGAATGCTCAAGGAAGAGGATGATTGGTTAGCAGGTAGTTGTCAGAGTTCTTCCGTACGACACGCAGGTTCGCCGGGCCAACCAGTTGTTCCAGACGCGGCAGGTCGGCGCCGTAAGCGAGTAAATAGTAGCGCCCCGGTTCATTCCAAAGAGAGGCGAAGCGTGCGTCATCGATAAACACCTCGGGAGCCCCTGGTGCGTACGAGCCGTACTCCAAATTATCTTTGCGCCCATTCAGCAAAAGAGCAGAGCGGTTTGTGTAGAAGAAAACAGACGAGAACGCGTAGTACGCATCGGCTTCGATGAGTTGTCCTGGCGGACCCTGTTGCAGGGCCTCGGCCAATGGATACGAGCCCAGGTAGTCCTCAAAGCGGATCAGGGCGATCCGCGCAGCCTGGAAGAAAAGAATCATGCTGGCTGCTGCAACAAATACCGTTCGACGGACATTACTCCGCGAGACGAACAGCCCCACGGCTCCCGCCCCGAAAGCAAAAGCGGCCAGCCCGAGAGGAGCCTTCAGGTAAGCGAAGGCATGGAGGGTCAAATCCCGCAGGTGGCCGAGCGACAGCGTGTACAGTTCCGCGTGCTGGGTCAAGGCGCTCGCGATGTCACCCGGCGCGGGCTGTCGCCACACCAGCAGCAAGATCGTCGAAAGTGCAATCGACAAAATCGCGAAGACGGTCATGAGCGTCCGCGTGCCCACTCGCACCCAACGGTTGCCGGAACTCAGCGCCGCTCCCGCCAACAGCGCGAGGGCGGGATAAATGGGCATCGAGTAATACTCCTGGGTGGTCGAGAAGGTGAAAAACAACATGACTGACCCAATCCAGCAGAGAAGCATCAATCTTGCCCGGCCCGCGCGCGAATCCCGTTGGAACGAAAAAGTTTCGCGGCCAACCAAGTAGATGGACCAGGGAAAGATCCACACCAGATTTAAAAGCCAGAACCACAACCTCGGGACCGTATTGTAGTCGCGCGGGTAGCGCAGATTTAGAAATCGCAACAGGTGTTCGTTGATGAAATAGAACCAAAAGAATCCGCGATATTCCCCTGGTCCGCTGTGCATGGAGAAAGCGAAATATGGCGGATTGCGTAGCGTGGCAAGCACGTGCCACGGGAGCGGCAATCACCAGGGCCACTGCAGCCGCGATGCCAAGATGCAGCCGACGCCATCCGACTGCGGAGATGATTTGCCGAGTGATCACCATGTACGCCAGACCGGCAGCGACCGGGAAAACGACGGCGATTAAGCCTTTCAGCAACAAGCCCGTTCCCAGACAAACGCCGAGTATCACCGACCAACGCGGTGCCTGAGCTTCGTCTGGTTCGAGCAGTCGCAACCACGCCCAGATGGCGCCAGTGATGGCGAGAGTAAGGATCGCGTCAGGGATCAGTATTCGCGTGAAAAGAAACAGTCCCACGGAAGTAGCAAGAGCTACGCCCGCATAAAGTCCTGCCTCCACGTCAAATGCCCAGCATCCGAAGCGGTAGGTCACCCAGCAAAGAAGCACGACGGCAAGTGCTAAGGGCAGGCGTGCAGCCCAGTCGCGGACGCCGAAAACCCGGTAGGACACGGCCATCATCCAGTAAACCAGCGGCGACTTCTCGAGGTAGGCGATGCCATCGAGGCGCGCAGTGACCCAATCGCCGGAATCGACCATGTTCCGGGCGATCTGCGCCTGCACGGCGTCGACATCGTCCATCAGGCGAGGGGGGCTGGGGATGTTGGCGAGGAAGACGAGGCTAGCTGCGGCAATGACGAGCCAACCGGGGCCGGTACTTCGACGAATGCGCGCGGCAATGTGCTCGCCGCCGACGGGAGTTCGATCCTCCAGCGCCTCATCCATAGGAACAGAACCACGAGACCCCATAAGTGATATCCCCAGTTTGCTCGTCTGTCCAGATGCTCGCGCAGCAGGCGCTCGACGGCGTCCCAGCGGAACATCTTGTTGGACGACACCGCATCCTCACACAGCGTGTCCAGCAGTAAAGGTTTCAGAGGGCCGCGGAACCAGTCATGGATCGGAATGTCGAATCCCATCTTGGGTCGCCGCAAGGTCGAGTCCGGTAGCCTACCCTTCATCAGCCGGCGGAGTACAGCTTTCGATTCCGATCCCCGCAGCTTGAAGTGGTCTGGCAGGCTGTTGGCAAAATCAACGATGCGCGGATCTAAGAATGGAGGCCGAACTTCCAGCGAGTGGGCCATACTGATCCGGTCTACTTTGTAGAGGATGTCATCTGGCAGGTAATAGCGCTGGTCAAAATCGAGCGAATGCTGCAAGCGGCTCTTGCGATCCCGGCGCGCCAGGATTCCAGCTAGGGGCTTTGAGTCGGAGTAGTGGAACAGGTCTCGTTTCTCCGCCTCAGCGAATGTTCCGTTCCAGAAAACGTGTGCCAATTCGGGTGTAAGCAGCGATCCCTGCAGAAAGCGTTTCACCTTGTACTCGAAACTGATTTTCTCGTCCGAAACCGGCAGCAGTCCGGCGGCGGCAAGGGCCGCTTTGCGTGCGAAGGCCGGCACTCTGCGAGCGGCTGCCCCATAGCGGTCGGCGCGGTAGGTCAGGTATCCAGCGAAGAGTTCGTCGGCTCCTTCGCCGCTGAGCAGAACCGTTACATTCTTCCGGCTCATTTGCGAGAGGAACCATACCGGCAGTGCGCCTGCATCGGCGCTCGGCTCATCGGAATAGTAGGAGATCTGCTCAATCGCGTCCGCCAGGTCTGAGCTTGGGCTCAGATCGAATTCTGAATGTTCGGTCCCATAACGCTGGCTGATTTCGCGCGTGTGACGGCTCTCATCGAACGAGCGCCCCTGGAAGGTGATGGAGAAAGTCCGCAACCGGCGCGGAGAGGCCTGGGCTGCGTAGTGCAATACCGTGGAAGAGTCGAGCCCGCCACTGACCCAAATGCCAACCGGCACATCTGAGGCGAGTTGCTCACCAACCGCGTCTGCCATCAGCCCATCGAGTTGCTGGCTCGCCTCTTCGAGGGAAGATGGCGGTTCCGGCGATGCGGCAACAGCGCTGGAGTGGATCCTACATCTTCCGTTCTGCCACTCGAGTACACGGCCGGGCATCACTTTCTTGATACCCTCAACCAGAGTATGCGGCCCGGGCACATAGTTGAGGCTCAGATAACAGTTCAATCCTTGGAAGCAGACGGTTCGCGGAACGCCAGGGTGCGCGAAGATGCACTTCAGCTCCGAACCAAAATAGATTTCGCCATGCTGCACGTAGTAATACAGCGGTTTAATGCCCATGCGGTCCCGGGCTAGAATCAGGCGCTGCTCCGACTGCACCCACACGGCAATAGCAAACATTCCCCGGAAGCGGGAAAAACAGGCGCTGCCCCAGCGCTGGAAGGCGTGCAGAATAACTTCGGTATCGCAATGGGTCCGGAAACGGAATCCCTCGGCTTCCAACTCAGCACGAATTTCCCGATGATTGAAGATTTCCCCGTTGAATGCGACAACTACATTCCTGTCCGGACTGATGAGGGGTTGGTCGCCCGCATCGAGATCGAGGATGCGCAGGCGAGTGGCGCCGAGCGAGATCTGACCAGAGACGTAACGTCCCTGATGGTCCGGCCCGCGGTGCACAAGGGAATTCAGGCCCGATGTAAGCACCCCAGCCGGCAACTCGCGCGAGATGTGGGAGTACCCGAGAATCCCACACATTGACGTCTATGACCCGCGAGAAAGGACCGTTCGTCAGAAACTGATCGCCCCAATGACGAGGACTAACGGCCCAAGTCCCGCTCTCAGTAAGTTGTCCGGGTAAGTATAAGCCCAAGTGTCCAGTGTCTCTTGAGTTTTTCTTATTCCTCCTGGGCACAGAGGGGAGCAAAGGGCCTTTTGGAAGCCTCGACTGGCCATGTCAGTCTTGAAAGGCCCTCGGCGGCTCGTGCCTTGCCCACCCTTTAGAATGGGGGAGGTACGAAGTGCACAGCCAGCAGTTGTGCTGAAAAACGAAGGATAAAATGGCCCACGTCCAGGTAACGATTTACGAGATGCCGACGTGAAGCAAGTGCCTCGAGGTCAAGAGGATCTTGACCACAAAGGGAGTGGATTGCCGGGCCATCAGCCATCTGGAGGAACCTCCCGCCGCCCGCGCGCTTAAGCAACTGCTTCGCAGCGCCGGGTTGAGACCGCAGGATGCCCTGCGAACCAACGAGGAGGCATATCGACAATGTGTCGTTGGACGGAACTTGAGTGACGATCTACTCATCCAGGCGATGGCGGATCATCCCGAACTGATACAGAGACCGATCGTGATCAGAGGCGGCAAGGCTGTGCTCGCGCGGCCGGTGGAACGACTGGCCGAACTCGGCATCGAATCGTAAGTGCATGAAATCATCCGCGCGGGTGAGGCCGGCAGGCGCCGGGAAGACGGTTTGATTATTCCGTGTATCCTCGGCGACAATTCTGGATCGACCCGGTAGATTCGGGAACGATCGGAGCACTCATGACTCATGACGCGGCAGTTCTCAAAGCCAGCGAGATCGCCAGTCGCGTGCTGGCGCCATCCGCGGGGCAAAACGATAAAGAGGGACGATTCTCCATCGAGGCTGTCGCGTCGTTGGGCGGCTCTGGACTCCTGGGGCTGATGCTACCCGCGGACGTTGGCGGTCAAGGGTTAGGCCCGCGCACCCTCGCATCTGTGATCGCCACCCTCGCCGAAGCAGATGCTTCAGTCGCCATGGTCTATCTCATGCACATCCTCGGCACCGCGACGATTTCGGCCGCGCGTCCAGGCGCGGCTCCCGCACTTACTCCCATATTGAAGGAGATCGGTGCAGGCCGACACGTATCCACTCTTGCTTTCAGTGAAGCCGGCTCGCGCAGTCATTTCTGGGCGCCGGTATCCCGCGCCACTCGCAATGGCAGCGGCGTGCGAATCAGCGCCAAGAAATCGTGGGTGACCAGTGCCGGTCATGCGCAGAGCTACGTCGTTTCCGCGCTTGCCCCTGAAGGAAAGGGACCGACCGATTCGACGCTTTACCTTATTCGGGCGGAGACGCCGGGCCTCTCGGTGGCGGGGCCCTGGGACGGTTTGGGACTTCGGGCCAACGCTTCCGCCCCGATTGCGCTGGACGACTGCCACGTCGCATCCGATTTTCAGATTACGGATGACGGTGCCGGCTTTCCGGCCATGCTGAACGTGGTGCTCCCCTCGTTTTGTTTGGGGACGTCGGCCGTGGCCCTGGGTTTGTGTCGAGCCGCCGTTTCCGGAACCGCCTCGCACCTCAAGAGCGCGAAATTTGAGCATCTTGGCCAGAGCCTAGGAGAGAGCTTGCCTACGTTGCGGGCGCAGCTGGCGACAATGCAGATTGATACCGACGGGCTGTCTGCGCGCATCGACGACCTGATCGACCATCTGGAGAAGCCGCGCGAGACGACCATGCTGCGTGTTCTTGAGTGCAAGGCCGCTGCAGGCGACATCGCTATCGGTGTTACTTCAGCAGCTATGCGCATCTGCGGCGGTGCAGCGTTCTCCAAGCATCTGAACATTGAGCGCCTGTTCCGTGATGCGCACGCGGGAGCAGTCATGGCGCCCACGGGCGACGTTCTCCGCGAATTCATCGGGAAGTCGCTGTTGGGAATTCCGTTGTTCTGAGGCGAAGGGGTTTGTAAAGAGATCCAGGCTTTGATCTCGCTGACACCAGCAACATGTGGGTGCCCCACTTCTGCCTGTCTTTGGCAGAAGTGGGAATGTTGACTCTCGCGTCGAATGGGAACCATGAATGTCTCAGGCGGCCCATTCCTCTCGCGTTTCTTGCGAATGAGAAGTGGGGATTTTGAAAGTTTGTCAGACACTGATGACAGGAAGTGGAGACCTATGAGCAAAACAATCTGGCTGGGAGCTGTTGCCTACAATCCGAAGGTGGTTACGATTTGGGAAGGCATGCGCCGCTATTTTCATGAGGAAGCGCATCTCCCCGTTGAGATCGTTCTATTTCAGAGCTACGAGGCTCAGGTGATAGCACTCCTTGCTCAACCCGGCGCGGCGGCTCCACGCATCGATATCGCCTGGAACACAAACCTCGCTTACCTGCAGGCGGATGAGTGGAGCGGTCACGCCTGCCGGCCGGTCGCGATGCGCGACACCGATCTCGGCTGGATGACCAAGATCGTCGCGGTTAGCGGAGGCCCCATTTCCACGCTCGCCGATCTGAAGAATCGAACTCTTGCGCTGGGTAGCCGGGACAGCGGACACGCCGCCATTCTCCCCGTTTACTTTTTGGAGCAGGAAGGCATGCGCGAAGGCACGGACTACCGCGCACTGCGCTTCAACAGCGATGTGGGCAAACATGGCGATACCGGAACCAGCGAGGTGGAAGTGGTGCGCGCCGTTCTAGACGGTCGGGCCGATGCCGGCGCAATCGGCAGCCCGTTCTGGAAAACGGTGCAGAGCGAGCGCCTGGTGCCCGAAGGCGGCCTTCGTGAGATATGGTCTTCGCCGGCGTACAACCATTGCATGTTCACGGCACGCCCTGATCTCGATCTGGAGCGGGAGCGCCGTTTCGCCGACGCGCTTTCAGCCATGAACTACGACAATCCGGTTCATCGCCCGATCCTCGACGCCGAGGGACTTCGACGCTGGCTGCCGCCTCACGTCGATGGATACAGTGCGTTGCGGGAAGCCGCGGCCGAGCAGGGATTCTTCGAGCCGCTATTGGCGAAATCAGCCTAAGGAGCCTCCGGGCAAGTGTGGCGCGGGCGCCCCGCCCGCGAGGGCCGATAAATTCCCATCGATGGCAATGTCTATCAAGACGTTGTTCCGTCGGCCTTTCGCCGCCGAAAATAGTACCTCACGATCAAGCTGAGAATGAACCAGCCTGCGCCGAGCGTGCCCTTCAGCGTGCCGCTGATCTTCGATCTTCCGATTCGCGGATAGTAGCTCACCGGGACTTCAACGATTGGGAATCCAGCCAGAGCGCCTTTGAGGATCATCTCCACCGCCCAGCCGTAGGTGGTCTCTTCGAGCACGAGCGCGCGCAGTACATCGGCGCGGGCGGCGCGAAATGGGCCGAGATCGCTGATGTTTACCCGGTACAGAATCCTGATCAGCTTGGCGGCAAGACGATTCCCCAACGCCTGATGCCACGGCAACGCTCCAGCAGAATGCCGGTCATGAAGGCGGGAGCCGAGCGTGATATCCGCACGGCCTTCAATTATTGGCGCCAGGAGAACCGCCAATTCGGAGGGCCGATCGCTGTAGTCTCCATCGAGGAAGACAACCACATCCGGGGAATTTGCCGCGGCAAGGCCCGTGAGGCAGGCTCGTCCATAGCCGCGTCGCGGCTCCTGAATGACGCGGGCTCCCGTTCTTGCGGCGATCTCGGGAGTGCCGTCGCTTGAGTTGCTGTCGACGACGATGACTTCTGTGGCGAGGTCGGACGGAAGATCCGCCAGAACGCGCCCAATCGCCTGCGCTTCATTGTGGGTGGGGATGATGACGGACACTCGCACGTGGCGTTATCGCTATGATGAAGTCGTCGGCGGCTAAAGCCGCCCACAAAAAAGACGTACTTTCGGATCGCCTGAAGGCGGTCCCCTTCAAACCGAAACTCAATCGGTCCCGTTCAAAGGCTTACTTAATCGATCCCTTTCAAAGCGTAAGCCCTAAATGAGCATTGGCTCAGATCAAATCAACCACCACGGCAAAGATGGCGACCTCTTCGACAGCCACGCGTCGACGCCCCACTCGCGTCCGGCGCTTCCGACTGCGAGCCCGAGCGATGCGAGCAGCGGAACCAGCAGTTCCCATGTCCACGCCGTGCCCCACTCCGACATCCAAAGGCTGCCCAGATACAAGAATGCCACGAATGCGACGGGCCGGGTAAGGAGACCGATGATAAGCAGGATGCCGAGAGAGATCTCAGTCATGGCCTGCATGGGAGCAGCCATCGCGGCGTGACTTGCGGCCAGGCCCATCACCGCTTTCCACGCGGCTGGCGCGTGACCGTGCTCGATGTAGTAGTGGATCAGCCCGGTGTATCCCGCCGGACGGTAGAGACCTTTCCTTAAATTCTCAAAGAAGACCGATACAAACATCGCCCCAATCGTCACGCGGACGACCGTCAGGCCGCACGCGGCGGACAGTTTCCGGGGAGCGGGAGTTGGTGTGGAGCTTGCGTTCGTCCCCATCAGAGAACCTCGTTAGCTGAAGATGCTGTCTTTTTTCTTGCGACAAGAAGCGTGATTCGGACCTGATTCGGAACAACGATCAGACATCCTATCCCGTTCCTCGCCGGATTGCCAAGGCGGCGCGGCATTGCAGGACGCAGGATTGCGAATCCCGCGAGGCACGCGTTTGGTTTCACTCAGGTCAGGTTGCTGACAAAGCATTTCCTGGTGAGAGACCGCCCCTCGGCGGCTGAAGCCGGATTGATTCCGCTGGGTTTGCGGCGCGGCTGGAAGCCGCGCCCTTTCAAATCAATTCGTACCCAGGCTTCGTCAGCGGTCTGACCTGAGTTTCACTCGCGGGAATTATTCCTTGACGTCTGGTCTGCCGGTCCGTATTGTTATGTCTTCGGGCAGTAATGCCTGAATAAAGCCGTATCTCATGCAGAGTGGCTGAGGGTAACGGGCCCGCAGAAGCCACGACAACCGGATCAGGAAATAGCCTGATCGCCTGGTGCCAATTCCCGCCCGGTTTGCGGGGGACATGAGAGGTCGGTGAGCATTTTGCCTCATCCCCACAATCCCGGATGAGGCATTCGTGTTTCTAGGGCGCGCAGAGCCTGCCCTGAGAGCGACCCGAGGAAACGAGGGTTCGCCGAATGGGGCTCAGCGCAGCCAGGCTGGAGTACGCATGAATTCGCGCATTTACTTCGATCATTCCGCTACTACGCCCCTCGACCCTCGAGTTCTGGAGGCGATGCTGCCGTTTCTGGGCGGAGGGTTTGGGAATCCATCGAGCTTGCATCGAGAAGGCCGGGCTGCCCGACAGGCGGTCGATACGGCGCGAGCGCAGGTGGCTTTCCTGATTGGCGCCGAGCCGGAAGAGATCATCTTTACTGCCAGCGGTACGGAAGCCGACAACCTTGCGCTGATCGGCGCCATCCGCGGCAGCGGGAAGGCGGGTCATATTGTCACCAGCGCGATTGAGCACGCTGCAATCCTGGAGACCTGCCGTTTTCTTGCCACTTCCGGGACCAAGGTCACTCATCTGCCTGTGGACCGCGATGGCCTGATCGGTCCCGACACTCTGCTGCGGGCGTTGCAGTCGAACGTAACGATCGTCTCTGTGATGGCGGCGAACAATGTCGTTGGTACGTTGCAGCCGATTGAAGAACTCGCTCACCTGACGAAACTTCATGGCGTCCTCTTTCACACAGATGCGGTGCAAGCCGGCGGAAAGATTCCACTCGATGTGAATCGCCTGCAGGTCGATCTACTTTCGCTGTCGGCGCACAAGCTTCACGGACCGAAAGGAATTGGCGCGCTCTACGTGCGGAAGGGAACCGGATTGGCTCCAATCATTTTTGGCGGAGGCCAGGAGCGCGGGCTCCGATCGGCAACGGAGAACGTTGCGGGAATCGTCGGCTTCGGCACCGCAGCCGAGATCGCCGGTGAAGAACTGGCGGAAGAGGCGAATCGATTAACCGATTTGCGCAAGTACATCCGGGACGAACTCAGCCGACAATTGCCACAGGCTTATCTCTTCGGTCACGCGACGCGCCGCCTGCCAGGACACTTGAGCATTGGCTTCCGTGCTCAAGAAGGTCAGGTCGGCAAGTTACTCGCCGCTCTCGACGCGGCTGGTGTCGCAGTTTCAGCTGGAAGCGCCTGTAGCGCGAATCATTCGGGTGAGCCATCCGGCGTGGTCTTGGCCATGGGGTACGACGCCGAGCGCGCTGGCGGGCTGATCCGCATTAGCCTGGGGCGTTTCAGCACGCGGGAGGAAGTGCAGCGGTTTGTCGAGATATTGATTCGGGTAGTTAGGTCGGTTAACGATGGGTCAACCGAAGCCGCAGCTTCGTATCCGCAGGCTACGCAAATCGCGTTCGTTTAGCATTCGCTCCATTCAGTTGTATGACCAAGACGTCCCGCGACCGAATCGTTGAGTTCTACGCTGCCGCCGATGAGGCCTCGCGCCTCGGCAGTGGCTGGTTTCAACTGGAGCGGGAGCGAACGTGCGAACTGATCCTGCGCCACCTTACGCCTCCTCCGCTCACTATTGTTGATGCCGGCGGAGGGGCGGGGGTCTATGCCTGCTGGCTGGCGGCGCGTGGATATCAAGTTCAGCTGATTGATGCTGTCCCCAAGCACGTCGAGCAAGCGCGTGCCGCATCCGCCCGGCAGCCGGACCATCCGCTCGTGTCCGTAGAAGTCGGCGACGCCCGTAAGCTGCCGCATGCCGATGATTCAGTCGATGCGGTTCTGCTCTTGGGACCGCTCTATCATCTGGTAGAAAGGGACGAGCGGCTCGCATGCTTGCGCGAGGTGCGCCGTGTTCTGCGTCCCGGAGGCCTGGTCTGGTGCGCTGCGATCAGCCGTTTCGCATCCCTATTAGACTCGCTTAGCCATGATTTTTTTGATGATCCATCGTTCGCGGCGATTCTGGCCCGCGATCTGGAAGACGGTCAGCATCGAAATCCGACGGAGAATTTTCTCTACTTCACCGATGGATATTTTCACCGGCCCGGCGAATTGTCGCGCGAATTCCTGGCTGCCGGATTTCAGATTGTGGAATTAGTAGCGATTGAGGGCCCGGGCTGGCTTGCCGGTGATTTCGATCGCTTGTGGAACGATCCTGTTCAGCGTGAACGCCTGCTGGCCACTGTGCGCAAGGTAGAACGGGAGCCCTCGATAATCGGCGCAAGTTCTCACGTGATGGGGATTGGGCGAAAATAGGGCGCGGCAATTCCCGTTCGGTTTCTGCCATATCCTCGCAGTCAGCTACGCAGCCACTCGTGGTCGCGCGTAGGTCAACCGGTCCACTGTCGGATTGACCAGGCGCAGCATGTCCTGCCAATCCATGCGGACCAGTTCGCGATGCGTTCCTGCGCTGAACGTAATCTCTTCGTTCTCCCCAAGACTGGCATCGGCGTACACCGTCATGTCGTATAGGTTGCCGAAGGGCGGTATCGCGCCGGTTTCGCAGTCAGGGAAAGCATCTTTGAATTCACGTTCGGTGGCGATCTCGACAATCAGAGCGCCTGTCAAGGCCCTTAGGCGATCGAGATCGACATGCTCGGACGCCGGGATGACCGCCATTGCCAGGATGCCGTCAATCTTGACGATTACGGTTTTGGCCAGTTTCTTGCCGGAGACGTGCGCAAGAGCAGCGACGCCTTGCGCCGTGTACGCCTGCGAGTGGGATATAACCATGTACTTGACGTGATGGGAATCGAGAAAATCGCGAAGCTTGGAAAGCGGCATAAGACCTCCTCGAGGGGTTAGGAATTGAGAGGCCAGTCTTGTTTGAGGTCTAGATTGTGAATCCACCGCCGGCGTACGTCTGTGCGCCTGATCACGGCAGGCGAAATTCTACGGGAACGCTCGCGCTGAGACGCGGCGTTCAACCGCAATTACAAATTCGAAGATTCCCGGGCGCTCAGTACTTCACGATGGCCGAGAAGGACTTCGGATCGAGGGATGCCCCGCCGACTAGGGCGCCATCAATCTCTTCCTGCGCCATCAATGAAGAAACGTTCTCGGGCTTAACCGATCCGCCGTAGAGAATGCGCAGGTTCCCGGCGAACTCAGCACCAAAGACTTCTGTCACTTCTTTGCGGATTACCGCGTGAGCTTCGGCGGCGATTTCAGGCGTAGCGGTTTTTCCTGTGCCGATCGCCCAGACTGGCTCATAGGCGACGACGAGTTTTGCGGCCTTCTTGGCGGAAATTGCGTGAAACGCGCGGACGCACTGGCGGCGGAGAACATCGTCGGTCATTCCGGCTTCGCGTTCTTCGAGCACTTCACCAACGCAACAGATGGGAGTGAATCCGGCTTCGAGAGCCGTTTTCAGGCGAAGGTTGACGGTGTCGTCGGTCTCGCCGAAATATTGGCGGCGTTCCGAATGGCCGATGATGACATGCTTTATGCCCAGCGCGGACAGCTGGGAGACTGAGGTCTCCCCTGTGAACGCGCCTTCGTCTTTCCAGTGAACATTCTGGGCGCCGATGGCGACGTCCGATCCCTTGGCGGACTCCAACGCCGCAGGAAGATCGAGGAAGGGAGGGCAGACGACGATTTCGTCGCGGGTGTGTCCGGAGACCAGCGGCAGAAACGCTTTAAAGAATTCGCGGGTCTGATCCGGAGTCTTGTACATCTTCCAATTTGCCGCCATTACTTTGATTCGCATGATTAAGCCTCTCGTATGAATTCGCTCGCCGCTTTTTCGGTCTGTAAATGCGGTTCTTGCAATAGACTCTTCCCAAGAGTTATGGACCCTTCAAGGTCTCCACGCGCGCTCAGTGACCCGTACTCTCTGGAACGGTTTGTGCTAGCCCAGTCATCGATATTCGATCAGGTCCTTTCGGAACTTGGAGCCGGGTACAAAGAGAGCCATTGGATGTGGTTCATTTTTCCCCAGATCAAGGGACTAGGCCGGAGTCCGATCTCGGTCAAGTACGCGATCTCTTCCAAAGACGAAGCCCGAGCCTACTTGCAGCATCCCATCCTTGGAGCGCGCCTCAAGGAATGCACTCGGCTGATCCTTCTCGTCAAAGGCCGCTCTGCCCTTGAGAATCTTTGGGGAACCGGACGACATGAAGTTCCGCTCGTCCATGACTCTGTTCGCTCAGGTCTCAGGTGATGACGACATCTTCGAACGCGCCCTGCAAAAGTACTTCGACGGCGTACCCGACAGCCGGACTCTCGACAGCCTTTAGGCGTTACTTCTTTTCCGTCAGCGCCTCGACCCCCGGGAGCTTCTGTCCTTCGAGGAACTCCAGCGAGGCGCCGCCGCCGGTCGAGATGTGGGTGATCTTGTCGGCGACGTTCGCTGCCTTGACTGCCGCCACGGAATCCCCGCCTCCCACGATCGAAATTGCGCCGCCGTTCTCCGCCACGGCGTGGGCGACTTTGAACGTGCCTTTCGAGAAGCCGGGGACTTCGAATACTCCCATGGGCCCGTTCCAGACAATGGTGCGGGCCGTGGAGATTTCTTCCGAGAACAGTTCAATCGACTTCGGCCCGATGTCGAGCGCCATCTTGTCGGCTGGAATCGGCTGCCCTTCGCCGATCTGCTGAATCACGGCGTTGGCTTCAGGCTTCATGGCCACGACGTGATCGACCGGCAGGAGGAATTTCACATTGCGCTTCTTCGCCTCGGCCAGCAGGTTCTTGGCGAGATCGATTTTGTCCGCTTCGAGCAGAGACTTGCCGATCTCCTGCCCTTGTGCCTTCAAGAATGTGTAGGCCATGCCGCCGCCAATGATCAGCGCATTCACCTTGGTGATCAGGTTTTCGATCACGCCGATCTTGTCGCTGACCTTGGCTCCGCCGAGAATCGCCACAAACGGCTCTTCCGGATGTTCCAGCGCCTTGCCGAGATACTTCAATTCCTTTTCCATGAGCAGCCCGGCGGCGCACTGCTTCATGAATTTGGTGATGCCTTCGGTCGATGCATGAGCACGATGCGCGGAACCGAAAGCGTCATTCACGTAATACTCGGCAAGATTCGCCAGTTGCCGCGCGAATTTCGGGTCGTTGGCTTCCTCTTCGGCATGGAAGCGCAGGTTCTCGAGCAGCAAGGTCTGGCCTTTTTCGAGTTGAGTGGCTACTTCTTCGGCTTCAGGGCCAACGCACTCGGGACAGAATCCGACGTTTTCGCCACGCGCCAGTTCTTTGTCGAGCAACATGCGCAGCCGCTCGGCCACCGGCTTCAAACTCATTTTCGGATTGGGCTTGCCCTTCGGGCGTCCCAGGTGCGAAGCCAATATCAGGCGCGCACCATGGCGCAGAGCATATTCAATGGTGGGCAGAGTTTCGCGGATGCGGGTGTCGTCCATAACGCGGCCGTCGTCGAGCGGGACATTGAAATCGACGCGCATGAACACACGGTTGCCATTGAGCGGAAGGTCGCGAATCGACAACTTGGACATGGCTGGAGTCCTCTTACTTGGCAGTGTGGCGCGGGCGCCCTCGCCCGCGAGGCCGATATCTGTGCTGGACGCAGCGCGGGCGAGGGCGCCCGCGCCACCTCCGTTCTTACAGGCCCTTGCTGGTGATGTAGTTGATCAGGTCGCGCACGCGGCAGGAGTATCCCCACTCGTTGTCGTACCAGGAGATAATCTTGACGCAATTGCCGCCAACCACCAGGGTCATGGGCGAATCGACGATCGAAGAACGCGGGTCTCCCTTGAAATCGGACGAGACCAATTCATGCTCTTCGTAGCCGAGATAGCCTTTCAGCGGCCCGGATTCAGACGCCTTCTTCAACGCCGCGTTGACTTCTTCCTTAGTCGTCTTTTTCTCGACCCATGCCACCAGGTCCACCACCGAAACGTTCGGTGTGGGCACGCGCATGGAGAATCCATCGAGCTTGCCACCCAGCTCCGGAATGACCAGTTTCAGAGCCTTGGCCGCTCCGGTCGTGGTTGGAATCATCGACAAGGCCGCAGCGCGAGCACGCCGAAGGTCTTTGTGCGGGAAGTCGAGAATCACCTGATCGTTGGTGTAGGAGTGGATGGTCGTCATGGTGCCGCTGACGATCTTGAATTCGTCATTGATGACTTTGGCCACCGGCGCCAGGCAGTTCGTGGTGCAGGACGCGTTCGAAATGATGTTGTGCTTCTTGGCGTCGTACTTCTCATGATTCACGCCTAGCACGACTGTGAAGTCTTCATTCTTCGCCGGAGCCGAGATGATCACCTTCTTCACCGGCCCACGCATGTGCTTCTTGGCCTCATTGGCATCCGTAAAGCGTCCAGTGGATTCGATCACGACCTGCACTCCTACAGATTCCCAGGGAAGGGCGGCGGGATCTTTCTCTTTGAATACCTTGATGGTCTTGCCATCCACCGTGATGCTGTCCGGTCCGGCAGAAACCTGGTTCGGCAGATTGCCCAGCACCGAGTCGTACTTGAGCAGGTGGGCCAGAGTTTTCGGGTCCGTCAGGTCGTTCACCGCGACGAAGTCAAGGTTCGGATCCTTGAGCGAAGCTCGCAGTACGTTGCGGCCAATTCTTCCGAACCCGTTGATACCTACCTTGATTGCCATGTTTCCTCCGTAGAATTTATGAAGGCGTCAAAACAGATTTCGTTGACGACTGAGTGGTAAACCATTCATGTTAGCAGGGAAGTGGAATCTTCGTAAACGTTCACGGGATTACTTTGGGGCGACCTCTATTTGAAAGCGATCGATACCGCTACCTATTGGGGGAGAACATGTCGATGTCTGAGTCCTTGCTGAACGTGTGGTATCGGCATGAGTGGCGAAAACATCCCCGTTACGCTTAAGACCTCCCAACACGCCCCACGGCTGATTTTCAATGGTTGCGCCGTAACCTAGGGGTTTCCCAGTATTTATCCCGCTTCCGTTTCGTGTTCCGATAATCGATCATTGTGCGGGAAGATGAATTTGAACCGATCGTTCGGCAGCTTCGGGAAACGCTGTCCGAACTGCAAGAGACCAAGAACCGCGAGGTCCGCCTGACACTGCTCCGACACATGCAGTTGTTGTTGCTCGAAGGCGACCGCGTTCTTGATGAAGCACAGACCAAGTCTTTCTAGGTGTTCGGGAATCTCCTCAAGAAGGCGTAGATAGGCTGCAGATTCGGTTGTGGGCGACAGTTGTCGAGATGTCGCGGTTACACTCCTCTGCCTGCCGCTCCGGTTGACCTGCAGGTCCTCCCTGTGATTCCAATCACAAACTCCCGCGACCCTTGTCACTGTCCCAGAGAGGCCTCCGGGCTGTAATAAGTAGGCAAAGAAGAACATTCAGGCCGTGGGCCCTTCTTTGCGCAATTCCCCATAGTTCGAGGGTGGTCATGGTCAATGACGATGTTGTGAAGTGTCCCCTCTGCGGCGGATTTACCCATATTGAGAAGCCCGATCTGCTCGAGGCCTTGAAGAATCCGAGAATTCGCGAGCAGGTGGAAGGCTACATTGCTGAGTTATTGAAGTCGCCAGTCGAGGACTTGAATACGGTGGGCGCGACCCAGGCAGGGCGTGATTTCCAGAAAGACGTACATGGCTGGAATCCCTGCGTGCCCATGTGGAGAAGAAGTCCGAAAGAGTAGAGCCAGCATGCCGGGCGGGAGGCAGGCACGATTCCAGACTCACCCACGACGGTGAACCCAGTCATCGCAACAAACCCGGCGGACATCTATATCTATATCCCGCAGTTTGGCCTTTCCGAGGCAGTCCCAGCCGGTGCTGCTGGCAGGTATCCGATACCCGCCTCCCGGAGAAAGATTCCCCAAAAAATTGGTCACAGGTTCAGGTTTGACGCGCCGCAATTCTGCCGTGCTTTTCGCGGGAACCGGCGCCAGCAGGCTCGGAGGAAATCATGTTAGTAAGCAAACAGCAGGCCCTCGACTATCACAACGGGTCTCGTCCCGGAAAAATTGAAATCACACCTACCAAACCCTGCCGCACCCAGCGCGATCTCAGCTTGGCGTACACACCGGGAGTCGCAGAGCCCTGCCTGGAAATTCAGAAGAATCCGCAGGATGCTTTCAAGTACACCGGCAGAGGAAATCTCGTCGCCGTCGTGAGCAATGGAACTGCGGTTCTCGGTCTGGGAGATATCGGCGCTCTCGCCGGAAAGCCAGTCATGGAAGGCAAGGCCGTATTGTTTAAGCGCTTTGCCGATGTTGATGTCTTCGACATCGAAGTCAACAGCCACAATCCCGAAGAGATCATCAAGCTCTGCCAGTTGCTGGAGCCGACCTTCGGGGGAATCAACCTGGAGGACATCAAAGCTCCGGATTGCTTCCAGATCGAAGAGGCCCTTCGCCAGACAATGAAGATTCCCGTGTTTCACGATGACCAGCACGGCACCGCCATTATTTCTGGTGCCGCGTTGCTCAATGCGCTGGAGATCGTTGGGAAAGGTATTAGCAACGTTCGTGTCGTATTCAACGGCGCTGGAGCGGCCGGAATCGCGTGCGCCAACCACTACGTTCGCCTCGGAGTAAAGCGCGAAAACATCATTCTTTGCGACACCAAGGGAGTCGTGTACCGAGGCCGCAAAGAAGGCATGAACAAGTACAAGGAGCGTTTCGCTCAGGAGACGGAACTGCGCACCCTCGCTGAAGCCCTGGTGGGCGCCGATGTCTTTGCCGGACTCTCGGTAAAGGGAGCAATCACTCCCGAGATGGTGTGCTCGATGGCGGCCGATCCTATCGTTTTTGCGATGGCCAATCCCGATCCCGAGATTATGTACGATGAAGCCAAGGCATGTCGCAATGACGTGATCGTGGCGACCGGGCGTTCTGACTATCCCAACCAGGTCAACAATGTGCTCGGATTCCCCTTCATCTTTCGCGGGGCTCTCGACGTGCGTGCTACCGCGATCAACGAAGAAATGAAGCTGGCGGCGACGCACGCGCTCGCCGACCTTGCCAAAGAGGACGTCCCCGATTCCGTCTGCCGCGCGTATGGTGTTTCGCGCCTTCAATTCGGCCGCGAATACCTGATTCCCAAACCATTCGATCCCCGCGTGCTGATGTGGGAAGCCTCTGCCGTGGCCGAAGCGGCGATGAATTCCGGCGTAGCCCAGGTTCCAGTGGATCTCAATACTTACCGGGCTGAATTGGAGCGGCGCCTCGGCAAGGCGTACGAAGTTTCACGCACTATGATTCACAAAGCGCAAGCCAATCCCAAGCAGGTCGTATTTCCGGAAGGCGATAACGAAAAGATTCTCCGCGCCTGCCACACGCTGGTCGAAGAAGGAATCGGCCATCCGATCCTGCTGGGGGATGCGACCAAGATCCAGACCAGGGCTCGCGAGTTCGGGGTGAGCATCGAAGGCATGGAGATTATCGATCCCGCGATCTCCACCCACCGGGAGGTTTACATCCAGGAATTGTTCCGGCTGCGGCAGCGCAAGGGCGTAACCCTGCAAGAGGCCGAATCCCTGCTCCACAACCTAAACGTCTTCGGTTCCATGATGGTGCATATGGGCGATGCGGACGCGCTGGTTTCCGGCGTGACCCAGCATTTCCCGGACACCATCCGTCCCGCTCTGCAGATCGTTCGCATGCGGGAAGGACTGCACCGCGTCTCTGGCTGCTATGCGGTGATTACGCGGAAGGGCGAAGTCTTCTTCATGGCGGACACCAGCGTGAACATCGAGCCAACCGCCGAAGACCTGGTCGAAATCGCGCTGTGTACGGCTCACATGGCGCGCCGCTTCGATCTCACGCCCCGGGTTGCGATGTTGTCATTCTCCAGCTTCGGCAGCGTCGATCATCCCATCTGCACCAAGGTCCGCAAGGCCGTGGAGCTGATCAAGTACGCCGATCCCACCCTGATCATCGACGGCGAGATCATGGCCGACGAAGCGCTCTCTCCCGAGACGATTCAAGAGCTGTATCCTTTCAGTTCGCTCAAGGGCGGAGCTAACGTGTTGATCTTCCCTGATCTTGCCTCTGCGAATCTGGCCTGCAAGCTGGCGGCGAAAGTCGGCGGCGGAGAACTGATCGGCCCGATCCTGATGGGGATGAGCCGCCCGGTACACGTTCTGCAGCGCACTGCCACAGTGGAAGAAATCGTGAACGTGGCGGCGATCGCGGTGGTTGATGCGCAGGAAAACGACACCTATACGCATTCCCGCGTACACGTATCGGTCGAGCCGGAATTGATTGGAGAAGACTAGGTCGTACGCTGAGAGTTCGGCACCGAGGAGGAGACATGTCGACGCTCTGGAAGTCCAGATACGCGAACCGCACGCTGGGAATCAAGAGTTCCGCCATCCGCGAACTGTTGAAGTTCACGCAGAAGCCGGAGATCATTTCCTTTGGCGGCGGACTCCCGGCCCCGGACGTCTTCCCGGTGAAGCGATTCGAAGAAGCCTGTCACAAAGTCCTCTCAGAGCAAGGTGCCCAGGCCCTGCAATACGGTCCGACGGAAGGCTACGAACCGCTTCGCGAGATGATCGCCCGTAACATGGCGCGTTACGGAATTGTTGCCGGCGCAGAGAACGTCCTCATCACGTCCGGCTCACAACAGGCTCTTGATCTGATCGGCAAGCTGCTCATTAACCGCGGTGATCGTATCCTGGTCGAAGCGCCCACCTATCTCGGTGCGCTACAGGCTTTCAATGTCTATGGCGCGCAATATGTCCCCGTGCCAGTCGATGAGGACGGCTTGATCACCGAGCACCTCGATTCCAGCCTGCGTGCCGGACCGAAATTCATGTACGTACTTCCCAACTTCCAGAATCCAGCGGGCGTGACCCTTTCCGAGGGTCGCCGCCACCAGTTGATTCTGCTGGCCGACAAATATGGCATCCCCATCATCGAAGACGATCCTTACGGACAATTACGCTACGAAGGCGAGCATCTCGCCCCGCTGGTGGTTCTCGACCGCGAAAATCTGCGCCGCGACAACGGCTTCATCCTCGGCAACGTGATCTACCTGAGCACATTTTCCAAGACGCTGGCTCCCGGCATCCGGCTGGCCTGGATCGTGGCACCCGAAGATGTCATCAGCAAGCTCGTCATGCTGAAGCAGGCTGCCGACCTGCACACCTCGACCTTCAATCAATACGTTGCCTATGAAGTCGCTCGCGATGGATTCCTCGACCAGCATGTCAAGCTAATCCGCCAGGTTTACCGCGAGCGTCGTGACGCCATGCTGCAAGCCCTGCACGATTATTTCCCGCACGAAGTTACCTGGACCCATCCCAAGGGGGGACTGTTCCTCTGGGTCACCATGCCTCTGGGAACCGACTCTCAGGCCCTGTTTCACGCCGCACTCGCGGAACAAGTAGCCTTCGTGCCGGGAGACAGTTTCTACGCCAACAACAGCCTTGAAGGCGGCCGGCATATGCGGCTCAATTTCTCCCATTCGCAACCCGAGCAAATCCGGGAAGGGATTCGCCGCCTGTCCATCGCCGTGAAGATGCAGTTGCGCTCGCCTCACATGACCCTGTAGGTGTGGCGAAACGAGAGGCTTGCGCACCTCGATTCTGAGTGTGATCCCGATCACCTTTTCCCGTGATGCGAGGCACCGTCTTTCTTTGGCCTCCCTCCGAGACTAGAAAGAGCGCGACCGGCGTCTCCTCCCGCCCAGGTGGCGGAGAAACGCAAGGTGGTCTATGTCGATTACTGTCTTCACCATCATCGTTGCAGTTCTCGTATTGGCAGCGGCCCTGTTCTTCGTCCGCGCCATTCCCAGTGTCCGCACGTTTGTGACATACCGAGGCAAGCGCCTTGTGACCTGTCCGGAAACTCAGAAGCCCGAAGCCGTGGATATCGCGGCCGCGGAAGCCGGCGTTGGCGTTTTCTTCAACGAGCCCACTGTGCGCTTGAAGGATTGCTCGCGGTGGCCCGAACGTCAGAATTGCGGCCAAGACTGCCTGAAGCAGATTGAGGCTGACTCCAACGGCTGCCTGGTGTGGAACATTGTTTCGCAGTGGTATGAGGGGAAGAACTGCGTGTTCTGTCGAAAACCTATCGGATCCCTCCATCAATGGGATCACGCTCCGGCTCTGCTGGGGCCAGATTTTCGGACTTCCGAATGGCGGAACGTCCGGCCGGAAGAACTTCCCCAGATTTTTGCCACCTGCCAGCCGGTCTGCTGGAATTGCCACGTTGCCGAAACCTTCCGCCGTCTGCACCCGGAGCTAGTGACGGATCGTCGACCCGAAATTCGGCGGACGTTATAGCTCGAGTGCTGAAGCCTTTGGCCAGGATGTAGATCAGGTGACATGGGACCGCGCTCTTATACAGGATGTGAGAATTGATCTCTAAATCTGGAGTTAATTGCTCGTCCGTTCCTTTCAGACTCCTTCGTGACGTATTGATCATTGTTGCGTTTTTCGCAGGAGACCTCAGTGCCCAGAATGCCAGCCTAAAAACGACGGTACCGAAATCCGCGGTTAAGACCCACGAGCAGTTCCAGCGTTTGCTGGCCGCTCCGCTGCCGGGAAAAGCCGTAGCAGAAGCCGCGCCCGCTTTCTATCGGCCCGACACCCTATACCAGCAGATTGATGGTGGAGCCGATGTGTACTTGCTCTATGAGTTTCGCGAGTTGCTGCATCAGGACTTCAAGAGCGGCGCGATCGAAGTCACGGCTGACGTCTACGACATGGGGAAGCCGGAAGATGCGTTCGGGATCTACGCGGCGGAACGCTCGCCCCACTACAAGTTCGCGATTCTCGGCACGGAAGGCTACCGCAGTAAGGGAGTTTTGAATTTTGTTCAGGATCGTTATTACGTGAAGCTCACCGGATCAGGGCCCAACTCCGATCCGCTGCTCGGTCAATTCGCGCACATTTTGTCGGAGCGCATTGGTGGCCAGCGAGTGCAACCGGCGCTGCTGCGGAAGTTTCCTGCTGAACATCGCGTCGCACACTCCGAGCAGTACGTCCGCAAAGATCCCTTAGGTCACGCCTTCCTCGCCCCTGCGTACCTGGTTACTTACGCGTGGGGAAAAGAAGGCAAAATCCTGGTTTCCGTCGGCAAGGATGTTGCGGCGGCCAAGTCGCGCCTCGACCAGCTCGCCCGGCACTTTAAGCAGAGCGGCGAATGTGCCGCGGCGCCTGAGGCTGGACCAGACGCCATTCGGGCCAAGAATAGTTTTGAGGGAAGCGTGCTCGCGCGCACCCAGGGCTCTTATCTCGTCCTCTTGATGAATCCGCCGCAGGACGGGGCTGAGCTGCTGAAAACTATTGCCCAAAGTCTTCGCTGAACCGGAAAAACACCAAGGCTGTGGATCGCCACTGAGGAGTCAGTTATGAGCAAGCATGGAGAATGGAACCGCAGAGACTTCATCGTAAAGCCGATCGTGTGGGCGGGAGCGGCTGGTGTCCTGGCCAAAACTGATTTGCTGGCCGCGGTCGAAACCGCAAAGCCAATTCTGACCCGTACCCTGGGTAAGACGGGTATCACTCTGCCGGTGGTCAGCATGGGAGTGATGAACGCGGACATCCCTGGGCTGGTGCGGCGCGCATATGAACTGGGCATCCGGCACTTCGACACCGCCGCCGTATACCAGGAAGGCCGCAACGAGGAGATGGTCGGAAGTGTCGTCCGGGAAATCGGCTCCCGCGACCGTTTGACCATCTCGACCAAGCAAGTGGTGCGCAACCATCGCTTGAGCGATGCAGAGCAGAAGCAGCATTTCCTCGAAGGCGTGGATGCGAGTCTGAAGCGGCTGCGGATGGACTATGTCGACATCCTGTATTACCACGCCGTCGATTTCCCGCAGCATGCCGGCGCCGAAGGAATCCTGTCCGCGTTGCAGACCGTGAAAAAAGATGGCAAGGCGCGGTTCATCGGGCTCTCCACCCACAATACGGTTGCCGTGGTCAATGAAGTGATCCGGTTGAACGCGTTTGATGTTTGCCTGGTAACGCTGAATTACACCATGGCGCACAACGATGAAATCTTGAGCACCATCGAGCGGGCGTCCAAAGCCGGCATCGGAATCGTAGCCATGAAGACGCAGGCTGGAGGCACAGTCCGACCGGATGCGAAGCTGCCGAAAATACTTCCGGCGGCCAGTCAGACAGCTCTGCTGAAGTGGGTCCTCAATCACGATTTTGTGACCACAGCAATTCCCGGATTCAGCACCTACGAGCATCTGGAGCAGGATTTCTCTGTGGTGCGGGATCTCGCTTACAACGAGGAGGAAACAAAGTTCCTGGCAGACAAGTCGTTTGTGGCGAGCGCCGAGTTCTGCCAGCAATGCGGCCAGTGCCGGGAAGATTGTCCCAAGCAGGTCGATGTTCCCAAGTTGATGCGGGCGCATATGTACGCCGTGCAATATCGGAACCACGAGATGGCGCGCTACACGCTGGCGAGTGTCGCTCCGGGGCAGGGAATCGACGCCTGCGGCGAATGCAAATCGTGCTCTGCCACGTGCCGCAATACGGTGCAGATCGGACGGAAGATAGAGCAACTGAAGAGTCTCGCCGTCTAGAGTTCCCGCGACTCGAAACTGCTACCCGGGGACACCTCCGACCCTGCCATTTCTCCCTTGACAGCTATTTAGCAAACTAGCTAATATAGAAACATGAAGGTGGCTTCCAGAACGTTCCGGGCGCTGGCGGATCCGACGCGCCGCCAGATTCTGCAGGAGTTGAAAGAAGGGGAACTGCCGGCCGGAGAAATTGTCGCTCGCTTTTCGATCTCCGGTCCGTCGATTTCGAGGCATTTGGCGATCCTCAAGTCGGCGGATCTGGTGTCGGAGCGCCGCGCCGGAAACAAGATCTTCTATCGACTGGAAGCGGAGGGCATTGCCAGAGTTTTGGGCGACTTCCTGAGCGCGGTGTGCCCGACTCAGGCTGTTCACAGGCATCGGGCGAAGAAGGAGCGCCAAGCATGAAGATTGCGATTACAGGCGGCACCGGATTCGTAGGCCGACGTCTGGCTGAGTCGCTGCTAGAAGAAGGTCATTCGGTGGTACTGGTTGCGCGCAATCCCGGAAAACTACGCGACGGAGCCGGAACATCGCGAGTCACGGAAGATTCGGATCGGATCGTTCGAATTGCCAGCGATTTGTCCGATGCGGAAGTTCTGGCATCTGCATTTCGGGGGTGTGATGCCGTGGCCCACTGTGCAGGCATCAATCGCGAGTTGGGGTCACAGACTTTTCAGCGGATTCACGTCGACGGAACGCGAAGCGTGGTGGAAGCCGCAACCCGCGTGGGGGTGCGTCGGATCGCCTTGATGAGTTTCTTGCGGGCGCGTCCCGCGTGCGGGTCGGCGTATCACGAGTCCAAGTGGGGGGCTGAGGAGATCGTCAGGAGTTCCAGCCTCGACTACACCATCGTAAAGGCGGGGATGGTGTATGGACGTGGCGATCACATGCTGGATCACCTGAGCCATGCTTTCTACACGCTACCTTTACTGGCAACCGTCGGGTTCCGCGAGAAACCTATCCGACCACTGGCGATTGACGATCTGGTGCATGTTCTGAAAGCAGCATTGATCGACGGCCGTTTGCCCCGAAAAACCATTGCCATCACCGGCGCGGAAGAGCTTTATCTGAGCGAAGCGGCGCGACGCGTGGCGGCAGTGCTAGGGCGCAAAGTGTGGATTGTTCCCGCGCCCGTTGTGTTCCAGCGAGTGCTGGCGAACATCTGCGAGTGGACGATGAAAGTGCCACTGGTCGCGAAGGCGCAAGTGCGCATTCTCGAAGAGGGAGTGGTTGAGCCTGCAAGAGCGGTCGATCGCCTGCCGGATGATTTGACACCCGTGCGGCGGTTTACGGAAGAGCAGATTCGCGGCGGCTTGCCGGAGCCTGGACCATTTGGCGTCCGGGATCTTCGGTGGTGCGCCTGAGTCGGTACCGTCCCTGAGCGACGGAGAAATCCCTTCGCAACGTGAGTTCCACACTCCGCCGGAACCTATCCCGCATTTGCTGCGTACCTATCTACAGGCATGAGAGCGAAGGCTAAAGTTCGGTGGGTTGCCTTCGCCTTTGTTCTCTATCTCGCCCTTTGTGTAATTGGTGGAATTGTTGTTGCTGATGGCGCACTGCATCCTGGACGGCGAATCCTCTCCGCATCAGATATCGCTGGCTTTCAGCGAGCAGTTGCGATCAGGAACGCACCGATCGAAGATGTGTTGATTACGACCCCCGACGGTACGGTGCTCCGTGGATGGTTTGTTCGACCGCGACAGAGTAACGGAGAGGCAGCCCTCCTCCTGCACGGACTTGCAGATAACCGAATGGGGATGACCGGATACGCAACGCTGCTGCTATCGCATGGATTCGGCGTGCTGCTTCCCGACGCCCGCGCCCATGGAGCGAGCGGCGGTGCTCTCGCTACTTACGGGCTTCTGGAACGAGACGACATTCGGCAATGGGTTGATTTTCTCCGGATGAAGGCGAAGCCAGGATGTGTGTACGGTTTGGGCGAGTCGATGGGGGCGGCGGACCTGCTGCAATCTCTCGAATCGGGAGCTTCGTTCTGCGCCGTGGTTGCGGAATCCTCATTCAGCAATTTTCGCGAAATCGCTTACGACCGCATGGGACAACCGCTTCATCTGGGCCCATGGGTTGGTCGAACGATTCTGCGCCCGATGGTGGATGTTGCCTTTCTTCGGGCGCGTTGGAAGTACGGCCTAAACATGGAGCGGGTCTCCCCGGAAGCTGCAGTCGCAGGATCGAATATTCCTGTGCTGCTGATTCATGGGCAGGTCGACAGTAATATTCCCGTGCGTCATTCCATGCGCATTCATGCGCTCGCACCTCGGACGAAGTTGTGGGAGGTTCCCGGTGCCGATCACTGCGGAGCGATGGCAAGCGCCCAGAAGGAGTATGCAGGTCGGCTCCTCTCCTGGTTTCATTCCAACTCCCGCCCCTAGCGCGCCTTCTGCCAGCCCGCGCTTTAACCTGACTGCAATCCCCTCTCTGGTTTTCGTGTGTAGAATAAAGTCCGCGATTCTGTGCCGGTTTTGGGGCACGGGAAACATTCCTCTCTGCTGAGGCTGATCAATGTCCGAAGAGATCGTCGATCCACAGTCCACCAACATCGATTCCATCCTGCAGGAGCAGCGGAAGTTTGAGCCTCCCGCGGAGTTCAAGCAGCAGGCGCACGTAAAGAGTCTTGAGGAGTACGAGCGCTTGTACAAGGAATCGGTGGACGATCCGGATACGTTCTGGTCGCGCGTAGCCAGCGAACTCCACTGGTTCAAGAAGTGGGACAAGGTGCTGGAGTGGAACTGCCCGTGGGCGAAGTGGTTTGTGGGCGGAGAGATCAACCTTTCCTTTAACTGTCTCGACCGGCATGTGGAGACCTGGCGCAAGAACAAAGCGGCCCTGATTTGGGAGAGCGAGCCCGGCGAAGTGCGCGTGCTGACGTATCAGCAACTGCATCGCGAGGTGCAGAAGTTTGCCAACGTACTGAAGTCGCTGGGCGTGAAGAAGGGCGACCGGGTTGCGATTTATATGGGAATGACTCCGGAGTTGCCGGTGGCGATGCTGGCGTGTGCGCGGATTGGGGCGCCGCATACGGTAGTTTTCGGAGGCTTCTCGTCAAACGCGTTGATCGACCGCATTCACGATTCGCAGGCCTCGGCCGTGATCACACAAGATGGATCGTACCGGCGCGGCAGCGAGGTAAAGTTGTTTCCGGCGGTGGAAGAGGCGTTGAAATCGTGTCCGTCGGTGAAGCATGTGGTCGTCTACAAGCGAACCGGCACCGCAATCAACATGCAGGCGGGCCGCGATCACTGGTGGCACGAACTGATGGCGAAAGCCTCGGATGTATGCCCGGCGGAGAAGCTGGATGCCGAACATCCGCTGTACATTCTTTACACCTCAGGAACGACGGGAAAGCCGAAAGGCGTGGTGCACACCACCGGAGGATATTCGGTCGGCACTTATCTCACCACCAAGTTAGTATTCGATCTCAAGGAAGAAGATACGTTCTGGTGCACCGCGGATATCGGATGGGTGACCGGGCACAGCTACATCGTGTACGGGCCGCTGCAGAATGGCGCGACCAGCCTGATGTATGAAGGAGCGCCGAATTTTCCCGAGCCGGATCGCTTCTGGTCGATCATCGCGCAGCACAAGGTGAATGTGTTCTATACGGCGCCGACGGCGATTCGTACTTTTATCAAATGGGGAGATGAGTGGCCTAAGAAGCACGATATGAGCAGCCTGCGGCTGCTGGGGACGGTGGGCGAGCCGATCAATCCCGAGGCATGGATGTGGTATCGCGAGACCATCGGCGGCAACCGCTGCCCGATCGTGGATACGTGGTGGCAGACCGAGACGGGTCACATCATGCTGACGCCGCTTCCGGGAGCGATTGCGACGAAGCCGGGATCTGCCACGCGGCCATTCCCCGGCGTTGTGCCCGAGATCGTCACCATGGACGGCAAGCCGGTTCCGGATGGTTCGGGAGGCTTCCTGGTCCTGAAGCGACCGTGGCCGGGAATGTTGCGCACGGTGTACGGAGATCCGGACCGCTATGTGAAGAACTACTGGTCGCAAATTCCCGGGATGTACTTCACGGGCGACGGCGCCCGTAAGGATAGGGACGGATACTTCTGGATTATGGGCCGCGTCGATGATGTGCTCAACGTCAGCGGGCACCGGCTCAGCACCATGGAAGTTGAGTCAGCTCTGGTGGCCCACGATGCGGTAGCTGAAGCGGCCGTGGTCGGGCGTCCGGATGATCTAAAAGGGCAGGCGATTTCCGCGTTCGTGACTCTGGAGCAGGGAAGGCAGCCCTCGAACGAACTCAAAGAGGAATTGCGAAAGTGGGTTGCGAAAGAGATTGGCGCGCTGGCCAAGCCGGACGACATACGGTTCACCGACACGCTGCCGAAGACACGCAGCGGGAAGATCATGCGCCGGCTGTTACGCGAACTGGCAACCAGCGGCGACGTCAAAGGCGATACAACCACGCTCGAAGATTTCAGCGTGATCTCGCGACTGAAGGAACAGGAAGAGGCGTAGATCCCCGCTCCTGGCGATCGCGCATGGCGGGCTAGTTCACTTGCTGCTGGCAGTGTGCAACTGCAGTTCTCTGAACGTCGGATTTGTTTTTAAGTGCTCGGGAAAGTGCTTTTCGTAAAAGGCTAGCGTCGGGCAAATGGCGTGATGCGCCGCGTTGAATCCGAACATTTTCATTTCTTTCAGCGCCTCCTCCGCGGACCATCCTTCATCTGCCATGCGATAGGACGCAATCGCCATCCCGGTGCGGTCGTCACCCAGCCGGCAATGTACAAAAACCTTCTTGCCGGGATTGTCTTGAATCACCTTCAGAAAACGCGCGAATACCGGATCCGCAGGGAACGGGCAATGCCACGGGATGGAGACGTACTTCATCCCCAGTTTAGAGACTACCGCCTGCTCGTGCGAACTCTTTGAGCTGCGCATGTCCACAATGATGCTGACGCCCATTTTTTTCAGTGCTTCAAGACCGTCGACGCCGGGCTGGCCTCCGCGAAACAGGTTCGGGGAAACTTCACCAAAATTGGGCAGGCCGGCATAATGCTTGCGGCTTCCCATCGAGTGTTGCGTCGGAGGGGTTGGGCTAGCTTGGGGTGCAGCTGCGCCAGTCAAAAGCGGGAGCGCGAGTAACAGGCCAAACACCGTGGATTTCCGAAGAAGGTTCACTGCGTTAGTTTGATCGCTAACTGACGTTCCGGCTGCGTCATCTCTCCCCACAACTTTTGCAGATCGGTCTGAATCGATTCGTTCGAAGGGTCTTTTCGCAGTGCCAGTGCAAACCAGCGATACGCCGTCGGCAGGTCGCGAGGCGTGCACAGTCCGGCGGAATAGAGCGCTCCCATCTCGACCATCGCCTTCGGATTTCCCTTATTAGCGGAAGGCTTCAGCAGCCGAAGACCGTGATCGCAATCCTGGGAAGCGCCTTTTCCATAGATGTATCGCTGAGCCTCCGCGACGGTATCGACAGGGCTAGTGGCCGCGCGCGGCTTTGCAGCCGGCGCTTCGGCCGCAGGTTGCGCCGGGTTGGCAGGAGCTGCATCTGCGCCCGTATCTTTGTCGTCGGCCGAATCTGACTTCGCGGAGTCAGCCTTACTATCTGGAGCCTTGGTGGCGTTATCCGCAATTGGAGAAGCCGAGTCAGTGGGCTCGGCGCCTGCCGCCGGATTGGCAGGAGCGGGAGTCTGATTGGAAGTGGCGGATGCCGGAGCTGAATCAGGGCTGGGCTGAGCTGGCTGCGCCGCAGGCTGGCTCGGCGTAGTGGACTGACTGACGGCCGGAGCGGAAGCGGGCTGGCTCGCGGCAGGTTGAGGCTCAGGAGTAATGCTGGGAGACGGAGACGCCGCGGCCGGCGCGCTATTTGCAGGCTCCGCTGGACTCTCGGCCGCAGTCGCGGGCTTGTGCAGCCCAATAGAAGCCCAGGGGAATCCGTGAGTCCGGAAGCGCAGATATCCGAATCCCACGGCCAGGAGCAACGCGAGGAGAATCAGGAAGACTTTTCCCGCGCCTCCGCCCTTCGGTTCTTCTACATCTTCGAGGAGGTAATCCAGATTGCTGGACGACGAAGAACGCGGATCGACGCTCAGGCTGCCTCGCTTGCGCGGCGTAGCAGGATCGTTCAGTCCCAGAAAAGAAGGCCCTGAAATCGAGGGAGTCTCTTCTTCAACGCGCGTGGCCAGTGGAGGAGCTTCCGGCACGGACTGGCTCGATGGCACTGGATTCGGCGGCGGCGGAGCGCTCACCGGCAGCGGCGCCGGATGCACCTGCGCCGGAGGAGACGAAGAAAGCATGGTGGCGCCACACATTCCGCAGAAACGATTACTTCCCGGATTTTCGTTGCCACACCGAGGGCAGCGCAATGGATCTCCTTAGCTATAGCTTACGATATCTTGAGCCTTCGATGCAGCGACGGTAGCCAATACCCTAATGAACAAGCTTGATTCCTCGACCCAGTTTCTCAAGGTAAACGTGCAGGGGCATAGCCTCGAGGTGATGCGCATTGCCGGGCGCAGCCAGAGTCCTGAGCTGGTGTTCCTGCATGAAGGACTCGGGTCCGTTTCGCATTGGAGGGATTTTCCGGCGCGAGTTGCCCATGACACCGGATGCCCAGTGACCGTGTATTCACGGTATGGCTCGGGGGATTCCGATGTGCAGATGGAAGATCGCAGCGTGCGCTACATGCACGATGAGGCCCTGACGACGCTGCCGAAGCTTCTGGCGCAGTTGAGGATCGACGATCCCATTCTGGTTGGGCACAGCGACGGAGCCTCGATTGCGATCATCCATACAGGAGCCCACGATCAAGTGCGCGGACTGGTGCTGCTGGCGCCGCACGTGTTTGTGGAAGACCTGAGCGTGGCCAGTATCGCCGAAGCCAAAGTGCAGTTTCAGACGACCGATCTGCCGAAGAAATTGACCCGGCACCACCGCGACGCGGCTCGTACCTTCTGGGGATGGAACAACATCTGGCTGCATCCGGATTTTCGCAGTTGGAATATCGAAGAATATCTGCCGCGCGTGACGTGTCCGATTCTGGTGATTCAGGGACTCCAGGATCAGTACGGAACGATGGCTCAGGTCGAAGCGATCCAGAAGCACACAGGAGAGCCAGTTGAGGTTCTGGCGCTGGAGGATTGCCGGCATTCGCCGCAGCGAGATCAGGCGGAGAAGACGCTGGAAGGGATCACGACGTTTGTGGCCCGCATTCGCGGAAGCAAAAGATGACAAACTCCACTTCGAAATCGTTCGCGCTCAACCTCGAATTCGAGCTAAAGCCCTAGTCTGCCGCGCGGCTGCCGTTTCGGAATGCCTTTTGCACGAGGGTGTAGCGAGCGGCTCCCATCAGGCCGCAATCGTCATTCGCGATGATTTTGACCGGCATGTCTTTCAACAGTGTTTCCATGCGGCCTTTGTCGAGAAACGCCTGCATGAATTCCGGCCCCTTCATCTTCCTCTCGATTTTCGCCGCGATGGTGCCTCCAATGAAGATTCCGCCTGTAGTCATGTAATGCAGCGCGCAGTTTCCCGCCTCGGCCCCAAACACGCTCACGAAAATCGCGAGGGTCTGTTCGCAGATCGGGGCTTTCCCTTCCAGAGCGAACTGGGAGATCAGCGGAGATGGGTCGGAGGCGGCAGACAACTGCTCATGCAGCCAGGCGGGCTCCTCAGCTTTGTGCGTGTCGCGCAGAAATTCATAAATATGCCTGATGCCGGGCCCAGAAAGAATTCGCTCGCAACTGACGCGCCCGTAGTTCTTCTGGAGATACGCGAGCAGTTCCGTCTGCAGCGAGTCTTTCGGAGCAAAATCCACGTGTCCGCCTTCGCAGGCGAATGGATGATGGCGAAATCCGTCCCAGAAAAGTCCCGCCATTCCCAGGCCGGTCTTGGCCGAGATGACGGCACGGTTGCCCTCGGCCGATTCCGATCCCTCGCTGAGAGTGATGAAATCTTTGGATTCCAGCGCGTCGATGCCATAAGCGTAGGCTTCGAGGTCGTTGAGCAAGCCGACGGATGCGAGCTTGAGTTGTCCGGCCAGTTCAGAGCGGTCGATGGTCCACGGAAGATTCGAGATCTTGCATCGTCCTCCCCGCACCGGGCCGGCAACGCCGAAGCAAGCGCTGTGAACGGCAATGCCCTCGCCACGAGTGAAGAGCGGCAGAATCTCCGCGAGGCTGCCATGCTCCTGGCTCGAGTACGTTTTCTCCACGACGCATTGCAGCCGGTTGGCTTCGGTTTCAAAAGCGGCCAGGCGCGTACGAGTCGCGCCGATTTCGCCTGCCAGAATCATGGCTCGATCTTCCTCCATTCCCGGTTGTCGGCATGCATGAGTTGGTCCGATTCGACGGGGCCCCACGTTCCGGAAGCATAGTTGGGAAACCGGCGCGGAGGCAGAGCCTTCCAGACGTCGAGCACGGGATCAATGACCGTCCATCCGGCTTCGACCATGTCCGCGCGCTGGAACAGCGTGGCATCGCCGATCATGCAGTCGTAGAGCAGCACTTCGTAGCCGGTGTACGCATCGGCGCCAAAGTATTTCGAATATTCGAAACTCATATCCACGGAACCGACGCGGAGAACCGGGCCGGGAATCTTGGCGCCAAAGCTGAGAGAGATTCCTTCCACGGGTTGAATCTGAATCACCAGCGTGTTGCTGTGCGGTTTGTGGGAGGGGGCATTGCGAAACAATTCGAATGGCATTCGCTTGAACTTTATGGCGATCTCGGTGTGTCGCCGGGCCAGGCGCTTGCCGGTGCGGAAATAGAAGGGCACGCCTGCCCAACGCCAGTTATCGATGTTCAATTTCAGCGCGACGAAAGTCTCGGTGCGCGATTCCGGATTCACTCCCGGCTCGGACCGGTAACGCGGCACTTTCTCCCCCTCGATGGTGCCCTCGCCGTATTGTCCGCGCACGCTGAACTGCAAAACGTCCTCCGAATTCAGCGGCAGCAACGAATGCAAGACTTTGGCCTGCTCATTTCTCACGGCGTCGGCGGAAAAAGACACCGGCGACTCCATCGCGGTCAGGCTGAGCAGTTGCATGACATGGTTGGGAACCATGTCGCGCAAGGTTCCGGCATTGTCGAAATAGGCGCCGCGGCGCTCTACCCCGACGGTCTCGGCATTCGTGATCTGCACATGATCGATGTAGCGGCGATTCCAGATCGGTTCGAAAATGGCATTGTCAAAACGGAACACCATGATGTTTTGCACGGTCTCTTTACCGAGGTAATGATCGATGCGGTAAATCTGGTTTTCCTGCAGAACCCCTTTGATGTCGCCGTTCAGCGCCTTGGCCGACTCGAGGTCCTGTCCAAACGGCTTTTCGATCACTACGCGCCGCCAGCGGCCGTTCTCCTGCAGGGACAGATCGGAGCGGCCTAGTTGCTGGACGATCGTCGAAAAAAACTTCGGAGCCGTCGCGAGGTAGAAGAGGTAATTGCCCTCCGTGTGGCGTTCGATGTCGATGCCGCTAAGGCGTGTCCGCAGTTGCGCGAACGTGTTGGGATCGCCGAAGTCTCCACGCTCGTAGAAGAGCCGACTGCGAAGCCAGTCATACGCCGCGCCGTCATGGCAAGGAAGAAATTCGCTGACCTGGTCGCGGAAGCGCTCATCGTTCAAATCGTCTACCGAGACCCCCAGTAACGCGAAGGCATCAGGCAGCAGCTTGGCTTGCACCAGGTTGAAAAGGGCAGGGATTAGCTTGCGTTTTGTGAGATCCCCAGCGGCGCCAAATAGAACGAACACGCACGGTCCGGCGACCTGGCCTGCGAATGGAGTGGCAGTTTCAGGATTCGCGGCGGCCGTGGCTGACATTGCGGTTCAATCCCCATTCTCAAAGTGAAGTGGGAAGAATTGTAGGCTAACCAATTACGAAATCCAAAAGTTGGCCATGACAGACATTCTCATGACAGACACTCTAAAGATGTTATTCGGTGCTCCACAGGACACATCTTTACTCACAGATAGCTCAACCACCAGTCGTGCCGGCGCTGCTTGAGCCGCGAGAACCCTAGGCACGCGGGATAGAGCAGCAGAAGAACGACGACCCACACCGCGTAAACCACCCAGAGAGGGAACCCGTAGTCTGGCGGGAAAAGCTCGCTTGGGCTGCCCATCGAGGGCGGAGCAAGCCACAGAAAAGGCTTGCTCCCATAGCGGACGAAATTCAGCACGATCGCGATGAGGTGTGCAACCGCGAGATGCGCGACGTAGTAGAAGAACGGCACGCGTCCAAACACAATCAGAGGATTGGTGGAAGAAAAGTGAAGTCTCTCCAACCATGACGTAAGGGCGATGGCCGGACCCAGCGTCATCAGCAGAAAAGCGAGCGACGGCGGATACTTCGTCGTATTGAGGAACGAGAGTAGAGTAAACAGGGTCGATGCCTGATGATTCCAGCGCGAGGGATCGCCGTAAATATTGATCGCGCGCAGCACAATGAACGCGACGGTGAGGCCAAGTCCTAACTGCGGGAGGAATCGCTGGCGCCGCGCGGCATCCCACTGAAAAATAGTTCCCAGACAGTACCCGGCCGAGATGAACGCCCGAAACTCTTGGCAGAGAAACGATCGAGCAGATTGTGTAGCGCAATGATGGCGATGCTGATTCCGGCGAGGGCATGGCTTTGGGACATTCTCCATCAGCAGAATGTCTTTCCCTGGATGCGCCGCTTTCGGAGATTGCATTTCACCCCACGTTTCAGGTGCTCCGCAGGAGTTTCTCCACTCATGGCAACAAGGAAGCACACTCCACTGAGATGGAAGCCCAACTCGGGCACGGCGATATTCGTACCACCCTGGACATCTATACGTAGATTTCGGACCGGAACTGGCCAGAATGGTGAACCAGGTCACACACCGCGTCCTTGGCTTGGATGGTGAGGCTGAGTTGGACCCAATACATTGAAACGAGAGGCGGTAAAATTCGAGCCAACAGCTTCCCTGATAAAATAAGAAACGAAAACGGGTGGGCGCGGAGAGATGGCCGAGTGGCTGAAGGCGCGCGCCTCGAAAGCGTGTATACCTTTACGGGTATCGGGGGTTCGAATCCCTCTCTCTCCGCCACGCAGTCTGGCCTGCAGAGAATTGCTGCATTTCCTCTCCCTAGAATGCCGGAATAATGCCCGTTTTTCACGATTTATCTCCAGCCAATCGGACCGGAGAGAACGGACTGCTTGGCACCGACCAACTTATATAGGGCGATTTTCTCTGGAGTGAGTGAGCAGTCCGAGTTCCTGGACTTTACCAGCACGAACATCGACCGATGAAAAGCCGAATCAGTTGCGGAAGAGGACTTGATTTTCGACTGTTAACGAAATTTCGAACTCTGCTTCTCGGTTGACTGACGGCCGATTAGACGGCCAAGAGATGCCTCGTTCTCCCACTTGCCAAGCGTTCAATGACTTGCCGCGATCGTGGTTCCTTGGTGTGTCGCAAAAGGTGTCGTAACCCTATTTGCTACGATGTTGGCGGACGGTAATCGAGCGCTGCGCGCACGGTTTCCAGTTCCTGGTGCTGATAGTGCATCGCGGTGCCCCATCGTTCCCATTACAGCCGCAAGGTTGCCGGTTCGCATCAGAACTCGCGTACCATAGTCGTGTCGCGCACAGTAGAGAACCAATTCTTTCGGAAGGCCCGCTTCGTTGCGCGGGTTGTGGCGATCCGGACAGCCGCAGGCCTCGCTATGCACAGCCGAGGCGGACGAATGCCTCCGCCCCTGCATGAGCCGTTCTTGTCCGCCAGCCTCATCCCTCCCACGGATTCACCAGCCTGACGCCGCATCCTTCGAAGATATACGTGTTGCGCGTGGCCAGCGTTGCTCCGTGGACTCGCGCTATGGCAGCGATCTGGGCGTCGACTCCGGAGATATGTTTCCCCTGGCGTCGGCGCGCGGACGCAATCTGCGCGAAAGCGAGCGCGGCCCTTTCCTCAAACGCCAGAATGCGGTCCGCCAACACCTCTCCGAACATTTTTTCGACGCCTGCACGAACTACATCACGTCGTCGCGCCGAGGAGATCAGCTCAATGCCGTAAAGAACCTCGGCCATCGTAACCGTTGTGACGTGCAAGTCTTCCGCTGCCTGGCTGCTGAACCAGCGCAGCACCATCCGCTCCGGCGTCGGACGCATCAGTTCGGAAACCACGTTGGTATCGAGAATGATCATCGTCTGAAGATGGGACGCGATTCGCCGCCTTACTCGCTCTCCGCGAGCCAGTCCGGATCACGGACGGACTCCCGTGGAACCCGTTCCAGTTCCACTCCGCCAAGCGGAACGAAGATCTCGCGAATTCGTTCGGCCAGATTGGCTTTCTTCTTTGGACTCTGGGCAAGCGCGCCCTTCAGAATTTCCCGCGCTTCCTGCTCCATGGATCGTCCGTTGGTCGCGGCCCGGATCTTGAGCTTGCGCTTGGTGTCCGCTTCGAGATTTCGGATGGTAATGCTCGCCATGCGATCAATGATAGCAGTGCAATCAATGATTGCATAGGCCTGGCTCCAGCCGCCCCGAATCTCAAGGGATAACGCTCGCGGTACCTCTGGAGTTATCATCGCGTCCTCGGCATCTTGCTGATTCCACAGCGCCTACGCGATGGTGACGCCAATCACGTGCCGCGGTGAGAATTATCACTGCCAGGTTGCCCTGCAGGCCGAGAATGGACAGCGGCATCATGCTCTCTACGTTGTACCTACGGAGGTAGGCCTATGTCCGTGATGACACCCCCGGGAATCAAGGTTCCAGGGGACTACATTGAATCCGTGATGATCAGTGTGAAAGCGAAGAATCCTGCCGAGCCCGAATTCCACCAGGCGGTTGCTGAAGTGTTTGACTCTCTCCGATTGGTCCTCTCCAAGCATCCCGAGTATCAGTCGGCGCGTTTGCTCGAAAGAATTGTCGAACCCGAGCGCGTCCTCATGTTCCGCGTGCCGTGGTTCGACGACCAGGGCAACATCCAGGTCAACCGTGGATTCCGCATCGAGATGAACAGCGCCATCGGCCCTTACAAGGGCGGCCTGCGCTTCCATCCCAGCGTGAATCTCGGCATTCTCAAGTTCCTTGCGTTTGAACAAGTGTTCAAGAATTCGCTGACCACGCTGCCCATGGGCGGCGGCAAAGGCGGATCGGATTTCGATCCGAAGGGCAAGAGTGACAACGAAGTGATGCGGTTCTGCCAGAGCTTCATGACGGAACTCCAGCGACACATCGGGCCGGACACCGACGTCCCGGCCGGCGACATCGGCGTAGGGGGACGCGAGATCGGATTCCTGTTCGGCCAGTACAAGCGGCTGCGCAACGAATTCACCGGCGTTCTGACCGGCAAGGGCCTGGGCTGGGGCGGATCGCTGATTCGTCCGGAAGCCACCGGCTACGGCTGCGTCTACTTCGCAAAAGAAATGCTGAAGTCTCGCAAAGAATCGTTTGACGGAAAACTCTGCCTGGTTTCCGGCAGCGGCAATGTATCGCAGTACACCATCGAGAAGCTGCTCGATCTCGGAGCCAAGCCGGTCACTGCCTCCGACTCGAATGGCGTCATCTACGATCCCGATGGTATCGACCGCGAGAAACTGGCGTACATCATGGAGCTGAAGAACTTAAAGCGTGGACGCATCCGCGACTACGCCGACAAGTTCAAGAAAGCCATCTTCATGCCCACCGACATCAAGCTGGAGCACAATCCGCTGTGGAACATTAAGGCGGATTGCGCATTCCCGAGCGCGACGCAGAATGAAATCACCGCGAAAGATGCGGCGAACCTGCTCAAGAATGGCATCAAGCTGGTTGCCGAAGGCGCGAACATGCCGTCCACGCTCGAAGCTACCAAGATGTTCCTGGATGCGAAGATCCTGTACGGACCAGCCAAGGCTGCCAATGCCGGCGGCGTGGCCACGTCTGGACTCGAAATGTCCCAGAACAGCGCACGGCTGAGCTGGACCCGCGAGGAAGTGGACGACCGTCTGCACAAGATCATGATCGCCATCCACAAGAACTGCTTCGAAACGGCCGAGAAATACGGCACGCCGGGCAATCTGGTGAACGGCGCCAACATCGGCGGCTTCCTGAAGGTAGCCAACGCGATGCTGGACCAGGGCCTGGTGTAGTTGATTATGTGGGGACAGCCGCCCCCGGCTGTTCAGGCAAGCGAAGCTCGACAGTTCGTGAGTTATCCCTGAAATGGGGTGCCCCAGGTCTCGCTGGTTTTGCGAGACCTGGGATTTTCCGTCCAAACATGCTGTTCTAAGCCCGCTCAAGAACGGTCCACGGATACTTGCGCTTCTCGGCTGCCACGAAGTCCTGCATCTCGGACTCCGCGTCCCGTCGAGTCGCGAGCGGGAGTGTGAGCCCACACACAGCAGGCACGTGTGAGTTATCCCACCGAAAAAACCACTTCCCGTTAACTTCGAATACCCTTAGCTTGAACTTTCTCATTGAATCTCCTTTTCCGATGCCTGCCGATTCGGAAGACGTCTGGTTATTGCCTGAAAGGTCTAGCCGCGTCGATTCAGAGCTAGGAAGCTGCCTTGGCATCCCATGTCAAAGAGGACGTCTGGTGTCTTAAGAGACGATGAGGAGGCCGCAGAAAAGGGTTGATCGGGAAGGGCACGAGTTCCACTCGTGCCAGTTATCCGAAGCAAAAGGACTCGGCTTCCAGCCGCTGAGGGTTTCTCTTCGAAGGTGGAATGCTCCGCCCAGGGCGTGAAGGCCATCACCTGAATCCTCCGAGATTGGCACGACTCTAAGTCGTGCCCTTCCCGCTTTGCCGCGGAATTTCCATCGAACCAAGCGCTGGACGGGCCTCTCCCAGGTTTCGCGAAACCGACGAGAACCGGGGGCGTCCCCGTGCCTACCAAAAAGTCAAGTCCTCTCACGGGGACTGGTTGCACCTTCTGCGGTGCAGCGACGTCCCAACCCGATGATTCCAGGCTGGTTTGGAGATTGAAGATGTGTGTAAAAGAATCCATCTATCTATATGAAAACAATATAAATAGATACAACAGTTAAATCGGTTTAACCCGTCGTCTTGGGGCCTCCTGAATTCCATGCCCCGCAACTCAATCCGGTGCTGGATCCTTCGCCTGCGACTCTCGTAAGCTCGCCACGCAGTATTCCTGAGCGCAAGCAGCTATCCGAAAACGTCTGCCGTTCTCAGCAGTTCTTGCAGTTACACTGGAGCGGGAGAACGACAATGCTCATGAAAGTTCTGTGGGGTCTTTTGATCGTCAGCAATATTGCCTGGTTCATCGCGTTTCGTATGGTCGATAAAGAGCGCGGGCAGGAGGCTTCGCAGCGCGCGCAGGCCGAACAGCAGCGCGATTTCTGCCAGGGCCAGGCCGCCAAGTTGACGGACGCCATGAGCAAGCTGTGTGCCTGCGGCACGAAGTGATCTAGGGATAGGGTCCCTGTCGAGCCTCGCTCGACCGGACAGCCGAGGGCGGCTGTCCCCACAAGTTCCGTTTACAGAGGCTAATGCGAGGTCTTCACATCCCCCGCTGCTCCAACGCTGTAACCCTCGTGCATTGCGTTCCTGAATCTTTCTCGTTCCTCCGGCGTCATGTTGCGGCAGCGCCCTCGAAAGCCGCGCCCGCGATGGCGACCAGGGCCGTGGCCGCCTAGCCCACCGAACAGAATCCGGCACAAGGCTAGCAATCCCAGTGCTTGCCAGAAGCCGCAGCGTGCGCCATCCGAACAGCGGGGGCAGCAGCCAGTTCCACAGGTGCATCACCACTTCGCCGCCGATGAAAATGAACAGTGGAACGGCGACAATGGCCAGCGGTGCGATCCAATACCATCTCTTTCTCATAATCATTTTCCTCAATTCTTCGGCGCAACCCCCGAGATCCCTCCGCGCCGTTGGTGAAAGCGCGCGCGTTCGGGATGACGCCCTTCGTTCATCTGGTTACAAAGTCCTCGTACACGCGCTGCAGGCGCTCGCGCAGATGCAGCACGGCGTATCTCTTGCGCGAGAGCAGCGTATTGATGCTCACGCCGGTCTCATGCGCAATTTCTTTGAAGCTGCGGCCTTCGAACTCGTGCGCGAGAAAGACATCGCGCTGTTCCTTTGGTAACTCGGCCAAGGCCCGCTGCAGTTCATCGAGCAGAACCTTGCGGACGTACTGCGCCTCTGGTCCCGCATCCGGCGAAGGCAGCAGATCTTCGAAATTGCCAACCGTCCTCATCCTCATCATCGCTGGCGACGTCGAGCTCGCTGAAATTCTCCGGCTCCTTCTTGCGAAATAGATCCGTGATGCGATTGCGGGCGACGCGAAACAGCCAGCCAGTGACGTGCTCGACGGCATCAGCAGTCGGTTCGCCTCGACCAGACGGTAAAAGACGTCCTGCAGGATGTCTTCCGCATCGCCGGGATCAGGCACGCGCCGGCGAATGAAGTTGCGCAGCCGGGACTGCTCCCGCTTCACCACGTCCGAGATGCGCTGGTCTTGTTCGAATGCCATCCGCTCGAGTGCCAGGTACTTCGGGCTCGCCGCGTCGTTCATCTACCGCTGTAGACGAATGGGGGCTGCGGATATTGTAGAAGCGCATAGAGCGGTCTGCGCCGAGCCGGCGCTACGCATGGCCTGCGCACGGTGGTTAGCGGTGCGGTTCGAAAGGGATGGTTACCTGGATTTCAGTTCTCGACGGCGCCGGGGCATAGACCCAACGTTTTACCGCAGCCATCGCGGCTTCGGCCAGAATGGGATTTCCTCCCAATACCTCTGTGTTCTGCACCGCCCCAGAGGGTGACACCGTAATGAGCAGCCGGACGCTGCCTCCGATCCCCATTTGCCGTAAGGTTTCTGGATACTCGGGCTCCACTCGCTTGACCACCGCCCGTTCTTGCGAGGCTGCCTCGGCGTCCACTAAAAGGATCTTTACCCCTTGCACCGCGGCGGATGCGCTTACATACCCAATCGCGCCCTTGGTCTGTGCCACCCAAGCCACGGCTTCGCTGTCGGAGGTCACTTGTTTCGGCATGTTTCCCTTTCCGGTGAAGACCAGGCCCTGGTAGTAGGTTTGGAGTTCCTCACTGCCGCGATCGAGGCGGCGCTTCAGGAAGGCTTCGTGAATCGGGCCGGACTTCTGCAGCACAGGGAGCACCGGCGAACCGTCCGGAAGAGTCTTTCGTTGTAACAGAAACACGCTCCTGAGATCACGAGCGGAGATGGTGTCGGCCTTCACTGAAGGATTAGCGATGATCCTAATGTCCCCCGCAACCAGGTCCAGGCTAGCCAGGATCAGGAACCCTGCCATTGTCAACAGCCGGTTGGGTTTGATCGACGTTTTCATTTCCCTCGTCCCCGTGCCTTAAAAGTGGAATCCAGTCTTGACCACCAGCGCATTGGTTTTCCTCTGAAAGCCCATCGGATTTTGCTGTGGATAGAATCCGTCCGGATAAGACCCCAAGCCATAACCATCCATAAAATGGCCTTCTATCTTCAGGTAAGCGAAGCGGTTCAGATCCAGACGAGCCGCCACGACTTTGTCGTAAATGTGATTCTGCGGCAGGCTGGTATCGGTTTGAGTGGGCGAAATCAGCCCAAGCGCTCCTCCGTATCTGGACTGCATCCGGTATTGGGAGTAATACGACCCCACTTCAATGAATTTGGCGAACCGGTAGCTGCCTGCGACATACCAGCCCCGTGGGTCCGTTGACGAGTCGGAACCGGGCACGTAAGGAACATAGAAGTACGATCGCCGGTACTCGGCATCGAGCCGCAGTTTTCCAAGCAGGTATTCGCCGTAGAACTGGTTGGTCCAGTAAGCCCGTGTCGAGATTGCGTAAGGAAGCATCCCGGCCGCGGGATTCAGCAAATTCACAAACGATCCTTTACCCGTGAAGTGCTGATTCAGTCGCGAGACCCCAACGGTCAAGCCTTTCAGCGGCGTATTCCAACGCAAGTCCGCCCCGTATTGCAGCGCGCCCAGGCTGCGAAAGTACACGCCCCACTGCGTAACCACGTAGGGATATCCGGTGTGTATGCCATCGCTGCGATGCCCGATGTATGCGGTGTAGGAGAGGTCTCCCCAGTTTCGTCCGAGCGCAATGTTTCCGTAGAGGTCCCCGCCGGAGTGCGCTATGGTCACCTCTCGCAAATCGGTGGGATAAATGCTCTGTGGCAATAGGGCAAACACGCGCAGAAAATCCAGATCCTGGGAATCGTTATGGAGACCGAGCGTCGTCTTGACCTTTCCCGCGCGAATTCCAAACCAGTTGCAGAATCGGTAGTCCACCAAAGCCCAATCCAATGACGGATGCCACTGCCCCAGTTGACCCAGGTTGCGGTCGTAAATTTGGGCGCCGACGCGGAATTTGTCGGTCACTTGTGACGAGGCATTCAAACCCATATCCGTCATCGCTCCGCTGCCGTGGCTGGTATTCATGGTGAGCCAGTTGTTCTCGCCGCTGTAGATGAATCCCTGCGAAGCGAATCCGTGCACCTGCACCTGGCGGCTACCGATTTTGAATTCCTGTCCCCACCCCAAGCTGGCGGCCGCCAGCCAGATGAGTCCCACTTCGACGATGCGTCGACGCATATCGACTCCTTGAAAGAGGGCTTTCCTTAGAAAGAATCGGCAGGGAAGAGAAAAGCTTGAATGGCGGACAGCGAGAACGCGGCAGGAACGCCCGCCGCCACAGCCGGCCGGGAGGGCGGCGCTACGGCCGTGAAATGTAGCGCCGGTGTCCTTGCCGGTTATCGTGCGGGCATCTTGCCCGCACCCTCAGACCTAATTTCTACTTCCGCCCAGCTTCTCGAAGAAGCGGCAGATGGTTTCGATCCCGCGATAGAAGTTCGGGATGTGGAACTTCTCATTGGGGCGTGCAGGTTGTCGTCGGGCAGGCCGAAGCCCATCATCACGCTGGGAATCTTCAGCACATCCTGGAAGTCGGTGACGATGGGAATCGATCCGCCGCTGCGGATGAAGACCGTATCTTTCTTGAACGTGTCGTGCAGCGCCTGCGGTGGCAGCTTTGATGTATGGTTGTCGGTCCGACCACGCAGGCCGGCCCTTTGCTCCACACTTTGACTTTGGTCTCGATGCCTTTGGGCGTGAGCTTCTTCACGAAGGCCAGGTACTTCTTGAAGACGTCGTCGGGATCCTGATTGGGGACCAGGCGCATGGAAACCTTCGCCGTGGCTTTCGCCGGGATCACGGTCTTGGCGCCATCGGCGATGAAGCCTCCGGGCATGCCGTGGACTTCCAGCGTCGGACGCGCCCAGGTGCGGTAGAGCACCGAGTATCCGGGCTCGCCGGTGAGAACTTTCGAGCCGACTTCGGTCTTGCGGTAGTGCTCCTCATTGAATGGCAGGCGCTTCCAGGCTTTCAGTTCTCCGCGGTCGTTGGAGCCTTCACGCCTTTGTAGAAGCCGGGGATCAGAACTTTGCCTTTGGAATCTTTCATCTTGCTGATGATTTCGATCAGCGCGAAGAAGGGATTGGGCGCAGCGCCTCCGTACATGCCGGAGTGCAAATCGGTCTTGGCGCCGAAAGCTTCGATCTCGGTATAAACCAGGCCGCGCAGGCCAACGCATAGCGTGGGGAGATCGGGAGCGAAAAGTTCGGTATCGCAGACCAGGGCAAAATCGGCCTTCAGCTTCGCTTTCTGCTTGCGGATATATTCCGCGATGGACTCGCCGCCGACTTCTTCTTCGCCTTCAAAAATCACTTTGACGTTGATGGGAAGTTTGCCGCCACCGGTTTGCATGAGCGCTTCGAGGGCCTTCACTTCCATCCAGAGCTGGCCTTTGTCATCGACGGCTCCGCGGGCATAGATGTTGCTGTTGCGCTCGGTGGGCTCGAACGGCGGTGACTTCCATTCGTCGAGCGGCTCGGCGGGTTGCACATCGTAGTGCGCGTAGCAGAGGACGGTGGGTTTGCCGGAAGCGTGCAGCCAGTCCGCGTAGATGAGCGGATGTCCCTTGGTAGGGATGATCTCGACGTTTTGCATGCCGATGCGGCGCAGTTCGTTGGCCACGAAGTCGGCGGCTTTCTGGATGTCGGGCTTATGTTGTTCGAGAGTGCTGACGCTGGGAATGCGAAGAAGATCTTTGAGTTCGTTCAGGAAGCGCTGCTGGTTGCTGCGGGCAAAATCCACTGCAGGAGAGGCCATGGATGATTCCTTTCTGTCTCGGCAGAAACGCAAGGATTGCGGATCGAAAGTCCGAGGAAACGGATCAGTATAGCGCGAACGGCGATGGTCGCTCGCGGCCTCAACCCGTTGGGAGCGGACCTCTGGGGATTGTCATCCTGAATCCGGCGAAAGCCGGAGAAGGACCTTACGTCGGTTGACGCGCCGATGCAGTTGAAGGGATCCAGATAGTGTTGGCCTGTCAGACGTTTGTGGAGCTACGGGCTATCGTAAGGTCCCTCCGAGCGCTTCGCGTTCGTCAGGATGACACACTTCTGGAGAAACGCTGCGGCGAGAAGGCGGTGAGATCGTGCTCAGGCTCGCGGCCTTCGATTACCGCCGTCATCACATCCGCCGTAATTGGAGCCAGCAGGATTCCGTCGCGGAAGTGGCCGGTCGCCACATAGTATCCGCGGGTCTGGGTTGCGCCCAGAATCGGCAGCGCATCCGGCGTTCCGGGACGAAGTCCGGCCCAGTCTTCGAGGATCCTGGCATCGCGCAACTTTGGAACCAGCTCTAGTGCAACGCGGTGAAAGCGCTGGATGGTGGCTGGGTCGGTACGCTTGTCGAATCCGGCTTCCTCGACGGTCGCGCCGACGAGGAGCCGCCCGTCGCTGCGCGGAATGAGATAAGCCTGGGGAGAGCGGATCACATGTTTCAAAAGCGTGCGCGAGGGCATCGCGAGGCAGAGCATTTGTCCTTTAACCGGTCGGGTGGGAACCGCGGGTGGTGTGATTTGTGCCGACCAGGCTCCTGCGCAGTTAACAACGTTAGCGGATGCGAACGAAGTTTTGGAGGTAGTTACTCCGACCACGTTGTCCACGGAGATATCGACTGAGGTCACCGAGTCGCCCGACGAAAAGTCCACTCCGCGATTTCTTGCGGTCTTCAACGCCGCCGCGGTGAGCGCGCGGGGATCGACGCTGCGCTCGCACAAATAGAATGCATCACCGGAAGCACTCAGGGCGGGTTCACGTTGTTGCAACGTGGCTTGGTCGAGGGCTGTCTTTGCCAGTTGCGGGTCACGTTTGTGTTTGTCCGCAGGGAGCAAAATCGTCCCGTAATCCCTCAGGTCGACCTTCATCCCGGATTCGACTTCCAGTTCATAGGCAAATTCGGGATACATGCGCGCGCTGGCGGTGGCGAGAACTTGCAGCGCAGGTGGAGTTTCCAAGGGACAGTCAACCAGCATGCCGCCAGCCGCCGACGAGGCTTCTCGCCCAGGCTCGCCCCGTTCTACGACCAGGACCGTCGCGCCCCGTTTCTTCAGCGCGATCGCCAGAGAGAGGCCAATAATGCCTCCGCCAATGACGATGACGTCCCATGTCTTCACAGGAGCATTGTAAAAGAGATGGCGCATGCGGTTGCCGAACTCGGTTGAGAACGGGCGAGCCATTCGCTGCTAAAATGGCACACATGAACAAATGGATGGTGAGCCTGGTGCTGCTGGTGCTTGCGACCGCCGGCCCAGCTTTGGGGCAGAAGGACAAAGACGACGAGCCGACCTGTTGGATTTATTTCAACGTGGTGAAGGATGAGAACGGCAAGCCGGTGCGGAACGCGGCCGTGATCCTGCATGCTGTGGATGAGCACGGCAAGCAGCAGCGTGGGGATCTGGAGCTCAAGACCGATCCAGAAGGAAAGACGAATTTCGACGGGCTCCCGTACGGCAAGTTGCGCGTGCAGGTGCTAGCCCGTGGATTTCAGACCTACGGAGAAGATTTTGATATCGACAAGGCGAAGGCCGAGATCACGATCAAGCTGAAGCGTCCGCAGGGACAATACTCAATCTATGAGAACCATCCGGCCCCTCCGCCGCCAAAAGATGCTCCGCCGCAGGCAGATTCCAAGAAGCCGAATTAAGATTTGCTGACGCGATCATTAGAACCCACAACGAGGATATATGGATTATCTGCTGAAGACGGAACCGTCAACCTATTCGTTCGCCGACCTGCAGCGGGAGAAGACTACAGTCTGGGACGGGGTCTCGAACCCGGTCGCGCTGAAGAATATGCGTGCCATGAAGCCCGCGGAGCGGCTGGTCATTTATCACACCGGCGACGAGAAGAGCGCGGTGGGAACGGCTTCAGTCGTATCGGTCGATGTCTCGGACACGAGCAATCCAAAGGTGACGATCAAAGCGGGCAAGGCGATTGCCAAGCCGGTGACCCTGGCCCAGGCGAAAGCGAATCACATTTTTTCGGAATCGCCTCTCGTCCGGCAGGGAAGATTGAGTGTGGTGCCGCTGAATGAGGCGCAGTACAAGTTCCTGACGGGAGAATGAGCCTCGGTCTGGTTTTCGAATAACCTCTCAAAAAATCAAAGTCCCCGCCCTGTTCCGCCAACATCGGGCGGACGAGGGCGGGGCACTCGATCGTGAGGCTTACGACGCCTTCGCGTCGTGGCGAATCAAGACGGAATCCAGGAAGAAACCCAATCCCAGAGCGAACGGGATGGCTCCAAAGGCGGCTGCCATCATGGCGTCAGGTTCGACGCGCGCGATGATGGAGAAGGCCATCATGTAGCCGACCGAGCCGGCGACAAGCAGAATTCCGAAGCGACGCGAGCGGGCCGATTCAGAGAGTTCCTCCACCATCGGGACATTCACGCCGCGCTGCATCGCCACCAACCGCTCTTCGGTGCGCAATTTGCGTAGGCGGTAAAACGTGTACATACAGACGATCGAGATCGGTATTCCCAGAGCCAATACGACTGCTGCGAAGCCGGTGAGTCCTTCCATGGTCATTCTCCTTCGTTTTGCGCTTTTGCGAGCCTGCCATTCGTCAACTTTGCGACCTGGTAGAACATACGCAACAACCCGTGTGAAAGTTCCGTCACGTAGCCAACTTCTCCTCCCCCACTTGCTTCCAACGGCGTAACACCTGCTTGGTACCCTTCGGGTCGGGACTCTCTGGAGACAAGATGAAATTTGGCAAGTTCGAAAAACTAAGTGTGAGTGTGATCACCGCCATCTGCTTCAGTCCCTTCATCGTGGGTCAAAGGCTCCCGGCGCAGGAAACCAAGGAGAAAGTGACGGTGGATGACGTTGACCGCACTTTCTTGGTGCGGCTTCCAAAGGGCTACGACCCACTGCGTCACTATCCGGTGGTGATCCTGTTGCACGGCATGAATCAGGATGCCGACGACATCGAGAGGCTCACACAGTTTGACCAATTAGCGGATAAGGACGGAATCATCGCGGTATATCCGGCAGCTCTCCACGGGCGTTGGAATGTTGGAGTTCATCCCGCGGAGCGGCGACCGATGGGGATGGGCCCGGGCAGGCGTGGGCGTATGGGCGGTGGCTATCCAGGAGGAGGCTACCCGGGCGGCGGGTACCCCGGTGGCGGAGGAGGAGGAGGTTATCCGGGCGGCGGCGGAGGCGGCTATCCCGGTGGTGGGGGACAACGTCCGCACCGGGAGCCGCAGGAAGAGCAGAAGCCGGCTGCCGCCGCTGACGACATCGCCTTTTTCAATCAGATGATGGATCAGATAGGCACGAAGTTCTCGGTGGATTCTGCTCGGATCTACGCAATCGGCTTGTCGGAGGGCGGCATGATGAGCCTCCGGGTGGGATGCGCTCTTGCGGACCGCGTCGCGGCCGTGGCTGCCGTGGGCGCGGGCATGCCCAAGACGATGATTTGCCTGCCCTCCCGTCCAGTCTCGGCGGTGATGATCAATGGCACTTCCGATCCAGTTGTCCCCTACGGCGGCGGAACCGAGAAAAATCTAGAGTTGCCGATTCTCTCCGCGGAAGACAGCGCAAAGTCCTGGGCGAAGATCAATCGCTGTTCCGAAAAGCCGGAGAAGAGCAAAATGCCTCCGCAAAAGAAAGGCGGCATGGAAACCAAGGTCGACACCTATACTGCCTGCCAGCAGAATGCGCAGGTGGTGCTGTACAGCGTGAAAGGGGCAGGGAATACCTGGCCCGGCGGTGAGCAATACGAACCAGAGAATACGATCGGGAAGACAAGCCAGGATTTGAACGCCAATGAAGTGGTCTGGAGCTTCTTCGTGACCAAGAAACTCGCGGAAAAGAGCGCCAGCAAGGAATAGGGCTGGGGCGCGGATTCGATAGCGACGCCGAGCAGGAACGTTCGAGTCGCGGAGGATGCAGGGACCCTCCGCGATTCATTTCGAGGTGCTCGAAGATCAGTTGCCTGCGAGCACCGCTATCCCGGGCTAAAGCGAACGCAAGAAGTTGATCAGATCCTGCATTTGGGACGGGCTCAGGGAATTGAACTTCCGTACGACCTGGTTTGCTTCCGAACCGTTGCTGGCATGGAACTGGATGGCCTGCATCAGGTCTGACGTCCGTCCGTCGTGGAGAAAGAAGAGCCGCTGGCCGAGTCCCCAGAGGGGAGCGGTGCGGAACTGGTCGGGTCCTGCGGCGCCCTGGCTGACGCCATCCGACAAGCCATTTCCCATGTGGTGAACGGCAAAGTCGGAGTAGGGGTTGTAGGTGACGTTCGACATCCCGGTGTAAGGGGACTTGCCGGTTGTGAGTCTCGGGGAATGGCAGAGCGCACAACCAACAGCGGTGAACAGGAAGGCGCCATTTCGGGTGGACGAGGTGGATGGAGCAGGGGTAGGTGGTGCCAGTAACCGTGCGAAGGCGGCGAAGTTGACAAGATCGGAAGACATCTCCGACGCCGTGCCGGTCAAGCCGCCAAAGTTCGGGCTGGCCTTATTGTCGTTGAGAAGGTGCGTCGCATCTTCCGGGGAACCGTTGAACACGCAGCCGCGAACCGCGCCGCGCTCGTTGGGGAACAATTCATTGGACACGCCTTGCTCCACGTTATAGGCCTCTCCCACGAACATCAGCAGGGATTTGTTTTGCGCCTTCCAGCCGAAACGAGCAATGGTGCCGTCGTTTCCGCTGGTGTTGAAACTCCCACCGATTCCGAAGAATGATCTTGGGCCGGCGGTGGAGGCGAGATTGGCTTGCAGGGTTGCATCGGTGGTTGCTTCCACCAGTCCCAGCCCGAAGACGGGCGTCGGAATGCGGAAGATCACATTATGGTTGGCGAGGGCGGTGTTGAAATCGGGTTGCGAAAGACTGCAACCGGCGGCGTCAGATCGCCCGGCTATGGTGTAGAGACCGTGTACGCCGCCATCCGGCGTGCCGTTCGGGTTACGAATGAATCGAGCCTCGCGGACCGGTCCGTGGGTGGTAATGAACGACGGGACGCTGTTGGCCGCGCCGTCCAGAGTGGCGAGCGCGACCTGGGGATTCGGAATCGAGTTCTGCGGACTGCTGAGGCCCGGACTGCTGCCGCCCATCGCGGGCTGTGCGTGGCACTGGGCACAACTGTTTCCGTTGAAAGTAGGGCCTAATCCAGCCCCGTTTTCGCCGGAGATGCTTCCGAGAACGGAATCGATCTCAGCGAAGCTTTGCTGTGTCTGATTGAAGAATGCCTGCTCGTTCGGGTTTAACGTTGAAACGAAACTGCCTGCAGCCGCCGGTCCGCCGCGCGGACCGGGATCATTTTGCGCTGTTAGTTGCAAGCCTGGGGCTAGAACCATGAGCAAGCCAAGAACTGCTGGGGAGAGCTGACGGCAAAACATTGTTGCACCTCCGTGCAGGATGGACACACGTCTGCGCGAGCTGTGTCCCTTGTTTGCGACGTGGCGTGGAGTCGGTCTGCTGTTCCGTCAAGCTGCGGGCCGATGGTGTAATCCGGTCCCGTGCCCCCACTGCAGACAGAACAGCGTTATGGAAGGAGTGGGTGCCCCAAAAAGATTTATCCCTCGAGCGAGGAAAGAGCGGCACAACGTTGCGGAGCAATCTAGATGCGGGGCAGAAGCGTGGTCAAGGCACACAAGTGCATTGGAGCATTTCCGGTACTGTGAGAGGGATGCAGACCTGGAAGCTGTCACAGTTTTGTAACAAAAACCGCCCGGCCCCTATACTGCGGACCGGGCGATTTCCTCGGAGAAAGTCGTAATGCGATCAGAGATGCGCGATGCCTCAGTGAAAAAGGTTCAACGTGTTGGTGGCATCATCGACGTAATAGATCGCGCCATTCACGTCGATCAAGCCGAACAACGCTCCTGATCCCGGCGGTGTGCCATTGTTGTCCAACAGCACTTTTTGAATCTGCTTTCCGCCCGGCGTAGTTTCGAACAGGAATCCGTCGTCTCCATTGACCGTCAGAATGGTGCCGCGCGGAGAGACCGTCAGGCCAAGAGGATCGTTGAGGCTGCCTCCCTGAGAAACTGTTCGTCCAGCTCCAGCCGAGGTTTCACGGAAGACCGGATTTCGAATCGCGGCGATGCGGTTGTTCACACTGTCGGCAACGTAGAGGACGTCGGCGTCGCGATCGAGCGCCAATCCCGTCGGTCCGATCACCAGGGCGTCGGGGTCAGTCTTCTCGGCGAAGCCGGATCCGATCACGCTGATGGACCGCAAGAAAGGCACAGAGCCGGATGCGATGTCGAGCACCAGGCGTACTACCGTTCCCTTATTCACTGCCGATCCGTTTGCGGCCACGGTTCCATTCAGGACGTTGGTGACAAACAATTCCGCGAAACTGCCGGCGTCCCATGCAGTCATATCCCACGGGCCGTTAATCAGCGAGCCGTAGAACGTTTCGGCCACGTTGCCGTGGTTGTCGAGCACGAGGAGACATCCGGCCTGAGCGGTCGCGGAAGTTCCGTCTGATGTGGGCAAGCTGCCGACGATCACCCATCCTGAGCGCAGAACGGCCAGGGCGGTAGTCAAGCCGATGCCGCCGGGACAAGGGCTGGTCAACGTGCTGGCGTTAATTTGTGCGAACTGGGTAACCGTGCCGTTCGGCGAAATCTGCACGATCGTGCTGCCGGTACCCTGCTGGTTGGCGCTGTTGTTGAAATTGCTGATCAGAATGTTTCCCTGCATCAGAGCGCCGGAGCTCTGCGGGATGCGCGCAATTCCATAGGGATTTACGTCGCCGTTCGCGGGAACGGTGGACGCTACGACGGAAGGCTGGGGCTGGGGGCCAGAATGACTCTTCTCAGCGTTGGCGCAAAGGGTCGCGATGATCAGCAGGCACGCTGCGCAGGCCCAAGTTTTGAGCTGTGAGAAACTCATGACAATCCTCCTGTGAGATTTCCGCGTCTTCATCCCGCGACAGGACGTGCAGGGCGGGAAACTCTCGGGCCGCGGTCGAGGGAATCGGGCCGGCGGCTTATTAGGAAGAGTGTGTTCCCCAGGGTCGCGCAAGTTGTCAGGGTATTGTCAAAAGCCTGTCACTTGGGCGGCGGCCGTTTCAGGCCATCTGCTTGCGCAATTCGCGGCGAAGAATTTTGCCGGACGGCGTTTTGGGAACCGCGTCGACGAAGCGAATCTCGCGCGGCTGCTTGTAGTGCGTGAGACGATCCGCAACGAAAGAGCAGAGTTCCTCTTCCAGCATTCGAGTTTGGGAAAATCCGTCACGCAAGGCGACGAAAGCGACCGGAATTTCTCCGGCCTCCGGGTTGCGGCGTCCGATTACGCCACACTCTTTCACCGCGGGATGCTCGAGCAATACCGACTCCACTTCTGCCGGAGCCACGGAGAAGCCCTTGTACTTGATCATCTCCTTGGCACGGTCGACGACGCGGTAGAAACCTTCGCGATCGCGAGTCACAATGTCGCCGGACCAGTACCATCCATCGCGCAACACCGCGGCGGTCGCGGCCGGCTCCTTCCAGTATCCCAGCATGAATTGCGGACCACGCATCACCAGTTCGCCGGGCTGGTCCGCCGCCATTTCCGTGAGATCGTCGGGAGTGTCGTGGGGATCGATGTCGGTCTGACATAAGACGCGGCAGTCGGTTTGCGCGAGGGGCTGCCCGATGGTCTCCGGACGATTGAGCGCGGCATCGAGGAATCCAGTATGCGTCACCGGAGAGGCCTCGGTCATGCCGTATCCCTGGCACACGAGAATGCCGGTGAGAGTCATAAAACGCCGGGCAAGCTCGGGCGCAAGCGGGGCGGCCCCGGACATCACCCAGCGAATTTTGTGATCTCGCGGAAAAAGGCCCGCCTCCGCGGCCAGACAGAGAGCGTTCAGAGCCGGGGGGACCAGGGGTATCTGAGTGATGCCTTCTTTGACGACTAAGTCCATGAACGTCCGCGTGTCAAATCTCGGCACCAGGACCAGGGTCCCGCCGGCCACGAGCGTTGGGCTCAAAACGACATTCAGTCCGTAAATGTGATACAGGGGCAGGCAGCACAGAACATTGTCGGCGGTAGTTAGTTCGACAGCGTTTGGGCCGAGGTACTGAAAAATGTTCGCCACAAGATTGAAATGCGACAGCATGACTCCCTTGGGCAGGCCAGTTGTGCCGCTGGAGTAGGGAAGAGCAGCGAGTGCCTGATTCGACGGCTGCTCTGGTTTCGGCAACGCGGCGGCTCGGGATTGAAGCAGGGTCGCAAAGGGTTCGGTACCCGACGCGGGTTGGCGCGTCGTGTAAACGCGGCGGAGATTCGCCAAACCGCCAAGGTTGATGCCTTCGATGTTTGGGCCGTCGGTGATCAGAATTGCCGCATCGGAGTTTTCCAACTGATAGCGGACTTCGCGTTCGCGATAAGTCGGATTCAGCAGGGTGGGAACGGCTCCGACCATCTCGGCGGAGTGAAAGGCAATGCAGAATTCCCAGGAATTACAGAGAAAGATGGCGACGACATCACCGGGTTTCACCCCTGCCGCGATCAGGCCATGCGCCGCCGTCTCGACGCTCTCGCCATATTCGGCGTAGGTCATCCGGCGACCGCAGGAGGCATCCACCAGGGCAGTCCTGCCCGCAAAGCGGCGGCAAGACTCGAGCACCACATCATGCAGGAAAAGGCCGTCCGGGTTGGCGTACAACTGAGTACGCAGCATGCCGTCAGGGATTGTACTGGAAAATCGGGACATTCCATGATGCCGGCTAACTTGCCAGCTTGCGCAGGAACTCTTGTTCGTCCATCCGGTACTTGAAGGCTTTGCGGCCATCGATAAAAACTACGGGTACTTCATCGTTGTAGCGGCGCCGGAGTTCGGCGTCGGCGTCAACGTCGATCTCGCGCCAGGTGAATCCGCCGCGGCGAGAGAGCTTGGAGAGGCTCTCCTTCACCACTTCGCAAAGGTGACATCCCCGGCGGGAGTACACCACGACATCGCGAACGCCTGGCATGCCGGGAAGATTCTAACGCGGTCCAATAGGAGCTTTCCAGAAGGAAACATAGGTCGAGTGGCCGGACCGGGGTGGAGTGTGCATTAGAATCCCCCTATGCCAGAAATCGAGGCGAGACCTCTTATCGGCAAAACTGCGGTGGTTACCGGAGCAGCGCGGCGCCTGGGTCGGGCGTCGGCACTGGCGTTGGCGCGAGCCGGGGCGGACGTGGCAATCACGTTTCGGAACTCCGCGCGCGAGGCGCGCGAGACCGTCGTGGACCTTTCTTCCTAGGAGTGCGGGCGTTTGCGTTGCGCTGCGACGTCACTGATGAGGCCAGGTCCGGGGCATGATGAAAGAAGCCGGCCGCGAACTGGGCCGAATCGACATTCTGGTCAATAACGCTGCCAACTATGAGACCGCCGAGTTCGAGAAACTGACGGTGCGCCAGTGGGACGCTATATTCGCGTCCAATACCCGTGGCCCATTTCTGGTGTCGCGCGAAGCTCTGAAATGGATGCGACGTAGTCGCGGCAAAGGGTCGGGACCGGTCGAGGCGAAGATCATCAACATGGGATCGCTTGGCGGCCTGAGGCCATGGGCAACCCACGCGCATTACTGCTCGTCGAAAGCCGCTCTTCACATGCTGACCAAGGTGATGGCCAAAGCGTTGGCCCCGGAAATCGCGGTCAATGCCGTGGCTCCCGGCATGATCGACCTGGGGGAGAAATCCGCAGCCGCTTTCATGCGGCGCATGGCCAAACAGACACCCATGCGGCGCAACGGGGCGCGGCGACGAAATCGCGGAGGCCGTGCTGTTTTTCGCCACCGCGCCGCAATTTGTTACCGGCCAGATTCTGGCCGTCGATGGCGGACTCGGGCTGTAGTCCGCTCAAGCCTCGGCCGAGGTGGGATCGATGGTCAGCTTCACTTCCGAGACACGGTTTGCCGGAAATCCGCCTTGCCGCGCGTGTTCCCGCACCATCTCTTCGTTGGGCGCGATGTAAACGCAGTAAATCTTGTCCTGCGTGACGTAGCTGTGCAGCCACTGAATCTTCGGCCCAAGATTGTTCAGCACGCTGCATGATTTCTGCGAGATCGCGATGACCTGGTCCGGGGTGACATCCCCGACATTGGGAATGTCTCGCTCGATCACATATTTCGGCATATACGTTCTCCTGCCTCAAGCTCCTTTGTTTCCGGAGCGAGGCCGAGAGATTCTACGACGGTGAGATAGGAATTGTCGCGGGCATCGCGGTATATTGAGGGCAAATGAAGAAATCGAAGCGCAGCCGGCACCCCGAGTCGCAGCCATCCCCAAGCCGTCCCTCAGTGCCCCAGCTCCGGAGCCGCGAATCGCCGTCGCCATCATGGCAGCGGGCAAGGGCACCAGGCTGAAATCGCAACTTCCTAAAGTGTTACATGAAGTCGGCGGCAAGCCGCTGCTGGCGCACGTAATCCGCGCCGCGCAGTGCATGTTGTGCCCGCCAAAGATGTATTACGCCATCATCGGCCACGAGGCCGACCGCGTGCGCGCCGCGATGGAGCACACGGGCATCAATTTTGTGCTGCAGACGCCGAGCAGCGCGGCACCGGCCACGCCCTCATGGTGGCGCGCGAGGCGCTGGCCGGATACGACCACGTCATCGTGCTCTCCGGCGATGCGCCAATGATCACTGCCGGAGACCATCGAGCGCTTGCGCGATTTCCATCTGCAGCAGCACGCCGCGATGACCCTGCTGAGCGCGGATCTGGAGAATCCCGACCGGCTACGGCCGCGTGCTGCGCAAGAAGTCCGGCAGCGCCGAAGTGCAGGCCATCGTCGAAGAGAAGGCGGCGAGCCCCGCGCAGAAGAAAGATCCGCGAAATCAATTCCGGCTTTTACGTTTTCGACGTCCAGGATCTCTACTCGAACATCGGCGAAGCTTTCCACCGCAATGCGCACGCGCGAATACTACCTGACCGACATGGCCGAGGTGCTGCGCAAGGCAACGCGCAACGAGTAGTGGCGTCGAAGACCGCAAACGCCGAGCGAAGTGCTGGGCGGCAATACGCGCGCCGAACTGGCCGACATCGACGAAAAGATGCGCCTGGCCAAATGCCGCCAGCTGATGGCCGAAGGCGTGACGGTGTTCTATCCCGCAACCTGCGTGATCGATGCCGACGTCGAGATCGCGCCCGACACCGTCATCGAGCCCTACGTGCAACTGCTGGGCAACGACGCAAGATTGGCACCGCCTGCCGCGTGCGCTCCTACAGCGTGATTCGCGATTCCGAAATCGGCGACGGAGTGACTGATCCGCCCCGGCTGCGTGATGGAAGAAGCGCGCAGGTCGCAGCGGGAGCGGTGATGGGCCCGTATTCGCATCTGCGCCCGGGCAGCGAAATCGGCGAAGGCGCGCACGTCGGGCAATTTTGTCGAGACCAAGAAAATCAAGCTGGGCAAAGGATCGAAGGCGAACCACCTGACCTACCTTGGGCGACGCGGAGATCGGCGCGGGCGTGAACATCGGCGCGGGAACCATCACCTGCAACTACGACGGCGTGCACAAGCACAAGACCGTCATCGAAGACGGAGTCTTCATCGGCAGCGACAGCACGCTGGTCGCGCCCGTGCGCGATGGGCAAAGGCGCGTATGTAGGCGCCGCCTCCTGCATCACCGACGATGTTCCCGAGGATTCGCTGGCCATCGGCCGCGCCCGGCAGATCGTGAAAGAAGGCTGGGCGCGGGAGAAGAAGCGCACCAAAGAGTGAGCGTAGCCGCCGCGGGTGGACGCGAGACGCCGCCACGACAGCTGCCGGGGACGGCGGCGCTACACGAACAAAGACTCCGATCTCTCGGGGCTCTCGATAGTAGTGCGGCAGGTCTTTGCCTTAGTGCGAAACCGCCGCGAACAGCTCCGAATGCATCAGCGACTGGAATTGCTGGTCGTTGGCTTTGAAGTGCACCTGCAGATTCGAGCTGTCGGAATCCACCGTGGTGTTGTCGACGGCGACTTTTTCGGCCGGGGTGGCGCTCATCTTCTTGTAGAGCATGCCCGCCTTCACCAGCGATGAAATCGTGGCCGCGGTCATCGAGTCGGAAGTCACAACGGTCAGATCAAAGTTCACGCCGCTGTTGAAGTTCATGGTGTAGCGCGAGCCCAGTGATGCGCTTCTTCACCGTCTCATAGTCGGCAATCTTTGGCCGCATCGCCCAGCGCCGAGCGCATCATGTTCTGCGTGCCCTGCTGGTCGAGAATGCTCCACACCGGAGCCGAATCCACGCTCGTCATCATGTCCGCCATGTTGCCGTTGGTGTCAAGGCCCAGCACCTGCCGTCGCGGGTATCCAGCGCCGCGCGAATGGCAGTGGAGTCGCCGAACAGCAGCGTGCTGTCATCCAGGAAGGTCATGACGAAGCCGCCGTCCATGGGATAGAGGTCGGATTGCCGTATTTCTTGGGCACGTAACTTCTGCAGCTTCATCTTCTTGAGCACGGCCTTCATGTTGAAGGGTCCGGCGGCGACGCCGACTCGTCTTGACTCCCTGCTTGCCGGCATGCGGAAGGAGGCGAAGGTGAGCGTGTCCACGTCCTTGTCGGGATCAATGCCGATGCCCTTCAGCGCCGCCTCGAACTGCTTGATGTTGTCGGGCATCAACTGCTGCTTCAGCGCCATGGCGGTGGGCGAGTCCTTGAGCGCGCGGTAGTCCACCGAAATCAGCTGCAGCAGGTCGGCAGGAATGCAGGTGCGGGCGGAGGAGTTCAGCGGCATGGCATAGGCCATGCTCGGCGAGCATCAGGCAGATCAAGCAAAACTTTACAAGTCTCATAACCCCTCGGATCAGAAAGCTTTCAGGAATGCGCAGTACTTTTGGTTGGATGCGCGCTCCGGCTCTGTCGTTTATAGATCGTCTCATTCTATTTTACTTGCAGTTTCGCTGGCGAAAACAAAAGGACACGCCCCGTTGACAGATCGGAGTCGGAGGGACCATCGCAGGGGTGTCCTGGTCTTCGAAACGGAGCTTCTTATGAGCGGATGCGGGCGACGCGCCGGTGAACTTCCGCCGCGAAAGCCTGATCCTTCAAAGAGGCCAGATTGATTTCAACGTTGGCCAGCGCACCGGCGACGGCGGCGTTCGCAAGGGCGACAGCGGTCGTGAGATCCGATTTCATGTTGGGGTTTGAGATCGGTTCCAGCAGCTTCGCAATTTGTGCCACTTCGTGAGATTTTTCCGCGACGCCGAGCGGGACGCTGGTGGCTTGCTTGAGAGCAGCTTCGACGGCCGCCTCGGCAGCTTTTTCGTCGCTGGCACCGCGGGCCGCTTTGTAGGCTTGCATCACCGAATTGTAGGACTCGGCATCGGCATCGATGGCGGCCTTGAGTTCCTGGCGAAGGGGAGTGAGGCTGGCGATTGCGGCGCTGAGCTGCGTCTCGTATTGCAGATACGCCTTCTTGCCGCGCGACATTGAGGCCACCATCGTGGCCAGTCCGGCGGCCATGGCTCCCGCCGCAGCGGAGGCGCTGCCTCCTCCGGGGGTAGCGGTCGGTGCCGCCAATTGCTCGACAAAGGGCTCGACTCCGGCGCGCAGGCCGCCGACGGCCATCTTGCCGCTCATCACGGCGGCGAGGCGGTTCTCGAGAATCAGGGAGGAATCGAAATGTTCCACCTGGAGGAACCATTCGGCGGCATCCTCCAGAGCTTTCTTGGGGATCAGCCCGACAATCTCGCTTGAGATCGGCATGACGCCGTACCGTGCCGCTTCGCGCTTTACCACCTCAAACACGCGGTGAATCGGAGTCTGCTCGAAGTCGGTGAGATTCATCGAAACCTGGGCAAGACCGCGCACCAGGAATCCAGCGCCCTTTACGAACCGCATTCCGCCGCTCGAAAACCGCACCGCCTTGGCGATCTTCTTCGCGATGTCTACGTTTGGAGTGTTCAGAAAAACGTTGTAGGCAATCAGGAACTTGCGGGCGCCGACGACGGTCGCGCCAGCGGTGGGATGCACGCGCGGTTCGCCGAAGTCTGGACGGCGGGCAGGATTGGTTGCGATCTCAGCGCGAATGCCTTCGAACTGTCCGCGGCGAATGTTCTCCAGTCCCTGGCGCTCGGGAATGCGGGCGGCGGCTTCATAGAGATAGACGGGAATCTGAAAACGCTTCCAGATCTGCTCCCCAACGTGGTTCGCCATGGCCACGCAGTCTTCAACGGTGACTCCGTCGATGGGGATGAATGGAACCACGTCGGCGGCGCCCATGCGGGGATGAGCGCCGGTGTGGGTATTGAGGTCGATAACTTCCGCGGCCTTGCCGACACCGCGAATGGCGGCTTCCTGAATGGCCTCGCGCTCACCGGCGAGAGTGATGACGCAGCGGTTGTGGTCGGAATCCATCTCGCGGTCGAGCAGGTAGACGCCGGACATCTTCATGGCGTCGATGATGGCATCAACTTTGGCCTTGTCGCGTCCTTCGGAAAAGTTCGGAACACATTCGACGAGCGTGGACATAACGGATGAGAATAAAGGCCTGGTAGCGCGGGCGCAAGGTGAGGGAGGGGGCACCCCTTTGAGGGCCGACTCAAACTTGCCCTCGGTTGTACGGTCTGGCAACTTCCAAGAAGGCCGTTTCTGGAGAGCGTTACCACCGCGCTCAGCGAGGGGACAGACTGTCAGCTTTCTCTTGAAGTTCCGCCCAGCGCGCATAGAGGGCGTCCAGATCTTTTTGTGCCGCTTCCATTTCAGCATGAGCGGCAACGAGCCTGGGTCCGTCACTGGCGATGGCTGGGTCTTCGAGTGCGGTACGTTTGCTTTTCAGTGTCTGCTCGGCGTCCGTAATACGCTGCTCAATGCCGGCATATTCGCGTGCTTCCAGGTATGAGAGTTTCTTCTGTACTTGTACTGGTAGAGCAGTGGAACTGCGCGCTGATGTCGACTCGCTCTCGTTCCGGGAGCGCTTGCGCTCGGCCTGCCAGGTTTCCCATTGCCAGTAGTCCGCAAACGTTTCCGTACTGCCTTGACCATCGAGGCCAAGTACAACCGTCGATACACGATCCAGAAGGTAGCGGTCATGCGTGACCAGGACGAGAGAACCGGGGAATTCGAGCAGGCTCTGTTCGAGGATTTCCAGGGTGGGGATGTCGAGGTCGTTGGTGGGCTCATCCAGCAGAAGAATATCGGCGGGCTGCAACATGAGCTGGGCAATCAGCACGCGCGCGCGTTCGCCTCCGGAAAGCCGCTCGACGGGTTGGTCGAGTTGTTCGCCGCTGAACAGGAATCTGGCAGCCCAGGATGCGACGTGAATGACGCGATCCTGATAGACAACCGAATCTCCTTCGGGAGCGAGAGCGCGACGCAGGGTCAAGCTCAGATCGAGTTGCCGGCTCTGATCGAAATACACAATACGTAACCAGTCGGCGCGGCGGATTTCGCCGCGCGTGGGAGCCACGTCGCCACGCAGCATGCGCAATAGAGTCGTTTTGCCGCTGCCATTGGGCCCGACTACACCGACACGCATTCCAGCGGAAACGATAAAGTTCAATCCTTCGAACAAGCTGCAATTCCCAGTACGGTTCCCGATCTCACAAGTGACATCCTGCATTTCGATCAGCCGCTTGGTCTTTCGGTCCGTGGCTGAGAAATCAATTTGTGCCCTGGGGCTGCGGGTTCTGGCATTCAAGCCGGCAAGCTCGCTTATCAGTTCGCCGGCTTTATCGATGCGGGCTTTGGATTTTCGCGTACGCGCTTTTGCTCCACGCCGGAGCCACTCAATTTCGGAGTGAACCAGGTTCTCCAGAGCTTCCTGACGTTTCGATTGAGCATGGAGGAATTCTTCTTTCTTCTCCAGGAACGTCGCTGTAATTCCCGTGCGCTCGCAGCAAACCCTCGGGGTACACGCGGTTAAGCTCTGCCATGTCGGTTACAACGTTTTCGAGAAAGTAGCGGTCGTGGCTTACGATCACGCAGGCGAACGGCATCCGCTGCAGAAGATCTTCGAGCCATTCAATTCCAGCGAGGTCCAGATGATTCGTCGGCTCATCAAGCAACAAGACATCGGGCGTCTGAACCAGCGCTTCGACGATCGCGAGCCGCTTCTGCCAGCCTCCGGATAAGGAGGCTGCCTCCAGTTCGAGGTCCTCAAAACCTGCCCGGCCCAAAGTCTCCGCATAGTGGGTGCCGTGTTCGGCATCGACAGTTACCGAGCGTTGCATCGCTCTCTCAACCACAGTCCGGATGCTCGCTCCTGCAAGGAACTTCGAGTCCTGTTCTACGTAACTGGATTGCAGGAGCTTTCGTACAGCCACGTCGCCGCTGTCGGGTCGTTCCGCCCCGGCCAGAATCCGCATCAGCGTGGATTTTCCCGAGCCGTTCGGACCGATCAGACCAATTCGGTCGGCCTCCGAGACTGTGAAAGAGACTGCCTCGAAAAGCGGCTTGGTTCCAAATGCTTTTGAGATGTTTTGCGCGTTGATGATCGGCGGCAACGGTGAAGGCCCCCAGCCTCAGAACTCTAATTCGGCAATCAACTTCAAGAGTCGAAGAAGTGTTGTGCGTTCTCCCGGAGTCAGTTGTTTTCGGAGTTTATCGTCAGCGGCAATCCTGGCATTGATCAGGCGTTTCCTGTATTGGTGGCCTTTTGGCGTCAACGTAACGTGAATTGCCCTGCCCGATTTTGCTTTTCTCTCCGACACAAGCCCTTCCTGAACCATTGACTTGATGGCTCGGTGCACGACGGTTCGGTCGAAACCGAGAAGTGTGGCGATCTGATTCTGATTGAGCGCGGCACCGCCCCGGAGTGTGGATAGGATGAAGCCACGAGTCGCAGAGCACTGAGTTTTCCGTTCAAGTCTTTTCCCGACGGAAAAATAGGCCGCAGCAACATGGGCAAGTACTGAGTCCTTCAGGATGTCCTGAGGAATATCCTTCTTTGGAACAATGATCTTTGGATTGACGATCATAGGACGGTTACCATGGCCTCGAGAGGCCGCCGCCACTGGGGCGGTTCCGCATAAGCAGGCGATTTCTTCCCGATCGCAATCACCATCACAATTTCATGATACCGGGTAGACAGGCCGAGAAATCTGGAGAGTCTGCGACCATCGAATCCTTCCATGGGGCAAGTGTTGAGTCCCAGTGCCTCGGCGGCAATCATCAGATTCTCACAGGCCAACGATGTACTCTTCGTCGCCCACTTTAATAAGTCCTGTCGAAACACGGGTGGCATCCCCATCGTCTTCCACAAATTCACCAGACGAAAAATCGCCCACTTGACCGCGCCAAAAATGCCGAACGGTCCCGGCATGAACAGGATCCGGCCGATCTTCGCCGTCCGCTCGTAATCTCGGAGTTTGGCGTCGCTGAAGCCTCTCCTGCGCATCCACTCCAACTGGGCTTGCGAGGTCGCTGCCAGCGACCCGATGTCGGCCACCGCAACCACCAGCGCCGACGCCGTGGCCGCGGGCATTTGTCCAAGGCAGAGTTTCGCTGCGGTTGCCTTTCCGGGCGACGATTCCACCCAAAAGAACCGGTACGGTTGCGAATTGAAACTGGAGGGAGCATGGCGGGCTGCATCGAGGATCTGCTCACGCATTACTTGCGGGATTTCGACCGGCTCAAAGGCCTTGACTGCCCGCCTGTGGAAGAGCGCTTCGAGAAGTTCACTCATGGGCCACCTCCATGTTGCTATTACAACATAACGATGTTGCGCACGCAACATGTAAATTGGGGAGCGATTCATAGCGAGAAGTCGGCTTAGTGGACGTCGGACATTGGAGGGCCACATAAGCGCTAACCTTAAGTAGTCCGGACTGGGGGCGGCTCCGTTAGTTCGGTTCCCGGGCAGCGGTCGACAGAAACGGCGGCCTAGTGCTGCAACTTCTGCAGCCAATCGACGACGATCGTCTGCAGCGCAATCCGGTGATCCGAAAAGCTGTGATCTGTGGCGACGGCCTTCTGCTCGAGAGTGACTGAACCCTTCTGCCGCAGTGCGGAGGCCAGGGCTTCCATGTCGGAATGGTTCTGATCGTCGGCTTCGACGAGGAGAAGCGGGCGCGTACGCAACACATCCGCCCACTGCACGTAGTCCCAGTCCTTCTTATGCCGTTCGGCTTCAGCGAACAGGTCCGATGACGTGGCTCCATGCACCGGATGCAATTGTGTTTGCCAGCGCTTCAAACGTGTATCACGTTCTTTCGGATCGACATTGATCCTGCCAAGATTCGTTGCTGAAATGATCCCAATCGCGCTGATATCTGGGTTGTGGCTGCCTTCGTATCCGGCCAGAAATCCCCCGAAACTGTGTCCGATGATTACCAGTCGCCGGGGATCGATGCGGTATTTCGCAACGGCGTCGGGGCTGCGCAGGAAGCGCACCACAGTCGCAGTGTCTTCGATCGCGGAGGATTGCGAGAACGCCCCCGACGAACCCCAGGTTCCTCGATAGTTGAACAGCAAAACGTTCCATCCCGCCCGTCGAATTGACTGTGCCAGGTCCCCGTTCATCTCATAGCCGGGAAGCCCATGCAGGAGCAATACGGTTCCGTGTGGTCCTCCGCCCGCGGCTAAGTAAAAGAACGCATCCATTTCGAACCCCTGACTTGGAATGGTGAGTATGGAAAGCCCCGGCGGGTTCTGTTTATCGGCAGCCGGATCGGCAATCACGGCCCCGGGGGACTGCTGGGCACGACATGGTCGTGTCGCGATGATCGAAGTTGTTTCAAGCACCGCTAGAACGATGACTGCGATTCGCATAGCTCAACCTCTTTGCTCATGATCGAGTCAACAACCAATGGTGTTCTCTAAGAAAATATCAGTCAAGACCTGCTGGGACTATGGCGTTGGCAGGCGACGAGCTACTCGGAACCAATTCTTAAGTCAGCGCTGATGACCTTAGCTGTGATCTATCAAGACGTTGCTCCCACCAGAGAGGCGGCACAGATCGCACCGATCTATACCGTTCCCTTCTTGATCTGCGTGTATCCGTTCAAATCTGTGGCAGGGAAGCAACCAGGCACTACCGATTCTTGGGGGTAAAGAATCTCCCTAACCCCAACCTCACCTGCACTGTGTTCACTCCGGGATTTGGGGTTGCCAGGCCTGCGTTCGAGATGTGCATGTAGCGCAGTTCCAGGCTGACGTTGTGACTCGCGCCGAGGATGTGCATGCCCAGCGCCGCCTGGTCCGTGAAATTGACGGTGTTGGTTCCGGTGGGGACGTCGTGGTTGGTGAAGACGGTTCCGCCAGTGAGTTCGAGATAGGGCGAAATCCGGCCATGGCGCTGGAAATTCCACTTCAACCCGAGCGGGTCGAATCCGACTCCGTAGGCGGTATTGGCTGGCTGAAAGATAAGGAACACAGGCACGGCATCGACGGCGAATTCGAAGCGTCCGCGAAGAAATCCCGGCAGGTGCTCGTCGGTGAGCACCCAGCCATAGCGCAGGCCGGCGTTGAAGGCAGCAGTATGGCCGCGTCCTCCGGCGACGGAGTGTCCTCCGCCCGCCCAGACTTGAATCTCGTGGCTGCCTCGCTCAGGGCCGATTTGAGCGTGGAGGAGCGATGGGTAGAGCAAGACAAGAATACCTAAGAGTGCCGCGAGCGAACTGTAAACACCCACGGTTCTTCTCCAGCGCCGCTCGCTACGCTTCGCGAGGCGTGCCAATGGGCCCGCCGCTACGTGGGCCGTGGGGAAGGTCATGCGCGTTCCCGGCGGTGCGTCGCTAGCTGCAGCAGATCGTGGGCTACTCGCGCGGTGTTGTGGCGAGCAACCCCCGCTTCTTCCAGATAGTCTCCGAGGACCGGAATCACTCCCATGGCCTCAATCGCATCGAGATCGTTCTCAATCTGGCACGCACCTTCGAGCGCGTACTTGGCCTTCATTTCTTCCGATGCCGGCTTGCGATTGATCAGAGCGTAGTCAAAAATCTGCTTCTGAGCGTGGCGGTTCAGCGCGCGGATGTGATCGGCCGCAGTGAGTCCGAGGCTTTCGTTGGCCTGGGTCATCAGATTGCAGACGTAGACCTTGGTGGCGGGGGATTCGACGATGGCTTGCGAGATACCGCGCACCAGCAGATTGGGAATCAGGCTGGTGAACAACGATCCCGGTCCGATAGTGATGAGGTCGGCGCCTGCGATGGCTTCCAAAGTCTGCGGCATAGGGCCAACGTCAGGCGGAACCAGGAAAAGCTCGTGGATGCGGCCCTTGCTGGCGGTGATCGTGGTCTCGCCGCGGACGCGCGTGCCGTCTTCCATTTCGGCTTCCAGTTCGATGTTCGAAGTAGTGGCCGGGTAGATGTGGCCGCGGGTGACCAGAATTTCCGAGGAGAGACGCACCGCCTCGGAGAAATCCGAGGTCAGGGAAGTCAAAGCCGCGAGAAACAGGTTGCCGAAGCTGTGCCCCTCCAGGCCGGAGCCTTTGTCGAAGCGATGGCGGAAGAGTCTGGAGAGCAGAGCCTCGTCTTCGCTCAGCGCGACAATGCAGTTGCGGATGTCGCCGGGCGGAAGCATGTTGAGTTCCTTGCGAAGGCGTCCGCTGGATCCTCCATCGTCGCTCACCGTCACGACGGCGCACAGGTCGCGAATGATGGGCGAATCCGGAGCGGCCGATTCGATCTCCGTCGGCAAAAGGGCGTAGCGTTTGAGGCCTTTCAGGAGCGTGGAAAGTCCAGTACCGCCGCCGATCGCAACGACGCGAAGACCCCGCGTGAGGGCGGTCGGCGGCCGTTGGACGAACTCGCTGCTTCGGGTCTCCATGGAGGTTGTCGCAGCCCGGGAACGGTTAGAGAGGTTCTTCGTCACCAAGTCCGCCGTCGGCGGATCCAGCTTCGGCGCCCGGATCGGGATAGAGCAATTCGGTGAAGCGAGGATCCTCGGCGAGATTCTGGAAGTCGGAATCGTTGCGTGCCTGGAAGCGAAGCTGCGAGTTCAGCCGCAGAGCTTCGTCCAAACGCCGCAGGGAATCCTCAACATGACCGGTGAGGCAATCGAGCGCCGCTAGTCCATACACGACGTAGTCGGCTTTGCCGTTCTGCTTGAGCAGTTTTTCGAGATGCTCGCGCGCGGTTACGTAATCGCCGACGTTCATGAGCGAGACGGCATAATCGTAATGCTCTTCAGGAGTCTTGAACTGCGTAGCCGCCGTCCGCTCCAGATGCTGGTTGCAGATGTTGAGATGGACCGAGGCGCGGTCAACCAGTTCCTTGCTGGGTCCGGCAAGCACCTTCTGAAAAAGCGGCTTGGCTTTGTCGAACTTGTGTTCCTGCATAGACCGCAGGCCGGCTTCGTAACTCTGGAGAGCCTGAGCGTAACGGGGATCTTCGGTCACCGTCTTCTTGGGGGTAGTTTTCTGAGCCATGTGCAAAACTCTTCCTGTGCTCTTGGTAATAGGAAACTCCTTGCGATACTGCCGCTTATCCGAGCTATAAAGTATCACTCAAAGGGTGGGTAGAGGGCAATGTGCCGGCGGACGTGTGCGGGGGAACAAAAATCCACTCGTACGGGACCGCGCTTTATCGTGCCTTTGATTCCGCCTGTTTATCGCAAAGAAGTTCTCACCCTAACTCTACGGCCGGGTTCGATTCGACTGGCTTATGCTTCAAACTTGGGCGAGGGTACCGCTCGCTCCGCGTCGCGGGACAGCCGAGGCGGCTGTCGCTACATGTGCATCTGAGAGCTTCACGGTCAGTTGATAGCCGCTGCCGATTCCAAATCCAGGGTCTTCCATTCGCCTTTGATAATTCCGGCTCGAATCTGGGAAGCGGTCTTGCCCTTCTTATGCTGCTGGTAGGAGTAGTACAGCTCCTTCAGGCAGGTGGCGCACTGTGCCCCGTGAGTGCTCTCAAAGCAGCTATGCAGGCTGTTGTGGCCCATGCGGTCGCAGTAGCAGTAGCACGGCTGCTGGTGAAGCACGTTGGGGATCTTCGCTGCCAATTCGTAGGCGTGAGTCTGATACGGATACTGGGCGTCGGCGCCCCACAGGTCGGCCTTGGTGAGGATCGCGGGCAGCTTTGTGCCCTTGGGCGGAGGCGCTGCATTGTAGGCCGGCACTCCTGCTCCTTCTTCCTGTGGAGAGGACCATGCGGCAGACGCGGCGAAGGTCACCAGAAAAAGGACTGCCACGGTCAGGCTGCGATAGGCAATCTTGTTGCTAAACAGGCGGCGTGTCATAGAATCCCCTCAGTGCAGATATTGTAACCCGCCAGCCTGGGGATGACGGGTTCCGAAAGAGGTTCGCGACTAACGATACAGTGGAGCGATACAACCCTGCACGCTTCGTTGGGGTTCTGTATAGAATAGAGCTTCATGCCAGAAAGTCTTCCAGATTCGGAATTGGCTGCCGATGGAGCGCCAGTTCCTGTGCAACCGATCGCTGAAGCCGCGCCTGCGGCGACGCATCCCCGAACGGCAACCGGCTTTGGGGTTTGGCTGCGAGATCTGGCCATCTCTCTGGCGATTTCCGCCTTCATCATCATTTTTCTTTACCAGCCGGTGAAAGTGGAGGGCACCAGCATGATGCCTTCTCTCGAAGACCAGGAGAGGATCTTCGTGAACAAATTCGTATACCGGCTGGAACCGATTGAGCGCGGCGACATTGTGGTGTTCCGCTATCCTCGCGATCCTTCGAAGAGTTACATCAAACGCGTAGTCGCGATGGCTGGAGACCACATCCGCATTGATGGCGGGCAGGTGTACGTCAACGGGAAAGCGCTGGACGAAGTGTACGTGCCGCCGGAGTATACCGATACGCGGGATTACAAAGACACCGTGGTTCCAGAGAATTCATTTTTCGTGCTCGGCGATCATCGCTCGATGTCAAACGATAGCCGTGATTTTGGCCCCGTCAACCAGAGCTTCATTTACGGCAAGGCAGTCTTCGGCTATTGGCCCATGGAGAAGGTCGGAAGAGTGCGATAGTCGGCACCGATCATTCGGTGTTGCTCTCTGCCGCTTTCTGTCCACCTTTGAAGATGTACATGAATAGCGCGAACAACACCGCAATTGCTACAGAGTCAAGCACCATTCCGGACACGCTTTGACCCATTGCGTGCAGCTTGTGTAAGGCTTCGTAAATCAAATTGGTCCCCAGCATAATTGCGAAATTTGCTAGCGCTTCGCGCCAAGCTGGCACCCTAATTTCCTTCATACGGGGCCCCTCCTGTCCGCCAATGATGCCACGGTTTTTCAGTGTGTAGTTCGGAAAGTGATTTTGGCCGAGATTTCCTCAGGCAGAACGCGTTCCGTGCTTGGCCCGAGTCGTAATCCCTGCTAAAATTCATAAAATCCACTCCTCGGAGCGAGAATGCAGGCTATCCTTGCGCTGGAAGACGGGCGAGTCTTCCGAGGCAAAGGCTACGGCGCCAAAGGCGAATGCTACGGCGAAGTCGTTTTTAATACCTCCATCACCGGATACCAGGAAATTTTCACCGATCCTTCCTACTCCGGACAGATTGTCGTTTTAACCAATCCCGAAATCGGAAATTACGGCACCAACCAGGACGACAACGAAGCCACGCGTCCGTGGATCGAAGGGCTGATCGTGCGCGAGTTCTCGCGCGTGAGCTCGAACTGGCGCTCGCAGCAGGTGGCCGAAGAATATCTGGAGCAGTTCAAGGTGCCGGTGCTGTCGGACATCGACACGCGGGCGCTGGTGCGGCATCTGCGCGATCACGGGGTGATGCGCGGCGTAGTCTCGACCATCGAGGGGGACGCGGAGAAGCTGGTAGCCAAGGCGCGGTCGATCCCGAAGATGGACGGAACCGATCTGGCGAAAGAAGTCAGCACCAAGCGTCCGTACGTCTGGGAAGTGGGCGAGCGCTCGCACGAGCCAACAGCAGTGGTGGGAGTGAAGGACGAGCCGCCGCGATTTCATGTCGTGGCCTACGATTTCGGCATCAAGCAGAACATTTTGCGCAAGCTGCGCGGCGAAGGTTGCAAGGTGACAGTCGTGCCGGCGCAGACTCCGGCGGAGGATGTGCTGGCGTTGAAGCCGGATGGAGTCTTCCTGTCGAATGGTCCGGGCGATCCCGAGCCATGCACGTATGCGGTGGATGCGATTCGCCGGCTGATGGGGCGGCAGCCGATCTTTGGAATTTGCCTGGGACATCAGCTCACGGGCATCGCGTTGGGCGGCAAGACCTTCAAGCTGAAGTTTGGGCACCACGGCGGAAATCATCCGGTAAAGCAGTTGAAGACGGGGAAGATCGAGATCACGGCGCATAACCACAACTTTGCGGTCGATCCCGATTCGCTGGCGGATAGCGAGGTCGAGTTGACGCACGTCGACCTCAATGACCAGACGCTGGAAGGGCTTCGCCACCGGAACCTGCCGCTGTTCAGCGTGCAATATCACCCGGAGGCCGCACCGGGGCCGCATGACTCGCATTATCTGTTCAAGGAATTTACGAAGATGATGGAGGAGTGGAAAGGGTGAGAAAGGTACTGTCATCCCGAGCGGAGAAGATCGTTTGCGAAGCAGACGATCTTCGCAGTCGAGGGACCTTGCGTTTTGCCTGGAGCGGCTTTGCGCCCGAGGGAAGCACAAGGTCCCTCCACGCACAAGTTGATCGCTTCGCCATCAACTTGTTTGGTCGGGATGACAGAAATTTCATGACTACGAAATAGATGCCTAAGAGAACTGATATCTCGAAAATTCTGGTACTCGGCTCCGGGCCTATTGTCATTGGGCAATCGGCGGAGTTCGATTACTCCGGCACGCAGGCCTGCAAGGCACTCAAGTCGGAGGGCTATCAGGTCGTGCTGGCGAACTCGAACCCGGCGACCATCATGACCGATCCCGAGTCGGCCGACCGCACTTACATCGAGCCGCTCACGCTGGAATATCTGGAAGAGATCATCCGCATTGAGCGCGAGATGTCGCCCGGCGCGGGCTTCGCCGTACTGCCGACCGTGGGCGGACAGACTGCGCTGAATCTGGCCATCGAACTTTCCGATGGCGGCGTTCTCGAGAAGTACAACGTGCAGCTGATTGGCGCGAATGTCGCAGCCATCAAGAAGGCCGAAGACCGCCTTTTCTTCAAAGACGCGATGCAGAAGATCGGCCTCGACGTTCCCAAGTCGGCCTTGGTCAATAACGGGAAAGATGGGCTGGAATTTGCGGGCAAGATCGGATTCCCGGTGATCGTGCGTCCATCGTTCACACTGGGCGGAACCGGCGGAGGCATTGCTTACAACCGCGAGGAACTTGGAGAAGTGCTGGCCCGCGGTCTCGATCTCTCTCCCGTGCACGAGGCGCTCATCGAGGAATCAGTCCTCGGCTGGAAGGAATTCGAACTGGAGGTGATGCGCGATACCAAAGACAACGTCATCATCATCTGCTCGATTGAAAATTTTGATCCGATGGGCGTGCATACCGGCGATTCGATCACCGTTGCGCCGGCGCAGACGTTGACCGACCGCGAGTATCAGGCGATGCGCGATGCTTCGATTGCGGTAATTCGCGAGATCGGTGTCGATACCGGTGGATCGAACATACAGTTCGGCGTGAATCCCGAGACCGGACGCATGGTGGTAATCGAGATGAACCCGCGCGTCTCGCGATCCTCGGCGCTGGCGTCGAAAGCCACAGGCTTTCCGATCGCGAAGATTGCCGCGAAACTTGCGGTGGGATACACGCTCGACGAAATCCCCAACGACATCACGCGCAAGACCCCGGCATGTTTCGAGCCGACGCTCGACTACGTTGTAGTCAAAATTCCGAAGTGGCAGTTCGAGAAATTCCCCGGCGCCGACGACACGCTTGGTCCGCAGATGAAGTCGGTCGGCGAGGTCATGGCCATTGGGCGGACTTTCAAAGAAGCGCTGATGAAGGGCGTCCGCTCGCTCGATACGGGAAAGAAAGTCGGCTCCGACAAAATCGAACCGAAGATTCTTACGCAGCGCCTGGTCACGCCCCATCCCGAGCGGCTCGCCTACGTGCGCTACGCATTGCGCCAGGGACACACGGTCAAGCAGATCGCGAAGATGACGTCGATGGATCCGTGGTTCCTGTACCAGTTGAAGGAAATCAACGATCAGCAACTGGAATTGGAGAAGCACCCCATGGAGTCGATCCCGCCGGAGGTGTTGCGCGAATCGAAACGCATGGGATTCTCCGACGGGCGGTTGGCACAGGTTTGGCGGCTCGACGGTCAGGAAAAAGTCCGGCACCTGCGCAAGAAGCACGGTGTCATGCCGGTCTACAAGCGTGTAGATACCTGCGCCGCTGAATTCGAAAGCTTCACGCCTTATCTTTACTCGACGTACGAAGACGAGGACGAGGCGGCGCCCACCGACAAGAAGAAGGTCATCATTCTGGGGAGCGGCCCGAACCGCATCGGGCAGGGAATTGAGTTCGACTACTGCTGCTGCCATGCCTCGTTCGCACTGCGCGACGACGGGTACGAGACGATCATGATTAACTGCAATCCCGAGACCGTCTCGACCGACTACGACACCAGCGATCGCCTTTATTTCGAGCCGCTCACGTTTGAAGACGTGTGGGCCATTTACCAGCACGAAACCTCGAAAGGCGCACCGGTCGGGCTGATCGTGCAGTTTGGCGGACAGACTCCGCTCAATCTGGCGCTACCGCTGAAGGCTGCGGGCGTGAACATCATCGGCACCTCGCCCGAGTCAATCGATCTCGCGGAAGATCGCAAGCAGTTCAACAAACTTCTGGAGGATCTGAAGATTCCGCAAGCGCCCGGCATCATGGCGACATCGATTGAACAGGCTGTCGAGGGCGCCAATCGCATCGGGTTCCCGGTCCTGGTGAGGCCGTCGTATGTACTCGGTGGGCGAGCGATGGTTATCGCTTACGACGAGCAGTCGATTGTTCGCTACATGCAGGAGGCGGTTGAGTACTCGCACGACCGCCCGGTGCTGATCGATCATTTTCTGGAGGACGCGATTGAAGTGGATGTGGACGCCCTGTCCGATGGCGAAGATGTCGTGATTGGCGGAATTATGCAGCACATCGAGGAGGCGGGTATTCACTCCGGCGATTCGTCGTGTGTGCTGCCCGCGGTCGATATCCCGCAGCACCTGCTCGAGCGCATGCGCGAGTACACGTTCAAGCTGGCGAAGGCGCTGAAGGTCGTCGGGCTGATGAATATTCAGTTCGCAATCCCGCGGGGAACTGCATCTTCCAGAAACGGCGCTGAAGGCGGGAAGGTGTACGTTCTCGAAGTGAACCCGCGGGCGTCGCGAACGGTCCCTTACGTTTCAAAGGCAACGGGAATCCCCATGGCGAAAATTGCGGCACGGTTGATGACCGGGCGCAAACTGCGCGAGTTCCTGCCTGACTACATTGATCGCCGCGCCGACCTTGATACCGGCAATTGCTATTACGTGAAGTCTCCGGTATTTCCGTGGAGCAAGTTTCCCGGAGTCGATACGGTGCTCGGTCCGGAGATGAAGTCCACCGGCGAAGTGATGGGCGTAGCCGACAATTTCGGCGAAGCATTCGCCAAGGCGCAGCTGGCGGCAGGGCAAAAGCTTCCCACGCAGGGCGCCGTCTTTATCAGCGTGACCGATCACGATAAACGGCAAGTGGCGCAGGTAGCCCGCAAGTTCGTCGACATGGGATTCAAGCTGGTGGCCACGGCCGGCACGGCCGACGTCATCGAAGCTGCCGGCATGAATGTCGAGCGCGTCTACAAGGTGAAAGAAGGACGCCCGAACGTGGTCGACTTCATCAAGGGCCAGCGGATTCAGCTCGTGGTTAACACGCCCACTGGGCAGGAACCGTGGTTTGACGAGAAGGCGATCCGGCGGGCGGCAGTGACCGCTCGGATTCCCACCATCACCACTCTGGCCGCCGCCCGCGCGGCCGCTGAGGGCATTTCTGCGCTGCAACGCGGAGAAGTCAATGTGTATGCGCTGCAGCAGTTGCATGCGGAACGCTTGACCCACAAATAGCGAGCTTTCGGACCATCTGAATCGGCGGGGCGCCCGGCGCCAGATGCGCTCAGGGGTGTGTTACAATACTGTCAAATGAGTAACACACTTACAGTCCGCCTTTCCGAGGACCTTCTAAAGCGTTTACGGGAAAAGGCGCGTCGCACCGGCTTGCCGGTGGGAAGGGTTGTACGCGAGTCCCTGGAGACCACTCTTGAAAAAGAGAACGAACCCGTGTGGCTGAAGTATGCGGGTACGATGAGCGGCCCCAAGAATTTGTCGTCCCGTAAGGGCTACTCGCGTTCATGAAGGCGATCGCCGATACTGGCTTCATTGTTGCGTTTAAGAATCGTACCGACCAGCATCACTCTTGGGCAGTGGACGTGGCCAGGAATGTCGAGACGCCACTCCTGACTTGTGAGTCCGTTCTTTCTGAGGCGGCCTTTCAGGTGGGATCCACCGAGGCCGTGCTGACGCTGGTTGCAGCTGGAATGTTGGAAGTCGCATTCGACTGCAAGGGCCACCTACAGCATCTCCGGGATCTTGCGGTGCGTTACGCCGACCGCCATCCTGACTTGGCGGATCTGTGCCTGATCCGGATGAGCGAGCTTTATCCCGAGCATCTGATTGTCACAATAGATAGCGATTTCCGCGTTTACCGCCGCAATAAACGCGAGGCAATCCCGCTGCTCTGTCCACCCAGGAAGTGATAGGCTTAGCAGTACTATGCTCCTGCACGGCATTCTCCCTCCCATCACCACGCCCTTCTATCCCAACGGCAACGTGTACTTCAAGAAGCTCGAATCCAACGTGGAGCGCTATTCGCGGACGCCCGTGTCTGGCATCGTCGTGCTCGGCTCGACGGGCGAAGCGGTTATGCTCTCCGATCAGGAGCGTCGGGACGTGCTCAAGGTAGCGCGTGACGCTGCCGCGCCGAACAAAGTCCTGGTCGCGGGTACCGGCATCGAGTCGGCCATTGAAACCTTGCGGCTGACCGAGCATGCAGCGGAGCTCGGCTACGATGTCGCCATGGTGCGCACGCCGCACTACTACAAGAAGCAGATGTTGCCGGAGAACATGCTGGCGTTCTATCGGACGGTGGCAGACCGCTCTCTGTTGCCGGTGATCATCTACAACTTTCCGCAGGCCACGGGCTACGACATTCCTGCCGAAGTGGTGATCGAACTGGCCGAGCATCCCAATCTGGTGGGGATCAAGGAATCCAGCGGTGACGTGGAAAAAGTTCGTAGGATGGTTGAGGCGACGCGACATATCAAGCGAAGTGCGACTGTCACGGAGACCTTCGACGCGGTTACTCCGCGGATGCTTGCCGCGGCAACTTCGACTTCGACTGACGGAGGAGAACTGGTTTCCATCGGCGTGTCGGGAAGCGGGGAACCGAAGCCTTCGTCCTCGGCCGTTACGACCGTGGGCAAGATGAAGACCCGTCAGAAGGAAGTCGGATTCCAGGTGCTGGTGGGAGCGGCGCACAAGCTGCATCCATCGCTGGATACGGGAGCCGTAGGAGCGATTCTCGCCTTCGCCAACGTTGCGCCCACCGCCTGCTACGAGATTTATGCTGCCTGGAAAGAAGGCGATGCCGAACTCGCGCGCATCAAGCAGGAGCGGATTGTCAATGCCGCCCTGCGCGTGGGCAGCGAACTCGGGATTCCCGGGATGAAGTACGGCATGGATTTCAACGGTTATTTCGGAGGGAATCCGCGGCTGCCGTTCTTGCCGGTCAGCGCGAGTCAGAAGGCCGAGATTGAGACGCTGCTGGCGGATATTCGGAACTGAGGTCCGACATGAAAGCCGAACGGCCTCAGCGAGAGCCCATGCCGCCCGCTTCGGAGCAGATGAGGGCTTGGTCTGCCGCCCTGGCGGCTGAACTGAGAGATTGGCCGCAAGTTACACTCAAGAGTTTCTTCGGGTTCACGGCTCTCTACCGTGGCAAGACCATGTTCGGCCTGCTGCCCCGGACGCGCAGCATCTTTAAAGGCAACGCAGTTGCATTCCGCATTGAGCGGCCGAATCGCAACACTCGACCCCTGCTGGAAAAAGATCAGCGCATCGCCGCATTCGACAAAGACAAGGCGCGCTGGTTTACCTTCGAACTCTCGCGGGATGCCGACCTCCATGACGCTATGGATTTCCTGGGCCGAGCCTTTGAGGCGGCCGGGAGTCGGCGATAGGTCGCGAGCGATCCCGGAAGGCGAATTGCATAGATCCTTCGCGTCGCTGAGGATGACAAAGCACGTTTTTCCATTGTGCTTGTGAGTGGAATCATACCGGAGTATATTAATTCTAACGAACGTTCGAATGTGGGAAGTATTATCTGGGGATATGGGGAGTCCTTCGACCGCAACCCGCGCTTCATCGGTACGCCGCGCCGCTTCCTCTCCGGCCAGTAAGTACGATCGCCGCTTAGCCGAAATACTGTCTCACGCCACCGACGTCTTCTGCCGCAAAGGCTATGAAGGCGCGTCGATGCGCGATCTTTCGCGCGAAACCGGCATGTCTCTGGCGGGGCTCTACTACTACTTCGAATCCAAAGAACGTCTGCTGTACCTGATCCAGAAGCACACGTTCACCACGATCGTGCAGCGGCTGAAATCTCGCCTGGAAGGCACGACGGATCCAGAAGAGCGCATTCGGGTTTTCATCCTCAACCATCTGGAATATTTCCTGGCCAACCAGGCAGCGATGAAGGTTCTGTCGCATGAGGACGAGGCGCTGAAGAACGGTTTTGGCGCCGAGGTGGCGGCGATCAAGCGCCAGTATTACCGGATTTGCGTTGGACTGCTGGACGATCTGAAGCGCGAACACGCGCTCGGATTTGAAACGCGTATCGCCGTCCTCAGCCTGTTCGGCATGATGAACTGGATTTACACATGGCACAACCCGCGCGCCGACGGGGACGCATCCGCGCTGGCCCGCGAGATGGGGGACATTTTTCTTGGCGGAGTGATGGGCAAAAGAGGAGATTAGGGGGACTCCCACGTCTGGCAAAGTCGGCCAGACATGGGGCACCCATGTGTTCGTGATTGGTGAAGGTCAACCTGAGATTTGCGGCTTCAGCCGCTGACGAGGAGCGTATATGGTGACGACGATGCAACCGGCAACCAGCGAAACCAGCAAACAGCTTGTGAATTACCGCACCGATGGCGGAGTAGCGGTGATCGAGATGTGCGATCCGCCGGCAAATACCTACACCTACGAGATGAACCGCCAGCTCGACGACGCCATTCTGAAGGCGCGTATGGAGAACGATGTCTACGTGATTCTCCTGACGGGCGCGGGGGATAAGTTTTTTTCGGCGGGCGCAAACATCAAGATGCTGTCGACGGTCGATCCCACGTTCAAGTATTACTTCTGCCTGCACGCCAACGAAATGCTGCTGCGGCTAGAGCACACGCCGAAGCTGGTGATCGCTGCGATCAATGGGCACTGCGTCGGCGGAGGGCTGGAGATCGCGATGGCGGCCGATATCCGGATCGCGCGGCGGGATGCAGGTAAGATCGGGCTGCCCGAAGTGAACCTGGGAGTTCTTCCGGGCACCGGCGGGACGCAGAGACTGTCGCGCCTGGTGGGGAAGAGCAAAGCCATCGAGTTGATGGTCACGGGAAACACCTTCTCGTTCGAAGAGGCGCACGAACTGGGGATCGTAAACGACATCTTCGAGCGGGACGGCTTCATGGAAAACATCATGGAATACGCCAAGCAGTTCTGCCCGCCCAACAAGGCGTCGAGAGCCGTAGGACGGATTAAGCGCGCGGTGCAGACGGGATGGGAAATTCCGATGGAATCTGCGCTGGCCGTCGAACGGGAGAATCAGCAACTGCTCTTCCAGAGCGAAGACGCAAAGGAAGGATTAGCAGCGTACGTGGAGAAGCGCCCGGCGACGTTCAAGGCGAAATGACAAATTCTTCACCACCGAGACACGGAGGCACCGAGAAGAGCATTGAGATCTTCTGTGTCTCCGAGACTCCGTGGTGAAAAGGAGCTTTGGTTCTTATGCCAGGCAAAGTTGCAAAAATCGGGACGTTCAGCGATTGGATCGGCCTGTTCAACGACTGGCGCAGAGAGATTGGCGTCAATACCAACGATATTGAAGCCTTTCATTTCGATACGCTGTTTGGCGCCATCGAGACTGACGAGATCGAATTTGGCGCTTACAAGGGGCGCCGCAAGTGGGAGAACCTGCGCCAGATCCCGACGCAGCAGATGCGTGACGCGCTGATGAACATGATCGTTTACCAGGGCGACACCGAATTCGCCAGTGTGGAGCAGCAGCGCAACCTGCTCGACAACGCTCCGACGGATTGGGACCGGCGCGCCATCACTCGGGTGATGATCGAAGAGATGCGTCACGGATGGCAGATGTGCGCGCTGCTGGTGGATCACTTCGGCTATTCAGGCAAAGTCGAGGCGCAGAAAATGCTGGAGCGACGCGCCTTTGAGAACAAGCGGCTGCTTGGCGCCTTCAATGTCGATGTCGATAACTGGATGGACTTTTTTACCTACACGGACTTCGTCGACCGTGACGGGAAGTTTCAGCTGCAGATGCTGAAGTATTCGGCGTTCGCACCGCTGGGACGTTCGATGTCGTACATGCTGCGCGAAGAAGCGTTCCACATGGGCACGGGTAACGACGGCCTGCGGCGCATTGTGGAAGCCGGTATCATTCCGGCCTGGCTGATTCAGAAATATCTCAATAAGTGGATTTCCAGCTCCTACGACCTGTTCGGTACCGATCATTCTTCTTCGGCGCATTGGGCCTACGTTTGGGGCGTGAAGGGCCGCTACGACGAGCCCAAGAACGTCAAGGAGCCGGACCTGGACGATCTGAACGACTACAACCGCAATTTGTACCGCGATGAGGTGGCGGGATTGATCGAGCGGTTTAATTCATCTCTAAAGCCGGGTGAGCCGAAACTGTATGCGCCGGACATCAAGTTCAACCGCGCGATTGGGCGTTGGGCAGGGCAGAAATTCCACGCCCAAACCGGAGAGTCGCTGGACGAACGCGCCTATGAGGAGCATCTGCAGGAATACATGCCTTCGGCCGCCGACAAGAAGCTGCTGCTTGAGATCATCGGTAACGAAAAGAAGTGGATCGCGGAGAAGGCTGGAGCACGAGATCCGCTGGCCTCGATTGGCGAAGTCCGGAAATCCGCGATCAACCTGTAGTTATTCACCACGGAGGCACAGAGGCACGGAGAAATCGATGGCAGGGTCTTCGGTGGAGACAACCCGCAGCCGGCTTTTGACCGAGATCAATCCTCCGGTGGGACGTCTTACGCTGCAAAACGCTCCGCTGAATGTCATCGACAATGCCCTGATGGAGGAACTTTGGCGATGCCTGGCAGAGGTGGATGCTCAGAGTGACGTCTCCGTGATCGTCCTCAGCGGGGATGGCAAGGCCTTTTCCGCTGGCGTGGACGTGGCGGCCCATACTCCGGACAAAGTGGAAGAGATGCTTGGGAAGTTTCATGGCGTAATCCGCGCACTGGTGGCAACGCCGAAGGTTACGATCGCCAAAGTGCAGGGGCACTGTCTGGGAGGCGGCGCGGAACTGGCGATGGTTTGCGACTTCGTGGTCACCACGGAAGACGCCCAGTGGGGATTTCCCGAGATCAAGCTGGGATGCTATCCGCCAGTGGCGTGCACTGCGCTGGCTGCGCTGGTGGGTCCGAAGCGAGCGGCGGAGCTGATTCTGACGGGCGGGACGATTCCCGGAAGAGAAGCGGCCGAGATTGGCTTGGCGACTCGGGCTGTGCCTGCTGGGGAGCTTGAAGGTGCCGTGGAGGAATGGGTTACGCGATTGATCCAATTGAGCCCGGCTGCGCTGGCGATCGCGAAGAAGGCTTCGTACGCCTGGGATTCCATACATTTCGACAAGGGCCTGGCCCGAGCGGAGAAGATTTATTTTGAGCAGTTGATGAAGACGGCGGACGCGCATGAAGGCATTCGTGCCTTCATGGAAAAACGCGAGCCCAACTGGACCGGAAAGTAAGAGAGGCGCGAAGTGGAGTACAAAATCACTCCTGAGGAAGTGAAGACCAAACTCGATGCCGGGGAGTCATTCGTCCTGCTGGACGTTCGCGAGCCTTGGGAATTTGAAACCGCCCGTATCGCCGGAGCCAAGCTGATGCCGATGGGAGATGTTCCCTCGCGAGCGAATCAGGAGCTCGACCCCGAGGAGCATGTCGTGGTGATTTGCCATCACGGAGTCCGGTCGATGAATGTGACCGCATGGCTGCGGCATCAGGGCTTCGAAAGGGCCCAGTCGATGCGCGGCGGCATTGATGCCTGGTCGCGGCAGATCGACGGGAATGTGCCGGTGTACTGAACGGAAGCTCGCAGCTTAAAGCTCATGAAGAAACAACTCATCTCGCTTTGCGTTAACGGCCGGTCGCACGAAATTGCGATTGAGGCAAACGCGTTGCTGCTCGATGCGCTGCGGCAGGAGCTGCAGCTCACTGGCTCCAAGCGAGGTTGCGATGACTCGTCATGCGGGGCGTGCACCGTGCTGGTCGATGGAATCGCAATGATGTCGTGTACGCTGCTGGCCGCCAGTTGCGAGGGGCAGTCGGTCACGACGATTGAGGGGGTCAGCGAGCACGGCAGCCTGGCCGCGATTCAGAAGGCCTACGGCGACTGGGGCGGAGCGCAGTGCGGATACTGCACGCCGGGATTCATCATGACGGTGAAATCGTTGTTGGCGGAGAATCCGGACCCGTCGGAAGCCGATGTTCGCGCGGCTTTGAGCAGCAATCTTTGCCGCTGTACAGGATACAACCAGATGTATGAGGCCATCCGGGCGGCGGTGGCTGCAGAAAGAGCAGGATCGTAGCGCTGCCGCTGAGGGCGAGACGCCCTCAGGACAGCCGGCAGGATGCCGGCGCTACAGAGGGACTAATGACTGACTTTTCTATCATCGGTAAGCCCACCGCGATGGTCGACGCGGCCGAGAAGACTACTGGCGGCGGGAAATACACCGACGACCTGTCTGTCCCCGGCATGCTCGTCGGCAAGATTCTGCATTCTCCCTATCCGCATGCGCGCATCAAGCGGATCGACGCCAGCCCCGCTGAGAAACTCGACGGAGTCGTTGCCGTCGTAGTCGGCAAAGATGCACCAAAAACCTACGGTATCCTTCCGGTCGGGCACGATGAGTATCCGCTCGCGCTCGACAAGGTCCGCTATGTCGGCGACAACGTCGCGTGCGTGGTCGCGATCTCAGAAGCGATCGCCGAAAAAGCGTTGGAGCTGATCGATGTCGAATACGAAGTCCTGCCGGCCTACTTCGATCCCGAAGAGTCGATGAAGGCGCAGGCAGACCTGATCCACGACAACAAGCCCAACAATCTTGAGAAGGATTATCACCATGTCTTCGGCGATCCGGAGAATGGATTTGCGGAAGCGGATCAGGTGGCCGAAGCGCGTTTCATCGCCAATGAAGTGACGCACGCGGCCATGGAGCCTCACTCCACGCTGGCGTCGTTCGAGATCGATCCACACACGGGGCTCATGGGACGGCTCACAGTGTGGTCGTCGACGCAGGTTCCGTACTACCTGCAGCACAAGCTTTCGCTGGTGCTCGAAATGCCGATGCAGCAGATTCGTGTGATCAAGCCGCTGGTCGGCGGGGGCTTCGGCGGCAAAAGCGAAGTCATTCCTTTGGAGATCATCGCTGCGGTGGCTGCGCGCAAGGCGAAAGCTCCGGTAAAGATCACTTATACGCGGGAAGAGGTCTTCTGGGCGCATCGTGGAAGGCCGCGGACGATCATCGATCTGAAGACCGGCGTGAAGAACGATGGCCGCATCACCGCAGTGAAAGCGCGCGTCGTGCAGGATGGAGGCGCTTACTGTTCCTATGGTGTGGTCACGATCCTTTACTCCGGTGCGCTGCTGGGCGCGCTGTACGACATCCCCAACATTCAGTATGACGGATATCGCGTTTTGACCAACAAGCCCGCCTGCGGGGCGATGCGAGGCCACGGCACTGTCAATGTGCGTTTCGCGTTCGAGTCGCAACTCGACGAACTGGCGGCGAAGATTGGCATGGACCCGGCGGAAATCCGGCAGCGAAATCTTTTGCAGCCGCCATGCATTACCGTGAACGGCTTGCGGGTTCAGAGTTACGGGCTGCCGGAGTGCATCGAGAAGACGGTCGAGCGCTCCGGTTGGAAGGAACGCAAAGGCAAGCTGCCCAGGGGACGCGGACTGGGGATTGCCTGCAGTCACTACGTCAGCGGCGCCGCGAATTCGATCATTCGCTCTGACATGCCGCATTCGACAGTGAATATCAAGATCGATCGTGACGGCGGAGTGGTGGTGTACACGGGCGCTTCCGAGATTGGCCAGGGATCGGACACGATGACGGCGCAAATTGCCGCTGAGGCACTGGGATGCTCGCTATCACGCGTCCGAGTGATCGCTGCGGACACTGATCTCACGCCGATTGATATCGGATCGTATTCGAGCCGGGTCACGTTCATGGCGGGGAATGCCACGCTACGGGCGGCAGAAGAAGTTAAAAAGCTCATCGTCGCGGCGGCTGCGAGGAAGATGGGATGTGCCGTTGAAGATTTGATATTCCGCGACGACATTGTTTTCAAACGCGAAGTAGAAGACCTGTCCGGGCAAACATCGCCCGGACCGGACAGCCGGGGGCGGCTGTCCCTACATGGTTCCTCTCCACCGGCTGCCTCAGTTTCTGGCCACGTCGAAGGGCAGATTCTTCGCGGATCGCTGCAGCAGAAGCGGAAAGATGAAGGCCCGAAGGACTCGATGACATTTGAAGAAGCGGTGGTGGCGGCTATCGACTTTCATGGTGCTCTCACCGGCACCGGTTCCTACGCTCCTCCGCAGGAGGCTCGCGGGGGCAGGCACAAGGGTGGTGGCGTCGGCCCTTCGCCAGCGTATTCCTACTCCGCGCAGGTTGCGGACGTCAGCGTCGACGAAGAGACCGGTGAAGTCACTGTGCATAAAGTCTGGGCGGCGCACGATTGCGGACGCGCGCTGAATCCAGTCTCGGTCGAAGGCCAGATCATCGGATCGGTGTGGATGGGCATGGGACAGGCGCTGACGGAAGAAATGGTCTGGAAAGATGGCATGCTGATGAATCCCGGCCTGCTGGAATATCGCAGCCCGTCTGCGGTGGAGTCACCGGAGGTTGAGCCGATCATCGTCGAGAGCATCGATCCCGAAGGGCCATTTGGAGCCAAGGAGTGCAGCGAGGGGTCACTCGCCGCAACCATTCCGGCGATTGCAAATGCAATCTACGATGCGGTGGGCGTGCGGCTGCATGAGTCTCCGTTTACGCCGGAGAGGGTGCTGGCGGCGCTGCGCGCGAAGAAGCATGCCAAATCCTTGAATCTGACGGAGGGCGTCGATCCAACGACTCCGGAGAAGTTTCGCGAGCACGGCGGGTCTCTGTGGTTCAAAGGCAAAGGGCCGGAGCGGCATCCGCTCGACCCGTCGCGGATGGCCGCGTCGCCCGCAGCGGGAGGGACGGATTGAGCCTTCCAGACTTCAAGCTGCTGCGCCCCCGTAATCTTGAGGAGGCAGTTGAATTCCTTGCGAAATTTGCAGGGGGAGATGGAAACGAGCCCGCGCAAAATCCGCGCGGGCCGGACAGCCGAGGGCGGCTGTCCCCACAAGTTCCAATCAGAATTCTAGCGGGCGGCACCGACCTGATTCCCTCGATGCGGCAAAAGCTGTTTGAGCCGGAACACGTGCTGGACCTGCGCGGAATCGCAGCGATGCGGGGGATCCAACCGATGGCGGACGGCGGCGTGCAGATCGGAGCTCTGACTACGCTGCGGGAAATCGAACGCTCCGAGTTTTTGCGGCAGCATTATGCGGTTCTGGCCCGAAGCGGCAGCGACCGTCGCTTCTCCGGTGCTGCGCAATATGGGCACGCTTGGCGGCAATATCTGTCTCGACACGCGCTGCCTCTGGTACAACCAATCTCTTACCTGGCGCAAAGGCTGCGGATTTTGCATCAAGAAGGATGGCGATCTTTGCCACGTGGCTCCCGGCGGGACGAAGTGCTGGGCGGCATTTTCCGGCGATACTCCTCCCGCGCTACTGTGTTTGCAGGCGGAGATTGAAATCGCCAGCGTCGCTGGTTTACGCCGCATTCCTCTGCGGGACTTCTACACCGGCCTAGGGGATAACTACCGTAAATTGGACGCCGGGGAACTGGTTACGCGCATATTTCTGCCGGCGTCTTCGGCGAACCTGGGCGGTGTTTATCGCAAACTGCGGGTTCGCGGATCGATCGATTACCCGCTGGCCGGAGTGGCCGTCGTGATCAGGCGATCCAATGGACATATTGTCGACGCTCAGATTGGGATCACTGCGATGAATCCCGCGCCGGTTCTGGTGCAAGGCGCTGCCGAGTTGCTGGCTGGCCGAGGCATGGACGAAGCTCTCGCTGAGGCAGCCGGGGATCTGGCTGCAAGGACCGCGAAGCCATTGACGACTTCGGCACTCACTCCGGAATACCGGCGGGAGATGATCCGTGTGTTCACCAAGCGAGCGATTTTGGCGGCGGCATCATCGGATCGAAACTGAACCTGCTTCGAGGCAGCGTAGGCCGGGACCGATCGGACCTACGGTATGACCTGATAGAATGCAGCGCGAGCCGTTCACAAACTCTTGATTACCGACTGCCACATTCACATCCAGCCGATGGAGATGTTCAAGCCCCACGCGCTGGAACTCATGAAGAAAAAGCGGGCGAACTTCGAGCAGATCGAGGAGTTCTGCCGTTCGCCGAAGGCTTTTCTGAAGTTCATGGACGCGAGCGGAATCGATCGCGCCATGCTCATCAACTATGTGGCGCCCGAGGTGATCGGCTTTACCAGCGGGGTGAATCAGTTTGTAGCGGACTACGTGAAGGAAGATCCGGAACGGCTGCTCTCCTGCGGCAGCCTGCATCCGCGGCATACCACCAATGTGCTGGCTGATGTGGAGCAGATTCTGCGGCTGGGACTGCAGATGATCAAGATTCATCCGCCGCATCAATTGCTATTCCCGAATGACTACCTGACCGGCGCAAAGGAACTGGAAATCATCTATCGGGCCGCCGAGGCCAATGGCGTGCCGGTCATGTTCCACACGGGCACCTCAATCTTCCCCGGCGCCCGCAATAAGTACGGCGATCCGATTTACGTGGATGATGTTGCCGTCGATTTTCCGAAGCTGAAGATTCTGTTGGCGCACGGCGGGCGTCCATTATGGATGAAGACGGCTTTCTTCCTGGTGCGGCGGCATCCGAACGTTTATCTCGACATCAGCGGAATTCCACCGAAGACGCTGCTTAACTATTTTCCCCGCCTAGAGGAAATCGCGCACAAGACTCTCTTCGGAACGGACTGGCCCGGGCCGGGAGTGCCTGACATCAAGAAGAATCTGGATGAATTCCGCGCGCTTCCGCTCAACCCGGCGGTGCAGGAGCAGATTCTGAGCAAGACCGCATTGACCCTCTGGCCGGCGTGAGGGGGTGTCAGGTGTTAGGTCTTAGGAACCCATCTCACCTAGTGGTGTTGTCATTCCGAGCAAAGCGAGGAATCTGCTTGAGGCGAGAACAGCTGATTCCGCGCGCTCCGGGAATGACAAGCCTCGAGGGTTAGCCCGAGACTTGAGACTCAGGACCTAACACCCATTTTCTACTTCCCAGCCTTCGCCGCCGCTGTCTTCGTTCCCATCAGTTCATCGGCTAAGGCGGTGGCTCCGTAGATCTTGCGCAGAGCTTCCTGAATGCCGCGCGAATCCACGGAGACGGCGCGTCCCTGCACGTCGCTGAAGGCGAAGTTCCAGGGAAGCGACTCGATGTTGCCATCGAAAATGATCCCCACGACCTCGCCCTTCTTGTTTACGGTGGGCGATCCGGAGTTTCCGCCGATGATGTCGGCTGTGGAGACAAAATTGAACGGAGTCTTCAGGTCGAGTTTCGGCTTGGACTTGATCCAGCTCTCCGGCAGATTGTAGGGCGGCTGGCCGTTATGCTCGGCGGCGTGCTCGTAAGCTCCGCCCATGTTGGTCGCGAAGGGAACTGCCTTTCCGTTCTCCTGATAGCCCTTTACCGCGCCATAGCTCAGGCGGAGCGTAAACGTCGCGTCCGGAGGCTGGGTGAAGCCGCTCTGGGCAAAACGCGCCTTGGCGATCGATGGTGCCGTCGCGGCGCACGACCGAATCCACCTTGTCTTCAAATTGCTTGCGCGCGGCACGGGCATCGGGATCGATCGCGCGCATGACCACGATCAGCGGATCGGTGCTGGCATCAATGGCGGCCTGTCCCGCCTTCGTAAAGCTGCTTGCGACACGGCGACGTCTTCGAGTTTCGTGTTCGCGATCAGGTCCTTCGCGGCCTCGGCTGGCGTCTTTCCCTGCAGAACCTTCTGCACGTCAGGATTGTCTTTGCCCAGCGCGTCCTGCATTTCGCTGAGCGAGTCGGCGAGCAGTGCGGTCTCCAGATTCTTGTAAATCGGCTCAGTCGAGAACAGCTGCTGCTCGAGCGACGGCAAGGCGGAATCGCGGAACTCGCGCATCCGCTCCTGATTTGGTTTCGGTTTTTCCTGCGGCCGCGCGCACCAGAACCCGCGCTATCTGCGCCAGGTGCGACGAGAATCCGCGCATGCGCTCCAGATAAGTCAGGTTCGGATAGATCGCCTGCTGCATCTTGATTGCCTGGGCGATCTCTTCCCATGGATCAGCCGCCCCGGCATTCTTGGGATCGGCCTTGAACGCGGCGCGCAGCTTGGCTCTCGTCCGCGGCCTTCTGCTCCATGATCGCCTTGTCGAGCAATCCCGACTGGTAGCCGGTGATCGCCTTCTGCGAATTCTGCAGCCCGAAAATATCTTCCTTGGCGATGCGGGCATTTTCTTCCGACTGCTTGCTGAAGTCCTGCAACAGGGCGATGCGCCGTGCAAAGAGCTTCAGGGCGGCTGGATACTGCACGTCGCGCAGGAACTCCAGCTGCGCCATGGTCAGCAGGCGGCCGGTGTTTCCCGGATGTCCCGAGACGAAAATCAGGTCGCCGTCTTTCACGCCGGTCGGCGACCACTGCAGATAGTTGTCGAGGTGGGCCGGCTTGCCGTTCTCGTAGACCCGGAAGAACGTGATGTCGAGATCGTAGCGGGGATAGGTGAAGTTGTCGGGATCGCCGCCGAAGAACGCGATGTCGAATTCCGGCGCAAACACCAGGCGGACATCCGTGTACTTCTTGTACTTGTAGAGGTTGTAGACCTGGCCGGAGTAGAAAGTGACGACATCGCAGCGCAGGCCAGTGGTGGTGGAGCAATCTTTTTCGACCTGCGACATGGCGGCGCGCTGGGCCTGGCCGGCATCTGCGGCCGACATCCCCGGCTTCACGTCCGGCGTTCACCTTGTCCGTCACATCCTCAATGCCGACGAGTTGGTTCAGTTCCAGGTTGGGGCACTTGGCTTCTTCGGCCTGCGTTTTGGCATAGAAACCGGTCTTGATGTAGTCGTGGCCCTTCGGTCGAAAGTTGCTGGACGCATGCCGCGCCCACGTGGTGATTGGTGAAGGTCAGTCCGTCGGCCGAGACAAACGAGCCGGAGCCGCCGTTGTTGAATCGAACCGAAGACAAGCGAACGTGGTCGAGCCACGCTTGGGTGAGTTCGAAGCCGTATTTGGCCTTGATTTTGTCTTTGGGGGGAGCGTTGTAGAGCCACATGCCTTCGTCGGCGGAGGCCAGAGTCGAGAGAATAAAGGCAAACGCGAGCAGAACTGACGAAAAGCGTTTCATTCGGGTGGTTCCTCCAGGAGGAATATGACGAGAATGCAGTAGGCCGCGGAATCTCTGAGGAAACCCTCTAATATACGCTTCCGGCAAAGGCAGTGGCAAAGACGCAAAGCCGAGTTCGCCCGAATCGAGCGGCGACGGAATTCGGCTTCGGGTGCGATCTTTGCCGGATTTCGCCGGGGAGTTACTAGCGGTTTGGAAACTTGAGCGAGATTCAGGTATAAAAAAAGGTTGCACTCCCCGCGTCCCTTCGCGCGTGGTCCGCAACACCAAATCCTGCGATCGAAGCGAGAGACCAATGCCCAGCGCGACCACAACCACGCCCCCAAAGGACTTGAAGGCGTCGTTGCCACCAACATCCAAGATTTGCTACATCGATGGAGATCGCGGCGTTCTGGCCTATCGCGGCATCGACATCCACGAACTAGCCCACCACTCGAATTTTGAAGAAACCTGCTACCTGTTGTGGTTCGGAAAGCTGCCCACGCGCCGCGAGCTTGCGCGAATTGCACGAGCGGCTGGCGGAAGAGCGCAAGCTGGACGCGTCGATCATCACCCTGTTGCGCAACGCTCCCCGCCACGCGCTGCCGATGGACGTGCTGCGCACCGCCGTCTCGGCGCTCTCGTTCTACGATCCGCAGGAGAAGAGCAACGATCGCAAAGCCAATGTAGACAAGGCGATCCGGATGACTTCGCAAATCGCGATGATCGTCGCGGCCTACGACCGCATTCGCAAAGGACAGCCCGTGGTTGAGCCGGACCGCTCGCTCTCTCATGCCGCGAATTTCCTGCTGATGCTGAACGGCAAGCATCCGTCGGCAACGGCCGAGCGCGCTCTCGATATCGCACTGATCCTTCACGCCGACCACGAACTCAATGCCTCGACCTTCGCGGCGACGGGTCACCGCTGCGACTCTGTCGGATATGCATTCGGCCATCACTTCGGCGATTGGCGCTCTGAAAGGACCGCTGCACGGCGGGGCCAACGAAGCCGTATTTCACATTCTGGAAGCCATTGACGGTTCGGGAGCCGATCCTGTCGATTACGTCAAAGGCATGCTGGCGCAAAAGAAGAAGATTCCCGGCTTCGGCCATCGGGTTTACCACACGGAAGATCCGCGGGCTACGCACCTACGCGTCATGTCTCGCGATCTGGGCAACTCCAGCGGACAGGCGAAGTGGTTTGAGATCTCGCACAAGATTGAAGAATTCGTGAAGGCCGACAAGAAGCTGAACGCCAACGTGGATTTCTACTCGGCTTCGACCTATCACACGCTGGGAATCGACGTGGATTTGTTCACGCCGATCTTCGCGGTCTCCCGCGTCAGCGGCTGGACCGCGCATGTCATCGAGCAACTTGACGACAACCGGCTGATCCGTCCGCGCGCCGAATACCTGGGCCCGGAATATCCCAAGCACTACGTGGCCATCGACCAGCGATCGTAGAGACACTGACTTCACACTGGCGCGTGCAAGGCGCGCCACGCTACGTCTCTGCAAACAATCCCGTAGAATAGAAGCGGGTTCTGCATGCACCGCATTTACCTGGACAATAACGCCACCACTCCGGTTCTGCCCGAGGTGTTCGAAGCCGATGCGCCCATATTTTGGGGAGCATTTTGGCAATGCCTCATCCATCCATCATCACGGGCAGGAGACGCGTGCTGCGGTCGAGAATGCGCGTGAGTCGGTCGCGCAATTGCTGGGATGCAGCGCTGCCGAGATAATCTTCACTTCGGGCGGCACCGAGAGTGACAATCTCGCGATGGCCGGGCTGGTCGAGGCGGGCGATCACGTAATCACTTCGGCATTGAGCATCACGCGGTGTTGCATGCCACAAAGCATCTGGAAGGCCTGGACTGCGAAGTTACGGTGCTGCCAGTCGATGGCCGCGGCCTGGTGAATCCGGATGAGGTGAGACGCGCACTGCGTCCGAACACGAAGCTGATCTCCGTGATGATGGCCAATAACGAGACTGGAGTTTTACAGCCGGTCGAAGAAATCGGGAAAATTGCCGCAGAGGCCGGAGTTCTTTTTCACACCGATGCAGTGCAGGCCGCGGGCAAAGTTCTGATCGATGTCAGGCGCATTGGATGCCACGCGCTCACGATCTCCGGCCATAAGATTCATGCCCCGCAGGGAGGCGGCGCGCTTGTATATCAAGAAGGGAACCAGGCTGCAGCCGCTGTTTTATGGAGGACGCCACGAACGCTCGCGGCGGGCGGGCACTGAAAATGTTCCCGGAATCGTTGGCTTGGGCAAGGCGGCAGAACTTGCCAAGCTGGGTTTTGATCGCGGAGATGATCGCAAAATGGCCGCTCTACGCGACCGCCTGCAAGAAGAAATCCTCGGGCAGGTTGAGGAGGCGGGAGTAAACGGCGATGGCGCTCCTCGAGTGCCTAACACCACGAACATTCGCTTTGATCACATTGAAGGTGAATCGTTGGTGATTGCACTCGATCTAAAAGGATTGGCGGTGTCGACTGGGGCGGCGTGTTCGTCAGGGGCGATAGAACCGTCGCATGTGCTGCTGGCGATGGGCATGAAGCGAGAGCAGGCGCGTGCCAGCATTCGATTCAGCCTGGGCAAGCAAACGACTGAAAGATGAAATCGATTTTGCGTTGGGCCTGCTGCCGGAAGCGGTTGCGCGGCTTCGTGCGATTTCGCCCAGCTACAGTAAGCAGACGGTGAGTCGATGATAACGGAATCGAATTTTCATCCTGAGCGGTGCGTTTGCCGCGAAGGATCCAGGTATTTTGCCGATGCCAGCAGAATGCATAGATCCTTGGCGTTGCTCAGGATGACAATGGTTGGTTTGGATGAAGGAAGGAACTAGTAAAGCCGGGAGCTGGAAGCTGGGTAACAACACCATTGCGGTAGCCATGTCGGGCGGTGTGGATTCTTCCACCGTCGCGGCCATGCTGCGCGCCGCGGGGCACGACCTGGTCGGCCTCACGATGCAGCTATGGAACCAGCGCCGCCTGGCCGGACGCGAGGGTATGCCCGAATCCGTGCAGGGACGCTGCTGCTCCCTGGATGACGTCTACGACGCGCGGCGCGTGGCTCAGCAGATCGGTATCCCATATTACGTGGTCAATCATGAGGAGCGGTTCGAGCGCGACGTAATACGCCCGTTCGTGGCGGAATATCTCTCAGGCCGCACGCCGATTCCGTGCAGCCTGTGCAACAATCACTTGAAGTTCGATCAGCTCCTTGTCGTGGCGCGACAGATTGGGGCCGAGCGGGTCGCGACTGGCCACTACGCCCGCGTCACCTACGAGGATGCCCGAGGGCGCTGGTTGCTCAAGCGTCCGGCAGATCGCACCAAGGATCAGACGTATTTCCTTTTCGGCCTCACCCAGGAACAGCTCAGCCGCACGCTGTTTCCTCTCGGGGAGATGACCAAGGCAGAAGTCCGTGAACTCGCGAGCAAGCATGGGCTTGCACTCGCGCAGAAGCCGGACTCGCAGGAAATCTGTTTTGTCCCGGGCGGTGATTACAAGCGCTTCATCGATGCCTACCTTGGCTGAGCAGGGCGAGTCCTTACCTGACACGGCGGGCGAACTCGTAACTACGAACGGCGAAGTTATTGGAGAGCACAGCGGCATTCACAATTTCACTGTGGGCCAGCGCAAGGGACTTGGTGTCGCCACCGGATCGCCGCTGTACGTAATCCAGATCAGCGGTGCCGACAAGCAGGTCGTCGTGGGTGGGGACGAGCATCTTTACTCGAGGACGCTGCGTGCACGGCGCGTAAATCTGATCTCTGTCGATGATCTGCGGGAGCCGATGCGCGTTGCGGTGAAGATCCGGCATCGTCACGAGCCCGCTGCAGCGATGATCGAACGCGCTGGAGTCGGTGAAGTCGCTGTGACCTTCGATGAACCGCAGCGCGCCATCACTCCAGGCCAGGCCGCCGTTTTCTACGACGGTGAAATCGTGGTCGGCGGTGGTTGGATCGCGTAGAGAACCTTCCGAATATTTCCCCAATGAAATTTACTGACGTGTGCCGCGGCTGAAGAGCCGCGCCTCTCTCATCGAGCGTGCTTTCCAAACGCAATTTCGAGCTGGTCTTAAAACACAAACTAAAATCGCGCGTTTCCCAAAATGGAATGGCTTGGAACTTGTGTGTGACTCACCTGTGCCGCCGCCCCAGATGCGGCTACTGACGCGGGCTCTGATGGATTAAAACTTCCTATTGTCCTTCTGACCACTGCACTTTGGAGTTAGTCGGTGTACTTTCGCGATCTACTTCGGTTTCCGTCATAGCGCAACAATCCGCATGAGCCCTCCCCCAGGGTGCAGACAGGTCGTACTACGCGGCGTTCCGTCGTGGAACCTGGGGCTATGGGTCCATGGCGAACGATGCTAACCAAAGTAAGCGCATTTTCCTCGACACAATTTCACCGACTGATAGCCACGGCGCTTCTTCTCACTGCGCTCACACTGCTGGCGGGCTGCCAGGGAATCAGCGCCGCGGGACGATCGACTACAGCGCCAACCCAATCGCCATTTCTTTCGTTAGCCACCTCAAGTCTTGATTTTGGCAGCATCCAGGCGGGCAGCACCAAGACCCTGACGTTTTCTGCGACCAATGCCGGCACCTCTTCGATCACGGTCAGCAGCGCTTCGATTTCAACCAAGTATTTCGCTCTAACCAGTCCCAGTCTTCCGGTGACGATCCCTGTCGGCCAGAGTGCGACGGTCGGGATCGCATTTACACCGGATACGGTGGGAGTCTTCAATGCCACTCTCTCGGTGACCAGCGATGCGTCCGATGCAGTGACGAATGTCGCTCTTACCGGAGTTGGCACCGCGGTAGCGGTAGGACAGTTGGCGCTCACTCCGGCGAGCGAAGCGTTCGGCAGCATCGCCGTGGGAAGTTCGCAGGCGCAGACGGTAACTCTGACCAACACAGGCTCGGCCAATGTCGATGTCACGCAAGCTGCGATAAACGGAACGGGATTTCAACTGAGCGGCATCACGGCGCCGCTGACCCTTACACCGAGTCAAAGCACAACATTCAGGGTAACCTTCGCGCCGCAAGCGAGTGGCAGCGCGAGCGGCACGGTGACGATCACGTCGGATGGAGCCAATCCATCACTGACCATGGCGTTGTCGGGGACCGGGACTACGGCCGGTGCGCTGGGAGGAAATCCTAGCAGCCTTGGTTTCGGGAGCGTGAGCGTAGGCAGCAACAAGGCTCTGACAGAGACGGTAACCAACAACGGCGGGTCGAGCGTCACTCTCTCCCAGGTAGGAATTACCGGGTCCGGATTCAGTCTGAGCGGAATCACTGCACCCGTAACCCTGGCTGCAGGACAGAGCGCAAGTTTCAACGTCACATTCACCCCGACGGCATCAGGCGCTGCCAGCGGAAGCATCACGATTACTTCAAACGCCTCCAACCCGAGCCTGACGATTCCTCTGACCGGAACGGGCACCGCTCTTGGCGCATTGAGCGCGAATCCGGCCAGCCTCAGTTTCGGCACCGTGACTGTGGGAAGCAATCAGTCCCTGTCGGAGACGATCACGAACTCAGGCGGGGCAAGCGTCACGATTTCTCAAGTTGGAATTGCCGGGACCGGATTTACTCTGAGCGGGATTACGGCTGCGGTTACGCTGACCGCCGGGCAGACTGCGACCTTTAACGTTACGTTCACCCCGACGGCGTCCGGCGCTGCCAGCGGAAGCATCACGATTACTTCGAACGCTTCCAATCCGAGCCTGGCGATTCCCTTGACGGGGACAGGCGCGGCTGTTGGCACGCTGGGAGCGAATCCGACCAATCTCGCCTTTGGCAACGTGACCGTGGGTAATACGCAATCGCTCTCAGAAACAGTCACGAACACGGGCGGATCCAGCGTGACGATTTCTCAAGTCGCGATTACCGGGACTGGATTCAGTCTGAGCGGAATCACTGCACCTGTAACGCTGACCGCGGGGCAGAGCGCGAGTTTCACGGTTTCATTCAAACCGACGTCTGCAGGAACTCCCACGGGCAACGTGACGATTACGTCCAACGCTTCTAACCCGACACTGGCGATACCGTTGTCAGAAACAGGCATCACGGCCGGAGCGCTGGGTTCGAATCCGGCCAGTCTCACCTTTGGCAGCGTGATTCTGGGTAACAACCAGGCTCTGTCGGAGACGATCACGAACACAGGCGGAACCAGCGTCACGATCTCGCAAGTCGGGATCAGCGGAGCTGGATTCAGTCTGAGCGGCATTACGGCTCCGGTTACGTTGACCGCCGGGCAAACTGCGACCTTCAACGTAACGTTCACGCCAACGGTTGCCGGGGCGGCGAGCGGCAACGTTACGATCACCTCGAATGCCTCAAATCCGACGCTGACCATACCGTTGTCGGGGACGGGCGCCGCAACGGGTGCACTGGGCGCAAATCCGAGCAGCCTTAGTTTTGGCAGCGTGCTTGTGGGAAATACGCAGTCGCTCTCAGAGACTGTAACGAACACGGGCGGCTCGACGGTCACGGTTTCTCAGGTCGCGATCAGCGGGACCGGATTCAGCCTGAGCGGAATTACCGCGCCCGTTACCTTGAGTGCGGGACAGAGCGCAACTTTCTCCGTCGCATTCAAACCGACTTCCGCGGGAAGTGCGATCGGCACCGTCACGATCACTTCGAATGCATCGAATCCGACCCTGGCGATACCGCTATCCGGAACGGGGACTACGCCCGGCGCGTTGGGATCAAATCCGGCAAGCCTGAGTTTTGGCAGCGTGACCGTGGGCAGCAATCAGAGCCTGTCTGAGACCGTTACCAATACTGGCGGGACGAGCGTCACAATCTCGCAAGTTGGAGTCAGTGGGAGCGGATTCAGCCTGTCTGGTATCACCGCTCCGGTCACACTGAACGCGGGACAGAGCGCGACGTTCAATGTCACGTTTACCCCGACGGCTGCAGGAGCAGCGAGCGGGAACGTTACGATCGCCTCGAACGCCTCTAATCCCACGCTGACGATCGCATTGTCGGGAACCGGGGTGGCTCCCGGAACACTGGGATCGAGTCCCAGCAGTCTTAGCTTCGGCAGCATCACAATGGGGAGTAATCAATCGCTGTCAGAGACAGTGACAAACACTGGCGGTGCGAGCGTCACCATTTCTCAGGTGGGGATTAGCGGAACCGGATTCAGCCTGAGCGGCATCACGGCTCCTGTGACGCTAACGGCGGGGCAGAGCGCGACCTTCAGCGTGAAATTTGCTCCATCAGGTGCCGGAGCCGCCAGTGGTGCCGTTACCATTACGTCCAACGCTTCCAATCCTACTCTGACGATCGCATTGTCGGGAACCGGCGTCACGTCCGGAACTCTGGGATCGAATCCTACGAGCCTGAGTTTTGGCAATGTGACGGTGGGCAGCAATCAGAGCCTGTCCGAAACGGTCACCAATACTGGCGGGACGAGTGTGACCATTTCTCAGGTCGGAATCAGCGGTACTGGATTCACCGTAAGCGGGATTACCGCTCCCGTTACCCTGACAGCAGGACAGAGCGCGACCTTCAGTGTGAAATTCGCTCCATCGGGTGCCGGAGCCGCGAGTGGTGCCGTCACCATTACGTCCAACGCGTCCAATCCCACGCTGACGATTGCATTGTCGGGAACCGGCGTCACGGCCGGTACACTGGGGCCGAATCCGACCAGCCTGAGTTTTGGCAGCGTCACTGTGGGCAGTAATCAGTCTCTGTCCGAGACGGTCACGAATACTGGCGGTACGAGCGTCACAATTTCTCAGGTCGGGATCAGCGGGACGGGATTCAGCCTGAGCGGGATCACTGCTCCAGTAACGCTGACGGCTGGGCAGAGCGCAACCTTCAGCGTGAAATTTGCGCCATCGGGTGCTGGAGCCGCAAATGGCGCCGTCACCATTACGTCTAACGCGTCCAATCCCACACTGACGATCGCGTTATCGGGAACCGGCGTCACAGCCGGAACTCTGGGATCGAATCCAACGAGCCTGAGTTTTGGCAGCGTCACTGTCGGAAGCAACCAAGCTCTGTCGGAGACGGTCACCAATACTGGCGGTTCCAGCGTAACGATATCCCAAGTAGGAGTCAGCGGGACGGGATTCAGCCTGAGCGGGATCACTGCTCCAGTAACGCTGACGGCTGGGCAGAGCGCGACATTCACGGTCACGTTCACACCAGCCTCGGCGGCAAGCGCGAGTGGATCGGTCACCATAACGTCGAACGCGTCGAATCCGACCCTGAGCATAGCGTTGTCAGGGACAGGTGTGGCCGCGACTGGTCAGCTCACGGTATCGCCGACCTCTCTTTCGCTGGGCAGCATCGTGGCGGGGCTCAGCGGGACCGGTTCCGGCACCCTGAGCGCCACAGGCGCGAGCGTAACCGTCACCGGGGCGAGTTCGAATAATTCGGTATTCACCGTGAGCGGACTGTCCCTGCCGGTGACTATCGCGGCGGGGCAAAGCGTACCCTTTACGGTTACGTTCAGTCCTACGGTTGCTGGATCGGCGAGTGCCACTTTGACATTCAGCGCTACCAATGCGCAAAGTCCAACGATCACCGAGGCACTGAGTGGAACGGGTACGCCTGCGCCGGTTTATTCAGTGAACCTGTCGTGGAGCGCGAGCTCCTCTTCGAATATTTCCGGCTACAACATATACCGCGCGGTCTACAATCCCGCGCCGGTCAGCGCCTGCGGATCCTTCGCCAGAATCAATCCCCTGGTGAATACGGGCGTCCTGTACACCGACGCCAACGTGGTGGACGGCACGGCGTATTGCTACGCCGCCACGGCAGTCAATACCACCAACCAGGAGAGCGGATACTCCAACATTATTTCCAACGTTCAGATTCCTGCTCCGTAGAGTGCATACTCTCGTCACTTTTTCGGGAGTAAGTCGCGCAACCACTTTGGTACTGGTTTGTGCAGGCGGCTCTGTTTGCCGCGTTCGAAAATTGCGACCAGACGGAAAGGACTCCGCAGATCGTCGTTATCGAAAACCCAAACGTGTGGGAGTTCACGCAGGGCTGACTTGAGATTAGCCATGGTTCTCGGGAAGCGCGTCATCAATTTGTCACTCGGCACGTCGTGTCCACCCTGGCTCACACGCATCGCGACGCGCTCCTCCGATACTTCGGGCCCCGACATTCCAATGAAGCAAAGCACGACCGTGTAGCCCGATTGAGCGGTTTCCCGGAGAAACCGAAGCTTCTCACCCAACGGATCGGAAAACACGGTTTCAAAGACAAAGCTCTCCCGTTGTCGAACGAGTTCCCTACGAACGGCATCAGCAGCGCGGGCAGCCGCGTAGGGATCCAGGCTGAGTTCACGGGCAATCACGTCGGCGTTGACGAAGCGAAGCCCGGCGGGGGCCAGATGGGCGTGGTAGAAGGTCGTCTTGCCTGCGCCATTCGGTCCCGCTACGGCAACCACCACCGGACGCTGGTCCAGCGGGAGTATGCTCATCGACCTTTGGCGTGGCTTTTCGCTCTTGCCTTAACGGGTTCGAACTGGCGATGGAGAAAGCGCCCTACGGTTTGATGGCCGTTGGAATCGGTCCGTACCAGCAGTCCGGCCCGCACCGGGTGAGGTTCGTAGTGAGGGAATGGCTGGCTATCGAGGAATTCGGAAACGCGCTGCCGTCCCTCAGGAGAGTCCACCGAGTCAAGGCAAGCAGAGAGCGGTCTTGCGCCGGCATTGCGGCACAGAGCGAGCACCTGAGGTCCCTCGAGCAGCAGTTCCATCGCGCGGCCCAATCGCGCCCAAAACTCAACCTGGCCGGCGATTGAGCGCTCCACGATTTCTCCGGTCACCCGGGCATCCAGGACCAGGCTGTCAGAAAGCTTTACGGGCTGGCTCACACTTATATGGTAGCAAAACGCTACCTGAAGTCAACAGGAGTTTTCGGCTTGCCTTTCAGCCGTTGCGCCCGGCCTCACGTGTTGTGAAGAATATCTGAAACGTTTTTGGGGGCTCCTGCACTATCTCAATGTGGAAGACATCGCACCTCGCGGCGGTGATCCACAGTTCAGGGACCCGGCTGGTAACCGCTCGCCAGGTTCTCGTAAGCGCTGGAAGCCGACTGGGGGAAGGCGGCTTCCGGTGCTTTCCGAACTGTCTATTGGAGGTCCTGATCTTTTGGGGATTGCTCGTCCCATTCCGTCCGGCTGTCGACACGTTGGCCACGCGACGCTGAAACGCGGGCCGGTGGTGGAAGCCTTGCCGCCCGTTGCCGTTCCGGTGCTACACTGTGTGCCAGTTCAGAACATTCGGGGCAAGTCCTTGCAGTTCCATTCTTTTGACCAGGATTATCTCAGCCGTTTGCAGTCTGGAGATTTCCGAACCCAGGAACATTTCTCCAGCTATTTCGGCTCCTTGATCAGGATCAAGCTGGGTTCCCGCGTAAACTCGCGGGAGACCATCGAAGACTTGCGCCAGGAGACTTTTGCGCGGTTCTTTACCGCCCTGCGCGCAGGCAAGATACTTCAAGCGGAGAGCCTGGGATCGTTCGTCAATTCGATCTGCAACAACGTCCTGCTGGAGCACTATCGAATGGCGGCGCGCAGCGCTCCCCTCGATGAAGAGGATGAGGAGAACTTTCCGGCCTCAGATTTCGACATGTTTCGTGCGCTCGGCGCCAAGGAAACGGAAAGCAAGGTCAGGGAGATTCTGGAAAAGCTTAGCGAGCGCGATCGCCGGCTTCTCCGCGAAGTTTTTCTGGAAGAACGGGATAAAGATGATGTTTGTCGTGATTTTGGGGTTGACCGGGAGTACTTACGAGTATTGCTGCACCGGGCCAAGCAGGCTTTCAAATCAACCTATCTGACGCAGATGAGAAGAAATCCCCCAGATTATTCTCCTGCCTAGGAAGGGTTGTGGATGCGTGGCACGAATTTGCTTACGAGGGGGAAAAATTTATGAACCACGGCGAAGTGGTTCGACAAAGGCTAGCAGAACGGTATCTGCTCCAGGAACTTGAGCCCGAGATGAAGGACAAGTTCGAAGGGCACTTTTTCGAATGCGCTGATTGCGCACTCGATGTCCGTGCGGGATCAGAGTTCGTGTCCAGCGCCAAAGTCGTGCTGGCGGAAGAACCAGGAATGGCGGTTCGCGAGCCCGTCCGTGGTGAGAAAAGAAGCCGCCGCGGCTGGTTTGGCTGGTTCAGTCCTGCATACGCCGTTCCCGCCCTGCTCACCCTGTTGGCCGTGGTGGGGTACCAGAACGCAGTTACCTATCCACGATTGCGGGGTGCTGCACAACGGGCCCAGATTTTGTCCTGGGCCACGGTGACTGTAGGAACATGGGGCTCCTCGGGTCCTACGATTTCCATTGAACAGGGGAAGAGCTTCCTCCTCTTCGTGCGAATTCCTCCCGAGGAAGGCTATTTGCGATATATCGCGGACTTGTATAACCCGGCAGGAAAGCTAGAATGTTCGCTCACAATTCCAACGGCAGGGGAGAAAGACCAGTGGCCATTGCTGATTCCGGGAGCGAACCGCAAATCTGGAGATTACCGGCTCGCAGTACGGGGCGTCACGGATGCGGGACAGAGTAAAGATCTCGGAAGTACAGCCTTCACTCTGCAAGTTCAGAATTGAGTTCACCCTAGCGGCGGAGTATACCTATGGCTACCATGACAGAGATTCCTGAAAAAGTTGGCAAGCAGACTCCATCTCACGATTACCACGCCGAAGCTCATGTGCTGAGCGGACATTTGAAGCGCCCGATTGAGCAGAAGATCGAGCCGCACGCCCCTGTTCTGTTGAAGGACCGGCGCGGCGGGCATCTCACACGTTTTGCCGAGGTGGTCAGCATTGAAGGACTGATTTCCTTTGCCAAAGGTAAAACCCGCGTCTCGGGAAGCCGCAGCCTCAAAAACAACGGCTGGATCACTCTCTCCACATCCATCATGGAAGGCCTGAACGTTTTCGAGGTCATCACTGCAGATAGGATCGTCTCGCAGGTTTCGACTGAGCATCCGTACGAAGACGGCCATTTCCCGCACGTTACTTTTCTGGGAAGCCAATTCACGAACTTCCGTGTGAGTGGTTTTCCGGTCGAGTTGTCCCTGAATTTCGGGATCTGCGGGAAAAGGCCGGACGGCAATCGTTCTTATCTTCGGGATGTGACTTTCCTGAACGCAATAAAGGAACAGACGGAGAGAATTGCTCATGCCGACGGTCTTCCCAAAGAGTTGAAATCTCACTACGAAGAACGGCTTACCACGATTAACGAGCTCATCCGTACCAGCGATCGAAGTGACGAGGATGCGGAGAGGCCGAGAGTTACGTGTTCTCTGGTCGAAAGCATTGGCGAGATTCCAATCCCAGGCGTGCAGTCGTTCGGGAATGTGCTGGTGATTCCGGAATTCGGGTTCGCTGCTTTAGGCGAGATTGCAGTGAGCGAGAGAAGATACGAGGGCTCCAAAAGGCCCAGTGTGAGCTTCGAGTTGACGGGCATCAGCCTAAAGATGGGCTGCGTGGGGCATGGAACGGCGTCAGCAGCTGTTGTTACTGCGAACGGCGAAACGAAGCCGTAATTCCGTGCGGTTGTGCAAGTCCATCCACGATTCGGGCGCCGTTCTGGCGCCCGCTCTTTTATGTAGTTCGCGGCTTCACAGAACCCGACAAAGAGCAGTGTTTACGAAAATCGTTGGCGGCACAGCATACATAAGGTGTGACTATTTCCACGTGTGGTTAACCCTCTTTATTACTGCACAAACTATGGAGAGTCCGTCAGGACTCAATATGGTCGGGCCCTTCCGTACGCAGAAGTGCCGTGCGATCCGATACTTCCCGGATCCCATGCTGGCCCTACCCGATCTCCGTTTTGTACACTGCTCCCACCGACCCATACGATCCAAGGCGACCTTCTCACTGAGACAATGGGAAACATATCTTACCGCCGACCCGTTCCGCTCTGGGCGTTAGCGATAACGTTGCTAGTGTCATTGGATCTAGGCCTAGGCTGCTTCAAGAGGGGCGATCCACAGGCCTTTTACGAACACGCCAGAGCCACGTTTGTTCGTGGGAATCTCGCCGATGGCCAAAAAGAGGCGGAAGTGGGATACCAGAGGTTCCGCCGGTCAAATCCTCAATGGGCATGGAGGTTTAGAACCCTTGAAGCGGAGGTTCTGCTCTGGCGAGGCATGTATCCGGATGTCCTAAAACAACTGGACGCCGAGCCTGATGGTAAGGCTCTGAAAATTGAGGTTCTGGCCTTGCGCGGCGCTGCGCACGCGCGGTTGCATCAATTCTCGGAAGCGGAGCAGGAGCTTGACGGCGCAGGTCGGCTATGCGCCGAGACAGCGGATTCACATTGCGGCGACGTCATTCGGGCACGCGGTCTTCTGGCGAATCAGCGTGGTCAGAGAGATCTTGCGCGCGAATTGTTCAGACAGAGCCTTTCGTTCGCTCGTACTCGGGATGACCAGTTCTTAGGTGCGACCGCACTGTTGAATCTGGGTGCAGTCTCACTCAAGCAAGAGCGATTCGACGAGGCAATGGAATGGTCGGGTGCTGCATATCAAGCCGCCGAAAGGCTTAACGCCGATGACATCGCGCAGACCGCGCTTGGTAACGTGGGATGGGCCCGTTATAGGTTGGGGGATTCTGAAGGGGCACTGGCTGCATTCCTTCAGGCCAAGGAACGCGCAACTAAACTCGGCGACTACATCGACGAGGCGTCGTGGGGAATGGACGCAGGTTACGTGTACTCTGACCTGCGCGACTTCAGGCGCGCCCGCGAATCGTATCTCTTAGCTCTAGACCTGGCGCGCAGATGGGGAGCGAAGGAAGCAATGTTCAACGGCCTTCGTGCTCTGGCCCGCCTCTCTCTCGCGACCAACGACTTTGTGGGAGGTGGGGAATACTCCCGACAAGCCCTCGATATCGCCCACGCCAGCGGAATCCCCGCCGACGAACTGTATCCCATGCTGGTGGAGGGGCAGATCGCGGCGCGGCGCGGTAATGCCCTCATGGCACGGCAGATATTCGAGGGAGTCGAGCGGGATCCTGCTTGTCCCGTCTTTCTGAAGTGGGAGGCCCAGCACTCGCTGGCGCGTTTATTTGCGGACCAGAAGGATCCGGTTGCAGCGAATCGGAAATATCGTGCCGCTCTCGACACTTTCGAGTCGGCCCGCGCGACGGTTCGACGTGAAGATTTTCAGCTTTCGTTTCTCACAAACGCTGCGGGCATTTACGACGACTACTTGGATTTTCTGGTAAAGGTGGGCAGGACCGCGGAGGCGCTACAGTGGGCTGACTATAGCCGGGCGCGTACTCTCTCCGAAGGCTTGGGCTTACTTTCGAAAGAACGTGCTGGCAGAGGAGCAGACCAGATTCGAGCCGCAGCGCCGAAGTTGAACCCGCAATCCATTGCGCGGCGGGCGAACGGGACGATTTTGTTTTATTGGCTTGGCGAGAAGCAATCCTATCTTTGGGCGATTACCGCGCAGCAAACTCGTTTGTTTACTCTTCCCTCGGGCCGCGAAATTGAAGCCGCGGTCAAGCGATATCGTGCGGCTCTCAGCGGCCCGGCGAACGTCCTGGAATCAAGCACGGACGGAACCGAACTGTACCGGATTCTGGTTGCGCCGGCCCAGTCGTTCTTGCGAAAGGACTCGAGAGTATTCATCATTCCTGATGGCGAGCTCAACAACCTGAATTTCGAGACTCTGGTAGCCAGCTCGCCCGCCCCGCATTACTGGATCGAAGATGTCGATGTGATCAACTCGCCCTCGCTGCGGATTCTCGCCGCCTCGCTTCACGAAAAAGATCGCACGCCCTCAAAGCTGCTTCTGATCGGCGACAGCGCTTCTCCTGGTACTGACTATCCCGAATTGCCCAAGGCCGCTGACCAAATGGGAACGGTGGAGAGGCATTTTGGCGGGGCGCATAGGCTCGTTTATCAGCGGGAGCACGCTACCCCGTCCGCGTACCTGAACAGCAGTCCGGGGCAGTTTTCTTACATCCATTTCGTAGCCCACGGGACGGCTAGCCGAGTCGACCCGCTTGACTCCGCGATCGTGTTGTCGAAGGAGCCCGACAATCCCGATTCGTTCAAACTGTACGCCCGGGACATTACGCAGCATCGAATACGCGCCGAGTTGGTGACGATTTCGGCTTGCTACAGCGCAGGCGACCGGCATTACTCCGGCGAGGGCATGGTCGGACTGGCATGGGCGTTTCTGCGCGCCGGGGCCCGCAACGTGGTTGCGGCCCTGTGGGAAGTTACCGATGTCTCTACCGATCAATTGATGGATCGCTTTTACGACGAACTCTCCAAGGGGGCGACTCCCGATGCCGCCCTGCGCGCAGCGAAGCTAGCGCTCCTCAAAGGAGGCAGGTTCCGCAGCCCGTTCTACTGGGCCCCGATGCAGCTATTCCGAGGGTAAGTCACTGCATCCATTGGAGCACGCGCGTGGTGAAGTGTTAATTCGTCACCGCATTCAGCACTGGCGCTTCCTTCTGCGGAACATCGAAGTGATCGATGTGTTCAAGGTCCTTCAAATGGTCGTACCAGGTGAACTTGAGGATCAATGAGGTGACGGCCACGATCGCAAAGGTGATCCCCGCGCGGCCAAGCCTCCAGGTCACGATGTACATGGGCAACACCACCAGCGCGATCTGCCAAATGATTCCTATTACGATGTTGAACATGTCACGGAAGAAGTCCTTGTTGCGGCGGAAGGAAGGATCCTCCTGCTGAACTTTCTTCAGAATAGGCCCCCAGAAGCCCCAGGGCCGGACACGACGGTAAAAATCCTTCAAGACTTCATCGTCTTCGGGCGCACTCAAGAAAGTTCCGGCGAAGCAACCAACCAATGACAGGACGAACACGATCCCGAAGCTCAGCGAAACATCCAGGTTTACCGAATGAGCGTGAGCGAAATTCTGCAGTGCCGCGCTCTTCGTGAGAAGTGGGGGAATCGTGAGCGCAGATGACATGCCTGCAACCATTCCCCAGAAATAACCGTATCCGTTGAACCGCCACCAATACCACTTCAGCACATTCGAGGCTGTGTAGCCGCCCCAGAGGGCTGTGACAATCCAAATCACCACGTTGTTAACGCTGGTGACGTACCAGCCTATGGCCACTCCCAGCAGGACCACCGCTAATGAACTCAGGTAGCTCAGGCGCACGTAAGTTTTTTCGCTTGCGTGGGGATTAATGAAGCGCTTGTAAATGTCGTTCACGAAATAGGGCGGTGCGGCGTTAACCGTTGCAGCGAAATTGCTCATGTAGGCGGCCAGCAGGCCCGCGATCAGAATGCCCAAGAGTCCGGCCGGCACAAACAGCCCAAGCGCGGAGGGCAGGATGCGCTCGAAGTCCATGTTCGTGCCCATCCCGCGGATCTGATCACTGAAGAACACGAGCGCGAGCACGGTGAGCCCGGTTACGAGGAAATATCGCGGGAAGGTCAGCACCACGTTCACCCAGCCGCTCATCATCGAGGCTTCCCGCGGATTCTTGCAGGACAGGACGCGCTGCATGTCGTAATTTGGAGCGGGACCGGCGGCGCTGATCAAGATGCCCTTGAACAGCAGCATCATGACAAAGAATCCGAAAAGGCCGTAGCCGTCCTGGGCGATTTTTGCGTTGGCGGACGGCACCAGGTTGGACCAGTCCATTCCGATGTGCCATCCGAAAAATACGTTGTCCCAGCCAGCCGGGATGAAGCGCTGCAACATCCCCGGGGCAACCCGTGTCATGGCGATGATCCCCACCGCAAACGAGGCCACTGACAGAATGCAGAACTGCATGATTTCGGTGATCACGACACTAAACATGCCGCCTTTGATGACGTAAATCGCGGTAATCGCGATCAGGATCAGGGCATACTCGTTGACGCTGAGATGCCACGGAAGGAAGGTTGCCGCGAACTTACCGATACCCTTGAAGCCGTAGGTGAAGAATCCGATGATGCTGATGAAGGCGTAGATGACCACGATGATGTGTGAGAGTTGCGCGCCGCGACCTTTGCCGAAGCGGGTTTGAATCCATTCGGCGCCGGTCATCACGTTCGACCGTCTCAGCCAGGTGGAGAGATAGACCATCAGGAAAACCTGGTTGAATGTCGGCCACAGCCAGGGGATCCACACGCTCTTCAGTCCATACACAAACATCCAATACACCAGCAGCATCGTGCCGCTGATATCGAACATCCCTGAAGCATTGGAAACGCCGAGGACATACCAGGGCAACACGTTGCCGCCCAGGAAATACGCCTTGATGTCGCGGGAGGCGCGATGCGATACCCAGTAGCCGACCAGTACGGACAGCACCAGGTAAGCAAGGATGATTGCGATGTCAATGGTGTGAAGATGCATGATGGACCTCATGTTTGCTCGACCCGCGGCCTATTCCGTTGCGATCCGCGGTCAGGTCGTCGTTTGTTCAGCCAATTTTCGTTCTGATAATTCGTCCGGAGCCGCGCTTGCGGTCGCGGATTCCGGGCCACCGTCGATCAGGGAAGCATTCCGGCCAGCAAAAACACGAGCGACGCCTGCCAATTGATGGCGATCTCATTGCTTGCGTACGAGCCTTGATCGTCCGCATACACCTTGGCGGGCGGCAAGTTTGGCGGTAACTTCTGCAGCACAGCGTCTTGCCGGGCGGCATTCGGGCCGCCGGATAACAATCCCGGCCAGGGTTCGGCATTCTTGTCGCCACCGCTGGGCCGATGGTGCGGGTGACGATACGGATTCTCCCCGACCTGCGTCACCCAGGAAAGTGAAAATGTGTTTCGGCCCAACAAGTAGTGGAGATTGTCCAGTGCGGTCTCGACGAAAGCGGGATCGGGCGCCAGCACATTCGCGACCAGCAGTTCAACGCCGTAGGTTGCGGCGATGCCATTGGAGCCCCAGACGTATTCTTTCGCATGCAGGCTAACGCGATAGCCGTTTTTATGCGTAGTCTCGACCACGGTCCGCGCGGCTTGGAGCGTGCGCTTGCGAATGTCGGCAATCACGACAGCATCAGAGCCTTTGCGGGCCGCCAGCGCATACGTCCACAAACCCATGGGAGCGACTTCCCGCCAGCCCTCGGCAGCGGGGATATCCAGAGTCGAGCGAAAATCCGGATAGTGGGTCACCACGTACTCGTTGAACGCTTTGTCTCCGGTGGTGCGCCATAGTTCTGCCGCAGCCCATAACCGCTCATCCGAGCAGGAATCGTCGCCGTATTCTCCTGTGCTGATGCCTGCCGGATTTTTGAAGGTGACATTGGGGAACTTCTCGGTCCAGAGCCAGGCTTTGCGAGCAGCTTCGAGATTTCGCGCTGCGAACTTAGCGTCAAAAGGCGAGTAAACTCGCGCCGCAATGGCTGCGACGGCTGCCAAATCCGCCGTAGCGCAGGTGCTCTTGTACGGTTGCTGCCCGGTTCCGATGACTTCGCTGGGAAGCTGGTCATCCTCGGGCATGACGAATCCGGGGAAGTGTGTGCTGGTTTGCTTGTGCCAGACGCCGCCGTCCTCGTCCTGCATCTTGAGCATCCACTCAAGATTCCAGCGGGCTTCGTTCAGAATGTCGGGCGTTCCGTTGCCGCTCTCTGGAATATTCAGCTTGATGTTCTTGAGTTTCGATCCAAAAATCTCCCACGTCCACAAGATGGTCCCGGTGGAGATTCCGGAATTGACCACGTAGCGTCCATAGTCGCCGGCATCGTGCCAGCCGCCGACGTTGTCGCGCTCGCCTTCCTTGCCTGAAGACGCGTGAAACTCGCCCTTCAGGTGACACGCGGGGTACGCATATCCAGGAAATTCCGGCCCGAGATCGACAGCCGTGCCGCACCGCTGCCCGTAAAACGCGCGCATCGCAAGATAGTAGGTGCGAGAAAAAACATCGGGTCGGATGGAGAAGGTCCAGCTTTGGCCCACTCCCGGCACATCGAGGTAGTACGTTCCGGGCTCTTTTAGCTTGGAGAAATCGGCGATCTGGACGGAGTCGCCGGTATCAGGATCCACAGCGCCGGAACTCAGTTCGCCTTTGAAGGCGATAGAATTGTCCGATGCGTGTTTTACTTCAAAGCTTTTGGCCGAAGCCGTGATGAGCGCCAGCTTCGCGTTACCAGGTAAGTAGCCGACCTGGTCCACCTTGATTTGTACGCTCTTACTTTCAGCCGCTCGAGCGGCCGACGTCATCCCAAGAAGGAGTGTCGCCATCCCGAGGGCGAGCACCGACGCAGAGTAACTCAACCGACGAATGAATCGCGCCATAGTCTCTCTATCCCTTGCCTAACCGCGAGTACTGCAGGTGTGCCACCCTCTCATTGTGGTGAGAGTCGCGGCTGTGATCTCCCTCACAGATTAATGTGAGTCCCGGGACAGACCTTTCCTGACCCGCACGCCCGTTTCGGCACGCTACATGTCTACACCCGAAAGTTGTTCAACGCCAGTAGAAAATCGTTATACTAAGCCGGGCCGTTAACGCGCCCAGTTCGGCTTGGGGGCTGCTTTCATGAAATATGGGTATTTCGACGATCAGAACCGGGAGTACGTCATCACTCAACCGGACACGCCGCTTCCATGGATTAACTATCTCGGGTGCCAGGCCTATTTCGGAATCATTTCAAACACCGCGGGAGGATATTCCTTCTATCGTGACGCCCGCCTTCGCCGCATAACCCGCTACCGCTACAACAACGCGCCCTTCGATTTTGGCGGACGATACATTTACTTGCGGGACGAGGCCTCGGGAAAATTCTGGTCCCCCTCCTGGCAGCCGACCAAGCGAAACCTCGATCACTATTCCTGCCGCCATGGCATGGGCTATACCACCATCAGTTCGCAGTATGACGGCATTGCGGCGAGCACGCGCTACTTTGTACCCCTCGACGAGAACCTTGAGATCTGGCAGTTAACGGTCACCAACCATCGTCAAAGCGCGGCCAAGCTGTCGATTTTTTCTGCGATTGAGTTTTGTTTGTGGGATGCGCAAGACGACTCGACCAACTTCCAGCGCAATTTCAGTATCGGAGAAGTCGAAGTGGAAGACGGCGTCATCTATCACAAAACCGAATACCGGGAACGCCGCGACCATTACGCTTTCTTTGCATGCTCGGAAAAGCTGGCCGGTTTCGAAACCCAGCGTGATGTTTTCCTTGGACCTTATCGAGGGTGGGATAACCCTGCGGCGCTGGAGCGAGGCCGGGTTTGTGATTCGGTCGCCCATGGTTGGGCGCCCATTGGTTCACACCAGGTCGCACTATCTCTGCAGCCCGGCGAATCGCGCCAGATCGTCTTCGTGTTGGGGTACCAGGAGAATCCGCGCGAGCAGAAATTTGATCCGCCCGGCTCGCAGACGCTCAACAAGAAATCGGCGAAGTGCGTTCTGAGCCGGTACCTTGTGCCGTCGAATGCCGATGCCGCCTTCGAAAAGCTTCGCCAATACTGGGATGAACTTCTCGGCTTGTGTCAGGTCGACACTCCGGATGTGCACACCAATCGCATGGTAAATATCTGGAACGCGTACCAGTGCATGGCGACTTTCAACATGTCCCGCTCTGCGTCGTTCTACGAATCGGGCATCGGCCGAGGCTTGGGATTCCGCGATTCGAATCAGGATTTGCTCGGCTTTGTGCACATGGTTCCGGAGCGCGCCCGCGAGAGAATTCTCGACCTCGCGGCGACGCAATTGCCCACGGGCGGCGCGTACCATCAATATCAGCCTCTCACGAAGCGCGGAAATAACGATGTTGGCGGCGGATTTAACGACGATCCTCATTGGTTGATCGTCGGTGTGGGTGCTTACCTGAAGGAAACCGGCGACTGGAGCATTCTGGATGCGCCCGTCCCTTACGACAACCAGCCGGGATCGGAGAAGCCGCTTTACGAGCACTTGCAGCGGAGCTTCCGGTACACGCTGGACCGCCTTGGTCCGCACGGCTTGCCTTTGATCGGGCGCGCCGACTGGAATGACTGCCTCAATCTGAATTGTTTCTCGGACTCGCCCGGGCAATCTTTTCAGACCACGACGAACAAGGACGGGAAAGTTGCCGAATCCGTCTTTATTGCGGGCTTGTTTGTGCTGGCTGGCCGCGAATTGGCCGAGATTGCTCGGCATCGCGGCTGCGACTCCGAGGCGGGCTGTTATTTGAACGAAGTTAAGAAGATGGACGCAACGATTCGCCAGCATGGCTGGGATGGAGAATGGTTTCTCCGCGCCTACGATGATTTCGGACGAAAGGTCGGTTCGAAAGAGAACGCAGAGGGAAAGATTTTCATCGAGACCCAGGGCTTCTGCACGTTGGCTGGCGTCGGCCTGGAGGATGGTCTCGCCGAGCGTGCTCTCAAGTCCACGCGCGAGCGGCTGGCGACGAAGCACGGCATCGTTCTGCAGCAGCCGGCTTATTCCCGGTATTACCTCGAACTGGGTGAGATTTCCTCGTACCCGCCGGGCTATAAGGAAAACGCTGGGATCTTTTGCCATAACAATCCCTGGGTCATGATCGGCGAGGCGCGGGTGGGGAATGGTGACGGCGCCCACAATTACTATTCGCAGATCAATCCGTCGGCTCGCGAGGAGATCAGCGACGTGCATCGGTGCGAACCTTATGTCTATGCCCAGATGATCGCCGGGCGCGATGCCCCCACGCACGGCGAGGCCAAGAATTCATGGCTGACCGGCACGGCCGCGTGGAACTATTACGCAATTACGCAATGGATTCTCGGAATCCGCACCGGCTACGACGGCCTGGTAATTGCGCCCGTTGTTCCCAAGAGCTGGCGCGGGTTCAAGGTCAGGCGCAAGTTTCGTGGCGTGACATATGACATCGCTGTCGAGTGCAGCGGACCTGGGAATAAGGTGTGCCTCGAAGTAAACGGCGCGTCTGTGGCCGGTAACGTTGTGCCACTGCCACCGGCCGGTACCAAGACAGTCGCGGTGAAAGCGAAAGTGAGTTAGGGGCTTCCGGAGCCTCGCAGGAAGAAATGGCCTCTTCGATGCCAATTAAGGAGCAGCGATGACCTATACGCCCGCCCCTTCACGTTACGACACGATGCAATACCGGCGCTGCGGCAAGAGCGGCTTGCTGCTTCCCGCGATCTCGCTGGGTCTTTGGCACAATTTTGGCGGCGTCGACTCGCTTGAGAACGGCCAGGCCATGATCCGGCGCGCTTTCGATCTGGGCATCACTCATTTCGATCTGGCGAATAATTACGGTCCTCCCCCCGGGTCGGCTGAAGAGAATTTCGGACGCATTCTCCACTCGGATTTCTCAGCTCATCGCGACGAGTTAATCATCAGCACTAAAGCGGGCTGGCAAATGTGGCCCGGTCCTTACGGGGATTGGGGCTCCCGCAAATATCTGCTTGCCAGCCTGGACCAAAGTCTCCGGCGCATGAAACTCGACTACGTGGATATCTTCTACTCCCACCGCGCCGACCCGCAGACCCCGGTGGAAGAGACGATGTCGGCTCTTGACCAGGCGGTGCGGTCTGGAAAGGCACTCTACGCGGGGATTTCCAGTTACAAGGCGCAGCAAACTGCGGCCGCGGCAAAAGAGCTGCGTCGGCTCGGTACCCCTTGTCTGATTCACCAGCCGAAGTATTCGATGTTCGAGCGAAACATCGAAAGTAGCTTGCTCCGCACTTTGAAAAGGGAAGGCATTGGCTGCATTGCATTTTGCCCGCTGGCCCAGGGGCTACTCACCGACCGCTATCTGAAAGGCATCCCGGCGGATTCCCGCGCCGGCAAACCCCAAACGTTCTTAAAGAAAAACGACGTGACGGAGAGCACCCTGACGAAAGTGCGCGCGCTCAGCCAGGTGGCGCGCTCCCGCGGCCAGTCGATTGCGCAGATGGCTCTGGCCTGGGTTCTGCGCCAACCGGGCATGTCCAGCGCTCTGATCGGGGCCAGCCGCGTCGAACAGATTGAGCAAAACGTCGCGGCGCTCGGCAACCTGAAGTTTTCGGTGAAAGAATTGGCTCGGATCGATACCATCCTCGGCCGGCATTAACCGCGACCATGGACCTTTTTCTGGGTTCGGTTTCCCGCATGCCTGGCCATTTGCTTTCTCTTTGAGAGGTTATTCCGGCCGAGGCACCGAGGCCTCACAGCAGAGTTTTATCTGCCATCTTGTCGAGGCGCGCCATCACCTCAAAGCAGACACGGCTGTTGTGGTACGGGCACTTCCAGGCATCTACTTTGTACTTATCATTGCTGGGGACTCCGTCGCGCGAGACTTTCGAATACCACTCGCCCTTATGGTGATCCACGATGCAGTTCTCGATGAACGCCCAACTGCGTTCAGATGCCTTTAGAAAATGGGCTTTGCCCGAAAGTTGGTACGCGTTCAGAAAGCCGACCACCGCTTCTGCCTGCGGCCACCAATGCTTGTCGCTGTCGAGAATTTCCGAGTCGCGTCCTTCATAGAAGAGGCCGCCATCGGTATCGATTGCCTGCTCGTACACGGCCTGTGCCATTTTCACTGCCTGGTCCCGGGCTTCTTTCAGAACGCCGCCGTCGCCCAGGATTTCGGCGGCTTCACAGAGCAACCAGCTTCCTTCGATGTCGTGGCCGAAGGAGATGCGATCTGACCGATCATGCCACTCGTCATCGAAGAACATGCGGAAATGATGGGTTTGCGGGTCGATGATGCGATCCAGGAATATCCGTGCGAGTTCGTGTAGTCGTTTATGCAAGCAAGGGTCATCCCACTGGGTGAGAAGATTCGTGTATGCCTCGAGCATATGGAGATGCGTGTTCATGGACTTGCTCTCATTCATGTCCACTTCGCTCAGGCGCTGTTCTTGAGAGAGAGTCCAATCCCGCTCATAGGTCTCGAAATAGCCGCCATGCGCAGGGTCGTGACTCCTTTGTTCGACCAGTTGATGCAGGGCGATCGCCTTCTCCAGAGCGGCCTGGTCGTTACTCGCGGAGACGTATTGCGACAATGCATAGATCGCAAAAGCTTGCCCGTAGATCCGCTTCTTGGTTTCAATCGCGTTTCCGCGATGATCGACCATCCAATACACGCCGCCATGTTCAGGATCCCAGAAATGTTGCAGTAAGTAGTCATACGCCCGACGAGCCGTCCGCAGGTATAGATCATCCCGGTAAACTTCGAACGCCTTGGCAAACGTCCAGAGGATGCGGGCGTTGAGGATCAAACCCTTGCGCGCCAACGGATCAACCTGCAGATCGTTGGTGATTTGGCCGCAAAAGCCCCCGTATTCCTCATCGATGGAGTACTTGAGCCAGAACGGCAAGATGTTTCCGAGCAATTCCTGTTCAACTCGCTCTCGAAGCTTCGGCAAAGGTTACAGCCTTTCTGACGGAACACACAACACACAGAGGTCAGTTGTCCTGCGGCTGAAGACGCGATTTGAGGCGGATTTCTCTCTGGTGATGCTACTGGGTAAAGGAAGGCATCGCAACCGGGTGAGAAATCCGCCAGAAGTTCGAAAAGAGTTATTCGCGCGCGGATTGTTTTCTGATGTTGCGCCGGGCCGCCATCTCTGCTGCGATTGCAGCTTTCTCATTTCTGTCCAGCGTCCTCCCGGCGAGCGGAAAAACGAGGTTGTCCTCGATGCCGATGTGTTCTTTATAAATCGAGGCCAATTCGGCAACGGACTCACGGAAGAGTTCGGCCTGCGAAAAGGGAAGTGAACCGTGCTCTAAGGCTTGTCTTCCGAGTCCATCAACTTCGGCATGCAGATGGTCGGCGCGGCGATGCTCTTGCTCCAGCGCGTCGAGCTTTGCGAGAGTCTCTCGAACCTCGGGATGAGCGACGTGACGCAGTCGAGGGAAGAGCGACTGCTCTTCATCTGCGGTGTGCTTCGGAGCCGCCTCGCGGAAGTAACTTAACGCAGAAGCGAGCGCGGCGTGGGCATCGTCTCCGAGCGGCTGATCGATGATCGCACCTACGCGGACAAGCGAGCCGAGAAACATTTCGATTCGGCGGTGACAGTCGCTGAGCAATGCCAGCGGTTCAGAAAACCCATGTGCTTTCGATCCAATTTGAACTGGCATATCTTTAAAATGCTCCGAAGCCCCCAATCAACGCCGCAGTGGCTTTCTCTACCTTACCTTCAATCACAAGTTCTACGATTTCTCCGTTACCGCGTTCACGCGCCCAAGCCTTTCACCGTTCTCTGGGTTAGACATGAAGTTCCTGCATACCAGGTTCATGCATTTCGTCAAAGGATCAGCCTAATATCGATTCAAAGAAGGTCAGGGAACAATCTGACCTTCCGCAGACGAACCCTGCGCCGAGTCTGGGCTGATCCAAACCGTTAGCTTGGCAGGTTCCACTGCGAACTGATTTCGATCGTTCCAAATCGCCAGATCTTCCGGCCGTAATTCAAACTTGACCCGCTTGCTTTCCCCGGGCGCCAGCGTGACGGTCTGAAATCCTTTTAGGGCTCGAACAGGCTGCGCGGTGCTCGTGCCCTGCAGCCGGATGTAAAGCTGCACCACTTCATCCCCAGTCCGAGTGCCGGTGTTATGCACGTCCGTTTCTGCGGTCATCGCCGTCCTGCTATTGGTTTGCAGGTCCCTGTTCAGTTCCGCAGCACTGAGGCGAGTGGTGCCAATCGATGTCTGGCCATAGGAGAAGCTCGTGTACGAGAGCCCGTAACCGAAAGGGAATTGAGGAGAGTTCTGTTCATCGATATAGCGGGAGACGTAACGGCTGGCGAGATCGGTCGGCGGATGCGTCAAGTCAACATTTCCCGGCGGACGCCCAGTATTGAGAGCGTTGTAGTACAGCGGCTCCTGCCCGACGGCGCGTGGCCAGGTCGCGACCAGCTTTCCGCTGAAATTCGCGTCGCCAAATAGAAGACGCGCCAGAGCTGGTCCGCCACGCATTCCCGGCAGCCATGCCGCGATTACAGCCGGGACATGTTCGAACGCCCAAGGCACGGTAAGTGGACGCCCGCTGAACAGAATCAGCACAACAGGCTTGCCAGTATGAACGACGGCTTCGAGCAACTCTTGCTGCCGCCCAGGCAGGCCCAAGTGTGCGCGCGAGGCTGCCTCACCACTCATCTCCGGGCTCTCACCCAGCGCCAGAATGACCACGTCCGCGCTCCGTGCCCCCGCCACTGCTGAGGCCATCTCGTCATCGCTCCCGTCGAGGATGCCCGTTCCCTTGAAACGCGAAACCTGCTCTGCCCCTGCAATCTGCCGCAGCGCGTCGGTCAACGAAATGCGCGGTCCTGATTCCGGCGGCGCTCCATTGGGATAAGACGAGTCGTCACCTAAGGGCCCGATCATAGCGATGCTCTGCGCCTTATTTGCCAGGGGCAAGATTGGCCGTCTGCCCGCCATGTTCTCGTTCTTGAGCAACACGAAGGACCGCTCCGCCGCCGCCTGTGCCAGGGCGAGGCTTTCGGGATGATATAAAGCCTTCGGAGCGGCAGCCTCATCCACATACGGATGTTCAAACAATCCTAGAGCGAATTTCACCCGAAGGACGTCGCGGACGGCTTCGTCTATCGCTGCTGAAGGAACTTGTCTTGCACCGACAAGCTGCTGCAGGTGGTCGTGATAGAGACTGCTCACCATGTCCATATCGACGCCGGCGAGAAAAGCCTTGCGGACGGCTGTAGGGCCGTCGTTGGCTATGCCGTGGGGGATCAGTTCGCCGATCGAGGTCCAGTCACTCACGACAAGACCTCTGAAGGCCCACTCCTTTCTCAAAATTTCTTTCAACGTGAGGGAATTCGCCGAAGAGGGGACTCCGTTCAGAGAATTGAAAGCGCTCATGAGCGAGGCCGTTCCAGCCTCGACGGCGGCATGGAACGGCGGCAGATAGAACTCGCGCAGCGTGTGCTCGGAAATTTCCGTGGAGTTGTAGTCTCGCCCACCCTCGGCGGCGCCGTAGCCAACGAAGTGCTTGGCGCAAGCAGCGATGCTGTCGGGCGAATCCAGGCGCGTTCCCTGATACCCTCTGACGTAAGCGGCAGCCATCGCGGAACCGAGAAACGGGTCCTCTCCGGCTCCTTCCGCCATTCGTCCCCAGCGCGCGTCACGCGCGATGTCGACCATCGGAGAAAAGGTCCAGCGAATCCCGTCTGCCGATGCCTCCATGGCAGCGACTCGCGCCGCTTTTTCAACGATCGCCGGATTCCATGTTGAGGCCAGTCCCAGCGGAATCGGGAATTCTGTCTTGAACCCGTGAATCACATCCAGCCCAAACAGGATCGGGACATGCAGGCGGGACTTCTCCATCGCGATCTTCTGATAGGCATTGATCTGCTTGGGGTCGGTCACATTGAACAGCGAGCCGATTTGGCCATGCGCAATCATCTCTGCGTAATCGGACCTTCCAGTCCCCGGACCAGTCGGCTGCCCGGCCGAGTACTGCACCAGTTGTCCAACTTTTTCTTCCAACGTCATTTCTTTTACGAGCGCATCAATCCTGGACTCGCGCTGGGCATCGACCGCGTTGATACCAGGCTCCCGCGCCTGTGCGATCAAGGCCGACTGAGCCAGTGAGTCTGCGCTCAGAGCGAGGCACACAGCCAGGCAGGCAAGTAACGGCATCAGCGCTCGGTCTCGCGATGAATGTGGCTCGCAGAACGAGCGCCGAACCGCAAGGAAAAGAAGAGAAGAAAAGCACATGAGGTGGTCTCCGGGCAAAGTCCATGGAGTGTGAACTAAAACGAGTTAGTAGAGCTCTACAGCTCTGTATAAAAGACTGTTTCTCGTTCCGTGTCAATACACATTGTGCCCGAAAGAGCTTGCGGGAGGCTTGCGGCTGCATTCCATTTGTGCGAGACTTCGCAACGTGAACGAGGACAAAAGTGAAGAAATTGCAGGGCGCAAGGTGCGAATGGGCTCGAAGCCGCTCAGCCTGAAAGAATTGGCCGAACGCCTGAGGCTCTCGCCTGCTACGGTCTCGCTGGTCATCAACAACTCGCCAGTGGCCGATTCCATCCCCAAAGAAACCAAAGACCGGATCTTTGCGGCCGTCCGCAAATACAAATATCGCCCAAACTTTTTCGCGCGGTCGCTGCGGGCTCGCCGCAGTTTCACCGTGGGCGTGATTGTCCCGGAAGTGAGCGAAGGCTACTCCGCTTCGGTCATGAGCGGCATCGAAGACTACCTCTTGCAGGAGGGATATTTCTATTTTGTCGTGAGTCATCGCCATCGCGCCGACTTGATCGATGAATATCCGCGGCTTTTCGTGGAACGCTCGGTGGATGGTTTGATCGCCGTGGACACTCCCTGGACGCTTCGGCTTTCGATTCCAGTCGTGACTGTCTCAGGACACAACCGGGTGAAGGGCGTGACCAACGTCGTTCTCGATCATGTGCGAGCCGCAGAGATTGCGCTAAGGCATCTGTCTCAACTGGGACACCAAAGAATCGCCTTCATTAAAGGGCAGGAGTTTAGCTCCGATACCGAAATCCGCTGGAGCAATATCGAGAAAATGGCGCACAGCCTCGACCTGCCGATTGTTCCAGCATTAGTCTCGCAACTGGAAGGAGATTCTCCTTCTCCGGAAGTCGGCTATGAGGCCACGAAGAAATTGCTGGCCGCGCGCAAACCGTTTACGGCGTTGTTTGCTTTCAATGATATTTCTGCGATGGGAGCGATCCGCGCGCTACGCGAGGCGAAGCTGCGAGTTCCGCAAGATGTTTCCGTCGTTGGCTTCGACGACATTCAAAGTGCCGCGTACCAGAATCCCGCGCTGACCACGGTTCACCAACCGCTCCGGGAGATGGGACGCATCGCCGCGGAAACGCTGCTTCAGCGTATTCGGTTGGGGCGGGATGGACATCACGGAAAGATCATGGTCGAGCCGAAACTCATCGTTCGCGAGACCACTGCCGTTCCACCGAAAGAGCCTGCTGCTTCAGAAAAGGCGCGGTTCAAGAGAAGAGGATAGAGCGTTCCTAGTGACTCAATCGCTTTTCAACGCCATCCCCTCCGCGTCTGTTCGAACATATTTGAGGGCAAGTCGATCCCGGATGCCTTCAGCTTGTCTGCGAACTTCGGCCGGATGCCGGTTGCGGTAAACGTTCCCAGGGTGCGGCCTTCCGGCGAAACTCCCTCTTCTCTGAAACACAAAAACATCCTGCATAGTCACAATTTCGTTTTCCATGCCCGTGATTTCCGTTACTTGGGTCACGCGGCGCATCCCGTCGCTGAAGCGCGAGACTTGAACCACCAGCGTAATTGCCGACACGATCTGCTTGCGGATGGCCTTCTCGGGAAGATTCAGGTTCGCCATCATGGCCATGGTTTCCATGCGGGCGATCGCATCGCGCGGGCTGTTGGCGTGCATCGTCGTCATTGACCCGTCGTGACCGGTGTTCATGGCCTGCAGCATGTCGAGCGCTTCCTCGCCCCTGCACCTCGCCCGACCATGATGCGGTTGGGCCGCATTCGCAGACTGTTGATCACAAGTTGCCGCCTGGGGCACTCGCGCCCTTGCCTTCGGCATCGGAGGGCGGGTTTCCAGCCTGACGACGTGGCGCTGCTTCAGTTGCAGTTCCGCCGAGTCCTCGATGGTGACAATGCGTTCCTTCTCCGAAATGTAGCCAGAAAGCACATTCAGTAAAGTGGTTTTGCCCGCGCCCGTGCCGCCGGAAATGACGATGTTCAGACCGTGCCGCCACGGCGGCTCTTCAACAATGCCAGCATCTGCTTGCCGAGGTCTGATTGGCCAGGAGATCTTCTTCGCTGATCGGGAGTATGGCCGAAACGGCGGATCGAACAGGTGCGGGCCATCGATCGCCAGCGGCGGAATGATCACGTGGATGCGCGACCATCCGCCAGTCGCGCATCCACCATGGGCGATGATTCATCCATCCGCCTCCCGATAGCAGACACAATCTTCTGGATGATGACGCATCAGATGCGCATCGTCTTTGAAGTCGATCTTGGTCTCTTCCAAGAATCCGCCACGCTCGATGTAGACTTCTTTGGAGCCATTAACGAGAATGTCGCTGATAGTCGGGTCCTGCATCAACGGCTCAAGCGGCCCCAGTCCGAAGGCCTCGTCCAGCACTTCAATCGCGAGCTTCTCTTTCTCTGCGCCGTCCAGTGAGATCTTCAGATTCGAAATGACCTCCTGAACCACGGCGAAGATCTGCCGTCGCGTTCGGTCATCGCGATTCGCAGCGATTGTCTCTGGATCTATGTGCTCCAATAGATCGCGATGAATTCCGGATTTCAGTTGCTGGTAAGCGCGGGCGTCCAAGGATTCCTCGCTTTCGTGTTTGGTAAGAGACTCATTCCGAGTGGCCGCTAAAGTCGGCAGTTCCAATCTTCACGACGGTTCCGCGCGGCGCCGGTTTCTTATCTTTTTCGTCGTCGGATTTCTTCGTTTCTGAGGCTGGAGGCGCTGTCGGCTTCTCGGTCCACACTCCGTAGACTCGACCGCCGTAGGCAGCGAGGCCGCTATAGTCGCCGAAGAAGACTCCGCCGGCCTCAAACGGCTCATCGGTCCAGGCGTAATTGCTGAAGGTTCTTCCGCCGTCCATTGATCGTGCCAGAACCACAATCTGCTTGCGATTTTGCGGGTCCTTTCGTCGATCATAGAAGACAAGGTTTACGGAGCTATCGACTGGATCGACCGCAAGCCACTGGAAAAACTGTTCGACTCCATCATGCACGGGATCGTTATTCACGCGAATGGCGGGAGTCCAGTGTTTGCCACGGTCGCCGGAACTCGAAACGAAGACGTCCAGATCGCCGTTTCGATAGTCGCTCCAGCTTATGTAGATCCGGCCGCTCTTCGGATCAACCGCAATCTGCGGAAATCCGTTGGCGCGCTCCAGTGTTTCGATCGCGAACATGATTGGGGCGGTGTGAATCACCGGACGCGCGCGAGAAAAACTCTTGCCGCCGTCTCGCGATGACGCGAACATGATGTCGTTGTCTTGACTCCAGATCGCGTACAGGGTGCCGTCGGGAGCGACTGCGCCGTCGAATCCCTCCGCGGCGCCGTTATCGTCGCGCGGCAGGCCGGGATGCGCGTCGATCTCAACAGGCTGGGACCACGTTTTCCCATCATCCGTAGAGCGCGAGACCACCATCTGCGAATCGGTCAGGCGCCAGCGCGTCCATCCGATATAGAGATTCCCGGCATACTTGCTCTTCGAATTGTCCGCTACGATATACGGCTTGTCTTCGAAAGGAATGCCCGGGGTGGAAGCCTGTTCGGCGACGGGAATGTGATTCGCCTCCCAGGTCTTGCCCGCATCGAGCGAGCGCCTCACAAAGATTCCGTTGCGCGTCGCCCCATGCGCCCAATAGTTGAAACTCCCGAGCTTGTCGAACGCGATGTAGCAGACGAATGCATGGCCTTGATTATCAAACGCAACCGAGACATCGCCCGAAACCCTGTAGTTCTTGGGATCGACGCCTTCCGCCGATTGCCACGTTTCGCCGGCATCGTGCGAGTAGGACGCGTGAACATTATCCTGAAAAACCGCCACCACTTGCTTGGAGTTCGCCGGATTCACGGCTACCGCCGGTTCAGTGAAGTATCCCGGCGCAGGGGTGAGAGCGAACACGCGAGCCTGTGGCGCCTTGGGCAGATCCTGGCCGAGCGAGAGAATTGCGGCACTGACGATCATGCAAGCGCATAGGAGAATCCGAGCAGAAATGTGTTTCAACAAGGGCATTCGTCTCCCACTTTCAAAGGAATGGTCAGGCGCATAGAGCCGCGCCTCCTGCGATCCCCGCATCCGCGCCGTAGTGCGCCATCAGCAGAGGAATCTTCGAAGCGAACGGATTCACGCACCACTGGGGAAGGCAGTTCTTGATTTCCTCGAAAAAAGGTTGGAGCATCGCCGCTACGCCACCGCCCATGACCAGAACGTCGGGATCCAGCAGGTCGATAATATTCCCAAGCCAGGGGGTCAAAACCTCGGCGGTTTCCTGGAGTATCTCGCGGGCGAGCAGATCGCCGGCTTGGCAGGCACGGCCCACCATCTCGCTGGTGACGGAAGCAACGTCGCCGTCAGCAAGATCTCGAATTGCAGATTGGCGCGACGTCTCTGCCTGGAGCTTCGCTCGTGCCTTCGCTCCGATGGCGGTGCCCGACGCAAGAATCTCAATGCATCCCCGCTTGCCACAATTGCAGACTGGACCGCGATAGTCGATGCTTACGTGCCCACCCTCCCCCGCAGAGCCGGTGTTGCCGTGATAAATCGTTCCATCGAGCACGATTCCCGTTCCGATGCCCGTGCCAATCGTTGCATAAAAAACGTAACGGAAGCCGCGTGCTACACCCCAACGGGCCTCAGCCAAGGCGGCGGCATTGGCGTCGTTATCAACTTCGACTGGCACGCCGTACTTTGCGCGGATCTTGTCCGCCAATGGAAAATCGCGCCAGCACGGAAGATTTGGAGGATTGAGTACGACCCCGGAATTCGGATCCAGCGGGCCCGGCGCGCATATGCCGATGCTCGAAATGTCATCCAGCTTGCCCGAGACCAGTGAATCGATAGCGGCGGTTACGGCTTCAAATCCCGCTTCTGGCGTGCCGTGCGCTGGCATCGGCTTGCGCGTCTGTGCCAGGATCTTGCCTTGAGCGTCCACCAGTCCAACCGCGACTTTCGTCCCGCCGATGTCGACCCCAAGTATCGGTTTGTCCACCGGCGAGTTCACGGTCTGGCCGCCGTTTTGGTATCCGGCGGTCCTGAAAAGTGCACCTGGATGGTTTTGATTTCGTAGGGCTTGATTGGGACCGTAACTGCGCCGTTGTGAACCGGCAGGCTGCCCTCGGCTTTTTCCATCATGTTCGTCTCGGTGGCAGAGTTGGCTCCGGGTGGAAGCTGCAGCGTTGCTTCCCCGGGCTTTCCGGCCCACTCATAAAAACGCAAAACGAGCGAGTCTCCATCTTCGGACTTCTTCAGCGCCGACACAATAACGTTGTCCGGTTGCACCTGGACGAAGGAATGCTGCGCCGGCAGCATCCCTGTATGTTTCTCGACCGGGAGCGAAATCAGTTTGTAGTTGAGCTGGTATCCCTGGCGGATGGTGAGTGCGTCCTTCCAGCCTCCACCATGTGGATACAGAGAATAGGTGAACTCGTGGTGGCCTTCGTCAGCGTGCGGATCGGGCCATTCCGGCGATCGCAGCAGAGATAATCGAAGCACATTGCCCTTCGCGTCGTAGCCGTACTTGCAATCGTTGAGCAAACTAAGTCCGTGCGTAGCGTCGGAGAGGTCAGCCCAGCGCTGCGCAGGCACTTCGAACTGCGCCTGCTCCGCGGGAGTGTTGCGAGTCGTCGGGCGTTGCACCGACCCGAAAGGGATTTCGTACGTCGCCTTGTCGCTGTGAGCGCTGACGGGAAACGCCACTTTCAGCAGGATGTGTTTCTCGTGCCATTCAGCCTGCATTTTCACATCGACGCGTGGCACCCCCGCATAGAGGGTCACGTCGCGCACGAAGGTCGAGTTCTGGAAGTGATTCTTGATCTCGATTACTGCTCGCAGCGGGCCGCTCTCGACCAATTTCACTTCATCCGCTTTGTCCAGATCCCAATGCTGCTTTTCGAAATCCGCGTCGATATTCCACGCATCCCACTGCTTGGGCTTGTCGACGAACGTCTGCAGCAGATTTCCGCAAGTTGAATTCCTGGGCCCTCCCGTATCGGTTTCGGCTGGAGCCAGCGCCTCGGTTCCGCTGCGTTTGTCGAATAAGCTAGTCATGCAACCGGTTTGCGGATCGATCTTCACTCGGATGAACTCGTTTTCGAGCGTGTCCGCGGACGCCTTGAGCAGGGAATGAACCGGCGATGCGCTCGCGGCAGCCCGCGCAAAGTAGGTGGCATAGCCGAGAGAGGGGGTATGCGCGAGCAAAAGAAAACGCGCACGATGAGTCTCCGGATCAAGCGACAACAGTTGGGTCTCCGCTGGCTTGCCGGATGAATCCGCCACTTGAATCTGATGAGCGGCCTCGGGCAATTGCGCTTCGATCTCGGTCACGTCAGTTCGCGGCCAAGAGAGGGAATTGAACAGGATCACCGGCGCACCCGGTTGCTGCGTGTTCACGTGTGCCGCAATCTCTCCGAGCGATCCAAGCGTAACTTCTTTCGCGGCGCGGTCGACGTTTTCCAGATTGCGTTTTGCGTCGAGATAATTCACCGCAATGCCGGAGCCCGGCATGATGTCGTGGAAATGGTCGAACAGCAGGTTCTTCCAGGCCAGTTCCATTTCATCCTGCGGGTAGGGCCGCCCGTAGAACGTAGCCAGAGAGGCGAACTTCTCCGCATTCAAAACATTTTCTTCTGCCCGCCGGATTCTGCGCTTGGTCTCCGCCTGCGTGGTGAACACGCCGCGATGATATTGAAAGTAAAGTTCGCCATCCCAGGTGGGAACCTGCATCGCAGGCAGCTTCTTTTCGAGATCGCGGAAGAAGTCGCTGGCAAAGCTGAACTGCAGCTTGGGGTACGGGGTCTCGGCTGCACGGAGCTGGTCAGCATGATCGAGCATGACGCGCGTCGGGCCGCCGCCGTGATCTCCCACGCCATAGAGATGCATCATCTCGGGGCTGTCGGTGAGCTTCTTGCCATAAATGGAGGGAATCCAGATCGAGAGATCCGTGGCCAGCGGTTCCGCATCGATTCCTCCGGCGTAGTCGTGCGGAAAGTAGGTGAGCAACCGGCTGCCGTCCGGCGCCTGCCACCAGAACAGCTTGTAGGGAAACGTTGTGAATTCATGAGCCCAGAGCAGTTTCTGGGTGACGAAATAATCCATGCCCGATCGTTTGTAGATTTGCGGAAGCTGGTAGTTATAGCCAAAAGAGTCCGGGTTCCATCCGATCTTCACGTCGACTCCGAAATTCTTTTGGAAATACCGCTTGCCAACCAGAATCTGGCGCACCAATGATTCGCCGTCCGGCATGTTGAGGTCGGGCTCAACCCACATCCCGCCGATAACTTCCCATCGCCCCTCTTTCACCCGCTCCTCGATTTCGTGGAAAAGGTCGGGATATTTCTCCTGCATCCATTCATAGGTACGCGCCGAGGACATCGTGAATTTTAAATCCGGATATTCCCGCATCAAATCGAGTGCGCTGCGAAAAGTGTTGCGGACCACCTCCACCGTTTCCGTCCAGGGCCACAGCCACGCCATGTCGATGTGTGAATTGCCGACCAGCCGAATCGTGAATTGCTGCAGCCATGGTTTGAGGGCCTCGAGTTTTTCCTGCGAGGCTCGCAGCGACGCGTCGAAGCCAGCTTGATCGTTCTTATCGAGCGGTGAGAAATCGATTGCCTTGATAGCGGCGTCCAGTTGCGCTTCGCGTTCGGTCTTTCCGTCCTCGTACGCGGAGATGATCGGCAACGCGGAGAGCAGTTCCAGGCGCAACCGAGCGGGGTCCGGCCGCGAGTGTGGTGCGTCGATCGACATTTCGCTATGAAGGAATCGTGCCTGCACACCGTTACCCGCAACAACACGTACGGCCACCAGAAATTTCTGGCCCGGCTGTGCGCTTTCGGTCAGCAGAACGGGAAGGATGTTGTCGTTGTCTCCGCGATACAGAATCGCGCCGTTCGAGAACACCGTAATCTGCAGGCTGTCGGCGCTGCCAAATCGCAAATCCAGACAAACTCGCGAACCCTGTATCGCATAACCGTTGATCCTCTCAGGAACCTGTACCCATCGGCGAAAGACGCGCGTGCCGGACCAAGGCTCGTTAGCCGTCTGTGCGGCGTGACCACTCACATTCTTAACTGTCCACGTATCCCAATCCGGATCGCTCACACCGGGGTCCTCTGGATGCGGAAGATCGGTATGGAAACGCCATTCGGTTTCGCCTTGATGGGTAAGAGAATCGAGGCGGTCGATGATGGGCTTGTGAGGATCGGCAGGGCTGCTCTGGCTAAGAGCGACGGCACGCAGCACAAAAAGCAGGATCAACAAAGATGAATAAGAAAGAGGGAATCGCCTCATAAGAGCAAACGCCTTTCTTCACCGATGAGTCGTTATGAGCCACCGAAGATTATCACGCAACAGTTGTATAGGAATCTAAGTTGCTGATTCTACAGCCCAGCAGGGTGCGATTGGGGTTGCGCCGAAAATTTCTGATTCTTTTGATCGAAACTTTGAATCCAAACGGTTACTGAAGAACGTTGACGGGCGCGGAAAGCCCGCTTAGAATCGGACCCAAGATGTCAGACAGTTCTACTCTTCGCGCGATCTGCTGTTGTACTTGTTGTTGTTGTGCATGCGTGTGCGCTGGCGCGGGGAGGCTGCTGACCTAAGAGATACTTCTTAATATTCGGCAATCATCACCCACCGCCAGGCCAACTTGGCGGTGGGTTTTTTATTGTTCATGACAACTGCAAACGCAAATCCGGTGAAAGAAACCAAGGCGCAGCGCGCCGAGCGTCTCAAACGCGCGAAGAATCCCTGGGAAGGTCTGGACGAGATCCGTCGCTTCGCGCACGAGGGCTTCGAATCGATCCCCGCTGAATGGATTGGCACCTATTTCCGCTGGTGGGGCGTTTACACGCAGGGCGACGGCCTGGGCGTTACAGGAGGCAAGGGCGGGGAAGGGCGTGCGCTGCAGCGTTTTATGGTGCGCATCCGAATTCCGAATGGCATCTTGACCTCTCCTCAACTGCGCGCCATTGCTGACCTGACCCGCCACTACGCCAACGGAATCGCAGATATCACGGTTCGCCAAAACGTCCAGCTGCACTGGATCACGATCGAATCGCTTCCCGAAGTCCTCGATGGCCTTTGGCAAGTGGGCCTCAATACAACCGGAGCTTGCGGAGACGTTGTCCGTAACGTTACCGGATGCCCGCTCGCCGGCGTGGACGGAGACGAGATTGTCGATGCTTCTCCCCTCGTCCATGAAGTAAATCAACTGCTTGCCGGAAACTCCGAGTTCTATAACCTGCCGCGGAAATTCAAAATCTCCATAGCCGGCTGCCGCTCCTGGTGCTCATATCCGGAGATCAACGACATTGGGCTGACTGCCATCACGCGACAGGTCGGAGGCAAGCCCGAGATCGGATTCTCGCTGAGGGTAGCAGGCGGACTATCGGCCGAACCCTATTTGGCTGCCCGCCTCAATGCTTTCGTTGGATGGAACCAGGTTGTGCCGGTCGTAAGGGGAATCGCGGAACTCTTTCGGGACTCGGACGTGCTCCGCGAACACCGTGAACGTGCCCGGCTGAAGTTTCTCTTCCTACGGCATGGATGGACGGCTGAGCGTTTCTTGCACGAATTGCAGGAGCGCATCGGATTCAACCTCGATCCCGCGGCGGACGAGCAAGCGCCAGATGATGTCTACCGCGACCACGTTGGTATTCACGAACAAAAGCAACATGGACTCTCCTACGTCGGGGCGGTTGCCCTTCGCGGGCGGGTCACAGCCGACCAGATGCAGTCTGCCGCTGATCTCGCCGAACGCTATGCCAGTGGCGAATTGCGAACGACGAATATGCAGAACCTGCTCGTGGTAAACGTACCGACGCTGAACGCCGAGCCGCTAGCGGGAGAGCTTGATGCGATCGGCCTGAGACCTGGAGGATCGTCGTTTTCCCGAGGAACGATTGCCTGCAGTGGAACGGAATTCTGCAAGCTCGCCATCACCGAGACCAAGAGCTATTCCCGCTGGTTGGTCGAAGAACTGGAAGAGCGGCTTCCTGGATTCGATCAGCACCTGAAGCTTCACGTCACCGGATGCCCGAATAGTTGCGGGCAGCATTGGATTGCCGACATTGGTATCGAGGGCAAGAAGATCAAAGTCAACGATCGATTAGTCGACGCGTATTACTTCTGCGTTGGCGGAGCGCTTGGCCTGCACCATTCGACGGCTCGGCCTGTGGGCTATCGCTGCGTGGCGACAGAAGTTCCGGAGGCGCTCGAGCGCCTGCTGGGCCGGTTTCTCGCTGACCGCGAACCGGGAGAAAATCTGCGCCGCTTTTTTGCCCGGCACAGCAACACCGAAATCCGGGAGTTCCTTGCCGGGGATGCTGTGCCTGCAGTGGCTCGTGATCTACCGCAAACCATCGCGCAATCCGCGGGAGGTATCGGTGACTAGCTTATTTCCAATGTTCCTGAAGCTTACCGGTAAACAGTGCCTGGTAGTCGGCGCCGGAAAGGTTGGCGAGCCCAAAATCGCGGGATTGCTGGAAACCGGAGCGCGCATCCGCGTCGTCGCTGTGGAAGCGAGCGCCGCGGTCCGAGAGTGGGCGCAGACCGGGAAGATCGAACTGGAAGTACGCCGCTTCGCATCCGATGACCTGAATGGAATTTTCCTCGCGGTAGTCGCGACCTCTTCCCGCACCCTGAATGAGCGGATTTATGACGAAGCTCAAAAACGTGGCGTGCTGTGCAACATCGTTGATGTCCCGGATCTGTGCGACTTCTTCTACCCCTCGGTAGTGCGCCGCGGTGATCTGCAGATCGCCGTCTCGACGGCCGGGAAGAGCCCGTCGCTGGCTCAGAAGATCCGGCAGCAGCTTGAAAAGCAATTTGGTCCTGCATACGCAGCCTGGGTTGCCGAACTCGGCGAAACTCGAAAACTCATTTTGGCTAGCGATCTCGATAAAGAGCGAAAGCTTGACCTGCTGCATTCGCTGGCCAGCAGGGAAGCCGTCCAAGCCGCGCTGGACGAGCAGGCCGAACTGCCCGAGCTTGTTGCCAAAGGGGAGAGCAAATGAAAGGAAAAGTCTTTCTGGTCGGCGCAGGTCCGGGCGATCCCGAGCTGCTTACGGTGAAGGCGCTACGCCTGCTGGAAGCCGCCGACGCCGTGCTCTTTGACGAACTGGTCGCCGCTGAAATCCTGCAATTGATTCCCTCGCGTGCGCAACTGCACAACGTAGGAAAGCGATGCGGAAACAAGAGGACGCAGCAGGAGGAAATCAATTTCCTGATGATCGCGCTGGCAGACGCAGGCCTGCAGGTCGTTCGCTTGAAGTCTGGCGATCCCATGATCTTCGGGCGAGCGGGAGAAGAGATCGAAGCCCTCCGCCGGGCCGGCATCGAGCACGAAGTTGTGCCGGGCGTGACTTCCGCGTTAGGGGCGGCCGCGGTTACTCAAATTCCGTTTACAGATCGCCGCGCCGCGTCCGCAGTCGTTTTTCTCACTGGCCATCGCGCTTCGGGAAAGGAAGCTTCGGATTGGAGCAAGCTGGCGATGAGCGGTTCGACGCTGGTGATCTACATGCCGGGCCAGAACTATCCGGAGATAGCCGCCAGGCTCGAAGCTGCGGGCTGGGCGAGCGAAATCCCCTGCGCTGTCATTTCGCGGGCCACGACTCCGCAGCAGAAGACGTATGGAACAACTATTGCGGGGCTGCGAGATCTGCCAAAACTTCCGCCTCCATCGGTGCTGGTAATCGGTGAGGTCGTGGCTTTTGCAGGAACCGCCCTGGAAAAATCCGCGCAGCCAATCTTGCCCGAACAGGAACTTTCTTTACCAGCATTGTTCGCGGAATTTGTGCCTCGCAGCACGAGAGATAGAGATGAGGAGTCAATCGCGTGAGCCCTCAAGGCAATCATTCCTTTGTCGATAATATCCGTCATGTGCCGCCGGCGGCCGAGAGTTGGAGTCCGCAGCAGACCTTGAAATGGGCGTTCGAAACGTTCGGAAGTCGCGTCGCGATTTCGTCCGCTTTTGGTGCCGAAGGAATGGTCCTGATCGACATGGCGTCGCGCTTGCGAAAGGATTTCCGGCTTTTCACCATCGATACGGAGTTTCTCTTTCCCGAGACTTACAGCCTGATGGACAAGATCGAAGAGAAATACGGCATTTCGATCGAGAGGGTCTATTCCGTGCTTTCTCCGGAAGAACAGGAACGGACCCAGGGCGCGGCGCTGTGGACGCGCAATCCCGATCAATGCTGCGATTTAAGAAAAGTGGAGCCGCTGCGGCGCAAGCTGGGTGAACTTAGCGCGTGGATCACCAGCATCCGGCGGGATCAGACCTCGGCGCGATCCGGCTCTGCCCGGGTTGAATGGGACTCGAAATTCGGATTGGTGAAGGTCAATCCGATTGTTGACTGGACCTCGAAGCAGGTGTGGCGCTACATCCACGACCACGACGTACCTTACAACGAGCTGCACGACCAGAATTATCCCAGCATCGGCTGCACGCATTGCACCCGCGCGGTAAGGCCGGGAGAAGATGCGCGGGCCGGGCGCTGGCCGGGATTCGCGAAAACGGAGTGTGGCCTGCACGTCATCGAGCCGTTACCGATCTCCGATGCTGACGCGAAAGCGGCGAAGATCGGGAATTGACTTATCCGGCTTCGCAGTAGGCCGCAGAAATCCCTCCCCAGTCGCGCGACAACTCAGGCTTGGGAAAGAACACTCGATGCAGGCGCTGCACCGATTCCTGTACTTTTGCGTCCTCGACCAGGAACGAGATCGCGCGGTCCGAAGCCCCCTGGCAGAGAACCCGCACGTCCATATCGGAAACAGCCGCGAAGACACGGCTTGCAACCTCGGGCTGCCTCCGGACATTCTCTCCCACGAGGCAAATCAGCGCCTTGTGATTCTCCCATCTCAGGTCGGCGACTCCATTCAGTTGAACTGCGACAGCCGGCAATGGCGCAATCGATCCGACCAGCAGCGAGAGCCGGCTTAGCGCGGTGGCCATGACGTCGACGTGGCACGAATGTTGATCGAACGCCGCAAAAACTTGTCCCAATAGTTCAGAGTCCAAAGCGCGAGACAAAGTGATGTCGACCACAGCGACGTTCCGTTTTGCGGTAATGGCGCTTACTTGCCTGCCAGTGTGAGCGCGCGAGACGATCTCGGTGCCTTCGCCCTCCGGCCGGCGTGAGTTCAAGACGTAGACCGGGATGTTCTCGCGCATGGCAGGAGCGAGCGTCGCCGGATGCAGCACTTTTGCCCCGAAGTGCGCCAATTCCGAGGCCTCTTCGAAGCTCATCTTGCGGATGACCTGCGCGTCAGAACACAGCTTGGGATCGGTGGTCATGACGCCGTCGACGTCGGTCCATATCTCCACTCGGGCAGCGCCCAGTGCGGCCCCCACGATAGCGGCAGTAAAGTCAGAGCCCCCGCGGCCCAGCGTCGTGGGAACTCCGTCTTCAGTCGCGGCGATGAATCCTCCTAACACTGGAACGGAACCGGCCTGAAGAAGTGGACCGAGCGCTTCTTGCAGGCGTTCATTGGTCGCTTCCCACAGTGGATTGGCCTCACCGTGCCTGGAGTCGGTGACGATGCATTTGTGTGCGTCAACATGGGCTGCAAGTACACCAGCTTCACAAAGCGCTTCCTTGACCAGTCTGCTGGAGAAGCATTCGCCGAAGCCGAGCAATTTATCCTGACTCCGCAAATCGAGTTCACTCGAGGCCTCCAACTCAAGCAGCAGCGACTCGAGCGCCTGGAAGCATCCGCGCAGTTCCCGATCCAAGACGCCGTAAGCGGAATGGCTCACCAGCGAGTCGGCCAGAAGCTCGTGGCGAACATAAATGTCGCGGACGGAAGCGAGTGCAGCCCCGAGCCGTCCATTTGCGGCCGCCTTTCCGGCATCGAGAAGCTGATCGGTGACCTTCGCCAGGGCGCTAACCACCACGACAGGCTGCTTACCTCGCCTGCTCTGGACGATGGCAATAAGACGGCGGATCGCCGCCTCGTCCTCCACCGAGGTCCCACCGAATTTCATCACCACCACGTCGTCGCCGCTGTCGAATCTGCTTTGTCGCTCCACTTCGCTCATAACATTCTCCATTCCTGATTGCTGGGGCAAAGAAAAAACCCACCGCCAGATCGCTTCTGGCGGTGGGTTCGGGTGATTCGTTTAGGAGTGCTTTACTTCATCCGTTCCCGTCCTCCAGAAGACACGTAATTCGTGTCGACATACCTGTACCTGTCGATGTAATTCGCTTGGCCTTCTGGAGAGAAATATTCATGAATCGAACACTCAACTGCGCTTCCAGCATAGCTCTAGCAGAGATCGTCGAGAAATTCAAAATTACGATGAGACGCATCGAAAATTTAGAGGTTAGATTTCCTTTAGGCGTCGGCCTTCTTCATTTGAGTCGCGAACTGCCGCAGTAGACCTACAAATGCGGTAGAGGCTACCGATAGAGTCCTGTCCCGCCGGTACGCTAACCCGAGTTCACGATAGAGTTGGGCGTCTTCCAGGTCGATGAGTTTAACCCGGCCGGCATCGACCTCGTCCCGGGCGAAGGATGCGCTGATCAGCGACACACCCAGATCGGCAGCGACGAAACTCTTGATCATGCCGATGCTCGGCAACTCCATGCGCACCTGCAGTTCGGCGCCGTGTGGGCGGAAGAGCTTGTCGAGTAGCCTGCGGGTGTGTCCGGTCTTCGGAAAGAGCAGCGGGTGTTTCACGATCTCGCTTACTGGCACGACCTTGAATTTTGCCAGCGGATTCTTCGGACTCACCATCAACATCAACTTGTCACGGAAGATAGGCTGAATTTTCAGGCTCGGGGACTGGATGGGGAGGGTGAGAATCCCGACTTCGACCATACCGTTTTCGAGCTTTTCGACGATCTTGTAGCTGAAATTGCGATAAATGCTGATCTGCACCGGAGGATATCGGCGGCAATATTCGGCGAAGACTTCGGGCAAAACATAGAGGCAGGTGGCCTCATTGGCCCCCACGCGCAGCGTGCCCCGTGGAGTGCCGCTATGGTCGGCGACCGCCATCAGCGATTCATCCCGCAGGTTCTTTAACCGCTCGGCGTATTCGTAAAAAACCTGTCCCGCCGGAGTGAGCTTGACGGTTTTTCCCGAACGATCGAGCAGACGATCGCCATATTCCTGCTCGAGTTGCCGGATTTGAGCGCTGACCGCCGATTGGGAGCGGAAGACCTTTTCGCCGGCGCGCGAAAAGCTCCCCTGCCGGGCTACCTCCAGAAACGTAACAAGCTGATCGAAGTCCATTTTGGTGTGCAAATTATAGCGAACTCCGAGCGTAAATCCCGTTAATTCCGGAAACGCTCGGAATCAGCCAAGGTCCTGAATTTTAAATGGCTTCCATCGAAATTCTTTATTGTACTTTGGCGCTCCGTGCACGATATTAATGAAGGTGCAGCTCCCAACTGGAAGTGCGCGCAGTTTTCATCGCCAGCATGTGCGCCCAAGCACAACTGATTCGAAAGGAAGACTTTACAGACGAAGTCCATGACGACCCGTCTCAACCCGAAATACGGTATCCCTCCCGCCCAGGGTCTCTACAACCCGGCGAACGAGCATGACGCTTGCGGCATCGGGTTTGTTGCGAACATTAACGGCAACAAGAGTCACGAGATCATCAGCCAGGGCATTCAGGTTCTCCTGAATCTGGCGCATCGTGGAGCCTGCGGCTGCGATCCGGAAACCGGCGACGGTGCCGGCGTGCTGATTCAGATTCCCCACAAATTCTTTGCGCGCGAATGCGAGAAGCTCGGCTTCAAGCTGCCCGATGCCGGGGACCTATGGTGTCGGAATGACCTTCCTGCCGGTGGAAAAGCATCCGCGCCTGCAATGTGAAGGTATCCTGGAGCGCATTGTTCGGGAAGAGGGCCTGACCCTGTTGGGCTGGCGGGACACGCCGGTGTACGCGTCCGCCATTGGCCGGGTCGCTCGCGCATCGCAACCCTACATCCAGCAGATTTTCATGCGCTGTGCCTGAGGGGATGGACGAAGACGCTTTCGAGCGCAAGCTCTACGTGGTGCGCAAGCGCGCCGAAAATGAGGTTCGCGAGTCGGGCATCGAAGACGCGGACATGTTCTATCTGCCCTCGCTCTCGTGTCGCACGATTGTTTACAAGGGCCTGCTCCTAGCGCCGCAGATCGCGAACTTCTATCGCGAACTCTCCGATCCCGAGGTGGAGAGCGCGCTGTGCCTGGTCCACCAGCGATTTTCGACGAACACGTTTCCAAGCTGGCAGCGCGCCCACCCTTACCGTTACATCGCTCACAACGGGGAGATCAACACGCTGCGGGGCAATGTGAACTGGATGCACGCTCGGCAGTCACTGCTGCAGTCTCCGCTGTTCGGCGATGACTTGAAGAAGCTGCTGCCCGTCATCGCGCCCGACGGCAGCGATTCCGCCAACTTCGACAACGCGGTGGAATTGCTGCTGCAGGCAGGACGCAGTCTCCCGCATGTGATGGCCATGCTGATTCCTGAGGCGTGGGCCGGCAACCCGCACATGAAGCCGGAGAAGCGCGCCTTTTACGAATACCACGCCTGCATTATGGAGCCTTGGGACGGGCCGGCGGCGATTGCCTTCACCGATGGCCGCGTGATCGGCGCTACGCTCGATCGCAATGGATTGCGGCCGGGACGCTACGTGGTCACGCACGACGGGCTGGTCGTGATGGCTTCCGAAGCCGGAGTGCTCGATATCCCCGCGGAGCAGGTAAAGCGAAAAGGCCGCCTGCAGCCGGGCAAAATGTTCCTGGTCGATACGGTGGAAGGCCGGATCATCTCCGACAAGGAAATCAAACAGACGTTGGCATCCCGGCAGCCGTATGCGGAGTGGCTGAAAGAAAATCAGATCACCATCGATCAGCTGCCCGAGCCCACGCGCATGCATAATCCCGATGCCGAAACGCTTTTGCGGCGGCAGCGGGCGTTTGGCTACAGCGACGAAGATCTGCGCATGCTGCTCGCGCCAATGGCAACCAAGGGCGAGGAACCGGTAGGCTCGATGGGTACCGATACTCCGCTGGCGTGCCTCTCGGACAAGCCTCAGTCGCTGTTCAACTATTTCAAGCAGCTCTTCGCTCAGGTCACGAATCCCCCGATCGATCCGATTCGCGAAGAGATGGTCATGTCGCTGATCAGCTACATCGGAAGCGAGCGCAACATCCTCGAGGAGGCGCCGGAGAGCTGCCACATGCTGAAGCTGGCGCATCCGATGCTGACGAATCGAGAACTGGAGAAGCTGCGACGGGTTTCGAACCGCGATCTGCTTGCGACCACGTTGCCGGCGCTTTTCCGCGCCAGTGACGGCGAGGCGGGGCTGAAGCGCGCGCTCGATGAATTGTGTCAGCGCGCGTCATTTGCGGTGCGTGCCGGATACTCGCTGCTGATCCTTTCCGACCGCGGTGTCGACAAGGATTATGCGCCGATCCCATGTCTGCTGGCGCTGGCCGCGGTTCACAACCTGCTGGTGCGCGAAGAGACGCGAACCCAGGTGGCGCTGATTACTGAATCCGGCGAGCCTCGCGAGGTCATGCACTTCGCGCTCTTAAGCGGATATGGGGCGAGCGCGATCAATCCGTATCTGGCATTAGAGAGCGTCGAGAATCTCGCATGGCGCGGCGAATTAGGCGACGGCGTTACTTCCGAGATTGCGGTAAAGCACTTCTTGAAGGCGGTGAAGAAGGGGCTGCTGAAGACGTTTTCGAAGATGGGCATCTCGACGCTGCAGAGCTACCAGGGCGCACAGGTTTTCGAAGCTATCGGACTAAACAAGGAACTCGTCGACAGCTATTTCGCGGGAACGACTTCGCGGCTGGAAGGCATCGGGCTATCCGTTCTGGCATCGGAAGCGCAGCTGAAGCACGAATTCGCTTTCCGTCCTCTGATTGATTTTGAGACAGAGCTGACGGTTGGAGGCAACTATCACCAGCGCGTCGACGGCGAATATCACCTGCTGAATCCGCAGACCATCAGCAAGCTGCAACACGCGGTGCGCCAGGAAAGCTCCAAGACTTTCCAGGAATATACCGACCTCATCGACAAGCAGAGCGCCAATTTGTGCACGCTGCGCGGGCTGATGAAGTTCAAGAAGAATAACCAGCCGGTACCGATCGACGAAGTCGAGCCGGCAAAAGAAATCGTCAAGCGCTTTACCACCGGCGCCATGTCGTTCGGTTCGATCAGCAAGGAAGCGCACGAGACGCTGGCCATCGCGATGAACCGTATTGGCGGCAAGTCCAACACCGGCGAGGGTGGCGAAGATGAAGCGCGTTTCAAGCCGGATGCAAACGGAGATCTCCGCCGCAGCGCGGTGAAGCAAGTCGCCTCGGCGCGTTTTGGCGTGACCGCGAATTATCTGGTCAACGCAGACGAACTGCAGATCAAGATGGCGCAAGGAGCCAAGCCGGGTGAGGGCGGGCAACTGCCCGGCCATAAGGTCGACGAAGTCATTGCGCGGCTGCGGCACTCGATTCCGGGTGTGGGCCTGATTTCTCCTCCGCCGCACCACGATATTTACTCGATCGAAGACCTCGCGCAGTTGATCTACGACCTGAAGAATGTGAATCCGAAGGCGCGCATCGCGGTAAAGTTGGTGGCGGAAGTGGGCGTCGGAACCGTTGCTGCCGGCGTGGCAAAGGCACACGCCGACGTCGTCCTGATCAGCGGCGACAGCGGCGGCACTGGCGCGTCGCCCCTGAGCTCGATCAAACATGCCGGCATTCCGTGGGAACTTGGCCTGGCAGAAACGCAGCAGGTTCTGCTGCTGAACGATCTGCGCAGCCGCATCCGCGTGCAGACCGACGGAAAACTGCAGACCGGGCGCGACGTCGTAATTGGCGCGCTGCTCGGCGCAGAGGAGTTTGGCTTTGCCACTACTCCGCTCATTGCAATGGGCTGCATCATGATGCGCAAGTGCCATCTGAACACATGCTCGGTCGGCATTGCGACGCAAGATCCGGTGCTGCGCAAACAGTTCCAGGGACAGCCGGAGCACGTCATCAACTTCTTCTTCTTCATCGCCGAGCAGGTCCGGCAGTACATGGCGGAACTCGGATTCCGCACTGTAGACGAAATGGTCGGACGTGTCGACATGCTCGACGTAAATGAAGCGATCGACCACTGGAAGGCGCGCGGCCTCGATTTCTCGGCGATTTTGTACAATCCGCCGGTGCCGTCGCGCGTGGCCCGACGCTGTATCGATTCGCAGGATCACGGTCTGGAGAAGGCGCTTGATCACCAACTGGTCGAGCACTCGCTGGACGCGCTGCTGAATCTGAGCCAGCTCGAGATCAATTTGCCGATTCGCAATATCCATCGCTCGGTAGGGACGATCCTGAGCGGGGAAGTCGCCCGTCGTTATGGTTCGGCGGGATTGCCGGACGACACCGTCCGCATTCAACTGACGGGCTCGGCGGGGCAGAGTTTTGGCGCGTTCCTCGCCAAAGGACTGACGCTTACTCTGGAAGGCGAAGCCAACGACTACGTCGGCAAAGGTCTTTCGGGTGGCCGGATCACGGTGTATCCTCCGCGCGGGTCGGGCTTCGCCGCCGAAGAGAACATCATCATCGGCAACGTAGCGCTTTACGGCGCCACCAGCGGCGAAGCTTTTTTCAATGGTGTTGCGGGCGAGCGATTCGCGGTTCGCAACTCCGGTGCCACCGCCGTGGTCGAGGGCGTCGGCGATCATGGCTGCGAATACATGACCAACGGTTTGGTGGTCGTGCTCGGGGCATGTGGGCGGAATTTCGCTGCGGGTATGAGCGGTGGCGTTGCCTACGTCTTCGATGAGCGCGGAGATTTCACCGAGGAACGTTGCAACCTGGATTCCGTCGATCTCGAGCCGCTGCTTGATCCGGAGGACGTGCAGGCGGTGAAGGGCCTGGTGAGCCGTCATCTGGAGTTGACCCGAAGTCGCCGCGCGAAGTGGATCCTCGACAACTGGCAGGATGCCAGCGCGCGGTTCATCAAAGTTTTCCCGCATGAATTCAAGCGGGTGCTGGGGGTGAGCCGCTCGCAGGGCGCCTATATCCCCGGGCATGCGTTACCCGTTCTGGTCGGGGCAGAACAGGTGCAGCATGGGTAAGACCACCGGGTTCATGGAGTATCCGCGGGAATTGGCTCCGCGCCGGCCGGTGCTGGAGCGGGTCAACGACTGGTTTGAGATTTATCAGGATTTTCCCGAAGACCACTTACGCAAACAGGGCGCGCGCTGCATGGATTGCGGCGTTCCGTTCTGCCAGACGGGATGCCCGGTCAGTAATCTCATTCCCGATTGGAACGACCATGTGTATCGCGGCAGCTGGAAAGAAGCGGTCCGGCAACTGCACGCGACCAATAATTTTCCCGAGTTTACGGGACGCATTTGTCCGGCACCCTGTGAAGCTTCGTGCGTGTTGGGGATTAATCAGCCGCCGGTGGCCATCAAGCAGAACGAGAAGAACATCGTCGAGCGCGGATTTCTGGAGGGGTGGATCAGGCCGCAACCCGCGAAGCATCGTTCCGGCAAGAAAGTGGCGATCGTGGGGTCAGGCCCCGCCGGACTTGCTGCCGCGCAGCAACTCTGCCGTGCCGGTCACGCGGTCACCGTCTACGAAAAGGCTGACCGCATTGGCGGACTCCTGCGTTACGGGATTCCGGAATTCAAGCTGGAAAAGCACATCATCGACCGGCGCCTGGAACAGATGACCGCCGAGGGCGTGAAGTTCGTCACGAACGCCGAAGTGGGCAAGACCATCCCGGTGCAGGATTTGCGTCGCGACTTCGATGCCATCGTGCTGGCCGGGGGCGCCGAGCATCCCCGCGATTTGAAAGTTCCAGGCCGCGAGTTGAAAGGAATTCATTTCGCGATGGAGTTCCTCCCGCAGCAGAACAAGCGGTGCCATGGCGACACGCTGGATGCCGCAAAAGACATTCTTGCGACCGGAAAGCGCGTGGTGATCATTGGCGGCGGAGATACGGGTGCCGATTGCCTGGGCACATGCCACCGTCAGAAGCCGCTATCGGTTCACCAGTTTGAGATCATGCCGAAGCCGCCGGAGGAGCGTTCTCCCTCTACCCCGTGGCCGCTTTGGCCGATGCAACTGCGCATTGAGGCAGCTCACGAAGAAGGTGGCATCCGCGACTGGGGCTTGGCCACGACCAGGTTCAGCGGAGATGAGAACGGAAACGTCAGGCAACTTCATGCCGTAAGGGTAGGCCCTTCCCCGCATTTCGCCCCGCTACCTGGAACGGAATTCACGATCGACGCCGATCTCATCTTGATTGCCATGGGGTTTCTTGGGCCGGTTCGTAACGGGATGATTGAGCAGCTTGGAGTGCAACTCGATAACCGCGGCAATGTGGCTACCGATCAGAACTACATGTCTTCAGTTCCGGGGGTATTTGCTGCCGGCGACATGCGACGGGGTCAATCGTTGGTGGTGTGGGCGATTTCTGAAGGGCGGAAGGCCGCGGCTTGCGTTGACCACTATCTGAAGCAGCTGAGCGTGCAGCCTCTGGTCGAACCGGCGCAGGTATATCCCAGCACTAGCGGCCCCGCGTAGCCACTTCAATCTCCTGGTACAGCTCGGGAAGGCGTTGAGCGTCGTTGCCGGAATTTCCGAAGCGCGCCGATTCATAGGCGTTAGTGAATCGGGCAACCGGTTCCCGCAATTTACCATCCTCAATCTTGCGCAAGAACTCCTGCGGCGTCTGGGTACGCAATTTCTCCAGGCCGCGCCGGGCGAGCGCGCGCGCCATCCGCTCGTACCACATGGATGCAGCCTGCTGCGGCGAGCGCTCGGGATGGGCGCGCAACCATTTCTGGTGCAGCAGCCGCGCAATGCGAGCCAAATTCGCCAAGAGCAGAAGCGAAAGAGCAATGGCTGTTCCGCCTACGGCCCAGCGTCCGGGCGAGTGCTCGACGCGATCCTGGCTGCGTCGTGCCCACTTCAACATCGACGCATAGTGCCGGCGTGCCCACCTCCGTGCTCCTTCCCACAAATTGCGCGAACCCGTCAGGGCGGCCTGCCCGAGCACGTACTGATGCGAGGTGTCATAGCTCACAATCCAGTCGCGCCAAAACGAGGACAGGGCATCGATGTAAAGTGCCGCGCGGCCCCAGCCCTGCGGTGTACCGCTCCCGCTCCCGCCAGGAGTGGGATCGAAAGTCTGCCAGCCGTAGCCGGGGAAGTACACTTCCACCCACGCATGGGCGTCTTTCGCCCGGACCACGTAGCTTCCGGTGAGGTCATTGAATTCGTCAGTGCGAAACCCGGTAACCACGCGCGAGGGAATTTGCAGCGTCCGGAGCATTACGGCCATAGAAGACGCGAAATACTCGCAGTGTCCTCGCTTGCGCTCGAACAAGAAGTTGGCAATCGGATCCTTGGCTGTCGCTTGCGGAAGTTCGAGCGTGTACCCGAAGTGGGTCTGAAGGTAGCGCAAAATCGCGGCCGCTTTGTCGTACTCGTTTGAGGAAGAGCTTGCAATCTCTGATGCCAGCCTACGAACCCTCGGGTCAAGTTCCGGGAAACGCAGATAAGCGCGCTTAATTGCCTCGGGATAATCACGTCCGGCAAGCCGCAGGTCCGCCGCAAGGGGCGTTGAAATATCAGAGGTAGCTTCATAGCGGCTGATAGCGTGCCGCGAATCGAAGTCGTATACCGCACCACCGGCGTCGGTGGAGATCAGGCCATAGTCTCCGCCAACGCTGCGCGCCCACGGCGCTAAAAAGAAGACGTTGGTGCCAATCGGTTCCATCAGAACGCGGTAGTGAATGATGCTTCCGCCCCTGGCACCGGCCGTTGCAAGGCTGCCGCTCGCCGCCGGCACCGCAAAGCTGCCGTCCAGTTGTCTTCGCAACGGGAAGTGCTCGCGGGGATTCGACCAGGAATGCCCGTCGAACTCTGCGAGTGCGACTCCCCGCCAGTACAGGTCATAGCGGCCAACGGTGTCCCCATCGATCTGAATATGCATCACCACGGAGTTCGACTGCTGAATCTGGCCGATCTGCCCCAATTGCACGTGATCGCTGAATCCGGAAGAAAAATCGGTGCCAAAGGAATATCCGCCCAAATATCCCGCCGACATGCGCGGCATGATGAAGAATAAAGCCGCGCCGCCGAGGAAAATCAATACCATCAACCCGGGCGCAATCTTCGCCAAAGAAAATGCGAGATGGCGGTGCTCCAGGGGATCAGTGGGGCGCCTGGCGTGGATGTTCGCCGCATGTCCCGAACGCCGCATTTCCATCAGGAGGAAGGTGACGATTGCCATCAATATGAAAACAGCGAAAGCGAATACGAAGACGCTGTCCACCGTCAGCACTGACGATGCCAGCACCATCAGGAAGGCAAGGATCGCGAGCGTGACGTAATCGCGTTCGCGCCGCAGCGAAAACGTCCGCACTACAACGCCGAACAAGGCGAGATGTACCGTGGCGGGAAGAAAGCTTCGGGAAAATGCCAGATAGTCGACAGCAAAAAATGCGAAGTATGCTACCGAGAGCGGCGTCGTCCAGCGCTCGGAGATCACAAACCTGCGGCGCGTGGCCAGAAGATATCCTCGAAGCACCAGAGCGGCTCCGACCAGCATCACCGCTGGCAGGTCGACACCTCCAGTGCTGGCCAGCATGCCAAAGCCAGTGAGCACAAGCAGATACATTGCAACTTCAAAGTAGTTGTCGATGGCAGACTGGAGCGCTGCTCCGGGTTGTTGAGCAAGAGACGGCATGACCGGGTTATGCGGATCTTCCAGTATTGTTCGTCATCGTGGTGAAGAAAGGAAGGCTTTGGCGACGATTTCTTGCACCGAAAGTCACATCGGTGCTGGTGGGGGAATTCGCACTCAGGGCGGTACCGCGGCTCGCGGTTTGAGTCGCGAGTGCGGCAACTTTGGAATGCTAGAATGGTTCAGGTCAGGCATCGGTCTCACGCGACGTACTCTCGCCAACCCCGCCAGGTCCGGAAGGAAGCAACGGTAACGGGCTCTTGCGTGTGCAGTGAGTCCCCGGTGTCTGACTTATTTTTTCCACAGGCTTTTCGGGTCTTGTTCCCTCCGATTACCGAAATTTACACGCCATTGACCACTCTTTGCGCAAGAAACGTCTCCCCGTGCATCAAAAGGAAGTAGAGGCGATTCAGAATCTGGCGTTCCGCAAGGAGAGCTATGAAGATTCCCCGCATTTCCGCGCAAGGCGCTCCCCGCGTCACCATCCGCGTATCCGGAAAACTGTTTTCGGGACACCTGGAGTACCTGGATCAACTCGTTCAGTCTGCCTCCGAATGCAAGTTGTGGCCACTCCTCAGTCTTGCGCAGCTGGAAGAGTTGGATCGCTCCGCCGTGCGATACCTCATTGACGGAGAGAATCGTGAATTTGGGATCGTCTCATGCCCTGGCTTCGTCCGCGAATGGATGGATCGCGAGAGGGACGAAGCTGCCGCCTGATCGTCGGCGTGCCGACGAATACCCGTTTCATACGTCTTGGCGGACAACAGGCCAAGAGGTGACAGGCAGAATCATGTTAGACATTCTGCTTCTAATCCTTCAAAATACAGGGTTTCCTTAATTCTTTCAGGAGCCCTCATTGAATACCCCTGTTCGCGCCAAAATCAGCGCGCTAGGCACCTATCTGCCGCCGCGCGTTCTCACCAATGCCGATCTGGAGAAGATGGTTGACACCACCAACGAATGGATCATGGAGCGCGTCGGCATTCGCGAGCGCCACATTGTCGACAAGGGAGTGGCGGCCAGCGACCTGGCGGTTGCAGCCGTGAAGAATCTGCTGGAGACACATCCTTTTTACCTGCAGGAAGTCGATCTCATCGTGGTAGGAACGGTGACGCCTGACATGATGTATCCCTCGACCGCTTGCCTGGTTCAGCACAAGTTGGGCATTGCGAACACCTGGGGATTCGACGTGTCCGCCGGCTGTTCCGGCTTTCTCTACGCTCTGAACACGGGAGTGAAGTTTGTTGAGTCGGGGCAGTACAAGAAAGTGCTGGTCATTGGAGCGGACGTCAATTCGTCGATGACCGACTACACCGATCGCGCGGTCTGCATTATTTTCGGCGACGGAGCGGGAGCGGTACTGCTCGAACCGTCACAGGATGGGGAAGGTGTAATCGATCACGTCGCGCAAGTGGAAGGGATGGGAGGACAGTACTTGTACATGCCTGGCGGCGGCAGTCTCAATCCAGCTTCGCACAAAACCGTCGATGAGAAGATGCATTACATTCATCAGGATGGAAAGAATGTCTTCAAGTATGCGGTAAAGAAGATGGCGGAGATGACCGAGCGCATCCTGGAGAAGAACAAACTGACGGGCCAGGACGTGGATTGTTTCATCGCACATCAGGCGAATCGGCGCATCATCACGGCGACGGCCGAACGTCTGGGAATGCCGGCGGAGAAGGTCATCATCAACATCGACCGCTTCGGCAACACCACGGCGGGAACGATTCCCATCGCGATGCGCACAGCCATGGAAGAAGGCAAGTTGAAAAAAGGAGATTTGCTGCTGATCGCCGCCGTCGGTGCCGGCTTCACTTCCGGAGCGACGCTGCTGAAGTGGGCGTTCTAAAAGACAAGTTGTAAGGTTTCAATGTTTCAAAGTTTCAGGGAAAAACCCCAGGGCCTGCCGTGACACTGAAACTTCAAAACCTTGAAACATCGAATTTCGAAACGTCTCGTTAGACTTTCTCCCTGCAATCCTTCAAAATAATCATTCGCCGACAGGGGTTCTCTTTGAGCAAACCGATTCGCGCAAAAATCAGCGCCTTGGGCACTTACGTTCCGCCCCGAGTTCTCACCAACGCCGATCTCGAACAGATGGTCGACACCAACAACGAATGGATCATGACTCGGGTTGGCATCCGCGAGCGCCACATTGCGGAAAAAGGTGTTCCGGCCAGCGATCTGGCCGTTGAAGCGTCCCGCAAAGCCCTCGCCCAACGCGGTCTGAAGCCCACCGATATCGAGGCGATCATTGTCGGAACGGTTACGCCGGACATGGCCTTTCCAGCTACCGCGTGCGTTGTGCAGCAAAAGCTGGGTGCGACCGGCGCCTGGGGATTCGATCTCTCCGCTGCCTGCTCGGCGTTTTTATATTCCATTCAGGTAGGCGCGCAGTTCATCGCCACCGGAGCGCATCAGCGGGTGCTGGCCATTGGTTCCGATGTGATGTCGTCCATCATCGACTACACCGACCGCGCCACCTGCATCCTGTTTGGAGACGGCGCCGGCGCCGCGATTTTGGAACCGGCAGAGAACGACTCGGAAGGCTTCATCGACTTTATCCACGAGGTCGACGGATCGGGTGGACCCTATCTGTACATGCCCGGTGGCGGCAGTCTGCATCCGACGAGCAAGGAAACGCTCGAGAAGAAAATGCACTACGTCCATCAGGACGGCCAGCAGGTCTTCAAGTTCGCCGTCCGCAAGCAGACGGAGCTCTGCCTGAAGTTGCTTGAACGCAACGGCCTGAAAGGCTCCGATATCGATGTCTTCATCCCCCACCAGGCCAACCTGCGCATCATCAACGCTACCGTGGACCGTCTGGGACTGCGCCCGGACAGCGCAGTGATCAACATTGACCGCTTCGGTAACACGACCGCTGGAACCATCCCCCTGGCCATGAATACCGCAATGGAAGAAGGCAAGCTGAAAAAGGGAAATCTGGTGCTGCTGGCCTCCGTCGGGGCAGGTTTTACGATCGGAGCCACGCTGCTGCGCTGGGCGTTCTAGCCGAGCTCCAACTTCGAGCGCCCATTTCCGTGACGTTCGTAACTCCCTCTACTGCATTTCGATAGCGTCCATTCTTCGCCTATTGCTACCATTTTGTTACGTTCGCCTCACGTGGGGATGCCGGCGAGCGGTTGACGCATGAATCGCACTATCTGCTGCTGCTTTCTGCTGGCCCTCAGCGCAATGGGATTGGCCGCCCAGCAGGCTGATCCGCGCGCGAGCAAAATTGTGGTTCTGGAGCGCTTGTGGAATGAGGCTCAGGTGAACCGCGACTCCTCGGCGCTGGATGCCCTGGTTTCCAGCCGGTTTGTGAATACCGAGTGGGACGGCCAGATGAGCGACAAGCAGCGATTCCTCGCTGATATCAAGGATCCCCGCTTCAAGCCAACCGCGGCCAACATTCAGGATCTGAAGATGAATTTCTTTGGCGACACGGCCGTCGTCACCGGCGTTTATCACACTCAAGGAACCTATCAGGGCAAGCCCTACGATCACGTTGGACGGTTCACTGACACCTGGGTCCTCGATCTCGGGAAGTGGCAATGTGTCGCGAGCCACACCAGCCTGATCAAGAAGTAGATCCTCCGAAAGGCTCCTGCCGCGAGCCGTACGTCTAAGCTCATAAAATCTTTTTATGCCCGAACCCAGTGTCCATGGCGGCGGGAGATGATCTAATCAGGCTCCGGGCTTTGGTGGGTCTCCCGGTTATCCGATCATGAAAGCCGATTCGAGTCCCCGCGCCTGGAAAGTTCTGCTCGCTTTCGCGATCATCTACTTCGTTTGGGGATCGACGTTTCTCGCCATCCGCGTCGGAGTGCGAGAAGTGCCACCGTTCCTGCTGGCGGGCATGCGCTTCCTGGTGGCTGGATCGGCGTTGTACGTCTGGATGCGCGCCAAGGGCACGCCTTCGCCCGCGTGGCGCGAGTGGGGCAACGCTGCATTCCTGGCCATCCTGATCTTCGTGCTCGACTACGGCCTGCTGTTTTGGGCGGAACGCCGCGTGCCGTCGGGGATCGCAGCGGTCATGATGGCGACCATCCCCGTGTTTATGGCGCTATCGGAAATCCTGATCATGAAGTCCCAGCGGCTCACATTGCGGCTGGGAGCGGCTCTGCTCACCGGAGTCGCCGGCGTTGCCGTGCTGGTGAATCCTTCGATGAGTTTTGGCGACGCTCCGGTGGACACCCTCGGCGCTTGTGCCCTCCTCGTCGCTTCGATCAGTTGGTCCATCGCGTCGGCGCTGACCCGCAAACTTAGGTTGCCCTCGGCGAAGGCTATGAGTTCCGCCGCACAGATGTTCGCTGGAGGAGTCCTGCTGACGCTCACCGCCGCGCTGCTGGGAGAATTCCACGGATTCCGCCTGCAAACCGTGTCGGGCAAGGCATGGTTCGCCTTGGCATATCTGATTGTGGCCGGTTCCATCATTGGATTTACGGCATACGTCTGGCTGATTCATCACGAATCGCCCACCAGAGTTGGAACCTACGCGTATGTGAATCCCGTAGTGGCAGTGCTGGTTGGGTATTTCCTTGGCGGAGAGGCCATCGGACCCCGCACGATTCTCGGCACGTTGCTCGTGCTGGTCAGCGTGATCGTGATAACGACGACTCAAAAGAACAAGGAAGCTGTGCCCAATTCCGATTCTGGAGTTCTGCCGCATCGTAAAGTTAACAATTTGTAAAGTCGCTTGCCGCCGGAATCAGGTCGAGCTAGGCTTTCTTCTCAGACCGTCACAAGAGGACCGATGAACCGGCGACTCTCTCTGACCCCTGAGTTTCTGTTCCTGCTTGCCCTTGCTGCGACCACGCCCACAGCCGCCGGGCAAGACATTTTCGTCACACCCGTTCCCAACGTTCCTTTCACTGCCGTGATCAATGTGGAGCGCTCGTTCGTTCAGCCGGATGGTTCGCTGACGAATGTGAAGACCGAGCGCCAGATTGCCCGGGATAGCCGCGGCCGGATCTATAACGAGGCGAGATCGTTGGTGCCGGAGTCAGGCAGCCAGACGCCACAGGTCCAGCGGATTCATCTTTATGACCCGCAGACGCGAATCGCGACCAACCTGAATGTCCCCCGTCAGACGTATTGGACCATGACGGCGAATCGTCCGCCGGCTACAGTCCCTCCGACCCTGTTGGATGCGACCCCCGCTGGTAATACGCTCCAGCAAAATGAGTTCACCAGGAAAGAAGACCTGGGGATTCAACAGATCGGCGGAATCCCGGCGCATGGAGTGCGCGAGACGCAAACCATCTCTTCCGATGCGACGGGAAAAGCAAAGAAATCCTGATTGCCGATGAGTACTGGTATTCGGACGATCTCCGCATCAATTTGCTGATCAAGCACAACGATCCGCGTACCGGAGCTGTGACTATGACGGTCGGTCAGGTGCAGCGAACCGAGCCAGACCCGGCAATTTTCGAGATCCCCGCGGGATACCGGCCGGCTATAGCCAAGTAGGAATCAGCGATAGCACAAGAACGAAGGCCGGGAATCCCGGAAGGGTACTCCGGATTCCCGGCCTCTTCCCCCCATTTATCAATCAGTACGCAGAACGCGCGTGCCTGAGTACACCACTTCAGAAGCGCTGCGCAGTTGCCACGGCACATCCTTGCCTGTAGACCGTGCCGGACGTGTCGGTGAACTGGATGGCTGCGGTAGCCGACCATTCGTTGTGATTCTTCATCGTGATGACCTGGGCGATGGTTTGCTCACCAGCCTGGAATCCCGGGTTATGGGTTGCGGGATCCGGCGCTGTGGTGAAGTTAATGAACGCCGCACTCCGTGCGGCATACGTGTGCGGTCCCCGATGTTCCCAGACCCCCTGGCCGGCGCCGCGCTGTCCTGCAGCAAACACGGGATTCGTCGTGTCTTCCGCCATCGTTCCTCCATCGGCGAAAGTCAGCAGCGATGGGAAAGACGGGCCCAGGGCAGCGCCACTCTGGCAGTTCACCTGACTGACCTGCACTCGCCAGGTGCCGACCAGATGGCCTCGCCATTCCTGGGCGGTCGCGCATTGTCCCAGCAACAGCACGACCGTCCCTGCTAGTGTGAATACCGACCAGGCTTTCAAGATGCTCGACTGCATAGTTTTGCTCCCTCGTTCGAAATCGTCGCCGGATTTCTTACCGGCCTCGGCTATCCTGCTTCCTGTGCAAGGGGAAAGTCCTTAGAATCGTTGTGAAAAGATGTGAAAAGTTCTGAAGAACGCTCATCACCAATGGTTTCTGCAGGCGGTACTTACGAATTCGGGGACTTTCGTCTGGAAGCAGGAAAGCGCTTGCTCTTCCAGCGAGGGAAGCTGGTTCGGTTAACGCCGAAGGTTTTCGACACGCTGCTTCACCTCGTGCAGCATCAGGGCAAGACTGTCGCCAAGGATGAGTTGATGCGTGCTGTTTGGCCGGACACGATCGTGGAGGAGAACAACCTTAACCAGAACATTTCCACTCTACGCCGCGTTCTAGGGGATGATCGGGGAGAGAATCGCTTCATCGCGACGCTGCCGGGCAAGGGGTACCAATTTATTCCATGGGTCGAGCTGCGTGGTCCCACCGAGAAGTTTGAGACGGAGCCGGTCACTCTCGCGGTTATCCCGTTCGAGAATATCAGCGCTGATCCTGAACGTGAGTATCTGGCGGACGGCTTGACCGAGGAGGTCATTGCGGCGCTGGGACAAATCGATCCCGGCCATCTCAGCGTGATCGGACGGACCACCATGATGGCCTACAAGAAGACGAGGAAAACCCTTGCGGATATTGGGCGAGAACTCGACGCTGCATATCTCGTGGAAAGCTCGATTCGCTCGGAGGGGGGACGCCTCCGCATCACTTCGAATCTGGTGCGGGTCGCCGGACAGGTGCAGATCTGGTCGATGTCGTACGACAGTGAGCCGGGCAGCATGCTGGAGTTTCAGCGGGAGATCAGCGCGGCTATAAGCGAGCAGGTGCGGTTGCAGGTCTCTCCCGAACGCCTGTCTGCGATTGCACGCCGGCAGACGCGCAATCCCGAAGCCTATGATTTCTACTTGCGGGGGCGCTATTTCTGGAACCAGCTTTCACCCGCCACGACCAGACGGGCGATGGAATTCTTTGGGCGGGCTACTGCGCTCGATCCCCAGTACGCCTTGGCTTGGTCAGGTCTGGCGGACGCGTATACCTCGAGCCCCATCAACGGCGACACTGCTCCTCTCACAGTGTGGCCCCTTGCCCGCGAGGCGGCTGCTCACGCCCGAAACAGCGCCCCTGATCTGGCGGAGAGCCAGACTTCATCCGGCTTCGTACATTTCTGGTTGGACTGGAACTGGCTGGCGGCCGAAGGCAGCTTTCGCCGGGCCATTGAGTTGGATCCTCATTACCCGCTGGCCCACCGCCTGCTGGGGATCGTTCTTGCCCACATGGGCCGTCACCAGGAGGCGGCCGACGCCATGCGCCGTGCCCGCGAACTCGATCCCATGCTGGCCGGCCATTACGCGCTGTCATCGCAAATTGCATTTATGAGTCGTGATTTCCCCGCCGCAGTGCAATTCGCCAAGCAGTCCATCACGCTCGATCCCCAGTTCTGGATCGGACACATGCAGTTGGGGCAGGCTTTCGAGCAGATGGGCAGATCTGAGGATGCCCTGGCGCCATTAAATGAGGCTGCGCGCCTCTCGGGCGGGAACAGCAAACCGATTTCCCTGCGCGGCTACGCCTTGGCCAAAATGGGCCGTGCTGAGCAGGCGGTTGAGGTGCTAGGGATGCTGCAGTCCCTCGCGCGCGAGCGCTATGTCCCTCCGTACGCACTGGCGTTGATCCACGCCGGACTGGGCCAGTTCGACCTGGCCTTCAGCCAACTGGAGCGCGCCTTCGAGCTGCGCGACGTCCATCTCGCATTTCTGCCTGTCGACGTCAAATGGGACGCGGTGCGGCAGGATATTCGATTCAAGTCGCTGCTGAATCGATGTGGCTTTGCAGGGAGATGAAGGCGGAAGCCCTCGAAGCGTAACCCTCTAAACAAGAACGAAGGCCGGGCATCCCGGAAGGGTATTCCGGATTCCCGGCCTCGTTTTTGGTTCAACTTGTGAGGGCATCCTCAGCATCGGCTGGGCGAAGGATCGAGCGGACTCCACAGATCCTTCGCTTAGGATGACCCGAATTAGGTTAGTTCGACCCCGGTGCCGCGGAGTTCGAAGCAGCCGCTGCCGTGGTCGGAGCCGTTGCAGGTGCGGCGTTTGCGCCGTAACGCGCCAGACGCGGGAAGAAGGGCGTGACTTCAAACGGCATTTTGTCGCGCGCCGAGGTGATGGCGACCGGCGCCGTCTTCACCATTTCCGCTTTATCGTCCCAGGGATTGATCTTTACGCGTCCCCCGAGCGGCAGGGCGGCAATCTGATCAAGTTTCGTGTTGTCGAGCGCCGGACCTTGCGTCTCCAGGGCGGCGAGGCGAGTTACGGTTCCGTTCTCGCGCCAGACGGGTTGCCGAGGTGCGTCGTCAGCAGTGCGCTGAGTTGCCGGAGCGCGCGCCTGCAGTGCCTTCAGGAACAAGCCCACGTTGTCGAGTTTCTGCGCGTAGGGCGAGTTCTTCAGCAGTTCGATGGCTTTCTTGTCGGCGGCTGTCTCCTCTTCCGGAATGTGCTTGAATCCGAGGTTCTGATACGTGGCATCGTCGGAGAACAGCATACGGTCGTTGAATGCGTACTTCGAGCCCAGGTTGTGGCCGAGCACGATGTGCGCCAGTTCATGCGCGAGCACCGCGGCGAGGCTGGCCTCGTCGGGAAGCACGTCGACCAATCCGCGGCTGATTACGATCGTATTGCCTACGCTGAAGGTTTCCAGCGGGGAAGTCAGCAGCACGCGGGTGCGAACCGGTCGCGGCAGATCGATGTTGTTGGTGACTTCGAGGTTGTTGACGACAGTCTGGAGAATGCGGTCGACGTCCCCTTCCGGCGCCAAAAGGCCGCCAGCGACCAGGCGCTCCACGACGTTGTCTTCCGCCTGCTGCTGCCACACGCGCTCAGCCTGCAGCGGCGAGGCGTCCTGATCAGTGGGGCTCTGATCCGTGACACTGTCAACCCGAATCTGCGTCAGCTCGTCGTCCTTGCCGCCCTTCTTCAGGTCATATCCCCAAATGCGGGTCTGTGCCTTGAAGGCCATCTTGTTCTTTGCGCCGGCGCTGAAATCGCCTTCTTCGCTGTAGATGTAACGAAGGCACCCAGTAGCCGGGAATCAGGTTCAGACGCCAGCTATCCATGTGGAAGAAGTAGGAATTGCGCGGCGCCGGATACGTACGTGCCGTTCAGGCGAACGATGTTGAAGCCTTGATCTTCAACCCAGATGCGGCCGAGAAATCGTCCTCTGCCAGCATCCTTTTTGGGAGTGACATCGAATACCAGGCAGCGGATATCGCCCAGAAATTCGCGGCGCACGTAGCGGAATTCGTAGTGATTGCGGTCAAAGTCGGTGCGGTCGGCGTAGACCATCCAGGAGAATCCCAGCGGCTGGTACTGAACCTTATAGAGCTTCTGAAATCCGCCCATCAGGCGCTGCTGCATGCCCTTCTCTTCTTCCTTCAGATAATCCTTACGGTCGATGGTTGCGCCCATATCCATGCGGCCGAGAAAATAGTGATCCTCGCTGGGAACCGGGCCGAGTTGCGGATCGGGGTCAGATTCTGCAGGTACGTCTCGACCACCGGTGTGCGGTTGGAGAGCATCTTGATCAGACCGTGCTCGCGCTCGATGAACAGATTCACCACGTCTTCCATGGTGGTGGGCGCGGGGGTGGTGGGCGGAAGTGCTTGTGCCGTGGGCGCAGGCTGGGATTCAGCCGGCTGCGCTGCAGTCGAAGCGGCCTGCGCGGGCGCGCTAGTGGCCGGCTGCGAAGGTTGCGACGTCTGCGATGCATCCGGTGCGGGCGCTTGCGCGGCGCTTGTTGAATCTGCCGCCTGCTGTGCGGCTGCGCTCAGCGATGCCAGTAACGCCGCCGTGACCATCCATTTCGAAGTACGCATGACTCTTTCTCCAGGTCTTTAGACCACCAACCGTTTTTCTCAACCCCCAACTGCTTCGCCAAACTTTTCGTTTGCCTCTAAACTTCAGTACGCCATCTGGAACGTGACATGAACCACGGCGGTCGAATCCACCGGCTGGCCATAGCGCAACGCCGGCTTAAAGCGGATTCTGCTGGCGGCATCAATCGCGGCCTCGTCAAGGCCGTGTCCCAAGCCGCGCACTACCCGGTTTACATGCAACGTTCCGTTGGCAGAAAAACTGACTTCCAGCAGGACTTCCCCTTCGAGCTTTAGGCTGCGTGCTTCCGCGGTGTAGACCGGATTCGGCTTGAAAGTGATTTCAACCGGAGTCGTGGCCGGGCCGGTCTGGGCCTGAGCGATCTTTGGCCCCTCGTGCACCACCTGCTGCGCTCCAAATCCGGCGCTGGCAACCCCTTTCCCGTTACTGCGGCCATCGCCTTTGCCCGGAGTGGCCACACCATTTCCAAAATCGGCGCTAGCCACCGTCCCTTTAATTCCTTTGGCGCCACCTGAACCGTTGCCCTGTCCCGGACCAGCGGGCATATCGAACGATCCGAGCGCCGCGGCATACAACTTGGCTCCCTGCTTTCCCGTGCCAGGTAATCCGTTGGGATCCCCAAATCCTCCGGTCTGTACTTTCTCTATGGGCGCATTCACCGTAGGCGTTTTTGAGCTGCCGGTGGCGTTGAAGTCACCGGTGTGAATCAGTTGGGGGCGCGGGCCGCCCACTGGAATCTTCAATTGCGGAGCGGCAAAGTTGTTCACTACCACTTTTGGCGGCTCGACCGGTTTGGGAGCCTCGCGGCGAATCTCGACCGGAACCAGCAGTTTGGGCTGCTCCGCCACCGGAATCTTCACAGCGGGAAGCAGCTTGGCTTTTACTTCGTGAACTTTGACAGGCTCCGGTTCTGGACGGAGCGACGGCATGGGAATGATTTCGGTAATGTGATATTGAGTCAACTGCAGTTTCTCGGGCATCAGCAGTTGGAGGTTGATGGCGATGAGCACCAGGAACGCGACAATGCCATAGGCTGCCGCTACCGCCCGTTTGTTGATCTTGCGTTCGGGCAATAACCCGAGCTGAAATCCGCCGTAAGCTGCCATGCAGGTTGCTCCATTGCACCCAACTGGGGAGAAAGCGGGGACTTGGAGTCTTAAAAATACGAGAGATAGAACAGGGGGTAAACGTGTCGAGGGCTCTTGACCTTAGGTAACTTCGGGTGTGACCTTTACGGAAACAGGTTCAAAATGGGCGATGGGTAGGTGTCTGGACGGCGATGGCCGAACGGCGCGGACGATTGCCGGGAGAAACCCGGAAATCGGAGTACGAAGCTCGTGGTTTGCGGCAGCGATGCTGTCTGATCACCAGCGTTCATCGAGATTCCTTGCGCACCAGCCTTGTGCGGCCGCCCATATAACAAAGTGCCGCAAACGGGATTTCCCTCGGCGACAGAATTGGAAGGTTGCGATCCTGATTTTTCGGATTTCAGAGCCTGCGACTCTCGGGCGAGCCAAGGATCATGCTGACGGTCCAACCGATGACGAAAGTGATCGATGCCCCGATCATGACCCACCACGTCCAGGGAACTTTGGTTCCGAGCCATAAGTAGAGTTCGAGAGAGAACCCGCAGAGCATGCCGATCATGGCGCCGGATTGATTCGCCCGGCGGGTCAGCGTGCCAAGCAGGAATGCTCCGAGCAAGGCGCCGTAGGTCACAGACGCGATCTGCAGCCCCACCTCCACGACTCGACCAGCCTTGTGTAGCGCAATCATTGCCAGGCCGAACAAGACCAAAGCCCAGGCAAGCGTTGCCAGGCGGGAAAGACGCATCTTGGTCTTCTCGTCGGACAGCGGACGGAGGCGGGAGTAGAAATCCATGATGGTGCTGGAGGAAAGCGAATTCAGCGCAGCGCTGAGATTCGACATCGCCGCCGCAAGGATCGCGGCAATCAGCAATCCCGAAATCCCGTGCGGCATTTGGCTGACGATGAATGTCGGATAAATTCGATCTGGCCGACCAAACGTCGACGACGGCACGCGGTAAAAGCTCCAGAGCATGACGCCGACCGTCAGGAACAAGGCAAACTGGAAGAAAATTGCCACGCCGCTGGAAAGCAGCGCTGTAACCGACTGTTTTTGTCCGCGCGCGGCCAACAACCGCTGGACGATGAGTTGGTCGGTGCCGTGGCTCGCGGTGGTGAAGAAGGTCCCGCCGATCACGCCGGCCCAGAATGTGTAGGGAATCGAATAGCCTGTCCGAAAATCAAACACCTGCAACTTGCCGGCGGCGAGGGCGGCGGAGTGGATTGCGCCCCAACCTCCGGGAACGAGGTGCGAGATCGTGACCAGTCCGACCAGTGTTCCACCCACGTAAATCGCGGTCTGCACGACGTCGGTCCAGATGACGGCCGCCAGCCCGCCTTCAAACGTATAGATCAGAGTCAAGGCGGTAATGATGGCGATCGATGCAATCTCACCGGTGCCTAGCGCGATGGACACGACGATGGATACGGCATAGACGCGGACACCTTCGGCCGCTGCGCGAGTCAGAAGAAATAGGCCCGCCGTCAAGGACCGCAGGCCACGGCCGAAGCGGCGCTCGATCAGTTCGTAGGCGGTATACAGATCCCCGCGAAAATAGTGCGGCAATAGGAGAAAGCTGATCACCACGCGGCCGATGATGTATCCCATGATGACCTGCAGAAACGTGAAGTTCGTGTCATAGGCCAGTCCGGGGATGCTGATGATGGTGAGCGTGCTGGTTTCAGCTGCGACAATGGAGAGCGCAATCGCCCACCAGGGGATTTCTCTGCCTGCAAGAAAATAGTCGCGAAGGGTTCGCTGCTTCTTGCGGAAGCGCAGGCCGAACAGCGTGATGCCGGCCAGGTAGAGCGCGATGATCGCGAAATCGAGTCTGTTCAGGCCCATGCGCGAAAGAAAATTCGCCAACCACGAAGGATGCCAAGTATCACAGAAGGAATCCTCCCTAAACTGCCTCCCTAGACGACCTTGCGCGTCACCCAGTCGGCAGGATCAGTTGTCTCCGATTGGATCGCGAACAACCATAGTTCGCCGTCCCCGTCGTTGCGCATCGCATGCGGAATTCCCGGTTCGATGAGCACCAGCACGGCAGTACTGCCATTGAAATCACGGTGCTGCGCCGCCGAATCAGGTTCTTCTGCCCAATGCAGGGACCACTTGCAGCCAGGAAGAACAATGGTCGCTTCCCGCCGGCGCAAATGGTAGTGATTGCCGCGTACCGCCCCCGGCTTAGTGGCCGCAAAGTGCACATCGCCCAAATGACCGACGAAGGTCAGGGCCTCGGCAGGAACTGCAAAACTGAGTCCCCGCGCGTCCCCGCGGTTCGGAAGATCCAGGATTTGAATCTTTGACATTTTCAATCCACTCGCCCGATCTCACGGGAAGAATTCCTATTATCAAAGGTATTACGGATTTGCGCGAGTGAGTCTCTATGTCCGTCGCCTGGTCTCGGATGTTCGGACTTCGGAAACTGGCGGCCCGCCATCGGCAACAGGCAACTGCTGTGTGTTAAAAATAAATCGCGTGCCCTACTATCTTGGCATCGACGGCGGCGGGACAAAGACCACGTGCGCGGTGGGTAATGAATCTTCCGTGCTGGTTACGTCCTTGGCTGGTCCCAGCAATGTTGTGAGGGTGGGAGAGGCGCAGGCAAGGGAGTCACTGCAAAAATCGGTGCAGCAGGCTTGCGCGGCCGCGGGAATCGCATTGGACGAAGTCGAGCGCACGTGCGTAGGAGGCTCGGGCGCGGCCCGTCCCGAACTGGCAACCGCGGTTCGCGGATTTCTGGCCGAGATTCTAACTACTCCCATCGATGTGGTCGGTGACATGGAGATCGCACTGGAGGCGGCATTCGATCGAGGCCCGGGAGTGATTGTCATTGCCGGGACGGGATCGATCGCCTACGGACGCGACCCGGAGGGAAAAACAGTTCGGGCGGGCGGCTGGGGATTTGCCATTGGCGACGAAGGCTCCGCGCATTGGATTGGGCGGACGGCGGTGAGCGCGATTCTGCGCGCCAGCGATCGTAATGAAGAAACCGCACAGTCGGCCCTGGCCGAGGCTCTTTGCAAAGAATGGAAAGTTAACTCGTTATCGGACCTGGCCCGAGTCGCAAACTCGGTGCCCCCTCCAAATTTCGCCGCGCTGTTTCGGCCCGTGGTGTCAGCCGGCGACGAGCTCGGCCGCGCCATCCTCAGGCATGCCGGCAGTGAATTGGTAGAGGTTGCCTCGGTCGTGATTAATCGGCTGTTCAAAAAGGATCAGGCCGGACCCGTCCCGGTGGCCACGACCGGAGGTGTCTTTCGTCATTCCGAAATCGTCCGCGAGATTTTTTACAATGAGCTTCGCGGGCTTGACAGCCGGGCGCAGATCAATCGGCGCGTTGTGGAACCGGTGGAAGGCGCGCTCCGCCTGGCGCGCAAGGCCGCTCAGAGTCGTGCGTAGCCGGCTCGCTCAACATGGCAGATGAATTTCAACTTGAGAATGCACCGGGGGCTGCCGCTCCGTCCAATTCGCCGATGCCCGCAGATCTGCCTGCGGAGGCGACAACCGAAGATCTGGCTCTAGCCGAATTGAACCGCCGCGATCTCGCAGCAGAAACCATTGAGCGGATCAGTCAGAACACCGGGGTGATGAAGTCGCGCAAGGTGCGGCTGGCGGTGGCTGCCCATCCGCACACTCCGCGGCGTATCGCGCTACGATTAGTCCGCGAACTGTACACATTTGAGCTGATGCAATTCGCGCTGACTCCCATGGCGGCGGCCGATTTGAGGCGGGTTGCCGACGAGCTTCTGCTGGCGAGACTCGCGTCCATTACTCTGGGGGAGCGCATCTCGCTAGGACGGCGCTCTTCAGAAATGGTCGCCGGCGCTCTGCTGCTCGACAAGGAAACGCCGGTATGGCAGGCCGCGATGGACAATCCGCGATTAACCGAGAGCGCGATGGTCAAAGCGCTACGGAAAAGCGGCGCAATGCCGGCATTCGTGGAAGCGGTAAGCCATCACGCCAAGTGGTCGGTGCGTCCGGAAATACGCCTGGCGCTTCTGCGCAATGCGCATACGCCGCTGGCCCGCGCCATCGAATTCGCGCGGCGGTTAACGCCGGCTCAACTGCGCGACATCCTGCATACTTCAAGGCTGCCGGAGAAGATCAAGAGTTATTTGCGGAAGCAGGCGGAAACAAGGCATTAGCGCCAGAACTGAGAGCTGCGAACTGAGAACTGAGAACTGAGAACTGAGAACTGGTTACCCCTCACCGTCCCCCGCCTACCGGAAAAATAGCCCCCGTAACATACGACGCCGCCGGAGACAGCAGCCACAACACAGCTTCCGCGATCTCGTTTGGGTGCCCGGCCCTTTCCATCGGGATCGTTCCCATCAATCGTTGCAAGCGTCCTGGATCACCATTCGCAGCGTGCAGGTCTGTGTCCGTCAGACCAGGGGCGACGGCGTTGACGCGAATTCCCTCCGTCGCGACTTCGCGAGCAAGTCCGATGGTGAAGCTGTCGATGGCGCCTTTGGTCGCGGCGTAATGGACCCACTCGCCCGCTGCCCCGGTGTGCGCCGCGCGAGAAGAAATATTCACGATGGCGCCACCGGAGCCTCCGCGCCGCGTAGACATGCGGCGCACGGCCTCGCGCGCGCAAAGAATCGAGCCAGTCACGTTCACGGCGAACACTTTATTGATTGCTTCGGGAGTCACCTCCTCTACCCTCGCGAATCCCCCCGTGATGCCGGCATTGTTCACCAGGGCCCTGATCGGGCCTAATTCTCGTTCCGCCTGTTTGAAAAGATCGAGAATCTGCTCTTCGCGAGAAACGTCTGCACGGATGGCAATGGCTCGCCCACCCTTGGATCGGATGTCATCAACGACAGCCCCAGCCTCTTTTTCGCCGGTGTTAAAGTTCACAGCAACGGCGTATCCGCGCTGCGCGACGAGTCGCGCCACGGCTGCCCCGATTCCACGGCTTGCGCCGGTAACGACGACCGTGCCTTGTGCTCCATTGCTGTTCATTTGAACTTGCGGATGAGCCGTCGGTTCACGCTTTTGCCGTCTCACGCTTGCCGTGCATCATTCCGACCACGGCTTCGTAGAGTCGCTTGCGGGTCTCATGACGCTCGTAGGCGCGTGTGATGTAGCGCACCCGGATCTCAACCCCGCCTCCAGTCGGACGCACGTTGATCCCGGGCACAGCCGAAAGCGACTTCGCGCGGTAACGGGTCGTCGTCGCCTGCCACTCGGATTCGGCCTTACGGGCGTTGGCGGCGGTTTCCTGTTCCACCAACTTCTGGATGCCGTCGACCACCGGATACGGATCCTGACCGGCGGGAATCGTTAATTGGAGTTCATCCCACATCCACTGACCTGAAGTCGTGAAGTTGAAGAAGTGGCCTTCAATCGCAAAGCTGTTCACAAACGAGACGCGACGTCCCGTGGGATGGCTGGAGTCGGTCCAGTTGCCGGTTTCGAGCAGGACGGTTTTCAGCAGGCCGATCTCGACGACTTCGCCCGAGACGCCATTGATTTCGACCCAGTCGCCGACACGGATGCCATTGCGCCCCATCAGTATGAACCATCCGAAGAAGGCGACGATGAAATCCTTCATTGCCACGGTGAGACCCGCGCCAGCCAGGCCGAGCACGGTGGTGGTTTGAGTCGGCATGCCGAGAATAAGGAACAGGATTAGCACCGCTCCCGCGGCCTGTGCCCCGAACTTGACCACCGCGCGCAGGGTGTCGATGCGCTTGTTCTCCGTCGACATGCCCTTGAACAGCTGTTCGATGCTTCGATCCGCCAGGTAAACAGCGACGATCACCAGCAGAATCCAGAGCAGCCCTTCAATAATGTGGTGCAGGGCGGCGCGCTGCCGAGTCTCGACCAGTTCGATCCAGTTGGAATAGATGTCACTTAGATCCTGCTGGTCCTGCATGCGACGACCGAGATCAGCGAGGTTCTTTTGATCGCGAGTGAACTGCTTGAGAGACTCGATGGTCGTGGCGGCCGTCGCCTTTGAATCTTCGCTGCTTGCCCCTTTGGCTGCCTGGGCAAACCCAATCGCCTGCTTCTTGGCCGCGTCGCGGTCATCCTTCTCTTGCTGGACCCGCCCTGCAAGCTTGACGTGGCGCTGCGTCAGGCGCTGCTGCTTCCGCTCAGCTTCCTGCCTCGCCCCTTCCAGTTGCGCGATCTTGTCGTGCAATGCCTGCCAGGCGCGAAAAACGGTATAGAGTGTGCGAGCCTGATAGTCACGCTCACGCGGATTCACGGCCGAACCGGAGGGCTCGGCGTTGTGGTCGCCGGCTTCATGTTCCGCTTGTAGCCGCTTGATCTTGGACTGCGGATCGCCGCCTGCCTGTTCCAGGTCCTCGGCCGCGTCGTCCAGTTCATCCTGGTCGAGCTCCATCTGCGCCTTGACGACGTCGATCTGGTCCTGCAGCTTGTCCTTTTGGGACTCCGTCGCCGAGGCCATTTTGCGCGTCAGTAACGCGATGTTGTTCTGATCGTCTTGAAGTGCCTGTTGCGCCTTCGCCTTGCGGGCGGCGATCTGCTTGGCTTCGGGCGAAAGTTTCGGGGGATTTTCCTCAGCCGTGCGAATTGCGTCGAAGAACGCGAGATCGATTTCGTGATCTGCGGTTTTCTCGGCTTCGTGCGCCAGGGCTTGCTCGCCGGGGGTCGACGCCATCGCCGCCATGCGCTGCGCAGTCTGCAGAGGACGCAAGTCCACCATTCGACGCGCGGACGAGCGTGTCTTTGCGGGAAGCGGTTTTTGGCCGCCGGACGTAGCCGCCTCCTCGCTTGGGGCGGGCAGTTCGCGCGTCCAGTACAATCCCAGGCTCGCGGCGGCCACCAGGAGCAACAGCACGATCGCCGTAATCCAATGCCTAAACTTCATCACGTTGTCCTAAAACCAACACTCTAGCAAGAAACCGGGCCGCTACACTACTCGTTGGGACGACCCGAAACTCATCCACCATCCGCGTTTCCGGGCACGGTCGTAATCTGCCCCACGCTCCCTTGGGGCCGTAAAATCTCTTCACCGCACATGTTGGACTATCTGCAAGCGCTCTGGAATGAACCCTGGAGGCCCGTCTCCCGCCCGGTCCTTCTCGCGTGGCTTGCCTTTTATTGCGGGTTCCTGATCTACGCCTTCTCGGCGCGCGGAGGCTTGCTGTTCATCGACAGCGCAAATCTCATCGTTCACGAAGGCGGACACAACCTGTTCGGATGGTTTGGGCCGACGCTCGGCCTCTGGGGAGGCACGCTGCTGCAGTGGCTGGTGCCTTTCTTGCTGGCAACCTATTTCTTCACCCAACGCCAGGCTACGGGATTTGTGTTTTGCCTGTTCTTCTTTTTCGAGAACTGGCTGTACACGGCGACCTACATGGCGGATGCGCGCGCGCAAATGCTGCCATTAGTGACGACGGGCGATCCCGATTTCGTGGAGCACGACTTCCACGCGATCTTCACGCAACTGGGCGTGCTCAGTTACGACACGAGGATCGCTATGACGGTGCGGGTGCTTGGCTGGTGCGGGATGCTGGTGTGCACTTTATGGCTGGCGCTCAGGCAGAAAAAAGGAAACGAGGCAAGTTTCCTTTCCAAGTGACTTCGCTCCCAACCGTCCTGATTGACCTTCGTGGTTCAGGCCTCTACTCCCAGAGTAGAATGAGGCCGCGATCTTCCTGGAGGTCCGATGAAATCCTTTCTACCCATCCTGGTAGTCACGTTCCTGGTGGCAACCATTGCGTTGCCGAAATCTCACCATGCGGCCTCGGCATCGCCGAAAGCGACGGTTGAAACTTTGATGCGACTGGAAGGCGAATTCATGAAGTCGGCTGCCGAGAAGGCCTCGCTAGGATACATGTCGTACTACGCCGACAACGCGGTTGAGGTCCCGAACCAGTCCGTCCTGATTCACGGCAAGACAGAGATCGCGAAGACCATGGGATTTCTCGACGACAAGAACAACAGCTTGTCCTGGACACCCGTGGGCGGCGATATCTCGTCCTCGAGTGACCTCGGCTATACGTACGGAACGTACGAATTTCACGCCAAGGATAAAGACGGCAAGCAGCACGTCGAATACGGCAAGTACACCAGCATCTGGAAGCTGCAGAAAGATGGAACCTGGAAAGTCGTGCTCGACATGGGTAATGCAAGTCCGGCGCCCACGTCGTAATCCCTCCCTCCGACGACTCCTACTCTCCAAACGGTCCGGTGGCAACGCGCGCCAGATTCTGGAGTTCCTTCACATACAGAGGCCGCAGCAAAAGCGTAGAAAGCCTTCTCTCAATGCTGCCCGCGAACCCAGCTCGCACCGGCAGTTCTGTCGAGATCGTCACCTTCGAATCGGCGGGTGCGTGTCCGGGAGTTACCGTGAACGTGGTGGTGGCGCCGTTCGTATCGAGATCGGTTTCCACCAGCACATGTCCCGGTTCCGGCTCTGTGATCGCGGCGCGAAACTGCTGTTTCTTCCCGAACATGCTCATCTGGAAACGGATCACCGTGCCCGCGCCGACCCCTCCTTGCTCGACGGTCAGGTTGCTGAATTGCTTAGGAAGAATCCGCGGATGCCCGTCGTTGTAGTTGGCGATGAGCGAGTAGACGCGCTCTTGGCGCGCCGGAATGATGGCGGACGCGCTGATAGTGTGCTTTTCGGGCTTGTTATCCATGAAGACTCCCCGTTTCGTCGGTTCCGCTCCGAAAGCCGGATGCTCAGTTCTCACTTCTGAAAATGATTACGAATGGCCTCGGCCTGGACGCGGGTCACCACTGCCGATAAAGCCGCCGCGTCGGCCTGTTTGACGGCCTGCACGCTGCCAAAATGTTCCAGCAGGCGCCTCGTCGTGCTGGTGCCGACTCCAGGAATTTCCAGCAGTTCCGTTGCCCGATCGCGCATTTGCCGGCGCTTGCGATGGAAGGTTACCGCAAATCGGTGCGCCTCGTCGCGAATCATCTGAATCAGGTGAAGCACGGGCGAGTGATGATCGAGCGCAACCGGTTCTTTCTCCTGTCCGTACACATAAAGAATCTCTTCACGCTTGGCGATTGCTGCCAGCGGCTCATTGATGATCTGGATCGATTCCAGTGCCTCGGCGGCGGCATGCAACTGCCCGAGCCCGCCATCGATCAACACCAACGAAGGCATCGGCTTTTCTTCCTCCTGCACGCGCTTGTAACGACGCGTAACCACCTCGCGCATGGAGGCGAAGTCATCGACGCCCTGCACCGTGCGGATGATGAACTTTCTGTAGTCGGCTTTCTTCATTTGGCCGTCTTCCCACACGACCATCGACGCGACCGTCTCCGCGCCTTGAATGTGGGAGATGTCGAAACACTCGATGCGCTTCGGCAATTCTGGCAGTCCGACGACTTCCTGCAGTTCCTCCTGAATCTTGCGGGCATTGGGCTTCAGCACGCGGAAGCGCTGATCGTACGACTGCTTCGCGTTATTGCCGGCGAGATCGATCAGGGAACGTTTATCCCCCCGCTGGGGCACAACGATGTGAACGCGGATGGGGCGCGCACTCTTGCCCGTCTCCTGCTCAGACAGCAATTCCTCCAATTCCGGACAATCCTCGAAGGCGACCGGCACGTAGAGATTCCGCGGAACGTACGGCTGGCCGATGTAAACCTGTTTGAGCAGGGCGGAGAAGAATTCCCCAGGATGAAAAACACTTCCCAACACCCTGTCATCCTGAGGTCCGCGTTGTTTGCGGGCCGAAGGATCTATGTACTTTTCTGTCGCATCGATGCTCGCGACCGGCTGCAGAAATCCTTCGCTCTGACTAACGGAGGCAGCATCGCCAGATTCTGCCACCGCGAACTCCGGCAGATCCTCCCAGAAGAATTCACGGCGATCAACCATCTTTCCCCCGCGCATGTGGAACAGATTGACCGCTAGCATGCCGTTTTCGTAGTGATATCCGAAAACGTCGGCATCGTCGCCTTCCGCGGCCGCAATCCGCTGGCGCTCCTGTAATTGCTCGACCGTTGAAATCAGATCGCGATATCGCGCCGCTCGTTCGTATTGTTCGGAGGCGGCGGCTTGTTCCATGCGACTGCGCAGAGAACGCGCGAGGTCGGTCGGCCGCCCTTCCAGGAACATCTTCACATCGTGCACGGCCTCCTGATATATCTCCGGCGTTGTCAGGTCCTGTACACAAGGCCCGAGGCATCGCTTGATGTAGTACTGCAGGCAAGGCCGGGCATGAAAGCGGGTGAGATCGACTTTGCACGATGGAATCAGGAAATTGCGATGGATCAGATCGACGATGCGGTAGGCGAGGTTCGCGGGAAAGTACGGACCGTAGTATTCGCTGCCATCCTTGCGCAATCGCCGGGTCACATACACCCGCGGCCAGCGCTCGCCTAACGTCAGCTTCACATACGGATAAGTCTTGTCGTCGCGCAGCAGGATATTGAACCGCGGCTTGCGCTGCTTGATCAGATTATTTTCGAGCGCGAGCGCTTCCTTGTTATTGGCGACGACGATGTACTCGACATCGACGGCCTCGCGCACCAGCGTTCCGGTCTTGGCGTCCTCCCAGCGTCCTTCGTGAAAATAGCTGGACACGCGGCTGCGCAGGTTCTTCGCCTTTCCCACGTAAATGACTTCTCCTTCGGCGTTTTTGTACAGATACACGCCGGGTTCTGTGGGAATGGTGCGAATTTTCTGGAGAAGATCCATGACCGCGAAGCCAATCTCATTTTATTCGATCCTCTATTCGATACCCCGAGCCAGGCAGGACCAAACGAGCGGTGAGCGTCTTCATGTTTAGATATCGCAACGGGGAGTGGGGACTCAGCGGGCTTTACGCTTCACCAGGATCTCGACGCCCGCGATTGCGCTGCGGCTGGGCATCAGAACACCTGGAATTTCCTCATAGCCGGTGTTGCTGAGGTTGGCCAACTGCAGATAGGGACGGATCATGCCGCCGTTGCGGGCAATGTCCAGATCCCAAATCGGATACGCCTGATGCTCGAAGCGCTGTGTGACTCCGACGCGGGTTCGAGCGATCAGCCGCTCGTGCCACGTGCCCGTCCAGGCGAAGACCGCCTTATGCGAGGGGTAGTTGAACACGTAACGCGAAATCGTTCCGGGAAGCGGCGCTTGATCCCCGTGAAGCAAGGTATACCCCAATCGAATCTGCTGCGCGTATGGAAGCTGAAAAGTGGCGTAGGAGTCGACACCAATGAAATGCAGGCGCTGCACGTTGGTCGCTTGGAAGCGTTCTCCGGGAGCCGGCTGAACATAGTCAATCACGTTGGAATCCCACCGCCGGAAGACCGTGGCCCCGGCGGACATTCGCCGATTGGGGTTCCAGTCAGCTCCACCATCCAGATTCCATGAGGATTCCGGCCTCAGATTGGGATTGCCCACCGAAGTGGGGTCGGAATAGTACAAGTCGGTATAGGTCGGCAGGCGAAAGCCGCGACTGACGCTGGCTCGCAGCTTTACACTGCTTTTGAGCCAAACCCCTCCGGCGATGTTCGGGGTAAACACATTGGCGCCGCCGCTGAATAATTCTTCCCGCCCGCCAACAGAGAGAGAAAAGCGGCGCAGCGCGCGGAAATCCAGATTGCCGTACAAGGCCTCGCGGTTGCGCGCGTGATCGCCAAGATTGTTGCTTTGAATGCCGTCTCCTTGTGCTTCCGCGCCGTAGGAAAACGTGGAGTTGTCTCCCATCGAATCGTGGCGGCGCAAAGCGGCCTGCCAGCTCTGGTCGATGTGGTTGTTTTCATAAATCGACGGATCGTCGCGGAACAGCACGAACTCGTCGCTGTGCCGGCGATACCCGTATGAGACCAAGGTTTGCTGGCCCAGATCCTGTGCTGCCGACGCGAACCAGTTCTTGGTTCGTTCCCAGGAAGGAAAATCCCCGTAGAACTGGTCAGCTCCGAACGGGCGATCACTCCCGGCAAAGAGAAGATCAGTCTGACCGAGAGCAGTGCGAAATCTGGTTTCCGAAGAAGCCGCCGTGTTGCGATAGTCGCGGTCGGGGATGAACCCGGTGGAGAAATCCCGATCGGCCGCAAGAGTTTCCGACCAGTCGTGAACGAGCAAGTTCGCGTAGACGTGTTCCTGGTTGAATCCCTGATTGCCACCTCCGGCCCTCAAGCGAAGCTCGGTCGCCTTGGTCGGTTCGGTGATGAAGTTGACGGCGCCGCTCATGGTGTCGGCTCCATAAAAAGTCGACCCGGCACCGTGAAGGACTTCAAGGCGCAGATCGCCTCCGAGGGGAGGGGAATGTCCATGTCATGGTGCGAGCTCTGCGCATCATTGAGGCGCAAGCCGTTGACCAGGACCAGGGCTTCCGAGAACGTCGATCCCAGGATCGTCAGATCAGCCTGAATGCCGCCGGGCGCGCGCTGCTGCAGGTCGACGGCGGGATCAAGTTGCAGATAGTCGAGGGCGGATCCGAACAGTAGCGGAGCTTTTTCGGTATCAAAAGACTCGACCGAGCGGTCGTTCTCCGACAGAGCCACGGGTAGGAACGTTCCGGTGACGATGACGGACTCTTTTGCGCGGGGATCGCCTGTGCACTAGGATGCTGGGCAGTCGTCGACTGGGGCTTGACTGACGTCGATTGCTGGCAGAGGGCAGCGCTCGAGAGAACAGCAAAGCAAAGCACTGTCTTGAACATAAAAGAGTCCCAGAGTACCAGAAATGCAATCCGCGGAATTCACGGGTCAAAGTGGTTCTGTGAGCGCCCGAAAGACGAGAACGCGGCCCCGTCCTCGGCGTGGCGGGCATAGTGCAGGACTTTGCAACCTCCACTTCCACCAGCGAAAACTCTGTCGGATTTCAAACAACTTAACCGTATAAAATTTCCATCTATTATGTGGGTTTGCTGTCACCTCGCCCGGCGCATTGCGGTCTGACCAGTGGACAGCACCCCGACAACTCCTTGAAAGGTTTATACTTACAGCGACGTGGGGGGTACCTGACAACTGGCATCTCCCGTGCTCTTGTGGATGGCGGGATTATTCGAATGTAGTCACTCCCGGGGATTTGGATTGTAAATTTAGCGCGCGGGAGAAACCCAGACGCGCACATCAAGATGGATGAAGGAGCCTTACCCTATGAACCGCACTTCGTTAATCATTTGCCTCGCAGCCGCCATGGTCGCCACCGTCGGCTGCTCCAGCAAGAACTACGTCAAAGCAGCAGACCACCCCTCTCATCAACAAGACCAACGAACTCGACGATCTCACGGCGAAGAACACGCAAGACATTAAAGACGTCGACGCGCGGGCTCAGGCCGGCATCCAGGCTGTGAATGCCAAGACCGCAGAAGTCGATCAGAAGGCGCAGACCGCCGGTCAGAATGCCGCTCCAGGCGCAGCAGGTGGCCGATGCCGCCAATGGCCGCGTCGGCGTGCTGACCAACACCGTCGCCAACCTCGACAACTACCATGCGGTCGCCGAGACCTCGGTGAAGTTTGGCTTCAACAAAGACAATCTGACCAAGAAAGCGCAAGGACGCCCTCGACCAATTGGCGCGCCAGCATCGCCAGCACCAAGGGATACATCATCACGCTGGAAGGCGGAACAGATTCGGTCGGATCGGCGGATTACAACTACGATCTGAGCCAGCGCCGCGCCAATTCAGTGATTCAGTATCTGGCCTCGAAGTACAACGTGCCCGCGCACAAGATTTATGTGATCGGCCTGGGCAAGGACAAGCCGGTCGGACTCCAACAAGACCGCACAGGCCGCGCCGACAACCGCCGCGTCGATGTCCGCCTGATGACCAACACGCATGGGTGACACGCACAGCCGGCAGCAACGCCCGACAACTGGCACCAACAACCCTCGTCGATGTAAGAAGAAGTTTACCCTCCTCCTCGGAGGACTTCGCCAACCAGGCCGCTCATGCCTCCCCCGAGCGGCCTGCTTTTTTTTGTGATCCCGAGCAGTCGCCACAGGGCCTAACGGATAGTCGCGCGATCCTTGGGCCGGGATTGGTGTCTTGCCCGCTTCGACCAGGCGTAACATGCCAGCCATGTCTTATTCCAACTTTTCCCGCCGGTCATTTCTTGCCCTGTCAGCGGTCATGCCTTGGGCCCTGCGCGGCCTGGCATCGGGCTTGGTGGCCTCAAAGTCGATTCCGGTCGGTCTGGAACTCTACTCGGTCCGCGATGAACTGAAGAAGGACCCCGAAGGCACGGTCCGCTCCGTTGCGCAGATGGGATATCAGGCGGTCGAGTTCTACGCACCATATTTTCAGTGGAGCGACGAGCAGGCCAGGCAAATGCGCAAGCTCATGGACGAGCTGCAAATTCGCTGCTATTCAACGCACAACAACGACGACTTCTTCAGTGACAAGAACATCGGCCGCGCCCGCGATCTGAATCAGATTTTGGGGGCAAGATACATGGTTCAGGCCTGGAGCGATCCGAAACCCGATCTCGACGGCTGGAAAGCGCTTGCCGACAAGCTGAACGCCGCCTCCGACCGGCTCGCGCCTGCCGGGCTCAGCGTGGGCTATCACAATCACGATGCGGAGTGGAAACCGATCAACGGCAAGCGGCCCATGGACATCTTGGCTGCCAACACCAAATCTTCGGTCATGCTGCAGCTCGATGTGGGAACTTGCCTGGAAGCTGGGGCCGACCCCGTCGCCTGGATCCGGGCCAACCCAGGACGCATTCGCTCCATCCATTGTAAAGACTGGTCTCCCGATCCGAACGTCGGCTACAAGGCTTTGTTTGGAGAAGGGAAGGCGGATTGGAAAGCGATCTTTGCCGCCGCCGAACACGGTGGCGGAGTCGAATACTATCTGATCGAGCAAGAAGGCAGCCGCTATCCTGAGTTGGAGACCGCAAAGCGATGCCTGGATTCGTTCCGGTCGATGCACAGAGGGCGGTAGAATAATCGTATGCGCAGTTTGCGTGTGATGTTGCTGTTGCTGGGCTGCAGCGTTGCCATGTGGGCGCAGAATTCGAAAAGCGCCACTCCTGCCCCTTCCAATTCGCAGACTCCGGCGGCCAGTTCGCAATCCGTGCCGGAGCCCAACCCGAATCTCCAGGCGCCGCGGTCCGACCGCGTCAACATCAGGGACATCGACAACGCAGGCCCGGGCGAGAGCTCCAGCAAAGACACGCAGATTGATCTTAGCCCGCCGCCGGACGATGCCAAGGCACATCCGAAAAGCTCCGCAGTTCCAACGGACGAATCAGCACCTAACGAAGGCAACGTGGCTGAATTTCATCCCTGGGACCCGCACCGAGCGGCGAAAGATATCGAAGTCGGCGATTTCTATTTCAAGAGGAAAAACTACGTTGCCGCGGAAAGCCGCTATCGCGAAGCGCTGTACTACAAGGATAACGACGCCATGGCCACGCTCCGCCTTGCAGAGTGTCTGGTGAAGTTGGATCGTCCCGACGAGGCTCGCGAGCAGTACGAGAATTACCTGAAGATATTGCCCCACGGCCCGCGCTCTGAAGAAGTCAACAAAGAATTGCAGAAACTGGCCAGTCCGGCTGCGAATGGCAAACCTTCCAAGTAGAGCGCCCACCTACGACATCGGACCTCTCAATTCTAACTTTGGACTCTGAATCCGCGGGGCCAGTTTCACTGCTCTTCACTTCTTTCCCTTCTTCTCCTCCACTCCGCTCATTCCATTGCCCAGACTGCTGAGTTCCGCTTCGCCCAGAATGAGGCTGGTCGGCCATTTTGGCGCGGAATGGAAGAATTCCTTGCGCCGGTTTGCGGTGTAAAGCAGGCTGTCGATCGCATCGAGGCAGGCATGAGTGGCTTGGGTGCGCAACATTCCCGTAAATTCGCCGCGGATAATCAGCATGGCGGTTCCATGCATCAGCGACCACATGGCCAGGATGATGCGGTTGTGGTCGTGAGGGGTCCCCCCGATTTCCTTTGCCAGCCGCTCGCGCATCAGGTTGAACGACGGCCAGGGCTCGTGCAGGGAGGGGGGCCGGCCCACGCCATCGAACAGCACCTCATACGCGTGGGTGTTTTCGATTGCGAACTGCAGTTGGCGTTCGATAGCTTCGCGAAGCGTGCGGGTGCGGGTGAGGGCCGCAAACAGTTCGGTGCGTGTCTTGAGGCGCAGGGCCTTCTTGATGGCTTCACGATCGCGATAGCGCTCATAGACCGTGGGAGTGGTCGTGCCCGCGGCCTTGGCGACTGCGCGCATGGTGAGGGATTTTTCGCCGCCTCGCGCCCACAAGCGCGAGGCCGCCGCCAGAATTCGCTGCTCGACCTCGGGGTCGGGATGACGGGGCAACATGGCCTCCTGAGTTCCGCGTTAGCTTGCACAGCGTATAAGTAACACTGTATACTGAATACTCACCCAAAACAGCGGTTGACTTCGCAGAGCGGGTTCCGCGGCATCATGGAAGTGGCAGTCCTCCCCAATGGTCCCGGAATCCGCCTGCGCCAAATTCCCAAGCGCAGGAGGAGTAGTAGATGCCGTTTGGAAGTAAAAAACAGATTAACGTTGCGCGTCTCAAAGCCGATCTTGCGGCCGCGAGCGTCGAGTTATTGAGTGCACATTGTGCCACAGACCGTCTTCGTCTCCAGTACTCCCCGCAGGATATTGTGACCTTTGGCGAGAGGGCTTCCCTCAAGAAGGACATCACTTCCGCGGCGGCCCTGTGCCGGTTCTTTTCCCAGATTGAGGCCCACCTCAACTACGAAGAAGAGGCTGGCCCCTGAAGGATCGGGTCTTCCCGGCGGAAGATGGACGCCCAGCGGAACTCTATTTCTCCACACGAATGAAATCTCCCGTCGAGGCATTCACCGAGACGGTCAACTTAGCGGCATCGCGGCTGGCGCCGTAGATGACGTGCCAGATGAGTTCATTGGTGTTGTGGTTCCAATCGCAAATGTAGGTGACCGGCGTGTCGGGCGCACTTTCCAGAATCTTGTCCCCACCGTGCTTCTGCGCGGTGGCAAGAGCCTGGTCGGAGTCGATCTTCAGAAATGCCGGGTCCCAGACCTGGGTCGACGCGTTGGTGGGACTGTAGGTGTCTTCAGTGCCCGGATTGATGCCCTGTGAAGGCGCGCCGTTCGCCGTGCTGCCCGACCAGGTGTAAGTCTTTTCGGACCGCTGCGCCGGCGAGGCGAAGCTTCCACTCCATACCGCCCACTTGCCATCCCGGCCATTGCCGTCACTGGTCGCGACCGAGGCGAGACGGTACGGTTTCGCATCCTGATTCCAGCCGCGCGCGGCCACATATACTTTTTGAAACGCCGAACGAGCCGAGATGAGTTCCGGACCCTTTGGTTTCTCCGGTTCAGCCGGCTTGCTGGGTTCGGAAGTGCAAGCCGCGAGTCCCAACATCAGCAAAAGAGCAGCTGAGATTGCCGTGAGCCGAAACCGCGCAGCCCAGCGACTGATTCCGCTGTTGCCGTCCCACAACTGGATTCCTTCCGCTTTTTCTTCCAACAGAACTGCAGACCGCAAATCGGCGAGGCTGGCCGTCTTCATGGCTTCCTTCCTGATATAACTGGCATGGGTTGGTGGTTGCGTCAACATTCTAAATGAAAGGCAGCAAAAGGTTAGTAACCGTTGTGGACCCTCATCTGAAAAAACTGCAGCAGGAGATCGCGTCGGCGATTGACGGGTTGTCTTCCGAGCAGTTGAGCTGGCATTCTCCAGGCAAATGGTGTGTTGCCGAAATTCTCGAGCACTTGTATCTGACCTATACCGAAACCCTCAAAGGGCTGAGCCGGTCGCTCGCCTCGGGCACTCCGCCGGTTTCGAATCCGACGTTGAAGGATCGCGTGCGGGTCTTGGCGGTGCTGGGACTCGGCTACCTGCCCGCCGGAAGGGAAGCGCCGCAGTTCTCGCGTCCCCGGGGCCTGCCGCGCGATAAGGTCATCGCCGAACTGGTGACGAAAATCCAGGAAATGGATGACGCCCTTACTGCCTACGCGGCCCGGTTTGGCGCGCACACTAAAGTGCTCGATCACGTCTTTCTTGGCCCGTTTTCGATCAATCAGTGGCGAAAGTTTCACCTGGTTCACGGTAGGCATCACTTGAAGCAAATTCGAAAGATCCGCTCCGCGCTCGGCGATTCGCAGCCGCACCGCTATGTATGAAGCTATGTTGGCGGAAATGTGGGGTGTGACGAAAATCCCATTCTCGAGTTAGAGCAGGAGCAGCATTCTGGAGAGAGCCGCAGAATACTGCTCCATGTTTCTGCTTTCTAAAGTTCGCTACTGGGATTGCCCTGGTTCCTGAACCGAGGCCGGCATGCCAGCTTTTTGCGCTCCGTCTTTTAGGTCGTCGAGCTTCTGCTTAGCGTCATCGAGGGCTTTTTGCTTGTCAGCAATCTGTTGTTTGTACTGAGCATCCTGCTTGTCCCAGTTGGCGGAATTGCGCAGCCGGTTGCCGGCGTCGGCGTACATCGCCGCCGCGCGAACCTGATATTCGCGCTGGGTCACGTCCAGCTCACGCGAGAGCAAGTCAATCTGGCTCTGCTGGGTGTCGATCTTCTCGGTCCACTGCTTGATGGCAGCTTCCTTGGCGGCCTTATCCTCTTCGGGCTTATTGGCGCTGGCCGGTTTGCTTTCCGCCCCAGGCTTCGATTCGCCGCCAGCAGAAGCTTCGCTGGTCGACGGGGTAGCGCCCTCAGTCGTTACTGTGCCGGCTGCCGGCGCCTGAGGGCCCACAACCGAGAGCTTGTCCGATTTTGGGAGATTGTCATTGTCGAAGACTTTGGGCGTCTTGCCCGCGCCTTCCGGACTCTTGCGCACCTGGCGCGCGTACTCGCCCAGCGACTGGCCGGAGGAGGCACTCTGTGTGTTCGACGCAGCCTGATTCTGGGCCAGGGCCGGAAGACCAGCCAGAGCCAGAACCAGCATCAATCCAGTTCCGTTTACAGTACGTGTCATAGGTCCCACCTTTTTGTTCTCCAAGTCTGATCTCGCGGGCTCGTTACCCGCGACCCGCTGAAAAATCTCAATCGGCGAAATTTCCCGCTGCTGCTTTCGCCGCTTGCTTCGTGATCAGGAACCCACCGATATTTCGGTCCAGTTCCGCTGCCTCGTGAGCAATGTCCTCGGCCAACTGCGAGGCCAGTTCCGGATCGCGATTCCGGGCAAGCTGCTGGGCATAACCGGCAATCGTGGTCAGCGATGTTCGTAGCCGCAGGGCCATCTCGCCGGAAATTTCGCCCTGCAATTCTTCCTGCCGCCGGATGCCCTCCAGTTCGCTGAGATCGTTAATCAGGCATGCGACGCCCAGCAGGTTTCCGTCGACAGCCAGCACGGGAGAAATGGTGATCTCCAGAAAGCGCTTTTCGTCGATCGGAGTCTCGTACTCGGTTCGGATCTGCCGCCGCTTGCTGCCTTCGCGCAAGATTGCGTGGATTTCTTCCGCCACCGAAACCGGCTCAACGCCGGTATCAGAAGAGTCGGAGACAATTGCGCGCTGTGCTCCTTCCACCACCGCACCGCGAAAAATGTCTTCCGCGCTCATCCCTGTGGCAGACGCGAATCCCAGAATAGCCTTTGCTGCCGGGTTCGAACTCTTCACCAACCCGTTCGCTCCAAACACCAACACTCCCGAGGAAAGATTGGAGAGCACCGCCTGGCTGAGACTCTCGCTGGTGCGCGCCCGGCTCTGCTCCGCTTGCGACTGCACCAGCAGTTCATGTTTCTGCTGCTTGAGTTGCTGGATCACCGTGTTATAGAGCGTGAGCGGAAGCGTTTCCAGCGAACTCGAGCCGGAGTCCGATACATCGCTCTCTTCCGAGATCGTCTTCTTCAACGCGCGCACCGAGAGCAATCCGATCAGGAAAGCAAATCCTGCGCAGAACAACACCACTGCTGCCCGCAACAACACTGGATTGGCCAAAAGTCTCACCAGAACCTCCCATACCAGTGCAGCAGGCGGTCCCCGAAGAAGAACGCGAATAGCGCCATGCTACCCAGAAAGACTCCAAAGGGCATCTGGTAATTGCGATAGACTAACTGTGCCGAATACCACGCGCGCCGCCGCGCCGCCGATGCATCCGCTAAGCGCGTCATGAAACGCTGGGTGCGCTTGATCCAGACCACGAAAACGGTCGTGATCCCAAACAGCGATCCGGCCAAGGAAGCGGCAAAAATCGTAAGCACGGTCAGCTTTACTCCGAGAAATGCGCCGACCATGGCCATGAGTTTCACGTCACCGAAACCCATGCCTTCCGCTCCGCGCCAGCGCAGGTAGATCGCGCCCGCTCCGTAGATGAATGCCGCACCCGCGGCTGCGCCGAGCAGGGAATCGAACAGTGAAAAGAGTCGCCCGGAAAGTTGGCTGCTGACCGGCAGGCTCACCACTCCGGGCAGGAACTGGGAAGCCAGATCATCGACGGGAACGATCATGCTGAAAATCACGCCCAGCGCGAGTCCGGGAAGCGTCAGCCTGTCAGGCAGCAACTTGGTTTCAGCGTCGGTGAAGATCAGGCCCAGCAGCAGGAATGAGAACGCGCAATACTTCACCAGCCAAAGCGTCCATCCGAAATACCAGTAGCAGGCTAGCCAGAGCAAGCCGTTTACGAGCTCAATCAATAAATAGCGAGGGGTGATCACGGCTTTGCAGGTCCGGCAGCGTCCGCCCAAAAGGAGCCAGCTCAGCACGGGGATGTTGTCGTAGATCGCGATTGATTCCTTGCAGTGCGGGCACGCCGAACGCGGCTTCACTACCGACAGGCCTAGGGGCAGCCGGTAGATACACACATTCAGAAAGCTGCCAAAGGCCAGCCCGAGGACAAAAATCGCCGATGCGAGGACAGGATCCACGTGATTCCCAATGTGCCGCAGGTCAGGCCGCAGGTGTTCGCGCGTGCCTTTCCCGAAGAACGCTTAATGTTCGAGTTCTTGGTTGGATTATAAGTCGATAGCGCAGAGCGAGACTAAGGTACTGAAGTCACTGGCCACCCGGCCAAGGGTCCAGTAAACCATTGAACAGTCTCCATTTAGACCGAGGTCGGAGGAGGAATTGGACTTCAGGCCTCGAAGCACGACCGGTGACTCTCAGGCTTCGGTCGTATATCCCTGTTCGGGCCGCCGCCTCTCCAGTGCTGAGCCTCCTGGATGGAAACCTCGAGGTCTGGGATCTGAAGCCTCAAGTCCGGATTCCTCTACTTCGCCTGAAGGCCCTCGATGTACGTCACCAGGTTCGTGATTCTCTGCTGCACCTGCGCTTCGTGTCCCTGACTAATGCTCGAGAACAGCGGACCCCAGATTGGCATATCTTGACTGCCATGCGACGGAGTTCCGGCCTGACCACGAATCACCGCGGCGACGTGCGCGGCGGGAAACTTTCCGCTATTACTCTTCGCCATAACGGTGAGGTTAGTCGGCGGAGTTTTCATCGCGTTGGCGGCCGGGCCGTTCCCGGTCGCGTCCTTTCCATGGCACACGGCGCAATAGCTATTGAACATCTCTTTTCCAGAATTCGAAGGGGCGTTCTTAATCGGAACGTGCTTTACGCTGGGTGCGCTCTGAGCCGGTTTCTCCTGCGACACGGCGAGCATCGAAATCATCAACAGAATCGCCGCCACACTGATGAATTTCATAACACGCATGATCTTCCTCCAAGGGCTAGCTGGCCCAAACCGCTACAACAACGGAGTCTAGGCGCGCTCTCGGACCAGGAATGTGACGGAAATCACTAGCGGTTGTGACGAATAGCTGCGTCCTCAGGGTTGTCCGGAGCTGCAATCTAGCTCGGGCCCGCCATGAAGAAGCCATTCGAAACCGTTGCTGCCAGACGCAGGTTCTTGAGATCTCGATACTCATCGGAGTCGTACCATTTCCGTGCATCCGTCATGCTGGGGAATTCGAGAATGACCGGAAACACCGGTTGGTAGGAGCCTTCCACTACCTGAAACGGACCCCCGACGACTATGTAGCGGCCGCCAAATTTCTGGACGATCGCTCCCACCTTTGCCCGGTACTCTTCCATGCGTGCGGCGTCTTTGATCTCGCGGATGTCTACAAAGAAATATGCCGCCATACGAATCCTCCTTTGGGTCTCACCTGCACCTGCTCCACTCAGGGAAGGCCGAAGCGCAGGATTTCTCCTTCCAGCAGTCGGGCATTGGGATGGTTGATTGGAAACCATCCACGCCAGCCACTCCAAGTAGCCGGAACCAAACGGGTCTGCGGATCGTGATGTTCCACCCAGCCACCGTTTACCTCTTCGCGCAGATGCATAGAAAAACTGGAATCATCTGGATGTTGCTCAAGCTTCCACTCGTACAAGGTTGCGGACAGAGCTTCTGTCAGCGATTCACGCGAATCCAGGCACAACACCCATTCCGTGCCCTGGTGGCGAAGGTATTCCTCCGGCCCCACAGCTGCGCGCGCTTTGACGACTCGGGCTGCGTAGTCCAACGCCACCCGTACGGTGGCGTCCTCCGACCCGTGATCCACGACGAGAATTTCGTCGCACGGATAAAGTGTCTCCAGACATCGGCCAAGACGCAACGCGTCATTATGGGTGTGCAGCACAGCCGTGATCCTGTGCATTTTAAGGAGAAAGTGTAATCGATGTAGTCGAAGCGGGAGCAGGGAAGCCCCACCTCGTCGAAGATCGCGAGAAGTGGGGCTTCGAATCCAGCCTATTGTGAGTTGTTCAGTCTTTGCCGGTTGGCGTCTGCACCGTGCGCCTTGATCACCGTGAGCGGAGCCTGCAAAGTAAAGTTCAGCACGGTCTCCGAAGGTAGCTTGATCTGCTGGCCCTTGGTTACGGCTTGCACACCACCTCCAACGCCCGCCCCAGCCGCCGCACCGATCGCCGCTCCCTTGCCTCCACCGGCCAAAGCGCCGATCAGCGTACCTACGACTGCGCCTGCCCCGACTTTCTCTGCGGTGTTCTTGCCGCGAGAACTGCCCGTCTTTGAGTATTGGTCGGTCTGCAGGTTATAGGTCTTTCCTCCGGAGGTGAGGGTGTCAAGCTGCAACACCACCTGTGACTGACCTTTGAATTTTCCCGCGCTCTTTACATCCGCAAGATGACCGGTCACCTCAACGCCAGCGGGCACCGCTTCTTCGCCATCGGAGGTGAGAGGCGCATTCAAAGTCGCGTGGAAAGTGTCGCCCGATTGATTCTTCTCGCTGTCGATCGCATCGATAAGCCGCACCGATAATTGCGTCCCCTGATCGATGATCAGCTGCTTCGGCGCAGGCGGCGGAGGTGTGGCCGGAACCTCGGTCACGTTGGTGGCCGGAGCTGGGGCGGGATTTGGATCAGGGGGCGGATTGTTTGCCGCCATCTGCTGTTGGCTGTCGTCGGATCTGGTTTTGCGGGCTGCCCGAGAATGGTCGCGGCGAGCTTTCTCGGCTTTGGGTGCCGTCACCGGGGTGGGCCTCTCCTCGGGAACGTTCGCCGCTTCCGAGGGCTGCCCTGCGGGAGCTGATGCAGCCGCAGCTACATTGCCGATCTGAAGATTGTTGACGACTGTTTTTACCCCTGGTTCGGCCGCCGCCAGCCGCGCTGCCGCGTCTCGCTGCGCCGTATCGTCGACGTTCCCAGAGATCGTGACCACACCATCATTGGCCTGTACCGTGAGCTGCTTGGAAGCCAGCCCAGAATCTTGACTATACCGGCTCTGGATGTCGCTCGACATCTTGGCGTCGTCCGGCTTCTTCGAACAACCTACGCCCAGCAGTAGAACGGTTGCGAGAACGAATGTATACACCGACAATAAATTTCTCTTCATAACTCGACTCCTTACGTGTTGACCCTGGCGGGCCGCCCCTACCTCAATACAGTTTAGATGCTTCGACCATTCTTTGCAGATGTAAAAGGGTAGACGGGAAGTCAATAGGACGTGGAGCATGGATGGCTGGAGTGGGGTTCTTTGTTGGGAGCCCCGGCAGCAATGCAATTCAAAATGCAGGTGAGTTTTGCCGGAATTCCGGCGGCTAGTGGATAAACGAGTAATCCACAATGGAAGCGGCCAGAGTCGGGTTCTCCTGGTGCTTGGAAGCCTCTTTGGCACGCATGACTCGTCCCTGGCAAACCACATTGCTGTTCTTCTGCCCAGAGATTTCTTCCGGCATCTCGAACACCATCTCGATCAGCGCGTTCACCGGCAGAGGTTGGGGACCCTGGAACAAGACGCCGCTCTGGCTGATGTTCTCGATGATGCCCTCAAACCAATTGCTGGTCTTGTTGACCCGATAACGCAGGGGAATATCGAGCTTTAGACGCCGCGCACGGGGCACCCAGGACGGACGCTTTTCGCGAGTGTGCGAACGCCGGATACCGGTCTCCGGCTTGTTATGCTCCAGGCGCTCGGTGCGGCGCATGGTCGTCCAGTCATACTTGTACTCAGCGGCGCACAACAGGCAAACCTGGTAATAGTCGCCGTCAGAGCCGCGGCGGGGCCAAGAGAACTCATGGGAGCAGCGCCCAAGCATAAACACATCCATAATCTTCTGTGGCATTTTTGGTTACTTCCGGGTCACTGGAGCCTCAGACGCAACGACATCATCGCTCGAAGCCCCAGCTTTGGGAAGGTTACCTTCGTGCATGCGGTGAACGCTGTATGGACCAATTCATGTAGAACGAGGCGGTTAGACTGTGGATTCACGGACTAGGGTTCAGCTCGCGCCGGCATTAGTTTCGCTTACCGATTCGCGGCGTGTATTCTCCTCCCATGCACTCGGAGGTGGCTTCTGGGTTCGTCCTTGCCGGCGGCAAGAGCACGCGCATGGGCACTGACAAGGCCTTCCTTACGTTCCGGGGCAGCACATTGCTCGAACACGCGCTTCAGTTGGCACGATGCGTCACTGGAAACGTGGCGATCGTGGGCGCTCCCGATAAGTTCGCCGCCTTCGCTCCAGTAATCGAAGATATATTTCCCGGCTGCGGCCCGCTCGGCGGCATCCATGCCGCACTCCGCTCGTCACTGTCCGATCTAAACCTGATTCTCGCGGTTGATATGCCACTCATCTCAGCGGCATTCTTGCGGCACCTGCTGGAGAGGGCTGCCAAATCCCCGAACTCGCTGGTCACGCTTCCTCACGGTCCCCAAGGCTGGCAACCCCTCTGCGCCGTTTACCGGAGGGACTTCGCAGAGGTGGCAGAAAAGTCTTTACGCTCCGGCCGCTATAAAATCGATGCGCTCTTCGATAAAGGTTGGACACAGGCGATCGGCGAAGAGGAACTACAGGCAGCGGGCTTCTCCCCAAGAATGTTCCACAATCTCAACACCCCGCACGACGTTGCCGACGCGAATCTCTAACTAAAGCTGTGTGTCTGAAAAGCTCACGAGTGGAGATCGAAGGTAAACCCCCCCACGCTGAGGTAGGCGGTGTTTCCCGTTTTTCCGATGCGCACGATGACTTGGCTTAAGTACCGCGTGGACACGGGATGATTCACCGCACAAATACGGGGTACGGCCCATCCGGCTCCGCCCAGAATGGCGATCCACAGCACGACGGCGGCGATCCTGAAACCAATGCCAAACTTTTCCTCAATCACCGCGGTGTGCGCGCAGATGTCGCCGATCCGTTGCCGAACATTGGAGCAGGCCGCTACCGCAGTTCCGACCAGGTAGAAGCCAAGGCCGTCGACGATTCTCATCACATTGCGGATCGCGCATGCCCCTAGCGCGCCACAAGGGCTGGTGCGTACGATTCGTATTCCAACCAGAATCTTGCCGAGCGTGGCGCCAAACGCCGCTTCCAGCAGCCAGCCATAGAGGAACAGAATGGCGGCGTTCAGCGCGATGACGATGACCAGGCACGCCGCACTGAGCTGCATTTCGTTGCCATCAAACCTGCCCCAGCGCATAAACGCCCAGGCATCCACGACAGCAAAAAGCCCGAACAGCAGCGCGATATCCAGCACGAATGCGATGAAGCGGTCGCCCAGCCGGGCAAAACGATATGAGCTCTTGCTGCGAGTCGGAGCCGGGGAAGGAGCAGTGGTGGTACGGACAGGTGCCGCGGTTTCCGCCAAGCCCAACTCTTCCAGGAGATGTTGGCTGGCTGGAATCGCTCCGCCGCAGCGTTTGCAATGCTTCGCGTGCGTACCGACTTCGCTGTGGCAATGCGGACATTCCATAAGTGGCGACTATCGCTCAGCATACGCCCGGCTGGACATTCCCTCGTATCACCGAAGGTCAGCGGTCCAATGGCCATTGTCCGACTGGAGTTGGCATCGTGGGCAGGAATTTCAACGATAAAATCCTCGTGGACGAGCAATAGTTTAGTAATTTAGTAGATGAAAGCGTTGGAACGATGCCAGACGAGTCTCATCCCGCCCCCTACATCGAGTTCCGCGACGTCTCCAAAGCATTTGGGGACAATGTAGTCTTAGATGGCGTCAGTTTCAGGGTGATGCCGGCCGAGACGGTCTGCATTCTTGGCCGCAGCGGGGTAGGAAAATCGGTCGCGCTGCACCACATCATGGGATTCCTGAAGCCCGATTCCGGCCGTGTCATTGTCGCCGGCGAAGACATCACCGACTTCACTGAAGAACAAATGGAGGCTATCCGCAAGAAGGTCACCATGGTTTTCCAGAACGGCGCTCTCTTTGATTCGCTTACCGTCGGTGAAAACGTGGCTTTTCCGTTGCGCGAAACCAGGGACCTGAACGAAGAGCAGATTTACCAGATTGTGGACGGCCTGTTGCTGATGGTCGGAGTCCAGCAAATGCGCGACCTGCTGCCATCGGACCTTTCGACTGGAATGAAACGCTCGGTGGCAATCGCTCGCGCGCTCGCCGCGCGCCCGGATTGCGTGCTCTACGACGAACCCACGACCATGGTCGATCCCCTGATGGCGCAACTGCTGGGAGATTTGATCAAGCGGTTGAAAGTCCAGCTTAACCTGACCAGCATTGTGGTGACTCACGATATGCGCCTGGCCAAAAAACTCGCCGAGCGCGTCGTCTTCCTGCACGAAGCCAAGGCTATTTTCTTCGGAACCTATGATGAGATGGAAAAATCGCCAGAGCCGATCATTCGGGAATTTTTGGAATTGGACGAACTGAAGCTGGAAGCGTAGGACCTGTTTTAAAATCCCTGCTCGACTAGATCTTCGATCGTCAACGAACTCTGCGTCTCGCCCTTCATCATCTTCTCGACGTATTTCGCGATCAGGTCGGCTTCCAGATTCACCGGATCGCCGGCCTTCAGCGAATGTAGATTCGTCATCTCGACCGTATGCGGAATGATGGCAACGCTGCAACGATTCTTTTCCAGTTTAGCGACCGTCAGGCTGATGCCCTCGATCGAAATCGATCCCTTATAGACGGTGTATTTCTCCACGTCATCCGGCAATTCGATGTGCAGCCACCAATTCTCTGACCCGGCGATGCGGTCGAAGGCGATCAGCTTGCCGACTCCGTCGACGTGGCCCTGCACGATGTGCCCGCCGAATCGCCCGTCGGACTTCATCGGCAACTCAAGATTCACCAGCGCTCCTTCATGAATCCGAGAAAACGAAGTCCTGACCCACGTCTCCGGCGCCAGGTCGGCGCAGAATGATCCCGGCTTGATGTCGAGCGCCGTGAGGCAGACTCCGCTGACCGCCACGCTGTTGCCGGTACCGAGTTCCTTGGGAGTCCTTTCGGCGGCGACAGTAATGCGCCGATTTTCACCGCGCTGCTCAATCCGACTGACGCTCCCGATTTCTTCGACAATGCCTGTAAACATGAATACCTCCGGAGGAACTCTACATTCTAATTCACCACGGAGACACCGAGTCACAGAGGAACAATCGGCGGGACGATCTTGCTTCCGTAAACCTGCTTCCGTAAACATTGTTGCGCTGAGAATGGAAGCGATACTCAAAGAAAGAATCGCGCGGAATAGCTTTGATTCACCAGCTTGTTATCTTCGTTTCTCCGTGACTCGGTGTCTCCGTGGTGAATCGGTCTCAGGCCTCGTACGGGTCCCGCAGATATCCCTCCACCGCAAAATCCTCGCCAAACCGGTGAAGGTGCACATGCCTCACTTGCGCAGCCTGGCTTATGTGGGGGTATCCAGTTCCCGCCGCGAAGGGAATGGATCCCGTTCCCGCGAGAATCTTCGGAGCATAGTAGAGAAAAACTCTGTCAACTACATTCGCAGCCAGGGCAGCCCAGTTCACGGTCGCTCCACCCTCGATCATCACGCTGGTAATCTCCAACTCCCCGAGGCGGCGAAAAATTGCGAGGAGATCTGGCCGCCCATCCTGCTCGAAAGCGGCAACCGTTTCGACTCGAACCCCCCTCGACTCAAGCTGCGTTTTCGTGTGTTCATCAGCCGAGCCGCACAACACCAGCACATCGTTTTTGCGTCGCGAGGCCGCATCCTGCACCAATCGCGATTCAGCCGGCAACCGGAGGCGCGAATCGAGAATCACCCGCAACAGCGGACGCCTTCGCGCTCGACCGCTCCGATCCGTGAGCAGAGGATTGTCGGAAAGAATTGTTCCCACTCCAACCAGCAGCGCATCGTGCTGATGCCGCAACTCCTGCACATGCGCCCGCGCCACTTCGCTGGTGATCCATCCTCCGGCTGGAATCCCCACAGCCTTCTCCAGCGCTTCGGCGGGTGGTGGAGCGATCTTGCCATCGAGCGTCATCGCCGCTTTCAGCGTCACCAGCGGCACCCCATGCCGAATGTAGCGCGCGAATGCTTCATTCAATTTGCGCGCCTCATCTTCCAGCCGTCCGACCTCGACGCGCACTCCCGCCGCGCGCAATTGTTCAAAACCCTGCCCACTTACTTTGGGATTCGGGTCGGCCATCGACGCTACGACCCGATGGATGCCAGCCTTGATCAATGCCTCGGTGCAAGGCGGTGTTCGTCCCTGATATCCGTGCGGTTCCAAATTGATGTAGAGCGTCGCGCCGCGCGCTTTCTCCCCAGCTTGCTCCAGCGCGAGGATCTCGGCGTGCATGGTGCCGTCGTAGGTGTAGGTTCCAGTTCCGACAATGTTGCCTAAAGCATCAGCGATCACCGCCCCCACATAGGGATTCGGCGAGGCCAGCCCGATTCCTGCCTGGGCAAGCTCGAGGGCGCGCTGCAGAAGTTGTTCGTCAGCAGAATGCGGGGACATTCAGGGATGAATCTAACACGCCACAGCCGCAGGCGAGAGCGCCCGCGTCGCACTTAGGGCTCGTGACGCCTATCCTCTGCGAGGCGGGAAGCTTTTATAGGAATCGTCTTCAATCTCCGCGACGGCTGCGCCACTTCGCCCCTTTGGACCGCGCCGCACCGGGGCCATCACATAGGTATGCGGATCGCCGGGAGCCGCAGGCTTCCGGCCCAACATGCGCTTTAGAAAATCGAGCATGGCTCTCAATCGTGATAGTTTCTCACTGGCGTCCGTCATAAGCAGCTCCAATCTTACCGCGCATCCCCTGCCGCGTAGTAGACGCGGTTTCCTTTGTGTGCCCTCGCGTCCTTCATGGTGCAGAATTCCGCGAGTCCGAAATCCTATTCAAACAACGAATCCACAAACTCTTTCGGATCGAACGGAAGCAAATCTCCGGCTTTCTCGCCCACGCCAACATATCGCACGGGCAACCCCAGTTCGCGGCAGATGGCAACCACCACGCCTCCCTTCGCCGTTCCATCTAACTTCGTCAGAACGATTCCGGTCACTCCCGCCGACTGGGTAAACAACCGTGCCTGTTGTAGACCATTCTGCCCGGTCGTTGCATCCATGACCAGCAAAGTCTCGTGTGGGGCTCCCGGAATGATTCTTTGCGCGGTTCGCCGCATCTTCTCCAATTCTGCCATCAAGCTGGCTTTCGTATGCAGCCGCCCTGCGGTATCGACGACCACGTAATCTGTTTTGCGCGCCACCGCCGCCTGCAGTGCGTCGAAGAGCACCGCGGCTGGATCGCCTCCAGCCTTGGTCTTGATAACTTCTGTTCCGGTGCGCTGCCCCCAAATCTCCAGTTGCTCGATGGCGGCCGCCCGAAACGTATCAGCGGCGCACAGCAGCACATTCTTCCCTTGCGAGCGAAAGACCTGCGACAGCTTCCCAATCGTGGTGGTCTTGCCTGTGCCGTTCACACCCACCACCAATATGACTTCGGGTGTTCCATCGACTTTGTTGACCGGGCGTGAATTCGCGTTGTTCAGAATGCTCAGCAGTTCCTCCTTAAGGAGTCGCTTGAGCTCTTCCACATTCTTGATCTGCTTGCGGTCGGCCTTCTCCCGCAGCTTGCCCAGCACTTCTTGAGTCGTCACCGACCCAAGATCCGCCCCGATCAGCGTAGCCTCCAGGTCGTCGAGCGTGTTGCGGTCGATCTCTTTGGTGAACGCGACGGCCTCTTCAATGCGTTCGGCGAGAGTCTCGCGCGTGCGCGTTACCGCCTGCTTCATGCGGTCCAGAAAGCCGGTTTTCTTTTCTTCTTCGAGGCTGCCGAATAGAGTCTGAATCATAAGAGGCCTAAGACGTCATTATAGGGGGAACCGCTCGGGAGTCAGACTGGTGCTGGTTTTTCATGGACCACGGAGTCACTGAGAAAAATATCTTCAGATTGATCCGCGAAAATCCGCGTGAATCCGTGGCCAAAGGTTTCTCGAGTCTTCGGCGGCTCCGTAGTGAACCGGTCTTACTTTCTCTTATGATCAGTGATTGTGATCATTGCGGCCTACAAGGAAAGGGAACTAGTCTCGGGATCGAAAGTCACCCTGCCTGGAACGACAGGTCCGGAGGTGACGCATGCTGTTCAGCCTGATGCTTCTCTGCGCTATTGCAGCCATCCTCGTGGTTGCCATGGGAACCTTCACAGAACTCAGAGAAATCTGGTTCCACCCCGACCGCCGACAGGAAGACAACGCCTCGCGATTAGTAGGAACGAGACCGAAGTAAGCGCCCTCCCAGGTGCGAGGCTCTTCGGCGGGAGGCCCTTTGACCTATAGCATTGCTCCCGGTAGATCGGTAGCATGCCGCGATGTTGTGTAACTACTCCGCCCAATTCTGGACCTTCAAACCACGAACCCGCCGAAACTCTTTCTCGTTATTCGTCACGAGAGTGAGTCCCGATGCCAGGGCATGCGCTGCAATCCACAGGTCGTTATTGCCGATCATTTGTCCCTTTGACTCCAGTTCGGCGCGAATTACCCCGTAGGTTTCAGCAGCGCTTTCAGGGAGTGGAAGTGCCGGCAGCAAGCGAGTCAGTTCGCGCAATCGCTCTCTAGCCGTCTCCACCTGCCGGCTTTTCGCAGCCCCGTATAACAATTCCCCATACGTGATCACGGAAAGTGTGGCCTCGCCCGGTCGTAGCTTACGGAATCTCTGCAGAACCTCCAAGGGTCTGGCTTGGCGGATGTAGATGCAAATGTTCGTGTCGAGAAGAAATCGTGGCTCCATCTAGACGCCTTTGCGAGTCTGGGGGAAATCATCCTCGCGTCCGGACAGAGCAAAGTCGTCCGGCAATCCGGCCAAAAGATCGAAGGCTCGAGCCACGCTGTCCTCTTTTTCTCGCAAGACAATCTCGCTGCCGCGTCGAAAGATTTCGACTTCCTTGCTTTTAAGCCGGAATTCCTTTGGCAGTCGCACCGCCTGACTGTTTCCTGATCGAAATACGCGAGCCGTTCCCATGTGAAGACTCCTCCCATGTATATACGTAAAGTATATACAAGACGGAAAGCGTTAGCAACCAATGGTATAGTGGTATGACCGCTATGGCGGCCTCCCCCATCCACCCCGAGGCGGCCTGAAGCGATTGTTTAAACTGGGTTGAACTTAACATCGGGAATACATACGTCCCCGCAAGGAAGACTGACAATGCCGATTGCCACCATTAATCCCGCCACGGGCGAGGTCATCAAGACTTTTCAGCCGCTCTCGGAGGCCGAGATTGAAAGAAAACTCCAACTGTCCGTGACTACGTTCAAGCAAGAACGCCGAACTCCGTTTCAGGTTCGCGCCCAACGCATGCGCAAAGCCGCTGAGATCCTCGAGCGCGACAAGGATAAGTTGGCCCGCCTGATGACCCTCGAGATGGGCAAGACGTATAAATCCGCAGTGGCAGAAGCGGTCAAATGCACCACAGCGTGCCGATACTACGCCGACAACACGGAAAAGTTCATGGCCGACGAGGTGGTCGAAACCGGAGCGAAAAAAAGCTTCGTTCGCTACCTGCCTATCGGTCCGATCCTCGCCGTAATGCCTTGGAACTTCCCCTTCTGGCAGGTCATTCGCTTCGCCGCCCCAGCGCTTATGGCTGGGAACGTTGGCCTGCTGAAACATGCTTCCAACGTGCCGCAATGCGCGCTGGCAATTGAAAGCCTGTTTCTCGAAGCCGGATTTCCCGAAGGCGCCTTCCAGAGTCTGCTGATCGGCTCGGCCCAGGTCGACGCTTTGCTGAACGATCCTCGCATTGTCGCCGCCACCCTGACCGGCAGCGAGCAGGCGGGCATCCAAGTCGGGATCGGCGCCGCCAAGCGCATCAAGAAGGTCGTGCTCGAACTTGGCGGCAGCGATCCCTTCATCGTCATGCCCAGCGCCGACCTCGATGCTGCCGTTTCAGCCGCAGTGCAGGCCCGGGTGCAAAACAACGGACAGTCCTGCATCGCTGCCAAGCGCTTCATTGTGGTCGAGTCAATTGCGGACGAGTTCGAGCGCAAATTCGTGACCAAAATGCAGAGCCTTCTGGTGGGTGATCCTTTTGACGAGAAGACTGAGTTAGGCCCTCTGGCCACGCCAGACGCGGTCAAGGATCTCGACGCCGATGTTCAGAAAACCGTGAACGCCGGGGCGAAACTCCTGACCGGCGGACATCCTCTACAACGCAAGGGCAACTTCTACGCACCGACCGTGCTGACACGAGTCCCGAAGGGATCCCCGGCGTATGGAGAAGAGCTTTTCGGCCCCGTTGCATCGATCTTCCGGGTAAAAGATCAGGACGAAGCTATCCACCTCGCCAACGACGTCCGCTTCGGACTTGGAGCCAGCGCCTGGACGAACGACGAAAAGGAACGCGAGCGCTTCATCAACGAGCTCGAAGCCGGCATGGTCTTCATCAATAAGATGGTCGCTTCCGACCCGCGCATCCCCTTCGGAGGAGTCAAGGCTTCCGGACACGGCAGGGAACTGGGATTGGTCGGCATCCGCGAATTCTTGAACGCGAAGACGGTTTGGATCTCGTAGCTGTGCGACCGTCGCAGTGCGCGACGGTGCACAGGCGGGGCAACAACAAACGACAAAAAAACTCCAATCGCGCTCTAAGTTGCGGGGGCGTTCTTTTCTGGGGACTCGGGCGCCCATTCGTCCACCAGCACATCGAGCCAGGGACAGGCATCGGTCTCGATCCGCTGCACCGCTGCCTGGATCTTTTCCTGCGTGTCCGAATACCGCAGCCATACCACTCGAAAGCGCGCCTTTTTCCCAGAATAGAGAATTCCGACCACGTCTCCCGATTTGAGTTCAGAATCCAGCCCAGAGAGCAGAGCTCCACTCAGGCTGATATCGCGAGCCCTCGCTTCTTGTAGGAATCGCTCGCCCTTCGTGTCCACACCCCACACCGTGATGGTGAGATTCGCCTGAACGCGCTCTTCCCGCCGCCGGTCGATCCTGCGCACGGTTCCCATAGCAGTCTTTTCACCGTATCGCCGGGTAGGTGACGAGTAAAGATTACGAGGCCGGTCTTGAGCTAAAAAGTCTCGTGCAGATTCCGCTTTCGGGAAATGTCCGAAACAGGAACGCGCGCTCCGTGGTCTGCGGTCCCTCACCGTTCGGTGTGGGTGCGTTCTCTAGCAAGACTTTGGGATCGGGACTGATTTCGCAAGAATGGACGAATTACTTTGAAGGGGAGCCCATGTTAAGCACCGCCCGCTGTTTGGCAATCAAGTCCTGCACTCCCCGCCGGGCCATCGCCATCATCTTCGTCAATTGAGCATCATCGAAGACGTGATGCTCCGCTGTGGCCTGCACTTCCACCAACTTGCCGCTGGCCGTCATGACGAAGTTCATATCGACGTCGGCGCGGGAATCTTCCTCGTAGCAGAGGTCGAGCAGGATCTCACCTTCGACAATCCCGATGCTCACCGCAGCCACGAAATCTGTAACCGGAACCGCGGCCAGAGTGCCCGCCTCGACCAGTTTCCCGAGGGCCAATCCAAGAGCCACAAATGCTCCGGTGATCGACGCCGTTCGCGTGCCGCCATCGGCCTGGATCACATCGCAGTCGACCCAGATCGTGCGCTCGCCCAGACGAGCCAGGTCCGTCACCGCCCGCAACGATCGCCCAATGAGGCGCTGGATCTCATGCGTGCGCCCACTTTGTCGTCCTTTCGATACCTCCCGCGGGGTACGGGTTAGCGTCGATCGGGGCAGCATGCTGTACTCGCTTGAAACCCATCCCCTGCCGCTGTTGCGCATGAACTGGGGCACCGTTTCTTCGATGGACGCCGTGCAAATCACCCGCGTATTGCCCACCTCGATCAGCGCCGACCCCTCTGCGGTCGTAATGAAATCCGGAGTGATCTTTACCGGGCGTAACTGCTCTGGGGACCGGTTATCGGAGCGATAGAACATGAGAAGAATTGTAACCCATTGAGTTAGAAGGGAATCGCGATATTGACAGTAGATATATCTAACGATATAGTTAACGACAGATCGACCGGATACATCTGGGCATGGCCACGATTTTCAAGATCTCAGATTCGCGATCTGAAATTCGAAAACTACAGGAGTTCAGTTATGTATGGAAGATGTGGAACTTGGTGGCGTGGAGCGGTGGCTTCGCCTTTCATTGGCGGTGGATTCCCCTGGGGTCGTGGTGGGCGCTGGGGCCGATTCTTTGGGCCGGGAGAAATTCGCCTGGCGCTCCTGTCAATGCTCGAAGGCGGCCCTAAACACGGCTACGAGCTGATGAAGGAGCTCGAGACCAAATCCGGGGGTATCTATAAAGCCAGTGCTGGAGCCATTTATCCGGCGCTGCAGCAACTGGAAGATGAAGGCATGGTTACCTCCGACACTGCGGCAGGGAAACGGACCTACTCGCTGACGGACGCGGGCCGGGCCGAGCTGCAGCGCGAGGCGGAGATCGTGAAGCAGATATGGCATCGCGCCGAACAGGCCGGAGATTGGGCTCCCTGGATGGGCATGGAAGGCGCCGAAGTCATGCGCCCCGCTGCCACCGTCATGAAGACCGCCCTTAGAGCCGCCACTCGCGGCTCGCACGACGCCGCGCGGATCGCAAAAATCCGCGAAATCCTGGAGCGTGCGGCGAAAGAAATCGAAGCCCTGGACAAAACGTAAGGCCCTCACCGACTCGCAGGCCAGGCCTCAGACTTGAGAACTCAGAGAGGCCTGTTGAATGGGAGATCAGGAACGCGGTCCGTACAGCGATCAAGTAGCGCCGGCGTCACGCCGGCTGTCGCGCGGCCATCCTGGCCGCGCGTCTACTGGGGCTGCAATTCAGTGGCGAGCTGATTCACCCCGGCAACATCATAGTAGGACGACAAATCCGCATGCCCCGCCAGCGTATCGCGATCCTTGCCGTCCACCAAAATCTTGACTCGCAGGATTCCCTGAATGTTCGTGGAGATGGTGTGAATCAAGGACGCGACAGTCAGTTCTTCCACCAGCACGCCAGAGCGATGGGTGTCCGCGAAAGCCGCATTCAGATCGATGACGGCAACTCCCGGATCCACCAGGAATACGCTCCGAACCTCCGAGCCGGCGCCCAAGGCGTGAGTCGAATTCTTTTCGAGATAGCGCGAGACCAAGGCCCGCAACAACTCCTCGGCACGCTGCTGCCGTCCTGAAGGCATCGGGATCAGCGCCGACTCGGGCCGCAGCGTCCCGTCCTCATCGTGTGCGACGAACAAAGTGACCCTTTCAGTAGGACCGGTGACCGGCGGCCCCAGAGGCCGCGTATCCACCGCTGTCGGGCTGGTGGAGACTGCCTTCCGGACATGCCACGCGTAGATCGTAAGACCGAGCGCCGCGACCAGCAGCACCGCCATCGCGATTTGCAAATGCCTGGGGATCATCGCTTCACCGTTACTGTACAGCTCCCAATTGGTCGCGGACCGCTGCGATGGCGGTGGCCACCGCGCTGGTCACCAGCTGCTGGTAGTCCGGTGCCGTCAGTTGCGTGATGTTCGATCCTTGCGGCGCCACCTCGACCGCGATCGCGGGGCCAATCATGTTGTTTAGCGGACGCAGCGGGGCAGCCAGCGCCCGCACGGGAATTTGCCTCTTCTGCAGTTCTCCGGCCACCGCGCTGGCCGTGCTCTGACTCAGTGGCAGCACCCCATGTTGCGCCGTCGTCCATGATCGGAATGGTCCGCGATCGTCCTCGCCATAGGGCAGAAGCGCAGAATACACGCGCACGCCGTGGCCGCTCGAAGATGCGTGCAGCGCTATGTAGATAGCGGCGCGATCGGCATTGGCGAATGTCGCCCGCTGATCAGTCGAGAGATTCGCGTCAGAGTCGCGCAGCACCAGCGCCGTGATTCCGCGGCTCTGCAGTTCCTGCCGCAAGCTCCGTGCGAAGGCGACCGTCACATCTTTTTCCAGTAGCGTGCTACTCAGAGTCTCGCCGTGATCGTCTCCACCATGGCTGGCATCTACCACCGCAAAGTAACGCCGCGCCTCGGGCGGAGCCGATGCTGGACTTGTTGAAGCTGCGGCAGCTTGTGCCTGAGGCTGGCTCGGCGAACCCGCCGCCGGAGTGGTCGCATTCTGTGCCGTAACGGTCCCTGCAGGGGCAATGCTGATTGTGCGCCCATCGCTGCCAAACGTTGCCATCAGAGGCATGGTCGAGTGCACCACCAGCACCGCCGCCCCGTTTTTCTCGCTGTAAGTCGCGGACGGAATGTTCTTGCTGCCGAAAGTGAGGGTAGGAGACGCCGGCGATACCAGGGGATCGCGGGTAAACGTCAAGCGCACTGCGCCGGGCTCCGTAGCTACGCTGGGATTAACCGCTGCCGTGAATCGCAAAACCAGCCGTGGTGGATTGTCGCCCGCGAGCGATGCTGTGAAATGCGTCGCAACACTTCCGATAAACAGCCGGTCGGAATCCTCGTGCAGGGTGACAGGTCCACCCAGAAACCGCGGCAGCAGGAAACTGAGCGATTTGACGGGAACCAGCCCGCGCTGGTTTTCCATCAGAAACGGGCCTCCAATGTCGGTGTCGCGACCTTGCACTTGAGCACGGTTCTTGGCCACCTGGAATGTGCCCTCGACATTGTTGTAGCGAAGTCGCCAGCGTGCCCCATCGGCCTTCGCGCTGACTTTCCCCAAAGGCTCGAGCAACTCCAGCAGCCCTACATAGTCCCGGCCTTCCCGCTGTACCAGGGGCAAAAAATAGTTGGCGGCAACAGAGTAGACCGAAAGATGTTTCTCCGGAGGGGCGCCACTCAAGGAAACGGCAAGGAGAAGGCTCAGCACGGTTGCCGGTACCAGGTAGCGCCCGTAGAACGGAGCACCAGCGTCCCGTCGGCTGTCACGAGCGCGTCTCGCGGGTGCGGTCGAGTGCCGTTGCCCTACCCCAGATGCTCTAATCCAGCGCATAGGCCGTCAGTCCGCTCAGCAACTTCGGATAGAAATCCGTGGATTTCTGTGGCATCACTTCCCCCGCAAATGCGATATCGCGCACTTGCTGCACCGGGCACGGATTCATCAGAAACGCCAGGTTCGCCTCTCCCGTGCGCACTTGTTCCATCGCCTCCGCTGCGTCTCGCAGGTAGGACAAGTTTTGCTGGTTTCGAATGGATTCTTCGGAAAGCCTCAGTACACCCTCGAGCAGGCATTTGTGCAACTGCACGACATCCAGCGATCTCTGCCGCTCGGAGAGCCCGGCCAGGAATTTCCCGACTGCTGGCTTCGGAGAGTGCAGCAACAGGGCTCGATTGGCGGTGACCGCAAGCAGCGCTATCCCCGAGCGGCCTCGCTCATTCAACAGAGAACTCGCCCGCGCGGCGTCAAGTCCCGCCGGAAGGTCTTCGATCTCGAACAACTCGGCGGCCGATTGCTTGAAGGCGTCGGCCGAAAATGATTCCAGCGAGTGGACCACCCGGTGCGTCGGCAACACCAGCAGCCCCGGATCGTTCATGCTGACGAAGGTCATCATCACAAACTCATAGGGAGCCTCTCTGTCACTCCCGTGTGCAGCTTGGCGGCATTCGTTGCGAAAGCTCAGCGCGGTCTCGTAGCGATGATGACCGTCTGCAATGACCAGCTTCTTATCCCGCATCTTCTCTTGCACGAAGTGGATGATCGACGGATCGGAAATCTGCCAGACGCGGTGCGCCACTCCATATTCGTCTGCGACCTCGATGGTCGGCTTCGCCGAAGTGGCGAGCGTCCGGTCGATCTCCCCGGAATCTTCGTAGAGCAGAAACAGTTGCTCGTAATGCGCGCGGGTTGCCCGCAACAGCTCCAGGCGATCCGCTTTGGGTTTGGCCAGCGTCTGTTCATGGCGATAGACGATCTTCGCGGAATAGTCCTCCACCCGCCCCAGAGCAATAAAACCCTTGCGCTCGAACGACTCTCCCGAAGGAGCTTTGAAGGTTTGCGAGTAGGCGTAGATCGAGGCCGCCGCATCCTGTTGCAGAATGCCATCCTGGCGCCAGTTCTGGCCATAGGCAGCCGCGCGAGTGTATACGTTCTCGGCCGCAGTGTCGCTTTCCTGCCGGCGTCCGAGAATGATTCTTACCAGGTTATAAGGGCTGGCCGCATAGTACCTATCCTGCATCGCGGCGGTGATCTTGTCATAGGGTTGAGTGACGGCCTGCGCGGCGGGTACCCGCTGCAGGTTGTAACGAAGGGCGCGAAACGGACGTATGTCAGCCATAGGAAACCAATGATTGTAACAAGTTGGCGGCGACCCTCGCGGATGCCCGTCCGGCGGGCGATTTCGCCGGCGTCACACGCTCTGGAAGTTCTGACAGGTTTGTCTCTAATTATTGACAAAAACTATTCGCCGCCTCGCCTCACCTGTGCTAACATCCGCCCCATAGAGGTATTTATGGCCCGCCCTCCGGAACGGCGCCGGGCACTTCGTCCCAAGGCCTCAGTCCGACGTTGTCCTCCGGTTCTCCCTTGGGATCGGACCCAACCTTTGCTGCGGAAAACTCAACAGAACGTTATGCGGCCTGTGCGATGGATGGTCTTCACTCTGTGGACGGTCGCTTGCTTCTCACTGCCCGCGATCGCGCAGACCACCGACGTCAATGATGTCCACGTGCAGCCGCGGGAACTTGAGAAGGCCAAGGACGAACCGAGCCTTCTGATTCCTCCGACCACCGACAAGCTGAGCGCGCACGTGCGCCCGCTCAAAGTTGACGTCGACCTGGTTCTCGTTCCCGTTACCATTACTGATCCCATGAATCGCCTCGTAACCGGCCTGGAGAAAGAAAACTTCCAGCTTTATGAAGGCAGTTCCCAGCAGGACATACGCACGTTTTCCAGCGAAGATGCCCCGGTCTCTCTCGGCGTGATCTTCGATTCCAGCGGCAGCATGAGCAGCAAGATGGATCGCGCCAAGGAAGCGGTAATCGAGTTCTTCAAGACAGCGAACCCGCAGGACGAATTTTTCATGATTACCTTTTCCGACGAGCCGGAAGAGGTCAGCGACTTCACAAGCTCGGTGGACGAGATTCAGAATAAGCTGGTCTTTGCGGTTCCGCGTCACCGTACCGCCCTGCTCGATGCCATTTATCTGGGCATCAAAAAAATGCGGCAGGCCAAATATCCGAAGAAGGCGCTGCTCATCATTTCTGACGGCGGCGACAATCACAGCCGCTACACTGAGAATGAGATCAAGAGTCTGGTGAAGGAAGCCGATGTAATGATCTACGCCATCGGCATCTACGACCGTTACGCGTCGGCCGTAGAAGAACGTCTGGGGCCGCAACTGCTGAGCGACATCACGGAGTTGACGGGCGGCCGAGCCTTTACCATTGATAACCCCAACGATCTCGGCGATGTGGCCACGAAGATCGGCGTCGAACTCCGCAACCAGTACGTCCTTGGTTACCGCCCGAGCAAAGTCGTCCGTGACGGCAAATGGCGTAAGATAAAAGTGAAACTGCTGCCGCCGAAAGGACTGCCGCCTCTAAAGGTGTATGCCAGGACGGGATATTACGCGCCTGCCCAATAGGGCCCTTCGAAGTCTGCTCGTTCTCTTACTGGTGAGCGGTGCTGGCGTCTGCACGTTGTTGCTGGCAGGCTGGTCGCAAGCCGCTCCCCAGACCCAGTCGAGCCCCGGAACGGCCACTCAATCGCCCCCTCCGCCAGACCAGGAAACACTCAACGATCAGGGCGTTTTCGTATTCAAGAAGGACGTCGACGAAGTGATGCTGCATGCCACCGTCATCGACGACAAGCAGCATATTGTCACAAATCTTGACCGCAATGCGTTCACCGTTTTTGAAGATGGCAAGCCCCAACAGATTGTCTTCTTCCACCATGTCGATATCCCGGTTGCCATGGGCATTGTCATCGACAATTCCGGCTCCATGCGCGAGAAGCGCGCCAAGGTAAACCAGGCCGCCCTCAATCTGGTTCGGTCCAGCAATCCCAAGGACGAAGTTTTTGTCGTTAACTTTAACGATGAGCAATACCTCGATCAGGACTTCACCAATAACCTGGTCAAACTGAAAGAAGCTCTGGAGAAGATCGATGCTCGCGGAGGCACCGCTCTTTACGACGCAGTCGTCGCCTCAGCGGATCATCTTCGCCAGAACGCGCGGCTGGAAAAGAAGGTTCTGTTCGTGGTAACCGACGGCGAAGATAACGCCAGCAGCGAGACTCTCGAACAGGCGATCAAGCAACTGCAGCAGGAGAACGGTCCATCCATCTATGCGATCGGAATTCTCGGGGACGAAGAGCACCCTCGCCGCGCCAAGAAGGCGCTCGACATTCTGGCCCAGCGCACCGGTGGCATCGCTTTTTTCCCCAAGACGCTCGACGAAGTCGACGCTATCAGCCGTACCATCGCGAACGATATCCGCAATCAGTACGCCATCGGTTACAAGCCGACCACTCCCAAAAATGTTGGAGGCTTCCGCCAGGTTCGCGTCGAAGCCAAGGCAAAAGGCCATTCCAAGCTGGTCGTCCGCACCAAGAGCGGTTACTACGCTAACGCCCAAACCGCCTCCACCGCCACGAAATAGTCCGAACCCCCTGCAATACTCACGTAGAGACAGCCGCCTCGGCTGTCCCGCGAAGCGAAGCAAGCGGCTTCGACGTCGAGCAGCGGCGTCCCTTGTATGGTCAGGGCAGTCGAGATTAACCCAGCCGCCACTCGCCTCATAGGGACACGCGAGTATCATGAGCAATTAGTATTCTCGGACTATGACCGTCCGCCCCATCGCCGAGCCGATTCTCGACGCCGAAGAACGCTTCGAAGGCTTCGAGAATCTGATGCCCTTTCGGGTCCAGAACATTCTTCTGGTCTCAAGCCTTTATGATTCGTTCATCCTGCGCGAAGACGGGCGCCTGAATGAGTTGCTGATCGACGAATCGCTTGAGTTGAACCTGCACCAGATTCCTGGTATTACCCACGTTTCGAGTTGCGCCGAGGCGGTGGCGCTGGCGCGTGAGAATCCACAGTTCAATTTGATCGTAACCAACCTGACTGTAGGCGACGCCAATGCCGCCGATCTCGCCCGTACTGTACGAGAGGCTGGACTCGATGTGCCCGTTGTGGTGCTCGGCTACGACTATCGCGAAATCAAGAATTTCGTGGCGCGCAATCCCGTCACCGACATCGACCGCGTTTTTCTCTGGCAGGGCACGGCGCGCATCCTGATCGCGATCGTCAAGTACATCGAAGACAAGCGCAATGTGCTGCACGATACCCGGGCAATGGGTGTTCCTCTACTGCTCGTGGTCGAAGACAACATCCGCTATTACTCGTCATTCCTGCCGGTGATCTACACGGAACTGATCAAACAGTCGCGGCGCGTCATTCAGGAAGGCATCAACGTAGCGCACAAATTAGTGCGCATGCAGGCGCGTCCGAAAATTTTGCTCAGCTCCAATTTCGAAGAGGCCGCTCAAATCGTGCAGGAATACCGGGACTACATTTTCGGGCTGGTCTCAGATGTGGAGTTTCCCTGGGATGGCAAGCTGAGCCCGGAAGCCGGATTCGAATTGGCCCGCATGGTGAAGAGCCTGACGCCCGACGTTCCCGTGGTGCTGCAAACCAGCCGCACCGAATTTCGCCCGCGGGCGCATGCCGAAGGATATTCGTTCCTGCGCAAGCGTTCCCCGACCTTGCTGAAAGATCTGCGCAGAATTCTGACGGATTCCTTCGGCTTCGGTGATTTCGTCTTCCGCTTGCCCGACCAGCGCGAAGTTGGGCGAGCAAAGGATCTGAATGAACTGGAGGAAATGCTGCAAGCCGTTCCGGCTGATAGTCTGATGTATCACGCGCAGCGCAATCACTTCTCGCACTGGCTGATGGCGCGGACGGAATTTGCTCTGGCCGCAAAATTGCGCCCCCGCAAGGTTTCTGACTTCAACGGCCCCGAGCACCTGCGGCGCGATCTGATCGCATCGATCAACGACTATCGCCACGAGCAGAACGAAGTCCTCATTGGTGACTTCAGATCGGATACCTTCAAGCCCTCGCAGTCGAGTTTTTTGCGAATCGGCTCGGGATCGCTGGGCGGTAAAGCGCGCGGGCTGGCCTTCGTTCGGCACCTCCTGCGAACCCGACGCATCACCAAGCGCTTCCCGGGAGTCCGTATCTCAGTTCCACCCGCGGTCGTCATCGCGACCGATATGTTCGACCAGTTTCTCGCGGAAAATAATCTGGGCGACTTCGCCTTGCACTGCGATGACGACAGCGAAATTCAGCAACGATTCCTGGACTGCGCTCTCCCCGTGACGCTGACGGAAAACTTGCAAGCGTTTCTGGACGAAGTCCGCTATCCGCTGGCCGTCCGCTCTTCCAGCCTGCTCGAAGACTCGCAGTACCAGCCGTTCACCGGAGTCTACGAGACGTTCATGCTGGGGAATCAGCAGGCGAACTCCCAAACGCGGCTGGACGAGCTTTCCGAGGCGATCAAGCGCGTCTACGCCTCGACTTTCAGCCAGCATGCGAAAGCGTATGTGCGCGCCACGCCGTACCGTCTGGAAGAGGAAAAGATGGCCGTGATTCTGCAGCAGGTCGTGGGCACGCTGCATGGACAGCGTTTCTATCCCGACTTCTCCGGAGTGGTCCGTTCTCACAATTTTTATCCCGTCGCGCCGATGACTTACGCAGACGGCATTGCCGCGATCGCTCTCGGCTTGGGCCGCACCGTGGTCGACGGCGGCAAGTGCATCAACTTCTGTCCCCGCTATCCCCGCAACTTGCTGCAGTTTTCCTCAGTCGAAGACATCCTGGCCAACACGCAAACGGAATTTTGTGCGCTGGAGCTTGACGGCGTTCCTCATGGCGGAGGTCAGGGACATCTGCGCGAAATGCGCTTCGGACTCGATGTGGCCGAGGCGGACGGTACGCTGCACGCCGTGGGTTCAACCTATTCCGCCGACAATCATGCGGTCTACGACGGCCTGAGTCGTCCTGGATCCCGCATCGTGACCTTTGCTCCCATGCTCAAGCTCGGTATCTTTCCCATCGCGCCCATCCTGGAAGTGCTGGTGCGCGCAGGGGAAGATGCGCTCGGCAATCCGGTGGAGATCGAATTTGCGGTTACTCTGCCGCGCGGAGAAGAACCTGCCGATTTCGGATTTCTTCAGATTCGTCCTTTAACCCTGGCTCGGGACAACCAGGAGCTGACCATCGATGAAGTGGATCCAGCGCAGGTCATTTGCCGCAGCACAAAAGTTCTGGGCAATGGACGCACCGAAAATCTGCACGACATTGTGGTAGTCGACGCGCAGCGCTTTGAGCGCAGCCGCAGCCGCGAAGTCGCCGAAGCGGTGTCACGTTTCAATGCGACTCTAAGTGCTGAGAATCGTCCCTACCTTTTGATCGGGGTAGGACGCTGGGGATCGAATGACCCGTGGCTCGGAATTCCAGTCGAGTGGGACGAGATTTCCGGAGCCCGCGTCATTGTCGAAGCCGGTTTCCGCGATTTCCGCGTTACTCCCTCGCAGGGAAGCCACTTCTTTCAGAACCTGACCGCATTCCAGGTCGGATACTTCACGGTGAATCCCGATGCCGGGGAGGGATCCGTCGATTGGCACTGGCTGACCGAGCAACCCGCGCTGGAAGAACGGGGCTGCGTGCGTCACCTCTGCTTTGAGGCGCCTCTTCGCGTCATCATGAACAGCAGAACCGGCCAGGGTGTGATCTATAAGCCGGAAGGGAGCCAGAAAGGAATTGAGCAGGAGATTAGCGGATCAAGTTGATTCGGAGATCCAGCTTCAAGTTCCTCCAGGACCGGTCAGCCGTGTAGACGACAGCCTTTTGTTCGAGCGCCAGCGCCAGACAGGCGCGATCCCCCAGAGACAATCCCAAAGACCGTGTTGCCGGGATCAGACTTCCCACGCTCTTGGCTTGGGCCAAACTGAACGCGACAACCTCATCCACAACACTTGTGCAATCTTCCCAAGCCTGTATAACATCCCAGCCCCGCGCAACCAGCTTGCTGTGAACTTCAGCAAGATTCACGCTGCTGACAAGAGCGTTAGCCAGTAATTCCGGCGTCAGCTTCTCCGACCCTGGTTCGCCATAGACGACAGCCAGAATGGCGGAGGCATCGAGCACAACTTTATTCGAGTTCACGCTTGGCGGCCTCTCGTCTTTCAGCGATGAACTCATCCACGATGGATGCTCCGGGCTTTAGGTGTTTTCGGGCATGCCGCTGAGCGCGCTCGATGTTTTGTTTCATCGTGGTGATTCGCAATTCATGATCTTCCCAGCGCAACAAGATTTCGTCTCCCGCAGAGACGCCGAGAGCTTGTCGGAAATCTGCAGGGATCACGATGCGCCCATTTTCAGTAATCCTAAGCTTTACTCGTTGTGGCATGTCATTCACGCTCTAATATGACATATTGTATTATAACTGCCATTAGGACACAAGATTGCCAGGCAGTGATATGCGCGCCCTCCCACAGCGTCCTGTGACCCGGATCACAGCCCCTTCCATGTGATTCCGAACACAATCGGACTCGTAGGCATTCATCGGTCACGGAGTGTCCGTGTTCAAAATCATCCATGCACAATTCCTTGCGCCGGGGATCAAGCGATTTGTTATTGAAGCTCCCCGCATTGCGCGCAGACAGAAGCCGGGTCAGTTCGTGATTCTGCGCATTTACGAGGAGGGAGAACGGATTCCGGTGACCGTCGAGAATTCCGACCCTCAGCGGGGCACCATCAACATCGTGGTGCAAGCGGCGGGCAAGACAACCCATCTGTTGAACGCGCTGGAGACCGGAGACTCGATCCTCGACGTGGTCGGGCCTTTGGGAAAGCCTTCCGAAATCGCGAACTACGGGACGGTGGTCATCATCGGAGGAGGAGTCGGCACAGCGATGGCCTATCCCACTGCGGCTGCGTTGAAACGGGCAGGGAACCGGGTGCTATCCATCGTCGGTGCCCGCAACAAGGAACTCGTGATCCTCGAGCCGGAAATGCGCGCGGTCAGTGACGCGCTGATGATCACCACCGATGACGGCAGCTATGCCGACAAGGGGTTCGTCACCGACAAGCTGCGCCAGCTGATTCAGAACGGCACTCGCATCGATCTGGTGATCGCCGTTGGGCCGATCGTGATGATGAAGGCAGTGTCGGAGATGACGCGCAAGGAAAACATCCACACCGTGGTGAGTCTGAACCCAATCATGATCGATGGCACCGGGATGTGCGGCGGGTGCCGCGTTCTCATCGATGGCAAAAGCGAGTTCGCCTGCGTGGACGGCCCGGAGTTCGACGCCCACAAGGTCGACTTCGCCGTACTGGTGCAACGTAACGCGATGTACCGTGACGCGGAGCAGCAATCGATGTCGGAATTTCAGCGCTCGAAAGAACCCGCGGCCACCGTCGGCGCTCGGCAAGGAGATCAGCGATGAGTCCCACCGCGAGCAAATCCAAGAATCCCCTGTCGCCCAAGGAACGCATCAAAGTTCCGCGCCAGCTCATGCCCGAGCAGCCTGCCCAGGAGCGTGCTCATACCTTCACCGAAGTCAACCTGGGGTACAGTCCTGAACTGGCGCAGCAGGAAGCTCTGCGCTGCCTGGAGTGCGCCAAGCCCACCTGCACAGACAATTGTCCGGTGGGAGTGAAGGTCAAAGAGTTCGTCGAGAAAATCGTGATCGGCGATTTTCTGGGAGCGGCGGCCAAGATTCGCGAGGACAACGTTCTGCCCGCGATCACCGGTCGCGTCTGTCCCCAGGAAGATCATTGCGAAGGAAAGTGCCTGCTTTCAAAGAAGGTGAAGCCGCTTGGCATCGGCTACCTGGAGCGTTTTGTCGCCGACTACGAACAGCGCATGGGAACGCACGTGCTGCCTGACGTACCCACGACCGGAAAGAAAGTAGCCGTGGTGGGCAGCGGACCCTCGGGTCTCACGGTGGCCGGCGATCTGATTCAAAAAGGCCACAAGGTGCATGTCTTCGAGGCGCTGCACGAGCTGGGCGGCGTCCTCGTGTATGGTATCCCCGAATTCCGGTTGCCCAAGCAGATCATTCGTCAGCAGATCGATTACATGCGCGAAATGGGCGTCGAGTTCGAGACCGATGTAGTCGTTGGCCGGACGGTGACGATCGATGAACTCATGGAAGAGGAAGGCTTCGACGCCGTCTACGTCGGCACGGGCGCGGGTTTACCGCAATTCATGAACATTCCCGGCGAACATCTCAACGGAGTCTATTCGGCGAACGAGTTCTTGACACGCATCAACCTGATGAAGGCTTACAAGTTTCCGGCCTACGATGAGCCGATGCTCGATCTGCGCGGCCGGCACGTTGCAGTGATTGGCGGCGGCAACACGGCGCTGGATGCGATCCGCTCCGCTCTTCGTCTGGGAGCGGAAAAAGCCTACGTGATCTATCGCCGCAGCGACGCTGAGATGCCGGCGCGTGCGGAAGAAGTGCATCATGCACGGCAGGAGGGAATTGATTTCCACATGCTGACCGCACCGGTGGAATTTGTTTCCAACGGCAAAGGCTGGCTCACTGCCGCCCGCTGCGTGCGCATGGAACTGGGAGAAGCGGATGCTTCCGGTAGGCGCAGGCCTGTGCCCATCAAAGGATCCGAGTTCGACCTGCCCCTGTCTGTGGCGGTTATTGCCATCGGCACCAGCGCCAATCCCATCGTGCAAAGCACTACGCCGGGCTTGGGTACGAATAAGCGCGGCTACATCCAGGCAAATGAACAGACCCAGCGGACGACACGCAAAGGCGTATTTGCGGGCGGGGATATCGTTACCGGGAGCGCGACTGTGATCCTCGCGATGGGTGCAGGCCGGCGCGCCGCTAAATCGATTCACGAGTATTTGACAACGGGAGCGTGGTAGCTCTAAGGCGCCGTCTCGCGTCAGCTAGGAGCCAGAAGCAGACCAACTCAAAAGCTGATCTCGAAATACGTGTCCGTTCTGGCCCAGATTAGCGGAATCCGAGCCATCCAGTACTTGCGATTGATCGCCTGGCGAGCGTGAGCGTGTTCTTCGGGCAGTAAAATGCGCGCCGTCGCGGCAAACTCCGGCCCGGTCACCTTGCCTCGTATCGTGCACGGTGCCATCACAACTTTGGGATTGTTGCGGATGCGCTTGGTTTTTCCCATATCACTGCGTGTCATGACGTAGAGTTTCCCGTCTTCTTCCCCAAACCAGACCGGAGTCGCGACCGGCACTCCCGATTTGCGGAACGTTTTCAGCGAAATATATTTCTGATCATGAATCGCGGAAGGAACCTGACTGGGCATTGGCATATTGTAGAAGCATTCCTCTCGTCGCAGCTCGGAGGCTAGAACTCGTCACTGACATCAGTGGTTCAAGAACTGGCTCTGCCGATTGCTCCCTTGCCGTCATCTGTGTTACAAGCCTGAACATGCGTAAATGGATGCGCGAGCGCATACAGCGCCGCAAAAAGAAATCCACGGAGCAGGACGTGCAGCCAGCGCCTCCCCCGTTGCAGCCCGCCTATTTTGACGTTGACCAGCCTGAGAAACAGACTGAGTCGAGCCAGACCGAGGCCGAGAGTTCAATTATTCCGGCGCCAGAGCCCGAAGGCCCGGCGGAGCAAGATGCTTTGCCTGCGGCAGAAGTAGCAGAGCGACCAGCCAGGCAGTCCTCTGCCGGCGAAGGTCGCCCCGCGCGCGGTCGCCGGCGTCGTGGTGGACGCGGTCGCGGCGGGCGTGGGCGGGAGCAAGCCGTGGCGCAGGCCTTCGCGCCGGCGGTCGGTAAGGGGATCACTTCTGAGGGTGCGGAGACCCCAGTTGGGACGCCGGAAGCCGCCGAAGCCGATGTCGCGGCTCAGCCTGAGGCCCCGCCAGTTCGGGCCGCGATTCCTGCTGCGCCTGCACGTCCTCCCAAGGGACTTGTCGTGCTTGCGATTGGGCTGCCGGGTTCCGGCAAGAGTTCATGGTTCAAACGGCACAACGTGGCTCCGCTTTCGAGCGACATGGTGAGGTCGCTTCTATTTGACGATGTCCGCGAGCAACGTTTTCAGGATCTCGTGTTTTCGAATTTGCGTTCGATGCTGAAGGCTCGCTTGATTGCCAAGCGGCCGACGAACTACGTCGATGCTACTAACCTGACGCCACAAGAACGCCAGCACTGGATCAAACTAGCCAAGGATTACAGCTACGAAGTGCACGCGGTGTTCTTTGATGTTCCTCTGGAAGTCTGCATCGAGCGCCACCAGCGACGAGATCGGGTTGTGCCTGAGGATGTGATGCGCCGCATGGCCGCCAAGCTGAAGCCGCCGGCGTTCGACGAGGGATTCGCGAAGATCACCGTGGTGCGCGTAAAGAAGAAAGAGCAGGAACCCGCGGAATCGTAAATCTATAGCCACGGTGGACAGGAAAGTTCACGAAGCACGCATCTTTCGAATCTCCTTCGTGCAACTTCGTGTCCTTCGTGGTTTAAGGCTTTGAAAAATCAGCCCTTCAGGTGCGGCAGCAGTTCCTTGAAAGCCGCGGTACTCGACGACCGCATCAGTTCGTAAATCATCATTTCCGTCGAAGAGATGACTGCGCCAGCGGAGCGCATGCGGTCGAGTCCGATTTTCCAATTCCATTCCGTACGTGAGCTGACCGCGTCCGAGGCGACGTGCACCAGGTATCCATCGCGCAGGGCGGCGAGCGCCGTCTGGGATACGCAGATGTGGCTCTCCATCCCGCAGAGCAGCAGCGTACTCCGCTGGCCCGGTAAGCGCTGCAGCAGATTGCAGAACACATCGCTGCTGAAACACGAGAACACGGTCTTATCGATTGCTTTGGCGGCCGGAAGCAGGGAAGCGACCTCGGGGACGGTCGCCCCCAATCCCTTTGTATATTGGGTGCTGATCAGCGCCGGAATCTTGAGAATGCCGGCGGCGCGGATCAGTAGTTGCGCGTTGCGCACGAGCTCTTCCTTCCGGAAGATTGGCGGGAGCAGTTTCTCCTGGACATCGATGACGAGCAGCGCGCACTCCTCGGCTTCCAGGGGACGGCGCGCGATCTGGGTATAGTCAGTGCCGGATGCGGGGTTGGGTAAAGAAGTCTCCATAAGACTCCCTCTTCACGAGATTCGAATCTCATGAATTCTACGCCGCCGGATCGTGCTGAGTGGGACCTCGGACGGGCGAGGCGAATGTTGACCGTCCACGCGCGGCACCATAGAATCAAAAGTGCCGGTGCCCACCGGCGCGCTGCAGAAAAAACTGCCCCCTCGTTCAACGGCAGGACAGCTGACTCTGGATCAGCATATCGGGGTTCGAATCCCTGGGGGGCAGCCAAATCCATTGATCACCCGAGCCGTCCCTGCCGAAATGGTCTTCACCCGGCCACACCTCAGGCTTGAGGGCACGGGAGAAACTCCCGGCCCTGTCTTCACCGAAATCCTAAAGCTTGGAACTACTCGTGAGGCTTCTTGGCGACTGGAGAGGATTCGATATAGGTGGGCTGATCGGAGCCCATCTGGAACATCGCTGCCTGGGCGGCTGCATGTTCCAGCAATTCCGTCATTTCGTCAACGCTGCCTTCTGCGGGCTTCTCCTGTTTTCGCTGGCTCCTGCGCTCTGCTTTATCGCGTTGTTTCTGCTGCCGTGTCTGTTCCTTCTGGCGCTTCGAAAACGTTGATCGGCCTCGTGGCATAATCGGTCCCCCGTTGGTTTGTTGTCTTGGCTCGACGTGGTCTCGAACCGGTGTTTGCAAATCGTTGTCCGCGTGAATACGAGACTACCAACGCGGTTCGCGCGGCTGTCGCGCGTGGCCCTGATAGTCGTCGCGCCCGTGCCCGCCTCGGCCACCCCCAAAGCGCTGGCCACCACTCTTGGGCCGATCGGTTTTGGGTTTGGCCTCGTTGATGGTTAACGTCCGCCCGCCCAAGTCGCTCCCGTTCAACGCTGCAATCGCTTTGTCTGCCGCACTCGCGTCGGTCATTTCCACAAACCCGAAGCCCCGCGAACGGCCCGTTTCCCGGTCGGTCACCAGGCTGACTTTTTCCACCGCTCCATGAGCCTCGAAAAGGTTCCGCAGCTCAGCTTCGGTTGTGCTGTGGGGTAAGTTACCGACGTAAAGATTCTTCATTGCATATCCTCTCTTGGTGCCTCTGGACCCGCGGTTGGACCACGGTGATCCTCTGCGAAACAGCCTAAAAAACGCCTGGACTCCTTGCAACAGAAACATCCGCACGATAACGCGCGTGCCTATGCTCTCCATGCCGGGAGCAATGGTTGCCGGGGCGAACGACAGCGCCTCGCCGATCTCTCTCAATCACGAAGGCGCAAAGCTGCTTTAAAAGCGTGTCTTCGAGGTCAAGTCCCTTCAGTATACGCGACCTCGTCCGGCAGCGCAGAACATTAGCGAAAATCATGGATGCGAAATCAATTTTCGCGCTTTTACGATCGCTGTTCGTTCACTGCCGTCAGCGAATGCGCTTGCTTATTGTCCGTGCTCCACGTACCATAGCTATGTGCGTTAGACCGAATCGGTCCTGAGCAGCTCTCGCCTCAACAGCTAGTAACCTGCGCAAGTTTCTTCCGATCTCTCCAGCGTAACTACAACACAAGGAAAACAATCCAGTATATGGAACAAGGAACAGTAAAGTGGTTCAACGATGCAAAAGGCTATGGCTTCATTAGCCGTCAGAGTGGCGAGGACGTTTTTGTGCACTTCTCAGCGATCCAGGCGGGCGGTTTCAGGAGCTTGCAAGAGGGTCAGACTGTGCAATTCCAGGTGACCAAGGGGCCGAAAGGCCTGCAAGCGGAAAACGTGCAGGCGGTCTAAGCCGTCCAACTATCCGAGAAGGCGATTTCCACTTGGAGATCGCCTTTTGAGTTTCTGCAGGCGCAGTAGTTTAACCGCCACTATCGGCAACGTTGTTGATCCCATGTGGTAACCAGGAACGGAGCTTCTTTCTGGCACACGACGAATCCAGCGCTTCCTACGTAATCATCTGCCATAACGTGAGGACCTACCAATCCGCCGGAGTGGTCGCCGTGGTTCGCGGCAAGACGACCGCCGAAGCCACACTGAAGAATCTGGAAGCCAGCCAAAATTCTGCGGATCGCCATCAAGGCTGGCGATACTTCATTGAACGCAGCAGTATCAAGCCCGGCACAGATCCCGCCGAAGCCACACATCTCCGCCAGGCCGAGCTCGAAGTCCGGGAATCCAAAGCGCTGAAGGATACGGATTCTCCCGAGTCCGGCGGCTCCGATCCCGATAAGTTTGCCGGACGTCACTAACGCTGTACACCCCGCGGCCGCTATTTTCTATCCTGCTGGCTGCGCTTTATCGGAACGCCCCAGCGATGGAAAAATTCCTCCTGCTTCTTTTCGCTCGCGAGCCGGTGCAACATGGTACGCCGCCGCTTGGGCGATAAGGGATCGTCATAAAGCGAGGACCGCGCTTCACCCAACCACCGCAACCAACTCTCCCATTCGGGGCCGAACTGGGATTCCAATTCTTTGCGAAGCCGTTGCGCCAGGGCTCCGCTGTGCCCGGCCGTGGAGATCGCAATCTGCAGCGGTCCGCGCCGCACGACCGCCGGATAATAAAAATCGCAAAAAGGCCGGTCGCGAACCACATTGCACAGGGTGCGCCGCAGTTGCGCTTGCTCAGATACCGAGCGGTTTAATGTCTTCGAAGCAGTGGCCACCACCACGAGGAATGTGCCGTCCAGATCGCGCACTTCAAAGCGGCGCTGTTCCCAGACAATTTTGCGGTCGGATGCCCACGCTTGAATGGTCCGAGTAGCGCTCGGCGCAACCACCATCACCGCCGCTCCACAGCGAAGCAGGGTTGGTATCTTTTCTTCTGCTGTCTTTCCGGCGCCGACAACCAGGCAACGGCGTCTGGCAAGCTTTAGAAAAATCGGAAACAGCGGGATCTTGTCACCCGAAACTCGCGACGGCGTCTTATTCACATCCCTCCAGCGGCCACAACACTCAACTCTTGATATCCGACCAACCCCCTCCGGCACAAATTCAAAGAAGTGATTGCTCTTATAAGAGATTCAGCGCCTCGCCCTCAGCCAGAAAGGGCGATATCGTGGAATCTGGCGATTGTGGCGATTACGTCTGGATAATCGCAGCCATAGATTTTTTTGATTTCCACCCCTAATCGCGTCTGGCTAGAGTGCACACAAGTCAGAGCGCGGTCTGCTCTTCTCGTCAGACGCTCACCTCCACGCTGAGGTCAAGCAGCGGTCCCGACATTCGTGTACCACGGATACCCGGTCGTATCCAGGAACTGCAGGGCACAGGCAGTGCGCAGTGCTGTCGCCGGGTGTGCCAAGGGTCTCATTCGACAAAGCCCCCTGTTCCTGCTTTTGGACGCGGGCGTGAGACAGGCCGGGGAAACGATGTTCTTCCATGGAGGTGAGTCAGTGAAAAGACTTGTAGTCGTGGGAAATGGAATGGCCGGAGTGGCCTGCGTGGAGCAGATCCTGCGCCACTCGCCCAAGTTCGACATCACGATCTTTGGCGACGAGACTCACGTCAACTACAACCGCATCCTGCTCTCGTCGGTGCTGGCGGGAGAAAAGGGCCAGCGACGACATCGTCCTGAATAGCCTCGATTGGTACCAGCAGAACGGCATCGACCTTCGTCTGGGGTCCGCATCGTCGGTGTCGATTCCCAAGCCATGACCGTGACTGGCGACGACGGCAGCGTGACCCCCTTCGACAAGCTCCTGTTAGCGACCGGAAGCGTTCCGCTCATTCCATCGATCGAAGAAGTGAAAAAAGAAGGTGTCTTTCGTCTTCCGCAACCTCGACGACACGCGCGCGCTGCTGGAGCGCTGCCGCCCAGGGATCAAGGCCGTCGTGATCGGCGGCGGCCTGCTTGGACTGGAAGCGGCTCGCGGGCTGCAAGTGCAGGGATGCGAAGTCACCGTGGTCCATCTGATGGAGACGCTGATGGAGCGCCAACTGGACCCGACGGGCGGCGGTTATCTCGCGGCCAAGATGAATCAGATGGGAATCACGGTGCTGCTTGGACTCAGTACCACGGCGATTCTCGGAAACGGCAAAGTGGAGGGCGTTCAATTCAAGGGCGGTGGCAGCATTCCTGCCGATCTGGTGGTGATCGCCGCCGGCATTCGTCCGAACGTTGGTCTCGGCCACGAGGCCGGCCTCGAAGTGAAGCGCGGCATCGTGGTCAACGACTACATGGAAACCTCGCACCCCGACATTTTCGCCGTCGGCGAATGCGTGCAGCACAACGGCATCTGCTACGGCCTGGTTGCGCCGTCTCATCGAGCAGGGGAAAGTTCTGGCCGCCACCATCACCGGGAAATAAAGGGCCGAAATATCAAGGCAGCGTGCAAGCCGCGAAGCTGAAGATCATGGGAGTCGATGTCTTTTCCGCCGGGGACATCGGCGACAAGCTCGACGGCTCCGAGGTGATCCGCTATGAGGATCCGGCGCTCGGCATCTACAGAAAGCTGACTCTGAAAGACGGCAAGCTCGCCGGCGTGATCCTGGTCGGCGATACCGCCGACAGCCACCGCTACATGGACTGGCTGCGCACCGGAAAGGATCTTGGTGCCTCTTGCGCCGGCAACTGCTTTTCCCGGCGCCGACCGAGGATACGGGTATCGATGTCGCCCAAATGGCCGACAGCGAAACGGTCTGCGGATGCATGGGCGTGACCAAGGGCACGATCATCCAGGCCATCCACGAGAAAGGCATCAACACCTTGGCGCAGCTGAAGGAGTGCACGCGCGCCTCAACGGGTTGCGGAAGCTGTTCCGGCCTTTGCCAGTCGCTGCTGAAAGCCGTCGCGCCGGAGTTCGAGGAAGAGAGTCAAAAGGACGATCTGCAAGTGCGTTCCTGTCGCCGAAGACCAGCTGCGCGAGATCGTGCGCAGCCAGCAACTTGAAGTCCGTGCAGGAAGTTCTCGAGATCTACGGCAACGGCATGGGCTGCGAAGTCTGCAAGCCGGCCTTGAGCTACATGCTGGACATGCTGTGGTGCGGCGATCACGACGAAGACCGTTCGGCGCGCTTCATCAACGACCGCGTGCACGCCAACATTCAGAAGGACGGAACCTTCTCCGTGGTGCCGCGCATTCGCGGCGGCGTGACTTCCCCGGACGAACTGCGCCGCATTGCCGACGTGGCCGACAAATACAGAGTGCCGCATGGTGAAGATCACCGGCAGCCAGCGCATCGACCTGCTGGGCGTGAAGAAAGCGGACCTGCCGAAAATCTGGGCCGACCTTGGAATGCCCTCCGGTCAGGCCTACACCAAGGGCGTCCGCATGGTGAAGACCTGCGTGGGCACGGAGTTCTGCCGCTTCGGCGTGCAGGATTCCACGAGCGCCGGCATCGAACTGGAGCGGCGCCTCGAAAATCTGTTCACCCCGCACAAAGTAAAGATGGGCGCGGTCGGCTGCCCGCGCAACTGCGCCGAAGCCACGGTCAAAGACATCGGCCTGATTGGGCAGGAGGGAAGCTGGCAGGTGGTGGTCGGCGGCGCCGCCGGCAAGAAAGTTCGCAAAGCCGACCTGCTGATCACCGTCGAAACCACCGAAGCAGGCCCTCGAAGCCGCGCACTCTGTTCTTCCAGTACTACCGCGAGAACGCCAACTACCTGGAACGCACCTACGATTTCGTGGAGCGGCTCGGTATCGAGAAGGTCCGCAAAGAAACGGTGTACGCGCCGGATGCAGCCAAGCAGGGCCTGCTGGAGCGGCTGCGGAAATCGAAGGAGCATTCGAGCGACGCCTGGCTGGAGCGCGATGCTCCGTGCCACCCCACTCAGTTCGTACAAATCAAGCCGCTGGAGGAGGTCTTCGTATGAAAGAACCGAAAGACGTGGATCCGCATCGCTCGCTGCGAGGACATACCGCTCGCAGGAAGGCCGCGCCGTGAAGATCGGGATCGCGAAATCGCCATTTTCAATCTGGGCGACCGCTTCTCTGGCCGTCGACAATCGCTGTCCCGCACAAAGGCGGCCCGCTGGCGGATGGCATCGTTTCCGGCAGCACGGTGGTCTGCCCGCTGCATGCATGGAAGATTCAGCCTGGAGACCGGCAAAGGCGTGAACAGCGCCAGCGCTTCAAGTTGCGTGAAGAGTTTTCGCACTCAGGTGGAGGATGGAGTCGTCTTCCTCGAGGTAGCCAATGAGGGCGTTCAGTCCGAAGAAGCCTCACCGCAAAAATTGCGGGAGATGTGCATACAGAGCAGCGCAAGTGCACTGGTGACCGATTTTCCCCTTGGTGGCTGAAACTTTCGGCCCTCCCCCATCAGGCCCCACCTTCGCCCCAACAGAACAGGAGAAAAGTCCATGGACAATATCAATCCGAAAGAACTCGTGCAGGAAGCTCTGGTCGTTGCCCAAAAGAAAGCCTCGCTGAGCGTTGTCGACATGTTGATTCGTGGCGCGCTCTCCGGCGTGTTCCTGGGCTTTGCCACTTCGCTGGCTGTGGTGGTCACAGCCCAGGGGCTCCCCGCCATTGTCGGAGCGATTCTTTTTCCTGTCGGCTTCGTCATGCTCGTTCTGCTTGGGCTTGAGCTTGCCACCGGCAATTTTGCCTTGCTACCTGCGGCTCTCGCCGCCGGGAAGGTTTCCCTGGGAAAACTCTTGCGCAATTGGGGCTGGGTGTACACCGGGAATCTCGTTGGCAGCCTGTTCTACGCGTTGCTGTTTTACTGGGCCGTCACAAACTTTGGAACCACGAGCAGCGGGCCAGTTGGAGAACTTCTCAAGTCGGCGGCACAGAAGAAAACATTGGCCTACATGGCTCTGGGCTCGAGCGGCTGGGCCTCAGCCCTGGTGAAGGGCATCCTCTGCAATTGGATGGTGACCGTCGGAGCGGTGTTGGCGCTGGTCTCACGCTCCACGATAGGCAAGGTCGTCGCCATGTGGCTGCCGATCTTGACCTTTTTTGCCCAGGGTTTCGAACACTCCATCGTCAACATGTTCGTGATTCCGGCTGGAATGATGTTTGGTGCTCCCATATCGATTAGAAACTGGATGCTCTGGAACCAGTTGCCGGTGACCCTCGGCAACATTATTTCGGGAGCCCTGTTTACCGGCCTCGCCCTCTACGCAACTTATCGCGACAAGTCTCCAGAAACCCCGCGAGAGGCGGAGATCGAGACTGACGCTGCACTAGCGGCGGCGTGAAGTTTCGGACCGGAGGGGGAGTCAATCATTAGTTTCGCGAATGAGCGAACCCTCTGGAACCTCGGTTGCCGGTGGGGGAACTAATACGATTCTGTTATTGGACTGAGCTCGCATTCGTGTCACAGTCGAGACCCGATTCTCGAGAACGGCTTGGCTGGGGCCAGCCGCGTTGTGAAAGAAGCCGGTCTCTCCGCGCTTCCAAAAATGGGGTTTTGAATAGCTGCGAAAGTGGGGATTCGATGAGACGACGAACGAGAGAATGCCTGTTTCCAACCATACTTTTGTCAGCAGCGATGCTCGGCCAGTCGCTGCTCTCCGCGCAGGATCAGACCAGCCTGGCTTCTGCCCGTGCTGACAAGATGGCTGAAACTCCAGCTGCACGACCGCCGGCTGCCCAAGCGCCACCTTCGCGTCCTGCGGCTTCACCCAAACACAAGCTAGGGCCGCTCGATGTCTCCGTTAATTGGCGCACGCGTGCGGAGGGCTGGAACTGGTTTCAGGGCAATGCCGGGAACAGCGATTACGGCTTCTGGAATTCTCTCCTGCGCGTTGGGATCGGGCAGACCGGAGAACACTTTGATTGGTTCATCGAAGGAGAGCAGCCTTCGATTCTGGGTCTTCCCAACAATGCTGTGGTCGCAGCTCCGCAGGGACAACTCGGATTGGGCGGAACCTATTACGCCGCCAACAACAACCACACCAACGATGCGAATGGATTCGTAAAGCAGGCATTCCTCAACCTCAAGCATTTCGGCCCTGCCGGCTTGAAGTTAGGACGTTTTGAGTACTTCGATGGCGCGGAGGTCAAACCCAGCGACCCGCTGCTGGCAAAGGTCGTCCAAACGCGAATCTCTAGCCGCCTGATCTCGAACTTCGGGTTTACGGCCGTGCAGCGATCCTTTGATGGAGTTCAACTCTCGTTAGATGGCGGAGCGAACAATTTCACGTTCTTCGGCGCCCGGCCCACGGAAGGCGTGTTTCAGGTCAAAGGAATGGACGAACTTGATGTCGACATGTACTCCGGCGCCTATACGCGTTCGATCAGGCCGGGCACAATGCCGGCCGGTTACGCATTTTTGGCATGGGATACGTCGACCATCGCACCCTTGTACTCAAGACCGACAATCGTCCGCAATCGGTTCGTGCCGCCGATCACGGGAAAATTGAGATCGGGACCTACGGGATGGACTACGCGCACGTCTACCACGCGCAGCATTCTGGGAATTTCGATTTCCTCGTGTGGGGTGCTCTACAGAACGGCTCTTGGGGAAGCCAGGCCCAGCACGCCGGATCGTTCGTTACCGAGGCCGGTTGGCAACCGCCGCTAAAAGCATTGCAGCCTTGGATTAGCGCCGGTTACTCCTACGGCACTGGAGACGGAACTCCGAACAACGGACGGCACAGCACCTTCTTCCAGTTGTTACCGACACCTCGCCAATATGCCCGTTTTCCCTTTTACAACATGATGAATAACGAGGACGTATACGGCACGCTGAATGTCCGGCCTGCCTCGAAGCTCACTCTGCGCAGCGAAGGGCATGCTCTGCGCCTGGCCAGCGCTTCTGACTTCTGGTATCTGGGAGGCGGCGCCTTTCAACCGAACACATTCGGGTTCACGGGCCGCCCCGGCAAAGGCAATCGCGGCCTAGCTAACGTTTGGGATCTTAGCGCAGACTATCAGGTAACACCTGCGTTTGCGGCAACGTTGTATTACGGTCACGCCTGGGGCAGAGGAGTGATCGACGCCAGTTATGCTAAGCAAAACAACGGGCAACTTATATTCCTGGAAACCAATTATCATTTTTAGGGAGACAGTTCAGGAATAGAGCTTTCATCAATGACGACGGCCTCCTTCAACGGTCTTCGCGTCCTGGCGCTTGAGAGTCGTCGCGCCCGCGAGATCGCGAAGCTGATCGAGAATTGTGCGGGAGTGCCGATCGTGGCTCCCTCGGTTAGAGAAGTTCCTCTGGAATCGAATCAGCAAGCCCTGGACTTCGTTCGCAACCTCGCCGCCGGACAGGTGGACGTTGTCATTTTTACCACTGGAGTCGGAGTCAAGGTTCTGGCTTCAACCGCGGAGCCAGTCTGCTCGCGGGAGGAATTCTCCCACCTGCTGAACGAAGTTGTCATTATTGCGCGAGGGCCCAAGCCCACGGCCGCCCTCAGGGAGTTGGGCGTGCGAACCAGTCTCACCGTCCCCGAGCCCAACACCTGGCGCGATCTGTTGACTCTGCTCGATGAGAACAAGAATTCATTCCCCATTGCAGGACGCCGCGTCGCCGTTCAGGAGTATGGAGTAACGAATCCCGAACTCTGGGCGGGTTTGAAGGAGAGGGCCGCAATTGTCACTCCTGTGAATGTTTATCAATGGGCCCTCCCCGAGGATCTTTGCCCACTGCAGAAGGCCGTCGAGTCGATCATCCGTGGAGATGTGCACGTGTTGCTGGTCGCATCCTCGGTTCAGATCCGTCACCTGTTCGAGGTTGCCAAGGGAATGGGAAAGGCGGAGGCGCTGCACGAAGCCCTTTCCCGCGTGGTGATCACGTCGATCGGGCCGCTGACCTCGGAGGAACTTCGGAACCGTGGCCTTGCCGTCGATATTGAATGCACTCATCCCAAGATGGGCTTTTTGGTGCAAGAGGCGGCAGAGAAGGGCCCCGGGATTCTTCAGAGGAAGCGGAGACTACCGTGAAACCGGGGTGGCCTCCCGGAGATTTGTGGCGCAGGTGTGAGGTTTTTGAAAGGGCGCGGCTTCATCCACGACGTGACTGGGGTCTGATTCGACGGAGAATTTCCGCGCGGCGCATAGAGTACCCCTACTGCAGGCCGGCTTGCCCAAGCATTTCCTGAAACTGGCTGCGCGTCCGCATGTCAATGGATTGCGCCACCATCTTCCCGTCGCGATCGTACACAAAACTTTTCGGAATCCCTTCGACTCTGTACAGCTCGTTCACCTTGCGCCCAGGGTCCAGCATCACCGGATAGCTGATGTTTCGCTGCGCGATGAACGGGGTTACTTTCGCCGCCTCTTCATCGGAGATTGCCAGAATCACCAGTCCCTGATCCTTGTATTTTTCGTATAGCGCCTCGAGATCAGGCATCTCCTTGCGGCATGGCGGACACCACGTGGCCCAGAAATTCACCAGCACGATCTTTCCCCGCAAATCTCTCAAATGCCATCCCTTGCCCTGCAGGTCGATCAAGGTAAAGTCCGCCTTCTGCCGGGCGTCGTCGTCGGCCTGCAGCTTCGCCATCGCTCTAGCGAATTGCGGATTGTCCGACTCCGCCTTCATGTGCTCGTAACGCACCAGTGAAGCAAGCTCCACATAAGGAAAGTCGGGCTCATCGGGCTTTTCGGAGGGAGGAATCTCGCGCAGGGCATCCGCCAGTGTCGTGGTCACCTCCTGCAAGGTGTCGCGACCGAAATCGCCTTCCGTAGACAGGCCAGCGAGCCCGACCGCCAGGCGCAACTTGTTGGGAACGGCTGGAAGTTCTCGGATACGCAAAGCGAGATCTCTGGTCGTCCGTGCCCGCGTGCTGTCGTCCAGACTGCGCAGTTTGCCGATCTGCTCTACGATTGGCTTTTCCTGATCGCTCCAGACCGTCTTGCTCTGCGCGGAAAGCGAAACGACGAGGAAGGAAAGAACTCCAGCAATTAGAACGCACCCATAGACGCGACTACTTCCGGAGGGAACGAATCGCAGCATGGAATGCCTCGAGTGAAATGGAATGAGAAAGTGTCAGAATGACGAGGCTGCCGCAAAAGCACGGGTCAAATAAACATTTCGTCCTGCGGAACCGGACGCCGCTCGCGGCTGCCGCCATTTCGCCGTCCCTGCCCGCCGAAAATGAACTCCAGGGCGACACTGATGCCTTGCATCAATCCGGATAGCTGGCGCACCGGTGACACCACTGTCTTTTGCACCATCTCCGAGGTCTGCTCAACGCGGTCCAAGGTGCGGGTCAGCAATTCGTCTCCACGAATAATCTGAAGCCGGGCCCGGTCGATCACGTCATTGACGGTTGCATCCACGCGTTCGAGCTGCGATCGGAGCACCGTGCTTGCCCCCTCCACATTCTCTACGATGACTTCCAGCCGGGGACGTATGAGCGTCATCATTTCCTGCGCCTCCACGACTGTGGGCATGAACTTGTTCTTCATGTCGGCTGCGAGTTCTTCGATGCGCTCCGAAGTCTTGCGCATCGCGATATACATGGCCAGAAGCACGCCAGCTTGCAAAGCCACCGCAATTCCCGTCAGGGCAATGAACCACGTTAACTTGTCCATAGTCGATACTCCCAGAAGCTAGCAAAGACTGCACCGCGCGGAGGGAGACGCCGCGCGGTGGTCCTAATCCTTACAGATTCTTGCCGGCACCCGTTTCCGTCGTTGCTTCTTGATACGCCTGGCGTCCAGCCTCGTACGCGGCGCGGAATTGTTCTTTTTGCGCAGTCACTACTTCGCGGCCACGGTCGGCCCACTGCGATGCCTGCTCCCGCGCCTCGCGGGCCCGATTCTTCACATATTCACGGCCTTCTTCTGCGCGCGTTCGCAACGCTTCGCGGGTTTCGCTGCCCGAGCGTGGCGCATAGAGCACGCCTGCTAGCGCTCCCAGTCCCAGTCCCGCCAAGAACCACACAAAACTATTGCCATCCCGATCAGACATATCAGTGCCTCCAGACAAAAGCGTCTATTACGGATGTTACATCCTCCGTTGGCCAAATACAATTAAGGGAGACTCCGTTGCGAGGCACCGAATACGCAGGCAATACGGCTCGGTTAGACCGGCCTCTAGCGAAGCGACTACTTCTTGATTGGAGCCGGTATCTGGGCCGGTGTCTGCGAGGGCGCCGGTTGCGTCTTCACCGGTTGCGGCTTCAATCCTTGCAGGACCGAGCCCGGTCCACCTCGCTTGCTTGCGTACAACGATAAGGTGATGGACGTGATCATGAACGCGACCGCCGACCATGTCGTTGCTTTCGAGAGCGCGCTAGCGGCACCACGTGGACCGAATGCCGTCTGGCTACCTTGTCCGCCGAAGGCAGCCGAGATGTCTCCGCTCTTGCCGCTTTGCAGCAGCACCACAACGATGATGAAGAAGCAAACCAGAATATGCAGCGCCACGATTAGACCGTAGACCATAGATGTACGTTTCCCTGACGAATGACCAATTTCGAATTTGGTGGAGATTCCGCTCTTCGCCGGACGGATTTCATGGTGCGGAAGGGGGGATTTGAACCCCCACGCCTTTCGGCGCCACCCCCTCAAGATGGTGTGTCTGCCAGTTCCACCACTTCCGCACTTTGTAAATTACCTGTAATCAATAGCTTAGCAAGTCCGTCCTGTGAGGGCATTTCCAGCTGCACCGGATTTTGCACCGACTTCTTGCTCGCGATGCGCTCCTCCGGCAGCTGCAAGTCCGCCAGCCGCGCAAACAGCTTATGTACTGCAGCCTCCCGCGGGTGTACGTAGCGCATCGTGGTCTTAATGTTATCGTGTCCAGCGACATACTGCAACGTAAAGGGGTCCGTGTACTCTCCGGCCTCGGTCAGAAAAGTATGACGCAGCGCGTGCAGGCCGGCATCGGGATGCGTCTTGATCTTCTTCCGTACCTGGCCTATCTGTTCCTCCAGCACCCAGGGCCCAAGAGGCTTTGTCGGATCTTGCGGGCTCGTGAAGACGTAGTCGCACTTCGAGTCTTTCAGAAGCCGTTCGAGTACTTCCTTCATTTCGGCATCGATCACCAGCTTGCGCTTTCGCGCTCGCCGTTTCAGACCGCGCTTGATTATGAGCTCTCCGCAGATTTTCCCGTCCGCACGCTGCTCCGAGTGGAGGCGAACGCAATCCTTCATCAGCTTTAGCATCTCGTTACGACAGATGCCGGAGTGGCGCGCCAGAATGGAAGCGGATCGCAAAGGTTCGGCAGCATGCGAAGTCCATTGCGCATACTCCGCCGAGCTGTATATGTAATCCGTTTCACGCTCTGCTCCTTCGTCCTTCGTGTACTGTTCAACCGTCGGCACTTTGGAGATCAACTTAAGCTTGAGATGCGCATAACGCAGGGCCTTGCGGAAAGTGGCTAAATAGCGATTAACCGTAGTTTTGCCCACCGGCGTAGGTTTTCCATCACGCCGTCGCCCCGCTTGCTTTAAAGCCCAAGTTTTGAACGCTTCGATGTGAGCTTCGTCGATCTGGTCGAGGGGTAGATCAGCCCAAGGACCGTAACTGAGCAGCTTCCGATAGCTCTCCTGATAAAACTTAACTGTACCGTTTTGTTCAGCCTTGGCTGTGGCAACCCACTCGTCGAAAGTTGTTTGGAACTGTCTCAGCGTAGGAATGCCCTTGGGCTTTTCAACGTTCGCGGAAGATTTCCGCTGCGGCTCGGGTTCTTCGAGGCCCGCGGCCTGGCGAACAATGCGAGCTCGCGCCGCACCCGCGATAGCCTCTGCTTCACGCCGGTTTTCGGTCCCAGTCGAGCGGTAGTATTCCTTACCTCGGTACTGGAATTTGTAGGCGTAGTACGAGCTTCCGGAGCGTTTGAATACTTTCATCAGCCTGCCGCACGTCGGGTGTTGCTTGTCACGAACTGACGGATAGTTTCCGGCCGAATCATGACTCTTGTGCCGACTTTCACATAGTCGATCCTACGACCCTGAATCCAGTCACGCAAGGTCTTGACCGAAATGCCTAGCAAATGGGCAGCTCTGCTCACGTCGAGCAAGGGTTCGATGGGATCGGATGCAAAGGCTGGGGGCATCGCTTCGTGCAATGCCATGACGTGCCTCCTTCCGGGGAACCGCGGGCCTCCCGCGATGCGCTCCCGCGTCTGCTTATGAGACGGCGATTCGGAACCCAGAACTGCCGTCCTCTGCTGGTCAAGTCGTTGCGGGGCCGGGCGATGTTAACCAATTTGATTCATTCCTACCGCCGTGTCCAATAACTTTTCGGATGGAGTTCATTCCTGCAGGTTATTAAACACAGCGCTAGTCCGATTCGTCACATCCGATTGCCGCTGACAAATCCACCACGCGGATGCAGAACTTATTGAACAAGCGCGGCTTACAGAAAAGAAGTCATTCACCAGGGACGCCTGAGATTCGTTGAGGCCGCGATAGGACTCGCCATCTTGCGCTGCTATTCAGGACAATCGCTGCAGGTTACCCAGAAATATGTGGGTACTCGCAGATGGTACAAGCGACGATTGGCATGTCCTTTATTGCAAGGTCGATGGAGCCTTGCTCATGCTGATCTCGACAGCAAGTTCCAAGTCGAATCACTCTACGTCTCGGACTCATAACCCCCAGGAATGAACTCCATCCGAAAAGTTATTGGACAGCGTGATTCAGTGCGGTTAGGTTTGCGCTAAAAGCAGCTGATCTAAGCCCCTGCCGGAGGTGCCTATGCCACGTTGGTCCCAGATCTATCTCATCCGTCAAATCCAACTGCTTCTTCGACCGAAGTGCGTGCGTCCACCCGCCGTTATTCTTGCGCTGCTTTTCCTCGTACCTATGGTTGCGATGGCACAGGGTTCACCGTTCGACACTGGCTTTAACGCCATCCAAAGCCTCTTCACGGGCACCATCGCGAAGGTTGCCAGTCTGGTTGCAATTGTGATCGGCGGCTACGGATTCGCGCACGGCGAACCCGGCGCAAAAAAGGCGCTCGCCGGCGTCGCCGCCGGAACGGGCATCGCCGTCATGGCGGTGAATGTCTTGAGTTGGCTCTGGGGAGTGTAGTGGCTCTTTGTCGCTCTGCCCGCGATCCCGTTGCGTGCCACGCTGGAAGCGAGAACGATATGCCCGACAAAACACAACAGAAACGCCGCACAAAT